>NC_014923.1:0-1685000 GCF_000185905.1 Mesorhizobium ciceri biovar biserrulae WSM1271
TAGGTCGCCGGAACCGGATGCAGGAGGCGCATCCCCGGCGGAAAACAGGTACGGAAGGACAAGGAAAAGATCATGCAGAGCGGCATCGAAAGGGAACTTACGGGCGACCTCCCATTTCCTGGAACTTTGATCGGAGCAAACGACATGGCGGTGTCCAGCGACGCGGAACAGAAATTCGACCGGGTCAAGACCCAGTTGAAGGCGCGCCTGGGAACCGAAGTCTATTCGAGCTGGTTTGGCCGCATGAAAGTCGCCGAGGCTTCCAAGGGCATTGTCCGCATCTCGGTGCCTACCGCCTTCCTGCGCTCATGGATCAACGGCCACTATCTCGACCTCATCTCCGAGCTGTGGAAGCAGGAGGATCCCGATCTTCTCAAGATAGACATCGTCGTGCGCACGGCAACCCGTCAGGGACGCGCCCAGGCCGAGCCAGAGGTAACGCCGGCACGCAGCAAGGTGACACGGCAGACGCAGACGGCGCTTGCCGCAGGCACAGTCAGCCCCAGCCGGGTGGAGCGCGCATCGACTCCGCGTCCGGGCACACCCATCGAGAGCGAATTCCGCCACAACGTTCTGGGGTCACCGCTCGATCCACGCTACACGTTCGGCTCTTTCATCGAGGGGCCGTCGAACCGGGTGGCCTTCGCCGCCGCCAAGGCAGTGGCGGAATCGCAATCGAGCGCGGTGCGTTTCAATCCGCTCTTCCTTCACGCAACCGTCGGGCTCGGCAAGACCCATTTGCTGCAGGCCATCGCCGCGGAATCGCTGAAGCAGAACCCCAAGTCGCGCGTCGTCTATCTCACGGCCGAGTATTTCATGTGGCGCTTTGCCACCGCGATCCGCGACAACAACGCTCTGACGCTCAAGGAGCAGCTGCGCGACATCGACCTGCTCATCATCGACGACATGCAGTTCCTGCAGGGCAAGTCGATCCAGCATGAATTCTGCCACCTGATCAACATGCTGCTCGACAGCGCCAAGCAGGTCGTCGTCGCTGCCGACCGGCCACCATCGGAACTGGAATCGCTCGAACCGCGGGTCCGTTCGCGCCTCAATGGCGGTGTCGCGCTTGAAATGTCGGCGCCCGATTTCGCCATGCGCCTCGGCATGCTCAAATTGCGCCTTGCCACGGCCAGGAGCGACGACGCATCCCTCGACATTTCGGAGGAGATCCTCAATCACGTCGCCCGCACCGTGACCGGCAGCGGACGCGAGCTGGAAGGCGCCTTCAATCAGCTTTTGTTCCGTCAATCCTTCGAGCCGCAGATCACCATCGACCGGATCGACGAAATCCTCGGCCACATCTATCGCACAGGCGAGCCGAAGCGTGTCCGTATCGAGGACATCCAGCGCATCGTGGCGCGTCACTACAATGTGTCGAAGACCGAATTGCTGTCCAACCGGCGCACGCGCACCATCGTCAAGCCGCGGCAGGTCGCCATGTACCTGTCGAAGGTGATGACGCCGCGCTCGCTACCCGAGATCGGACGGCGTTTCGGCGGCCGCGATCACACCACGGTGCTGCATGCCGTGCGCAAGATCGAGGACCTTTCCGGCAACGACAACACGCTGGCGCAGGAACTTGAGCTTCTGAGGCGGCTGATCAACGATCAGGCCTGACCCTCCGGGAGGGCCGAACCGAAACAACGCCGGGATTCAATGGCTTGCCAGTGCGGCGCCGGGCCTGCATCGGGCTCGTGGCATCGCCTGGAAGCGATCTGGATTTCGGTTTTTCGACACTGGCTCGCGGACTTCGGGCGCGTTATCCCCAGAAAGCCCGCGTAGCCGGCCTGAACCGGCGGCGCGGGCTTGCGTTTGCTGGTTTTTTCCTGTCAGTTTACGCAGATTCTGAGCCTATTCAGACCTTTCGCGGGACGCCGCTCACTGGTGACCCGTCATTCATTCAAGCGAGCCTGTTTCGTCATGCGTGTTATCCTGGAACGGTCAAATCTCCTGAAGTCGCTCAACCACGTCCATCGTGTGGTCGAGCGGCGAAACACCATACCGATCCTGTCCAACGTGCTGCTCGGCGCCGAAGGCGCCAGCCTTGAAATGAAGGCAACCGATCTCGACCTCGAGGTGACCGAAGCGACGCCCGCCAAGGTGGAGCGCGGCGGGGCGACGACGGTCCCGGCACATCTGCTCTACGACATCGTGCGCAAGCTCGCCGATGGCGCCGAGGTGATGCTGAAGACGGACGAGGACGGCAACGCCATGACGGTGACGTCTGGCCGCTCGAGCTTCCGCCTTCAGTGCCTGCCGCAATCCGACTTCCCGGAGCTTTCGGCCGGATCCTTCTCGCATATCTTCCGTCTCGACTCGGTTGCCCTGAAAGGCCTGATCGAGAAGACCCAGTTCGCCATCTCCACCGAGGAGACACGCTATTACCTGAACGGCATCTACCTGCACACGCATGAGGTTGGCGGCAAGCTGAAGCTGCGCTCGGTGGCGACCGACGGCCACCGCCTGGCGCGCGCCGAGATCGACGCGCCGGCGGGTTCCGAGGGCATGCCGGGCATCATCATTCCGCGCAAGACGGTGAGCGAGCTGCAGAAGCTTGTCGACGATCCGGATGTTGCGGTGACCACCGAACTGTCGGACACCAAGATCCGCTTCACCATCGGCAGCGTGGTTTTGACCTCGAAGCTGATCGACGGCACCTTCCCCGATTATCAGCGGGTCATTCCGACAGGCAACGACAAGAAGCTGATCATCGACCGCCAGAGCTTTGCCGCCGCCGTCGATCGTGTTTCGACCATCTCTTCCGAACGCGGTCGCGCGGTGAAGCTGTCGATCAGCGAGGGTCAGGTGACGCTTGCGGTCAACAATCCGGATTCAGGCAGCGCCACCGAAGAACTGTCCGCTGACTATTCATCCGATCCGATCGAGATCGGCTTCAACGCCAAGTACCTGCTCGACGTTGCCGCGCAGCTGACCGGCACGGAGGCCAAGTTCATGCTGGCGGATGCCGGTTCGCCGACGCTGATCCACGACATGGCCGACGAGACCGCACTCTATGTGCTGATGCCGATGCGCGTGTAGCGGCGCGGTGTCAGCACTTCGGTCCTGTTGTGGACCGGCGGCAAGCGCGATATTTACGGCGACTTCTATAGGCGGATAGCGGTTGCCGGCACAGAACCATATAAGTAAGCTAACACTTACTAATTTCCGCAACTATGCGGCGCTGACGATCGATCTGGCGCCAGGTGCCGTGGTTTTTTCCGGCGACAACGGCGCCGGCAAGACCAATCTCCTCGAAGCGATCTCCTTTTTGACACCGGGACGTGGCTTGCGCCGCGCGCCCTACGCCGATGTCGCGCGCGAGGGCGGCGACGGCGGCTTTGCGCTGCATGCTCGGCTCGACGGACCTGATGGCCAGGTCGAGATCGGAACAGGTATTTCCGGCGGTGACACCGCCGGCGAAGGCGGCAGGCGGGTACGCATCAACGGAGCTTCGGCGCGTTCGGCCGAGGACATGCTGGAATGGCTGCGCGTGGTTTGGCTGACGCCAGCCATGGACGCGTTATTCACCGGACCGGCCGCGGATCGCCGGCGCTTCCTCGACCGGCTGGTGCTGGCGATCGATCCCGGCCACGGGCAACGTGCGATCGACTACGAGAAGGCGATGCGCGGTCGTAACCGGCTGCTTACCGAAAGCTCTCGGGACGACCGCTGGTTCGACGCTATCGAGACGCAGATGGCCGAAACCGGTGTGGCGATTGCCGCGGCGCGCGCCGAGATGGTGCGCCTGCTGGCCGCCATGATCGACAGGCTGCCCGACACGGGACCGTTTCCGCAAGCCGATATCGGCCTTTCAGGCGAGCTGGAAGCCGAGATTGCCGTGGCGCCGGCGGTCGATGTGGAGGAACGCTTCCGTCGGACGCTTGCCGAGGGCCGCGAGCGCGATCGCGCCGCCGGGCGTACGCTCGACGGCCCGCACCGTTCGGACCTGGTGGTTCGGCACCGCCCCAAGGCGATGCCGGCCGAGCTCTGCTCGACCGGCGAGCAGAAGGCGCTGCTGGTCGGCATCGTGCTGTCGCACGCGAGGCTGACCGGCGAAATGTCGGGCATGACGCCGATCCTGCTGCTCGACGAGATCGCTGCGCATCTCGACAGCGGGCGGCGCGCGGCGCTGTTTTCCATCCTGGAGGAACTGAACTGCCAGGCATTCATGACAGGAACCGATGCTGCGCTGTTTTCCAGTCTCCAGGGCCGCGCGCAATTCCTGACCGTCGACCATGGGACGGTTGGGCCAACCGAAGACCCCTGACAAGGTTTTTCCGTGCCTGTATGATCAGGCAATGACCACTGCCGCCCTGACCGCAGACGAGATCGAACGCTATGCCCGCCACATCGTGCTGCCGGAAATCGGCGGCGCCGGACAGCAGAGGCTGAAGCAGGCCCGGGTGCTGGTCATCGGCGCCGGCGGGCTGGGCGCCCCGGTGCTTGAATATCTTGCCGCCGCCGGCGTCGGCACGCTCGGCGTGGTCGATGACGACACCGTTTCGCTCTCCAACCTGCAGCGTCAGGTCATTCACGGCACCGACACTGTCGGCCTGCTGAAAACCGACAGCGCCAAGGCGGCAATCGCCCGCATCAATCCCAATACCACAGTCGAACCGCATACATTCCGGCTGACCACGGACAATGCGCCTGCCCTCGTCGCCCGCTATGACATCGTCGTCGACGGTTCCGATAATTTCGAAACGCGCTACGCCGTGGCCGATGCCTGCGCGAGCGCTGGGAAACCGCTGGTGCATGCCGCCGTCGGACGCTTCGACGGCTCGGTCACGGTGCTGAAGCCATTCGAAGACGGCAAGGACGGCAAGCCCAACCCAGGCTATCGTGACCTGTTTCCCGAAGCGCCACCGCCGGGCCTGGTGCCGTCCTGCGCCGAAGTCGGCGTGCTTGGCGCGCTGACCGGCGTCATCGGCACGCTGCAGGCCATGGAGGCGGTCAAGCTGATCACCGGCGTGGGCGAACCGCTGGTCGGCCGGCTGCTGCTTTATGATGGGCTGGCGGCGCGCTTCGACACCATCCGTTACAAGAGAAGCTGAATTCTTGGGCCGGATCGAAGCAGTCTCCATCAGGCGGATCCCGACCGATTTCGACCGTTGGGACGATGTGCTCGCATTGATCATGCGTGCCTTCGCCTCGATGGACGATGTTATCGACCCGCCCTCCTCGGCCCACCTTTTGACCGCCGACACTCTGCGGGACAAGGCAGGGCGGGAGACCGGCTTCGTGGCGCTCAAGGGCGATCGGATCGTCGGCTGCGTCTTTGCCCTTGAAAAGGTGGCAGAGTTCTATGTCGGCAAGCTCGCCGTGGCGCCGGACTGCCAGGGACAAGGCATTGGACGGCAGCTGATGCAGGCGGTCGAAGACCTTGCCCGCAGCCGCGGCAAGGCCGCCATCGAGCTTCAGACGCGGATCGAGTTGACCGCAAACCATGCGGCCTTTGCTCGCCTCGGCTTTCGCGAAACTGAACGGACGGCGCATGACGGCTATGCCAGGCCGACTTCGGTCACCATGCGCAAAGCCCTCCCGTAAGTCTTATCTTACGGTTTGTGGGCCACGGATATTGCACCGCGACAGCATCAGGTCCTGAGCGGCAGCACGCGGTCTGGTGGGCGGTGGCCGTCAACGAAGGCGCGGATGTTGATGATGACCTTTTCACCCATGTCGATACGGCCCTCGAGCGTCGCCGAGCCCATATGCGGCAAAAGCACGACCTTGTTCTTGGCCGCGAGCTTCAGCAGCTTGCCGTTCAAGGCTGGCTCGTGCTCGTAGACATCGAGGCCGGCGCCGGCGATCTTGCCGTCCTGGATCAGCTTGACCAGTGCTTCCTCGTCGATGATGTCGCCGCGCGCGGTGTTGACGACATAGGCGGTGGGCTGCAGCAGCGCCAACCGCCGCGCCGAAAGCAGATGGAAGGTTGCCGGCGTCGAGGGACAGTTGACCGAGATGATATCCATCCGGGCCAGCATCTGGTCGAGGCTTTCCCAATAGGTCGCCTCCAGCCCGTCTTCCACGGCCGGCAGCACGCGGTGGCGGTTGTGATAGTGGATCGACAGTCCGAAGGCCTTGGCCCGCCTGGCTACGGCCGTGCCGATCCGCCCCATGCCGACAATGCCGAGCCGCTTGCCCCAGATGCGCCGGCCCAGCATCCAGGTCGGCGACCAGCCGGCCCATTTCTTGTCGCCGGTGAGCACATTGGCGCCTTCCGCGAGCCGCCGCGGCACCGCCAGCATCAGCGCCATCGTCATGTCGGCGGTGTCTTCGGTCAGGACATTCGGCGTGTTGGTGACGGTGATGCCCCTCTTGGCCGCAGCCGCGACATCGATCTTGTCGACGCCGTTGCCAAAATTGGCGATCAGCTTGAGGTTGTCGCCTGCCTGAGCGATCAGCGCCGCGTCGATATTGTCGGTAATGGTCGGCACCAGAACGTCGGCTTCCTTGACCGCCGCGACCAGTTCCGGCTGCGTCATCGGCCGGTCCTCGACATTCAGCCTTGCGTCGAACAGTTCGCGCATGCGGGTCTCGACCGGGTCGGGCAGCTTGCGCGTGATGACGACGAGAGGCCTTTTTTTGCCTGCCATTGTTTCCCTCTCGAGTATTTGCCGCAATACCGAACGCAAAACCGCTTCACAGGTTTGCTGGAATTGCTCTAACCCGATCTCGTTGAGACCTCTTTAACCAAGACCGGCGAAACTGAAAGCCGGTCGCGGTGCCGATTACCCATGTAACAAGCGGTGCCGCCGAAGACAAAGAAAAAGGGGCGCCGAGGCAAGCGCCGAAAGGAATGAAAGTGTCTGGTTTCGCGTCGCTTCGCCTGACCCTCAGTGCAGCATTTCTCGGCGCTCTGCTTTATTCTCCGCTTACGGCGGCACAGAGTGCGGCTGCACCTGCCCAGAGCGTCGTCACGCTCGGGCCGAGCGGCCTGCCGCTGCCGCGGTTCGTCAGCCTGAAATCCGGCCGCGTCAACTCGCGCGTCGGCCCCGGCGCCAACTACTCGGTCGACTGGATGTACATGAAGGCCGGCCTGCCGATGGAGATCATCCAGGAATTCGACACATGGCGCCGCGTGCGCGATGCCGATGGTTCGGAAGGCTGGATCAACCAGTCGCTGCTTTCCGGCCGACGCACGGCAATCGTCGCACCATGGCAGCGCGGCAAGGGCACCCGGATCAATCTTCTCAACAGCCCCGACAAGGATGCAAGGGTGGTCGCGATGATCGAACCTGGCGTCATGGGTACGATCAAATCCTGCGACGGCCAGTGGTGCGAAATGACGTTCGAAGGCCACACCGGCTGGCTTGCCCAGTCGGTCGTCTGGGGCGCCTATCCCGGCGAACGGGTCAAGGACTGATTCTCTTTCGCGGTCCTGGCTTTATGCCCGATACGGCCGAGATGGGTGTCCTGGAAGCCGGTCGGCAGCTTCAGACCGTAGCCCAGCGCACGGTCGATGGCGATGTGGGCGATCCATATCAGCGCAACCGCCATCGCGGCCGCATTGCCCCACATGTGCCCTCCGAGCGGCAGCAGCACGGGCACGATCAGGATGTGCAAGGCGTTGTAGGCAAGGGCACCGACGCGCGGACCGGCCAGATAGCCCGACATCGATAGGTCAGGCGCCAGGATAAGCAATCCGAAGAGCCACCAGGAGATGCCGGTCGAACCGTAGAAAATGACGGCAGCCAGTGCCACGATCGCCCATTCGAGCCGGATTACGAGATCGAGGGGTTTCATCCCTGGCCGATAATTCTGGCTTGGCAGATGATTCTGGCCTCGCCAGTCATTCGAGGCGTTTGGGGCGCAGCCTCACGACGATGTCGACATTGGCGATCTCCATCCCTTCCGGAGGCTCCGGCAGGTTGGCAACCGTCACCGGACCGCTGTCGATGTCGAATATACGGTTTTCGCCTTCGATGTAGAAATGGTGGTGGTCGGAGGTGTTGGTGTCGAAATAGGTTTTCGCGCCTTCGACGGCGAGGATGCGCAAAAGTCCCGCCTGGGTAAACTGGTGAAGGGCATTGTAGACGGTGGCCAGCGACACCGGCACGCCGGCGGCAACCGCCTCCTCGTGCAGTTCCTCGGCCGACAGATGCCGGTCGCCCTTGGCGAAAAGCAGATCGGCCAGCGCAATGCGCTGACGCGTCGGCCTCAGCCCGGCTTCACGGACCCGCTTGTCCACAGCGACATTTTCCTTCCGGCCGTCCAGGTCCATCTTCTCGTCGAACCCCACAGTTCCGCCCCAAGACACGCCCAGAATGGCAAAAAAATGAACGTCTGCCGAAACCGGACCTCTCAGGACATATATTCTGTCGTCCGAATGCGATCAATAGCGCGCATTGACCCAGGCAGACGAGCAGGCTAAGCGCAAACGCCGGTTTCCGGCCTGAAACAGATTGTGTTAGGAAACCAACGACAAGGGCACCCGATGGCCCGGAACGATATGGGATGAGATTGATGGCGGGTAAATCCAGCTACGAGTACGACGAATTGCTGGCCTGCGCCCGCGGCGAACTGTTCGGACCGGGCAACGCCCAGCTTCCCTATCCGCCAATGCTGATGTTCGACCGCATCACCGAGATCAGCGAGACCGGCGGCGCCTTCGAGAAGGGTTTTATCCGCGCGGAGTTCGACATCAAGCCGGACCTGTGGTTCTTTGCCTGCCATTTCATCGGCAATCCGATCATGCCGGGGTGCCTCGGCCTCGACGCCATGTGGCAATTGACGGGCTTCTACCTTGGCTGGCTTGGCGAACCCGGCAAGGGAATGGCGCTGTCGACCGGCGAAGTGAAATTCAAGGGCATGGTCACGCCTTCGGTGAAGAAGGTCGAATATGGCATCGACTTCAAGCGCGTGATGCGGGGCCGGCTGGTGCTCGGCATCGCCGATGGCTGGCTGAAGGCGGATGGCGAACCCATATACGCGGCAACGGATTTGAAAGTCGGTCTGTCCAAGCAGTCGGCGGTCGGCTGACCGGCACCCCTGGCCAGCCCCCTTGGCCAGCATCCCTGGAAGGAGTTGCGAATGAGACGTGTCGTAGTCACAGGCCTCGGCATCGTGTCGTCGATCGGCAACAATGCCAACGAGGTGCAAGCCTCGCTGCATGACGCCAGATCAGGCATCAGCTTCTCGGATTCCTTCGCCGAACACGGCTTCCGCTGCCAGGTCTGGGGAGCGCCGACGCTCGATCCATCGGCGATGATCGATCGCCGTGCGATGCGCTTCCTGAGCCAGGGTGCTGCATGGAACCACGTCGCCATGGACCAGGCGATCGCGGATGCGGGCCTCGGCGAGAGCGACATCACCAATGAGCGCACCGGCATCGTCATGGGATCGGGCGGACCATCCACCCGCACCATCGTCGAAGCTGCCGAAACGACGCTGAAGAACGGTAGTCCCAAGCGCATCGGTCCGTTCGCGGTGCCGAAGGCAATGTCGTCGACCGCATCGGCGACGCTTGCCACATGGTTCAAGATCCACGGCGTCAACTACTCGATCTCGTCGGCCTGTTCGACCTCGGCGCATTGCATCGGCAATGGCTATGAATTGATCCAATGGGGCAAGCAGGACATCGTCTTCGCTGGCGGCCACGAGGATCTCGACTGGACGATGTCGGACCTGTTCGACGCCATGGGCGCCATGTCGTCGAAATTCAACGACAAGGCATCGACCGCCTCTCGTGCCTATGACGCCAATCGCGACGGCTTCGTCATTGCCGGCGGCGCCGGTGTGCTGGTGCTGGAAGAGCTTGAGCATGCCAAGGCGCGCGGCGCCAAGATCTATGCCGAGATCGTCGGCTATGGCGCGACGTCGGATGGCTACGACATGGTTGCTCCTTCAGGCGAAGGCGCGGTCCGCTGCATGCGCCAGGCGCTGGCCACGGTTTCCACGCCGGTCGACTACATCAACACCCATGGCACCTCGACGCCGGTGGGAGATTCCAAGGAAATGGGCGCCATCCGCGAGGTGTTCGGCCCAGAGATGCCGTACATCACCTCGACGAAGTCGCTGACCGGCCATTCGCTGGGCGCGGCCGGCGTGCAGGAATCCATCTACTCGATCCTGATGATGCAGGGCGGTTTCATCGGCGAAAGCGCCCATATCGAGACCCTCGACCCCGAATTCGAGGGCATGCCGATCGTGCGAAAGCGCATCGACGATGCCAGGATCGACACTGTTTTGTCCAATTCGTTCGGCTTCGGTGGCACCAACGCCACGCTCGTTTTCCAGCGCTATTCCGCATAAGGATTTGCCGGCCATGGACGGATTGATGAAGGGCAAGCGCGGGCTTGTCATGGGTGTCGCCAACGATCATTCGATCGCCTGGGGCATCGCCCGGAAATTGTCCGAACACGGGGCGGAACTCGCCTTCACCTATCAGGGCGATGCCTTCGGACGCCGGGTCAAGCCGCTGGCCGACAAGCTCGGCGCCTCGCTGGTCGTGCCGTGCGACGTCGAGGACAGCGCTTCGGTCGCCGCCACGTTCGAGACCCTGGGCAACGAATGGGGCGGGCTGGATTTCATCGTCCACGCCATCGGCTTTTCCGACAAGAACGAGTTGAAAGGCCTCTACGCCGACACCAGCCGGGATAATTTCGTCCGCACCATGGTGATCTCCTGCTACTCCTTCACCGAGGTCGCCCGCCATGCGGCCACCTTGATGAAGGACGGCGGATCGATGATCACGCTGACCTATGCGGGCTCCGTCCGCGTCATGCCGAACTACAATGTCATGGGCGTCGCCAAGGCCGGACTGGAGGCCAGCGTGCGCTACCTCGCCAACGATTACGGTCCGCGCGGCATCAGGGTAAACGGCATATCGGCTGGGCCCGTGCGCACGCTCGCCGGCGCCGGCATTTCGGACGCCCGCCACATGTTCTCCTACCAGCAGCGAAACTCGCCACTGCGCCGCACGGTGACCATCGACGAGGTCGGTGGTTCGGCGCTTTATCTGTTGTCGGATCTGTCTTCCGGGGTTACCGGCGAAATCCACTATGTCGATTCCGGCTATCACATCGTTTCCATGCCGACGCTCGACGAATTGAAGCAGACCGACGGCGGGCGAGACTAACGCCTGTCGGCCAAAGGTGCGCGACGGTTTTGAAATGGCGGACATCTGAAAACACGAAGCTTAAAGCGCGCGGCTAAACCCCGTTTCAGCGCCAGTCGCATTGATCCGCTCAAGAAATACTTGAGGTCCAATAAAATTGGATTCATTCGCGGAAACTCATTTTAAGGAGATATCCGGTAGAAAGCTCCGTACTCAGGGGAACTTTCAATGCTCGCCGTCAGCAACCCGAAGCGAACACCGGTGTTCCGACTGCTCACCATAGCGAGTTCGGGTCTCGGCAGTTTCGTCCTCGGGCTCTGGGGCCTGAAGCTCGGTCTCGGCGATGGCTTTGCCGGCATCTCCGCCGACATGATGGTCTCGGTGATGGCCGCTCTTTGCGCACTGGCGGCGTCGGTCGCCGCGATGTCCTTCTTCGCCGGCGTCGATGAATCGGCGGATTTCGTCTTCACGGAAACCCATTTCGACAAGCTGACCGGCCTGGTGGCACGTCCGGCGATGGTCGGCAAGATTGCCGAGGCGGCATGCGCGACCAGCCGGACCGGCGAGCCGATGTTCCTCATCGATATCGACATCGACCGGTTCAAGCAGATCAATGACGCCATCGGCTACAGCCAGGGCGACGAGCTGATCCGCGCCTTCACCAAGCGCTTGAAGACGTGCGTGCCGCCGCGCGCGCTGATCGGACGCATCGGCGCCGGTGAATTCGCGATCCTGCTCCCCGACAACCAAGTCGCAGGGTCCTTGGAAAGCACCATAGAGAGGCTCATCGACGAGATGATGGAGCCCTATGATCTCGGTACGCACCTGCAATCGGTCAGCCTGTCGGTCGGCATCGTGGCGATGCCAAAGGACGGTGTCGATCCCGTCCTCATCCTGCGCCGCTCCAATCTGGCGCTGCAGAACGCGCGCGCCAGCGGCGTCGGCAACTGGTCCGTCTTCCATGCCGAAATGGGCAGGGTCGCCGACCATCGCCAGTGGATCGAATCCGAACTGCATACAGCCTTCGAGCGCGGTGACTTCGACCTTCATTACCAACCGCAGCTCGATCTCCCGACCGGCCGCATCGTCGGCTACGAAGCGCTGATCCGCTGGCGGCATCCGGAACGCGGCATGATCCCGCCGATGGAGTTCATTCCGATCGCCGAGGAAACCGGCATGATCGGTCCGATCGGCGAATGGGTGCTGCGCAAAGCCTGCAGCGACGCCCGGCATCTGCCCGACGACTGCTTCGTCGCCGTCAACATCTCGCCCGTCCAGTTCATGACCAAGGACTTCGTCGGCATCGTGCGCGACACCATGACGAGCACCGGCATCAAGCCGTCACGGCTGGAACTGGAAGTGACCGAGACGGCGATGATGCAGGATCGCGACCGCGCCGCCGCCATCCTGAAGGAGCTTGCGGATATCGGCATTTCGGTCGCCGTCGATGATTTCGGCACCGGCTATTCCAATTTGAGCTACCTGATCGATTTCTCATTCGGCAAGCTGAAGATCGACCGGTCCTTCGTCAGCCGCCTCGACACGGATTCCAGCTCCGGTGCGGTCGTCTCGACCATCGTCGGGCTTTCGCGCGCGCTCGGCGTCAGCATCATTGCCGAAGGCGTCGAGACCGAAAGCCAGGCGACACTGCTCAGGGCAGCCGGCTGCGAGGTGGTGCAAGGCTACCTGTATGGCAGGCCCGCCCCCCTCAAGATCAGGGTCGGCGACGTGCATATCACCGATGAGGTCCGGGGCGTTGCCAATCTGCATTGAGTGCGACGCGATATCTGTTTTCGTCTGAGCATGATCTTTTCCGAAACCGGTATCCACTTTCGGGATCATGCTTCAACGACGAGCGGAAAGCACCTTGAACATGCCGTCACGAGCGAGTTCGGCATGGCTCGAAAAGACAGCCGCCAAGATCGGCTCGTAGGGAAGCTGACGGTTGGCGACCATGAACAGCCGCCCACCCGGCTTCAAGGCCTTGGCCGCCGCTCGGATCATGCCGGCGCCGATCTCCGGCTCGGCCGCCCGGCTGCGGTGAAAGGGCGGGTTCATGGCAATCGCGTCGTAGCGCTTCTCGACTGGTTCCTTCAGCAGATCGATCCAGAAGAAATTCCTGGCGATCGGCTGGCTGACCGCTGCCAGATTGAGCTTCGCGGCTTCAAGCGCGGCGAAATCGGCCTCATAGAGGTCGAGCGCCTGAACGCCGGGGGAGCGGGCGGCGATCTCGGCCGCCACATAGCCCCAGCCGGCGCAGAGATCGGCAATGTTGCCACGCAGGTCATTGGGCAAATTCTCGACCAGCAATTTCGAGCCGGTATCGATCCGGTCGAACGAGAACATGCCGGGCGCGGTGTGGAACCGGCCTTCAACCAGCCGAGCGGGGTTGGCAGCGCGCAATTCTTCCGCGGCGGCGAGATCGGCGGGACGTCGCAGCCAGAAGGCAATGCCGTGATATTTGGGCAAGTGGCCTTCAAGCGGCACAAGCTCGTCAACGCGCTTGCGCAGGCTGGCAATGCCATCGTCCTTGCCGCCGGCAATGACGACCAGGCCGCCCGGCGCCACGCACTCAAGCGCCTGCGCGATGCGCACTTCGTTCAGGCCGCGATGCCGGCCGGCAAGCACAAGTACCATATCGAAGCCA
This sequence comes from Mesorhizobium ciceri biovar biserrulae WSM1271, assembly GCF_000185905.1. Lineage (GTDB taxonomy): Bacteria > Pseudomonadota > Alphaproteobacteria > Rhizobiales > Rhizobiaceae > Mesorhizobium > Mesorhizobium ciceri. Next base: position 13,710 of record NC_014923.1, read on the forward strand.
TCGCCTTCCACTTGCGCGGTGACGACGAAGCCAGACGCCTGCAGCGCGCTGAAATGCGGCCGGAAGCCCTGTACGAGGTGAAGCGTCGCCTCAAAGCCTCCAGGCAGGCGAAAACCCGGCTCAGCGCCGAGAAACAGGGCGCGCGTGCCCTTGCCCGGTAGAGAAACAGCCTCCGCCTCGAAGGAATGGAAAAGCGTCTTCAACGGCTCGGCGGACATTGTTCGATCTCGACTTGTCTAAGCGCTTTGAAACCTAGGCTGAAAATGAAAACGGGCGCGACATAAGCCGCGCCCGTTTCGATTCATGATCTCAGACCAATCAGGCGGCGTTTTCTTCGCCTTCGGTCTTCTTGTCGCGGGCGAGTTCCTTGCCGGTGGCCTGGTCGACGACCTTCATCGACAGGCGGACCTTGCCGCGCTCGTCGAAGCCCATCAGCTTGACCCAGACCTTGTCGCCTTCCTTGACCACGTCCGAGGTCTTGGCGACCCGGTCGTTGGCAAGCTGCGAGATGTGGACGAGGCCGTCACGCGGACCGAAGAAATTGACGAAAGCGCCGAAGTCCGCGGTCTTGACGACCGTACCTTCGTAGATCTCGCCGACTTCCGGCTCGGCGACGATGGTGTGGATCCACTTCTTCGCCGCCTCGATCTCCTTGGCATTGGACGAAGCGATCTTGACCGTGCCGTCGTCCTCGATGTTGATCTTGGCGCCGGTCTTTTCGACGATCTCGCGGATCACCTTGCCGCCCGAGCCGATCACGTCACGAATCTTGTCGGTCGGGATGTGCATCACTTCGATGCGCGGTGCGAACTCACCGAGTTCCGAACGCGCGCCGGTCAGAGCATGCGCCATCTCGCCGAGGATGTGCTGGCGGCCATCCTTGGCCTGGTCCAGCGCGATCTTCATGATCTCCTCGGTGATGCCTTCGATCTTGATATCCATCTGCAGCGAGGTGATGCCGTTGGCGGTGCCGGCGACCTTGAAGTCCATGTCGCCGAGGTGATCCTCGTCACCGAGGATGTCGGATAGAACGGCGAAACGCTCGCCTTCCTTGATCAGGCCCATGGCGATACCGGCGACGGGCTTGGCCAGCGGCACGCCGGCATCCATAAGCGCCAGCGAGGTGCCGCAGACGGTGGCCATCGACGACGAACCGTTGGACTCGGTGATCTCCGAGACGACACGCAGCGTGTAGGGGAACTGGTCGGCGCTCGGCAGCATCGGGCGAATGGCGCGCCAGGCGAGCTTGCCATGGCCGATTTCGCGGCGACCCGGCGAACCCATGCGGCCGGTCTCGCCGACGGAATAGGGAGGGAAGTTGTAGTGAAGGAGGAACTTCTCCTTATACATGCCGGTCAGCGAATCGACATACTGCTCATCCTCGCCGGTGCCGAGCGTGGCAACGACCAGCGCCTGGGTCTCGCCGCGGGTGAACAGCGCCGAACCGTGGGTGCGCGGCAGGACGCCGACTTCGGAGACGATCTTGCGGACCGTCTTGAGGTCACGCCCATCGATGCGCGAACCGGTGTCGAGGATGTTCCAGCGCACGACCTTGGCCTGGAGTTCCTTGAATACCGAACCGATCTGCTCGGAAGTGTACTTGGCATCTTCGCCTTCGGCCGGGGCAAACGCTGCCTTGACCTTCGCCTTGACGGCGTCGACGGCGGCGTAACGCTTCTGCTTGTCGACGTTCTTGTAGGCGTTGCTGAGTTCGTCGCCGACGATCTTCAGCATCTCGGCTTCAAGCGCGGAATAGTCCGGCGCGGTGAAGTCGCGCGGCTCCTTGGCGGCGACTTCGGCCAGCTTGATGATGGCGTCGATGACCGGCTGGAAGCCCTTGTGGCCGAACATGACGGCGCCGAGCATCAGCTCTTCGCCCAATTCCTTGGCTTCGGACTCAACCATCAGCACAGCGTCGGCGGTGCCGGCGACAACGAGGTCGAGCTTGGATTCCTGCATCTCGTCGACATGCGGGTTCAGAACGTATTCGCCGTTGATGTAGCCGACGCGGGCGCCGCCGACCGGGCCCATGAAGGGGACGCCGGAGAGCGTCAGGGCGGCCGAAGTGGCAACGATCGACAGGATGTCGGGATCGTTCTCGAGATCATGCTGGACGACGGTGACGACGATCTGGGTGTCGTTCTTGTAGCCGGAGGCGAAGAGCGGGCGGATCGGGCGGTCGATGAGGCGGGAAACCAGCGTTTCCTTCTCGCTCGGACGGCCTTCACGCTTGAAATAGCCACCCGGGATCTTGCCGGCGGCGTAGGTCTTTTCCTGGTAGTTGACGGTCAGCGGGAAGAAATCGAGGCCGGGCTTCGGCTCCTTCATCGAAACGACGGTGGCGAGGACCTTGGTCTCGCCGTAGGTGGCGAGCACCGCGCCATCAGCCTGGCGCGCGATCTTGCCGGTTTCGAGGATGAGCGGACGACCGCCCCATTCGATTTCCACTTTGTGGTGATTGAACATCTCTTGTCCTTAATATGAGGAAAGGGCCGCGCCGTTTCACGGTGCGCGGAGATGCCCTTTCCCTGGCTTCCTTTCTCGGGCAGCCACGGGCAAGACAACGGGAGGCTCGGGTGATTTCGGCGCGGTGCGCGCGCGAGCGTCCTGCAATCCTGCCCCATGACCGTCCATGGGCGGTTTCGAGTGCCCTCTGCACGATCGAAACCGGGTCTGGCCAGTCGATACGACTGGCAGAATGCGCGACCGGCGGGCTCTCCTTCGAAAGCCCGCCGGTCGATTCGTCAACGACGCAGACCGAGCTTCTCGATCAGCGTCTGGTAGCGCGCGTCGTCCTTGCGCTTGAGATAATCAAGCAGGCTGCGGCGCTGGGAGACGAGAGCAAGCAGACCACGGCGGGAATGGTTATCCTTCTTGTGGTCCTTGAAATGGTCGGTCAGGTTCTTGATGCGCTCGGAAAGGATGGCCACCTGGACTTCCGGAGACCCGGTATCGCCCTTGGCGGTTGCGAATTCACCCATCAATTCCTGTTTGCGCTCGGCAGTAATCGACATCGTGTTTTTCCTTATCTGTTTGAGGAAACGGGTCGCCCTCAGCCGGGATGTCGTCCAGCAGGGGCCGGTGCAAGCAAAGCGTCATAGCGCTAAGCTGCGGCGCATATAGTGCAATTCCCCGGAAAACACCAGCCCAATTCACAAGCCGGCTTTTCAGGCCAAAATGGCAGGTTTATCCCTGTCAAAGCCATTTCTTCCATTTGAAGAAGGCGATCAGCCCGAACGCGACAAGCGCCATGAACAGCAGCGACAAGGGATAGCCGTAGTAGGCCTTCAGTTCCGGCATGTTCCAGGGCGAAGACTCCGGATCGAAATTCATGCCCCAGATGCCGACCAGGAAGGTGAGCGGCATGAAGATGACCGAGACGATGGTGAGATAGCTGATAACGTCGTTGGTGCGCGCCTGGCTCAGCGACAGGTGCATCTCGATCAGGCCGGTCAGCATATCGCGCTGGGTCTCGACCAGCTCGATCAGCCTGAGCGCATGGTCGAGCGTGTCGTTGAGGAAGATCTTGGTCTCGGCCTTCACATAGGGCACATCGTTGCGGATCAGCGTCGCCAGCGCATCGCGCATCGGCCACAGCACGCCTTTCAGCACGTTGGCGTCACGCCGCAATTCATGCAGCTGCCGCATCTGGTGTTTGTGCGGCGAATGCAGCATCTGGTCCTCGATGCTGTCGACCATGTCACCGGCGGCCTCGATCGGCGGAAAATAGCTGTCGACGATGGCATCGATCAGCGCATAGGCAAGGTAGTCGGCGCCGCGGGCGCGCAGCCGGTTGGGCGCCGAACTTTCGATGCGCTTGCGCACCGGATCGAATGGATCGCCTTCCCGCTCCTGGAAGGTAACGACGAAGTTGCTGCCGAAGAAGACGGCGATCTGCTCATAGCGGTGCGAGGTGACATCGTCGATCATCCTGACGACGACGAAGGCATGGTCCTCGAAGAAGTCGACCTTGGGCCGCTGGCCGGTGTTGACGACGTCCTCCAGCGCCAGCGGATGCAGGCTGAAAATGCGGCCGATCTCCTCGATCAGCGGGATGTTGGCGAGGCCGGTGCAGTCGAGCCAGAGGACCGGCCATTTGTCGCAATGGGTGTTGAGGTCGTCGATGCTGGCATTTTCGATAGTCTTGAATTTTTCGGGCGAGATCAGCGTCAAACGCAGTTCCGAGCGACGCGCCGACGGGTCGGCGATCAGCGTGCCGGGCGACGCACCGACCGGCGGCCGCCGCGTTTTCGCCGGTGCCCGCGTCTTCACGGTCTCAGCCTTTGCCATATTCCCCTCGTGCGAGTCCTCGCCTCGACATTAGACGACAGGAATCAACCGGCAAAGACCCGCTTGGGCTTGAACATGCCTTGCTCAATGGCACCGATGGCGACCAGCTTGCCGCGCGCCGTGGCGCAGGCTTCTTCGGCTTCCACCGGTGCGTCGCGGCCGCGGATGATGACCGGGTTGCCGAGGCGGATCTTGGTTGCCGCGTCATCGCTGATGGCGATCTGCGGCAGGCAATCGAGGGCAGCCGATGTGTCGACCAGAAGCGCATCGATGGCGTCGAAGTCGATTGGCGCTTCCACCTTGTCGGCAGCCTCTGCCTTGTCAGCGGCTTCTGTCGTGTCCGAGCTGTCGACCTCCTCCACACCGAAACGGGCGGCTTCCAGTTCGGCGATGGTGACGAAGTCTTCCGAGGTGAACGGCTCGACCTCGACCCGGCGCAATTCGGAGATGTGACCGAAGCAGCCGATGTCGCGGCCCATGTCGCGGGCCAGCGAGCGCACATAGGTGCCCTTGCCGCACTCGACCTCGAAAACAGTATGGTCGGCGCCATGCTCGACAACGTCCAGACGGCCGATCTCGATCTCTCGCGCGGGTATGTCGACCGTCGCGCCGTCGCGGGCCAGATCATAGGCGCGCTCGCCTGCGATCTTGATCGCCGAGAATTGCGGCGGCGTCTGCATGATGACGCCGGTGTATTTCGGCAGCAGGGCGAGCACTTGGGCTTCCGACGGACGCAGGTCGGATTCTTTCGTCACCGGACCTTCGAGGTCATCGGTCGAACGCTCCTGTCCCCAGGCAACGGTGAAGCGATAGATTTTGGCGCCGTCCTGCACGTAAGGCACGGTCTTGGTAGCCTCGCCAAGCGCGATCGGCAGCATGCCGGACGCCAGCGGGTCGAGCGTGCCTGCATGGCCGGCCTTTTCCGCCTGGAACAGCCATTTGATCTTGGAGACGGCTTCGGTCGAGCCCATGCCGACCGGCTTGTCCAGGATCAGCCAGCCCGAGATCGGCCGGCCCTTCTTCTTGCCGCGACGCGCCACTATTCGGTGTCCTTGTTGTCGTCTTTGTCCTGGTCTGCGTTTTCCTGGTCCTCAGGACCCAGATCGCGCGCCACTTCCGGCGATTTCAAGAGGTCGTTGATCCTGGCAAAATTGTCGAAGGAGGTGTCGAGCTTGAAGCGGAACTCCGGCATGAACTTCATCTGCCGCAGCGCGCCGGAGACACGGCCACGGACGAATTTCGCATGCTTGTTCAGCGCCTCGACCACCGCATCGGTATCCTTGGCGCCGAGCGGCGAGACGAAAGCGGTAGCGACCTTCAAATCGGGCGACATGCGCACTTCCGAGACCGACACCACGGTGTTCTCGATCAGCGGATCGATGATCTCGCCGCGCTGCAGGGTTTCGGATAGCGCATGGCGCACCTGTTCGGCGACGCGCAGCATGCGCTGGGATGGGCTGGATGCGGTTGGACGGGGCATTTTTCTCAATCCTGAAAGCGTGAGGCGCGGGATGGAACCGTGCCGCATGTCTCATATGGGCATTCTCAATAGACTTGGGGCGGCGGCCTTTCGACCACCGCCCGGTATGGACAAGTCACTCGAACTCAGAGTGTCCGGGTCACCATCTCGACGCGGAAGCACTCGATGACGTCGCCGACGCGCATGTCCTCGTAGTTCTGGAAGGCCATGCCGCACTCCTGGCCGCCGGGGACTTCCGAAACTTCGTCCTTGAAGCGCTTCAGCGTCTTCAGCGTGCCTTCGTGGATGACGACGTTGTCGCGGATCAGGCGCACGCCCGCACCACGCTCGACCTTGCCTTCGGTGACACGGCAGCCGGCGATCTTGCCGACCTTGGTGATGTCGAAGATTTCGAGGATCTGCGCATTGCCGATGAAAGTCTCGCGACGCTCCGGCGACAACAGGCCCGACAGAGCCGCCTTCACGTCATCCACAAGGTTGTAGATGATCGAGTAGTAGCGGATCTCGATGCCAGCCGCCGCTGCAGCGGCACGTGCCTGGACGTTGGCGCGGACGTTGAAGCCGATGATCGCGGCACCCGAAGTCTCGGCCAGCGACACGTCGCTTTCGGTAATGGCGCCGGCGCCGGCATGGACGATGCGTGCACGAACCTCGTCGGTGCCGAGCTTGTCGAGTGCGGCGTTGATCGCCTCGATCGAGCCCTGCACGTCGCCCTTGATGACCAACGGGAATTCCTTCAGCCCGCTTGTCTGCAATTGCGACATCATCTGCTCGAGCGAACCGCGCTGGCCGGCATGCTTGGCAACCGCCTTCTCGCGCGCCAGACGCTGGCGGTATTCGGTGATCTCGCGGGCACGGGCCTCGTTGTTGACCACGGCAAAGCGATCGCCGGCCTGCGGGGTGCCCTGCAAGCCAAGCACTTCCACCGGCATCGCCGGCGGCGCTTCCTTGATCTGCACGCCACGATCGTTGACCAGCGCACGCACCCGGCCCCATTCATTGCCGGCAACGAGGATGTCGCCCGGCATCAGCGTGCCGGTCTGCACCAGCACGGTGGCAACGGGACCACGGCCCTTGTCGAGCTGGGCCTCGATGACGACGCCTTCGGCGGTACGGTCCGGATTGGCTTTCAGGTCGAGAATTTCGGCCTGCAGCAGGATCGCCTCGAGCAGTTTGTCGAGATTGGTGCCCTTGGTCGCCGATACTTCGACGTCCAGAACTTCACCGCCCATGGATTCGACGAAAACCTCGTGGCGCAGCAGTTCGGAGCGCACCTTCTGCGGATCGGCATCATGCTTGTCGATCTTGTTGATCGCCACGATGATCGGAACGCCGGCCGCCTTGGCATGGCTGATCGATTCGATCGTCTGCGGCATGACGCTGTCATCGGCCGCAACCACCAGGATGGCAATATCGGTCGCCTGGGCGCCACGAGCACGCATCGCCGTGAAGGCGGCGTGGCCGGGCGTGTCGATGAAGGTGATCTTGTGACCATTCTTCTCGACCTGGTAAGCGCCGATATGCTGGGTGATGCCGCCGGCTTCGCCGGAGACGACATTGGCGTTGCGGATCGCGTCGAGCAGCGAGGTCTTGCCATGATCGACGTGACCCATGATCGTCACGACCGGCGGACGCGAAACCAGGTCCTCGGCATTGTCGGCGATGTTGAACAGGCCTTCCTCGATGTCGGATTCGGCGACGCGGCGGACCGTGTGGCCGAATTCGGTGGCGACCAGCTCGGCCGTGTCGGCGTCGATGACGTCGCCCGGCTTCAGGATCTGGCCCTGCTTCATGAAGAACTTGACCAGGTCGACCGCGCGCTCGGACATGCGTTGCGCCAGTTCCTGGATGGTGATGGTCTCTGGCAGGATCACTTCGCGCATGACTTTCTCGCGCGGCTCATTGTGCATCGCGCGCTTGAATTTTTCCTGGCGGCGACGCATCGACGACAGCGAACGGGCTCGCGCATCTTCGTCGGACAATGCCGAATTCAGCGTCAGCTTGCCACGGCGGCGATCTTCCTCGCTCTTGGTCGGCTTGGCCGGACGCGCCACTTCAGGCGTGACCGGACGGCGTACCGGTGCGCCGGCGCCAACCCGCTTCGGCTTGGCCACTTCCTCGTCATCGACTGTTGCCAGTTCGGCAGCCAATGGCGCGCGGCGACGCGCCTCTTCCTCGGCCCGACGGCGGGATTCGGCCTCGGTCTGCAACCGTGCTTCTTCCTCGGCCTGGCGGCGCGCGGATTCATCGCGTTCGCGCTTGCGGCGCTCTTCGTCCTCGGCGCGACGCTTGGCATCCTCGGCGGCGCGCTGGCGGTCCTCGACCTCGCGAACCTTCGAGCCCTCGAGCGCCCTGCGGCGTGCTTCCATTTCACTGCGCGACAGTTCGTTCAGCACCATGCCGCTGCGCTCGACTGGGGCCGGTGGCGGCGGGGGTGGCGGCGCCTTCGGTGCTTCCGGCACGACGACGGGTGCGGCCACGACCGCCGGCTTCGGTGTGAAGACGGGGGCGGCAACAGGCTCCGGCTTGTCGCCGGGCATCGAGAACTTGCGCTTCTTGGTTTCGACGACGACCTGCTTGGTGCGGCCGTGCGAGAAGTTCTGGCGCACAGTGCCCTGTTCCATACCGGGGCGCTTCAGCGTCAAGGTCTTCTTCGGCGTCACACTCAGCGTATTGTCGTCACCCGATTTCGTATCGCTCATTCCATATCCTCTGCGGCATCATCTTCGTCAGCAACAGCCGCAAGCATTGCCAGATCGTCCGGGGAACCGCCCCGATACCGGTCGAGCGCAACCATGCGCTTCTGGACCGCCCTGCCCGCGTCTCCCGCGAGAACGGCAGCATGTATCACATTTGTACCCCCCAATGCCAAGCTCAACTCGGCCTCGGAGAAAAGTTTGTAGGCAAGGATAGCGGGCCCACCGAGATGGACCGTCGCCCGTCGTGCCTGGCTGATCTTGCGCACGCCGTCATCGGACGCCTTGGAAGCATGCAGCACGAAAAGCGCCAATCCGCCGCGCACCGCGCTCTCGACCTTGGTAGCACCAAGCGAAATTGCGCCTGCCTTGCGGGCAAGACCAAGCATGCCCAGAGCGTGCCTGGAAAGCAGCCCGTCGACCATGCCGCCAAGATCGGGCGGCACGACCACCTGTGCCTTGAAGGCGCGGGCAAAGAGGTTCTTCGCCGCAGCCTTGTCGATATGTAGGCGGTCGGCGCTCACCCAGCAACCGCGGCCGGGCAGATTTCTCTTGATGTCGGGAACGACGGCCGAATCCGGGCCGACGACGAACCGGATCAGATCATCCGGTTCGGCTTGTTTGCGCGTAACGATGCAGGTGCGATCGTTCATCTCGTCCAAGGGCGGGTTCGGTGCGATGCGGTTTCACCTCACGCACCAACGGCTTCGTCAGCCGAGACTTCTTCGGCTGCAAGCTCGTCTTCGGTGATCCAGCCGGCCTTGAGGCGGGCGGCCAGAACCATCTGTTCGGCGTCTGCGCGGGTCACGCCATGATTGGCCAGCACGCCCGGATAGACTTTTGTCTCGCCGTCCTTGCGTTCCTTCCAGCCGGTCAGGTCGTCGGCGGCATAGCCGGCGAAATCCTCGATCGTCTTCACGCCGTCCTCGCCAAGCGTCACCATCATGGCGGTGGTGACGCCGGGGATTTCGCGCAATTCGTCCGAAACGCCGAGCGCCTTGCGCTTGTCGTCGTGCTCGGCCTCGATCTTCTCCAGATATTCGCGGGCGCGGGTCTGGATTTCCGAAGCGGTGTCCTCGTCGAAACCGTCGATAGAGGCGATCTCGCCGGAATCGACATAAGCGACTTCCTCAACGCTGGTGAAGCCTTCGGAGGCCAGCACCTGGCCGACCATCTCGTCGACGTCGAGGGCTTCCATGAACAGCGACGAACGCTCGACGAATTCCTTCTGGCGGCGCTCGGATTCTTCGGCTTCGGTCAGGATATCGATATCCCAGCCGGTCAGCTGCGAAGCCAGACGCACGTTCTGGCCGCGGCGACCGATGGCCAGCGACAGCTGGTCGTCGGGAACCACGACTTCGATGCGTTCGGCATCCTCGTCGAGCACGACCTTGGCGACTTCCGCCGGCTGCAGCGCATTGACGATGAAGGACGCCGCAGAAGGCGACCACGGAATGATGTCGATCTTCTCACCCTGCAATTCGCCGACGACGGCCTGGACGCGGCTGCCGCGCATGCCGACGCAGGCGCCGACCGGATCGATCGAAGAGTCCCGCGAGATGACGGCGATCTTGGCGCGCGAACCTGGGTCGCGGGCGACCGACTTGATCTCGATGATGCCGTCATAGATTTCCGGCACTTCCATGGTGAACAGCTTGGCCATGAACTGCGGATGGGTGCGCGACAGGAAAATCTGCGGGCCGCGCTGCTCGCGGCGCACATCGTAGACATAGGCGCGGACGCGGTCGCCATATTTGTAGTTCTCGCGCGGGATCAGCTCATCGCGACGGATGATCGCTTCGCCGCGGCCGAGATCGACGATGACATTGCCGTATTCGACGCGCTTGACGGTACCGTTGACGATCTCGCCGATGCGGTCCTTGTACTCGTCATACTGGCGGTCGCGTTCGGCCTCGCGGACCTTCTGGACGATGACCTGCTTGGCCGACTGGGCGGCGATGCGGCCGAAATCCATGGGCGGCAGCTGTTCGGCGATGAAGTCGCCGAGCTGGGCGTCGGGATTGCGCTCGCGAGCCGAGGAAATGGCGATCTGCGTGGCATAGTCATCGACCTTCTCGACCACTTCCATCAGCCGCTGCAGCTTCATCTCACCGGTGTTCGGGTTGATGTCGGCGCGGATGTTGGTCTCCTGACCGTAACGCGAGCGCGCCGCCTTCTGGATCGCATCGGCCATGGCGGCGATGACGATCGACTTGTCGATCGACTTTTCACGCGCGACCGCGTCGGCGATCTGCAGCAATTCAAGTCTGTTGGCGCTTACAACCATCGTTTTTCTCCCGAGCTTGTTTGCCGGACCTTTGCGCCCGGCAGCTCAATCATAGTTCCTGTTCGTGTTCTTCCGTGGCGTCCGCTTCCGCACCCGACTCGTCGTCGTCCGGTTCGCCACGGCGCTTCTTGGCTTCCTTGCGCGCCCTGTTGTCCTTCGACAGGGCATCGCGGATGAGATCGTCGGTCAGGATCAGGCGCACATCGGCAATCGCGTCATAGGGGACGCGCACCGTCGGCTCCTCGCCATAGGCTGCCTTGTCGCGCTCGATCAGCACATCGTCTTCGCCGGCTTCGGCGATCTTGCCCTTGAAGCGCTTGCGGTCGGCGACGACGATCGATGTTTCCATTTTCACCAGATGACCCGTCCAGGTCGTGAAATCCGATTTGCGGACCAGCGGCCGGTCGATGCCGGGCGACGAGACTTCAAGATGGTAGGCCTTTTCGATCGGATCATCGACATCGAGCGCCGGCGACACCGCGCGGCTGACCTCTTCGCAATCCTCGACGGTCATGGTGCCGTCCTCGCGTTCGGCCATGATCTGCAGCGTCAGCCCGTTCTGGCCCGACAGATGCACCCGCACGAGGCGGAAGCCGATGCCGCGCAGAACCGGCTGGACGATCAGCGCGATGCGCGCATCGATGCCGCTTTCGCGGATGATGCGATCGTCGCCCTCGCTTGCCGTTGCAGTCATTGAAGCCCTGTCGTTCTCTACCAAGTTATCGGCAGGTAATAAAAAAGAGCGGGACCGGGTGGACCCACTCTTCGTCATACCGACCAAGAATTTGAGGCTGATATAGACGATCGCGGCCTGTGTTTCAAGCCCGCTATGCTGGTCGGGCAACGCTGCCATCGAGGTGGCCCCCGCCAGCGTTGCATGGAGCGCATGGCGCCCATGCGGCGGCCCCCATGGGATTGGCGCTGAAACGCACCTACTTACGCTGCGCTGCACAAAGGTGGCCGTGCGCCACACGTGCGCGAAAGGACATGATCATGAGCAATCGCAAGATATTTTCTGCAATAGGCGACTTCTTCACCGTATTCGGCAGCGCCGTGGCCGCTTCACGGGCCGTGGAAGCCGGTCGCAGGCCGCGCGCCGACGACCTGCGCAACCTCGGCGTCGAGCCGGCCGCCTTCGATCGCATCGGCCGCCGCTTTTAGCTTTGACGCAATTCCGGACGGAAAACCGTTTCACACTTTTCCTGGAATTGCTCTAAGACAGCGAGCCTATTTCCGAATGAAGGTAAGATAGGCCGGCCGCCGGCCCTCACGAATGGCCTTGGCCTCGTAACGGGTGCCCGGCCAACCATCATAGGGCCGGTGCCAGTCCGCCGCCTCGCAAGCCTGCCATGCGAACGCGCCATGCGCGCGGCAATGCAGCAAGGTCCAGTTGACATAGGTGTCGATGTCGGAGGCGAAGCGGAATTTTGAACCAGGCTTCAGCACGCGCGCGAACCGCTCGAGATTGACCGGGCTTACGAAACGTCGCTTCCAGTGTTTCTTCTTCGGCCAGGGGTCGGGATAGAGCAGATCGATGCCGCCGAGCGAGGCCTGCGGCAGCCAGTCGAGCAGCCTTGTGGCGTCGTCGTCATAAACCCGCAGATTGGCGAGCGGTTTCTCGCGCACCGCCATCATCATCTTGGCCATGCCGTTGACGAAGGGCTCGACGCCGATAAAGCCGATCGAAGGCGCCTCGGTCGCGCGGTGCAGGAGATGTTCGCCACCGCCGAAGCCAATCTCGAGGCGAACCGCGCTGACATCGGTTTGAAACAGAGTTTGCAGATCGGCCGGCGGCCCGGCCGCCAGATCGAGCCGATATGCACCGAAGCCGCTTTCCAGCGCGGCCGCCTGTTGCGGACGCATGGTCTTGCCGCGCCGGCGACCGAAAAAGGCTTCGGTCGCGCGGCTTGGTCTGTCCTTCGGATCCATGGCGGGACTTCCGGCGCCGCTGTCAGGCGGCGACCGCGTCCTTGAGCGCCTTGGCGAGATCGGTCTTTTCCCAGGAGAAAGACCCATCACGGCCGGCCTTGCGGCCGAAATGGCCGTAGGACGACGTCTTGGCGTAGATCGGTTTGTTGAGATCGAGGTGACGGCGGATGCCCGACGGCGACAGATCCATCACCATGCGCAGCGCGTCCTCGAGCTTTGCCTCGTCGACCTTGCCGGTACCGTGCAAGTCGACATAGACCGACAGCGGCTGGGCGACGCCGATGGCGTAGGAAAGCTGGATGGTGCAGCGGTCGGCGAGTTTCGCCGCCACCACGTTCTTGGCCAGGTAGCGCGCCGCATAGGCCGCCGAACGATCCACCTTGGTGGTATCCTTGCCGGAGAAGGCGCCGCCGCCATGGGGTGCGGCACCACCGTAGGTGTCGACGATGATCTTGCGGCCGGTCAGGCCGGCGTCGCCGTCCGGCCCGCCGATGACGAACTTGCCGGTCGGATTGATGTACCACATGCAATCGTCGGCGATCTTGAGGTCGCCCAGCGCCTCGCGGATATAGGGTTCGACGACCTTGCGGACCTTCTTTGAATCCCAGCTCGCATCGAGATGCTGCGTGGACAGCACGATCTGCGTCGCCTCGGCGGCCTTGCCATCGACATAGCGAACGGTGACCTGGCTCTTGGCATCCGGCCCGAGCCTGCCGGCTTCACCGCTGCCTTCGTGACGGGCAGCAGCCAGCAGTTCGAGGATCTTGTGGCTGTAGTAGATCGGCGCCGGCATCAAATCCGGCGTCTCGCGGCAGGCATAACCGAACATGATGCCCTGGTCGCCGGCACCCTCTTCGCCCTGACGGTCGGCAGCGTTGTCGACGCCCTGGCCGATGTCAGGCGACTGGCCGTGCAGCAGAACCTCGATCTTCGCCGTTTTCCAGTGGAAGCCGGCCTGCTCGTAGCCGATTTCGCGGATCGCCTTGCGGGCGACCGATTTGAACTTGGCCGGATTGACGACCGGATGGCCGGCGGCATCCTTGAGGATGTTGCCTGCCTTGTCCTTCTTCAGCAGCGTTTCCGGGACGCGCACTTCGCCGGCGATGACGACACGGTTGGTGGTGGCCAGCGTCTCGCAGGCGACACGGACTTTCCACGGGTCCATGCCGGTCTTCTTGGCTTCGCGATAGACCAGATCGACGATCTCGTCGGAAATCCGGTCACAGACTTTGTCAGGATGGCCCTCGGCAACGGATTCCGAGGTAAAGAAGTAGTTCTGCCGCGTCACGGGTGTCCCCTCTTGAAAAACGATCGGCAGGCTGCCGATTTTGGCGCGCCACGTGTTAGCGGGGCGAAGCGCCGCTCGTCAAGCGGTGCTTCGGCTCTGGCATGAATGTCGATGCCGTTATCTTGTGCCACCGGCGGCGGGGCGCCGCCGGTCCTGGCGTGATTGAGGATCAGTCGGGATCGTCGGCGGAGAGGGACTTGACCAGGTCTATGATCCTGCGGCGCACCTTGGCGTCGGCGATCTTGACAAAGGCCCGGTTGAGCTGAAGGCCTTCAGGGCTGCCGCAGAATTCGACAGCGAAAGCCATCGAAGCGTCCTCGGCAAATCCCCGGCCCGCCACAGGCTCCTGGCCGGGCGCATCCTCAAAAAAGAAAGCGACAGGCACGCCGAGTATGGACGCGATCGCCTGCAGACGGCTGGCGCCGACGCGGTTGGTGCCCTTTTCATATTTCTGAATCTGTTGAAATGTGATGCCGAGGTTTTCTCCCAGCTTTTCCTGGCTCATTCCAAGCATGTTGCGGCGAAGCCGAATGCGACTGCCAACATGGATGTCGATCGGATTCGGTTTCTTCTTGTTATCTTCTGTCATTTTTTCCTCGCCGAATTTTTTCGGCTTTCTCTATTTTTTTCCTGCCCAAACAAAGCCGGAGGCAACTGCCCCAACAGAACGATCCACCGGCTTCGAGAAATTTTCAGGCACTTACAGTATGAGTTTCTAATGTGTTGGCTGTCAATTCACCCGTAGCCTTTGCCTTACGTTCAACAGCGCTGCCCCAACGGCAAACAGCAACATGATCAGCATTCCGTTAATGCGCCGTTGGCCGGGAGATATGAGCGCCTGTCCGGAAATCGGTATGTGGGCATCGATGGCGCCGCGCGCGTCGATAGCAAGCGCATCGACGATGCGCCCGCGCGGATCGACGACGGCCGAGATGCCGTTGTTGGCGGCACGCACCAATGGCAATCCATTTTCCACCGCACGGATCTGGGCCTGCCTGAAATGCTGATACGGACCCGGCGTGTCGCCGAACCACGCATCATTGGTAACGTTCACAATAAGCTGCGCTGACGCAGCGTCAACTGCCACAAGATCGGGAAAGATCACCTCATAACAGATAAATGGCAGCGCACGGATGCCGTCGGGCAGCGTAATGGCGTGCCGCTCATTGCCGGCCGCGAAACTCATCGGCCCGGCAACCAGTTGCTCGATGCCGAAACGCTGGAGCAGATCGGCGAAAGGCAGGTATTCGCCGAACGGCACCAGGTGAACCTTGTCGACGGCGTCGGTGATTTCACCCTTGTCGTCGATCGCCACCACGGAGTTGTAGTAGCGGCTGTCGGCATTTGCGGCCGAGCCGCCTTCCTCGCGGACGACGCCGGCAATCAGCATCTGGCCGGGTCCGAGCATATCCCCCAGCGCCGTCAATGCGTCCGGACGCTCGGTGAAGAGGAACGGCACCGAGGTTTCGGGCCACAGGATCAGTTGCGGCTTTTGATGGCCTGGATCCGGCGCCTTGCCCGAGAGCCCCATCAGGACCGCGAAGATGCGGTCGCGCACCGAGGCATCCCATTTTTCCGACAGGTCCACGGCCGGCTGGACAATGCGGACATCCAGGCTGCGTGAAGCTGGCGGTTCGGGAGCGGCAAGCCTGATATAGCCGAAGCCGACATGGGCAGCGACGAGCACGACAAACAGTGCCGCGCCGAGGCGCAGGTGCCGACGTGCCGCCAGCAGTGCCGGCAGTGCGAAGACGAACACCGCGAGCGCGTTCATGCCGATCATGCCCGTCACCGAGACGCTCTGCATCAGCAGCGGCACGGGCATGGCCGCGTAGCCGACGGCATTCCAGGGAAAACCGGTGAACAGGAAATCGCGCAGCCATTCCGCCAGGCCGAAGCCGAAGGCAAGGGCGGCGATGCGGCCAATGTCGTTGCTCCACAGCAGCCGAGCAACGATTGCCGCAAAGCCGTAGAAAAAGGCGAGCATGAAAGGAATGCCGACCACCGCGAAGGGAAGCGCCCAGGCAAAGCTGTCGGCCTCGACCAGCAGCGCCGAGCCGATCCACCAGAGGCCGGCGAGGAAATAGCCGAAACCGAACCACCAACCGACGGCGAAAGCCGGCCGCATACGCCGGAACAGACTGCCTGAAGCTTCGCCGGTGGCGCCGTCGAGCAGCCAGACCAGCAGCGGGAACGAGACGAAACAGGCGGCGAAGAAGTCGTAAGGCGCCTGCCCAAGCACCGCGAGGGCGCCTGCGAGAAACGCCACGAGCGCACGCCGCCAACCCCAAAGCAGAATTATCCGGCCGGTGAGGCGCTCCATGCATACTTCCGAGTCGCGAATCAGGACACAAGATTTAACAGGCTGCGCTCCGCGCTCCAAACGGCGCATGGGCTAGCTGAGATGCACAGCTCCGGCCCTGCCTACCGGTGCCAACCCTCGATCTGAACGCCCCCCAGCCGCTCGGCCTCCTCGCGCTGAACCGAACGGATGGTCTGCGTGAAGGTCCAGACATGGCCCTCGGGGTCGCGTGCACGATACTGGCGCTCACCGTAGAACTGATCCGCCGGCTCCTGGATTATATCAGCGTCGAGCGCCCGCGCCTGCTCGCAATGCGCATCCAGGCCACCCTTCAGCCTGACATAGATCGACTGCGTGTTCTTGCCCGAGAGCGAAGCCGGGCTGGCGACGTAATCGCTCCATTCGGAATCGACGATGATGTAGCTGTCGCCGAACCGCATCTCTGCATGGATGAGCTTTCCCTCGGCATCGCTGACCACCATGCTGCGCTCGAAGCCGAAAGCCGCCTCGAGCCAGTCCAGCGCGGCATGCGGATCCTTGTAGAAAACACCAGAGCCCAGACTTGGATGCTTGAACGGGTCGTCGATAGTCATCGTGCGAGCGAAACGCTCACGCCTGTTCGGTGCGCGCCGTGGCACGCCGGCGACGCTCACCCTTCTGGCTCTGCACGATGCGCACGCGCTTGACGCGGCGCGGATCAGCGTCGAGGACGTGAAATTCGAAACCGGGTATGGCCTGCACCACCTCGCCGCGGGCCGGAACACGGCCAAGCGTGTTGAAAATCATGCCGCCGATGGTGTCGACATATTCGCCATGTTCACCGGCGGCGAAATCCCCGCCGATCATCTTGGCGACGTCGTCGATCTCGGCCTTGCCATCGACGATGAACACGCCGTCGCCGCTCTGGGTGATCATCGGCTCGTCGTCGTCATGCTCGTCCTCGATGTCGCCGACCACCATCTCGACGATGTCTTCCAGCGAGGCAAGGCCGTCGGTGCCGCCATATTCATCGATGACCAGCGCCATTTGCGTGCGCGTCGTCTGCATGCGAGCCATCAGGTCGGAGGCGAGCATCGACGGCGGCACGAACAGCACCGGGCGGATCAGATTGAGGTCGCCAATGGTGCGTGCGAGATCGACCTGGGCGAGATCGAGAACCGTGGCGACGGGTGCTTTCCTGGTCGAGCGGCCCTTCTTGACGCGCGCGATCTTGGTGATGTGGGCCAGCACATCACGGATATGGACCATGCCGCGCGGATCATCGAGGGTCTCTGAATAGACCGGCATGCGGGAATGGCCGGATTGCTCGAAGGTGCCCAGCAGATCGCCGAGCGTCGTTGTGATTTCGACCCCTTGAATGTCGGCGCGCGGCACCATGACGTCCTCGACGCGCACTTCGCGCAGCCGCAGGATGTTGTTGAGCATGGCGCGTTCGCCGGGCGAGAAGGCGCCGGCATCGCTCGTTGTCTCGGCAAGCGCGCCGGCGATTTCCTCCCGCAGGCTGGTTCCGTTGCGTTGCCTGAACAGGCCAAGAACGCGGTCGAACAGGGAGGGACCGGCAGGCGATGTCTCGCTGGCAGCGCTGCCGATGCTGGCAGCACCAGAGGTGCCGGCAGCAGCAGAGGTACTGCTAGCACCAGAGGTAACGGTACTCGGACTTGATCCCTCTTCCGACGTATCGGAAGCCTTGGTTGCACTGCCGGCGTCGGGGCGGGCGGCAGTCTCTGGTTTGTCGTTCATCGTCGTCCGGTCAATTGGTCAGATGTAGTTACGCGTAGGGGTCGGGAATGGCAAGCCTTGCAAGCGCCGCGCGTTCGACGGCTTCCATCGCCTCGGCCTCGGCCTCGGTCTCGTGATCGTAGCCCAGCAGATGCAGCAGGCCGTGGATGACGAGATGGGTGATATGGTTCTCGACAGGCTTGTCTTCCAGTACCGCTTCATGGGCGACCGTTTCGGCGGCCAGCACGATGTCGCCCAGCATCGGCGGCAACGGACCGCCCTGCGCAAACGGAAAAGCCGGGAAAGACAAGACGTTGGTCGGTTTGTCCTTGCCGCGCCAGCCGGCGTTGAGAACCTGGATATGGGCGTCGTCGGAAAAAACGAGACTGAGTTCGGAACGGCCCGCCACGCCGGTTTCGGCAAAAGCCGCCTTAACGGCCCTATCGACCAGCCGCGTCAGGCTTGCCTCGTCGGGCCAGTTGCCCGCCTCAACCGCTATGTCGATGTCGACGGGAATATTCCCGTCGCCGGATATTATGTCCTCAGGCATGAAGCCGCATCGCCAACATCAATTCTCGGCGCCGAGGCCACGCGCCAGCTTGGCGTCCCGGTCGTAGGCCCTGACGATTTCCGCCACCAGCGGATGGCGGACCACGTCGCCGTCGTTGAAGCGCACGGTGACCGCGCCCGCCACGCCGTCCAGCACCCGCAAGGCTTCGACCAGGCCCGATTTGGTGTTCGAGGGAAGGTCGATCTGGGTCGGATCGCCGGTGACGATCATGCGCGAGTTTTCGCCCAGACGCGTCAGGAACATCTTCATCTGCATCGGCGTGGTGTTCTGCGCCTCGTCGAGGATGACGGCGGCATGCGCCAGCGTGCGGCCGCGCATGAAGGCAAGCGGCGCGATTTCGATCACTTCGGCGGCAATGGCGCGCTCGACCTTGTCGGCCGGCATCATGTCGTAGAGCGCGTCATAGAGCGGCCGCAGATAGGGATCGACCTTCTCCTTCATGTCGCCGGGCAGGAAGCCCAGCCGCTCGCCGGCCTCGACCGCCGGCCGCGAGAGAATGATGCGCTCGACCATACCGCGCTCGAGCAGCATCGCCGCGTGCGCCACCGCCAGGTAGGTCTTGCCGGTGCCGGCCGGGCCGATGCCGAACACCAGTTCCGACCGTTCCAGCGCCCGCATGTAGGCGTCCTGGTTGAGCGAACGGGCATAGATCGTCTTCTTGCGGGTGGCGATCTGGGCGGCGGAGACCTTGCCCTTGCGTTCCAGCGTTGGCAGGGTCAACTGATCGTCGGCGGCAATCGCCATGCGCACGGCGCCGTCAACGTCGGACTGGCCGATATCGACGCCTTTCTGGAGAATGCCGTAAAGATTGTCCAGGGCGCGGCGCGCCTGCTCGGCGGCAGAAGCGGACCCTTTGATGGTCAGCTGGTTGCCGCGTGAGCGGATGTCGACGCCAAGCTTCTGCTCGAGCCGGGCGAGGTTTTCGTCGAACTGACCATAGAGGGCGCTGGCAAGCTTGTTGTTGTCGAAAGTCAGAACGATGTGCGCCATGTCAGAAGCCCCAGATGCCGGTACCGGGGGCAGGTTCTTCAGCTCTGCTGCGCTCAACCGTCTCTCCTCATCTGCCGAGACCCTCAGGCCAATTCGGCGAACAGGCTGTTGTAGCCCGTCTTCGTGATTCGCACCTGGATAATGTCACCGATTTCGCCGGCCTTTTCATCAACAATAACCGGCTGCAGCCAAGGTGAGCGGCCTACCTTCTGGCCGGTCTGACGGCCGGGCTTCTCGATCAGCGTGTCGATGGTGCTGCCGATGAGGCTCAAGCCGAAGTCCTGCTGCTGCTTCACAAGCAGAGCCTGCAGCCGCTGCAGGCGCTCGTCCTTGACCGTTTCCGGCACATGATCGGCCATTTCGGCGCCTGGCGTGCCGGGGCGCGGCGAATATTTGAAGGAGAAGGCCGAGGCGTAATTCACCTGACGCACCAGCTCCATGGTCGCCTCGAAATCCGCTTCTGTCTCGCCGGGGAAGCCGACGATGAAGTCGCCGGAAAGCGCGATGTCAGGCCGGGCAGTGCGGATACGGTCGAGCAGCGCCAGATAATCCCTCGCCGTGTGCCGGCGATTCATCGCCTTGAGGATGCGGTCGGAGCCTGATTGCACCGGCAGATGCAGATAGGGCATCAACGACGGCAGATCGCGATGGGCCGCTATCAGCTCGTCATCCATGTCGCGCGGGTGGCTGGTGGTGTAGCGCAGACGCGCCAGCCCGGGGATTTCGGCCAGCCTGAACAGCAGGCGGCCAAGGCCCCACTCGTGGCCGTTCTCGCCCTGGCCATGCCAGGCATTGACGTTCTGGCCAAGCAGCGTCACTTCGCGCACCCCGGCTTCAGCCAGGCGCTCAGCCTCCGCGACAATCTGCGCCACCGGCCGGGAAACTTCGGAGCCTCTGGTATAGGGCACGACGCAGAAGGTGCAGAACTTGTCGCAGCCTTCCTGCACGGTGAGGAAGGCGGTGACGCCGCGCTTGATGACCTCGGCGCGCTTGGGCTGCGGCAGATGCTCGAACTTGTCCTCGATGGCGTAGTCGGTCTCGACGATCTTTTCGCCGCCGCGCACCCGCGCCAGCACGTCGGGGAGCCGGTGATAAGTCTGCGGGCCGATGACCAGGTCGACGGCCGGCGAACGGCGGATGATCTCGGCGCCTTCGGCCTGCGCCACGCAGCCGGCGACGCCGACCAGCATCTCGCGGCCGGCCAGGGCACGCTCGGCTTTCATGTCGCGGATACGGCCGAGCTCGGAATAGACCTTTTCGGCCGCCTTCTCCCTGATATGACAGGTGTTCAGCAGCACCAGGTCCGCCTCGCCAATGGCATCGGTCGCGGAATAGCCGTCGGCAGCCAGCGCATCGGCCATACGCTGCGAATCATAGACATTCATCTGGCAGCCATAGGTCTTGATGAAGACTTTTCTCGCTGCCGTGGAAAGCACTGCCGGCTGTCCAGCCAAAGTGCCGATGTCGTTGCTTTCTATCGTGTTCAAGTCCATAAGGCGGCTTCTAACGCCTTTCCGTGACAAAAAACAGACGATTCTCAGCCCGCGCCAGCAAGGGCATGCCGGGGCTAGCGGCTCGGCCGCGGGTCGGCAAGCGCCGCCTGCATCATCTCACGCACCTGGCTTTCCATCAGTTTCGACGTCTCCTTGCGGTTCGAACCCTTGGAAAAGGCGATTGCCTCGCCGAAATGCACCTCGACGTCGAGCGCGCCCTCCGCCAGCAATACCTTGAGATGCGGCATCAAATCCTCATCGCCGATCCATGCGGCAAGCGGGCGATGCCGGCGGCCGAGCGGCACGCCGTGCAGACGCGTATAGGCGATCGCCACCGGCTGGATGAACACCTGTTCCGCCGCGCCTTCCGAAATCGCCATCGAGGCGGCGCCGAACAGCGTGCTCTTGAACGGCAGGACCATATTGCCGTCGCCGGTCGAGCCCTCGGCAAACAGCACCATCGCATCGCCCTTGGCCATGCGGCTGGCAATCTCGCTTGCCTGGTCGCTCGACGAACGCTTGCGCTCGCGCTCGATGAACACGGTACGCTGCAGCTTCGAAAGCATGCCGATCAGCGGCCAGCCTTCCATATCAGCCCTGGCGATGAATTTTACGTCGGCAAAAGAGCCGAGCACCATGATGTCGGTCCAGGAGATGTGATTGGACGCAACCAGCAGCGGGCGCTTGTCGGACAGCGTCCCCTTGACATGGATGCGCATGCCGAGCGCCCTGATGATCAGCCTGTGCCAGATCTTGAGGATGAAGGTTTCCGGCCACCAGCCGGTCTTCATCGACAGTATCTGTAACGGCACGAGGACCAGCGAACCGGCGACAACGAGGCCCAGCGCCAGGAAAATCCTGATTTTCTTGATCATCGCCCCATCCCGGCCGTCTCGCTAGCGAAGATCGCGGCGCATGACAAGCGCGCCGGTCGGTCCGTGTTCGGCCGACCTGTAGTAATTCGGCCGCTTGCCGACCTCGCGGAAGCCCAGCCGGCGATAAAGCGCGATCGCCGCGACATTGGTCTCGTCGACCTCGAGGAACAGCGCTTCGGCGCGCTGCGCGTGCAGTTCGCGCAACACCGCGTCCATCAATTGCCAGCCCAGCCCCTGCCGGCGATGCGATCGCGCCACCGCGACGGTCAGGATCTCGCCCTCGCCTGCCGCAAGCCGCGCCAGCACGAAGCCGACGGGCGGCTTGGAGCCCTGTCCGGTTTCGCGCGCGGCATAGCCGAACACAGTGCCCTGTTCGAGCAAGGCGGCAAATTCGCCATCGGTCCAGGGGCGGACAAAGTCCTCGCGGTGCAGCAGCGAGACCGCCGGACTGTCGGCGATCCTCAGCGGCTCGAGCGCATAGTCCCGGCGGCGTGATTGGAGAAAAGGTATGCGCATCTAATTTTTGTTTTCTTGTTTGACCATGATCTCTGGACAAACGGGAACCGTTGTCCGTGAAAACCGGCTTCCACTTTTCGGGATCATGGTCTGATCCTTGAAAGAATGAACCCGGCCTGCGGCTTGGCGTCGGCGCCGCGCAGATAGAGTGGTTTCGGCCGTTCGCCCGCGCCCTTGGCGGCAGCCAGGCGGGCGTAGGTGACAATGTCGGCGGTGGCCGTCCGAGGGCCGACATCGAATTCGCGCCCGGCCGATGCACTGATGAGCGCTGCAGCGGTGCCGGCAAGCACCGGAGACGTTGCCATCGCCATTGCCACCACGTCGGCCAGCGTGGCCACGGCCGGACCGTAAGTCAAGACTAACCTTTCGTCGTAAAAGGCCGCGTGGATCTCCTCACGGCCGGCATCCAGCGCCGCCAGCACGGCGCGACCGGGAAATGCCGTCGCTGCTTCGGCAGCCAGCGCCTCCAGTGTCGTCACTCCGATTGCCGGTATCTTCAGCGCCAGCGCCAGGCCACGCGCGGTCGAGACGCCGACCCGCAGACCGGTGAAGGAACCGGGGCCGACAGACACGGCAATGGCGCCAAGACCTGCATAGTCGGTTGCGCCTGCCTCCAGCGCTTCGGCGATGACCGCCATTAGCTGCTCGGCATGGCCCTTGCCGAGATCGAGCACCGAGCGGCCGAGCTCCCGCTTCGCCGTCGCGTCATAGACGCTAGCGGCGCAGAGGTTGGCGGCACAGTCGATGGCAAGCAATTTCATGAAGCAACCGGTTCGAAAACAATTCCCTGTGCCCGCCACGGCCCGCCACCGCAAGGGGATAGTGCATAATTCGTTAAGCGGCTTCGCTTGTGGCCTATGCGGCCTGCTCGATGCGCAGCATGTGGTTGTCCCAGACATAGTCCGGTTCGGAGCGTGTCGCACCACTGCCCTCGACGATCTCGCCAGCGCCGGTGGTGGCCATGAAGCCGGTTCCGTCAGGTGCCACGCCGCAGACCTCGACCAGCGCGCTGTTCGCGACGACCCGGCCGCTGGCCGCATCGAGCACGACAAGCGAGTTGCCTTCCGGCGAGGAGACCGCGACCGTGCCGGCAGCCGGATTGGCGGCGACCGAGCCTATGTAGTTGCGGAAGCCGGACAAAACGTCCTGCGGCATGTCGAGCAGTTGCAATTCCTTGCCGCGCACCGCGCGGCCGACCAGCAGCGGACGATCGGTGCCCGGCCCCCGGTACTGGCAGCCGAACCAGACGGTCCCGGATGGATCTGTGTCCATATGGCGGATCGACAGCTGATGCAGTGCGGCCGGCAATTCGTGCTTCTCGATGAGGTCGCCGGTGACGCGGTCTATCAATACGTAGGACGGCTTCATGGTCGCAATGTTGAGCTCGGCGCGGCCGTAATCCGGATGGGTCTCGATGCCGCCATTGGCAACCGCGATCGTCCTGCCATCGCCCAGGAGCAGAAGCTCGTGCGGACCCATGCCATAGGTCGGGAACTCGCCGACACGGCTGAATTTCGCCCGCGCATCGTAGACGCCGACGACGCCGGCGGCGTTGTCGAAGTCGTTTTCGGTGGCATAGAGCAGCGCACCATCGGCCGAGAACACGCCATGGCCGAAGAAATGCCGGCCGGCGATGCTGGCGATGGTCAGCGGCGCATCACGGCCCGAATGGTCGAAAACCACAGCGAAGGTGCCGGGCTGGCGCGCGAAGACCACCGAGCGTTTCGATATGGGATCGAAGGTGACATCGTGGCCGCGATCGGGCAGATCGATCGCATGCAGGACTTTGCCGGCCTCGGACAGGACGGCAGCGCCAAAGCTGCCGTCGCGTTTGACGAAAGCGGTGGCGAAGACGGCGTCGGCCGCAAGCGTCGTTGCCCAGGCCGATGGCGCCATCGCGGCCATGAAGCCAACGCCTGCAGCTCTCAGGAAATCGCGGCGATCTATCAGCGGGGTTTTCAATTCAGTCCCCATCCAGCGAGGAGAAGCCTGCGGTCAGGCCGAATTCAGCGGTCAACCTGGTCCCGATCAGGGTCGACAGGCTGGAGGTGATCAGCGCGAAATGCTCGAGCTTGTCGCGCAATGCCGGATCGGCAAGCGCCTTGTCGATTGGACCGCTGACGGCCTTGGCGGTGGCGACACCGTTGACCAACTGGATGTGGATCGATTCGGCCATCCAGCGCGCATCGGCCGGCAGGGCGTCGCCAAGTTTCGAGGCCTGGAACAGCGTATCGATGCCGGAGAGATTGCCGGCCAGTGACGCGGTGGTGTTTTGCGAGCGCCAATAGATCGCTTGTTTCGGCTTGTCCGCGTCCGGCTTGCCGCCGAAAAACCCTTTCAGGCGCACGTCACGCACCATTTCCAGCTCGTTGACGAAGACGCCGACCAGTTCGGTCACCGCTTCATTGCCGTCGCGGTAAAGCGGGTTCTGCGGCCCCGGATTGGCCCAAAGCGCTGCAAAGCCGTCCGGTTTGTTCCAGGCGGCGCTGACCTCGCCGGCCATGGTTTCGATGTTGCCGGCAACAGCAGTGCCATAGGCGCAGCGGTAGGGATCATCCTTGCCGGCCAGTGCATCGGCGCCGTCGCCGTAAAGTACGAACTCCAGCGCGCCCAGCCCCTGCATGGCGACGCTCTTGCCGGCCAGCTGTGCCGGATCTGTGGCGGTTGGATCCTTCGCCGACAGCGCCGCCTGCACCTGCTTCAGGCCAATGCTCTTGCGATCCGGCCAGAACAGCATGCGTTCCAGCCGGTTGTTCTCCTTGATCGGCCCGAAGCCGATGATTTCGGCTGACGACCAGGCATAGACGGTGGCGGAGAATTCGGCGCGTGCGGCATCGAGCTCTCCTTGCGAGGGCGTGACGCACAGCTTGCGCATGGATCCGGTCAAGGCTTCCGCATGCTCGTGCAGGCCGGCATAGGCCGGGCGGACGAAGCCATCGATCGCCCGCTGGATGATGTCGGAGGCTTTGACCGCCGCAGACGCAGGGACAACGCCCAGCAGGGCCAGCGGAAGAGCGAAAAACAATGCAGAACGCTTGAACATCACAGTGACTCCAGGAATTTGAGCAATGCGTCACGCTCGGCCGCGTTAGCGGCGGCAAAACGGTCGCGCGCTTTCTGCGCCTCGCCGCCATGCCACAGGATCGCCTCAGCCAAGCTGCGCGCGCGCCCGTCATGCAGAAAGAAGGAATTGCCGTTGACTGTCTCGGTCAGGCCGATGCCCCACAGCGGCGGCGTGCGCCACTCATTGCCCGTCGCATCGCCCACGGCCTGGCCATCGGCCAGATCAGGCCCCATGTCGTGCAGCAGGAAGTCCGAATAAGGCCAGATCAACTGGAAGGCCTGCGCCTTATTGGGCGTATCGCGGCGCGTGACGAATTTCGGCGTATGGCAGGCAATGCAGCCGATCTCGTAGAATGTCTTTTTGCCCGCGAGCACGTCCGGCCGGTCGAGGTCCCGGCGCGACGGCACGGCCAGGTTCTGCGAATAGAAGGTGACGAGATCCATCACCGGCGGCGGCGCCTCGACCGGGCCAAGACGCTGCTGCACGCCGTTCGGCATGGCGAGGCATTTTGCCTCCGCAGCAGTGCAATCGCCCCAATGCTTCGGCTCTTCGGGCGTCGAGATGCCGATGTCGCCGGCAAAGGCATCCGCCGCCTGCTGGCGGATCGACGCGGTCTGTGCCTTCCAGCCGAAACGGCCAAGCGTCAGTTCTCCGTTCAGGCTATCGCGCACGATGTTCGGCCTGCCGGAAATGCCGTCGCCGTCCCTGTCGTCCGGATCGGCTTGGGCGAGAATATCAGACGGCGCGATCTGTTCGATCAGGCCCAGGCCGATCATCGGCGGTGTGAGCCGCGGCGACAGCGTGGTGCGCGGGTCAAGCGGCCCGTAGCCAAGGCCGTCAACCGAATAGCTCGGTTTGCGCAAGGAGATCACGGAGCCGTCCGTCAGCTCCACCTTACGTTCCTGGTAATCGATATGCATCCTGCCTTCACCGGGCAGGCCGGGTACGGCGAGCTCCTGCAATTGCCTGCCGTAGACCGGGTCGGGGAAGTTGAGCACCTCATGGTCGGCAAGCGCCGCCTTCTCTTCCACGCTGCTGGCGTCGCGGGCCAGCCGCAGGAACATCGACGTGGTGCCGGGGTCGCCTTGCGGCGGGCGGCCGCGGCCATCCTTCAGATGACAGTTCTGGCAGGCACGTTCGTTGAACAGCGGGCCGAGCCCGTCCGACGCTTGCGTCGAGGATGGCGACGAGACCCAGTTCTTGCGGAAAAGGGCATTGCCGAGCTTGAAGTCGCCCTCTTCCTCGAAGGTGATGTTGGCCGAGGATTGCGAGAAGGAATCGCGGCTGACGTCCTTTCGGGACGTGCCGGCGCCACCTTGCATCAATTCGAACGGCTCTGGCCTGGAAAAATCCGTGGTCGGCCTGGTGACGGCAATGACGCGCGCCTGATCCTTCGCATTGAGGTCGGTGCGCGTGGTGGCGAAGCCGGCCGGCTGAAGATCACCCGCCATCGCCGAAGAGGTAAGCGCCAACACGAGCATGACACAGCGCCGACGCGCCAATCCGGCTGGCGTCTTCTCAGGGGGCGGCGAGCCATTGGCCCGCCGCGAGCGGCGCACGAATTCTAGCAGGCGCCGCATTCCCGCATGCCCTTACTCCGCCTCGTCTGCCGATGCGGCGTTGAGCTGGCCGTATTTCTCCTCGCCGATCGAGGCAAGCAGGTCGAGCTGCGTCTCGAGAAAGTCGATGTGACCCTCCTCGTCGGCCAGCAATTCCTCGAACAGCTTCATCGTCACGTAGTCGCCGGCGTCGTTGCAGATTTCGCGCGAACGCTTGTAGGCGGTACGTGCGTCATATTCTCCGGCAAGGTCGGATTCGAGCACTTCCTTGACGTTCTGCCCGATGCGCAGCGGCGCCACGGACTGCAGGTTCGGATGGCCTTCGAGGAAGATGATGCGGGCGACGAGCTTGTCGGCATGGTGCATCTCCTCGATCGATTCCGCCCGCTCCTTCTTTGCCAGCTTCGCGTATCCCCAGTCCTCAAGCAGACGGAAATGCACCCAGTACTGATTGACGGCCCCAAGCTCCAGGAAAAGGGCCTCGTTAAGCCGCTCGATGATCTGCGGATCGCCTTTCATGAATTCTGCTCCCGTATTGGATGCGCAGGCCTCTGACGCGATCCAGGTGTGAAACGACATCCACGCCGCTCGCCTCCGAGCGGGCGTGGTAGTTTTCGGTGACCCGAATGATCGTTTCCACCACATTTGGGAAGCAGCCGCAACAGCGACCGCGCTTTTGCATTGCATGATAGATTTTCGCCGGCACGATCAACTGCCAGGGATCCTGGTCCAGCAGCCCGACGATCGTCTGCTCGATCTCCTTCTCGGTGATGATGTTGCAATGACAAATCAGCATTGGCTTGCTCGGCTGGCTGACGGCGTCTCCCGTGCCGTGTGGCTTGATCTTCTGGCGGAGGCCGTTCCAAAGCCGGTTGTCCGGCTCCGGGTCAGTCTCCGTCGTTTACCCCTTACTTGAACACCTTGTCCGGCGCGTCGAGGCTGTCGGACCCTTCGAAGGCGATGGTGCTGAGCTTCAGGGAGCCGACGGCGCGCTCAATCGACTTGGTCTGATCGATCAGCGCATCGATCGCCGCCTGGACGGTGGCATTGCCCTCAATGTTGCCCTCGGCGATCTGCTGGTCATAGGCCTCGCCGGCCAGTGCACGCGCCTTGATCGCCTCCATCTTGGCGACCGAAACATCGAGCTTGTCAGACAGTTCCTTGTCGATCGCCGGGTCGGCCGCCTTCACCATATCGGCCACCGAAGGACCCGAAACGATGGTGCCGTCGAGACGCGTGTAGCTCGCATGATAGGCCGCGCGAATGCCGATGGCGTCGTAGAGATGCGAATTGTAGGTGTTGTCGGAGAAGCAATCGTGCTCCTCTTCCGGATCATGCAGCAGTAGGCCGAGCTTCATGCGCTCGCCGGCCAGTTCGCCGTAGGACAGCGAGCCCATGCCGGTGAAGATCGTCGAGATCGCCGTGCTCGGCTCGCCATCGACAAGAGCCTTGCGGGCGGCGCCGTCTTCCTTCCAGTTGCCGACCATCTCCTGAAGATCCGAAACCAGAAGGTCGCTGGCCGATTTCAGATACTCGGCGCGGCGGTCGCAATTACCGCCGGTGCAGTTCTTGAGGTCGTAGTCGGTGTAGGGGCGCTCGCCGGCACCCGGGCCGGTGCCATGCAGGTCCTGGCCCCAGAGCAGGAATTCGATGGCGTGATAGCCGGTGGCGACATTGGCCTCGATGCCGCCGGCTCCCTGCAGCGTGCCGGAAAGGAATTCCGGCGAAAGCTTCGATGCATCGACCTTCTTGCCGTTGATCTCGATCTCCTTGTTGGCGATCACATTGGCCGTGTAGAGCGCGTTCGCGTCCGATTCGGTGCCGTAGCTCTTGGCGACATAGTCGATCAACCCTTCATCCAGCGGCCAGGAATTCACCTTGCCTTCCCAGTCGTCGACGATCTTGTTGCCGAAGCGGTAGACTTCGGTCTGCTGGTAGGGAACGCGCGATGCCTTCCAGGCGTCACGGGCAGCGTTGAGGGTTTCCACCGATGGCGTGGCGAGCAGCGCGTCGACCGCCTTGTCGAGCGCCTGCGCGGTGGTCAGCGAATCTTCGTATTTCGCGAGCGCGATGTCGGAATAGGTCTTGATGACCGCCTTTACATCGGTTTCCGCCTTTGCCGGCAACACGAATACCGCCGCCGTCAGCAGGGCAGTGGCGCCGATCGCCGCAAGCCTGCTGCCATATCGTGCTGTCATGATCACTCTCCAGTTTCTCGGAAATTCTGTAAACGGCGCGCGCAGCAACCGGCGCCAGGCCATCTGCGGGCCATTGGGCGCAAGAGATGCCGCGCCATCGCGCGGTTCGCGGAAGAAAGACACCAAAATGCCTCCAATCGAAAGGGTTCAAGGCCCAAACATTAAAGGGATGCGCTGACGCGCGAACTTCCATAAAGCTGCGACACCGTCGGATGTCAATGACAATCCGCAAGAAAAGTCAATCGAAACAACAGTTTAGAATTATTCTAAACTGCAACTGTCAACTTTATGCGTTTCCTGCACCGGTCTTGCCGCTGAACTGTGCGATTGACAGCCGCCATCCCGGATGCGACCCGCAAAAGCTCGCTTGCAGCGGTGCCAGACAATTGCCATCTGGCGGAACATCCTAGGGTAGAATCGGGATTGAGTGCGATGAAGAACGGTGTGGTCATTGTCGGCGCGGGTCATGCGGGCGTGCAAGCGGCCGCAAGTCTGCGCGAGGACGGCTATGACGGGCCGGTGATCCTCGTCGGAGATGAGGACGAACTGCCCTACCACAAGCCGCCGCTGTCGAAGACCTTCATCAAGGATGCCGAGGCCAAGCCACAACCCTTGCGCGGCGAGGCCTTTTACACCGGCAGCGCCATCGACTACCGGCCTGGCGTCAGGATCGATCGCCTCGATGCCGGACGCCGCAGTTTGGATATTGCCGGCGGTGGTGCGCTTGCCTTCGACCACCTGATCCTGGCGACAGGCTCGCGCCCGCGCACGCTGCCGCTGCCCGGTGCCGATCTGTCCGGGGTGCTGTCGCTGCGCTCGCTGGCCGATGCGCGGCTGATCCGCGACCTCAGCGCGCAAACCGACGAAGTCGTCATCCTCGGCGGCGGTTTCATCGGGCTGGAGATCGCAGCCACGTTGAGGGCCGCCGGCCGCACGGTGACAGTGGTCGAGGCGGTGGACCGGCTGCTCGGCCGCGCCGTGGCGCCGGTGGTGGCGAGCCACGTCCGGCAACGGCTGGAAGCGACGGGCGTGCGCATCCTCACCGGCACCTCGATCGCCAGGCTCGAAGGCGAAAACGGTCATGTCGTGGCCGCGATCACCTCGTCAGGCGAAAGGCTGCCGGCGCGCATGGTCATTGTCGGCATTGGTGCCGTGCCGAATGTCGAACTGGCGCAGGAAGCTGGCCTCGGCATCGCCAACGGCATCCGCGTCGATCACCAGATGCGGACTTCGGTGCCGGAGATTCTCGCTATTGGCGATGCTGCCTCTTACCGTCACTGGTTCACCGGCGGCGACGTGCGGCTGGAATCGGTGCAGAATGCCACCGACCAGGCGCGGCTTGCCGCGCGCACGATATCAGGCCATGCCGACGCCTATTCTGCGGTGCCATGGTTCTGGTCCGACATCGGCGACATGAAGCTGCAGATGGTCGGCCTGACCGCCGGCGGCGACAGCCATGTCGTGCTGGGCGACCTGCCCGACAACAAATTCTCGATCTACCACTACGCCGGCGACCGGCTGCTCGGCATCGAATCGGTCAACCGTCCGGGCGACCATATGCTTGGCCGCAAGATGTTGGGCGCCGGCTTCTCGCCGACGCCGCAGACGGTGGCCGCTGGCCCCGAGGGGCTGAAAGCGGCACTGGCCGCTTTCCTCGAGAATGAGCCCGCCAGAGCGGCGGGATAATTCCGTCCCTCAGGCGCGGCACCTTACTGATCAGGCGGCGCAGACTTCGCGGATCGAGCTTTCCAGAATGTCGAGTGCTTCGTTCATGACTTCGTCCTGGATGGTGATCGGCGCCAGGAAGCGGATGACGTTGCCGTAGACGCCGCAGGTCAACAGGATCAGGCCCTTGTCGAGCGCCTTCAACCGGATCGCATTGGCGATCTCGGCTGAGGGCAGGCCCTTCTTGACGTCGTTGAACTCGACAGCGTTCATGAAGCCGAGACCTCTGATGTCGACGATCTCGGGCACGTCGTCGCGGATCGACTGCAGCCGCTGTTTCAGCCTTGCGCCCAGCGTATTAGCGCGATCGCACAGCTTTTCATCCTCGATCACGTCGAGCACGGCGTGCGCCGCGGCAACGCCGATCGGGCTGCCGCCATAGGTGCCGCCGAGCCCGCCGGGGCCGGGCGCATCCATGATTTCGGCGCGGCCGGTGACCGCCGCCAGAGGAAAGCCGCCGGCCAGGCTCTTGGCCATGGTGGTGATGTCGGCGGCCACCTCATGGTGATCCATAGCAAACATCTTGCCGGTGCGGGCAAAGCCGGTCTGCACTTCGTCGGCGATCAGCAGCATGCCGTGCTGGTCGCAAAGCTTGCGCAGCGCAACCAGGAAATCCCGCGGCGCGTCGTAGAAGCCGCCCTCGCCCTGAACCGGCTCGATGATGATGGCGGCGACGCGCGCCGGATCCACATCGGCCTTGAACAACCGGTCGAGCGCCGCCAGCGAGTCGGCGACCGAGACACCGTGCAGCGGCACAGGGAACGGCGCATGATAGACATCGCCCGGCATGGCGCCGAAGCCGACCTTGTAAGGCACGACCTTGCCGGTCAGCGCCATGCCCATGAAGGTGCGGCCATGGAAACCGCCGGCGAAGGCGATGACCGCCTGACGTCCGGTGGCATTGCGGGCGATCTTGATGGCGTTCTCGACAGCCTCGGCCCCGGTGGTGACAAAGATCGTCTTCTTCTCGAACTTGCCGGGCAACATGCCGTTCAGCCGTTCGGCCAGGCGCACATAGCTCTCATAGGGCACCACCTGGTGGCAGGTGTGGGTGAAGCGGTCGAGCTGTGCCTTGACCGCCTCGATCACCCTGGGATGGCGATGCCCGGTGTTGACGACGGCGATGCCCGATGAGAAATCGATATAGCGACGCCCCTCGACATCCCAGATTTCCGAATTTTCAGCCCGGTCGGCATAAATCTGCGTGGTCATGCCGACGCCGCGGGAAATCGATTGGTTCTTGCGTTCGGAAATGGCTGAATTCTTCATCGTATCCCTCACCGGGCCGTCGCCCGTCCTGTTTGATGCCGTTGAGATGTCTTCTGACCTTATTTCACGTTTTCCTCAAGTCGGCACCACCGGCAGGCGATTGGGCCTGCGGTGGGCAGATCCCGGCGCTTAGCCAGTCGGGCGATACACGTACGAGACCGGTTTCCTTTTCCCGGGGATCGACTATCCTCTGGATGGCCGCGAGGCACCGCGATCAGCGAGCGGCCCGCGGTCGGGGGAGCCCATGAGCAGGAACGTGACTTCGCCCGTCTCGCAGCCATCGGTCAGAGCTCCCGGTCTTTTGTCTTTTCCAGCCGCCCCGGCGCTTTTCGCCTGCACGGCGGCGCTGCTTCTGGCCGGCTGTCAGAAGCAGGAAGCGGCGGACAAGAAACTGCAGATCATGGTGCGCACCGAAACGGTGGCGATGGCCGACTATGCGCCAAGGACTTCGCTGACCGGGGTGATCGCGGCGCGTACGCTGAACAATCTGTCGTTCCGGGTCGGCGGTCGCGTCGCCGAACGGTTTGTCGATGTCGGCCAGCATGTCGATCAAGGCACGGTGCTTGCCCGCATCGACCCGCAGGAGCAGGAATCCGACCTGCGCTCGGCGCAGGCCGATCTTGATGCAGCCAAGGCGCAACTGACCCAGTCCGTTGCCGCCTTCGAGCGGCAGAAGACACTGCTGGCGCAGGGCTTCACCACCAGGCGCGACTATGACGCCGCGGACCAGGCCCTGAAGGTGGCACAAGGCAGCGTCGAAGCCGCGCAGAGCGCTTTCTCCAACGCCCAGCAAAACCTGTCCTTCACCGAGCTCAAGGCCGGTGCCGCCGGCGTGATCACCGCCCGCCAAGTCGAAACCGGCCAAGTGGTGCAAGCCGCGCAAACCGTCTTCACCGTCGCCGAGGACGGCGACCGCGACGCGGTGTTCAACGTGCAGGAGACGCTGATCGCCAAGACACCGGCATCGCCTGCGGTGACGATCACGCTGTTGTCCGATCCGCAGGTCAGGGCAACGGGCAAGGTCCGCGAAATCTCGCCTGCGGTCGACCCGGCTTCGGGCTCGATCCGGGTCAAGGTCGCCATTCCCGCCACGCCCGCCGGCATGCCGCTGGGAGCAGCCGTCATCGGCTCGGTAAGCGCCAAGCCGGCGAAGGCGATCCTGCTGCCCTGGCAGGCGCTGACGTCCAGCGCCGGCAAGCCGGCGGTCTGGATCGTCGATCCCTCGACAAAGGCGGTGACGATGGCGCCGGTCGAAGTGCTGGCGTTCAATTCGGGCACGGTCGTGATCGCCAAGGGGCTGGACGAAGGCCAGAGCGTCGTCACCGCTGGAGGACAGCTGCTCAGCCCTGGACAGACGATCGAGATATCAGGAGCGGGCCAATGAGCCGGGCGCCGCGCGTCCTGCTCGGCGTGCTCATGCTCGGCGCGCTGGCATCCTGCTCCAGGTCGGAGGAAAAGCCGCCCGAGATCATCCGGCCGGTGCTGTCGATGGTGATCGAGCCGCGCACCACGCAAGTCTTCGGTTTTGCCGGATCCGTCGAACCGCAGGTCAGCGCCGATCTGGCCTTCCGTCTGCTTGGCCGGGTCGTCTCGCGCGACGTCCAGGTCGGCGACATCGTCAGCAAGGGCACGACGATAGCGGCACTCGATCCGACCGCGCTGGAGTTGTCGCTCCAGGCGGCCAAGGCGGAACTGTCCAATGCCGAGGCGCAGTTCGCCAACGCCGCCGCCAGCGAGGAACGGCAGCGCCAGTTACTCGCCTCGGCCAACGCCACGCAAGCTGTCTTCGACGCCGCGCAGCAGGCGCGCAAAGCTGCGGAGGCAGGTGTCGAGCGGGCCAAGGCCTCGCTTGCCAAATCGCAGGAACAGCTCGGCTATGCCAGGCTGTTCTCTGATTTCGACGGTGTCGTCACCGCTGTCGGCGCCGAAGTTGGCCAGACGGTCTCGCCCGGCCAGACCGTCGTCACCGTGGCGCGCTCGGACCTGCGCGAGGCGGTGGTCGACATTCCCGACCAATTGACCGGTGATCTCGCGGCCGGCACGCCCTTCCAGGTCATCCTGCAGTCGCTGCCGACGATCCAGACCGGGGCCAAGCTGCGCGAGATCGCACCGCAATCCGAGGGCTCGACCCGCACCCGGCGCGTCAGGCTGACGCTCACGGATCCGCCACAGGCCTTCCGGCTCGGCTCGACGGTGACGGCGACCCGCGTGACCAAGGTGGCACCGACGATCGAACTGCCCATGTCGGCGCTGTTCGAAAAGAACGGTTCCGCGAAAGTGTGGATCGTCGACCCGCAGACATCGAGCGTGAACGCACGCGACATAAAGGTCGCGTCGAAGAATGGCGGCACCTTCACGGTGACCGAGGGGCTGGAGGCCGGCATGCGTGTTGTCACGGCGGGCGTCCACAGCCTGAGCGAAGGCCAGAAGGTGACAGTGCCCGAGGGAGGGGCCTCATGAAAGGCTTCAATCTCTCCGACTGGGCGCTCAACCACCGCTCCATGGTCTGGTATTTCATGCTGGTCTTCGTCGTGGCTGGCGTGTTCTCCTACCTCAATCTCGGCCGTGAAGAAGATCCCAACTTCACCATCAAGACGATGATCATCCAGGCCAACTGGCCGGGCGCCTCGGTCAAGGAAACCGTGCAGCAGGTGACCGACCGGATCGAGAAGAAACTCGAGGAACTCGATAGCCTCGACTACACCAAGTCCGTCACCACGGCCGGCCAGACCGTCATCTTCGTCAACCTGAAGGACACCACCAAGGCACGCGATGTCGTGCCGAACTGGATTCAGGTGCGCAACATGGTCAATGACATCGGGGCACAGTTTCCGCAGGGTGTGCAGGGCCCGTTCTTCAACGACCGCTTCGGCGACGTCTATGGCAACATCTACGCCTTCACATCGGACGGGCTGACGCCGCGCCAGTTGCGCGACTATGTCGAGGATGCCAGAACAAAGATCCTGACCGTGCCCAACGCCGGCAAGGTCGACCTGGTCGGCGCCCAGGACGAAGCGATCTATCTCGAATTCTCAACCCGCCAGATCGCCGCCCTCGGCCTCAACCAGCAAGCGATCGTCGCCAGCCTGCAGGCGCAGAACGCGATCACGCCGTCCGGCGTCATCCAGTCCGGGCCGGAGCGCATCAGCGTGCGTGTCGGCGGACAGTTCACCTCCGAGGAAAGCCTGCGCGCCATCAATCTGCGCGTCAACGACCGCTTCTTCCGCCTGAGCGACGTAGCGACGATCACACGCGGCTACGTCGATCCGCCGACGGCACTGTTCCGTTTCAACGGCCAGGACGCGATCGGGCTCGCCATCGGCATGAAGCCCAACGCCAACCTGCTCGAATTCGGCGAGGCGCTGCACAAGGAGATGGACAAGGTGCTGGCCGACCTGCCGGTCGGCGTCGGCGTGCATCTGGTCGCCGACCAGCCGGTCATCGTCGAGGAGGCCGTCTCGGGCTTTACGCGCGCGCTGTTCGAGGCGGTCGCCATCGTGCTCGCCGTGTCGTTCATCAGTCTCGGCATGCGCGCCGGCTTCGTCGTGGCGCTGTCGATCCCGCTGGTGCTGGCCATCACCTTCACGGTCATGGC
Organism: Mesorhizobium ciceri biovar biserrulae WSM1271; assembly: GCF_000185905.1. Lineage (GTDB taxonomy): Bacteria > Pseudomonadota > Alphaproteobacteria > Rhizobiales > Rhizobiaceae > Mesorhizobium > Mesorhizobium ciceri. Next base: position 49,556 of record NC_014923.1, read on the forward strand.
CTATCTCGGCATTTCGCTGCAGCGTATTTCCCTGGGTGCGCTGATCATCGCGCTCGGCCTTCTGGTCGACGACGCGATGATCGCGGTCGAGATGATGGTGGCGCGGCTTGAGGTCGGCGACAATCTGCGCAAGGCGGCGACCTATGTCTACACATCGACCGCCTTTCCGATGCTGACCGGTACGCTGGTAACTGTCGCCGGCTTCATCCCGATCGGCCTCAACAACAGCGCCGCCGGCGAATATACCTTCACCCTGTTCGTGGTCATCGCCGTTTCGCTGCTGGTGTCATGGATCGTGGCGGTGCTGTTTGCGCCACTGCTCGGCGTCACCATCCTGCCGGCGACGATGAAAACCAAGCATCACGACCAGCCGGGCCGCTTCACCTCGCTGTTCCGGCGCGTGCTTGTCGGCTCGGTGCGCCATCACTGGCTGACCATCATCGCCACCGTGTTGTTGTTTGCCGGCTCGATCGCCGGCTTCGGCCTGGTGCAGCAGCAGTTCTTCCCGCCATCGGACCGGCCGGAGCTGATCGTCGACTGGAACCTGCCGCAGAATTCTTCGATCGCCGACACGCGCGACCAGATGGAGCGGTTCGAGCAGCGGGCACTGGTCGGCAATCCCGACATCGACCATTTCTCGTCCTATATCGGCCAGGGCGCGGTGCGTTTCGTGCTCGCCTATGACGTGCAGCCGGCCAACCCCTATTTCGGCCAGACCGTCATCGTCACCAAGAGCATCGAGGCCCGCAACCGGGTCAAGCCGGCGCTGGAAAAGCTGCTGCGCGAGGAGTTCGTCGGCACCGACGCCTTCGTCAAGCCGCTCGAACTCGGACCGCCGGTCGGCCGCCCCGTGCAATACCGCGTCGGCGGTCCCGACATCCAGACGGTGCGCGAACTGGCGCAGCAATTCGCCGGTGTCATCTCCGCCAATCCAAAGCTCGCCGCGCCGACCTTCGACTGGAACGAGCCGCAGCGCGTGCTGAGGGTCGACGTGCTGCAGGACAAGGCACGCCAGCTCGGCATCACCTCCTCCGACATCGCCAGCGCGCTGAACAGTACGGTCGGCGGCGCCACCATCACGCAGGTGCGCGACGCCACTTACCTGATCAATGTCGTGGCCCGCTCCCGCGGCGCCGAACGCGGCTCGATCGAGACGTTGCAGAACATGCAGTTGCCGACCAGCACCGGCGAGGCGATCCCGCTCGCGGCGGTCGCCAACTTCCGCTACGATCTGGAGCAACCGACGGTGTGGCGACGCGATCGCATCCCGACCATCACCGTGCGCGCCGGGCTGGTCGGCGACGTGCTGCCGGCCACGGTCGTCAACGAACTGAAGCCATCGGTCGATGCCTTCACCGCCAAGCTGCCGCCGGGCTATTCGATCGCCACCGCCGGCTCGGTCGAGGAGAGTGCCAAAAGTCAGGGACCGATCGCCGCCGTCGTGCCGTTGATGCTGTTCGTCATGGCAACGATCCTGATGGTGCAGTTGCAGAGCTTCCAGCGCCTGTTCCTGGTCGTGGCGGTGGCGCCGCTCGGCCTGATCGGCGTGGTGGCGGCCCTGGTGCCGAGCGGAGCGCCGCTGGGCTTCGTCGCCATCCTGGGCGTGCTGGCGCTGATCGGCATCCTGATCCGCAATTCGGTCATCCTGATCGTGCAGATCGAGGATCTGGTGCGCGAGGGCAAGGACCGCTGGGCGGCGGTCATCGAAGCGACCGAACACCGGATGCGGCCGATCGCACTGACGGCGGCGGCCGCCAGCCTGGCGCTGATCCCGATCGCGCGCGAAGTGTTCTGGGGGCCGATGGCCTATGCGATGATGGGCGGCATCATCGCCGGCACGGCAATCACGCTGCTGTTCCTGCCGGCGCTTTATGTGACGTGGTTCAGGATCAAGGAGCCGAAGGGCCGGGAAGAGCCACCCGTTCTGGAGAACGGCGAACTGGCGAAAGGCTCAGCCTAAGGCTTTGCCTGATCATTCGTTGTCGTTGGAGGGCACAGGGCGCGACTTGGCGCGTTGCCATGGCGACGATTTCGAGGTGCGCCAAGCGTGCCAGCCTTCTGGCAAGTCCGCCAACGCCTGGATGCTTTCGTCCCGCTGCACAACGTTTTGCAAGCTGACGATCATGATATCGCCTTCGTCAACAGGTCCGGTTTCGCTGTAGGTCCGGTTTCGCTGTTGTGGAATTGCCAACTGCCGTCGTCATCGTCATGTGAGACGTATGCAATCCAATCGCCGCGGGTAACGACTGCCCTATCCACAAACACCGCGACATTGGGCGGATCCGCAAACTTCCATTCCTCCATGGGAATTCCCCAAGATGGTTGTTCGGCGCAAAAGAGAAAACGAATTCAAGCGGTTCTCACAAACCCGTCGCTGGCCCGCAACAGATTGCGCGTATAGTCCTTGGTCACGCGGCGCTCGACAAGGTCTGCCGCCGCCAGATTCTCCACCGCCTCGCCGCTTTGCATCACCATCAGCCGCTCGCACATATGGGTGATGATGGCGAGGTCGTGGCTGACCATCAGGAAGGTCAGCTTGCGGCGCTTGCGTACCTCTTCCAGCAGGTTGAGCACTTCCGCCTGCACCGAGGCATCGAGCGCCGAGGTCGGCTCGTCGAGCAGCAGGATCGACGGTTCCAGAATGAGCGCACGCGCGATCGCCACGCGCTGGCGCTGGCCGCCGGAGAGCTGGTGCGAATAGCGAAACCGAAAACCGTTGCCGAGGCCGACCTCGTCCAGCGCCCGCTGGATACGCTTTTCGCCGTCGGCAAAGCCATGGATGGCAAGCGGCTCCTGCAGCAGACGGTCGACGGTCTGGCGCGGGTGCAGCGACCCGTACGGATCCTGGAAGACCATCTGCACTTCACGGTAGAAGGCCTTGTCGCGGCGCGCGCCGAGCGTCTTGCCGTTGACGACGATGCCGCCCGATGCAACCGGCGCAAGGCCGGCGATGGCCCGCAGCAGCGTCGATTTGCCGGAGCCGGATTCGCCGACCAGGCCGAAGGATTCGCCCGGCTGCACGTCGAGGCTGACGCCCTTCAGTGCGCGAAAACGGTCGAAGATCACTTCCAGCCTGTCGACGGCAATCGCAGAAGTCATGCCGCCCACTCCGGCTTGCGGTCGAGCACCGGCAGCGGGTGGCGGTCGGCACCGATCTTGGGCATGCAATTGAGCAGGCCGCGCGTGTAGGGGTGCTGGGCCTGGCCGAGTTCGGACGCCTTGAGCTGCTCGACCACCTTGCCGGCATACATGACGATGACGCGGTCGCAGAAGGACGAGACCAGGCGCAGATCGTGCGAGATGAAGATCAGCCCCATGCCGCGCTCACTGACCAGCCGGTCGAGAATGCCGAGCACATCGAGCTGCACGGTGACGTCGAGCGCCGAGGTCGGCTCGTCGGCGATCATCATTTCCGGACCGGCGATCAGCATCATGGCGATCATGGCGCGCTGGCCCATGCCGCCCGAAACTTCATGCGGATGCAAATTGAAGACGCGAGAGGGATCACGGATCTGCACCGCCTCCAGCATGGCCAGCGCACGGTCGCGTGCCTCCGCCTTGCCGACCTCTTCATGGGTGCGCAGCGTCTCGACGATCTGGCGACCGATGCTCATCACCGGGTCGAGCGAATATTTCGGATCCTGCAGGATCATGGCGATGCGCTTGCCGCGCAGCTTCCTGCGTTCGCGCGGCGAGACGGTGAGCAGGTCGATGCCGTCGAAGGCGAGCTTGTTGGCCGATATCCGCGCCTGCGGTGGCGTCAGGCCCATGATGGCGCGGCCGGTCTGCGATTTTCCCGAGCCGGATTCGCCGACGATGCCGAGCCGTTCGCGGCCGAGCGAAAAGGAAACGCCGCGCACCGCCTCGATCAGTCCGGTGCGGGTCGGGAAGGTGACGCGCAGGTCGTCTACGTCGAGAAGCGTTTTCGTTTCTCCGCTCATTGGTCGCCGCTCATTGGTCGCCACTCCGCGGATCGAGCGCGTCGCGCAGGCCGTCGCCAAGCAGGTTGAAGCCGAGGCTGACGATGAGGATGGCGAAGCCCGGCGCACCGGCCACCCACCACTGGTCGAGCACGAAGCGGCGGCCGGACGCGATCATCGTGCCCCATTCGGGCAGCGGCGGCTGCGCGCCGAGGCCGAGGAAACCGAGCCCGGCGGCGGTCAGGATGATGCCGGCCATGTCGAGCGTCACCCTGACGATCAGGGACGAAATGCAAAGCGGCATGATATGGCGCAGCACGATGCGGAAGGGCGAAGCGCCCATCAGTTGCACCGCCTTGATGTAGTCGGAATTGCGCACCGTCAGCGTCTCTGCCCGCGCGATGCGGGCGTAGGGCGGCCATGAGGTGATGGCGATGGCCAGCACCGCATTCTCGATGCCGGGGCCAAGTGCTGCGACGAAGGCCAGCGCCAGGATCAGCTTGGGAAAGGCGAGAAAGATGTCGGTGATGCGCATCAGGATGGCATCGGTCCAGCCGCCGGCATAGCCGGCCACGGTGCCGACCAGAAGGCCGATGGGTGCGGCGATGATGGCGACCAGGATGACCACGTAAAGCGTCCAGCGCGAGCCGTAGAGGATGCGCGACAGGATATCGCGGCCGAGATCGTCGGTGCCGAACCAGTGCTCGGCGCTCGGCGCCAGCAGGCGCGCGTTCTTCAGGTCGCCAAACGTTGGCGAATAAGGTGCCAGCACGCCTGCAAGGGCGGCAACGACCAGCAGGGCAATGATGATGAGCAGGCCCAGAAACGCCAACCGGTTGGCGGAAAAGCGCCGCCACGCCACATAGGCGCGGCCGAGCCTTGCCTGCATGCGCGAGGCCGGCCGCTCGCTGAGCAGCCAGTCGCGACGGCTCTGGATGGTGTCGACGCTCATGCGGACTTCGTCCTCGGATCGAGCACACGATACAGCAGGTCGGACAGAAGGTTGATGGCGATGAACACCGAGCCGATGACGATGGTGCCGCCGAGCACCGCATTCATGTCGGCATTCTGCAGCGAATTGGTGATGTAAAGACCGATGCCCGGCCATGAGAAGACGGTCTCGGTCAGCACCGAACCTTCCAGCAGTCCGGCATAGGACAGCGCGATCACCGTCACCATCGGCACCGCTGCGTTGCGCAGCGCGTGGCCCCAGATGATGCGGGTTTCCGACAGGCCCTTGGCGCGCGCCGCGACGATATATTCCTGCGACAATTCGTTGAGCATGAACGAGCGCGTCATGCGGCTGATATAGGCGAGCGAGAAATAGCCGAGCAGCGAGGCCGGCAGGATGATGTGGCGGAAGGCGTCGTAAAAAACGTCCCACTGCCCCTGCATTGCGGAGTCGAGGAGATAGAAGCCAGTGATCGGCGTAAAGGTATATTCGTAGACGACGTCGAGCCTCGCCGGGAAGGCAACCCATTGCAGCTTGGCGTAAAACAGCACCAGCCCAAGCAGCCCCAGCCAGAAGATCGGCACAGAATAACCGATCAGGCCGATGACGCGCACGATCTGGTCGATGAGGCTGCCGCGCCTGACCGCGGCCAGCACACCGAGCGGCACGCCGAACAACGCGCCGATCAGCGTTCCGAGGGTCGCCAGTTCCGTCGTGGCCGGAAGCGCCCGGCGAATGTCGGTCATGACCGGATTGGTGGTCAGCACGGAGACGCCGAAATTGCCGTTCAGCGCATTCTTCACATAGATGTAGAACTGCTCGATCAACGGCAAATCGAGACCCATCTCGCGGCGCGTGCGCTCAACCACATTGGCCGGCGCCCGGTCGCCGAGCACCGCCAGCACCGGGTCGATCGGAATGACGCGGCCGATGAAGAAGGTGACCGCTAGCAGACCAAGATAGGTCGTGATCGCAATGACCAGGAAACGGCCAAGCGATGATGCAACAGCGACGGCGCGGGCGCTGCCGCGCCCCGCCGCCACTTCTTTTTCAACCGCGCTCATGCGGCGTGTCCGCGAGCACTATTCCTTGGACACCGGTCCGACGAAGTTGGTGTCGAAGCTCGGGCCGAGCGCAAAGCCCTTGAGGTTCTTGCGCAGGCCGGCCACTTCCAGCTGCTGGTGGATGACGACGAAGGGGCTGGTGTCGAGGATTTTCTTCTCGAGATCCTTGTACATGTCGGCGCGCTTGCCGGCATCCTTCTCGAGCAGTGCCGCTTCCGTCTGCTTGGTCAGGTCCGGAATGTCCCAGGCGTTGCGCCAGGCCAGCGTCTTGGTCTTGGCCGCATCCGAATTGTCCGGGTTCGAGGCAAAGGTCTGGGCGTTGGAGTTCGGGTCGAAATAATCCTGGCCCCATTGGCCGATATAGATGTCGTGGTTGCGGGCGCGGTATTTGGTGAGCGTCTGCTTGCCGTCGCCCGGGATGATCTCGAGCTTGATGCCGGCCTGTCCGAGCGTCTGCTGGATCGATTCCGCCATCCCGGTCGTCGGCTGGCCGGTGCGTACGTCCATGGTTACGCTGAAGCCGTCGGGCAGACCGGCCTTGGCCAGCAATTCCTTGGCCTTGGCGACATCGAGCTTGAACGGATTCTCATCCAATTCGCCGAGCACGCCCTTGGGCAGGAAGGTCTGATGGATTTCGCCGATGCCCTTGAGGATGGTGGAGCTCAAGGCATCATAGTCGACCAGATACTTGAACGCCTGGCGCACCTCCGGCTTGGCGAGGTTGGCGTTCTTCTGGTTGAGGCTGATGTAATAGACCGTGCCCTTGGGCGCGCTGGTGGTGGTGAGGTCGGCGTTCTTGGCGATGGCGTCGAGGTCGTTCGGTTCGAGATTGCGGGCAACGTCGATGTCGCCAGCCTCGAGCGCCAGGCGCTGGCCCGAGCTTTCCTTCATGTTGCGATAAATGACGCGGGCAAGCTTGGCTTTTTCGCCGTAGTAATTGTCGTTGCGCTCGAGAACGACGGCTTCGTTGGCCCGCCATTCGCGCAGCTTGAAGACGCCGGAGCCGGCATAGCCGGTCTTCAGCCAGGCATTGCCGAAGTCATTGTCCCATTTGTAGTCGGCGCTCGGCGTGACCGAAGCGACATGCTCCTTGACCAGCTTGGCGTCGACCACCGAAGCCACCGTTGCCGACAGGCAGTTCAGCACGAAGCTCGGCGCATAGGCCTTGTCGACGGTGAACTGGAAGGTGCCGTCGTCGACAGCCTTGGCCTTTTCGGTGACGTTGTCACCGCTGATGCCAAACTGGCCGATGATGAAGGCCGGGCTCTTGTCGAGCTTGATGACGCGCTCGAACGACCAGGCGACATCGGACGCCGTGATCGGATTGCCGGAAGCGAATTTCAGGCCGGGCTTGAGCTTGAACGTGTAGGTCAGGCCGTCATCGGAGACGGTCCAGCTTTCGGCAAGGTCGCCCTTGACCTTGGAGGTGTCGCTGAGGTCGAGACGGACAAGCAGATCATAGGTGTTGCCGGTGACCTCGGCGGTCGACAGCTCGAACGCCTCGCCCGGATCCATGGAGATGATGTCGTCGATCGCGAAACCTTCGACCAGCGTGTCGGCGGGCGTGACCGCACCGGCGGGCGCGCCGGCCAGAAGCAGCGCCGACATGGCGGCACCCGCGAGCAGGAAGCGAGAGCGTAGAGCAAACTTTTCCATCATCATTGTGATTGTTCCCTGTTTTGTTGTTTGTTGACCTGAGTTCCCGGCTCAGGGTTGCGGAATTTTTTCGGGGCCTGGAGACGGCCCCTCTGCCCACTTACCGTCGTGGTTTTTGTCCAGTTGGTCAACACCATATCCGGCGGCCCCGTGGCGGGCAACGAGCATTTATACGACGGCTCATTGGGCCAGAAAGGCCGGTGGGGTGTCGACGCATAGGCCAGCCAATCGAGGCTGCCGATCGAGAAAAATCTGCTAATTTCGGAGCTATTTCAGCACTGCGACCAGTTCGGCGTCAGGAAAGCAGGTGGCGGCGCGGCCGTTCTTGGCTTGCCATATGCCGATCGAGCGGCGGGTCTTGAAGCCGGGCAGGCCATCGGCGCTGCCGACGTCATAGCCCTTGGCCTCCAGCGCCCGCTGCAGGGCGGCGATGTCCGAACGGTGCAGCCCGCCGACCGCGCCCCAGCTGCCGGCGAAGTTCTGATCGCCATGGGCGATGCGATCGGCGCCATGGCCGATGAACAGCGCGTACAGGTCGCTTGTGTTGTATTGCTTCAGCACGTAGAAATTGGGCGTGGCGACAAAGGCCGGGCCGCTGCGCCCTGCCGGCATCAGCAGAAAGCCTTCGGCCTTCAGCTCACTCACTGGAAACGGTTTGCCGCCGACGCGCTTGATGCCCATATCAGCCCATTGCGAGATTTTCTTGCCCTGGTCCGGGCCTTCCAGCGAACAGGAAACGCTTTCCGGCACCGTCACCTCGAATCCCCAGCCACGACCCTTTACCCAGCCATAGTGGACGAGATAATTGGCGATCGAGGCCAACACGTCCGGCGTCGAGTTCCAGATGTCGACGCGGCCGTCGCCGTCGAAATCGACGGCATGTTTCAGGAACGAGGTCGGCATGAATTGCGGCTGGCCGAGCGCGCCGGCCCAGGACGATTTCATCGCGCCGACCGGAGCCAGCCTGCGCTCGACGATCTCGAGTGCGGCAAGCAGTTCGGTGCGGAAGAAGTCCTTCCTGGTCGACATGAATGCCTTGGTGCCCAGCACTTCGAAGGCGTCATAAGGCATCTTCGCCGCGCCGAATCCGGTCTCGCGGCCCCAGATCGCCAGCAGCACTTCGCCCGGCACGCCATAGCGCTTTTCGATGGCCGCAAGTGTCCTGGCATTGGCGGCTTCGCGCGCGCGCCCGCCCGCCGTCACCGCGCGAACCGTCTTCTCGGCGAAATAGGCGCCGGGTGAGCCGAATTCGGCCTGGTGCTGCTTCTGCGGCGTGGCCGCCTTCTCGCCCGGCTTGACCAGGTCCGGCAGCTTCAGATTGGGCTTGATGCCGTCGAAGGCGGCGTCGAAGGTGGTTTTGGAAATGCCTTTCGCCTTGGCCTGTGGCCACAGGTCGTTCTGCAGCCAGGCGCGGAACTGGTCGTCGATCTTTGCGGCGGAGGCGGGGGTGGAAAAGACCGAGAGAAGAACTGCAAAAAAGGAAAACAGAGCCAATCTGAGAGGTTTGCGTTCCTTCGCACCCCCCTCTGTCCTGCCGAGGGGGGTGCTTGGCACCAGCCTTGGTGGACACGCAAAAATCATGCTCCGCATCCTCTGCCGCAACTTTGTCAAAACGCCGTCCGCGAACGCAGCGCCGCGGCCAGCGTGCCCTCGTCGAGATAGTCGAGTTCGCCGCCTACCGGCACGCCATGCGCAAGGCGCGTCACCTTGATGTCGAAGCCGGACAACTGGTCGGTGAGGTAATGCGCGGTCGTCTGGCCCTCCACCGTCGCATTGACGGCGAGGATGATCTCCTTGACCTCGCCGCCGGCGACGCGATCAACCAGCGAGCGCATGTTGAGTTGCTCGGGGCCGATGCCGTCGAGCGGCGACAGCGTGCCGCCGAGCACGTGGTAGCGCACATTCATCGCCGCCGCGCGCTCCAGCGCCCACAGGTCGGAGACGTCCTCGACGACGATGATGGTGCCGGCATCACGGCGCGGATCGGTGCAGATCATGCAAGGGTCCGATGTATCGACATTGCCGCAGGTCGAGCAGATGCGCACCTTGTCGGCCGCCTCGGCCATGGCGGCGGCAAGGGGCGACAAAAGCTGCTCTTTCTTCTTGATCAGATGAAGGGCGGCACGCCTGGCCGAACGGGGTCCCAGCCCCGGCACCTTGGCCAGGAGCTGGATCAGACGTTCGATCTCGGGACCGGCGATTCGCTTCGACATCGCTCTGATCTAGAGCAATTCCAGGAAAAGTGCGAAGCGGTTTTCCGTCCGGAATTGCGTCAAAACGAAAAGCTGGAGCGGTTCACCGTTTCCGCGAAACGGTGAACCGCTCCAGGATTTTTCAGAGCGCTTTGGAACATCTGCATCCGCATGACCGACATATTGGGCCTTGGCGGACCCGCGGGGCGCAGATCAGTTGGTCTCGAGCGGCCGGCCCTGGCTGACAATCATCGCGCCAATGGCGTCTGTGTTCTCAGGCGTCGACTGGAACCCCATCGACGCCTCTTGCGGCGCGTCTTGAACCGACGAGATGACCCTTGTGTTCAAGCTTCCGCCAAAACGCGCGGCATCCGGCTCTTCCATCGGCTCCTGCATCGCCACCACCGTCGGCTCTTGCGAGACACGCGCGGATTTCGCGGCCGGCGCGGCGGCGGCGGTCACATAGGTCTGCTGGGCGGGAGCGGATCGAACGGTTGCCGTCCTGGCTGGACGCACCGGCTCGGCGGACGCGACCATCGTCACCGGCGCGGCTGACTTGTCGGGCGCCGCCGAGGCAATAGCGACCTGCGGCTCATCCGGCAGCGGCTGCCAGTTGCGGCCGCGCTTCTCGTAGAAGGCATTGCCGCCGGCAACCATCGTGTAGTGCATGTTCTTGTAGGGGAAGCGGAGGCCGGCTGTGTGGAAGAACATGGTGTTCTTGAGCTTGGACTTGCGCTCGCCCTTCAGCACCGCGTCGGCGGCTTCCTCGACATCGGGCATTGCGCGTGAATTCATCGGCCTTGTCATGACACCAGGCGCGAACTGCCCGGGCTCGCCCACCACTTGGCAGATGGTGCTGCCATGGTTGCCGGAGCGCAGCCGGTTCATCACCACCGTGCCGACCGCGATCATGCCGTCGCGGCTCGAGCGGTTCGACTCGAAGAACATCGCCCGTTCCAGGCATTCCTTGTCCTTCGGCGTGTGGCTGTAGGCCCCTGAACTCAGGAAACCCGGCGTGATGGCGTCGGTCAGGCTGGCGACGGACATGCCGTGTGAAGTGGTCTGGCTGCAGGCAGCCAAAAACAGGGGTGAAATGACGGCGCCGAGCAACAGCGGCGTCTTCCATCGCGTGGAAATCAACAGGTAACCCTCTCACTTCGTGCCCGCCCCCAGTCTGCGGCAAGAATGAGACACTTTCGGGCAAAATGATGGCCAAAACGTTATTAACAACGTACTGTTGCCAAATTGGCACAATTTCGTGGCTTTCCAGATAGATCGAGCCGTCATTTCACAAAAGCGATGACCGCTCTCTCTTTGTTTCGCCGCAATTGCCCCAAGGGAAAGCACCACGCGATTTTTCCTGAAGCGATCTACCGCCCGGCCGCTATCGCGGCCGGCTGGCCAGGCTCAAGCTCCTCGACCTTCTCCGAAAACAGGCCGCGCCGGAGGAACAGCGTCCGCGCCTCCCTGGCCGTCGGCGCGATCTTTCCCGGCCAGTCGCTGTCTATGAACTCAGCCTTGGTGAAGTCCGGATTTGTCTCGCTTGCCGCCTCGAGGAATTCGGCGATCTCCAGCACGATCGCGCGCTCGTCCTTCGAAAGCGCGGATGTGCCGGCTTCGATCGATGGGCGATGGAGGAAATCCTCGAACAGATAGAAATAACCCTTGATGCCGACGAGATCGACGCCGTCGTCACAATCGGCCAGGATTTCCAGGATCTCGTAGATCCTGTTGCGGATACGCTGCTCGATCAGTCTTTCGGACGGCTCTTCGGCCATGGCCGCACCGAAGGCTAGAAGGGCAGTTTCATTCCCGGCGGGATCGGCAGGCCCGCGGTCAGCGCCTTGGTCTTTTCCTGCATGATCTGCTCGACCTTGGTCTTGGCGTCGTTGTGAGCGGCCAGCACCAGGTCTTCCAGGATCTCGACATCGTCTTCCTTGAACAGAGACGGATCGATCTTCAACGACTTCATCTCGAATTTTCCGGTCAGCGTCACATTGACCAGGCCGCCGCCGGCCTGGCCGGACGCTTCCAGCGTGGCGATCTCGTCCTGCATAGCCTGGAACTTGGCCTGCATTTCCTTCGCCTTGCCCATCAGGCCGAGAAGATCTTTCATGGTCGGGTCCTTTGCGGATTCGTGGCTGGATCAGGGTTCATCGTCGTCAGCCGGCGGCTCGACCGGCACTTCGGCCTCTGCCGTTTCGGCTTCCGGCGCGTCCGGAATGCGCACGTCGATGATCTTGGCACCGGGAAAGCGCGCCAGGATGGCGGCCACTGTCGGGTCGCTCTTGGCATCGAGAAAAGCCGTCTCGCGTTTGGCCGATTCCATTTCGGCGAGCGTCTGGCCGCCCTCTTCCTTCGACAGCGAGACAAGCCAGCTGCGACCGGTCCAGGCGCGCAATTTCGTCGTCAGGTCGTTGAGCAGCATCTTGGGCGCATCGCTGGTCAGGCCAACGTCGATGCGGCCGGGCTCGATGCGTACAAACCGGATGCAGCTTTTGACCAGCACCTTGAAGGCGATGTCGCGCTGCGCGTCTGCCAGGGCAATGATGTCGGCCAGCGATTTCAGCGGCGCCGATTGCGCCTCCGTGACCGGCTCCGGCGGAGCGACGTAGGCAACGGGCGCAGGCGAGGCTTCGACCAGCCGCATGGTCTGCGCGCCGCCCGGGCCAGACGGCATGCGCGTCTGCGCCACCGCGCTGGCGCCGTTGCCGTTGCCTCCCCCTGCAGGCGCCCCATTTGGGCGCAGCGCGCCATTCTGCGCCGGCGCGGCGCCTTCAAGCGATCTCAACGCCTCGTCCAGCGTCGGCAGGTCGGCGGCATGCGCCAGCCGGATCAGCACCATTTCGGCGGCACTGACCGGCCGGTTGGAGGACTGCACCTCTGGAATGCCCTTGAGCAGCATCTGCCATGTCCGCGACAGCACCCTGACCGACAGCGTCCTGGCGAAATCGGCGCCGCGCTGCCGCTCGTCCTCGGACAGCGAGGCATCCTCGATGGCCGTCGGCACGAAACGCAGCCGGGTGACGAGGTGGTTGAATTCGGCAAGGTCGGTCAGCACGGCGGCCGGATCGGCGCCGGTATCGTATTGCGCACGGAATTCGCCAAGGGCCGCCGCGACATCGCCTTTCATCACATGTTCGAACAGGTCGACGATGCGGGCGCGGTCGGCAAGCCCCAGCATCGCCCGAACCGCGTCGGCGCCGACAGAGCCGGCGCCATGGGCAATCGCCTGGTCGAGGATGGAGAGCGAATCACGGGCCGAGCCCTCGGCGGCGCGCGCGATCATCGCCAGCGCGTCGTCGTCGACCGAAATGCCCTCCTTGGCCGAGATCGAAGCGAGATGCCCGACCAGCGCGCCGGCGTCGATGCGCCTCAGGTCGAAGCGCTGGCAGCGCGACAGGACGGTGATCGGGACCTTGCGGATCTCGGTGGTGGCAAAGATGAATTTGACGTGCGGCGGCGGCTCTTCCAGCGTCTTCAGAAGGCCGTTGAAGGCCTGCGTCGACAGCATGTGCACTTCGTCGATGATGTAGACCTTGTAGCGGGCCGAGACCGGCGCGTAGCGCACGCGCTCGATGATGTCCCTGATGTCGTCGATGCCGGTGTGCGAGGCGGCGTCCATCTCGATGACGTCGACATGGCGGCCTTCCATGATCGCCAGGCAATGTTCGCCGAGGACGGCAAGGTCGACCGACGGCTGGTCGATATCAGCGGTTTTATAGTTCAGGGCGCGCGCGAGGATGCGCGCCGTCGTGGTCTTGCCGACGCCGCGCACGCCGGTCAGCATCCAGGCCTGGGCGATACGGCCGGTGGCAAAGGCGTTGGTGAGGGTGCGCACCATCGGCTCCTGGCCGACCAGCTCGGAGAAGTTCGAAGGACGGTACTTGCGTGCCAGCACGCGATAGGCGGCGGCCTTGCCTATCTCCAGGCTTTTTGGTCCCGAATTTCCGGCTTCGCTCATACGCCCGTAAAGCTCCAAATGGCCGCGCCCGAAGGCGGCCGATTCCTGCGCATAGTCTCGCCCGCGCTGCAATGCGTCGTCAATGTCGCGAGAGGGGCCGATGAGGTGGGAGGCTGGAACAATGACCCGTTCCGGGCTCGTTAGGGCTGCTTCCTTCCGGACCTGACCCGGTTGGCGAGTGGATCGTCCACCACCAACCTCCCGCTTTCCATATCGGCAATTGCGCGACGAAATGCAAGTGCGCCGCAGAAATCGCAAAAATATGGAATTGGCGCACCAAAGCGTGAGGGGCGCAATGATTCGCTTGCAGCCCCCCTGCCGCCGCTCTAGCGTTCCTGCGTTTGAGGAAAACAAGAAAAGCAAGGGAAACGCCGATGCTGCCGGGCCTGAAGGCCGGATTCACGCTGGACGCACGGCTGGAGGCGGACAGCGAGCAGTTGATGTGGCTTGGGCTGTGCGAGCTGCGGGTGATGAACGACCGCCGCTGGCCCTGGTTGCTGCTGGTGCCGCAGCGCCCCGGCGCGGAGGAAATCCACGACATGACGCCGCTTGACCAGGCGATGCTGACCTTCGAGACCAATATGGTGGCGCAGGCGCTGAAGAAAGCGACCGGCTGCACCAAGATCAACACCGGCGCGCTCGGCAACATCGTGCGCCAGTTGCACATCCATGTCATCGCGCGTTCTGAAGGCGATCCCGGCTGGCCAGGTCCTGTGTGGGGACATGGCCTGCGAGAGCCCTATCAGCGTTCCGACTTGCGACGGTTTGCCGAAACGATCAAGGCGGCGCTATAAGCGTTCCCCGTGTCCATCCCTCAACATATTCCAGAGTCCCCATGAGCTTCCGCCTGTTTGACGCGCCTTTGCGCGAGCCGAGCCAGTTCGTCGGCTTCGCCGGCAACACGATCGACCGGCAGTCCGAGAACCGCGCCGACGATTCGGTCGACAAGGCGCTGGCCGATCCGGCGACGCGGCTGCTTCTGATGCATGGCGGCCGGCTCTATCTGAAGCTCGGCGATGGCGGCGCTCTCGATCCCTGGTTCGGTGCGACCGAGAGCGAGCCCTTCAAGGTTTCCCTGGCGCAAGGCATCCTGCTCGGTTTTTCCGAACGAGGACCGGTGCTGGCCGTGCCCGCCGGCGTCGAACCCGAACAGCTTCCGGAAACAGTCAAGGCCATCGACTACCGCTCGGTCTACATGCAAGGGCTGATCGACGAGGCGGCGGCCGGCGCGATGGCGCAAGGGGCGGCTTTGCTCGCCTGGCATGCGAGCCATCGCTTCTGCAGCAAATGCGGCACGGAATCGCAGATGCGGGCCGGCGGCTACAAGCGGCATTGCCCGAATTGCGGCACCGAACATTTTCCGCGCACCGACCCGGTGGCGATCATGCTGACGGCGACGCGGGAGAAGTGCCTGCTCGGGCGCGGCCGTCATTTCGCGCCGGGCATGTATTCGGCCCTCGCCGGCTTCATCGAGCCGGGCGAGACGATCGAAGCGGCGGTGCGCCGCGAGACGCTGGAGGAGGCCGGCATCCGGCTTGGCCGCGTCGTCTACCACGCCAGCCAGCCCTGGCCGTTCCCCTATTCGCTGATGATCGGCTGCTTCGGCGAGCCGCTCAATGACGATATCCAGGCCGACCTCAACGAGCTTGAGGACTGCCGCTGGTTTTTTCGCGACGAGGTGCGCCGGATGCTGGAAAGGACGCACCAGGACAATCTGATCACGCCGCCGAAAGGCGCCATTGCGCATCACCTCATCCGCGCCTGGGTCGATTCAGAATGATGGCAGCGAACACCTAAAGACATTGCAGGAGCAGGACATGATCCGTCACACCGTCGTTTTCACGCTGAAGCATCCGCCGCATTCGCTGGAGGAAAAGCGGTTCCTGGTCGACGCCAAGAGGATCCTCACCGCGATCAGGGGCGTCACGCATTTCGAGCAATTGCGGCAGATCAGCCCCAAGAACGATTATCATTTCGGCTTCTCGATGGAGTTCGCCGACCAGGCCGCCTACACCAGGTACAACGACCATCCAGACCATGTCGCCTTCGTGCGCGACCGCTGGGTGCCGGAGGTCGAGACGTTCATGGAGATCGACTATGTGCCGCTGGGCGCGGTGATCTAGTCCGCAACCTTCCACTGCTCACGCGACTCGCTGGCCGGATAGACGCCGAGAATGCGCACTTCGCGCGAGAAGAAACGAAGCTCGTCCAGCGCCAGCTTGACCAGCGGGTCGTCGGGGTGGCCCTCGATGTCGGCGTAAAACAGCGTCGCCGTGAAAGCGCCCAGCTGGTAGCTCTCCAGCTTGGTCATGTTGATGCCGTTGGTGGCGAAGCCGCCCATCGCCTTGTAGAGCGCGGCCGGCACGTTGCGGACGCGGAAGATGAAGGTCGTCATCATCTTGACGTCGGGCGAAGGACGCTCGGCCCATTGCTTGTTCTTGGTCAGGACGACAAAGCGGGTGACGTTTGAGTCGGTGTCCTCGACGTTTTGCTCGATGATATCGAGCCCGTAGAGGGTCGCGGCCAGGGCCGGCGACAGCGCCGCCATGCTGCGGTCCTTGACCTCGGAGACCATTTTGGCGGCGCCGGCCGTGTCGCCGGCGACGATCGCCTTCCAACCGTTCTTGCGAACGTATTTGCGGCACTGGCCAAGCGCATGGATGTGGCTGTGCACCGTCTTGATCTCGTCGCGCTTGACGCCTGGCAGCACCATCAGCTGGAAATGGATCGGCAGGAAATATTCGCCGACGATGTGCAGCTTCGATTCCGGCAGGAGATGATGGATATCGGCGACGCGCCCGGCAATGGTGTTCTCGATCGGGATCATGGCGAGGTCGGCCTTGTTGGTCTCGACCGCGTTGAAGGCATCCTCGAAGGTCGGGCAGGGCAACGGCTCCATCGAAGGGAACATGTTGCGGCTGGCGGTGTCGGAATTGGCGCCCGGTTCGCCCTGGAAGGATATTCTGTTGGTCTTTTCAGGCATGCCGATATCTCAGGTTGAAAGGATTGTTCTGGCGCGTTCGAGGTCTTCAGGCGTGTCGACGCCGAGCGGCAGCGACTGGACGACCTCGGCGTCGATGCGCATGCCGGCTTCCAGCGCCCGCAACTGTTCCAGCCGCTCGCGCCGTTCGAGCGGCGACGGCTTGAGCGCGACGAAACGCTCGAGTGCTTCGCGGCGATAGGCGTAGAGGCCGACATGATGGTAGAGCGGCCCCTCGCCCCAAGGCGCCGTGGCACGGGTGAAATAGAGCGCCCTCAGCCTGCTGCCGGAAAGCGGCGAGCCGACGATCTTGACGACATTGGGATTGGTCTTTTCCTCATCGCGGACGATCTCGACGCCGAGCGTGGCGATATCCACCGCACTGTCCTCGAAAGGCCTGAGCGACGCGGCGATGATCCGGGGATCGATGGTCGGCAGGTCGCCCTGCACATTGACGATGGTTTCGACCTTGCGCCCGGGGTCGAGCGCGACCAGCGCCTCGTGGATGCGGTCGGAGCCGGATTCGTGATCCATGCGCGTCATCACGGCCTCGAAACCGTGCGCGCGCACCGCTTGCGCCACGCTTTGCGTGTCGGTCGCCACCACCACCCGGCCAAGGCCGGCTTCGGCGGCGCGGCGGGCGACATGGACGATCATCGGGGCGCCGGCGATGTCGGCCAGCGGCTTGCCCGGCAGGCGGGTCGAAGCCATGCGGGCCGGGATCAGGATCAGCGTGGACATTTCGGGTGCAAGGCGTCTCGAAAGAGGACAGGGAAAGTGGCAAAAGGTCTCACTGGAAGCGCCCTTATAGGTGTTGCAACGCCGCAGCAAAAGACCTAGTTTCCGCCCGATTTGACCGCCCTGGCAGGACGGTCACGATACCGACGGACGGAGTGGACGGTTCTGTCCGCCGGAAAAGGGAGCAAGGGGCGTATGGATTCCAACGAAGTCAACAAGCTGCTCGCCGGATTGCTCGGAACCGTTTTCGTCGTCTTCTCGGTCGGCATTGTGTCCGATGCGCTGTTTGCGTCGCCGGCGCCGGAAAAGCCTGGTTTCGCCATCGAGGCCGCCGAGCCCGCCGAAGGCGGTCCGGCCGCGCCTGCCGCGGCGGCCAAGCCGATCGCCGACCTGCTGGCGACCGCCAATGTCGAGCAGGGTGCTGCCGTCTTCAAGAAGTGCCAGGCCTGCCATTCCGGCGAAAAGGGCGGCCCCAACAAGGTCGGCCCGGACCTGTGGGACCTCGTCGACCGCCCGGTCGCCGAGCATGAAGGCTTTGCCTATTCGGCCGGCATGAAGGAATTCTCCAAGGGCGGCACCGAGAAGTGGACCTACGACAACATCAACCACTTCATCACCTCGCCGAAGAAATTCGTGAAAGGCACCGCCATGGGCTTCGCCGGCCTGCCCAAGGACGAGGACCGCGCCAACGTCATCGCCTATCTGCGCACGCTGTCCGACAATCCCAAGCCGCTGCCGGCACCAGGGGCTGCCGCCGATGCAGGCGCCAAGCCTGCCGATGCAGCCGCTCCGGCAAAGCCGGCTGAGGGTGCCGCGCCGGCCGCTCCCGCCGCCCCGGCTCCGGCCGCACCGGCACCGGCGCCTGCCCAATAATTTCGATATCATCTCGACGACCTTGAAAAAGCCGGGTTCAGCCCGGCTTTTTTATTGGGAAAACCGCATAGGCGGCGACAAAGCCGCGCATGACGGTTTTCACGAGCGCCAAATCATCTAGATTGCCCATGAACGGGCATCGCGAAGAGGATAGTGCATGACGGTTGGCCGAACGCTTCTCAAGTCGTTGCTGGCGGCAGCCCTTCTGGCGGCGGGATTGCAGGCTGCCCGCGCCGACGAATGGCGCACCACCTCATCGCTGATCGGCGAGTCCAAATACGGCGCCAATTTCCAGCACTACGACTACGTCAATCCGAACGCGCCCAAGGGCGGCACGCTGAATTCGGTGGTGCCAGGCACATTCGACAGTTTCAATCCCTATGTCGTCCAGGGATCACCGGCCGCCGGCCTGGTCGGGTTCGGCGGCGGCCTGCTCTACGACACGCTGATGGAGCAGGCGACCGATGAAGGCAGCACCAGCCATCCGCTGATCGCCGATGCCTACAAATATCCTGATGACTATTCCTCCGCGACTTACCGGCTCGATCCGCGCGCCAAATGGCATGACGGCCAGCCGATCACCGTCGATGACGTGATCTGGTCGTTCCAGGTGCTCAAGGCCAACAGCCCGCAATACAGCCGCTATTTCGAGAATGTCACCGATGCGGTGGCGATTTCGAACCGCGAGGTGGAGTTCCATTTCAACCAGAAGGGCAATCGCGAACTGCCCAAGATCATCGGCGACCTCGCAGTGCTGCCGAAACATTGGTGGGAAGGCGCCGATGCCAACGGCAAGAAACGCGACGTGACCAAGCCGACCCTGGAAATCCCGCTCGGTTCGGCGGCCTACAAGATCGCCAGCTTCAAGCCGGGCTCGGAGATCATCTGGCAGCGTGTGCCGGACTACTGGGCGGCCAAGCTGCCGGTGAAGATCGGCCGCGAGAACTTCGACACCCGACGCTACACCTATATCCTCGACGACAATGCTGCCTGGCTCGCCTTCACCAAAGGCGGGCTGGAAGACATCAACCGCGAATACAGTTCGCGTAAGTGGGCGACGGCTTACAATTTCCCGGCATTCCAGGCCGGCGATGTCATCAAGAAGGATTTCCAGACCCAGGCGCCGCAACCGATGCAGGGTTTCGTCCTCAACCAGCGGCGGCCGCTGTTCCAGGACCGGCTGGTGCGTGAGGCGCTGACCATCCCATTCGATTTCGAGAGCATGAACCGCACCCTGTTCTTCGGCTTCAACACCCGTACATCGAGCTATTTCCAGGGCACAGAACTGGCGTCGAGCGGACTGCCGCAAGGCAAGGAACTGGAGATCCTGGAAAAATACCGCGACAAGCTGCCGCCCGAACTTTTCACCCAGGAATTCAAGCTGCCGGTCTACGATTCGCCGCAGGCGGAACGGAAGTACCTGAAACAGGCAGTCGATCTCTTCGCCAAGGCGGGCTGGGTGATCAAGGGCGGCAAGATGGTCAATGCCAAGACCGGCGCGCCGTTCAAGTTCGAGATCCTCGGCTGGAACGACACTGACCAGGTGATCGCCAGTCCCTACATCGCCAATCTGCGCAAGATCGGTGTCGATGCCACTTTGCGCATCATCGACCAGACGCAGTACATCAACCGCGTCAACAATTTTGATTTCGATGTCGTCACAGGCATCCTCCAGCAGTCGGAATCGCCGGGCAACGAGCAACGCGACTTCTGGAGCTCGAAAGCTGCCGATTCGCCCGGTTCGCGCAATCTGATGGGCATCAAGGATCCGACCATCGACGCGCTGGTCGATCGCATCATCTTCGCCACCGATCGCGACGATCTCGTCGCCGCCACCCATGCGCTCGACCGCATCCTGCTGTGGAACTTCTATGTCTTGCCGCAATATCACCGGTCGGCGGTGTGGCTGGCCTATTGGGACAAGTTCAAATTCCCCGACAAGCAGCCCGCCTATGTCGGTGCCGACATCGATTCCTGGTGGATCGACCCGGACAAGGAGAGGGCGCTGGCGGCCAAATACAAGGGCGGCAATTGATGGCGGCCCTTGCCCGCCGCGACTTTCTCGCCCTGGGCAGTGCCGCGGCAGCCGCTGCCCTGTTGCCGGGCCGGGCCTTCGCCGGCATTGCGACCGGCATCAAGCTGCATGGCCTGTCGGCCTTCGGCGACCTCAAGTACAAGCCCGATTTCGCGCATTTCGACTACGTCAATCCGGACGCGCCCAAGGGCGGCCAGATGAATTTCGCGCCGCCGAACGCAACCCTCAATCAGAGCTTCCTGACCTTCAACACGTTGAATTTCCTGGTTTTGAAGGGGGAGGCGCCGCCGCGCGCCGAACTCTGTTTCGATTCGCTGATGACAAGCGCGCTCGATGAGCCGGATGCAGTCTATGGCCTGCTTGCCGAAACCGTTACCCTGTCGCCGGACCGCAACGGTTTCCGCTTCGTGCTGCGACCGCAAGCGCGTTTCCACGACGGCTCGCCGCTGACCGCGCAAGACGTTGTCTTTGCGCTGAAGCTCTATAAGGACAAGGGCCATCCGAACCTTTCCCAGGCGTTGCGGTACATGACCGACGTGGTTGCGGTCGATCCCACCACCGTCGATCTCACCCTCAACGGCAAGCAGTCGGCGCAAAACGTCCTTGCGATCGTGGGGATGCCTATCGTCTCCAAGGCCTTTTACACGGCCAATGATTTCGATGCTTCGACCATGACGCCGCCGCTTGGCTCGGGACCCTACAAGATTGGACGCGTGGCGGCCGGACAGACGGTCGAATATGACCGCGTCGCCGACTATTGGGGCCGCGATCTCCCGGTGAACCGCGGCCTCTACAATTTCGACCGCATCCGCATCGACTTCTATCTTGACCGGCAGGCGGCATTCGAGGCCTTCAAGAAAGGCGACACGCATTTTCGCGAGGAATTCACCTCACGGGTATGGGCGACCGGATACGACTTTCCGGCGCTGAAGGACGGCAAGGTCCTCAAACGGGAATTTCCCGGCGAGAAGACGCCAGACATGCAGAGCGTCGCGCTGAACCAGCGTCGTCCGCAATTCCGCGATGAGCGGGTGCGGCGGGCGATCGCCAGATGTTTCGATTTCGAATGGATGAAGCGGGCCTTGTTTTACGGCTCCTACGAGCGTTCTCAATCGAACTTCGAACGATCGGATTACAAGGCCGAAGGCCTGCCCTCGCCTGACGAATTGGCCCTGCTGGAGCCATTCCGGGCCGAGTTGCCGCCAGAGGTTTTCGGTGAAGCGGTAACACAGCCCCTGTCCGACGGTTCGGGCCATGACCGCAAGCTGCTGGGCGAGGCTTCGAGATTGCTTGTGCAAGCCGGCTGGAAGCGCGACGGCAGTTTCGTCGTCAATGACAAGGGTGAGCCGCTGCGGGTCGAAATGCTGGCGGAGGACGATGGCATCGTTCGTATCTACACCCCGTGGTCGGAGAATATGAAGGCGATCGGGATCGACGCATCGATCCGGCAAATCGATTCGGCGCAGTATGAGCAGCGGCACAGCAATTACGACTTCGATCTTGCCTTGCTGCATTGGTCGATCGGGGCGACGCCGACTGACGACAGCCTGCAGATGCTCTATGATTCCCGCATGGCGAAAATCCCGGGGCAACGCAACTATCCGGGCACCGAAAGCAAGGCCATCGACGCCCTGATCGCGGCAGCAGCCAAGGCGAAAGACCGTATAGAACTCGTCACGGCGCTCAGAGCGCTCGACCGGGTCTTGCGCGCGCGGCTGGACTGGATTCCAACATACTATCTGGCGAATCACCGCGTCGCCTATTGGGACATGTTCGGCTTTGTCGAACAGAAGCCCGATTTCGGCTTTCCGGTCGAGACGCTGTGGTGGTTCGATAAGGGCAAGGCGGCAAGAATTGGCAAAGGCTGAGATGTTCGCTCAACGAGGGCAGAAGGCCTGATGGGCGCCTATATCCTGCGCCGCATCCTGTTGATGATCCCGACGCTGTTCGGCATCATGGCGATATCCTTCGCCGTCATCCAGTTCGCCCCCGGCGGTCCGGTCGAACAGGTCATCGCCCGGCTGACCAATCAGGGCGGCAGCGACCGCCTCGGCGGTGGTGGCGGCGACGCGGGTGCCGGCGGCAATTTCGATGCCGCCGGTGACGTCAGCTCGAAATATCGCGGTGCGCAGGGGCTCGATCCGGAATTCATCAAGAAGCTGGAAAAGCAGTTCGGCTTCGACAAGCCGCCGCTCGAGCGCTTCGGCATGATGCTGTGGAACTATGCCCGCTTCGATTTCGGCGACAGCTATTTCCGCGACATTTCGGTGCTCGACCTGATCCTGGAAAAAATGCCGGTGTCGATCTCGATCGGGCTGTGGATCACGCTGTTGTCCTATTTGATCTCGATCCCGCTCGGCATCCGCAAGGCTGTCAAGGACGGCACTCCCTTCGACGTCTGGACCAGCGGCGTCGTCATTGTCGGCTATGCCATTCCGGGCTTCCTGTTCGGCATCATGCTGATGGTGCTGTTTGCCGGCGGGTCTTTCTGGGACTGGTTTCCGTTGCGCGGCCTCACCTCGGACAATTGGGATCAATTGTCGTGGTGGGGAAAGATCGTCGACTATTTCTGGCACATGACATTGCCGCTGACCGCGCTGGTGCTGTCGGCCTTCGCCACCACGACGCTGCTGACCAAGAACTCGTTCCTCGAAGAAATCCGCAAACAGTATGTGGTGACGGCGCGGGCCAAGGGTCTGTCGGAACGGCAGGTGCTCTACGGCCACGTCTTCCGCAACGCCATGCTGATCGTCATCGCCGGGTTTCCCGGCGCCTTCATCTCGGCCTTCTTCACCGGCTCGCTGCTGATCGAGAACATCTTCTCCCTCGATGGCCTCGGTCTGCTCGGCTTCCGGTCGGTGGTCGAGCGCGACTATCCGGTGGTGTTCGCCAATCTCTACATCTTCTCGCTGCTCGGGCTGTTCGTCGGGCTCTTGTCCGACCTGCTCTACACCTGGGTCGATCCGCGCATCGATTTCGAGCGGAGAGACGTCTGATGTCGGAGGCTACAGTCCCCGTCGACGCGGCACCCGCGCGGATCAAGCGGCCGTTTCTGTCGCCGCTCAACAAGCGCCGCCTGCAGAACTTCAAAGCCAACCGCCGCGGCTACTGGTCGCTGTGGATCTTCCTCGTCCTGTTCGTGCTGTCGCTGTTTTCCGAGTTCATCGCCAACGACAAGCCGATCATCGCTTCCTACAAGGGCGAAATCCTGTTTCCGGTGTTGGTCGCCTACCCCGAGGAAAAATTCGGCGGCTTCTATGCCGTCACCGACTATCGCGATCCGGTCATCCAGGACGAGATCAACGCCAATGGCTGGATGATCTGGCCGCCGGTGCGCTACTCCTATCAGACGGTCAACAACGCTATTCCCGAAGCAGCACCGGCCAGGCCGTCGTGGCAGTATGACGCCAAGACACGCTGCAACCAGTATCCGCAGGGTGCTGCCGACCCCGCCTGCATCGTCGGCAACTGGAATTGGCTCGGCACCGACGACCAGGCGCGCGACGTGCTGGCGCGCGTCATCTACGGCTTCCGCATTTCGGTGCTGTTCGGCCTGATCCTGACCGCCGGCTCCGCCTTGATCGGCGTCGCGGCCGGCGCCGTGCAAGGCTATTTCGGCGGCTGGACGGATCTCTTGTTCCAGCGTTTCATCGAGATCTGGTCCGCCATCCCGGTGCTCTATCTCCTGCTCATCGTCGCCGCCATCCTGCCGCCGGGCTTCTTCATCCTGCTCGGCCTGATGCTGCTGTTTTCCTGGGTGGCGCTGGTCGGCGTGGTGCGGGCCGAGTTCCTGCGCGCCCGCAATTTCGAATATGTCAACGCGGCCCGGGCGCTCGGCGTGCCCAACCGCACCATCATGTTCCGGCACCTGTTGCCCAACGCCATGGTGGCGACACTGACCTTCATGCCCTTCCTGCTCTCGGGCTCGATCTCGACGCTGACCTCGCTCGACTATCTCGGTTTTGGCCTGCCGCCCGGCTCCGCCTCGCTTGGCGAGCTGCTGAAGCAGGCGCAGCGCAACCTCAATGCGCCGTGGCTCGGCATTTCCGGCTTCGTCGTCATCTCGCTGATGCTGTCGCTGCTGGTCTTCGTCGGCGAGGCGACGCGCGACGCCTTCGATCCGCGCAAGACGTTCCGATGAGCGAAGCCCCCTTGCTCAGCGTACAGGACCTCAGCGTCGCCTTCAGCCAGGGCGGCGGCCAGTCGACGGCGGTCGACCACATCTCGTTCGACATCGCCAAGGGCGAGACGGTGGCGCTGGTCGGCGAATCCGGCTCCGGCAAATCGGTCTCGGCGCTTTCGGTGCTGAAGCTTTTGCCCTATCCAAGCGCCAGCCACCCCTCGGGAAAGATCGTGTTCCAGGGCAACGACCTGCTGGCGATGGGCGAGAAGCAGTTGCGGCAGGTGCGCGGCAACAAGATCACCATGATCTTCCAGGAGCCGATGACCTCGCTCAATCCGCTGCACACGATCGAGCATCAAATCGTCGAGATCCTGAAGCTGCACCAAGGCATGGCCGACCGCCCCGCCAAGGAGCGCACGCTGGCCCTGCTCAACGAGGTTGGCATCCGCGATCCGCACAAGCGCCTCGATGCCTATCCACACCAGTTGTCCGGGGGCCAGCGCCAGCGCGTGATGATCGCCATGGCGCTGGCCAACGAGCCCGAACTTCTGATCGCCGACGAGCCGACGACGGCGCTCGACGTCACCGTTCAGGCGCAGATCCTCGAACTGCTGGCCGGCTTGAAGAGCCGCAAGGGCATGTCGATGCTGTTCATCACCCATGATCTCGGCATCGTGCGCAAGATTGCCGACCGCGTCTGCGTGATGACCAAGGGCAAGATCGTCGAGACCGGCCCGACCAAGGAGATCTTCGCCAATCCGCAGCATGCCTACACAAGGCATCTGCTGGCGGCCGAGCCGAAGGGCAAGCCGCCGGCCGCCAATGCCGACGCCAAGCCGGTCATGACCGGCAAGGACATAAAGGTCTGGTTCCCGATCAAGCAGGGCTTCTTCCGCCGCACCGTCGACAATGTGAAGGCAGTGGACGGCATCGATGTCACCGTGCGCGCCGGCCAGACGCTCGGCGTGGTCGGCGAATCCGGCTCCGGCAAGACGACGCTCGGCTTGGCGCTGGCGCGCATGATCTCGTCGACCGGCATGATCCAGTTCAACGGTCGCGACATCAACCAGCTGTCCTTCAATGCAATGCGGCCGCTCAGGCGCGAATTGCAGATCGTCTTCCAGGATCCGTTCGGCTCGCTCAGCCCGCGCATGTCGATCGCCGAGATCATCGAGGAAGGCCTCAAGATCCACGAGCCGAAGCTGTCGCCCGACGAGCGCGACGACAAGGTGGCCGCCGTGCTGAAGGAGGTTGGGCTCGATCCGGCGACCCGCAACCGCTACCCGCACGAGTTTTCCGGTGGCCAGCGCCAGCGCGTTGCCATCGCACGCGCCATGGTGCTCAACCCGCGCTTCGTCATGCTGGACGAGCCGACATCGGCACTCGACATGAGCGTGCAGGCGCAGGTCGTCGACCTGCTGCGCAGCCTGCAGGCCAAGCACGACCTCGCCTATCTCTTCATCAGCCATGATTTGAAAGTCATCCGCGCGCTCGCCAACGACGTCATCGTCATGCGCAATGGCAGGATCGTCGAAGCCGGCCCTTCCCAGCAGATTTTTGAAAATCCGCAAACCGACTATACTCGGGCGCTGATCTCGGCCGCCTTCAAGATCGAGACGGCACCGGTCGGCATCGTCAGCGAGTGATTTGCGTAAAGAGGGACTAAAGGACCGCAATGGAAAAAGGCCGCATCCTGCTTGCCGTCACCGGCTTTCATCCGCAGCGCTGGCGCGACCTGCTGTCGGCCGAACGCGAGGTGGTGCTGGAGCCGGACGGCGCCAGCGACCCCTCGATCACCTATGCCGTTGTATGGAAGCAGAAGCCGAACATCCTGGCGTCGCTGCCCAATCTGCGCGCCATCTTCTCGATCGGCGCCGGCGTCGACCATATCTTCGCCGATCCCGGCCTGCCCGACGTGCCGATCGTCAAAATCGTTGCCGACAACCTCACCCAGTACATGACGGAATATGTCGTCTGGCGGGTGCTCGACCATCACCGCCAGGGCCTGCTCTACCGGTCGCAGCAGTCGAAGAAGATCTGGCATGAGCCGCAGCAGAGGCCTGCCGGTGACATTTCGGTCGGCATCATGGGCCTCGGCAGTCTCGGCCGCGCCGCGGCCTCGGTGCTGCTCTCGCTCGGCTTTGCCGTCAATGGCTGGTCGCGCACCGACAAGGCCATGCAAGGCGTCGCGACCTATTCCGGCGAAGCTGGATTGATCCCCTTCCTCAAGGCAACCGACATCCTGGTGGTGCTTCTGCCGCTGACGCCGGAGACCAAGGGCATCATCAACTACGGCGTGCTGAAGGAGCTGCGGAAACGCAACGGCCTCGGCGGCTCGGTGCTGATCAATGCCGGGCGTGGCCGCCTGCAGAAGGATGCCGACATTTTGCGGGCGCTGGATGACGGCACGTTGAAGGAGGCAAGCCTCGACGTGTTCGAGGTCGAACCGCTGCCGAAGACCAGTCCGCTGTGGGGGCATCCGAAAGTGTTCGTGACGCCACATGCGGCGGCGACCTCCGATCCGGTGCATCTGGCGCCGATCATGCTGCGCCAGATGGACGCCTTCGAACGCGGCGAAAAGCTCGACAATCTGGTGGACCGCAAGGCGGGGTACTAGCTAGCCAGGCAGAGCGATCTTCTTCTGCTTCTCCGGCTGGCCGCAGTCGCGTCGGTCGATCGACCGGTTCATGGCATCGATCTCACCGCTCGCCTTGTCGGTATCGCGCTTGGCCTTGGAGCGCATGTCCGGCGTGAACGGGCCGAAGCCCATCGCCGGATTGGAGAAGGCCGGCTTGGCCTTGATCGGCAGGTTGTATTGCTGCGCCAAGCCATTGCGCTGCGCCAGCAACTGGTCGCACGGCACGTTGTCATATTGCAGGGACGACTGGATGTTCGCATCCTGCTGTTCCGACATCGAAGTGCCACCGACACAGCCGGCGGTCAGCAGGCAAGAGGCCAAGATCATCATGTTCCAGCGCATCGGCTATGCTCCTCCTGATATCCCGCCCTGACGCGAGCAGATGCCAAATATCAGTCGCGCATGCAAATCGGACTTTTTCACAGCAGGAATATTTGCGAGGCGGCGAGGCTGCCCCTCCGCAGGCGCGCGGCTGACGGAGCATCAAACGAAAAACCCGCCTGTCCGGCGGGTCACTGGCGCAAATCAGCACCATGGGCGAAAATGTACCATAGCTGAGGGCAGGGTGTCAAGAAAAAATTCCTATCGCACCCGACGAAAAGCTGCCGACACCGCCGACCGGCTGCCGTCAGGTCCTTTGTTCAGCTGAGTTCGGAGCCCTGGCCACAACGACCAACCCGTTGACGTGTTCCCCGCGATCCTGCCGGATCGCGGTTGGTTCCAGTGACAGGACCGAAAACCCGTTGGCGGCCAGCACGTCGAGCACATAGCGTTGCGCATGCGCATAGCGGCGTGACGGCAGCAGCGCGAAATCGCCATCGCCAGCCAGCGTCTCGACGGAAAACGCGAACAGGCCATCCGTGGCCAGCAGGCCGGCAATCGTCTTCACCACGCCGCCCAGCGCACCGACATAGATGAAAACATCGGCCACCGTCACCAGATCGGCTTTCGGACCGGCATAGGGAAAATCCCGCAGATCGGCCTTGTCGAGGAAATCGTAGACGCCCTTGGCCCGCGCCTTTCTCAGCATTTTGGCCGAAATGTCATACCCCTCCAGCCGGTCGGCGATCGGCCGCAGCCTCTGCCCCATCAGGCCTGTGCCGCAGCCGAGATCGAGCGCCAGCGCGAAGCGGCCCGGCCTTGCCGCTCGAATGGCCTGGTCGAGCATCCCAGGCAGGCGGTAACCCAGCCTGCCGACCAGGGACTCGTCGAAGCTCTCGGCATAATGGTCGAACAAGGTCTCGACGAAGGCGCTGGGGAGCGCATCGACCGCCGGCGCCTTGCCGATCAATTGCAGGTTCAGTGCAGCGCCTTGACGATCCGATGGATCGAGTTGCAACGACATCGTCCACGCCTGTGCGGCCAGATCCGCCGCGCCCGCCGCCTGCTGCATCTCGCCGAGGCGAAACCAGCCCATCGCCCATTGCGGCGTTATTTCCAGCGCACCGAGCAGCAATTCCGCCGCCGCCGCATGATCGCCATCAGCGTGCAGCATCTCGGCATAGTCGGCGCGGCGATCGGCGTTCAAGTCGCCTGACGAGGCCTGAAGCGGTTTCATGGCGGCGGGTCCTGCCGGCGGATCGAGCCGGCGGTGCTCTATGCGGGAGTCAGCAGTGACTTACAACAGGCTTCCCGCCGCGGAATTATATCCTATCTTGGAGACCATGCGCACCAGTGTTCTGCTTCACCCCCGGCCCGAGGGCCTCTATTGCCCGCCGGGCGATTTCTTCATCGACCCGGTGCGGCCGGTCAACCGGGCACTGATCACGCATGGCCATTCCGACCACGCGCGTTCCGGCCACCGCTCGGTGCTGGCGACGCAGCAGACGCTCGACATTATGGGGCTGCGCTACGGTGAGGATTTCGCTGGAACAACACAAGCGGCAAGGCTCGGCGAGACGATTGCCCTCGATGGCGTCAGCGTCAGCTTCCATCCGGCCGGCCATGTGCTGGGCTCGGCGCAGATAGCGGTCGAGCATCAGGGCACGCGCATCGTCGCTTCCGGCGACTACAAGCGGCAGAGGGACGCGACCTGCGCGCCATTCGAGCCGATCCCGTGCGATGTGTTCATCACCGAAGCGACGTTCGGCCTGCCGGTGTTTCGCCATCCCCCGGACACCGAAGAAATCGCCCGCCTGCTGAAATCGGCCGCGCAGTTCCCCGAACGCTCGCATCTGGTCGGCGCCTATGCGCTGGGCAAGGCGCAACGGGTGATGCGGCTGTTGCGCGACGCCGGCTACGACAGGCCGCTCTACATCCATGGCGCGCTGGCCAAACTCAGTGAGTACTACCAGAGCCAAGGCATCGATCTCGGCACCCTCGAACCGGCGACCGTCGAAAGCGGCGGCAAGGATGATTTTGCCGGCGCCATCGTCGTCGGCCCGCCTTCGGCCTTCGCGGATCGCTGGGCGCGGCGGTTTCCCGATCCGATCTCGTGCTTTGCGTCAGGCTGGATGCGCATCCGCCAGCGCGCCAAGCAGGGCGGCGTCGAACTGCCGCTGATCATCTCGGACCATGCCGACTGGGATGAGCTGACCGCCACCATCAAGGAGACCGGAGCCGAAGAGGTCTGGGTGACGCATGGCCGCGAGGAGGCGCTGGTCCGCTGGTGCGAGCTCAAAGGCATCGCGGCGCGGCCGCTGCACCTGGTGGGGTACGAGGACGAGGGCGATTGAAGCCATGAACCGCTTCGCCGAACTTCTCGACCGCCTGGTGCTGACGCCGTCGCGCAACGGCAAGCTGACCTTGCTGACCGACTATTTCCGCAGCGTCGAGGATCCCGATCGCGGCCTGGCGCTGGCTGCCATCACTGGCGATCTCCACATCGCCGCGGTCAAGCCGGCGATGCTGCGCATGCTCGTCACCGAGCGCATGGATCCGGTGCTGTTCGGCTATTCCTACGACTATGTCGGCGATCTCGCCGAAACGGTGTCGCTGGTCTGGCCGCAAACGCCCGGAAACATCCCGAACCGCGAGCCGACGCTTGGCGAGGTCGTCGCCAAGCTGCAGGCGGCAAGCCGCTCCGACGGACCGAAGGTGCTGGCAGGGCTGCTCGACAGCGCCGGCATCTCGGCACGCTTTGCCATCATCAAGCTGGTCACCGGCGGCCTGCGCATCGGCGTGTCGGCGCGTCTGGCCAAACAGGCGCTGGCGGATTTCGGCAAGGTCGAGGTCGCGGAGATCGAGGAGCTCTGGCACGGGCTGTCACCGCCTTACACAGCGTTGTTCGCCTGGCTGGAAGGCAAGGCCGAAAAGCCCAGGAACACGGCGTTGGCATTGTTTCGCCCGGTGATGCTGTCGAACCCGGTCGGCGACGGCGATCTCGAAAAGCTCGATCCGGCCGATTATGCCGCCGAATGGAAATGGGACGGCATCCGTGTCCAGGCGGTGGCGGAGGGCGGCATCCGCCGGCTCTATTCGCGCACCGGCGATGACGTTTCGGGCGCCTTTCCGGACCTCGCCGAGGCCATGCATTTTTCCGCAACGCTGGACGGCGAACTGCTTGTCGGCGATCCCCGGGAGGCGACGGGAACCTTCTCCGATCTGCAGCAACGGCTGAATCGCAAGACGGTGGCACCGAAGATGCAGCAGCAATACCCGGCCTTCATGCGCTGCTACGATCTGCTCCAGGTCGGCGGCGAGGAATTGCGCGCGCTGCCGTTTCGCGAACGGCGCGGCCGGCTGGAAAGCTTTGTCGCGACACTCGACCCGAGCCGTTTCGATCTGTCGCCATTCGTCGACTTCACGGACTGGCAAACGCTGGAGGAACTGCGCCGGGCGCCGCCGCATCCGATCATCGAAGGCGTCATGCTGAAGCGCTGGGACTCAGCCTATGTCGCCGGCCGGCCGAAAGGTCCGTGGTTCAAGTGGAAACGCGATCCGCACACAGTGGACGCGGTGCTGATGTATGCGCAGCGCGGCCACGGCAAGCGGTCGAGCTTCTATTCCGACTATACGTTCGGTGTCTGGACAGGTGCCGAAGGCGAAGAGGAACTGGTACCGGTCGGCAAGGCCTATTTCGGCTTCACCGACGAGGAACTGAAGCAGATCGACAAATATGTCCGCGACAACACGATCGAGCGTTTCGGGCCGGTGCGCTCGGTGCGGGCCGACCGCGACAACGGCCTGGTGCTGGAAGTCGCCTTCGAAGGACTGAACCGCTCGACCCGGCACAAATCCGGCGTCGCCATGCGCTTTCCCCGCATTTCGCGATTGCGCTGGGACAAGCCGGCCAACGAGGCCGACCGCATCGAAACGCTGCAGGCGCTGCTCGACCGATAATTCGCGCGGTGCGGGGTTCGCTATGGCTCGATCGAAACGCGGATTTCGTAGATGTCGGCGGCCTTGCCCTGCTTGTCGAAGTCGGAATTGATGGCAATGGTGCCGGCCGAGCCCGGATGCTTGTCGGGAAACTGCACGTCGAACAGATATTCGTTCTGCTGCTGGCCGACCGCATAGCGCTTGCGGCCGCAGTCGCCGAGTTCGCCGAAATTGCAGTCGACCGAAATCTGCGTCTCCTTGCCTTCTTCGGAGCGGGCAATGATGTCGAACACGGCATGTTTGCCGGCCAGTTTCTCCAGCACGCCTTGTCCAACGTCGAAGCTGATCGCCGAACCGGACGCGCCGGAACGGATGCGCAGGAACGAACCGGTATCGTCCTTCATCACCTCGGCCCTGGCGTCCGATGGCGCACTGACATGCGATGCATCGGCCGGCGAAAACACATTGATCCAGTCGCGCGACTGGTCGGCGGCGCCGGGTTTTGCCGGACCGCCGTCGGCCGGTGTGAAATCGTCGTCCTCGACGGTCGGCGGCGCTTCAGGCGGTGCGGTGTCGAGTTGCGCGGATGTCTTGAACACGCCGGTCTGCACGGCGAAGAACAGGCCGATGCCAACTGCTGCCAGCAGTGTCACGGTCAGGAAGATGGCGGTCAGCGGCAGGCGACGCCCTCTTATGCGTCTTTCATCGCGGTCGGGCGCCACTTCCGTGGTCGCGCCGGCCGCGGCCGGAACCGACATGTCGATGGCCGGAGCATCGGGAAGCGAGGCGTCCGGCATGATGTCGGGAACGACGGGCAGGACGCGCGAGCGCGGCGCATCGGCAGCGGATTGCACGGGGCCGTCGACGACGACATCGGGGGACGATGCCTGTCGGCCGGTTTCGACCGCGGGCGCCGAGTCCGCTCCGAGTTCGACCGCCGGTGCATCGCCCTGCGGGCCGACATCCGGCACCGCCGGCAGGAACTCGGATTCGATTTCGGTGATTTTCGCCTGGATTGCCTTGCGGCGCTTGATGGCGACCTCAACGGTCACACCGGGATTGGCCTGGAGCGCGCGATCAAGCGCGGCAAAAGCCGAGCGATAGACCCTCTCGCGGAACGCGCGGTCCTCGGCATTGCCTTTCTCCAAGGCGTTCCGGATCGCTTTTTCGATCGCGTCCAAGCGGGTCCCTCTGTCTTTGCCAACCTTGCCGTGATCGTTAGCCGCAGGCGACCAATCAATCAACGGGCGAGCGGCGCATTCTGCCTCGCGGAGGTATGCAAAGTCCATTCCGGCGCTGTTCCGGCAACAAAATCAGCATGTTTCACCAATCTTCACGCGCGGGGAGCGCACGCACCATGCGCCGCATCCCCTTGACGATTGATTGGCGGACAAGGCGGCGGCCGGCTTTCGAGGGTGCCATGACGCCGCCGCAGGAATTGCCAAGTCGCATCTTGAATTCGCGCCCGGTTGCGTCTATCACCGCCGCATCTTGGAGGCGTTGGCTTCCCGGGCCGCTTTAGCTCAGTTGGTAGAGCACCGCATTCGTAATGCGGGGGTCGCGTGTTCGAGTCACGCAAGCGGCACCATTCACTTGTTCACAGCCGTCCATTCGTTGGGGGCCGCCCCCCCCAACATCTCACGACCTAGATGGGACGGCTGACGTGCCTCGGGACTGCTTGAAGTCGGTGGGAGTAAGGCCAGTTTGGCGCTTGAAGGCGCGGCTGAAGTGTCCCGCATTGCTGAAGCCACAGCGGAATCCAATCTCGCCCATGTTTAGGTCGCTAACCTCGAGGAGCGTCTTTGCGTATTGCACGCGTATCGCGAGATATGCCGACAGTGGGCTCCTACCGATTTCAGCAAAAAACAACCGTTCAAGCTGTCGTCTCGAAACGCTGAGCGACCCTGCAATGTCGCTGACAGCCAACGTTTCTTGGACGTTGCTCTCCATGAGAAGGAGGGCACGCCTCAGTTGTCTACTTTCGGCGTTTGGGAAAAGATCTCCAACGGGCTGGACGTCGCGGGTCGTCCTGACCCGATCAAGAATAAGGATCTTGGCAGCTTTCTCGCTGGCTTTCTTACCAATGGACTCTGCCACAAAATGACCAGCAAGGTCCGCCGCTCCGACACCGCCAGCGCAGGTTGCGCGGCTTCTGTCGACGGAGAACAGGCTATCCGCATGTGCCAAGACTTGCGGGAACATGGTACGGAAATCTTTGACGTGGAGCCAGCTCACGGACACGTTGTAGCCGTCCAGCAATCCATATCGAGCGAGTACGAAACTGGCTGTGCAGAGCGCCGTCAATCGAACTCCGCGCGATGCGGCTTTTAGCAGGAAGGCTTCCTTCTGGCTTCCAAGAGTATCGCCCGTGTTCAGAAGCCCGCCAACGACAACGATATCGTCGTATTCCTCCGGGTGCTGGAGTTCTCTCGTCGGCATCACTTCGATGCCGCAACTTGCGCGGATAGGCAAACCACGCTCGCCAACCACTTGCCAGTCGAACTCTACTCTTCGACTCCGATCATCCTCGTCGCCCGCAAGCCGCAGCGTGTCGACGAAAAGCGCAAACGGCGAAAGCGTAAAATGGCGCGTCAGCAGAAACGCAAACTTTCTGGCCATCTCTCGTCATCACCGGTTAGATCGGAGAACTACTGCAGCGTATCGAAAAGTGCCGCGACGATCATTTCAGGCGCATCTTCCTGGACGAGATGACCTGCTTGAGGCACGGCCGTCATCACCCCGTTGGTGAGCTTCTCGGACAATTTCTGTCCTTGCGCGATTGGGATCCACTCGTCTTCACGACCCCATAGAATTCGAACGGGAAAATTCATCGGCCTATAAAGCTTTTCGACTTCGTCGGTGAATTTTTGATCCATTTGGGCGATCTGTCGATAGAAGGCCGGCTTGCCTACGGGCCCAAGCCAAGGCTGCATATAGAGGTCCAGAGCTTCGCTGCGAAGGGTCTGGAACGCCGCGCCTTGCAGGTACGCTCGCAAGATCGATTCGTGAATGTAATCCGGGGCGCCGGCAAACGCGGCTTCATGCTTTCGCACATGCTGCACCAATGCGGAGCCCCAAGGGGCGACCGCCACAGGGTCGACCAACAACAGGCTACGATACCGCACATCGTTAAGATAGTGGGTGCGAAGTGCAGTCGAGCCGCCAAAATCATGACAAAGGACGTCAGGCTCCTTCACGCCCCACTCCTTCAACAGTGAGGCAAAAAGTTTGTTCTGCACGCCTAGCGACACATCCTGACCATCCGCCTTTGCGGATTGACCATATCCGAGGAGATCGAAGAAATAGACCGTCCGGCGTGAAGCTATGAGAGGCGCTATGCGGCGCCATACTTGTGACGAAAACGGCGTTCCATGAAGCATCACCAAGGGAGCGCCCTCCCCGATCCGGCCCCACGCAACGTCCTGGCCTTCAAAACGAAACGACTGATCTAGCTTCAGCATCGGTGCCTCTTGATAACCTCTATGATGATGATGATTGCGGAAATCGTGCCAAGGCGGAACGATCCCGAGCGACATAGCCTATCGTTCTGCGCGGTTCCCTGGATTCGCCGGCTGATTGGCAGAGTACAACACCGGTCGAAATGAACTGGTGCCCCCACCGTTTTCGCTACCCCACAGTCCGCCGTATCCAATCATGGCCGCCATGATCTGGTCCTTTGTCACTCGACCCAACGGTTTGCCGTGTCCGTCGACGACGACGCTCTCGTGCCCGCCATGCTGGCACATCAGCTTTGCAGCCGCATTCAGGGTGGTGTCAGCTGAGAGAAGAGATTTCGGCAAAGCGCTCGCCGGATTTGACGGCGTCATGATCGCGTCAACTCGTATTATACGTCCTCTGTTGACGTCCTTTACAAACGAGGCCACGTAGTCATCTGCCGGCCGAAGAACGATGTCCTGGCTCGAACCTTGTTGAACCACCTCGCCGTTGCGAAGGATGGCAATCTGGTCTCCCAGTCTCAACGCCTCATCAAGATCGTGCGTGATGAACACGATCGTTTTTTTCACCTCCTGCTGAATATTCCGCAGCATCTCCTGCATGTCTGATCGAATGAGGGGATCGAGGGCAGAAAACGCCTCGTCCATCAGCAGGATTGGCGAGTCGCTTGCCAAAGCCCGAGCCAACCCGACACGTTGCTGCATGCCGCCCGAAAGCTGATTCGGATACCGGTTTTCAAATCCGTTCAACCCAACGCGTGAAATCCAGCGCATCGCCTTTTCACGATGCCTATAGCGATCGCCGCCTTGGATCTCCAGGCCGTACAGGGTGTTCTCCAGAACGTTGCGATGCGGAAGCAAAGCAAATTTTTGAAACACCATCGCCGTGGTGTTGCGACGAAAGGCCCGCAAAGCATGCTCATCCAATTTGAGAACGTCCTGGCCGCCAACGATGATCTGGCCAGCCGTCGGCTCAACCAGCCGGTTAATGTGCCGTATCAAGGTGGATTTCCCGGATCCCGAAAGGCCCATTATGACGTGGACCTGACCAGCAGCCATATTGATGCTAACGTCGTTCAGTCCGAGGACAAGCCCGTGGCGTTCGTTCAACTCAGCTTTCGTCATGCCTTTCGCCAATGCATTCAGGTGGTTATTGGCATTGGCTCCGAAGATCTTGAACAGATGTGAGATAACGATTCCGACTTGTTTTTCTTCACGATCAGGCATGCATCAACTCCAGGTGTCGCTGCAGCCGCTTGCCATAAGCTTGGCTGATACGGTCAAAAATGATGGCGATACCAACAATGGCTAGTCCATTGAACAAACCCAGCGTGAAATACTGATTGTTGATCGCTTTGAGGACCGGTTGACCCAAACCCTGCACCCCGATCATCGACGCAATGACGACCATGGCTAATGCCATCATGATGGTCTGATTGACGCCAGCCATGATGGTCGGCAGCGCCAGGGGAATCTGGACGTCTCGCAGCTTTTGCCAATTGGACGAACCGAAGGCATCGGCCGCCTCTAATACATCCTTGTCCACGAGGCGGATGCCCAGATTTGTCAGCCTGATCATGGGAGGGATCGCATAGATTACGACGGCAATCACACCAGGAACCTTGCCGATTCCCAGCAGCATCACCACCGGGATCAGATAAACGAAGCTTGGCATGGTTTGCATGACATCGAGTACCGGATTGATGACCCTCTGGATGCGCTCCGATCTCGACATCGCAATTCCAACCGGCGCACCGAGCACGATGGCTATGATCGTCGAGACAAGGATCATGGACACCGTCTTCATCGTATCGTCCCACATGTTCAGGAACCCGATTGCAACGAGGGTGACGACGGTTCCAGCCACGGTTGTCAAGTTTCGGGATGCAAGCCATGCCAGCCCAGCCGCCAGCGAAATGATCAGCGGCCAGGGCGTGTCGGTTAGAAAGTGCTCGCACTTGATCAGAAGGTACTGCAACGGCGCGAAAAGGCCCTCAATTGAATCGCCGTATGTTCGGGTGAAGGTTCGAAAAGCGTCATCCAGCCCCTTTTTGACAAGCCGCAAGGCCTCGTCATTGAGATGGGGAAAATTTGTCAGCCAATCCATGAGGAGTTCTCGGTCGGTCAGCCCAGTGAGGGCAATGGCGGTCGCAATGATGGCCGCTCTAAAGGCCACCACCGCGACACGTTGATTAAAGTGCCGCTTTGATTTTTCCGGCGACGCCGACCGGGACCCACTTGGCCCAGATATCCTCGCGTGTCTTGAGGAAATACTTTGCCGCATCGTCACCAGTGGCCTGGTTGTCGGTCATCCAGGTCAAGAGACCGTTCACCGTATCGTTGGACCACGACCGGGTTTGCAGGTACTCCATCACTGCGGGATCAGTACGATCCGAAAAGCCTTTCGTGACGATCGTCTTTACTCGATCTTGCGGCCAAACGTTTGGCTTTGGATCGGCACAGTCCGCCACTGTATTGCAACGCTTCCATTCAGCCTGATTGTAAGGAACCCCGAAGTCGAGCTTCACCATTTCATACTTTCCCAGAATCGACGTCGGAGCCCAATAGAATCCGAGCCAGCCTTGGTGGCGCTCATATGACTTTGCTATCGATCCATCCAAGCCGGCTGCCGATCCGGTGTCGATCAAGGTGAAGCCGGCTTTTTCAGCGCCGTAGGCTTTGAAGAGCTGCGTTGTAACAACCGTCGCGCCCCAGCCCTGAGGCCCATTGAAGACCGCCCCTTTCGATGAATCTTCAGGTGCTGGAAA
Organism: Mesorhizobium ciceri biovar biserrulae WSM1271; assembly: GCF_000185905.1. GTDB lineage: Bacteria > Pseudomonadota > Alphaproteobacteria > Rhizobiales > Rhizobiaceae > Mesorhizobium > Mesorhizobium ciceri. The sequence goes on from NC_014923.1 coordinate 87,174, forward strand.
GAGCTCCGGATGTTTGAGCGCATCCGCAATGGTTTTGATATCCGGGTGTGCTTCGGACACATACTTTGGAATCCACCACCCGTTGACGCCACCATCTTTGAGGGCCGCGCCAGTTTCAACAAGCTTGCCTAGCTTGATGCCGGTAGCGACAACATCTGGCAGCAGATCGACCCAGATCTCGGGAGCAACATCGGGCTTTCCCTTTTCGATCATGGAGGTGACCGTCGGCACGGTGTCCCCTTCGAGAATTTCCGCATCACATCCGAACCCAGCTTTAAGAATGAACTTGTCCAGGCTTGCCAGCACTTCAGCGCTCTGCCAATTCATGCTGGAGATTGTCAGCTCACCGCAGTTTGATGCAGCATTCGCAGGGAGTGACTCCAGTACAAGAATTGTCAGGCATGCCGCCGCCAGTGGGAGATTTTTCACGTCGTTTCCCCTTTCATTTGCCTATGTGTTACTGAGTAGCGCGCTTGATCGGAGCCGGTCTGTCCGGCGACCGTGATGACGGAACAGACACGCAACGCATCAAAGAGCGCAGCATGGATGTTCCTCGAAGAGACCGCGTCACCAATCCGGAACAACACGAAATCACCGGCCGGGTTCACCGTTCGGTATTCGGCTTTGCCGTCCAATAGAGACGCTACTTCTATTTGGCCGTTGTTGACTGAATGACTTTGAAGTTCGAAGTACAATTCAGCGTTTTCTTCCGTCCCGACTTCATAGAAGACATGATCGGCCTGGAATTTTTCTTCCAGGTCGGTGAGGACGTTTCGCACGGTGACGGTCAAACGGTTGCCGTCTGGGCTCAAGGCAACGATCTCACGGTCGGTGAGGAAGTTCACCCCGCGCTGATACAGGTTGCGCATGCCGACGCCGTAGTTCGTCGGCCCGAGATTATGAAGAGGTGTGCGATCCGGCGTTAAGAGAGTGACGCAAGCACCGGATTGGGTTGCTACCTCCGCCGCCACCAGCGAGTGATGGTCGCCTCGATCGTCGAAAATGATGACCTCTCCAACGGGAGGCTGTCCGGTGAACACGTCCCAAATCGGCCGGGCAAGATGCGCGCCGCCAATGTTCAGCGAGCGCGGCAGTGCGCCTGTCGCGATCACCACCAACACAGGTTTCTCACGCAGGATGTCCTCGGCTTCCGCCAGCATGTTGTAGCGAACATCAACGCCGAGATGCTCGAGTTCATTGACCAGCCAATCGATGATCCCGCGCATCTGGCGCCTGGTGGAACCTCCGGCCGCCATGTTAATCTGCCCACCCAGCTGGTTGGACGCTTCGAACAGGGTCACCCTGTAGCCCCGCTCGGCGAGAACACGGGACGCCTCCAGTCCTCCTGGGCCTCCACCAACAACGACCGCGCGCAAACCCGCTATTTCATGGCGGCGAAAGCGATGCGGGAAGAAGCGCTCGCGACCGGTCGCGGCATTCTGGCCGCATAAAGCGTCTTTGCCTTGATTAACCCGGTCTGCGCAGTAGTTCATTCCGACGCAGGTGCGGATACGATCTTCCTGCCCGGTTTGCAGCTTTGAGACCAGGTAGGGATCGGCGATGTGAGCCCTGGTCATTCCCACCATATCGACAATGCCGTCGCGCAGGGCATGGCGAGCAGTTGCGATATCGGCAATGCCTCCTGCATAGAATATGGGTAGTGAAACGGCCTCACGTATGTCTTTGGCAACTCCAAGGAAACGGGCTGCGGGAGTGCCCATAGGAGGCATCCATTGAGCCAAGCCCAGATCGTCGTATGGCGCTCCCGCAAGCACGTTGAGGAAGTCGACCAGGCCGCACTGCTCAAGCCGCTGGGCGATCTCGATGCAGTCCTCGCGGCTGAGCCCACCTTTGAGGAAATCGTTACCGGTGATCCTCAGTCCTATGATGAACTCGTCACCCACAGCATCGCGGACGCCGTTCAGGACGTCGAAGGTGAGTCGAAGCCGGTTCTCCAGGGAGCCGCCATAATCGTCCTGTCTGAAATTGATCAGAGGGGATAGGAATTGTCCCAGCAAGTGCGAGTGCGACAGGATTTCGATTCCGTCAAAACCGCCCTTTTTGCATCGTACAGCCGCGGCCGCAAAGTCCTTGGTGACGCGTACTATGTCAGCCCTTTCCATACTCTTTGGATAGGCTCGGTGCGCCCGTTCTCGCGTGTTAGATGGTCCTATTACTGGCAGCCATTCCCCTACGTCGCTGGATGTACGCCTCCCCATATGTGTCAGCTGACACATAATCGCGGCGCCATGGGAATGAACGCCCCCGGTAAGCAGTTCAAACCAGGGCAGGATGCTGTCATCGCCGGCATAAAGTTGCCCAAACGCGGACGGGCTGTCCGACGAAACGTTGGTCGATCCCCCCACCACCGTTAGAGCAAGCCCTCCCTTGGCCTTCTCCTCATGATAGAGCCGGTAGCGCTCCGTAGGCCAACCGTTCTCTACATAAGCCGGCGCATGAGCGGTGCTCATAATCCTGTTTCGAAGTTTGCAGAGACCTGAGCTGGAATGAATCGAGCAACGGGTCCTTTTGTCGATGGCTATCGTGAGATGGCACTCTTGGCTTCCTCAGCGTATTATGGCTGGGACTATGATTACGGGGTGCTTTTCGGATAGTCAGCGTAAGATCGATCACGCCTGAGGTAAATCAGATTGACGTCTCGTCCGCCTTTGAGATTGCCGCCACTACACAGTCTGGTCGCGTTCGAAGCGGCGGGAAGCCACATGAATTTTACCGCTGCGGCTCATGAGTTGAATGTCACCAGGGAAGCGGTAAGCATGCAGGTCAGGCTCCTGGAATCCAGGCTTGGCGCCAAATTGTTCGAGCGGGGGCAACGAGGCGTGGCACTTACAGAATATGGGCGCCAATTTCACAATACAGTTTCAGAAAGCTTATGGCTGATCTCAAGGGAGTTTAACGAGAAAGTCGCTGACATTCCGGCAAATGTAACAGTTAGTACAACCGTTGCATTTGGAAGTTGCTGGCTGATGCCGAGGTTGGCTGATTTTCGAATTCGCAATCCCGGGATCAATATAAAACTGGTTGAAACCGATGAATGCTTGGATATGAGCAAATTCGGGATAGACATTTCGATTAGATATGGTCGCGGTGACTGGAATAAATTGAAGTCCGAGAAAGTGTTTAGTGAGGAATTTTTTCCGATTTGCAGTCCAGGATATGTAAATTCTGTCGGCGCCGAAAACCTCCGCAAGTTCCAAAACGTGACACTGCTGCATCTAGATGGGCGGGCTCACGAATGGGAGAATTGGGACAAGTGGCTTGAATTCGCGAAGCTAACTTCTTTACGCCCTCAGCAAGGAATCTGGTTTCAAAATTACGACAATCTGCTGCGGGCCACCCTCGAAGGGCAAGGGTTGGCGTTGGGATGGACACGCCTTGTTGAGGAGAAGCTGTCAAATGGGAGTCTCGTACGCCCTTTTGACCTCGCCTTCACGACTGGTAATGGCTACTACATTGTTGAAGCTCCAGCGAATGCTCCAAATCGTGCCAGCAAGATCTTTAGGAACTGGATACGCGACAAAATGCGCATCTAGTCCCGTCGCCGTCGGGCGCTTATGGAAACCATGCAAGGATTTTTTCGTATGTAACAGCGCCGTTACCCGCTGAAGGCCGCACACAGTAGTGTTCTTGTACATCGCGGATTTATACTGATTCGTAACTGGCCAGCTTTCCAGTTGAGTTCATGGACGACGCGCCCTCACTGGGATGGCCGATCCCATGCCGGCTCAAGGCGCGGGCAAGGACGTTACGGGACGATCTCCAGGGAACTCGTTGCGACCCGCTTGGCATCGAAAACGATTTTGATTCTAATGGCTTGAGCCGGCAATTGGCTGCCCGCAAGCGCACCATTTCCCCTCCTTTTCGTCGTCTACCCCTTCGCATCTGGTGCAAAGGATTGCGGCGCCGGCCTGGCAGATCTGCCATTGTCGAGACCCCGGTTTGGTGTGAAACTCATGGCCTCAGCATGGGAGGTCAAAAAATGCCCAACAATTTCAAGACCGGAGACGTGGTCAAGCTGAAATCCGGAGGCCCCAGAATGACGGTCAGCGATGGCGCAGCCTCGGGCATGTATCTGTGCCACTGGTTCAATCGCGAGGGCGAGGTGTGGACCCCGCAGCATGCCGGGTTCAAGCCCGAACAACTGATTGCGGCCGACCAGTCGGACTAGAGCTCCTTCCATCCCGATCGACGGGATGCGCACCCGAGCACGAATGGATCAGCACGCGCGACCGACGGATTTTCCGGGTCGCGGCGTTTAACGGTTGAAGCGCGATGACGGCACAAGCCGTCTGCATCGCGCCAAGCTGGAGACGCACAACATGATCAGCCGTTCGATATTAGTCGTTGCCTTGAGTTTGCAGACGGTTGCGGCTCTTGCCCAGGCAACGACCCCGCCTGCACCGCAGACCGGCGCGCCACTTGCCGCGCCAGGCGCGTCGGGGACCAGGTCCGACATCACGCTGGCCAAATTCCAGAAGCGGCGCGAAAAGGCGATCATGGCGGCCGACACGGATGGCGACGGCAAGATCAGCCTGCTGGAATGGGAGGCCTTTCAGGCGAAGCGCAACGTCAAGGGCGACGCCGCCAGATCCTTCGCTCGGATCGATTCCAACCATGACGGCTTCATCGATCGCGCCGAACTCGATGCCTTCTTCGCCAAGCGCTTCGCCCGGCTGGACAAGAATGCCGATGGCATTCTGACAGCCGACGAACTGCCGGGCCACAAAACCGCTCCCAAGCAAGAGCAATGACCAAGAGGCAATGACGCGCGATGAACATCGGGAGTGCGCCGACTGATGGCTGCGGATCCGGACGAGGAGCTGGTTCGCCGTGTCGGCGCCGGCGAGCCGGCAGCCGTGCAAACGCTCGTCGCGCGCAAGCTGCCGCGTATCCTGGCGCTTGCCGTGCGCATGCTCGGCGATGCGGCGGAGGCCGAGGATGTCGCGCAGGAAACCTTCGTGCGGATCTGGCGCCATGCCGCGAGCTGGCGGCGCGGCAATGCGCGCTTCGACAGCTGGATCCACCGGGTGACGCTCAACCTTTGCTACGACCGGCTGCGTCGCAGGCGCGAGTGGGTGACCGGCGACCTGCCGGACGTCGCCGATCCTGCGCCGCTTCCCGATGCTCATTCCGAGGAAGAAGCCCATCGGGTCGAACGGGCGCTGCAAGCCATAGCGCCGCGCCAGCGCGAAGCGATCGTTCTGGTCTACTATCAGGAGATGTCCAATATCGAGGCGGCAGCGACACTGCAGATCAGCGTCGATGCCCTGGAAAGCCTGCTCGCGCGCGGCCGGCGGTCGCTGCAAGCGATCCTGGCGGAGGATGGCGCCGATGAGTAAACGCCGGGCAAGCAGCAACGCAGCACGGCCATTGCGCCTTGCTGGTGCCGCCTGGCGCTCGGCGCCGACGGGCAAGGGGGAGACACATGGCTGAAGGGTCCAGGAACGAACCCGCAATGGATGCCAGGCGCTTTGCCGCCTTGGCGCAGGCCTATGGCGGCGACTTGCGGCGATGGCCCGAGGCCGAGCGAATGGCCGGCACGGTCTTTGCCGCAAGCGACGCGGGCGAGGCCATCTTGAGGCAGGCCGGGACACTTGACGCGCTGCTCGACAGCTACCGCGTCGACGCCCCGGACAAGGCACTGCACAGCAGCATTCTGCAGGCTGCCGGCCGGCACCTCGTCCAGCGCCGGCGTCAGTGGTTCTGGTGGCTGGGACTTGGACTTGCCGGCATTGGTCTGGCCGGTGCCGTGGCAGGACTGGCCCTGGTGACCATCGTCACGCCGGAGGTCCAGCCGGACCACTATGTGCTGGATACCGATGTAACGGCGTTTGGCGATCCCGGCCCGGATGCCGAGAACGGTGAGGAAAACCTATGAGCCCGCGCTGGATCCGTGGTCTGGTCATTACTTCCGTGGTGCTGAACGTCTTTCTTGCGGGCGCATTCGTCGGCGGCGCGGTCTGGCTGAGAAATGCCAAAGCGGGCGCGGCTGTCTCGCTGGAATCGGCTGGCCGACAGCTTGCCAACCAGGACCGCAAGGCGTTCCGCGAGGCGCTGCGCCAGGCTCGCGTGCAGTCCAGTCAGATCATTCTCGATGGCCAGCAGGCGAGGCAGGAGGCAGCGGACCTGTTGCAGCAGCCTGTCATGGACAAGGCCGCCTTGTCCGCCGCCCTGGAACGGGCACGCAATGCCGATGTGACGGTGCGCACCCGGCTTGAACAGGCCATTGTCGACTTCGCGGCGAGCACATCGCCTGAAAACCGGAGCGTGCTGGCACAGGCGTTGCTGCGCCATATGGAACGCCGCGCCACCGTTGCGCCAAAAAAATCGCCATGACGACCGACGGAAAAGGCCGGAGACGCCGTTTAACGATGCGAAGGGACAAGCCTGCCCTGTGCACCATACGGGACGGCCATCTTCATCGTCGAAAGCACTCGGAGTCCAATTATGAGTCGCCTGAAAAACTATGCAGCAACCGCTATCCTGGCCATCGGTGGAACTGTCGCGACAGCCTCCGCGTCCAGCGCAATGCCCATCGTGTCCGTTGCCAAGCCAGCCACCCCGGCACTGGTCGAGCATGTCCGCTGGGGCTGCGGCATCGGCTGGCACCCTAACAGATGGGGCCGCTGCGTGCCGAACGGCGTCGTCGTCGTGCGCCCGCGCTACCACTACTGGCACGGTCCGGCCTACGTCTGGCATCCGCATCATCACTGGCGCCACTGGCACCATTACTGATCAAAGCACCGCGGGGCCAGGCACCTTTCGGGGCGGCCCCGCGCGAGCGCTGGCGCGCACCGGACAATCCCGACCAGCCGAGTTAAGGTTAAATCCACTATACATTTGTTCTTAGCCCGCAAATAATCGAAGAATTTCCCGAAACTATGCTCAGGCATCTTCATGGGAAAATCTGTGGTTCAGCTTCAAGGTCTTGGACGGGTGCTCTGCCATCCGCTGACGCTGGCCGTGGTCAGCCTTGCAGGCGTCTTCGCCGCCGGACGGGCCGAGCACGAATGGCTGTCGGTGCCGTTCTCGCTGGCGCTGGTGGCAGCCCTTGCCGGACTTCTGTTCCTGGCTTCGGGGCGCCTTGCCTTTTCCGTCTACCTCGCCTGGATGGGCATTGCCTTCGTCACCGTGGTTTCGGCGATCAAGTTCCGGCTGAAAGGATTTTCGCTGCACTTCTACGACACGGTCTTCGTGTCGAGGGACCCGGAAGTGTATCGTTTCCTGCTCGGCTCCTACCTCCATCTGATCGCGCCGGTCGTCATTGCCCTAGGGCTCGGCATCGGGGCGGCGGTGCTTCTGTTCCGGATCGATCGGAAAATTGGCTGGCCGGTGTCGGCACGCGTCCTGGTGATGGCGGCGCTCGTCGTTCTGGTGCCGCTGACCTTTCCGGCCGAGGCCTCGAAGGACCGCTATTTCTACTACATGCAGGGCCGGCACATGTCGGCCTTCTTCGTCTCGCTGCTGGATTTGCACAACCTCGTTGTAGAATCGGGCTTCGAAAAGCGGCTGCAAGCCGTGGCGCCGCAGCCGCCTTTTGCCGACACGGTCGATTGCGGCGACCGGGCTGATCTTCCCGACGTCTTTTTCGTGCTCAGCGAAAGCCAGTCCGATCCCGGCTATTTTCCGCAGGTCGGCAACGGCGCGGGATTCCTGCAGAGATTCGCACCGGGGGCCGGCACGCCGCACCAGATGCAGGTCGAGACGTTTGGCGGCGGCACCTGGATCACCAATCTGTCGCTGATGACCGGCCTGTCGGCCACCGATTTCGGCTGGCGAAGCCCCTATCTGACCATCACCCTGCAGGACAAGGTCGCCGGAGCCTTGCCGGAGGTGCTGGCGCGCTGCGGATATCGGACTGTCGTGATGACGCCGATGGACTTTTCGTTCGTCAATGAAGGGCCGTTCCTGAAATCGATCGGTTTCGAGACCGTGCTCGACATCAAGGACATCGCCGCGCCCTTCTATCACCTGCGCGACAACTTTTATTACCAGGCGGCCGAGGCATTCATCGCCAGGCACCATAGGGAAGACGGCCGGCCGCTGTTCCTCGAAATCCAGACCATGTTTCCGCACTCACCCTATGAGGGGCGGATGGAGCCCGGGCTGAAGGTCGAGGGCGAGCCTTTCTCGGGCGATTTCCAGGCCAATGAGTATCTGCGCCGGATGGCGGTAGCGCGCGGCGATTTCCAGGATTTCCTCGACAAGAGGCAAGCGGATGCCGGTGAACGCGGCGCCGTGGTGCTCGAATTCGGCGATCACCAGTCGTCGGCGACCAAGCCGTTCGTCGAGGCGATCGCCGGGGACGACGCCTTGGCGACCCCTGGCTCGCTTGCCTATCGCACTTTCTACACGCTCACCACCTTCAACCATCCTTTGCGCCATCCGATGCCTGACCTGGCGCCGCTCGACATCGGCTTCCTCAGCGCAAGCCTGCTCGACGCCGCCGGCCTGCCGATGTCGCCTGTCATGGCCGATCTCGTGCGCCTGCGCGACCATTGCGGCGGCCGGTTCCATGGTTGCCAGGATCGGGCCGAAGTGGACGCACATCTGCGCCGGCGCGTCGATTCAGGCCTGCTGCATCTGTTCCCGGAAGCGGCGCCGCTGCATGGGCTGGCGCCGCTCCAATCGGTAGATGCTCGCTAGTTATCTCAGCCGATTTTATCTGGCCCCAGCGTCGCCACGGTCTTCAGCGCACCGTCGAGCATGTCGCCCTTCTCGTCCTTCAGCGCCATCTCGCGCAGGCGGCGGATCCAGTCGGCGGCGTCGGTGCGGCCCTTGACCATGTCGAGCGCGGACAGCACCCGGTCGAATTTCGACTGCGCCCGGACATGGGTGTCGCTGTAGCCCTTGATCAGCCGGCGGCAATTGAGGATTTCGACGGCCAGTGCGTAATCCTGGGGCACATGGTCGAGCGCCAGCGCGTACCAGCGATCGAGATGCGCGATCTCAACCTTGTGGCGCAGCAGGCTGCGGCGCCAGCGGCGCAGGCCGCCGATGAACCAGAGTGCTGCAAAGCCGGCAAAACTGTCGGTGCGGATGCGGCGGCCATGGTTGATGCGGCGGTCGAGAAAGGCGGCGAGCTTCGGCCGGTCCTCGATGTAGCTGCCCAGACCCGCCGGCAGCGTGCCGCAGAACTCCTCGATGCGCGGATGGAAATATTCGGTGACCTGCAGGATCGAGCCATCCTTGACGCCGACCTCGCGGCGCACGCGTTTGTCGCGCGTCGAACGTGTCTTGAGATCGGCGACGCGGATCATGTCGTCGTAGCACAGCGCGTTGGCCAGATGCTTGGCGGCAGCGATGGACAAGCCATAGCCCTGAATCGGCCCGTCCAGCGCGACGGCCTTGTCCAACCGGTCGAGATAGTCGCGCCCATAGGCGATGTCCTGATAGTCGACGACCTTTCTCAAGCCCCGAAGCGCCATGTCGCGCACGGCCACCGGCAACAGATCGATGCGGGCAGCCAAGGCCTGCCAGCCTTGCAGCAGGTTTTGCGGGCCACTCACCTGTCCTGCGCCCAGGGCAGATTCGACGATCGCTGGCTCGGCCGGCCTAGGCGCCGGTGCTGCCGTGCCGCGCGCACGATCAAACGCGGCCCCGAAGGCGGCGAGGCTGGCCTTGACGCCCCGGCCGCCGGCACCGATCGCCTGTTCGTAGCTCTCGCGCGTGAACGGCAGGGCGTCGGACCCCGCCAGCGCGCCAAGCAGGCTGGCCGAGATCATCGAGCCATTGTCGGCGGCGATCTTTTCCATGTCGAAAGCGATGAAGCGCTTCGATGCGGCTTCCGCCGTTGCATGCACCTTGGAGGACGAAGCCCGGCCGTCGCCCGGTTCGATCTTTTCCGACACGGCGGCGATGCGGTGCGACGAGGCGATCAGCGTGGTGCGCTCGGGCGTGACGAAGCCGCGAATGATGGCACGGCCGGCTTCCATCAATTCGGCGGCGATCAGGATGTCGACGTCGCCCTGCGAGGGCGACAGAGCGAAGACCGGCAGCCGGCCGGTGTCGCGGGCCATCTCGACATAATAGATGGTGGCGCCGGTACGCTGGGCGACGCCGGCGACCGAGGTCGACTGCGCGACATAGCCGTTGCGCTCGGCGACGTCGGTAATCCAATCGGCGAGCACGCCGCCGCCCTGGCCGCCGACCGCCAGCACGGCGAGCTTGATGACACGCTCACCATCCTGAGCGCCGGCGTGGGCGCGAAGTGGGGGGACGGCGTCAAGCATCGGCGAAAGTCAGGCGCCGGCTTTCGCGGCGACGCTGCAACAGGCTGATGGTGGCGCGGCGCGCGGCTTCCAGGAAGCGATCCCAGCGGCTTGGATTGTGGACGACGTCGGCGCGATAGAAGGACGGGCAGAGCACCGCCGCATCGGCGACCTCGCCGCAATTGCCGCAGCCGACGCAACTCTGGTCGATATGCGCGACCGGATCGTCGCGCAAAGGATCGTCGAGCGACTTGACCGACAGCGATGGGCAGCCGGACAGCCGCATGCAGGCATGGTCACCGGTGCAGATGTCCTCATCGACGCCGAACTTCGGTTTCACGACACGGGTCCCGCCCTTGATCGCCTTGTCGACCAGCGGCTTTTCGCGGCGCTGGCGGTTGAGCATGCATTCGGACGAGGCGACGATGACTTTCGGCCCCTTCTCCTCCGTCGTCAGCGCCTCGCGCAGCGTGTCCTGCATCTTGGTCACGTCATAGGTGCGGTCGACATGGCGCAGCCATTTGACGCCCATGCCTTTGACCGCCTCGGTGATCGGATGCTTCGTCGACTTGGTCTTGTTGCCGGCGCGGGACGAGAGGATGTCCTGGCCGCCGGTGGCGGCCGAGTAAAAATTATCGACGATGACGATGACGCCGTCGTTCTTGTTGAACACCGCGTTGCCAATTGAGGAGGTCAGGCCGTTGTGCCAGAAGCCGCCGTCGCCGACGAAGGAGATGGACCGCCGCTTGGCATCAGGCGAATTGAAGGCCGAGGCGGAGGCCGGGCCCAGCCCGTAGCCCATGGTGGTGGCGCCGAGCTCGAAAGGCGGCATGATCGAGAACAGATGGCAGCCGATGTCGGAGGCGATGTGATGCTTGCCTAGCTCCTGCTCGACCAGTTTTGTCGCGGCAAAGATCGGCCGTTCCGGGCAGCCGATGCAGAAGCCCGGCGGACGGCCCGGCACGACATTGATGAGGTCGGCTGCATCAACGCCGTCGCCGACCTTGTTGGGCGCGCGCACCTCGCCCGGCAGCAGATGCGGCGCCTCGGCGCGCAGGAAGGCGCCGATGCCGTCGAGCATGACCTGGCCGGTATATTCGCCGGCCATCGGCAGATGCTCCTTGCCAACCAGCCTGGTGCCTCGACCGGCCTTGTGCAGCATCGAAGCAAAGGCCTGTTCGATGTAGTTGGGCTGGCCTTCCTCGACGACCAGCACCGACTGCTTGCCCTCGCAGAACGACAGGAACTCGTCATCGATCAAGGGATAGACGGCATTGAGCACATAGAGCGGCACGTCGGTGTCGCCATAAATGTCGGCAAGGCCGAGCCGCTGCAGCGCGCGGATGACCGAATTGTACATGCCGCCCTGCATGACGATGCCGACCGAGCCATGGTCCGAGCCGAAGAACTCGTTGATCTTGTTCTTGGCGATGAAGTCGACCGCCGCCGGCCAGCGTTTCTGCACCTTCTCCTTCTCATGCAGGAAGGAGGCGGGCGGCAGCACGATGCGGCCGGTGTCGCGGCGCGGCGCGTCGAGGGCATCGGCGACCGTCATCGGCGGCCGCTTGTTGTCCTTGGCGATGAAATGGCCATGCACGTGGCAGCAGCGGATGCGCACCTGCAGCATGACCGGCGTGTTGGAAATCTCCGACAGCTCGAAACCATCCTCCACCGCCTTGACGATCGATGGCAGGTTCGGTCGCGGGTCGAGCAGCCACACCTGGCTTTTCATGGCGAAGGCATGGCTGCGCTCCTGCATGATCGAGGAGCCCTCGCCATAGTCTTCGCCGACGATGATCAACGCGCCGCCGGTGACGCCGCCGGAGGCGAGATTGGCGAGCGCGTCGGAGGCAACATTGGTGCCGACGGTCGACTTGAAGGTCGCCGCACCGCGAATGGGATAATGCACTGACGCCGCCAGCATGGCGGTGGCAGTGGCTTCCGAGGCGCTGGCTTCGAAATGCACGCCGAGCTCGCCCAGAATGTCCTGCGCGTCGGCCAGCACGTCCATCAGGTGGCTGATCGGCGCGCCCTGATAGCCGCCGACATAGCCGACGCCGCATTGCAGCAGCGCCTTGGTGATGGCGAGAATGCCTTCGCCGGCAAACTCCTCGCCGGCACCGAGCCTGAGTTTTTCGACTTCCCTGGCAAAAGACCGTTCGGCCATTCTTTTCTCCCTTCCGTTACCGCCAGCGCTGGCGGCGCGTAGGTCTAGATGTCGTGCTTGCGAATGTTCTTCAGCATCTTCAAAAGCGTAGCGATGAGTGCGGAATATTCGGCATCGTCGATGTCGTCGAACATCGCTTCGAACGCGTCGTGCATGGCCGGCCAGGCGCGGGTGAACTCGGCGCGGCCCTCGTCGGTCAGGAACACATGGCGGATTCGGCTGTCGGTGACACCCTGCTCGCGTCGCACCAGACCCTGGCCCTCCAGCGTATCGAGGGTCCGGCTCAAGGTTGATTGCTCGATGACCGTATAGACCGAGAGGTCGTTGACGGTGATACCGTCGGTGACCGACAGCACGGCGAGCGTGCGGACCTGCGGGATGGTCAGGCCCTGCTTGCGGAAATCGTCGCGCAAGGTGGCGTTGTAGCGGCCCATGATGCGGTTCATCAGATAGGGCGCGAATTGCTGCAGCCCGATCTGCCCCAGGGTCGAAATGCGCTGGCGCTTTTCCGCGACCTTCTCTTCCATCACAGCCTCCCCGCCAGGAGAAATCCGGAACCGCCGCCTAGACCCGCACCCGGGTGGGTCGAGGCGCCGATATGGTAGAGACCCTTGATGCCGGTCTGATGGTTGCGGCTGGTCTTGAACGGCCGCCACAGGAAAGACTGGTCGATGGTCGAGGAACCGCCATAGGGGTCACCGCCGACCAGGTTGATGTTCATCGCCTCCAGATCGGCCGGCGAATAGGCGCGGCGCGCGATGACGCTGTCCTTGAAGCCTTCGATATGGCTGGCGAGGATCGCCTCAATGCGGTCGGCATAGGCTTCGCGCAGCACATCGGTCCATTGCCCGTCTGCCGGCGCCTGCAGCTTGCCGGCCGCGTCGCCCTTGATGTGGCGAGGCGCCTCTGGCAGTTGCAGCCACAGGATCGCCTTGCCTTCAGGGCAGCGCGATGGGTCAAGCGCATGCGGCTGGCCGACACAGATGGTCGGCACCTCCGGCAGCATGCCGCGCGCCGCCTCGTTGCAAGCTTTCGAGACGCCATCCAGGCCGGGCGTGAGGTGCAGCAACGCCACCTTATCCAAGCCTTCGCCCGACCATGCGGGCGGTTTGTCCAAGGCGTAGTGGATCTGGAAATTGCCTTTGCCGTAGCGGTACTTTTGCGTCGCCTCGACATCGGCTTTGGGTGCATCCGTGCCAAGCAGCCTGCCATAGAGCTGCGTTGGCGTAACCGAGCAGATGACGCTCTTGTCGGCATTGATTGTCTCGCCCGAGGCCAGCCGCACGCCGGTTGCCCGGCCATTGTTTTGAACGATCGAAGCGACATCGGCGCCGGTGCGGACATCGCCGCCGCGTTCTCGGATCAAAGCCTCGAAGGCCGCCAGCAGGTTTTTTGCCCCACCCTTGACGATCGGTGCTCCGGCCGCCTCAAGTGCGAAGGCGATCACCTTGGCGATTTGGCCGGAGAAGGCGTCCTCGGGTCCAAGCCCGGCATGCAGTACCCAGGGTGCCCACAGCGCGCGGATGGTTTCGGACCGGTAGGTGTTTTCGAGCCAGCCGCGCGCCGGCACCAGAGCTTCGCCGAGGAAGGCGGCAAGGCCGCGCGGGCCACGCCGCCAGCCATCACCGGCAAGCAGCTTCGCTGTCGGGTAGGACCACAGGCTGCCGCCGAGCAAGCCAAACAGCAGGCCGGCATTGCGTTCGATGCCGCCGACATCATCCGCGTGCCGGTCACCGTCGCCTGCCGCGATTGCGTTGAGGACGGCGATGTTGGCGGCACGGTCGGTGCTGAGCACGGCATGGCTGCCATCCGGCCGCAGCACGCCCGTCGGCGTGCCCGTGTGGCAGAACTCCAGCCCGTGGCGCGCGAGATCGGCGCCCAGTGCCGCAAAGGCCGGCGAGGTGATGAACAGCACGAAGGTCGTCGCCATCACATCATGGATGAAGCCGGGCGCGGTGATCTCCTCGGTGCGCAAGCAACCGCCAATGCGGTCGTTGCGATCGAGGACGAGCACACGCGCCCCTTTGCCGCCGAGCATCGCCGCGCAGACCAGCGCGTTGATGCCGCTGCCGACGATGATGTGATCGGGGGCGGTCATTGGCGGTTGCTCTTTGCTTGCGGGCAGTGGAGTTCAATCGCGTGGAATTGCGCTCTGCGGCGCCCCCCTCTGGCCTGCCGGCAATCTCCCCCTCTTGGGGGGAGATTGGCAGCTTCGGCGCCCCACTCAATCCTGCAACGTCGCAGATTGGCGAAAACCATTGTGAAGGCCAATCTCCCCCCTTGAGGGGGAGATGTCCGGCAGGACAGAGGGGCGCGCCGTAGGGCGCTAGCGCTACAAGCCTGCCACCCTCTACCTGCCATCAACCCGGTTTCGCCTTCTCGCATGATCTTCTCCCGAAGACCCACCTCGCTTTATTGCTTCGACACCAGCGCCAGCGCGCGGATCGGGCTGCCGGTGCCGTGCTCGATCTTGAGCGGCGCCGCGATCAGGATGGCGCCCTTCGGCGGCAGCTGGTCGAGGTTGCAGAGGCTGGCGAGACCGTAGCGGTTGGCCTTGTGCATCAGCGTGTGCGCCGGGAATGGCGGCTCCATGCCACCGGCCTTGCCGGCATCGGTGCCGATCGTCTCCGAGCCCCAGCCCCTGATGTCCTTACTGATCAGGAACTGGATGGCTTCGGCCGTCGGGCCGGGCGTGTGCGGGCCGGTCTCGTTGGCGTTGAGGAACTCGGCTTCCGAGCCGTTGCGCTTGTACCAGTCGGTGCGCATCACCACCCATTCGCCGGCATTGATCGCACCGTGCTTGGCTTCCCAGGCCTTGATGTGGTCGACGGTGAGCAGGAAATCGGGGTCGGCGGCGGCTTCCTTCGAACAGTCGATGACATTGACCGGGCCGACGAAATTCTGCGCCGGAATGGTGTCGGTGGCGCCGTCCGGATAATCCTTGCCGCTGATCCAGTGCTGCGGCGCGTCGAAATGCGTGCCCGAATGTTCGCCGAGCTTCAGCCAGTTCCAGGCCCACCACGGACCGTTCTTGTCGTAACGGGAGATGTTGTGGATCTCGACCTTCGGCGTGTCGACGGCGAGTTCCGGCGGCAGCTTGATCAACGGCGTGTCCGGCCCGAGCGGCGCCGACAGGTCGACCACCTTGATGGCGCCTGAAAGAAGCTGGCTGGCGACTTCGCCGAGGAGTTTTTGCGTGTCCATGGTTTGAAGTTCCCTCTTTCGTGTGATGATCAAGGCTCGTCTCGGCCCTTAATATCCTACTAGACGAAAACATATGCATCTGCAATTATCTTTAAGCATAAAGGAATGGGGACGGGGCGTGAGCGAGTTCGACGCCATCTTTGTCGGAGCGGGCCACAACAGTCTGGCATGCGCTGCGCATTTGGCTCTCAAAGGCTGGAAAACAGGGGTTTTCGAGCGTGGCGCGGCAATCGGCGGCGCCGTCCAGACGCGCGAATTCACCCTTCCCGGCTTCCGCCACGATTTCGGCGCGATGAATCTCAGCCTCTTCGCCGGCTCGGCCTTCCACCGGAAATATGCAAATGAATTGAAAGCGCAGGGGCTGGAGTTCGCCCCGGTCGCCGACTGTTTCGCCAGCGCATTCCCTGACGGGCGCTGGTTCGGCGTCAGCAACGATCTGGAAAAGACGGCCGCGCGCATCGCCGCCTTCTCAGCCGCTGACGCCGCCACATGGCGCAGGCTGGTTGCCGCCTTCCCGGCAGAGGCCGAACACCTGTTCCGGCTGCTGGGTTCGCCGATGAGTGCCCGCGCGCTTGCCGGCACGGCGTGGAACCTGTGGCGCAAGAAGGGCATGTCCGGAGCGCTCGATACGGGCCGGCTGCTGCTGTCCTCACCCCGCGCCTGGCTGGAGGAAACTTTCGAGTCGCCGCATATCAGGGCAACGCTCGCCACTTGGGGCATGCATCTCGACTTCGCCCCGGATATCGCCGGCGGTGCCGTGTTCCCCTATCTGGAATCGATGGCCAACCAGAGTTTCGGCATGGTGCTGGGCAAGGGCGGCGCCGATAGCATCATCCGTGCCCTCTCTGGCATGGTGACCTCCGCCGGCGGCAAGATCGTCACCGGCGCCGAAGTCGCCGAGATCACGGTTTCCGCCGGCAGGGCGACCGGCGTACGGCTTGCTTCAGGCGCGTCGCATACCGCCACCAGGGCAGTCATTGCCGGCGTCGCGCCTACGGCGCTGACGGGCAGATTGCTGCCCAATGGTTCGGGCGACGCCGGCTTCGACACGACGATGCAGAAATTCCGCCATGCGCCAGGCACGATGATGATCCACCTGGCGCTGGACGATTTGCCGGATTGGCGTGCCGGAGCGGAGCTTCGGCAGTTCGCCTATGTGCATCTGTCGCCGTCGCTCGACGCCATGTCGCGCACCTATCAGCAGGCGATGGCGGGCATGCTGCCGGACGAGCCGGTGCTGGTGGTCGGCCAGCCGACGGCGATCGACCCGTCGCGGGCGCCTCAGGGAAAGCATGTGCTGTGGGTGCAAGTGCGCATGCTGCCCGCCGAAATCACAGGCGATGCCGCCGGCAAGATCGCACCGGACCATTGGGACAAGGTGAAGGAAGCCTACGCCGAGCGTGTCCTCGACATCATCGAGACCTATGCGCCCGGCCTGCGCAACAAGATTCTCGGCCGCGCCGTCTTCTCGCCCATCGACCTCGAGCGTGAGAACCCGAATCTCGTCGGTGGCGACCAGGTCTGCGGCAGCCATCATCTGGCGCAGAACTTTTTATTCCGCCCGGCGCGCAACTATGCCGGCTGGAACACGCCGGTGGCGCATCTGCACCTCACTGGAGCCGCGACATGGCCGGGCGCCGGCACCGGTGCGGCGTCGGGCTTCATGCTCGCACAACAGCTTGGCGGGAGGTAGGAGCCGGAGATTTCCTTGAGGCTACGAGGGGCAAGGCGCTGCTGCCCAAGAAGCCTGAACCGATGACATGAAGACGCCGCGCAGAAACAAAACCAACAAGGGGAACGACCATGACAATCAACAGACGGGAATTGCTGGGATACAGCGCCGCGGCACTCGGAGTGGCCGCCGTCGGCCTGCCGCAGATCGCTAGGGCGGCTGCCGGCGAACTGACCATCGCCTACAATGTCAACCTGCCATCCTGGGATCCGACCACCGGGCCTTCGGCCGTCAACCCGACGATCCAGGGGCTTTACCAGTCGGTATTCGACCAGTTCATCCCGCAGAAGCCCGATTTGTCCTTCGCGCCGGGCCTGCTCACCGAATGGGGCTGGAACGACGACCACACCAAGATCATGATGACGGTGCGCGAAGGCGTGACCTGGCATGACGGCTCGCCGTTCACGGCCGAGGACGTCGTCTGGTCGCTGCAGCGGGCAGGCGACGAAAAGACCGGCAACCCGATCCAGTTCGTCTGGAAGAACGTCAAAAACTTCAAGATCGACGGCAACAAGATCACCGGCGACGTCGTGCAGTTCGACCCGGTCTATTTCAAATGGATGTCGTTCCTGACCGGCTACATCATGCCGAAGGCCTATTATGAGAAGGTCGGCGCCGAAGGTTTCGAGAAGGCGCCGATCGGCACCGGCCCCTACATGGTGGAAAAGTTCGAGCGCAACGCTTTCCTGCGGCTCAAGGCAAACCCGAACTACTGGGGCGGCAAGCCGGCCTTCGAGAATGTGACGATCAAGTTCGTCGCCGACGCGGCAAGCCGCGTCGCCGAGATCGAATCCGGCTCCTCGCAAGTGACGCTCGAAATCCCCTACGAGGAGTATGACCGGCTGATCGCCAAGGACGGGCTGGCCGGCTCGTGCAAGAACGTTTCCGACATCGGCATGATCTTCTTCAACGACATCGAGGCGATGCTGGACAAGAACGTCCGTCAGGCCGCCGTGATGGCCGTCGACAAGAAGCTGCTGGTCGATCGCCTGCTGCGCGGCTACGGACAGCCGATCGATACGCTGGAAACGCCGGAATACGCATCCTACGACGCGTCGATCAAGGTCGAGCACAATCCGGAAAAGGCCAAGGAATTGCTGGCTGCCTCCGGCTATTCGCCGGAAAAGCCGGTCAAGTTCACCATCCAGACGACCAAGGGCTTCAAGCCCAAGGACTATGAGATGATCCAGGCGATCGTCGGCATGTGGCGCAAGGTCGGCATCGAGGCGACGATCGAGGTCTACGAGATCGCAAAGCACTACGAACTGCGCGCCGCCGATAAGCTGGCGCCGGCCGCCTTCTACAACTGGGGCAACGCCATCGGCGATCCGACCACCTCGACCGGCTTTGCCATGTACGGCCCGAGCCCGCATTCGGTGTGGGACAGCCAGGATTTGATCGACATGATCAACCCGCTGTGGGGCGAGAAGGACGAGGCCAAGCGCATCGCCGGCTGGAAGGCTGTCGACAAATACATCGCCGAGCAGGCCTATGTGCTGCCGCTGATGCAGTATGCGCAGCCCATCGTCCATGCCAAGGGCGTCAATGTGGTTCAGCATGTGTCGGGCGCGCTGCTGCCGGCCCTGATGACCCCGGCCTGAGAGAGTCGAGAAAGGCGCGCTGTCGCAAAGCCGGCATGCCTTCTCCCAACTTGCGCAGGCCCCCTCATCCGGCCCTTCGGGCCACCTTCTCCCCGCTGGAGAGAAGAGACCGGCTCAGCCGTCGGCGACCTCTTCTCCCCTCGGGGAGAAGGTGGCCGCGAAGCGGCCGGATGAGGGGTCTTCGTTCCATCAGTCACTGAAACGCATTAGGCCTACGCCAGAATGCTCCTGCAAAGATTCCTGATCCGTCTGCTGACGATGCTGATCACGCTGTTCGGCGTGGCCGTCGTCGTCTTTGTCGTGATCCGCGTCGCGCCCGGCGATCCGATCGCCATGATGCTGCCGCCTGGTGCTACGGATGCCGACATTGCCCGGCTGCGAGCGCTCTACGGCCTCGACAAGACCATCGTGCAGCAATTCTTCATCTGGCTGTCAGGCGTCGCCAGGGGCGATTTCGGCACCTCGATTTCGCTCAGGCAGGATGTGCTGGGTCTCGTCTTCAACCGGCTGCCAGCGACGCTGGAGCTTGCCATCGTCGCGCTTGTGATGGCGGTGGCACTCGGCGGCACGACGGCAATCATCGGCGCGCGCGAACGCGGCACGGCGGTCGAGGCCGGCATCGACATCGCCAGCGGCGCGGCGCTTTCCATTCCCGACTTCCTGTGGGGCCTGGTGCTGATCCTGCTGTTCGGGGTGCTGGTGCCGATCTTCGACATTTCCGGCCGGGTGTCGCCGCAACTCGACCTGCCCTTCGTCACCCAGTTTTATCTGTTCGAGAGCTTGCTTCGTCTGCGCCTCGACCTGACCTGGGATCTGCTGAAACACATGCTGATGCCGGCCGTGGCGCTGGCGCTGCCGCTGGCGGC
This sequence comes from Mesorhizobium ciceri biovar biserrulae WSM1271, assembly GCF_000185905.1. Taxonomy (GTDB): domain Bacteria; phylum Pseudomonadota; class Alphaproteobacteria; order Rhizobiales; family Rhizobiaceae; genus Mesorhizobium; species Mesorhizobium ciceri. Next base: position 106,976 of record NC_014923.1, read on the forward strand.
GATCATCTCGCAGCTGCTGAAACAGTCGCTGAAGGAAGTGCTCGACCTCGACTACGTCGTGCTGGCGCGGGTCAAGGGATTCTCGGAAACACAGGTCATCCTGCGCGAAGCGCTGAAGAATGCCGCGCTGCCGACGCTGACGCTGGTCGGCGTGCAGTTCACCTTCCTCATCGGCGGCACCGTCATCGTCGAACGGCTGTTTTCCTATGAAGGCCTCGGCAACATGGCGATCGACGCCGTCATCAACCGCGACCTGCCGCTGATCCAGGGCATCGTTCTGGTCTTCGCGCTGCTGTTCGTGCTGATCAACCTCAGCGTCGACATGATGTACGCACTGCTCAATCCAAGGCTGCGCCATGGATGAGGGCCGCGCTCAAAGACGAGCTGTGTCGCCGCGTCTGTGGCTGGCCGGCGGCTGGCTGCTGCTGGCGCTTCTGGCGGCAATCTTCGCGCCGCTGGTCGCGCCGCAGGATCCGCTGGCGCAGGATTTGATGCTGGAACGGTTGCCGCCGTTCTGGATGGCCGGCGCCGAACCCGGCTATTGGCTCGGCACCGACAGCCTCGGCCGCGATCTGTTGTCCCGGCTGATCTTCGGCGGCCGCATCGCCTTCATCGTCGCTTTCGCCGCGGCCATCGCCGCCTGCCTGGTCGGCTCGATGCTGGGGCTCATAGCCGGCTATTTCGGCGGCTGGGCCGACCGCATCATCTCGCGCATCGTCGATGTCTGGATGGCATTTCCGCCGGTGCTGTTCGCCATCCTTTTGGTTGCGGTGCTCGGCACAGGCTTGAGTTCCGTCATCCTGGCCATCGCCATCATCGACTGGACGCGTTTCTGCCGGGTGATCCGTGCCGAGACGATGGGCCAGTCGCGCATGGACTATGTCGAGAATGCCCGCATCGCCGGCTATGGCCGCATCGGCATCATGCTTCGCGAAGTGCTGCCCAATGTGGTGCCGTCGATCGTGGCGCTGCTGTCGCTGGAGATGGGCATCGCCGTCATCGTCGAGGCGATCCTGTCCTTCGTCAATCTGTCGATCTCGACCGACGATCCGACCTGGGGCGGCATCATCGCCGAGGGCCGGCTGTCGATCCATCAGGCGTGGTGGGTGCTCGTATTTCCGCTGATCACGCTGATCCTCACCGTGCTGTCGTTCAGCCAGTTCGGCGAGGCGCTGAAGACGCGCTTCGACCCGGTGCTGCGATGAGCGCGGTCTGCCTTGACATCGCCAATCTGAGCGCCGTGCTGCCCAACGGCCAGCGCGTGCTGCGTTCGGTGTCGCTCTCCGTCCAACCCGGCGAGGTCCGCGCGTTGGTCGGCGAAAGCGGCGCCGGCAAGACGATGATCGGCAAGGCTGTGCTTGGTGTGCTGCCGTCGAGCGTGCGCATCGTCGAAGGCGATATGTTGCTTGAGGGCGAAGACCTCGGCAAGTTGCCGCCCAAGGCACGGCGCACGCTGATCGGGGCATGCACGGCGCTGATCCCGCAGGACCCGCTGACCGCTCTCAACCCGTCACGCCGCATCGGCTCGCAGATGACCGACCGGCTGGTGCGCATCCTCGGCTGGAGTGGCGAGAAGGCCGATACCCGCATTCGCCAGTTGCTGGACGAGGTGCAGATCCGCGACCCCGACCGCGTGCTCAAAAGCTATCCGCACGAACTGTCCGGCGGCATGCGCCAGCGCGTGCTGATCGCCGCCGCCTTCGCCGCGGAGCCAAGGCTGATCGTCGCCGACGAGCCGACCACGGCGCTCGACGTCACCGTGCAGAAGCAGATCCTGCGGCTGATCGCTGCGTTGCAGCGCGAGCATGGCACGGCGATCCTGTTCGTCACCCATGATCTCGGCGTCGTCGCCAAGATCAGCCAGAGGGTCTCGGTGCTCTATGCCGGCAAGGTGGTGGAGGAGGCCGAGACCGCAGCGCTCTTCGCCGCGCCGCAGCACCCCTACACACGGGCGCTGATCGCGGCGACGCCACGCTACACCGATCCTTTCGCCTCGCTAAGACCGGTGGACGAGGCGGTGCTGGCCGGACTTGCTTCGGAGATCGCTGCCGCCGACCAAGCCTGGAGGCGGCCGCATGGTTGAACCGTTGTTCTCCGTGCGCGGGCTGAAGGTCGCGCTGCCCGACATGACGCGCAAGCCACTGATCGGCCGCGCGCCATTGGCCGAAATCCTGAAGGGCCTGGACTTCGACCTGCCGCGGGGCTCGGTGACCGGCATTGTCGGCGAATCCGGTTCGGGCAAGTCGACGCTCGGCCGCGCTTTGGTGCGCCTGCTGGAGCCAAGCGCCGGCAGCATCCGCTTCGACGGCCGCGACATCACCAATCTGCCGGAAGCGGAGCTGCGGCCGCTGCGGCGCAATCTGCAGATGATTTTTCAAGATCCGATGTCGTCGCTCAACCCGCGCCGCACCATTGCCAGCATTATCGCCGCGCCTTTGAAGCAGAATGGTCTTGGCGACAACCTGAAGGCGCGCGTCGCCGAGGCGCTGCAGCGTGTCGGCCTGCCGCAAAGTTTTGCCAGCCGCTATCGGCACGAACTGTCGGGCGGCCAGCGCCAGCGCGTCGGCATTGCGCGCGCTCTGGCGCTGTCGCCAAAATTCGTGCTCGCCGACGAGATCGTCTCCGGGCTCGACGTGTCGACGCAGGCGCAGATCCTGACCCTGCTGGAGCAGCTTGCCGCGGAGATGGGGCTGACCGTCGCTTTCATCAGCCACGATCTGTCTGTCATCCGGCGGCTGTGCCGGCAAGTGATCGTCATGCGCGAAGGCGCGATCGTCGAAGCAAGCGCCACCGACGCCTTGTTCGATAAGCCGCGGCAGGCCTACACGCGCGATCTCATCGCGGCCATTCCGCTGCCCGAGATCGATGCGAGCTGGCTGGACATTCCTTCCGCAGCCAAGCCGCCGACATGAATGCATACGCACGCCGAAGAGCGGGCCTCGGACGTGCGACCACAAAGACCCAAGTCCCGCCAAATGGAGAGGACTGACATGAAGACCACAATCGCAATTGCAACGCTCGCCGCCGCTATGCTCGGCAGCGCCGGCATGGCCTCGGCGGATTCGATCCCGGGCATGCGCGGCCACGACCACACCGGCATCACCGTTCCTGACATGAAGCAGGCGGTCGACTTCTTCACAGAAGTGGTCGGCTGCAAGAGGGCGATGTCGTTCGGCCCGTTCGCCGACGACAAGGGCACCTTCATGCAGGATCTCCTGGGCGTCGATCCGAAGGCGGTGATCGAAGAGGTCACCATGGTGCGTTGTGGCTACGGCTCGAACATCGAGCTGTTCAAATACACAGCACCGGACCAGAAGGACCTGACGCCGAAGAACAGCGACATTGGCGGCTTCCACATCGCCTTCTATGTCGACGATGTCGCTGCTGCCAAAGCCTATCTCGAAGGCAAGGGCGTCAAGACGCGGATGGGGCCGCTGCCGGTCAAGGAAGGGCCGGCCGCCGGCCAGACCATCCTCTATTTCCAGGCGCCGTGGGGGCTGCAACTGGAAGCGATCAGCTATCCCGATGGCATGGCCTATGAGAAGGGCGCCGAGACGGTGCTGTGGAGCCCGAAGAACCCGGAAAAGTGATCGGCAGCGCGCTTGCGTCATGACACGCAGGCGCGCTTTCGCCATGTCAGGACGATCATTCTGATATAAAACTTTAAGCTTGAAATATCTTGTCGCCGGCGCGATACTGAACTCCAGCAAGCGAAGAGGAGATCGCACAGATGAAGGTTGCGGTTCTCGGCGGCGGACCAGCCGGCCTCTACTTTGCCATTTCGATGAAACTGAGGGACGCCGCCCACGATGTGACGGTGTTCGAGCGCAACCGCGCCGACGACACGTTCGGCTGGGGCGTCGTGCTGTCGGCCGAAACGCTCGACAATCTGTCGAAAAACGATCCGGTCAGCGCCGTCTGGATCAAGAAGCACTTTGCCTACTGGGACGACATCGCCGTCATCCATGACGGCGTGCGCACGGTCTCGTCAGGACACGGCTTCTGCGGCATCGGCCGCAAGCGGCTGCTGGTCCTGCTGCAGCGCCGGGCGCGTGAACTCGGCGTCAAGCTGATGTTCGAGACCGACATCGCCGATCCCAAGCCTTACATGGCGACGCACGATCTGGTCGTCGCTGCCGACGGCCTGAACTCAAGGGCGCGCAACAGCTTCGTCGACATCTTCAAGCCCGACATCGACACCCGCAAATGCAAGTTCGTCTGGCTCGGCACCAACCAGAAATTCGACGACGCCTTCACCTTCATCTTCGAGAAAACCGAGCATGGCTGGGTGTGGGCCCACGCCTACCAGTTCGACAGCGACACGGCGACCTTCATCGTCGAATGCAGCGAACAGACCTGGGGCGCATTCGGCTTCGGCGCAATGTCGCAGCAGGAATCGATCGCCGTTTGTGAGCGGATCTTCGAAAAACATCTCGGCGGCCACGCCTTGATGACGAACGCCAACCATATCCGCGGTTCGGCCTGGATCAATTTCCCGCGCGTGCTGTGCGAGCGCTGGTCTTACAAGAATCTCGCGCTGATGGGCGATGCGGCGGCGTCGGCGCATTTCTCGATCGGCTCCGGCACCAAGCTGGCACTGGAAAGTGCTGTGGCGCTGGCCGAATATGTCGAAACCGAGCCGGACTTGGATGCCGCCTTCCGCAGATATGAGGATGCCCGCCGCACCGAGGTGCTCAAGCTGCAATCGGCGGCGCGCAATTCGCTGGAATGGTTCGAGGAGGTCGAGCGCTATCTCGGCCTCGATCCGGTGCAGTTCAACTATTCGCTTTTGACCCGCTCGCAGCGTATCAGCCACGAGAATCTGCGACTGCGCGATGCCGAATGGCTTGAAAGCGCGGAAGAATGGTTCCAGCGCCAGGCGGGCGCCGGCGGCAACAGCCTGCGCCGCGCGCCGATGTTCGCGCCGTTCAAGCTGCGCGACATGAGGCTGCAGAACCGCGTCGTCGTTTCGCCGATGGCGCAGTACAAGGCTGTCGACGGCTGTCCGACCGACTGGCATTTCACCCACTACGCCGAGCGCGCCAAGGGCGGCGCCGGCCTCATCTATATCGAGATGACCTGCGTCAGCCCGGAAGGGCGCATCACGCCCGGCTGTCCCGGCTTCTACGCGCCCGAGCATGAGGTGGCGTGGAAGCGGCTGGTCGATTTCGTCCACACCGAGACCGAGGCCAAGATCTGCGCCCAGATCGGCCACTCCGGCGCCAAGGGCTCGACCCGGCTCGGCTGGGAGGGCACTGACGTGCCGTTGGTCTCAGGCAACTGGCCAGTGATGGCGGCCTCGGCGGTCGCGTGGTCGCCGCAGAATCAGGTGCCGAAGGCGATGGACCGCGCCGACATGGACCGCGTGCGCGACGAATTCGTGGCGTCCACCGAGATGGCCGATCGTTGCGGCTTCGACATGCTCGAAATCCACGCCGCGCATGGCTATCTCTTGTCGTCCTTCATCACGCCGGTCACCAACCGACGCACGGATGAATATGGCGGTTCGCTGGACAATCGCATGCGCTATCCCCTCGAAATCTTCCGCGCGGTGCGCGCCGCCTGGCCGGCGGAGAAGCCGATCTCGATGCGCATTTCGGCCAATGACTGGGTCGGCATCGAGGGCGTGACGCCGGCCGACGCGGTCGAGATCGCGCGGCTGCTGCATGAGGCCGGCGTCGACATCTGCGATGTCTCGGCCGGCCAGACTTCGGCGCTGGCAAAGCCGGTCTATGGCCGCATGTTCCAGACGCCGTTTTCCGACCGCATCCGCAACGAGGTCGGCATGGCGACGATGGCGGTCGGCAACATCTACGAACCCGACCATGTCAATTCCATCCTGATGGCCGGCCGCGCCGACCTCGTCGCGCTGGCACGGCCGCATCTTGCCGATCCCTACTGGACGCTGCATGCCGCCGTCATGCTCGGCGACCGCGGTGTCAAATGGCCTGATCCCTATCTGCCCGGACGCGACCAGCTCTACCGTCTGGCCGAGCGCGACGCCGCAGCGGGGCTGAAAGTATGACGGCCGCCGCGACGATACCCGGCAAGCATGCGCTGGTCACTGGCGGCGGCTCCGGCGTCGGGCGGGCCATCGCGCTGGCGCTGGCTGCTGCCGGCATCGGCGTCACCATCTGCGGCCGCCGGGAAGCAGAGCTCGCCAAGGTGGCCGGCGAAAACGACCGCATCTCTGGCATCGCCGCCGATGTCACCGACGAGGCGGCAATGGCGGCGCTCTACGAGAGGGCGCAAGCCGCGCGTGGGGCCTTCGACATCGTCGTCGCCAATGCCGGCATGGCCGGCAGCGCGCCGGCGCACAAAACCGCGCTCAGCGACTGGCAGCGGACGCTCGACGTCAATCTGACCGGCGCCTTCCTGACGGTGAAGCCGGCGCTGAGCGGCATGGCCGCGCGGAAAACGGGACGAATTGTTTTCATCGCCTCGACCGCCGGCCTGAAAGGCTACGCCTATGTCGCGTCTTACGTCGCCGCCAAGCATGGCGTCATCGGCCTGATGCGGGCGCTTGCCGCCGAAACAGTGAAATCCGGCGTCACCGTCAACGCGGTGTGCCCAGGCTTTGTGGAAACCGAAATGCTGGAAGAGTCCATCCAGCGCATCATCGAGAAGACCGGCCGCTCGGTCGAGCAAGCGCGGTCAAGCCTCGCCTCGACCAACCCGCAAGGCCGCTTCATCCAGCCGGATGAGGTCGCCGCCGCCGTGCTGTGGCTGTGCGGCGACGCCGCCCAATCGATCACCGGACAGGCGATTTCCATCTCAGGAGGCGAAACATGGTAGCCGGCCCCCTGCCCGCGCCGTCGGGACCCGGCAAGGACCGCTTGCGTCTGTGGATCAGGCTGCTGCGTGCCTCGCGCACGATCGAGGCCGAGCTGCGCGAGCGGCTGAAGAAGGACTTCAACACCACGCTGCCGCGCTTCGACGTGATGGCAGCGCTTTATCGCGCGCCGGAAGGCATGCTGATGAGCGACCTGTCGCGTTTCCTGCTGGTCTCTAACGGCAATGTCACGGGCATCGTCGACCGGCTGGTTTCGGAAGGACTTGTCGCCCGCGCGCGGCGCAATGGCGACCGCCGCACCTCGATGGTGCGGCTGACCGAGGAAGGGACGCAGGCCTTTGCCGCCATTGCCGCGGCGCATGAAGGCTGGATCGGCGAATTGCTGGGCAAGGTCAGCGAGGACGACGCGCGCCGGCTGACCGGCATGCTGACCTCGTTCCGCAGCAACTGGGAGGGACGCGAATGACCGCAATGGCCGGGCGCAAGCCGAAGCATTTCCTCTGGGAGGTCGAGGGCAGGATCGCCAAGGTCCGGCTCGATCGGCCGGAGCGCAAGAACCCGCTGACCTTCGACAGCTATGCGGAACTCCGCGACACGTTCCGCGACCTCGTCTATGCCGACGATGTCGACGCCGTGGTGTTCCTTTCCAATGGCGGCAATTTCTGCTCCGGCGGCGATGTCCACGACATTATCGGCCCGCTGGTCAAAATGGACATGAAGGAGCTCCTGGTCTTCACCCGCATGACCGGCGATTTCGTCAAGGCGATGCTGAATTGCGGCAAGCCGATCATTGCGGCGGTCGACGGCGTCGCGGTCGGCGCCGGCGCCATCATTGCGATGAGCTCCGACATCCGCATCGCCACGCCGGAAGCCAAGACCGCGTTCCTATTTACCCGCGTCGGCCTCGCCGGCTGCGATATGGGCGCCTGCGCGATCCTGCCGCGCATCATCGGCCAGGGCCGCGCCGCCGAGCTGCTCTACACCGGCCGCACCATGACCGCTGATGAAGGCGAACGCTGGGGTTTCTACAACCGGCTGGTCGATGCCGCATCGCTGGAGGCCGACGCGCTCGACATGGCGGCGCGCATCGTCTCCGGCCCGACCTTCGCGCACGGCATCACCAAGACCCAGCTCAACCAGGAATGGTCGATGGGTCTCGACCAGGCGATCGAGGCGGAAGCGCAGGCGCAAGCGATCTGCATGCAGACCCGCGACTTCGAACGCGCCTACAAGGCGTTCGTGGCCAAGGAAAAGCCGGTGTTCGAGGGGGATTGAGGATGATGCTTTGCGTGGAGACGTTGGCGGGAGGGGGGCGCCGTAGTGCGCAAGGCCTCAATAGCGGGGCCACCAATGCCTGATCGTTCCTTCCTCTCCTGGCCGTTCTTCGAAGACCGCCATCGCCACCTCGCCGAGCACCTCGAGGCATGGTGCACGACCAACCTCCCAGTCGATCACCATGATGTCGACGCCGCCTGCCGCGAGCTGGTCAGCAAGCTCGGCCGAGACGGCTGGCTGAAGCCAACGGCGCTCGACACCGACAACCCGGGTCCCCTCGACGTCCGCACTTTGTGCATCACGCGCGAGACGCTCGCCCGCCATGACGGGTTGGCCGACTTTGCCTTCGCCATGCAAGGGCTGGGCACCGGCGCGCTCAGCCTGTTCGGCACGGTGGAGCAGCGGCAATGGCTTTCGAAGACGCGCGCTGGCAAGGCGATATCAGCCTTCGCCCTGTCGGAGCCGCGCTCGGGATCAGATGTCGCCAACACGGAAATGACGGCGACCCGCGACGGCGACAGCTACGTTCTTACAGGCGAAAAAACCTGGATCTCCAATGGCGGCATCGCCGACCTCTATGTCGTCTTTGCCCGCACCGGCGAGGCGCCGGGCGCCAAGGGACTTTCCGCTTTCCTCGTGCCTGGCGACGCCAAGGGCCTTGGCATCGCCGAACGGCTCGAAGTGATCGCGCCGCATCCGCTGGCGCGGCTGTCTTTCGAGCGGGTCCGCCTGCCGGTCACCGCACTGATCGGCAAGCCAGGCGACGGCTTCCGCATCGCCATGTCGGTGCTCGATGTGTTCCGCTCGACCGTCGGTGCGGCGGCACTCGGCTTTGCCCGCCGCGCACTGGATGAAAGCATCAAACGCGTGGCCGAGCGCAAACTGTTCGGCGCGCCGATGGCCGAATTGCAAATGGTGCAGGGGCACATCGCCGACATGGCGCTCGATGTCGATGCGGCGGCGCTGCTGGTCTACCGCGCCGCCTGGACCAAGGACATGGGTGCTGCCCGCGTCACGCGCGAGGCGGCGATGGCCAAGCTGTTCGCCACCGACAAGGCGCAAGAGGTGATCGACAAGGCCGTGCAGCTGCACGGCGGCGACGGCGTCCGCAAAGGCCACATCGTCGAAAGCCTGTATCGCGAGATCCGCGCGCTGCGCATCTATGAGGGTGCCTCCGACGTGCAGAAAGTGGTGATTGCGCGGCAAGTGATGGGCGCGGCCTGAAGCAGGTCGCGCCCACGGACCAGACTGTTTTGACAATGGATATTGCGAACCGAGTTTTGACGAATCGGGAGACTGAAATGCACCAGATTTTGCAGCCGGAAGGCTGGGCCAAACCTGTCGGCTACGCCAACGGCGTCGCGGCGCGCGGTCGGCTCGTCTTCGTTGGCGGACAGGTCGGCTGGAACGGGCAATGCCAGTTCGAAACCGACGACTTCGTCGGCCAGGTGCGGCAAACGCTTCAGAACATCGTCGCGGTGCTGGCGGAAGCCGGCGCGGGGCCGCAGCACATCACCTCGATGACCTGGTACTTCACCGACAAGGCCGAATACCTTGCCAATCTCAGGGGTATCGGCGAGGCCTATCGCGAGGTCATCGGCCGGCATTTTCCGGCGATGGCCGCCATGCAGGTGGTGGCGCTGGTCGAGGATCGCGCCAAGGTGGAAATCCAGGCAACTGCCGTCATCCCGGAATAAATTATTGGCTGCCTCAGGAATAAATTATTCGCGAAGCCCCGCCTGCCTCAAGATCGGCAGCACGTGATCGCAGAAATAGGGCAGTTCTTGGGTGTAGTTGACGAAGGACAGCGCGATACCCTGATATCCGTGCCCGGCAATGGCGACCATGTCGGCGGCGATCGTTTCCGGCGTTCCGATCAGCGGGTAGGTGCCGGCGCCGCCGGCGAAACGTTGCCGGTAGCGGTCATAGGCGTGCGGGTCGTGCGATTGCGAGAATTCCTTCTTGCCGGCCATGTGGGCATCGACGGCGTCATGGTCGGCCATATCGACGGCGTAGCGCGTGTAGTAGGCCTGCGCCTCTTCCATCGTCGGGCGGCAGACGACATGCGCCACGGTGTAGACGCCGACATCGCGGCCTGCCTTATCGGCCCGCTCGCTGATGTCGGCGACATGCTTGCCGGCATCGCTCATTTCCGAAAATGTCGTGAACAGATAATCGCACCGGGCGGCAGCGAAATCGCGGCCCGGCCCGCCGAAGGCGGCGTTCATGGTCACGGGGCGCGGAACCTGCAGACTGGCCGGCCGGCTGACAGCCTCCTTGAGGCGGTAATAAGTGCCTTCGTAATCGAGCGGCTCGGCCGACGCATAAAGCTTTTCCAGGATTTCGATCCATTCGGCCGCCTGATCGTAGCCCTTCTCGACCAAAGGCGTGCCGAACATGCCGAATTCCTTCGGGTTCCAGCCGCAGACGATGTTCAAGCCCGCGCGGCCCTGGCTAATATGGTCGACCGTCGCCAGCGCCTTGGCGGCATAGAGCGGATGCACCAGCGGCACATGCACGGTCATGAACAGGCCGATCTGCTCGGTGGCCATGGCGAGTGCCGCCGCCCAGGTGAAGGTCTCGAACGACCATTCGCGCACCTTGTTGCGGCCGCCGAAGCCGCGCCAACGCGCGATCGGCAGCATGAACTCCAGCCCGGCGCGGTCGGCGATCTGGGCTGCGGTCACATTGTCCTGCCAGCTCGCCGCCCAGCGCTCCGGCACATCGGTGATGGCGAGCCCGCCATCGGCATTGGTTGAAAAGACGCCTAGCTTCAGTCTGTTCGGGCCGTGCAAGGGGTATGGTTTGTTCATGTCGCGACCTCCCGGCGAAGATCGCACGCTACGGCTCCGCAGAAATATTTCAAGCATGAAATAGCTTCGCCTCGCCATGGTTTGCGGATATGATTCTGGCAGAGACAAAGAGGGGATGGGCATGAGCGAGTTCCGCCAGAAATGCATTGGCAAGACGAACCTCGTCGGTTCCTTTGCAGCCATTCCCCATCCCGTCGCGGTCGAGGTGATGGCGCAGTCCGGCCTCGATTTCCTCTGCATCGACTGGGAGCATGCGCAGATCTCGCGCGACATGATCGAGACCATGGTGCGCGCGGCCGACGTGCATCGTGTGCCGGCCGTGGTGCGCGTTCCCGGCCATATGCCGGAGGCGATCCAGGCGGCACTGGACAGCGGCGCGCAAGGCGTGCTGGTGCCGCGCGTCTCGACCGCCGCCCAGGCCGAATCCGCGGTGAAAGCCTCGCGCTACCCGCCCAAGGGCGAGCGCGGCGTCGGACCCGGCCGAGCCGCCGGCTATGGCTATCGCATTCCGGAATATCTGGCCGGCGCCAATGACAGGATCGTCGTCGCGGTCCAGGTCGAGACATCGGAAGGACTGGCCAACATCGAGGCGATCGCAGCCGTCGACGGCGTCGATGTGATCTTCGTCGGTCCTGGCGATCTTTCGGTGTCGATCGACGCGATCGGGCCGACCGGCGACAACAAGCTCAATGCGGCGATCCGCACGATTATCGGCGTGACGATCGCACACGACAAGGTAGCCGGCATATTTTGCGCCAGCCCGCAGCCTGTCGGGCAATGGGCAGCTATCGGCGCCAGCTTCTTCGTCCTGGCCAGCGACACGATGTTTCTCGGTGCTGGCGCGGCGGCCAACTGTGCCGCCGCACGTGCTGAATTGGCATGAAGCGGGCACAGCTAGGCGAAAAAGGCGTATCGTCCGGGCAACAGGACGGTCAAACTTTTTAAGCTTAAAACTTTCGCCTTGAAAAGCACCGCGCTTTGGATAAGCATTCCAGGATCGATGGCGACTGCGGTGCCGGAGGGACTTGCCGGCCAGTGCATCGTGGTGTTTCGGGTGGGAGGGGTTTCAGTCCTTGTCGTTCATGCTGCCCCAGTCATCGTCCAGCGCGCGTTATGTCTTCAATGGCGTGCGCGCCCAGATCCGCTACCTGCACACCGAAAACATCGCCAACCTTGCCGTGCGGGCGACCGCGCTCGACCGCATGGTCGCTGCCTTGAATTGACGCCCTGCCTGAAGCGGGGCGGCAAATAACCGTGCGGGAGCAACCCGCCCGATCAACAACAGAGGGAACACAAATGAGCTTCACGCGTCGCAAATTGCTTCTTCTCGCCGCCGCCATCGGCATCGCCGCCGGCCCCGCCACCGCCTATGCCGCCGACATGCTCAATGTCGGCGCCTACCCGACCAACCCGCCCTTCGAATTCAAGAACGAGAGCGGCACTTTCGAAGGCTTCGAGGTCGACATCGTCAACGAAGCCGCCAAGCGCATCGGCATGACGACCGACATCGCCGATCTCGGTTTCCAGGCGCTGTTTGCCGCCACCACCTCGAAGCGCATCGACGTCGCCATCTCGTCGATCACCATCACGGCGGAGCGGCTGAAGTCACAGTCGTTCACGCAGCCCTATTATGATTCCGATATGGGCATCGCCACCAAGGCCGACAGCCCGATCAAGGCCGAGGCCGACCTCAAGGGCAAGATCGTCGGCGTGCTGTCCGGTTCGACCGGTGAAACCTGGGTCAAGGCGCATCAGGAAGCCGACGGCTTCAGCGACGTGAAGGGCTACGACACGCAGCAGAACCTGCTGCTCGACCTCAGCGCCGGCCGCGTCGATGCGGCAGTCAGCGACATTCCGGGCATGGAATATTCCTTCACCAAGATGAAGGACCTGGTGGTCAAGGAGCGCATCAAGACCGGTGAGCAATACGGCCTGATGATGACCAAGGACCACCCGCTGCTCGGCAAGCTGAACGATGCGCTGAGCGCGATGAAGAAGGACGGCACGCTGGCCGCCATCCACAAGAAGTGGTTCGGCAGCGACGCGCCCGCCGACTCTTCGACCATGAAGGAAATGCCGCTGCCGAAGGCCTGAGCTGAAAGCTGCGGTAACATCGTGCCGGCTTTCCAGGCCGGCACGATTCTTTCACGCCTGGCCGCCGGCTTCTGCCGCAAATCTCCTCGCCCTCGGCGGGGCCAATCGATTTTAACGTGAGCATTCTTTGCTCTGGGGTTCGGGAACGCTCCCATGTCGCTGATCGACACCTTCTTCAACCCCGACGTCATCATGTCCAGCCTGCCGGCGCTGCTGCGCGGCTTCCTGAACACGCTGCTGCTCGGCATTTTGAGCATCGGCATCGGCATCCCCATCGGCCTGGGGATCAGTCTGGTGCGGCTCTATGCGCCGAAGCCGCTGCGCTGGCTCGCGGTCGGCTACACCGACATCTTCCGCGCCCTGCCGGTGCTGGTCGTGCTGATCCTGATCTACTATGCGCTGCCCTTCCTCGGCATACGCCTGTCGTCCTGGGCATCGGCGGTGACAGCCTTCGCCTTCATCATGTCGGCCTACTCGGCCGAGGTGTTCCGCTCCGGCATCGAAAGCATTCCGCGCGGGCAGTTCGAGGCGTCGCAGGCGCTTGGCCTGCCGTTCCTCCTGACCTTGCGCAAGGTGGTGCTGCCACAAGCGATCCGCGTCGTCATCCCGCCGATGACCAGCAACTGCGTCTCGATGTTCAAGGACACCTCGCTCGCCTCCACCGTGGCGCTGCCGGAACTCTTGAAGGAGGCGACCAACGCGCAGTCGCTCTACGCCAACCCCTCGCCGCTGATCGGCGCCGCCCTCGTCTATCTCATCTTCCTCTGGCCGATGGTCCGCCTCGTCAGCCTGCTTGAAGAGCGCTTCAAGACCGAAAAGAAGCGCTGACCTCCGCCACCTGATCCCCGTCCAAGCCCTCCGCAGGAGCCTACCCGTGAATAAGCATCAAACCGACAATGCGAATGCCACCGCGTTCCCCGTCGACACCATCCGCGCCATGTTTCCAGCCTTGCAGCGGGCCGGCGATTTCATCTTTTTGGACAACGCCGCCGGCGCGCAGATCCCGCAGAGCGTGCTCGACGCGGTGACCAATCATCTGGTTTCGCACAATGTGCAGCGTGGCGGCCGCTATGGCCGCAGCGTCACCGTCGACCAATCGGTCGCCGATGCGCGGACAAGCGTCGCTCTGCTCATCAACGCCTACAGCCCGGCGGAAATCTGCTTCGGCATGAATGCCACCTCGTTCATCCGCCTGGTCAGCCTCGGCATCGGCCAGATGCTGCAAGAGCGCGACGAGATCGTCGTCACCGACATGGATCATGACGCCAACATCGCGACTTGGCTGGCGCTGGAGTCGGCCGGTGCGAAATTCAAATGGTGGCGGATGCGTGAGGACGGCAATCTGCATGTCGACGATCTGCGTCCGCTGGTTTCGGACCGCACCCGCCTGGTCGCCTGCACGGTGACAGCGCACTCGATCGGCTCGATCGTCGATGTCGCTGCGGTGGCTGAGATCGCGCATGCGGCCGGCGCCGAAGTGTTCCTCGACTGCGTGCATTACGGGCCGCATGGACTGATCGACGTGCAGGCCTGGGACTGCGACTATCTCGTCTGCTCCGGCTACAAGAATTTCTCGCCGCATATGGGCTTCCTGTGGGGCCGCTTCGAAACGCTGAAGCGGCTGCCGACCTTCCGCGAGGACTTCATCCCCGACGAGCCGCCCTACAAGGTCGAGGCCGGCACCTTCATCTACGAGAACGTTTCCGGCATGGATGCGGCGGTGCAGTATCTGGAACTGATCGGCCGCAATCTGGCGCCGTCCAACAACCGCTCCCGACGCGAAAACATCGTTGCCGGCATGGGCGCCATCCGCGACTACGAGCTGGTGCTGGCGCGCGAGATGCTGGCCGTGCTGAAGGATTGCGGGGCAACCATCTACGGCGTTGCCGACGAGGCGCGCATCCATGAGCGCGTGCCGACCTTCTGCTTCAACATCGGCAAATTGTCGCCGCAGCGCATCGTGGAGGAAATGGCCGAGATGCAGATCGGCATCCGCGACGGCCACATGTACGCGCCGCGGCTGATGAAGCGCCTTAACCTGTCGATGGACAGCGGCGCCATCCGCGCCTCGCTGGTCCACTACAACACGGTCGAGGAAGTCCGGCGCTTCGGCGAAGCTCTGCGTGCGATTGTCACGAAGCTGTCGTGAGAGGCGGCCTCTCCAGCGTCGTCATCCACGGGCGGAACAAGGGAGCGTAGCGACGCAGTGCAGACCCGAGGATGACGAAGAGACGTTAAGCCGCTTTCTTCTTCGCCAGCCTCGCCTTAATCGACGCGACGTCGGCGCGCGGTGTCGCCGCGAACAGCGTCCGGGTGTAGCTGTGCTTGGGATCGGCAAAGACCTCGTCGCGCGAGCCGTATTCCACCGCCTCGCCGAAATACATCACCATCACATCGTCGGCGATGTAACGCACCACGGACAGATCGTGGCTGATGAAGACATAGGTCAGCTGGAACTCATCCTGCAGGTCGGCAAGCAGGTTGAGCACCTGCGCCTGCACCGACAGATCGAGCGCCGAGACCGGCTCGTCGAGCACCAGCAGGCTCGGGTTCAGCATCAGCGCGCGGGCAATGGCGATGCGCTGACGCTGGCCGCCGGAAAACATATGCGGATAGCGATTGTAGTGCTCGTGGCCGAGGCCAACCTTCTTCAACATCTTCATCGCAAGGTCGCGCCGCTCGGACGCCGGCTTGTCGGTGTTGATCAAAAGCGGCTCGCCCAGCACGTCGCCGATCTTCTGGCGCGGATTGAGCGATCCGTAGGGGTTCTGGAAGACGATCTGCACCTTGCGGCGCATCTCCTTGGTCAATCCGCCCTTGGCGATGTCGACCTTGTTGCCGTCGATGAACAATTCGCCCGATGTCGCCGGATCGATCAGCGTGATGATGCGGGCAAGCGTTGACTTGCCGCAGCCGCTTTCGCCGACAATGGCCAGCGTCTTGCCCTTGTCGACCTTGAACGAGACCCCCTTGACCGCGTGCACGGTGCGCGGCCCGGTGAACAGGCCGCCGCCGATGTGGTAGTCGCGGACGATGTTCTTGCCTTCGAGAACCGTGGTGCTCATCAGGTGGCTCCCGCAGCAGAAGGCGCCGGCTCGAACATCATGTCGGAAACGGTCGGCAGCCGGTCGCCGACGGCGTTTTCCGGCAAGGCCGACAACAGCGCCCGCGTGTAATTGCTCTTTGGCGATTCAAACAGCGACAGCACGTCGGCCTCTTCCATCTTGCGGCCCTTGTACTGGACGATGACGCGGTCGGCGGTCTCGGCCACCACGCCCATATTGTGGGTGATCATGATCAGGCCCATGCCGTATTTGGCCTGCAGCGAAACCAGCAGATCGAGGATCTGCTTCTGGATGGTGACGTCGAGCGCCGTGGTCGGCTCGTCGGCGATCAGCAGTTTCGGATTGCAGGCAATGGCGATGGCGATCATGACGCGCTGGCACTGGCCGCCCGACATCTGGTGCGGGAACGAACTCAGCCGCTCTTCAGGGTCGGCGATGCCGACCAGCTTCATCAGTTCGATGGCACGCGCCCGGCGCTGGGCGCGGTCCATGCCCATGTGGAAGCGCAACACCTCCTCGATCTGGAACCCGACGGTGAAGCACGGATTGAGGCTGGCGATCGGCTCCTGGAAGATCATCGAGATGTCCTTGCCGACGATCTTGCGCCGTTCGGACGGGCTGAGCTTCAGCAGATCGACGCCGTCGAAGGCCATGCGGTCGGCCTTGACGGTTGCCGTGTTGGGCAACAGCCCCATCACCGCCAGCATCGACACCGACTTGCCGGAGCCGGACTCGCCGACGATCGCCAGCACTTCGCGCGGCTCGATCGACAGGTCGATGCCCTGCACGGCCATGAACGGTCCGGCCGCGGTGTCGAAGGAAACGGTGAGGTTTTTGATCTCGAGCAGAGACATGCTCACGACCTCTTCAGCTTGGGGTCGAGCGCGTCGCGCAGACCGTCGCCGATCAGGTTGATGGCAAAGACGGTGATCAGGATGGCGAGGCCGGGGAAGGTCACCACCCACCAGGCGCGCAGGATGAATTCGCGCGCCTCGGCCAGCATGGTGCCCCATTCCGGCGTCGGCGGCTGCGCGCCCATGCCGAGGAAGCCAAGGGCCGCCGCCTCGAGGATGGCGTTGGAGAAGGACAGCGTCGCCTGCACGATCAACGGCGCGATGCAGTTTGGCAGGATGGTGACCAGCATCAGCCTGAGATGGCTGGCGCCGGCGACCTTGGCCGAGACGACATATTCGCGGGTCTTTTCGGCCATCACGGCGGCGCGGGTGAGCCGGGCGAAATGCGGCTGCAGCACGAAGGCGATGGCGATCATGGCGTTGACGAGGCCGGGGCCAAGCACCGCGACCAGCACCAGGGCCAAGAGCAGCGACGGGAAGGCCAGGATGATGTCCATGATGCGCATGATCAGCGTGTCGACCCAGCCGCGGCAGTAGCCGGCGAGCAGGCCGAGGATGACGCCTGAAATCAGCGCTGACGTGACAACGACGAAGCCGATGGCGAGCGAGAAGCGCGAGCCGTAGATCAGGCGCGACAGCATATCGCGGCCGACGGCGTCGGTGCCGAGCAGGAACTGCGCATTGCCGCCCTCCTGCCAGGCCGGCGGCGTCAGGAAGAAGTCGCGGAACTGATCGTCCGGCGAATGCGGCGCCAGCAGCGGAGCGAAAATGGCGATCAGGATCAGCAGCGCGAAGACGAAGAGCCCGATCACCGCGCCCTTGTTGACGGAGAAGTAATGCCAGAACTCGCCGAACATCTGCAACCTGGCGTCCTGCGGCTTGACGACGGTCGCGGCTTCGATGGTGGCGGGGCCTTCATTGCTCATGTCAGTTGGCCCGGATGCGTGGGTTGATGACGGCGTAGAGCACGTCGACGATGAGGTTCACCGACATGACGATCAGCGCGATCAAAAGCAACCCGCCCTGCACGGTGAAATAGTCGCGCTTGGAAATGGCGTCGATCATCCATTTGCCGATGCCGGGCCAGGAGAAGATGCTCTCGGTCAGGATGGCGCCGGTCAACAGCGTGCCGACCTGCAGGCCGATGGTGGTGACGACCGGGATCAGCGCGTTGCGGAAGGCGTGCAGGCCGATGACCCTACGCGGCGCCAGGCCCTTGGCGCGCGCGGTGCGGACATAGTCCTCACCCAGCACCTCGAGCATCGCCGAGCGCGTCTGCCTCGCGATGACGGCGAGCGGAATGGTGCCGAGCACGATGGTCGGCAAGATCAGGTGCGACAGCGCCGAACGGAAGGCGCCCTTCTGGCCCGAGATCAGGGAATCGATGGTCATGAAGCCGGTCACCGGCTTGAAGAAGTAGAGGAGGTCGATGCGGCCTGAAACCGGCGTCCAGTGCAGCATGCCGGAGAACACGATGATCAGCAGCAGACCCCACCAGAAGATCGGCATGGAATAGCCGGCCAGCGCCGTGCCCATGGTCAATTGGTCGAACCAGGAGCCGCGGCGGATAGCGGCGAAGATGCCGGCGGCGACACCTAGGACAATGGCAAAGATCATGGCGAAGATGGCGAGCTCGACCGTTGCCGGGAAGCGCACCAGGAAATCCTTGAGCACCGGCGTCTTGGTGGAAAACGAGGTGCCGAAATCACCGCCGAGGATGTTCGTCAGATAGGTCAGATATTGTTGCCAGATCGGCAGGTCGAAACCGAACTGATGCATGAGCGCCGTGTGGCGTTCGGGCGACAGGCCGCGTTCGCCCGCAAGCACCAGCACCGGATCACCGGGCAGGATGCGCACGAAGCCAAAGGCGAGGATGGTTATCCCGATGAAGGTCGGGATGATGAGGGCGAGCTTGCCGAGGATATAACGCAGCATGGCGGGCGAGTGGGGGCGTCACCACATGGTGGCGCCCCCGTTTCGCAACCTTATTCGGCGATATCGACGCCGTCGAAGCGGTGGATACCGAGCGGATCCATCGCAAAGCCGGTGACGGTCTTCTGCATCGGCATGAACACCTTGGAGTGAGCGAGCGTCGCCCAGGGTGCCTGTTCCTTGAAGATGACCTGTGCCTGTTCATAGAGCTTGGTGCGCTCGGCCTGGTCCGAAACGGTCTTGGCCTTGTTGATGAGCGCATCGAAGTCCTTGTTGCACCATTCCGCGCGGTTGTTCGAACCGACGGAAGCGCAGCTCAGGAGCACGCCGAGGAAGTTGTCCGGATCGCCATTGTCGCCGGTCCAGCCGACGATGACGGCGCCGTCGTGATCTACCGCGGAAGCGCGCTTGAGGTATTCACCCCAATCGTAGCTGACAATCTCGACGGTGACGCCGACCTTGGCGAAGTCCGCCTGGATCAATTCGGCGGTGCGGCGCGCGTTCGGCATGTAGGGGCGCGACACCGGCATGGCCCAGACGTTCATCTTGAGGTCCTTGACGCCGGCCTCTTCAAGCAGCTTCTTGGCTGCATCCGGATCGTACGGATCGTCCTTCACTTCCTTGTTGTAGGACCACATGGTCGGCGGGATCGGGTTGACCGCCACCTGGCCGGCACCCTGGAAGACCGCGTCGATGATGGCCTTCTTGTTGATGGCCATGTTGAGCGCCTTGCGCACGCGCACGTCGTCGAACGGCTTCTGCTGGGTGTTGTACATCAGCGCGCCGACATTGAGGCCTTCCTGCTCCTCGACCTTCAGGTTCGCATCGGCCTGCAGGCCGGCGATGTCGGCCGGTGCCGGGTACGACATGATGTTGCATTCGCCGGCCTTGAGCTTCTGTGCGCGCACGGCCGGATCGGTGGTGATGGCGAAGACCAGATCGTCGATCTTCTGCTTGCCGCCCCAATAGTCCGGATTGGCCTTGTAGCGGATGGCGGCGTCGGTCTGGTAGTCGACGAAGATGAACGGGCCGGTGCCGATCGGCTTCTGGTTGAACAGCTCAGGCGTCTTGTCGGCCTGCAGCTTGTCGGCATATTCCTTGGAGACGACGGAAGCAAAATCCATGCCCAGCGTCGGAATGAAGGTGATCGCCGGCTCCTTGAGGGTGAACTTCACCGTCAGGTCATCGACCTTCTCGACCTTGGTGATGTTGTCGCCGAACTGGTCATTGTAATACTGGTAGGCAATGCCCGGAATGTACTGGAACCAGGGACCGTTCTTGTCGACCTGACGTTCGAACGAGAACACCACGTCGTCGGCGTTGAAGTCGCGCGTCGGGGTGAAATAGTCGGTGGCGGCGAACTTGACGCCCTTGCGCAGCTTGAAGACATATTCCTTGCCATCGTCGGAGATCGTCCAGCTTTCGGCCAGGCCCGGCGAGGTCGTCGTCTTGCCGTGATCGAATTCGACGAGGCGGTTGAAGACGGTGCGCGAGGACGCGTCGAACGTCTGGCCTGCGGTATACGGCGCCGGATCGAAACCTTCCGGCGAAGCTTCCGCGCAGTAGACCAGAGTTTTCGCATTGGCCATGCCGCCCAGGACGCTTGCAGCCAGCAACGCGGCTGCAAAAGTCAGCTTCTTATTCATTGAGCACTCCCTGATGTTCTTCCAAGCCCCTCTATCAGGCTCGCGAAGCGCGCATATAAGCACCGTTTTTCCGGCTTTGGAACACCCCGTTTGCTTACCCCGCGGGAAGCAGGAAAAAAATCCGCAACTTTGCCAAATTGCAGAAAAAAATTAGCCGTTTCTTCCGTTCACGAGATTATTAACAGCCGAATTTTTTTATTGATCGCCTGGCTGACGATATAAATGTTCCCGGCGCTTCCGAGCGGCCGTGGGATGCGTCAGGACACCGCCTGGAGCGCTGGCGGCGGCAAAGACTTTCGACGGCAAATCTTTCGCCGCGTTGCCGCAAGGGCAAGACTTGCACGCTCACCAAGGGAGGCAATACATAGGGTGTAGCGGCCGCAGCGGAGGGCGCCCTTGCCAATTCAGGGGCGAGTGCGGCACGGATGAACAAGACTTGTCCAGGGAGGAACGGTTGGCAAAAGCATCAAGGACGACGGCGCCGGTGAAAGCGGGAGCCAAGGCGCCGTCGAAAGCAGCCGGTACTGCCAAGCCGAAAGCACCCGTTGCCAAAGCCGCCAAGCCGAAGGCGGCCGCGGCACCTGTAAGGGCAAGCACAAAGCCGGCGGCGAAAGCCCCGGCCAAGGCTGCGGCCGGAAAGACGGCGCCGGGGCGTAAAGCGGGTGCGGCAAAGCCCGCTGCCAGGCCGGCCTCGAAGGCCGCGGCGGCAAAGCCGGCCGACGCCACCGCCAACCGATTGCCGAAAGCGCTGACGGCGCTGGCCGCCGGCTTGCCGGAAAAGCCGTGGCTCAAGAGCTATCCGAAAAACGTGCAGGCGGAGATCGGCGCCCTGCCCTACAGCTCGATCGGCGATTTCCTCGTCGCCGCCTGCAAGCAGTTTTCCGCGCAGCCGGCCTTCACCTGCATGGACAAGTCCATCAGCTACACCGATGTCGAGCGGCTGTCGGCGGCCTTCGGCGCCTACCTGCAATCGAAGGGCCTGCAGAAAGGCGCGCGCGTCGCGCTGATGATGCCCAACGTGCTGCAATATCCGGTGGCGATGATGGCGATCTTGCGAGCGGGTTATGTGGTGGTGAACATCAATCCGCTCTACACGCCGCGCGAGCTCGAACACCAGCTGAAGGATTCCGGGGCGCAAGCCATCGTCATCCTGGAGAACTTCGCCAACACCTTGCAGGCGGTGATCGCCAGGACCGCAGTCAAGCATGTGGTGGTCGCCGCGATGGGCGACATGCTCGGCGGGCTGAAGGGCACAATCGTCAATTTCGTCGTGCGCCGCGTGAAGAAAATGGTGCCGGCATGGTCGCTGCCCGGCCATGTCAAGTTCAATGCCGCCATGAAGGCCGGCGCCGGTTTGGGCTTCAGGCCGGCCAAGGTGGAAGCCGACGATGTCGCCTTCCTGCAATATACGGGCGGCACCACGGGCGTCTCGAAGGGCGCCACGCTGCTGCACAGCAACGTGCTCGCCAACGTCGCGCAGAACGCGCAGTGGATGGAGGACGCCTACACGATCAAGCCGAAACCCGCGCACCCCAACTTCATCTGCGCGCTGCCGCTCTATCATATCTTCGCGCTGACGGTGAACGCACTGATGGGCATGCAGCAGGGCGCCCGCAATGTGCTCATTCCCAATCCGCGCGACATCCCAGGCTTCGTCAAGGAATTGCAGAAATATCCGGTGCACATCTTTCCCGGCCTCAACACGCTGTTCAACGCGCTGCTCAACAATGAGGATTTCCGCAAGCTCGACTTCAAGCCGCTGGTGCTGACGCTGGGCGGCGGCATGGCGGTGCAGAAGGGCGTCGCCGAACGCTGGAAGGCGCTGACCGGATGTTCGGTCACCGAAGGCTACGGCCTCTCGGAAACCTCGCCGGTGGCCACCGCCAACAAGTTCACCGCCGGCGACTTCACCGGCACCATCGGCTTGCCGCTGCCCTCGACGGAGATCGCCATCCGCGACGAAGACGGCAACAATTTGCCGCTCGGCGAGGTCGGCGAAGTCTGCATCCGGGGGCCGCAAGTGATGGCGGGCTACTGGAACCGGCCGGATGAGACCGCCAAGGTGATGACCAAGGACGGCTACTTCAAATCCGGCGACATGGGCTTCATGGACGAGCGCGGCTACACCAAGATCGTCGACCGCAAGAAGGACATGATCCTGGTCTCGGGCTTCAACGTCTATCCCAACGAGCTCGAGGAAGTCGTGGCGATGCATCCGGGTGTGCTCGAAGTGGCGGCGATCGGCGTGCCGGACGAGCATTCGGGCGAGGTGCCGAAACTGTTCGTGGTCAGGAAGGATCCGGCGCTGACCGCCGAGGCACTGACCGCCTTTTGCCGCGAGAACCTGACGGGCTACAAGCGGCCCAGATACATCGAATTCCGCACCGAACTGCCGAAGACGCCGGTCGGCAAGATCCTGCGGCGAGCGCTGCGCGAATGATTGCAGCCGGCGGCGCGGATGCCGTAGATGCACCTTGCCGTCCTGACCCGGCAGAGTTCATCAGGACGAACATGCGCCTCGCCCCGGTGCCGTCGGTGCCTGAGATCCAGCTTTTTACACCGCACCCGGCCAGTGGCCTGAGACGGCTTACCGATACGCACCAAAGCGCTGACGACGATGACGACACGATCGAGGCGGACAACAATGGACCTGAGCCGCAGCCGCCTTACTGGGCTTACGTGTGGGCCGGCGGCGCGGTGTTTGCGCGCCATATACTGGATCATCCGCAAACGGTAACCGGTCGCCGCGTGCTCGACCTTGGTGCTGGCTCCGGCCTTGTCGGCATCGCCGCAGCCAAGGCCGGTTCGCGCGAAGTGATCGCCGCCGAGATCGACCGTAACGGCGTTGCCGCGATCGGCCTCAATGCCGCGGCCAACGGCGTCGAGATCGCCATTGTCGACAAGGACATTACCACGGGTCCCCCGCCGGCGGTCGAGCTCGTGCTTGCCGGCGACGTGTTCTACGGCCCTGAGGTCGCTCTGCGAGTCATCCCGTTCCTCGACCGCTGCCTGGCGGCCGGCATCGAGGTGCTGGTCGGAGATCCCCGCCGCAACGACCTGCCGCTGTCCCGGCTGCGGTTGGTCGCCGAATACCGGGTGCCGGATTTCGGCGACGCGAAGGGGGCTGCGACGAGGCTTAGCGGCGTCTTTTCGTTTGAGGAGGGAGCGCGCTGACGCCACGGGGCAAGCCTAAATTCTACTCATTGTGGACAAACATTGAGGGCAGAAGATAGATTCGACTGGCCGTTGATCGGAGAAGTCGAGTGGCGTAGATTAAAGTT
This sequence comes from Mesorhizobium ciceri biovar biserrulae WSM1271, assembly GCF_000185905.1. Lineage (GTDB taxonomy): Bacteria > Pseudomonadota > Alphaproteobacteria > Rhizobiales > Rhizobiaceae > Mesorhizobium > Mesorhizobium ciceri. The sequence continues at coordinate 130,729 of NC_014923.1, forward strand.
GTTCAACGTATCGGTTTCACAGTTTGCCCAAAATGCGAAAATCGGGACTTCGATCTTCAGCCAGGCGAAGACATCGACAGCGCAAGCGCCAAGATCAGGTGCGGCAAATGCGGGTACGTTTGTTCTGCTGATGAGTGGCCCATTGTGTCCGACAAACCAGAAGCTCGATAGTTTCCATGGACTGCTCCCCCATCTCGGCCATTGGCAGAAAATCCCGAGGTGAATCGAGTTTGACCTAGCCTTTCCGTCAGATCGTCTCCTTGACCCGTGCCGACAAAAAATCCGGCAGGTCGGCGACCGAATCCAGGACAACGTCGGCAATGCCGGCCAGCGATTCGCGGGTGCCGGTGCCGGAGAGCACGCCGACCGCCAGCCCGCAGCCGCCGGCACGTGCCATTTCGAGGTCGTGCCTGTTGTCGCCGACCATAGCGATTTCCGCCGGTTTGAGGCCGGTGAGATCGCTGAAGGCCTGGATCGTGTCGGGGGCGGGCTTCGGATTGGCCACCGCGTCGTAGCCATAGGCCGCGTCGAACAATTGAGCGACGCCGAGCGTGACCAGCGTCTTTTCCGCGCCGCTGGTCGAATCGTTGGTGGCGACGCCAAGCCGGTAGGATTTCCTGTGCAGTGCCGTCAGCGTATCGACGATGCCCGGCAGTGCCACAGCCATCGCCGAGCCCTGTACGGAGGTGATCTCGTTGAAGCGGGCAACCGCAAGCATCTGATCCTCGTTGGACAGGCGTGGGAACCACAATTCGACGACGTCGAGATTGGTGCCGGAGGCAAAGATGGAGTCCGGCTTGAAACGCTTGTTGGCGAAATCGAAGCCGGCAGCGGCCAGCAGCCTGTCGGCTTTCCAGCGATCGCCTTCCGACGCATCCATGGCCATGAAGTCGGCAACGCCGAGCCAGGTGGCGTTGAAGTCGACAAGCGTGCCGTCCTTGTCGAACAATATTCCCTTGATGTCTGCCAAGCTTTTCACTCCGAGCCACGCAAATGCTGGATGAATCCCACAAGGCCAGCGGTCGATGCATCCCGATTGGCGGCACTTTCCTTGCCCTCCACGACAGGCAACAGGCCGGTGGCCAGTTCCTTGCCGAGTTCGACGCCCCATTGGTCGAAGGAGTTGATGTTGAACAGCGTGCCCTCGACGAAGACGCGGTGCTCGTAGAGCGCGATCAGCCGGCCGAAGGTGCGCGGGTCGAGCTTTCTGTAGAGGATGGTGATCGAGGGACGGTTACCCGAGAAGACGCGGTGCGGCGCGATCTTGTCGACCTCGGCCGGCTTCATGCCCTTGGCCAGCATCTGGGCGCGCGCCTCCTCCAGCGTGCGGCCCTTCATCAGCGCTTCCGACTGCGCCAGGCAGTTGGCGAGCAGCAGATCATGCTGGTGCTTGAGATCGGGCTCGTGACCGATGGCCGCGGCAAGGAACTCGACCGGAATGAAATCGGTGCCCTGGTGCAGCAGCTGGAAGAAGGCATGCTGGCCGTTGGTGCCGGGCTCACCCCAGACCAGCGGTCCGGTCGGCGTCGTCACCGCCGTGCCTTCGAGGGTGACGCTCTTGCCGTTCGATTCCATGTCAAGCTGCTGCAAATAGGCCGGCAGCCTGGACAGGCGCTGGTCGTAAGGGATGACGGCGCGCGCCGGGTAACCGCAGATCACGCGATGCCACCAGCCGACCAGTCCCAGCAGCGCCGGCAGGTTCTCCTGCACCGGCGCGGTGCGGAAATGCTCGTCCATCTCATGCGCGCCATCAAGGAAGGCGCGAAAATTCCGCGGGCCGACAGCGATCATCACCGGCAGGCCGATGGCGCCCCAGAGCGAATAGCGGCCACCGACCCAGTCCCAGAAGCCGAAGACGCGATCGGGCGCGATGCCGAACTTGGCCACAAGGTCGAGCGCGGTCGAGACGGCGGCGAAATGCTTGCCGACCGCTTCCTTGCCGAGCGCCTTCTCCACCCAGTCGCGCGCCGTCTGCGCATTGGTCATCGTCTCGACGGTGGTGAAGGTCTTGGAAGCGATGATGAAAAGCGTGGTCTCGGCGGAGAGGCCCTTCAGCGTGTCGTGGATATGGGCGCCGTCTATGTTGGAGACGTAATGCGCGCGCGGCCCGTCATGATAGGGCGCCAGCGCCAGCGTCGCCATGGCCGGGCCGAGATCGGAACCGCCGATGCCGATGTTGACGATGTCGGTGATCTTCTTGCCGGTGGCGCCGGCCGCCTTGCCCGAGCGCACGGCATCGGCAAAGGCGCCCATGGCGTCGAGCACGGCGATGACGTCCGCCTTGACGTCCTGGCCATCGACGGTGACGCCCTTGCCGGTCAGGTTTCGCAGCGCCGTGTGCAGCACGGCACGGTCCTCGGTGACGTTGATCTTCTTGCCCGCGAACATGGCGGCGCGGCGGCCTTCAAGATCGGCGGCCTGGGCGAGCTTTTCCAGCAGCTCCATGGTGGTCGCGTCGACCGCGCACTTCGACCAGTCGAGCAGCAGATCGCCGTCGGTGGCGGAGAATTCCACGAACCGCTTGGGATCGGCGGCGAAGGCCTGGCGCATGCTGGCGGGCACCGCCGCGCGGTGGTCGCGCAAGGCGGCGAGCTGTTTTTGAAAGGACGATTGATCCACTGCCAAACTCCGAGACCTCGAGCCATCATTACGGACCGGATGTTTCCGGCGCGTGTCGTCGCGACAATCTATCGGGCCGAACTCCACCCGTATCAATGCGCAGCGATGACGCACACCCACACGCCGCCATGACGCACGATGTCATCGCCGGGATGAAGCGCCGCGTCACCCCACGATGCCGCAACGCGGCATCAAAAGGACGTGAAGGATCACTGGCATAAATCCCAACGATCAGAAAAATTGATTGGCGCAACCCCTTGTGCCACGGCTACGTTCGGCTGGTCCAGCCAAACGAAAAAGGCTGGCCATCGAGGAAATCTCCCATGCCACAGCGAAACGACACGGCGATATGGTCCGGCCTGTTCCGGATTTCGGCCGAATCCGGCCAAACCCTGCAGGCGCAGATCCGCCAGGCCATCGTAGCCGCCATTCTCGACCGCCAGATCGCCGCTTCGATGCCGCTCCCTTCCTGCCGCATCCTGGCCGAAAAACTCGGCGTGGCGCGCGGAACCGTGGTGCTGGCGTTCCAGCAGCTCGTCGACCAGGGTTTCCTGGTGGCGCGCGAGCGGCGTGGCCATTTCGTCAATCCCGATGTGCTGGCGACACCGGCCAAGCCGCACCAGAAGGCGCCCGACCAGGCCAATGAGATCGACTGGAAGGCACGCCGCAAGATCGCCGCAAGCGACATGCCGCCGCCGGCCAAGCACGAGAACTGGATCAAGTCGTCCTATCCTTTCGTCTACGGGCAGTTCGACCCGGCGCTGTTCCCGACCGCTGAATGGCGCGAGTGCAACCGCATGGCGCTTGCCGTGCTGGAAATCCGCAACTGGGCGTCCGATATGGTTGATCGTGACGATCCGCTGCTGATCGAGCAGATCCAGGCGCGGCTCCTGCCCCGGCGTGGCATCTTCGCCAATCCCGACGAGATCATCGTCACGCTGGGCGCCCAGAACGCGCTCTACATGCTGGCGACGCTGCTGATGTCCAAAGGCTCCAAGGTGGCGATGGAGGACCCCGGTTACCCCGACGCGCGCTCGATCTTCCGCCTTGCGGGCGCAGAGATACAGCCGGTGCCGGTCGACCAGTCCGGCATCGTAACTGCTTCTATTCCCAATGATTCCGGCTTCGTCTTCGTCACGCCCAGCCATCATTGCCCGACCATGGTGCCGTTGTCGGCGGAACGGCGGCAGGATCTTCTGGCGCGCGCCAACCGCCACAACCAGATCATCATCGAGGACGGCTATGACAGCCAGCTTCTCGACGAGGCACCGCAGCAAGCGCTGAAGAGCCTCGATCGTTCCGGCCGCGTGGTCTATGTCGGCTCGATGTCCAAGACGCTGGCTCCCGGCCTGCGGCTCGGCTACATCGTGGCGTCCGCCGGACTGATCGCGGAGCTCCGGGCGCTGCGCCGCTTCATGCTGCGTCATCCGCCGGCCAACAATCAGCGCGCCGTCGCACTGTTCCTGTCGCTCGGCCACCACGAGGCGCTGGTGCGGCGGCTGTCGTCAGCCTTCGACGAGCGGCGCAAGCGGCTGGTCCATGCGATTTCCGCCTTCCTGCCGGAATGGCGCTCGACCGATTCGGCCGGCGGTACGTCGCTGTGGCTCGAAGGGCCGCGCGGCACCGATTCGCGCGGGCTTGCCGAGGCAGCGGCCTCGCGCAGCGTCATCATCGAGCCAGGCGACCGCTTCTTCGATCGCACTGAAAAGCCTTCGCGTTTCATGCGGCTGGGCATCTCGTCGATCGCACTTCAGCACATCGAGCCAGGCATCCGCGAACTGGCCACGGCCGCCGGACGCAGACCCGCGGCCGCCTGATCCATCATCGACCTCTCGTGACCGGAGCCGCTCGCAGCGGCTCCGGTATTTTAGTTCTGGCACATGGAACTGAGCCAGCTGGCCCATAGGATGGGCCAGTGCCGGCGGCATAGTCGGCGTCATCAGGGGAAGAAGCAGGCCGATGGTGGACCAACCGCCACGAGTTCCTGCCGACGAAGTTGGAGTGCTTCCATGCCAGTGGCTGTCGAACAGCAGGACACGCCGGCGAACCGTCGTCCACAACGCTCCGGTCTTCGCGAAACAGGACATGCCATGCGATCATCTCCCCTGGTGGAGGATGCCAGACCACAGCACAAGGCCATCGAGGGCGGCGGCTACGGGCCGCTTCGCGGGGATGACCGCGAGCGTATCCACGAAGGCGTGCTGACGCTTCTGGAGACAGTGGGTTTCGCCAACGCCATTCCTTCCTGCATAAAGGTGCTGACCAAGGTGGGGGCGATCCATGGCGACGATGGCCGGGTCCGCTTTCCGCGCGCGCTCGTGCTCGACACCATCAAGCGGGCGGCACGACATTTCACGCTTCATGGCCAGGACCCCAGGCACGACATGGTGGTCCAGGGCAAGCGCGTGCACTACGGCACGGCAGGCATCGCCGTGCACCTGGTGGATATCGAGAAACGCGAGTACCGCGAGTCCAAGCTGCAGGATATTTATGATGCCGCCCGCATCGTTGACGGGCTGGACAACATTCATTTCTTCCAGCGGCCGATGGTGGCGCGCGACATCGCCGATCCGCTCGAGATGGATTTCAACACGCTTTATGCCTGTGTGATGGGAACATCGAAGCACGTCGGAACATCCTTCACGGTGCGTGAGAACGTGAAGCCTGCACTTGAAATGCTGTACGCCATCGCCGGAGGCGAGGAGAATTTCCGCGCCCGGCCATTCGTTTCCAACTCCAATTCATTCGTCGTGCCGCCGATGAGGTTCGCCGAGGATGCCTGCGGCGTGCTCGAGGCCTGCGTCGAAGGCGGCATCCCGATCCTGCTGCTGTCGACCGGCCAGTCCGGCACGACGGCACCCGCGGCGATGGCCGGCGCCGTCGTGCAGGCAGTGGCCGAAGTGCTGGCCGGCCTGGTCTATGTCAACGCGCTCAAGCCCGGCCATCCGGCGATCTTCGGCGCATGGCCGTTCATGTCCGACCTGCGCACCGGCGCCATGGCCGGCGGGTCGGCCGAGCAGTCGGTGGCAACGGCGGCCTGTGCCCAGATGGCGCAATTCTACGACCTGCCCGGTGGCTCCGCCGCCGGTATGACGGATTCGAAATTGCCCGACATTCAGTCCGGCTACGAAAAGGGCATCACCAATGTGATGGCCGGCCTCTCCGGCCTCAACCTCGTCTATGAGGCGGCCGGCATGCATGCCTCGCTGCTCGGCTTCTGCCTGGAGAGCCTGGTCATCGACAACGACATGCTCGGTCATTGCCTGGGCTGCGCGCGTGGCATCGACGTGACTGACGAAGCCCTGTCGATCGACAGCATCGCGGAGGTCTGCCTCAAGGGTCCGGGCCACTATCTCGACAACGAACAAACGCTCAAGCTGATGCAGACCGAGCACTTCTATCCTGCCCTCGGCGATCGTTCCTCGCCGAAGGAATGGAACGAAAAAGGCCGGCCTGATATATTGCTGCGTGCGATCACCGAGAAGAAGCGCATTCTTGCCGAACGATTTCCGCGCCATGTGCCAAAACAGGTCGACGACAGATTGCGTGCCCGTTTCGGCAACCTGATCCACCTGCCGCGCACGCATATGGGCGGCTGACCGGAGACAAGTCTCGTGCAGCCATACAGCCATACACGACCAACCATCGGGCAGAACGACAAATGAGTGTGCATCCTATCCAGCAAGCCCCCACCGACGGCGACGCGATCGATCGGCTGGTGGCATCTCATCGGCCAGGCCACGGCCTGGTGCGTGCCTTCTATCATGACCCGGCGATCTTCGAGCGCGACATGGAACGGGTCTTTCGCCGCCACTGGCATTGCCTGGCCCACGCCAGCGTTATCCCGAACCCCGGCGATTTCGAGCTGTTCAAACTGGGCGACGAGGCGGTCATCCTGACACGCGGCATGGATGGCACCGTGCATGCCATGCTCAACGTCTGTCGCCACCGCGGCGCCGAGGTCTGCACCAAGCAGAAGGGCAACGCGAAGATGTTCGTGTGCCCCTACCACGCCTGGACCTATTCCAATGACGGATCGTTGCGCGCTGCCCGCCTGATGCCGAAGGATTTCGACCGCACGGCGCACGGGCTGAAGAAGCTTCATGTCCGCGTCGCATCCGGTCTGGTCTTCATTTCCTTCGCCGAGACGCCGCTCGATTTCGATCCGATCGAACAGTCGCTGCGAACGAGCTGCGGCCAGTATGGCTGGGGCGACGCCAAGGTTGCGTATCGTCAGTCCTATCCGCTCGACGCCAACTGGAAGCTCGCCGTCGAGAACTATGTCGAATGTTACCATTGCGGGCCGGCGCATCCGGAATATTCGCAGACGCATGCGCTGGAAAAGCCGGCAGAAATGATCGAGCAGCTCAATGCGGCGATGGAGCAACGCACCTGCGCGCTCGGCATCGAGATCGGCAGCGCCAACCGCTGGCAGAACTCGGCGGCCGGTCAGGAAGCAATCCACACCTTCCGCTATGCGCTCTATGACGGCGTTTCGAGCGGCAGCCAGGATGGATCGCCGGTGGCCCCGCTGATGGGACGCTTCTCCGACTATGACGGTGGCGTCACTTCCATCCATCTCGGCGGCACGACCTTCCTCGTATGCTATCCCGATCACGGCATGATCTACCGCTTCATCCCGAAAACGGCTGGCACCTGCGAGATGGAACTGATCTGGCTGGTGCGCGGCGACACGGTCGAGGGCCAGGATTACGATCTGGAGAAGCTGACCTGGCTGTGGAAGATCACCACCGAAGAGGACAAGAAGATCATCGAGCACACTGCGCGCGGCGTGCGCTCGCACTATTTCGTGCCCGGACCTATCGCGCCGATGGAATATAACGAACTGCGCTACATCGGCTGGTATCTCGAGGAGATCAGCCGGGCCTGAACGGCTCGGCTGCCTTAGAGCATTCACCGTTTCACGGAAACGGCGATCTGCTCTAACTCTTTGTTTTGACGCAATTCTAGACGGAAAACCGCTCACACTTTTCCTAGAATTGCTCTAGGAGAATCAGGCAGATCTTGCCTTTCGCGTCATTCCGCGCTGAGCCCGTATCGGTCGACGACTTCGGGGTTGATGAGCTTGGCATGCAGCGTTATCAGCACGATCTGCGCGTCGAGGCTGTCACCGGCTTCAAGCGCCGCCTCGATGCGGCGCTCGGCTCCCAGCGTCCGCTCATGGCCATTGGCTTGCTCGAAGGTTTCGGGACCCGCGATGCAATAGCTGCATAATTGTGCCACCGACGCATAGGTGCCCGGTGGCGGCTCGTCGGGCCAGCGATCCTTCATGAGATTGACGAGGGTAAGCTTCACGCCCTCCGGCACAAGGGCTGGATGCAGATCGGCGCCGCGCAATGCATCGTCGAGCTGCCTCAAGTCGCCCGAACGGCCGAACATTCCGAGAAAGCCGAGGGAAGATCGCCGTCCGGCCATGATGTTTCCTTCCATTTCCAGCCCACTTAGGTGGTGGGCAAGCGGATTGCAAAGGCGGTGCTGTCTAACCAGCCGCCGCCAGCAAGATCCCTGCAAGGGCGGATAGCGCGAGTGTCGGCAGCATGCCGACTTTCAGCTTCAGGATGGCGACCATGGCGGCCACGGAAAGCAAGGCCGCGCGCCAGTCGATCGACGAAGGCACCGGCACGTTCATGCCAAGGCCCGTCGCGTGCACCTCACGGAAGATGACGTGCAAGGCAAACCATAGGGCCAGATTCATAATTACCCCGACAACGGCGGCGGTGATCGCGCCCAGTGCGGCCGACAGTGCCTTGTTGCCGCGCAAGGCCTCGATGTAGGGCGCACCGAGGAATATCCAGAAGAAGCAAGGCGTGAACGTCACCCACAGAGTGAGCAAAGCCCCCAGCGATCCGGCAACCAACGGGTCCAGCGAGCCGGAATGGCGGAACGCGGCGATGAAGCCGACGAACTGCAGCACCAGGATGAGCGGCCCTGGCGTCGTTTCGGCGAGCCCAAGGCCATCGACCATTTCACCCGGCGCCAGCCAGCCGAAGGACTGGACGGCTGCCTGTGCGACATAAGCGAGGACCGCATAGGCGCCACCGAAGGTGACGACAGCCATGAGACTGAAGAACCGGCCTATCTCGGTCCAGACGCTTGCAGAGCCGGTGAACCACCAGATCAAAAGAACAGGCCCGAGCCAGAGCGGCAGCCAGATGGCGACGGTGCGCGGTGCATGCCATCTGGTCGGTTTGACATGGGCCAGTTCGCCACGCTCGAACATCAGGTCGACCGCTCCCTTGAAGTCGGCAACATCGTCCTTGCCATGGGCCGAGCCGGAAAACAGGGCGGGAGCAATGCGATCCCCCAGCCATCCCGTCAGGCCGGCTAGCAGGACGATGAGCGGAAAGGGCACATTCAACGCATAGATGGCGATGAACGCCGCGACCGCGATCGACACCATGACCCGGTTCTTGAGGGCACGCCGGCTGATCCGGACCACCGCCTCGACGACAATGGCAAGCACAGCGGCCTTGACCCCGAAAAACAGCGCCGCGACAAGCGGCACGTCGCCATAGAGGACGTAGAGGCTGCTCAAGGCGAGCATGACGAGCGCGCCCGGCAAGACGAACAGGATGCCGGCGACAAGGCCGCCGGCCGTCCTGTGCAGCAGCCAACCGATGTAGATGGCGAGTTGCTGGGCTTCCGGGCCAGGCAGCAGCATGCAGTAGTTCAGCGCGTGCAGGAAACGCCGCTCACCGATCCAGCGCCGCTCCTCGACCAGTTCCTTGTGCATCAGCGCGATCTGCCCGGCCGGACCGCCAAAGCTGAGCAATCCGATTTTCGCCCAGACCTTCACGGCCTCGGTGAAGGTCGGTGCAGCCGGCACCGGGACGGTTCCCGCCTTATTGTCCGGGACAAGAGCGGTCACGACGGCTTACCCGCAGCCGGCCAGTTGTGCGTTTCTTCGGTGGCGTCGCGACACCAGCGGAAGAACGCGTCGTAGAGCAGCATGCCTGCTTCCAGTTGTTCCAGATCGTCGCGGTACATACGCGACAAACCAAGCGAGGCAGCCAGAAAGCCGGCCGCCTGGGGCACCAGGTCGAGGCTTGCAGTGTCGGCCGCGCGCACGATTGCAGCGAGGCGATCGAGCGCCGCGGATTCCAGCCCGAACTCCTCGATCATCGTGTCGAAGGTGCAGCGCTCGCCGCGATGGCTCCAGAACACATTGTCGATGTCGAACGGCACGGCCTGAAAGCGGTCGGCAACAGCCAATACTTCAGCGGGTTCGACGAACAGGAACACCGCGTCGGGGTCGACGAAACGCCGGATCAGCCACGGGCAAGCGATGCGGTCGACCTTCGGGCGCGATCGCGTCACCCAGACGGTGGCGCCCTTTTCATTGCGTGGCGGCATCTTGGCGGTGCGGGCCAAAAGCCCTCCGGCATCGCGCCAGGCCTCAAACCCGCCTTCGAGAGATTCAGCTGATATCCCCTCATGGCGCAGCCATGCGGTCACGCCTTGCGAGAGCTTTTGCCCCCTCTGGCAAACGACGGCCACCGGCTTGCCGGCGAACGTGGCCGCCCAGCTTGAAACGGTTTTGAAATCGCGACGGCACGACGCCGGCAACAGCCGCGGATCGGCGTCGAAATCTTCATCTATGCGAACATCGACAATGACTGGGGCGCCCGGCAGACCTATGAGCCGGGACAATTGCGGTACGGTGATAGCGGTTGTTGACGGCATGGCGTCCACCTCCTGAAAAGAGAAGCTTGGACGCGAACGTTGGGCTGACGCCTCACGGGGTCGTCGCGATGCACCCCTTGTCATGATGGTGGATTTCTTGGGCGCGCTTGTCAAGGACGGTGGCCGTTCTCGACCTACCCGGCCGCGATGCAACACGCTGACCGGAAAACCGACGGCGGCCTGATTTGATCAAGCCGCCATCCGTCGATCCAGAATCAATGATTGTCCCTGGGGACACCGCTGGTGTGCGCGACATCCTGGTATTTCACCGCCGGCTTCAGCACCATTCCCTCCGAAAACTGCGCGACCATACCGCGCTGGATCTCCTGCCAGGGCGTCTGGTGCTCGGGATAGTGGAAGCCGCCATTGTTCTGCAGTTCGGCGCGGCGCCGGGTGATCTCGTCGTCGGTGACGAGGATGTCGGCCGTGCCCTTGCGCAAGTCGATGCGGACCCGGTCGCCCGTCTTGAGCAGCGCCAGTCCGCCGCCGATCGCCGCTTCCGGCGAGGCGTTGAGGATCGACGGCGAACCCGACGTGCCCGACTGGCGGCCGTCCCCGATGCAGGCGAGCGCGTGGATGCCCTTCTTGATGAGATAGGCCGGCGGCTGCATGTTGACGACCTCGGCACCGCCGGGATAGCCGACCGGGCCGGCGCCGCGCATGAACAGGATGGTGTGTTCGTCGATGCCTTGCGCCGGGTCGTCGATGCGGGCGTGGTAATCCTCCGGCCCGTCGAAAACCATGGCGTTGCCTTCGAAAGCCTCGGGATCCCTAGGATTGGACAGATAGCGCTCGCGAAACTCGGGCGAGATGCCGCTGGTCTTCATGATCGCCGAATCGAACAGATTGCCCCTGAGGTTGATGAAGCCGGCATTGGCCTTCAGCGGCTTGGCGACAGAGCGGATGACGTCGGGGTTTTCGTTGGCGACGCCCTCGCTATTCTCGCCGATCGACTTGCCGTTGACGGTGCGTGCGCCGGGATGCGGCAACAGGTCGCCCTTCATCAGTTCGGCAATGACCGCCGGCACGCCGCCGGCATGATGGTAGTCCTCGCCAAGATATTCGCCCGTCGGCTGCAAATTGACCAGCAGCGGCACATTGAGGCCGACCGTCTGCCAGTCGTCATTGTCGAGCTTGACACCAAGGTGGCGGGCGATGGCATTGAGGTGGATCGGCGCGTTGGTCGAGCCGCCAATGGCCGAATTGACGACGATGGCGTTCTCGAAAGCCTCTCTCGTCATGATGTCGGACGGCTTCAGATCCTCATGCACCATCTCGACGATGCGTTTTCCGGTCTCATAGGAAATCTGGCCACGCTCGCGGTAGGGCGCGGGAATGGCGGCCGAGCCCGGCAACTGCATGCCAAGCGCCTCGGCCAGCGAGTTCATCGTGGTGGCGGTGCCCATGGTGTTGCAATAGCCGGTGGACGGCGCCGACGAGGCGACGATGTCCATGAACTCGTCATAATCGATCTCGCCGGCCGACAGGCGCTGGCGTGATTCCCAGACGATGGTACCGGAGCCGGTGCGCTTGCCCTTGTGCCAGCCATTGAGCATCGGCCCGACCGACAGCGCGATCGCCGGAATGTTGACGGTGGCCGCTGCCATCAGCAGCGCCGGCGTCGTCTTGTCGCAACCGATGGTCAGCACGACGCCATCGAGCGGGTAGCCGTAAAGCACCTCGACCAGGCTGAGATAGGCAAGGTTGCGGTCGAGCGCTGCGGTCGGGCGCTTGCCGGTCTCCTGGATCGGATGGCAGGGGAACTCGAACGGAATACCGCCCATCGAGACGATGCCTTCGCGCACACGCTTGGCCAGTTCGATATGATGACGGTTGCAGGGCGACAGATCCGAGCCGGTCTGGGCGATGCCGATCAGCGGCTTGCCGGACATCAGTTCGGCGCGCGTCAGGCCGTAATTGAGATAGCGCTCGAGATAGAGAGCCGTCATGCCCGGATTGTCGGGATTGTCGAACCACTCCTGCGAGCGAAATTTTTTCTTATGGGTGGGGGCGCCTGCCATCATGGTCTCCGTATTTGTAAGACAAATCGATATGGCAACGCGCGGGAGCAGGCAAGAGGGCGTGCGGTCGCAACCGGACTTTGGTGCGATAGACACGCACCAAGCCGTGCGTTACGGGTTCGGACAGTCTTGTCCGGGAGGTTTTCATGGCTTTGGTGATCGAAGGCGAGGAGCGCATTGCCGCACCGCTGCAAAAAGTGTGGGAAGCGCTGAACGATCCCGAGGTCTTGAAGGCGACCATTCCCGGTTGCCAGAGCCTGGAGATGAAGTCGCCGACCGAGATGGCGGCAACCGTGGTGGTGAAGATCGGACCGATCAAGGCGACGTTCAACGGCGAAGTGACGCTGAAGAACCTGAAGCCGCCGCACTCCTACACCATCCAGGGCGAAGGCAAGGGCGGCATTGCAGGCTTCGCCAAGGGTGGCGCCGACGTGACGCTGACGGCAGATGGACCCGACGCCACGATATTGAACTACGCGGCCAAGGCCGATGTCGGCGGCAAGATCGCCCAGCTCGGCAGCCGGTTGATCGAATCGACCTCGAAGAAACTGGCCGGACAGTTTTTTTCCAGCTTCGGCGAGAAGGTCGGCGCGGCCTAGGCTGCAGAGCGGCGGCGGCTACCGAACAAGCTACTCGAAAACAATACTCGGCACCGCCGCTGCCGCAGCACCACGCTCTTCGTTAACCCGGTCCCAGACCTTCGAGGCGATGTCGCGGTAGATTTTCGCCTCGGCGCCGTCGGGCTTGGAGACGACAACCGGCGTGCCGGCATCCGAGCTTTCGCGAATGCCCATCTCGAGCGGCACCTCGCCGAGGAAGGTGACGCCAAGGCGCTCGGCCTCGCGCCGCGCCCCGCCATGACCGAAGATGTCGTAGCGCTTGCCGGTGTCCGGGGCGATGAAATAGCTCATGTTCTCGACGATGCCGAGCAGCGGCACGTCGACCTTCTTGAACATGTTGAGGCCTTTTCGCGCGTCGATCAGGGCCAGGTCCTGCGGCGTCGAGACGATGACGGCGCCAGCCAGCGGCACCTGTTGGGCCATGGTCAGCTGCGCGTCGCCGGTGCCGGGCGGCATGTCGACGACGAGCACGTCGAGACGGCCCCATTCGACTTCACGCAGCATCTGCGTCAGTGCCGACATCACCATCGGACCACGCCAGATCATCGGCGTTTCCTCGTCGACGAGGAAACCCATCGACATCACCTTCAGGCCGTAATTCTCCATCGGTTTCAGGATCTTGCCGTCGACGGTCTGCGGCCGGCCGTGGATGTTGAGCAGCCTTGGCATGGACGGGCCGTAGATGTCGGCATCGAGCACGCCGACGCGCAGGCCGTTGGCGGCGAGGCCGAGCGCGATGTTGACGGCGGTGGTCGACTTGCCGACGCCGCCCTTGCCGGAAGCAACGGCAATGATCGCCTCGATACCGGGTACGCCACGCTTGCCCGAGCTGTGCGAGGCCGGCGCGTGCGGAGCCGCACGCGGCGCGGCGGCAGCGGGCGCAGCCGGCGGAACGGGCCTGGGTGCGGGGCGCGATGGAACCGGCGCCTCCATGCCGCCGCCCTTCTTCTCCGCCGTCAGCGCGACGACGGCGCCGGCGACACCGGGGATCGCCTTGACGACACGCTCGGCAGCGGCGCGCAGCGGCTCCATTTCCTGGGCGCGGGCGGCGGGAACGGTAATCGAGAAGAAGACCTTCCCGTCGGCGATGAAAATTTCCGAAACCATGCCGAGGTCGACGATGTTGCCGGTGAAATCCGGCCCGTTGACCGTCTTCAGACGCTCGGTGACGATTTCCTTGGTGACGGACATGGCAGTTTTTCCTTACGCAGCTTGCGCCTGAGATGCAGCTTGCACCTGAGATAATGCAGTTTCCGGACAGAACCAAGCCGTGGAGCAATGGCTGTCTTGGCGTGCCTGAAAAACCGGCGGGTCCTGCCGGATTTCATCCGCGCCAAACGTCCTCCAGATAAGCGAGCGCCGATGCGGCCAGCAATCAATCCAGCCGACAGTCGCCAAACGATCGCAGCGACCTATTTCAACGACCAGCACGGGACCGACAAGCCGAGAAGGAGGCGATTATGCTCGCAAACAGCAACGCAACGGCAAATCTGGCGGTAAGCGATCTGGCAAAGGCCAAGGCTTTCTACGAAGGAACGCTTGGCCTGAAACAGGTGCAGGATGAGGGGGGCGAACTGATCGTGTACAAAAGCGGCGATACCACCCTCAACGTCTATCATTCCCAATTTGCCGGAACCAACAAGGCGACAGCGGTGACCTGGATGGTTGGCGACGAGATCGGCAACATCGTCAAGGAGCTGAAGTCGAAGGGCGTCGCCTTCCAGCACTATCAGATGCCGGGCTTGACGCTGGAGGGCGATCTCCACGTCGGTTACGGAATGAAAGTTGCCTGGTTCAAGGATCCAGACGGCAACATCCTGAACCTTGTGGACAGGTAGATTTCTTCACCTCACCTCGCCAGGCCAACCGCGAGGTAGGTGAGCGCCGAAATCAAAGCGGTGGCCGGCAAGGTAACGATCCAGGCGATGACGATGTTGCCGGCAATGCCCCAGCGCACGGCCGAGACGCGGCGGGCGGCGCCGACGCCGATGATGGCGCCGGTGATGGTGTGGGTGGTCGATACGGGAACGCCGAGCCAGGTCGCCGCAAACAGCGTGATCGCCCCACCGGTTTCGGCGCAAAAACCCTGCATCGGGTTCAGCCGGGTGATCTTCGAGCCCATGGTGTGGACGATGCGCCAGCCGCCGAACAGGGTGCCGAGCGCCAGTGCCGACTGGCAAGTGAGGACCACCCACAGCGGCACGTAGAAAGTCGCGCCGAGCATGCCTTGCGAATAGAGCAGCACGGCGATGATGCCCATGGTCTTCTGGGCGTCATTGCCGCCGTGCCCGAGGGAATAGAGCGAGGCGGAAAAGAACTGCATGACGCGGAAGGTGCTGTCGACCGCAAACGGCGTCTGGCGCACGAAGAGCCACGAGACGACGAGAACCAGGACGAGCGCCAGGATAAAGCCCGTCGCTGGCGACAAGACGATTGCCGCGACCGTCTTGCCAAGCCCGGTCCAAACGATGGCGCCCACGCCTGCCTTCGCAACACCGGCGCCGACCAGGCCGCCGATCAGCGCATGCGAGCTGCTCGAAGGGATGCCGGCGATCCAGGTGACGATGTTCCAGACGATGGCGCCGACCAGGGCTGCAAAGATCACCGCCGGGGTGACGATGCTGACGTCGACGATGCCTTTGCCTACGGTCTCGGCAACGTGGAGGCCGAAGAACATGAAGGCGATGAAATTGAAGAATGCCGCCCACAGCACCGCATATTGCGGCCGCAGCACGCGGGTGGAAACGATGGTGGCGATGGAATTGGCGGCGTCGTGCAGGCCGTTGAGAAAGTCGAAGAACAGTGCGACGGCGACGAGGCCGGCCAGCACGGGAAAGGCAATGGTTGCTTCCATCACCTAGACATTCTCAATGACGATGCCGCTGATCTCGTTGGCGACGTCCTCGAAGCGGTCGACCACCTTTTCCAGTTGGCCATAAATCTCGCTTCCGATCATATAGGCCATCGGATCGCTGCTGCCGTGCTTCCTGAAGAGATCCTTCAGCCCTTGCTCGTGCAGGTCGTCGGCCCGGCTTTCGACGCGCATCACCTCTTCGGCGATGGCGTTGAGGCGCACAGTATGCGTTGCGACCTTGTTGAGCAGCGGGATCGCCTCGGCCACCAGCTTGGCGGCGGCGACGATGACGCCACCCATTTCCTGCATCAGCGGATCGAACTCCTTGCGCTCGAACAGCTTCACCGTCTTGACCGTCTTGTGCATCATATCGATGGCGTCATCCATCGACTGGATCAGGTCCTTGATGTCGCCGCGATCGAAAGGCGTGATGAAGGAGCGCCGTACAGCCAGCAGGACTTCCGCGGTGATGTGGTCGGCCTCATCTTCGAGATCGATGATTTTCTGGCACCAGAGATCGATATCCCTGCCCTGGAGAAGCTGCTCCAGCGCCTCGGCGCCGCCGACCACGGTGCGGGAATGTCGTTCGAACAGGTCGAAGAAGCGATCTTCGCGCGGCAAAAGCTTGCGGAACCAGCCCAGCATGGTCGATCTCCCAGTTTCATCCACATAGCGCCGCATTCAGCCGCGGGAAACAGGTAGCCGGCTTAAAGGTGTGGATGCAGGGCAATTGTGCGTGGCGCTTGCGGTAGAGCACAATTTCCCCGACCTTGCAGCGAACGACCGGAAAGATCACATGATCGACAAGCTGGAATTCTTCATCGCGCTCGCCAGGGAGGAGCATTTCGGCCGGGCGGCGGAGGTGTGCGGCGTCACGCAGCCGACGCTGTCGGCCGGCATCAAGCAGTTGGAAGGCCAGCTTGGCGTCATGCTGGTTCTGCGCGGCTCACGCTTCCAGGGGCTGACGCCGGAGGGAAAACAGGTGCTGGTGTGGGCACGCCGCATCGTCGGCGACACCAGGACCATGCGCGAGGAAATGCGCGCGGCGCGCCACGGACTTTCGGGCCGTATCCGCATCGCCGCCATCCCGACGGCGCTCGCCATGCTGCCGCGGCTGACGACGCCATTTCGCGAAAAGCATCCCGGCGTCACCTTTTCGGTGCTGTCGCGGACTTCGATCGAGGTGCTGTCGCTGCTCGGCAATTTCGACATCGATGCCGGCATCACCTATCTCGACAACGAGCCGCTGGGGCGGGTGACCAGCGTGCCGCTCTATGACGAGCGCTACCAACTGATCACCGCGATGGGAAATCCCTATTCCGACCGCGACAAAGTGACATGGGCGGAGCTCTCAAGCCTGCCGCTGTGCCTGTTGACGCCGGACATGCAGAACCGCCGCATCATCGACCAGCATCTGGCCGAAGCCGGCGTGCAGGTGCGACCGACGCTGGAATCCAATTCGATGATCGTGCTGTTTTCGCACATCCGCACCGGCAAATGGTCGTCGATCATGCCGCTCAACCTTGCGGAAACATTCGGCTTTTCCGAACCGATCCGGGCCATTCCAATCATCGAACCAGACGCCAGCCACACGGTCGGCCTGGTGGCGACACCGCGCGAACCGCACACACCTTTGGTCTCGGCGCTGCTGGACGAGGCAATGGCGCTGGCGGACGATTTCCATGCCAACCGTTCCGCTAGACAGGGTTAGTCAAACGGAACGATAGAAGATTTCTATCGTACAACGAAACCGCTTTATTGATTTCAGAGGTTTTCTCTGGTTTCTTAAGCACTTAGCGATAAAGCGGCACGCGCATGTCGTTGTTCCAAAACAGCTTGATGCTTTTGGCCGATATGCGTGGGTCGCTACGATAGGGAGGGCGCTGCATGACAATGCAGCCTGCAAGTACCGAGATTACGTCGCGCACGGCCGCGATCATCCAGGAGATGAAGGGGCTCGAAGGCCCTTTGCTGCCGATCCTCCACGGCATCCAGGAAGAGTTCGGCCATGTGCCCAAGGATGCGCTGCCGGTCATCGCCGAGGCGCTGAACATTTCCAGGGCCGAGGTGCACGGCGTCGTCAGCTTCTATCACGATTACCGAAGCCATCCGGCAGGCCGGCATGTGTTGAAGCTCTGCCAGGCGGAATCCTGCCAGTCCATGGGGTCGGATGCCATCGCCGCCAAGCTGAAGCAACTGCTGGGCATCGGCTTTCATGAAACGACCCGCGACGGTTCGGTGACGCTGGAGCCGGTCTACTGTCTCGGCCTGTGCGCCTGTTCGCCCGCCGCCATGCTCGATGGCGAGGTGATCGGACGGCTCGATGACGAGAAGCTCGACGAGATCGTTGCAGAGGTGCTCTCATGATCCCGCGTATCTACATTCCCGGCGATTCCGGTGCGCTGGCGCTTGGCGCCGAAAAGGTCGCCAAGGCGATCGCCGGCGAACTCGCCGAGCGCGGCATCGAAGCCAAGATCGTGCGCAATGGTTCGCGCGGCGCCTATTTCCTCGAACCGATGGTCGAAGTCGCTACAGCCAACGGCCGCATCGCCTACGGGCCGGTCAAACCGTCCGACGTCAAAAGCCTGTTCGACAGCGGCTTCCTTACCGGCGGCCATCATAAACGCTGGCTGGGCGCGCCGGACAAGATCCCGTTCCTGGCCAAGCAGACACGGCTGACCTTCGCGCGCTGCGGCGTCACGGATCCGCTGTCGCTCGAATCCTACAAAAAACATGGCGGGTTGAATGGACTGATGAACGCGCTGGCGCTGACGCCTGCCGCCATCGTCGCAGAGGTGACCGAATCCGGCCTGCGCGGGCGCGGCGGCGCCGGCTTCCCGACCGGCATCAAATGGAAGACGGTGCTCGATACAGCAGGCGACCGCAAATACATCGTCTGCAACGCCGATGAAGGCGACTCCGGCACCTTCGCCGACCGCATGATCATGGAGGGCGATCCCTTCGTGCTGATCGAAGGCATGACGATCGCCGGTATAGCCACGGGCGCGACCAAGGGCTTCGTCTATGTCCGCTCGGAATATCCGCATGCGGTGGCGGCGATGAACAAGGCCGTCGAGATCGCCCGCAAGGCCGGCGTTCTTGGCGCCAGCGTGCTGGGTTCCCCTCACGCGTTCGACATGGAGATCCGGGTCGGCGCCGGCGCCTATGTCTGCGGCGAAGAGACGGCGCTGCTCGATTCGCTCGAGGGCAAGCGCGGCATGGTGCGGGCAAAGCCGCCTCTGCCTGCGCATAAGGGGCTGTTCGGCAAGCCGACGGTGATCAACAACGTCATCAGCCTAGCCTCTGTGCCCGTCATCATGGACAAGGGTGCGGCCTTCTACAAGGATTTCGGCATGGGCCGCTCGCGCGGCACGATCCCGGTCCAGATCGCCGGCAATGTCAAATTTGCAGGGCTGTTCGAAGCCGCTTTCGGCATGACGCTTGGCGAGATCGTCGACGAGATCGGCGGCGGCACGGCCACCGGCCGGCCGGTCAAGGCAGTGCAGGTCGGCGGACCGCTCGGCGCCTATTTCCCGCGCGCGCTGTTCGACACGCCATTCGACTATGAAGCCTTCGCGGCCAAGGACGGGCTGATCGGCCATGCCGGTATCGTGGTGTTCGACGACACCGCCGACATGCTGAAACAGGCGCGCTTCGCCATGGAATTCTGCGCCATCGAAAGCTGCGGCAAGTGCACGCCCTGCCGCATCGGCTCGACGCGCGGTGTCGAGACCATCGACAAACTCGCCGCGGGCATCGAGCCGGAGAAGAACCTCGCTCTGGTCACCGACCTCTGCAACACGATGAAATTCGGCTCGCTCTGCGCGCTGGGCGGCTTCACGCCCTACCCTGTGATGAGCTCGATCACCCATTTCCCTGACGACTTCAAGCCCGCGCCCGTGCGCGTGGCTGCCGAATAGGAGCTGGCAGATGAACATCAAGGCCGACTTCCCATCCCTCGTCGAAGAGATCGACTACGGAACCCCGCAATCGAAGGCGCAGAAGCAGGTCACGCTGAACGTCGACGGGCGCAGCATCACCGTGCCGGAAGGCACCTCGATCATGCGTGCCGCGATGGAGGGCGGGGTCGAAATCCCGAAGCTCTGCGCCACCGACATGCTGGACTCCTTCGGTTCGTGCCGTGTCTGCCTTGTGGAGATCGAAGGACGCGGCGGCACGCCGGCATCCTGCACGACGCCTGTCGGCGAAGGCATGATCGTGCGCACGCAGACCGAGCGGCTCGATGCCATTCGCCGTGGCGTCATGGAGCTCTACGTCTCCGACCATCCGACCGGCTGGAACGAACAGGCCGGAACCGGCGCCAGCGAGTTCGACGCGGTGGCGAAGTCGATCGGCCTGACCGAGAACCGCTACGGCATCGAGGGCCGCAACCACGTCAAGCCGGAAGGTGGCGTGGCGCCCGGCCATGGCTCGCTGGCAGTCGATTACATCGCCCGCGACGAATCCAACCCCTATTTCACCTATGATGCCTCGCAATGCATCGTCTGCTCGCGCTGCGTGCGGGCGTGCGAAGAAGTGCAGGGCACGTTTGCGCTGACCATCGAGGGACGCGGCTTCGAATCCCGGGTTTCGGCGGGAATGCACGAGGCGTTCATCGATTCGGAATGCGTGTCCTGCGGCGCCTGCGTCCAGGCCTGCCCGACCGATGCGCTGCGTGAGAAGACGGTGCTTGCCAAGGGCCTGCCGGAGCGCTCGGCCGTCACCACCTGCGCCTATTGCGGCGTCGGCTGCTCGTTCAAGGCCGAGGTGAAGGGTGACGAAGTCGTTCGCATGATGCCCTACAAGGAGGGCAAGGCGAACCACGGCCATTCCTGCGTGAAGGGCCGTTTCGCCTATGGCTACGCCAGCCACAAGGACCGCATCCTGTCGCCGATGATCCGCGAAAAGGTCACCGATCCGTGGCGCGAAGTAAGCTGGGAAGAGGCGATCGCCCATACCGCCAAGGAATTCCGCCGCATCCAGTACCAGTACGGACGCACCGCGATCGGCGGCATCACCTCGTCGCGCTGCACCAATGAGGAAACCTACCTCGTCCAGAAGATGGTGCGGCAGGGTTTCCGCAACAACAATGTCGACACCTGCGCACGCGTCTGCCATTCGCCGACGGGCTACGGGCTCGGCCAGACATATGGCACGTCTGCCGGCACGCAGGATTTCGATTCCGTCGACTTCACCGACGTCGCCGTCATCATCGGCGCCAATCCGGCTTCCGCTCACCCGGTGTTCGCCTCGCGGCTCAAGAAGCGGCTGCGCCAGGGCGCCAAGCTGATCGTGCTCGATCCGCGCCGCACCGAGATGGTCAAGTCGGCCCATATCGAAGCGGATTACCACCTGCCGCTGAAGCCCGGCACCAATGTGGCCGTGCTGACGGCGCTGGCGCATGTGATCGTCACCGAGGGCTTGTTCGACGAAGCCTTCATCCGCGAACGTTGCGACTGGACGGAGTTCCAGGATTGGGCATCGTTCGTCGCCTTGCCGGAAAACAGCCCCGAAACCGTCGGCAAATTGTCCGGCGTCGATCCCGAGCTGATCCGCGGTGCTGCGCGTCTCTACGCCACCGGCGGCAACGGTGCCATCTATTACGGCCTGGGCGTGACGGAACACAGCCAGGGTTCGACCACTGTGATGGCAATCGCCAATCTCGCCATGGCCACCGGCAACATCGGCCGGCCCGGCGTCGGCGTGAACCCGCTGCGCGGCCAGAACAACGTGCAGGGCTCCTGCGATATGGGTTCCTTCCCGCACGAACTGCCGGGCTATCGCCACATCTCCGGCGAAGCCGTGCGCGATATCTATGAGACCTTGTGGGGCGTGAAGCTGGACGACGAACCCGGCCTGCGCATCCCCAACATGCTGGACGCCGCCGTCGACGGCAGCTTCAAGGGCATCTACATCCAGGGCGAAGACATTCTGCAGTCCGATCCCGACACCAAGCATGTCGCAGCCGGCCTTGCCGCGATGGAATGCGTCGTCGTGCACGACCTCTTCCTCAACGAGACGGCGAACTACGCGCATGTCTTCCTGCCGGGCTCGACCTTCCTGGAGAAGGACGGCACCTTCACCAACGCAGAGCGCCGCATCAACATGGTGCGCAAGGTTCTTGAGCCGAAGGCGCGCTACGCCGATTGGGAGGCGACGCAGGAGCTTGCCCGCGCGATCGGGCTGGACTGGAACTACAAACATCCCTCCGAAATCATGGACGAGATCGCGATGACCACGCCGAGCTTCGCCGGCGTCTCCTTCGAGCTGCTCGACCGTGTCGGGTCCGTGCAATGGCCCTGCAACGAGAAGGCGCCGCTCGGCACCCCGATCATGCATATCGACGGGTTCGTGCGCGGCAAGGGCAAGTTCATCCGTACCGAATATGTGGCGACGGACGAAAGGACGGGGCCGCGCTTCCCGCTGCTGCTCACCACCGGCCGCATCCTGTCGCAGTACAATGTCGGCGCGCAGACCAGGCGCACCGACAACAGCATGTGGCACTCGGAGGACCGGCTGGAGATTCATCCGCACGATGCCGAGAACCGCGGCTTGCGCGACGGCGACTGGGTCCGGCTGACCAGCCGCTCGGGCGAGACGACGCTGCGCGCGCTGATCACCGACCGGGTGTCGCCCGGCGTGGTCTACACGACGTTCCACCATCCGGACACGCAGGCCAACGTGATCACCACCGACTTCTCCGACTGGGCGACCAACTGCCCGGAATACAAGGTGACGGCGGTGCAGGTCGGCGCCTCCAATGGGCCGTCGGAATGGCAGCGCGACTATGACGAGCAAGCCAAGCAGAGCCGGCGCATCGCGTCTTTGCAGGCGGCGGAGTAGTCTTGAGCGCGCGGCGCAAAGCCACGACGCAGGTATCGCGGCTGGCGCACCGCGCCAGCGGCACTGCTACGGCGAACCGCATGGTGCCGGAAGAGACGCCGGTGGCGTTCTCCTTTGCCGGCACCACGCATGCGGTGATGATGGCAAGCCCGGCCGATTTCGAGGATTTCGCGCTTGGCTTCTCGCTGACCGAGGGCATTGTAGCTGCGCCGGAGGAGATCGAAGCCATCGAGGTCGAGGACCATGGCGCCGGCATCGACATCCAGATCCGGCTGAAGGACCGAGCCAACACGCGCTTCGAAGCGCGGCGGCGAAGGCTCGCGGGTCCGGTCGGCTGCGGGCTCTGCGGCATCGAATCGATCGAGGAAGCGATGCGTTCGGTCGATGCGGTTGGTGTGTCAAAGCTTACGCTTGATGCCAACGATATCGTCCGTTCGGTCAAGCTTTTGTCGAAAGTGCAGCCGCTGCACACCGAGACCGGAGCCGTGCACGCCGCCGGCTTCTATGTGCCCGGCAAGGGCATCGTCATGGCGCGCGAAGATGTCGGCCGTCACAATGCGCTCGACAAGCTGGCGGGTGCGCTGGCCAAAGCCGGCATCGGGGGCGCATCCGGTGCTGTCGTGGTGACATCCAGGGTTTCGGTCGAAATGGTGCAGAAGACGGCTTCTATCGGTTCGGCCTTCATCATCGCCGTCTCGGCGCCGACCGCCCTTGCCATCCGCACGGCGCAAGAGTCCGGCATGACGCTGGTGGCGCTGGTTCGCGGCGACGATTTTGATATTTTCACCCACCCCGACCGGGTGGTTTGCGGAGTTGCCAAGCATGTCGCATGACGAAGAACACATTATGAGCACCGCCGAGAAGCTGGTGCGCATGGCAAACCAGATCGCCGACTTCTTCCATTCCAAGCCGCGCGAGGAAGGCATTGCCGGCGTCGCCGAGCACATCAACAAGTTCTGGGAGCCGAGGATGCGGCGGCAGTTCTTCGAAATGCTGGACGACGGCACCGGGAACTTCAACGAGTTGGTGGTGGCCGCCTCCGCCAGGATCAAGCGACCGATCACGCCGGCTGCGGCCGACCTCAAACTCGGGCTCAAGCCCTCCCCTGCCGACGTCGCCGCCTCGCAGGAATAGCCGCCAAGCCGCGCCAGCTTACATTCACAATCGCTAAAGTTTAAGCTGCCGCAATCTGCGCTGTTCTGCTATGGTTTGACGACCAGAAATCGTCAGGCCGGGGTGGAAATCTCGTGAGGCCGATCGAGACGCGATACGCCTGTAGCGGCGATGTGCGGATCGCCTATCAGGTGGTCGGGCAGGGATCGTTCGATCTCGTCTTCGTGCCGGGCTTCATTTCCAACCTCGACCTGCACTGGGAAGACGAGGGCTACACCAGGCTCTTGAAGCGGCTTTCGGCGTTCTCTCGGCTGATCCTGTTCGACAAGCGCGGCACCGGCCTGTCCGACCGTGTCGACGCGCATAACCTGCCCAGTCTCGAGACGCGGATGGACGATGTGCGCGCGGTAATGGACGCCGCCGGCAGCGGCCGTGCGGCGCTGCTCGGCTCCTCCGAAGGCGCGCCGATGGCGATGCTGTTCGCCGCCACCTATCCGGAGCGGACACGGGCGCTGGCGCTCTATGGCGGCTATGCGCATTTCCAGAAATGGGTGATGTCGCCCGAACGCCTCGACGCTTTCATCGAGATGGCGGAGACAGCCTGGGGCACTGGCGCCACGCTGCCCCATTTCGCGCCGAGCCGGGTCGACGACGCGCATTTCGCCCAGTGGTGGGCACGTTTCGAACGATTGTCGGCGAGCCCGACGGCGGCGGCGGCGCTGGCGCGCATGAACGCTGACGTCGACATCCGCCATATCCTGAGCGTGATCAGCGCGCCGACGCTTGTAATCCATCGCCGCAACGATGCGCGGGTCGACCCCGATGCCAGCCGCTTCCTTGCACAGAAGATCCCCGGCGCCCGGCTGGTCGAGATTCCCGGACGCGACCATCCGATCTGGACCGGCGATGTCGATGGGGTGGCCGACCTGATCGAGGAATTCCTGACCGGCGAACGCGCCGTGGGCGAAGTAGACCGCGTGCTGGCCGCACTGCTGGTGACACGCATCTACGACACGGCACGGCTCGGCGACCGGATGTGGAGCGAACGCAGCCAACGCTTCCAGGAAACCTGGCGGCTGCTGGTCGGGCGCCATGGCGGGCGCTCTGTGGGCCTGCATGGCGAGTTGATGATTTCGCGCTTCGACGGCCCGGCACGCGCCATACGCTGCGCGGCAGCGCTGCGCGAGGCGGCGCAGGAAATCGGCGTGGCAAGCGCACAAGGGGCGCATGTCGGCGAGATCGAAGTGCGCGGTCCACCCGTTGGGACGACGGCGCGGGTGGCAATTCAACTGGCCGCCCATGCCGGCCGCGGCGACATTATCGCGTCGCGTCTGATCGCCGATCTGGCGGCTGGGTCGGGCCTGCATTTCACCGACGCCGGGCGCATCAGTGTCGACGAGCTGGAGCAGCCGCTGGCGCTGGTCCATGCGACGTCCGAACAGCATCTGGAACCCGCCTGCCGGCCCAAACCCAAGACCGCCGAGCCGGCCGCATTGACGGCGCGCGAAAGCGAGGTGGTGAACCTCGTCGCCGACGGCAAGAGCAATGCCGCGATCGCCGCCGAATTGCGGCTGAGCGAACACACGGTCAAGCGCCATGTCGCCAACATACTGCTCAAGCTGGATCTGCCGTCGCGGGCGGCGGCGGCGGCGTTTTCGGCCAGGCACCCTGGCCCGCACGGGCCATGAGAGCCATGGCGCTTTCGGGCGAAGCGGCCATGGGCGGGTAAGCGCTATCAATTCTCTCCACGCAGGCTAGGCGGATGTCGCTGGGAAAGGCGCTGCGAACGGAGGAGGAAATGCTGAAGTCGAACCGGACACTCAAATTGCTTGTGATCGCTGCAAGCGTTGGCGCGTTGTTCGCCATCTCTCCCGCAAAGGCCGAGGACGCGTCCGCGGCGGCCGCCTACAAGGACATCGAGGCAACGCTCGGCTCGGTGCCGGACATGTTCAAGACCCTGCCGGATGTGGCCGTCGCCGGCGCCTGGGCCGAGATTAAGGGCGTGCAGCTCAACCCGAAGACGGCGCTTGACGGCAAGACCAAGGAACTGTTGGGCCTCGCCGTCGCGGCGCAGATCCCATGCCAGTACTGCATCTATTTCCACACCGAGGCGGCCAAGCTCAACGGCGCCAGCGACGAGGAGATCAAGGAGGCGGTGGCGATGTCCGCCATCGTGCGCCATTGGTCGACGATGCTCAACGGCAGCCAGGTCGATCTGACGACCTTCAAGAAGCAGACCGACGACGTATTCGCGGCCGTCAAGGCGAAGTCGCAGTAAGAACCACTGCCCGGCGATGAGCGCCGGACGGCACATCGACCATCAACCGCCCGGTCGGAAGACGGGCCAATGGAGGATGAAATGCTGACCAAGACCCAAACAGTGGACGGCGCCGCGATCAAGAAGGCGATCGAAACCCGTGACGGCAAGATGCTGTCGAGCTTCTATGCCGAAGACGCGCTGGTGCGGGTGATCGACCGCAACAACCCGCCGAGCAAGCCGCGTGAAATCCGCGGGCGCGCCGCGATCACCACATTCTGGGACGACATCTGCAGCCGGGCGATGACCCACAAGGTCGACACCACCATCGCCGACGGCGACAGCCTCGCCTTCACCCAGGCCTGCGCCTATCCGGACGGCACCAAGGTGTTCTGCGCAGCGATGCTGGTGCTGAAGAACGGTCGGATCGCAAGACAGACCGTCGTGCAGGCTTGGGACGAGTAGATCAACAACCGTGGATCAACCGCGGCCTGAGCCGCAAACCTGGAGGAGAAGACGATGTTCAGCGCCAGATGGCAGATCGACGCCAAGTTCGGACACAAGCAGACCGTGCTCGACCTGTTGAAGAAATGGGAACGCGAGATCGGGTCACAGGTCGGCCTCGACGAGCTGGAATTCCAGATCATGACCGGTTCGATCGGCGCGCGGGAGGCGACGGTCGAGTCCCATCACCAGGTCGAAAGCCTGGCCCAGTTGGAGGCGTTCTTCGCCAAGATCGGCAAGATCGACGCGCACGCGAAATGGGGCAAGGAGATCGAGCCCTATGTCGTGTCTGGCACCAGCCTGTGGAATATCTATCGCATCGTGGAGTAGTGGTCTGCGGTCTTACCTCTCCTCTTGTGGGAGAGGTAAGATTGCCCCGATTTGTCCTTCACAAATCGGTTGGCAACCCGTGTGAGGGGTAAGCTGGCGTCAAGCTGGAACACCCCCTCATCCGTCTCGCGCCGATCCACCTTCTCCCACAAGAAGGGGAGAAGGCACAACTAGCCATGCGCAACCATCACATGCCGCACGGCGGTGTAATCCTCCAGTGCGTAGAGCGACATGTCCTTGCCGTAGCCGGACTGCTTCAACCCGCCATGCGGCATCTCGTTGGTCAGCATGAAGTGGGTGTTGATCCAGGTGCAGCCATATTGCAGGCGGGCGGCCGTCGCCATGGCGCGCGAGACATCCTTGGTCCATACGGATGACGCCAGGCCGTAGTCGCTGTCATTGGCCCAGTTCACCGCCTCGTCGACTTCCGAAAAACGAGTAACCGAGACGACCGGGCCGAACACTTCGCGGCGCACGATCTCATCTTCCTGCAGCGCGCCGGCGACGACGGTCGGCTGGTAATAGAAGCCGGAGCCCTCGCCCGGCTTGCCGCCGGTGGTGATCTCGATGTGTTTCAGTTCCGAGGCGCGCTCGACGAAGCTCGAGACGCGGTCGCGCTGGCGGCGCGAGATCAGCGGGCCGATTTCGTTTTCGGTATCATCGGGGCGGTCGTACTTGATGGTCGAGACGGCCGAGGAGAGATCGGCGACGAGCTTGTCGTAGATCTTCTTGCCGGCGTAGATGCGGCAGGCGGCGGTGCAGTCCTGGCCGGCATTGTAATAGCCGAAGGCACGCAGGCCGTTGACCACGGCGCCGAGGTCGGCGTCGTCGAAGACGATGACCGGCGCCTTGCCGCCGAGCTCGAGATGCGTGCGCTTGACCGACTTGGCGGCCGCCTGCAGCACCTTCTTGCCGGTGGCGACATCGCCGGTGATCGAGATCATGTTGACCTTGGGATGATTGATCAGCGTGTTGCCGACGCTGTCGCCGCGGCCGAGCACGACATTGACGACGCCTTCGGGCAGGATGTCCGCAAGGATTTTTGCCAGCTTCAGCGCCGTCAGCGGTGTCTGCTCGGACGGTTTGAAGACGACGGTGTTGCCGCCGGCGATCGCCGGCGCCAGCTTCCAGGCCATCATCATCAGCGGATAGTTCCACGGCGCGATGGAAGCGACGATGCCAATGGCATCGCGACGGACCATCGAGGTGTGGCCGGGAATGTATTCGCCAGCGACGACGCCCGGCATCGAACGGACGGCGCCGGCGAAGAAGCGGTAGCAATCGACGATCGCCGGGATTTCGTCATTGAGCACGGCGTTGATCGGCTTGCCGCAGTTGAGCGCCTCGAGCGTGGCGAACTCCTTCGCGTCGGCTTCGATGCGGTCGGCGATCTTCAGCAAATAGCCGGAGCGCTGCGCCGGCGTGGTGCGCGACCACAAGACGAACGCCTGTTCGGCAGCAGTGACCGCCGCCTCGATCTGCGCCTGGCTGGCCTCGGGCAGGTTGAGGATGGTCGCCCCGGTCTTTGGATTGAGGATCGGCTCCTCGGTCTCGGTGCCCTTCTCGAATTTCGAGCCGATCAGCATCTGGGTGTCCATAAGGTTTCTCCCTTTACAGAAGCGAGTAGCGAGTAGCTGAAAGCGAGTAGGGTTTGACCGTCGATGATCCCTCTTCGCTACTCCCTATTCGCTGTTTTTCATTTCCCGCTTCCAGCGATCTGGTCGCCGTCACGGCTGAGGTAATAAGCGGCAAGGATCGGCAGCAACGTCACCAGCATGACGACCATGGCAACGACATTGGTGACCGGGCGCTGGCGCGGACGGATCAGTTCTTCCAGCATCCAGATCGGCAGCGTCTGCTGCTGGCCGGCGGTGAAGGTGGTGACGATGACCTCGTCGAAGGACAGCGCGAAGGCCAGCATGCCGCCGGCAAGCAGCGCCGTGGCGATGTTGGGCAGCACGACATGGCGGAAGGTCTGAAAACCGTCGGCGCCGAGATCCATCGAGGCCTCGATCATCGAACCGGAAGTGCGGCGGAAACGGGCGACGGCGTTGTTGTAGACGACGACCACGCAGAAGGTGGCGTGGCCAAGCACGATCGTCCAGAACGAGAACGGGATGTCGGCCAGCGAAAAGGCCGAGCGCAGCGCAATGCCGGTAATGATGCCGGGCAGCGCGATCGGCAGGATGACCAGCAGCGAGATGGTTTCGCGGCCGAAGAATCTTGTCCGCGACACCGCCGCCGAACAGAGCGTGCCGAGGATGAGCGCGATCGCCGTCGAAATCGCGGCCACCCTGACCGACAGCGACAGCGCCTGCCAGACATCTGGCCGGTTCCAGGTCACGGCGAACCACTGCGTCGTCAGCCCTGGCGGCGGCCAGACGAAACTCTTCTCTTCGGTGGTGAAGGCATAGACGAAGATCAGCAGGATCGGCAGGTGCAGGAACAGCAGCCCGCAGGCGGCGGCAATCTTCAGGCCGAGCGGAGCCGACTGGGAACCATCAGAGCGCATCGAAGGCCCCCATGCGCTTGGCGCCCCAGAGATAGAAGCCCATGATGACGATCGGCACCACGGTGAAGGCGGCGGCGAGCGGGATGTTGCCGGCGGTGCCTTGCTGCGAATAGACCGCCTGGCCGATGAACAGACGCGAGGTGCCGATGATCTGCGGGATGATGTAATCGCCGAGCGTCAGCGAGAAGGTGAAGATCGAACCGGCGACGATGCCCGGCAGCGCCAGCGGAAACAGCACGTTGCGGAAGGTCTGTCCCGGTGAAGCGCCGAGGTCGGACGAGGCCTCGACCAGATTGCCGGGCACGCGCTCGAGCGCCGCCTGAACGGGGAGGATCATGAACGGCAGCCAGACATAGACGAAGACGATGAAGGTGCCGGTGAACGATACCGACAGGGAATTGCCGCCGACGATCGGCAGCGACAGCCAAGCGTCGAGAACCCACAACAAATGCAGCTTGGCGAGCAGCCAGGTGAGGATGCCTTCCTTGGCCAGGATCAGCTTCCAGGCGTAGATCTTGACCAGATAGCTCGACCACAGCGGCAGCATGATGCCGAGATAGAACAAGGCCTTCCAGCGGCCGCGCGCATAGCGCGCCGCGTAGTAGGCGATGGGGAAGGCGATGACGGCCGAGGCCAGCGTGACCAGAGCCGCCATCGTCACCGTGCGCAGGATGATGTCGAGATTGGCAGCCTGGAACAGATCGCCATAGGTCTTGAGCGTGAACTCGCGGTCGATGAGGCCGGAAAACTCGTCGATGGAGAAAAAGCTCTGCGCCAGCAGCGCAAACAGCGAGCCGATATAGACGATGCCCAGCCACAAAACCGGAGGCAGCAGCATGAGCAGCAACAGGACCTTCGGCTTGCGCCAGAAAAGGTCCGACAGAGCGCCGCGCAGACCGCCGCTACCCGGCAGGATGGCGGGAGCGGTTGCACGCACCATGGCGGCGTCGAGGCTCATGCCGGCTCGTCCATCAGATGCAGGTGCTCGCGGTTGAAGGTCAGCACCACCGCCTCGCCTTCTGCCGGCAAGGCGATGCCGGCCGGCACGATGGCGTGCAGCCGCAGCCCGTCGGCGTCGAGCGCCAGCTTTGTCGTGGCGCCGAGATAATTGGTCGAGACGAGGCGGGCCGACACACCTTCACCACTTGTGACCCCCTTGGCCGCGCGGCCGACGCGAATGGATTCGGGGCGGAGACTCCCCCAGCGATGCTGGCCGGAATAGCGCTGCACGAAATCCGGCGGCAGCACGTTGGAGGAGCCGACGAAATCGGCGACGAAGCGGGTCCTCGGCCGCTGGTAGATATCTTCCGGAGTGCCGATCTGCATGATCTTGCCATCGTTGAAGACGGCGACGCGGTCGGCCATCGACAGCGCTTCGCCCTGGTCGTGAGTGACGAAGACGAAGGTGATGCCGAGCGCCTTCTGCAGCGACTTCAACTCCTCCTGCATGTTCTCGCGCAATTTGAGGTCGAGCGCGCCGAGCGGCTCGTCGAGCAGCAGCACCTTTGGCTGGTTGACCAGCGCGCGGGCCAGTGCCACGCGCTGGCGCTGGCCACCGGAAAGCTGGCCGGGCCGGCGGGCGCCATAGCCGGGCAGCCGCACCAGTGACAGCGCCTCTTCCGCCGCCTTGTGCCGCTCAGCCTTGCCGACGCCCTTGACCATCAGGCCGTAGGCAACGTTGTCGAGCACGTTCAGATGCGGGAACAGCGCATAATCCTGAAACACGGTGTTGACGTTGCGGCGATAGGGCGGAACGCCCTCGGCGCGGTCGCCGAAGATCGAGATCGAGCCCGATGTCGGCTGCTCGAAGCCGGCGATGAGGCGCAGGCAAGTGGTCTTGCCGGAACCGGACGGCCCGAGCATGGCGAAGAATTCCCCAGGCGCGATGTCGAGATCGACCGCGTCGACCGCGCGCACGCTGCCGAAATGGCGCGAGGCTTTCTGGAAGGAGACGGCGGAGGTCATGGGCTGTCAGTCCGTTGCCGGTTTGATGTGTTGATGTCGCGCGACATCCTATCTCCCCCTTGTGGGGGTGAGAGGTGGTCCGCATAGCGGAGGAAAAGCCAATTGCTTGGCTTTTCGAGCTTCGAACGCCTGAGCCTTGCGAAGGGCCAGGCACTGCCACGAAGTGCCGAGCAGACCCCGCCCCGACGCTATGCGTCGACCCTCCCCACAAGGGGGAGGGTAAGGATGCTCATCGTCCGCCGATGACGCCGATATAGTCCGACACCCAGCGGTAGTAGGGCACGCACTGATCGTTCTGGGTGGCGCATTTCGACACCGGCGTCTTCCAGAACTTGATCTTGTCGAAGTTCTCGTAGCCGTTGGTCTTGCAACCCTCGTCGGTCAAAAGCTCATTGCCCTTGCAGGCGGCGGGCACGACGGGCAGTGAGCCGAACCAGGCTGAGACATCGCCCTGCACCTTCGGCGACAGCGAATGTTCCATCCACATATAGGCACAGTTGGGGTTGGCGGCGTCGGCCTCCATCATGGTGGTGTCGGCCCAACCGGTGGCGCCCTCCTCCGGGATGGTGGAAGCGACCGGCTTCTTGGCCGCGACCAGCGTGTTGACCTGATACGGCCACGAGCCGGAAGCGACGACGCCTTCGTTCTGGAAATCGTCGACCTGGATGGCGGCGTCGTGCCAATAGCGGCCAACCAGTGTGCGTTGGACGCGCAGCAATTCGAGCGCCGCCTTGTACTGGTCCTCGTTCAGTTCATAGGGATCCTTGATGCCGAGTTCCGGTTTGTGGAACATCAGATAGTTGGCCGCATCCGCAATGTGGATCGGCCCGTCATAGGCCTGGACGCGGCCCTTGTTGGACTTGCCGTCCGGCAGCTTCATTTCCTCAAAGACGATGTTCCAGCTCTTGGGAGCCTCCTTGAACACGTCGGTGTTGTACATCAGGACGTTGGGACCCCACTGGTAGGGAACGCCGTAGTGGGCGCCGCCGACGGTGAACCACGGCGCGTCCTTGAGGCGCTCGTCGACCGTCTTCCAGCTCGGGATGAGATCGGTGTTGATCGGCTGCACGCGCTTGCCGGCAACGAGGCGCAACGAGGCATCGCCCGAAGCGGTGACGAGGTCGAAGCCGCCCTCATTCATCAGCGAGACCATCTCGTCGGAGGTGTTGGCGGTCTTGACGTTGACCTTGCAGCCGGTCTCCTTCTCGAAGGAAGTCACCCAGTCATAGCCCTTGTCGGTTTCGCCGCGCTCGATGTAGCCCGGCCAGGCAACGATGTTGACCTGGCCTTCGCCCTTGCCAAGTTCCTTGACCTGGGCGACGGCCTGACCGGAAAAGGTCAGCGCGACCGTCAGAGCAGTGCACGACTTCAGGAATGAATTCATTGTCGATCTCCCATTTAGGCGCCTGACCCTGAAAGCCGGTTTCGGTCTTCGTTAGGGGTCACGCGCGGACTGAAAACTGTCAGTTCGTCCGTTGGGCTTGATGCCGCTCTGATGGCGGCTTTGGTCCCTGAACCGAAAGTGCTTTGAAAATTCCGGTTTCGCAAATTCATTTATCAGAAGGGCGATATCGATTTTTCCGATAGATGTGCAGCCGGCCTCTCAGGGACGCTGGCGGACCGTCCGTTGCGACTGGGCAAGACCGATGAAATCGCGCGCGGCCTGCGGCAGACCGGAGCCGCGCCGCCAGACCATGCCGACCTGGACCACCGGCAAGGAGCCGGAAATATCGCGCGATTCGATGCGGTCGCCTTCCAGCGACCAGGGCCGGTAGACGAGATCGGGCAGCAGCGCCACGCCGGCACCGGTGGCGACCAGACTGCGCACGGCCTCCACGGAACGGGTGCGGAAGGCGACATGCGGCTTGGCGCCGATCGCCGTCAGCAGCTTGCCGGTATTCTCCTCGATCTCGTCGACGGTCAGCATGATCAGCGTTTCGGAGGCAATGTCGCCAATGCTGATGATGTCGGCGCCGACGAGCGGATGACCGAGCGGCAGCCACAGCCGATAGGCCGAGACTTCGAGGATTTCCGACTGCAACGCGGTGCGGTCGCGCAAATTGGAGGTGACCATGACGGCAATGTCGAGCTTGCCGCCGATCAGGAGGTGTTCGAGATAATCGCCATTGTCCTCGATGGCAGAGACCTCGACGCCCGGATAGGCACGGCGGTAGCGGGCGAGCAGATCCGACAGCACATAGCCGGCGACCAGCGAGGTGACGCCGAGCTGCAGCCGGCCGGCCGCCACCGCCTGCTCGCCGGAGAAAGAGCGACGCGCGTCGGAAACATCGGCGAGGATTTTCGTCGCATGGCGCAGGAACTGGTGACCCTTGTGGGTGATGTTGAGGCCGCGCGGGTGGCGTTCGAACAGTTCGACGCCGAGATCGCTTTCGAGTTCCTTGATTGCTTCGGTGACCGACGATTGCGAGATGGAGAGGTTCTGGGCGGCGCCCGAGACCGTGCCTTGCTCGGCAACGGCGATGAAGAACTGCAGCTGGCGGATGGTGAAAGCCATGCCCGGACTAAACACCGGCGGCCGAACGAAGGAAAGCCGACTGCAGAGCTTATCCCATGACCTGAGAGCTGGCGCTCAACCGAGCGCCAACTTGATGCGCCGCCGGCATGCGGGGCCATAGCGCAGCGCAAGCATGAATGCCGTCTCCAGAGCCACGACGATGACAATGATGCGCAGGCCCACCGTGAAGGAGTCCCGGCCGCTGCCGCGCAGCAGATAGCCGGTGGTGAGAAAGCCCGCGTTCCAGAACGTGGCGCCGAGCAGCGTCGCGGCCGCGAAGGGCAACGCGGGCAGGCAGAGCGCGCCGGCGGCGATCGGCAGGTAATTGCGCACAGTCGGGATGAACTGCGCCAGCAAGGACACCCGGACGTGATTGCGCCGATAGGCCTGGCCGAGCCAGCGGTAGGTCGCGTGGCGCAGGAACACGTACTTGCCGAAACGCTCGACCAGCCTGTCGGCACGGGCAGGTCCAACCCGGCGGCCGACCGCATACCAGACAAGGCAGCCGCTGGCGGACGCAAGCGTCGTCACCATCAGCAGGATCGCCAGCGTCGAAGCATCCGGCGCCGCCGTCATGCCGAGGAACAGCAGCAGCACATGCGAGGGCGGGATTGGCAGGATCTTTTCGGTGAAGGCGAGGCAGAAGACGCCGAACAGACCGAAGCCGAGGATGGCCGCCAGCGGCCCCGTCATGCGAAGCGACATGGTGACGCCAACACCAAACGGCGCCACGGTCCATCTCTGGAGAAAAGACAAAGCATCAGGCAACCTTCATCCTGGATCCAACGCTTCGATCGGTCGGCGTGGCGTTTGCTGCAGTCAGCGTCGGACCCGAAATCCGTTGCATATGTCGGGTCCGACGCCTTGGCGCCGGCATACGAGGCGAATCGCGCACCGACTGGTTCTGTTTGCCGCGAATGGATTGCGTGGACATTGCGCCCCGGCGCGGATGAGACGTGTTTGACATCGACACCAATCGTAACTAACTAAGTTACATGAAGCGCAACAGCCGGCTGTCCTCTACCCTGCACATTCTCGTCCACATGGCCGAGAAGCCCGAACAGGCGCTGACCTCCGAGCAGCTTGCCACCTTCATCCACACCAATCCGGTCGTGGTCCGCCGCACCATCGCAGGCTTGCGCGACGCCGGCATCGTCACCTCGTCGCGCGGGCACGGTGGCGGCTGGCTGCTCGGGCGGGTGCCTGAGAAAATATCCCTGGCCGAGATCAGCGTCGCCCTTGGCGAGACGCTGCTGCCGTTCAGCACCGAGCCGGAAAGCCCCGGCTGCCTCGTCGAGCAGGCGGTGATCGCCGTGCTCGACGATTTTCGCATCGCCGCCGAAAGGCTGCTGGCGGAGAAGCTGAGCCGCATCACGCTGGCTGACCTGACCGCCGATTTCCGCCGCCGTTTTGACCTCATTGGAGTCTCCAGCCATGCAGTATGATCTTGCCGTCGTCGGCGGCAGCTTTGCCGGCCTGTCCGCCGCCATCCAAGTGGCGCGGGCAGGACGCAAGGTGCTGGTGATCGACGCCGGACGGCCGCGCAACCGCTTTGCCGAGCATTCGCACGGCTTCCTCGGACATGACGGGCGCGCGCCCGGCGCAATCCTGGATGACGCAAGGCGCCAACTACTGGCCTATCCGGCAGCCAGGGTTGTCGACGGGCGCGCCGACAAGGCCCTTGCCGCTGGCAGCAGCGATTTCGAAATCACCACCGAGGGTGGCGAGACATTCGGCGCGGCACGGCTGGTACTGGCCACTGGGGTGCGCGATATCCTGCCGGAGGTTGCCGGACTTGCCGAGCTCTGGGGAAAGAGCGTGCTGCACTGCCCCTATTGCCACGGCTACGAAGTTTCCGGCGGGCCGCTCGGCGTGCTCGCAACCGGTCCGATGTCCATGCATCAGGCACAGCTGATCACCGATTGGGGCGATGTCACGCTGTTCGGCAATGGCCTGTTCGAACCTGACACAGAGCAGATGCGCGCGCTGGAGAGCCGAAAGGTGCGGTTTGAGCCCACCAGCGTTGCCGAGCTAGAGGAAGACGGCTCCGGCGGATTGATCGTCCACCTCGACGACGGCAGAAAGGCCGGCGTCAGGGCGATGTTCACCGCTCCGCGCAATATCATGGCCAGCCCGCTGGCCGAACAGCTCGGCTGCGGCTTCACCGAAGGCCTCCTCGGCACGGTGATATCAGTCGACGACAGGCAGCAGACGACCGTGCCCGGCGTCTACGCCGCCGGCGACGCGGCACGTTCGATGCACAACATCGCCTTTGCAGTATCGGGTGGCACCTTTGCGGGCGTCTGCGCCCACCAATCGCTGGTCTTCGGCTAGAACCCGGCTTCCGCGCCGGCGATGCTGAGCCGGGCGCCGGCCTGCGCAAGGGCGGCGGCCAGGTCGTGCGGCGGCGAGCGGTCGGTGGCGAGTTCGGAAAAGCTGTCGAAGCCGCAGACCTGGACCAGACCAAGACGGCCGAATTTCGAGTGATCGGTGATGACGAGGGACCGCTGGCCGCGCGACAGCACCATGCGGGCGAACTCGGCCTCATCCAGATCAAAATCCATGACGCCCATCACCGCGTCGACGCCCCCGGTGGAAATGATGGCGTGACTGACCGAGAAGCGACTGACAAAATCGATCGCCGAGGCGCCGAAAGCAGCGCCGGAATCGCTGCGCAGCTCGCCGCCGGCCATATAGACCTTGTTGCCGTTGATGGTGGCCAGCGTGCGGGCGATGTCCGAGGAATTGGTGACGACCGTCAGGCGCCGGTGGCCGAGCAGTTCACGCGCAAGGAACGAGGTCGTCGTTCCGGTGTCGAGCATGATGGATTCCCCGTCGCGGATGGTGGCGGCGACCATGCGGGCAATGACGCGCTTGGCGTCGGCGTTCTCACGCATGCGCCGCTCGAACGGCGCTTCGCCGATCATTGACGGCAGGCCGATGGCGCCATGCATCTTGAGGACAGAGCCGTCACCGGTCAGCGGCTTGACGTCGCGGCGCACCGTCTCGAGCGACACGCCCAGCCGGTCGGCCAGACTGGCGATGGTGACGGTGCCCTCTTCCTGCAGGAGCCGCAGGATCTCGCCGTGTCGTTTGGACTGGGCCATCTGGTTTCCCGAACTGATGCTCTTGACCGATTCTAAGGTAATTCAATTGCTTTTAAAGGAACTACCTTATGCTTTCAGGCAAAATACCCGAAAAAAGTCACAGCTTTTTATTGACAAGCGGGAAACCCTGGCGTGAAATCAAAGACATCAACAGGCTTCAGATCTGCGACTGGGGGCAGAGCCGCAACTCAGCGATCAGGCCGTTTGGAACGTGCCTGTACAAGGAATTTTCAGATCCGCGGGGGCGGATGCCGGGCTCAAAAACCTGGCCAAGGGGCTCGTCGGTGCGGTGCGGGATACCGATCCTGGCGTCCCGCACCGACGAGATTATTTACGTTTCTCCCCGCCGTCGTTGCGCTGTTCACGGCGCCTTGTCGAAGCCCAGCAAACCAGGGATGATTCCGTGACCGCCGAAGATCGCATCCGCGCCCTGCCCTGCTGGACCGGTGGCATCGAGATCGCACCGCTGCCCGGCGGTCTGAGCAACGCGAATTATGTGGTCACGGACGCGGCGGGACGACACGTCGTGCGCTTCGGCAAGGACTATCCGTTCCACCATGTCTTTCGCGAGCGCGAGGTGATGACGGCGCGGGCGGCGCATGCCGCCGGTTTCGCGCCGGCCGTCCGCCATGCCGAACCGGGCATCATGGTCACAGAGTTTCTCGGCGCCAAGACCTATCTCGCCGAGGACGTACGCGCCAATCTTGGCCGCGTCGCAGCCCTGATGCGCGCCTTTCACCGGGAGATGCCCAATCACGTCTCCGGCGCCGGCTTCATGTTCTGGGTGTTCCATGTCATTCGCGACTATGCGCGCACGCTTGAAGAAGGCGGCAGCCGCAAGCGCAGCGACCTGCCGCGCCTGCTGACGCTGGCCGACGAACTGGAGCGCGCGCAGAAACTGCTGCCGATCGTCTTTGGCCACAATGATCTGTTGCCGGCCAACATTCTCGACGACGGCAACAGGCTGTGGCTGATCGACTTCGAATATGCCGGCTTCAACACGGCGATGTTCGACCTCGCAGGCGCCGCCTCCAACGCCGGCATGAGCGACGAGGAATCCTTCGCCTTCCTGACCGCCTATTTCATGAAAGAACCGGACGAAGCGATCCGCCGTTCGCACGCGGCCATGCAATGCGCCTCGCTGCTACGCGAGGCGACGTGGAGCATGGTGTCCGAGCTCTATCTCGACGCGCCCGGTATCGACTACGTCGCCTACACCGAGGAAAACCTCGCCCGGCTCGACACGGCGCTGGAAAACTACAGAACGAAGTACGGGATGCAGAAATCATGACATTGCCGACCCAGGCCGCCATCGTCGTCATCGGCGGTGGCATCATCGGCTGTTCGACGGCTTATCATCTGGCGCGCGACCACAAAGCCGATGTCGTTCTGCTCGAACAAGGCAAGCTGACCTCGGGCTCGACCTGGCATGCCGCCGGCCTTGTCGGCCAGTTGCGCTCGTCGGCTTCGATCACCCGCGTGCTGAAATACTCCGTCGACCTCTACAAGGGCCTCGAGGCCGAGACCGGCCTTGCCACCGGCTGGAAGATGACCGGCTGCCTCAGGCTCGCCACCAATGCCGACCGCTGGACCGAGTACAAAAGGCTGGCGACGACGGCGAAAAGCTTCGGCATGGACATGCAATTGCTATCACCGGCGGAAGTCAAGGCAATGTGGCCGCTCATGGAAACCGGCGATCTTGTCGGCGCCTCCTGGCTGCCGACCGATGGCCAGGCGAGCCCCTCCGACATCACGCAGTCGCTGGCCAAGGGCGCGCGCATGCATGGCGCCAAACTGTTCGAGGATGTCCGCGTCATCGGCTTCGAAATGAAGGACGGCCGCATCACGGCGGTGAAGACCAACAAGGGCGACATTGCTTGTGACAAGGTGGTCAACTGCGCCGGCCAGTGGGCGCGGCAGGTCGGCGCCATGGCCGGCATCAACGTGCCGCTGCAGCCGGTGAAGCACCAGTACATCATCACCGAGAAGATCGACGGACTGGCGACCGACGCGCCGACCATCCGCGATCCGGACCGGCGCACCTATTTCAAGGAAGAGGTCGGCGGGCTGGTGATGGGCGGCTATGAGCCGAACCCGCAGGCCTGGGCTACTGGTCTCCCCGGCGGTGACGTCCCCAATGATTGGGAATTCAGGCTGTTCGACGATGATTACGACCATTTCGAGCAGCACATGAGCCAAGCGATCGCGCGCGTGCCGGCACTGGAAACCGTCGGCGTCAAGCAGATGATCAACGGGCCGGAGAGTTTTACGCCGGACGGCAATTTCATTCTCGGCACAGCGCCCGAATGCGCCAACATGTTTGTCGGCGCCGGCTTCAACGCCTTCGGCATCGCCTCGGGCGGCGGCGCCGGCTGGGTGCTGGCGCAGTGGGTGGTCGATGGCGAAGCACCGCTCGACCTGTGGGTGGTCGACATCAGGCGCTTTTCCAATTTGCACCGTGACCGTCAGTGGGTCTGCGACCGCACGCTGGAGGCCTATGGCAAACACTATACGATCGGCTTTCCGCATGAGGAGTATGCCAGCGGGAGGCCGCGCATCGTCTCGCCGCTCTACGACAGGCTGAAACAGCAAAATGCCGTGTTCGGCTCGAAGCTCGGCTGGGAACGGCCTAACTGGTTCGCGCCCGAAGGCGTCGAGCCGCAGGACATCTATTCGATGGGCCGGCAGAACTGGTTTGTGGCGGTCGGCGACGAACACCGGCATGTGCGCGAAAAAGTCGGCATATTCGATCAATCCTCCTTCGCCAAATACGAGCTGAGCGGGCCCGATGCGCTGAAGGCGCTGGACTGGGTCTGCGCCAACGACGTCAGCAAGCCGGTCGGCCGGCTGACCTACACGCAGCTTCTCAACACACGCGGCGGCATCGAGGCCGATCTGACGGTGGCGCGGCTGGCCGAAGAGAAGTTCTACATCGTCACCGGCACAGGCTTCCGCACGCATGATTCCTCGTGGATCGGCGATCATATCGGCGAAGGGCTCGATGCCAGGCTTGTCGATGTCACCGAGGATTTCGGCACGCTGTCGCTGATGGGTCCTCGGGCGCGCGACGTGCTTTCGGCCGTGACCGAAGCCGACGTCTCAAACGTGAGCTTCCCGTTCGGCCATGTGCGTGAGATTGCCATCGCCGGCCACACAATTCGGGCGCTGCGCGTCACCTATGTCGGAGAACTGGGCTGGGAACTGCACGTGCCCATCGCGGCCACCGGCGAAGTCTTCGACGCGCTGATGGCGGCAGGCAAAAAGCACGACATCCGCCCGATCGGCTATCGGGCACTGGAATCGCTGCGGCTGGAAAAGGGCTATCGTGCCTGGGGCTCCGACATCACGCCCAACGACACGCCGCAGGAAGCCGGGCTCGGCTGGGCGGTCAAGCTGCGCAAGAACACGGATTTCATCGGACGGCGTGCGCTGGAGAAGACCAGCGGCACGGCAATGAAGAAACGCTTTGCCGGCTTCACGGTCGACGACCCCGAGATCGTGCTGCTCGGCCGCGAAACCATCCTGCGCAATGGCGAGCCTGTCGGTTATCTCACCAGCGGCGGTTATGGCTACACGCTGGGCAAGACCATCGGCTACGGCTACGTGCGCAACGCCGACGGGGTCAGCGACGATTTTCTCGCCTCGGGCGACTACGAACTGGTGGTTGCGATGGAGAGGACGCCGGCCAGGATCCACCTCGAGCCGATGTACGACCCGGCAGGCGCGAGGGTCAAAGCGTAGGTCAGGTCACGCGCAGTGCGAGGCCGCGGCTGGGCACGGTGTCGGCTTCGCCGGGCATCGAGACATAAGGGCGCGTTTCCTCGACGCGGGTGACGAGGCCCTGCGCCTCGAGCTCAGCGACGCGCGTGGCGAAGCCCTGATCCCACAGCGAGTTCTTGACCGTCAGCACGATGATGCCGCCCGGCCGGCATATGCGGATCAGTTCGTCCAGCCCCTCGACGCCGACATGACCTGATGTGAAGACGCCGGCCGAGATCACTCCGGCATAGGCATCATCGGCAAAGGGCAGATGACCGCCCAGCGCCAGGCAATGGAGCGCGGAATAGACACCCTTGCGGGCTGCCTGATCCAGCATGCCTTGTGAAATATCGAGTGCCTCGACTTGCGGGTAACCGGCAATATCAAGCCATTCGCCGATGAGACCGGTGCCGGCCCCGGCATCGAGCAGCGGTGCTGAACCGCGCGGCAGATGGCGGGTCAGCAGCGCAAGGCAGATCGTCGGATGGCGATAGCCGGCGGCCGACATGTCGGCGTCGTAGGTCTGCGACCAACGATCATAAAGTGCGGCGACCTCTTCGGGCCGCTTTGCCGCGTAGGCCGCGCCAAGCGCGCCCTGATGTTTGCTGTCCGCCACTTTGATCCAGTCCGCCAATTTTTGATCTCGCAGTGATGATAGCCAAAGCGCGAAAATTGTGGAACCGTTGCCGCGACAAATAACAGTGTGTGGGGGCGCAGGCATGATTACAGACGAGGCGCGTGCGGCACTGGACGCCATTCCCATGCTGGCCGGCTACAGCGGGCCGCTGGAACGGCTGGGCGGCCTCACCAACCTCGTCTTCAAGGCCGGCGACTTCTGCCTGCGCATTCCCGGCAAGGGCACCGAGGAATACATCAACCGTGCCAACGAGGCGGTGGCAGCGCGCGAGGCGGCAAATGCAGGGGTCAGTCCCGAGGTGCTGCATGTCGATGCCGGCACCGGGTTGATGGTGACACGCTACATCGCCGGCGCCGAAACCATGTCGGAGGAGAAATTCAAGGTTCGGCCGGGCAGTCCAGCCCGCGCCGGCGAGGCCTTTCGCAAGCTGCACAATTCAGGCGCGGTGTTTCCCTTCCGCTTCGAGCTGTTTGCGATGATCGACGACTATCTCAAGGTGCTGTCCACCAAGGAGATCGCCCTGCCCGCCGGCTATCATGACGTGGTGCGCGAGGCCGAGACAGTCCGGTCGGCGCTGGCCGCCCATCCGCTGCCGCTTGTCGCCTGTCATTGCGATCCGCTGTGCGAGAACTTCCTCGATACGGGCGAGCGGATGTGGATCGTCGACTGGGAATATTCGGGCATGAACGACCCGCTCTGGGACCTTGGCGACCTCTCCGTGGAAGGTAAATTCGATCTGGCGCAAGACGAAGAGATGATGCGCGCCTATTTCGGCGGCGAGGCGAGGCCGGCGCAGCGCGGCCGCATCGTCATCTACAAGGCGATGTGCGACCTGTTGTGGACGCTGTGGGGGCTGATCCAGCTCGCCAACAACAACCCGGTCGATGATTTTCGCGCCTATGCCGACGGGCGGTTCGCGCGCTGCAAGGCGCTGATGGAGACGTCCGAGTTTTCACGGCATCTGGCGGCGATCCGCCGGGGGTGAGCCTGGACTAATTCACGCCCTTCGGCACGTTTTCGGGCGGCACCGTGGTCTCGACCACTTTCTGGCGGTGGAAGATGAACAGGCCGGCGAGAACGACAATGCCCGAGCCGATCAGGATGCGCGGACCGGGAACGTCGCCGAAGAACACCAGTCCGAACACCACCGCCCACAGCAGCAGCGTGTAATGCAGCGGCGCCAGCGTTGAGGCCGGCGCCAGCTTGAGCGCCCTGGTGATCATCAGATGGGCGCCGCAGGAGACGATGCCGAGCAGCAGCATGGCGCCGAGATCGAGCGCCGACGGCGTCTGCCAGGCGCCGATGCTCAGCACGCCGCCGACCAGCAGCGTGCCGATGGTCTGCCATGTCACCAGATTGGTGTCGCTGGTGCCACGCAGCCGGCGGTTGAGGATGATGGCGAAGGCGAAGGAGATACTGCCCACCAGCGCAAAACCCGATGACAGCGAGAAGGCCGCCGAGGACGGTTTCAGCATGATCAGCACACCGCAGAAGCCGAGCAGGATCGCCATCCAGCGGCGCCAGCCGACCTTTTCGCCAAGCAAGAGGTGCGAGAGTGCCGCGACGTAGATCGGCCCCGCCATGTAGAAACTCATCACATCGGCCAGCGGCAGATAGACCACGGCGGCATAGAAGAGCGCAGTGTCGAGCGTGGTCATCACCACCCGCAGCAGCTGCAGCTCCAGGCGTTCCATGCGAAACAGCTTGGCCGGGCCCTGGTTGGCGATCATCGGGCCGAGCACGAAGAAGGCGCCGATGGAGCGGATCAGCACCACCTGGCCGACGGAGAAGCTGGCGACCAGCCATTTGCCCATGGCGTCGTTCAGCGCAAACAGGAAATCGCCGGCCAGCATCAGCAGAATGCCGGCCAAAAGCACATTCCTGATCGTCGAATTCTGCGCCACGGGCTGCGTCATGCCGATCCCGATTCCTCCCTGGTAGCCGCGTCGTAGACGGAAGTGGCTGCCTTGACGAGGAGAATTCGGGCAATGGGTAAGACCAGCGCCGGGAATCGGCTGTATCTAGAGCATGATGCCGAAAAGTGTGAAGCGGTTTTCGGACGACATCATGCTCTATCTCTTTGATTGGAGCTGGATATGTGCCGCCGGTTCACCATTCCCGGCCTTCCGCCGATGGACAGCCTGGTTTCCTGCTTCGTCCGCTCCGCCACCACCTTGCCCCTGGCGATGACGCACAGGCGCTCGGCGCGCAGCCGCAGGGCCTCGACCGGATTGCCGGCATCGAGGACGACAAGGCTGGCGCGCTTGCCGACCGCCAGGCCGAGATGATCGAGGCCCATGATCGCGGCATTGACGTTGGTGACCATGTCGAAGCAGCGCGCCATCTCTGCCGGGCTCGACATCTGAGCGACGTGCAGACCCATGAAGGCGACATCGAGCATATCGGCGGTGCCCAGCGAATACCAGGGATCGAGCACGCAATCCTGGCCCCAGCCGACGCGAATGCCGA
The DNA here is from genome assembly GCF_000185905.1 of Mesorhizobium ciceri biovar biserrulae WSM1271. GTDB lineage: Bacteria > Pseudomonadota > Alphaproteobacteria > Rhizobiales > Rhizobiaceae > Mesorhizobium > Mesorhizobium ciceri. Next base: position 174,558 of record NC_014923.1, read on the forward strand.
GCGCCAGCATCTCCTTGACCCGGGTCAGGCCGCGGCGCTTCGGGAAGGTGTCGTGGCGGCCCTGCAGCATGATGTTGATCAGCGGATTGGGAATGACCGAGACGCCGGCCTCGGCGATCAGCGGCAGCAGCTTCGAGACGTAGTAATTGTCCATCGAATGCATCGAGGTGAGGTGCGAACCGGCGACCTTGCCCTGCAGATCAAGACGCTGCGTTTCATAGGCCAACTGCTCGATATGGCGCGACAGCGGATCATCGGTCTCGTCGCAATGCAGGTCGACCATCAGGCCGCGGCTGGCCGCGATCTCGCACAGCTCCGTTACCGAGCGCGTGCCGTCGGCCATGGTGCGCTCGAAATGCGGGATGCCGCCGACAATGTCGACGCCCATGTCGAGCGCGCGGATGGTGTTTTCACGCGCCGATGGAGAGCGATAAAACCCGTCCTGCGGGAAGGCGACCAATTGCAGGTCGATGTAGGGAGCGACCGTCTTCTTGACCTCGAGCAACGCCTCGACCGCCAGCAGGCGGTCATCGCAGACATCGACATGGGTGCGGATGGCGAGCAGGCCCATCGACACCGCCCAGTCGCAATAGGCCAGCGCGCGATCACGCACCGCCTCATGCGTCAAAAGCGGCTTCAACTCGCCCCACAGCGAAATGCCTTCGAGCAGCGTACCCGACGCGTTGATGCGCGGAATGCCGTAGGAGAGCGTCGCATCCATGTGGAAATGCGGATCGACGAAGGGCGGCGAGACCAGATTGCCACGGGCGTCGACCTCGGTCCGCGCGGAACCCTGGAGAACGGGCTCGATCGTCGCGATCGTCTCACCGTTGATGCCGATGTCGGCAACCCTGCCATCAGGCAGTGTGCCGCCGCGAACGATAAGGTCGAAATCCATCCGTCGTCATCCCGTCAAAAGAATCATCTGATATAGCCGAGGCTGAAAATCGCATCCCGTCGATGCCGCTTGCAACAGCGATTTGTCCGCGGCGGCCGCGGATGGTTTCATCCGGCCGCAACTCCCTCTATAAGCCACCTTCGTTGTCCCGGTTTCAAGGATCCGCCGTTTGTTTCGTTTCTTCCGCTCGACGGAAAACCAGCGCCTCGTCGCGAGGTTGATCCGGGAATCCTTTTATCAGCACAGGTTTGGCTACGGCGCCGCGATCTTGTCGATGCTTGTGGTGGCCGCCACGACCGGCGCCAGCGCCTGGATTCTCAAAGAGATCACCGACGAATTCGTAGTCTTCAAGCGGATTGACCGGGTCAACCTGATTGCGGGCGGGGTCGCCACGATCTTCATCCTCAAGGGCCTCGCCAACTTCATTCAGGCCTATTTCATGAGCCGTGTCGGCAACGCCATCATCGCCGACCGCCAGCGCAAGATCTACGACCGCATCCTGGCGCAAGGCATCGAATTCTACCATTCGACCTCGTCGTCCGACCTGATCACACGCATGACCAACAATGCGCAGGCGGCACGCAACGTGCTCGACCTCGTTGTCACGTCCTATGTGCGCGATCTGTTGTCGCTGGTCGTCCTGGTAGGAGTCATGGTCTGGCAGCAGCCAGCCTTGTCCATAATCTGCTTCGTCGTCGGCCCCTTGGCTATCTACGGGGTCAACCGCATCCTGAAACGTGTTCGCAAGTTCGCCGCGATGGAGTTTCGCTCGGTCGGCCAGATCGTGCAGGTGATGCAGGAAACGGCAATCGGCGTGCGCGTCGTCAAATCCTTCAACCTCGAAGGCGCAATGCGCAACCGCATGTACAAAGCGGTGTCGGACGTCGAGAACCGGGCCAACAACATCGCGACGCTGGAGGCTGCGACAAGCCCGGTGATGGAGACGCTGGCCGGGCTGGCAATTGCCGGGGCCATCTTCGTCAGTGGCTTCCTGGTCTTGCAGGGCGGCCAAATGCCGGGAAACATCATGGCCTTCATCGGGGCACTCCTGTTTGCCTATGAGCCGGCAAAGCGCCTTGCGCGCGTGCGTATATCGCTGGAAAGCGGCATTGTCGGCGTGCGCATGATGTTCGAGCTCGCCGACCAGCCGCTCACTCTGGTCGAGAAGCCGGACGCGAAGCCGCTTCTGGCCGGACCGGGCGAGATCCGGTTCGACGCCGTCGACTTCGCTTATCAGAAAGGGCCGCCGGTGCTGGACAGGTTCGATCTGACGCTTGCGCCCGGCAAGATGACGGCGCTGGTCGGGCCTTCCGGTGGCGGCAAGTCGACGATTCTAAACCTGATCATGCGCATGTATGATCCGCAGAGCGGCAGGGTGCTGTTCGACGGTCAGGATATTTCCCATGCGACGCTCGCATCGCTGCGGGAAAAGATCGCCTATGTCAGCCAGGATACGTTCCTGTTTGCCGGCACCATCATGCACAACATCCGGCTTGGGCGCGAGGGTGCGACCGACGATGAGGTGATCGCCGCCGCCAAGGCGGCCAACGCGCATGACTTCATCAGCGCGCAGGCGAAAGGCTACGAGACGGATGTCGGCGAGAATGGCGGCCTACTGTCGGGCGGCCAGCGCCAACGGATCTCGATCGCACGCGCCATGCTGCGCAATGCGGAGATCCTGCTGCTGGACGAAGCGACCAGCGCGCTCGACGCCGAATCGGAAGCGCTGTTCCGCGACGCGCTGCAGCAATTGACGGAAGGCCGCACGACGATCGTCATCGCGCACCGTCTGTCGACCGTGCACCAGGCCGACACAATCGTGGTGCTCGAAGCCGGCAAGGTGGTGGAAAGCGGCCCGCACAAGGCCTTGCTCAAGCAGGGCGGGCTCTATCAGAAGCTCTATGAGTATCAGTTGATGCCGTAGCACTTCTCTTCCCTTCCCCCCCCTTGTGGGGGAAGGTGGATCGGCGCGCGGCGCCGAGACGGATGAGGGGTGTTCCAGCGGAGTGAGACGTCGGTGTTCTCTGGACCACCCCTCATCCGTCGCCTGCGGCGACATCTTCTCCCACAGGGGAGAAGGAAGAAACCTCACTCCGGCACAAACCTCACCGCGCCCTTGGCCGCGCTGGTGGCCATGGCGGCATAGGCGCGCAAGGCGGTCGTCACCTTGCGCTTGCGCTTTTCCTCAGGCTTCCAGGCCAGGGCGCCCCTGGCCTCCATCGCCGCCCGGCGCGCAGCGAGTTCCGCCTCATCGACAGCCAGGCGGATGCTGCGGTTCGGGATGTCGATCTCGATCGTATCGCCCTCCTGCACCAGTCCGATCAAACCGCCTTCGGCAGCTTCCGGCGACGCATGGCCGATCGACAGACCCGAGGTGCCGCCGGAGAAGCGGCCGTCAGTAACCAGAGCGCAGGCCTTGCCGAGGCCCTTCGACTTCAGATAGCTGGTCGGATAGAGCATCTCCTGCATGCCGGGGCCGCCGCGCGGTCCTTCATAGCGGATGACGACGACATCGCCGGCCTTGATCTCATTGGACAGGATCGCCTTGACGCTGGAATCCTGGCTTTCGAACACGCGGGCCGGGCCGGTGAATTTCAGGATCGATTCATCGACGCCCGCCGTCTTCACGATGCAGCCGTCGAGCGCCAGATTGCCCTTCAGCACGGCAAGGCCGCCATCCTTGGAAAAGGGATGTTCGGTCGAGCGGATAACGCCTTTCTCGCGGTCGAGATCGAGCTCGTCCCAGCGGCGCTCCTGGCTGAAGGCGACCTGCGTCGGCACGCCGCCAGGGGCGGCGAGGAAGAAATCGCGCACGCTCTGGCTGGTCGTGCGGGAAATGTCCCAATGGTCGAGCGCCTCGCCCAGGGTTGACGTATGCACCGTCGGCAGGTCGCGGTTGAGCAGGCCGGCATTGTCGAGCTGGCCGAGGATCGCCATGATGCCGCCGGCGCGGTGGACGTCTTCCATGTGGACGTCGGACTTGGCGGGCGCAACCTTGCACAGCACCGGCACCTTGCGCGACAGCGCGTCGATGTCGTCCTGATCGAAATCGATCTCGCCCTCATGCGCGGCAGCCAGGATGTGCAGCACGGTGTTGGTCGAACCGCCCATGGCGATGTCGAGCGTCATGGCGTTCTCGAAAGCGCCCTTCGAGGCGATGTTGCGCGGCAGTGCGGTTTCGTCGTCCTGTTCGTAATAGCGCTGGGCGAGATCGACGATCAGGTGGCCGGCCTCGACGAACAGACGCTTGCGGTCGGCATGCGTCGCCAATGTCGAGCCGTTGCCGGGCAGCGACAGGCCAAGCGCCTCGGTCAAACAATTCATCGAATTGGCGGTGAACATGCCCGAGCAGGAGCCGCAGGTCGGGCAGGCCGAGCGCTCGATGACCTTGACATCCTCATCGGAGATCTTGTCGTCGGCGGCCGCGACCATGGCATCGACCAGATCGAGCGCCTGCGTCTTGCCGGCGAGCACCACCTTGCCGGCTTCCATTGGACCGCCGGAGACGAAGACGGTCGGGATGTTGAGGCGCAACGAGGCCATCAGCATGCCGGGCGTGATCTTGTCGCAATTGGAGATGCAGACCATGGCGTCGGCGCAATGCGCGTTGACCATGTATTCGACGGAATCGGCGATCAGCTCGCGCGACGGGAGCGAATAGAGCATGCCGTCATGGCCCATGGCGATGCCGTCATCGACGGCGATGGTGTTGAATTCCTTGGCAACGCCGCCGGCCTTTTCGATCTCGCGCGCGACCAATTGGCCGAGATCCTTCAGATGGACATGGCCCGGCACGAACTGAGTGAAGGAGTTGACCACCGCAATGATCGGCTTGCCGAAATCCGAGTCCTTCATGCCGGTGGCGCGCCAGAGGCCGCGAGCGCCGGCCATGTTGCGGCCATGGGTGGTGGTGCGGGAACGATAGGCAGGCATGTTTTTTCCTTGGTGGCTGGCCGCAGCCCAGAAATGGCGCGGCAGAGCTGAATTCGGACCGCAGGCGTTATAGACGCCCAAGTATGGTCTGGCCACAATTTTGCAATGCGCCAGATTCCTCCAAGAATCGGATCTTACAAAAAAATGCATCCTGGTGTCGGATTGCACCGCGCGCGGCCGTCCTTGGGCAAACGGCGAGGCAACGGCACCATTCTCGGAGTCGGCCGTTTTCCCTGTAACAGCAAAAGAGCAATCCGAGGAGCACGACATGCAAAAGATCACCACCTGCCTGTGGTTCGACGGCCAGGCCGAAGAGGCCACGAACTTCTACGTCTCCATCTTCAAGAATTCCAAGGTGCTGAGCGTGATGCGTTGGCCCGAAGGCCACGCCGATGCAGGCAAGGTGTTGGTGACCACGTTCGAACTCGACGGCGTGCAGTTCCAGGCGCTCAATGGTGGACCGCAGTTCAAGCACAGCGAAGCGATGTCGCAGTCGATCGACTGCAAGACGCAGGAAGAGGTGGATTACTTCTGGGACAAGCTCATCGAAGGTGGCGGCCAACCATCGCAATGCAGCTGGCTGAAGGATAAATTCGGCGTCTCCTGGCAGGTTGTGCCGGAGCAGCTGCCGCGCCTGCTTCTGGATCCGGACCGGGCCAAGGCCGGCCGCGTGATGTCGGCGATGATGCAGATGAGCAAGATCGACATCGCCAAGATCGAAGAAGCCGCCAGAGGATAGTCGAGGGTCGCGCCGCCCCTCAACCGCCCTTCGGGCACCTTCTCCCCGTGAACGGGGAGTAGGAAAAAGCGCGACTTACGCCGCTCTGTCGCGGACCTGATAGTCCTTGATCGTGGCAAACTTGATCGCCTTCCAGCGCTCCGCTTCGTAGTTCAGCGAGAAGGCGTGCTGGGCGAGGAACACCGGGTCGTTGTCGAGGTCGCGGGCGATGTCGCCGCGATGCGCCTCGATGAAACGCAGGACCTCGGCCTTGTCGTCGGCCGAGATCCAGCGGCACACGGAAAAGCGCGACATCTCGAATTCGACCGGCAGGGTGTATTCGAAGTTCAGCCGTTCCTTCAGGACGTCGAGTTGCAGCGCGCCGACGACACCGACGATGGCCGGTGAGCCGTCCTCGGGCGAAAACAGCTGCACGACGCCCTCCTCTGCCATCTGGTGCAGCGCTTCCTTCAGCTTTTTGGCCTTCATCGCGTCGCCGAGGCGGACACGGCGCAGGATTTCCGGGGCGAAATTCGGAACGCCGCGGAACAAGATTTCCTCGCCCTCGGTCAGCGTATCGCCAATACGCAGCGTGCCGTGGTTGGGAATGCCGACGACGTCGCCGGCAAAGGCCTCGTCGGCGGTGACGCGTGTGCGGGCAAAGAAGAACTGCGGCGCCGACAGCGACATCGGTTTTCCCGTGCGTACCAGCTTGGCCTTCATGCCGCGCTCGAGCTTACCCGAACAGACGCGGACGAAGGCTATGCGGTCGCGGTGGTTGGGATCCATGTTGGCCTGGATCTTGAAGACGAAGGACGTCATCTTCTCTTCGGTCGCCTCGACCTTGCGGGTGTCGGCCTCTTGAGCACGCGGCGGCGGTCCAAAAGCGCCGAGCGCCTCGATCAGGTCGCGCACGCCATAATTGCGCAGCGCCGAGCCGAAATAGACCGGCGTCAGGTGACCCTCGCGGAAGGCTTCTATATCAAGGGGTCTGCACGCTTCCCGCGCCAGCTCCAGCTCCTCGATGAAGGCCTCGCGCTCGTTCTCCGGCAAAAGGCCGGCGACGCGGTTGGAATCGGGACCGTTGACCGGCGTGCGCTCCTTCTCGTCGTCGCCCCTGCGCACGGCGTTCAGCGCCAGATGGTAGGTGCCGGAAAAATTCTTGCCCCGGCCGATCGGCCAGGTGATCGGCGCCGTATCCAGCGCCAGCTTCTGCTCGATCTCATCCAGAATCTCGAACGGATCGCGGCTTTCGCGATCCATCTTGTTGACGAAGGTGATGATCGGGATGTCGCGTAGCCGGCAGACTTCGAAAAGCTTCAGCGTGCGCGGCTCGATGCCCTTGGCGGCATCGATGACCATGACGGCCGAGTCGACCGCCGATAGCGTGCGATAGGTGTCGTCTGCGAAATCCTCGTGGCCGGGCGTGTCGAGCAGGTTGAAGACATTGTCCTCATACTCGAAGGTCATCACCGAAGTGACGACCGAAATGCCGCGCTCACGCTCGATCTTCATCCAGTCCGACCGCGTCTGGATCTTGTCCTTCTTGGCCTTGACCTCGCCGGCAAGCTGGATGGCGCCGCCGAACAGCAGCAGCTTTTCGGTGAGCGTGGTCTTGCCGGCGTCCGGGTGCGCGATGATCGCGAAGGTGCGGCGGCGCGCCACTTCTTCTTCTATTGCTTCGGGCATTCTCTGGGATTTCCGTGTGACAGGCCGGGCTTCTAGCAGCGCAGTGCGGGCCTGTCGACCGGTCCGGCGGCAGGGAAGCCGCCGGAAGCCATGGCTTGCTTCAGGCCAATTCGGCCGTGCGGCTCGCCTGAACGACCTCGGGGAGCCAGCCGGCAATGGTGCCGCCTATCGCGTCGGCATGGTCTTCCTGCAGATAGTGCGCACCGGGTCCGAGATTGATGAACCGGCAGTTCTTCAGCCCGGCGGCGAATTCGCGTGCGGCCTGCGGTGCAATCAGCGCGCCGGGATCGCCCGCAAACAGCAGTTTCGGATAGGTGGAGAGCCGAAGTGCGCGATGATCATGTTCGCTGATGGCGGCAACGTCGGCGGGCTGGCCCTCGATCGGCAATTCCCGAGGCAGGCGCAACACCGGCTTTCGCGATTGCGGTGTCGGGAACGGCGCCCGGTAGACGGCCATCTCCTCATCGCTCAGTGTACGCAGCACCGAGGCCGGCAACACTTTTTCGACGAAGACATTGTCTTCCAGGACCAGCTTCTCGCCGACACCCGGCGTGCGCAGCGCCTTGAACATTTCGCGGGCTTGCGGGCGCTGATGAAAATCCTCCCAGCGCTCGAAGGGTCGGATGAATTCCATGAAGGCAAGGCCGAGCACGCGTTGCGGTCGCCGCGCCGCGAGATGGAAAGCCAGGGCCGTGCCCCAGTCCTGCGCGACCAACACCACTTCCTGGATGTCGAGCACGTCCAGGAAGGCGTCGAGATAGCGGACGTGATCGAAGAAGCGATAATCGATATCGGGCTTGCCGGATTGGCCGTAGCCGATCAGGTCGGGCGCGATGCAGCGACCGAGCGGCGCGACATACGGGATGATGTTGCGCCAGATGTGGGATGAGGTCGGATTGCCATGCAGGAACAGAACGGTGGGGCCGGACGCTCCCGTCTCGACATAGGACATGGTCGAATCGAGCACGGCGATCTGCGAGCGTCTCGGTGCAGCGACGCCAGCTTGAGAAATGTTGGCTTTCGAACTCATGGGGTCGGCTCCTTTGCAAAAACTGTGCTGAAGATGATTTTCTTGAACCGCTCGAGCGGCGCGGGGCTACGTTCAACCTTCATGCGCAGCATGGCGCCCTGCCAAGACGACAGCAGGAAGTCGGCAAGGTCCTCGGCCTCGAAGGTCTTGGAGATGTCGCCGGCTGCCTGGCCTTCGGCGATGCAGGCGGCGAAGGGCTGGCGCCAGCGTTCGAAGATGTCGACGAGTTGCAGGCGCAGCGGCTCGCTGTGGACCGCGGTCTCGAGGCTGAGATTGCCTATCATGCAGCCGCGTGCCCAATCATGCGCCTCAAGCTTCGAGGTGATGACATCGACGTAGCGCCTCAGCCGGCTGATGGGCGGCGTGCCGTCCTGCGCCAAGGCTTTCTCGACCAACGTGCCGACATAGGCGAAATAGCGGTCCAGCACCTCCCCGGCAAACTCCTCCTTGGAGGCAAAATGGTTGGTGAACGAGCCGGGCCGGGCGTCGGCGGCGGCAACGATGTCGCGCACACCGGCGGCGGCATAGCCGGAATTCCAGATGGTCCGGAACCCGGCGTCAAGGAGGTTTTCGCGGAGTGATTGTCTGGCCATACCGATATAATACGTACGTACGTATTGATGTCAAGCCGAATAATTTGCGTTGCCGATGTTGGCAAGCGGGGGTGGCACTGGAAGAGTGTCCCTCAGGGGGTGGCGAGTTTGAGGAGCGAACATGGCTGCGGTGAAACAAGTGATCGTCATCGGCGCCGGCATCATCGGTGCTTCCATGGCCTGGCACCTGACCAGGGCAGGCGCACAGGTGACGGTCATCGCCGCCGACAGCGCCGCCGGTGGGGTCGCCACGCCGAACTCCTTTGCCTGGATCAATGCCACCTGGGGCAATCCGGAGCCCTATTTCCGGCTGCGCACCCGCGCCATGGCCGAATGGTCGCGGCTGGCGCGGGACGTGCCCGGCCTGCCGCTCAACTGGTGCGGCGGCCTGTGCTGGGATCTATCGGCGGCCGACATGGAAGCCTATACCGCGCAGCATTCGGCCTGGGGCTACGGCATCGAGCGCGTCGACCGCGCCGGCGCGGCCCGTATAGAGCCTAATCTCACCGAACTCCCGGACGTCGCTTTGCATGTCGCCGAAGAGGGCGTTGCCGAGCCGGTCGCGGCAACGAAGGCGCTGCTGGCCGATGCCGAACGACGCGGCGCGCGGATCATCTCCAGCACGGTGACGGCGCTTGTCCAGACAGGTGGCAGGATTTCGGGCGTCGACACATCGCATGGGCTGCTTGCCACCGACGAGGTGTTGATCGCGGCCGGCGTCGGCTCGGCGGGCATTGCCGCCACCGCCGGCATAAATCTGCCGCTCGAGACGCCACCTGGCCTGATCGTCCACTCGCGGCCCTACGAGAAACTGCTGAACGGACTGGTGCTGGCCGAGCGGCTGCATATGCGCCAGACCGCCGAGGGCCGTATCATCGCCGGTTCCGATTTCGGCGGCGCCGACCCGGGCATGGATGCCGAAGCCACCGCCCACGCGCTGTTTGCGGCCATGAAAGCCATGCTGCGCGACAGCGACGGGTTGGAACTCGATTTCCACACGGTCGGCTACCGGCCGACGCCGATCGATGGCTTTCCAATCGTAGGCCGCGCCGAGGGCATGGACGGCGTCTATGTCAGCGTCATGCATTCCGGCATCACGCTGGCGCCGGCCGTCGGCCTGTTTGCCGCTCGCGAAATCCTTGATGGCGAGCGCGATCCGCTGCTCGCGCCTTACGGGTTGGGACGGTTTGCTCAATAACCCGGACGGACGGTAGCGTCGGCCGATGTCTGTATAGGTTAACGCCCTACGGCGCCCCCCTCTGTCCTGCCGGACATCTCCCCCTCGAGTGGGGAGATTGGCAGTTTCGGCGCCTCGCTCGGTCCCGCAAGGTCGGCGATTGGCGAAAGCCGTCGCGACATCCAATCTCCCCCCTTGAGGGGGAGATGTCCGGCAGGACAGAGGGGGGCGCTGGCCCGCGGCGTTGCCGCAATTTGCAACTACCCGGCCAACGCCAGCTTCGCCACGGCCGGAGCAAAAGGCCGAATGTTGATCCCGTCCCTGGTCATGGTGACGAAGCTCGATGGCGGGATCGCCTAGGCGCGATCCATAAGAGCCGCAGGCTCCTTGGTCGCGTGCGTGCCTCTGTTGTGCGTCCGCTCGTAAAGCTCGCGAACGATTCGGCTGGCGGTAGTTTCAAACAGAAATGGCAAGAAAGCATGAACGAGCGCGGCGCCCGCCGCCATCAACAGGCGCGACGAAAACCAGGCGGCAAAGCCCATGTGGCTGAAATAGGTTTCGCCGACCTTGGCCGGATGAGAGGTGAAAATCCTTGCGACCGACATGCTGGTTCCCCTTCAGCGCTTGAAGTTCCTGATATGAGTATCCTGACATGCTTCGCCGGTTCATCGGTCTCAAAATGTCCTTGTATTTCGGTGACGCATGGGACAAATATCCCACATGGCGCTGGAAATTGACGAAATCGACCGGAAATTGCTCGCCGAGTTGCAACGCGACGGCACGCTGTCGGTCGACCAGTTGTCGGAACGGGTGGCGCTGTCGCGCAATGCCTGCTGGCGCCGGGTGAAGCGGCTGGAGGAGGCCGGTGTCATCACCGGCAGGGTGGCGCTGGTCGATGCCGAAAAGCTCGGGCTTGGCCTTTCCGTCTTCATCCTGATCCGCACGTCCAACCACGATCCGGAGTGGCTGCAGAGATTCCGGGCGGCGGTGACCGGCTTTCCCGAGATCATCGGCGTCTACCGCATGTCCGGCGACCTCGACTACGTTCTGCGCGCCCGCGTCGCCGACGTGAAGGCCTATGACCGGCTCTACCAGCGGCTGATCGCCAAGGTGGCGCTGTCTGATGTTTCCGCCTCTTTCGTGATGGAAGAGATCAAGGAGACGACGGTGGTTCCGATGGAAGTGCGCTAAGATATGTCGATATTCAGGTGATGCCGGCCTGCAAACGACGGGTTTCGACTCGGCCTGACCTGAATCTCAACACACCTCAGGCCATACTGATGCCTGAAAGAAAGCCGTTGATAGGCTTGCGGGCGAGTTGACCGAATCGCCGTTCGCGCCGATAGGATCGATTTTATGCGCGCAGCCCTTCAAACTCCCTCCGTCATCGGTCCGACCGTCGGCTTCGTCAGGTTGCCGCATGCTGAAGGACTTCCCCTTCCTGCTTATGAAAGCACCGGTGCTGCCGGCATGGATCTGCGCGCCGCGGTGCCGGACGACCGGCCGCTGCTGATCCTGCCCGGAAAACGCGCTCTGGTGCCGACCGGGCTGATCCTGGAAATTCCCGAAGGCATGGAAGGCCAGGTGCGGCCGCGCTCGGGCCTTGCCTTCAAGCATGGGCTGACCGTCCTCAACACGCCCGGCACCATCGACAGCGACTATCGCGGCGAGGTGAAGGTGCTGCTGATCAATCTCGGCGATGAGGACTTTGCCGTGACGCGCGGCATGCGCATCGCCCAGATCGTTTTTGCCGCGGTGACGCAAGCCGCCGTGGAAGAGCGCAACCTGGCCGGCGGCACGGCGCGCGGCGCGGGCGGGTTCGGATCGACCGGCACCGCCTGATGCCTGAACTGCCTAAACTTGTCATCTTCGACTGCGACGGGATCCTGGTCGATACGGAGAACCTGGCCAATCGGCGCCTTGCCGAATGGCTGACCGCTGCCGGCTATCCGACAAGCTTCGAATATTGCCGCAAGAATTTCTCCGGCCGCAGCATGGCGTCGGTGCAGAAAGAGATCGAAGAAGAGACCAGCGTCAGGCTTGGCGCCGATTTTGTCGATCGCTGGAACGCCGGCCTGCCAGACCTGTTCGCCCACGGCGTCGAAGCAATCCCTTATGTCCGCGAATTCGTCGAGGCCGTGCGGTCAGCCGGGATCGCCTATTGCGTCGCCACCTCGGCCCGGGTGTCGAAGATGCACATCACACTTGGCCAGACCGGGCTGTTGCCGCTGTTCGAACACGCGATGTTTTCCTCAACGATGGTCGCGCGCGGCAAGCCGTTTCCGGACCTGTTCCTGCATGCTGCGAAAACCGTGGGCTTTGCACCTGCCGACTGCATCGTCATCGAGGACAGCGTCGCTGGCACGCAGGCCGGCATCGCGGCCGGCATGCGGGTGTTTTCCTATCACGCCGATCCCTATTCCGACCGCGACGGCCTTATCCAGGCCGGCGGCATCCTGTTCGACGACATGCGCGAACTGGCCGGGCTGGTGCCGATCCACTGAGCTGGCTGACGGACTGGACGGGTTGGGAGGCTGTGCTACGTTCCGCGCGCCCGACAGCCTGAGGCGACCATGCCGACGAACCTGCTTCGCTTCATCCTCGCCGTGATGCTGCTGCCATTGCTGTGGACCGCAGCCGGCGCGCAAGACGCCAGCCTTCCGGAGCTCGGCAGCCCACTGCCCGGCCAAAAAGACATCACCTATCTCGACCTCGCCAGGATGATCATTCCAGACCTCGCCGCCGACAAGAATGGCTTTTACAGGGGCGGGCTGCCGATCGCGATGCGCCATATCGAGGGACCCGACAGCGGCGGCTCGCCGCCCGAAACCTCAGGCTTTTCCAATGCCTCCGTGCTTGCCATCAAGGCGGGAGGCAAGGACCGCCTGACCATGCTGTTCGATCTCGGCGATTCCTCAGACAGCGCAGAAGGCTATGCGGTGCTAGCGCTCTACGACATTACGGGCAAACCAAGGCTGCTCGACGCCGCCAATGTCGCCCTCGACCGCAGCACCTATTTCCGCGAACCCGGCAAGCTCGGCATCGGCGCCAATGATGATATCCTCATGATCGAGAGTTCGCATTCCAATTCAAACCAGAACTATATGATCGTCCCGCTGATTATGGTCGCCAGGGACAAGTTGAAGCTGATCGACATCATCTATTTGTTCGACGAGCACGTGTGTGCCTATAGCCGGACGCAGGACGTTGCCTTTAAAGCCATCGCAGAGGGCCGACGCCATGCGGCGATCAAGGTAACGGTGACCGATGCCACCGTCGTGAACGACGAAAGCTGCGATGACCAGCCGCCCAAACCTGAATCTCACGACATCTCCGTCACCTATCATTGGGACAAGACAACGTCGCACTACGCCAAGGATTCCGACGCGCTGAACAATTTGGCAGGAGAGAACGCCAAACGCTTCTGAACCAACCGCATTCGTTTGCCCGGCCAGATGGAGCAGGATAAAATCCGCTCGGCCACACCGCATATGATGGGGGAACTACCATGGACAAGGGCAAGATCTTTCGCGACCTGCATGCCTCGACCTTCGTCATGCCCAATCCCTGGGATATCGGCACGACCAAGCTGCTCGGCTCGTTCGGCTTCACGGCGCTGGCGACGACCAGCGCCGGCTTTGCCTTTTCGCGCGGCCTGCCGGACGGCGCGGTGACCTTCGACCAGATGATCCACCATTGCCGCGAAGTGACCGCGGCGACCAGCCTGCCGGTCTCGGCCGACCTCGAGAAAGGCAAGGGCGACAGCGCCGAGCAGGCCGCCGAAACCATCTTCGCGGCGGAAGCTGCCGGCCTTGCCGGCTGCTCGATCGAAGACCACACCGGCGATCCGGACAAGCCGATCTATGATTTTGCGCACGCCGTCGAACGCGTTGCGGCGGCCGTGGAAGCGGCGCGGGCCCTGAAACGCGATTTCGTCTTCACTGCGCGGGCCGAGAATTTCCTCTGGGGCAAGTCCGACCTCGACGACACGATCAAGCGGCTGCAGGCGTTCGAGAAGGCCGGCGCCGACGTACTCTATGCGCCAAGCATCGGCAACGTCGAGATGATCCGCACGCTCTGCTCTGCCGTCAGCAAGCCGGTCAATGTCATGGCGGTACCGGGCTTTACCATCGCCGATCTCGCCATGGCCGGCGTCAAGCGTATCTCGCTCGGGCCGTGGCTGACCAATTTCGCCTACGGCATGCTGGAAACGGCGGCACGCGAAATCCAGCAAGACGGCACCTTCGGCTTCACCCGCGCCGCCATGCCGTTCAGCAAATTGCAGGCCCTCTTCGGCAAATCTTCGGATTAATGGGGCCCGTCGCATGACGCTGACCGTGATCGACATGCATACCGGCGGCGAGCCGCTGAGGATCGTCACCGGCGGCTATCCCGGTATCCCCAAGGGCACGATCCTGGAAAAGCGCGCCTATGTGCGCGACCATCTCGATCATCTCAGGAAAATCCTGATGTTCGAGCCACGCGGCCATTACGACATGTATGGCGCCTTGCTGGTCGAGCCGGACCTGCCCGGCGCCGACCTCGCCGTGCTGTTCATGCACAATGAGGGTTATTCGACGATGTGCGGCCACGCCATCGTCGCGCTCGGCCGCTACGCCATCGATGAAGGGCTGGTGGCGAAACAGGAACCAGTCACGACAGTCAATATCGAGGCGCCGTGCGGGCTGGTCGTCGCCTCGGTCGAGGTCAGGGACGGCAAGGCCGGTGCGGTGTCGTTCGAAAGCGTGCCGGCCTTCCTGTTCGCCGGTGGACAGGCGATCGAATTGGCGGGCCACGGCACGATTGGCTTCGACGTCGCCTATGGCGGCGCCTTCTACGCGCTGGCCGATTGTCACCAATTCGGGCTCGAATTCGGCAGAAGCCGGATGCGCGATTTCGTCGATGCGGCAACGGGGCTGACGGACAGGCTCAAGGCTGAATTTCCGCTGTCGCATCCCGACCACGGCGACCTTGCCTTCCTATACGGTACCATCCTGACCGATGGCCGCGACACATTTTCCGGCGAGGTGACCAAAAACATCTGCGTCTTCGCCGAAGCCGAGGTCGACCGCTCGCCAACCGGTTCCGGCGTCACCGCAAGGCTGGCGGCCATGCATGCCAAAGGCGAGATCGCGATCGGACAGACGCGCACATTCGAGAGCATCGCCGGCTCGCGTTTTTCCGGAGCCGTGGCGCGGACGGCGAAGGCTGGACGGCATGAGGCGATCATCGCCCGCGTCGGCGGCCGCGCCTATTATTCCGGGCGGGCCGAATTCATCGTCGAGGCCGATGACGAGCTCGGACGCGGATTTCTGTTGCGCTGAAGAAAATGCCTAGCCGCGTGAGGGGCGAGCCACTTCCCGCACCGAGATCGCCTTGTGCAGATGCACCATCATGGCGGCGGCGAAGAGCGGCGTCAGCAGGTTGAGCAACGGCACGGCGAGGAAAGCGGCGATGAGCAGCCCGGCGAGAAACACTGTGCCGGCATAGTGCCTGCGCAAGGCCCTGGCCTCGTCTTCGCCGCGAAAGCGCATGGCGGCGAATTCGAAGAACTCGCGCCCGAGCAGATAGCCGTTGACGATGAAGAAGGAGGCTATGTTGACGCCCGGCACCAAGAGAAGCAGCAGGGCGACGATGTTGCCGAGAGTGACGACACCGAGGAATCGCGCCGACAGCACCAGCGAGCGCAGCGCCGGCATGGCGCGGCCGGTCGGATCGCGGGGATAGTCGGTGCGCTCGACCACTTCGGCGATATCGTCGAGGAACAGGCCAGCGACAACAGCCGTCACCGGCGCGATGAGCAACGCCATGCCGAAGGCAAGCGCTATTGCCGCGATGATGCCGCCGAGCCACCCGGCCCAGGACGGCATGCCGGGCAACAGCGTCTGCAGCCACGGCAGCGCCAGCCACTCGACGAGGCTGGTCAGGCCGAACCACAGAGCCACCAGTGCCAGCACGGTCAAGCCCAGCGTCTTGACGAACACGGCCCGAAAGGGAGGCGAAATCAGCTCGAGGGCCGCAGCGCGGGCAGCGTCGAAAATCACCTTGTCACACCCCCGGTTAGCGGACGCCGCCTAAAAGGCGGATGCTTCCGAGATAGGCAGCGCAGGCCATGAGCACAAGCGGGCTGGCGTTTACCGCGCAAACGCCGGCTTTCGAACTGGGATGGTCATGGCAGCGACCCCGGCCACGACAAAACCCATGCCCAGCCATGCCGTCGAACCAAGACTTTCGCCGAGGAAGAGAGCGCCGATGCCGACGCCGATCGGCACGCGCAGATAGGCCTGCGAGGTGGTGCCGACCGAACCCAGCGTGTGGATGAGGCGGAAATAGATAACGAAGGCCAGCGCGGTGGAAAAGACCGACAGGCCGAGCAGGGCCAGGATCGACGCGGTCGATGGCGCCAGCGTCCACGGCTGGTCGAACACCAGACTGAGCGGCACGAGGATGACGGCGCCGCACAGCATGGAACCGGCGGCCGGTAGCATTGGGTCGAGGCCCTTGAAACCGCGGCCGAAAATGGCGGCCCCGGCATAGCAGACCGTCGCGGCGACGATTGCCAATTGCGCCCACAATTCATGACCGAGGCCACTCAGCGCCTGCGTGCCGATAATGAGGCAGATGCCGGCAATGCCGGCGCCCACACCGATCAGTTTGCGCAAGGTGACCGGCTCGTGGCGGGTGATGAGCGCGGTCAAGAGGAAGGTGAAGATCGGCGAGGTCGCGTTGAGGATGGTGGCGAGGCCGGCATCGACCGAGCGTTCGGCCGCGGCGATCAGGGTGAACGGAATAACGCTGTTGAGGCAGGCCTGGAAGGCGAAGCGGCGCCAGCTTGCAGCGTCGCCCGGCAAGGCGAGCCCGCGCCAGCGGATGATGGCCAACAGGATGCCGCCAGCGATCAGGGTGCGGGCGGCAATGAAGGTGACCGGCGGGATGGTTTCGACGCCGATCTTGATGAAGGTGTAGGAGGCGCCCCAGAGCACTGCCAGCACGACGAGCAGTACCAGGTCGGTGGTCAGATCGTTTTTTGCAGGCTCGTTCTTCGTCGACATGCTTTTTGTAGACATTGGGGGCTGGCTCGCCTTCGAAGCGGGATCGTCTGATCCAGGCTTATAGGCGGTGCGGCGATGAAATGCTTCGGCCACGGTCGAATTCTCATAGCGCCTCGCGGCTGATGCGCCTTTGCCTGTTCCGCCAAAGTTGCGTGTCACGCCCTAGGCAAACCGGTTTCAAATCGCTAGACCCGCGCCGGGCCGGCGTGGCAAGAAGCCGGCTCGGGTTTTTGGCGGAGATTTTGATGCCGGATTATGACGTGCTTTGCATCGGCAATGCCATTGTCGACATCATCGCCCAGTGCGACGAGGAATTCCTCGAGACCAACGGCATCATCAAGGGCGCGATGAACCTCATCGACACACAACGCGCCGAACTGCTCTACAGCCGCATGGGCCCGGCGATCGAGGCGTCCGGCGGCAGCGCCGGCAACACGGCGGCCGGCGTCGCCAGCTTCGGCGGCCGCGCCGCCTTCTTCGGCAAGGTCTCCAACGATGCGCTGGGCGAAATCTACGCGCACGACATCCATGCACAGGGCGTCGCCTTCGACACCACGCCGCTCAAGGGCGAGCCGCCGACGGCGCGGTCGATGATCTTCGTCACCCCTGACGGCGAGCGTTCGATGAACACCTATCTCGGCGCCTGCGTCGAGCTTGGGCCGGAGGATGTCGAGGCCGATAAGGCTTCTGGCGCCAAGGTCACCTATTTCGAAGGCTATCTGTGGGACCCGCCGCGCGCCAAGGAAGCGATCCGCCAGACGGCGAAGCTGGCGCACGCAGCAGGCCGCGAAGTGTCGATGACGCTGTCGGATTCGTTCTGCGTCGACCGCTACCGCGACGAATTCCTCGAGCTGATGCGTTCGGGCACGGTCGACATCGTCTTTGCCAACAGCCACGAGATCAAATCGCTCTACCAGACATCCTCGTTCGACGAGGCGCTGGCGCAGATCCGCAAGGATTGCCGGATCGCCGCCGTGACCCGCTCGGAAAAAGGCTCCGTGATCGTGCGCGGCGACGAGACGGTGGTGATCAAGGCGACCGCCATCAAGGAACTGGTCGACACGACGGGCGCCGGCGATCTCTATGCCGCCGGCTTCCTGCATGGCTACACGCAAGGCCGCGACCTGCAAACCTGCGGCGACCTTGGCTCACTGGCGGCCGGATTGGTGATCCAGCAGATCGGCCCCAGGCCCCGGCAGAATCTGCGCCGCGAGGCTGAGCAGGCGGGATTGCTGTAGGGGTCCCGACGCTTTTAACCTCTCCCCTTGTGGGAGAGGTCGGATTGCCCCGATTTGTCCTTTACAAATCGGATGGCAATCCGGGTGAGGGGTAGCTTGGCGCCAAGCTGGAACACCCCTCAACCGTCTTGGCGCTACGCGCCAATCCACCTTCTCCCACAAGGGGAGAAGGAAATGCCGTCGCGCGGCTGTCACACATGACACCTACACGCAATCTGGGCGCCCGCGACTAACATCGGTGCGCCCTCAGTCAGTTGGGGTGTCAAGACATGCAAGACAGCAAGCTGTCGGGCGGCCGGACCGGTTGCCGCCGCGATTTCCGTTTTCCGCACTAGAAGTTCAACAATCGGCCGCAGCTGAGGGGGAGCGCGCGGCCAGAAGACAGATGCATGAACAGATTTCAAATCCAGGGCCTCAAGCAGGACGACTTCGCGGAGATGGTCGCGGAAGACGTCGAACGTGCACTTGCCCACTATGACGAGGCCATCAACAAGCCCACCATGGTCTCGGTCGGCAAGATCGCCGGCAGCATAGCGTCCGCTGTCACCTTGCTGTCACCGAAGCACCAGCGCGCCATCGACGCCATCCATGCCGACCTGCCCGGCCTGGCGTCGAAATTCGTGCGCGCGCTGGCGGCGGAAGCCGCGCGCCGCAGCGAAGCCGGTATTGCCGGCGTGACAAATCCGCCGACGACCCCGTTGGCCGATGTCGAGCCTCCTTCGCTGCCAAAGTCCGACGATCTCGAATCGATGCTGATCGAGGACTGGGCCGGCCGCGTCGCCGGTTCGACCTATCTGGAAGAGCATCTGCGCATCGCCCGCTCGACCCTGCACCGCTGGCAGCGGCGGGGTGAGGTCATCGCCTTGCGCAAGGGCGGCCGCAAACATGTCTTCCCGCTGGCGCAGTTCGTCGACGGCCGGCCGGTTGCAGGCATTCGCGACGTGCTATCCCTGATCACCAATCCGAGGCTCGCATGGCTGTGGCTGACGCGGCCCTCGGCGCAGCTCGACGGCCGCGTCCCGATCGACTTGCTGCGGCAGGATCAGGTGGACGAGGTCGTCGAGGCCGCGCGCGTATTCGCGCCAGGCTGAACGCCTCGCGGACTCACCGCTGAGGCCAGCCCCTCAAGTCCCCGCCGTGTACGCCGCGATCGCCGCCATGTTGACGATATCGCTGTCCTTGGCATTCAGCGACACGATCTGAACCGGCTTGTTCAGGCCGACCAGCAGCGGCCCGATCACCGTCGAGCCGCCGAGTTCCTGCAACATCTTGGTCGAAATCGAGGCCGAGTGGAACGCCGGCATGATCAGCACATTGGCCGGGCCGGTCAGGCGGATGAACGGATATTGCGCCATGGCGCGGGCGTTGAGGGCGACGTCGGCGGCCATTTCGCCGTCATATTCGAAATCGACGCGGCGCTTGTTGAGGATGCGCACGGCTTCCTGGACGCGCTCGGAGCGTTCGCCCTGCGGATGGCCAAAGGTGGAATAGGCGAGCATGGCGAGCCTCGGCTCATAACCCATGCGGCGGGCAAAGCCTGCCGCCTCCTCGGCGATGTCGGCGATCTGCTCGGCGTTCGGCATATCGTGCACGGCGGTGTCGGCGACCAGCACGGTCTTGCCCCGCGCCAGCACGATCGAGACGCCGATGACGCGGTGGCCGGGCTTGGCATCGATGACGCGGCGGATGTCGTCGAGCGCTGTCGAATAGTTGCGGGTGACGCCGGTGACAATGCCGTCGGCGTCGCCCAGCGCCACCATGCAGGCGGCAAAGTGGTTGCGATCGTTGTTGATCAGCCGCTGGCAGTCGCGAAACAGGAAGCCTTTGCGCTGCATGCGCTCGTAGAGGTAGTCGGTGTAGATGCCGTTGCGGCGCGACAGCCTTGCATTGATGATCTCGATGCCTTGCTTGTTGAGATCGATGCCGGCATGCTTGGCGTTTTCCTTGATGACGTCGTCGCGGCCGAGCAGGATGGCGGTGCCGAGCTTCTGGTTCACATAGGAGACGGCGGCGCGCATGACCTGTTCCTCCTCGCCCTCGGCGAAGACGATGCGCTTGGGCTGGCGGCGCACGCGGTCGTAGATGCGCTGCAGGGTCGAGGCGATCGGGTCGCGGCGGGCCGACAGTTCCTGCGCGTAACGGTCGAGGTCAAGGATCGGCTTGCGGGCGACGCCTGAATCCATCGCCGCCTTGGCGACCGCAATCGGAATGGCCGAGATCAGGCGCGGGTCGAACGGCACCGGGATGATGTAGTTGGGGCCGAATTTCGGCCGATTGCCCTGATAGGCGGCGGCGACGTCGTCGGGCACGTCCTGGCGCGCCAGTGCCGCCAGCGCCTGGGCGGCGGCGATCTTCATGTCGTCATTGATGGTGGTTGCCCTGACATCCAGCGCGCCGCGAAAGATATAGGGGAAGCCGAGCACGTTGTTGACCTGATTGGGATAATCGGAACGCCCGGTGGCCATGATGGCGTCGGTGCGGATCTCGGCCACTTCCTCCGGCGTGATTTCCGGATCGGGATTGGCCATGGCGAAGATGATCGGGTTCTTGGCCATCGACTGCACCATGGCGGTGGTCAGCGCGCCCTTGGCGGAAAGGCCGAGGAAGACGTCGGCGCCGTCGAGCGCCTCGGCGAGGCTGCGCGCCTCGGTCTTGACCGCATGCGCCGATTTCCACTGGTTCATGCCTTCGGTGCGGCCCTGGAAGACGACGCCCTTGGTGTCGCACAGGATGATGTTTTCGGGCGAAAAGCCCATCGCCTTCATCAGCTCGATGCAGGCGATGCCGGCGGCGCCGGCGCCGTTGCAGACCATTTTCGTGGTCTTCATGTCGCGACCGGTGATCTCCAGCGCGTTGATCAGGCCGGCGGCGGAGATGATCGCAGTGCCGTGCTGGTCGTCATGGAAGACCGGGATGTCCATCAATTCGCGCAGCCGCTGCTCGATGATGAAGCATTCCGGCGCCTTGATGTCCTCGAGATTGATGCCGCCGAAAGAGGGCCCGAGGAAACGCACGCAGTTGATGAACTCGTCGGCGCCCTCGGTGTCGACCTCGAGGTCGATGGAATCGACATCGGCGAAGCGCTTGAACAGCACCGCCTTGCCCTCCATCACCGGCTTGGAGGCCAGCGCGCCGAGATTGCCAAGGCCGAGGATGGCTGTGCCGTTGGAGATGACTGCGACCATATTGCCGCGCGTCGTGTAGTCGAAGGCGCGCGAGGGGTCTTCGGCGATGGCCAGGACCGGAACCGCGACACCAGGCGAATAGGCGAGGCTAAGGTCGCGCTGCGTTGCCATGGGCTTGGTGGCGACGACCTCCAGCTTGCCCGGCCGACCCATGGCGTGGAATTCGAGCGCTTCCTGCGCACTGACGGACGGACCGCTGTTCTCGGTTTTCCTGGCCATGATGTACTTGATTTCCTCACCGGTGCAGCACCTCGTTGAAGCGGGTGCTTTGTGTCGGACCGAATTAAGACCACGCGCCGCCGCGTGTAAACCGCCAGCGTGCGGAATCGCGGTTGGTACGCGCGATTGCGGGCATCCTGCCGTCCCGGTCGTCCCCTGTTTTTCGAAGCCCCGGCATTAAACCGCGCGATCACATCTGCTAGCGTGCGGCGCATGAACATGCACAGCCCGAACGAGCCAGACGCCCCCGAGGCGATGACGCCGGTGCCGACCGCCCACGCCGGCGCCACGCCGATGATCGAGCAATTCATCGAGATCAAGGCGGCAAACCCGGATTCGCTGCTGTTCTACCGCATGGGCGATTTCTACGAGCTGTTCTTCGACGATGCCGAGAAGGCGAGCCGGGCGCTGGGCATCGTCTTGACCAAGCGCGGCAAGTATCAAGGGCTCGACATTCCGATGTGCGGCGTGCCGGTGCATGCTGCTGACGACTATCTGCAGAAGCTGATCGGCCAGGGTTTCCGCGTTGCCGTCTGCGAACAGATCGAGGATCCGGCCGAGGCGAAGAAACGCGGCGGCAAATCGGTGGTGCGCCGCGATGTGGTGCGGCTGGTGACACCAGGCACCATCACCGAGGACAAATTGCTGGCGCCGTCGGAATCGAGCTTCCTGATGGCGCTGGGGCGGGTGAAAGGCGGAGCGGACCCCTCCTTTGCGCTGGCCTGGATCGACATCTCGACCGGCGCCTTCCGCGTCACCGACACCACCGCCGACCGGCTTTTGGCTGACATCTTCCGTGTCGATCCGCGTGAGTTGATCGTTGCCGAGCCAGTGTTCCACGATCCGGAACTGAAGCCGGTGTTCGACGTGCTCGGCCGCGTCGCCAGCCCGCAACCACCGTCACTGTTCGATTCGGCGTCGGCGACAGGGCGCATCGCCCGCTTCTTCGATGTGGCGACGCCGGACAGTTTTGGCGCCTTTTCGCGCGCCGAACTATCGGCGATCTCGGGCGCCATTGCCTATGTCGAGAAGACGCAGAAAGCGGAGCGCCCGCCGCTGTCGCGGCCCGAACGCGAGGAGCAGGGTTCGACCCTGTTCATCGATCCGGCGACACGCGGCAATCTGGAACTGCTGCGCACGCTGTCGGGCAGCCGCGAAGGCTCGCTGTTCAAGGCGATCGACCGCACGGTGACCGGCGGCGGCGCAAGGCTGCTCGCCGACCGGCTGATGGCGCCGCTGACCGACCCGGCGGCGATCGGCGCCAGGCTGGACTCAGTGTCGTTCTTCCGTTCCGAAACGCGACTTTGCCAGGCGGTGCGGTCGAGCCTGAAGAGCGTTGCCGACATGCCCCGCGCGCTGTCCAGGCTGGCGCTCAACCGGGGTGGGCCGCGCGACCTTGGCGCGCTGCGCGCCGGCTTCGAGGCGGCAGGCGCGATCGCCGAAATCTTTGCCGCGACCGCCCTGCCCCCGGAACTTGCGGCGGCATTGGCCGCCATCCATGCACTGCCCCAAGCGCTTTCGCAGCATCTGATGCAGGCACTTGGCGACGAACTGCCGCTGCTCAAGCGCGACGGCGGCTTCGTTCGTGGCGGCTACCATGCCG
Source organism: Mesorhizobium ciceri biovar biserrulae WSM1271 (assembly GCF_000185905.1). GTDB lineage: Bacteria > Pseudomonadota > Alphaproteobacteria > Rhizobiales > Rhizobiaceae > Mesorhizobium > Mesorhizobium ciceri. Next base: position 197,893 of record NC_014923.1, read on the forward strand.
ATCTCGACGAGATGCGGGCGCTGCGCGACGAATCGCGAAAGGTGATCGCCGGGCTGGAACGCTCGCTGATCGACGAGACCGGCATCCGCTCGCTGAAAATCCGGCACAACAATGTGCTCGGCTACTATATCGAGGTGACCGCCAACCACCATGCTGTGATGACCGGCAGCGATGGCGCCAAGGCGCGCTTCATCCACCGCCAGACCATGGCCAACGCCATGCGCTTTACCACGACCGAGCTTGCCGAGCTCGAGACCAAGATCGCCAATGCCGCCGACCGGGCGCTCAACATCGAACTGGCCGCCTTCGAGGCGCTGACGACGGAAGCGGTCGGCGAAGCGGAGAAGATCCGTGCCGGCGCCGATGCACTGGCCGTGCTCGATGTCTCCGCGGCGCTCGCGCTTCTGTCGGAAAGCGAAGCCTGGTGCCGGCCGGTGGTGGATTCGAGCCTTGCCTTCGAGATTACGGGCGGGCGGCATCCGGTGGTCGAACAGGCCTTGCGCCGCTCCGGCGAAGGCCCGTTCGTCGCCAATGATTGCGACCTGTCGCCGGAGGGAGCTGCCCGGAACGGCGCGATCTGGCTTTTGACCGGCCCGAACATGGGCGGTAAATCGACATTCCTGCGGCAAAACGCGCTGATCGCCATCCTGGCCCAGACCGGCTCGTTCGTGCCGGCGACATCGGCCCATATCGGCGTCGTCGACCGGCTGTTCTCGCGTGTCGGCGCCTCGGACGATCTGGCGCGCGGCCGCTCGACCTTCATGGTCGAGATGGTCGAGACGGCAGCGATCCTCAACCAGGCCGGCGAGCGCGCACTGGTGATCCTCGACGAGATCGGCCGCGGCACCGCCACTTTCGATGGCCTGTCGATCGCCTGGGCGGCGGTCGAATATCTGCATGAGAAGAACCGCTGCCGGGCAATCTTCGCCACCCATTTCCACGAAATGACCTCGCTGGCCGGCAAGCTGGTGCGGCTCCACAATGTCACCATGCGGGTCAAAGAATGGGAAAACGACGTCGTCTTCCTGCACGAGGTCGGCAAGGGTGCCGCCGACCGCTCCTACGGCGTGCAGGTGGCGCGGCTGGCCGGCCTGCCGGAAGCGGTGGTCGACCGGGCCAAGGAAGTGCTGCACCAACTGGAAGAGGGCGAAGTTTCGGGCAAGACCAACCGGCTGGTCGACGATCTTCCATTGTTTTCGGTGGCGGTGAAGCGAGAAGCGCCGAAGCCGGTCAAGAGCGACGCGCTGGGTATGGCGCTCGGCGAGATCAACCCGGACGAAATGACGCCACGCGAGGCGCTGGAAGCGCTCTACCGGCTGAAGGGGTTGGCGGGGACGTAGTCAGATCATCTCCAACCCGCGCTTGCGCGCTGGTGGCGGGAAGGCGCGGTCGAGATCGGCGATGTCCTGCGGCGCAAGCTTGATGTCGAGCGCAGCGACATTCTGGCGGACATGCTCCTCGCTGCTGGCCTTCGGGATGGCGATGACGCCCTCCTGATGCATCACCCAGGCCAGGGCGATTTGCGCTGGGGTCGCATTGTGGCGCCCGGCGATGGCTTCGAGCCTGGCATTGCGCGCCAACGCACCCTGCTCGACCGGAGAATAGGCCATCAAGGGGATGCCGCGCTGCCGGCTCCAGGGCGCCAGATCGAATTCGAGGCCACGCCGGACCAAATTGTAGAGCACCTGGTTGGACTGGACATTGCCGCCATCGGGCAGGCCGATCAGCTCTTCCATCTCGTCGGTGTCGAAATTGCTGACGCCCCAGTGGCGGATCTTGCCGGCCTTTTTCAGGGCCTCGAAGGCCGCGACGGTTTCCGTCAATGGCACGCTGCCGGGCCAATGCAAGAGATAGAGATCGATGCGGTCGGTGCGCAGGCGTTTCAGGCTGTTTTCGCAGGCCCGCTGCACGCCCGCGCGCGAGGCGTTCGACGGTAGCACTTTCGAGACCAGGAAGGTCTCGTCGCGGCGCCCGGCAATGGCTTCGGCCACCACCTCCTCGGCACCGCCGCTGGCATACATTTCGGCGGTGTCGATCAACGTGATGCCGAGGTCGAGGCCGAGCTTGAGGGCATTCACCTCATCGGCGCGGCGACGGGAATCTTCGCCCATCTTCCATGTGCCCTGGCCAAGCACCTGAACGGCTTCGCCGGAGGGCAGTTTGGTGGTTCTGATGGTCGGTGGCATGGCGGGCTCCAGTTGGGGCCGGATCGCATCACAGGCTGGGCGATAAATCCAGAGGCGTTCTCGCCGCGCTGGCGATGGCTGAAGACTTACTTCACCGGATGGGCGGCGAGCCAGGCCTGCATCTGCTTGATCTCTGCTTCCTGCGCGGCGATGACGCCTTCGGCCAGCTTGCGGATTTCCGGGTCCTTGCCATTGGCAAGTTCAACCTTGGCCATGTCGATCGCACCCTGATGGTGCGGGATCATGCCTCTGACGAAATCGACGTCGGCATTGCCGGTATAGTCGGACGCCATCATGTCGGCATGCATCTTGTCCATCGCCGCCTTGTAGCCTTCCGTCGAAGGACTGGTCGCGTCCGTCGCCATAGCGCCCATGTCGTGTTTCATCTCTTCGCTCTGCGCCGGAACGCTTTCGAGGAAGACGGCAACCAGCATTCCGGCCGCCATCAGCAGCAGCACGAGTTTTTTGGCGAAGGTCATACATGGTCTCCTGTTGGATGGGTTTCGTATTTGGGGGCTTGGATCAGAGTTTCAATGTTCTCAGCCGCAATGCGTTTGCGATCACCGACACCGAGGACAGGCTCATCGCCGCCGCTGCCAGCATCGGCGACAGCAGCGTGCCGGTGAGCGGATAGAGCACGCCGGCGGCGACCGGCACGCCAAGCACGTTGTAGAGGAAGGCAAAGAACAGGTTCTGGCGGATGTTGCGGATCGTCGCCTGAGCCAGCGTGCGCGCCCGCACGATGCCGTTGAGGTCGCCTTTGACCAAGGTGATGCCGGCGCTTTCGACGGCGACATCGGCGCCGGTGCCCATGGCGATGCCGACATCGGCGGCGGCAAGGGCCGGTGCATCGTTGACGCCGTCGCCGGCCATGGCAACGCCGGTGCCTTTTGCGCGCAGTTCCTCGACAAGGGCTGCCTTCTGTTCCGGCAGCAGGCCGGCGCGGACCTCGTCGATGCCGAGGCTTCTGGCGATCGCGTTGGCCGTGCGTTCATTGTCGCCGGTCGCCATGATGATCCGCAAGCCGCTTTCATGCAGCGCCTTGATCGCCTCGGCCGTCGTTGTCTTGATAGGGTCGGCGACGGCGACGATGCCGGCCAGTTTTTTGTCGACAGCAACGAACATCGCCGTCTTGCCTTCGAGTTGCAGCGCCTCGGCCTTGGCCGAGATGGATGCGATGTCGACGCCAAGGTCGGCCATCATCGCGGCGTTCCCGAGCGCGACCGTCTTTCCCGAGACCGAACCGGACACACCCTTCCCGGTGACCGCCTCGAAGCCGCTGGCCTCTGCAACGGTCACGCCGCGCGTAGCGGCGCCGTCAACGATGGCTTCAGCCAGCGGATGCTCCGAGCCTTTCTCCAGGCCCGCGGCAAGCGCCAGCAATTCGTCTTCGGAAAAGCCGTTTGCCGTGACGACATCGGTCAGCTTCGGCCGGCCTTCGGTCAGCGTCCCCGTTTTGTCGACGATCAGCGTGTCGACGGAAGCGAAGCGTTCGAGTGCTGCGGCTTCCTTGATCAGCACGCCGGCATGCGCCCCGCGCCCGGTGGCGGTCATGATCGACATCGGCGTGGCGAGGCCGAGCGCACAGGGACAAGCGATGATCAGCACCGACACCGCCGAGACGATGGCAAAGATCAGGCTGGGCTCGGGTCCAAACACGGCCCAAGCGATGAAGGCGACAATCGCGACAAGGACGACGGCCGGGACAAAGTAGAAAGAAACGCGATCAGCCAACCCTTGGATCGGGGCGCGCGAGCGCTGCGCCTTGGCGACGAGCTCGACGATGCGCGCCAGCGTCGTCTCGGCGCCGACCTTCTCAGCGCGCATGATCAGCGCACCATTCTTGTTGAGCGTGCCGCCGGTCAGCGCATCGCCCTCGACCTTCTCGACCGGCAACGGCTCGCCCGTGATCATCGATTCGTCGAGCGAGGACCGTCCTTCCAGCACCGTGCCATCGACCGGCACGGCGTCACCGGGGCGTATGCGCAGGCGATCGCCGGCCTTGACGGCGGCGAGGGGCACGTCGTTTTCGGAACCATCGGCGGCGATCAGCCGCGCTGTCTTCGGTGCGAGATCGAGCAAGGCGCGGATCGCCGAGCCGGTCTTTTCACGGGCGCGCAGCTCCAGCACCTGGCCAAGGAAGACCAGCGCGACGATGACGGCGGCAGCCTCGAAATAAACCGGCACCGCACCGCCATGGCCGCGGAACTGATGCGGAAAGATATCCGGAAACAGCGTGGCGACGACGCTGTAGAGATAGGCGGCGCCGACGCCGAGCGAGATCAGCGTCCACATGTTGGGGCTGCGGTTGACGAGCGAATCCCAGCCGCGGTGGAAGAAAGGCAGTGCCGCCCACAACACGACGGGGCTGGCCAATGCCAGCTCAAGCCAGACCTTCGTCCGCTCGTCGACAAAAGCCTGGAAAGTCAGGCCAAGCATCGGCGCCATGGCGACGACCAGCAAAGGGACGGATAGAGCGGCACTGACCCAGAATCGCCTGGTGAAATCGACCAGTTCCGGATTGGGACCCTCGTCACCCGTTGGTACGCCCATCGGCTCCAGCGCCATGCCGCATTTCGGGCAGGATCCGGGCTTGTCGCGGACGATCTCCGGGTGCATCGGGCAGGTGTATTGCGTGCCCTTGGGCATCGGCTGCGGTGCTGGCCTGCCGCCGAGATATTTTTGCGGCTCCGCCTCGAATTTCGCCTGGCAAGCGGCCGAGCAGAAATAGAAGCCCTGGCCTTCGTGGCGGGCAAAATGACTGGCTGTCGCGCGGTCGACGCTCATGCCGCAGACCGGATCGGTGGCGGTCAGGAATTTTTCCAGTTCGGCGACGAATTTCGTGCGGCAGCCCTGGCTGCAGAAATGATAGAGATGGCCATCATGCTCGGCCGTCGGCTTGCCAGCCGCCGGATCGACAGTCATGCCGCAGACCGGGTCGCGGACGACGCTCTTCGTGGTGGGCACGGCGCCTTTTGTCGAGCAGCAGCTGCCGTGCGCGTGATGATCGTGATCTGAATGCGTCATTCGAAAATGCCTTGATGGATCGGTGTGTGACGTGGAGATAGGGCTTCCAGTAACTGGAAGGTCAAGGGCTGTTTCGACTTTTCTTCTCCGGTCCACGGCGCGTCCATCCACCCCAGAAAAAGTCTCACGCGGCAACACCAGGCCTGCTAGAAAGCGCGAGCGTCGCGGGGGTGGGGATTTTCTTCGGCAATGAAGCGTCTGGTCATCAATCTCGATCGGTCTCCCGATCGCCTTGCCCGTGTGACGGCGGAGTTTGCCCGCATCGGCGTTGCATTCGAACGCGTTCAGGCCATAGACGCACGCGACCGGCCGGAGCTGGACCAGCTGCCGCAAAATGTCGGATATCGGAACAGGCTGCCATTGACTGACGGCGAGATCGCCTGCCTGCTCAGTCACCGGGCCTGCTGGGCTGTCATCGCGCAAGGCGACGCCCGCTACGGAGCGATTTTCGAGGACGACATCGTCTTTGCCGCAAAAGCCGGCGCATTGCTTCGCGACAGCGACTGGATCCCAGCCGATGCCGAAGTCGTCAAGCTCGAAAGCTACTTCTGTAAGACCGTGATCCGACGCAAGCGCATTGCCATCGGTCACGGCTTTTCCACATCCAAACTCGACGCCGAACATATAGGAACCGCCGGCTACATCATCTCCAGGCAAACCGCGCTCGACCTGATCAAGGCCACCGAGGAGATCGGCATCGCTGTCGACGACCTTGTCTTCAACCCCGAGTTTTCGGTTTTGCGAGGCGAGACGATCTATCAGCTTGTTCCTGCGCTCTGCGCGCAAGATCAGTTCCTTGGCGACAGGGCGCTCCAATTGCCAAGCCTGCTCAGAGAAAAGCGGGATATCCAGTGCGCCGCACCCGCCGGGACCGGGAAACGCAGAAAGACAGCCATAGCTAGGGTCAAAGCCGAGGCTCGGCGAATAGGCAAGCGCATTGTCGATTTCGGTCGACTGAAGCGGAGAATGGTCATTCCATTTACTTATCCGAGCCAAAACTCAGCCGGGTCTTGAACCGGCTTCAACGCCCCATACCCAGCGCCGCCAAAACGCGCTATAGACGCCGCCGAAACGGCAAGGCCGACTGGATATATGGCAAGAATCTCCCTGAAGCTCGACGAATTGATCGACGGCGAAGCCTTGCGCCGCGAGATGACCGTGCTGACCGCGGGCACGGCGGGCGACGGCTCAGGGCAGGCTGCGCGCAATGGTGTGCTCCAGCTGCTCAAGGGACGACTGGCGGACGGGCGCGCCATTGCCGAACGCATGCTGAGGGACGATGGCGGCGGCAGCGCCTGCGCGGCGCGGCTGTCGCATCTCATGGACGAGATCATCCGGGCGCTTTACGATTTCGCCGTCACCCATGTCTACCGGGTCAAGAACCCGTCCTCCGCGGAGCGCATGGCCGTCGTCGCTGTCGGCGGCTACGGCCGTGGAACGCTGGCGCCGGGGTCCGACATCGACCTGTTGTTCCTGCTGCCTTACAAGCAGACGCCGTGGGGCGAACAGACAGTCGAATACATGCTCTATATGCTGTGGGACCTGGGGCTGAAGGTCGGCCACGCCACACGCAATATCGACGAATGCCTGCGCCTGTCGCGCACCGACGTCACCATCCGCACCTCGATCCTCGAAGCACGTTTCCTGTGGGGCGAGGAAAAGCTCTATGATGAACTGATGCTGCGCTTCGACCATGAGGTGGTGCGCACGACCGGCCCCGAATATGTCCAGGCCAAGCTTGCCGAACGCGATGACCGCCATGCCAAGGCCGGCGAAAGCCGCTATCTGGTCGAGCCCAACGTCAAGGACGGCAAGGGTGGCCTGCGCGATCTGCAGACGCTGTTCTGGATCGGCAAATATTTCTACCGGGTGCGCACCGGCGAGGAATTGGTCGATAAAGGCGTCTTCACCGAGGGTGAGTACCGCGAGTTCCAGAAAGCCGAGGATTTCCTGTGGGCGGTACGCTGTCACATGCATTTCCTCACCGGCAAGGCCGAGGAGCGGCTGCATTTCGACATCCAGCGCGAGATCGCCGAACGGCTCGGCTACACCACGCACCCCGGCCTGTCGGCGGTCGAGCGCTTCATGAAGCACTACTTCCTCGTTGCCAAGGACGTCGGCGACCTGACCCGCATCTTCTGTGCCGCGCTCGAGGAGGAGCAGGCCAAGCACGTGCCGGGCTTCAACCGCATCTTCCTGACTTTCTCGCGGCGCAAGCGCAAGCTGGCCGGCACGTCGGACTTCATTGTCGACAACCACCGCATCAACATCGCCGACGACCAGGTGTTCGAGCGCGATCCGGTCAATCTGCTCAGGCTGTTCTGGTTCGCCGACAAGCACGGTCTGGAATTCCACCCCGATGCGCTGAAGCTGCTGACCCGTTCGCTCGGCCTGGTCAACAAGTCGCTGCGGCGCGACGAGGAGGCCAACCGGCTGTTCCTCGACATATTGACCTCGGATCGCAATGCCGAACTCAATCTGCGCCGCATGAACGAGGCCGGGCTGCTCGGCAGGCTGATCCCGGATTTCGGCAAGATCGTCGCCATGATGCAGTTCTCGATGTACCACCACTACACGGTGGACGAGCACCTCATCCGCTGCATCGGCGTGCTGGCCGAGATCGAACGCGGCGACGGCGAAAAGGTCCATCCCCTGTCGCACACGCTGATGCCGGGGCTGAAGAAGAGCCGCGAGGCGCTCTATGTCGCCGTACTGCTGCACGACATCGCCAAGGGCAGGCCGGAGGACCATTCCGAGGCGGGGGCCAGGATCGCACGCCGCATCTGTCCGCATATGGGGCTGTCGCCTGCCGATACCGAGACCGTTGCCTGGCTGGTCGAGAACCATCTCGTGATGTCGATGACAGCCCAGACCCGCGACCTCAACGACCGCAAGACCATCGAGGATTTCGCCGCGATCGTGCAGTCGGTCGAGCGGCTGAAGCTGCTTTTGATCCTCACCGTCTGCGACATCAGGGGCGTCGGACCGGGTGTCTGGAACGGCTGGAAGGGCCAGTTGCTGCGCACGCTCTACTACGAGACCGAATTGCTGTTGACCGGCGGGTTTTCGGAAGTGTCGCGCGCGCAACGCACGGCGGCGGCGCGCGAGCGTCTGGCCGAGGCGCTTGCCGACTGGCCGGACAAGGCCCGCAAGCGCTATGTCGGCCAGCACTACGAGAATTACCTTTTGACCGTCGATCTCGCAGACCAGCTGCGCCATGCCGAATTCATTCGTGAGGCTGACGCGTCAGGCAACAAGCTTGCCACCATGGTCAAGACCCACCAGTTCGAGGCGGTGACCGAAATCACCGTGCTGGCGCAGGACCACCCCCGCCTGCTCTCGGTCATCGCCGGGGCGTGCGCCGGGGCCGGCGGCAACATTGTCGACGCGCAGATCTTCACGACGTCGGACGGCCGTGCGCTCGACACGATCCTGATCAGCAGAGAATTCGACCGCGACGAGGACGAGCGCCGGCGTGCCGAGCGTGTCGGCCGGCTGATCGAGGACGTGCTGTCGGGCAAGAGCTGGCTGCCGGAAATGATCGAGAAGCGCACCAAGCCGCGGCGCGGCTCCAAGGTGTTCAAGATCCCGCCGCGTGCCGAAATCCGCAACACGCTGTCGAATCGTTTTTCGGTCATCGAGGTCGAGGGCCTCGACCGGCCTGGGCTGCTGTCGGAGATCACCGGAACGCTTTCCGACCTGTCGCTTGACATCGCATCGGCCCACATCACCACCTTCGGCGAAAAGGTCATCGACACTTTCTATGTCACCGATCTCACTGGCCAGAAGATAGATAACCCGGCCCGCATCGCCACCATCCGCAATCGGCTGATGGCAACGCTCGAAGGCATCGTGCCCGAACGCGGCGGCAAGTCCAGGGCGGCGGCCGAGTGACAACGACCATCACTTTGTCCCAATTCCGCAGGCAGTTCCCAAAAGCATGAGCCTCGTCAAGAAATTCGCAACGGTCGCTTCCGGCACGCTGATGAGCCGCGCGCTCGGTTTCGGCCGCGAGATGCTGATGGCCGCCGCACTCGGCACCGGACCGGTCGCCGATGCCTTCAACGCCGCCTTCCAGTTTCCCAACACCTTTCGCCGGCTGTTTGCCGAGGGCGCCTTCAACGCCGCCTTCGTGCCGCTGTTCGCCAAGGAGATCGAGACCCACGGCACCGAAGGCGCCAAGCGCTTTTCCGAGGAAGTGTTCGGCGTGCTGTTCACGGCGCTGCTGGCGCTGACCATCATCATGGAATTGTCGATGCCGCTGATCGTGCGCTATCTGGTGGCGCCGGGTTTTGCCGGCACGCCGGGGAAGTTCGACACCACGGTGACGCTGGCGACGATCATGTTCCCCTATCTGATCTGCATGTCGTTGGGCGCGATGATGGCGGGCATGCTGAATTCGCTGCGCCGCTATTTCGCCGCCGCCGTGGCGCCGGTGTTCCTCAACATCATCCTGATCGGCGTGCTCGCCTATGCCTGGTACAAGGGCTCGGATGCCCTCACAGTCGGCTACGGGCTGTCCTGGGGCGTGCTTGCCGCCGGACTGGTGCAGCTGGCGATCGTCTGGGTGGCAGTGCGCCATGCCGGCATCTCGATCGGCTTTCGCCGTCCCAGAATGACGCCCGCGGTCAAGCGGCTGCTGATCCTGGCGCTGCCGGCGGCCATCACCGGCGGCATCACACAGATCAACCAGCTGATCGGCACGGCGATCGCCTCGGCGCAGAACAGCGCGGTGTCCTCGCTCGCCTATGCCGACCGCATCTACCAGTTGCCGCTCGGCGTGGTCGGTGTCGCGGTCGCCATCGTGCTGTTGCCCGAACTGTCGCGCGCGCTGAAGTCGGGCAATCTGATCGAGGCGGCCAATCTGCAAAACCGCTCGGTCGAGTTCACACTGTTCCTGACGCTGCCGGCAGCCGCCGCACTCTGGGTGATGTCGGAGCCGATCGTACGGCTGGTCTATGAGCGCGGCGCGTTCGCCGCCAACGGCTCGACGCCAACGGTGGCGGCGATCCTGGCGATCTTCGGCCTCGGCCTCCCGGCCTTCGTGCTGATCAAGGCATTCACGCCGGGCTATTTCGCCCGAGAGGACACGCGTACTCCGATGATCTTTGCCGCCATCTCGGTGGCGGTGAACGTCACCACGGCGCTGACGCTGTTTCCACGGATGGGCGCGCCCGGCATCGCGGTGGCCTCGGCCGTCGCCGGCTGGGTCAACGCGGTGATGCTGCTCGGCGTCCTGATCCGGCGCGGCCACTGGGGCCGCGACGTGCCGCTGATGAAGCGCATTCCACGTCTGGTGCTGTCGGCTATCGTGATGGGGGCAGCGCTCTATTTTGCCGAGCATTGGTTCGCCGTCAGGCTCGGGCCCGGCTCGCCGCTGGTGGTCAAGGCGACGACGCTGCTGTCGCTGGTCGCGGGTGGGGCGCTGCTGTACTTCATCACGGCGTTTGCCACCGGCGGCGCCGATTTCGGCATGATCCGTCGCAACGTCAAGCGGGGATCTGGCAAGTCGGCGCCACCGATCGCAAAGACCGACCTGGACGAGTAGCGCCCGACACGCTCGCAGCGCCGTCTTGATCGCAGCGCCGTCTTCGTCCATAAGCGCGCCGTCGCAAGACTTTCGCCGCGCGCGGTTTCCAGCCGCGTGATTGGCTCCGAAAAGTCTGCAACTTTTCGGAATCACGCTTATACGGCCCTCCACAAGCCATGAGGACAATCATGACCGCCTTCAAGCCACTCGTCTTTTCCGGTGTCCAGCCGACCGGCAATCTGCATCTCGGCAATTATCTCGGCGCCATCAAGAAATTCGTTGCCCTGCAGGACACCTCCGATTGCATCTATTGCGTCGTCGACCTGCATTCGCTGACAGCCCAACTCGTTTATGAAGACCTGGCCGACCAGACGCGGTCGATCACTGCGGCGTTCCTGGCCTCCGGCATCGATCCGAAGAAGCACATCGTCTTCAACCAGTCACGGGTCATGCAGCACGCCGAGCTTGCCTGGATCTTCAATTGCGTGGCGCGCATCGGCTGGATGAACCGCATGACGCAGTTCAAGGACAAGGCCGGCAAGGACCGCGAGAATGCCTCGCTCGGCCTGCTCGCCTATCCCTCGCTGATGGCTGCCGACATCCTGCTCTACCGTGCCACCCACGTCCCTGTCGGTGAGGACCAGAAACAACATCTGGAGCTCACCCGCGACATCGCGCAGAAATTCAACAACGACTTCTCCGACCGTATCGCAGCGCTCGGCGTCGGCGTCGAGATGCAGGTCGGCGAAGAGACCGTGAACGGCTATTTCCCGCTGACCGAGCCGGTCATCGGCGGGCCGGCGGCGCGCATCATGTCGCTGCGCGACGGCTCCAAGAAGATGTCCAAATCGGACCCGTCTGATCTGTCGCGCATCAACCTGACCGACGACGCCGATGACATCTCGAAGAAGATCCGCAAGGCCAAGACCGATCCGGAAGCGTTGCCGAGCGAGCTGGATGGCCTGGCCGGCCGGCCCGAGGCAGAAAACCTGGTCGGCATCTATGCGGGTCTCGCCGAGATGTCGAAGGCGGATGTGCTCAAGCAATTCGCCGGCCAGCAGTTTTCCGTGTTCAAGCCGGCCTTGGCCGATCTTGCTGTGGAAAAACTGGCGCCGATCGCCAGCGAGATGCGCCGCATTTCGGATGACCGCGCCTATGTCGACGCGGTGCTCAAGGACGGCGGCGAGCGCGCCGGCGTGCTGGCCGAAGCGACGATGAAGACGGTGCGCGACATTATCGGCCTGCTGCAGGGCTGATCGCGACATCGGGTGCACTGGCACAAGGCCGGCGGCTTGCCGCCGGTCCGCCGCAGTGGCAGATTGCGCCGCAAGACACCGAGTAGATAGACATGGTCTCCAAACGCCTCAGCCGCGAAGCCGGCCATCGCAGGAAATTCCTGACGATCATCGACGACACGCCGGAATGCGAGCGTGCCGTCGCCTATGCCTCGAAACGGGCGCAGAGCACCAGCGGCACGCTGGTGCTGCTCTATGTCATCGTGCCGGACGATTTCCAGCATTGGCTGGGTGTCGAGAAGATCATGCGCGAGGAAGCTAACGCCACGGCGCGCGCCGCACTCGACAGCTATGCCAACAAGGTGCGCCAGAAGCTCGGCATCGAGCCCGAGATGGTGGTCCGCGAAGGCAAGCCGACGGAAGAGATTCACAAATTGATCGAGGAAGACCAGGACATCGCCATCCTGGTGCTGGCCGCCGGTGCGGGCAAGGAAGGCCCGGGACCGCTGGTCGGCGCCGTGGCCGGCAAGGGTGCCGCCTTCCCGATCCCGGTGACTGTCGTGCCGCAGAACCTTTCGGACGAGGAAATAGACAGCCTGGCCTGAGGTGTGCTGATTTTCAGGTGATGCCGGCCTGACCTGAATCTCAACACACCTTCGGGCGCGTCCCAGGGGCGCGCAAAAAACATTCCGCCAGCCAGCCATTCCGGCGATGCGTTTCGCTTGAATGTCCAGCCAATTGAGCCTATTTAGAATTGTTCCAAACTAGATGCCCAACCGGGCACGGAGACGGCCATGTTCATCCAGACCGAATCGACGCCAAACCCGGCGACGCTGAAATTCCTGCCCGGCAAGGAAGTGCTTGTGGAAGGCACCGCCGATTTCCGCGATGCCGACAGCGCCGCCGTCGCCTCGCCGCTGGCCGGCCGGCTGTTCGAAATTCCTGGCGTCACCGGCGTTTTCTTCGGCTATGACTTCATCACCGTGACCAAGGATGGCCCCGACTGGCAGCATTTGAAGCCGGCGATCCTCGGCGCCATCATGGAGCATTTCATGTCCGGCGCGCCCGTCATGGCCAAGGCCGGCCCGGCCGCCGAGACCAGCCAGACCGGTGAGTTCTACGACAAGGCCGACGAGGAGCTGGTCATCACCATCAAGGAGCTGCTCGACACGCGGGTGCGCCCGGCGGTCGCCCAGGATGGCGGCGACATCACCTTCCGCGGCTTCGAGAATGGCACGGTGTTCCTGCACATGAAGGGTGCCTGCGCCGGCTGCCCGTCATCGACGGCGACGCTGAAGCACGGCATCCAGAACCTTCTGCGCCATTTCGTGCCGGAAGTGCAGCAGGTCGAGCAGGTCTCCTGACGCCCGTTTTGACAATTCTACCCTGCTGACCGTCTGGTCCGATTTCTTCGCTTCCGGCGTATCGGTCAGAAGGAACTCCAAAATGATCTACGAACTTCGGGTTTACCGGGCTCTGCCGGGACGCTTGCCGGCGCTTCTTGATCGCTTCGACAAGATCACGCTCAAATTATGGGAAAAGCACGGTATCCGCCAAGCGGGTTTCTTTACCACGCTGATCGGAGCTTCGAACAACGAACTGACCTACATGCTGGCATGGGAATCGCTGGCCGAACGCGAAGAGCGCTGGACGGCGTTCGTGAAGGACCCTGCCTGGACGCAGGCGCGGGAAGACTCCGAGCGTGATGGCCAGATCACCGAGACAATCATCAACCAAATTTTGGTACCCACCGCGTTCTCGGCGGTGTCCTGACCGCCGAGCAGGCGTCGCATCGCGCAAACAACAAAAAACCGGGCCGAATTGCCCGGTTTTCTGCTTGGGACGTCCGTTGTTGCCTAGACGGTCCGCGTACGAAAACTGCCTCTAGAGAACGATGACCTTGGCGCCGACCGAGGCGCGGTCATAGAGGTCGATAATGTCCTGATTCATCAGCCGGATGCAGCCAGACGACATCGCCTTGCCGATCGAATTCCATTCGGGGCTGCCATGCAGGCGATAGCCTGAATCACCGCCCTTGTTGAACAGGTACATGGCGCGCGCGCCGAGCGGGTTCTTCAGGCCCGGCTCCATGCCGCCGGCAAACTTTTCCAATTCCGGCTGGCGCTGGATCATCTGCCTCGGCGGCGTCCAGGTCGGCCATTCGCGCTTGAGCGCAATGTGGGCGGTGCCATGCCACTCGAAGCCCTCGCGGCCGACGCCGATGCCGTAGCGAATGGCCCTTCCGTCGCCCTCGATGAAATAAAGGAACTTGTTCTGCGTATCGACGATGATCGTGCCCGGCTTTTCCGGGCTATCGTAGTTCACTTCCTGCCGATGGTACTTCATCGGCACTTTCTCGATCGGGATGCGCGGCAGCTGATAACCGGCGTCGGTGACCGCGCCGTAGTCGTTGGAGAAGATCTGCGAGCCGATGGTGCTGCAACCGGCGATAGCAGTGGAGAGCGCCAGTGCGGCGATGATTGCAAACGACTTCATGCGCATCAGGTGATCCGGTGCCCCGCCCAAACTCGGCGGCACGAGTCGGCCGCTCTCTCATCATCATTCATGCTGGCATTTGCTTTGCTTGCCAAGCGCGCGATGCCTATATGCCTGCCTTGACGTACCGGTAAGCGTATCACTATGGCATTTTGGCAACAGGACTCACAGGATTGTGAAGCAAATTCAAGGGGCCTGCTCCATGGGTTCCTGGAAATCGAGGAGAACCGTCATGAATGTCGGTGACGCCGCCCACCGCTCCGGCCTGCCGGCCAAGACCATCCGTTACTATGAAGAGATCGGCCTGATCGCCCCGGCACGCGCCGCCAACGGCTACCGCGATTATTCCGGAGACGACATCCATCGGCTGGCCTTCCTGCGCCGCGCGCGCAATCTCGGCTTTTCCATCGACGATTGCCGCCAGCTGATGGCGCTTTACCAGGATCGCAGCCGCGCCAGCCAAAACGTGCGCGAAATCGCCACCGCCCATGTCACGGCGATCGAGGAGAAAGTGCGCGAGTTGCAGTCAATGCGCTCGACGCTGCAGAAACTGATTCATGCCTGTCACGGCGACGAAAGGCCGGATTGTCCGATCCTTGATGACATGGCGGGCGCGGCATTGCCCAGCGACAAGGGCGCCTCTGCGCCTGCATAATGACCGTACGTCGACGACGCCCGAAGCCTGGTCGACTCCTGCCGGGAGGACATCCGCAATGGTCTCGATGACCGTCGAACTGCGCAATGTGGAGGACACGCGAGCCGCCATGGGCTGGGCCGGCGGCCACACGATCATCGTCGACCGGCCCGAAGGCAAGGCCGGCGGCATGGGCCTGGGCTTCAATGGCGGCCAGTTGCTTGCCCTGGCGATCGGCGGCTGCTTCTGCAACGATCTTCGCTACGTCGCCGAGGAAATGGGCGTAACGCTCGACAAGATCGCCGTGACCGTGACGCTGAACCTCGAAGGCAAGCCTTTGCTCGCGACCTCGTCAACCATGGCGGTTTCATGTACGACGCTGGACGGCTCCGACCCGGCCGAGATCATTACAAGGGCCGCGGCGATTTCCACGGTCAGCAACTCCCTGCGCCAGGGCGTGTCGGTGAGCATTGAAACGGCCGCAACGACGGCCGGCTTGTCGGAGGAATGATCCCCGGGAACAGGCGCATTGGCCGCGTGGATTGTCAGAGATCGCCAAAAAAGGCCCGCCGCCGGCACGGCAGAGCGATTGACCCAATTTTCTTCGGCATCTGGGCGCGTCAATCAGCCGCTCTATGTCTTCCCTTGTCGCAATGATCAACGATGGAGGTTGGCATGGATCGGCGATTGTTTCTGACTGGAATGCTTGGGCTGGCAGGGGCTGCGACCGTCGTCGCAATCGCGCGTCCTGCCACCGCCTTGGCCGGCATCCCGAATACGGGGCCCGGCATTCTCGACGAGCTCGACAAACCGTCCGACGATATTCTCGACCCGGATGGTCCCAGTGTCCAGGATGGCGTCGAGTTGGTGCGGCACCGCAGATGGCACCGCCGCCGTCGCCGACGCGGGTGGAGGCGGGTCTGCCGTCGCTATTGGCGCAATGGCTATTGGCGCCGCAGATGTTTCCGCAGATCCTTCTGGATCCACTTCTGACGAGACCAGCAACGCGAAGGTCCCGGCGCCCGCCGGGGCCTTCGCTATCGCTGCGGGGAATCCAATCGGCAAAAAAGGCCCGCCGCCCCTCGGCAGCGGGCAGGTCCTGGAGTGCCGGGGGATCAACCCGGCATGGGATCAACGAGCGGGTCACCGGTTGGTTGCAGGGATCGGCCCGGTAGCCTTCCTTTGGGTGGACCGCCACCGGGCCTGACCGGAGCGGGGTGTATTGGGGGAGCCCCGGCTGCTTCCAAAATATCACTTTTCTCTTATATTCGCTTTAGCTAATTTACATAAATCCATGCATCACCCGCAGATGGGGTGCGCACTTCACGAAAGTGTCGAAGTGACGTCTCCCTGCTTATGCCATTCGGCATTCGCGGAACTAAAGCGGTGCATCTGACTTTGGTTGGTGACGCGCAAAGATTTTTTCGCTGCTATCTTAAAGTTACCAAATGGAAATTGACCGGCGCAGCATATCAAGTCGATTTGCGCTGACGATCTCTTTGTTTTTCCAGGAACTGCTTGGCGTGCTCCGCCCAATCAGCCGTCGTGACTTTATGCTCCTGAACGGACTTTCTGAAAGCCTTGCGCAGAGCATCAAGATCAAAGGCCCACAGTTGTTCACCATCAGTGCTGTTCAATTTTGTGCCGCCCGTCCCCATGAGAACGATGGTGTGCACCACAAGCTCAATCTTTCAAGGATCAATGCCTGACTTCTTTTGGGTATATCCGGGTATATCGAATATACAATCGCCTGCATAAAACAGGTTCAAACCGTGAACAGAATCTGGCATGGTGCCTGGCATGCCGATCATCTCGCCCATCCCCATCAACCCTCTCATCGACGGTCGCCAGTCCGAACGCGCCATGCTGGTGCGACGCGGTGTGCAGCGGCTGCTCATGGATATGGGCGCGCATGTCTTGCCCGAACTGTCGTTGGCCACCGGCCGCCGTGCCGACCTCGTCGCTTTGACCCGGCAGGGCGATATCTGGATCATCGAGATCAAATCCTCGATCGAGGATTTCAGGGTCGACCGCAAATGGCCCGACTACCGGCTGCATTCCGACCGCTTCTTCTTCGCCACCCATCCCGGCGTACCCTCGGAGATCTTCCCGCACGAATGCGGCTTCATCCTTTCCGACGGCTATGGCGCCGAGATCCTGCGCGATGCGCCCGAGCACCGCATGGCAGCGGCAACGCGCAAGGCGCTGATGCTGCGGATCGCGCGGGCCGGCGCTTCGCGGCTGCTGGCGGCGGAGCTTGCCGGCGTGTCGGTGCCGGCGCTGGAGGGTGAGAGCGAGTAGCGGCGTCCTTCACTCTATGACCGGCTCTCCTCTTCGCCGTCCTCCACGCCACCCCTAGCGGACGCCATGAGCAGCACGGCAGCGCCCAGGATGGCGGCGATGAAGGAGCCGGCGAGGATGCCGACCTTGACCGCGTCCTGCAGCGCCACGTCGCCGGCGAAGGCGAGCAGGCCGATGAACAGGCTCATGGTGAAGCCGATGCCGCACAGCAGCGATATGCCGATCATGTGCGTCCAGCCGGCATTGGCGGGTAGGTCGGCAAGACCGAGCCTGATGGCAAGTGCCGAGGAGCCGAACACGCCGACCAGCTTGCCGACAACCAGGCCGGCGGCGACACCCAGCGTCAACGGCTCGATCAGCGCGCCAAAGCTCAGGCCGGCGAGCGAAACGCCGGCATTGGCAAAGCCGAAGATCGGGATGACGACGAAAGCCACAATCTTGTGCAGGCCGTGCTCGAGCCGGTGCAGCGGCGAACGGTCCAGATCGTGACCGATCCCGGCGGAGCGCTCAAGCGGGATGGTCAGCGCCAGCGCCACGCCGGCAAGCGTT
This sequence comes from Mesorhizobium ciceri biovar biserrulae WSM1271, assembly GCF_000185905.1. Classification (GTDB taxonomy): domain Bacteria; phylum Pseudomonadota; class Alphaproteobacteria; order Rhizobiales; family Rhizobiaceae; genus Mesorhizobium; species Mesorhizobium ciceri. The sequence continues at coordinate 215,851 of NC_014923.1, forward strand.
GCATGGACGCCAGATTTCAGCACCAGAACCCACAGGACGACGCCCAGAACGAGATAGGGCACAAGCGTCATCACCCGCATGCGGTTGAGCACGACAAGCGCGGCAATGATTGCGAAGGCGGCACCCAGATAAGCCAGCGACAAGCCGCTGGTGTAGAAGATGGCGATGATGATGACGGCACCGAGGTCGTCGATGATGGCCAATGCTGTGAGGAACACCTTCAGCGAAGCCGGCACGCGGCTGCCGAGCAGCGACAGCACGCCGAGCGCAAAAGCTATGTCGGTGGCGGTCGGGATCGCCCAGCCGGACAGGGCGGCCGCATTGTTGCGGTTGACGGCGACATAGACGAGTGCCGGGACCAGCATGCCGCCGGCGGCGGCGATGCCGGGCAGCACGCGTCGGGGCCAGGTGGAGAGCTGGCCGTCCAGCATCTCGCGCTTGATCTCCAGCCCGACGAGCAGGAAGAACACCGCCATCAGCCCGTCATTGACCCAGTGCGAGACGCTGAGCGGGCCGAAATAGGCGTGGAGCACGGAGAAATAGGTTTCGGCGAGCGGCGAGTTGGCGACGATCAACGCAAGTGCCGCCGCCGCCATCAGGATGATGCCGCCGGCCGCTTCGCTATCGAGAAATTCGCGGAAGACGGAAATCGGCCGCTGCTTCAGATCCTGCATGTCGCCTCCGTCATGCCGCCTGTTTCGGCGGGTTTCAATCGGCAAGATGGCAAACGGTGGCCTTAACGCGGCGCGCGCTTTGCCAGTATGCGCTGCAAGGTGCGACGGTGCATGTTGAGCCGGCGCGCTGTCTCGGAGACGTTGCGCTCGCACATCTCATAGACGCGCTGGATATGCTCCCATCGGACGCGGTCGGCCGACATCGGGTTTTCCGGCGGCGCCGCGCGCTCGCCGGCGGTGCGGGTGAGTGCGGCGAAGATATCATCGGCGTCGGCGGGCTTGGAGAGATAATCGACCGCACCGAGCTTCACCGCGGTCACCGCGGTGGCGATGTTGCCATAGCCGGTCAGGATGATGGTGCGGGAATCCTCGCGCTTTTCGCGGATGGCCGCGACCACGTCGAGGCCGTTGCCGTCGCCGAGCCGCATGTCGACCACGGCGTAGGCGGGCGGATTGGCGCGCGCCTTGGCAACCGCCTCCTCGACGCTCTCGGCCGTCTCGACCACGAAGCCCCTGGCTTCCATGGCGCGGGCCAGACGCGTGAGGAACGGCTTGTCGTCATCGACGACAAGCAGCGAGGTGTCCTCGCCTTCAACCATTGCGCCAATATTCTCGTCGCCTGTCATAGTCTCAAAATTCCTGCTGCCTTAATTTTACGCAAATATAGTTCCTGAGCCTCCTTGTCCAATTTTTAGAGGCCCATCAAGGCTCTCAGGCAGTGTCGAACATGCTGGCCGAAGTGATTTCCGGATTGAGGAACACACCACGCGGCCACGATATCTGGACCATGGCGCCCTCCCCCAGGCCACTCGAATTGCGGAAATCGAGCACGGCACCAGAGCGTTCGAGCAAGGTCTTGGCGATGAACAGGCCGAGGCCCAGACCACCGCCGGTTTCATTGCCCTGGCGCGTCGACATATAGGGCTCGCCGATGCGGTCGATGATCTCGGCCGGAAAACCGGGGCCGTCATCGACGATCGAGAAGGTGACGGTGGCCTCGTCCCAGCTCCAGCGCACGGTGACGCTTTTGCGAGCGAAATCGACCGCGTTCTCGACCAGATTGCCGAGGCCGTAGATGACGCCCGGATTGCGCTGCCCGACCGGCTCGGGGCCGATGCGTTCGCCGGGCCGAAGCTTGATCGAGATGCCGAAGTCCCGGTGCGGCGCGGTGACCTCCTCGACCAGCGATGTCAATGGCAGCCGCGAAAGATGCGCCTCACCCTCCGAGGACAGGCTGGTCAGCCGCTTGAGAATCTCGCGGCAACGCTCGCTCTGCGAACGCAACAGCGTCACGTCTTCCCCGTATTTCGGATCCTTGCCGAGCGCCTTTTCCATCTCCTTGGCGACAAGCGCGATGGTGGCGAGCGGCGTGCCGAGCTCGTGCGCGGCCGCGGCGGCCAGCCCGTCGAGCGCCGAAAGGTGCTGCTCGCGCTGCAGCACCAGCTCTGTTGCGGCGAGCGCATTGGCCAGCAGCCGGGCTTCGGCGGCCACCCGGAAGGCGTATATGGCGGTGAAGGCGATCGAGGACAGCACTGCCATCCACATGCCGGCGACATAGAGAAAAGGCATCGCCAGCGGCGCATCCTCATGCCAGGGCAGCGGCAGATGGACAAAGACCAGAAAGGTCGCCGCCGACATGACCAGCCCGCCGAGGATGGCGGTCAGGCGCAGGGGCAGCGATGTCGCCGAAATGACGACAGGCACGGTCATCAGCAGCGAGAACGGATTGGTGAGGCCGCCGGTCATGTAGAGCAGGCCGGCAAGCTGCAGGCTGTCGAAGATGAGGATGCCGAAGGCCGCAAGCGGCGTGAGCCGGTGCGCCGCCGGAAAGCGAAAGGCGAGAAACAGGTTCATCCAGGCCGAACAGGCGATCAGGGCAAAGCAGAGGCTGACCGGCAGCGGAAACTTCAGCCCATAGGCGACGACGAGCACCGCCAGGCTCTGACCGACAATGGCAAGCCATCGCAACCGGATTAGCGTGTTGAGGCGCAGTCTCTGGCTCTGCTGGAAATCGGGCGAACGCAAAACGTTGATCATGGCCATGAATTACAGCCGCGAAGCTCCAAAGGCTAGGTCCCGCGCGGCTTGGCCCTGGCGGTGGCGGCGGCGAGCAGCGGGTTCTCCGGCCAGACATGCTTGGGATAGCGGCCGCGCATGTCGGCGCGTACGTCGGCCCAGGAGCCGCGCCAGAAGCCGGGCAGGTCGCGCGTCGTCTGGATCGGCCGGTGCGCCGGCGACAGGAGTTCGAGCGTCAGCGGCACAGTGCCATTGGCGATGGCGGGATGCCGGTCGAGCCCGAACAGTTCCTGCACGCGAACCGCCAGCACCGGCCATTCGCTGTCATAGCGGATAGGCACATGGCTGCCGGACGGAGCGTCGAAATGGGTTGGCGCCAGCGTATCGATCCTGCGCTGCAGATCATGCGGCACGAGGCTGGCCAGTCCGGCCGAGACAACACCTGCATCGATGGCGGCAAACGATGCCGCGCCGGCGAGGTAAGGCAGCAGCCAGTCGTCGAGGCGCTCGACGAGGGCGTCATCCGCCATATCGGGCCATGGCGCGCCCAGGCCGCGATGCAGCCAGCCAAGCCGCTGGCGCAGCGTTTGCGCCTCCTTGCTCCAGGTCAGCAGCGACAGCCCGTGCTGGCGCACGGCATCGAGGACGGCGCGGTCGGCGTCGGCCCCCGTTGGCGGCGGCAGCATGCGCTCGGCGAGCGTGATGGCGCCAAGGCGCACGGTTTCACGTACACGCACGGCGCGCTTGTCCCGATCGAAGCTCGTTTCACGGCGCGCCTCGATCCTGTCCGCCAACGCGACACGGACATCGTCCTCGCCGATCGCCGCTGCCGCCGTGATGCGCGCATTCTGTGCCTTGCCCTGCAGGTCGGCGACGACCAGAAACGGCTCGCCCGCCAGCGGATCGGCGGCGTCGAGCATAGCGCCGGAACCGTTGGCCAGCACGAAACGGCCACGCTCGCCACGCGCCTTCGCCACCCGATCCGGCCAGGCGTGGACGAGCAGGGGACCGCCCGCCGCAGCTTCGCTGCCCTTCGCCCCGCCAGCCTGCCTTGCCAGCCTTTCGGCGAGTTGCTTGGCGGCGGCGGCGCGCGGAGATCTTTCCCCGCGAAAACGCATCAGCCGCCGCTCCAGATCGGCGCCGTCGCCACCGAGGCCGCGTTCGGTGAGGAGCACGGCGAACATTGCCGCCTCGAAGGCATGGCCGCTCCGGGATGCCTCGGCAACCATATGCGCCAACCGCACCGGCAGAGCGAGCTTGCGCATCGCTGCACCCGCCTCCGTCAGGCGCCCCGTGTGGTCGATGGCATCCAGCGCGCGCAGTAGCCCCCTTGCCTCATTGAGGGCCGGAACAGGCGGCGGATCGAGAAAAGCAAGCGCTGACGGATCGGCAACGCCGAAGGCAGCACAATCGAGCAGCAGTCCGGACAGATCGGCCTCAAGGATTTCCGGCGGCGTGAAAGCAGGAAGTGCAGCCGTTTGCTCGGCCCGCCACAGCCGGATGGCGACGCCTGGCTGCGTGCGCCCGGCACGGCCGGCGCGCTGGTCGGCGGAAGCCTTGCTGACACGCACGGTCTCCAGTCGGGTCAAGCCACTGGCCGGCTCATAGCGCGGCAGCCGCGACAGGCCGGAATCGATGACGACGCGCACGCCGTCGATGGTGATCGAGGTTTCGGCTATCGAGGTGGCCAGCACCACCTTGCGGCGGCCCGATGTTGCCGGCTTGATCGCCGCGTCCTGCGCCTTGCCGTCCAGCATGCCGTAGAGCGGGACGATGTCGGTATCGGTGCCGACCTTGCCGGCCAGCCGTTCGGCGGTGCGCTCGATCTCGCGCTGGCCGGGCAGGAAGGCAAGGACGCTGCCGCTCTCGTCGGCAAGGGCGGCGCGGATCGCCTTGGCCATCGCGTCCTCGATGGCGATGCCGGCCGGCCGTTCGTCATAACGGATATCGACGGGAAAGGCGCGACCCTCGCTTTCGACGACCGGCGCGCCCGACATGAGTTTGGCGACGCGCGCGCCGTCGAGCGTCGCCGACATCACAGCCAAGCGCAGATCCGGCCTGAGCGCCCCCTGCACGTCGAGCGCCAGAGCGAGACCGAAATCGCCGTCGAGCGAACGCTCGTGGAATTCGTCGAAAATGACAGCCGAAACACCGGGCAGTTCGGGATCGTCGAGGATCATGCGCGCCAGCACGCCTTCGGTGACGACCACGATCCTGGTCTTTGCCGAAATGCGGTTTTCCATGCGCATGGCGTAGCCGACGGTGGCGCCGGGTTCCTCACTAAGCAACTCAGCCATCCGGCGAGCGGCGGCGCGAGCGGCGAGGCGGCGCGGTTCAAGCAGGATGATCTTGCCGGCGCCGAGCCAAGGCGCGTCAAGCAGCGCCAGCGGCACCAGCGTGGTCTTGCCAGCGCCGGGCGGCGCCACCAGCACGGCGCTGTTGCCATCGCCAAGCGCCTCCCTCAGCGCCGGCAGCACGACGGACACAGGAAGCTCCGGCAGGGGTTTTGTGGTCATGGCGCCCGCATATCAGCGGTTACGGCCACGGCGCAACCAGACTCGGTTCAAAGCCGGGTACGCGAAAACGGGTTCCAGCGCACGGTCCCCAGCCGCGCTTCCTCACGCACCATGGTCAACAGGCCGGCGCCGCCAACGACCGCCAGGCCAACCAGCGACAGCCCGTCCGGATATTCCTGGAAAAACAACGCGCCGAGGATCACCGCCCAGGCGATCTGCGAATAATGCGTCGGCGCGACCCGGTTGGCAGGCGCGTATTTCATGGCCAGCAGTTGAAGGAATTGTCCACCTGCTGTGAAGGCACCGGCCGCCACCAACCACAGCAACTGCTTGCCGTCGGGAACGGTGAACGAGGTGGCGGCGGCACCGATGCCGTTGAACAGCAGGCCGTAGCCGACCAGCACGCCGAGCATGGTGGTGCGCTTTTCCTGCTGCGCCAGCGAGCGCATCAGGATGACGCTGGTGGCGGCGAGGAAGGCAACACCGAAGGCGGCAAGGTGGCCGAGATTGAGCTCGCGAAAGCCCGGCCGCACCACCAGCATGACACCGGCGAAACCGGCGACCACCGCCAGCCAGCGCCAGGGGCCGACCTTCTCCTTGAGGATCACCGTGGAGAGGATGGTGACGCAGAGCGGCGCCAGGAAAATCAGCGCATAGGACTCGGCCAGCGGAATGGTGGTGAAGGCGTAGACGCTGAGCACGCCGGAAGCGATGCCCGCCCAGGCACGCGCCTGCACCGCCCATGGCCTTCTGGTGCGCCAGAAATCGCGCCAGCGTTCGCCCGCGGGCCGCGTGAAGAACAGGAAGAAGCCCGCGAACAAGGTTATGAAAAAGCCGATCTCGAAGATCGTGAGCTGACCGCCCAGGCTTTTGACAACGGCATCGCTACCCGAATAGCTTGCGTAGGCGATCAGGGCGAGCAGGATTCCGTTCGTCACGTTGTTCCAATTCCGGGGAGAGAGTGGTTTGAAAATCCTGGCGCTCGGTGCGCATCCGGACGACATCGAGATCTTCATGTTCGGTACGATGGCCGCCTATGCTGCGCAAGGCGCAGAACTCACTTTTGCCATGGCCACGGATGGTGCCAGGGGCGGCACAAGTGATCCCGCTGTTCTCGCTCGTGTCCGTCGCGACGAAGCAACGGCCGCGGCCGCGCTGGTAGGCGCAGTGCCACGCTTCCTCGACTTCCCGGACGGCGAGCTGGTGGCCGATGCAGCGCTGATTGGAGCTCTGAAAGCACTGATCGGTCAAATCGGCCCGGATTTGGTGGTCACGCATGCGCCCAACGACTATCACGCCGACCATCGCGCACTGTCGGACGGCGTGCGCATCGCGGCGTCTTTCGCCGTCCCGGTGCTGCATGCCGACACGATGGGCGGCACCGGTTTCTCGCCGACGCACTATGTCGACATTTCCGCCCATGCCGACGTCAAGGCCGAGGCGATCCGCATGCATCAGTCGCAGGATCCCGACCGCTTCGTCGACATTGCGCGGACACAGAACGCCTTTCGCGCCGGCCAGTGCAACAGCGCACAAGGCTCATTGGCCGAAGCGTTCCGCTTCGAACCGTCGTTCCCGTTCGCCGATATCCGTATGCTGCTGCCGCCGGCGCCGCCGATCCGGAAAGTGATGGTGAGCACCAGAAGGGTCGATTGAAAGCCGAGCCTGCCCCACGTCCTCGTCAGAATCGGCCTGAGCAGCTTCGGTAAGCCGACCAGCGGTCCGCGCTTTTTTCCAACGTTTTCAGACATCGCCATAAGCATGCTGCGGCGCAGCAACGAATTCGCTTGCCTTGTTTAGTAAAAATTGCATCACTAAACAAATTACTAAACATCCGCAGCGTAACCGCGCCGCCATGTTTGGGCCCCTGAGGAGAGGGGTTGAGGGCTTTTGAAACCGTCATCCGGGCGCGTTTCGCAAATGGGAGGAAATCATGAAATCGAGCTTGAAACTGGCGTTGGGACTGACCTCGGCGATCACAGCGTCGACAGCCGTCGCGAACGCCGCGCACGCTGAAGACCTGACACTGTGCTGGGCCGCCTGGGACCCGGCCAACGCGCTTGTCGAACTGTCCAAGGATTTTACCAAGGAAACCGGTATCGGCATGAAATTCGAGTTCGTGCCGTGGACCAACTATGCCGACCGTTTTCTCAACGAACTGAACTCGCACGGCAAATTGTGCGACCTGATCATCGGCGACAGCCAGTGGATCGGCGGCGCTGCCGAGAACGGCCACTACGTCAAGCTGAACGACTTCTTCGATAAGGAGAAGATCAGCATGGACGATTTCGTGCCGGCAACCGTCGTCGGCTATTCGGAATGGCCGAAGAACACGCCGAACTACTGGGCGCTGCCGGCCATGGGCGACGTCGTCGGCTGGACCTATCGCAAGGACTGGTTCTCCAAGCCGGAACTGCAGAAGGAATTCAAGGAGAAATACGGTTGGGATCTCGGCCCGCCGACCACTTTCGACCAGCTGAAGCAGGTCGCCGAGTTCTTCCAGAAGCGCGAGATCGACGGCAAGACCGTCTATGGCGCCTCGATCTACACCGAGCGCGGCTCCGAAGGCATTACCATGGGCGCCATGGACGTGCTCTACAGCTATGGCTTCCAATACGAAAACCCCAAGAAGCCCTACGAGATGGAAGGCTTCGTCAACTCCGACAAGTCGGTGAAGGGGCTGGAATTCTACAAGGCGCTCTATGATTGCTGCACGCCGCCCGGTGCCTCGAACAGCTACATGGGCGAAGGCGTCGATGCCTTCAAATCCGGCCAGGTGGCGATGCACATGAACTTCGCCTTCACATGGCCGGGCCTGCAGAAGGACGAGAATGTCGGCGGCGACAAGATCGGTTACTTCGTCAACCCGAAGGGTCCCGACGGCGAGCAGTTCGCCCAGCTCGGCGGCCAGGGTATCTCCGTGGTGTCCTATTCCGACAAGCAGGAGGCGGCGCTGAAATACATCAAGTGGTTCGCCAACAAGGACGTGCAGGCCAAATGGTGGTCGCTCGGCGGCTATTCCTGCCTCAACGCGGTGGTCAAGGATCCGAAATTCCCGGCCAGCCAGCCCTACGCGCAGACCTTCCTCGACTCGATGGCCATCGTGAAGGACTTCTGGGCCGAGCCGAGCTACGCCCCGCTGCTGCAGGCCTCGCAGAAGCGCTTCCACGACTATGTCGTCGCCGGCCAGGGTTCGGCCAAGGATGCGCTCGACGGCCTGGTCAAGGACTGGACCCAGGTCTTCCAGGACGATGGCAAGATGTAACCAGCTCCTCCCGAGCTAAGCCAAGCATCCCGTGCCGCCCCTTGGCACGGGATGCAGTTCAGATAAATTCCATGACAGAGACGACCAAGTGACCGAAGCAGGACTCACCATGCTCAATCGGACCGCGGAGAACGTTGCCCGGGCGACCCCGGAACCGTTGGCCCGCAAGGTCCGGGGCATCAGCGACAAGGGCCTCGCCTGGCTGTTCATCTCGCCGACGATCCTGTTGCTGCTGGCCATCAACATCTTCCCGCTGTTCTGGGCGATCTATCTGTCGTTCACCAACTACCGGGCCAACCGCCCGAACGAGGTGGTGAAAAATCTCGGCCTTGCCAACTACCAGCGCATCCTCGGCGACAAGGATATCTGGATCGCCATGCAGACGACCGCGCATTTCGTGTTCTGGACGATCCTTTTGCAGACGCTGATCGGCTTCACGCTGGCCTGGCTGATCGACAGGAAGTTCCGAGGCCACGCCTTCTGGACGACGCTGATCCTGGTGCCGATGATGCTGTCGCCGGCGGTGGTCGGCAATTTCTGGCGCTTCCTCTATGAGCCGCAGATCGGCCTGTTCGCCTATGCGATCTCCTTTGTCACGAGGATTCCGCCGACCGATATCCAGATGCTCTCCAACGTGTCGCTGGCGCCCTGGTCGATCATCATCGTCGATACCTGGATGTGGACGCCCTACGTGATGCTGATCTGCCTCGCGGGCCTCCGCTCCATCCCCGAATACATCTACGAGGCGGCCGAGGTCGACCGCGCCTCGAACTGGCGGCAGTTCTGGTCGATCACGCTGCCGATGGCGCTGCCCTTCATCATGCTGGCGGTGCTGTTTCGCGGCATCGAGAACTTCAAGATGTTCGACATGGTCAATCTGTTGACCGGCGGCGGGCCGGGCTCGACGACCGAGGTCGCCTCGATAACGCTGAAGCGGCAGGCTTTCGAAAGCTGGCGCACCGGTTATTCCTCGGCCTTCGCCATCATCCTTTTCGTGGCGGTGTTCGGCCTGGCCAACATCTACGTCAAGGCGCTCAACAAGGTGAAGCAGAGATGAGCCTGACCACAGCCCATTCGGTCGTCGCACCGAGCAGCAACTCGAAACGGATCGCCGGCACGATCATCGTGCTTTACGCACTGATCTCGATCGTGCCGCTGCTGTGGATCTTCGCCACCAGCTTCAAGACGCCGCCGGATTCGATTGCCTATCCGCCCAAGATCCTGTTCCAGCCCAGCCTCGAGGGCTACTGCAATTTGTTCACGACGCGGACCCGGCAGACGCCGGAATACATCAACTCGCTGGGCCCGGCGACGGGCTTCTGCGACGAGACCACGCGCAAGCGCAACATGGTGATCGCCGGTCCGTCCAATTTCCTGCCGCGCTTCGTCAATTCGCTGATCATCGCCTTCGGTTCGACCTTCTGCGCCGTCTTCCTCGGCACACTGTCGGCTTACGGCTTTTCGCGCTTCAAGGTGCCGCTCGCCGACGACCTCCTGTTCTTCATCCTGTCGACGCGCTTCATGCCGCCGATCGCCGTCGCCATTCCGATCTATCTGATGTACCGCGAGCTTGGCCTGTCGGACACCGCGCTCGGCATGATCCTGCTCTACACGGCGGTCAATGTGTCGCTGGCTGTCTGGCTGCTGAAGGGCTTCATCGACGAGATCCCGCGCGAATATGAAGAAGCGGCAATGATCGACGGCTACACGCGGCTGCAGGCCTTCTGGCGCACCGTGCTGCCGCAGGCGACGACCGGCATAGCCGCGACCGCCATCTTCTGCCTGATCTTCGCCTGGAACGAGTATGCGTTCGCAGCGCTCCTGACCTCCGGCACGGCGCAGACCGCGCCGCCCTTCATCCCGACCATCATCGGCGAAGGCGGCCAGGACTGGCCGGCGGTCGCGGCCGGCACGACGATCTTCCTGGTGCCGATCCTGGTTTTCACCATCCTGCTTCGCAAGCAATTGCTGCGCGGCATCACCTTCGGCGCGGTGCGCAAATGAGCTTGACCAAGCCTGGGAACCGCAAATCGCGCTGGCCGGCCTGGGCACGGCGCGGGCTGATGGAAAACATCGCGACAGCGCTGATCGCCATCGGCTTCCTGATGCTGTTCCAGCCCTTCGCGCTGTCGCTCTACACCTACTCCTTCATCACCATGCTCGCTGGCACCGTGATGTTCATCATCGTCTCCAAGTTCCCGGAATAATCATGGCCGAAATCCGTGTCCAGCACCTGAGAAAGGCTTTCGGCGATTTCGTCGCCGTGCAGGATTCCAACTTCGTCGTCGAGGATGGCGAGTTCTTCGTCATGCTCGGCCCGTCCGGCTGCGGCAAGACGACGACCTTGCGCATGATCGCGGGGCTTGAGCTGCCGACCGGCGGCCAGATCCTGCTCGGCGGCGACGACGTTACCATGCTGCGGGCCCGCGAGCGCGACATCGCCTTCGTCTTCCAGCTGTTCGCGCTCTACCCGCACATGAATGTGCGCAAGAACATCGGCTTCCCGCTGCTGGCGCAAGGCATGCCTTCGGCCGAAATCCGCACGCGGGTCGAGGAAACGGCGAAGCTGCTGCGCATCGACCATCTGCTCAACAAATCCGTCTCCGGACTTGCCGGCGGCGACCGCCAGCGCGTCGCGCTCGGCCGCGCCATCGTGCGGCGGCCAAAATGCTTCCTGATGGATGAGCCGCTGGGAACCCTTGACACCGAATTCCGCGATTTGATGGTCCACGAGCTGCGCGAACTGCACAACCGCATCCATGCCACGACGGTCTATGTCACGCACGACCAGATGGAAGCGATGTCGATGGCCGACAAGATCGCGGTGATGAACCATGGCGTCATCGAGCAGTTCGGAAGCCCGCGCGAAATCTATGACCGCCCGGCGACCATGTTCGTCGCCGACTTCATCGGCTCGCCACCGATGAACTTTTTGGGATTTGGCGGCGGGCTCGCCAAGGGCGCCAGGGAGATCATCGTGCAAGGCGCGAAGGTCGCGGTGCCGGAGGTGCGCGAGGACATCGCACCTGGCGACATGGCGCTCGGCATCCGCCCTGAACACATCCGCTTCGACGACGCCTCAAAATTGCGCGGCGCCATCTACGGCACCGAATATCTCGGCACCACGCAGATCGTCGCGGTGGAGACGGCGGATGGCATCATCAAGGCACGCGTACCGGCCGAAATCAGGCTCGCCACCGGCGACCATGTCGGCCTGACGCTGAGCAGCGCGCGGCTGTCGCTGTTCGAGAAGGGATCGGGCCGCGCGGTGAGAACCGCGATCCACGATGTCGCCTCGGAACGGAGGGCCCAGCATGGCTGAGGTGCACATCAAGAACGTGACCAAGAGTTTCGGCGACCATGTCGCCGTCGACGGCCTCGACCTGCACATAGCAGATGGTGAATTCGTCGTGCTGCTCGGGCCAACCGGGGCCGGCAAGACGACGACGCTGCGGCTCATCGCCGGGTTGGAACGGCCGGACAGCGGCACGATCGAGATCGGCGGACACAATGCCACGACGCTGTCGCCGGCCGAGCGCGACACCGCCTTCGTCTTCCAGCAATATTCGCTCTATCCGCATCTGTCGGTGTTCGACAATCTCGCCTTTCCGCTGCGCTCGCCGGCGCGGAAAATGCCGGAAGACCAGATCCGCCGCCGGGTCGAGGAGGTGGCGAAGATGGTGCGCATCCATCACAAGCTCGCCAACCGCTCGACCAAGCTTTCGGGCGGCGAAATGCAGCGCGTCGCCATCGGCCGCGCGCTGGTGCGCAAACCGTCCATCTATCTGATGGACGAGCCGCTGTCATCGCTCGACGCCAAGCTGCGGGCGGATCTGCGGCTCGAGCTGAAGCGCATCCAGACCGAGCTCGGCGCCACCATGCTCTACGTCACCCACGACCAGATCGAGGCGATGACGATGGCAGACCGCATCGGCATCCTCACCGAGGGCGTGCTGGTGCAGATCGGCTCGCCGCGCACCATCTATTCAGAGCCGGCAAACCTGCATGTCGCGGCGAGGCTCGGCCAGCCGGCGATCAATCTTCTGCCGACCGGGCTGCTGCCTGACGGCGGCGCACCGGCCGGCACCAAGACGATCGGCGCGCGCACCGAGCATCTGACGATCGCGAAGGCCGCGAATGGCCATGCTGACGGCGTTGTCGACTGGGTCGAGCATCTCGGTGACCAGAACCATTTGCATGTGACGGTAGGCACCAAGAAACTGGTGACGCTGACCGATCCCGACACGGATCTGGCGCAGGGCGACAAAGTGGTGATCCGCTACCGGGCGCCGCTGTATTTCGGCGCCGATGGACAGCGATTGATGTGAGCGGTTTTCGGTGATTCAGCACCGGTTTTGACTTTGCCAGTACGGGACGAATCGATGAAGCACTTTTTCAATCGCAGGGAAACGATCGTCACCGAGGCGCTGGACGGCCTGCTACGAACCATTGGCTCCGGCGATCTCGCGCGCCTCGACGGCTATCCCGAGATCAAGGTCGTCCTGCGCGCCGACTGGGACAAGACGAAAGTCAGTGTCGTCTCCGGCGGCGGGGCCGGGCACGAGCCTTCACATGCCGGTTTCGTCGGCAGGGGCATGCTGACGGCGGCGGTTTCGGGCGAGATCTTTGCCTCGCCAAGCGTCGAAGCGGTGCTGGCCGCCATTCGCGCGGTCACCGGCCCGGCCGGCTGCCTGCTGATCGTCAAGAACTACACCGGCGACCGTCTCAATTTCGGCCTGGCGGCAGAGAAGGCGCGCGCCGAAGGGTTTCGTGTCGAGATGGTCATTGTCGCCGACGATATCGCTTTGCCCGACATCACCCAGCCGCGCGGCGTTGCCGGCACCTTGTTCGTGCACAAGATCGCCGGCCACCTGTCGGAAGCCGGCCACGATCTGGCTGAAATCGCGGCAGCGGCGCGGGCGGCGGCCAAGGACATCGTTTCGCTCGGCATGTCGCTGTCGTCCTGCTCGATCCCGGGCCAGCCGCACGAAGACAGATTTGGCGAGAACGATGGCGAACTCGGCCTTGGCATTCACGGCGAGCCGGGCGTCGAGCGGATTGCGGTGCAGAGCGCCGATAGGCTGGTGGCGATTATGGCGGAGCGCCTCGCGGCACGGCTTGATCCCAAGGCCACCTACGCCTTGCTGATCAACAATCTCGGTTCGGTGCCGCCGCTCGAAATGTCCGTTATCGCCAATGCGGTGCTTGCCTCGCCGTTGGTTAAAACCATCAAACTGACGATCGGCCCGGGCCTGCTGATGACGGCGCTCAACATGAACGGCTTCTCGCTGTCGTTGATCCGGCTCGACCCCGCGCGCGAGACGGCCTTGCTGGCGCCGGTCGGCCCTCACGCCTGGATGCCGGCAAAGCCGGTTGTTTCACCTGCCGTCGTGCCGATGGCGAAAGCGGCCGGACAAAGCGTGGCACGCAAGCCCAGCCAGGATGCGCGGACCCGGTCTCTTCTCGTTACCATCTGCGAAAGGCTGATCGCGCTCGAAGCGACTTTGAACGGACTGGACGCCAAAACAGGCGACGGCGACACCGGTTCGACGGTGGCGACCGGCGCGCGCAGTGTTCTCGAGCGGCTCGACACGCTGCCGCTTGCCGAGCCTGCAGCCACCCTTGGCGCGATAGGCGACATTCTGAGCGCGTCGATGGGCGGCTCCAGCGGCGTGCTGCTGTCGATCTTCTTCACGGCGGCGGCGCAGGCTCTGGGCCGCGGCGCGAGCCTGGCCCAGGCGCTGCTTGCCGGCCTTGAACGGATGACCTTTTATGGCGGCGCCAGAATTGGCGATAGAACCATGGTCGATGCGCTTGAGCCGGCGCTCAAAGCACTCGACGCGAACGGCCTGGAGGAGGCGGCAACAGCAGCCCGCCATGGTGCCGAGGCCACGGCCGCCATGGACAAGGCAAAAGCCGGGCGGTCGGCCTATGTCGGCAGCAAGCTGCAAGGTGTGGTCGACCCCGGCGCTCACGCGGTGGCCGAAGTCTTCGCGGCGGCCGCGGCATTGCATGAAGCGGCCTGACGTATGCTCCAGTTGTCGAATGACCGTTCTTTCGATACTGCCGGCAAGATGGAAACCGGGAATGCGGGTGACATGGCGGCGTTGAACCTTGCCCGGCTGATCGCGGCCGCCTCGGATACGATCGCCGCGAACGCCGAGGAATTGACGGCGCTCGACCAGGCGATCGGCGACGGCGACCACGGGCTGAACATGAAGCGCGGCTTCGAGGCCGTGCGCGCCGAAGCCGAAGCATTTTCGGCCAAACCGCTGCCCGATGCCCTGAAGGCGATCGGCACCAAGCTGGTGATGACGGTCGGCGGCGCCTCCGGCCCGCTGTTCGGCACCCTGTTCCTGGCACTCGGCAAGGAGATTTCGGCGAAACCCGATCGCGCCAATCTGACGGCGGCGTTCGGCAAGGCGATCGAAGCTGTGGCAGCACGCGGCAAATCGCAGATCGGACAAAAAACCATGCTCGACGTGCTGCAGCCGGTGCATGACGCGCTGCTGCAGGGAAAGACAGCTCTTGAAATCGCCGATATCGCCGACGCCGCGGCCGACGCGACCGTGCCTATGAAAGCCTTGCGTGGCCGCGCCTCGTTCCTGGGCGACCGATCGATCGGTCATATGGACGCCGGCGCGCGCTCAACCGCGCTGCTGGTGCGCACAGTGGCGCACAGCCTCGGGGAAAGCGCATGAGCAATGTCGGCATCGTCATCGTCTCGCATTCGCCGCTGGTTGCCGAGGGCACGGCCGACATGGTGCGGCAGATGGTGGGCGACGAAGTGCCGCTTGCATGGTGCGGCGGAAACGGCCATGGCGGGCTCGGCACCAATGTCGAGGCGATCATGGGCGCCATCGACAAGGCCTGGTCGGAAGCCGGTGTCGCCATTCTGGTCGATCTCGGCGGCGCCGAGACCAACTCGGAAATGGCGGTGGAGATGATCGGCGAGCCACGGTCGCACAAGATCATAGTCTGCAACGCGCCGATCGTCGAAGGCGCGGTGATGGCAGCGACCGAGGCCTCCGGCGGCGCCTCGCTGCGGGAAGTGGTGGCGACGGCACATGAATTGTCGCCGTCGTGAACGAACGGGAATTTTGAAAGACATGTCCGCATCCGCCGAAGCGACCGTTGTGATCACCCACGAGGTGGGTCTGCACGCGCGTCCTTCGGTGAAGTTCACCAAGCTGGCCAAGAGCTTTGCCGCGGAGGTGGAAATCGCACTGGCCGCCAACGGGCCATGGTTCGACGCCAAAAGCATCGTCAAGGTGATGGCGGCCAAGGCGCCGAAGGGCACCGTGCTGCACATCAGGGCCAGCGGTGACGGCGCCAATGATGCCGTCGACGCGTTGGTCGAACTGGTGCGGCGCGATTTCGACGAAGGCGCGGACCATGTCCGAACCGCTTAGACTGCAAGGCATTTCGGCCTCGGCCGGCTATGCCGAGGGGCCACTGTTCGACCTCGACCAGACTGTCGTATCCTATGTCGGCAAAGAAACAGCCGACGACGAGAAGGCCGCGCTCGAAGCCGCAATCGCCGTCGCGACAAGCCGTCTCACCGCATTGAGCGAGATGGCCGAGGGTGATGCCGCCGACATTCTCGAGTTTCAGATCGCCATGCTGCGAGACGATGCGCTGAGCAGCCCGGCCTTTGCCGCGATCCGCACCGGCCTGCCAGCCGACAAAGCCTGGCGGCAAGCGCTTGATACCGAGATTGCCGGCTACGACGCTTCAGACCAGGATTATTTCCGCGCACGGGCCGCCGACATACGCGATATCAGGGACCAGGTGCTGCGGGCGCTGTCCGAGGATGGCGACGTCCAGGCGCCAACCGGCGCCATCCTCTACGGCTGGGATATCGCGCCGACGCGTTTTCTCGAAACCGACTGGAGCCGCGGCGGCGGCATCGCACTGAAGGCGGGCAGCACCGCCAGCCACGTCGCCATGCTGGCGCGTTCGCGCGGCGTGCCGATGGTTGTCGGGTTGGGCACTTCGCTGGCTCGTCTAACCGGCACAGCGCTGCTCGACGCCGAACATGGCGGCATTGTGCTGTCACCCTCCAAGACTGAAATCGCTGCTTTTCGCCAATCGTCCTCATCATTCCGGGCGCGCAGCGACCGGGCCGGGACGTTCCTGGCGCGACCGGCGGTGACCAAGGCCGGCACGGCGGTGCGCGTGCAGGTCAACATCGCCGACCCGTCCGATGTCGACCTCATCGACATTACGACCTGCGACGGAGTCGGGTTGATGCGCACCGAATTCCTGTTCGGCAAGACGCTGCCGGATGAGGAGACGCAGTATCGCGCCTATCGCAAGGTGCTGGAGTGGGCCGGTGAAAAACCGGTGACGATCCGCACCGTTGACGCCGGCGGCGACAAGCCGGTGCCCGGCTTTACGGTCGAGGAGAGCAATCCGTTTCTCGGCCTGCGCGGGATCAGGCTGTCGCTGGCAAGACCCGAGGTGTTTCGTGTACAGATCCGGGCGCTGCTGCGCGCCGCTGTCCATGGCAGCCTGAAAGTGATGTTCCCTATGATCGCCATTGTGGAGGAATACCGACAGGCAGCGGCGATGTTCGCCGAAGAGCAGACTGCACTTGCCGCACGCGGCGTCGCACACAACATGCCGCCGCTCGGCATCATGGTCGAAGTGCCGTCGGTGGCGATCGTACCGGAAGCCTTTACCGATGCCGCCTTCTTCTCGATCGGCTCCAATGATCTCACCCAGTATGTCATGGCGGCCGCCCGCGACAACGCTGCCGTGGCGCATCTCAATTCGGTCCGTCATCCGGCCGTGCTGCGGCTGATCGCTGCCGTGACCGCGTTTGGCCAGCGGGAAGAGATCCCGGTCAGCCTGTGCGGCGATGCAGCCGGCGATCCAGCCTCGATCCCGTCACTGATCGAGGCAGGCCTGCGCGATCTTTCCGTCGCGCCGGCGCAACTCGCCATGGCCAAGGCGGCCGTCGCGGACGTTTCTGTCTAGGCGCGGCCGGCATGGTCGACAGGACACCCGAACCCGGTTCCGAAGAGGCGATCCGCGCCTACAAGACGATCCTGTCGCAGGTTATCGACCAGCGCCCGTCCGGTATGCGCCAGCGCCTGGCCGATGCGCTCGGCAAGCACCGCAGCTTCGTCACGCAGATTTCCAGTCCTGCCTATTCGATCCCGATTCCGTCAAAACATTTGCCGGCTATATTTTCCGTCTGCCATTTCAGCCCGGCCGAGCGCGACCAGTTTCTCGCCGCCTATCACCAGGCGCATCCAGGCAAGATGTCGATCGCATCAGGCATGCGCAAGACGCGGCATGTCTCGCTGATCGTGCCGGATTTCGGCGACGACAAGCAGAACGCCGCGCTCGATAAGGCGGTGAACGATTTTATCCAAAAGATCACCAGCATCACCGGCAAGAGTGGCTGATCACTTGCTATCTGGCCTATTTCGGGAGGAGACGGCCGTGAAGAAGTTTATCAATTCGGTGGACACGGTGCTGACCGAAAGCCTCGACGGCTTCGTCGCCGCCCATGCCGACATCCTCGTGCTCGGCGACGAGCACAAATTCATCCGCCGCAAGACCTTGCGGCCGGGCAAGGCGGCGCTGATCTCCGGCGGCGGTTCCGGTCACGAGCCGCTGCATGGCGGCTTTGTCGGTCACGGCATGCTGGACGCCGCCTGCCCCGGCCAGGTGTTCACCTCGCCGACACCGGACCAGATGCTGGCGGCGGCAGAGGCCGTCGACACCGGCGCCGGCTGCCTGTTCATCGTCAAGAACTATGAGGGCGACGTCATGAATTTCGAGATGGCGGCCGAAATGTCGGAAGGCGTCCAGCAGATCGTGACCAATGACGATGTCGCGGTCGAGAATTCTTCCTATACGACGGGCCGGCGTGGCGTCGCCGGCACGCTGGTGGTGGAAAAGATCGTCGGCGCGGCGGCCGAACATGGCCTGGCTCTGGCGTCGCTGAAGGCGCTTGGCGACCGCGTCAACGCTGCTACCCGCTCGATGGGCGTGGCGCTGACCAGTTGCACCGTGCCGGCGGCGGGCAAGCCGACTTTCGATATCGGCGACGGCGAGATGGAGTTCGGCGTCGGCATCCATGGCGAGCCCGGCCGCCGGCGCGATGCGCTGAAAAGCGCCGATGCGATCGCGCAGGAGATTTGCGCCGCGATCCTCGGCGATCTCGGCGACAGGGCGAAAGGCCCGGCGCTGCTGTTCGTCAACGGCTTCGGCGGCACGCCGCTGATGGAACTCTATCTGATGTACAACAGCGCGCGCGCGATTTTCGAGAAACAGGGCGTGACGGTGACCCGTTCGCTGGTCGGCTCCTATGTCACCTCGCTCGACATGGCCGGCTGCTCGATCACGCTGACCATGCTCGACGACGAGACGACCGCGTTCTGGGACGCGCCGGTACACACTGCGGCGCTGCGCTGGGGCATGTAAAAGCTGGCTTACATTAGGCTTTTCTGCAACCATTCCTGACTTGCTCGCAATGCTAGCTGGGTTGATGCTGCCACCGCTTACTTCCGCCGAAGAAAGACTCTTGCTGCGCTTCGCTGACCCCGAGGCGGCGGCAGGCGGCGAAGATTTGTCGGCAAAGACGCTGACGGCGCTGCTCGACAATGCCGAGTTTCACGGCGTGCTGCCGATCATGTTGCGCAAGCTCAGCGGGGACGCGCGGCTGCCAGCGGATGCCGACCTGCACGGCAAGCTGGAGGATCTGCGCCAGAAGGCAACGATCGCCACCGGCCAGTCGATGCTGTTGAAGTATCATGGCGACCGCATCATGAAGGGACTGGCGGCGGACAATATTCCGGCGCGGATCGTCAAGGGACCCGTCTTCGCGCGAAAGCTCTACCGCAACGTCGCCGACAGGCCCTTCACCGACATCGACATCCTGGTCGAACCCGCCAATCTGGCCAGGGCAAACCAGGTGATCGCGGCATGCGGCTTCGAGCTTGGCAGCAACGAGGCCGAATCCTACGAATTGCAGGAATTCAAATGGCTGGAAAAAGAGAATTCCAGCCTGCTGGTCGAACTGCATGGCGACCTCGTGCATGACACCGGCATGCGGCGGCGCCTGTCGCTGGGTTTCCCTGAATTGCGCGCCATCGATGGCGAAGCGACGGACACGCCGGCGGCTCTTCTAACGATCGCCATCGTGCACGCCGCCGGCGGCCACAAATTCCACCGCCTGCAGCTTTGCGTGGACGTGCTGCAAGGGGTGCGGGCGCTGCAATCACCCGAAGCGGAAGCACGCCTGTTCGACGCTGCCCGTATGACCGGCATCGAACTGGAGTTGGCAATCGTGCTCAATGTGACCGGCCAGCTGTTCGACGAGAGCCGCGCGCTCGAACTCGCCGGCCGCATCAAGCCCGACCTCTCCATACGGCTGGCCAGGCGGTTGATCACAACGAATACGCTGCTTGGCGTCAATTCCAGGGACAGACTGGGCTCACGCCTGCGCCGCGACGCCTTCCGGTGGATTCAGAGATTGGCCAAGGCCAGGCCGCAAGTAGCCTGACTTGACGTCAATCCAGGGTGCCGCGGATCAGCGCCGCAGCGTCAGCCGGGCGCGCGCCTACTTCGAGCTGGAAGGTCGGCACCGCATTGACCAGCCCGGCGATGGTCGCCAGCCTGCGCTTCTGCATCGGCAGCAGCCCGGTCATGCCGGTGCGGACATTGTCGACTGCCAGCGCCACCATCGCGTCGGTCCTGGCCATGGCGACGAGCCGGGTCTGCCCGTCGGCGGAACGCGCCAGGTGCAGAAGCGCCGCCACCGGCCGGGCGGATGCGTTTTCCACCCGGATGATACCGCCCAACCGTTCTAACGAGACCGGCTGTTCGCCGTTGCGATCCCACGTCTGGCCAAGGCATGGCGCCACCTGCGGGATCATTTCGGCAGTCTTCCGGTGGATTTTGACGGCGCGCGGCAAGCCCCAGGCTACAACCTTGCCCGAAGCGACATTCAGGATCATGGCGTCGTCGGAGCAGAGGCCAAAGCCCTGTGTTGCCAGCGCCAGCGACGTCGTGGTCTTGCCGGTGCCGCTCGGGGCGTGGATCAGCACCACCGCATCGCGGTCAGGCAAGGTCAGCCCGGCCGTATGCAGCATATGCTGGCCACCGGCGTCGAGCGCGGCATCCAGGACCAACATCGACGGCGTCCAGGCGGCTTTCGTACCGGTGCTAATCCGGAGTTCGGCCCAACCTTCCCCACCATTGATCGCAACGGTTTGGCGCCCGGGAAAGACCAGATGGACAATGCCGCCATCCTCGATCATCCGGCAGGGACCATCCTCCGGCACCTCGCCATCGAAGACCAGGGATCCATTGGGTGTCTCGTCCAGCGTGTCTGTTTCGGTGATCTCAAGACGAAAGTCCGGCGCGACGGGTTCCTCTATGCGCAGGCTGCCCAGCATCCGGTCGAAATCCTGCCACAGCTCGGAGCGCTCGGCCGATATGCCAAGGATCAGGCCGTTGAGGCCATAGCAGGCTGAAGGTCTGGTCAAGCGGGACGCGCCTTTACGGCATCGGCATGATGACGATAGATCTCGACCATGCCGGGAAGCTTGTCGCTGACCACCGGCTTGCCGTCGAGGCAGACCCAGCAATGCGCCGATAGACGCTGCGCTTGCATCGACTGCGGTTCGACGCCGAAGCGCAGGTCCGGATCGAAGCCGGCTAGTCGCAGGAAACGATGACCGAGCAGACCTTCCCTCAAGCACCTGCGGTCACGCATCAGCCAGGGATGGCGGACCGTGCGGTTGACGCTCGCGACGATGTAGGCGGACGCCAGACCGCGATAGGGCGTCGACGAGGCGAGCGGCGCCCATTTGAGCACCTCCTCGAAGCTCCGGTTGGTGACAAGGACCGGCATCAGCCGCGCGCTCGCCCAGAGATGGCAGCGAAAAAGAGCGCGCAGGAGCGGGCCGTCAGCCATCAAGCACCTGGCGCGGCGAGGATACCTTCCGAGATCAGATCCGTGGCCAGTGCCGCCATGTCCTGATCGAGCGTCCCCTTGTCGACCTCGAACTCCTCGCAAAGCAGGTCGACGATCTGGTCGAGGTTGCGCGCGCCGTCCACCTTGTCGAGAAAGGCTTCGGTCGTGCCGTTGCATGTATAGAGCTGGCCGCTGCGCGCCAAAAGCACGACTGCGCCATCGCCCACATGCTGCACCGAGGCATCCTCGGCCAGCCGCAGAACGGTTCCAGAGACTATTTCCACCACGCCCCCTCCAAGCCATGCTCATCCCGGAAATCAGATAGCGCGGAGGTGGAGCGCTGTCTATCGGCCGATCACGGGAGCCCAGTTCAGGGGACCAACGGCCTTGCTGACAGATTCTCCGCGCCAGTCGCGTTAGAACCTGCTCGGTTGCGTCTTCCCGGCCGCATTCGGCCCAGAAATAGTCATCGATGAAACGTGACAAACAGCGGGCTGCCGGCAGCGGACGTTGCATTTCTTCCCCTAAGTAAGGTAAAACCTGCCTGGGTATTGGGGAGATAGCGTATGCGTTACAATTGGGAGCGAGCTCCGACGAGCTTCGAACGTCATAGAAAAGCGCTGGCGACAGCCATTTTGATCGCTGGCGGCATTGGCCTCATGCTTGTGGCCCTGCCGATCTAGAAACAACCTTGAGACAGAGCGGCTGCCGGCGCTTGGGCGTGACCTCTCAGCGTGGCTGCCCGGTCACTGCGAGGAAGCGGCGATCGCGCCCCTCGAAACCCTGGCTGAAACGCTGCACCAGCACAACGATCACCGCCGGCTTGCCGGCCGGGGTAAGTTCGTAGGATTCCGACAGGCTGTAGGAGGTCGGGCAGTTTCTTGAGCCCGGCACGGTCTTGTCCTCGTGCAGGATCTTGAACGGCTTGCCGTCCTGGCCTTGCAGCGTCAGCCGGAAGCCGAGTGCCTTGCCAGATGTGTCGCGCTGCTCCGTCGTTGCGAAACTCGCCGAACAATCGCTCGTGCTGGCTGCCAGGATCTCGTCGAGCTGGATGGTCGAAACGCCCGTTTCGCCATGGAGCGGCGACAGCCATTTCTGCGACACCTGTTCGAGGCGGGAGATGTCGTTGTAGGCAACCATTTCACCCGGAAAGGTGAATTTGTCGGACGCTGTCTGCTCGGCTGGGGATGTGATTGCATAATGGGCGAGAATGGGCGCCGCCTGAGCGGCGGCCTGCGCCCTCGCCTGCTCCAGCGTCAGTGTCGCCTCCTCCGTCTCATCGACGACGAGGATCGGCTTACCGCCAACGAACCGATCCGTACGGGTATCGATGATGTCGATCTCAGACCAGCCGGAGTCCGAGGCGCCGGCGTCGAGCGTTCCATATTGCTCGAAGGCGAAATAAGCGCCATCCGGCGAAAAGCCGATGATGTGCCGTGCCGCGGCATCGCCGGCTTCAGCGGTTCCGGTGGACATAGCAAGTACGGCGCCCATGACCGACGATAGCGAAAAGCGCCCGATGATCCGAACAGCAGCAGACATCACCACCCCAGTCCCGTCTCGCAGTTCATAGCTGCTTGCCCCCAAGCGCCAGGTCGATGCCGTCGTCACAATGGCGTGGATTTGCGGCCAAGGGTAGAGCGCGCTATCTGGAAGGAAGAAAAACATTTCCCGGGGAGGTATGGATGGCTTCACGCTATCACGAGGTCTATGAAGGCTGGAAACGCGATCCGGAACAATTCTGGGCGGATGCGGCCGGCGCCATCGACTGGTATTCGCCCTGGGACAAGGTGTTCGACGCCAATGCCGGTGTCTATGGCCGCTGGTTCACCGGCGCCACCTGCAACACCTGCTACAATGCCCTCGACCGCCACGTCGCCGGCGGCCGCGCCGACCAGATCGCGCTGATCCATGACAGTGCGATTGCCGGAACCGTGAAAAAGTTCACTTATGCCGAGCTGAAGCGCGAGGTCGTCGCGCTGACCTCGGTGCTGAAGAACCGCGGCATTCGCAAGGGCGACCGCGTCATCATCTACATGCCGATGGTGGCCGAGGCGGCCATCGCCATGCTCGCCTGCGCCCGCATCGGCGCGGTGCATTCGGTGGTCTTCGGCGGCTTCGCCTCGCATGAGCTTGCCACCCGCATCGACGATGCCAGGCCGAAGCTGATCATTTCGGCATCCTGTGGCCTGGAGCCCGGCCGCGTCGTTGCCTACAAGCCGTTGCTCGACAAGGCGATCGAGATCTCCCGCCACAAGCCGGACGCCTGCCTGATCCTGCAGCGCGACCAGTTGCGATGCGAGTTGAAGGAGCATTTCGACATCGACTACGCCGATGCCGTCGCCCGCGAACGGGCAGCGGGCGCCAATGTCGATTGCGTGCCGGTGCTTGCCACCGATCCGCTCTACATCATCTACACATCGGGCACGACCGGTCAGCCCAAGGGCATCGTGCGCGACAATGGCGGCCATATGGTCGCGCTGAAATGGACGATGGAAAACGAGTTCGGCGTCAAGCCGGGCGAGGTGTTCTGGGCGGCATCCGATGTCGGCTGGGTGGTCGGCCATTCCTACATCGTCTACGGACCGCTGCTGCATGGCTGCACCAGCATCCTGTTCGAGGGCAAGCCTGTCGGCACGCCCGATGCCGGCACCTACTGGCGGGTGATAGCGGAGCATGGCGTGGTCGCGCTGTTCACCGCGCCGACCGCATTCCGCGCCATCAAGGGGCAGGACCCGAAGGGCGAGTTCATTGCCAAACACGACCTCTCGAAATTCCGCACGCTGTTTCTTGCCGGCGAGCGCGCCGACCCGGAAACCATCAAATGGGCGGAGCAGAAGCTGAATGTGCCTGTGGTCGACCATTGGTGGCAGACAGAGACCGGCTCGCCGATGACGATCAATCCCGCCGGCCTTGGCCTGCTGCCGGTGAAATACGGCTCGCCCGGCGTGCCGATGCCCGGCTACGACATCCGCGTTCTCGACGATGCCGGCCATGAGGTGCAGCGCGGCACGCTGGGCAATGTGGTGATCAAACTGCCGCTGCCGGCCGGCTGCCTGCCAACGCTGTGGAATGCCGATCAACGGTTCCGCCAGGCCTATCTCGACGAGTTCCCCGGCTTCTACAAGACGGCGGATGCCGGCATGGTCGACGAGGACGGCTATCTCTACGTCATGGCCCGCACCGACGACATCATCAACGTCGCCGGCCACCGGCTGTCAACCGGCGCCATGGAAGAGGTGCTTTCGGCCCATCCCGATGTCGCCGAATGCGCGGTCATCGGCATTGCCGACGCCATGAAGGGCCAGGTTCCGCTGGGCTTCGTGGTGCTGAATGCGGGTGTGACCCGCGATATCGGCTCCATCGAGAACGAGGTGGTCGGCCTGGTGCGCGAACGCATCGGCCCGGTCGCCGCCTTCAAGACGGTGGTGACGATCAAGCGCCTGCCCAAGACGCGATCGGGCAAGATCCTGCGCGGCACCATGCAGAAGATCGCCGACAAGGAGGAATGGGCCATGCCGGCAACCATCGACGATCCGGTCATCCTCGACGAGATCACTGCGGCGCTGAAGGAACGTGGGATCGGCCTTTGAGCCACTGAAGGTGGGCCGCGGACGACTTTTCGATCGGCAAGCAATACTTTTATT
The DNA here is from genome assembly GCF_000185905.1 of Mesorhizobium ciceri biovar biserrulae WSM1271. Taxonomy (GTDB): domain Bacteria; phylum Pseudomonadota; class Alphaproteobacteria; order Rhizobiales; family Rhizobiaceae; genus Mesorhizobium; species Mesorhizobium ciceri. The sequence goes on from NC_014923.1 coordinate 240,906, forward strand.
GTGCGACGCAGCAATGCACCCTAAAGTCGTTCGCGGGGGGCCATCGACAAAGGTCGCATGGCTCAGCAGAAGATTACATTTGGCGGCGTCGACATCCTGCGCTTTCTCGCCGCCGTCATGGTCATGGTCTACCACTATGGCTTCTGGGTGTGGGCGTATCCTGACGGTGTTTCGGCGCGCGCCACGGGCGGCGTTCCCCCGCAGCCGGCAATAGGCGCCTGGGTCGAATCCGGCTGGGTCGGCGTCCAGGTCTTCTTCGTCATCAGCGGCTTCGTCATCGCCTTCAGCGCCGAAAGGTCGACACCCCTGCGGTTTTTCGAAGCCAGGGTGAAACGGCTGGCGCCGGCCGTGTGGATCTGTGCGCCGGTCACTGCGGCGGTGCTTTTGATCGTCGGCCTCAGCTGGCCGACCGATGCCGTCGTCAGGCTCGTCCGCACCGGCCTGTTCGCCCCTTACGCGCCATGGGTGGACAGCGTCTACTGGACGCTCGGCATCGAGATCGCCTTCTATGCCGTCGTCTGGACCTTGCTGCGGCTCGGCCGCTTCCATCTAATGGAAATTGTGGCCCTCGTCATCGGCCTGGTCAGCGCGCTGTTCTGGTGCCTCTACTACCCGCTCGACTGGGCCGACCTTGCCGAAACACGCACGCTCGACCTGCTTCTGGTGCATCACGGCGTGTTCTTCGCCACCGGCGTCATGCTGTGGCTGATGCGCTTCAAGGCGGTGACAGCCGCCCGCCTAGCCTTCTGCGCCCTGTTCCTGGCCGGTGGCGTGCTGCAGATCGCCAGTTCGGTCGACGTTCATATCCTGAAGGTCGGGCGTGATATGCCCTTCGCCCCGCCGATCCTCATCTTCCTCATAGGCATCGCGCTGATGGCGTGGTCGCTGCGGCTCGACCTCTCCTGGAGCGGCTGGCGCCGGATCGGGCTGATGACCTATCCGCTCTACCTGCTGCACGATGTCGTCGGCGCGGCCCTGCTCGGCATCCTGGTCCGCGCCGGTCTGCCGCATCTGTTCTCGATGGCGGTCGTCGGCGCGACGATGATCGCGGCAAGCTGGCTAGTGGCAACCGAGGCCGAACCACGCATCCGGCTGCTGCTCGACCATACCGTTTTCCGTTATCGGCTCAAGGCAGCCTGACGACGGTCCGGCAGACCGGGCCGGCCGCCGACCTAAAGCATGTCGCGCCTGAGCGGATTCAGGCCCACTCCAGGCCTTTGTTCCACGGATCGCTCTCCCAAAACGGAGCTCACTTCCGAGCGACATGCATTGGCGGTGCCGACCCGGCGCATCTGCATTTTCCACGATTGCGGAATTCTTCGTTTCGGGCATGATAACAGGCACTTATGCCTTCGGCATGAGAGCTTGCCTCGAGACGCCCGGCACGTGACCCTGTTCCAGCGAAAACCCCGCATCGCGGCGCGTCCGCGCCTCGATATCGACATGCAGGACGCCGTCGTCTATGCGATCGGCGACGTGCATGGCTGCTACAAGGAACTCCGCGCGCTGGAGCAGAAGATCCTGCTCGATTCGCTGCGCTTCCAGAGCCGCAAGATCATCGTCATGCTTGGCGACTACATCGACCGGGGGTTTCAGTCGGCGCGGGTGCTCGATCACCTCCTGGCGCCGCCGCCGAAAGGATTTCAGCGCATTTGTCTTGCGGGCAACCACGAAGTGGCAATGCTGAACTATCTCGACGGAAATCTGTCCCGCGAACCCTGGCTGGCGACGGGCGGCCTGCAAACCCTGTTTTCCTATGGCATCGATCCGGCGCGCCTCACCAGCCTCTACGGGAGCAGCGCGCAGATCGACCGGCGCATAAGGGAGATCATTCCGGACGATCACGTCAGCTTCCTGCGCGGGCTGCCGATCATGGTCCGTTCGCGTAAGTTCGTGTTTGTCCACGCCGGCATCAGGCCCGGCGTCGACCTTGCGGCGCAAACCGACCATGACCTGATCAACATCCGTTCGGACTTCTTCGAGGCAACGCACCTGCTCGACCGCTGGGTGGTGCACGGGCATACGCCGGTGGATGTCCCGAAGCTCGAAGGGCGCCGGCTCGGCATCGACACGGCCGCCTTCCAGAGCGGACGCCTGACCGCCGTCAGGATCGCCGACAAGCAAGGCAGGCTGATCTTCTCCTGACGGGCAACGATATTCAGGTGTGCTGGCCTGAAGATCGATACACTTCAGAGTGGACCCACTCGCGCAACGGTCGACGTCAGACCGGCGCCTTGCCGCGCACTTCCGACTTTTCCAGATAGTAGCTCGAATATTTATCGAAGAATTTTTCCGAACCGCCGAACGAGCCGTATTTGGCCAGTTTCTTCAAATCGACCTTGTTCAGCACCGCGCCGACGATCTTGTTGGCGACATAGGGTTCGGATTCCAGCATCGACCTGACCATCGCGCGCGGGGTGCGCCCCCACTCGGTGACCAGTACAAAACCGTCGACCAATGGCGCGAAGGCCTTGGCGTCGACCACCGGTCCGAGCGGCGGCAGATCGACGACGATGTATTCGAACGTCTCCTTGGCGTTCTCGATGAAGCGCCGCATGCCGGCCGAGGAGAGAAGTTCGCTGGTATGCGAGAAGTGACCGCGCAGCACCGCCGGGATGATCGCCAGCTTCGTCTGCCTGTCGATCTTGCCGACGGACTGCCAGGTCTGGCCGCCGACCACCGCTTCCATCAAGCCCTGCTCGGTTTCCATGCCAAGGCCTCGGCTGAGGCCGGGATTGCGCAAGTCGCCGTCGATCAGCAGCGTCTTGGAGCCATTGGCGGCAAGCAAGCCGGCGAGATTTGCCGCGACCGTCGACTTGCCCTCGCCGGGAAGCACCGAGATGATGCCGATGACGCGGCTGCCTTGCCCTTCCATCACGACGTCGAAGGCGATCTTGGCGCTGCGCAGCGTTTCGGAGAACATCGAGGCTGGAGAATCGATGCTGACCCGCATGCGCGCCCGCTTTTCGGCTGAAGACAGCGATTGGGTGGTCTTGGCGTCCACCTGGGTCTCGCCCGGCTTTTCTTCCTTGCCGAGCTTGCCGCCGATCGTCGGCAGGTAGCCGAGGAATTTCAGGTTGACGCGGTCGCGCACGTCCTCGCCGGTCCTGAAGAAGCGTTCGTTGAACTCGTTCAGGCCACCAAAGCCGGCGCCCATCAGCAGGCCAAGCACCAGCGAAAGTCCGAGCACGACGATGGTGCGCGGGCTTGAGGCCGCCATCGGCATCGACGCGTCGGAGATGATGCGGATCTTGCCGACCGGGAAGGATTGCTGCTGCGCGGCTTCCTCGTAACGACCCAGGAATGTCTGATAGAGCGTGGTGAGCGCCGTCGCCTGCTGATCGAGTTCACGCAGCTTGACTTGCGTCTGGTTGTCGACGGAACTCTTGCCTTGCGCGGCCGCGACGTTGGCCCTGAGCGCGGTCTCGCGTGCCTGCGCCACCTCATATTCGTTGCGATAGCTTTCGGTCAGCTGCTTCAGCTCGCCGAAAATCTGCGTCGATATGTCGGCCTTCTCCTTGGAGAGAGCCACCGCCTGCGGGTGCTCGGGGCCGAAATTCGCCTCGACGTCCTGCAGCCGCTTGGCCACTGTGAGGTAGCGGGTCTTGAGCGCCGATATGACCGAGCTGCTTGGCTGGTCGCTCGATATGGCGGCATCCTTGAAAGCGTTTTCGGAGCCGCTGTCGACGATGGCCTTGTACTGCTGGTAGCGGGCGCTGGCGCGTGCGGTATCGGCCTGCGCCACGATAAGCTGGGCGTTGAGGTCGGAAAGCTGCTTGTCGCTCATCAGCTGGCCATCGCTGTTGGCGGCCAGCCCATGTTCGGCCCTGAATTTCTCAACCGCGAGCGAAGCTGCCTGCGAGCTCTGGCGCAACTCCGTCAACCGGCCCTGCAGCCAGACCGCAGCCCGCTCGGTGGCATCGAAGCTGGCATCGAGCTGATCGGCGAGATAGGCATCGGCATAGGCCTTGGTGATGGCGTTTGCCAAGGCCGGATCCGTCGCCTGATAGCCGAGCGCGATGACGTAGCTTCGGCCGACGCGTTCCGCCCGGATCTCGTTCTGCAGCTTGAGGATCGCGTAGTCGCGGCGCGACGTGGCGATCAGCGCATCGCGGGCGGCCGGGTCGAGCTTGCTGAAGTCAGCGCCACCCGGCATGGAAGAGCTGGGGCGGACATACTGGATCAGGCCGCGGATGAGGCCTATGCCTTGGGCAAGCGCCGACTGGGGCGGATTCATGAACGTGTCGTTCTGGTCGAGCTTCAGCTTGTCGACGACCACGGCGGCAAGCCGCGTCGAGGTCAGGATCTCGATCTGGCTCAGGATGGCGGAATCGGTCTGCATGGTTGTCGACGTCGCCGAAATGTCGTCGACGATTTTGTTCAAGCCCTCGTCGATCAGCACGCTGGCGATCGACTGATATTTGGGCGGCGTTGTCTGCAAATAGAGCAGGCCCAGGAAGAGACCGATGACGGCACACACGGCAACCACCTTGGCCTGCCGTGCGGCCATGCCAAGCAGCCGCTCGATATCGATGAAGTCTTCGCCGTCTCCTGCGTCCGAATTCGGCAATGGCATCCTCTTGTCGAGAGGAAAGTTGGCATAATTCATCTTCGGTCCAATTCTAGAGCCGGTCCTATTCCGATTGATCGCAATTGGCTCTATCTTACTGTTTCAACATGATCTTTTCCGGAAACCGGGACCCACTTTCAGGGATCATGCCTTGGCTTGCAGGCGCCTCGAAGATCGGGAGCATCGCCAGAGCAATGCAAGCGTCGTGCCAGACGGAGAGAACCTGCCGGCCCCTCTTCGCCGGCCATCTGACGATACTCCCGAAAGATGGGCATTATGCGGCTTCTTCCTGGCGTTCATGCGACCGGACGAACTCCTGAAGCATCTCGAAAACCGGACCCTTCATGTCGTCGCGCGCCAGCGCGAAGGCGATGTTGGCCTGGATGAACCCTTCCTTGGAACCACAGTCGAACATGCGGCCGAGGAAAGGCTGGGCGAAGAACGGCTGATCCTTCGACAGACGAACCATGGCATCCGTCAGTTGAATCTCGTTGCCGGCGCCGCGCTGCTGATTGCCCAGGAGCGCGAAAATCTCCGGCTGCAGGATGTAGCGGCCGTTGATGTAGAAGTTCGAAGGCGCATTGGCCGGCGCCGGCTTCTCGACCATGGCCGTCACCTCGAAACCGCCGCCGATCTCGGCGCCACGGCCAACGATGCCATATTTGTTGGTCTCGCTGGGTTCGCAACGCTCGACGGCGATTACGTTGCCGCCCGTGCGCTCATAAAGCTCGACGGTTTCGGCGAGGCATCCGCGACCGCCGAAGGACACCATGTCCGGCAGCAGCAAGGCGAAGGGCTCGTTGCCGATAACCTCGCGCGCGCACCAGACGGCATGGCCGAGGCCTTGCGGGGATTGCTGGCGGATGAAGCTGGTGGCGCCGGCCACAGGCAGCATGCTTTCGAGCGCCTCCAGCTGGGTCTTCTTGCCGGTCTGCTCCAGGGTGCCGATCAATTCCGGATGCAGGTCGAAATAGTCCTCGATCACCGCCTTGTTGCGACCGGTCACGAAGACGATGTGCTCGATGCCCGCCTCGAAGGCCTCGTCCACCGCATATTGGACGACAGGCCTGTCGACGACGGGAAGCATTTCCTTCGGCATCGACTTGGTCGCCGGCAGGAACCGCGTTCCAAGCCCCGCCACCGGTATCACGGCCTTCCTGATTTTCTTCATCGCAAATTCCTTCTGAGGAGATCGACTTCAATCCGTTCACAGGCCACGAAAACTCCCTCCATGTGCCTGCATCTTCACCTCCCCGCCCCGACGGCAAATTGTGCCGCCATTCTTCGCAACCGCACGGCGATCGGCATGCCCATATGCCTGACCGCCGCCGGGTCGCTGAGCGCAGTCCGGATCGCCTTGAGCGGGGACCGCGCCTTGATGTGCTGTACCAGTGACAGAAACGATGCCGCCTTGCGCAGGCTGCGGCCACGCCGCGCGAACGCGGCTTGCGCGGCCTCATCCATCCGATGGGTTTGAGCGAACACGGCATCCGCCCTGCGCATGGCTTCGACGTGGTGAAGCTCGAGCACGCGCGAAATGGAGACGCTGCGAATATGGTAGGCATAGCCGATATCGGGCGCGACGACGCATTTTCCGCCCTTGGCCAGGGCGGCGGCAAAGAGGATGTAGTCTTCGCCGATCCTCAGCTTCTCGTCATAGCGAAGCCGGTTTTCGTTCAGGAACTCGCGCTGGAAGATCGGCTTGAGGTAGCCGAGGTTGAACTTGGATTCGAAGACGACGTTGCCGGCGATGTAGGTGGCCAGCGAAATCTCGCGCAAGCCTTCCAGATATTGCCGCGGAAACATCGCGTCCTCGATAACGCCGTCCTCGCGAACGACCTGCAGATTGTCGACGGCGATCTGGGCATCCGCGCTTTCGGCACGCGCGATCATCCTGGCGAGCCGGCCGGGAAAGACCGCGTCGTCGGAATCGAGAACCGCGATCCATCTGCCGCGGGCGGCATCGAGGCCGGCATTCCTGGCGCCGCCCGGGCCGCGATTGCTTGGCAGGGCGATGACACGGACGATATCCCCGGGATAGGCCCGCGCAACATCGAGCGTCGCATCGCGCGACTTGTCGTCGACGACGATGATTTCGACGCTGACACCCTTCTGGGCGATGGCGCTGGCGATCGCCCGATCAAGGGTCGTCTCGGCATTGTAGGCGGCAATAACGAAGGAAACATCGGGGATAGAGCTGACGTCAGGCTGCACGCTTGCCTCCCTCCTGTGGCGACGGCTGGCCATAGAGGCGGATTTCGCGGATGCCGACGAGGCCGCTGACGACACCAACATGCATAATGCCGCGCAGCACGCTGCGGTTCCTGCGTACCGGACTGACGACGACCGGAAGTGCCGAGGCGAAGCAATAGATGGCCTTTGCCGAGGCCAGGCCGACCTGCTTGGCCAGACCGATTCCGCTGGCGCTGCTGCCCAGGAGATGGCCATGCGTCTGGCCGACGCGGAAGCGGCGGCGGCCGAGCCAATCGAATGCCGCCCTGGAGCGCGGCACCACCTCCTCGACCCACGCCTCGGGCGAGAAGGCGATGCGGCCGCCTGCCTTATGCATCTGGTCGAAGAATTCGGTGTCCTCGCCGCCGGTCTGGCCACGCGCCAGGCTGAAGCGGCGGCCGCGCAGGCTGTCCGAGCCCATCCGCAGCAGAACGTTGCAGGTGTAGCCGGTCTGGATCTCGCCGCGCACCCAGACGGGCAAGGTCGAATGGAAATCGCCGCGCTGCATCCAGTCCGGCGCGTCCGGGCGATAGCGCGCCCTGACCGGGCCGAGCACGGCGGCGGCACCGCTTTGCTGCGCCATCGCGACCAGTTCGGCAAGCCATGGCGTCGTGGCCGTCTCGTCGTCATCGATGAAGGCGACGAAATCCGCGGTGCTCGCATCGAGGCAGGCGTTGCGGGCGATCGAGATGTTGCGCGCCGGGGCGTGCTGATAGTGGATCGGCACCGTCAATTCCCGCGACAGCGCCGCCACCAGGTCACGGGCCGATGGGGTGTCGTCATTGTCGGCGACGACGATGCGGACATCGAATCCCACCGGCATCTCCATGGCGTCGAGCGAGCGCAGCGTGTCGGCCAGTTCCGGCCGGCGGAAGGTGCAGACGCCGATGTCGATGCTGCGGTTCTTTGCCGACACCGCCATCAGGCCACTCCTCGTCGCGAGCCGAGGCCGAGAAGCTGCAGCCAGAAGCCGACCGACCAGCCAAGATGCATGACCATGGCCGAGACACCGGCCAGCGCAACGTCGGCCTTGCGCTGGCGGATAGCCGTCACCAGCCCGTAGCCCAGGCACACCGACGCCCACAGCAGCAGCGGCACCGCCGCCAGCCAGTGCACAAAGGAGAAGGCCGCCAGCAGCACCACCGGGAACACCAGCAGCGGCACCATCTGCCTCACCTTCGGGATGACGCGATGCTTCAGCACATTCTTGGCACGCCCGCGACCGTAGCCGAGATACTGGAAATAGAGGCCTGAGAGCGAGGCGCGCGGGTAGTAGACCATCTGCGTCTTGCCGCTCATCCAGATCTTGTAGCCGGCCTTGCGCAGGCGATAATCGAGCTCGGCGTCCTCGTTGTGGCTGAACGTTTCGTCATAGCCGCCGACGGCACCGAACGCCGATATCCGCATCAGTGCATGATGGCCGTGATCGATCCACTGTCCCTGCGAAAGATGCCTATGCTTCGAGCCGCCGGTGCCGAGCTTGGAGTTCTGCGCCGCGGCCGCCGCCTTCTGCACGGCACCGCTGCCGCTGGTGAGCATCGAAACGACAACCGAATCCGCTGATGTAGCCAGGGCTTCCTCGACCAGCCGGTCGCAATAATCGTCGGGATAACCGCCATGCGCATCGATGCGGATGAGATAGTCGGCACCATCGCCGAAAGTACCGACGGCGAGATTGATCGCCGCGCTCTGGATACGCCGCTTGTTGTGGAGCAGGATAACCCGCGGGTCCCTGGCAATGACGTCGTCTACGATGGAAAGCGTGCCGTCGGTGCTGCCGCCGTCGGCGACGATGATCCGGGCGCCAAGCCGGGCGGCCGCGGGCCGCAATTGATCGAGCAGCGCACCGATATGGGCGGCTTCGTTCAGGCATGGGATGACGATCAGGCTGGATGAGGGTTTTTCCGTCTGCATCATCAACCTCTGTCCATCTTGCCCCTGTCCATTCCCGGCCATCCTAAGCCAATGCCTCGGCGGGAAACGAACCGGGCACGGCCGTCAGGCTGCGCAGACGCTCGACAAGCACACGGCAATCGCTGCGATCGTAGCTCCAGGTTCTCGGGTTGCGCGCCAGAACACGCCCCTTCAGCCTGGCGAAGCGATGCTCCTCCATCTTGCCTAGCGCGGCTTCGAGCGCTTCGGGCGACGCTTGCGGCAACAGCACGCCGATATCCTGCTGCTTGAGGAACCGCCCGGTCTCGGTATTGCCCATCGAGATCGGCACCGCGCCGAAACGGCAACCCTCATAGAGCCGGTTGGGCAGAAGCCATTCGGAGTTCTGCCCCGCTTCGAAGAAATCGATCGCCCAGGAAAAATGGACATCGTTGTAGATCGCCGCCATGTCTTCCGGATTGCGGTAGGGCCCGAGAAACGATAGCCATGGCTCGGCTTCGACAAAGCCGTGAAAGTCCGGGAATTCCGACAAAGCCGGACGGCCGCGCAGCACGATCTCGAAGCGGCCCTCCATGCGGCGGGAGAAATCAGCCAGCAGCTCGAGCGAGCGGCGGCAGCGCAGCGCGCCGAACCAGCCGATCCGCCATGGCGGGCCGACCGGGCTCTCTTCAGCCTCCGGAGCGCCGGGCACAATCGTCGCGGCCTCGAAATATTTGTTTTCGACCAGCTCGATGGGTGCCGCGACCTGGCCGAACGGCTTGAAATAATTGGCGATGAAGGCAGGCGAACTGGTCACCAGCAGCTTCACATCCCTGGCCAGAAATCGTTCGGTGGCACGCAGCGCCTTGCCCAGGACATCGTTGCGCAGCACAAGCCGATGAATGTCGAGGCACTCGTATACGATCGGAACCGATGCACCGAAGGGTGACCTGGCGCGGCGGGCAAGCGCCAGCATTTCCAGGTTGCGCGCGACGATGACATCCGGCTTTGGCATGCCGCCCAGCTTCGAGCCTATCGAAACGGCTGCTTTGGCTACGGCCGCGAGGCGTTGGCCGAATCGCCCGTCACGCGTCCCGCCGAGGTCGATCGGGCGCAGTCCCTCGATATCCGCAATCGGATTCGCGGTGCGACGGAAGCCGGCCAAGGTGACCTGGGCCCCACCTGCCCTGAGCATCGTGATCCGCCGGCGCACCGCCGGGTCGGAAACGTCGTGCACTAGGTACAAGACATGCAGCATAAAAACTCGACCGCTGTTGGCCCACCCAAGGGAATGCTAGTACAGGTCTTGCTGCATCGCAACATTTTTGGTGCGGCGGTTCACGTTTTCTGTTGCACTGCAAAATTATTGCCGTAGTTTGTGGTCGGCGGCGGTCGTGGATTTTCGGGCTCGAAAATCCACGTAAAAAATCAGGAATCCTGAATTTGGAAGCCAATGCATTCGATCCGCCAGAAGGCTCCTTGCGCAAATCGGTTGGGCGCGGCGCGGTCGTCACGGCCATGGCGCAATCGGTGCGGGTCGCGACACAGATTCTGTCGGTTATCGTCCTGTCCCGGTTGTTGTCGCCACAGGATTTCGGTGTCGTGGCGATGTGCGCGCCGGTGCTTGCCTTTATCGCACTGTTCCAGGATTTCGGCCTGACCCAGGCAACGATCCAGAAATCAGGCATCCGGCATGAGGAGGTGAACTACCTCTTCTGGATCAATGTCGCCGTCAGCGCGATCCTGGCTTGCGTGCTTGCGGGTGCGGCGCCGCTGGTTGCTGCCTTCTACGGCGAGCCGCGCGTGACAGGTCTGGTGGCTGCGTTCGGGCTGCAGATCATGGCCTATGGGCTTGGCGCCCAGCATCTGGCGCTCTTGACGCGCCGTATGCAGTTCGGCCGGCTGGCCGTCATCGACGTCGCCAGCGCCATCGCCGGGCTTGCCGTGTCGATCGCCTGGACCTTCATCGATCGCTCCTATTGGGCCCTGTTTGCCGGCACGCTGACCGGTGCCGTGCTGCCGACGCTCTGCTACTGGGCGAGTTCGCGCTGGCGTCCGGGCCTGCCGCGCAAGGTCGCCGGCATCGGCGAGCTGATCAATTTCGGCGCCGGCATCACCGGCTTCAACTTCGCCAATTTCTTTGCCCGCAACCTCGACAACGTGCTGATCGGCAAATATTGGGGCGAGGCGCAGCTCGGCCTCTATGACCGCGCCTACAAGCTGCTTCTGTTTCCGCTGAGCCAGATCACCAACCCCTTGTCGAAGGTGATGGTTCCAGCACTTTCCAGGCTGAAGGACGAGCCGGATCGCTACCGCAGCGCCTATCTGCGCGTCATGCCGCTGATCCTGCTGGTGGCGCTTCCCGGTGTCGCCTTCGCCACCGCGATGTCGGATGTGCTGATCCCCTTCGTGCTCGGCGAGCAATGGCGCGCAAGCGCCTCGATTTTCCTGGCGCTCGGCTTTGCCGGGCTGCTGCAGCCGCTCAACAATCCGGCGGGGTGGCTTTTCGTCAGCCAGGGCCGCTCCGGCGATTTCATGCGCTGGGGCATCATAACGGCCGTGACGTCGGTGCTGGCTTTCATGCTCGGCCTGCCCTATGGCGCGCTGGGCGTGGCGATCGCCTATGCGATCAGCGAATATCTGCGGACGCCTTTCCTATGGCTCTATGTCGGCAAGAGCGGACCGCTGCAGGCGCATCATGTGCTGCGCGCGGCAACGCCGTTCGTGCTTGGCGCCCATCTGGCGCTGGCCGCGATCTGGTTCGTCAAGCCAGCGCTGCCGCAGCAGCATGTCGTCGCCCTGGCCAGCAGCGCCGTGTTCGCCTACCTCATCACGATCATCATCGCACTGGCATTCGCCTCCGGCCGCGAAGCCTTGCGCGAGGCGCTCAAGATGCTGCCGGCAAGGCTGCCTGCGGCAGCGCCGCGCGAAGCGCAATAATTTGGGCGTCTTCGACTGCTACGGACATCTCCTCCAGGACCAGGTCTGAACCATGCACTACCGATCGATCTCCGATATGAACGACGCCATCGTCAGGGGCCTGCACCGGCTGCCGCGCGACATCGACCTGGTCGTCGGTGTGCCGAGAAGCGGCGTTTTGGCAGCGACGCTGGTCAGCCTTGCGGCGAACATTCCGATGACCGATCTCGACAGCTTCCTGGCTGGGCGAATCTACACATCAGGCGTCACCAAGCGCCGGGCCGCTCTCGACCGCAAGGTTTCCGAGATGCGCAAGGTGCTGGTGATCGACGACAGCGTCGCCGGCGGCAATGCCATGCGCGACGCACGCGCCCGCATCCAGGCTGCGGGCATCGAGGCGGACTTCACCTTTGCCGCCGTGTTCGGCCTTGAGCCCCTGCACCAGGAAACCGACCTCGTCTTCGAGGTCGTGCCGCATCCGCGCATGTTCCAGTGGAACTTCATGCATCACAAATTCCTGGCGCAATGCTGCGTCGACATTGACGGCGTGCTGTGCCTCGACCCGACAGAGGCGGAAAACGACGACGGCCCGGCCTATGAGAAATTCCTCAGCGAAGCGCGGCCGCTCCATGTGGCGACCCACAGGATCGGCTGGCTGGTCACCAGCCGGCTGGAGAAATACCGCGCGCTCACCGAGGCATGGCTCGCCAAGCATGAGATCAAATACGACCAGCTGATCATGCTCGATCTGCCGAGCAAGGCGGAACGGCAACGACTCGGCGCGCATGGCAGTTTCAAGGCCGATTTCTACCGCAAGTCCGATGCCATCCTGTTCATCGAGAGCGAGCACGAACAGGCGCTGAAGATCACCGAACTGTCAGGCAAGCCGGTGCTGTGCGTCGAAACGCATATGGTCAGCTTCCCCGACGCGCTGTCGCTGCCGGCACTTGGCCAGGCGGCCCGCAACCTGCCGGCAAGGCTGCGGCAGATCAAGTCGCAAGAGGGCCGCAAGAGCGCCGCCAAGACCATTGCCCGCGCACTGCTTGGCGCCCGCGGCTACGAGACGCTGAAAAGCCGGGTCAAGCGTCCGGCCTGACCTGCTCAGGCGGCGTCGTCAGGCCGCCTGTCGCGCGCGCTGCTGCATGGCCCTGTCCAGTATCGAGAAGAAGGTGATGAACTGGCGATCGGGATCGAGTTCCGGGCGCCCGGCGAAGCTGCGAGCGAGACCGGAAAGCCGGTCATATTCCTGGTTGTCGTTCCACAGCCGCCTGACGGCCGCGACCCAATCGGCCAGCGGAGCATCGTAATCCAGCACCACGCCACCGGAGCCGACAGCCTCGGGCAGACCGCCGCGCCGCGAACCGATAACGGGGATTCCGCTGCAATGGGCCTCCGAAGCGACGCGGCCCCACGCCTCTTCCCACTTGCTGGGAGCAAGCAGGATCTTCGTGCGACCATAGACCGTCTTCATGTCGCTGGTGCGGCTCTCCAGGACGACATTGCCCAAGGGAGCGATCGTCTGTTCGATCCGCGCCCGGTGATCGTCGTCGAGCTTCCAGCTTTCGACGAACAGGAATGGAATTTCGCGGCAGGCGCCGGCAATCCGCACCGCGAGCTCAAATCCCTTTTCCTCATAGGGGTTGATCAGCGTGACGAACTGGCCCGTCGTCGGCGTCGAGTAATGCGCCGGGTTGATGGTTGGCGGGATCACCGCTGCCTCGATGCCGAATTCTTTTTTGTAGGTTCGCGCGGTGAAGTCCGAATTGGCAATGTAGAGCGCCGAATGCAATTCGCGCAGATCGCCGCCCAGTTCATGGAACTCGACATTGCGGAGATAAACGACCAAAGGCACGCCCTCCGCCTGCAGCGCCTTGCCGATCGGAACCGATTTGTGACACTGGACCACGGCGACATCGGGCTTCAGCCTGTCGACGGCATAACCCGCCGCTTCCCAGGGAAACCAGGCCCGCACCACCGGATAGCCGGGATAGCTGTCGACAACCGCCGGCTGCCGCAACAGCTTCATCTTGGCGCGCGCCTTGAAGCCGAAGACACCGTCACCGAACAGGGCGGCGAGCACAGCGGCTTCATGACCGTGCTCGATCAGCTGTTCGGCCAGATGATGCGTGCTCGACTGAACGCCGCCACTGAACTCGGGCGGGTAGCCGTTGCCGCCTGCAAAGAGAACTTTCATGATCGGGCTCCTTGTCGCATCTCGTATTCCTTGCTCGAAGACAACAGGCAAAGGCCGCCGCCTCGCTTTCGACGTCAGGCAAGTTTCGGCGGCTCCAGATTGGCGAAGGGATTGGTACAGGATTGCCAGCCGGTAAACCGGATCGGGTCGTTGGGCGAACTGCGCCAGGCGTAGTCCGTCAGCATATGGAATTCGGCGACGACCCAGCGGTCGAAATGCAGCAGATCTTCCCGCTTCCGCCGGGGCAGCAAGCGACGCGCGGCGCCCAGTTTGAGCTCCTCCACCAGGGTGACGGCGTCACTCAGTTTTTCGCTTGGGAAATTCCATGGATTCCTGTCGCGGAACGCCAGCACGAACTGCTGCAGATGCTCGATGCGGATGTTCAACTTGCCAAGATATTTTTCCAGCGTGACGCGCACCAGATCCTCGTCCGAGAAGGAGGAAACGGTGGCGTAGGCGACCCCCGTCGAAACCACTCCGCCAGCCAAGACGGCCAGGGCCGAGCGTCTGGAAATCTCGATCATGCGATACCTCCTTTCACGCGATCCGGCTCGCCGCCCGCAAGGACAGCGCTGCCGCGGTCAGGCTCGGGTTGGCGCAGGAGCAGCTCGGATAGGTGCTGGTGCCGACGACGACCAGGTTTCTGAGCTGATGGTGGATCATGCCGCTGTCGACCACAGAATCGGCCGGGCCGGTGCCCATCCTCAGCGTGCCCTGGACGTGCGATTCGGTCGGCCGAATGCCGCGGTCGAAGAGCTTTTCGACCGGCAGCGGCGCCAGAAGGTCAGGCAATTTCTCCAGAGCGCGCGCCATGCCCTTCACCGCGTAGTCCGAAGGCGCCTTGAAGCTGACGAAGGCATTGTCATCCGCGTCAAGCGTGACGTAGTTCTCGGGGTCGAGCAGGTTCTCGGTGACCACGACCAACGGCAGCGCCTGGCGTAGCCGCCCCTTTTCGGCACGCATTCCGTGCTGCCAGCGGTTCTCGAAATAGACCAGTGCCGCCGCATGCTCCGATCGGTGAGGACCATCATAGAGGCCGAAATTCAGGCCGGTTGTGATGGTGCTGCCGTCGAAATTGTCGACACCGTCGAGATAGACCTCGAAATTCCAGCCGTAGGATTCATGCAGGCCGCTGCCGACAAATTCGCCGCCCAGGCCGGATCGCAGCATGATCGCCGCACTCTGGATGGCATTGGCGCCGAGAATGAAGAGATCGCCGCTGACCTGGTATTCCTTGCCGTCATGGCTGAACGTGACCGAACGGACAGCGCCGCCGACGTGATCGAGCCGGCGCACTTCCGCACCGAGGCAGACCGAGATGTCGGGATGCTCGAAGACGTGCATCAACCCGTTGTTGACGGTGAATTTGGCGTCGACCGGGCACAGCCAGCAACGCAGATTGGCACAGCACGAGCTGCGCTGCGCGGTCGGCACGCGAGCCCGCGCGGTTGGCATGACGAAGTGCTGGTCGGGCTGCGCCGCCTTCATCATCCTGTCCGGTGTCGACATGCGATGCGGCGGTTGCGGAAACGGCTTCGAGCGGGGCAGCATCGCCGCCATGTCGGGGTCGCCGGAGATCGACATGATGTCTTCCGCGTCGCAGTAGAACGGCTCGACGTCGTCATAACTGATCGGCCAGTCATTGCCGATGCCGTAGGTGCTTTTCAGCCGGAAATCATTGGGATGAAATCTTGGCGTCTGCGCGAACCAGCAGTTCGTCCCGCCACCCAGTCCGATCGTGTAGTTCCACGGCTTGTCGGAATTGGTCTTGTAGGTCGTCTCGTCTTCGATGTCGGTGTTAACGTTCTGTTCGAGCTGCCATTCATGGGTGTTGTGGCGTCCCCACTCCAGCACCAGAATGCGCGCCTTTCGGCGCCTGGCGAACTCATGCAGGAAGAAGGCCGAACCGAAGCCGGAACCGATCGCGACGAGATCGAAATGATTCTTGGTGATTTGCTCCGGCTTTACGTCCAGCACCATCAGCTACAACTCCACACAGAAATACGCGCTCAACCCCAGCGCCCGCAGGCCGTGTGCGGACCGGTCTTGCATCCGGCTGCCAGGGCCCTGTCTCATGCCGCCATTCTGCCGATCGAGTGATATTCGATGCCGTGGCGGGCGATGACCTTGGGGTCATAGAGGTTGCGGCCGTCGAAGATGACCGGCGTGGTCAGCGCGTCCTTCACCGCGTCGAAGGACGGCGCGCGAAAGCTCTTCCATTCTGTGGCGATCAGCAGCGCATCGGCGCCGCGAAGCGCCGCCTCCTTGGTGCCGCACAGAAGCAGGTCGTCGCGCAGCCCGTAGATGGCCTGGCATTCCTGCATCGCCTCGGGATCATAGGCCTGCACATTGGCGCCGGCCTTCCAGAGCGCCTCCATCAGGACGCGCGCCGGCGCCTCACGCATGTCGTCGGTGTTGGGCTTGAAGGCCAGACCCCAGAGCGCAAAGGTCCTGCCTTTGAGGTTGCCCTTGAAATAGCGGTCCACCTTGTCGAAGAGAACCGATTTCTGTGCGTTGTTGCGCTCCTCAACGGCGCGCAGCAGCTTGGCGTCGAACTTGACGCCTTCGGCGGTCTTGATCAGCGCCCGCACATCCTTCGGGAAGCACGAGCCGCCATAGCCGAGGCCCGGATAGATGAAATGGTAGCCGATGCGCGGATCGCTGCCGATGCCCTTGCGGACCTCCTCGATGTCGGCGCCGAGTTGTTCGGCCAGATTGGCCATCTCGTTCATGAAGCTGATCTTGGTCGCCAGCATGCAGTTGGCGGCATATTTGGTGAATTCTGCGCTGCGCACGTCCATCACGATCATCTTCTCGTGGTTGCGATTGAACGGCGCGTAGAGTTCGCGCATCACAGCCTCGGTGTCCTCGCTGTCGGTGCCGACGATGATGCGGTCCGGCTTCATGCAGTCGGCAACCGCGGACCCTTCCTTGAGGAATTCCGGATTTGAAGCGACATCAAAAGCCAGGTCCTCGCGGCCTCTTTTCTTCAGCGTGTCGGCGATCCTGGCCTTCACCTTTTCGCAGGTGCCGACCGGCACCGTCGACTTGCCTACGACGATCTTGGGTTTGTCCATTTCGCGGCCGATGGTCTCGGCGACTGCCAGCACATATTTGAGGTCGGCCGAGCCGTCCTCGCCCGGCGGCGTGCCGACCGCGATCATCTGGATCTCGCCGTGCCTGACAGCGGCGGCGGCATCCGTTGTGAACTTGATGCGGCCGGCGGCATGGTTCTCCTTAACGAGGTTTTCCAAACCGGGTTCGAAAATGGGAACCAGGCCCTGGTTGAGCCGCTCGACCTTGGCGGCGTCGATGTCGACGCACACCACCTGGTGCCCGACTTCGGCAAGCACCGCCGCCTGCACGAGGCCGACATAGCCAATTCCAAACACCGTCAAATTCATTCGGTTTCATTCCCATGCAAGGCAGCGGACCGTTTTCGGCCCCGCCGGTTCAAATCGACTTTCCCAACTACTTTACACTGCATGCCAGCGATTCCGGAAATTGACAGGGTTCGCCGAGCGCCGTGAAGGCGACCCGCTCGACCTGCAGGGAAAGCTTGCGGCCCGGATCCGCGAACGCTCCCATCCAGCCCTTCATCGTATCGCTACCCCAAAAGCTGAAGAATATCTTCTGTGCATGGCTGGGCAGCTTCGCCGGGTCGGTAATCGTGTTCACCAGTTGGCCGTTGACGTACCATCGCAAGCTGTCCTTCTGCCAGACGAAGGCGTAGTCGTTGAAGGCCTTCTCCGTGCCGCCCGGTACGTCGACCAGTTTCTCGTTCTTGCCCTTGCCCGCGATATAGGCGTTGACCTGCACCTTGGAGGTGTCCTTGGTCAGGACCTCGAAGTCGATCTCGTCCCAGGGCTGCTTGTCGCTTGGACCTATATAGGTGAAGAACGCGGCGTTGAGGCCGGAGCCGGTATCGGTCTTCAGCCGTGCCTCATAGGTGCCATAGCCGAAGCGCTGCTTGGTCTGGATCTCGCCGCAGACGTAGTCGCGATCCTTCAGCGTCTGCTTTTCGAAGCCGAGCGACAGCACACCATTCGACAGTTCGACCATATTTTTCGACCAGGTGCAATTCTGATGGCTGCCGTTGCTCCAGCCGTCGGAAACATACCAGCGCGTGCGGTCGAAGCTTTTGAAATCATCGACAAAGGACGGCGATGTCGGAATGTCCTGGGCATGGGAAGGGGTTGCCAGGAAACCGCCAAGAGCAGCCAGCAGCAACGCACCGAGCGACCCCAGCCGCCGGGCGGCTTGTCCGGTCCGATATGCGAGAGGCGGTGCGTCAATTGCCGTCGTAGGTTTCGGATTCCAATTCATACCAAACTCACCTTTGCGCTGTGTGTCCCCAACCCAAAGTCGACGTTCGAACCGCTCCTGCACGGGCCAACCTTGACCTTCCTTGTGACCCTCTCGATTGCTTCTGCTTCCCGCCTTGCATCAAATCTGTTGCAACAGTTCCGAGCCTTCACGTTCAATCTCTGCCGGCGCCTGCCGGCCAGGCGAATTCCGCCGCGGCGGCCGAGGAGGCATCCTCGTCAAAGACCGTATCCAGCGAATGACGGAGCTCTTTCATCATGCCGTCCTGGCGCGACAGCGCCGCGATGCGGCGCTCGCAATTCAGGATCGACTGTGTCAGTGCGCTGACTTCCGAAGACCGCTTGTCGGAAGCAGAGCCGTTTTCCATCGCTTCGACCAGAAAGGCGGCGTTGGTCGACGTCGTCCGGTAGCGATTCTCAAGCCCGGTTCTCTCGGCCTCGATCTCGGCCGCAATCTGCTCGAACAGCTTTGCCAGACGATCGAGACGTGAAACATCGGCCTGACGGTCGCGGGCCGGATCCCTTGATCTGAAACCGAATATCGAGGCCATGAACTCAGGTTCCCGTCATCGCCGGCTTGTGGGCCGGGCTTCTGGCCGATCCCCGCAGCCGGGGCTCAAAAACTCGTGTTGCGTTGTCGTGCTCCTTTTGAGGGAGAGACATCAGACCAATCCGATCGGGGGCCAAGTTCGGCTGGTCGTCCACTATGCTGCACCGCAACATAGACTGCCATCGTCGGAGCCGCGAGGCAACCACCCAATTCGTAAACTCATAAATCCGGCCGAAATGGTTTGCGTGATGACATGCCGCGAGTGGACAAATCGCTGCATCGGGACCGCTCTCAGCGTTCCTTGCCCGTGCTGGTTCCGGCCATCAGAAAGCGCAGCGGCGGCACAGGCTTTTGGCTGGACACAAGGCCGACACGACGAAACAGCGCCTCGAGCTTGTCGGAAGCCACGCCCTGGACGATGGGGACGAGGTTGGACAGGCTGGCGAAGGCGTAAGCCGCAGCCGAGCCCAGCCCCCGCTCGGCCTTGACGTCAAGGAAATTACGCAGCCGATATTTGTCGCGCACGTGCCGTTCATGCCGCCGCAGCACCGCCTTCGAGCCTTCCGGCAGGCTGTCGATCGCCAGCAGCGCCAGATCCGCATCGGCCAGACGCTTCAGGTCCTGGGTCTTGTGGCGGCCGCTCAGGGAATCGGCGCGGACGATGGCGCCGTAGCCGCAGGAGCGAATGACCTTGAACCGCGCCCCGCATGCGACCGCGCGGGCGTAGAGTTCATAGTCCTCGCCCAGCCGCAGGCTCTCGTCGTAGCTCAACCCATGGCGGTCGAGGAAGGCACGGCTGATCACCGGCTTCAAAAAGCCCAGTTCGCCCCTCTGCACGCGGCGCCTGGAGATGTTGCCTTCGACGAAACGCTCGAAATCGAGGAATTCCGGATCGGCGGCAAATTGCGGCGCGACGATTTTCGTCGCGTCGCCTGTCGCATCATCCCTGATCAGCATGATGTTGTCGGCGGCGAAATCCCAATCGGCGCCGGCAAACAAGTTGCGAAACCGGCCTTCGAGGAAGAAATCGTCGGCATCGAGAATGCTGATGAACGGCGATTTCGAGCCGGCGATGGCTGCGTTGCGGGCAAAGGAGGGGCCGCGATTGACATCGAGGCGCATCACGGAGAGCCGCCCGCTGCCATCATCGGCGGATCGTGCGACACCGGCGGTGTCGTCGGTGGAGGCATCGTCGACGACCACGACCTCCGCCACTTCCGGTTCGCGCAATGCGGATGCGATGGCGACGGCGATTGTCGCTGCGGCGTTTTTTGCCGCGATGATCACGCAGACCTCGGATTTCGTCATCGACATGGATTTGCCTCTCGTACAGGTAATATCGATTTGCCCTCGCCCCGTACTCGTTCGATGCACTACAGAATTGCCATCAGCATCCAATTTACCTTCAGCGACTCGCCGGCCGCTCGAAGATGCGGCGGCTGATATCGGCGGACGCCGCCCAGCCTGCTTCGGCCAGATAGCGGACCGGCGCGCGGCCGCACAGTTCCCAAAGCACCGTTCGCCGCTGCGGCCACCGCAGCGACGGCAGCCACGGCGCGATGACCATGCTGAGCAGATCCTCATTGCCGATGCGCGGCAGGATCCTGGTCGCGCGCTGCGACAGCAGCGTGCCGGCACCGCCGAGTAGCACGTCGGCGGCGCGCAGGCCAAGCAGCAGCGTGTCGTCCAGACCTTGCGCGGTAGCGGCATCGAGCAAACGCTGCTGATCCGCCTCGTCGAGGCGGCCGGCGCTGGCGCCGATATCACAGACGTATCCGGCGCAGGGTTCCCGGTTGAAAAGTGCCTTGGCGACGCTGATGCAGGACAAAAGCAATGTATCGGCCACCGAGGTGAACGGCACCGTCGCACCGGCGATTTCGACCTGTCGCTTGCGCCGCAGGAACCCGTCCGCGTCGCGCGGGCTTGGCGAGCCGGGCTGCTGGAGGCGGTAGTGGAGATCGACGGTGGACGACCTCGGCCCGTCGTCCCGGGTCATGTGCTGTTCGCCGAGGAAGCGGACCCACCAGACGGAGCTCGACTTGCCTGATACCTCATAGCCGATCTTGCGAAGCGCATCACGCGCCCTGAAAAATCCGAGCGGCGAAACCAGGATGTCGACATCGCCCGAGGGCTTCATAAAATGGTCGTCGTAGAGAAGTTGCTGCTGGAACGGACCCTTCAGAAAAACGAAATCGATCTCGCTGGCGCGCAGCACGTCCTGGATCGCCATCGAATCCATGATGCAGGACGCGTTCATCGAAACCGTTTTCCTGCGGTAGGTGTCGAGCCATTGGAAAAGCTTAGTTGGCCTCTGAAGCGCGGGTGCGCGCGAAAGCGCCTTGAGGACAAAGACGGCGACCTTGTTCAGCCTGGCAATCTCGGCAATTTTTTCACCGTCAAGATGGCGCATCGAAACGTCGCCCGCGCCCGGGCCGGCGAAAAACAATCGCAGGCAAGCCTGCACATAGGCCACCTCGCCGGCACAGCCGGCGGCGCGCAATCGTTCGTATGAGCCATCCGGCAAGGCCATTTAGCGCACAGTCTCCCAAGAAAGCGTTTCGCGCCGACACTTATGCTGCAAGTGCGAAGCAAGCATCACCAAAAACCTCGATGCCGTAAAGCCTTTCCTTCTGCAGTGCGAATTTTTGCCACCAAAGCGTCTATCGAGGTGGCATCGGAAAGCAGTGAAAACCGCGGTTGAAATGTCCCTTGCCACGTCGGCTTAGGCAATCTCCGGACGATTTCTCAAATGGAAATTCTTTTCATTAGAGAGGCCTAAATATAGGCACAACGCAAACGGGTTATGCAAGCAAAATCAAATGCTTAAAGAATCAGCACAGGCGCGATCGTCGTGCACAAGGAATCGGCTAAAAAATGACAAGTTTTAGGCATGCCGCTCATGTGACGACGCCAGCAACCGTAATTGATTAACAGAAAGTAAAACAGTCTTGACTCATAAATGCTGCCGTGCAGCTATTGCATTGCAGCATAAAAGTGCTGACGGCACTCGACAGGCCGTTTCCAGTCCTAAATCGGAGAGTAAAATGGAACAGAATGTTGAAAAGCATGAATATGAAACGCCAAGCCTGACGGTCCATGGTTCGATTGAGACCATCACCCAGGGCGGCGGCGGCAGCACGGCGATCGACGCATCGTTCCCCGCGCATACGCCGATTGGCGACCTGACGTTCTCCTGAGACTTACAGCCGATTCCAGAGTGACATGTTGGGACTCTGGATTCAAAAGCAGACGTAAGAGGGGTCGGGGGGCCAGCCTCCCGATTTCTCCTGCGCCACCTGGAGATGTCGCAGCGTTTTGTCAGCGAGGTTTGGGGATGAACGGGGAGCTATCCGACCGTGATCTGGGCGACCACGATAGCGTGTGCGCGACCAAGGATGCCGTGGCTTGCGAGTTCGGAGATGGCTTGGCGCTGCTCAATCTCAAATCCAATGTCTACTACAGCCTGAATGGCGTCGGCGCCTTCATCTGGGATTTGATCCAGGAACCCCGGTCGATCGGCGACATCCGCAGCGCCGTGCTTGCGCGCTACAATGTCGACCCGGCGCGCTGCCAGGCCGATGTCGACGCATTGCTGAAGGGCCTGGCCGATAATGGGCTTGCGAGACGGCATCATGAGGCACTTGTCTAAGCCGGTCCAGCACAAGTCCCTGGTTTCACGGGCCCTGGTTTCGCGGGCCTTGTCTTCGCGGGCCACGGCTTTACGGCAGGAACCGGCGAGAGAAACAAACGTCAAGCAGACGAAGCGCGGGGGAAGCCGGCGCGGGCTGGTCAGGATTTTCTCCCTGAGTGGCTCGGAAATGATCTTCCTTGGCTATTGCCTGCTGGTGGTGGCGACAGTTCGGCTGGGGCTGACGCTGTTGTCCTACAATCGTGTACGCAGCCTGGTGACGCGCCTCGACGCGCCGCAGTGCGCCTCAATGGGCGAACTGCGGCGTGTCGCCTGGGGCGTTGCCGCCGCGGCCCGTTTCGTCCCTTACGCCACGTGCCTGACCCAGGCGCTCTCCGGCCAGTATATTCTCGCCCGCCAAGGCAATGAATCGACGATACGCATCGGCATCGAACGTGGCACAGGCGAGCAGTTGAAAGCACATGCCTGGCTGGTCAGCGACAACCATATCGTGCTTGGCGGATCGATCGACGGCTTCGCCCATCTCGTCGACCACGGCAGCCGATGAGCGGCGTCGCCGGAATCCTGTTGTGCGGAGCAAACGCACCGGCGGTCGCGGCGGCCGACATTCAGCAAATGCTGGCGCGCATGCGCCATCGTGGTCCTGACGGCAGTTCTTGGTGGCTGGACACCAGCATCGCCCTTGGCCACGCCTGGCTCAACACATCGGATGAAGTCGGTCCGGGCCCTTTGACGATGGCTGGGGGCCGGCTCGCCATCACCGCCGATTGCCGGCTGGACAACCGTGACGAGTTGCTGGCCAGGCTCGGTATCCGCGACCAGTCGGTAGCCGACGCGATCGTGCTGATGCGGGCCTATCTGCGCTGGGGCGAAGCCTGCCCGGAGCATCTGCAAGGCGATTTCGCCTTCGCCATCTGGGATGACGAGCGGCAATCGCTGTTTTGCGCGCGCGATCATTTTGGCGTCAAGCCGTTCTACTACCACGCGGCGGACCGGCGTTTTGCCTTTGCGTCGGAGATCGGGCCGATCCTCGGCGTCGAGGGTATCCGCGCACGTGTCAACGAGCGCCAGATCTCCGGCTTCCTGGCCGGGCTTCCCGACGACCCGCAGTCGACCCCCTACAGCGATATATTCAGCCTGCCGGCCCGGCACAGCCTAACCGTTACCGCGCAACAGGTGATGCTGCGCCGATACTGGCAGATAGAGCCGTCGGCGCGGCCCTTGCGGTCGGATGCATCGGAGGAATTCGCCCATCTGTTCTCGCAATCGGTGCGCAACCGCATGCGAGGGACCTCGGCGGTCGGAGCAATGCTGAGCGGCGGCCTCGATTCCTCGTCTATCGCCTGTGTCGCCGGCCTGCAGAATGCCGCCGCGCGCAAGCCGAAGCTGCCAACCTTCTCGCTGATTTTCGAGAAGGGCTCGCCGATGGACGAGCGGCCCTTCATCGATGCCGTTCTCGACCAGCAGAAGGTCGACGCGACGCTGATCCCGGTTGGCAACTATGCCCCATTTGCCGAATTCGAGCGCGTGCTGGAAGAACAGGAAGGAACGTTCCTGGCGCCGGGCCTGACGCTCACCCGCGGCATCTACCGGACTGCCGGCGCCAAGGGCATCAAGGTGCTGCTGGACGGCCATGGTGGCGACGAGGTCGTTTCACAAGGCCACGGCCACCTGCACGAGCTTGCGAATGGCGGCCGATGGATGGATCTGTGGCGCGAGGTCCGCAGCGCCTCCAACACCTATGGCGACAGCACGCTTGGCCTTTATCTCCAGTTCCTGACCCTCTACGGGCCGGCCTGGCGCATCGCCAGGCTGAGGCATATGGCCAACCGTGCCCTGAACAAGATCCGCAAGCCCGCGCAAGTTTCGCGCGCACGAAGCTGGCGCGACCTGATCAATCCGGACCTGGCCAAGCGCACCGAGCTTGTCGACCGGTTTCACCGGGCCGGCTACATGCCGCCCGGCGTCCAGGCCAGCGATGCCTTGAGCCATCGCTGGATCCTGTCGAACGGCTATGTCCCGCATGCTTTCGAGGTTCTCGACAAAGCCGCCGCCAATTTCGGGGTCGAGCCGCGCTACCCCTTCTGGGACAAGCCGCTGGTCGAGTTCTGCCTGGCGCTGCCGGGCGAGGAGAAGCTGAGCCACGGTTTTGGCCGCTATGTGCTGCGCCGCGCCATGCAAGGCGTATTGCCGGAGGCGGTGCAGTGGCGGCGCGACAAGATCGACTTCACTGCCAATCTCGTCAACGGCATGCTGCGCAACCATCGCGACCTCCTGGAACAGCTGCTGGTCTCGGATGCGAAACGCATCGCCCCTTACGTCAATCTGCCGCAAGTGAGTGCCGCCTATGCGCGGCTGCTGCGCCAGCCCGATCAGGCAGCCCCCCTGGATGTCCAGTATGTCTGGCGCTCGGCCTCGCTGTCGCTCTGGCTGCGGCAGCTCCAGCATGGCGGGAGCCCCGCATGATGCCGCGCAACGAGCCGCTCGCTCTATGCAATGATGATGCCTTTTCGCATGGCCGGGTCAAGCGAGAACGCCGCTTCTACCGGGCCTACGGCCTGACCATCGCGTCGGAGGTGACGTTGCCCGAACTGCAGCCGGCGGCGCCGGGGGCGGCGGATGTCGTGATTGCCGTCGGCGCGATCGACCTGCCAAAGCCCTCGCCCGAAGCCGCGACCGACTTTCGCTTCGAGCCGGACCGGCAATATCTGGCGTGGCATGCCGTGGGCGCGTTCCTGATCACCGATTCCAGCCGTATCGACATCGAACCGGCGCCCGGCGTCGACGACGCGCTGCTCGCGTTTCCGCTGCTTGGTCCGGTCATGGCGCTGCTCTTGCACCGGCGCGGCCTGCTTGTCCTGCATGCCAGTGCCATCGCCGCCGCCGGCACGAGCGCCATCTTCATGGGTGACAAGGGAGCCGGCAAGTCGACGACCGCAAGTGCGATGATCCGGGCCGGGCATCGACTGCTTACCGATGACGTGGTGGCGCTGGACCTCGCCAATCCGAGTGAGCCAATGACCGTTCCGGGCTTTCCGCAGATCAAGCTGGCGGCCGACGCCGCGGCGGCGATCTCGCTTGGGGAAGCGGAAGTGCGGCCGCAAGTGCATGCGGCGATCGACAAGATGCAGCATCGCCTGAACGGTGGCTTTTCGGGCGACGAGGTGCCGGCGACCAGGATCTATATCCTCGAGCGCGGCGAAAGGGCTGACATCACGCCCTTGCCCGCCATTGCCGCCCTGCCGGCCATCATCAAATTCTCCTATGTGACGCGCTTCGGCCGCGCGGCCCTGCCCGGCGACTTCGCGACGGCGCATCTTCGGCAATGTTCATGGATTGCCAACCATATCGGCGTGTACCGGCTGGAAGTCCCGACGGGCCTGGACAGGATCGGCGAAGCCGTGGAACTGATCGAAAAGGATCTGTCGGCTGGCAGCCGGCGGTTGTGAGCGCAACCATGTCGAAGCCCCCAATCCTTCGCCTGTCGCTGTTTCGAGAAATTGCCGCCTTCGGCGCCACCATTGCCCGGATCGGCGGCCGGCGAACGTGGACGGCGCTGTTCTTCCTCATCCTCGGCAGCCTGACCGAGGGCATTTCGATCCTGCTGCTCGTCCCGCTGCTGCATCTGGTCGGACGTGCCGACCAGGATTTCGCTGTTCGGCTGCCCAACGATGATTTCGTGCGCTGGCTGGTGCCTGATGGCACGCTGCAACTGACGACCGTGCTTTGCGCGCTGGTCGGGCTTGTTGCGGCGCAGGCGGCGTTCAATCGCTTCAAGTCGGTCTACATGGCCAAATTGCTGTTCGATTTCATCAATCGCGTTCGCATGAACCTGTTCGAAAGCATCGGCAAGGCGCGCTGGGGCGTTTTTACACGCATGCGCAGTTCCGATCTCGATCATGCCCTGACCGGCGACATCGACCGCGTCCAGGGCGCGGCTTTCTCACTGCTGATGCTGGTGCAAATCGCCGTTCTTCTGGTCGGCTATCTCCTGGTTTCCGTGTTCATCTCGCCGGTCATGACGCTGTTTGCCGTGGTCGTCGGCATCCTGATGTTCGTGGCGCTGCGGCCCTTCCGGGCACGGGCCACTGCCTTCGGCCGTGTGCTGACCGCCAATCGCCAGGACCAGTACCGGACGGTCTCGGAATTTCTCGGCGGCATCAAGGTGGCCAAGAGCCTGAACGTCGAGGACAGCTATTTCGCGCAGCTGCGGTCGACGCTTGAGAGGATGAAGGCCGACAACATCGACTATGTGCGCAACAGCACCATCGGCACTGCTGTATTCCAGGTGGCGAGCGTCGTGGGCCTGAGCCTGTTCATCTATGTGGCTTTGGCCCGCTTCAACCTGTCGCTGGCCGAGATCGTCGTCCTGCTCCTGGTCTTCATGCGTATCGCGCCGCGCTTCATGGACATGCAGACGCAGGCCCAGCAAGTGCTGATCAACCTGCCCGCCTTTACGGCAATGCGCAGCCTGCAGGCACGTTTCGACGCCGAACGCGAACCCGGCCATACCGAGTTCGCCGACGCCGGGACACTCTCCCTCAATACGGGATTGAATATTCGCGGCGTGTCCTTCGCCTACGGAGATGCTGTCGACAAGGCGGTGGTGAGCGGCATTACCTTCGGCCTGCCGGCCGGCAAGGTCACCGCCCTGATCGGGCCGTCCGGATCGGGCAAGAGCACGATCGCCGACATGCTGCTTGGCCTGCTGGAGCCCACCACTGGCAAGATGCTTGTCGATGGCGTCGAGATCGATGCCAGCAATCGCCGTCGCTGGCGCGACCAGGTGGCCTATGTGCCGCAGGACGTGTTCCTCCTGCACGACACGATCGCGGCGAACCTGCGCCTCGCCGCGCCACGGGCCAGCGATGGCGATCTGTGGGCCGCGCTGCGTCAGGCGCACGCCGGCGAGTTTGTCGAACGGCTCGACCTCAGGCTCGAGGCGGTGGTCGGCGATCGCGGCGTGCGGCTCTCGGGCGGCGAACGTCAGCGCATCGCGCTCGCGCGCGCGCTGCTGCGCAAGCCGTCGCTGCTCATCCTCGACGAGGCGACCAGCGCGCTCGACTGGCAGAACCAGTCGCTGATCGCCAGGTCGATCGACGGATTACGCGGTACGATGACGATCCTGACCATCGCGCACCGGCCGTCGATGATCGCCTTCGCCGACTGGGTGGTGGCGATGGAAAACGGCCGTATCGTCGAGGTCGGCCAATATCAGCGGCTGAAGGAAAAAACCGGCAGCCGGTTGTCGAGGATGCTGTTGGGGGAACAGTCGGAGAGCGAACCCGCTGATGTGGCGTGAGCCGGCGGCCAGGACGCGTCGCGCCGAAACGGATTCACGCGGCGCTTTGGTCCCTTTGTCTCGAAGGATGTCGTTGCCGCCAAACCGGCCACGTTTGAGCAGTCTGCATCAATGCAGGCCGCGCCTGGCACCGCCGAGCTTCTCGCTTTCGGCGACCTCGGGTGCGTTCAGTTTGCGCTCGGCGTCACGAGCTATGTCGGCAGGCGTCGGCGCGCTCCTGGCGATCATGGTGTAGATGAGCACGAAATAGCCGGCCTGAATGGTCACGGCGCAGATGATGACACGCACCAATATCGTGCCTATCGACGCACCGCCCAGCCAGGACCAGCCGACGACGATCGCCAGAGCGAAAATCATCCCGAGGATGAATTTTGGAAGTGCCATACCCAACAGCCCATAAACCGGCTCGGGTATTATCGCGATTGCCCCACCCGAGCGCCGTCCCTTGTCATGTGGGCTTGTTAAGGTCGCCCACTCTCGACCGGTTGCTTCCGGCCTTTTCCACCTGTCGTCACCGTGACAGGTATAATTTGCAATTCTATTAAGGCGAGCAATAGGCGGCAAGGGCAACTTCGGTTATTTTTGATCGAGCTTTTGCGATCGACTCTGCCATGTTGCAATGCACGCAACGGGAGCTAGGCCGATATCCTCTCGTCGATATTTTTCAGTAAAATGGCCAATATTAAGTAGTATTTTATATGGTTTTGACCAAGCATCACGGCATGATGAAGCACTAGTTTGTACCTCGCCTTGGCAAATAGGTAGGTCCGCCTAAAAACCGCCCCACAAAGGCCTCTATTTTTTCGGCTGTGCCCATTTATTGTCACAAATGTGCTAAATATGCCGAAATTTGTGCATGGCAAGCTTATTATTTAGTCATTTCATGACGTGACTATTTCAACGGGGTGGTAAATTGTGTGTTGCGCTGCAACATTTTTTTGGTATCGTGTGGTGAACCATTCGTTCAACGCATGGAGTTTACGGCATGAGGGACGTTGCCAAGTCGGCCACCGCGAGCTTTTCGCAGGCTGACATCGATTTTCCGCCGCCGATCGGCGGCCTGCTCAAACGCAGCTTCGATATCACCGGTTCACTGATTGGCTTGATCGCCCTCAGCCCGCTATTTGTTATGATAGCGCTGCTCGTCAAGTTTTCCGACGGCGGCTCGATTTTCTACGGCCACAGGCGAATCGGGCGGGGCGGACGGATTTTTCCGTGCCTGAAGTTCCGCACCATGGTTCCGGACGGCGACAAGGTGCTGGCAGCCTATCTCGCCACCAACCCGGACGCCAACGCGGAATGGATCGCGACCCGCAAGCTGAAGAACGACCCGCGCGTCACCCGCGTTGGAGCAGTGCTGAGGAAACTCAGCCTCGATGAGTTGCCGCAGATCATCAACATCCTGCAGGGCGATATGAGCCTTGTCGGTCCGCGTCCGGTTGTGCGCGACGAACTAGAGATCTATGGCACATCCGCCGTCTACTATCTGAAATCGCGTCCGGGCCTGACCGGCCTGTGGCAGGTCAGCGGCCGCAACGATGTGTCCTATGACAGCCGCGTCGCCTTCGACCGTCACTATGTCGAGAACTGGTCGCTGTTCGAGGACGTTCGCATCATCATCAAGACCGTCCCGGCCGTCTGGATGTCGCGCGGTTCTTACTGACCGGCCGGTGGCCAATGCCAGACATTGGCGTCGGCCATTCGACGCAAGCTCATCGGGCGATGGGGCTATAGCGGATCGGAACGTTGAGTTGAAAACAGATTTGTTCGAAACCTTTCGCAGCGGCCCGGATTCCGGCCGGCTGCGGCGGGCGCGTTTGCTGGCCACATGCCTTGCCATGGCCCTCGTCGTCCCGCACATCGCCGCCGCCGGCGACTATCGCCTCGGCTCGCAGGACAAGCTCACCATCCGCGTCGCCGAATGGCAGACCGTGGAAGGCACATTCCGTGACTGGTCGGCGGTGAATGGCGAGTACACGGTCGGTCCATCCGGCACGCTGTCGGTGCCGTTCGCCGGCGAACTGCCGGCCTCCGGCAAGACCACGTCCGAAATCGCGGCGGCGATCGGCGAGGCTTTGCAGAAAAAGCTCGCTTTGTCAGACAGGCCGGAAGCCTCGGTCGAGATGGCGCAGTTCCGGCCCTTCTACATTTCGGGCGAAGTCCAGAACCCCGGCCAGTTTCCTTATGTGCCCGACCTGACGGTGTTGAAGGCCATCAGCGTCGCCGGAGGCATCCGGCGAAACGCCGACTACGGCCCCCAGCTCGGCAAGGACCTGGTCACCGCCAAGGGCATGTTCGACATCTCCGACGACCAGCGCATCCGACTGATCGTAAGGCGCGCCCGCATCGATGCGGATATGGCCGGAAAGGCGAGTTTCGACGTGCCGAAGGAGGTCGAGGGCGATCCGAGACTGCCAGCCATCGTGGCGGACGAGATGACGATCCTGACAGCGGACCAAAAGGCGCTGAAGCTGAAGCTTGAAGCGCTCGACGATCTCAAAGGGGTTTTGGAATCCGAGATCGAATCGCTGCAGAAGAAGATCGTCAACCAGCAGCAGCAGGTCGACTTGGCGCAGCAGCAGCTCGCCAGCATCGGCCCGCTGGCGCAGAAAGGCCTGATCGCCAACGCCCGACTGCTGGATTCGCGCCAGTCGGTTGCCGACCTGCAGGGCAAGATCCTGGACTACGAAACCGCCATCCTCACCGCCAAGCAGGCGATCAGCAAGGCGAAGCAGGATGCTATCGATGCCCAGAACACCTTGAGTTCAAGTCTCGCCACTGACCGGCAGCAGACCGAAGCCGACCTGAACGAGGCCGCGTTGAAGGTGAACATGCAGAAAGGCCTGATAGCCCAGGCCAGCGATCCCGCGATGGCGGCCGCTATGACAAATGATCAGCAGCCGACCCTGCTCTATTCACTGGTGCGCAATGTCGACGGCAAGACCAGCGAAATAGCCGCCAAGGAAGAAACCCCGGTGCTGCCTGGCGATGTGATCAAGATCAAGCTGGCGCCGCTGGCCAGCCAGTAGACCAACTTCCAACAGATCCGGTGTTTCGAGCCAGAGCCTCACCCGACAAACCGGGATGAGGCTCTGGCTCAGTTGTTTGAACATCTCCCTGCGGAAACTATAATAGCCGTCACGGGATCGAGGCTTCCCGTCCGAGCACATGCTTGCTCAAAAAGGAAGACCGCCCCCTTCAGCCCGCGAGATGATAATTTATGAGGGACCGGCGCCCGCCGGATGGCCGGCATACCGAGGCCAGTCAGTCTCGCCCCCGGCCGCGTCAGCCGGCTCCAGAGCCGGCGACCGCCGCCTGCGGGTAACAGGCAGCCGCGCCAGCTTGAAGAAGCTGAAATACATCAGGAAAGAACCCATGATGTAGGGGTTGAGTATCTCGACCTCGACGAAGGAGCGGATCAGCAGCAGGACCATCACGCCGAAAAGGATCACCGAGTCCGCCTGCCATGCCTTGAAGATCACCGCCGAGACGTGGCCGTATAGCGTGCGCAGCATGATCAGCGACACCAGCGTCGCTCCGACGAAGCCGAGTTCGACGAGGGCCTCGATATAGGTGTTGTGGAAGTGGAAGCCGGTGCGGGTGGTGATGTAGAATTCGTTCCACAGCCGCTCGGCTTCAGCGAAACCCTGCACCCAATAGGCGGCATAGCCGACGCCGAGAATCGGCGATTTCTGGACCGTGTTCCAGCCTTGCTCCCACAGGTAGGTTCGCCCGGTGAGCGTCGAATCCTTGCCGAAGAGGCCGAGGACGAAGTCCATCAACCCGAGATTCAAGGCGACGAAGGCCGTCACGACCAGCAGGCCGGCGCCGATCAGGAAGATGACCCGGCGATAGCGTCGTGACAGAAGTTTGCTCATCGCAAGAAGCGCCACCAGCGCCAGAACCGCGGGTATCGAGGCCATCGAGGTGGCGGAATGCGAGGCGACCAGGACATAGGCCGACAGCAGCACGACGGGCACCGCCAGGATGAAGCTCAGCCGGCCGCGCCTGTAGAACGCAAGGAAGACAACGCAGAAATAGATGCCGAGCGAGCCGACAAAGCCGATCTGGTTCTTGGAGGCGAAGGCGCCGACGAAGTTCACGGTGCCGTCGAGGACATCCTCGGAATAGTTCCCGACCTTCAGCGAATAGATGAGGACGACAAATATCCCGATCAGCGCCCCTATGGTCAGCGTGCGCACGCTGACGGTGCGCGCAGCTACGTAGGCGCAGGCAATATGGGAAAAATACTGGACCGACGTCCTTGCGGTGACGCCGGGAGCCTGCGACCAGAAAACCGAGAAGCAGACATAGGCAGCAAACAGCAGCGGCAGCCAGGCGCTGGACAGATGCCTCACAAACCGCCGGTAGTCGACCAGGACGAGCGGGAGCCAGACCGCATAGTAGGCCAGGATCAATATCTGGCCGAAGATGACCGAATAAGAAAACGCCCAGATCGAAACGGCTACGGCAAAGGCGCCATAGACCGAATTCTTCTCGGGATCGATCAGCAGGGACTTTGGAATCTTCATCTCAGAGTCCCGCCGACACGACCCAGGGCCGGCAAGCCATGAGCCGGCCGGAATCTTCGCAGACATGGGCGTGCAATAAACGGCGTCTCCATTGTGCAGTGCAATATAACCTATTGCGCCCGGCGCTCAATGGCAAATCCGGTCACCTTGTCTTACAGCGAGGCATCTGCGGAGAGATCAGCCGGTTGCGCGTCCGAGACGCTACCAAAGCGCTCCGCCGGTGATCTGGATGTTTTCCATGGTGATGCCCTTGGCGAGATCCGAGCACAGGAAGACTGCCAAAGCCGCGATCTCCCGCGGCTGCAGCAGGCGCTGCTGCGGGTTGCCCCTGGCGATCTCGGCCATCGCTTCCTCTGGCGTGCGCCCCTTGCCTTCGCGCTCGACGACCTGCGCCACATTGCGGCGCATCAGTTCGGTCTCGACCCAGGTCGGGCTGATCATAACGCAGGTGACGCCATGCGCCGCCCCTTCCAGCGCCACGCAGCGGGTGAGACCCAGCAGGCCGGCCTTGGACGCGCAGTAGGCCGGGTTGTCCTTCCACCCGACCAAGGCGGCCGTCGAGCCAATGTTGACGATGCGGCCCCAGCCGCGCTCGATCATACCCGGCAGCACGGCACGCGTGACGCGGAAGGCGCCGGTCAGGTTGGTGTCGACGATCTTGTCCCAAAGCGCGTCGGAATGGCCGCAGACCGGCTGCTCGGCGGTGGTGCCGGCGGCGTTGACCAGAATGTCGGCGGGGCCGATGGCCGTCTCGGCGTCAGCCGCGAAACGGTTGGTGACGTCGCTGTCGCGAACGTCAAGGTGTGCGGCGTGAACTTTCGTTCCATGGGCGGCAAGGGCCGAGCGCACGCGCTCGATCTCGTCGGCGGCCGGATAGTAGGCGGCATCGGATCTGTCGGCGCCGGCAGGCGCGATGTAGGAGCCGACGGCGACATTGGCCCCAGCCTCGGCCAAAGCCGTGGCAATGGCGAAGCCCATGCCCGAGAAACCGCCGGTCACGATGGCGCTACGGCCGGAAAGGTTGTTCATGGCGCACGGTCTCCGCTTCGTTTGGGCAGGCAATCAGTCCTGACCGGATTTGGCAATCACAGCGGCGCAGCCCTCCATCGACGAGCGTTCAGGACCCCTGAAGCGGTCTGCCCAGCCATTCGCGATAAAAGCCTTCGAGGTCGGGTTCGAAATCATGCACGATGGGATAACCGGGTGCCGCCGCCTCGACCTCATGCAGCGTCCCGCACTCCGGGCAGATGAACTCCCGGATTTCCATCCATTCGGGATCAGGGAGATCGCTGTTGGGATAGATCTCGCGCAAAGCCTCCTCGGTGTTGCGCACGTTAATCGCGGCGTTGAGCTTCCAGTTCTTCCGATAGTCGCCGAAGGAGTGGCCGCATTCGCAGCGGGTAATGCGCTCATCGCCACTCTGGCAGATGAACAGATGGTCCGAGACCGGCAGCAGGATCGGGTCCTTCCAGGCGACACGATCCTGATAGACGGCAACCATCTTGAAGAAACGGTCGTCATCCTTGTAGGCACTCATGATGCGCCTTGTCTGCGGCCAGGGCAGCTTGCCGGCGGCCAGATCGCCAAGGACTTCCTTGCTGTATGAGGTCATGGCTTGGCTCCCGGCGTGAAGATCGATTTGGCGTCGACGTTCCAGAAATCGCTGAATTCCTTGGTGAAGCGCGACGACAGCTTGATCGCGCTGGCGTACATTTTCTTCACTTCGGGCGCGAAGTCGGCCTTTCCGACGCGGCCACGCTCCTTGGCGATCCAATCCGTCACCGGGATCGCCTTAGCCAGGCGCTCTTTGCGCATGGCGGCGCGGCGTTCGACCGTGGCGTCGATATCGGCGACGGGATAACCGTCTTCATCGTCCTTCAGCACAATTCCGAAAACCTGGTCCGCCGCTTCACGGGTGAGAAAGCCGTTCTCGACATCCCATGCCGTCTTGATCGGATCGCGCTCCAGCACGTCGCCATAGCCGCCGCCGCCATTGTACGAATGGCTGAAGATGTCGCCGGATTTGTGCGGCGAGGTGATGTAGGGGCCTTCGACCACGACATGGTCGCCGCCGATGTTCTTCTCGTAGTCGGAGACGTCAGGGTCGATGCCGGGCGAATGCGCCAGCGGTTCGCCTTTTGCCGCCAGTTCGTGAATGTCTGAGTTGCGCACCGCGCGATGCTTCTGGCAGGTCGGCGCCGGATAACCACCGCACATGCCGCCATTGTCGAACACGCGCGAGGAGTGCTCGGAGGTGTGGAGCCGCAGATGTGAGGTCTTGTTGATCAGCCAGGTCGAGACGAAGGAACAGCCACCGCGATATTTACCGGCGCCGCCGGAATTCGGCACGATCGAACGGCCGATATAGACCATCGGCATCGACTGTTCCCAGACCTCGATGTTGCCCATGTCGGATTCCGGGTTCCAGCCGACATAGGCGGTGTCGAGACCGTCCTTGATGGCGAGCGCACCGGACCCGGCGGCAGCGCACTCGAAATGCGCCATGCCGAACGGCGTGCCGTATTGGCTTTCGCCGCCCATCTCGATCATCGGGCTGTTGACCTGGCCGACAAAGGCCTCCTCGACGAAGCCGCGCGCGACAAAACTGCGCGACAAAAGCCGCTGGAAAACGCCGTAGGCCGGCAGCAGCAGCGCCCAAGAGGTGGCGGTGGCCACCATCTCGTTGTCGGGGTTGGTCCAGGTGCCGTGCGGCAGTTTCAGTTCGGTCGCCATCCAGGCACCGTCATTGACCAGGCCTTCGAAATTCATGTGCTGGGTCAGCGTCACGAACATGCCGCCATCCATGCCGGCCGGCGTGCAGTTCATCGAATGGTAGCCCCAGGGCTGCGTGCCCTCGAAGTCCATGGTGATCTTGCCGTCTGACGTGATCTCCATCTCGATCGGGATGTTGTAGAGCCAGTCGGGATCGCCGAGCAGCTGGAAGCCGGGCTTTCCCGCCGTGACATGGCCGTAGAACGTGTGGCCGCGGTAGATGCCGGGCACGGTGAGCTGGCGGGTGCGGGCGAGCTGGGCGCGACGGCCTTCCTCGATGAACTCCTTCGACACCTTCATCCAGTAGTCGAGGCCGATCTCCGAGATGAGCTGCTTGACGCTTTCGCGCATGTCGATGCAGGAGGCGACCTTGGCCTTCTCGTCGAGCACCCAGTAGATCGGCATGCGCAGATTGCGCTCGCAGCGGATGACGTAGTCGCGCCGGATCTCGTCATTCTCGCCGATCTTCTCGGCGCAGACGAACAGGCCTTCGGTGAAGCGCTCCTGCGCCAGGCAGACATCGCCGCCCGGCGTGATGCCGCCGGCTTCCAGTTCGTGGCAGACGGCACCGGCCCAGCCGACCAGCGTGCCTTCATGGAAGATCGGCACCACATCCATGACATCAGGCACCTGCACGGTGCCGATGAAGGCGTCGTTGTTGGCGAAGATATCGCCTTCACGGATTTTCGGGTTTTCCTCGTAATTGTTCTTGATCATCCATTTGATGAAGCGGCTCATCGTATGGACATGCACCATGATGCCGTTGGAGAGCGCGATGGCGTCGCCTTCGGGCGTATAGATGGCGACCACCATCTCGCCGACTTCGCGCACGCCGGGCGAGGCCGAGATGCGGCGGGCCATTTCGCGAGCCGAGACGCAATAGGCGCGCAGCTTGGTGTGCAGCGTCTCGAACTTCAGCGGATCCTGGTTGCGCAGCGTGAGTTCCGTGATGCCGTCATAGCAGCCGGTCTCTTCCATCAGCCGCTCGGAATCGAGCAGTCTTTCGCGAAGGCGCAGGGCCGAGGCAGGTTTGTCCAACATGGCGGTGCCCTCTCAAGCGTGGGTGTAGTGCAGCAGCGTCCATTCATCGACATGGACGCGGTCCTGCGGATGAACGACGAGCGTGGTGGCGGGGTGTTCGATGATGGCCGGACCGATGACTTCGTGACCGGGCTGCAGCAGGTCCATCTCGTAGAGATTGGCCTTGTGCCAGCGTCCGCCGATATAGGCCTCGCGCACGCCCTTGTGCGCGGAAGCCGGATCCGACTTGCCAAGCGGCCGCTTGAGCAGCACCGGCTTGACCTTGTCGGCGGTGGCGATCAGCCCGAGTTCGGTGATGGTGAAGCCGGCCTCGCCATAGCGCGACACGCGATGATTGACCTTGGCGTAGACCGCCTCGAACTCGTCGATAACCCTGCGCATGTCGTCGGCCGAGTTGACCTCAGCCAGCGGCGCCATGACTTCGACATCCTCGAGCTGGCCGGTGTAGCGCATCATCAGGAACGGCACGGTCCTGATCTTCTCGCGCGCATGGCCGTCGGCGATCATCTCGTCGACCGCGGCCTTGGTCAGATCGTTCCAGACCGTGGTGACCTTGACGCCGAAGGCGGCCAGCGTCGCCTTATCGGCGCGTGACGGGATGTCGTGCTGCGTCGACACCGAATGCCGGCGCATGAAATCAGCCGTGGTGCAGCCGAAGGCGGAGAAGGCGGCCGCAAACTGGAAGGTGATGATGTCCTTGAAGCCGATGCCCCTGGAACAGCCGGCCAGGTGCAGCGGGCCAGAGCCGCCATAGGACAGCAGCGTGAACTCGGAGGGATGGATGCCCTGGCCCGAAATGACGCGGCGCAGCGCGTTGTTGGCGTCGGCCTCCAGCATGTCGATCATGCCTTCGGCGGCTTCCTCCAGACCGACGCCCAGGATGTCGGAGCATTTCTCCTGGAAGGCGCGGCGGGCCTTTTCGACCTGCAGCACGACCTTGCCGCCGAGGAAATAGTGCGGGTTGAGCCGGCCGAGAATCGCATCGCAATCGGCAATGGTCGGTTCGGTGCCGCCCCTGGCGAAGCAAATCGGACCTGGATCGGAGCCGGCGCTTTCCGGTCCAAGCGAGACTTTCTTGGTCAGCGGATCGACCTTGAGGATCATGCCGGCGCCGGCACCGATCGTGTCGAGGTGCAGCGTCGGCACGTTGAGCTTGAAACGATCCATCAGCGGCTCGTTCTCGATCCGCGTCTGGCCGCGCGTGATGACGCCCATGTCGAAGGAGGTG
The DNA here is from genome assembly GCF_000185905.1 of Mesorhizobium ciceri biovar biserrulae WSM1271. Classification (GTDB taxonomy): domain Bacteria; phylum Pseudomonadota; class Alphaproteobacteria; order Rhizobiales; family Rhizobiaceae; genus Mesorhizobium; species Mesorhizobium ciceri. Next base: position 278,092 of record NC_014923.1, read on the forward strand.
CCGCCCATGTCCGAGCAGATCAGCGAATCATTGCCGATCAGCTTGCCGACATAGGCAGCACCGAGGATGCCGCCGATCGGGCCGGAGATCATGGTTTCATGCAGGCGCGGATGGTTGATCGAGGTCAGGCCGCCGAAGGAGAGCAGCGTCTGCACGCCATATTTGAAGCCGTATTTCTTCGAGACGTCCTCGATACCCCTAAGCTGCTTGCGGCCGCGCGAAGTCGCGTAGGCCTCGATCAGCACCGAGTTCAGCCGCGACTGCTCGCGGATGACCGGGCGGACCTCATGGCTGGTGTAGACGATGATGTCGGCGCCGGCCTTGTCGACCTCCTCACGGCAGATCTCGGCGATGCGCTTCTCGTGCACCGGATTGACATGCGAGAAGATGGTCATGATGCAGATCGCTTCGACCTTGTCGGCGATCAGTTTTTTGGCGGCTGCAGAAACCTCGTGCTCATAGAGCGGCAGCACGACGTCGCCGAACTGGTCGATGCGCTCGGTGACCCCATGGGTGCGGCGGCGCGGCACCAGCGGATCGGGATGATGGTGGGTGACCGCATGCAGCCGGTCGGCATAGGAATAGTCGGCCCAGGCCTGCAGACCGCGGCCCATCAGGATCATGTCCTCGAGGCCCTTGGTGGTAATCAGGCCGAGCCGGCGGCCGGTGCGCGACAACAGCGTGTTCAGCATGCCGGTGCCGGAATAGAGCACGACGTTGACGCCTGAAAACAATGATTCCAGCGAGATGCCCCAGGCATCCGCCGCGTCCTCGGCCGAGGCCAGGAAACCCTCGGCTTCGTTCTTCGGCGTGGTCGCCGACTTGCCGATCTTGAAGTGGCCGTCCTGATCGACAAGGATCGTGTCGGTCATGGTGCCGCCGGCGTCGATGCCAATCACGATTGGGTTGCCGACGATGGGGGCGGTGAGATTGGGTTGGGTCACGGTCGCCTCGGGATCTGGTCTAGGTTGACGCCAGCCTAGATTCATTGGATGGCCTCGCGCCATATGCCTAAAGACACAATGACGGTTGGGCTGACATCGCCGAGAAAAGGGCATGCGCATGGGCAATATCTGGGCGCCGCTCGCCAAAGCGATCGCCGCCATCGGCACGGACAGGCATGTCGACTGCCTGATCGACCTGATCGGCGCCGACATCGACCACGACCTCGTCACGGTGACGCGCTATTCGGCGACGCAGACACCCGAATTCATCAAGCACCGGCGCTTCTCGGATGAGATGGTCCGGCGCTATCTCCACAATTACTACGTGTTCGACCCGTTCTATGCCTCGTGGCGGCGCGAGCGCAGGCTGGGCATCATGCCGCTGAAACGGCTCGCCGACGACGAGGCCAAGCGCGGCCAGTACATTGCCGGCTTCCTGGCGCAGTCGGAGATCTGCGACGAGGTCGGCATCATGCTTGCCGATGCCGGCGACTGGTGCCTCGGCATCTTCCTCGACCGTTCGACCACCTCATTCAAGGACAGCGAGATCGCTTTGCTGGACGAGCGGTTGCCTGTATTCGAGGCGCTGCATGCGCTCGACATCAAGGCGCGCGGAACCAAATTCTCCCGCACGTCGGCGCCGACAGGCCCCGGCGCCTCGCCCCGGCAGGAGCCGACGATCCCGGCCAGCCTGTGGCCGGAGCTGTCGCTGCGCGAGCGGGAATTGGTTCAGTTGATCCTCGCCGGCCACCCGACGGCCAACATCGCCGAGCGCCTCGGCATCACCGTCGGCACGGTCAAGAACCATCGCCGGCGCATCTACGAGAAGCTCGACATCACCACCGAGCGGGAATTGTTTTTGCAGTTCTTCCAGCATCAGGCCGATCGCTAGCCGCTCGCTTACCCAGCCGATCCGCCAGCCGAATGCCTGATTTGCAGAGCCGCTCCCTCCGTGAATTGGTGCAGGGCTTGTCGCCGGAATGGCTCGAAAACTGGCTTCAAAATTCCTCTTGCGGAACGCCGCCGTCCCGGCTTAGTCTCGGCTTCGCACAGAAAATGAAATTTAATTCCATTTGTGTGATGCCCGCAAGCCAGTGCAGTGCCCAGGAAAAGTGCCCGGACGCAATCGACTGAGAAAATATTTGATATATCATCTACCAGAACGGAAATAGCTGACATGGTCCAGCAGACATCGATCCAGCCATCGGCGCCCTGGTTGCGGCTCGACGTCGACGATTCGGACTGGAACGACGCCGAGGTTTCGAGCGTGGTGCGCTGGTATCAGCAGATGCTGCTCATCCGCCGTTTCGAGGAAAAAGTGCTCGATCTCGCCAATGCCGGGCTGGTGCATGGTCCGGCGCATGCCAGCATCGGACAAGAGGCGACGGCGGTCGGCGCCATGTCCGTGCTCGGTACGGGCGACCGCATCAACGGCACCCACCGCGCCCATCACCAGGTCTTGGCCAAGCTTGTCAACGCGCAGACGCCCGGCGGATTCGACCCGTTGCATGACGCTTTCAACCCGGACATGCAGGGCTCGGTGCGCGGCTTGATGGCCGAGATCATGGGCCTCAAGTCAGGCTATTGCGGCGGCCGTGGCGGCTCGATGCATATGCGCGACGATGCCTCCGGCATCCCTGGCACCAGCGCGATCATTGGCGGCAACCTGCCGCATGCGGCCGGCTATGCGCTGGCCGACAAGCTGCTCGGTACCGGCAACATCTCGGTCGCCTTTTTCGGCGACGGCACGATGATGGCGGGGCCGGCCTATGAGGCGATGAACATCGCCGCGCTCTACCGGCTGCCGGTGATCTTTTTCGCCGAAAACAATCTCTATGCCGTCTCGACGCACATCAACGAGCAGACGCGCGAGACGCGGCTGGCCTCGCGCGGACCTATGCTCGGCTTTCGCGGCATCGAATGCGACGGCATGGATGTGGTGGCGGTCCACCATGCCATGCGCGAGGCGCGCCGGGCGATCGAGGAAGACGGTGGCCCGGTGCTGGTCGAGGCGCTTTGCTACCGCTTCCTGCATCAGAGCGGCGCGCGCCCGGGTAGCGAATTCGGCTACCGCACGCGGGCCGAGGAAGACGCCTGGAAAGCGCGCGATCCGCTGGTCACGATGGCGGCTCGCCTGAAGTCGATGGGCATTTTGAACGCTTCCGACCTCGGCACACTCGACCAGCGCGTCATGGAGGTGGTCAACACCGCCGCCGATTCGCTCACCGAGATGAGCGGCAACGCGCTGCGCATTCCCGACCATCTGTGGCCGGACCCAGGCGGCGTCGACAATCAGATACGAGGCGATCTTTCCGAACTCAAGGACGAGCGCTTCCTCGAGATCGAGGACGTGCCGCCTGCCGATACCAGGCCGGTCAAGTTCATGGTTGCCGCCTCCGAGGTCATCGCTCGCGCCATGGAGCAGGACCCGCGCATCATTATCATGGGCGAGGATGTGCACCGGCTGCGCGGCGGCGTTTCGGGCGCCACAAAGGGTGCGCTGGAACGCTGGCCGGAGCGTGTACTGGCAATGCCCATCGCCGAGAACGGTTTTGTCGGCGTGGCGCTGGGTGCAGCGCTTTGCGGGCTGCGGCCTATCGTCGAGATCATGTTCGGCGATTTCTGCCTGGTTGCCGCCGACCAGCTGTTCAACGCGGTCAGCAAGGTGCGCCACATGTTCGGCGGCGGCTTCCCGGTGCCGATCGTGATCCGGGTGCGCGTCTCGCCGCACACCGGCTACGGCTCGCAGCATTCGGGCGATCCGTCCGGCCTGTTCGCGCTGTTTCCCGGCTGGCGCATCGTCGCCCCGACGACGCCCTTCGACTATATCGGCCTGATGAATTCGGCGCTGAAATGCGACGATCCGGTCGTCGTCATCGAGCATGTCGAACTGTTCCCGAGCGAAGGGCCTGTGCCTGCGGATGACCGCGATTATTGCGTGCGACTCGGCAAGGCGAAAACCGTCAGGCCGGGCAGTGCCTGCACCTTGCTCACCAGTGCCAGCATGGTCGCCGTCGCCAAGCAGGTGGTCGAGGAGACCGGCGTCGATGCCGAGATCATCGACCTGCGCAGCCTCGATCCGACCGGGCTCGACTGGCCGATGGTGGAGGCCTCGATCCGCAAGACCAACCGGGTGGCCGTCGTCGAGCAGGTGCAGCGTGGACTGTCGCTTGGCGGACGGCTGACACAAGAGATTCAGGATCGCGTGTTCGACTATCTCGATCACGAGATCCTGCATGTGACGGGAAGCCTCTCGGCTCCCGTCGTATCGGCCCCGCTCAACCGCGCCGCACTGGGCGGCGCTGATAAGCTCAAGGCCGCGCTTCAATCCCTCATTGCCGTGGGTGGATAGAGCAACGCATTGCCACAAAGATCTGACAAGAAAATGGGAGAATGAAATGGACATGACGATCCTACCAAGAGCCAAGACCAGGGCGACGATGCTGGCGGCCGTGCTGCTGGCCACCAGCGCCTTCTGGGCGCCTGCCACCTTCGCGCAGGACAGCAAGCCGCTGGTCATCGCGCGTAACATCGACCTCAATTCGCTCGATCCGCACCGCGCCTTCTGCGACACCTGCCAGATCTACAATTCCAGCGTCTACGAATCGCTGCTGACGCTGGACAAGGACAACAAGCTGATCCCGCTGCTCGCCTCGAAGTGGGAAGGCAATGCCGACCAGAGCAGCTTCACCTTCACGCTCGACCCGGCCGCCAAATTCTCGGACGGTTCGCCTGTCGAAGCCAAGGACGTCAAATGGTCCTGGGAGCGGCTGAAGAACCTCAAGGGCAGCGCCTCGTTCCTGATGGACAATGTCGCCTCGATCGAGACTCCGGACGCGCATACGGTCGTCGTCAAGATGGTCGCGCCGAGCTCCGAATTCCTCAACATCGCGGCGGCGCCCTACGCAGCGGTCGTCAACAGCAAGGTTGCTTCCGAAGCCGGCGCCAAGGCCGATGCGGACGCTTCGACGACAGACAATGCCGAGGCCTGGTTCCTGGCCCATTCGGCCGGCAGCGCGCCGTTCGTGCTGAAATCCTATGAGCCCAATTCGGAACTGCGGCTGGCGCGCAACGACAAGTACTGGCGCACGGCGCCGGCGCTGAGCGAAGTCGTCATACGCCAGACCAAGGATGCGGTGGCGCAGGCGCAGATGCTGCAGAGCGGCACCGCCGATATCGCCATGCAGATCGACCCGGACACGGCCAAGACGATGACCGGCAGCGACGTCAAGATCGAGACCGTGCCGTCCTACAACTTCATCTATGTGGCGCTGTCGCCCGGCGCCAAGGCCAACAAGGTGCCGCTGACGCCCGAAGTGCGCGAGGCCATTTCGCTCGGTCTCGACCGTCCTGCTATCCTCGACTTCACCATCGGCTCCGAGGGTCAGCTGATCAGCGCGCCGATCCCGCTCGGCTTCCCCGGCGGTTCGGGCTTCGAGGCGCAGCCCTATGACGTTGCCAAGGCAAAGGAACTTCTGGCCAAGGCCGGACATGCCGACGGCTTCGAGATGGAGGCGGCGTTCCCCGGCATGAACGTCTACGGCGTCGATCTCTCGCTCTTGATGCAGAAGGTCCAGCAGGATCTGGCCAAGATCAACATCAAGCTCGACCTGCAGCCGATCCCCTTCGCCAATTGGCGCGAGCGCGTCAATGGCGACGGCATCCCGATGACGGCGGTGTTCTACGCGCCGGACTATTACGGCACCTCGCAATACATCGACTATTTCGCCATGACGAAGGGCAGCCCTTGGTCGCGCCGTGCCGGCGCGGAGCGCGACCCGTCGGTGCTCAACCCGAAGGAAGCGGATATCTACAAGGCAGCCCTTGCGGCAAGCGGCGACGAGGCCGCCAAGCTGTGGCACCAGGCCGGCGAGGAGATGATCAAGGACAGGATCATCCTGCCGCTGATCAGCCCGAACCTGATCCTGGCCTACAAGTCGGACGTCAAGGGCGTGCGCTACAGCGCCTGCTGCAACCTGCCGCTGGCAGAACTCAGCCACTGAGCAAAACAATACGGGGAGGCGACAGTCGCCTCCCTGTTCTCCATCCCGGAAGGCCAGCAAATCCTGTTCTTCCAACATCACATTCAATATATGATATATCAATGAGCGGAGACCTCGTCATGCCTTCCCTGATCAACTCCAAGGACCAGTTGCTGCGCGAGCGTGCGGCCTCGGTCATTCCGGGCGGCATGTGGGGACACATGGCGACGCGCTATCTCGGCTCCGCCTATCCACAATTCTTCGAACGCGCCGACGGCTGCCGGGTCTGGGACGTCGACGGGCACGAATACATCGACCTGATGTGCAGTTGGGGGCCCAACATTCTCGGCCACCATCATCAAGCGGTCGAAGAGGCGGCCGAGCGGCAGCGTCGCCTCGGCGATGCGATGAACGGCCCCGGCGAGGTATTGGTCGAACTGGCGGAACTGCTGGTCAAGACGGTCGCGCATGCCGACTGGGCAATGCTGCAGAAGAACGGCACCGACGCCACCACGGCCTGCGTGACGATCGCGCGCGCCGGCACCGGCCGACGCAAGGTGCTGGTCGCGCGCGGCTCCTATCACGGCGCCGTGCCGTGGTGCACGCCATCGCTGGCCGGCGTCACCGCCGAGGACCGCGCCCATCTGATCCATTTCGACTACAATGACGTCGCCAGCCTCGAAGCGGCCGTCGAGCAGGCCGGCAACGATCTCGCTGCTGTCGTCGTCACTGCCTTCCGGCACGACATCGCCCGCGACCAGGAACTGCCGACCGCCGCCTTCGCCAAACGGGCGCGCGAACTCACCACCGCTGCCGATGCGGCATTGATCGTCGACGATGTGCGCGCCGGCTTCCGCATCGACCTCGCCGGTAGCTGGGAGCCGCTCGGCGTACGGCCGGACCTGTCCGCCTTCTCGAAGGCGATCGCCAATGGCTATCCGCTGGCCGCCATCACAGGCACCGACCGGTTTCGCGAAGCCGCGACAAAGGTCTATGTGACGGGTTCGTTCTGGTATGGCGCCGTCGCAATGGCCGCGGCGATCGCCACCATCAGCACACTGCGCGATACCGACGCCGTCACCCACATGACACAGGCCGGCGACAGGCTGCGCTCAGGCCTCGATGCTGCAGCGAAGAAGCATGGTCTTTCGCTGCGACAGACAGGTCCGGTGTCGATGCCGATGGTGCTGTTCGACGGCGATACCGAATTCAAGCTGGCCAACGCCTTCTGCTCGGCCGCCTTGCGCGAAGGCGCCTATTTCCATCCCCGGCACAACATGTTCCTGAGTGCTGCGCACACCGCAAAAGATATAGATCTCGCCCTGCAGGCTGCCGATGCGGGCATGGCCGCCGCGGCGCAGGTGGCGTGACCGGCGCCAATGCGGTGGAAAGGAACAAACTGTTCAGCCGGTGGCCGACACCAGTCGGCCGTTCTGCGCAGCGCGGCGCAGTTCCTCCGGCGTGACCGCGCCGTCGTTCAGCCGTTCGAGAACCTTGACCAGCAGGCGGCCGCCTTCGATCATGTCCTGCTGAATGCCCTTGCGCACACCGTTCTCGTCGCGCGCCCGCAGCGCTTCAAGAATGTCGAGATGCCGGTGGCGGCCGTCATAGGTCGGCCGGGCGTGCGGGTACTGGTAGTTCACCAGCGGTCCGTTGCGCAGCCAGATTCCCTCGATGATGGCCAGCAGCTCCGGCATTTGCGCCGCCTGGTAGATCGAGTGATGGAATTCCCAATTGTCGCGGACGGCTTCGAACCAGCGGCCATTGTCCTCGTTGGCAATGAGTTTCTCATGCACCGCCGCCAGACGGTCGATCTCGCGCGGCTCGATGCGCGTCGTTGCCGCGGCACCCGCCATGCCTTCGAGATGCAACCTGATGCTGCGCAGTTCCAGATACTGAGCCAGCGACAGCTGGGCGACAGTGATCGAACGGCCAGCCTCCATCTCCAGGCCTTTTTCGCGCACCAACTGCATCAGCGCCTCGCGCACCGGCGTCTCAGACACCTGAAGGCTGGCGGCAAGGTCGCGGATCTTGAAGCGATGGCCCGGCCAGAAACGGCCTTCCATCATGGCACGGCGAAGCTCCTCATAGACACGCGTCGTCAGATTGTCGCGCGCGATCGGCGCGATAGAAGCAGTCACATCCGCTCTCCGTTCTTGCAACAGCGCAGGCGTCGCCTGCGTCGCGTGGCTTGTGTATATGATACCACGAATGGCCTGACCACCGACATGAGACAAGCCGCCCCGAAACCGGCAGACATGAGACGGGCCGCATGACCGCGTCGATGCCTTCCTTGCTGTTCGGCGCCATTGCCGACGATCTGACCGGCGGCACCGAGCTGGCGTCGATGCTGGTCGCGCGCGGCATTCCGACGGGATGCACGGTCGGGCTGGACGCGCCGATCTCATCAGGCAATCTTGCCCATGTGATCCTGCTGAAGACCCGCGTCATCGCAGCCAGCGATGCGGTGCGCCAGGTGCTGGAGGCCGCGGACCGGCTGGTCGAAGCTGGCGCGCGGCAGATCTTCTTCAAATATTGCGCCACCTTCGATTCGACGCCCGCGGGCAATATCGGTCCTTGCGCCGAAGCGCTGCTCGAGCGCCTTGGCGGCGGCGTCACACTGTTCGCCCCTGCGCTGTGTGAGACTGGGCGCACCGTCTATCAGGGGCATATGTTCGGCGGTCCCCAGCTGCTTGCTGAGTCGCCCAAGCGCTTCGATCCGCTGACGCCGATGACCGATTCCAATCTGGTTCGCGTGCTGCAGGCGCAGAGCAGGGGCAAGGTCGGGCTGGTGCCCTATCTCGTCGTCGACGCCGGCGCTGGAGCCATCCGAAGCGCTATACGAGCACACAGCGCGCGTGGCGAGACGCTGCTGGTCACCGACACCATCCGCGAGCGCGATCTGGCGGCGATCGCGGAAGCCACCTTCGACCTGCCGCTGATGACCGGTAATTCCTCAGTCGCCGCGCATCTGCCACCGGCCTGGCTCACGCATGGGCTGCTGGATTCAGGCGATCTCGTTGCCACCAGCCTGCCGGCCGTCGAAGGGCCGGCAGCGGTGCTGGCCGGCAGCGTCGCCGACCGCACCATCGAACAGCTCGAGCGTTTTGCGCAAAACAATCCACTGCTGACGATTGACCTTGCCAGCGCCTTTGCCGGCGCCGATGTCATGGCCGAAGCGCGTACCTTCGCCCAACGGCATTTGCCCGGCGCGATGATCGCCATTGCTACGACAGCGCCGCAAGCGACCGTCGAAGCGCTGCAGCAGGCGCACGGCCGCGATATGGTGGCGGCAAGGGCGGAAGAGATCCTGGCCGGGATTGCCCAGATTCTGGTGCGCGAACTCGGCGTCCGCCGGCTCGTCGTCGCGGGCGGCGAGACCGCCGGTTCGGTGGCGAAGGCTCTCGGCATCGACCGGATCGCCATGGGCGCCTATGAGGGCCCCGGACTGTCGCGCGCCATCGCTCACCTCCCCGGCCGGCCTTCCGATCCGCTGGCGCTGATGCTGAAATCGGGAAAGCTCGGCGGCCCGGATATTTTCGCCGACGTCCTGCAAGACATGACACGGCCGAGCACTATTGCGCCGGCGATCGACACATGGCCACCGGCAAGGAGAGCATCGTGATGGAACTCGAAATCGAACGCACGAGCCTGATCACCGCGACGCAGACGCTGGACGCCAGCGGGATGAATGTCGGCACCACCGGAAACATCAGCGTTCGCACGACAGGCGGCATGCTGATCACGCCGACGGGAATAGCCACAAGCGCCTTGCGGCCGGAGCAGATGGTGGGGATGCAGCTCGATGGATCCTGGGACGCTGCGTTCCGGCCGTCGAGCGAATGGGAGATGCACGCCGAAATCTACAAGGCGTTTCCCGAGGCCGGCGCCGTCGTGCATGCCCATCCCGACCATTGCGTGGCGCTGTCGTGCCTGCGTGAACCGCTGCCACTGTTCCACTACATGGTGGCGGGCTTCGGCGGCGATGATGTGCGCTGCTCGGGCTATGCGCTTTTCGCGTCAAGCGAACTGGCCAAGGTTGCCGTCGTCGCGCTCAAGGACCGCACGGCTTGCCTGCTCGCCAATCATGGCATGATCGCCTACGGCGGCGATCTCGACACGGCGCTCATCCGCACCATCAAGCTGGAAACCCTGGCGCGGCAGTACCTTTTGGCGCGCAGCGCCGGCACGCCGGTGCTCATCGAGGGCAGCGAGATCCCCGCCATTCGCGGGCGCTACAAGAATTACGGCCAGCAGAAGTAGCCGGCCGAGCAATTCCAGAAAAGGTGAAGCGGTTTCCCGGGAAAAGCGCATAGCGCTTTCCCCAGGGGATTGCCCCAAAACAAGGAACGGCTCTTCGCCCTCTTGAAGAACCATTCAGTCGACCTGCAAATGCGAGACGAAGGCCCGTCAGGCTCCATGAAGATCAGGCGGGGATCGGTTCGGCGGCCGGCGTATAGACGCCGATGGCGCCGGTGCCGATCAGCTGGTCGATGATCTCGGCGCTATAGCCGAGCACGTCGGCCAGCACGGCAGCTGTGTCCTGGCCCAGCATCGGCGGCGCGGTGAAGTCCGCGGTCAGCTGCGCGGCAAGTCCCTGCGCCGGGCGCACCATGGCGACGGAGCCGAGATGCGGATGCGGCAAGGTCTGGACGAGGCCACGCTCGCGCACATTGGAACTGTCGAAGACTTCCGGTATCGATTTTACCGTGCCGGCCGGCACGCTGGCGGCGGCACAGGTGGCCATCCAGTGGTCACGTGGCTTGGTCTTGAAGACGGCGGCTAGTTGCGGGATCAGCGCCTCACGGTTGGTGGCGCGCGCCCCTGCTTTGATGAAGCGCGCATCCCCAGCCAGATGTGGCAGATCAACGACCTTCTCGCACAGCGCCGCGAACTGGCGGTCATTGCCGACCGCCAGCGCAAAGCTGCCATCGGAGGCTTCGAATATCTGATAGGGAACGACCGTCGGATGGGCATTGCCGTAGCGGGCGACCTCTTGGCCGGTGTTAAGGTAACCGCTGCCGACATTGATCAGCAGGCTGAGCGCGCAGTCGATCAGCGACAGGTCGAGGAACTGGCCCTTGCCGGTCGTCGCGCGCTCGTAAAGCGCCGCCAGGATCGACTGCGTGGCGACCATGCCGCAGACGATATCGGTGATGGCGACGCCGACACGCATCGGTTCGCCATTGCTCTCGCCGGTGATGGCCATGAGGCCGCTTTCGGCCTGCATGACGAAATCATAGCCGGGCCGTCCGGCATCGGGTCCGGTCTGGCCGTAACCGGAGATCGAACAGTAGATCAGGCGCGGGTTTGACGCGCTCAGCTCCTTGAACCCAACGCCGAGCCTATCGGCGGTACCTGAGCGGAAATTCTCGACGACGATGTCGGCCTTCGCCGCCAGCTCGCGCACGATCGCCAGCCCCTGCGGGCTTTTCATGTCGAGCGCGATGCTCTGCTTGCCGCGATTGGCGCAGAGATAGTAGGTCGAGACACCCTTGTAGCTCGGCACCGACCACGCCCTGGTGTCGTCGCCGCCGTCGATGTTCTCGATCTTCCAGATCTCGGCGCCGAGATCGGCAAGGCTCATCGTTGCCCACGGCCCGGCCAGCACACGCGAGAGGTCGAGAACCTTGATGCCTTCGAGCGGCAAGCGCGCGGGTTCTGCCGTACCGGCATTCGCGGAATGGTCCTCAGTCACGATCAAAATTCCTTCGGGTGAATTCGGCAGGCCACTCAGACAGCCCTGAAAGTGTTGACCGGCTCCGGGAAATGGCAGGCGACGCGATGCGAACCACCGGCCGGATCGAGCGGCGGTTCGACGGCAGCGCAGATCGCCTGCGCCTTGAAGCAGCGCGTGCGGAAGCGGCAGCCGGATGGCGGGTTGAGCGGGCTCGGCACATCGCCGCTCAGCACGATGCGCTCGCGCTTGCGCTCCTTCTCGGGATTGGCGAGCGGCACCGCCGACAGCAGCGCCTGGGTGTAGGGATGCAGCGCCCTCGAATAGAGTTCGGCCGCCGGCGCGATCTCGACGATCTTGCCGAGATACATCACCGCCACCTGATGCGAGATGTGGCGCACGACGGACAGATCATGCGCTATGAACAGATAGGAGGTGCCGAAGGATTGCTGGATGTCCTTGAGCAAATTGAGCACGCCGGCCTGCACCGAAACGTCGAGGGCCGAAACCGGCTCGTCGAGGATCACCACTTGCGGATTGAGTGCCAGCGCGCGGGCGATGACGACACGCTGGCGCTGGCCGCCGGACAGTTCGTGCGGATAGCGCTTGCCATGCTCGGGATTGAGCCGCACCAGTTCGAGCAATTCGGCGACGCGCGCGCGGCGGTCGGTCGCCGACATGTCGCTCATGCGCAGCGGCTCGGCGATGTTGTCGGCAATGCGCATGCGCGGATGCAGCGACCCGTAGGGATCCTGGAAGACGAGCTGGATGTAGCGCCGCATCAGGCGCATGTCTTCGTGATTGAGCGCGAGCAGGTTCTGGCCACGGAACCAGCTTTCGCCGCTGGTCGGCTCGATCAGCCGCATCAGGCAGCGCCCGAGGGTCGACTTGCCGCAACCGGATTCACCGACCAGACCCAGCGTTTCGCCTGGTGCTACGTCGAACGAGACATCGGCGACCGCACGGACATGGGCAACGGCACGGTCGAAGACGAGGCCGCCGCGAACCGGAAAGTCCTTGACGAGATGGCGAACAGAAAGCGCAGCCGCCGGTTTGGTTTCCGCCTGGAGTTGCTCCGCTGCGCTCATGGGGCCACGTCTCCACTGTCCAGGCTCGCCGCCGCCAGCACAGCACTGTGGAAGGGCGGCAAGGTCGTCGCGAAATGACAGGCCGAGAACCGGCCGCCGACATCGTGCAAAGGCGGGTCCTCGGTCCGGCAGCGTGCCGCGGCATAAATGCAGCGCGGATGGAAGGCGCAGCCGCCCGGCAAGCGCCCAAGTGCGGGCGGCGAACCGTCGATCGAGAACAGCCGCTCGCGGCTTTCCTCGAGGTTGGGGATCGAGGCGATCAGGCCACGCGTGTAAGGATGGCGCGGATCGGCGAACAGCTCGGATACGCCTGCCTGTTCGACGACACGGCCGGAATAGACGACCGCGACGCGGTCGGCATGGCCGGCGACGACGCCGAGATCATGGGTGATCAGCACCAGGCCGAGGCCGAGCCGTTCCTGCAGCGAGCGCAGCACGGCCAGGATCTGTGCCTGCACCGTGACATCGAGCGCCGTGGTCGGTTCGTCGGCAATCAACAGGTCAGGATCGTTGGCGACGGCCATGGCGATAACCGCGCGTTGGCGCATGCCGCCGGAGAATTCATGCGGATACTGGTTGACCCGGCGCTCCGGCTGCGGGATCGCCACCAGATGGAGCAATTCGACCGCGCGCGCCATCGCCTGTTTGCGTGTCACGCGATGATGCAGCCTGACCGCCTCGGCAATCTGGGCGCCGACGGTCATCACCGGATTGAGCGAGGACAGCGGGTCCTGAAAAATCATGGCGATGCGCGCGCCCCTGATCTTGCGCATCTCGCGCGCCGGTTTGCCGACCAGTTCGTCGCCGTTGAAGCGGACCGAGCCGGTGACCACCGCGTTCTTTGACGTGAGGCCGAGCGCGGCGAGCATGCCGACGGACTTGCCCGAGCCGGACTCACCGACAATGCCGACCACTTCGCCCTTGGCGACGTCGAGGTCGATCCCGCGAACCGCTTCGAACTGACTGCCGGCCTTGCGGAACCCGACCCGCAGACCGCGTATGGACAGCAGCGGCTCGCGCTCGCCCACCTTGTCGACTGCGCCCGGTGGCGCTGAGGAAATCTGTGCGCTCATCGCCTAGTCCGACCTTGGATCGAGAATGTCGCGCAAGCCGTCGCCTATGAAGTTAAAGCCGAGCACGATGGTGAGGATGGCGACGCCGGGACCGAAGGCGATCCACCATTGATAGAAATGAACGGCGCCATCGGAGATCATCGAGCCCCATTCGGGTGTCGGCGGCGTGGCGCCGAGGCCGATGAAGCTGAGCGACGCGGCAAGCAGCACGACCTGGCCCAAATCCATTGTCGCGCTGATCAGCACCGGGGTCCAGCAAAGCGGCAATATGTGCGTGAACAGCACGCGCCGCGGCCTGGCGCCGGCGGCGATTGCCGCCTCGACATGCTCGCGCTCCTTCACTTCCAATACCTGCGCCCGCATCAGCCGGGCGTAGACGGGCCACCAGACGAGCACCATGGCGATGGCGGCATTGCCGAGGCCTGGTCCGAGCGACGCCGCGACGGCCATGGCCAGCAGCATCGGCGGAAAGGACAGAGTGACGTCGACAAGCCGCATGATCGCCGCGCCGGTCAATCCGCCGACGAAGCCGGAAATGGCGCCGAGCAGCGAGCCTATGATCACTGCAGAGACGACGACCAGAACCGCGATCGGCAGCGAATGCGCGGCCCCGTGCAGAGTGCGGGCCAGCACATCGCGGCCGAGTGCGTCGGTGCCCAGCCAATGCGCCCAGCTTGGCGCCTGAAGCCGCCGCGCCACCATTTCGAGCGGATCGAACTGCACGACCAGGTTGGCGAATACGGTCATGAACAGCCAGAACAGGATGACGACCGTGCCGATGACCAATGGCGCGGTCAGCCATTCGGGAACCGTCGAGGAGCGGGACTTGGTGACGACGACTGCCATCAGCTCAACCTCACGCGCGGATTGGCCACGACATAGAGTATATCGGTGATAAGGTTGGTGACCAGGAAGGCAAGGCCGCCGACGATGGTGACGCCGATGATCGCCGGGAAGTCGAGCGCACGCGCTGCCTCCACGGCATAGGATCCCATGCCCGGCCAGGAGAAGATGGTTTCGGTCAGCACCGCGCCGGTGATCAGATAGGCGAAGGAATAGCCGATGACGGTCAGGGTCGGCACCATGGTGTTGCGCAGCGCATGGACGATGACGACGCGGAATTCGCTCGCCCCCTTGGCGCGCGCGGTAAGCACGAACTCGCGGCTCATCACATCAAGCATGTTGGCGCGCACCAGCCGCGATATGGTGCCCGAAACCGTCCAGCCGAGGACGAAGGCCGGCAGAAGCAGGTGCCAGAGCGCGTCCTTGAAGACGGTCCAGTCGCCAGCCAGAAGCGAATCGATGGTCAGGAAGCCGGTGATGCCGGGCGGCAATGCCAAGCGGGCATCGACCCTGCCCGGCCCCGGCAGCCAGTTCAGCATGACGGAGAAGATGAACAACAGGCCGAGCCCCGACCAGAACACCGGCAGCGAAGAGCCTAACAAGGCGAACAGCCGCGCGCCATGGTCGATCAGGCTGTTGCGGAAATAGGCGGCCAGCACACCAAGCACGATGCCGAGCGTGGTGCCGAAGATCATCGCGGCGAAAACCAGTTCGAGCGTTGCCGGCAAGCGGTAGAGAATGTCGGTGCCGACATTGCGCTTGGTGATGAACGAGGTGCCAAGATCGCCGCTCAGCAGATTACCAAGATATATCATATAGCGTTCCGGCAAAGGACGATCGAGACCCCAACGCGTCTTGGCGGCGGCCACCACTTCGGGGTTGCTCATCTGCTGTTCGGCGACAATCGCGGTCAGCGGATCCCCCTTGGTCACCGTGGTGATCAGGAAGGCGATGGTGACGATGCCGAGCACCAGAAACGGCATTGCGATAAGCCGGCGCAAAATATAGCGAGACACGTGGCTACCTTCACAAGGAGGGGCTTCGTAAGATGGCACAAGGCGCTGGGACATGCCATCGACGGAAACATATTGACAGCCCGCGAAAGCCGCTGTCAATATAAATGGAATTTAATTTCATTTTTGATCGACAGTGCCGACGTCACCGGCCCGACAGGCGGACGACGACGCCAGAAAGACCTCAGCGTGCGCAAGCGAGCCACCAGGGACGAGACGGAGCTTGAAGGCGAAGGCGCACAGCTTTCGTCGTCGCTGGTGCGCGGGCTCGGCATCCTGCGCGCCTTCCGGCCGGGCGACGCCTCGCTCGGCAACCAGGACATCATTGCCCGCACCGGCCTGCCCAAGGCCACGGTGTCGCGCATCACCTATACGCTGAGCGCGCTCGGCTACCTCCTGTACGACAAGGATCTCGGCCGCTACAGCTTGGGGTCGGCTACCGTGGCGCTCGGCTATTCGGCGCTCAGTTCAAGCGCCGTCGTGCACGTCGCCCGGCCGCTGATGCAGCCGCTGGCCGATTTGACGGGGGCGGCGGTGGCGCTCGGCACGCGCGACAGCCTCAACATGGTGTATCTCGCCAATTGCCGGTCGGAGAGCCTTGTCACGCTGCGGCTCAACCCGGGCTCCTATCTGCCGATCTGGAAGACATCGATGGGGCTGGCCTATGCGGCGGCCCTTTCACCCGAGGAGCGCGTCAGCCTTGTACGGGCTTTGCAGGAGGCGGAGCCGGACAAGGCAGCGATGATCGCGGCGGCGATCGACGATGCGATCGCCCAATATGCACGCCAGGGCTATGTGACGTCGTTCGGCGCCTGGCACAGCTACATCCATGCAGTCGGCGTGCCGTTCCGCCCGCGTGACGGCTCGCCGCTGGTTGCCATCACCTGCGGCGGCATCGGCGAGATCATCACCGAGGACCGCGCGCATGCCGAGATCGGACCGGCGCTGGTGGCGATGGTGAAAGCACTGGGCGACCAGCTCGAGGGAATTCCCGTGTAATCCCGGCACGGGATTGGCCCAGACGATCGGGCTGCATGCCGGCTTGAACTTGCCTGGTGGGGGCAGCACAGTCGCCGCCGACGGCATGGCGCTCGCATTGTCAGTCCATCGGGTTCAGGTGACGGGGGGAGATCGGATGCCGATGAATTTTGCAGGACGGTTCAGCGATCGGGTGGCGGTCATCACCGGTGGCGCATCGGGCATTGGTCTGGCGGTGGCGCAGAGGATTGTCGAAGAAGGCGGACGGGTTTCGGTCTGGGATCGCGATCCCGCCCAGATCGAACAGGCCAAGGCCGTCATCCCCAGTCTTCACGGCATCGCTATCGACGTTGCCGATGCCGCTGGCGTGGAGCGCGCTGCCCGGTCAACGCTCGAAGCGCTTGGCGGTGTCGATATCCTGGTCACCAGCGCGGCGATCACCGGGCCGAACATGACGACCTGGAACTATTCGGCGGAAGATTGGCAGAAGGTCATCGACATCAACATCAACGGCGTCTTCTACTGCAACAAGGCGCTCGTGCCGCACATGCTCGAGCGCAACTATGGCCGCATCGTCAACATCGCCTCGATCGCCGGCAAGGAAGGCAATCCCAACGCCTCCGCCTACAGCACGTCCAAGGCCGCGGTGATCGGCCTGACCAAGTCGCTCGGCAAGGAACTGGCCAAGACCGGGGTGACGGTCAATTGCGTCACGCCGGCGGCCGTGCGCACCGCGATCTTCAAGCAGATGAGCCAGGAGCACATCGACTTCATGCTGTCCAAGATACCGATGGCGCGCTTTGGCGAGGTCGACGAGGTGGCGGCGCTGATCTGCTGGATCGCCTCGGAAGAGTGTTCGTTCACGACGGCCGCCGTGTTCGACGTTTCCGGCGGCCGCGCCACCTACTGAGGCAGAACGAATCTCAATTCCACGTGACGGTGCAACGGATGGAGCATGCGGGCGTATAGTTGGACGCCTCGAATCGACAAGTCGCGACAAGGTAGCGGGAACCATGACACGGAATGCAGCCGTCAGGCGGGAGTTTGCTACTTTTGCTTAGAGCCGAATCTGCCGCACTGTCCGACGATGAGCTTCTGGACCGCTATCAGCGCGCCGCCTTCGATTACTTCCTCGATAACGTGAACCCCGAAAACGGACTGGTCGCAGACACATCGCGGCCAAATTCGCCGGCCAGCATCGCTGTCGTCGGCTTCGCGCTGTCCAGCTATCCGATCGGCGTCGAGCGCGGCTGGATGACGCGCGATGCCGCCGCGAAGCTGACGCTGGCCGCGCTGCGTTTCTTCTCGACCAGCCGGCAAGGCAATAGCGACGACGTCACCGGCCATAAGGGTTTCTACTACCATTTCCTCGATATGCGGACCGGCCTGCGCGTCTGGCGCTGCGAACTGTCGATGGTGGATACGGCGTTGCTGATATCAGGCATGCTGGTGGCGAGCGCTTATTTCTCCGGTGACGATGACGAGGAAGCCGAAATCCGCCAACTGGCCGAGGCGCTCTACCGGCGCGTCGACTGGCGGTGGGCACAAGGTTCAAGCCCGACCCTGCGGCAAGGCTGGAAGCCAAAGAGCGGCTTTCTGCACTATGGCTGGGAGGGCTACAACGAAGCGACGATCCTCTACGTGCTGTCGATGGCCTCGCCTGACAGTCCAACCTCGGATAACAGCTACGAGGGCTGGACGGCGACCTATCAGTGGGAAAACATCTACGGCTACGACGTGCTGTATGGCGGCCCATTGTTCATGCACCAGTTCTCGCATGCCTGGATCGATTTCGCCGGCATCCGCGACGCCTTCATGCGCGAGAAGAACTCGGACTATTTCGAAAACAGCCGCCGCTCGACCTATCTGCATCGCGACTATGCGCGCCACAACCCTTACGGCTATGACGGCTATGAAGAGAACCTTTGGGGACTTTCGGCGGGCGACGGGCCGGGCGGCTTCCGCACCAGCGTGGAGCGACAGCGCCGGCGGTTTTCCGGCTATGCCGCGCGCGGCGCTCCGTTCGGGCCCGATGACGGGACGATCGCCCCTTGGTCCTATCCGGCATCACTGCCTTTCGCGCCGGAGATCTGCCTGGCGGCGCTGCGCCATCTCGGTGATCGCTACCCCGAGGTGATCGACAATTTCCGGCTGCCGAGCGGCTTCAATCCGACATTGGCGAACCGGCGTAAATTCGGGAGGCACGGCTGGGTGTCGGAAGGCCACTATGGGCTGGATCAGGGTATCGTGGTGATGATGATCGAGAACCATCGGTCAGGGCTGATCTGGAAGCTGATGCGGTCCAATCAGCATATCCGTCGCGGCCTGCACAAGGCCGGATTCAATGGCGGCTGGCTGTCTCAGCCGGCAAGCCCGGCGTCAGGTGGCGGCAATGTCGCGTGACCGGACCAGGATCACCGCCTTCCCCGTCGACAGCAACGACATCAGTCTGATCGCGAGCGCCCATCCGCCGCACTGGAAGAACCCGCAGCCGGACGGTCCCTACAACCTCGTCGTCATCGGTGCCGGGCCGGCTGGGCTGACTGCCGCCTACGAAGCGGCCGGCCTCGGCGCAAAGGTCGCGCTCATCGAGCGCAATCTGATCGGCGGAACTTGCGTCAATGTCGGTTGCATCCCGTCCAAGTCGATCATCCGCACCGCAAGGCTTTATGCCGACATGCGCGATGCCGAGAATTTCGGCGGCGACATGCCGGACCGTCTTCACGTCGACTTTCCGCGCGCCATGACGCGGATGCGGCAGATCCGGCAGCGGATCAGCCGCGCGGATGCCGCCGATAGGCTGGTTTCCGAAGGCATCGACCTTTATTTCGGCGAAGCGCTGTTTTCCGGACCGGACGCTGTCACGGTCGCCGGACAAACCTTGCGTTTCAGGAAGGCGCTGATCGCGACAGGCGCGCGCCCGAGGCTGCCGACGATTCCAGGCCTTGCCGAGGCCGGCTATCTCAGCAACGAGACCATGTTCGAGCTCACGGAGTGCCCGAAGCGGCTTCTGGTCATTGGCGGCGGACCGCTCGGCTGCGAGGCGGCGCAGGCCTTCTGCCTGCTCGGTGCCAAGGTCATCCTGGCGCAACGGGAACCGATGTTCCTGCCCGGCGAGGAACGCGACGCCGCCCAGATCCTTTCGGACGCGCTGGCGCGCGAAGGTGTCGAGGTTCGCCTCAACACCGAGGTGGTAGCGGTGCGAACGGAAGGCGGCAAGAAGCTCGCCGATCTGGTGTGCGACGACATCACGACAACGATTTCCGTCGACGAGATCATCACCGGCATCGGCCGATCGCCCAATGTCGACGGCCTCGACCTGGAAAACGCCGGGGTGGCATACGATGCCGACGGTATCAAGGTGGACGATTATCTCCGCACCACAAATCCGCACATCTATGCGGCGGGCGATGTCTGCCTCGCCTACAAATTCACCCACACCGCCGAGGCCACAGCTCGCATGGTCGTGCGCAATGCCCTGTTTCTCGGACGCAGGAAACTGAGCGAGCTGGTCATTCCGTGGTGCACCTACACCGATCCGGAGATCGCCCATGTCGGCCTCTATCCGGCGGAGGCGCGCCAGAACGGCATCCCGGTCAAGACTTATACGGTGCTGATGCACGATGTCGCCCGGGCGGTCATGGACGGCGAGGAGGAGGGTTTCGTCAAAATCCACGTCAGGGAAGGGTCCGACCGCATCCTGGGCGCCACGGTCGTCGCCAGCCATGCCGGTGAGATGATCAATGCGGTGTCGCTGGCCATCAAATCGGGCATGGGATTGCGTGCGCTGGCCGACGTCATCCATCCCTTCCCGACGCAGGCGCTAGGCATAAAGATGGCCGGCGACGCCTATCGGCGGACAAGGCTCACCTCATCATGGAAGCATCTGGCGGGCCGCTGGTTGGCGTGGTCCAGGCGATGGTGACATTCCGGCAGCCTGCCGCAGCTGGTGCGTCGGACATTCGGCGACGATGCGGCGCTTGACGAAAGCCTCGTCGACCATCTCGGATATCCCAAACGTCGGTGCCATCCAGAGGTTAGCCGGCTCTATATTTCCGCGGATCCTGCGGGCCCTGCCGACCGCGACTCCAATTTCGTGGCTGCCCTGTCAGGGTGCGTGCAGAAGTTCTTGCCGAATGGGCTCGAGATAGGTTTGCGGATGCAAGCGTCCCCAAACATGGTCGCGCTCGGTCAGGTGCTTAACCTGCTCTATCCAGCGCCTCGGCGCATCAGGGTCCCTGACCTCATGCCAGTCGTCGACGATAATGACCGGCAGACCCTGATAGAGCGGGTCGAGCGGCGAGGTCTTGGTGACGACGATGCAGCCGAGATAAAACAGCTCCCATGTCCTATGGCAGTCCAGGCCGTTGCCTTCGGTGGACAGCACAAGCGGGTATTGCGAGTACAGTTGCCAGATCGAGCGCTGCGAGACGCGTTTCGTCAGGAAATCGACATGCGGACATCCGCGCAGGGCATCAAGCAGTTCCCGGCGCTGTCTCGAGCCATTGCTGATGCTGAAATCAGAGAACAGTCTGGGCGGGCGGCGGTCCACATGATCCTGCCGGGCGCGTATGATTTCCAGTTGCTTCACAAGCCCTTCCGGCGTGGCGAAGGACCGAGGCGTGTGAAGATCGAGCCCGATCGGGAAAGGCTTGACCCTGGGGTGAGTGCCGTCACAATTCTGGCTGTACCAGGAGACCAGGAAGGGGTTGGCGAGAAGCTGGTCGACGGTGTCCTTCGCCAGATCCGACGGCACCGAAGCATCGCCATCGGTCGTCAGCAGCGTGAACGGTGCCGTGATCGTCGGCAACACGATCCTGACGAACGTGTCGAGATCACAGGTTTGCGCATCCCTGGACAAGGTGCTCAGACGCAGCCAGACGATGCCATGTGCGCCGCTGTAATGCTGGCGGAAAAATGCCTCGCTCTGTGTCGATGCGGTTGACGCGTTGCGATACCAGCGCGGCCCGGCGAAATCGCAGAAATGTCCGATCCCCTGCGACCACAGCACGGGCGGAACGCCAAGAAATCTCAGCGCCCTGGAATAGACGGCTCTTTTGACTGCCCTTCGCAACCTGCCCATGGGCAACTCCTAGCGCGGATGCCAATACCGTTGCAACGTGCTGCCCGACATATTCGCCTTGAGCGGAACAAAGGCCAAAAGTTTCCCCGCAATACCCCTTCCGGCTCCGGAGAACCCAACTTACGACAGGCGCAGCCGCCGGCGAGGCTCGATCTACAGACTTGATTATGACAAAGGTCGAAGGGCTTGCGGTCGGCGCAAGGCCGCACGTCTCAATCGTGCAATTCCCGCGATATCGGCGGCCCCACCGAAAAGCCGGAGAATGTGACCTCGAAGCCCTCGCGTTGCGGCGAACAGCACATCATGCCGACATCGACCGTCCTGGAGATCGGAAAGTAGGCGAGCCGCACAGGCTTCCAGTGGCCGTCGGAAGCATCGAGATACTGGACACGGATCGTTTCGGCGTAACGGGTCAGCCGGATCCTGACGCCGCCCGGACCGGCATGAATGGCGACCAGCGACCAGTCTGACGTGTCGTTGGTGACCACGACGGAGAAATAGGCAAGGCCGTCGGTGTACTCGATACCGGCCTTGATCCAATGGGTTTCGCTGAGCCGGACCATCAGCCCTGCCTGATCATAAAGCACCTCGTAGTCGCCTTTGACGGTGACCTCGGCGGTGAAATCGCCTTCGACGGGCCGGTGCAGGAAGTGGCCATTGTCGCGCCAGAAACCGTAGAAGGTCTCGCGCCAGAAATCGGTCTCCTTGCCGGTGCGCACACGAACGCTGTCGCCGTCGATAGAATGGTGCGGCGGCGGGTTAAGCCAGGTCAGGTCCTGCACTGTCATCCTTCGCGCCGCTCCAATCCAGATGTGCATGGTGGGGTTGCCGGCGTGGTCGGCAGTGACCGATCAGCCCGGCTGATCGGTCGACGGCCGATCAGCCTGCGAATGTATAGGCCGTCTTCACCGTGGTGTAGAACTCCGCCGCATAGTGGCCCTGCTCGCGCGGCCCATAGCTCGAACCCTTGCGGCCGCCGAAGGGAACATGGAAATCGACACCCGCCGTCGGCAGGTTGACCATCACCATGCCGGCCTCCGAATTGCGCTTGAAGTGCGTGGCATGCTTGAGGCTCGAGGTGCAGATGCCGGAGGTCAAGCCGAAGGGCGTGTCGTTGGCAACGGAAAGCGCCTCGTCATAGTCCTTGACGCGAATGACGCTGGCGACAGGCCCGAAAATCTCCTCGCGCGAACTGCGCATGGCGTTGGTCGCCTCGGTCAGCAACGCCGGCTGCAGGTAGAAGCCCGGCGTCTTGCGGTCGAGCCGCTCGCCACCGAAGGCGAGCGTGGCACCTTCCCTGACGCCGATGGCGATATAGTCCTCGTCCTGCTTCAGCTGCGTCGCGTCGACGACAGGACCGATCTGGGTCTGCGCGTCGAGCGCATCGCCGATGACCAGTTTGCTCATGCGATCCTTGAGGGCGTCGACGAAGCGGTCGTGAATGCCGTCAGCCACAATCAGCCTGGACGAGGCGGTGCAGCGCTGGCCGGTCGAGAAGAAGGCACCATTGAGCGCGCAATCGACGGCGATCGCGAGGTCGGCATCGTCGAGCACGACCAGCGGGTTCTTGCCGCCCATTTCAAGCTGGAACTTGCGCATGTGTTCGATGCTTGCCGCAGCGACGCGCTTGCCGGTGCCGACCGAGCCGGTGAAGCTGATGGCGTTGACATCGGGACTGTCGAGCATCGCCTGACCGACGACCGAGCCCTTGCCCATGACGAGATTGAGCACGCCCTTCGGCAGGCCGGCGCGATGCAGGATGTCGACGATGGTCCAGGCGCTCTCGGGAACCAGCTCCGCAGGCTTGAAGACGACGGTGTTGCCGTGTGTCAGCGCCGGGGCGATCTTCCAGGCCGGAATAGCGATCGGAAAATTCCACGGCGTTATGATGCCGACCACGCCGACCGCCTCGCGCGTCATCTCGACGCCGACGCCCGGCCGCACGCTCGGCACGACCTCTCCGGTCAAACGCAACGTTTCGCCGGCAAAGAAGTCGAATATCTGGGCGGCGCGAATTGTCTCGCCGATGCCTTCGGCCAGCGTCTTGCCTTCCTCTCGCGCCAGATTGCGGCCGATCTCGTCCTTGCGCGCCAGAATCTCGTCGGAGGCCTTTTTCAACACCGCGTGACGCGCCAGCGGACCGGAGCGGGACCAAGCCGGGAACGCTGCCTTGGCCGCAGCGATCGCCTGCTGGGCCTGTTCGACACCCGCCGAGGCATAGTCGCCGACGACGTCGCCGGTATCCGAGGGGTTGATGTTGCGCGAACCGGCATCGCCGACCCACTCGCCATCGATGAGGTTCTTTCGAAACAGCGTCATATCGTGTGTTCCTGCTTGTTGGCCGCGCGGGCATCTGTCTGAACTGGTATTTGCCAGACAATTGCCTCGCGGGAAAGCAAACAGTGAACCGCCAGCCGCGACAAAAATCCCCGTGCCTGCGCCGCGCGGATGGCGGGCGACGACGATTCCCCATCGAGCCTCGATGCAGCCAACCTCCATCGTGCATCAATCCGCTTGGGCCGATTCGTCCTGTACACTTATGTCCATAGCCTTGATTTGCCTGAGGCAGCATGTCATGCGTCGTGTCGATGGCAGCTCTCGAAACGACGATTCAGCGCGCCGGCGCCACCGGCAACATCAAGGCCACTCGCGAAGACTGGCTGAAGCTTGCGCTTGAAACGTTGATCTCTGACGGAGTCGAACGCGTCCGCGTGCTGACGCTTGGCCAGAAGCTCGATGTGTCGCGCTCCAGCTTCTACTGGTATTTCAAGAGCCGGCAGGATCTGCTCGATCAGTTGCTGGACTACTGGCGGCAGACGAATACCAAATTTATCGTGGAACGCGCCAGGCGGCCTTCCGCCACCGTCATACGCGGGGTGATGAGCATTTTCGAATGCTGGGTGGACGAAAGGCTGTTCGACCCCCAGCTGGATTTCGCGATCAGGGCCTGGGCCCGTCGCTCGCCCGCCATCAGGCGCGCCTTAGACGAGGCCGACGAGGAGCGTGTCAACGCCATACGCGACATGTTCATGCGTCACGGCTACGACGAGGAGGATGCCTTCGTGCGGGCCCGCGTGCTGTATTTCATGCAGATCGGCTATTACTCGCTTGAGCTCAACGAGCCGATGAGCAGCCGCCTGCCTCACGTCGCCGGTTATCTGCGCAGCTTCACCGGCCAGGAGCCTCCGGCGGAGGATGTCGAGGACTTCTCGCGCTATGTCGAGAAGACGCTTTCGCGCAACCGATAGTACGGCCCGGCCGCCGCGGCCTGACGATTTCGCTTCGCGCATCGGCCCAATAGCAAGCACGGTTGCTGCCGACAGCAGCAGAGGAGCCCTCTGCCGTATCGGCGCAGAGCGGCGTCACGGGCGCTCATTCCGCTGCCCGCCAACCTCTAGACACATATGTACAATACCGATAGGGTACTCCACACTGGCTGGGCGGAGTGCGACAGGATGAAATCCCAATATCGGGCGATCGTCATCGGCGGCGGCGTGGTTGGAGCCTCGGTGCTCTATCACCTGGCGAAGTTCGGCTGGAGCGACGTCGCGCTGATCGAACGCGAGGTGCTGACCGCAGGGTCGAGTTGGCATGCGGCCGGCGGGTTCCATGCGCTGAACGCCGATCCCAACATCGCCGCCCTGCAGGCCTACACGATCGACTTGCTCTCCGAGGTCGAGAAAGAATCGGGCCAGAGCATCGGCATGCACATGACCGGTGGCATCTCGGTCGCCTCCGCGCCGGAGCGCTGGGAATGGTTGAATGCGTCATACCGCATCTTCCAGACCATGGGCATCGACGATGTCCACCTGGTCGGAGTCGATGAGATCAAGCAGCGCTGCCCGATTCTCAACACCGATGGCATGCTGGGTGGACTCTATGCCGCGCGCGAAGGCCATATCGATCCCTCGGGCGTCGTGCACGCCTATGCCAAGGCAGCCAGGCTGCGCGGCGCCGATATCATCGAGCACAACCGCGTGCTGGCACTCAACCGCCGCGCGGACGGCGGCTGGGACGTAGTCACCGAGAAGGGCACGGTCATTGCCGAACACGTCGTCAATGCCGGCGGGCTGTGGGCCAAGCAGGTCGGCCGGATGGCCGGCATCGACCTGCCGGTGTCGCCGATGGAGCACCATTATCTCGTCACCGAGGCGCTGCCCGAAATCCAGGCGCTGGACAAGGAATTGCCGCTGATCGTCGATCTCGAAGGCTTCACCTACATGCGCCAGGAACAGAAGGGCCTGCTGCTCGGCATCTACGAGATCAACCACAAGCACTGGAACATGGATGGGGCGCCGTGGGATTACGGCATTGAACTGATCCAGGAAGACACCGACCGCATCGCCGACGAGTTGGCCCTCGGCTTCAGCCGATACCCCTGCCTGGAGAATGCCGGCATCAAGCGCTGGGTGAACGGCGCCTTCACCTTCTCGCCAGACGGCAATCCGCTGGTCGGCCCGGTGCGCGGGGTTCCCAATTACTGGGTGGCGTGCGGCGTCATGGCCGGTTTCCTGCAAGGCGGCGGGGTCGGCAAGTCGCTTGCCGAATGGATGATCCATGGCGAGCCGGAAGCCGATGTCTACGGCATGGACATCGCCCGCTATGGCGATTTCGCCTCCAACCGCGAATACATCAGGCAGACCACCGGGCAGTTCTATTCGCGCCGCTTTGTCATGAGCTATCCCAACGAGCAGTTGCCGGCGGGGCGGCCCTTGAAGACAGCCGGCGCGCATGACGCGATGGATGCCGCCGGCGCGCGCTGGGGCAATTCATGGGGCATGGAAGTGCCGCTCTATTTCGCGCCGCATGGCTTCGTCGAGACACCGACGCTGAAGCGCTCCAACGCCTTCGACATCGTCGCACAGGAGTGCCGCAAGGTGCGCGAGGGCGTCGGTCTGCTCGATATCACTGCCTTCTCACGCTACGAAATCGCCGGGCCGCAGGCGGAAGCTTGGCTCGACCGGCTGCTTGCCTGTGCGCTGCCCAATCCGGGTCGCGCCAAGCTCGCGCCTATGCTCGGCGAAAACGGCAAGCTCAAGGGCGACCTCACCGTCTTCAACTGGGGCGATGGCTCCTGGTGGATCATGGGATCCTACTATCTGCGGCAGTGGCATATGCGCTGGTTCGAGCAGCATATGAGCGACGGCGTCACCGTCCGCGACATTTCAGACGCGGTCGTCGGTTTCTCGCTGGCTGGTCCCAATGCGCGAATGCTGCTTGAGCGCCTCACACATCAGGACGTTTCGCACGAGGCCTTTGGCTTTCTAGCCTGCAAGACATTGGATGTCGGGCTGGTGCGGGCCAAAGTCGGGCGGCTCTCGGTCATCGGCGAACTCGGCTACGAGATCCATTGCCAGGCCAATGAGCACGCAGGCCTGCGCCGCGCGCTGCTTGCCGCAGGCAGCGATCTGGGCGTCACCGAATACGGCTTCGGCGCGGTCAATTCGCTGCGGCTCGAAAAGAGCTTTGGTATCTGGTCGCGCGAGTTCACGCAGGACTATACGCCCGATGAGACCGGGATGGACCGCTGGATCGCTTTCGACAAGGGCGATTTCATCGGCCGCGAGGCGGCCCGGAAGGAGCTGAAGGCTTCATCGAGGCGCACGTTGGTGACGCTTGAAATCGACGCGGTGGACGCCGATGCCAGCGGTTACGAGCCGGTCTGGTATAGAGGCAAGCTTGCTGGCTTCGTCACCTCGGGCGGCTACGGCCATACGGTCGGCAAGAGCCTCGCCATGGCGCTGGTCGAGCGCGAGGTGGCTGATATCGATACGCAGTTGACAACCCACATCGTCGGCGTCGAAAGAGGTGCGCGCGTCATCGCCTCGTCGCCATACGATCCACTGGGCAAGGCGATGCGGGCATGACCGATCGAACGGGTGACGTCGGTGCGGAAGACCATGCGATGATCCACGTTTCTTTCCGAAAATCAGGCCTGTCCGGCACGTCATGACCACACGCTATTCCGCCTTTTCGCTGTTCAAGGAGGGCCTGGCCGGCCAAACCGGCTGGCAACCGGCGTGGCGCTCGCCCGAGCCGAAACTGTCCTATGATGCGATCGTCATCGGTGGCGGCGGCCATGGGCTGGCAACGGCCTATTACCTGGCCAAGAACCACAACATCACCAGCGTAGCGGTGCTGGAAAAAGGCTGGATCGGCGGCGGCAACACCGGCCGCAACACCACCGTGGTGCGCTCCAACTACTATTATCCGGAGAGCGTCGAGCTCTACGGGCTGGCGCACCGGCTCTATGAGGGATTGTCGAAAGAGCTCAACTACAACGTCATGCTGTCGCAACGCGGCATGGTCAATCTCTGCCACTCGACCCGCGAGATGGAGATCGGCGCCCGCACCGTCAACGCCATGCAGATCAACGGCATCGATGCGGAGCTGTTTTCGCCTGACGATGTGCGCCGGGTGGCGCCGATCTACAATTTTTCACCGGACGCACGCTTCCCGGTGTTCGGCGGTATCTGGCAAGGCAGGGCCGGAACGGCACGCCATGATGCGGTCGCCTGGGGCTATGCGCGGGCCGCAAGCCGACTCGGCGTCGACATCATCCAGAACTGCGAGATCACCGATTTCATCATCCAGGGCGGCCGCTGCCGTGGCGTCCAGACCTCGCGTGGCGCGATCCGTGCCGAGCGTATCGGCATGGCGGTGGCCGGGCATTCTTCGGTGCTGGCGGCCAAGGCCGGCTTCCGCCTGCCGATCAATTCCTATGCGCTGCAGGCCTGCGTTTCCGAGCCGGTCAAGCCAATCCTCGACACGGTGGTGCTGTCGCCCGGCTGCGGCGTCTATGTCAGCCAGTCGGACAAGGGCGAGATCGTCATCGGCGGCGGGCTCGACCGCATCCCCTCCTACGCGCAGCGCGGCAATCTGCCTACGCTGGAGGGGGTGATTGCCGGCCTGCTGGAGATGTTCCCGATCTTCGGCCAGCTCAAGCTGATGCGGCAATGGGCTGGGATCGTCGATGTCGTGCCGGATTCCTCGCCGATCATCGGCCCCTCGCCGCTGCCCGGCCTGTTCCTCAATTGCGGCTGGGGCACGGGCGGCTTCAAGGCCATTCCCGCAGGCGGCACGCTGCTGGCGAACCTGCTGGCGACTGACGAACACAACCACATCAGCCGTCCGTTCGACCTTGATCGCTTCGCCAGCGGGCGCCTGATCGACGAAGCGGCCGGCTCCGGCATCGCGCACTGATACATGTCGCCCAAAAGTGCGCAGCGGTTTTGGGAGAACGACATGCATAAAGACGAAGATTGAGGATTTTATGCAGCTTTTCCCTTGCCCATTCTGCGGCCCGCGCGACGAAACCGAATTCCACTATGGCGGCGATGCCGGCAATGCGCGGCCGGATGGCGCCGATGTGCCGATCGATCGCTGGGCTGATTACCTCTATCTGCGCACCAACCCGAAAGGCACGGCGCGCGAAATCTGGGTTCACATGAACTGCGGCGAGTTCTTCGTCATGGAGCGCGACACCGTCACCCACAAGGTGCTGTCCTCGGCCGCACTCGGCGGGGAGCACGTCGCGTGACCGCCTCGCGCCTTGCCACCGGCGGCAGCGCCATCGACCGCTCGCGCCTGATCCGCTTCAGCTTCGACGGCACCACCGTGCAAGGCTTTGCCGGCGACACCATCGCCTCGGCGCTGCTGGCGGGTGACGTCGCGGTCGTCGGCCGCAGCTTCAAATATCACCGGCCGCGCGGCATATGGGGCGCCGGCGTCGAGGAGCCAAATGCGCTGGTCGATATCGGCGGCTCGCGGGCGACGCCCAACACGCGCGCCACGACCGAGCCGGCGCGCGACGGACTGGTGGCGAAAAGCGTCAACGCCACGCCCAGCGCACTGGCCGACCGCAACGCCTTCCTGGACCGTTTTGCGCGCTTCATCCCGGCCGCGTTCTACTACAAGACCTTCATGTGGCCGGACTGGCACAGGTTCGAGCCGCGCATCCGCGCCATGGCGGGGCTGGGCACAGTCGATGCCGACTGGACCTCGCCCGGCATGGCCGACCAGATCAACCATCATTGCGACGTGCTGGTGGTGGGCGCGGGGCCGGCAGGGCTGGCGGCGGCAAGACTGGCGTCCGGTGCTGGCCTGACCGTCACACTGGTCGACGACCAGCAGAGCCCCGGCGGATCGCTCGGCCATCGTGCCGCGGAGATCGACGGCAAGCCGGCGGCCGTATGGGTCAAGGAGACGATTGCCGGGCTTGCCGCTGGCGGTCACCTCATCCTGCCTTCGACCACCGCCTTCGGCATTTACGACCACAATCTGGTCGGGCTGAACCAGCGTCATCTCGACGGCCGGCCGGATACGCTGTGGCGCGTCAGGCCGCGCCAGATCGTGCTGGCGACCGGCGCCATAGAGCGACCGCTGCCCTTCGCCAACAATGACCTGCCGGGCATCATGTCGGCGGATGCGGCGCTCGCCTATCTCCGGCGCCACGCTGTGCTGGTCGGCCGCCGCATCATCGTCGCAGCCAACAATGACAGCGCCTATGAGGTGGCGGGGGCGCTTGCCGAGGTCGGCGCCGAAGTCAGGCTTGTCGATATCCGGCGTGACGGCACGCCTGCGGCGGCGGCCAATGTCCGGCTGATCAAGGGGCGTTCTCTCGCATCCGCCAGCGGCAAGCTGCGCGTCGACGGGGTGACGCTCGACGACGGCACGAGGTTCGATGCCGATTGCGTTGTGGTCTCGGGCGGCTGGACGCCGACCATTCATCTCTTCGGCCAGGCCAAGGGCAAGCTCGCCTGGAGCGATGCGCGCGCGGCCTTCCTGCCGGGCGAACCGGTCGGCGGTATCGCCGTGGTCGGCGCCGCAGCCGGCGCGGTCTCCTTGTCGGAGGTGTTTGCCGGCGTGGAAAAGGCATTCGCCGGCAAGGAAAACGCGGCAACACCACGCAGCACCGGGCCGGAGGCGACGGACGGCATTCTCCCGGCCTGGCCGATGCCGGGCTCGAAAGGCCGCATCTGGATCGACTATCAGAACGACGTGACGGTGAAGGACGTCGAGCTGGCCGCACGCGAAAACTTCGTCTCGGTCGAACATCTGAAGCGCTACACCACGCTCGGCATGGCGACCGACCAGGGCAAGACCTCCAACCTGCCCGGGCTGGCGCTGATGGCAGGGATTACCGGCCGCACGGTGCCGGAGGTCGGCACCACCACCTACCGGCCGCCGTTCACGCCGGTGCCGCTGGCAAGCTTTGCCGGCGCGCGCGTCGGTGAATTGATGGCGCCGGTACGGCGGCTGCCGCTCGAAAACGTCCATCGCGCCAGCGGCGCTGTCTTCCAGGAATATGGCGGCTGGCTGCGGCCTGCTCATTATGGCGGCAACGCGGACGCGGAACGTTCGATCGCGGACGAGGCGCGACGTGCGCGCCAGTCGGTCGCGCTGTTCGATGGTTCGACGCTCGGCAAGATCGAGGTGATCGGGCCGCAGGCGGCGGCGTTCGTCGATTTCCTCTACTACAACACCATGTCAACATTGAAACCGGGCCGCTGCCGCTATGGCTTCATGCTGTCTGAGAACGGCGTGGTCTTCGACGACGGCGTGCTGGTGCGGCTGGACGAGCATCGCTTCATCGTGTCGTGCTCGTCCTCGCATGTCGCCGCCGTCCATGCGCGGCTGGAGGAATGGCGCCAGGACCGTTTTGGCCGCAGCGCCGTCTACATCCACAACGCCACACCGGACATGGCGACACTGACCGTTTCGGGGCCAAATGCCCGCAAGCTGCTGGAAAAGCTGCATCTTGGCCTCTCGCTCGACGATGCCGACCTGCCGCATATGGCGATCGGTCATGGCACTTATGCCGGCGACGAAGTCCGCATCGCCCGCGTCAGTTTCACCGGCGACAGGAGCTACGAGATTTCGATCCGGGCCGACCACGCCGAGCCGCTATGGGCGCATCTGCGCGAGGCCGGCCAGGCGCTCGACGCCATCGTCATCGGCCTGGAGGCGCTGATGATCCTGCGTGCCGAAAAGGGTTTTATCGTCATCGGCAAGGACACCGACGGCACCACATTGCCGCATGATCTCGGCGTCCACGGTCCGCGGGCCAAACGCAAGACCGAGTTCGTCGGCCGACGCTCATTGTTCACCGAGGAGGCGTCGCGTGACAATCGCATGCAGCTTGTCGGGCTGGCAGTGCCGCAAGGCGAAGCACCGCTGCCGACCGGCGCGCATGGCATCAAACGGATCGACGGCAGATTGCGCAGCCAGGGCTTTGTCACCTCGAGCTACCAGAGCCCGACGCTTGGCCGCCCGGTTGCGCTTGGGCTGATAGAGCGCGGCGCGACGCGGCACGGCGAGACGATCGACATCCAGTATCTCGGCAAGATCAGCAAGGCGACGATTACCGCCCCTTGCGCCTTCGACCCGGCAGGAGACCGGCTGCATGCGTGATCTCGCGGAAAAATGGTCCGTTGCACCGGACTGGCAGGGCGCGGTCATCGCCACGCCGGGCCTTGCGATACGAGCAGTCCTCGACCTCTCCCAATTGCTGGTCAGCGGCGATCTCGACGCATGGGCGCGAGTATCTGGCGTGGACCGCACTGGTGTCGGAGCCTTTGGCACCGCACAAGGTGACCGCTATGCGGCGCGGCTGGCGCGCGACCGGCTGCTGATCGTCTCGAACAGCCCGCTTGCCATCGCCTCGGGCTGGCACACAGACGGGTTCGCGGTGACGGCGATCAGCGCCGGGCTGCAAATGTTCGAGGCCGAGGGCACGGCGCTCGACGCTTTCATCGCGCGTGGAACGACGCTCGATCCCAGCCAAGCGAGCGCCAGTGCAGCGCTCTCATTCGCAGGCATCAGCGCCGTCGTCTATCGCCGTGACGGCAAGCTGCGCATCCATGTCGATCGCGGTCTTGCCGCCTATCTCTGGACATGGATGGAAATTGCCGCCGGCAACATCGCCGCAGGATCAGCGAAGTAGCCGGTTACGGCTGGTCAGAGTGTGAACGACCAGAACAGGCAGGCCAGCGTCGCGGCGGCAAACACGACGAAGAACAGGCTGCGCAGCAGGACGTTGCGGCGCAGCTCGTTCATGACGAAGTGACAACCGACGATCGCCGCGGCAAACAGGAACCGCCAGTTCAGCAATGTCCACACGGCGCTGCCCTGCCCGAACGCCCATCTGGCGACCAGACAGCCGACGATGGTCGCAAACAGTGCGATCACGGTCCAGAAAAGGGCATCGGCGGCATGGGTCAGGACGATACCGGC
Organism: Mesorhizobium ciceri biovar biserrulae WSM1271; assembly: GCF_000185905.1. Taxonomy (GTDB): domain Bacteria; phylum Pseudomonadota; class Alphaproteobacteria; order Rhizobiales; family Rhizobiaceae; genus Mesorhizobium; species Mesorhizobium ciceri. The sequence continues at coordinate 311,008 of NC_014923.1, forward strand.
CGCCCTTATCGGCAGGATCATCATCAGCATCGCGCTGAAGAAATAGACGGCGGCAATCGGGATGAACACGCCGGCGTCGGCAATGCCGTCAAGGCGCCTGACGCCGATCGCGCCATAGGGATAGCCGTGCCTGGCGACAGCCAGGCTCAACGCCATGAGCAAGGCGGTCAGCACGGCGACCAATGCGAAGGATGTGAGGGCTTTGCTCATGACGTTCCTGTCCCAGACGAATCAGACAGGAACGGTTTTAACGGTCGGTCGTAAATTGCGCGTAAGCGGGGGCGCTGCCCTCACGGATTTCGTTCAGTTCAATCTGGCTGACGACAGGCTATTCAGCGGCGATCCGGCCTGCCGAACGATTGGCCAGCACAAAGCCGACCTCGTCGACCGCCTGCGCCGCACGCTTAAGGATCGCCTCGGAGCGCAGCACGCCGTCGGTGAAATCCTTGTCGGTGGCGTAGACGGCGGTGGGCAGCGCAAAGGCCTCGAAGAAGCCGAACAGCGGCCGCAGCTGATGCTCGACGATCAAGGCATGGCGCTCGCCACCGCCGGTCGCCGTCAGCACGATGGGCTTTCCCCGCAATGCCGCCGGATCGATCAGATCGAAGAAATGCTTGAACAGGCCGGTATAGCTGCCCTTGTAGGTCGGCGAGCCCACGACAAACACGTCGGCGGCGAGGATTTGTTCCAGGATCGCGTGCGCCTGGCCGTCGAGATCGCGGGCCCATTTCGCCGTTCCCAGCGACGGCCCGAGATCCTCGATATCATAGGTGCTCGCCGATAGGCCGTGGCTGGCGGCGATGTCCCTGGCGACCAGATCGACGAAGGCGCGCGTCTTTGACGGCCTGGTGATGTTGCCGGAAAAGCCGACGACTGTTGGGTTTGACATGGCAGTGGGCCTCTTGAATGGTCGAAGGTTTGACGTGGCGGGCCGCCAGCCCGCCGGTGGAAATCAGCTCCAGGCGTGCAGCGGCGGATTTTCGCCGTTGAGGAAATATTTGCCGAGGATCGAGTATTTCCAGCGCACCGGATCGTGCAGCGTGTGCGTGCGGGCGTTGCGCCAATGCCGGTCGAGATTGTGCTCGGCCAGGGTTGAGCGGGTCCCTGCCAGTTCGAACAGCTTGTTGGTGGCGGCGATGGCGATCTCTGTCGACAAGATCTTGGCTTCAGCAGTGACGATCTGGGCGTGCGCCACCGTCTCGGCTGTCGGCTCGGCCACTGCCCGGTCGATTGCATGACCGGCCTTTTCGAGCAGCGCCTGCGCCGCGTGCAGGCGCAGCGTCAGGTCGCCGATGGCCTGAATGGTGTAGGGATCGTCCCAGGCGTTGTCGACGCCGCTGTCGATCCAGGCGCGGCTTTTGGTCCTGACGAAATCGACCGTCTCGTTGATCGCCGCCTGGGCGATGCCGGTGTCCACGGCCACCTGGATGATCTGGAAGATGGCGCCGTCGGCGGTCGGTTTGTCGTAGCCCTTGTAGCCGGGTACCAGATGCGTCTTCGGCACCTTGACGTTGTCGATGATGACGGTGCCGGACAGGGTCGTGCGCTGGCCGAAGCTCGACCAGTCGTCGATGACGGTCAGGCCGGGTGCGCCGCGGTCGGCGATCGCATACCAGGCGCGGCCCTCGTCATCGAGCGCCACGATCGGCACCAGATGGGCGAGCAGCGCGCCGGACGAATAGAATTTCCGGCCGCTGACAACCACATGATCGCCGGCATCGGTGAAGCGGGTCTCGAAATCGGCGGCGCGCTTGGAACCGAACTCGGAAAAGGCGTTGCCGAACCGGGTGCCCTTCAGCGCTTCGGCGAACAGCAGCTTCTGCTGATCGGCGTCGGACACGGTGCGGACGGCGGCTACAACACCGAGATGATTCTGCGCAACCTGGCCAATCGAGGAATCCGCCGCCGAGATGATCTCGATCACCTTCGCCAGCGTCGCATAGGACACCTCCGGCCCACCGAATGCCTTGGGTACATTGATCGACCACAGGCCGCTTTGCGAAAAGGCATCGAGTTCGGCGACCGGCCAGATCCGTTCACGGTCGCGCCGGGAGGAGTCCTTGACGAATTCGGCGGCGAGCGCATGGGCAACCGCAATCGCCTCGGCGTCGTCCTTGATGATGTGCGCCGGGGCGGTCGGCCTTGCGACTGGCGGCACGGCGGCGGAAGCCTTGTCGGTCTTGACGGTCGAAACGGTCATTTCACTGCTCCTTGGGATTTCGATTCAGGCAACGGCGTGGAGATGGGCGGGCTTGGTGGCGGGTGACGCCTGTTGCCCGGGGTTCGATTGACCGAGATAGAAGGCCCTGATGTCCTCGCGCTGGCGAAGCTCGGGGGCCGCGCCGGCGAGAACGGAAACGCCGTTCTCCAGCACCGTGGCAAGGTCGGCATATCGCAGCGCCACTGCGGAGTTCTGCTCGGCGACCAGGATGGATAGGCCAGTCTCGCGGTTGAGATTTTTCAAGCTCTGGAAGATGTCCTGGACGATGATTGGCGCGAGCCCCATCGACGGTTCGTCCAGGACGAGCAGCCGCGGCCGCGACATCAGCGCCCTGCCGATGGCGGTCATCTGCTGTTCGCCGCCGGAGGTCAGGCCGGACAATGTCCGGCGTTTTTCCCGAAGCCTCGGGAAATAGCCGTAGATCCGTTCGAGATCCCCGTTGATCTCGGCGCGGCTGCCGCTGCGGCCGATGCCGCCGGCGATCAGATTCTCCTCGACGGTGAGGCTTTTGAAGCAGTGGCGGCCTTCCAGCACCTGAACCAGCCCGGCGCGCACCAGATCACCCGGTTTGCGGCGCGAGACATCCGAGCCGTCATAGCGGATGGTGCCGGCATTGACCTGGCCGCGTTCGGCCGGCAGCAGGTTGGAGACGGCCTTCAGCGTCGTGGTCTTGCCAGCGCCATTGGCACCGAGCAATGCCAGTATCTGGCCGCGCCTGAGCTCGAAACTGACGCCATGCAGCGCCGTGATGGCGTGGTTGTAGGTGGCATGGACCGTGTCCACAGCAAGAATGACGTCATCGTTCGGCATAGGCTGTTCTTTCGCGGTTCGAAAACCGAACAGGTCGGGCGCCACGGAAACTTGGTCCGCGACGCCCGGCACTGACTGATCAGTTGGTGGTCACAGCATTGGCATCGTCGGCGGTGCGCAGCTTGATGCCCTTCTCGGCGGCGTAGGCCTCGGCGGACTTCTCGATGATTGGCCGCAGCAGCGCCCAGTCCGGCGCGATCCAGTCGGAGACGACGTTCCACTTCTTGCCGTCCCACTGCTGGAAGGTCACGTAGCCTTCGCCTTCATGGTTGTCCCAGCTGACATTGATCGAGTGGAACAGGTCCTTGGCGCCAAGCGCCTCGACCTTGGCCGGATCAAGCTTGAGATGCTCGAAGCCCCAGCGGACCTCGTCGCCGGTCAGCGTGCGGTGGCCGAACTTCTCCTGCGCGATCCGGATCGCCTCGACATTGAGGATGCCGTTGACGATGCCGAGATTGTGGTAGACCGAGCCGATGCGCGCCTTGTCTTCAAGGTTACCCTTGCCGGCGCCGTAGACCGTCTTCACGATCTCCTGAACCACCGGGTAGGAGTTGCCGGAAGCCTGCGTGGTGATGGCGGTGTAACCCTTGGCGGCGTCGCCGGCAGGGATGACATCCTCTTCAGAATTCGACCAGACATTGCCGACGATGTGATCGACGGGATAGCCGACCTTGACCGCCGTCTTCAGCGCCACCGGGTTCATCACACCCCAGCCGCGCAGGACGACGAAATCCGGCTTGGCGCGGCGGATGGTCAGCCACTGCGACTGCTGCTCGTTGCCGGGATGCGGCACCTCGATCTGCTGCACGGTGAAGCCGTATTTCTGCGCCAGCAGCTCATAGATCGGGATGGTCTCCTTGCCGTAGGGCGAGCCGTGATAGAGCACGACGATCTTCTTGCCCTTCAGCTTGTCGATGCCGCCTTCCTTGGAGGCGATGTAGTTCACGATGCCTGATGTCTCGCTGTAGGGATTGAGCAGCAGCGGGAAGACGTAGGGGAAGACACGCCCGTCGGTGGAATCGGTGCGGCCGTGGTTGACGGTGATCAGCGGCACCTTGTCGGCGGTGATGCGGTCAATCATGGCATAGGCGATGCCGACCGAGAGCGGGTTCCAGGCGGCGGCGCCGGCATGGCTCTTCTGCCGCTCGTAGCATTCGACGCCGCGCTCGACCTCGTACTGGGTCTCGCATTCGTCCCAGGTCAGCTTGACGCCGTTGACGCCGCCGTCACGGATGTTGATGAGGTTGAGATAGTCGATGAAGCCGCCGAAGAAGCCGGTGCCGCCGGCCGCGTAAGGCCCGACGCGATAGCTCTGCAGCGGAAAATATTGTTCGTCGGCGTGCGCGGCGGGCAAGGCCACCGACACGATCATCGCCGCGGACAATGCCGCCGCCTTGATTGTGCTGAGGAAAGTCATGGTCGAGGTACTCCCGGTATGGGCCGTCTTGTTCGGCCCCTTGTTCATTTTCGGATGCATCAGCTCAAGTCGACTGCCAGGCGAACAGGAGCCGTCTTCGGACCCTGTCCCACAGCGCCACCAGCCCGTCGGGTTCAAGGATCAGAAACAGGATGATGAGCGCGCCCAGAACGATGCGCTGGCTCATGTCGAGCACGCCCGAATCGAAGAGATCGCCGAGCAGGAAGCCGCCGAGGCGCGACAGAGCGAGCGGGAAAACCAGGATGAGGGCGGCGCCGAAAAACGCGCCGCGGATCGAAGCCAGCCCGCCGATGATGATGATGAACAGGATCTGGAACGACCGATCGAGATCGAAGCCGTCCGGCTCGACGGTCCTCAGATAGGCGAAGGCCCAGATGACGCCTGCGACGCCGATGATGAAGGACGAGATGGCGAAGGCCAGCAGCTTGGTCCTCAGCACCGGAATGCCGATGATGCGGGCGGCGGTTTCATTGTCGCGGATGGCGATGAAGTTGCGACCGGTCTGCGACGAGACCAGCCTGTAGGCAAGGAAGGTCAGCACAGTGACGATTGTCAGCGCGAACAAATAGCGGCCGACGGCGCCGTCGAGCGCTAAACCTGAAATCGACAGTCTCGGCGCGTCGATGACGCCTGACGCCGAGTTGTTGGAGAACCAGCTGAACTTGGTCAGCGCCCATTGCACGAAGAACTGCGCGGCGAGCGTCGAGACCGCGAGATAAAAACCCTTCAGACGCAGGCTGGGCAGGCCGAAAACGATGCCGATCGCGGCGGCGACGATGCCGGCCAGGAAGATGCTGCCGATCAGCGGCAGGCCCTCGACGCGCAGGTTGAAATTATAGGCGGCGAAGGCGCCCGCCGCCATGAAGGCGGCACTGCCCAGCGAGACCTGGCCGGCATAGCCGGTGAGAATGTTCAAGCCCACGCCTGCGAGGCTGAGCGCCAGGAACGGCAGCAGGATGGCCTCGAACACATAACTTGAGCCGATCAGCGGCACGACACCATAGGCGAAGGCGAGCAGCAGGACCGGTACGACCCATTTCGGCAGCACCGGCGCGGCGACGAAATCGCTTGTTATCGCGGTCATCGTTCAGATCCTCTCAACGAGCTTCTGGCCGAACAGGCCGGAAGGGCGGATCAGCAGGAAGACGAGCGCGACGACATAGGCAAACCAGCTCTCGATGCCGCCGCCGAAATAATCGCCGATATAGACCTCGGCGAGCTTCTCACTGGCGCCGATCAGCAGCCCGCCGACGATGGCGCCGAGGATGGAATCGAAGCCGCCGAGCACCAGCACCGGCAGCGCCTTGAGCACCACCAGCGACAGCGAGAACTGCACGCCGAGGCGTGCGCCCCAGAGCAGTCCCGCCACCAGGGCGACAAGGCCGGCGGCAGCCCACACGGTGGCCCAGATCAGCGGCAGCCTGAGACCGACCGCGAGGGCCGCGAACTGGTCGTCGGCAACGGCGCGGAAGGAGAGGCCGATGCGGGTGTAGCGGAAGAACAGCGACAGCAGGAGGACCATGCCGGCGGCAACCACCGCGGCAAAAATGTCGAACTGGCTGATCAGCACGCCGCCGATTTCCAGCGGCACGTCCTCGATGCCGAGATCGAGGCCATGGACCTGCGTGCCCCAGATCAGCTGGGCGGCGCCCTCGATGATGTAGGACAGGCCGAGCGTCGCCATGAACAGTGTGATCGGCGGCTTGTTGGTCAGTGGCCGCAGCACCGTGCGCTCGATGGCGACACCCATCGCCACCATGAAGGCGAAGGTGACCGCCAGCGCCAGCGCGAACGGAATACCGCGCTCGACGAGGCTGACGAAGGTGAGTGCCGCAAACAGCAGCATCGCGCCTTGCGCGAAATTGAGCACGCCCGAGGTCTTGTAGATGAGCACGAAGCCGATCGCGACAAGCGAATACATGACGCCTGAGAGCAGGCCGCCGACGAGCACTTCGATGAGGAATTGGTAGTCGAAATCGGCGATCATATGCCTGCCCCGTCCTCATTGTCCGAGGCGACGCCGAGATAGGCATCGATGACGCGTTGGTCGTTCCTGACTTCATCGGGCGTGGCGTCGGCGATCTTGCGGCCGTAGTCGAGAACGGCGATGCGATCGGACAGACCCATGACGACGCCGACATCGTGCTCGATCAACACCACGGTGGTGGCGAAACGATCGCGCGCGGCACGGACGAAAGACGCCATCTCGCTCTTTTCGCTCGCTGTCATGCCGGCCATCGGCTCGTCCAGCAAAAGCAGGCGCGGCTCGGCCACCAGCGCGCGGGCCAGTTCGACACGCTTCTGCAGCCCGTAAGGCAAGGTGCCGACAAGACGGTCGCGAATGGCGGTGAGATGGAGGAATTCAAGGATCTGTTCGGCACGGCTGCGTGAATCGCGCTGCTCGCCACGCGAGCGGCCGATGCCGAGCACCTGGCCGGCAAAGTTGGAGCGAACCTTGTAGGCAAGGCCAGAGGCGACATTGTCGAGGACGCTTAGGCCCTTGAACAGTGCGAGATTCTGGAAGGTTCTGGCGACGCCGAGATGGGCCAGCCGCTGCGTCGGGACCTGGGCATAGGAGGTACCGTCGAGCTGGACATGGCCGCGATCCGGCCGGTAGACGCCGCTGATGACGTTGATCAGCGAACTCTTGCCGGCGCCGTTCGGGCCGATGATGGCACGGATCTCGCCTTGGCGGACCGATAGGTCGATATCGGCCAGTGCCACGACGCCGCCAAAGGACAGGCTGATGCCCTGAAGCGAAAGCAACGCTGAGGCATCGCCGGCAACGGCCCCTGCCGACTTGGCGACATCTTCGAACGACTGCTCCGGCCGTGGACCTGACGGCAGGCCGCGCGCAAAGACCTCCGGTGCATAGGCGGAAGCCTCCATCACTCCGAGCGTATAACTGGGCAACGGCATTCCAATCGTCCTCGATTAGGCGCGCAAAATCCTGTTGCCGCCCGACGGATCAGCGCGCCGGGCAAGCTTCATGTGTGCAGGCCGGCGCGTGTCCGGCGTGCCTATGGGGTGACTATTCCGCCGCCAGCGACGCCGCCGCCTCGGCGTCTTCCAGTTCGCGAACGAGCGGGATGACATGCTTGCCGAAATACTCGACCTCTTCCTGGAAGTGCAGGAAACCGAGCAGGATGAGATCCGCACCCGCGCGCTTCAGGTCGACGACGCGTTGAGCGACCTGCCTGGGGGTGCCGATCAGGTTCGAGCGGAAGCCGTCATTGTACTGGACCAGATCGTCGAAGGATGATTTCGCCCAATTGCCCTCACCTTCCGGCGAGGCCTTGCCGGCATTCTTGACCTCATGGCCAAAAGCATTGACCGCGTCGGGATTGGCCTCGGCGATGATTTCGGCGAGCACCGCCCTGGCCTCGTCCTCGGTCTCGCGAACGACCGCGAAGGCGTTGACGCCAACTTTGACGGAATGGTTATTGGCCTTCGCCTTGACCCTGATATCATCGACCTGCTTGGCGATCTCGGCCGGCGTGTTGCCGTTGGTGAAGTACCAGTCCGAGACGCGCGATGCCATGTCGCGCGCGGCGCGCGACGAGCCGCCTTGGAAGATTTCGGGTACTTGCGGCGGTTTCGGCTTCAGCGAATACTCATTGAAGCGGTAGAAATCGCCACGGAAGGTGAAGCTGTCTTCAGTCCATATTCCGCGCAGCGCACGGATGAATTCCTCCGAGCGGCGGTAGCGCTCGTCATGGTCGAGCCAATGCTCGCCGATGGCATGGAACTCGCCGCGGAACCAGCCGGAGACAAGGTTGATCGCGACGCGGCCGTTGGTCAGGTAGCTGATGGTGGCGATCTGCTTGGCCGCCAGCGCCGGGTTCCATGGTCCTGGCAGGATCGCCGCGATGACCTTGAGCGTCGTGGTCGCCGCCAGCAGATCATGGCTGAACGCCACCGATTCATGCTGTTCGTCGGCGCCGTAGCCGGCCGTGAAACGTATCTGGCTGAGCGCGTAGTCGAAGCCGGCCTTCTCGGCGATCTGCGCCAGCTTGCGATTGTACTCGGCAGAATGGTTGGTGCGCTGCTCGATGTTGGAAATCACCAGGCCGCCCGAAACATTCGGCACCCAGTAGGCGAATTTGATCGGATCGGCTTCTGCATGTGCCATGAACTGTCTCCCATTCAGGCCGTGTCGTTGATCGCTCCGGTCGCGCCGGCTCCGATATTTATTATGTTTATAGAATATATATACAAAGAAGGATTTTCCGTTTTTGGGGCGCTCTTGGGACGGAAATACCAATTTTCGCTGCCGAACCCGGCCCGCAGGTGTCAGCCCACGTGTGGACGGTGCGCGGCATTGGGGCCGATGGCCTGCGCTGACGGCAGCGTTACCAGCAGCTTGGCAATTTCAACCGCGACCGCCTGGGCATGGCGGGCGACTTCCGGCAGACCCATGAGCTCGCCGAAAGTCCCTCGTGCCAGCGGGCCGGCGACCAGGAGTGTCGCGACCGCCGCGCCGTCCCGGCCGATCGCGCGGCTGTCGAGACCTGTCTCGATGCCAAGCCCATATTGGTCCGTCCTGATCAAGCCGGCTTCCGCCAGCGAGCTTAGCGCCGGGTTCAGCTGCAGCGCCTGCCCATGGGCCGGACCGGTGGTGTTGATGACGGCAGCGAAGCGCATCGTCTCGATCCGGGTCTGCCCGCGCCGTTGAAAGCTGACAGCCAGGCTGCCGTCCTCGTCGTTCGACGCGACAAGCCTGGCGGCAATGGTGTCGACTGTACCGGCGGCATGACGCCGGTCGAGCACGGCGGCGACCTGCGGCGCGATCCTGAAGCGATGCACGTCCCAGAACACGCGCAGCTGGCGCACCAGCCTTGCCCGCTCCGGCGGCGCAAGTGCGGCCCACAGCACCGGCCCCTGGAGGCGCAGCTGATCGAAGACCGACTGCCAGTTGACATTGGCGGCGCGCGCGGCCGCCAGCGTCGCGCGAATGGTCTTGAGCAGGCCGAGCGCCGTCGTGGCCGGCGCGGATGCAAAGTCGCCAAAAGGCTCGCCCCTGATATCCGGGTGGCCGCGCGAGCGCAGGCCGCGGCGCGACAGCGCGAGGATACGGCCGCGATGGCCACGGCGGTCAAGTTCGGCGACCATGTCGGCCGAGGTCAACCCGGAGCCGACGATCAGCACCGACGCCTCCGGCCCGATCCCTGAAAGCGCGGCGGAAGCGTACGGATCGGCGACGAAACCTGGCGCTTCCGTCAGCGAGGCCAGCGCGTTGGGAATTCCGGGCCGCGGATGCGTCGCTGCCAGGACGAGGATATCGGCGACGACCGGTCCGGCAGAGGTGTGCACGGTCCAGCCCGCGCCACTGGCATCGCGTGTCACGCGTGTGGCGGAACCTTCGACATGATGGACAAGGCCGGAACCGAGATACGGCGCCAGATGCTCGGCGACGTAGCGGCCGAACACGCGACGGCGCGGAAAAGCGTCGCCGTTCTTCCAGATGGCCTCCGGGTCGTGTTCGAGTTCTCCGCTGCCAGCCAACCAGCGTGCAAAATGCTGCGGATCATCGGGAGCCATGCTCATCCTGACTGCGGGGACATTGACCCGGTGCGACGGTTCCTCGCTGGAATAGGCCAGGCCGCCGCCGAGCGCTGGTCGCGGCTCGATGACGGAAATCGACAGGCACTCCGATTGAGGTGCCCGCGCCAGATGCCAGGCCACCGCCGCGCCGGAAAAGCCGCCGCCAAGGATGGCGACGCGCAACCGGCGGGCCGGAGGGAGCGCGTTCACGAGGCGCTGGCGAGCGATTTCGGCCGGTGGTCGCCGGCGATGGTCTCGCCGAACGGACCGGTGTTGACGGACGAGCCGGCGGCTTTTACCGGATGGTCGGTCGGCAGTTTCGGCAGCACCAGTTCGCCGAAGCGATAGGCTTCTTCCAGATGCGGATAGCCGGACAGGATGAAGGTATCGATGCCGAGGCGCCGGTACTCGTCGATACGCTCGGCGATCGTGTCGGGGTCGCCGACAAGGGCAGTACCGGCACCGCCGCGCACCAAGCCGACGCCGGCCCACAAATTGGGCGCGATCTCGAGCTTGGCACGATCGCCGCCATGCAATGCGCTCATCCGCGCCTGCCCGATCGAATCCATGCGCGCAAAGACTTTTTGGGCCGAGGCGATCGTCGCGTCGTCGAGGCGGCTGATCAGCCTGTCGGCAGCGGCCCAGGCCTCCTCGGTGGTTTCGCGGGCGATGACATGCAGCCTAATGCCGAAGGAGAGCTTGCGGCCGGCCTTCTGCGCCAGTTCACGCACGCTGTCCAGCTTGCGCCCGACATCGGCAGGCGGCTCGCCCCAGGTCAAATATTTGTCGATCTCCTGCGCCGCCACCACCGACCCAGCGTCGGACGAACCGCCGAAATACAGCGGCGGGTAAGGCGTCTGCACCGGCGGAAACAGCAGCCTTCCGTCCTCGATGTGGAAATGCTTGCCGTCATGCTCGACCGTCTCGCCGCTCAGCACCCGCTTGTATATGCGCAGGAACTCCTGCGTCACCTCATAGCGTTCGGCATGCGACAGGAAAATGCCGTCGCCCTTGTTCTCCAGCGGATCGCCGCCGGTGACGACGTTGATCAGCAGGCGGCCATTGGAGATGCGGTCCAGCGTCGCAGTCATGCGCGCGGCCAGCGTCGGCGACTGCAAACCGGGCCGCACGGCGACAAGGAAACGCAAGCGTTCGGTCATCGGCACAAGAGCCGATGCGATCACCCAGGAATCCTCGCACGAGCGGCCGGTCGGCAACAGCACGCCATAGTAGCCGAGCGTGTCGGCCGCCTTCGCCACTTGCGTCAGATAGGGCAGATCGACCGATCTGCCGCCCTCGGCCGTGCCGAGATAGCGGCTGTCGCCATGCGTCGGCAGAAACCAGAGCACCTTGATACGGTCTGGAATGTGCTTGCTCATGGCCTGTCTCCCGTCGCCTGACGGAGGCGGCCGGAGATGCCTGCTTTGGTTGACGGCGAGCGCAAAAAGGTAGGCATGGCGTGGTCCTGTCCGGGTGGAAACCAGATCGCCAGTGCAGATTGCTTATTCCACAAACTCTGTAGAGTTAGTTTATTCCAATTCCGTTGCCGCTATTAGAATTTCTCTCCCCAAGAAATCGGCGGCGAGGCCGACCCGAGTGCAGCGGGCCGGCCTTCCTGCATCAGAACGCTGGTTCGACCGCGTTGACGTTGTCCTTGGTGACGACTGTCAGCGGGATCGGCAGCCGGTCCTTGACCTCCTTGCCCTCGATGATCTCGGCCATCGTGTTGATCGCCAGGCGGCCATCCTCGACGGGCGACTGGACGATGGTCGAGTACATCTCATTGGTGCGGATCGATTCGAACGCATCCTTCTGGCCATTGATGCCGACGATCGGCGGTGCGGCCTTGGAGGGGTTCGCCTCTTTCCATGCGTCGATGAAGCCGCGGGCCATCGTGTCGTCATTGGCGTAGACACCGCTGATCTGGTCGCCGAAGCGTGTGATCAGATCGCGGCTCACCACCAGCGCCTTTTGCTGGTCGAAGTCGGCGTTGACCGTGTCGAGCACGTTGATCTCGGCATTGGTTTCCTTGAGACGGTCGGTAAATCCGCTGACGCGGCCGATCGTGGTGCCGTTGCCGGCCTGGCCGGCGATGATGACGACGGAGCCCTTGCCGCCCAGCGCCTTGCTCAGCGAGTCCGCCGCCAGCTTGCCTTCCTCATAGACATCAGGCCCGGTGAACGACTTGATGAACGGCTTGGCATCGTCGCTCATCGGCGAATTGATGAGGATCGCCGGAATGTTCGCCTGCTGCGCGCGCGCCAGCCCCGGTATGTATGCCTGCGGGTCGAGCGGCCACAGGATGATGCCGTCGACCTTGCGCGCAACGCAGGTGTTGAGCTGCTCGGTGCCTTTCTGGACATCAAAATCCTGGCTGAGGCTCAGGATCTCGATGCCGAGTTCCGCAGCGCGCGCCTGAAGCGCCTTGTTGGCCGGCGTCGCGTAGGCATGCGAATCCGCTGCCGTCACGTAGCAGACCGTCTTGGCGCTGGCCCAGCCCGTCGATGCCAGCACAGCCGCCATGGCGGCGACGTGAAGCATGCTTTTCTTGCCAATCATGTGTTTCCTCCCAATCATGTGGTTCCTCCTTGAGTGATTGGATTGTCGCGAACGAGCGCCGGACGCGTGCCCGAAGCCCTCCCCTTGGTGGTAACGGCCCGATCGAGCACGACGAGCAGGATCAGGATAAGCCCGGACACGACCTGCTGGACGTATGCGGGAACGGACTGGAACTCCATCGCGATGGTCAGCGAGCCGATCGTCAGCACGCCGCCGAGCGTGCCGAGCGCGGATCCCTTGCCGCCTTCGAGACGAGTCCCGCCGACAACGACCGCGGCAATGACGGCGACCGTCAGTTCCGAGCCGAAGACAGGCGAGCCGGTGTTGGTGACGAGGCTCTGGAGAACCCCCGCCAGGCCGGCAAGCGTGCCGGCAAAGACAAAGCCGAGAAAGACGATACGGTCCGAGGCGATACCGCTTTCCTTGGCAGCCGCCGGATTGGACCCCACCGCAAAGACGTTGCGCCCAGGTATGGTGCGCGTCAGCCAGAAATGCAGCAGCACGATCAGGGCGATGAACAGCACGCTGCGGAGGGTGAAGACATCGAGATAGATCTTGGCCAGCGCCAGGGAGAGCATGATGTCGGTTCCGGTCACAGGCTGGCTGTTGGTGATCCAGTGCGCGAGTGAGCGGAAGATCAGCATCGTCGCGAGCGTCAGCACGAGCGAATTCACCTTCAGGCCGACGACCAGCATGCCGTTGATGGCGCCTGCCAGGGTACCGACCAGGATGCCGACGATCGCGGCAGGCAGGATGCCGATCTCTCGCTGCAGGATGACCGATACGATGCCGGCCAGGGCAAACACGGCGCCACCGGAGAGGTCGATCTGGCCCGATATCAAAAGCACCGTCAGGCCGACCGCGATCAGGCCGATCGTCGCCGCCCGGTCGAGACCGAGGCCGAGCGTCGATGCCGAGAGGTAGCCGGGGACCAACAGCGCGGAAATGACGAGCGTCAGGCCGAGAATGATGACGACGCGATGCTGCGAGACAAGCGAAAGAAAACGCATCACGCCACGCCCCGCTTGCGCAATGCCGCATCCATGCCGACGGCACCGACGATCAGGATGCCGAGCAGGAAACCCTGGATTGGCGTGCGCACACCGTCGAGCACCATGACGTTGGTCAGCAGTTGCACGAAGATGAGGCCGGCAATGGCCCGCGGCACCGATCCGAAGCCGCCGACGATCGACACGCCGCCGACCACCACCGCCGTGATGGCGCTGAATTCGTAGCCGCCGCCGATGAGCGGCCGCGCGCTCTGCAGCGTCAGTCCGAGCAGGCCGCCGCTGATGCCGGAAGCCAGTGCGGTGATCACGAAGGCGCCAGCCTTCACGGCCCGCACCGGAACCGCACTAGCCTCGGCGGCGCTGTAATTGCCGCCGGTGGCGAGCGTCCATCTACCCCAGAAGGAGCGGGACAGGACGAAATGGCCGACAAGGGCGATGACCAGGAAGATCAACACCACGACCGGAATGCCGAACAGCCGGCCCTTGGCGAATTCGGCTGAGGCGGGATTGCTGCCATAGACGATGACCCCGCCGACAGCCGCTTGGACGATGCCCAGTCCGATCGTGCCAACGCCGAGCGTGGCAATGATGGGATTGATGCCGACATATCCGACCAGGCCCCCGTTGAGCAGGCCTATGAGGCCCGCGAGACCCACCGCCAGCAGGAACGCCGGCAGCGGCCCGATCATCGGCTGCAGCCCGAGCGACAGGATGGCGCCGCAGGCGATGGTGGCCGGCACCGACAGGTCGGCCAGGCCGCCGACCACGAGCACGAAGGTCATGCCGACGACGACGATGCCGACGATAGACATCGAGGTCAGGACGTTGAGCAAATTGCCTGACGTGAAGAAGGCGGGGCTGACGAGGGAGCCGTAGAGCATCACGGCGACGATGGCGAAGGCGAGCCCCGCCTTCGACAGGACATCGACAAGCCTGCTGCCACGCGTAAAGCGGTCGTTGCGGTTCACGCCACCGATCTCCATGGCCGCTTCGCTCAAGCCATCTCCTCCCCGGTGGCCAGCGCCATGATGCGCTCCTCGCTCAATTCGCTGCGCAAGAGAGGCTCGGAGGCATAGCCATCGCGCATCACCACCACGCGGTCGCAGACTCCGAGGATTTCGGGCAGTTCCGACGAGATCATCACGACCGCCATGCCGCCGGCGACGAGTTGGCCGATGATGTGGTGGATCTCGGCCTTGGCGCCGACGTCGACGCCCCGCGTCGGCTCGTCGAGGATCAAGGCCGAAGGTTTGGCGGCAAGCCATTTGGCGATGACCGCCTTCTGCTGGTTGCCGCCCGACAGAAGGCTGATGCGCCGTTCGCCGTCGGGCGGTGAAATCGAAAACTGCTTGACCGAATCCCGGGCAAGCGCGCGATCGGCGCTGCGGCTGATGCGCCCGAAACGGGTCAGGCGGCGCAGGATGGGCAGGCTGATGTTTTCCCGGACCGACATTCCAGGCACGACGCCATCGCCCTTGCGATCTTCCGGAACATAGGCAATGCCTGCCCTGACCGCCTGGGATGGCGAGTTGATCGAGACCTCGCGTCCGTTGACGCTGACCGTGCCCTCGACAAGCCGCGACAGGCCGAAGATTGCGCGGGCAACCTCGGTGCGGCCAGCGCCCACCAAGCCGGTCAAGCCCAGTATCTCGCCGGCGCGCACTTCGAAGCTGACATCGCGGAAGCGCTGTCCGTCGCTGATATGCTCCACGCGCAACACGGACTTGCCGATCGCGGCCGGACTTTTCGGGAAGACATTGCTAACTTCGCGACCGACCATCAGCCTGATCATATCGGCAGCCTTTATGCCCTTGATCGGACGCGTCTGGATCATTGAGCCATCGCGCAGCACCGTCACCTCATCGGCGATTTCGAGCACCTCCTTCAGCCGATGGCTGATGTAGACGATGGCGATGCCGTCATCGCGCATCTTGCGCAGGATCCGGAACAGCGCCGCCGTCTCATGCTCGCTGAGGCTGGATGTCGGCTCGTCCAGCACGATGATCCTCGGCTGCGCCGCATAGGCCTTGGCGATCTCGACGAGCTGCTGCTGGCTGATAGAAAGGTTGCCGAGCCGTTCACGCGGATTAATGGCCGCTCCGAGCTCGTCGAGGACGGCAGCCGCCGCCCTGACCATCTCGCGCTTGCGCAGAAAGGTCCATTTGCCGGGCATGCGGCCGAGATAGACGTTCTCGGCGACGGTCAGGTCGGGGACCAGATTGATTTCCTGGTGCACCATGCGGATGCCGAGCGCCTGGGCGTCGGCGGGCCGGCGCATGCGCACCTCGGCGTCACCGACTTTGATCGTGCCGCTGGTGGGCGCGTAGGATCCGTTGAGGATCTTCATGAGCGTCGATTTGCCGGCGCCGTTCTCACCCACGACCGCATGAACGGTGCCGAATTTCACGGCAAAATTGACGTTGGACAGAGCCTTCACGCCTGGAAAGTTCTTGCTGATGCCTCGCATATCCAAGGCGCAATCGGCGGCGACGGTCATATCTGGCTAGGTTCCTCCTGGCGGCCGGCCGGTGCGCTACATCGGCCTTCGATATGTTAGTATAATAGCGCTGCAAACGCAGTTCGGGCTTCTTCGAACAAGCTTGAATGGCCTGCGCTGTTGAAGATCCAGGCCTCAGTCCCGGACTGAATTTTCCATCGTTCATCCTCACTATTGCACTAATATAACAGTTCTGGCAAGCTGGATTCCGGCGGGTCGTCATGACGTCGTGCGTCACCGACCCCCACGCTTGTATTGGATGCGTTCCAATTGACATTCTAGTACTATCTGGCCATTTCTGGTGAACGAAGACACGGATTTGCAATGGACCTGGATCCTTCGACGCTCAATCGGGCTCTTCCGCTCCGCGATCAGATCTACCACAAGATCCGCAACCTGATCGTCGTCGGGCAGCTGAAGCCGGGAGAGGTCATCAACGAGGTCGCCATCGCGGAGGCCCTGGGGGTGTCTCGCACCCCCGTTCGCGAAGCGGTCAAGCGCATCAGCGACGAGGGCCTGGTCAAGATCCTGGCGCAGACCGGCACCTATGTTGCTCCGATCAGCCGGGCCGACCTGGAAGAAGCCTATGTCATCCGGCGGGCACTGGAGATGGAAAGCGCCCGACGCGCGGCCGCCAAGTTCACGGCGGCAGCCAGCGAATTGCTGGAAGACAACATGGCGGCGCACCGGCTTGCCATATCCCGCGGCAGATATGCCACCGCGATACAACTCGACGATGTCTTCCACCGCACCATAGCCGAGATCTGCGGCCTGCCGATGATCTGGAGAGCCGTCGACATCTCGAAGGCACAGATGGATCGCGGGCGCTATCTCGCTATCCCAAGACCGGGTTATGGCGAACAGACGATCGAGCAGCACGAGGCCATTTTCGACGCGCTGAAGCGCCACGACGCCGAGGGTGCGGCACGGGCCATGGAACATCATCTCGAGACGTCGTTCCGCAACACGCTCGAAGTCGCCGCCGACCTTCTCGGCTGAAGCCCCGCGAGCAACCAGCATGCAAAGAATGGGACTTTGTATCGGCGTGAAAGCCGAGGCGATCGCGGACTACAAGCGCGTCCACGCCGCCGTCTGGCCCGAAGTGCTCGACGTCATCAGCCGCGCCAACATCCGCAACTATTCGATCTTCCTGCGCGAACCGGAGAACCCTCTGTTCGCCTGCTGGGAGTATCACGGCAGCGACTTCGCCAAGGATGCAGCGCGGATGAGCGAGTCGCCGGCCATGCGCAAATGGTGGGAACTGTGCGGCCCCATGCAGACGCCGCTGCCGACGCGCGCCGACGGCGAATGGTGGGCGGCCATGGAAGAGGTCTTCCATCTCGATTGACCAGAACGTTATCGGGCAGTCGCTTCCCGGATATGCCCCAACGACGTGGCGACCGGTCCGTCTTTCATGACGACCTCATCCAGTCTCCGGCCTTGACCTCTGACATTCTATTATACTAGTATTCCAAATCATTTCTTGTCTCTCGACCTCCTGTCGCGGAGAACTTTTTCAGAGTTTGGGTCATGGCGCGGTTCATCAAGCTTTCGGGGGCCGACAACATTCTTCTGGCGGTCGATCCGTTGAAGATCGGCGAAAAAGCCGGTGACGTGGCTGCCAGGGCACGCATACCGCGCGGGCACAAAATGGCCTTGCGCGACATCGGCTCGGACCAGCCGATCGTGAAATACGGCCAGACCATCGGTTTTGCGCGGGAACCAATCGTCGCCGGCGACTGGGTTCACGAGCACAATGTGTATCTGCGAAATTTCGAACGCGACTACGTCTTCGGCACGAATACCAGGCAAACCGAGATCGTTGCCGAGGCCGAGCGCGCTACTTTCATGGGTTACCGCCGGCCGGGCGGCAAGGTGGGCACGCGCAACTTCATTGCCGTCCTGACCTCGGTGAACTGCTCTGCCAGCGTCGCCCGGTTCATCACCGACGAGGTCAACCGGTCTGGCATCCTGCGCGACTATCCCAATGTCGACGGTATCATCGCACTCGTCCACGGCACTGGCTGCGGCATCGACACCAAGGGTCCCGCTTACGACCTGTTGAAAAGGACGCAATGGGGCTTTGCCACGAACCCCAATATCGGCGGCGTGCTGATGGTCGGACTCGGCTGCGAAGCGTTCCAGATCCCACGCTGGATGCAGTCGTACAACATCAAGGAGAGCACGATTTTCCGCACGATGACCATCCAGGAAACCGGCGGTACGCGAAAGACGGTCGAGGCTGGCGTGAAGGCGATCGTCGACATGCTGCCTACGGTGAACGCCGCCGAAAGGACGCCGCAACCAGCCTCCGAACTGGTGCTTGCGCTGCAATGCGGCGGATCGGACGGTTACTCCGGCATCAGCGCCAATCCGGCACTAGGTGCTGCGGTGGACCTGCTTGTCGGGCAAGGCGGTACGGCGGTGCTCTCGGAGACGCCCGAGATCTATGGCGCCGAACATCTCCTCGCCTTGCGCGCCGAGAGCCGCGCGGTGGGCGAAAAGCTGATCGAACGCATCCGCTGGTGGGAGGATTATACCGCCAGGCACGACATGGAGATGAACAACAACCCTTCGCCCGGCAACAAGCTGGGTGGGTTGACGACCATCCTGGAGAAATCGCTCGGCGCTTCCGCCAAGGGCGGCACCACCAATCTGCGGGCGGTGCTGGAATATGCCGAGCCGATCAACGAGCGCGGCCTCGTCTTCATGGATACGCCCGGCTACGACCCGGTCTCGGCCACCGGGCAGGTCGCCGGCGGCGCCAACATATTGTGCTTCACCACCGGCCGCGGTTCGGCCTTCGGCTGCAAGCCGACGCCCTCGATCAAGCTTGCCTCCAACACCTTCATCTTCGAGCAGATGCGCGAGGACATGGATATCAATTGCGGAGACATACTGGACGGCGTCTCGCTGGCCGAGAAGGGCGAGGAGATATTTGCCGAGATCCTGCGCGTCGCTTCCGGCGGGCGCACCAGGTCGGAAGCGCTCGGCTATGGCGACAACGAGTTCGTGCCATGGAGCCTTGGCGCGACCATGTAGCGATCGCCGGCCTGCACAGGCCGGCCTTTATCCCGGAAGTAGCTCAAACGGAAAGAACCGCTCGACATGAACAGGATCGATCTTGACGGCCAGCACGCTGTGGTCACCGGTGGCGCCCAAGGCCTCGGCTTTGCGATGGCCAGGCGTTTCGTCGCTTCCGGCGCGACGGTCAGCTTGTGGGATCTCGATGAGGCCCGCCTCGAAACCGCCAAGAAGGAACTCGGCAACGCTGCCACGACAGAGATCGTGGACGTCGCCGATTGGACGTCGGTGGACGCGGCGCGCGCCAGGACCGAAGATCTGGCCGGCAAGATTTCCATTCTGGTCAATTCCGCCGGAATTGCCGGCCCTGCCGCCCCGCTCGACGTCTACGACATCGAGACGTGGAAGAAGGTCATCGACGTCAACGTAAACGGTACGTTCTACGTCAATCGCGCCGTGGTTCCCGGAATGAAGGAGCGCAATTACGGACGGATCGTCAACATCGCTTCGGTCGCCGGCAAGGAGGGCAACCCCAACGCCTCCGCCTATTCAGCCTCGAAGGCGGCGGTCATCGGCTTGACCAAGTCGCTCGGCAAGGAACTGGCGCAGTACGACATCGCCGTGAACTGCATCTCGCCGGCCACGGCACAGACGCGCATCCTCGAACAGCTGACGCCGGAGCACATCGAATATATGCGCTCGCGCATTCCGCGCGGCCGCCTGCTGGAGGTCGACGAAGCCGCGGCGATGGTCGCCTGGCTCGTCTCCAAGGAGAACAGTTTCACGACCGCCTCCACGTTCGACCTGTCGGGTGGGCGGACGACCTATTGAAGGGCAGTTGCCGTTCAGCCAGGTAACCGACCGAGGCCAGCCGCAAAGCGCGCCACCATCGCCACGCCGGTCTCGTTGGGCCGCATCGCCGGAGCCCGGTCGTGTATCGGGATGCCGGCACGGGCGCCGAACAACCGCTTGCCGTAGCAGATCAGGTTCTCGATGCCCTGCATGACGAAGACCGCTGCCGGCAGCATTCTTGCATACTCGGCCTCGGCCGTCGCTTCGTCACCGATCCGAAACGCATTGTAGGCGCGCACGGCGAGGTCGATGCCATCAGGCGCCAGGATCATGCCGCGGCAACCGATGCGGAAATTGTCGATCAGTTCAAGGCCGCCGCGTCCGTTGAAAACGGGTATCCGGCCTTCGGTGCGTTCGATCAATCCGGCAATGTCGGTGACAGGGCCTTCGCCCTTGATCAGCCTTATGTTGGGATGAAGCGTGACGAGTTCGCGGATCTCGTCCGATGACAGGCCGCGCCCGAAAAACGCCGGCGCGTTCTGGATCGCCACCGGCAGGTCGGTTGCCTCGGCGACGCGGCCGAAGAACCTGGTGTATTCCGGCGCACCATAGGATCCGACCGGCGGCGGCTGCAGGATCACCCAATCCGCTCCCACGCTTTCAGCATGGCGAAGCTGTGCCACCTGCTCAGCCACCGAAGCGCCGAAGATGGTGAAGGCAAGCGGCACTTTTCCAGCCGTATCTTCCGCCGTCCAGTCCATGATCGTCCGGCGCTCGGCCTCGGTCAGCTTGGCGACTTCCGTCGCCAGGCCGAGCGCCGCCATACCGTGCACGCCGGTCGCCAGGCAGATCTCGACTTGCCGACGCATCGCCGCGCGGTCCAGTTGTTCGTTCGCGTCAAAGAGCGCGTAGAGAATGGCGTGAATGCCGTGGAAATCGTCAGGCCGGAAATTGGGCATGCTGGTCGGCCTCAATGGCTTTCGCGTGGAATGGCGTGGCCACGGCATCCGACGAGAAAGTCGAGATCGGCGCCGCGGTCCGCCTGCAGGACACGGTCGACGTAGAGGCCCTGATAGCCGCCGCGCATCGCCGGGACGGGCGGTAGCCAGGATTCACGACGCCGCGCCAACTCCTGTGCCGACACGTCGAGATGCAGCTTCCTTGCTTCGACGTCGAGCTCGATGAAGTCGCCGCTCCTGACCAGCGCCAGCGGGCCGCCGATGGCGGCTTCGGGTGCGGCATGCAGCACGACGGTGCCGAAGGCGGTGCCGGACATGCGGGCATCGGAGATGCGGATCATGTCGCGGACACCCTGCTTCAGCAGCTTCCGGGGCAGCGCCATGTTGCCGACCTCGGCCATCCCCGGATAGCCCTTGGGCCCGCAATTCTTCAGCACCATGATCGACGCTTCGTCGACGTCGAGCGCGGGATCGTCGACGCGCGCCTTGTAGTCGTCGATGTCCTCGAAGGCGACGGCGCGGCCGCGATGCTTCATCAGGGCCGGTGACGCGGCTGACGGCTTGATGATGGCGCCGTCGGGCGCCAGATTGCCACGCAGCACCGCGATACCGCCATTGGGAGTAAGCGCCTTGTCGCGCGGGCGGATCACCTCGGGATTGTAGTTTTCAGCGTCACGGATGTTGTCGCGCACGGTCTTGCCGGTGACGGTCAGCACGTCGAGATCGAGCAGATCGCCAATCTCCTTCATGACCGCCGGAATGCCGCCTGCGTAGCAGAAGTCCTCCATCAGGAAGCGGCCTGACGGCATCAGGTCGAGGATGGTCGGTACATCGCGGCCATACCGATCCCAATCGTCCAGTGTCAGTTCGGTGCCGACGCGGCCGGCAATCGCCAGCAGATGCACGACCGCATTGGTCGAGCCGCCGATGGCACCATTGACACGGATGGCGTTGGCGAAAGCTTCTTTCTTGAGGATGGCGGACGGGCGGAGATTCTCATTGACCATCTCGACGATGCGCCGCCCCGTCATGCGGGCGATGCGACTGCGGCGCGCGTCGACCGCCGGATAGGCAGCGTTGCCCGGCAGCGCCAGGCCGAGCGCTTCGACCATCGAGGCCATGGTCGAGGCCGTGCCCATGGTCATGCAATGACCCGGCGAGCGTGACATGGCACTCTCGGCATTAGCGAAATCCTGCTCGCTCATCACGCCGGCGCGGACATCCTCGGAGAATTTCCAGACATCGGTGCCGGAACCTATCTCGCGGCCCTGGAAACGGCCATTGAGCATCGGCCCGCCGGAAATGACGATCGACGGCAGGTCGCAGGAGGCCGCGCCCATGACCAGCGACGGGGTGGTCTTGTCGCAGCCTGCCATCAGCACGACACCGTCCATCGGATTGCCGCGGATCGCTTCCTCGACATCCATCGAGGCGAGATTGCGGAACAGCATCGCCGTCGGGCGCAGATTGGATTCGCCGCAGGAGAAGACCGGGAATTCCAGCGGCAGGCCGCCGGCTTCCAGCACGCCCGCCTTGATGTGCTCGATCAGGCCACGGAAATGCACGTGGCAAGGCGTGAATTCGGAGAAGGTGTTGCAGATGCCGATCACCGGGCGGCCGTCGAAGGCATCGTCGGGCAGGCCGTTGTTCTTCATCCAGCTGCGGTGAATGAAGGCGTCCTTGCCCTGCCCGCCGAACCAGTGCTGCGATCGTCTCTTGGTCATGATTTTCCCGGAATTCAGGCTGGATGCTGGAGCTGGCTCAGCCCACCATCTACGACGAGCGTGGCCGCATTCATGAACGGGCACTCGTCGGAAATCATGAACACCGCAGCCAGCGCAATCTCGCGCGCCGTGGCGATGCGGCCGCCAGGATGTAGCGCCATGGTGTTGGCGCGTGCTGTGGCCAGATCGGCAAAGCTGTTCCAGTAGTCGATCGCCTTCTGGGTTTCGACATAGCCGGGCGCCAGCGCGTTCACGCGCACCCCTTGCGCCGCATATTCGAGCGCCAGCGATTTGGTCAGGCCGAGCAGCGCGTGCTTGGCGACCGGATAGGGAAAGGTGTGTGGGATGATGGTGAAGCTGTGCGTCGAGGCGATGTTGAGGATGGCGCCGCCGCCGCTCGCGATCATGCCCGGCAACACCGCCTTGCTGCAATTCCAGGCGCCCTTGACGTTGACGTCGAAGTTGCGGTTCCATTCCTCCTCGGTCGCCTCGAGCGGCGTCGAGAACACATTGACCCCGGCATTGTTGATCAGCGCGTTGATGGGGCCGATCTCGGCGGCCGCTTGGCTGACGACAGCGGCAATCGCGGCACCGTCGCTGATGTCGGCTGCCGCATGCCCGACATGGCCGCGCGGCACGGCGAGGCCCGCGACGGTCTTGTCCAGCAGTGCGCCGTCGCGGTCGACCAGGAACAGTCTTGCGCCTTCGGCAAGGCAGGCCTCGGCGATCGCCAGCCCGATGCCTTGCGCGGCGCCGGTCAGGAAGATGCGTTTGCCGGAAAGGCGCTCAGCCATGGTTGTCGCTCCAGTCGAAGACGGTCATTGCGAATCTTGCTCTGAGAACCTCGCCGGGGGAAAGTACCTTGATCCCCATTGGGTCGGCATCGAAATGCTTCAACGCATTTGGGGTATGGCTCATCGGCTCCAGGCAGAAGAAGCTTCGGTCCGTGTCCGGCGCAAAGAGCATGTAGCGGTCGAGCTCCGCGTCCGCCTCGATGTCGATCCCCAGACAATGCTCCGGCCAGATGATGCGCGCGATGCCGCTCCACCCTTCGAAGCCATTGTTCAGCCAACGGTCGGGCAAATGGCGCGGCGTTGAGAAATCGACATCGTCGGCAATGGCGCTCCTGGACGCTGGAAGGTGCCCGTCGCGCTCTGTCCACCAGGTTTCGGCCGGCGCAAACAAGGTCGTCCGCGGCGTGCGCGGAAAGAATGGATGGAAACCGAGGCCGAATGGCAGTGGAATGACGCCGGTATTTTCGACGGCAAGCCGGAGTTCCAGCCGCGCGCCGGCGAGCCGGAACGACTGTCGCGCATGGTAGACATAGGGCGAGTCGACGCGGCGCGGCTGATCGAAGGCCAAATCGAGGCGGTCGACGCGATGCTCCTCGACCTTCCAATTCGCCTGCCAGCCGTCACCGTGAATATAGAAAGGATCAGTCGTGTTGGGCGCCAGCGTGAAGTTTTGACCGCCGCAGGAAAACGCATTGCCCTCGACGCGATTGCCGATCGGCACCATCGGAAAGCAAGCGCAGTGCACAACGTCGAACTCGGCCTCGCCTTGGTAGGGACGCAGGAATGGCACCCCGTCGGCCGTATGGCCGTTGACGATTGCGCTGCCAGAGGGGCTGATCTCGACGCACAGCCGATTGCTTTCCAGTAGTATTCCAGCCGACATGCCCTGCCCCGACTCAACGCCGGCCCAAAGCCGACGAGCGCAGATTGTCGAGCAGCACGGCCAGGAGCAAAATAACGCCGCGCACGATGTACTGGTAAAAGGCCGGGATGTTGAGCAGGTTCATGGCGTTCTCGGCGATGCCCATGATCAGCACGCCGACGATGACGCCCGACATGGTGGCGCGGCCGCCGGCAAGCGAGACGCCGCCGAGCACGCAGGCCGAGATGACCGAGAGTTCCAGTCCGACCGCCGCGTTGGGTTGGCCCGAGGTGATGCGCGACGCCAGCAGGATGCCGGCGATGCCGCAGACGACGCCTTGCAGCGCAAAAATCCAGATGCGCGTCCGGTCGACATTGACGCCGGCAAGGCGCGAAGCCTCCGGATTGCCGCCGATGGCCAATGTGTTCTTGCCGAAGACGGTGCGGTTGAGGACGAAGCCGAAGATGCAAAACAGGATGGCGAGCACCCAGACCGGCGTCGGAATGCCGAGCAGTTTGGACAGCGCGAGCTGGTAGAAATCCGGGCTGTTGATGCCGACGGCGCGGCCGTCGGACGCAATCAGCGCAAACCCGCGCACGATCTGCATGGTGGCCAGCGTCGTGATCAGCGCGTTGATGCGGAATTTGGCGATGACGACGCCATTGATGAAGCCGACGAAGGCGCCGCTGGCAATTGCCGCCAAGAGGCCAAGCAGGATCGAGCCGGTGTAATTCGACGCCATCACAGCGACCATGCCGGCAAAGGCGACGATGGAGCCGACCGACAGGTCGAAGTCGCGTGCGGCAAGGCAGAACATCATGGTGCAGGCGACGATACCGACGGTGACCACCGACTGCAGCAGGCCGAGCATATTGCGGTCGGTGAGGAAATTCGGCACCAGAGCCGACACCAGCGCGAAGGCGACGACAAAGATGACGACGAGGCCCTGTTCGCCGAGCAGGATTTTTTTCAACTGGTCGGTCATGCCAAAAGTCCTCAAGATGCGATCGCGTCGGGGGTTTTCTGATCGGGGAGAGCGGCGGCCAGGATCGCCCTTTCGGCGAACTGGTCGCGGGTGAGCTCGGCGCTGACGCGGCCGCCGCACATCACCAGAATGCGATCGCAGATGCCCATCACCTCCGGCAGTTCGGACGAGACGACAACGATCGCCATGCCGTCCTGCGCAAGCTGGTAGAGCAGTTCATAGATTTCCGATTTGGCACCGACGTCGATGCCGCGCGTCGGCTCGTCGACAATGAGAACCCGCACCCCTTGTTCGGACAGCCAGCGGCCAAGAATGACCTTCTGCTGGTTGCCGCCGGAGAGATTGATGATGTCCTGCTTGCGCGACGGCGTGCGCACCTTGAGCTTCTTGATGAAGGTTTCGGCGGTGGCGATCTCGCTGGCGCGGTTCAACACGCCGAAGCGCGTGTGATGGCGCCGCGACGAGATGTTGATGTTCTCCTCGACCGAGCGGCCCTGGATGATGCCGTCATGCTTGCGGTCCTCCGAACACAGCACGATGCCGGCCCGGATCGTACCACGCGGATCGGTGGCAGGGACCAGCTTGCCATCGACGGTGATGGTGCCGCCCGAGCGCGGATCGGCGCCATAGACCAGACGCATCAGTTCCGAGCGCCCGGCGCCGATCAGGCCGAAGAAGCCGACGATCTCGCCTGCCCTCGCCTCGAAACTGGCCGGCGTCTCCAGTTTGGGGCCGCTGAGAGCGTCGACCTTCAGGCGGACATCGCCCGTTTTTCGTGCGCGAAAACCCCAGATATCCGAAATCTCGCGGCCGACCATTTCGGCGACGACCTGGTCGCGGGTGACGCCTTTCAGCGACGCATGGTGCGCCGCCAGCTTGCCGTCGCGCAGCACGGTCAGGCTGTCGCAGAGCCGGAACACTTCGTCGAGCCTGTGCGACACGTAGATGATGACCTTGCCCTCGCCGCGCAGGCGGTCGATCAGGGCAAACAGGATTTCGCTTTCGCGCGAGGACAGCGACGAGGTCGGTTCGTCCAGCGCGATAACGCGTGCGTCGAGCATGATCGCCTTGGCGATCTCGACCATCTGGCGTTCGCCGATGGACAGCGTCTTGACCTTGCGGCGCATGTCGATGTCGATGCCGGCCGATTTCAGCTTGGCGCCGACGTCGTCCAGCATCCGGCGGCCGGCGATGATGCCGGCGTTGGCAGGGAAACGACCGAGGCTGAGATTTTCGGCAACGGTGAGTTCAGGAACCAGCTGCAGTTCCTGATGAATGACGATGACGCCATTGTCGAAGGCATCCCGGGTCGAGGTATAGGCCTGAACCCTGCCGTCGATGCGGATCTCGCCCTGATCGGCATGCTGGTCGCCGGACAGTATCTTGATCAGGGTGGATTTGCCGGCGCCGTTCTCGCCCATCAGCCCATGCACGGCGCCTTTGTCGACGCCGAACGAGACGTCCGACAGCGCTTTGACGCCCGGATAGGTCTTGGTGATGTGCGAGAAGTCGAGAAAGGACACGGGCAGCGATCCTCTTATGGAATGGCAAACAGGCGGCGGGATGAGCCGCCGCCTGTTTGTACAGGGAGGATTATTCGATGCCGAGGCTCTGGCGGACCTTCTGGTAGTCGTCGCGCTTGGCGAGTGCACCGGAAGTCAGGATCAGCTTCTCCGGCTCCTTGTTGCTGGCAACCCAGTCATACATGTTGAGCGCCGTTTCGTAGCCATGACGCTTCGGCGAGATGATCACGGTGCCGACGAAGCCGGTGGCCGTCGGCTTCTTGAACTCGTTGATCGCCGAATCCGCGCCGCCAATGCCAACGCCGATCACGCTATCAGCGGGGATGCCGACGCTTTCGGAAGCACGCACCGCACCCAGCACCGCTTCGTCGTTGAGGCCGAAAGAAACCCACTTCTTGATCTCGGCATGGGCGTTGAGCACGACGGTCGCCGCATTGAGGGCAGCTTCCGTATCGGTCTTGGCCTGGGGGGCGTCAAAAATGTTCTCGGCCTTGAAGCCGTTTGCCTTGAGCACCGAGATGGCGCCTTCGACGCGGTCGACGGCGGTCGGCAGTTGGTCATAGGAGACGCGGATGGCGCCGACCTCGTCGGCCTTCCAGCCGCGCGCCTTCATCTCGTCGACGATCGCCTGGCCGACCGCCTCGCCGATCTTGGTTGCCGAGATGCCCATATGCGGCACGTCTTCCAGCGCCTTGCCGTCGGCGCCGACCAGGCGGTCATCGACAGTCATCAGCTTGAGATTGTTGGCGGCGGCCTTGGCAACGATGCCGGGGCCGAGCTTCACGTCGGGCGTGCAGACGATGAAACCCTGCGCGCCCTGGGCGCCGAGATTGTCGATGGCCGACATCAGCTTCTCACCGTCTTCGGCGCCGATCTTGACCAGGGTAAAGCCCTTTTCCTTGGCGGCCTGGTCAGCGAACTTCCATTCGTCCTGGAACCACGGCTCCTCGGGCTGTTTGACGATGAAGCCGATCTTGGTGTCCTGAGCATATGCAGCGATGGTCGTGACGGACAGCACGGCAAGCGCGCCCGCGACGAGCGCGGTCTTCAAAAGTCGCATGATTACCTCCCAGCGATAGACCGGGCGCTCAGCCCGGATGCCGGAGTCTCTAATCGCTTTTATCATACTCGTCAATTGATCTGGTATGATAATTAATGTACATGCTCTGACCAGCGATCGCTGGCGCAATTGATCCGCATCCGTTAAGGCCGGACCGGTTGTGCAAAACCAGCGGTTCGCCGCCTTGGAGGAGGGCTGAGGTGACCGGGACTTTGAAGAAACCGCAAGGCGACACAGCCACTCGCCGCCCGCGCGTCATGCCCGACGTGACCAAGGCGATTGCCTCGGACATCTTTTCCGGGCGCTATCCGGCCGGCTCCTCACTGCCGACCGAAAACGAGCTCGGCGTCGAATACAGCGTCAGCCGCACCGTCATCCGTGAGGCCCTGAAAGTGTTGGCGGCAAAAGGGCTGGTGCTGTCGCGGCCACGCGTCGGCACGATCGTCTGCAACGAGGACGACTGGAACATCATCGACCCGCAGGTGCTGGCCTGGCACGCGCCGCATGCACTGGACGACAAGCTCTTCGACGCCATTCTTGAGACTCGCCGGGCCATCGAGCCGCTGGTTGCCGAACTCGCCGCCACGCGCGCGACGCTGCAGGAGATCGCCGATCTCGAAGCCACCTGGCGCGGCATGGCCGGCGCCGGCGAGGATCTCGCCGCCTTCTCGCGCAGTGACATCGCTTTCCATCAGATCGTCTATGCTGCGAGCCACAACCCGATCTTTCGCCAGATCGGCAATCTCATCGACACCGGGCTGAAATTCTCGCTGGAGGCGACGGCGGTGATTTCGCTCGACCGGCGCATGGAGGCCGTGGCGGCGCACCGCGAGGTGGTCGAGGCGCTGCGTATGCGCAATGCCGATGCCGCGCGTGGGGCGGCAAACAAGATCCTCGACCTCGCGGCGCGCGACCTCGTCAGCGCCAAGAAACTCAAAAGCAATTGAGACTGCGCATGAAAATCATCTCGCTCACCACCTACATCGTTCCGCCGCGCTGGCTGTTCCTGAAGATCGAAACCGATGCCGGCGTCACCGGCTGGGGCGAGCCGGTGGTCGAAGGCCGGGCGCTGACCGTCGAGGCGGCGGTCAAGGAGCTTGGCGATTATCTCATCGGCAAGGATCCGCGCCTGATCGAGGACCACTGGACGGTGATGCACCGCGGCGGTTTCTACCGCGGCGGCCCGATCCTGATGAGCGCCATTGCCGGCATCGACCAGGCACTGTGGGACATCAAGGGCAAGGCGCTCGGCGTGCCCGTGCACGAACTGCTCGGCGGCAAGCTGCGCGACTCGATCAAGGTCTATTCCTGGATCGGCGGCGACCGCCCGGCGGAGGTCGCGGCCGGCGCCAGGGAAATGGTTGCGCGCGGTTTCCTGGCGCTCAAGATGAACGGTACCGAAGAACTGCAGATCGTCGACAACCATGACAAGATCGACGCCGCTGTCGAACGCGTCGCCATGGTGCGCGAGGCCGTCGGGCCCAACATCGGCATCGCTGTCGATTTTCATGGCCGCGTGCACCGGCCGATGGCGCGTGCGCTCGTCAAGGAACTCGAACCCTATAGGCTGATGTTCATCGAGGAGCCGGTGCTCAGCGAAAACCGCGAGGCGCTGAAGGAGATCGCCGCGCTTGGCTCGACACCGATCGCGCTCGGCGAGCGGCTCTATAGCCGCTGGGACTTCAAGTCCGTGTTCGAGGAAGGCGTCGTCGACATCATCCAGCCCGACCTGTCGCATGCCGGCGGCATCACAGAATGCCGCAAGATCGCGGCGATGGCGGAAGCCTATGATGTCGCGGTCGCGCCGCATTGCCCGCTCGGGCCGATCGCGCTTGCCGCGTGCCTGCAGCTCGACGCGGTCAGCTACAACTGCTTCATCCAGGAGCAGAGCCTCGGCATCCACTACAACGCCGCCAACGACCTGCTCGACTATGCCGCCAACAAGGATGTCTTCCGCTACGAGGATGGTTATGTCGCCATTCCCGACGGCCCGGGCCTGGGTGTCGAGATCGACGAGGATTATGTCAAGGAACGCGCCAGGGAAGGCCACCGCTGGCGCAACCCGATCTGGCGCCACAAGGACGGTTCCTTCGCCGAGTGGTGATCCGGGCTGGCTTTCAGACTCCAAGCACTCCAGGAATAATGAAGACTTTGTCCGGCGAGCAGTTGCTCTCGAGAAATGGCTCGTTCGTTCGGTTTGATCGAGGGGCTTTCAGCGGCGTTGCCGAATTGACCATCAAACGCAGATGACCGCAGTGCGGCACATTCATCGGCTGCGAATTGCAGAGGGACTGTTTGGTGGAGCCAATCGGGATCGAACCGACGACCTCTTGAATGCCATTCAAGCGCTCTCCCAACTGAGCTATGGCCCCACTTCCGGCAGTCAACCGGCGCCGTTTCCGGCGAAGAGATCCGGCGCGGGTTGGAGACCGCGCCGTTAGTGCAGGCGGCTTCTAACCCCGCCCTTCTCAGATATCAAGCCTTCGAGAGTCGCTTTTTCTTCACAGTCCTCGAAAGCCCGCAAACGCCCGCTTTCAAGGCCGATCAGACCTCGTCGTCGTCGTCGCCGACGCCGATCATGTCGGCAACGTCGTCATCTTCTTCCTCTTCGTCGGCGAGGAAGGTGTCATCTTCGTCGTCGCCGAGATCAACGTCGTCCTCGTCGTCGCCAAGATCCGGCAGGTCGTCGCCCTTGACGTCCTCATCTGCCTCTTCGAGCGAGACGACCTCAACGCCTTCTTCTTCCTCGGCGTCCACTTCCTTCTCGGCCACTTCCTCTTCCTCCTCGAGAGCGGCAATCTTGCCTTCCTCGAAATAGGAACGCGGATAGGTCTTGCCGGTGTAGGGCGAGACGATCGGGTCCTTGTTCAGGTCGTAGAATTTTCGGCCCGTCTCCGGGTCGATACGTTTTGTGCCAAGTTCGGTTTTTGCCACGGCAAGCCTCGTCAATAAAAGAGTGGTCCCCTTAACCACAGTTTGCAGCGCTGTCAAAGCGAAAAGCCGGCGTCACAAAACCATGCATTGAAAGGCCTCGCGTGAAGTGACGACCATGGGGATGACCATTTCGGCCCACCGTGGTACGAGACCGCCGCAACAAATGAAAAGCGCCGGCCCGCCGGCATTCCGTCCAGGGAAATTCCATGTCTCACGCCGCCGCCCCCAAGCCGGCCACCGCCCGCCAATCCCCTGCCCTTTCAGGCATCGCGCGCGTGCCGGGCGACAAGTCGATCTCGCACCGTTCCTTCATGTTCGGTGGCCTCGCCTCCGGCGAGACCCGCATCACCGGCCTGCTCGAAGGCGAGGACGTGATGCGCACGGGCGCGGCCATGAAGGCAATGGGCGCGCATATCGAGAAGAACGGCGACGAGTGGGTGATCCGCGGCACCGGCAACGGCGCGCTGCTGCAGCCGGAAGGCCCGCTCGATTTCGGCAATGCCGGCACCGGCTCGCGGCTGACCATGGGCCTTGTCGGCACCTATGACATGGAGACGACCTTCATCGGCGATGCCTCGCTGTCGGGCCGGCCCATGGGCCGTGTGCTGGAACCCTTGCGCCAGATGGGCGTGCAGGTGCTGAAGGCGACGCCGGGCGACCGCATGCCGATCACACTGCATGGACCCAAGCATGCCGCACCGATCACCTATCGCGTGCCGATGGCCTCGGCGCAGGTGAAGTCCGCAGTGCTGCTCGCCGGCCTCAACACGCCCGGCATCACCACGGTGATCGAGCCGGTGATGACACGCGACCACACCGAAAAGATGCTGAAGGGGTTTGGCGCCAATCTGTCGGTCGAAACCGACGAGCGTGGCGTGCGCCACATCTTCATCGAAGGCCAGGGCAAGCTGACCGGCCAGACCATCGCCGTGCCGGGCGACCCGTCCTCGGCCGGCTTCCCGCTGGTGGCCGCCCTGATCGTGCCGGGTTCGGACATCACGATCGAAAACGTACTGATGAACCCGACCCGCACCGGCCTGCTTTTGACGCTGCAGGAGATGGGCGGCAACATCGACATCCTCAACCCGCGCAATGCCGGCGGCGAGGATGTCGCCGACCTGCGGGTACGTTACTCCGAGCTCAAGGGCGTCATCGTGCCGCCCGAGCGGGCGCCGTCCATGATCGACGAGTATCCGGTGCTGGCGGTCGCTGCGAGCTTCGCCGAGGGCGAAACGCTGATGCAGGGGCTGGAGGAGCTGCGGGTGAAGGAATCCGACCGGCTGTCGGCCGTCGCCAACGGGCTGACGCTCAACGGCGTCGACTGCACCGAGGGCGAAGCTTCGCTTGCCGTGCGCGGCAAACCGGGCGGCAAGGGCCTTGGCGGCCATCCCAACGGCAAGGACACCACCGTGCAGACCCATCTCGACCACCGCATCGCCATGAGCTTTCTGGTCATGGGGCTGGCGACGGAAAAGCCGGTGACCATTGACGACGCCGCCATGATCGCGACCAGCTTTCCGGAGTTCATGGGGCTGATGACGGCGCTGGGCGCGGAGATCGGGTGACGGTCGTGGCAACCAATAGCCTTGGTACGTTGGCAGGCCAGCGCCCAACCCTTTCGGCGGTCTGCCAATGACACACGTCTTCACCATCGCCATCGACGGCCCCGCCGGCGCCGGCAAGGGCACCCTCGCCCGCCGGCTGGCCGACCACTACCGCCTCAACCTGCTCGACACCGGCCTCACCTACCGTGCCGTGGCCTATGCGCTCATCCAGCACGCGCTGCCGCTCGACAATGTCTCGGCGGCTGAAACCGCTGCCCGCCAGGTCGATCTGGCAAAGCTCGACCGGACGGTCTTGTCGGCGCATGCGGTCGGCGAGGCGGCCTCCAAGGTCGCGGTGTACCCGACCGTGCGGCGCATCCTCGTCGAAAAGCAGCGCGACTTCGCCAAGACGCCGCCGGGTGCGGTGCTCGACGGGCGCGACATCGGCACCGTGGTGTGCCCCGACGCCGACATCAAACTCTATGTGACGGCGAGCGCCGAGGTGCGGGCACAGCGCCGGCTGGCCGAGATCGAGAGCATCGGCGGGACCGCTGATTTTACCGAGATCCTCGCCGATATCATGCGCCGCGACGAGCGCGACATGGGTCGAGCGGACTCACCTTTGAAGCCGGCCGCCGACGCGCACTTGCTTGATACCAGCGAAATGGCTATAGAAGCCGCGTTTCTTGCAGCCATGGCGATCATCGATGACGTCTTGGCCAAGAGAGACTAGGCCTGATCCGGGTTTTTCCCTCGTCTTTCCGTTGTCGGAGGCGAAGAAAATACCCATATCGGGCACGAACCAGCCTGCCAGCATTCTTCATGCGCCGGAATTGCCGCTTAAAGAGCGGCCCAGGGCTTTTGTAGCCCGGAACGCCGGCAGGCCAACGCAACGCTAACCCACGGCGCCCGTCCCGCTTGAGATGCGGGGCACTCCAGGAGAAACAATGTCAGCTGCAAATCCCACTCGCGATGATTTCGCGAGCCTGCTCGAAGAATCATTCACCACCGGTCACTCCGGCGAAGGCCAGGTCGTCAAGGGCACGATCACGGCGATCGAAAAGGACATGGCCATCATCGACGTCGGCCTCAAGGTCGAAGGCCGCGTGCCGCTGAAGGAATTCGGCGTCAAGGGCAAGGACACTACCCTCAAGGTTGGTGACACCGTCGAAGTCTATGTCGAGCGCATTGAAAACGCGCTTGGCGAAGCAATGCTTTCCCGTGAGAAGGCCCGTCGCGAAGAGAGCTGGGTCCGCCTCGAAGAGAAGTTCACCAAGGGTGAGCGCGTCGAAGGCGTTATCTTCAACCAGGTCAAGGGCGGCTTCACGGTCGACCTCGACGGCGCCGTGGCCTTCCTGCCGCGCAGCCAGGTCGATATCCGCCCGATCCGCGACGTCTCCCCGCTGATGCACAACCCGCAGCCCTTCGAGATCCTCAAGATGGATCGCCGCCGCGGCAACATCGTGGTGTCTCGCCGTACCGTGCTCGAAGAGAGCCGCGCCGAACAGCGTTCGGAAATCGTGCAGAACCTCGAAGAAGGCCAGGTTGTCGAAGGCGTCGTCAAGAACATCACCGATTACGGTGCGTTCGTCGACCTCGGCGGCATCGACGGCCTGCTGCATGTCACCGACATGGCATGGCGCCGCGTCAACCATCCGACCGAAATCCTCAACATCGGTCAGACGGTCAAGGTGCAGATCATCCGCATCAACCAGGAAACCCACCGTATCTCGCTCGGCATGAAGCAGCTCGAGAGCGATCCGTGGTCCGAGATCGGCACCAAGTTCCCGATCGGCAAGAAGATCAAGGGTACCGTCACCAACATCACCGACTACGGCGCGTTCGTCGAGCTGGAGCCGGGCATCGAGGGTCTCATCCACGTTTCGGAAATGTCGTGGACGAAGAAGAACGTGCATCCCGGCAAGATCCTGTCGACGACCCAGGAAGTCGACGTGGTGGTGCTCGAGGTCGATCCGGCCAAGCGCCGCATCTCGCTCGGCCTCAAGCAGACGCTCGAGAATCCGTGGCAGGCTTTCGCCTCGAGCCATCCGGTCGGCAGCCAGGTCGAGGGCGAGGTCAAGAACAAGACCGAGTTCGGCCTGTTCATCGGCCTCGAAGGCGACGTGGACGGCATGGTGCACCTTTCCGACCTCGACTGGACCCGTCCGGGCGAGCAGGTCATCGAAGAGTACAATCGCGGCGACATGGTCAAGGCGCAGGTGCTCGACGTCGACATCGACAAGGAGCGCATCTCGCTCGGCATCAAGCAGCTGGCCAAGGATACGGTCGGCGAAGCGGCGACTTCAGGCGAACTGCGCAAGAACGCGGTCGTCACCTGCGAAGTCATCGGCGTCAAGGATGGCGGTCTGGAAGTGCGGCTGGTCGACAGCGGCATCGAAACCTTCATCAAGCGCTCCGACCTGAGCCGTGACCGCGACGAACAGCGCCCCGAGCGCTTCACCGTCGGCCAGAAGGTCGATGCCCGCGTCATCGCCTTCGACAAGAAGACCCGCAAGCTGCAGGTCTCGATCAAGGCGCTGGAAATCGCCGAAGAGAAGGAAGCGGTCGCTCAGTACGGCTCGACCGACTCCGGCGCTTCGCTGGGCGACATCCTGGGTGCCGCGCTGAAGAAGCAGGGCAGCTAAGTCTTCGCACCGCGAAGCCTTCGCACAGGCTCCAAAACAAAACCCCGCCGGAGCGATCCGGCGGGGTTTTTCTTTGACCTAGGTAAAGGTTGGACAGTTACGCCCTGCCGTAAAGCGGCACCAGCGTGCCGCTCATCGCCTGATTGGCCGGCGAGGCGAGATAGGCGATGGCCTCGGCGGCGGCTTCGAGGCTGACCCATCTTGTGACATCGGCATCCGGCATATCGGTGCGGTTTGCCGGCGTATCTAGCGTCGACGGCGCCACGGCATTGACCAGGATGCCCTTGTGCTTCAGCTCTTCGGCCATCGCCACCGTCATGGCTGCCACCGCCGCCTTGCTGGCGGCGTAAGCGACCATGCCAGCGCCGCGCCGCGGATCGAGCCCGGCGCGCGCGGTGACGTTGACGATGCGGCCCGCCGTGTCCGACGACAGCATCGAGCGGATCGCGGCGCGGCAGCACAGGAAGGCGGTGCGCGCATTGGTGTCCATCATCTCGGCAAAGGACGCCGACTCGATCTTTTCAACAGGCGCCGAGGTGAAGCCGCCAGCCAGATGGATCGAGCCCCAAAGGCCCGGAACCTGGCTATAGAACGCTTCGACCTTCGCGGGGTCCGAGAGATCGACGTTGTGCACCAGCTGGACACGGTCATGCGAGGTAAAGGGGAAATGCGTAGGGGCGGCGGCATGAGCATTGGGCACATGGCAGATCGCGCCGTCGCTCAGCAGTTTGCCGACAACCGCACCGCCGAGCGCACCGGTCCCACCAGTCACGACGATATGCTTGCCTTCAAGTGTTTCCGTCATCTTGGACGCTCCTGTCATTTTTTTATCGTTAGGTCGTTTCTGTGCCGCCGACGCGAAGCGTCGCGCCTTTTGCGCCATCACTCAATTGACATCTCGACATGGCAGTTGTCGCGTCTTTGCATGCGTCCGACACTTCAGCCGTGGCCCGCCAAAACGGGAAACCCGCGCTTCAGTCAACTGTGATTTCGATGACGCGCGGCAGTCCGGTGGCCCGGGCGCGCTTCAGCGCGTCCGCGAGAGCATCGATATCGGCAAGCCGTTCGGCGCCGATGCCATAGGCCTCGGCCAGCTTGCAGAAATCCGGCGGCGCCGGCGATACGCCGACCGGCTCGACGCCGACATGGAGCATCGAGGTTTCGATCTCGCGGTAGCCTCTGTTGTTCCAGACGACGAAGATGACCGGTACCCGCGCGTCGAGCGCGGCGCCCAGTTCCGGCAGCGTGAACTGGAAGCCGCCGTCACCCGTGAGGCAGACGACCGGCGCATCGGGTATCGCAAGGGCCGCGCCAATTGCGGCCGGCGGGCCGTAGCCAAGCGCGCCGAAGCCGGTGGCGGCATTGAACCAACCGCCTGGCCGATCATGGTCGTAATAGAGGTTGGCCGCATAGATCGGCTGCGTCGAATCGCCGACGATGAGCGCGCCCGGCAAAGCGTCGCGGATCATCTCGACGGCGCGCACCTGCCCCTGCAGTGTCGGATTGAGCTCGGCAAAGGCTGCTTTGCGTGTAGTAGCGGCGCGCGACGATCCGCCCTCGCTTGCCCGGACATGGCGGGTTTCCAGAAGCAGTGCTTCGAGCGCCTCGGCGCAATCGGCCTGGATCGAAACCGTCGCCGGGCGGCGGGCAAGCTGGTCCGCGCCGATATCGATGCGGATCAGGTTGGCGGGCAGGACGAAGCCGCCATCGCTGTAGCCGTCATAGTCGGTCGGGCCGAATTCGGTGCCGGCGGCAATGACCAGGTCGGCGTCGGCCATCAGCGCCCGTACTGTCTTCAGGCTGGGACTGGCCGGCACGCAAAGCGGATGACCATGCAGCAGGCCGCGCGCATTGGTGGTCTGGACGACCGGCGCCCCCAGCCGTTCGGCCAGACGCCGCAGTGGCGCTTCGGCGCGTTTGGCGCCGCCGCCGACCAGGATCAGCGGGCGGCGCGCTGCACTGATGAGTTTGGCCGCGTTGGCAATTGCGACACCTTCCGGCACGGGCGGCGTCACATTGCTCAGCATGGCAGCGATGCCATCCGCCGGCTTGACCATGACGTCGGTCGGGATCTCGATATGCACCGGGCCGGGCCGGGCCGATGAAAACAGGGCGAAGGCCTGCGCCAGCGCGCCGGGCAATTCGCCAGCCTCGGTAACGCGCTGCGAAAACAGCGCCACCTTCTCCATCATGCCGCGCTGATCCGGCAATTCGTGCAGATGGCCCAGCCCCTTGCCCAGCGTCGGCGTGGCGTTGACGCCTGAGATCACCAGCATCGGCACCGAATCGGCGCGTGCCTGCCCCATGGCGGTGATGGTGTTGGTCAGCCCCGGTCCGGTGATGACGAAGGCGACGCCCGGTCTGCCGCTGGCGCGTGCGTAGCCATCGGCCATGAAGCCGGCGCCCTGTTCGTGACGCGGTGTGACGTGGCGGATCTTGGAGCGCGCTAGCCCGCGGTAGAGTTCTACCGTGTGGACGCCGGGAATCCCGAAGACCGTGTCGACGCCATGGGCTTCGAGCAGCGAAATGAGCGCTTCGCCGAGTGTCGTCATTGGTTTTCCTCCCCTTCCGGCGCGAGGCCTAGTTCGGCCTCGACGGCCTTGATGCCGATCGCCGCCAATTCGCCGGGCGAGAACATCTCGCCGGCCAGGCAGCCTTCGATCCAGAGTCCGTCGATGATCGCATTAATCGCGATGGCATGGTGGCGCAATTGGCTTGCGTCCGATTTGCACCGTTCGGCGGCGAGCACCTCGGCCACAACCGCTTCCACCTCATTGCGAAAACCAAGGTAGCCTTCGCGGTGGGCGTGGGCCAGGGTCGGATCCGCTCTGGCGCGGCCGATGAAGGTTGCCCAGAGCGAAAACACCCGCGCGTCGATAATCGGCGCATTGAGGTTGGCGGTGACGAAAGCCGCAAGGCGCTGGCGAGGCGAGGCATTCTCCATGACCAAAGCCGCTTTCGCCTGCTCGGTCATGCGGCCCATCAGCGCTGCATAGGCTTCCTGCAGCAATTCTTCCTTGCCGGGAAAATAGTGCCGGATCAGCCCGGCGGTGACGCCGGCACGCAATGCGATGGTGCGCAAGGTGGCGCCCTGCAGGCCATGTTCCGCCACGCTGTCCAGAGTGGCCTCGATCAGATCCTGCCGCCGCCGCTCCTCGCCCTCGCGACGGAACCTGCGGCGGGATGGCATATTCATTGGCGCAGGATCGGTCGCGTCAGGCATGTCGGCCCGCCCTCGCAGGCGATGCAGAGCGCATCCGCCTCGAAGATTTCGACCGTGCAGCCGGCGGCTTCCATCGCGGCTTTGGTCTTTGGAAAGCCCGCGACGGCAATGATCTTGTGTGGGCTGGTCGGCAGCACGTTCAGGCTAAGGCCGTTGGAAGCCGCGAACTCTTCGGCGTCGCCTTCGACCAGCCGGATGTTACGCGCCTTCAGCATCTGATAGAATGAGGCCGGCAAAAGCGGTGAATGGACCAGTGCGAGGTCGTCGGCCAGCGGGCTGATCACCGACATCAGATGCAGGCACGCTTCTTCGCCTTGCCACAGCGGAAGATCAAAGCCGTAGACGGAAACGCCCAGCGGCGTCAGCAGGTTGGAAACCTGCTGGATGCCTTCCTGGTTGGAGCGGACACCGCGCCCGATCACCAGCGTACGGGCATCGAGCCATACGCAATCACCGCCTTCGACCTGGCCAGGAACCTCGACGCGGCCCAGGATTGGAATGCCCAGCCTTCGATAGGTTTCCTCATGCAGCGAGGGCTCCCTGGCGCGCAACGGCTTGCCCATGGACAGAATCAGCGCGCCGCGATCGGTCATCAGCGACGGGTCGTGCGTGAACACCGAGTCCGAAAGTCCATCCGCCGTGTCCTCGATCCATTCGATTTCGGCACCGGAAGCCGCCACCAGTTCAGCAAGGAGCGCGTGCTGCGATGCCGCTTTCGCCGGATTGAATCCCGGGCCATAGTGCCAGGCAACCCTGTCGGCATTGCGCATGGCGTTGGCCGCCGACCGCATCAGCACGCGGCGCAGCGGCGCCGCCATGGACTGTGATCCGAAAGCGCTCATCGAAGTCCTTTTTCGCTGAAAAAAATCGAGAAAATTTCATGGAAGGCTATTTATACACTTGCACAACAAGCTCGCAAGTGCCGTAATAAGCAGGATTGACGGGCTCTCGCCGTTGGGTCCATGCTGAAGTCTGGAGCGGGGCAGTACAGCGTATATGTTAATTAGCCGGATACACGTTCGACGAACCGCAGCCGACCCGATAGAGGTCACCCGGTGAGCGTGGTGGAAGCTGCCGCAGTCCGATCCGGCAAGGCGCAGGACGGCGCCGCCGAAGCCATCCATGTCGAGAACCTGCACAAGAAGTTCGGTGAGCTGCATGTTCTGAAGGGCGTCTCGCTGTCGGCGCGCGACGGCGAGGTCATCGCCATCATCGGCGGCTCGGGCTCCGGCAAATCGACCCTGCTGCGCTGCATCAACTGCCTGGAAAACCCGACCAGCGGCATCATTCGCGTCAATGGCGAGGAGATCAAGCTCAAGGCCGACAGCCACGGCCACACCATTCCGGCCGACCGCAAGCAGATCGAGCGCATCCGCTCCAAGCTCGGCATGGTGTTCCAAAACTTCAACCTGTGGAGCCACATGACGCTGATCGAAAACGTCATCGAGGTTCCGGTGCATGTGCTTGGCGTCAAGCGCGATGTGGCGATCGGCGAGGCCGAGAAGCTGCTCGCCCGTGTCGGTCTGGCTGAAAAGCGCGACGTCTATCCGGCCTATCTGTCGGGCGGCCAGCAGCAGCGCGCCGCGATCGCCCGGGCGCTGGCCATCAATCCGCGCGTCATGCTGTTCGACGAGCCCACCTCCGCGCTCGATCCCGAACTGGTCGGCGAGGTGCTGAAGGTGATCGGCGACCTGGCGCGCGAAGGCCGCACCATGGTGCTGGTCACCCACGAGATGAAGTTCGCCCGCGAGGTCGCGACCCATGTCGTCTACCTCTACAACGGACTGGTCGAGGAAGAAGGGCCGCCGGAGCAGATCTTCGGCGCACCGAAATCCGAAAGGCTGAAGCAGTTCATCCGCAACATCGGCTAGGCAAGCCGGGACGGAAGAAAACCGGGAACCAACAACAAACTGGGAGTCATGAAATGAAGACCGTTCTGAAGACATTTGCCGCAGCGCTGCTGCTCGGCGTCGCCGCCATGGGCGTGGCCAAGGCCGATCCGGTCAAGATCGGCGTCGCCGCCGAGCCTTATCCGCCCTTCACCTCGCCCGATGCTTCGGGCAAATGGATCGGCTGGGAGATCGACTTCATCGACGCCGTCTGCGCCGAGGAGAAGCTCGATTGCGTCATCACCCCGGTTGCCTGGGACGGCATCATCCCGGCTCTGACGACCAAGAAGATCGACCTCATCGTCTCCTCGATGTCGATCACCGCCGAACGCGCGAAGACGATCGATTTCTCGGACAAGTACTATAACACGCCGACCGCGATCATCGGCCCGAAGGACCAGAAATTCGGCTCCGCTCCGGACGACCTCAAGGGCAAGATCGTCGGCGTGCAAGTGTCGACGGTGCACGCTGTCTACGCCAAGAAGCACTTTGGCAGCGCAGCCTCCGAGATCAAGGAATACCAGACCCAGGACGAGGCCAACAACGATCTGGCCGCCGGCCGTCTCGACGCGGTGCAGGCCGATTCCATCGCGCTTGGCGAATTCCTCAAATCCGACCAGGGCAAAGCCTGCTGCGACCTGAAGGGCATGGTCGCTCCCGATGACGAAGTGCTCGGACCGGGCGTCGGCGCCGGCGTGCGCAAGGAAGACACCGAACTGAAGGGCAAAATCAACGCCGGCATCAAGGCGATCCGCGCCAACGGCAAATATGACGAGATCTCGAAGAAATACTTCGATTTCGACATTTACGGCGGCGGCGGCGCGCAGTCGAACTGACGATCCTCGTATGAGCTGTGGGGTGTGGCGTCGCGCCATGCCCCACCTGCTCGATCTTTCCCAGGCATGTTTGCCGCCGACGCAGCCGTCGGCGCTTAGTCAGCACTTCGGGGGCGACGCTGATCGACGCACTTCTTTCGGCCTCCGCGGCCGGCATCACCGAGCTTCTCTCGCCCTACCCCCCAGGCTGGGGCGGGGCGCTTCTGGTTGGGCTGCTGCATTCGATCGAGATCGCGCTGGGCGCCACGTGCCTCGGCCTTCTGATCGGCACCGGCGGCGCCTATGGCAAGCTTTATGGCGGGCCGGTGGTGCGCGATCTCCTGGCGGTTTACACCACCATCGTGCGCGCCGTGCCCGAACTGGTGCTGATCCTGCTGCTCTATTACGCCGGCACCGACCTGATCAATCAGGCGCTGACGGCCATGGGTTATCAGCGCGTCGACGTGAGCGGCCTTGCCGCCGGCATCGCCGTGCTCGGCTTCGTCCAGGGCGCCTATTCGACAGAGGTGATACGCGGCGCGATCCTGGCCATTCCGCAGGGCCAGATCGAAGCCGCCCGCGCCTATGGAATGTCTCCGGGCCTGATGTTGCGGCGCATCACCTTGCCGTCAATGCTGCCCTTCGCTATTCCGGGCCTCGCCAATCTCTGGCTGATCGCCACCAAGGACACCGCGCTATTGGCTGTTGTCGGCTTCTACGAGCTGGCGCTGGCAACGCGGCAGGCAGCGGGCGTCACCAAGGCCTATTTCACCTTCTTTTTCGCGGCGGGCGTGCTCTATCTGCTTTTGTCGCTGTTCTCCAACCTTGTCATCGGCCGGGTCGAGACCTGGTCGCGGCGCGGCATGCCTTCGCTCAAGGAGGCGCGCTGATGGCCAACGAGGCGACCATCATCGACGTCGTCGCGCGAACGTCGCTGTGGCTGCAGCCGCACCGCATCGTGCTGATCCTGATCGCACTGGGCCTTGTTTTGTCGGCCGCCTTTTTCATGCGCTGGGACTGGCTGCCGCAATATTATGAAATGGGCTTGATCGGCCTCTGGCGCTCGCTGTGGATCCTGGCGGTCACCTGCGTTCTGGGCTTCCTGCTGGCCGTCCCGCTTGGCCTGGCGCAGGCCGCCGGCTCGTTCTGGTTCGCCGCACCCGCCAAGGTGTTCTGCACGGTGATCCGGGGCACGCCGCTGCTGATCCAGCTCTGGCTGCTCTATTACGGCCTGGGTTCGCTGTTCCCGCAATATCCGTGGATCCGCGAATCCTGGATGTGGCCATATCTGCGGCAAGCCTGGCCCTATGGCGTGCTGGCGCTGACCCTGTCGTTCGCCGGTTATGAGGGCGAGGTGATGCGCGGCGCCTTCGCCGGCGTGCCCAAGGGGCAACTCGAAGCCGCCCGCGCCTTCGGCATGAGCCGCTGGAAGGCGTTCCGGCGGATCTGGCTGCCGCAAGCCATCTACCGGGCGCTGCCGACGCTGACCGGCGAGACCGTGCTGCAATTGAAGTCGACGCCGCTGGTGGCGACGATCAGCGTCATCGACATCTTCGCCGTTTCGTCCAAAGTACGGCAGGACACCTACCTCACCTACGAGCCCTTGCTGCTGCTGGCGCTGATCTACATGACGATAACCGGCATTCTGGTCTTCGCCTTCAGCAGGATAGAGGCCAGGATCCCGAACAAGATTGGTTAGAGGGGAGTAGGGGAGTAGGGGAGTAGGGGAGTAGGGGAGTATCGGGCCACTATCCACATTCACATTTCCATCCCCATTCGCTATTCACTGCCCACTGTCCCGTACTCCCCTATTCCCCTACTCCCCTAGGACGGCCATGATGCAACTCAGTCTCGACCAGGCAAAAGGACTGTGCCGGATGGCGGCACTTGGCGCCGGCGCCAATGAGGAAGCGGCGCAATCGCTCACTGCTTCGATCATATCAGCCGAGGCCGAAGGGCTTTCCTCGGTCGGTCTGTCGCATTTCATCGACTATCTCGAGGCGCTGGAAGCCGGACGCATCGACGGCAATGCCGACCCGGTGATCACCCGGCCGGCGCTGGCAGTCTATCTCTCCGATGCACGCGGCGGGCTGGCGCATACCGGCTTCGACCGCACCATCGACGACCTCGCCAAGGCGGCAAAGCTGTTCGGTGTCGCCATCTTCTCGCAGAAGAACGCCTATACATGCGGCGCGCTCGGCTATTTCACCGGAAGGCTGGCAGCACAAGGACTGGTGTCGTTCGCAGCCACCAACGGCCCGGCCGTGCTTGCCGGCTCGGGCTCGGTCAAGCCGGTCTACTGCACCAACCCGATGTCGTTTGCCGCGCCTGCCGCCGACGGGGCGCCGCTGGTCATCGACCAGTCGTCGAGCGCCACCGCTTTCGTCAACATCCGCAAAGCGGCCGAGGACGGCAAGACAATCCCGGAAGGCTGGGCGCTGGACGCCAGCGGCAACCCGACCACCGATCCCGCCGCCGCCATGAAGGGCGCAATGCTCGCCTTCGGCGGTCAGCGCGGCGCCAACATCGCGCTGATGGTCGAGGTGCTGGCGGCGGGCCTGTCGGGCGCCAACTGGTCGCTCGACGCGCCATGGTTCAGCGGCGGGCCGGACAGCCCCGGCACGGGACTGTTCGTGCTTGCTATCGAACCCAAGCTGCTCGATCCAGATTTCGAGCAACGAATGAAGGACCAGCTTGACCGGCTGCGGCGGCGCTTCGGCGTGCATGTGCCCGGTCGTGCCCGCGCAGAGGCCGCCGAGAAGGCGCAGGCGCGCGGCATTACCGCATCGAAGGCCGTGGTGCAGCGCATTTCCGAATTCGCTGCACGCTATTCTTCCTGAATATCTATTAAATATCAATTAGTTATCTGGAATTCGCCCGCCGCAGGCGCGGCGCGATTTTCTTTGCACGCCGCTGAACCTTTTCGCGCCTTGCTGCGACCCAGCTTTGTCCAGGGCAAGGCGAGCTTGCCCGATCCACACCGAGGGAAGCAGCAAACCGAAATCGAAAGCCTGCATCACGCGAAGGCCGGTCCTTCGCGCCTCGGAAAACTCAACCCAAATCAAAGGAAATTGCCATGACCAACACCAAGATCACCATGCTGACCGCCGTCCTTCTGCTCGGCTCGTTCATGGGCGCCACACAGGCAGCCACCCTGAAGGCCGCACCGGTCAAGCCGTCCAGCCCGGGTGTCATCGCTGCCCCGAGCGGCGGGGCCACCGAAGACCACTACTGCAAGAACGGCCATGCAAAATTCGCCAATTGCAGCGCTGATTTCGTCGCCGCCTGCAAGAAGGTTGGTGGCACCATGTCGGATGTTCAGGGCTGGGGTGGGCGTACTTGCTTCACGCCCTCCTGATACCGTCTCAGGTCAGGCCGCGCCGTCGGCCCCTGGCTTCGCATGGATGTCACCCGGAAAACCCCGCTTCAGCGGGGTTTTCTGCGTTTTGATCGCACGATGGTAAAACATTCTCGTTTTGGTCAACTTTTGTTTATTTGACTTCGACCAACCTGATCGGCCGTTTGCGCTGATTGAGCAAAACAGAGGAGCTACAATGTCGGCAAGCACGGACAATCCCCGCAACGCCCTTGTCATCCCGGTCCTTGGCAGGTTTTACGCGGCCCTGCACGATGGTGCCGAAACCGTTCTTCGCGTC
The DNA here is from genome assembly GCF_000185905.1 of Mesorhizobium ciceri biovar biserrulae WSM1271. Lineage (GTDB taxonomy): Bacteria > Pseudomonadota > Alphaproteobacteria > Rhizobiales > Rhizobiaceae > Mesorhizobium > Mesorhizobium ciceri. The sequence continues at coordinate 355,516 of NC_014923.1, forward strand.
GTCGCCGGCGGGTTTCTCGCGATCCACGGTTCGCAGAAGATCACCAATCCTTTCGGCGCTGCCGAGATGGTCGAGGGTCTCGGCTTCTATCCGGGCGCGTTGTGGTCGTTGCTTCTGGCCTGCACTGAATTCTTCGGCGGCATCTTCATCGCCATTGGGTTTTTGACGCGGCCGGCCGCCTTTGCCGGCCTGTTCGTGCTGCTGGTCACGGTCTGGTTCCACTGGGTCACCATGGGCCAAGGCTATTCGGGTGCGGAAAAGTCGCTGCTGTGGGCAGCGATCCTGCTCTTCTTCGTCATTCGCGGCGGCAACCGCCATTCGGTCGACAACCGTATCGGCAAAGCGTTCTGACAGGCTGATAGCGACGACGCGTCGCCCTTTGCCTTTGGCACGAAACGGATTATGAAACGGCTTCAGCCAAGCCTGCGAGCGCCGGAGCCAGCCATGACCGAAATCCTGCAGACCCCAAAGCTCGTCGTCGTCTTTGGCGGGTCAGGCTTTGTCGGCCGCCATGTCGTGCGCGCGTTGGCCAAGCGCGGCTATCGCATCCGGGTCGCCTGCCGGCGGCCCGATCTCGCCGGCCATTTGCAGCCGCTCGGCAATGTCGGCCAGATCCAGCCGGTCCAGGCCAATGTGCGCGTGCGCTGGTCGGTAGACCGCGCCGTGCAAGGCGCCGACCATGTCGTCAATCTGGTCGCCATCCTGCATGAGAGCGGCCGCCAGAAGTTCTCCGCCGTGCACGAGTTCGGCGCCCGCGCAGTGGCCGAGGCCGCGCGCTCGGTCGGCGCCGGCCTGACCCACATTTCTGCGCTTGGCGCCGATCTGGACTCCGAATCAGACTACGCGCGCACCAAGGCGCTTGGCGAAAAGGCTGTTCTGGAGACGATCAAGGACGCCGTGATCTTCCGGCCGTCGATCAATTTCGGACCCGAGGACGGCTTCTTCAACCGCTTCGCCAACATGGCGCGCTATTCGCCGGTGCTGCCGCTGATCGGCGGCGGCCAGACCAAGTTTCAGCCGGTCTATGTCGGCGACGTAGCCGAAGCGGTGGCGCGCTCGGTCGACGGCAAGGTGGATGGCGGCCAGATCTATGAACTCGGCGGACCGAAGGTGCTCACCTTCAAGCAGTGTATGGAAGAGCTGCTCGACGTGATCGAGCGCAAGCGGCTGCTGGTGCCGGTTCCGTGGTGGGTGGCCAACATCCAGGCCTCGATCCTCGGTCTCCTGCCCAACCCGCTGCTGACCAAGGACCAGGTGATGCAGCTGCGCGAGCACAACATCGTTTCGGACGCCGCCAACCAGACCAACAGGACGCTTGCGGGGCTAGGCATCCAGTCGCAGTCGATCGCGACGATCCTGCCCAGCTATCTCTGGCGCTACCGCGCCGCCGGCCAGTTCCAGCAACGCAAGCCCGCGGCCTAATTCGGCGCAACTGCCTGAAGGTGTCACGCCTAACGCGGCGTGACCTGCATCGGTAGACCGCCTTGCGGCTGCGTGGTCAGTTTCTGTACCGGCCAGGGTTTCGTTTCGGCGGTGGTGTCGAAGCGGAAGCGCGACAGCATGATCGCCAGCGCGATGATCGCCTCCTGCATGGCGAAGCTGGCGCCGATGCAGACGCGTGGGCCGGCGCCAAACGGCAGATACTGGAAGCGGTCGATCTTTTCGCGATTTCCCGGGTGGAAGCGCTCCGGCAGGAAGGCATCCGGCCGGTCCCACAGTTTCCTGTGGCGATGCACGACCCAAGGCATCACCAGCACCGCGGCGTGCTTGGGGATATGAAGATCCTTCCACATTTCCGGTTCGATCGGCTCGCGGTTGATCGACGGCGCCGGCGGATAGAGCCTGAGCGCTTCGTCGAAAGCCGCGCGCGTGAACGGCATGGCATCGAGCCATTTCGTCGGATCGGGCTCGCGCGCCAGCACCTGGTCGATCTCCTGCTCGACCCGGTTGCGCTCCCACGGTGATTCAGCCAGGCAATAGAGCGTCCAGCCGAGCGCACGCGCCGTCGTCTCATGGCCGGCGCCGATGAAGGTGATGATATTGTCCTCGACCTCGGCCCGCGTCAGTCCGTCGGGTCCCTCGGCCTTGAGCAGCAGTGTCAGGAAATCCTGCGGCACGGCATCGGGATCGCGCTTGAATTTCGCTTCGCGCATCTTGACCGTGTCGGTGACGATCTTGCGGAAATAGGCCATGGTCTTGCGGCCACGGATGCGGGTCAGCCTCGGCAGCCAGTCGGGCGCACGCAACAGGTCGAGCGGATCGACGCGACCCATGGTCTCGAACAGGCGGTCGATCTCATTGGCGAAACTGCCGGGCTCGCCTGATATCTCGCCGGAAAACAGCGTCTCGGCCAGGATGTCATAAGTGAGCAGCGTCATGTCATGGGCGATGTCAGACGTGCCGCCGTCTTCGTAACGGGTGACGAAGTCCTGCGTGCGCCTCAGCATCGGCTGGGCGAAGCCGAAGATGTGGCGCGGCGTGAACACCGGCGCCATCGCCTTGCGCGACCGCTTCCAGACCTCGCCCTCGGCGGTGAGCAGGCCGTCGCGCAGGATCGGCCGCAGGATCTTCTGGCGCACCGTCGCCATCTTGTAGTTCCTGGCGTTGTCGACCAGCACATGCCGGATCAGGGCGGGATCATTGGCGACGATCAGATGTCCGCCAACGCCGTTCGCCGAGATCCACGGCTCGTTGTAGGTATGCTCACCCCACAATTCGAGCGGGTTGCGGTAGACGATGCGGATCATCTCCAACGTCGAGGGCGGCGTCGTGCGCGGCTTCGGCGCCGGGGGAATGAAGGGGGCGGGCTGGATGTCCATGCTGTGCTCCGCTGATGACCCAATGTAGTGGGCCGCAAAGCAGGCGTCCATGTGACCGAACGGCAAGGCCCTACTCTCCGGAATGTGACCGGTTACCGCGAGGTGCCTTCTTGTTGCCCCGAGCGGCATGCCCTAGGTGGCAGTCACCAATGGATACCGCCACCGCAGGAGCCCAGCTTGAAGCACCAGTTGAACATCATCATCGGCAGCACGCGGCCAGGCCGCGCCGGACCGATTTTTGCCGAGTGGCTGGAGAGGTTCGCGCGCGAGCACGGGAAATTCGAGCCTGTACTGACCGACATCGATGCGTTCAAGCTTCCGGTGCTGGACGAACCGCACCATCCAAGGCTTGGCAACTACCAGAACGATCATACCAAAGCCTGGTCCAAGGCGATCGATGCCGCCGATGCCTTCGTCTTCGTGGAGCCGGAATACAATTATTTCGTGGCGCCGGCGATCGTCAACGCGATCGACTATCTCTCGCGCGAATGGAAGTACAAGGCAGCCGCCATTTTCAGCTATGGCGGCGTCTCCGGCGGCCTGCGCGCGGCGCAAGCGCTGAAGCCGCTGCTGACCTCGGTAGGCGTCATGCCGATCCCGGAAGGCGTCGCGCTGCCGATGTACCAGAAACTGCTCGACGAAAATGGCGCTTTCAACGCCAGCGAACAGGTGCAGGGCGGAGCCAAAACCATGCTCGACGAGCTGCTGCGCTGGAGCGAGGCTTTGAAGCCGATGCGGGCAGGCTGAAAACGCTGGTCTTCCGCAAAAAACCCCGGTTTGCTGCCATAGAGAGGTGGTCGTGCACAGGAACGAGCTGGGGGGCAGTTCGATTTGCGCTTGCTGTTTGCCTTGCTGCCTATGCTCACCACCGCCACCGCAGTGCTGGCGCCTGGCCCTGGTCATCGCCAACGACGACCACCGCCTGATCCGGCCGCCCGCCCGACATGACGCCGGGGCGCGACCGCAGCAGGCGGCTGGCGCCGAGATACAAGTTCATGATCAAGGTTTCTCAAGGACCGCTGGCCGAAGTGAAATGGGGGCCGGCGGAGGCCCGCCATTGGCAGCCGGCCATTCCCAGTGAAATGCCTGCAAACCTTGGAAAAACCGCCTTTTGCGCCTATATCTAGTCGATATCAGAGGCGCGATTCGGCGCGGATTTTTCGCGCTGTGCAGGCGGCATCCAGACAACAGGTTTTCATGAGCGATCAGATCGACAACAACAACGGCGCTGAAGCCGAATACGGCGCCGATTCCATCAAGGTTTTGAAGGGGTTGGACGCTGTCCGCAAACGCCCCGGAATGTATATCGGTGATACAGACGACGGCTCGGGCCTGCATCACATGGTCTATGAAGTGGTCGACAACGCCATCGACGAGGCGCTGGCCGGTCACGCCGACCTCGTCACCGTGACGCTCAACCCCGATGGTTCGGTCACTGTGATCGACAATGGCCGCGGAATTCCGACCGATATCCACACCGGAGAAGGCATTTCGGCGGCCGAAGTGATCATGACGCAGCTGCATGCCGGCGGCAAGTTCGACCAGAATTCCTACAAGGTCTCGGGCGGCCTGCATGGCGTCGGCGTCTCGGTGGTCAACGCGCTGTCGGCGTGGCTAAAGCTGAAGATCCGCCGCAACGGCCAGATCTTCGAGATGAGTTTCACGCATGGCAATGCCGACGCACCTCTGAAGGCGACCGGCACCTATGAGCAGGACAAGCAGCCGGGCACCTATGAGGGCCGCAGCGGCAGCCAGATCACCTTCTTCCCCTCGGCCGAGACCTTCACCATGGTCGAGTTCGACTTCGGCACGCTGGAACACCGGCTGCGCGAGCTTGCCTTCCTCAATTCCGGCGTGCGCATCATTTTGACCGATGCCCGTCACGCCGATGTCGTGCGCCATGAACTGCACTACGATGGAGGCCTCGAAGAATTCGTCAAATATCTCGATCGCGTCAAGAAACCGCTGATCGACAAGCCGATCGCCATCCGGGCGGAGCGCGACGGGATCACCGTCGAAGTGGCGATGTGGTGGAACGACAGCTACCACGAGAACGTGCTGGCCTTCACCAACAACATCCCGCAGCGCGATGGCGGCACGCATCTGGCCGGCTTCCGCGGCGCGCTGACGCGTCAGATCACCGGCTATGGCGAATCCTCTGGGCTGACCAAGAAGGAAAAAGTCTCGCTGATCGGCGACGATTGCCGCGAAGGTCTGACGGCGGTGCTGTCGGTCAAGGTTCCCGACCCGAAATTCTCCTCGCAGACCAAGGACAAGCTGGTCTCGTCGGAAGTCCGTCCTGTCGTCGAAGGCCTGGTCAACGAAGCGCTCGGCACCTGGCTGGAAGAGCATCCAAGCGAAGGCAAGGTGGTCGTCGACAAGGTGATCCAGGCGGCTGCGGCGCGCGAAGCGGCGCGCAAGGCGCGCGATATCACCCGCAAGAGTTCGCTCGGCGTCACTTCCCTGCCCGGCAAACTGGCCGACTGCCAGGAACGCGACCCGGCGAAATCCGAAATCTTCATCGTCGAGGGTGATTCCGCCGGCGGCTCCGCCAAGGGTGGGCGTTCGCGCCAGAACCAGGCGATCCTGCCGTTGCGCGGCAAGATCCTCAATGTCGAGCGGGCGCGCTTCGACCGCATGCTCGGCTCCGACATGATCGGCACGTTGATCACGGCGCTCGGCACCTCGATCGGCAAGGACGAGTTCAACGCCGACAAGCTGCGCTACCACAAGATCATCCTGATGACCGACGCCGACGTCGACGGCGCCCATATCAGAACCTTGCTGCTCACCTTCTTCTTCCGGCAGATGCCGGAGCTGATCGAGCGCGGCCATCTCTACATCGCCCAGCCGCCGCTCTACAAGGTGACGCGCGGCAAGAGCTCGCAATACATCAAGGACGAGAGCGCGTTCGAGGAGTTCCTGATCGGTTCGGGACTGGAGGAAGCATCGCTTACGCTCGGCTCGGGCGAGGTTCGCATCGGGCAGGACCTGCGTGGCGCCATCGATGACGCGCTGGCGGTGCGCCAGCTGATCAACGGCCTGCACACGCGCTACAACAGAGGCGTCGTCGAGCAGGCGGCGATCGCCGGTGGGCTCAACCCGGACGTGTTCGCCGATCTCGGCCGCGCCAACGACATGGCGGAGCGGATTGCAAAACGCCTCGACATCATTGCCGAGGACACCGAGCGCGGCTGGACCGGCCGCATGTCGACCTCGAATGAAGGCGTGGGCGGCTATGTGTTCGAGCGCACGGTGCGCAGCGTCAAGGAATATGCGCATCTCGACCTGGCGCTGATCAATTCGGCCGACGCACGCCAGCTCGACCGCTACGCACAGCGCCTCAGCGAGGTCTACGGGTCGCCGCCGGTGCTGCGCCGCAAGGATGTCTCCGAAACCATCTCGGGGCCGCTGGCGATGCTCAATGCGGTCTTTGCGACAGGCCGCAAGGGCCTGACGATGCAGCGCTACAAGGGTCTCGGCGAGATGAACGCCGAACAGCTGTGGGAAACCACGCTCGATCCGAACGTGCGCTCGCTGCTGCAGGTCAAGGTCAATGACGCGACCGATGCGGATTCGCTGTTTTCGCGGCTGATGGGCGACGAGGTCGAGCCCAGGCGCGAGTTCATCCAGGACAACGCGCTGTCGGTCGCCAATCTGGATATCTGAGCTGACGTTAATCTGAATTGGCGCGCTGCGGCGCGCCAATTGTTCCACCGGCGGCAACAAAATCAATTTGCAACGCGCCGGAACGGAAGTCCCTGCGAGACATTGTGACAATATCGATCACAATTTCTAACAGGAGGCTTCCATGGGACGCGGCATTTTGCTCTGGTTGCTCGGCATACCGATCCCGATCATCATTCTGATCATGCTGTTCGTACGATAGGGGGCACTTATGCAGTCCACCCTATCGGCTGTCGACGTTTCCACTTCAACAGAATCCTCCTCCACCGCCGTCAGTTGGGGACCGATCATCGCCGGTGCCTTCGCGGCCTCGACGCTGACCTTCATCCTCATGCTGCTGGGCTCCGGGCTTGGATTGAGCATGGTGTCGCCCTGGTCGGGATCCGGCGCATCTGTCACCACTTTCGCGGCATCCACTGCCGTCTGGCTGATCATCGTGCAATGGCTGTCCTCGGGTGTCGGCGGCTACCTTGCCGGACGCCTGCGCACCAAATGGGTCGGCATCCACACGGACGAGGTGTATTTCCGTGATACCGCCCATGGCTTTCTTGCCTGGGCGTTGGCCACACTACTCGTCGTCGGCGTGCTTGGCTCCGCGCTTTCCGCTGCCATAGGCTCGGGCGTGCAGGCGGTGTCCACCATCGCGTCTGGTGCGGCCATGGGCGCATCGGCGGGGGCTTCGGCCAATGCCGGCAGCGCGTCGGCCGACAATGCGACATCCTACCTGGTGGATTCACTGTTCCGTCCGGCCGATCCGGGCAAGCTCGCGGCCGCCAATCCGGACAGCGATGCGGCCGCGGTCGGGCAGGCTTCGCGCATCCTGATCGCCGGCGCCGCGGCAGGCGAGGTTTCCGCAGACGACAAAACCTATCTGTCGCAGCTGGTCGCCGTTCGCACGGGGCTTTCGGAAGCAGATGCCAGGACCCGGGTGGATGCCGTCCTCGCCAAGGCCCAAGACGCCAAGGTCAAGGCGCAGCAGGCCGCCGACACAGCCAGGAAGGCCAGCGCGACGTTTGCCCTGCTTGGTGCGCTCTCGCTGGCGATCGGCGCCTTTATCGCCAGTGCTGCCGCGGCCCTTGGCGGCAGGCAGCGCGACGATGAGGAAGCGGTTTTTATCACCAACCGTTGAACTGCACTTGCAACAAAGCCACTCTGGCCCGCCCGGAGCGGCTTTGCTTTGAAGTTGTCGAGCGGCGCTGCCTTGGCCCCGTTCGCTGAAATCCGTTCTTATTTTCGGGGAGGAATCGCCGGCACTTCGGCTTGGCTCGGCTCCAGTTTGCGACCGAGGTCGACAGCGTCGCGCAGCACGGCGAGATGCGAGCGCGGCTGATCGCCGGCGGCAACCTCGATACCGGTCGCCGCCAACGACCAGTACAGCGTGTGGGTGAAGACACGGCCGAGGGAACCGCGCAGCTCGACCTGGATGTTTTCTATGCCCGGGCCGAAATTCTCCGCCATCGGCCCGGAGATCGGGTCGCCCGTCAGCCAACCGTTGCCGCGGTCGAAGATATTGGTCCAGCGCGTCGCAGCAAACACCGCGCCATGATGCACCGCCCGCTGCGGCTTGCCGGAAGAACGGTTGCGCCCTTCCTGATAAAGCACGGTGCCACCGGCCGCCGCTCCCTCGGCAATCGGCGGACATGCCGAGAACAGGCGTTCGGCGATGCCGCGCCTGAATTCGGCGAGATTGTGCGTCACCAGAAATTCGCTGTGGGTCAGCGGGCTACCAAGCGTGACGAAATCGCTGATCTTCCAAGGCCGATGGTTGTCGTCCCTGGTGCGCAGTTGGCGATAGAGCTCCCACTGATCGCGCCGGAACCCGGCAAGGTCGTCAAGGCTGCCGGGCCATGCCGAGCCGTCGGCAACAAGCGTCGCCTTGTCGATGGCGTGGATAGCTTTCAGTTTCGCCTTGTCGCGGATGGCCTCCAGTTTTCGGGGCCTGAAATCGGACCATAAGATCTGCAACAGGTCATAGGCGATCATCGAGCCGAGGCTGTGCGAGACCAGCACGATGCGATCGTAGGTATCGTCCATCATCAGACGCTTCAGCAGCTTCAGGCCGCGGTCGCGGATCAGCGCCCGCTTCTCTACCGTGGCCGCTTCAGCGCGCACATAGGCCGCGACATCGCCGAAATAGGGAAGGCCAAAACGGTCCACCGACCAGATGACGAACGAGGCCAGGATGGTGACGAGGACGCCGACGGTCCACGAAATCTGCTGCTGCCAAACCGACGTCGCAAGCGCGAGCGTCGCGACCAGGACGATGATGACGGCAACCAGGGTGACCAGATAGAGCTTTCGGGCGTCCGGCGGTATGTCGGCGGGCTTGCGCCACAGCAGATTTGTCACCCAGGCGGCAAGCCGGCCTCGCGTCGTGCCCTGCGTGATGTCGGCCCAGTAAAGCTCGTAGAAGTCGGTGCGGCGGCCATCGACATCGTAGGGCGTGGTGATGCGGCGAAGTTCGTACGAATTGGTCCGGCTGTCGGGAGTGATCCAGCTCTGGTTGATCTTCGCGCCGGCGGGGTCGGCCGGATCGGCGACATGGGCATAAAACGGCGCGCGGTTGGGGTCATGGCTCCAGACAGCCTGGACAAAGCCTCGCAGCGTATCCATCGGCCGCTGTTCACCCATACCATGCACGATCACCACCGCCTGGCCAGGCTTGCGCGGCGCTTTCCCGGCGGGCGGCGATGCGATCGGGTCAGGCACCAACGTCTCCGTCGACGACAATCCCGCCGTCGAGGCGGGAATTCGTCATCGTAGCGCCGAAATCGCCGTCGAGCCAAGAAAAAGCCCGGCGCGAAGCCGGGCGATTCTTGGCGTGTCCCGGCGCTTATCCCGGATCAGTGATCCATGGCTTTGACGATCTCTTCGGTCATCTTCTTGGCGTCGCCGAGCAGCATCATGGTGCCGTCCTTGTAGAACAGCGTGTTGTCGATACCGGCATAGCCGGAACCGAGCGAGCGCTTGACGAACAGGCAGGTGCGCGCCTTGTCGACGTCGAGGATCGGCATGCCGTAGATGGGTGAGGACTTGTCGTCGCGCGCGGACGGGTTGGTGACGTCGTTGGCGCCGATGACATAGGCAACGTCGGCTTGCGCGAACTCAGAGTTGATGTCCTCAAGCTCGAACACCTCGTCGTAGGGCACATTGGCTTCGGCGAGCAGCACGTTCATGTGGCCGGGCATGCGGCCGGCGACCGGGTGGATGGCGTACTTCACGTCGACGCCATTGGCCTTGAGCTTGTCGGCCATTTCACGCAGCGCATGCTGCGCCTGGGCGACCGCCATGCCGTAGCCCGGCACGATGATGACTTTCTGGGCGTTCATCATGAGGTAGGCGGCATCGTCGGCAGAACCCTGCTTGACCGTGCGTTCGATGCCGTCATCGGCGGCCGCTGCCGTCTCCCCACCGAAGCCGCCGAGAATGACCGAGATGAAGCTTCGGTTCATGCCCTTGCACATGATGTAGGACAGGATCGCGCCGGATGAGCCGACCAGCGCGCCGGTGATGATCAGCGCCAGATTGCCGAGCGTGAAGCCCAGCGCCGCCGCCGCCCAGCCGGAATAGGAATTCAGCATCGAGACGACGACCGGCATGTCGGCGCCGCCGATCGGGATGATCAGCAGGATACCGAGCACCAGCGAGGCGGCAACGATCAGCCAGAAGACCAGCTTGGACTCGGTGGTGACCAGCAACACGATCAGCACGACGAGCGCGATGGCAAGTGCGGCGTTGATGAAGTGGCGTGCGCCGATCATGATCGGCTTGCCGGACATGCGGCCATCGAGCTTGAGGAAAGCGATGACCGAGCCGGTGAAGGTGATGGCGCCGATGGCGACGCCAAGGCTCATCTCGATCAGGGCCTGGGCATGAATGTCGCCATCCGTGCCGATGCCGAAGCTTTCCGGGGCATAGATCGCGGCAGCCGCCACCATGACGGCGGCGAGGCCGACCAGCGAGTGGAAGGCAGCGACCAGCTGCGGCATCGAGGTCATGGCGATGCGGCGCGCGGTAACGGCGCCGACGCCGCCGCCAATGGCAAGGCCGAGCACGATCAGGCCGAAGCGACCGGCGGACGGGGTCGCCAGAGCCAGTGTGGTGGCGATGGCAATACCCATGCCGATCATGCCGTAGAGATTGCCCTGGCGGCTGGTGGTCGGATGCGACAGGCCGCGCAGCGCCATGATGAACAGGACACCGGAGACGAGGTAGAGGAAGGACGCGAAGTTGGCGTTCATGGCGCTCTACTTGTCCTTCTTCTTGTACATGGCCAGCATGCGCTGGGTGACGAGGAAGCCGCCGAAGATGTTGACCGAAACCAGCATCAGCGCGACGAAGCCGAAGCCCGCGGCAATGCCGGAGGCGGCGATGCCGACGGCAAGCAGCGCGCCGACGACGATGACCGAGGAGATGGCATTGGTGACGGCCATCAGCGGCGTATGCAGTGCGGGGGTCACCGACCAGACGACGTAGTAGCCGACGAAGATCGCCAGGACGAAGATGGCGAAGCGGAAGACGAAGGGATCGATGGCTCCGCCGGAGAGCGCATGCGCGGCATCACCGGCTGCGTCAGTGCCGCCGGGCGCGGTCGCCATATTGTGCACCGCCAGCCGGACGGCGGCGGAGGCCTGGTCGAGCTGGTCGAGGGCTTTCTGCAGGGTCTGGTCCATCACGCGATCCCTTTCGGCTTCGACGAGGGCGACTTGGGTGCGGCCGCCTTCTTGGGCGCGGCTTTCTTGGGCGAAGCATCGGCGACCATGGTCTTGGCCGGGATCGCGGCCGGCTCGACATATTGGCCCTTTGCCGGCTGCTGGTCGGCTTTCACGAAAGCCGGATGAACCACCTTGCCGCCATCGGTCAGCATCGTTGCCTTGACCAGATCGTCGTCGCGATTGATGGCAAGCGTCTTGGTCGTCTTGTCGACCAGCGTCTCGAGAAAGGCGAACAGGTTCCTGGCATAAAGCAGCGAGGCCGACGCCGCGATGCGGCCAGGCACATTGAGATGGCCGACAATCTTGACGTTGTTGGCGGTGGTGACCACCTTGCCGGCTTCGGCGCCCTCGACATTGCCGCCGCGCTCGACCGCGAGGTCGACGATCACCGAGCCCGGCTTCATCGAAGCGACCATCGCCGCCGAGACCAGCTTGGGCGCCGGCCGGCCGGGAATGAGCGCCGTGGTGATGACGATATCCTGCTTGGCGATGTGCTCTGATGTGAGTGCCGCCTGCTTGGCCTGATATTCCTTCGACATTTCCTTGGCGTAGCCGCCGGCCGTTTCGGCCGCCTTGAATTCCTCGTCCTCGACCGCGAGGAACTTGGCGCCGAGCGAGGCGACCTGTTCCTTGGCGGCGGGGCGAACGTCGGTGGCGGTGACGACCGCACCAAGCCGGCGCGCGGTGGCGATCGCCTGCAGGCCAGCGACGCCAACGCCCATGATGAAGACCTTCGCCGCCGGCACCGTGCCGGCCGCCGTCATCATCATCGGCAAGGCGCGGTCATATTCCGAAGCCCCGTCGATCACCGCCTGATAGCCGGCCAAATTGGCCTGCGAGGACAAGACGTCCATCGACTGCGCGCGGGTGATCCGGGGCATGAATTCCATCGAGAAAGCGGTGACGCCGGCCTTGGCAAGAGCTGCCACGGCGGCATCGTTGCCGTAGGGGTCCATGATGGCGATCACAGCCGCGCCGGGCTTGTAGCTCTTCAGCTCGGCATCACCAGGCCGGCGCACCTTCAGCACCACATCGGCCTTGGCGACATCGGAAGCCTTGCCGATAGCAGCGCCGGCGCTCGCATAGTCGGCATCGATGATGCGCGATTTCAGACCGGCACCGGCCTCGACGACGACGTCGAAGCCCAACGCCGCCAGCCGTTTCACCGTATCGGGCGAAGCCGCGACGCGCGGCTCGTTGGCATCGAGCTCACGAGGGATGAAAACCGTCTGTCCCACCGCATGATCCTTTCGGCCGGAAGCTATTTCCCGCAAGACGCCGGCCGGCCTCGCGGCGGCGCCGTGGACAAGATGTCGGAAAAATCTATCGGAGGATAAAGGCGCCGACAGCCAGAATCAGCACGAACAGAATGGTCGCCGAGAAGAAGCCGCCCGCGAAGAAGCCGAAGGCCATCGCCAGGAGCAGGGCGCCACAAAACAGCGAGCCGTACTTGGCCAGCGCGAGGAAGCCGGCATAGGTGCGGTCATGCTCGGCATAGTCCATCTTCGCGCCCAGTTCGACAGGACCAGTCGGCGAGTGATCAGCCATAGGAATACCCCTTCGAAGACATCTTTCAGGCACATAGCGAAAAGCCGCGCCGAGAGCAATGGCGCTATTGCGCACAACAACCGACAACTGCCTCAAAGAAAGATTGAAGCCAGCAGTCGACGCCGCGACGGAGTCCGATCGCTGGATTCTGATGCTTGATGCGGAACTCCGAAGGGCGGACGCTTGCGTGGCCTAAGCCGGCGCCTCAGCCGGCTAGATGCGGAAATAGCCCGAGCAACCCGACGACGATCAGATAGAGCGCGACGATGTAGTTCAACAGCCTTGGCATGACCAGGATCAGCACGCCGGCGATCAGCGAGATGAGCGGGGTTAGCGCAAGTGTGGAAATGGTCATGGCGGGGTTCCCTCAAAAACCTCAGATCGACCCGGAGCGCTGCTCGTGGCCTCACCCAGAACGCCGAAGTCGCCAAAAGGCTCCTGTCGGCCCTGCAAAATCGTGTGGATCCCTGCCGTATCAGGCGGCTTCGTGATAGTATTTTGCCGTCGGCAGGATGGTCAGCGGCGCGAGTTCCCCGACATGCGGCGTATCGAACAGCATGCGCTGCTCCATTGGCGTCGAGCGGAAGAACGGGAACCGTGAGAAGGACCGCTCGCGGATTGCGTTGACGTCGGCGCGGTAGAGCACGACCTTGTTGAAAACGCCCGGATAGGCGCGCGACTCGCTGATCTTCTCCGAGTAGTAGATACGCTTGTAGAAGCCGGCGTGATCCTCGCGAATGGTCGACAGGCAGTAGGGCGCGTTGAAATGGAAGCACGCCATGCCGGCCAGCCGCAGCGTCAGGTAGGGAATCTGCGGGTAGACGCGCGACCATTCGGGATCGGACGCAAACCGGCTGGGACAGATGAAGCTCAGCCCGTCACGAAGCATCGGCATGACGATGTCGCCAAAGGCCTTGGTGGAAGGCGACATCGGCGTCGCCAAGGTGACGTGATGGATACGCAGCGTGCTGACGAGTTCCTGGTCGATATAGACCCCGAAGCGGTACACATTCGGTGCCTCGTCGAGCTCATCGTGAATGGTATGGTTTTCGTTGTCGGGCACCATATCGTTCGAGCGATATGACTTGTAGCGCAGGCGGTAGATGTCCTCGAGATCTTCGCCCTTGTCGCAGCGGCGGTACTCTGTCCGCTCAAGCATCGCCGAAACGTTGCGGGCGAAGCTGGACATGGTGTCGGCGGCGTCCTTGCCGTCCTCGCCCGTCACCGGACGAAGCGAACTCAACTGCACAATCATCAACTCAATCCCCGTACATTGCCGCCGCGATCCGACACTACGACAGGGTCTTGGGATGTAAAAGATGAAAACAGGAAGCAGCCCGTTTACCAGTCGTTAAGGTTAACGATTGCTAAAATAAAACTAAAATTGGTGGTTTTCTTCGTTTTCTGCGTCGCGACGGGGAAAGAGCGTGTCTCGAACATGACGGGAAGCGGCTGAAATTCTGGCATGGCCCGCGATGTGCAAAGAAACCTCGAATGCAGTGAATGCCTAAAGCCTGGGCGCCTGTTCAATCCTGATGGAAACAGGGATGGGCTCTCAGTGCCTGGGCACCATGCGCCAGGCGCCGCAAATCAGCGGCGTACCGCCTTTTTGGCGGTCCTGATATCCTTGGCGAAGGGCCATACCGTGTTCGACATCGTCTCGATGCCGGAAGCGCTGAGCGCCGAACCGAACAGGAACCCCTGGACAAGATCAGGCTTGACCTGCAGCGCCAGGATCTTGAGCTGCTCGAAGGTCTCGACCCCTTCGACGGTCACCGAAAGCCCCAGCGGCCGCGACAGGTTGACGATACCCTTGAGCAGCTCGAGCGAACGGGGATTCTGGGTGACGTCCATCAGGAAAGAGCGGTCGATCTTGATCTTGTCGAGCGGCAGCTTGTGCAGGTAGCTCAGGCTCGAATAGCCGGTGCCGAAATCGTCGAGCGCGATGCGCACGCCAAGCTGCTTCAGCTCCTCAATATACTGGCGCGTCAGCGACTTGTCATCGAGCAGCGCCGTTTCGGTGACCTCGATCTCGAGCCTACTGGCGGCGAGGCCGGAGCCGGCCAACGCATCGCGAACCTTCTGGATGACATCGCGGCTGCGGAAATCCTTGGCCGAGAGATTGACCGAGACGCTGGTCTGGTCGGGCCATTTGGCGCATTCGGCGCAGGCTGCCTGCAGCACGAAGGTGCTGATCTCGGAAATGATGCCCATTTCCTCGGCCAGCGGAATGAAGATGCTGGGCGAGATTGGCCCGAGATCTGGATGATCCCACCGGCACAGCGCCTCGCAACTGGCGATACGCATTGTGCTCATCGCCACGATCGGCTGATAGACCACCCGCAGGCTCTTGCCCTCTACCGCGGTGCGCAGATCCGCCTTCATCAGCTGACGGTTGCGGAAGGCGGCATCCATCGAAGCTTCGAACAATCGCCAGCTGTTCTTGCCGAGTTCCTTGGCCTTGTAGAGCGCCAGGTCCGCCTTCACGATCATGGCGTCGACATCGGTATCCTTGACCCGTGACAGCACCGCGCCGCCGCTGGCCTGAATGCGCAGCCCGTGACCGGCGACGTCGACTTCCCCTTGCAGGCCGGCGAAAATCTCGTCGAGCTGGCTGGTCAGATGGCTCTCATCCTCGACGCGGTCGAAGAAGATCATGAACTCGTCGCCACCGAAACGGCTGACCGTGATATCTTGCTTGGCAATGGCGCCAAGCCGCTCGGCAACGGCATAGATCAAGCCGTCGCCGATCGGATGGCCAAGCGTGTCGTTGACGCTCTTGAAATCGTCGAGATCGAGCACCGCAAGGCCGCAGAGACGGTCGCGATCGCCGGACGCCATGGCCTCGCCCACCAATTCATGGAAATAGGCGCGGTTGGGCAGGCCGGTGAGATTGTCGTAGCGTGCCATGAAGCGGATCTTGTCTTCCGCCTCGACACGGGCGGTGACGTCCTCGAAGGTGATGACGCCCAGTTCCTGGCTGCCCTCGCGAGCCGAGAACTCGTAATGCTGGCCGTTGGCGAGGGAAACCAGCACCTTGCGGTCGCGACCCTCACGCAGCGCACGCGTCAGCTGCGCCTCGATGTAGCGGCAATCCTTGGGCGCCAGCATGCCGCCGGCGACACCGCGCATCAACAGACCGTGGATCGACCGTCCGAGCAGCGCGTCGGGCGACTTGAGCGACATCAGATGCGCGGCCTCGGCATTGGCCACCGCGACGCGGCCGTCCGGACCGAGCATGACAAGGCCGTGCGACATGGTGTTGAGCGCCCGGTTGAAGCGCTGGGCAATGCGGTTGGCCTTCTTCTCTTCCGAGACGGCCGCAAAAAGCACATCGCGTACGGTGTTGGCGAATTTCCGGATGGCGAACAGGAACGGCGCCGACAGGAGCCCGAGGAGGACATGGTAGATGTCGCCGCGCAGCAGGAAGCCAAGCGAGATCGGCCAGGTCAAGGCAATGGTCAGGATGGTGACCATGCGCGGCGAGCCGTAGTTGCGGCCGGCGATGGAGGTCGCCGTCGCCAGCGTCAGGCAAACGGAGGCGATTTCGGCGAAACCATCGCGCGCGAAATAGATGCCGAGCAGGCAGAAAGCGCCAAGCGTCAAGCCATGCAGGGAGCCATAGAGAATGTAGTCATTCTCACGCTTGTGCGCCTCTTCCCAGGTCGTCGGCGACGGCATGCTGTTGTATTTTCGAAAGTTTCTCATGCGGAACACACCGACGAGAACCATCGAGATCGCGACCAGCAAATACCGCGGATCGCCGCTCTTCCACCAGACCAGGCCGATCAGGAAAGTCTGCGCGAGAATGCCGATCGAAAGCGTCAGCCCGTCGCGAAACAGGGTTTCCACGAACGGAATATAGACGTCGACCGGGATCTCGTTCTTTTTTCGCAGATTCAACGCCTGAATCCCAACCCTGGGGAGCCAAGCAGTGCCACATCCGCCTTAAGAAAGATTTAGAGAGACCCTCGCGCTCCTGCCGTCAAGCCGGGTGACGCAGCGGAAAGCAAGGAAACTGTCGTTCAGGTAAACAAGGCGTATCGATCATTCGGCGGCCTGAAGTTCGGGCCGCGCCGGCGTACTCGACAGGCGTTCGAGCAGCCTTTGGCGCTCGCCGGCGGCCTTTTGCGCGCTGGCTTGACGGACGTGGCCATAGCCGCGGATGAGGGCAGGCACCGAGGCCAGCGCAACCGCCGCATCGACCCTGGCTGGGGCCAACGATCCGGCGATGAGCTCCAGATCCGCCTCGTACCGCGCCAGCAGCTGCCGCTCCATGCGCCGTTCGGCGGTGTAGCCGAACAGGTCGAAGGCAGTGCCGCGCAGGCCCTTCATCGCCGCCAGCACGCGAAAACCCTTCATCATCCACGGGCCGAAGCTCGATTTCCGCGGGCTTCCGTCATTGCCGCGACGGCCCATGATCGGCGGAGCGAGGTGGAATTCGAGCCTTTCGTAGCTCTGGAACTGCTTGCCCAGTTCGGCGGCGAAAGAGCCGTCCGTGTAAAGACGCGCCACCTCGTATTCGTCCTTGATCGCCATCAGCTTGAACAGGTTCCTGGCGGCAGCCTGCGACACCGCGGTCGAACCAGGCACGGCCTTCGCTTCGGCGGCGCGCAACGCGGCCAGTTTTCCGGCATAACGCCTGCCATAGGCGGCGTTCTGATAGGCGGTCAGGAAGGCGACGCGGCGGGCAATGATGTCGTCCAGCGTCTCGGCGGTATCCGTGGCCTGGCCTGCCTTTCCAGCCGCGGTCGGGCCCGGCTGGGCAACCAGCCCGCGCACGAAATCCGGCTGATGGGCAGCGCGACGGCCCCAGCGGAAGGCGGCGATGTTCATCGCCACGGCTTCGCCATTGAGCTCGATCGCCTTCTCGACCGCCTCGGCGGACAGCGGCAGGCCGCTGTGCTGGAAGGCAAAGCCAAGCATGAACATGTTGGCGCCGAGCGAATTGCCGAAAAGTGCCGTGGCAGTGCGGGTGGCATCGAAGAAATGTGCCTTGTCGTCGCCCGCAGCCGCGCGGATCGCCTTTTTCAGCCGCTCTATCGGCAACGAAAAATCGGCCGAGCGGGCGAATTCGCCGGGCATGATCTCGGCGGTGTTGGCGACGAAGATGGTGTGGCCCTCGCGCACCGCGGTCAGCACCTTCTTGGCGCCCGACACGACGAGATCGCAGCCAAGCACGAGATCGGCCTTCCCTGCCGAAACGCGGATCGCATGGATGTCGTCCGGGGTACGGGCGATGCGGACATGGGTGAACACCGAGCCGCCCTTCTGGGCGAGGCCGGCCATGTCGATCATGCCGCAGCCCTTGTCCTCAAGATGCGCCGCCATGCCGAGCACCGCACCGACGGTGACGACGCCGGTGCCGCCGACGCCGTCGATGATCGCCGCCCAGCCCTGCTCGCCAAGCGGGAATTGCGCCGGAACGGGCACGCCTTCCAGCGGATCGGCCTGGCCGGCCAGGCCCTCGGCCTTGCGGATCTTGGCGCCGTGCACAGTGACGAAGGACGGGCAGAAGCCGTTGACGCAGGAGAAATCCTTGTTGCAGCTCGACTGGTCGATCTTGCGCTTGCGGCCGAATTCGGTCTCGACCGGCTGGATCGAGACGCAGTTCGACTGTACGCCGCAATCGCCGCAGCCTTCGCAGACCAGTTCGTTGATGAAGACGCGCTTGTCGGGATCAGGGAATGTGCCGCGCTTGCGGCGGCGGCGTTTTTCGGCGGCGCAGGTCTGGTCGTAGAGCAAGACCGAAACGCCCTTGACGTCGCGCAGCTCGCGCTGGACGAGATCGAGGTCGTCGCGGTGATGGATAGTGGCACCGGCCGGGAATTCGGCTTTGCCAGCATATTTGTCCGGCTCATCCGTGACGATGGCAATGCGGTCGACACCCTCGGCCCGCACCTGCCTGGCAATCATATCGACGGTCAGGCCGCCTTCGTGCGGCTGGCCGCCGGTCATGGCGACCGCGTCGTTGTAGAGGATCTTGTAGGTGATGTTGGCATCGCTCGACAGCGCGAAGCGGATCGCCAGCGTACCGGAATGGTTGTAGGTGCCGTCGCCAAGATTCTGGAAGATGTGCTCGCGCTTGGAGAACGGCGCCTGGCCGACCCATTGCGCGCCCTCGCCGCCCATGGCCGTGAAGCCGACTGTGTTGCGGTCCATCCACAGCGCCATGAAGTGGCAGCCGATGCCGGCCGCGGCGATCGAGCCGTCCGGCACCTTGGTGGACGAATTGTGCGGGCAACCGGAACAGAAGAACGGCGTGCGCGAGCCGATGTCGGTGGCCTCGGTGAGCATTGCCTGGAACTGGCGCAGTTTTGCCACCCGCGCCGAAATCTCTTCGGACGGGCCGATGGTCCTGACGATCCTCTCGCCAAGCGCGATGGCGATCTCGTTGGGATCGAGCGCGCCTTTGGCCGGAAACAGCCAGTCGCCGCGCTCGTCCTTCTTGCCGATAATGACCGGTTGGGTGGCAGTGCCATAAAGGCTTTCGCGCAACTGTACCTCGATCAGCGAGCGCTTCTCCTCGACGACGACGACGGTGTCGAGGCCGCGGGCGAAACCGGCGATGTGATGCAGGTCGAGCGGCCAGGGGCAGCCGACCTTGAACAGCCGCACCCCGATGCGGTTGGCGGCCGCTTCGTCGATGCCGATATCCTCCAGCGCCTGGCGAACGTCGAGATAGCTCTTGCCGAGCGTGATGATGCCGATCTTCGGATTGCGGCCGCCCGAATAGACGATGCGGTTCAGCCCATTGGCAAGGATGAAGGCGGAGGCCGCGGCGCGCTTGTGTTCATGCAGCCGCTCCTCCTGGCCGAGCATGTCGATCTCGTGGCGGATGTTGAGACCGCCAGGCGGCATGTCGAACTCCGGCACGACGATGTTCAGCCGCTCGAGCGCGGCATCGACCGAGGCGGTCGATTCGATGTTGTCCTTGACGCATTTGATCGCCGCCCACGTGCCGGCAAAGCGCGACATGGCGAAGCCGTAGAGCCCGTAGTCGATGATCTCCTGGACACCGGCCGGGTTGAGGATCGGCACCATCGTGTCGACGAACAGGAATTCGGTGGCGTGCGCATTGGTCGAGGATTCGGCCATATGGTCGTCGCCCATCAGCGCAAGCACGCCGCCATGCTTCGACGATCCGGCGAGGTTGGCGTGGCGGAACACATCGCCTGAGCGGTCGACGCCCGGGCCCTTGCCGTACCAGACCGAAAAGACGCCGTCATGAGTGCCCTCGCCCAGCAGCTCCGTCTGCTGCGCCCCCCAGCAGGCGGTGGCGGCAAGCTCCTCGTTGAGACCCGGCTGGAAGATGATGTCAGCCTGGGCGAGCTGTTTCTTCGCCTTCCACAGCTGCATGTCGAGGCCGCCGAGCGGCGAACCGCGATAGCCGGAGACGAACCCGGCCGTGTTCAAGCCGGCGCGACGGTCGCGCTCGCGCTGCATCAAGAGCATGCGAATGACCGCCTGCGCGCCGGACAGGAAGATGCGCTCCTTTGCGAGATCGAACTTGTCGTCGAGCGCGACGTCGTGCAGCGTCATCAGGCATTTCCTCTGCGGAGGCCACGCGGGGCAGGCAGCCAACGTCGGGGTCGGATGACGCATCCTTTCTCCCCTTGCAAGGCAGGTCAAACAAAATCGCAGATGCCAGGCAACGCGCAACGAACAGTCCGCGGCCATCCTGAATCGGGTATGAAACCGATCCGCGGACATTGCCCGGCGCATGAACATTACAGCTGCGGCGCGGCCGGCCGCGACGCGTCAGCCGCCTTTCGAGCAATCTGGCTTCGGCTCGCCCGGCAGCTTGCCGTCGGGATGGCCGACGAGATCGGGATTGGCGGTGTAGAGCTGGTCGATGACCAGCGGCCGGTCGGGCAGGATCGACTGGTCTTCCGTCGACATCAGCGTGGTGTCGATCTTCTGCAGGACCGCGCCGTCGGCGCCCTTGATGCTGATGGCAATCGCATAGGGCTTGTTCTTGACGACGCAGGTCAGTGCCGGGCTCTCCAGCGTCACCTTGTCGAGCTTCGGCCAGACCTTCTGCTCGACCACCAGAGGTGCGCCGCCGGCGGGATCCTGGAAGCTGGCGACCGCCACCTGGCCCTCTCCCATCGGCTTCAGCGGCCGCAGGGTCACCACATAAGTCGCCCTGGCGAGGCGGTAGTTGAAAACGAATATCTTGCCGGAAATCTCGAACAGCTTGCCTTCGGCGTCGCCGGTATCGCGGCAGGCGCCGAGCGCAACGGCCACGATGAGCGCCGCGCCAACAAGGATCGAACGGGAAAGGCCGCTACGCATTCTTGACCTCATTTTCCGCCATGCGACGACGGCGATAGTGACGGCTTGCCTTCTGACGGTTGCCGCACACCGCCATGTCGCACCATAGGCGGCTGGAATTGCGGCTTCTGTCGACGAACAGCCAGGTGCAGTTGGGACAGATCCTGAGCCTTGCGAGAGTATCGTCGCGCAGAAGCGATAGCGCCGAAACCGCCAGCGCCGCCTCGAAGGCGATCGGCGTCAGGGGATCACCGAATGGCCTTCCCGGCGCACCGATCTCGGTCCGGCTGCCGGCCAGACCCTCGGCGCAGGCGCTCAGGAATCCGGGCAGATCAGCGGTGGCGACCGCGCCCTTCGACACCGCTCCACGAAACAGCCGGTCCGTCGCCTCGCGGATCGACAGCACGACGGGTGCGATCGCCATCGCTGAGGATACCGCCAGCGGCCTTTCGCCAAGCTCGGCGGCGCGAAAGCGGCTCGCCGCGTCGGCGAAGCGGGCAATCTCGGCCGGATCTTCGAAGCGGTCGAACGTCCGCCCCGGATCGCCGCGCAGCACGACGGTGTTCGCCGTGTCGAGCGCAAGCAGGCCGCCGGTGAAGCGGTGCGGGGTCCATGATACCGTCATGGCGAAAATCTAACCGATAAATCATATTTGACAAGTTAGATTCAGCGATGCAACCTCACTCCGGGATGCGGTGGTCTCCGCAGCCTTTTGAGCATGCTGTTGGCCAGGACCGCTTCGCACTTTTGGGCGGCATGCTTCGAGGTTTTGCATGCTCTATTTCTTCCAGCAGGTGCTGAACGGGCTGCATTCGGGCGCGCTGTATGCGTTGCTCGCCTTTGGCTATGTGCTGACCAACGGCATCCTGCACCGCACCAATCTCGCCTATGGCGCGTTGTTCGCCTTTTGCGGCCAGACCATGATCCTGACCGCGGCCTTCGGCTATCAGGTGCTGTGGCTGACGCTGCTGGCGGCGGTGGCGCTCGGCGTCGTCGCTGCGTTCCTCTATGCCGCGCTGATCAGCCACGTGCTGTCGCGCAGTGTCTTCGAACCGTTGGCCGACCGCACGCCCAATGCAATCGTGGTGACGACGCTCGGCATCCTGCTGCTGCTGTCCGAAGCGAGCCGCATCGCCGCCGACACGCATGATCTGTGGCTGCCGCCGATGCTGGCGGAGCCCATCGTTTTCGCGCAGGGCGCGACCTTCAAGGCAACGCTGACGCTCATCCAGCTTATCGACTGCGCCGTGGTGGTGGCGGCAATCGCGCTGGCCAGCTGGGCATTTGCCCGATCGAGCTTCGGACGGCGCTGGCGCGCCGTCTCCGACGACCCCAAGGCTGCCGCGATGTGCGGCGTCGACGTACGCGCGGTGTTCCGGCACGCGGTGCTGTTCGGCGGCTTCTGCGCCGCGCTGGCCGGTGTCATGGCCGGGCTCTATTACGGCAATGTCAGCTTCGGGTCGGGCCTCGTCTACGGACTGAAGATCCTGTTCGTGACGGCGGTCGGCGGCTATCTCTCGCCACCGCGCGCGGCGCTCGGCGCGGCCGTCTTCGGCATGGCCGAATCGCTGTGGGCCGGCTATTTCCCGGTCGAGTGGCGTGACGCGTGGATGTACCTGTTCCTGGTCACGACGCTGATCCTCATCGGCGCCGGCCGCGACACCGGCAAAATCGCCTGAAAACGTCAGACTTTGGTTGCATGACGCGAGGGCAGATCGCCGGTATTGGGCACTGTCTGCCATGCGATGATATTCGCTGCCTCTATCCTTGTTGACCCGTCAGTCCACGCGCGGCATACCGTTGGACCACGTGGCGTGACGGACAAAAAGGGGGAAGCCGGCACGCCTCCGGTACAAGGGAGGAATGCATGGCAGGGCTTCTCGCTCTATCCAGGACTATTGATCGCGCCAACGAGTTCATCGGCAAATGGATATCGTGGCTGATCCTGCTGGCGATCCTGGTGAGCGCCGCCAACGCCATTATCCGCAAGGTGTTCGACATATCGTCGAACGCTTGGCTCGAGCTGCAATGGTATCTGTTCGGCGCCGCCTTCATGCTGGCCGCCGCCTATACGCTGAAGCAGAACGAACATATCCGCATCGACGTCGTCTACGGCCTGTTTCCACGCCGCGTGCAGCACTGGATCGACCTTTTCGGGCATGTCTTTTTTCTGATGCCGTTCGTGACGCTGATGGTGATCTATTTCGTTCCTTATGTGTCGCTGTCGTTTCGCAGCGGCGAGATGTCCAACAATTCCGGCGGCCTGATCATCTGGCCCGCCAAGGCCATCCTGCTCGTCGGGTTTTTCCTGCTGGCGCTGCAGGGCATCTCCGAGATCATCAAGAAGATCGCCATCATGCGCGGAGACATGGACGACCCCAATCCCTTCATATCGGTGCATGAGCAGGCCGAACTCGAAGCCAAGGCGCTGGCCGACGAGGTGCGTTCGTGATGGAGTTCATCGCGCAGAACATGGCGCCGATCATGTTCGCTTCGCTGATCATCTTCCTGCTGATCGGCTACCCCGTCGCTTTTTCCTTGGCCGCCAACGGCTTGATGTTCTTCTTCATCGGCGTGCTGCTGTCTCCCTATTCCGGAGGATCGATCAACCTCGCCTGGCCGCTCCTGCACGCATTGCCGGATAATTTCTACGGCAGCCGGGTGATGTCGAACGACACGCTGCTGGCCATCCCGTTCTTCACCTTCATGGGCATCGTGCTCGAGCGATCGGGCATGGCCGAAGACCTGCTCGACACGATCGGCCAACTGTTCGGGCCAATCCGCGGCGGCCTCGCCTATGCGGTGATCTTCGTCGGCGCGCTTTTGGCGGCGACCACCGGCGTGGTGGCGGCTTCCGTCATCGCCATGGGCCTGATCTCGCTGCCGATCATGCTGCGCTATGGCTATGACCGCCGGCTCGCATCCGGTGTCATTGCCGCCTCCGGCACGCTTGCCCAGATCATCCCGCCGTCGCTGGTGCTGATCGTGCTTGCCGACCAGCTCGGCCGCTCGGTCGGCGATATGTACGCGGGCGCGTTGATCCCGGGCCTCGTGCTCACCGGCCTCTATATGTCCTATATCCTGATCATGTCGATCATCCGGCCGAACTCGATGCCGGCGCTGCCGCTCGAGGCCCGTACACTTGGCCATGGCGTGATGTCGCTGCTGGTGGCTTTGCTGGTCACATCGGCGGTTTCCTACGCGGCATATCGTTATCTGGCGCCGGCGCATGGCGACAATGCCGACATTCTTGGCGCGACTGCCGGGGTGCTGTTCATCTACATCGTCGCCATTGCCGACAAGCGCCTGAACTTCAACATGATGTCCAGGCTCGCGCAGCAGGTGATCATCGTGCTGATCCCGCCACTGGCGCTGATCTTCCTGGTGCTGGGCACCATCTTCCTGGGCATCGCCACGCCGACCGAAGGCGGCGCCATGGGCTCGGTCGGCGCCTTGTTCATGGCGGCGGCCAAGGGGCGCTTGTCGCTTGACGTCGTCAAGCAGGCACTGGCCTCGACGACAAGGCTGTCGTCCTTCGTGCTGTTCATCCTGATCGGCGCACGGGTGTTCTCGCTGACCTTCTACGGCGTCAACGGCCACATCTGGGTCGAGCACCTTTTGACGTCGCTGCCGGGCGGCGAGGTCGGCTTCCTGATCGGCGTCAACATGCTCGTCTTCTTCCTCGCCTTCTTCCTCGATTTCTTCGAACTGGCGTTCATCATCGTACCGCTGCTGGCGCCCGCCGCCGACAAGCTCGGTATCGACCTGATCTGGTTCGGCGTGCTCCTGGGCGTCAACATGCAGACCAGCTTCATGCACCCGCCCTTCGGCTTCGCGCTGTTCTATCTGCGTTCGGTGGCCGCGCGCGTGCCCTATCTCGATCGTCTCACCGGCAAACAAATCGCGCCGGTGACGACCGGGCAGATCTATTGGGGCGCGGTGCCCTTTGTCTGCATCCAGGTGATCATGATCGGGCTGACCATCGCCTTCCCGCAAATGGTGATGCACTACAAGGGAACGACCGTCGATCCGGGCACCATCGACTACAAGGTACCGGAGGTGCCCGGCCTGTCGCCGCTGGGCACGCCGCCGGCGGATGGAGCGGCGCCCGCTGGTGGCGCCACGGCGCCGGCCGCTCCTGACCTTTCGCAACCGCCCAGTTTCGGCGATCCGACACCGGCAAAGCCGGCAGCGCCACAGCCCGACCTGTCGCAACCGCCAAGCTTCAACTGAACCGGCATGGTCAAGACCATGAAAGCGGTGCGGCTGGAAGCAGTGGGCGGCATCACGCTGCGCGACGTCGACATGCCTGACATCGGTGCGGATGAGCTACTGGTGCGCATCGAAGCCTGCGGCGTCTGCGGCACGGACCGGCATCTGTTTCACGGTGAATTTCCCTGCACGCCACCGGTGACGCCCGGCCATGAGTTTTCCGGCATCGTCGAGGCGATCGGAACATCGGTCTCGGGTTTTGCCATCGGCGATCGTGTTACCGGCGACCCCAACATAGCCTGCGGGCGCTGCGCGCACTGTCACGCGGGACAAGTCAATCTCTGCAGCAATCTGTGCGCGATCGGCATTCATCGCGACGGCGGCTTTGCCGAATATCTTGCCTTGCCGCAGAAGCAGGCTTTCGTCCTGCCTGTAGGCCTGAACCCCCTGCACGGTGCCTTCTGCGAGCCGCTCGGCTGTTGCCTGCACGGCGTCGACCTTGCCGGTATCAAACCGGGCAGCTCGGTGGTCGTGCTTGGCGGCGGCGTGATCGGCCTGCTTACCGTGCAGCTGGCAAGACTGGCGGGAGCCACGACCATCACTCTGTCGACCAGGCAGGCTTCGCGGCGCGCCCTCGCCGAGGACCTCGGCGCGACAGCGACGATCGATCCGACAGCCACCGATGTCATCGATGCGATCGCCGGACCGGCCGGTCTGGCGCCAGGTGGCGTCGACGTCGTCTTCGAATGCGCCGGCGCGCGAGAGACCGTCGAGCAGTCCATGCGCCTGGCCCGAGCCGGCGGCACGGTCGTCATTGTCGGCGTGACGCCGCAAGGCATGAAAGCGGAATTCGAGCCGTTCGACCTGTTGTTCCGGGAACTGAAGGTGCTCGGTTCCTTCCTCAATCCCTACACCCATCGCCGCGCCGCCGAACTCATCGCTTCCGGTGCGGTCGAGATCGACAGGCTGATCTCCAGGCAGGTGTCGCTTGAAGAAGCGCCAGCGGTGATCGCCAATCCGCCGGCGCCCGGCGAGGTCAAGGTTCTGGTGGTGCCGCGCCGCGGCTGAACCGCCGGCTTCGCCTCCCGGCATATACAGAAAAGCTCCCTGAGCGGGGTCCGCCCAGAGAGCTTTTGAGCAGAAGTCCGGCCGGCTACAGCTTGCCGTTGCGCTGCTGGACCATCATGAAGGTGTCGTAATTGTATTCGGCCACCTGTGCCCAGAGATAATGCTCCTTGCGGAAGCCCTTGATCGATTCCCAGATCTTCTTGAACGGGGCGTTGGAGGCTTCCATTTCGGTATAGACCTCGTTGGCCTTTTCGAAGCAGGCGGCCATGATCTCCTGGCTGAACGGGCGCAGTTTCGCGCCGCCGGCCACCAGCCGCTTCACCGCCGCAGGGTTCAGATAATCGTATTTCTGCAGCATGTTGGCGTCGGCCGCCTGCGCGGCAGTGTGCAGCAGCGACTTGTACGTCGGCGAAAGCTCTTCGTACTTCGCCTTGTTGAACATCAGGTGGACGGTCGGGCCGCCCTCCCACCAGCCGGGATAGTAATAATAGGGCGCCACCTTGTAGAAGCCGAGCTTCTCGTCGTCATAGGGGCCCACCCATTCGGCCGCGTCGATGGTGCCTTTTTCCAACGCCGGATAGATGTCGCCGCCGGCGATCTGCTGCGGCACGACGCCGAGTTTCTGCACCACCTTGCCGGCAAAACCGCCGATTCGCATCTTGAGGCCGGAAAGGTCGGCCACCGTGTTGATTTCCTTTCGGAACCAGCCACCCATCTGCACGCCGGTGTTGCCGCCCGGCAGGCCGAAAAGACCCTGCGTGGCGAGAAACTCGTTGAACAGATCGATGCCGCCGCCATGGTAATGCCAGGCATTCATGCCGCGTGCGTTGAGCGAAAAGGGAACCGCCGCACCGAGCGCCCATGTCGGGTCCTTGCCCCAGTAATAATATGCCACCGTATGGCAGGCCTCGACCGTGCCGGCCGTGGTGGCGTCGGCGGCCTGCAGGCCAGGCACCAGCTCACCGGCAGCAAAAACCTGGATCTGGAAATTGCCGTCGGTGGCTTCCGACAGCATCTTCGAGAACACCTCGGCGCCGCCATAGATGGTGTCGAGCGACTTCGGGAAGGACGACGCCAGCCGCCATGTCACCTTGGGATTGGACTGGGCGATTGCAGGCGCCGCCAGCGTGGCCGCCGCCGCCGCGGCACCGACGCCGGTGACACCGGCCTTGCGAATGAATGAACGACGATCCATGAAGTTCCTCCCTTTTGGATCAACAGGCCGACGTCAGAAAATCCTCGGTTTCCGTGTCGGTTCGTTCGAGACAATACACAGGCAAGAAGTCGAGTCCAGCAGGCCGGCCCGATTTGACGGCGAAGCCCGGCTGCACTGCAACTATAGTCTAACAGGCCGTTTCGTGGCCCATGCGACACGCCGAAACTTGGCATGGAAAAATAACGTGGGATCGCCTATTTTGAAGGCAGGTATCCCTTGCCCCGATGGAACACAGAGCCCAAATGCATCAGCCGCTCGTCGCCATATCGACCGACGTCCGCCAGTTCGACAACTACACTTGGCACGCCGCCCCACAACAATATCTGGAAGCGGCGATCACCGGCGCCGGCGTGTTCCCGGTGCTGGTGCCATCGTTCGGCGACCGGCTCGATTTCGACGAACTCCTGTCGTCGGTCGACGGCGTCATGGTCACCGGCTCGAAATCCAATGTGCATCCCTCGCTCTATGGCGGCGACGCCAGTGAAGCCAATGGCCCCTATGATCCGGCGCGCGACGCCACGACGCTGCCGCTGATCCGCCGGGCGATCGAACGCGGCGTGCCGCTGCTCGCCATCTGCCGCGGCATCCAGGAACTGAACGTGGCGTTGGGCGGCACGCTCGGCACCGAGATCCAGGAGCGCGAGGGCTCGCTCGATCACCGCGCGCCGGTGAGCGACAAGCAGGACGAACGCTTCGCCATCCACCAGACCATTTCGATCAAACCTGACAGTTGCCTGGCCGGTGTGTTCGGTGCCGGCGACATCAAGGTCAATTCGTTGCACCGCCAGGCGATCGACCGGCTCGGCTCGAAGCTGCAGGTCGAGGCCGTCGCCACCGACGGTACGGTCGAGGCGGTTTCGGTGCGGGACGCCCGCGCCTTCGCCGTCGGCGTGCAATGGCATCCGGAATACTGGATCAAGTCGGACAGCAATTCGGTGAAAATATTCCGTGCCTTCGGCGATGCGGTTCGGCTGCACGCCGCAGCGAAGGCCGGCGCGCGGGCCGCAGCGGAATAATCAGTCGCCGGATTTTTTATCACGGGTGGCCGCCAGCGACAGCAGCGGCAGCGCCGGGGCATAGGATTCGTAGCCGTCGCCATCGGCAGCCGCGAAGGTGACGATTGGATCGGTGCCATTGGCGCTGAAGGCAACGGTGCCATCGTTTTGCTCGCGCCAGAACTTCGCCTGTTCTATGCCCGGCAAGAGCCGACGGCATTTGGGAGCAACGGTGAGCAACGACAAACCGTCCGAAATTTCGGCCCCGCGGCTGACTGCACAGACCGCTTCATCGCCATTGGCGACCAGCCTGTAGCTGTTGGACGGGGCGGCCTCGTTGGCTACGCTTTCCCGGCTGCCGCCATGAAACAGTTGAATGCCACCAAACAGCGCTGCGGCAGCGATCAATGCGGAAAGTGCTTTCATCATTCTTCATCCACGTACACGGACAGGTTGAACAATGATTCCAAAGGGTTAAGCTGACGTTAATAAATGTGGCAGCCACGGATCAGTTTCTAGCCTTCACATGCGCCGTCTCAGGCACCGGCGTCAGCGGCCGGCGCTCGGTGAACCAGGACACCAGATTGTCGACGCACAGATCCGCCATGGCGCGGCGTGTATGGTCCGAGGCCGAGCCGACATGCGGCAGCAGCGAGGTGTTGGGCGCGTCGAGCAGCGCCTTGGGCACGTTCGGTTCGTCGGCAAAGACATCGAGGCCGGCAGCGGCGATGGTGCCGTTGGCAAGGGCTGCCGCAAGCGCTGCCTCATCGACCGTGCTGCCACGGCCGATGTTGACGAAGACGCCGTTGGCGCCAAGCGCCGACAGTATCTCGGCATTGACCGCCTTCTCCGTCGAGGCGCCCCCCGGCGCGACCGAAATCAGCGTATCCACGGCTTCGGCAAGCCCTTTCAGGGTCGCATGATAGTGGTAGGAAAGACCTTCGACACGGCGCCGGTTGTGGTAGGCGACCGGCAAGCCAAAGGCTTCCAGACGCCGGGCAATGGCCTGCCCGATGCGGCCCATGCCGAAAATACCCACACTGCGCCCGCGCAAGGTCAGCCGGCTCAGCGGATAATTGCCCTTGCGCACCCAGCTGCCGTCGCGCAGCCAGGTCTCGGCGCGCGGCAGGTCGCGGATGGTGTTGATCAACAGCCCGATCGTGGTGTCGGCGACCTCCTCGGTCAACACGTCGGGCGTGTTGGTGACCATGATGTTTTTCGCCGCCGCATGACCGACATCGACCGAATCATAGCCGACGCCGAAGGAAGCGATGAGTTCGAGGTTGGGCAATGCATCCATCATCGCCGCGTTGATGCCGGCGAACGAAGCGATGCCGCGCACATCACTGCGCATCTCGTCGGTGACGAGCGCCGGATCGGCGCGTTCAATTCTGACACGCCTGAACGTGCGGTTGATGCGGTCGACCGCGTGGTCGTTGAAATCGCCCGGCACCAGGATGGCGACGGTCTGCAACTGTTCGGCCTTGGTCATGCACGCTCCACCGGCTTGCCGGTCGACTGACGCACATGCAGTTCCGGCTTGATCAATTCCTGCGAGGGTCGCACCGTCTGCCCGTTGAGCTTGTCGAGCAGCGCGCTGGCGGCGCGGCGGCCAACCTCGCGCTGGCCGTTCCAGACTGTGGTCAGCGCCGGCGTCGCGATCGCCGCCTCTTCGAGGTCGTCATAGCCGGTGACCGAGATGTCGACGCCCGGCACCAGGCCGGCGCGGGCAATGCCGTTCATCAGGCCGATGGCGACGAGGTCGTTCCAGCAGCAGGCTGCCGTCGGCCTGTCCTTCAGCGCCAGGAACTGTCCGGCGGCCTCGAAGCCGGCCTGCTTGGTGCGCGGCCCGGCGATGCGCCAGGACGGCCTGACTTCCAGCCCGGCCGCCTCCATCGCGTTGATATAGCCTTGGTAGCGGTCACGGCCGGTCGAGGTCTGGTCGGTGCCGCCGATCATGGCGATGCGCTTGTGGCCGAGCGAGATCAGGTGGTTGGTGGCGAGGCCTGTTCCATAAGAGTCGTCGCCGCGAAAGACCGGCACGTCGGCACCCTCGACGGTGCGCGCGATCAGCACAGCCGGCAGGCCGTTCTCCTCGGCCATCACGATGTCGGAAGCCGGCGTGCCTATCGCCGGCGACATGATGACCCCGTCGGCGCCGAGCTGCAAAAGCGTATCGATGAAAGTGCGCTGCTTTTCGAGCTGATCATAGTGGTTGGACAGGATGAAGGTTTGCCGGCTGCGGTCGAGCTCGCTTTCGATCGAGCGCAGGATCTCGGCGAAGAACGGGTTCATGATGTCGTGCACGACGACGCCGACAATGCCGGAACGCGAGGTGCGCAGGCTGGCGGCGCGTCGGTTGTAGATATAGCCGATGGCGCGGGCATGTTCCTTGATGCGGTCACGGGTGGTCCCGGCAACAAGAGGGCTGTCGCGCAGCGCCAGCGAGACCGTGGCCGTGGACACGCCGAGCGCATCCGCGATCGTCGAAAGCTTGATTTTTTGTGCCAGCGACGTGCGCTCCCCGGACCTGACTTTCCAGACCTAAACTGTTTAAAGGCGGCGTTATGCCACCGATCGGGGGCAAATCAAAGTTTTTTTGCCAACGCCTCGGCCTCGACGTCCGAGGCCGCGCGGCTCCGCAGCCGAAGCCTATGCTCGCGATGGACGATGTAGAGGCCGCTGGCGACGATGATGGCGGCGCCGACCAGCGTCCAGCGGTCGGGAAACTGCTTGAAGACGATCCATCCGGAAATGATCATCCACACCATCTGCGAATAGGGATAGGGCGCCAAAGCCGTGGTCGTCGCCAGCCGGTAGGCCTGGACGAGCAGCCAGTGACCGACGCCGCCGAACACGCCGAGCATCAGCAGCACGAACCAGTGCCAGCCGTCATGCGGCAGGGAAAACGAAAACGGCAGCAGGGGCAACAGCAGCAGCGCCGGCGCCAGCGCCGAAAACAGGATGAGGCTCTCCGATGTCTCGGTCGCCGACATGCGGCGCGTCATGATGACGTAGAAGCAGTTCGACAGCATCGAGCCGAGCGCGAAGAGATGTCCGATGCCGAACACGCCGACGCCCGGTCGGGTGATGATGAGGACGCCGGCAAAGGCCGCCAGGATGGCCAGCCAGCGCCGCCAGCCCGCCCACTCGCCAAGCAGCGGACCGGCCAGCGCCGTGATCACCATCGGCCCAAAGAAATAGATCGAGGTTGTCTCGGCCAGTTGCAGGGATTTGAGCGCCAGGACATTGAATATGGTCGATCCGAACAGGAAAGCCCCGCGCAGGATATGCGCAGGCAGGTTGACCGGGCGAAACCGCATGGGTTGGCGCCAGCCGCGCAACAGGGTGCCGACCAGGATGACATGCACGGCAAAGCGCACCCAGGCAACGACCAGCACGGAAATGCCGGCGAGGACGAGGTATTTGCTTGATGTGTCGAGGAAGGTGAAGCAGACGTAAGTGGAAAGCATGCACAGGATCGCCACAGGGGGCGTCGCGCTTTCTACATGTCTTTGGGGAGCACTCACTTGCAGGCCGGGTGGGAGCTGGGCTGGACCCACCTTTGCGGGAATTGCCGGCTCCCGGCAAGCCAATTGTCGGCTGTCGCCACGCCAAAGCCGGCTGGCACAACAAGTGTCGGCGGCAGGCTTAGTCGATGCCTCTGAAGCTACGGGTGCATACGGGCGCCCTTGGTGATCTTGTCGACCAGCTTCTTGTCGGCGCGAAGCGCGATCCCGACCGCCTTGGCGTCTTCAGGCGCAAATTCGGCGAAGACGGCGCGGTTGGCCGCGTCAAAGCCGGTCGAAAACATCTCCTCGACATAGAGCGAGGTGGTCACGCCGCGCTCCAGCGTGCGCCGGTGGATCGTGCCCAGCGTGGCCTGGTCGGCGGACAAAACGATGACCGGCTGGATCGACAGCGGGTTATAGAGATTGCCGGCGCGGTCGCGATAGGGTTCACCGATGATATCGGAAAACTGCGCGACGATGCCGCTGGTCAGGAAGGCGGTGACGTTGAGTTTCTGCCAGACCGCCAGATCTTCCCTGAGCACGATTGCAAATTTCGTATCGAACATGAGACATTGGCCATTCGGTTTGTGCCCCAATGCGAGGCTTACAGAGACGATGTCGCACGATCTAGACAGCCAGGCCTTCGAGGGTCTTGGACGTTTGTGCATCGATGCGACGGAAAACCGTATTATCTCCGGTCCCGATCCCGCAGGCATGGAGCGGATCGAGGCACGCTTCCATGGCAGCGCGTTCGACCTGCATCGCCACGACACCTATGCGATCGGGGTAACGCTGCACGGTGTGCAGACGTTTCGCTATCTTGGTGCTGCGCGTCACAGCCTTCCAGGCCAGATCATCGTGCTACACCCCGACGAACTGCATGACGGCGGCGCCGGCACCGAGGACGGCCTGCGCTACCGAATGCTCTATTTGGAGCCGTCGCTGATGCTCGACTGCCTCGGCGGCGCTTCGCTGCCTTTTGTGAGGGATGGCGTGGTGACGGACGCCGCCTTTTGCGCAACGCTGCTTTCGGCGCTGGGGCCGCTGGAGCAGGAACTCGACGACCTGTTCGTCGACGATTTCCTGGTCCAACTGATGCAAAGCCTGACCCGGCATGGCGGCCAGCCGGCAAAGCCGATGACCAGGACGGCGTGGCGGGCGGCTGCACTGGCGCGCGACTATCTCACGGAAAACCTGACCCGGCCGGTGCGCTCCGGCGAACTGGAAGCGATAACCGGGCTCGACCGCTATGCCTTGTCACGGCATTTCCGCGCGGCGTTCTCGACCAGTCCGCATCGCTTCCTGGTGATGCGCCGGCTTCAGCGTGCGCGGCGGATGATCGCCGCCGGCGAACCGTTGGCGCAGATCGCAGTCGAAGCCGGCTTCAGCGACCAGAGCCATTTCATCAGGCACTTCAAGAAGGCGTTCGGCATGACACCGGGACGCTGGTCGTCGCTGATCCAGGGCTCTGCCGCGGCGGCTTGATCGCCTGCCGCCACAATCCGCCAGTCAGTCGTCCGACTCGGCGTCGTCGTCGATGAGCACCAATTCCTCGTTCGAGAGGTTGGCCTCGATGCGGGCAAGCAGTTTGAACAGCGACTTCTGGTCCTTCTTGTCGAGGCCCTTCAGCGCCTGCTTTTCGGTCTTCTTCACCGATTTCTCGATGGCGTGGATGATGTCGCGGCCTGTATCAGTGAGGAAGATGTGGGCTTGACGGGCATCGGCTTCAGAAGCGCGCTTCTCCAGGAAACCCTGGGCCTGCAGCCGGTTGATGGTCTTGGTGATCGTCGGCGGGCGCACGCCGAGACGTCCGGCAAGATTGCCCGGCGTCTGGCCGTCCTCACGGTCGAGCGCCAGCATGATCTGGTCCTGGCCGGCATAGAAGCCGTGCGCCAGAAGCCGGGCAGCCAGCGCCGTCCTTGCCAGCCTTGCCGCGGAATGCAGCCGGCTCATTGTCGCAGTCTTGTCCGCCTTGGCCATGGTCTTCCCTCTTCGGCCGTACCGGTGCGGGCAGCATAGAGGCAGCCGGCCGGTTGGCAATCGACGATCAAAAAGATTCCGGTGCTTCAAACAGCTTTGCCGGCAAGCATTGTGGTGTCCGCCGTGGCTAATGCCAGATGTTTATTTCAGTTGGATGACAAACGAATTCCCAGCCGGAGTTTTCGTCGCGAGCAGGGTGGTGGTGGTGGAGTGACCGCCGCTCAGCCGGACTTCACCGCCACGATCATCAGCGCCTGATAGGCATCGTTCAACTCGCGCAGCGCAGCCTGCGATTGCGGTCCTGCCCGCCTGGCGATGCCGTCATCGGCGTTTGAAGTGTCGCGCTTGCCGGGCCGGTCATTGTAGGGCGCGGCAGAGGTGAATATCTGCTCGCTGAGGCTGTCGGGGAAGAACAACTGGCCGGTCATCACCGACCTGTCGTCAGGGAAGACCTTGAAATGGATGTGGGTGGTGCGGCCGCGATACCAGCCGGGATAGATCGTGGCGAAGGAAACGATGCCGCTTGCATCGGTTTTCTGCCAACCACGCAGGAAGGTCTGGCCCGACGTGTCGACGTCGCGGCCGTCACCCTGTCCGGGATAGCCGGAATAGGCGCCCTGCGCGTCGCAATGCCAGATATCGACGCGGGCGCCGGCAAGTGGGCGGCAGTCCACGTCGACAACCTG
Organism: Mesorhizobium ciceri biovar biserrulae WSM1271; assembly: GCF_000185905.1. GTDB lineage: Bacteria > Pseudomonadota > Alphaproteobacteria > Rhizobiales > Rhizobiaceae > Mesorhizobium > Mesorhizobium ciceri. Next base: position 390,231 of record NC_014923.1, read on the forward strand.
CAGCCGGACGTCAAGGGCAATACCTTTCTTGCCTTCGGTGACATCGGCACGTTCGAGTTTCGGGTCGAAATAGAACGGTCCCTCGGTCACTTCAGGCGTAATGGTGCAGACACCGGCGCCGTTTTCGAACAAGGCCAGTCCGGCATAGGGTGAAGCCTGGGCAGCCGAAGATTGAGCGGCCATTGCCGAGTCCGGCAGGAAGGCACCACCTCCGGCGGTGACCGCGATCAACCCGAGCGCCTGGCGCCGGCTCAATGAGAAGGAGGATGGCTTGCCGGACATATCTTGCCTCTCAAATTGATCTTCCGCATCCCGAGCTAGGCAATCACAGCGGCTTTCGCCAGTCAAAATCCGGTATTGTAGCAAGCCGGTTTGGCCCATCGGTTTGCCCCGTGCAAAAGCCCGGCACACATCCTATATGGAACCGACAATCCCTTTTGAGGGCCGGATCTTTCGCGGCCCAGCACTTTCGAGGCAAGCCATGAGCGACGCACAGACGCAAATCCCCGTAACCGTTCTCACCGGCTATCTCGGCGCCGGCAAGACGACGCTGCTCAACCGCATCCTGTCGGAAAACCACGGCAAGCGCTACGCCGTCATCGTCAACGAGTTCGGTGAAATCGGCATCGACAACGATCTGATCGTGGAATCCGACGAGGAAATCTACGAGATGAACAATGGCTGCATCTGCTGCACGGTGCGCGGCGACCTGATCCGTGTCGTCGAGGGCCTGATGCGCCGCCCCGGCCGCTTCGACGCCATCGTCGTCGAGACCACCGGGCTCGCCGATCCGGTGCCGGTGGCGCAGACCTTCTTCATGGACGACGATGTGCGCTCCAAGACCAGGCTTGACGCGGTGGTGGCGCTGGTCGACGCGAAGCACCTGCCGTTGCGGCTCAAGGATTCCAGGGAAGCCGAGGACCAGATCGCCTTCGCCGACGTCGTCGTGCTCAACAAGACCGACCTCGTCACGTCAGAAGAACTCGCCAAGGTCGAGGCAACGATCCGCGCCATCAATCCGGCGGCAAAGATCCATCGTACCACCCGCGCCGGCGTCGACCTGACCGAAGTACTCGACCGCGGCGCTTTCGATCTGTCCCGGGCACTGGAAAACGATCCGCACTTCCTCGAGGTGCATGACGATCACGATCATCATGACCACGACGGCCACGATCACCACCACCATGATCATGACGGGCACGACCATCACGCGCATGCTTCGGACATTCATGACGTGACGGTGCAATCGGTGTCGCTGCGCGGCGGCGAGATGGATCCGAAGAAATTCTTCCCCTGGATCGAGAAGATCACCCAGATGGAAGGCCCCAACATCCTGCGGCTGAAAGGCATCATCGCGCTCAAGGGCGACGACGAGCGCTATCTCATCCAGGGCGTGCACATGATCATCGAAGGCGACCACCAGCGCGCCTGGAAAGACGGCGAAAAGCACGAGAGCCGGCTGGTGTTCATCGGCAGGGAACTCGACGCCGAGCGGCTGAAGAAGAGTTTTGACGCCTGCCAGGCGGCTTGATTTCCAAGCCTTATAACGCTAGCGCTGCCCCTTCTGTCCTTCTCCCCTTGTGGGAGAAGGTGGCCGTGCGAAGCTCGGTCGGATGAGGGGTGCTCCAGCTGGGCACCGACGGCGATCCGTCCAACACCCCTCAACCGTCTCGGCGCTGCGCGCCGATCCACCTTCTCCCACAAGGGGAGAAGGTTGGCGCCACACCCGGCCGCGCTGGCGACTTCCCGGGGATGGCAACAAACTTCATTGGAATGGTTCCCTGATGCCCACAGTCGCCCCCCTAGACCTCGAAGGCCATTGCATCGCCGCCGCCTTTCTCGGCGACGTGCCGCATTTCGCGATGGCCGACGGCGCCATCCATCGGCTCGACCATGGCCACAAGACGGTTCAGGCCAATGACGGGCTGCTCGCCGCCTTCCATGATGCGGCCAATGACCGGCTGATCACCGGCGGCGAGGACGGCAAGGTGTTTGCCGTGAAAACGGGCGGCGAGGCCACGGAATTGGCAAGCGCGGCCAGGAAGTGGATCACCAGCGTTGCCGCCGGGCCGCAAGGCGCCATCGCCTATGCCTCAGGCAAGACTGCCTTCGTGCGCTTCGCCGACGGCAAGACCAGGGAATTCGTCCATCCGCGTTCGGTGGAGGGGCTGGCCTTCTCGCCCAAGGGCATGCGCTTCGGCGTCGCCCGCTACAATGGCGCGACGCTGCATTTCCCGGCCGCCGAGGGCAAGCCGGTGGAACTCGAATGGGCCGGCGCCCATACCGGCATCACCTTCTCGCCGGATGGCGCCTTCCTCGTCACCACCATGCAAGAAAACGCATTGCACGGGTGGAAGCTCGCCGACGGCAAGCACATGCGCATGACCGGCTATCCCGGCAAGGTCAAAAGCCTGTCGTGGAGCGTGAAGGGCAAGTGGCTGGCGAGTTCCGGCGCGCCGGCGGCGATCGTCTGGCCGTTTTCCGGCAAGGACGGGCCGATGGGCAAGGCACCGCTGGAACTCGGCACGCGCGGCAACGCCATGGTGACGGCTGTCGCCTGTCACCCGAGCCAGGATGTCGTCGCCGTCGGCTATGATGACGGCATGGTGATGGCGGTGCGTTTTGCCGACGCCAAGGAAGTGCTGTTGCGGCGACCGGGCAAGGGCGCCATCACCTCGATGATGTGGGACAAGGAAGAACGCCGCGTCGCCTTTGGCAGCGCGGCAGGCGACTGCGGCGTCATCGACATCACGGCCTGACCCCGCTCACTCCGCTCCGCACGACACTTTGCCGCTGATTTCAACCGGTTTGCCGTCCTGGTCCGTATCCGCCGCGGCGTCGTAGATGGAGAGCGTATAGCTCCCGTCGTAGACGCCTTCGTCGCTGGTCCTGGTCAGGATCGTCAGTTCGACCGAGTTGATCTTTTGCGCGGCCTCGTGCTCACGATAGATGTTCAGCCGCAATTCCTTGCCGTCGAGCCAGTACTGCGTCAGGTTGGAATCCTCAAACACGGTCTTGCGCAGGCTGTCGCTGGCAGGCCGGCTCAGAATTTCGAGGTTGCCGCGAAAGTTGAAGGTCGGCCCGCCCATGCCTCTGGTGACGCCGGCCTCGACCTCGAATGTCGCCGCCGTGTCGTCGGTGGAGCACCAGATGCCGCCCGAGGCGAAGGCCGCGCTCGCCGACGACAGGTGCATCGCCACACAGATGACTGTCCTCATTACCCCTCCCCCCTCAATTCCCGCTCATATTGGCGCCGACTTCGGCAGCACGGTCAAGCGCCGCCGCCAAAGGCTGAGCCAACGCAGGACAGATGCGCGGCCAATTGCGGATGCAGACACGGATTGGCTAAGAGGAATCGACCAGAGGGGTTTTCATGCACAGCGATATGTCCAAGACGTCCATCGGCGGCATCGGCCGCGACCGCATTGCCGATCTGCGCGAGACCGAGGGGGCAACCTTCCGCAAGGCGCGGCCGCAATCTCAGGTAAAGGTCGGCAACGGCCTGCCCGGCTTCTTCGGCGGCGTGCCGATGCACTGGATGAACGACTGGCCGACGCCGTTTCCGATCCTGGTCGACAGCGCCAAGGGCGCCACAATCACCGACATTGACGGAAACAAGCTCGATGATTTCTGCCTTGGCGACACCGGCTCGATGTTCGGCCATTCGCCGCCGCCGGTGGCGCGCGCCATCCGCCGCCAGGCCGGACGCGGCCTGACTTATATGCTGCCCTCGGAAGACGCGCTGGCCATCGGGCCGCTGCTGCAGCAGCGCTTCGGCCTGCCGTTCTGGCAGATCGCGACGACGGCGACCGATGCCAACCGCTTTGCGCTGCGCGTCGCCCGAGCCGTCACCGGCCGGGAGAAGATCCTTGTCTTCAACGGCTGCTACCATGGCTCGGTCGACGAGACGATGGTGCGGCTGATCGACGGCAAGCCCGTCAACCGGCCGGGATTGGCGGGGGAATTCCGCGACCTGACCCGTACGGCCAAAGTCATCGAGTTCAACGATATCTCTGCACTCGAAGCCGCGCTTGGGGATAAGGACGTCGCCTGCGTCATCGCCGAACCGGTGCTGACCAACTCCTGCATGGTGCTTGCCGATCCGGGCTACCATGACGCCCTGCGCAAACTGACACGCCAAGCCGGCACACTGCTTCTGATCGACGAGACGCACACGATCTCGACCGGCCCCGGCGGCTACACGAGGAAATATGGTCTCGACCCGGACTTCTTCGTCCTGGGCAAGCCGATCGCCGGCGGCGTGCCGGCCAGTGTCTGGGGCATGAGCGACGACGTCGCCTCGCGCTACGCGGACTACAACAGGACCAAGGAGCCGGGCTATTCCGGCATGGGCACGACGCTCTCGGCCAACCCGCTGCAGTTCGCAGCGATGCGCGCCGCGCTTGAAGAGGTAATGACGCCGGAAAATTATGACCGCATGGATCACCTGGCGCGGCGGCTCGATGCCGGGTTGACCGGCGTGATCGATCGCTATCGCCTGCCCTGGCATGTTTCCCGTGTCGGCGCCCGCCTCGAGTTCATCTGCGCGCCCGGTCCGCTGCGCAATGGCACCGAGGCGGAAGTGGCGCATGCGCCGGAACTGGAGGCCGCCATCCATGTCGCGCTGGTCAATCGCGGCGTGCTGATCGCACCCTTCCACAACATGATGCTGATCTCGCCGGCGACCACTGCGACCCAGGTCAACCGGCTGATCACCGCCTTCGGCGCGGTTGCGGCAAAGCTTGCGGCATGAGACAAGCGGCGATGGACCATCCCAATGCCATGATGACCTCACCTTCGGGCTCGACATCCGCCGAGGCGCAAGCCTTTCTCGACGCCCATCCCGAGATCGAAGCCTTCGATATCGTGCTGACCGACGCCAATGGCGTCGGCCGCGGCAAGATCGTGCGCCGGCATGAGCTGAAGAGCATCTTCGAGGGCGGCCGCCATATGCCGATCTCGATCCTGGGCCTCGACATCACCGGCGAGGATGTGCACGAGACCGGGTTGATCTGGACGACCGGCGACGGCGATCTCAGGGCATGGCCGATCCCCGGTACGCTGGTGCCGCTCTACGGCACGAGCCCGCCGCGTGGCCAGCTGCTGATGGCGATGTACATGCTCGACGGCCGGCCGATGTCGTCGGATCCGCGGCTGGCGTTGGCTCGGCAAGTCGACATCCTGGCGGCCAAGGGCCTCTATCCGGCCGGCGCCTTCGAACTTGAATTCTTCCTGCTGGCCAATGAGCGCGATGCCGACGGCAAGGTGCAGCCGGCGCGCGCCGTGCTCGACGGCCGCGTCTCGGGCAAGACGGAAGTCTATTCCGTCGACCATCTGCACGGCATGGAGCCGCTGTTCTCCGACATCTATGCCGCAGCCAAGGCGCAAGGCATTCCGGCCGAGACGGTCATTTCCGAATATGCGCCCGGCCAGTACGAATTGACGCTGAACTACCGCAAGGATGTGATGCGGGCGGCCGACGACCTGGTCATGCTGAAGCGGCTGGTGCGGGCGCAGGCGCGCCGCCACGGCGTCATCGCCTGCTTCATGGCCAAGCCGATCGAGAAATACGCCGGCTCGGGCATGCATTTCCATGTTTCGCTGCAGGACAGAGCCGGCCGAAACGTCTTTGCCGAAGCCGGCGGCGAGAGCTGGTCGCTGCCGCTGCTGCAAGGGCTCGGCGGCCTCATCCAGACCATGGCGGAATCGATGCTGGTGTTTGCGCCGCACGCCAATTCCTGGCGGCGCTTCGTCTCGCAATCCTATGCGCCGGTGGCGCCGACATGGGGCGTCAACAACCGATCGGTGGCGCTGCGTGTGCCGGCCGGCGACGCCAAGAACCGGCGCATCGAGCACCGGCCGTCGGGCGTCGACGCCAACCCCTATCTGATCGCCGCAACCGTGCTCGCCGGCATCATCAAGGGCATGGATGAAGGGCTCGATCCGGGGCCCGAAACGACCGGCAACGGCTATGAGGCAGCGGTCACGCGCACAACCATGCCTGTCGACTGGCGCGCCGCGATCGAATCGGCCCGGGCGTCCAGCTTCCTGAAGAACGCGCTCGGCGAGGACCTGCACCGGACCTTCGTGGCGATCAAACAGTCCGAATACCTGCGCGTGGCACGCACGGTCAGCGAACTGGATTACCACCTCTATCTGCACGAAGTCTGAGGGCCGGGCGGGCGATCACTTTTTCGCCGTTTCCATCAAATGAGGTGGCATAAGGGCGGATAAGAACATATCATGAACGGATGAGCGCACTCACCGTCCGTGAAAAACTGGCTGTCCTCTCCGATGCCGCCAAATACGATGCGTCCTGCGCCTCGTCGGGTGCGGCGAAAAAGGACTCGCTGGAATCAGGCGGCATCGGCTCCACCGAGGGCATGGGCATCTGCCATTCCTACGCGCCGGACGGCCGCTGCATTTCGCTGCTGAAAATCCTGCTGACCAATTTCTGCATCTATGATTGCAGCTACTGCATCAACCGTTCGTCTTCCAACGTGCGGCGAGCCCGCTTTGGCATCGACGAGGTGGTGAAGCTGACCATGGATTTCTACCGGCGCAACTACATAGAAGGCCTGTTCCTGTCCTCGGGCGTCGTTCGCTCGCCGGACGGGACCATGGGCGAGATGGTCGAAGTGGCACGCCGGCTGCGGCTGGAGGAGAAGTTCTCCGGCTATATCCACCTGAAAACCATCCCGGAAAGCTCGGCCGAACTGGTCGAGCAGGCCGGTCTCTATGCCGACCGGCTGTCGATCAATGTCGAACTGCCGACCGACGAGGGAGTGAAGCGGCTGGCGCCCGAGAAGAAGCCGGAGACAATCCGGCTTTCCATGGCCAGGCTGCGCCAGAAGATGGAGGAGAAGGCCGAGCCGACTTTGAAGACCAAAAAGCGCGAACGCTTTGCGCCGGGCGGCCAGTCGACGCAGATGATCATCGGCGCCGACAAGACATCCGACGACGGCATATTGCACACGAGCGCCCGGCTCTATGGCAGCTACCATCTGCGGCGGGTCTATTACTCGGCCTTCAGTCCGATTCCGGATTCGTCGTCGTCGCTGCCCCTGCAGAAGCCGCCGCTGATGCGTGAGCACCGGCTTTATCAGGCCGACTGGCTGATGCGGTTTTACGGCTTTTCGCAACCGGAAATCCTCGCCGGCAGCAGCGACGGCATGCTCGATCTCGCCATCGACCCGAAGCTGGGCTGGGCACTGCGCAACCGGGGGCAGTTTCCCGTCGACATCAATCGCGCCGACCGCGAAGCGCTGCTGCGGGTGCCGGGTCTCGGCACCAAGGTGGTGGCGAAGATTTTGGAGACGCGTCGGCACCGGCGCATGCGGCTCGAGGACGTCGGACGGATCTGCCAGTCGATCGCCAAGCTCAGGCCCTTCATCATCGCCGAAGGCTGGTCACCTGGCGCGCTGACCGACAAGGCCGGCCTGCGCGAAAAGATTGCCTCCTCCTGCGAACAGTTGTCGTTGTTCTGATCATGCGGCCGGCGGAACTCGATCTCGCCAGATACAGAATTCGGCTCGACAGCGAGACGGATTTTGCGGGCTGGCGTGACGCGGCACGGCGGCTGGCCTTGAATGAGGTCAGGCCCGAGGACGTCGACTGGCATGTCGCGCCGGGCTCTGATCAGGCACAATTGCCTGAAGTGCCTGCGGGCGCGCAACTCGTCGTGCCGCGCGACTTCCTCGGGCATGCCGAAACGGCGTTCTGCCATTCCGATCCCGGCCGGTTTGCCTTTCTCTACCGAATGCTGTGGCGATTGCGCGACGAAGCTAAACTGCTGGAAATCGCGTCGGATTCCGACACCAGGCGGCTCGAGGCCATGGAGAAGGCGGTGCGGCGCGACAGCCACAAGATGCACGCCTTCGTACGTTTCCGGAAAATCGGCGACGGTGCCGATGAGCGCTATGTCGCCTGGTTCGAGCCGGATCATTTCATCGTCGAGCGCAACGCCGATTTCTTCGTCAGACGTTTCACCGGCATGCGCTGGACGATCCTGACCCCTTATGCCTCTGCCGACTGGGATGGCGAAAGGCTGGCGATCGGGCCGGGCGCGGCCAAGGGCGATGCGCCTGATCAGGACGATACCGAGGCGCTCTGGCGCACCTATTTCGAGAACATCTTCAACCCGGCGCGATTGAAGGTGAAAGCCATGCAGAAGGAGATGCCGAAGAAATATTGGCGGAACCTTCCCGAGGCCTCGCTCATTCCAGACATGATCGCAGGAGCGGACAAGGCCGCCAAGGACATGATTGCGAAGATGCCGACAACACCCGCGCCGCACCACGCAAAGGTGCAGGCACGGCATTGGCCGAAGCAGCCCGTCGAAGCACCGGAAGATGATGCAAGCACGATTCCGGAATTGCGCGAGGCAGCGAAAGGCTGCCGCCGCTGCCCGCTGTGGCGCGACGCGACGCAGACCGTCTTCGGTGAAGGCCCTGACAATGCCAAGGTGATCTTCGTCGGCGAACAGCCGGGGGATCAGGAGGACCTCGCCGGCAAACCTTTCGTGGGTCCGGCCGGCAAGGTGTTCGATGCGATCCTGGACGATGCCGGTGTCGACCGGCAAAAGGTCTATGTCACCAACGCGGTCAAGCACTTCAAGTTCGAGCCGCGCGGCAAGCGCCGCATCCACTCCAAACCGAATTCCGGTGAGATTCAGGCCTGCCGCTGGTGGATCGACCAAGAATTCGAGCTGATCAAGCCGAACCTCGCCGTGGCACTCGGCGCGACAGCGGCGATGTCGCTGCTCGGCAAGGCGATTCCGGTGACAAAGATGCGCGGACAAGTGATCGAGCGCGAGGACGGATTGCGCGTGTTCATCACCATCCATCCCTCCTTCATCCTGCGCATCCGCGAACCCGCGGACAAGGAGGCTGAACGCGAACGGTTCCTGCAGGACATGAAGCTGGTGAAGCGGCTGATGGCCGCCTGATTGTCTGTTTTGCGCGATTCCGGACGGAAAACCGCTTCACGGTTTTCCTGGAATTGCTGCAGCTATCTGATCAGAATTGCCCTGAGATCGTTGACATTCGTACCGGTCGGGCCGGGTACGAAGAGATCGTCAACCGCGTTGAAGGCCGTCCAGGCATTGTTGCCGGCAAGCATAGCCTTGGCGTCCACCCCGGCAGCGCGCATGCGCGACACGGTCGAAGCATCGGCAAAGGCACCGGCATTGTCTTCCGAACCGTCGATGCCGTCAGTGTCGGCGGCCAGCGCATTGATACCGTCGACGCCATTGATGCCGATGGCGAAGGCGAGCAGGAATTCCGAATTGCGGCCGCCCTTGCCTTTTGCGCGCAGCGTCACGGTTGTCTCGCCGCCCGACAGGATCAGCACCGGCCTCGAGAAAGGCCTGTTGCGCGTCGCCACTTCACGCGCGATCGCGGCGTGGACACCGCCAACCTCGCGCGCCTCGCCTTCGATGGCATCGGAGAGGATAACCGCCTCGACGCCTTGCCGTTTCGCTTCCGCAACGGCGGCTTCCAGCGATACCCCGGCCGAAGCGATCAGATGCACCTCGTTGCGCAAAAAGCGCTCGTCATCCGGGCTTGGCGCATCGGCGGCCGGCGAATTGATATGCGCCATCACCGAGGCCGGCAGTTTCATGCCATAGGCCGATATCGAGGCCAGCGCGTCGGCGCGGCTGCCTGTATCCGGTACGGTTGGGCCGGAGGCGACCATTGCCGGATTATCGCCGGGAATATCGGAGACGATCAGCGACACCACCCTGGCCGGCCATGCGGCCGCCGCCAGCCTGCCGCCCTTGATGGTGGAAAGGTGCTTGCGGATAGTGTTCATCGCCGCGATCGGCGCACCCGAGGCGAGCAGCGCCTCATTGACGGCGATCTCGTCGGCCAGCGTCAAGCTGCCGGCCGGCGACGGCAACAGCGCCGAGCCGCCGCCGGAAATCAGCGCCACCACCAGATCGTCCGCCGTCAGCCCTTGCACCTTCGCCAGCAGCCGGCGCGAGGCTTCAAGGCCGGCAGCGTCCGGCACCGGGTGCGCCGCCTCGATGATCTCGATGCGCTCGCAGGTCGCGCCATAGCCATAGCGGGTGACGACCAGCCCTTCGATGGGGGCGTCCCACACTTTCTCGAAGGCTGCCGCCATTTGCGCCGAGCCTTTGCCCGCGCCGATGACGATGGTACGGCCCTTGGGCTTGGCCGGCAGATGATCCCTGATGGTTCGTTCCGGATCGGCGGCGGCGACGGCGGCGTTGAAGATGGAGACGAGGAACAATTTGGGGTCGAGCACGGTCATTCGCCTTCCCGAGGCAATGCCAAGCCGCGCTTGTCGACGCCCAAATGATCGCACAGCGCATCGACGACGACGCCGTGATCCTCGCGCTCCGGCAGTCCGGAAACGGCGATGACGCCAATGACGCCGGTGCCCTTGGCGGTCACCGGAAAGCCACCGCCGGCCAGCACGTAGTCGGCAATATCCAGCCCTTCACCAATCTTGAAGGTGCGGTCGGGGCGCTGCTGTTCCAACACCATGCGATAGGTGCTTCTCAGGAACCGTTTGACCACATTGATCTTGCGCCGCGCCCAGTCGGGATTGGAAGCGTTCGAGCCCGGCAGCGCGGCGTAGAACAGCGGCCGGTCCCACAGCCTGATGTCGACTATGATGGGTAGATCTTCGGCGATTGCACGATCGCGAATGGCGGAGCCGATTTTGAAAGCGACGGCCTCGTCGAAGGTCGCGAAGACAAGGGTCTCTTCCTGTCTCTTGATCAGAGCGATGTCGTCAGCAACGGCCATTTTCTTTCTCCGAAATCGTCACACGTCGTGTGTACGACAAGCTCCGCTCGGTCAAGCTTCCGTGGCGTGGCCACCTTCTCCCGAGGGGAGAAGAGACGAGCACGGGCCTCGGCTTCCTCCTCTCCCCTCGGGGAGAGGCCGGATTGCCCCGAATTGCCTTCGCAATTCGGTTGGCAATCCGGGTGAGGGGGTCTTACCCCGCGCTCATGTCAGCCTTGGCTGGCCGCCCCGCCACATAAACTTCGCGGACGGAGCGGTCGTCGCCCAGCGTCTGCAGGAGAAAGAGTTCCTGCGCCAGCGTCTCGACCGTCTCCATCCTGAGTCGCATTCCCGGCGTTGCCCTGGCGTCCAGCACGACGATGTCGGCGTCGGTGCCCGCGTCCAACGTGCCTATCTTTTCCACCACCGACAGCGCCTCGGCATTGCCGCGCGTCGTCTGCCAGAAGGACTGGAACGGGTTGAGCTTTTCGCCATTCAGCGCGATCACCTTGTAGCCTTCGTCCATGGTGCGCAGCATGGAGTAGTTGGTGCCGCCGCCGACATCGGTGGCGGCGGCGATGCGGATCGGCTTGTCGCGTCGGCGAAAGCGCTGATAATCGAAGAGGCCGGAGCCGAGGAAAAGGTTCGAGGTCGGGCAGAACACCGCCACCGAGCCCGAGTCCGAAAGCGCATCCGCTTCGCGCTCCGACAAATGGATGCAGTGGCCGAACAGGCTCTTTTTGCCTAACAGCCCGTAATGCTCGTAGACGTCGGTGTAGTCGCGCGCCCACGGGTAGAGTTCCTGCGTGAAAGCGATCTCGGCGTGGTTTTCCGACAGATGCGTCTGCATGTGCAGGCCGGGATGTTCGCGGCACAACACGCCCGCCATCTCCATCTGCTCCGGCGACGAGGTGATGGCGAAGCGCGGCGTGATGGCGTAGTGCTGGCGGCCCTTGCCGTGCCACTCCTTGATCAGCGCCTTTGTGTCGTCATAGCCGGATTGCGGGGTGTCGAGCACGCCGTCGGGCGCATTGCGATCCATCATCACCTTGCCGGCGATGTTGAGCATGTTGCGGTCATGCGATTCTGCGAAGAAGGCTTCGGCCGAGGCCTTGTGCACCGAGCAGTAGGCGGCGACCGTCGTGGTGCCGTGGCGCACCATTTCGTCGAGGAACAGCCGCGCGATGCGGCGGCCGTGCTGGGCGTTGGCGAACTTCGTTTCTTCCGGAAAAGTGTAGGTGTTGAGCCAGTCGAGCAGTTCGGCGCCATAGGAGGCGATGATCTGCATCTGCGGAAAATGCGCATGGGCATCTATGAAGCCGGGCAGCAGCAGATGCGGCCGGTGGTCGATCCTTTTCACCGTCTCGTCGGCTTGCTTTTCAACATCGGCATAAGTACCCGCGGCGACGATCCTGCCGTCACGGATCAGCAGTCCGCCATCCTCCTCGTAGCGCCAGGCGGAATGGTCTTCGAGAGTTTGCGGCCAGCGCACAAAGGACAGCGTGCGGCCGCGCAGAAGTGTCGAATTCATGCTATTTCCCTGCGCCTTCGAACCAGGCCACCAGCAGCGCCCGTTCCTTGTCGGTGATCTGAGAGACGTTGGCGGGCGGCATGGCGTGGCTGCGGCCGGCCTGCAGATAGATTTCGCGGGCGTGGTTGGCGATATCCGCATCGGTGTCGAGCATCACGCCCTTGGGCGCATGATAGATGCCCTCATAGACCGGCTCCGCCGCGTGGCACATCGAACAGCGGCCGAGCACGGTGTCGCGCACCGCCGGGAAATGCGCTGAAGCGACATAGACTTGCGCCGACGCGGATTCCTTGGGTTCGCCGGTCAGCACTTTCGGCGCGGTCGACAGCCAAATGATGACGATGAACAGGACGAGTGCCGCCATCCAGGTCCAGGTCGGATTGCCCTTGCGCGCATGGACCGAGTTGAAAAAGTGCCGGATCAGCACGCCGATGATGAACACCAGCGAGGCGATGACCCAGTTGAACTCAGTGCCGAACGCCAGCGGATAGTGGTTCGACAGCATCAGGAACAGCACCGGCAGCGTCAGGTAATTGTTATGGAGAGAGCGCTGCTTGGCGATCTTGCCGTATTTCGGGTCGGGCTTGCGGCCGGCGATGAGGTCGGCGACGACGATCTTCTGGTTGGGGATGATGACCATGAAGACATTGGCCGACATGATCGTGGCGGTGATGGCGCCCAGATGCAGGAAGGCGGCACGGCCGGTGAACAGGTGGGTCAGTCCCCAGGCGATGAACACCAGCACGCAATAGAGCACCAGCATCAGGCCGGTGTCGCTTTTTCCGAGCGGCGAGCGGCACAGCAGATCGTAGACCACCCAGCCTACGCCGATCGTTGCCAGCGACAGCAGGATACCGACCGGCACCGACATCGGCAGCACGTTCGGATCGATCAGGAACAGATCGGCTCCGGCATAATAGACGACGCACAGCATGGCGAAGCCGGAAAGCCAGGTGGCGTAGGATTCCCATTTGAACCAGGTCAGGTGTTCCGGCATTTCGGCCGGCGCCACCAGATATTTCTGGATGTGATAAAAGCCGCCGCCATGCACCTGCCATTCCTCGCCGAAGGCGCCGACGGGCATGCCGGGACGCTGGCGCAGGCCGAGATCAAGCGCGACGAAATAGAACGACGAGCCGATCCAGGCGATGCCGGTGACGACATGCAGCCAGCGCACGGCAAAACTCAGCCAATCCCAGAAAATCGCGAAATCCATCATTGAAATCGTCCCTGCCGATTGGGTGACTTTACGGGCTGGAGCGCAAACGGAAAGAGGCGAGGCGCACGAGGACTTTCAAAAAAAAATGGAAAATACTAGGTTGATCCTGCAAACCGGCGAAGGTGCTCCGCATGGCCTATCTCGACAACATCGCCGTCTTCGTTCGCGTCGTTGAACTCGGCAATCTGTCGGCGGCCGGGCGCGACATGCGCATTTCGCCGGCGGTCGCTTCCAACCGCATCAAGGAACTGGAGAAGCACCTTGGCGTGCGGCTGTTCAACCGCACCACGCGGCAATTGATGCCGACCGAGCATGGCACGGTTTTTTACGGGGGCGCCAAGCAGGTGCTGGAGGCAATCACCGAGGCGGAAGCGGCGGTCTCTGCCCTTTCCGGCCAGCCGCGCGGCACCATCCGCGTCACGGCACCGCTCGGCCTCGGCCGCCGGCTGGTCGCTTCGGGCATCCCCGATTTCCACGACAAATACCCTGATATCGAGGTGCGGCTCAGGCTCTCGGACCACAATGTCGACATCATGAAGGAAGGCATCGACGTCGCCTTCCGGCTCGGCATCATCGAGGATTCCAGCCTCAGGATGCGCGGCATCATGGAATGCGAGCGCGTGCTGGTGGCGGCGCCGAAATATCTCGAAGCGCGCGGCGAACCGTTGGAGCCGCAGGAGCTGATCGGCAAGAAGCACGACTGCCTGATGCTGCGTTATTCCGGCGCGCGCGAATATGTGTGGACGCTGCAGACCCCCACCGGCCCGCAGAAATTCGAGGTACACGGGCCCTACGACACCGACGATGGCGACGTGCTGACCGGCTGGGCGCTTTCAGGCCGCGGCATCATCAACAAGCCGCGCTTCGAGGTCGAGCCATTCATCCGCGATCGGCGGCTGAAGGTGATCCTGCCCAGCACGCCACCGACACCGGTGCAGTTCGCCGCCGTCTATCCGCACAAGAAGCTGCAGGACCCAAAAGTGCGGCTGCTGCTCGACTTCATGGCCGAGCGCTGCCAGCGGCTGATCAACGATCTGCTTGCTGGCAAATAAAGGCTGGCCGGCAAATAGGGACTGGCCGGTAGGTGAGCGGCGGTTTGGCCCAGCGCCGGCGGTTGCCATCCCAGGATGTGGCGAACATAGTTCGGGTGGCATTTCATCTCATAGGGAACCCTCGATGGACAACGGCGCCACAATGCATCTTGCCGTTTCGCTCGCCGATCCATCCCTCGAGACTGGGTTGGAATTCAGCCGCCTGGCTGGTTTCGTGCAAAAGGCTGAAGCAGCCGGGCTGGACATGGTGCTGCTTGCCGATGCCGCGCCAGCGTCCGAAAGCGAAGCCGCGAACAAACGGATGCCCTTCGAAGCGACGACCTTGCTGGCCGCTCTGGCGACTGTCACAAGCAGGATCGGCTTGGTTGCCGCTGCCTCGACAAGTGCCCACCAACCCTACAATCTGGCACGCCGTTTCGCTTCGCTCGACGTTATCAGCCACGGCCGCAGTGGCTGGAACGCAACCATGACGCAAGCGCCACGGGAAGCAGCCAATTTCAGCCGGCCCGAAGGATTTTCGCCTAACGATTTCCGCCGTCGCAGTGAGGAATATATCGGCATCGTGCAAGGTCTGTGGCAGGGCTGGGATGCGGACGCCCTGCTGTTCGACCAGAGCGGCGGCCGCTTCCACGACCCCGAAAAGATGCACCTGCTGGAGCACAAGGGCGAATTCTTTTCCGTGCGCGGACCGCTGAACGTCGCCCGGTCGCCGCAGGATACGCCAGTGCTCGTCTTGTCGGGCCTGCAGGAATCCGACTTCGATATTGCCACTAGCACCGCCGATGTCATCCTGCTGGACGGCGGACTGGTGGAGGGCGCGACCGAACGCTATGACGATATCAGGCGCCGTGTCACGGCGTGCGGACGCGATCCGGATGCTGTGAAAGTGCTGACGAACGTCGCGCTTATCGCCGATAGTAAGCCGGCTGCCGTCGCCGAGAGGCTGGAAAAGGAATTCCGGGCGAGAGGCTGCGACGGGTTCAACATCCTGATGCCGGAACAGCTTTCTGCGCTCGACGATTTCGTCGGCTTGGTTCTGCCGGAACTACGGCGGCGTGGCCTGGTTCGAGAAAGCTATCGCGGAAAAACGTTGCGCTCGCATCTCGGGCTTGCCGGCGGAGGTGACCGATGACCGCTCGCCAGATGAAGCTCGGCGCCTTTCTGTGGGCGACAGGTCATCACATCGCCGCCTGGCGCCACCCCAAGGCGCACGTCACCGCCGGCATAGACATCGATCATTACATCCAGCTGGCGCGCACGGCGGAGGCGGCGAAGTTCGACATGGTGTTCTGCGAGGACGCCGCCGGCCTGCGTGAAGCCAATATCGGCATTGCCAGCCAGACGTCGCGCTCGATCGGTTTCGAGCCGATCAGCCTGCTCTCGGCGCTCGCCGTCCAGACCAGCCGCATCGGCCTCGTCTCGACAGCGTCGACAAGCTACAACGAGCCTTATGGGCTGGCACGAACCTTCCTGTCGCTCGACCATCTGAGCGGCGGCCGGGCCGGCTGGAATCTGGTCACCTCGGCCAGCCCCATCGAAGCAGCCAATTTCGGCGCGACGGGCCTCAAGCCCCATGCCGACCGCTACGAACGGGCGCGCGAGTTTGCCGGGGTGGTGACCGGCTTGTGGCACGGCAAGGCTTCCGGCCATAACGGCCAGAGCTTTTCGGTTCGCGATCCGCTCGACCTGCCGCGCTCGCCGCAGGGCGCGCCGGTGATGGTTCAGGCCGGCGCCTCGGATGTCGGCCGCGACCTTGCCGCCCGCACCGCCGATGTGGTGTTCACGGCGGCGCAGACCTTCGAGGAAGCCAAGGCCTTCTATGACGATCTCAAAGGACGTCTGCCGGCCTACGGGCGCGAGCCGGACGACATCAAGATCATGCCGGGCGTCGCACCGGTGGTGGCGGAGACCGAAGCGGAGGCCCGTGAAAAATACGAGGAATTGCAGGAGCTGATCCCCGACGATGTCGGCGTGGCGCTGCTGTCCAGCTATCTCAGCATCTCCGATCTGTGGCGCTATCCGATCGATGGGCCACTGCCGGAACTGCCGGAGAGCGAGGGGATGAAGAGCAGGCAAGCGCTGGTCATCGAGCAATCGCGCCGCGACGGCCTCTCCATCCGCCAGCTCGCCCGGCATTTTGCCGGCGCGCGGGGCCATTGGCGCATCGTCGGCACAGCGGCCCAAGTCGCCGACGAACTGCAGGCGCGGTTCGAGGGTGGCGCGGCCGACGGTTTCAACGTCATGCCCTCATATTTCCCCGGGGAACTCGATGCCTTTGCCACGCTCGTCGTGCCGGAGTTGCAGCGGCGCGGCCTGTTCCGGACGGAATACCAGGGCCGCACGCTGCGCGACCATCTGGGTTTGAAACGGCCGGTTTAGCTGCGGCGCAGCTTAGCCTGCCATCACCCTGCCATGCGGAATTTGATGGTCGGCATTTAAGGCTGCGTTGTGATTGACCAGCGCCGTCATGATCTCGGCCGCAGCCAGCGCCGCGATGACCTGAGGGCGCTTGTCCTTGACGGTGTCGCCGCCAATTGGCGAGACGAGACGGGCAAACTCGGCCTGGCTGCCGTCCGCCGATTTCAGGAACCAGGTCCTGAACGTCGCTTTCTTGGTCTTCGAGCCGATCATGCCGACATAGGCGGTGTCACCGCGTTTCAGCGCTTCCGCGACGATCAGGAAATCCAGCGCATGATCGTGGGTCAGGATGGCGAAGGCTGCGCCGGCGGGGGCATTCCGCACCACCGCTTCCGGCATAGATGTCAGCCGTGTCTCGATGGTTTCGGGCATGCCTTCCAGTGCTTCGGCCCGCGTCTCGATGACGACGCCGTGCACGGGAAGAAGTG
Organism: Mesorhizobium ciceri biovar biserrulae WSM1271; assembly: GCF_000185905.1. Classification (GTDB taxonomy): domain Bacteria; phylum Pseudomonadota; class Alphaproteobacteria; order Rhizobiales; family Rhizobiaceae; genus Mesorhizobium; species Mesorhizobium ciceri. Next base: position 407,633 of record NC_014923.1, read on the forward strand.
CGATCGCCGATGCCAGCGCCTGGCCGACATGGCCGCCACCGAAGATGTAGACGTACGGCAGGTGCGCCTCCTCGGCTTCCGCGGCCGCAACCAGGTCGCCGGCAAGCGCAGCATCGACGAGCCGGATCAAGACTTCGACGCGCCCGCCGCAGCATTGGCCGATCTCGGGACCCAGCGGGACGTCTAGGATAGCGCAGACTTCGTCAACCTCGATGCGGACTTCTTTGCCCAACATCTGCCTGGCCTTGTCGATCGCTATATATTCGAGCTGACCGCCGCCGATGGTGCCAAAGATCGCCGTCTGCGAGACGAGCATGAAGGCGCCCTTCTCGCGTGGCGTCGAGCCTTTTGTTCCGGCCACTTCGACCAGGGCAACCCGACCGGCGCTGGCGAGAAAGGCTTTCAGGCTTTGCACTTTCGAGTTCATGGTTCACGTTCCCGAATGGGAAATATAGGTTTTTTCGGCCCGGATTGCACGCATTGCCGACCCTGGGGCCGGATTCAGGCGCCAGCCTCCTTCTTCAGCCGCTCGATCGCCATCAGAACCCGCTCCGGGGTCGCCGGAGCATCGAGGCGCGGGCAGATCCTGTTGTCGGCGACACTGGCCACCGCGTCCGATAGCGCATGCAGCACCGACATGCCGAGCGGGAACGGCGGCTCGCCGACCGCCTTGGAGCGGTGGATGGTTGGCTCGCCGGCTTCCGGCCAGTCGGCCAAGGTGACGTTGAAGATCTTCGGCCGGTCGGAGGCGAGCGGGATCTTGTAGGTCGACGGCGCATGCGTGCGCAGCCGGCCCTTGGCGTCCCACCACAGTTCTTCCGTCGTCAGCCAGCCCATGCCCTGGATGAAGCCGCCCTCGATCTGGCCGATATCGATCGCCCGGTTCAGCGAGCGGCCACAGTCATGGAGAATATCGGTACGCTCGACCATGTATTCGCCGGTCAGCGTGTCGACCGAGACTTCCGAGCACGAGGCGCCATAGGCGAAATAATAGAAGGGGCGGCCCTCGCCCTTGTCGCGGTTCCAGTGGATTTTCGGCGTCTTGTAGAAACCAGCCGCCGACAGCTGGATGCGGGCCATATAGGCCTGCTTGACGAGGTCGGCGAAGGCGATTTCCTGGTTGCCGATACGCACACGGTTGGGCAGGAACAGCACCTGATCACGCGGCACCTGATATTTTTCGGCGGCGAAATCGGTCAGCCGATCCTTGATCTGGCGCGCGCCATTCTGCGCCGCCATGCCGTTGAGGTCGGAGCCGGACGACGCTGCCGTAGCCGAAGTGTTCGGCACCTTGCCGGTCGTTGTCGCGGTGATCTTCACCTGGTCGAGATCGATCTGGAACTCTTCCGCCACCACCTGCGCCACCTTGACGTAGAGGCCCTGCCCCATCTCGGTTCCGCCATGGTTCAGATGCACCGAACCGTCGGTGTAGACATGCACCAGCGCGCCGGCTTGATTGTAATGCGTGGCGGTGAACGAGATGCCGAACTTGACCGGCGTCAGAGCGAGGCCCCGCTTGATGAAACGGCTGTTGGCATTGAAGGCCGATATTTCACGCCGCCGCCGCGCATAGCTCGCGCTTTGCTCCAGCTCGGCGACGATGCGCTGGATGATGTTATCCTCGACCGTCTGGTGGTAGGGCGTGATGTTGCGGCCCCCCTCGCTACTGGTGCCGTAGAAATTCTTCTTGCGGATTTCGAGCGGATCCTTGCCGACGGCAAAGGCCACCTCGTCGATGACGCGCTCGGCGCCGACCATGCCTTGCGGGCCGCCGAACCCCCGAAAGGCGGTGTTCGACACGGTGTTGGTGTAGAGCGGCGCCGACTGCGCATGCACCGCCGGCCAGAAATAAGTGTTGTCGCAGTGGAACAGCGCGCGATCGGTTACCGGGCCGGACAGATCCGACGAAAAACCGCAGCGCGCCGCGAACATGAAATCGACGCCGAGGATGTTGCCCTCGTCATCGAAGCCGACCTCGTAATCGACGAGGAAATCATGACGCTTTCCGGTGGCGATCATGTCGTCGTCGCGGTCGGGCCGGATCTTCACGGCGCGGTGGTGCTTCTTCGCGGCGATCGCGGCCAATGCGGCAAACTGATTTCCCTGCGTTTCCTTGCCGCCGAAGCCGCCTCCCATGCGGCGGATTTCCACCGTGACGGCATTGCTCGGCACGCCGAGTACGTGGCTGACCATGTGCTGGACTTCGCTTGGATGCTGGGTCGAGGAATAGATGGTGACGTCCTGATCCTCGCCAGGAACGGCCATGGCGATATGGCCTTCGAGGTAGAAGTGTTCCTGGCCGCCGATGCGCATTTTTCCCTTTAGCCGGCGCGGCGCCTGACGGATCGCCGTAGCGGCATCGCCGCGCTTCAGGGTGAGAGGCGGCGTGACGAGCTTGTCCTTCTTCGGATCGAGCGCGCCGATGTCGGTGACGAAAGGCAATTCCTTGTATTCGACCTTTGCCAATCTTGTGGCGCGGCGCGCCTGCTCGCGAGTTTGCGCAATAACGCAGAAGATAGCCTGGCCGTAGAATTGCACCTTGCCGTCGGCAAGCACCGGCTCGTCGTGGCGACCGGTCGGCGAAATGTCGTTTTCGCCCGGCACGTCACTGGCCGTCAGCACGTCGACAACGCCGGGCGCTGTACGCACCGCCGAGAGATCCATGCTGGTGATGGTGGCATGCGTGGCACCGGAAAGCCCTAGGCAGCCATGCAGCGTGCCTGATGGTTCCGGCATGTCGTCGATGTAGACGGCGGCGCCGCTGACATGTTTGTGCGCGGAATCGTGGCGCTGATCGGTGGCGACGCCGCCAGCGATCTTTTCAGCCTTGAGGTTGGGGGCAGCGTGCTTGTTCATCATGCCGCCTCGTGCCTTGAAACCTGGACCGGCTCTCTGGTGCCGCTGCTCTCGGCAAAAAAGCGCAGCAGCAGGTTCTTTGCCGCCAGCGCCCGATATTCGGCGCTTGCCCGCATATCGGTCAGCGGCGTGAAATCATTGGCGTATTCGGCCATGGCCGCCTCGACCGTGGCCTCCGTCCAGGGTTTGCCGAGCAGGGCCTGCTCGACACCGAGGGCCCGTTTAGGTGTCGCTGCCATGCCGCCATAGGCGATGCAAATGTCGGCCACCGTTCCGTCCTTGGCCAGATCCAGGAAAAACGCGCCAAGGGCCGCGGTAATGTCCTCGTCGCGACGCTTGGTGATCTTGTAGACGGCAAACTTCGTTTCCTTGGCCGGCACCGGCACATGCACGGCCTCGACGAATTCACCCGGCTGCCGATCCTGTTTGCCGTAGGCGATGAAGAAGGTTTCCAACGGGATCGTCCGCTGCTTCTTGCCCTTGCGCAAGGTGAGACTTGCGCCAAGCGCGATCAAAGGCGGTGGCGTATCTCCGATCGGCGAGCCGTTGGCGATGTTACCGCCGATGGTGCCCATGTTGCGCACCTGTTCGCCGCCGATGCGATCGAACAATGGCCCCAACGCCGGGATGCGCTTCGCCAATGTCGCGAAGGCGTCAGTGTAGGTGACGCCGGCGCCGATCGAAATGACGCCCTTGTCTTCCGAGATGGTGCAAAGCCCGTCGAGATCGCCGATGAAAATGGCCGGTGAAATATCGCGCATGTGCTTGGTCACCCACAGGCCGACATCGGTCGAGCCGGCCACGATGGTAGCGCCGGGTTCCTTGTCCAGCACGGCGGCGAAATCGTCGACATCGGCCGGCACGACCAGCCGCGCCTTGCCGGTTCCGATCTCGACCCGGGCGCCGTCACGCATGGCCTCGAGCCTTGCGGTGATCGCCTTGCGTTCCGTGGCCAGCGGGTCCTTTGCGGCCTTGCCGTAGCTGGAGATGGCATGCGCGGCGCGCATGATGGCCTCGTAGCCGGTGCAGCGGCAGAGATTGCCTTGCAAAGCCTTTTCGACATCCGCGTTCGAGGGATCAGGCGACTTCATCCACAAGCCATAGAGCGACATGACGAAGCCGGGCGTGCAGAAGCCGCATTGCGAGCCGTGGAAATCGACCATCGCCTGCTGCACCGGATGCAACTGGCCGGGTGAACCGCGCAGATGCTCGACCGTCACGACATGGGTGCCGTCGAGCGAGCCGAGGAAGCGGATGCAGGCATTGACGCTTTCATAGACCAAGCCGCCCTCCGACAGCTTGCCGACCAGCACGGTGCAGGCACCGCAGTCTCCCTCGGCACACCCTTCCTTGGTGCCGCGCAGCGAACGGTCGAGCCGCAGCCAGTCGAGCAAGGTCGCGTCGGGTGCCACCGACGAAAGCGCCACATCCCTGCCATTGAGAATGAAGCGGATTTCGTTGCGGATGCTAATTTTGGTCATGCCTCAGCTCCCCCTGTAGGTCGAGTAACCGTAGGGCGAGACCAGCAGTGGCACATGATAATGCACCGGCTCGGCCATGCCGAAGCGGATCGGTATCACATCGAGAAAGGCGGGTTTCGGCAGGCTCAACCCCTGCTGGCGCAAATAGTCGCCGGCGGCGAAGACCAGTTCGTATTCGCCGGTGCGGAATTCCGCGCCGGCGAGCAGCGGCTTGTCGCAACGGCCGTCGGCATTGGTGAGAACGGTCTTCAGATGTGTCCGCGCCTTGCCCTCGAGGTGATAGAGCGCGATCGACAGTCCCGCCGCCGGCTTGCCGGTCGCCGTGTCGAGGACATGGGTCGTCAGACGCCCGCCGTCGGCTTTCGACGTTTCTGCCATTGGCCGCCTCCCATTTCCGGTACGAGCGAATTGGCCCGGTACGGTCAAGTATCAACAGTGAATTGTGCGCCAATTAAAGGCGATGCATAAGTCCCGGTCGAGCGGAGTGCGACAAAAACACTTTCAAAAATTTTCGGGGGAATGCGAGAAGCACCCTTTCGATATTCTGATCATACTTCGGGCCGTGCCCGGCGGGAGGGACGATGCGTTACAGCAGAGACATGCGTGGCTACGGAGCCAATCCGCCGGACCCGAAATGGCCTGGCGGTGCACATGTCGCCGTGCAGTTCGTCGTCAATTACGAGGAAGGTGGCGAAAACTGCGTGTTGCATGGCGACAAGGCGTCCGAAGCCTTCCTGTCGGAAATCGTCGGCGCGGCACCCTGGGTGGGTCAACGCCACTGGAACATGGAATCCATCTACGAATACGGCGCCCGCGCCGGCTTCTGGCGGCTGCTCCGGCTGTTCACCGAGTCGCAAGTGCCGATCACCTGCTACGGCGTCGCCACAGCGCTCGCCCGTTCGCCGGATCAGGTAGCGGCCATGCAGGACGCCGGCTGGGAGATCGCTTCGCACGGCTTAAGATGGATCGACTACCGCGACCACAGCGCCGAGGATGAGCGCCGCGACCTCGAGGCGGCGATCAAGCTGCACTACGAAGTGACCGGCGCGCGCCCGACCGGCTGGTATACGGGTCGCACATCGATCAACACGGTGCGGATTGTGGCGGAAGAAGGCGGCTTCGACTATGTGTCGGACACCTATGACGACGAGCTGCCGTACTGGTTCGAGCATGAGGGCGGCGCGCAGCTCATCATCCCCTATACGCTCGACGCCAACGACATGCGGTTCGCCACGCCGCAAGGTTTTAACTCGGGCGACCAGTTCTTTGCCTATTTGAAGGACAGCTTCGATACGCTCTATGCCGAGGGCAAGGCCGGCCGGCCACGCATGATGAACATTGGCCTGCACTGCCGCCTCGTCGGGCGGCCGGGCCGGGTGGCGGCGCTGAAGCGCTTCGTCGACTATGTGAAGTCGCACGACAAGGTCTGGCTGGCGAGGCGCATCGACATCGCCAAGCACTGGCAAGAGGTCAATCCTTATCAACCGGCGGCACTCCGTCCATCGAAGATGGAATTCGAGACCTTCGTCCACACTTTCGGCGGCGTGTTCGAGCATTCGCCCTGGATCGCCGAACGCGCCTACGAACTGGAACTAGGCCCGGCGCATGACACTTCGGGCGGCCTGCACAATGCGCTTTGCCGTATCTTCCGCTCCGCCAGCGAAACCGAGCGGCTTTCGGTGCTCAACGCCCATCCCGACCTTGCCGGCAAGCTGGCCAAGGCCAAACGGCTGACGGCGGAATCGACCAGGGAACAGGCCTCGGCCGGCCTCGACGCGCTGACCGACAAGGAGCGCGAACTGTTTTCCAAGCTCAACGCCGCCTACGTCACCACCTTCGGCTTCCCTTTCATCATCGCGGTGAAGGGCAAGACGAAGCAGGAAATCCTGGCGGAGTTCGAGGCGCGCATCGGCAACAGCCGCGGCGTCGAATTCGAGACCGCCTGCAAACAGGTCGAGCGCATCGCGCTGCTCCGCCTCAAGGACATGCTTCCGCAATAGGTTTGAAACCATGGATACGATCAGGATGCCCGAGCGAACCTATTACGCGCCACATGGCGGTCATTCCGGCCAGAACGAGCTTCTGACCGGCCGCGCCGTCTTCACCGAGGCCTATGCCGTCATTCCCCGGGGTGTGATGCAGGACATCGTCACCAGTGCGTTGCCGTTCTGGGACGAAACCCGCGTCTGGATCTTGTCGCGACCGCTATCGGGTTTTGCCGAGACGTTCTCGCAATACATTGTCGAGGTCGCGCCCGGCGGCGGCAGCGATCGGCCGGAACCCGATGCCGACGCCGAAGGCGCTCTGTTCGTGGTCGAAGGCGAACTGACGGTTCTGCTTGCCGGCAAGACGCATGTGTTGCGGCCCGGCGGCTTTGCCTTCCTGCCGCCGGCCAGCGGCTGGACGGTTCGCAACGAAAGCAGGGCCGCCGTGCGCTTCCACTGGATTCGCAAGGCTTACGAGGTGGTCGACGGTCTCGATGTGCCGGAAGCCTTCTTCACCAATGAGCAGGAGATCGCGCCAACGCCGATGCCCGGCACCGAAGGCCGCTGGGCGACGACGCGGTTCGTCGATCCGGCAGATTTGCGCCACGACATGCACATGACCATTGTCACGCTGGAACCCGGCGCGGTCATTCCCTTCGCCGAGACCCATGTCATGGAGCACGGTCTCTATGTGCTGGAGGGTAAGGCCGTCTACCGCCTCAACCAGGACTGGGTCGAGGTCGAGGCCGGCGACTATATGTGGCTGCGCGCCTTCTGCCCGCAGGCCTGCTATGCCGGTGGCCCGGGTAAATTCCGCTATCTGCTCTACAAGGATGTCAACCGGCACGCCAAGCTCGGCGGCGCCGGCATCGCAAGGCGCGCGCTGTGACCCGTATCGTCGCGCGGCCGCTGACCCGCGAGGGCTTTGCCCCCTTCGGCGATGTCATCGACATGGGCGGCGACAACCACTACCCGATCAATGGCGGCAGGGCCGAGCGCTATCATGATCTGGCTACCGCCGAAGCAACCGGTCCGAACGCCCGAGTGCTGATCTCGATGGTGCGCGGCACGCCCTACGAATTGCCCCTGAAATTGAGCATGGTCGAGCGCCATCCCTTCGGCAGCCAGGCCTTCATCCCGCTCTCGCCGCGCCCCTTCCTGGTCGTCGTCTGCCATGACGGGGAGCAGGGGCCGGGCGAGCCGCATGCCTTCATCACCGCACCCGGACAAGGCATCAATTACCGGCGCAATCTCTGGCATGGCGTGCTGACGCCGCTCGGCGAGGCTCAGGACTTCCTGATCGTCGACCGTGGCGGCGATGGCTCCAATCTCGAAGAGTTCCATTTCTCGCACGCCTACGAGATCCACTTGCCCAACGAGAGCCTCCTGTGACCGATATTTCACTGATCGACCGCCTGCTCGATGTGATCGAGCACGACATCGTGCCGAAGACGGCCGACGGCGTTACCTATGGCAACAAGCTGTTCGGCGCGGCGATCCTGCGCAAGGACGACCGTTCGCTGGTGCTGGCTGAAACCAACAACGAGATGGAAAACCCGCTCTGGCATGGCGAGGTCCACTGCCTGAAGCGTTTCTACGAAATGCCCAGGGCTGAGCGCGTCGATACGAAAGACGCCATCTTCATCGCCACGCACGAACCCTGCTCGCTGTGCCTGTCGGCGATCACCTGGACCGGCTTCGATAATTTCTACTATCTGTTCAGCCACGAGGATTCGCGCGACAGCTTCGCCATCCCGCACGACCTGAAGATCCTGAAAGAGGTCTTCACCCTCGATCCCGGCGGCTACAATGCCGAGAATGCCTACTGGAAGAGCTTTTCTATCCGCAGGCTGGTGCGAGCGTTGCCCGAGGCAGAGCGGCGACGGCTGGAGACCCGTATCGGCGCGATTTCGGCGCGCTACGATGAATTGTCCAACATCTATCAGGCGAACAAGGACGATAACGATATCCCGCTGAACTGACGCGGATTGACCAGCCGAATTCGTTGGCTGGCCCACGACGCGGCACGGCAGGCTCCATCATCTGGCGATCCTGGAGCATGCCATGAAAACCGTCACCGAATTTGCCCGCAAAATCGTCGAATTCCCGGACATGGGCATCGTCATGCCGGATGGCTGCCGCCTGTCGGCGCGGGTGTGGATGCCGGAGGATGCGGGCGACGATCCGGTGCCTGTCATCCTAGAGCATCTGCCCTACCGCAAGCGCGACGGCACCATCTTTCGCGATCAGCTGACGCATCCTTATTTCGCCGGCCACGGCTATGCCTCGATCCGCGTCGACATGCGCGGCAATGGCGATTCCGAAGGGCTGATGGACGACGAATATTCCGAGCAGGAATTGCAGGACGCCTGCGACGTCATCGCCTGGGCGGCAAGCCAGCCCTGGTGCAACGGCAATGTCGGCATGATGGGCATTTCCTGGGGCGGCTTCAACTGCCTGCAGGTGGCGGCCAAGCGGCCGCCGGCGCTGAAAGCGGTGATCAGCCTGTGCTCGACCGTCGACCGCTATGCCGACGACATCCACTACAAGGGCGGCTGCCTGCTGATCGAGAATTTCGGCTGGGCCTCGACCATGCTGTCCTACTCGTCGCGGCCGCCGGATCCGCTTTTGGCCGGCGACAACCGGTGGCGCGATCTGTGGCTGACCCGGCTGGAGAACCAATCCTTCCTGGCGCCGCTGTGGCTGAAACACCAGCACCGTGATGCCTACTGGAAGCGCGGCTCGATCTGCGAGGATTTTTCCGCCGTCAAAGCCGCCGTGCTGTCGATCGGCGGCTGGCATGACGGCTACCGCAACACCGTCTCGCATCTGGCGACCAACATCCAAGCCCCGGTCAAGGGCATCGTCGGGCCATGGATCCACAAATACCCGCACTACGCCGGGCCCAAGCCTGCCATCGGCTTCCTGCAGGAGGCCTTGCGCTGGTGGGACCGCTGGCTGAAGGGTGTCGACACCGGCGTCGAGGCCGACCCGGCCTACCGCGCCTATGTCATGGACAGCGTGCGTCCGGCGCGCTGGCACCCCGAGCGTCCCGGCCGTTGGGTGGCGGAGCAGGAATGGCCCTCGCCAACCATCAAGATGCAAACGCTCGATCTGATCTCCTCAACGGAAAAACCCGCCATCATCGCCTCTCCGCAAAGCTGCGGCCTGGCCGGCGGCGAGTATTTTCCCTTCACCTTCGGTCCCGAACTGCCCGGCGACCAGCGCCCCGACGATGCGCTGTCGGTGTGTTTCGACCAGCCGGAACTCAGCGAGCCGATCGACATCGTCGGAGCGCCGGAGGTCGAGCTGCGGCTGTCCTCTGATCGTCCGCAGGCCAACATCGCGGTCCGGCTTTGCGATGTGCATCCCGACGGCGCCTCGGAGTTGATCTCCTATGGCGTGCTCAATCTGACGCACCGCAATTCGCACGAATTCCCCGAGGCGCTGGTGCCGGGCGAAACCGTCTCGGTGCGCGTCGTGCTCGATCAATGCGCCTATCGTGTGCCGGCCGGCCACCGGCTGCGTGTTGCCGTTTCGAACGCCTATTGGCCTGCCATCTGGCCGTCGCCGGAGCCGGTCCAGCTCACCTTGTCGACGGCGACGCTCAATTTGCCGCTGCGGCCGCTGGCGACAGGCGACGAAGTAACGTTCGCCGAGCCGGAAGGTGCCACCCCCTGGGCAACAGAGACGATCCGCGCCGCCAATTCAGAGCGCCATGTCGATCGTGATGAGAAGACCGGAATGGTGACGCTTTCCATTGTTGACGATTTCGGCGAGGTGCGTGATCTCGCCCATGGCCTCGCCAATGGCAGCATCGCCCGCGAGACCTGGACCATCCATCCCGACGATCCGCTGTCGGCCTCGGGGAAGACGCACTGGACGCAGACCCTGTCGCGAAACGGATGGGCAGTACGCACCGAAACGACAGCCGAAATGCGATCGGACGGGCAAAACTTCATCGTCAGCGCCAGAATCGAGGCCTATGAGGACGAAAACCTCGTCTTCGAGCGCAATTTCGAGGAGAAGGTGCCGCGCGCGCTTCTTTGAATGCCGATTTCATTGGTCCAATTGCGACGTACGATTTACGCCACGGCATGTCGCATTCGGTCTTGCTTACCGCTTTCCCTTGCGGTCATTATTCTCCTCACAAGAAACAAGAAAAACGACCGCAGAGTCGAACCAACAGAGTGAGGAACTCAAAATGTCGAACGAACTGGAATTTCTTAGCCGGCGTGTCGCGTCGGGCAAACTGAGCCGTCGTGATTTTCTCGGCCGGGCGGCGGCGCTCGGTATCTCCGCGCCCTTCGCCAACTCGCTGCTTTCAAGCGCTGCACGCGCGGCAGGCCCGGTCAAGGGCGGCACACTGAAGGCCGGACTTGTCGGCGGCGAATCCACCAACAGCCTTGATCCGGCACTGTTCATGACTCAGGTGCCGTTCGCCTTCGGCAAGATGTGGGGCGAATTGATTGTCGAGCTTTCGCCGGAAGGCAAGCTCGAGAACCGCATCGCCGAGGAGATCGGCTCGTCGGACGACGCCAAGGTGTGGACGCTGAAGATCCGCGACGGCGTCGAATTCCACAACGGCAAGACAGTGACCGCCGAGGACGTGGCCGCCACACTTGAGCGCCATTCCGACGAGAAGTCGAAATCCGGCGCGCTCGGCTACATGAAAGGTATCGAGACCATCAAGGCCAGCGGCAAGGAAGTCGTGCTGACGCTGAAGGAGGCCAATGCCGATCTGCCCTATTTGCTCAGCGACTATCACCTGATCGTCCAACCAAATGGCGGCAAGGACAAGGCTGACGCAGGCATCTCGGCCGGTCCTTACAAGGTGACGACCAATGAGCCCGGTGTGCGCCATGGCGGCGAGCGTTTCGCCAATTACTGGCAGGGCGACAAGATGGGCCATGCCGACCAGATCGAGATCATCGTCATCAACGATGCGACGGCGCGCACGGCCGCCCTGCAGGGCGGCCAGGTCAACGTGATCAACCGCGTCGAGCCGAAGATCGTCGACCTGATCAAGCGCCTGCCGGGCGTCACCATCCGCAACCACGCGGGTCCTGGCCACTACGTGTTCATCATGCATTGCAACACGGCGCCGTTCGACAACGCCGATTTGCGCATGGCACTGAAGCTGGCCATCGACCGCGAGGAAATGCTGGACAAGATCCTGCGCGGCTACGGTTCGCTCGGCAACGACTTCCCGATCAATGCGTCCTATCCGCTGTTTACCGAGATCGAGCAGCGCAAGTACGATCCCGACAAGGCCAAGTTCCACTTCAAGAAGTCCGGCCACGACGGCGCGGTCCTGCTGCGGACCTCGGACGTCGCTTTCCCGGGCGCCGTCGATGCATCGCAGTTGTTCCAGCAGAGCGCGGCCAAGGCCGGCATTCAGATCGAGCTGAAGCGTGAGCCCGGCGACGGCTATTGGAACGAGGTCTGGAACAAGCAGCCCTTCTGCGCGTCCTACTGGGGCGGCCGCTCGACCCAGGACCAGATGTACTCCACCGCTTATCTGTCGACCGCCGACTGGAACGACACGCGTTTCAAGCGTCCTGACTTCGACAAGATGGTGCTGGCGGCGCGCGCCGAGCTCGACGAGACCAAGCGCAAGCAGATGTATCATGACATGGCTGTCCTGGTACGAGACGAGGGCGGCCTGATCCTGCCGATGTTCAACCAGTTCATCGACGCTACCGGCGCCAAGGTCGGCGGCTGGGTCGACGATCCGCATCAGGAGCTGATGAACGGGTACGCGCTGGCGAAGTGCTGGCTCGAAGCCTGAGCTTGGCCTTGCGGATATGTCCTCACCCATCTTGAAACTGGTGGCCCAGCGCGTTGCGCTGGGCATTCTGCTCTTGTTGGCCGTTTCGGTCCTGATCTTCGCCGGCACCCAGATCCTGCCCGGCGACGTCGCGCAAGCCATTCTCGGACAGTCGGCGACGCCGGAGTCGCTTGCCAATCTGCGCGAGCAGCTCGGACTCAACCAGCCAGCCTATCTCAGGTATTTTCATTGGCTGGGCGGCGTGCTGACCGGCGATCTCGGCACGGCCATGTCGAGCGGGCAGGACATCGCCACGTCGATCAAGGGACGGCTGTGGAACACGCTGTTCCTCGCCTTCTGGGCGGCGATCGTCGCCGTGCCGCTGGCGATCATCCTCGGCCTGATCGCGGTGCGCTACCGCAATGGCTGGGTCGACAAGCTGATCTCCGGGCTGGCGCTGGCCTCGACCTCGTTTCCCGAATTCTTCATCGGCTATGTGCTGGTCTATTTCTTCGCCGTGAAATGGCAGATATTCCCCGGCATTTCGACCGTCTATGACGGCATGCCTTTTGGCGAACGGATGCAGGCGATCGCCTTGCCGGCGACGGCGCTGACGCTGGTCGTGCTCGCCCACATGATGCGCATGACACGCGCGGCGATCCTCAATGTCATGCAGTCGGCCTATGTCGAGACGGCGGAACTGAAGGGCCTGTCGGCCTTCAACGTCATCCGCAAGCACGCCTTCCCCAATGCCATCGCGCCGATCATCAATGTCGTCATGCTCAACCTCGCCTACTTGATCGTCGGCGTCGTCGTGGTCGAGGTGATCTTCGTCTATCCGGGCATGGGACAGTATCTGGTCGACCACGTCACCAAGCGAGACGTGCCGGTGGTGCAGGCGGTCGGCCTGATCTTCGCCGCCGTCTATATCAGCCTGAACATCATTGCGGACATAGCGGCGATCGTCGCCAATCCGCGTCTCAGACATCCGAAATAGGGGGCGGATATGCTCGATATCAAACGCATCCCCATCCCCGCGCTGATCGGCATCGTGCTGACGGCATTGTTCGTGCTTGCGGCGGTCTTCGCCCCCTGGATCGCGCCGCACGGCAATGGCGAAATCGTCGGCGACGTCTGGGAACCGATGTCGGCTGCCCATTTGCTGGGCACCGACAATCTCGGCCGAGACCTGCTTTCGCGCATGATCTACGGCGCCCGCATCACTTTGTTCATCGCGGTGCTGGCCACCGCGCTGTCGTTCTCGCTCGGCGCCATTCTCGGCTTCTCGGCGGCCGTCTTCGGCGGCTGGTTCGACACGCTGCTGTCGCGCCTCGTCGATCTCTTGATGTCGATCCCGACACTGATCATGGGTCTCGTCGTGCTGTCGGTGCTGCCGACCAATCTGGTGACGCTGATCCTGGTGATGGGCATTCTGGATTCGACCCGCGTCTATCGCCTGTCGCGCGCGGTCGCCGTCGACATCAACGTCATGGACTATGTCGAAGCGGCGAAACTGCGCGGTGAAGGCAGCGGCTGGATCATCTTCCGCGAGATCCTCCCCAACGCATTGTCGCCGCTGGTTTCCGAACTCGGTCTGCGCTTCATCTACGCGGTGCTGTTCCTGTCGACGCTGTCGTTCCTCGGCCTTGGCGTGCAGCCACCGGACGCCGACTGGGGCGGCATGGTTAAGGAAAACAAAGACGGCATCGTGTTCGGCATCGCGGCCGCACTCATCCCAGCGGGGGCGATCGCGCTGCTGGCGATTTCCGTCAACCTGGTTGCCGACTGGGTGCTCAACCGGACGACAAGCCTCAAGGGAGGACGCGGGTGATGGCCGACACCAAAGCGAAGCTCGGGCAACCGAAGTCAGGCCTGCTGCTCGACATCCGCAATCTGCGCATCGAGGCTACCGTCTTCCCGCCCGGCGAACCGCCGAAGGACATCGTGCTGGTGCACGATGTCTCACTGACGCTCGAGAAGGGCAAGGTGCTCGGCCTGATCGGCGAATCCGGCGCCGGCAAGTCGACTATCGGCCTGTCGTCTATGGGCTACGGCCGCGGCGGCGTGCGCATCACAGGCGGCGAGGTGATCCTGAACGGCCGCGACATCCTCAAGGGCGGCAAGGACGGCTTCCGCAAATTACGCGGCCGCGAGGTCTGCTATGTCGCGCAGTCGGCGGCAGCGGCCTTCAACCCGGCGCACAGACTGATGGACCAGGTGGTGGAAGCCACCCTGCTGCACGGCACCGCGACACGCGCCGAGGCCGAGAAGCGCGCGGTTGCGCTGTTCAAGAAGCTCAGCCTGCCGAACCCTGAAACCATCGGCGAGCGTTTTCCGCACCAGGTTTCGGGCGGCCAGTTGCAGCGTGTGATGACGGCGATGGCCCTGTGCTCCGAGCCGGACCTGATCGTCTTCGACGAGCCGACCACGGCGCTCGACGTGACGACGCAGATCGACGTGCTGGCGGCGATCAAGGACGCCATCCGCGACACCCATGTCGCTGCGCTCTACATCACGCACGACCTTGCCGTCGTCGCCCAGGTCTCCGACGAGATCATGGTGCTGCGCCATGGAAGGCTGGTCGAATGGGGCGGCACAAGGCAGATCATCAAGGAGCCGCGCCAGGAATACACCAACGCGCTGGTCTCGGTGCATGAGATCGAACACCAGGAGCAGAAGCCCGGCACGTCGCCGTTCCTGTCGGTGAAGAACGTCACCGCCGCCTATGGCCGCAGCCATATCAAGGTGCTGAAGGACGTATCCGTCGACATCTATCCGGGCCAGACGCTGGCCGTGGTCGGCGAGTCCGGCTCCGGCAAGTCGACGCTGGCGCGCGCCATCACGGGACTTTTGCCACCCGAACAGGGTACCGTCACCTTCGACGGACGCGCGCTGGCCAACAGGCTGGCCGACCGGCCGAAGGAGGATCTGCGCCAGTTGCAGATGATCTACCAGATGGCCGATGTGGCGATGAACCCGCGTCAGACCGTCGGCACCATCATCGGCCGGCCGCTGGAGTTTTATTTCGGCATGCGCGGCCGTGAGCGCGACAGACGCGTTGCCGAACTGCTCGACAAGATCGAGATGGGCAAGGGATTTTCCGACCGCTACCCGGCCGAGCTTTCCGGCGGCCAGAAACAGCGTGTCTGCATCGCCCGGTCGCTTGCCGCCAAGCCGAAGCTGATCATCTGCGACGAGGTGACCTCGGCGCTCGATCCGCTGGTGGCACACGGCATCCTCGAGCTGCTGCTGGAGTTGCAGAAGGAAGAGAACGTCGCCTATCTGTTCATCACGCATGACCTTGCCACGGTGAAGTCGATCGCCGATTCAATCGCGGTTATGTATCGCGGCGAGGTGGTGCGTTACGGCCCCAAGGGCAAGGTGCTGAGCCCGCCCTTCGACGCCTACACCGACCTGCTGCTCTCCTCGGTTCCAGAGATGGAAATCGGCTGGCTGGAAAAGGCAATCAAGGGACGGCGCATGGCCAGCGCGGGGAACTAAAGCAATTCCGGGAAAACTGGGAACCAATACTGCCGGAAGAAAAAGACAGGCGCTTCCCCTGGAAATTGTGTCAGACCAAGCTGCCACATAGGGGCGTCAGCGACCGTCATCCGGATGCAACACTAGAGCGCCACACGTCCTTCGGGACGAGCGCCGCTCGCACGACTTTTAAACAGGGGTAGGACATGAAAACTGAACTCGATTATCTCGCCGAACTCGCCGGTCACGGCCGGATATCGCGCCGTGCCTTTCTTGGGCGCGCCGCCGCGCTCGGCGTATCGGCGGCCATGATGCCGGCGCTGGCCGGCAAGGCATTTGCCCAGACGGCGGTGAAGGGCGGTATCATCAAGGCTGGCCTGCAGGGCGGGGAATCCACCAACAGCCTCGATCCGGCGCTGAATCTCAGCCAGGTAACCTTCAGCTTCGGCAAGCTTTGGGGCGAGTATCTTGTGCGCCTCACACCGGACAACAAGCTGGTCAACCTGATTGCCGAAGAGATTGGCGCCTCAGCCGACGCCAAGACATGGACGATCAAGATCCGCGATGGCATCGAGTTCCACAATGGCAAGACGGTCGGCGCGGAGGACGTTGCCGCCACCATCGAGCGCCATGCGGACGAGAAGTCCAAGTCCGGAGCACTCGGCATCCTCAAGAACATCAAGGGCGTCAAGGCGAGCGGCAAGGAAGTCATCGTCACGCTCGGCGACGCCGATGCCGACTTCCCTTATCTGATGGCCGACTACCATCTCGTCATCCAGCCGAATGGCGGCAAGGACGATCCGAATGCCGGCATCAGCGCCGGACCCTACAAGGTTAGCGTCAACCAGCCAGGCGTGCGCCATGGCGGCGAGCGTTTCGCCAATTACTGGCTTGGCGACAAGGCCGGCCATGCCGACCAGGTCGAGATCATCGTCATCAATGATGCGACCGCACGGCTTGCAGCCTTGCAAGGCGGCCAGGTGCAAATGATCAACCGCGTCGAACCCAAGGTCGTCGATCTGGTCAAGCGCATCGCGGGCGTTTCCATCGAGAACGTCTCGGGCAAGGGCTACTATCCGTTCAACATGTTCTGCGACACCGCACCTTTCGACAGCAATGATCTGCGCATGGCGCTGAAGCTAGCCATGGACCGCGACGAGATGCTGGAAAAGATCCTGCGCGGCTATGGCTCGGTGGGTAACGACTTCCCGATCAACGAGGCCTATCCGCTGTTTTCCGCCGATATCGAACAGCGCAAGTTCGATCCGGACAAGGCGGCGGCAGCCTACAAGAAATCAGGCCACAGCGGCTCGATCGTGCTGCGCACCTCGGACGTCGCCTTCCCGGGCGCCGTCGATGCCGCACAGCTCTATCAGCAGTCCTGCGCCAAAGCCGGCATCAAGATCGAGATCAAGCGCGAACCCGGCGACGGCTACTGGTCGGAAGTCTGGAACAAGCAGCCCTTCTCGCTCTCCTACTGGGGCGGACGCGCCACGCAGGACCAGATGTATTCCACCGGCTATGTCTCGACAGCCGACTGGAACGACACGCGCTTCAAGCGGCCGGAATTCGACAAGATGCTGTTTACCGCGCGCGGCGAGCTCGACCAGGCCAAGCGCCAGGCGATCTACCACGATATGGCAGTGATGATGCGTGACGAAGGCGGGCTGATCGTGCCCTTCTTCAACCAGTTCATCGACGCGGCCGCCACCAACAAGATCGGCGGCTATGCCAAGAGCCCTATCGGCGAAATGATGGACGGCTACGCGCTTGCCGAGTGCTGGCTCAACGCTTGAGCGGACCCTGATCGGCCGATTTCATCTATCAGAACGCCGTGTGCCCGGGACGGCACACGGCGTTCCCGTTTCAACCGCCAACCGCATGGAGCAGCCCGTGGCGCTCAAATCCAAGCTTCTGCTGATCATCCTCGATGGCGTGCCTTACCGGAACTGGCGCCGGCTGATGGGCAATCTCGAAGGCTGGGTGCAATCGGGCGAGGCGCGCGTCTGGAAGATGCGCTCGGTGCTGCCGTCGACCTCGGCCTGCTGCTATGCCTCGATCCACACCGGGGTTTCGCCGCAGGTGCACGGGATTCTCTCCAATGAGAACCGTTTCCGCGTCGAGCAGCCCGATATCTTCTCCGAGGTCAGCAAGGCAGGCGGCAAGACGGGGGCGGTGACCCATTCCTACTGGTCGGAATTCTTCCGCGCCTACCCGTTCAACCTGGTGGAGGGCATGGAATTCGACGAGCCAGGCGGGCCGATCACGCATGGCCGCTTCCACACCATGACCGGTTACAATCTCCGCAACCAGATGACGCCGAGCGATGTCGACCTGTTCGCGACGCTGACCATGCTGACGAAACGCCATGGCATCGACTACGGCATCCTGCACACCTGCACGCTGGATTCGATGGGACACCGCTTCGGCCACGACTGCCACGAGATGGACCATGCCGTCTATGCGATGGACGGCATGCTGGCCGCCTTCCTGCCGCGCTGGATCGAAGCCGGCTATGAGGTGATCGTCACCGCCGATCACGGCCAGACCGATCGTGGCCATCACGGCGGCCATGACGACGAGATGCAGGATTTCGCGCTGTATTATTTTGGACTAGGCAAAGGGCCGGATACGGACACACTACTCGACCAGCTGCAGCTGGCGCCGACGGTGCTGAGCCGACTGGGCGTTCCCGTGCCCGCAACGATGAAGGCGAAGTCTTTCTTGGAGTGAGAAGCGGTCCGCGAAGCTCTTCCCTTCTGCCCTTGTGGGAGAAGGAAGAGGCGCACCTCTGGCAACCTCCGTGCTCTTCGGTTAGCCTCCGCAAAATTCCTTGGCGGAGGATGAACCTTTTTGGGCCGATCAGCGACAGAGCAGACAGGAGCCAGGCGGCTCGACCGGCCATGACGGCAGCGACGGAGACCGATCGCGCGCTTGTCGACCGGGTCGCGAAGGGCGACCGAGCCGCCGTGCGGCTCCTGTTCATGCGTCACCACGCGCGGGTCTACCGCTTCGTGGCGCGCCAGACGGGATCGGAAATGATGGCCGACGATATCGCCAACGAAGTCTTCCTCGAGCTGTGGCGTCAGGCGCCCGGCTTCGAAGGGCGTTCCGAAGTCTCGACATGGCTGCTCGGCATTGCCCGTTTCAAGGCGCTGTCCTTTCTGCGCAAGAAAAAGGAAGACTGGATCGACGACGAGGCCGCCGCCGCAGTGCCCGACGGCGCCGACACACCGGAAGTCGTCACCATGAAGGAAGACAAGGCGGCCGCCCTGCGGCGCTTCGTCGACGCCTTGCCGGAAGAGCATCGCGCCGTCATCGATCTTGCCTATTATCACGGGCAGTCGGTGAGCGAGATCAGCGAGGTGCTCGACATTCCGGTCGCCACCGTCAAGACCCGGATGTTCTACGCCCGCAAGAAACTCGGCGAGGCTCTCAAGGCCGCCGGTTACGATAGGGGGTGGCCATGAGCGCCGCTGAAAAGATGTCGCGCCGCGACGAAATGGAAACGCTGCTGCCGTTCTACCTGAACGGCTCGCTGGAAGGTTCCGACCTGGAAGCGGTCGAGGAATGGCTGGCCAGCGATCCGGCCGCACTTGCCGCCCTTGGCGAAGCTGAAGCCGAATTCTCCGGCGCCACGGCCGCCAACGAAGCAATCCGGCCGCCGGCCGATGCGCTCAGCCGCTTTGCCAAGGCACTCGACGCCGAGGCCGGGCCTGCGCGCAAGCCGGCAGGATCGTCCTGGCTGGCGCAGGCCTGGGGCCGCTTCATGGCGGTGCCGGTCGGCGTCGCCTGGGCGGCAGCCGCGGTTCTGCTGGCGCTGGTCATGGTGCAGTCGTTTGTCGAACCCGGCGGAAAGGGCAATGATTTCGAGATTGCCGGCGCGCAAGACGATCTGGCGAAAATGCCGTACGCCCTGGTCAAGTTCAAGCCGGATGCGAAGATGTCGGACATTTCCGCCTTCCTCGGCAGCAACGGGCTGAAGATCGTCGGCGGACCGACCGCCGACGGCGTGTTCCGGCTCGGCATCCCTGCTGCCAACGCAGCCGACTACACCAGGCAAATCGGCCTTGTTGCCGCCCAGGCTTTCACGGAGACTGTGATCGAGGGAAGGAAACCG
This sequence comes from Mesorhizobium ciceri biovar biserrulae WSM1271, assembly GCF_000185905.1. Lineage (GTDB taxonomy): Bacteria > Pseudomonadota > Alphaproteobacteria > Rhizobiales > Rhizobiaceae > Mesorhizobium > Mesorhizobium ciceri. The sequence goes on from NC_014923.1 coordinate 427,325, forward strand.
CTTGATGGCGGCTGAGGCGGTCATTCGATTTGCGGCAATGCTTGCGGCGGCGATGACAATCGTCGCCGTGCCCGCGTCGGCGCAGACCAAAGATCCCAATCCCGACCAGACGAAAATCGACTGCCGCGACGGGTCCAATGCGGCAGGCGCCGACTGCGCCAAGGATGGCAGCGACACAGAGGGCGGATCGGATGCGGCGCAATCCGGCGCGGTGTTCCTGCCGGCCCTGATCGTCGACCTGTTTCCCAACCCGGCGGCGCCCCCGACCCCTGTGCCGACGCCACGGCCCGAACCGGCGACGCCGCCGGCCGATACTCAAGCCGGCCCCCCGCCCGGTGGCCCGATCGTCTCGCCGACCGATCTCATTGCCGTTCAGCCGCGGCGCGCGGTGGTTGGCGATTTCGTGCCCGACGAGGTGCTGGTGACCGTCGACGGCGATGCCGGCGCTGTCCAGCAGATCGCCGCCTCCTTCGGCCTGCAGGTGCGCTCGCAGCGCCAGTCGCGGCTGCTTGGCACCACACTGGTGCGCTTCGGCATTCCCGACGGCCGGCCCGTCGGCGTCGTGCTGGCGCAACTGGCCGCCGACGGCCGCACCCAGCGGCGCGAGCCCAATCACGTCTATTCGCTGCAGCAGGCCGCCGGCATCGTCAACTATGCGTTCGACCGCATTGCACTCGATTCCAAGCAGGCCAGCGGAGAAAACGTCCGCATCGCGGTGATCGACACCGGCATCGACGACACCAACCCGGCGCTCTCGGGCGTCATTGCCGGGCAGTTCGACGCCATGCCCGACGTGCCGATCGAAAAGCGCGATCACGGCACGTCGATCGACGGGCTGATCGCCGGCGTCGGCGCGCTGGAAGGCATGGCACCGGGCGCAAAAATCTATCACGCCCGCGCCTTCGAGGGCGGCAAGTCGACCATGGACGTCATCCTGTCGGCGCTCGACTGGGCGGCGGAACAGGACGTGCGCATCATCAATATGAGCTTTGTCGGGCCGAAGAACGATTTGCTCGGCGTCGCCTGCCGCAATGCCCGCGCGCTCGGCATGGTGCTGGTCGCCGCAGCCGGTAACAACGGGCCGAAGGCGCCCTATGGCTATCCGGCCGCCTTCGATAGTGTCATCGCGGTGACCGCCACCGATGCCAAGGACGGGCTGATGCCGCAGGCCAATCGCGGCGCCTATGTCTTCATCTCGGCACCCGGCGTCGAGATGGTGGCGCCGAGCGGCGCCGGCTCGGATGTGGTCACAGGCACCTCGTTTGCCGCGGCGATCGTGAGCGGCGCCATCGCCAATCTCATCCATGCCGCGCCCGATCGCTCGGCCGACGACATCGAAAAGGCGCTCGCGGCAACGGCCAGGGATCTCGGCCCCAAGGGACGCGACAATGATTTCGGCTACGGCCTGCTGGACATCAAGGCGGCGGCGGCAAAGGACTAGTCTGCGACAGTCCAAGCCGCGGCTTGCGGAGGACGCACCAGAAAATAGAACGCGACGATGTGCGTGATCATCAGCAGCGGCACGTAGATGATCGGGATCGCGTAGGTGGCGCCCAGTTCGCCCGCACGCTGGGGGAGGCCGACCTGGATGGCGTGGTAATAGTCCACGATGAGGTCGACCGTCCCGACCAGATTGAAGGCGACGACGAGCGCCCAGAAGAGCTGAGGTATCCTCACCGTGAGCAGCGCCAGCATGGCCAGCACTCCTGTTGCAAGGTCGCCGTAGGCAGCAAACACGGCAAAGCCGGCAGGCAAATCGGGGCTGACGACACCCGGAACGAGGAAGACCAGCCCGAAGAAGCGGAAGCTGTGCAGAGCGGCAACAGCGCGCTGCGCCGCGACCCGGTCCATCGACCTGAGCCACGGCAAACCGTATGTAGCGAAGCAAAGCAGCCACGCGACATAGCCCAGAACAAGATGGATTTGGAATAGGACTTCGGTGGACATCTGGCCTCCCTCGGCAACTGGTTCATGCGGCCTCGAACACTGCGGTCAGGATACCGAGCCGACCTTGCATAAGATTTCGTCCGAGGTTGGCCGCAAGCTCAGCGAAGTCCGGTCCCATCACCACGCCGAGATTGGGCGAAGGCGGCGGCCCCGACGCGCGCAACTGTGCGAACCACGCCTTGGCGGCGTCGGTGTCGTCTTGCCATGCCAGCATGCGGAAGCTGGCCGGTTCGATCGCCTCGCGCGTCGCACCGGCTGTTAGGAGAAAGCTCGTCGCCGGCGTTCTCGCCCAGGGAAGCGGATAGTGCGGCTCGCCTCCAGACAACACGACGTCGTATGTGGCAAACCTGCCGCCTGGCTTCAGCACGCGCCGAATCTCGCTGTAGAGCAGCGTCCGGTCAGAGATGTTCATCGCCACGTGCTGCAACAGCACCGCGTCGAAACGGCCATCGTCGAATGGGAGCTCCAATGCGCTGGCGGTCTGGAACGACAGCTGCCCGCTCTGTCCCGTGCGCTCGGTCAGATAGCGCGCGGCATCCACGAAAGGCTCGCTGAGATCCACGCCAGTAACCCGGCAGCCATAGGTCGCAGCCAGAAAGCGCGCCGGCCCACCGACGCCCGAGCCGACGTCCAGTATCGACATGCCGGCAGCGATCCCCGCCAATTGGGCAAGCTCGCCGGTGGCAGCTAGCCCACGGGTGTGAAACTGGTCGAGAACGCCCAATTGTTGGGGCGTGAGGAGCTGGTCCTCCGGGCCGAGGGCAGCCAACACCGTCTTCAGCCGCTCGGTCAGGCCCGTCGCGCGATAATGGTCGCGTACCCCTTCAAGTTCATCGGTCATCGCATGATGTCTCCTAGGTTCAGCTCATACCTAGGCCCACTTCCATAATTCGACTACCCGGCGTAATAACAACAACCTATGAAGCAGAACTACACAGTCCGACATGGTGCGCTGGAGGGCATCGAGGCGTTCCTGGCTGTCGCTAGGCACCGCAACTTCCGCCGCGCCGCAGCGCAACTCGGCGTGACACCGTCCGCCGTGAGCCAGGCGGTGCGCGCGCTGGAGGCACGCATGGGTGCGGCGCTGTTCGTCCGCACGACACGGAGCGTCGGCTTGACCGAGCCTGGCCAGCGGTTCCTCGATCGTGCCGGCCCTGCTTTCGAAGAACTCGTCGCGGCCGGCGAGGCCGTGCGTGACATCGGCCAACGGCCGACCGGTCTGCTGCGCCTGTCCGTGCCCCGCGCTGTCGTGCCGTTGATCCTGGAGCCGATGATCGCGTCGTTCTGCCGGGCTTACCCCGAGATCGAGCTGGAGATCGCCGCGAGCGACGAGATGGTCGATCTCGCGGCCGGCGGGTTCGATGCCGGCATCCGTCTCGGCCAGTTCATCGCGGTCGACATGGTCGCGGTGCGGCTAACCCCATCGTTTTCGTTCGTGGTCGTCGGCAGCCCTGACTATCTCAAACGCCACGGCCGCCCCGAACGCGTCGATGATCTGCGCAACCACGCCTGCCTGCGCTTGCGCCGTTCGAATGGCGCCATAGCGCCCTGGGCTTTCGTCGACGGCAACGAGACGATCGAGGCGATGCTCTCAGGCCCGCTGATAGCGCACGATTATCCGACATTGCTCGGGGCCGCGATGCGGGGCGTCGGGCTGGCGCAGACGCCTCGACCAATCGCTGAAGCTCCGATAGCCGAAGGTAAACTGGAACCGGTGCTGGACGGCATTGCCGCCACGACGCCCGGCGTCTTCCTGTATCATCCCGGCAAGCGCCAAGTCCTGCCGAAGCTGCGCGCCTTCATCGACCACCTCAAATCCGCGGCGTGAGATGTCGGAATCCGGCCCCCTTGCGGTGGTCTCGCTTCTGCCGGCGTCGGGCGAGATTGATGCGGCGTGAGTGTCGCGTCTCAACTCGATCCCGCAGAGCACATGGCTTTGATCTCCAGCTACGCCGGCGCACCGGCGACTGACCCTCTCACCACCAGGTCGACCGGCCAGACCTCGCCTCGCGCGCCCTCCTCCAATCCTGAAATCCGTGCCGCCAGCCGCTCGGCGACACGGGCGCCGGCGAGACGGATCGATGAACGCGTCGTCGACAGCGGCACCGAGAAATTCTCCGGCCTCAGCCAGGGGAAGACATCGTCATGGGCGATCAGCGAGACGTCGCCCGGGATGCTCAAGCCGAGGTCGCGCACCGCACGCACGACGCCCAGCGCCATGATCAGGCTGGAGCAGGCGATCGCCGTCGGCGCGTCGTCCCCTTCCAGCAAACGCCTGGTGGCGCGATAGCCGTTCTCCTCGGTCATATCGACCGAGCAGACATGGCGTTCGATCAATGTCAGTCCGCTCGCGGCGAGTGCCCGGCGCACGCCGCGTTCGCGATGGATGGCGAAGGTCTCGCGGCCGTCACCGTTGATCAGCGCCAGCCGCCGATGACCGAGCTGGATCAGCAGCCTGGCCGCTTCGTGGAAGGCGCCCTCATTGTCGATGTCGGTGAAGGCGTAGTCGAAATCGAAGCCCTCACTGCGGCCATGGACGATGAAGGGAATGCCGAGCGTGTTGACCAGCGCCACGCGCCGGTCAGCGGGCCTTGGAGAGGAGATATAAACAGCGTCGACCTGCCGGTTGGCGACGATGCGCCGGTAGGTCGTCTCCTGGTCGTCGGCGTCGGCCGGCGACAGCACAAGGTCGAGCTCGTGCGAGCGGGCATAGTCGCCAAGGCCGGACAGGAACTCGACGAAATGCGGATCGATGTCGACGGACGCACCGGTCGGCAGGACATAGCCGATCATGCCGGTCTTGCCGGTCGCCAGCCGGCGCGCGCTCGGGTTGGGCCGATAGCCATGGCGCTTGGCGGCATCCATGACACGCCTGCGCGTCTCCTCGTTGACCTCGGGATAGCCGTTCAGCGCGCGGCTTACCGTGGTTTGCGAAAGTGCCAGCATGTGGGCGAGCTGCTTGAGGTTCACGAAAGTCTCCATTCCCTCAAAGCGCTTTTAAATTGAATCGACCCAAGTGCCACCGGGGCCGAGCCATACGAAGCCCAACCATAGACGCGGTTTGGGCATGTTTGAAACAAAAATTGCTGCTGCACTGCCATAATAGCATGCTGCGACGCACTTTTAGGGCGCAAATGCGCGAACCTAAATCGATTGATTCGCCAGCCTCTTGACTTCCCCGCGATTCAATGGCGTGATCGAAAAAGCCAAAGCGCTTTGGAAGACTCTTCGAAAGGTTGCGGTTCCTTTCCGACTGAGTCACAGTCCTGCGGCGTCGGCGGGCGGAATGGAGGTTCCGTCCGGTGTGTGAGACCCACTGGGAGGAATACCGATGAAGAAAATGCTTTTGCTGGGTGCTGCGTTTGCCACGTTCGCCCTGAACGCGCCCGCGCAGGCCGAACTGAAGTTCAAGCCCGGCGAAGACAAGCGCTTCAACTGGGCGAACTACGAAGAGCTCAAGAAAGTCGACCTCAAGGGTGAGACGCTGTCGATCTTCGGACCGTGGCGCGGCGAGGACGAAGGCCTGGTGCGCGGCGTTCTCGACTATTTCTCGGAAGCCACCGGCGTCGAGATCAAATACTCCTCCTCGGAGAATTACGAGCAGCAGATCGTCATCGACACGCAGGCCGGCAGCCCGCCCAACATCGCCGTGCTGCCGCAGCCGGGCCTCATCCAGGACCTGGCGTCGAAGGGCCTTTTGACGCCGCTCGGTGACGACACCGCCAAATGGGTCAAGGACAATTACGGCGCCGGCCAGTCATGGGTCGATCTCGGCACCTTCAAGGACAAGGACGGCAAGCCGGGCTTCTTCGCCTTCCCTTACAAGGCCGACGTGAAGTCGCTGGTCTGGTACTCGCCGGATAATTTCGAGGAAGCCGGCTACAAGGTGCCGAAGACCCAGGAAGAACTCGCCGATCTCGAAAAGAAGATCATCGCCGATGGCGGCAAGCCGTGGTGCATCGGCCTCGGCTCCGGCGGTGCCACCGGCTGGCCGGCAACCGACTGGGTCGAAGACCTGATGCTGCGCACCCAGCCTCCGGAGGTCTACGACAAATGGGTGAAGAACGAGATCCCGTTCAACGATCCGGCGGTGGTCAACGCCATCGACATTTTCGGCAAGATCGCGACCGACGACAAGATGGTCGACGGCGGCGCCAAGGCGGTTGCGGCGACCGACTTCCGCGACAGCCCGAAGGGCCTCTTTTCGGTGCCGCCGAAATGCTACCTGCACCACCAGGCATCGTTCATTCCGACCTTCTTCCCGGAAGGCACCAAGGTCGGCCAGGACGCGGACTTCTTCTACTTCCCGCCCTATGCCGCCAAGCCTGAACTGGGCACGCCCGTGCTCGGCGCCGGTACGCTGGCGATGATCACCAAGGACAGCAAGAGTGCGCGCGCGTTCATCGAATTCCTGAAGATGCCGCTCGCCCACGAGATCTGGATGGCCGAGGGCGGCTTCGTGACGCCGCTCAAGTCGGTCAACAAGGATGCCTATGCCAGCGACGCGCTGAAGAAGCAGGGCGAAATCCTCGCCAATGCCTCGACTTTCCGCTTCGACGGTTCCGACCTGATGCCGGGCAAGATCGGCGCCGGCGCCTTCTGGACCGGCATGATCGACCTGGTCGGCGGCAAGTCGGCACAGGACGTCGCCACCGACATCCAGAAGAGCTGGGACGCCATCAAGTAGACGGCTGGCACGTAGACGACCAACCATTCTCGCACTGGATCCGGACCGTACCGGCCCGGATCCGACGGCGGCCCGTGCCGCAGCCTTTCGTCATGAGCGCATTGACATGAAGCGCGATCGGCAATGTGCGCAAGCCGCCGATGACGCGCTCCAAACAACTGAATCGGCGCCTGGTCCCCGTCACCAAGGTCATTCCTTGTCGGGTCATGCGCAGGGGGAGAGGGACCCATGGCGGCTCAGATTTTCTCGGCCATATTCGTCATCATCGTCGGCGTCGGCGGTTGCGTCGCCTATTTCTGGGGCGCCAACAAACTGGTCGACCTGATATTCCCGTCACGCGGCGTCGCCGGTGCCGCGGCCATCGACAATCTACGCCGGCAAGGGTTGGTCCGCCCATGGCTGTTCGTCGGCCCGGCGATGATCATCCTCACCATTTACCTGATCTATCCGGTGGTCGAGACGCTGCGGCTGTCGTTCCTCGATCGCGGCGGCATCAATTTCGTCGGCCTGGCGAACTATGAATGGGCGTTCGGCGACCGCGAGTTCCGCAACTCGATCCTCAACAACATCATCTGGCTGGCGGTGGTGCCGGCCGCCTGCACCTTCCTCGGGCTGATCATCGCCGTGCTTACGGACAAGATCTGGTGGGGCACGATCGCCAAGAGCCTGATCTTCCTGCCATTGGCGATCTCCTTCGTCGGCGCCAGCGTGATCTGGAAATTCATCTACGAATATCGGGGCGAGGGCCAGACGCAGATCGGCATCCTCAACGCCATCATCCAGCATTTCGGCGGCCAGCCGCAGGTCTGGATATCGCTGCCGTTCTGGAACAATTTCTTCCTGATGATCATCCTGATCTGGATCCAGACCGGCTTTGCCATGGTCATCCTGTCTTCCGCCCTGCGCGGCATCCCCGAGGAAACGCTGGAAGCCGCCGTCATCGACGGCGCCAATCCGTTCCAGATCTTCTGGAAGATCATGGTGCCGCAGATCTGGGGCACCATCGCCGTGGTCTGGACCACGATCACCATTCTGGTGCTCAAAGTATTCGACATCGTGCTGACCATGACCAACGGCCAGTGGAACAGCCAGGTGCTGGCCAATCTGATGTTCGACTGGATGTTCCGCGGCGGCGGCGATTTCGGCCGCGGCGCCACCATCGCCATCATCATCATGATTGCGGTCATTCCGATCATGGTCTGGAACATCCGACAGGCGAACAAAGAGACGGGAGGACATTGAGATGGCAGTCGCGACCGGAAATTCCTTCGCCAGCCGCTTTGGCGTCCACATCGCCGTGCTCATCTTCGTCGCGATCTGGACCATACCGACCCTCGGCATCCTGGTTTCATCGCTGCGCGACAAGAACCAGATCATCGCCTCGGGCTGGTGGAACTCGTTCGCCAGTTCCACCCAGACCGAAGCCGGCCGGCTGCCGCCCGCCTCGGCGCAAGTCGAGAAGGACGGCAAGTTCGTGCTCGAGGGCAATATCTTCGGCGACGGCGCCAAGCGCGACATCAGCGCCTTCGGGGTCAAATCGGCGGCACCGACGCAGTATCTCGCCGGCACCACAGCCGATCTCGGCGACGGCGTGACCTTGCAGCTCAATGCCGACGGCAGCTTCGTAATGCAGTCCCCGAAAGCGTTCGAAGGCGATCGCGGCCAGCGCATCTACTATGCTTCGTCGGCGCCGCCGAAATTCACCACCGACAACTACAGAACCGTGCTGTTCTCCGAAGGCATCGGACGGTCATTCATGAATTCCCTGACCGTCACCATTCCGGCGACCGTCATCCCGATCCTGATCGCCGCCTTTGCCGCTTATGCGCTGGCCTGGATGCGGTTTCCCGGCCGGGCGCTGCTGATCGCGGTCATCATCGGCTTGTTGGTGGTGCCGTTGCAGATGTCGCTGATCCCGCTGTTGAAACTCTACAACGGCGTCGGCGCTTTCTTCGGCATGCCGTCGAAGACCTATCTCGGCATCTGGCTGGCGCATACCGGCTTCGGCCTGCCCTTCGCCATCTACCTGCTGCGCAGCTACATTGCCGGCCTGCCGCGCGAAATCATGGAATCGGCGCGCATCGACGGCGCCAGCGATTTCGAGATCTTCGTCAAGATCGTCTTGCCGCTGTCGTTTCCGGTGCTGGCTTCGTTTGCCATCTTCCAGTTCCTGTGGGTATGGAACGATCTGCTGGTGGCGATGGTTTTCCTCGGCACAGAGGCAGACCAGATCGTGCTGACCGCCAAGCTCAACGCGCTGTTGGGCTCACGCGGCGGCGACTGGGAGATTCTGACGACATCGGCTTTCGTGACCATCATCGTGCCGCTGATCGTGTTCTTCTCGCTGCAGCGCTATTTTGTCCGCGGGCTGCTTGCCGGCTCGGTGAAAGGAGGCTGAGACGATGCAATCCGCTTTGAAGGCCAGCTCGAAGCCTGACCTCGCCATCGATCGCGACTGGTGGCGGGGCGCGGTGATCTACCAGATTTATCCGCGCAGCTACCAGGACTCGAACGGCGACGGCATCGGTGACCTTAAGGGCATGATCGGGCGGCTACCCTACATCGCGGCACTCGGTGCGGACGCCATCTGGATTTCGCCATTCTTCAAGTCGCCGATGAAGGATTTCGGCTATGACGTGTCGGATTACTGCGACGTCGATCCGATGTTCCGCACGCTGGCCGACTTCGACGCGCTGACCGCCGAGGCACACAGGCTGGGCTTGAAGGTGATGATCGACGAGGTGCTGTCGCACACCGCCGACAACCACCCGTGGTTCAAGGAAAGCCGGTCGAGCCGCAGCAACCCGAAGGCCGACTGGTACGTCTGGGCAGACGCCAGGCCGGACGGCACGCCGCCCAACAACTGGCTGTCGATCTTCGGCGGCTCGGCCTGGCAATGGGACACCAGCCGCCAGCAATATTACATGCACAATTTTCTGGCCGAGCAGCCCGACCTCAACTTCCACAACCACAAGGTTCAGGACGCGTTGCTCGACGTCACCCGCTTCTGGCTGGAGCGCGGCGTCGATGGTTTCCGGCTCGACACCATCAATTTCTACTTCCACAGCCAGGGCTTGGAAAACAACCCGCCGCTGCCGCCGGAAGAGCGCAACGACCAGACCGCGCCGGCGGTCAACCCCTACAACTACCAGGACCATCTCTACGACAAGAGCCGGCCCGAGAATCTCGGCTTCCTCGAACGGTTCCGTGCCCTGCTCGATGAATATCCGGCAACCGCAGCGGTCGGCGAGGTCGGCGATTCGCAGCGTGGGCTTGAAGTGGTGGCCGCCTACACCGCCGGCGGCAAGCGCGTGCACATGTGCTACTCCTTCGATTTCCTGGCGCCGGAAAAGATCAGCGCGGGCAAGGTCCGCTCGGTGCTGGAATCCTTCGGCAAGGTCGCCAGCGATGGCTGGTCGTGCTGGGCCTTCTCCAACCACGATGTAATGCGCCCGGCCTCGCGCTGGGCCGCCAATGAGCCCGACCCGACCGCCTACCTCAAGGTCATCTCGGCGCTGCTGATGTCCTTGCGCGGTTCGGTCTGCATCTATCAGGGTGAGGAACTTGGGCTCGGCGAGGCCGACCTTCGGTTCGAGGATTTGCAGGATCCCTACGGCATCCGCTTCTGGCCTGAATTCAAGGGCCGCGACGGCTGCCGCACACCGATGGTGTGGGACGGCGGCGCCAAGAATGGCGGCTTCTCCCAGGCAAAACCCTGGCTGCCGGTGCCGGCCAAGCATTTGGCGCAAGCGGTCAATGTCCAGCAGGGCGACGAGGCTTCGCTGCTCGAGCACTACCGGCGCTTTCTCAGCTTCCGGCGTGCCCATCCGGCGCTGGCCAAGGGCGACATCACCTTCATCGAAAGTGAGGGAGATACCGTGGCCTTCACGCGCCGCGCAGGCAACGAGCAGATCGTCTGCGTCTTCAATCTGGGAGCCGGGCGGGCCAAGGTTGACCTTGGCGGCCGATCGCTGCAACCTCTGCCCGGGCACGGATTTTCGGGGCAGGCGAGCAGCGGTTCCATCGAGCTTGGTGGCTACGGCGCCTGGTTCGGGCGTCTCGACTGAATTTCCAATCACTGGAGGAAACCAATGGCCGATGTCACGCTAAGACAAGTGAAGAAGTCCTACGGCAATCTGAACATTCTCCACGGCATCGACCTCGATATTAAGTCGGGCGAGTTCATCGTCTTCGTCGGCCCGTCGGGCTGCGGCAAGTCGACATTGCTGAGGTCGATCGCCGGGCTCGAGGAAATCACCTCCGGCGAACTCAGAATAGCCGGCGAAGTGGTGAACGACGTGCCGCCGTCGAAGCGGGGCATCGCCATGGTGTTCCAGTCCTACGCGCTGTACCCGCACATGACCGTCTACGACAACATGGCGTTCTCGATGAAGATCGGCAAAGAGAACAAGGCCGAGATCGACCGCCGCGTGCGCCAGGCCGCCGAGATCCTGCAGCTGACCAAATATCTCGACCGGCTGCCCAAGGCGATGTCGGGTGGCCAGCGCCAGCGCGTCGCCATCGGCCGCGCCATCGTGCGCAATCCGAAGGTGTTCCTGTTCGACGAGCCGCTTTCGAACCTCGACGCCGCGCTGCGCGTCGCCACCCGCATTGAGATCGCCAAGCTCAAGGAATCGATGCCCAACACGACCATGATCTACGTTACCCACGACCAGGTCGAGGCGATGACGCTGGCCGACCGCATCGTGGTGCTCAAGGACGGCCATATCGAGCAGGTCGGCACGCCGATGGACCTCTACAAGAAGCCCGGCAATCTGTTCGTTGCCCAGTTCATCGGCTCGCCGGCCATGAACATCCTGCCGGCGACCATCGAAAAGACCGGAAACCCGACCGTCGTCAGCCATGTCGGCGGACGCAAGGCGACCGTGCCGATTGCGACGCCGGCTTCGGCAAAGGGCGCTGCGGTGAGCTTTGGCGTGCGGCCGGAGGACCTGATCATCGCCAGCGGCGCGGACTATCTGTTCGAGGGGACGGTCGACTATGTCGAGCAACTCGGCGAGGTGCAGCTTGTCTATGTCGACATCGGCCGCGCCGATCTGCCGCTGGTGACCAAGCTGCCCGGCAATGTCGAGGTCAAGCGCGGCTCGACATTGCGGCTGAGCGCCAATGGCGAGGACCTGCATATCTTCGACGCGGATGGACGTTCTTTCGCGTTGCATGAAGTGGAAGCAAAGGCGGCTTAACCGCAATTACCGTGTCAGGCACAAAAAAGAGCGGCGGGCCGGGCCCGCCGCTCTTTGACTTGGAGATCGACTTCGGTTGTTAGTTGTTGCCGAAGAGGTTGCGGTCGGCACCTTGCGGAGCAGACTTCTGGGTGGTGTCACCCGACGAGTTCAGCAGCTTGTAAACCGGCGAACCGGTGTTGCGTACCGAAGAGGTGCGCGTGCTGTCGACCGAAGTCGTGGCGGCAGGCTGATTGGCACCATTGGAGCCAAAGTTGTCGCTGCCGGCGAAGGCACTGCCGGTGATGGCCAGAACGGCGGCGGCAGCAATAAGGATCTTGTTCATTTTAGTCTCCTGAATTCTGGATTTCGCCAGGACGGCAGACACAGCTGCCGTCGGTTGCGAAATTGGTTGTTAGCGACCGAAGAGGTTACGGTCGCTGCCCTGAGCGGGCGTCTGGGCAGCCGGTTCCGAGGTCTTGGTGGAAGCCGTGTACGACTGGTCCACAGCGGCGGCAGGCTGGTTGGGGCCGTTCGAACCGTAGTTGTCGCTGCCCGCGAAAGCGCTGCCGGTGATGGCCAGAACGGCGGCGGCAGCAATGAGGATCTTGTTCATCTTGAATACTCCTGAATGTCTGAATTTCGCCAGGGCGGCGGACAAGCCCGCCGTCGACCGGGAAACTGGGAATCGGCTGTTAGTTGTTGCCGAAGAGGTTGCGGTCAGCACCCTGGGCAGGCGCCTGAGCAGCCGGTTCCGACTTCTTGGTCGAAGCGGTGTACGAGCTGTCGACAGCAGTGGCTGCCGCGGCGTTGGAACCGTAGTGGTCGCTACCAGCGAAGGCGCTGCCGGAAATGGCCAGAAGGGCTGCGGCAGTGAGAATGATCTTTTTCATTTTTGGTACTCCAGTATCGTCTTTTTTCCGTCCGTCTAGCGGCGTGTCTTGGAAATGAAATTCGCGTCGTTCGGACAGCCCCGATGTGGGAGGGCAAGGTCGTCTTTTCCAATCACGAAGTTGTTCCGTGTGGACCATGAATCCACGCCTTGAAATTGTGCCAATGGAATCTAAGGATGCATTTTTCTTCTTCATATCAGTGGGTTAGGTGTAGCCACCTGATGGATCACTGACTGTTTCAGAGGCCCAGCGTTCACACCGTCCTGCACGCACCGTCAACAGAAACGAACCGTTCGGTTCGATTTTAGAGCAAGGTAATAGTCACTTTTCGAAACCGTTAACCTTTTTTGACCCCCGCGAAGGGTCGGATTCGGGAAGATCGCAGCCGGCAAATGGCCGCCCGGGAGGTGGGATCTTGGCCCGCGACGATCTGCAGTAGCGTTTCGCATGCCGTGTCGCGCCGCATGGATACGATGTCGTTTTCATGCCGACGGCGCGCCCGCGATCGTGGTTAGATCATACCATCTCAGGTGCCGCTTCGTGACGACGAGGCGGAGAATTGGGAAGCCGGTCAGAATCCGGCGCTGCCCCCGCAACGGTGGTGGAGTTCAAGTCGCAACGGGAGACCACTGGGCAACCGCCTGGGAAGGTGTCGCGATGGTCCGCAAGGACAACTCCAGAGCCCGGAAACCAGCCCGAGATTTTTAGACTCGACTGATCGCGGTGGGCGGTCAAGAGGTGGATAGCGCACGTCCGGCACACAGCCGGCCTGTGTTTCAATCCTTCCTCCGTCACCACCAGTTCAGTCCTTAGGAACGAGGACAGGACATGGATATCCGCAACGACATGCTGAGGCTCCTGAAGGGGCGCCGGCAAGGCTTTTCGCTGGAGCAGCCCTTCTACACCGATCCGGACTACTTCAAGCTCGACATGGAGCTGATCTGGTATCGCGACTGGCTGTTCATCGGCCATGATTGCGAACTGCCGAAGCCGGGCAGCTACATCACCGTGCAGGTCGGCGATTATCCGGTCGTCCTTGTCCGCGACCAGCACGGCAAGATCAACGCCTTCCACAATTCCTGCCGCCATCGCGGCAGCCGCGTGTGCAACACGGAGAAGGGTACCGCGGCAAAGCTCGTCTGCCCGTATCATCAGTGGACCTACGAGCTGGACGGCCGCCTGCTGTTTGCCCGCCAGATGGCCGACGGTTTCGACAAGAGTGATTTCGGCCTGAAGCCGGTCGCCTGCGAGAGCGTCGGCGGCTACATCTTCATCTGCCTGGCCAAGGAACCGGCAGATTTCGCGCCGATGCGGGCGATGATCGAACCCTATCTTTTGCCGCACCGGCTGCGTGAAGCAAAGATCGCCTTCGAGAGCACGATCGTCGAGAAGGGCAACTGGAAGCTGGTCTGGGAAAACAACCGCGAGTGCTACCACTGCGCCGCCAATCATCCCGAGTTGTGCAAGACCTTCCCCGAGGCTCCAACCGTAACCGGCGTCCATGGCGCCGACAGCGACCCTGAAATGGTCGCGCACTGGGCCAGATGCGAGGCATCAGGCTTGCCGAGCAAATTCCGCATCGATCCGGCAGGGCAGTACCGCGCCACCCGCGCGCCCTTGCTGCGCGATGCCGTCAGCTACACCATGACGGGAAAACGGGCGGTCCAGAAGAACCTGTCCGACAGCGTTTCAACCGACCGCATCGGCTCCTTGCTGCTCTATCACTATCCGACGACCTGGAACCATATCCTCGGCGACCACGCCGTTACCTTCCGCGTGCTGCCGATCAGTGCCACGGAAACCGCGGTGACAACGAAATGGCTCGTCCACAAGGATGCGGTCGAAGGCGTCGACTACGACCTCGCTGAGCTCACCCATGTCTGGACCGAGACCAACGACCAGGACCGCCGCATCGTCGAGGAAAACGCCTTCGGCATCCTGTCGCCGGCCTATGAACCAGGCCCCTATTCGGAGCTGCATGAGGGCGGCGTGATCCAGTTCGTCGAGTGGTACGCGTCGTTCATCGGGCCGCGCCTTGCCGAAGGCGGCCGGCCGGCCCTGCGCAGCGTCGCCTAGCCCAGGGGATAAGAGGATGAATGCGATGACGGACCTTGGCCTCTATCGCCATCTCGACCAGATGACGCCCTGGAACGACAGGCTGCAGGTGCTGGAAGTGATCGGCGTCAGCGACGAAGCGCCTGACGTGAAGACCTTCACCTTCCGCTCCGACAACCAGACCTGGTTCCGCTACAAACCGGGGCAGTTCGTGACTCTGGAACTGCCGACATCGGACGGGCCGCTGATGCGCACCTACACGCTGTCGTCCTCGCCGTCACGGCCGTTCTCGATCGCGGTGACGGTCAAGGCGCAGGCGGGCAGCACCGGTACGCGCTGGATGTTCGACCATCTGACGCCCGGTTCGCACGTCAAGGCCTATGGGCCGACCGGCGACTTCTCGCTGCACAGCCACCCGGCCGCCAAATACCTGTTCATTTCGGCCGGTTCCGGCGTGACGCCGATGATGTCGATGCTGCGCTGGCTGAACGACTGCGCGCCATGGACCGATGTCGGCTTCGTCAACTGCGCGCGCCGCCCGGAAGAGATCATTTTCCGCAAGGAGCTCGAACTGCTCGGCAGCCGCATGCCTGGGCTGTCGCTCGGCTTCATGATCGAGGAGCGGTCGAGCCGCGAGGGCTGGTTCGGCCATATGGGCCGCATCGACGCGATCCGGCTGCCATTGCTGGCGCCCGATTTCCGTGAGCGCGAGATTTTCTGCTGCGGCCCCGATCCTTTCATGCGCGCCGTGCGCGGCATGCTGGACGCCGCCGGCTTCGACATGGCGAAATACCATCAGGAAAGCTTTGCCGCGCCTGCCGTGGAGGAGATCCCGGCGCCGTTCTCGCCGCCGGCGGAAGACGGCGCCGCTGCCACCGTGGAGGCCGTGACACCGATCCGGTTCTCGCATTCCGATGTCGATGCCGAATGCGTCGCCGGCCAGACCGTGCTGCAGACGGCACGCGCCTCGGGGGTGCGGATTCCCGCCGCCTGCGAGTTCGGCCTGTGCGGCACCTGCAAGGTGAGGAAGGTCGCGGGCGACGTGGAGATGAGCCACAATGGCGGCATCCTCGATCACGAAATCGAGGACGGCTTTATCCTCGCCTGTTGCTCGAAGCCGCTTTCGGCGCTTGAAATCGAGGCGTGACCGGCAGGCACGGTCAGAGACTGTCCATGCCCGCGCGGCCTGCAGCTGCGCTCGCCCGGGCCTACGCCATCTTGCCAAAAACCCTGCAAATGGTTAGACGCCTGCAACGGTGGGGTTGACCGTAGGGCCCGAAGATCATCTCCGCGGCCTGCTTCGGCGGGGAGCAAACATGCGACAATCCGGCGTATATGCCATTGCCAGCAAGGATATCGTCTTTGAATCCTTCGATGGCGAAGCCGTCGTTCTCGACCTGACCACCGGTAAATATTTCGGCTTCTCTGATTCAGGCAGCAGGCTTTGGGATGCACTGTCGTCCGGCGTGCCTGCCTCCGAACTGGTCGGCGCCGCGACCGGAATTGGCGCCCTCGATGCCGCCGCGATTGACGGCTTTGTTTCACAATTGCTCGAATTCGGTTTGCTGGCGGCCGCAACCGATGGCGTGGCAAGACCGGTTCCCAGCGAATTGCTGGCTCAGCTCGCCGCTGCCGGCGAGCCCCTCAAGGTCGACATCCATGACGACCTTGCCGACCTCATTGTCGTCGATCCCATCCACGAGGTCGAGGAGCCCCTCGGCTGGCCCGCAGTGAAGCAGGCCAACTGAGGCGCCCGCCAGGCTCTCGTTGCCGGACAGCTCCGGAACAGGCAGACCATGCCAAACGTCACTCTCGAAAACCTGACTGACTACGCACGTCATGTCCTGGCGCAAGCGCAGAGCAGCGCCGCGCATTATCCACTGACCTGCAAGGTGGGCTTGCCGCATCTGGAGTTGACCACTCATGTGAGTGCCGGCGCGTTGGCGGATGCCCTCGCTCATGGCTTTGTCACGGCTCCGGACAACCGAGCGCCTGCCGACATCTGCCGCATCTTCGTCGCACATCCCGGCATTGACGGCATCGCGGCACCGGCCAGATGGGGCCAAGGACCCTTCACGCAGCATGGCTTCGCCACCAGGCTGGCGGAAGCCGGATTGCGCGGCAACCATTTCCACGACCTGGATTTCTGGCAGTTCTATGATCCGCAACGTCGCGTTGGCGTGCAATTGATGGCCTCGGCCGATGCCTTTCCACCCTGGGAGCCGGGAGCGCCGCTGCGCCCCTTCTTCCATTGGGAATATGCGGCACGTGGCATGCGGCTGGCCCATGCGGGGACGCTCGGCACCAAAGGCAGGGGCGTACTGCTGGCCGGCGCGGGCGGCGCCGGGAAATCCGGGACCGTCGCCGCCGGCCTCCTCCACGGACTGGACAGCGTCGGCGACGATTATGTGCTGGTCGACCTCTCCAACGGCGTGACTGCCCGCCCGTTGTTTTCAACACTCAAGCAGGATCCCCAGGGATTCGCGCGACTTGGGCTGAAGCACCGGCTGAAGGCGCACGGTCCGCTCAACTGGCAAGGCAAGCATGCTTTTCACATTGTCGACATTGCGCCACGGCCGGTGCCCGAAACTCTGGACATCGTTGCGCTGCTGGTGCCACATATCGGCGGAGGCGGGGCAAGTTCGATCGTGCCGGTGTCGCGCAGGGATGCCATGATTGCCTTGGCGCCGTCCGGCATAGCGCAGATGCCGGGCGAGCGGGAGAGCGGCTTTCGCTTCTTCAGCGACCTGACCCGCCTGCTGCCGTGCTATCGTCTGTCGCTGGGGACGCAGCCACAGGAGATAGCCGGCACGATTGCGGACTTTCTTGTGCGGGGCGCTTCGTGAAACTGAGCGTGATAATGCCCGTCTACAACCGTGAGCGCTATGTCGTTTCGGCATTGCGCTCGCTGGTGCGGCAGCGGGACGCCGCCGATCTCGACATCATCGTCATCGACGATGGCTCGACCGACGGCTCTGCTGAGGCCGTACGCTCGATGATGCGCGAAAACCCCTGCATCCGACTCTTCCAGCAATCGAACATGGGCGTGGCCAGGGCGCGCAACGCCGGGCTGCGGCAACTGCCGCCGGATGCGGAGTTCGTGTCATTCCTGGATTCTGACGACATCTCGCTGGCCGGACGGTTCAAGGCCGATCTCGCCCGCTTCGAGGCTACCTCCGGGCTTGAGCTAACCTATTCGCTGATGACGCTGGTCGACCGGATCGACGACGAGAAGCTCGAGCCGGAGGCGGACTGCTGTACCATGACGCTTCGCGGAATTTCGCTGAGCACCGCTCTCTTCAGTCGAACGCTTGTCGATCGCATCGGCCATTTCGACGAGGACTTTGAGCAGTCCGAGGACACGGATTATCTGTTGCGAGTCTTCGAAACCGGTCCGCGCTACGAATTGCCGAACACCGTCGCGATCTACTACCGACGCCACGCCGGAAATGTCACCAAGGAACATAGCGGCAGGGTCCGCAACCACTTGCGTGCAATCCACAAGTCGATGCGGCGGCGCAAGGCCGATCCGTCACGGCGAGAGGTCCAGGGCATCTTCGAATTGAAGAGTCCCGCCGATTGGCGGATGCCATGATGCTCGACACAATCGGCTCGGATCAGCCAAGCCCGCAACGCTGCTGGAGACGCCGATGAGGCTGAGCGTCATCATGCCGGTCTACAATCGCGAACAATTCGTTGGCCTGGCGCTGCGCTCGTTGCTCAGGCAGCGCGAAGACATCGATCTCGACATCATCGTCATCGACGACGGGTCGACCGATGGCTCGGCAGCCGTCGTACGGTCGTTAATCGACGAGGCCCCATGCATTCGTCTTTTCCAGCAGATCAATGGCGGGGTCACCAAGGCGCGCAATGCCGGGCTGAAGCAGTTGCTGCCGCAGACGCGTCTGGTGTCGTTTCTCGATTCGGACGACATCTCCCCGATAGGCCGCTTCAAGGCGGATCTCGCCTGCTTCGAAGAGGATCCTGGCCTCGATCTGACCTATTCGCGCATGACGCTGATAGACAAGATAGATGGCGAGACACTGGAACCGGCCGCCGACAGCCACTCCATCACCGTGCGAGGAATCCACCTGTCCGCCGGGATCTTCGCGCGAGACCTCATCGAGCGCACCGGTGGTTTCGACGAGGATTTCAAACAGGCCGAGGACACCGACTATCTGTTGCGTATCTTTGAGAGCCAGGCAAAATACGTTATGCCCGATACGGTGGCTCTCTATTACAGGCGTCATCCCGGCAACATGACCAAGGAAGCCGATGTGCCCTTTCGCGAGTTCATGCGCGCCATTCACAAGTCGATGAAGCGTCGCCGGGCCGACCCCAGCTTGCGCCGGGTGGAGGGGATTTTCGACTTCAAGGATCTCGCGCAGTGGCGGTTCCTTTGATGGCAGGCTACGGCGTCGTCATTCCGGCTTTCAACGCGGCCGCCACCATAGGCGCTGCCCTGAACTCCGTTCTGGCCCAGACGGCAAAAGCGGAGGCCATCGTCGTGGTCGATGACGGTTCGACCGATGATACGGCCGCGGTGATCGATGCGATGAACTTGCCGGTGACGGTGCTGCGACAGGACAATACCGGACCCGGCAGCGCAACGACCCGTGGCATTGCGGCACTCTCGACGCCGCTCATCGCGACGCTCGATGCCGACGATTTGTGGTTGGCGGACAAGATCGAAAAGCAGCTGGCCTATCTCGACCGTCATCCCGGGACAGCGGGCGTCTTTACGCATTGGCGGACGTTTCGCGGCGACAGCCCCGATTTGCCCGATGCGGCCAGTGGAGCGGGCTGGTCGCGCACGACGATGATGATCCGCCAGGAGGTGGTGCAGAGCGTCGGTCCCATCATCGACCCACCAGGCGGTCGCGGCGAGATGATCGACTGGATCGCCCGGGTTCGTGAGGCAGGCTTTGTACTTGCCATGCTCGACGACGTGCTTGCATTGCGCCGCATCCGTCCGGGCAGCCTTTCCTACGGCCGCGATCCGGCACGCGACCGGGGCTATATCCAGGTCGCAAGGCTCGCCATGCAGCGGCGGGCCCAGAACAAGGCGGGCTCCAGTTGAACGCCAGGCCTGTTCGCCGCATCAGCCGCCGCTTCCCGGACTATGGCTGGTCGTGGCCCACTGGCCAGTTGGACCTGTTGCTGAAGGCGGCGCTGCTCTCCGATGAGGACGCAGCCGCTGCCTGCGCCGCGCGCTGGCTCGACGAGAACGACATCGACCTCGTCTCGTTTCGAGAACATCGTCTGCTCGCCGCCATCTCCGACAGGTTCGGCAGAAAACTGGCCGGGCATACCGCGCACCCGCGCCTCGTCGGCCTGCAGAAGATGCTGTGGACGAAGTCGCGCATGGCGATGCGCGAGGCCGAGCCGGCGCTGAAGGCGATGGCCGACGGCGGCGCCGACATCATGCTGATCAAGGGCGCCAGCCGCATTGCCTTGAACGCGTCGGCGCAGCGTGGTCGGGTGGCGCATGACATCGACATACTGGTGCGCCCGCGCGACATGGCTGCCGTCTTCGACATCTTGCGCGACCGCGACTGGCAGATCGCCTCGGGCGTCAGCGCGCAATATCTGCGAACCCGGTTGGCGTCGCTGCGGTCGATGAACTTCTTCAAGGGCCGTTTCGGCGACATCGACCTGCACCAGCTCGGCTATGATGGGTCGCAGACGAGCGCGGAAGACGACCTGGCGATCTGGCAACGGGCGGTCCCGGCACAATTCAGCGGCGTCGCGGTCTTCGTGCCATCGCCGGCCGATCGCATGGCACTGGCCATCGCCCATGGCGGCCTCGACGCCCACACCCACAGCGACTGGCTTGTCGACTGCGCGGTCGCCATCCATGCCGAAGACGTCGATTGGGGGATGTTCCTCGACATCGTCGGAAGACGCGGCCTGGCGGTTCCAGCGGCGGTGGCGTTATCCTATCTGGCGTTCGAGATTGGCATTCCGGTGCCGGAACGGACAATGGCCAGAATCTTCGAGATGGCCGACCGGGCTGGCCTGTCGCGTTGGTCGTCGGTTCTGCAAGCCAAGCCGCGCACGGATTTCGGCGGCCTGGTCTGGCTGTCGCGCGGCCTTGCCAAGCAGTTGCGCCTGAAGCGGAAGAAGGGCCGGTTGCAGCAGGAGCCGCCCGCCAAACCCTGGCGCGGGAGACCGGCCGCGGGCAAGCCGCAAGCCGCATCGGAGCCTCTGGTGTTTTCGCAGCTCATCGCCTGTCCGCAAACGACCGGCGACATGATGCTCGACATCACCGTCAGGATCGGCGTTCCGCCGGTCCGGCGCCGCATCGAAATGGAGATCAATGACGGTGGCGAGCATATCGCTCGCCTGCGTGCCGTGGCTATCAGCCGATCCGGCAGGGAACGCGTGCTGCATTTTCGCGGCAAGGTGACGCTCGACGGCGCGCGAGTTGCCTTGACGCTCGAGGCGCGACCATCGCGACAGTTTCGCGAGTGGAACGACGCGGCCACGGTGGCCGCCTATGGCGCCTTGCCTTTCCAGTTGCTGTCGGCGGGTTTCTTGCCGATCGGCTGAAGGCGAATCCGACGAACCTTTCTCGCAAGGCGGCGTCCGCTCAAACTCCGTAGCGTTCGGTGCGGATGATTTCGGCTGCAACGCCGGCATCGATCAGCGCCTGGGCTGCCGCGGAAACGAAGGCATTGGAGCCGCAGACGAAGGCGAGACCGGGCGGCTCGGGCAGCCGCGCCATGGCTTGCGCCATCATCGCGACGTCCACCCGCCGCGCATAGTCGGCCGGGCGGCGTGCGGCTTCGCGGGTCAGTGTCAGCACCAGCTCGAAGCCGTCCTGACGCTCGTCGAGGGCGATCAGCTCGTCACGAAAGATCACTTCGTCCCAGACCCGGACCGAAAAGACCAGGACGACGGGCACCGCTGAATTCCGTGCGGCGCGGTGGCGGATCATCGACATCAAGGGCACGACGCCTGAACCGCCGCCGACCATCACAAGCGGCCCACTCTCATCCTTCGGCCAGACGAAATGCCCGCCAAGCGGCCCGCGCAGTTCGATTTCGTCGCCAATTGCCGCGACCTCGTGGAAGAAGGGCGAAACCTCGCCATCGTCGAGTTTTTCGATCGCCAGTTCGATTGCGCCATTCGTTTCGGGCGCGGAGGCGATGGAATAGGAGCGGCGCGCCTGATAGCCGTCCGGCGCCGTAAGCCTGACGTCGACATGCTGCCCGGCGCGATAGGCGAAGGGCCGAGACGGCTGAAAAAAGAAGCTGGTGACACGCGGCGTGCGCTTTTCGATGCGGACGATGCCGGCTGTTTGCCAGGGCGACTGCACTGCCGCCGTATCGCTCATGGATCGTTCGTGTAGCGTTGCTCGCGCCATGGGTCGCCATAGATATGGTAGCCGCGCAATTCCCAGAAACCGGGCTCGTCGCGCGAGGTGAATTGCAGGCCGTTCAGCCATTTGGCCGACTTCCAGAAATAGAGATGCGGCACCAGCAGCCTTGCCGGGCCGCCATGATCCGGCGTGATCGGCTTGCCTTCGTAGAGCAGCGCGACCATGGCCTTGCCGGCGGTGAGATCCTTGACCGGCACATTGGTGGTGTAACCGTCGAACGCGTGCGCCAGCGTGAAGCCGGTCGGCGGCTCCACACCCGCGTCGGCAAGGATATCGTCGACCAGCACGCCCTGCCACGGCGTGTCGAACTTGGTCCATGCGGTCACGCAATGGATATCGCGCGTCATCTTGGTCAACGGCAGCGCGTTGAACTCGGCCCAATTCCATTTCTTGATCGGCCGTGGCCCATGTTTCAGCGTGAAAGACCAATCCTCGGTGCGCACGCGCGGCGTCGGACCGGCCGACAGCACCGGAAAACCCTGTTCCAGATATTGGCCGGGCGGGATGCGGGCATCGTCATCGGTTGGCGGGCGCCGTCCTGAAGAGAAACCTCGGGTGACCATCGCGGCAATCTCCCTGCATCGGGCCGACATCAGCCTGATGCAATGTTCTCGAAGATGTCGTGGCGGGCAACCAAAATCTTGACGGGCAGAGGCCGGAGGGGATCGTCGCCGACGAACCCTGCCGGTCCCGTTCACGTCAACGTCATTTCTCAGCCATTGGCAAAAGGCACCGCGATGTAGATCTGAGCGTCGCCACGCTCGACCAGCAACAGCACCGACTTGCGGCCAGACTTGCCGGCTTGCGCGATTGCCTGGGTTACCTGCCTGGCGTTCTTAACCGGCACCTGATTGACGGCAACGATGATGTCGCCGGCCTGTATTCCGGAAGCGGCGGCAGCTTTGTCGGGATTGACGCTGGCAACCACCGCGCCGTGCTGCTTGCCGGCTAGGTTCATCTGCTGGCGAATGTCGGGCGTTATGTCCATCAAGCCGAGCCCTATCGCCGGAGCGCGCCCGGCGCTGGGCGTGTCGGACCCGTCATCCAGCGACGCGGTCTTCGCATCGGCGCTGTTCTGGCCGACATCGACGGAAATCCGCATCGGCTTGCCTTTGCGCCAGACGTCGACCGTTTCCGTGGCGCCCGGCGCGACATCGGCGACCGCCCGCGACAGGTCCTTGGGGTCCTTCACGTCCTGCCCGGCAAAGCTGGTGATGACGTCGCCCGTCTCGATGCCGGCCTTGGCCGCCGGCGAGCCGTCATTGACCTCTGAAACCAACGCGCCGCCGGGATGGTCGAGCCCGATGGCGCTCGCGACATCCGGTGTCACCTCCTGGATCTGAACGCCGAGATAGCCGTACTGGATGGAGCCGCCCTTCATCAGCTTGGCCACCACCTTCTGGGCCTGGTCCGACGGAATGGCAAAGCCGACGCCGACGCTGCCGCCATTGGGCGAATAGATCGCCGTGTTGATGCCGACGACATTGCCCGCGACATCCACCAGCGGACCGCCGGAATTGCCGTGGTTGATCGGCGCGTCGATCTGGATGAAATCGTCGAACGGGCCGCTATGCAGGTCACGGCCGCGCGCCGAGACGATGCCTGCCGTGACGGTGGTGCCGATGCCGAACGGGTTGCCGAAGGCCAGCACCTGGTCGCCTGGCATAAGCTTGTCGGAATCGCCCCATTTGACGGTCGGCAGGGGTTTGTCCGACTTGATCTTCAGCACGGCGAGATCGTTCTTGGCATCGCGCCCGACAAGCTTGGCCGGAAGTTCGGTGCCGTCGTCGAGCGTCACCTTGATCGAAGAGGCCCCATCGATGACGTGATTGTTGGTGACGATGGTGCCGTCGGAGGCGACGATGAAGCCGGAACCCAGCGCCTCGGCGCGCTGCGGTTGCTGTTGCGGCGGCGTCTTGGGCGTCGGCATGCCCTGGTCACCGAAGAACTGGCGGAAATAGTCGTCGAAAGGCGAGCCGCCGTCGAAAGGAGAGGCATCGCTCATCGTTTCAGGCTGTGCCTTCATGACGGTGGTGACCGTCACCACCGCCGGCTTGTCGGCGGCCACGATGGGTGCGAACGAGCCATTGGGCGCTGTGATGCCGGCGACAGGTGTCTGGGTCGTCGGAACGGTGTTGCCCGCGCTTTGGGCGAAAGACATGACGAAGGGGGATATGATCAGCGCAGCGCCCAGCAAGGCCGCGACGCGATGCCTACGAAGGATATCTGACATGGTCGTTTGTCCGGGCGAGAGTTGATCCAGCGCCGTGGCCTCCCATGCGGGAAATCGGTCATCGGCGTGTCGAGGTTGCAATTGCCCGTCTCGCCTACATGGCAGCCAACCGGATCGACGGCCTTGCATCTAGGGCGCGGATTGGCCCGATTTAGGGTTTTCGGGCGACCTTACGAAGATTTAATATCCGCACGGCGGCAGGGTCACAAAGTCGTCGGGTCACGCCTTGCTGCCTCGCTGGAGCCTCAGCCACCGGCGGTTCGTCCGAGATAGGCCGTAGCAATCTCGCGCATGCGCTTGCCGTCGAAGCTCGGTCCGTGTCCTCCATGACCGATACGGATCGGCAGGTCGAGCAGGCGCCGCATCGTACTGATATAGGCGGCCCGGTCGGAATCCGGCAGGTCGTCTATCAGCATGGCGTCGTAGATGGCATCGCCGCTGAAGAACAGTCCGTCGGCCTCGTCGAACAGCGCGATCGAATCCGGTGAATGGCCCGGCAAATGCAGCACGCGAAATTGCCGGTCGCCAAGATCGACGACATCGCCCTCGTCCAGGGTTCGCGTCAACGGCGCGGGCGGGATCCTGTAGTCGGCCGACTTCCATCCGGGCGCCGGCAGTTTCGAGACGGCACCCTCGAGGTCGTGGAACATGTAGGCGTAAGTCGCGGCCTCATCCATGGTCTCGAACCGAGCCGCGCTCATTCTTGGCCCGGCCCGCAACGGGAATTCATGCAGCGAGCCGACGTGGTCGAGATGGATGTGGGTGGCAACGACCAGCAACGGCTTGCCCTGCGGCGTCTCGATCTGCGGCGCCAGCGGACAGATGCCCATACCGGTGTCGACGAGCAGGTCGGCATCGCGACCGCGCAGATGCCAGATATTGGCCCGAACATAGGCATGCACGAAGGGCTCGGTCAGCATCGTCGTCTTGCCGTCGACCACGCTCCTGCTGAACCAGCCCGGCATCAAGTGTGAGTCCGGCATACGAAGTGAGCCGGGCATCAGACGAAGGGCTTCCCGACCTTGTACTTTTCCGGCACCAGCCGCTTGAGATAGGCCATGCCGGCATCCGACAGCTGATTGACGTCGGGCTTCATGAAATCGTCAGGCATGTGGCGGGTCTTGCCGGCGACGTTCTTGAGCGGCACTTTCTTCAGCACCGTTCTGGTGCCGTCATATTGCAGCGCCACCGAGCCGCCGCCCTGTTCGGCGACGGTGACGGCGAAAGCGCCGGCATCGAAAGCCTCCTGCGCGTCGACCGCGCTGATGGCGCCGATATAGCCGCGCGGCATGTAGCCGAGCGCGTCGACGCGGGCACGCTTGCCGGGCAGGCCTTCCGCCAACGCGCGCTCGAGTGCGGCCGGCAGGTCGCTGCCCGACAGCTTGACGTTGCCATGCGCGTCGCGCTCAAGCTTGTCCGGCGGCACCAGGCTTTCGACCAATGCCTTGCCGTCGGCGGTGCTGACGCCTTCCGAAACGGCGACGATGCAGCGCTTGTGGCGATCGAGCGTGGCACGCACGTCGTCGATGAAGCCAGCGGCCGAGAATGGGCGCTCGGGCACGTAGACGAGATGAGGGCCGCTGTCGGGGTCGAGCTGCCAGGCAGCCGCGGCCGCGGTCAGGAAGCCGGCATGTCGGCCCATGACGATGCCGACATAGATGCCGGGCAGCGCGCGAAAATCGAGATCGACGGACAGGAAGGCGCCGGCGACGAACTCGGCCGCCGAAATAAAGCCCGGCGTGTGGTCGTTTTCCTCGAGATCATTGTCGATGGTTTTTGGCGCATGAACAAAGGCAATTGAGCCGCCGGCAGCGTCGGTCAGGATCTGCTGGGTACCCGACGTGTCGTTGCCGCCGATATATATGAAGGCGTCGGCGCCGGCCTTCTTCAGGCCGTTGAGGATGACATCGCAATAGGCGGCGTCGGGCTTGTCGCGCGTCGAGCCGAGGGCGGCGCTCGGCGTGCCGGCAATCAGCCGCAGGCGGTCTTCCGGAATGGCGGAAAGGTCGACATAATTGCCGTCACGGATGCCGCGCACGCCATGGATCGAGCCCAGCACCTTGGCACCGGGATGCCGCTTGCGGATCTCCAGCGTCGCCCCGACAACCGTCTGGTTGATGACGGCGGTTGGGCCGCCGCCCTGCGCGATGACAAACGTTCCAGCCATGCTTGATTTCTCCCGGCGCGATGGTTTTCAAGGCACCTTGGCCTGTCTTGTCGCATCGCGCAACGGGAGTTTCGAGCGGCGCCAACACGCCGCATAAGCGTCAGACGACGACGACCGGATTTTTCTTGGAGACGCGGCTGTAGAGGTCGATGATGTCCTGGTTGATCAGGCGCACGCAGCCCGACGACATCGCTTGCCCGATGCTCCACCATTCGGGCGAACCGTGGATGCGATAGCCGGTGTCCTTGCCGTCCTGGTAGATGTAGAGGGCACGCGCGCCGAGCGGATTGGTGAGGCCGCCGGGCTGTCCGGCCTGCCATTTCACCAGTTCAGGCTTGCGGGCGATCATCTCCGGCGGCGGCGTCCAGGTCGGCCATTCCCTGCCGTACTGGATGTTGGCGCGGCCGGACCAGCGGAAACCGTCCTTGCCGATGCCGACGCCATAACGGATGGCATCGCCGCCCGGCTGGACGAAATAGAGCATGCGCTCCTTGAGATGGACGACGATGGTGCCGGGCGCCTCGCCTGTCGTGTCGACGACGATCTGGCGGCGGAATTCCGGCTTGACCTTCAGATATGGCACTTCCGGCACGTTGAAGCCGCCGTCGGTCAGCCCGGCATACATGACCCCGGGGCTGGTGACGTTCTTGTCGACGCTGATGCTTGGCCGGATCGGCCGCACGGAACCCGTGGTGACGTCGTCGAGCTCGAGCGCCGGCAGGCCGCCGCCCGAGGTCGAGCAACCGGCGGCGCTCAGCAGCGCAAGCGCCCCTGCCCCGGACAGGATGGCGCGGCGGGAAAGATGATGATCGGTTTCGATTGCGTCGCCATTTCGCGGCGGCGTCAGACCTTGAGGCAACTCACGCATATACCCAGACCCTACGCTGTCGGCGGGAAGCACGGTCCGGCCGGATAGCAGGCATTTTCCTCATTCATGGTTGATAAAGCGTGAAGACCTTGCACAGCCTGCATTTGCGCATGGCCTTGGCGATGTTCGACGTTCTTGCCTGAACTTGAACGAAGGCTGCTGCACAAAAAGACCTCGGTCGAGTCATATTCCCGGCGCCGGCGTCTCCTACTCCTCGAACCATCAGCGAGGGGCCTCCATGTGCAAGACCTTAAAAACCGACATCAAGCTTTTTGCCGCTGCCATTGTCGCGGCGGCAACCGTTCTCGGTGCCAATGTCAGCCTGGCCGATATAGTGAGCACGCTGAGCGGCGCGAACTGACACCGATCTGCCGCTGGCGCAGTTAGGGAAATCGCCTCTTTACATTCTCCCGGGCCTAAGGATTTATCCTCTTCTTTAAGCTCAAAGGAGACGAGCATGTCCTTCGAAAACTGGGCCGCCTTCGCTGCCGCATCGACGATCCTTCTCATCATTCCAGGTCCGACCATCCTGCTGGTCGTGTCCTATGCGCTGGGCCAGGGCTGGCGTACCGCTCTGCCGATGGCCGTCGGCGTGGCGTTGGGGGATTTCACTGCGATGACGTTGTCGATGCTGGGTATCGGTGCGCTGCTGGCGGCCTCGGCGACCGTCTTCACCATCCTGAAGCTGATCGGCGCCGGTTATCTGATCTATCTTGGCGTGAAACTGTTTCGCGCCGGCGGCGCGTTGAAGGCCGAACCGCGCACCGACGCGGTCTCCTCGGCCAAGATGATGGCGCACGCCTGGCTGGTCACCGCGCTCAACCCGAAAAGCATCACGTTCTTCGTTGCTTTCCTGCCGCAGTTCCTCGACCGGCACGCCGATTTCTGGACGCAGATGCTGATCTTCGAGACGACCTTCCTGGCGCTCGCCTTCGCCAATGCCTTCGGCTATGCGCTGATCGCGGCACGCGCACGCAACGTGGTGCGCAATCCCAAGGCGATCCGCATCTTCAACCGCACCGGCGGCACGCTGCTGGTCGGCGCCGGCATCGCCACGATGGCGATGCGTTCCAGCAATTAAGCTGTCTTTTTGATCATGATCCCGAAACTGGTTTTCGGGATCATGACCGGCCTTACCATTTGACGCTGAAGCCCAGATTGCCTTCGAGGATCCGACGCTTGTCGCCACCGAGATTGGTGGTGTAGTCGCCGGTGGCGAAGATGCTGACCTTGTCCGTCACCTTGGCAATCACGCCGCCGCCGAACTCGAACGAGGTCGATCTGCCCTCGGTCGAGATGTCGGTGGTGTCGAAATTGACATGGCTGGTGCCGCCGAAATCGTGCCAGATGTTGGCCTTGAGATACGGCTGCAGCGCCATGCCATTGATCGCTGTTTCGCCTTGCAGCCGTGCGCCGAGCCGGCCGGTCACGCTGCCGTCCGTATCGAAGGAAACCGAAGCAAAGCGGTCCGACGCATCGTCGAGCGACAATTGCTGCCAGACCAGTTGCGCCTGCGGTTCAAGCGTCCAGCCTTGCGCCAGCGCGATGGGATAGCCGCCTTCCAGCGAAGCGGTGACGCCGGTCCCACCGACGTCGATGCCAATGTCGCGCGACGATGTTGCGTTGCCGCCGAAGAAGGTGGCCATGAGGACGCCGTCCAGGTACCAGCCACCCTGACCGATCCGGGTCCAGTAGCCGCCGATACTGGTGCCGTTGATATCCATGCTGCCGACGGACAGATTGTCCCTGCCCAGCGCCTGGCCGCGCACGTCGCCATTCATGCTGGCATAGGCGACGAACAGGCCGGCGCGATCGGTCTGGCCCGACGCGGTTTCGCGGCCGAACAGATCGAAGCCCGCCTGGAGGCCGAACAGGGTGCCGTCAAAGGACGGCGATACCGTTCCTGAATAGGCCATCTTGCTGTCCTGACCGAAGATGCGGCCCCAGACCGGCGACAGCTCGGTGTTCGACAACAGGCTCTGCTCGCCGCGCCGTTCGTGGAATGTGCCGAGCGTCGTCATCGCCAGATGTTCGGCGACCGGCGGCAAGGCCGAATAGACCGGAACCTCGATGCGATAGAGCAGGATTTCCTCGCCCGCCGCCGGTGTCGGCAGGTCGGGCACCTCAGTTGGCACCACCGGCGGTGGCGGGGGCGGATCCGCCACTGGTGCCGGTGGTGGTGCCGGTGGTGTCGCGGGCGGCGGATCGGTCGGCACGACCGGCGGCGCCGGATCAACCGGATCGGGATCGCCGGGGGTGGATTCCGGCGGAGGCGGCGGCGCAGGGTCGATGGGCGGCGGCGGCGGCGGTTCGGCCGCCGGCAGCTCAGGTGCCGGCGGCGGAGCAGGCTCCAGCGCCGGCGGGGCTGCGGCCGGCGGGGCCGGCGTGTTCAGCGTCGAGCGCAGGTACCAGTTCTCCTCGCTGCCGGCGCTGACGCCGCCCTTGAACAGATAATATTCAAAGGCCCCGGCGGCGACCGGGGCGTCGAGCGCGAATGTCGTGGCGCCCGAGGTGGCGCCGTTGATTGCCTGGACGACCATGATGCCGTCCTGCGTGGTCGCAGCCCCCGCGCCGCCGAGATTGACCACGGAGATGCCGGTCGAACCGGAAGCCGTTCCGCTCGACAGGACCAACTTGTCGGATGCGGAGGAATCGTCACCGAGCTCGGTCTGGATAAGCAGCAGGCCACCCAGGCCGACATAATTGCCCGAAATCGTCAGGCTGTCGGTGGCGCCGGTGCTGCCATTGGTCAGGTCGATGCGCCCGGCATTGGTGACCTGCGCCAGCTGGCCTGCCGTAAACGCCTGGATCGCCGCATTGAAGCCGCCGCCGTAGAGCGTGCTTGCGGCATCGACACTGAGCGAACCCGTGCCGGTGCCGCTGTCGCCGAGCACCAGATTGCTGTCCATCGTCAGCTGGGTGTCATTGGTGGCGTCGATGCTTTCCCAGTTCTGGAGCCGGCTGACGCCATCCAGTTTGACGTTGTCCAGGGTCAGCGCATCGGTGCCGGCACCACCTGATATGGCATCCGTGGCACCGAGATTGGCATTGGTGAGGTTGCTGAGCCTGGCGGTGTCGTTATCGCCGCCGAGATCGACGGAACCATAGATGATGCCGCCACCGTTCCAGACGAAATTGTCGGCGCCAAAGCTCATCAGTATATCGCCACCGACCGTGCCGCCGGTGACCGTGACGCTGTCATTGCCGCCGCTGACGCTGATGTTGCCGCCGATGGTGCCGCCCGACAGGATGATCGTGTCCTTGTCGAAGCCGGTGACGAGGTTGCGGTCGATGGTGCCGCCTGACATGTTGAAATAGTTCTGATCGAGCTTCATGTTGACCCGGCCGATGCGGCCACCGGTCATCACGGCGTGGTCGCCATCGTCGAAGAAATCGACGATGCGTCCGCCGGTCATGGTGAAGGTGTCGAGGCCGTCGCCCTGGTTGAGCGAGCCGATCTGGCCGCCGCTCATGTTGAAGTCGTCGATGCCGGCGCCCTGCTGGACATTGCCGGCGACGGTGCCCGCGCCAATGGTGAAGAAATCCGTGCCGCCACCCTGATCGACGGCGCCGGTTATGGTGCCTGACTGCATGTCGATGCGGTCCGTGCCGACGCCAAAGGTCACATTACCTGATATCTGCCCGGTGCCGCCGGCGGGAAAATTCAGCGTGTTGTCGCCGTCGAGATCGGTGAGGCTGCCGCCTGAGTCGCCGCTGTCACAGGTGTAGACGGTGTTTCCGGCGGATGGAGCCAGCACGCATGCGGCAAACGCGGCGGAGTTGGGCAGCAACGCAAAAGCTGTAGTTGAGAGGATGCTAATAAGCCACGGATGTAACGGATGCGGCTTTCGCCGTTGCGAAGCAATTGTCACCTGCGCATCCGCCGAACGACTGTTCGGAAGCGAGTTCTTCACATGCCGCATCGCGTCCCCTCTCGATTCGCGATTTCCAGCCCCCGCCAGCCGCCGCAATGAAGACACAATTCATTCAATTTTACAAAGCCTAATCTGCCCCGCATGGTTGCTAAACTGCAAAGACTACTGAAAGGTCTGGCGTAGCGCACGGTTGGCGCGTCCGTGGCCTATGCTTTAGGATCGGTTTGGGCCGAAGGATCAAGGGCCTGTCACGGGTCGATAAAAGGACATCGCATGGCAACCAGGGACGCATTCGGCCTGGCACTTTCGGGCGCGACGGAGGCGGGATTCACGCCTTACAGCCAGGCAGTGCGTGAACTGCAGTGCTTCATCGGCGATCCCGTAGCCTCCGTCGACCGCGCCATCGCGGAAGATCCCGGCTTCGTCATGGCCCATGTCTTCAAGGGATATCTCTTCGGCCTCGCCACCGAGCGGGAGGCGACGGCCGTGGCCAAGGCTTGCCATGATGCCTCGCTGCCGCTTGCCGCGACCACGCGCGAGCGGGCGCATGTCTCGGCCCTTGGCCATCTCGCCAGCGGGCGCTGGCATGAGGCCAGCCGCGTTCTCGAGGACATCACCATCGAGACCCCGCGCGACGGGCTGGCGCTGCAGGTCGGCCACCAGATCGATTTCTTCACCGGCAATGCCCGCATGCTGCGCGACCGCATCGCTCGTGCCCTGCCTTCGTGGCAAAGCGGCATGCCCGGCTACCACGCCATGCTCGGCATGCAGGCTTTCGGGCTGGAGGAAATGGGTGACTATGTCAGGGCCGAGCAGCTTGGCCGCGAGGCAGTCGACATCGAGCCGCGCGACGGCTGGGCGCAGCACGCCGTCGCCCATGTCATGGAGATGCAAAGCCGGCAAAGGGATGGTATTGCCTGGATGCGCGCCAATCCGGAAGCGTGGACACGGGAGAGCTTCCTGCAGGTCCACAATTGGTGGCACCTGGCGCTGTTCCACTATGATCTCGGCGAGACCGACGCGGTGCTGGCCCTCTATGACGGCCCTATCTACAGCGTGCAATCGACGATGGCGCTCAACATGGTCGATGCCTCGGCAATCCTGTGGCGGCTCCACCTCGGCGGCGTCGATGTCGGCGACCGCTGGGCGGCACTCGCCGCCAACTGGGGCAAGGCGGGAGCGGGTCTTTATGCCTTCAACGACGCCCACGCGATGATGGCCTTCGTGGGTGCCGGGTTAGATGCGCCGGCCCTCGCCTTGCTCGAGGCTCAGCGCGAGGCCATGCGTGGCAGCGACGACAATGCGGCTTTCACGCGGGATGTCGGCCATCCGCTGACGCTCGCCATCAAGGCATTCGGTGAGGGCAGCTACGCCGAGACCGCGCGCCTGATCCGGCCGATCCGGGCGATCGCACATCGTTTCGGTGGCAGCCACGCCCAGCGCGACGTCATCGACCTGACGCTGATCGAGGCGGCCTTGCGCGCCGGTGAGGGTGCGCTGGCCAAGGCGCTCACGGCGGAGCGTTCGATGGCGCGGCCCGACAGTCCGCTGTCAGCGCTGTTTGTGCGACGCGCCGCCGATTTGTCGGAGAATTGACCCGAAGCGGATCTTGTTTTAAAAACTGGCCAAGCCAGATTTTTTCGAGACCCGAAAAAATTAACTGGCGTGGGAGGAAGACATGTATCTGGGCCTCGATCTCGGGACGTCGGGCGTCAAGGCGCTGCTGATCGATGCCGGGCAAACCGTCATCGGTTCCGGCCATGGTTCGCTTGATGTTTCACGGCCGCACCCCGGCTGGTCGGAACAGAATCCCGAGCACTGGATCCGGGCCTGCGAAGACGCAATCGCCGAGCTCAAATCCTCCCATCCGCATGAACTCGCGGCAGTCAAGGGCATTGGCCTGTCCGGCCAGATGCATGGCGCCACGCTGCTTGACGCCGCCGACAAGGTGCTGCGCCCCTGCATCCTGTGGAACGACACGCGCAGCCATGCCGAGGCCGCCGTCCTCGATGCCGATCCGCGTTTCCGCGCCTTGACCGGCAACATCGTCTTTCCCGGGTTCACCGCGCCGAAACTGGCCTGGGTGAAGAACAACGAGCCCGCTGTCTTCGCCAAGGTCGCAAAAGTGCTGCTGCCCAAGGATTTCCTGCGGCTCTGGCTTTCGGGCGAGCACATTTCGGAAATGTCGGATTCTGCCGGCACGTCCTGGCTCGATGTCGGCAAGCGGCGCTGGAGTGCGGATTTGCTCGCGGCGACATCGCTCGATGAAAAGCAGATGCCGTCGCTGGTCGAGGGTACGCAGAAGGCAGGCGCATTGCGCAGCGAATTGGCATCGAAGTGGGGCGTCCAGGCCGGCATTCCGATCGCCGGTGGCGCCGGCGACAACGCGGCCTCGGCCTGCGGCATGGGCACGGTTGGCGCCGGCCACGCTTTTGTTTCGCTCGGCACGTCGGGTGTGCTGTTTGCCGCCAACGCTTCCTACCTGCCCAACCCGGCTAGCGCGGTTCACACCTTCTGCCACGCGCTTCCGAACACCTGGCACCAGATGGGGGTCATCCTGTCGGCAACCGATTCGCTCAACTGGCTGTCGGAAATCACCGGGAAGAGCGCCGGCGAGTTGACCACTGAGCTCGGCGACACATTGAAGGCGCCGAGCGGCGTGTCCTTCCTGCCATACCTCTCGGGTGAGCGCACGCCCTACAATGATTCCGCCATTCGCGGCGCGTTCACCGGGCTGGCGCATCAATCGAGCCGTGCCGTGCTGACCCAGGCCGTGCTGGAGGGTGTAGCCTTTGCCTTCCGCGACAGCCTCGAAGCGCTGGCCACGGCCGGCACAGCCTTGACGCGGGTGACGGCGATCGGCGGCGGTTCGCGCTCACGCTACTGGTTGAAGGCGATTGCCACCGCGCTTCAACTGCCTGTCGACATTCCTGCCGACGGCGACTTCGGCGCCGCCTTTGGTGCCGCGCGGCTCGGCCTGATCGCGGCGACGGGTGCCGATCCGCTCGAAATCTGTACGGCCCCGAGGACGGACGCAACTATCGAACCGGATGCGGCGCTCGGCGGCGCCTATGCCGATGCCTATCAGCGCTACCGGGCGCTTTATCCGGCAATCAAGGTCGCCACGGCGTGAGCGATCTTTCGCCCACGCCGCGGCTGTCCGGCTCACTGCGCCGGCACCTTGTCGAGAAAACCGGTGACGCTTTTGAGGCGGCCGTTCTCGATGATTCCGATGTCGGTACCTTCGATCACCGAAGGCGTCCCCTCAGGTCCGAGATTCCACGAGAAGCGGATCTTGTCGGCAAAACCGTCCGGCGTACCCTTCAGCGAGAACCGGAAACCGGCAAAGCGCTGCTGCACGCCGTCGATCAGAGCCGCGACGCCTTCATGGCCATCACCCTGCATGAGCGGATCGCGGTAGCTGACGTCTTCCGTGAAGGTCGCCTTGAGCAATTCGGCCCGGCGGCCGGCATCGCTTTCGTTCCAGGCGGTGATGTAGTTTTTAGCGATCTTGGTGAGGTCGGTCATGGTCTGTCTCCTTCGTTTGGTGGCTTTGACATGACCCTTTTCAACCAGCGCCGGCGTGAAACCAATTACGCCTGAGGTAATGGCGTCAGAACTTTGTGAGAGGACAGAAATCATGAGCAGTGGATTTTTCGGCGACATCCAGAAGATCAAATATGAAGGGCCGGATTCGACCAATCCGCTGGCCTATAGGTTCTACAATCCCGATGAGGTCGTCGCCGGCAAGCGGCTGGAAGATCATCTGCGCTTCGCCGTTGCCTACTGGCACTCCTTTGCCTGGCCGGGTGGCGATCCGTTCGGCGGCCAGACTTTCGACCGGCCGTGGTTTCCCAAGGCCGGCGGCGTCGACACGATGGAGCTGGCAAAACTGAAAGCAGACGTCGCCTTCGAGATGTTCTCGTTGCTCGGCGCGCCCTACTTCTGCTTCCACGACGCCGATGTACGGCCGGAAGGCAAGGATTTTTCCGAGAGTGCGGCGCGCCTCGATGAGATCGCCGACTACTTCGCGGGCAAGATGAAGCAGACCGGCGTCAAGCTGCTTTGGGGCACCGCCAATCTGTTCTCCAACCGCCGCTTCATGTCGGGCGCGGCCACCAATCCCGATCCGGATGTCTTTGCCTACGCGGCGGCGACGGTGAAAAGCTGTATCGACGTCACCAAGCGGCTGAAGGGCGAAAACTACGTGCTGTGGGGCGGGCGCGAAGGCTATGAGACCCTGCTCAACACCGACCTTGCGCGCGAGCAGGAACAGGCCGGCCGGTTCCTCAGCATAGTCGTCGACTACAAGCACAAGATCGGCTTCAAGGGCACGATCCTGATCGAGCCGAAGCCGCAGGAGCCAACCAAGCATCAGTACGATTACGATGTCGCCACGGTCTACGGCTTCCTCAAGCGCTTCGGGCTGGAGAAGGAGGTCAAGGTCAATATCGAGCAGGGCCACGCCATCCTGGCCGGCCATTCCTTCGAGCACGAACTGGCTCTGGCCAATGCGCTCGGCATTTTCGGTTCGATCGATATGAATCGCAACGACTACCAGTCGGGCTGGGACACCGACCAGTTCCCCAACAACGTGCCGGAAATGGCACTGGCCTACTACCAAGTCCTGCAGGCTGGCGGCTTCAAGACCGGCGGCACCAATTTCGACGCCAAGCTGCGCCGCCAGTCGCTCGATCCGCAGGACCTGCTGATCGGCCATATCGGCGGCATGGACTCTTGCGCTCGCGGCCTGAAAGCCGCGGCGCGCATGGTCGAGGACAAGGCACTGTCGGCGCCGCTGGCCGAACGCTATGCCGGCTGGAACACGGCCGAGGGCAAGGCGATGCTTGCCGGCAAGCGCACGCTTGAGGATATCGCCGAGCGTGTCGTCAAGAAGAAGATCGAGCCGCAGCCGAGGTCCGGCCGCCAGGAACTGCTGGAAAACATCGTCAACCGCTACGTGTAGGGCGAGCGCCGCTTCATCTTTGGACCGACATCCGGCGCCACTGGCTGAAAGCCGCCGCCATCGCCATCTGCTAGTCAGCCCACTTCGCGACAAGCTGCCGAGGATCGCACAGATCTTCGGCAGCCTGCGTGAGACCAGGACGCTACACGTGTCACCGAAAGAGGACCCGTGCGGCGGCATGTCGTCGTCCCAAATCGCTGTGCACTTTGGGCGACATGCATTGGCAGGAGACGGAAATGGCAGAGGATCGAATCATTGTGCGCCCGGCGCAGGCGAGCGATATTCCGGCGCTGAAGCAGGTGCTGCAGGAAACCTTCGAAGGCACCTGGCTGCCGAACATCACCGAAGCAGCCGCGCAACGCTATGTCGAGACGGATATTGGCGGGCGCTATGTCGACCAGAGCTGGCCTGAATTCGCCGTTGCCGAGATCGATGGCGAGGTCGCCGGCTTGATCCATTGGCGCGCGGATTTCATCGAGGCCCTGCACGTGATGGCATCCCGTCAAGGCCAAGGTGTCGGCCGCAAGCTGCTTTCCCATGCCGAACAGGCGGTCAGTGCGGCCGGATTGGCGCAGGCGCGGCTGGAGACCGACACGTTCAACCTGCCCGCACAAGCACTCTACAAAGCGGTCGGCTATATCGAGAAAAGCCGCTATCCCGATGACGAATGGGACAGTGGCTTCACCACGGTGCTGTTCGAAAAGCGGCTTTGAGCAATTCCAGGAAAAGTGGGTACCGGTTTCCCCGGGAAAAGCGTACAGCGCTTTGCCTTGGGAATTGCGCAATCCAACAATAGATTTCTCGTTGACCTGACCTGCCTGGGCGCAGGAACAGCTTTGCGCATGGCCCGGTCCAGCGACATGGTTTTGCCCTTCGACGCCCTTCAATGACCTCGCTCTTGCCTTCAAACTGCCGTCACGAATCTCGTATAAGAGTGGCTCGTGGCGGGAGAGGAAGAAGGAGGCGAACCGATATGCAGAACGAACGTGAAATCGACGCCCTGCTCTCACCTGGCGAGGCTGGATCGATCATCGACCGGCTGATGGCAATGCCGCATCCGAAGGACGGCACGCGCCGCTCGAACGAATGGGATCGCGCTGTGGCCAGCCGTTTCGAGACCCATCTTGCCAAGCAAATGCGCTCGCAGATCGACGGCGGCAGCGACCGTCAGAACGCTGCCTGATTCTATCATAGTCAGCCCCGGCGCAGCCTGACCGGCGCTTCGCCGAAAGCCCTTGAAAACGCTCTTGAAAACGCCGCGGCGGATGAGAATCCGGTCCGCCCGGCAATATCGGCCATGGCGATCCTTGTATCGACCACCAGCCGGCGCGCGGCGCCCAGGCGCAGCCTGAGGTAATAGGCGCCCGGTGTCTCGCCGATCGATTTGCGAAAGATGCTCTCCAGCGTCCGTGCCGTCACGCCGGCGCGCTTGGCCACCGCTTCAATGGTCAGCGGCTGGTCGACATGCGCTTCCATCAGCCGGATCGCTTGCGCCAGCCGCGGATCGTAGCCATCGAGCCGGCCGAGCGAGACCAGCGGCTGTGCGTCGGTGGCGGCGCGCGCCTGGTCGTAGATGAAGACGCTGGCGACATCGAGCGCGACGGCCATGCCGAGCCTCGTGCGGATGAGATGCAGCATCAGGTCGAAGGTCGGCGACGCGCCGCCCGAGGTGAACACCGGCCCGTCGATGACATAACGGTCCGGACGCACGTCGACGCCGGGAAAGGCCGAGGAAAAATCCTCCATGTCTTCCCAATGGGTGGTGGCGCTGCGTCCTTCCAGCAGGCCGGCGCGCGCCACCAGCCAGGTGCCGGCTTCGACGCCGCCGCAAGCGCGTGCTGTCCGTGCGGCCCGGCGCAGGCCGGATAACAGAGCCGATGTCGCATAGTTCTGGGTGCCGAAGCCGGCGACGACGACAAGAACGTCGGTCGACTCGCCCGCATCGAAGCGGCCGCCGACCGCCACCGGCAGGCCGCAAGTGGTGACTGGAGCCTCGCCGGTCACCGAGACCAGCTTGAAATCGAACAGGGTCTCGCCGGAGATGCGGTTGGCCGCGCGCAGTGGATCGACGGCGGATGCGACGCACATGATCGACGAACCGGAAAATACCAGCAGCGTCACCTTGAGCGGCGAGCGCTCGGCGCGAAAGATCGTTGGTTTTTCGCTTTTCGTCATGGAAGCTTCGTAAAACGCAAAACAGTTTCCGGCAAGTCGGGCATTGTTGAGGTCTATTTCTTTCGGAGGAGAGTTCCATGCCGCTTGCGATGAACCGTGAGGTCTTCATTACCTGTGCCGTGACCGGGTCCGGCGGATCGCAGGACCGCAGCCCGCATGTGCCGCGCTCGCCCAAGCAGATCGCGGATTCCGCCATCGATGCGGCCAAGGCGGGCGCCGCCATCGTGCATTGCCATGTGCGCGATCCCGAGACCGGCAGGCCGAGGCGCGACGTGCATCTCTATCGCGAAGTGACCGAGCGCATCCGCGCGGCAGAAGTCGACGTCATCCTGAACCTGACCGCCGGCATGGGCGGCGACATGGTGTTCGGATCGCCGGAAGCGCCGCTACCGCTCAACGAAAAAGGCACCGACATGGGCGGTGCCACCAACCGCATGGAACATGTGCGCCAATGCCTGCCGGAAATCTGCACGCTCGACTGCGGCACCATGAATTTCGCCGAGGCCGACTATGTCATGACCAACACGCCCGGCATGCTGCGCGCCATGGGCGGCATGATGACGGCGCTCGGCGTCAAGCCGGAGATCGAGGCTTTCGACACCGGCCATCTGTGGTTCGCCAAGCAACTGGTCGAGGAAAAGGTGCTCAACCCGGATGCGCTGGTGCAGCTTTGCATGGGCGTGCCGTGGGGTGCGCCTGATGATCTCAACACCTTCATGGCCATGGTCAACAATGTGCCGTCGACCTGGAACTGGTCGGCCTTCGCCATCGGCCGCAACCAGATGGCTTATGCCGCGGCGGCGGTGCTGGCCGGCGGCAATGTCCGCGTCGGGCTGGAGGACAATCTGTGGCTCGACAAGGGCGTGCTGGCCACCAACGCACAGCTGGTCGAGCGCGCCGCCAGCATCGTCACCAATCTCGGCGCCAGAATCCTTGGGCCGGAAGAGGTACGGCAGAAGCTCAACCTCACCAAGCGGGCGCCGATCGCGGCATAAATTATTCGTCGGGAGGGTCGGCATGACTACCGTAAAATTCACCGCGATGAAGGATGGCGACCGGGACGACTACGAATTCCTGACCGCGCATGAAATCGACTATGCGGCCAGGACCGGCGAGCGGCTGCTCGACGCGCTGGTGCAGCTCGACGCGGGTCTTTCCGGCTACAAGATCACCCGGCTCGGCCATTCGCTGCAGGCAGCGACACGTGCCTGGCGCGACGGCGCAGACACCGACTGGATCGCTTGCGCGCTGCTGCACGACATCGGCGACATCTATGCGCCTTACAATCACGACGAATATGCCGCTTCGATCCTGAAACCTTTCGTGCGCGAGCAGTGCACTTGGGTGGTGGAAAAGCATGGCGACTTCCAGCGGCTCTATTATGCCCATCATCTCGGCGGCAACCGCCACGCCCGCGACCGCTTTGCCGGCCATGCTTATTTCGACGATTGCGACCAGTTTTGCGAACGCTGGGACCAGTCCAGCTTCGACCCCGACTATGACACGCTGTCGATGGAATTCTTCCGGCCCTTCGTGCTCGAAGTCTTTGCCCGCAAGGCCTACGATCCCTCGGTGATCCGAGCCGGCGAGCGCGTACCCCTCATCGATCCCGCAACCGCCGCGACAAGAACCGGAGCTTCAGCATGAGCATCATCAACAAGGCAGCCGCCATCGGCGGCGGCGTCATCGGCGCCGGCTGGGTGGCGCGCCTGCTGCTCAACGGCATCGACGTGTCGATCTTCGATCCCGATCCCGAGGCGTCGCGCAAGGTCGGCGAAGTGATGAAGGGCGCGCGCCGCGCCTATAAGCAGATGGTGCCCGGCGGCCTGCCGAAAGAGGGCAAGCTGACGTTCGCCAAGACCATCGCCGAAGCGGTCGCCGATGCCGATTTCATCCAGGAGAGCGTGCCGGAGCGGCTCGACCTGAAACACCGCGTGCTGGCCGAGATCGACGCTCACGCGCCGGCCAACGCGATTGTCGGCTCCTCGACTTCCGGCATCAAGCCGACCGACATGCAGGTGGCGATGAAGAAGCATCCGGAGCGGCTGGTCGTCGGCCATCCGTTCAATCCGGTCTATCTCCTGCCGCTGGTGGAGATCGTCGGTGGCGAGCAGACCTTCCCCGAGGCGATCGAGGTCGCCAAGGAGATGTATGCCTCGATCGGCATGAAGCCTGTCGTCATCCGCAAGGAGATCGAGGCCTTCGTCGGCGACCGCCTGCTCGAAGCGGCATGGCGCGAGGCACTTTGGCTGATCAAGGACGGCATCTGCACGGTCGAGGAACTCGACGACATCATGCGCTACGGCTTCGGCCTACGCTGGGCGCAGATGGGCATGTTCCAGGTCTATCGCGTCGCCGGCGGCGAGGCCGGCATGCGCCATTTCATGGCGCAGTTCGGGCCGTGCCTGAAATGGCCATGGACCAAGCTGATGGACGTGCCTGAGTTCAACGACGAACTGG
The DNA here is from genome assembly GCF_000185905.1 of Mesorhizobium ciceri biovar biserrulae WSM1271. Taxonomy (GTDB): domain Bacteria; phylum Pseudomonadota; class Alphaproteobacteria; order Rhizobiales; family Rhizobiaceae; genus Mesorhizobium; species Mesorhizobium ciceri. Next base: position 468,218 of record NC_014923.1, read on the forward strand.
TCGACCTGATCGCCACGCAGTCGGACGAACAGGCGCATGGGCTGTCGATCCGCGAGCTGGAAAAGATCCGCGACGACAATCTGGTCGCCATCATGGATGCGCTGTCGAAACAAAACAAAGGCAAGGGCTGGGGCGCCGGCGCGCTGCATAAGGACTATACCAGGCAGCTGGCCAAGCTGGCGGCGAAGAAGCCCATGGCCTCCAAGGCGGCCGAGAAGGCCAAAGCCTTGAACCCGGTCAAGAAAGCCGAAAAGCCGAAGAAAAAGACCGGCAAGAAGAAAGGCTGAGAGCATGGATTTCGGGCTGTCGGAGGAACAGAAGCTCATCGTCGAGACGACGCGCGCGTTCGTCGAGAACGAGCTTTACCCGCATGAGCGCGAGGTCGAGCGCACCGGCGTGCTGCGCCGCGACCTGATCGAAGAGATCAAGGTAAAGGCGATCGAGGCCGGGCTCTATGCCGCCAACATGCCGGCAGATGTCGGCGGAGCGGGCCTCGATACGGTGACCTGGCTGCTCTACGAGAAGGAACTCGGCCGCGCCAATTACGCGCTGCACTGGACCTGCGTGGCGCGCCCCTCCAACATCCTCCTGGCCGGCACGCCCGAGCAGCGCGAGAAATATCTGTTCCCCTGCATCCGTGGCGAGAAATGGGACTGCCTGGCGATGACCGAGCCGGGCGCCGGCTCCGATTTGCGTGGCATGAAGGCAACCGCCGTGCAGGACGGTGACGACTGGGTGCTGAACGGCACCAAGCATTTTATCTCCCACGCCGACCTCGCCGACTTCGCCATCGTGTTCATGGCTTCCGGCGAAGAGGATTCGCCGCGCGGAAAACGCAAGAAGATCACCGCCTTCTTCGTCGACAAGGGCACCAAGGGCTTTACGGTGCGCGACGGCTACCGCAACGTCTCGCATCGCGGCTACACCAACGCCATCCTCGAATTCGACGATTGCCGGCTACCCGGAGCCCAAGTGTTGGGCGAAGTCCACAAGGGGTTCGATGTCGCCAATTCCTGGCTCGGCGCCACCCGGCTGCAGGTCGGCGCCACCTGCCTCGGCCGCGCCGAGCGTGCGCTTGGCCATGCCGTCGAATACGCCGCGCAGCGCCAGCAGTTCGGCCAGCAGATCGGCAAGTTCCAGGGCGTGTCGTTCAAACTCGCCGACATGGCGACCGAACTGAAGGCCGCCGACTTGATGGTGTTTGAAGCCGGCTGGAAGTACGATCAGGGCACCGTCACCGACCAGGACATGGCCATGGCCAAGCTGAAGGCCACCGAAATGCTCGCATACGTCGCCGATGAAGCGATCCAGATCCATGGCGGCATGGGGCTGATGGACGATCTGCCGCTGGAGCGCATCTGGCGCGACGCGCGCGTCGAGCGCATCTGGGAAGGCACATCCGAGATCCAGCGCCACATCATTTCAAGGGCGCTGCTGCGCCCGTTCGGGGCATAACATATGCATAAACTGGAGCGTCTCCTGCGGCCTAAATCGATCGCCGTCTTCGGCGGCGCGCAGGCCGCAGCCGTCGTCGCGCAATCGATCAAGATGGGTTTTGCCGGCGAGATCTGGCCGGTGCATCCGACCAAGGACGAGGTTGCCGGTCGCAAGGCCTATCGTTCGGTGGCTGACCTGCCCGGCGCGCCGGATGCTGCCTTTGTCGGCGTCAACCGGCATTTGACCATCGAGGTGATCAAGGCGCTGGCCGAACGCGGCGCCGGCGGCGCCGTCTGCTTTGCCGCCGGCTTCCTCGAAACCGAGGCCTATGACGATGATGGCGAGCGGCTGCAGGCCGAGCTGGTCGCGGCGGCCGGCCAGATGCCGATCATCGGGCCGAATTGCTACGGCCTGATCAATTATGCCGACGGCGCGCTGCTGTGGCCCGACCAGCATGGCGGCATAAGACTGGCCGAGGGCGGCAAGGGCGTCGCCATCATCACCCAGTCCTCCAACATCGCCATCAACATGACCATGCAGAAGCGCGGCCTGCCGATCGCCTTCCTGATGACCGCCGGCAACCAGGCGCAGACCGGCCTGTCCGAAATGGCGCTCGGCCTGATCGAGGATGAGCGGGTCACGTCGCTCGGCCTGCACATCGAGGCCTTCGATTCGGTAGCCGGCTTCGAACGGCTGGCGGCACGAGCCCGCGAGCTGAAGAAGCCGATCATCGCCATGAAGGTCGGCCGTTCCGAACAGGCCAGGCAAGCGACTGTCTCGCATACCGCGTCGCTCGCCGGCTCGGACGCGGCCTCGGGTGCGTTCCTGCGGCGGCTCGGCATTGCGCGTGTCGATTCAATCCCCGCCTTCATCGAGGCGCTGAAGCTGCTGCACATCACCGGACCTTTGCCCGGCTATAGGCTGTCGTCGATGAGCTGCTCCGGCGGCGAGGCCTCCGTCATGGCCGACAGCGCCGAAGGCCGCTGGGTCAATTTCCCTGTGCTGACCGACAGCCACCGCGCCCATGTCAAATCGACGCTCGGGCCGCTGGTCGCGGTCGCCAATCCCTTGGACTATCACACCTTCATCTGGAACAACGAGCCGGCGATGACCGCCACCTTCACCGCCATGGTGTCGGGCGGTTTCGACCTCAACATGCTGGTGCTCGATTTTCCGCGACCCGACCGCTGCTCGGTCACCGACTGGTGGGCGACGTTGCGCGCTTTCGAATCGGCGCTCAAGACCAACAAGGCGCATGGTGCGATCGTCTCCTCGCTGCCGGAGAACCTGCCGGAGGAATACACTGCCGAACTGATGGCGCGCGGCATGGTGCCGTTGTTCGGCATTTCGGAAGCGATGGATGCAGCCGGCGCAGCAGCCTTCATCGGCTGGGCTTGGGCTGAACCGCAGGCGCAGCCGATCGACACGTCGGCCTCCGGCGCCTCTGGCGGGGACCACGTCACGCCCGACGAAGCCGAGGCGAAGTCACGGCTGATCAAAGCCGGCCTGCCGGTGCCGAAGGGCGAGCGCGCCGCCAATGCCGTCGAAGCGGTGATTTCGTCCATGGCGCTCGGCTTTCCCGTCGCGTTGAAGGCGCTCGGCGTCACCCACAAATCCGAAGTTGGCGCTGTCAGGCTCAATCTCAGGGATGCCGAATCTGTCAGCACCGCAGCGCATGACCTGTTGCCGCTCGGCACCGGGCTCTATGTCGAGCGCATGGTGCGCGACGGTGTTGCCGAACTCATCGTCGGCTTCACCCGCGATCCGATGTTCGGCGCGGTGATGACGCTCGGCACTGGTGGCGTGCTGGTCGAGCTGTTGCGCGACAGCGTCACGCTGATGCTGCCGGCGACCCGCGACGATATCGAGGCGGCGCTGCGCGGCCTGAAACTGTTCCCGCTACTCGAAGGCTATCGCGGCCGGCCGAAGGCCGATGTCGCGGCTGCCATCGATGCTATCTCTGGCATTGCCGCCTTCGTGCAGCAGAATGCCGGTGAGATCGAAGAACTGGACATCAACCCGCTGATCGTCTGTGCAGAGGGCAAGGGCGCCTGGATCGCCGACGCGCTGCTGGTGCTGGGAGAGAACAAGAATGTCTGACGTCATTTCGACCCGCCGCGAGGGCACCATCCTCGAAGTCACCCTCGACCGGCCCAAGGCCAACGCCATCGACCTGAAGACCTCGCGGCTGATGGGCGAGACCTTCAAGGCGTTCCGAGACGATCCGGAATTGCGCGTCGCCATCGTCAAGACCGCTGGCGACAAGTTCTTCTGCGCGGGCTGGGACCTCAAAGCAGCTGCCGGCGGCGATGCGGTCGACGGCGACTATGGCGTCGGCGGCTTTGCCGGCCTGCAGGAGCTGCGCGACCTCAACAAGCCGATCATCGCGTGCGTCAACGGCATGGCGGTCGGCGGCGGCTTCGAGCTGGCGCTGTCCTGCGACCTCATCTACGCCTCCGATCATTCCTCCTTCGCGCTGCCCGAGATCCGAGCCGGCACGCTGGCCGACGCGGCGACGATCAAGCTGCCGAAGCGCATCCCCTACCATGTCGCCATGGACCTTCTGCTCACCGGCCGCTGGATGGATGTCGCTGAAGCGCATCGCTGGGGCTTGGTCAACGAAGTGCTGCCCAAGGAAAAGCTGGAAGATCGCGTCTGGGAGATCGCCCGGCTGCTCGCAGGCGGCCCACCGCTGGTGTTTGCCGCGATCAAGGAGACGGCGCGCGTGGCCGAGGCGCTGACCTTCCAGGACGCCATGAACAAGGTGACCCGCCGGCAATTGCCGACGGTCGATGCGCTCTATGGCTCCGAGGACAATATGGAGGGTTTTCGGGCTTTTGCGGAGAAGCGTGAGCCGGTGTGGAAGGGGAAGTAAGGATTGTTGCCTAAATGACGGCGCTTACCCCCCTCTGTCCTGCCGGACATCTCCCCCTCAAGGGAGGAGATTGGCAGCTTCGATCTCTGCACTCTTCTTGCGACGCAGAAGGTTGGCGAAAGCCTTCGCAACATCCGATCTCCCCCCTTGAGGGGGAGATGTCCGGCAGGACAGAGGGGGGCGCCCAGGCTCAGCCTTGGCCGCCTCTCCAGCACCCATGACCGACTACATCAAGCTCATCGACGCCGAGACCTGGGCCTTCATCGAGCGCACCAATTCCTATTACCCGCCCGATACGATCGACTACACGATCGCGCAGCAGCGCGAGATTTACGACCGCATGTGCCGGGAATTCTTTGCCGGCTATCCCGAGGGCGCCGCTGTCGAAACCTCCGCCATCGCAACGCCGACGCATGACATCCCGATCCGCATCTACCGAAGCACACTTCAGGCAGCCGTGACGGTGCTCTATGTCCATGGCGGTGGCTTCATCCTTGGTGGGCTGGACAGCCACGACGATGTTTGCGCGGAGCTGTGCTCGCGCACAGGCTATGAGGTGGTCTCCGTAGATTACCGGCTGGCGCCGGAACATTTGCATCCAGCCGCCTTCGACGATGCCATGAGCGCCTTCGAATGGGCCGCCGCCAATCGCGATCATCCTATCGTGCTCTGCGGCGACAGCGCCGGCGGCAATCTCTGCGCCGCCGTCAGTCACGCCACGCGCGGCCATTCGAAAAGGCCGGTCGGCCAGGTGCTGATCTATCCCGGCCTCGGCGGAGACCGCTCGAAAGGCTCCTATGTCAAGCACGCCGAAGCGCCGATGCTGACCGTGCGCGATCTCGAATTCTACAAGCACATTCGCACTGGAGGGCAAGACCGTAGCGGCGATGCGACGCTGGCCCCGCTTGCCGACACCGATTTCTCCAACTTGCCGCCGACAGTGCTGATCACCGCCGAATGCGACCCGCTGTCATCGGATGGCGAGACCTATCGCGACCTGATCATCACGGCAGGTGGCCACGCGACGTGGTTCGAGGAGCCGGGATTGGTTCACGGCTATCTCAGAGCCCGGCACACGGTTGGCCGCGCCCGCACCAGCTTCACCCGGATCGTCGATGCGGTGACCGCGCTTGGACGGGGCGGCTGGCGCTGGTGATCGCGGCCAAACTCTGAGGACCAAGTGGCGCCCCTTCACGCCACCGAGGCAGCCGCTGCCCGGCCGGCGCTGCGGCCGGAAAAGATGCAGCCGCCGAGGAAGGTGCCTTCGAGCGCCGCATAGCCATGCACGCCGCCGCCGCCGAAACCGGCGGCTTCGCCGACGGCATAGAGCCCGGCGACCGGCTGCCCATCTGCCCCCAGCACGCGGCTGTCGAGATCGGTCTGCAGGCCGCCCAGCGTCTTGCGGGTCAGGATGTTAAGCCGCACCGCGATCAGCGGGCCATTTGCCGGATCGAGCATCTTGTGCGGCTTGGCCGTGCGGATCAGCCGGTCGCCGAGATAGGCGCGCGCGCCGCGCAGAGCGGTGATCTGCATATCCTTGGAGAACGGGTTGTCGAGCTGCCTATCGCGGGCGCGGATCTCGCGCTCGACTTGAGCCACCTCAAGCAGCGCCTCGCCGCCGGCCAGCGCGTTCATGCGCGCGACCAGCGCCGGCAAATCGGCCTCGACGATGAAGTCCTCGCCCTTTTCCATGAACGCCTTGACGGGGCCCGGAATGCCCGATGTGGCGCGGCCGAGCACCTGGCGCCAGCTCTTGCCGGTCAGATCGGGGTTCTGCTCGGAGCCCGACAGCGCGAACTCCTTCTGGATGATCTTCTTGGTCAGGATGAACCAGGAATAGTCGAAGCCGGTGCTCATGATGTGGGAGAGCGTGCCCAGAGTGTCGAAGCCGGGATAGAGCGGCACCGGCAGGCGCTTGCCGCGCGCATCGAGCCACAGCGATGATGGGCCGGGCAGGATGCGTATCGCATGGTCGGTCCAGATCGGCGCCCAGTTCTTGATGCCCTCGACATAGTGCCACATGCGGTCGCGGTTGATGATCGAGCCGCCGGCCCGTTCCGTGATCGCCAGCATGCGGCCGTCGACATGGTCGGGCACGCCGGTGATCATGCGCTTGGGCGCCGCGCCCAGCCGCTGCGGCCAGTTTTCCCGTACAAGCTGATGGTTGGCGCCGATGCCGCCGGAAGCGACGATCACGGCTTGCGCGCGAAGCTCGAAATCTCCTGATATTTCGCGCGAACTCTTGTGGCCGCGCTCGGCGGTGCTCGGTTGCAGGATGTCGCCGCGCACCCCGTCGACAGTCGCACCCGTGCGGGTCAATTCATCGACCCGATGGCGGAATTTGAAACTGATCAGTCCGCGCTTCTGCGCCTCGCGCACGCGCTGTACGAAGGGGTCGAGAACGCCGGGGCCCGTGCCCCAGGTGATGTGGAAGCGCGGCACCGAATTGCCGTGGCCGATGGCATTGCCGCCGCCTCGCTCGGCCCAGCCGACCACGGGAAAGAATTTCAGGCCGCGCTGTATCAGCCAGGAGCGTTTTTCGCCGGCGGCAAAGCCGACATAGGCTTCCGCCCATTTGCGCGGCCAGAAATCCTCGGGCCGATCGAAAGCCGCGGTGCCCAGCCAGTCTTCCAGCGCCAGGTCATGCGAATCGCGGATGCGCATGCGCCGCTGCTCGGGCGAATCTACGAGGAAAAGGCCGCCGAACGACCAGAATGCCTGGCCGCCGAGCGACTGCTCCGGCTCCTGGTCGACGATGATGATTTTCTTGCCGGCCTCGGCAAGCTCGGCGGCGGCAACCAGCCCTGCAAGGCCGGCGCCGACAATGATCACGTCCGCATCGTCAGCCATTTTTCCTCCCAGAATTAGCCGGCTATTTCAATGCAAGGAATTCAGACGGTCTCCCAGCCTTCTTTGCCGCCGGCGCGGAAGATGGCGTCGATGACTTTCTGGTTGAGCACCGATTCCTCCAGCGTGAAGACGCGCTCCTTGCCGCCCTGTGCCGCGCGCGCGAAGGTCTCGACCTCCAGCCGGTACTGCTGCGTGCCGGGAAAGCGGAAAACCTGCGCCTCGGTGTGGTTCTGGTTGTGTAGTTCGACGCGGTGGTGGTCGTAGAGCCCGGCATTGAAAGGCGAGAACAACTCGATGAAACCCTTCTCGCCGTGGAACACCATCACCTGGCGCGCCGCCATCTGCGTCGACAGATAGAACGACAGCTCGAAGTCACCGAAATCGGCACGGATCGAGGAGTAGATGTCGGTGCCGAATGTCTTGTCGCGCTCGATCGTCGCCTGCACGCGCAGCGGCTCCTTGCCGGTGGAAAAGCGCGTCGACACGGTCGGGTAAACGCCGATGTCGGGCAGCGCGCCGCCGCCGAGGTCGAGCTGGTTGCGCATGTTGCTGGGGTCGACGTTGTAGTAGGAGAACGCGCCCTGCACATGGCGCAGCCGGCCGATGGCGCCGCTGGCGATGAGCTCGCGCACCTTGATCCATTGCGGGTGGTAGATGACCATGAAGGCTTCGCAGACCAGCACCTTTTTCTGGTCGCGCAGCTTGATCAGCGGCAGGATGTCCTTGGCGTCGAGCGCCAGCGGCTTTTCGACCAGCACATGCTTGCCGGCTTCGATGGCCTTGGCCGCCCACTCGACATGCTGCGAGGTCGGCAGCGGGATGTAGACGCCGTCTACTTCTTTCGAGGCGAGCAGTTCCTCATAGGAGCCGAAGGCATGGCGTGCACCGAAGCGGTCGGCCAGCGCCTTGGCCTTCGACAGGTCGCGGCTGGCGATCGCCGACAGCACGCCATTCTCCGCCTCGACCATCGCCGGCAACAAATGCTCGCGGCCGATCTTGGCCGTCGACAACACACCCCATCGGAACATCAGGCTTCTCCATCACGATTACAGGCGACGAGGTTTGCCCGAAATCGCCGGAAAAGCCAATGACGAGGTCAGCCCCTTTTGCCGGTCAGCGTCATGTCGAAGTCGACGATGTTGGAATAGATCGGCGTGCCGACATCCATGCCGTAGCGCGACCTCAGCACCTTGCCGGTGACATGGAATTTGATCATGCCGGCCTTGAGACCGCCGAGCTCGGCCGTGAATTTTTCCGGGAACGTCTTGCCGCGCGCCGTCAGCCGGCCGCTGACGAGAGCCGTGGTGTCGCTGGTTCGGGTCACGCTGGTAGAGCGGAACTGGATTTCCGGGCTGTTGGCGGCATCAAACACCGCGTCGGAGCGCAGGAAGGCATCGATACGGCCCTGGCCGGTGCCGACGCTTTCGGGAAAAATGGTGAAATTGACAGCTGAGCGCCCGACATCGCTGTTGTCGATGCGGATCGAGCCCTTGAAGCGGGCGAAGGTGCCATTGAGGCCGCCGCCGCCGACCTTGCCGATGGAGAAGCGGATGCTGGAGCTGGCCGGGCTGATCGAATAGCTGCCGGCGGCGTCACCCAGCGCGACGGCCGCAGAAACAGGCATGGCAAGGCAAGCGGCGACCGCCGCAAATCCGAGGATGCGCGTGTACATGGGGATGTTCCTTGTTGGAGGCAGCGCATTTCTTGCGCCCTCACTCCATGAACGAATGAACCGCTCGCTCTATTCCGAATCTGACGAAGGCGTGACCATGCGCGTGAGCACGCCATCCCTGAGCTGGAAATGATGCCGCAGCGCCGCCGCGACGTGGAGAGCCACAAGCGTCATGCCGGCATAGGCGAGATACCAATGTGCCGCCGCCCAGAAGCTCTCGGCACCATCCGATTCGGCCAGCGGCAGGTTCGGCATGACGAACAGGTTGAATGGCAGGCTGGGGATCTCCAGCATCGAGACCGACACCAGCGCCCAGCCGGACAAGGGCAAGGCAAGCTGAAACGCGTAGAGCGCAAGATGGGCCAACGGTGCTGCCCGACGCTCCAGGGTTCCGACCGAGCGCGGCAGCGCCGGCGTTGCATTGCCAAGACGCCAGGCGATGCGCAGCAACACAAGCCCGAGCAGCAGGAAGCCGAAAGATTTATGCAGTTGGATCAGCTCGAAGGCGGTGCGCTGGCTGGTCAGCCGCACCATGACGAAGCCGAGCCCGAACTGGCCGATGAAAATGAGCGCAATCAGCCAGTGGAGAAGGATCGCGCCCCAGCCATAGCGGGTGGCGCTGTTGGTGATCGATGTTTGCATGGGGAGTGAACGAATGTTGGTTCGGCTTTCTTCCAGCGCGCTTCACCCTCCCCCTTGTGGGGAGGGGCGCGCAGCAAATGCCGCGAAGCGGCTTTTGCGAGGCGGGGTGGGGGTCTCGTAGGGCGCTACCCACCCCGTCCCTCAGCCGACCTACCGGGGCGAGCCGCCGATCTCGCCCGTCCTTCGGACTCCCATCAGGGCCCTCCGGAGGGAGACGAAAGGCGCGAGTTCGCCGAGCCTGGCTCCCTTCCTCTCCCTCCGGAGGGCCACAAGGGGAGGGGCGAGCCCGCTCTATCCACTCACCTTGAAGAAATCGACAAACGCCCTGAGCGCCGGGCGCATCTGCCGGCGGCTCGGATAATAGACGAAGAAGCCGTCGAAGGAGGGGCACCAGTCCTCCAGCACACGGATCAGCCTGCCGTCGGCGAGCGGCGCGCGGACATAATCCTCAAAGACGAAGGCGAGCCCAGCGCCGTCGACCGCCGCCTGGGCGATCAAATGGTCCTCGTCGAGGATCAGCGGTCCCTCCACCGCCATCTCGATCGCCTCGCGGCCTCTCTCGAACTCCCAGCGGTAGAGGATGCCGCTGGAGAAGCGGAAGCGGATGCAGCGGTGGTCAGCCAGGTCGCGCGGGTGACGCGGCTTGGGGTTGACCTCGAAATAGACCGGGGCGCCGACCACCGCGCCGCGAAGGTCCGGCCCGATGCGCACCGCGATCATGTCGCGCTGCAGGCTCTCGCCTAGCCTGACGCCAGCATCGAAGCCCCCTTCCACCACGTCGGTGAAACGGTCCTCGATGACGATCTCCAGCACGATATCGGGATAGGCCGACGCAAAGGCGCCCAGCCGTGGCGTCAGCGCCAAATGGGCTGCGGTGCGCGGCACGGTCAGGCGCAGATTGCCGGCCGGCCGGTCGCGCGTCTCGATTGCCGTCTCCAGCGCCAGATCGATCTCCGACAGCGCCGGTCGCAGCCGTTCCAGCAACTGCGCACCTTCTTCGGTCGGCGCGACGCTGCGTGTGCTGCGCGCCAGCAGCCGAACGCCAAGCCGCGCCTCTAGGCTGGACACCGCATGGCTGACCGCCGAAGGCGCGATGGCCAATTCCCTGGCCGCGCCGCGAAAGCTGCCGCATTGGGCAACGGTTGCCAGCACGGCCAGTTGGGAAAGATGCGCGCGATTCATTGATCTATCTTTTAGAACAGCCCGTGCAAATGAGAGCCGATTATCGAACACAAGGCAAGGCGCTATTTCTGCCGCATCGCAACAAGGAGACGCGTTATGCAAACCCGCAAACTAGGAACTGAATTGAACGTCTATCCCGTCGGCCTCGGCTGCATGGGCATGAGCTTCGCCTATGGCGGCCAGGCGGAAGCCGACGCAATCGCCACGCTGCACCGCGCCATCGATATCGGCGTCAATTTCTTCGACACGGCGGAGGTCTATGGCCCGTTCGAGAACGAGATCCTGCTCGGCAAAGCGCTGAAGTCCGCGCGTGACAAGGTGACGATCGCGACAAAATTCGGCTTCAGGATTTTGGAGGAAGGTACAGGCCTCGACCGCATGGCCGGCGTCGACAGCCGCCCCGAGCACGTCAAGGCGGTCGCCGAGGCGTCGCTGAAGCGGCTGGGCACGGATGTGATCGACCTCTACTACCAGCACCGTGTCGACCCCAACGTGCCGATCGAGGACACGGTCGGTGCCATGGCCGAGTTGGTGCGCGAGGGCAAGGTGCGCGCGCTCGGCCTGTCGGAGGCGAGTGCGGCGACCATCCGCCGGGCCCATGCCGTGCATCCAATTGCCGCCGTGCAGAGCGAATATTCGCTCTGGAGCCGCGACCCGGAAGACGAGGTGTTCGCCGTCTGCCGCGAACTCGGCATCGGTTTTGTTCCCTACAGCCCGCTCGGCCGTGGCCTGCTGACCGGCATGATCGCCAAGCCCGAGGCGCTGAGCGACGACGACTGGCGCCGGACCTTGCCGCGCTTCCAGGCCGAGGCGATGGAAGCCAACGCCGCTGTCATCGCGACGCTGGAAAAGCTGGCAGCTGAAAAGGGGGTAACTTCGGCCCAACTGGCGCTGGCCTGGGTGCTGCACCAGGGCGATTTCATCGTGCCGATCCCCGGCGCAAGAAGGATACGCCATCTGGAGCAGAATGCGGCGGCTGCCGGGATCGCGCTGAGCGCGGTCGAGGTGCAGGCGATTGGTGACGCGCTGTCGCCCGACAAGGTGGTCGGTAGGCGCTATGCGGAGAAGGAGCTGACGCTGGTGAATGGGTGAAAACTGGTGAGTAATCGGAAGGGGCGCCGCGCGCCCCTTTTTCGTACGCAGCGCGGTGCAGAAGATGGGGACGCTGACGTGAAGCGCCCCCCTCTGCCCTGCCGACATTTTTACCAAGGCTCGACACTAATCTCCGGCCAGTTCTCCCTTGCACGCTTACCCTTCGCCTCATGCGTGCGCTGATTGTCCATCACCCGGTTCGGCGTGATGCGAAACGAGAAAATGTCGTCAAGACCAAACGGTGCCACGATCTCGAGCTGCCCGTCAGCGTCGTATCGAACCCCGACGGCGTGCGTCTTCGAGGCAAAATGGCTAACGGATTCGCTGGCGCTCAAATAGCGCGGGCACGGCCGTCCGAACTTCTGCGGATACCACAGATGCACCCGCGCCTGGTTGCGCACCTCGACCGGCAACGCTAGCCCCTCGAAATGCTTCTCCGCCCGGCGGATCACCGCGTCCTCGGCCTCATAGGACAGGTCGCTGTCATCGAAGTAGAAAAGATCAACATCCTTGATGCCGTAGCCCGACGGTTTGCCGGTCAGGTGGTTCCAGATGCTGTTGTAGAGAGCGCCGGATACCACCAGCCAGTCCGGCAGGTCGAGCGTGCGAGCCCGCGCCACCGCGTCACATAACAGCGGGTCGGCAGACACGATGGCGAGAAACGCCGCGCGCTGTTCTTCAAGGGGAAGGCCGGAATACCGCAGATGGTCCATCGCCCTTTGGAGGGCGATTCGCCATCTGCTCGCAAGTTTTTTAGCCCCGCAGAACGCCCCCGGTCTGCTTGCCGACATTCTCGATGATGCGCTTGGCCAGTGCCTCGAAATCCTCGTCGGTGAGCGTCTTTTCGACCGGCTGGATCGACACTTCGATGGCAATCGATTTTTTGCCCTCGCCCAGCGAAGCGCCTTCGAAAATATCGAAGACCGAGACGGCGGTGATGAGCTTCTTGTCGGCGGCGAGCGCTGCGCGCACCAGCGTGCCGGCCTCGACCGACTTGTCGACGACGAAAGCGAAATCGCGCTTGACCGCCTGGAAGGGCGACAGTTCCAGTTTCGGCTTGGTTTTCGTCGGCTTGGCCTTCGGTTCAGGCACGGCATCGACGAAGACCTCGAAGCCGCACAGCGGGCCGGAAACATCGAGCCCTTCCAGCGTCTTCGGATGGAATTCACCGAAAGTTCCGAGCACGGTTTTCGGGCCGAGCTTGATCGTGCCGGAACGGCCGGGATGATACCAGGCCGGGCCGCCGGCCTCGATCTGCAGCCGGTCGACAGGCGCACCGCAGGCTTCCAGTGCGGCGATCGCATCGGCCTTGGCGTCGAACACGCCGACTGGACCGGAATTGCCGGCCCAGTTGCGGCCGGAACCGTCGAGCTTGGCGGTGCCGCGACGCACGCCGGCGGCGACGCGCCGCTGCTGGTCGGCGCCGTCGCCCTCATAAGTGCCCGACACTTCGAACAGCGCCACGTCGCCAATACCCTTGTCGGCGTTGCGCTGGGCAGCCGCGATCAGCCCCGGCAGCAGCGAGGGCCGCATGTCGGACATATCGGCGGCGATCGGGTTGGCAAGCTTCAGCGCGGTCTGGCCGCCGCCGAACAGCTCGGCATGCTTGGCCGGAATGAACGACCAGGTAACGGCTTCCATCATGCCGCGCACGGCAAGCGCGCGCTTGGCCGTGCGGGTACGGACCTGCAGCGTGGTGAGGATCTTTGCATTGACCGCGTCATGCGCACCGAGCGGCTGCGGCGCGATGTTGTCGACACCGTGGATGCGCATGACCTCCTCGACCAGGTCTGCCTTGCCATCGACGTCGGGGCGCCAGGACGGCACGGCGACATCGACGACATCGCCCGAGCCCTCCGGCTTGAAGCCGAGGCGCGACAGGATGTCGAGGCTTTCCGCGCTGGGAACCTCGATGCCGGTCAGCCGCTTCACTTCCGAAAGCGGGAAGGAAACGATCTTCGGCGTGTGACCGGCATAACCGACGACCTCCATTTCGGTCGGCGTGCCGCCGCAGAAATCGAGCACCAGTTTCGTCGCCAGTTCGACGCCCGGAACCATGAATTCGGGGTCGACGCCGCGCTCGAAACGGTAGCGCGCGTCGGTAATGATGCCGAGCGTGCGGCCGGTGCGCGCCGTGGTGATCGGATCCCAAAGGGCGGATTCGATCAGCACATCTGAGGTGTTCTCGTCGCAGCCCGAATGCTCGCCGCCCATGACGCCGGCGATCGACTCGACGCCGTTGTCATCTGCGATGACGCACATTTCCGGCGTCAGCGTGTATTCGCGGCCGTCGAGCGCCTGCACCTTTTCACCATCGCGCGCGCGGCGCACGACGAGATTGCCGGCAACCTTGCTGGCGTCGAACACATGCAGCGGGCGGCCGCGGTCGAAGGTGACGTAGTTGGTGATGTCGACCAGTGCGCTGATGGGTCTCAGCCCAATGGCGATCAGCCGCTGCTGCAGCCATTTTGGCGAGGGTCCATTCTTGACGCCCTTGACCAAGTTGAGCGCGAAGCCGGGGCAAAGCTCCGGCGCTTCGATCGTCACCTTGATCGGACACATGCCATTGCCGACATGCGGCATGATGGCGCCGCCGACGAGGCGGCCAAGCCCGCTCGCCGCCAGATCCCTGGCGATGCCGTAGACGCTGGTGGCATCCGGCCGGTTCGGCGTCAAGTTGATCTCGATGACCGGATCGTCGATGTGCGCATAGGCGGCGAAGCTGGTGCCGACCGGCGCATCCTCAGGCAGGTCGATGATGCCATTGTGTTCGTCGGACAGCTCCAGCTCGCGCTCGGAACACATCATGCCGTGGCTTTCGACGCCCCTGATCTTGCCGACCGTCAGCGTTACGTCGATGCCGGGCACATAGGTGCCGGGCGCGGCAAAGGCGCCGATCAGGCCCGCGCGAGCGTTTGGCGCGCCGCAAACGACCTGCACCGGAGGCTTGCCGTCGCCGGTGTCGACGGTCAGCACGCGCAGCCGGTCGGCATCGGGATGCTGAACCGCCGTCAGCACCCTGGCGATGACGAATGGTTTCAGGCTCGACTTGTCGTCGACATGCTCGACTTCGAGACCGATCGAAGTCAGCCGCTCGACGATCTCGTCGAGCGTGGCGTCGGTCTCGAGGTGGTCCTTGAGCCAGGAGAGGGTGAATTTCATGGGACTGTTCCGTCTGGTCTTTTGACGCTTGATTTCAGATGTCTCGGCAGGTCGTCGGACATATGCAGGAAGGCAAGCTGCTCGCCGATATAGGCATGCAGCGTCGGCTGGAAATCGGCCGGCATGTCCATGGCGCCGAGCATGAAGTAGATGTCTTCTTCCAGCCGCTCGTCGACATAGGCGATGGGTGAGCCGCAGGTGCCGCAGAAAGAGCGCGTCACCGGGCCGTTCTCATACATCTTCAGCGCCTTGCCGGTGAACGCGACCTGATCGACCAGGAAGCCGACAAAGGCCGACACCGGCGCGCCGCTGGCCCGCCGGCAATCGCCGCAATGGCAGTAGCTGACGTGATGCGGTTCGGCAGAGGCCTCGAACCGCACGGCGCCGCAGCGGCAGCCGCCGGCATAGGGCGCTGTCATGCGCTCAGGCCTCCGAACAAAGTCGGCATGTCGAGCGGCCGGAAGCCGTAGTGCGACAGCCAGCGCACGTCTGCATCGAAGAAGGCGCGCAGGTCCGGCATGCCGTATTTCAGCATGGCGATGCGGTCTATGCCCATGCCCCAGGCAAAGCCCTGATATTCGTCCGGATCGAGACCGCCATGGCGCAGCACATTGGGATGCACCATGCCGCAGCCGAGGATCTCCATCCAGTCGGAGCCTTCGCCGAAGCGCACCTCGCCGGGCCGCGAGCGATCGCACTGGATGTCCACCTCGAGGCTTGGCTCGGTGAACGGGAAGAAGGACGGCCGGAAGCGCATCTTAACCTGCGGCACCTCGAAGAAGGCCTTGCAGAACTCCTCCAGCACCCACTTCATGTTGGCGACGTTGGCTGTCTTGTCGATCACCAGCCCCTCGACCTGATGGAACATCGGCGAGTGGGTGGCGTCCGAATCCTGCCGGTACGTCTTGCCAGGAATGACGATGCGGATCGGCGGCTTCTTCGTTTCCATGGTGCGGATCTGCACCGGCGAAGTGTGCGTGCGCAAAAGCTTGCGCTCGCCCTTCTCGTCCGGCTGGAAGAAGAAGGTGTCGTGCATCTCGCGCGCCGGGTGGCCTTCGGGAAAATTCAGCGCGGTGAAATTGTAATAGTCGGTCTCGATATCGGGACCTTCCGCGATGGAGAAACCGAGATCGCCGAAGATCGCGGCAATCTCGTCGATGACCTGGCTGATCGGATGGATACGGCCGCGCTCGGCCGGCGACTGCCGCACCGGCAACGTCACGTCGACCTTTTCGGCGGCGAGGCGGGCGGTGATCGCCACATCCTTGAGCTCAGCCTTGCGGGCAGTCAGCGCGTCGGTGACGCGGTTCTTGAGGCCGTTGATGGCCGGGCCTTTGATCTGGCGCTCCTCGGCGGTCATGGCGCCAAGTGTCTTCAGCATCTCGGACACGCTGCCCTTCTTACCGAAAGCAGCGATGCGCACGGCCTCGATGGCCGGCTCATCGGCGGCCGAGGCGATCTCGGCCAGAAGTGAGTTTTCAAGCGTATCCAGGCCAGTGGTTGCGTCGTTCACGGTCAAACTCGCTGCGTTGGGAGGTCGGCCTCAAAGTGAAAGTCACTCCTAAAGTGAAATCACTCCAAGGATCAGGCAAAAGAAAAACCCGCGCCAGCCGTGCCAGCGCGGGTTCCCCAAATCAGAATTGCGAATGCTTGGGAAGCGCTGGTCTTAGGCGACAGCGCTTTCAAAAGCGTTCGGCGTGGTGTTCTTCAGATATTCGAGCGCCACCTTGGCCTTGGCGACCAGGGCCGCGAAAGCCTGCGGCTCGTGGATGGCCATGTCCGACAGGATCTTGCGATCGATCTCGATGCCCGACTTGTTGAGGCCGTCGATGAAGCGGCCATAGGTCAGGCCATGCTCGTGGGTCGCGGCGTTGATACGCTGGATCCACAGCGCGCGGAAGGAGCGCTTGCGGTTCTTGCGGTCGCGGTAAGCGTATTGCAGCGACTTTTCCACCGCCTGCTTGGCGATGCGGATGGTGTTCTTGCGGCGGCCGTAGAAGCCTTTCGCGGCTTTCAGGACCTTCTTGTGCTTGGCGTGCGAAGTGACGCCTCTTTTTACGCGTGCCATGTCATGATCTCCTTAAAAGCAATTCCAGGAAAAGTGCCTTGCGGTTTTCCGTTCGGAATTGCGTAAAACAAATGCGTGTCCGGACCGAATGCCTTAGAGGCCATTCGGCAGAAAATTCTTGATGACCTTCTTGCCATCCGGTTCAGCCAGAACCATCGTGCCGCGGGCATTTCGAATGAACTTGTTGGAACGCTTGATCATGCCGTGACGCTTGCCGGCCGCAGCCGACAGGACTTTACCCGTACCTGTGATCTTGAACCGCTTCTTGGCGGCCGATTTGGTCTTCATCTTGGGCATTTTGCTACTCCGTATTGTTGGCGCACTATCGCGCTTCTTGTTCGCTTCAGGCCGACCAAAGCCCGAAAAGCAAATGAAACCGCCACGGCATGCCCTGCCGGGCGGTTTTCTTGAACGGCGGTGCTATACGTCAAAGACGGCCCGCGCGCAACACCTGTGGAGATGCGGCGCTGTGTCCTCGTCAGGGCAGCGTGAACCAGACCGGCAACATGCCTGACAGCTGGGCGCCGTCGATCAATTCGAAGGCCGGCAGCGCGATCAGAAACACCAGGCCGTCGAGCAGCGTGGTCAACAGCAGGCGCGGCTTGAAGTTTCCGGTATCGCCCTCCTGGTAGAGCGACAGTTTTGGGAAGAAGCGCGGCACCCGCGCCAGATAGGCCTGATACGGCGCGCCGAGCGCTTCCTTGAGGAACTTCTCCTCGCGCAGGATGACGATATGGAACGCCCCCGCGCACAAAAGCCCGAAGAGGATGATACCGGAGAACGAACCGATCTGCGCGCCGACACCGGCTGCGGCTACGGTCGAGAACACATAGAGCGGGTTGCGGGTGATCGAGTAAGGCCCGCCAGTCACCACCTCGGACGATTTGCGCCCGCCTATGTAGAGTGTCGCCCAAAGGCGGCCCACGATGCCGAGGAAAATCAGCAGCACGCCGAACATTTCGATCGTCTCGTGCACGGCTGTGTCGGGCGGAAACGTCGATTGGCCAAATAGCAATGCTGCAAACAGCACGACCACGAGAACGGCAAGCACTATCCGGCGCATATGCTGGTAATTGCCCAGCCCGTGTTTGAAGTCCACGTCCGAAACCTTGACTTCATCGACCATAGTGAATCCGATCGTCAGGAATTTTGCCGGCGATCGCAGCGTCTGAACAAGAAGAAGGCGTCCCGCCGATCGCCGGGACGCCTTGCGATGTGATTCAGGCGGATTTAAGCGCGATGGCCAAGCCTGACGTCATCGTGATCCTAGATACGCGCCGATGCAGATCTTAGCGCGGCGACAGCACCATCATCATCTGGCGGCCTTCGAGCTTCGGTTCCGCTTCGACCTTGGCAATCGTCGCCACTTCCTCGCGGACCTTGTTCAGAAGCTGCATGCCGAGTTCCATATGCGCCATCTCGCGGCCACGGAAGCGCAGCGTCAGCTTGACCTTGTCGCCTTCCTCGAAGAAGCGGCGAACCGCCTTCATCTTGGTCTCGTAGTCATGGCTGTCGATGTTCGGGCGCATCTTGATCTCCTTGATCTCGATGACCTTCTGGTTCTTGCGCGCCTCGGCCGCCTTCTTCTGGTTGGCGTATTTCAACTTGCCGAGATCAAGGATCTTGACGACGGGGGGCACCGCGTTGGGCGATATCTCGACGAGATCGAGCCCGGCCTCTTCGGCCAGCAGCAATGCGTCGTTGATGGAAACATCGCCGCGGTTCTGGCCTTCGGCGTCGATAAGCTGGACCCGGGGAACCCGGATGTCACGGTTGGAGCGCGGGCCATCCTTGGTCGGCGCCGCTGCTTTGAAAGGTCTGCGAATGGTCGTGGTCTCCTTGGCCGTTTCGTTCAGGATTTGTCAGTGTTGATGCATGGACGCGCCAATGTGGTGAGCGCGCGGGCGGAGTCAATAGCACAGCATTGACAGAAAATCACCCTGATCGCTGTCCTGCACCAAACAAAGAACATAGTGAGCACTTTTCGCCACGCCACCGACCGTGCCACAAGAATCCCGCGCCAGAAGAGGGCCTGAGGAAAAAGCCATGACCGCAACGCCCCCCGTCTTTATGGATGTCGATGGATCGCGCATCGCGGTGCGCCATACTGCTGGCTCTACGCCCGGCATCGTCTGGCTCGGCGGCTACAAGTCGGACATGCTGGGCGCGAAGGCGCAGACGCTGTCGGACTGGGCGGCAAAAGAAGGCCGCGCCTTTCTGCGCCACGATTATTCCGGCCATGGCGAATCCGGCGGCGCCTTTGCCGACGGCACGATTTCGACATGGCTTGCACAAAGCCTTGCCGTGTTCCGGCATTTCACCAAGGGCAAACAGATCCTGGTCGGCTCCTCGATGGGCGCCTGGATCGCGCTGCGCATGGTGCAGGAATTGCGCAAGGCTGATGACAGCAACGTCGCCGGCCTGGTGCTGCTGGCGCCGGCACCGGATTTTACCGCTGAACTGATCGAACCGGTGCTGACCAAGGCGCAGAAGCGCGATCTCGCCAAAAAAGGTTTCTTCGAAGAGCCGTCGAACTATTCCACGGAACCCTACATCTACACCCGCGCCCTGATCGAGGACGGGCGCGACAACCTGACAATGACAGGCCCGATCGACACCCATTGCCCGGTGCATATCCTGCAGGGCCTGGCCGATGCGGATGTGCCGGCAAGCCATGCACTGAAGCTGGTCAGCCTGCTGCCCGCCGACGACGTGACCCTGTCGCTGATCCCTGACGGCGACCATCGCCTGTCGCGACCGCAGGATCTCGACATGCTGGTGCGGGCCGTCGATGCGATGGCGCAGAGGGGAAACTGATGCGCCTTTCCATTCCGATATCCGCCTTCGTCGCGGCGATCGTCGGCTTCGGCGGCACGCTGGCCATCGTCATCGCCGCCGCCAACGCAGTCGGCGCGACGCAGATCGAGACGGCAAGCTGGGTGACGACGATCTGCCTGGCCATGGCGATCGAGAGCCTGTGGCTGTCATGGCGAACGAAAATGCCAGTCATCACCGCCTGGTCGACGCCGGGCCTGGCGCTGATCGCGGCATCGAGCGGCTTTTCGATGGGTGAGGCCGTCGCCGCCTTCATCGTCACCGGCGTCCTTCTGATCGCCACCGGGCTGTTTCGGCCCCTGACGAAGCTGATCTCGAGAATACCGCCTTCCGTCGCCTCGGGCATGCTGGCCGGTATCGTCGTCACCTTCGCGCTCAATGCGGTGAAGACCATTCCCATCGACCCGTGGCTGATCCTGCCGCTGATTGCAGCCTTCTTCGTCATCCGCCTGTTCAACCCGGCGCTGTCGGTGCTGGCGGTGCTGATCGGCGGTGGCCTTGCCGCTTTCCTCACCGGCCGTGTCGGCGGCCTGCCGACACCGGAACTGTCGACGCTGACGCTGATTGCGCCTGATTTCACCGCCAAGGCGGTGATCGGGCTGGCACTGCCGCTCTATCTCGTCACCATGGCTTCGCAGAACCTGTCCGGCCTCGCCGTGCTGCGCGCCGCCGGCTACCATCCGGAGCCCGGCCCGCTGATCGGCGTCACCGGCCTGTTTTCGCTGCTGTCGGCGCCGTTCGGCGGCTCGACCACCAATCTGGCGGCGATCTCGGCGGCGATCTGCACCGGGCCGGACGTCCACCCCGACCCCGCCGAGCGCTGGAAGACCGGGCCGTTCTATGCGCTCGCCTATCTCATCTTTGCGATTTTCGGCGCTTCGCTGGTGGCGATCTTCGCGGTGCTGCCACAGAGCCTGATCGTACTGGTGGCGGGCCTGGCGCTGATGGCGTCGCTCGCCAACGCGCTTTCTATCGCGCTGAAGGAAGAGGCGGATCGCATGGCCGCCACCGTCACCTTTGTCGTCACCGCGTCGGGTCTGACGCTGTTCGGCGTTGGCGCCGCATTCTGGGGCCTGATTGCCGGGCTGGTCGTGCTTTTCCTCGATATGATCAAAAAGCGATAAACATTTCAGATGCTTGTCCGGATTTGGCGGACATTGTCTTGAATCGCCGTTTTTCTCTTCCCATTTCGATTCCACGCAGCCGGGTTTGGCTGTCTCCAACCGAAGGAATGGGAGAAAATGAACACATCCGCATTGATCCGTCCGGCCTGGACGCCGGCAACCATCGCGTTGATGGTTGTGGGTTTCATGGTGTTCTGGCCACTCGGCTTCGCCATGCTCGCCTACATCATCTGGGGCGACCGCCTCGATGGCTTCAAGCGTGACGTCAACCGCGCGACCGACGGCATCTTCGCCGGTTGCCGCCGCGGTTCCGACAAGGCCGCGCGCTGGGGCAATGGTTCCGCCCGCACCGGCAACGTCGCTTTCGACGACTGGCGCGAAAAGGAACTTGAGCGGCTGAACGAAGAGCGCCGCAAGCTCGACGAGATGCTGACCCAGTTCGACGAATACGCCCGCGAATTGCGCCGCGCCAAGGACCAGGACGAGTTCGACCGGTTCATGGCCAACCGCAACAAGTCGACGGCTCCGACGAAGACCGATCCGGGCACTGGAACGACGACCACCAAGCGTGGCAAGGGTTCGAACCTGCTTGACGACTGAGATCCGGCGACTGGTCACATCGTGAAAAAACGGCGTCGCGCGAGCGGCGCCGTTTCTTTTTTGTTCTAGTCGTTTTTCTCGAATCGCGTATCGTCCCGCCATGACTCTCGGCTTCTTTCGCAATCTGACAAAGCCCAAGCCCACGCCTGTCGTGGAGCGCGAATATTGCGTCGCCGGTCGCACGCTGCCGCTCAAGATCGTCGAGAGCGCCAGGGCGCGCCGAATGACGCTGCGTATCGATTCAGGCGGCCAGGGTCTGCGCATCACCGTGCCGCCAGGCCTGCGCCGCGGCGAAGTGGACAGGTTCCTCGAGCGGCACCAGGACTGGCTGGAGCAGCGACTGGCCAAGGTGCCGACGCGGCCGCAAGTGCGGCCCGGCATCAGGATCCCGGTGCGCGGCGTGCCGCACCGCATCGTCCATGAACCGTCAAAGCGCGGCACCGTCACCGTGTCGCGCGACGAACGTGGTCCGCTCTTGATCGTGCATGGCGACCGCATACATCTGCCGCGCCGCCTCGCCGATTTCCTCAAGCGCGAGGCCAAGAAGGAAATCGAGAAGCTGGTGGCCAAGCACACCGAGGCGCTTGGCAAGCGCGCCAAGGCGATCCGCTTCAAGGACACGTCAAGCCGCTGGGGGTCATGCACCTCCGAAGGCAATCTGTCCTTTTCCTGGCGCATCATGATGGCGCCGTCGCCGGTCATCAACTATCTCGTCGCGCATGAAGTGGCGCATCTCAAGGAGATGAACCACGGCCCGAAATTCTGGAAACTGTGCGAAAAGCTCTGCCCCGACACCGATCGCTGCAAGGACTGGCTGAAGCGCAATGGCGGTGCGCTGCAGGCGATCATGTTCGAGTAGATCGCTAATCGTCGTTGGCGGCGTTCAAGTCTTCGGGCCGCAACCCCTCATCGCCATGATGCGGCCACGGCAGGAAATTGCCGTCGAACTCATCGCCGCCGAAATAGTCGAGCGCGCGGTGCGCCTCGGCGCCATTGAAGGCGGCCTTGTCGATCAGGTGCGCGATGACCTCGCGCGCCTGCGCAATCTTCTGCCTGAGTTCGGCTACGGTTCTGTCGGCCATGATCGTGCTCCCGCCTTGCGTCCTGTCCATCCATAGGTAGCGCCTTTGGCCGTGCCGGCAAACAGCATGCTTTTTCTCGACTCTTATCGCTTTTCATGCCAATTCCCGCGCCATGGCACTCGACATCAAAATCTGCGGCTTGAGGACCGACGCGGCAATGGCCGCGGCGCTGGCCGGCGGCGCCAGCCATGTCGGGTTTATCTTCTTCGCCAAAAGCCCGCGCTATGTCGAACCTGGCGAGGCTGGCCGTCTGCACGAGGCCGCGCGCGGCAAGGCGATGGCGGTTGCCGTCACCGTCGATGCCGGCGACGCCTTCCTGGATGAAATCGTTGCCAAAATGCAGCCCGACATGCTGCAGCTGCACGGCGCGGAAACGCCCGAGCGCGTCGCCGAGCTCAAAGCCCGCTATGGCCTGCCGGTGATGAAGGCGCTGCCGCTCAGCGAGGCCGCCGATCTCGAACGAATGAAGCCATTCATCGGCATAGCCGACCGGTTCCTGTTCGACGCCAAGCCGCCGAAAGGCTCCGAACTGCCGGGCGGCAATGGTGTTGCCTTCGACTGGCGCATTCTCGCCGGCCTTGACGGCGGCGTCGATTACATGCTTTCCGGTGGGCTCAACGCCGCCAATATCGGCGATGCCCTTCGGCTTGCCAACCCGCCTGGGATCGACATTTCTTCAGGCGTGGAAAGCGCGCCGGGCGTCAAGGATCCGGCGCTGATCGAACAGTTTTTCCGGGCCGTCAGGGCCGCGCGGAACACCCGCGCAGCCTAGTGGTGCCTCAAACCAGAGCATGTCCCGGAAAAGTGGGAACCGGTTTTCCGACAAGGACATGCCTCATAGTCAAGATGCCAGGAGATCGGCGATGAACAAGCCGGCGACACCCAATTCCTTCCGCACCGGGCCCGACGAACAGGGCATGTTCGGCATTTTCGGCGGTCGTTTCGTTGCCGAAACGCTGATGCCGCTGATCCTCGATCTGGAGCGGCACTGGAACGAGGTCAAGAACGATGCGGATTTCAGGGCTGAGCTGACTGACCTGTCGACCCACTATGCCGGACGGCCGTCGAAGCTTTATTTCGCCGAAGGCCTCACGAAGCATCTTCGTGAGGTTTCCTCGGCCAGGGGCCTCGCGGGCGGCGCGAAGGTCTACTTCAAGCGGGAGGATTTGAACCACACCGGTTCGCACAAGATCAACAACTGCCTCGGCCAGATCCTGCTGGCCAAGCGCATGGGCAAGAAGCGCATCATCGCCGAGACCGGCGCCGGCCAGCACGGCGTGGCCTCGGCCACGGTTGCGGCCCGCTTCGGCTTTCCCTGCGTCGTCTACATGGGCGCCACAGACGTTGCCCGGCAAAGCCCGAACGTCTTCCGCATGAAGCTGCTCGGCGCCGAAGTGCGCCCGGTGACCGCCGGCCACGGCACGCTGAAGGACGCCATGAACGAGGCGTTGCGCGACTGGGTCACCAATGTCGAGGACACCTATTACCTGATCGGCACCGCCGCCGGCCCGCATCCCTATCCGGAGCTGGTGCGCGACTTCCAGTCGGTGATCGGCATCGAGGCGCGGGCACAGATCCTCGAGCAGGAAGGCCGGCTGCCCGACACCATCATCGCCGCTGTCGGCGGTGGTTCGAACGCCATCGGCCTGTTCCATCCCTTCCTCGACGACAAGGAGGTCCGCATCATCGGCATCGAAGCCGGCGGTCGCGGTCTCGACGGCATCGAGCATTGCGCCTCGATGAATGCCGGCGCGCCGGGCGTGCTGCATGGCAACCGCACCTATCTCCTGCAGAATTCCGACGGCCAGATCATGGACGGCCATTCGATCTCGGCCGGCCTCGACTATCCCGGCGTCGGGCCGGAGCATTCCTGGCTGCGCGATTCAGGCCGGGTCGAATACGTGCCGATCCTCGATGACGAGGCGCTGGAGGCTTTCAAGCTGACGACGCGCGTCGAAGGCATCATCCCGGCGCTGGAATCGGCGCATGCCATCGCGCATGCGGTGAAGATCGTGCCTGCCATGGACAAGGATCAGATCGTCATCGTCAACCTGTCCGGCCGTGGCGACAAAGACGTGCACACGGTGGCTTCGATGCTGGGCATGGAGATCTGATCATGGCCACCCGCATCGACCGCCGCATGGCGAAGCTCAGGAACGAAGGCCGCCCGGCGCTCGTCACCTATTTCATGGGCGGCGACCCCGACTACGACACCTCTTTGTCGATCATGAAGGCGTTGCCGGGCGCAGGTTCCGATATTATCGAGCTCGGCATGCCGTTTTCCGATCCGATGGCCGACGGCCCGGCGATCCAGGCGGCGGGCTTGCGGGCGCTGAAAGGCGGCCAGACGCTGGCCAAGACGCTGAAGATGGCGGCCGACTTCCGCGCCGGCGACAATGAAACGCCGATCGTGCTGATGGGCTACTACAATCCGATCTACATCTATGGCGTCGACCGCTTCCTCAAGGACGCGATCGCCAGCGGCATCGACGGGCTGATTGTCGTCGACCTGCCCCCGGAGATGGATGAGGAACTGTGCATTCCGGCATTGAAAGCCGGCATCAACTTCATCCGGCTGGCGACGCCGACCACCGACGACAAACGCCTGCCCAAGGTGCTGCAGAACACGTCGGGCTTCGTCTATTACGTGTCGATGACCGGCATCACCGGCTCGGCGCTGGCCGACACCGGCAAGGTGGCGGCGGCGGTCAAGCGCATCAAGGGCCACACCGACCTGCCGGTCTGCGTCGGCTTCGGCGTCAAGACCGCCGAGCAGGCCCGGGTGATCGGCGCCAATGCCGACGGCGTCGTCGTCGGCACCGCGATCGTCAATGCGGTGGCCAATGTGCTGGGGCCGAAGGGCGAGAAGACCGCCGATCCGGCCGAGGCCGTCGCCACGCTGGTCAGCGGGCTTGCGCAAGGCGTGCGCTCGGCCCGCCTTGCTGCTGCCGAATAGTTTCCCTACGTCAGGTCTTGTGCATGCCGTTATCCCAGAACCGGTCCCACTTTTGGGCGACATGCATTAGCAACTCTTCGTCAGGACAGGAGCCGAAGCGATGAACTGGATCACCAATTACGTTCGCCCGAAGATTAATTCGATGCTCGGCCGGCGCACCGACATGCCCGAGAACCTCTGGATCAAGGATCCGGAGACCGGCGAGATGGTGTTCCACAAGGACCTGGAATCGAACCAGTTCGTCATTCCCTCGTCCGGTCATCACATGAAGATCTCGGCCAAGGAGCGGCTGAAATTCTTCTTCGATGGCGGCAAATACGAGACCCTGGACAACCCGAAGGTGATGCAGGATCCGCTGAAATTCCGCGACGAGAAGCGCTATGTCGACCGGTTGAAGGACGCCAAGGCCAAGACCGGCCTTGAGGACGCGATCATCAATGCGCTGGGCACCGTCGAGGGTCTGCCGGTTGTGGTCACGGTGCAGGACTTCGCCTTCATGGGCGGCTCGCTCGGCATGGCCGCTGGCGACGCCATCGTGCACGGCTTCGAAGTGGCCCTGCAGCGCAAGCGGCCGCTGATCCTGTTTGCCGCTTCCGGCGGCGCCCGCATGCAGGAAGGTATTTTGTCCCTGATGCAATTGCCGCGGACAACGGTCGGTGTCGACCGGCTGAAGGAAGCCGGCCTGCCCTACATTGTCGTTTTGACCAACCCGACCACGGGCGGCGTGACCGCCTCCTACGCCATGCTGGGCGACGTGCACATCGCCGAGCCCGGCGCGCTGATCGGCTTTGCCGGACCGCGCGTCATCGAACAGACGATCCGCGAGAAACTGCCCGATGGCTTCCAGCGCTCCGAATATCTGATGGAGCACGGCATGGTCGACATGGTCGTATCCAGGCTGGAAATGCGTGAAACGATCGCGCGCCTGCTCAAGATGCTGCTCAAGCTGCCGGAAGAGCAAAAAACGCTGGAGCCGGAAATCCTGCCGCCGGCGGTGGTTGCCGCGGAAGCTCGGCCGCAAGCCTGAAGCGACACGAAGCGCCGCGACCGCGATTGCACGAGGGCTTCGGCGCGCTGTAGCCTTTGATTGCCATGGCCATCCGAAACCGATTCTGGTTTTCAGGCTCATGCGCTAGGATTCCACCATGACGACGCTTGCCGCCGACCGCGAAATCGAAGCCCTGATGGCGCTTCATCCGAAAGGCTTCGACCTTTCGCTCGACCGCATTTCGCGGCTGCTGGAGCGGCTTGACAATCCGCAGGACCGGCTGCCCCCGGTCATCCACATCGCCGGCACCAACGGCAAAGGTTCGTGCGCAGCCTTTTCACGCGCCCTGCTCGAGGCTGCGGACTACCGCGTCCATGTCCACACCTCGCCGCATCTGGTCAACTGGCATGAGCGCTACCGGCTGGCCGCCGATGGCGGCGGCAGGCTGGTCGAGGACAGGGTTTTCGCCGATGCCATTGCCCGTGCGGCCAGGGCCAATGAAGGCGAGAAGATCACCGTCTTCGAGATCCTCACCGCCGTCACCTTCCTGTTGTTTTCCGAACACCAGGCCGACGCTGCGATCATCGAAGTCGGGCTCGGCGGCCGCTTCGACGCGACCAATGTCATCAAGGAGCCGGCCGTGTCGGTGATCATGCCGGTGTCGCTCGACCACGAGGCCTATCTCGGCGACCGGGTCGAACTGATCGCGGCCGAAAAGGCCGGTATCATCAAGCCCGGCTGTCCGGTGGTCATCGGCGCGCAGGAGAGCGAAACGGCGCTGCAGGTGCTGATCGAAACCGCCGAGCGGCTTGAATGCCCCACCTTCGTCTACGGCCAAGACTTCCTTGCCTTCGAGGAAAACGGCCGCATGGTCTACCAGGACGAAGACGGCTTGATGGACCTGCCGCCGCCCAGGCTGCCCGGCCGCCACCAGTTCGCCAATGCGGCGGCGGCGATCGCCGCGGTCAAAGCGGCCGGTTTCGAGATCAGCCATCGCGCCGCCGAAAAGGCGATGGTCAATGTCGCCTGGCCCGGCCGCATGCAGAAGCTGGCGCAGGGCCGGCTGGCCGAACTGGCACCCAAGGGCGCCGATATCTGGCTCGACGGCGGCCACAATCCCGGTGCCGGCGTGGTGGTTGCCGAAGCGCTGGCCGAGCAGGAAGAGAAGAACCCGCGTCCGCTGTTCCTCATCTCGGGCATGATCAACACCAAGGACCAGAGCGGCTATTTCCGTGCCTTCAAGGGCCTCGCCCGGCATGTCTACACGGTGCCGGTGAGCCTCAGCGAGGCCGGCGTGCCGAACGACGAACTGGCGATCCGCGCAACGGAAGCCGGGCTGACCGCCGAGCCGGTGAGTTCCGTCGCCAGCGCGCTGATGCTGCTGCGCGACACCTGGGACGGCCCGTCGCCACGCATCCTGATCAGCGGTTCGTTGTATCTGACCGGAGCGGTGCTGGCCGAGAACGGCACCCCGCCGACCTGAAGCAGGCGACTATTCATGCCTTGGGTGGCTGCGGCGGCTGAGGCCGAACCTTGGCTTTCGACCTTCAGAAATCCCACGGTGAGATCAGATCAAGGCTGGTGGTGCCAAAGTCGCTGAGATTGCGCGTTGCCAGCCGGCCACCGTTCACGCGCGCTATCGCCGCAATCATGCCATCGGGGGCTGACATGCCGCGACCTTGGCGTGTCGCGGCCCCCATGATCTCGCCGTAAGCCAAGGCAGCATCTTCAGTCAATCCAAAAATCCGGCCGGCAAATCGATGGCGCCACCGGGAAAGTCCCTGCTCCAGCCGATCGGCACGCTCATCAGGCCGTATTTTTTGGATGCCGAAGGCGATTTCAGCAATCGTCACTGTGGGAAGGGCCAGTTCAGCGTCATTGCGGACAAGCCACGCCAGGACAGCTTGGTCCGGCGCCTTCTTCAGACTCTCCGAAATCACGTTGGTATCGACGAAAATCAAAGCTCAAGTCCCGAATGAACCTGGCGGCCTTCGCGAATGATCTTTTCCAGATCGATGTCGGCGCCATGGTTTGCAGTCAAGCTGGCATAGAAGGTGGAAGCAGGTTCACGGCCAGCTTCACGAATTTCGTAGGATTCGAGCGCACGTTCGACCACATCGGCTATCGAACGATTTTCACGACGAGCAAGTCTATGAGCCAAGTCGCGTGCTTTTGCGCTTCGGACTGAGAGTTGTGGTTCGGCCATTTCGAACTCCCTTTTAGAACGGATATAGGCCGATCCACCGCTGCCATCAAGGTGGCAGTTGATGGCGTGCCATCACGCGGTGGATTTCCAGCGCATTGATAGGCGGCGTTACTTCAACTCTATCTCGATAAACGCGTATTCGCCTTCATTGGCGTTGATGACGTCGTGCTCTACGCCCTCCTTGCGGAAATAGGGCGCGCCCTTCTTCATCTCGGCAAAGGATTCGCCGTCCTTGGTCAACAGCTTCACCTTGCCGTCCATCAGCGGCACGACGACATAGTCGTGGCCGTGGCGATGCCAGCCGGTGTTCTCGCCCGGCGCGAAGCGGTATTCGGTGACGATGACACGCTCGTTGTCGATGAAGACGGTGGCCTTGGCGGATCCGGTCATGGAGTTCTCCTGTCTGCCTCGAGCAGATGACATGGAGTGCCCGGATGCGAGAGCCAGAGCCACGCACCGATGACGCCAACAAAAAGCCCGGCGCGAGGCCGGGCTTGATACCAGGAATTTCAGATGGGTCAGGCGAGGTTGCCATTGATCCAGTGCGACAGCGCGGTCTTCGGCGCGGCACCGACCTTCATGTCGGCCATTTCGCCGCCCTTGAAGATCATCAGCGTCGGGATCGAGCGCACGCCGAACTGGGCGGCAAGCTCCGGATTCTCGTCGATGTTGAGCTTGGCGATCTTGACCTTGGCGCCAAGTTCGGTGGCGATATCTTCGAGCGCCGGCGCAATCATCTTGCAGGGACCGCACCATTCCGCCCAGAAATCGACGACGACCGGTACGTTGGCGTCAAGCACGTCAGCCTGGAAGTTGCTCTTGTCGACCTTCACGGTTGCCATATGGAAAAATCCTTTTGAAAGTTTTTGTCCCACCAAATGTGGTGGTGATCGCGCCCTTCTTCAAGCAGGTGTTGTGTCACGCTCCCGTGAGTCGAGCAAGGGCGTCGTCCATGGCGCTGGCAGGCAGTTCGATCAGCCGCGGCGCCTCGGTGAACAGCAAGGCCGCCTTGACCGTGCGGCCGGGATAGAGCGGCTGCAACAGCGCGCGGTAGAGCGCCAACTGCAGGACATAAGCCGGCGGCACCTCGGCCAGAGTGGCGGGCGCCGGCCGGTTGGTCTTGTAGTCGACAATCGATACCGTGTCCGGCGTTACCGCCAGCCGGTCGATCTTGCCGGAAATCGAGCGCTTCTTGCCCTTGACCTCCAGGCTGCCCATGATCGCAACCTCGGCACGCGACGATGGCGCAAACAGCTGACCGAAGCCGGGATCGGCAAGGATCGATGTGACCGACGCCAGGGCCTTTTCACGCTCTGATGGCGGCCAGTCTGCACCGGTTCGCAAGAGATAGCGTTCTGCCGCTCCCGCACGTTCGGGCTCGGCAATACCGGGCAGCATCTGCAGCAGTTTGTGGAGGGCGAGCCCACGCTGCACGGCAAAGCCGGGCTCGGCATCGGCGTCGAGCACCGGCGACGCCTTGTCGACAACGGCTTGCTTGCCTTCGTCGATCAGCGCCGAGGCGCCCGATGGCGACAACGGACGCGGCAGATCCTCGAAGGGCAGCAAGGGCCGGAACAGCGTCGCCGGCAAAGGCCCAAAAGCGTCGGCCTGCCGTACCTGCTCGGCGGAACTTGGCGCGACGGGGGGCAGCTTGGTGACATGGAAACGGTGCACCGGCTCGCCGCCGGCGGGATGCGCACGCTGCTCGCTCTCCGGCGCACCGATCAGCGCGCGGCTGACGATCGAGTGCCAGGTGCCGGCGTTCGGCGCCCGCTTGCCATGATAGCCGCAGACGATCAGCCGGTCCTCGGCACGGGTCATGCCGACATAAAGCAGCCGGCGGTATTCGTCGTCGGCGAGTTCCCGTGCCCTTGAGGCCGCCGCTTTCGAAAAACCGTTGGCGACCTCGCTGGCCGAGCGCCAGAGATAGCCCTTGCCATCCCAGTTCGCGCCGGAGCTATCGAAGGGCATCAGGCGCGGCAAATGCTGGTCGCTGAACGGCGCGGAACCGCCATCGACCAGGAACACGACGGGCGCTTCCAAGCCCTTGGCGGCGTGCACGGTCATGACCCGGACCTCGTCGCGGGTCTGGTCCATCTCGCGCTTGATCTCGGGACCGGCGTTTTCCAACGTCGACAGGAAGGCTTCCAGCCCCGGCAGGCCGGTTCGCTCCTCGGCGAGGCAGAAGCTCAGGAACTCGTCGAGAATATCGCCGGCTTCGGGCCCGAGCCGCGCGATCATCTTGCGGCGCACGCCATCGCGCGCCAGCAGGGCGGCATAGAATTCGAACACCGGCTTAAACGCGGCTTCGTTCGTCCAGATATCGACCTGGGCGACGATCTTCGCCAGTCTCTCGCTTTCGCCGGCGTGCTGTCGCAGCGATGCGATCAACGACAGACCAGCCGGCCTCTGCGCGGCGAGCATGAACAGCGCCTCTTCCGGCAGATCGAAGATCGGGCTGCGCAACACGGCGGCAAGCGACAAATCGTCCTGCGGCTGGATGAGGAGGTGACCGAGCGCAATCAGATCCTTGACCGCGATGTGCCCGGGCAGGCTCAACCGGTCGGCGCCGGCAACCGGAATGTCGCGGCGTTTGAGTGCGCGGGTCAGGGCATGGACGAAGCGATCGCGCTTGCGCACCAGCACCAGCACATCGCCCGGCCGCAGCCACTTGCCGCGGCCTTCGATGATTTCGCCACTGCCGATCCAGCCGGCGATGGTGACGGCGACGTTCTCGGCCACGCGCACCGCCGGCGCGTGGGCATGGTCGATGGCTTGCGTCCAGTCGTCGGGCTCATCGACAACATCGGCGCCGACCGACGGCCACACCTCGACATAGCCCGGCGCGTCGGTGCGGATCGCCTGGTGGCGAAGCGGATCGGGATCATGACTGATGCCGCGCCGCACGGCTGGATCGGCGAAGACGCGGTCGACCGCGGTCAGAACATCGTCGGTCGAGCGGAACGACCAGGTCAGCTTGAGGTCGGCGAAGGACGCCTCGGCGTCACGCACTCGTCCGGCAAACAACAGCCGGCTGTCGGCGAAGGAGTCCGGGGCCGCACCCTGGAATGAATAGATCGACTGCTTCTCGTCGCCGACGGCGAACACCGTGCGATGGACCCTGTCGCGTGCGCCAAAGCCGGCAAAGAATTCCTCCGCCAGCCGTTTCACCACTTCCCATTGGTCCGGACTGGTGTCCTGCGCCTCGTCGAGCAGGATGTGGTCGATGCCCTGGTCGAGCTTGTACTGCACCCAGGGGCCGGCGTCCGGCCGCGCCAGCAGGTTGACGGTGCGGGTGATCAGGTCGTTGAAATCGAGGAAGCCGCGGCTGCGCTTCAGCATTTCGTAGCGGGCGATCAGCCAGTCGGCGATGGTCAGCGCGGCAGCCGTACCTTCAAGCATCCGGAACAGGGCCAGCCGATCGGTGGTTTCGACGATGGCGTTGGCGGCCGAGAGATAACGCTCCGCCAGATCCGGCAACCGGTCGACCAGGGCCCTCTTGAAGGCCTTTGCCGGGTCGTAAGCGTCGCCATCGGTCTTGAGGAAGGCTCGCGCGAGCAGTTGCAGGCGGCGAATGGGATCGCCCTCGGCAAAGGCCTGCCGCGCATAGGGCAGGATGTTGTTCAGTACCGATCTGGCGTCGGTGGCCTCGGCGGCGTGGGCGAAGCCGGCAAAATAGTCGGGCAGGAAGCCCGGCAACGGCCATACCGAAGCGGCTATGCCCTCGGCTGTCTGGCCTGGATGGAAATGGAATTCGTCGAACAGGGCCTGGAAGTGCGTGCCATCGCGCCCGACCGCGTCGATGAAATGGCGCAAGCCGTCGCGCTTGCGCACAATCTCACCCAGCAAGGCGTCGAGCCCGGCTTCGCCGCCCCGATCGAGAATGGAGGCAAAAGCCTCGGCCAGATCCCTGTCACCGGCGGACGTGCCCGAAATCATCTCGCGGCGCGCCGCGGCAAACAGCGATGCCTCCATCTGGCCGTCGAGCATCTCGAAATGGGCCGGGATGTTGGCCTCCAGCGGGAACTGGTGCAGCACCGATTCGCAGAAGGCGTGAATGGTCTGGATCTTCAGCCCGCCGGGCGTTTCCAGCGCCTCGGCGAACAGGCGCCGCGCCCGGCGCATGGTCTCGAGATCGGGCCGGCGCCCCTCCAGCGCCTCGACCTTTGCCGCCAGATCCACGTCACCAAGCGTCGTCCACTCCGACAGTGTCGAAAAGACCCGGTTCGACATGTTGGCGGCGGCGGCGCGCGTATAGGTCAGGCACAGGATCTTCGACGGATCGGTGCCGCGCAGCAGCAGCCGGATGACGCGCTGCGCCAGCACATGGGTCTTGCCGGAGCCGGCATTGGCCGACACCCAGGCGGAATTGCCGGGGTCGGCGGCGCGGGCCTGGCTGGTCGCGGTGTCGCTGGGAATGGGATAGGCCTTCTTCATGCCTCCCCTCCCTCGTCGCCGGCATCGCCGCCTGCCGACCATTCGAGCACGCGGGCAAGATGGTCGTAGTCGCCATCCGTCTCGCCTTCGCGGAACGGCAGCGCGCGCGACAGATACCCGGTCGCAGGGTCCGCATAGTGGATCAGCAGCTTTTCCAGCCGTGCCCAGGCCTCTTCGGCAAGATCGGTCGCGGTTCGCGGCTGGCGGTTGTGTTCGAGGATGGATTCCTCGAACACCTCGCCATTCGGCTTCAGCCTGATGAAAGCCAGTTGAGAGGGCTCACGCACGCCCAAATCCTTGAAGGCGCCGCGCCTGAGCAGCGCGCCCTCGAGCGCCAGTTGCGGCGCAAGCAGTGTGTGCGCCTGCGCCTTGGACGGCGAGGAGCCGGTCTTGTAGTCCAGTATGTCGGCCATGCCGCCGGCCAGAAGGTCGACGCGGTCGGCGTAGCCGGACAGCGTCACGCCGGACTGGCCGACAACGGTCTTTCCGGCGCGCTCCTCGGCATGGCGCCTTGTCACAGCATCAGCGCGCGTGCGCTCCCACTCGATGATGTTGGCGGCGAGTTTCTCGAAGCGCGGCCACCACACCGCCTCGACGTCGGCCGGAAGGGCGGCTTCGGCAAAGCAGGCGCGGCCGGCGGCGATGAGGCCGGCAAGCGCATCGGGAGCGCGCGGATCGGCGACGCTGCCTGAGAACAGGTGCAGGATGGCGTGAAACAGCGTGCCGCGCTCGGCCGCACCAGGGTCGCGAATAACCGGATCGAGCGGCATCAGGCCGAGGATGCGTCTTGCATAGACGGCGTAGGGGTCACGGCGCAGGGTCTCGATCTCGGTGACCGAGAAATGCGTCGGGCGCACCGACAGCGGCGGCTTCGGCTGCGGCCGTGGCGCGAAATCCTGCCTTGGGCCGGCATCCAGCGCGCGCGCCCAGGCGAGCAGCTCGTCGCCACGCCGGCGCAGCTCCGCTGCCTGGTCGCTGCCGATGAAGGTCAGCAGCCGCTGAAGCCAGCGCGACGGCACGGCGGGTGCATCGCCGGCACGTGCCGAGCGGGACAGCACCACCTTCCCGGCGCCCATGGCCATCTGGAAATCATGCGCGGCAAGGCCGATACGCCGCTCGGGCGGTTCGAGGTCGATGCCGGTCTTCATCAGCCGCGACATGAAGCGGTCGCTCTCTGGCTTGCGCGGCCATACGCCCTCGTTGAGCCCGCCGATGACCAGCGTGTCGACCGTCTGCAACCGGGCTTCCAGCGCGCCCCAGATGGCGATGTTCCGGTCGGTGCCTTGTGCCGGCTTGACCGTTTCAGGCGCGATCAGCGCCGCCATGATGTCGGGCCACTCGGTCGCCGCGAAGGACAGCGAAGCCGAAGCCGCGACCAGCCCGCGCAGCAGTTCGGCAAGCTTCTCGCCGGCGTCACCGGCATAGAGTTCGCCAAGGCCGCCGTCGGCGATGCGGCCGAGATTTTCGAGTGTCACGACACTGGCCCTGACAAGCGCGGCAAGGTCGGCGTCATCCCGGCCTCGGAAGGCTGCGAGCGGCGCCAGCGCCTGCTTGAGACGTTCGAGCAAATTCCGCGCAGTTTCGATAGAGCGCACGGTCAGCCGGGAAAACCAGAAGGGCTGCCGGCTGCCGCCGCCCAAGCCGGTGAGGCGGGCTTCGAACAGTTCCGGTAGCGAAACGATGTCGGGGCGGCCTGTGCCGCCGCGCAACGCCACCAGTTCGATCAGCTCCGCCGCGTGGCGCACATCGGCCCGTTCGAGGCCGAGGCCGAGCAGCGGATGCTTGAGCAGCGACAGCAGGCCAACCGGATCGCCTGGCCGGAACAGTGCCTCGAGCGCCAGCCTGAGCAGGCTGGCCGCCGGAGTGTTGGCGAGCGGTGTGCCACCGGAATCGTCGGCAACGACGCCGAAGCGCTGGAGCTCGATCGAGACGCGCCGCGCCAGCGCGCGGTCGCCGGTGACGAGAGCCGCCCTTTGGCCGGGCTGTTCGACCGCGCGCTTGAGCGCGACGGCGATGGCGACGGCCTCATCACGTTCGCTGGCGGCTTCGAGCAAGGTCACCTCGGCGAAGGCGCCGGCAATGTCGGACGCCGGGAAACCGGCACGTGTCTCGGCCCAGAGTTCGGTGGTTTCGGCCGGCCGCAGCGCTTCGCCGACAAGGGCAGCGCGAAGCGCACGTCGCGGTTCGGCCACGCCAATCTCCTCGACGTCGCCGCGCAATACGCCGATCTTGCCGATCAGCCTGGCCAAGCCATATTGCGGGTGGCCGAGTACGGCTGGACGCGCGCCAGGCGCGGCAATCGCCTGGAACGACGCTTCGTCCAGCGTCCGGTCGAGACCCGGCAGCACGATGGCGCCGCCGGGCAGGCGCGCGATCGCGGCAAGCAATTCGGCCGTCGCTGGTATCGAGCCGGTCGAGCCTGCGGCGATGACCGGGCCGGCGGGCGGATTGCGCTGCAGCCGCGCCGCCTCGGCGCGGATCAGCGCGCTGCGATGCGCGGCCGGATTGGAGCGGTCGCTTTCCGCGAGGAATTTCGGCCAGGCTTCGGTGACGATGCCGAGGAATTCGAGCGTCACCTGCCACCATCCGGCAAGATTGCCGGTCACCAGATCGGTGAGCTTGGCCCAGTCGGTGCCTTCCGTCTCGATCTCGTCCATCAGCCGGGCGAGATCGCGCGCCAGCCAGATCGCGTCGGCGGTGGAAGCCGGGATGACGATCTCCTCGGCGAAAAGGGCGGCGACATGCGCCGGCAGCCGGCGTTTCCAGGCGCGCACCAGCGGCGTCAGCAGCAACAGGCGTTCGGTTGCCGAAATCGGCGGCGCCAGATCGATGGCCGCCGCTGCCTCGGTCTCGAACGCAGCCTCATCCTCGTCGAATTCGCCGAGTGGCCGGATGACCGGCAGGATCGCCGAGCCGCCGCCGCCGCGTGCCGCCAGGCTGTCGACGAAGACACCCCGCAAGGCACGCGCGGCACGGCGTGTCGGCACATAGATGGTGGCATCGGCCAAAGCGAGCGGGTCGCCGTCGAATCGAAACCCCGGAACAAGACGGCCGGCAAGCAGCGCCTCGGCAAGCGTCGGCAGAAACGGCGCTCCGGGCGGGATCGAGAAAACGCGGCTGGAGCCGCTCATTGCGACTCGATGAGCGCACCGGCGACCGCCGCTTCCGCGAGCGGTACGGCATCGGGCGTGCCGACGGTGATCCAGTGGCCATGCATGGGCATGCCGAACAGGCGCCCTGCGGCGATGGCGGAATCGAAATAGGCGTTGAGCGAGTGCGGCCCGGCCGGTGCGCCCTTGAACAGGCGCGGATCGACGATCGCCGCGCCGGCATAGATCAGCCCCGCCGGATCCCCCTTTGAACGCCGCAAGCCGCCATCCGGCGCCACCAGGAAATCGGTGCTGCCGCAGTGTCCGGTCGCCTGTTGGAGATCCGCCAGCATCAGCAGAATATCCATTTTCGCCGCGTCCCATGCAAGGGCGAGGCGCTGGAGATTGAGAGGACCGTCATCGATCCAGAAGGTGTCGGCATTGAGGATGTAGAAGGGTCGCTCGCCCAGTTCCGGCAGCGCCTTGACGATGCCGCCGGCGGAATCGAGCAGTTGTTCGCTCTCATCGGAAATGACGATTTTTGGCGCGCGGCGCGCGGCGACATGGGCGAGGATCTGTTCGGGAAAATAGTGGACGTTGACCACGGCCTTCGCGACACCGGCGGCAGCCAGGCTGTCGAGGCTCCAGTCGAGCAACGTCTTGCCGGCAATCCTGACCAGCGGCTTGGGAATGGTGTCGGTAATCGGCCGCATGCGTTTGCCAAGGCCGGCGGCAAGTACGATGGCGGTGTCCGGTCCTGCTGTCACAGCGCTCGCTCCTCCAGCAAACCGTGGGCGTCGTAGAACTCGCGCAGGCTTGCCAGCGCCGGATGAGACAAGGCCCGGCGCAGATAATCGCGAATGCGCGGCAGGTGTTTTAGATAATAGGGCTTGCCGTCGCGCTTTTCGAGGCGGACGAAGATGCCGAGGATCTTGGAATTTCGTTGCGCCGCCATGATGGCGTAGGATTCCAGGAAGCTTGCCTCGTCGAAAGCACCGGCTGCGTGGCGCGCCGCGACATAGGCATCCAGCGTCTTTCTCTCGATCTCGGGCGACATCGTAACACGCGCGTCCATGGCCAGCGAGGCGACGTCATAGGCGGACGGGCCGATCAGCGCATCCTGGAAATCGACGATGCCCAGCCGATCATGCCCTGAACGGTCGCCGCGCCAGATGATGTTGGGCGAATGGAAGTCGCGCAGCATCAGCGTATATTCGCGGCCGTGCAGCCGGTCGAGGAGCGCGCCCCATTGCTTGTGGTAGCCGGCGCGCAAGGCACCGCTTGCCGGGCTGCCCGTTATTGCCGGCACGTACCAGTCGACCAGCAGATCGGCCTCGATCATCATGGCCTCGCGGTCGAAAGGCGGGACATCGTGGAAGCCGCCATGCCCTGTTTCCAGGCGCTGCGGCCAGGTCCTGCCATGCATCATGGCCAGCAGCTCGGCCGCCGCCGCGCAGCGCTCGGGCAGCGGCTGGCCATCGCTGCCGAGGAACCCTTCCGAGCCAAGATGCTCGAGTAGCAGGAATCCCTGCTCCTGGTCCTCGGCATGGATTTCCGGAACGCTGACGCCGCCTGCCCTTAAGGCGCGGTCGATGGCGACGAAAGCGGAAACCGACTGGGCGGTGTGGGCGATCTCGGCATAGGGCTTGCCGTCGCGGACCGGCGGGCCGAGCACCAGCCGTGGCGAGTTCATCAGCACTTGCGGCTTTTGGCCCGGCAGCGAAACGATCTCGTAAGAGCGGGCAGAAGCATCGCCAATGAAATGGCGGCGCTGCGCTTGCGCCCAGCCGGCGCTCACGAGAAAGTCGCGCATGGCCAGCGACCTTGCGGCCCGATCGAAGGCAGGTCCCTGCCCCGACAATCGTGCCAGCCGGCCGTTCCCATGCTGGACGAGCTCGATCAGGACCGTGGTTTTCGGCAGATGGGCTTCCGCCCGCTCCGGCCATTCGACCAAAGCAGCACCTTGCGCCAAGGCTTCGTCGAAACCAAGCTCATCGATCTCGTCGGCCGAGGACAGGCGGTAGAGATCGAAATGATGCACCGGAATGCGGGTGTCGTAGCTCTGCACCAGCGTGAAGGTCGGGCTCGGAACGTCGAGGCCGGCATCGTCGGCCAAGGTCCTGATCAAGGCCCGCGCCAGCGTCGACTTGCCGGCGCCCAGATCGCCCTTCAGGGCAAGCACGTCGCCTGGGCGCAGCGACAGCGCCAGATCTTCGCCCAGCCGCGCTGTCTGGGTCTCGTCGGCGAGTAATCGCTCCAGCACCAGTCCGGTCATCGAACGCGCTACTCGGCCGCGGCACGGATGCCCGGCATGTCTGGAAAGGTGCAGATGACGGTCGTGCCCTTGTCCTTGCCGGTTTCGATGCGAACGCTGCCGCCATGCAGCTCGACGAAGCTCTTGACGATCGACAGGCCGAGGCCGGCGCCGCGCCGGCGGCCGCCATTGGCGCGCGGCTCGAAACGGCGGAACACCGAATCGAGCACATCGGGCGGCATACCGGGACCGTCGTCATGGACCGAGAATTCCACCCCGTCCGCCAGATGGCGGCAAGTGAGCCGGATGGTGCTGGCTTCCGGGGCGTAATTGGCGGCGTTGCTGAGCAGATTGTAGAGGATCTGGCGGACGCGGACCTCATCGCCGTGAAACGTCTTCGGCGCCGAGGCTGCTTCAACCTCGAGCCTGATCGAATGCTCTTCCAGCCGGTCGGCCACCAGTTCGGCCGCAGCGGCGATGGTGCGATCGACCTGCACCTCGGAAATATCGAGCTGCATGATGCCGGCGTCCACCGTCGCCAGGTCGAGTATGTCGTTGACGATGGTGAGCAGGACCGCGGAGGAGGAGCTGACATGCTCGACATATTCCCGCTGCTTCTGCGTCAGCGGACCGGTCGTGGGCTGTGACAGGAGTTCGGTGAAGCCGATGATGTTGGTCAGCGGCGAGCGCAGTTCATAGGAAACATGCTGGACGAATTCGTTCTTGAGCTGGTCGGATTTTTGCAGCGCCTCGTTCTTGTCCTTCAGCGCCCGCTCGACATGGACGCTGTCGGTGACGTCGACGAAGGTCATCATCACCTGCCCGTTGGGCAGCGGGATCATGGCGTAACTCAACACGTTGCCGTTGTTGAGCTCGGTCTGTCCGTGGCGGTCGCGGCGCTCGTCGTCGAAGCCGGTGACGGCGGCAACAAAGCCGGGCCAGGGGCTGTCCGCCGCCTGCCGGTCGCAAAGGTCGCGGATGGTGGAAACATGGACGCTGGGCTTGGCCGCTTCGCCGCTCAATCCCCAGAGCGTGGCAAAGGCAGGATTCGACAGCCGGAGCCTGCCGTCGGGTCCGAACACCGCTACGCCTTCGGCAAGATTGTCGAGCGTCTCGCCCTGGACCCGCACCGCTGTCTGGTAGCGGCTCTCGAGGTCCATCTTCTCGGTCAGGTTCTCGAACACCCAGGTGACGCCGCCCTTGGGCTGCGGATTGGCGACGACGCGGATGGTCTTGCCATCCGGCAGATGCCACCAATGTTCCTGGGATTCCACAGCGCGATAGGCGCCGAGCAGGCCTTCCTTCCAGCGGCGCCATTCAGGCTGTTCGGCGATCTTGCCTTCGCTGCGCAGCCGGTCGAGCAGCAAGGCATTGTCTGGAGCGCTGTGCAGGAAGCCTGCCTCCAGGCCCCAAAGCTTCTGGAAGGCCTGGTTGAAGAACCGCAGCTTCTCGTCGGTGTCGAAAATGGCGACCGCCGTGTTGAGCTGGTCGAGCGTGTCGGCGTGGCTTCGCACCGTCCGTTCGTATTCGCCGCGA
This sequence comes from Mesorhizobium ciceri biovar biserrulae WSM1271, assembly GCF_000185905.1. Classification (GTDB taxonomy): domain Bacteria; phylum Pseudomonadota; class Alphaproteobacteria; order Rhizobiales; family Rhizobiaceae; genus Mesorhizobium; species Mesorhizobium ciceri. Next base: position 508,305 of record NC_014923.1, read on the forward strand.
ACGGCTTCGATGGCACTGGTGTCGCAGGCAAGGCCGGCCGAGCCATCGCTGCCGGCGAAATCGGTGACCGCGAACACACGGCGGTCGCCTTCGATCACGGTGGACAGCGACTGCTCGAAAACCGGATGCGTCCTGTGCTGGGCGGCAATCGCATCGCGCGCCTGGCCGCCGAGGAACTCTTTCTTCTCCCGAACCGCGGCTTCGGCATTTTCGGCTTCGACGGCATCGGCATAGGCGCGGTTGACCCACTTCAGCCCGCCATCCTCGCCGCGGAGCCACGCCGGCATGTTCAGCGCGTCGAGCAGGCCGATCATCGTGTCGTGGTCGGCGGCCAGCCGCTGGTTCTCGATCTTCAGTCTGGCCTGGCTGCGCTGCGTCTCCGAGAGCGAGAGGAAACGCACGAGCACATGCGCGGCACTCTTGCGGCCATGCACTTCGAGCGGCGCACCGGCCTGCGATTCGATGACCAGGTCGAAGGGTTTGGCCTTTTCGCGCAATCCCGCGACGGCATGTTCGAGTGCCGCCGCCGAACGCGGCATCAGCCAGCGGCCGAAAGCAAGAAAAGCGGCCCTATCCTCGGGAGCGCCGCTTTCGACGGGCAATGTGCCGATGAGCTCGGGCTTCTTGTTTTCCGCAGCCCAGACGACGACGCGCTGGTCGCGCAGATTGAGCAGCGCCTCGGAACGGCGGAGCGCCGCGTTGATGTCGGCGAGGCGGCTCCTGAGTTCGACATTCTCCGCCGAGGTGCGGGCTCTTTCGCGGATGAGAACGATGGCCGATATCAGTGCGGCACCCGTCACGCCGACGAACACTGCAAGCTGCATGACATCAATGGCACTCACCGACAGTCCGGCGACGCTGGCAACAGCGGTCTCGGCATGCGCGGCGGCGCCGGCCAAGGGCCCCGCGAGCGCGGAGGTGGCAAGGAATGTCGACGCGCGGGCGCGCCAGGACAGGCTCCCCCCTTCCAGGGCGGAGCCAGCAATCCCCGAATCGTCATGGCCGCCGGAAACGGCCCGTCCCGCTCTGTGCGGGTGTTGCCCCGGCATGTCTTGGTCCTCTCCGCCGCCTGAATGCAAGACCGCCCTGATGCGTGCCTCTCTTGACCCTCTCGGGCTGGAAGCATCGCCGAATCACCTGACAATAACCCCTCGCCGAATCGGCGTGAAGGCTGATGGCGCGCAAAAATAAGGCCGGGCGAAAAGTCAATCGCCCGGCCTCAATATCTGGTAGTAATTTTAGCTTTGGTTAATAGCGGTAGTGTTCCGGCTTGAACGGACCCTGCGGCGTGACGCCGATATAGGCGGCCTGTTCACCCGACAGTTCGGTCAGGCGGGCGCCGAGCTTGTCGAGATGCAGGCGGGCGACCTTTTCGTCGAGATGCTTGGGCAGGACATAGACCTGGTTCTCGTACTGGCCGGGCTTGGTGTAGAGCTCGATCTGCGCCAGCACCTGGTTGGTGAAGGATGCCGACATGACGAAGCTCGGGTGGCCGGTGGCGTTGCCGAGATTGAGCAGCCGTCCTTCCGACAAAAGGATCATCCGCTTGCCGTCCGCGAAGGTGATCATATCGACCTGCGGCTTGACGTTGGTCCATTTCAAATTGCGCAGCGCGGCGACCTGGATCTCATTGTCGAAGTGGCCGATGTTGCCGACGATGACCATGTCCTTCATCGAGCGCATATGGTCGAGGGTGACGACATCCTTGTTGCCGGTGGTGGTGATGACGATGTCGGCGGTGGGGGCTGCATCTTCCAGCGTGACGACTTCAAAACCGTCCATCGCAGCCTGCAGGGCGCAGATCGGATCGACCTCGGTGACCTTGACGCGGGCACCGGCGCCCTTGAGCGAGGCCGACGAGCCCTTGCCGACGTCGCCATAACCGCACACGACAGCGACCTTGCCGGCCATCATCGTGTCGGTGCCGCGGCGGATGCCGTCGACCAGCGATTCCTTGCAGCCATACTTGTTGTCGAACTTCGACTTGGTGACCGAGTCGTTGACGTTGATTGCGGGGAAGGGCAGCAGGCCCTTCTTCTGCAGCTGGTAGAGGCGGTTGACGCCGGTGGTCGTCTCTTCGGTGACGCCGCGGATCGCCGCCTTCTGCTTGGTGAAGAAGCCGGGCGAAGCCTTCAGGCGCTTCTTGACCTGGGCGTAGAAATATTCCTCTTCCTCGCTCTGCGGGTTGGACAGCACGTCCTCGCCGGCCTCGGCGCGGGCGCCGATCAGGATGTACATGGTGGCGTCGCCGCCATCATCGAGGATCATGTTGGAGAGGCCGCCATCGGCCCACTGGAAGATCTTGTCGGTGTAGTCCCAATACTCCTCCAGCGACTCGCCCTTGACGGCAAACACCGGGATGCCGGCCTCGGCGATGGCCGCGGCCGCATGGTCCTGGGTCGAGAAGATGTTGCAGGAGGCCCAGCGGATATCGGCGCCAAGCGCCTTCAGCGTCTCGATCAGCACCGCCGTCTGGATGGTCATGTGCAGCGAGCCGGTGATGCGCGCACCCTTGAGCGGCTGCTTGGGGCCGAATTCCTCACGGCAGGCCATCAGGCCCGGCATTTCGGTTTCGGCGATCTCGAGTTCCTTGCGGCCCCAGCCGGCAAGCGAGATGTCGGCGACCACATAGTCCTTGCTACCCGTCATGGCAGTACTCCGATGCGAATGTTGTGCTTGCGAATTTGTTGCGGACACGCCCGCGCCGGTCGGCGCGTCCAAGGGCGCGAATTGCCGGCCTGACTAGCAGATCGGAGCAAGGACGACAATGGGATATAAAGAAATCTTTATCCCTGCATGTCTCTCGGACGCATATCGCGCTCTACCAGATCAGCATTCCTCGCCGAAGCGGGACGCCACCAGTTGCTCCAGGGCGTCGATGACCTGCTGGGCCTCCGGCCCGCTGGCGGTGACGCGGATCGAATAGCCGGGGCTTGCCGCCAGCATCATCAGGCCCATGATCGAGGTGCCGCCAACCTTGACGCCATCCTTCTCGACATGCACCGAGGCATCGAAGCCGCTGGCCAGCTGGACGAACTTCGCCGAAGCGCGCGCATGAAGGCCGCGCTGGTTGATGATGGGAAAATCCCGGACTATCTGATCTTTTTCCGGGGACAGCGCGGTCATTTGCTGCTCAGGAGCTGGCTGGCAACATTGATGTATTTGCGACCGGCGGCCTGGGCCTCATCAAGGGCGGCCGCCATGTTGTCGCCCTTGCGGATCGAGGAGAGCTTGATCAGCATCGGCAGATTCATGCCGGCGATCACCTCGGTGCGGCCGGACTCCATCACCGAGATGGCAAGATTGGAGGGCGTGCCGCCGAACATGTCGGTCAGCACGATGACGCCCGCCCCGGTGTCGACACGGGCAACCGCGTCGACAATGTCGCGCCGACGCTGCTCCATATCGTCGTCGGCACCGATCGCCACGGTTTCGAAATTGTCTTGTGGCCCGACGACATGTTCGACGGCATGTCGGAACTCGGTGGCCAGTTGACCGTGCGTTACAAGCACGAGTCCGATCATTCTTTGGTGGCTCCCGTCATCGCCGCTTCACAGGCGCATTTTATGCTCGCCAGCCAATCCAGGCGGCGGGAGCGCTATCTTGTCGACGCGCGGCCCGTTGACAAGCCCAAAATTGCGCAGGCGCATGCCATTTTGACGCATTGCAGCAAAAAACCCGGAGCGGATCATAGAAAAGGCGCGATCGACAGCCGCGCCATCACGACCGGTAAGGCCGCCGGGATATTGCGTTCGACCACATCGACCTGTGGCACCAGACAACCCACGATGCTGCTAGCGGCATCCTCCTGGAAGCGCGGCGCTTCATCGGCCGGCACCAGGTGGACATGCAGGTCGACGAGGCCTGCCGGCTCGAATGGCAGAGGCCGGGGGCCGAGCCCAGGCACCTCGACGAGGCCTTCTATGGCGGCGGGAGCGCGGCACAGAAGCCGCCCGGCATGCGCCTCGACAAAGAGCTGATCGTCACCGACGAGCCGCGCGAACGATCCGCGCTGGCGACAATGATCTATGAGCGCCAGCGCCAGCGCCGTCTTGCCCGAGCCGGAGGCTCCGGTGATGAGAATGCCGCGCTCGCCGATCAAAACCATTGTCGCGTGAATGTTTTCAGGCTGCACGGCTGGACCAGGCATGGTTGGAATTCATGCTCTCAGCCTTCGGCCGGCAACGTCACCACAAAACGCGCGCCCTTGATCTCGCCGGGTTTGGTGCCGGGGATGTTCTCGGCGGTGAGCGTGCCGCCATGGGCCTCGACGATCTGCCTGGATATCGACAGGCCAAGGCCCGAATTCTGGCCGAACGCCTCGCCGGCCGGCCGGTCCGTGTAGAAGCGTTCGAAGATGCGGTCGATGTTGTCGGCGCGGATGCCGGGGCCATTGTCGTCGACGGTGACGATGTTGAACTTGCCGGCACGCGCCAGCGACAGGCTGATGTGGCCATGATCCTCGGGAACGAAGGAACGGGCGTTCTCGATCAAATTGGTGATGACCTGGCCGATGCGCAGATCATGGCCGACGACGACATAGCCTTTGACGCCCTGCGGCAGTTTGGCGGCCTTGAACTCGATCTCGACCGCCTTCTTGTTGCGCGTCGCTTCGCGCGAAACGGCGACCAGATCGGTGATGAATTTCTTCAAATCGACCGTTCCCGCATCTTCACGCGCGAGTTCCGCGTCCAGGCGCGATGCGTCGGAAATATCGGTGATGAGCCGGTCCAGCCGCCTGACATCGTGCTGGATGATATCCATCAGCCGGCCGCGCGAATCGTCGTTCTTGGCCAGCGGCAAGGTCTCCACCGCGCTGCGCAGCGACGTCAGCGGGTTTTTCAGCTCGTGCGAGACATCGGCCGCGAAGCTTTCGATCGCCTCGATCCGGGCGTAGAGCGCGTTGGTCATGTCGCGTATGGCGATCGACAGATTGCCGATCTCGTCCTGGCGGTCGGAAAAGTCGGGGATCTCCTCACGGCTCTTGACGCCGCGCCGCACTCGCACCGCCGCCGCCGACAGCCGGCGCAGCGGATTGGCGATGGTCGAGGCGAGCAGCATCGACAGGATGGCGGTGACAAGGGCCGCGATGCCGAAGACGCGCAGGATCGCCTTGCGCTCGGCGGCGACGATCTTGTCGATGTCGCCGCCTTCGGTCGACAGCATCAGCACGCCCAGGACGGCACGAAAGCGCTGGATCGGCACCGCCACCGAAACGATCTGCTCGCCCTGCTCGCTGACGCGCACGATGGTCGAAGGGCTGCCGGTGAGCGCCTTGACCACTTCCGGGAAAGCGGCGCCATTGCCGCCCGGCTGCTCGTGATAGACCGGCAGCTCGGTGTTGCGGAAGAAGTCGAAGACGAATTTCTGGATGCGCTCGACCAGATCGGGCTCTTCTTCCTCGACCGGCGGCAGGTCGTAGCGCAGGATCTGGCCACGCGAATAGAGGTGGCGCGAATCGAGCAGCAGATTGGCGTCGCGGTCATAGATGCGGGCGCGGGTCCTGGTCGGCGAGATCAGCCTTCGCAGCACCGGGGCGACACGCTCCGGGTTGATGGGGAAATCGAGATTGTCGAGCTGGTCGGAGCCCGGCCCCAGGCTTTCGCCGGCCTGCAGTTCAAGCAGCTTTTCCGGGTCGATGCTGATCGAATCCGTCTCGACCGTCGCCGAAGCGGCAATGGCGCCGGCGATGATCTCGCCCTGGGTCATCAGGCTTTCGACGCGGGCGTCGATCAGCCCGTCGCGGAAGGTGTTGAGATAGAGGATGCCGGTCACCAGCACGGCGAGGCCGGCAAGGTTGAGGAACAGGATACGCCGCGTCAGGCTGGAAAAGATGTGATGGCCAAGGAAGCGGCGCATCGGCACCGTGATCTTCGAGACGAAGGACGGCATGATCCGCGACGGCCGCCTGGAGGCGCCCGCCGGTCTTGTTCGCTGTGCTTCCACTGCCATCGAATAGCAGGCCCTGCTACTTATGCTTCGCGGAACCGGTATCCGACTCCGTAAAGGGTTTCGATCATCTCGAAGTCGTCGTCGACGGCCTTGAACTTCTTGCGCAGCCGCTTGATGTGGCTGTCGATGGTGCGGTCGTCGACATAGACCTGTTCATCATAAGCCGAATCCATCAGCGCATCACGGCTTTTTACGACACCGGGACGCTGCGCCAGCGAATGCAGGATCAGGAACTCGGTGACGGTGAGCGTCACCGGCTCGCCCTTCCAGGTGCAGGTGTGGCGCTCCTGGTCCATGACGAGCTGGCCGCGCTCGAGAGAGCGGGCCTGCTGGCTGGGTGTCTTGGCGGCGGCCTCGCGGGCACTGGCGCGGCGCAGCACGGCGCGCACGCGCTCGACCAGCAGGCGCTGTGAGAAGGGTTTGCGGATGAAATCGTCGGCGCCCATCTTGAGGCCGAACAATTCGTCGATCTCGTCGTCCTTGGAGGTCAGGAAGATCACCGGCAGGTCGGACTTCTGGCGCATCCGGCGCAGCAGTTCCATGCCGTCCATGCGCGGCATCTTGATGTCGAGGATGGCAAGGTTCGGCGGGCGTGCCGCCAGGCCTTCCAGCGCCGACGCACCATCCGTGTAGGTCTCGACGCGATACCCCTCGGATTCCAGGGCGATCGACACCGATGTCAGAATGTTGCGGTCGTCATCGACAAGCGCGATTGTTGCCATTTCAAGCGGCTCCCTCATGAGCTGTCCCTTCTGTCGTAGAGAAGGGGCTTTTGCAGGACAAATTAGGTACAAAATGTGGCATAGGCCTTGTCCGCTGTCACGCGCGGCATGCCGGCGGCCACAATCCTACCTCGACATCGATTGGACGAACGTACATCGCCAATCCTTTGGGCAACCGCGAAACTTTTTGCACATATAAACGATTTAAACAACTTTCAAAATATTTAAATCGATTAATGATTTGATATCATTTGGCTTTTCTGGTTCTGACCATCTCAGCCCGCGTAGTGGGCGTGCCGGGAAGGTGCCGGCAAAGATGCGGCAAATCCAAGAGGGACACTCGATGTCGGAAGTCGGCAAACGCAATTCCGCCTGCGCGATCGATCATATCGGCCTGAAAACCACCGGCGTGGTGCGCTATAATTTCGGTGCGGCTGCCCTTTATGAGGACTCGATCCGGCGCGGCGAAGCCCGCTTGACGGCACATGGCGCGCTGGTCGCCGAAACAGGCCAGCACACCGGCCGCTCGCCCAAGGACAAGTTTGTCGTCCGCAACAGTGACACCGAACCGCACGTCTGGTGGGACAACAACAAGGCAATTTCACAAGCCCAGTTCGACACGCTGCTCGCCGATTTCCAGGCGCATGCCGCGGACAAGGATCTATACGTCCAGGACCTGATCGGCGGCGCCGATGCGGAGCTGAAGCTGCCGACCAGGGTGGTCACCGAATTTGCCTGGCACTCGCTGTTCATCCGCAATCTGCTCATTCGTCCCGATGCCGCCGAGCTCGATCATTTCGTGCCTGATATGACGATCATCGACCTGCCGTCCTTCCGCGCCGATCCCACCCGCCACGGCAGCCGCACCGAAACGGTGATCGCCGTGGATCTCACGCGCAAGATCGTGCTGATCGGCGGCACCTCCTATGCCGGCGAGATGAAGAAGTCGGTGTTCACCATGCTCAACTATCTGCTGCCGGCGAAAGGCGTGATGCCGATGCATTGCTCGGCCAACGAGGGTATGGCCGGCGACGCCGCCATCTTCTTCGGCCTGTCGGGCACCGGCAAGACGACACTCTCGGCCGATCCCTCGCGCACGCTGATCGGCGACGACGAGCATGGCTGGGGACCCCACGGCATCTTCAATTTCGAAGGCGGCTGCTACGCCAAGACGATCAAGCTGTCGGCGGAAGCCGAGCCGGAAATCTTCGCCACCACGCAGCGCTTCGGCACGGTGCTGGAAAATGTCGTGCTCGACGCTGATGGCGTGCCGGATTTCAACGACGGAAGGCTGACCGAAAACACACGCTGCGCCTACCCGCTGGATTTCATCCCCAACGCCAGCAAGACCGGCCGCGCCAACCATCCGAAGAACATCATCATGCTGACCGCCGACGCGTTCGGCGTGATGCCGCCGATCGCGCGGCTGACCCCGGCGCAGGCGATGTATCATTTCCTCTCCGGCTACACCGCCAAGGTGGCCGGAACCGAAAAGGGCGTGACCGAGCCGGAAGCGACGTTTTCGACCTGTTTCGGCGCACCGTTCATGCCGCGCCATCCATCGGAATACGGCAATCTGCTGCGCGAGCTGATTGCCCGCCACGGCGCCGATTGCTGGCTGGTCAACACCGGCTGGACCGGCGGCGCCTACGGCACCGGCAAGCGCATGCCGATCAAGGCGACGCGGGCCTTGCTTGCCGCCGCACTCGACGGCTCGCTCAAGACGGCCGAGTTCCGCACCGACCCTCATTTCGGTTTCGAGGTGCCGGTGGCGGTTCGAGGCGTCGACAGCGCCATTCTCGACCCGCGCTCCACCTGGGCCGACAAGGCCGGCTATGACCGGCAGGCGGCAAGGCTGGTCGGCATGTTCGCCATTAATTTCGAGAAATTCGAAAGCCATGTCGATGCCGTGGTGCTGGGTGCGGCGCCGCGCATGCAGGAAGCCGCGGAGTAATCGCGCCACAAGGTTCAGCTTTCGTTGAAAGGCCCGGTTCGATCGGGCCTTTTCTTTTTCGATCCGCCGCGCCATGACTGCGGCATGGCGAGCGACGACAATATCTTCATATCAGGCGATGCGGTGATCCATCCGGGCGACCTGCACGAGGATTTCATCCGCTCGTCCGGTCCCGGCGGCCAGAACGTCAACAAGGTGGCGACGGCGGTGCAACTGCGCTTCGACGCCGCCAACGCAGCGGGTCTGTCGGAGCGCGTGCGCGAGCGGACGATCAAGCTTGCCGGCCAGCGTGCCACCAAGGACGGCGTCGTTGTCATCGAAGCGGGCCGCTTCCGCACCCAGGAACAGAACCGGGCGGATGCGCGGGCACGGCTGACGGCACTGGTCGCCAAGGCCGCCGAGCCGCCACCGCCGCCGCGCAAGAAGACGCGGCCGTCGAAAGGTGCCGTGGAACGGCGGCTGAAGAGCAAGGCCGGGCGCGGCACGATCAAGAAGCTGCGCGGCCGGGTGGAGAACGATTAAGCACCGCGAAGCTGCAACGCGCGGGTGGCTTCCAATTCTGGGTTGCAGATGGCAAGCTGCGATCACCCACCACAGCAATGGAGACCAACGATGGGCATGTTCGATTTCGTCAAGAGTGTCGGCAAGAAACTGGGCATCGGCGGTGACGACGAAGCCGCACCCACGGCCGACACACTCAAGAAGGAGCTCGATTCGCACAAGCTCGGCACCGATGGCGTCGAGGTCGTCGTCAACGGCGATACGGCGGTGCTGAAGGGTGTGGTCAAGGACCAGTCGATCTTCGAGAAGGCGGTCATCGCCGTCGGCAACACGCTCGGCGTCTCCAAGGTGCAGGCGGACGAATTACAGGTCGCGCCAGCACCTGGCACGGCCGCCGCCCCGGCCAAGGAGCCCACCTTTTACACCGTGAAGAAGGGCGACAATCTCTGGAAGATCGCCGAGAAAAGCTACGGCAAGGGCCAAGGCGTCAAGAACACGGTCATATTCGAGGCCAACAAGCCGATGCTGACCCATCCCGACAAGATCTATCCGGGCCAGGTGCTGCGCATCCCCGACCTCGCCTGATCGGCGACTGCCAATTCGACAAGAGCGGCGGCTTTCGGGTCGCCGTTTTCATTTGATCGTGACATTTTACGGTTCCGAACCATCCAAAAGGTGATCGAATCCGTGCTCGTTCTGCCCAAAGGCGTCCGCCACATGCCGGCCTACCTGTCACGCACCGTGCAGGAAGAACTGGTCGACGAGGTGAGACGGATCGTGCAGCAGGCGCCGCTGTTCGTGCCGGCCATGCCGCGCACCGGCAAGGAGATGAGCGTGCGCATGACCAATTGCGGGCCGCTGGGCTGGGTCACCGACAAGGAGCACGGCTATCGTTACCAGCCGGCGCATCCGCTAACCGGGGCGCCTTGGCCGCCAATTCCGGATGCGCTGCTCGACCTGTGGCGCGAGGTCTCGGGCTATCCGCATCCGCCGGAAGCGTGCCTGATCAATTTCTACACGGCGGATGCGAAGATGGGCCTGCATCAGGACCGCGACGAGGCCGACTTTTCGGCGCCGGTCGTCTCCGTCTCGCTCGGCGACGACTGCCTGTTCCGGGTTGGCCAGACCACGCGTGATGGCGCCACCAAGTCGTTCAGGCTGCAAAGCGGTGACGTCGTGGTGCTCGGCGGTGAGGGGCGGCTGTGCTTTCACGGCGTCGATCGGATCTATCCCTCGACCTCGGCACTGCTGAAAAACGGTGGGCGGATCAATTTGACATTGCGACGGGTGACGAAGCCGGCCGTCACAGCTTCCTGAGCGCCACTTCCTCGATCAGGTGGTCGGCCCCCTTGCGCAGGATCAAGTCGGCGCGGGCCCGCGTCGGCAGGATGTTCTCGCGCAGATTCTTCAAATTGATGTTGGTCCACAGCCCTTCGGCGATGGCGCGCGCCGAACCCTCCGACAGCTGCGAGTAGCGGTGAAAGAAGGAGTCCGGATTGCGGAAGGCGGTCTCACGCAGCCGCATGAAGCGGGAAATGTACCAGTTGTGGATCAGCTTCTCGTCGGCATCGATGTAGATGGCGAAATCGAAGAAGTCCGACAGGAAAGGCACGATCTTGCCGTCCTGCGGCAGCTTGCCGGGCTGCAGGACATTGATGCCTTCGAAGATCAATATGTCGGGCCGGTCGATGGTGACGAACTCGCCGGGAATGACGTCATAGGTGAGGTGCGAATAGACCGGCGCGCGGACATCGGGCAGCGCCGACTTGATGCCCGACAGGAAGCGCAGCAGCGCGCCGACATCGTAACTGTCTGGAAAACCCTTGCGCTCCATCAGGTTCTCGCGGCGCAGGACCTCGTTGGGCAGCAGGAAGCCGTCGGTGGTGATGAGATCGACCTTGGGGCTCGACGGCCAGCGCGCCAAAAGCTCCTTCAGCACGCGTGCGGTGGTCGATTTGCCGACCGCGACGGAACCGGCGATGCCGATGATGAAGGGCGTCTTGACCACGTCGACCGCGTTGAAGAAGGCCTGGCGTTGCCGAAACAGCAGCTGGCTCGCTTCGACATGAGCCGACAACAGCCGCGACAGCGACAGATAGATGCGCGTGACCTCTTCGAGATCGACCGGATCGTTGAGCGACCGCAGGCGGCGGAATTCGTCCGCGCTCAGCGTCAGCGGCGTGTCGGCGCGGAATTGCGACCATTGCTCGGCGGAGAAGAAGCGAAACGGGGAATACTTCTCGGTCGGCGCGAGCTGATCCATCGAGATACCTGCCCTTCCTCGCGGTCAGCCCTTGGGCCGTGACGCCTTCTCGGCGATGCCCGAACGCCGGGTGCGGCCTTCGAGCTCCTTGAGCACGTCGCTCAGCAAAACCCCCGAGAGGCCGAGAACGACGAGCCAATGATATATAAGATCGGCACTTTCCGAAACGAGGGCCTGTTTGTCGCCCTTGACGGCGGCAATCACCGTCTCGACTGCTTCCTCGCCGAGTTTCTGCGCCGCCTTGTCGATGCCGCGCGCGAACAGTTTTGCCGTCCACGAGTCCGGGTCGCCGGAATGGGCGCGTTCCCTGATGGTTTCTTCAAGACCTGACAGCGAAAACTCAGCCATGGCGCCATCTATCTGCTTGTTTAGGCATGATCTTTTCCGAAAACCGGTTCCCACTTTTCGGGATCATGCTTTAGGGCCGATTATTCACAGAGTCCAGCCGCATCGGCAGCCCTGCGGCGGCCATATGCGCCTTGGCCTGCGCTATCGTGTAGGTACCGAAATGGAAGATGGACGCGGCCAGCACCGCACCGGCATGGCCGTCGCGAATGCCTTCGACCATGTGGTCGAGCGTGCCGACGCCGCCGGAAGCGATGACCGGCGCGCGCACGGCGTCTGATATCGCGCGGGTCAGCGCGATGTCGTAGCCGGCCTTGGTGCCGTCGCGATCCATCGAGGTCAGCAGGATCTCGCCGGCGCCGCGATCGACCATTTTCCGCGCGAACTCGACCGCGTCGATGCCGGTCTTTTCGCGCCCGCCATGGGTGAAGATTTCCCAGCGGTCGGCCTCACCGGTGGCGGACACTTTCTTGGCGTCGATGGCGACGACGATGCACTGGTTGCCGAACTTGTCGGCGGCCTCGGCAACGAAATCCGGGTTCTTCACCGCCGCCGTGTTGATCGACACCTTGTCGGCGCCGGCCAAGAGCAGCTTCCTGATGTCGGCGACCTGGCGCACGCCGCCTCCGACCGTCAGCGGCATGAAACATTGTTCGGCGGTGCGTGCGATGACGTCGAAGATGGTTTCGCGATTGTCCGACGAAGCAGTGATGTCGAGGAAGCAAAGCTCGTCGGCGCCGGCCGCGTCATAGGCCTTGGCCGCCTCGACCGGATCGCCGGCGTCGACGAGATCGACGAAGTTGACGCCCTTGACGACACGGCCGTTCTTGACGTCGAGACAGGGGATGACACGGGCTTTCAGCATCAGCGGCCCTCTATCGTGGCGATGAGATCGTTCAGCAACTGGCCGACCAGCGGCGGAACATCGGCCTGCGCGTCGAAAGCCGGATCGTAGGCGGAGACGGTGATGCCGACGACCGGCACCGCAAGCGCCATGGCGCAAGTGGCGTCGCGCAACTGCTCCGGGCTCGGGCCGCCCGAAGTGATATAGCGGTTGGCCTGCAACTCGCGGGGATCATGCACGTCCATATCGAGGTGCATGTGCACGCGTTTGGCGCCGGCGATCTTCAGTCTTTCGGTCGCCTGGGCCACCCCGGAGCATTCCGTCCGCACGATCGGCAGCGTCTCCAGCAGCCGCTTCTCGTCCGGATCGAGATCGCGGGCGTTGACGAGCACGCAACGCGACGGATCGATCGGCTTGAAGCCGGGAATGGCCGACGCCATCGGCCTCCAGCACAGGCCAAGCACCGTCGCCAGCGCCATGCCGTCGAGAAACCCGTATGCCGATGTCTCGGGCGTGTTGAGGTCGCCATGCTGGTCGGCCCAGATGATCGCATCGGCGTCCTCGCCGGCGACCGCACCGGCTGATGTCAGGCAGTTTCCCGCAAGGACGATGGGAAACCGGCCGGCGTCACGGGCAAGGCGAACCTCGGTCGCAACCGCGTTGCAGACAGCAAAGCCGGTGGCGATCTCGCGCTCCTGGATGTCTCCGACCCTGCCGATGTCTTCCACCGTAACGTCATGGCCGGCCATGGTCAGCGCGTCGACGAGCCCGCCTGATATCAGTGCGTCCGGGCCCTGGCCCATGCCGCCATGGTAATGACCGCTGTCGTAGGAGGCCAGGATGATGGAGATTTTCACGTCCGCGTCTCCGCCCTGCCCTGCAGGATCGCCAGGGCCTCGGCCGGATCGATGCGGCCGTCATAGAGCGCGCGCCCGGAGATCGCCCCTTCGAGCTTTTGCGCATCGGGCATGGTCATGCGCACGATGTCGGCGATCGAGGCGAGGCCGCCCGACGCGATGACCGGGATCGATACGGCATCGGCGAGATCGATGGTGGCGTCCCAGTTGATGCCGGTCAAAACGCCGTCGCGGTCGATATCGGTGTAGATGATGGCGGCGACTCCGGCGCCCTCGAATTTCCTCGCCAGTTCGACGACGCCGAGGCTCGACGCCTCGGCCCAGCCCTCGACGGCGACCTTGCCGCCCTTGGCGTCGATGCCGACGGCGACCTTGCCCGGAAACGCCTTGCAGGCCTGTCTGACCAGGTCCGGGTCACGCACCGCCACCGTGCCGAGGATGACACGGGCCAGCCCGCGATCGAGCCAGTCCTCGATCTGCGCCAGCGTGCGGATGCCGCCGCCGAGCTGCACAGGGTTCTTCGTCGCCTTGAGGATGGCGCCGACCGCCGCGCTGTTGACGCTCTGGCCCTGGAAGGCGCCGTTGAGGTCGACGACATGCAGCCATTCGAAGCCCTGTTGCTCGAAGGCCCGCGCCTGCGCTGCAGGATCATCGTTGTAGATGGTCGCGGTGGCCATGTCGCCGTGCTTCAGGCGCACGCACTGGCCGTCCTTGAGATCGATGGCGGGGAAAAGGATCATCCGTTCAGGCGCCTTCCACAATGGCGAAATGCGATGTCGAATAGAGACGTCGGAACTTCAGCGCCGCCTGGTATTCGGGCGAATGGAAGCAGGCGAGTGCGACCGCGTAGCTCTCGAACTCGATGATGACATGGCGATTGCCCGACGACCCTTCCGGGCTCGACGACTGACCGCCGCGGGTCAGGAATTTTGCGCCATATTTGTCGAAAGCCGCTTTGTTGGCGGCAATGTATAGCGGATAGTTTTCCGGATCGGTCACCTCGACCATCGCCATCCAGTAGCCCTTCTTGCTCATCGGTTTCCCCTTTGCTTGAGCATGATCTCGGGACAAACGGGACCGTTTGTCCGAGAAAACCGGGGTCCACTTTTCGGGATCATGCTCTAGGGCCTCCAGCGCAGGAAATTGGTGATCAGGGCGAGGCCCAGCGCCTGGCTCTTTTCCGGGTGGAATTGCGTGCCGACGAGATTGTCGCGGGCGACGGCCGCCGTCACCGGGCCGCCATAATCGGCGACCGCCAGCACTTCGTCCGGCTTGCGCGCATCGAGGTGGTAGGAGTGCACGAAATAGGCGTGCAGCCCGTTGGTCCCGGTGGGAATGCCGGCAAACAGTGGATGCTGGCGTTTGAGTTCGATCGTGTTCCAGCCGATCTGCGGGATCTTCAGCGCCGGATCGGAAGGCATGATCTCCTTGACGTCGCCCGATATCCAGCCGAAGCCCTCGGTAATTGTCTTTTCAAGGCCGCGCCGCGACATCAGTTGCATGCCGACGCAGATGCCGAGGAAAGGCCGGCCCTTGACGATCGCGATATCTTCGACGGCTTCCCACATGCCTTCGACGGCCTGCAGGCCGGCCGCGCAATCGGCATAGGCGCCGACGCCGGGCAGGACGATGCGATCGGCCGTGCGCACCCGCTCGGCATCGGCCGTCAGGTCGATCTGCGCCGCGATGCCGGCTTCGCGCGCGGCGCGCTCGAAAGCCTTGGTGGCCGAGCGCAGATTGCCCGAGCCGTAGTCGATGATCGCAACCCGCATCTCAGCTTCTTCCCGGAATCATGTCAGTTTCTTCCCGGTATGTGGGTCAGCCCCAGCGCAATGCCCGGCAGCGCTGGCCGCGCGAGGGCAGCATCGGGGACCATGCGCGGCGCCGGCACAACCTCATCGGCAAGCGCTTCCGCCTCCAGCGCATAGCGTGTGTCGGCATCGTCGAGCCAACCGGCTTCGACCGTGCCCCACTCGTGCCAACCACGCCGGCGAAGTGCCGCGATGCGCAGGCCTTGCCCTTCCAGGCCGACATAGAGCGAAACCAACAACGACAGCAGCGACCCGGCCACACCAAGGCCGAGCTTCTGGCCCAGCATCGAAAGCAGGCCCATGACGACGAAGGTAAGTGCTGCTTCGATCCACAGCCGATGCCAGGCGAACCATAGCGGCGGCACCAGGAGGCCCAGCCAGGTGAAGCCATCGCGGACAAAGGCCGTCGCATCAGCCTTTTCGCTGCGGCCTGGCGGTTCCATCACGACGTAGGTGGCCATGGCCTTATCCCTTCAACGATCCCTTGGTGGAGGGAACCGCATCCGGCTGGCGCGGATCGCGTTCGAGAGCAGCGCGCAGCGCGCGCGCCACCGCCTTGAAGCAGGTCTCGGCGATGTGATGGTTGTTGGCGCCATAGTGGTTGGTGACATGCAGCGTAATGCCGGCATTTTGCGCCAGCGCCTGGAAGAACTCGCGCACCAGTTCGGTGTCGAAGGTGCCGATCTTCGGCGACGAGAAGGAAACGTTCCAGACCAGGAAGGGACGGCCGGACACATCGATCGCGGCGCGCGTCAGCGTCTCGTCCATGGCAAGGTCGATCGAGGCATAGCGTATGATGCCGCGCCGCTCGCCGAGCGCCTTGGTCAAGGCCTGGCCGAGCGCGATGCCGGTGTCCTCGACCGTGTGGTGATCGTCGATATGCAGGTCGCCCTTGGCCCTGACCGTCATGTCGATCAGGGAATGGCGCGACAGCTGGTCCAGCATATGGTCGAAGAAGCCGACGCCCGTAGCGATATCCGACTTGCCGGAACCGTCGACATGGATCGACACGGAGATGTCGGTTTCCTTGGTCTTGCGGCTCGCTTCGGCGGAACGGGGCGGCATCACTCTATCCTTGTCCAGAGGTTCACATCGTGACCGGCTCAGAGGCTTCAAGCGCTCGCAGGCTTGAAAACGAAAGCCTTCTAGCAGCATGATCCGGCGATTGCCAGTTGCCTCTGGCAGCGGTATCGGCCTTGCCAGAGAGCGATTTGCAATCACCGGCCCCATGCATACATATGGCCGATCAAAGTTACTCGTACCGCGCCAATCGCCTTATCGGGATGGCGCTGCTCGGAGCCCAAGAAATGTCCAATGAACTGACCATGCACGCCACGACCATCGTGACGGTGCGCAAGGGCAACAAGGTGGTGATCGCCGGCGACGGCCAGGTCAGCCTTGGCCAGACCATCATGAAGGGCAACGCCAAGAAGGTGCGCCGCATCGGCAAGGGCGGCAATGTGATTGCCGGTTTCGCCGGCGCCACCGCCGACGCCTTCACGCTTTTGGAGCGGCTCGAGGCCAAGCTCGAACAATATCCCGACCAGCTGACGCGCGCCTGCGTCGAGCTCGCCAAGGACTGGCGCACCGACCGCTATCTGCGCCGGCTGGAAGCGATGATGCTGGTGGCAGACAAGTCAGTCTCGCTGGCGCTGACCGGCACCGGCGACGTGCTCGAGCCCGAATTCGGCGTCATGGCCATCGGTTCGGGCGGCAATTACGCGCTGGCCGCGGCCCGCGCGCTGATGGACAGCGACAAGGATGCCGAGGAGATCGCGCGCAAGGCGATGCAGATCGCATCCGACATCTGCGTCTACACCAACAACAATTTCGTCGTCGAAACGCTCGATGCCGCCTGAAGAGGTGGTGACCTATGATTTTCGGCCGGTGACGGAGAAAGACCTGCCGATGATCGCCGGCTGGCTTGCCCAGCCGCATGTTGCAGAGTGGTGGGACGATCCGGAGACGGAAATCGCCGGGATTAGCGATCATATCGACTCGATTTCCGTCGAGCCGCTGATCGTCGAGCTCGACGGCAAGCCGATCGCCTATCTGCATAGCTACGATCCGCATCTGGAAGACGACCACCCCTACGCCGACCAGCCGTTCGGCACGCTCGGCATCGACGTGTCGATCGGCGTGCCGGAGCTGGTCGGGCGTGGCCATGGCTCGGCGATCGTGCGCCAATTTGTCGAACAGCTTTTCGAGGAAGGTGTTCCGCGCGTCATCATCGACCCGGATCCCGCCAATGTCAGGGCGATCCGCGCCTACGAAAAGGCCGGCTTTGTTGCCTTTGACACCAGAACATCGGAGTACGGGCCAGCCCTGATGATGGCGCGCGACGCGACGCAGGAGCCCAATTGATCAGCGCCGAAACCCTCGACAAGGCAGTCGCGAAAGGTTTGATCTCGCAGACCTTGCGCGATCAGTTGGAGGCCATGGAACGCGCGGTCGCTCTCGCCCCCGAGGCCAGGCGCGCCGATGATGAGAGTGACGAGGAAAACCTGCGGCTGGTCGGCGGCGGCAACGATCTGTTCGTCACCGTGGGAACCGTTCTGCTCAGCGCCGGCTTCTTCTTTGTCCTCACCACCTTGCTTCCAGGCCAGACATTCTGGATCGCCGGCATCCTTGCGGTTTTCGCCTGGGGGCTCGCCGAAATCGTCACGCGTCAGCACCGGATGAAGCTATCGTCGTCCGTGCTTGCCCTGATTTTCATGGCCGCCATTCTGGCCGCTCTGGCGCTGCAAGTGGAGGCCAGCTTCGGCATACGCAAGCCGGAAACCATCTGGCAGCTATTGGCGTTGCGCCAGACGGCGTCCCGGGCCGGATATCTGTTCCTGGGCGGAGGAATAATCGCGGCGGCGATCTATTTCTGGCGCTTTCGCGTCCCCATCATTGCCGGGACCATCGCCATCGCCTTCACACTGCTTGCCTTCCTGCAAACGGCGATAATCCTGTATGACAGTGTGACAACCGGCGCGATTGCGCCGCCGCGCCTCGAGGACGTTCCCGAATTGCTTCGCGCGGCCCTTTACATGCCGCTGATCTGCGGCCTGATCGTGTTCGCAACGGGTGTCGCTTTTGACATTTACGACAGGGATCGACGCAAGATCTGGTCCGATTGCGCTTTCTGGCTCCATGTCGTCTCGGCGCCGATGCTGGTGCATCCGCTCTTTATCATGGCAACCGGCCAAAACGTCGTATTCGGACATATCGCGCCGGATGCCAATGCAACCATCATGCTGACGATTCTGATCCTTGGCTTCCTCTGTCGCGCTGGCCATAGACCGCCGTTCGCTTCTGGTTCCTACATTGGCTTACTTCGGCTCGCTGGGCATCTATTATCTGGTGAATTCCGCCTCCGATTCGACGGGCATCCCGCCTTTTGCCTTGATCCTGGTCGTTGTTGGCGCGCTGATTATTCTGTTCGGGGCCGGCTGGCAGCGTATCCGGCGGATTGTGGTCAACCCCACCTTGCCGGCGGCCGTGATCCGCCGGCTGCCGCCGCTGAAGGCGTGACAGGGCTTTGTGATGATCGAGACGGCGACGCGAAACGAGGGGGAATGAACCGATGACGACACCGGCCACGGAAAACAGCTATTCGGCCTACGAAGACAGCTGGCGGATGGGGCTTCTGCTGGTGCTTGCCCTGGTCATCTTCCAGGCCGGGGCGCTCTACGGCATGGGGCGGACGCCGATCTGCACCTGCGGCTACGTCAAGCTCTGGCATGGCGTGGTGAACAGTTCGGAGAATTCCCAGCACATTTCGGACTGGTACACCTTCTCGCACATCATCCACGGCTTCCTGTTCTATGCGCTGGCGCGGTTCCTGTTCCCGCGTTCGCCGATCGGCCTGAGGCTGGCGTTCGCCGTCTTCATCGAGGGCGGCTGGGAGCTGCTGGAAAACAGCCCGTTCATCATCGACCGCTACCGCGCCGGCACCATTTCGCTCGATTACTATGGCGACAGCATCATCAATTCGGTGTCGGACACACTGGCCATGGTGCTGGGATTTGTGATGGCGCGAAGGCTACCTATATGGGTGATCGTCAGCCTCGCCATCATCTTCGAACTCGGCACCGGCTACCTCATCCGGGACAATCTGACACTCAACGTGATCATGCTGCTGCATCCGTTCGAGGCCATCAAGCAGTGGCAAAGTGGAATTTAGTGATATGAGCACATTTTCTCCCCGCGAAATCGTTTCGGAACTCGACCGCTTCATCATCGGCCAGAAGGACGCCAAGCGCGCCGTGGCCATTGCCTTGCGCAACCGCTGGCGCCGCCAGCAGCTGGAAGGCCAGATGCGCGAAGAGGTGATGCCCAAGAACATCCTGATGATCGGGCCGACCGGCGTCGGCAAGACGGAAATCTCGCGCCGCCTGGCGCGGCTGGCCGGTGCGCCCTTCGTCAAGGTCGAGGCGACCAAGTTCACCGAAGTCGGCTATGTCGGCCGCGATGTCGAGCAGATCATCCGCGACCTGGTCGAGATCGCCATCGGCCTGGTGCGCGAGAAGATGCGTGAGGACGTCAAGGCGCGCGCCCACGTCAACGCCGAGGAACGTGTGCTGGAAGCACTGGTCGGCAAGACGGCGAGCCCGGCCACCCGCGACAGTTTCCGCAAGAAGCTGCGCGACGGCGAGCTCGACGACAAGGAAATCGAGGTCGAGGTTGCCGACACCGGCAGCGGCGGCATGCCCGGATTTGAAATCCCCGGCATGCCGGGCGCCAATATCGGCGTGCTGAACATCAACGACATGCTGTCGAAGGCGATGGGCGGCAAGAAAACCAAGATGCGCAAGACGACGGTGAAGGAGTCCTACGACCTGCTGGTCAATGACGAGTCCGACAAGCTGCTCGATCAGGACGAGGTGGTGCGCCGGGCGCTCGATGCCGCGGAAAACGACGGCATCGTCTTCCTCGACGAGATCGACAAGATCGCGGCGAGATCGGACATTTCCGGCGGGCCCTCGCGCGAAGGCGTGCAGCGCGACCTGCTGCCGCTGGTCGAAGGCACCACGGTGGCGACCAAATACGGACCGTTGAAGACGGATCACATCCTGTTCATCGCCTCCGGCGCCTTCCACGTCTCGAAGCCGTCCGACCTGTTGCCGGAATTACAGGGCCGCCTGCCGA
Organism: Mesorhizobium ciceri biovar biserrulae WSM1271; assembly: GCF_000185905.1. Lineage (GTDB taxonomy): Bacteria > Pseudomonadota > Alphaproteobacteria > Rhizobiales > Rhizobiaceae > Mesorhizobium > Mesorhizobium ciceri. Next base: position 528,690 of record NC_014923.1, read on the forward strand.
TCCGCGTCGAACTGCGGGCGCTGGAGAAGGACGATTTCGTGCGCATCCTGACCGAGACCGAGGCCAGCCTGATCAAGCAGTATATCGCGTTGATGAAGACCGAGGGCGTCGAGTTGACCTTCACCGACGACGCCATCGATTCGCTCGCCGGCATCGCCGTCGATCTCAACGCCAGCGTCGAGAACATAGGCGCCAGGCGCCTGCAGACGGTGATGGAGCGGGTGCTGGACGAAATCTCCTACGATGCGCCCGACCGCAACGGAACGAGCGTCACTATCGACGCCGCCTATGTCGAAAAGCATGTCGGCGACCTCTCGCGAAACACAGATTTGTCGCGATTCATTCTTTAAACGAAGGCGCCGGTTCATCCGGCGCCGGTTCAGGCAACAACTTCCGGCAAACAGCATCATGTGTGGCCGGATGGTATCATGCGGCCACCTTTCGTCTTGCCGGCTGCAGGGGCGCTCTCGACTCAACCGGGAGCACTCCCTAGTTTGCGCGGCAATTCTCTAGGCGCAATTCCGGACGGAAAACCGTTTCACTCTTTTCCTGGAATTGCTTGGGCGGCGGCATGAAAAAACTGATCCTGATCATTCTCGGGCCAATCATTCTCAGCTTGACGCTGGCGGCGACGCTGTTCGCGGCTGACGCGGCGGCTTTGGTGCCGGCGGGCAACCGCAATGCCGTGCAGCCCGACATACCCGGCGCCTCCAGCCGCCGCACCCAGGCCACCAACACCAGCTTCCAGGCGAAGTACCGCAAGGTCTATGCCCTGCTGCAGAACGACGCCGATCTGCGCGCCAAGATCAGGAAGGCGGCGGCCGCCTACGGCATCAGCCCCTTGCACATTGTCGGCGCCATCGTCGGCGAGCACACCTACAATGTCGATGCTTATGACCGGCTGCAGACCTACTATGTCAAGGCGATCTCCTATCTCTCCAGCAAGCTGTCCTTCGCCTATGACGGCGAGGACATCACCGATTTCGTCCAGCGGCCGGAATTCAAGAAATGCGCGGGGATGTCCGACAGCTACGATCTGTGGGAATGCCGCGAACAGGTGTGGAACCGTTCGTTTCGCGGCAAGTCGGTCGGCGGCACAAGCTTTCCCGACGACCGCTTCGGCGCCACCTTCTTCCAGCCTTATTATGCCGGCCAGACCTTCGGCCTCGGCCAGCTCAATCCGCTGACCGCCCTGCAGATGAGCGATCTGGTGCACAAGGTTTCGGGCCTGCCCAAGCTCGACGTCGGCGATCCCAATTCGGTCTACAAGACCATCATGGATCCCGACCTGACGCTGCCCTACGTCGCCGCGACGATCAGGAAATCGATCGATGCCTATAAAAGCATTGCCGGCTTCGACATTTCGGGCAATCCTGGGCTGACCGCCACGCTCTACAATGTCGGCAATCCGGAGCAGCGCGCTTATGCGTTGAAGGCGGAGAACGACAGGCGCCGCGCCGCCGGTGAGCCCGAAAAGCTGCCGGAAGAGAATTATTATGGTTGGCTGGTGAACGACAAACTGCCGGAGCTGAAGGCGCTGTTTTAGGGCTGGGGTTCAGAGCCTTTACCTCCCCCTTGTAGGGCAGGTCGGACCGAAGGTTGGGGGCGGTGCCGCACTCCCATCCCGCAGCTGCGCAGCGACCCCAAAAAAGGGGGAGCGTAAGCTCAGGCCGCCAACAACGACTTCAGCTTCACGTCCTGCGAGCCCAGCGCTTCCGGCGCCGGCTTGGCCCGCTTGGCGATCAGCATTTCGGCCAGCCTGATGTCGCGGGCGACCGCGTTGCCGGGGCCGATGCCGCTCGCCGCGACCAGCCTGCCGTCTTCAGCCAAATGGAAGAGGATGAAGGCGCCGTCGCCGAGATCGCGGCGCACAATGTTTTTGCCCTCGTCGGAGAGCCCGGCGATCTGCAGGGACAGACCATATTGATCCGACCAGAACCACGGCACCGCCGCATGCGCCTCGCCGGCGCCGAGCATGTTCCTGGCCGCCAGCGCGCCCTGTTCCTGGGCGTTGCGCCAGGCTTCCAGCCGCACCCGGCGGCCGCCATAGACGGCGAGCGGAAACGAGCAGCAATCGCCGGCGACAAAGATGTCGGGATCGCTGCTGCGCAGCTCGGCATCGACTGCAATGCCATTGTCGATCGTCAGCCCCGCTTCGGCCGCAAGCCCGGTCACCGGCACGGCGCCGATGCCGATGATCGCGAGGTCGGCTGATATCTCCCGGCCGCCGGCAAGTGTGGTGCGCACCTCGTTGCCATCGTCGGCGATGGACGCGATGCCGTCGCCGCACAGGACGTCGACACCCTCGGCGACATGCGCCTCATGGATGATTTCCGCGATCGCCGCCGGCACGCCGCGCATCAGGATGCGAGGCTGCGCCTCGATGACGGTAACCGCGGCACCGAGCTTGCGGGCCGCGGCGGCGAGTTCGAGGCCGATAAAGCCGCCGCCGATGATGGCGATACGGTTGCCGGGGGTGAGATGCGCGCGAATGGCGAGCGCATCAGCGAAGGTTCTGAGATAGACGCAGCGCGGGCCCAGGCCCGGCATCGGCAGCTTGCGCGGCGTCGAACCGGTTGCCAGCAGGAGCTTGTCGTAAGGCAGGACCGATCCGTCCGACAGGCGCACAGTATGCGCCGCGCGGTCGATCGCGACGGCCTGGACGGAATGGACATGCCGGATCGATTTCTCGGCCAGAATTGCGTCGCTGGCGATCGCCTTGATCTCGGGCGCATCGCTGGCCATCGCCTCCTTGGACAGAGGCGGGCGCTCATAGGGCAGATGCGGCTCGTCGCCGACCAGCGTCACCGGCCCCTGATAATCGAGGTCGCGCAGCGCCAATGCCGCCCGCCCGCCGCATTCGCCGGCGCCGATGATGAGCATCCCCCCCGCCATGTCAGTCATCCGATCTGGATCAGGACTTTGCCGGCATCGACCTTGACCGGATAGGTCTTGAGATTGATGCAGACCGGGGCGCCGCGGGCGTCACCCGTCTTGTAGTTGAAGCGCCCATTGTGCTTGGGGCATTCGATGATGTCATCCATCACCAGCCCGTCGGCCAGGTGCACCTTTTCATGCGTACAAAGGCCGTCGGTGGCGAAGAACTCGTCGTCGGGGCTGCGATAGATGGCGAAGGTACGGCCGCCATGGTCGAAGCGCATCACATCCTCCTCGTCTATGTCGCCGGTGGCGCAGGCCTCGACCCAGTCGCTCATTCAAGTCCTCCCAAAAGCAAAAAAGTGCGCAGCGGTTTTCCGTCCGGAATTGCGTTAAATAAACAGTCTGGATCGGATGGAAGCACGATCATTCCGCCGCGGCGGCGATAGTGTCGTTGTGGAATTCCTCGCGATATGGCCGTGCGGTCGGCGGCAGCTCGCGCTTGAGGAAATAGTCCTCGTTGCGCAGCTGGCGCAGGAAGACCGGGATCATCTCGCGGTAGCCGGCCAGGATCGACGGTGTCGCTTCCGGCAGATCGTGCTTGATCAGTTCGTGCAGCCTCGGCAGCGCATGATAGGGCACCATCGGAAACATGTGATGCTCGACATGGTAGTTCATGTTCCAGTAGATGAAGCGGCTGATCGGGTTCATGTAGACGGTGCGGCTGTTCAGCCTGTGGTCGGTGACATTGTCGGCCAGGCCGCCATGCTGCAGCAGCCCGACCATGACATGGTGCCAGGCGCCGTAGAGCCTGGGCAGGCCGACCAGCATCAGCGGCAGGAACGAATCGGTGTAGAGCGCCAGCCCGACGGTGGCGGCATAGATCGCCGTCCAGATGCGGGCGACGCGGATCGCCTTGGGCTGTTCCTGTTCTGGAATGAAGGTCTTTTCGGCGGCGCTGACGGTGCCGGCGGCGTTGCGCAGCATATCGCTCATCGCATGCCAGGCGTCGAGCAGGCCGACGAAGCCCAGCATGGCGCGAACCAGATCCGGCGGCCGCATCACCGAGATTTCCGGGTCGCGGCCGACGATGATGGTGTCGGTGTGGTGGCGCGTGTGGCTCCAGCGCCAGGTCACCGGATTGCGCATGATCATGAAGCAGGCGATCTGATAGACCGCATCGTTCATCCATTGCGTGCGGAAGGCGGTGCCGTGACCGCATTCGTGCCAGCGTGAATCCGTCGAGGAGCCGTAGAGCACGCCATAGACGAAGAAGAACGGCACGCACCACCATGTGCCCCAGAGCCAGGCGCCGCCGGCGCCGCTGACGATCAGGGCGGCGAACCAGATCGCCGTATCGCGGATCGCCGGCCCGTCGGAGCGCTGCATCAGCTCCTTCATCTGCTTGCGCGGTATGTCGGTGTGATACCACTCGGCCGCCGACAGGCCGGTCTCGACGGCGAGCTTGGCGTCGCGGCCGATCAGGCTGTAGTCACGCCGGGACGGCGCAGTGGACATGATTGCCTCCCTCGAAAGGCATCCGCCAGAGCGAATGCATGAAATCCCTTGGCTTCAGGCGTCAAAGTAACGCCGACCGATGATAGACTCAACATCATAAAGATAGTTTCTATCATTTCCCATCAGGATGATGTACGAAGGGCTCGAGCAAACCCGACGAGGCAAGCATGGTGAAGCGGCCGACAATATCCGATCTGGCGCGCATCTCGGGCGTCAGTGTCGCCACCGTCGACCGCGTGCTGAACAACCGGCTGCCGGTGCGCGAAGAGACAGCGCGCCGCGTCTACGAGACCGCTACCGACATCGGCTACCACGCCGCCGGCCTTATCAAGCAGCGCATGCGCCAGGAGTTGCCGGAGTACCGCCTGGGCTTCCTGCTGCTGCGGGGCAATGATGCCTTCTACGGTGACTTCGCGCGGGAACTCGAACTGGCCATCTCGCAATCGCAGCGCTTCCGCGGCGTTGCGAGCATCGATTTCGCCAGCTCCCTGGCTCCCGACGAGATCGCCTTGCAGATGCGCAGGCTGGCGGCGAAATCGAGGGCCATCGCCGTTGTCGGTCCGGACCATCCGACCCTGACAGCCGTCGTGGAAACCTTGAAGGCGAGAGGACAGCCGGTCTTTTCGGTGCTGTCCGACTTTGCCGCCGGCATCCGGGAGGGCTATATCGGCCTCGACAACCGCAAGGTCGGGCGCACCGCCGCATGGATGATATCCAAGGCAGCCAAGCGGCCCGGCAAGGTCGCCCTCTTCGTCGGCAGCCACCGCTTCCACGGCCATGAGCTGCGCGAGATCGGCTTTCGCTCCTTCTTCCGCGAGCATGCGCCGGAGTTCAGCGTGCTTGAAACGCTGGTCAATCTGGAAGCCAACCAGGTGACCCATGACGCGATGATCGATCTTCTGGCGCGCTATCCGGATCTTGCCGGCTGCTACGTCGCCGGCGGTGGCATGGAAGGCGCGGTCTCGGCGCTGCGGGCAGCGAAGCCCGCGACCATGCCGGTGGTCGTCTGCAACGAGATCAACGCCGAGTCGCGCGCGGCGCTCGCCGACAACATCCTCACCATGGTGATCTCGACCCCGCTCGCCGCTTTATGCCGTGAGCTCGTCGACCTGATGGCGCATGCCATCGAAACCGGCGCCGCCAACGCTCCGGGCCAGACCTTTCTGCCCTTCGACATCTATCTGCCGGAAAACATCTAGCCAGCCGCCACGCAAGGCGCCGAGGCAAATGATAGAATCCATCAGAGCGATGCGTAAATCGGCCCGCAGGCCGCGGAATCGCCCTTGACGCCCCGATGTGAAATGGAATAAATATTTCATCATCTGTATATTTTGGTTCTTTCGTTCCGGAATATCTGTTTCAAACAGAGGGTTTGACGTTCCAGCCAACGGCAAGCGTCACCCGGAATAGAAACGACATCAGGGAGAGATTCCCCGGGGAGATCGGGGATTCCGGATAAATCGGTGAAACCGGACACCAATATGTGGAGGAGAAACACAATGAAGAAATTGATTTTAGGCGTCGCCTTCGCGGCGCTGATGAGTTCATCCGCCCTGGCCGCCAAGGTTGGCGTGTCGATGGCCAAGTTCGACGACAACTTCCTGACCGTGCTGCGCAACGGCATGATCGAGCAGGCCAAGGGCATGAGCGGCGTCGAGCTGCAGGTCGAGGACGCGCAGAACGACGTTGCCAAGCAGCTTGACCAGATCAAGAACTTCGCCGCTTCGGGCGTCGAAGCCATCATCGTCAACCCGGTCGACACTTCGGCCACGCAGGCGATGTCGGATGCCGCCGCCGCAGCCAAGATCCCGCTGGTCTATGTCAACCGCGAGCCGGTCAATGTCGACACGCTGCCCGACAACCAGGCCTTCGTCGCCTCGAACGAAGCCGATTCCGGCACGCTCGAGACCAAGGAAGTCTGCCGCCTGTTCAAGGAAGCCGGCAAGAAGGAAGCCAATGTCTATGTGATCATGGGCGAGCTTTCCAACCAGGCCGCCGTGCAGCGCACCAAGGACATCGACGACGTGATCGCGACGCCGGATTGCAGCTTCATCAAGATCATCGACAAGCAGACGTCGAACTGGAACCGCGACGAGGCGCAGAACCTGATGACCAACTGGCTTTCGACCGGCAAGCCGTTCGATGGCGTCATCGCCAACAATGACGAAAGCGCCATCGGCGCCATCCAGGCGATGAAGGCCGGCAACATCGACATGAAGGCGGTTGTCGTCGGCGGCGTCGATGCCACCCAGGACGCGCTGGCGGCCATGCAGGCGGGCGACCTCGACGTAACCGTGTTCCAGGACGCGGCCGGCCAGGGCGCCGGCGCTCTCGATGCGGCGCTCAAGCTCTCCAAGGGCGAGAAGGTCGAGCACAAGGTCTACGTGCCCTTCCAGCTGGTGACACCAGCCAACATCGACAAGTTCCTGAAGAAGAACTGAGCCGCCAGCGGTTCGATACGGAGCGGCGCTCTCGATCAAGACAGCGCCGCTCCCCTCTCTCCCTCAGCGCCGGCACGGCGCGAGGGCGACCGCGGCTGATGGAGGACAGAATACGTGGCACAGACATCTCATGGCGTCGGCGGCGTCGGTTATGATGCGAAGAAGCGCACATGGCCGGCCGAGTTCAATGTTTTCCTGGCCCTGGTCATTCTCGTCGTCATCTTCGAACTGATCGGCCGCATCTTTCTCGGCGACAGCTTCCTGTTCAACACACGCAGCGATGTCGGCGGCATCTTCAACGAAGCGCGCCTGCAGATCATCATCCTGCAGGTGTCGATCGTCGGCATCATCGCCATCGGCGTGACACAGGTCATCATCACCGGCGGCATCGACCTGTCCTCGGGCTCGATCGTCGGCGCGACCGCCATGATCGCCATGAGCTTCGCCCAGGTGGCGACGGTCAACGGCAACCCCAATCCCAAGGCGATGTTCCTGGCGCAAGGCTGGACCGACCTGCCTGTCATCGTGCCGCTGCTGGTGGCGATCGCCTGCGGCCTCTTCGCCGGCCTGGTCAATGGCGCGCTGATCGCCTACACGCGCATTCCGCCGTTCATCGCCACGCTCGGCATGATGGTGACCGCGCGCGGCATCGCCAAATGGTGGTCCAAGGGCCAGCCGATCTCGTTTCCCACCGAGAGTTTCGCCAGCATCGGCAAAGGCCTGATGCCGGTCGTCATCTTCCTGTCGCTGGCCATCCTGTTCCAGCTGATCATGACCTATACGAGGTACGGCAAGCACTGTTACGCGATCGGCTCCAACGAGGACGCCGCGCGTATGTCCGGCATCAAGATCGCCAATCACAAGATCCTGGTCTACGTCATCGCCGGCATTCTCGCCGCGCTCGCCGCCGTGGTGCTGAGCTCCAAGAACCTGACCGCGCAGTCCGGCATGGGCGTGATGTACGAACTCGACGCCATCGCCATGGCGGTCATCGGCGGGGTCTCGCTGTCGGGCGGCCGCGGCTCGATCATCGGCACGGTGATCGGCTCGCTGATCTTCGGCGTCATCATCTCCGGCTTCACCTTCCTGCGCCTCGACGCCTACTACCAGGAGATGGTCAAGGGCGTGATCATCGTCGGTGCGGTGGTTCTCGACCAGTGGCGCCAACGCCTGCGGGCAATGAGGGCATGACCATGTCAGACATCGTCCTGAAGACCGAAAACCTGACCAAGCGCTATGGCGGCGTGCATGCGCTGGAAGGCGCGAACTTCGAGCTGCGCAAGGGCGAGCATATCGCCATCATGGGCGACAACGGCGCCGGCAAATCGACCTTCGTGCGCCAGATCACCGGCGTCGAGCAGCGCACCAGCGGCCAGATCTGGTTCGACGGCAAGGAAGTGAATTTTGCCGGGCCGATCGAGGCCCGCACGGCGGGCATCGAGACCGTGTTCCAGAATCTGGCGCTGGCCGACGATCTCGACGTGCCGTCGAACCTGTTCCTCGGCCGCGAGAAGGTTTTGTTCAACCTCGGCCCGTTCTCGATCCTCGATCGCAAATACATGCGCAAGGCGACCGAGGCGGCATTGGTCCGCACGGCGGTGAAGATCCCCAATCTGTCCAACACCATCCGCCACATGTCGGGCGGTCAGCGCCAGTGCGTGGCGATCGCCCGGACCGCGACCTTCGCCTCCAAGCTGATCATCATGGACGAGCCTACCGCCGCCCTTGGCGTGCAGGAGACCGCGCAGGTCGAAAACATCGTGCGTACGCTGAAAGACAATGGCGAGCCGCTGATCCTGATCAGCCACAATATGCGCCAGGTGTTCGATCTCTGCGACCGCATCGTCGTGTTCCGGCGCGGCCGCATCGTCGCCAATCTGCGCAAGGAGAACACCGACGGAAACGATATCGTCTCCTACATCACCGGCGCCAAGACCGGGGAGGCGGAACTCGCGGCCTAAAACAGGATGGTCATCCTGTTTTCTGGCGCGCTCGAAAAATAGCCTTGCCACCTTTCCCCAAAAGCAAGGTGCGGACAACTCTCTCCAACCCATTCCCCAGAGGAAATACCCATGACCGTTCGCTTCGCTCTCCTCGGTGCCGGCCGCATCGGCAAGGTCCACGCCCGTGCCGTCGGCTCCAATCCGCAGGCCAAACTGGTTGCGGTTGCCGATGCGTTCGAGAAGGCGGCCACCGAACTGGCCAGCGCCTATGGCGCCGAGGTGCGCAGCATCGAGGACATCGAGAAAGCCGGAGATATCGACGCCGTCATCATCTGCACGCCGACCGACACCCATGCCGATCTGATCGAGCGCTTCGCCAAGGCCGGCAAGGCGATCTTCTGCGAGAAGCCGATCGACCTCGACGTCAAGCGCGTCGAGAAATGCCTGGCCGTGGTCGAGAAGACCAAGGCGACGCTGATGGTCGGCTTCAACAGGCGCTTCGATCCACACTTCGCCGCCGTGCGCAAGGCGATCGACGACGGCGCCATCGGCACCGTCGAGATGGTCACCATCACCTCGCGCGATCCCGGCGCGCCGCCGATCGACTACATCAAGCGTTCTGGCGGCATTTTTCGCGACATGACCATCCATGATTTCGACATGGCGCGCTTCCTGCTCGGCGAAGAGGTCGTGGCGGTCAGCGCCCATGCCTCGGTGCTGGTCGACAAGAAGATTGGTGATGCCGGCGATTTCGATAGCGTCAGTGTCATCCTCGAAACCGCTTCCGGCAAGCAGGCCGTCATCTCCAACTCGCGCCGCGCCACCTATGGCTACGACCAGCGCATCGAGGTGCACGGCTCGAAAGGCATGGTCGCGGCCGAGAACCAGCGCCCGGTGTCGATCGAACTGGCCAACGAGAAGGGCTATACCCGCCCGCCGCTGCACGACTTCTTCATGACCCGCTATCTCGACGCCTATGCCAATGAGATCGCTGCTTTCATCGCCGCAGCGACGTTAGGCAAGAAGGCCGCGCCGAGCGGCGCGGACGGACTGGTGGCGCTGAAACTGGCCGACGCAGCGCTGAAATCAGCGACGACCGGCAAGACCGTCCGTCTCGACAAGTAAGAGAACCCTTAGGAAAAACCACAGGAGCAGAGCGATGAGCGCATCAGCCGATCGCAATTCACAGACACGCGCCATCGTCACCGGCGGCGCGCAAGGCATTGGCTTTGCCGTCGCCGAGGCCTTGGCCGATGAGGGCTGCCGGGCACTGGCGCTCATCGGCCGCTCGCAGGAGAAGGGCGACAAGGCTGTCGCCCATTTCAAGAAAGCCGGCGTCGATGCCATTTTCATCAGCGCCGATGTGTCAAAAGTGGCGGACTGCAAGCGCGCGGTCGCCACCGCGATCTCGCATTTCGGCACCGTCAACGCGCTGGTCAACGCCGCCGCCACTTCGGCGCGCGGTTCGCTGGTCGAAACCTCCGAAGAGTTGTTCGATACGATTTTCGATACCAATGTGCGCGGCCCGTTCTTCCTGATGCAGGGCGTGGTGGCGCATCTCCTTGAGAAGAAGGCGCCCGGCTCGATCGTCAACGTGCTGTCGATGTCGGCGCATACCGGCCAGTCGTTCCTGACGCCCTATTCGACCAGCAAGGGCGCGCTGATGACGCTGACCAAGAACGTCGCCAATGCCTATCGCTACAACCGCATCCGCTGCAATGCGGTGCTGCCCGGCTGGATGGACACGGAAGGTGAGGACATCGTGCAGAAGAAGTGGCACGACGCGCCGGACGACTGGCTGGCGAAGGCCGAAGCGACGCAGCCGATGGGCCAGTTGGTCAAGCCGGACCAGCTTGCCCGTCTGATCAGCTACATGGTCAGCCCGCAGTCCGGTGTCATGACCGGGTCGCTGGTCGACTACGATCAAAGCATTGCGGGGGCGTCACCGGAGTAACGCCGGCGAGTCTCAAACGCCCATCACTTCGTCATCCACGGGCGGAGCAAGGAGCGTAGCGACGCAGCGCAGACCCGAGGATCCATGCCGCGACTTCTGAGCGTTGCTGCGGTGCGGAATTCTGCTCCGCTGCACCATTCGGCCAAAGTCACGGAATGGATCCCAGGGTCTCCGCGACGGAGCTTCGCTCCTGCTCCGCCCAGGGAGGACGAAGTTTGGGTGCTTCGGCCATCCCGAATTGTCTCCGCATCAGGGCACGTGACAAGTGCCTCCGCATCGACTATATGAGCCTCATGATCAACCTGACCGCCACATATTGGTACTTTAGGAGCTCGCTGGCGGCGGGAGGATTGCGCTCGATCTGAAGATTGCAGCAACAAGATCCGAACAGCCGCCATACCTGGCGGCTTTTTTGTTTTCAGCCGGCAGGTTCCCTCTAAATCAAAGAGGAGCATGATGTCGTCCGAAAACCGCTTCACACTTTTCGGCATCATGCTCTCGACAGGAGCAGAAAGCCGTGTTGACCACCACAGACGACCTCCGGGTCAAGGAAATCCGAGAACTGAGCACACCGGACGAGGTGATGCGGGAGATACCGCGCACTTTGACGGCGACGCGCACCGTCAGCGCATCGCGCAACGCAACCCATGCCATCTTGAACGGGACCGACGACCGGCTGCTCGTCATCGTCGGCCCGTGTTCGATCCACGATCCGGTCGCGGCCGTCGACTACGCCAGCCGTCTGGCGGCGCTGCGCGAGAGCCTGTCGGACCGGCTGGAGATCGTGATGCGGGTCTATTTCGAAAAGCCGCGCACGACGGTCGGCTGGAAAGGCCTCATCAACGATCCCGACCTCGACGGCAGCTTCAACATCGACAAGGGGCTGCGGATGGCACGCAATGTGCTGTCGGCCGTCAACAATCTCGGCCTGCCGGCGGCGACCGAATTCCTCGACATGACCACCCCGCAATACATTGCCGACCTCGTCGCCTGGGGCGCGATCGGCGCGCGCACGACCGAGAGCCAGATCCACCGCGAACTGGCCTCGGGCCTCTCCTGCCCGGTCGGCTTCAAGAACGGCACCGACGGCAATCTGCGCATAGCCGCCGAGGCGGTGAAATCCGCCGCGCAGCCGCATCATTTCATGGCGGTGACCAAGGGCGGGCGCAGCGGCATCGCCACGACCACGGGCAATGAGGACTGCCACGTTATCCTGCGCGGCGGCGTTCAGCCGAACTATGACACGGCGAGCGTCGAAGCCGCCGCTGTGGAACTCGCCCGCATCGGCGTTGCGCCCCGTCTGATGATCGACGTCAGCCACGCCAACTCGGCCAAGAAGCCCGAGAACCAGCCCAAGGTGGCGGCAGATGTCGCCGGCCAGGTCGCGGCAGGCGACGAGCGCATCATCGGCCTGATGATCGAGAGCAATCTCGTCGCCGGCCGGCAGGACGTGGTGCCGGGCAAGCCGCTGGTCTATGGCCAGAGCATCACCGATGGCTGCATCGACTGGGCGACCACCGAGACCGTGCTGCACGGCCTTGCCGGCGCCGTCGAGTGGCGCCGCTCGGCACGCCGCGCCATGATCGACAACCGGCAGGGAGCTGCCTGACAGGACATAGGGGAGTGGGCGGCGGTGACGGGATTACGCCGCCCTTAACCCTTCCCATGCCGTGAACACCGACACGGCAAAGAGCAGCAGTCCGGCCGCCCGGCCGGCAAAAATGGTCGCCCGCGGATTGGCGATCAGAAGGTTGCGGCTGCGGCCGGCGGTGATCGCCAGCCCGCCATAGATCGCAGCCTGCGTCACCACGGTCAGCAGCCCCATGACCGTCGCCTGCATCCAGATCGGACCGTAGTCCGGTTTCAGGAACTGCGGGTAGACGGCAAGCACGAACAGGTATGCCTTCGGGTTGATCAGGCAGGTCACAAACCCCTGGCGAAACGCCTTCCATGCGGAACGGCTGCCGGCAGGCCCCTCCTGACCGACGATGATGGAACTGCGCATCAGCGTGATGCCTATGAAGGCCATGTAGGCGGCGCCGGCAAGCAGCAGCGGCTTGAACAGGATCGGCACGAAATGCATCAGCAGGCCGACGCCGATGGCGCCGTTCAGCGTATGCACCATGCCGCCGACCATGATGCCGCCGGTCGCGGCGAGACCCCTGTCGCGTCCGCCGGTCAGTGCATTGGCAAGCACGAAGAGCATATCCATGCCCGGAACGGCGATGATGCCGAACAGCAGGATAAAGAAAAGCCAGAGGTTTGCCGCGTAGTCCATGTCAGTTGCCTATCGCCTCGCCCGGCCAAGCCGCAGCGGAACCTGTTGATTTTCAATCCGATAGGCGCTCCTATAGGTCAGCCCAACTGACGATGGTGTGTCAGTTGGGCGCGCAACCTGGGGTAAAAAATGCGCAAGGCGTCGCGCCTGTTCGAGATCATCCAGATCGTGCGGCTGGCGCGGCAGCCGGTGACGGCAGCGACGATCGCCGAGCGGCTGGAGGTGACGGTGCGCTCGATCTATCGCGACATCGCAGCGCTGCAGGCGATGCGCGTTCCGATCGAGGGCGGACGCGGCATCGGCTACATCCTGCGTCCCGGCTTCGACCTGCCGCCGCTGATGTTCTCGATCGAGGAGATGGAGGCGATCGTCCTGTCGCTGGCGCTGCTGGAGCGCACCGGCGACAGCGAGCTCAAGCAGGCGGCCAAGCGCGTCAGCGCCAAGATCGCCGGCGCGGTGCCGCCGCCCTTGCGCCAGGTATTCGACGCCAATGCGCTGCATGCGTGGGGGTTCGCCGCGCCTTCGACCGGCGCGATCGACCTTGCGCTGGTGCGACGCGCCATCCGCGACGAGGAGAAGCTCGACCTCTCCTATCGAGACGAAATGGGCCGCGCCTCCGAGCGCCTCATCCGCCCGATCGCGCTGATCTACTACGCCGAAACCGCCAACATCGTCGCCTGGTGCGAGCTGCGCCAGGCGATCCGCAATTTCCGCAGCGACCGGATCGCGGATTGCCAGGCGACCGGGTTACGCTTCAAGGGCGACGGCGACCGCTTGCGGCAGGTCTGGGTGAATGGATGGGAGACGAACGTCGCTGCCACGGTCGTCTGAGCGGGCTTATATCACCGTACGTCCACCCAGCGCTTTTCCTCGAACGAGCGCGCCATCGCGTGCACCGTGCGCTCGATCTCCAGCCCTTCGGCAAACTCGATGAGCCGCGCCGGCTTGCCTTCAAGCCGCGTCAGCAATTCGTGGCACTCGATGATCTTGAGATCGTTGAAGCCGAGGCCATGGCCCGGCGCCGGCACGAAGAGGTCATAGGGCTTGTGGTGCGGCGCCACCAGGATGGTGCGGTAGCCCTGTTCGGTCGGCCGGTCTGATGTGAGATAGAGCTGGAATTCGTTCGATCGTTCCTGGTCGAACAGGATCGACCCTTTAGAGCCGAAGATCTGCACGGCGATGCGGCCCTTGCGGCCCCAGGCCGAGCGGTTGACCAGCAGCGTGCCGGCAATGCCGTTTTCCAGATGCATCAGCACGCTGGCGATGTCGTAGGTCTCCACCGCGCGACGACCGCCACTGGCCAGCTTGCGATCGGCATAGGGTTTAGCCATGTCGCAGATGACACTGGCGACGCGGCCGAACAGGGCCGAGACCAGAGACAGCGGATGCACGGCGAAATCGTCGAGCGCGCCATAGCCGGAAGCTGCTTCGTGCTTCCAGAAGAACAGCGCTTCGGGGTCGGCCATGAAGTCCTCGTCCATCTCGATGCGCAGATGGTTGACCTCGCCGATGATCTTCTCTTCCAGCAGCGCGCCGATATGGCGGATGGCCGGGCTCTGGATGTAGTTGTAGCCGAGGGCCGCGACCTTGCCGGACTTTTTCGCCGCGGCCGCCATCGCCTCGGCCTCGGCAAAGCTCGGCGCCATCGGCTTTTCGCACCACAGATGCTTGCCTGCTTCGAGGATGGCGACGGCCATTTCCGGGTGGAACTGGTTGGGCGTGGTCAGCGAGACGATGTCGACTTCGGGATCGTTGACGACGGCGCGCCAGTCGCCCGACGCCTTGGCGAAACCGAACTCGCCGGCCTTGCGCCGGGCAAGCTCTTCATTGACCTCGCCGAGATGGACCAGCCGTGGCTTGGCCACGTCGGGAAAGACAGCGCTGACGGCACTCCATGCGATGGCGTGACACTTGCCCATGAAACCCGTACCGATGAGACCGACGCCGACCATTTTCCGTTTCTCCACTGCTTGAAGCGCTGCGTGGATGAATTAGTCCATTTTCTCCTGAAATGGAATGTCTGCCTCATTTTTTATGGTGTTCTTGCGCAGGCTCGCTATGATGAGGCACAGAGGACGCTTCACGCATGAGCCTGGACAGAGCGACGATGGACGAACGGGTACCTCGCGATTTCGAGACGCTGCGCACCACCATCCTGGAGCGACGCGAAAGCCTGCCGAAGCGCATCGCCCAGATCGCTGCCCATGCGCTCGACAATCCAGACGATATCGCTTTCGGCACCGCCGCCAGCATCGCCGCTTCGGCCGGCGTGCAGCCTTCGACCCTGATCCGATTTGCCCAGCAGCTTGGCTTCGATGGTTTCACCAGCCTGCAGCAGGTGTTTCGCGAACGGCTGCGCGAGCGCAACTCATCCTATGACGAAAGGCTGCAGGCGCTGCGCGTCAAGGCTGAGGGAGGCGCCGGCCACCGGGCGATCTTCGACGGCTTCGTCGCCGCCGCCTCGACCTCGCTCAACGACATTTCGCGCACGCTGGACGAAGCGCATCTGGAAGACGCTATTTCCCTGCTGGCAAAGGCGGAAACCATCTATGTGCTGGCCAAGCGCCGCTCCTATCCGGTGGCGTCCTACATCGCCTATGCACTGGGCAAGCTGAAGATCCGCAACCAGCTGATCGAATCGGCGGCCGGGCTGAATGCCGAGATGATCGGCTTCGCCACGCCGGCGGATGCCGTCATCGCCATCTCCTTCTCGCCCTACGCGCCGGCCACCATCGAGGAGGCGCGCAGCATCTCGGAACAGGGCGTGCCGATCGTCGCCATCACCGACAGCTCGTTTTCGCCGCTCGCCCAGTTCGCCAAGGTCTGGTTCGAGGTTGCCGAGGCGGATTTCGCCGGCTTCCGGTCGCTGTCGGCGACGATGGCGCTGGCCATGGCGCTGACCGTCGGCGTCGGCGAGAAGCGGCGCGACACGGGCAGGAAGCGCAAGGCCTGATCCACCGCCGAAAAGGTACTTTTCACCGAAGGAATACTCATTCCATATTGACTATCGATTGGAATTATTATTTCATATTCCCGGCGCCACGCTGCCGCTCGCGCGTGTACCCCAACACAACAAGGCCGACGGGAGGTTCCAATGAGCGAAGCCGTGGACGCTGAATACGCGCCGCTCGACGTCATCACCATCGGTCGCGCTTCCGTCGACCTTTACGGCCAGCAGATCGGCTCGCGGCTGGAGGACATCACCTCCTTCGCCAAGTCGGTCGGCGGCTGCCCGGCCAACATCTCGGTCGGCACCGCCAGGCTCGGCCTGCGCTCGGCGCTGCTCACCCGCGTCGGCGACGAGCAGATGGGCCGCTTCATCCGCGAGCAGCTGACGCGTGAAGGCGTCAATGTCGACGGGCTCAAGATCGACAAGGAGCGGCTAACCGCACTGGTGCTGCTGTCGGTCGAGGACGAAGGCGTCTCGCCGATGATCTTCTATCGCTCGGACTGCGCCGACATGGCGCTGGCGTCGGAAGACATCGATGAGGCCTTCATCGCCTCGGCGCGCTCGATCGTCGTCACCGGCACGCATTTTTCCAGGCCCAACAGCGATGCCGCGCAGCGCAAGGCGATCCGCATCATGAAGGCCAAGGGCGGCAAGGTGGTGTTCGACATCGACTACCGGCCGAACCTGTGGGGTCTCGCCGGCCATGCCGAAGGGTTCGAGCGCTATGTGAAATCGGACCGCGTCTCGGCCCAGCTGAAGACGGTGCTGCCCGACTGCGACCTCATCGTCGGCACCGAGGAAGAGATCATGATCGCGTCGGGCGCCGATGATTGCCTGAGCGCCTTGAAGACTATCCGCTCGCTGTCGTCCGCCACCATCGTCCTGAAGCGCGGCGCGATGGGCTGCATCGTCTATGACGGACCGATCAGCGACGATCTCGAGGACGGCGTCGTCGGCAAGGGGTTTCCGATCGAGATCTACAATGTGCTCGGCGCCGGCGACGCCTTCATGTCGGGCTTCCTGCGCGGCTGGCTGGGTGGCGAAGACCATGCGACGGCGGCGACCTGGGCCAATGCCTGCGGCGCCTTCGCCGTGTCGCGGCTGCTCTGCGCGCCGGAATATCCGACCTTCGAGGAGCTGCGGTTCTTCCTCAAGAACGGCAGCAGGCATCTGGCGTTGCGCAAGGACGAGGCGATCAACCACATCCATTGGGCAACGACGCGCCGGCGCGACATTCCCTCGATGATGGCGCTCGCCTGCGACCACCGCGTGCAGCTCGAGGATGTGGCGGCGAAGGCCGGTGCCGATCCCGCACGCATCCAGGATTTCAAGGTGCTGGCGGTCAAGGCGGCGGCGAAGGTTGCCGCCGGCCGCGACGGCTACGGCATGCTGATCGACGAGAAACACGGCCGCAAGGCGATGTTCGAATTCGCCAGGCATTCCTTCGCCTGGCTCGGGCGGCCGGTGGAGCTGCCGGGTTCGCGGCCGCTGCGCTTCGAATTCTCGCAGGACATCGGCTCGCAGCTCACCGAGTGGCCGGTCGACCATTGCATCAAATGCCTGTGCTTCTATCATCCCGACGATCCGGCGGCGCTCAAGGACGAACAGCAGCAGAAGTTGCGCGCGCTGTTCGAAGCGGCGCGGAAGGTCGGCAGGGAACTTCTCATCGAGATCATTGCCGGCAAGCATGGCAAGCTCGACGACACGACGATCCCGCGCGCGCTGGAGGAACTCTATGCGCTCGGCATCAAGCCGGACTGGTGGAAGCTCGAGCCGCAGGCGTCGAGCGGCGCCTGGGCGAAGATCGAGGCCGTGATCCTGAAGCACGACCCCTGGTGCCGCGGCGTCGTGCTGCTGGGCCTGGAAGCGCCGCAGGACGAGCTGGAAGCGGCGTTCGCCGCCACCGCCAAGGCACCCATCGTCAAGGGTTTTGCCGTCGGCCGCACCATCTTCGTCCATGCGGCCGAACAATGGCTGGCCGGCAGGATGTCGGATGACGAGGCGATCGCCGACATGGCGCAGCGCTTCGAACAGTTGACGGATGCGTGGCTTGCCGCGCGCGGCCGCAAGGCGGCATAAGAAGGCGCGGAATAGGACTGCGGAGGAAAACACCATGAGCAAGACAATCCGCCTGACGATGGCGCAGGCGCTGACCCGCTTCCTGTCGCGCCAGATGACTGAGATCGACGGTAGCAAAGTCCCGATCTTCGGCGGCGTCTGGGCGATCTTCGGCCACGGCAATGTCGCCGGCATCGGCGAGGCGCTCTATCAGGTGCGCGACGAACTGCCGACCTTTCGCGCCCACAACGAACAGGCGATGGCGCATGCGGCAATCGCCTACGCCAAGGCCAATTTCCGCCGCCGCTTCATGGCCGCGACCTCTTCGATCGGCCCCGGCGCGCTCAACATGGTGACGGCGGCGGCGCTCGCCCATGTAAACAGGTTGCCCGTCCTGTTTTTGCCAGGCGATGTCTTCGCCAACCGCATCCCCGACCCGGTGCTGCAGCAGGCCGAGGATTTTTCCGACGGCACGGCGACGGTCAACGACTGCTTCCGTCCGGTTTCGCGCTATTTCGACCGCATCACCCGGCCGGAGCAGATCATTCCTGCGCTGAGCCGTGCCATGGCCGTGCTGACCGATCCGGCCGAATGCGGCCCGGTGACGCTGTCGCTCTGCCAGGACGTCCAGGCCGAGGCCTATGACTATCCCGAGAGTTTTTTCGCGGAGCGGGTCTGGCACCAGCGCCGGCCGCGCCCGGATCGCCAGGAACTGGCGGCCGCGGTCGCCGCGCTCAAGGGTGCAAAAAAGCCGTTGGTGATCGCCGGCGGTGGCGTCCTCTATTCGCAGGCGTCGGACGAACTGGCGAAATTCGCCGAGAGCGGCGGCATCCCGGTCTGTGAGACGCAAGGCGGCAAATCCTCGCTGCCGGACAACCACCCGCTCAACATGGCGGCGGTCGGCGTCACCGGCACTTCTGCCGCCAACCGGCTGGCTGAGGAAGCCGATGTCGTGCTGGCCATCGGCACGCGCCTGCAGGATTTCACCACCGGTTCGTGGGCGCTGTTCAAGAATTCGGGCAAGACCATCATCGGACTCAACGTGCAGCCCTTCGATGCCGGCAAGCACCGCGCCCTGCCGCTGGTGGCCGATGCGGCCGAGGGCCTGGCGGAACTCGGTGCTGCGCTGAAGGACTGGAAGGCGCCGGCAAGCTGGACCGACAATGCGTCCTCCGGCAAGAAGGCCTGGGCGGTCGAGGCGGCCAAGGTGACGGCGTCGACCAATGCCGCCTATCCGTCCGATGCGCAGGTGATCGGCGCGGTGCAGCGCGCCATGGGCTCCGGTGTGACGCTGCTGAATGCCTCCGGCGGGTTGCCGGGCGAATTGCACAAGCTTTGGCAGGCGGGCGCGCCCGGCTCGTACCATGGCGAATACGGCTTCTCGACCATGGGCTATGAGATTGCCGGCGGGCTCGGCGCCAAGATGGCGAAGCCCGGCGAGGAGATCGTCGTCATGATCGGCGACGGCTCCTACCTGATGATGAATTCGGAGATCGCCACCTCGGTGATGCTCGGCCTCAAGCTGACCATCGTGCTGCTCGACAACCGCGGTTACGGCTGCATCAACCGGCTGCAGATGGCGACCGGCGGCGCCAACTTCAACAATCTGCTGAAGGACTCGCGCCACGAGGTTCTGCCCGACATCGACTTCGCCGCGCATGCGGCGAGCATGGGGGCGATTGCCGAGAAAGTGCCGTCGATCGCCGGGCTGGAAAACGCGCTGGCACAAGCCAGGAAGAATACGCGCACCACGGTGCTCGTCATCGACACCGACCCCCTGGTTTCCACCGATGCCGGCGGTCACTGGTGGGATGTGGCGGTGCCGGAAGTGTCAGTGCGGCCGCAGGTCAACGCGGCGCGCAAGGCGTATGACGAAAAGCGGCAGATGCAGACCATCGGCGATTGATAGAGGCGCCGAAGCTCCTCCTTCTCGCTGTCTCTACACGGGGAGAAGATGCCGGCAGGCAGATGAGGGGCGGCGCCAACGAGCAAGAAACTGTTTTAGGACCGGAGTGACGACTTGAAAGCCAAACTGGGCATGTCCCCCATTGCGTGGTGGAACGACGATCTTGCGGAGCTCAGCGATGACGTGTCGCTGGAAGAATGTCTGCGCCAGTCGCGCTCGGCCGGCTTCACCGGCATGGAGATGGGCCGGCGTTTTCCCAATGACCCCGAAATCATGCTGCCGATCCTGAAGGCCGCCGACGTCACGCTGTGCGGCGGCTGGTTCTCGGGCACGCTGGTCGATGGGGAGATGGCCGACAACAAGGATCGCATCCAGCCGATGATCGACCTGTTCAAGGCGGTGAACGCGCCTTGCATCGTCTATGGCGAGGTTGGCCGTTCGATCCAGGGCGACCGCTCGAAGCCGCTGGCCACCAAGCCGAAGCTGTCGGACGACGAGATGAAAGCCTATGCGAAGCGCCTGACCGAATTTGGCGAATGGTGCGCAGAACAAGGCATGCCGCTGTCCTACCACCACCACATGGCGGCGGTGGTCGAGACCGAGCCGGAACTCGATGCCTTCATGCGCTATTCCGGAGCCGGCATTCCGCTGCTGCTCGATGCAGGCCATCTGGCATTCGCCGGCGGTAACGTGCTGCGCGCCATCGACAACCATCATACCCGGATCAGCCATGTGCATGTGAAGGACGTCCGCATGGGGGTGATCGAAAAGCTCGATCGCACGAAACAATCCTTCCTCGACGCGGTGGCGCTCGGCGCCTTCACCGTGCCGGGCGACGGTTCGCTGGACTTCGGCGCCATCGTGCAGCGCTTCGCCAACCATGGCTATGAGGGCTGGTTCGTGGTCGAGGCCGAGCAGGACCCGAAGAAGAACCCGCCGCTCAGGATGGCGCAAGTGGGCTACAAGGAATTGATGCGCGTCATGACGGCGGCCGGATACACGGTCGAGACGCAAGGCTTTCCAAATGTCTAGTTTCCCAATGGCTGGTGCGACGGGTTCCCGGCGAGGCCGATTGCTGTAGATTGGCCCGATGAAAGATTCCGAACACCCCTTCTTTCGGCCTTTGTGGCGGCGTGTCGCCGTCGTCGCGGTCTGCGTCATCTGGTCGATCATCGAGTTCGCCACCGGCACGCCGTTCTGGGGCATGATCGCGCTCGGCTTCGCCGGCTACGCCGTCTGGCAGTTTTTTTATCTCTACAAGCCTGCTGACGAGGCGAGGCCTCCGGTCGGGCCCGAGCCTAAGAAGTGACTGATCGCATGCGTCGGCGGTTAGCTTCCAGTGCTTCTAACTTCGTCATCCTAGGGTCTCCGCGACGGAGCTTCGCTCCTGCTAGGCCCTAGGATGACGAAGTTGAGAGGCTTCGGCCGATCTCGAAGATTTCGATAGGAGAGACAAAAATGTCGAAGCTGCTCGTCAAAGCCGACAAGGGCCACGGTCGCGTCGCCCATGTGACGCCGAAAAGCGCCGGCTGGACCTATGTCGGTTTCGACCTGCATCGGCTGAAGCCCGGCGAGAGCGCCTCCGGCAAGACGGAGGATCGCGAAGTCTGCCTGGTGTTCGTCACCGGCAAGGGCAAGGCTTCAGCCGGCGGCAAGGAGCTCGGCCTGCTCGGCGAGCGCATGTCGCCCTTCGAGGGCAAGCCGTGGTCGGTCTACGTGCCTGAGGGTTCGGACTGGTCGGTGACCGCGGACACCGAACTGGAGCTCGCGGTCTGCTCGGCGCCGGGCCTTGGCGGCGGCCTGCCGGTTCGCGTCATCGGACCGGACGATCTCGGCCAGGAGGTGCGCGGCAAGGGCACCAACACGCGCTATGTCACTAACATATTGCCGGAGGGCAAGCCGGCCGATTCGCTGCTGGTGGTCGAGGTCATCACGCCCGGGGGGCATACGTCGAGCTATCCGCCGCACAAGCACGACCAGGACAATCTGCCCGCTGAATCCTACCTCGAGGAAACTTACTATCACCGCCTCAACCCGCCGCAGGGCTTTGCCTTCCAGCGCGTCTACACCGACGCCGACAAGAACGGCCATCGCGCGCTCGACGAAGCAATGGCGATCGAGGATGGCGATGTCGTGCTGGTACCCAGGGGTTATCACCCCTGCGCCGCCTGCCATGGCTACGACCTCTATTATCTCAACGTCATGGCAGGACCGAAGCGGACGTGGAAGTTCCACAATGCGCCCGAGCATGAATGGCTGATGAAGGCCTGATCGGTCGCTGCGTGAGCACTCGCCCCCTGGTCCAGCACGAAAAAATCGTCGGCTAATGACCCCGCCGCAGCGTTTTGTTACCTGAAAGCCAGCAAGGCTTCGTCAATTCGTCATGGAAATCACCTATGGCAGCGAAGCTGACAAGGACTTTCCATGCGCTACGCCCTCTATTTCACTCCCCGGCAGGACGAGCCACTGGCGCGGATCGCCGCCGACTGGCTGGGCCGCGACCCGTTTGGCGCCGCCACGAGGCCGGTCGAAGCGGTGGCCGACCTGTCGGCGGCGGAAGTCGCTTTCCACACCGCTTCGGCGCGCCGCTATGGTTTCCATGCGACGCTGAAAGCACCGTTCCGCCTGGCTGCCAACGAGACGGAAGTCTCGCTGCGCGCCGCACTCGACCATTTTGCCGAGGTGACGCCGGTGGTGACCATCCCCCGTCTCGTGGTCAGCCAGATCGACGGCTTCTTCGCACTGGTACCGGAAGGGCCAGTGCCTGCGCTCAACCGGTTCGCCGATGACGTGGTGCGCGACTTCGACCGGTTTCGCGCACCGCTGAGCGAGGCGGAAATCGAGCGGCGCAGCCCGGATTCGCTGAAGCCGGCCGAGTTCCGCAATCTCTGCCAATGGGGCTACCCCTATGTCTTCGAAACCTTTCGCTTCCATATGACGCTCTCCGGCCGGGCGGGGTCACAGGAGAGCCCGCGTTTGCGCGCAGCGATCGACAGCCTGTTCGCGGAAGTGCTGCAACAGAAGGTGCTGGTGGATGCGCTGACCTTGTTTGTCGAAACCGAACCGGGTGCGCCGTTCATGGTGCTCTCGCATCACGCGCTCGGGCGCCGCCCGGCCAGAAAAACCGCCTGAAGGACTGCCTGAAATGACCGCCGAGACTGTTCTCCACAATGCCCGCATCGTGCTTGCCGACGAGATCGTCGAAGGTTCGCTGGTGCTGCGCGACGGCTTTATCGCCGGCATCGAAGCCGGCGCAAGCTCTGGTTCTAGTCGCACCGGCGAGGATATGGGCGGCGACTATATTATTCCTGGGCTGGTCGAGTTGCACACCGACCATCTCGAAGGCCATTACGCGCCGCGGCCCAAGGTGCGCTGGAATCCGATCGCCGCCGTGCTCGCCCATGACGCGCAGGTGGCAACCGCCGGCATCACCACCGTGCTGGATGCCTTGCGCGTCGGTATGGACGAAGACGCCGACCTGACATCGGCCGACATCCGCAAGCTGGCCGACGCGATCGAGGACAGTGTGAAGCAGGACCGTCTGCGCGCCGACCATTTCATCCACCTGCGCTGCGAGGTTTCGGCACCGGACTGCCTCAGGGCTTTCGCCAATTTCGACGGCGACGAGCGGGTTAAGCTGGCATCGCTGATGGACCATGCGCCAGGCCAGCGCCAGTTCGTCAATCTCGAAACCTATGCCTACTATTACCAGCGCAAGCTGAAGCTGACCGATCGCGACTTCAAGGTGTTCTGCGAAAAGCGGATGGCCGAATCGGCGCGCAATTCGGCGCCGAACCGGGCGGTGATCGCCGCCGCCTGCCAGGAGCGCGGCATCGTGCTGGCCAGCCACGACGACGCCACATCGGGCCATGTCGACGAAGCGATCGAGCAGGGCGTGCGGGTCGCCGAATTCCCGACCACGGAAGAGGCCGCCAGGGCCTCGAAAGAGGCCGGGATGGGTGTGCTGATGGGCGCGCCAAACGTTATGCGCGGCGCCTCGCATTCGGGCAATGTCTCGGCCCGTACGCTGGCCAGCGACGGCCTGCTCGACATCCTGTCGTCCGACTACATTCCCTTCAGCCTGATCCAGTCGGCGTTCTTCCTCGGCGATGTCGTCGAAGGCATTTCCCTGCCGCAGGCCGTCGCCATGGTCTCGAAGAACCCGGCCGATGCGGTTGGCCTGACCGACCGCGGCGTCATCGAGCAGGGCCGCCGCGCCGATCTGGTGCGGGTGCGCGTCGACGACCATGTTCCGGTCGTGCGCACCGTCTGGCGGCAGGGACGCCGGGTGGCATGATGGTGTCGGCACTGATCGAGCGGGAACTTTCGGCCGAGACGTTTCCGATCCGCGATGGCGTTTTCGTCGCCGTCGTCGGCCCAAGCGGCGCCGGCAAGGACACGGTGATCGGCTACGCCCGCAACCATTTTGCCGACGAAACGCGGCTGGAGTTCGTCCGCCGGGTCATCACCAGGCCGAGCGATGCCGCAAGCGAGGATCACGACACGCTGGCCGACGCTGCCTTCGCCGAAGCCGAAGCCGATGGCGCCTTCGCCATTTCCTGGGAAGCACACGGCTTGCGCTACGGCATCCCCGCCGATGTCGACTGGTCTGTCGCCAATGGCCGTGTCGCTGTCGCCAATGTGTCGCGCGCGATCATCCCCTCCTTGCGCGAACGCTATGCCAACCTGGCCGTCGTCGAGATCACTGCCTCGCCTGAAGTGCTGGCCGAGCGTCTGGCGATGCGCGGCCGGGAGTCCCGCGGCGAAGTGCTGGCGCGGCTGGCACGCAGCGCCAATGTCACTCTGTCCGGGCCCGGCGTCACCTCGATCGACAACAGCGGCCCGCGCGAAGCCGCCGGCGAACGCTTCGCCGAGGTGCTGCGCAAGGCGATGGCCTTTTCCGACATGTCGGGCCTGATCTAGGCTAGCTATTCCGCAGCCTGGCCCGCCACGCCCTTGCGGGTGGCGTCGACCATCAGCCGCCGTTCCCGGAACACGCCCCATTGCTGGTCGACCAGCACGCCGATGAGGATGACGCCGCCCATCACCGCGAAGTTGAGCGAGGACGGGATGCCGAGCAGGTTGACGAGATTCTGCAGCTCCTGCAGCAGCACCGTGCCGAGGATGACGCCGATCAGCGAGCCTTCGCCGCCGCGCAACGAGAAGCCGCCGAGCACGGCGGCGGCGATGGCGTAGAGCTCGTAGAACTGGCCGTGGCTGGCCGGCGAGATCGAGCGCGTGTACATGGCGAAATAGATCGCCGACAGCGCCGTCAGCACACCGCAGATGACATAGGCGGCGATGACGACACGGCCGGTGCGGATGCCCGAATATTTCGCCGCCTCCTCGTTCTTGCCGATGGCGTAGAGATAGCGGCCGAACACCGAGCGGTGCAGCACCACCCACATGACGATCGAAATAACGATCAGCGCGATGAAACTGTTCGGCACGCCCCAGGAGCGGCCGGCGGTGAGGAATTCGAGCTCGGGAAAATTCTGGCCGAACGCAAAACCCGCCGTGCCGTCGGCAGTGTAGAAGCGGGCGACACCGCGGTAGATCAACAGGCCACACAAAGTGACGACGAAAGGCTGCAGCTTGAGCCTTGTGATCAGCCAGCCATGCACCAGGCCTATGACGGCGCCGAGGAACAGGATCAGCACGAAGGCCAGCGGCCAGCCCACCTCGCGCACGGCGATGAAGTCGATGAACAGCGTTCCAAGCAGCGCGACCACCGAGCCGACCGACAATTCGATGCCGCCGGTGATGATGACGAAGGCCTGGCCGATCGACAGGATGCCGAACAGGCCGATCAGGTTCGAGGTGTTGGCGAGGTTGATCGGCAACAGGAAGCGCGGATTGATGATCGCCACGATCGCCCCGACCACCAGGATCAGGATCAGCAGGCCGAGATCTTTCTTGCTCATCGTCGTCTCCCCAATGCCTGAGCAGATCGCGCTTGCGCGAGACCCCGGCAAAACTACTTCGGCTGCTTGCCCACCGCCAGCAGCAGCACGTTTTCCTGGCTGAACCGGTCCTTGTCGAGAATGCCGGAGATTTGGCCCTCATGCATGACGGCGATGCGGTCGGACACGCCGATCACCTCTTCCATGTCCGACGAGATCATCAACACGGCGACGCCGGCATCGGCCAATGCGCGCATCAGGCCATAGATTTCCGCCTTGGCGCCGATGTCGATGCCGCGCGTCGGCTCGTCGAGGATCATCACCTTGGGGTTCATGGCCAGCCATTTGCCGAGCACGACCTTCTGCTGATTGCCGCCCGACAGCGTGCCGGTGCGCGTCTGCACCGAAGGCGCCTTGATGCCGAGAGCTTTCTTCTGCTTCTCGGCGGTGGAGGTCTCGGCGCTTGAGGACACCAGGGAGCGGCGCGCATGCGCGGGCAAATTGGGCAGCGAAATGTTCTGAGCGATCGACAGGTCGAGCAGGATACCGGTGAGCTTGCGGTCTTCCGGAACCAGGAAGATGCCGTGCGCGACGGCGTCGGCCGCGGAAGCCAGCGCAAGCGGTTTGCCGTCGAGTTCCAGCGCGCCCCCGAGCTTCGAATCGATGCCGAAGAACACCCGCGCCAGCTCGGTGCGGCCGGAACCGACAAGACCGGCGAGGCCGAGGATTTCACCGCGCCTGACGTCGAGATCGACCGGGCGGCCGGGATAGGCAGGGGTGCGGATGGCCTTGGCCGCAAGTGCTACGGCGCCGGGCGCACGCGCCGCTTCCGAGGCCTTCTCGCGCTCCTTCAGCATGCGGCCGATCATCAGCTTGACCATCTGGTCATGGCCGATATCGCTCTTCGGCAAGGTGCCGGCCAGCATGCCGTCGCGCAGCACCACGACGCGGTCGGCGACGCGTTCGACCTCGTGCAGGCGGTGCGAAATGAAGATGACGCTGATGCCGTCGGCCTTCAGCGCCTTGATGACGTCGAGCAATTTGTCGGTCTCGGCGAGCGGCAGGCTGGATGTCGGCTCGTCGAGGATGACCAGCCGCGCCTCGATCGACAGCGCCTTGGCGATCTCGACCATCTGCTGCTGCGCCAGCGACAGGGTCGCAACCGGCGTGTCGGCGGAAAAATTGGCGCCGACGCGCTTCAAAAGCGGCGCCACCATGGTGCGCAGCTTGGCGCGGTCGACGAGCTTGAGCGGCCCGGCGCGCAACGGCTCGCGGCCGAAGAAGATGTTGGCGGCGACGTCCAGATTTTCGAACAGGTTGAGTTCCTGGTGGACGAAGGCGATGCCCGATCCCAGGCTGGCTTCGACGGAGAGCCTGTCATGCGCGGTGCCGTCGACGGTGATCGTGCCGCTGTCGGGCCTGGTGACGCCGCCGAGGATCTTCATCAACGTCGATTTGCCGGCGCCGTTTTCGCCGACAAGGCCGATGACCTCGCCCGGCCTGACCTCCATGGAGAAGCCGTCGAGCGCGACGACGCCCGGATAGGTCTTGCGCACGTTCTCAAGGCTGAGGAACGGGGCGGTCACGGATGCAGCAATGGATGTGTCGGAATAATTCATCATGCCTGACAGCGATTGGCGGGCCAATTTCTGAGCATGATCTCTGGACAAAACGGTTTCCCGTTTGTCCGAGAAAACCGGCTTCCACTTTTCGGGATCATGCTCTTGGCTTTTGGCAGACTGACGATCCTCGCGGTGTTCGTCAATGCGAGCAGCCGGCCCAAGCGACGTTGAGCCGGCTGAACTGCTTCAAGTCTTAGTTTCCGGCCATCGCCTTCAGATTGGCGGCGTAGGCGTCGACGTCATCCTTGCCGATGATCTTGGTCGGGATGATGATGAGGTTGCCTTCCGGGATGCCCGACTTGTCGCCCTTGAGATAGGCAGCCATCAGCTTCATGCCCTGATAGGCCCATTCGAAGGGCTGCTGCACGACGGTGGCGGCAATGGTGCCTTCCTTGACGCCGCCCAGCGTGATCGGATCGTCATCGAAGCCGACGACGGTGATCGAGCCGAGCTTGCCGGCATCGCGCAGCGCTTCATAGATGCGCGGCGTGTTGTAGGAGTAGAAGCCGACCATGCAGGTGACGTCGGGGCTGGCGACCAGCGCGTCCTCGACGTTCTTCTTGGCGCGCGCCTGGTCGATGTCGTCGCCGCGCACGTCGATCAGCTCGATCTTGGTGCCGGCCAGGCCGTCCTTCATGCCCTGGATGCGCTCCTTGGCATTGTCTGCGCCGAGCAGGCCGACGAAGCCGAGGCATTTGCCGCCATTGGGCATCGCCTTCTTGGCGATTTCGGCCGCCTGCTTGCCGGCATCGACGTTGGACGAGCCGATATAGGCGACGCGCTTGGTCTGCGGCGCGTCCGAGTCGGTGGTGAACAGCGCGGTTTCCGAGGCGATCTTGTTGAGGCCATCGGTCGAGGTCTTGGGATCGACGGCCGAGACCATGATGCCCTTGACGCCGGCGGTCACCAGATCGTCCATCAGCCGCTGCTGGATGGCGACCGAGGACTGTTCGGGATATTTGAGCTCGAGCGTATAGTCGGGCAGTTCGCCCTGCGCCTTCTTGACGCCGGCTTCGGCGGCCTTCCAGAAATCGGAAGCGCCGTTGACGACGAAGGCCAGCGTCGGCTTGTCGTCGGCGCGCGCGATTGCCGTGGCCGACAGGCCAAGCAGCAGCGCGGTCGCGGCTACGGATGCATTGCGTATCAAGGATTTCATGTTCAACCTCCCGTTTGGCTCAGTCGTTGGACCGGCCGATCTTGCACTGACCTGATTTGCCGTTTGCAGCGTGGACGCCCTCCTCCTCAAAGGGGTTCCCGGCATCGAAAGAATTGCGTCGTTCCAGCCACGACAGCGACCTTAGAGACTCATCCTTCATTCGTAAATAGTCCGATTTGTCTGACATATCACATATCCGAGACAAGGCTTGCGGAGATAGGATCCGCTCGCCACCGGGCCATTTTTCGTACTCTCCCGCCGCCCCGGACGTGACCGGCCGGATGCGACGATTGACGGTACAGCGCATTTTTGTATTAGTAAACAGTATTAGTTCCGAGCCAATGCCAGCGGTTTCGCGGTGTGCCCGCCGGCGTGCCGCCCTCACGGCTGGGCCGCCGCCCGGTCTTTTGTTAATTGAGCTTTCGCTTGTATGGAGATGCGTGGCGGATGGACCTCCGGCATACTAATAGTTATAAACGAGCTCGACGTTATTCCGATAAATCGACGGCGTCACGCCACCTTGCCGGCCTGACCGGCCAGCCAGACTGGGATTTGCCATGAGCAAGACGACGGATCGGGCCAGCGACACGGCGAGGCGGCGCAAGGCGCCGGCCAAGGGCGCCAAGGGCCGCGTCACCATGATCGATATCGCCAGGGCTGCCGGCTGCTCGCAGGCGACCGTGTCCTTCGTGCTCAACAATTCGCCAGGGATCAAGCTGTCGCAGCAGACCCGCGAACGGGTGATCGAGGCCGCACGGACGCTTGGCTACACCGCGCCCGCTTTCGAGGCGCTTCACCCGGCATTGCCTGCCTTCGAGGGGCCCGCCTTCGAAGGGCTGGACGGGGTGATCGGCTTTGCCGTAGACCAGCTCGCCACCAGCCCCGAAGCCGTGGTCGCCATCGAGGGCGCGCGCCAGGCCTCGTGGAATGCCGGCAACGTGCTTCTGGTGGCGCAGACGCTGGGCGATTCCGTCATGGAGCCGCGCGCCATTTCAGCGCTGACCAAGCGGGGCATTTCGGCGCTGATCTACATGACCATCTTCACCCGCGAGATCACAGCGCCCGACTATCTCTACGGCCTCGACATCCCGGTGATCCTGCTCAACTGCTACACGGCGGACTACGCCTTCCCGGCCGTGGTGCCGAGCGAGATCGCCGGCGGCCAGAGCTCGACCCGCCATTTGATCAGCCACGGCCACCGCCGCATCGCCACCATCACCGGCGAGCCGTGGATGCAGGCCGCACAGGATCGGCTGAAGGGCTACCGCCGCGCGCTCGCCACGGCCGACATCCCGTTCGATCCCGAGCTGGTGGTCGAAGGCGACTGGTCGGCCAGCGCCGGCTATGCCGCCACCGTCAAGCTGCTGGCGCTCAGGGATAAGCCCACCGCCATCTTCTGCCAGAACGACCGCACCGCGATCGGCTGCTACGAAGCGCTGAAGGAAGCCGGCCTGCACATTCCGCAGGACATCTCCGTGGTCGGCTACGACGACGAGGAAATCGCCAGGCATCTGTTCCCGCCGCTGACGACCTCGATCCTGCCGCACATGGCGATGGGCCAATGGGCGATCGAACAGCTGGAAGCGCCGGCGGCGCCTGGACGGGGGCGGTATCCGATCACGAAGCTGGAGTGTCCGCTGGTGGAGCGGGAGAGTGTGCGGGCGGTGGCGGGGTAACGCGACTCGGCGGGCCCGCGCTGGCTTACCTTCGACCGTTAGGGAAACCTGACCAGTGGGACGAAGAGCTGATGGCGGCAATGCAGACAATTCTTGCGCGGAAGGGGGTCAAGGTCGAAGTCCGAGACATTCATTCCCATTGGTGCAACAGACCGGCACGGTTGCGAATTTGGGGTTGGACACGCCGTGCCGGCCAGTGCTGGACACCCCAGCCCGATTACGCTACCGGCACAACAGGAATCCAGCAATTAAGCCTGATGGTCTAGATCGCGAGTGCAGAGCCTGTTCTCGCGCTTCAGGGGGCCTTTTTACCACGGGCATTACTTCTCCTCCGGGCAGTCCAGCAGCTTCGCATGGCGATGCATTTCTTCGCACCCGTCCGACAAGGCCGGGCTTGAACCATTCCGCCTTGTCTTTCTTCAGGCCTTCGGCACTGGTCCGCTAACCTTGCCCTGCACGCGGTCCCACAGGCAGTTGCGTCTGCCGAACTTGAAATTGAGGTTGACGGAGCCGACTTGCGGAATCGGCTGTCGTTTCCTGGAGAAAGCAAAAAGCCCGCCACCTTTCGGCAGCGGGCTTTCCAAAACTGTAACTCTCTTGGTTAATCGATAATCCCGGATGAGCTGGGCGAAGCCGTCACTGACGACAGTCGCTCACGCTTCGTGAAAACGGGCTTCTGATAGATTTTCTTCATCGACATTCCCCTTTGCCAATAATGTGTCACTCTTTGCCTTCCGCCGGGCAGCGTGTCAATCGCGCAACAAAATGCCGCCACCTTTCGGCAGCAGGCCGGTCACGGCGGTATGTCGATGGCCATCACCGCCTCCACGGAAGGAACGCTGATGGCATTCCAACTTGCCCATCGTTTTCGGATGATTAACAAAAAGGGCAATTATGTAACTGACAACCCCGCTCTTATTGGCGCTGGCTGTCAGGAAAGATCTGCCTGCGCCTTGCCCTTGCCGATAACCTTTGCTTGCCTACTGTCCCGACCATGAGAGGAGGCAAACATGGAACGGCTTTACCCGGTAGCTCTCGTGACGCTGTTTTGTAGCTTGATGATATTCGGAATGGCGGTGACGGTCGCGAGAACCCACAAGAAGACTGGCATACTGGCGCCCGCAATGACCGGCGACCCGCTCCTTGAACGAACCATCCGGGCACATGCCAACGCGGTGGAATGGTTTCCTATCTTTATGCCGTCGATGTGGCTGTTCGCGATCTACTGGAATGCCGCGTGGGCTTCCGGCCTTGGGCTGCTCTGGATGATAGGTCGGATTGCATATTTCGTAGGGTATCGCACCGCGCCCTTGAAGCGCTATCCCGGCTTCTTCGTCCAGTCGATTGCAGCCTTCGCGCTGCTTTTTGGCGCTCTGGGCCGGATCATCTATCTGATGCTCTAGGCGCTCCCCAGCCACGGGAGAATGGCACAGTACCTCATAAGTGGAGATAGGGCGCACCCACTCCGGTCGGTGTCGGGTCGGTAACATTGCTGGACGCGTTCGAGGGGCGCCAAATGCTCATCGCCTACTATTACATGTGGTTCGACGGCCGGCCGGCAGCCGAGCAATGAGGGGTGCACCTTCTTCACGACGCAGGTGGCCCATTCGCGGGCTCGCGACACCCTCGCCGCCGAACGCTGGCGGTTGCCCTGGCTGGCGGTTGAGAAGAATTATGCCTTTGAAGGGCTGAAGGGCCGCGTGAGCCTGCTCGACCGCAAAGCTGCCCACGACAAACGCAGTGCCCCGAAACGGTCCCAGAAATAATTGGCGCACCCGACAGGATTCGAACCTGTGACCTCTGCCTTCGGAGGGCAGCGCTCTATCCAGCTGAGCTACGGGTGCTTTCCGGAATCCGGAAAACGAACCAGCCGGTGAACCGGCAAGTCACGGCTTCTTAGCGGAAGCAGGCGCGGGCTTCAACGGGCAATTGGCGATTGGCGTAGCGACTTGGCCGGGTGCGTCCAGGCTGCGGCCTATGAGGTTCCCGCCCCCGCCTTCACCGTCCGCCTTCCACGCACCGCCCGCTTCGGCTTCTTGGCGCCCGCCAGTTCGTGCATCGCGTCCAGCTGCATCTGCTGCATTTCGGCCAGGCGCGTCCATTGGCGCGAGATGAGGTAGTCGAGCTTTTCGTGCAGATGGCGCACTTCGAGCTCGGCCTTGAGGTTGACGCGGTAGTCGTTGAAGGAGCGCAGGCGGTCCTTGGACTCCTGCCGCCGCTGGCTCATCATGATGATCGGCGCCTGGATGGCGGCAATGCAGGAGAGCAGCAGGTTGAGCAGGATGAAGGGATAGGGATCGAAAGCGGCGCTCATGCCGGCGACCAGATTGATGCCGATCCACACCAGAAGCACGCTGCCGAACGAGATCAGGAACCACCAGCTGCCGCCGAATGCCGCCATGTTGTCGGAGACGCGGTCGGCGAAGGTGCGGTGCTCCTCGAATTCTTCTTCCGAGTTTTCGGAAATCGTGTCCTGCCTGGCGATCGATTCGACCACCTGGCGGTCGAGCTCGGAGAATTCGCCGTGCTCCTGCTGCAGCAACTCCTCCATGTAGCGCATGCGGTAGCGGCCGAGCTCGGCGCGGCTGATGCGGGCGCCCGCCGGCAGGTCGGGATGGTCCGAGCGGATGCGGTCAGCGAGGCTCGGGCGCAGCGTGTCGATGCGCACCAGGTCGCGCTTGCGGAATTTGCGGCCCGATATCGCCGACGGCTTTTTCTTCGGCTTGCCACGGTGGGCGCCTGGACCAGCGGGGTCGGAGTCCGGCACTTCGGGCGTGTCGAAGTGTTCGTCCGATACCGGATCGGCCTCCAGCTCACCGACGATCGGCGCCTCGAAATACTCGCCGCCGTCATCGTTCTGATTGTCTGCCGCCTGTTCGGGCGTTTTGGGGACGGTGCTCATGGTGGGCTCCTGAGGGTGCTGGGCGACGATAGACAGAGGTGGCGGCGCATAGCCAGCGCCGGGCACGGATTTCGCAGGCCGGACAAGTGTTTTTGATCGGAGAAGGCGATGTGGCTGGCGGCGGCTCGCCCCTCAGGGCGGGTGGAGACGTTCCAGATTGGCCGGAGCGGGAAGAACTTGCCCGATGTTTGCGCCAATCACCCCCCTCTCTCCTGCCGGACATCTCCCCCCTCAAGGGGGAGATTGGCTGTTGTCCCGGCTTTCGCCAATTTCCACCGTCACAGGAGTGAGCGGAGCGCCGAAGCTGCCAATCTCCCCCCTGCGGGGGTTGAGGAGCGGTCCGCGCAGCGGGTGGAAAGCCAATTGCTTGGCTTTCCGAGCGACGAAGATCCGGCAGGACAGAGGGGGGCGCTGTCCCGCCAACGTGCACAAGGTTCTGCAGGGCGGCGGGCAACAAAAAACCCGCCTTGCGGGCGGGGCACGTTTCCAGTCGATCAATTGGCGCGACTCAGCACCATACCGAAAATAGTAGCATAGCTGCCCTCAGGGTCAAGAAAAAATTCCTATCGACATCCATCCCCGCGCAGCCAAGCGCGATGCTTGCTACCGGCAGCTCGCCCTTCGCAGGCTCAGGGCGTTCGTCGTTCAAAAAGCCAAGCAATTGGCTTTTTGTCCGCTACGGGGACCACTCCTCACTGTTCCGCGAACATCAGCCTGGTCTTGGCGCCGTCCGTGGTCGGCGACAGGCTGCGCTGGATCAGCGCTTCGACATGGTCGTTGCGCTGGCGGGCTGAGTCGGCGCCCATCACCACGACGATCAAATTGCGGCCGTCGGCATTGTAGGAGGTGACGATGTTGAAGCCGGACGCCCTGATGTAGCCGGTCTTGATGCCGTCGACGCCGCGCACGCGGCCGAGCATGTCGTTGTGGCCGCGCACCAGCCGGCCGCGGAACATGAAGTCGCTTTCGGAGAAGTAGTGGAACTGCTGGGGAAAGCGCTGATGCAGCGCCATGCCGAGCACCGCCATGTCGCGCGCCGTCGTCATCTGGCCATCGTCGGGCAGGCCCGACGCGTTGCGGAAGGTGGTGCTGGTCATGCCGAGCTGGCGCGCCTTGGATGTCATCATGGCGGCGAACTGATCCTCCGAGCCGCCGAGATATTCGCCGACCGCCACCGCCACGTCGTTGGCCGATTTGACGACGATGGCGCGGATCGCGGAATCGACGTCGATGCTTTCGCCGCGGCGGAAGCGCATCTTGGTCGGCGGCTGCGAGGCGGCATGGTCCGAAACCGGGATCTGCGTTTGCTTGCTGACGCGGCCGGACTCCAGTGCCTCGAACAAAAGATACAGCGTCATCATCTTGGTCAGCGAGGCGGGGTAGCGCTGCGCCGTCGAGCTGACCTCGAACAGCTGCTTGCCGGTCCTGGCGTCGACCACGATGGCCGCATATTTCTGCGCCGGCGCGGGCACGGCCAGCACGCTGTCGGGCGGCGTCGTGGCGCAGCCGGCCAGCAGCACCAGCAGGGCTAGTGCCGCAAAAACTCTCTGGATGAGCGGAAGGGGACGCAGGTAGGACAAGGGCTGGACTGTTCTGGGTCGGCTGTTGCTGAGATGAGACGACGCTAACGTAACGCGGCTGTTGCGTCCATTTGGTTAATGCCGGTTAGCCCCAGGATTGTCGAGCCTCGCAAGCTTGGCATCCGCCCCGAAAACGCCGGTTTTCCCGTGTCTTTGCTTGCCAAGGCCGCGTTTCCCGTGGGAAGGGGCGTGGTATCGAGGGCTTGGGGGCTTGGCATGACGAACATCGGGGCCGGGGGCGCTGCGCCCTCGCTTATCAGGGCATCACTCAGCCGCACCGGCAAATGGGCCGGCAGCGTCGCCTTTGTCGGGGGTGCCGTATCCGACATCCTCAATCCGCTGGCGCCGTTCGCCGCCTATATCGCGCTGGTCGCCGCGGTGGCCGCAATCATCATCGCCATTGCCATCGTGCTCAGGCTGGTGCTGGCGGCCAAGGCGCTGCCGGCCTTGATCTTCGCCACCAGTGCGGCGGCCGTCGCCGGCGGCGTCTACGGCCTGCAGCAGCAGACCAACGCCCAGCACGGGGTGATCGCCAGCCTGGTGCCGGCCGTTGCCGGGCTGCAGCAGTCGATGGGCATCGTTACCGAGAAAGTTGCGAAGATCGAGCAGACCGTCACGCAGACGCAAAAGACGGTGGAGGCGGTCAAGCAGTCGACCGACACGGTGGCGAAAAAGACCGACGAGATCGCGTCCGTCCAGCAGCAGCAGACTGAGCAGACGGCGGAAGTGCAGAAGACCACCGACGAGGTGAAGAAGGAGACCGAGACGCTGGTCGCCGGCCAGGCGCAGCAGCAGGCCCAGACCGAGAAGCTGCAAGCGACGACCGTGCAGATCGCCGCCTCGATCGACATCATCGCCAAGGGCTTTGCCGCCTTGGCCGCGCAGGGCGGGGCGATCGCCGAGCCGAAGCGGCCGGACGAGTTCTACCACAATGCCCGAGTCTACGAGTTGTCCGGCGACATGCTCAATGCGCGGCGCTCCTACCTCGCCTTTGCCGGCTTCGACGTCGACGCCATCGACCCCTATACGCGCTTTGCCACGCTGCTTCGGGTGCAGGACGGCAAGGCCGGCGCGCGCGAGGTGTTCGGCGCGCTTGCCGACAAGGGCAAGGCGCTGTCGATCAAGCTCGTGCATATCCAGCAGTTCGACGACGCCCAGCGCCTCGACAAGCTCAACGCCTTCATATCAGCCAATCCAGATTTCGCGCCGGCCTATTTCCTGTTGGCGCAGGAGTTTTCCGAAGACCGCCTCGGCGCCCAGACGCTGGCCGACAAGCGCAACGAGGCCAAGGCGCTGACCAAGTTCACGTCCTACGAAAAGGATGGCGGGTTGCTCAAATATTTCGTCGACCAGACGCAGTTGGCCGACTGGCTGGACCGCAGCCGCAGCCGGCTGGCGGCGCTTGGCGACGTGCTCGACCCCGCCCGCTTCGTGCCTTCGCTGACGCCGATGCGCTCCAACCAGGGCTGGTCGATGACCATCTCGCTGCCCGAGCCGGCGACCGCCATCTCCTGGCGCATGGGCGACAGCGGTCCGTTCACCGACACCGGTTTCCTGGCCATGAACGACCAGACGACCGGCAAGCCGATGGCCAATCCGAGCTTCGAGATGCCCGACAGCACGGTGGCGGGGATCATTGCGATCAAATATCTCGACATCAGGGGCCGCGAGACCGGCCCGTTCGACATCCGCTTCGACCCCGAGACAGCGCTTCAGCAAGGCAACAAGCAGATCCTCGACCAGTTCTGGACCTCGTGGATCGCCTTCGATGCCAGCGGCAACCACGGCCTGGTCTATTTCACCCAGATGCTGTCCTACCGCTGCGCCATCAAACAGGTGCATTACGGCCTGAACGGCGCGGCCCTCGACAAGGAGATCAAGATGCCGCCTTGCGACAAGAAGGACCCCTACGCCATCCCCTACGATTACCAACCCTATTTCAAGGTCGCCGACAGCGTGAAATCGATGTCGGTGCAGGTTACCTACACCGACGACACCAAGTCGCCGGTGCGGGAATACAAGCGACAGTAGCTCACCCTCCCCTTTGTGGGGAAGGTGAAAGGGCGCTGATGCAAAATGCCTGTCGCGGCGCTTGCGCAACCGCCGCCGAACGGTTCAGTTTGCGCCTTCAGAGTCGGTGACAGCGCAAATGACCATCCACACCATCAAGGCCAGAGGCATTTCGGTTTCGCTCGACCTCACGGTCGGCCACATCGCCGACATGGTCGTCGAGGGCGGTGGGCGGCAGCTGAAGCCGCTGCATCGCGCGCCCTGGGTCGATGCGAACGAGACGCTGCCGAAAGACCTGCCGGAAGGCACGGTTCGGCTGTCCGGCGATTTTCTCTGCGCGCCGTTTTCGCGCAGCGATGTCGAGGAAGCGCCGCTGCATGGCTGGCCGGCCAACAGCGCCTGGGATGTCGTCGAAAGTGTCGCGACCGACGATGGCTGGCGCGCCGTCTACCGCCTGCGGCACGAGGTGATGGGCGCTTCGGTCGACAAGATCCTGACGCTGCACGACGGCCATCCCTTCCTCTACCAGGAGCATGTATTTTCCGGCGGTCATGGTGCGATCTCGGTCGCCCATCACCCGATGACGGCCATGACCGGCGGCGGCAGGCTGGCCTTTTCGCCGAAGCGTTTTGCCGCGACGCTGGACGATCCGCTGGAGCCCGATCCCGCACGCGGCCGCTTCATGCTCGCCTATCCGGCGCGCTCCACCGATCTCGGCCATTTTCCCGCCGCCGGCGGCGGCACGCTCGACCTGACGGAATACCGCATGGATGACCGCCGCGAGGATTTCATCACGCTGGTCGAAGCCGACCATGGCGGGCCGGGATGGACCGCGCTTGCACGACAGGCCGAGGACGATCTGGTGCTGGTGCTGAAGAACCCGGCCGAACTGCCAATCACCATGCTGTGGTTCAGCAATGGCGGGCGCGACTACGCCCCATGGAGCGGCCGCCACCTTGGCGTGCTCGGCATCGAGGATGGCCGCGCTGCCGTCGGCCATGCCGCCTCGATCGGCGACAACTGGCTGAAGCGCGAAGGGGTGGCGACCGCTTTTGCGCTGGGCGAAGGCCAAAGCGTGTCCTTTCGCCACGTCATCGGCGTCCTGCCGCTGTCGGGCGGCGAGCCGCCGCGGGACGTCATGACGGCGGATGGCCGCATGCGGCTGCAAGCCGGTGGTTCGACGCGGGAGGTTCCCTTCGACAGCGATTTCCTGCGCATCGGCCAGCCGCTGGCCTCGTAGGTGTGATTGCGCGGCCGCAGGGTTTGAAATTTCCCTGAACTGTCGCCAAGATGTGGCCGAAATCATCATGCGGAACATGGTGGATCTGAAGCTCTGCCAGAGAGGCTCTCATGTCCGAAATCGCCCATCTCGCCGCCACCATCTTCAAGCGTGCCGGCAAGGCAAACCGCTTCATCGTCGCCATTGCCGGTCCACCGGGCGCCGGCAAGTCGACGCTGTCGGCAAGGCTGCATGAACTGCTGCCCGAAGGTGCAGCGGAGGTCGTACCGATGGACGGCTTCCACTATGACGACGCCGTGCTCGAGCGGCGCGGTCTGCGCGCGCGCAAGGGCGCGCCGGAAACCTTCGACTTTGCCGGTTTTGAGGCCTTGCTGAAGCGTATCCGTGCCGGTGAACCCGACATCGCCATTCCGGTCTTCGACCGCAGCATGGAACTGTCGCGCGCCGCAGCCTCGATCGTCGCCACAGAAACCAAGTTCATCCTGGTCGAAGGCAATTACCTGCTGCTCGACGAAGAGCCGTGGTCGCGGCTGGCGCCGCTGTTCGATTTCTCGATCTTCGTCGACGTGCCGCGCAACGAGCTCGAGCGCCGCCTGATGGAGCGCTGGCACGAGCATGGCCGCTCCGATGAAGATGCGCGCGCCTGGATCGCTTCCAACGACCTGCCCAACATCGAGCGCGTGCTCGCGCGGCGCAGTGCCGCCGATCTGGTGATCGGCCTTTCCGCTTGATTCGACGGATTGTGCAAGGGGAACCTTAAGACTTTCAGGCCGTTATCCCGACACGACAATTGTGCCAAAAGAGGGATTCGGTCCAATGGCAACCAAGGCAAAAAAGCCTGCGCCCGCCAAGGGCAAGGCGACCCAATCCAAAACCGGCGCCGGCCCGGCAATGACAGGCCGTTCCAAGGACGCCAAGCCGGCTTTCGGCAAGGCAGCGCCGAAGAAAGTGGTGCCAGCCGCAGCGAAAGCCGCGCCAAAAGCCGCAAAGCCGAAGAAGCCCGCGAGTTCCAGCGACTCCTTAGGCGGCAGTGCGATGCGCACGGCCAAGGCCACGGCCAACGTCGCTGCCGGCGCGGTCATGGTCGCCGCCCGAGGTGCTGCGTCGCTCGCTGCTTCCGTCATGGGCAAAGGCGGTTCGAAAGCCAAAGCGAAGGCGAAATAGCCGCGCTTCGGAGGCTGGTTTTGCTATCCCTTGGCCGGGACGGTCAGGCCTTTTTGCACCGCCGGCCGCGCCAGGCCGCGCTCCAGCCATGTTCCCAGATGGGCGAAATCGTCAAAGCCGACGAGTTCGCGCGCTTCGTAGAATCCGATCAGGTTGCGCACCCAACCGAGCAGCGAGATGTCGGCGATGGTGTAGTCATTGCCCATGATCCACTTGCGCCCTTTCAGCCGGCCGTCGAGCACGCCGAGCAGTCGCTTTGACTCGTCGCGATAGCGCTCCAGAGGGCGTTTGTCGGCGATTTCGCGGCCGGCGAATTTGTGGAAGAAGCCGACCTGGCCGAACATCGGCCCGACCGAGGCCATCTGGAAGAACACCCACTGGATGGTCTCGTAGCGGCGCGCGCCATCAATGGGCATGAGCAGGCCGGTCTTTTCAGCAAGGTAGAGCAGGATGGCGCCGGATTCGAACAGGCCGATCGGCTGGCCGTCCGGGCCGTTGGGATCGATGATCGCCGGTATCTTGCCGTTGGGATTGAGCGACAGGAATTCCGGTGTCCAGCTTTCGTTCTGGCCGATGTTGACCCAATGCGGCTCGTAAGGAAGGCCGAGTTCCTCCAGGGCGATCGATATCTTCACCCCGTTCGGCGTTGTCGCCGAATAGAGCTGGAGCTGGTCCGGATGCTTGGCCGGCCAACGCGTTGCGATCGGAAAGGCGGACAGGTCTGCCATGGAAACTCCTGGATGAGGATTCGCGCCGAGCGGCGCGGTTTTGGCGGGTCGGCCAAGGATTAGACGCGGCGCACGGCACGATCAATATGGCGGCGAAGGGTTTCATCGTGCACGGACAGTCAACGGAATGGCCGGCCTGGGGCAGATCCGCCCGCCCCCTAGATCAGACAGCCTTGAAGGCCAGCACGGCATTGGTGCCGCCGAACGCGAAGCCGTTGCTGATCGCGGCGCGCACCTTGCGCTCGCGCGGCACATTCGGCGTGACGTCGAGGTCGCAATCGGGATCGGGCTCACGAAAATTGGCCGTCGGCGGCACGATGCCTTCG
Source organism: Mesorhizobium ciceri biovar biserrulae WSM1271 (assembly GCF_000185905.1). Taxonomy (GTDB): domain Bacteria; phylum Pseudomonadota; class Alphaproteobacteria; order Rhizobiales; family Rhizobiaceae; genus Mesorhizobium; species Mesorhizobium ciceri. Next base: position 568,922 of record NC_014923.1, read on the forward strand.
CGGATCGCCATCACGCAGGCGATCATCTCCAGCGCACCCGATGCGCCGAGGCAGTGGGCATGCATCGACTTGGTCGACGACACCGAAAGCTTGTAGGCATGGTCGCCGAAGACGCGCTTGATCGCTGCCGTCTCGATCTGGTCGTTGGCCTTGGTGCCGGTGCCATGGGCATTGAGGTAGTCGACATCCTCGGGATTGAAGCCGGCATCGGCGAGGCAGGCGCGCATGGCCGCCGTCGGCCCTTCGACGGTCGGCGCGACAATGTCGGAGGCGTCGGCGGAGAGGCCGGCGCCGGCGACCTCGGCAAGGATGGTGGCGCCGCGCGCCATGGCGTGCTCGTACGTCTCCAGGACCGCCATGCCGGCGCCCTCGCCGAGCGACAGTCCCTGGCGGTCGGCCGAGAATGGGCGGCAGGTGTCGGGCGCCAGCACGCGCAGTGCTTCCCAGCCCTTCAGGATGCCCCAGACCAGCGGCGCATCGGTGCCGCCGGCGACCATCACGTCGGCGCGGCCAAGCCTGATCTGGTCGACGGCCGAGGCGATGGCGTGGTTGGACGATGAGCAGGCCGAGGTGACGCCGAAGACCGGGCCGCGCAGGCCCAGATTCATGCTGACGTGGCCGGAGGCCGCGCTTGGCATGACCTTTGGCACGGTGAAGATGCCGGCGCGGTTCTTGCCCTCGACCAGGATGGCGCGATAGCTCTCCTCGATCGCCTCCCAGCCGCAGACGCCGACACCGACGACGGTGCCCATCCGATAAGTGGTGGCTTCATTCGAAACCAGGCCGGCGTGCTGCATGGCTTCCCTGGCTGCGATCGTCGCCAGCAGGCTGAAGCGGTCCATCGACACGGTCTGCTTGCGGTCGATGCCGTGATCGGGAAGCGTCTTGATTTCGCAGCCGACCTTGACCTTCAAATCATGCAGTTGGGGACTTGTGATCTGGCCTATGGCCGAGCGGCCGGCGCGCATCTCATTCCAGATCGCGGGCGCGCTGGTGCCGAGCCCGCAAATGCCGCCCATGCCGGTGATGACAACGCGCTGCCGCATTCAGTTCAGGCTTTTTTCGCGATCAGCGCGCGCACAGCTTCGACCATGTCGCCGACGTTCTTCAGATTGCTCCAGGCGTCGACCGTGTTCATCTCGATCTCGATGCCATACTCTTCCTCAAGATCGAAGATAATCTCCGTCAGCTCGAGCGAATGGATGCCAAGCGAGGTCAATTCGGTGGTGGTGGTGATTTCTTCGCCGCCCGGCTCGGCATGAGCCTTGATCTTCGCGATGATATCCGTTGCCAGCTGGTCGGCCATTCGGTTCCTTCCCCACTATCTCGCGTTTCCCGACGCCGACTGAGCAGCGCCCCTTTTTCTCCTGGTATCAAGCCGCCGTCGTCGTTTAATACCCCCGCCAAGCGCAGCATGACCGTACCAAGGTGGTTCCCTCTATAGAAACCGAAACGTTGTCAAGCAACAAGCTATATCGAACTCCATATCGACAAAGCCGCCGGAGTGCTTAACGTGCAGGCATGGATATGGGCGAACATGGCGGGATTTCGACGCAGCGCGTTGCGGGCGTGGCGCGGCTTTCCTGTGCGCTTGGCGAGGGCCGCACGCGCCTGCGGCGCCTCTATCAGGACGGCGCCGCCAAGATAAGAATGCCGGCCGTCTCGGCCGATCCGCTCGAAGCGGTGCTGATCAACACCGCCGGCGGAATGACGGGCGGCGACCGTATCGCCTGGGACGTGAATGTCGGCGCGGCCGCTTCGGCATCGATCACCACGCAGGCCTGCGAGAAGATCTACCGGGCGGCATCCGACCATGCCGAAGTGCGGGTCAATTTGTCGGTAGGCGAAAACGGCCGCATCGCCTGGCTGCCGCAGGAAACCATCGTCTTCGACCGGGCGGCCTTTGCCCGCACGCTCGACGTCGAGCTTGCCGTCGGCGCCGAGGCGCTGGTGCTGGAAGCCGCCGTCTTCGGCCGCCTGGCGATGGGCGAACGCGCCACGCAGGGCAACTTCCATGACCGCTGGCGTGTGCGTCAGGATGGCGCCCTCGTTCATGCCGAGGATTTCCGCATCGGGCCCGATATCGCCGCAACGCTCGATCGCCCGGCGGTTGCCGGCGGCGCGATCGCGGTGGCGACATTGCTTCTGGTGTCGCCGCGCGCCGAAGCCCTGCTCGATCCGGTTCTGGAGATCGTCGGCGACCAGGGCAGCGCCAGCGCCTGGCGCGTGAAGAAATCTGGCAAGCTTCTTGCGAGGCTCTACGCCGGGGATGGCTACCGGCTGCGCCAGCGGCTGGTTCCACTCGTCGAATTGCTCAACGGAAGGGCGGGGTTGCCCAAATTATGGTCACTATAGGCCTGCCTCTACCAATCCAGGGAAACGCATGAACCTGACGCCGAGGGAAAAGGACAAGCTGCTGATCGCCATGGCGGCGATGGTGGCGCGCAAGCGGCTCGAACGCGGCGTCAAGCTCAACCATCCGGAAGCGATTGCGCTGATCACCGATTTCGTCGTCGAAGGCGCCCGCGACGGCCGTCCGGTTGCCGAACTGATGGAAGCCGGCGCTCATGTCGTCAGCCGCGCGCAAGTCATGGAAGGCATCGCCGAGATGATCCATGACGTGCAGGTCGAGGCGACGTTTCCCGACGGCACCAAGCTGGTGACCGTGCACGAACCGATCCGTTGAGGAGGACAGGATGCTGGAGCTGCGTCCCAACTGCGAATGCTGCGACAAGGACCTGCCGCCCGAGGCGACGGATGCGCTGATCTGCACCTTCGAGTGCACCTTTTGCGCCGGATGCGTGGAACAGGTGTTGGGCGGCATCTGCCCCAATTGCGGCGGTGGTTTTTCGGCGCGGCCGATCCGCCCGGCAGCGATGCTGAAGAAATATCCGGCGTCAGCCAAACGCGTTCTCAAGGCCGAAGGCTGCGGCCCCCGCAAGGCGGCGTGAACACCAGACCGAGCAAAACGAAAGGCAAACAGAATGATATCCGCCAAACGCCTCTGCCTGTCGGCGATCCTGCTGCTGGCCGCCGCCCTGCCGGCCTATGCCCATGTCGGCCTGGGTACCACCTCCTCCTTCACGGCCGGCTTCATGCACCCGCTCTCCGGCCTCGATCACATGACGGTGATGATCGCGGTCGGGCTGTGGGCGGCGCTCAAGGGCGGCAAGGCGGTTCTTGCCTGGCCGGCTGCCTTTGTCGGCGTCATGCTGGTCGGCGGCGCGCTGGGCATGCTGCATATGCCGCTGCCCTTCGTCGAACCGGGCATACTGGCATCGGTCGTGACACTCGGACTGCTGGTGGCGCTGGCGATCGATCTGCCGGTCTCGGCCGGCGTCGCCATCATCGGCCTGTTCGCACTTTTCCACGGCCACGCGCATGGCACCGAGGTGCCGGAGAATGCCGGCGGGCTTGAATACATGGCCGGCTTTGCCATCGCCACGCTGTTGCTGCATGCCACCGGCATCGCCGCCGGTCTCGGTCTCGGCATCCGGTTTCGTGGCCTGGCCCGCGCTGCCGGTGCCGCCTGCGCGGCGATCGGCATCGGTCTCGCCTTCGGCATCGTGTGAGGGTGACCATGATCCCCGGTGAAATCATCACGGTGGGCGGCGACATCGAGCTCAACAAGGGCCTGCAGACCGTCACCCTGAAAGTCGCCAACAGCGGCGACCGGCCGATCCAGGTCGGCAGCCACTACCATTTCTTCGAAACCAATGAGGGGCTGAAATTCGACCGCGAACGGGCGCGTGGCATGCGCCTCGACATTGCCGCGGGCACGGCCATGCGCTTCGAGCCGGGCCAGGAGCGCGACGTCACGCTGGTGCCGCTCGGCGGGAAGCGCGAGGTCTACGGATTTCAGCAGAAGGTGATGGGCAAGCTGTGAAATCTTCCGGCGCGCTCAGCTCAGTTCGATGGCTTGGCCGCGGCGTAGATGACGATCTTTCCGGGATTGTCGAATTCGACGGCGAGGACATCCTGCGCCTGCACGCGCCGCGATTCGATGGCGTTGAACAGCAGCGCGTTGGCCTCGATCTCCTTGCGCAGCTCCGTAATGTCGTCCTGATGCTGCTTGACCTTGGCCTCGATCTCCGGCGGCGGGCCGCCTTCGCTGCGCGCGGCGTCGGTGAGGAACACGATGTCGACCTTGTCGAGCTTGGATGTCTTGCGCACCGTGCCGATGTTTTCACGCGTGCGGTCGATCGCCGTGTTGACGTTGCCGGCCTCAGTGTTGGCCTTGGCCTCTTCCTGCTTGACCTGCGAGCCAACGATGCGATTGACGGTCTCCGTGCTTTCCAGTCCTTGCGCCTTCAGTCCGGCAGCAGGACCAGCCGCCGCCAGGAACGCCACGGCGGCGACTGCCTGCATTCTGGTCGAGAAAGAAGAGATCGCCATCGCTCGCTCCTGAGAGAAATCGTTTCGGGGCGCGGGTTAGCGCGAAAAGAACAAAACGAATCCGGCCCGGCGAAGGTTCCTTTCCCGATGCGGCCGGCCGGCCGGATGCCGGCCCGCCATGCCGTGGCGTTAGCTCGCCTTCTTGGTGATCAGGGTCAGTGCGCCATTGGGTTCCATACTGGCTGCGACCACCTGCGCCGAGGTCATTCCCTTGGCTTCGAGCGCCGACTTGACCTTGGGTGTGGCGTCGATCGAGCTGCGCAGTTTCTTCAAGCCGTCATCGCCGCGCTGGGCGATCACCTGGTTGACCTGCGTCTGGGTGTCCTTTGGCAGCTCCGTGATGTCGACGATGTTGACGCTCTGGATCGTCGGAACGGCCGGCTGAGCCTGGGGCGTGGCTGGAGCAGGCGTTGCCGGCGCCGGAGCGGGCTGTGGCGCGGGTTGCTGCTGGGCACTGGCGGCGCCCGCCAGCATCAGGCTGGCTGCGGCGGCAAGAACTATCGTTTTGCGCATGGATTTTCCTTTCCATCGATTGGCAAACGGTCGGTCTGGGGTGACCCCCTAACCTCAACCGCCAAATGGGATCAGAAGGTGTCGCCCAGCAGGTCATTGCGTGACCATAGGATGGCAGCAATGTGCAGCCGCGCTTCAATCCAACCGCATTTCGGCAAACCGCATTTCGGGAGCAATCGCTGATGGCCAGAATTACCCGCGCCGCCTACGCGCAGATGTACGGCCCGACGGTCGGCGACAGAGTACGGCTTGCCGACACCGAACTGTTCATCGAGGTCGAGAAGGATCTCACCATCCATGGCGAAGAGGTGAAATTCGGCGGCGGCAAGGTGATCCGCGACGGCATGGGCCAGAGCCAGGTTTCCAGGGCGCAAGGCGCCGTCGATACCGTGATCACCAACGCGCTGGTGGTCGACGCCAGCGCCGGCATCTTCAAGGCCGACATCGGCCTCAGGGACGGGCGCATCGCGGCCATCGGCAAGGCCGGCAATCCGGACACGCAGGATGGCGTCACCATCATCATCGGCCCCGGCACCGAGATCATCGCCGGCGAAGGCAAGATCCTGACATCAGGCGGCTTCGACGCGCATATCCACTTCATCTGCCCGCAGCAGATCGAGGAAGCGCTGATGTCAGGCATCACCACCATGCTCGGCGGCGGCACCGGTCCGGCGCACGGCACGCTGGCCACCACCTGCACGCCGGGGCCATGGCACATGGCCCGCATGATCCAGTCCTTCGACGCCTTTCCGATGAACATCGGCCTGTCGGGCAAGGGCAATGCCTCGCTGCCCGCCGCGCTCGAGGAAATGGTGCTGGGCGGCGCCTGCTCGCTGAAGCTGCACGAGGACTGGGGCACGACGCCGGCGGCCATCGATTGCTGCCTGTCGGTCGCCGACGATTACGACGTGCAGGTGATGATCCACACCGACACGCTGAACGAATCCGGCTTTGTCGAGAACACGGTCGCCGCCATCAAGGGCCGCACCATTCACGCCTTCCACACCGAGGGCGCCGGCGGCGGCCACGCGCCCGACATCATCAAGGTCTGCGGCCTGCCCAACGTCATTCCGTCTTCGACCAATCCGACGCGGCCCTACACGGTCAACACGCTGGCCGAGCATCTCGACATGCTGATGGTCTGCCATCATCTGTCGCCGTCGATCCCCGAAGACATCGCCTTTGCCGAAAGCCGCATCCGCAAGGAGACCATCGCGGCGGAAGACATTTTGCACGACATCGGCGCCTTCTCGATCATCTCGTCGGATTCGCAGGCCATGGGCCGCGTCGGCGAAGTCGCGATCCGGACCTGGCAGACCGCCGACAAGATGAAACGCCAGCGCGGCTCGCTGCCGCAGGAGACCGGCAACAACGACAATTTCCGCGTCCGCCGCTACATCGCCAAATACACGATCAACCCGGCCATCGCGCATGGGCTGTCGAAAGACATCGGCTCGATCGCGGTTGGCAAACGCGCCGACCTGGTACTGTGGAACCCGGCCTTCTTCGGCGTCAAGCCGGACATGGTGCTGATCGGCGGCATGATCGCCGCAGCCCCGATGGGCGACCCCAACGCCTCGATCCCGACGCCGCAGCCGATGCATTACCGGCCGATGTTCGGCGCCTATGGCAAGGCCAGGACCAACTCGTCGGTGACGTTCGTTTCGAAAGCAGCGCTCGAGTCGGGACTGCATGGCAGGCTCGGTGTCGACAAGCAGTTCGTCGCCGTCGAAAACACCCGCGGCGGCATCGGCAAGCATTCGATGGTGCTCAACGACGCAACGCCGCATGTCGAGGTCGATCCGGAAACCTACGAGGTGCGCGCCGACGGCGAGTTGCTGACCTGCGAGCCGGCGACGGTGCTGCCGATGGCGCAACGGTATTTTCTGTTTTGAAGCGGCGCTTCCACCGGGCGAGCATTATCCGTTGCAGCCCTTGGTGGAAGGCAGCACTATGCGGCCAACCAACAGCTGCATTGTGATCGAGCATGACCACCGAAATCGCTTCCGCCCACGACATCTTCCCGCACATCCGCATCGTCATGGGCATGGTGATCGGGCTTGGTGTCGCCCGCCTGCTGTCGGGGGTGGCGCGCATCGTCCAGCATCCCGGCCAGTACAAGCTCTATACCGTGCATCTGGCCTGGGTCGTCTCGGTGCTCCTGATGCTGGTGCATTTCTGGTGGTGGGAGTTCGGCCTCTACGCCGTCGAGACCTGGACCTTCGGCAAATATTTGTTCATCATTTTCTACGCGATCACGCTGTTCCTGCTGTGCGCGCTTTTGTTTCCCGATTCGATGCTGGACTACACCAGCTACGAGGATTTCTTCTATTCGCGCCGGGCGTGGTTCTTCGGCCTGCTGGCGGCGACCTATCTGCTCGACGTGGTCGACACGCTGCTGAAGGGTCCGGAGCATTTCGCCCGCTTCGGCAGCGAGTATCTGTTCCGCACGCCGGTCTTCGTCGCGCTCTGCATCATCGCGATCCTGGTGCGCGACCGCCGCTTCCACATCGCCTTTGTCACGGCGGCGCTTATCTACCAGATATCGTTCATCCTGCGGCTCTTCGACACCATCGTCTGAACGAACGCGATGATCTAGCTTGTTGGGGAAAGGCAGGGTTCGACATGTACAAGGCCGTTGGATCCGCGTGGATCCCGGGTCAGCCGCGCGTCAACGCTTATTTCGACCGCTGGCGCGGCCTGCGCGTGTGCGGGCACAAGCAAATGGGAAATCCATGAAATGAAACTCAACCTCAACACCGACTTCACCAAATTCCCGCGCGCCGTCTCGGTGCTGTCCGCCGGCGCTGCCGGAACCACCCTACCGTCCGGCCGGGCCATTCTCGCCCATGACGAGCGGCATCTGCGCCGCCGGGCCATCGAACTTGCCGACGGCGGCAAGGTGCTGGTCGACCTGCCCGAACCCGTCGCCTTGAACGATGGCGACCGGCTGGTGCTGGAGAATGGCGGCCATATCGAGATCATCGCGGCACCGGAAGAGGTCTACGACATCCGCGCCCGCGATGGCGTGCATCTGGCCGAGCTCGCCTGGCATATCGGCAACCGCCATCTCGCGGCAGGCATCGAGGCCGGACGCATCCTCATCCTGCGCGACCATGTCATCAAGGCGATGCTGGAGGGGCTGGGCGCCACGGTGAGCGACGTTTCCGAACCGTTCAAGCCGGTGCGCGGCGCCTATTCCGGGCATGGCGGGCAAAGCCACGATCACGGCCATGCGCATGCCCACAGCCACGCCGAAGCGCACAGCCATTCTCATGGCGAAGCGCATTCCCATTCGCACAGTCATGCCGGCCATCACCACGATCATGACTGACCAGCCTTCGAACATCGCCCTGCTGCGGCTGATGGCGTGGCTGTCGCCTGCCTTTCCGGTCGGCGGCTTTTCCTACAGCCATGGTCTCGAGCGGGCGGTGCATGACGGGTTGGTTGCCGATGCCGGGAGCCTCGCCGGCTGGCTGGAGACGCTGGTCGAGATGGGCTCGGGCTGGAACGACGCCGTGCTGTTCGCCGAGAGCTGGCGCCGAGCATGCGGCACCGGTGATCTCGATGAAGTGGCGGCACTCGCCGAAGCCCTGGCCGGCTCGCGCGAACGCCATACCGAGACCATGCTGCAGGGTGGAGCCTTCCTCAAAGCGGCGGCCGCCTGGCCTAATCCGGTGCTGGAGCGCCTGCCGGCCGAATGCGCCTATTGCGTCGCCGTCGGCGCCATTGCGGGTGGCAACGGCATCGCGCTTCAGGATGCGCTGTCAGCCTTCCTGCAAACCTTCTTCTCCAACCTTGTGCAGGCAGCGATCCGGCTTGGCATCGTCGGCCAGAGCGGCGCGACCACGTTGTTAGCCGGCTTCGAGCCGCTGGCCCTGGCGACCGCAAGCCGCGCCGCGCGCTCGACACTCGACGATCTCGGTGGCTGCGCCTTCGTCTCCGATGTCATGGCGATGAAGCATGAAACCCAATATTCGCGACTGTTCCGCTCATGATGTTTCTCGCCTTCTCGCTATCCTTTGTCCTGCTGCTGATCACCGTTCTGCATGTCTATTGGGGCCTTGGCGGCATCTGGCCGGGCCAGGACGCAGCCTCCTGCGCTCGCGCCGTGGTCGGCTTTCGCGGCGTCGATGAGATGCCAACGCCGTTTGCCAGTTTCGCCGTTGCCGCGTGCTTGTGCCTGGCGACACTATGGCCGCTGGCGCTCATGGGAGTCTTCGCTTCACCCTTCCCCAAGGAGGGTCTCGCCGCCACGTCGCTGCTCATCGGTCTGGTGTTCCTGGGGCGCGGCATAGCCGGCTTCACGCCATGGTGGCAGCGGCTGACGCCGGAACAGCCTTTCGCGCGGCTCGATGTCCGCTATTATTCGCCGCTGTGCCTGTTGATCGGGCTCGGCTTTGCCATCCTCGCCATCACGGAGTTTCCCGCATGACACAGACAAATGGTCCGCTGCGCGTCGGCATTGGCGGCCCGGTCGGTTCGGGCAAGACGACTCTGACCGAAAAACTGTGCAAGGCGCTGCGCGACGAGTTTTCCATCGCCGTCGTCACCAACGACATCTACACCAAGGAAGACGCCATGATGCTGGCGCGGCTGCAGGCGCTGCCCGAGGACCGCATCATGGGTGTCGAGACCGGCGGCTGCCCGCATACCGCGATCCGCGAGGATGCCTCGATCAATCTGCAGGCGATCGCGCAGATGAACAGGAAGTTCCCGGACCTCGACATCGTCTTCATCGAATCCGGCGGCGACAACCTTGCCGCCACCTTCTCGCCGGATCTCGCCGACCTGACGCTCTATGTCATCTCGGTCTGCCAGGGCGAGGAGATTCCGCGCAAGGGCGGGCCGGCGATCACCCGCTCCGATTTCCTGGTCATCAACAAGAGCGATCTGGCTCCCTACGTGAACGTCAATCTCGATGTCATGGAGAGCGACGCCGGCCGCATGCGCGGCAAGCGGCCGTTCGGCTTCACCGACCTGTCGCGCGGCAAGGGACTGCAGGAGGTGATCGATTTCATCATCGAGCATGGCGGCCTGCGAGCCGGCGCTGCCGCTGCCAGCACGGCGGCGTGAGCATCCCTGCACCAACCAAAACCGGTTGCGGGGATCGACTGGCCACGGCATTCTTGCCGAAACCGGAGGATTTTTCGATGAGCATCGCCCGCCTGCAAAAGGAAACGCTGACCAACCTGCCCTACTATGAGGAGCGCGTCGATCTCGCCTGCGCCTTCCGCTGGACGGCGCGGCTCAACATGCACGAGGCGGTGGCCAATCATTTCTCGCTGGCCGTCAACGATGAGGGCACACAATTCCTCATGAACCCCAACCAGGTGCATTTCTCGCGCATCAAGGCGAGCGACCTTCTGATGATCGACGCCAACGATTCGGAAACGCTCTCCGGCCCCAATGCGCCCGACCCGACGGCGTGGGGGCTGCATGGCGCCATCCATCGCAATGTGCGCCACGCGCGCTGTGTCATGCATGTGCACTCGATCCACGCCACGGTGCTGGCATCGCTCGCTGACTCGACATTGCCGCCGATCGACCAGAATTCGGCTATGTTCTTCAACCGCCATGTCGTCGACGCGCACTATGGCGGGCTGGCCTTCGAGGAGGAGGGCGAGCGCTGCTCGCAGCTTCTCGTCGATCCCAAGGTCAAGGTGATGGTGATGGGCAATCACGGCGTGCTGGTCATCGGCGACACGGTCGCCGATGCCTTCAACCGCATGTTCTATTTCGAACGCGCCGCCGAGACCTACATCAAGGCGCTGTGGACCGGCCGCCCGCTGCGCACGCTGTCCGACGCGATCGCCGAAAAGGCGGCGAGCGAGATGGACGATTATCCCGGCCAGGCCGAACGCCATCTCAGCGAGTTGAAGGCGATCCTCGACGAGCAGGAACCGGTCTACCGGAATTGAGCGTCCTTCTCCCCGTGCCGTCACTATACGGGGAGAAGGTGCCGGCAGGCGGATGAGGGACGGCGCCGACCTGGGCGGTTTTCCTCAGAGCCCCAGCTCTTTCCCCAATTCCTCGGCGCTGTTGATGACGACGGCGCCGGGCGGGCCTTCCATCGGCTTTTCCGGCCAGAAAATCGTCTTCATTCCCGCCGCCAGCCCTGCCATGGCGCCCGGCCAGCTATCGTCGATCGCCACCGCCTGCGCGGGGTCGACATCGGCCAGATACGCGGCGCGCAGGAATGGCTCGGCATGCGGCTTGCCTTCGCGCACGTCGTTGCGGCTGATCGTCTTCATGCCGGGGTAGATCAGGCCGACCATGCTCAAATTGGCGTCGACGATCATCCGGTCCGAATTCGAGACCACGGCCTGCTGGATGCCTCTTGTACGCAGTTCGTTGAAGATCTCGATCGCGCCGGGGCGCGGCTTCAAGCTCTCCACCAGCGGCAGGTAGTGTTCGTATTTGCGCAGGATCCAGTCGTCGAAAGGCAGGTTCAGGCCGAACTCGTCGCGCATCATCTCGTAGACCGGCCAGGCGGCGACGCCGAGCACGCGCTCATGCAGATCGTCCGGCGGGACAAGGCCGACATTGCGCATCGCCGCCACCAGGGCAGCTTCGTGCAGCGGTTCGCTGTCGACCAGCGTGCCGTCCATGTCCCAGAAAACCGCTTTCGGCGTCATGCGAGGCTCCTTTTTGCCATCCCTTAAAGGGTTTGAGCCGGGAGATAAACCTTCGGAGCGCAAGAACGTGCCGCCTGCCGGGACCGCAGCCAAGTCTCTTGGCGAGACAGACATCGTGGGGAGACGAGAAACTGGGCCGTGCCTACGCCGAGGGACAGCAAGCAATTGCCCCCGAGATTTGACAATTGCGCAGCAGGCCGTTCCCTGCGAAAGTGGGCATGGGCCGCTCTCATGACCGGCGGTCTCGGGAGGCAGTACTTTGAATAGCCGGCAGGATGGTGGCAGCAACAGGCTGGACGATGCGGCACGCGCCGGCTGGCTTTATTATGTTGCCGGCAACACACAGGACCAGATCGCTTCGACGCTTGGCATCTCGCGGCAAACGGCGCAGCGGCTGGTATCGCTGGCGGTGTCGGAGGGCTTGATCAAGGTTCGCGTCGACCATCCGATCGCCAACTGCCTCGATCTGGCGGCACGGCTGAGATCGCGCTTTGCGCTCGATCTGGTCGAAGTGGTGCCGAGCGATCCCAACTCGTCCTCGACCACGATCGGCATCGCCGAGGCGGCTGCCGCCGAGATCGAGCGACGGTTGCGTTCACCGACGCCGATCGTCATGGCGATCGGCACCGGGCGCACGCTGAAGGCGGCGATCGAGCAGCTGCCGCCGATGGAATGCCCGCAGCACAAGGTGGTGTCGTTGACCGGCAACATCTCGCCGGACGGCTCGGCCGCCTTCTACAACGTCATCTTCACCATGGCCGACAGGGTCAAGGCACGTTCTTTCCCGATGCCGCTGCCGGTCATCGCCTCGTCGCCGGAGGAGCGCGAGATGCTGCTCAACCAGCCGATGATCCAGCCGACGCTTGCGCTTGCGGCCGAGGCCGACGTCACCTTCATCGGCATCGGCGACCTCGGCCCCAAGGCGCCGCTCTACGAGGACGGCTTCATTTCGGAGAGCGAATTGAAGGCGCTGCAGAAGGCCGGCGGCATCGCCGAGATCGTCGGCTGGGTGTTCGATAGGGAAGGCCGCATGATCGAGGGGATCACCAACGACCGGGTGTCGTCGGCGTCGCTGCCGTCACGCGAGAAATCGCTGGTCATCGCACTGGCGATGGGAGAACGAAAGCTGCCGGGCATTCTGGCGGCCGCGAACCGGCGGCTGATCAACGGCCTCATCACCGATGAACGGACCGCCGCCGCGCTGCTCGCCAGCATCTGACCGGAAGCACAACTGATCTGCGATAAAACCAACCGCGCTAGCTGTGCCGCCCGAAAGGGTCGTTGCCATCGAGAAAACCGAGATCGCGCTGCAGATGCGGCGACAGGTCCCTGATGTCGAGATGTGCCCGTTTTTTGGCTGCGAACCAGCCGAATCCATCCGTCAGCCACGAAAACCAGCGATGATCGGGTGCGGAAGTGCATTTTTGCTGCGCCATGGTCATGATCGTCAACCTTCGCTATCCTGAACCCGAATGACGGGTTGACTGGAAATGTCGGTCTTGACGGCGGCCTTTGCCAATCGAACGTCGATAAGGACCCATAAGGAGGCTTTATGCCGGACCTCAGCTCTCGGCAGGTTTCACAGCTTCCGCCGCTGCAGGCGATCCGGGTGTTCGAAGCGGTGGCGCGGCATCTTTCCTTCACCAAGGCGGCCGAGGAACTTGCCATGACGCAAGCGGCGGTCAGCTATCAGATCAAGGTGCTGGAGGAACGGGTCGGCGCGCCGCTGTTCCTGCGCCGGCCGCGCCAGATCGCACTCACCGAGGCTGGACAGCGCCTTGCGCCAGCGGTCAGCGAGGCCTTCGCCATTCTCGGCCAGGCCTATGCGGCGGCGCGTGGCGGCGCCGACGGATTGCTGTGCGTCACGACGGTGCTGACCTTTGCCTCGAACTGGCTGGCGCACCATCTGGGCTCATTCCAGATCGCTCATCCCTCCCTTGCCGTGCGGCTCGAAACATCGAGCCGGCTGACGGATTTCGCCCGCGAGGATGTCGACCTCGCCATCCGGTCGGGCGGCGGCAAATGGCCGGGGCTGGAAGCCTACAAGCTGCTCGATGCCGATTTCACGCCGATGCTGAGCCCGAAGCTCGCGGCAAGCATCGGCGGCGTCAGGGAACCGGCGGACCTGTTGCGGCTGCCGATCCTCGATCCCGGCGACATCTGGTGGACGCAATGGTTCGAGGCTGCCGGCGTGCACTCGCACGATCTCGCCAAACGGCCCGGCAGCAGCATGGGCGCGCAGGCCTATGAGGCCAATGCGGCGATCGCCGGTCATGGCGTCGCGATCCTGACCAGGGCGCTGTTCAAGGCGGAACTTGCCGGTGGGCGCCTGATCCAGCCTTTCGATCTGGTTGGCGACGACGGCCATGCCTTTTGGCTGGTCTACCCCGAAGCGCGCCGCAACGTGCCGAAGATCCGTGCCTTCCGCGACTGGCTGCTGGCCGAGATCGCCTGCTGACCGGCAGGCTTGCGGGCTGCACCTGGCCTCACAGATCTATCCGCTGTTGCCGCACTGTATCCGGCCGGGACGCTCTTCGTCCTGGCAATTTCCGCTCGTCCCGGCCTGCGGTGTCGCCCGGGTGCTGCGCTGCAGCATCGAATCCGACTTGACATAATTCACGCCAAGTGAGTAATTGCCCAAAGCCAAGGCAAATGCTCATCTTGGTTCAAGGGAGGAATTTGATGAAACTTCGCACGCTCACCCTGGGCTTGTTGTCGGCCAGCACGCTTGCGTTCGCCGCACATGCCGAATCCATCACCATCGCCACCGTCAACAATGGCGATATGGTCCGCATGCAAAAGCTGACCGAGGACTTCACCAAGGCGAACCCCGACATCCAGCTCAACTGGGTTACGCTCGAAGAGAATGTGCTGCGCGAGCGCGTCACCACCGACATCGCCACCAAGGGCGGCCAGTACGACGTGATGACCATCGGCACCTATGAGGTTCCGATCTGGGCCAAGCAGAGCTGGCTTTTGCCGCTCGACAAGCTCGGCGACGACTACGACGCCAAGGACATCATCCCGGCCATTGCTGGCGGCCTTTCGGTCGACGGCAAGCTCTATGCCGCGCCCTTCTACGGCGAAAGCTCCTTCGTCATGTACCGCAAGGACCTGATGGACAAGGCCGGGCTGAAGATGCCCGACGCGCCGACCTGGGACTTCATCAAGCAGGCCGCCGACAAGATGACCGACCGCGCCAATGGCGTGAACGGCGTGTGCCTGCGCGGCAAGGCCGGCTGGGGCGAGAACATGGCTTTCCTGACCGCCATGTCGAACTCCTTCGGCGCCCGCTGGTTCGACGAGAACTGGAAGCCGCAGTTCGATCAGCCGGAATGGAAGAACACGTTGCAGTTCTATGTCGACCTGATGAAGGCCGACGGCCCCGAGGGGGCTTCCTCCAACGGCTTCAACGAAAACCTGGCGCTGTTCCAGCAGGGCAAATGCGGCATGTGGATCGACGCCACGGTCGCCGCGTCCTTCGTTTCGGACCCGAAGAACTCGACTGTCGCCGATAAGGTCGGCTATGCGCTGGCGCCCGACAATGGCCTGGGCAAGCGCGGCAACTGGCTGTGGGCCTGGTCGCTGGCCATCCCCGCCGGCACGCAGAAAGCGGATGCCGCCGAGAAGTTCGTCTCCTGGGCGACCAGCAAGCACTATGCGGAGCTCGTCGCTTCGAAGGAAGGCTGGGCCAACGTTCCTCCGGGCACGCGCTCCTCGCTCTACGCCAATGCCGAGTACCAGAAGGCGGCTCCGTTCGCCAAGATGACGCTGGACTCCATCAACGCCGCCGACCCGACGCATCCGACGGTCAAGCCGGTGCCCTATGTCGGCGTCCAGTTCGTCGCCATCCCTGAGTTCCAGGGCCTTGGCACCACGGTCGGCCAGCTCTTCTCGGCGGCTCTTGCCGGCCAGTCGAGCGTCGACGACGCGCTGAAGCAGGCCCAGGACGCTGCCACCGCGGCAATGACCGAGGGCGGATACATCAAGTAAGGCTCCTCCCGGTGCCGACTGCCGGTCGCCTCCTTGACCGGCAACGGCCGCCCGAGTTCCCAGTTCGGGCGGCCGCCTTTAACGCCTTTGAAAATTCCGTCTGACCAGTGAAGGGTGACCGTCATGGCTACTCAGCAGACCCGTTCGCTTGCCCGTTTCATGATGGCGCCATCCGTGGTGCTGCTGTTCGTCTGGATGATCGTGCCGCTGGTCATCACCATCTGGTTCTCCTTCCAGCAGTACAACCCGCTCAATCCGATCCGCGACGGCTTCGTCGGCTTCTCGAATTACGCGCTGTTCTATTCCAACCCGGCCTTCCTGCAGTCGATCCTCAACACGCTCACCTTGGTGGTCAGCGTGCTCCTGATCACGGTGATCGGCGGTATCCTTCTGGCGCTGCTGATCGACCAGCCGATGTGGGGCCAGGGCATCGTGCGCATCCTCGTCATCTCTCCGTTCTTCGTCATGCCGCCGGTGGCCGCATTGGTCTGGAAGAACATGATCATGCACCCGCAATACGGGGTGTTCGCCGACATAGCCCGCTTCTTCGGGGCCCAGCCGATCGACTGGTTCGGGCAACATCCCATGCTGGCGATCATCATCATCGTCGCCTGGCAGTGGCTGCCCTTCGCGACGCTCATTCTTCTGACCGCGCTGCAGTCGCTCGACGGCGAGCAGAAGGAAGCCGCCGAGATGGACGGCGCCGGCTTCATCAGCCGCTTCATCTATCTGACGCTGCCGCACATGTCGCGCGCCATCACGGTCGTCATCCTGATCCAGACGATCTTCCTTCTCTCGGTCTATGCCGAGATCCTCGTCACCACCAATGGCGGCCCGGGATACGCCTCCACCAACCTGCCCTTCCTCGTCTACCAGAAGGCGTTGCTGGAGTTCAAAATCGGCCAGGCATCCGCCGGCGGTGTGATCGCCGTCATTCTCGCCAATATCGTTGCCTTCTTCGCCATGCGCGCCGTCGGCAAGAACCTGGACAAGTAAGGGAGGCTACGATGGCACGCTCAGTCACCACCCGGCACAAGACGATCGCGACGGTTGCCGCCTGGATCGTCGCCCTGCTGATCTTCTTCCCGATCCTCTACACGATCATCACCTCGTTCAAGTCGGAGCAGGAAGCCATCCAGGGCTTCAGCATCATCCCGTCGGGAACGTTCGAGAGCTATACCGAGGTCCAGGCACAGAGCGGCTACTTCAAGTTCTTCTTCAACTCGGTGCTGCTCTCGGTCGGCTCGACCATCCTGGCCCTGCTGGTCGCCATACCCGCGGCATGGTCGATGGCCTTCTCGCCGACCAAGCGGACCAAGGACATCTTGATGTGGATGCTGTCCACCAAGATGATGCCGGCGGTCGCGGTGCTGTTCCCGATCTACCTGATCTTCCGCGACACAGGCCTGCTCGACAGCCGCATCGGCCTCATGATCATGCTGATGCTGATCAACCTGCCGATCGTGGTGTGGATGCTCTACACCTATTTCCGCGAAATCCCTGGCGAGATCCTGGAAGCGGCGCGCATGGACGGCGCATCGCTGTGGAACGAGATCGTCTATGTGCTGACGCCGATGGCGGTGCCGGGCATCGCCTCGACAATGCTGCTCAACATCATCCTGGCCTGGAACGAGGCGTTCTGGACGATCCGGCTGACGACGACGGAAGCCGCACCCCTGACCGCCTTCATCAGCTCGTTCTCAAGCCCGCAAGGCCTGTTCTGGGCCAAGCTTTCGGCCGCCTCGACGCTGGCCATCGCGCCGATCCTGATCATGGGCTGGTTCAGCCAGAAGCAGCTGGTGCGCGGCCTGACATTTGGTGCGGTGAAATAACGGAATTGCCCGAAGCAATCGGCAGAAATAACCCCTCGGGGAGGAAACCATGGGAAACATCACGCTCAAGAACGTCTCGAAATCCTTCGGAGCGACGTCCATCATCCCCGGTCTCGACCTGGTGATCGAGAATGGCGAGTTCGTCGTCTTTGTCGGCCCGTCGGGTTGCGGCAAGTCAACGCTGCTGCGCCTGATCGCCGGGCTCGAGGACACCAGCGGCGGCTCCATCAACATCGACGGCCGCGACGTCACCGGCGAGGCACCGGCCAAGCGCAAGCTCGCCATGGTGTTCCAGTCTTACGCGCTCTATCCGCACATGACGGTGGCCAAGAACATCGGCTTCCCGCTGAAGATGGCCGGTGAGGACAAGGCGACCATCGACAAGAAGGTGGGAGACGCGGCGCGCGTGCTCAACCTGACCAACTATCTCGAACGCCGGCCCGGCCAGCTTTCAGGCGGCCAGCGCCAGCGCGTCGCGATCGGCCGCGCCATCGTGCGTCAGCCGACCGCCTTCCTGTTCGACGAACCGCTGTCCAATCTCGATGCGGCACTGCGCGGCACCATGCGGCTGGAGATCAGCGAGCTGCACCATCAGCTCAAGACCACCATGATCTACGTTACCCACGATCAGGTCGAAGCGATGACCATGGCCGACAAGATCGTCGTGCTGAACGCCGGCAACATCGAGCAGGTCGGCTCGCCGATGGAGCTCTACAAGACGCCGAAGAACCTGTTCGTCGCCAGCTTTATCGGCTCGCCGAAGATGAACCTGATCGAGGGCGCGCCGGCTGCCAAAAACGGCGCCAAGACCATCGGCATCCGTCCCGAACACCTGGAGATCTCGACCACGGCGGGCGAATGGAAGGCGGTCGTCGGCGTCGCCGAGCATCTCGGCTCCGACACCTTCCTGCACGTCCAGGCCGACGGCGTCGGTCCGCTGACCGTGCGCGCCGACGGCGAACTCGGCGTCCATCACGGCGACACCATTTACCTGACACCAGACAAGGCCAAGCTGCATCGCTTTGGCGCCGACGGAAAGGCAATCTGAACATGCGACTGGCCGGCAAATCCGCGCTGATCACGGGTTCGGCCCGCGGCATCGGCAGAGCCTTCGCCGAAGCCTATGCCGGCGAAGGCGCAACCGTCGCCATCGCCGACATCAATCTCGAGGCTGCGCAGAAGACCGCCGCAGAGATTGGCGGCAAGGCCTATGCGGTCAAGCTCGACGTCACCGACCTCGCCTCGATCGAGGCGGCAGTGAAAGCCGTCGAGACGAAGACCGGTGGCCTCGATATCCTGATCAACAACGCCGCCCTGTTCGACCTGGCGCCGATCGTCGAAATCACCAGGGCAAGCTACGACAAGTTGTTTTCCGTCAATGTCGCCGGCACGCTGTTCATGCTGCAGGCAGCCGCCCGCTCGATGATCGCGCGAGGCAAGGGCGGCAGGATCATCAACATGGCGAGCCAGGCCGGACGGCGCGGCGAGGCGCTGGTCGGCGTCTATTGCGCCACCAAGGCCGCCGTCATCTCGCTGACCCAGTCGGCGGGGCTCGACCTGATCAAGCACCGCATCAACGTCAACGCGATTGCCCCTGGCGTCGTCGACGGCGAGCACTGGGATCACGTCGATTCGCTGTTCGCCAAATATGAGAACCGGCCGAGGGGCGAGAAGAAGAAACTGGTCGGCGAGGCAGTGCCGTATGGCCGCATGGGCACGGCGCAGGACCTCACCGGCATGGCTGTGTTTCTCGCCAGCAGCGACGCCGAATACATCGTCGCCCAGACCTACAATGTCGATGGCGGCCAGTGGATGAGTTGAGGGCGGGGGACGGCCTCTGCTCCTCGTCCCTCCGCGGGGAGCAGAGGCCGACTTCAGCGGGCGCGTAGCAAGTGCCACCCCTTATCCTCTCCCCGACGGGGAGAGGAGCGTAACGAAGGCCGAAACCCGGCCAAAGGGTAAAACAGATGACCGTGAAACTCTCGTCCTCTAACCTCTCCAAGCTGCCCGCCAACGTCGCAGGTCCGAAGTATGACCGCGCGACGCTGAAGGCCGGCATCGTGCATTTCGGCGTCGGCAATTTCCACCGCTCGCATCAGGCCGTCTATCTCGACGATCTGTTCAATGCGGGCATCGGCCATGACTGGGCGCTGATCGGTGCCGGCGTGTTCGACGGTGAAAAGATCGGCCGCGCCAAGCTGGAAGAGCAGGACTGGCTGACCACGGTGGTCGAGCAGGACTCTGGCCATATGAATGCCCGTGTGACCGGCGCGATGATCGACTTCCTGATGCCCGGCGATGCGGCCGCTATCATCGAACGGCTTACCGACCCGGCGATCAAGATCGTTTCGCTGACCATCACCGAAGGCGGCTACTTTATCGATCCGGCCTCCGGCGTGTTCAACCCGATCCATCCCGACATCGTCGCCGACGCGCAGGCCGGCGCCACGCCGAAGACGGTGTTCGGCATCATTCTTGCTGGGCTGATGCGCCGCCGCGATGAAGGCACCGTGCCGTTCACCGTGATGTCGTGCGACAACATTCCCCACAACGGCCATGTCACCTCGGATGGCGTCATCGGCCTGGCCCGTTTGATCGACGAGGATCTGGCGAACTGGGTCAGCGAGCATGTCGCCTTTCCGAACGGCATGGTCGATCGCATCACGCCGGCCACCACCGACCGCGAGCGCGGCATCCTGGCCAAGGATTTCGGCCTTGAGGACAACTGGCCGGTGTTCTGCGAGCCGTTCCGGCAGTGGGTGCTGGAGGACCATTTCACCGATGGCCGGCCGCCGCTGGAAAAGGTCGGCGTGCAGTTCGTCAAGGACGTTGCGCCTTATGAACTGATGAAAATCCGCATCCTCAATGGCGGCCATGCAGCAATCGCCTATCCGGCCGGCCTGATGGATATTCATTTCGTGCATGAGGCGATGCAGGAGCCGCTGGTGAGCGGTTTTCTGGCCAAGCTCGAACGGGACGAAATCATCCCGACGGTGCCGCCGGTGCCGGACACGGTTCTGGAAGACTATTACCAGCTCATCGAGAGCCGCTTCTCCAACCCGAAGATCGGCGACACGGTGCGCCGGCTCTGCCTCGACGGCTCCAACCGCCAGCCGAAGTTCATCATCCCGACCATCGCCGACCGGCTGAAGGTCGGGAAAGGCGTCGCCGGCCTGGCGCTGGAATCGGCATTGTGGTGCCGCTATTGCTTCGGCACGACGGACAGCGGCGCCGTCATCGAGCCCAACGACCCGAGTTGGGACCGGCTGCAGGCGACGGCAAAGGCAGCAAAGGACGCTCCCGCCGCCTGGCTCGCCATGGAGGACATCTATGGCGATGTCGGCCGCGCAACGGCGTTTGTCGAGGCCTTTGCCCATGCGCTCAACGTGCTGTGGGCGAATGGCGCGCGCGCCACGCTGACGCGCTACCTCGCCGGCAAGCTCTGAGAGCCATTCTCGGCCATGACGCCTGAACTGGTCATTTTCGACTGCGATGGCGTGCTGGTCGACAGCGAGGCGCTCTCCGTCTCGGCGCTGCTCGGCATGGTCAGGCTTGCCGGCGGCAGCGTCAGTGAGGATGCCGCCTACGAGCATTTCCTCGGCAGGAGCATGAAAAGCGTGCGCGAGATCCTCGGCCGCGACTTCGGGCTCGATATCACCGACCTGCACCTGACCGAGATGCGCGTCGAATTGATGCGCAAATTCCGCGAGGAGCTGAAGCCGATCGCCGGTGTCAAGAAGATGCTGCCGAAGCTTGGGCTGCCGTTCTGTGTCGCGTCCTCGGGCACGCTCGACCGCATCCGCTACGCGCTCGACGTCACCGGATTGCTTGGGCTGATGGAACCGCATCTGTTCAGTGCCACCATGGTGGCCAAGGGAAAGCCCGCGCCGGACCTGTTCCTGCATGCCGCCGCCAGCATGCGGGCCCATCCACGCAAATGCCTCGTCATCGAGGACAGCCCGGCCGGCATCATTGCCGCGCGGGCGGCGGGGATGCGCGTGTTTGCCTTCACCGGCGGCTCGCATGCCGGCAACCCAACCTTGAAAGCGCGGCTTGCGTCGAGTGAACCGGACTTTATATTCGCTGACATGCTGCAATTGCCCGATCTGATTGCAGGCCTGGGAGCGAGAGACAGAGCATCTTGACGAAACAGTTCGTTTGCGCGGTCGATGTCGGCACCGGGAGCGCTCGCGCGGGCATTCTCGACACCAACGGCACCTTGCTCGGCCGCGCCGAGCGGCCGATCGCCATGAACCAGCCGAAGCCCGATCACGCCGAACATGATTCGCGCGATATCTGGTCGGCCGTCTGCGCCGCCGTGCGCGCTGCCCGCGAAAAGGCCGGCATAGCTGCCGAGGAGGTCGTCGGCATCTCCTTCGATGCCACCTGTTCGCTGGTGGTGCGCGACCGGCAAGGCGGCCAGCTCAGCGTCTCGACCACGGGCGACAAGCGCTGGGACACCATCGTCTGGCTCGACCACCGCGCCATCGCGGAGGCCGACGAATGCACGGCAAGCGGCCATGCCGTGCTGAATTACGTCGGTGGCGTCATGTCGCCGGAAATGGTGACACCGAAGCTGATGTGGCTGAAGCGCAATTTGCCGGAGACCTGGAATGAAGCCGGCTATTTATTCGATCTCACCGATTTCCTGACCTGGCAAGCGACAGGTTCGCTGGCCCGCTCGCAATGCACGCTGACCGCCAAATGGACCTATCTGGCGCATGAAGAGGCCGGCTGGCGGCGCGACTTCTTTGCGCTCGTCGGCCTCGGCGATCTTTTCGAGCACGGCAATTTGCCGGAAAAGGCCAGCCCGGTCGGCGCTTATATTGGCCAACTGACCGCCCAGGCAGCGGCCGAGCTTGGGCTGAGCGAGAAATGCCGGGTCGGCGCCGGCGTCATCGATGCCTATGCCGGTGCGCTTGGCGTGCTCGGCGGCTTTGCCGGCGACCAACAGGACATCGGCCGGCATTTGGCGCTGATCGCCGGCACGTCGAGCTGCGTCATGGCGATGTCACCGGATCCGCAGCCCTTCGCCGGCGTCTGGGGTCCCTATTACGGCGCGGCGCTGCCCAGGCTGTGGCTGTCGGAAGGCGGCCAGTCGGCGACCGGCGCCCTGCTCGACCACATCATCCGCTGGCACGGCGCCGGCGGCGAGCCTGATGCCGCCATGCATGCGAAGATCGCCAGGCGTGTCGCCGAGCTGCGCGCCACCGAGGGCGACAACCTTGCCGCGCGGCTGCATGTGCTGCCCGATTTTCATGGTAACCGCTCACCGCTCGCCGATCCGCATGCCGTCGGCGTCGTCAGCGGGCTGACGCTGGACTCCTCCTTCGACAGCCTGTGCAAGCTCTACTGGCGCACCGCCGTCGGCATCGCGCTCGGCGTGCGCCACGTGCTGGAGGCGCTGAACGAGAACGGCTATCTGATCGATACGCTGCACGTCACCGGCGGCCACACCAAGAACCCGCTGTTGATGGAGCTCTATGCCGACGCCACCGGCTGCACGGTGATCGAGCCGCTGGCCGACGAGGCGGTGCTGCTCGGCACCGGCATGATCGCCGCCACCGCGGCCGGGCTGTTTCCCGACCTCAACGCGGCCTGTCTTGCCATGCAGCAAGGCGGCAGGAAGCGCGCGTCGAACCCGAAATCATCAGGGCGTTTCGACCGCGACTACAAGGTTTTCCTCGAGATGCACCGCCAGCGGCGGATGCTGGACGCGATCCGCTAGAGCATCGGGGCCGGTCCCTGGCTCAATCCGTTCCCGTCCCTCCTCTCTTGCCTTCATGTCGCGTTTCGTCCAGAAGCTGACGCAAACGCCGCGAAACCGAAGGTTTTGCCGTTTGACATGCGGCTTCCGGCTCTGGCCGACGCGCCGTAGCTGGAAAGAGCGGAACAATGTCTGCGATCGAAGCCGGCGCTCGCGCGCCGGAAAATCTTTGGCGTCAGGAAATCAGGGCGACGCTGGCGCTCGCCTGGCCGATGGTGCTGACCAATCTCGGTCAGACCGCGATGACGGCCACCGACGTCATGATGATGGGCCGGCTGGGGCCGGATACGCTGGCCAGTGGCGCGCTTGGCGCCAACCTCTATTTCATGCCGCTGATCTTCGGCCTCGGCCTGATGCTGGCGACATCGCCGATGATCGCCACCGAGCTTGGCCGCCGCCGCTATTCGGTGCGCGACCTGCGCCGCACCGTGCGCCAGGGCCTGTGGCTGGCGATCCTGATCTCGATCCCGATCTGGCTCGTGCTTTGGCACGGCGAAGGCATTCTGCTGGCCATGGGCCAGGAACCGGCACTGGCGCATCAGGCCGGCATCTATCTGCGCTGGCTCGAATGGGCGGTGCTGCCCTTCTACTTCTATATCGTGCTGCGCTCGTTCATCTCGGCGCTGGAGCGGCCGGGCTGGGCGCTGGTCATCGTCTTTGTTGCCGTCGCCTGCAATGCCTTCTTCAACTGGGTGTTCATGTTCGGCAATCTCGGCGTGCCGTCGATGGGCATTGCCGGGTCGGGCCTTGCCACCTCGCTGTCCTCAACGCTGATGTTCATCGGCCTGGCTGCCGTGGTGATGCTGGAGAAGAAGTTCCGCCGTTATCGTCTGTTCGGACGGTTCTGGCGATCGGACTGGCCACGCTTCAAGGGCCTGTTGCGGCTCGGCCTGCCGATTGCCGGCATTCTCGCCTTCGAGGTGACTATCTTCAATGCGGCCGCCCTGCTGATGGGCCTGATCGACGCGGATTCGCTGGCCGCGCACGCGATCGCCATCCAGATCGCCTCGATCTCCTTCATGGTGCCGCTTGGCCTCAACCAGGCGGTGACGGTGCGCGTCGGCCTTGCGCATGGCGCCGGCAATCCGCAAGGCGTGTCGCGCGCCGGCTGGACCGCCTTCGTCATCGGCGTTTCCTTCATGGCGCTGATGGGGCTGGTGATGATCCTGTGGCCGCATCCGCTGATCAGCGCCTTCATCGATCTGAGCAATCCGGCCAATGCCAGGGTGATCGAACTTGCCGTGTCGTTCCTGGTCTTCGCGGCGCTGTTCCAGGTCTTCGACGGCGCCCAGGCGGTGGCCGCCGGCATGCTGCGCGGCCTGCACGACACCAAGGTGCCGATGATCTATGCCGCGATCGGCTATTGGGGCGTCGGCCTGCCGCTTGGGGTGCTGCTCGCCTTCCATTTCGGCCTGCATGGCGTCGGCATCTGGATCGGCCTGTCGACGGGGCTGGCCGTGGTGGCCGCGCTGCTGCTGGCGCGCTGGCTGCGGCGCGACCGACTGGCGCCGCCGCTCGCGTTCGGGCATTGAACAGGACGGTTGGGCTCGGCGGCTGTTGTCCTGTGGACGTTGGCTCATTGAACGACGTCTTCAGAACTCCCTCGAAATCCGGCGCCGCGCTGGAGGCGGTCAGAATGTCGGCGGCGTGTTGACCCAGAGGATGCGGACCGTGGTCGAACCGATATTGCGGTAGCCGTGGCCGAGTTCGGAGTTGAAATAGAACGCGTCGCCTGCCTCGAGCGCCACCACGTTCGCCTCGACCAGCAATTCGACGGAACCTTCGAGCACGTAGCCGAACTCCTGTCCCTTGTGGCTGATCAACTCGGGGCTGCCGCCGCCGGCCTCGATCACATGAACGTTGATCTGCAGCAGATATTCCGGACCGGACGGCACCAATTGCTCGAGCACGACATGGTTGCCCGAACGCCGATGTCCCGTCTCCATGTGCGGACGCTCGTTCTGCCGCAAAACGAATACTTCCGAGGCATTGTGCTGCAGCGTGCCGAACATCGCGTTCATGTTGATGCCCAGTGCCTGCACCAGCCGGTGCAGAGCCGCCATGGACGGCGTAGCGCGGTCGTTTTCGATCTTCGAGAGATAACCCTCTGTCAGCCCGATGCGGGCGCCGAGCTCTTCCAGGCTGAGGCCAAGCACCTGTCTGGCATGGCGCAGCTTGACGCCGATCCTCGGGGTTCCGTTTCTGTCGCGCATGTCAGGTCCGCGTCTTCATCCAGTCCGCCAGCTTCGCCAGCAGGAAATCGACTTCCGCCTCGGTGTTGTAATGAGCCAGCCCGATGCGGACGACACCGTTGCGGTCCGCAAGCCCCAGCCGCTTGATTGGCTCCAAACCGTAATTGTGACCGTGCCAGAGATAGATGCCTTCCTCTGCCATCGCCTTGGCGATGTCCGCGGGATCGGTTCCGTCAACGGTGATCGACACGGTAGGCACACGGCGCGCCAGCGCCGCCACATCGGATATGCCCTGGATCAAGACGCCATCAATTCTGGACAATCCGGCAATCAGCCGTGCTGTCAGGACACGCTCATAACGGTCGGCGACTTCAATGCCGGCGACGATTCGCTCCCGCCGCGTCGCCTGCGGGTGGACGTTGCCGAAGGACTGTCCGAGCCAGGCATAGTGCTCGACGGCGCCAAGCACCCCGGCAAGCGCCTCGCGGCTTGTCGTTCCCGTCTCGAATTTTCCAGGTGGCGTATTGGAAGCCGCGCGCACCTTATAGGCGGTCAGCGCCTGCAGCAGATCGAAACGGCCCCACAACACCCCGTGATGCGGTCCAAAAAATTTGTAGGCCGAGCAAACCAGGAAATCACAGCCGATCTCCTGGACGTCGATCACCCCATGCGGCGCGAACTGCACCGCGTCGATATAGCTCAGCGCCCCGATCGCGCGGGCGCGCTGCGCGATCCGCTTCACGTCGTTGATCGTGCCGGTAACGTTGCTGGCATAGCCGACAGCGACCAGCTTGACGTCCTCGTCGATAGTCGCCTCCAGCGTCGACAGGTCGAGTTCGAAGGTTTTTGGATCGAGGTCGATCCAGCGTACTTCAAGCCCCCGATCCTCCGCCAGCATCAGCCAGGGTGCGACGTTGGCGTCATGATCCATGCGCGTCAGCACGATGGCGTCGCCGGCGTTCAGATCGCGGCCGATGGCGCGCGAGACGGCGAAAGTCAGAGTTGTCATGTTCTGGCCGAACACCACCTCACGCCGGTCGGCGGCATTGAAGAAATCGGCCATCGCCTGATGCGCGTCGTCGACCATCGCCTGGGCCGCGAGTGAGGTTTCGAAATAGCCACCAAGATTGGCGTTGGTTTCGATCATGGCACGCGTCATACGCTCGATCGAACGGCTCGCCATCTGGGTTCCCGCGGGATTGTCGAAGAAAATCCGCTTCTTCGGCTCGGCACCTCTCGCCATCGCCGGAAAAGCATCGCGGACTGTATCTATATCCATGTCTGAATTCCGTGTCTGATGATCGTTGTGCGGCGGCCCCTAGACCGTCGCCAGCAGCGGCTTCACGCGTTCAGCCGGCCGCTTCATGGATGGCGACAGCGCGAGCCGGGAAGCCAGATCCGGCCTTTGGCTTTGGCCAGCTTGCCATTATCAACGCGCCGGCTTCGGGCACCTTGTCGAGATTGGCCAAGAGCTCGATCTGCCAGCAGTCGCGCGACAGCACATAGTATTCCAGGCTTGCGTCACCTGCGGAAGTGGCACGGCCGGGATCAGTGTCCATGCCCTCGTGCCCGATCGCAGCGACACCGCGGCGTTCCAAAAGTTCCTCCAGCACCGGCTTCGACCAACCCGGCGCATGGGAGATACCGTCGGCCGACTTGTTCCGAAATGCCACGGGGTCCGGCCAGCGCGGCCACCAGCCGGTGCGAAGTGCGACAAAACACTTTTCCGGGATACGGCCGTTCCGCGTCTCCCAGGCCGAAATATCGTCGAGCGTCGGCGTCGCGTCGGGATCGGCGGCGACCCTGTCGCTGATGTCGAGGATGACCAGCGGCAGAAGCATCTCCGCCACCGGCAGTTGGTCGATCGAGCGGCCGCCGTCGATGAAGTGCACCGGTGGATCGACATGGGTGCCCCACTGTCCGACGAAGGCGTAGTGGTGGACCTGGAAGGCATCGCCCTTCGAAAAATCGAGCAACGCACTGCGCTCCTCGTCCGGGAAGGCCGGGAAATGCGGCTGACCCGGATGAAACGCATGCGTCAGGTCGGTGAAGGTCGCGGCGGAGAGCCGCGACCTGTAGATGTCCCAAAGCGAGCCCGGAGTGGACAAGATCACGGCTCCGCGACGAAGGTCGGTGCCGCTTCACTTGCCAGGACAAGCTTGCCGTCCTTGACACCAATGACCGAAACCGACTTGTCCGGCACCGAAATGCCCGGGCGGTAGGTGATCGTGCCGGTCACGCCGTCGAGCCCGGACGTAGCGGCCAGCGCGTCACGTATCTTGGCCGGATCCGGCGCACCGGCACGCTTGATCGCGTCGGCCATCAGCTTGACCGAGTCGTAGCCGAGCGCAGCGAACGCGTTCTCCGGGGCATTGCCGACCGACTTGGTGTAGGCGTCGATAAAGGCCTGCACCTTCGGGGTGGCGCCCTCACCGATGTAGGCGTGGGTGGTGAAGTAGGTGTCCTTGGCCGCGTCGCCGCCGACCTGGATCAGCAAGGGCGTGTCGTAGCCGTCGCCGCCGACCACCGGCAGGTTGATGCCGGCCTGGCGCATCTGCTTCAAGATCAGGCCGATTTCCTCGGCATTCGACGAGGCATAGACGAAGTCGGGCTGCGGCGACAGCGCCTTCAGTTTGGCGATCTGCGCGGTAAAGGTCTTGTCGCCGATCTTGTAGGTGTCGCGCTCCAAAATCTTGCCCCCGCCATGCTCGTAGGCGGTGACGAAGTAGTCCGACAGCAGCGTTGTGTATTCAGTGCCGATGTCGGTCAGCAGGTAGGCGGTTTTGCCGTTCAGCTTGTTCAGCGCAAATTCCGCGCCAACCGCAGCCTGAACGTTGTCGCCGAAGGCGGCGAGGAAGATCTCGTTGCCGAGCTGGCTAGGCAATTTCGGCGAGGTCGCGCCTGGCGTTATGAACGGTATCTGCGCCGTCTGGACCTGCGGTCCGATGGCCAGCACCGAGTCGGAATCGGCGAAGCCGATGATGCCGACGACCTTGTCGCTGTCGATCAACTGGCTGGCGACGGTCGAGATCGTCGTCGAATCGCTCTTGGAATCGTAGATCACCAGTTCTATCTGCTGGCCGAGCACGCCGCCGGCGGCGTTGATTTCGCTCGCTGCCAGCTTGGCGCCATTCAGCATCGGACCGTCGAGCGAGGCCTGGATGCCGGTCAGGTTTGCCGGATAGCCGATCTTGATGGTGTCGGCAGCAAGTGCCGTGCTGGCCGAGGCAAGCGCGAAGAATGCGCCCAGTCCCAGGCCGATGGTACCGCGTCGAGTGAGTTTGATCATCGTTTTCGTTCCTCTGTCTGGTTCACCGTTGCCGATCTTTGGGTTGATCCGAACGTAAGTTCCCGGTCCCCCATGATCCCCTTCGGCCGGAAGATCATGACTAGAATGAAGATGAAGCCGAGCACGATCTGGCTGGCGCCAAACAGGGCCGGCACCGCGAAATCGCCGATCGTGAAGCCGCGTTCGACCGAGCGCAGGACCTCCGACAACAGCGAAACGCAGATGACGCCGACCACCGCGCCGGTCAGGGAGCCCATGCCGCCCAGCACCAGCATTGTGATCAGACTCATCGTCAGCGCGAAGTAGAACGTGTTCGGCGAAAACGAGCCGAGATAATGCGCATAGAGCGACCCGCCGACGCCCGAGAAGAACGCGCCGATGACGAAGGCGATCAGTCTGGTCCGCAACACGCCGATTCCGACAGCGCTGGCCGCGATCGTGTCGTCGCGCACCGCCTTCATGGCGCGCCCGAAAGGCGAATAAACCAGGCGTGCCAGAACGAACACCGTGATGGCGAGCCAACCCATCACCCAGGGCAACGTCGTCTCCAGCGGCACGCCGGTAAACGTGCGGGCGCCTCGGGTGAAATCCGACGCATTGATCAGCACCACGTTGACGATAATCAAGAATCCCATCGTCGCCACCGAAACGAAATAGCCCGACAGGCGCATCAAGGGATAACCGACGACCACCGCAAGCAGTGCCGTCAGAACGCCTGCCACCAGCGTCGCCGGCAGGAAGGGGAGGCTGAAAGCATGCAGAAACCCCGGCAGATGCGGCAGCAGTGCCATCTTCTGCTGCACCGGGATCGACAGGATCCCCGAAATATACGCGCCGGCGCCGATGAAGCCGACATGACCGAGCGAAAACACGCCCGTAAAACCGTTGCTCAGCGACAGCGCCAGCACCAGGATTGCATTCAGCGCGATCAGCAGGATAATCCGGACGAAATAGTCGCTCAGCACGTGCGGCGCACCGAAAGCGACAACTGCTCCCGCCACCACGGCGACGAGGACGAGGAGTGTGATCCGCGCTTCCCGGCTCACAGCTTTATCTCCCGGTTTGGCTGGAGCAGCCCGCCCGGGCGCACCAGGAGAAAGGCGATCAGCACGGCGAAGACGATTGCGTCGCGATAAGACGAGACGCTGCTCGGCAGGAATGCGACGATGAAGATCTCCAGCGCGCCCAATATGTAGCCGCCGACCAGGGCGCCCGCGATCGACCCGAAGCCGCCGATGATTGCCGCCACGAAAGCCTTCAGGAGCGGCGTGAAGCCCATCTGCGGCTGCACCACGCCGGCCTGCGCCGCCCACAAAATGCCGGCGAGGCCGGCATAGGCGGATGCGACGATGAAGGCGACGATGATCAGCCGGTTGACGTTCAGACCGACAAGGTGTGCCGCCGACATGTCCTCGGCTGCGGCGCGCATGCCGAGCCCAGTCGTGGTGCGCGTGATAAACCAGCCGAGGAGCAGCAGCGACACGAAGGTCAGCGCGATGGTCAGGAGATTGATGCTGGTGAAGGTGATGGCGCCGTTCGACATTTCCCAGGAGGTGTTGAGAATATCGGGGAGTGGAAAATTGCGCGGCGAGGAGGTGAACACCAGGATGCCGACATTCTCGATGATGTAGGTGACGGCGAGGCTGGTCAGCAGTCGCGCGACGTCGGGCGCGTCGCGGATCGGGCGATAGGCGATGCGTTCGATGAGGAAGCCGGCGACGGCGGCCGCGGCGATGCCGCAGATCACGGCGACCGGGAACGGAACGCCGATGCCGACCAGCAAGGCAACCCCGAAGGCACCTACCATCATGACGTCGCCATGCGCGAAATTGGTGAGCTTGAGGACGCCGAAGACGATCGACAGACCGACCGCCACCAGTGCGTAGAGGCTGCCGAGGCTCACCGCATTGACGATCTGCTGCAGGATATAGTCCAGCTGGGTCATGTTGCCGCCCCGAGATATGCCTGCGCCACGCGTTCGCTGTCGCGCAGTTCCGCGGACCGGCCAGACAGCGCCACCTGGCCCGTGCGCAGCACATAGGCGCGGTCGGCGAGGTCCAGCGCGAGCGTGATGTTCTGTTCCACCAGAAGCATCGTCATGCCCTGGCGCTTCAGTTCGGCAAGCGCGCTGAAGATGTGGCGCACCAGCAGCGGCGCAACGCCGAGCGAAGGCTCGTCGAGCAGCAGCAGGCGCGGCGCCGCCATCAGCGCGCGCGCCAAAGCAAGCTGCTGCTGTTCGCCGCCCGACAGCGTCCCGGCCAGCTGCTTCAGCCGCTGCTTGAGAATCGGGAACAGCATGAACATGCGCTCGCTGTCTCTGAGGATGGCATCCTTGTCGGTGCGGGTGCAGGCGCCGAGCCGCAGATTGTCAGCCACCGTCAGGCCGCCGAACAGGCGCCTGCCCTCCGGGCTCTGCGCGATGCCCAGACTTACGATGCGCGACGGAGCGACACCTCCAATCGGCTTGCCATCGAAGATGATCCTGCCGCCGCGCGGCCGCGACAGGCCGGAAATGGTGCGCAAGGTCGTGCTCTTGCCGGCGCCGTTGGCGCCCACCAACGCCACCACCTCGCCGGCATGGACGTCGAGCGAAATGCCCTTCAGCGCACGCACCGCGCCGAAATTGACCTCGAGGTTCTCGACACTGAGCAGAACGGGGCTAGGCGTGGCCAAGATACGCCTCCCGCACTTTCGGGTGTTCGCGTACCTGCTCCGGTGTTCCGACGCAGATCACCTCGCCAGTCGCCAGCACCTGGATGCGTTCGCACAGCGCCATGATCAGGTCCATGTCGTGCTCGACAACGACCACCGTTACGCCATAGCGGTCACGGATCGTCCGGATCAGCGCTGCCAACACCTTGGTCTCGTTGGAATCAAGACCGGCAGCGGGCTCATCGAGCAACAGCAGTTGCGGGCCGGTCGCCAACGCACGCGCAATCTCCAGCCGCCGCTGATCGCCGTAGGGAAGATCCGCGGCGACCCTGCCGGCCTGATCTGTCAGGCCCATGAGGTCGAGGAGTTCGTCGGCCTTCTGCCGGGTCGCGGCCACCCGCTCGCGATAACGCCGACCGCGCAGCACGGTATCGGCGGCGCCGACAGGATGGCGCAACTGCGCCGCCGTCAGCACGTTCTGCGCGACGCTGAGGCTGCCGAACAGGCGAGAGCCCTGGAAGGTGCGGGCGATGCCCATCGCGACGATCTGCGATGTGCGCAGGCCGACGATCGACCGGCCCTCCATCTCGATGCTACCGGAATTCGGCTGGGAGAAGCCGGTGATCAGGTTGAAAAGCGTGCTCTTGCCCGAGCCATTCGGCCCGATTACCCCAATGATTTCACGTTCGTGGAGCTCGATGGAATGATCACGCAGGGCAACTAGCCCTCGAAAGGCTTTTGTCAGCCCGACCGTCCTCAACAGCACTCGACTCGACTGTCTATCCACCCGCCGGTTTGCCCCTGTCCCTCGCCGCCCCGTTCGGCCCGGTCAAGCTTCAAATGGACAATTCGAACGGCAAGATGTCAAGTCCTATTCCCAAGAGGAAAGCTGTATGCCTGCCTCGGCTCGACCGTTGCCGCGACAGCACCGGCATCGATGCAGGGCCTGCAGTCCAGCGCGCCAGCGCTCGCTTCTCGAGCCTGCGCGCATAGTGCGTGGGCGCAAGGCACGAGACGAAGACGATCGGCGCCACCGGCCCGTAGACCTTGGGCGTCCTCGGACCGCGCTTGTGCTAGCTTGTTATCTGTTCGGCGACAGCCTCTTCGAGGCCGGCTGCGGCCTGGGCGGCGAGAGCGCGCGCCGCCGCCTGTGAATCGTAGAATTCCTCGAGCGCATGAACCCTGCCCCACCGCAGCGTGAACACGTGGAGACCACGGTTGACGTAGGACGTATCGCCATTGAGCAGGGTAGCGGTGCCATCCCACTGGGCAAACACGGTGGTATGCCAGGGCCAGCCCTTCACCCACACGTGGTTGACCGTGAGATGGAGAGTGGGCAGAACACGGCCGAGGCGCTCGAACCACCGGCGCAGGGCTTGCTTGTCGTGACGCTCGCCACCAAGCGCGTGTGCGCCACCAACCCGGTGATGGACATGCGGCGCGATGGCCTTCACCGCCGCATCCCAGCGATGGTTGTTGACGTCGTCGAAGCTCTGCCGGATCGATTTCTCGACAAAATAGCTGTAAAGCATGTGACCTCTCTCCAAACTTATCGGTGGCGCGCCGTTCCGACGCGAGACCCCGGCCAGCATCGCTCGGCCGCGGCCTGCGCGTCAGGTCAGGGCATTGTCGCGTCGGCTCGCAGGGATGTGTCCGTCTCGGTCGAGACCGTCACCTCCTCACCGGACCTTGAGAACGCGTAGAGCGAGCCCGGGTGGCCAGGTATGGAAAACGCCACGGAGTCACTGTTGGCGAGGCCCATGACAACCCGCAGCGGATCACCCCCGGCCTTCGGTGCGAAAGTGGCGGTGACCTCAAGCAGGTCGCCGCGCGGAACGTAGTAGGCCACCATGTCCAGGTGTCCCTGGTGCAGGCTACCGCCTTCGATCGGGCGCCCGATGGTGGCTTCCTCGGCAAGAGCCGGGGTTGCAAGAAACAGCGCCGCCAGCAGCGAGGCGCCCAAGGTTTTGCGGATCATCTCATTTGTCCTTTTTTAGATTGCGTTCACCCTCTATATAGGGTATAGATTACGAATGCAATCTAAAAAAGGAGATGACGATGCGTGTAAGTCGCACTCAGGCCGCGGAAAACCGTGAGACCGTGATCAATGTGGCAAGCCGGCTTTTTCGGGAGCGCGGGTTCGACGGCATCGGCCTCAAGGATCTGATGAAAGGGGCCGGGCTGACCCAGGGCGCCTTTTACAAGCAATTCGAGTCGAAGGACGATCTGGCGGCGCTGGCGTCCAGGCGGGCTATGGAAAGCGCCACCCACAAATGGTCGGCCGCGACCGCGGCAAATCCCGGGAACCCGCTCGACGGGGTGATCTCATTCTACCTCAGCATGGATCATCGCGGAGAAAAGATGGACGGCTGCCCGGTCGTTGCGCTCGGCTCGGATGCGGCCAGGCAAGGTGCCGAGGTGAAGGCATCATTCGAAGCCGGCATCAAGGCGTACCTCGGGATGCTCGGCGGTTGGGTTGGCGAGGGCGACAGCGAAAAGACCGGCAACAAGGCAATGGCCGTTCTCTCGACGATGGTCGGCGCGGTCGTGTTGTCGCGGGTCGTCAACGACCCCGACCTTGCGCAGGCTTTTCTGGATGCGGCGGCCGATCAGGTTCGCGAAGCAGTCGCTACTTGAACGGCGCGAGCAGCGCCAGCACAGCAAGGATAGGAGAGCAGATGGAACGGATTGTCGTCACGGGCATGGGTGCGGTCACGCCCCTTGCCGCCAATGTCGAAGCGTCCTGGTCACGCCTGCTTGCCGGCCGGTCTGGCGTTCGCAGGCTTCCTGACGATGTGGTGGGAGAGCTGCCGGCTAAGATTGGCGGCGTGGTTCCCTCCCTGGGCGAAGACCCCGAGGCTGGTTTCGATGCCGATGCCGTCCTGTCCGCGAAGGATCAGCGCAAGGTAGACCGGTTCATTCTCTTCGCGCTGGCGGCGGCGGAAGAGGCGCTTGCGCAGGCGCAATGGAAGCCTGCCTTGGAGACGGATCGCCTGCGCACGGCCACGATCATCGCTTCAGGTGTCGGCGGGTTCCCGGCCATCACCGAGGCGGTGCGCACGGTGGACCTGCGTGGCGCCCGCCGCCTGTCTCCCTTTACGGTGCCGTCCTTCCTGGTGAACCTCGCGGCGGGCCACATCTCGATCCGTCATGGCTTCAAAGGTCCACTCGGCGCACCGGTGACGGCGTGCGCGGCGGGCATCCAGGCGATCGGCGACGCCGCCCGCCTGATCCGCGCCAACGAAGCCGACATCGCCGTGTGCGGCGGAACGGAAGCGTGCATCAATACCGTCAGTCTCGGCGGTTTCGCCGCCGCTCGTTCTCTTTCAACCGGCTTCAATTGGGCGCCGGCCCAAGCCTCGCGCCCTTTCGACACATCGCGGGACGGCTTCGTCATGGGCGAAGGGGCCGGCGTGCTGGTCATCGAGGCGTTGAGCCACGCGTTGGCGCGCGGCGCAAAACCGATTGCTGAGCTCGTCGGCTACGGCACGACGGCGGATGCCCATCACGTCACCTCCGGGCCAGAGGACGGCGACGGCGCGCGCCGGGCCATGCAGATCGCGATTGCCCAGGCAGGGATTTCGCCACGCGACGTTCGTCATCTCAATGCGCATGCGACCTCCACGTCAGTCGGCGACCTGGGTGAGATCGAAGCGATCAAGAGCGTGTTCGGGCGCGATTTCGCGATAGCTGTCAGTGCCACGAAATCGGCGACCGGACACCTGCTCGGAGCGGCCGGCGGGCTTGGTGCGATCTTCGCAATCCTGGCGCTCAGGGATCAGGTCGCCCCGCCAACCCTCAACCTGGGCGAGGCCGATCCGGCCGGCGACGGAATCGACTTCGTCGCCAACGCGCCCCGGCCCATGGAGATGGAGTACGCGATCTCCAATGGCTTCGGCTTTGGCGGCGTGAATGCCAGCGCCCTGTTCAGACGCTGGAACTAACCGGTGGCCAGACGCAGTCATGACCGACGCCCTTTGCCCCGGCCTCTCTCAATGCTTTTCCCAATCCGATCCAACGCAAAGAAGGATATGAATCCATGAACAAGACCAATCCCGGCGTCGCCCTTGTCACAGGGGCATCCTCCGGCATCGGGCGCGCTACCGCCGACGCCTTGCTAGGCGCCGGCTTTCGCGTCTTCGGAACCAGCCGTCGCACGGCCTCACAGCAATCCGCCGGCGTGACCATGCTGACCTGCGACGTGACCGACGACGCGTCCGTCGCGACAATGGTCGATGACGTTCTGGCCGCGGCCGGACGCATCGACGTGCTTGTCAACAATGCCGGCATGGGGCTGTTTGGCGGCGCGGAGGAGTCCTCGACCGCCCAGGCCAAGGCGCTGTTCGACGTGAACGTCTTCGGCGTCTTGCGCGTGACCAACGCGGTGCTGCCGGCAATGCGGCGCCAAGGGAAGGGCAGAATCGTAAATTTGAGCTCGGTACAGGGGTTCATCCCCGCTCCCTATTTCGCGCTTTACTCGTCGACCAAACACGCCATCGAAGGGTATTCCGAGTCGCTCGATCACGAATTGCGCCCCTTCGGCATTCGCGTTTCGCTGGTGGAGCCCGCCTATACCCGCACATCATTCGAGGACAATCTTGCCGCCCCCGACCGGTCGCTCGAAATCTACGACTCCGCGCGCGCCGGGATGACTATGTCAGTGCGGAAATCGATGGAAAAAGGCGATGCGCCCGAAGTGGTCGCCAAGACCATTTTGGCAGCAGCGACCGATCCCGCGCCGAAGAAACGCTATGCGGCGGGAAAAATGGCGCGCCAGGTCAGTTTCCTGCGCCGTTTCGTCCCCGCATCCGCATTCGACAAGAGCCTGCGCAAGCAGCTTGGGTTGCCGGTCTGAAATCGGGCGCTGCCTTGGCGCGTCAGCGAGCAGCCGCCTGTTTCTCGAGCCTGCGGGCGTATTGCGTCAGCGGAAAGCACATGACGAAGAAGATCAGCGCCACCAGCCCGTATACCTTGAACGGTTCGAAGGTCGCATTGTTGATGGCGTTGGAGGTCCGCACCAGCTCCTCGAAGCCGATGATCGAGGTCAGCGCCGTCGATTTGATGAGCTGCACCAGGAAGCCGACCGTGGGTGCGCGGGTGATCGAAAACGCCTGCGGCAGGATGATCAGCCTCAGCTCCTGCAGATAGTGCAAGCCGAGGCTGGCGCCGGCGTCCCATTGGCCGAGGGGCAGCGCCGCGACGCCGGAGCGCCAGATTTCGGCAAGATAGGCGCTGGCGAAGAAGGTGAGGCCGAGCGCCGCCGCCGTCCAGGGTTCGATGCGCAGGCCGAGCATCGGTAGGCCGAAGAACATCAGGAACAGCTGCATCAAGAGCGGCGTTCCCTGGAACAGGGCGATGTAGCCGGAGGCGACACGCCTGCTCCACTTATTCTTGGCGATCCTGAAGAACAGCACGATCATGCCGACGATGCCGCCGCCGATAAAGGCGGCCAGCGATAGCAGCACCGTCCACCGGGCGGCGAGCAGTAGGTTGCGGACGATGTCCCAGAAGGTGAACTCGATCATGACACACCGGCTCCGAGCGCGCGGCGCCCGCCTGACATCAGCAGCCGGCGCAAGGCCATCGACAGAGCGAGATAGACCAGCGTCACGACGAAATAGGTCTCGAAGGAGCGGAAGGTGCGTGCCTGCAGCATGTCGGCCTCGTAGGTCAGCTCACGCACGGCGATCTGCGACACGACGGCGGACTCCAGCATCATGATGACGATCTGGCTGGTGAGCGCGGGGTAGATGATCTTGAGCGCCTGCGGCAGCACGATCTTGACGAACACCTGGCGTGGCCGCAGCCCAAGGGCCAGCGCTGCTTCCGTCTGCCCGCCGGGCACGGCGTCAAGCCCGGCGCCGACGATCTCGATGGTGTAGGCCGCCATGTTGAGCGTCATCGCCAGCATCGCGGCCAGGAGCGGGTCGAGCCGGACGCCCAGGCTGGGCAGCCCGAAGAAGATGAAGAACAACTGCACCAGGAACGGCGTGTTGCGCATCACCTCGACATAGCAGGCGATTGCCCGCTTGAGCAGCACCGGGCCGTTTCGCCGCCCCGCGGCACCCAGGATGCTGAGCAGCGTTCCGGCCAGCGTGGTCACGGCGATCAGCAGGATCGTCGTGGCCGCGCCATGCGCGATGTCGCCCAGGGCACCCGGGAGCCAGCCAAAGGCCACGGAAACTCAATCCTTGAGATTGTCGGGATTGAGCGGCGTCTTCAGCCAGGCTTTCGAGCTTTCGTCCAGCTTGCCGTCGGCCAGCATCTTGGCGACCGCATCGTTGACGGCCTTCTTCAGGCCGTCTTCGTTCTTGTTGAGGCCGATATGCGAAGGCGAGGTCAGAAGCTGGAACTTCTGCTCCGGCTTCAGTGCGTCCTGCTTGGCCAGCACCTGCGCGCCGACGTCGTTGCCGACGACCATCAGCTGCGTCTGGCCGGAGATGAAGGCCTGGATCACCGAATTGTAGTTGTCGAAGCGCTTTATGTCGGCCGATGCCGGTGCTGCCTCGGTGAGCGAGGTGTCTTCCAGCGTGCCGCGATTGACGGCGATCGACTTGTCGGCGAGGTCTTCCTTGCCTTTGACGGCAAGCGCTGCCGGACCGATCACGGCGATGTAGTAGGGCGCGTAGGCAGCGGCGAAGTCGATGACCTGCTCGCGTTCCTTCGAATAGCCGACGCTCATCAGCAGGTCGACGCGATGATCGTTCAGATACGGGATGCGGTTCTGGCCGGTGACGGCGATGGGATTGAGCTTCACCTTGAGCGTATCGGCGATGTATTGCGCGACATCCATGTCATAGCCCTTGAGGCTCATGTCGGCGCTGGCCGAGGAGAAGGGCGGAAAGTCGGCGAAGACGCCGACATTGATGGTGCCGGCCTTGGTGATGTCCGCCAGCGCATCGGCGCTAGCGGCCTGAACTGCGAGGCCGAAACCGGCCGTGCCGAGCATCAGCACGGCGGCGATGGAGGCAAATGTCTTACGGATTGTCATTGTCATTCCCCTGTCTGGAAGCTTTGTTTGTTCGGGTCGGCCGCCGGCTCCAGCGCGGCGGCTGCCTTTGCTTTTCTAGACGTCAGGCGCCCTTGCCTGTTATCGCCGGGCTGAACACCATCAGGCTCAGTATCTCGAACAGCACCTGTGCGGCGGCATGCGCCGTGTTGGTGGTCGAGTCGTATTGCGGCGCCACCTCGACGACGTCGCCGCCGACGATGTTGAGACCTTTGAGGCCGCGCAGGAGTTCAAGCACTTCGCGCGTCGTCAGCCCGCCGACCTCCGGCGTGCCGGTGCCCGGCGCGAAGGCCGGATCGACGCTGTCGATGTCGAAGGACACATAGGTCGGGCCGTCGCCGACGATCTTGCGCGCCTTCTCGATGATCGCCGGAATGCCGAGGCCGGTCACCTCCTCGGCATGCACCACGGTCATGCCGGACTCGTAGGTGAACTCCCACAGATATTCGGCCGAGCCGCGGATGCCGATCTGGATCGTGCGCGTCGGGTCGAGCACGCCGTCAAGCACCGCGTTGCGGAACGGGCCGCCATGGTGGAACTTGGTCATGTCGAACAGGCCGCTGGTGTCGCAGTGGGCGTCGATATGGATCAACCCCACCGGAGCTTTCTTGCCGACGGCCTTCAGAATTGGATGGCTGATCGAATGGTCGCCGCCGATCGACAGCGGAATGACCCCGGCATCGACGATCTGGTTGGTGCGGCGCTCGATATCCTCATGGCTGGTCTCGAGCCGGTAGCGGCTGCGGAACGGCGTGTCACCAATGTCGGCGACCCTGAGCTCATGCGTCGGCGCGCATTCCAGCACGTGATTGTAGGGCCCGATGCGCTCGATGGCGCGCAACGCCCTTGGCCCGAAGCGCGAGCCTGGGCGGTTGGTGACGCCGAGATCCATCGGCACGCCGATCATCGCCACCTGCAAATCGCCGAAATCCGGATTGTCGGCCGATATTTCGCGGTAGGGCGCGGCGAGAAAGGTCGGGATGCCTGAATAGGGCGCCAGCCGCGTGCCGCTCTTGGAGAAGATCTTGTCGGCGACCTTGCGGAATTTCGGGTCGAACATCTCGCCGCCATGGCTTTCACCATATTTGCGACGCAACGCATCGAGCTTGCCGCGATCGTATCCCATGTCCGCTCCTCCTGGGCTGATGCAGTGCCGGCGCGGGTGACGCCTGCGAACCGACCGTCATCCGGCCGGGCCGCTGTCCCGCTGGCTGCCTGCAGATTTCATGTCTTGATGCTGTTCTGAACTCGAGTGTCTGGCAGTGGCATTGAAAAATCAATTGATATTGTTAGGGTGTTTTCTGTGAGAAAATCTCACAACAAAGTGGTACCATGACCAAGCGCCTGCCACCGCTCAATCCGCTGCGCGCCTTCGAGGCAACGGCTCGCCATGGTTCACTGACCAAGGCGGCCACTGAGCTGAACGTCACGCATGGCGCCGTCAGCCACCAGATCAAGGCGCTCGAGCA
This sequence comes from Mesorhizobium ciceri biovar biserrulae WSM1271, assembly GCF_000185905.1. Taxonomy (GTDB): domain Bacteria; phylum Pseudomonadota; class Alphaproteobacteria; order Rhizobiales; family Rhizobiaceae; genus Mesorhizobium; species Mesorhizobium ciceri. The sequence goes on from NC_014923.1 coordinate 608,671, forward strand.
GTCGCTCGGTGTCAAGCTGTTCGAGCGGGTCGGCCAGCGGGTCAAGCTGACACCGCATGGCGCGGAGCTTCTGCCGGCGGTGTCGACCGCGTTCGACGGCATCGCCGCCGCCACCCAGCGCATGACAAGGCCGGCGAGCAGCGGCACACTTTCGGTCTCCTGCGTGCCGGCGCTACTGTTGCTGTGGATGACACCGCGGCTCGGCAGTTTCATGGCGCAATATCCCGACATAAGGCTGACGCTTATTCCGTCCAACGATCCCAAGGATTTGCGGGCGCCCAATATCGATGTCTGCGTGCATTATGGCGACGGCAGCTGGACCGATTGCTGGATGCGCAAATGGTCGGGCCTCGAACTGTTCCCCGTGGTCAGCCCGACCTTGATCAACAACCGGCCGATCCGCAGCGTCAGGGATCTCGCCGATCATGTCTTCCTGCATGGCGATGACGGCCGCGAATGGCACACCTGGCTGGCTGCCGCCGATGCGCTGGACCTGGAGCGGGGCCGCCGCCATCACCTCGGCGATGCGCGTATGGCGACCGAGGCAGCGGTGCACGGCCATGGCGTGGCGCTGGGCGACTCGGTGACGGCAAGCGCGCTGCTGGCCAGGGGCATGCTGGTCGCGCCATTCAGCCTGTCGGTGCCGGCGGTCGACGATTTCTATGTCGTCTGCCGCAACGAGATGCGGGCGACGCCGATCGTGCAGGTGTTCATCGACTGGCTGTTTGCCGAGAAAGCGGCGGACGACGGGCGCGCCGACGCCCCTGTGGCCGGCCGCATCGTCAGCCGCCGCAAGCGTCCGGCGCTCAGGGTGATGGGCGGCAAATCCGCAAGCTGATGCCGGGCTGCGCGCCGCCGCATGCAGGCAGCTCTTTTTGTCGGGCCAGCCTGAAAGCGGGCAGCGTTGCGGCCGATTCGATGCTATGAGGCCTGTCGCAATTGTGGATGGCAGGCAGCGAAGGCGGTGTTGAAACATGGCTAAGACCGATATTGCGCGGCGCGTCTACAACCACACCTGGAAGCTCGACCCGATCGTGCGCAGCCTGCTCGACACGGATTTCTACAAGCTTTTGATGCTGCAGATGATCTGGGGCATGTATCCCAAGGTCGACGCAACCTTCTCGCTGATCAACCGCACGACCTCGGTGCGCCTTGCCGACGAGATCGACGAGGGCGAATTGCGCGAACAACTCGACCATGCCCGCACCTTGCGCTTCTCCAAGAAGGAGATGATCTGGCTCGGCGGTAACAATTTCTACGGCCGCAAGCAGATCTTCGAACCGGAATTCCTCGCCTGGCTGGAAGGCTTCCGGCTGCCCGAATACGAGCTGTCGAAGTGCGACGGGCAGTATGAACTGACCTTCAGCGGGCCGTGGATGTACACCACGCTGTGGGAAATCCCGGCGCTCGCCATCATCAATGAACTCCGATCTCGCGCGGCGATGCGGGCGTTCGGGCCTTTCGCGCTCGACGTGCTCTATGCCCGCGCCAAATCCAAGATGTGGGCCAAGACCGAGCGGCTGAAGGCGCTGCCCGGCATCCGCATCTCTGACTTCGGCACGCGCCGGCGCCATTCCTTCCTATGGCAGCGCTGGTGTGTCGAAGCGTTGAAGGAAGGCATCGGCGAGGCGTTCACCGGCACCTCCAACGTGCTTCTGGCCATGGACAACGACCTCGAAGCGCTCGGCACCAACGCACATGAGCTGCCGATGGTGTTTGCCGCGCTTGCCGACTCGGAAAAAGAGCTGAGACAGTCGCCTTACAAGGTGCTGCAGGACTGGCAGCGCTACTATGGCGGCAATCTGCTGATCGTGCTGCCCGACGCCTTCGGCACAGCATCGTTCCTGCGCGATGCGCCGGACTGGGTGGCCGACTGGACGGGCTTTCGCCCCGACAGCGCGCCGCCGATCGAAGGCGGCGAAAAAATCCTGTCCTGGTGGCGCGACAAGGGCAAGGACCCCAAGCAGAAACTGCTGATCTTCTCCGACGGGCTCGAGGTCGAGACCATCGAGGAGACCTATCGCCACTTCAAGGGCAAGGTGCGCATGTCGTTCGGCTGGGGCACCAATCTGACCAATGATTTCGAAGGCTGCGCGCCGACGGAAACCAACAGCCTCGACGCCATATCGCTGGTTTGCAAGGTCACCGAGGCCAATGGCAGGCCAGCGGTCAAGCTGTCGGACAATCCGGCCAAGGCGACCGGCGATGTGAAAGAGATCGAGCGGTATCTCAGGATTTTTGGCGAGAAGGACCGGGTGGAGCAATTGGTCAAGGTGTGAGGGTGCCGGGGTTCTTGGATAGGCCGAGTTCCTTGGCGCCCCCCTCTGTCCTACCGGACATCTCCCCCTCAAGGGGGGAGATTGGACTTGGTCTCTGCTTTCGCCAATCTCCAACGCTTGAAGAATGGCGCCAACAGGCCGTTCTGCCGATCTCCCCCCTTGAGGGGGAGATGTCCGGCAGGACAGAGGGGGGCCTCGTAGAGCACTGCCATCAGCTGTTGGCGTTATTATCTGCGGCGCTGTTTGCCCTCCTCCCCACCCCAGCCTTCGCCCATGCCTCCGACCGTGGTCATGTCCTGCTGCTGCCGACCGGCTATTATCTCGCCGGCGGCGCTTTTGCAGTGGCCGTCAGCTTCCTCGTGCTGGCCCTGCTGCCGCCCGTGGCTCTCGACAAATTCTGGCGTCGGCGCTTGCAACTCTTCACCATCAGCGACGGCGCCCGCACCGCCGTCAGTCTGATATCCTTTGCCGGCTTTGCAAATCTCATTGCCGCCGGCCTGTTCGGCAGCCGCGACCCACTCTCCAATCCGCTGCCGCTGCTGATCTGGACACTGATGTGGGCCGGCCTCACGCTGCTGCAGGGCGTCTTCGGCGACCTCTGGTCGTGGCTCAATCCCTGGTACGGGCCCTGGCGTCTGATCTCACGTCTCTTGCGCGCGGGCGATGAAGGGATACCGCGGCTTCCCCGATGGCTCGGTTGCTGGCCAGCGTTCATCCTGTTTTTCGCCTTTGCCTGGTTCGAACTCATCGATCCGGCGCCCGACGATCCGGCGCGGCTGGCATATGCTGCCGGCTTCTATTGGCTGCTCACCCTCATTGCCATGCTGGCGTTCGGCTATCGCGGCTGGAGCCGCAGCGGCGAATTCCTGACGGTCTTCTTCTCCATGGTGGCGCGTTTCGCAATTGTGGTACGGAACGAACATGGCCGGCTTGCCCTGTGCTGGCCGGGCGCCAAGCTGCTGGCCGCGGAGCCCTTGCCGGCCAGCGGCATGGCTTTCCTGCTGCTCGCCCTGTCGTCGGTGTCCTTCGACGGCCTGTCGAAAACCTTCTTCTGGCTCGGCCTGTTCGGCATCAACCCGCTCGAATTTCCCGGCCGCACGGCGGTGATCGGCAGCGGCACTTTCGGGCTGATCCTGACATTCGCGCTGCTGGCGGCGGTGTTCCTGCTTGCCGTCTGGCTCGGCCAACGTCTTGCCGGCAGCGACCACATTCTTAACCAGGCGGCCGGTCAGCTGGTGTGGTCGATCGTGCCGATCGCGCTTGCCTATCACATTGCGCATTATCTGACGGCGCTGCTCGTCGACGGCCAATATGCGCTTGCGGCACTTTCCGATCCGTTCGCGATGGGCTGGAACCTGTTCGGCACCGCCGATATGCAGATCGAGGCCGGCATCGTTGCGGGGGCGGACTCTGCGTGGTGGCTGTGGAATATCCAGGCCGGCGCCATCATCCTGGGCCATGTGCTCGCCGTCCTCGTCGCTCACGGCTTCGCCTGGCGCCTGCACCCACAGCCCTCCCGCGCGGCCCTCAGCCAGTTCCCGCTTACCTTGCTGATGATCGCCTACACCGTCTTCGGCCTCTGGTTGCTTGCCACGCCGACTGTCGGATGAGAAAAGGCGACCAGTATGCCTTCGGGGAAAGCCCGCTTGCCACGTCGGGGCTTTGGTGATTTAGTTTGTACACATGCGATTTTTTGCCTCGTTGCAGCCAGTCAAAACTCAAAAACAGGGGAACTGCCGTGACTGACAAGAATGGGTTTTTCGATCTCTCCAGATCCACGCTCACCCGCCGCACCGCACTGAAAGGTCTGGCCGCAGGCGCCGGCCTCGGCCTTGCCCCTGGCTTCGTCCGCTATTCCCAGGCGCAGAGTTCGGCGCCGATCAAGATCGGCTTCCAGTCGCACCGCACCGGCATCGGCGCTGCCTATGGCCGCTGGTACGAAAAGACCACGGCTGCCGCGGTCAAGGCGATCAATGCCGCCGGCGGCATCAATGGCCGTCAGGTCGAGGTGATCATCGAGGATGACGGCACCGATCCCGGCCGTGGCGCCGAGGTGGTCGGCAAGTTCGCCACCCAGCACAAGACCGACATCGTCTTCGGCACGCTGTTCTCGCATGTCGTCATCGGCTCGGCGCCCGCCGCCGGCGAAAACAAGATGCCCTATTTCGTCGTCAGCGAAGGCCATCACGTCGCCTCGACCAAGCTGAACCGCTATGTCTTCCAGCCCGGCATCACCGACGTGAAGAGTCAGATCCAGTCGATGGCGCCGTGGATCGCGGCTAACGCCGGCAAGAAGGTGACGCAGATCTTCCCGGATTTCGCCTTCGGCTACGACCACCGCGACTACCTGCCGCCGGCGCTGAAGGCGCAAGGCGGCGAGGTCATCGCGCAGATCGCCATCCCGCCGACGGAATCGTCCTTCACCAAGTATTTTCCGCAGATCCCGGCCGAGACCGAGGTGATCTACCACGTCATGGTCGGCCCGGCCGTGCTCACCTTCGTCAAGGAGCTTGGTGAGTTCTACGGCTCCAACCGGCCGCAATTGTTCGGCTTCATCGATTCGCTCGAGGCCACCGACATCAACAGCCCCGGCCTCGAATTCCTCGACGGCAGCCATTTCTGGGAAGGTTCGCCGCGCTATGCGCAGGCCGATGATTCCGAGGCGCAGAAGGCCTATCGCGCTGCTGTCGGCATCGACGACAATGGCGCCGCCGTCGGCGACCCCAAGGACGTCTCCACCGCAGCCCACATGTTCGGCTGCTGGGAAACGCTCTACGTCGTCAAGAAGGCGATGGAGGACGCCGGCTACAAGGGACCGGAAGACCGCGCCAAGCTGGTCGAGGCGACCGAGGCGCTGACCGAGTTCGCCGAAGGTCCGGAACATCCGCAGGGACCGAAGACCTTCAACGGCAAGATCCACCAGTGCTTTGGCATCCAGAACATCTCCAAGATCGAAGGCGGCAAGCTCAAGGTCGTGCACAAGACCAAGATCGAGGACGGACTTTACGAGGCCGAGGGGGATTACACGACGCAGGCGCTGTAGGTTTAGCTGCGCCAATCAGCGTGAGCGCCAAGCCGCCCCCCTCTGTCCTGCCGGACATCTCCCCCTCATGGGGGGAGATTGGCAGTTTTGACGTTTCGCCCGGTCTTGCTACGGCAGAGATTGGCGAAAACCGCGATGTCAGCCGATCTCCCCCCTTGAGGGGGAGATGCCCGGCAGGGCAGAGGGGGGTGCCTCGCGCATCCGCTGGTGTCTAGCCGATGCACTTCGGACCCCACCTCCTCCTCGCCGCCCTCGAAGGCCTTGTCACCTCCGCCGTGCTGGCTCTGACGGCGCTGGGCTTATCGCTGGTGTTCGGCGTCATGCGTGTCGTCAATGTCGCGCATGGTGAGTTCTTCATGCTGGGCGCCGTGCTCGCCTGGGCGATCACCACAGCCATTGGCGGCCACCCCGCGCTCGGCTTCCTGGCCGCACTTGTGATTGCTCCGCTGATCGTCGGCGCCATTGCGCTGGTCGCCGAACGGCTGGTGCTGCGCCGGCTCAACTACAATCCGGAAGCCACCATCGTCGCCACCATCGGCATGCTTTACATCATCCAGCAGCTGGCGCTGACCTTCTACGGTCCGGAGGCGCGGCCGGTGGAGCCGCCGTTCAGCTACCGTATCCTTTTGCCGTGGTTCGGCTACTCCGGCTACAAACTGTCTGTCATCGCCGCCTCCGCGCTGCTGCTCACCGCGACATGGCTGGTGCTGACGCGCACCAGGATCGGCCTCGTCATGCGCGCCACGCAGTATGACAGCGAGACGGCGCAGGCCTTCGGCATCCCCGTCGGCCGCGTCTATGGCGGCGTCTTCGCGCTTGGCGCCATGCTGGCGGCCATTGCCGCAGTGCTGATCGTGCCGATCAGCCAGGCGCATTATCTGATGGGGCAGGACCCGCTGCTGCTCTCCTTCATCGTCGTCATCATCGGCGGCCTCGGCTCGCTGCGCGGCACGGTCGTCGCCGCCGTGCTGATCGGTCTCTCCGACGGCATCATCTCGATGTTCTTCTCGCCGACGCTGGCCAAGATCATCGCCACGCTGCTGGTCGCCATGGTGCTGGTGTTCCGTCCGCAAGGCTTGTTCGGGACGAGGTCGCGATGAGCGAAGCTTCGCCGGTAAAAGCCTATGCCCTGCATCTCGGCGTCGTCGGGCTGCTTTTCGTGCTGAGCTTCCTTCTGCCGGAATACTATCACGGCCTGCTCGCCCGCATCATGGTGCTGGCAGTGTTCGCCATGGGCTACAACATGCTGTTCGGCTATGTCGGCCTGCTCAGCCTCGGCCATGCCATGTTCTTTGCCGCCGGGCTCTATGGCGCCGGCCTTGCCGTCATCCAGCTCGGCTGGAGCGTACCAGCGGCGTTCGCCGCGGGGCTTGCCTGTGGTGTTGTTGTGTCACTCGTGATCGGCCTGCTGGCGCTGCGCACCACGGGCGTCGCCTTCATGATCGTCACCATGATGTTCGCGCAAGTGTTCTACCTCCTCATCCTCTACTTCGCGACGTGGACCGGCGGCGACCAGGGCATGGTCGTGCCGCAGCCGGCGCGGGTGCTCAGCTTCGGCGCGACATCGCTCGAGCTCACCAATCCGACCGTTCGCTACATGACGGCGCTGGCGCTGTTTTCGATCGTGCTTCTCGTCACATTGGCCATCGTCCGCTCCCGGTATGGCCGCGTGCTGGTCGCCATCCGCGAGAATGAGGAGCGCACGAAGATGCTCGGCTACGACACGTTTTCGAACAAGCTCGCCGCCGTCGTCATCTCCGGCATCATCTGCGCGGCCTCGGGTGCCGCCTATGCGCTGCTGTTCGGCTATGTCGGATCGAGCTTCGCGTCGGTGCAGTATTCGATCCTGCCGCTGCTGTGGGTGCTGCTGGGCGGTGCTGCAACAACGCTCGGGCCGCTGATCGGCACGCTGTTCATGTACTATGTCATCGATATCACCAGCGGCTACACCTCCGCCTATCTGCTGATCGTCGGCATCGCGCTGATCCTTCTGGTGCTGTTCTTCCCCAAAGGCATTCTGGGCAGCATTAGGCAGCGCTGGCTTGGGTGGCTGCCATGATGCCGCTGCTGACAACCAAGGGCCTTTCTCGCGACTTCGGCGGCCTGCGTGCCGTCGACAGTGTGGATTTCTCCTTGATGCCGGGCGAAATCCGCGCCGTCATCGGCCCCAACGGGGCCGGGAAGACCACTTTCGTCAGCCTGGTCAGCGGCCGCATCCAGCCGTCTTCCGGCATGATCGTCTTCGACGGGACCGACATCACCACCCAGCCGGCCTGTGTCCGGGTGCGCCGGGGCATCGCCTACACGTTCCAGATCACCAGCGTGTTTGCCAATCTCTCGGCCTACGACAATGTCGCGCTGCCGGTGCAGCGGACCTTGAGCGATGGTCGCTCGAAGGGTGCGGTGCGGGCTGGCGTCATGTCGGCGCTCGAACGCACCGGCCTGGCCGATCGTGCCCACATGCCGGCCGGGCAGTTGTCCTACGGCCATCAACGCCTGCTGGAAGTGGCGATGGGCCTGGCGCTGAAGCCGCGCCTGCTGATCCTCGATGAGCCGACGCAAGGCCTGGCCGACAGCGAGATCGACAATTTCATCAGCTTGGTGCGCGATATCGCCAAAAACGCCACTGTGCTCCTGATCGAGCACAACATGCCTGTCGTCATGCAACTGGCCGACCGCATCACCGTCTTCAACGCCGGCAAGATCCTCGCCGAAGGCACGCCTGAAGCGATCCGCGACAACGCCGCGGTGCAGGAAGCTTATCTGGGGACGGCCCCATGACCGAGACAAACAAGGCCGAGGCGACGTCTCAAGCACTCACCATCGCGGGGCTGGACTGCTTCTATGGTGAGGTCCAGGTGCTCTATGGCCTCGACCTGGTGCTGAACAAGGGCGAGGTGCTGTGCCTGTTCGGCCGCAATGGCGCTGGCAAGACGACGACGCTCAAAGCCATCATGGGGCTGGTTCCCGCAAGTGCCGGTTCGATCAGGCTCGATGACCAGGAGTTGACCGGGTTGCCGGCGCACGAGGTGCCCAAGGCCGGCATTGCCTATGTGCCGCAAGGAAGACGGCTGTTCGCCGAGATGACGGTGGCGGAAAACATCGAGATCGGCCTGATGGCGCGCGGCAAGGGCAAGGCGACGCGTGAAAACGTGCTCGACCTGTTCCCGCTACTGCGCCAACGGCTGCGGCAGCGCTCCGGTACGCTGTCCGGCGGCGAGCAGCAGATGCTGGCGATGGCGCGTGCGCTCTGCCTTGAACCGCAGGTGCTGCTGCTCGACGAGCCGACCGAAGGGCTGATGCCGTCGATGATCGCCAAGATCCGCGAGACGGTGGCGAAGCTGCGCGACATGGGCGTCTCGACCATCCTCGTCGAACAGCGTGTCGATGCGGTGCTTTCGGTCGCCGACCGCGTCGCCTTCATCGAAAACGGCCGCAACCGCGAGACGGTCGATGTCCAAGAACTGCGCGCCGATCCGTCAGCGGTGCGCCGTTATGTCGGCGTGGGTTGATCAGCCGAAGAACAGAAAACCCGCTGCCAAAAATGTCGGGATCAGCATCAGGCCCGACCATGCCATATAGCCGAAAAAGCCCGGCATCTTCACGCCGCGATGTCGGGCGATGGCGTAGACCATGAAGTTCGGCGCATTGCCGATATAGGTGTTGGCGCCCATGAACACCGCACCGGCCGAGATCGCGGCAAGCGTCGAAGCGAACTCCGTCATCAGGTGCCGGGGGTCACCGCCGGCAAGCTCGAAGAACACCAGATAAGTCGGCGCATTGTCGAGGAAGGATGACAGCGCCCCGGTCAGCCAGAAATAGGCGAGATCGTTGGGCTGGCCGGAGGAAGAACTCACAAGCGACACCAGCGGCGCCAGCGCACCCTCATGGCCTGCCCTGAGGATGGCGATGACCGGCACGATGCAGATGAAGATGCCGGCAAACAATTTGGCCACCTCTGCTATCGGACCCCAGTTGAAGCCATTGGCCTCGCGGTATTCCTTGCGCGAAATGACAAGTGAAACGAGGGCGAGCGCCAGGATCATGGCGTCGCGCACCAGATTCTGCAGTTCCAGGCTGACGCCGAACACGGAGAAGCTGACGCCCGGCTTCCAAGCCGCCGATAGCAGGATGGCGCCGATCACCCCCCCCAGCAGCGGAAGGTTGGCCAGGCCGCGCAGGCGCACCTTGGTATCCGGTGTCGGGTCCTTGATCTTCGGCGCGCCAGCCTCGCGCCGGTGCAGGATGTTGTCGATCACCAGAAAAATGCCCAGCACGACACCGCCGACGAACAGCGTCTCGCGCCAGAGGTTCGTCGTCGTCCAGAAGAAGTCGACGCCGCGCAGGAAGCCGACGAACAGCGGCGGATCGCCAAGCGGCGTCAGCGAGCCGCCGATGTTGGACACCAGGAAGATGAAGAAGATGACGACATGGGCGTTGAACGGCCTGTTATCGTTGGCGCGGATGATCGGCCGGATCAGGATCATCGAGGCACCGGTCGTGCCGATCACCGAGGCCAGCAGCGCGCCGACCAGCAGCAGGCCGGCATTCACCAGCGGCGTGCCGTGAATGTTGCCGGCAAGGAGAATGCCGCCGGAAATGGTGAACAGCGCAAACAGCAGGATGATGAACGACATGTATTCGGTGAGCAACGCATGCAGCACCGCTTCGGTCGCTGTGGGGACACCGAAGGCAACCGCCAGCGGCAGGACCACCAGAGCGCCCCAAAGGGCCGCGATCTTGCCGTAGTGATGCTCCCAGACATGAAGAAACAGCAGCGGACCAGTGGCGATCGACAACAGCAGCCCGGCAAAGGGCAGCGCCCACCACAGCGACATCGAAGCGCCGGGCAGGCCGTGTTCCTCCGCCCCGAAAGCCTGTGCCGGAAACAGCACGGCCACAACGATTGCCGCCTTCGTCGCGACCCACAAAAAGCCCCTCTTGCGCCTCACGATCCGTCAGTCCGACAAAGGGTCTTCGAGCCTCACGCCGGCGTCGCGCATGCGCTGCAGCATGGCATTGAGCGAACCGTTGAGATCGATGCCGCGGCAGGCATCCAGCCGCACTGTGGTTTTGAAGCCCTGGCTGACGGCATCCAGCGCCGAAAAGCCGACGCAGAAATCGGTCGCCAGCCCGACCAGGGTCAGCGTGTCGATGCCGCGCTCCCGGAGGTAGCCGGCAAGGCCGGTCTGGGTCGTGCGGTCGTTCTCGAAGAAGGCCGAGTAGCTGTCGATATCAGGCCGAAATCCCTTGCGAATGACGAGCTCGGCCTTGGTCCAGGCGAGGCCGGAATGGAAATCCGAGCCCAGGCTGCCCTGGATACAGTGGTCCGGCCACAGCGTCTGCTGGCCGTAAGGCATTTCGATCATGGTGAAGGGCTGCGCGCCCGGATGGCTGGAAGCAAAGCTGGAGTGACCGGCGGGATGCCAGTCCTGCGTCAGCACGACATGGTCGGTTCGCCGGATCAGGTCGTTGACCAGCGGCACGATCTCGTCGCCGCCGGCAACCGCCAGCGCGCCGCCGGGACAAAAATCGTTCTGCAGGTCGATGACGACAAGCGCTTCGTCGGCCATGGGCTTTCCTCTTCCGTATGCAGGCTCCAGTGGAAAATGCCGCTGACGCGACCGGACGCAGAAACTTGACCAGATGGCCGGCCGCGTCAACCTCTCAAGCCATAACAAATGCGTGCCGGCGGCGCCGCGGCAAACTCCGGCTTTGACAAATCCTGCCAGCTTGATATCATTTGCATACGAATGAATTTTCCGACCCCTGTGCTGGAAGGATCTTTCGAAGTACCAGCTCTGGAAGGCCTCTTTTCGGGAAGGCAAAGCGTGATCCGTTACGCGAAACCCACCTCGGTCGACGAAGCGCTCGCTTTGCTTGGCGAGGGCGCCTGGCGCATCCTTGCCGGTGGCACCGATTTCTATCCGGCACAGGGCAGCAAACCGATCCGCGACAATGTTCTCGACATTAACGGCCTGGCGGCGCTTTGCGGCATTGCCGAGACGAGCGACCATTTCGTCATCGGCGCGCGCGCGACCTGGACCGACATCGTCCGCCATCCCTTGCCGCCGGCCTTCGAGGCGCTGAAGCAGGCGGCGCGAGAGGTCGGCTCGGCGCAGATCCAGAACGTCGCCTCGGTCGCCGGCAATCTCTGCAACGCCTCGCCTGCCGCCGACGGCGTGCCGGCCCTGCTCGTCCTCGACGCCGAGGTCGAGCTGCGCTCGGTGGCAGCGACGCGGCACCTGCCGTTGCAGGACTTCATTCTCGGCAATCGCCGCACGGCTCTGCTGCCCGGTGAGATGGTCACGGCGATCCGCGTGCCGAAGCCCAGCGGCACGTCGGCTTTCGTCAAGCTCGGCGCCCGGCGCTACCTCGTCATTTCCATTGCCATGGTGGCGGCACGTCTGGCCATCGACAATGGCACCGTCCGGCAAGCGGCGGTCGCGGCCGGCTCCTGTTCGGTGGTGGCCAAGCGGCTGGCCGGCGTCGAAGCCGCGTTGTGCGGGCTGCCGGTGGATGGCGAGCTTGCCGATGCGGTCCTGTCCGCGCCGATGAGCGAACTGTCGCCGATCGCCGATGTGCGCGGCAGCGCCGAATACCGGCTCGATGCAGTGCGCGAGATTGTTGCCCGCGCCGTGCTTGCGGCTGTGGGGCGGACGACTGGCGAAGAGGTGGCGGCATGAGCCAGGTTCAACCTGACGTGCGTGAAGCAGTGCCCGACCTGGGCGCCGTTCGGCCTGCTCGCGGCCCGGAGCGCGTTGACATCGCCTTCGAGGTCAATGGCAGCGCCGTATCGGTCAATGTGCCGCCGCTGCGCCGACTGTCCCTGGTGCTGCGCGACGAACTGGGGCTGACCGGCACCAAGGTCGGCTGCGATGCCGGCGATTGCGGCGCCTGTACGGTGCTGGTCGACGGCGATCCCGTCTGCGCCTGCCTGATGTCGGCGGCGTCCGCTGCCGGCGTATCGGTGACGACAGTTGAAGGGCTTGCCAACGGCCGGCTGTCGGCGTTGCAGGCCTCTTTCCTTGCCCACGGCGCGGCGCAGTGCGGGATTTGCACGCCCGCCCTGTTGGTTGCGGCGACGGCGTTGCTGGAGAAGAAGGCGAGCCCCACCGAGGTCGAGGTACAGGACGCGCTCGGCGGAATTCTGTGCCGCTGCACCGGCTACCGGAAGATCATTGCCGCAGTGATGGATGCCTCCCTGCAGGCAGCAAGCCTGGATTTCCGCTTGCCCCGGTCAGGCCACGCGATCGGTTCCTCGCCCATCCGGCTCGACGGCGTGCCGAAAGTCACCGGGGCTGAGAAATTCGGCAGCGATTCCTTCCCCGCCGATGCGCTGGCGGTACTGGTGATCCGCTCTCCGCATTATCACGCCAGCTTCGCCTTCGGTGACCTCGATGGCTGGGCGAAGGCACAGCCCGGTGTCGCCGGCGTCTTCACCGCAGCCGACATTCCGGGAAAAAACTGTTTCGGCGTCATCGGCCCCTTCGCCGACCAGCCGGCACTGGCCGAAGGGTTTGCCCGCCTTCGCGGTGAGGCGGTGGCGTTGGTCGCTGGCGAGCGCGAGGCGATGCTCGATATCGACCTCTCGGATTTTCCGATCCGCTGGACCGAATTGCCGCATGTTCTCCAATCCTGCGAAGCGCGCGCCGGCGGTGCCAAGCTCATCCATGAGAACAGACCGGCAAACCTGCTGACCTCCGGCTTCGTCGAACGCGGCGATCCGGAAGGGGCCCTTGCCGGTGCAGCGTTCACGGTTTCCGGCGTCATCGACACCTCCTATGTCGAGCACGCCTATATCGAACCGGAAGCCGGCTATGCCTATGTGGACGGCGACACGCTGGTCGTCGTCGCCTGCACCCAGGCGCCCTATATGGACCGCGACGAGACGGCGAAGGTGCTCGGCCTTGCCGTCGACAAGGTGCGCATCGTGCCGACCGCGACCGGCGGCGGTTTCGGCTCGAAGCTCGACGTCTCGCTGCAGCCGCTGATCGGCCTAGTGGCGATGAAGACAGGGCGGCCGGCGGCACTTGCCTACACCCGCACCGAATCGATGATGTCGACCACCAAGCGCCATCCGGCCGAGATGAAAGCGACCATCGGCGCCGATGCCGACGGCCTTGTCACCGGCATGATTTTTGAAGGCGATTTCAACACCGGCGCCTATGCAAGCTGGGGCCCTACCGTGGCCAACCGCGTGCCGGTGCACGCCTCCGGACCCTACGCGACGCCGAACTACCGCGCCGAAGGCCGCGCCATCCATACGCATGGGCCGATCTCCGGCGCCTTCCGCGGCTTCGGCGTGCCGCAAGCGACGATCATGCAGGAGACCCTCTATGATGAGCTGGCCGGCAAGCTCGGCATGGACAGGCTCGATTTTCGCTTGAAGAATTGCCTTCGTAACGGCTCCGAAACGGTCACAGGACAGCTTCTGGACTCCGGCGTCGGCATTGCCGAATGCCTCGAATCGCTACAGCCGCATTGGGCGCGCGCGGCGGCCGATGCGGAGGCATTCAACAGTGCCAACACAGATAGAAAGCGCGGCGTCGGCATCGCGTCCTGTTGGTATGGCTGCGGCAACACCTCGCTGCCCAATCCGTCGACCATTCGGGTCGGCATCGCGGCCGGCGGCACGGTCATCCTGCACCAGGGCGCGGTCGATATCGGCCAGGGTTCGAACACGGTCATCGCCCAGATCTGCGCCGACGCGCTCGGCCTGCCGCTGGAGAGATTCCAGCTGAAGAGCGCCGATACATCAATTACTCCCGATGCCGGCAAGACATCGGCCTCGCGCCAGACCTTCGTCACCGGCAAGGCGGCCGAAAAGGCCGGCCGCGCCTTGCGTGAAAAGATCCTGCGTTTCGCCAATGTTTCGGAAAAAGCCGCTCTCCAACTCGACGGCCCGGCGATCGTCATCCGCGAAGGCGAAGCCACCCGCCGCATCGATCTCACGACGTTGGACCTGGATGCCGAAGGCTTCGTCTTCCGCGCCGAGGAGACCTACGACCCGCCGACGCTGCCCCTCGACGCCAAGGGCCAGGGCAAACCCTACGCCGTTTACGGCTATGGCGCGCAGATCGCCGAACTGGAGGTCGATCTCAAGCTCGGCACGGTGAAGCTGATCAAAATCACCGCCGCGCATGATGTGGGCAAGGCGATCAACCCGCTGCTGGCCGAAGGCCAGATCGAGGGCGGTATCGCGCAAGGCATCGGCATGGCGCTGATGGAAGAGTACATCCCCGGCCGCACCGAGAACCTGCACGACTATCTCATCCCGACCATTGGCGACGTGCCGCCGATCGAGACCATCCTGATAGAAGTTCCGGATCCGGAAGGACCCTTTGGCGCCAAGGGTTTGGGCGAGCATGTGCTGATCCCGACTGCGCCGGCGATCCTCAACGCCATCCGCCACGCCACCGGCGTTCTGATCACCAAGGTTCCGGCGACGCCGACGCGTATCCGCGCTGGCATCCGCGAAAAAGATGGCATCCGCGAAAAGGAGGCACGCCGATGAGCGAGCTTGCCGAACGCTTCGAGACCCATGATCCCGGCGAGAAGCTGGTGGCGGAGAAGATCCGCTGCGATGCCTGCCCGGTGATGTGCTACATATCAGATGGGCGCACCGGCGCCTGCGACCGCTACGGCAATGTCGGCGGCAGGATCGTGCGGATGGACCCGCTGACCATCCTCGACCATGCGGCCGAGGCCGGCGCGGCAATCGTGCCCTTCGTCGCGGAGGGCGAACAATGGGACGGCGAACTGGTCAACACCGGCCGTCGCTTCGTCACCGCAATCGGCGCCGGCACCACCTATCCCGACTACAAGCCGGCGCCGTTCATCGTCAGCCAGGAAGTCGAAGGCGTCGATCTCGTCACCGTCGTCACGGAAGGCATTTTTTCGTACTGCGGCGTCAAGGTGAAGATCGACACCGACCGGCATATCGGACCCGAGACGGCTATTGTGCGATCGCAAGGCGAGGCAATCGGCCATGTCACGACGGGCGAGTATGGCTCGCAGATGCTGTCGCTGGGCGGCGTGCATCATCTGACCGGCGGCTCGAAGGCCGAAGGACGCGCCACCTGCGACGCGCTGCTCAATCTGTGCAACCGCAAGCCGGTGGAACTCGCCATCGACGGCGGCGCCGCCATAACAGTCGAAGCCGGCAAAGCGCCTGTCATCGACGGCAAGCAGGAACATCGCATGCGCGTCGGCTGCGGCTCGGCGACCATCGGCATGTTCGCCACGCAATGGCGCGGCCTTGTCGACGAGGTGGTGGTGGTCGACGACCACATCACCGGCGTCGTTTCCGAGCATCAGGCCGGCAAGGTGCTGGGCTGGCAGGACACAGGGATAAAGATCATCGGCCGCCGTTCGACGCCGGGCCGCTATTTCAAGGTGTCCGAGCCAGGCCTCGGCTGGGGCGGCACCAGCATTTCAGACCCGCTGTCGATCCTTGGCGAGTGGAACGCCAAGAAGGGTGCGCGGCCGGGCCTGTCATTGCTGATGGTTTCGACCACCGGCGAGCAATTCGCCTATTACGAGCTCGACGACGAGTTGAAGCCGGTGCAAAAGCCGTTTCCGGAACGGCTGCAAAAATCGGTCGGCCTGATCGAGGACAATTGCGAGCCGGCTTTGTGCACGGTGCTGTTCATCGGCGGCGCCGGCGGTTCGCTGCGCGCCGGCGTCACCGAAAACCCGGTCAATCTCACCCGCTCGGTTCAGGGCCTGACCACCTATGTCACGGTCGGCGGCGCGCCGGTCTATGTCTGGCCGGGCGGCGGCATCACGCTGATGGTCGATGTCACACGGGTGCCGGAAGGCGCCTTCGGCTATGTGCCTACACCGGCGCTGGTGGCGCCGATCGAATTCACGCTGCGCCGCGACGACTATGTCAGGCTCGGCGGGTACGAGGCGGAGATCCGCAGCGTCGAGGATATTGTCGCAAAAGGCGGTGAGTACCTGAATCCGCGCCGCGGCACAGGCGCCGAAGCCAACAATCCATGGCCGCCACTCGCGCAGCTACGTCGTGCCGGCTCGAACGGGGCCGGGTGATGCAAGGCCCGCAAGCCCATTGGCTGCAGGACGGCAAACGGCTGCATCTCAACCACGGGCCGATCGACCTGATCGTCGAGGTTTTTGGTGAGGCGGATGAATGCCGCCGAGCCTATGAACAGGCCATAGCGCGGTTCCAGACGATCCTAGTGGAGCTGGTCGAGGAACTCCCCGAATTGCGGCTGCCGGCGTTTTTCCTGGCGCCGCGCACCTTCGCCGGCCCGACGGCGCGCCGCATGGAGGCAGCCGTCATGCCCCTGGCGGAATGCTTTATAACTCCGATGGCGGCCGTCGCGGGATCGGTAGCCGACGAAATGCTCGCCGCATTGCATGCCGGTCGCAAGATCGAGCGCGCCTATGTCAACAATGGCGGCGACTGCGCGCTCCATATCGGCAAGGGCCAGTCGATGGGTCTGGCGGTAGCCGGTACCGGCAACGGCATGACCGACCGGATCACGATCCGCGCGGAAGATGGCGTTCGCGGCGTCGCCACCAGCGGTTGGCGTGGCCGCTCCTTCTCGCTTGGCATTGCCGACGCCGTCACCGTGCTGGCGCGGACCGGCGCCGAAGCCGATGCGGCGGCGACGCTCATCGCCAACGCGGTGGACCTGCCCGGCAATCCCGCCATCAAGCGCATTTCCGCACACGAACTGTCGCCCGACAGCGATCTCGGCTCGCGGCTGGTGACGCAAGGCGTCGGCACGCTTGCCCTTGGCGAAGTGGCGCGCGCGCTGGACAATGGCCTTGCCGTCGCCGAAGATTTTCGCCGGCGGGGGCTTATTGCCGGGTCGGCGCTGTTTCTCGGCGGCGAGATCCGCATCAGTGGCTCGGTTGCGCTTGCCGCGCCCAACGAAACTTCGAGGGAGGAAGTTGCCCATGCCTGAGTTTCCGATCCGCAAGATCGCGGTTCTGACCGAAGAGATCTTTCACGAGGGCGGGCCGGTGGCCAAGGTGCCGCGCCGCCGTGCCGCCGCCATGGCGCTGGTAAAGAACCCGTTCGCCGGGCGCTATGTCGAGGAGCTGCAGAGCGCCATGGACGATCTCAAGCCGCTCGGCCTGCTGCTCGCCGACCGGCTGATCGCGGCGCTCGGCGGCGACGTCAAGCAGATCGACGGCTACGGCAAAGGCGCCATTGTCGGCACCGCAGGTGAGCTGGAACACGGCGCGCTCTGGCATGTGCCCGGCGGCTACGCCATGCGCGAGCGGCTCGGCGACGCCAAGGCGATCGTGCCGTCGGCCAAGAAGGTCGGCGCTTTCGGTTCGAAGCTCGACGTGCCGCTCGGCCACATCAACGCCGCCTATGTGCGCAGCCATTTCGACGCCATGGAAGTCGGCATGTCCGATGGTCCGTGCCCCGACGAGATCCTGTTCTGCCTCGCCATGACTTGTGGTCCGCGCATCCACGATCGCATGGGTGGTCTCGCGGCCGATGACATCAAAGCCTGGGATGGGCTGCGGTGAGCGGCGAGGACAATCTGCTCAAGCTGGTCGAGGTCGAGGCGCCGGACGACCAGGATTACCTCCTGCAGGAGCAGGTCGGCTTCATCCTGCGCAAGGCGCATCAGCGCCATGTCGCGATCTTTGCCGCGCATATCGGCGATCTGACGCCGCCGCAATTCGCGGCGTTGGCCAAGCTGCGTGACGTCGGCGAGACCTCGCAGAACCAGCTCGGCACGCTGATAGCGATGGATGCGGCGACGGTGAAGGGCGTCATCGACCGGCTGAAGGCGCGCGGCCTGGTCGAGCTTTCCAGGCACGAGGTCGACAAAAGACGGCTGCTGGTCAATCTGACCGCGGCAGGCCGCGATGCCATCGAGCGCCTGATCCCGCTGGCGCGCGAGATCACAAAGGAGACGCTGGCGCCGCTCTCGGCCAAGGAGATCGCCACCTTCATGAAGCTGCTGGTGAAGCTGGCTTAGACCCGCCGGGCGCCAAAGGAGGCACCCGGCAGGAAGTTTGCCTCAGAGGCCGTTGTCCTTCAGCACCTGGGCGGCGTTTTCCTTGGTGATCTTCTCGGTTGGTAGGGTAATGGTCTTTTCGACTTTCTCGCCGTTGAGGAACTTGATCGCCTGGCGCAGGCCCTCGGCACCGGGAGTGACATAGGTGAAGGTCGCCGTCAGCTCGCCCTTGTTCACCATCTGCACGCCTTCATTGGGCAGGCCGTCGATACCAATGAACTTGATGTCCTTCTCGCGGCCGACATCCTTGGCGGCGAGATAGGCGCCATAGGCCATCGGGTCGTTGTGGCCGTAGACGAGATCGATCTTCTCGTTGCTCTTCAGCGCGTTGGCCATCAGATTGTAGGCCTGGTCCTGCTTCCAGTCGCCCGATTGCTGGTCGAGCAGATATTTGATGCCCGGCTCCTTGTCGGTGAATTCGTGAAAGCCGTCATGGCGGTCATGCGCCGGCTGGGTGCCCATGCCGCCCCAGATCTCGACGACATTGCCTGCAGCCTTGCCCTTGCCGCCCAGCAGTTCGACGGCATATTCGCCGGCCGCGCGGCCGATCAGCGCGTTGTCGCCGCCGACGAACTGCGTGTAGTCCTTGGTGTCGACATTGCGGTCGAGCACGAAGACCGGGATCTTGGCGTCGATCGCCTGCTGCACGACGCCGGTCAGGCCGGCCGATTCCTTCGGTGACACCAACAGCGCATCGACCTCCTGGCGGATCAGGTTCTCGACATCGGCGACCTGCTTTTCGGTCTTGTCCTCGCCGTCGGTGATGATCAGCTCGACCTCGGGGTGCTTGGCGGCTTCGGCCAGGATGTCTTTGTTGAACTGCGCGCGCCAGGGCTCGATGGTCGTCACCTGCGAGAAGCCGATCTTCCACTTCTTGTCCTGGGCATAGGCATTGCCGGTGGTCAGCAGCGCGGTGGTGGTCAGCAGTGCCGCGGTCACGGCGGCAAGCTTCAGCATGTCACGTCGTTTCATTTTTTGTTTCCTCCGAGATTGAGAGACGGTGTCTCTTGCGACGGCCGCTTTGCCGCGGCCGTTTCCTTGTGCGCCGATTGCCCGCCGGGCAGGCGCAGATAGGCCAGGAGATCACCGGCATTGCGCTCCTGCACGAGCACGGTGCCGATGATGATCATCCCCTTCAGCACCAGCTGAAGGTTCGAATTGATGTTGTGGAGCTGCAGGATGTTGGAGAGCAGACCGAAGATCAGCACGCCGCAGAACGTGCCGATGAGGCTGCCGCGCCCGCCCATCAGGCTGGTGCCGCCTATGACCACAGCGGCAATGGCGTCGAGCTCCAGCCCGGCGCCGGCATCCGGCTTGCCTTGCCGGTACTGCGCGACATAGAGCACGGCGGCAATGCCGGCGAGCAGCCCGGAGACGGCATAGGTGGCGATCTTGACGCGGCCGGCGGCGATGCCGGAGAGGCGCGCCGCCTCCTCGTTGCCGCCGATGGCATAGACATAGCGGCCGAACGGCGTGAAGCGCAGCACCGCGCCGTAGATCACGATGGCGCCGAGGAAGAACAGGCCCGGCATCGGGATGATGCCGAACACCAGCGAGCGCAGGATCTCGAAATCGGCGGTGGCGTTGGAGCCGGTATAGACCGGCAGCACCGCATTGTTCTGGCCGGCGGTCAGCCGTGCGATGCCGAGCGCCGTCACCATCATAGCCAGGGTGACGATGAAGGGCTGCAGCCGTCCGGCAACGATGATGAAGCCGTTGAGCGCGCCGAACAGCAAACCAACGCACGGCGCCACCAGCAGCACGCCGAGCACGCCGAATTTCGGCTCGATCTGCGGCAGCAGAAACCACAGCGACAGGCAACACAAGACCACGCCGACGACGGCGGGCGTGATCAGGCCGCGAATCCCGTCCAGCCTGATCTCGCGGACGAGATCGGCGCCGGCACGGGACTTTGCCAGGTTCTGGAAGATGAAGCGGGTGACGACGAAACCGAGGCAAAGCGCCACCAGCGCGACGGTCGGCACGCCCAGCACGACGCCCGGCGTCACGCCTGGGACCGTCAGCAGCATGGCACAGACCACCGAGCAGATGGCCATCAGCGAGCCGACGGAGAGATCGATGCCGCCGGTGATGATGACAGCCGTCATGCCGGTGGCGATCAGCCCGGTGGTCGAGACCTGGCGCAGCACGTCGAGCAGGTTGCCGTAGGAGAGGAAGATGTTGTTGCCCTTGGAACTCATCGGCGAGCCCAGCACGCCGATCAGGAAGATGGCGATCAGGCCCCAATAGAGCTTGGTACGGGACAGGAGTTTCAGGGCAGTCATGCGGCTGGTCTCGATATGGTCCTGCGCGGGGCGGCGAGACGCATGATGGCCTCCTCGCTGGCCGCGTCGCGGGAAAGAATGCCTGTCTGGCGGCCATCGGCCATCACCAGGATGCGGTCGGAGAGATGCAAAAGCTCCGGGAGTTCGGAGCTGATGACGGCGATGGCCAGTCCATCGCGCGCCAGCTTGAAGATCAGGTCGTAGATCTCGCGTTTGGCGCCGACATCGATGCCGCGCGTCGGCTCGTCCAGCAACAGCACCCTTGGCCTGGTCGCCAGCCACTTGCCGATGACGACCTTCTGCTGGTTGCCGCCGGACAGCGTGCCGGCAGGCTGGTCGATGTCCCGGCAGCGGATGCCGAGCGCCTTGACCGCCTGCCGCGCCAGCCCCTGCTCGGCGGCCAGCGAGCGGATGCCGAAGCGGGCCAGCGACCCGACCAGCGGCAGCGCGACATTGTCTGCGATCGAAGCCTGCAGATGCAGGCCTTGCGTCTTGCGGTCCTCGGTGACCAGTGCAATGCCCAGCCGCCTTGCGTCGCGGGGCGAACGGATATCCACAGGCCGGCCGTCGACCTGGATTTCGCCACCGGTGCGGCCATCGCTCGAGCCGAAGATCGCTTCCAGGATCTCGGTTCGGCCCGAACCCAGCAGCCCGCCAATGCCGAGGATCTCTCCGGCGGCAAGATCGAAGCCAACGCCGTCGATCACCGTGCGCCAGCCATGCGCATCGGGCTTCGACAGCGACAGGTTTTCGACCGAAAGCACAATGTTGCCGCCGGAGTGGCGCTCTTCCTGGGAGGAAGCGAGCAGGTTGCGTCCGACCATCGCCGAAATGATCGCATCTTCGTCCAGCCTGGCCATCGGCTCGGTCAGTACATGGCGGCCGTCGCGAAACACGGTGACGCGGCTGGCCAGATGCATGACCTCGTCGATGCGGTGCGAGATGTAGACGATGGCGACACCGCTCTCGGCAAGCTGGCGGATGATGCGGAACAGCCGCTGGCATTCGGCCGGCGACAGCGCCGAGGTCGGCTCGTCCATGATCAGGATGCGTGCCGACATCGACAGCGCCTTGGCGATCTCGACCAGCTGCTGCTCGCCGACACGCAGGGCACCGACGCGGGCTTGCGGATCGAGCTCGATGCCGAGCCGCTGCAACAAAGCGCCCGCCGCGCGGCTGCTTGCCTTGCGGTCGACAATCAGCCCGGCGATCAGCTTCTCGCGGCCAAGGAAGATGTTGTCGGCGACGCTGAGTTCGGGCACCAGGTTGAGCTCCTGATGAATGATGGCAATGCCGGCATCCTCGGCGTCGCGTACGCCAGCGAAATTGACAGGGTGGCCATCGACGCTGACCGTGCCTTCATAGCCGGTGTAGACGCCGGAGAGGATCTTCATCAGCGTCGACTTGCCGGCGCCGTTCTCGCCCATCAAGGCATGAACCTCGCCGCGCCGCAGCTCGAAGCCGACATCGACCAGGGCGGCGATGCCGCCGAAGCTCTTGGAAATATGCTCGGCGCTCAGAACGGTGTCCGACCGATCGGCAGCGCCGTGCAGCGGGGAAAGGGAACTGCTCTCTCGCATGACAATGGCGGCCTCCCTTCCGTCGTCGTCAACTTCCCGCAAACGCTAATCTAAACGTTTCGATCATGTCAAGCTGATATGAGGTACCGCATGTTTACTGCATTTCGATTCTTGCTAAAAAGGACAGGATTCCGTACGTATTGGCCGGCAAGGGTGGCGAAACGTTTCGAAAATGACAGCATCAGGGCAAAAAAAACACCGGAAATCCACCGCGCCCACCATGCTTCATGTGGCTGAAGCGGCACGTGTTTCTGTCGCTACCGTTTCGGCGCTGATCAATGGCACGGCGACGGTCAGTCCGGAGCTTAGCCAGCGCATCGAACAGGCGATCCGCGATATCGGCTACAAGCGCAACGCGATCGCCCGCAGCCTGAAGATGGGCACGACCCGCACGATCGGACTGACCGTGCCGCACATCACCAACCCATTCTTCACCGATGTCGTCTCGGTCATCCAGCAGGCCTTCGACCGGGCCGGCTATGCCGTCATGCTGTGCTGCACGGACGAGGATCTGAACACCCAGGACGATCAGATCAAGCTGCTGCTCGACCGCATGGTCGACGGGCTGATCGTGGCGCGCGTCGGCGACGGCGCGATCCTCAAGCGGATCGTCGACGACGCCAACGTGCCGGTGGTGCTGCTCGATCGTATCTGCAAAGGCGTTGACACCGATGCCGTGGTGCTGGACAACCAGCGCGCGGTGTTCGACGCCATCACCTATCTGATCAATCTCGGCCACCGGCGCATCGGTTACATCACCGGCACGTCGGACATTTCGCCGATGCATGACCGCATGGCGGGATATCGCGAGGCGCTTCACGCCGCCGGCCTGCCGATCGCGGAGGAGCTGATCCGCTTCGGCAATTTCCACGAGATCGACGGCTACAACGCGACCATGCAGATGCTGTCCTCGCACGATCGGCCAAGCGCGATCTTCTCGGCCAACAACCCGATGGTGATCGGCACCATGAAGGCGATCCGCGACATCGGCCTGTCCTGCCCGGAAGACATTTCAGTTGCCTGCTTCGACGACTTTCCATGGTCCGACGTGTTTCAGCCGCAGCTGACCACCGTCGCGCAGCCGGTGCAGGCGATCGGCGAACAGGCGGCCAATCTGCTTCTCGACCGTCTCGCCGGCAACAGGGACGCGCCGCCGCGCAAGCTTTTGCTCAAGGGCCGGCTGATGATCCGCAATTCATGCCGCCCGCTCGGGGCGATTGCGCAGAGCGTGAGCGCATAGTTTTTCGCCCAGCATATATCGTACCAGAACTTGTCAGGCCGCCTGCGACAGCGATTTGTGCGCCTCGGCCAGGATCTCGAACGACCGCACCCGCGCCGCATGATCAAAAATCTGCGCGGTGACCATCAGCTCGTCGGCGCCGGTGCGGCGCACGAAAGCATCGATGCCTTGCCGCACCGTTTCCGGGGAGCCGACGACGGCGCAGGACAATGCCTGGCCCAGCATGGTCTTTGCCATCGGATCGAGATCGCGGTCATAGTTCTCGACAGGTGGCGGCAGCCGTCCGGCCCGGCCGGTGCGCAGATTGACGAAAGCCTGTTGCAGCGAGGTGAACAGCAAACGAGCCTCGGCATCGGTGGGCGCGGCAAAGACGTTGAGGCCAAGCATGACATGCGGCTTGTCGAGCTGCTCGGAGGGTTGGAAGCGCGAGCGGTAGACATCCAGCGCGTGATCCAGATCCGCCGGCGCGAAATGCGAGGCGAAGGCATAGGGCAGGCCGAGCATGGCGGCAAGCTGCGCGCCGTAGAGGCTGGAGCCGAGGATCCAGACCGGCACGCCCTGGCCTTCGCCGGGCACGGCACGGATGCGTTGGCCTTCCTCGGCCGGCTGGAAATAGCCCATCAGCTCGACGACATCCTGCGGGAAATTGTCGACCCCGGCCTCGAGATTGCGGCGCAAGGCGCGGGCGGTACCCATGTCGGTGCCGGGCGCCCGGCCGATGCCGAGATCGATGCGGCCCGGATGCAATGCGGCCAGCGTGCCGAACTGCTCGGCAATCACCAGCGGCGAATGGTTGGGCAGCATGATGCCGCCGGCGCCGACACGAATGGTCTTGGTGCCGCCCGCGACATGGGCAATGACGACGGCTGTGGCGGCACTGGCAATACCCGGCATGTTGTGATGCTCGGCCAGCCAGAAACGCTTGTAGCCCAGGCGCTCGGCATGGCGGGCAAGATCGAGCGAATTGGCCAGCGACTGCGAGGCATCGCTGCCTTCGACGATCGGCGACAGGTCGAGAACGGAAAGGTCGGTCATGGGTGGGATCCTGTGTCAGGACCGCATGTAGGAAGCATCCGGCGGCGCCGCAAATTCAAAAATATTGATCAGCCTTTGACAGCTTCGGGGTCGGCGATGTCGTCCTCCTCGACGACAACCGCGTGCTGCGCGGCGAGAAAATTGCCGACATGGCTGAGCCCATCGAAATGATCGCAGAACACCTTGATGACGACCAGCAGCGGCACCGCCATCAGGGCGCCGACGAAACCCCACAGCCATGACCAGAAGGCGATGGCGATGAAGATCGCCACGGCGTTGATCTCGAGGCGCCTGCCGACCACCATCGGCGTCACGAACTGGCCTTCGACGATGTCGCACAAGATCACGAAGGCGGGCGCCAGAAGCGCGTAGAAGATGGTATCGAAGCTGATCAACGCCATGACCGTGACAAGCACGATGGTGATCAGTGCTCCGACATAGGGCAGGAAATTGAGCAGGGCGGCAGCAACGCCCCAGACCAGCGGATTGGGCACGCCGAGCGCCCAAAGACCGAGAGCGATGACCGTGCCGAGGCCGGCATTGATGATCGTGACGGTGAGCAGATAGTGCGAGATTTCGCGTTCGACGTCATAGACGACGCGCAGCGCCCGCTTCTTTTCGCTGAGGCTGGCGAAGGACTGGATGATCTTTTCATAAAACATCGTGCCGGAGGCGAGCAGGAACAGCGACAGCACGAAGATGATGGTGAGGCCTGTTCCCGCCGACAGGATGTTGCTGGCGGCCGCCGACAGGATGCCGGACTGCGCTACCGCCACCTTCTGAATACCCGACTCCTGCGAGGTCTCGGTCAGTTGTTCGATCTGATGCGAAATCTGCATGATCTTCTCGAGCGGCTGTCGCAATTGCGCCAACCGTTCGGTGAGCTTCTGGCCGATCGACGAGGTATTGTTGATAAGATCGATGATCGGGCCACTGAGCAGATAGCCGGCGGTGGCGAACACACAAAGGGACAACAGCACCAGAAGGGTTGCCGAGATCACTTCCGGGATACCGTGCTTGCGCAGCAGCCGGACGATCGGCGTCAGCGTCAGCGCCAGCAGGAAAGCCAGAAGCACTGGCATGAAAAAGGCGCGGGCGAAATA
Source organism: Mesorhizobium ciceri biovar biserrulae WSM1271 (assembly GCF_000185905.1). Lineage (GTDB taxonomy): Bacteria > Pseudomonadota > Alphaproteobacteria > Rhizobiales > Rhizobiaceae > Mesorhizobium > Mesorhizobium ciceri. Next base: position 634,249 of record NC_014923.1, read on the forward strand.
GAGCGCGTAGATGGCCATGAAGAGAAAGATGCCGATCAGCAACGAGCGCATCAGACGCGTGTCGGCGCGAGCCGCGACGCGCGAATCCGGTTCATCGGAAACGTCCTGACCCCAGGCTGTGGGTTCGGTTTTCATGGTCACCCCTCAAGCCGGCGCCCCTTCGCACGGCAATCGCCTCCATGAAACGCAGAGTTACGGGCGAGGGTTCCATGAGCCGGCTTCGGGATTGAGGCCGCTCGCGCCGGCTCCGGGTCAGGCTGCCGGCGACGTGACGGCTGTGGCGGGCTTGGCTGTTTCCTTGCGCACGATCGGCGCCACCCTGGTGCCGTAGAGTTCGATCGCCTTCATGATCTTGGCATGCGGCATGGTGCCGATCGCCATCTGCAGCAGGAAGCGGTCATTGCCGAAGATCTTGTGCTGGGCGACGATCTTTTCAGCCACTTGCTCGGGACTGCCGACGAACAGGGCGCCTGTGGGGCCGCGCGACTGGTCGAAATGCGCCCGCGAGGTCGGACCCCAGCCGCGCTCGCGGCCGATGCGATTCATCACTTCCGCCTGCGGGCCGTAGAAATCGTCCGCCGCCTGCTCGGTCGTCTCGGCGATGAAGCCGTGCACGTTGATGCTGGTGGCAAGGCCCGCCGGATCACTGCCGGCGCGCTTGGCGGCTTCGCGGTAGAGATCGAACAGCGGCGCGAAACGCGCCGGCTCGCCGCCAATGATGGCGAGCGCCAGCGGCAGGCCGAGCGCGCCAGCGCGGGCGGCAGACTGCGGCGTGCCGCCAATGGCGATCCAGACCGGTAGCCTGTCCTGGAAGGGCCGGGGATAAACGCCGCGATCGTTGATCGGCGCACGCAGATTGCCCGACCAGGTGACCTTCACGCTGTCGCGGATGGCAAGCAGCAGATCCAGTTTTTCGGCGAACAGCTCGTCATAATCCTCGAGGTTGAAACCGAACAGCGGGAAGGATTCGATGAACGAGCCGCGCCCGGCCATGATCTCGGCGCGGCCGCCCGACAGAAGATCGAGCGTGGCAAATTGCTGGAAAACGCGCACCGGGTCATCGGAAGACAGAACGGTGACCGCGCTGGTCAGCTTGATGCGCTTCGAACGCTCGGCCGCCGCGGCCAGGGCCACGACCGGTGCGGAGGCGGCATAGTCGGGCCGGTGATGCTCGCCGAGGCCGAAGACGTCGAGGCCGACCTGGTCGGCCAGCTCGATCTCCTCGATCAGGTTGCGCAGCCGCTCATGCGGGCCGATGGCACCGGGGCCCGGCTGCGGGCTGACGTCGGCGAATGTGTAGAGACCGAGTTCCATTTGATGTCATCCTGGTGTTGGGTTTTCGGGTTAGACGTAGCGACGCCTCAGCCGCGCCGCCAGTGGGGCGGACGGTGAACAGTGCATGTCGGTTTCGGCTCTATCTCTTCGTCGCCATTCCGGACGGAAAACCGCTTCACACTTTTCCTGGAATTGCTCCAAAGGCGTCTCCCGAGTGCAACAGCCGACAATTTCATGGCTGCCATGCCGTTTTGGCGCTTGAACTCTCGGTTTTCGCGCGTATGTAAGCGTCGCGAATTGACTTCAGGGAAGTGGACTTGGCTATCTACAGGGAAAAAGACGTTTTCGAGCGGCGCAATGCCGCAAACGAGGCAAAGAAGGCGCTCCTCGAGCGCTTCAAGGCAAAGCCGGCGGCGGATGATCCCGCAGTGCTGGCGCGGCAGGCTGAACGCAAGGCTATCCTTGCGGCCCGCGAAATCCGCGAGGCCGAAAAGGCCCGGCTGAAGCAGGAGAAGCTGGCACGCGAAGCGGTCGAGAAGGCCGAGCGCGAGGCAGCAGCCGAAGCGGCACGTATCGCCGCCGAGGAAGCTGCACAGGCCGAGGCCAAGATTCGGGAATCCGAAGAGAACGAGCGCATCGCCCGTCTTCTGGCCGACGAAGCCGAACGCAAGGCCAAGCGCGACGCGCGTTATGCGGCACGCAAGCAGCGTACCGGCAGGACGCCTCCGGGCTTCTCCGCCCGCTAGCTCTCGGCTACGGAGCAATCTGCTTCGAGAACCAGGGTCGCCTCGCAGCGGCCCTGAACGTGTTTGTCCCATGCATGTCGCCCTGGTCCCGGCTCTGGGAGGACGACATGCGCAAACCAAGAGACCCAAGCGTTACCGTCAGGCGGCGAACTTCAGCCCCATGATGCCGCAGACGATGAGCGCGATGCAGGCCAGCCTGATCGCGGTGGCCGGTTCGCCGAGCAGCCAGATGCCGAGCAGTGCCGTACCGACGGTGCCGATGCCGGTCCACACCGCATAGGCGGTGCCGACGGGCAGCGCCTTCAGCGCCAGGCCGAGCAGAGTGAGGCTGACGACCATCGAGGCAACGGTCAGCACGGTCGGCACCAGCTTCGAGAAGCCATCGGTGTATTTGAGGCCGATTGCCCAGCCGATCTCGAACAAGCCAGCGAAAAAGAGAAGAATCCACGACATCGACAACGCTCCATCAGAGCATCGGACCGAAAAGTGACTTCGGCGTCCGACGATCAGTCAACCAATGGCGGGTCGTCCCGTCCGGATTTGGGGAAGCGCGAGGTCGTCCCCGCCACGCCAATATAGGAATTTCGGGCGCTCGAGCAACAGCGACCGGCAACAAGTGTCGCCGGCCGTAATCTTATTGCGAAGTGGATCGCCGGACCTACTTGTCCTTGAGCTTCATCGCCTTGACCGGCGGCGCCTTCAGCGCCGGAGCCGGAGCGGGCTTCTTGGCGTCCTTCTTCGGCTTGCGGGCTTCCTTGCCTGCCTTCATCGCACCTTTAGCCATGATTCGTTCCTCCTGATGTGAGAAGCCAAGTGAAACAAGAGAACCGCCCGACCGCAAGGGGTTAGCGACTGTTGCCGCCGGCAGCGGATCGCTTTCAACCGGTTTCTAGAGCAATTCACCGTTTCGCGGAAACAGCGAATTGCTCTAACTCTTTGTTTTGACGCAATTCCGGACAGAAAATCGCTTCACACTTTTCCTGGAATTGCTCTAATTTGCTCGTAAACCATGGCGGTCCGTGCCATGGTCATTTTCGCACTGCAGCATCGACCCGAGCTTCGCCGGGTGATCGTCAGGCAGGCCGTCAGGACGACAATGCGAATCCACATCGGCTGCGAGATGAGCTTCGACTTTCCGCAGGAAACGCCGCTCATCGCGATGCTGAATGTGCACTATTCGCGGGCCTCCGATCTCGAGCGGCCGGATTTCCTGATCTCCAATCCGCCGGTGCCGATCGAAAGCTATCGCGACAGTTTCGGCAATTGGTGCAACCGGCTTGTCGCGCCGCCCGGGCGCTTCACCTTCGGCACCGACGCGGTGATCCGCGACCCCGGCAACTTCGAGATGGGCGACCTGATGGCCTGGCAGCACGAGGTGCGCGACCTGCCGGCGGACACATTGCTGTTCCTGCTGCCCAGCCGTTTTTGCGAAAGCGACCTTCTGGCTGACGAGGCGTGGCGGCTGTTCGGCAACACGCCGCTGGGTATTCCGCGCGTGCAGGCGGTCTGCGACTTCGTCCACAGCCACATCGTCTTCAACTACGGCAATGCACGGCCGACGCGCACCGCGGCGGAAGCCTATCGTGAACAGAGCGGCGTGTGCCGCGACTACGCGCATCTCGCCGTCACCTTCTGCCGGGCACTCAACATCCCAACGCGCTATTGCACCGGCTACATCAGCGACATCGGTATGCCGAAGCCATGGGCAAGCATGGATTTCTGCGCCTGGATGGAAGTCTATCTCGGCGGCCGCTGGCATGTCTTCGACCCGCGCAACAATGCACCGCGCATCGGCCGCATCCTGATCGCCTCCGGCCGCGACGCCGCCGACGTGCCGCTGACCCATATTTTCGGCCCGGGAACGCTTGCCGGCTTCAAGGTGTGGACCAGCGAGATCATCGAGTAGTCGCCGTTTTCCATAGACCGATCTCTCATGGCCGCTGCCGTGGACGACCCGACATTCGCGCGGTGTGATGCCTGTGGAGCTTTAGCGGCCTGGCCGCTAAACTGCGCCTTGAACGGGGGCAAATGCCATGGCCGGGCACGGCGGCTCAAAAAAGGTGATCTACGCGGCGCTCGCCGGCAATCTCGCCATCGCGCTGACCAAGTTCGCCGCCGCCGCCTTTACCGGCAGTTCGGCGATGCTGTCGGAGGGCGTCCATTCGCTGGTCGATACCGGCAATGGCGGCCTGCTGCTCTACGGCATGCACCGCGCCGCTCGCCCTGCCGATCGCACGCATCCGCTCGGCCACGGCCGCGAACTCTACTTCTGGAGCTTCATCGTCGCGCTCCTCGTCTTCGCGCTGGGCGCCGGCGTGTCGTTCTACGAAGGCGTGGTCCATATCATGGCGCCGGAGCCGGTCGCCAACGCCAAGGTCAACTATATTGTTCTGGGCCTTTCCTTCCTGTTCGAAGGCAGTTCGTGGTGGGTGGCGCTGAAGGAGTTTCGCCGGCAGAAGGGCAGGCAAGGCTGGCTGCAGGCCGTGCAGTCGAGCAAGGATCCGAGCGTCTACACCGTGCTGTTCGAGGACAGTGCGGCACTTCTCGGCCTGATCGTCGCTTTCGCCGGCATATTGGCGGCGGAACTGCTGGAGATGCCGGAGCTCGACGGCGCCGCCTCTATCGGCATCGGGCTGATCCTTGGCGCGACCGCGATCTTCCTGGCCCGCGAAAGCAAGGGCCTGCTGATCGGCGAGCCGGCGTCGCCCGAGGTGCAGATGAAAGTGCTGGCGATCGCCCAGCAGGATCCGGCGGTGCAGCGGGCGAACGGCGTCCTGACCGTCCATATGGGGCCGACAGAGATCGTCGCCGGGCTCAGCATCGAGTTCGAGGACCATTTGACGGCGCCCGAGATCGAAGCTTGCGTCGAGCGCCTGGAGGCGCAGTTGAAGAAGGAAATGCCGGAGATCACACGGCTGTTCGTCAAGCCGCAGACGTCAGGCACCTGGGAGCAGCGACGCAGGCTGATCGATTCCGCATCCGATCCTGCCCTGGACTAAAACCGTGCCATTGCCTCACGGCCTTGCGCCGCTAGATTGAAGGGGCTTTGGAGGAACGAAGATGAGAATAGACGGCGGCTGTCATTGTGGCGCCATCACCTACGAGGCGGAGGTCGATCCGGAAAAGACCACGATCTGCCACTGCACGGATTGCCAGCAACTGACCGGCACGGCTTTTCGCCTTACGGTTCCGGCGCCGGAAAGCAACTATCGCATCACCAAGGGCACGCCGAAAATCTACATCAAGATCGTGGCGAGCGGCGCCAAGCGCACCCAGGCCTTTTGCGCCGACTGCGGTTCGCATCTTTACGCCACGTCTGTCGGAGATGGTCCGAAGGTCTATGGAATTCGCGTGGGGACCGCGCGGCAGCGCCAGGATTTGATCCCGACACAGCAGAAATGGCACCGCTCGGCGCTGCACTGGCTGCCTGAATTTCAGGGCATGACCACGTTGGAGGAGCAGTAGCACCGGTCCGGCACCGCGCCTCAATCGTCGCCTTCGACGACCCTCAGCCTGAGCTGCCCGGTTTTCGAATCGGCAACGCGCGCGCCGGTATCGACCTTGGCGGCGGGACCCCGTGACGCGGCGTCTACGGCGGCATCGCCGTCGGGCTGCGCGCCGAATTCCAGCGCCTCGATCTTCTGGCCGCGCTTGGTGACCTTCGACGTCGAAACCAGTATGTCGTCGATGTCCTTGGCCGACTGGCCGAAATGCACCTGCAGCTTGCGCACCCGCTCATCGACACGTGCAACATCCTCCATCAGCCGGATGACCTCGCCCTGGATCAGGTGCGCCTGTTCGCGCATGCGGGCATCCTTGAGGATCGCCTGGATGACCTGGATCGACAGCATCAGCAGCGACGGCGAGACGATGACGACGCGCGCACGGTGCGCCTTGTGCACGATCGCCTCGAAATTCTCGTGGATCTCGGCGAACACCGATTCCGACGGCACGAACATGAAGGCAGTGTCCTGCGTCTCGCCCTGGATCAGGTATTTTTCCGAGATATCGCGGACATGGATCTCGATGTCGCGGCGGAAGGCCTGCGAAGCTGCCTTCTGCAGATCGGCGCCATCGGCGGCGCGGATGGCGTTCCAGGCTTCCAGCGGAAATTTTGCATCGATGGCCAGCGACGGCGCGCCATTCGGCATCTTCACCAGGCAGTCGGGCCGGCTGCCGTTCGACAGCGTCGCCTGGAACTCATAGGCGCCGTGCGGCAGGCCGTCGGCAACGATCGCCTCCATGCGCGACTGGCCGAACGCGCCGCGCGTCTGCTTGTTCGAGAGGATCGCCTGCAATTGCACGACCTGGCCGGCGAGCGACTGGATGTTGCCTTGCGCGACGTCGATGATCGCCAGCCGTTCCTGCAATTTGGCCAGGCTCTCATGCGTGGATTTGGTCTGCTCGGTCATGGTCTGGCCGAGCCGGCCGGTCATGGCGTCGAGGCGTTGGCCGATCGATTGCGTCAGTTCCGCCTGCCGTGCGCCGAACACTTCCGCAATGGCGCCCATGCGGCCCTGCATTTCGGCCTGGCTTTGCAGAATGCCGGCCATCCGCACTTCCGCATCGCGGGCATGATCGGCGGCTTCCGCGGCCGCCACGGCGCGCGCCTTGGCCGACCGCCACAACGCAATGACCAGCGCCACGAACAGGGCCAGAAACAGCAAAACGCCGAAGGCCAGCGCATGGCCGAGCGTGATCGTTGTGGCGCCAAGCCGGGCGACAGGCTCCGAAAGGATGGTGCTCAAATCATTCATGTGGACAGCATAGACGATTCGCCGCGATAGCACAGATCAAAACGTGAACGCGCCTGATGCCAACCGGTTGACGCGTTTCGCTGGAGGTCTTAGGTGGAACGCCATGCCGATCAAGCCGCTCATCATCCTTCCCGACCCCATCCTGCGCCAGGTTTCCAAGCCCGTAGAGCGTGTCGACGCGCCTTTGCGCAAATTAGCCGACGACATGCTGGCGACCATGTATGATGCGCCGGGCATCGGGCTGGCGGCAATCCAGATCGGCGAGCCGCTGCGCTTGCTGGTGATCGATCTCGCCAAGGAAGACGAGACGCCGGCGCCGCATGTCTTCATCAATCCGGAAATCCTGGAGAGCGCCGACGCGCGCTCCGTCTATGAGGAAGGCTGCCTGTCGATCCCGGATTATTACGCCGAGGTCGAACGCCCCGCCTCCGTGCGGGTCAAATATCTCGACCGCGACGGCAAATTGCAGGAGATAGAGGCCGAGGGGTTGATGGCGACCTGCCTGCAACACGAGATCGACCACCTCAATGGCGTCCTGTTCATCGATCACATCTCGAAGCTGAAGCGCGACATGGTGGTAAAGAAATTCAAGAAGCTCGCCAGGGACAAGGCGCCGGGCAAGCTCGCGGGATAAGGTACGGGAGTCCCCTCCAGGCCTATTGTCGGCAGGATTGCCACCAAATGGAGATGCCGACGGTCGACATGCTGATCAGGGACATTCCTGAGCCTTTGAAGCGCGAGATCGAACTGGCGGCGCGCGAGGTCGGCCAGAGCGTCTCGGACAAGGCCATCGGCCTTCTGCGCAAAGGCATAGTTGCGGAGAGGCCGGCCCGAGAGGAGTCGAGCCTCTCGGCGTGGGCTGCAATTCGCTCGGCTTTCGTATCTGAAAGCGCAATTGGCGATGAATACGCGGAAATCATGGAGAAGATCGAAGCGGAAAGATAGCGCGACGGTCGTCCCGCGACTTCGACGGCCTTGACCTAAAGCTCGTAAACCCGTTTGAAGCGGATGCCTGAGCCGGCACACTGCGCGAGCAAGAAGACAGGATACCGGAAGAAAAAATGCCCCTTCGCGTCATCTTCATGGGTACGCCGGAGTTTTCGGTGCCGACCTTGCGCGCGATCGCCGAGGCTGGCCATGAGATATCAGCCGTCTATACCCAGCCGCCGCGCGCTGCCGGACGACGCGGGCTGGAGCTGACGCCGTCGCCGGTGCAGCGCGAGGCGGAGCGACTGGGCATCGAGGTGCGGACGCCGGTTTCGCTCAAAGGCGAGGCCGAACAGGCCGCTTTTCGCGCCTTGCAGGCCGATGTGGCGGTGGTCGTCGCCTATGGACTGCTGCTGCCGAAGGCGGTTCTGGAGGCAACCCGGCTCGGCTGCGTCAACGGCCATGCGTCGCTTCTGCCGCGCTGGCGCGGCGCCGCCCCCATCCAGCGCGCCATCATGGCCGGAGACCTGGAAAGCGGCATGATGGTGATGCGCATGGAAGAGGGCCTGGACACCGGTCCGGTCGGGCTGGTTGAAAAGTGCGCCATCGAACCCGATATGACAGCCGGCGATCTGCATGATCGGTTGATGAGTGTCGGTGCTGCCTTGATGGTGGAAGCGCTGGCGCGGTTGGAAGGGAACACCCTGACATTCACCACACAAGCTGTGGATGGGGTGACCTACGCCAAGAAAATCGATAAATCCGAGACTCGCGTGGACTGGACTCGCTCGGCAAGTGAGGTCCACAATCATATTCGTGGCCTGTCGCCCTTTCCAGGCGCCTGGTCGGAGATAGGAATTGGCGGCCGCCAGGAGCGGCTGAAACTGCTTCGCTCGACGCTGTCGCAAGGCCTGTCGCCTTCGGAAGATTTGGGCGAGTCGGGAGGAATTCTCGATGACCGGCTGACGGTCGCCTGCGGGGCAGGCGCGATCAGGCTGGTCGAAGTTCAACGGGCGGGCGGAAAGCCCGCTGCCGCGTCGGAATTCCTGCGCGGGGCCAAGATCGAAAAAGGACTGAAATTCTCATGAGCATGATGTCGATACGCGCGGCAACGCCGCGGGATCGCGAGGCCATCCGCCTCGTCGAGGAACACGCTTTCGGCCAGCAGGCGGAGGCCGGTCTGGTCGACGCGCTGGTGACCGGCGGCGACGCGGTTGCCGAACTGGTTGCGGAAGAGGACGGCCAGGTGGTCGGCCATATCCTGTTTTCGCGGCTGTTCGTCCAGAATGGCGGCAAGACCTTCGCGGCCGTAGCGCTGGCGCCGCTGGCGGTGGAGCCCTCGTTCCATGGCAGCGGCATTGGCGGCGCGCTGATCCGCGAGGCGCATATCCGCCTCAAGGATGGTGGTGAGACGCTGGCCGTGGTGCTGGGCGACCCCACCTATTACGGGCGTTTCGGCTATAGCCACACGCGTGCCGAGAACTTCGAAAGCGAATACCAGGGCGAAGCGCTGCAGGCGCTGGCCTGGGGTGACGCGCCAGAAGCAGGCAGGCTGGTCTACGCCTCCGCCTTCACCGCTCTCGCCGCGTAGAACAGTCAGCCGTTTTCACGGAAACGGCGAACTGCACTCCTCTTTGTTTTAACGCAATTCCGAACGGAAAACCGTTTCACACTTTTCCTGGAATTGCTCGAGGCGAGAGCTCTAGCCGCAAATGCCGCGTTTTCGCCTCGACATCGAATATGACGGCAGCCTGTTTGCCGGCTGGCAGCACCAGGCGGATCAGCCTTCGGTGCAGCAGGCGATCGAACAGGCGATCGAAAAATTCTGCGGCGAAGCGATCAGGCTGCGCGCCGCCGGCCGCACCGATGCCGGCGTGCATGCGACTGCGCAGGTGGCGCATGTCGACCTCGTCAAGGCGTGGCCGAGCGACAAGGTGCGCGATGCCGTCAACGCCCATCTGCAGGCGGCCGGGGCGCGCATCGCCATCCTGAAAGCGACGGTGGTCTCCGACAGTTTCGACGCCCGCTTCTCGGCCATTGGCCGCCACTATCTCTACCGCATCCTGAACCGCCGCGCGCCGGCCGCGCTCGACAAGGGCAAGGTATGGTGGGTGCCGAAGCGGCTCGACGCCGGCGCCATGCACGAAGCGGCAAAGGTCCTGCTCGGACGGCATGACTTTACCACCTTCCGCTCGACCCAGTGCCAGGCCAACAGCCCGATCAGGACGCTGGAACGGCTCGATGTGAGCCGACAAGGCGACATGATCGAGGTCAGGGCTTCGGCGCGCTCGTTCCTGCACAACCAGGTGCGTTCGATGGTCGGCTCGCTCAAGCGTGTCGGCGACGGCGGCTGGAGCGCGGCCGACCTGAAAACAGCGCTCGAGGCGCGCGACCGCGCCGCCTGCGGCCAGGTGGCGCCGCCCGACGGGCTGTTTCTCACCGGTGTCGATTATCCGGTCGAGACGAGCCCGGAAAGGCTCTGAACTCCGACATCGTCCGGGACGGTGATGCCGAGCAACGTCTGCAGGCCGAACAGCACCAGCAGCGACGCAATGAACATGCCGACGAAAACGGCCGTGCCGACCGCTGCGCCCCTGCCCATCGTGGCATTTGTCATGCGCCAGGTCAGCACCATAGAAAGGGCAAAGAGGAACAGCGACACAAGGCTCGAAACCTGGCTTGCGGACGACAGGAAAAGCCGGATCAGCGCCGAAGGCAGCATCAGCCAGGCGGTGATGGCCGAAGCCCAGTTGCTGGCAACGACGTAGTGGACGAAGCGGCCGCCTATGCCGGCGCGCGGCGCGATGAAAGCGAGCGCAACCAGCGGCAGCACCCAGGAGCCGATGTCGACCGTCGCCAGGCGCACCAGCATGCTGAAGCGCCCCGCGAAGGCGTCGGGATCGCCGATTTCGTTGGCGATGCCGACCCAGCCGACGATCAGCGCCGGTGCTGCAACGACAATGGCGAAGAAGGAATTCCAGAAGCCGTCGGCCGACAGGTCGAGCAGGCGCAGGCCGTCGGCTCTGCCGAGCATCAATCGCCAGGCGCCCGTCAGCGAAGCTTGGGTTTCGTCCGCCGAAAGCATGCTGTTCAGCCCTGTCCGAACCAGTCTTCTATGAAGCGCTGGTAGATTTGCGTCAGCGTCTCGAGGTCGGCAATGGCGACGCGCTCGTCGACCATGTGCATGGTCTTGCCGACCAGCCCGAACTCGACCACCGGGCAATAGTCCTTGATGAAACGCGCATCGGAGGTTCCACCGGAGGTCGACAGCGTCGGCTCCTTGCCGACCGCCGACTTGATCGAGCCGCGCAGCGTTTCGATCAGCCTGTCGTCACGGGTCAGGAAGACATGGCTCGGCCGGTCGCGCCAGACGAGCTCGTAGTCGACCGGCGTCTTCTTGCCCTGCCGGTACTTCTTGCGCCTGGCCGCCTGGTCGAGCCGGTTGTGGATTTCGGCCTGCAGGGTCTCGTCCGTCCAGGTGTCGTTGAAGCGGATGTTGAAGGTCGCGGTCGCTTTGGCCGGGATGACATTGGTGGCCGGGTTGCCCACATCGATGGAGGTGATCTCCAGATTGGTCGGCTGGAAATCCCTGGTTCCCTTGTCGAAAACCGGATGCAGCAAGGCATCGACCAGGCTCATCAGCCCGCGCACCGGATTGTCGGCAAGCAAGGGATAGGCGACATGGCCCTGGCGGCCATTGACGGTGACGGCGCCGGACATCGAGCCGCGGCGGCCGATCTTGATCATGTCGCCCAGCGCATCCGGGTTGGTCGGCTCGCCGACGACAGAGGCATCCCATTTCTCGCCCCTGGAAGCCGCCCATTCGAGCAGCTTGACCGTGCCGTTGATCGCGGGGCCTTCCTCGTCGCCGGTGATCAGCAGCGAGACCGAGCCTTTCGGACCGCCATTGGCCTCGACATGGCGCGCCACGGCGGCGATGAAACAGGCGATGCCGCCCTTCATGTCGACGGCGCCGCGGCCATACATCTCGCCATTGGCGATCTCGGCGGCGAAGGGCGGATGCGTCCAGGCGGCTTCGTCGCCGACCGGCACCACGTCGGTGTGGCCGGCGAACATCAGATGCGGGCCATTGCCGGAACGCCTTGCATAGAGGTTTTCGATATCGGGCGTGCCGTCTTCGGAAAACACCGGCCGATCGACCAGGAAGCCGAGCGGTTTGAGCATCGTCTCCAGCGCGGTCAGCGCACCGCCCTCAGCGGGCGTCACCGAAGCGCAACGGATAAGGGCGGCGAGGTTTTCGGCAGGATCGGTCGGCAGCGTCATGGCAAAAGCGATAGTCGAAAGCGCAGGGCCTGTCACGGCCAGACATAGGGGCCAGCCTCATGGCTGGCGATACCGCCGATATTATGGTTTTCATGTCGTATAGTTGCGACCCGGCGCGGGCGACAGGATGGCAGACAAGGACAAACGGATCGTCATAGCCGGTGCCGGCAGCATCGGCTGCTATGCCGGCGGCTGCCTGGCGCTGGCCAGCCGAAAGGTCATTCTGCTGGCCCGGCCGCGCATCGAGGCAGCGTTGCGGCAGGGTGGATTGCGGGTCAGCGACCTCCAGGGCCGCGATCGCTCGATCAAGCCGGAGGCGCTTGCCGTCACCACCGATCCGGCCGCCACCCTGCCGCAGGCGGACGTGATCCTGGTCACGGTCAAGAGCGGCGCCACTCAGGACATGGCGGATCTTATCAAAGCTCATGCCCGGCCCGACGCCGTGGTGATCAGCCTGCAGAACGGTGTCGACAATGCCGACAGGCTGCGTGCCGGACTTGGCCGGCGAACGGTGCTGGCCGGCATGGTGCCGTTCAATGTGGTGCAGTCGCCGGACGGCGAGCTGCCGCTGCGCGTGCACCGCGCCAGCGACGGCAAGGTGATGGTCGAGGATGGCGATGCCGGCCTGGTCGGCCTGCTTGGCGTCGAAGGGTTTGCGGTTGAAGCGCATGGCGACATGAAGGCGGTGCTGTGGGGTAAGCTGCTGATGAATCTGAACAACGCGCTGGTGGCGCTTTCCGGCCTGCCGCTGGCAACCGAACTGGCCGACCGACGCTGGCGGCTGATCCTGGCCGGCCAGATCGACGAGGCGCTGACGGCACTGAAAGCGTCCGGCATCGAGCCGGCGCGGGTCGCCGGCCTGCGGCCGGCGCTGCTGCCGAAAGTGCTCAGGCTGCCGGACTGGCTGTTCAAGCTCTTGGCGCGGCGCATGCTGGCGATCGACCCGCAGGCGCGCTCGTCGATGTGGGACGATCTTCAGCGCGGCCGGCCGACGGAGATCGACGATTTGCAAGGTGCCATCTTGCGGCTGGCGGGGAAGGCCGGCACGCCCGTGCCGACGGTTCAGCGGATCATCGCCTTGGTGCGCGCAGCGGAAGCGGAGCGGCTTGGCTCGCCGGGCCTGGCGCCGGAGCAGATTGTTGCACCGGCCGGCCGTCGATCAACGTGATCTTCTGCCAGATTTTCCGCGACAGGTTGGACGCCAGGCTCTCGATGTCGTTGACGCCGTCGATGACCACGTCGTCATTGACCGACTGCGCGAACAATGCGGCGATCTTGCCGGTGATCGACAGCATTTCGGAGCAATAGTCGAGGTAACGCGCCAGGTCGGCGGCATTGGTGATGCGGGCGGGCGAATGCGACGTTGGCTTGAAATCGGCCGACAGCGCCGCCGGATCCTTGGTCAGCTGGTGCATGTCGATGACGTGGATCAGCGAGCGCAGGCCATGCAGTTGGCGAAAGACCTGCTTGCGCTTGATGCGCTCCTCGGAGCGGATCAAGGCGAGAAATCCGACAATGGCGAGGATGAACATGTTGAGCGAAGCTTCGATGCCTTGCACAGACTGGACGGCATCACCCGGTTTGGAAATGCGGTCGAATGGCAATACGGTTCCGACGAAGATGAACATCAGTGCGCCGGCAACGACAGCGGCGACGATGAGGCCGCGCAGCCACCAGATCGGCGCTTCCAGGGCCTTGGCGCCCTGTGCCAGGTCGCGCGACAGCGAGACCAGTTCGGCGGCAACGCCGCGCAGGCCGGCATCGGGGAAACGCTCCGCAACGCGCGTCTCCAGCCGTTCTGCGGTCTCGATGATCAGTTTCGGATCAAGCGTACGGTAGCGCATGTCCGATCGAACCTCAGGGTTGTGCTGGCTCGTTGGTGCGCCGGCCGTAGCGGTTGGGTCCAGGCTGCCCCGGAAACAGGCACAACACAAGGAAGGCCACGATCGAGACCACCGGCACGAACAGGATCAGCGCCGCAATGCCCGGCTTGTCCAAATCGTGCAGCCGCTTGACCGCCAGGGCAATGTTCGACCACAGCGAGGCGATGAAGGCGACGAAGAAGATGAACGACCACATGTTGCTCTCGGCCGAACCTTCCGGCACCAGCGTGAAGCGGTAGAGCGGGAAGGCCTGGATGATAGCGACGAGCAACCCGCCAAGAAAATAGGCCGCGCGACTGACGCGGCCCGAGGTTTTGAAGAAAAGCCAGGTGAGATCTGATCTGTCAGGCAAGCGGGTCCGGTCCATATTGATTGGCGCCCCTGGCGCCTTCGAGAATGCCGCATTCCACCAGAAACCAGATCGGGCCGATCAATGGCACCAGCATGATCAGGCTCCACCAGCCCGACTTGCCGCGATCATGCCAGCGCTTGGCGTAGACTGCGAGTGCGAAATAGATCGAGGCCAGAGCGATGAGAATGCCGATGATGCCGATCTGGGCGCCACTGGCCGTGGTGATGCGTGTACCGAGGATCGCATCGAGAATAAAGGCAACGATGCCAATGACGATGAAAACGCCAATCGCGGCCCAGAACTTGCCACGGTTGATGCGACCGTCAAAACTTGTGAGCAGATACTTCCAGTCCATGTCACCCCTCCATGATGAACCCGCGCGACCGATTGTCGCGCCGGCGGAAGGTGCGCCCGCTTTGCGCAAAGATCAATCGCGCAGCAATTCGTTGATCGAGGTCTTGGACCTGGTTTTGGCGTCGACGCGCTTGACGATGACGGCGCAGTAGAGGCTCGGACCCGGCTCGCCGTTCGGAAAGGGCTTACCCGGCATCGCTCCGGCGACGACGACGGAATTCGGCGGCACTTCGCCGTAGAAAATCTCGCCGGTGGCGCGGTCGACGATCTTGGTCGACTGGCCGATGAAGACGCCCATGCCGAGCACCGAGCCTTCGCGCACGATGCAGCCCTCGACCACTTCCGAGCGCGCGCCGATGAAGCAATTGTCCTCGATGATGGTCGGACCTGCCTGCATCGGCTCCAGCACGCCGCCGATGCCGACGCCGCCGGAAAGATGCACGTTCTTGCCGATCTGGGCACAGGAGCCTACCCCGACCCAGGTGTCGATCATGGTGCCTGTATCGACATAGGCGCCGACATTGACGAAGGACGGCATCAGCACGGCGCCCGGCGCGATATAGGCCGAGCGACGCACGATCGACCCCGGCACGGCGCGAAAGCCCTCCTTTTCGAAATCGACAGCGCCCCAGCCATCGAACTTCGACGGCACCTTGTCCCACCACGTCGCTTCGCCGGGACCACCCTTGATGATCTCCATCGGGTTGAGCCGGAAGGACAAAAGCACGGCCTTCTTCAGCCACTGGTTGACATGCCACTTGCCGTCGGCCTGCCGCTCGGCGACGCGGACGGCGCCGCGGTCGAGCAGGTCAAGCGCCGACTGGATGGCATCGCGCGTTTCGCCGCGCGTCGCAGTCGAAATCGCATCGCGTTCCTCGAAGGCCTTCTCGATGGTCTTTTCGAGGCTCGCCAGATCGGGCTTCGACATGAATTCGCTCCATTACCAAGCTGTTAAGGGGCTGAGCCTTAACCTGTTTTGAAAGTCGCGCGGACCCTATGTTAAGGCTTAATGGGGGTCAATCGCGTGTGCGTCACGGGACGGCGCAGTTAAGGGAATTGGACGGGTAGTTATGACTCCTATGGAAAAGGCGGGGTGGACGCCGCTGCCGCATTCGGACGAGGATCTGGAGCGGTCGAAGAGCGTACCTGACACGCCGCAGACGCGTGCCGAAACCTACCGGCTCGCCTGGAACGATCCCGACTTCATGACGCGGCGCGAGTTGCGCGCGGTCAGGCTGCAACTCGAACTCCTGAAACCGGAAATGATCCTAGCCGAACGCGGCATCCGCTCGACGGTGATCCTGTTCGGCGGTGCGCGCCTGCCGGAACCCGGCGGCGAGGCCTGGGCGGCCAAGAACGAGACGCAGAAGAAGAACCTCGAAGAGAACAGCAAATACTACGAGGAAGCGCGCAAATTCGCCCGCCTCTGCTCGCAGCAATCGGCTACCTCCTATTACCGCGAATATGTCGTGGTGACCGGCGGCGGGCCTGGCGTGATGGAAGCGGGAAACCGCGGCGCCGACGATGTCGGCGCGCCGTCGATAGGCCTCAACATCGTCTTGCCGCACGAGCAGGCGCCGAACATCTATGTGACGCCGGAGCTCTGCTTCAACTTCCATTATTTCGCTATCCGCAAGATGCATTTCGTCAT
Organism: Mesorhizobium ciceri biovar biserrulae WSM1271; assembly: GCF_000185905.1. Taxonomy (GTDB): domain Bacteria; phylum Pseudomonadota; class Alphaproteobacteria; order Rhizobiales; family Rhizobiaceae; genus Mesorhizobium; species Mesorhizobium ciceri. The sequence goes on from NC_014923.1 coordinate 650,478, forward strand.
GCGCGCCAAGGCGGTCGCGGTGTTTCCGGGCGGCTTCGGCACGATGGACGAATTCTTCGAGACGCTGACCCTGATCCAGACAGGGCGCATGGAGCGCGTGCCGGTGATCCTGTTCGGCAAATCCTTCTGGAAGCGGGCGATCGATCTCGATTTCCTCGCCGAGCAGGGCACGATCAGCCCCGGTGATCAGGACATCATCGACTTCGTCGACACCGCGGATGAGGCGTGGGGGATTATCAGCCGGTTCTATAAGTTAGGAGAGTAGGGCTGGGGATCGGGGAATTGAAGAATTGAAGAATGAAGGGATTGTGGCTCTGCGTTCGGATCGATCCCCAATTCGTCATTTCATCATTTCTTCATTTCCCCTCCCCCCTCTCCACAATCGCCGTCAGAAACCCCGCCAGATCGTCGGTGACGAAATCGACATCATCCTCATTGGCCGGGTCGCGCTCCCAGATTTCGGAAAAGGTCGGCTCGAAATTGCGCGGCACGATCAGCACCGTGGTCATGCCGAGCGACTTCGGCACCGAAAGGTTACGGGCAAGATCCTCGAACATCACCGCATTGTGGCCGGTGACGGCGTGGAGTTCGGCGAACTTCTCGTAGGTCTGGCGCGCCGGCTTGGGATTGAGCCCCGCAGCGACGATGTCGAAGATGTCGTCGAAATGGTCGAGGATGCCGAGCTGGCGCGCGGTGCGCTCGGCGTGCCTGCGGTCGCCATTGGTGAAGATGAACTTGCGGCCGGGAAGCTGGCGGATGGCGGTGCCGAGAACGGGATCGGGCACCAGCCATGAATAGTCGATGTCGTGGACCTTCTCGAGGAAATCGTCGGGGTCGATGCCGTGGCGTGTCATCAGGCCGTTCAGCGTCGTGCCATATTCGCGGTAGAGCTCCTTCTGCAACTTGCGCGCATCGTCGCGCGGCAATGCCAACAGTTCGCCGACATAGGCGGTCATCTTGACGTCGATCTGCGAGAACAGATTCGAATGGTGCGGATAGAGCGTGTTGTCGAGATCGAAGACCCAGTCGGTGACATGGGCGAAGCGGGCGGGGTCAGGGAGCGTGGTCATGGGCTCCTTATGGCATGAAACGCGCATTCCGAAAGCGACTTTATCCACAACTTCTGCTCGTTGAGGTTGCGTAAATCGTCTCACGATTCAAATTTTAGGCATCTGGGAAAGGTGGCCTTCAGGGCTTGCTGGCAGAGAGGCAGTCTTGTGGGAGCAAGCGATGAACAGCATAATTCTGAGATCCGCCGCCGTTGCTTTCGCCTCAGTCGCGGCCTCTCTCCTGCTGACCCTGATCATCGTTCCGGCCATGGGATTTCCGGTCAACCGGACGATCTGGCTGACCTCCACGCTCTGTCCGCTGGTGCTGGCGTGGGCCGCCAGCGCAAGCACTTTCTGGCAAAGCGACAGGCTGAAAAACGCGCATCGCGATCTCGCCCGAGCCCATGCCCAGCTCGCCGCCGCGCATCGCCGCCTGGCGGAAAAGGCGAGCCGCGACGACATGACCGGCATGCTCAACCGGGAAAGCTTCTTTGCCGCGCTCGACGGTTCGCGCCGCAAGTCCGATCGCGGCGCGCTGCTGATCATCGATGCCGACCACTTCAAGACCATCAACGACAATTTCGGCCACCTGACCGGCGATGACGCGCTGCTTTTGATCGCCAGCGCGATTCAGCGCGGCGTGCGCAGCGGCGATGTGCTCGGCCGCATCGGCGGCGAGGAATTTGGCGCCTTTCTGGTTGGCGCCACCGAGCAGGAGGCCAAGCGCGTCGCCGAGCGCATTCGCCGCGAAGTCGAGCTGATCCGCTTCCGGCCCGTCGACGAGCGGACCATTCCGCTCACGGTCAGCATCGGCGGTACTGTCTGCGGCGAGGAAGCCAGCGTGTCGGAGTTGATGCGCGCCGCCGACCGACGCCTCTACCAGGCCAAGCACCAGGGCCGTAACCTGACGATCATCGACACCGGCATTTCCGAGGCGGCGTGATCCGATCTGCCGCAACCGGCCTGTTAAGAAAACTCTAACCTTGTTTGCACTCGGTTGTACCGCTTAGCCGGGTTTTCACTGCTTTGCGGCCAGACTTGGCACGATACTGGCTTCCACGGTGATGCATGTGTCGTTCCGGGAATTGCCGTTCTGGGAACGCCATGCAGTGCCGAAGCCCAGCCGAGAGACCAGCCATGAGTTTCATCATCAAGAAAATGTCACGCCGCGCGCTCGTGCAGGCGTTGATCGCATTGCCTGCCCTGTCTTTGTTCCGCAAGCTGCCTGATGCCGATGCCGCCGGTCCAAAGCCCGACCCGAACGAGATCGTCGAGGTCGGTGGCTGGATCCTGAAGCGGAGCGACCTGGCATGATCTTCGACAGCTACGAGGCGTATCGCGCTGCGAACTTCACCCCGAAGGTCTGCATCCTCGGCTCCGGTCCGGCCGGCATGACCATTGCCCGCAAGCTTGGCGCGGCCGGCATTCCGGTGGTGGTGATGGAGGCCGGTCCGCGCGAATTCAGCGACGACTCGCAGGACTTTTACCGGGGCAGCACGGTCGGGGATTTCTATTTCGATCTCGACATCACCCGGCTGCGGTTCATGGGGGGCAGTTCCAACCACTGGGCAGGCTGGTGCCGCGTGCTCGACAAGCAGGATTTCGAGCCGAAGGCCTGGGTACCCGATACGGGCTGGCCGATCGCCCGCACCGACATCGAACCCTATCTGCCGGAAGTGCGCGATATTCTCGACCTTCCGGCCCTCCGGCCCGATATGCCGATCTCGGACGACATTCGCTGGGTGCAGCTGATCAAGAGCCCGGCCGTGCGCTTCGCCGAGAAGTTCGGCGATGAACTCGACAAGGCCACGAACATCGCGGTGGTGCTCAACACTTGTGCCACCGAACTTGCCGGCGACGGCAGACGCGTGACTGGCGCCAGGCTGTGGTCGCACGGACAGGATGCGGGCTCGTTCAGCGCTGACTATTTCATCGTCTGCACCGGTGGGCTGGAGAATTCGCGGCTGCTTCTGTGGTCCAACCAGCGCTCGAACGGCGGCGTCGTGCCGAATGCAACTGCGCTTGGCCGCTACTGGATGGAGCATCCGACCTTCGAGGGCGGCAACGCCATCCTGGCCGACTATAACGCGTTCGAGGTCGACGCCGTCAACGAGGCCTTCTTCTCGCCGACACTCGCCGCCATGGAGCGGCTGCAGATCATGAATTTCGGCATCCGGCTGATCGAGACGCCGTATCCCGGGGTCAAGAGTCTTATCGCCGACCTCGCCTGCACGGCGCCCAGCATGGCGGAATGGATGTCCTACCAGCTCAGTCAGCGACTGCGCTGCGCGGCCCAGCTCTACGTCGCCTGGGAACAGGCGCCGCTGGCCTCCAACCAGATCGAGTTGTCGAAGACCGATGTCGACCATGCCGGCGTGCCGCGCATCGAACTGCACTGGAAGAAATCCGAACTGGAACATCGCACCCTTCTCGAAGGGCTCAGACTGTTCGGCGCAACGCTGATCGAGAAGAATCTCGGCCGCGTGCGCATTGCCGATTGGATCAGCAATGGTCAGGACTATCCGACCAACGACGAGACGGCGGGCCATCACCATATGGGCGGCACGCGCATGGGCACCGACATCAGCAAGAGCGTGGTCGACGCCAACTGCAAGGTGCACGGCATGGACAATCTCTATGTCGGCGGCTCCTCGGTGTTCTGCACGTCGGGTCAATGCAACCCGACGACGACGATCACCGCGCTGGCCTGCCGGCTGGGCGACCATCTCAGCAAGGTGGTCACCGCCTGACGGCTGCAGGGCAGCATGCTGCCTAGGGCAGTTCACCGTTTCACGGAACGGCGATCCGCTCTAACTCTTTGTTTGACGCAATTCCGGACGGAAAACCGTTTCACACTTTTCCTGGAATTGCTCTAGAGCGTCGCCGGGTCGAGCGCCGGCTGGTCCTTGCGCCGGGCGACGATTGCCGCGAAATCGGCGGTCTGGAAGGCATCGCGCAAGGCGTCGAAGGACGGCAGCACGAAATAGGCGCGCTGGAACTTGTCGATCTCGTAGCCGGTGCGCATCACCGTTTCCAGGTCGAAGGGCACGTGGTGGGCGTCCTTGCCTTCGACCGCGAACTGCAGCTCGGTAAACGACGACATAAGGCCGGCGCCAAAGGCCTTCAGCGGCTGGCCGGCCTCCTGCATCAGGCCATATTCGGCCGTGTACCAGTAGAGCCGGGAAATCATCTCGTCGCCACCCAGCGCGATGATGTCGCCGGCCTTCTCGCCATACATCTGCATGAAATCGGCGAACACCGGTTGCGACAGCGCCGGCACATGGCCGAAGAAATCATGGAACATGTCGGGCTCGACAATGTAGTCGAGCTCCTGCCTGGTCCGCAGCCAGTTGGTGACCGGGAAGCGGCGATCGGCGAGATGGTCGAAAAACGGAGCCGCGGGAATGAGCCCCGGCACCGCGACGATCTCCCAACCGGTCAGTTTGCGCAGCTTGGCGCTGACCTCGTCGAAGTCGGGAATACGGTCGAGCAGGCCGAGTTTTTCGACGCCGTCGAGGTAGGAATGGTGGGCGAGCTTGCGCGTCAGTCTGGTCTGGCGGTCGCACAGCGTGCGCCACACCGCCTGCTCTTCATCGCTGTAATCGTAACCCTGCGACACGGTGAAATCGGCACGGCAGACCGAGTAGTCGCCGCGCAATCCTTGCGCCGCGCAGTCGCGGGCGTATTCGGCAACGCTCATCGTCGTCATGGTTTTTCTCCTCGCAAAGCAAATCGCTGACGTGCTGAACGTTAAGCGGATTTGCGGAGGCGAATCGGTTTTGATGATGGTTCGAATTCGGAAATCGGGATAATATTCACTCAGAAATTCCCAGGAAGGAGTGAAAATGCCTCGATTCGATGATTTCGAGATCAAGATGCTCGATGTCCTGCAGCGCGACGGGCGCAAACCGGTTTCAGAGCTGGCGCAAGAGATCGGCCTGTCGACGACACCATGCGCGCGGCGCTTCGAGGCGCTGCAGGAGGCCGGCATCATCAAGCGATTTGCCGCCGTGATCAGCCGCCGCGCTGTCGGGCTGATGGTCGAGGTGTTCATCCAGGTGCGCCTCGTCAGCCACAGCGACGGCTCGCCCGAAAGCTTCATCGCCGCCGTGCAGCGCATGGACGAGGTTTCCTCGTGCTGGACGATGACCGGCGACCATGACTTTCTGCTGCATGTCATGGTGCCGTCGGTCGACGAGCTCAACGCTTTCGTCATGCACCGGCTGATGCGGCTCGACGGCGTGCGCGACGTCCACACGCAGTTGGTGCTGCAGAACATCAAGGGCCCGGGCCATGTGCCGCTCGGGCATCTCAGGCGATGACAATGCCTGCCCTTCGCACTCCTTGAGGAAAAGCTGCACGCAAACTGCTGAAACGGGCCAAGCGCGTGTCCACATCGCCGGCCAGCTTGTGCGGACCAACTGCCCAGGAGGTCCGCCATGAAAATCGTCCTGATCAATCCGCCGCACACCGCCATCGGCAGCCGCGTGCCCGACGATCACCTGCCGCCGCTCGGCCTGCTGGCGATCGGCGGGCCGCTGATCGATGCCGGCCATCAGGTGCGCCTCGTCGACGCCGAGTTCGGGCCGATGCCGCTCGATGACGTCGTGCGCAGCGCACTGGAGGACCACCCCGACTTCGTCCTGATCGGCCATTCCGGCTCGACCTCGGCGCACCCGACCGCCTTGGCGATCGCGCGCATGATCAAGGAGCGCGAGCCGGCGACCATCATCATCTATGGCGGCGTTTTCCCGACCTATCATTGGCGCGACATCCTGGCCGCTACCGATGCCTTCGACTTCATCGTGCGCGGCGAGGGCGAAGCGACGGTGGTGGCGCTGGTCGAAGGGCTGGAAATGCGCCAGCCGCCGGCGAGCGTGGCCGGCATCGCCTATCGCGACGATCTCAGCCGCCCCTTCGCCACACAGGCGGCCATGACCATTGCCGACCTCGACGCCTACCGCGTCGGCTGGGAACTGATCGACCATACCAGTTACAGCTACTGGGGCGGCAAGCGGGCCGTGGTCATGCAGTTTTCGCGCGGCTGTCCGCATCTGTGCAACTATTGCGGCCAGCGCGGCTTCTGGACCCGCTGGCGGCATCGCGATCCGGTGAAATTCGCCAGGGAGATAGCATGGCTGCATCGCCAACATGGCGTCGAGCTCATCAATCTCGCCGACGAGAATCCGACGGTCTCGAAGAAAGCCTGGCGGGCCTTCCTCGATGCCCTGATCGCCGAGAACGTGCCGGTGCTGATCGTCGGTTCGACCCGTGCCGACGACATAGTGCGCGATGCCGACATCCTGCATCTCTACCGCAAGGCCGGTGTCATCCGCTGGCTGCTCGGCATGGAAAACACCGACGAGCAGACGCTTCAGTTGATCCGCAAGGGCGGCAGCACCTCATCCGATCGCGAGGCGATAAGGCTGCTGCGTCTCAGCGGCATCCTGTCTATGGCGACCTGGGTGTCCGGCTTCGAGGACGAAGGGTTTCGCGACCTGTGGCGCGGCTTTCGCCAACTCATCGCCTACGACCCCGACCAGATCCAGGCGCTTTATGTGACGCCGCATCGCTGGACGCCGTTCTTCCGCATCGCGCGGGATCGCAAGGTGATCCAGCAGGATGCGCGCCTGTGGGACTACAAGCACCAGGTGCTGCAGATGACGCGGCTGAAGCCGTGGATGCTGTTCTTCAGCGTCAAGCTGATCGAGCTGGCGGTGCAATCACGGCCGAAGGCGCTGGCCCGCATCCTGTTCCACAAGGATCCCGAGCAGCGCCATTCGATGCGCTGGTACACACAGATGGGCCGCCGCGTGTGGTTCCGCGAGGTCTGGGGCTTTCTGGTCCGCGACATCAGGGTGAAAGACGGCCCGACGCTGGCCGAATTCTGGGGCGCGCCGCAGGACGCCGAGGAGGAATCGATGTCCGTTCGACGCCCGGCCAGAAAGCCCGCCATTCCCACCATCGACAATATTGAAGATTCTGAGGCGAGAAAGTTAGCCGGCTGACGAGCCCCTCAGGGCACGATCAGCGTGCCGGCGCCATGTTCGGTGAACAGTTCCAGCAGCACCGCATGCGGGGTCTTGCCGTTGAGGATGACGACGCCTTCGACGCCGCGCTCGATCGCTTCGATGCAGGTCTCGACCTTGGGGATCATGCCGCCCGAGACCGTGCCGTCCTTGATCAGCGCCTTGGCCTCGGCCACGGTCAGTTCGTCGATCAGCTTCTTGTTCTTGTCGAGCACACCCGGCACGTCGGTGAGGAACAGCAGGCGCGTCGCCTGGCAGGCGCCGGCAATGGCGCCGGCGAAGGTGTCGGCGTTGATGTTGTAGGTGTGGCCATCGCGTCCCGGCGCCACCGGCGCCAGCACCGGGATCATTTCGGAGCGTGCCAGAAGATCAAGCAAGGTACGGTCGACCTCGACCGGCTCGCCGACGAAGCCGAGATCGAGCACGCGCTCGATGTTGGAGTCCGGATCGATCATGGTCTTGCGGGCCTTTTCGGCGAACACCATGTTGCCGTCCTTGCCGCACAGGCCGATCGCCCATTCGCCCTCGGCGTTGATCAGCGCGACGATCTCCTTGTTGATCGAACCGGCCAGCACCATTTCGACGATCTCGACCGTCTTCTGGTCGGTGACGCGCAGGCCGCCTTCGAACTTGGATTCGATGCCCATCTTGGCCAGCATGGCGCCGATCTGCGGGCCGCCGCCGTGGACGACGATCGGGTTGACGCCGGATTGCTTGAGCAGCGCGATGTCGCGCGCGAAGGCCTTGCCGAGCTCGATGTCGCCCATGGCATGGCCGCCATATTTCACCACGACCGTCTTGTGCTCGTAGCGCTGCATGTAGGGCAGCGCCCGCGACAACAGGGCTGCCTGCATTTCGGCGGTGGCGGTTATTTCCGTCATCGGCTTTTTTCCCTGGAGATCGGTAAGGACGGCGGCGTCTTAGCGGGAATTGGCGCCGCCCGCAAATGGCTTTGCTGTCATATTCGAGCGCTTCACGGCCTCGTCATCGTGTCGGCACCATCAGCGGCGCCCTGCGACCCAGCCAACCCGAGATCTTCTCCATCTGCGCGGCGAGCGACAAAAGCGTCTCCTCGTCGCCCGGACGGCCGGCAGCCTGGACGCCGATCGGCAGGCCGGCGTCGGTGACATGGACCGGCAGGGCGATCGATGGCTGGCCGCTGACATTCTGGATCGCCGGCCAATGGGTGAACCAGAGGCTCTTGTCCATCAACTGGCCGAAGAACGGCTTCAGCTTCAGCAAGGGCGTCAGGTGAAGCTTGTCGAGCAGGTTCTCGATGAGGTCGTCGGCGCCTTTCGGATCCATTGCGCCGCAGGCAAGCGGCGGGTGGGCAATGATCGGCATCAGCACGGCGTCATACTGCGCGGTCTCTGCGATCAGCCGCCGTGAGGCGGCATGCAGCCGCTGCAGGTCGGCATAGGTCCCGCCGGCCGACACCAGTTCGCCGAAGCGGGCGAGCACGCGCGTGGCCCGCTCGATGTCGCCAGCAACGGAACGGCCGACGCGCAGCGCTTCGGCCCGCATCGTGCCAGCGACGGCGGAGGCAACCGTCCTGCAGAAATCGGCGAAGAAATCGCGGCCGATAAAGGGCAAGTCGATCTCCTCGACCGTGTGGCCGCCCTCGCGGGCAAGCGCCACCGCCGTTGTCGAGCGCCTTGAGCGTCTCGTCCGAGATCGGCAGGCCAAGCGGCGATTTGCGGTACACGGCTAGGCTGAGCTTGCCGGGATCGCGCGCGGCGGCAGCCGCGAACGTGCCTTTCGGCCGCGGCGCGGCATAGGGCGACAGAGGATCGGGCCCGTGGGTCAGGTCGAGCAGCAGCGCGCAATCGCGCACCGAACGGGTGAGCGCATGGTCGACGACCATGCCGTACCAGCTTTCGCTCACCAGGGGCGTCAGCGGTGTACGGCCGCGCGACGTCTTCAGGCCGACAAGCCCGGTGCAGGCGGCAGGCACACGGATCGAGCCGCCGCCATCGGAGGCATGCGCCACCGGCACGACGCCGGCTGCGACCAGTGCTGCCGAACCGCCCGAAGAGCCGCCGCTGGTATGGCCGGTGTTCCACGGATTGCGGGTGATGCCAAAGGCCCTGGATTCGGTCATCAATCGAAGCCCGTGCTCCGGCGATGTCGAGGTGACGATCGGGATAAGTCCGGCAGCGAGATAGCGGTCGGTCAGCGCCGAATTGACGTCGGCCAGCCATGCCGGAATGCGGCTGCCGCCATGCGTCGGCACGCCCTTGATGGCGATGCCGAGATCCTTGATGGCGAAGGGAACACCAGCCAGCGGCAGCGAGGGGTCGACGGTCTTGGCGCAGGCGCGGGCAGCATCGTAGAGCGGTTCGGCCGTGGCATTGATGTCGGGACGGGTGGCCTCGGCGCGGGTAATCGCGGCGTCGGTCAGTTCGACGGCCGAAACCTCGCCCTTGCGGACCAGATTGGCGAGGCCGGTGGCATCTTCTTCCCAAAGGATCCGTTCGACCGACATGCGCGCTCCCCCATCAATGAAAGCAAGCTAGCCAGTGGCAATTCCATTGGCAATCGACCGACGGATCCGGGCCGGCGACACACAAAAGCTTAGGCGTGCACAAGGTTATTTCCGTCGTTGCAAATACATGGCAATCGCCTAATTTGCCTGCAATGACGCCGCAGGACATCACCAAGCTGATCGTTCGGACTTCGATGAAGGATCGGGCCGCGTTCGATCTGCTTTACCGGCAGACCAGCGCGAAACTTTTTGGCGTCTGTCTTCGTGTATTGAACGACCGGGGAGACGCGGAAGAAGCGCTGCAGGAAGTCTTCGTCAAGATATGGACGAAGGCCGACCGTTTTGCTGTTTCCGATCTAAGCCCGATCTCCTGGCTGGTGGCAATCGCGCGCAATCATGCGATCGATCGCATCAGAGCGCGGCGCAAACCCGCCGCCGACATCGATGCCGCGCTCGACGTGGCCGATCCGGCGCCGGGGCCTGAAGCGATGGCGGTGGCGGGCGACGAATCCGAACGTATCCACCATTGTCTCGATGAGCTGGAGAAGGACCGGGCAGCAGCCGTCCGGGGCGCCTATCTCAAGGGCGAGAGCTATGCCGAACTGGCGGAGCGCCATGGCGTGCCGCTGAACACGATGCGTACATGGCTGCGCCGCAGCCTGTTGAAACTCAGAGAATGCCTGGAAAGATGACGCTGGCAGAAGACACAGGACCGGAACGTGGAGGCGACGACCTGCTCGCCGCCGAGTACGTTCTCGGCGTGCTCGATGCCGACGAACGCCAGATCGTCTCTCGCCGCATCGATGCGGATACGGCTTTCGCCCGTCTTGTCGAGGACTGGGAGGTCAGTCTCTCACCGCTTGCCGCCGCCTATCGGGAAGTCGAGCCGCCGGTTTCGGTGAAGACCGCGGTCGACCGCCGCCTGTTCGCTACCGCTGCCGCGGTGAGCAGGCCCGCCGAAGTGCGCGGCGGCCTGTGGTCCAGCCTGGCCTTCTGGCGCGGCCTTGCCGCAGCCGCGGTTGCGGCACTGGCGATTTACATCGCCGTGCCCATTCTCAACCCACCGGTCGAGCAGCCGCAGGCGCGACTCGTCGCTTCGCTGGCCGCCGAAGGCAGCGACGTCAAATATCTTGCCGTCTACGACGCCGCGCATCACGAAGTCGGCCTGTCGCATGTCTCCGGTGAGCGTGCTTCCGGCAAGGACTTCGAGCTGTGGATGATCGAGGGCAAGAACCCGCCGGTCTCGATGGGCGTCATTCCGGCAGGTGCAACGGCGCATATTATCGTCTCGCCGGCGGCCCATCAGAAACTTGCCCAGGGCGCGGTGCTTGCCGTCAGCCTCGAGCCGTCGGGCGGTTCGCCGACCGGACAGCCGACCGGACCGGTGGTCGCCGCTGGCGACCTGAAGAGCATCTGACCGGCTCTTCACCTGAAAAATCACAACAGACTATCATAAGTCTATCCTTCGCTGAACATGCCCATAGACAGCATGTCGGCAGGCGGCCGATGGCTCGGGAAATCCCTCTGCGCCATGGATAAAATCAAAAATCACAATATTTCTGAAACTCGGGCGAGTTTGTTCCGTATCTCCTCGCGTCCCCAAAAATGGGAAGAGAAAAACCCGAGGAGTTCGACATCATGCGTAGATACGCCACCCTTTTGCTCGCCGGTACGATCGCCGTTTCGGCCCTTGCCACCGCCGCCTACGCCGAAAACCCGATGGTTGGCGGCGCCGCCATGTATGCCAACAAGAACATCGTCGAGAACGCCGTGAACTCGAAGGATCACACCACGCTGGTCGCCGCCGTGAAGGCCGCCGGCCTTGTCGAGACGCTGCAGGGCGCCGGTCCGTTCACCGTGTTCGCGCCAACCAACGAAGCCTTCGCAGCCCTTCCGGCCGGTACGGTCGAGACGCTGCTCAAGCCCGAAAACAAGGACAAGCTCACCAAGATCCTGACCTGTCATGTCATCGGCGCCAAGGCGATGGGAGCAGATGTCGCCGCGATGGCCAAGGCTGACGGCGGCACCCACAAGGTCAAGACGGTCGGCGGCTGCGAATTGTCGCTCAAGGCCGACGGCGGCAAGGTCACGGTCACCGACGAGAACGGCAATGTCGCCAATGTGACGATCGCCGATGTCGAACAGTCCAATGGCGTCATCCACGTCATCGACAAGGTTCTTTTGCCCAAGATGTAACAAGGGGCTTGCTGCCGGCGAACTGACGGCAAGGACCCTCCGTCGATTGCACGATCCCGCTCCCGTGATCCGCAATTGGCCCGTGCACTTCGCGCCCGCCTGCATTCGGATGTGGGAGGGCGCGGAGTGTTCGTTCGAGGGGCTACCGTCACCGGCTTTTGATTTCCGCGCGGCGGTGTAGTTTGGCAAAAAGGACATCAGGAGGAACTGGTCATGAACCGTCGCGACTTTCTTTTGAGCGGTGCCGCCGCCATCGGCGTGATCGGGGCCGCGGCAACGATGCTGCGCATGGGCGATCCGCAGGCAGCACAAGCGGCCGAGAGCTTCGAGGTCGTCAAGACCGACGCCGAGTGGAAAGCCATCCTGTCGCCGGCCGCCTTCGACGTGCTGCGCAAGGAAGGCACGGAGTACCCCGGCACCAGCCCGCTGCTCAACGAACACCGCAAGGGCATTTTCGCCTGTGCCGGCTGCGACCTGCCGGTCTATTCGTCGGAGACGAAATTCGATTCCGGCACCGGCTGGCCGAGCTTCTGGCAAGAGATTCCAAAGGCGATCGGCACGACCGTGGACAGGTCGCTCGGCATGACGCGTACCGAGGCACATTGCCGCCGCTGCGGCGGCCATCTCGGCCATGTCTTCGACGACGGTCCGGCGCCGACCGGCCTGCGCCACTGCATCAACGGCGTCGCGCTGACCTTCAAACCGGCCACGGCCTGAGTCCATAGACTCGAATGCAAAAAACTCCGGGCTTGCGGCCCGGAGTTTTTTACGCGGTCAGAGCTTTTCGGGCGTGGACTGGAGGAGCTTCCCGAAACCGCTGCCCACGTATCCTTGTCTTGTCGCAATCTCCAAGGGAAAGCGCTGCGCGCTTTTCCCGGGAAAACCGCCTTACACTTTTCTTGGAATTGCTCCGTATCAGTGCCCCCCACCGCCGCCGCCACCCGGTACGGCCGGCTTGCGGATCAGCATGGTGAACAGGCCAAGCGTCGCAAACAGCACCGTCAGCATGAAGAACACGTCCATGAAGGACAACAGCGCCGCCTGCTGCTGGACCATGCCAGACAACTTGGAGATCGCAGCGCTTGTGGCGTCGAGGCCGGGGGTCTGCTCGAAATTGCGGGTCATGTTCTGCAGCTTGGTCTGCGCGGCTTCACTGCCCCATTGCACATGCTCGGAGAGCCTTGCGTAGTGGAAGGCGTTGCGGTCGATCAGCACGGTGTTGATCAGCGCAAGGCCGACAGCACCACCAAGGTTGCGGGTGAGATTGAACAGGCCTGACGCATTCTTCAGCCGCTCGGGCGGCAAGGTGCCGAGCGCGATGTTGTTGATCGGAACCATGCACAGCATCATCGAACAGCCGCGCAGGATCTGCGGGATGAGCAGCTCATAGAAATCCCAGTCGGCGGTCAGATGCGTCATCCACCAGGTGCCGGTGGCGAAGCCGAAGAAGCCGATCATCATCATCAGGCGCGGGTCCATCTTGTTCGACAGGATGCCCGAGATCGGCGCGGTGAAGAACATCGCCAGGCCGCTGACGAACAAAGCCTCGCCGATCATCATCGAATCGTAGCCGCGGATGCGCCCGAGGAACACCGGGTAGAGATAGGTCAGGCCGTAGAGACCGATGCCGATGACGAACGAGAACAGCGAGCCGAAGGCGAAGTTGATGTTGGTGAAGGCCTTCAGGTCGACGATCGGCTCCTCGGCGGTGAATACGCGCCAGAAGAACAGCACCGCGCCGACGGTCATGACGACGGCGCAGATGAAGACGCCCTGGTCCTGCAGCCAGTCATTGTTGGGGCCTTCCTCGAGCACATATTCCATGCAGCCCAGGAAGGCCGCCATGCCGGCGAGGCCCCACCAATCGAACTTGCTGAACAGCTTGAGGTTGGGCTTGTCGAAGTCGATCAGCGTCCAGGCCGCCGTTGTCACCAGGATGCCGGGCACGACATTGACCAGGAACAGCCAATGCCATGACATGGCATGGCTGATATAGCCACCGACGGTCGGGCCGATGGTCGGCGCCAGCGTCGCCACGAGGCCGATCATCGGCGAGACGACGGCGCGGCGCGAGGGCGGGAAGATGGTGAAGGCAGCGGCAAAGACGCTCGGTATCATGCCGCCGCCGATGAAGCCCTGGACGGCGCGGTAGACGATCATCTGGTCGATGTTGGTGGCGGTCGCCGCCAGCGCACTGGCCGCGGTGAAGCCTGCCGCCGAGATGGTGAACAGCACGCGCGTCGACAGCATCCGGCTGAGAAAGCCCGACAGCGGGATCATCACCACTTCGGCGATCAGGTAGGCGGTCTGCACCCACGGAATTTCGTCGGAGCTGGCGCTCAGGCCGGCCTGGATCTCCGACAGCGAGGCGGAGACGATCTGGATGTCGAGGATGGCCATGAACATGCCGAACACCATCGCCAGGAAGGCGATGACGCGCCGCGTCGAAATGGTGTCAGGCACAGCCGGCCTCGCCGGCGGCGCTCCTGCTGTCAGGGTTGCGGTTGCCATGGCATTGCTCCCCGGCCGCCGCTCAATTCGACGCTGCCACTGACGCCGACCCGGATGGGGCGGTGCGGCTGTCGACGGCGACGACGACGCTCAGGCCGGCGCGCAGCTTACCGCTCTTCAGCGCATCGGCCGGCACATCGATGCGGACCGGAACGCGCTGCACGACCTTGGTGAAGTTGCCGGTGGCGTTTTCGGGCGGCAGCAGCGAGAACACGGCACCCGAAGCCGGCGCCAGCGACGAAACGGTTCCCTCGAAGTCCTGGCCGTCGGTCGCATCGACCGAGATCCTGACCTTCTCGCCGGGAACCAGCCGGGCAAGTTGTGTCTCCTTGAAGTTGGCGACGATGTAGAGCTTGTCCATCGGCACGATGACGGCGAGCTTCTGGCCGGGGCTGACAAGGTCGCCCTGCTCGACCGAGCGGTTGCCGACGATGCCGTCATATGGCGCCTTGAGCACGGTGAAGGAAAGATCGCGCAGCGCCTTGTCATGGCTGAGCTGCAGGGACGCCAGCGTGCTCGCCGATTCCGCGCGCTGCGCCTGCAGCACGCCGATATTGGCTTGCGCGGCGGCGATCTGTGCGTCGGCGCCGACAAGGGCGGCATCGGCCTGCTGGACCGCGGTCTGGGCGTCGTCCAGCTGCGCCTGTGTGCCGACATGGGTCTTGAGCAGCTGCGAGGCGCGCGCCGCGACCTTGGCTGCGTTGTCGGCCGCGGCCTGGTCGGCGACCTTCTGCGCCTGGGCCTGCTGCAGCGAGGCGCGGGCCGCGTCGGTCTGAGCGTCGATACGGTCGAGCGTCTTACTCAAGGTGGCGATCTGCGCCTCGGCCTGGGCGACGGCAATCTTGTAATCGCCGTCATCGACGACGAGCAGCGGATCGCCGGCCTTGACCAGCTGGTTCTCGCTGACCTTGACCTGATCGACATAGCCGGAAATCTTGGGCGAGATGAACGCCATGTCCGCCTGGACATAGGCATCGTCCGTCGAGATCATGAAGCGGCCCGTTGTCCAGTAGTCGTACCCATACCAGGCGCCGGCGCCCAACAAGGCAACACCGATGACCGGCAGCAGGAAGGAACGCACCGAACGCTTCTTCCTGGCCGGAGCCTCTGCCGGCGGCGACGAGACGGGCTGGACAGGTACTTCCGGTGCTTCCGTCGCTGGCGCAACCTTGGCGTTGGGGAAGGGACGGACTTCGGCAGTGGTCGGCGCGTTCGAGGACATGACATCTCTCTAAAGTTATAATATAATACTGAACCGTTCGGTTCGATCCGGCCGTTGACATAGCGCGTAAAGAGGACCATATCAAGGGCAATCGAACCGCTTGGTTCGAATTATTTTCGAGGTGTGACTTTCATGGCCGAGACCCCGCCCAATGTCGAAAACGAGTCGTGTGACGACCTGTTGGAAAGCTTGCGTCGTGGCCGCCCGGCCGCGGGGCAGGATCCGGCCAAGCGCAGCCAGATCATCGACGGCGCCCGTCGTGTCTTCATCGACAAGGGCTTCGAAGCCGCCTCGATGAACGACATCACCCGCGAGGCCGGCGTCTCCAAGGGTACGATCTACGTCTACTTCGCCAACAAGGAAGAGCTGTTCGAGGCGCTGATCGAGGAAGAGCGCGGCACCATCTTCAAGAACATGTATGACGTGCTGGACAATGCCGACAACCTGCGCGAGACGCTGGTGAAGTTCGGCAAGGTGCTGGCTCTCAAGATCACGTCGGCCAAGGTCGTCCAAGCGCAGCGCACGGTGATCGGGGCATCAGACCGGATCCCCGACATGGGCGCGCGTTTTTACGAGCGCGGTCCCAAGCGTGGCCACGACAAGGTCGCGGCCTTTCTCAATGCCGCCATCGAGCGCGACCTGCTGCGCATCGACGATGTCGATCTTGCCGCCTATCAGTTCACCGAACTGTGCCTGGCCGGTCTGTTCCGCCAGTGCATCTTCGCCTACCGCACCAAGGCCCCGACCCAGGACGAGATCGACCACATCGTTAGGTCAGGCGTCAGCATGTTCCTGAAGGCCTACGGCACCGAAAGGCTTGTGGCGGAAGAAGGCCATCAGACGATTGCTATCGAGGCCAAGCCCTAGCCAGACCATGCTCTAACTCTTTGTTTAGACGCAATTCTGGACGGAAAACCGCTTCACACTTTTCCTAGGATTGCTCTAAGGTGCGGATGCTTTAGCCGCCATTGGCGGCAAGCACGATGGCTGCCTGCAATTCCTCAAGGCCCTCGGCCTTTTCAGAAGAGGTGGCCAGCACGAACGGGAACGCCGCCGGCCGCTTCTTGATCTTTGCCAGCGTCTCCTCGATCAGCCTCGGCACGCCGGCAGTCTTGATCTTGTCGGTCTTGGTCAGCACGATCTGGTAGGACACCGCCGCCTTGTCAAGCAGCGACAGCACTTCGTCGTCCTTGGCCTTGATGCCATGACGGGCGTCGATCAGCACATAGACGCGTTTCAGCGTGACCCGGCCCTTGAGGTAATCGAAGACCAGCTTGGTCCACTCGTCGACCTTCTCCTTCGGCGCGGTGGCGTAGCCGTAGCCGGGCATGTCGACCAGCGCCAAGGGCGGCAGGTCGGCGCCCTCGCCCGAAAATCCATCCGGCACGAAATAGTTGAGCTCCTGCGTGCGCCCCGGCGTGTTGGAAGTGCGCGCCAGCCCCTTCTGGTTGACCAGCGCATTGATCAGCGACGACTTGCCGACATTCGAGCGGCCGGCAAAGGCGATTTCCGGCGGCCCTTCCGGTGGCAGGAACTTCATCGCCGGCACGCCGCGGATGAAGATCCACCCTCGCGTAAACAGTTCGGTGCCGATTATGCTGCTGTTCAGAGCGTTCAAGCTGCTGCCTCCAGAAGAGAAATATTGGCACCCCGGATAGGATCGAGGTTGCGGCTGACCTTGTCTACCGGCCAGTCCCACCACGCCACCGCCAGCAGCCGCCTGATTGTCCGGTCGTCGAAACGCATCTTTACCACCTTGGCCGCGTTGCCGGCGACGATCGCATAGGGCGGCACGTCGTGCGTCACCACCGATTTCGCAGCGACGATGGCGCCGTGGCCGATTTCCACCCCGGGCAGGATCACCGCCTCCATGCCGATCCAGACGTCGTTGCCGACGATGGTGTCGCCGCGCACCTCCTTCGACCAGGTCGCCGGGTCAAAACCCTTTTCCCAGCCATGGCCGAAAATATTGAACGGATAGGTCGAAAAGCCGGACATGGCGTGGTTGGCGCCGTTCATGATGAAGCGCGCGCCCTCGGCGATGGCGCAGAACCTGCCGATTATCAGCTTGTCGCCTATGAACGGATAGTGATGCAGGACGCATTTCTCGGCGAATTTGTCCGGCCCGTCGGGGTCGTCATAATAGGTGAAGTCGCCGATCTCGATGTTCGGCGCGTTCACCAGTCCCTTGAGGAAGCCGACGCGGGTATGCATCGGGATCGGGTGCTTGATGTCTGGGTTGGGTCCGTCCATGTCGAAATCCGTCAGAGAAATGGCCGCCAGGTGCATCCGAAACTCGAATGCGCCCGTTCAAAATAGCGTGATCCGCCCTATAGCACCAATCGGGCGACGAGCGAGCTTTCCTTGACGGCCTCGCTCATTTGCTGCCGCGGCAAATCACGATCGGATCGGACAGGGCACTGTCGAAACCGCTGCCCTGATAGACGGTGACATTCGTGGCGCCGGGCGGCAGCATGAAGCTGCCTTCGACGATTTTCTGGTCGCCGTCCGGCATGTGGAGAGCCCAGCTATAGGTGCAAAACTGAGGCGGCGCCTGGGGTTCGACGTGGCTGCAGTTCAATTGCGCGCCACCCAGCATGGCGGCGCCGCCGCAACTGACGGCGCCCTTTGCGAGCGCAATGCCCGGCCATCCCGCAATGGCCGCCACGGTCGCGATCTTCAGCCAATTCATCGTCGTGTCCTTGCCCGGCAACAGCCCGCTACCTGAGCCTTTGGGTGGGTCGCAGCCCATGCGTCATTTTTTCCAGGCGGGCTTAGTCCGTCTTGCGCACCGCGTCCAGCAAGATTATGTGCATGATGATAATAAGCATGCTCACTAACAGTCGCGCCGAAAAACTCCAGTACCTCCCATGCCATCGTCACCCAACATCAGCTTCGTGCTGCACGATGTCGCGCGCCTGCTTCGAAAGCGGTTCGAGCAGAGGTCGCGGGCATCGGGGCTGACCCGCGCCCAGTGGCAGGTGCTGGCCTATCTCAGCCTGCATGAAGGCATCCACCAGAACAAACTGGCGGACCTGATCGAGATCACGCCGATCACGCTCGCCCGGCTGCTCGACAAGATGGAAGCAAGCGGCTTCATCGAGCGCCGGCCCGATCCCGCTGACCGCCGGGCATGGCTGCTGTACCTGAAGCCGCAAGCCCATCCGCTGATCGAAATCATGCGCGGCAATGGGCGGAAGACGCGTGACGAGGCCTTTGTCGGCCTTTCCGCGGATGCGCAACTGCATCTGCTGCAAACCCTATCCCTCATCAAATCCAATCTGCTCGCGGCTTGCGCCCAGCCTGCCGCCGACCGGGAGAAAACACATGGCTGAATCAACCTCACCAAAGAAGCCTGTCGAAGAAGACGGATCCGCCGCCGACCGGGCGCGCGACCAGGTCATCCGGCTGGACAGCGAACGCGAGCAAAGGCGAGCCAGCACCGTCATCGACAATGACGAGCTCGAAGCACCGGTCGCCCTGGAGCCGGCGGCGCTCGAGGCTCCGTCCAAGGAGCCACGCCAGGCCGGGGTTGCGGTGGCGCCTCCGGCGCCGGTCAAGCCCAAGCGCGGCCGGGCACGGCCGATCCTGTTTGCCCTGCTTCCGTTCGCGCTGGTCGTCGGCGGCTATTACGTCATCGGCGGCCAGGTCATGACGACCGACAATGCCTACATCCAGGCGCAGTCGCTCGGCGTTTCCACCGATGTCTCCGGCACTGTGTCCGAGATCGACGTGCACGAGAACGAGGCGGTGAAGAAGGACCAGGTGCTTTTCCGGTTGCGGCCGGCCTCTTTCGAAACCGCTCTTGCCGCCGCCCAGGCACAGCTCGGCACAGTGCGCAACCAGGTGCTGACCTTGCAGGCGAGCTACCAGCAGTCGCAGGCGCTGATCGAGCAGGCGCAGGCCGACATCCCCTATTACGAGGCCGCTTTCCAACGCCAGCAGGATCTGCTCAAGACCTCCACCTCCTCGAAGGCGACCTTCGACAGCGCCCAGCACGACCTCGTCGCCGCCCGCCAGAAAGTGTCCGTTGCCCAAGCGCAGGCACAGGCGACGCTTGCCCAGCTCGGCGGCGACGTCAGCCAGCCGGTGGAGAAGAACCCGTTCTATCTCCAGGCGCAGTCGGCGGTGGACGACGCCCAGCGCAACCTTGCCGATTCCATCGTCAAGGCGCCATTCGACGGCATCGTCACCAATGTCGACGCGCTTCAGGTCGGCAAGTACCTGCCGGCTTCGCAGCCGGCGTTCAGCCTGATTTCGGCGACCGATCTGTGGATCGCGGCGGAGCCTAAGGAAACCGAACTGACCTATGTGCGGCCGGGACAGACGGCGACGATCAGCGTCGACAGCTATCCCGGTGCCGTCTGGCACGGCAGGATCGCCTCGATCAGCCCGGCGTCGTCGTCGAGCTTCTCGCTGCTTCCGGCGCAGAACACCACCGGCAACTGGGTCAAGGTCGTGCAACGCATTCCGATGCGCGTGACGGTGGACGATCTCCAGGGCAAGCCGCCGTTGCGCGGCGGGATGAGCGTCGTGGTCGGCATCGATACCGGCCATGCGCGCGGCCTGCCGGACTTCGTGACGGACCTCCTCGGTCGGTTCGGACAAAAGTCATGACCGGCGCGTCCGCGACAGGTGGCGTGGTCGCCAATCGCGGCGCCATCACCGCCTGCGTGATCCTGGCCGTGATCATGCAGGCGCTGGACACCACCATCGCCAATGTGGCGCTGCCCTATATCCAGGGCAGCGTTTCGGCAAGCGCCGACCAGATAAACTGGGTGCTGACGTCCTACATCGTCGCGGCGGCCGTCATGACGCCGCCTTCGGGCTATCTTGCCAATCGCTTCGGCCGCAAGCGCATCCTGCTGATCTCGATCACCGGCTTCGTCGTTGCATCGGTGCTGTGCGGCTTCGCGCAGTCGCTGCCGCAGATCGTCGGCTTCCGCCTGCTGCAAGGCCTGTTCGGCGCAGCCCTGGTGCCGCTGGCGCAGAGCATCCTGCTCGACATCTACAGCGTCGAGGAACGCGGCTCGGCGATGGCGCTGTTCGGCGTTTCGGTGATGGTCGGGCCGGTGCTCGGGCCGGTCATCGGCGGCTGGCTGACCGAGAATGTCAGCTGGCGCTGGGTGTTCTACATCAACGTCCCGATCGGGGCCCTGGCTTTCGCCGGCGTCTCGATGTTCGTCCAGGAAACCAAGACGGACCTCAAGGCCAGGCTGGACTGGCTGGGCTTCGGCATGCTCAGCGTCACCATCGCGTCGCTGCAGATGTTCCTCGATCGCGGCGAGCAGCTCAACTGGTTCTCGTCGTCCGAGATCATCGTCGAGGCGCTGATCTGCGCGTCGGCCTTCTACATCTTCCTCGTCCACACCTTCACCGCCCGCAACACCTTCGTGAACCCGCGGCTGTTCCTCGACAGGAATTTCGCCGTCGGCATGATCTTCATCTTCATCATCGGCATCACCTATCTGGCCTCGCTGGCCCTGATGACGCCCTATCTGCAGACGCTGATGGGCTATCCGGTGGTGACGGCCGGCATCGTCATGGGGCCGCGCGGTCTCGGCACCATGGCTTGCATGTTCCTGGTCGGCAGGCTGATCGGCAAGGTGGACACACGCTGGCTGCTTCTAACCGGCCTGCTGGTCACCGCCTGGGCGATGTACGACATGACCGGCTGGACGCCTGACGTCTCGCAATGGACGATCATCAGCACCGGCTTCATCCAGGGCGCGGGCCTGGGTTTCCTGTTCGTGCCGCTGACCACCATCACTTTCGCCACGCTGGCGCCGGAGCGGCGCGCGGAAGGCACAGGCCTTTACAATCTGTCACGAAACATCGGCTCCAGCGTCGGCATCTCGGTGGTCACCGCGCTGTTGACGCAGAACGTGCAGATCAACCACGCCAACATCGCCACCTATGTGACACCCTACAACCAGGCGTTCAGCAATCCGGCGATCTTCCAGGCAATGGATCCCTACAGCGCCGCGGGCCGCGCCGCGCTCGACGGCGTGGTCACGCTGCAGGCCACGATCATCAGCTATATGAACGACTTCAAGCTGATGATGATCCTGTCGCTTGCCGCCATTCCGCTGGTTCTGTTGCTGCGCAAGCCGGCGACTCCGGCCAAGATCGACCACAGCGCCGTGATGGAGTGACGACGCTCGAAACTTATCCGGCTGCACAGGCAACAGCCAAAAAGAAACCGGGGTCCTGTGAGGGACAGGACCCCGGCCGATGCCGATACGACTTCCCAAGAAACATGGCACCTCGTCATGAGGCGGGGATGGCAGGCCCGAGAAAGCCCCAACGGACCTGCCTTGATCCCCTTTGCCGAAAGCCGTTACTTCGGCAACAACACCTTGTTGACGACATGGATGACGCCGTTCGACTGGTTGACGTCGGCGATCGTCACTCGCGCCTCGCCGCCTGACTCATCCATGATGTAGAGCTTGCCCTTCTTGACTTCGGCGGTCAGCGTGTCACCGGAGACGGTCTTCATCTCGTACTTGCCGCCCATCGCCTTGGCCTTCTTCATCATCTCGGCGCCGGAGATCTTGCCGGCCACGACATGCGCGGTCAGCACCTTGGTGAGCTTGCCCTTGTTCTCCGGCTTCAGCAGCGTGTCGACGGTGCCCTTGGGCAGTTTCGCAAACGCTGCGTTGGTCGGGGCAAAGACGGTGAACGGGCCAGCGCTTTGTAGCGTGTCGACCAGGCCGGCAGCCTTGACCGCAGCGACCAGCGTCGTGTGGTCCTTCGAATTGACGGCGTTCTCGACGATGTTCTTGGTTGTGTACATCGGCGCGCCGCCGACATTCGGATTCTTGGCATAGGCGGGCGCGGCAATCGCCACGCCGGCGACGAGTGCGGAAAGGGCGATGATCCTGAATGACGGCAAGCGCATGTGGTCTTCCTCCGTGTGAGGGCTGATCGGAATTGATAGCCTTTGGAAACGCACAGGCAGTCACGCCGCCGAGGGGGCGCAAGTTTCGCCGATCACGGGAACGTGATGCCGGAGCTGCTTAAACGAAAAGCCCCGCGCGAGGCGGGGCTTTGAAGGCTGGAGAAAGCGCTGCGCCTTCTATTCGGCCGGTGATGGTTTCTTTCGGAACAGCGCGACCAGATTGTCCCACAGCTCGATCTTGGCGCCCTGGCGCTTCATGATGATGCCCTGCTGGAGGATCGACAGCGTGTTGTTCCAGGCCCAGTAGATGACCAGGCCGGCCGGGAACCCCGCCATCATGAAGGTGAAGATGACAGGCATCCAGGTGAAGATCGCAGCCTGCGTCGGATCCGGCGGCGTCGGGTTCATGCGCATCTGCAGGAACATGGTGACGCCCATGATCAGCGGCCAGACGCCGATCATCAGCATGTGCGGCAGGGTGACCGGGATCAGGCCGAACAGGTTGAACAGCGACGTCGGATCGGGCGCGGCCAGATCCTGGATCCAGCCGAAGAACGGCGCGTGCCGCATTTCGATGGTGATGTAGAGCACCTTGTAGAGCGAGAAGAAGACCGGGATCTGCAGTGCCACCGGCCAGCAGCCGGCAAGCGGGTTGATCTTCTCGGTCTTGTACAGCTCCATCATCGCCTGCTGCTGCTTCATCTTGTCGTCCGCGTATTTCTCGCGGATCTCGAGCATTTTCGGCTGCACCTTCTTCATGTTCGCCATCGACGCGTACGACTTGTTGGCGAGCGGATAGAAGATGGCCTTGACGATGACGGTGGTGGCGAGAATGGCCAGGCCGAAATTGCCGAAAAATTTGTAGAGCGTGTCGATCAGCCAGAACATCGGCTTGGTGATGAAGTGGAACCAGCCCCAGTCGATCAAAAGGTCGAACCGCTTGATATGACGGTCTTCCGCATAGGCGTTGATCTTGCCGACTTCCTTGGCGCCCGCGAAGATCTCGCTCTCCACCGTCGCCGACTGGCCGGCATCGACGGTGATCGGGTCGGTGAGGAAGTCGGACTGGTAGCGATGGCGGCCGTCCTCGAAATAGGCATAGCGCGGCTGGAACGGCTGCTTCTCGGTCGGCACCAGCGTCACCGCCCAGTATTTGTCGGTGATGCCGAGCCAGCCGTCGGTCGACTTGCCCGGCGTGAACTGCTTGTCCTTCTCGATGGACGCGTATTTGTGTTCCTGCAGGCCTTCCGTGCCGGTGAAGCCGATCAGGCCCTCATGCAGCACATAGGTGCTTGCAACGAGCGGCTTGTCGAAGCGGGTGACGCGGCCGTAATTGGACAGCGAGACGGCGGCCGTGCCGGCATTCTGCACCGTGTCGGACACCGTGAACATGTAGTTGGTGTCGACGGAAAAGGTGCGCTTGAAGGTCAGGCCCTTGTCGTTCGAATAGGTCAGCGTGACCGGGGTCGTCGGCGTCAGTGTCGCATTGCCGTCGACAGCCCACACTGTTTCGGGACCGGGCACCGCGCCGGTCTTGTCGTTGCCGACGAAGCCGATCTCGGCATAGTAGCCATTGGGCAGTGCTGCCGGATTGAGCAGGCTGATCTCGGGCGAGTTCTTGTCGACCGTCTCGGTGTAGTGCTTGAGCTTGAGGTCGTCGAGACGGGCGCCGGTCAGGTTGATCGAACCCTCGAGGCTCGGCGTGTCGATCTTCGCGCGGGTCGTCGTGGCCAGTGCCTGTTCGCGGCCGGCCGGCGTCACGGCATCGGTGCCGGGTGCGTTTGGAATGGCGCCAGGGGCGGCGGGCGTTCCGGTGTCGGTACCGGGATTGGTGCCGGCGGCCTTCTTCTGCTCCTCGACGCGCTGCTGTTCGACGCGGGCGGCCTCGCGCTGCGCTTCGCTGCGCGGCAACACATAAAAATATTGCCATACCGCCAGGATCAGCACCGACAGCGCGATGGTGATGAAGAAGTTCCGGTTGTTTTCCATCGAAAGCCCTTGGCCTATCGTGTTCCGCGCAGTCGGCGGGAGAGTTCGGCCTTCAACTGGCCGAACGGAGTGGTAAGCACGTCTTCGCGCCCGACGATGACATAGTCATTGCCAGGCGCCATGTCACTTGCCGCATGCGTACGGACGGCTTCTCGCAGCCGCCGCCGGACGCGGTTGCGGACAACCGCATTGCCGACCTTCTTGGTGACGGTGTAGCCGACGCGCGGCGACAGGCCGTCGCCGCGGTCGAGAACTTCGACGAGAAAAAGCCGCCCGCGTCGTTTTTCACCACGACGGACAGCCAGGAATTCCGCGCGCTTCAGAAGCCGCTTGGGATTTGGTCCCACTGGCTTGCCGGATGCGGGCAACGATCTCGTCTTCCGTTCAGGCGCTGAGCCGCTTGCGACCGCGGTTGCGGCGAGCTGCGACGACGCCGCGACCACCCTTGGTGGCCATGCGGGCACGAAAGCCGTGCCGACGTTTGCGGACGAGTTTAGACGGTTGGTAGGTACGCTTCATTTGTTTTAATACCGCGGGGTGCGGCCCTTCTTGATTCTGTCACTGTGTAACAGGAGCTTTGCCGGGCCGGCTTTGGCGCGATCGAAACCGCGCCGGGACGAATGGCCCGAGCGTGTGCGGGCTTATAGAAAGAAGGCTTTTGGAAGTCAATCCGGAGTCGTCGGGCCGAAAGCTTCGCCATTCAGGCCGGTTTATGTTTGCGACCAAGGATGAAATTGGCAAAAAAGCCGTAATCGCCTAATCTGCGTTGATCAAGTGATCGTGAAGACATTAGCCGCATGAGCGAAACCATACAGGCACAGGAAGGGATCGGCACGGCGGGGTCCACCGAGGCGCCGGCCAGCGTGCGCACGGTGCCGCTGTCGCGCGGCCTGTCGACCAAGCTGCTGCTGCTGACCATCGTCTTCGTGCTGCTGGCCGAAGTGCTGATCTTCCTGCCCTGGATCGCCAGCTACCGGCTGAACTGGCTGAAGGAGCGGCTGAGCACGGCGGCGGCGGTGTCGATCGTGCTGGTGCAGGGTGAACCCACCTCGCTGTCGCGCACGGCGCAGAACGACGTGCTGATGGCGATCGGCGCCAAGGCGATCGCGGTGCGCGACGGAGGCGTCTCGCGGCTGCTGGTGGTGGCCGAAATGCCGCCGAAGGTCGACGAACACATCGATATCGCCTCGATCGGCATGATCAAGGGCATGACCGGTGCGCTCGACACGTTGTTTTTCGGCGGCGACCGTATGCTGCGCGTCTTCGGTCCGGTCGGCGACTCCGACAAGGAGTTCGAGCTGATCATGCCCGACAACAGCCTGCGCAACGCGATGCTGCGCTATTCGCGCAACGTCGCCTTCGTCTCGCTGCTGATCTCGCTGTTCACCGCCATGCTGGTCTACGCCGCCATCGACCTGATCATGATCGGGCCGATCCGGACGATGACGCGCTCGATGCTGTCCTTCTCCGAGGCGCCCGACGATCCCGGGCGGATCATCCATCCGGCTGCCCGCGCCGACGAGATCGGCGTTGCCGAGCGCGAGCTGTCGCAGATGCAGGAACGGCTGCAAAAAATGCTCTCCGAGCAGAAGCATCTTGCCGATCTCGGCCTGGCGGTTTCCAAGATCAACCATGACATGCGCAACATCCTGGCTTCCGCGCAGCTGATGTCGGACCGCTTGCGTCAGGTCAAGGATCCGACGGTGCAGGCCTTCGCGCCGAAACTGCTGCGCGCGCTCGACCGCGCCGTGTCTTATTCCGAAGGCGTGCTTCACTACGGCCGCACGCAGGAGCCGCCGCCGGCGCGCCGACGCCTGAGGCTGCGGCAACTGGTCGAGGACGTGCACGGCCTGCTGGACATCGAGCAAGGCATCGAGTTCGTCAATTCGGTCGAGCCGGCCTTCGAGGTCGATGCCGATTCCGACCAGTTGTTCAGGGTGCTGACCAATCTGTGCCGGAATTCCGTGCAGGCGATGGCGGCCGACAGTGAAAGCGCCCTGGTGCGCCGCCTGGCGGTGTCGGCCGTGCGCCTGGGCAGCGTCAGCCGCATCGCCGTCAGCGACACCGGCCCCGGCCTGCCGCCCAAGGCGCGCGAAAACCTGTTCGCGGCCTTTCGCGGCTCGGCGCGCAGCGGCGGCACCGGCCTTGGCCTGGCGATCGCGCACGAACTGATCCGCGCGCACGGCGGCACGGTCGAGCTGGTCGAGAGCATTGGCGGGCGCACCACATTCGCCGTCACCATCCCCGACCAGCCGGTCCGGCTCGACCAGGCCCGCAACGGCCTGCGCCGCCCGGCGTGAGGTTCTTGACCGGTTTCCGCTTGGCAACACCTAGCTTTTCGGTCTCACCCCTTCCTTCCAGAAACATGTCGCTCGCGAAACGGCCTTTTGCCCTGAGAGGCCGGCATGCATGGAAAGCGCATCGTCTGAACCACCCAGACACGATGCGCTTTGGTTGTTTTGAGGCGCCGAGAAGCGAGCTGTCATTGCCGGATGACACGCCTGCGACAAAACTTTTACCGGATCGGCTTGCTTTTCGGAAATTCAGTCGCTAGGGAACACGTCTCGTCGCGACCGGTCGTTCACGATCGGATCGCGGGGTCATGGAAAGCATGGCCTGTTGCGCGCCCGTAGCTCAGCTGGATAGAGCACCAGACTACGAATCTGGGGGTCAGGAGTTCGAATCTCTTCGGGCGCGCCAAAACCATTCATCGTTTCCCTGCGACGATATAGCTGCCGAATTGGTGCCTACGCGACGAGCGGGGAATAGCCTGCGAGCGAAAAAGCGTAGAAACGGCGGCGTTAGGCAGTAAAGAGTTCGAATCTCTTCAGATTGGCGGAGTTCCGACGCGGCCGGAGCGGAGTTCCAAGCGGTGATTGATGTGGATGGTGCCGACGACGATCTGACAGCGATCTCCCGATAGGCGAGCATCATTTGTATCAGATCATGGATCGAGGTCAGCAGGCGCTCATGCCACTTGGTCGGCGTGCGTCAGTCACTCGAAACCTGCTTCGGTTTTGTCCGGCATCCGCGGCATTGTCCCCGTGCGCAGCGGCCTTCCCGGGTTCAGGAAAGCATTTCGACGCGCAGCGGATGTTCTCCGCGCGTCAGAAGGGGCGCCGGGCCCTGGTCCAGTCGCCCGAGCCGGATCAGGCCGCGCGACCAGCGGTAGGGACCATGAAACATCGCCAGATTGCCCCAGGGGGCGTAGTAGCAGAGATCGCCAGTCGCCTCGTTGCCGAAGCGACCGCTGCCTTCCTCGGTGAGCTTGCGCGGCAGGTAGGCGATCTTCTCGTTGGTCGAATAGTCGTCGATCGTCAGATCCAGCGGCAGGATCGAGACCAGATCGTGCGCGGAAGGATTGTCCTCCAGCGTCGCCGTGAAATCCTGATCCCCGAAGATGAATCTAAGGCGCATGGTGGCTCCTTTCCTATCCGTGGCTGCGTCGGTCTGAGAGCGCACCGAAGAGGGGAGCGCGAGGCTGGCAGCACCTGCCAGCAAGGTGCGGCGTGAAAGCCATACGGCGGCGCGTGTCATTTAAAGTCTCCCGGTCGGTGCGGCCATGTCCATCGTTCCTGCACACGGCCGCACCCTTCGACGATACGACCTGGTCAGGCAGCGAGATGCTGGTTGAAGAAGCTGGTCAGCTTGTCGAACGGAATCACGTCCACCTTGTCGTAAAGATCGGTGTGGCTGGCGCCTGGAATGATCATGAGTTCCTTCGGCTCCGCCGCTGCCGCGAAGGCGGTTTCGCTGAAGTAGCGCGAATGGGCCTTTTCGCCATGGATGAACAGGATCGGGCGCGGCGAGATTTCAGCGATGTAGGTCAGGATCGGCATATTCATGAACGACAGCGGCGTGGTCTGCGTCCAGGAATTGCCTGAGTTGACCGCGCGCGCATGGTAGCCGCGCGGCGTCCTGTAATAGTCATGGTAGTCGACCAGGAACTGCGCCTCGCCGCCGTGCAGGTCGTTGTAGGGTGGTTGATAGGCTGGCGCGCCGTTTTCCGCATCCGTCCAACGCTGCCGACCCAGTTGCTCCAATGTCTGTGCGCGCTGTTCGGGGGTCACGCTGTCGTTGTAGCCCTTCGACATAACACGGGTCATGTCGTACATGGTGCTCGCCACCACGGCCTTGACGCGCTTGTCTGCGGCGACGGCATTCAAAGCCATGCCGCCCCAGCCGCAGATGCCGATGACGCCGATGCGCTCACGGTCGACTGCGGCGTGCAGGCCGAGATAGTCGACGGCCGCGCTGAAATCCTCGGTGTTGATGTCCGGCGAAGCGAGATTGCGCGGCTCGCCGCCGCTTTCGCCGGTGTAGGACGGATCGAAAGCCAGTGCGACGAAGCCGCGCTCGGCCATCGTCTGCGCGTAAAGGCCAGAGGATTGTTCCTTAACAGCGCCGAACGGACCGCCGACGGCAAGCGCCGGCAGACGTCCGCCGGCCCGGTCCTTCGGCAGATAGAGATCACCCGACAGTGTGATGCCGTAGCGGTTCTTGAATGTGATCTTCTCGTGATCGATCTTATCGCTGAGCGGAAAGACCTTATCCCATTGCTTTGACATATTCTGAGCCTTTGCTTTGAAGGGGTTGGATATTGAAACTGCACCGAAGGCGGCGACGCCTGCGCCGGTCAACTTCAACAGTTCGCGCCGGTGGATGACGCTTGCCGAATTTTTCGTGTCAGGGGTATTCATGGGCATTTCCGATCTCCTGTTGGTATGAATTGGGATTGGGCAGT
Source organism: Mesorhizobium ciceri biovar biserrulae WSM1271 (assembly GCF_000185905.1). GTDB lineage: Bacteria > Pseudomonadota > Alphaproteobacteria > Rhizobiales > Rhizobiaceae > Mesorhizobium > Mesorhizobium ciceri. The sequence continues at coordinate 679,604 of NC_014923.1, forward strand.
TCGTTGAACGAACGTCAGTGCGGGGCGTCCGGGCTTCAGCAACCGCCGGCCATTGCCGATCAGGGCGATTGCAAGGCCGGCGAGAACCACGCTGCCGGCGAAGGTCGCGAAGACCGTCATGCCATCCAGCAGCAGCCCGCCGACCACGGCACCGAGCAGGATCGACGCCTGGATGGCTGCGACCATCAGGCTTCCGGCGGCTTCCGGCGCATCGTCCGCGTTTTGGGACATCCACGTCATCCAGATCACAGACATTGCGGTGTTCGCCGCGCCCCAGAGAGCAAGGAAGAGGCCGGCGGCGGCTACCGAACCGCCGAGAAGCAGGAGCCCCAGCGTGCAGCCGCCCATCAGCAGCGCGGGCAACCGCAGCAGCGGTGCGACATTGCCGCTCACGAAACGCCCTGCCGCCCATGTTCCGAGGAAGCCCGCACAGCCCAGTACAAGCAACAGGATCGAGAGCGTCCCCACGTTGACGCCCGTCACCTGCTCCAGGAAGGGGCGCAGATAGGTGAACATGGTGAAGGCCGAGCCCCAGGATAACATCGAGGCAATAAGGCCGCGCAGGAAATGGGGGCGCTTCAGCAGGCCGAACATCGTCCGGAAATCCTGCCGCTGGCGCGCGGGCAACGACGGCAGCGCGATCAAGTGCCAGACGAGGTTGATGGCGACGATTGGCGTCAGCGCCCAGAACACCGCGCGCCAGCCGAACACGGCGCCGAGATAGCTGCCGATCGGCGCGGCGAAGGCCGCAGCGATCGCCTGTCCGCCATACATCAAGGCGAGCGCGCGCGGCACATCCCTTTCAGGGACCAGCCGCATGATGACGGCGGTGGCCAGTGCCCAGAAGCCGCCGATGCAGATGCCCAACAGGCCTCGACCGAGCATCAGCACGGAGAAATTCGGGGCCGCCGCAACCAGAACCAGTGACAACAGCATGAAAGCCGTCATCGCGACCAGAACCCATTTGCGGTTCAGCGTTCCAGCGGCAGTGGTGATGACCATGCTCGCCGCTATGGCGAAAAGACCGCTGATCGAGATCGCCTGTCCGGTCTGTCCCTCAGTTGCGCGCAATCCTTCGGCCATGGGGGTGAGCAGGCTGACCGGCATGAATTCCGAGGCGATCAGCATTGCCACACACAGTGCCATCGAAAGAACCGCGCCCCAGGCGGCGTCCGGTTTGCTATCCGCATCGGTTGCGGCGGCAATCGCCATGTCGTTTGCTCCTGCTGAATTGTTGCAACGCAAAACTAGTGGCTTTGCCATAAAGCGATTAGCCATCGAAATTCGCATGAACTAATCGACCACATCGAATAATGTGCTGCGGCATGGCAAACGAGAGAAGCTCATGGCCAAAACCGACCTCAATCAACTGACGTGGTTTCAGGCCGTCGCCGAGGAGCGCAGCTTCACCAAGGCGGCGGCAAAGCTCGGCGTCGCGCAGTCGACGCTCAGTCACAGGATCAAGCAGCTCGAAGCGCAAATGGGCATACGCCTCCTGACCCGCACCACGCGCAATGTCGCGACGACCGCCGCAGGCGAGCGGCTGTTACAGACGATCGCCCCGCGCATCGGCGAAATCGAGGATGAGATCGCCGCGTTGATGGCGTTTCGTGAAAAACCCTCGGGCTCGATCAGGCTGACGCTGTCCGACCACGCGCTTGAAAGCGTGGTTTGGCCCAAGCTGAAGCCGATCCTCAGCGCCTATCCCGATATCGGTGTCGAACTGATCCTGGACAGCACGTTCCGCAACATCGTCGAGGAGGGCTTCGACGCGGGCGTCCGGTTGGGAGAGAGCGTCGAGAAGGACATGATCGCGGTCCGAATTGGTCCGGACTGGCGTTTGGTGGCCGTGGCTTCTCCCGACTATTTCGCCGCGCGTGGTGTGCCTGAGCACCCACAGGACCTGATCCGCCACGTCTGCATCAACATGCGTCACGAGACCGCCGGCGGTCTTTATGCATGGGAGTTCGAGAAGGATGGGCAGGCGTTGCGCGTCCGGGTAAACGGCCAGCTGACCTTCAACAATTCCTATGCCATGATCGACGCAGCCGTGCACGGCTACGGCATCGCCTATGTGCCCGAGAACATCGTGGAGCAGCACATCGCCTCGGGCCTGCTGGTGCAGGTTCTCGATGATTGGTCGCCCTTCTTCGACGGTTATTTCCTCTATTATCCGAGCCGTCGTCAGAATCTTCCCGCGTTCAAGGTCATCGTCGACGCGCTACGACATCGGAATTGAGACAAGAGGATCTAACCCGCGCGATTGGGTGCACGCCGAGCCCGTTTCGCCCCGCTCGCATAGAACCCACCTGCGGAAGACACGGTATTTTCCGGATCTCGGGCATCAAGATCGTCCTTGCCACGCCCGCTCTATCGCCACGCCTCGTTCGGCTCGTCTTCGCACGTCGAGAACGCAAAGCGGGGCGGGATGTTGCAGAGCAAATCTTCGCAGCGCCATCACCCCAATGTGCGTGGTAAGACCGCGACAGGCGCAACCAGCGGAGCCTGATTTGACCATGACCTCTACCCCCATCAAGCGCGCTTTGATCACCGGGGCCGGAGCGGCCGACGGCATCGGTTTCGCCATTGCCCGCCAGCTCGGCCATGCCGGCCATGCCGTTTTTCTCACCGGTGCCAGTGGGCGTGTGCTCGATCGCGCCGTTGAGCTCCGTGCAGAAGGCATCGACGCCAAGGCCGTGGTCGCCGATCTCACCATAGCTGCCGATGTCGCGCGGCTGCGGGCCAATGTCGGCGCGGTCGGCATCCTGGTCAACAATGCCGGCATGGGCTCGCTGGCATCGCCATCGGTCGACAAGTCGTTTCTCGCCATGACCGAGGCCGACTGGGACCATGGGATCGACGTCAGCCTTAAGACCGCATTCCTCGTCACCAAGACGTTTCTGCCGGCGATGGTCGAAGCGGGCTATGGGCGCATCGTCAATGTGGCGTCGGTCACCGGGCCGCTGGTGTCTTTCGAAGGCACATCAGCCTATTCCGCCGCCAAGGCCGGCATGGTCGGCCTGACGCGGACGCTGGCGCTCGAAGTGGCGAAAAGCGGCATCACAGCCAATGCCGTGGCTCCCGGCTGGATCGAAACGGGATCGTCGAGCGAGATGGAGCGGCAAGCCGCCCTGAATACGCCGCCGGCGCGGGCCGGGCGACCGGATGAGGTGGCCGCCGCGGTCGTGTTCCTGGCCTCGGAAGGCGCCAGCTATGTCAACGGCGCCCTGCTGGTGGTCGATGGCGGCAACAGCCTTCAGGAGCGCAAGGGCTGAAGCCGTCCAACGCGTCGGGTGCGAGAATTCAGCCTTTGCCCGAGCTTTTGCCTACCCCCGGCGCTTCCGGCCTGAGATAGACGGCCAAGCAGCAGCAACAGATCGCCAAGCCCGCGACTGGATATTTCAGGGCGACCAGCCCCGCCAGCGCGAATAGGCAGAGCGTCGCGAGCGACCGGATGCGCATGCGCTTGCGCACCGCGAGCGGAACCGCGTTCTCCGGCATCGGGTCGATGAGTTCGCGGATCAGAAGAATGTAGGTCAGGTTCACCAGGAAGAAGACGGCGGCGTAGAAGGCGACCGGCTGCGGCGCCAGCTCGCTGACCGCCATCCACGCGGTCGCCAGCGGCAGCAGCGAAACCGAGAACAGATGCGCGAAATTGTACCACATCAGGCTGGCTGTCGCCTCCCTGGCGTGGCGTAACAGATGATGATGGTTCGCCCAGACGATGGCGATGAAGAGATAGCTGACGCTGTAGCTCAGCCATGTCGGCCAGAGCTCCAGAAGCGCCTTGAACGTCGGCAACTCCGGCGGGCGCAAGTCGAGGACCAGCACCGTGATGAGGACGGCGAACACGCCATCCGAAAATGCGCTCAACCGATCGAGCCCTGTCGAGGGAAGCACTGGACCGTCCTCGTCGCAGTTCGTGAGACATATAGTAGTGCTGTCGATAGCAATATCCATGGCCGCTCGGACCATCTGACGCCGCCGCCAGCGCCGCTCAGGACGCCTTGGCCAGAAAACTCTGGTAGTCCGATTTCGCCTGCAGCAGGCGCAGCACATTGTCGCGCGAGCCCCTTACGTGGGCGCGGGCCAGCGTGCCGGCTCGGGCGGCATCGCCGGCGCAGATCGCCTCGACGATCTCGGCATGCTCGTCGCGGGCGATCTTCCATTCGTCGAGCCACAACAGTTCGGTCCAGACATAGTGCTGGCACTTGTCGAGGATGCCGCACAGCATGCCATGCAGCATCGCATTGCCGCTGATTTCGGCGATGACGCGGTGCAGGTCGATGCCGACTTCGAGCTCCTGGAATTTTTCGCGCGTGGTGCGCTCCGGAATGGCGGCCAGCCGCTCGCATTCGGCCAGCATGGCACGCAGCCGCGCCTTGTCCTGTTCCGTCGCAGCAGCGGCGGCCAGTGCCGTCGCGTGGCCGTCGAGCAGTTCGCGGATCTCGAAGGCCTCGCGGAACATGTTGATGTCGAACTCGGTGACGACATAGCCCTGGCGCGGCCGGCCGGTGACCAGGCCGTCGCGCTCGAGGCGGTTGAAGGCCTCGCGCACCGGCGTGCGGCTGACAGTCAGCTTCGCCGCGATGTCGTTTTCGGTGACGCGTGAGCCCGGCGGAATCTGGCCGGTCACGATCATCGCCTTGAGCGCGGAATAGACCGAGTCGCGCAGCGTGTTTTTGGTTTCCTTGGCCAAGTTCCGTTTCCAGTTCTCCGGTCTTTCCGCCGGCATATGTTCTCACGCATAGCTGTATTCAAAGTCGGCGCGGTTTGCCACGCCCCGGCGCCCCATCTCCCAGCCCGGGTTGACGGCCCCAGGCGCGCCGATCGGTGTTGACATCGCTGATCCCCAAGCTACACTCAAAATTGTATACAAAATAGCATGCGAAATCAAAAACAATGGGAACACCGGTTGGAGAGCCGAAAATGAACAGGACCAGAAGCGTTAGCATTGCCGCGATGGCAGGCCTCATGGCCTCGCTGGCGGCCCCCGCCATGGCGGGCGACACCATCACCGTCGCCTCATGGGGCGGCACCTACCAGGAGGCGCAGACCAAGGCGTTTTTCAAGCCGACCGCCGACGCGCTCGGCATCACCATCAAGGAGGACACCACCAACGGCCTCGACGACGTACGGCTGCAGGTAACCGGCAATGCGGTGAAATGGGACATCACCGAGCTTGGCGCCGACGAATGCGCACGCGGCTCGAAGGAAGGGCTGTTCGAGAAGCTCGACTACGGCATTATCGACAAGAGCGGCATCAACCCGAAGCTTGTCCATGATGACTGGGTCGGCATTTCCTACACCTCCGTCGTGCTGATCTACCGGACCGACGTGTTCGGCGACAAAGGCCCCAAGACCTGGGCCGACTTCTGGAACGTGGAAAAATTCCCGGGACGGCGCGCGTTGAGCGGCAGCCAGGCGACCGAAACGCTGAGCGTCGCGGCTCTCGCCTTGGGCCTGCCGATCGACAAGGTCTATCCCGTGGATGTCGACGGCGCGCTGAAATCCGTCGACAAGATCCGTGGCCATGTCGACGCCTGGTGGACCTCCGGCGCTCAGGCCATGCAATTGGTCAAGGATGGCGAGGTCGACATGGCAAGCATCTGGAACGGCCGTGCCGGCACCTTGAAGAAGGAAGGCGCGCCGGTCAGCTTCTCCTTCGACCAGGGCGTGCTGACCGCCGACTGCATGGTCATCCCCAAGGGTGCCAAGAACAAGGAAGCCGCGATGAAGGCGCTTGCGATGTTCGTCAGCCCGCAGCTGCAGGCCAATCTGCCGCTCTACGTCGACAATGGCCCAGTAAACGAGAAGGCTTTCGAGACCGGCAAGATCCCGCAGGACAGGATCAAGGACATCAATTCGGCGCCCGAAAACGTCAAGAAGCAGGTGCTGCAGGATGCAGAATTCTGGCGCGACAATCTGGTCGAGGCGACGGAAAAGTTCAACAATCTGGTCCAGCAATAGGCCGCGGACACAAGCTTACGGCGGGCAGCGTAACCAGCCACTGCCTCGCCACCTGTTCTCTGTGGCTAAGGAGCGAAAAATCTTGTCCATTGCGCCATCCGCGTTGCCCATCGGCATGCGCGGGATCGAGAAACGATTTGGCAGCGTGCCTGTGCTGCGCGACCTTAACCTCGATGTCGAGGCCGGCGAATTCCTGACGCTGCTCGGCCCTTCCGGTTCCGGCAAGACGACGCTGCTGATGATCCTGGCCGGTTTCGTGCGGGCCAATGCCGGCTCGATCAGGGTCGGCGGCGACGAGATCATCACCACGCCGCCGCACAAGCGCAACATCGGCATGGTGTTCCAGAACTACGCGCTGTTTCCGCACATGAACGTCTTCCACAACATCGCCTTTCCGCTGAAGCAGCGCGGCGTCGCCGCCGCCGAGACGGCCGAACGTGTCGAGAAGGCGCTCGATCTGGTGAAATTGCAGGGCCTGGGCGAACGCCGGGTCGACCAGCTTTCCGGCGGCCAGCGACAGCGTGTGGCGCTGGCACGCGCCATCGTCTTCGAGCCGCGCATCGTGCTGATGGACGAACCCTTGTCGGCGCTCGACAAGGGCCTGCGCGAGCACATGCAGATCGAGCTGCGCGCCCTGCATCGCCGGCTCGGCATGACCACCGTCTATGTCACGCACGACCAGCGCGAAGCCATAACCATGTCCGACCGCATCGCGGTCATGAACGCCGGGCGCATCGAACAACTCGACAAGCCTGAAACCCTCTACGCCAGGCCGCAAACGCGATTTGTAGCCGGCTTCATCGGCGAATCGAATTTCATTCCGGTCGAGTGCCGCAACGGCTCCGTCTGGTATGAGGACCGGAGAATCCATACCGCGGCACCAGTGCCGGCAGCTGGCCAGCACCTGATGGTGGTGCGGCCGGAAAAGCTGCGGCTCCTGGCAGACGCCGAACCGACAAGCGGCGTCAACGTGCTCGAGGCGAAAGTCAGCGACATCATCTATCAGGGCGACAGCTTCGTCTGCTACGCGGCGTTGCGCGACGGCCGCCAGCTGACTTTGCGCGACTATTGCCGCAGCGATGTGCTGGCCAAAATGCCGGCGCCCGGCCAGCCAGTCTCATTCGGTCTCGATGCGCAGGACACGATCCTGGTGGCGGCAGACTGATGAGCGCGCAGCCCGCCCTCATGGAAGAGATCGGCAGCGCCGCAGGCCGGGAGCTCAACACGCAGGGACTTCACGCCGACGCCCGGCGTGAATCACTACGGCTGCTGGCGCTGTTGTCGCCAAGCCTGCTTCTGGTCTTCGCCATCATCATCGTGCCGATCGGCTGGCTGTTCTGGCTGTCGCTGTTCGACGAAGCGGGCGGCTTCAGCGCCGCCAATTATGCGCGATTCTTCGAGCAGGCCTCCTACATCAAGACCTTCATCACCACCTTCAAGGTCGCCTTCATCGTCACCGGCGCCTGCGTGCTGCTCGGCTATCCCTTGGCCTACATGCTGTCGCAACTGCCGCGGCGGGCGGCGTCGATCTGCCTGATCTTCGTCATCCTGCCGTTCTGGACATCGGTTCTGGTGCGCACCTATGCCTGGCTGGTGATCCTGCAGCGCAAGGGACTGATCAACAGCTGGCTGATCGATCTCGGAATCATCAGCCAGCCGCTATCGCTCGCCAACAATTTTTCCGGCGTCGTCATCGGCATGACGCACATCTTGCTGCCGTTCTTGGTGCTGCCGCTCTACGCTTCGATGAAGACCATCGACACCGACTGCCTGCGCGCCGGCATGAATCTCGGCGCCGGCCCGACTGCCACCTTCCGGCAGATCTTCTTTCCGCTGTCGCTGCCAGGCCTCGCCTCGGGCGTGGTCATCGTCTTCGTGCTCTGCCTGGGCTTCTTCGTCACGCCGGCTTTGATGGGCGGCGGCAAGGTGATCATGTGGGCGATGCGCATGGAACAGACCACCAGCCTCTATTCAAACTGGGGCGCGGGTGCAGCACTGGGCGTGGTGCTGCTGGTGGTGACGCTGGCGCTTCTCGGCCTGTTCCAGTGGCTGCTCGGCGCGCGTGCCACCGGCGTGTGGAGTTCGAGATGAGTAGGGATCTCGGCCTGCCCATCTCGCACCGGCAACGCCTATGGCTCTATTGCCTCGGCGGCCTCGTGCTGCTGTTCCTGATCGCACCGTCGATCATCATCGTCATCATGTCGTTTTCCGATTCGACGCTGCTGCAATTCCCGCCGCAGCAATGGTCGCTGCGCTGGTACCAGGCCTATTTCGGGTCGCTGGAGTGGCGCGATGCCACGATCGTCTCGGTCAAGGTGGCTGTCATGACCGTGCTGATGGCGACGCCGCTCGGCACCGCGGCCGCCTATGCCATCAACCGGGGCACGCTGCGCTTCAACGGCACCATCAACGCGCTGCTGACGGCGTCGCTGATCGTCCCTGTGATCCTGATCGGCATCGGCACCTTCTTTCTCTATGCGCGCATCGGCCTCAACAACACGCTGACCGGCCTGGTCATCGCGCATACGGTGCAGGCGCTGCCGTTGGTGGTGCTGACCGTGCTGTCTGGATTGCGCTCCTACGACATGGACCAGGAGCGCGTGGCGCGCAGCCTTGGCGCCGGCCGCGTCGCCGCCTTCTGGCAGGTGACGATGCCGCAGATCCGCTTCTCGATCGTCTCGGGCGCGCTGTTCGCCTTCATCACCTCCTTCGACGAAGTGGTGGTGTCGCTGTTCATCTCGGGCGGCGAGACGACGACATTGACGCGCCGCATGTTCAATGCGCTGCGCGACCAGATCGACCCGACGATCGCCGCCATCTCGACCTGCCTGATCGTTCTGTCGGTCGTGCTGTTGTCGGTTGCGCAGATCTTCGGCCGGCGGCATTGATTTCACCAGATCAATTCGCAGAAGTGACCAATTTGCAGAAGTGACTAGGGGATATTCAGACAGAATGCGTGATTTCCAGTTTCCCGGCCGCTCGCCGGTTCGTGCCACCGAGGCGGTTGCCGCGACCTCGCATCCGCTTGCAACGCTTGCGGCCATCGACATGCTGCGCTCCGGCGGCAATGCCATGGACGCCGCGGTCTGCGCCGCCGCCGTGCAGGGTGTGGTCGAGCCGCAATCGACGGGCATCGGTGGCGACTGCTTCGTGCTTTATTCTCCCGGAGGACAAGGCAATGTGCTGGCCTTCAACGGCTCCGGCCGGGCGCCGGCCAGGGCGACGGTCGGCTGGTATCTCGAAAAAGGCTTCGACCGCATCCCGCTGCAGGGTCCGCATGCGGTCACCGTACCGGGCGCCGTCGACGCCTGGAGCCGCCTGCTCGAAGACCATGGCCGCAAGGGCCTTGCCGAGGCGCTGGCGCCGGCCATTCACTATGCCGAGAACGGCTATGTCGTGCACGACCGCGTCGCCTTCGACTGGGCCGAGCCGGAGACCGACCTGTCGGCCGACGAGCATGCCGCGCGCATCTTCCTGCCCGGCGGCAGGGCGCCGAAGGCGGGTGACGTCCATCGGCAGCCGGAACTGGCGGCGACCTTGCGCATCATCGCCAAACACGGCCGGTCCGGTTTCTACGAAGGCGCGGTCGCCGACGATATGGTGAGCCGGCTTAACGAATTGGGCGGACTTCATACGGCCGAGGATTTTGCCGCGACCAGAGGCGACTATGTGGCGCCGGTCAGCACCTCCTATGGCGGCCATGAGATCCACCAGATGCCGCCGAACAATCAGGGGCTGACGGCGCTTTTGATGCTCAATTTGCTGTCGGGCTTCGAGCTTGGCGGGCTCGACCCCAATGGCGCCGAACGCCTGCATCTGGAGATCGAGGCCGGGCGCCTGGCTTACCGCGACCGCGACCGCTATGTCGGCGACCAGGACCATGTCCCGGTGCCCCTGAAGCAGCTCCTGTCCGGCGCCTATGCCGACCGGCTACGCGCCGAGATCGACCGCGACCGCGCCATGACGCATCTGCCGCGCGTCGAGCTGCCCGGCAGCGACACGGTCTATATCTCCATCGTCGACCGCGACCGCAACGCGGTCTCCTTCATCAACTCGACCTATTATTCGTTCGGCAGCGGCGTCGTCGGCCCGAAGACCGGTATCGTGCTGCAGAACCGTGGTTCGAGCTTCCGCCTCGACCCGGCGCATCCGAACGCGATCGCGCCGGGCAAGCGGCCGATGCACACGATCATGCCGGGCATGGCGACCAAGAACGGCCGCGTGGTGATGCCGTTCGGCGTCATGGGCGGCGGTTACCAGCCGTTTGGCCATGTCCACCTGCTCACCAACATGATCGATTTCGGCATGGACCCGCAGCAGGCACTGGATGCGCCGAGGGTGTTTTACAACGATGACACAGTGGAAGCCGAGCGTGGCGTTCCCACTGATGCAACCGAGGGCCTGCGCCGGCGCGGCCACCGCATCGCCGAACCGCATCATCCGCTTGGCGGCGGGCAAGTGGTGCTGATCGACTGGGAGAAGGGGACGCTGACCGGCGCTTCCGATCCGCGCAAGGATGGTTTGGCGCTTGGCTATTGAGGCGATCCGTTGTCCAATGGCGCCCATATCGAGGCAAGCCCGTCAGAAGGGCTCTCGCCAGTAATCGTTCGAAATCCAGCCGGTGATCATGACCCAAACTGAAACCCACGCAGATCTCTCCCGCCGTCTGGCCGCCGGCGCCGACGACGCCCCCGCCATTCTGGCGCTCGATAGGGCAACGCTCAGCCATGGCGGATTGCGCAGCATGATCGCCGACACGGCAAAACAGCTGCATGCGCGCGGCATCGGCCGCGGCGACAGGGTAGCGATCGTGCTGCCGAACGGGCCCGAGATGGCCACCGCCTTCGTCGCCGTGGCGGCCGCCGCCTCGACGGCGCCGCTCAACCCCGCCTACCGGGCCGACGAGCTCGATTTCTACCTGACCGACATCGGCGCCAAGGCGATCCTTGTCGCGGAGGGTGAGACCGGCCCCGCGGTGACGGTGGCCGAGCGCCTCGGCATCGGCGTGCTGCGGCTTGTCGTGCAGCCCGGCACACCCGCCGGCAGTTTTGCTATCGAGGGCGCGGCGATCGGACCGAAGGCCCCGCCCGACATGGCGCAAGACAGCGACATTGCGCTGCTGCTGCATACCTCCGGCACGACATCGCGTCCAAAACTGGTGCCGCTCAGCCATGCCAACATCGCGGCCTCGGCAGCTCATATCGGCGGCACCCTTGGCCTGACGGCCGATGACCGTTGCCTCAATATCATGCCGCTGTTCCACATTCACGGCCTGATCGCGGCCGTGCTGTCGTCGCTGGCTGCCGGCGGCAGCATCTACTGCACGCCGGGTTTCAACGCGCTGCGCTTCTTCCAGTGGCTGAGCGAGGCGCAGCCGAGCTGGTACACGGCGGTGCCGACCATGCATCAGGCGATCCTGGCCCGCGCGGCACGCAACACCGAGGCGCTGGCGGCGGCGCGCCTGCGCTTCATCCGCTCGTCCTCGGCGTCGCTGCCGGCGCAGGTCATGACCGAGCTGGAAGCGACCTTCGGCTGCCCAGTGATCGAATCCTACGGGATGACCGAGGCGGCTCACCAGATGGCCTCGAACCGGCTGCCGCCGGGCCAGCGCAAGCCCGGCAGCGTTGGTGCCTCCGCCGGGCCGGAGGTGGCTGTGATGGCGCCCGACGGGCGGCTGCTCGATGCAGGCGAGACCGGCGAGATCGTCATCCGCGGGCCCAATGTCACGACGGGCTACGAAAAGAACCCGGATGCCAACGCCACGGCTTTCGCGCATGGCTGGTTCCACACCGGCGACCAGGGCGTGCTGGACGGGGATGGCTATCTCAGGGTCACCGGTCGGCTCAAGGAGATCATCAATCGCGGCGGCGAAAAGATCTCGCCACTCGAGGTCGACGATGTGCTGATGGACCATCCGGCGGTGGCGCAGGTCGTCACCTTCGCCATGCCGCATGACAAGCTTGGCGAGGAGGTGGCGGCGGCGGTTGTGCTGCGCGAAGGCATCAGCGCCACTGAGGGCGACATCCGCACCTATGCCGCGACGCGGCTTGCCGACTTCAAAGTGCCGCGCAAGATCCTGATCCTGGACGAGATCCCCAAGGGCGCGACCGGCAAATTGCAGCGCATCGGCCTTGCCGCCAAACTCGGGCTTTGACGATGAAGATCACCATCTTCGGCGCCGGTGCGATCGGCGGCTATCTCGCTGCCAAGCTTGCCGCCGCCGGCCGCACCGATCTCTCGATCGTCGCGCGCGGCGCCCATCTGGAAGCGATCAAGGCAGATGGCCTGCGCCTGATCGAGGATGGCCAGGAGACGTCCGTCCCCGTCCGGGCCGCCGCCAAGGCCGAGGAACTTGGCGTGCAGGATTATGTCGTGCTGGCGCTGAAGGCCCATTCCCTCACCCCGGCGCTCGACCAGATCGCACCGCTGCTTGGGGACCACACATCAGTCGTCACCATGCAGAACGGCGTGCCGTGGTGGTATTTCCACGGCGTCGGCGGGCCACTCGAAGGCACCAGGCTGAACGCGGTCGATCCCGGCGGCGCGATCTGGCAGCGGATTGGACCGGACCGCGTCATCGGCTCGGTCGTCTATCCCGCGGTCGAGGTAGATGCGCCGGGGCTCATCCGCCATGTCGAGGGCAAACGCTTCTCGCTCGGCGAACCCTCGGGCGAGCGCAGCGAACGGGTCACGCTTCTGGCCGAGGAGATGGTCAAGGGCGGCTTGCAGGCGCCGGTGCGCGAAGACATCCGCAGCGAGATCTGGGTAAAACTGTGGGGCAATCTCTCCTTCAACCCGATCTCGGCGCTGACCGGCAGCACGCTTGCCGCGATCGTTGCCGACGAGGGCACCCGCACGCTCGCCCGCACCATGATGCTGGAGGCGCAGGCGATCGGCGAAAGCCTCGGCGTGCGTTTTCCCATCGCGGTCGACCGGCGCATCAAGGGCGCCGGCGATGTCGGCGAGCACAAGACCTCGATGCTGCAGGACCTGGAGCGTGGCCGGCCGATGGAGATCGACGCGCTGGTGAGCGCGGTACAGGAACTTGGCAGGCTAACGGACAAGCCGACCCCGACCATCGATGCCGTGCTGGCGCTGGTGCGGCGGCTGGCGGTGGAACGCGGGTGTTATGGATAATGGGCTCGGGGTTGATCAGCACCGTGGCGAGGGCGCGACGATCCAGGCCTTGAAGCGCCTTGGCCTCATCTCCCAGCTTGACCAGGGTTAGCAGCATGCTGAACGCCATTCACCACGTCGCGCTCATCTGCACCGACTACGACCGGTCGCGACGGTTCTACGTCGAACTCCTCGGCCTCGATCTGATCCGGGAGGTTTATCGGGAGGAGCGGCAGTCATGGAAGGCGGATCTGCGGATCGGGTCGGCCCAACTGGAATTGTTCTCCTTCCCTGCACCGGCGATGCGGCCGTCCCACCCAGAGGCTACAGGCCTGAGACATCTGGCATTCGCGGTGGCTCATCTTGATCCCGTGATTATCCGGCTGGAAGCCGCAGGCGTTGCCGTCGAGCCAATCCGGATCGATCCATACACAGACCAACGGTTTACCTTTTTCAGGGACCCGGATGGATTGCCGCTGGAACTCTACGAAGCCCCATAAGGACGGTTCGATTTCACGATGGGCGCTTTGTACTGACGGTCTCGGTATCGGCGGACCGCGAATCTGTGCTAAGCGCCGCCCAACCAACCAAAGGACGACACCAATGAGCGAACTGACCGTGGCCGAGGCGACCGAGAGCATCTATGCCTCGCTCCGGGCGGACAATGCCGACATCGACACACATATCGCGGCGCTAAAGGCGGCACTGGCACGAGAAGGGATAAAACAGGCGGTGTTCGATCCGACCAAGCTGGCGCAGAACAACCGCTCGGGCCGCAAGTTGATGCAGGCTTATTTTCGGCAACGCGGCGTGAGCGTGAAGTTTTCGGACCAGTAGAACCGCGCGCGATCTCAACCGTGTGATTGGTTGGTTTCGGACGCATGTTCTCCGACGCTCCGAGCCCTCCCATTTGGCCGGCTCAATAACAGCTATCCGCCGCCGCAAGGGCTTCGGCACGGTGAGCTTGGTCCAGTGCGCCAATCCGTCGGACCGACGCATAGAACCTGACATAGTCGCCCGAGCACAGATCGAACAGGCGGAGAAACGCGGTCACCCGATCGCTATAGACGGAAGTCGCGGCGAGCTTTGCATTGTTGATCGGGGAAGCGAACCAGGCATCGTATCCCCGGTATCGGCCCCAGCGCCTGTCGCGCATGTGTCGGTAGCGCATCCGCAGCCGTTCGATCGCCGCCGTCTTCGCGGCCAGTTTTTGCTCCGAGGTGCCGGCGTTGGAATAGACTTGCGCCAACTCGTCCCGGGTCCGCGACACCAGCGCAAGAAATTCAGCTTTGCGTCTCCGGGCGGCTTCGTAACGGCGCAATGCTGCGGTATCGCCAGCCGCGCGCAGCCATTTTTTCACGCCGGTCGTTTCGACGGCGACAGCGAACGACTCGTTGAATGCGGAATCGTCGTGCACGTAGACGCGCTGGTGGGCCAGTTCATGGAACACCAGCCCTGCAAGATAGGTTTTATCCTCGCTGAACATCGTGCTCAGCAGCGGGTCACTCGACCAGCCAAGCGTGGAATATGCGGTGATGCCCGTCACATAGACATCCATGCCCTGTCCTTGAAGTTCGGCAGCGGTTTCAATTGCGGACTTCCTGGAGAAATATCCCCGGTAGGGCACGCAGCCGAAAACGGGAAAACACCATGTTCGCGGCGTCAGCGAGAATGCCGGCGCGGCGAAGACGGCCCATGTCACCGAGTCCCGACCGATATCGACGTAGCTGCGGTAGCTGTTGTTGTCGGGCAGCGCCAGTTCATCCGTTGCGAATTGTCGTATGGCGCTCGCCGATGCCATTCGAGCGCGCAATGCCTTCGGCGTCGAAGGGTCCTCGATCAGTTTTCCGACATCCTGGCGCGCCGTCATGATCCGCAGATGACCCTGCACGGATTGCGCGTAGTAGGAAACACTGGTGCAGCCGGTCACGCCGGACACCACGATCACAACGGCAACCAATCGAAAGAATGCGCGCATCACGATTTGCCCACAGCAGTGCTCCCGTACCGATCGGGCGATTGTCGCGATTGCCCCAGGTCCCAAGCAGCCGCATCGATTTGATCGAGGTCTATAGCTTTCTAAAGAATCCGGACAGGATATTCGGACCCACTTCGCCAGGGCGCAGTCTGATCCCGTCCTCGAAGCAGTTCAGCGTCATGCATTCGAAGCCGCTGTGTGCGAGGAGTGCCACCAGCGAGTCACGATCGAAGTGGTGGAGGTGCTCGTCGGGAAGACGCATACGCCACGTCCGGAACCAGGCGTCGCCGTCGGCGCCGAGCTCGCGCCAGCGGCAATAAGGGACGGCGACGGCCAGGTAGCGGGCCTTAAGCCGGGCGAGGAAACCCAGATCCGGGATATGCTCAAGCACATCGAACATGGCGACGAGATCCCACGAGTTGGAGAGCGCCTCATCCCAATCGACGAAGCGGACGCCCTTGGGCAGCGGAAACCTGGTTATGTCGCAGCCGGCGCAGTCGGCGACCCCGGTTATTTTCGCGGCTTCGATGAATGTGCCGGTGCCATATCCAATCTCCAGCACGGACCGGGGAATCTCGCCAGTGATCCCCAGCACCCAGCCGAGTCGCTGATATCCGAGCTTGATGGTCCGGTCACTCAGGTCCTCGTAATAGGAAATGTACTGCTTGTCATACTTGATCGGTTTGGAGTCGACCTGGTGGATCACGCCAAACCCGTCCACCGCGTAGTTGTCCAACATTGGCGTGCGGCCCCCAGGTTCCGGTGCTCAGTCCTTGCCCGCCCGCTTGAAAATCCGCGCGTAAAATTCGCCGACGATGCCGCGCCGGAAGATCAGCACGCACACCATGAAGATGAGGCCGGTGGCGATGGTCACCGGAAAGCCGGAAGTGGCAAGCGTGTTTTCCAGGCCGATGACAAGGCTGGCGCCGATGATCGGCCCGACCATGGTGCCGATGCCGCCGAGAAGCGTCATCAGGATCACCTCGCCCGACATCTGCCAGGTGACGTCGGTGAGCGTGGCGAACTGGAAAACGATCGCCTTGAGCGAGCCGGCCAGCCCGGCCAGGGCCGCCGACATGACGAAGGCGCCCAGCTTGTAGTTGGCGACGGAATAGCCCAGCGAAATGGCGCGGTTCTCGTTCTCGCGGATCGAGCGCAGGATCATGCCGAACGGCGAGTTGACGATGCGCCAGATGGCGAAGACGCCGATCAGGAACACCGCCAGCACGAAGTAATACATGTTCAGCGAGACGTTCAGGTCGAGGACGCCAAGCAGCATGCCGCGCGGCACGCCCTGAATGCCGTCCTCGCCTTGCGTGAAGGGCGACTGCACGCAGAAGAAGAAGAACATCTGCGACAGCGCCAGCGTGATCATGGCGAAATAGATGCCTTGCCGGCGAATGGCGAAAAAGCCCATGACAAGGCCGAGCAAGGCCGCACCCGCCATGCCGAGCAGAATGCCGGCTTCCGGCGGCCAGCCCCAGACCTTGACGGCATGCGCGGTGAAGTAGGCGGCGCCGCCGAAGAAGGTGGCGTGGCCGAACGATAAGAGCCCGGTATAGCCGAGCAGAAGATTGAACGCGCAGGCAAACAGCGCGAAACACAGCATCTTCATCAGGAAGATCGGATAGATCAGGAAAGGCGCTACCAGCAGCGCCAGGATGCCGAGCCCGACCAGCATCCATTCCAGCCGTGCCGAGGTTTTGGCCGATGCCTCGCCAAGCGTCAGTTCGGTCATGTCAGATGTCCCTTCCGACATGTCAAGCGTCCCTTCCGAACAGGCCAGCCGGCCGGACCAGAAGCACGATGGCCATGATGACGAAGACCACGAGATTGGAGGCCTCGGGGTAGAAGACCTTGGTCAGGCCCTCGGCGAGGCCAAGCATGTAGCCGGTGATGATCGCACCGAGGATCGATCCCATGCCGCCGACCACCACCACCGCGAAGACGACGATGATGAGGTCCGATCCCATAAGCGGGCTCACCTGGTAGATCGGTGCTGCCAGAATGCCGGCAAGCCCGGCCAGCGCGGAGCCAAGGCCGTAGGTGAGGGTCAGCAGCAACGGCACGTTGACGCCGAAAGCCTGGACGAGACGGGGATTCTCGGTTGCCGCGCGCAGATAGGATCCAAGCCTGGTCTTCTCGATCAGCGCCCAGGTGCCGAAGCAGACGATCAGCGAGGCGACCACGACCCAGCCGCGATAGTTGGGCAGGAACATGAAGCCGAGATTGGTGCCGCCGGCAAGCAGCGGCGGCACGGCATAGGGGTTTCCCGAGACGCCGTAATAATAGCGGAAGATGCCTTCGAGCACGAGCGCGAGGCCGAAGGTGAAGAGCAGCCCGTAGAGCGGATCGAGATCGTACAGCCTCGACAGCGCCAGGCGCTCGACCACGACGCCGAAGACGCCAACGATCAGCGGCACAAGGATCAAAGCGGGCCAATAGCCGATGCCGAGATGGGTGAGAAGCAGGTAGCCGACGAAGGCGCCGAACATATACTGGGCGCCATGGGCGAAATTGATGACGCGCAGCAAGCCGAATATGACAGCCAGGCCCAGGCTCAGCATGGCGTAGAACGAGCCGTTGATCAGGCCGACCAGCAGCTGGCCGAGAAAGGCCTGAACCGGGATTCCGAAGATCATCGTCATGGCGCCATCATACACCCAGGACTTCGTGGAGCTGCGCCATGCGGTCCGGCAGTTCGCCGACCGGAAAACCCGCCACCACCTTGCCGTGCTCCATCAGGTAGAAACGGTCGGCGACGCGACTGGCGAAGCGGAAGTTCTGCTCGACCAGCAGGATCGTCATGCCGCGCTTTTTCAACGTCGCCAGCAACGCGCCGATGCGCTGCACGATGACGGGAGCGAGCCCCTCCGTCGGCTCGTCGAGAAGCAGCATCTTCACGCCGGTTCGCAGCATGCGCGCGATCGCCAGCATCTGCTGTTCGCCGCCCGACAGCCTGGTGCCGGGACTGTTGCGCCGCTCCTTCAGATTGGGGAACAGATCGAATATCTCCTCGACGCTCATGCCGCCCTGCGCGACGACCGGCGGCAGAACCAGATTCTCGTCCACGGTCAGCGTTGCGAAGATGCCGCGCTCCTCCGGCACGAAGCCGATGCCTTGATGGGCGGTGCGGTGCAGCGGCAGCCGCATCAGGTCCTTGCCGTCGAAGGCGATCCGGCCGGTCCGCTTGCGGATCAACCCCATGATGGCGCGCAGCGTCGTCGTCTTGCCGACGCCGTTGCGGCCGAGCAGCGTGACCGTCTCGCCGGCAAACACTTCCAGATCGACACCGTGCAGCGCATGGCCCTCGCCATACCAGGCGTTGAGGCCGGTGACGGCAAGCAGAGGTGCGGCACTAGTCATCGGCGGTGCCCATATAGGCGATCTTGACGCGCTCGTCGCGGCTAACGGTGGCGTAGTCGCCAGCGGCCAGCACCTCGCCGCGCTGCATGACCGTTATCCAGTCGCAAAGGTCGGCCACCACGGTCAGATTGTGCTCGACCATCAGCACGGCGCGATCCCTGGCAACCGAACGGATGAGGCTGGAAACCGTGGCCACGTCCTCGTGCCCCATGCCGGCCATCGGCTCGTCCAGCAGCAGCACTTTCGGATCGAGCGCGAGCGTCGTGGCGATCTCCAGCACGCGTTTCCTGCCATAGGAAAGATCGCCGGCGAGCCTGTTCCTGGCGTCGTCGAGACCAACCGAGCGCAGCAATTCCTCGGCGCGCGGGGTCAGCCGGTCGAGCGCCGCGAGCGAGCGCCAGAATTGAACGGCAAGACCACCCGGCCGCTGCAGCGCGACGCGGACATTGTCGAGCACGCTGAGGTGCGGAAAAATCGCCGATATCTGGAACGAGCGCACCAGCCCCATCCGCGCAACCCTGGCCGGCGAGGTGCGGGTGATGTCGTGGCCAAGCAGCTCGATCCTGCCGCTGGTCGGCGCCAGGAACTTGGTGAGCAGGTTGAAGACGGTCGTCTTGCCGGCGCCGTTGGGTCCGATCAGGGCATGGATGTTGCCATGGCGGACATCGAGATCGACGTTTTTGACGGCGATGAAGCCGGCAAAGTCGCGTCGCAACCCGCGGGCGGAAAGCACAACCCGCGGCTCGTTCGCGTCCAGGTCAGTCGGCGCCATCGGCCGCGCCGATCACTGGCCGGCCGTCGGACAGCCGCTTTCCTTCTCGCTGAGGAAGGCCTCGTTGCCTGGAATGGTGGCGAGATATTTGTAGTAGTCCCAATCCTTGGTGCTCTCGGCTGGCGACTTGACCTGGTAGAGGTACATGTCGTGGACCATGTTGCCGTCCGCCTGCACCTTGCCGTTGGTTATCACCGCGTCGTCCACAGGCATCGAATGCAGCTGCTTGGCGACGGCTTCGGTCTCGTCCGTGCCGGCCTTGTCGATCGCCTTCAAATACTGCGTCACCGCCGAATAGGTCGCGGCCTGGATCATGTTCGGCATGCGGTTGGTGCGCTTGAAAAAGCGCTGCCCGAATTCGCGGCTCTTGTCGTCGCGATCCCAGTAATAGCCTTCGGTCAACACGACGCCCTGCGCCGCTTGAAGGCCAAGCCCATGCACCTCGGCCAGCGTGAACAGGAGTGCGGCAAGACGCTGGCCGCCCTGCACGATACCGAATTCGGCCGCCTGCTTGATGGAGTTGGAGGTATCGAGGCCGGCATTGGCCAGGCCGATGACCTTGGCGCCCGACGATTGCGCCTGCAGCAGGAAGGACGAATAATCGGTCGACCCCAAGGGATAACGCACCTCGCCCAGCACCTTGCCGCCATGGCTTTCGACGAACTTGGTGGTCTGATCCTTCAGCGAGTAGCCGAATGCATAGTCGACGGTGACGAAGAACCAGCTGTCGCCGCCCTGCTGCACGAGAGAGCCGCCGGTACCCACCGCCTGCGAGTGAGTGTCATAGGCCCAGTGGAAGCCGTAGGGCGAGCACTGTTTGCCGGTCAGCTCCGTGGTCGCCGCGCCGGTGACGATGTCGATCTTCTTCTTTTCCTTGGAAATCCCCTGGACGGCGAGCGCTACCGAAGAGGTCGTCAGTTCCATGATGGCATCGACTTGCTCGGTGTCGTACCACTGCCGGGCGATGTTGGAGGCGATATCCGGCTTGTTCTGGTGGTCGGCGCTGATGATTTCTATCGGCGCTCCCTGCACCTTGCCGCCGAAATCCTCAACGGCCATCTTGGCCGCCTCGACCGACCACTTGCCGCCGAAGTCGGCGTAGACGCCCGACTGGTCGTTGAGGATGCCGATCTTGACCTTGCCGTCGGAAATTTCGGCGGCCGAAGCGGGGATCGCGGATGCGGCGAGAAGTGCCGCGGAAACGAAAAGGCTTACCTTCATGGTTGACTTCCTCCCATAGCGATGAATCCGACCGACCCTCCTACGATCGATCATCGCAATGGTATTGAACATGAGGAAGATAGGGACAGAGGGCAAGAGGCCGTTAGGGATTTAGTGTTCGAAGCGATACGGTTTGGCGGCGGAACGCGAGCCTTGGGCGAGAGATAGAGACACAAACATGTGAACCGCCCGGCGGCAGTGCCGGCTCAGCCCTCGGCGGCGACGAGGTGGCCGTTGCCGACATCCCTCAGCGCCAGTTTCAGCGGCGCCTCGCCGATCCTGCGGGTGGCGCTCGGGATTTCCTGGTCGAGGCGCGCGAAGCGGCTTCTGCGCTGCGCGGGATCGGGCACGGGCACGGCTTCGATCAGGCGCCTGGTGTAGGGATGGCGCGGGTTGGAAAAGACCTGGTCGCGGGTGCCCATCTCGACGATCTGGCCGAGATACATGACGGCGACGCGGTCGGAGATGTTCTCGACCACCGCCATGTCATGCGAGATGAAGAGATAGGCGACGCCGAATTCGCGCTGCAACTCCTTCAACAGATCGAGTACGCGCGCCTGCACCGAGACGTCGAGCGCCGAGACGCTTTCGTCGGCGATGATCAGCTTCGGCCGCAGTGCAAGCGCGCGGGCAATGCAGACGCGCTGGCGCTGGCCGCCGGAGAATTCATGCGGATAGAGTTCCATCTGGTCGGCCGACAGGCCGACGCGCTCGAACAGCGCTGCGACACGCTCGCTGCGCTCTTCCTTCGAGGCGATACCGTGGATCAGCAGCGGCTCGGCGACGAGGTCGCCGACACGCATGCGTGGGTCCAACGAGGCATAGGGGTCCTGGAAAATCATCTGCACGTCGCGGCGCACCGCCTTGCGCTCGTCGCGGCCGAGGCCGGACAGATTGCGGCCGCCAATGGCGATGTCGCCGCTGTAGGGCACCAGTCCGGCCAGCGCCTTGGCGGTGGTCGACTTGCCACAACCGGATTCGCCGACCAGCGCCAGCGTCTCGTTGGGCGCGATCGAGAAGCTGACGCCTTCGACGGCGTGGACGCGACGAGTGACCCGGCCGAAGAAGCCGCCATGCAGGTCGAAACGGACATGCAGGTCCTTGACGTCAGCGACATTGGCCGGCGTTGCCGTCTCGGCACTCCTGGATTCCTGGCGACCGATACCGCTGCCGATGCGCGGCACGGCGGCCAGCAGCTCGCGCGTGTAGCCGGCTTGCGGCCTGGCGAAAATGTCAGCGGTTTTTCCCTCTTCGACCATGCGGCCATGCCGCATGATGATGACGCGGTCGGCCATTTCGGCGACGACGCCCATGTCATGCGTGATGAGGATGACGCTGGTGCCATGCTGGCGCTGCAGATCGCGCAAAAGTTCCAGCACCTCGCCTTGCACGGTGACGTCGAGCGCCGTCGTCGGCTCGTCGGCGATCAGCACGTCCGGCTCGAGCGCCAGCGCCATGGCGATCATCACCCGCTGGCGCATGCCGCCGGACAGTTCGTGCGGAAACTGCTTTAGCCGGCTTTCGGCTTCCGAAATGCGCACCGCCTTCAGCGCCTCGATGGCACGCTGGCGAGCCTCGCTCTGCGACAGGGAGGTATGCGCCTCGATGGATTCGGTGAGCTGCCGGCCGATCGACAGCACCGGGTTGAGTGAGGTCATCGGCTCCTGGAAGATCATGGCGATGCGGTTGCCGCGAATGCGCCGCATCCGGCGCTCGTCCAGAATCGTCAGATCTGTGTCGCCGAGATGGACCTTGCCGGATGAAATCCTGGCGGCAGGCTGCGGCAGAAGCTGCATGATGGCCAGAGCGGTCATCGATTTGCCGGAGCCGGATTCACCGGCAATGCACAGCGTCTCGCCACGAGACAACGTAAGCGACAGGTCGGAGACGACCTCGCGCTCGCCCTCCTCGCCGCGCACGCTGACGGAGAGGTTGGCGATGCCGAGTATGGGTTCGCTGGCGGCGATCATTGCGCGCGTGACCCGGAGAGGGATTTACTCCGGCACACCCCCCTCCTCATTCAAACACGCAGCGCGGAAAGTAGAACGACACCACCCAGTTCGGCATGTCGACGATCTCGCTGATGCGGAGATCGCCGCAGACCGAGGCCAGCATATAGGCCTCGACTGGGTCGATGTGATAACGACCGGCGAGCAGGTCGACCATCTGCGCAACCGCTTCCCTGGCGCCGGTCATCAGGTCCGGACCGATGCCGGTCGTCACCTCATAGCCCTTGGCGTCGAGATGGCGCGTCACCGGGCCTGGCGTGGTGAAGCGCGGCGTCTTCAGCCTGGCATCCTTGACCAGGTCGAGCTTGAGCACGACGTCCATCGGACTTTCGATCGCCGTGCCGCAGACCTCGCCGTCACCTTGCGCGGCATGGGTGTCGCCAACCGAAAACAGCGCGCCCGCCACTTCCACCGGCAGATAGAGCGTGGTGCCGGCGGCGAGATCGCGGATGTCGAGATTGCCGCCGACGCGCCTTGGCGGCACCACCGAGTGGTGGCCCTTTTCCGCCAGCGCGTTGCCTATGGTGCCGGCGAAGGGTTTCAACGGCACACGCGCATTCTTGCCGAACAGCGCCGGCTCGAGCGAGGCAGCGTCGTATTTCCAGATGTTCAGCGCCGGCTCCTTGAAGTCGTCGGCGAGCAGCCCAAAGCCCGGAATGTTGGCCGTCCAGCCGAAGCCGGACGGCTTGAACATCTCGATCGTCACCTTCAGCGCGTCACCCGGCTCGGCGCCCTCGATGAAGATCGGCCCGGTCACCGGATTGACGGTGGCGAAGTCGAGCTTGGCGACGTCGGCGACCGTGCTGCCGGCCTGCAACTGGCCGCCGGAGGAATCGAGGCACTGGAACTCGATCGTCGAGCCGGGCGCCACCCGCTCGGCCGGGGCAAACGAATTGTCCCAGCCGAAATGATGTTGGCGCCCGTGGATGGTGTAGTCGCAGTTATTGCACATCTTTTACGTACACATTGTCGTAGTTGATCGGGATATGAACCGGGTCGACATAGAGGTTGTCGGCGCCGCCCATGCGCGCCGATTTCATGGTGAAGCGCTGCTCGTTGAAGACCGGCGCCCAGGGCGCGTCTTCCATCACCTTGTCGTAGATGGCGCTCCACATCTTGTCGCGTTCGCCTGATTTAGCCGGGTCGACCACCGAGTCGGCCTCGGCCGCCTTGGCGTCGAGATCCTTGTTGCAATACCACGACCAGTTCCAGCCGCCGGGCACCGCACCGGCGCAGCCGAGGATCGGGCCGTAGAAGTTCGACGGATCCGGGAAGTCGGCGATCCAGGCCATGCCGCCGGACCAGATCATCGGTGCGCCGGCCTTGTCGCCGCCGGCGGCAATCACGTTTGCCTGCGCCAGCGACTGGATGCTGGCCTTGATGCCGATCGCCGCCAGATCCTGCTGGATCGCCTGGGCGATGCGCGGGTTGGGATCGGTGTTCATGGCAAACAGCTGTGTCTCGAAGCCGTCGGGGTGGCCAGCCTCTGCGAGCAGCGCCTTGGCCTTGGCGACGTCATAGGGATAGCCCTTGTATTCCTTGTCGTAGCCCGGCATCGACGGCGGCAGCGGCTGGTTGGCCGGCACGGCGCGGCCGTTGATGATCTGGATGACGCGCGCCTTGTTGATCGCCATGTTGACTGCCTGGCGCACCTTAACATTGTCGAACGGCGCCATGGTGGTGTTCATGGTGACATAGCCGGTGTGCAGCTGGCCGCCTTCGACGACGCGTGCCTTCTGCTCGGGATCGGCCATCACCTCCTGGAATTTTGCTGGCGGAATGCCGTCGCCGGGGACGTCGATCTCGCCTTTCTGCAGGCGCAGCAGCGCCACGATCGGCTCCTGGCCGATCTCGAAGGTGATCTTGTCCAGATGCGGCAGGCCCTTGTGCCAGTAGTCCGCATTGCGCTCGAAGACGATGCGCTGGCCGAGCGTCCACTCGGCGAGCTTGAAGGCGCCGGTGCCGACCGGATGCTTGCCGAAATCGGCGCCGTATTTCTCGACCTCTTCCTTCGGCACGACATGGGCGAAGTTGATGGCCATCACATGCAGGAAGGTGGCGTCGGGGCGGGTCAATTCGAACTTGATCGTGTAAGTGTCGACGACGGTGACGCCGGAGAGGCTCTCGGCCTTGCCGGCGGCGACATCGTCATAGCCCTTGATCGAGCCGAAGAAGCCGGCGCCGGGGCTCTGCGTCTTCGGATTGGTGACGCGGTCGAGCGAATATTTCACGTCGTCGGCCGTCATCTCGCGGCCATTGTGGAATTTCACGCCATGGCGCAGCTTGAAGGTGAAGGTCTTGCCGTCGGGCGAAATCTCGTATCTTTCGGCGAGGTCGGGCTTCAGATTGGTGGTGCCCGGCTCGTAGTCCATCAACCCGTCGAACAGGCTCTTGATCATCGACCAGTTCTGCCAGTCATAGCCGATCGCCGGATCGAGCGTGGCGACGTCGTCCTTGTAGGTGATGGTGATGGCGCCGCCCTGCTTGGCGTTCGGATCGACGGCGTCCTCGGCGCGAACGCTCGTCATGCCGAGCATCAGCGCCAGCGCCGATGCCGCTACCGTGGATGCGAGAAACTTTTTCATTTTTATGTTCCCTTTCTCTGTTTGGTTTTCATTTCATCTGAGCTTGATGCGGGGGTCGATGAAGGGCGCGATGATGTCGGCCAGCAGATTGCCCAGCACGATGGCGAAGGCCGACACCAGCGTCACACCCATGATGATCGGGATGTCGACGCGTTGGATGGCCTGCCAGGCGAGCTGGCCGATGCCGGGCCAGCCGAACACGCTTTCGACGACGACGATGCCGCCCATGAAGATGCCTATGTCGATGCCGATCATAGCGATCACCGGCAGGATGGCGTTGGGCAGCGCATGGCGGAACAGGATAGCTCGCCGCGCCAGGCCTTTGGCGCGGGCGGTGCGCACGTAATCCTGGCGCAGCACGTCGATCATCGACGAGCGCATCATGCGCGCGTACCAGCCGGCGCCGAGGATTCCCATGGTCAGTGACGGCAGCACCAGATGACGCCAGGTGCCGTAGCCGCCGATCGGGAACCAGCTGAGCCGCACGGCAAAGACGTAGAGCAGCAGCAGACCGACGACGAATTGCGGTGCCGAGACGCCGACGAAGGAGGCGACCATCAGCGTCTGGTCAGTGGCGGTGCCGCGCTTGACGGCGGCGATCAGGCCCATGCTCAGGCCGAGCAACAGCTCGCACAGGATGGCGCCGACCATCAGCAACAGGCTGGCCGGCAGCCGCGAGACGATCAGCTCGGTGACTTCGGAGCGCTGGATGTAGGAGCGGCCGAGATCGCCGCTGACGAGCTTCTTGAGATAGCGCCAGTACTGGACGACGAACGGCTGGTCGAGGCCGAGCTGCTGGCGGATGTTCTCGACCGTCTGCGGCGTGGCACTGCGGCCGGCGATCTGGCGCACCGGATCGGCGGGCAGGAGATAGAGCAGAGCGAAGGTGATCAGCGAGACGCCGAGCAGGATCAGCAGCGACTGGATGAGGCGGCGGCCGAGATAGGCGATCATGCCCGGCCTCTTTGCGTCGGATCGAGGATGTCGCGCAGCGCATCGCCGATCAGGTTGAAGGCGAGCGCCAGCGCCAGGATCGCGGCACCCGGAAAGAACACCAGCCAGGGTGCGGCCTGGAAATAGGTCTGGTTCTCGAAGATGATGTTGCCCCAGGACGCCGTGGGCGGCTGGACGCCGATGCCGAGGAAAGAGAGCGTCGCCTCGAGCAGCACGGTGGTCGAGATGCCGAGCGTGCCCCAGACGATGATGGTCGGTAAGAGATGCGGCAGGATGTGGCGAAACAGGATGCGCGGCGCGCTCGCGCCGATGGTGCGTTCGGCATCGATGAACTCACGCTCCGCCAGCGATGAGGTCTCGGTGTAGATGACGCGGGCGGTCTGCACCCAGTTGACCAAAGCGATGACCATGGCGACGATCCACAGGCTGGGCTCGAACACCGCGGCCAAGCAAATGGCGAGCAGCAGTGCCGGAAACGCCATCATCAAATCGGTGAAACGCATCAGCGCGCTGCCGATCCAGCCACGGAAATAGCCGGCGACAACACCGACCAGCGTGCCAATGAACAGCGCCACGCCATTGGCGACGATGCCGATGATCAGCGAGGTGCGGGCGCCGTAGAGGATGCGGGTCAGGAGGTCGCGGCCGAGCAAGTCGGTGCCCAGCCAGAATTTTGCATCCGGCGGCAAGGGCGAGCCCTCGATGGTCAGGCCGTCGAACATCTGCTCGTTGGGATCATAGCCGGTCAGCCATGGCGCCAGCACGGCGCCGGCAACGACGATGGCGACGATGACCAGCCCGAGCAGAGCCAGACGGCGCCTGACCAGCCGGCGCCAGACGCCGGCGCGCGGCTTGACCGGCATGCGCCCTGGCGCGGTGAGATCAGGCGCGATGGGACTGGTCATCGCCGCCTTCTTCCCCTGTTGCTTCTTCGCTTGTCATTGCCACGATCCGCCGCGCGGCATCCTCGACGCTGATCTGCCAGCTCATCGCCAGCGAGCGCAGCTGCGCATAGGCGCGGCCGTCATCGGCGCCTTTCGCCAGTGCCGTCACCGCGCGCACGATGGTCTGGCGCTCGGCAACGCGCTGGCGAAGCGAGGCGATCTCGCTGGCCAGGTGTTTTCGCGCCTCGAAACTCTGGCGCGCGATCAGCAGCGCGCTGTAGACGCCGGCATTGCCGACCGGCTTCAGCAGCTGCGCATCGGCCTTATGCGACAGCGCCCATTCGATGCGGCCCGGCGCCTCGGAACCGATCAGCGCCACCAGCGGCATCGGCGCTTCGCCCGGCTTCCACGGAAACTGCTCGTCAAAGCCGAGATCGGCGTCGAAGAAGACGAAATCGGCGGCCAGCGCCTCGGGCGGCAGTTCCGGCCAGCAATCCAGCGTGATCAGCCCGATGGCCGACAATTGCCTGGTGATCGCCTGCACCGTCGGATGCGGGCGATGCAGGATAAACGCCCTGGCGCCGCCGAGATTGGGGATGCGTGGGGCTCTGGTCACGACACCACCCTCAGGCGCGGGCGGCCGAATGTTTTTGCCGGGTCGTAGCGCGACAGATACGGATCCGGCGCGACTTCGTCTTCGCGGCTGACGACCTCGAAGAAGCCGTCCGCGATGCGCCCGATGATCACCGGCAGTGTCGCGTGCTGCGAGTGGGCGTCGATGGCGATCGGACCGAGCCGGGTGGAGAAGCGGCGTTCGGCGAAGGCTTTGGAGAATTCCGCCGGACCGGCGTCGGGATTGCTGGAGAGCACGTCGGCCATCACCTGCACCGAGGCATAGGCGGAGGCCTCGAAGGATGAGGCGAAGGCAGCCGGGCGCGGCGCGAAATACGGCCCGACCGACAGATGTCCCTTGCCGGATTCACCGATCGCCGGCAGCTCACCTTCGGTCAGGTTGCAGGAGATGACGGGGCAAGTCCCGGGACTGAAGGCGGCATCCTCGTGACCCAGGTCGCGATAGGCCGCGAGGAAGGCGTAGGACGAGGTGCCGATCAAATTGTTGAGGATGAAGTTCGGCCGCGTGGCGCGGATCTCCGCGATCAGCCGCGACACGTCGGTCTCGCCGATGCGCAGATAGCGTTCGCCCAGCACCTTGCCGCCGGCATCCGCGATCAGGTCGCGCGCGACGCGATTCATCTCCCAGCCCCAGATGTAGTTCGAGCCGAGCAGGAAGCCGTTGGCGCCGAAACGCGGCACGACATGCGCCATCAGCGGCACCAGATGCTGGTTGGGGCAGGCGTGCATGTAGACGACATGCTCATTGGCTTCGAAGCCCTCATAGGGGCAGGCGTACCAGAGCATGCCGCCGGCTTTCTCCAAGACCGGAATGGTTTCCTTGCGGCTCCAGGAGGTGACGCAGCCGATGACATGGCGTGCGCTGCTGGTCTTGAAGATATCTTCGCAAAGCGTTGCGTAGCGGTCCGCATTGCTTTGCGGATCGCGCTCCACCGGCACCAGTTCGATGCCTGAGCTGCGATCGGCGTTGATGTCGGCTATGGCGCGCATGGCGCCGATGCGGCACGCATCGGAGACGAGCTGATAGCTCCCCGAGCGGGAATACAGGATGCCGATCTCGATGCGCCGTTTCAAACAGGACCCCAGAAATGACAATGCCTCGCAGCCTGCGCCGGAAGGGCGAGGCATACGAGGCATTTTTGCCGCCCGGCAATCAGAGCCGGTATTTTGCGCTAGCGTATTCGGTCCGGCGGGTCAGTCAAGCCCTCAATGACATTTGCATGACCTGCCATCGCCGTTTCGCTGCCGCCGGCTATTTGGCCGCCGGCCTCTGGCCGAGTTGGCGGGCATAGGTCACACAGGCGTCCACCGTGCTGACACAAAGCGCGTCGCGCCTGTTCGGCAAATTGTTGTCGCCGGCATAGGCAACTTCGGCGACGCGGCCATCGACCATGCGAATTTGCGTATCGCAATAGCCGCCGGGAGCGACATTGACGGAGCCGCCGACCGCCGGGATCGCGCCGACCGCCAACGTCGGAACCACAATGCTGAGATTGCCGCGCTGGACGATGCGCTTGTAGGTCCAGATCTGGCCCGATTGGCCGGCGTCGGCGGTGGCGGTCGGAAACCCGGCGCACATTCGAACATCGGCTTCGCTGAGGCCGACCATCTCCTTGCGGGCAGCCGCCGCCGTTGGATCAACCTTGGCGATACGCGACGTGTCGTCGGGAACGACGCAGGAAGACTGGATGGCGACACAGAGAGCAGCGAGGCCAAGCTTTCGAATGCAGGAAAATATCATGCCGACTGTCAGATTTGCCCGATTGTCAGATTTTGCGTGGCGCCCGCCGCTCCTTTCTACCTAGGCAGACAGGCGAGCGGATCAACCCGTTCAGCTTCACGAAAAAGTGGCTGTGGCTGCATCATGGCCGGTCGGGAAGCCAACGCCCTGGCGGAAGCGGGCTCGCGCCGGAACGGCGCGCCAAGGTCCGCATCCATGGTCACCCATCAATGACCCTGCAACTGTTTCCGCCGCCAGGACGCGGGCGCTTCGCCGACCCGCGCGCGAAAGAATCGTGAAAAATACGCCGGGTCGTCGAAGCCGATCTCGTAGGCGATGTCCTCGACCGAGCGTACGGTGAACAACAGCAGCCGCTTGGCCTCCAGCAGCCGTCGCTCACCGACGACGCGTTTGACGCCGCTGCCCAGCACCGCGCGGCTGGCCTTGTCGAGAAGATGCGGCGTCGTGGCCAGCGCCTCGACGTAGCGATCAACAGGCCAGTTGTCGCGGAAATGCGCATCGGCGAGCCGGCGCAGCCCCAACGCCAGTGAGGCATCAGAAGACGCCGTGGCATCCTTTGTCTCGGGACTGAGGCGCGCGATGTGGGAGAGCGCGACGGCGATCAGCGCCTGCAGGACCCTGTCTTTGCCGGCTTGCGCCTCGGCGTATTCGGCGGCGATCATCTCCAGCACCGCCGCCAATCTGGCCCACGCTGCGTGCTGCGGCATGCCGTCGGCAAAGACCGGCCGGTCCAGCGGCAGCAGGCTGTGAGCCGCGATGGCCGCAAGCGCGCCGTCGGCGACCGAGACGACGATGGCGTCGGTGCCGGGGCCGATCGAGAAGCCGTGCACGATAGTGCTCGGCACGAAACTCACGGCAGGCGCCGAAAAGTCCCAGGATCGGTCTTCGATGCGGTAGGTACCGGAGCCGCTGGTCCAGAAGGTGATCTGACCCATCTGCGGGTGCTTGTGCGCGGCGACCTCACCAAGATGGATATTGCCGCGCGCAAGCACCGTCTCGACATGCAGAAAACCGACATCGAGCGGCCGCACCGGCTCGCCATAGACGAAGAAGTCGGGGATGGATCTCTGGCTCATGACGCCGGAAAAAGTCCAATCGGTTTTGCCGTTCCGTCCATAACCGATCGATGCCCAGGGCGCTAGGGTTACGGCTTAAGAGGAGGACCATCATGCGATCAGAAGACTTCCGCACCGATAAGGCACGCCCATTCACCGGGGCCGAGTATCTGGAGAGCCTGCGCGATCGCCGCGAGGTCTATATCAACGGCGAACGCATTGCCGACGTCACCACGCATCCGGCGATGCGCAATTCGGCGCGGTCGCTGGCGCGCCTCTACGACGCCCTGCATGATCCAAAGCGGCGGGACGCGCTGACGTCACCAACCGACACCGGCTCGGGCGGCTACACCCACAAATATTTCCGCGTTGCCAAGTCTTCCGCCGAGCTTGTTGCCCAGCAGACGGCGATCGCGGAGTGGTCGCGCATGTCCTATGGCTGGATGGGCCGCACGCCCGACTACAAGGCGGCGCTGATGAACACGCTCGGCGCCAATGCCGACTGGTACGGGCCGTTCAAGGACAATGCCCTGTCCTGGCACAAACGCGCGCAGGAAGCCGCGTTGTTCATGAACCACGCCATCGTCAACCCGCCGATCGACCGCCACAAGCCGGCCGAACAGGTGAAGGATGTCTTCGTCCACATCACCAGGGAGACGGACGCCGGCATCTACGTGTCCGGCGCCAAGGTGGTGGCGACGTCCTCGGCGCTGACGCACTACAATTTCCTGGCGCAAGGGTCGGCGACGGTGACCGAGGATCCGTCGCTGTCGGTGATGTTCATCGTGCCGATGAATGCGCCGGGGATAAAGATGTTCTGCCGCGTCTCCTACGAGCAGACGGCCAACACGGTGGCGGCACCCTTCGACTATCCGCTGTCGTCGCGCTTCGACGAGAACGACGCGATCCTGGTGCTCGACAATGTCTTCATCCCCTGGGAGGACGTGCTGGTGCTGCGCGATGCGCAAAAAATCCTGTCCTTCCATCCGGCCTCCGGCTTCATGCATGGCTACTGCTTCCAGGGCTGCACGCGTTTCGCCGTCAAGCTCGACTTTCTCGCCGGCCTGCTGGCCAAGGCGCTGCGCGTCACCGGCGGCGATGCTTTCCGCGGCAACCAGGCGGCACTGGGCGAGGTCATTGCGCTCAGGCACATGTTCTGGAGCTTTTCCAACGCCATGGCCTACAACCCGATCCCATGGGCGAATGGCGCCGTCCTGCCCAACCTGGAAGCCGCGCTTGCCTACCGCACCTTCATGTCGGAAGCCTATCCGCGCGTCATCGACACCGTGCGCCGGGTGATCGCCTCGGGGCTGATCTACCTGCCGTCGTCGGTGCGCGACTTCAACAACCCCGAGATCGACAAATATCTGTCGCAATATGTGCGCGGCTCCAACGATATGGGCCACATCGAACGCATCAAGATCATGAAGCTGTTGTGGGATGCGACCGGCACCGAGTTCGGCGGCCGCCACGCGCTCTATGAGCTCAACTATGCCGGTGCGCCGGAAGAGGTACGGCTGCAGGTGCTGAAAGGCGCCGAGCGCGGCGGGCGGCTGAAGGCGATGGAAGAGCTGGTCGACACCTGCATGGCCGATTATGACGAGAATGGCTGGACCGGCGATACCTGGTTCCATCCGCTTGTCTCAACGGCCGAGTGAAATCACATGGCCACGCAGATTTCGAAAGCCGATTTCCGCGACGCCATGGCGAGGGTCTGCGCGCCGGTCAACATCGTCACCACAGACGGGCCGGCAGGACGCGGCGGCTTCACCGCCACCGCCATGTGCAGCGTCTCGGACGAGCCGCCGACGCTGCTCGTGTGCATGAACGGGCGCTCGACGCAGGCCGCCATGTTCCTGTCCAACCGGCGCTTCTGCGTCAACGTGCTGACGCATGACCACATGCATCTGGCGGGAAAGTTCGCCGGCGCGACCAGGGACATGGAGGCGCGCTACGCCTCGGCGCGCTGGCAGACGCTGACCTCCGGCACGCCGGCGCTGTCGGATGCGATCGTCAACTTCGATTGCGAGATCGAGACCGTGCATGTCGTCGGCACGCACAATGTCATGATCGGCCGCGTCATCGATGTCCGGCACGGCAGCGGCGGCTCGGCCCTGCTCTATGTCGACCGGAATTATACGCAGCCGACACGGTTGGGCAGCTTTGGCGGGTGAGCCTGGGCGAAACGGCCAGGACCGACCGCTCAGCTCTCGCCGTCGATCAAGCTCTCCAAGAGGTCGAGGAGCTGCTCCAGCTTCTCATGCCCAAAACGCTGTTCGATGTCGTCATAGATGACGCGACGCTCGGGCGACAGGGCGTCGATCAGGGCGGAGCCGGCAGGCGCAATGGTCAGCACGACGCGGCGGCCGTCGCCTTCGGCCTTGTTGCGGGTGATGAATTTGCGTCCCTCGAGGGCCTTGATGATGCGCGTCAGGCTGGGCGGCAAAACCGAGGCGCGATCGGCAAGTTCCGTCGCCTCGACCGGGCCGGCTTCGCTGAGCACACGCAGCACGCGCCATTGCTGTTCGGTCACGTCATGCGCCGCAAGCATCGGCCGAAACCGCGCCATCACCGCTTCGCGGGCATGAAGCAGCGCCATCGGCAGGGAACGACGGGTGTTTTCAGGCAGCAAAAAAGAGCCTCCCACGCTTGCGATCGAAACAGGCCTTCCCTCGGTCGAATCCGCCTGCCGGGGCCCGTTCCTGCCATCCCGTATCGTTGCGCCAAGGCCGATGCAAGACTTGACTTCGCGGATGCCGCATGTAATTAACGCGTTAACTACAACAAAGCAATAACCCAGGGAAACGAAGCGCCGTGCCTCACTTCTCCATCGAGTATTCGGCCAATCTCGATGCCAAGGTCGATATGGACGAATTGTGCGCGCTGGTGTTGCGCACAGTGCTGGACACCGGGCTGTTCGAGACCGGCGCCGTGCGGGTGCGGGCCTTTCGCGCCGAGGCCTACGCGATGGCCGACAGCCTGCCGGAAAACGCTTTTCTCGACATGTCGTTTCGCATCGGCACCGGCCGCAGCCCGGACGAGAAGAAGCGGACCGGCGAGGCTGTCTTCGCGGCGGTGAGCGAATACCTTGCCACCCTGTTCGAGACCCCGCATTTCGCCCTGTCGCTCGAAATCCGGGAAATCGACCCGGTGCTCAGCTGGAAGAAAAACGCAATCCACCCGCGGCTGCGCGGCAAGTGACGGAACCCGACATGTCCGACCTGCAAGGCAATCTGAAAAAGGCCGAGGCCTATCTGGCCCGCTTCAAGCGCGATGGCGTTTTGAACCAGATCGGCGGCGAGGCGGTGCCGGCCCTCGATGGCGCGACGTTCGAAACGCTGTCGCCGGTCGACCTCAAGCCGCTGGCAAGCGTCGCGCGCGGCGGCGCCGCCGACATCGACCGCGCCGCCAAGGCGGCGAAGGCGGCGTTCCCAGCCTGGGCGGCCATGCCTGGCGAGGCACGCAAGAAGCTGCTGCACAAAATCGCCGACGCAATCGAAGCGCGCGCCGAGGAGATCGCTTTTGTCGAATGCATGGATACCGGCCAGGCGCTGAAGTTCATGGCCAAGGCAGCGCTGCGCGGTGCCGAGAATTTCCGTTTCTTCGCCGACCGCGCGCCCGAAGCGCGCGACGGCGAGACGCTGCGTACGACAGGCCAGGTCAATATGACGACGCGCGTTCCGATCGGCCCGGTCGGCATCATCACGCCGTGGAACACACCGTTCATGCTGTCGACGTGGAAGATTGCGCCAGCGCTGGCGGCCGGATGCACCGTGGTTCATAAGCCGGCTGAATTCTCGCCGCTGACCGCCCGCCTGCTGGTCGAGATCGCCGAGGAGGCCGGCCTGCCGAAAGGCGTATGGAACCTGGTCAACGGCCTTGGTGAAGACGCCGGCAAGGCGCTGACCGAGCATCCCGACATCAGGGCGATCGGTTTTGTCGGCGAAAGCCGCACCGGTTCGATGATCATGAAGCAAGGCGCCGGCACGCTGAAGCGCGTGCATTTCGAGCTTGGCGGCAAGAACCCTGTGATCGTCTTTGCCGACGCCGATCTCGAGCGCGCCGCCGACGCCGCCGTATTCATGATCTATTCGCTGAATGGCGAGCGCTGCACCTCGTCGTCGCGGCTTCTGGTCGAAGCCTCGATCTATGAAAGCTTCACCGCCAAAGTCGCGGAGAGGGCGAAGCGCATCGTCGTCGGCCACCCGCTCGATCCGAAAACGGTGGTCGGGCCGCTGATCCATCCGGTGCATGAAAAGAAGGTGCTGTCCTATATCGACATCGGCAGGTCGGAGGGGGCGACGCTGGCCGTCGGCGGCGGCAAGGTCGATGGACCGGGAGACGGCTGTTATGTCGGCCCGACCCTGTTCACCAACGTGACCAACGGCATGCGCATCGCGCAGGAGGAGATTTTCGGGCCGGTGCTGAGCGCCATTCCGTTCAACGACGAGGCGGAAGCGCTGGCGCTGGCCAACGACACGCAATACGGCCTGACCGGCTATCTCTGGACCTCTGACGTCACCCGCGCCTTCCGTTTCACCGATGCGCTGGAGGCCGGCATGATCTGGGTTAACTCCGAGAACGTGCGGCATTTGCCGACCCCCTTCGGCGGCGTCAAGAATTCCGGCATCGGCCGCGACGGCGGCGACCATTCCTTCGACTTCTACATGGAGACGAAGAACGTCGCCTTCGCGACGACGGCGCACGCGATCCAGAAACTCGGCGGCTGACCGGAGGAAATCGGATGCCCTTGCCCAAACCCAATCTCTACCCCGCCTTCAACATCGTGCGCCTCAGCCATGTCGAGTTGGCCGTCACCGACCTCGCCAAATCCCGCGCCTTCTATGTCGACACGCTCGGCCTGCAGGTTACCGACGAGACATCGGACACCATTTATCTCAGGGCGCTGGAGGAGCGCGGGCACCATTGCATCGTGCTGAAGAAGGCGGCCGCAGCCGAGGCGCGCGATCTCGGCTTCAAGGTCTTTTCGGACGAGGACCTCGACAAGGCCGAGTATTTCTTCAAGGGCAAGGGCATGCCGGTGGAATGGGTCGAGCGGCCCTACCAGTCGCGCACTTTTCGGACGCGCGACCCGCACGGGATTCCGCTGGAGTTCTATGCCCAGATGGAAAGGCTGCCGCCGATCCATCAGAAATATGCGCTCTACAAGGGCGTCAAGCCGCTGCGCATCGACCACTTCAACTGCTTCTCGCCCAATGTCGACGAGTCCGTCGCCTTCTACAACGAGCTCGGTTTTCGCGTCACCGAATACACCGAGGATGCCGCAACCGGGAAGCTTTGGGCAGCTTGGACGCACCGCAAGGGCGGCGTCCACGACATCGCGTTCACCAACGGCATCGGCCCGCGCCTGCATCATGTCGCCTTCTGGGTGCCGACGCCGCTCAACATCATCGACCTGCTCGACCTGATGGCGACCACGGGCTATTTGCCGAACATCGAACGCGGCCCCGGCCGGCACGGCATCTCCAACGCCTTCTTCCTTTATGTCCGCGACCCGGACAACCACCGCATCGAGATCTACTGCTCGGACTACCAGACGGTCGATCCCGACCTGGAGCCGATCAAGTGGGACCTCGAGGACCCGCAGCGCCAGACGCTGTGGGGCGCACCGGCGCCGAAAAGCTGGTTCGAGGAGGGCAGTGCGTTTGCCGGGGCGGAGGCGCGCCAGCCGGATTTGGCGGCTTCGCCGATCATTGCGCCGTGAGTGGGATTTTGGAGATGTCAGCGTTCCGTGGCGCCCCCCTCTGTCCTGCCGGACATCTCCCCCTCAAGGGGGGAGATTGGCTAGGCCCATGGTCAGCGCCTCTCTTGCAGCGTTGGAAATTGGCGAAGGCAGAGATGACATCCGATCTCCCCCCAAGAGGGGGAGATGTCCGGCAGGACAGAGGGGGGCGCCGTAGAGCGCCATCCTCGCCCACCACCATTGCCGGAGCCGCAGCATGAAGCACGCACGGCTCGCCACCTTCACCGTCGGCGGCAAGGCGCGCTATGGCGCGGTCACCAGCAAGGGTGTCGTCGACCTGTCGGCGCGCCACGGCCAGTGGCCGACGCTGCGGGAAGTGATCGAGGCCGGCGCCTTGCGGCGGCTGGCGGAAGAGGCCGAGGCCTTCCCGATCGATTTCCCGCTCGACGCCATTGCCTACGAAATTCCGATCCCTTCGCCGGAAAAGATCATCTGCGTCGGCGTCAACTATCCGGACCGCAACGAGGAGTACAAGGACGGCCAGGCAGCACCCTCGAATCCGTCGCTGTTCGTCCGTTTTCCCCGCTCCTTCGTCGGCCATGGCGCGCCGCTGGTGCGGCCGCCGGAATCCCCGCAGCTCGACTATGAGGGCGAAATCGTCATCGTCATCGGTAAGGCGGGACGGCGCATTGCCGAGGCCAACGCGCTCAGCCATATTGCGGCACTGTCGCTGTGCAATGAAGGCACCATCCGCGACTGGGTGCGGCATGCCAAGTTCAACGTCACGCAAGGCAAGAATTTCGACCGCAGCGGTTCAATCGGCCCATGGCTGGTGCCGTTCACCCACGAGGCGCAGATCGCCGACATCGCGCTGACCGCCCGCGTCAATGGCGAAATCCGCCAGCAGGACCGCACCAGCCGGATGATCTTCTCGTTTCGCAAGATTATCGCCTATGTCTCGACCTTCACCACGCTGGTGCCGGGCGACATCATCGTCACCGGCACGCCGACGGGCGCCGGCGCCCGCTTCGTGCCGCCGATCTGGCTGAAGCCGGACGATGTGATCGAGGTGGAGGCCGATGGCATTGGCATGCTTCAAAACGGCGTCGTCGACGAGGAAGCAGCATGACCCCGGAGCAAGTGGAAGACGCCGCGGCACGGCTGTTCGAGGCCGAGCGTTCACGCCGCCAGATCCGGCTGCTCAGCCTCGATTTTCCCGAGGCGACGATGGAGGATGCCTATCGCGTGCAGGCAGCGCTGGTGACGCGCAAGATCGATGCCGGGCTGAAGCCGAAGGGCTGGAAGATCGGCCTGACCTCCAAGGCGATGCAATATGCGCTCGCCATCGACACGCCGGATTCGGGCGTGCTGTTCGACGACATGTTCTTCGACGATGGCGCGACCATTCCCGCCGGCAGCTTCATCCAGCCGCGTGTCGAGGCCGAGATCGCCTTCATCATGAAGGCGCCTCTGAAAGGCCCCGGCGTGACGATCTCCGACGTGCTCAACGCCACCGACTACATCACACCGGCGCTGGAAATCCTCGATACGCGCATCGAGCGCGTCAATGCCGAGACCAAGAAGGTACGCACCTTCTTCGACACGATTTCGGACAATGCCGCCAATGCCGGCATCGTCATCGGCGGCCGGCCGCAGCGGCCTGATGAAGCCGACATGCGCTGGATGGGCGCCATCGTCTCGCGCAATGCCGAGGTCGAGGAGACCGGGCTTGGCGCCGGCGTGCTCAACCATCCGGCGATGGGCATTGCCTGGCTGGCCGACAGGCTCGCCCGCTACGGCATGTCGATCGCTGCCGGCGAGGTCGTTCTCTCCGGGTCGTTCGTGCGTCCGGTCGAGGCGCGACCCGGCGACACGATCGTCGCCGATTTCGGCAGTTCGGGCACGGTCAGCATCCATTTCGCGAAGGGCTGACGGTTCCGCCAGTTCTTATCAATCGGCCCTATTCGCCATGCAGATAGGCAATCACCACATCGGCTGCGATGGCCGACATGCGCAGGCCGACCTCCCTGGTGATTTCGCCTTCGACGCGGCTCTGCACCCAGCCGAGGAAGGCGAAGGCCCGCAAGGCAGAGAACAGCGGCAGCGCGGCGATGTCGCGCGCCGTCAGTTCGCGCTCCTGCCGATAGCCCTTGAGCAAAGCGGCCTCGATCAGCGGATAGATCGCCTCATCGCGGTTCTGGTAAAGCGCGACGGCAAGGTCGTACATGTGCCAGCCATGGCCGCAATCGTCGAAGTCGATGATGCGGATCGCACCATCATGGACGAGCACATTCTCGCGCACCAGGTCGGCGTGGATGATGCCGAAATTGCGGGCACTGCGTTCATACGTCAATAGCGCGCGCACGGCCTTTTCGCGCGCCCGCAAAACCAACTCCCGGCGAGGACCGTCGAGGAAGGGCGAGGTCTCGAAACGCCCCCAATTCGGGTTCGCGCCGAAGAAGCCGTCGAAATCCCAGGCATGGCGGGCAAAGCCGGACGGAGGCGTCCAGGCTGCTGTGACATTGTGCATGTGGGCGATGGTTCGCCCGATCTCGGTAAAGATCTGTCTTGCCTGCTCGGGCGTAAAATCCAGCGGCACGCCTCGCGCGCCGACGGCGCGGCCTTCCAGCCAGCTCAGGCAATCGACTTGCCGGGGTTGCATTGAGGCGTTCGCGCTGACAAGCACGAACAGATCGCCAGCCGGCGTGGCGACCGCAGATGGCGTGGCGATGCCGGCCGATTGCAGAAAACCCATCCATTGCAGTTCCGAGCGCAGGGCGGCGTCCGTGTGATAGCCAAACCGGTGAATGCGCATGGCGGCCGGCTGGCCATCGGGCAGACGGATCCGGAAGACCGCGTTCTCGCGGAATTTCAGCAGCTCCGGCTCACCCTCATCAATGCCCCAATGGGCGAGCGCGCGCCTGGCCAGCGCCGTGACGTCGGCTGCCGTCTCGGGTTCGGATTGCGCGGAGACTGCGCTCACGCCTTCACTCCGCCGACTTCGCCAAGCACTTCTTCGAGGACGCCGATCAGGAAGTCGGCATTGTCGCGGGAGAACGGCATTGGCGGGCGGATCTTCAACACATTGCCGTGGATGCCGGTCTTGCCCATCAGCACGCCGCGCTGGCGCATCCGGTTGGCGACCTGCTCGGCAATGTCGGGCGCCGGTTCGCGCGTCTTGCGGTCGTGAACCAGTTCGGCGCCGAAGAACAGGCCAGCGCCCCTGACCTCGCCGATACATTCATGGCGATCGGCGAGCGGGCGCAGCAGGTTGAGTGCATAGGCGCCGACGTCACGCGCGTTGGCAACGAGATCTTCCTGCTCGATGACGTCGAGAACGGCATTGGCCACCGCGCAGGAAACCGGATTGCCGCCGAAGGTGTTGAAATAACGGAAGGCGTTGCGGAAGGTCGCCAATATCTCCCTTGATGTGACCACGGCGGCGATTGGATGGCCGTTGCCCATCGGCTTGCCCATGGTGACGATGTCGGGAACGAAGCCTGGGCGCTGGTGGCCCCAGAAATGACTGCCGGTGCGGCCGAAACCAGGCTGCACCTCGTCGGCGATGACCAGTCCGGCGGCGTCACGCACCGCGCGCATCGCGTCGTCGAAAAAGCCGGATGGGAGCGTCGGAAAGCCTTCATTGGCGAGCAGCGGACAAAGGATGATGCCGGACAGGCCGATACCGTCCTTTGCCAGCGCGGCGATGGCTTCGCGCACCGCGTCGCCAAAGGCTTTGCCGTTGGCCATCGCATCCGGATGGCGATAGCTGTCAGGCGCCGGCACCAGCCTGACATTGCGGGCGCGGCCGCCGACCGGCGGCATGCGGGTGCTGAGCTGCGAAACCGCCGCGGTGTTGCCATGATAGGTGGCGTCGGTGGCGATGATACCCATGCGGCCGGTGGCGGCCTGCGCCATGCGCAGCGCGATGTCGTTGGCCTCGCTGCCGGTGCAGGTCAGGATGGCGGTCGACAGGCTGGCATCGAAGGTCGCGGTCAGCCGCTCGACATAGTCGAGGATGGCGGTGTGAAGATAGCGCGTGTGGGTGTTGAGCAGGCTTGCCTGCCGGCACAGGGCCTCGACCACATAGGGGTGGCAGTGGCCGACATGGGCGACATTGTTGTACGCGTCGAGATATTTGCGGCCGTCGGCATCGTAGAGCCAGACGCCTTCGCCGCGCACCAGGTGCACCGGCTCGTCATAGAACAATTGCGATTTTGCGCCGAGCAGGCGCGAACGCCGGCTAACCAGCGCTTCTTGCGGTTGAGTCATTGCGTCTCGAAACTCCGTTCTCTCCAATAAACCGTCAGACCTTCGACAGGCCTGCATCCAATGCTTCGCCGATCCTCGCGACATCCGCGGCGCTGACGATAAGCGGCGGCGACAGGATGATGGCGTTACCGGAGACGCGCAGCATGACGCCGGCCTCGTAGGCCGCCTCCGAAACCAATGCCATGGTCTTCTTGTCGGCGGGCTTTTTCGTCGCGCGGTCCGAGACCAGCTCCAGCGCCGCCATCAGGCCCTTGTACCGGACATCGCCGACGATCGCATGCTTCGCCTTCAGCCCCTCCAGCACGGCTGCGAGTTCGACACCACGCGCGGCCGCGTTCTCGTTCAGGCGCAGCCGTTTGGTCTCGGCAAGCGCCGCCAGACCCGCGGCGCAGCCGACAGGATGGCCGGAATAGGTATAGCCATGGCCGATGGCGCCGAAGCTGGTCTTGTCGGCCTCGAAGACATCGGCGACCTTGGCGCCGATCAAAGTGGCGCCGAGCGGGAAATAACCCGAAGTGATCGCCTTGGCGATGGTCATGAAATCCGGCTTCACGCCGGACAGCCGCGAGCCCGACCAGGCGCCGGTGCGGCCGAAGCCGGTGACAACTTCATCGGCGATCAAAAGGATCTCGTGGCGGTCGCAGATCTCGCGCACCAGCGGCATGAAGCTCTCATGCGGAACGATGACGCCGCCGGCGCCGAGAACCGGCTCCATGATGAAAGCGGCGATGGTGTCGCCGCCCTGGAAGGCGATTTCGTCCTCCAGCGCCTTGGCGCAGAGTTTTGCCAGCCGCACTGGGTCGGTCTCGTCGAACGGGTTGCGGAAGGTCCAGGGCGCGGGAATGTGGAAGACGCCCGGCAGCAGCGGCTCGTAGTTGCGGCGGAAATTGGCATTGCCGTTGACCGACGCGCCGCCGAAATGCGTGCCGTGGTAGCCTTTCTTCAGCGCCAGGAACTTGGTCCGGTCGGCCTGGCCGCGGATCTTCCAGTACTGCCGCGCCAGCCGAAGTGCCGTTTCGACCGAATCCGAGCCGCCCGAAGTGAAAAACGTCCGCACCATGCCTTCTGGCTCGAACCATTCGCAGAGTTCGTAGGCGAGCTCGATCGACGGGCCGGTCGAGGTGCCGCGAAAGCCGGAATAATAGGGCAGCGCGCCAAGCTGGTCGGCGATCGCTTTCTTGATCGGGTCGCAGCTGTAGCCGAGATTGACGTTCCACAGGCCGCCGACGGCGTCGAGCACGGTGTTGCCGGCGATGTCGGTGACCATCACACCCTCGCCTTTCATGATCACCTTTGGCGGGTTGGCCCGCATCTCGGCCGGATGCGCCATCGGATGCCAGATCGGCTTGGCGTTGGTTTCGGTGAGAAAATTGATGTCGCGCATAATGGACTCCGCAAAAATCTCAGGCAACTGGGACGAGGTCGAAATGGCCGAGGGCCTCGGCATAGGAATGAGCCGGGCGGGCGACGTCGAAATGCACCGTGCGCATGCCGGCAGCACAGCCGCCATCGACATTGCGCCGCTGGTCGTCGACGAAGACGCAAGCGCTGGCCGGCAGGCCAAGCGCCTCGGTGACGAAGGCATAGGCACGCGGGTCGGGCTTGAGGATGCCGGTGTAAGTGGCGTCGATGATCACATCGAAGAGGCCGAGCAACGGCAGCCGCTGGCGGAAGTCGGCGCCGTAGAACAGGTCGAGTTCATTGGACAGGATGGCCAGTCGAAAACCGGCGGCATGCACCGTGCGAATGGTGCTGTCAGCCTCCGGCCGCACCACCTTTTCCGGCTCGGCCCCTCGCGCGCGCCGGACGAAGGTCTCCATCGCCTGCCAGTCCTCGCCCACCAGACGGCCGACCTCGCTTGTGCGTGTGCGCCAATAGTCACGCTCGCTGATCTCGTCGGCCTGCATGGCGCGCCACAGCGGATCGCTGCCCGGATCGAACGGCCCGCGCCATTGCAGCGTCCCCGGCGCGAGGCCGAGCGCCTGTTCGGTCAAGGCGTGGGTCTCGAACAGCGTGCGGGTGACGACG
Organism: Mesorhizobium ciceri biovar biserrulae WSM1271; assembly: GCF_000185905.1. GTDB lineage: Bacteria > Pseudomonadota > Alphaproteobacteria > Rhizobiales > Rhizobiaceae > Mesorhizobium > Mesorhizobium ciceri. The sequence goes on from NC_014923.1 coordinate 721,892, forward strand.
CCGCCGAAATCGAGGACAAGCGCCTGGGCGGGAACAGCACTCACGCCGCCACTCCCTTGGCCGGCTTGCCACGCGGGACGATGCCTTCCTCGACCCAGCGGTCGAAGATCTCGAGCGCCTTGCCGACGAAGTCGTCGCTGTTGATGTGAGCGTCGATCTCGTGGAACTCGACGCCGACGGGAATGACCTTGCGAATTTCGTCAGTGAAGGCGGCCAGGGCTTCCGGCTCATAGAGCGGCTCGCCCTCCACGTCCCATTCCTGGATGCCTTGGGAGGGCAGGATGAAGGCGGAGCGGCCTCTGGCGGCACCGAGCTTGGCGGCGATGGTCCTGGCGACCTGGCGGCGATCGTCGGCATCGACGGTGATCGAAGCGATCAGCCTGTTGTGGGCATGAAACGGTCGCGTCGAGAATTTAGCCGGCAAATCCTGCCAGGTCGGCAGGTCGACCATGTCGACCGCGCCGGGTGCTGCGATCTGCGGAACGCCGCGAGCGCCGGCATTCTCCAGCCGGTCGGTGCCGGAACTGACGACGGAGCCCGCGAGATGGTTGGTGATTTCCTGCAGGCTGAAGTCGAACACCGCGCAGAAATGGTCTTGGCCGGCAATCGATTCGAAGGCGCGGCCGCCCATTCCGGTGGTGTGGAAGACGGCAACGTCATAGCCGCGCTGTTCCAGCGCCGGCTTCAGCGTCTTCATGTAGCGCAGGCAGCTGCTGCCGAGCGAGGTCATGCCGATGGTCGGGCCTGTTGCCCGCGCCGACACGCGCGACGCCAGCACGATTTTCGCCGCGCCGACGACCGCACCACAGGCCTGTGACAGGACCAGCCTGCAGATCGAGTTGAGGCCGTACAGCCCGCCCGCCCAGAGGATCATCATCAGGTCGGGCGCGACGCGCTCGGGTGGGATGAGGTGCGAATAGGCGATGGTCGAGACGACGAATTTCGGCACGCCGAGCGGCAGGCAAAGCGCCACGTCGAGCGCCAGATCGGTTCCCATCGAACCGCCGATGGCGATGAAGGCGTCAATCTCGCCGTTTTGATGGAGCTTGCGCACCAGTTGCACGGCGCCGCCGGCCATCAGCGTCATGGCGGTGTTCTCGTCACCGCTCGAAACGATCTCGGCGATCGTCACATCCACCGCCCGCGCCACGGCGTGCTTATCGTGGTCCGGGCTGTAGGGCGGGTCGCCGAGCACACTGACATCCATCATCACGGCGCTGCCGCCCGACTGCTCGATGCACTGTTTCATGAACAACAGCTCTTCGGCCTTTGTGTCGCCCGTGCCGATGACCAAGATGCGGGGTGCTGTCTCCGAGGGCATCAGGCCTGCCTCCTCAGGGTTTGCAGGTTCTCGCCGTTGAGGCGCATCGAAATTTCCCGTGCCGCTTCCATCACCGCAAGTCCCCGTTCCGCGATCGCGGCTGCCGTGGTTCTGGCCTTTGGCGCCGCCACCGCGATGGTGCCGAGCGCAAAGCCATCCGCCCCGCGGATTGCCGCCGCGACGCTGATCACACCTTCCTCATAGCCCTGGTCGCAGATCGAATAGCCGCGCTCGCGCGCCTCGCCCATGGATCTTGAGATGGCGGCCGGCTCGATCAGCGTATGGGCCGTGAAGGCATCGAGCGAACCCGTCAGGCACGCCTTGACGGTCTCGTCGCGGGCGAAGGCCAGATAGGCGATGCCCGACGCGGTCGAATGCAAAGGCAGCAACTGACCGATGTCGATGTTGACCCGGTTTGCCCATGCTGGATGCTCGACGTTGACGGTGACCAGCCTATCGACGCCGAATTCCGACAAATGCACGGTCTCGGCCGTCGATGCGGCCAGGTCCCGCACCAGCGGAACGGCCGTCTGCAGGAAGGGAAAGCGCGCCTCGCGGATGCGCGCCAGCCGCGACAGCCCGGCGCCGAGGCGATAGTGCCGCGTACCCGCATCCTGCTCGACGAAACCACGGCCGGCCAGCGCTACCAGCAGCCGCCTTGTCGTCGCCTTGTCGAAGCCCGAGCGGCGCGCCAGATCGGACAGGCCGAGCTCGGGCTCGTCGACGTTGAACAGCTCCAGAAGCAAGATCGCTTTTCCGACCGTACTCAAATTTGCCTCCCGGTTCGGACAATCATTTAACGTGTGAATTAACTTGACAGGCATCAGCATTGTTTGCAAGTCTATATTCAAAATAACGGTTCAAATAATGAACCAACCACCAGAGTGCATGGGACAGGCCATTCGGCCGGCGAACTCAAGGGTTGGCAAACAGGAGGGATCAATGACAGCAGTCTCGGAACAGGCGCCGGCCAACAGGCTGCGCAAGAACAGTCTTGGCGTCGGCGCCATCACCTTCATGGTGATTTCTGCGGCCGCCCCACTCACGGCAGTCGCCGGCGGCACGCCGCTTGGCATGCTGATGGGCAATGGCGCCGGCTTTGCCGGCACCTATCTCATCGTGACCGTGCTGCTGCTTTTGTTCGCGGTCGGCTATGTCGCCATGTCACGCCATGTCGGCAATGCCGGCGCCTTCTATGCCTATGCCGCACGCGGCCTCGGCAGCATGGCCGGCGGCGCCACGGCGCTGATCGCCATCCTGTCCTACAACGCCATGCAGATCGGCGTCATGGGCCTGCTGGGCGCCGCAACCGCCGGCCTGTTCGCCGCCTGGGGCATCAACCTGCCCTGGTGGGTGTGGAGCTTCATCGCCATCGCGCTGGTCGCCGTGCTCGGCTATCGGCAGGTCGACCTCTCCGCCAAGATCCTGACGGTGCTGGTGCTGTGCGAATATCTTGTGGTGCTGATCCTCGATATCGCCATCCTCAAGACCGGCGGCGATAGCGGCCTGTCGGCGGCGCCATTCAGCTGGAGCCAGATCGTCAGCGGCTCGCCGGCCATCGCCATCCTGTTCTGCTTCGCCGCCTTCATCGGTTTCGAGGCGACGACGATCTATGCCGAGGAAGCCCGCGACCCAAAGGTCACCATTCCGCGCGCCACCTATTTCTCGGTCGTGCTGATCGGCGTCTTCTACATGCTCACGGCATGGCTGATGGCGGTCGGCGCCGGTGTCGACAAATTGCTGCCGACGCTGCAGGGATTGCAGGATCCGACGACCTTCCTGTTCGGCCTGTCCGACCGCTACGCCGGCACGATGCTTTCGCAGGCGATGAGCATCCTGTTCGTGTCGAGCCTGTTTGCCGGCGTGCTGGCGTTCCACAATGCGGTTGCGCGCTACATCTACGTCTCGGGCCGCGAGAAGCTGTTGCCGCAGACGATCGGCGTGACGCATCCGGTGCACCAGAGCCCACATGTCGCTTCCGTCATCCAGAGCGTGCTCGCCGCGGTCGTTGTCGGCCTGTTCGCCGTGCTCGGCCTCGATCCGGTGCTGGCGCTGTTTTCGTGGCTGACCAATGTCGCGACGCTCGGCGTCATCGTGATGATGGCGGTGGCATCGCTTGCCGTGGTGATGTTCTTCCGCGCCAACCCGGCGGCCCACGAGAATGCGCTGAAGACCACCATCCTGCCCGGGCTGACCTTCATCGCCTTCGTCATCATCATCTATTTGATCGTCATCAATTTCGGCAGCCTGTCGGGAGCCGGCGGTTTCCTTGGCGTGTTCCTGCCGGGGCTGGTGCTGATCGCCGCGATCGTCGGCCTGCTGCTGGCCAGCGCGCTGAAGAGCCGCGATCCGGTCGCGTTCAAAAACCTCGGCCAGCCGCTGAAAGATTGAGAAAAGCAAAGGGGCGGCATGCCACGCCGCCCCTTACACCACAAGGGGAGTGGCGGATTTGAGCTTTGCCGAAAATATCACCGTCGAGGCATTGGAAGCCGATCCCTACCCGATCTATGCAGAGCTTAGGCGCAGTGCGCCGGTCGCTTTCGTGCCGGCGGTCAATCTTTGGTTCGTCACCCGCTGGAAGGATGTCGAGAGCGTCGCCAAGTCGCCCGAGATCTTCTCCGCCGTCGTCGGCTCGTCACCAGTTGAGCGCTCCTTCGGCAAGCCGACCATCCTGACCACCGATGGCGAGACGCACAAGCAACTGCGCCAAGGCGTCGACCCGAAATACCGGCCGCGCACCGTCGCCGCCTATGCCGGCGACCTCGTGCGGTCGATTGCCGAACCTTTTCTGGACCGGATCGCCAACCAGGGCTCCGCCGAGCTGATGGCCGATTATTTCGAGCCGGTGTCGACGCTCAGCCTGGCGCGCTCGCTCGGCCTTGCCGGCATCGATATGCCGACGCTGCGCCGCTGGTTCTACGGCCTTGCCCAGGGCGCCATCAATTTCGAGAACGATCCGAAACGGCAGGAGATCGCCGACGCAATCAGTGCCGAGGTCGGCGACGCCATCCTGCCGACGCTGGAAAGACTTGCGCGCCAGCCAGATGACTCGGCGCTGTCGCACATGCTGCATGACGGCATGCCGGAGGGCACGACGCGGCCGATCGACTTTCTGATGCCCAGCATCAAGGTCATCCTGCTTGGCGGCATGCAGGAGCCCGGACATGGCGCCGGCTCGATCCTCGCCGGCCTGCTGGCCCATCCCAAGCAATTGCGGCAGGTGCTCGCCGATCCCGAGACTTTCGTGCCGAGGGCGGTCGACGAGGGCCTGCGCTGGGTGGCGCCGATCGGCACGCAGACGCGGCAGACGACGCGGGCAGTCGAGCTTGGCGGCGTGACGATCCCGGCCGGCGCTGCCGTCGCCGCCCTCGTCGCTTCGGCAAGCCGCGACGAGAGTCGCTTTGCCGATCCCGACCGCTTCGACATCAACCGCAACGAAGGCAACCATGCCGCCTTCGGCTTCGGCCATCATTTCTGTTCGGGCCGGTTCTTCGCACGCGAGCAGATGTGCCTTGCGGTGAGGCTGTTGCTCCAACGCTTCCCCGATCTCAGCCTTGTGCCGAGCAGGGAACCGGTGTTTCGCGGCTGGGAATTCCGCGCGCCAACCACATTGCATGTTTCCCTTGGAGTCCGTCACCAATGATCAGTCAGAATGCCATCGAAACGCTGCGCAAGACGGAGATCGGCGCGCAGGGCCTGTTCATCGATGGCGTGCAGGTCGAGGCAACAAGCGGCGCAAGCCTGCCGGTGACGTCGCCGATCGACGGCCGACCTTTCGCCAGCATCGCCGACGGCAACGCCGCCGATATCGACCGCGCCGTGAAGTCGGCGCGCAAGGCGTTCGAGAAGGGCTCGTGGTCGCGCGCCACACCCGCCTTTCGCAAGAAGGTGCTGACGAAATTCGCCGATCTGGTCGAGAAACACGCCGATGAGCTCGCCGTGCTCGGTGTGCGCGACAACGGCACCGAGATCGGCATGGCCTACAAGGCAGAACCGCTGTCGGCGGCAGGCACCATCCGCTACTATGCCGAGGCCATCGACAAGGTCTATGGCGAGATCGCGCCGACGGCCGAGAATGTGCTCGGACTGATCCACAAGGAGCCGCTCGGCGTCGTCGGCGTCATCGTGCCGTGGAATTTCCCGCTGATGATCGGTGCCTGGAAGATCGCGCCTGCACTTGCCGCCGGCAATTGCGTGGTGGTCAAGCCGCCGGAGATCGCCTCGCTGACGCTGCTGCGGCTGGCCGAACTGGCAAGCGAGGCCGGCTTGCCCGCCGGTGTGCTCAACGTCGTCACCGGGCTTGGCGCGGTCACCGGCGAGGCGCTCGGCCTGCATATGGATGTCGACGCCATCGCCTTCACCGGTTCCGGCCCGGTCGGCCGGCGGCTGCTCGAATATTCCGCTCGCTCCAATCTGAAGCGCGTCTTCCTCGAACTCGGCGGCAAGTCGCCGAACATCGTCTTTGCCGACGCCCCGGACCTGAAACAGGCAGCGGTCGTCTCGGCCAATGGCATCTTCCGCAATTCCGGCCAGGTCTGCGTCGCCGGCTCGCGGCTTCTCGTCCAGTCAGCGGTCTACGACCGCTTCATGGACGAACTGCTCTCGGCAACCATGCGGCTCAAAGTCGGCGATCCGCTTGATCTCACCAGCGATGTCGGCGCGGTATCGAGCGCCGAACAGCTGGACAAGAACCTCGGTTTCGTCGCCAGGGCCACGGAAGAAGGTGCCCGTCTCGTCACCGGCGGCCAGCGGATGCTGACCGAGACCGGTGGCAGCTACATGGCGCCAACGATCTTCGAGAATGTCATGCAGGACATGCAGTTGGCGCGTGAGGAGGTGTTCGGGCCGGTGCTCGGCGTCATGCGCTTCGAGACCGAGGAGGAGGCGGTTCGGCTTGCCAATTCGACCGTCTACGGGCTTGCCTCCGCGGTGTGGACCGCCAATCTCTCCACCGCGCATCGCATGGTGCGCGCCATCAATGCCGGCGTCGTCCACGTCAACACCTATGGCGGCGCCGACATCACCGTGCCGCTCGGCGGCGTCAAGCAGTCCGGCTTCGGCCGCGACAAGTCGCTGCACGCGCTGGAGAAATATTTGGAACTGAAGACGGCCTGGATCGCGCTTTGACGGCACGCTGAGCTCTCTGAGAATCTGACGACCTCCAGACGCGCGCAAGATCGCGCCGCGATCCGCTGCGGCCGGTCAAGCGGCGGCTTTTGCTCACGCTCTTGAAAATTTTGAGAGGATATTCCCGGCTTTGGCGAGAATGGCGAAACGCGTTCTTTGATAAACTTGATAGAATTTCTGAGGATGCGACCAAGGCTAGGCAATCCGCCTCGCTGCCATGACTTCACAACCGCAGAGATCAATCATGACTGACTTCAAGAACACTTTGCCATCTTCCCCTGGGTCAACCGTCAACCGGCGCAGTGGCCTTGCTCTGCTGTTCGCCTCGGTCGTCGCGATCGGCAGCCTGATTGCACCGCATGCGTCGTTTGCCGAGGACAAGAAGGCGATCAAGGTCGGCATCATCAGCGGCGAGGACGAGGACGTCTGGCGCGTCGTCGTCGCGCAAGCCGCCGAAAAGGGCCTTGCCATCGAGACGGTGGTATTCAACGACTACACCCAGCCCAACGAGGCGCTGGAGCGCGGCGAGATCGACGCCAACGCCTTCCAGCACCAGCCCTATCTCGACAACCAGATCAAGACGCAAGGCTACCACATCGTCCGTGTCGGCTATACCGGCGTCTGGCCGATCGGCCTCTACTCTAAGAAGTTCAGCAAGGTTGCCGACCTGCCCGAGGGCGCCGTCATTGGCGTGCCCAACGACCCATCCAATGAAGGCCGGGCGCTGCGCGTGCTGCAGAACGAGGGCGTGATCAAGCTCAGGGATGGCACCGGCATTCTGGCCACCACCGCCGACATCGCCGAGAACGCGAAGAAGGTGGTGATCAAGGAACTTGACGCCGGTATCGTCGGCCGCTCGGTCGAGGATCTCGATGCGGCCGTAGTCAACACCGACTGGGCGCTGAAAAGCGGCCTGTCGCCGGAAAACCGCATCGCGCAGGAGCCTATCGCCGACAATCCCTACCGCAACTTCATCGCGGTGAAGACCGGTAACGAGAACGAGGCCTGGGTGAAGACGCTGGTGGCTTCCTATCAGAACGAGGCGGTGAAGGCCGAGTTCGACAAGGTCTACAAGGGCACCGGCCTCAGCGCCTATTGATCCGGTCCTCGGCCGGAAGCCCGGTTCGAGAGCAACAGCGGTCCGCGCTCAGGCGCGGGCCGCGATTGCGTTTTCGGGAACAGGAATATTCATGAACCAGCATATCACGGCATCCGGGAAGACCGCCGATCCGACCCAGACCCGGCCCGACGCATCTCAGGATGTCGTGCGCCTTGTCGACCTGAAGCGCCATTTCGGTGTGACGGCGGCGCTCGACGGCATTTCGCTGACCGTGCGCAAGGGCGAGATCCTCGGTATCATCGGCCGCAGCGGCGCCGGCAAATCGACGCTGATCCGCTGCCTGAACGGGCTGGAACGGCCTGACTCCGGCGAGGTGTTCATCGAGGGCCGCGAGATCAGCCGGCTCGGCGAGCGCGACCTGCAGCCGCTGCGGCGGCGCATCGGCATGATCTTCCAGCATTTCAACCTGCTGTCGGCCAAGACCGTCGAGGACAATGTGGCGCTGCCGCTGAAGATCGAGGGCCGGCCGAAAGCCGAGAGGCTGAAGCGCGCCGCCGAACTGCTCGATCTTGTCGGCCTGTCGGAGAAAGCCAAGGCCTATCCGGCGTCGCTGTCGGGCGGCCAGAAGCAACGGGTCGGCATCGCCAGGGCGCTTGCCGCGCGCCCGGCGCTGCTCCTGTCGGACGAAGCCACCTCGGCGCTCGATCCGGAGACGACGCGCTCCATCCTCGCACTGCTCAAGGACATCAACCGGCAGCTTGGCCTGACCATCCTTTTGATCACCCATGAGATGGAGGTGATCCGTTCCATCGCCGACCGCGTGGCGGTGATCGACGCCGGACGCATCGTCGAGCAAGGGCCGGTCTGGTCGGTGTTTGCCGACCCACAATCAGACATCACCAAAAGCCTGCTCGGCGCCATCCGGCCGCAGCTGCCAGCCGAACTGGCGGCCCGGCTGCTGCCGGCGGCCGGCCCGGAGACGATCCTGCGCGTGGATGTGGCCGGCGAAGCGGCAAGCAGGCCATTGCTGTCCGACCTTGCCACGGCTGTTCCAGGCGCCTTCCGCCTCGTCCATGGCGGCATCGACCATATCCAGCAGCAGCCGGTCGGCACGCTGTTCCTTTCGGTTCCCGGCAGCGATGCAAATCATCTTGCTGACATCATCACATTCCTGAAGGCCCGCCAGGCGCGGGTGGAGGTGCTTGGCCATGTCGCCAATCCTGTTTGAACTTCTGCTGCGTTCGATCTGGGAGACGGTGCTGATGACGGCCGCCTCCGGCCTCATCTCGCTGGTCTTCGGCCTGCCGCTCGGCCTGGCGCTGATTGCTACCGAACGCGGCGGCATTGCCGAAAGCCTTTGGGTGAACCGGGCGCTCGGCGCCATCATCAACGGCTTCCGCTCGGTGCCCTTCATCATCCTTCTGGTGGCGCTGATCCCGGTGACGCGGCTGATCGTCGGCACCTCGATCGGCACATGGGCAGCCATCGTGCCGCTGTCGATCGCCGCCACGCCCTACTATGCGCGCATCGCCGAAGTGTCGCTGCGCGAAGTCGATCGCGGGCTGATCGAGGCGGCGCGCGCCATGGGCGGCAACCGCTGGACGATCATCCGCGAGGTGCTGGTGCCAGAAGCCCTGCCCGGCATCGTCGCCGGCTTCACGGTGACGCTGGTGACGCTGATCGGTGCGTCAGCCATGGCCGGCGCGATCGGCGCCGGCGGCCTCGGCGACCTCGCCATCCGCTACGGCTACCAGCGTTTTGAGACGTCGGTGATGATCGCAGTGGTCATCGTGCTGATCATCCTGGTCTGCGGCATCCAATGGGTGGGGGATTGGTTGGTGGCGAGGCTGGATAGACGGGGGTGATTGTTAGGCCGACGAACTAGGCGATGATGTCTTCTATCAGTGCTTGCAATGACGCTTCTGAACCGCTGAAACTGTCGATCATGGCTTGAATGACGCGATCCGTTCAAGGATGTCGTCATTGAATGTCAGGCCCGCGTGCTCGGCGAGCATCGCAAGGAAGGTGAGCTGGGTTCGGCCGTTGCCTTCGCGAAACGGATGCACGGCGTTGATCTCCGCGACGATGTGCGCCAGATGCTTCGCAAAGCTGGTGCCGTCGAGATGAGCTAAGCGGTCGGGATTGCCGAGTTCGCGAAAGACCCGCGCCATCTCGGTGGCGATGTGTTCGGGATAGCAGAACCAATTGCCGGCCTTGCCGATGCGGATGGTGCGCGGCTGACCGGCCCAGCCACACATCCTGGAACAGGTGCCGGTGCAGGCCGAGATAGTGACGGTAGTCGAGTTCGCCTGCCGGCAATGGCTCGTCAGCGCGAGTCAGGAACAGCGCGAGCTCGACTTCATCAAGCTCAGCCTGGTCGCGGATGTCCAACAGGTTAATGAGCACCGTCGTGCCGGGGTAGCACAGCGGATCGAACTCAGCGGCGTAGACCAACGTCTATTTCTTCTTGCGGATTCTTCCTTGATGAGCGAACGCCGCTCATCACCGGACAGTCCGTGTCGTACGCCTAGGGCGAGTAATTTCGCCATGCGAGGCGATAAGGCCATGCCTTCCACGGCGCTGATTTTCTCGCCGCGCTCGCTGGTCAGCACGAACTGGCCGGTCTTGGCTGAACGGCTGGCTCGTGAGCTAGGAGACTTCATTTCGAGACAATATCATAACCATTGAGGAGAGACCAAAATGATTTCCAGGGTAAGCCCAGTTAGCCGCGCAACCTCCCCCCCTCGGGATCGAAGAACGGTATCGGCGCCACGACCGCACGGGTCGGCCTGCCGTCGATGTCGATGCTGAGTTCGGTGCCAATCGCGGTGAAAGGCAGCCGCAGGTGCGCCGTGGCCAGCACCTTGCCCAGGGAATAGCCGTGATCGCTGTAGGTGACGATGCCGGCGTCCTCGCCATCGGCCAGGACCCTGGCATCGGTGGCGGCCGGTTTGTCGCCGTCGAGGATCAGGCCGACCCATTGCTCGTCGAGGCCCTTGTCGCGGACCTTGAGCAAAGCTTGCCGGCCGACGAAATCGCCCTTGTCGAACTTGATCCAGCGGTCGAGCCCGACATGGAACGGGGTGCGGCTCTCGTCCATGTCGATGCCGTGCGCCGGATAGGCCTTTTCCAGGCCCAGCGTGAACATTGCCAGCACGCCATAGGGTTTCAGGCCAAAGTCCCGGCCGGTCCGCATCAGCGCATCCCAGACCGAAGCGGCCTCGTCGGCCGGCACGAACAATTCGAAGCCGAGCTCACCGGTGACCCCGGTGCGCGAGATCAGCACCCGCGTGCCGTTGATGTGGCCTGACGTGAACGACCAGCGTTTCAGCCCGTCCAGATCGGCATCCGAGATCATCGCCTTCAACAGTTCGCGCGAGCGCGGACCCTGGATGGTCGGGAAGGCGATGGCTGCGGTTATGTCGGTGACATAGGCCTTGCGACCCTGCGCGTGATGCAACAGCCAGGGCAGCATCTTCAGGCGGTTGACCGAGCCGGTTACCAGCATGAAGTGCTCCGGACCCAACCGAAACACGGTGAGGTCGTCCATGATGCCGCCATCCTCGCGGCAGACCGTGGAATAGCGGACCTGGCCCGGTTTCATGGCAGCGGCATTATTGACGATGACATGGTTGACCAGCGCCTCGGCGTCCGGCCCCTTGATGTCCATCTTGCCCATGGTGCTGAGATCCTGCACGCCGACATTTTTGCGGGTGTTCAGGTGCTCGTCGGCAATGCCGGAATAGGTTTTGGCCGAGATGAAATCGCCCCCGACACGACCCATGGTCGCGCCCAGCCCGACGATGCTGCTGTAGAAAGGGGAACGCCGCTCAGCCAAGGAAGTCTCCATCATGAATTGCGATCCAGAGACCGTTTCGAAATTCGCTCTGGCGAGTCATATGATGGTGGTTTCGAGAACCGGAGCGCAGCGGACATTCAGGTCCGTGAGCACCGGAAGCGCAGAAAACGCCTTCAGATGGCCGCCAGAGTAGAGTTTCCAAACGGTCTCAGCTGCCGTAGACGTCGAACGAGAAATACTTGTCGTTGATTTCCTTGTACTTGCCATTGGCGCGCAGCGCGTCGATGGCCGCATTGAGCTTGTCGGCCAGTTCCTTGTTGCCCTTTTGCAGCGCGATGCCGACGCCGGGGCCGTGTATGGCCGGATCGGCGGTCAGCGTGCCGAGCAGCTTGCAGCAGGCGCCGTCTGGCTTCTTCAACCACTCGGTCAGGATGATCGAGCCGTCCATGATCGCGTCGAGGCGGCCATTGGCCATGTCGGTGCGGGCATCGTCGCCCGTCGGATAGGCCTTGACCGTCGAGCCTGCATATTTCTGGTCGGCGAATTTCTGGTGGATGGTCGCGGTCTGCACGCCGAGCGCCTTGCCTTTCAGGTCTTCAGGCGACGTGCCCGCGATGGTCGAATCCTTCGGCACGGCGATGGCCGGCGGCGTCTGGTAGTATTTGTGGGTGAACTCGACCTTCTCGGCCCGCTCGGGTGTGATGGTGATGTTGATGATCGCGTCGAACTTGCCGGCCTGCAGCGCCGGTATGGAACCATCGAAATCCTGCACGCTGAACTCACACTCAGCCTTCATCTCGGCACACAGCGCCTTCCCCAAGTCGATGTCGAAGCCGCCCAGCGTGCCGTCGGCACTGGCGTAGTTGAAGGGCGGATAAGCGCCTTCGGTGCCGATCCTGAGTTTTTTGTCCTGGGCGGAGGCGGCACCCGTGGCAAGGGTGAGGGCGACGGAAGCGGCAAGCACGAAACGACCGAAAAGACGCATGTTCGAGATCCCCGTTGAAAGCGGGAAGTCTACGGTCTTCCAGGCGCGCGGCGGAGACGGAAACGACATGCGCTGCGGCGATCACGGCGCGGCGAGCAGACCAGGCGAGCGATCGGTGATGTGTTAGCCGACGCGCTGCTTGTCGGTGGCCATCTGGTCGATGGCCAACTCCCCGGCCGAGAGGACAACGCCAAACTTTTCGGTGGCTTCCTCTGATGTGTAGTACCCCAGCGCCACGTCGCGCAGCACAAGATCGGCATCGCGCTGCAGCGGATCGCCATAGCCGCCGCCGCCCGGCGTGCCGACGCGCACGCGGTCGCCGGCCTTGAGCGCAATGTCCTGTTCTTTGGACAAATGCGGCGGCACGTGTTCCTCGCCGTTGCGGAAGACGGTCACCGTGTTGACGGCGCCGTCCTTGCCGCCAAGCGCGCCCTGCGGGCCGAACCGGCCATGGTCCATGACGAAGGAAGCGCGGGCGTCGCCGCGCAGGATTTCCACCTCATAGGCGAGGCCGAAACCGCCGCGATGCTTGCCGGCGCCGCCGGAGCCTTCACGCAAGGCGTAGTGGCGGTAGAGCACCGGGAATGCCTGTTCCATGATCTCGACCGGCGGCGACTTGGAGATGCCGATGGTCGAGCAGCCATTGGTCAGGCCGTCATGGCCTGAATTGCCGCCATAACCGCCGCCGGAGATCTGATACATGACGTAGTCGCGGCCGCGTGTCGGGTCGTTGCCGCCGAGTGCGAAATTGCCGCTGGAACCGGCGGGTGCGGCGGTCACCTTGTCCGGCAATGCCTGCACCATCGCCGCGAATACCGCCTCGGCGATGCGCTGCGACACCTCGGCGGCGCAGCCCGAGACGGGCCGCGGATATTTGGCGTCGAGGAACGTGCCTTCCGGCCGTTTGACGATCAGGGGTTCAAACGCGCCGGCGCTGATCGGTACATCCGGGAAAATGTGGCGCATGGCGAGATAGACCGAGGATAGGGTCGTCGCCAGCACGCTGTTCATCGGCCCGGCGCAGGGCTTTGACGAACCGGTGAAATCGAAGGTCAGCGTGTCGCCCTGTTTTTCGACGGCGAGCGCGATGATCAGCGGCTCGTTGACCACCCCATCGGAATCGACAAAGGCCTTCGAATGGTAGGTGCCGTCGGGAATGGCTGAGATGTTGGCGCGCATCTGCTCGGCCGCGCGGCGGCGCAGTTCGGCGATCGCCTCTACAACCGTTTCATCCCCGTAACGATCCAGGATTCCATTCAGCCTGTCCCGACCGATCAGCAGTGCGGCAGCTTGGGCGCGGATGTCGCCGATGCGCTGGTCGGCGACGCGGATGTTGGAGCAGATGATGGCGTAGATTTCCGGGTCGAGCACGCCCTTCTTGAACAGTTTGACCGGCGGCAGCCGCAGGCCTTCCTGCTCCACGGCAGTCGCCGAGGCTGAAAATCCGCCCGGCACCGAGCCGCCAATGTCGGGCCAATGGCCGGTGTTGGATAGCCAGCAGAAAATCTTGCCGTCCCGGTAGACCGGCATGGCGAAGCGCACATCCATCAGATGGGTGCCGCCGAGATAGGGGTCGTTGACGACGTAGATGTCGCCTGGTTCCGGCGGCAGGCAACGGCCGTCGGCGATCATCTCGATCACCGTCCTGGTCGAATACTGCATGACGCCGACGAACACCGGCAGGCCCTGGCTGCCTTGCGCGATCAGCGAACCGTCGACAGCCGAATAGATGCCGTCGGAACGGTCATTGGCCTCGGCGATGACCGGCGAGAAAGCGGCGCGAGAGAACGTAAGGTCCATCTCGTCGCAGACCTGCTGCAGGGCCGCCTGGAGGACCGAAAGGGTGATGGCGTCGAGCTTTGCCATATCAGGCCTCGCCAATGTCGATGATGATGTTGCCGTCAGCGTCGCTGCGTGCGCGGTCGCCGGGTTCGAGCACGGTGGTGGCATCCATCTGTTCGAGGATCGCCGGGCCTTCGATGATAGCATCGAGCGGCAGCTTTTCACGCGCATATACGGGCGTGTCGTGCCAACGGCCGGCATACCAGACCGGCCGGATTTCGCGCCGCGCCTCGTCCAGCGTTGCTGCGCGCCCCGCCGGATCGATCAGGCGCGACAGATCGATCGCCAGACGCACGCCGGTGACCGATGTATTGAGATTGACGAGATTGGCTCGGATTTCCGGCAGCTCGACCTTGAAGCGGGCGAAATAGGCCTTTTCGAAAAGCTGCTGCAGCGTTGCCCGGGTCACCGAGGAGGACGGCAGCGCCACGTTGATGATGTGGGTCTGGCCGACGAACTGCATGTCGGCGGAGTGGGTGACGCGGATCGTCTCCGGCTTTACCGCTTCCTTGCCGATCAGCTCCTTGCCTTCGTTTCGGTGCCGTTCCAATACTGCGTAAAGATGCGTTTCGTCGAGTACCGACACCGGCTGGTTGATGGTGTTGACGAAGTCGTGGCGCAGGTCGGCAACGACGCAGCCGAGCGCGTTGGTGATGCCTGGACGCGCCGGCACCAACACCTTGGGCAGGCCGAGTTCGCGCGCCAGGGCAGTCGCATGCAGCGGCCCGGCGCCGCCGAAGGCGAACAGCGCGAAATCGCGGGGGTCATGACCGCGTGACACCGAGACCATGCGGATGGCGCCGGCCATCTTCATGTTGCCGAGCCGCAGCACCGCGCCCGCCGCCTCGACGCCGGAAAGGCCGGTCGGCTTGCCGATTTTCTCCTCGAAGATGCCGGTGACGCGCTCTGATGTGACCGGGTTTTCGACTGCCAGCAGCTTCTTCGGCGCCAGCCGGCCGAGCACCAGATTGGCGTCGGTGATGGTCGGCTCGAGGCCGCCGCGCCCGTAGCAGATCGGGCCGGGATTGGCGCCCGCACTTTCCGGGCCGATCTGGATCAGGCCGGCCGCGTCGACGCGGGCGATCGAGCCGCCGCCGGCGCCGACCGTGTGCACCGCCACCATCGGCACATGGATCGGCATGGCATATTCGATCTCGATCTCGCTCGAGACGGCCGGCTCGGCATTGCGGATCAGCGCCACGTCGGTCGAAGTGCCGCCCATGTCGTAGGTGACGAGGTTTTCGAAGCCGGCACGTTTTCCGGTGTAGGCGGCGGCGATGACGCCCGAGGCCGGACCGGACATGACGGTCTTGGCCGATTCACGTGTGACGAAGCGGGCAGAGATCATGCCGCCATTGCCGTTCATGATCAGGAAGTCGCGGGCATAGCCTTTTGCAGCCAGTTCCTTGCGCAGCCGCTCGACATAGCGCTCGAGGATCGGCTGCACCGAGGCGTTGACCGAAGCGGTGACGCCGCGCTCGAACTCGCGCGCCTCCGACAGCAGCGCATGGCCTGCCGTGATGTAGCCGTTCGGCCAGAGCTCGGCGGCAATTTCGGTGGCGCGCCGCTCGTGCGCCGGATTGGCGTAGGAATGCAGGAAATGGATGACGAGGGATTCGCAACCGGCCGCGATCAGCGTCTGCACCGCCTCGCGCATTTCGGCCTCGTCGAGCGGTGTGCGTATCGCACCCGACGCCTCGACGCGCTCCGACACTTCGAGCCTGAGATTGCGCGGGATGATCGGCACGAAGCTGCCGGTCATGCCATAGGCCTGCGGCCGCGTGCGCCGGCCAAGCTCGATCACGTCGCGAAAACCGCGCGTGGTGATCATGCCGGTTTTCGCCAGCCGGCGTTCGAGCACCGCATTGGTGGTGGTGGTCGTGCCATGCACGATGAGGTCGATGCCGTCGATCGGAAATCCGGTGGCGCCGAGCGCCGAAACGACACCGAAGGCCTGGTTGTCGACCGTGGTCGGCGTCTTGGCCAGATACACCCTGCCGCCATCGCTTCCGTCGATCAGGAGCAGGTCGGTGAAGGTGCCGCCGACATCGATACCGGCAACGACATTTCCCTGGGGATCGCGCGCTTGCGCCGAAATATTCTCTTCCATCGTCGAAACCCGAAATGCGCGGACTACGGATATGCGTCAGTTTGGAAAGCTGTTTTAAGGGAGCATCTTGACGCAAATATCGTTTGTATACTAATAAATTCCGGACACAAGAGCTTGCCGCTTTGGAGTGTGCGAACAGCACGCCGGGACCTGAATGGTCCGGGCGCGCAGGTGAAGGTTTGGCGCCCGCGTCCGTGAGCTGGGCCAGAAGGTTGGATTTGATGAACACCACATCCGCTCTCAACACCGTCGGCGCCCGACCGCTGCAGTTCCCGATTCCGGCCAATGTCTATGCCGAAACCGTGGTCTCGGTGAAGCACTACACCGACCGGCTGTTCTCGTTCCGCATCACCCGTCCGCAGTCGCTGCGCTTCCGCTCCGGCGAGTTCGTCATGATCGGCCTGCCCAATGCAGAGAAGCCGGTGTACCGCGCCTATTCGGTGGCGAGCCCGGCTTGGGACGAAGAGCTGGAATTCTTCTCGATCAAGGTGCCGGACGGCCCGCTGACTTCGGAGCTGCAGAAGATCCAGGTCGGCGACACCGTCATCATGCGCCAGAAGTCGACCGGCACGCTGGTGGTCGACGCGCTGACGCCGGCCAAGCGGCTGTTCATGATCTCGACCGGCACCGGCATCGCGCCCTTCGCCAGCCTGCTGCGCGACCCCGACACCTACGAAAAATTCGATCAACTGATCCTGACCCATACCTGCCGCGACAATGCCGAGCTGACCTATGGCCAGGAGCTGGTCGCAGCACTTGAAAGCGACCCGCTGATCGGTGAACTGACCACTGGGCGCGTCACGCTCTACAATTCGACGACCCGCGAGGAATCGGCACGCATGGGCCGCATCACCGCGCTGATCGGCTCCGGCAAGTTCTACAGCGATCTCGGCATCGACAAGCTCAACCCGGCAACCGATCGGATCATGATCTGCGGCTCGATGCATATGCTGAAGGACGTCAAGGAACTGGCCGAAAGCCTCGGCTTCGAGGAAGGCTCGCTGAGCCATCCGGCGACTTTTGTCGTCGAGCGCGCCTTCGTCGGCTGAGCCGCACCAACATCTCGAGTCTACGCTTTTGACCGCACGGTCAAAAATTGCTGCTTTCGCCGCCTTTTTCGGTTATGACCGCCCGCAGGACTCGTGAAGTACGGCTTCACGGGCTATCTTCGGCACACGTCGCTGAATGAAAGGGCAGGAGATGAGCAGCACAATCCGCGAAGCCGATGTCGGCCCGTCCAAGGTGACGCCGCTGCCGGCGCGTGCCGCCGCCAATACAGCCGTTCCACCGGACCATCGCATTGCGCGCAACCCCGGCATGAAGCTCGACCTTGGCTTCATGGAATCGGTGCGCAGCGTCAATCGCTCGGCGCTGGAACGGCGCGTCGCCAGCCTGACCAAGCGGCGTTCGATCAAGGCGGACAACCAGGCGGCCTGGCTGCTGCGCGCCGTCGCCTGCATGGATCTGACGACGCTGAATTCCAACGACACCGAGGAGCGCGTGCGCCGGCTCTGCGCCAAGGCGATCAATCCGTTCCGCCGCGACATTGTCGAGGGCCTCGGCATATCAGGTGAAACCATCCGCCCGGCCGCCGTCTGCGTCTACCACCCCTTCGTTGCCACCGCCGTCGATGCGGTGCGCGGCACTGGCATCCATGTCGCCGCCGTCTCCACCGCCTTTCCGCATGGCCTGGCGCCGCTGTCGACCCGTTTGCAGGAGATCGAGGCCTCGGTCCGTGACGGCGCCGACGAGATCGACGTCGTCATCCCGCGCGGCCTGGTGTTCGGCGCCAAGTGGCGGGAGCTTTACAATGAGATCGTCTCGATGCGCGCCGCCTGCGGTGATGCGCATCTGAAGGTCATCCTCGGCACCGGCGACCTCGCCACGCTGCGCAATGTCATGCTGGCCTCGATGGTGGCGATGATGGCGGGCGCCGATTTCATCAAGACCTCGACCGGCAAGGAAAGCGTCAACGCGACGCTGCCCGTCGGCCTCGCCATGGTGCGTGCCATCAGGGCCTATTTCGAGGAAACCGGCTATCTCATCGGCTTCAAGCCGGCCGGCGGCATTTCCACGGCCAAGGCCTCGCTCGACTGGCTGGTGCTGATGAAGGAAGAGCTCGGCCGGCCATGGCTGGAGCCGGACCTGTTCCGCTTCGGAGCGTCGAGCCTCTTGACCGACATCGAGCGCCAGCTCGAGCACCATCTGACGGGACACTATTCGGCCAATCATCGCCACGCGATGGCTTGAGAGATTTACCCCCACCCCGATCGGCAAGCCGATCGACCCTCCCCACAAGTGGGAGGGTGAAGGAGGCGCCCAATGAACATTCTCGATCGCTATCACGCCATGGAATACGGCCCGGCACCGGAGGCCCGCAACGAGGCCGACGCCTGGCTTGCCGCGCGCGATTTCGGCAAGGCGCTGTTCATCGGCGGCGACTGGAAAGCCGCTGCCGGCGGCAAGACCTTCGAGACCAGCGAGCCGTCTTCCGGCAAGCTGCTGGCCGAGGTCTCGGACGCCAATGCCGCCGATATCGACGCGGCGGTTGCGGCCGCCGCCAAGGCGCTGCCGAAGTGGTCGGCAGCCTCAGGCTATCAGCGTGCCAAAGTACTCTATGCCATCGGCCGCGCCATGCAGCGGCATCAGCGCCTGTTCGCGGTGCTTGAGACCATCGACAACGGCAAGCCGATCCGCGAAAGCCGCGATATCGACGTGCCGCTGGCGATCCGCCATTTCATCCACCATGCCGGCTGGGCGCAGGCGCTGGACAGGGATTTCCCCGGCCATAGGGGTGTCGGCGTCGTCGGCCAGATCATCCCGTGGAACTTTCCGTTGCTGATGCTGGCCTGGAAGATCGCGCCGGCGCTCGCCGCCGGCTGCACCGTGGTGCTGAAGCCGGCCGAGTTCACGCCGCTGACCGCCATCCTGTTCGCCGAGATTTGCGAGCGTGCCGGCGTGCCGAAGGGCGTCGTCAACATCGTCCAGGGCGGCCCTGAGGCCGGCGTCGCCATCGTCAACCATCCCGGCGTCCAGAAGATCGCCTTTACCGGCTCTTCCGAGGTCGGCAAGATCATCCGCAAGGCCACCGCCGGCTCGGGCAAGAAACTGTCGCTGGAGCTCGGCGGCAAATCGGCTTTCATCGTCTTCGAGGATGCCGATCTCGACAGCGCCGTCGAAGGCCTGGTCGACGGCATCTGGTTCAACCAGGGCCAGGTCTGCTGCGCCGGTTCGCGGCTCCTGGTGCAGGAAGGCATAGCCGACGCCCTGATCGCCAAGGTCAAGACGCGGATGAGCCGGCTGCGCGTCGGCAGCCCGCTGGACAAGAACACCGATATCGGTCCGCTCGTCGATCTGACCCAGCTCGAGCGCGTCAAGGGCCTGGTTGCCGAAGGCGCCAGACAGGGCGCCGTCTGCTGGCAGCCGGATGCCGCGCTGCCGTCCTCCGGCTACTACCATCTGCCGACGCTCGCCACAGGTGTTTCGCCGGCTAACATATTGGCGCAAGAAGAGGTGTTCGGCCCTGTTCTGGCGACCATGACCTTCCGCAACACCGAGGAAGCGATCGAGCTCGCCAACAACACGCGCTATGGCCTCGCCGCCTCGGTGTGGAGCGAGAACGTCAACCTTGCCCTGCACGTCGCGCCGCAATTGAAGGCCGGCGTGGTCTGGGTCAACGGCACCAACATGTTCGACGCCGCCTGTGGCTTCGGCGGCTACCGCGAGAGTGGTTTCGGTCGTGAGGGCGGGCGCGAGGGCATGTTCGAATATCTCACGGCAAAATTGCCGCTCGGCCCGGTCATCAAGCCGGCGACGATGTCGGCGCAACCGGTCGAGCAGGCCGATGGCGCGGCAATCGACCGTACGGCAAAGCTGTTCATCGGCGGCAAGCAGGTACGGCCGGACGGCAATTATTCGCTGGCTGTCGCCACCGCCAAGGGCAAGCTTGCCGGCGAAGTTGGGCTTGGTAGCCGCAAGGATATCCGCGATGCCGTCTCCGCCGCCCGCGGTGCCAAGGCCTGGCCGGAGGCGACCGCCTATAACAGGTCCCAGGTGCTCTATTATCTGGCCGAGAACCTTTCCGGCCGCGCCGGCGAGTTCGCCGCCCGTCTCACCGAATTGACCGGCGCTACGCCCAAGGCCGCGCGGGAAGAGGTAGAACAATCCATCGAGCGGCTGTTCCTCTATGCCGGTCTGGCTGACAAATTCGAGGGCCGCGTGCACCAACCGCCCGCGCGTGCCGTGACATTGGCGCTGCACGAGCCGGTCGGCGTCGTCGGCATCGTCGCGCCGGATGCCTCGCCGCTGCTCGGCCTGATCTCGCTGATTGCACCCGCACTCGCGATGGGCAACACCGTGGTCGCAGTGCCGTCGGAGCGCTACCCGCTGCTGGCGACCGATCTCTACCAGGTCATCGAATATTCCGACATTCCCTCAGGCGCCATCAACATCGTCACCGGTCGCAGCGCCGAACTCGCCGGCGTGCTGGCCAAGCATGACGATGTCGACGGGCTTTGGGTGTTCGCCGATGCCGAGACCTGCGCCAAGGCGGAGGCCGCGTCCATCGGCAACCTCAAGCGCGTCTGGAGCGGCAATGGCCGCGGCATCGACTGGGCATCCGACCGAGCCGCCGGCGACGCCTTCCTGCGCCGCGCCGTCGAGGTCAAGAATGTCTGGGTGCCTTACGGCGATTGATGGCCTGCCGGTACTGTTCAGATCGTGTTCGGGCTTGACGCCCGGACAGATGTTCTTTAACGAGAAAAAACATCTTTATCAGTGAACGGTCAACGGCGCAGGCTGCACGATCACGCGTGACTGGCACATGACGCCTTGGCCAGCCGCAGGTAGACCCGGACTATCCCAGCGGACGAGGAGAACAGCATGGCGGATCTGGCAGGCAAGGTCGTTGTCGTCACGGCAGCGGCGCAAGGGATCGGCAAGGCGAGCGCACTGGCCTTCGCAAAAGCCGGCGCCATCGTCTACGCCACCGACATCAACGAGACGCTGCTGGCGGAACTCGCCAAGACGCCAGGGATCAAGACCCGCAAGCTGGACGTACTCAACGACGAAGCCGTCAACGCCGCCTTTGCCGAGATCGGTGTCGTCGACGTGCTGTTCAATTGCGCCGGTTTCGTCCATTCGGGCTCGATTCTGGAGATGAAGGACGGCGACCTCGATTTTGCGCTGAACCTCAATGTGCGCGCCATGATCCGCACCAGCCGGGCCGTGCTGCCCGGCATGCTGGAACGTGGCGACGGATCGATCATCAACATGGCCTCGCTGGCCAGTTCCACCAAGGGCGTGCCCAACCGCTTCGTCTATGGCCTGACCAAGGCCGCGGTCATCGGCCTGACCAAGGCGATAGCCGCCGACTATGTCGGCAAGGGCATACGCTGCAACGCCATCTGCCCCGGCACGGTCGAGAGCCCGTCGCTGCAGGACCGCATGCACGCGCAAGGCGACTATGATGCCGCCCGCGCCGCCTTCATCGCCCGCCAGCCGATGGGCCGGCTCGGCACGCCGGAGGAAATCGCCGATCTGGCCGTCTACCTGGCCGGCGCCACGTACACGTCCGGGCAGGCCTACAATATCGACGGCGGCTGGTCGATCTGACTGCGGAAATCTTGCGTGGGCCGGACGATCTGGCCCGTTGCCGGCGTTTAACAGGGGATCGAACAGTCTGAAAATCCCGCGCGCCGGCTATCTTGTATGGCGATCGCGCTTGTCCGTAGTCAGGTCGATGGGTACGGTCCGCCGGTTCCTTGAAGGAGCAATCGCCTTGGCGGAAAGTTTGCAAAAGGCCACGAGGCCGCAATCAGGAGAAGGATTTAGATGAAACTGCTGCGCTATGGCGAGGTGGGAAGCGAACGTCCCGGCCTGCTCGATGCGGATGGAACGATCCGTGATCTCTCCGCTCACGTCACCGATATCGGCGGCAAGGCACTCGATCCGGCATCGCTGGCAGCACTCGCCAAGCTAGATCCGAAGTCGCTGCCGGCGGTTTCCGGCAGCCCGCGCCTCGGCGCCTGCGTTGCCGGCACGGGCAAGTTCATCTGTATCGGCCTGAACTATTCCGACCACGCCGCCGAGACCGGCGCCACCGTGCCGCCGGAGCCGATCATCTTCATGAAGGCGAGCTCGGCCATTGTCGGGCCGGATGACGACGTGCTGATCCCTCGCGGCTCGGAGAAGACCGACTGGGAAGTCGAGCTGGCCGTGATCATCGGCAAAACCGCCAAATATGTCAGCGAGGCCGATGCGCTCGACTATGTCGCCGGCTATAGCGTCGCCCACGACGTCTCAGAGCGCGCCTTCCAGGCCGAGCGCCAGGGCCAGTGGACCAAGGGCAAGAGCTGCGACACATTCGGCCCGACCGGCCCATGGCTGGTGACCAAAGACGAAGTGGCCGACCCGCAGAACCTCAAAATGTGGCTGACCGTCAACGGCAAGACGATGCAGAACGGCTCGACCAAGACCATGGTCTATGGCGTCAAGTATCTGGTGTCCTATCTCAGCCAGTTCATGTCGCTGCATCCCGGCGACATCATCTCCACCGGCACGCCGCCCGGCGTCGGGCTGGGCATGAAGCCGCCGGTGTTCTTGAAGGCCGGCGATGTGGTGGAGCTGGGCATTGAAGGCCTGGGGCAACAGAAGCAGACGTTCAAGGCGGACGTTTAGGCAGTACATTTCGGGGTCAGCGCTGCCCCCTCATCCGGCCGCTTCGCGGCCACCTTCTCCCCGCTGGGGAGAAGAGGCTGGCGTCGGCGCTGACAATCTCCTCTCCCCTTGGGGAGAGGTCAGCCGAGCGAAGCGGAGGCTGGGTGAGGGGGCTGCGCCGGCGTATCTATTTCAGCACCTTCCCATCCGCACCAAACCGATACGTCTTCGCCGGATCCGGCGTCGCATACAGCGTGGCACCCGGCTCGGCATCGTAAACACCAAAAATCCGCACGGTGATCAGCCCGGCCTTCTCGCAGTCAAGATAGA
The DNA here is from genome assembly GCF_000185905.1 of Mesorhizobium ciceri biovar biserrulae WSM1271. Lineage (GTDB taxonomy): Bacteria > Pseudomonadota > Alphaproteobacteria > Rhizobiales > Rhizobiaceae > Mesorhizobium > Mesorhizobium ciceri. The sequence continues at coordinate 745,123 of NC_014923.1, forward strand.
GATTGGTGTCGGCGCCGAGATGCTCGGCGTGCACCACCGTTCCCTTCCAGGAGCCGGATTTCGGATCGACGGTCAGATGTTCCGGCCGCACGCCGATTGTCTTGGCAGTTTCGCCGAGACGGGCGCCGTCGACGAAATTCATCTTCGGCGAGCCGATGAAGCCGGCGACAAATTCATTTGCCGGCGAATTGTAGAGCTCCATCGGGCCACCGATCTGCTCGATTTTCCCTGCGTTGAGCACCACGATCTTGTCGGCCAGGGTCATCGCCTCGACCTGGTCGTGGGTGACGTAGATCATCGTCGCCTTCAGCCGGCGGTGCAATTGCGCGATCTCGAGCCGCGTGTTGACACGCAGCGCGGCATCGAGGTTCGACAGCGGCTCGTCGAACAGAAACAGCTTCGGCTCGCGCACCACGGCGCGGCCGATGGCGACGCGCTGACGCTGGCCGCCGGAGAGTTCGGCCGGCCGCCTTTCGAGATAGGGCTCCAGCGACAGCATCGACGAGGCGATGCCGATGCGGCGCTCGATCTCGGCCGCCGGCGTGCCGGCCTGCTTGAGGCCGAGGCCCATATTGTTCTTCACCGTCAGATGCGGATAGAGCGCATAGGTCTGGAACACCATGGCGATGCCGCGCTTGGCCGGCGGCGTGGCCGAGACGTCCGCGCCGTCGATGACGACGCGGCCCGAAGTCGAGTCCTCCAGTCCGGCGATGACCCTGAGCAGGGTCGACTTGCCGCAGCCGGACGGCCCGACGAAAACGACGAACTCGCCGTCGTTCACTTCGAGGTTGATGCCCTTCAGCACCTCGACCGGCCCAAAGGCCTTCTTCACATTCTCGATGTTCAGCGAGCCCACGGCTTCGTCCCTGTTCTAGAGTTTGACGGCGGCGCCGCTGCGCACGCTCTCGTCGGCTGCAAGGCAGACGGCGAGCGATTTGACCGCGTCGTCCATGTGTTTGGCGAGGTCCAGATCCTCACGGATTGCCTTCAGCACGAAGGCCTGTTCGAGGTCGCAGAGGTCCTGATGGCCGGGTTCGCCTGCCATCGACAGCATTTCGTCGGCCTTGAGAAACTTGCCGTCCGCGTCGGTCGCCGCATTGTGCAGGCGGATGGTCGAGGTCTTGGTGTGGGTGTCGATGTCATCGGACTTCACACCTTCCTTCATGACGATCGACACGCAGCCATTGGGCGAGATGACGTCCTTCACGAAGAAGGCGGTTTCCGAAATCATCGGCCCCCAGCCGGCCTCATACCAGCCGACCGAACCGTCATCGAACAGCACCTGCAAGTGGCCGTAATTGTACATCGAGGGCGCGACCTCGTCGGTCAGCCGCACGCCCATGCCGCGCACTTCCACGGGCTTCGCATCGGTGATCTGCAGCATGACGTCGAGATAGTGCACGCCGCAATCGACGATCGGCGAGGTCGTCTGCATCAACTGCTTGTGCGTCTCCCAGGTATGGCCCGAGGATTGCTGGTTGAGGTTCATGCGGAAGACGTAGGGGCCGCCGAGCTTGCGCGCTTCGGCGATCAACCGGATCCAGGACGGGTGATGGCGCAGGATGTAGCCGATCACCAGCTTCCTGCCGTTGGCCTTGGCCGCCGCGACGACGCGCCTGGCATCGGCCACCGTCGTTGCCAGCGGCTTTTCGACGAAGACGTGGCAACCGGCCTCGAACGCCTTCACCGCATAGTCGGCATGGCTGTCGGAATAGGTGGCGATGCAGGCGACATCGGGCTTTTCGTCACGCAATGCCCCGTCGAAGGAGCGCCTGATGCCGTAACCCGACAGCCCGTCCGGCAGCGGCACGTCGGAGCGATTGATCAGCGCCGCGATCTGGAAACCTGGATTGGTATGGTAGGCCAGCGCATGGCTGCGGCCCATATTGCCGAGGCCGGCGACGACGACACGCAGGGGTTGGGCCATTTCAATTCGCCTTTTCTTGACTGCGGGCTGCGAGAGCCACCATCACCTGTGGCTCACATTCATCTGCGACCCGCAGGGCTGCTTCTTCGCTGTCACACCGGGACAAAAGTCGAAAGCCATAGGCATCAACTCCGTCCTTGATCAGTGAAAGCCTCTGATCATCAGGCAAGGGATGCTCAAGGTTGAGCGCCTGCTCGAACGCTTTCGACTGCTCGTCTTCCATCTGGGAATTGACGCGCCAACGAATGTGACAATTGTATTCCTTCGGCCGGCGCTCCGGCCCAAGCCGTGCAAACCAGACAGCAGCGTTGATATAGAATTGCGGACCCCAGGAAGACTTCTGAAGGTTCAGCACACAGATCGTCTCCGGCCACTCTCGGTAGAAATTTTTGGCGCGAACGCCCCGGAATCCATAGTGGCTCGCTGTCTCGACGAGGGCCTGTACGATAGCTTCTTCCCCGCCGCTCACTTCACCGCTCCGGAAGTAATGCCGCGGATCAGCTGCCGCGAGAAGATGACGTAGAGGATCAGCACCGGCATGATCGCCAGCGACAGCGCCGCCAGGATAGCGTTCCAGTTGGTGACGAACTGGCCGAGGAAGAGCTGCGCGCCGAGCGTCACCGTCTTGGTTTCTTCCGACGGCGCCAGGATCAGCGGGAACCACAGGTCATTCCAGATCGGGATCATGGTGAAGACGGCGACGGTTGCCATCGACGGCCTGACCAGCGGCAGCACCAGGCGGAAGAAGATGGTGTATTCGGACAGGCCGTCGATGCGGCCGGCATTCTTCAGATCGTCGGACACCTGCTTCATGAATTCCGACAGGATGAAGACGGCAAGCGGCAGGCCTTGCGCGGTGTAGACCAGGATCAGCGCCGTCAGCGTGTTGACCAGCCCGCTCGCCACCATCAATTGCAGGATGGCGACGGTGCCCAGCCGGATCGGGATCATGATGCCGAGCGCCAGATAGAGGCCCATCAGCGAGTTGCCGCGGAAGCGGTATTCCGACAGCGCGAACGCCGCCATGGCGCCGAACAGGAGCACGAGGAACAGCGAGGCGACGGTGACGACGAGGCTGTTCTGGAAATAGTGGATGAAGTCGCCCTGGCCGATGACGGTGGTGTAGCCGATCAGGTCGAAGGTTTTGGGCGTCGGCGGCGTCAGCGGCGCGCCGAAGATGCCGGCGCGGGACTTGAACGAGTTCATGATCACCAGGATCACCGGAAACAGCGCGATCACCGTGTAGGTCAACAGGATCGCATGGGCGCCGATGGTGCGGGGCACGGAACGGGTGGCGGTGCTCATCTCTCGGCCCTCAGAACTGGTAGCGACGCAGGCGCGTCTGGACGAGGAAGAGATAGACGCAGACACCGCCGAGGATGATCAGGAACATCATCGTGGCGATCGCTGCGCCCATATTGGGGTCGCCGACCTGCAGCTGGAAGCCGAAGAAGGCGCGGTAGAGGAAGGTACCGAGAATGTCGGTCGAATAGTTCGGCCCGGCGAGCGCGCCTTGCGCGGTGTAGATCAGGTCGAAGGCGTTGAAATTGCCGACGAAGGTGAGGATCGAGATGATGCCGATCGACGGCAGGATCAGCGGCAGCTTGATCTTCCAGAACTGCGCCAGGCCGGTGATGCCATCGCATTCGGCGGCCTCGATCACCTCTTCGGGGATCGACAGCAGGGCAGCGTAGATCAGCATCATCGGGATGCCGACGAACTGCCACACCGAAATCAGGCTGAGTGCGGTGAGCGCATATTGCTCCTTGCCGAGCCATGGCGTGAACAGGCTTTTCAGGCCGACGAGATCCATCAGATGCGGCGCCACGCCCCACAACGGGGACAGGATCAGCTTCCAGGCGAAACCAACGATGACGAAGGACAGGATGGTCGGCACGAAGATCGCCGTGCGGTAGAAGGCCGCGAACCTCAGCCTCGGGCTGGACAGCAAAGCCGCCAGCATGACGCCGATCGGGTTCTGCACCAGCATGTGGATGATAAAGAACCAGGTGTTGTTCCTCAGCGCGTTCCAGAAACCCACCGACCAGTTGGGATCGCCGAACAGCATGCGGAAGTTTTCCAGCCCGACGAAGACCTGGTGCTGCTCGATGTTGCGGAACAGCGAGAGCTGCAGCGTGCCGGCGAGCGGCAGGATCATGATTGCCGTGTAGACAAGCACCGCCGGCGCCAGGAAGACGCCTATATGCCAGCGGAACGGTCTTTTCGGTCTGATATCTGCGGCCATGAGTTCGGTCCCCGCCGTCTCTCGGTTCCAAAGGGTATCGATCTAGATGATGCCTCGATGCACGGCCCGACCATTCCTGCCGATGCGGCAGGAACAAAGGCCTGCGACTGATCAGCTAGCCTTCCCCGAAGAGAGGGTAAGGCCGGGAGGCGGTGCCGACAATCGCAATCTGAATAGGCGCACTTTGAATGAGGTAGTCCGGAACCGGCCAGGCGTGCGCCGGCCGGTTCCATCACCTGAGCTCTTACTTGGCCGGATGGTACCAGCTGTCGAGGCCGGTCTGCAGCTTCTTGGCCGCCGCTTCCGGCGTATCGGTGCCGTTGATGACGTTGGCCGATTCAACCCAGGTCTCGTTCTCGAGGTTCGGCGTGCCGCGCGACAGGATCTGGTAGGTCGAGCGGATCGTCGACTTGCACTTGCCGCGCCAGGAGACGAATTCCTGCGCCAGCGGGTCTTCCATCTTCACCGGCGAGGAGTTCAGGCTGAAGAAGCCCGGCAGTGCGTTGGCGTAGATGGTGGCGAAATCCGGCGAGGCGACCCAGGACAGGAAGGTCTTGGCCGCATCGGCGTTCTTCGAAGCCGCATTCAGGCCCATGCCGATATCGGTATGGTCGGAGATGTAGCAGGTGTCGCCGGCCTTCTCGACCGGCGGCGGGAAGGCGCCCATCTTGAACTGCGCCTGGGTGTTGAACAGGCCGATCTCCCACGAGCCGGCCGGGTAGATGGCGGCGCGGCCGAGCGTAAACAGGTTCTGGCTGTCCGGATAGGTCTGCGCCTCGAAGCCATCGCCGAGATAAGGCTTCCACTTGGCCAGTTCCTCATACGGCGCGACCCAGTCCTTGTCGGTCAGCTTCTGATCGCCCTTGATCAGTGCTGCGCGGCCATCTTCGCCCTTCCAGTAGTTGGGGCCGATGTTCTGGTAGCCCATGGTCGCGGCTTCCCAGAGATCCTTGGTGCCCATCGCCATCGGGATGTAGGTGCCGTCGGCCTTGATCTTGTCGAGCGCGGCGAAGAACTCGTCGCGGGTCTCCGGCACCTTGATGCCGAGCTTGTCAAAGGCGTCCTTGTTGTAGATGAAGCCGTGGATGACCGAAGCCATCGGCACGCAGAAGCTCGCCTTGCCGTCGTCGGTCTGCCAGGCGGACTTGGCCACCGGCGAAAAGTTCTCCATGCCGGGCAGCGCCGAGAGATCGGCAAGGTTGCCCTTCTTGAACAGCTCAAGCGACTTGTCGAACGGGCGGCAGGTGATCAGGTCGCCCGCCGAGCCGGCGGCGAGCTTGGCGCCGAGCGCGGCGTCATATTCGGTCGGAGCCGACGGTGCGAACACGACCTTGATGCCCGGGTTCTTGGCTTCGAAAGCCGGGATCAGCTTGTCCTTCCAGATGGCAAGGTCGTCGCCGCGCCAGCTTTCGATGTTGAGCGTTACGTCGTCGGCGTGAGCCAACCCGGCCGAGCCGAGAATGCTGGTGCCCAAAAGCAGTGCCGTCAGTAGTTTCGTTGTCATGCTCAGTCTCCCTGTTGACCTTTTTCAGGTTCGGTTTTGATGAGAACAGAGGCTTTTGAGCCCTTGCTCCCCTCTATAGCGGAAAGGGCCGGCCGCAACTTCTGGCCGGCCTCTTCCAGTATCTTCTGCGCCGCGTCAGTGCTGTCGGCGCCGGCGGCGAGCAGAATGGCGGTCTTGACCGCGCCGCCGCTCTTTTCGAGCAGGCGGGCCGCTTCGTCCGTGCCGCGCCCGCTGACGGCGGCGACGATGCGCGCCGCGCGGTCGCGCAGCTTGATGTTGTCGGCCATGAGATTGACCATGTAGCCGTCATGCACATGGCCGAGATGGATGGCGGTCAGCGTCGACAGCATGTTGAGCGCGATCTTCTGGGCAGTGCCGGCGCCCATGCGGGTGGAGCCGGCGATCAGTTCCGGCGGCGTTTCGAGCAGGATGGCGGTTTGTGCCTGGCGCAGCAGCGCAGAGTCCCTGTTGTTGGCGATGCCGATGGTGGCAGCGCCGCGGCGGGCAGCCTCCTGGATGGCCCGCACGGCATAGGGCGTCGTGCCGCTGGCGGAAATGGCGATCAGGCAGTCGCCCTTGCCGAGGCTGGCCTCGGCGACCGCTGCCGCGGCTTCCTCGGTATCGTCTTCCGGCCCGCCGGCCAGCGTGCGGAAAGCGTCGTCGCCGCCGGCGATCAGGATGGCGATGCGGTCGCGGTGAATGCCGAAGGTGCCCGGCAGCTCCAGCGCATCGGCCAGTGCCATAAGGCCTGAGCTGCCGGCCGCGGCGTAGGCAAGCTTGCCCCCGCTCTTCAGCCTGCCGGCGATGATCTCGGCGGCCCTGGCGATGGATGGAATGGCATGGCGCACCACCTTGGCGGCTTCGATCTGCGCATCGGCCAAATAGGAAAGGATGGCGTCCGGAGGCTGGATATCCAGCCCCTCGGCATTTTTGTGAAGCGCTTCGGTGCGCGTTTCGGCCATCCCGGTTCCTCCAATACCAGAACAATACCAAAAAAATACCACTTGTCCACACGCATTAACGAATTCGCGGGCTGGAAATCGCTGAGCGGCCGAAATACGCAGATTTTTCAATAAAATACGGCTTAAACTTTTTGAAACGGAAATTAACTCTTGGCTATTGGTATTTTATTGGTATTATCCGCCCGGAGGAGAAATCAACGTGAATTTCGTGCTCGGAATCGATGGCGGCGGCACCAGCTGCAGGGCCGCCCTGGCAACGGCGGACGGCACGGTGATCGGCCGCGCCAAAAGCGGCGCCGCCAACATCCGCACCGACCTGACCGGCGCTCGCTCGAACATCGTCGAGGCCGCCAGGCAGGCGTTCCTCGTCGCCGGGCAGGATCCGGAACTGATCCCGCGAACGCCCGCAATTCTCGGCCTTGCCGGCGCCAATGTCGGCACCTACCGGCAGCAGCTTGAGGCGATCCTGCCATTCAGCATCAGCCGCGTCGAGACCGACGCCGAAATCGCGCTGGAAGGCGCTGTCGGCGCCGGTGACGGCGCCATGGCGATCCTCGGCACCGGCACCGCCTATATGGCGCGCAGACAAGGCAAATCGCGCGCCATCGGCGGCTGGGGCTTCCAGGTTGGCGACCAGGGCAGCGGCGCCCGTATCGGCCGCGACCTGCTCGAACAGACACTGCTTGCCTATGACGGCGTCCGCGCGGGCTCGCCGCTGACGCAGAGCATGCTGGCCGTCTTCCGCAACAACCCGGAGGATGTCGTCGAATTCACCACCAATGCCAAGCCCGGCGATTTCGGCGGCTTCGCACCCAAGGTGTTCGAACACGCCGAGAAGGGCGACAGCGTCGCCAACTGGATCCTCGACAGGGTGGTTGCCGATGTCGAAGCCTCGCTCGGCGCGCTCGATCTCGCCGACGACGCGCCGCTGTGCCTGCTCGGCGGGCTGGCGCCGCTCTACGCGCCGCGCCTGTCTGCCCGCTACCGGGCGCTGCTGAAGCCGCCGCTCGACGACGCGCTGGGCGGCGCGGTGCAGATGGCGGTTCGCCTTTTCGCCGGACACGCGGAGGCAACTCGATGAGCGAGGCCGCCGACCAGATCTTCGCCACGCTGAAACATCAGGCGCAAAGCGGCGCGCCGCTTTATCTGCAGTTGCGCAAGAGCATCGAGGACGCGGTCAATCGCGGCCTGATCGGGCCGGGCGACGCGCTGCCCTCCGAGCGCGACATCGCCACCAAGGCCGATATTTCGCGGGTCACCGTGCGCAAGGCGGTGCAGGACCTGGTCAAGGGCGGCATCCTGGTGCAGCGCCACGGCTCCGGCACCTTCGTGGCGCCGCGCATGGAGCGTGTCGAACAGTCGCTGTCGCGGCTGACCTCGTTTACCGAGGACATGGCGCGGCGCGGCATGGTGGTGCGTTCGGCATGGCTCGACCGCGGCCTTTACGCACCTTCGCCCGACGAAATGATGGTGCTCGGCCTGTCGTCGGACGAACTGGTGGCGCGCGTGGCGCGCCTGCGCATTGCCAACGACACGCCGCTGGCGATCGAGCGGGCCTCGCTGTCGGCCAGCGTGTTGCCCGACCCGGCCGACATAGGCTCCTCGCTCTATGCCGCGCTGGAATTGACCGGCAATCGGCCGGTGCGGGCGGTGCAGCGCATTTCCGCCGCCAATCTCGGCGACAGCGACGCGCGCCTGCTCGAAGTGCCGCCAGGCATTGCCGGCCTGCACATCGAACGTATTTCCTATCTGGCGAGCGGCAAGGTGATCGAATTCACCCGCTCTATCTACCGGGGCGACGCCTATGATTTCGTCGCCGAACTGCGGCTGACAGGGCCGAGCGAAGAGGGCCGACCATGAGCACGACAGAGCCGACCATGTCGACAGAGATGACCCATATGCGGCGCGAGATCGAGGAGGTCCCGCAGGCCGTCGCCCGCCTGCTCGACGGCTCCGGCGCCGTGCTGACCGAAGCCGGGCGCGGCATCCGGGAACGCGACCCGCAGTTCGTCGTCACCGTGGCGCGCGGCTCGTCCGACCATGCCGCCACCTTCATGAAATACGCCGTCGAGCTGACCGCGGGCCTGGCCGTCGCATCGGTCGGGCCGTCGATCGCCTCGATCTATGGCCGCAAGCTCAGGCTCGCCGGCTCGGCCTGCCTGGCGATCTCGCAGTCGGGCAAGAGCCCCGACATCGTCGCCATGGCCGAAACCGCGCGGGCGGGAGGCGCGCTGACCGTCGCCATCACCAACACCGCCGATTCGCCGCTGGCGCGTGCCTCGGACTATGCGATCGACATCCTGGCCGGCCCCGAGCGCAGCGTCGCGGCCACCAAGACCTTCATCAATTCGGCCGTCGCCGGCCTCGCTCTGATGGCGCATGCCACCGGCGACGATGCGCTGCTGGCGGCGCTTGCCCGCCTGCCGGAGCATTTCGGCAAGGCGATCGCCTGCGACTGGATGAGCGTGCTCTCTGAGACGATCGAGAAGCAGAAGTCGTTGTTCATCCTCGGCCGCGGACCGTCGGCGGCGATGGCCAATGAGGCTGCGCTGAAATTCAAGGAGACCTGCGGCATGCATGCGGAAGCCTACAGCGCCGCCGAGGTCATGCATGGCCCGCTGGCGCTGGTCGGCCCTGATTTTCCGGTGCTGGCGCTGGCCGCGCGCGACGCGTCCGAACCGTCGATTGCCGAGGCCGCCGACAGCCTGGCGGCCAAGGGCGCGCCGGTGTTCGTCACCTCGGCACTTGCCCAACGCGCCGTGCGCCTGCCGCATGTCGCCACAGGCCATCCGCTGACCGATCCGCTGACGCTGATCGTCTCCTTCTACATGTTCGTCGAGGCGTTTGCCCGCCATCGCGGTCTCGACCCGGACACGCCGCGCAATCTTCGCAAGGTGACGGAGACCGTATGAGCAATCGCTTTGCCCTGACTGGCGCCCGGATTTTCGACGGCGACGATTGGCACGAAGGCCACGCGCTGGTCGTGCGCGACGGTCTCGTCGAGGCCATTTTGCCCACGGGCGCCGTCCCCTCGGACATCGCCCTCGTCGATGCCGGTGACGGCCTGCTGGTGCCGGGCTTCGTGGACCTGCAGGTCAATGGCGGCGGCGGCGTCATGCTCAACGACCATCCCGATGTCGCTTCCATCGAGACCATCTGCCGCGCGCACGCGCCCTTCGGCACGACGGCGCTGCTGCCGACGCTGATCACCGACACGCCTGCAATCACGGCCGCCGCTGTCGCCGCCGGCGAGGCGGCGGCGCGCCAGAAGGTGCCTGGGTTTCTCGGGCTGCATCTCGAAGGCCCGCATTTGTCGGTCGCCCGCAAGGGCGCGCATGATCCGGCGCTGATCCGGCCGATGACGGATGCCGACCAGGCGATGCTGATCGCGGCTCGGCAAAAGCTGCCGGTGCTGCTGACCACCATCGCGCCCGAATCCGTCGAGCCGGCTCGCGTCGCGGCGCTGACTAAGGCCGGCGTCATCGTCAGCCTTGGCCATTCCGACACCGGCTACGCCACCGCCAGCGCCTTTGCCGCGGCGGGTGCCTCGATGGTTACCCACCTGTTCAATGCGATGAGCCAGATCGGCAATCGCGAGCCTGGCCTGGCTGGCGCCGCCATCGACATCGGCACCTTGTCGGCCGGTCTCATCGCCGACGGCATCCATGTCGATCCGGCCACCATCAAGATCGCACTGCGCGCCAAGCAGGGGCCGGCCAGGATTGTTCTGGTCACCGACGCCATGGCGACAATCGGCACCGACATGACGTCGTTCACGCTCAACGGCCGTACCATCTATCGCAGGCATGGCAGCCTGCGGCTCGGCGACGGAACGCTGGCGGGCGCCGATCTCGACATGATCTCGGCCATTCGTTTCACCCACCGCGTCATCGGGGTCGAGCTTTCCGAGGCCTTGCGCATGGCTTCGCTCTATCCGGCGCAAGCAATCGGCCAGTCGCACCGGCTTGGCCGATTCGCCAACGGCACGGCTGCGGATATTGTCGCGCTGTCGGACGATCTCGACCCGAAGGGCGTCTGGATCGGCGGCGAAAAGGTTTTTGGAGCCGGCTACGGCACTGCGCATTGATATCGGCTGTCGTCGTGAAACCTTTTGATTTTGAGGTCGTTGTCGGAGCGTATGTCCGAGGCGAAACCCAAATTGAAACAGGCCGACGGCATCAAACCGCGCGGTGCCTTGAAGCCGCGACAGCAAGCGCCGCGTGACCACAGGCCGCGCCACGAGGATCTGCGCGAAAAAAAACCGCCGACTGCCGAAGCTGCCCCCGAGGTCGACGGCCAGCCGGGACCGCCACCGGAGGCTGTCGAGCCGGATCCGCAACTGACGCCCGAAGAAGCCGAGCAGGCGCGCCGGAAATACCTGCTGCGGCGTTTCTGGATCAGCGGGCGCGGCTACTGGGCCAGGCGGGGCGATGGGCTTGCCTGGCCGCTCACGATCGGGCTGTTGATCCTGATCTGCGTCAATGTCGGCTTTCAGTACGGGATCAACGTCTGGAACCGCTCCTTCTTCGACGCCATCGAGCAACGCAACGTCCACACCGTCTATGTGCTTAGCGCCATATTCCTGCCGCTCGTCGCTGGAAGCGCGGGCCTTGTGGTCGCGCAGGTCTATCTGCGCATGACGATCCAGCGCCGCTGGCGTTCCTGGCTGACCACCGCCGTCATCGCACGCTGGCTTGCCAATGGCCGCTACTACCAGTTGAACCTCGTCGCCGGCGACCACTCGAACCCCGAAGCCCGCCTCACGGAGGATCTGCGGATCGCCACCGAGTCACCGGTCGATTTCATCTCCGGCGTCCTCAATGCGTTCCTGTCGGCCTCGACCTTCATCGTGGTGCTGTGGACGATCGGCGGCGCGCTCACTTTGCCGATCGGTGGCGAAAACCTGACCATTCCCGGCTTCCTCGTCATCACCGCGGTCATCTATGCCGCCATCACCTCCACGTCGATGGTGGTCATCGGCCGGCATTTCGTCCGCCTCTCCGAGCAGAAGAACCAGGCGGAAGCCGAATTCCGCTACACGCTGACGCGGGTACGCGAAAACGGCGAGAGCATCGCATTGCTCGGCGGCGAGGAGGAGGAGCGCAGCGGCATCGACAGGAATTTCGGTCATGTGCTCAGGCAATGGGCGCTGCTGACGGGCCAGCACATGCGCACGGCGCTGGTGTCGCAGGGATCGAGCCTGTTTGCGCCGGTCGTGCCGGTCCTGCTTTGCGCGCCGAAATTCCTCGAAGGCTCGATGTCGCTCGGACAGGTGATGCAGGCTGCCTCCGCCTTCGCCATCGTGCAGGGCGCGTTCGGATGGCTGGTCGACAACTACCCGCGTCTTGCCGACTGGAACGCCTCGGCGCGGCGCATCGCCTCGCTGATGATGTCGCTCGACGGGCTCGAGCGTGCGGAGCAGAGCGACGCGCTCGGACGCATCCAGCACGGCGAAACCGAAGACGGTGCGATGCTCAGCCTCGACGATCTCTCCGTCACGCTCGACGACGGCACCTCCGTGGTCAAGGAAACCGAGGTTGCGATCGAACCGGGCGAGCGTGTGCTGGTGGCTGGCGAATCCGGCTCCGGCAAGTCGACGCTGGTGCGGGCCGTTGCCGGCCTGTGGCCGTGGGGCGGCGGCAGCGTCAATTTTCATGCCGACAGGCGACTGTTCATGCTGCCGCAACGTCCCTACATCCCCTCGGGCACGCTTCGCCGCGCGGTCGCCTATCCCGCGGCCGCGGACAAGTGGACGATCAAACAGATCAAGGCCGCCCTGGACAAGGTCGGCTTGGCCTATCTTGCCGAAAGGATCAAGGAAGAAGCGCCATGGGACCAGACGCTGTCGGGCGGCGAAAAGCAGCGTCTCGCTTTCGCGCGCCTGCTGCTGCACCGCCCCGATATCGTCGTGCTGGATGAAGCAACCTCGGCGCTCGACGAGAAGAGCCAGGACGCCATGATGGCGACGGTGATCCGCGAATTGCCCGATGTCACCATCATCAGCGTGGCGCACCGTGCCGAGCTGGAAGCCTTCCACAGCCGCAAGATCACCCTCGAACGGCGCGAGGGCGGCGCCAAGCTTGTCAGCGACATCAACCTCGTGCCGCGCAAGCGCAACCTGCTGAAGCGCGCCTTGTGGGGCTCCGGCAGTCGGGTCGAAAGGGCGCGCAAGGAGTAAGGCGCCGCTGCCCCGGGCTCCGCGCAACTATGATGCGTATATGTCCTTGTAGGTGTCGCGCAGCAGGTTCTTCTGTACCTTGCCCATGGTGTTGCGCGGCAGTTCATCGACGAAGATCACGCGCTTCGGATGCTTGTATTTCGCCACCCGTCCGGCGATAGCGCCGAGAATTTCGGCACCGGTGATCCGCGATGACGGCGCCCGCACGACGACGGCGGTGACGCCTTCGCCGAAATCCGGATGGGCAACGCCGATGACGGCGCTTTCGCTAACCCCGTCGAGCGCATCGATCTCGCTTTCGAGCTCCTTCGGGTAGATGTTGTAACCGCCCGATATGATCAGGTCCTTGCCGCGGCCGATGATGTGGACATAACCGTCGGCGTCGGTCATGCCGAGATCGCCGGTGATGAAAAAACCGTCGGCGCGGAATTCCGCCTTGGTCTTCTCCGGCATGCGCCAATAGCCGCCGAAAACATTTGGGCCCTTCACCTCGATCATGCCGACCTCGCCCTGCGCAAGCGCTGCGCCGCTGTCTGGATCGGCGATGCGAAGCGTGACGCCGGGCAAGGGGAAACCGACGGTGCCGGCGCGCCGCTCGCCCTCATAGGGGTTCGAGGTGTTCATGTTGGTCTCGGTCATGCCGTAGCGTTCGAGGATCGCGTGGCCGGTGCGCTCGCGCCAGGCCTTGTGCGTCTCGGCCAGCAGCGGCGCCGACCCGGAAATGAACACACGGATGTTTTTCGCCGCCTCATGGTCCAGTCCCTCATGCTGCAGCAGGCGCACGTAGAAGGTCGGCACCCCCATCAGGGCCGTGGCACGCGGCAGCAGCGAGGCGATGCGGGCCGGATCGAACTTCTGCTCGAACAGCATCGAGGCGCCGGCCATCAGGACGACGTTGGTGGCGACGAACAGGCCGTGCGTGTGGAAGATCGGCAATGCGTGGATCAGCACGTCGTCTCCGGTGAAACGCCAGTGCTCGACCAGCACGCGCGCGTTCGAAGCAAGGTTCTCGTGGCTGAGCATGGCGCCTTTCGAACGGCCGGTGGTTCCCGACGTGTAGAGGATTGCCGCGAGGTCATCCGGCCCGCGCGCCACGTCATGAAAATCCGTCGGCAGCCGCGAGGCCTGGTCGGTCAGCGATCCCCGGCCATCGCGGCCGAGCGTGACGGTGACGGCGCCCGTCTTTTCCGCCAGCGCGCCGATGTCGGCCGCTCTTGCCGGATCGCAGACGACCAGGCGTGGTTCCGCGTCGCCGAAGAAATACTCCAGCTCAGCCAGCGTGTAGGCGGTGTTGAGCGGCAGGAAGACGGCGCCGGCGCGCAGGCAGGCGAGATAGAGCATGACCGCTTCCGGGCTCTTCTCGACCTGCACGGCAACGCGGTCACCGGGTTCGACATCCAGTTGCAGGAGCGCATGCGCAAACTGCGCCGAGCGGGCCAGCATATCGCCATAGGTGATCGAGCGGCCATCATCGGTTTCCATCAGCAAGCGCGCTGGCGCAGGCATCCGGGACCAGAACGCATCGAACAGATGATTGCTCATGAAGACTTCCCTGGGGTGCTGCGGCGCTGAGCATGCGCCTGTCGCGGCATGCCTCGGCGGCGAGAGTTCGCGGTTCTTGGCCGCGCCGTCAAGCCCGCCGACAGCGGTTCACGCCGGCCGCGCCGACGCAGGTTGCGTGCAAGAAACGAGCACAAGAGACCCGCCAGGAAACGACTGCTATCGCCGAGCGCGTTTGCCGGCGATTTCTTTCGTTTCCTCGTCCTGCTCGAAGCGCTTCATGCACATGGCCGCAGTCAACCGGTAGTGGTTGAGCAGGGCCTCGACGGCACCGTCGGCATTGCCGTCCAGGGCATATTCGGCGATCAGACGATGCTCGCCGAAATCGTCGCGCTGGACGCCTTCGCCATCATTGGCCATTTGCCGGTAGCGATAGGCGTGATCGGAGAGCTGGTCGCAAAACCCCACCAGCCATTGCGACCGGCAGGCCGAAATCAGCACCCTGTGGAAGATGCGATGCAGCCTCTCCCAATCGGGATTGAGCGAGAAGAGATTCTGCGGTGCCAGACGTGACGCGCGTCCCAGGCGATGCAGCGCCAGCACGAGCTGTTCTTCCCATTCGGCGGTGCGGTGGGTGATGGATTCGCGAAGCGCTCGCTCCTCGAGCCAGCAGCGGGTGCGCGTCAGCTCCTCGAGTTCCGAGGCGCTGACCGGCATGATGAAGAAGCCGCGCTGGTCGTGCCGGCCGAGAAGCCCTTCCGAGGCGAGGCGATTGAGGGCTTCGCGGACAGGCGACGCGCCGGCTCCATATTTGGAGACCACCCACTCGACCCGCAGCTTGCTCTCGGCTTCAAGGACACCGCCGAGAAGATCGTCCCGCAATTGCTGATAGACCGTAGTGGCAAGCGTGCTCTTCGGTCCGGCAGCGTCGTCGTTCAGATTGGCAGCTCCGTATGTCAAAGCGACTCCTTGTCCCCAGGACTTGTCCCGGGCGATTCGAGTCCGAAAGCATTCGCCTTCTCGTACTTGTACCATACAGCGCGAAGATTCGCCTGCTCAAGCAGAAGATCACGTTATTGTACTTTAGCACAAAGGAATATGTGGCATTTCGGAGTTCAGTGCTGTAATTCCGCGCTTTTTCACAACCTGCGGGCACTTAACATGTTTTGTATGCACGCAGGAGAATCTGTTCTTTTTGTTCTTTTGTATTCGCGCGAGATCAACTGTCTGCCTTGGGCATAGACGACGGAGCTGAAAACCGAATCAGGCAATCGCTCACATCCGATGCCGTTGCCCCAAAAGCTTCACAAACCCGCCCGGCACCAGAACCTTAGCCGGCATGCAGGACTGACGCGGGAACACTGCTGGTCAACCGGCTGCCTTATCGGCTGCCGTCCTGATCGCCTGGATGTTCTGCCGATAAGCCTCGACGCTGCCGCCTTTGAAGATGGCGGCGCCCGCCACCAGCACATCGGCGCCGGCAGCGGTGACCAGCGGCGCGGTTTCGGCTGAAACACCGCCGTCGATCTCGATGCGGATCGGCCGGCCTCCGACGAGGGCCTTGACCCGCGTCACCTTGTCGACGATCGCTGGGATGAAGGCCTGGCCGCCGAAGCCCGGATTGACGGTCATGATCAGGATCAGGTCGAGCCGGTCGAGCACGTATTCGACCACGCTTTCCGGCGTCGCCGGATTGAGCGACACACCGGCCTTCTTGCCAAGATTCCTGATGGTCTGCAGCGAGCGGTCAAGATGCGGGCCGGCCTCGGCATGGACGGTCAAACCGTCGCAGCCGGCCTCGGCGAAAGCGGCCAAATAGGGGTCGGCCGGGGCAATCATCAGATGGCAGTCGAAGAAGGCCTTGGTGCGGTTGCGGATCGCCTTGATCACTGGCGGGCCAAAGGTGATGTTGGGCACGAAATGCCCGTCCATAACATCGAGATGTATCCAATCGGCGCCGGCTGCCGCTACCGCTTCGACCTCATCGCCGAGTTTGGAAAAATCCGATGCCAGCACCGATGGTGCAATCAGGGTCTTTCTGCTCATGGATGCGGCCTTTCCGAGTGTCCTTCTCGTTGGCCACCCTATCGACTGCCTAATGCGCCGCAGCCGACTTGTCGAGGGTGCAGGCGCG
This sequence comes from Mesorhizobium ciceri biovar biserrulae WSM1271, assembly GCF_000185905.1. Taxonomy (GTDB): domain Bacteria; phylum Pseudomonadota; class Alphaproteobacteria; order Rhizobiales; family Rhizobiaceae; genus Mesorhizobium; species Mesorhizobium ciceri. The sequence continues at coordinate 761,573 of NC_014923.1, forward strand.
GTCGACGCGCAGGCTGGGACGCGTGCCGTTATCCGCGATCATGCTGCGGCCAATTCCCGCTTGTCCCCACAGCTGCGAAGAAAAACCCGCCGGATTGCTCCGGCGGGGTTTCTGGTCTCGTGTCGAGCAGGTGGTTATTGCTGCTGGAGCTTCAGGATTCTGTCTGGAACCTGGTCCTGCCGCTGTTCGACTTGCGGCCTGCGCCGTGGCAGCACCTGCTGCAGCAGCAGGCCGGGGTTCAGCTCCAGCGACGGTTGTCCGCGGACCGCCCGGCAGTTCGGATAGCGCCCGATCGTGCCTTCCGGGCAGCGCCTCCTGATGATCGGCTGGCACTGGCCATCGATCATCTGCGAGCCCGGTGCGCATTCCACCTCCTGCCTGCGGCATGCGCCGTTGATCACCTCGGTGCCGCGCGGGCAGACACATTCGCCGCGCTTGTTGTGGACCTGGCCGCGTATGTCGCACTGCTCCTGCGTCGGCTGCTTGCGCCGGCAGGCATTGCCCCGCACCTCGGTACCCCTCGGGCAGACACAATTGCCGTCGGCGTCGTGGACCTGGCCACGGATGGTGCACTGGTCAGGCCTTGGCCGGATCGGGCGGCAGGCGCCGTTTCTGACCTCGTTGCCTTGCGGGCAGACGCAGTCTCCGTCCGCGTCGTGGACCTGGCCACGGATGATGCACTGCTCAGGCTTCGGCCGGATCGGACGGCAGGCGCCATTGCGCACCTCGGTCCCTCGCGGGCAGACACAGTCTCCATCGGCATCGTGGACCTGGCCACGGATCGTGCACTGCTCCGGCTTTGGCTGGATCGGGCGGCAGCCATTGCCCCTGATCTCGGTTCCCCTGGGGCAAACACAATCGCCATCCGCATTGTGGACCTGGCCACGGATAGTGCACTGCTCGGGCTTGTCGGTCCTGACGCACCTGCCGTTCTCGAGCCCGGTTCCGCGTGGGCAGACGCAGCGGCCGTCCTCGGTGCGGATCTGGCCCTCGAGCAGCACACAGCGTTTCGGCTGTTCCGGCTTCGGCACGATACCACCGCCCGGCGAGCACTGGCCGTTGCGGTAGGTGGTGCCTTCGGGGCAAACGCAGCGGCCGGCATCGTTCATGACGAAGCCTTGCGAGCATTCCTTCCTCGTCTCCTGGCTAATGGTGAAGGGATGGCAGGCATAGGCCTTGCCGCGATCGCCCTGCACATTGATCTGATCGCCGCCAAGCACGTCGCCACCGCCCTGCACCCGTGTGTCGGGAGACAGCACGCCGACGCAATTCTGGCCGCTGACATTGCCCTGCAGATTGGCCAGGCGGCCGTCGTCGGGAATGACCACGGTGACATGGTGTACCCGGCTTTCGCCGGCGCCGAGCGTCAGGTTGGCAATGCAGGACGCAGGCAAGGTTGCCGGTTCCGGCGAGCAGCCGAAGGGCGGATCGATCGAGGTGATCTCAACGCCTTCCAGCCTGCCGAGCCCCTCCACGCCGATCGCATCGCCGATGCGGACCGGCCCGGAGAAGGCGGTCGCTCCGTCATTGGTGATGGTGATCTCGAACGAGCAGGGTTGGCCGAGCCTGCATTCGCGGTCGCCGGTCTTTTCGACACGGATGGTCGAAGAACCGCCGCCCTTGGCGCAGGCCTGGCCAAAGGGATAGACGACGTCGTCGCCCGGCGCAGGCCCATAGGAGCCGCGCGCGCAGTTTTCGAACGCGCCATTCGCCGAGACCGTCACGTCGAAGTGGCGGCTGGTTCCAGGTGTCATGACGGCACCGGGAATCTGGCACGACAGCGCATTGGCCGGAACCGGTCCGCACGCCCATTCCGCGCCGTCGGGGGTGACGGTCTGGATCTGGACGGGCGCGCCGCCGGCCACCAGCGTGGCGGCATCGTTGACCCGCACCGGACCGGTGGGGGCAGCGGTGCCAAGGCTGATGACGGTGATGCGGCAAGAGACGACCGCGGCACCGGCGAGCGAGCCGTTGCACACCTTGGTGATGCGCAGGGTCGGCTTGCCGCCATTGGGATGACGGAAGCGTTCCTTGGCGCAGGCCTTGTTGTTGGTGAGGTCGTTTTCACCGGCGATGGGCTTCACCTCAGCGCAATTCTCGACAGTGTCCGACTGGTAGCCGGCCGGCATGACCGCCTTCACGAAGATCGGCGTCGAGGCGCCCGCAGGCAGCGAGATGCCGGCATTGTCGCAGCGGAACTGGCCGGGGCCGTTCGGTCCGCATGTCCAGGGCGGGCTCGGCCCGAAGGTCGAGGACGACGGCGCGCCGCCCGGATAGCTGTCGATCACCGTCAGCGGTCCATTGTAGGTGGCGCTGCCGTTGTTGATGATGTCGATCACGAAGGTGCAGATGCCGTCGGCCGAGCAGACCGGGACGCGGGCACGCTTCTTCAGGATCAGGTCGACCTTCTTCTCCACCGGCGGCCGGCAGTCGCGGTCACGGTCGCCGCGCCGGCAGATCGGGATCGAGGCACAGCCGCGATCGTTCGACTGGCTGCCGAACAGCGGCTTGCCGCTGGCGCCATAGTTATAGGTGGCGCAGTTGCGTAAAGCACCGCCTTGCCAGCCTCCGGCCGGCTTGAAACCAAGCTTGAGGTCGACGGAGGCCCCCGGATTGAGCGTGGTCACCGGATAGGTGCAGGTCATCGGGGTGGTTCCGGGTACGCAGACCCAGGGCGGATTTGGCCCTGAATCGAGCGTCGAGCCGGCCGGCAGCGTCACCTCGTCGAGCACGATCTTGCCGTGGTAGGCACCGGTGCCGACATTGGTGACCCTGATGGTGAAGTCGCAGCCGCCGCCCATCGTGCAACGCGTCACGTCGGCGCGTTTCTCGACCTTGAGGTCCGGCTCCTTGTCCCTGGGCGGGCACCTCTGGTCTCGCGGGATGACGATGTCGATCGTCTGCGTGCAGCACAGGCCCCAGCCTTCCTTCGGACCGGCATAGGTTTCGATGCCGGTGACGATGAGGTGGATGACGTCGCCGGGCGAGGCACCGACGATCTTCCAGTTGAGCACACCGCCGCCCGCCGGCACCAATTGGGTATCGGGGATGATGTTGATGCCGGGCGTGCTCGTCGACACCTGCACCCACTTGCCGCCCATCTCCGGGCCGACCGGCATGTGGTAGATGAAGGCGCCGCCGCCGGGCACGCAGTCGACCGTGCCGCGTTCCACCTTGAAGCATTCCTTGCCGGGAGGTGGCGGTGGCGGATTGCACTTGGTGACGTCGATCTTGATCGAGGTCTTCACGCCGGTCTTGAAGTCACCGTCGTCGGGCTTGCCCGGATCCTGCGACGGGATGATAGTCCCGGTGCCCGGTCCGGCCGTCACCTTGATCATGCCCTGGTTGTCGACGATCATCGGCGCGGGAAATGCCGCACGATCGATCTTGGCCGTGATCGCGAAGTTGATCACACGCTCGTTGGCAGCGCCGACGCCGTCGACATCGGACGTGGAGATCCGGAAGTCCGAAACCGTGGCAGTATCGTTCGGGTCAGCCGAAGTGCTGATCGTTGCACCCGGCAGTGATCCGCCGGACGAATCCGTGCCGTCGCCGGACACGTTGACGTTGATGATCGCAAGGCCGTGCGGAAGCTGGTCCTTGAAGTCGATCCTGACCTTCTTCAGCCTGGCCTCGAGGCTCGGGTCGGCAAGGCCCTGCGGATCGCCGCGCAAGCCGAAGCTCAGCGAGTAGACGACGTAATCGCAGCCTCTTTGAGTGCCTGTCTTGGTGAAGAAAGGCACCACCTGGTCAGGCCTCGGAGTGACGACGCGCGAACTGTCAAGATCGAGCTTCAGCTCCGGGGTGATCGAGGCAGCGTCTTCTGCAAAGCCTTGCACCGGGGTGAACATGGCGACCGCGATACCGGCCGCCATCAGCCAGCGCGCGCCGCGCCTGGCGTATGACAGGGGTTTCATGATCGTCTCCATGACGGTTGTTTGGGCGTTCGTTGCGAGCGGGGAGAGTGCGAGATTTTTCATCTTCCCCTCCTCAACGTTCGCAGCTGGCGGCTGGGGTTCTGAGCGGCAAAGTCATCTTGCAGCAAGGGTAATAGCCACCCTTGTCCTTGTCGGACTTCCTGTAGAAGCAGAGCCCGACATCGACTGTGTCGCCCGGATAGTGGCCGGTGATGTCGATCGTGTAGGGCTTGCCGGGCGCATGCGACTGGGATGATGTCACCCCGACGCCTGGCGTCCTGGACTGGACCTTGATCGAATCGCCGCCGAAGCCGGCATGGTCATGGAGATAGAGATCGGCCTCGAGGCCGGAAGGCGTGCAGTAATACTGGACGTCGTCGACGTCGAGACATGGAGGCAGGTTGCCGGGTGGTGGGAAATCCGGCGGGTAGAAGGGGGGCAGGTAGCCGCCCGGGATTTCCTCGTAATAGCCGGCGCGGCCCTCGCAAGGGTGCCAGACGGCAACATCGCCGACATGGCCCTCGACCTCCGGGTCTTCCAAATAACCGTCGAAGTCGACGAACCATGAGCCGAAGGGCGGCACATTGGCCGGCTTGACCAGCTCTTTCGGCGTGATCTGCACACCGTGTACGGCCAGCGGCCCGCCGGCTGCGAGCTGTTCGGCGAGTGAAGGATTGTCGCGCAGCTTGTCGCCCGTGTTGACCAGCGTCTGCGTGCAGACGGAGCTGTCGAGATTGCCGTCGGCATCATAGCCATATTGCAGATCAAGACCGCCGGCCGACTGCCGGTTGCCTTGGGGGAAGCCGACCGCATATTCCTGCGGCACTTCGACCCAGACCGATTCCGTTTCCGGATCGTCCGGGTTCTCCCGGAAATAGCGGATGACCTCGCCTTTACCGGAATCGGCGAACTGGCTGTAATCGTAACGGTTCTCGACCGGACCGCGCTGGGCCAGGTACATGAAGCCGCTATTGTCGAAGGCGATGTCGGTGACGGCGTAGTCCTTGTCGGCCCTGACCGTCAGTTCCCAGCGCGGGTCACCGGCAAAACTGCCGTCGCGAGCGATGCCCACCGACCAGATTTCCGACTTTTCGCCGACCGAATAGTAGAGCCGGCCGCCATGGTAGGAGACACCCCAGACGCGGCGCTCGTCCTGCGTGTAGCCCCAGCTGTCGGGGTCTTCGCTATCGAAGGCGGCACCTTGTATGTCCGTCACCGAACCATCGTCGGCGACGGGAGCGAGCCCATGCGTGGGCCGGCCGGCAACGCCGTGATCGAAGCTGTCGATCAGTCTGCCTTCGGCGTCGATGCGATGGATCAGGCCGGTGTCGAGATCGGACGCAAAGAACTCGCGGTGAGTGGCGTCGAAAGTGAGATTGCCGATGCCGGGACCGCTGTTGGTGTCGATGTCGGCGAATTTGGAGACCTGGCCGGTGATGCCGTCGATCTTCCAGACGGTGCCCGGCCCGCCACCGTTTTCGGTGCCGAACTGGCCATCCATGAAGGTGGCGCCGGCAGCGCCGCGGCGCTGCCTCTCGGGGCGGCCGTCATCGTCGGCATCCGGGGTGACGATACGGATGCCGTGCAGCGAGGTGGCGCCGGCATAGAGATTGGGAATGCCCGATGGAACGCCGTCGCGCACGCCGTCATCATAGGTGACGCCGAACACCTGGCCGATCTGCTCCGCCGTCACCTCGAAGGGCGGCGGCGTGTTGACCAGCTGGCCGGAGGCTGGGCCGCCCAGATGCGAAACGTCGAACACGCGCAAGGTGGCGCGCGTGGGGTCGATGAAGGTTTCGTCGACCGGATCGACGCCGGGCGGCAGGCCCTCTTTTTCGGAATCAGGGGGGTCGAAATTGGGAATGATGGTGCCGGAGAATCCGGTCACCGCCATCGAGCCGGGATAGATGATCCGGGTTTCCTGCGCCTGCGCGGCGCCCAGCCACAGGCCGAGTGCCAGCGCCAGCAACCCGCCTGGATGCACAGCACGGCGCAAGCCGCCATCAAGAGACGACACGAACGAGCCGCGGATGCGAGACATGACACTACCCCCCGTAGTCGACGGGAGAACGTCGGGGCTGGCCGCGCAAATCAGGGCAAGGCGCGGCGGTCCGGCTCGTTCTTCCCTGATCGAATTGTCTGCTTTCCTCAAGACGACGATACGCCTGGTCTTACGCAGGGTCAACGGAATCAGCGGAAAGCCCAGCGCATCGACCCCGTCCCGAAGGCGGTGGTCGCGCCGAGCTCCTGTTGTTCCCGGAGACCTCAGAGCCTCTGGGTTATTGGTCATGGGGGCTTCCTTTCCGGGCCGCACCATGCGGCACCTGGAGATCAGTCGCGGGCGGAGATGGAAAGGTTCATGGAAGGCCTGCGCAGAATGCTTGCGCGCGATGCCGCCTGTTCTTATATACGCGCCAAGCCGTTCGGCGCCGGAATGCCGGTTGCCGGAACGGGATTTCTTGTGAACAGGGGCTTTCGTCGGAACGCCTGTACGGGTCCTGAGAGCCTGCTTAGCGGAGAGACTAGAGAAATGGCAAAAGTAATCGGTATCGATCTCGGCACCACCAACTCCTGCATCGCCATCATGGATGGCAAGGAGCCCAAGGTAATCGAGAATGCGGAAGGCGCGCGCACGACGCCTTCCATCGTCGCCATCTCGGGCGACGACGAACGTCTGGTCGGCCAGCCGGCCAAGCGCCAGGCGGTCACCAATCCTGAAAACACCATCTTCGCGGTCAAGCGCCTGATCGGCCGCCGCTATGACGATCCGGTGACGGAGAAGGACAAGAAGCTTGTCCCCTACAAGATCGTCAAGGGCGACAATGGCGATGCCTGGGTCGAAGCCGGCGGCAGGAAGCAGTCGCCCTCGCAGATTTCGGCCATGATCCTGCAGAAGATGAAAGAGACGGCGGAAGCCTATCTCGGCGAAAAGGTCGAGAAGGCGGTCATCACCGTTCCGGCCTATTTCAACGACGCCCAGCGCCAGGCGACCAAGGATGCCGGCAAGATCGCCGGCCTTGAAGTGCTGCGCATCATCAACGAGCCGACCGCGGCAGCGCTTGCCTATGGCCTCGACAAGAAGGAAGGCAAGACCATTGCCGTCTATGACCTTGGCGGCGGCACGTTCGACATTTCGGTGCTCGAAATCGGCGACGGCGTGTTCGAGGTCAAGTCGACCAATGGCGACACCTTCCTCGGCGGCGAGGATTTCGACATGCGCCTGGTCGAATACCTGGCGGCCGAGTTCAAGAAGGAACAGGGCATCGACCTGAAGAACGACAAGCTTGCCCTGCAGCGCCTCAAGGAGGCGGCTGAAAAGGCCAAGATCGAGCTGTCGTCGACCACCCAGACCGAAATCAACCTGCCCTTCATCACCGCCGACGCGACCGGGCCGAAGCACCTGACGCTGAAGCTGACGCGCGCCAAGTTCGAGCAGTTGGTCGACGACCTCGTCCAGCGCACGATTGCCCCTTGCAAGGCGGCGTTGAAGGATGCCGGCCTGAAGGCGGGCGAGATCGACGAAGTCGTCCTGGTCGGCGGCATGACCCGCATGCCCAAGATCCAGGAAATCGTGAAGCAGTTCTTCGGCAAGGAGCCGCACAAGGGCGTCAATCCGGATGAGGTCGTCGCTCTCGGCGCCGCCATCCAGGCCGGCGTGCTGCAGGGCGACGTCAAGGACGTGCTGTTGCTCGACGTGACGCCGCTGTCGCTCGGCATCGAGACGCTGGGTGGCGTGTTCACCCGCCTGATCGAACGCAACACGACGATCCCGACCAAGAAGAGCCAGGTGTTCTCGACGGCCGAGGACTCACAGTCGGCAGTGACCATCCGGGTCTTCCAGGGTGAGCGCGAAATGGCCGCCGACAACAAGGCGCTCGGCCAGTTCGACCTGGTCGGCATTCCGCCGGCGCCGCGCGGCGTACCGCAGATCGAGGTCACCTTCGACATCGACGCCAACGGCATCGTCAACGTTTCGGCCAAGGACAAGGGCACCGGCAAGGAGCACCAGATCCGCATCCAGGCATCGGGCGGTCTTTCGGACGCCGACATCGAGAAGATGGTCAAGGACGCCGAGGCCAATGCCGAGACCGACAAGAAGCGGCGTGCGCTGGTCGAGGCCCGCAACCAGGCCGAAGCGCTGCTGCATTCCTCGGAGAAGTCGCTGAAGGAATATGGCGACAAGGTTTCGGAAGGCGAGCGCACGGCGATCTCCGACGCGATCGCGGCGCTGAAGACCGCGACCGAAGGCGACGACGCGGCCGACATCGAAGCCAAGAGCCAGGCGCTGGCCGAGGCTTCTATGAAGCTTGGCCAGGCCATGTACGAGGCTTCGCAGAAGGAAGCGGCGGAAGCCGACGCCAAGGCGGACGCCGCCAAGGACAGTGACGTTGTCGACGCCGATTTCGAGGAAATCGACGAAGACGACGACAAGAAGAAGTCGGCCTGAACCGTTTGACGGCAAGATAAAGCGAAAAGCCCGGCGAAGGCCGGGCTTTTTTGCAACCCCTTGCAGAAAAACAGCGGGCCTTGCTGAAAAAATGCAGGCAAAGCCGCGTCGACACTGGCATCCCCCTTCCATCGCACCTAAATCGAAGCGTCAGTGCCGGCAAGAGACGCAACAATGCTTCAAGACGTTGAGCATCCGGACAGCGGGAAAAAATGAAAGCTGATTTCTACGAGACGCTGGGCGTGCAAAAAGGCGCCGATGAGAAGGAGCTCAAGAGCGCTTTCCGCAAGCTCGCCATGCAATTCCATCCCGATCGCAACCCCGGCGACCATTCCTGCGAGCACAAGTTCAAGGAAATCAACGAAGCCTACGAGACGCTGAAAGACCCGCAGAAGCGCGCGGCCTATGACCGCTTCGGTCACGCCGCCTTCGAACAGGGCGGCATGAATGGCGGGGCCCAGGGCTTTGGCGCCGGCGGCTTCGCCGACATTTTTGAGGACATTTTCGGCGACATGATGGGCGGGCGCCAGCGCCGCTCGTCGGGCGGCCGCGAGCGCGGCGCCGACCTGCGCTACAACATGGAAATCACCCTGGAAGAGGCTTTTGCCGGCAAGACCGCACAGATCCGGGTGCCGGCGTCGATCTCGTGCTCTGAATGTTCGGGCAGCGGCGCCAAGCCCGGCACCCAGCCCGTCACCTGCTCGATGTGCAACGGCCACGGCAAGGTGCGCGCCACGCAAGGTTTCTTCTCGATCGAGCGGACCTGCCCGCAATGCCAGGGGCGCGGCCAGACGATCAAGGATCCGTGCCCGAAATGCGCCGGCCAGGGCCGCGTCACCGAGGAGCGTTCGCTGTCGGTCAACATCCCGGCCGGCATCGAGGACGGCACCCGCATCCGCCTTGCCAATGAGGGCGAAGCCGGCCTGCGCGGCGGGCCCTCGGGCGACCTCTATATTTTCCTGGCGGTCAAACCGCACGAGTTCTTCCAGCGCGACGGCGCCGATCTCTATTGCAAGGTGCCGATCTCGATGACGACGGCAGCCCTTGGCGGCTCCTTCGAGGTGACGACGCTGGACGGCACGCAGACCAAGGTCAAGGTGACCGAAGGCACACAGAACGGGCGCCAGTTCCGCCTCAAGGGCAAGGGCATGCCTGTGCTGCGCCAGCCTAATGTCGGCGACCTCTACATCCAGACCGCGGTGGAGACGCCGCAGAACCTGACCCGGCGCCAGCGCGAACTTCTGGAGGAGTTCGAACAGCTCTCCTCGCAGGACAATTCGCCTCAATCGAGCGGCTTTTTCGCCCGTATGAAGGATTTCTTCGAGTCTTTCGGCGAGCGTTGATGCACTTTGGCCCGCGTAAGCCGATTTGCCACGCGTAAATCCTTGAATCGCGTCACCCCTTGAGACGCGACGAAAATTATCTTATCCACGACATGCGTCCGGCCGCGCCTTGCCTAGCACCGCTCAGGTGCTAAGTAACTTTGCGGGGAGCGCTGAGGAGAGCTTGCATGACACGTGGCCCTGGACTGCGGAAGGCGCTTGTCGAAAAGTTCGACGACGAACTCAAATTCTTCAAGGGCTGGATCGACAAGCCGAAGACGGTTGGCTCGATCGTGCCGACCAGTTCGATCACCGCGCGCAAGATGGCCTCGATCGTCAATCCTAAATCCGGCCTGCCAGTGCTCGAGGTCGGTCCCGGTACCGGCGTCATCACCCGCGCTATCCTCGCCCAGGGCGTACGCCCCGAAAACCTCTACGCTGTCGAATATTCCACGGATTTCGTTCGTCACCTGCGGCGGCTCTATCCCGGCGTCAACGTCATCGAGGGCGACGCCTTCAACCTCAACGCCACGCTTGGCGACAAGAGCGGGATGATCTTCGATTCCGTCGTTTCGGGCGTGCCGCTGCTCAACTTTCCGGTCGCCCAGCGCATCGCCTATATCGAGAGCCTGCTCGACCGCATCCCGGCCGGACGGCCGATCGTGCAGTTGACCTATGGCCCGATGTCGCCGATCCCACCCGGCCGCGGCAATTATACGGTCAAACATTTCGATTTCATCCTCCGCAACATCCCGCCGACGCAGCTGTGGATCTATCGCCGCGAGGCGCACTAAGTGAGAAGGGAGTAGGGGGTAAGGGAGTAGGGATGAAGGGTTCCATTTCCAGGCTATTTTCTACTCCCATATTCCCCTACTGCCCTATTCCCCTATCCAGCCGTTGATTTGAGCCGTCCTTGGCTGTACCTGTCCGGGAACAAGGGTGGCCAATGGCAGTGATCCCGAAAATCCTCGTCTTCGCCGGCTCGGTGCGCAGCGGCGCCTACAGCGGCAGGGCCGCCGACGTGGCGCAAAAGGAACTCGCCATGCAAGGTGCCGAGGTGACCCGCGTCTCGCTCGCCGAATACCCCCTGCCGATCATGGACGAGGATCTGGAAAAGGAAAAAGGCGTTCCCGAAAACGCCCAGAAACTCGGCCGTCTCATCATCGCCTACGACGGGCTGCTGATCGCCACACCCGAATATAACGGCTCCATTCCGCCGCTGCTCAAGAACACGATCGACTGGGTGAGCCGGGTGCGCAGGGATGGTGGCCGGCCAATCAGGCCGCTGGCCGGCAAGGTCGTTGGCCTCTGCTCGTCCTCCAACGGGCACTTTGCCGGCATCCGCTGCATCAACCATCTGCGCGCGGTGCTGGTGCGTTGCCAGATGGAGGTGGTGACGCCGGAATGCTCGGTGCCCGACGGCGGTGACGCCTTCGACGAGGATGGAAATTTCCGTGACGAAAGACTGCACAAATCGATGGAGCACCTATGCCGCACGCTGATCGAGACCTCGCGCCTGCTGTCCACCCGGATCGAGGCATGATCGCCAATAGCATGCGCGACCGGCTCATCGTCGGCCTCGACGTGCCGACAGTGAAGCAAGCCGAGCAGGCAGTGCGCGAACTCGACGGCATCGTCTCCTTCTACAAGATCGGCTACCAGCTTGCCTTCGCCGGCGGGCTCGACTTCGCCAGGGAGCTGGCCAGCGGCGGCACCAACGTCTTCCTAGACATGAAGCTGCTCGACATCGACCACACGGTGGCCAAGGGTGTCGAGAACATCGTCAAGATGGGCGTGACCATGCTGACCATCCACGCCTATCCCAAGGCCATGCAGGCCGCCGTAGAGGCGGCCAGAGGCAGCGACCTTTGCCTGCTTGCCGTCAGCGTTCTGACCTCGATGGACGAGCAGGACATGATCGACGTCGGCTATGAGTACGATCCGCATACGCTGGTGCTTAGGCGCTCGGAACAGGCGCTGCATGCCGGCATGGGCGGCATCGTCTGCTCGGCCGCGGAGGCCGAGGCGGTGCGCCGGATCGTGGGACCCGACATGGCGGTGGTGACGCCCGGCATCCGGCCGGCGGGCAGCGACCATGGCGACCAGAAGCGCGTGGTGACGCCGGGCCAGGCGATTCGCAATGGCGCCAGCCACCTCGTCGTCGGCCGTCCGATCATTGCTGCGGCCAACAAACGGGAAGCGGCCGAAGCCATCCTCGACGAGATGCGCTCGGCCTGAGATTTCCAGGAACAAGTTCGGAGACCAAGAAAATGCCCAAAGGATACTGGATCGCTCGTGTCGATGTGCGCGACGCGGAAGGCTACAAGGACTACGTGGCCGCCGCCAAACCCGCCTTCGAGCGCTTCGGCGCGAAATTCCTGGCGCGCGGCGGCGAGCATGAAAAGGCCGAAGGCCCCGGCCGCGCACGCAATGTCATCATCGAGTTCGAATCGCTGGCTGCCGCACACGATTGCTACCACTCGCCGGAATACCAGCGCGCCGCCGCCATCCGCCAGAAGGTCGCCGATGGCGAGATCGTCCTGGTCGAGGGCGCCTGAGGTCCCTTGCAAGCATAGTTCCGGTTTTAGCCGGAGACGTGCTCAAAATCGGATAGAGCCTGGCGGCGTTTGAAGCCCCGCAGGCTCATTTTTACATATCTTTGCTCCGCGATTTCACGGTGATCTGCCTGGCGCAGTTGCCAGGTGCGGAGCCGTGCCGACGAGCGGTCATTCAACGCCGGTCGGATTGCCGGTTGACATGCAGGTATTTACCTGCATATTATGCCTTACAACAGAGTGAGGCCGATGGACGCCGACAAGGTTTTCAAAGCGCTGGGCGACCCGACACGCAGAAGGCTGCTTGACCTTCTGTGCGAGCAGAACGGGCAGACGCTCGGTCAGCTTTGCGATCATCTGGACATGGCCAGGCAATCCGCCACCCAGCACCTCGACCTGCTGGAGGCGGCCAATCTGGTGAGCACGGTCAAGCGTGGCCGCGAAAAGCTGCATTTCATCAATCCCGTGCCGCTGCACGAAGTCTACGAGCGCTGGGTACGGAAATTCGAACGGCAGCGGCTCAGCCTGCTGCACGACCTGAAGCAAGAACTCGAAGGAGAAGACCAATGACCAGGGAAACGACCAGCTTTGTCTACGTGACCTATATCCGCTCGACGCCGCAGAAGGTGTTCGAGGCCATAATCAAGCCCGAGATCGCAAAGCGCTACTGGGGCCACGAGAACGTCTCCGAATGGACGCCGGGCTCGAAATGGGAGCACATCCGCGCCAATGACGAACGGACTGTCGAACTCGTCGGCAAAGTCGTCGAGATTTCGCCGCCGACCCGCCTCGTCATCACCTGGGCGAACGCTTCGCAGGCGGACGATCCGTCAAAAACCAGCCGCGTGACGTTCGCCATCGAGGAATACGACACCATGGTGCGGCTGACCGTCAGCCATGACGAGCTCGAGGCCGGCAGCGGCATGGCGAAGGGCGTCAGCCAGGGTTGGCCGGCGGTGCTGTCCAGCCTGAAATCCTTCCTCGAAACCGGCAGCGGCATCGATATTTTCGCCAAGCCGAAATCGGCCTGATGTTGCGGCCTCGAGCAGAATCAGACCCGTGGAGAATGACAATGACCAAGCGCTATACCGGCGGCTGCGCATGCGGCGCGATCCGTTACGAGACCAATGACGAGCCTATCTTCCAGAACCACTGCCAATGCAGCGATTGCCAGAAGCGCTCAGGCACCGGCCACGGATCCTACCTGACCTTCGGCCAGCGTGCCGATATGGCCATTACCGGGGAGGTGAGCACCTGGCGCGTGGCGGGCGCCAGCGGCAATGAAAAAATCCACACCTTCTGTCCAACCTGCGGAACGCCGGTCTTTCTGATATCCGTCGCCATGCCGGAATTCATAGCGGTCCATGCGGCCAGCCTCGACGATCCGGAACAGTTCAGCCCACAGATGGTGACTTACACGAGCCACGGCCATGCCTGGGACAAGATGGATCCGGCCTTGCAGGCGGTCGAGCGAATGCCGTAGTGAAACGCGTCCGCCGGTCGGCCCGCGATCTGCCGTGGCGCCTTCAGGCGCGATGCTCTTGGCCGATCAGCCGGCTCGCCGCTGTCTCGGCTATGGCATCGGCAAGCTCGAGGCCCCATTGCTGGCGGCAATAGGCGCGGAAATCGAAGCAGGGCAGGCCGGGGCAGACCTCGAACTCGATGAGGTGGACGGTGTCGTCGGCCTCGACCCTGAGATCGATGGAAAACACGTCGCGCAGGCCGAGCCCGCTCATCAGCCGCCCGGCGATCGCACGAATCCTGGCGTCGGCGGCCGGCTGGCTGTCGGCGACCGCGACGAGCTCCGGCTCGGCGTAATGTCCCGCCGCTTTCGCTGCCTCGCCAGTGTCGCCGTAGAGCGCCAGACTGTCGGCCATGGTCTGGAAATCGGCGCCTGAATCGACAAAGGCCACGCCAAGCACTTCGACTCCCGCGCCCGGCATCAGGCTAAGGAAACTGGCGCGCACGTTGCGGCCGGCGACGTAGGGCTGGACGACGACATCGTCGCGATAGGCCGAAAAGACGCGCCGGCTGAGCTCCAAAGCGTGGGCGAGATCGCTGCAGCGCGACTCCGGCCAGATGCCGATCTTGGCGCCGAGCCGGTTGGGCTTGACGAACCAGCCGGCGGGCGAGGCCGGCGGCTCGACCAGCCATTGGCCGTCACGCGCGAGCCCAGCCTGTGGCACCGGCAGGCCGAGCGCGCCGAGCACGGCGCCGGAGCGGAACTTGTCCTGGCAGAGCGCGAACAACGCATCGTCGGCGCCGATTGTCTTGAAACCGCCCAGTCGCGCCAAAGCGGGCGCCGCGCCGCCGCGGAAATAGGCGATGCCGTCGGTCAGCGTCCAGACCAGCGTTGTGCTGGGATGCTCGCCGGCGAGCACGCTGGCAGCGTCGTCGAGCGCCACCGGCGCGAACGACAGGCCGCGTGCCTGGCAGGCACGGCCAAGCACGTCGAATTCAGGAGCGAGATCGGTCGACTGCGCCAGATAGGACGCGATTTCGGTTGCGCGCTGCGGCGCATGGCCGTCGGCGACCAGACGGTCGAAACAAGCCTTTTCCGGCTCATGGACGAGTATCAGTTTCGGCTTACGGCTTGGCATGAGATGAACGATCCCCGGCGGTACGATCACCTACCATCGCATGGTCGAGACGTCAGGCTCTCGCGAAACCGACACGGTGCGGGCGGTGGCGTGACAACGCACCGTCCGACCGTAGAATCCAGTTCGATCAGGCGATCAGCACGCGCGGCTCGAAGCGGCCGTTGACGGGAATATCGAGCAGAAAGGTCATGCCGCCCTGCAGATCCAGCAGACGCTGCTTCTCATCCTTGCCCGACCAGGCGGAGGTGACCGCCAGCCGGTCGGCCTTGGCGCCGACGAAGGCTGGGCAGGATGGCTGCGTCACCGGCATGGCGACCGTGCGGACGAGCTTGCCGTCGGGTCCGTAGGCTTCGATGACGCTGCCGCCCCAGACGGCGTTCCACAGGATGCCGTCGCGGTCGAGCACGGATCCGTCGATATAGCCTTTGGCCGAGCGGTGGTCGACGAACAGCTTGGGCTCACCGGCAGGCAGACCGGTCGCCGGGTCGCAGGCGACGCGCATCAGCATCCCGGTCGAGGTGTCGGTGTAGTAAGCGATCGCGCCATCCTCGGTAAAACAGATCGAATTGGAGACGGTGATGTCCGAAAACAGCTGGCGCAGTTCGCCCTTGAAAAACCAGTAGATCGAACCCGCGCCTTTTTCCTCGCCCTTGCCCATGGTGCCCATCCACAGGGCGCCGCAGGGATGGACGCGGGAATCGTTGGAGCGCGTGACCGGATTGTCGGCCTCGACAGGCGTGTGCAGCGTCAGCTTGCCGGTCGCGACGTCGCGGACATAAAGGCCCGTCTCGGCGGCGATCAGCTGGCGCTTGTCGTCGATGACGGCGATGGCGCTCGCCATTTGGCCAAGCTCATGGACGGTGGTCGCGCCGCCGGACAGTTGCTTTTGCAGAAGCTGGCTGTTGACGATGTCAAACCAGTAGAGCGTATCGGTGGCGGGATCGTAGCTCGGCCCCTCGCCGAGCTGGCAGACGTGATCGGAAAAAACCGAAACGATCGCTTCGCTCATCCTGCTTCTCCGAACACCGCATCCCAGGCCGCGACGGCAGCTTGCGCACGCGCGGCCACCTCGTCGACGCTCATGCCCGGCTTGAACAGGCTGGAGCCCAGACCAAAGGCGGTCACGCCGGCAGCCTTGTAGCCGGCAAAATCTTTTTCAGAGACACCGCCGACGGCGCCGACCAATGTCTGCGCCGGCAACACCGCGCGCATCGCGGAAATGCCGCCGGCGCCCAGCACGCTCGCCGGGAAGAATTTCAGGGCCGAGGCGCCGAGCTTGATCGCCAGGAAGGCTTCGGTCGGCGTGAACACGCCGGGCATCGTCACCATGCCGTAATGCATGGCGCGCGCCATCACCTCGGCATCGATGTTGGGACTGACCAGCAGCCGCCCTCCGGCCTGGTGCAAGCCATCGACATCGGCCGGGGTCAGCACCGTGCCGGCGCCGACCAGCGCCGTTTTCGGCAGCACTTGGACGATGCGGGCGATCGACGAGAACGGTTGCGGCGAGTTGAGCGGCACTTCGATCGCCTCGATGCCGGCGTCGAACAGCGCCTGGCCCATGGCCATCGCCTCGGTGGGCTTGAGCCCGCGAAGGATGGCAACCAGGCCGCGCTTGAGTTTTGGAAACGGTGCGGTCTGGCTCATCGGGCTGCTCCAATTCTGGCGATCATGCCGTTCTCGCGCGCCGCCTCGACGAGACCGGCACGCACTGCCTCGTCGGCGTCGACGGCCCGGACCTCAAGCCCAGCAAGACCAAGTGCGGCCTGGTAGAGTGCGGCCAGCGCGCCGGAGGCAATCAGCACCACGGGTTCGGCACCGGCGCCATGCCGGCGGCTGGCGGAGGCGATCTCGCCGCCGATCAAAAGGCCGGACAGGCAGGCGGCGGCATCGTCGGCTTTCAGATCCTGCAGCAGGCCGGCGGCGCGGATCGAAAACAGCCGCGAGGTGACATCGCCGCCTTCGCCCAATGCGGTTTCGCACCAGCGGCGGAAGAACGGATTGTCCGATGTGACCGGCTTGGGGTGCTCGCCGAGCGAGTGGCGCAGGATCGAATGCGCGGCAAGCACGGAAAACAGCTCACCGGTCGGCCAGGTGCCGAAGCCGGTAACGGCGCCATCCTCGACCAGCACCCATTTCGAATGGGTGCCGGGCATGCAGACCAGCTGGCGCCCCCTGGCCGGCAGGCCGGCGCCGGCAAGCTGGGTTTCCTCGCCGCGCATGACGTCGGGCGCGTCGGTCAGCCGCTGGGCCAGACCCGGAACGATGCGGATGTCACGGCTCTGGCCGGGCACGCTGGCGGCACCCGCAAGGATGGCGGTAAGCGGCGCCGGCACGGTGACATAGGGCGCTTCGAGCCAGCCCTGGCGGGACCCGGCCATGCCGCAGATGATGACGGGCAGCGCCGCTGGTGCTCCCATCGCCGCCAGATGCCCTTCGAGGATGGTCGAAAAGCCCTTTTGCTGCGCGGTGATCAGGCCGTCATCGCCGCGGCGTTCGGCAAGCATCTTGCCTTGCCCGTCGATCAGCCAAACCCGCATACGGGTCGTGCCCCAGTCGACGGCGGCGACCGCCGGTGCGTTGCCGGCTTGGCTCACAGGAAGCCTCCATCGACGACCAGCATCTGCGCTGTCAGCATGCGCGAGGCGTCCGAGGCCAGGAACAGCACGGTGCCGACGATGTCGTCGGGCTGCATCACCTGTTTTATGCACTGCTTGGCGACATGGGCGGCAAGCCCCTGTTCGGTCACCCAGAGCTCCTTCTGCCGCTCGGTGATCACCCAGCCGGGCGCGATGGCGTTGACGCGGATGCCGTCCACACCGAGCTTGCCGGCCAGCCCCTTGGTCAGACCGAGGATACCGGCCTTGGCGGCCGTGTAGGACGGCATGTCGGGGTGGTTGATCAGATAGGACGTCGAGGTGAAGTTGATGATCGAGCCGCCGCCGGCCCGCTTCATGCCCGGCGCCACCGCTTGCGCGGTGAAGAAATGCGGCCTCAGATTAATGGCTTGGTTGTTGTCCCAGAACTCGACCGTCACGTCTTCGACGGCGTGGCGTTCGTCCCAGGCCGCATTGTTGACCAGCACGGTGACATCGCCATGCGCCTCGGCAGCCTTCGCGGCGGACGCCCGCAGGGCCTCGACATCGCGCAAATCGGTCTTGAGATAGAGCGGCCGGCGGCCGAATTCTTTCTCGATGCGGTCGGCAAGAACTGTGCTTGGGCCGTCGGCGATGTCGATGAAGGCGACATTGGCGCCCTGGCGCACAAAACCCTCGGTCAGTGCCGCGCCAATTCCGGAGCCGCCGCCGGTGATCAGCACCGAGGCTCCTTCGAGGTCGGCAAAATGCGCCGATGGCATCATCGTTCTTGTCTCCCAGCGCATGACCCCGAAAATCGGGTCGATTTTCGGAAAGGGATCATGCGCAAATGTTAAATGCTACAGCGTCCTTTGCGCGTCTTGAAAGACGCACGGCGCCGTAGCGTGATCGGCGCGCATCCTAGCCACGCAAGGCGCGCGGGCAAGGGCGAACCGCCGAATTTCAGGGCTTATGTCAGACAAAACGACAATGCGCCGCACCGGATGCGCACGGCAGCACCGTCGGGGTTGGGGATTGCGGAGGATCGCCGGTCAGATCGCCTTGGCGCGCAGGGCGCCGCGGAAGGAATCGCGGAGATAGCCGAGCGTGGCGTCGGCATCGACCGGCTTGCCGAACAGATAGCCCTGTCCGCCGGCGCAGCCAAACTGGACCAGGCGATCGGCCTGCGCTTCCTGCTCGATTCCTTCGGCGACGACGTCCATGCCGAGCCCTTCGCACATGGCCAGAATGGCGCGGATGATGTGTTCCGACGGCCTGTCGTCGAGAATGGAGGAGACGAAGGCGCGGTCGATCTTGAGCTTGTCGAAATGGAATTCGCGCAAGCGGCCGAGCGAGGATTGGCCGGTGCCGAAATCGTCGAGCGAGACGCGGATGCCGACGCGGCGCAGATCCTCGACGATCTGAGCGGCCGAGGCCGGGTCGTTCATCAGGCCGGTCTCGGTGATCTCGATCTCCAGCCGGCGCGGATCGAAGCCGGTGCGGTCGAGGATCGCCAGTATGTGCAGGCCGGTGTTCTGGTCGACGAGCTGCGAGGGTGACAGGTTGAACGACAGGAACAGGTCCTTCGGCCAGCTTCTGGCGGCCTCCGTCGCCTTGCGCAGCACCAGCTGCGACAACGGGCCGATGATGCCGCGCTCCTCGGCGATGGGAATGAAGACGGTCGGCGGCACGGAACCCAGGTCGCGGTCGGTCCAGCGCGCCAGCGTCTCGAAGCCGATGGTGCGGCGCGTGGCGAGATCGACGATGGGTTGGAAATGCGGCTCCACCTCGCCGGCCGAGACAGCCCGGCGCAGCGCCTGTTCGATGCGGGTGACGCGCTTGGCCGCTTCTTCCATCTCACGGGTGTAGACGACGACGCGGCCACGGCCGGAACGCTTGGCGTGGTAGAGTGCCGTCTCTGCCTTGTTGATGAGGATTTCCGTGGTCTCGTCGCCCGAATAGAACAACGAGCAGCCGACCGAGGCCGAAAGCCTGGCGGTGCGTTCGCCGACATCGTAGGGCGCCGACAGGATCTCGATCAGCATGCGCGACTTTTCGGCCGCAGCGTCCTCGCTGAATACCATCGGATAGAGAAAAGCGAATTCGTCGGCGCCGATGCGGCAGACCGTGGAATAGCCGTCCATAGAGGCGCGCAGCCGCATCGCGACCTGGATCAGGATGTCGTCGCCGGCCTTGTGGCCGAACAGATCGTTGATCGGCTTGAAGCCGTCGAGGTCGAGAATCCCGACGGTAAAGGGCGCGGGATCGTCGGCTCGGTCGGCGATCAGCCGATCGACCTTGTCGAAGAAGCGGCGATGGTTGCCAAGCCCGGTCAACGGATCGGTGAATGCCAGATCCGTGCTCTCCCTGTTTGCCTGACCGGTGCCAAACGAAGTTTGCATCGGTGTCCCTGTTTTGTGACTTCGGAATTTATTTTCAGACTGGCAGCAAACCCTTTAGGAAACGTATCGCGAAATCGATTTTCCATGGGCAACCGCGACCTGTTTCGAAGGATCGATGTGAGGTGTGCATTCGGGCTCAAGGAACAACGAGGACGCGCAGCCTGGCTCCTGTCACGGAATGACCGGCAGGGCCGAGCTTGCGACTTGCTGATGCCAATCTTCAAAAGGTCGCGATTGGCAGACGGGCAGTGAGCCTGTACAGGCAGGACAGTCGCCCATCAGAGCCGCCGGAGACCCGCCATGAAGCTGAAAATCGCCGTCCAGATGGACCACATCTCCACCGTGTCGATCGCCGGCGACACCTCGTTCGCGCTGTCGCTGGAAGCGCAGCGGCGTGGCCATGAGCTGTTCCACTACACGCCGGATCGGCTGTCGTTGCGCGACGGCAAGGTGTTTGCCCGCATTGAGGAGATGCAGGTGCGCGACGAGAAAGGCAGCCACTATTCGCTGGGCGAGAAGGTGCGCACCGATCTGTCGGAGATGGACGTCGTCCTGCTGCGCCAGGATCCGCCCTTCGACATGAACTACATCACCACCACGCACATCCTGGAGCGCATCCACCCGAAGACGCTCGTGGTCAACGACCCGGCCTGGGTGCGCAACAGCCCGGAAAAGATCTTCGTCACCGAATTTGCCGACCTGATGCCGGACACGCTGATCACCAAGGATCCACTCGAAGTTGCCGCCTTCCGCAAGGAGTTCGGCGACATCATCGTCAAGCCGCTCTACGGCAATGGCGGCGCCGGCATCTTCCATCTGCTGGAGGGCGACCGCAACCTGGCCTCGCTGCTGGAAATGTTCGGCCAGATGTTTCGCGAACCCTATATCGTGCAGCGCTATCTCAAGGACGTGCGCAAGGGCGACAAGCGCATCATCCTGATCGACGGCGAGCCGGTCGGCGCCATCAACCGGGTGCCCGCCGAACATGATTCCCGCTCCAATATGCATGTCGGCGGCCGCGCCGAAAAGACCGAGCTGACGGCGCGCGAACGCGAG
Source organism: Mesorhizobium ciceri biovar biserrulae WSM1271 (assembly GCF_000185905.1). GTDB lineage: Bacteria > Pseudomonadota > Alphaproteobacteria > Rhizobiales > Rhizobiaceae > Mesorhizobium > Mesorhizobium ciceri. The sequence continues at coordinate 782,448 of NC_014923.1, forward strand.
ATCTGCGCCCGCATCGGGCCGTCGCTGAAGGAGCGTGGCTTCATCCTGGTCGGCATCGACGTCATCGGTGACTACATGACCGAGATCAATGTCACCTCGCCGACCGGCGTGCGCGAGGTCAAACGCTTCGGCGGCGCCGACATCGCCAGCCTGTTCTGGGACGCGGTCGAGGACAAGCGCGGGTAAGCCGTTTTCATTTTGTCTTAACCATGTTCCGTTTTTGCAACCGCGCTCAATTCGGCTGCAACCCACGCGCTCACATGTTCCCGTAATGTTCTTGATTTGACCGAGGATTTGTGATTGTCTGCCCGTGGGGCCATTTCTTGGCCATCGCGTGGGTTGTGGCCTGGGGGCAAAGAAATGGTGGCGCGGGTTCGCACGGTCGCTTTCCAAGGCATCGAGGCCGTGCCGGTCGATGTGCAGGTGATGATCGCGCCCGGCAAGGTCAACATGCACATCGTCGGCCTGGGCGACAAGGCGGTGGCCGAAAGCCGCGAGCGGGTGCAGGCCGCACTGCATGCTTCAGGCCTGTCGATGCCGTCGAAGAAGGTCACGGTCAATCTGGCGCCGGCCGACCTGCCGAAGGAAGGCAGTCACTACGACCTGCCGATCGCGCTTGGCCTGATGGCTGCCCTTGGCGCCATTCCGGGCGACATGCTGGCCGGCTATGTCGTACTTGGAGAATTGTCGCTCGACGGCACGATTGCCGCGGTCGCCGGCGCCTTGCCGGCGGCGATCGCCGCCAATGCCGAGGGCAAAGGCCTGATCTGCCCGTTCGCCTGCGGACCTGAGGCGGCCTGGGCTGGAAAGGATTTCGACATTCTGGCACCGCGCAGCCTGATTGCCATCGCCAATCATTTTCGCGGCACGCAGGTGCTGTCGCGCCCCGAGGCCGGCATCCACGCCGCCGCGCCGGATTTGCCCGACCTCGCCGACATCAAGGGCCAGGAGACCGCCAAGCGGGCGCTGGAAGTGGCGGCCGCCGGCGGGCATAATCTTCTCATGATCGGGCCGCCGGGCTCGGGCAAATCGATGCTGGCGCAGCGGCTGCCGTCGATCCTGCCGCCGCTGGCGCCGAAGGAATTGCTCGAAGTCTCGATGATCGCGTCGGTGGCGGGAGAGCTCGGCGAAGGCAAATTGACCGACCGGCGGCCGTTCCGCGCTCCGCACCACTCGGCCTCGATGGCGGCGATGGTCGGCGGCGGCATTCGCGCGCGGCCGGGCGAGGTGTCGCTGGCCCATCACGGCGTGCTGTTCCTCGACGAGTTTCCCGAGTTCACGCCGCAGACGCTCGATGCGCTGCGCCAGCCGTTAGAGACCGGCGACTGCATGATCGCGCGGGCCAACCATCGCGTCACCTATCCAGCGCGTATCCAGCTGGTGGCGGCGATGAACCCGTGCCGTTGCGGCATGGCCGGCGAGCCGGGCTATCGCTGCCTGCGCGGCGAGCGCTGCCGCACCGACTACCAGGCGCGCATTTCGGGCCCGCTGCTCGACCGCATCGATCTCAGGATCGAAGTGCCGGCGGTCTCGGCCAGCGACCTGATCCGGCCCGACCGGGCGGAGAAAAGTGCCGATGTGGCGATGCGTGTGGCACGCGCCCGCACCATCCAGCGCGAGCGCTTCGAGCGGCTCGGCGCCACCCGCGCCACCACCAACGCGCATTGCGCGCCCTCGGTCATCGAGGAGATCGCCATGCCGGACGCCGCCGGCCTGTCGCTGCTCAAGGACGCCAGCGAAAAGCTCGCCTTTTCGGCGCGAGCCTATCACCGGGTGCTGAAGGTGGCGCGGACACTCGCCGATCTCGACGCCAGCGAAACCGTCGGCCGCATCCATCTGGCCGAAGCGATTTCCTACCGCATGAGTTCGGAGCGGGTAGCACAGGCGGCGTAGGTCTCGCCGCCCGACAAGCCCACCTCGCCAAATTGCCTTCCGCGATCACGCCATAACCGTCATCCGACGAATCGGCCATCTCCGCACTGCGGCGGACCTGATTGTCCGCTTGGTCGACGTCCTCACCACCCAACGGCCCCCACCGACCGGGCGCCGGCCGTTTCTCCGTCTTCGGGGGCGTGGACGTCATCGCATCGGACCAAAGTCTTGGTCTCCGCATTGGGAATTCCTTATTTAGATAATGTGAATATGATTGCGGTCGGGGAGCCCGCTATGTTCGTTGACTACTACGAAGTTTTGGAAGTCAGCCCGAACGCCAACTCGGAAACGCTGGAGCGCATATTTCGCTATTTTGCGATGCGCTATCATCCCGACAATCGCGAAACCGGCGATGAAGCCCGCTTCAGTGAAATCGTGGAAGCCCACAACACGCTCAAGGATCCGGTCAAACGCGCTCAATACGACATCGCGTATAGGGACCATGCCGGCCTTCGCCGCGAATTGACCGAGGAAGCCAGCAACAGCAAAGGCATCGAGCGGGATGTCGTGATCCAGGCCAGGCTGCTGTCGCTGCTTTACGCGAAGCGCCGGCACGACGTCAGCAATCCCGGGATCGGGGATGTGGAGCTCGAACGCCTGTCAGACTGTCCGCGAGAGCATCTCGAGTTTCATCTCTGGTATCTGAAAGCGAAGGGCTGGATAGCAAGAGTGGAAAACGGGACGATCGCGATTACGGTGGAAGGCGTCGATAGGGTCAACTCCGAACACCGTCGCGATCCCACCATCCGGCTCCTGGACCATACAGCTTCCTGACGCCTCACCTCCGGAGGAAGTCAGGCCGAAGACCTGCCGGCCCATTCACGGCAGGGACTGGCCTCTTCAGCCCTGCTGCGCCTTCAGTTCCAGCCGCCGCGCGTGCAACACCGGCTCGGTGTAGCCGTTGGGCTGGGCGCGGCCCTTGAATACCAGGTCGCAGGCGGCGAGGAAGGCTATCGACTTGTCAAAGTCGGCCGCCATCGGCTCGTAGAGCGGGTCGCCCTCGTTCTGGCGGTCGACGATGTCAGCCATGCGCTTCATCGTCGCCATCACCTGGTCCTCGCTGCACACGCCGTGGTGCAGCCAGTTGGCGATGTGCTGTGAGGAAATCCGCAGCGTGGCGCGGTCTTCCATCAGGCCGACATCGTTGATGTCAGGCACTTTCGAGCAGCCGACGCCCTGGTCGATCCAGCGCACGACATAGCCAAGAATGCCCTGCGCGTTGTTGTCGAGTTCCTTCTGGATATCATCCGGCGACCAGTTCGGCCGCACCGCGACGGGCACCGACAGGATGTCGTCGAGCCTGGCCTTGGGCCGGTTCTTCAGCGCCGCCTGCACGGCGTGAACATCGACCTTGTGATAGTGCGTGGCATGCAGCGTCGCCGCCGTCGGCGACGGCACCCAGGCAGTGTTGGCGCCGGCCTTGGGGTGGGCGATCTTCTCGACCAGCATCGCAGCCATCAGATCCGGCATCGCCCACATGCCCTTGCCGATCTGGGCGTGGCCGGCCAAGCCGCATTCCAGCCCGATGTCGACATTCCACGCCTCGTAGGCGGAAATCCAGGCGGCCTGCTTCATGTCGCCCTTGCGGATCATCGGGCCGGCTTCCATCGAGGTGTGGATCTCGTCGCCGGTGCGGTCGAGAAAGCCGGTGTTGATGAACACGACGCGCTCCTTTGCGGCGCGGATTGCCTCCTTGAGGTTGACGGTGGTGCGCCGCTCCTCGTCCATGATGCCCATCTTGATGGTATTTTTCGCCATGCCGAGCAGCGCTTCGACGCGGTCGAACATCTCGACGGCGAAAGCGACTTCGTCGGGCCCATGCATCTTGGGTTTCACGACATACATCGAGCCGGCTCGGGAATTGGCGCGGCGGCCGTTCGGCCCGACATCGTGCAGCGCGATCAGCGCCGTCATCGCCGCATCCATGATGCCTTCCGGAACCTCATTGCCGTCGCGGTCGAGGATCGCCGGGCTGGTCATCAGGTGGCCGACATTCCTGACCAGCATCAGCGAGCGGCCGGGCACGGTCAGCGTGCCACCGGCGGGCGCGGTGTAGGCGCGGTCGGGATTGAGCTTGCGGACAAAACTCTTGCCGCCCTTGGTGATCTCTTCCGCCAGGTCACCCTTCATCAGGCCGAGCCAGTTGCGGTAGACGACGACCTTGTCTGGCGCATCCACCGCCGCGACCGAATCCTCGCAGTCCTGGATGGTGGTCAGCGCCGATTCCAGGATCACATCGGCGATGCCCGCCGGATCGGTGCGGCCGATCTGGTTGTTGCGGTCGATCACGATCTCGATGTGCAGGCCGTTGCGCACAAGCAGCACGGCATCGGGATTGGCGGCATCGCCGCGATAGCCGACGAATTGCCTGGGGTCGGCCAGCGTCGTCGAGCCGGCGCCGGCGCTCAGCCGCAAGGCACCTTGCGCCAGCGACAGGCCATTGACGCCGGCCCATTTGCCGGACGTGAGCGGGGCAGCCTCGTCGAGAAAGGTCTTCGTCCAGGCGACGACCTTGGCGCCGCGTGCCGGATTGAAGGCTTTGCCCTTTTCGGCGCCATCCGTTTCGGGGATGGCATCGGTGCCGTAGAGCGCATCGTAGAGCGAACCCCAGCGCGCATTGGCAGCGTTGAGCGCATAGCGCGCATTCATCACCGGCACGACCAGCTGCGGTCCGGCAACATCAGCAATTTCCGGGTCGACATTGTCGGTCGACACGCTGAAGGCCGGGCCTTCGGGAACGAGGTAGCCGATCCCTTTCAGGAAGCCCTTGTAGGCCTCCATGTCGACCGGCGCGCCGTGATCGCGATACCAGCCGTCTATCTGTTCCTGGATGGCGTCACGCTTTGCCAGCAGCTCCCGGTTCTTCGGCGCCAGATCATGGACGATGGCCGAAAAACCGTTCCAGAAGGCGTCCGCTTCGATCCCCGTGCCCGGCAGCGCTTCCCTGGCCACGAACTCATGCAGCTCGCGGGCAATCCGCAATCCGGCGATCTCGATGCGGTCGGTCATCAGGCTACTCCAGATGAAAGGCTTTGCGGGCCTTTGGCATGTCAGGTTTGCCGGGTCAATTCAGCTTAGGGTGAAGGTGGCGTATTTCGCCGCGTCGCTCAAACCGCAATGCGCGGCCTTCCCGAGGCCACGGCCACGACATGCGCCTCGATGAACATGCGCTGGGCCTCGACGGTCGAGACCCGGAATTCGGTGGCGACGTCGATCTCGGCGCTGTCGGTGCCGGCATCCCTGGCGCGCTCCGCGACGATGGCGCGGACATCGGCCTCGGCCGCCGCGATCGCCGCTGCCTCGTCGAGGAAATCGCGTACGGTCTCGCCCGAGGCGAGACGAAACAGCCCTTCTATGGGCTGGCTGACCCGCGCCTCGGCCGAAACCCTGACCTGGCCGACGACGGCGCCGAGCGCGTTGGCGACATCGGTATCCCTGGGCACCACGCAGTCATTGCCGATCAGCTCGGCCAAGCCGGCATAGTGCAGCGGCGCCGAGGCGCCGAGGCCGATGACCGGGCGGTCGAGCGCAACGCTCAGGCGGGCGATGCCGGGATGCGCGTCGACTGCGCGCTGCACCAGGGCGTGCGCCACCGTCGCGGCGCCGTCGAGCCCATCCTCGGCAAAGGCGGTCTCGAGGATATATTCGGCCGACCAGCGCGTCAGCGTCACCAGCACCCGTTCCGAGATCGCTTCCGGCGAAGCGGCAATGTTCTGGCCACGGCCGTCACGCTTGCGGGCGAACAGTTCGGCGCCGAGGCGCGCCGCGATGGGGTCCCAGTTCGCCTGCTTGCCCAGCACGTGGGCGGCGTCCGACGGGGTGAAGCCGGCGACATGCACCAGCCCGCGCGACACCAGCCGGTTCAGCGTCGCGTTCTGCGCATTCGAGGTCAAAAGCCTGTCGACGGCGAGCGGCACGGCACCGATGGCCTCGTAGAGCCTGGCTTCGGCGCCGGTCAGGCCGGCGGCGAGCCGGTCCGGCACGCCGGTGCGCACCGCGAAGCGGCCGTCCATGCGGCCGGGATTGGGTGCCCGCAGATGGCGCTCCAGCTCTGAAATCACCGCTACGCCATGCGCCATGCCGGCCAGCGCCAGCGGCACCAGGCGGCGCGGCCCGAGCAGGATCTTCGGGTTGAGCGCGCCATCCTCCAGCGCCACTTCGGAATCGCCGCCGAGGCCGAAGGTGCGCATGGCGACGGCCTCGACCATGGTGCGGAAGCCGCCGACGGTGGCGCCTTCCGGATCTAGCCTGGGACGGCCGCCGTCGAGCACGGCGACGTCGGTGGTGGTGCCGCCGATGTCGGACACCACAGCATTGTCGAGCCCGGTCATGTGGCGGGCGCCGACCAGGCTGGCGGCCGGGCCGGACAGGATGGTCTCGATCGGTCGCTGGCGGGCAAAAGCGGCTGAAACCAGCGCGCCATCGCCGCGCACCACCATCAGCGGTGCTGCGATGTTGCGCGCCTCGAGGAAGCCTTCGGTCGCTGCCACCAGCCGGTCGATCATCGAGATCAGCCTGGCGTTGAGCAAAGTGGTCAGCGCCCGGCGCGGGCCGCCGAGCTTGGCCGACAGCTCGTGGCTCGATGTGACCGGCAGGCCGGACTTGTCGCGGATCAACTCGCGGGCGGCGATCTCATGCGCCGGATTGCGGGTGGCGAAGTAGGCGCAGACGGCAAAGCCGGACACCGAGGCGCCGAGTTCCGGCAGCGCCGCTTCCAGTCCGGACAGATCGAGCTTGGCGGCATTGCCATGCACGTCGTGGCCGCCCGGACAAAAAACCACCGGATCGGTGCCGAGCGCGGCCTTCAGCCCGTCGCGGGCGAGATCGCCCTCGGAAAAGCCGATCATCACCAGCGCGACGCGGCCGCCCTGGCCCTCGACGAGCGCGTTGGTGGCAAGCGTCGTCGACATCGACACCAGCTTGATATCAGCCGGATCGGTTCCGGCTTTCTGCAGCACCGCGTCGACGGCGCCGGAAATGCCGACGGCAAGATCATGCCTGGTGGTCAGCGCCTTGGCCTTGGCCAGCACCTTGCCCTTGTTCGGCCCTTCTTGCGGGCCTTCCGTTTCAGACCACAACACGGCATCGGTATAGGTGCCGCCGGTGTCGATCCCGAGGAACAACGGTTTTGGCTTGGTCTTAGGTGTCATTTTTGGCGGCGGTCCGGCTGGGGAGTCTGTCTGCCCCTGCCTTTAGCCGATGCGGGCCGGTCGATAAAGCTGCGAGCGCTGGGCCAAGGCGGAGATTGGCAGCGTTGGCCGAAGCGCCAACCTACCCGACAAACCCCACTTTCTTGTGCGTGCCATCGCAGAACGGCTTGTTGGCGGAATGGCCGCAGCGGCAGAGGAAGGCGCGTTGTGTACGGTCGACCGTATGGCCGGTTCCGGTGACGATCTCGAGATTGCCCTCAAGCTTGAGCGGGCCATTGGTGGTCGGCGTCACTTTCAGCGGACCATTTCTCGCTTCGAGCGCCGGCGTGTCCTTCAGCTGCGGCTCGCCGGTGGCGGCAAAACCGGATTTGTTGTGGCTGCCGTCGCAGAACGGCTTGTTTTCCGAAGCGCCGCAGCGGCAGAGCGTGGCACGATAAGAAGTCTCGCCGTCGAGAACGATCTCGGCGTGTACTGCCAGCGGGCCGTTTTCCCGCAGCCGCACCGTGTTGACCACTGGTGCTTGCTCCTGCGGCCCGCCATCCTTCCTGACATAGGTGATGGCGCCCGACGGGCAGCTTTCGGCGATGGCGACGATCTTCTCGACGCTGGCCGCCTCGGGATGGATCCATTGACCCGGCGCGTTGGGCACGAAGACGTGCGGATCGCCGAGCACGCAGTTGCGCGAATGGATGCAGCGCTTGCCGGAAAACCCGACGTCGATCTTGTCGCTTTCGACCATGCCGGCCATAGCTGAGCTCCTTTTGCCTGAAGCACGTCGCGTCTGAACAGTTCGAGGCGGCGCGCGCTGCGTATTTGCACAGGCTATGGCTCCAGCCCGAAGACCGTCAAGCTGGCAAACCGGTCAGGGGACCAGTTCGATCTCCTCGGTCTCGCCGCCGCTGCAGGTGTAGCAGCAATCCTCGCATTTTTCCTTGTTGCCGGGGCCGACGCCCCAATAGGTGCCCTCGTCACCATCGACCCAGGCGCCGTAACAGATCGATTCCCCGGCGTTGCAGGATATCGGCAGCTGCTTGGTCTCGCCGTCGTCGAGGTAGAAGTCCTTGTCATCGCCCGGCCAGACATAGTCGCGGTCCTGGCTGTAGAGTTCGACGCGCATGGCGTTGGGGTGGCCGTTCTTGATGGCAAAGGTGACATCGTCGGCACGCGCCGCCGGCACGAGCAGCATGAGGAGAGACAGCGCGGCCAGCACGCGGCGCGCATAGACATGAAACATGAGTGACCCCCTGAATAAGCGGCCCACCCGGCCGCGTGGCGACCATCGCACGCAGCGCTGAATCGCGGAAGTGGACCGGACGAGCCGATCCCTGACTTAATTTGGGTCCAACGAAAACTTGCGCGCTCTACGGCACCAGATCGATCGTCTCTGTCGAGTGTTCCACGCAGATGAAGCAGCAGGTGTCGCAAGGCTGGTCATTGTCCGGCCCGACGCCGGCCGAGAGGCTGTCATTGCCGTCGGCCCAGGCGCCATAGCAGATATGTTCGCCCTGATTGCAGGAGAACGGCACAGATTTCTGCGACCGAGGGGCGATCAGGAACACCTTGTCGTTGCCCGGCCAGACCGTCTCGCGGTCGCGGCTGAACAGCTCGACCGCGACTGCTTCCTTGCGCAGGTTCTTGACGAAGAAGGCCATGTCGGCGGCCTGCGCCGAGGCGGTGAAGACCAGCGCCGCCAGTGCAACCATACGAAACAGCGTCACGGCCTGGATCTCCCGAATCACCGCGGCAGAATCGCATGCCTGCCCGCAACTAGGAAGGTGCGGAACCCTGCGTCGCGATCTCATGCCCCAGCCGCACCGTTTCACGCACCAGCAGGTCGAGATCCTCGCGCCGTGTGCGATGATTGGTGATCGCCACGCGCAACCAGTGCTCGCCATGCACCGTGGTGTCCGAAAGGGCCGCAATGCCCTGTTCCTGCAGCCGCAGCATGATCTCCGTGTTGAGCGCCTTCAGAGCCTCGCCTGTCAGACCGGGCTGATAGCGGAAGCAGACGATGTTGACGGTCGGCGATGCCGCCAGCTGCAGCCCAGGCGCGGCCTCGATCAAGCCGGCAAGATAGACGGCCTGGGCAATGTTCTGGTCGATCAGGCGGCCGAATTTCTCGACACCGTGCTCCTTCAGCGCCATCCACACCTTCAGCGCGCGAAAACCGCGCGACGTCTGAAGGCCGTAGTCGTGCAGCCATTCGCCGGAAGCGAGGCCGCGCGGCGTCGATTCCAGATATTCCGGCGTCACCGCGAAGGTCCCGCGATGCGCGGCGGCATCCCTGACCAGGGCGCAGCCGACTTCGAACGGCGCGTGCAGCCATTTGTGGGGATCGAGCGCGACCGAATCCGCCCGTTCGATGCCGGCGACGCGATGGGCATTCTCAGGCGCAATGGCGATCAGCGCGCCGATGCAGCCGTCGACATGGAACCAGAGGCCTTCCTCATGTGACAGCTTCGCAAGCGCCTGCAAATCGTCGATCGCCCCGGTGTTGACGGTGCCCGCCGTACCGATGACGCAGGCCGGCTTGAACCCTGCCGCGCGGTCCTCTGTGATCGCGGCACGCAAGGCGGCGATATCGATGCGCAGCCCGGCATCGGTCGGGATGCGGCGCAGTGCCCGGTTGCCGAGGCCAAGTGCCTCCATCGCCTTGCGGTGGCACGAGTGGATCTGCTCCGAGCCGTAGAAGCGCAGCGGCTTTTCGATGGCGGCGACACCATGCTCGCGCACGTCGATGCCGGCCTTGACGTTGCGCGCCACGGTCAGCCCGATGATGTTGGCCATCGAGCCGCCGCTGACCAGCGTGCCGCCGGCAGAAGCGGGAAAGCCCAGCATCTCCTTGCACCAGTTCACCACCTGGCTGTCCATCAGCCCGGCGGCGTGGTTGCCGCCGCCGAGGTTCGAGCCCTGGATTGCCGCCAGGAAATCGCCGAGCGCACCGGTGAAATTGCTCGACCCCATATACCAGGACCAGAAGCGCGGATGGATGTTGCCCATTGGATAGGACATCACCGTGCGGGACACCTCAGAATAGACCGCATCCAGCGGCGCCGGCGAGCGCGGCAGCGGCGCCGAGAAGGCCCCTCTCACATCGGCCGGCATCTCCCGCCAGACCGGGCGGTCGCGCACATCGCGGAGGTAATCGACCGCATCGTCGATGACCCGGTGCGACAGGGCCTGCACATCGGCCCAATCCAGGGGGTCGAGCGTTTCCTCGGCCAAAAGGCCGAGGTTTTCTTGCACGGCGTCCATACCAGATCTCCCGTCAAGCCGCCGGGAACTGGCAGCCGGGCGTCGAGCGCGACAGGACGGTCTCGTCGGCATCCATCTCGGCCTCGATGCCGTCGAACAGCGGCGTCGACATGTAGCGTTCGCCGGTGTCGGGCAGCATGCACAGGATCACCGCGCCAGCCGGCGCCTTCTCAGCGACCTGCCGCGCCACGGCGAAGGTCGCGCCGCCGGAAATGCCGGTGAAGATGCCCTCTTTGCGCGCCAATTCCCTCGCCCATTTGATGCCCTCGGGCCCGGCGATCGGCATCACCTCGTCATAGAGGCTGGTGTCGATCGCCTCCTGCAGCACGTTGGGGATGAAATCCGGCGTCCAGCCCTGGATCGGGTGCGGCTCGAAGGCTGGATGGCTGGCGGCGGGAGCACCATCGGCGCCGCGCTGCTGGACCTTGCCGCTGCCGATGAGCTGCGCGTTGGCCGGCTCGGACAGCACGATGCGGGTTTCCGGCCGCTCGCGGCGCAGCACGCGCGCCACGCCCACCACCGTGCCGCCGGTGCCATAGCCGGTGACGAAGCAATCAAGCCGCGAGCCGGCGAAATCATTGACGATCTCGCGCGCCGTCGTTGCCTCGTGGATGGCGGCGTTGGCGGCCGTCTCGAACTGGCGGGCAAGGAACCAGCCATTGGCCTCGGCCAGTTCCACCGCCTTCTTGTACATGCCGAAACCTTTTTCTGCGCGCGGCGTCAGCACCACCTTGGCGCCCAGCATGCGCATCAGTTTGCGGCGCTCGACCGAAAAACTGTCGGCCATCGTGACGACCAGCGGATAGCCCTTTTGCGCGCAGACCATGGCGAGGCCAATGCCGGTGTTGCCGCTGGTCGCCTCGACCACCGTCTGGCCCGGCTTCAGCGCCCCGCTGCGCTCGCCCTCCTCGATGATGTTGAGCGCCAGCCGGTCCTTCACCGAGGCGCCGGGATTGAAATACTCGGCCTTGACGTAGATCGTCGCGTGGGACGGTCCGAGATTGTTGATGCGAACCACCGGCGTGTCGCCGACGGTGTCGAGAATGCTGTCGAACAGGCGGCCGCGCCCGGCCGTGGTTCTGATCTTCTGCTGCTGCAACATCTTGGTCTCCTTGATTGTCATCGCGTTTTGTCTTCACGGGCCGGTTACAAACCGGCGGGTTGGGCGGCGAGGTTTGGTGACCTTGCCGCGCTAGGACTGACATGCCGCACAGCGGCAATGGCCGTATCCGGCGCTGAGATCCGCTGCCGGATGCGCCGTGTCGTGTTTGGTGATACAGGAGAGGCCGACAGGCCAGCGTGGGAGCAGGCGTGGAAACGCACGTGGAATCCACTCGATCGAGGCCGGACGGCGACATGCCGGTCCTTTCCGTGCGCCTGCTCGGACCGCTGATGATCTCCCGCGACGGCGCTCCGGTTGCCCTGCCCGCGTCACGCAAGCTGCGCGCGCTGCTCGCCTATCTGGCGCTGGCGCCGCATCCGGTCAGCCGCAGTCGCCTGTGCGAGTTGTTGTGGGATGTGCCGAACGACCCAAGGGGCGAACTGCGCTGGTGCCTGAGCAAGCTGCGCGGCGCGCTTGACATGCCGGCCCGGCGCCGGGTCTCCACCCAAGGCGATACGGTCGCACTCGATCTCGACGATTGCCTGGTCGATGTGCTGGAGGTCAGCCGCGCCGCCGCGCAAGGGATCGGCACGCTTGACGTCGAGCGCTTGCGCGTGCTGGCCGGACTGTTTGCCGGCGATTTCCTCGACGGGCTGGAGCTCGAGCGCAGCCCGCATTTCAACAGCTGGCTGATCGCGCAGCGCCGCCGCTTCAGCGCTTGCCATGCCGCCGTGCTGGAACGCCTTGTCGCGAGCCTGCCGGCTTATAGTGACGAGGCGATCGCCCATCTCGACACATGGGTGGAACTGGCGCCGTTCGACACGTGCGGACATCTGGCGTTGCTGTCCAATCTGGCCGGGCGCGGCGAGGTCGGCGCGGCCGAAGAGCATCTGGCCGCGGCGGAACGATTGTTTCGGTCGGAGGAGCTCGATTTCGCACCGCTTCGCGCGGCCTGGCGGGCGATCCGTGACCGACAGTCGGGCACCTCGCTTCGAACGGCCTGCCTGTCCACGCTATCGCCACTGGTGGCTACCATGCCCACCGCACCCGGCCCGGTCGAGCCCAGCCACGCTTCGCTGGCGGTGATGCCGTTTGTCGAGGAGAGCGGCGGCACGCGCGGCGGATTGGCCGACGGTTTCACCCACGACATCATCACCCGCCTGGCCAAGCTCAGGGATTTCTTCGTCATCGCGCGCGGATCGGTGTTTGCGCTGGCAGAGCAGAACATCGCGCCCGAGGATGCCGGCCGCCGGCTGAATGTCGACTATGTCGCCACCGGCACGGTGCGCAGCCCGTCCGGCCGCCTCATCGTCAGCGTCGAGCTGATCGAGGTGCGCAGCGCCAGGATCGTCTGGGCCGAGACCTTCGAGCGCAGGCCCGATGACATCTTTTCCGTGCTCGACGACATCGGCAACAGCATCGTCTCCTCGATCTCGGCCGAGATCGAAACGGTCGAGCGCAACCGCGCCATGCTGAAGGCGCCCAGCTCGCTCAACGCCTGGGAGGCGTACCATCGCGGCCTCTGGCACATGTACCGCTTCACCCAGGCCGAAAACGAGCAGGCGCGGCATTTCTTTGCCCAGGCCTTGCAGCTCGACCCGACCTTCGCCCGTGCCTATGCCGGCCTGTCCTTCACCCACTGGCAGAACGCCTTCCAGCGCTGGGGCGATCGCGACCGCGAAAGCGCGCTGGCCTTCGAGAGCGCCGGCCACAGCCTGCTGGTCGACGACCACAATCCGGCCGCCCATTGGGCGATGGGCCGGGCGCTGTGGCTGCGCGGCGAGCAGGACGGCTCGCTGCTCGAACTCGAGCGGGCGGTCGATCTCAGCCCCAACTTCGCGCTCGGCCACTACGCTTTGTCCTTCGTGCATTCGCAGTCGGGCGACCCGCGAGCGGCGATAGGCTCTTCCGATCATTCGCGCCATCTCAGCCCGTTCGACCCGCTGCTGTTCGGCATGCTGGGCGCACGCGCCATGGCGCATGTCCGGCTCGGCCAGTTTGAGGAGGCGGCCGAATGGGCGCTGAAGGCGGCGGCGCGGCCCAACGCCCACGCCATCATACTGGCGATCGCCGCGCACTGCCTGGCGCTGGCCGGACGGCTCGACGAGGCGCGCGGCTTCGCCGCCGCCATCCGCAAGACAAGGCCGGACTATTGCGCCGACGATTTCATCGGCACCTTCCGCTTCGAACCGGATGCCGTAGCGCTATTCCGGCAGGGCGCCAGCCGCATCGGGCTCAACTGAAGCCTGGATCGCCATCTTGGGGATCGCGTGGGAATTTCGCCTCAAATCCGCCGGGTTAACGAAGTCGGAAGGAGTTGTTTAACCGTTAGCTTCTATGTCACGGCCCGGGGGGCCGACAAAGTGAGTATGATGAGCAACAGCCCCGACAAGCGCAATGAATGGCGCGCCATATTTTACGTGCAGGCTCGCGTTGCCATCCTGTTTGTCCCGGTGGTTGCCAGCCTGCTGATCATAGCGGCGCTTGCCGGAAACGAACGCAAGTCGGTTCCCAGCATGATCGACCCGACCGTCACCGGCTCCGTGCGGTAGGCGCTATCGGTCGGCGTTAGCCCTCTCGGGGAGAGCGCCTTCTGAAGAAAAAGAAGGTCGAAGGAAAGGCCCTCCCGATCAACGAGGGAAGGCGCTATGCGCTTTTCCTGGGAAACCACTTCACACTTTCCCGGACTTGCTCCAGGAGAGCGTGCTTTCCGGCAGCATTCGCTTGAGCACGTCGTCCTTGCGGATGAAATGATGCCATAGCGCCGCGGCCGCGTGCACTCCGGCGAGGATGAGGATCGAATTGGCGCACAGGCTGTGCAGTTCCCTGATGAACCGGGCCGTGTCGCGGTCGGGCGATACCGGGGCCGGGATGGTGAAGAGGCCGAAGAAGCTCAAGGCGTCGCCCCTATACCAAGTCAGCAGGATGCCGAGAGCCGGAATGGTCACCAGCAGCGCATAGAGCAGCAGATGCGCGATCTTGGCCGCCCATCGTTCAAGCTCCGACATTTCCGTCTGCAGCCCTGGCGTTCCCAGTATCAGGCGCAGGCCGACGCGGATGACGACCAGCGCAACCAACAGCAGCCCGAACGAAATATGGAACCACCAGACGAGCGCGCGGCCGGGATCGCCGCGCGGAAAAAGTTCTTCCACATAGGTCAAGCCATAAAGGCCGATGACCAGCAGAAACACCGCCCAGTGAATGGCTTTTTGTGCGCTTGTATAGGTGGGGTGCATGCGAGCCTTCCAGTTTTGAATACTTCTAAACTAGCCGCGATCATGTCAAAGCTTTGTCGGGCTCGGATGATCGTGAGCTGGCAGGACACTGGAACGGGTAAGCTGTCAGTTTGCGGACAGTCGGGCATCGAGCGCGTAATGCTGGACAAAGAAAAGCCCGGGCGAACCGGGCTCTTCTTCGGCGTCTCCAGGGCGCTCAAACAAAGCGCGGGATCGGACCGTTCTGCGGGGTCACATCGTCGCCGAGGTCGACAAACACCTCGTCGACATAGCACCATGCCCAGCCTTCGGGTGGATCGTAGCCCTCGATGATCGGATGCTTGGTGGCGTGGAAATGCTTGGTGGCGTGGCGGTTGGGCGAGTCGTCGCAGCAGCCGACATGGCCGCAGGTACGGCACAGCCGCAGATGCACCCATTTCGACCCGCTCTTCAGGCATTCCTCGCAGCCGAGCGCGCTCGGCGTGACCTTCCCGATGTCGCGCGTATGTCTGCATTCATCCATCATGGTCTCCCGGCCATTCGAAATGTGTCGGCGTTGCCGCGCGCGAGGTAGGCATGCAGAGCCGCGACCACCTGGGCGCCTTCGCCGACAGCCGCCGCGACCCGTTTGACCGAACCGGCGCGGACATCGCCTATGGCGAACACGCCGCTGCGGCTCGTCTCCATCTGCGCCGATCCTATGTCCGATCCGGTGCGCACGAAACCCCTTGCGTCCAGCGCGACATCGCAGTTGGCCAGCCAATCGGTGTTCGGATCGGCGCCGATGAAGAGAAAGAGATGGCGGATCGGGCGCGTCGTTTCCGCGCCGCTGGCGCGGTTGCGCCAGCGCACGGTGGCAAGATTGCCCTCTTCGCCGTCCAGCGCCTCGATTTCGGTCCCGGTCAGCACCTCGATGTTCGGCTGCGCCCGGATACGCTCGACCAGGTAGCGCGACATGCTGGCATCGAGGCTGCCGCCGCGCGCCAGCAGCGCCACCTTCCGCGCATGACTGGCCAAGTAGACAGCCGCTTGCCCGGCCGAATTGCCGGCGCCGACCAGCGCCACTTCCTGGCCCGCGCAAAGCCGGCCTTCGATGGGCGACGCCCAATAGTGCACGGACGTCCCCTCGAACCGCGCCAGATTGGCGATGTCGAGACGGCGATAGCGCGCGCCGCTGGCGATCACCACACTGCGCGTGCGCACGGTCTCGCCGTCACCGACATCGAGCAGATAGCGGGCGCCTGACGTGTCGGTGGCCGCGCTCAAAAGTTTCGCCTCGTCCGGGATGACCATTTCAACGCCGAACTTCTGCGCCTGGTTGTAGGCGCGCGCCATCAGCGCCATGCCGGTGATGCCGGTCGGGAAACCGAGATAGTTCTCGAGCGCGAGGAGGCGCCGGCCTGTCCGCCGAAGGCACGGCAATCGAGCACGATCGTCGACAGCCCTTCGGATGCCGCATAGACCGCCGCCGCCAGCCCTGCCGGGCCGGCGCCGACGATGGCCACGTCATACACCGTATCGGCATCGATCGGGCGCAACAGGCCGACGCAGCGGGCGAGGTCCTTTTCGCCGGGGTTCATCAGCAGCCTGCCGTTTGGACAGAGCACGATCGGCAGGTGGTGCGGATCGACCTCGAAGCGTTCTACCAGCGTTTTGGCGCAGGGATCGCTGTCGGAATCGAGCACGCGGTGCGGCTGGCCGCTGCGCGCCAGAAAACCCTGCAGCCGCAACACGTCGGCATTGTCCTGGGGTCCGATGATGATCGGCCCGCTGGTGGCGCTCTCCAAAAGCCCGACGCGGCGCAGGATCAGCGCCCGCATGATGCGCTCGCCGAGATTGGCCTCCTGCACCATCAGGTCGCGCAGCCGCTGCGAGGCGATGACGAACGCCTCCACCGGCTCGGCGGCCTGCGCATTCACCAGCGAGGGACGGGCCGAAAGCTGCGCCAGCTCACCGACAAAGCTGCCCGGGCCGTGCGTGACGATCGTCTCGCGCCGGCCGAGCCCGCCGTCCTGGGTGATGTCCACGCTACCCGACAGCACGACGATCAGGCCGGGCGCCACATCGCCTGCCGTGACGATGTTCTCGCCGGCCGCATAGGTGCTGGCCTCGCCGAACCGGCGCATGCGATCGATGTCCACCTCGGCCAGCGTGGGGAACGCCTGGTCGCGGCGGGCACCGAAGATCGGGTTGGTGGATTGAGCCATGGTTTTGAGCGTAGCGAAGCGGCCGCGGAGTTTGAAGCGGTTTGTGAGGGGACTGGCCGGAAGGGGAGGTTGGCTGAAAAGAAAAAGCCCGGACGAACCGGGCTTTTTTCTCTAAGTTTCTGAACCGTCAAGTGGTTCGAAACGGGAATTTGGTGCCCAGAAGAGGACTCGAACCTCCACTCCTTGCGGAACACGGACCTGAACCGTGCGCGTCTACCAATTCCGCCATCTGGGCTGGTGCGGGCTCATGTAAGCGGGCAAGCGATTGCTGTCAACGCGCTTTTTTCGCAGGTGCTCCGTTCGCCGGCTCAGTCGTCCAGCACTTCCTTGGAAGCGACGGTGGAATCGGCGTTGAGCTGGTAGATGACCGGCACGCCGGTGCCGAGTTCCAGCTTGACGATCTCCTCGCCCGACTTGCCGTCGAGCGCCATGATCAGAGCGCGCAGGGAGTTGCCGTGCGCGGCGACCAGCACGGTGCCGCCGCGCAGCACATGCGGCTGCAAATCGTGCAGGTAATAGGGCCAGACGCGGGCGCCGGTGTCCTTCAGGCTTTCGCCGGCAGGCGGCGGCACGTCGTAGGAGCGGCGCCAGACATGCACCTGCTCCTCGCCCCATTTCTTGCGGGCGTCGTCCTTGTTGAGGCCGGAGAGGTCGCCATAGTCGCGCTCGTTGAGCGCCTGGTCGCGGATGGTCTTCAGGTCGCCCTGGCCAACCGCGTCGAGGATGTGCTGGCATGTCTTTTGCGCCCGGATCAGCGCGGAGGTGAAGGCGATGTCGAATTTCAGGCCGCGCGCCTTGAGCTTTTGCCCGGCGGCCTTGGCCTCGGCGTGGCCCTGTTCGGTCAGGTCGACGTCGCGCCAGCCGGTGAACAGGTTCTTCAAATTCCATTCGCTCTGGCCGTGGCGCACGAGCACGAGGGTTCGCGACATGTTTGCTCCTTCAGGTTTATGGATCAGGCCGGCTCAGCTGAGGCCGAGCACGTCCCGCATCGAATACAGTCCCGGCTTCTTGCCGCGCGCCCAAAGCGCCGCCTTGACGGCGCCCCGAGCGAAGATGGCGCGGTCCTCGGCGTGGTGCGACAGGGTGATGCGCTCGCCGGTGCCGGCCAGCATCACGCTGTGGTCGCCGACGACAGAGCCCCCGCGCAACGTGGCAAAGCCGATCGAGCCCGTCTTGCGCACCCCGGTGTGGCCGTCGCGGACGCGCACGTCGTTGCCTGAGAGCTCGATACCACGCCCGGCGGCGGCGGCTTCACCCAGCAGCAGCGCCGTGCCCGAAGGCGCGTCGACCTTGTGCTTGTGGTGCATTTCGAGGATCTCGATGTCGAAATCGTCGGCATCGAGCGCGCGCGCCGCCTGCTCGACCAGCACCGCCAGAAGATTGACGCCGAGGCTCATATTGCCCGATTTGACGATCGTCGCATGGCGCGCCGCCGCCGCGATCCTGGCATTGTCATCGGTCGAACAGCCGGTCGTGCCGATGACATGGACGATGCGCGCCTGCGCCGCGTAGCCGGCGAATTCGACCGTCGAAGCAGGCGTGGTGAAATCGAGCACACCGTCGGCCTTGGCGAACACCGGCAGCGGATCGTCGCTGATCGGCACGTTGATGATGCCGATGCCGGCCAGCTCGCCGGCATCCTTGCCCAGATGCGGCGAATCCGCCCGCTCGACCGCGCCGATGACCCGCGCGCCTGATATAGAGTGGATGGCACGGATCAGCGTCTGGCCCATGCGGCCGGCGGCGCCCACCACCACCAGGCCCATATCATTTGCCGGTCCGTCGGTTGCGGGCGTGGCGCTCATGTCGTGCTCCCGGCGATGCTCTGCGTGTCGATGCCTTGTGACAGGCGTTGCGCCGAAGTCCGGATCGGCGCGCTGTCGTCGACAAGCCCCAGACCCTTGACGCCCTGGATGCGGTGGAAGCGGGCATAGACGCTGTGCGGATCGGCCATCAGCGAGGCGTGCGTGCCTTCCTCGACCAGCCGGCCCTGTTCCATGACGATGATGTGGTCGGCATTGACCACCGTCGACAGCCGGTGCGCGATGACGATGGTGGTGCGGCCTTCCATGACCTTTGTCAGCGCCTGCTGGACGCGAGCCTCGGCCTCGTTGTCGAGCGCCGATGTCGCTTCGTCGAGCAAAAGGATCGGTGCCTGCCGCACGATGGCCCGCGCGATCGAGACGCGCTGGCGCTGGCCGCCGGACAGCGTCACGCCGTTCTCGCCGACCGGCGTGTCGTAGCCCTGCGGCTGCTGGCGAATGAAGTCGTCGGCCGCGGCTTGGCCCGCGGCCTGTTCGATCTCGGCATCGGTGGCGCTCAGCCGGCCGTAGCGGATATTGTCGCGGATGGTGCCTTCGAACAGATAGGGCTGCTGCGAGACATAGGCGATGGAACCGCGCAGCGACTGTTTGGTGACCTTCGAGATGTCCTGGCCGTCGATCTCGATCGACCCCGCCTCGACATCGTAGAAGCGCTGCAGCAGCGCCACCAATGTCGTCTTGCCGGCGCCCGAAGCGCCGACGATTGCCGTCACCTTGCCGGCCGCGGCGACGAAACTCAGATCCTGCAGCACCGGAGCCTCCTCGACATAGCGGAAGGAGACGTTGTTGAAACGCACTTCGCCGGAGGTGAATTTCGCCTCGGCGGCGCCTTGGGCGTCGCTCTGCTGCGGCTCGATGTCGAGAAGCTCGTAGATCATGCGTGCATTGACCAGCGCGCGCTCCATGCCGACCTGCATGCGCGCCAGCCGGCGGGCCGGATCATAGGCGAGCGTCAGCGCCGTGATGAAGGAAAACACCGCGCCCGGCGGCTGGCCGAGAACGGTGGCCCGGTAGCCGGAATAGGCGATGACGCTGGCGAAGGCGATGCCGGCCAGCAGTTCGGAAACCGGCGTCAGCCGCTCGGAGACGCGAGCGATCTTGTTCGACCGCTGCTCGGCATCCTCGGCTAGCTGGCTGATCCGGCGCGACAGCTCGTCCTCCATGGTGAAGGCCTTGACGATGGCGATGCCTTGCGTGGCTTCCTGCATGGCGCCGATCAGCCGAGAGTTGATCTGCACCGATTCGCGCGTGATGCGGCGCACCCGGCGCATCAGATAGGTGACGGTCCAGATCAGCGGCGGCCCGATCAGCAGCGAACTCAAGGAGAGTATCGGATCCTGGTAGATCATCACGCCGACCAGGCCGACCAGCGAGACGGCATCACGCGCGGTCGAGGTCACCGTCATCGACAACAGGTCGCGAATGCCGTTGACGTTCTCGTTGACCTGCGCGGCCAGCCGCCCGGACCTTGTGTCGTTGAAGAAGGAGACGCCAAGCTTCATCAGATGGTTGAAGATGCGCTGCTGATAGCGCGCCACCAGATTGTTGCCGATCCTGGCCATCGTCACCGCCTGGCCGTAGCCGGCAAGGCCGCGCAGGATGAAGGCACCGAGCAGTGCGGCGCAGATCCATGGGATCAGGTCGCCGCGTCGTTCGTAGAAGATCTGGTTGACGACCGGGCTCATGATCCAGGCGGCAAGCGCCGTCGTCGCCGACACGGTCAGCAGGCAGAGGATGGTGAAAACATACGCGCCCCGATAGTCGCGGCCATTTTCCTGGAGGATACGGCGGACGACCGCCACGATCTCTCCCGCACGGGGTTTCGACAAATTGGGGGGCTGAAATGTCAAATTGGAGCGCTTCGTAGATTTCCGCTTCCCGCGGCCGGGCAATTTGGCACCCCTCTTAACGCCAAGCAGCCAGCTTGCCTATGCCTCGGGGTGACTAACTTCGTCGCGCCAGCGCCGGCCCGAAGTCTGGACGCCGAACAGCGAGGGGTTCCTGGCATAGGCGGCAAGGCCCAGAAGTGCGGCCAGCGGATGGGTGATGACATAGACCGGCATGGTGCGCATCATCGCGCTGTGCGGCGCCTTGTCCTCGAAAGCGACACGGAAATTGCCGGCTTTCAGCGCCGGCACGATCTTCTGCGCGATGCCACCGGTGAGAAACACGCCGCCGCGGCTCATGAACACCAGAGCAAGGTCGCCTGCGGTGCGCCCAAGGCAGGTGACGAAGGTCTCCAGCGCTTCCTCGGCAACCGGATCGGTTTTCGCAAGTGCCGCGGCAGTGATCTCGGCCGGCGTGGTGAAGGGCGACGGCTTGCCGTCCGCCTTGGCAACCGCCCGATAGACATTGACCAGACCGCGTCCGCACAGGATCTGCTCACCCGAAATGCGGCCCTCCAGCTTCTCGATATGCGGAAAAACCTCGAAATCGCGGGCCGAGCGCGGACCGATGTCCATATGGCCGCCCTCGCCGGGCACCGGTATCCAGTGGTGCAGCGCATGGACCAGCCCGGCGACGCCGAGCCCGGTTCCGGGGCCGAGCACGACGCGGCCGGCATTGGGCTCCGGCGTGCCGCCGCCGATCTTTTCCATGTGCTCCTCGCCGAGCGCGACGACGGCCAGCGCCTGCGCCTCGAAATCGTTGAGCACGACGATGTCGCTCAGGCCGAGGCTGGCGAACATTTTTCTCGGCTTGACGATCCAGGGGCAGTTGGTCAGTTCGATCTCGTCGCCGTCGACCGGACCGGCCACCGCCAGCACCGCCGAATTGGGACGCACCGACGAGCGATCGAGCACGGCCGCCTGGATCGCCTCGTCGATGGTGTTGTAGTTCGCCGTCTGGACGATGGTCGGCTCGCCTGCCTCGGAATTGGCGTCGAGCACGATCGAAAAGCGCGCATTGGTGCCGCCGATGTCGCCGATAAGGATCGGAAACCGCAACAAAGTATCGTCGTCGCCTGTGCCTGGCATGCTCTCGTCCGTCTCCGGCGCCACCGACGGCATCTAGCCGTTCTTCCGTTGACTAGCGCATGGGTTTGAAAAGGGAAACGGTTTTCGACCCCGGCGGCGCGCTGAGACCGGCTGTGCGGCCAAACCGACACGGTTTCGCAAAAATAAGGCGCCGAACCGATTGGGCCGTGACCGTCAGTTTCCTGGCGGCCGCGGTCGCGGCAGCGGCACGCCGATCTCGGGCGTCGCCGTGAAGGCGTTCACCGTGCTTGGCAAGCCGGCGGCGGCCGGCGTGGCGGGCAATGACGGCGCTTCGGGTTCGGGTGCGGCAGCCGCGACCGGCACGCCGCCGCCGTGATAGGTCGCCGCCTCGGCGGAAACCGGCCCCGGCGCGTCGAGCACGGCGCGGCATTCGCTCGGCAGGTTCGCCATCGTCATCAGGTCGCGTGCCTTGGGGGCATCCGGGTTCTTGTTGGGCCGCCACGGCTCCTGCGTGAACCACCAGGCCAATGGCTCGCCGCAGCCGTCATCGTCCGGCGTCGCTTCCTGCGCCTTGCAGCCGGGGGATCCCGGCTGACAGCCGATGCGCATGTGAAAATGATAGTCGTGGCCCCAAAACGGCCGGATCTTGCGCAGCCAGCCGCGGTCGCCCCTGACGGTGTCGCAGAGTTTCTTCTTGATGCCCGGATTGACCAGGATGCGCTCGACCTGGCTGTAGCTCGCCGCCCGCTTCAGAAGCCTTGTGTGCGCCGGCGTCCACAGCGCGTCCTTCACCAAATGGGTCTTCTCATCGACCATCAAGGTGGCGCTCATCGATTCGCGCTGCGCCATCGACAGCGGGCGGCTGGGCATCGGCGTCAGCCAGATGTCGGCGTCGAGCCCGATCTGGTGCGAGGCATGCCCGGTCAGCATCGGGCCGCCGCGCGGCTGCGAAATGTCGCCGATCAGCAGGCCCGGCCAACCATCGGCTGCCGCGTCGCGCGACAATTTCTCGATCACCGCGATCATAGCCGGATGGCCCCAGCGACGGTTGCGGGACGGCCGCATCACCTCCCAGGTCGGACCGTCCATGGGAATGGCGACGCCGCCGGCAAAACAGCCCTTGGAATAGAAGCCGATCGATTGCGCCGCGCTCGCGGCTGGCAGTTTCTTGGCGCCGAACAGGTCTTTTGCCCGTTCCTCGGCCGCGGCCGGCCGTACGGCTAGACCGGCAAGGACGAACAGGCCGAGAGCGGCCGCCAGCCTGAATTTTTTGCCGAGAGATGGCTGTATCGGTGTTTTCATGAAACCGGATCCCCACCAGGCCGAATCATAGCATGCAACGCGGAACGCTTCGATCGACAGAGCGGTTCACCGAAACGGTGAACCGCTCTGTCTCTGTTTTGACGCAATCCCGGACGGAGAACCGTGTCACACTTTTCCTGGAATTGCTTTTAGCGCTTCATCGGGCTGCGCGCCTCGCCGTCGCGCCAGTCGTCGCTCGCCCACATATGGTCGAAGGCGGCGCGGTAGTCCGGAAAGCGCAGGGAATAGCCCGCCGCCTTGATCGCCGCGTTGCCGACGCGCTTGTTCTCGCCATAGAAGGACCGCGCCATGGGCGAAAGTTGGGCGGCGTCGAAAGGAATCTCGGGCGGCGGTTCGATGCCCATCAATGATGCGGCATAGGCGACGACGTCCTGCGGCGCCGCCGGCAGATCGTCGGTGACGTTGAAGATGCCGCCTTTATTGCCTTGGATGAGCTGCCACAGGGAGCCTGCTATGTCGTCGCAATGAATGCGGTTGAACACTTGGTCGGGCTTGACCAGCCGCCTTGCGCTGCCGTTTTCCAGATTGACCAGGGCATTGCGGCCCGGCCCGTAAATGCCGGAGAGTCGCAGGATCGCCACCGGCCGGCGAATCTCGCGGCCCAGCTCCAGCCAGTCCTGCTCTGCCGCCACCCGCATCATCGAACGCTTCGACACCGGCCGGCATTCAGCCGTTTCATCGACCCATGCGCCGTCATAATTGCCGTAAACCCCGACCGTAGAGAGATAGCCGATCCATTCCAGCAAAGGCATTTGAGCGATTGCCTCTCGGGCGGCACCCAGCACGGGATCGCCGGCCTCCTCCGGGGCGACCGAGATCAGCAGATGCGTTGTTTTCCGCAATGCATCGCCAATCTCATCCGTCAGCGCACCGTCGAACAACAGCGGGGCGATGCCGGCCTGCCGTAGCGTCTCGAATTTTTCCGGCGAGCGTGTCGTGCCGAAGATCGTCGCGGCGCCTTTGTTGGCCCGAGCAAAAGCCCTGCCCGAATAGCCGGCGCCGAAGATGAATATCTGCTTTTCGCTCATGCATTCGCCCTGGTTGGCCGCGCCAGACGCCATTCGTCGCGCACGGCTTCGTCGCTCTCGGTTTTCAGGCCGAGGGCTGCCCTTTCTGAATATTCGGCATCGGGCACCAGCCGCGCCAGCGCCCAAATTGCCGCGCCCCGCACCAGCGGCGACGGATCGCCGAGCAGCGCAAGCACCGCGCCGGACAGCGACGCTTCGCCGGAATTGCCGGCGGCGATCAGCACGTTGCGGATGAACCGATCGCGGCCGATGCGTTTTATCGGCGAACCGGAGAAGAAAGCGCGGAAGGCCGCGTCATCGAGACCCAAAAGGTCGGCGAGCGGTGGTTCGCGCAGATCATCGCGCGCGGCGAGTTTTGCTTCCGAAGCCGCCCGGGCGAATTTGTTCCACGGGCAGGCGGCTAAACAGTCATCGCAGCCATAGATGCGGTTGCCGATCTTTTCGCGGAATTCGTGCGGAATCGGCCCCTTGTTCTCGATGGTGAGATAGGAAATGCAGCGCCGCGCATCGAGCCGGTAGGGCGCCGGAAAAGCATCGGTCGGGCACGCGTCGAGGCAGGCGCGGCAGGAGCCGCAATGGTCGATTTCGGCGCGGTCGGGCACGAGTTCGGCGGTGGTGAAGATGGTGCCGAGGAACAGCCAGGAGCCGTGCTCGCGGCTGACCAGATTGGTGTGTTTGCCTTGCCAGCCAAGCCCGGCGGCTTCGGCCAGCGGCTTTTCCATGACAGGTGCGGTGTCGACGAACACCTTCACGTCACCGCCGGCGCGGGCAACGAGCTTGCCGGCGATCTCCTTCAGCCGGCCTTTCATCACATCGTGATAGTCGCGGTTTTGCGCATAGACCGAGATCGCGCCGCGGTCGCGCTTGGCCAGCATTTCGCGAAGATCATGGTCGGGGCCGTAGTTCATCGCCAGCACGACGATCGAGCGTACCTGCGGCCAGAG
The DNA here is from genome assembly GCF_000185905.1 of Mesorhizobium ciceri biovar biserrulae WSM1271. Taxonomy (GTDB): domain Bacteria; phylum Pseudomonadota; class Alphaproteobacteria; order Rhizobiales; family Rhizobiaceae; genus Mesorhizobium; species Mesorhizobium ciceri. The sequence continues at coordinate 807,363 of NC_014923.1, forward strand.
GGCCGTTGGTTCACTGCGGCGTTGCAGCGTCTCGGCGATCCAGTCCATCGAGCCGTGAAAGCCGTCGGCGACGAATTCGGCCAGGCGCGCCGGCGCTAGCGGGATCGCATCGGGGGAGGTGACGGCGACGGCATCGAAGCCGGCGCGCTGCGCCTCCGCGTCGATCAGCGCGCGCAGTTTTGCGGCGTCAGAAGTCGAGGTCCGCATAATGCGACACCGGTGACAGGCCGCGCACCCGGTCGGTCAAAAGCGGCCGAAAGGAAGGCCGCGACTTGACCCGCGTGTACCATTCGCGAGCAGCGCTGTGCTCGCGCCAGTCTATCTCGCCGAGATAATCGAGCACCGACAGCGTCGCCGCGGCCGCGAGATCGGCATAGGTGACCCTCGAGCCGGCCAGCCAATGGCGGGTGCCGGCCAGCCAGTTGGTGTATTTCATGTGCTGGCGGATGTTGGCGCGCGCCGCACGGATCGCGCCCGAGTCGGGCGAGCCGCCGCCCGCCGTTTCCGGCATGACCGGCTTCAGCACGCGCTCACGCACCAGATGGCGGGTGACTTCGCTTTCAGCCTTGTTGAGATACCAGTCGATGAGCCGGCGGATTTCGGCGCGCTGCATCGGGTCCTCGGCGAACAGCCGCTTGTCGCGCTTCAGCACGCCGCGCGTTTCATCGAGATATTCCGATATGACCGTCGCGCCGACGATCGGCACGTCGCCTTCGGCCAGCAGGATCGGCAGCGTGCCGGCCGGGTTCAGCGCCAGGAACTCCTTGCGCCGGGTCCACGGCTTTTCCTCGATCAGGGCCAGCTCCTCGCCATACTCGCCGAAAGCGAGGCGGACGAAGCGACAGGTGGCGAACATGGGGTGGTGGAAAAGCGTCAGCATGGTTCCGCGATGATAAAGCGCACTGGCGAATCGCAGGGCGCACCGGTAAGTCTTGGCCGCCCGGTTAGCGGGCCGTCAGGGTGTTGCGACCTATAGGGGGACTTCAACGCCATGACAAGCAAGCCCTTCTGTCAGCCGTCACGCCAATGCCGAGGTAGCCATGGAAAGCCAGACCATCGTCGAAGCCCTGCTGCTCGGCCTGCTGGAGGGGCTGACCGAGTTCATCCCGGTGTCCTCGACCGGCCATATCCTGCTCGCTGGCCATTTCCTCGGCTTCCACTCGACCGGCAAGGCCTTCGAGATCCTGATCCAGCTCGGCGCCATCCTGGCGATCCTCAGCGTTTATTTCCGCCGCCTCTGGAAAATGCTGCTCGAACTGCCGCACGACCGACTGACCAGGCATTTCGTCATCGGCATCCTCATCGCCTTCCTGCCGGCGGCATTCATCGGCGCGCTGGCGCATGATTTCATCAAGACGGTGCTGTTCGAATCGCCAAGGCTGATCTGCATCATGCTGATCATCGGCGGCGTCGTGCTGCTGGTGGTCGACCGCATGAACCTCAAGCCGGTTTATCGCGACGTCGAGCGCTTCCCGACCCGGCTTTACCTGCAGATCGGGCTTTTCCAGTGCCTGTCGCTCATTCCCGGCACATCGCGTTCGGGCTCGACCATCGTCGGCGCCCTGCTTTTGGGCGTCGACAAGCGCGCGGCCGCTGAATTTTCCTTCTTCCTTGCAATCCCGACCATGGTCGGCGCCTTCGCCTTCGACCTGTTCAAGAACCGCAACGTGCTGAGCAGCGCCGACCTGCCGATCATCGCCGTCGGCTTCGTCGCCGCCTTCGTCACGGCGCTCATCGTCGTGCGCTTCCTGCTCGATTACGTCTCGCGCAAGGGTTACTCGCTGTTCGGCTGGTGGCGGCTGGTGGTGGGCGGTGTCGGGTTGGTGGCGTTGATGATCTGGGGGTGAGGAGTGTTCCGCGTAGCGGCCCTCACGCTTCGTCCCACGGGCGGAGCAAGGAGCGTAGCGACGCGGCACAGACCCGAGGATCCATGCCGCGACGTGGACCGAAGAGCGCAGCGGTAGAAAATAGCCATCACTAGGCTCGCTATCGTCTGCGAAGTCTTTCACTTTCTGCACCGTAGAGGCGCTTAAAGGTCGCGGCATGGATCCTCGGGTCTCCGCGACGGAGCTTCGCTCCTGCTCCGCCCGTGGATGACGAATGAAGGAGGGCGCCCCCTCTAACTCCTCCCGTAAAATGCATTCTCGACATGCACCGGCCAGCGCCAGGGCAGCACGGCGACCATGTCGAAGCGCATCGACAGCCTGCCGTAGTCCGCTTGGCGCGAGAGCCAGATGTCGGCCGCGCCTTCTATGCGACGCTCCGATTCGTGACCGATCGCCTCCATGGCTTCCATCAGCGACCGGCGCGCCTTGACCTCGACGAACAGCACTAGGTCGCCGCGCCGCGCGATCAGGTCGATCTCGCCGAAGCGCGTGCGGTGGCGGCGCGCCAGGATCCGGTAGCCCTTCAGCATCAGCGCTGCCGCCGCCAGCCATTCGCTGCGATGGCCGCGCCGATAGGCTTTTTGGCGGCTGGCGCTCGGGCGTTCAGCCACCGTCGCTTTCTCCCGAAGCATCCTTGAGCTCCAGCAATCGCCGATAGAGCGCCTGTTTCTGGCCGCCAGTCATCTTCGCGGCTTCCGCCGCCGCCTTGGAGGCCGGCATTTCGGCGGCAAGCGACAGAAGCAGACGGTCGATGTCGGCGGGTTCGTCGACCCTGGCCTCGGCCGGACCAACGCAGACGACGATCTCGCCCTTCGGCGTATCGGCCGCAGCATAGTGGTCGGCCAGCGCCTGAAGCGTGCCGGTGCGCATTTCTTCGAAGGTCTTGGTCAACTCGCGGCCGATCGCGGCTTTTCGCTCGCCGCCCAGCGCTTCGACCATGGCACCGAGGGATTCGGCCAGCCGGCGCGGCGATTCGAAGAAAATCAATGTCGCCGGCACGGCTTTCAGTGCCTCCAGCCGCGTCAGCCGCTGCCCGGTCTTCACCGGTAAAAATCCGGCGAACATGAAGGCATCGGAGGGCAGGCCGGATGCGGTCAACGCCGCGAGCGGCGCCGATGGGCCGGGGATAGGCACGACGCGAATGCCGTGGTCGAGCGCCTCGCCGACCAGCCGGTAGCCGGGATCGGACACCAGCGGCGTGCCGGCATCGGAGATCAGCGCCACGCTCTGTCCGGCCTGCAGCGCCGCGATCAGCTTCGGCCCGGCCTCGCCGGCATTATGCTCATGATAGGCTGTGGTGCGGCGGCGGATGCCATAACGGTCGAGCAGCACGCGCGACACCCGTGTGTCTTCGCAAGCGACGATGTCGGCGGCGGCCAGCGTCTCCAGCGCGCGCAGCGTGATGTCGGCGAGATTGCCGATCGGCGTCGCCACCAGATAGAGCGCCGGCTCCAGCGGCCGGGCCGCGATCTCGGTCTGCCCGACCACATAGCTGCGCTTGCCCGTCTCTGCGGTCACTGACGACTTCTCCATTCAGCCCTGTTTGGCACGGCTGACGCGGGCTTGCAAAAGCTGATGCCGATGTAGGGAATTCGCCTTTCCTTTGCCACAGTGGGGAACCAAACCGGCGTTGGCAGATTAGCCCCCTGATTCCGGAGGAGGACAGGATGGACAGCCTCAAGATACAAGACGCTTTCGAACCCTACTACGCCGGCCGCAACCGCGTTGCCACCCCCAGGGACAAGCGCCCGTCTGCCAAGACCGAGCACAGCCTGACCGAAGAGCGCGTCGCCAGCACCTTGCCGACGAACGTCAGCCTTTCCGACAACAAACCCGACAGCACGACGGAGCACTGACCGGACGATGCCCAATCGCTTCGATATCTTCATCACCCGTCTTGAAACGAAGAACGCACGCCATGGCGCGCAACTACCCTCGATAGGCGACCAGCACAGCACCCGCCGCGATAAGGGCGACGCCAAGCCAGTTCGCTCCGGACAACCGCTCGCCGAGAAAGGCCGCGCCAAACACCGCCACAAGCACGACGCTTAGCTTGTCGATCGGCGCCACCTGCGCCGCATTGCCGATCTTCAGGGCGCGAAAATAGCAGAGCCATGAAGCGCCGGTCGCCAGACCGGACAGGGCGAGGAAAGCCCAAGTCTTTCCCGAGATCGTAGCCGGCGACTGGAACTGGCCGCTGGCGAGCAGGATGGCACCGAGCACGATCAGGATGATGATCGTGCGGATGAAGGTGGCGAAATCGGAATTGATGTTCTCGATGCCGACCTTGGCGAAGATCGCCGTCAGGGCAGCGAATGCAGCCGAGAGCAGCGCCCAGAATTGCCAGGAGGATACGGTCAGGTTCATGCGGGTGGCCTTCGCGGATTGCGTCTTAACCGAGATACCGTGAAACGCGTGCCTTCAGAAGGCCAATCAACTCCAGATCCATGAATTCATAATCGTCAGGTATGTCGAGGCAGATCACACGCGCCTTCTTCAGGCTGGCCCTGAATTTCTTCTGCAGCTTGGTGCGGTGCGCCTTTTCCATGACGAAGATGATGTCGGCCCAAGCGACCAGCTCATGCGTCAGCGGCGTGTCGGCATCGTGGTTGGTTCCGGCCGAGGCCACCTCGATATCGCGGCGCGTTGAAAACACCTGTTCGGCGGTCGGGCTGCGCAAGCGGTTCTGGCTGCAGACGAAAAGGACGTTCTTCAAGGGTTAGCGCGCCAGATCGGCGACCACCGCGTCGAGCACGATCATGCCGGCGGCCGTGGCGCGCAGGCGCGCATTGCCGATCGGCGCCACCAGCCCTTCGCCCTGCAGCATCGACAACCGCGCGCTCGACAGGCCGCGCCCGGAGAACGCCTCGTAGCGGGCGAGGTCGATGCCTTCGGCCAGCCGCAGGCCCATCAGCAGGAATTCGTCGGCCTCTTCCGAACGCGTCAGGATCTCGCCGCCGGTGACGCCATGGCCCTTGGCCTCGACCAGATTGGCCCAGGTTTCCGGCATCCGCTCGGCGATTGTCACCGTGCGCCGGCCGTTCTCGACGAAGCGGCCATGCGCGCCCGGCCCGACGCCGACATATTCGCCATAGCGCCAGTAGGTCAGGTTGTGCCGGCTCTCGGCGCCCGGCCTGGCGTGGTTGGAAATCTCGTAGGCCGGCAGGCCGTGTGCCGTGGTGATCTCCTGCGTCAGCGCATAGAGGTCGGCGGCATGGTCGTTGTCGGGAATGATGAATTTCTTCGCCGCATGCAGCGCGTGAAAGGGCGTGCCTTCCTCGATGGTCAGCTGGTAGAGCGACAGATGGTCGGCGGCATGGCCGATCGCCTGTTCCAGCTCCGATGCCCAAGCCTCCGGCGTCTGGCCGGGGCGGGCGTAGATCAGGTCGAAGGACAGCCTTGGGAATATTTCCCGCGCGAGGCCGATGGCGTGCAGGGCCTCTTCGACATTGTGCAGCCGGCCGAGGAAGCGCAAATCCTTGTCGTTCAGCGCCTGCACGCCGAGCGACACGCGATTGACGCCGGCTGCCCGGTAGCCGCGAAAGCGCTCGGCCTCGACCGAGGACGGATTGGCCTCCAGCGTCACCTCGATGCCGGCAGGCACAGTCCAGTTCTTCGCCACGGCGTCCAGAACCCTGGCCACGGTTTCCGGCTTCATCAGCGAGGGCGTGCCGCCGCCTAGAAAAACGCTGGTCACCTCGCGCGGCCCGGTGCGCTCGCGCATCGTCGCCAGTTCGGCCTCGAAGGCGGCGGCAAAGCGCTCCTGGTCGACCGGCTGGTGGCGGACATGGCTGTTGAAGTCGCAATAGGGGCATTTGGCCGCGCAGAACGGCCAGTGGACATAGACGCCGAAGCCGGGCGTCCGGTCGAGCAGCATGCTCATGCCGAGCCCAATCTCGCCTTGGCGAATTTCTGGAAGGCGCGGGCGCGGTGCGACAGCGCCGTCGGCTGGCCGGGCTTCCAGCCATGCTTTTCCTCGGCGCTCATTTCGCCGAAGGTTTTTTCGAAGCCATCGGGCAGGAACACAGGATCGTAGCCGAAGCCGAGCTCGCCGCGCGGTGGCCAGACCAGCGTGCCCTCGGCCTCGCCGCGATAATATTCCGCCTCGCCGTCGGGAAACGCCAGGCAGATGACGGCGACAAAGCGTCCCTTGCGCTGCTCCGGCAAGGCGGCGCCGACCTCCTGCAGCGCCACTTCGGTGCGTTGCATGGCCATGCCGAAGTCACGCGAACCGTCCGGGGTTTCGGCCCAGTTGGCGGTGTAGACGCCGGGCGCGCCGTCAAGCGCGTCGACGCACAGGCCGGAATCGTCCGATAGCGCCGGCAGGCCGGTCGCCTTGGCGGCGGCGAGCGCCTTGATGTAGGCGTTCTCCTCGAAGGTGGTGCCGGTCTCGTCCGGCTCCGGCAGGCCATACTCCCTGGCCGACTTCGCTTCGAAGCCGAACGGTCCCATCAGGTCGGCGAATTCGCGCAGCTTGCCCTCATTATGGCTGGCGACGACGATCTTCTTGCCATCGAGAGAATGCATCAAAGGCCCCAGATTCGTGGCTCGGCGAATTCGATCGAATTGCCCGAGGGGTCGCGTATATAGATCGAACGGCCGCCCTGCGGCCACTCGAATTCGCTCTCGATGGCGATCTTCTTTGCCTCGATATGCGCTTTCCAGCCGGCGATTTCATCGGCGGTCGCCGCAAAGCAGAGATGACCTTGGCCGACCGCGCCATGCGGCGGCACCGGCAGTCTCGCGCCGGGCGCCGGCGGGATTTTGGTTGCCTCGGCGTTGAAGACGAGCAGCACGCCGGGGCCGCAGCGGAAGAACAGGTGGCGGCCGTCGACCTTGCCGAGGAGATTGAGGCCGAGGATGTCGGTGTAGAAGGTTTCGGCGGCGGGCAGGTCTGTGACGTAGAGGGCCGATTCCAGGATCGCGGAGGGTGTCACGAGGCGCCCCCCTCTGGCCTGCCGGCCATCTCCCCCTCAGGTGGGGAGATTGGCAGCTTCTGCATTGCCGCGCACCCTACAACGCCGGAGATTGGCGAAGCCCTAGACGACATCCGATCTCCCCACTTGAGGGGGAGATGGCCGGCAGGCCAGAGGGGGGCGCTCAGGCTCGACATCTAAAAACTAAGCCACTGCCATCTGCTGCAAACTCACCAACCGCTGGATGCCTTTCTTGGCCAGGCCCATCAGGTCCGCGAACTGCTCCTCGGAGAAAGGCTCGCCCTCGGCGGTGCCCTGGATCTCGACGATGCCGCCCTTGCCCGTCATGACGAAATTGGCGTCGGTGCCGGCCGCGGAATCCTCGATATAGTCGAGGTCGATGACCGGCTGGCCGTCATGGATGCCGCAGGAGATCGCAGCGACATGATCCTTCAGCACCTTGGCGACGCTGGCCATCTGGCGCGCTTCCATCCAGCGCAGGCAGTCATACAGCGCCACCCAGCCGCCGGTGATCGAGGCGGTGCGGGTGCCGCCATCGGCCTGGATGACGTCGCAGTCGACGGTGATCTGCTGTTCGCCCAGCGCCTGCAAATCGACCACGGCGCGCAAGGAGCGGCCGATCAGCCGCTGGATTTCCAGCGTGCGGCCGCCCTGCTTGCCGGCCGAAGCCTCACGGCGCATGCGCTCGCCGGTCGAGCGCGGCAGCATGCCGTATTCCGCCGTCACCCAGCCCTTGCCGGAGTTGCGCATCCAACCCGGCACTTTTTCCTCGAGGCTGGCCGTGCACAGGACATGCGTGTCGCCGAACTTCACCAGGCATGAGCCTTCGGCATGCTTGGAGACGCCACGCTCGAAGGAGATGGCACGCATTTCGTCGAATTGGCGTTTGGAAGGGCGCATTCAGGGCTGCTTTCTTGTCATTTTTCGGAATCTTGGCCGGCTTGTAACCGCATGGGACGCGTGGCGCAAAGGAAAATGGCCTGACGATCGGACACAGACACCGGGTTGCGCGGGTGCAGTGTAAGTCTATATCCTTGGGCCGGAGGTTTTTGGCCGTATGACCAAGGCAGTCGATCCCGCTTCGCAGTCGCCCGCGCTTCAGTCGCCAGTATTCCAGGCGCTCGACATGCGTTCCCGCGACATCTTCCGGCGCATCGTCGATTCCTATCTCAGGGACGGTGAACCGGTGGGATCGCGCAGCCTGTCGCGTATCCTGCCGTCCTCGCTGTCGCCGGCGACCATCCGCAACGTGATGAGCGACCTCGAGCATCTCGGCCTGATCTACGCGCCGCACATTTCGGCCGGCCGGCTGCCGACACAGGCCGGCCTGCGTTTCTTCGTCGATGCCTTCATGGAGCTTGGCGACCTTTCCGACGAGGAGCGCCGCGCCATCGAGGCACAGGTGCGGGCGTCCGGCTCCGGTGCGACGCTGGAGCACATGCTGACCGAGGCCAGCCAGATGCTGTCGGGCATGTCGCGCGGCGCCGGCCTGGTGCTGGCCGCCAAGAACGAGGTGGCGCTGAAGCACATCGAATTCATCCAGCTTGAGCCGACGAAGGCGCTGGCGGTGCTGGTGTCGCAGAATGGCGACGTCGAAAACCGCGTCGTCGACCTGCCCGCCGGGATCACCGTCTCGCAACTGCACGAGGCCTCGAATTTCCTCAACGCCCATATACGCGGCCGCACGCTGGCCGAGGCGCGGATCGAGATCGCTCGCATTAAGGAAGAAACCAGGGCCGCGCTCGACACGCTGTCGCAGGACCTGGTGGAGAAGGGGCTGGCGGTGTGGGCCGGCGCCGACAGCGGCCTGCCGGCACGGCTCATCGTGCGCGGGCGTGCCAATCTGCTTGAAAACGTTACCGCCCAGGCCGACATCGAGCTGCTGCGCCATCTGTTCGAGGACATGGAGACGCAGGACGGGCTTATCCAGCTGCTTGACCTCGCCGAGCAGGGCTCGGGTGTGCGCATCTTCATCGGCTCGGAAAACAAGCTGTTTTCGCTGTCGGGCTCGTCGCTGGTCGTCGCCCCCTATCGCGACAAGGATGCCCGCGTCGTCGGCGCGCTCGGCGTCATCGGCCCGACCCGGCTGAATTACGCGCGCATCGTCCCAATGGTCGACTATACGGCGCAGCTGATTTCACGCATGCTGCGCTGAGCTGATCCAACCGAGGAGACGACGATGGCGCTCGAAGAATTCAAGGCCCGGATCAGCCTGCTGCTGGAGGAGATGGTCAACCAGCCGGAAGACCAGCACGAGATCCAGGAGCAGCTGCGCGAAAAGCTACGGGAAATGCGCGCCATGGGCCTGCCGCTGCCGGCTGACCTCGTCGAGTTGGAAAAACGCCTCGACGACGATTTCTACGCCGCCGGGACCTGAACCGGAAAACCGCAAGCTTCCTTCACCTCATCGTGTGCCGTGGAACGATCGACGAAACCGGTCGTTCCTGTTTTCACGCCCGAACACTGGAGGACCGAATGATGCGTTTTGCCGGCCCCGCACTTTCCGCCGCACTGTTTCTCTCGACCGCTTCATTCGCCCAGCAGGCGGACGAACCGGTGCTGAAAGGCGCGGCTGCCTTCGGCGACTGGCGAGCGGACAAGCCGGGCACCCGCCGGCTGATCAGACCGGATGATCTGCCCAAGCCCAATGCCACCCGGTCGACCTCGAACAGCGCCGGCATCGCGGACATGCCGGCAGACGCGAAGCTGCAACTGCCGCCGGGTTTCTCGGCCGAGCTGGTTGCATCGGGCATCGACAATCCACGCGTCGTACGCGTCGCACCGAATGGCGACCTGTTCGTCGCCGACAGCAAAGCCAACCAGGTCCGCATCTATCGCCTCGCCGAAGGCCGTGCGAAGCCGGCGCAGGACCGCATCTTTGCCGGCAATCTCAACCGGCCCTATGGCATTGCCTTCTATCCGCCGGGCGCTGACCCGCAATGGGTCTATGTCGCCAACAGCGACAGCATCGTGCGCTTTGCCTACCGCAATGGCGACCTGAAGGCCTCCGGCGACCCGGAAACCATCGTCGGCAACATCCCCGCCAGTCATCACTGGACCCGCGATATCGCCTTCTCGCCGGACGGCAAGACGCTTTACCTTTCGGTCGGCTCGGGATCGAATGTCGCCGAGGACATGGGCCGGGAGCCGAGAGGCGGACTCGATGCCTGGGCGAAATCGCAGCCGCTGGGTGCAGCCTGGGGTTCTGAAGACGGCCGCGCCGACGTGCTGGCCTTCGATCCCGATGGCAAGAACGGCCGCATCTTTGCCGCCGGCTTGCGCAACTGCTCGGGTATGACTGTGCAGCCGGCGACCGGCGCGCTGTGGTGCGTCGTCAACGAACGCGATGCGCTTGGCGACAATGTGCCGCCCGAATACGCGACCGTGGTCAAGGAGGGTGCTTTCTATGGCTGGCCCTGGTACTATATCGGCAACAATGAGGATCCGCGCCACAAGGGTGAGCGCCCCGATCTTGCCGGCAAAACGACCGTTCCCGATGTGCTGATGCAGGCGCATTCGGCGCCGCTCACCATCGCCTTCTACGAGGGGAAGAGCTTTCCAGCCGAATATAAAGGCGATGCTTTCGTCGCTCTGCACGGGTCATGGAACCGCGGCAACAGGACCGGCTACAAGGTGGTGCGGTTGCTGTTCAAGGACGGCAAGCCGACCGGCGCGTATGAGGATTTCATCACCGGCTTCGTCGTTTCCAACGGTGAGGTCTGGGGCCGGCCGGTCGGCGTGGCGATTGCGAGCGACGGTGCGCTGATCGTCAGCGAGGACGGCAACGGCACCATCTGGCGTGTCACCCATGGCGACGGTCCGTCCTGATCTGCTCAGGTAACGCAGGCCCCCTCACCCGGATTGCCAACCGAATTGCGAAGAGCAATTCGGGACAATCCGACCTCTCCCCGAGGGGAGAGGAGTCAGCAGACGCTGGCGCCCGTCTCTTCTCCCCTCGGGGAGAAGGTGGCCGCGAAGCGGCCGGATGAGGGGGCTTCGTAAGGCGAGCCCTCGATATCTGGTGCAATAGAATCCGGCCCCAGGGAATTCAATCTTGGCCTGTCCCATGCAATAAAACGCTCTGATCCGAGACCAGTGCCATGACCCTTACCGGATTCCTCGCCTATAGTGCGGCCCTCGGCATCGCCGCCGCGATTCCTGGTCCCGGCATCACCGCGCTGGTCGCCCGTGCGCTCGGCTCAGGCTTCCGCTCGTCGCTGGCGATGTCGTTTGGCCTGATGGTTGGCGACATCACCTATCTGACCGCCGTGGTGCTTGGCCTCGCCTTCGTCGCACAATCCTTCGGCATGGTTTTCCTGGCCATCAAATGGCTCGGCGTCGCCTATCTCGCCTTTCTCGGCTGGCGCTTCTGGAACAGCGGCATCACGCCCGAGACCGTCGAGGCCGGAAAAGGCAAGGGCGGCTTGCTGTCGAGCTTTGCCGCCGGCCTGACCGTTACCCTCGGCAATCCGAAGACGATGATCTTCTATCTCGCGATCACGCCGACCATCGTCGACCTGAAAACCATCACGCTGGCGGATTACGGCATCCTCGTCGCGCTGACCGTTGTCGTGCTGTTGGTGGTGCTGGTGCCGTATCTGGCGCTGGCGGCCAAGGCGCGCTGGTTTCTGAAATCGCCCCGCGCGCTCAAGGCGCTGAACCGCACGGCGGCCGGCTTCATGGTCGGTGCTGCTGCAGCGATTGCCGCTCGGCAATAGAGAGCTTTCCGCCAAAGCATTTCGCAAACGGGCCTTTGCGAGAAATGCTTTTCCGGGACGGCACGGTTTTAGACACAGGTCCCACTCGGATATTTTCAGCCGACAGTCTATCTTGCGCGACCGAAGGCCCTATCTTGCCGGCTGCAATTCCACTGCCTGAAATCCTTACTCGCCTGAAGTTCTGGGAGCGAAACAAATGAACAAGTCCGCCACATCAGCCCGCGTGCCCGGCCGCGGCCGCGTCTACAATTCCATCACCGATACGATCGGCGACACGCCCCTGGTGCGGCTCGACAAGTTCGCCAGGGAAAAGGGCATCGTCGCCAATCTCATCGCCAAGCTCGAATTCTTCAATCCGATCGCCTCGGTCAAGGACCGCATCGGCGTGGCGATGATCGAGGCGCTTGAGGCATCAGGCAAGATTTCTCCCGGCAAGACAACGCTGATCGAACCGACGTCGGGCAACACCGGCATCGCGCTTGCCTTCGCCGCCGCGGCCAAGGGCTACAAGCTGATCCTGACGATGCCCGAAACAATGTCGGTCGAGCGCCGGAAAATGCTGGCGCTGCTCGGCGCCGAGCTGGTGCTGACCGAGGGTCCGAAAGGTATGAAGGGCGCCATCGCCAAGGCCGACGAACTGGCAGCGACGATCCCCAATGCGATCATCCCGCAGCAGTTCGAGAACCCGGCCAATCCGGAAATCCACCGCACGACGACGGCCGAGGAAATCTGGAACGATACGCATGGCGAGGTCGATATCTTCGTCGCCGGCATCGGCACCGGCGGCACCATCACCGGCGTCGGCCAGGTGCTGAAGAAGCGCAAGCCCTCCGTGCATGTCGTCGCCGTCGAGCCCGACTCCTCGCCGGTTCTGTCGGGCGGCCAGCCCGGCCCGCACAAGATCCAGGGCATCGGCGCCGGTTTTGCGCCCAAGATCCTCGACACGACGATCTATGACGAGATCGTCAAGGTGTCGAACGAGGATTCGGTGGCCAATGCCCGCCTCGTCGCCCGCCTCGAAGGCGTGCCGGTCGGCATCTCTTCGGGCGCCGCCCTGCAGGCGGCCATCGTCGTCGGCTCGCGGCCGGAGAACAAGGGCAAAAATCTTGTGGTGGTCATCCCGTCCTTCGCCGAGCGCTATCTGTCGACAATCCTGTTCGAGGGGCTGGGATCGTAGTCCGACGCTCCTTCGCGTCCAAGCTGGCCCGCTGAAAAAACGCGCGTGGCCGCCATCGGCGGCTTGAGCGCGGCACCGCTTCCGGTTCATATCGCCCCGGCCTGCTTTGCGCGGCCGGGGGAGAATTCTATGTACAAGCTTTATACCCGTCCTGGCAGCGGCGGCTTCGTCGTCGAGGCAGCGCTGGCGTTGGCGAATGCACAGTTCGAGCAGATCGACGTGCCGAAGACCGACCGGCCCGACCCCGCCTTCCTCGACATCAGTCCGTTGAACCAGGTGCCGGTGCTGACCTTGCCGGACGGAAGCTCGATGACGGAATCGGCGGCGATCTGCATCCTGCTTGCCGAGCGTCATCCCGATGCCAATTTGGCGCCGGCAGCAGACGCGCCTGCCCGCGCCGATTTCCTGCGCTGGATGGCCTTCATGTCGTCGGTGCTCTATCCGGCGGTGCTGCGTTTCTACTACGCATACCGCTACACTGCCGATCCCGAAGGCACCAAGGCGGTCAAGCAGGCAGCCGTGGCCGAGATGGACCGTGGCTTTGCCGTTCTGGATGCCGCGCTCGAAGGCCGTGACTGGCTGCTCGGCGACCGGATGTCGCTGGCCGACATCTATCTGGTCATGCTGGTGGCCTGGCATCCCGACATCGACAGCGCGCGGACGGCATGGCCGAACATTGAACGCCTGTGGGCGCGGCTGCGCGACCATCCGCTGATGAAGACGCTCAACACCTCGCACGAGATGTGGCCGGGCTGAAGCTCAATTTCTGAGCACTGCCCGCTTTTCCTGCAGGAAGCGGCGCACCGCCGGGTCGCGCTCGAGGCCGATCGCCCGGTCATAGGCTTCGCAGGCTTGCGGTACCTGACCAAGCCTGGCCAGGAGACCGGCGCGTGCGGCCCAATAGGGCTGATAGTCATCAAGCCGTTTGTCGTCGCCCAGCACGTAGAGGGCCGCCAATCCCGCCACTGCGCCCTCGGCCTCGGCGATCGCCACCGCGCGGTTTATCGCCACCACCGGCGATCCTGCGATCGAAAGCAACGCATCGTAGAGCTCGCGGATCGCCGCCCAGTCGGTGCGGCCGGTCAGCCGTCGTGCCGCATGCGCGGACTGCACGGCCGCCTCAAGCTGGTAGCGGCCGATGATGCCCTTGGCCGCGGCGTTGGAAAGCAGCGCCTCCGCCTCATCGATCAGGGCGCGGTCCCATAGAAGGCAATCCTGTTCCGCCAGCGGCACGAAGTCGCCGGCGGCGCTGCGCCGTGCGGCGCGGCGCGACTCAGCAAACAGTATCAGCGACAGGAGGCCCAGCGCCTCCGGCTCCTCCGGCAACAGCGAAGCCACCAGCCGGCCGAGCCAAATGCCTTCGGTCGCCAGATTGCGCCTTCGTGTCTCGGTGCCCGCCGGGTCGGACCAGCCTTCGGCGAAGGCGGCGTAGATCGCTTCCAGCACCGCATCCAGCCGTTCGCCGAGTTCGGCCTGCTCCGGCACGCGGAACGGAATACCGGTTTCACGGATTCGGGACTTGGCTCGCACCAGGCGCTGGCCCATCGTTGCCGGCGAGACCAGGAAGGCGGAAGCGATCGTCGCGGCGTCGAACCCCAGCACCGTCTGCAGGATGAGCGGCGAACGCACGCTCGATTCGATCGCCGGATGGGCGCAGGCGAACATCAGCCGCAGCCGCTCGTCGGGCAGGTCTTCGTCGGTCATGCGCGCCTCCGCTTCCTCGGCAATCAGCTTGAGATGCTCGCGGCCGGCCTCGCTGGTCAGCCGGCGCCGCACCGCATCGACGCGGCGCCGCCTTGCCACCGCCAGCAGCCAGGCTTCCGGTTTCTTGGGTACGCCGGTTCTTGGCCAGCGTTCGAGGGCGGCGGCAAAGGCATCGGCCAGCGCGTCCTCGGCTGCGGCCACGTCGCGCGTGCGGGCCGCGAGCCAGGCGACAAGCTTGCCGTAGCTTTGCCGGGCGGCGGTTTCCGCTGCCGCCCGCGCGATCTCCAGGCCACTTTCCATCACATGGTCTGTTCCCAGATCGGCCGCAGCTCGACCGTGCCGGCGCTGGCCGCGGGGCAGCGCGCCGCCCAGGCGATAGCGGCATCGGCATCCTCGGCCTCGATCATGTAGAAGCCCGCAAGCTGCTCCTTGGTGTCGGCATAGGGGCCATCGAGCACGTTGGTCTTGCCATTGACCATCCGCACCGAAGTGGCGGCCTGGGTCGGCTTCAGCCGGTCGCCGGCCAGCCAGGCGCCGGATTTCTTCAACGCATCGGTATACGCGCCATAGGCAGCGCTGATCTCGTAGGTCTTATCGGTCGGCGCGGCCGCCATCGCGGCTTCATTGACGTAGATCAAAAGCATGTATCGCATGGTCTTCTCCCGTTGTTTCGAAGGCTGCTTCGTTTGCGAGCCGGACGTATGTCGCGCGGCCCTGGCCGATTTCGACAGGCATTGGAAAAATCTTTCGGCTCCGAAGACATTTCACGCAAGCGGCCATCTGTGCATCCCGCACTCAACCATTCGTCTAACGCATGGGATTGCGGGTTGGCATTTCCATCTCGCTGTCTAAACTCGCTTCTGTTCGCGTCAGGGAGGTGATGCGGCTGCTATTTCAGGGAGGAAATCAGATGTTCCATTTCAGGACGAAACTTGTTGCGGCCGGCGCCGTGGCGCTGTCGCTTGGCCTGAGCGCTGTTTCAGCCAAGGCGCAGGAATTCATCAATGTGCTCACCGGCGGCACATCTGGCGTCTATTATCCGCTCGGCGTGGCACTGTCGGAAATCTACGGCAAGGGCATCGAAGGCGCCCGCACCCAGGTGCAGGCAACAAAGGCTTCGGTCGAAAACCTCAATCTGTTGCAGCAGGGCAAGGGCGAGATCGCGTTTGCGCTGGGCGATTCCGTGAAGCTGGCCGCCGAAGGCAATGCCGAGGCCGGTTTCCCCGGCAAGCTCGATAAGTTGCGCGGCATCGCAGCCATCTATCCCAACTACATCCAGATCGTCGCCAGCCGGGAGTCCGGTATCACGACGCTGGCCGACCTCAAGGGCAAGAGCCTGTCGGTCGGCGCGCCGGCCTCCGGCACCGAGCTCAATGCCCGCGCCATCTTCGCCGCCGCCGGGTTGAAGTATGAGGATCTCGGCCGGGTCGAGTATCTGCCCTTCGCCGAATCGGTCGAGCTGATCAAGAACCGGCAGCTCGACGCCACGCTGCAATCGGCCGGACTCGGCGTCGCCTCGATCCGCGACCTCGCCACCTCCGTGCCGATCAATGTCGTGGCGGTGCCGGCCGAGGACGTCGCCAAGATCGGCGCGCCCTATCTGTCGGTGGTCATTCCCAAGGGCACTTATGAAGGCCAAAGCGAGGATGTCGCCACCGCCGCCGTCGGCAATTTCCTCATCACCCGCGCCGATGTCTCCGACGAGACCGCCTACCAGATGACCAAGCTGATGTTCGACCATCTCGACCAACTGGCCGCGGCGCATGCCGCCGCCAAGGCGATCGACCCGGCCAAGGCGCTCGACGGCATGCCGGTGCCGCTGCACCCCGGTGCCGAGCGATACTACAAGGAGAAGGGCTTGTTGAAGTAGGGCGGGTCCGTCGGATGACCGAAGCAACGTCTGGAACATCAACCGACGGCAAATCCGCCACCTTCCATCTGCCTGCCGTCGAAGAACAGGTCGAAGGGCTGCCGCCGGGCTTCGGCGACGGCCTTGCGGGCAAGGCCGCCTTTCTCATCGCCGTCGCCTTTTCCGTGTTCCAGATCTATGTCGCCGCCTATGGCAGCATTCCGAGCCAGGTGGTGAGGGCCATGCATGTCGGCTTCCTGCTGCTGCTCGGCTTTGGTCTGATCGCCAATCTGCGCGCCAAGAGCATGCCGGCGAAAGCCGCGTTCTGGACGCTCGGGGCGCTCGGCTTCGGCACCGGCCTCTACAATTGTGTGTTCTACACCGATCTCATCCGCCGCTCCGGCTTCCTGACCACGCCGGACCTCATCGTCGGCGCGGTGCTGGTGGTGCTGGTCTTCGAGGCAGCGCGGCGGCTGATGGGCCTGCCGCTGGCGGTCATCGCTTTCATCTTTCTCGCCTACTGCTTTTTCGGCAACCATTTGCCGCCGCCGCTCATCCATCGCGGCTATGATTTCGCCCAGCTCGTCGACACCTTCGCCTACGGCACCGAAGGCATCTACGGCACGCCGATCTATGTCTCGGCCGCCTACATCTTCATCTTCGTCGTCTTTGCCGCCTTTCTAGAACGCGCCGGCATGATCGCGCTGTTCAACGATTTCGCGCTTGGCCTGGTCGGCTCGTGGCGCGGCGGCCCGGCGCAGGTCTGCGTGCTGTCCTCGGCGCTGATGGGCACCATTTCCGGCTCGGGCGTCGCCAATGTGGTGGCCAGCGGCCAGTTCACCATCCCGCTGATGAAGCGCTTCGGCTTCCGCTCGGCTTTTGCCGGCGCCGTCGAGGCGACCTCCTCGATGGGCGGCCAGATCATGCCGCCGGTAATGGGTGCGGTCGCCTTCATCATGGCCGAGACGCTGAACGTGCCTTATGCCGAAGTGGTCAAGGCGGCGATCATCCCGGCGCTGCTCTATTTCGGCGCCTGCTTCTGGCAGGTGCATCTGGAAGCCGGCAAGGCGGGCCTGCACGGCATGGCCAAGGCCGAGCTGCCCAATCCGTGGGACGCGGTGCGGCAACACTGGCCGCTGGTGCTGCCGCTGGCCGCGCTCATCTACCTGCTGTTTGCCGGCTATACGCCGATCTTCGCCGGCACGATGGGCCTGGCGCTGACCATCGTGCTCATCCTCGGCACGCCGTTGGCGGCAGCGATCGGGCCGCTGGCCTTCCGCATCGTCTTCTGGATCGCGCTCGGGCTTGCCGCCGCTTCGTTCATGAAGTTCGGCGTCAACCTCCTCGGCCTGGTGATCGCCGCACTGGTCGTCGCCTGCTTCACGTTCAAGGGCGGCCGCGAGACATTGCAAATCTGTGTCGACTCGCTCGCCGAAGGCGCCAAGAACGCGCTGCCGGTCGGCATTGCCTGCGCCATTGTCGGCATCGTCATCGGCACGCTGACGCTGACCGGCATCGCTTCGACCTTCATCGGCTGGATCATCTCGATCGGCGAGGACAATCTGTTCCTGTCGCTGGTGCTGACCATGGTCACCTGCCTGGTGCTGGGCATGGGCATTCCCACCATTCCCAACTACATCATCACCTCGTCGCTGGCCGGGCCGGCGCTGCTCGAGCTTGGCGTGCCGCTGCTGGTCAGCCACATGTTCGTGTTCTATTTCGGCATCATGGCCGATTTGACGCCCCCGGTGGCGCTGGCGGCGTTCGCCGCCGCACCGATGGCCAGGGAAAGCGGCCTGAAAATCGGCATCCAGGCGACCAAGCTGGCCATTGCCGGCTTCGTCGTGCCGTTCATGGCGGTCTACACGCCGGCGCTGATGCTGCAGGACGCAGGTCCGATCGCCGCCCAGTTCGGCTATCCCGTCGAGGTCGCCTACATCGTCGCAAAAGCGTGCATGGGCATCGTGCTGTGGGGTGCCGCCGCCGTCGGTTTTCTGGTCACCCGCATGGCGTGGTGGGAGCGGCTCGTCGCCTTCGCGGCCGGCGTGCTGCTGGTCGCCGCGGTGCCGCTCACCGACGAGGCCGGCTGGGTGCTGGCGCTGGCCTGGATCGGCTGGCACTGTTTTCGCGCGCGGCAGGCTTCAGTCAGAACATGAGCCTGTGCATCCTGGCCGCGGGCAAGACGGTAACGCTCTCCGTCGCCGCCTTCACGCTGTCCTGGACGCATTCGGTGGAACGGACGCGCTGGCAAGAAGACTGGAAGGTCACGTCCTCCGGCCTGCGGGTGGTCGAAGCCCGGATCGAGGGCTCGGGCGCCGGCATGGAGCCACCGGAAGGCGCGGTGCTGAAGGAGGGTTGGTGGAGCTATGCGCCTGATGTCGGCCCGCAGCGGCGCGTCGTGCTCGCCGCTTCAGGTGCAACCAGCGACGGCTGGACACTGTGCACGGTTCAGGGCTGCCGGGAATTGGGGAGGACGGCAGGCGGACCGATCGTGCTCGAGCCGTGCCGGCCGGATGGCACGAGCCAGCCGCGGTAGCGCATAGCCACACCCTCAGCCAAGGAACCGCTTGCGCAGCTCCGGAGAAGGAATGTCGCAAGCATCCTTCCTGCCGAACAGGGCGTAGCGGTTCCTGGCGATGCGATCATAGAGCCAACCACGCAGCGGGCGCGGCAACAGCAACAGTGCCTTGGCCGCCCGCCAAGGCCAGCCGAGTTCCGCCATGACGGCGACAAAACTGTCCAGCCGCGTGAAGGCGACGCCGTCGATCAGGACGAGATTGGTTTCGTAAGAGTCGGTGCGCAGTCCATGCTTCCGGAACAGCGCTTCACCGAAGGGCGACTGCGCGGTGGCGAAGCGGAAACGGCCTTGGCGGTCGAGCCTGACCACCATGCGCACGAAACCGGAGCAGAGCACGCAGACGCCATCGAAAACGATCAATGGATGGCGTGAGTCGAGAACTGTTTCGAAGGGACGAGTTGACTGGGGTCGAACTGGTTGAGGATGGTCCGTCACGCTGGCCTCGGCTGCTCGTGTCCTATGACACTAAGCCGGCCAGCGATGGTATCAAAGCCGTGGCGATGTCGCACGGCGCCTGTCGGCGAGAGCGGGACGCTCGGCGCGATAGGTGGTGGCGCGGGTAGAGGCGGCCGGCCTGCAGATCCGGCTGTTGTGGCGATTTTCGAAAGCCATGATCAGTGCGCGCCCAGCGAGTTGCCGCGACGGGCGCAGGCCGGGCCGGGGCCGCGCATGTAATAGCGTTCGGGCCGGTAGGTCGGCGCGACGAATTCGCGGATGGCGGCGGCATAGCCGATGAGGTGCGCGAGGAAGTTCATTACCTTGTCCCTGTCCCGATTTTCGGATGTCCCTTCCGAATTGCGGTCATCATAGCGTCGAGGCGTGAATAGTCGGTGAACGTGATGTTAATATCTGGTCGAAAATGCCTTGCTTCGTGGCTGGAATGCGGCTGATTCGGGGTCTTTCCGTGCAGTTGGTTGGCATTCCGGCCAATGTGACTTCTGCATCACATATGTTTCGTTTGAATGTCGCCTGCGCGCGGTTCTGTTTCAACTTTTGCCGAGCCCGCGAAATTTCCGTGCTGGCGGCCAGAACCACTCAGGCGGCCCCTTGGCATCCAGATCGGCGCGGGAGCGCGGAACTGGAGCGCGATCTGTCCGTTCTCACCTTCATCTGGTTCTGAAGGGAAGATATCATGGCGCCGCGTCCGGCCTGGAGAGGCTATCTGAAGCTTTCGCTGGTCACCTGTGCCGTCGAACTGACCAATGTCGTCACCCATACGGAGCGGGTCTCGTTTCGCATTCTCAACCGCAAGACCGGCAACACGGTGAAGCGCCTCTATGTCGATGCCGAAACCGGCAAGCCGTTGGAGGAGGAGGACGAGATCAAGGGTTATGAACTCGACGATGGCAATTTCATCCATATCGAGGAAGACGAGATCGAGGCGGTGCAGATCGAATCCTCGCACACGATGGCGCTCGACGGCTTCGTCGACAAAGCTTCGATCCAGCAGATCTATCTCGACACGCCCTACTATGTGGCGCCGGCCGATAAGGTGTCGGAAGAGGCGTTCGCCGTCATTCGCGATGCGATGGCGGGCAAGAAGATGGCCGGGCTGGCGCGTATCGTGCTCTACCGACGCGAACGGCCGGTGGTGATCGAACCGCTCGGCAAGGGCATGGTGCTGACGACGCTGCGCTACGACAACACGGTGCGGCAACCGGACACCGTCTTCGGCGACATCGAGCCCGTGAAGACCGATCAGGAGATGACCGATCTGGCCGAGTTGATCATCGACAAGAAGAAGACGAAGTTCGATCCCTCGAAATTCGACGACAAATACGAGGACGCGCTGCTGGAGCTGATCCGCGCCAAGAAGGCCGGCCACAAGGCGCCGAAGGCCAAGGCGGCGCCCAAACCTTCCAATGTCGTCAATCTGTTCGACGCGCTGAAGAAGAGCCTGTCGGACTCCGGGTCATCGAAAACATCTTCGTCGGCGAAGGCCAGGCCAGCGGCCAAACGCGCCAAGTCGAAAGCCAGCGCGCCCAAACGCAAATCGGCGTGAGGAACCCCAACGGATGGCCAGCCTCGAACAATATCACTCCAAGCGCGATTTCAAGAAAACCGCCGAACCGGCCGGCAAGGTCGCCCGGACCAAGCAGGGCGAGGCCGGCGGCATCTTCGTCATCCACAAGCATGCCGCGACGCGGTTGCATTACGACTTGCGGCTCGAGCATGATGGCGTGCTGTGGAGTTGGGCGGTGACGCGCGGCCCGAGCCTCGACCCGCATGAGAAGCGACTGGCTGTCCATGTCGAGGATCACCCGATCGACTATGCGCCGTTCGAAGGCACCATTCCCAAGGGCGAATATGGCGGCGGTTCGGTTATCGTTTGGGACGAGGGCACCTGGATTCCCGAGATCGACCCGGCCAAGGCGATGAAAAAGGGCCATATCAGCTTCGAGCTCAGGGGACACAAGCTGCATGGGGCATGGCATCTGGTGCGGCTGAAGCCGCGTGCGGGTGAAAAGCGCGACAACTGGCTGCTGATCAAGTCGGACGATGCCGCAGCGCGTCCCGGCGAGGACATCCTCAAGGAAGCGCCTGAATCGGTGAAATCGGGCCTGACCATCGAGGAGGTCGGCGAGGGCAAGACCGCGAAGGGCGAGAAGCCGAAAGTCTGGCATTCCAACAAGCCGGCCGCCGTCAAGACAAAAGCCGGCAAACGCCTCGACTTTATCGAGCCGCAGCTGGCCACGCTCGAGCGCGATGCGCCGCCGGGCAAGGACTGGCTGCATGAGGTGAAGTTCGACGGCTATCGCATGCAGGCGCAGATCGCCGGCACCGATGTGCGGCTGCTGACCCGCACCGGCCTCGACTGGACGAAGAAATTCGGCGGCGAGATCGTCGCGGAGTTGGCCGGGCTGAAGTGCAGCGACGCCATCCTCGATGGCGAGGTGGTGGTGTTGGCCGACAGTGGTGTTTCGTCCTTCGCGCTGCTGCAGCAAGACCTGTCGGCGAAGCGGACCAATCGTTTCATCTATTACGTGTTCGACCTGATGCGCCTCGATGGAAGGGATTTGCGGCGCGAGCCGCTGGTCGAGCGCAAGCAGGCCTTGCAGGAACTGCTCGGCGAACACTCCGACAATGCGGCGGTCCGCTTCAGCGACCATTTCGCCGAACCCGGCAAGATCATGCTTGAGCATGCCTGCCGGATGGGCCTGGAAGGCGTCGTCTCCAAGCGTGCCGATGCACCGTACCGCAGCGGCCGCGGCCCAACCTGGGTGAAGTCGAAATGCACGGCGCGGCAGGAGTTCGTCATTGGCGGCTACCTGCCGTCGGACAAGACCGGGCGCGGCCTGCGCTCGATCCTGGTCGGCTTCCACGAGGGCGGCAAGCTGCATTATGCCGGCCGCGTCGGCACTGGTTTTTCGGGCAAGGGCGCCAATGAGCTGAAGGCAAAACTCGATGCGTTGACGGCAAAATCATCGCCCTTCTCCACCGCCGTGCCGAAGGGCAAGGGCCTGGTCTGGGTCAAGCCTGAACTTGTCGGCGAAGTGGAGTTTCGCAGCTGGACCTCGGACCGTATAATACGCCACGCCTCGTTCCAGGGGTTGCGCGAGGACAAGCCGGCGGAGGAAGTCGTGCAGGAAAAGCCCAAAGCGGCGACAGGCATGCCATCGACAGGCAAGAGCACGGCCAAGCCGGCATCAGGCGGCAAAGCCGCCGGGTCGATGACGACCACGGTCAAACTCTCGCATCCCGACAAGCTGCTGTGGCCGGACGAAAACATATCCAAGCAGGGCCTGCTCGACCATTACGCACAGGTTTGGCCGCGCATGGAACAGTTCGTGGTCAACCGGCCGCTCAGCCTGGTGCGGGCGCCGGACGGTGTCGGCGGCCAGCGTTTCTTCCAGAAGCATGCCTCGGCTGGCATGAGCGACAAGATCGCGCGCATGAAGGACCCGACCGACGGCGAGGAAATCCTGTTCATCCGGGATTTCGATGGTGTTGCCGCACTGGTCCAGTATGGCGTGGTCGAGATCCACATCTGGGGGTGCACGATCGATGAGATCGAGAAGCCCGACCAGATCATCTTCGATCTCGATCCCGATGAAGGTGTCGATGTGAAGGCGGTCCGCGAGGCGGCACTCGATATCCGGGGCAAGCTCGACGAGCTGTCGCTGCCGAATTTCGTCAAGACCTCGGGCGGCAAGGGCTATCACGTGCTGGTGCCGCTGAAACCGGCGGCGGATTGGGATGCGGTGAAGGGCTTCGCCCATGACTTTGCCCGCGCGTTGGAGCAGGGTGCCCCCGACCGCTACACGGCGACGCTGTCGAAAAAAGCGCGCACGGGAAAGATCTTCGTCGACTATCTGCGCAACGGCAGGGGCTCGACGACGGTCGCGCCCTATTCCTCGCGCGCCAAGAAGGGCGCCACCGTGTCGATGCCGGTGACCTGGCCAGAGATCGAGGCCGGCTTGCCGCCGAACGCTTTCCCGATCGGCGACAAGACGACGCTGAAGCAGCTGGCGAAAGCCGATCCGTGGAGGGAATTTTTCAAGCAGGGGAAGACGTTGAAGCGGGGGTAGTTCGCGCAATTTGCCAGCGCAGCGATCCTTCGCGCCCCCTCTGGCCTGCCGGCGTGACGAAATCAGCGTCGGCCTCTCAGCTCAGAAACACCTTCTCGAAAGCCTGCTTGCCCGGCAGCGAGAAAATCACCGCGCGGCTGTCCTTCTCGCGGCGCGCCCATTTCTCGGCAAGGATCTTGTCGAGGATGGCGGCGCCCAGCGTGCCGGCGAGGTGCGAACGGCGCACGCTCCAGTCGAGGCAGGCGCGGCATACCGGCCGGCGCGGCTTGGTGTAGACGTCGATGCCGATCGCGGCGAAATGCGAAGCCGCCGATGGCCCGAGCCTGATCTCTTGTTCGTCGCGGACCAGTACGTTCTTGGCGACGAGCCGGTCGAGCATCGCCACTGCCTGCTCGCCGGCGAGGTGATCGTAGCAGACGCGCGCCACGCGCATCGCTGCATCGCGCGGACCCGGCCGCACACGCTTTGGACCGACGGCTTCCGCGACGCCTGTGATGGCTTCGATCATGCCCGCCACCTGCGGTCCGGCGAGGCCGTAATAGCGATGCCGGCCCTGGCTCGCCACCGTGAGCAGCCCACCTTCCATCAGTTTGCCCAGGTGCGAGCTGGCGGTCGGCAGCGAGACGCCGGCCTCGAGCGCCAGCTCGCTTGCCGTCAGCGCCGTGCCGCCCATCAGGGCATTTAGCATGTTTGCCCGTGCCGGGTCGCCGACCAGGCTGGCGATGCGGGCGATGTCGGGTCCTTCGCGCATAGTTCGTTCCTCATCGAAGCGTTCTTGTCAGATAATCACTATTCTCCGGTGAGATCAAGGAGACGACGATGGCCGCACGAACCGCTTTCCCCTCAACCCCGCTCCACAGCCGTCGGTTCTTCCCGTTCGTCAGCTGGTTGCGTTCGCGGCTGCTGGCCCGCTGGTATGGCCGCCATCTGCAGCGTCTCGACCTTGCCGAGATCGACGACCATCAGCTGCGCGACCTTGGCCTGACGCGGCAAGAGGTGCGCCGCGAATGCGCGAAGTCCTTCTGGCAGCCCTAGCAGACCAGTCGGCACGACGTTTCGATGCCGTTCAACCTATTGACGCAGCCCCGAGGAGACCACAATGACCATCACCTGCTTCATCCGCTACGAGATCGACCCGTTCGGCAAGGCCGCCTTCGAGGAGTATGCGCGCAACTGGGGCCAGGCCATTCCGCGCTGCGGCGCCGATCTGATCGGCTATTACGCGCCGCATGAGGGCTCGGCGACGACCGCCTATGCGGCCTATAACATCGAAAGCCTGGCCGCCTACGAAGCCTATCGCGCCCGGCTTGCCGCCGATCCCGCCGGCAAGGCAAACTACGAGTTCGCGAAACGCGAGAGATTCATCCTGAAGGAGGATCGCATGTTCCTGAAACTGGCCTCAGGCCCGCACGCGAAACTGGTGCTGCCGTGATTGCCGTCATCTTCGAGGTCGAGCCGGCGGAGGGTCGGCGCGATGCCTATCTGAGCATCGCCGCGGACCTGCGTCCGCTGCTCGACGGCATTGACGGCTTTCTCTCTATCGAGCGTTTTCAGAGTCTGGCCGATCCGAACCGCATCCTGTCGCTGTCGTTCTGGCGAGATGAGGAAGCCGTGAAGGACTGGCGCAACACCGAGGAACACCGGCAGGCGCAGAAGGCCGGTCGCGGCGGCATCTTTGCCGGCTACCGATTGCGCATCGCCCATGTCGTGAGGGACTATGGGCTGACGGAAAGGGACGAGGCGCCGGCCGACAGTCGGGCGGTGAATGGGTGAGTGAGGCTACTCACGCATTCCCGATCAGCACGCCGGCCGCGAACACCAGGGCGCCGCCCAGCACCACCTGGAAGGCGGCGCGCAGGAAGGGCGTCTGCATGTAGCGGTTCTGGACAAAAGCGATCGCCCACAATTCGAAGAACACCACCACCGCGGCAACCCCAGTCGCCGTCCAGAAATGCGGAATGAGATAGGGGAGTGCATGCCCGAGACCGCCCAGCGTCGTCATGATGCCGACGGTCAGACCGCGCTTGAGCGGCGAGCCGCGGCCCGACAGCTTGCCGTCGTCTGAAGCGACTTCGGTGAAGCCCATCGAAATGCCGGCGCCGATCGAGGCGGCAAGCCCGACCAGCAGCGTCTGCCAGGTGTCATGCGTGGCAAAGGCCGCAGCAAAGATCGGCGCCAGTGTGGACACCGATCCGTCCATCAGCCCGGCCAGCCCTGGTTGCACATAGGTGAGGATGAACTGGCGCTGCTCGGCGGCGGTCTCTTCATCCTTCACTTCGCCCGGCACATGTTTCTGCTCCAGCCGCTGCGCCAGTGTCTCATGGCCCAGTTCGGCCACCGCCAGATCGTCGAGCAGTTTTCGCGTCGAGGCATCCGCCGTGCGCTTGGCAGCCTCGACATAGAAAAGGTAGGCTTGCCGCTCCATCGCCTCGGCCTGGCTGCGCACGTGCTCGATGCCGAGCGGCCGGACCAGCCAGTCGGGCTTGCGCTCGTAATAGCCCTTCACATGTTCGCGCCGGATCAGCGGAATGCGCTCGCCGAAACGCTTGCGGAAAAGCTCGATCAGCGAATCGCGATGGCCATCCTCTTCCTCGGCCATCTCCTCGAACACTTTTGCCGATTGGGGGAAGTTTTCCGTCAGGCCGTCGGCATAAGCCCGATAGATGCGACCGTCATCCTCCTCGGACGAAATGGCCAGCGCCAGGATCTCCTGTTCGGAAAGCGATTCGAAGGGGCGGCGGCCGAAGCCGAAAACACGGGAAAGCATGAGGAATTCACCCTAGTTTAGAATAGTTCTAAACTAGGGCTCAAGGTGCCTCCGGTCAATTGCGCGCTTGGGTCGCGGTCAAGAATTGTTGAAGCGCGCATGCCGGGCCGACCCCTTCATTATCAGTGAATGTTCACCTATATAATTCAACCCAGCCAGAACAAGGAACCCGCAGATGACGGCAAAACAGCCTCCGCATCCCTATGACCCAAAGCCCGTTCTCGATCTCATCGCCAGCATCGAGGCCGATCTGCAGCGCCTGAAAGGCCTGGTCGAGCAGCAGGTCGAGAAATTCGACCCCGCCAATCCGCACAACAAGGCGCCGGACGGCAAACTGACCGAGGAAGGCGTCGAGTGCTGCTACCGCATGTTCGACGAGGGCAAGTCGCGCTATTCGGTCGCCCAGCAGATGAAGATATCCTTTGCCGCCGCCAGCCACCGCTTCAACAACTGGCGCAAGCTGGGCGGGAGCAAGAGGCAGAGGACGCTGTTGGGGTGAAACTCGTGAGACGGCGGCGGGACGGCGCCCCCCTCTGTCCTACCGGACATCTCCCCCACGTGGGGGAGATTGTCAGCTTCATTAGGTGTGCCCCTTCTTCAACGTTGGAAATTGACGAAAGCGGATACCCAGCCGATCTCCTCACCCATGGGGAGATGTCCGGCAGGCCAGAGGGAGGCGTGCAGCCGAGGCGTTGGCGACCGCCTCGCTAAACCTTGTAACGGTCACATTTTTCCCATGGTGCGCCACCTCCCTTTGCGGGCATCATGGAAAGACCCCTGTCCACTGGACCTCACATGACCGCCACCACCCCTCCCGGCATCGCCGACATCCACGCCGCCGCCGCGCGTCTCGCCGGCCTGATCGTCGAAACCCCGTTGATCGAATCGCAGGAGCTGAACAAGCGCTTCGGCGGCCGCATCCTGTTCAAGCCGGAGACGCTGCAGCGTACCGGCTCGTTCAAGTTCCGTGGTGCCTACAACAAGCTGTCGTCGCTGAGCGACGAAGAACGCAGCCAGGGCGTCGTCGCCTTCTCGTCGGGCAATCATGCGCAGGGTGTCGCCGCTTCGGCCGCGATGTTCGGCGTCAAGGCGGTCATCGCCATGCCTTCAGACGCGCCGGCGATGAAGATCGCTAACGTCCGCAAGATGGGGGCGGAGGTGGTGCCGTTCGACCGCTTTCGCGACGACCGCATGAGCGTGGTTCGCCCTTACGTGGAAAGAGGCATGGTGCTGGTGCCACCCTTCGACGACCCGGCCATCATTGCGGGCCAAGGCACGATCGGCCTCGAATTGATGCGCCAGGCAAAAGCGCTTGGCGTCGACCTCGACGCGGTCGTCATTCCCTGCGGCGGCGGCGGCCTGGCCAGCGGCATTTCGGTTGCCGTCAAGGACGCCTCGCCCAACACTGCGGTCTGGGCGGTGGAGCCAGAGCATTTCGACGACACCCGCCGTTCGCTGGCCGCCGGCGCCAGGGTGTCAAACGAACCCGGCCACGCGTCGATTTGCGACGCGATCCTGACCGCGGAGCCCGGCCTGATCACCTTCGAGATCAACCGCAGGAACCTGGCAGGCGGCATCGCCGTCTCCGACAAGGCGACGGCACAGGCGATGCGCGACGCCATGGCCTATCTCAAGCTGGTGGTCGAGCCCGGCGGCTGCGTGGCGTTGGCGGCGCTGTCGTCGGGCGAGATCGAACTGTCCGGCAAATGCGTTGCCGTGGTGCTGTCCGGCGGCAATGTCGATTTCGGCACTTATGCCGGGATCATGGCGGCGGCTTGAGACGGGATGTCCAAAGGGTCCGACATGGATCTGAGGCAGGTTTCGCCTTGGATCACTCCTCGCCCGCCTCCAAATCGTCGGCGGGCTGAACATGGTCATCTACCGCCCGCTCACGCGTTCTGAGCTGCCCGACGATACGGCATCCCTTGCCCGCACTCTCATCGGCAAGATCGTGGTGCGCGAACTGCCCGAAGGCATCGCCAGCGGCCGCATCGTCGAGACCGAGGCCTATGTGACCGGCGATGCCGCCGGGCACGGCTACCGGGGCCAGACGCCGCGCAACCGTTCGCTGTTTCTCGAGGCTGGGCACGCTTATGTCTATCTCGCCTACGGCATCTCCTACATGCTCAACGTCTCGAGCGAGATGCCGGGGGTCGGAACCGGCGTGCTCATCAGGGCGCTCGAGCCGCTCGAAGGCATCGCGATCATGCGGCTCAATCGCGGCATCGAGCGCTTGCGCGACCTGGCGCGAGGACCGGGAAGGCTGGCCCAGGCGTTGCGGATCGATCGTTCGCTCGACGGGCTCGATCTCTGCCGCAAAGGCCCGCTATGGCTGGCAACCGACGAGCATCAAGCCGGCGACATCGCCCAAGGCATCCGGATCGGCATTACAAAGGATGCCGATCGCCCGCTGCGGTTTTACGTCAAGGGGAGCGCCTTCGTCAGCGGCCCCAAATCGCTCAACGGTTAGTGGCAGTTACAAACCATGGAGATTGGCGAAAGCATTTCTCCCTTCGTCATCCACGGCGGAGCAAGGAGCAAAGGCTGGTAGCAAGACTGGAGGTCGTGCGGCGTCTAATCCAGCGTCCGCCTGAATCGTACCAATGCTACGCCGGCAAACAAAGCCACGAACACCACCAGCCAGCCAATCTCCGTTGCCACCGCCGGCAGTTCGGCCCCCTTCAGCATCACCGCGCGGGTGATGCGTAGGAAATGCGTCAGCGGGAAGATCTCGCCGAAGATTTGTGCCCAGTCCGGCATGCCGCGATACGGGAACATGAAGCCGGACAGCATGATCGACGGCAGGAAGAAGAAGAAGGTGAGTTGGAGCGCCTGCATCTGCGTGCGGGCGATGGTCGAAATCGTGTAGCCGAGCAGCACCAGCGCCAGCACGAAGATCAGCACGGCCGTCAGGAGCAGCGACATCGATCCGGTGAAGGGGATGGCGAACAGAAGTTTCGCCGCCGCCAGCACCACCACCACCTGCACGCCGCCGACCGCCAGATAGGGCAGCACCTTGCCCATCATGATCTCGAGCGGGCTGGACGGCATCGCCAACAGGTTCTCCATCGTTCCGCGCTCGGTCTCGCGTGTCAGCGCGATCGAAGTCATCATCACCATGGTCATCTGCAGGATGACGCCCAGCAGGCCGGGCACGATGTTGTATTGCGAGATGCCTTCGGGATTGTAGCGCCGGTGTACGACGACATCGAGCTGACCCTTGGCGGCCTCGGCGGCGGCTTCCTGCGTGCCTTGCGCCCTCAGCAGCGCCTGGCTGGCGACTGTGCCGAGCGTCGAGATGGCGCCGCTTGCCACCGCCGGGTCGGTGGCGTCGGCCTCGATGAGTATCTGCGGGCTGTTGCCGCTCTCCACCCTCCTGGCGAAGTCGGCCGGGATGGTGACGACGAAGGCAACGTCGCCGCGCGATATCAGGAACTCGGCCTCGGCGGCACTTTGCGCGACATGGTCGAAACGATAGTAACCGGTGGTCTGCAGCGCCGCGACAATGGCGCGCGTATAGGGATCGTTGCTCGTCGCCACGAGTGCTGCCGGCAGGCTTTTCGGGTCGTTGTTGATGGCGTAGCCGAAAAGCACCAATTGTATCAGCGGCACGCCGAGCATCATGGCGAAGGTGATGCGGTCGCGCCGCATCTGGATGAATTCCTTGATCAGCAAGGCGCCAAGCCGGGCGAAGGAAAAGACGCTGTTCATGCCATGTTGTCCTTCGAGCCGGACATGAACTGGATGAAGACGTCCTCGAGGCTGGTTTCGCCGGGCGAAACTTTCACGCCCTTGTGCTCTCTCTCGACATCGGCAAGCGCGGCTTCGAGCTTCTTCTTGTCGGAGCCGACGACATGCAGCGTCGCGCCGAACGGCGCCACCTGATCGACGCCGGGGCGGCCCTGAAGCGCTTCGGCGACCTGATCGAGGCGCGGACCCTGCAGGACGAAGGTGGTCAGCCCGGCATTTTTCACCACTTCGGCGACAGTGCCGGTGGCCAGCATCTTGCCATAGGAGATGTAGCTGATGCGGTGGCAGCGCTCGGCTTCGTCCATATAGTGGGTGGAGACCAGCACGGTCAGCCCGCCGCTGGCGAGGCGATGGATCTCGTCCCAGAACTCGCGCCTCGCCTTCGGGTCGACACCGGCCGTAGGCTCGTCGAGCAGCAGCAATTTCGGCTTGTGCATGATGCAGGCGGCCAGCGCCAGCCGCTGCTTCCAGCCGCCCGACAAGGTGCCGGCCAGCTGGTTGCGGCGCGACGTCAGGCCGAGGTCCTCCAACGTGCTCGCGACATGCTCCTCGACCGGCTTCAGCCGGTAGAGCCGCGCCACGAATTCGAGATTCTCGCCGATCGTCAGATCCTCGTAGAACGAGAATTTCTGCGTCATGTAGCCGACTTCGCGCTTGATGCGCAGGCTGTCGGTGCGGATGTTGAAACCGAGCACCGTGCCTTCGCCCTCGTCCGGCGTCAGCAGGCCGCACATGATGCGGATAGTGGTCGTTTTGCCCGAACCGTTGGGGCCGAGAAAGCCGACGATCTCGCCCTCGGCAACCGACATCGTCACATGGTCGACGACGGTCTTGTCGCCAAAGCGCTTGACCAGGCCGTGGACGTCGATGGCGTTCATCTTGCGCTGTCCGCCAGATCGACATCGACGATCTGGCCGGGCTGCAGCGGGCCGGCATCGCCCTCCGGCCGCGCCTCGACGAGGTAGACCAGCTTCTGCCGGTTCTCAAGCGAATAGATCACCGGCGGGGTGAACTCGGGATCTGGCGAGACGTAGCTGACGCGCGCCTTAACATCCGGGCCGCAGCCGTCGCAATGGACGCCGAGCAAGGTGCCGACCTTGACCGAGGAGAAGGCGCTCTCCGGGATATAGACGCTGAGCTTGACCGCGCCGTCGGGCAGGATCGAAATCACAGGCGCGGTCGGACCTGATGTATCGCCCGGATTGCGGATGACGTCGTTGACGCGGCCGGGCGAAGGGGCGGCCAGCACCCGTTTCGACAGCCGCCACTGCGCCTGCTCCAACGCGGCCTGCGCCTGCTTGACCTGATTGTCGGCGGCCTTGATCGTCTCGGGGCGCGCCGGCAGGCCGCCGACGGCGAGATTGGATTTGGCCTGGCCGACCTGCGCATTGGCCGTTTCGAGCGTGGCCGACGCGGTGTCGAAATCCGCTTGCGTGCCGGCGCCGCGCTTGAACAGATCGGCGGCGCGGTCGTATTTGCGCTTGGCGTCGGCGGCCTGGGCGCTGGCCATATCGACCTCGGCCTTCAGCACGGCGATCTCTTCCGGCCGCTTGCCGATCTGCAGGTCGGCGAGTTGTGCCTGCGCCTGTGCAAGGCTTGCCTGCGCCTGCGCCACAGCGATCTTTGCATCGGCGCTTTCCAGCGTCACAACGGTCGTGCCGGGCATGACACGGTCGCCGCGCTTGACCGTGACGGTCTCTACCTGCGCCACCTCGATCGGCGCCAGCAGCACGTAGTCGCCTTCGACATAGCCGACGGCCAGCGGTGCTGCCGGGGCACAGGCCGAGAAGAGCTGCGCGGCGAGCGGCAGCGAACACAGAAAGCTCATGGTCTTTGCCCCTTTGTCTTTGCCCCTTTTCTGGCGGCGAATATGGCCTTGAGATTGCCCGATGTGACCGCCACCACCTTGGCGGCCTCCGCGGCGCCGATATCGGGCCAGCCCATGCGGCGCATCACCGCCTCACGGCCGATGCGGAAATAGATGACCTGGCCGATCAGCGTGAACACGGTGAGCCTTGTGGCCTCGCTTTCGGCGGGCTCGCCAGTTGCCTGTTCCCACAGCTGGCACAGCCGGCGATGGCTTGGCTCGAAGACACCGTCATAGATACGATCGAGGGCTGCCGTTGGATGGGAAAGTTCGCGCAGGATGAACTGCACGATCTCACCGGCCTGCGGACTGGCCACGACAAAGCCGACCATTCGCTCCAGCGCCGCGAAGAGCTGCGCCTGCGCTGCCTCCGGACCGACCGGCGCGGGCGCCTGTGCATTGCCGAGCGCCGGTCCGGCGACCGTCTGGATGGTCTCGACGATAAAGTCGGCGGCGGCCGTGCGAAGACCCTCCTTGCCGCCGAAATGATAAGCGATCGAGCCGATATTGGCTTGCGCCTCGGCGGCGATCTCGCGCGTCGAGGTGCCGTCGAAGCCCTGCCGTCCGAACAGCTTCAGTGCCGCCTGGACAAGCGCCGCGCGCGTCATCTCGGCGGGCTCGCGACGAAGAACTTTGGGCTCAGGTAGTTTGATCATGAGCGCACTTTAATCAATCGATTGATTAAAGTCAACTTCTGTTCGTCATTGTCTTGCCATCGACGGCGGCAAACGCTTTAGTGCGCGGCCATGGGCAAGGAAGTCGAACGAAAATTCCTGGTCACCAGCACCGCATGGCGGGAGTTGGCCGAGGCCAATATCCGCATTCTCCAGTTCTATCTCGCTGCCGGCCCCGGGCGCACAGTGCGCATCCGCATCAGCGACGGCACTTCCGCCAAGCTGACGCTCAAATTCGGCAGCAAAGCGCGCGAGCGCGACGAATTCGAATACCCGATCCCGCTGTCGGAGGCGGTGGAGATGCTGGACTTCGCCATCGGACGTGTCATCGAGAAGACACGTCACCATGTTAGGCACCGTGGCTATCTCTACGAAGTCGATGTCTTTGGCGGACCGCTTGCGGGACTTGTGGTCGCCGAACTTGAGACGCCGGAGGACGTGCCGGACGAAATGCTGCCCGACTGGCTCGGCCGTGAAGTCACCGGCGAGCAGAAATTCTACAACGCGTCGCTCGCCCTTGGTGGGATTCCGGAGATCGCCGCATGAGCTTTCGCATCGATCCGCGCCTGCCGCTGACCGGCGAGGTCAGGAGAATCCTTGCCGAGGAGATCGGCAAGGCGCTGCATCATCTTGACGCCGCACGGAGCCGGCCGGAACAGGCGCTGCACAAATGCCGCAAGCGGCTGAAGAGCGCTCGCGCGTTGTTGCGGCTTGTTCGTTCCGGTGACGAAACATTCTGTGAGACAGAAAACCAGTGCTACCGCAACGTGGCGGCCCTGCTTGCCGGCCCGCGCGAGGCGACAGCGCTGATCGAGACCATCGACCGCCTGGCGGCAAGCTTTCCCAAGGAGAGCGCCGACGATGGGCTGGGCGCGGTTCGCGACAGGCTGATCGCGCGCCAGCATGAATTGCACGAAGGTACAGGGCTCGAAGCGGCGATCGGCGCGGCGACCGCCGCCTGCGAGGAGGGCCTGCACCGCATCGGCACTCTGGCCTTGCCCGACCAGCCGGAACAGGCG
This sequence comes from Mesorhizobium ciceri biovar biserrulae WSM1271, assembly GCF_000185905.1. Lineage (GTDB taxonomy): Bacteria > Pseudomonadota > Alphaproteobacteria > Rhizobiales > Rhizobiaceae > Mesorhizobium > Mesorhizobium ciceri. The sequence goes on from NC_014923.1 coordinate 840,818, forward strand.
GCCGACGTGCTTGCCGAAGGCGCCCGCGTCACGCTGCGCCGCGCCAGGAAGGCGCTCGACAAGGCCGGATCGCGGGGAGCGGCCGATGATTTCCACGATCTGCGCAAGGCGGCCAAGACCCACGGCATGCATCTGTCGCTGCTCGGCAGGCTGTGGCCGACACCGATCAAGGCAAGGCGCAAGGCGGTCGACGAACTGGGCGAGCGGCTGGGCGACCTGCACGATGTGCTGGTGATGCGCGCCCTGCTCGAGGCCGACGACCAGCTGCTCGGGCCGCCCGAGGACACGAAACTTCTGGCCAAGCTTTTGAAGCGGTCGGAAAAGCAGCTGAAGAAGAGCTGCATTGCCGAGGCGGCCGAGCTGTTCGGCGACAGTCCCAAACGCTCGACACGCAAACTGGCCCGCAAGGCGCGCGACGATCTGGCTGCGCCGCCGGAAGAGGCCGCGGCATCGTAGGATGACTTGGCGCTCTTCCTCTCGGTCCGGACGGGGGGAAGAAAGGCGTGCGCTAGCCCTCATTACCCGCCCATGCTAATCGCCATGGAGTATGACCGAGCCCGGCGACACGCTTCTGGATCGACTTGGCCGCTGGCTTGCCGGCCGGCTGCAGGAAGAATCGTCCGGCTACGAGCCCTACACCCCATCCGATGCCGAAACGCTGCGTCGCACGCTTGAGCCCGGCGACATCCTGCTGATCGAGGGCAACCAGAAGATCTCGGCGGCGATCAAGTACCTGACCCAGTCGACCTGGTCGCATGCGGCCTTCTATATCGGCGATGCCTTGCCCGCGCCGGCGGACGGCTCGGAGCGGCCGCGCCTGATCGAGGTCACGATCGGCGAAGGCTGCGTCGCCGTTCCATTGTCGCGCTACCGCACCTACAACACCCGCATCTGCCGGGCGAGTGGGCTGGCGCCGGAGGATCGCGACAAGGTCGTCGCCTTCATGATCGGCAAGCTCGGCCTGAAATACGACCTCAAGAACATTTTCGACATGCTGCGTTTTTTCTTCCCGACACCGCCGGTGCCGGTGCGCTGGCGCCGCCGCATGCTGGCCTTCGGTTCCGGCGATCCGACACGGGCGATCTGCTCGACGCTGATTGCCGAGGCCTATGGCCAGATCCGCTATCCGATCCTGCCCGAGATCACCCGTGCGCCCGGCCGCGCCTCGGCGCAGTCGAACTATTCGCGCAAGGAAATCCTGCACATCCGCCACCATTCGCTCTACACGCCGCGCGATTTCGACCTGTCGCCCTATTTCCGCATCGTCAAGCCGACGCTGGAATATGGTTTCGACTACCGGGCGGTGACCTGGGACGACAAGCTTGCCGATCCCGGGGCCAAGGCCGCCGAATAAACGCGATCAAATGAGTCCAGCCGCTGCACAGGACCGCTGGCCGGCAGCCGGGCGTCAGTGCTTGCAAGCCGCGGCCCGCACGTCCGAGGGTGTGGCGTCATAACGGCGACGGAACGCCCGGTTGAAATAGGAAAGGTCGTTGAAGCCGGCCTCGTAGGCGATCGCGGTGATGCTGCGTCCGGCATGGCGCGGATCGCCGAGCATGCGATGGGCGCGCGCCAGCCGTTGGGTCATCATGAAATCAATCAAGGATGTGCCATCGCTCTCGAACAGCTTGCGGACGTAGCGGGCCGACAGTCCGTGGCGGGCGGCGACGTCTTGCGCCGACAGGTCGACATGGCCACCATGCGCGACGATATCGGCCTTGATGGCGCGCAAGCGGGCAACGCTGACGCCGCGGCCGCGTGCGATCTGGGCCGCATCCCTGGTCGCGCCCATGGCGAGTGCGGCAAGGTCGAAAACATGTGCCGCCGCAAGGTGGCAGGCCTCCGCAGTCAACTCGTCTCCGACCTCCTGGATCGAGCTGATATAGTCGAGCAACAGCCGCATCGCCCCGCTTTGGGTCGGCAAGGGCCGCATAAGAACCGCGGCCGGATCGCCGATCAGAGGCGAAAGCTGCTTGCGCGAAAAACTCAGATTGACGAAGCGAAACCCGCCGGCGCCGATCAGGTTGAGGCCAACCTCTTCACCGCTCATCATCAGCGCCTGGCCGTTGCCGACCGCCTCCTCGCGGCCGCGATGCTTCATCACACTGCCCCCGTCGAGGGCCGCCAGAAGAACGAAGTCGTCATTGTCGATCAGCGACGACGTACGATGCACCCGGAATTCCGATGAGCTGCCGGTGGCGATGCCGAGGCCTGGCAACGCGCGCACCCGCATGTCGATCTGCGCCGGCGCCAGCGGATCGAGGTCCACCCTCAGAACCGTGCGGCCGTAAACCTCACGCGTGATCTCGACGCGATCCCGCTCCGGAAACATCTCCGTCGCCAGCCTGAATGAGGCTGACGTCCCCATCGTCGCAGTCATCGACACCCCCCATGCCCAAGAGCGCGGTCATATGCGCCGGAGCCTGCAAAACGTCAATCCCGGGCCGTTTTGGCCGCTTTCAGTGCCGTTCTGTCCAAGCTGCCCCCCTTTTATGCCCCTAGTTTGCGGCGCGATTCCGGAACCGGAACCGCATTGGCGGCAATCCAAAGGGGGGCACGATGTTTCATTTGCAACTGTTCAAGACGCTGTCGGCACTGACTGCGGCAGGGTTCAATCCGCGCATCTATCTGCTGTCGATCGCCTTGGGCAACGCAGTGACCGATCATCGCGAGGCCAAGCTGCCGCCGCGCGCTGCCCGATGATGAGCAGCACCATGAAAAAGAGCATTTTCCTGGCCCTGACCATTGCCCTTGCGGGCTGCCAAACGGGCCAGGTCGACGACAGGCCGGCATCGATCGCGAGCGCGGCCGGCAGCAAGAAGGCCCGGAACGAACCGACGACGGAAACGGCATGCGCCGATGCGGCCAAGAAGGCGGCGAAGGCGCAGACCAATGCGGCTCTGCTCGGCGGTGTGCTGTCGATGGCGGGGGGTCTTGGCGGTCTGGCTGGCAATGGTGGGGTCATTGCCGGCCAGGCCGCCTCGATCGGCGGCTCGGTTCTGCAGTCCCAGGCAACGAGCAGTGCCCGGGCCGGCATTGCGGAGGATTGTTATGGCTGAGCGGCGTTTCGCAGCCATGCGCCGGCTGGCCGGCGCGCTCGCACTTGCCGGCATGATCTTCGACAGCCCGCCTGCCTTGGCGCTGACAGCGCGGGATGCGTCGGCGGTCGTCGGCCTGATCGAGGCCCTGCAGCCCGAATTCGGTCAGTTCGCCTATGACGAGGAGATCGCCGCCGACTGGTACGAGCGCGATGCCGCGGACAAGGGCTTGATCGGCAGCGCCGGTTTCACCGCCGACAGCTGGAAGGTCGCGCTTGGAGAGACCATGCGCGGGTTCCTGGCGACGATGCCGGTCGCAGAACTCGATGCCATTTTCGCCAAGCTCAGAAATGCCATATCCGGCATGAGGGAGCTGACCGAGGCACAGAAGACAGAGACCATCGACGCCATCGACGAAGAGGTCGAAGACTTGATGATTTTGCGGACTGAGGGCGATCCCTTCGCCGACGTCGTCAGGCCGCTGACGCCAAAAATCCGCAGCCTCATCCTCGGCCCGGCGGTGGGGCAATAGGATGTTGGGCAACAGGAAACGGGTGGCCGGAAAGGCAACTCCGGGCGGGAGCCTCGAGGCCGAACATCGCGATATTTTTCCAGCCACGGCACGTGCCGGGCGAGGCAGCCCGATCGCGATGCTGATCTGCCTGCTGGCCTCCGGCTGCAGCCAGACGGCCGCCAGCCCGCCGATCACGCCAGACCAGCATGCGCAATTGGCGGAGTTGGCGGCAGGCCCGGACTCGCCGGCAGGTCTTGGCGAGGCCCTGGCTGCAGTCGAGACGACCAGGAAAATGCAGGACTGCCGGGAGCGTATGAACGAGACGGTCGGGCAGATGAAGACGATCGGCGCCGTCAATGGCGCAGTCGGCGTCGCCGGTCGCATGGCGGGTCCGGGGGGCAAGACAGCGGCAAAAATGGTGGCGGTCGGCACTGCCAGGGTCGTGCGCGGCAAGCTCAGCCACCAGATGCAATCGTGCTGAGACGATTGACGCGGTGCCTGGTCAGGCCGGCAGCGGCCGCCGTCCTTTCGCGGCGGCGGGCGTATCAGGCCTCGCCCCGGCATCTCGCGCGTGCGGCCCGATCGGCATGATTGCCGGAAATGGCGTCGCGCCAAAGGCAAACGTCCATTTGTAGCCGATCAGGCCATCCTCCGGCGTCGTGTGCTGGTCGTGATGGGCGAGCAGTTTGGCGCGGTCGGCGAGATCCTCCGCCTCGCGCCGCACCATTTCAGCCGTCTCCGGCCGCATCCGCCTGGAGAAGCTGACGAAGGTCGCTTCCTTGTCGATATGGGTGATGGCCCAGCCGATGAAATTCTTGTTGGTCATCTCGAACAGCGGCCTGAGCGGCCCTTCGAAGTTCCACTGGATCGGCGTCTCGACCAGCAGTCTCGCCGAAAGACCCCGTCCGAGCGCGATCAGGCCGAGTTCCTCGAGATCGCGCAGATAGAGGAACATCGAAGCCTCGCTCAGGCCTTGCGAGCGCATGATGCCTTCGGGCGTGAACTTTTCTGACAGCATGACGAAGATGAACAGCAGCGCCGGCCGGCCGGCGAGCTTGCGCTCGACCTCCGGCGCGATGTGGTTGACCGGCCCAGGCCCCCGGTTCATCGAGCCGAGCACGTTTTCCAGTTCGACACCGGCCGCAGCGCAAATCTCCATCAGCCGGTCGAGCTTGCAATTGCGCTCATGGAAGATACGCTTCACCGTCGGTTCGGAAACGCCCATGCGTTCGGCAAGCGCGCGATAGGTGACGCCCTTCGCCTTCAACGTCCGCTTCAGCGCCTGGAAGATCAGACCGTTCATCGGATGCACCTCTTGCCGCTAGTTTCGTATCGATATTCGATACTAGCGGTGTCAGGCCTTTCCGGAAAGTATCGAAAGCCATAGCTCTGCCTCGTCATCTCAGGAGAGCAGTCATGAACACCCTCATCACCTCAACCTTTATCGCCGTCATCGGCATTGCCGTAGTGCCCGCCGCGGAGGCAGGCGAACTCTGGCGCGCCACCGGGCTCGAACAGCCGGAATCGGCCCTGTTCGACGCCGCTGACAATCGCATCATCGTTTCCAACATATCAGGCAATCCCGGCGAGGCCGACGGCAACGGTTATCTCTCCGTACTGTCGCTGGACGGCAAGACGGTCACCCAGCACTGGACCGACGGCATGGACGCACCCAAGGGTATGGCGATCTCGGGCGGCAAGCTCTATGTCGCCGACATCACGAAAGTCCGCGTCGTCGACCTCGCCAGCGGCAAGCTGGTCGCCAGCATCTCGGTGCCGAACGCGGTCTTCCTCAACGACGTGACATCGGACCAATCCGGCAAGGTCTATGTCACCGACATGCTGGCCGACGCCATCTACCGCATCGATGGCGACCGGCCGGAGCTGTTCGTCAAGGACGGGGCATTGGCTTCGCCCAACGGCATCTTCGCCGATGGCGGCCGATTGATCGTCGCCTCCTGGGGCAAGGGCATCAAGCCCGACTTCCGCACGACGGAGCTTGGCGGCCTGCTGTCGGTCGACATCGCCAGCAAGGTGGTTTCGCCCTTGCCGGGTGCCCAGAAATTCGCCGATCTCGACGGCGTCGTAGCCATCGGCGGCACCATCTACGCCACCGCCTACATGACCGGCACGCTCTACCGCTATCATGCGGGCGGCGCGCCGGAGGTGGTGGCGCAGTTCAAGCCGGGCAGCGCCGACATCGGCACCGATGGCAAGTCGATCCTTTATGTGCCGTTGATGAACGAAGGCGAGGTTGTGGCGCTGAAGCTCGACTGAGAGCCATGGTCGGTGCCTCGGGGCAGAGCTGCGAGACGTTCGCAGCCGTGAGGGGAAAGCTCGTTCGTCGGCGATGATCACCAACTCGAACTCGCAGTGCGGCTAATTAACGACGTCTGGCCCGTTGCGGTCGTCTGTCATGCGACGACCCAAAGGATGTTCTTCACCGAAACTAAACCTCGACGTGACCACCGGTTTGGGTCGACCGATGTTTCAGCATCACGTCAGATAGGGTGTCGCGTGCTGCTACCATTCGCTGATGCCAGTCGTTCTCCTTGTCGAGGACGATTGCACATTCACCCGCCTTTTTCCCTAGCAGGACCGAGTTGCTAAGCCGCGAAAAATACCATGTAGTAGCCGCAGCGTAGAAGATCGTGTGAGGCGAGTGCACTGAGGCTAGTTCGAAAATGGCGGGTGCGAACACCTCTTCTTGACCGAGCTTTCCGGACAAGATCGTCAATGCAGCGGCTATATAGGACAGGTGTGAAGATTGCGAGAGTATCTCGTATTCTTTCCGACGCCATTTCGTCATCGCATCAATTTTGAAGGCGCGGGCGATGGTATCGGACAAACCGCGAGGAGCGGCGCAAAGCGGTGTTCACGTCGCGCCGTGCGTGAGTCAGCTCAACGTCAAGAAGTTGGCATTCAACAGGTGGACACCTTGTCCTGACAATGGCCACCGGCCGGCAAATCCCGGCCCCTACCCCGCCTCGATCTTCCCTTTCAGCTGCGCCCGCGCATCCTTGATCGAGGCGGCGTAGGTCACCAGCGGGCGCTTGACGCCGTGGGTGATCAGCATGCGTCGGATCTGCGGCGCGGCACCCGATATGATGAAGCGGACACCGGCGCGTTTCGCCTTGTGGGCGGCGCCTTCGATGACGTTGGCCGCCGTCGAATCGAAGAACGGTACGGCCGAGCAGTCGAGGATGAAGTTCCTGCGCTGGTCGGCTATGCGGTCGAGCACGGTGCCGACGGTCGATGCGGCGCCGAAGAAGAAGGCGCCCGAAATGCGATAGACGACGGTGTCGGCGTCGGTCGCCTCGCTGGCATCGTAGGCCTTGGTGCTGTCGGCGACATCCTCCTGCACCAGCGGCTGATCGGCCTCGACCGCAATCGACTTGGCCATGCGGTCGATGAACAGGATCGACCCCAGCACGAAGCCGACGACGATGCCTTCGGTGAGATCGCGGAAGATGACGAGCAGAAAGGTCGCCATCAGCACCAGCGCATCGCCGCGCGAGGCACGCAGCAAGGTGGCGAAGGCCTGTTTCTCGAACATATTCCAGCACACGACCGCCAGCACGCCGGCCAGGGCGGCGAGCGGGATATAGCTGGCGAGCGGCGCCGCCACCAGCATCAAGGCGAGCAGGATGGCGGCGTGGACGATGCCCGAAACCGGTCCGTGGGCGCCGGCCCGCACATTGGTCGCCGTGCGGGCGATGGTGCCGGTGGCGCAAATGCCGCCGAACAGGGCGGATGCGATGTTGGCGAAGCCTTGCGCCACCAGTTCGCAGTTGGAACGATGCCGGCGGCCCGTCATCCCGTCGGCGACCACCGCCGAAAGCAGCGATTCGATGGCGCCCAGCAAGGCGAAGGCAATGGCATCCGGCAGCACGTCAATCATCCTGTCCAGGCTGATCGGCGGCAAAGCGGGCATTTGCAGGCTGCGCGGTATACCGCCAAAGCGGGTGCCGATCGTCTCCGCCGGCAGCGCGAGAAGCGCCACGACCAGCGATGCCAGCCCGATGGCGATGAGCATTGCGGGCCATGTCGGCCGCCAGCGCTTCAGGCCAGCGATGGTGGCGATGGTCAACACCGCCACCAAGGTCGCCGCCGGGTTGATGGTGCCGGCCGCCTCGCCGACCGCGATCAGCTTCGGGACCAGCGGTCCCGGCTCCTTGCCGGCAAGCTTCAGCCCGAACAGTTCGACGATCTGTCCGGAAAAGATGATGACGGCGATGCCGGCGGTGAAGCCGACCGTCACCGGATAGGGAATGAACTTGATGTAGGTGCCGAGACGGAGATAGCCTATGGCGAGCAGGAAGACCCCTGCCATCATCGTTGCCAGCAGCAGCCCGTCGATACCGACCCGGGCAACCGTCGCGGCCACCAGCACGATGAAGGCGCCGGCCGGGCCGCCGATCTGGAAGCGGCTGCCGCCGAGCGCCGAAATGATGAAGCCGCCGACGATCGAGGTGTAGAGGCCGCGCTCGGGCGTGACTCCCGAGGCGATCGCGATGGCCATCGACAAGGGCAGCGCGACAATGGCCACCGTCAGCCCGGCAATGGCGTCCGCCTTGGCGTCGGCGAAGGTGTAGCCCTCGCGCCAGACCGTCACGAGCTTTGGCGTGAACAATTCGGAAAATGTCGGCTTTGCCGACTGGTGGGCCGACCTTTGGGCCGATCTGGGGGCCGGTTCATGCCCTGCCCGCTGCGTCTGATCCATGGACTGCCTTTCGCACCCTGAAAGGCGGCGGGATCGTCGGCAGGGCTGTCGGCGGTCGCCGTCGCGACTTTATGCCGGCTCAGCCTTGGGATCCGGCGGCACGGCAGGCTTGAGGCGCACGCCCCGGCCGCCGCGCTCGCTGGCCTGATTCTCGCCGATCAGCTCCACCCCGGCCTCGTCGAGGGCCTGGATGACCTTCATCAGCGTGTCGACCACGCCCCTGACCACGCCATCGCTCGCCTCCATGCGCTGGATAGTCGGAAGCGAAACGCCGGCGCGCTCGGCGAGCGTCTTCTGATCGATGCCGGCCAGCGCCCTTGCGGCGCGCATCTGCGCGGCAGTGATCATCGGCCGGAATCCCCGTCTGAGTCTGCAGGAGTAAGGTGTAATATCATTATTCTGATGTTTCAAGCATTAGGATGAATGTTTGAGACGTAAGGGGCGGCGCCTGACTGACCATTTTTAGATACTTTCCCGGGATTGCGCGCTAAGGTTTCCATCTGGGCAGGGAGTAACGCGGTTGAATATCTTCAAGACTTTCATGACATCGGCAGCCTTGCTGTCGGCGGTTTTCCTGTTGGCCGGCTGCGGGCACGGGCTGATCAACCGGCTGATCTAGTCTCCAGTCTCGCCGTCCGGGTGCTGCCCACGCCATCGCTGCCACGTCCGGGCAGCGAGCCAGCACATCATCGCCCAGACGAAGCCGGCGCACCAGCCGGCCAGCACATCCGACGGCCAGTGGACGCCGAGATAGACGCGGCTGATGCCGACCAGCAGCGTCGTCAGCACCGCCAGCGACAGCACATAGATCTTCGTCGTTCGACCGGGCAGGAAGCGTGCCGCCAGCGCGCCGAGCGTCAGATAGGTCACCGCCGACAGCATGGCGTGGCCGCTGGGAAAAGACAGCGTCGTTTCGTTGACGAGATGCGAGACGAGTTCGGGGCGCGGCCGGTCGATTCCGGCTTTCAGCAGGCTCGACAGCACCTGACCGCCGGCCACCGCCACGAAGATGAAAAGGGCGGTCGCCGGCCTGCGGATAAGCAGGAGATAGGCGATTACCGCCGTCACGATCAGCACCAGCACGCTGCCGCTGCCAAGGCTTGTGATGTCGCGCATCGCCCCTTGCAGCCACAGCGGGCCGATCGGGCTGTCAGGCCGCCCCGCCTGGCGGAAGGCGAGCAGGATTTCGGTGTCGAAGGCGTGCGGGGTGGTGGCGCGCGCCATCTCCATCAGCTCCTCGAATCCCCAAAGGCCGGCCGCGATGACCAGGCCGGCCAGCAGCACCGGGAATTCGACCCGGTTGAGCAAAGCGTTCGCGGCATTCTTCATCGGCAATCCGCCCGTTACAGCCGGCCTTGCAGATAGGGTCCGAGCGTGATCAGCGCCACTGCGGCGATCGCCAGCATGATGCCGGTCGCCTGCAGCGCGTTGACGCGCTCGCCGAAGAAGACCAGTGCCACGACGTTCACCGATACCAGCTGGATGACGGCAGACAGGCTGAACGACACCGACATGCCGAATTCGCGGATCAGCCGCAGCATGATCAGATTGCCCAGCGAATAGAGCGCCAGCGTCAGCGCGATCTTGCCAAGGCTCGGCGCCAGGCCCCATTGCTTGGCGGCTGTCGCCGCCAGCAGGAAAATGACCGTTGAAAAGCCGAGCTGCAGCAGTCCCGAAAAACTCAACGTTCCGTCCCCTCTCGAAGCGGCTCCCGCCGCATGTGTCGCGGACGTTGTTTCCGAAGCGCGCCGGGACGTCAAGCGCTCGACCAAACGAAGCTCTTGGCAATGGCAAGACGGAGGCTCAATGTACCGACATCGTCCAGCCAGTCGATTGAAGGGCGGTCAGGGGTTCATGATTCGTATTCTGCAGAACTTGACGCGACGCTGGAGCGAACTCTCTCTTGCCTTGCAATTCGTCGTTGCCGGCGGTTTTGGCCTGCTGGCCGTCATGCTGGTGGTGGGCGCCTGGGTGACGGCGCAGATCAGAGAGGGCGTCATCCGCAATTCGGCCGCCACGACGGCGCTCTATGTCGACAGCGTGATTGCGCCGCTGCTTCCCGACTTGCGCAAGGAGCAGGAGCTCAGCGATTCCGTCAAGCAGGCGCTGGACGAGACGCTTGGCCAGGGCGCGCTCGGCAAGCGCCTCGAATCGTTCATGCTCTGGCGCCGCGACGGGACGGTCCTCTATGCCAAGGAGACGGCCCTGATCGGCCGCCGCTTCGCTCCGAGCGACAATCTGCGTTCCGCTTTCGAAGGCAATGTCGTCGCTGAATTCAATACTTTCGATGAGGATGAGAGCGAGGAGAAGGCGACCGGCTTGCCATTGCTGGAGATCTACAATCCCGTGCGCGAGCCCTGGTCGGGCGAGGTGGTGGCGGTTACCGAGTTCTATGAGATCGCCGACGATTTCCAGGCCACCCTGGCTTCCGCTCTGTGGTCGAGCTGGCTGATCGTGGCCGGCGCGACCCTGGCGGCATTCCTGCTCCTGTCGGGCATCGTCCTGCGCGGCAGCCGCACCATCGACGACCAGCGTGGGGCGCTGCGCCGCCAGGTGTCGGAACTGCAGGGTCTGGTGGCGCAAAACAGTGCCTTGCGACTGCGCGTGCAACAGGCCTCGCGCCGCGCCACCGCGCTCAACGAAAGATATCTGCGCCGCATCGGCGCCGACCTGCATGACGGCCCGGCCCAACTCGTGGCCCTGGCGGCGCTGCGCATGGACAGCCCGATATTTTCCAGCGATGGCCATTCAGGCGCAAGCCGCTCGACCGAGGTCACGATGATTCGCAAGACGCTGGAGGATGCGATGCGCGAAATACGCGGCATCTGCACCGGCCTTGTCCTGCCGCAGATCGAGACGGCTGCCGCAACCGACATTCTGCGGCTGGCCGTCAAGGAACACGAACAGAGGACGGGAACGTCGGTGACGCTGACGCTGGCCGGACAGTTGCCTGAACCCGGCGCCTCCGAGAAGATCAGCATCTATCGTTTCGTCCAGGAAGGGCTGAACAATGCCTATCACCACGGGCTAGGCAAGGATCAGGCGGTGAGTGCCGGGATGAAAGGTGGCAGGCTTTTTGTCGAAGTGTCGGACCGCGGGCCGGGTTTCGATCCCACGGCACGGGTCGAAGGCCTCGGGCTCGCCGGCCTCAGGGAACGGGTCGAAAGCATTGGCGGACAGTTCGAAACCTTGACCGGGCCGCAAGGTACGCGTTTGGTGATCCGTCTGTCGGTCGAGGAGCAAGCATGACTGGGACCATTCGCATTGCCATTGTCGACGATCATCCCCTCTTTCGCGAAGGTGTGACGCGCAGCCTGTCGGAGATCGGAGGCTTCGAGATGGTTGGCGAGGGCGCCACGGCGCAGGATGCCGAACGCCTCGCCGCGACGATGCGGCCCGACATCTTGCTGCTCGACATCTCGATGCCGGGCGGCGGGCTGAGCGCGGTCGCAAGCATCCTCGCCAACCATCCCGCCCAGAAGATCGTCATGCTGACCGTCTCGGAGGCCAATGCCGATGTGACCAAGGCGCTGAACGCAGGGGTGAATGGCTATGTCCTCAAAGGCGTCGGATCGCGCGGGCTCGCCGACATCCTGCGCAATGTCGCAGCCGGCGAAAGCTATCTCTCGCCGACACTATCGGCCCGGCTGCTTTCGGATCTCCAGTCCCAGCAGCCGACCGACGGCTTGGCGGAACGGCTGCGGCAGCTCACCGATCGGCAAACGGAAATCCTGCGGCTGGTGGCGGAGGGGCTGAGCAACAAGGAAGTCGCCTTGCGGCTTGAGCTGCAGGAGAAAACCGTCAAGCATCACATGACCGGAGTGCTGTCGAAGCTCAATGTGCGAAATCGCACCGAAGCGGCCTTGATGATGCGTGAGTGGCGCGACCGCGACAGGCCTTCCTAAAGCATTTCACCGTTTCACGGAAACGGCGACCTGCTCTAACTCTGTGACGCAATTCCCAAGGGAAAAGCGCTACGGGAAAACCGCTTCACACTTTTTCTAGAATTGCTCGGGGCAGGTCCGAAGAAATGCGCAGCGGTTTCCCGTCCCGGATTGCGCAAAAGCGCGTCGCGCCTCGGGACCGCAGCCATTGCGGTGCCGAAAACCGGGACGACGCCGGCCGGAAACGAGGTCACCTCCGCCGGGGGGCGGCGGAGGTGACGTGCAAAGCTGACCGTTGCCTGTTGGCCAGCTTCACAAGGCCTTGAGACGATTGGCATCGGCCGGCGTGGCCTGGCGGTCGATGATCGTGCGACCGAGAGCGTCCTTCATGCTGAAACGACCGTTCTCGAGCTTTTCCGTTATGCCGTCGGGATGCCTGACTGTGATCTTGTTGCCGGTCACGTCGACCTTGTCACCGGTCTTTGCATTGACATGGCTCCCGCTCTTACCCTGATTGGATCCTGATTTGCCGTTGTTGCCGCTATTACCGCTGTTGCCGTTATTCCCATTGCCGTTGCCGCTGTTCCCGCTATTGCTTCCGCCGGAATTGCCGCCGTTGCCGCCCCCACTGTTGCCTCCGCCACCACCGCCGCCACTGTTACCGCCACCCTTGGCGTATGCGCTGACGGTGTGGATGCCGGAAACGGAGCCGTCCAGGACAATTTGATAGGGCGCAATCGTCAACACCAGCGCCGCTGCCGATTTGAGCGCCAGCCGGCAACAACGGGTCGTGACCGATCTGTGCATTCTGATCTCCGACGACTGAGCCCGGCGCGCCCCACCCCAACGTTGCAGTGCAACCAACATTGCCGAAAGACGCGGCGCCCGGAAGCGACCTCCGACCGTTGCGGTTGTCAACCAGGACCATTGCAAGCGCAAGGTTGGACTAAAGTCCCAAGTATATGCTACATTAGCTTCGCATGAACGGCGCCGTGACCGCCATCGCTAAACGGGAGACTGGCTTTCCCGATGCCTGACGACGGCAGACGCCGAACATCAAGTCACCTCCGCCGGGGGCGGCGGAGGTGACTTGTCGAGGGTGCAGTTGCCCGTTGATCTGTTTTTTGCAAACGACTGATGTCGTCCGCCGTCGCAGGATGCGCGGCCAAGATGCCGCCTAAGGTCTCCTTTCATCTCGAACCGGCGATTCTGGAGCAGTTCACGGTCTGCGGGAATGCTTAGCCAGCGCTGCGCGCAATGCCTGTCGCGTCTGAAAGGTCTCCCGATGTCACGAAAATGTGATCCGGCGATTATAAGGGGGTCAAACAGGTACCCACGCTCCAGCCAATCCAACAGCCAGAGGCAAGCCATGACTGACCTTCGCTCCCCCGACACTCGATTCCGCACCAGCCTGCTCGAGGAAAACGACGGCCCGGCCATCAACGCTTCCGACAACCGCACCATGGGCGAGATCATCGCCGCGCGGTTCTCGCGCCGCGGCTTCCTCAAGGGTTCGCTGGCTGTCTCGGCCATCGCCGCCACCGTCAGCCCGCTGGCGCTGATCAGCGCCGACGAGGCCCGGGCCGCTGAAGGCTCGGCCTTCACGTTCGACGAACTCGAGGCCGGCATCGACGACAAGCACCACGTCGCGCCGGGTTACGACGCCGATGTCTTGCTGCGCTGGGGCGATCCGCTGTTTGCCGATTCGCCCGACTTCGACCCGACGAAACAGTCGGCCGAGGCCCAGGCGAAACAGTTCGGCTACAACAACGATTATGTCGGCTACATCCCCATCGACGGCTCGGCCGAACATGGCCTGCTGGTGGTCAACCACGAATACACCAATCCGCATCTGATGTTCCCGGGCATCGTGAAGATCGTCGAGAAGGACGGCAAGAAGTCGGCCGAAGTCGCACCCCTCTCGAAGGAGCAGGTCGATGTCGAGATGGCAGCTCACGGCGGCACCATCGTCGAGATCCGCAAGACATCAGGCAAATGGCAGGTGGTGCGCGACGGCAAGCTCAATCGCCGCATCACCTCCAACACCGAAATGGCGCTGTCCGGTCCGGTTGCCGGCCATGACCGCGTCAAGACCAATGCCGATCCGTCCGGCACCAAGGTGTTCGGCACGTTCAACAATTGCGCCGGCGGCGTCACGCCCTGGGGCACCTATGTGATGGCCGAGGAGAACATCCATGGCTATTTCTCCGGCGAGTTGCCGGAAGGCCACAAGGAAGCCGCGAACTACAAGCGTCTCGGCATTCCCGAAGGCGCCTATGAATGGGCGGCGCATTACGAGCGTTTCGACCTCGCCAAGGAGCCCAATGAGGCCAACCGCTTCGGCTGGATCGTCGAGGTCGATGTCAACGACCCGACCTCGACGCCGAGGAAGCGCACCGCCATGGGCCGCTTCAAGCATGAGGGCGCCGAATCGATTGTCGCCAGGGACGGCCGCGTCGTCTTCTATCTCGGTGACGACGAGCGCTTCGACTATGTCTACAAGTTCGTGACCAAGGCCGCGTTCGATCCGAACGATCATGCCGCCAACAGGGACCTGCTCGATGATGGCACGCTGCATGTCGCCAGGTTCGCCGAAGATGGCACGGTCGAATGGCTGCCGATCGTCTTCGGCCAGGGACCGCTGACGGCTGAAAACGGTTTCACTGGCCAGGCCGACGTGCTGATCGAGACGCGCCGCGCCGCCGACCTGCTCGGTGCCACCAAGATGGACCGCCCCGAAGACATCCAGCCCAATGCCGTCAATGGCAAGGTCTATGTCATGCTGACCAACAATTCGAAGCGCAAGGCCGACCAGGTAGACGCCGCCAACCCGCGCGCCGAAAACGCCTTTGGCCACATCATCGAGATCTCCGAGGACGGCGGTGATTTCACCGCCGCCAAGGGCAAGTGGGAAGTGCTGCTGAAATGCGGTGATCCGGCGGTCGCCGATGTCGGCGCCACCTTCTCGACGGCAACGACGGCCAATGGCTGGTTCGGCATGCCCGACAATTGCGCGGTCGATTCGGCCGGGCGTCTCTGGGTCGCGACCGACGGCCAAGGCCCGAAAGCCACCGGCCGCACGGATGGTCTGTGGGCGGTGGACACGGAGGGGGCGGCGCGGGCAACCTCGAAACTGTTCTTCCGCGTGCCGATCGGCGCCGAAATGTGCGGTCCGCTGTTTGCGCCCGACGACCAGACCGCCTTCGTCGCCGTCCAGCATCCGGGCGATGGCGGCGAGGACTGGGAAGCGTTCGGCCGCCCGTCCTACTATGAGGATCTGTCGACGCGCTGGCCCGACTTCAAGCCCGACATGCCGGTGCGGCCGTCGGTGGTCGCCATCACCAGACAGGGCGGCGGCAAGATCGCGGTCTGATTTCCCTCCAGCATGGGGCGCAGCAGCGGAGCAGATTTGCACCGCTGCCGCCCCTTGAAGTCGCGGCATGGGGTGAAGTTGGTCAAGCCTCGGGAAAGATTGGCAATTTAAGCATGGCGCCCTAGGTCTTCATCAGGAGATCGCCATGTCGAAGTCCGTCTATGACCGTGGCTTGCTCAAGCCAGCCGATATCGCCAAGCTGCAGCGCGTGTTCGACGAGGCCTGCCGGCGGCGCGAGGCACATCCCGATTCCGCCGACGCGCGGGAAATCGCGCTTAACCTGCTCGCCCTGCACAATGCCGGCATGGTGGAAGAGGACATGCTGATGGAGGCCGTCGGTTTCCGGCGGCTGGAACCCAAATCAGCGTGATGCGCCGGGTTGGTGCGAGGCCGACCCTGCAATCCGTTTGGCGATCGCCTTGGCCAGGATGCCGGCATTGGCGAAGCAGCCGCGAATGCTCGGCCGCATGCCGGTGAACCACAGACCGGGCAATTTCGGATCGGCTTGCCCGCCGTTGAAGAGCGGAACGCCCTTGGCGTCGAGCACGCCGAGCTTGCCGACCATCGGCTCCAGCCCGGTGCGGTAGCCTGTCGCGGCAATGACGATGTCAGGATAGATCAGGCTGCCATCGGCCAGGATCACGCCGTCGAGGGTGAATTCTCTTATGCCGGGTACGACGGTGATCTTGCCGGCCTTTATGGCGCTGACGGCGCCGTCGTCGGCGGCGATCGCGGTGTAATCCGAGGTCAGGCGGCTGGCGCCGCCCGCAGGCGCGCGCGGCAGGCCGAATTTGGTCAGGTCGCCGAAAGCCAGGCGCTGCGTCGCCGACATCACCGCGTCGGCGACCCGCAACGGCAAGCGAGCCATGAACGGCGAAAGCCGGTGCACGGCGATCTTGCCGATGCGCTTGGGCAGCAGGGCGGGACCGCTGCGGGCCGACAGCCAGATGGCGGCCGTGTCTATGCCGGCCAGATGATTGAGCGCATCGAAACCCGAATTGCCGGCGCCGACGACCAGCACTTTCTGGCCCGCATAGGCCTGTGCGTCACCGAAATCCGCCGAATGGATGATGCGCCCGACGAAATCCTTCATGCCTTTCCATTCGGGAATGAACGGCTGCCTGTCGCGGCCGGTGGCGACGACGACATTGCGGGCCAGCCGCAGGCCAGCGCTGGTCCGTACCGCCCAGTGATCGCCCTTGAAGGCAATCTCTTCGACAGCGACGCCAAACTGCACCGGCAGCCGGTTTTCCTCCCTGAAATCATTCATGTGGCGGATGACGACCGTCCGGTGCGGAAAGGCGGGGGTGCCGGGGGGATAGGGGAGACCAGGCAGCGAAGAAAGATCGCGGTGGGTGTTGAGATGCAATTGCTGGTGCCGCCGGTGCCATGGCTCAGCCAACCGGCTTTCCTTTTCCAGGATCGCCGTCGGCACGCCGGCGTTCATCAAGGCGTGCGCGACGGCCAGCCCGGCAGCACCGGCGCCGACGACGATTGCCGGCTCGACCTTGGCCGGCAGATCCACAACCGATCTGATTGTCGTATCAGTCATTCACTCGAATCCCGTTCGACGCTAGGCTGGCAGGACGCTGTAACCGTTTGATCCCGCGCAGGATCCCTGCAGCAAACCGCGGCCGAAATTTCGAGCGATGCGAATTAGCTCCGTACGCCGGGCCGCGGTTGCGCTCTATATGGCATATGCGCGATATCAACGGTAATCAGGTCGCGGCAATGTGATTGATTCGAGGCTCGGGGTGGCTGGCGGGTCTCGGTTATCCCCACGCGCATGCCCGAAATCGACTCCGATTTTCGAGTCATGCGCAGAATCAAAGTGTTACAGCACCTTGGCGCGTCCTGGACGGCCGGCGCTGTAGGCGGCACGCGGAATCTCGACCATGCCCTCCTTGCGGTTCTATTTCGACAAGATCCTTGAGGCCGCCGCGCCCGAGGTCGAGCGGCAGGCGCTGACCCATGTCGAACGCCTGGCACTGGTGCGCCGCTATGGCGACTTCTCGCTCGCCTATTCCACCGCCGTGCAAGGCAAGCTCTCCTATTTCGGCGACGCCGACGGCTACATCGCCTTCGGTACCAAGATGAAGCACCATTTCGCGCTCGGCGACCCGGTGGCGGCTCCGGCGCGTCGGGCCGATTACATCAAGCGCTTCGTCGAGACCGCCGGCAGCCCGTGGTTCGTGCAGGTCGGCGAGGAAACCGCACGCGTGCTGGCCGGCCTTGGCTACAAGGTCAATCGCCTCGGCATCGACACCCGCCTCACCCTGCCCGAGCATGATTTTTCCGGGAAGCGCAACGAGACCGTGCGCTACTCCGAGCGCTGGCTGCTGAAGAAAGGCTTTTCGTTCGACGAGGACAAGCGCACGATTTTTCTGGATGAAATTGCCCGGCTTTCGGAAAACTGGCGCGGCGACCGCATCGTCAAGCGCTGGGAGATGGGCTTTCTCAACCGCCACTTTGCCGACCATCTCGGCACCGACATGCGCCGTTTCGTCCTGCACGGTCCCGACGGCGGACTGGTCGCTCTGCTCGACTTCGACCCGCTGTGCCGCAACGGAAAGGTCATCGGCTACACGACGGCCTTCAAGCGCAAGCATATCGACGCTTCGCCGCATGCCGAGGTCGGCCTGACCAAATTCGCCGTCGATCGTTTTCGCGAAGAGGGCATCTCGGTGGTCACGCTCGGCCTGTCGCCGATGCTCGATATCGGGCCAAGCGGCTTTGCCGAAAGCGATTTCTGGCGCAATGCCTTCCAGCGCGCCTACGATTCGCCCTGGGTCAATCGCCGCAGGTTCAACCTGCAGGGCCAGGCGGCCTTCAAGCGCCGCTTCCACGGTGTCGAGGAGCCGGTCTACATCGCCTTCCGCAAGGGGACGTATGTCGAGATGCTGGGGTTGCTGCGGCTGGTCAAGGCGATCTAGATCTATCGATATTCAGGTGAGGCCGGCCTGACCTGAATCTCAACAGACCTGGCGGCGTTCTGCCGTCAATTCCTCAACCGATACCCTGTCCTGAAGATCCAGGCGACGATCGTTATACAGATCAGCAGGAAGACGACCGTCATGCCGAGGCTGACGCCGACCGAGACGTCGGACTTGCCGTAGAAGCTCCAGCGGAAACCGCTGATCAGGTAGACGACCGGGTTGAACAGCGTGATCGTGCGCCAGACCTCGGGCAGCATGTTGATCGAATAGAAGCTGCCACCGAGGAAGGTCAGCGGCGTGATGATCAGCAGCGGAACCAGTTGCAGCTGCTCGAAACTCTTCGCCCAGATGCCGATGATGAAGCCGAACAGGCTGAAGGTCACCGCCGTCAGCACCAGGAAGGCGAGCATCCAGAACGGATGCAGGATGGTGAGCGGTACGAACAGCGAGGCGGTGGCCAGGATGATCAGGCCGAGGATGATCGACTTGGTCGCGGCACCGCCGACATAGGCGATGACGATCTCCAGATAGGAGACCGGCGCCGACAGAAGCTCGTAGATCGAGCCGACGAATTTCGGGAAATAGATGGCAAAGGAGGCGTTGGAGATCGACTGCGTCAACAGCGATAGCATGATCAGACCCGGCACGATGAAGGCGCCATAGCTGATGCCGTCGATCTCGGTGATGCGCGAGCCGATGGCCGAGCCGAAGACGACGAAATACAGCGACGTCGAGATGACCGGCGAGACGATGCTCTGCAGCACGGTGCGGAAAGCACGTGCCATTTCCATCCGGTAGATCGCCCATACTGCGCGAAGGTTCATAGCTCCCTCCTCACCAGATTGACGAAGATCTCCTCGAGCGAAGAGTTTTGCGTGTCGATATCGCGGAACTGGATGCCGCCGGCCTCGAGATCGCGCATCAACGAGGCGACGCCGGGCCGCTCGGCCTGGTTGTCATAGGTGTAGGTCAGCTGCCCGCCATCGGGCGACAATTCCAGCGCATAGCGCGAGAGCGCCTCGGGAATGGCCGTCAGCGGATTGCGCAGTTCCAGCACCAGCCGCTTGCGGCCGAGCTTGCGCATCAGTTCGGCCTTGTTCTCGACCAGGATGATCTCGCCGCGGTTGATGACGCCGACGCGGTCGGCCATCGCTTCGGCTTCCTCGATATAGTGCGTGGTGAGGATGATGGTGACGCCGTCCTCGCGCAGCCGGCGCACCATCGCCCACATGTCCTGGCGCAGCTCGACGTCGACGCCGGCGGTCGGCTCGTCGAGGAACAGGATGCGCGGCTCATGCGACAGCGCCTTGGCGATCATCAGCCGGCGCTTCATGCCGCCCGACAGGGTGATCGCCTTGGCGTCCTTCTTGTCCCACAGTGAGAGATCGCGCAGCACCTTCTCGACAAAGCCGTGGTTGGCCGGCTTGCCGAACAGGCCACGGCTGTAATTGACCGTCGCCCAGACGCTCTCGAAGGCATCGATGGTCAGTTCCTGCGGCACAAGCCCGATCAGACCGCGCGCGGCGCGATAATCCTTGTTGATGTCGTGGCCGTCGACGGTGACGGTGCCCGACGAGCGGTTGACGATGCCGCAGACGATCGAGATCAGCGTCGTCTTGCCGGCGCCATTGGGCCCAAGCAGCGCGAAGATTTCGCCGCGCTGAATGTCGAGATTGACTTCCTTGAGCGCGGTAAAACCGGTGGCGTAGGTCTTGGAGACCCCGGAAATGGACAGGATGGAAGGCATGGATGAAAACGGCTGCTTGAAAGAGGTCCCCTGATATAGGCCGAATGTCGGTGCTTGCAACCGCAAGTCAATGCCCTGCTGACAGTTCTCGACAATCGTTGCCGGCCGGCCATTGCAGGTGCGGCGCACGGGCCCGGAGTTGCGCGGCATGCAACCGGGAAAATTGTCCTGTGGCGTTCAGCCTCGCGGCAGGACGCCGCTTTGACCTGAACTCGCTTCGGGCCTATTCTTCGCGAGTATTTGCAGCAGCCGGAGCCCATCATGGACCCGCTCATACTTTCGCGTATCCAGTTCGGCGCGAATATTTCATTCCACATTCTATTTCCGACGATCACCATTGCGCTGGGTTGGGTGCTGCTGTTCTTCAAGCTGCGCTACAACGCGACCAACGATTCCGCCTGGATGCGCGCCTATTTCACCTGGGTGAAGGTGTTCGCGCTGTCCTTTGCCATGGGCGTGGTTTCGGGCGTCACCATGAGCTTCCAGTTCGGCACCAACTGGCCGGGCTACATGGAAAAGGTCGGCAACATCGCCGGGCCGCTGCTGGCCTACGAGATCCTCACCGCCTTCTTCCTCGAAGCGGCCTTCCTCGGCATCATGCTGTTCGGCTTCCGCCGCGTTTCCAACCGCATCCACACGCTGGCGACGGTGCTTGTCGCCGGCGGCACCACCGTCTCGGCGTTCTGGATCATCGCGCTCAATTCCTGGATGCAGACGCCGGCCGGCTTCGAGATGCGCGACGGCGTGGCGCATGCGGTCGACTGGTGGGCAATCATCTTCAACCCGTCGATGCCCTACAGGCTGACCCACATGCTGCTGGCGTCGGGGCTGACGGTGTCGTTCCTGATCGCTGGCCTGTCGGCGCTGCGCTATCTCACCGGCGACCGTTCGGAATCGATGTGGAAGGCGCTGCGCACCGGCGTCTTCACGGCCGCGATCCTGATCCCGATCCAGATCTTCGCCGGCGACCAGCATGGGCTGAACACGCTGGAGCACCAGCCGCAGAAGATCGCCGCCATGGAAGCCAACTGGAACACCGGCCCCAACGTGCCGCTGGTGCTTTTTGCGCTTCCCGACGAGGCCGCGAAGGAAAACAAATTCGAGATCGCCATTCCCGACGGCGCCAGCCTGGTGCTGCGGCACTCGACCAGCGGTGTCGTGCCGGGACTGAACGATTATCCCGGCAACCATCCGCCGGTCTTTCCGGTGTTCTGGGGTTTCCGCGTGATGGTCGGCACAGGCATATTGATGCTGCTCGTCTCGTGGTCGGCCGCCTTCTTCCTCAAGCGCCGGCACAGCCTGCCGAAGCCGCTCGCCATGCTGATGGTACCGATGGCGCTGTCGGGCTGGCTGGCGACGCTGGCCGGCTGGTACACCACCGAAATCGGCCGACAGCCCTGGCTGGTGACGGGCGTGCTGAAAACGGCAGACGCGGTCGGCCCGGTGGCGGGCAGCCATGTCGCGCTGACGCTGGCGACCTACCTCGTTCTCTATGTGCTTTTGCTGATCGCCTATCTCGGCGTGCTGGTGCACCTGGCGCTGAAGGCGGCGAAGGACGGCGATTCATCGCCGCTGCCGGGCGTCATGAACGCCGCCATGTCGCAGCCGGCGGCTGGCGAGTAGGAGAAGAAGATGAGCTTCGACTGGCCAACCGCGCTTCCCCTCATCTTCGCCGGCCTGATGGGCCTCGCCATCCTGATCTACGTCATTCTCGACGGTTTCGATCTCGGCATCGGCATCCTGTTCGCCGCCGCCGAAGACGCCGAACAGGATACGATGATCGCCGCGATCGGCCCGTTCTGGGACGCCAACGAAACCTGGCTGGTGCTGGCCGTCGGCCTGCTGCTGGTCGCCTTCCCGCTGGCGCATGGCGTCATCCTGACGGCGCTCTACATTCCGGTCTTCGTGCTTTTGCTCGGGCTGATCCTGCGCGGCGTTGCCTTCGATTTCCGCGCCAAGGTGCCAGCTGGCCGGAAGCATCGCTGGAACCGTATTTTCTTCCTGGGTTCGCTCATCGCCTCGCTGGCGCAGGGCTACATGCTGGGTGTCTATGTGCTCGGCCTCGATGTCGGCCTCGGCGGCATGGCGTTCGGCGTGCTGGTGGCGTTCTGCCTTGCCGCCGCCTACGCGGCGATGGGCGCCGCCTGGGTGATCTACAAGACCGAAGGCGAGCTGCAGAAGAAGGCGGTGCGCTGGCTGCGCACGACGCTGGTGCTGACCGCGCTCGGCATGGCCGCGGTGTCGCTGGCGACGCCCTTCGCCAGCCCGCGCATCTTCGACAAATGGTTCGTCTGGCCGGAGATGCTTTATCTGTCGCCGCTGCCGATCCTGTCGGCGCTGCTGTTTCTGTGGCTGTGGCGGCAGACCTTCCATCTGCCGAAGCCCGACGACCGCCATTCACTGACGCCGTTCCTGACGCTGGCGGCCATCTTCGCGCTTGGCTTTGCCGGCCTCGCCTGGTCGTTCTACCCGTTCGTGGTGCCGGATCGCCTGACCATCTGGCAGGCAGCCTCGGCACCGGAAAGCCTGGCCATCATCCTGGCCGGCACCGTGGTCGTGCTGCCGATCATCATCTTCTATTCCTTCTATGCCTACCGGGTGTTCGGCGGCAAGGCGACCGACCTGACCTACGATTGATCCGCTCCATCTCTTTGACGCAAAGCGCCATGGGCTTTCTCAGGAAGGGCTGCTTTCAGATCAGCCCGGAATCGCGCGCGGCAGCTGTGGCCTCGCCACGCGAGATGGCATCCAGCTTACCCAGAACCGCGGAGACATGGTGATCGACGGTTTTTGGTGAAATGGTCAGATGCTCTGCGATCCGCTTGTTGGAGAAGCCGCGCTCGATCAGTTGCAGCACTTCCATCTGGCGTTGGGTCAGGCCGGCGCTGTTGGCGCGCGTGGTCTGGCGCGGCCCCCGGGCGATGCGAATGACGCCGTTGCGCCGCATGATTTCGCGCACATGGCTCGCAACCGGCTTGGCTCCAAGGGTCTCGAATATCTCGAGTGCCGCACGCTGCGCCGGCTCATCGCCCTGGGCGAGCGCGAGCGCACGTTCATAAGGTGCGTTGAGATCCGCCCAGACCGCGGCCGCCCCTTGCCAGTCGCCAGCCAGGAGCATTCGGTACGGCGCGGCCATGCCGGCCGTATCCCCCGCGTCGCTACCGGCGGAGAGGATCTGGCGCCAGCTGGCCAGTTCGGCAAACATAGCCCGCGTCGGCGACAGGGTCTCGGCAAGGTCGATCAGCCGCAGCGCCTCGGCGATTTCCGCCTCGCCGAGCCATGCCTGCTCGGCGACGATGGCGGCGTACGGCAACAGCCGCTGCAATTCGGCTCCCCTTTCCAGGAACCGATTCATTTCCGCCAGCAGCGGCTCGGCCGAAGGATCTCCGCGCCGAAGACGCAGTTTCACCAGGGCCACCAAAGCGGGATAGCGGACCAGCGCCGTCGCCTGGTCATTGCTTATGACATCCAAAGCCTCGGCGGCAGCTTCGTTCCAGTATCCCTGACGCAACAACAACTGTGCCCGAACCCCACGCATATAGTCACGCCAAGTCGCCAGATCGTTGTCGACGCAATAGTCGATGCCGCGATCGAGGAAGGATTGAGCCTGGCTGTAGCCCAATTGGTTGATCTCGCCACAGGCGCAATTGGTGAAGGCACGCGCGGCGTGCTCCTGAAAATTCTGCTCCAGCGCGATTTCAAGGCTGCGGGCGAGATGCAGCCGGCTGCTGGCCAGATCCAGCCACTGCTCGGCGGCGCCGACATTGTTGAGCGCGTGACAAACGACATCCTGCCGGTCCAGCTGCTCGGCAAGCTCGATCGCCCTGCCGCCCAGCGACAGGGTCTCGTCGAGCCTTTCGGCCAGCATCGCCAGCTGCGAAAGGTTCGAATAGGCCATGGCAAGTTCGGCACTGGCGGGAACTGCCTCCAGCAACGCGACCGCCTGGGCGCCGAACAGGTCGGCTGCCGGGCGGTCGCCCAACAGATAGGCGAAGCGCGATAGCCACCTGA
The DNA here is from genome assembly GCF_000185905.1 of Mesorhizobium ciceri biovar biserrulae WSM1271. GTDB lineage: Bacteria > Pseudomonadota > Alphaproteobacteria > Rhizobiales > Rhizobiaceae > Mesorhizobium > Mesorhizobium ciceri. The sequence continues at coordinate 865,044 of NC_014923.1, forward strand.
GGCTGTCGCCTTCCTTCAGCGTGTTGCCAAGCGCCTTTTGCAACGCGCGGGCTTGTTCCTGCGCCTTGATGGCCTCGTCAATGCGGGCGATCAAGTGACACTCGAAGGCATACTGCTCGTAAAGTCCGGCGCGTTCTTCCACGGGCAAGGTGTCGGCCTGCCGCAAGGCGACCTCATAGTAGCCGGCGGCGTCGCGATGGGCGCCGACACGCGAAGCCTCGCGCGCGGCGATCGGCGCGAATTCGCGCACCGCCTCGAAATTGTGCGCTTCCACGGCGTGATGGACCAGGCGTGCGGTGGCGACGCCGCCATTTTCAAGCAGCGCCGACAGCGCGCGCTGGTTGAACAGTCTCCTGTAACTTGTCGTCAGCATCATCTCGATGGCGCGGCGTGCGATTTCATGGCGGAAGGCATAGCCATCGCCCAGATCGTCGAGCAGCCCATTCGACACACATTCCGCCAGCTGTCCGGCGCTGGCGACGCCGCACAGGCCCTGCAGAGCCCAAGCATCGGCCCGCCTGGGAAACACCGACACCGCGTCGAGCATCGAGCGGGCACCGGCGGACAGCCGTTCGGCCCGCGCCACAACGGCGTCCCGCACGCTGGCCGGTGGCGTCATCTCATTGTCGGCGCACAGGAGCTCGGTGACGAAGAAGGCATTGCCGGCGGTGACCCGGTAGATGGCGTCGCCATCGCGGCCGGCAGCGCTGGCGAGCGACAGGACGGCCGCCTCGCTCAACAGCGGCACGTCGATACGGGCAACGTTGCCCGACGGAATTTCACCCAGCGCCCGGCGCACACGCGCCTGTCCTTCGCTGCGGTCGGTGCGCGCCGTCAACAGGACCAGGATGTGGGTGTTGGCGATGCGCCGGCCAAGAAAGCGGACGAAATCGAGCGTCGCGTCGTCCGCCCAATGCAGATCCTCGATTACCAGAAGCGTCGGCTGGGTCCTTGTCTCGAACACGTCGAGGGCACCGGAGAACAGTGGCAGCCGCTGACCCTGCCGGGCCTCGATCGCCTGCGGCATCGCCCATTGCGCCTCGCGGGCGAGGTCATAGAGCGGTCCGAGCGGATCGGGGATCGACAGGTCCTCGCAGGCGCTGCGCAAGATGCGCGTAGCCTTGGCCGCGCCGGCGACGAAGGCCTCGACCAGTGCGGTCTTGCCGGCGCCGGCCTCGCCCGACAACGCCACCACGCTGCCGCGACCACGCGCGGCTTCGGCGAGAAGTCCGTCCAGCTGCTCCAGCTGTGTCTGCCGTTCCAGAAGCATGATCATCCGCTTTTCGTGATCCGGGTCGCCGCCGCACCCCGCTTTCGTCAGGCAGGATAGCGCGGCCCGGTATCAGCTTTGTGGCTCCAGCAGTGAACGCCGTTAACATGGGGAATCGTCCCACGAAACATAGGGAAAGGTTCCGATGCGCGCCCCTGGCGAGCGTGATCAATGTCCTCCGCGCTCAAAACCGGGCGTGAAACAGTAAAAAAGGAACCTGATATGCCTCGCTATGTGGTTGAACGTACATTTCCCAACGGCCTCAGCGTGCCGGTGAACGATGCCGGCGCCGATGCGCTGGGCGGCGTCATCATGCGCAACGCGGAGAAAGGCGTGACCTGGGTGCAGTCCTTCGTCTCGCCCGACAAGAAGCAGAGCTTCTGCATCTATGACGCGCCTTCGCCGGAAGCGATCCGCAGCACGGCCCAGAAAAACGCGCTGCCTGTCGACAAGATCACGGAGGTGCGGGTTCTTGACCCTTACTTTTACCGTTGACCCGATCGATGAATATCAAACTGCCCTTCGCGGCGACGGCAGCGTGCCTGACGAATCGTTCAGCGGGCCGTCGGCGGCGTCGAGACCCGTCGGACGAGACCCGTTACCGGGCCGGGCTTTCTGGCGGCTGGCCTCGCTGCTGTTCGCGCCATTGCGCAAGAGTCGGCGTCGATTGCCTCCGCAGGACGATTATCTGAGACGCGACATCGGCCTGCCGGAGCTCGAGGGGCTGCCGCACTACTGGGACTTCACCCGGTACCAATGATGCGTGCAGCCGAGATCCGACGTCGCAGCGGGAGCGGCTGCTCCCGCGCGCCATCAACAAGGAGGAGAGAACATGAACATCCATCTGTGGACCAAACACCTCATCAACCTGTCGATCCTGTCGATCGCGGCCACGGCGGCCAATGCTCACCACGCTGGCGCGCTGGACGAGAAGGTGCGGGCAGCCAACAGCCGCTTCGAGAACGTGGCGATGGCGACGGCCGAGGGCTATGCGCCGATCCCTTGCGCCAGCGGTATCACCGGCGGCGCCATGGGCATCCACTATGTCAATGCCGGTTATCTGAAGGACGATGCGGTCGAACTCGCCAAGCCCGAGGCGGTGATGTACGAGCCGATGGCAAACGGCAAGCTGAGGCTGGTGGCCGTCGAGTACATCACCTCGAAAGGTCCGGCTTCGCTGGAAGGGCAGCTGTTCAATTTCGACAGCGCGCCCAACCGCTACGGTCTAGGCCCGTTCTATGAACTGCATGTCTGGGCCTGGAAGAAGAACCCGGCCGGCACCTTCGCCGACATGAACCCGACTGTGTCGTGTGACGCGATGAAGGCCATGTAGCCGGCAGGGGCGGGGCGGCTGAGTGCGCAAATCTCCCCCCGCGAGGGGGAGATTGCGCGTTCTCAGTTGCTTGCCGCCAGCACCAGCACCGGCTTCTCGCTATAGAGCGCCGGGAACAGGGCCTTCAGGTTCGCCACCTTGGGCAGGTCGTTGTAGACGATGTAGGGATAGGTCGGGTTCAGCGTCAGGAAATCCTGATGATAGTTCTCGGCCGGATAGAAGGTCTTGCCGGTTTCCAGCGTGGTGACGATCGGCTCCGGGAACACCTTGGCCTGGTCGAGCTGGGCGATGTAGCTTTGCGCGATCTTCTTTTGGGCATCGTTTTCGGCGAAGATCGTCGAGCGGTACTGCGTGCCGGAGTCCGGACCCTGGAAATTCAGCTGGGTCGGGTTGTGGGCGACCGAGAAATAGACCTGCAGCAGCTGGCCGTAGGTCACCTTCGACGGATCGTAGGTGATCTCGACGGATTCGGCATGCCCGGTACGGCCTGAGCCGACCGTCTCGTAGACGGCGGTGTCCTTGTCGCCGCCGGTGTAGCCGGAGACGGCCCTGGTCACGCCCTTGACGTGCTGGAACACGCCCTGCACGCCCCAGAAACAACCGCCGGCGAAGACTGCCTTTTCAGTGCCGGTGGCCGCCTTCTCGTCGAGTGCCGGCGGCGGGATCTTCACCGCGTCCTCGGCCGAAACCGCCGGCGTCAGCCAGAAGGCGGCGCCAGCGGCGGCCAGCGCAAGAGCGGCGAGCGCGCTGCGGAAGACGTTCGACGATTGTCTGATGACTGGTTTTTGAATGTCGGTCATGGCTTGAGCTCCTGTGACGTCCATCATGTGGAGTCTATTGGATAAGATACGATCATGCGACGGGCGAGTTGCGGCCGAAGCCTCACTTTCACGTGCATCCGGCTTCGGACCCGCGGGACCGAAGCCGGAAACAGCACCGCCTTTACTTGGCCGGAGCCATCGCATCCGTTGCCGGCTTCATGGCGTCAGCCGCCGGCTTCATGGAATTGGTGGCCATCGGGTCGGCAGGCTTCATCGCCTCCGTTGCAGGTTTCATGGCGTCTGCGGCCGGCTTCATCGCATCCGCGGCCGGTTTCATGGCATTTGCAGCCGGCTTCATCGCATTGGTCGCGTCGTCGGCACGGGCAATGCCGCCGGCAAACAGCGCCGTCGAGCACAGAGCGAGAGCGAGCGCCGGCAGCGTCAGGCGGGAAATGGTCATGATGGTCTCCTTGGGGTTGGTCGGTCGTTGAAGGCGCGTCCTCTTGACGGCCGTGCTATGCGGCGCCGCTCCATGCGGCGTTGCGCAATTTCTTGTCGAAGCGCGATCTAGTCGGTCGCAGCAGCCAGGATCGGTCCGCCACCGGGCGACTGCACGAGCACGACGGTGCTCAGGCCGCCGGATGCGGCGGGCAGCGGATACGTCGCTGCCGCGCCGGTCCAGCTGCCGAGTTTTTTCAGCGCATGCACGACATTGGCGTGCGGCAAGGTGCGGCCGGTGTTTTCGCCGCGCGCCACAGGCACCTCGACGACGCCCTTGGCATAGCGCACCAGCCAGACATCGGCGTGGCCGCCAGGTGCGGCGCCGGCGCCGATGCTGATCTTGCCGTCATCGAGCGACAATGCCGGGCCGCTTGTCCGGCCGCTCGCCGCAATCAGCTTTTCGATTTCGCCGGGTGCGGCACCGACGACATCGGCATGGCCGTTGACCACCACTTGCGGCGTGAACGGCCCGTCATGACCGAGCGCCGGCTCGTAGCTGACCTGGCGCTGGGTGAATTCCTGTTTTCCGAAGATATCCTTCCAGCCGAGATAGTCCCAGTAGGTGACGTTGAACGACAGCGCCAGCACGCCGGGCTGGTCCTTGACCTTGATCAGATTGGCATTGGCCGGCGGGCAGGACGAGCAGCCCTGGCTGGTGAACAGCTCGACCACGCTGAGCGGCTGGGCGGCGGCCGCACCGAGCGACGCTGCCAGCGCAATAGCCGAGAGGCTGGCGACTGTAACGAACTTGGACCCTGACATCGGCTTGCTCCGTGGGCGGCGGCGCCTGGAAGCACCGCAGATATCCCCACTTCGCCGCTGTCGGCGCCTTCGTTACAGCGCTCACCGGTTTGTGATCGGGCCGCAGGCGTTCTTCCCTTCTCCCCCTGTGGGAGAAGGTGTCGCCGCAGGCGACGGATGAGGGGTGTTCCAGGGAAAGCCAACGTCTCACTCCGCTAGAACACCCCTCATCCGTCTCGGCGCTACGCGCCGATCCACCTTCTCCCACAGGGGGAGAAGGGAAGAACGCGCCCCTACCGCCAAGGCTGTAGGCTGGTATCCCGTACATAGGCGATGATGGTATCGCAAACGGCGTTCATGTCTTTCAGAACGTCATCGTTCCAAAAGCGCAAAATGCGAAAGCCTTTCTCTTCCAGGTGAGTTTTGCGGACGCTGTCAGACTCCAACTCCGCATGCTGGCTGCCATCGATCTCGACGACCAAGCGTGCTTCGAAGCAGACGAAATCAGCAATGTACTTTCCAATGGGAACCTGGCGCCGAAATTTTATCCGGTCGAGCCTGCGGTCGCGCAGTTCATGCCACAACCGGTCTTCCGCTTCCGTCATTGCACGCCGCAGCGAACGGGCGAAGCTTCGTTTGGCTGGCGGGACAGGTTGATGCGGCATGGCTTAGATTAGCCAGCTATTGCGCTCCGTCCAGCACCCCTCATCCGTCTCGGCGCTACGCGCCGATCCACCTTCTCCCGCAAGGGGAGAAGGCAAAGAAGAGCAGCATCTACTGCGTCAGCCGCGTGTTGTTGGGCCGCTTGTTGAAGTCGCATTTGCCGGTCACGTTGTAGAAGAAGTCGGCGTTGCTGACGGGCGCCGGCACCTTGTTGCCGCCGTCTTCCCAGGCCTGGTAGGCTGTCGCGCCGCAAGGCACGAGGCCGAAGATATCAACGATCTGGCCGGTCGCCATCTCGTTGTAGTCGATAGCGCCCGTCTGGTCCGATTTGAGGCCGCTGTAGAGCCTGTTGGACGTGGTCGGATCGTTCGACATGAGCTTGCTTGGGTTGCCCGATGGCACATCCATCTGCAGATAGAGGCCGGCCATCTGGCTGACATTGATCTGCGCGCCGGCGCCATCGGCGGGATACATCGTATCGACGCAGTAATATTTCGTCTGGAACCCGTCGGTCTGGATCACCGCGCCAGCGGGCGTGCTGGAATCGACGAGCTTGCAGACCTGCTTCTGGGCCACCGTGGTGACCGTCTTGCCGGCTGAATCGGTGGTGAGAACGCTGACGGTCGTGGTGCCGTAACCTTTCGGATCGCCAGTCTTGCCATAGGCATAGTCGATCGTCATCAGCGGCTTGCCCGCTGCGGCGCCGAACATCGTGCCGTAGAGCGTCATTTTCTTGTTCCAGTAGCCCGAAACGCCGGTGACCTTGAAGGTGGCCTCCACCAAAGCCGGCGCCTTGTTCACCGCCGACGTAACGCCGACTGCCACCGAAGGAATCCTGGCGATCTGCATGAACACGGTCGGCATGGCGAAACTTGCCGAGGCCTGCGCGGTGGCGGTGCCGTTGGCGCTGACGTCGAAGCTGTTCAGCGTCGCGGTGCCCTGTCCACCATTGGCCATGTAGGAAGCCTGCATCGCCACCTGGCGCTGCGGCTTCGTCGAGGCCGTATCCATCGTGGTGATCGACAGGATCGCGGCGTCGAGTGCCGCCTGCTCGGTCGACCTGGTCTGGACAGCGGAGGTGTAGTCGACGGAAAAGCCGATCGCGGTGATCAACGGTATCATGGCAAGAATGAGTATCGGTGCGAACGAGCCGCTCCGCGACTCGATAAAACTGCCTGCAAGCCCCCGCATGCCTTCGTCCTTACATCAGATATTTCCCTCCGCTAACATCCCGTTCGCAAATTATGCTCTAACGGGCTTGGTTAAAATTTATAGATTTTTCGCGAAAAGCGCGAAAAAAGCGACAGGTGCCCGTGCTGCCTGCTCCGGCAAAGGCGCACAGCTTGCTCGGGCAAGCCACCCCTGCTAAACGCGCGCCATGAGCACGCCCCTCGACCACATCCGCAATTTCTCCATCGTCGCCCATATCGACCATGGCAAATCCACGCTTGCCGACAGGCTGATCCAGCTGACCGGCGGGCTGGAGCTGCGCGACATGAAGGAGCAGGTGCTGGACTCGATGGACATCGAGCGCGAGCGCGGCATCACCATCAAGGCGCAGACGGTGCGGCTGAAGTACCGCGCCAACAATGGCGAGGACTATATCCTCAATTTGATCGATACGCCCGGCCATGTCGACTTCGCCTATGAAGTGTCGCGGTCGCTGGCCGCCTGCGAGGGCTCGCTGCTGGTCGTCGATGCCTCCCAGGGCGTCGAGGCGCAGACGCTGGCCAATGTCTACCAGGCGATCGACAACAACCACGAGATCGTCGTGGTGCTGAACAAGGTCGACCTGCCGGCCGCCGAGCCCGAGCGCATCCGCGAGCAGGTCGAGGAGGTGATCGGCATCGACGCCTCCAATGCCGTGCTGATCTCGGCCAAGACCGGGCTGGGCATTCCCGACGTGCTGGAAGCGATCGTCCACCAATTGCCGCCGCCGCGCGAAGGCGACGCCACGGCGCCCCTGAAGGCGATGCTGGTCGACTCCTGGTACGACGCCTATCTCGGCGTCATCGTGCTGGTGCGCGTCATCGACGGCGTGCTGAAGAAGGGCCAGACCATCCGCATGATGGGCACCGGCGCCAAATATCTGGTCGAGCGCACCGGCGTGTTCACGCCGGCGCGCATCAACGTCGAGGAGCTCGGCCCCGGCGAGTTCGGCTTCTTCACCGGCTCGATCAAGGAAGTGGCCGACACCCGCGTCGGCGACACCATCACCGAGGACAAGCGCGCCACGGCCAAGGCGCTGCCCGGCTTCAAGCCGGCGCAGCCGGTGGTGTTCTGCGGCCTGTTCCCGGTCGACGCCGCCGATTTCGAGGATCTGCGTGCTGCCGTCGGCAAGCTGCGCCTCAACGACGCCAGCTTCTCCTTTGAAATGGAAACCAGCGCCGCACTCGGCTTCGGCTATCGCTGCGGCTTCCTCGGCCTGTTGCATCTCGAAATCATCCAGGAGCGGCTGGAGCGCGAGTTTAACCTCGACCTGATCGCCACCGCGCCCAGCGTCGTCTACCGGCTGGCTCTCACCGACGGCTCGATGAAGGAGCTTCACAACCCGGCCGACATGCCCGACGTGGTCAAGATCTCGGCCATCGAGGAGCCATGGATCCGCGCCACCATCCTGACCCCCGACGACTATCTCGGCGGCATATTGAAGCTCTGCCAGGACCGGCGCGGCATCCAGGCCGACCTGTCCTATGTCGGCAAGCGCGCCATGCTGATCTACGATCTGCCGCTCAACGAAGTCGTCTTCGATTTCTACGACCGGTTGAAGTCGATCTCCAAGGGCTACGCCTCCTTCGACTATCACCTGACCGACTACCGCGAAGGCGACCTGGTGAAGATGTCGATCCTGGTCAATGAGGAGCCGGTCGATGCGCTGTCCATGCTGGTGCATCGCACGGCAGCGGAAAAGCGCGGCCGGCAGATGTGCGAGAAGCTGAAGGAGCTGATCCCGAACCATCTGTTCAAGATCCCGATCCAGGCCGCGATCGGCGGCAAGGTCATCGCCCGCGAAACCATCTCCGCGCTGCGCAAGGACGTCACCGCCAAATGCTACGGCGGCGACGTCTCGCGCAAACGCAAGCTGCTGGACAAGCAGAAAGAAGGCAAGAAGCGGATGCGGCAGTTCGGCAAGGTGGATATTCCGCAGGAGGCGTTTATCCAGGCCTTGAAGATGGGGGATTGAGAAGCCGGTTGGTGCGCGCAGCGCGCCAAGTCATCGATCCGGTGGATCGATGGCAGGCTTCGAAAGCGGGGGAGCTGCCGGAGGCAGCGGGCCCCCCGCCAGCGCGGCGCCGACGCTGCGCGGTGGAGGTTACTCTCCGGGCGGCGGCGCTGGGTGATCGCCGGGCGCAGACGGGGTTTCTCCCAGATCCGCAGCAATCTCTCGAAAAATGCCATCGATATTGGTGAAGATCAGCCGACCTAATTCCGCAACGTCTGATGCGTCGCCCAGACGAATAAAACGCATGGTTTGCAGGCATAGCACAGCGATGTCATCGGGCGAGTTGTTCGCTGTTTGATAGACAGCCTGGAACGCGGACAGGACCGCTCGGACCAGTCTCGGTTCCAGTCGCGGCGCTGCGGTATTCCAAACGTGTATCGCGACAGTTTGGCTTCCAACTCGAAGGCCAAAATTCGGTGTAAACGTAACTGAAAATGTTTCGCCAAGGCTTCGTACGGTGGTCGCTGGAAACTCCAAGATCGCGCCCGGGTTCAGGGCTCTCCAAGCGTCCAGCCGCCGCAGGCCAAGTTGGGCGGACTGTCTCTCTGGCCCTTGTGCAATTGCCAAAGTCGCGGCCAACAAACTCTCAAGCGACTCTCCAGCCATAAGGCGATGGCAGAGCCGACGGAGGCTGCTATGAAAATCATAGCCGCCTTCTCTCGGCATGGATCTTCGGCGTAGCTCGGTTCGCTGTGGCCGAACGTTCATGTGTATGAGTCTCAAGAAGGCGGATATTCCGAACGTCGGCATGGGAAGTTCATCCTTGCGACTTCACGACTCACAATTATTATGTCTAACATAAAATCTTGGTGGATTCTTCTGGTGATGTGCCAACGGGAAACCTTGCCAACTTAATTCGGGAGACGAACAGTCCAAACTGATTTTTAGATTCCGTCTCGTTCTCCTGAGTGCCGCATCTTAATACCCGCCCAAGAATAAACCAGTTACCCGCATCTAGGGACATAACGATGAAATCGATCGCTTTTTTCAACAACAAGGGCGGCGTGGGAAAAACTACGCTGATTTGTAACGTCGCGTCATATCTTTCTAACTATGAAGATATGAAGGTTTTACTTATAGACGCCGATCCGCAATGTAACGCAACACAACTCTTGCTCAGCGAGGATCGCGTTGAGACGATGTACGATAGCTTTGATACGTTCACGATTCACAGCGTCATACATCCGCTCTCGATCGGAAAAGGTTATGCGAAAGATATAGAAGTAATTACTGTCGATGACTATGGAATCGATCTTATCCCTGGTGACCCTCGGCTCGCACTAAAAGAGGATTTGCTGTCAAAGGATTGGCAGGACTCTATAGCGGGTGACATACGAGGCCTAAGGACATCCTTTATGTTTTCGGAACTGCTGGGCAAATGTTCGCACTACGATCTGGTTTTATTCGACATGGGGCCGTCCCTAGGTTCGATCAATCGGGCGGTGCTTCTAGCGTGCGACTTTTTTCTTTCTCCAATGTCGATTGATATATTCAGTTTGCGAGCAATTGAAAATATTTCCGTTTCTATCGCGGAGTGGCGCCGCAAATTACTCCACGGTGTCGAGCAGGTTGATCCTAGCCTTAAAGACGACCTTCCGGATCATGGTGCGTTTCGGATAAAATTCTTGGGGTATGTGGCACAACAATACATACAGAAGGCTAGACAGGGAGTTAAGCGACCTGTTGACGCGTATGAAAAGATTATGAGGAGAATACCAAAACATATCGAAACAAATTTCGTCAAAAAGCTGCAGCCAACATTCAGCAGCGTTAACTATCGTATTGGCACGATCCCAAATCTCCATAGCTTAATTCCTATGTCTCAGTCTGCTCATAAGCCGATATTTGGGCTGAAGGCTAAGGATGGGGTAAGGGGTGCTCATTTCAACAAGGTCAAAGACGCGGAGGCGATATTTGAGAGTGTCGCCTCAAGAATGGTAGAGAACTTGGGCGCTCTGTCATGATCTCTTGGCCAGATCAGGTCGTAGACGCGGTAGCCCGGAGACGGTGTGTGCTGATTCTCGGAGCTGGCGTTTCAGCAGGAGCAGCGACTGATGCGGGGATTCGTCCACCTACTTGGAGCGAATTCCTAGTCGAGGGTCTGGAGAAATTGAACCCAAGGCCCGTATTTATAAATCGTGCGATTAAAGAGAAAAGCTACTTGGAAGCTTGCCAGTACATTAAGAGCGCCCTTGGAGAGGAATGGACAGCACTTTTAAAGAAGAAATTTCTGGACCCCTCATTATAAGCCGTCCGTGCTACACAAGTCGATTTTTGAACTCGATGTCAGGACTACTATATCGTTAAATTTTGATAGTATATATGATAAGTACGCAACAGGCTTGACCGAGGGAACATTTATAGTAAAGAAATATGATGACAGCGACATTCGCCAAGTTGTTGCAGGGCCAGATCGTTATCTAATAAAAATGCATGGAAGCATGGATGCTCCGTCGCGTATGATTTTCACTGCCAAGGATTATGCGAACGCTAGAACCAAACATCGCGAATTTTATGAAGTTGTTCAGTCGTTATTACACACACATACGTGCCTTCTAATCGGATGTGGTTTGAGTGATCCTGATGTGCGATTGCTGTTCGAAGATTATAGGCATGCTTTGAACGAAAGCCCGCACTACCAAACGATGCCTAAGCCGGTCCCTCATGAGGTATCCACCTTCATTCGAGATACTCGAGGAATAAATATTTTGGCATACTCGTTGCGAGACAGCCACAAAGAGTTGAACGAGAGCATTGCCGCATTGGCTGTATTGGCCTCCGAAAGAAGGGATATGATTGTAGATCGAAGAAATTGGTAGGCGTTGGGACTGTGTCGATCGGATTTCTCGGCCTGAGTTGGCGGTATCCGTCCGCGTTCTAGCCTCCTCTCGACACCGCTTTCCGCTCCACTCCCCACCATGTCCGCCCCTGTCGAAATCCGCAACAGCACCTTCAGCAAGCTCGTTCATCGCGCGCAGGCTTACCTTTTGAGAACGCCACACCTTGGAGTATCCTCTCCTCGGCCTTGGGGAGACATCACATGCGCACGCTTTCAGACACCATCGCCTTTCTCGGCCTCGCCATCGGCGGCGCCTTCGGCCTGGCAGGTACCTTCGTGGGCAGCGCCCCACTTCGTGAAACCCTCTGGACGATCGACCGCACAGCGCTCATGGTCGCCGCCGCACTGTCGTGAAATACCAGCGGCAATGACTGCATAGCCGCGGGCTTCCTGACCTTCCTGGCCGGAGAGACCCTGCTGATGGCGGGCAATGCGGCGGGGCTGGAGGCCAGCGTGCCCTCCTATGTCGGCGGCATCTCGCTTTGGGCGGCGGCACTGGTCATGGTCAGCGCACCGAAAACCTTTGCGCTCTGGACGCGGCTCACCGCGCTGGTGGCCGCCGGGCTGTTTATCGTGTCGGTCTGCATGATCATCTGGGGTGCGCCCCTGCTGCCGACCTCGGCGCCGCTGCCTGCCGCCGGTTATCCGTTCCTGGTGCTGACCTTTGTCGGCTGGATCTGGACGCTGCTGGAGCCGGCCCGGTGAGGCTTTGTCCGCTTCCGTACCAAGCGTCCGGCCTGGTTGATCGGGCATCGGCGGGGCGGTAAAAAATCCGGGCGGCGGACCCAGGTTCGCCAGTGGCCGGCGCGGGCTCAGGCAACTGCCTCACCGGCATTCGCGCCGGCCATTTTCAACCCGCAGATGATCGCAGCGATCCACCGGCTAGCCCTGCACTTGAAGGGGCGCCGACGCTTCTTGCCTTCCCCCCCTTGTGGGGGAAGGTGGATCGGTGCGCAGCGCCGAGACGGATGAGGGGTGCGTGACGGAGTGAGGCGGTGAAGGTTCTGCTCTGGTTCAGGGCGTTTACTGTTGGCGTATCGCCAAGCTGGAACACCCCTCATCCGTCTTGCCGCTGCGCGGCAATCCACCTTCTCCCACAAGGGGAGAAGGTTAGAAATGCCGGCGCATCACCGTCGCCCGGCCCTTCGCAGGCTCAGAGCGTTCGAGGCTCGTAAAGCCAAGCAATTGGCTTTACGTCCGCTAGCGCGGACCGCCTCTCAACTCTCAATCCACACCTTCTCAAAGTGCTGCTCCAGCGCCTGGTGCTGTTCGCAGCCTTCGACGCCTTTGCGATAGGTCCGGTAGACCGAGCGCCAGTAGGGTTGGATGATGATGCCTGAGTCGCGCAAATTCTGCTCGATCTTGCCCATGATCTCCTTGCGCGCCTTGGCGTCGGGTGTCGCCAGTGCCTTGTCGAGCAGCGTGTCGAACTCGGGATTGGCATAGGCGCTTTCGTTCCAGGCGGCGCCGGATTTATACGCCAGCGCCAGCACCTGGACGCCGAGCGGGCGGCCGAGCCATTCGGTGCAGGAGAAGGGGTATTTGCTCCAGTCGTTCCAGAAGGTGGCGGCCGGCAGCACGGTGCGCTTGATCTTCAGGCCGGCCTCGCGCATCTGCGCGCCGATGGCGTCGCCGGTGCTCTTTTGCCATTCGACATCGACGGAGATGAGCTCGAACTCGTGGTCTGATTTGCCGGCCTCGGCCAACAGCTTCTTCGACTGCTCGACGTCACGCTTCGCCGGGCCGATATCGGCATATTCGGGGTGCATGGGGCCGACATGGTGATTTTCGGCGGGCTTGCCGCGGCCGCCGAGACCGAGCGCCAGCACGGCGGCATTGTCGACGGCGAGCTGGGCGGCGCGGCGCACCTTGACGTCGTCATAGGGCGCGTTGGCGACATTGAAGCGGGCGACGATGGTCGAGCCGGTGGCGATCTCGGAATTCATCAGCCCCATCGTCTCGGTCTGCGAGACGGCATCGGAGGCGGTCTCGTGGTCGGTGTCGATCTCGCCGGATTCGAACGCCGACAGCATGGCGTTGGGGTCGGAGCCGTAGTCGACCCATTTGATGCCGTCCAAGTAGAATTCGCCCTTCCACCAGGACTTGTCCTTGCGCTTCACCTCGGCACCCGTCTCGGCATCCCAGCTTACCAGCTCGCAGGGACCGGTGGTGATGGCGAGCGCCTTCAGGGGATCGCCGTCGCCCTCATAGGAGCGGTGCATGATCAGTGCCGGATAGTCGGCCATGCCGGCGATCAGCGAGATGTCGGGCTTCGGCAGGTTCAGCTTGATGGCGAAGTCGTCGACCTTTTCGATGCCGCCATCGACGACCTTCTTGGTGTCGGCATTGACCAGCGCGCCCATGCGCGCGGCGACCGAATTGCCGGGCACGGAAGCGTCGCACCAGCGGGTGAGGTTGTGGATGACATCGTCGGCGTTGAAGGCATCGCCGTTCGACCACGAGATGCCCTTGCGCACATGCAGGGTCAGCGTCCTGGCGTCGTCGCTCGCCTCCCAGCTTTCGAGCAGCCAGGGCTCGAAGGAGAAGTCGGTGTTCCAGCGCACCAGATATTCGTTGCAGTGGCGGGCGACATTCGACATCTCCACGCCGTCGAAGGTGCGCGGGTCCTTGAAACCCTTGACGTTCATGGCGACGCGCAGGACGCCGCCCTTCTTGGGTTCCGCCGCGCGAGCAGGGATGGCGCCAAGTCCGCCCAGCGCCAGCGCCCCGGCGGCGCTGACGCCGAGCCCGGCCATCAGCGCCAGATATTCGCGGCGGTTGATGCCGCCGGCCTTGAAATCGTCGGCCACGGGTTTGGCTTGCGGGTGGAGTTTGCGGTCGGTCAGCATGAATTTCATCGTCGTTCCCCTGTTGTTGGGCGCCCCGGCCGATCGACGGACGCGGGGGCGGACACGACCGCCGGGACGCCATTTGCCTGAGGCGATGATAGAGCCGGGTGACGCTGGGGAGTGTTCGGTTTTCCGCAGTGATTGTGCGGCGCTCCGCAGGGTTAATCTCCCCCCTTGAGGGGGAGATGTCCGGCAGGACAGAGGGGGGCGCCAAGGATCGCAAACCTTCGGTGCACTTCGTTACCAAGACACGTCAGTCTGAACTTTAATCAGAAAGGTAGGTCGGCGGGACAGCGCCCCCCTCTGCCCTGCCGGGCATCTCCCCCTCAAGGGGGGAGATTGGCGCTTTACCGTCGGCAACTGCTCAATACGGCCACTCACCCCTGCCCAGCGCTGCAACCCCAGCCACGATCCGCGCAAACGCTTCCGCCGCCGCCGGCACCGTCGTCCTTGCACGCAGGAAGCTGTGCACCAGCCTCGGCTCTTCGTGCCACCACGCCTTGCCGCCGGCGGCCACAATGCGGTCGCGGTAGGTCTCGCCATCCGACGACAGCGGGTCGCATTCGGCGGTGACGATCACCGTCGGCGGCAGGCCGGTGAAATCCTTGTCGCGCAGCGGCGCAAAAGTCGGATCGTCCAGCGATTGGCGCCTGGCCAAGCGGACGTCGCGGTAGAAGGCGACGTTGGCCACCGACAGCAGCGGCGCGTCGGCGTGTTCGATGTAGGAGCCGGCGCGCTCGTCGCCGCCGAGCTCGGGGTAGATCAGCACCTGGCCAATGGCAGCGCTGGCGTGCCGGCGCGTCGCCTGCGCCACCGCCGCGGCCAGATTGCCGCCGGCGCTTTCGCCGCACAGCACCAGCGGCAGGCCTGATCTCGCCGCTGCCCATTCGAAGGCGGCCACCGCATCGTCGAAGGCGGCGGGGTGCAGATGCTCCGGCGCCAGCCGGTAATCGACCGACAGCACGTCGAAACCTGTGCCGGCGCAGAGCTCGGCGCAGATGTCGTCATGCCTTTCCAACCCGCCGAGGATGAAGCCGCCGCCGTGGTAGTAGACCACCATCGCCTTGGCGGCGTTGCCCTCGAGCCGGTAGCGCCGGACCGGGATGTCGCGGCCGGCGGCGGCGATCAGCCCGTCGCTGGCCTTGACGCCAGGCGGGCGGCCCTGGTGGAAAGCCCGGCTCATCCTGTCATAGACGGCGCGCTGCTTGTCGATCGGCAGGCCGATGATTTCGGGCGGATACCAGGCGTTGACGGCGTCGATATAGGCCCATAGCGCCGGGTCGAGCCGTGTTTCGTAGGGGCCGCGCGTCATAGAGCGGCGTAGAGCGCGGTCGCGTTGTCGAAGCTGAAGCGCAGCGGCACCGAGCCTTCGACCTGCCAGGCGGTGACGCTTTCGCCGGCCAGCAGCCGGCAGGCGCCGTCGGTGTCGGTGACCGCGCCGCCATAGAGGCGGTTGGCGAGGTTGAGAATGCCGGTCTGATGCATGGCCGCACTGCCGCTGCCGCAGGCATCCTTGACCAGCAGCACGCGAAAGCCTTTGGCCACCGCATCCTTGACGGAGGCGTCGATGCAGGCCTCGGTCCAGACGCCTGCGACAACCAGCCATTCGATGCCTGAAGACTTGATGTCGCGCGCGGCCGGCCCGGTGCGGAAGGCACTGGCCTCGGCCTTGATCAGCAGCGCCTCGCCCTTGGCCGGCGCCACCTCATGGCAGATTTCGGTCAGCGGATCGCTCTTGTCGGAAAAGGCCGACTTGCCGTCCTCGCCGAGCGGATGAAACGGGCGGTCCTGGCTGTCGAGATCGACGATGTAGGCCCAGTGGTAGAGCGGCACATGGTTCTGCCGCGCCGCCGCCTGCAGGCGCAGGACGTTGGCGAGGATGCTGCTGAAGCCTTCAACCAGATAACGCGGGTCCTGCCGGTGCTCTTCCTGCAGGTCGATGAAGATCGCGGCCACGGTGCCGCGCTTGATGGAGATGGGCGTTTTCATGCGGCGCCTGTGTGATGCATGGGCGAGGCAGTCAAAGACCCTTCCGTATGCCGGCGGGACAGAGGGGGGCGCCAGGCAACGAGGCGCTCATTGGTTGCCCGTATCAAACCTGCGTCTCCAGAAACTCGTCCTCATAAGGAAAGCGCGACAGAAGCTCCGTGCCCGTCTCGGTGATCAGGATCTCGTCCTCCAGCTTGACGCCCTCGCGGCCGCCCTTTTCGCCGATATAGCTTTCGACGCTCACCACCATGCCTGGCACGATATGGCCGTCGCGGCCATAGGTCTCGTAATCCATGGCATGCGCGATGAACGGCGTTTCGCCATGCATGCCGACGCCGTGCATGACCGAGGTGTAGCGCTGGTCGACGAAACGGTCGGGGATCTTCCACGCCTGCTCGGCGATCTCGCGGAAGGCCATGCCGGGCTTGACGACCCCGATGTTGTGCTGAACCTGATCGTGCGCCATGCGGTAGAGCGACTTCTGGTAGGGCGTCGGCTTGCCCGGCCCGCAGCGGAAGGTGCGCGAGAAATCCGAATAATAGCCGTAGCAGCCGATGGTGTCGGTATCGAGCGCCAAGAGTTCGCCGGGGCGGATCTTGCGGCCGCTGGCCTCGTTGAACCACGGGTTGGTGCGCTGGCCTGATGTCAGCAGCCGCGTCTCGATGAACTCGCCGCCCTGGCGGATGACCTCGCCATACATGATGGCGAACAGGTCGTTTTCGGAAACGCCAGGCTTGATCGCCTCACGCACCGCATAGACGGCAGCCTCGGCGCCGGCCATCGACACCTGCAGGCATTTCACTTCCTCCGGCGTCTTCACCGCGCGCACCGCCAGGATTTCGCCCTGGCAATCCCTGACCTCACAGCCGCGCTTTTCCAGCGCCAGCGCCTGCAGATGGCTGCAGCGGTCGAGGCCGAGCTTCATCGAGCCGCCGCCATGCTTTTTCAAAAGCTCGGCGATCTCGTCGGCGAACGGACCTGCGGTCTCGTCATCGCGGCCCGAGACCGACGACCAGACCAGCTTGGAAGGCCGCGCCTCGTCGATCGTGTCGAGCACCATGGAGACATGATAGCTCTGCGGATATTCGAACAGCACGATCGGCCCGTCGGTCGGGATAAAGAAATAGCGGGTCGAGTTGCGCAGGAAATAGCCGAACATGTTGCGCGAGCCGGTGGCGTAGCGCTGGTTGTACGGATCGAACAGCACCACGCCGCCATAGCCGGCCTCGCGCATCCAGCCGCGCAGCTTGGCCAGCCGGCCCTTGCGCAGGGCATCGGCATCGATGAAGGACGGCTCGGTGTCCGACAGCCACATGCCGCCGGCCGGATCGGCCGCCGCGGGGTGGCGCATGCGGTCCTTGAAGTCCACGTCCTCGGTGCTGTCGGGGTCGAAAACGACGATGCTCATGGGCTCGGCCTTGGCTGGGTTGCGAGGTCGCAGCATGGCGCAGGCGAGGCGGATGGATTGTGCGGAAAACCGCATGTGTTGTGCGGGATGCCGCTGGCCTAACAAGAGATGCGCTAACCTCTCACAGCGTCAGCGAGCGCCAAGCCTAATGCCGCCGCGCCAGTTTCGGCGGATGGCCATGCTCCTCGCGAAACGCCCGGGCAAAACTCGACATCGACGCAAACCCACACGCCAGCGCTACGTCGCGCACGGCGAGCGTCGAATGCGCCAAAAGATCGGCGGCGCGTTTGAGCCTCAGGCGCCGGTAATAGCCATTGGGCGAGATGGCGAGTTCGGAGCGGAAGGAGCGCTCGAGCTTGTCTGAGGACACGCCGAGCTTCGCGGTCAGCTCGGCCATGCCGAGCCGTTCCTCGACCGCGTCCTCCATGATGGCGATGGCCGACAGCACCAGCTCGTTCTGGACCCCAGTGCGCAGGCGCAGCGGCATCATCTTGCGGTCGATGCTGGAGCGCAGCTGGCTGTGCACGAACCATTCGGCGACGCCGGCGGCAAGCTCGGCTCCGTAATCGCGGGTGATGATCTCCAGCATCATGTCGAGGCTGCCGACACCGCCGGCCGAGGTGAAGCGCTTGCGGTCGATGACATAGAGGTCGCGCCTGAGCTCGATGTTGGGGAAGGCTTCGGTGAAGGCGGCCTGGCTGGTCCAGTGCAAGGTGCAGGCATGGCCGTCGAGCAGGCCGGCGCGCGCCAGGAAGAACGCGGCATCCGCCACCGCCCCGATATGGGCGCCATTGCGCAGGCTCTTGCGGATCCAGTGTGCAGCGTCCTCGGCGACGAGGTGATCGGCATCGCCGCCCGAGCAGACGACGATGCGGTCGACCTTCGGGGCATCCTCGGCGTAAAAGCCCGGCTGGATGACGACGCCGTTCGACGCCTCGACCGCACCCTTCGTGCCGCCGACGATGATCCAGCGATAGCATTCTCTTTTCGCCAGGACATTGGCGGCGCGCAGCGGCTCGATGACCGAGCTGAACGCCATCATCGGAAAACCTGGGAACACCAGCACGGCGAAAGTGAGGGGTTCAGTGGGCTTGGGTGGTTCGCGCGTGGCCATGGGGCGCTACATTTCGGGCAGATGGGGTTCGGGGTCAATTGGCCGGTCCATCATCATGAGACGTCGGCGCCGCGCTTTGCCCTTCCTCTCCCCCGTCGATCGGGGGAGAGGTGTCGAGCGAAGCTCGACGGAGTGGGGGTCGACCCTCGCCGCGCGCCTGAGGTCTCTTGCTCGTCAGATTGTGCCTGTCTTGCGGCGACTGCGCGTCTGCGAACGCCTTCCCCCACTCCGTCTCGGCTTCGCCGAGCCACCTCTCTCCCCTCCGGAGGGAAAGGAGCCAAGGCAGGGCGATGAGGGGCAACGCTGAAGTTGCAAGTGATTGAGCTTCTAGCCCGCCAGCGCCTGCTCCAGATCCGCAATCAGATCATCGCCATCCTCGATCCCCGCCGACAACCTTACCAGCGAATCCGATATGCCGATCTCGGCCCGTTTCTCCGCCGGTATGGAGCCATGCGTCATCAGCGCCGGGTGCTCGATCAGGCTCTCCACACCGCCGAGGCTTTCGGCGAGCGTGAACAATTGCGTGCGTTCGAGGAACTTTTTGGTGCCGGCTAGGTCGCGGTCGAGCACGGCTGTGATCATGCCGCCGAAGGCATGCATCTGCTGGACGGCGACGGCGTGCTGCGGGTGGCTGGCGAGGCCGGGATAGATGACGCGGCGGACGTCGCGGCGCGCTTCCAGCCATTGCGCGATCTTGAGCCCGTTGGCGGAATGGCGCTCCATGCGCAGCGCCAGCGTTTTCAGCCCGCGCAGCGCCAGAAAACTGTCGAACGGGCCCGAAATGGCGCCGATGGCGTTCTGCAGGAATTTCAGCTGGGCGGCCAGATCCTTGTTGTCGCCGACCACGGCGACGCCGCCGACCATATCGGAATGGCCGTTGAGATATTTCGTCGTCGAATGCACGACGATGTCGATGCCGAGCTCCAGCGGCCGCTGGATATAGGGGCTGCAGAAGGTGTTGTCGGCGACCGTGAGAATCCCCTTGCGCCTGGCAAGTGCGGCGACGCCTTCGAGGTCCACGATGCGCAGCAGCGGGTTGGTGGGGGTTTCGACCCACAGCATTTTCGTCTCGGGCCGGATCGCGGCCTCCACGGCGGCGAGGTCGGTGAAGTCGACGAACGAGACCCGCAGATCGGCCGAGCGCTTGCGCACCCGCTCCATCAGCCGGAAGGAACCGCCATAGATGTCGTCGGTGGCGACGATATGCGCACCGGAATCGAGCAGCTCCAGCACGGTGGCGATCGCCGCCAGCCCTGACGCGAAGGCGAAGGCGGCCGAGCCGCTTTCGAGGTCGGCCACGGCGCGCTCGAAGGCAAAGCGCGTCGGGTTCTGGCTGCGGGCATATTCAAAGCCCTTGTGCACGCCGGGCGATTGCTGGCCATAGGTCGAGGTGGCGTAGATCGGCACCATCACCGCGCCGGTCAGCGGGTCGTGGCTCTGGCCGCCATGGATGGTGCGCGTCGAGAAAGCCAGACGGTTTTTCCCGGCTGGCGGAGTATTGCTGGTCATCGTGCGCGCCTCAGATGGTTGATCAGATCGATGCGGGTAATCAGGCCGACGAATTCGTCGCCGTCGAAGATGATGGCGACCTCGTTGCGGTCGAACACCGGCAGCAGCGCGTCCAGCGTCTGGCTGGCCTGCAGCGTGTGCAGGTTGGAGGTCATGGCCGTGCGCACCGGGCCGTTGAAGCGCTCCCAGCGGCCGTCATAAGGGCCGTCGACCTTGGCCAGTATGTCGCTTTCGTCAACGATGCCGACGAGCTTGCCATTGTCGAGCACCGGCAGCTGCGAGACATCGGAGCGGCGCATGCGGCCATAGGCATTGAGCAGGCTTTCGTCCGGGCCGACATAGACGGTGTCGCCGGTGCGGTGCGAGCGCATCACCAGGTCACGCAGATCGCCATGCTGCTCGTGCTCGGCCAGCCCCTGCTCGGCCAGCCAGAAATCGTCGAACACCTTCGACAGGTACTTGTTGCCGCTGTCGCAGACTAAGGTGACGACGCGTTTGGGCACCGTCTGCTCGCGGCAATAGCGCAGCGCCGCCGACAGCAGCGTGCCCGACGATGAGCCGGCAAGGATACCTTCCTTGGACAAGAGGTCGCGCACCGCCAGCATGCTCTGCTTGTCGGGGATCGAATAGGCCTTCTTGACCAGCGACAGATCGGCATTGGGCGGCACGAAATCCTCGCCGATGCCTTCCACGGTCCAGCTGCCGGCCTCTTCCATCTTGCCGGTCTTGATCAGCGGCGCCAGCACCGAGCCGACCGGATCGGCCAGCACCATTTCGGTCTTCGGCGACACTTTTGCGAAGTAGCGGCCAAGCCCGGTCAGCGTGCCGCCCGAGCCGACGCCGACCACCACGGCATCCACGTTACCGTCGAGCTGCGAAAAGATCTCCGGGCCGGTGGTGGATTCATGCGCCAGCGGATTGGCCGGGTTGGCGAACTGGTTGGCATAGAAGGCGCCGGGCGTTTCCGCCGCGATCTTCTCGGCCATGTCCTGGTAATATTCGGCATGGCCCTTGCCGACATCGGAGCGCGTCATGCGCACTTCGGCGCCGAGCGCGCGCAGGTGCTGGATCTTTTCGCGCGACATCTTGTCGGGCACCACCAGCACGATGCGATAGCCCTTGGGGATGCCGACCTGGGCAAGGCCAAGCCCGGTGTTGCCGGCCGTCGCCTCGACGATGGTGCCGCCGCGCTTGAGCTTGCCCTGCTTTTCAGCCGCGGCGATCATCGACAGCGCGATGCGGTCCTTGATCGAGCCGCCGGGGTTCTGGCTTTCGAGCTTGATGAACAACCGGCATTTGCCGGTGTCGAATTTGGTCAGCTCGACCACCGGCGTCTGGCCGATCAGGTCGAGCACCGACTTGTAGGGCGGACGCAGGCGGGACAATTCGGCTTCCGAGGGGGCACTGTCCAGTGCGGCGATCTCATGCTCGCTCATATCGATGCTCCATGACCAAGCGACCGCCTCTGGGCAGGGCGGCAGCGTAGCCTCTTTTCCAGCCCTTTGCAGTCGGAAAGAAGATAGATCGTGCCAATCAACCGGCCAGATGCGGAATGAAATTCCGGTTTGTGCCTCAAGGGCTTGGAGGGTGTGTTGAGATTCAGGTCAGACCGAGCCGAAAATGGCAGATTCCGAGAACCGGAGCAGAGCGTACTTTTGGGTACGTGAGCACCGGAAGCCACAGGAAGCCGCATTTGCAGGCCGGCATCACCTGAATATCGACACAGCCTAGCCGAGCAGCTGCTTGCTCAGCCTTGCACACTGCACGCGGATATCGGGGATGGCGTCGATCTCGAAGAAGGTGCCGCGCGTCAGCGGGCCGACGGCGAGGATCTTGGCCGAAACGGTTCCGTCGCCGGCGATGATCTCGCATTTGGTCGATACGTCGAGGCCGATGCGCAGCGGATCCGGCCTTGCCAGGCCGCGGTCGACCAGCGAGCGCACGACGCTGTTCGACGAGGTCGAGATGTCCCTCACGATGCCAGAGCAATCGTAGATGCGGGCGACCTCGAAGGTCTCGAGACGCTGCGTGTGACGCGACTGGACCTGGACGGTGAATTCGCCGTTGCGCGCAATGTCGACGACGCGGCCGGCGACCAGGCGGATGCGGCCGGATTGCACGGCCTCGGTGACACGGGCGTAGACCTCGGGCGCCATGCGATGGCGGTGGATGTCCCACCAGGCCTTGGTGTGCTCGACGAAGCGGCGTTTGGCGGAAGCCGGCCAGTTCTGCCAGATCTTCTGGTTGAACGGCCGCAGCCCGTCGACGACGTCACGCCAGTCGATGCCGGCCTTCTGGTTTTCCTTGATCAGGTCGCGGAACCAGCCGACGAAATAGGAGAGCTGCGTGCCGAGCGGAATGTCGGCGACGTCGAGCTTGATCGGATTGCCCTTGCGATGCGGCGAGGGCAGCAGGCCGCGCCTGGACACAGCTATGATGTCGCCGCGATGGCCGCGTTGCTCCAGCGCCAGGAAAGCATCGACCATGCTGAGGCCGGTGCCCAGCACCATGACGCCGGCGCCGGGCGGAAGTGCTGTGTCGGCTTCCGATCCCATCCTGATGGCATGGCCTTGCGCCGGCTCCTCGTCGTGGCCGGTGGCCAGCACGGCGAGATGCGCAACCACGCTGGTGCCGTTGGCCAGCGCCACTTCGACGCCGGAGGCGGTGGGCGTGATCGAGAGGCTTTCCTCGCGGATCAGCCGAAGCCGACCGCTCTGCTTTTCCCGCGCTTCCAGATCGACCAGCAACTCGCCGAGATAGCGGGCATAGATGCTGCGTGGCGCATAGAAGGGCGCCTCCTCAGCCGTTGCCAGGCCGCGTTCCTGAAGCCAGCGCCAGAAATTGCCGGGATCGTCGGCATAGGCGCTCATGCCGGCGGCGCTGACATTCAGTACATGCGCCGACAGCAGCGTCGAATAGGCGATGCCCTGGCCGAAATGCGGGCGCCTTTCGATCAGCGTGACGCGCAGGTCGGGATTGGGCGACTTCAGGAGATGCGCGGCCAGCACGACGCCGCTGGCGCCGCCACCGACAATGATGATGGAGTTGGCGCGCCCGGTCATAGGCATGCCTTCGCTCTGCGCAGCGCCAGTGTCAGGCCTGGACCTTCACCGCGACCGGCAGATCGCCGATGCCGACCGACAGGTCGTCGAGAGAGATATCGCGCATTTCGGCGAGGCTGCGCTGATCGAGCACCTCGGCGATCGCCTGCCGGACCTCGAGCATCAGATGTCGGACTTGGCATGTCGCCTCGTTGCAATCTTCACAGCGCTGGTACTGGGTGCGGCTGGCGCAAGGGATCGGCGCCAGCGGACCGTCGAGGACGCGCACGACATGGCCGACCTTGATCTCGTCGGCGGGGCGCGCCAGGCGATAGCCGCCATCCTTGCCCTTGCGGCTCTGGACGAAGCCGGCATTGCGCAACTCGCCCAGGATGGCGTCGAGAAATTTCTTCGGGATGTTGTTGCCGGTGGCGACGTCGTTGACGAAGGCGAGCTGCCCGGCCGGCAATCGCGCGAGGTGGACAAGCGCCTTGAGGCCGTACTTACCTTTTTTGGTGAGCATGAGATCAAATTTTCTCTGGCATGCGACGGCATGGAACCATCGGTTGCAAAACGCCTGGCGTGCGTTGCCGCCGCGTCCAAGCCCGCATGACACATAAATTCTAGTGACATGATGTACAAGCCGAGAACTGCTGATTTTGCTTCGTTTTCAAGCCGCGCGGGCCATTTTGACTAGCCTTTGTGCCCACAGGGACACAAAAGCGCACGAGTTTGGGGGCGCGATCATCGCGATATGGTGACTGCTCATCGTCGCCTCCAGTCTCAATGTCGATAAGATTACTATACTTACCCTCGAACACGCGGAATGGGTTGTCAAATCGGCGGTTGTTTGAGGCATGAATTTGCCTGGAAGAGGCCGGAAGCGGGAATTCTAGTTCGCGGTGGGCGTAGGCGGAGCCATCACCGCAGTTCAGGAGGTTAAAGGTCGGTGGGACAGAGGGGGGCGCTGGCCCGCCGGCGTCGAAAGGCCTGCCCTGTGGCGACACTCTGCCCCACCGCAACCACCCTATCCGCCTCACCACCTCACCATCGACAGCTTTTTTCTAACAAGCCCGCCTTGGTTGGAAGGATTTAACTCTACAAGAACCATAGAATTAGATGACTATTATGAAGCATTCCGGTTTTTCTCTTTTCAGGAGCCCTTCATGTCCACCATTTCGCGACGCATTCTTCTGCTCTCGTCGGCGGCACTTGCCGGTGCGGCCTTCCTCGGCCCAGCCCTGGCCAACGACCTCAAGATCACCATCGGCTACCAGACGGTGGTCGAACCCTCGAAAGTGCCGCAGGCCGACGGCGCCTATGAGAAGGCGACGAAGGCCACCATTGATTGGCGCAAATTCGATTCCGGCGCCGATGTCATCGCCGCGGTCGCTTCCGGTTCGGTCGATATCGGCTATGTCGGCTCGAGCCCGCTGGCGGCGGCGGCGAGCCGCGAGTTGCCGATCCAGACCATCTTCATCGTCGGCCTGATCGGCGAATCCGAGGCGCTGGTGGCACGCAACGGCGCCGGCATCGACAAGATCGCCGATCTCGCCGGCAAGAAGGTCGCCGTGCCGTTCGTCTCGACGACGCATTACAGCCTGCTCGCGGTACTGAAGCATGAGGGCGTCGATCCGAAATCGGTCGAGATCCTCAACCTCCGGCCTCCGGAAATCGCCGCCGCCTTTTCGCGCGGCGACATCGACGCCGCTTATGTCTGGGATCCGGCGCTCGGCCAGATCAAGACGACGGGCAAGGTGGTGGTGGATTCCTCGCAGGTCGCCGCCTGGGGCGCGCCGACCTTCGATGCCTGGATCGTGCGCACCGACTTCGCCGAAAAGAACCCGGAAGCGGTGCGCGACTTCGTCAAGGTGACGGGCGCGGCATATGCCGAGTTCCTCGCCAAGCCCGAAGCCTGGTCGGTATCGTCGCCGCAGGCGGCCGCGATCGCCAAACTCACCGGCGCCAAGCTGGAAGAAGTGCCGCAACTGCTCAAGGGCTATGTCTTCCCGACGCTCGAAGAGCAGGCCTCCGACAAATTCCTCGGCGGCGGCACGGTCAAGGCGGTCGAAGCGACATCCGCCTTCCTCAAGGAGCAAGGCAAGATCGACGCCGTACTTCCCGACTATTCGAAATACGTATCGTCGAAATACGTCACCGAGGCGCTCGCCTCGAACTAGTACTCGCTTAACGCAATTCCGGACGGAAAACCGCTTCACACTTTTCCTGGAATTGCTCTGAACGCGCGCGGATCTTTTTCCCTGACGCCGCGTGCTGACTGCCCCGGAACCGCTGACGAGGGCCGGGGCAGTCGGATTTCAACGAACCGCGAGGCATCCATGCCGCATCTCGTGCTCGACCCCCATCTCGTACTGGACAAGGTCTCGATCCACTATGACGGCCAGGCAGCGCCTGCGGTCGAGCGGGTGTCGATCGATGTCGCCAAGGGCGATTTCGTCGTGCTGGTCGGCCGTTCCGGCTGCGGCAAGACCTCGCTGCTCAACGTCGCCGCCGGCCTTGTCGCGCCGGCGCGCGGTACGGCTTCAATCAACGGCAAGCCGATCACAGCACCTGGCTCGGACCGGGCGGTGGTGTTCCAGAACGATGCTTTGTTCCCATGGCTGACGGCGCGCGAAAACGTTGCCTTCGCGCTCAGGCTGCGCGGTGTCGCTCCGGCCGAGCGGGCGCGGCGCGCCGATGAGCTGCTGGCGCTGGTGAAGCTCGCCGACGCCGGCGACAAGTGCATCTGGGAGCTTTCCGGCGGTATGCGCCAGCGTGTCGGCCTGGCTCGGGCGCTCGCCGCCGAACCCGAATTCCTGCTGCTCGACGAACCGCTCGGCGCGCTCGATGCGCTGACGCGCGAGCGCATGCAGACGACGCTGCTCGATCTGTGGACGGCAAGCGATGTCGGCGTGCTGATGGTGACGCATGGCATCGAGGAGGCGCTGGTGCTGGCCACCCGCATCGTCGTGCTGGCGCCTGGCCCGGGCCGCGTGGTGCAAACTTTCGAACCCGGCTTCTCCAGGCGCTACGCATCGGGCGAGGCCATCCGCACCATCAAGGCCGACCCGGCCTTCGCCGCGGCGCGCGGCGAACTAACCGACGCGATCTTCGAAGGAGAGGCGGCATGACCGTTACCTCCTACACCGAGCGGCCGGGACACAAGGTCGACGAGGCCGACGGCCTGTCGGTGCCGTGGTCGCGGTCCAGCCCGAAACGCAAAGGCGTTTCCGCGCGCGCGGTCAGCGTGATGACCATCCTGGTGGTGCTGGCGCTGTGGGCGCTGTCGGCCCGCCTGCAACTGGTGTCGCCAGTGTTCCTGCCCTCGCCGGTTGCGGTGTGGAACAAGTTCATCACCGTCGCCCGCGACGGCTTCGTCGATGCGACGCTGCTGCAGCATGCGATCGCCAGCCTGGGCCGGGTTTTCGCCGCGCTGGTCGCCGCCATCCTCGTCGGCGTGCCGGTTGGGCTCGCCATCGGCATCAGCACGATCGGGCGCGGCATCTTCGATCCGCTGCTTGAGTTCCTGCGGCCGATCCCGCCGCTCGCCTACCTGCCGCTGGTCGTCATCTGGTTCGGCATCGGCGAACCGTCGAAGATCCTGGTGATCACTATTTCCATGCTGGCGCCGGTGGCATTGTCGACCGCGTCCGGCGTTCGCGGCGTTTCGCAGGAACGCATCAATGCGGCGCGCTCACTGGGTGCTACTCAGCGCCAAGTGGTCCGCCATGTCATCCTGCCGAGCGCACTGCCGGCGATCCTGACCGGCCTGCGCATCGCGCTCGGCGCCGGCTGGTCGACGCTGGTCGCCGCCGAACTGGTGGCGGCGACGCGCGGGCTTGGTTTCATGATCCAGTCAGCCGCCCAGTTCCTCGTCACCGACGTGGTGGTGATGGGCATATTGGTGATCGCGGCCATTGCCTTCGTGCTGGAATTCACCCTCCGCAGGATCGAGCGCGTGCTCGTCCCGTGGGCGGGACGCGAATGATTGGGAACCAGAAGAGCAGGAGAGAATGCCGATGACCCATTCCACCGCCGTGCTGTTCGCCCAAGCCGGCAATTGGCTTCTCGCCTGGACCAGGGAAAGCCAGCCGCTTGAACAGCAACCGAAATCGCCAACGCCGGTCCGCTGGGACGCCGAGCGCGACCGCCTGCCGCCACGCGACGAGAGTTTTTACTGGGCCTGGCAGTACTGGTCGCAGTGAGGGGATTGGCGATTGGCACTAGCCCCCGCGTCTTCGTCATCCCAGGGCGGAGCAAGGAGCGAAGCGACGCAGCGCAGACCCCAGGATGGCGAATTCCAGGTAGCCAAAGAAGATAATTCCCATTCTCCCCTCTAACTCGCAAAATCATTCCTCTACTAAATTTATAGAATTACCTAGCCTCATCCATCTTCCAACCGGCGAGGCCATTTCCGGCGCCGATCCGCAGCGAAGGAGAGGGATCAATGTTCAATCTAACGAGACGTGTTTTCGGCATCGGCCTGCTGGCGGCGACGGTTGCCGTGTCGTCCGGCGCCACGGCGCAGGAGCTGAAGCAGTTCAGCATCGGCTATCAGAAGACCGGCCTGCCGGTGATCGCCAGGCAGCAGCAGGTGATCGAGAAGGCACTTGAAGACAAGGGCGTGACGGTCAAGTGGGTCGAGTTCACCGCCGGTCCGCCGCTGGTCGAGGCGCTCAATGTCGGCGCCATCGATGTCGGCTGGACCGGCGACGCGCCGCCGATCTTCGGCCAGTCGGCCGGTGCCAACATCGTCTATGCCGCAGCGCTGCCGTCGAATGGCGAGGGCGAGGCGATCTTCGTCAAGCCGGCGTCGCCGATCCAGTCGGTCGCCGATCTCAAGGGCAAGCGCGTCGGTGTCGGCAAGGGCACCAGCGCGCACAATCTGCTCGTCGCCGCGCTGGAGAAGGCCGGCATCCCGTTCGACCAGATCACGCCGGTCTATCTCAGCCCGGCGGATGCGGCCGCAGCCTTTGCCAGCGACCAGATCGATGCCTGGACCGTCTGGGATCCGTTCTTCGCCATCGCCGAAACTCGCTACCAGCCGCGTGTGCTGGCCCGCTCCAGCGAGGTGCTGAAGGTCAACACCTATTTCCTCGCCAACAAGGACTTCGCCAAGGCGCATCCCGAAACCGTCACACAACGATATCAGCCTTGGGCGAGGCGGCGAAATGGGCCGACCAGAACCGCGACAAGGTGGCCGCGGCGCTGCATGAGGTGACCGGCGTGCCGCTCGACGCGCAGATCATCGCCGCCAACCGCACCAAATTCGGCGTCTTCCCGATCACCGACGAGATCATCGCCGGCCAGCAGGCGACCGCAGACCGCTTCTTCAAGCTCGGGCTGATCCCGAACGCGGTCCGCATCTCCGACGCGGTGTGGACGGCACCCGGCAACTGACTTGTCCCCTGACGGCGCCGGATGAGAACGCCCGGCGCCATTTGCGTTCGCACCCATATCTCCAGGAGATCCGCCCGTGACTGTGCCAGACATGACCGCGCCTGCCAGCACCGCACCGCTCGATTTCTTCTGGTTCATCCCGACGCATGGCGACGGCTCCTATCTCGGTTCCGAGGAGCAGCAGCGGCCGCCCGAATTCGGCTACTTCAAGGAGATCGCGCAGGCGGTCGACCGGCTCGGCTTTCCCGGCGTGCTGTTGCCGACCGGCCAGAATTGCGAGGATTCCTGGATCACCGCGACGGGCCTCGCGACACTCACCGAAAAACTGAAGTTCCTGGTCGCGCTGCGGCCGGGCGTGACGCTGCCGACTTTCGCCGCACGCCAGACCGCCGCCCTCGATCGCTTGAGCAATGGCCGCCTGCTGCTCAATGTCGTGGTCGGCGGCAACCCGACCGAGCTCGCCGGCGACGGCGTCTTCCTGCCGCATGACGAGCGCTATGCCCAGGCGCATGAATTCCTGACCATCTGGCGCGGCCTGGTGTCCGGCGAGCGGGTCAATTTCAACGGCAAATATTACCGCGTCGAAAATGGCCGCCTCGACCTTCTGCCGCACCAGGAACGGCCGCCGGTCTATTTCGGCGGATCGTCGGATGCCGGCCAGGACCTCGCCGCGGACCTCGTCGACATGTATCTGACCTGGGGCGAACCGCCGGCACAGGTGGCCGAGAAGCTGGCCGCGGCGCGCGCAAAGGCGGCGCGGCGCGGCAGAAAACTGCGCTTCGGCATCAGGCTGCATTTCATCGTGCGCGAGACCGAGGACGAAGCCTGGCGCGCCGCCGACCGGCTGATCAGCCATGTCACCGACGCCCAGATCGAAAACGCGCAGGCGCGCTTCCTCAACCAGATGGATTCGGTCGGCCAGCGCCGCATGGCGGAGCTGCATGGCGGCCGCCGTGACAGGCTGGTGGTGTCGCCCAATCTGTGGGCCGGCGTCGGGCTGGTGCGCGGCGGCGCCGGCACGGCGCTGGTCGGCACGCCGGAACAGATCGCCGGGCGCATCCGCGAATACCAGGCGATCGGCATCGATACCATCATCGGCTCGGGCTATCCGCATCTCGAGGAGGCCTACCGCGTCGCCGAGCTTCTGTTTCCGAAGCTCGGGCTCGGCACCAGGCGGCAGCGGGCGCATGAGAACATCGCCAACGAATTCTCGGTCGGCTTCCATGGCGCCAACCGCCTGCAGGCTTCGTCATGAGCTTTTCCACGCGCCTGCATAGCAACGCCATCGGCTGGCTGCTGCCGGCGCTGATCATTGCCGGCTGGGAGATTGCCAGCCGCGCCGGCGTCATGCCGGCCAACGTGCTGCCGGCGCCCAGCGCGGTCGCCGAGGCCTTCTGGCGGCTGACGTTGTCGGGCGAACTGATCCGCAACATCGGCGTCTCGACCGCGCGCGCCCTTGCCGGCTTTGCCATCGGTGGCTCGATCGGTTTTGCGCTTGGCCTTGCCAACGGGCTGTCGACGCTCAGCCGCGGCCTGACCGACACGACGCTGCAGATGATCCGCAACATTCCGCATCTGGCGCTGATCCCGCTGGTCATCCTGTGGTTCGGCATCGACGAGGAAGCCAAGCTGTTCCTGGTGGCGCTCGGCGTGTTCTTTCCGATCTACGTCAACACGCTGCTCGGCATCCAGAGCGTCGACCCACAGCTGGTCGAGATGGGCCGCGTCTACGGCATGGACCGGCGCGCCCTGTTCTTCCGCGTCATCCTGCCCGGCGCGCTGCCGGCGATCTTCGTCGGCCTGCGCTATGCCCTGGGCATCATGTGGCTGACGCTGATCGTCGCCGAAACCATCTCGGCCAGTTCGGGCCTCGGCTACATGGCCATGCAGGCGCGCGAATTCCTGCTGATCGACGTCGTCGTGCTGTCGATCCTGATCTACGCGCTGCTCGGCAAGCTCGCCGACAGCCTCGCCCGCCTGCTTGAGCGGCTGTCGCTCGGCTGGCATCCGGCCTTCCAGAACGGATGAGAGATTGCCCATGACCGCCGCCAGCCTGACCGCAGCCCGTTCCTTCGTCGCCACGCCGGTGCGGCCGATCGGCTCCGTCGAAGGACAGCGGGCCTTTGCCTTCAGGCATGCCGGCAAGCGCTTCGGCGACAAGACCGTGCTCGACGGCATCGAC
Source organism: Mesorhizobium ciceri biovar biserrulae WSM1271 (assembly GCF_000185905.1). Taxonomy (GTDB): domain Bacteria; phylum Pseudomonadota; class Alphaproteobacteria; order Rhizobiales; family Rhizobiaceae; genus Mesorhizobium; species Mesorhizobium ciceri. Next base: position 895,867 of record NC_014923.1, read on the forward strand.
CTGGACGTACCGGCCGGGCAGTTCCTTGCCGTCATCGGCAAGAGCGGCTGCGGCAAGAGCACGCTGTTGCGGCTTCTGGCCGGGCTCGACCGGCCGACATCGGGATCGCTGTCCTTCGGCGTCGAAGAGGAAGGACACAGCCGCACGCGCTTCATGTTCCAGGAGCCACGGCTCCTGCCCTGGGCCAGCGTGGTGGAAAACGTCGAGGTCGGGCTGACCGGCATCGCCACCGGTAGCGAAGCGAGGCACCGCGCGCTCGACATCCTCGGCGAGGTCGGGCTTGCCGACCGGGCCGACGAATGGCCTTCGGTGCTGTCCGGAGGTCAGAAGCAGCGCGTGGCGCTGGCCCGCGCGCTGGTCGGCCACCCGCAGATCCTGGCTCTCGACGAGCCGCTCGGCGCACTCGACGCCCTGACCCGCATCGAGATGCAGCAGCTTCTGGAACGCATCTGGATCGCGCAGAAGTTCACGGCCGTGCTGGTCACGCATGATGTCGCCGAAGCGGTCGCGCTCGCCGACCGGGTCGTGGTGATCAGCGAAGGCCGGATCGCGCTCGATCTGGATGTGCCCGTGGAACGGCCGCGCCGTCGCGGTTCGGTGGAGTTGGCCCGGCTGGAGGGCAAGATTCTGGATCGGCTGTTCGGGTAGGGCCGGGGGGCAGGGCCCTCGAGGACCGCCTTCCCCCACTCCGTCGCTGCTTCGCAGCGTCACCTCTTCCCCGGAGGGAGAGGAAGGAGCCAAGGTCGGCGAGCTCGCGCTTTTCCTCTCCCCCGTCGATCGGGGGAGAGGTGGCCCGAAGGGCCGGAGTGGGGGTCGACCTTTCATCAAGCTCACCCGCTTGACCGGTTCGCCCACACCAACCCGATCAGCCCGACCAGCATGGTGACGACGCCGATATAGAGCCATTGCGACTGGCCGGTCATGAAGCTGCCGCCGACAACGCCGATGCCTTGCAGCGACTATAGCGCGCCGACGGCAAGCACAATCAACGCCAGCAGATTTTTGGTCAGCCTCATTGCCGGATCTCCCTTTTGAAGTCGATTGGTTGCAGCATCGGGACCGCGATAAAAGAGCCAAAGGAAGTGGCCCGGCCGCGCCGAGCTCTACTTGGATATTAATGTTCGATCTTGTCAAACGGATGCCCGATAGCAACACAAAGATCATCGTTGATTGATCATCGCGTGCCGGAAAATCCCTGACAGACTGTTACCCAGCGACTCCAAACGTGTGCCATTGCCACGGAACCGCCAGATCACTGCCGCATTTCCCGCCTTATTTGGCACCTAACGGCTGGGGTCTGTCAAAAACGGAGCCATCCCCCAAATATGAAGAACCCAAAACAGACCGCGATTGTCGCGGTAACGATCGCTGCTGGCCTGATGGTCGGTGCTTCTTCGGCGACCGCCGCCGCCCAGTGCGGCCGCGCCTCGTGGTACGCCCTGCACTCCAGAACCGCCTCGGGCGAGCGCATGAACCCGTCGGCGATGACCGCCGCGCATCGCACCTTGCCTTTCGGCACCAAGCTCAGGGTGACCAACAAGAACAACGGCCGCAGCGTCGTCGTGCGCATCAACGATCGCGGTCCGTTCATCAAGGGACGCGTGCTCGATCTGTCGAAGGGCGCGGCCGGCCAGCTCGGCTTCATCGGCTCCGGCCACACTTCCGTGTGCATGGCGCGCGTCTAGAGCTTCCTGTGTCCGGCAAGGGCCGGACACACTACCTACACATTTCGCAGCCGCACACTGAGCCGGCTGGCGCCGTTCGGCCCCGATTTCCATGGTCTTGAACCAAAGAAGCATTGGTCACGCAGCGTGACGTATTGCATCGCAGCAATTAGTTGTTAACTTCCCCGCGAGACATTTAGGCTCGGCGCTGCTCGTCGTCCCTTCGGTCGCAGGCAGCAGCGGGGTTTCTCGATGTTCTACCAGCTCTATGAGATGAACCACGCCGCCCTGCAGCCGGCGCGCCTCTATGCCGACGCGGTGCGGATGTTCTACTCCAATCCGCTCAATCCGTTTTCCCACACGCAATGGGGCCGTTCGATCGCGGCGACGGCCGAACTGTTCGAGCGCACCACGCGCCGCTACGGCAAGCCGGCCTTCGGCCTGAGCAAGACCGTAGTCGACTGGAAGAGCGTCGAGGTCGCCGAGAAGACCGTCTGGTCGAAGCCGTTCTGCAATCTCGTGCGCTTCGAGCGCGCTGTCCCCGCCGGGCGCAAGCCCGATCCGAAGCTTCTGATCGTGGCGCCGATGTCTGGCCATTATGCGACGCTGCTGCGCGGCACGGTGGAAGCGATGCTGCCCTATGCCGACGTGCACATCACCGACTGGGTCGATGCCCGCATGGTGCCGCTTGCCGACGGCCAATTCGATCTCGACGACTACATCGACTATGTCATCGACATGCTGCACACGCTGGGGCCGGACACGCATGTGATGGCGGTGTGCCAGCCTTCCGTGCCGGTGCTGGCCGCCGTGGCGCTGATGGAATCCAAGGGCGACCCGTTCGTGCCCTCGACGATGACCTTGATGGGCGGGCCTATCGACACGCGCAGCAACCCGACCGCGGTCAATCTGCTGGCGCAGGAAAAAGGCATCGACTGGTTCCGCGACAATGTCGTGATGCATGCGCCGTGGCCGGTGCCAGGCTTCGGCCGCGAGGTCTATCCAGGCTTCCTGCAGCTGTCCGGCTTCATGAGCATGAACCTCGATCGCCACATCATCGCCCACAAGGACTTCTTCATGCATCTGGTGAAGCATGATGGCGACAATGCCGAGAAGCACCGCGATTTCTACGACGAGTATCTGGCGGTCATGGACCTGACGGCCGAATTCTACCTGCAGACCGTCGACACCGTGTTCGTGCGGCAGGCCTTGCCAAAGGGCGAGATGACGCATCGCGGCACCAGGATCGATCCGTCGGCGATCCGCAACGTCGCGCTGTTCACGGTCGAAGGCGAGAACGACGACATATCAGGCCTTGGCCAGACCAAGGCGGCGCATGATCTTTGCCCCAATATCCCGGCTGAGCGGCACGCCCACTACATGCAGCCGGCGGTCGGTCATTACGGCGTGTTCAACGGTTCTCGCTTCCGCTCCGAAATCGTCCCGCGCATCGTCGACTTCATCACCAGCTATGGCCGCCAGGAGCGTGTCGCGGTGAAGCCGAAGCTGGTCCGCGCCGCCAAGAGATAATGCACGTCGTCCACAATTGCGGGTTTTGGGACGATGACCTGCATAAAACCAAGCTTAACGGCGACAAACCGTGCGATTGACCGGTAAAAGCCGGCCGGCTGGCTGATTCTGTTGCACAAGTGCCGCTGTCCAGCCCCTCGGGTAACCATGCCGACAATCCGACCGTCGTCGTAATTGACACGGACTGTAAATCCCCCTTAACCTTTCGTTAATAACAAAGGGTGAGCGGGGACAATGATTTCCTCATCGATGGCGCGACGGCTGCGCGTGTATGTGGCGGCCGGGCTGGCAATGACGGCGGGCTGGGTGGCACCGGCCTTGGCGGGTGGAGCGATGGCGACCGGGGGGCTCACCTCGCAGCCGATCGGCCACTATGATTTCTGCAAGCTGCATCCGGGCGAGTGCTCGATCCGCCCGGCCAATCTGGCGCCGGCTCCGATGACCGACGCGCTGATGCGCAAGCTTCTCAATGTCACCGCCAGGGTCAACGCCGCCGTCAAGCCGATGAGCGACATGGACATCTACGGCAAGGACGAGGTCTGGGCTTATCCCGACAAGGGCGTCGGCGATTGCGAGGACTATGTGCTGGAAAAGCGGCGCCAGCTTTCGCGCATGAGCATCTCGCTTGCCGATCTTCTGATCACCGTCGTGCGCAAGCCCGACGGCGAGGGCCACGCCGTGCTGACGGTGCGCACCGACGAGGGCGACTATGTGCTCGACAATCTGACCGACAAGGTCAAGCCATGGGACGCGACCGGCTACCGCTTCCTCAAGCGGCAGGCGATCGACAACACCGGCCGCTGGGTCTCGATCCGCGGTGGCCAGCAAGTTCTGGTCGGCGCGGTTCAGTAGGCACCAGCAACGGCGGCTTCCCAGGGGCGGCATCCAACGCTTCGTCATCCCAGGGCGGAGCAGGAGCGAAGCTCCGTCGCGAAGACCCGGGATCCATGCCGTGATGCCGATGAAGAACGCTGCGGCGCAGGAACAGGCGCCTGCAATCGTCATACCGTCATCACCAGATCTTTTGCCCCGTCGCGACGCTCGCAACTCGCGGCATGGATCCTCGGGTCTGCGCGCCCGCTCCGCCCGTGGATGACGAAATCGATGGGCCCTCCGCCAGAATTCGCATTTCTCCGTGAACCATTTCGCTCCGGCCAGCGACACACAGCCGTGAACCGAAACCAACCATGGAGACTTCAGATGACTGCTTTTTTGCGAAACACCCTTCTTGCCGCTATCGCGGTGTCGAGCATGGCCGGATCCGCCATGGCCGATCAGACCACCAGCTGTGCCAAAACCAACCTCAACGACCTCTGGGCCGGCCGCTGTTGCGGTGATGCCGGGGCGTCGGACTGCCTGGGCGGCGGAAACAATGGCCACGACCACGGCGATCATGGCCGGGGTGGAAATGGCGGCACCGCCGGCAAGAAATGATCTCACCACTTTGCCCGCCGGCGGGCCGCCGGCGGGCAGTGTCCTCGTGAGGCAGGCGAACTTGTACCGGCGCGGACCGTCAGGCTACGGCCGCTGGTTCAACGCCGCGCGGATCGATGCGGTGATGCGGCGAAGCTCGGTTTCGTCGAGTTTCTCGATGTTTTCCGCCAGCAGATTGGCGAGCTCGGTGGCGGCGGGGGAAAGACCCGACGTGTCGAGTTTTACACGCGGGTGCGAGGCCTCGGCCAGCCGCGCCAGTTCCTCGGCATCGTCCCAGATGATGTTGAAATAGCCGATGATCTTCTGGATCAGCGTCCAGGTCGGGGCGCCTCGCCTGCCATGTTCGAGCGCCGACAGATAGGCGGCGCTGACGCCGATCGCCGCCGCCATGTCCTTCTGGCGGACACCGCGTTCGCTTCTCAGCGTCCGCAGCTTCTCGCCGAACGGAGTCATGCGCCCGTCCTCATGAACGGACCCGCCGCAGGCGGATATAGAGCGCACCCGAACCGCCATGATTGCGGGCGGCATGGTCGTGGCTGGAGACGAGCGGCCGGAAGGCAGGCGTCGACAGCCAGGCCGGCACGGCGCGCCGCAACACGCCATCGCCGCCGGAAGACGAGCCCTTGCCAGTGATGACCAGGACATAGCGGACGCCGCCGGCATGCGCCCGGTGCAGGAACGAGAACAGCAGCGAGTAGGCCTCGTCCTGCGTCATGCCGTGCAGATCGACGCGGCCCTCGATCGGCAGCCGGCCCTTCGATAATTTGTCCAGCGTCGGTTCGTCGAGGCGGTGCGTGACATGCTGCGCCTTCGGCTTCGCGGTCCCTGCGACATTGGCTACGGGCAGGGCGGGCTGCGACTGGCTTGGCTTGGCCTCGGCAGGAATTTCGGGGATGTCGGCGGCAAATTTCCCCTTCAGCGGCTTGGCCGTGCGCGCCACCAGGTTCCACAGAACCCGGTCGTCCTCGCTGAGCTTGTCCGGGCGCCGGGTCATCGGACCGCACCCGCAATGAGCGCGCGCGGCACCAGCGCATAAAAATCCGCGGCATTGCGGACCACGCCGGCGATCTCGCCGGCGGCATCGCCCGAACCGGCGAACAGGTCGCCCCGCGCCGGCCCGGTGATGGCGGAGCCAGTGTCCTGCGCGATCATCAGGCGGCGGAATGGTTTTGCGTCGAAGGCGGCGAGCGTCGGCGCGTCGATGTAAAAGGGCGTGCCGAATGTGTGCAGCAGGCGGTCGACGGCGATCGAGCGGCCCGGCGTCAGCGGCACCTTGGCGGCGGCGATCGGACCAAGGGCAACGTCCTCGACATCGGCCGGGCGGAAGAAAATGTAGGAGCGGTTCTGCCACAGGATCTCGTCGACGCGGTCCGGATGCGCCTTGAACCAGGCGCGGATCGATTGCATCGTCACTTCCGCCAGCGGGATCTCGCCAAGCTCGCTCAGGACCTTGCCGGGTCCGGTGAAGCGCTGGCCGGATTTGGCGGCATAGGTGACGCGGGCAAGCCGGCCGTCGGTCATGGCGAGGCGTGCGGCACCTTGCACGTGAATGAAGAAGGCATCGACCTTGTCCGCCAACCAGGCGATTTCCAGGCCCTTGCCATCAAGCGCGCCGCGCTCGATCTCGCCACGGTCATGATATTCGACCGGCCCGTTCGGCGTCTGGCGCGCGAAAGCGAGATAGGGGTCCAGGCCCGGCGGCCGGTTTGCGTCATCGATATCGACGAGATCGGCCGGGCGCGACAGCAGCGGCACCGAAAACCGGTCCGTGCGCACCGGTGACGCCTCGACTTGCGGTTCATAGAAACCGGTGACGAGCCCATTTTCGGCAGGGATAAGCGCCGGGACAAAATGGCGCTCGAAGAAGGCGCGGGCCTCCCCGCGGGTCAAAACCGGCGACCGATTCGCCGGCGAAACGGTCCGGGCCTCGGCGTAGGCATCCGCAAAGGCGTCGAAGTCGACGCCGAGCGCGCCGCTGCGATAGGGTCTGGTCAGGACATGGAAGGCCGAGCGCCGAAAGGCGGCGAAGGCCGCCGAATGGTCGTCATCGTTCCAGCCGGGCAGATCGCCGAAGGCTTTCTCGACAAAAAGAGGCGATAGCGACACCGGAGCCTCGCCGCGTATTCCCTAGTCTTCTTCCTCGGTGGCGACGAGCTTCCAGTTCGGATCGCGCGAGCGCGTGTCACGGGCGAAGGTCCAGACATCCTTGACCTCGGCGACGGTTTCCGGGTCGCCGTCGATGACGGCACCGGCCTTGTCGCGGGTCGCCGAAATCAGCTCGCTGATGATGCGCAGCGTGACATGCGCCTCGCCGCCCTTCATCTCGGCCGAGACGATATCGGCCTTGTCGATGCCGACGAAGGAGGACTGGATCTTTTCCGCCTTGGCCTCGCGCTCGCCGATGGCGGCGACAAAACCGTCATAGACCTCGCGCGACAACAGGTTCTTCAGCGTTTTGCGATCGCCGTCGGCATAGGCCATGACGATCATCTCGTAAGCCATCTTGGCGCCGTCGACGAAACCCTTCGGCTCGAAGGACGGATCATTGTCCTTGATCGTGCGCAGGCCCTTGTTGAGGTCGGTATCGGGCTTGGCGAAAGCGTCGATCGCGGCATAGGCGTCGGGAGCCGGCTCGCCTGGCGGACGCTTGCGCGGCAGCGAGACGACGTTTTCGGATTTCTGGGCGGCATCCTTGTCGCCGGTGCGAGCCGCCGAATAGGGATCGAAGGGCGGCCGTTCGCTGCCGGTGCGGCGGCCCAGCACATTGCGCAGCTGGAAAAAGATGACCACCGCCGCAATCAGGAAGAAAATCGTGCCGAAGTCGAAGAATCCCATATCTTCCGCCAATCAATCCCTGCCCTGTGGCCGGACCGTCCGGCCTAACGGCCGCGGTCGCATAGCGTTCAACATTCAAAGCATATAGAACGCAAGGCGCAATCATTCAAATCAAAGGCAGGCATACCTATCTAACAGCCTCGGTGCCAGCGGCGATTGCCAGTTGGCGGCCAAAACAATCAAAACGGTCATAACGATCGAAAAAGGTTGGCAAGACTTGCGCGTTTCGTTGCTTCCCTTCTTTCTCCTTGCACTGCCGCTGCTGGAAATTGCCGGTTTCGTCATCGTCGGCCGCGAGGTCGGCGCGCTGGCGACGGTAGGCCTCGTGCTGGCCTCGAGCATCGCCGGCGTGCTTTTGCTCCGATACCAGGGTTTTGGTGTCATGGCCCGCATCCGCAACGAGATGGCCGCCGGCCAGAACCCCAGCCGCCACCTTGCGCACGGCGCCATGATCGTGGTTGCGGCAATCCTCCTGATCATCCCCGGCTTCATCACCGACATTATCGGCCTGCTGCTGTTCCTGCCGCCGTTGCGCGACTTTGCCTGGAGCCGGTTCAAGGGCCGCATTGTCGTCGCCACCGATTTCTCGACCGGCGGTTTTCGTGGCCGCCAGCGCGACAGGGTCATCGACCTCGAAGACGGCGACTATTCGCGCGAGGACGATCTGAAGCGCGGCCCGGATCACAACTCGCCGTGGCGCCGCCTGAAGGACGATTAACGCGCCGTCCCATCTCCATGCCGCAGCCGGGAAGCAAGGCGGCAAACCTTGTCTTGTCATCCCCGCCATGGTAGCGAACGCCCGATTTCAATTCGGTCAGCGACGCTGCCCAGGCAAGAGGACAAGGCTTATGGCCAGCAAAGATGACGCGCCGGTCGGCGCAGCCAACGGAAACGGCAATGCGGCGCAGCCGTCGCTCAACGTTCTGGCGCAATATGTGAAGGACCTGTCCTTCGAAAGCCCCGGCGCGCCGAATTCGCTGCGCGGCCGCGACAAGGCGCCGGGCATCGCCATCAATGTCAACGTCAACGCCAACCCGCTCTCCGACAAGCAGTTCGACGTCAATCTGACGCTCAACGCCAAGGCGTCCTTCGACCAGGAAGTGCTGTTCAATGTCGAGCTGGTCTATGGCGGCGTGTTCGCCATCGCAGGCTTTCCGCAGGAACACATGCTGCCGATCCTGTTCATCGAATGCCCGCGTCTTTTGTTCCCGTTCGCCCGCCAGATCATCGCCGAGGCAACCCGCAATGGCGGCTTCCCGCCGCTGATGCTCGACCCGATCGACTTCGCGCAGATGTTCCAGCAGAAGCTGGCGGAGGACCAGGCGTCGTCGAAGGTCCAGGTGAGCTGAGGGCTGCCTGCCACGGATTGTGAAAAGCCCGGCCTTGCGCCGGGTTTTTTGTTTTGGGCGGGACGATTGAGGCGCCGGCAGGGCAGAGGGGGGCGCCAAGGATCGCCAACGGGACGATTTTAATTCCGGAGAACCTTCAGCCACAGCGCCTTTTCACCCAATGTCCCGACCATGCCGGCGTGCGCGGCACGTTCGGCTTCTGTCACGCGCGGCGGCAGTGGCGCCGGGCGCGGGGCGACGACGATTTCGATCTGGCGGACATTCTCGCCCTGGGCCGGCGCGGTGGCGCTGTCGAGGATGAGGGCCGCCTGCTTGCCGCCGATCAGCTCGATATAGACCTCGGCCAGCAATTCGGAATCGAGCAGGGCGCCGTGCTTGGTGCGCTTGGTGTTGTCGATGCCGTAGCGCCGGCAGAGTGCATCGAGCGAATTAGGACCCATCGGGTGCTTGCGGCGCGCCAGCGCCAGCGTGTCGACGACGACGCCGTTGTCGATGACAGGGTGACCCAGCCGGCCGAATTCGACGTTGAGGAAGCCGACATCGAAAGTGGCGTTGTGGGCGACCAGCTTGGCGCCGTCGGTAAAGTCCAGCCACTCCTGCACGATCTCGGCAAAGGTCGGCTTGCCCGCGAGGTCCGCCGCGCTGATGCCGTGCACCGCCTGTGCCTCGACATGGATCGCGCGGCCTTGCGGGTTGATGTAGTGGTGGAAGGTCCTGCCGGTCGGAAAACGGTTGACCAGTTCGACGCCGCCCAGCTCGATCACGCGGTCGTCGCGCGAATCGAGGCCGGTGGTTTCCGTGTCGAAGATGATCTCACGCATCGAATCAGTCGCTCCAAAGGAGCAGAATCGTGAGAGCGGAACAAAATGGCAATGAGAAACTATGATGGCCAGGGCAATCGCACAGGTTTGCGCCGCCCCTCATCGCCCTGCACCTTTCCTCTCCCCCGTCGATCGGGGGAGAGGTGTCGAGCGAAGCCGGCAGGCAGATAAGCGGCTCTCACATCGACAGCTGGCGGTCGAGCGGTGGGCTCAACCACCTGGCTTGCCAACCCCTATCAGCTGGCTGATGATTGCAGCGACCTCCGCCCGCGCGGCGTCCATCCCCTGGCCGGTGTCGACGATGAAATCGGCCTGACGGCGCTTTTCCGCATCCGGCACCTGCTTGGCCAGGATCGACGCCAGCTTTTCCTCCGTCATGCCGGGCCGTGCCAGCACGCGTTCGCGCTGGGTCTCGGCCGGGGCGGTGACGACGACGACCTTGTCGACGCGGTTGCGGCCGCCGGTTTCGAACAGCAGGGGGATATCGAGGACGGCGATCGGCGCGCCTGATCCACGATGCCTGGCCAGAAAGGCATCGGCATCGGCGCGCACCAGCGGGTGGATGATGGTCTCCAGCCGCTTCAGCGCCGCGGCATCGCCGAGCACGCGCGCGCCAAGTTTGGCACGATCGACCACGCCGGCGGATGTGGTGCCGGGAAAGGCGGCCTCGACCAGGGGGGCTGCCTTGCCCGCGTAGAGGCGATGCACCGTCTCGTCGGAATCATGGACCGGCACGCCGGCCTCGGCAAACATTTTTGCCGTGGTCGACTTGCCCATGCCGATCGAGCCGGTGAGGCCGAGCACGATCATGGCTTCGGCACCAGATCGGCGACGATCAGGGCCCGGAGTTCGGCCGTCACCCGCGGCCTGATGCCGAACCAGCGCTCGAAGCCAGGCACGGCCTGATGCAGCAGCATGCCAAGACCGTCGACCGTCTTCAGATTTCGCGCGCGGGCGGCCGCGAGCAGCGGCGTCTCCAGCGGCACATAGACGATGTCGGTGACGATGGCATGGTCGGGCAGCCGGGCGGGATCCGCCGACAGGCCTTCATTGCCATGCATGCCGAGTGCGGTGGTGTTGACCAGCAGGCCGGCATCGCCGAGCAGTTCGTTGGTCGCCGCCATGCCATGCGCCGAGACACCGGTGCCGAAACGATCGCGCAATTCCTGCGCTCGGGCCAGAGTGCGGTTGACGATGCGGATGTCGGCAACGCCGCGCTCCTTCAGCGCATGGATGACGGCGCGCGACGCGCCGCCGGCGCCGAGCACCACCGCCGGACCCTTGCTTGCCCAGCCCGGTGCATGATCGTCGAGGTTGGCGGCAAAGCCGTGACCGTCAGTGTTGCCGCCCCACAGGACGCCGTCCTCGAACCACAACGTGTTGACGGCGCCGATTTCTTGCGCCGCCTGGTCGCGGCGTTCGGCCAATGCGAAGGCCGCTTCCTTGTGCGGGATGGTGATGTTGCCGCCGCGGTAATTGTTTGCCTGCAATGTTTCCACGAACACGGCAAAGTCTTGCGGCGCGACATCGATGGCCTGGTAGCTTCCGTCGATGCCATGTTTGGCCAGCCAGTGGCCATGGATCTTCGGCGAGCGCGAATGCTTGACCGGATGGCCCGACACGAAGGCTTTTTTCGACGCCTCAGCCATCGATCGCCCCCAGGTCTCGCAGTTCGGCCAGCAGCGGCAACAGCGGCAGGCCGACAATGGTGAAATGATCGCCCTCGATTTTCTCGAACAATTGAATGCCTTCGCCTTCGATCTGATAGGCGCCGACGCTTCCCAGCGCCTTGGCGCCGACGCGGGCGAGGTGGCGGCCGATGAAGGCGGGATCGAGCTTGCGCATGGTCATCGAAGCGATGCCGACATGCCGCCACAGAACCTTGCCGTCGCGAACCAGCACGGCGGCGCTGTTCAACTGATGGGTCTTGCCCGACAGCGCCAGCAAATGACGGCGGGCACCCTCCATGTCACCCGGCTTGTGGAACACCTCGTCGCCGAGCGACAGCGTCTGGTCGCAGCCCAGCACCAGGGCGCCCGGCCTGCGCTCGCTGACTTCGGTCGCCTTAGCCTCGGCCAGCACCAGGGCGACGTCCTCGGGCGAGACGCCGCTATCCTGCAAAGGCGACTCGAGCGCGCGCTCGTCGACATCGGCCGGCACCGCCTCGACATCGATGCCGGCATTGACCAGCATCGCCTTGCGGAACGGACTGCCGGAAGCGAGGATAAGTTTTTCGGTCATGCTGATTCACCCATGTTGGCGCTCCGTCACGCACCCCTCATCCGACCGAGCTTCGCTCGGCCACCTTCTCCCACAAGGGGAGAAGGGAAGTCCCGCGCGTACGCCGCTGCAAATCGCCAACTGGCGGTATCTTGCGGAGACGACGGTGCCACGTTCTTCCTTCTCCCCTTGTGGGAGAAGGTGGCCTCGCGAAGCGAGGTCGGATGAGGGGTGCTGGTGCTCACTTATCTTACCTGCCCTATCTATTCTTCCCCCGCAGGGCAACGATGGCCGCCGCCGTTTCCTCGATCGAGCGGCGGCTGACGTCGATCATCGGCCAGCCATGGCGCGTGCAGATCTTACGGGCGTAGGCGAGCTCTTCGCTGATCGCCGCGCGATCGACATAGTCTGATGCCTCATACGAGCTGCTGTTGCCGAGGATGCGGTTTTGCCGGACGTGCGAGATGCGCTCGGCGGTGGCGATCAGCCCGACGATGAGCGGCTTGCTGGCGGCAACCAGGCTTTCCGGCACCGGCACACCGAGCACGATCGGGATGTTGGCGGTCTTGATGCCGCGGTTGGCGAGGTAGATGCTGGTCGGCGTCTTCGACGTGCGAGAAATGCCGATCAGCACGACATCGGCATCGTCCATGTTGAGCGGCAGCTGGCCGTCATCATGGTCCATGGTGAAATTGAGCGCATCGATGCGGCGGAAATATTCGGCGTCGAGAACATGCTGGGCGCCGACGCGGCGGCCGGCGGGGGTGCCGAGATAGGACTGGAACACGGTCAGCACCGGCTCCAGCACCGACACACAGGGCAGGCCCATGGCCGCGCAGCGCTCGTCGATGCCGCGCGCCAGCTTCTGGTCCACGACCGTATAGAGGATGATGCCCGGCTCTTCCTCTATGTCCTCGAACACCTTCGCCACCTGCTTTTCGGTGCGGATAAGCGGATAGATATGCTCGATGGCGCGCGCATCCTTGTATTGTGCCGAAGCCGCCCGGCCGGCGGCGAGCAGCGTTTCGCCGGTCGCGTCGGAAATCAGGTGCAGGTGGAAGAAGCTCTGGGGTTTGTTCACAGGGGTCACCTGGGGCTGTGGGCTTCTGTGGATAAAGCGGGATGAAAAGAGGGATCGGTCGGAGGCGACTGTATCAGATGGCAGTTTGTCCACAATTCGATGCGCTGTCAGCTTCGTCGGGCGACTGGGGACAAGTTTGGGGACGGCTTTTTTCGCCTACAGTCCGTCCACAGGACCTGCCTTTCACCGCTCTGCCTAACGCTTTGACTCGATTGATCGATTCCGACCTATCCCCAGAACCCTACATCTGGGAAAAAGAAGCACGCGACAATATGTTGGCTGGTGTTTTCCGGGGCAAAGCGGGACAGGTGGCAATCACCAGAACCAACAGACTCTTAGAATCAGAAGAATCTTAGATATAAGAATCTTTGATTTTAGAAGAGGCCGGGAGAAGCGAGCGCTCGATGCCCCAGAACCGGATCATGCTGGATGTCCTGAAGGGCAAGGCTCATTTTCCGCCTCCGCTCTGGATGATGCGTCAGGCAGGGCGTTATCTGCCGGAGTATCGGGAGACACGCAGGCGAGCAGGCTCGTTCCTCGATCTCTGCTATGATCCAGACCTTGCCGTCGAAGTGACCTTGCAGCCGATCGAGCGCTTCGGCTTCGATGCTTCGATCCTGTTTTCCGATATCCTTGTCGTTCCGCATGCGCTTGGCCGTGACGTCCGTTTCGAAGAGGGCAGAGGGCCGCTGCTGACGCCGATCACCGCGCCGGAGATTCTGGCTCTGGAGGGCAAGGTGTTTCACGTGAATCTTGAACCGGTCTACGAGACGGTTCGCCGGTTGCGGGCCAAATTGCCCGACGAGACAACCCTGATCGGCTTCTGCGGCGCGCCGTGGACGGTGGCGACCTACATGATTGCCGGCCATGGCACGCCCGACCAGGCGCCGGCGCGGCTCTTTGCCTATCGCGAGCCGGTGGCCTTTCAACGATTGCTGAAGGTGCTTGCCGAACATTCGGCCGCCTATCTCATCCGCCAGATCGAGGCGGGCGCGGATGTGGTGCAGATTTTCGATTCCTGGTCCGGCGTGCTGGACGATGAAACTTTCGATTTGTTCTGCGTTCAGCCGATGGCCGAGATCGTTGGCCGGGTGCGGGCGGTTTATCCCGATGTCCCGATCATCGGTTTTCCCAAAGGCGCCGGTTCGCGCTACCGGACCTATCGACAGAAGACCGGCGTGACGGCGCTGGGCATCGACTGGACGGTGCCCCTGATCGCGGCGAAGGAATTGCAGCGCTCGGGTGCGGTTCAGGGCAATCTCGATCCCTTGCGGCTCGTGGCTGGCGGCAAGGCGCTGTCGGATGGCGTCGAGGCGATCCTGAGAGCGCTGGGAGACGGGCCGCTGATCTTCAACCTCGGTCACGGCATCACGCCGGAGACGCCGATCGCCCATGTCGAGGCGATGGTGAAACAGGTGCGGAGCGCGACACGCTGATGGCTCAGATGAACAACACGAACAGCACCGGCCAGGCGTTGATGCGCATGATATCAGGTATCGCCGTGCTGATCGTTTTCACCGCGCTTTTGTATTTCGCGGCACCCGACAGTTTTTACCCCTGGGCCAAGGCGATCCATATCCTCGCCGTCATCTCGTGGATGGCGGGCATGCTCTATCTGCCGCGGCTGCTGGTCTACCACACCGATGCCGAGAAGGGCTCGGTGCAGTCGGAAACCTTCAAGGTGATGGAGCGGCGCCTGCTGCGCGGCATCATCAACCCGGCGATGATCGTCACCTGGGTGTTCGGCCTGTGGCTCGCCTGGAAGGGTTTCGGTTTCCAGGGCGGCTGGCTGCACGCCAAGATCGGAGCGGTGCTTTTGCTGTCGGCCATGCATGGCTATCTGGCCGGTGCGGTGCGCAAATTCGCCGAGGACCGTAATGAAAAACCGGCCAGGCACTGGCGGATGGTCAACGAGATCCCCACATTGCTGATGATCGCAATCGTCATCCTGGTGGTGGTCAAGCCGTTTTGATGCATGTCGTCCAAAAACGGCCAGGAGACTGCGACAGGCATTGATGCGTTTAGGCCTTCATAGGCCATGCAAAACGCAGCTTGCTCTTTCACCCGACCGACGATAAAAGACGGGTCTTCCTTCCCGTCATGCGCCGCCCCTCGTTGTTTTCGGCCGCGCCCGGCATTTGTCGCATCCCGCCGATATTTTCCCAAAGCCTACCCAGACTCCATCTATTCAAGGTCCGTCTATGCAAGAAATGAAACTCGCCGAGTTCAAGAACAAGAAACCGCCAGAGCTGATCGCTTATGCCGAATCGCTCGAGGTCGAAAACGCCAGCGTCATGCGCAAGCAGGAGCTGATGTTTGCGATCCTGAAGAAGCTGGCCGCCCAGGAGATCGAGATCATCGGTGATGGCGTGGTCGAGGTGCTGCAGGACGGTTTCGGCTTCCTGCGCTCCGCCAACGCCAATTACCTGCCAGGTCCCGACGATATCTATATTTCACCGTCGCAGATCCGGCGCTTTTCGCTGAAGACCGGCGATACGGTCGAAGGGCCGATCCGCAGCCCGAAAGAGGGCGAGCGCTATTTTGCTCTGCTCAAGGTCAACACCATCAATTTCGACGATCCCGAGAAGATTCGTCACAAGATCCACTTCGACAATCTAACGCCGCTCTATCCGACCAAGCGGCTGAAGATGGAGATCGAGAATGTCACCACCAAGGACATCTCGGCCCGTGTGATCGACCTGGTGGCGCCGATCGGCAAGGGACAGCGCGCTTTGATCAACGCGCAGCCGCGTACCGGCAAGACGGTTCTGATGCAGAACATCGCCCACTCGATCACCGCCAACCACCCGGAATGCTATCTGATCGTGCTGCTGATCGACGAGCGGCCGGAAGAAGTGACCGACATGCAGCGCTCGGTGAAGGGAGAGGTGATCTCCTCGACCTTCGACGAGCCGGCGGTGCGCCACGTGCAGGTCGCCGAAATGGTCATCGAGAAGGCCAAGCGCCTGGTCGAACATGGCCGCGACGTCGTCATCCTGCTCGATTCGATCACCCGTCTCGGCCGCGCCTACAACACCGTCGTGCCGTCATCCGGCAAGGTGCTGACCGGTGGCGTCGACGCCAACGCGCTGCAGCGGCCGAAGCGCTTCTTCGGCGCCGCCCGCAACATCGAGGAAGGCGGTTCGCTGACCATTATCGCCACCGCGCTGATCGATACCGGCAGCCGCATGGACGAAGTCATCTTCGAAGAGTTCAAGGGCACCGGCAACTGCGAAATCCAGCTCGACCGCAAGGTGGCCGACAAGCGCATCTATCCGGCCATGGACATCCTGAAGTCCGGCACCCGCAAGGAAGACCTGCTGGTTTCCAAGCAGGACCTGCAGAAGATCTTCGTGCTACGCCGCATCCTGGCGCCGATGGGAACCACCGACGCGATCGAGTTCCTGATCGACAAGCTGAAGCAGACCAAGACCAATGCGGATTTCTTCGATTCGATGAACACGTAAGGGGATGGGGTAGCGATCCTTCGCGCCCCCCTCTGCCCTGCCGGGCATCTCCCCTCTAGGGGGAGATTACGCCCTTGGTCGCTTTCGGCAATTATCAACGCCGTGAGGTGAACGGAACAGCGAAGCTGCCGATCTCCCCACTTGAGGGGAGATGGCCGGTAGGCCAGAGGGGGCGTCTCTCGCCGGCGGTTAGCAAAACTATCGCCGTCGCAACAATCGCTCCAGCTCTTCAGCATCCGTCACCGCCGGCAAACAAACCTGCCCCGTGCACAACCATGCACCTGCCTTGTCGGTCGGCGGCAGGATTCCACCGGGTAGCAAGGGTCGATTCGCTGCCGTACCGAACGGCACGACGATGTCGATGCGGCGCGGGTCCGGGTTTCGATTCGCAACCGGAACGAGCTTTGGATCTGTGAACTCATCCACCAACACCAGCTTGAGCGGCTCGATCGCCAGCGCGCAGGCATTGACGATGCCGGCCTGGCCATAAGCCTGCTGCGCCGCGCGGCCGGCGGCATGCTCGGCGACGTGCCAGGCTCTCTCCTGCAGCTCGAGATCGCCGGTGACGGAGGCCAGCCGGACCAGCGCCTCGATGATCTGGCCGGTAGCGGAGGGAATAGCTTCGTCGACATCGCCGCGGATGCGGATCGGCACGTCGGTGCTGTCGGAAGCAGTCAGGTAGTAACCTGTCTTCTCGGCGTCGGCGTGCCAATGCTCGAGCTGCCCGACAAAGTGGCCGGCCTGGTCGACATAGCTCCAATCCCCGGTGGCCTCGAACAGCGAGATCGCGGCGTTGGTCATGGCGGCATAGTCGCTGGACAAAGCCGGGAACAGTTTTCTGGCGCCGAGCATCTAATGCGGCAGACGGCCGTCGCGGCTGCCAGAGCTGATATAGGCAAAGGCCTTTGCCGCCGCATCGATCCAGTCAGGCCGCGCCAGCGCCCGGCCGGCCTCGGCAAGCGCTGCGATCATCTGGCCGTTCCAGTCGATGAGGGTCTTTGCGTCAAGGCCGGGCCTGACCCGCTCTTCCCGGACAGCAAGGAGTTTCGCCTTGAGCGCGCTGATCTCTTCGCGGTGGATCACATATTGCGATTGCTGAGACAGCGTTTGGTGGACGACCGGCTTGCCTTCCCAGCCATGCGGGCTGGAGAGCGTGAAGTGCTTGAAAAACAATGCGGTATCGTCGCCAAGGGCGGCTTCGATCTCGTCGCGGTTCCAAGTGTAGAACAGACCTTCCTCGCCGTCGCTGTCGGCATCGAGACTGGCGGCAAAGGCACCGCCGTCGACGCGCATTTCGCGCAGCAGCCAGCCGATCGTCTCTTCGATTCGCACCCGGAACAATTCATTGCCGCTTGCGGCATAGGCCCAGTTGCAGAAGCGGAGGAGCTGGGCATTGTCGTAGAGCATCTTTTCGAAATGCGGCACCAGCCATTCGGCGTCGGTGGAGTAACGGCTGAGCCCGCCGCCGATGTGGTCGTAGATGCCGCCGCGCAGCATCTGTTCGAGGCTGTTGAGGACGTCGTCGCGATGGGCGGCATTGCCGTCGCGAAGCCAGGACAGCCACAGCGTTTGCATGAACGGCGCGTTGGGAAATTTAGGCGCGCCGCGCAATCCGCCGAGATCACGGTCGATCATGCCGTCGATGCCCTTGGCCAATTCCGCCAGCGTGGCGCGGTCGAGCACGGTTCTGGCATGCGAACCGGCGAGCCGTGCCTCGACATGCGTCGTCAGGCCGTCGGCGCTCTGGTTGAGGCTCGCCCGCTTCTCCCGCCACGCCTTGTCCACCGCCTCCATCACCTGGACAAAACCGGGGCGGCCGTAGCGCGGCTCGCGCGGGAAATAGGTGCCGCCCCAGAACGGCTTGCCGTCCGGGGTCAGGAACATGGTCAGCGGCCAGCCGCCCTGCTCGCCCATCGAGGACAGCGCCGCCATATAGATCTGGTCGATGTCCGGGCGCTCCTCGCGGTCGACCTTGATATTGACGAACAGACGGTTCATGACGGCGGCAACGCCATCGTTTTCGAAGCTTTCATGCGCCATGACATGGCACCAATGGCAGGCGGCATAGCCGACCGAGAGCAGGATCGGCCTATCCAGCGCTTTCGCCTCTTCGAGCGAAGCCGGCGACCAGGCCCGCCAGTGGACGGGATTGCCGCTGTGCTGCTGCAGATAGGGGCTGGCTTCTTCGGCAAGCAGGTTTTGCGCGGGCAGCGTCACTGGGCAAACTCGGGTGCGATTGGCTGATAGGCGTGAAGCTAGGGCGGTTCAGTAGAGCGGGCAAATGATTTCAGGCGATTCCATTGTAGCGCTGTCGAGCGGCCGGCTGCCTGCCGGCGTCGCCGTCATCCGAATTTCCGGCCCGCAGACTCGATTCGTGGTCGAAACGATTGCTGGAACTATGGTTAAGGACCGCGCGGCGGCTCTGCGCCGATTCAGGGCGTCTGACGGGACATTGCTCGATACCGGCCTGGTTGTGTTCTTTCCCGGTCCGGCCAGTTTCACCGGCGAGGATGTCGCGGAATTCCACGTTCATGGCGGCCGTGCCGTTGTGGCAAAAATGCTGGAGACGATGACCGGTTTTGACGGCGTCAGGCACGCGGAACCGGGCGAATTCACGCGTCGCGCTTTTCTGAACGGCAAGGTAGACCTGGTCGAAACCGAGGCGCTGGCGGATCTCGTCAATGCCGAGACGGAGGCGCAGCGGCGCTTCGCGGTGCAGAATGCCGACGGCGTACAGAGCGAACTCTATCTCGGCTGGCGCCGCAGGCTGATCCATGCCCGCGCCATGATCGAGGCCGAGATCGATTTCGCCGACGAGGAAGACGTCCCTGGTTCCGTTTCGGATGCGGTCTGGTCTGATGTCAGAACGATGATCGACGAGATCGACCGGCACATCGCCGGATTTCGCGCCGCCGAGATCATTCGCGACGGCTTTGAGGTCGTCATCCTCGGTGCCCCCAACGCCGGTAAGTCGAGTCTGTTCAACGCCCTGGCGCGGCGCGATGCCGCTATAGTAACGGATGAACCAGGCACGACCCGCGACCTGCTTGAAGTGACACTTGATCTTCAGGGGCTGCGTGTCCGGCTTACGGATACGGCCGGGTTGCGCGATGCGCCGGGGAAGGTCGAGGCGATCGGCATCGAGAAGGCGAGGGCCAAGGCGCATGGCGCCGATCTCTTGCTGTTGCTTCACGACATGGCGAAACCAAGGGATGTCGGTGAGCTGCCGACCGTGGCGCCCACCCTGCTTGTCGGCACCAAGCTTGATCTGATCGACGGCCGTGCAGTGCCCGACGCGACCGCCGACTATGATCTTGTCATCTCGGTGGAGGAGGGGACCGGCGTGGAGGAATTGCTGGCGGAGATTGGCCGGCGCGCGTCGGAGTCAGCCGGCAGCGTCGGCGATGTCCTGCCGTCGCGCCTTCGCCACGTCGAATTGCTTGGCGAGACCAACCGCCATCTGCATCGCGCCACTGACGGCCGGATGAACGAGCAGGAGTTGCGCGCGGAGGAGTTGCGGCTCGCCGCCGATCGCCTCGGCCGAATCGTCGGCGCCATCGACGTCGAGGACATGCTGGACGTGATCTTCTCGCAGTTCTGCATCGGGAAATGACTCACGTGAAACAGGGTCGCTGCGGCGTGAGCTCCCTTTAGATCGTATGTTGCTTTGCTGCATGGCTTCGTGATTTTCGACGAACCCCGAAGGCGGGTAGGCTTCATCTGGGCCACCACCGCGCTGCGCCGCCTGCATGACTCACGTGAAACGTGTCAGGCGGCCCGATGACTCACGTGAAACACTGGGCTGACTAGCGGCGCGGCTGTTTCACGTGAAACTTGTCGCGGAGTTTTCTTGACAGCGTCGCTCCGCAGGGACATGTGTCCCTCATTCTTCTGAGTCCAGGACGTTTGGAAATGACCAATCGCTATGATGTGGTTGTGGTGGGCGGCGGCCACGCGGGTTGCGAGGCGGCCAGCGCTGCCGCGCGCGCCGGCGCCAGGACGGCGCTGGTGACGCTGCGTTTCGACACGATCGGCGTCATGTCGTGCAACCCCGCGATCGGCGGGCTCGGCAAGGGCCACCTGGTGCGCGAGATCGATGCCATGGACGGCCTCATGGGCCGCGTGGCGGATGCGGCCGGCATACAGTTCCGCCTGCTCAACCGCCGCAAAGGCCCTGCGGTGCGCGGCCCGCGTACGCAGGCCGACAGAAAGCTCTATCGCCTTGCCATGCAGGAAGCGATTCGGCAGCAGAACGATCTCGACGTGGTCGAAGGCGAGGTTCTGGACTTCGAGATCGCCGACGGGCAGATCACGGCGGTTCTCCTAGCCGACGGCCGGCGCCTGGTCTGTGGCGCGGTCGTCCTGACGACCGGAACTTTTCTGCGCGGGCTTATCCATATCGGCGAGAAGAAGATCGTCGCCGGCCGCATGAACGAGCAGGCGAGCCTCGGCCTGTCGGCAACGATGGACCGCGCCGGCTTCAAGCTTGGACGGCTGAAGACCGGGACGCCGCCGCGGCTCGATGGCCGGACCATCGACTGGGCGTCGCTGGAAAGCCAGGCGGCGGATGCGGATCCGGTGCCGTTCTCGCTGATGACCGACTGTATCACCACGCCGCAGATCAATTGCGGCATTACGCGGACGACGACCGCGACGCATGAGTTGATACGCGCCAATCTCGGTCGCTCGGCCATGTATTCCGGATCGATCGAAGGCGTTGGGCCGCGCTATTGCCCGTCGATCGAGGACAAGATCGTCAAGTTCGGGGACAGGGACGGGCACCAGATTTTTCTGGAGCCGGAAGGCCTGGACGACGACACCGTCTATCCCAATGGCATTTCGACCTCGCTGCCCGAGGATGTGCAGCTCGACATCTTGAAAACCATTACGGGGCTGGAGCGGGCCGTCATGCTGCAGCCCGGCTATGCCATCGAATATGATCATGTGGATCCGCGCGAGCTGCATCAGACGCTGGAGACGAAGCGCATCAGCGGCCTGTTCCTCGCCGGGCAGATCAACGGCACGACCGGCTATGAGGAAGCGGCCGGGCAAGGCTTGCTTGCCGGCCTCAATGCGGCGCGGCGGGCGGCGGGCAGCGAGCAGATCGTGCTCAGCCGCACCGAGGCCTATATCGGCGTCATGGTCGATGATTTGACCAGCCGGGGCATTGCGGAGCCCTACCGGATGTTCACGTCGCGGGCCGAGTTCCGGCTGTCGCTACGCGCCGACAATGCCGATGAGCGGCTGACGCCCGTGGCTGCGAAGCTTGGCATCGCCTCGGCGCAGCGAATGCGACGCTACGGGGATGTCATGCAGAATCTTGATGAG
Source organism: Mesorhizobium ciceri biovar biserrulae WSM1271 (assembly GCF_000185905.1). Classification (GTDB taxonomy): domain Bacteria; phylum Pseudomonadota; class Alphaproteobacteria; order Rhizobiales; family Rhizobiaceae; genus Mesorhizobium; species Mesorhizobium ciceri. The sequence continues at coordinate 917,596 of NC_014923.1, forward strand.
GCTCGGGAGCTGGCGAAATCGCTCACAATGACGCCCAACGAGGCGGCGCGTCATGGGCTGGAAATCAACCGGGACGGCGTGCGCCGGTCTGGTTACGAATTACTATCCTATCCCGACGTCGACGTGGCCTGGCTGGGACGTATCGATTCGCGATTCGCGGCGATCGACGGCAAGACGGCGGAGCGCCTCGAAACAGAGGCGAAATATTCAGTCTATCTCGATCGCCAGAAGACGGATGTGGCGCAGATCCGGCATGAAGAGAGCCGGCTGATCCCCGAGACGGTCGATTTCGCTGGCGTGCCGGGTCTGTCGAACGAGTTGAAGCAGAAGATGCAGGCGCGGCGGCCGCGCTCCATCGCCGATGCCCAGCGTATGGAAGGCATGACGCCGGCGGCGCTGGCGATCATTGTCGCGCATGTCCGTCACGCGGAGAGCGCCCAGCGCCTACAAAAGGATGTTGCGTGAGTTCTATGACCCTAGCGAGCCTGCAGGACACGGCAGGCCCGGTTTCACGTGAAACATTCGATCGGCTGGTGGCGTTCGAGCAGATGTTCCAGAAGTGGAATCGCAGCATCAATCTGGTGGCGCAATCGACCTCGGGCGACGTCTGGCAGCGTCATATATTGGACAGCGCGCAGCTCGCGCGCATAGAGCCGGCCGCCACACGCTGGGTGGATATCGGCTCAGGCGGCGGATTTCCGGGCCTTGTCATGGCTTTCCTGCTGGCCGAGCGCGACGGCGCCAGCATCGATCTGGTTGAAAGCAATCGCAAAAAAGCATCCTTCCTGCAGACCGTCATTGGGCAGTTCAGCCTGCCGGCGCGGGTGGTGGCGCGCCGCATCGACGACAGTCATGCGCTTGTTTCGACGCCGCAGATCGTCACGGCGCGGGCGCTGGCTCCGCTTTCGACGTTGCTGGACCTGTCGGCGCCCTGGCTGATTTCAGGCGCGCGCGGCCTGTTCCACAAAGGCCGGGATTACCGCACCGAAGTGCAAGAAAGCGTTCACCGATGGTCCTTCGATCTGGTAGAACATCCCAGTGTGACCGACGCTGGCGGCGTCATCCTGGAATTGTCCAACCTGCGACCTGTCTGATCCGTCACTGACAGGCGATTTGGCGCCCAAAATGAATTTCTGGCATAAACCTATGATGAAGAATGGCCCCCGAATCATCACCGTAGCCAACCAGAAAGGCGGCGTCGGCAAGACAACCACCGCCATCAATCTGGCGACCGCGCTGGCCGCGATCGGCGAAAAGGTGCTGATCGTCGATCTCGATCCGCAGGGAAATGCCAGCACCGGCCTCGGCATCGACCGCAAGGATCGGACGGTCTCGTCCTATGACGTGCTGACCGGCGAGCTGGAGCTGGAGGCCGCGGCCATCCCGACGGCGGTGCCCGGCCTGTCTATCGTGCCGTCGACGCTCGACCTGCTCGGCATCGAAATGGAGATCGCCTCCGCGCCCGACCGCGTGCTGAAGCTGCGCAATGCGTTGCGCGCCGCGACCGAGCGCGGCGCACCTTTCGGCTATGTGCTGATCGACTGCCCGCCCTCGCTCAACCTTTTGACTTTGAATTCAATGGCTGCGGCTGATTCTGTTCTTGTGCCGCTGCAATGCGAGTTCTTCGCGCTCGAAGGTCTCAGCCAATTGCTGGAGACGGTCGAGCAGGTGCGCCGCTCGATCAATCCGGATCTCACCATCCAAGGCATCGTGCTGACCATGTATGACGGCCGCAACAATCTCGCCAACCAGGTGGTGCAGGATGTGCGGGCGCATATGGGCGACAAGGTCTACGAGACCGTCATCCCGCGCAATGTGCGGGTGTCCGAGGCGCCGTCCTACGGCAAGCCGGCGATCCTTTACGATCTGAAATGCTCGGGCAGCCAGGCCTATCTGCAACTGGCGTCGGAAGTGATCCGCCGCGAGCGCAAGTTACGCGCCGCTTGATTAGACTCCCTGCAAATTAAGAGCCGATTCGATACCGAAACGATCCGGAACCTGGAATAAAGATGAGCGAAGACCTTTCGAGAAAGAGACTGGGGCGTGGGCTGGCGGCGCTGATCGGCGAGATCGATCGCCCAGCTGCGCCTGAAAAACCAGGCATGAGCGCCGACGGCAAGGTGCCGATCGAGTTCCTGACCCCCAATCCGAAGAATCCGCGGCGGCATTTCGGCGACGCCGAGCTGACCGACCTTGCCCAGTCGATCCGCGAACACGGCGTCGTCCAGCCGGTGGTGGCGCGCCCTTCGCCGGCACAGGCCGGCCGTTACGAGATCATCGCCGGCGAGCGGCGCTGGCGGGCGGCACAGCGCGCCGGGCTGTCCGAGATCCCGGTCATCATCCGCGAGGTCAACGACCGCACCGCGCTCGAGCTGGCGATCATCGAAAACGTCCAGCGCACCGACCTCAATGCGGTCGAGGAAGCACTTGGCTACCAGCAGCTGATCGATGAGCACGGCTACACCCAGGCCGATCTCGGCCAGGTGATCGGCAAGAGCCGCAGCCATGTCGCCAACACGCTCAGGCTCCTGAAGCTGCCGGACGTGATCCGCGACATGCTGGTCGACGGCGCGCTGTCGGCGGGCCATGCCCGCACGCTGGTGACGGCGGAAGATCCGGCCGGCCTTGCCAAGCGTATCGTCGAAGAGGGCCTTTCGGTACGCCAGGCCGAAGCGCTGGCCCAGATACCGGCCGGCACCAGCAGCACCAAGGAAGCCAAGCCGGCGCCAAGTCCGGAGCAAAAGGACGCCGATACGCTGGCGCTGGAAAAGCTGTTGACCGATACGATCGGCATGATTGTGTCAGTGGATCACAAGGGCAAGGGCGGCACTTTGCGGGTTTCATACCGGTCGCTGGAGCAGCTTGATGAGCTGTGCAGAAGGCTGAAGCAGGAACGTTAGTTAGCCGGCGAAGTATATTGAGACCGGAGATTGCGCATGTGGAAAGGGCTGGCCGTTTGGCCGGCCTTTTCCTTTTGGGGCGCTGGTGATTGGCGAAATCGGTGACGCCGCGAATCTCCCTCCTTGAGGGGAGATGGCCGGCAGGCCAGAGGGGGTCGCCCCACATCAAGCGCCGGGCCCCTGCGGGAACGAAGAAGAGGTCAGCGCCCCACGCGCGGCGGCCCCCTCTGTCGCCTTCGGCGACATCTCCCCCCCTCGAGGGGGAGATCAGGCTCGCTCCCCAGCCTCGCGCTCTCAACCGCGATCCCAAGCAGCGCCTGCCGCCAGCCCTGCCGCTCGCGGCTTGACAGTGCCAGGCAACGGCGTAACCTATATTAGATATGGCTTAAATTATCTGCCCTAGCGTGCCGGTCAGTCGAGGCGGGGGCTATTTGCCGTTCCTACAACAGTCGTGAAATGGCACCGCCCCGCCAATGCGATATGCCGACGCGCCTGACGCAAGTGGGAGGTGCAAATGGCAGTCCGTTGGCAATTGTCCGGAAGTTACTTCGAAAATTGTAGCTGCGATGTCGTATGTCCTTGTCTGCTGTCCACCCGCGCGCAGCTGACATCGAAGCCGACGAAAGGTGTTTGCGACGTCGGTCTGGTCTTTCATATCAATACGGGCAACTACGGCGACGTTCGATTGGATGGGCTCAGTGTCGCGATGGTCGCTCACACGCCGGGTCCTATGGCAAACGGCAATTGGACGGCCGCCGCCTATATCGACGAACGGGCCGATGACAGGCAAACAGAGGCGCTAGGTGCCATCTTCACCGGCGCTGCGGGCGGCCCTATGGCGGTGCTGGCACCGATGATTGGCACGAATCTTGGCGCCAAGAAGGTGCCGATAAGCTACCGGATAGACGGCAAGAAGCGGTCGGCGGAGATTGCGGGCGTCATGCAGATGGCGGTCGAGCCGCTGCCGACAATGCGCGAGGACGGGCAGATGTGGGCGGCTACCGGCCATCCTGTCAATCCCGATTGGCTCGCCCTGGCGATGGGGGCGGAAGGCAGTACATTCAGCGATCATGGCATGAGCTGGGACAATTCCCGCCGAAACGGACATTACGCCCCGATCAATTGGTCTGGGCAGCAGTAGCCGTTGGCAGCGTAGCACGGAACGACCTCGTCCATGGCCCCGACGTTGCAGCGATACATCATTCTCGCGCTGCTGATCGCTATCGCTGCGGCGGCGTGGACCCTGCTTGTCTGGCAGCAGATGGGCATGGACGCGGACATGCGCATGGAAATGTACGCACTCACCATGGGTATGAAGGCGCCGCTGTTTCTTGCCATCTGGATGATCATGATGATTGCCATGATGTTTCCGACGGCCGCGCCCATGATCTTGACGTTTCACCAGGTCCAGGCCGGCAAACAGAGCCGGGGCGAGACCTTTGTCTCGAGCTGGGTGTTCGTGGCCGGGTATATGCTGGTTTGGGGCGTGATGGGCGTTATCGCCTTTGCCGGTGCGGCGGGTGCGGAGATGCTTGCCGGGCATGTGGGATTGTCCGCTGCGACGGCCGCGCGTATCGGCGGCGCGCTGCTGATGATTGGGGGCGCCTATCAACTCTCCCCACTGAAAGATCTGTGTCTGGCCAAATGCCGCACGCCGATTGGCTTCATCCTGACCTCATGGCGCGATGGTTATTGGGGTGCGGTTCGCATGGGCCTGGAGCATGGACTTTTTTGCCTGGGCTGCTGCTGGCTTTTGTTTCTCGCCCTCTTTCCTCTCGGGATCATGAACGTCGCCGCAATGGCCGTGGTCACCTTGCTGATCTTTGCGGAAAAGACCCTCCCGTCAGGAGGTGGGATCGCAAAGGTGTCGGGTATCGCTCTGCTTCTTTACGGCGCGGCGGTGCTGGTCTTTCCACAGGCGCTGCCAACCTTCCAGCAGGTGGGCGCCATGACAATGAATTGACCGATGGAGGCAGCGCTCGGTGCCGAGAAGAGGAGGATCGCTCTCCTACCTCTGCGCCAACCTGCTGCTCTCCACCGCAATGCCAAGCAGCGCCTGTCTTGCCAGCGCCACGGAAAGATCCGGCCGCCGCCTGGTCTGCAGCACCGCCGTCTGCAGCCGGGTCAGTGCGCGGCCGAGCGCTTCGGTGCTCCAGCGTTCCAGCGCTTTCTCCACCAGCTTGCGCCTGGAGAAAAACACCGGCGGGCGGGCGGCGGCAACGACCGAGGCGGCGTTGCGGTTGCCGGACTCCATCTGGCCGCGCATGATTTGGATCTGCTGCAACTGCCGCATTGCCGAGGACAGCACCAGGAAGGGCTGGCCGCCGGACTGGCAATGGCGGGTGAAGGCGGTGTCGAAGTCGCCGATCTTGCCTTCGAGAAGCGCGTCGACCGCGTCGTCGAAAGACGCGCCGGAGACATCACCTGACATCGCTTTGACCTCCTCCAGGCCGATCTCGGTCTGGCCATGGGCGTAGAGCACAAGCTTCTCGATCTCACCGCGCGAGGCCAGCCGGTCGCCGCCGAGATTGCGGCGCAGCGCCTGTCTCGCCTCCATGGTCATCGACATGCCGGCCCTGCCCAGTTCGCCGTCGATGACGGTGTCGATGTCGCGGGCTTCATCGGCATAGCAAGGCAGGGCCATGGCGTTGTCGGCCGCCTCGACGATGGCGCGCAGGCCGACACCTTTCTTGAGGTCGCCGGCCTCGATGAGAATGATCGCATCGCGCGCGGGCTCCGCCGTCAGCGCCTTGACGTCATCGGCCAATGCTTTCTGGCCGCTGGCATTGCGCACCCACAGCAGGCGCCGGTCGGAAAACATCGGCACGGTGCGGGCCTCGTCGAGCAGCCGGCCCTCGTCGCGGTCGACCTCCGAACCTTCCAGCCTGACCACCGAGAAGGGATCGTCGAGCGGCAGGCCGGTCTTGCCGGCAAAGGCCTTTGCTCGCTCGGAGACAAGGCCGCGATCGGGGCCGTAAAGCAGGACGATGGAGATCCGCTGGTCCGGCTTCGCGAGCCAGCCATCGACCTCATATGCTTTCTTCTGTGCCATGGCGGGTTGGTTAGCATGATGTGGGGGCGGCATCCAGCTTGGGCGAACGGTCGACCCCCACTCCGTCGAGCTTCGCTCGACACCTCTCCCCCGATCGACGGGGGAGAGGAAGGGCGCGAGTTCGTCGACCAATCACCTTATCTGCCGGCAAACCTCGCCCAACCTTCTCTCTAATTGCGCGCCACTGCCCAACATCGACAAGAAATTTCGCGGACATATCTTCATCTTGGGTGCGGGAGGCTGGATCGGCCGGCGCGGCCGGGACCGACGTCCGCAGGCTACCCGACGAATTCGCACTGGCGGCGCAGATATGCAAATATCTGTTCCGGGCAACATTGGAGGACAAAGGTCATGGCCGATGCTGGGATGTTGCGGTTTCATGTTCCGGAACCGGAAGTGCGGCCGGGCGGAACGCCTGACTTTTCCAATGTGCCGATCCCCAAGGCCGGCTCGGTGCCGCGCCCGGAGATCGATGTCGATCCGCGCACCATCCGCGATCATGCCTTCTCGATCATCCGCGTGCTGAACCGCACGGGCGAGGCCGTCGGCCCGTGGGCCGGCCTGCTGTCCAGCGACGAGCTTCTCACCGGCCTGCGCCACATGATGACGCTGCGGACCTTCGATGCGCGCATGCAGATGGCGCAGCGGCAGGGCAAGACCTCGTTCTACATGCAGCATCTGGGCGAAGAGGCTGTGGCTTGCGCCTTCCGCAAGGCACTGGCGCCGGGCGACATGAACTTTCCGACCTATCGCCAGGCCGGGCTGCTGATTGCCGATGGCTACCCGATGGTCACGATGATGAACCAGATCTATTCCAACGAAGCCGACCCGCTGAAGGGCCGGCAATTGCCGGTCATGTATTCGTCAAAGGAGCACGGCTTCTTCTCGATCTCCGGCAATCTGGCGACGCAGTACATCCAGGCGGTCGGCTGGGCGATGGCCTCGGCGATATCGAACGATTCGCGCATCGCAGCCGCGTGGATCGGCGACGGCTCGACGGCCGAGTCCGATTTCCACTCGGCGCTGGTGTTCGCCTCCACCTACAAGGCGCCGGTCGTGCTCAATGTCGTCAACAACCAGTGGGCAATCTCGACCTTTCAAGGCATCGCGCGCGGCGGTTCGGGCACGTTCGCGGCGAGGGGCCTCGGCTTCGGCATCCCGTCATTGCGCGTCGACGGCAACGACTATCTCGCCGTCCACGCCGTGGCCAAATGGGCGGCGGAGCGGGCGCGCAGCAATCTCGGGCCGACGCTGGTCGAATATGTCACCTACCGTGCCGGCGCACATTCGAGCTCGGACGACCCGTCCGCCTACCGGCCGAAGACCGAATCCGACGCCTGGCCGCTCGGCGACCCGATCGTGCGGCTGAAGAACCATCTCATCGCGCTCGGCGTCTGGTCGGACGAGCGGCACGCGCAGGCCGAGGCGGAAATCCTCGACACGGTTATCGCGGCGCAGAAGGAAGCCGAAGGCCACGGCACGCTGCATGCCGGCGGCAAGCCGTCGACGCGCGACATGTTCGAAGGGCTCTACGCCGAAATGCCGCCGCATCTCAGACGCCAGCGCCAACAGGCGGGAGTCTGAAGCCATGCCGAGACGGACCATGATCGAGGCCATTCGCGATGCCATGGATGTGTCGATGGGGCGCGACGAGAAAGTCGTCGTGTTCGGCGAGGATGTCGGCTTCTTCGGTGGCGTCTTCCGCTGCACGCAGGGCTTGCAGGCCAAATACGGCAAGAGCCGCTGCTTCGATGCGCCGATCAACGAATCCGGCATTGTCGGCTCGGCCATCGGCATGGCCGCCTATGGGTTGAAGCCGTGCGTGGAAATTCAGTTTGCCGACTACATGTACCCGGCCTACGACCAGCTGACCCAGGAAGCGGCACGGCTGCGCTACCGCTCCAACGGCGATTTCACCTGCCCGATCGTGGTGCGCATGCCGACCGGCGGCGGCATTTTTGGCGGCCAGACGCACAGCCAGAGCCCTGAGGCGCTGTTCACCCATGTGTCGGGGCTGAAGACGGTGGTGCCGTCCAACCCGCACGACGCCAAGGGGCTTTTGATCGCGGCGATCGAGGATCCGGATCCGGTGATTTTCCTCGAGCCGAAGCGGCTCTACAACGGTCCGTTCGATGGTCATCACGACCGGCCGGTGACGCCCTGGTCGAAGCATGAGCTGGGCGAGGTGGCCGACGGCCACTACACGGTGCCGCTCGGCAAGGCGGCGATCCGCAGGGCAGGCTCGGCCCTCACCGTGCTCGCCTACGGCACCATGGTCTATGTCGCGCAGGCGGCTGTCGAAGAAACCGGCATCGATGCCGAGATCATCGACCTCAGGACCCTGCTGCCGCTCGATCTCGATACGATCGTCGCCTCGGTGAAAAAGACCGGGCGCTGCGTCATCGTGCATGAGGCGACGCTGACCTCGGGCTTCGGCGCCGAGCTGTCGGCGCTGGTGCAGGAAAACTGTTTCTATCACCTCGAAGCGCCGGTTGCTCGCGTTGCCGGCTGGGACACGCCCTATCCGCATGCGCAGGAGTGGGATTATTTTCCCGGTCCCGCCCGCGTTGGCCGTGCCTTGCTTGAAACCATGGGAGCCTGAGATGGGCGAACACATCATCAAGCTACCCGATGTCGGCGAAGGCGTCGCCGAGGCCGAGCTGGTCGAATGGCACGTCAAGGTCGGCGATATCGTCCGCGAGGACACTGTGCTCGCCGCCGTCATGACCGACAAGGCGACGGTTGAAATCCCCTCGCCGGTCGATGGCGAGATCCTGTGGCTGGGCGCCGAGATCGGCGACACGGTGGCCATCGGTTCTCCCATCGTGCGGCTGAAGGTGGCGGGCGAGGGCAACGCCAAGCCGCAAGGCGCCGAAGCGGAAGCGGTGTCCGCTGAGCCTCCGGCAAAACTTCCGACGCCGAAGCCCGAGGCTGCTGCGCCGGTCGTGAAGACATCGCCAAAGAGCGACGAGCCCAAGGCGAAACCGGCAGCCTCACAGAAAAGCACGGCGCAGCCTTCCGTCCCCGGCGCGCCGCGGCCTGCAGGCGAAAGACCGCTGGCGTCGCCGGCCGTTCGTCTGCGGGCAAAAGAAGCCGGCATCGATCTCAGGCAGGTTGCCGGATCCGGTCCGGCCGGTCGCATCGGCCATGAGGACATCGAAGCGTTCCTGGCGCGCGGGCCGCAGGTCGCAAAGGCATCCGGCCTCGCCCGCAACGATGCTGTGCAGGATATCAAGGTGGTCGGCTTGCGGCGCAAGATCGCCGAGAAGATGTCGCTGTCCAAATCGCGCGTTCCGCACATCACCTATGTCGAGGAGATCGACGTCACCGCACTGGAGGAATTGCGCGCGGCGCTCAACAAGGAGAAGCGTCCTGGCGTGGAGCGGCCGAAACTGACGCTGCTGCCGTTCCTGATGCGGGCGATGGTCAAGGCGATCGCGGACCAGCCCAATCTCAACTCCCTGTTCGACGACGAGGCCGGCATCGTCCATCAGCATGGCGGCATCCATATCGGCATCGCCGCACAGACGCCGTCGGGGCTGGTGGTTCCGGTGGTCAAGCACGCCGAGGCGCGCGACATCTGGGATTGCGGCGCCGAGGTCATCAGGCTGGCCGAGGCGGCCAAGTCCGGCACGGCAACACGCGACGAGCTGTCCGGCTCGACCATCACCATCACCTCGCTCGGCGCCATGGGCGGCGTGGCGACGACGCCGGTCATCAACCATCCGGAAGTGGCGATCGTCGGCGTCAACAAGATGATGGTGCGGCCGGTGTGGGACGGCACCCAGTTCATGCCGCGCAAGATGATGAACCTGTCGTCGAGCTTCGACCATCGGGTGATCGATGGGTGGGATGCGGCAGTGTTCATCCAGCGGATCAAGACGCTGCTGGAAACGCCGGCGCTGATTTTCGTGGATTGAGGGGATGAGAACGGTCGCAAGGGCCCCCTCACCCGGATTGCCAAAACCGAATTGCGAAGGGCAATTCGGGGCAATCCGACCTCTCCCCGAGGGGAGAGGAGGTCGCCGGCGTCTGTGCTCGCCTCTTCTCCCCACCGGGGAGAAGGTGGCCGCGAAGCGGCCGGATGAGGGGGCCTTCGCCACCAGAAAGAGCGTGCCATCATGAAAGAAATCTCCTGCAAGCTGCTCGTCATCGGCGCCGGGCCCGGCGGCTATGTCTGCGCTATTCGGGCCGGACAGCTCGGCGTCGATACGGTGATCGTCGAGGCCGGCAAGCCGGGCGGCACCTGCCTCAATGTCGGCTGCATCCCGTCCAAGGCGCTGATCCATGCGGCGGAGGAGTTCGAGAAGGTGTCGCACATGGCGGGCGGCAAGAGCCCGCTCGGCATTTCGGTCACCGCGCCGACGCTCGATCTTGCCCGGACCGTCGCCTGGAAGGACGGCATCGTCAGCCGGCTCAACAGTGGCGTCGCCGGCCTGCTCAAGAAGGCAGGCGTGAAAACCGTGCATGGCTGGGCGAGCTTTCGCGACGGCAAGACGGTCGCGGTCGAGACCGAGACGGGCGTGCAGGTGATCCGGGCCGAAACGATCGTCATCGCCTCCGGTTCGGCGCCGGTGGAGCTGCCGTTCCTGCCGTTTGGCGGTCGGGCGATTTCGTCCACCGAGGCGCTGGCGCTCAGCGACGTGCCGAAAAAGCTCGCGGTCGTCGGTGGCGGCTATATTGGGCTGGAACTCGGCATGGCATTTGCCAAGATGGGCGCTGAGGTGACCGTGATCGAGGCCTTGCCGCGCGTGCTGGCGCAGTATGATGCGGAGCTGACCCGGCCGGTGGTCAAGCGGCTCACCGCGCTCGGCGTCGAGGTGATGCTGGGCGCCAAGGCCAAGGGGCTTTCAACCAAGGGTGACGCGTTGCTGGTCGAGACCTCGGACGGCAAAAGCGCCAAGGTCGCCGCCGAAAAAATCCTGGTCACGGTCGGGCGCAAGCCGGTGACCGAAGGCTGGGGGCTCGAGCAGATCGACCTCGACATGGCCGGCAAATTCATCCGCATCGACGACCAGTGCCGCACCTCGATGCGCGGCATCTTCGCCATTGGCGACGTCACCGGCGAGCCGATGCTGGCGCACCGGGCGATGGCGCAGGGCGAGATGGTCGCCGAGATCGTTGCCGGCCACAAGCGCAGCTGGGACAAGCGTTCGATACCCGCCGTTTGCTTCACCGATCCCGAACTGGTGACCGCTGGTCTTTCGCCGGAAGAAGCCAAGGCGCTCGGCGGCGAGATCAAGATCGGCATGTTCCCGTTCGCGGCCAACGGCCGGGCGATGACGAAGCTGGGCGAGGACGGCTTTGTCCGCGTCTTGGCCCGCGCCGACAACCATCTGGTGCTCGGCATCCAGGCGGTCGGGCAGGGCGTGTCGGAACTGGCGGCGGCGTTCGGGCTGGCGCTGGAGATGGGCGCGCGGCTGGAGGACATCGCCGGCACCATCCATGCCCATCCGACGCAGGGCGAAGGGTTCCAGGAAGCAGCGCTGAAGGCGCTGGGACACGCGCTGCATATTTAATTCGCGATGGCGCAAAAGCGGTGATGCCGGCGGGACAGCGCCCCCCTCTGTTCTGCCGGACATCTCCCCCTCAAGGGGGGAGATTGGCAGTTTCGGGCAACCTGCCTCTTCCAAAACTTTCAAAAATTGGCGAAATCTAAGATGACAGCCGATCTCCCCCCTAGAGGGGGAGATGCCCGGCAGGGCAGAGGGGGGCACTGTCCCGCCCGCCTCTCCACAAGAGAGACACGCCGCCTCACCCCGCCAGCCGACTCACCATTTCGTGCTGGGCAAAGGCGCGGCCAAAACGGTTGGCTAGAAACGCGTCCAGCGCGATGTCTTCCTGCTTGATGAAGCCGGTCGCCGGCAGGCTGCCGTCGGCCAGCATGTCGAGCACGGCGCAGATGCCGGACGCCGTGGTGATCTGGATGGCGCTGCGCACCACCTGGCCGACACGCTGGGAATAGACCTTGTTGGCGTAGGTCTCCTGCAGCAGGCGGCCGTTCTTGCGGCCGGAGACGGTGACGAAGACGATGACGACGTCCTGCAATGTCGCCGGCAGGGCGCTTTCAAAAATGTCCTTCAGCACCTCGCGGCGATGGCGCAGGCCGAGGTCGTTGAGCAGCGCCTTCATGATCGCGGCGTGACCGGGGTAGCGGATGGTGCGGTAGTTGAGCGTGCGCACCTTGCCCTTCAGCGTCTCGGCCAGCGTGCCGAGCCCGCCGGAGGTGTTGAATGCCTCGTAAGTGACGCCGTCGAGCGAGAACTCCTCGCGCTCCTCCAGTGGCGGCACCTCGACCAGCTCGCCCTCGACGATCGCCTCGCAGGGCTCGCAATATTCGTTGATGACGCCGTCGGTGCTCCAGGTCAGATTGTAGTTCAGCGCATTGGAGGGATATTGCGGCAAAGCGCCGACGCGCATGCGCACGCTTTCCAGAGAATCGAAGCGGCTGGCGAGATCGTTGGCGACGATCGAGATGAAGCCCGGCGCCAGGCCGCATTGCGGAATGAAGGCGCTTCTGCCCGAACGCGCCAGTTCCTTGACGCGGCGGGTCGAGACGACATCCTCGGTCAGGTCGAGATAGTGCACGCCGGCACTGGCGGCCGCCTCGGCGATGCGGGTGGTCAGATGTAAGGGAGCGGCGCTGAGCACCGCGAATTTGCCGGCGAGTGCGGCTTCAAGCGTGCCGGACGCTTCGATGTCGAGCTCCAGCGTCGCAACCGTGGCCGGGACTTCGGCAGCAGCGAGCTGTGCTGCCGAGCGGTCGACGAGCGTGACCTGATAATCTCCCGTGGCGGCGAGCATCTCGGCAATGGTCGAGCCGATCTTGCCGGCGCCGACAACGACAATTTTCTTCATGACAAATCCCTCACTGGTTGTGAGCACAGATTCGCAGCTTGCCCGTCGAAAGGAAGCGTGGTTCTGTACGAAACGAACCCATTGATTGGTCAGTCCGCCGAGAAGAATCGTCGAAATGCTCAGCGATGCCGAACAGACCCTGCTTTCGCTGCTGCGCGAGAATGCGCGCGCCTCGACCGCCGAGCTGGCGCGGCGGCTTGGCGTCTCGCGGACAACCGTGCAGAGCCGGATCGAACGGCTGGAGCAGCGCGGCATCATATCAGGCTACGGCGTGCGGCTGGCGCCGGATTATGAGCAGGGGCTGGTGCGGGCGCATGTGCTGCTCACCGTGACGCCCAAGCTTGCCGACAAGGTGGTGCGCGGCCTGCGCGGTTTGGCGACGGTCCGGACGCTGCATTCGGTCAGCGGCAATTTCGATATGATCGTCATCGTCGACGCGCCATCGATCCGCGACCTCGACATGCTGCTCGACCAGATCGGCGCCATGGATGGAGTCGAGCGGACGCTGTCATCGATCATCCTGTCGACGCGGATAGATAGGTGAGGGGACCTCTCAACCCAAGCTGGGCTTGAACAGCACCAGCCGTTTCGCCGGCTAATCCGTCGCCAGCGGAAAACTCACCACCACCGCAAGTCCCGGTCGGCAATCCTCGAGCGTGATCGATGCGCCGTGCAGATCGGCGATGGCCCGGACAAGGCTGAGCCCGAGGCCGCTGCCTGATGTCGAGCGGCTGTGGTCCAGCCGGTAGAGCCGCTGGAACACTTTCTCGCGCTCTTCCGCCGGAATGCCGGGACCGTTGTCGGCGACGCCCGCAACGACGCGTTCGCCCTGGCGCGCTACCGACAGCTTTATCGTCGTGCCCGATGGACAATGGCGCAACGCGTTCTCGACCAGATTGGCGAACATCTGCGTCAGCAGCTCGCGATCGCCATGGATCCGGTCCGTCGTTTCCTGTGGTTGCGCCAACGACAGCGACTTTCCGTCGTCCTCGGCAACATCGGCATAGATCTCGGCGATGGTTTGCAGCACCTCGCCCAGATCGACATCGGTGAACCGCGCCCGGCGGGCGCCGGCCTCGATCTGCGCGATGCGCAGCAGGGCATCGAAGGTCTCGTTGATCTGCAGGCTCTCGGCATGCGCCTCCGCCAGTTCAGCGGCGATTTTCCGGCCCGACAGGTTCTTTTCCGACGCGGTGTCGAGGATCATCTGCAACCGGTTGAGCGGCGTCTTCAGATCGTGGGCGATGTTGGCGCTGACCTGTTTCATGCCTTCGACCAGCGCCGACAGGCGGTCGAGCGCGGCATTGACCTGGCTGGAGACGATGTCGATGTCGTCACCCTTGCCGGTCAGCGGAATGCGGGTGTCCAGCCGTCCATGCGAGACATCCACCATGGTGGCGGCGATGCCGTCGAGACGGCGCTGGACGCGCGAGGCGAGCAGGGCGCCGCCGGCGACCGCCAGCCCGGTGATGATCAGGGTTCCCCAGCCAAAGCTCATCAGCACGATCCTCTCCAGCTCCTCCGTCTCGGAAAGGCTGAAGGCGACGGTCAGCGTGTTGCCGCCGACCGGGCCGGAATAGGCGCGGTACTCGGCGCCGGGCGGCACGCCGGGCATTTCGGTGTCGAACATCGAGAAGCCGTCGGGAAGCCCTGCCGCGGTGAAGTTGCCGGCCAGGCGATTGCCCGTTGCGTCGGTCAACGAAAACAGCTGCTCCTTCTTGAGGCTGCGCAGGGAGTGGCTGCCGACGGTCTCAACCAGCTCCTTGAGATCGTTCTCGGCATAGGTCGCGGCGACGACCGCGTAGGTTTCCTTGATGGTGTCGTCGAGCCGCTCGGCAAGATCGGCGCTCATCATCTGGTAGACGATGGCGCCAGACAGGACGAAGGCCAGCACGAACAGGAAGGCGAAGGTCAGGGCAAGCCGGAATGGTGTGCTGCGAAGCAGGCGGGACCAGGTTCCGGTCATGGCGCGTGCAGGCTGTAGCCTGTGTTGCGGACGGTGTGGATGAGCTGGGTTTCGAAGGGCTTGTCGACCTTGGCCCGCAGTCGGCTGATATGGGTCTCGACGACGCTGGTCCTGGGATCGAAATGAAAATCCCAGACACGCTCCAGAAGCATGGTGCGGGTGATGACGCGGCCTTCGCCGCGCATCAGCACTTCCAGCAGGCTGAACTCCCGCGGCTGCAGGTCGATCGGCTGGCCCCGCCTCGTGACGCGGCGCATGATCAGGTCCATTTCGAGGTCGGCGACCCGCAGGACGGTTTTCTGCTCCTGCGCCGCCGGCCGCCGGCCAAGCGCGTTGATGCGGGCGAGGAGTTCGGAAAAGGCGAAGGGCTTGACCAGATAGTCGTCGCCGCCGGCCTCGAGCCCCTCGACGCGGTCGTCGATGCCGCCGACGGAGGTGAGGAAGATCGCCGGCGTGCGCACGCCGGCGGCGCGCACCGCCTTGACCATCGACAGGCCGTCGAGACCGGGGATCATCCGATCGGCGACGATCACGTCGTATTTGCCCCGGGTCGCCGCGAACAGCCCGTCATGGCCGTTGCGCAGGAGGTCGCAGACATGGCCGGCCTCGGTCAGTCCCCTGACGATATAGTCGGCCGTCCTGTGGTCGTCCTCGACGAGAAGCAGTCGCATGAAAGGTCCGGTCCGTTGCCGAGATGGAGAGGCTATCACCGGCACGGGCTTGTTCCTAGGATGTCACGAAGGCGCAGGCATGGTGGCGCTAGAACGTTCACGATTGGCCGAAGCGGTGGGGTTTTCGGCAATTGTCAATGCCAGCGCATCCGCCCTGCACCTAGTCCAGGTCCAGCAACAGTTCATCGGCTTCGTCGGTTGTCCCCTTCAGGGTCATGTGCAGGACGAGCGCAATGATACAGCCGAGGAAGAGCAGGCTGGTGAAGATGGTGCCGAAGCCCAGGCCGCCATGCCTGGCCGACCGCGACAGCAGGTCGCCGAAGGAGGCGCCGAGCGGCCGCGTCAGGATATAGGCGAGCCAGAAGGCCAGGATGCCGTCGAGATTGAGCAGCCAGTAGGCCAGCACGATGAGCGCGATGGCGCCGCCGAACAGCAGGCCTGTGGTGAGGTAGCCCATGTCGAAGCTTTCGGCGACGAGATCGCCGCCGGCGGTGCCGAGCGCGAAGGTCAAGAGGATCGCCAGCCAGTAGAAGATTTCGCGCCTGGTGGTGAAGACGGTGTGGATCGACAGCGTCCGTTCGCTGGCGTACCAGACCGCGAATGTCGCGGCGAGCGCAACCGAGAAGGCGATGGTCGTGGTCTGCAGGCGCACGCCGAAAGTGTCGACGAGATTGTCCGTCACCAGGGTGCCGACGATGCTGATCAGCACCACCGCCAGCCAGTAGGCCCACGGCACGTAACGCTTCTGCGCAAACTGCAGGACGAGGGCAGCGATCAGGATGCCGGTCATGATCAGCGAGGTGGCGGTCAGCCCAAGCCCGATCGTGTCGGCAAGATAATCCGCTGCGGTCTCGCCGGTGGTGACCGCCATCAACTTGATCACCCAGAAATCGAGAGTGACGTCGGGAACTCTGTTGTGGCTCGGTGGGGCGGGTTGTTGCCTGTTGGGCGCGAGCATGGCTGAAGTCCTGAGGTCGACGGTTGCGGCGGTGGCGGTGGCGGTGGCGATCCGCGCAGCGTAAGCAAACGAGCTCACGCCGGCCTGTCCGGCGGCATACAAATTCGTAAGAATGGGCGTGGGCCGCGCAAAGGTCCTTTACGAACGCCCGGCGCTGCGCCGATAGAGGGCGTGCGCCTTTCATCCGCCATCAATGTCATGCCCATTGCTCACGGGCACCCGTCAGTGCCCCAGGAAACACCAAATGACCTACGCTACCCTCAAGCCGGTTTCCCAGGCCTTCGACCAGCGCAAGCGCCTGATCTTCGTGCGGGTTGCGGCGGCGCTGGCGGTGTTGCTGCTGTTTCTCACCAAGCCGGGGCTGAGCGAGGGCTCCGACGGGCACGAAACGATCGAATTCTTCGGCTTTTGCCTGGTGCTCGTCTGTGTCGTCGGGCGGCTGTGGAGCATTCTCTATGTCGGCGGCAAGAAGAACGAGGAACTGGTCTCGACGGGACCGTTCTCGACCACGCAGAACCCGCTCTATTTCTTCTCGACGGTCGGTGCGGTCGGCATTGGATTGCTCTACGGCTCGCTGATGGCGGCCGTGGCGCTGGGCCTTGCCAGCTTTTTCATCTTTCGCGTCACGGCGCGCAAGGAAGCCGAATTTCTGCTCGGCAAGTTCGGCCCAGCCTATCTTGCCTACACCAAGAGCACGCCCCGGTTCTGGCCAAACCCGCTGCTCTACCGCGACGATGACGAACTGCAGTTCTCGACGCGGGCTTTGAAGCGCACGTTTTTCGACGGGCTCTATTTCCTCGCCATCTTCCCGGCCATCGAACTGGTCGAGCATTTCCGGACGACCGGCATGCTGTTTCCGGCCTTCGTCACGCTCTACTGATCGGCTGGCTCTAGCTGCCGAGCGGATGCGGCATGTAGCCGACGAAGCCTGATATCTTCCAGCTTCCGCCGACCTTGGTGCAGAAATACAGCGTCTGCCATTTCAGCCGGTCGACGCTGCCGTCCGCCTTGGCGACCGAGCCGTCGAACTTCTTGTGCAGCACGGCGCGGTCGCCGTCGACGTCGATGTCTCGCATGTTGGTGACGCGAAACAGCGCCTCGCGCAGCGGCTCGGCGAATTTGGTCGCCGCCGTCTCTTTGGCCTGGCGCAGCCATTCGTCGCGATAGACGTCGAGCCTTGGAAACTGCAGCCGCCAGGCGTCGGCGTTGTGCAGGAAATGCGCATGCATGCCGAAGAAGCTCTCGGCGACGAAATCATCCTCGACCATAGCCCAGTCCTGGCCGATGAAAGCGTCGATGTCGCGCCGCACCAGCATTTCCCAGAGCGCGTGGCGATCGGCATCGCCTGATGGAAACGGGTTCTTGTCGTAGGTCATTGCTGGTATCTCCGCTCTGGCAAATGCGTCTGTGCGGTGCGGCTTCCAAGCCGCCCGTCAGCGCGTACGATGCAAGGGCTCTTGTAATAAAGCAACGCAGATTTCCAAGAATGTTGCTTTCCAACAAGGCCCCTATGAGGATCGGCCGGATCGGCGTAAATGTCGATCGAAGCGGGCGCTGCAATGGCACCCCGTCCTGTCATCAGAGGAGGCTTGTCCCTTGCCGAAACAGTGTTTTGGAACGTCGCATGTGCCGTTGTCGCCCGCCGTGCGGGCAGGCGATCTCGTCTATGTCTCGGGCCAGGTTCCCGTCGGCAGCGACGGCATCGTGGTCAAGGGCGGCATATCGGAACAGACCGAGCAGGTGCTCGCCAATATCAAGGCCGCGCTGGCGCTGGCCGGCTGCACCATGGACGATGTGGTGAAGACCACCGTGTGGCTGGAAGACGCGCGCGATTTCGGCGCCTTCAACGCCGTCTATGCCAGGCACTTTCCGAAGAACCCGCCGGCCCGCACCACGGTCGAATCGCGGCTGATGATCGATATCAAGATCGAGGTCGAGGCGGTCGCCTATCGGCCTCTGTAAGCAAAGCAACGAGCGGAGGTTACCCCATGCAATTCGACCTCCTGCTGAAGGGCGGACGGCTGATCGATCCGGCCGCTGGCCTCGACGCGCTGCGCGATGTCGCCATCGCCAATGGCCGCGTTGCCGCGGTCGACGCCGATATCCCGGCGGACAGCGCCGCGCAGATCGTCGATGCCGCCGGCTGCATCGTCACGCCGGGCCTGGTCGACCTGCACAGCCACGTCTATTGGGGCGGCACGTCGCTTGGCGTCGATGCCGACCGGCTGGCCGCCAAGAGCGGCACCACCACTTTCATCGATGCCGGCAGTGCGGGCGCCGGCAATTTCCTCGGCTTCCGCCGCCATGTCATGGAGCGCTCGAAGGTTCGCATCCTGGCCTATGTCAACATTTCCTTTGCCGGCATTTTCGGCTTCTCGCAGACGGTGTCGGTCGGCGAGTGCAGCGATCTCAGGCTCTGCGAGCCGCGCGAGGTTGTGGCTGCGGTGCGCGAGCACCGCGATGTCGTGGTCGGCGTAAAGGTTCGCTCGGGCAAGCATGCCGGCGGCACCAGCGGCATCGCGCCGGTGGATCTGGCGCTGGAGGCCGCCGACCAGGCCGGCCTGCCGCTGATGGCGCATATCGACGAACCGCCGCCCGGCCGCTCGGAAGTGCTGCCGCGCCTGCGCAAGGGCGACATTCTCACCCATTGCTTCCGGCCTTTCCCGAATGCGCCGGTGTTCGCTTCCGGCGCGGTGCGGCCCGACATGCGGCTGGCGCGCGAGCGCGGCGTCATCTTCGACATCGGCCACGGCATGGGCTCGTTCGATTTCGCCGTCGCCCGCGCCATGCTCGAAGAAGGGCTGGCGCCCGACGTGATCTCGAGCGACGTGCATCTCTACTGCGTCGACGGTCCCGCCTTCGACATCCTCGTCTGCATGTCGAAGCTCCTGGCGCTCGGCATGCCGCTGGTCGAGGTCCTGCGCGCCGCCACGCAAGCGCCGGCGCAGGCGATCGCGCGGCCTGACCTGGGCACACTGGCCGTCGGCACGGTCGGCGACGTCGCCGTGCTCCGTCAGCGCCCGGGCCGCTTCACCTTCGTCGACGCGGTCGGCGCGTCATTGGTCGCCGATCAGAGACTGGTGTGCGAAGGCATCGTTATGGGCGGCACCTGGTGGCCGAACGAAGCGGTCAACGATGTCAGCGAGACTGAGCGGTTTGTGGCGCATGCCGCGCATACCCATGTCGAGGTTGCGGCGAGGCACTTTGGGCATCGGCACGACTAGCTGATCTCGGCAGCTTGTGCCTGTCTTGGGACTGTGCGCTTGGCGAATGGCTTCCCCCACTCCGGCGAGCGAAGCTCGACGGAGTGGGGGTCGACTTTACCCGGCGTTGCTCACCGCCCCGTAAACCGGCGTCTCAATGCCTTCCATCCGCGCCTTGATCTGCAGCGCCACATATTTCGAATAGAAGCGCGACAGCGCCAGATTGCCGCCGTGGAACCAGAGCGCTTCCTGGGCGGTCGGCTTCCACATGTTGCGCAGCTCGCCTTGCCAGGGGCCGGGGTCGCCCTTGACGCCGGAGCCAAGGCCCCAGCACGGGCCGACCTTGTCGGCGACTTCGCGCGAAACGATCGCGGCGACATTCTCGTTCATCGACTGATAGCCGGTGCAGGCGATGATGGCGTCGGCGGCGAGTTCACTGCCGTCCTCGAACAGGATGCCGCTCGGGGTCAGCGACTTGATGGCGACGCCGCTGCGGATGCCGATCTTGCCGTCGATGATCAGGTCGGAGGCGCCGACATCGATGTAGTAGCCGGAGCCGGTGCGGTAGGCCTTCATCAGAAGGCCGGTCTCGTCGTCGCCGAAATCGATGGCGAAGCCGGCGGCGCGCAAGCGGTCGTAGAAGGCCGCGTCGCGCGCCTTGATCACCTCGTAAAGCGCCCGCTGGCCCTTGGGCACCAGCGCGAACGGCGTCGAGGCGACGATCATGTCGGCCTTCTCGGTGGTGATGCCGCGCGCCAGTGCGTCTTCCGAGAAGATCTCGAAGCCGACTTCCATCAGCGTGTCCGACTTGACCACTGTCGTCGGCGAACGCTGGATCATGGTGACCTCGGCGCCGCTCTCCCAGAGGTCGACGCAGACATCGTGGCCGGAGCTTGCAGCGCCAATGACGGCGACTTTCCTGCCGCGGAATTTGTCGCCGCTGGCATACTGGCTGGAGTGCAGCAACTCGCCCTTGAACCGGCCGGCACCCGGCAGATCGATCCGCCGTGGCGGGCCGTAGGCGCCGGTGGCGAAGACGATGTGCTTGGGCTTCAGCGTGATCTGCCGGCCGACGCGGTCGACGACCACGGTCCAGACTTTTTCGGCCTCGTCATAGCTGGCGCTGAGGCATTTGGTGGCGACCCAGTAGTTGAGCTCCATGACGCGCGTATACATTTCCAGCCAGTCGCCCATCTTGTCCTTGGGCGTGAACACCGGCCAGTTTTCGGGGAAGGGAATGTAGGGCAGATGGTCGTACCAGACCGGATCGTGCAGCACGAGCGTGCGGTAGCGGTTGCGCCAGGAGTCACCCGGCCTGGCATTCTTCTCGATGACGATGGCCGGCACGCCGAGCTGGCGCAGTCGCGCCCCCAGCATGATGCCGCCCTGGCCGCCGCCGATGACCAGGCAATAGGGCTGTTCATCAGTGCCGAGTTCGCGTGTCTCGCGCGCCCGCGCCTCCGACCAGGTCTCGCGCTGGGGATCGGCCTTGTGGCGCACGCCGAGCGGCCGCGCCGCGCCCTTGCGCTCCTCGAAGCCCTTGAGGTCGGCCATCGCCGTGAACAATGTCCGGCAGCGGCCGTCGCGCAGCCGCATGATGCCCTCCCCCCTGGCCACCACGGTTTCGAAGCTGAACCAGGCCTCGATGGTGCCGTCGTCCGAGGTCGCCTCGCCGGTCAGCCGCCACGCGCTCGGCTTGGCCGTCGCCAGCGTCGTCGCCAGCATGTCGGCGATCGCCGCGCGGCCTTCCATGGTCGTGATGTTCCAGGTGAAGGTCAGGAGATCGCGCCAGTAGCAATCGTCGACGAACAGGTTGCTCGCATCGGCCACGTCGCCGGCTGCGAGTGCCTGCGCCAGGGATTCGAGCCATGCGGCTGCCTGTTTCGTGGGTGCTATTTCGAGCATCTCTTTCCCTCTTCCTGCGTGCGTCTAATCTGTGTTGGAATGGCAACTGTCGAACCCGGCGCTGCCCCTCATCCGTCTGCCGGCACCTTCTCCCCGTGAACGGGGAGAAGGGAGCTAGTCTCCGAGCGGCTCCATCTCCTTGCCGGTGCGGTGGATCTGGGCGTTGTATTTGATGCGGCGCACCGTCTCGCGGGCCGAGCCGTCGAGCTTGTAGGCGGAGGCCACCGCCAGCAGGTCGATCGCCGCCAGAAAGGCGAAGCGCGATGCCGTCGGCTTCAGCGTGTCGGGATATTCCGGCACCGCCACCGTCAGCCTGACGTCGCAGGTGCGGGCGAGCTCGGTGTCGGGCGCGGTCACGGCGATCGCATTGGCGCGGTAATGCTTGGCGAGTTCGACGGCCTCGATCACCTCGCGGGTGCGTCCCGTCGCCGAAATGGCGATCACCAGATCGCCGGGCTTGAGCGTCGAGGCGGTCATGCGCATCAGATAGGGATCGCACTGGGCGCTGACTGTTATGCCGTAGCGGAACAGCCGGTATTGGGTTTCCTGCGCCAGCGCCGAGGAGCTGCCGCCAAGGCCGAAGACCGTGACCTGGCGCGCCTTGGCGATCAGCTCGGCGGCTTTCTGCAGCTGGGCCAGGTCGAGCTGCCGCTCGGCCTCCTGCAGCGCCCGGCGCGCCTCGCCGAACACGGCGTTCCAGAACGGCATGCCATTGTCATTGCTGACGGAAGGCGACTTGGCCAGGTAGAGCGCGCCGACGACGAGGCTCTGCGCCAGCTTCAGCTTGAAATCGCGCACGCCCTCGCAGCCGATGGCGCGGCAGAACCGGGTCACCGTCGGTTCGCTGACCCCGGCGCGCTGGGCAAGGGCGGCGTTGGAGGCGTCGACGGCATATTTGACGTCGTCGAGAACGACATCGGCGACACGCCGTTCGGCCGGGCGCAATTCGCTGTAGGAATCCTTGACCAGCGAGATGATGTCGGGGATGCGTCGGACAGGATCGCGCCCCTCGGTATCGGGGCCTGGAACAGGCTCGTCCTGGCTGCCAGCGTCGGTCATGGGGTCCTGGTCTTTCCCTGGGTTGCGAGGCTGTCGTCTTAGCATGTTTGCACGCCCTGGCTCCACGTGCCCAACCGGATCGCAACCGCAGCGTGTCGTTGGGGAAAGCTCACCTTCCTCCGTTCCTCTCCGGTCCGTGTCAGTTCCGAAGTATGTAGGAAAGCAACATGCATTTCAAGGCCGTAAAACCGCCGGTAAAACAAGACGATAGGTATACTAATCGATTTTCGTGATACGGCCGCTATCGTCGGTGCTTGACAGGAAAGTAGGATAGTTACAGACTGATTTTCGCTGGGATGAGCCAATGGATCATCGCGCAATCTTCCCGGGGGGCAGATGAACACGGGCGATGCAAAAAAGCCGAAGCTTGGCGTGCAGGCAGCCACCAAGATCTATCACACGGCCTCCGGCGACCTGCTGGCGCTGGACCGCTGCAGCCTCGATGTCAGCGTCAATGAAATCGTCTCGATCGTAGGCCCTTCCGGCTGCGGCAAAACCACGCTTTTGTGGTCGATGTCGGGCCTGCACAGCCTGACCAGTGGCGAGATCCGGCTCGACGGCAAGGCCATCACCGGTCCGCATCCCGATATCGGCATCGTCTTCCAGGAGGCGAACCTCCTGCCGTGGCGCAACCTCGACGCCAACATCCGCTTCCCCTTCGAGATCAAGAGCGAGAAGCCAGACCGGGCGTGGATCGCGCATCTGCTCAACCGGGTCGGGCTTGATGGCTTCGGCGGCAAGTTTCCGCGCGAGCTGTCGGGCGGCATGCAGCAGCGCGCGGCGATCGTGCGGGCGCTGGCGCTAAAGCCCTCGGTGCTTTTGATGGACGAGCCGTTCGGCGCGCTCGACAGTTTCACCCGCGAGGAGATGAACCGGCTGGTCGAGGAGATCTGGCTCGACACCAAGACAACCATCGTCTTCATCACCCACTCGATTGAGGAAGCGATTTTTCTCTCGGACCGGGTGGTGGTGCTGAGCGCCCGGCCTGGCCGCGTCGCCAAGGAATACCGCGTGCCGTTCCCACGGCCGCGTTCGCTGGAGATCATGGCGACGAAGGAGGTCTTCGACCTCACCAACCGGATCAAGATGGACATTGTCGGCGAACGCACGCGGCCAAAAGCGCCGGAGCGCCCGAGCGCCGAAATCGTGAGGATCAGGCCGTGAGCGGGGGCGATGCCATTCCGGAATTCTCAAAGTCCAAGTCGGGCGCCAAGGCGGGCGACGGCCATGAGGTCAGCCTGACCAACCTTTCCGCCTTCGCCAGCGGCCCCGGCATCAAGTCGGGCAAGGAGGTGGCGGCCATTCTTGCCGTGGCGGTGATCATCATCGGCGGCATCGAACTGGCGCTGCGGCTGTTCCACGTGCCGCTCTATATCATGCCGCCGCCGAGCTCGATCGCTTATGCGCTGTTCGACGAGTTTCCGCTGATCGCGCCGCATCTCGGCTACACGCTGGTCGAGCTGGTGTCCGGCTTCACCATCGGCGCCATCATCGGCCTGGTGCTGGCCGCCGTCATCACCCAATTCCCGTTCGCAGAGAAGATCGTCGCGCCTTACATCCTGCTTCTGGTCACCACGCCGATGCTGGCGCTGGTGCCGCTTCTGATCCTGCGCTTCGGCTTCGGCTACACGCCGCGCATCATCGCGGTGGCGCTGGCCGCCGGGCCGATGGTAATGATCAATGCGGCGACAGGCTTTCGCCGCGTCGACAGCGCCAAGATCGCGCTGGCGCGTTCCTATGGCGCCAGCACCCTGCAGATCTTCTGGAAGATCCGCGCGCCGATGGCGCTGCCGATGATCCTGGTCGGGCTGATGATCGGCGCCATCTTCGGCCTGCTGACCGCGGTCGGCGCGGAAATGGTCGGCGGCGGTTTCGGCCTCGGCAACCGGCTGACCACCTATTCGTCGATGATCCAGATGCCGCAGTTCTTCGCGGTGGTGCTGATCCTGTCGACGCTCGGCATCCTGATCTACGTGCTGTTTTTCCTGATCGGCAAGAAATGGGCGAGCTGGGAGGCTTGAACACAGGGATATGACGGCGCCCGGGAGGCGGGCGGCAAGAGACTGACATCAAACAAAAAAGGGGAATGCCATGACCAAAGAGAACTCGATCAACCCGGCGGGGATCAGCCGCCGCTACTTCCTGCAGGTCACCGGCGCCGGGCTGGTGACGGCGACGGCGCTTGGCGCCACCGGCCTGAAGGCCAGGGCCGAACCCTACGGAAAATTCACCTGGATCTCGCCGCGCGGCACGCTCGAAGTGCTCGACGACTATCCCTACTGGGCGGCCAAGAAGGCCGGCTATTTCGACGGGCTGGACACCGACATGCAGCCGGGACCATCGGACGGCACCGCGACGGTGAAGTTCGTCGATGTCGGCCAGGCCGATATGGGCTTCCCGTCGCCCGGCGTGTTCTCCTTCGCCATCCAGAACGGCATGAAGCTGAAGTCGGTGTTCCATATGGGCGCGCGCGACACGTTCAGCATCGCCTTCCGCAAGGGCGAGGGATCGAACGACCTGAAGAAGCTGGAAGGCAAGACCATCCTGCTCGGCTCCGCCGCCTGGCAGTCGATCACCGACCCGCTGCTGGCCGCGCAGGGCGTCGACATCAAGAAGGTGAAATATGTCGAGGCCGGCTGGCCGACCTGGGGAACGGCGCTGGCCGGCGGCCAGGGCGACGCCGCCCTGTCGTGGGAAGGGCTGCGCGCCGAATGGATCGCCAAGGGGCTCGACTTCGAATACTGGCTCGGCGTGCAGAATTCGAAGCTGCCGGCCAACACCTTCGTCGTGCGTGCCGCCGATCTCGAGGATCCCGACCGCAAGGCGTTTTTGGAAAAGTACCTGCGCGGCTGGGCGATGGGCCTCGAATTCGGCTACCAGAATCCACGCGCGGCGGTCGAAGCGGTGTTCGAGCAGTTCCCGACGCTGGCCAAGAATCTCGGGCCGGAGCTCGGCACCACCTCGATCCTGCAGCAGATCAACGTTTTCCGCGGCGACATGGACAAGCGCGGCGGCTGGGGCTCGCACGACATGGCGAGCTGGCAGGGCTTCTTCGACGAAATCCACAAGATCGGCCAGATCACCGCCCCGGTGAAGGCCGAGGATGTCTGCACCAACGATCTGATCGGCCCGGCCAATGATTTCGACAAGGCCAAGGTCAAGGCCGATGCCGACGGCGTCAAGCTGTCGGAAGGTTTTGCCGCGCTCGATGTCGAGAAGATCAAGGCGCATCTGTTCGATTCGGCGGTGAAATAGGGCTGCGCAACGGGTCATGTCGGCGCCGCCCTCCATTACCCTGCCTTGGCTCCTTTCCTCTCCCCCGATCGACGGGGGAGAGGAAAGGGCAGGCAATGAGCGGCGGCGCTGACCCGAGGTGATTGTCTCGGATAGACATACGAGCGGCAACCGATCGCCGCGCACAATTCAATCAAAACCTGGGAGATATTCGGTGTCCGACAAGGTAAAAGTGCTGGTGGTGGGTCTCGGCAATATGGGTGCGTCGCATGCCAGCGCCTATCACCGGCTCGACGGTTTCGAGATCGTCGGCATCATGAGCCGGTCGATCAGGAGCAACACGAAGATTCCGGAAGAGTTAGCCGGCTACCCACTCTACGAGGATTTCGACCAGGCGCTGAAGGAAACAAAACCGGACACCGTCTCGATCAACAGCTGGCCGAACACCCACGCCGAATACGCGCTGAAGGCAATCGCCGCCAACTGCCATGTGTTCATGGAAAAGCCGCTCGCCACCAACAACGAGGATGCCGTGAAGGTGGTCGCGGCGGCGCGGGCCAAGAACCGCAAGCTGGTGCTCGGCTATATTCTGCGCGTGCATCCGTCGTGGATCAAGTTCATCGAGGTCGGCAAGACGCTCGGCAAGCCGCTGGTGATGCGGCTCAACCTCAACCAGCAGAGCAGCGGCAGCGCCTGGCACTGGCACAAGAACCTGATCGATTCGCTGATCCCGATCGTCGATTGCGGCGTCCACTATGTCGACGTCATGTGCCAGCTGACCGGCGCCAAGCCGGTGCGCGTGCACGGCATCGGCGCCAAGCTCTGGGCGGAAGCCGACAAGCAGAATTACGGCCATCTGCACGTCACCTTCGATGACGGTTCGGTCGGCTGGTACGAGGCGGGCTGGGGCCCGATGATGAGCGAGACGGCCTATTTCGTGAAGGACGTTGTCGGCCCCAAGGGCGCGGTGTCGATCGTCGCCGGCCAGCAGGCAAGCAGTGTTGCCGAGCTGGCAGAGGTTTCGAATTCCGCCGACATCGACCGCCACACCAAGACCGATGCGCTGAAGATCCATTATGCCGCTGTCGACGGCGACAAGAATTTCTCCAAACCCGACGAGATCGTCAGCATGGAGGACGAACCCGGCCACCAGGAACTGTGCGATCGCGAGCAGGCCTTCTTCCTGCGCGCCATACGCGAGGATCTCGACCTCACCGAGCAGATGGATGCGGCGGTCAACAGCCTGCGCATCGTGCTGGCCGCCGAGCAGAGCATCGCACTGGGGCGCACCATCGACCTGGCCTGAAGTCGCGCCAGCCCCCTCATCCGGCCGCTTCGCGGCCACCTTCTCCCCGTTGGGGAGAAGAGGGTGGCGCTGGCGCTGCAAGTCTCCTCTCCCCTCGGGGAGAGGTCAGCCGAGCGAAGCGGAGGCTGGGTGAGGGGGCCGATGCCCCAATACAGTTCTCCGCAGGAGCAGCATCAACACAAGCTATCCGCCGAAGGAGAGAGATATGGCCGCCGTCACCGACAGTCTGCTGAAAACCTATGCCGAGTCCGACGCGCTGGACCTTGCGGCGCTGGTGAAGCGCGGCGACGTTACCCCGGCGGAGCTGGTGGAAGCGGCGATCACGCTGGTCGAGCGGCTCAACCCGACGCTCAATGCGGTCATCCATCGCCTCTACGACATGGCGCGCGGCCAGGCGCAGACGGTCGACACATCAGCGCCCTTCGCCGGCGTGCCATTCCTGCTCAAGGAGCTGGCCTCGTCCTGGACCGGGGCGCCGAACACCAACTCCTCATTCTACCTGAAAGATGTCGTCGCCGATTTCGACACCGAAGTCGTTCGCCGCATGAAGGCGGCCGGGCTGGTGCTGGTCGGCAAGTCGAACGCCCCAGAAAATGGCTGGTCGATCACCACCGAGCCAAAGCTCTACGGCGCGACGAAGAACCCGTGGAAGGAAGGCATCACGCCCGGCGGCTCCAGCGGCGGAGCGGCCGCGGCGATTGCTTCGCGCATGGTGCCGATCGCCGAAGCCAGCGATGGCGCCGGCTCGATCCGCATCCCGGCCTCCTGCTGCGGCATCGTCGGCCTGAAGCCGTCGCGCGGCCGCGTCAGCCTCGCGCCGTTCGGCGACTATTGGTATGGGGGCGCCTATTTTCTTTGCTGCTCGCGCACGGTGCGTGACACGGCGGCCTATCTCGACGCGGTCGCCGGCGCGCTGCCGGGCGACCCCTACACGCCGCCGGTTCCTGATGGCAGCTGGCTCAGCCTGTCGGCGCGGGCGCCGAAGAAGCTGCGTATCGGCTTTTCCGTCACGCCGCCCAACGGCACCGCGATCGATCCGGAGGTGAAGGCGGCGGTGCTGGAGACCGTGGGGACGCTCGAGCGGCTCGGCCACCATGTCGAGGAGCATGACATGCCGCTCGACGCCGATGCTGTGTGGAAGACCTACACCAACATGACCTGCGTGCAGACGGCGGCGACCTTCGACTACCTTGAAACGGTGATGGGGCGGTCGGTGACACCGGGCGATGTCGAGGCGGTGACCTTTGCGATCATCGAGCGCGGCCGTGCAACCAGCGGCACCAGGCACATCTCCGACGTCGAGCAGCTCAGGCAGGTCGGCCGCGACATCGTCGGCGACCTTGGCGCCTACGATCTCTTCATCACCCCGACGCTGACGCAGCTGCCGCGCCCGCTCGGCTATTACGACATGTCGGAAACCGATATCGACCGCTACAACGCCAAATGGGCGGACTCGGTGTTTGCCTTCCCCTTCAACATCTCCGGCCAGCCGGCGATCTCGCTGCCGCTCGGCTGGTCGAAAGACGGCGTCCCGATCGGCGTGCAGCTGGTCGGCCGCTACGGCGACGAGGCGACGGTGCTGGCCGCGTCGGCGCAGCTGGAGCAAGAGATGCCGTGGAGGGGGAGAAGGCCGGCGGTGAGTGGTTAGGTGCTTGGCAGCCCACCGCCGAGTTCCGTGGCGCCCCCCTCTGTCCTGCCGGACATCTCCCCCTCAAGGGGGAGATTACGCGCTCAACAGCCTTCGCCAAATCATCTACACGGTAAGGTGGGCGAGACGGCGAAGCTGCCAATCTCCCCCCCCTTGAGGGGGAGATGCCCGGTAGGGCAAGGGGGGCGTAGAGCGCTGTCCCTGCAGTGACCCGCCTCGCTATCCAATCCTCTCCAGCCGTCGCGGCAGCCTGTTCATCGGCTTGGGCCCGTCCGGCGTGATCAGGAACTGGTCCTCGAGATTGAAGCTGGCGAGGCCGTCTATGTAGAGCGGGATCTCGAAGGCCAGCACCATGCCGGCTTCGATCACGACATCGCTGTCGGCGGCGATGAACGGCCATTGTTCGGAAAACACCGACTGGCCGACGCCATGGCCGAAATGGCCGCGGCGGTAGGTGCGCAGCCCTTGCCGCGCCAGGCTGTCGGTGGCGACGCGATGCACGTGGGCGAGCGTGGTTCCCGCAACAAGGGACGCCAGCCCGTCGTCAAAGGCCCGCTCGGCAATGGCGTGCAGTTCGGCCTGCTCGGCGGATGGCGGCCCGAAGGTGAAGTTGCGCGACATGTCGGAGGCGTAGCCGCCGACCGTGCAGACCATGTCGCACTTCAGCGGATCGCCAGGCATCGCTTTCGCATCGGCATCTTTGGCCCGAGCGCCCAGCGTCACATATTCGGCAGTTTGGACCGGATGAGACAGGCCGGACGCGGCCGTGGCGACACCTTGCCGGTAGAGGGCAATGAGATCGGCCTGGCGCATGCCGGCCATCGCATCGACCTGCAGCCGCTCCAGCCCGGCTTCCGACAGGATGATGCCTTGCTGCAGCAGGTCGATCTCGCGCGGCGACTTGATGGCCCGCAACCTGTCGAGCACGGCCGAGCCGTCGACCATCGTGCAGGCCGGCAGCAGCGCCTGCATGACCGAGAAATCGGCGGCGGGAACAAAATCGAGGTCGACGCCGACCCTTGCGCGCCCGAGCCCGAACCCGGTCAGGATCTGCTTCAGCTCGTCGACGGCACGGGCGAGTTCGAATGTCGCGGGCCGAGAAAAACCAGGCGCCCGGCCGGCAAGGCCGGCCTCGATGCGTTGCGGCAACCCTTGCCCTGACGTCGAGGCGTCCAGCGTGGCGGCTTCGATCCAGATCGGGTGGCTGCGGATAACAGCGTCCGGCAGAACCCGCTGCAATTGTCCCGCATTGAAGTCCGCCACCACGACGCCGATCGGCAGGTCTCGGCCAGCCGGGATGACGACAAAGCCGGCGCCGGAGCGCCGGAACAGTCCCGCCGGGCCGATCGAGGCTCCGGTCGCATAGTGGAAGGCCTCGGGCGCGCACAGCACCAGCGCCTCGATGCCGGCGCGGTCCATCAGTTGCGCCGCGCGCTGGCGGTCGACAAAGCCTGTCATGGATTTCTCCACTGTCCGAAGCGGCAACGGAGCATTCTGGGTGCGTACAATCAAGCCGCTGACAACAGCTACTTGATCGATTCCAGCTTGGCGACGGCGGCGGTGAAGCCAGCCAGCGACACCGGGATGGTGACCGGCTTGCGGGTGACCGATTCCATGCCGATGTTCAGATTGGTCCCCGACTTCATGGCCTTGATGAGATCCGCCGACAGCGGCGTGGCGGCATAGGCGCCGTTCTGGTCGCTGGTCTGGATGGCAATCGTCGTCTTCTGGCCCTGATCGATCTGGAAGGAGGCGCCGGACGGCAGGAACAGGCCGTGCGGCAGGGCAAGCAGCATGGCGAGGCTGCCATTGCCGTTGTCGCGGCGCACGGTCACGGTCAGCACGCGCTGCCCAGTCTTGGCCTCGGTCAGGTTCTGCGAAAGCTGGCACTGAAGCTCGGTGGTCGCCGAACCGCTGGAGCAGTTCACCGCCCACGGATTGGCATCGGCCGGTTTTGCATTGCTTTCAGCCGGCTTTGGCTGGGCCGGCTTGGCATCTTCGGCGAGGGCTGGGCCGGTGGCCAGAGCAAGCCACAGGGCGGCCAGTCCCGCGGCCATGCCGAGTAAATTAGATCTAGCTAAAGTAAATGTCATGTTGTTTTGCCGGATGCCTTGCATGTTTCCTCGCCGCGCCCGGTATTCTCCCGAGCATGGCTTGATACAACACCCGCGACTGTTCCGAAAGCCGAGCAGGAGGCAAGCAAGCCGGCGAAATTACTGTGGCTTTTCGGATACAACGAACAATATTGCAGGAGGCCCTCAGAAATCGAAGCGCCGGAGACTCGCTATACAATAGAATTCGAGTAAGATTTTACACGGGGTGCGTGCAGTCCCCGAAGGACTCGCCAGGGATGGGAACTACCGAGACGCCTCGGCAAGTTGGTGAGATGGTGGCGCGTGGGGAGGATTTCCGCGTGCACGCCGGCTATCGCCGTTCGCGAATCGCCAGGCATCTCTGGAAGACGACGGCACTGACGACGCTGGCGCTCGGCCTTTCAGGCATGGCCGCCTATGGCGATCCCAACGGGCTATGGCAGCCGCAGATCCGCGCCATCATCGGCGCCGACAACAATGGCGGCAACGGCGCGCTCGAAGGTTTCATCCCGCTCAAGCAGACGGCCGAATCCGTGCTGTTCCTGGATGTCCGGGCCAAGCACGATTTCAAGGATGGTTCCGGCCAGGATGTCGGCCTCGGCATTCGCCGCATCGTCAACCCGGACCTGATGATCGGCGGCTACGCCTATCTCAATCTCGAGAACTACAACTCCACCCAGTTCACCGCGGCCACGCTGGGCGCCGAAGCGATCACGCCTCATTTCGATGCGCATGTGAACGTCTATCTGCCGATCAAGGGTGATTCGACGGATCACTCGACCAGTTCGACCCTGTCGATGGTCAGCAACCAGCTGATCGAGCAGATCTCGGTCCTCGACCACCGCGATTACGCGGCATGGGGCATCGAGGGCGAGATCGGCGCGCAGGTGCCGGTCAACCTGCCCGACAAGCATTCGCTGCGGCTCGACATTGGCGGCTATCATTTCGAGGATCCGCATGGCGACGACGGCAGCGTCACGGGCGCCAAGGCCGGCTTCGAGTATACGATCGGCGATGTTTTCGGCAGCAACACGGAACTGGTCTTCGCCGGCGAGGTCCGCAACGACAATCGCGACGACACCCAGTTCGCCGGCAGTGTGCGGCTGAACATCCCGTTCAATCCCGGCAGCGGCTCGGACCACGCCGCCAATGGGGCCGACAGCGGGCCGGAGCCGGTCTATCCGGTCAGCGAAGGCCTGCGCAAGCGCGTCAACGAGCGCGTGCGTGGCGATATCGGCGTCCGCGTCCAGTCGCAGACGCTGACCGGCGGCACGACGACGCGTGTCGCCATCAACGCCGCCACCAATGCCGCCTTCGGCAAGTTCTACTACGCCGATGGCGGCCTCGCCGGCGCCGGCACGCTGGCCGACCCGACGACGCTCGACGACGCCGTGACCAAGTCGGGTGCGAACGGTTTTGTCGTGGCACTCGGCGGCAACGGCAATCTGACGACTGGCGGGGTGACGCTTGCCAATGGACAGACCGTCATCGGCGGCGGCGAAAGCGTCACCGCAAGGCTTTTCGGCGGCGGCACCAGCACCTTCAACCTGGGCGGCAGCGACGGCACGATCCAGGGCACCAACGTCGCCAACCCCGTCTTTACGCTCGGCAACGGCAACACGCTCAGCGGCATCACCATCACCGGCGGCGGCGACGGCATCTTCGGCAACAACATCACCGGCGCGACGCTGACCAATGTGACGGTCACCGGTGCGGGCGGCAACGGCGCCGACTTCACGGGCAGTTCGACCGGCATCACCGGCTCCAACTTCACCGCCACCGGCAACGGCCTCGACGGCCTGCACATCGACGGCGACGGCACCTACAATTTCACCGGCACGACGCTGCTGCAGGGCAATCTCGACGACGGTCTCGATATCACCGGCAAGGGCACCTACACCTTCGCCACCGTCAATGCGCAGGACAATACCGACCGCGGCATCACCGTGCAGGGCACGTCGACCGGAGGCACGTTCACCACCACCGGCGGCACCGTGTCAGGCAATGGCGGCACCGCCGTCTTCATCGATCCGATCACTGCCCATGTGGTGCTGGACTCGATCAGCCAGAGCGGCGGCACGTCGGGTGTCGTGCTGGAGAATGTCGCGGGCAGCTTCACCGTCAACGGTGCGACGACGATCTCCAACACGACCGGACCGGCGATCGCCATTTCGGATTCGCCGGCGACGATCCGCTTCGGCGACATCAGCATCACCAACCCCGGCGCCGACGGCATCTCGTTTGCCGGCGTCAATGCGGCGGTGGTCGCCGGCAACATCGTCATCTCCGGACTGGGTGTCGGCACCGGCCTCGACTTCTCCGGATCCAAGACCAATTTCACCGCGCAGTCGCTCAGCATCACCGGCACCGGTGCTGCCGGCTCGATCGGCATCGATCTGACGTCGCCGAGCGTTGGCGGCGCGGTGATCATCATCACCGATGGCGGCGTCATCACCAATGTCGGTACCGGCGTGCGGCTGGGCATTGCCGGCACGCCGGGCGCCACGGCCAACGCCGAATTTACCTTCGGCGGCAATTCCAGCTCCATCTCCGGCATCACCGCCTCGCTCGATGCGCGCGGGCTCAATGAGGGCAGCGGCCACTACGCTTTCGGCACGACCGCGTTTACCGGCCCGCAACTTTACGATCTGCGCAATTACATCTTCGTTGCGGCCGGGGCTTCGGGCGGCGGCACGTCGATCACCGACCTCGCCTCGATCGAATATGCCGACAGCATTACCGCCAGCGACGCCATCATTGTCCTGGTCAACCGCGGGACAATCGACGACGCCACCGGCTTCTCGCTGAGCGACGGACAGGAACTGGCCTCGTTCGGCAACGACCGCGCGTTCTCGCTCGGCGGGGTGCCGTTGAATGTCACCGGCACCAACATCCATCATGACGAATCCATATCGGATTCAGCGGGTGCGGCGACGCTGACCAGTTCCGGCGGCGGTAATGTCGTGACGCTGGGCAACGGCAACACGCTGCTCGATTTCAACATTTCCGGGGGTTCCGGCTCGGCGATCTACGGCCTGGGCATCAACGGCCTGACCGTCCAGGGCGTGACGGCCAGCAATGTCGGGTCCGGCCTCTACCTCAATGGTGTGACCGGCACGGTCTCGGTCGACGACCTGACCGTCCAGACCGCATCTCAAACCGGCATCGTGCTTGTCGATTCGAGCGCGACCGTCGATTTCACCGGCAACACCAAGATTACCAGTGCCGCCAGCGTCGGGCTGTTCGCCAACAATTTCGACGGCATCGCCACCTTCGACGATCTCGACATCAGTGGCGGCGGCAGGGGCGTGGCCATCTGGAGCGGCTCGAGCGGCACGCTGACTTTCGCGGCCGCGAGTTCCATCACCAACACGGACGATGTAGCCTTCAACATCAACGGTGCGGTGCCCAACGTCACCTACAACGGCACGATCGACCAGGCCAATGCGGCCAACGCGGTCAGGATCATCGGCCAGACCGGCGGCACCGCCACCTTCGGCGGCAAGATCACCGCCAGCACGGGCTCGGCCAACGCGATCGACCTGTCCGCCAACACCGGCGGCACGGTGAAATTCAACGGCGGGCTGGACCTGACCACGACGACCGGTACTGGCTTCGATGCCACCGGGGGCGGCACGATCACAGTCGCGGCCGCGGGCACGGAGCAGATCACCACCGGCACCGGCCGGGCGATCAATCTCGACGGCATCACCATCGGCACCGGCGGCATGGCGTTCGACAGCATCACGACAGGCGTTGCGACGGCCACGGCGCTCAACTTCAATGCCGTCTCGGGCGGCCAGTTCCTGGGTGGCAATGTCACTGTCGGCGGCACCGCTGCCGGCATCAACGGCCTTGCAATCAACGCTTCGTCATCGACCTTCACCATCACCAATCTGGTGACGACCAATGTCGCGGGCACCGATGTCAGCCTGACCAACAATACGGGCTCGATCACGATCCTCGGCGGCACCATCACCAATTCGGGCGCTGGCGACGGTGTCGTCGTTTCCGGCGGTGGCGCGATAGTCGGCGTAGCGGCCAACGTCTCCAGCTCGGCAACCGCGCCAGGCGCGGCGGTCAAGGTCGACGGCACCACCGGCGGCTCGGTGACCTTCAGCGGCACCATCACCTCCACCGGCACCGGCAATCTTTTCGCGATCGGCTCGACGCTGCCCCCGGTCGGCGGCGCGATCAGCTTCACTGGCCCGACCTTGTCGGCGACGGGTGGCGGCGGGGCGCTTGTCAGCAGCCTCGGCGGCACCGCGACGTTGAACGTGACCGCGCCGCTGTCGATCACCAATGCCACGGGCACCGGCCTGTCCGTCACCAATGTCGCCAGCACGGCATCCGCGAGCTTTGGCGAGGTCACCGTGACGACGCCTGGCGGCACCGGCATCTTCATTGCCGACAATGGCACGGTCACCTTCGGCACAACCCAGGTTACGCTGGGAGCGGCAAGCACCGCCGGCATCGAGTTCCTCGACATCAACGAACATATCAGCTTCGGCACGACCACGATCGACGAGGTTGGCGCCAACCAGACCGGCATCGACTTCAGCGGTTCCTCGAGCGGTTCCTCGACAAGGGCCGATTTCGGCCTGACCACGATCACCGGCACCGGCAGCCTGACCTCGCGCGGCATCGACCTGTCGTCGACGACCGGCAACAAGACCATCACCTTCCTGCGCGGCTCCAGCATTTCCAATGTCGGCGTCGGCGTCGAATTGTCGTCGAGCGGCGCCACCGCGACCTCGGCCAACGCCAACTTCACCTTCGGCGACGGCACGTCCGCCGATGGGCTGCAGTCCTCCATCAGCGCCGCCGCCGGCGGCTACACCGTCAACACGATCGGGCTCGATCCGACGCTCGGCAATTATGATTTCGACGACGTCAACTTCACCGGCGCCGCCCATCTGGCCAGCGCGGTCGGTGGGACCATCATGATTTCCCAGGGCGGTGGCATCGTCCACGCCAACACGGACGGGCTCAGCGCCGACGTGACCACCTACACGGTCGCCGAGGCCGATGCCATGACCGGCACGCTGAACTTCGCCTTTGTCGGCACCGTCGATCTCAGCGGCACCCCGTTCACGCTCGATTCCGGCCAGTCGATCATCGGCTTCGGCAACGGCGCCTCCATCCTCACCTCCGGTACCGTCCAGCCGGTCAATGTCCAGGGCAATCTCGGCGCCACCGGCGGCAACGTCACCGGCGATGAGGGCGTGGTCAAGAGCACGGGCAGCGATACCCTGCATCTGCTCGGCAACAACCAGGTGCGCGACACCGCTTTCGACTTCAGCGGCGGCAGCGGCTCGGTCTTCCTCGTCGACGGGAGCGCGGCTGGCTTCGTCAATACCGGCGGCATCTTCATCGAAGGCGTCACGGTCAGCAATGTCGCCGTGGGCCAGACAGCGTTCAAGGTCGTCGGCCTCGACACCAATTTGTCGATCGCAGACAACAACGTCAACGTTGCCGGCACGCTGCTCGACGCCAATGGCGGCAGCGGCGACATCACGGTCACGCGTGGCAGCTTGCCCAACAGCGGTCCGGCGGGCACGCTGACCGGCGGCGGCATCAACCTGCAGAACCTGACCGGCACGGTGACCATTGGCGACGGCACGCTGACCAACACCGGCGCGAACACGGCTTTCAATGTCGGCTCGACGACTGCCGGGAGCGGCGGCAGCGCGATCATCTCCTATGCCGGCACCATCAACAGCAACGGCACCGGCGCGGCTGTTTCGATCCAGAGCATGACTGGCGGCTCGGTGACGCTGTCGGGCAACCTGACTGATACCAACGCGGCCGCTGGCGGCAATATCGTCATTGCCGGCAACGACTCGGCCGCGATCACCTTCTCGGGCACCAGCAAGGTGATCAGCTCGGGCGCGACGGACGCCGTCAGCCTGGGTCTCGTTGGCAATTTCCCCGCAGGCACACCGGCCCCCAACACCAATTCCGCGATCAATTTCACCAATGGCGGTCTCGACATAACGACGACGACCGGCACCGGCTTCATCGCCTTCGGAGATTTTACCACCGGCGCCGTTACGGTCACCGGCACGGGCAACGAGATCAATTCCGGCGCCGACGGTCTTATCTTGTTCGGCGCCAATGTCGGCGCCGGCGGCGTTGCCTTCGACAGCGTCTCGGCCGTGTCCACGAGTGCCGGCGCTGGTGTGCTGCTTGGAGGTATCAATCTCGGCGGCGACGTCAACATTGGCGGCCTGAGGGATACCGGCTACATCGGCGCTTCATTGATCGGCCTGAGCGGCGCCGGCGTGGTCAATTTCACCGGCAAGACCGATCTCGACGTCAGCTACAGAGGGTTCGATATTGGTGGGCCGCTGGTCGGCACCATAAACATCGCCAATGTCGCCGGATCCACCCTGAACATCGATGGCGCCGAGATCGGTATCGCATTGACGACCTCGAGCGGGACCGTCAACGTTGGCGGGAATGGCGGCAGCGCCAGCATCGGCGCGACGACAAGCACCACTGGTTCAGCGATCACGCTCGCCGGCGGCAATGATCTTGTCCACGCCACACTGAACTACACCGGCTCGATCAACGTCGGCGCGGGCAGCGTCTTGCAAGTCGGCGGCGGCGACTGGAGCGAGCTCAACATGAGCGGTTCGGTCGTTTCGACCTCGGCAGTAGCGCTGCCGGGGACAGCGGTCTTCACCTTCAGCGGCAATGCCGAGGGCGTGTACAATATTTCGAGCACGATCAATCATACCGGCAGCGCCGTCGGCGTCTTGTTCGACGGATCGTCCGAGGGAACGGCCACCTTCTCCGGCACCTCGAAGATATTCGACACCAGCAGCGGCACCAACGGCGCCATCGTCAAGCTCCCCAGCATCGGTCCGACCCAGGGCACGGGCACACTGGCCTTCACCAATGGCGGCCTCGTCATCACCACCTCGAGCGGCGCCGGCTTCACCGCCAGCACCTTCGCCGCCGGCACGGTCAGCGTCAGCGGCGCCGGCAACACCATCACCACCGGCACGGGCACCGCGCTCGATCTCGACAGCGCGACGGTCGGCGCAGGCGGCATCACCTTCGATTCGATTTCGAGCAACGGCGCCGCGACCGGGGTGTCGCTCAACAATGTCGGCGGCGGCGCCATCGACCTCGGCGCGGTCAACCTGCAGAACATCACCTCGCGCGGCGTCGACATTTCCGGCACGCTCGGTTCGGCGCTGAGCTTCGACAGCCTGAACATCGGGATCGCGGCCAGCGCCACCAACGCCGTCGGCCTCGACCTCAACGGTGCGGCGCTCGGCACGAGCACCATCACGGCGGACGATTTTGATGTCGATGGAGGCAACTCCACAGGGTCGATCGGCATCGACATGGCCGGCACGACCGGCACCGGCACGATCCAGCTCGGTGACCTCCTCAACAACAATCCTGGCCCGGCTGGCCAGACGTCGACCATCACCAAGGTCGCCCAGGGCGTCCAGTTCTCCAGCGCCACCAACGCCAGGCTGGTGTTCGGCGACGGCGGCAGCCCGGCCGAATCGAAGATCGAGACCTTCGGCAACGGCCAGGTCATCCACGCCACCGACACGCTGCCGACCAATGGCGACTACAATTTCAACGACGTCAATTTCAGCGGCGACACGTCGAACCTGTCTTCGTACAAGGTCTACTATGTCACCGCCGATGCCACCGCCCTTGGCGACGGCAGCCTGCTCAATCCAGGCACCTATGCCAACGCCCAGGCATCTACCGCCAATGTCATTGTGCTCATCGACAAGAACGTCGACGGCAGCCAGGCGACGATTGACCTCGGCGGTACGTCGTTCCAACTCGATGACGGGCAGGTACTGCTCGCCTTCAAGAGCGACGACGCGGCCGTCGATGTCTCGCAGCTTGGCGTCGATACCAGCGCCGGCGCTTCGGCTGCGTTCCATTTCACCACCGTGCAAAACTCGCCGATCATCGCGGCACCGGCGGGCATCGACACGCTACGGCCGATCCTGCAGAGCAACACAGCCGGCTCGGTGGTCGATCTGGCGACATCAGGCTCGGGCGTCGTCACCGGCGGCCTCCAGAACCTCATCATCCGCAACACAGGCACCGGCACTGGTGTCGCCGTCAACGCGACGTCCGCCTCCAGTTTCTTCCTCCGCAACAACGACATCGCGGCCGGCGGCAGGGCGCTCGATTTCTCCACATCAGCTGCGCCGGCCAACACGCTTCTGCTTTCGATCGACGGCAATACGCTGAAATCGACGGGATCGGCGCTGGCCGCGTCCTTTGCCGGCCAGAACATCAGCGCGACGGACAACTCGGTCGAGATCCAGTCCTTTGCCGACAACACTGTGCTCGGCGGCACTGGCGGCGGCATCGCCTTCAACAATGTCCGCTTCGACTCCAACGGCGCCGGCGGCACTGTCAGCGCCGGAACGATCGGTGTTGGCTCACCAGGCCCAGGGCGCGTCCAGGGCGACGGCCTCAGCTTCACCAACACCAGCGGCACCCTCGATCTCGGCGCGTTCAGCGTCTTCAACAATGGCGGCACCGGCGTCCTCGCCAACACCAAGACCACCAATTTCACGCTGAACAGCAGCAGCGGCGGCGTCTTCACGGGGAATGGCGCGGCGTTCGATCTCGATCCGCTGACCGTCAATATGGTGGTGACCAGCATCAGTTCAGGCGGCAGCAGCGGCGGCATCATTTTCGACGGCGTCGCCGGTACCTTCACCGTCACCGGCAACACGAGCGTTGCCGCGGCGACGACTGCCGGCATTATGGCGATCAACGCCGGCAACACCGGCGTCTTCACCTTCAACACGGTGACACTGAACAGCGCCGTCACGGCGGGCGGCGGCATTCAGGTGGCGAGCGGTACGCTCAACATCACCGGCCTCGCCAACATTGACACGACCACCGGCGTCGGCGTCTCGCAAACCGGCGGCACGGTCAGCTTCACCGGCGGCGTGACCATCGACACCGCCAGCGGCACCGGCATTGTTGGAACCGGCGGCACGATGGGCATCACAGCTACCGCTGCCGCAGAAACGGTGAGGGCGACCACCGGCCAGGCGATCAATCTCTCTGGCGTCGCCGCCAGCATCGCGCTCGATTCGACCAATTCGGTCGGCGGCGCCAACAATGTCAGGCTGACCAACGTCAGCGGCACGGTCGACCTCGGTTCCGGCGCGCTGAGCGGTGCAACGGGTACGGCGTTCCTGGTTTCGGGCGGTTCGGCCAATATCGATTACAATGGCACCATTACCCACACCGCCAACGCTACCGCGATCGACGTCCAGAACCACACCGGCACCGCCGGCGGCGGCAGCACGATCTCGTTCGACGGCGCCATAACATCGAATAGCTTTAGCGACGGCATCAACCTGGTGGCCAATGGCGGCACCAACGGCACGACGATCAGCTTCACCAACAAGCTGGCGATCGATACCTCAACCAGCGACACCACCGGCTTCAGCGCGACGAGCGGCGGCACGGTCAGCGCCACCGGCACCGGCAGC
Source organism: Mesorhizobium ciceri biovar biserrulae WSM1271 (assembly GCF_000185905.1). Classification (GTDB taxonomy): domain Bacteria; phylum Pseudomonadota; class Alphaproteobacteria; order Rhizobiales; family Rhizobiaceae; genus Mesorhizobium; species Mesorhizobium ciceri. Next base: position 957,952 of record NC_014923.1, read on the forward strand.
GTCATCAGTTCGGGCACCGCCACGGCGCTCGATGTCGAGAACACGAATATCGGTTCGGGCAACCTGATCTTCCAGAAGATAACCTCCAATGGCGGCAGCGCCAATGGCATCATCCTGGTCAACACCGGCACGGCGGCCGGCAATGGCGGCTTGCATGTGACCGGGACAGGCTCGGCCGCGTCGGGCGGCACCATTGCCAACAAGACAGGTGCCGACGGCAGCACCACACAGGGCACCGGCATCTACCTCAGCAATACGAAGGATGTGCAGCTCAATGGTCTGCAGCTGAACGATTTCGACAACTTTGGTATCCGCGGGTTCGAGGTGAACGGCTTCACGCTCGCCAACAGCACGGTGAACGCAGCCTCCGGCGTGAACGGCACCAGCGCCGCGGCCGACGAAGGCTCGATCAGCTTCCGCGCCGCCGACGCCGCCCATAACGGCCTGACCGGCACCGTCGCCATCACCAATTCGGTGATCGCGAACGGCCTTGAGGACAATTTCAACGTCTTCAACAACAGCGGCACGTTGAACATCACTGTTTCGGGCTCGACCTTCCGCGACACCTCCGTGGGACCGCCAGGCAATGTCGGCCTGCTGCTGCAGGCCGACGGCACCGCCAACATCACCGGCCTTGTCACGAACTCGTCGTTCCTGCGCAATTTCGCGAGAGGTATCCAGCTCATCAACAACGGCTCGGGCAACATCGATTTCGATGTCGGCCAGGCCGGCGTCGCCGGCAGCGGCGGCACCTTCACCGACAATTTCGTTGGCGTGGACATGGATCAGAACGGCGCCGGCACCTATAATTTCAATGTGCTGAACGCGACCTTCACCACGGCGAACTATGCGACTCTGTTTGGTGCCGGCGGCGCGGGCTCGCAGATCAACGTCAACCGCGGCGGTGCCGCATCGCCGGTCGTGCGTGGCCTGTTCACGGGCAACATCCTCAACAACAACATCAACAACGCGGATTCCGGCACCGGACCAGGTATCAGTGTCTCCGTCAACGGGACCGCCACCGGCAGCAACACGGTGACCGTCAAGCTCGACGGCAACACTGTCACGCACGTCGCGAACTATGGCATCCTGGTCGCGAACGGCGACGGCAATGGGATCGTCAATGCCACCATCACCAACAACACCGTCAGCACGACGACCGCAGCCGCGCTCGAGGCGATCCGCGTCAATGGCGGGATAACCTCGAGCCAGGCTGGTGCCTCCGGCACGCCCGACAATGGCACGCTGACTTTTGATATCCATGGAAATACGCTGAGCGTCGATCCGTCAGCTGGCGTCACCGATATCCGCGTGCGGCAGCGGTTCAATGTGATCGACAAGATCGAAGGCTATGCCGGCAGCGCCACCGACGACACGGCGGTTCAGGCCTATCTCGCCAGTCTCAACAGCCATTCGGGTGGCGGTGCCGCGACAGTGGCCGCCGACCACAACAACACCGGCTTCGGGACCATTGTTGGGGTTACGGAGCCGCCCCTGCCATAAGCGGGCGTTGCGCGCGTTGGCGCTTGAATAAATTACAAAATGTATTGGCCGAGCAGATTGCTTTGTGCCGGTGGGTGATCTAACGTAACGTCATGTAGAGATTGGCTTTTTACTACAAATTGAACGTTTGGGGGTGTATATGGCCGAGCCGTATCTCTCGGAAATCAAGTTGATTTCTTTCAACTTCCCTCCCCAAGGTTGGGCGTTCTGCGACGGACAGCTCCTGCCGATCAACCAGAACCAGGCATTGTTTGCTCTGCTGGGCACGACCTATGGCGGCAATGGGCAAACGAATTTTGCATTGCCCGACCTGCGTGGGCGCGTTCCGACGCACACCGGTGGCCAAGGTCATCTTCTCGGCGAACGGGGCGGCGAGCAGGCGCATACGCTCACACTTTTGGAGATCCCCCAGCATTTTCACAGCGCCAGCGCGACATCGGCTTCCGGCGATCTCTTCGTCGCCACCGGCAATGTGCTTGCGGCATCGCCCGCTCAGCTTTACGCGCCGGGAACGTCCAATCTGACTGCGCTGACACCGAGCAGCGTCACCGCGATGGGCGGCAGTCAGCCACACGACAACATGCAGCCCTATCTGGTGCTGAATTTTTGCATTGCTCTGGTAGGCATCTTCCCGTCGCGGAATTGAAGGACGCGCAGCCATGACAGTTTACATCGGCGAGATTCGCATGTTCGCGGGAAACTTCGCGCCCGCCGGCTGGATGTTCTGTCAGGGCCAGACGATACCCATTTCCGAAAATGATGCCCTGTTCCAGTTGATCGGCACCACCTATGGCGGCGACGGTGAGGAGACATTCAAACTGCCGAACCTGGCCAGCCGCGTGCCGCTCCATCAGGGGACCGGATTTATCATCGGGCAAACCGGCGGCGTCGAGGACGTGACGCTGAGCATACAGCAAATGACCGGCCACACGCACGCGATGCTGGCAACGACCAGCGTCTCCAGCCAGACGAGCCCCGCCAACAATGTCGTGGCCCAGTCTTCCACGGGCAAGCTCTATGTCGAGGACACGCCCACGGCGAACCTCGCCAATCCCGTGGTCGGCATGACTGGCGGTGGCTGGCCCCACACCAACCTGCAGCCTTATCTCTGCGTCAATTTCATCATCTCGCTGTTCGGCGTTTTCCCGACCCCAACATAGGACAGGACCATGTCGGACCAATTCGTAGCAGAAATCCGAATTTTCCCGCTCAACTTCGCGCCCGTGGGCTGGGCGGTCTGCGACGGCCAGATCCTGCCGATTTCGCAAAACACGGCCTTGTTCTCGCTGCTGGGTACGACCTATGGCGGCGACGGCAAGTCGACCTTCGCCTTGCCGGACATGCAAGGCAGTGTGCCGATGCAGCCCGGCCAAGGTCCAGGATTGAGCTTTTATGATCTCGGGCAGTTCGGCGGCTCGGACACGGTCACCTTGCTCGAATCGGAAATGCCGATGCACAACCACAGCATCCGCGCCGTAACCGACCCCGCCGACCTCCAGATCCCGACGCCGACGCGGGCGATCGCCAGGTCGACCAACGCCAACGCCTACAAGAACACGACCGTCAACATGGTGCCGATGGCGGCCAACATGCTGGCTCCGGCGGGTGGCGGCCTGCCGCACAACAACCGGATGCCCTACCTCACACTAACCTTCTGCATCGCGCTGCAAGGCATTTTCCCACCAAGAGGCTGACCGAGCCAACAGGGCAGGACCGATATCATGGCCAAGAACGCAGAACCGAAGTCGAAGGCCCCCGCGGCGAAGACGCCGGCGCGGAAAGCGCCCGCCAGAGCCAGGGCCCGCCCGGCGCCGTCCAGCCCCCCACCCATTTACCAGCACAAGCCGGCCGGCGCTTCGTTCTTCGAACTGTCGCGGCTGATGGTGGTGGGGATCGATTCCGCCAAGGGGCAGTTGATCCAGAAGGCGCAGCTTTCGCCGAACGGGCCATGGCCTTCGGCCTGGTCGTTCATCGCGCCCGGCGCCTGGGTGATCATGACGGCGGGCCTCACCAAGGACGGTCGCGTCGCCGTGGTCGCGCAAGCCTCGGGCACCACCAACCTGTCCTTCATCACCGAAGACCCCAACCAGATCGGTCCGATCGACAAATGGACCGCGCCGATGAGCATTGGCACACCGCCCGGTGCCACCTCCTATCAGAAACTGACGATGGCGCGCGATGCCGATGGCCGCGTCGAAATCTTCCTCACCGACAATCTGGGCCGCATCTGGTGGATCTACCAGAACCCGGATGTGATTGTTCAAGTGCAGAAAACCATCACGCCGCCCGGCACGACGACGCCGATCGTCGTCACCGTCGAGGTGCCGGCGCCGCCGGCCAAACCGTGGAGCGACTGGATCCAGATCCCCGGCGGGCTGGTGACGGTTTCGGCGATACGCCAGGGTGACGGCCGCATCGCGCTGTTCGGCATCAATTCGAACCTGCATCTCTATCGCTGCCAGCAGGCGAAGGCGCGGGCCTTGAAGGCCGCCGACTGGACGGGTTGGGTGCAGATCGACACGACCCAGACAGGCGGCTTCATCGAGATGGCGCCGGTGATCGGCCCGCTCGGCGCCACCAATCTCTTCGCCCTGACCCAGAGCGGCCAGGTGCTGCATACGCGCCAGATGCCCGCCGGATCGGATACGTGGACGCAGTGGGCGACACCTGGCTACTCCAGGGCGTCCAACCTGGCGCTTGCCGCCGGCATCCAGGGCGACGGCGATATCGTGCTGGTCGCCGCCGACCAGCATTTCCTCCAATTCAACGCGCAATGGGATGCCTACACCCAGAACTGGTCGGGATGGCGCGATTTCGGCGCGTCCCTTCGCTCGACGCGCCTGACGCTCAACTACAATGCCGATGGCCGGCTTGCTCTGTTCAGCCTGGCGCGCATGCCGGACGGCACCAACGGGCTGTGGACGCTCAACCAGATGGGCATCGACAGTTCCGAATGGGAGTACAACTGGACGTCGCTGACCGACAACAATCTCAAGCAGATCGTCGTCGTGCGCGACCTGACGCCACCGGTCTGACGGTTGATTTCCGGCAGCGTGGCAGAAACGAAACAGGCACGTCCGGCCTGGTCCCGGTCTGACAAGGCCGGGCTCGGCTTCCGCCCTGCGACAGAGGCGGATTTGCCGTTCCTGTCGCGGCTCTACGCCTCGACGCGCATGGAAGAACTCGCGGTGAGGTCGTGGAGCGACGCGCAGAAGGCCGAATTCCTCGGCATGCAGTTCCAGGCGCAGCACGCGCATTACAGAAAGCACTATCCCGAGGCCGACTGGCTGGTGGTGGAACGCGGTAGCGAAGACATCGGCCGGCTCTACATCGAGCGCTGGCCAAGCCAGCACCGCATCATCGACATTGCCTTCCTGCCGCATCATCGCCGCAAGGGCCACGGCACCGCACTGCTCTGCGACCTTATCGACGAGGCATGGTTAGCCGGCAAATCAGCCTCGATCCACGTCGAGAAGCACAATCCGGCGAGACGGCTTTATGTCGCGCTGGGTTTCGTGGTTGTCGAGGACAAGGGCGTTTATGATTTGATGGAATGTGCGCCGGGGCGCGGGAGGGTCGGTTTGTGACGACTGGAGGCCTACCGCAGGCGGCGCTATCGGTTACTTCGGCAGCGGTGCGCAGGTTCGTGAGACGATGGCAGGACAGAGGGGGGCGCTGTCCCGCCAGCCTTTCGCAAATTTCTGCACAGCAGCGGCATGGATTTCGATGAGTCTGCTGCGTTAAGCTCAATTAAACACCGCCTCGTAGAGCCGCCCCGTCGCGTCGGCCGCGACCGGTACGATGAAGATCTCGTGGGTGCCGCCTGTGCCAGTGAAAAGGTAGGTCGCCTGCGGCAGCGCGATGTCGCGCGGGCCTCTAAACAGCAGCGAGAAACCGCCACCCAGGCGCGGGCTGGCGGCGATGGGCTTGACCGCGCTCAGTTCGAGCGGGATCTGCTTGCCCCCGACTTCGATGGTGAAGGTTTGTCCCTGCTCGAAATCCGACACCGACGCCATCCCGTTTGCCTCAATCTGTGCGCTGGAGCGGTTCAGCGTTCGGATCCGATCCAGCTTTTTGTTTCTCCGCAATTGCCAAGGGAAAACCGCTGCACACTTTTCCCGGAATTGCTCCAGCGGCGGCACTGTCGCCGCTTCGCCGCAAGCTGTCCAGAGGCGGGCAGGCGGCGGTCGTGTTCCCCAAGACAATCGATCGCCGCAAATCCCAAAATACAGCACCGCCTGTCCTTTTATGCGCGTAAGAGACGCTGTAGTACTTTGTTCCTGCGCGGGATTCCTTTCGATCCAAGATCAGCGCAAACAAGCATAGATCCCGGCTTCGGGACCATTGGCAGCCTGATGGGCGTGCGGGAGACGGATGATGGCGGATGCAAAGACGGACGTGCCGAGCGATGCGTTGCCGCTGTTCTATTCGAGGCCCGAGGCGCTCAATCCGGCGCGGCACGGCTCGCTCGGCCTGACAGCGCGCAGTGACTTCGGCTTCGCCCGCTCGGCGCATGCCATTCCGGTGGTCGCGTCGGAAATGCCGGCGGCGATGCGCTCCTACCCGATCGTCTTCATCGGCCCGGCCAAGTCGCCGGTGATCATCACCGGCGTGCGCCAGAACGAGAACCTGTTCGTCGATGCCGACGGCAAATGGACCGGGCCGCACTACATCCCCGCCTATGTCCGCCGCTTCCCCTTCATCCTGGCCGAAGACCCGACATCGGCCGGCCGGCTGACGCTGTGCGTCGAACGGTCCAGCGACCGTGTCGTCGACCAGCTGCTGGCGCCGTTGCGCGACGACAAGATCCTGCCGTTCTTCACCGGCAACGAGCCGACCGAAGCGACCAGACAGGCGCTCGCCTTCTGCAACCAGTTCCAGATCGACTTCCGAGCCACCCGCGAGATGGTCGAAAAGATCGATGCGCACGGCCTGTTTTCGCCGCGCCAGAGCAAGGTGACGCTGGAGGGTGGCGAGGTGCTCAACCTCACCGACTTCCAGGTGATCGACGAGCCGGCCTTCAACAAATTGAGCGACGAGGCGTTTCTCGACCTGCGCAAATCAGGCGCGCTCGGCCTGCTCTATTGCCACCTCGCCTCGACCAACAGCTGGACCTCGCTGGTGCATCAGGCATCGCTGCGGAAGGCGGATGGGGCGAAGGGCTGACTGTGAGAAGCTTGCGCGACCGATCGTCTGGGCGGACAGGCGGCTAGGCAGCAACCCTTCTGTCGTGCCGCCCTTCCCTGATCTCCTCGGCGAGCTTGTCGCAGAACGCGTCGAGATCGCCGGGATTGCGACTGCTGACGAGCCCCTGGTCGGTGACGACTTCGGTGTCCTCCCACAGACCGCCGGCGTTGATCACATCGGTCTTGATCGATTTGTAAGACGTGACCCGGCGACCCCTTACGATGCCGGTCTCGGCGAGAAGCCAGGGCGCATGGCAGATCGCGCCGACGACCTTCTTGGCCGACCAGAACGATTCGACGAAGTCCAGGGCCTTTCGCTCGACGCGCAGCAGATCCGGATTGATGACCCCGCCAGGCAGGACGATCGCGTCATAGTCGTCCGACCGCGCCTCATCCAACGTCTTGTCGACAGGAATCTCCCGACCCCAGTCCTTGAGGTCCCAGCCTTTGATCTTGCCGCTTGCGAGCGACACGACATCGACCTCGGCGCCCGCCTCGCGTAATTTTTTGAGCGGAACTTCAAGCTCGGATTGTTCGAACCCGTTTGTCGCAAGGATAGCGACGCGCTTACCGGAAATATCCTGCATTGGTTTTTCTCCATCGTTAGGTGGTGGAGGGCTAACGAGGCGAGGCGGGAAGCGTTCCTGGCTGTAACTTTATGTGACATGAGAGGCGGATGGACGAAGCGCAGTTCGGCCCAAGCTCCCAGTTCGACAATGTCCAAAAACGAAAAAGCCGCGGGCGACCGCGGCTTTTCGATGCTTGATTTCCTTAGAGGAAACTGGAGCGGGTGAAGCGATTCGAACGCTCGACCCCAACCTTGGCAAGGTTGTGCTCTACCCCTGAGCTACACCCGCTCGCACGGCGTCTTGGCCGCAAGCCGGGCCTATATGGCTGAAGAGCGCGGCGATTGCAACAGGGAAATCGCAGGCTTTTTTACGACCCGGCAAGCGAGGCCGGCAAGCCGCCGGCGGGCGCGCGAGTGGCACGCGGCGGGGGCGCCACCGCAAAGGGCGGGTGCCGCTCACCGTGATGTCACATGACGGTCTTGTGTCGGCCGCCCCATTGGCCGTAAACGGCATGGGCTCACAAACGGGACGAAGACGAAACCGATGCCGAAGACCGAAGCCGAACTTTTTGCCTTTCTTGCCGAGCTGGGCATTGCTGCCTCGACCAGGCGCCATCCACCGCTCTATACCGTCGCCGATTCGCAGGCGCTGCGCGGCGAGATCGCCGGCGGGCACACGAAAAACCTGTTCCTGAAGGACAAGAAGGACAATTTCTTCCTGGTCACCGTCGGCGAGGACGCGGTCGTCGACCTGAAGCAGATCCACCAGGTGATCGGCGCCGCCAGCCGGGTTTCTTTCGGCAAACCGGAGATGCTGATGGAGCTGCTCGGCGTCACGCCGGGCGCCGTCACGGTCTTTGGCATCATCAACGACACGGCAAACAGGGTCAAGCTCGTGCTCGACAAGGATTTGATGGAGCATGCGGTGATCAATGGGCATCCGCTGACCAATGAGGCGACGACATCGATCGCAGCGAGCGACCTGATCAGATTCGTCGAGGCAACCGGGCACGATGCTGCTATCTTGAAAGTCTCCGCGTGATCGCCACATGGATGGCTTAAAACCGATGGTCTGAAGCATAGGGCGCCTGGCTGCCGGCCGGCGGCGCCACGGAAGGGTAAAGAGATGAGCGACAACAATCCGTTCGGCGGCCCCTTTGGCGGCAATGGCGGCCAGTACACCACCTCGGTGCAGTATGGTGGAACCGCGCCGGCGCCGGCGAAAGTCGCGCTTGGCGATACGCCCGCCGCTCCCGCCGATGTGATCAAGGACACGACGACGGCTGCCTTTGCCGCCGATGTCATCCAGGAATCGCGCCGCCAGCCGGTGCTGGTCGATTTCTGGGCGCCCTGGTGCGGACCTTGCAAGCAACTGACGCCGCAGCTGGAGAAGGCGGTCAAGGCCGCCGGCGGCAGGGTCAAGCTGGTCAAGATGAACATCGACGACCATCCGTCGATCGCCGGCCAGCTCGGCATCCAGTCGATCCCGGCGGTCATCGCCTTCAAGGACGGCCAGCCGGTCGATGGCTTCATGGGCGCCATCCCGGAGAGCCAGATCAACGAATTCATCACCAAGGTCGGCGGCAAGGGCAATGGCGCGCCGCCGGTGGCGGAAGCCCTGGCAGCGGCCACCGAAGCGCGCGACGCCGGCGACATGCAGACCGCGGCCGACATTTATGACGCCATCCTGGCGCAGGCGCCGGAGACGATCGAGGCGATCGCCGGACTGGGAGAGCTGCTGTTCGAGGCCGGCGACACGGAAGGCGCCGAGGCGCTTTTGGCAACAGCCCCGGAGGCCAAGAAGGATGCGCCGTCACTGGCAGCCCTGCGCGCCAGGATGGCGGTTGCGGCGCAGGCGGCGGCTCTTGGCAATCCAGCCGAATTCGAGCGGCGCCTTGCGGAAAATCCCGGAGATCACCAGGCGCGTTTCGATCTGGCCATGATCCAGAACGCCAACGGCGACCGTACGGCCGCAGCCGACAATCTGCTGGCCATCATCAAGGCCGACCGGGCCTGGAACGAGGATGGCGCGAGGACGCAATTGCTGCAGCTGTTCGAGGCCTGGGGCATGACCGACGAGGCGACGCTGGCAGCGCGCCGCAAATTGTCGGCGCTGCTGTTTTCCTGAGCCGGCTGCCGGTTGTTTTGCCGCACGGGCTTGGCGTCGGCGATGATTGCGCCAGATTAGGGCCAAGAACTCACGCGCTTCTTGATGGCGCGATCGGAGGAATGAGGTGCAAGCGGGAAACGCGCATTACCGGCTCGCCAAGGATTTGCCGTCGACGATCCCTATCTTTCCGCTCGAGGGGGCGCTTTTGCTGCCGGGAGGCCGCATGCCGCTCAACATCTTCGAGCCGCGCTATCTGCAGATGGTGGACGAGGCGATCGCCGGCTCGCGGCTCATCGGCGTCATCCAGCCCAGTCTCGACGGCGCCTTGCGCGACGACGGTGAGCCGGAACTCTGCAATGTCGGTTGCGCCGGGCGCATCATCGCCTTTTCCGAGAGCGGCGACGGCCGTTACCTGATTTCGCTGCAGGGCGTGTGCCGGTTCCGCATCGCCCATGAATTGACGGTCAAGACGCCGTTTCGCCAGTGCAAGCCCTCGCCTTTCCTTGCCGATCTCGATGAGGACCAGGCGGGCAACGAGATCGACCGGCCATCGCTGCTCAAGGCATTTCGCGCCTATCTGCAGGCCAACGACCTCGAGGCCGACTGGGAAAGCGTCAGCCGGGCCGAAAATGCCATGCTGGTCAATGCGTTGTCGATGATGGCGCCCTACGGGCCAGCCGAGAAACAGGCGCTGCTCGAAGCGGCGGATTTGAAGACCCGGGCCGAGACGCTGATCGCCATCACCGAAATGGCGCTGGCGCGCGAGAATGAGGATTTTGGGTCGAGTTTGCAGTAAGAGGGCGCGATGGCGGACGGACGTGACGGGAAGAAGGTCGACCCCAAGCTGCTGGAGTTGCTGGCCTGCCCACTGACCAAGGGGCCGCTGGCCTGGGATCCGGAGCGCGGCGAACTGATTTCCAGGGTCGCCAAGATTGCCTATCCGGTGCGTGACGGCATCCCGATCATGCTGCCTTCCGAGGCGCGGACGCTTTCGGTGGAGGATGTGCTGGCCCCGCCACCGCCGCGTCTGGGTGGGCCGGGCTGAGGGGCACGTTTCTTGTACCCAATAGGCCGGCAGGACAGAGGGGGGGCGCGAAGGATCGCCGACGTCCGCTTCGTTCCGTTCTTGGCATGGCCTTGCCTACTGAAAATTGCGGCCCTTGGGCATGACCTGTTCCGCTTCTTCCGACAGCGTTGCGAGATCCTGCCGGATCGGCGCGCTTTGTTTGGCGGGGCTGGAGCGATCCGAACCGTCCTTGGCGAGGTCTCTCTGAGGAACCGCTGGTGCAGTCTCGCTGACCTTCTCCAGAAGCACGGTCAGCCAGGGCGTCAGATCCTCGATCTTCTCGGCAACGATGTGGACCACACCCGATTCCGACTGCAATTTCCCGGTGACCTTGACGAACCGGGCCCCCATGACGATAGGCCGATAGCGGTCGAAGGTTCTTTGCCAGAAGATGATGTTGGCCACCGCCTTGTCGTCCTCCAGCGTCAGGAAGATCGCATTGCCCTTGCCGGGGCGCTGCCGCACCAGCACGAGGCCGGCGACCGAGACGCGCCTGCCGTCGCGCACGGAAGGAAGATTCGCATTCGGGATGACGCCGGCGCGGTCGAGCCGCTCGCGCAGGAAGGCGACCGGATGCGCCTTCAGCGACAGGCCGAGCGCGCGGTAATCGTGGATGACATGCTCGCCGAGCGGCATTTTCGGCAGCCTCGTCTCCGGTTCCAGCTCGCGCAGGCGAAGCGCCGGCTGGTCGAACAGCGGCAGCCTTTCGGCGGCGCTCTTGCCGTCGAGTGCGCGCACCGCCCACAAGGCTTCGCGACGATCAAGACCGAGCGAGCGAAAGGCATCGGCCTGCGCCAGTTTTTCGATCTCGCCGACATCGAGGCCGGAGCGCAGCCAGACATCCCTGACGGATACATAGCCTGAGCCGCGCCCCTCGACGAAAGCCTCCATGCGCTCTTTCGACAGGCCCTTGATCTGGCGGAAGCCGAGCCGGACGGCATGCTTCGTCTCGATGACGTCGCGCATTTCGGCATGGCGTGGCAGGATGCGGGCCGGATCGAAAGGCGCCTTTTCCAACGTACAATCCCACACCGAAAAATTGACGTCGACGTCGCGGATGTCGACGCCATGGTCGCTTGCGTCGCGCACGAGTTGGGCCGGCTGGTAAAACCCCATCGGCTGCGAATTCAGGATCGCGGCGCAGAACACGTCGGGATAGAAGGTCTTGAACCAGCAGGAGGCATAGACGAGCAGGGCGAAGGAAGCAGCATGGCTTTCGGGAAAGCCGTATTCGCCAAAGCCCTCGATCTGCTTGAAGCAGCGCTCGGCGAAGTCCTTCGTGTAGCCCTTGCCGACCATGCCATTGATCATACGGTCGCGGTAATTGCCGATGGTGCCGGTGCGCTTGAAGGTGGCCATGGCGCGGCGCAGTTCATCGGCTTCGCCCGGTTTGAAACCGCCGGCGACGATGGCGATATTCATCGCCTGTTCCTGGAACAGCGGTACGCCAAGCGTCTTCTTGAGGATCGCTTCCAGCTCCGGCTTTTGATACTCGGCCTGTTCCTTGCCTTGCCGGCGGCGCAGATAGGGATGAACCATGTCGCCCTGGATCGGGCCCGGCCGAACGATCGCCACCTCGATGACGAGATCGTAAAAATTGTCTGGCTTGAGACGCGGCAGCATCGACATCTGCGCCCGCGATTCGATCTGGAAGACGCCGAGCGTGTCGGCGCGGCAGATCATCTTGTAGACTTGCCTGTCCTCCGGCGGCAGGGTGGCCAACACATAGGGCTGCCCATACTCATCCCGCGCATTAGGATAGTGATCCGTGAGCAAGGTGAAGGCGCGTTGCAGGCAGGTCAGCATGCCGAGCGCCAGCACGTCGACTTTCAAGATCTTCACCGCGTCGAGATCGTCCTTGTCCCATTCGACCATCTTGCGCTCGTCCATCGCCGTCTTGACGATAGGCACAATCTCGTCGAGCCGGTCCCTGGTGATGACGAAGCCGCCGACATGCTGGGAGAGATGGCGGGGGAAGCCCATGATCTCATTGGCACGCTCCATCACGTGCCTCGACACCGGGTCGGTGCGGTCGAGGCCGCCGGCGCGGGCTTCCTTCTCGCCAAGCTCCGATGTCGACCAACCCCAGATCGAGCCGGAAAGCGATGCCCTGACATCCTCGGACAGGCCCATCGCCTTCGACACTTCGCGCAGCGCCGACCGGCCGCGATAGCTGATGACGGCGGCGGCAAGTGCCGTGCGCTTGCCGCTGTATTTCTCGTAGATGTACTGGATTACGGTTTCGCGCTTTTCGTGCTCGAAATCGACGTCGATATCCGGCGGCTCGTTTCTCTCCTCGGAAATGAAGCGCTCGAAGAGCGAATCGATTTTTTCCGGCCCCACTTCGGTGATGCCGATGCAGAAGCAGACGACCGAATTGGCGGCTGATCCACGTCCCTGGCAGAGAATATCCTTGCTGCGCGCGAACTTGACGATGTCGTAGACAGTCAGGAAATAGCGGGCATAGTTGAGGCGTTCGATCAAAGCGAGCTCTTCCTCGATGCGCTTGGTCACGGAATCCGGCACACCAGCCGGATAGCGGTTCGCCGCCCCCTCCCGCGCCAGTCGCGCCAGCTCAGCCTGTGGACCAAGACCCGATTCCGTCGGCTCGTCGGGGTAGTTGTACTGGAGGTCGCCAAGCGAAAAAGTCAGCTCTTGCGCAAACCGCAGCGTCTCGGCCAGCGCCTGCGGATGCCGGCGGAACAGGCGGCCCATCTCCATCGGCGGCTTCAGATGGCGCTCGGCATTGGCGGAGAGTTGCAGCCCGACCTCGGCAACGGGCGTGTTGAGGCGGATCGCGGTCAGCACGTCCTGCAACGGGCGTCGTTCGGCGGTGTGATAAAGAACGTCGTTGGTCGCCATCAGCGGAATGCCGGCGCTCTCGGCAAGTGTTGCCGCCTGCTCGATGCGGAAACGGTCATTGCCGGCGTAGTCGGGCGAAACGCCAAGCCGCAGGTTCCTGCCGAAACGGCCCTTGAGCTCACCAAGCAAGGCAAGACTGTCTTGCGCCCCCGTCGACAGACCGGGCAGGACCGCCAGCGACATCAGGTCACCCCATTCGAGCAGGTCGCCGCGCTGGAGAAGGGTGGCGCCTTTTTCGTTCTCGTCGCGCAGATTGGCTTGCGTCAGCATGCGGCAGAGGTGCCCCCAGCCCTTGCGGTCCTGGGGATAGGCGAGGATGTCCGGCGTGCCGTCGTCAAAAACCAGCCGACAGCCGGGGTGATAGGAGAGTTTTTCGACCTTGGCCTGCTGCCAGGCGCGCACCACGCCGGCCACCGTGTTGCGGTCGGCAAGTCCGATCGCCGAGAAGCCCAGGAGCTTGGCCGCGACCACCAGCTCCTCCGGCTTGGAGGCGCCGCGCAGGAAGGAGAAATTCGACTGGATGCCGAACTCGGCATAGGGAATGACGGTCAGCGCGTTCATGCGAAGACTCCATGCAGGAACCAGCGCGGCGGGACTTGCGAGGCGCCGCCGTAGAGGCCTTGCCGGTAGAGCCAGTAGCGGCGGCCGTCGGCATCCTCGATGCGGAAATAGTCGCGCGTCGATGCCTCCTCGTCGCTTGGCGCTTCCCGCCACCATTCGGCGGCGATGCGTTCCGGCCCTTCGGCGCGCTTGACCCGGTAGAGCGCGCGCCGCCAGCGGAAGTTCAGCGGCGGTCCTTCCGGCATTTCGGTGGCCGGCACATCGATGGGTTCGGGCGAGCGGAACAGCCGGATCGGTCGTTCCGGCGGAAATATGGTTTTTGGTGCCTGCAGCCTGTCCGGCTTCTTCGGCGGCGTGGTCCGGCACGGCGCGTCGGTGAAGGGGATGGTGGCGACGGCACGTTCCGGCAGATGGCTTTCGACCGCGACCGGCCGGAGAACCGCGCCATCGCCGAGCCGGGCGCGGATGCGGTCGGCGAACAGCGCGATATCGGCGCCGTCGTCGGTCACCTCGCCGGCAAGATCGGCCTGCTGCATGTCGAAGGTGGCTGATGCCAACACCGAGAGCCGCACCAGATCGAAACCATAGCCGGCATCGATATCCTGTTCGAGCGCGGCCAGCCTTTCATGGAACAGTTTCTGGATCAGCATGGGTTCGCGCATCGGCCGCGAGGTACCGAGCGCGATGCGGCTGACGGCGCCGTCGACGCGAAAGAGCAGCAGCGCCAGCGTCCGGGCGCCCTCGCCGCGGCGCTCGAGGTCGGTCTTCAAGGTCGCCGCCAGCATGCCCACCAGCCGTTCGATGTCCTCGGTCAGGGTGACGGGTTCGGCGAGGTGGCGTTCGACCGAAAGCGGCGCGACGGGCAGGCGCGGCGACACCGCCTCGTCGAGCCGGCCAAGCGCCTGGTCGAGGCGCAGGAGCAGCAGGGCGCCGAAGCGGCGGGCGAGCGGCGCGCGCGGTGCCGCCATGACGGCGCCCGCCGTGCGCAGGCCCACACTTTCCAGGCTGGTGCGGGTCGAAGGTTCTATGCGCAATGCGGCCAGCGGCAGGGGCGCCAGCAGCGCCTCCTCCTCGCCTGACACAACGATGCGGTCGCCGCAAAAGCGTGCCGCCGCCCAGGCAGCGCCCGGCGTCGCGGCAAGCCCGGCGCGGACATCGAAACCCTGATGGAAGAAGCGCGACAGGATGTCGTCCAGCATGGCGCGCTCGCCGCCGAACAGATGGGTGCAGCCGGTGACGTCGAGAAACAGGCCGTCTGCCCCGTCCAGCGCCACCAGCGGGGTGTAGCGGTCGCACCAGTCGGCGAGGCCTTCGAGCAGGCGGCGATCGGCTTCCGGATCGGCCTCGACGACGTCGATCGACGGATGCATGGCGCGCGCATCGGCGATGCCCATGTCGCGCTTCAGGTGCAGCGCCTCAGCCCGCTCGTCGAGGGCCGAGATGCGCTGTGCGTTGCGGTCGCGATGGCTGATCACGAGCGGCGGGTGAGATGGGTGATCCGACGGCCGGGAACGCCAGGACCGCCCCAGACGCTGGCGCAGGATTCTTTCCACCGCCAGATAGGGAAACCACAGGGACAGGATTCTTTGCCCGGTCTCTTGCCTCGCCCGCTCTTTCGTTGAATGCGCGTTCATCGGGGTTCCACTCCAGTGTGAATTGTCCAGGCAGGGCCGTGCGGCTCTTGCCGATGGTGAGGGTGAAGGCCGGGCGGCCGATCGAGCCGGCCAGCGGCCCGGCGATGGTGTCGCGCGGCACCGCCGGCGCCGAGGCGACGATGAGGCGGACGGGTGCCGCCGTCGGTTCGGGCCCAGCCGCCTGCCGCAGCAGGAACACCGGCCGGCCGGCCGCTTGCGCCCTTGCATGCAGCCGGCGTGTCGCGGTCAGGTCAAGCCGCTGCGGATTGCCGCGGATTTCCAGGATGACGGCGGCGAGCGCCGTCATCCGGGCCGCCTCCTCGGCGACCCACAGCGCATCGACGAGCCTTGGCGCCTCGGAAAACAGCAATTGCTCCGGCTCGATGCCGAACGAGGCGTGAAGCCCCCTGGCATAGGGAAAGCCGGCCTCGCGAAAAATCTCCGATGTGCCGATCCACAGCACCGGCAGCCCCGGCGTTTGCTTGAGGATCAGGCTGGTGAGCGACAAAGCGAAGCCGGCGACGGCCCCGGCATCGCGGGTTTCAAGCCCATGGATTTCGCTCAGGGCGGCCTTCGGCAGCCCGCCGCTCAGGGCGGCATCGAGGCGCCCAACGCCGATAGGCAGGAACGCATCCGGCAATGCCGCGGCAATGCCACGCCGGACGATTGTGAGATCAGTGTTGACGTCAGCATCAAAGGGTGCGGCTGCCGGCGCAGCCAAGCGCTCGGGCAGCGTTCCCTCGATTTTCGCGATCTGGCGGCGCAGGGCAAAAACAGTCTCCCGCGCCACGGCGGTCATCGCCATGACGGTCAGCTTCCACTCACAATTGTTCCTGTTATGTTCCTATAGATTCCAGAGCGCATCCCAAGAGTCAAGCAGAGTCATGGGGAATTTATTCCTCTCTGCAGGGATGGCGCAGGCGCATCGGCCCGTTCATTTGCCGATTCCGGTGCGAAAGCCTATATGCCGGGATCAAAGGACAAAGCATGGCCCGCATCTACAAGACCCGCACCTGGCACGACGAACTCTCGCCCTCGATGGACGAAATGGAGTTCCTGGCGCTGGAGGCGTACGCCCATCTGCCGGAGGATTTTCGCAAACTGACCGGCGAGATCGTCATCCAGATCGCCGAGTTCCCGACCGACGAAATCATGGACGATCTGTCGCTGGAAACGCCATTCGACCTGCTCGGCCTGTTCGAGGGACGCGGCATCGCCGAGCGCTGGAACCCGCAGACCGGCGAAGGCCCGAACCGCATCACGCTCTACCGCCGCGCCATCCTCGATTACTGGTCCGAGAACGAAGAGACGCTGGGCGACATCGTCACCCACGTGCTGATCCACGAGATCGGCCACCATTTCGGCCTGTCGGACGAAGATATGGAGAAGATCGAAGAGGCGGCGGAGTAGGGTGCGCTGATATTCAGGTGATGCCGGCCTGCAAATGATGGCTTCCTGCGCTTCCCCGCTCTACCGCGTCGCGGTAGAACTGTGCTCACGTACCCAAAAGTACGCTCCGCTCCGGTTCTCGGAAACCACCATTTTCGACTCGGCCTGACCTGAATCTCAACACACGCTGCGTCGGAGCTTTTCAAATCTACCAGTCACTCAGCTTGGTATCGGGCCCGTATTCCTGACCGTCGATATCCTTGACCACGGCCTGGCCGCAACGCATCGCTTTGGCCTTCTTGTCGTAGGCATAGGTCGGCGAGCCGAACAGATGCCAGCCCTTGTTCAGCGCCGCTGTCACCTTGTGGCAGAAGCTGGCATCGTCCGGAGCGGACAGAAAGCGGTAGAGTTTCATTGTTCAATTCCTGTCGTGAGTAGCTGTAGCCCACTCGCATCCATCGAGCATTTATGACCCGATGGCGGCTGCCTTCGCCAGCAGTTTTTCGGCCTGCGCCAGGTGCAGCCGTTCGACCATCCTGCCGTTCAGCGCGATCACACCCTTGCCGGCATTCTCGGCGAGCGCGAAGGCTTCCTTCACCGAGCGTGCCTCGGCCACCGCTTCCGTGGACGGCACGAAGGCGCGGTTCGCGGCTTCGATCTGGGCCGGGTGGATGAGGCTCTTGCCGTCGAACCCCATGGCCGCGGCTTCCGCGCATTCATGGGCGAAGGCGTCGAGGTCGCGAAAATCGTTGGAGACGCCGTCGAGCATGTCGATGCCGCCGGCGCGTGCGGCCAGCACCATCTGCATCAGCCATGGCACGAGGTAGCGCCTATCAGGCGTCGCCAGAATGCCGGTCTCCTTGACCAGATCATTCGTTCCGGCAACGAAACAATTGAGCCGCGAGGCCGGATCGCGGCCAAGTTCGGCGATGGCGCCGATGTTGAGCAGCGCCTTGGGCGTCTCGATCATCGCCCATAGTTTCACGCTGTCGGGGGTAAAATTGTCGTCAAGCACGTCGCCGGCCTCGAGCAGGTCGCGCGGCGTGTCGACCTTGGGCAGAAGGATGCCGTCGGGTTCGCAGCTTGCGGCAGCCAGCAGGTCGTCGGCGCCCCATTCGCCTGATATCGCATTGATGCGCACGATCATCTCGCAGCGTCTCTCGGAATGGCCGGCGAAAATGCCGGCCAGTTTTTCGCGGGCGGCGATCTTGTCGGCCGGAGCGACGGCGTCTTCCAGGTCGATGATGATGGCATCGCAGGCAAGCTGCGCGATCTTGGCCAAGGCCTTGTCGCTGGAGGCCGGGATGTAGAGCACGGAGCGGCGCGGACGGTAGGTTTCCATGGCTGATCTATGCCGCTTGTGGGCGGGTGAGGCAAGCTCGGGCATGAAGCTGCCAATCTCCCCCCTCGAGGGGGGAGATTGGCAGCGTTTACCCCTGCACGAAAACTGCACGGGCCTGCGGAAAACCTCCTCGGATCCGCCCTGCCGTTTCCCCGCCCGCTTGCGAGACAAGCGGCATGCACAAGCGAGCAAAGCCCCGTTGGTCCCTGCCTCACCGACTGCGTAGCGAGGGCTGGTGGCTGGCCGATCCGCCGCGCGCGTGTCCCGTCGCAACCCTCATTCCCTTTGTCCGCAGAAGCCCGCCAACGGTTCGGCTGGAAGCCATCAGGAAAGCCAGGTCATGACAGCGTTGTTCTCCGCCGCGCCGAGCTATTGCAGCCGTTTCGGTGTCGCCATCCTGCTGGCAGCGCTCGCGGATTTTCTGTTCTATGGCCAGCCCGCCGGGATCACGGTTTTCCTGTTCGCCCTGCTGATTGCCGCGGCGGTCGTCGCTGTGCACCCGGCCGCCTTCAACGACGGCCGGGTCTGGCTCAAGCCCATCGCCTTGCTTGTCGCGCTGCTGCCGCTGGCTGAAAACGTCAGCACCCTGTCGGTCTCGATCGCGCTGGCGGCGCTGACCGTCTTCGCGCTTTCGTTGAGCGGCCGGCTGCGGCACAGCATCGCCCGCATTGCCGGGCAGATCGTGCTGTTCGGGCTGGCGGCGCCGTTCCGCTTCGTCATTGATTTCATCCGCTGGCGCAGGACGGCGCGGCGGTTCGGTGGGCGTCGCATCCGGCTGGCGGCGATCGCCGTCTGGGTGATGCCGCTGACGCTGGGCGCGGTCTTCCTGGCGCTGTTCGGTGCCGCCAATCCGGTCATCGACTATTGGCTGTCGCTGATCGATCTCGTGAGGCTGCTCGATCTTATCCAGCTGGCGCGGATTGCCTTCTGGCTGTTCGTGCTCGCCGCTGTCTGGGCTTTTCTGCGACCGCGCCTGCCGCGCCTGGTTCGCCGCATCCCGCGCGCGTTGCCGGCGGTCAGCGCTCAAGCCGGCAAAACCGCCACCACCATCGAAGACATCCTGTTCGGCAAGGCCGCCATCCTGCGCGCCCTGATCGTCTTCAACATCCTGTTTGCGCTGCAGACGGCGCTCGACGCCGCCTATCTGTGGGGCGGGGCAGCGCTTCCCGATGGGCTGAGCTACGCCTCCTACGCGCATCGTGGCGCCTATCCCTTGATCGTCACGGCACTGCTTGCCGCCGGCTTCGTGCTGGCAGCGCTGCGGCCAGGCAGCGAGACCTCGGCCGATCCGCTGATCCGCCGGCTGGTCTATGCCTGGGTGGCGCAGAACATCATGCTGGTCATCTCGTCGATCCTGCGGCTCGACCTCTATGTCGGCATCTATGCATTGACCTACTGGCGCGTCGCCGCCTTTGTCTGGATGGGGCTGGTGGCAGCAGGCCTTGCCCTGATCATTGCCCGCATCGCGCTTAGAAAATCCAACGAATGGCTGCTGTCCGCCAATCTTCTGACGTTATCCCTGACGCTTTATGCCGGCTGTTTCATCAATTTCGCAGCAACGATCGCCAACTACAATGTCGACCATTCCCTCGAAATGACCGGCCAGGGCATTCCCCTAGACGCCTGGTATCTTCACTCGCTCGGTCCGGGTGCGTTTCCCGCGCTCGATCGCTTCCTCGAGCACCAGGGCAAGACGACAGCCGCCGGCACTGTCCGCGAACTGGCCGGCGTGCGCGGCAGCGATGAAATCTGGTATCGAACCATCCAGCAGAACTGGCGGGCCTGGAGCTTTCGCGACTGGCGGCTGCTTCGATATCTCGACACCAAGGAGCCGTTCGTGATTCCCTCCGCTATCGAACCTTCCATGCCGGGCCGCTGATCCATGCCGCATCACATCCTCGTCGCCGACGATGACCCGCACATCCGCGAGGTGATCTGCTTTGCCTTGGAGAAGGCCGGCATGAAAACGACAGGGGTGGCCGACGGTGCCGCCGCCTTGCAGGCAATCGGCCGCCGGGCACCGGACCTCGTCGTGCTCGATATCGGCATGCCGGAAATGGACGGGCTGGAGGTCTGCCGGCGGCTGCGGCACATATCCGATGTGCCGGTGCTGTTCCTCTCTGCGCGCGACGAGGAGATCGACCGCATTCTCGGGCTCGAAATGGGCGGCGACGACTATGTGACGAAACCATTCAGCCCGCGCGAGCTGGTTGCCCGCGTCAACGTCATCCTGCGGCGCGCCCGCCCGGCGGTGCCCGAACCGGCCGACGACAGGCGGTTTTCGCATGGCAAACTGGCTCTGGCGCCGGCCAGCCATACCGCCAGCTTCGACGGCAAGCCGTTATCGTTGACAGGAATAGAGTTCTCGATCCTGAAGGGGTTCCTGGCGCGGCCGGCGCATGTGCTCGACCGCGACGCGGTGACGGCCAGCGCCTATGCCGCAAACATCCACGTCGCCGGCCGCACCGTCGACAGCCACATCCGCAACATCCGCGCCAAACTGGCAGCCGTGGGTTGCCCTGATGTCATCGAGACGGTGCATGGCGTCGGCTTCCGGCTTGGCCGATGCGGCTGACGGCCTCCAGCAAATGGATCGGCCGCAAATGGCGGCCACGGCTTGCCACGGTCGTCGTCGCCATCCTGATCATGGTGATGGCCTTGCCACTGGTCGGCCTGTTCTTCTTCCGCCTCTACGAGAACCAGCTGATCCGCCAGACCGAGGCGGAGCTGATCGCGCAAGGCGCTGCCATCGCCGCCATCTATGCGCGGGATGTACGTGACGCCGGCATCCCACCGGAAAAGCTCGGTGCGCCGATGCCGGAGCCAAGTGGGGATTCAAGCCGCAGCGTCAATCCGGACCCGCTCTACAGGCCAATCGAACCGCAGCTCGATCTTGCCTCGGATTATGTCCTGCCGACCCGGCCGGCGGCGATGCCGGCGATCGTCGATCCCGCCTTCGCGGTGATCGGCGCGCGCCTGTCCGGCATCCTCGACGCCACCCAGAAAACCACGTTGGCCGGCTTCCGGCTGCTCGACCCCCGGGGCGTCGTCATTGCCGGGCGCGGCGAGGTCGGCCAGTCGCTCAGTGCGGTCGAAGAGGTGCGCACAGCACTTGCCGGCCACTATGCCAGCGCGCTCAGGCTGCGCATTCCCGACCAGCCGACGCCACCGCTCTATTCGGTCAGCCGCGGCACCAAGGTGCGTGTCTTCGTCGCTCTGCCGGTCGCTGTCGACGGCCAGGTCGCCGGCGTCGTCTATGTGTCGCGGACGCCCAACAACATCATCAAGCATCTCTATGGCGAACGTGGCAAGGTGACGTTGGCGGCGATCGCCATTCTCGGCGGCACGCTGCTCATCGGTCTCATCTTCCTGCGCACCGTCAGCCGGCCGATCTATGCGCTGATCGACCGCACCGAGCGCATCGCCGCCGGCGACCGCACGGCGATCCGGCCGCTCGACCACCACGGCACGCGAGAGATGGCGGAGCTGTCCGCCGCCTTCCTCGACATGGCCGAGAAGCTTCAGGCGCGCTCGGACTCGGTCCAGACTTTCGCCACACATGTCTCGCATGAGCTCAAATCGCCGCTGACGGCGATCCAGGGCGCGGCCGAATTGCTGCGCGATTCCGGTGGCGCGATGGACGATGCGGAGCGGCGGCGTTTCTCCAACAATATCGTCACCGATGCGGGGCGGCTCAATCTGCTGGTGCGGCGCCTGCTCGACCTGGCACGCGCCGAAAACCTGGCGCCGAGCGGCGAAAGCACATCGCTCGGTGCGGCACTGTCGCTGCTGCCCGTCGACAACAGGCTCGCGGTTAGCATCGGGGCCGGCGGCGACATCAGATTGCGCATATCGGCCGAGAACGCGGCTATCGTGCTGGCCAATCTCATCGACAATTCGGCCAGGCATGGCGCGATGCAGGTTTCTGTCTCCGCTACGAGCGCCGGCGGCAAGGCGAGCATCCTGGTCAGCGACGACGGTGCCGGCATTTCGCCGAGCAACCGGGCGCGCATTTTCGAGCCGTTCTTCACCACGCGGCGCGAACAGGGCGGCACCGGCATGGGCCTCGGCATCGTGCTGGCCCTCCTGAAAGCGCATGATGGTATGATCGCGCTGGTTGACAGCGAGCGCGGCACGCGCTTCGAGGTCATTCTGCCGGTGGCATGAAGGACACTATCGGCCGGATCGGAGAGAACATGCGCTACGACATCGTCATCATCGGCGGAGCCATCGTCGGCTCCTCGGTCGCCTATTACCTGCGTGAGCAAGGGTTTTCCGGCACGATCGCGCTGATCGAGCGTGATCCGCAATTCGCGCATGCGGCAACGACGCTGTCCATGGCCTCGATCCGCCAGCAATTCTCGATCCCGGAAAACATCCGCCTGTCGCAGTTCACGCTGAAGCTGTTCCGGCGGCTGAAGGAAGAGTTCGGGGATGACGCCGATATCGGCTTTCGCGAGGGCGGCTACCTCATCCTTGCCGGCGAGGACGGCTTGCCGATCCTGAGGAGCAATCACCAGGCGCAGATCGCCGAGGGCGCCGACATTGTGCTGGAGGACGCGGATCAGCTGGTGCGCCGGTTCCCATGGCTGTCGACCGAGGGCATTTCAGCCGGCGCCTATGGCCGCACCGGCGAAGGCTGGTTCGACGCGCATGCGATGCTGACGCTGTTCCGCAAGGCGCTGCGGCAGAAGAAAGTCGATTTCATCGCCGCAGATGTCACCGGCATCGCGCGCGATGGCAACCGCGTCACGGGAGTGAGCCTGGGCAATGGCGAGACGCTGGAGGCTGGCATCGTCGTCAACGCCGCCGGCCCTAACGCCGGCAAGGTGGCTGCCATGGCCGGGCTCGAGCTGCCGGTCGAGCCGCGCAAGCGCAATGTCTTCGTCTTCGAGGCGCGCGAGAAATATGCCGACATGCCGCTGCTGGTCGATCCCTCCGGCATCTATGTCCGTCCGGAAGGCTCGGTCTACCTCACCGGCGGCGCCGAACCGGAGGAAGGCGACTGCGCACCCGATCCCGGCGACTTCGAGGTAGATTGGCCACTGTTCGAAGAGGTGATCTGGCCGGTGCTGGCGACCCGTATTCCCGCCTTCGAGGCGATCAAGCCGACCCGTGCCTGGGCCGGCCACTACGACTACAACACGCTCGACCAGAACGCGGTGATCGGTCCGCATCCCGACGTCGGCAATTTCCTGTTCGCCAACGGCTTTTCCGGCCACGGCCTGCAGCAGGCGCCAGCAGTGGGCAAAGCGCTGGCCGAGCTGATCGTGCATGGCGGTTATCGCACGGTGGATTGCTCGGCGTTCGGGTATGAGCGGGTGGCGGAGGGAAGGGCGTTCCGGGAATTGAATGTGATTTGAGCGGGCAAAGGGAATGTCCTTTTTGACGCTGGCGCGAAGGATCGCTACGGTTGCGGAACAGTATTTCCAGCGAGCCTCAGCCCTTGCGGTCGAACCAGAAGGCGTCGGCCATGCGCTTCATGCCGATACGTTCGTAGAAGCCTACGGCATCGGGCATGGAGATCAGGCTGATGGCGACCGATGGTCCAAGCTGCCGGCGCGCCTCGTCCATCAGGCCCTTGCCGATGCCGAGCCCCTGTGCCGATCGGGAAACGGCGAGTTCGGAGATGTAGCAGACCCAGGAGAAGTCGGTGATCGCCCTGATGACGCCGATCAGCGGCTTGCCCTGAATATCAAGGCGCGCGGTCAGCACCAGATTGGCGCCCGACAGCATCGCCCGCAGCCGCGCTTCATCATCGATCGGCCGTGTTTCGCCGAGGCCGGATTCGACCAGCACGCGACGGAATTCGGCGATGTCGAGCGCGGGTTCTCTTTCGTAGAGGACGTGTGCGTTTTCTGCCATGGCCGCCAGATTGCACCATCGGGCTGGCTTGTGCCACCATGCACGAACAGTTGCCTTTTATTTGCCGCCGGCTTTGTGTAAACCGGGCCTCAGCAAATTCCCCCGCAACGAAAACACGGGCAAAAGCCATGGAAAAATTCACCAAGCTCACCGGCGTCGCCGCTCCGATGCCGATCGTCAATGTCGACACCGACATGATCATCCCCAAGGATTACCTCAAGACGATCAAGCGCACCGGGCTCGGCACCGGCCTGTTCGCCGAAATGCGCTACAAGGACGACGGTTCGGAAAACCCGGATTTCGTGCTCAACAAGCCGGCCTACCGCAAGGCGCAGATCCTGGTCGCCGGCGACAATTTCGGCTGCGGTTCCAGCCGCGAGCACGCACCATGGGCGCTGCTCGACTTCGGTATTCGCTGCGTCATCTCGACCTCGTTCGCCGACATTTTCTACAACAACTGCTTCAAGAACGGCATCCTGCCGATCACCGTCAGCCCCGAGGATCTCGAGAAGCTGATGGACGACGCCTCGCGCGGCTCCAATGCCACCGTGTCGGTCGACCTCGAAGCCAAGGAAATCCGTGGGCCGGATGGCGGCGTGGTCAAATTCGACCTCGACGACTTCAAGCGGCACTGCCTGCTCAACGGGCTCGACGATATCGGCCTGACCATGGAGAAAGCCGGCGCCATCGCTTCGTTCGAGAAGCGGAACGCCGAACAGCGCCCCTGGGCCTGAGCGGCGCGCTCCGGACGGATGGATCTGGCCTTTCGGGCCGGTTCGCGGCGACTGAGTGGAGGGACAGTCATGACACGTTCGCTTCTTGCCGGCCTTTGCGGGCTGGCCTTGTTGCTGGGGCAAATCGCCAGCGCGTCTGCGCAGACCCAGACGCCCGCCACACAGCCGGCCCCGGCGACGGAGCAGCCGTCCGCCGATCAGGGGACGAACGCCGCCGATGCTTCCGATGACGACAAGCAGGCCCCGGTGCCATTCGAAGGCGGCACGCTGACCATCACCCAGAAGGAACAGTACGGCGAGAAGGTGCTTGCCTATGACGGCAAGCAGCTGGCGAGCAATTACGATGTCTTCTTCGACAAAATAGTCGAGGTCGGCGGCGTCAAGGTGGCGCTGTTCGATGTCGGCGACGGCGGCAACCAATGCGGGCCGGCGACGGTGATCGTCTGGAAGCCGGAAGGCGGCACGATCCAGAGCACCACGGTCGAGCAGGACCAGTGCGGCGCCCCGCCCTCGGCGGTGTCCGACAACGCCATCTATTTCGTGCCCTACCTGTTGCCGGGGGATGAGAAACCGGCTTTGCAATGGTCGCCGACCGACGGGCTGACGATTTCGGGCAATCTGACCTACATGCCGGAACCCGGCACGGACTGGAAGGACATCGATCCGGAAAAGTACCAGAACATCATCGACGCCTTCCACAATGAGGCCGTCTACAAGGAAGCGGAAAAGCTGCTCGGCAAGGACATGGCCGACATGGCGACCAGCCTGCTGGTCGGCGGCGGCACCGAAAAGACCGCTTCGGGCGCCTTCTACGCCAGCGGCTGCGTGCCGCATGATTGCGGCGGCAATGACGGCTTCATGGCGGTCGACCCGGCCCAGCACAGGCTCTATTTTGCGCGCCGCGGCGACAATGGCCAGCCGAACGCCTGGCCTGATGTGGCGACATGGCCGGCGGATGTGAAGGCGGCGTTGGACAAGGCGCTGGGGGCGGCAAATTAAAGCTTTAGCGTTGCGCAGCACCCCCTCGCTTTCGTCATCCCATGGTCTGCGCCGCGTCGCTACGCTCCTTGCTCCGCCATAGGATGACGACGGAAGGGATGCTTCAACCAATCTCGGAGGTTCGCGCTTCGCTTCCGGGATAACAGTTTGCCTGGCTTGGCCCACGACCCGCGCCGTTCCGCCTGCTAATGCTGGCCGACAACCCAAGCAAGGCCCCTCATATGCGCAAACTCATCTCCACCGGTTCGCCGTTCGAAAAGACCGCCGGCTATTCGCGCGCCGTGGTGCAGGGCGACTGGTGCTTCGTCTCCGGCACCGCCGGCTACGACTATACGACGATGACGATGCCGGAAACGGTGGAGGCGCAGACGCGCAATTGCCTGGCGACGATCGGCAAGGCGCTGAAGGACGGCGGCTTCGAGATGGCTGACGTGGTGCGGGCGCATTACTACATCACCGACCAGGCCTTCGTGGATGTAGTCTTCCCGATCCTCGGCGAGACGTTCGGTGACATCAGGCCGGCAGCGACGATGATCGTCTGCCAACTCAACAAACCGGAAATGAAGATCGAGATCGAGGTGACGGCGCTGCGGCGCACGGCCTGAAGGGCGACCGACGATGAAAGTCCAGCGCATTGTTGCCAATATCGAGACAGCGGATGTCGCGGCGGCAAAACGCTTCTACCACGATGTGCTCGGCCTCGACGTGCTGATGGATCTCGGCTGGATCGCAACCTACGGCTCCGATGAAACGATGCAGGTGCAGGTCAGCTTCATGGCGCAAGGCGGTTCCGGCACGCCGGTGCCGGATCTCTCGATCGAGGTCGACGATGTCGATGCAGCGCTCGATGCCATGAAGGCGGCGGGCTTTGCCATCGAATACGGACCGGCCGACGAACCGTGGGGCGTGCGGCGCTTCTACGTGCGCGATCCGTTCGGCCGGCTGGTCAACATTCTCTCGCATCAGTGATGACGTATGCCGGCGGGATAGCGCCCCCCTCTGGCCTGCCGGCCATCTCCCCCCTCAAGGGGGGAGATTGGATGTCGCCTCGGCGTTCGCCAATCTCCACGTCAGAAAGAAGAGGCGAAACGATAATGCTGCCAATCTCCCCCCTTGAGGGGGAGATGCCCGGCAGGGCAGAGGGGGGCGCTACGGATCACCAACGAATCGGGTCATCCGTGATCGCTGCGTTCCTGCTTGCATGCAAGTCGCTTGGCGTTTAGCAAGGCCGCGGTTCAAATCTTTCCAGGACGGTTTCTCCATGGCAACGAAGCATCTTTTCCTGCTCCCCGGTGACGGCATCGGTCCTGAGGCCATGGCCGAGGTCAAGAAACTGATCGCGGTCATGAACGACAGGCTCGGCAGCGGTTTTGCCACCGATGAGGGGCTGGTCGGCGGCTGTGCCTATGACGCGCATGGCGCGGCGATCTCCGATGCCGACATGGAAAAGGCGATGGCGGCCGACGCGGTGCTGTTCGGCGCCGTCGGCGGTCCGAAATGGGATGCGGTGCCCTATGAGGTGCGCCCGGAAGCCGGCCTGCTGCGCCTGCGCAAGGACATGGAGCTATTCGCCAATCTGCGCCCGGCCATCTGCTATCCGGCGCTGGCGGCGTCCTCCTCGCTCAAGCAGGAGGTGGTCGAAGGTCTCGACATATTGATCGTGCGCGAGCTGACCGGTGGCGTCTATTTCGGCGAGCCCAAGCAGATCATCGATCTCGGCAACGGACAGAAGCGCGGCATCGACACGCAGGTCTACGACACGTTCGAGATCGAGCGCATTTCGGGCGTCGCCTTCGAACTCGCGCGCACCCGCAAGAACCACGTCACCTCGATGGAAAAGCGCAATGTGATGAAGTCGGGCGTGTTGTGGAACGAGGTCGTCACCCAGACCCACAAGGCGCGCTATTCCGACGTCAAGCTCGACCACATGCTGGCCGACGCCGGCGGCATGCAGCTGGTGCGCTGGCCAAAGCAGTTCGACGTCATCGTCACCGACAATCTGTTCGGCGATATGCTGTCCGATATCGCCGCTATGCTGACCGGCTCGATCGGCATGCTGCCGTCGGCCTCGCTCGGCGCGCCTGACGTGAAGACCAAGAAGCGCAAGGCGCTCTACGAGCCGGTGCACGGTTCGGCGCCCGACATTGCCGGCAAGGGCATTGCCAACCCGATCGCCATGATCGCCTCCTTCGCCATGTGCCTGCGCTATTCCTTCGGCATGGTCGATGAAGCCGACCGCGTCGAAGGCGCGATCGCCGCCGTGCTCGACGCGGGCCTGCGGACGAAAGACATCATGTCCGATGGCATGACCGAGGTCGGTACGGTTGAGATGGGCGACGCGATCATCGCCAAATTCCTGGGCTAATACCGTGACGGTCGACGTCCGCTGGGCGACGATCGAGGACGCGACGACGCTCGCGGCCATGTTTTGCGAGATGGCGGAACATTATCGGCAACCGCCTCTCGATGCCGACCGGGCCCTGTCTGCGGCACGAAAATGGCTTGGCGAGGAAAGCCCGGCCTATCCGCATTTCGCGCTCGCCTTCGTCGAGGGCGAGGTCAGCGGCCTGGCGTCGGTGGCGATCGCGCATCCCGGTATCGATCTCGAGCGGCTGCTGTGCCTCAAGGACCTGTTCGTGCGCGACAAAGCCCGCGACGCTGGTGTCGGCCGGGCGCTGATCGGCTTTCTCGCCGATCATTGCCTGCGCGAAGGCATCGGCCGCATCGACCTGACCAGCGAGGACTGGAACGAAGGCGCGCAGCGCTTCTACGACCGGCTTGGCGCAGAACGCCACGGCCAGAAGGTCTTTCTCAGGCTTTCGGGCGAGGCGCTGAAGGCGATCATCCCTAGACCCTGACGCCCGCCGGCACCGGTCCCCACTGGTTTTCGCGGGCCTGCGTCGGGATCAGCGCGAAGACCAGGATGATCAGGCTGCCGATGGTCGGGATCAGCACCACCAGATAAAGCCAGCCCGAGAGGCCGATGTCATGGATGCGGCGAACGGTCATGCCGAGGCTGGGCAGCAGTGTCGCCAGGACGAAGGTGCCGCAAAGGCCGACGGTTACCGCCGCCGATACGCTGCTGTCGAAATTGCCCATTTCGTTGTCGGCGAAAAGACCGATGCCGCCGATGACAAGCAGCGAGACCACCCAGAACAGGAAATAACCCCAATATTCCTTGCGGCGGGCACGTCCGGCGAAATTGAAATAGTTCTGCGTCACGCCACGCCAGAAATAGCCCCAGAGATCGGTGGGCTCGGCCGGCCCGGAGGAACGGCCGAAATGCTGGGCCTGTGGCGCAGAAGCGGATGGTTCGTTACCGGCTTGAGTCGGCGCGGCGCTCGTACCAGCGTCGCCGGCCGGCGCAGCCGTCTCGGCGGCGATCAAAAAGACGTCGCGCGCCTGGCCGCCGCCCGCCTGGAATTCCACGCCCGCGCCCTTCCGCATAGTGGTTTCCCGGCGCAGGTTTTCGCGGGTGAAGGTGTAGCGGTTGCCGTCGGCTCCGGTGATGAAGCCGAAGCCCTGGACTTCGTCATAGTGAAGCACTTTGCCGCGCATTTGCCACCCCCACTTGCCACGTCCCTGCCAAGGTGTGGCACATGGCCGAACCGATGGGCAAGACCGCATCGGGATGCGGCCGGCGTCATGCGGGCGGATGAGGCTCGTTGCCCGGTCTTACGAAGGCCGCTTCTTCGCCTTCTTGTGCTTGGGTGCACCAGAGGTGTCGAATTTCGGCTTGCCCGGCTTCTTCGCCCATGGCTTTGCATCATGCGGGGCGGCCGGGCGCTGATCGGCTGCTGCCGGTGCACGTTTTTCGAATTTGCGCTTCGGCGCGTTGGGATCGAACGGCGCCTTGCCGCGATGCGGCTTCTTGTCGGGGCTTGGCGGCTGATAGCCGGCGCGCGACAGATCGGGCGTACCGTCGAGCCGCTTCACCAGGATGTTGCCTTGCAGCTTCCGGTCGGGACCGATCGCGGCCAGGAAGCGGTCTGCCCAATCCGCCGCGATCTGCACGTAGGTCTCTTCCGGCTGCATCTTGATGGCGCCGATCTCTCGCTTCGAGATGCTGCCGGTGCGGCATAGCATCGGGATGAGCCAGCGCGGCTCGGCATTCTGCCGGCGCCCGATCGACAGCGAGAACCAGACGCTGTCGCCGAAATCGTCGCGGCGGCTGGGCGCCTCGTCGCGGCGCGCGAAACCTTCGCCCGCCGGTCTTTCACGCGACGGCGTGAAGGGCGCGATCTCCATGAGGTCCTCGGGGGCCGAGCGGCTGGCGCGGCACTGGCGCACGAAGGCAGCGGCCACCTGTTCGGCGCCATGCCTGGCGAGCAGCGCGTCGATGAAGGAGCGCTCGTCCTCCTTCACCGGCTCATCGAAAGCCGGATCGGCAAGGATGCGCTCGTCGTCGCGCCGCATCACGTCGTCGGCCGAGGGCGGGCTCGCCCATGTCGCCTTGAGGCCGGCGTTCTGCAACAGCCGTTCGGTGCGCTTGCGGGCGCTGTTGGGCACGATCAGCGCGCTGACGCCCTTGCGCCCGGCGCGGCCGGTGCGGCCGCTGCGGTGCAGCAGCGTTTCCGGGTTGGTCGGCAAATCGGCGTGGATGACCAGCTCAAGATTGGGCAGGTCGATGCCGCGCGCCGCGACATCGGTGGCGATACAGACTTTTGCGCGGCCGTCCCGCATCGCTTGCAGCGCATGGCTGCGCTCATTCTGGCTGAGCTCGCCCGACAGGGCGACGACGGAGAAGTTGCGGTTGTTGAAGCGCGCGGTCAGATGATTGACGGCGGCACGCGTGTTGCAGAACACCAGCGCGTTCTTGGCTTCGTAATAGCGCAGCACATTGATGATGGCGTTCTCGCGGTCGGGCTGGGCGACGCTCAGCGCCCGATATTCGATGTCGAGATGCTGCTTCTCCTCGCCGGCGGCCGAAATGCGCACCGCATCGCGCTGATAGCCCTGGGCGAGCGTGGCGATCGAGCGCGGCACCGTGGCCGAGAACATCAGCGTCCGGCGTTCGGCCGGAGCGGCGTCGAGGATGAATTCGAGGTCTTCGCGAAAGCCGAGATCGAGCATCTCGTCGGCCTCGTCGAGCACCACCGCCTTCAGCGCCGACATGTCGAGCGAGCGTCGGGTGATGTGGTCGCGCAGCCGGCCGGGCGTGCCGACGACGATATGGGCGCCACGCTCCAGCACCCGCCGCTCCGAGCGCATGTCCATGCCGCCGACGCAGGACGCCACGGTGGCGCCGGTCAGTTCGTAGAGCCATTCCAGTTCGCGCGTCACCTGCAAGGCGAGTTCGCGCGTCGGCGCCACCGCCAGCGCCAGTGGTGCGGCGGCGTAGCCGAAGCGCTCCGCGCCCTCAAGCAGGGTCGGCGCCAGAGCGAGGCCGAAGGCCACCGTCTTGCCGGAGCCGGTCTGCGCCGAAACCAGCGCATCGGCCTCGCCGAGCTCGGGCGCCACGACCGCCTTCTGGACGGGCGTCAGCTCGGAATAGCCGCGTTTCTCCAGCGCCCTGGCAAGCGCTGGAACAAGTGCTTCGAAGTTGGACATCTCACTCTTTCGGAATTTTAGGGTCCGCGCTCATCACGGAGCACATGCCGGGGCGGGCCTCGCGCCAGCCAAACAATCTTGGCCGTTCGTACTTCGCGCAGCCGCGATTGTACAGGGCGCGCGCAAAACCAGGCGCCGCTCGGCAATTGACTCTTGACGCAAACCGCGTAAAAGCCGGCACCGAACGGGACAGTTTCGATGCGCGGCCTTTTGACGGCTCTTCCTGCATTCGATGCCCCCAGCCTCAATGCACATCATTGGGCCGGGCGCGTCGGCGCGTCTCCTCGTTTCAGCAAAACCGCATTCTTGGCCAAGAAAACTGGCAAAACCACCACCAAAACGGTGTGATTCCCTTGGCCTAACCACCCTCTCCCGGGTTCGGCCCGGGGGACGGAACCCGCAGCGGCCAGCGGGTTTCTCCAAAAACCAAGCGGAGAGGGACAGGAGATTTTTCGATGAGTTTCAAGGTAGCGATCGTCGGCGCCACGGGCAATGTGGGCCGGGAAATGCTCAACATATTGGAAGAGCGCGGCTTTCCGGTAAGCGAAGTCGTGGCGCTGGCGTCGCGGCGCAGCCAGGGCACGGAAGTGTCGTTCGGCGACCGCACGCTGAAGGTGAAGACGCTCGACCAGTATGATTTTTCCGACACCGACATCTGCATCATGTCGGCCGGCGGCAGCGTCTCCAAGGAATGGTCGCCGAAGATCGGCAAGCAGGGCTGCGTCGTCATCGATAATTCGTCGGCCTTCCGCTACGACCAGGACGTGCCGCTGATCGTGCCGGAAGTGAACCCGGACGCGATCTCGCTGTTCACGCGCAAGAACATCATCGCCAATCCGAACTGCTCGACGGCGCAGCTGGTGGTGGCATTGAAGCCGCTGCACGATTTCGCCACCATCAAGCGCGTCGTCGTCGCCACCTATCAATCGGTGTCGGGCGCCGGCAAGGAAGGCATGGACGAACTCTTTACCCAGACCCGCGCGGTCTTCGTCGCCGATGGCGTCGAGGTCAAGAAGTTCACCAAGCGCATCGCCTTCAATGTCATCCCGCACATCGACGTCTTCCTCGACGACGGCTCCACCAAGGAAGAGTGGAAGATGGTCGCCGAGACCAAGAAGATGCTCGACCCCAAGATCAAGCTGACGGCGACCTGCGTGCGCGTGCCGGTGTTCATCGGCCACTCGGAAGCGGTCAACATCGAGTTCGAAAAGCCGATCACCGCCGACGACGCGCGGGATATCCTGCGTGAAGCCCCAGGCTGCCAGGTGTTGGACAAGCGAGAGGACGGAGGCTACATCACGCCGCTGGAATCGGCCGGCGAGGACGCCACCTTCATCTCGCGCATCCGCGAGGATTCGACCATCGACAACGGCCTGTCGATGTGGATCGTCTCCGACAATC
This sequence comes from Mesorhizobium ciceri biovar biserrulae WSM1271, assembly GCF_000185905.1. Classification (GTDB taxonomy): domain Bacteria; phylum Pseudomonadota; class Alphaproteobacteria; order Rhizobiales; family Rhizobiaceae; genus Mesorhizobium; species Mesorhizobium ciceri. The sequence goes on from NC_014923.1 coordinate 990,722, forward strand.
TGCGCAAGGGCGCCGCACTCAACGCGGTGCAGATCGCCGAGCTTTTGGTCGAGCGCGGCCTGATCCAGCCGAAGAAGAAGGCGGCCTGACGGCTGATCTAGTTTTCGCTCACGGGCCGCACCGCCGCTAGCGCGGCTGGCCCGCGGTCGCGGGCTCCGCCCTCGGCCGGGATGCTGAAGGTTTGCGGAGCATTGATGAAGGCCAATCTCCCCCACGAGGGGGAGATCGGCAGCTTCGCCGATGCGCTACACTCGGTTGTCCTCGGCCAGCCCGATCAGCAGCTTCAGTGCCTCCTCCGCCCTATCGGCGGGAACGAACAGATGGTCGTGATAAAAGGCCGAAACCGGGTTCACGCCCATGCCGGCGGCGGCTAGGCGCGTGGTGATGGCGGCGAGGAAGCCGACGGCTTCCAGCGACGAATGGATGTTCAGCGTCAGCATCCGGCAGCGGAACGAAGCGGTCAGTGCCGCGGCGTTGGCCTCCTCCTCGGTCACGATCAGCGTCACACCCTCGCGCTCGCGAAACACCATCACCGGCTCAACGCCTTCCGGCTGAGGGACGCCGGGTGCCAGCGTGACGAAGACATAGGCGCCGGCGAGCAGCTCCGGTGTCATCGACGCCAGCAGTGTCTTGAGATCGGTTTCGCCGGCCATCTGTCTTCCCTCGCCTGCAAAAAACGGGCCGCAGCCCACGTGCTCTTCAATATCCGCGACCGGCGCGTGCCGATAGTCCAGGCGCTGCAAGGACGACATGGCGATGTCGCTGGCGGCTGGGCTTGCAGAGCTGTCGCATCGCACAATAGAGAAGCTGAGGGCCAGTGCCGGTCCGTGAAAGGCCTTCGATGATCGTTCGCCCGCGCCCCACATTCCTGCAGCTGTTCTTCATCATGCGCGGTTCGGTCGTGCCACGCATTCTGCCGCAAATATTGGGCTTCGCGCTTTATTCCGCGATCGTCCTGGCCGCGGCGCGCCGGTTCCAGCTTGATTTCAGCGTCTTCAACATCACGCCTTTCGGCCTGGTCGGCGTGACATTGTCGATCTATCTCTCGTTCCGCAACAACGCCGCCTACGACCGTTGGTGGGAGGCGCGCAAGCTGTGGGGCGCGCTGGTCTTCGAAATGCGCAACCTGGCACGCGCCACCACCAGCCTCATCCCGGACCAGACTGAACAGCGCGCCTTGCTGATGGAAGCGCTCGCCTTCTGTCATTTCCTGCGCGGGCAGCTGCGCAAGATCGACAGCATGAAGGATGCCCGTGCCTTCATCGACGCGGAGGCGGACAAGGCAGCAGCCTTTTCCAATCCGGCGGATGAGATGGTCAGGCGGATGGGCCGGCGTGCCAATGCGCAGCGCCTGGCGGGCGACGTCGACACGATCGGCTTTCGTATCCTCGATGAGAGGCTCGCGTCGGTCGCGGCCATCCAGGCCGGCTGCGAGCGGATCGCCGGTACGCCCTTGCCGTTCGCCTATACGCTGCTGGTGCATCGCACGGCCTATATCGTCTGCCTGCTGCTGCCGGTCGGCCTGATCTCGACCACCGGTTGGGCGACGCCGCTGTTCACCGCGCTGATCGCCTACACTTTCTTCGGCCTCGACGCGCTGTCGGAAGAGCTCGAGGATCCGTTCGGCACCGAAGCCAACGACCTCGCTCTCGACAGCCTCTGCCGTGTCTGCGAAATCTCGGTGTTCGAGGCGCTTGGCGAAACGCCGCCGAAGATGATCCCGGCGGAAAAGTTCTATTTTTCGTAGGCAAAGGCGCGCGGGCTTAGCGGGATTAAAAGAATCCGCCCCGCTGTCGGATCGCCGCTCCATGCCACGTCCTTGGTTCGACCCCAGCAAGAAGGGGATAGAACCATCAGGAGGGACCATCATGAGCATTTCCGAAACCGCGCCCGTCTCGCCGGGCGCTTTGTGGACCGGCCGCGCGCTCAGCGGCGTCATCGTGCTGTTCATGATCTTCGACGGCGCCATCAAGCTGCCGCCGCTCGATATCGTCGTCCAGACGATGGTACCGCTTGGCTGGCCGGCCGATCCGAATGTCGCGCGCATGCTTGGCGTCATCGGCCTGATCTCGACCGCTCTCTATGCGCTGCCGCGCACCTCGGTGCTCGGCGCCATCCTGCTTACTGCCTATATGGGCGGCGCCATCGCCACCAATGTCCGCGTCGACAACCCGCTGTTCTCGCACATTCTGTTCGGCGTCTATCTCGGCATTATCCTGTGGGGTGGCCTGTATCTGCGCGATCCCAGGCTCCGCGCGCTGATCCCGTTCAGCCGTTAGATCCAGATCGAAGCACCGCTTTCGGCTCGAAGCCTGAACCCTTTGCCGGGCAATATCTCAGGGATCGAATCGTCGAGTTGCGAGTTAGAGATTCGCCCGGCGGCGGAGGCGGCTCCTATCGGAGAGGAACGACGATGAAGAAAACGATGCTTTTGATGGCGCTGCTGGTGCCGCTCGCCGCTTGTTCGCAAACGGAAAAAGGCGCGGCCGTAGGCGGCCTCGGTGGCGCTGCCGTCGGTGCGGCCGTCGCCGGCGATCCGGTTGAAGGCGCCGTCGTCGGTGGTGCTGTCGGCGCTGTTGCCGGCGCGCTGATCGGCCGGGCGAGCGAGCGTGGCGAATGCCGCTACCGCGATAGCCGTGGCCGCGTCTATATTGACCGCTGCCCGCGCGGCTATTGACCGGGCGGCTTTTACAGACAGGGTCGAATGAAAAAACGGCGGGCACATGGCCCGCCGTTTTCCTGGATGCGATAGAGCAAATACTTATTCGGCGGTTGCGGCTTCCGCCTCGGCCGGTGCAGCCGCGGCGGCGGCAACGGCAGCAGCGGCATCTTCCTGCGCCTTCTTCAGAAGAGCAGCGCGTTCCTGCGCCTTCTTGCCCGGCTCGGCCTTCTTCGGGTTGGAACGGGCGTCGCGCTTGACGAGGCCGGCCTCGTCGAGGAAGCGCAGCACGCGGTCGGTCGGCTGGGCGCCATGCGCCAGCCAATGCTTGACGCGGTCGGCGTCGACCTTGACGCGTTCGCCGTCCTTGGGCAGCAGCGGGTTCCACGAGCCGATGGACTCGATGAACCGGCCGTCACGCGGCGAACGGGCGTCGGCAATGACGACGTGGTAGTAAGGACGTTTCTTCGAGCCCGCACGGGCCAGTCGGATCTTCAAGGGCATTTCTTTTCTCCTAAAAACTAAGTTCGTTGATTGGGTTTCAGTTGGTTTTCGTCACGCCGTTAGAAGCGGCGATCTGTTCGTGGTGGCGGATCACTTCGCGGACGACGAAGTTGAGGAACTTTTCCGCGAAATCCGGGTCGAGATGGGCATCCTTCGCCAGCTGGCGAAGCCGGGCGATCTGCTGCTGCTCGCGTGCCGGGTCGGCCGGCGGCAAGCCATGAGTCGCCTTCAGCACGCCAACCGCCTTGGTGCAGCGGAAGCGCTCGGCAAGCATGTGGATGAGGGCTGCGTCGATGTTGTCGATCGACGCCCGGTAATCTGCCAGGAGGGCGCGGGCGTCGGCCATGTCCTTTTCTTCGTTCATGGCGTCCTCACTTCTTCTTGCCAAGGCCGGGCAGCCCGCCACCGCCGAGGCCGGGAAGCCCGGGAAGTTTCATGCCGCCGGGCAAACCTGGCATCCCGCTGGGCAGGCCACCGCCGCCGGGAAGGCCTTTCATGCCGCCGCCTAGGCCGGCTGCCTGCGCCTGCTTCTGCAAGGCTTCGAGCTGCTTGGGATCCATCTTCGACAGGTCCGGCATGCCGCCGCCCATCATGCCACCCATACCGCCGGGCATCATGCCGCCGAGGCCCATCTTGGAGGCGAGGCCGCCCATCATGCCGCGCATCAGGCCGCCGCCTTTGCCCTTGCCGCCCATCGCCTTCATCATGTCGGCCATGCCGCGATGCATCTTGAGCAGCTTGTTGATTTCGGCCGCGTCGGTGCCGGAACCGGCAGCGATGCGCTTCTTGCGCGAATGCTTGAGCAAATCGGGATTGGCGCGCTCTGCCTTGGTCATCGACGAGATGATGGCGAGCTGGCGGCCGAACATCTTGTCGTCGAGACCGGCGGCGGCCATCTGGTCCTTCATCTTGCCCATGCCGGGCATCATGCCCATGATGCCGCCCATGCCGCCCATCTTCGACATCTGCTGAAGCTGGCCGGCGAGATCGTTCAGGTCGAACTTGCCCGACTGCATCTTCTTGGCCATCGCCGCCGCCTGTTCGACGTCGATGTTCTCGGCGGCCTTTTCGACGAGCGAGACAATGTCGCCCATGCCGAGGATGCGGTCAGCGATGCGCTTGGGGTGGAATTCCTCCAGCCCGTCCATCTTTTCGCCGGTGCCGATCAGCTTGATCGGCTTGCCGGTGACGGCGCGCATCGAAAGGGCAGCACCGCCACGGCCGTCGCCGTCCATGCGGGTCAGCACGAGACCGGTGATGCCGACGCGCTCGTCGAAGCTCTTGGCCAGGTTGACGGCGTCCTGGCCGGTCAGCGAATCGGCGACCAGCAGGATTTCGTGCGGGCTCGATACCTTCTTGATGTCGGCCATCTCGACCATCAGCGGCTCGTCAATATGGGTGCGGCCGGCGGTGTCGAGGATGACGACGTCGTGGCCGCCGAGCTTGGCCGCCTGCACGGCGCGGCGCGCGATGTCGACCGGCGACTGGCCGTCGATGATCGGCAGCGTGGCGACCTTGACCTGTTCGCCGAGCTGGCGAAGCTGCTCCTGCGCGGCGGGGCGCCGCGTGTCGAGCGAGGCCATCAGGACCTTCTTGTTCTGACGCTCGGAAAGACGCTTGGCGATCTTGGCCGAAGTGGTCGTCTTGCCGGAACCCTGCAGGCCGACCATCATGATGACGACCGGCGCCGGGGCATTGAGATCGATGGCGACGCCTTCGGCGCCGAGCATGTCGACCAGTTCGTCATGAACGATCTTGACGACCATCTGGCCGGGCTTGATCGACTTGACCACGGCAGCGCCGACGGCTTTCTCGCGCACCTTGTCGGTGAAGGAGCGCACCACTTCCAGCGCCACGTCGGCTTCGAGCAGCGCACGGCGCACCTCGCGCAGCGCCGCCGAGACATCAGCCTCCGACAGCGCGCCGCGGCCGGTCAGGCCGTTCAGGATCGAACCAAGACGTTCCTGTAGCGATTCAAACATTCGTTTTCCTTTTCCCTGGCACCCGGATGGTGCCCGAGAGGTAATGCGTTCGCGCCCAGTGTCCAACCAAAAGTCCAAGCAAAAGCCAAAACCAAAAAGCACCCGGGGGCGCTCAGCGCTGCCGGGTGTTGGCCTCCAGGATCGATTTACAGCACTTCACCTCAAAGAGGTTTCGGCGTCCTGGTCGGCTTGCTCGGAGGGATACTCGTCGCGGAAGTCGAGGCGTGTAGACAGGAAATCTGCGCAAGAGTCAAGACAAGGGCCGGGTAGCGTCGTTCCCGGACCCGCATTCAGGCCGTGCTCGCGCGGTCCGGAAGCTCGGCGGCGACCTTGAGCGGCGAGCGCGGATGCAAAAGCAGCCCGATGGTCAGCAGGCTGCAGGCGATGCCGATGAAGGCGATGAGAACCGCATCCGACGTTGCCCAGCCCGGTCCCTCGAGCGGCCTGGCGTTGAACAGGGCGAAGGAATTGTAGCTTTCCTGATGCGAGATCAGCAGGAAGCCGGTCAGGTTGTTGCCGAGATGAGCACCCAGCGCGGCGCCGAGATTGCCTGTTGCGTAAACGACAAGCGTCAGCAGCAACGCGAAAGCGGCGATCGACGCCAGCACACAGGCGTTGATGGCTGGCGACGAACTCGCACTCCAATGCAGCGAGGTGAACAGCAGGGCCGGCAGCAGCGCCCAGATGAACGGGCTCTTGAACCGGCTGGCCAGCCCGCGCAGCAGGTAGCCGCGAAACAGCAACTCTTCCGACGAGGTCTGCAACAGAGTGAGCGCGGCGATCGGGATCGCAAACAGCAGCCAGGACGACAGGCTGATCGGGCCGCGCGCGATCTGCGGCTGCAAGAGATAGAGCAGGATTTCGGAGATCAACGAGGTGATCAGCACCGCGATCAGCCCCTTGAGGAAGCCGGACCATGAAACACGCCGGCTGTTGCCGAGCAGCGCCGACAGCTTCTCGCCATGCACCCAGCGCATCGCGACCCACAGGCCGATCCAGATGCCGGCGAACGAGACGAGCGCGGTGAGGATGCCGATGGGCGAGGCGAGGAAACCCTGCATGCCGGATGATGGGGCCGCCTGCCGGGCGAAGAAGGCATAGGTGCCGCCGACCAGCACGGCCACGGTGGTTGCTGCCCAAAAAAGGACGACGATCCCCGTTCCGAGCAACAGGCGCGGCAAGGTCGTCCTGGCGTTCGGCGAATGCCTGTAGCGCTCGAAGGCGGCCGGATCGATGGTCACGCGGGCTCCTTTGCCAAAGTCATCGCCTATTGACTAACCGACCGCCGGAAAAATCGGAAGTTTTCCGCAAAGGACAATGCTCAGAGCAGCGTCGGCGCACAAGAGGCGACGCTGCGGTGCCGCCTGCCGGCGGCCGCTGCTGTGGCAGCGGCCGCTTATGCCAATTGTCGTCAGCGCACGACGTACATGATGCGCCGGGTCTGCGGATCGATCAGCGCCCGCTGGCCGTTCACATAGACATAGCGGTAATTATAGTCCGGAATCTCGCGCAGCTCGACGGTGTCGGGCAGGGTCGCGCCGGTGACCACTTCGCCTTCCAGATAGATGGGATCGAGGCGATGCGTGTCGACATAGGTGCGGACTTCAACCGGGGGCGGCGGGAAGTCATCCACGACCGGATCGCTGGCGATGATCGCGCCGGTATAATCGGTCGAGTAGTTGCCGATGTCCTCCGGCGGCGAGACGACAGCAACGCTGGCGCGCCGTTGCGTCAGCACCACCCGGCTGCCGCCTATATCGGCCGTCACATAGTCGGAATAGACCCAGCCCTGGCCGCCGGCCTCGGCTATGGTGCACCATTTGCTGTTTTCGATGCAGCCATTGAGCGTTGCCGACTGACCGGCGGCGAGCACGCCGATGACAGGGTATTGCGGGCCGGGTCCGGCGCGAACGTTAAGGTCGGTGATGGCTGAGACGGCGGTGTCGGCAAACGCGGCGCCCGACATCACGGTCAGCATTCCGGCGACCGCCGGAAACAACAGGGATTTCATGGTTTCTCTCCGTTTTCATGGTCCCTCGCCAGCGAAAACGGGGCAGCAGCTCATGCGTTCCCGCTAAAGCGCCTGTGCCAACTCACGATTTGTTCCCTGTTCTCCAGGCAAATCGGTCAGAAGTTCGTGAACGAAGTCCAATTTCCGCGCCGTGACGTCCGAAATGACAAAGGGATAGAGGTCCGGCAGGCCCATGCAGCGGTTGATCGAATTGGAGGCTTCCGACAGCACCAGCCAGCGGGCAAGGATCTTTTCGAAAGACTCGGGCGCGGTCGGCGGCTCCGAGGGTGCGGCCTGCAATTCGCCGCCTGTGTCGCCGCGCGGCAAGTCGTTGGCCTCCACCGTCTCCAGCCGGCCGAGCGGAAAGTTCAGTGCGTGCACCATTTCCAGCGTGTCGGTGATGTGCAGGTGGTGAGCCCAGGTCTCGGCCCAGTCCTCCCATGGATGCGAGGTCGCATAGGCCGAGATGTGGCCTTGCTGCCAGTCGGGCGGCGCACCATTGGCATAATAGGCCTTCAGCGCCTGTTCGTAATCGGCGCGGTCATCGCCGAACAGTGCGCGGAAAGCTTCGAGCCGGTGCGGATCGTCGCGGATCAGGCGGTCCCAGTAATAGTGCCCAAGCTCATGACGGAAATGACCGAGCAAGGTGCGGTAGTTCTCGCCCATCTCGACGCGCCGCTTCTCGCGCTCGGCCGAATCCGCCTCGGCGACGTTGAGCGTGATCAGGCCATTGTCGTGGCCGGTCAGGATCCGCTCGCCGCCGGGGCCGCCGCCGATCGGATCGGCGAGGAAGTCGAAGGCCAGCCCGATCTCGTCGGCGGGGTTCTGCTTGGGCGCCACCGGCAGCCCGAAGGCCAGCAGCGAATAGATGGCGCGCTTCTTCGCCGCTTCGACACGGATCCAGCGGCGGCGGTTGCCGTCGACGGAGAGATCCGGGATCAACTGGTTGAGCGCACAGGCGCGGCAAAAGGCGTGTCCGGGCTCGGCCATCCAGTTGCAGGCGCATTCATCGGCGTTGGTGCACTGGAAGATGCCGTCGGCGCTCGCCAGCGCGAAACAAGCGTGCTCGGGATCGTAGAGCACGGGGTTCCCGCAGTTCAGGCACTGGGCGTTCTCGAAATAGATGCGATGGCCGCAATGGGGGCAGTCGAAGAGTTTCATGTCGGTCTCAATTCACCGGAGGTGACATAGATGTTCACGGCGGCCCGTGCCCAACGCGAACAGCCGCGCGGCGTTCCACATTTTCCTGAAGCTATTTGGCCGCAAGCTGGGCGACAACCTGTCTTGCCACCGCTTCGCCCGACAGCCGTGCGCCGCCGCAGGTCTGCATCAGCGGGCCGGCCAAGTGCTCGCCGGCGAAGAAGATCTTGTCGGCCACCGGCTGCATGAGCGCGGCGCGCGCCAGGGAACGGCCAGGGCGGGCGGCGGCGTAGGCGCCGCGCACGAAGCGCTCGCCGCCCCAATTGGTCATCATGGCGCGTCCGACATGCTTGCGCGTATCGCCACCGAAGATGCCGCACAGCCGGTCGACGACGAAGTCGATGCCGGCCGCCTCGCCGGCCGCCGACATTTCCCAGGCGAAATCGCCGCCGACGAACCCGACCATCAGGTCAAGGTCGAACGGGAAGCACAGGAAATAGATGTCGTGCCTGGCCATCCGTTCGATCAGCAGGTCGTCGAAAGGCTGCAGCCCGAGCCTTGTGCCCGATATTTCGACCGGCAATTTGGTCAGCATGCCCATCGGCAGGTCGAAGAAGGCGCCAAAATGGGTGTCGGGCAGGGCCGGCGAGAACGCGATCTCCTCGAAGGCGAGCACCGCCGGCGAAGCGGTCACGATCACCGCTTTGGCGCGGACGGTGCCGCGATCGGTGACGCAGGCGACGCCGGGCACGTCCCACAGGATCTTACGCACCGGCGTCGACAGTTCGACCGGCACGCCGGCGCCGAAACGCGCCACCAGCGCGCCAAGGCCCTCCTTGCTGAAGTAGTTCGGGTCGAGATCGGCGGCGGCCTGGAAGTCCAGGATCGAGATTTCGTCCTCGTCGGCGCCGAAATCCATCGGCCCGGCGAAGGTGGCGGCGGCGCGCGGCGCATGGCCTTTTGCCAACAGCGCCGAAAGACGATCGTCATCTCCGTCCTTCACTTCATGCCTGGCCAGCAGTTCGAACAGCTTTGCGTCGGCGGCCTTCATGTCGGCTTCTTCCGCTTCGCTCGCCTTGCGCTCGCGGTAGTAGAGATGATCGACATTCATGTCGTGATGATGCAACGTCCAGCCTGCCACTTGCGCTTCGGGAAAATAGGGATTGCGGTCGGCGGCATGCAGCCAGGCGCAGCCGATGTCGAAAGGCACGCCGAAATGCTGGTCGCTGGTCCAGGCTCGCCCGCCGATTCTGTCCATCGCTTCGAGCAGCGTGAAGGAAAGCCCCGCCGCCTGCAGGGTTTTGGCAGCGGCAAGACCCGCCGAGCCGGCGCCGATGATGACGACATCAACGTCTTGCATGCAGCCCCCTTGCCACAATAATCACTTGATCCTAGGCAAATTCCACGGCATTCGCCAGCATTGCAGCGGTGACAGTGACAAGTGCGCGTTTCGCTGGCAAGTTCGCAATTGGGACGTGATTCAGGCAACCAGGAGATCAACATGGCAATTCTTGCCAAGGGAAAGATGTTTGCAGCGGCCGTGGTGGCGGTGCTTGCGCTGGCGACGGGCGCACAGGCAGCGGCCAGCTGCGGCAAGACCGGCGCCGGCTTCGAGGCCTGGAAGCAGGACTTTGCCGCGCAGGCCAGGTCGGAAGGTGTAGGCGCCAAGGGGCTGGCCGCTCTGGCCGGGGCAAACTACGCGACAAAGACCATCTCAGTCGACCGCGGCATTCACAAGGCCTTCAGCGGCTCGGTGGACGATTTCATGCGGCGGCGCGGCGGCGCGGCGATTATCTCCAAGGGCCGGTCGCTGAAGAAGTCGAATGCGGCGCTGTTCTCCAAGATCGAAGCGAATTACGGCGTGTCGCCGGGCGTGTTGCTGGCCATCTGGGGTATGGAAACCGGCTTCGGTTCGGCCATGGGCAACCAGAACACCGTCTCTGCGATTTTGACGCTTGCCTATGATTGCCGCCGCCCGGGGTTCTTCTACCCGCATGCGATCGCCGCCCTGAAGCTGGTCGATCGCGGGGCGCTGACTGCCTCGTCGGTCGGGGCCGCGCATGGCGAGATCGGACACACGCAGTTCCTGCCAGGAAACGTCCTGAAATATGGCGTCGGCGGCGGAAACCTGCGCGACAAGGGCACGGCGCTGGCTTCCACCGCCAACTTCCTCAAGGGTCATGGCTGGCGGGCAGGTGCGAGCGCGAGTGCGAATATGGGCGCGATTGCCGGCTGGAATTCCGCGAGCGTCTATCAGCAGGCCATCGCCCGCATTGCCACGGCGATCGACGGCGATTGACGGACCATGCACCGGGCAGAAGGCCCCGGCCATTTTTTGACTTGATCGAAAACCCGGCGTGAATGCCGGGTTTTTATTTGATTTCGAGCGTGTAGGAGCAGCCGGCCAGGGTCTTGCCGGGATGGGACTCGACGGTCGAGACGTTGAGCTTGACGTCCGTGGAGAAGGTCAATCCTTCCGACTCTTCGGTGCTTTGGAAAACGGCCTTTTCGCCAAGGAATTTTTGCGGCGTGGAAAACACGGCCATGACGTCGAGTTCTTTTGCAAGCTCCGGCGCGGCAACGCCGTCGAGCACGGCCATCGGCCCCGCAGCGGTAAACACGATCGATCCTGTCTCGCGGTTGAACACGCGGATTTTGGCCGGCAGTTCGTATTGGCTGAGAAACGGATTGCCGGAGGCAACCTCCTTCCAGCCAAGCGTTTCAACGGCACCCGGTGCGCTGGACAGCCACAGGGCAAAGTCGTTGTAGGTCGGAACGTCCGCCCTGCACTCGATCAGCGCGGGAAGGTCAAGAGAGGCGGGGTCGAACTCCTGGCCGGCGGCCGGCGTCGCCAGAACAACCAGCGGCGCCAGGCAGCGACCGAAACCGCGCATCCGCCCTACTTGGCGCGGTTGCGCGCTGCCAGCGTTCTCAGCCGCAGTGCATTGAGGCGGATGAAGCCGGCGGCGTCCTTCTGGTCATAGGCGCCACGGTCGTCCTCGAAAGTGACCAGCGCATCGGAGTAAAGCGTCTTCTTCGACTTGCGGCCGGTGACCATGACGTTGCCCTTGTAGAGCTTGAGCCGCACCGTGCCCTCGACGTCTTCCTGGCTCTTGTCGATCATCGCCTGCAGCATCAGCCGTTCGGGCGCGAACCAGAAGCCGTTATAGATCAGCTCGGCGTAACGCGGCATGAACTCGTCCTTGAGGTGGGCCGCACCTCGGTCGAGCGTGATCGATTCGATGGCCCGGTGGGCGGCGATCAGGATGGTGCCGCCTGGCGTTTCGTAGACGCCGCGCGACTTCATGCCGACGAAGCGGTTCTCGACCAGGTCGAGCCGGCCGATGCCATTGTCGCGGCCAAGATCGTTGAGTGTCGCCAGCATGGTTGCCGGCGACAATTTCTTGCCGTTCAGCGCGATCGGATCGCCCTTCAGGAACTCGATCTCGATCTCGGTGACCTTGTCCGGCGCGTCCATCGGCGAAACGGTGCGCTGATGAACGAATTCCGGCGGCTCCACCCACGGGTCTTCCAGCACCTTGCCCTCGGAGGACGAATGCAAGAGGTTGGCGTCGACCGAGAACGGTGCATCGCCCTTCTTGTCCTTCGGCACCGGGATCTGGTGCTGCTCGGCGAAATTCATCAGGTCGGTACGCGACTTGAACGTCCAGTCGCGCCACGGCGCGATGACCTTGATGTCGGGGTTCAGTGCGTAAGCCGAGAGCTCGAAGCGAACCTGATCGTTGCCCTTGCCGGTGGCGCCATGCGCGATCGCATCGGCGCCGGTTTCCCGGGCTATATCGACCAGATGCTTGGAGATCAGCGGCCGGGCGATCGAGGTGCCGAGCAGATAGGTGCCTTCATAGACGGTGTTGGCGCGGAACATCGGGAAGACGAAGTCGGCGACGAATTCCTCGCGCACATCGACGATACGGATGTCCTTGATGCCCATCATCTCGGCCTTGCGGCGCGCCGGTTCCAGCTCTTCACCCTGACCGAGATCGGCGGTGAAGGTGATGACCTCGGCGCCGAACTCGGTCTGCAGCCATTTCAGGATGATGGATGTGTCGAGACCGCCGGAATAGGAGAGCACGACTTTCTTGATGTCTTTGGTTTTGGACATTTTTACCCCGTCGGTGGCGGACGCCCCAGCCTGGGCGTCACGGATTTGTCGCAGCGCCTTTTAGCAGGAACGGCAGAGCGAGCAAGCACGCGTGCATGCATGGCTTCTGGTCCAGCGCATGGCGGGAGCGCGATGCCTGGGCCGTGGCGTTTTGGCGGGACCGTGCCATGGCGCCCCGCATCGCAGCACTAAGAAGATGCAGTTCAGCACGGAGCGCGGTCTATCCGCGCGACGGAGCCGATCGGGAAAGGTTGGTCAGCAACGCCGACCTTGCCATGTACCGGGCGAAGAACGACGTGACGCGAGCCGTCTGCTTCTACGAATCCGCCATGGACGAGACGGCGCGGGCGCGCCGCGCCTTGGCCACCGACCTTCGCCAGGCGATCGACCGCGGCGAGCTTTCGCTTCACTATCAGGTGCAGACCTCGGTCCCGACCGGCGCCACCTGCGGCTACGAGGCGCTGCTGCGCTGGACCCATCCCGTGCATGGCATGATCCCGCCCGCCGAATTCATCCCGATTGCCGAAGAGAACGGCTCGATCATGGCGATCGGCGAATGGGTGCTGCGGACCGCGTGCCGGCAGGCGGCCTCGTGGGGCAATGGCCACAAGATCGCGGTCAATTTGTCGCCGGTGCAGTTCGCCCATGCCGATCTCGCCAAGCTCGTCCATCAGATCCTGATCGAGACCGGGCTGTCGCCGAAACGGCTGGAGCTGGAGTTGACCGAATCGACGATCGTCGCCGACAAGGTGCGCACGCTGCATGTCCTGCGCCAGGTCAAGGCGCTTGGGGTGACGATCGCGATCGACGATTTCGGCACCGGCTATTCATCGCTCGATACGCTGCGCTCGTTTCCCTTCGACAAGATCAAGCTCGACCGCTCATTCATGGCCGATGTCGAGCGAAGCCCGCAGGCCAAGGCCATCATCCGGGCGGTGCTGACGCTGGGCCGCAGCCTCGACATTCCGGTGCTCGCCGAAGGCGTCGAGACACATGTCCAGCTCACCATCCTGCAGGTCGAAGGCTGCAATGAGGCGCAAGGCTATTTTCTCGGCCGGCCCAAGCCGATCGACCAGATCACCGGGGACACCGATGTCCGCAACGATCGACTCTTCGCGGAGGAGCCAGCGAGGATACGGCTGAGCAGGCAGGCATAGGACTGCCGCGGCCGGCGCCCAGCGAATGCCGTGCAGACGCCTGCTGGATCGAGATCGGATCGCTGCTGTGTCTGGCGTCGACATGGCGCATCCTGTATAGGCCTCCCAATTCCCCGGGGCCGCTCATGTCGTTCATTCCAGACACCACCACGCTGATCCAGTTCGCCATCGCCACGGTCATCCTGGCGATCACGCCGGGGCCGGACATGACCCTGTTCGTCTCGCGCACGCTGAGCCAGGGCCGTGCCACCGGCTTTGCCTCGATGGCCGGCGCGCTTTGCGGCACGCTGATCCACACCACGCTGGTGGTGGTCGGCGTCTCGGCGCTGATCGTCGCCTCGCCGATGGCATTCTTCGTGCTGAAGATCTTCGGCGCCGGCTATCTCGTCTTCCTGGCCTGGCAGGCAATCACCAGGGGCTCGGCCTTTTCGCCGGAGAAGAAGACGGGACCCGAGATTTCGCTGTTGCGCAGCTGGGCGGCGGGCCTCGGCGTCAATCTGCTCAACCCGAAGATCATCCTGTTCTTCATGACCTTCCTGCCGCAGTTCGTCTCCGCACATGATCCGAACGCACCGGGAAAGCTGTTTTTCCTGGGCACGATGTTCATCGTGCTGTCGGTCCCGGTGACGGTGCCGATGGTGCTGGCGGCGGAAAAGTTTTCGGCGGCGATGAAGGCAAGCCCGCGCGTTACGCGGGTGGTCGACTATCTCTTCGCCGGCGTGTTCTCCGCCTTCGCCCTCAAGATCCTGACGGCGCAGGCGAAGTAGGCGCCGTCATCCTGTCCAGCCATCCTCTTTTGATCCTGGTTCGCCTTGCCACCAGCTTGCGGCCCAGCGCCCGGCGCTGAGCCAGTAAAAGATACCACCGACCATGCCGCTGCCGATCACGGCCATGATGGCGCTGGTGTCCCTGACGGCGAAGGCGGTGTCACCGCTGTGGTCGGCAAGCCCGAGGAAAACACCGGCAACCACCGCGCCCGCCAGCGCATAGAACAGCCAGTCGCGCCGGCCCAGGATTTCGGCAAGCAGGATGACGACAGAGGCCGGCATCAGGGCGAAATAGGCGACGAACAGGGCGGCGAAGGGAATTGAAAAATACAGGGAAGCCGTCGCCGTCGGATGCGCATGCTCCGGCGTGTAGCCGAGCGATGCCAGGAACAGGATGTTGAGGAAGGCGCTCGCCGCCAGCGAGGCGACGGCATAGCCGAACAGGATGACGGTGAAACGGATGAGGTAGCCGACGAGACGCGCCATCAATCCCGGCCCAGATTCCGGCCCGTGCCGGACCTGCGTCCAGCCAGAAGCCAGTAGATCCAACCGGCGGCGATGCCGGCGGTGGCGAGAAAACCCAGAAAGCCCGGATTGAAGACAAAGCTGCTGGCCGAGCGCGGCATGGATACGCCAAAGGCGATGGACGTGATCGCACCGGTGGCGGCGAAGTAGAACCATCCCCGAAGTGAAAACCGTTCGGCGACAAAAAGCGCCGGACCGACGATCAACAGCGCGCCGATCATTACGGTCAACACGGCGAGCGGGAACGAACCAAGCCAGTCGAAGGCGAAAATGATCGACCAGTTGCCGTCTTCGATGCCTTCCAGAAGAGCGATCAGCAGCACCGGCACCAGGATCGAGGTCAGCACGGCGGCGACATAGCCGACCGCCATGATGGCGAGGCGTCTTAGCCAGGCGAAGGGGCGGTTCACGCCTCGCCGTGCCCCGCTATCATCATCGCTTCCAGAGCCAGCCGGTCCACCTTGCGCATGCGCTCGGAGTCGGATTTGAGCTGGCCGCAGGCGGCGAGGATGTCGCGGCCGCGCGGCGTGCGGATCGGCGAGGCATAGCCGGCATTGTTGATGTAGTCGGCGAATTTCTCGATCGTCTCCCAGTCCGAGCACTGGTAATTGGTGCCCGGCCACGGGTTGAACGGGATCAGGTTGATCTTGGCCGGAATGCCCTTGAGCAGCTTGATCAGTCCCTTGGCGTCCTCGATGGAATCGTTGACGTCCTTCAGCATCACATATTCGAAGGTGATGCGCTTGGCGTTCGACAGGCCGGGATAGGCGCGGCAGGCGGCGATCAGTTCCTTCAGCGGATACTTCTTGTTGATCGGCACAAGCAAGTCGCGCAGATCGTCATTGGTGGCATGCAGCGAGATTGCCAGCATGACGCCGATTTCCTCGCCGGTGCGGAAGATTTCCGGCACGACGCCGGAGGTCGACAGCGTGATGCGCCGCTTCGACAGGGACAGGCCGTCACCGTCGGAAGCGATCAGCAGCGCCTTCTTCACCGCTTCGAAATTGTAAAGCGGCTCGCCCATGCCCATCATGACGATATTGGACACTTTGCGGCCTTCGGCCGGCACGATGGCGCCGTCGGGCGTGTCGCGGTCAGGGAAATCGCCGAGCCGGTCGCGGGCGGTGAGCAGCTGGGCGAGGATCTCCTCGGCCGTCAGATTGCGCACCAGCTTCTGCGTGCCGGTGTGGCAGAACGAGCAGGTCAGCGTGCAGCCCACCTGCGAGGAGATGCACAGCGTGCCGCGACCCTCTTCGGGAATGTAGACGGTTTCGATCTCGACAGGCCGGCCGGCGCCGCGCGGCGGAAAGCGGAACAGCCACTTTCGCGTGCCGTCG
The DNA here is from genome assembly GCF_000185905.1 of Mesorhizobium ciceri biovar biserrulae WSM1271. Classification (GTDB taxonomy): domain Bacteria; phylum Pseudomonadota; class Alphaproteobacteria; order Rhizobiales; family Rhizobiaceae; genus Mesorhizobium; species Mesorhizobium ciceri. The sequence continues at coordinate 1,006,927 of NC_014923.1, forward strand.
GCGGAAATCTGCTCCTCGACGATCTCGGGCCTGGCGACGGTGAAATGCTTGTCGAGCTCAGCACGCAGATCCTTGGAGATGTTGAACATGCCGGCGAAATCGGAGACGCCGCGCACATACATCCAGTGCCACAGCTGCTGGGCGCGCATTTTCGCCTGGCGCTCGGGCACAGCGCCTGATGCAACCAGAGTCTCGGCGAGTTCGATCCGCGTCAGGCCGATCAGCGACTGCTTTTCGGGCTGTGCCGCGCGGGCACGCAACGCGTCGCGGGCGCTGTCAGTGGTGAGATCGAATGAAAGGGTCATGGTTGCACTGATATAAGCGGTTTGCGGCCGATTTCACGCATCGTGCCGGAAAGGAAGCGCGGCGCATAGCACAGGTTGAGGGCAGAGTCATGCTCAGCTAGCTTTACGATCTACGATCGCCTTGGAACGACGTCGGCACCGCCCCTCGTCATGGCGGGCATTTCTCTCCCGATAATGCCTGTCTTGCGGCGGCAGCGCGTTTGGCTGATGGCTTCCCCCACTCCGTCGAGCGTAGCTCGACGGAGTGGGGGCCGACCTTTCACCGAAGCGATGCTTCCGCCTGGCACTCAGGCGAGCGCCAACGACAGGTTTTTCCGGCGCTAGTTTAATAGACTGCCCAGCTGTGTTAGGCCGAAACATTCCCCGCTCGAGGACAGACATGGCCGGCACATCGCGAAAATATCCCATGCTGCGGCGTTCGCGCGCGATGTGGGGCTCACGGCGGGTCTGGCAGCCGCGCCTGGTGTTCTGGGCCGGCGCGCTTGGCATCGGTGTGATCAGCGTGCTGTTCGCGGTGCTGGCCGACAGGGCGCAGGAACTGTTTCAACTGATGACAGGAGATGCAGGCGGCTGGCGTTTCTATCTGCCGCTTGCCATTACGCCGTTGGGTTTCGTGCTGTGCGCCTGGCTTGCCCACACCTTCTTTCCCGGTTCGCAAGGCAGCGGCATTCCGCAGGCGATCGCCGCCCGCCATCTGCGTGACGACGAGGACCGCAGCCACATCCTGTCCCTCAAACTGGTGGCCGGCAAAATCATGCTCACCATCGTCGGCCTGTTCTGCGGCGCCTCGATCGGCCGCGAGGGTCCGACGGTGCAAGTCGGCGCGTCGCTGATGCTGCAGGCGGCACGCTGGGGCGGCATGGTGCAGGCCCGGGGTCTGATCCTGGCCGGGTCGGCCGCCGGGATTGCCGCCGCCTTCAACACGCCGCTGGCCGGCATCGTCTTCGCCATCGAGGAGATGGGCCGCACCTATGAGGCGCGAACCAACGGGCTGGTGCTGACGGCGGTGATCCTGGCCGGTCTCGCTTCGCTCGGGCTGCTCGGCAACTACACCTATTTTGGCGTCGCCAGGGACACCATCTCGTTTGCCGCCGAGTGGCCGCTGGTGATTGCCTGCGGCGTCATCGGCGGCGGGTTCGGCGCGCTGTTCTCGCTGCTGGCGTTGAAGGCGACGCGGCGGATCCGGCGCTGGAACACTGGGCAGCCTTTGCGGCGCGCCCTGGTCGTGGCCGCAATCTGCGGGCTTGCGGTGGCGGTGATCGGCATCGCCTCAGGCGGGCTGACCTTCGGCACCGGTTACGTGCAGGCGCGGGGCGCCGTCGAAGGCACGCCGCTGCCGTGGTTCTTCTTCGCCGAAAAGTTCCTGGCGGGATTGCTGTCGATGATCTCGGGCATTCCGGGCGGTATCTTCGCGCCCTCGCTGGCTGTCGGCGCCGGCATCGGCAGTTCGCTCGGCCTCCTCTTTGGCGCGAGCACTGGGGTGGCGGCACTGCTCGGCATGGCCGGCTATTTCGCCGGTGTGGTGCAAGCGCCGATGACGGCCTTCGTCATCATCCTGGAGATGACCGGCAATCACGACAATGTCATCGCGCTGATGCTGGCCTCGATGCTGGGCTACGGCACGGCGCGCATGATCTCGCACGAGCCGCTCTATCACGCGCTATCGCGTGTCTTCATCGCCGAGGCGATCCGGCGCCGCCGGGCGGAGGCCGGGCCGGGGCAAGTATGAAAGAAAAAAGGCCGGGCTTCGCGGCCCGGCCTTTCTCTCAAAAAAAGTAGCTTTGCCTATTTACACTTGGCGATCGATGTCAGCGCCGCCGAAATGCCCTTCAGAGAGAAGACATAGGAGGTGGGATTGCCGCGGCCGGACTTCGCCGTCACCTTCATGTCGGTGCCGGTCTTCATGGCGGCGATCAGTACCGGCTCCTCGGCGGCATTCTCGACCCAGGCCGATTTGCCGCGCGTGAACATCGAAAACGTCTTCTTGTCGATGGTCACAGTGGCCTTGGAGCCTTCCTGGAAATTGTAGCCGGCAATGAATTGCGGCTCGTAGGACACTTGCTGGCCGGGCCGCTGGCTGACGAAGAAGAACATATCGCCATGGTCGAGCGTGGGCGGCTGCTTGTCGGTCGGCACGGTCAGGACATAGCAGACCTTGCCGCCCGATGCCTGGTAGCTGTAGGTGCCCCAGGCATTGTGCTGGCCGATCTTGGTCGCCGACTGCGCCAGTGCCGGCGCTGCCACGGCCACCAGGGCCAGACTCGAAACTATCGCAATCAATCCGCGCATCGCTTTTCCCGTATTCCAAATGGTGCGGAGGCAGGCCGGCTTGGCGTCCTGCCCGTCGCTTCATTTTGATTTAATCTGGGTTACCAAACGGTGAATTTCCGAAGAGAAAAGGACCCTCACCCCGAGGAAACCGCCACCATACCCGCGCCGCCGCCCTGCGAGCGGGTGGCGCGACATCCCTTTGGCGACTTGGAGGCCACGAAAGCGGCAAGAGTTTGACTTTTTACGCTGTCGCCGAAAGCCGGCTTCAACGGCGTTCCGCGCGCGTGTTCAGCCCTTCTCGGCCATGGCGTCCCTGGCGGCCTGCCGGTGCGCAGTGGTGATATGGGCACTGACGGCGGTGATCGCGGCGGTGAGCACGGCGATGTCGTCGGTGAAGCCAAGCCCGAAGACGAAGTCGGGGATGACATCCACCGGCAGCACGAAATAACCGAGCGCGGCCAGCAGAATGCCCTTGGCGCGCAGCGGCGTGTTCTTGTCCATGGCGCAATAATAGGCGGCCACGACCTCTTCCATGAAGGGGATCTGCCGCGCGGCCTTCTTGGCTGTGCGCCAGAATTTCTCGCGCACTTCGCTCTCGTCTGACGGCTTGCCGCCAAAGCCGAAGAAATCAAAACCGGATTGTTGCGCCATCAGTCTCTCCTTGCGGGGCTCATGCGCATCCGGCGCCTGCCCGCGGGGAAAATGTGGTGAAACCCGACCCCCGCTACAAGATGCCGGTGCCGATTTGGGCCTGCCGAGGCGATACCAGGCCTCAGGCGCCGGCAAAACGGTTCATTTTCGTGGCCAGATCGATATCGAGCGCAGTGACGCCGCCGGCGTCGTGGGTGTTCAGCGTCACGTCGACGGTCTTGTATACATTCGACCACTCGGGATGATGATCCATCGCCTCGGCGGCAAGCGCGACGCGGGTCATGAAGGCGAAAGCCTCGGAGAAATTCGCGAAGGTGAATGTGCGCTTGATGGAGGCGCCGTCTTCCGCCAGCGCCCAGCCGTCGAGGCCCGTCAATGCGGCTTCAGCGGCTTGCCTGCCCAGTTTCTCTCTCGCCATGTCCCTATCCTGTGCTATTCGAAAACGACCCTCACCATAGCGACGGATCGATGAGCGCGAAGCCTATAAATTCCATTCTCTTCGTCTGCCTCGGCAACATCTGCCGGTCGCCGCTGGCGGAAGGTGTCTTCCGCGCCGTTTGGGCCGAGCGCGGGTCGGCCCGGGATATCCTGCTCGATTCGGCGGGAACCAGTGACTGGGAGGCCGGCTCTGCCCCCGATCGACGCGCGATCGCGGTCGCCATGCGGCACGGCGTCGACATTTCCGGGCAGAGGGCGCGCAAGGTCACGCCACAGGACCTCCACCGTTTCGACCTGATCCTTGGCATGGACCGGTCGAATGTCGCCGACCTGAAGGCGCTGGCGCCGGCGGCCGTGCAGGACCGCATCCATCTGTTCCTGGAATTCGCGCAGGGAAAGGCACGCGACGTGCCGGATCCTTATCATGACGAGGCAGAAGCCTTCGCTTCCGCCTATCGCATGATCCGCGAGGCGTCGGAGGCGCTGGCGACAAGGCTGGAGGCGCGGGCGTCCGTGCCTGACAGCGGCCAGGCTTCCTCGACGATGTAGGGTCCGCCGCCGACCGAATCGCGCGACGACATCAAAACGAAACGGCCGATGCGGAACGGCAGCGTCGAGAAATTGCCGCGCGCCGACAGATATTGGGCAACGTCCAGCGGGGTCGAATTGCGCAAGCGCGCCAGCGTCACATGCGGCATGAATTTGCGCGGGTCGGCCGGGATGCCGAGCCGCTGGCAGATGCGGTCGATCTCACCTTGAAGGGCGGCCAGATCGGGCGAGGCGGAAGCGCCCGCCCACACCGCATGCGGCTTCTTCTGGCCGAAAGCGCCGACGCCGGTCAGCGCCAGCGAGAAAGAAGGGCGGTGGACGCGGTCGAGCGCGTTGGCGATCTCGTCGGCGACATGGCCGGGAACATCGCCGATGAAGCGCAGCGTCAGATGGTAGTTTTCGACGTCGATCCAGCGGGCTCCCGGCAAGCCGCCCCGCAGCAGGGACAGCGAAAGGGCAGCGTCACGCGGAATTTCGAGGGCGGTGAAAAGACGCGGCATGAAGAGCCTCCCTTCCTCGAATCGAACTGTCACCCATAGCGAATCATCGATAGTCAAACGGAGCAAGAGGTTTGTTGGCCACAGTCCCTGTTAAAAGCTCGCCGGGCGGAAACAGTTCCAACCCGCTAGGAATCGCCCGGCACCGCCGCGATCACCTTCTCGACAGCGGGCAGGATGCGTTCGACCATCTGGTCGACGCCTCGTGCGCTCGGATGCAGGCCGTCCTCGAGCTGCATGCCGGGCTGGCCGGCGACGCCATCGAGAAAGAACGGGTAGAGCGCGACGTCGTATTTCTTCGCCAGGTCCGGGAAAATGGCGTCGAAGGCGCTCTGGTAGTCGGGACCGAGATTGGGTGCGGCGCGCATGCCGGCCAGAAGCACGGCAATCTTGCGCTGCTTCAGCTTGCTCAGCATCTCGTCGAGGTTCTTTTTGGTGATGTCGGGCGAGACGCCGCGCAGCATGTCGTTGGCGCCGAGTTCGAGGATGACCAGCTGCGTGCCGTCCGGCACCGACCAGTCAAGCCGCGCCAGGCCGCCGCTCGTCGTGTCGCCGGAGACGCCGGCATTGGCGACGGTCACGTCGTGGCCTTTGGCGCCAAGCGCTGCCTGCAGCCTGTCGGTAAAGCCCTGGTCGGGTCCAAGGCCATAGCCCGCCATCAGGCTGTCACCGAAGCCGACGATCTTGAACGGCTCGGCACGCGCCGACGACATGACGCCGCAAATGGCGAGGAAAACCACGAAGCCTGCGGCAATACTGCGTTTGAAAGACATGCGGCAGGCCCCATATGAGCTAGGAATTCTTCAGTCGACGGCTTCCGGCAAGCAGAGCCTTCATTCCCAGATATAGGACGATTTCATTTTGACAGAAGCCGTCATCGCGCTGAAAGATGTGTCCCTGACCCTTGGCGAGGGCGCTTCATCGGTCCATGTGCTGAAGGGGGTGAGCCTCGATGTGGCGACCGGCGAGGCGACCGGCATCGTCGGACCTTCGGGTTCCGGCAAGTCAACCTTGCTGATGGTCCTGGCAGGCCTGGAAAGGGTCGATTCGGGTACGGTCCGAATCGCCGGCGAGCTGCTCAACGGCAAGAGCGAGGACCAGATCGCTTCGTTTCGGGGCCGAAACATTGGCATCGTGTTCCAGTCCTTCCATCTCATTCCCAACATGACGGCGCTCGAAAATGTCGCGGTGCCGCTGGAACTGGCGGGCCATGCCGATCCGTTCGCGGTGGCGGCGCGCGAGCTGGCGGCGGTTGGCCTCAGCGACCGCGTCACCCACTATCCCGGCGAATTGTCGGGCGGCGAGCAGCAGCGCGTGGCGATCGCCCGCGCATTGGCGCCGTCGCCGCGCATCCTGATCGCCGACGAGCCGACCGGCAATCTGGACCAGGCGACCGGGCGGCAGGTCGCTGACCTCTTGTTTGCAAAGGCGGCCGAGCGCGGCATGACGCTGGTGCTGGTCACGCATGATCCGGCGCTCGCGGCACGCTGTTCGCGCCAGGTTTCGATGCGCTCGGGCCGGATCGAGGCACCGGCGCCGGTCAAGGTGACGGCCTGATGCCGCTGTCCCGGACGTTGAGGCTCGCTGTCCGCTTCTCGCTGCGCGAGATGCGCGGCGGCCTGTCCGGTTTCCTGATCTTCCTCGCCTGCATCGCGCTCGGCGTCGCGGCCATCGGCGGCGTCAACTCGGTGGCGCGTTCGATCACCGCCGGTGTCGCCAATCAGGGCCAGACGCTGCTTGGCGGCGATCTTCGCTTCCAGATCAACCAGCGTGACGCCAGTCAGGCGGAGCGCAGCTTCCTTGACGGGCTCGGCACGGTTTCGCGGACCGCCAGCATGCGTTCGATGGCGCGTCTGGCCGACGGATCCGACCAGGCGCTGGTCGAGGCCAAGGCGGTCGACCATGCCTATCCGCTCTATGGCACGCTGGAGACCGAGCCGGCGCTGTCGAAACAGGAACTGTTCGGCGAAGAGTTCGGCGTCTTCGGTGCGGCAGCGCCCGATCTTCTGTTCGAGCGGTTGCACGTCAAGCTTGGCGACCGGCTGAAGCTCGGCACCGCCACTTTCGAACTGCGCGCCAAGCTGGTCGCCGAACCGGATGCCGTGTCCGACGGTTTCGGCTTCGCGCCGAGGCTGATGATCTCGACCGAAGGGTTGGCGGCCACTGGACTGATCCAGCCGGGCAGCCTGGTCGAGAATGCCTACAAAATCCGGCTGCCGGCGGACGCCGACGAGACGAGGCTCAAGGCCATCCAGGATCAGGCCGCCACGGATTTTCCGGAAGCCGGCTGGTCGATCCGCACGCGCAGCAACGCGGCGCCCGCGCTGTCGTCCAACATCGAACGCTTCTCACAGTTCCTGACCCTGGTCGGGCTGACGGCGCTGGTGGTCGGCGGCGTCGGCGTCGCCAATGCGGTGCGCGCCTATCTCGACGGCAAGCGCGGCGTCATCGCCACCTTCAAGAGCCTGGGCGCTTCGGGCGGCTTCGTCTTTGCCGTCTATCTCGTGCAGATCCTGATCATAGCCGGATTGGGTATCGTGCTGGGCCTTGTGCTCGGCGCACTAATGCCCTTCGCGGCGAGCGCGGCCTTGCAATCCGTCATTCCGGTGCCGGCCGAAGGCGGCTTCTATCCCGGCGCGCTCGGCATGGCGGCGCTGTTCGGCCTGCTGGTGACGTTGGCTTTCGCGCTGCTGCCGCTCGGCCGCGCCCGCGACGTGCCGGCAACCGCGCTGTTTCGCGAAATGGGGCTGGAAGGCCGCGGCTTGCCGCGCCCCGCCTATGTCGCGGCGGCCATAGGCATCGCGCTGCTGCTTGCGGCGCTGGCCATTCTGTTCTCGGGCGACCAGCGCATCGCCTCGATCTTTGTCGGCGCTACCGTCTTCGCCTTCCTGGTGCTGCGCGCGGTCGGCGCACTGGTGCAATGGACGGCCAGGAAAAGCCCGCGCGTGCGCTTCGTGGCGCTCAGGCTCGCCATCGGCAACATCCATCGGCCAGGCGCCCTGACGCCATCGGTGGTGCTGTCCCTGGGGCTCGGGCTGACGCTATTGGTGACGCTGGCGCTGATCGACGGCAATCTCAGGCGACAGATCTCGGGCAGCCTGCCGGAACGGGCGCCGAACTTCTTCTTCGTCGACATCCAGAGCGCCGATGTCGCGTCCTTCTCGGCGCTGATCGGCAAGGAGGCGCCGCAGGGCGTGCTGGCCAAGGTGCCGATGCTGCGCGGCCGGGTGATGGCGCTGAACGGTGTCGACGTCGACAAGGTGAAGGTGCCGGCGGAAGGCGCCTGGGTGCTGAGGGGGGATCGCGGCCTGACCTATGACACCAGGCAGCCGGAGAACGCGACGCTGACCGAGGGCAGTTGGTGGCCCGAAAATTACAGCGGCGAACCGCTGGTTTCGTTTTCGGCGCAAGAAGGCAAGGAGATCGGGCTGAAGCTCGGCGACACCATCACCGTCAATGTGCTGGGCCGCAATGTCACGGCCAGGATCGCCAGTTTCCGCCAAGTCGAATGGGAGACGATGGGTATCAATTTCGTCATGGTCTTCTCGCCCAACACATTCGCGGGCGCCCCGCATGGCTGGATGGCGACGCTGACCGAAAAGAGTGCATCGACGGCCGACGACGCCCGCATCCTCAACGCCGTCACCCGCGCCTTCCCGGCGGTGACGACGGTGCGGGTCAAGGACGCGCTCGACGTCGTCAACCGGCTGGTCGGGCAGCTCGGCACGGCGATCCGGGCGGCCGCTGGCGTGGCGCTGATCGCTTCGGTGCTGGTGCTGGCCGGCGCGCTTGCAGCCGGCAACCGGGCGCGCATCCATGATGCGGTGGTGTTGAAGACGCTGGGCGCGACACGCACGATGCTGATATCGGCCTTCTCGCTCGAATATATGCTGATCGGGCTGGCCACCGCCATTTTCGCGCTGGCGGCGGGCAGCGCAGCCGCCTGGTTCGTCGTCGCGCGCATCATGACTTTGCCGTCGCATTTCATGCCGGAGGTGGCGGTGGCAACCATTCTGTTTTCGCTGGTGATCACGGTCGGCATTGGTCTCGCCGGCACCTGGCGGGTGCTCGGCCACAAGGCAGCACCGGTGCTGCGCAACCTGTGACGACAGGCCCGGAACGGGCACCATGGATTAAATCTTGGTAAGAAAGCCGTCCGAAAAGCCGAGGAATCGGCGCTTCGCCCTCTCACGAACCGTTACATCCGGTTACGGTCTTGTTCTTGACGCGAATAACCATCATATTTCGCCACAGGCATGCTGGAGCCCTGCCAGCGGCGCCTGGGTCCGGAAGGACCTGACACCGGACGGGGCAGAAGCAATAGAGGACTACAATGGCTGATCCCATTCGCAACTACCAGACGCGCGCCGTGCCCGGCGTCGGCGTCGGTGCCGACATCGATCAGGGCCTGCGCGCCTACATGATCAAGGTTTACAATCTGATGGGGCTTGGCCTCCTCATCACCGGTCTTGCCGCTGTCGGCACGATCATGCTGGCCACCACCACCGATCCGGCTTCGGCTGTCGCGACGCTGCCGAGCGGCGAGATGCTGACGTCCTTCGGCTACGCGATCTTCGGCTCGCCGCTGCGCTGGGTGGTGATGCTGGCGCCGCTGGCCGCCGTTCTGTTCCTGTCGTTCCGCGTCCAGTCGATGAGCGTTTCGGCGGCGCAGACGACGTTCTGGGTCTATGCCGGTCTCGTCGGCCTGTCGCTGTCTTCGATCTTCCTGGTCTACACCACGGCCAGCATTTCACAGACCTTCTTCGCCACGGCCGCCGCCTTCGGTGCGCTGTCGCTGTTCGGCTACACCACCAAGCGCGACCTGACGGCGATGGGCTCGTTCCTGATCATGGGCGTGTTCGGCATCATCATCGCGTCGGTGATCAACATCTTCCTGCAGTCGTCGGCGCTGTCGTTTGCCGTGTCGGCGATCGGCGTGCTGGTCTTCGCGGGCCTCACCGCCTATGACACGCAGAAGATCAAGGAGATGTATTTCGAGGGCGACAGTTCGGACGTTGCCGGCCGCAAGGCGATCATGGGCGCGCTGACGCTCTATCTCGACTTCATCAACCTGTTCATGTTCCTGTTGCAGTTCATGGGCGACCGTCGCTAGTTCAGCATGCTGGACCATCGAGTTCCAAAAGGGCGGCCCAACGGCCGCCCTTTTCTTTTGTGCCGGGCTTTGCTGTTATCGCGAGCAGAGAAATGGCACGCATAAATTATGAGCACTATTACGATTCGACCGGCGACAGCGGCCGACCTCGACAGCATCACGGGCATCTACGCCGACGCGGTCGCCAAAGGCACGGCGAGCTATGAGTTGGAGCCGCCGAGCCGCGCGGAGATGGGTGTTCGATTCGACAGCCTGATGGCCGGCGGCTTTCCCTACCTGGTGGCGGAGAAGGACGGCGCGGTTCTCGGCTACGCCTATGCCGGTGCCTTCCGGCCACGCCCGGCCTATCGCTTCATTGTCGAGGATTCGGTCTATGTCGCGCCCGAGGCCAAGGGCCAGGGCGTCGGGCTCAAGCTGATGCAAAGCCTGATCGAGGCGGTGACGACGGCGGGCTTTCGCCAGATCATCGCGGTGATCGGCGATGGCCGTCCCGACAGCGCCTCGGTGCGGCTGCACGAAAAGCTCGGCTTTCGCCATTCGGGCCGCCTTGAAGGTTCCGGCTACAAGCACGGCCGCTGGCTGGACACGGTGTTCATGCAGCTGTCCCTGAATGGCGGTGCCTCGACGCCGCCCGATCCGAGTTCGCTTCCAGAGCGGAAGTTTCGCCTTAGAGGGGACTGAAGAAGGAACTGGAGAATTGCGGAATTGAAGAACTGAAGAATAAAAAAAGCGGCGGCAACAGATGACGCCGAGGCCTTTTCTCAACTCATCAATTCTCCATTTCTTCAATTCCCCTGCTCTAATTCCCTGCTCAGGCTTCGACCAGCTTCAACTTGCTGTCGAACACACCAAGCACGCGGCCGAGTTCCTGGCCGCGTTTCAAGATGCGGCCGCCGGCGGCGATGACGGCAAAGGCGCCCTGCTTGCGGGCCAGTTTCGGATCCTTGACGATCTGGAACAGCGGCACTTCGCTGGTGCGGCGGAAGACGGAAAAGACAGCGCGGTCGGCGAGATGATCGATGGCGTAGTCGCGCCATTCATTGGCGGCGACCATGCGTCCGTAGAGCCTGAGGATCTGGTCCAGCTCGCGTCGGTCGAACCGCACCGGCTGATCGAGACGTTCGCGTCGCGCCTCGTGCAGCGGGATTATTGCGGATGCGTCCCCATCCCCCGTCCCGCCACTGTCATCGGTCATGCCTCGATCCTTCAAAATGAATCTTTGCCAACCAAAGTTGGCGTGTTCGCGACTGAATTGCAAGGCCCGGCGAACCGAGCCCCGCGCCGCGCCGTTTCCGTCACGTCCAGTCACTTTTATGAAACGCCGTGTTGGAATTGGTGATGTTCCGCCACATTTCTGCCTTTTTTTATCCGCGCTCATGCCCCAATGTCCGACGAATTTACCGGCGTTGCCTGAGACGGTTCGGTCCGGCACCGGCTCGTAAACCCCAAGCCCCCCGCCCACGGGTCTGCGTCGGATCGAACCAACCTCGGCTCTTCCTCGGAAGAACCGGGAGCGACGATCCCAAAACCTAAATGACCGGCGTCAGAAGCAAGCTGACGTCGGTTTTTTATTGGCTGGTGATAGGTGAACCTTCGCGCTACCGCGGCAGGGGTTTGAGCGCTCTATCTCAAGGCTTGTGGATGAATGCGGCGCCGAGAATGGGACCGGGCATGCCGTCCTTGCCGACCGACTGCAGCAGCACGGCGCAGCCGCCCTTTTTGGCAATCTCGCTCATCGGCAGTTCGTAGCGCTGTGCCTTGCCATGCCACATGCCGGCGGTCTGGATGCCGGTGACGGCGTTCCAGTAGGTCATCTTGCGGCCGGTATTTTCGCCCTCGCCGACTTTGACCGTCTGCGGCGGGTCGAAATAGACGATGACGACATGGGCGTCGCTGGGGCCGTTGCCGGCATCGCCGGCGTCGATCATCACGCGATCGCTGGTGCGGCTGACCTTGACGGCGACGCGCATGCCTTCGCCGCTCTTGGCCATGCGGGCGAGCGCACCATCGACCTCGCCGCGGTTGGCGCCGTTGACATGGACGCGGCCATTGATGACGGCCTGCGGCGTATAGACGGAGCGGCTGCCGAAGGCGCGCATATAGTCGTATTGCCGCTCGGTGTTCTCCTTGCGGCCGAGCGTGTCCTGCCAGCCGAGATAGTCCCAGTAGTCGACGTGATAGGCGAGCGCGACGATGTCTTCCTTGGCGGCAAGTTCGGAGAACAGAGTATCGGCCGGCGGGCAGGAACTGCAGCCCTGGCTGGTGAACAGCTCGACCACGCCCAATGGCTTTTCGATCTGGACCCGGTCGGTCTGGGCGCGATCGGATTCGCCGGCATGCCCGGCGCCGGCAGACGCCGAGAAGGCCAGCGCAAGAGCTGCCAGCCACAATGATTTTCGCGAGGCCATGGCCATTCCGATTCCCGCCGGTGATGCCGGCTTTATCTTGATTGCTGAAATATGTGGCAGAACCGGAAGTCAACGGGAAGTCACGTTGCGGTGAAATTTTGCCGTTGCAGCCGACCGCAACCGCGCAATAGGAAGGATCTGCGCTTCAGGATAGAAACCGATTCGGGCGGCAATCGCGATGTGGCAAACGTTTTTGGCGCCGGTCGACCTCTATTGCGAGCGGACCGGCCCGGAATTCTGGTCCGAACCGGTCAACGCCCTGACCAACTTCGCCTTCATCGCCGCCGGCCTGTGGGGCGTGCGCGAGGTGCGAAGGCTGGGCACCGGCGCCTTCGCCGAGGTGCTGGCCTGGTGGGTGGTGGCGATCGGCATCGGCTCGACGATCTTCCATACTTTTGCCACCAAGGGCACGGTCTGGGCCGACGTGCTGCCGATCGCCGGCTTCACGCTGGCCTACACGCTGTTCAATCTGCGTCGCTTCCTCGGCATGCGATGGGGCAAAGCCATCGCCATCTTCATCGCCTTCTATGTGATTGCCGGGGCGATAACCGTTGCCGTGCCGGACTGGCTGCGCCAGGCGTCGAACGGCACGACGGGCTATCTGCCGCCGTTCCTGGCGCTCGCCTTCTTCGGCGCGCTGGTGGCCGCCAGCGGCAATCGCGCCGGCTGGTACAATCTGGCCGGGTCGGCGATCTTCGTGGTGTCCGTCGTCTGCCGGATGATCGACCCGCTGGTCTGCGGCGGTTTCCCGCTCGGCACGCACTTCCTCTGGCACATCCTCAACGGGCTGATGCTGGCTGTGTTGTTGGCCGCCGCGGCGCGGTTCGGGAAGCCGAAAGTAAGGGAATAGGGGAATAGGGGAATAGGGGAATAGGGGAATAGGGGAATAGGTATTCCCTTCCCTACTCCCTTACTCCCCTACTCCCTTACTAAGCTGCCAAATCGCGCAGCACGTATTGCAGGATGCCGCCGTTCTTGAAGTAGTCGAGCTCATCCAGCGTATCGATGCGGCAGATGATCGGCACGTTCTTCACCGTGCCGTCGCCATAGGTGATTTTGGCGATCATCGTCTGGCGCGGCTTGATGGTGCTCAGTCCGTCGATCTCGACCAGCTCGTCTCCCTTGAGGTTGAGCGATGCCCATGAGGTGCCTTCCTCGAAGACGAAGGGGATAACGCCCATGCCGACCAGGTTCGAGCGATGGATGCGCTCGAAGGACTGGGCGATGACCGCGCGGACACCGAGCAGATTGGTTCCCTTGGCCGCCCAGTCGCGCGACGAGCCGTTGCCGTATTCGACGCCGGCGAAGACGACCAGCGGCACGCCTTCCCTTTTGTACTCCATCGCCGCGTCGTAGATCGATTCCTCTTCCTTCGACGGGTAGTGGATGGTGTAGCCGCCCTCGCGGCCGTTCTCGCCCAGCATGTGGTTGCGGATGCGGATGTTGGCGAAGGTGCCGCGCATCATCACCTCGTGATTGCCGCGCCGTGTGCCGTACTGGTTGAAGTCGGCGACGCCGACGCCGTGGTCGGTGAGGTATTTGCCGGCCGGTGAGGCCGCCTTGATCGAACCCGCCGGCGAGATGTGATCGGTGGTGATCTTGTCGCCGAACAGGCCGAGCACGCGGGCGCCCTTGATGTCGCCGATCTTGCCGAAACCTGATGTCATGCCGGCGAAATAGGGCGGGTTCTGCACATAGGTCGAGTTGTCGTCCCAGGCATAGGTCTGGCCTTCCGGCGCCTTGACGTTCTGCCAGTACTCGTCGCCCTTGAAGACGTCGGCATATTTGCGGGCGAACAGCTCGCGGGTGACGTTCTTCTCGATGAACTCCTGGATTTCGGCCGAGCTCGGCCAGATGTCCTTGAGGTAGACCGGCTCGCCGTTCTTGTCCTCGCCGAGCGGCTCTGTCGTGAGGTCCTTGGTGACAGTTCCGGCCAGCGCATGCGCGACGACCAGCGGCGGCGAGGCCAGATAGTTGGCCTGCACGTCAGGCGAGACACGGCCTTCGAAGTTGCGATTGCCGGACAGGACCGCGGCGGCGATCAGGCCCTTGTCGTTGATGGTTTTGGAGATCGGCGCCGGCAGCGGGCCGGAATTGCCGATACAGGTGGTGCAGCCGAAGCCGACCAGGTTGAAGCCGATCTGGTCGAGCTCCTTCTGCAGGCCGGATTTCTCCAGATATTCGGCGACCACCTGGCTGCCGGGAGCCAGCGAGGTCTTCACCCACGGCTTCTGCTTCAAACCGAGCCGGTTGGCATTGCGGGCCAAAAGACCGGCGCCGATCAGCACGCTCGGGTTCGAGGTGTTGGTGCAGGAGGTGATGGCGGCAATGACGACATCGCCGTGACCGAGATCATGGTCGGTGCCTTCGACGGCATAGCGCTTGGAGATTTCGGCCGCCTTCTTGTATTCGGTCTCCATCGCCTTGGCGAAGCCTTCCGGAATGCCTTCCAGGGCGACGCGGCCTTCAGGCCGCTTGGGGCCGGCCATCGACGGCACGACGGAACCAAGTTCGAGCTCGAGCAGATCAGTGAAGACAGGGTCGGCCGAGCCGGTTTCGCGCCACAGGCCCTGCGCCTTGGCATAGGCCTCGACCAGCGCGATGCGGTCCTCGCTGCGGCCGGACATTGTGAGATAGCGGATGGTTTCCGAGTCGACCGGGAAGAAGCCGCAGGTGGCGCCATATTCGGGGGCCATGTTGCCGATGGTGGCGCGGTCGGCCAGCGTCATGTTGGAGAGGCCCGGGCCGAAGAACTCGACGAACTTGCCGACGACCCCCTTCTTGCGCAGCATCTGCGTGACGGTGAGCACGAGGTCGGTGGCGGTGACGCCCTCTTTCAGCTTGCCGGTGAGACGGAAGCCGATGACTTCCGGCAGCAGCATGGAGACCGGCTGGCCGAGCATGGCCGCCTCGGCCTCGATGCCGCCGACGCCCCAGCCGAGCACGCCCAGGCCGTTGATCATGGTGGTGTGCGAATCGGTGCCGACGCAGGTGTCGGGATAGGCTGTGGTTTCGCCGTCCTCGGTGTTGGTCCACACCACCTGGCCGAGATATTCGAGGTTGACCTGATGGCAGATGCCGGTGCCGGGCGGCACGACGCGGAAGTTGCGGAACGCCTGCTGGCCCCATTTCAGGAATTTGTAGCGCTCTTCGTTGCGCTCATATTCCAGCTCGACATTGCGGGCGAAGGCCATCGGCGTGCCGAATTCGTCGACGATGACGGAATGGTCGATGACGAGGTCGACCGGCACCAGCGGGTTGATCTTCTGCGGATCGCCGCCGAGCGAAGCCATGGCGTCGCGCATTGCGGCAAGGTCGACCACGGCCGGAACGCCGGTGAAATCCTGCATCAGCACGCGGGCCGGGCGATAGGCGATCTCGACGCCGGCGGTGCCCTTATCGGTTAGCCAGCCGGCCACCGCCTGGATCGATTCCTTGGTGACGGAGCGGCCGTCTTCGTTGCGCAGCAGGTTTTCCAGCAGCACCTTCATCGAATAGGGCAGTTGCGAGATGCCGGTAAGGCCGTTCTTTTCGGCCTCGATGAGATCGAAATAGGCATATTCAGCGCCGCCTGCGGTCAGCGTGCGGCGGCAATTGAAACTGTCGAGGGATTTTGACACGTGCGATCCTTGTCTGTTCAGCCTGAAAGGGAACGGACGCCGATGGCATGCAATCACGCGCAAAGGTGCGGGTACGGCCATTTCCGCTGTCCGTTCCCAAGCAACCCGAGCCGTTCAAGGCGGCGCGTGCGCTGGTTCGGCGCTAATTCTGTTCCCGTGCCGACCGCTGGCACGGATGCACCGCATATAGAGAATTTTCTGGAATAGTTCTAGACAGTTGGAAAGCAATTTTGTGCGATGCGGCAGCGGCCGCGACACATGGTTTCAGGGCAGGCGAGGAATGCGGCTGATCGCCGAAAATCTGGGCGGCGAGCGAGGCGGCGACGCGGTGTTTTCCGGCATCGGCTTTGCCTTGGAGCAGTGTCAGGCGCTTATCGTCACCGGGCCGAACGGATCGGGCAAGTCGACCTTGCTGCGGATCATCGCCGGGCTGCTGCCGGCGGCGGAAGGCAGCGTGAGGATTGAGGGCGTCATGAAGGTTGAAGACGGGGGCGAAGCGTTTCCGTCTGTCGCCTCGGCCTGTCACTATCTCGGCCACCAGAACGCAATGAAGCCGGCGCTCAGCGTGGCGGAGAATTTGCGCTTTTGGCGAGACTTCAATGGCGACGGACAGCTCGGCGTCGAAGAGGCGCTGGAAACGGTCGGGCTCGGCGGCATCGGCCACCTGCCGTTCGGCTATCTATCGACCGGGCAGCGGCGCCGCGCGGCGATCGCCAGGCTTTTGGTCAGCCACCGGCCATTGTGGCTGCTGGACGAGCCGACGGCGGGGCTGGACAAGGCGGCGGAGGCGCGGTTTGCGGGGTTGATGGCGAGGCATTGCGCGGATGGCGGGATGATTGTCGCGGCGACGCATCTGCCGCTCGGGATCGAGGGGATGGAGTTGAGGATGGGGGAAGCCGGTTGATGGTGTCTGGGCGAAAGCATCTCAAACCATGCTAGCGCTCTTCCTGCGCGACATCCGCCTCAACATCCGTGCCGGCGGCGGAGCGCTGACCGGGGTCATCTTCTTCCTCGCCGTCATCGTCACCATCCCGTTCGGGGTCGGGCCGGACCTGAAGCTGCTGGCCCGCATCGGACCGGCCATCCTGTGGATCGGTGCGCTGTTGTCCTGCCTGCTCGGGCTCGACCGGTTGTTCCAGGCCGATCGCGAGGACGGTTCGCTCGATCTCCTGGTGCTCGGCAACGATCGCCAGATGCTGGCTCTGACAGTGCTGGTGAAATGCCTGGCGCATTGGGCGGGCAGCGTGCTGCCGCTGGTCATTGCGGCTCCCTTGCTCGGCCTGTTCATGAACATGGAGCCGCTCGGCATCGGCGCCACGGCGCTGACGCTGCTGGTCGGCACGCCGGCCATCACGTTCATCGGCGCCGCCGGTGCGGCGGTGGCGGTGGCGCTGCCGCGTGGCGGGCTGCTGATCTCGGTGCTGGTGCTGCCACTGACCATCCCGGTGCTGATCTTCGGCGTTTCGGCAAGCTATGGGGCGACCGCCAATCCCGACCCGTTTCTGCAGCCCTTCCTCATTCTTGCCGCGCTGACCCTGTTTCTTGGCGTGCTGGGTCCGGTCTCGGCGGCGCTGGCGCTGCGCCATGGCACGGATTGACGCGGCGTATGACTGCGGATTGCGAAGCCGACGGAGCGAGGCTAAGGAAAAGCATGTCTAGACTGGGCGACATGATCGGCTTGGAAGGCCCCACCTCAGCGGGGCCTGCCGCATGAGTGCGCATGCACTCTACGTGACCGCCGCCTATGGCATCACTGCCGTGGTGCTCGCCGGATTGATCGGCTGGATCCTGCTCGACCAGCGGGCGCGCAAGCGTGAGCTTGCCGAACTGGAGGCGTCCGGCGTGAGGCGTCGCTCCGACAAGGTCGCCAAGCCATGAGCACCGAAACGGAAACGCCGCCGCCCAGTCGTCGCCTGTTCGTGCTTCTGCCGCTGCTGATCTTCCTCGGCCTGGCCGGACTGTTCCTGTCGCAGCTGCTGTCGGGGCGCGATGCTTCGGAAGTGCCGTCGGCCCTGATCGGCCTGCCTGCGCCGCAAACCAGCCTGCCGGCGCTGGAGGGCTCAAACCTGCCGGGGCTCGATTCGAAAACCTTCGCCGGCAAGGTCACATTGGTCAACGTCTTCGCGTCGTGGTGCGCGCCATGCCGCGAAGAGCACCCGGTGCTTCTGGCGTTGTCGCAGGATAAGCGTTTCACCATGGCAGCGCTGAACTACAAGGACCGGCCCGAAAACGCACGCCGGTTCCTCGGCGATCTCGGCAATCCGTTCCAGGCGATAGGGGTCGACGAAGCGGGCCGCGCGGCGATCGACTGGGGCGTCTACGGCGTGCCGGAAACCTTCGTCATCGGCAAGGACGGCAAGATCGCCTACAAACATGTCGGCCCGCTGACGCCCGAGACGGTGCAGGCGTTGCTGTTGCCGCAGATCGACAAGGCACTGGCGGCGCGTTGATATTCAGGTGATGCCGGCCTGCAAACAGCGGCTTCCTGCGCGTCCGGTGCTCGCGTACCAAAAGTACGCTCCGCTCCGGTTCTCGGAAACCACCGTTTTCGACTCGGCCTGACCTGAATCTCAACGCACCTTGGCGGCGCGTCTTATCGGGCTTGAGATCAGCCGTAGATCTGCTTGTGGATCTGGTAGAGCATTTCCGAGCGGTCGGCGCGCATGTCGGCCAGATCGCGGCTGGAAAAGCTGTCGATTTCGGCGACAAGGCGGTTGTAGTGCTTGCGCTTGGCAATGCTGTTGCGAGCGCGGGTCATGAGACTGTCGAGGATCATAGCAAGGTTCCTTTTTGGCGCCGCATTTCGGCGGCGGTTTCTTCCTCCCTTGATCGATACGAAGCATGACATAGTAATGGTGCATTGCAAAAAGAAGATGTTGCAATGCACCATTGCGCTGGACGCATAGCCGGTTAATGCGGCGCTAACGTCATGCGCAGAGCCGGCAAGCGATCTTTTGTGGGACACTGTGCGTACCCACATTGCCTTCTGTCCCTCCGGCTGGCTTGATCCCTCTCATTGATGCCGGGAGGAAAGCATGGCGGCCGCAGACTATTATGAAATTCTCGATCCGCGCTTCGCGCGCCTGTTCAACGGCAACGCGCAGGTCGAGAAGCTATTCACCGGATGCCAGTGGGCGGAGGGGCCGGCCTGG
Source organism: Mesorhizobium ciceri biovar biserrulae WSM1271 (assembly GCF_000185905.1). Taxonomy (GTDB): domain Bacteria; phylum Pseudomonadota; class Alphaproteobacteria; order Rhizobiales; family Rhizobiaceae; genus Mesorhizobium; species Mesorhizobium ciceri. The sequence goes on from NC_014923.1 coordinate 1,025,931, forward strand.
TTCGCCGCCGGCCGCTATGTCGTCTGGTCCGACATCCCCAACAATCGCATGCTGCGTTATGACGAGACCGACGGCAATGTCAGCGTCTTCCGGCAGCCGTCCGGCAACTCGAACGGCAACACCGTCGACCGGCAGGGCCGGCTGATCACCTGCGAGCATTCGGGCCGCCGCGTCAGCCGCACCGAGTTCGACGGCTCGGTCACCACGATCGCGGCCAAATGGAAAGGCAAGCGGCTGAATTCGCCCAACGACGCGGTGGTGAAATCCGACGGTTCCATCTGGTTCACCGATCCAAGCTACGGCATCGATACGGATTATGAGGGCGACAGGGCTGAGAGCGAAATCGGCGCCTGCCACGTCTACCGGGTCGATCCCGGCACCGGCGAGGTCGAAGCCGTCATCACCGACATGGTCAGGCCTAACGGCCTCGCCTTCTCGCTGGACGAGAGCAAGCTTTATGTCGTCGATACCGGCCGCACGCATGGCGCGCAGAATCCGGCGCATATGCGGGTGTTCAATGTCGGCAAGGGCGGCAAGAAAGTCTCCGGCGAAAAAGTCTTCGCCGACTGCACCGCCGGCCTGTTCGACGGCTTCAGGCTCGACGAGGACGGCCGCATCTGGACCAGTGCCGCCGATGGCATCCATTGCTACGATCCGGACGGCACGCTGATCGGCAAGGTCAAGGTGCCGGAAGTCACCGCCAATTGCGTGTTCGGCGGCAACAAGCTGAATTGCCTCTACATCGCCGGCACCACGTCGCTCTACATGGTGCGGCTGATGGTCAACGGCGCCAAGACATACTGAGAGTTGAACACTGGCGACCGTTCGACGGTTTCATCGAAGCGGGTCGTGAGCACGAACATCCCCGGGAGGACAAGAAATGCCATTCGTCAACATCCGCATCGTCAAGGAAGTGATCGCCGCCGATCCGGCGGGCAAAAAGGCGGATATCGCCAAGAAGGTCACCGCGGCCATCATGGACGCCACCGGGCTGAGCAACGACGATGTCTGGGTGGTTTTTGAAGAGGTCAACGCCCGCGATTGGTACGTGGGGAAGACCGATGTGGAGACGCTGCGAAAGGGGTAGTGCGCGATCTTTCCTTCTCCCCCTTGTTGTGGGAGGTGGATCGGCGCGCAGCGCCGAGACGGTTGAGGGGTGGGTGACGGATTGCCGTCGGTGCCAAGCTGGAACATCCCTCATCCGACCTCGCTTCGCGAGGCCACCACCCTGGGGCGAGCAACGGGTCTCGCCCCGTCCTTCAGACCCACAAGGGGAGAAGGAAGAGAGGCCGCCGCTCAACGCGAGCGGATAAACTCCGCGAAGGCATTCAGTGCATCATGCATCGCCTGCCGGTTCGCCGGCGCCGCCAGGATGCCCGCCACCTCCGGCGGCTTCCTGCCGAGCAGGGCGATCTCCAGCACATCGTCGTAAAGCGCGAACGACATGGTGCGCATGATCTCGGCCAATGCGGCGCGGGCGAACAGCGAGCGCGGCGAGGCGTGTACCAGCATGGCGGGCTTGGCGACGGCGGCATCGCGCGAGACCAGCCAGTCGAGCGCGTTCTTCAGCCCGCCCGGCACGCCATGGGCATATTCCGGACAGGAGACGATCAGGCCGTCGGCTCGACTGACGGCATGGATCAGCTTGGAGGCTTCGAGCGGCGTCCGCTCGCCTTCATCGTCGGGATTGAAGATCGGCAAACGGCCAAGCCCGTCATGGACGGTGACGCGGCAGCCGGACGGCGCTTCGCGCGCCAGTGCGGCGATCAGCGCCGAATTTGTGGAGGCCGCGCGCAGGCTGCCGGAAATGGCAAGGATGTTCAGCAAGGTATGGAATCGGTCCAGACGCGAATCGCGTCCGCAAAAACTACCACATCGTCTTCTTGTATTCCTCGTCGAGCCAGCGGTCGGTCGCCTCGGCGGAATCGGCAACCGCCAGCTGATCGCGCATGATCTGGCCGAGCGTCGGCAGCGTCGCGCGGTCGTACCAGGTTTCCGGCTTCCACAAATCCGAGCGCATGAAGGCTTTTGCGCAGTGCATGTAGGCCGCCTTGACGCTGACCACGACAACGCTTTGCGGCTCCCTGCCGTCGACGGCGAGCCGTTCGCGCAAATTTGCGTCGACGGTGATGCGGGCATCGCCGTTGACGCGCAGCGTCTCGTTCATGCCGGGGATGAGGAAGAGCAGCCCGACCGGGGGATTGACGAGGATGTTTTCCAGCGTGTCGAGCCGGTTGTTGCCGGGCCGGTCGGGAATGGCGATGGTGGTGTCGTCCAGAACGGTGGCAAAGCCCGGTTTGTCGCCCTTCGGCGTCACGTCGGCATTGCCGGCACCGTCGGACGAGCCAATCAGCACGAATGGGCTCTTGCCGATGAAGGAGCGGCAATGGCCGTCAAGTTTTTTCAGCTCCTTTCGGATAGAACCGTCGGTCGGTCGTGGCGTCTTGTAGATCGTCCTCAACTGGTCGCGCGTGGTGACGAATTCCATGGCCCTTTCCCCTTATTTGCAGGCTCTATTTCCCGGCCTTCTCTTCTTTGCCGGTCTTGTCGTCCAGCGAATGGCGCAGGATCAGCGGCATCTGGCTGAAGGTGAACAGAAGCGTGATCGGCATGATGCCCCAGACCTTGAAAGTAACCCAGGCGTCGGTGGAAAAATTGCGCCACACCACCTCATTGACGATGGCCAGGAACAGGAAGAACAGGCCCCAGCGGAAGGTCAGCTTGCGCCAGCCTTCAGCGTCGAGGCTGAAGGCTGAATCGAAGACATAGCCAAGCAGCGACTTGCCGAAATACAGGCCGCCGAGCAGCACCCCGCCGAACAGCGTGTTGACGATGGTCGGCTTCATCTTGATGAAGATGTCGTCCTGCAGATAGAGCGTCAGCGCGCCGAAAATGAAGACGACGACGCCCGACACCATCGGCATGATCGGCAAGGTGCGGGTGAGCAGCCACGAGGCGATCAGCGCGATTGCCGTGGCGGCCATGAACAGGCCGGTGGCGACGAAGATCGGCCCGCCGAACTCGGCCAGAACAGGGAATTTCTGCACCAGCCATCCGCTGCGCGCATTGGCGAAGAAGAACACCATCAACGGACCCAGCTCCAGCACCAGCTTGAGCAGCGGATTGACGCCTTCCTTCTTCTGCTTCTGCGGGTCCGACGGATCGCGTTCGAGAATGGGTGGGTTCATGGAATCTCTTTCTTGCGCATGATCTGATCCAAAAAGTCTGCACCTTTTTGGGACATGCTTGTTAAGCTACTCCAGCGATCGCCCTGGCGAATTCGCTTGCTGAGAAAGGTTCGAGGTCGTCGACCTGTTCGCCGACGCCGATGAAATAGACCGGCAATTTGTGCTTTGCCGCGATCGCCACCAGAATACCGCCGCGCGCCGTGCCGTCCAGCTTGGTCATCACCAGGCCGTTGACGCCGGCGACATTGCGGAAGATCTCGACCTGGTTGAGCGCGTTCTGGCCGGTGGTGGCGTCGACCGTCTGCAGCACGGTGTGCGGCGCTTCCGGATCGAGCTTGCCGAGCACGCGGACGATCTTTTCGAGCTCGGCCATCAGTTCGGTCTTGTTCTGCAGACGGCCGGCGGTGTCGATGATCAGCACGTCGGAGCCGGCCTCTTTCGCCCGCTCGAATGCATCATAGGCAAGGCCGGCGGCATCGGCGCCGAGCTTGGAGGCGATGACCGGCGATTTCGTCCGCTCGCCCCAGATCTTCAGCTGCTCGATGGCTGCCGCGCGGAACGTGTCGCCGGCGGCGAGCATGACCGACAGGCCGCCATCGGTCAGCTTGGCGGCGAGCTTGCCGATGGTGGTGGTCTTGCCGGTGCCGTTGACGCCAACCACCAGGATGACATGCGGCTTGTGCGAGAGGTCGAGCTCCAGCGGCATGGCGACATGGGTCAGCACTTTTTCCACCTCGGCCGCCATGATGGCGCGGACCTCGGTGTCGGAAACGTCCTTGCCGTAGCGGCTGGCGGCCAGCGCGTCGGTAACGCGCAAGGCGGTCTCCATGCCGAGATCGGCGCGGATCAGCACATCCTCCAGGTCCTGCAAAGTCTCTTCGTCCAGCTTGCGCTTGGTGAAGACGCCGGCAATGTTGCCGGTCAGTTCCTTGGACGAGCGGGCAAGCCCGTCCTTCATGCGCTGGAACCAAGAGCGCCTCGGTGCCGGCTCCGGCGCTTTTTGCGGCTCGGCCTTCTGCTCGACCTTCTTGGTGACGGTCACCTTGCCGGGGGCGGCTTTCGGCTCCGGCGCGGGTGGTGGAAGAGGCTGCGGCTCGGGCGCAATTTCCGCAATGACCGGCTGCGATTCGATCGGCGCAGGCTGGCGAATGGGAGGTGCGATTTCGGCGGCGGGTGCTTCGGGCGTCGGCGCTGAAACTTCTTCCTTCTCCCCGTCGCTATACGGGGAGAAGGTGCCGGCAGGCGGATGAGGAGCGGCGCCGGCCTCTGAAGACGGCTGAAGAGGGGACGGCGCCGGTGTGGGCACCTCGATCGGCGCTGGTGTTTCTGCCGGAACCTCGGCCGGCGTCGGCACTTCGACTGGTGCCGGCTCCGGCCGCTTTTCCGGGCGTGACGGGACGATCTCCGGTTCGGCCGGCGCCGGCGCTGGGACTTCTTGCGGCTGCCGTTCGGGCGTGGGTTCGGGAGTCGCAGGGGTGAGCGGAACTTCCTCGGGCGCCGGCGGCTCTGGAGTCTCTGGCGCGGGCGCCGGTTCTTCTTTCGGCGCGGGCTCCGGCAGAGGTTCCGGCTCGGAGGGAACAGTCGGCTCCGGTGCTGGCGGGATGGTCGGCTCCGGCGCGGGCACCGGTTCCTCGACAGGCGCCGGTTCCGGCGCAGGAATTACCTCCGGCTCGACCGTCGGCGTCGTTTCTGCCTCGGGCCGCGGCTCATCGCGCTTCAAGAACTCCGGGACGACCTGTTCGGCCGCCGGCTTCAGCGCATCGAGTGCTTCCCATTTGATCGGCGGTAGCGGGGCGGTCTCGTCGATCCGTTCCTCGACCACCTCTTTCTTGCCGAACGAAAATATCTTCTTGAAAAAACCAGCCATGCTTTGCGTTTCTCAGGCGGCGCGGGCGGCAAGCGGCGCCGCGATCAGCCTGGTACCATCGTGGCCCGATATATCGGCCTCGACGATCTCACCCGGTGCGCCCGTGCCGAGTGCGGCAAGCGTAAAACCCTCGGTGCGGCCAAGGCCGTCTCGCTCGATCAGGATCGACTGACGCGTACCGGTGAGCAACGACAGATGCCTGACATAGGCAACTTCACCGGCGGCGCGCAGCCGGGCGGCGCGCTGCTTGACCACCTCGCGGCGGAGCTGCGGCATGCGCGCGGCAGGCGTGCCTTCGCGTGGGCTGAAGGGGAAGACGTGGAGATGGGTCAGGCCACACTCCTCGACAATTTTCTCCGAGTTCTCGAACATTTCGTCGGTCTCGGTCGGGAAGCCGGCGATGATGTCGGCGCCAAAGACGATACCGGGGCGCAGTTTGCGCACATCCTCGCAGAAGCGGATCGACTGATCGCGCAGATGCCTTCGCTTCATGCGCTTCAGGATCATGTCGTCGCCCGACTGCAGCGACAGATGCAGATGCGGCATCAACCGGGGCTCGGTGGCGATGGCGTCGAGCAAATCGTCGTCGGCCTCGATCGAATCGATCGACGACAGCCGCAGGCGCTTAACATCGGGCACCTGTTTCAGGATGGTCTTCACCAGTTTGCCGAGCTTCGGCGCGCCCGGCAGGTCGGCGCCGAATGAAGTCATGTCGACGCCGGTCAGAACGATCTCGGCATAGCCGTTGCCGGCGAGCCGCTTGACCTGCTCGACCACGGCGCCCATCGGCACCGAGCGCGAATTGCCGCGGCCGTAGGGAATGATGCAGAAGGTGCAGCGGTGGTCGCAGCCGTTCTGCACCTGGACGAAGGCGCGTGCGCGGCCCTCGATGGCGTCGACCATGTGGCCTGCGGTCTCGCGCACGGAAAAGATATCGTTGACGCGCGCCTTCTCGGTGTCGTTGACGCCGAAATCCGGCAGCGCGCGGTAGGAATTCGCGTTCAGCTTCTCTTCATTGCCAAGCACGAGATCGACCTCGTCCATGGCGGCGAATTTTTCAGGCTCGGTCTGCGCGGCGCAGCCGGTGACGATGATGCGGGCTCGCGGGTTGTCGCGGCGCGCCTTGCGGATCGCCTGCTTGGCCTGGCGCACTGCTTCGCCTGTCACGGCGCAGGTGTTGAAGATCACGGCGCCACCTTCCAACGCGCCGAGGCCCGCACTTTCAGCCTCGCGCCGCATCACCTGCGATTCATAGGTGTTGAGCCGGCAGCCGAAGGTGACGACATCGATCCCCGGGGACGCCGGGCTCTTGGGCAGAGCGGACATCAGGCCGCGCTTTCAGTGTCGCGGGCCCATGTCCCGATCGACGGGTCGAAGTTGCCGGAAAATTCCCATTCGGCGGCGCCGGTCAGGACCACGTGGTCATCGTCGCGCCATTCGACATGCAGCGTGCCGCCGCCTGGCGTCAACAGACTGACGCTGCGGCCGGTCCGGTTGGTGCGGGCCGCGGCCACCACGGCCGCGCAGGAGGCCGAACCGCAGGCCTTGGTCAGGCCGGCGCCGCGTTCCCAGGTGCGGATGATCATGGTTTCGGGCGAAGTAACCTGAGCGATGGTTATGTTGGCGCGCTCGGGGAACATCGGGTGGTTCTCGAGCAGCGGACCGAAGCGGTCGAGCTCGTAGGACCAGACGTCGTTGTCGACCCAGAAGATCGCGTGCGGGTTGCCCATCGAAACGACCGAGGGTGAATGCAGCACGGGAGCGTCGATCGGGCCGATCTGCAGCTCGATCATGCGGGTGTCGCGGAATTCCTCGGCCAGCGGGATATCCTGCCAGCCGAAGCGCGGCGTGCCCATGTCGACCGAGATCGAACCGTCGGCGTGTTCGCGCGCATTGAGGATGCCCGCCACGGTCTCGAAGGTGAAGATCTTCTGGCCGGTCTCGGCGGCGAGCGCCTGGACGACGCAGCGCATGCCATTGCCGCAGGCCTGCGCACCGGTTCCATCGGAATTCAGGATGTCGATGAAAAAGGCGGTGCCAGACGTCCTGGCGTCATGGATCGCCATGATCTGGTCGAAGCTGGTCGCGGCATCGGCGTTCAGCGCAACCGCCGCCGCCGCCGTCACCCGATCGGCACGGCCACGCATATCGGCAACGATGATCTCGTTGCCGATGCCGTTCATCTTGGCGAAAGGGGCAGTGCTGGCCATTGCTCCGAAAAATTCCGTGTCCGTTTGGCGCTATATGGCGGAAACGGGCAGGAATTACCAGTGCGCAGCCGCTTGGTCTCGGCGAAAGCGCCGGACTTACGTGACGGCGAAAATGCCCAGCACCACCAGCAGGAAGATGATCAGAACGATGCCGATAAGGATACGCGCACCGGTGGCCGCGGCACCTGCCAGTGCCGGCATGCCGAGCAAGCTCGCCGCCGCGGCGACGATCAGGAGAATGATAATCCATTTGAGCATGACAATGCCTCGCAAACCGGCAAATATTTCAACCACATGAAAACGCGGTTGCAGCGCTGGGGTTCCGTCGAACCGATGCGGATCAGGGCGCTATGTGCTCCGGCACATCCCAGACCTCGCCCGGCCGCAAGGCGCGAAAGCGCTCGCGTGGGATGCCTCGATCGTCAAGCGCCTCGGTCAATTTGCGCGCCGGCTCGTCGATCGGCTCGTCGGTGAGCTGGAAGGTGCCCCAGTGACAGCCGGCGGCATGGGCGGCGTTGCACAGCGTCATGCCTTGCACCGCTTCCCAGGGGTTCTGGTGCTGCGGCGCCATGAACCAGCGCGGCTCATAAGCGCCGATCGGCAGGATGGCGAAGCGGAAACCGCCATGTTTCTCGGCCATCCGCCGGTAGTTGATGCCATCGTGGAAGCCGGTGTCGCCGGCGAAATAGAGCTTGCCGTCACGCGTTTCGACGACAAAGCCGGCCCAGAGCGCCATGCGCCGGTCGCGGGCGCCACGCGCCGACCAGTGATGCACCGGCTCGACATGAATGGCGGCGCCGTCGCCGATCTCGACCCTGTCGCCCCAGTCATGCGCCGACAGCCGCATGCCGGGCACGGCGGCTTCGATGATGGCGTCGTTGCCGAGCGGAGTGAGCACCAGCGGGTCGTGGCCGGCCTTCAGCCGCCTCAACGTGGCGAGGTCGAGATGGTCGTAGTGGTTGTGGCTGACCAGCACGAGGTCGATCGGCGGCAGGTCGGCAAAGGCGATGCCTGGCGCATTGATGCGTTTTGGTCCGGCGAAGGAAAGCGGCGAGGCGCGCAGCGACCACACCGGATCGGTAAGGATGTTCAGACCGGCCGTCTGGACCAGCAAGGTGGAATGGCCAACCATGGTCACTTTCAGCGCGGCGCCCTCGACCCGAGCCGTCGGTTTCGCCTGCGGAAAGGGGCTTGCATCGCTCGCCGGCCATTTCGAGCGCTGGCCATTCAACTGCCATTTCAGCAGGTCGGCGAAACGGCCGGGTGGCTGGCCGTCGGGATTGAAGAACAATGCGCCGTCGAAATGGTCGCTGGGCGGGCCGCTATAATAGCGATTGGCGGCTGTCTTTCTCGCGGCCAATTTTGCGGCTCCGGCAGGTGTTTCGTTTTCCAGACATAGGCGCTAAGGCGGCTCGCGCAAGCGTCCAACCGTCGAATGTCGGCGCTGCACTGCTTTGACCGGATCCCCAGGCGACGCGCGACAAGCGGTCAGCCGCCGCGATTGCGATAAATTTGCAACAATTCTTGCTGCAAACTGTATTTTAACCATATCGGGTTGAAATTTCGCCACCTTCTCCATCTTGGTGGGGGTGAGATTGTGCGGACGGCTTCCCCCCAGCCGGATCCGACGGAGGTTGGAATGACTTTTTCGAAAACCGGTCTGGTGGCCGTATCGCTGGCGGCGCTCGTTGCGAGCGGCTGTTCGACCTCGCGTTTCTCCTCGATGGATGACCAGCAGCCGGCACCGCTGGAGGCCGCGCCCGCCGGCAAGGTGACGGCGAACCAACTGCCGCCGCCGGCATCGCCCGGCACCACCGACCCGTCTCAATTCCCGACCGCTCCTGCGAACACGCAGGTCGCCGCGCTGCCTTCGGATGGTTCGGCGCCGGCCGGCGCTTCGGACGTGACTGCCGCCAGCGTCGCCGGTGTCTGGAACGCCAGCGTTGCGGGCCAGAGCTGCAAGGTGGCGACACCGCAGACCAAATTCGGCGCCGGCTTCCGCGCTGGGCCGCTGCATTGCCCGGCGCCGATGGACGGCGTCAAGTCGTGGAACGTCGCCGGCAAGCAGCTGACGCTCTATGACGAGAGTGGCGGTGCGCTGGCGCGGCTCTATTCCTCGGGCGGCTCGAAATTCGACGGCCAGACTTCCAACGGCCAGCCGATTTCGCTTACAAGGTAGGCTAATGCATGTCGCCCAAAAGTGGCCGCGGTTTTGGGAAAACAAAGATCTAAAGCGGGTCGTCTGAATCCGTTCAGACACGACCGCTTTAGTCCTCCGAATGCGTGTCGCGCAGAAGTGACCCCGATTTCGGGACAGCGACATGCATAAACAAATGACGTGACCGATGCATCTGCGTGACGGCCTCCAGACCCATGCGACCGTCAGGCAGCGCTACGAGCATCTGGTGGAAACCGGTACGATCGACCGCGATCCGGCGCAGGAACGGATCGTTGCGGCGCTCGACCGGCTGACCGATGAGATCTCGGCCAAGCGGCTGGCGCATAAGTCGAGCGCGCTGGGCTGGCTGTTCGCCCGCAAGCGCGAGACGCATGAGGCCGTCAAAGGCCTTTACATCCATGGCGGCGTCGGTCGCGGCAAGACCATGCTGATGGATATGTTCTTCGAGTTGCTGCCGGTGCGGCGCAAGCGCCGCGTCCACTTCAACGACTTCATGGCGGACGTGCAGGACCGTATCCAGAAGCACCGGCAGGCGCGCAAGAACGGCGATGTCAAGCAGGACGACCCGATCCCGCCGGTGGCCAAGGCCCTTGCCGAGCAAGCCTGGGTGCTGTGCTTCGACGAGTTCTCGGTCACCGACATCGCCGACGCGATGATCCTGTCCAGGTTGTTTTCGGCGCTGTTTGCCAGCGGTGTGGTGCTGGTCGCCACCTCGAATGTGGCGCCGGAAAACCTCTACAGCGACGGGCTGAACCGTCAGCTTTTCCTGCCCTTCATCGGCATACTGGAGCGGCACACACAGGTGCTGGCGCTCGATGCCGACAAGGACTACCGGCTGGAAAAGCTCGCCCGGACACCGGTCTATGTCACGCCGGCCGATGCGGCGGCGGACCAGCTACTCGACGAGGCCTGGCAAGCCATGACGCGCAACGCGCCGACCGCCGAGACATCGATTGCCCTCAAAGGGCGGCAGGTGATCGTGCCGCGTGCGGCAGGCGATGCGGCGCGGTTCTCCTTCGCCGATCTCTGCGAAAAGCCGCTTGGCGCGCGCGATTTCCTGGCGATCGCCGGGCGCTTCTCAACCATTTTCATCGACCACGTCCCGGTGCTCGGCGAAGGCAAGCGCAACGAGGCCAAACGCTTCATCCTTCTGATCGACACGCTCTACGACCATCATGTGCGGCTGGTGGTGAGCGCCGAAGCGCCGCCGCAAGCGCTTTATGCCGCCAAGCGCGGCGTGGAGGTCTTCGAGTTCGAGCGCACCGCATCGCGGCTGATCGAGATGCAAAGTCGCGACTGGCTGGAGGATTGGGCGGAGCGGCAGAAAGGGAAGCCGGCGCCAGAGGCACAGCAGGCGCAGGCCTGAATTTCCAGGGAATGCGTCGGTAGCGATCCTTTGCCCCCCTCTGTCATGCCAACGTCTACAACCCGAACCTCCTCGGCCACCCGCATCACAAGGGCGTCATTACCCGCATCCAGCCTTACGATTTCCATCTTCGTCGGTTATTTCCTCCCAAGTCGGCTTACAAACTCTGACGTTTACGTAAATCCCAAATGATCTAACCGATTGAAAACACTGACGCCAAAATAATCGTTTGAATTTTTTCCGTGCCGGGGCTATTGGGTGCGGCGAAAATTCGCGGTTCCCCGCAGCATTCCGGCCTCTTCTTCGACGCCACCATCAAGTCACCAGAGATTTGAGACGTCGTCACCGACAAAGGGAAAACATCCTCACATGGCACGCAACAAGATAGCGCTTATCGGCTCTGGCATGATCGGCGGCACGCTCGCTCACATGATCGGCCTCAAGGACCTCGGCGACGTGGTGCTGTTCGATATTGCCGAAGGTATCCCGCAGGGCAAGGGGCTCGATATCGCGCAGTCGTCGCCGGTCGATGGCTTCGACTCCAGGCTCACCGGCATCAACGACTATGCCGGCATCGAAGGCGCCGACGTCTGCATCGTCACCGCCGGCGTGCCGCGCAAGCCCGGCATGAGCCGCGACGACCTTTTGGGCATCAACCTCAAGGTCATGGAGCAGGTCGGCGCCGGGCTGAAGAAGTATGCGCCGAAGGCTTTCGTCATCTGCATTACAAACCCGCTCGACGCCATGGTCTGGGCGCTGCAGAAATTCTCAGGCCTGCCCAACAGCCACGTCGTCGGCATGGCCGGCGTGCTCGACAGCGCGCGCTTCCGCTATTTCCTGGCCGAGGAATTCAAGGTCTCGGTCGAGGACGTCACCGCCTTCGTGCTCGGCGGCCACGGCGATTCCATGGTGCCGATGATCCGCTACTCGACGGTATCGGGCATTCCGCTGCCCGACCTCATCAAGATGGGCTGGACCTCGAAGGAGAAGCTCGACCAGATCGTGCAGCGCACCCGCGACGGCGGCGCCGAGATCGTCGGCCTGCTCAAGACCGGCTCGGCCTATTACGCGCCGGCCGCTTCGGCGATCTCGATGGCCGAAGCCTATCTCAAGGACAAGAAGCGCGTGCTGCCCTGCGCGGCGTATCTCTCCGGCCAGTATGGCGTCAAGAATACCTATGTCGGCGTTCCCGTGGTCATCGGCGCCGGCGGCGTCGAGCGCATCATCGAGATCGAGCTCAACAAGAGCGAGCAGAAGATGTTCGACTCCTCCGTGGCGACGGTGCAGGGCCTGACCGAGGCCTGCGTCAAGATCGCGCCGCAACTCGCCTCCAAATGAATCTCCAGTAAGTGAACCCCCAGTCGATCCGGAGACCATACAGATGAACATCCATGAGTATCAGGGCAAGGCACTGCTGAAGTCGTTCGGCGCGCCGGTGGCCGAAGGCGTGCCGGTGTTCAAGGCGAGCGAAGCGGAAGCCGCCGCCAAGGCGCTGCCGGGCCCGCTCTATGTGGTGAAGAGCCAGATCCATGCCGGCGGCCGCGGCAAGGGCAAATTCACCGAGCTCGGCCCGGACGCCAAGGGCGGCGTGCGGCTGGCGAAATCGGTGGCCGATGTCGTCGCCAACGCCAACGAGATGCTGGGCAACACTCTGGTGACCAAGCAGACCGGCCCGGCCGGCAAGCAGGTCAACCGCCTCTATATCGAAGACGGCGCCGACATCGAACGCGAGCTCTATCTGTCGATCCTGGTCGACCGTTCGGTCGGCCGCATTGCGTTCGTCGTCTCGACCGAAGGCGGCATGGACATCGAAGCGGTTGCCCATGACACGCCCGAAAAGATCATCACCGTCGCCATCGATCCGGAAAAAGGCGTCACATCGGCCGACCTGAAGGCGCTCAACGGCGCGCTCAAGCTCGACGGCGATGCGGCCAAGGACGGCGATACGCTGTTCCCGATCCTCTACAAGGCCTTCGTCGACAAGGACATGAGCCTGCTCGAGGTCAATCCGCTGATCGTCATGAAGAACGGCCGGCTGCGCGTGCTCGACGCGAAAGTGTCGTTCGACAACAACGCGCTGTTCCGCCACCCCGACGTGCTTGAGCTGCGCGACACCACGGAAGAGGACGAGAAGGAAATCGAGGCGTCGAAATACGACCTCGCCTATGTGGCGCTCGACGGCAATATCGGTTGCATGGTCAACGGCGCCGGCCTCGCCATGGCAACGATGGACATCATCAAGCTCTATGGCGCCGAGCCCGCCAACTTCCTCGATGTCGGCGGTGGCGCTTCGAAGGAGAAGGTGACGGCAGCGTTCAAGATCATCACCAGGGATCCTGCGGTCAAAGGCATCCTGATCAACATCTTCGGCGGCATCATGAAGTGCGACATCATTGCCGAGGGCGTCATTGCCGCGGTCAAGGAAGTCGGCCTGGAAGTGCCGCTGGTGGTGCGCCTGGAAGGCACCAATGCCGAGCTCGGCAAGAAGATCATCAACGACAGCGGCCTCAACGTGGTGTCTGCCGACGATCTCGACGATGCAGCCAAGAAGATCGTGGCGGCGGTGAAGGGCTGATCTGGTGCCTCCGCATAAGATAAACCTGGTCGAGGCTGCGGATCAAAAGATCAAGAAGGTCTTCGATCCGCATATCGCCGGCGACGTCAACGACAGCCAGGCGAAGGTCGCCAAGTTCGGCGAGGTCTTCGATTGGCACGCGCATGACAATGAGGACGAAGCCTTCCTCGTGCTGCGTGGGCGTATTGCCATCGATTTCCGCGACGGCCCGGTCGAACTCGGCGAGGGCGATTTCATCGTCGTGCCGCGCGGCGTCGAGCACCGGCCGCGCTCGCTCACCGTTGAGCCCGTGGTGCTGATGTTCGAGCCGGCAACGACGCTCAACACCGGCAACGCCAAGAGCGACCTCACTGTCGCCGACTTGAAGCGGCTCTGACCATGTTTCCCTCGATCAACGGTTTTTAGAAAAGGGCTCCCATGTCCATCCTCGTCGACAAGAATACCAAGGTGCTGGTGCAGGGCCTGACCGGCAAGACCGGCACGTTCCACACCGAGCAGGCGCTGGCCTATCACGGCACGAAAATGGTCGGCGGCATCCATCCCAAGAAGGGTGGCGAGACGTGGACCGGCGCGAAGGGCGAGAGCCTGCCGATCTTCGCCACCGTCGCCGAGGGCAAGGAAAAGACCGGTGCCAACGCTTCGGTCGTCTATGTGCCGCCGGCGGGTGCCGCCGAGGCCATCCTCGAGGCGATCGAGGCCGAGATCCCGCTGATCATCTGCATCACCGAAGGCATACCGGTGATGGACATGATCAGGGTCAAGGCCAGGCTCGACCGTTCGACCTCGCGGCTGATCGGCCCGAACTGCCCGGGCGTGCTGACGCCCAACGAATGCAAGATCGGCATCATGCCCGGAAACATCTTCCGCAAGGGCTCGGTCGGCGTTGTTTCGCGGTCGGGAACGCTTACCTATGAGGCAGTGTTCCAGACCACCAATGTCGGCCTCGGCCAGACCACCGCCGTCGGCATTGGCGGCGACCCCGTCAAAGGCACCGAGTTCATCGACATGCTCGAGATGTTCCTCGCCGACGAGGAGACCAAGTCGATCATCATGATCGGCGAGATCGGCGGTTCGGCCGAGGAAGACGCCGCGCAGTTCCTCAAGGACGAAGCCAAGCGTGGCCGCAAGAAGCCGATGGCCGGCTTCATCGCCGGGCGCACGGCGCCGGCCGGCCGCACCATGGGCCACGCCGGCGCGGTCATCTCCGGCGGCAAGGGCGGCGCCGAAGACAAGATCGCGGCAATGGAATCGGCCGGAATAAAAGTTTCGCCGTCGCCGGCAAGGCTGGGCACGACCTTGGTCGAAGCGATCAAAGGGTAAGGGAATAGGGGAGTAAGGGAGTAGGGCAGTAGGGAAAATAGCAGCGGCAAAAAGCGCTACTCCCCTGTTCCCTTATTCCCCTACTCCCCTCCAAAAACAGGAGACGGAGCCGGGCTCCGCGGACAAAAATGGCAAGACAAGATCAGGCCAACGACCAATTTTCTCTCACCTCTTTCCTCTATGGCGGCAATGCCGATTACATCGACGCGCTTTATGCCGCCTATGAGGACGATCCAGCCTCGGTCAATCCCGAATGGCAGGAGTTCTTCGCCGGGCTGAAGGACGATGCCGGCGATGTGCGCAGGAACGCCAAGGGCGCCTCCTGGGCCAAGCCCTCCTGGCCGCTGCAGGCCAATGGCGAACTGGTGTCGGCGCTCGACGGCAATTGGGGCATCGTCGAGAAGACGATCGAAAAGAAGGTCAAGGACAAGGCGGTCACCAACGGCGTCGTCCTCTCCGACGCCGACGTGCACCAGGCGACGCGCGATTCGGTGCGCGCCATCATGATGATCCGCGCCTACCGCATGCGCGGCCATCTGCACGCCAATCTCGATCCGCTCGGCATCGCCAAGCCGCTCGAGGACTACAACGAGCTGTCGCCGGAAAACTACGGCTTCACCGAAGCCGATTACGACCGGCCGATCTTCCTCGACAATGTGCTGGGGCTTGAATTCGGCAGCATCCGGCAGATGCTGGAAATCCTGACCCGCACCTATTGCTCCACGCTCGGCGTCGAGTTCATGCATATTTCCGACCCTGAGGAAAAGGCCTGGATCCAGGCGCGCATCGAGGGTGCCGACAAGGAGATCACCTTCACCGCCGCCGGCAAGAAGGCGATCCTGCAGAAGCTGGTCGAGGCTGAAGGCTTCGAGCAGTTCATCGACGTCAAGTACAAGGGCACCAAGCGCTTCGGCCTCGATGGCAGTGAGGCGCTGATCCCGGCGCTGGAGCAGATCGTCAAGCGCGGCGGCCAGCTCGGCATGAAGGAAATCGTGCTCGGCATGGCGCATCGCGGCCGGCTGAACGTGCTCTCCCAGGTAATGGCCAAGCCCCACCGCGCCATCTTCCATGAGTTCAAGGGCGGCTCTGCGGCACCCGATGAGGTCGAAGGCTCGGGCGACGTCAAGTACCATCTAGGCGCCTCGTCGGACCGCGAATTCGACGGCAACAAGGTGCATCTGTCCTTGACCGCCAACCCCTCGCATCTGGAAATCGTCGATCCGGTGGTGATGGGCAAGGCGCGCGCCAAGCAGGATTATCTGTTCGGCCGCAGCCGCGAGGAAATCGTGCCGCTGGAAGAGCGCGCCAAGGTGCTGCCGCTCTTGCTGCATGGCGATGCCGCCTTCGCCGGTCAGGGCGTGATCGCCGAGATCCTCGGCCTGTCCGGCCTGCGCGGCCACCGCGTCGCCGGCACGCTGCATTTCATCATCAACAACCAGATTGGTTTCACCACCAACCCGCGCTTTTCGCGCTCCTCGCCCTATCCGTCCGACGTCGCCAAGATGATCGAAGCACCGATCTTCCACGTCAATGGCGACGACCCGGAAGCCGTGGTGCACGCCACCAAGGTGGCGATCGAGTTTCGCATGAAGTTTTTCAAGCCTGTTGTGGTCGATATGTTCTGCTATCGCCGCTTCGGCCACAATGAGGGCGACGAACCGGCCTTCACCCAGCCGATCATGTACCGCAACATCCGCAACCACAAGACGACTGTGCAGATCTATGGCGACCGGCTGATCGCCGAGGGTCACCTCACCCAGGCCGAGCTCGACCAGTTGAAAGCCGACTGGCGGGCGCATCTGGAATCCGAATGGGAAGTCGGCCAGCACTACAAGCCCAACAAGGCTGACTGGCTCGACGGCGCCTGGTCGGGCCTGCGCACCGCCGACAACCAGGACGAACAGCGGCGCGGCAAGACCGCCGTGCCGGTCAAGACGCTGAAGGAAATCGGCAGGAAGCTGACCGAGGTGCCGAAGGACTTCGAGGCGCACAAGACGATCATCCGCTTCCTCGAAAACCGCCGCCAGGCGATCGAGTCCGGCGAAGGCATCGACTGGTCGACGGCCGAGGCGCTGGCCTTCGGCGCCATCCTGCTCGACGGCAATCCGATCCGCCTGTCGGGGCAGGATTCCGAACGCGGCACCTTCTCGCAGCGCCATTCCGTGCTCTACGACCAGCGCGACGAGACCCGCTACATCCCGCTCAACAATCTGTCGGCGGCTCAGGCCGGCTATGAAGTCATCAACTCGATGCTGTCGGAAGAGGCGGTTCTGGGCTTCGAATACGGCTATAGCCTGGCCGAGCCCAAGGCGCTGACCTTGTGGGAAGCGCAGTTCGGCGACTTCGCCAACGGCGCCCAGGTGGTGTTCGACCAGTTCATCTCGTCAGGCGAACGCAAGTGGCTCAGAATGTCGGGCCTCGTCTGCCTGTTGCCGCATGGCTATGAAGGCCAGGGTCCGGAACATTCCTCGGCCCGGCTCGAACGCTTCCTGCAGCTTTGCGCCGAAGACAACATGCAAGTCGCCAACTGCACCACGCCGGCCAACTACTTCCACATATTGCGCCGGCAGCTGAAGCGCGACTTCCGCAAGCCGCTGATTCTGATGACGCCGAAGTCGCTGCTGCGCCACAAGCGGGCGGTGTCGACGCTGCCGGAAATTTCGGGCGAAAGCTCGTTCCACCGGTTGCTGTGGGACGATGCGCAGCTGCTTTCCGGACAAGCGATCAAGCTGGTCAAGGATTCCAAGATCCGCCGCGTCGTGCTGTGTTCGGGCAAGGTCTATTACGACCTCTATGAGGAGCGCGAGAAGCGCGGCATCAACGACATCTATCTGCTGCGCGTCGAACAGCTTTACCCGTTCCCGGCCAAGGCGCTGATCACCGAACTGTCGCGGTTCCGCAATGCCGAGATGGTGTGGTGCCAGGAGGAGCCCAAGAACATGGGCGCCTGGTCGTTCATCGACCCGTATCTGGAATGGGTGCTGGCGCATATCGACGCCAAGCATCAGCGGGTGCGCTACACCGGCCGTCCGGCCGCCGCCTCGCCGGCGACCGGACTGATGTCGAAGCATCTCGCCCAGCTCGCCGCCTTGCTCGAAGACGCGCTTGGTGAATAGAGAAGATCTGGGCGAACAACAGAACCGAAAGAAAACGGACAGGCACAATGGCTACCGAAATCCGCGTTCCCACTCTCGGCGAATCCGTCACTGAAGCGACCGTCGGCAAATGGTTCAAGAAGGTTGGCGATACAATCGCCGCCGATGAACCGCTGGTCGAGCTCGAGACCGACAAGGTGACGGTGGAGGTGCCTGCCGCCGCCGCCGGCACGCTGGGTGAGATCACCGTCAAGGAAGGCGAGACGGTCGGTGTCGGCGCGCTGCTGGGGTCGATTTCGGCAGGCGGCGCGGCTCCCGCCACGAAGCCGCAAGCGGTGTCGCAGGCCTCGTCGCCGGATGCGGCATCGACCGGCAAGCAGGCCGCGGCCGAGACCGCCAAGATCGCCGGCGATGCCGGCCCGGTCGAGCCGCGCACCATGCCACCGGCACCGGCCGCGGCGAAACTGATCGCCGAAAGCAATCTCTCGGTCGACCAGATCTCCGGTTCGGGAAAGCGCGGCCAGGTGCTGAAAGGTGACGTGCTCGACGCCATCTCCAAGGGCGCGCCGTCGCAGCCGGCCGAGACGCCGAAAGCAGCACCGGCACCGGTTGCCGTGCGGGCGCCGTCCTCGGGCGACGATGCATCGCGCGAGGAGCGCGTGCGCATGACCAAATTGCGCCAGACCATCGCGCGCCGCCTCAAGGAAGCGCAGTCGACCGCAGCCATGCTGACCACCTTCAACGAGGTCGACATGTCAGCGGTGATGGCGCTGCGCACCAAATACAAGGATGTGTTCGAGAAGAAGCACGGCGTGAAGCTCGGCTTCATGGGCTTCTTCACCAAGGCCGTCACGCACGCGTTGAAGGAAATCCCCTCGGTCAATGCCGAGATCGACGGCACCGATATCATCTTCAAGAACTATGCCCATATCGGCGTCGCCGTCGGCACTGAAAAGGGCCTCGTCGTGCCGGTGGTGCGCGATGCCGACCAGATGTCGATCGCCGAGATCGAGAAGGACATCGGCCGGCTGGGTATCGCCGCGCGTGACGGAAAGCTGTCGGTCGCCGACATGCAGGGCGGCACGTTTACGATTTCGAACGGCGGCGTTTACGGGTCGCTGATGTCGACCCCGATCCTCAACGCGCCGCAGTCGGGCATTCTCGGCATGCACAAGATCCAGGACCGGCCTGTCGTGGTCGGCGGCCAGATCGTCATCCGGCCGATGATGTACCTGGCGCTCAGCTACGATCATCGCATCGTCGACGGCAAGGAAGCGGTGACGTTCCTGGTGCGCGTCAAGGAAAGCCTGGAGGATCCGGAACGGCTGGTGCTTGATCTCTGAGGTCTGGTGCTGATCCGGCTGTTGGAATGTGTGCCGGAGGAAGGGATCTGCGCGGCAGAATGACGACCCGTTCCCTTAGCCTTTCCAAGGTGCTTTCGATCGCATCGATCGCGGCCGGCATGGTGCTGGCCGCTGCCGGCGCCCATGCCGCCTGCCCGATAGAACTCGCTGTCTATGGCGACGCCCAGAGCGGCAGCGAGATCGACTTCACGCCGACCGGCACCTCGGCGACCGTCACCAACACCTTCCGCATGATTCTCGACAATGATGTGGTGCTCAACGGCATCGTCATGTGGAATGAAGGCGTATCGCGGCCGAACGGCGCGCTGATGCACAAATGCCCCGAGGGCGACGTCACCGGCGAGGAGCTTGCCGCCTGCACGCCCTGGCACGGCGTCATCTACACGGCGGATGAAAAGGGCAACATCGGACTGCTGCCGGCTGAAGGCGTCGAAGCGCCGAAGACGCTGATCCTGCCGGACCTCGGGCCGGCGTTGCGCCAATCCAGCGCCTATGGCGGCAGCGGATTTTCGAAAGTGCCGTGGGATGTGTTTGCCTTGAAGGGATGCCAGGAATGAGCGGGACGCAAAAGGTGCTGCTGGTCACCGGCGGCAGCCGCGGCATCGGCGCCGCGATCTGCCGGCTCGGATCGAAGGCCGGCTACCGGGTCGCGGTCAACTACGCTTCGAACCAGGAGGCCGCCAAGGCGCTGGTCGCCGAGATCGAGGCCGCCGGCGGAGAGGCTTTCGCGGTCAAGGGCGATGTCGGCAAGGAGTCCGATATCGTGGCCATGTTCGAGGCCGTCGACCGCGCCTATGGACGGCTCGATGCCTTCGTCAACAATGCCGGCATCGTCGACGTCAAGGCGCGCGTCGACGAGATGGATGTTTCGCGGCTGGAGCGCATGATGCGCATCAATGTCGTCGGCTCGTTCCTCTGCGCCCGCGAGGCGGTGAAGCGCATGTCGACCCGTCATGGCGGGTCGGGCGGATCCATCGTCAACATCTCGTCGGCCGCGGCGACATTGGGCTCGCCGGGCGAATATGTCGATTATGCCGCCTCCAAGGGCGCCATCGACACCTTCACCGTCGGGCTCGCCCGTGAGGTGGCGCTAGAAGGCATCCGCGTCAATGCGGTGCGGCCGGGCATCATCGACACGGACATCCACGCCTCCGGCGGGCAGCCGGACCGGGTGGAGCGGTTCCGCGATCTGCTGCCGATGAAAAGAGCCGGTACAGTGGATGAAGTCGCGGGCGCGGTTCTCTATCTTCTCTCCGACGCCGCGTCCTATACGACGGGCGCGATCCTGAATGTAAGCGGCGGCCGCTGAGCGCTCTCAAGCAGATCGAGCATGATGTTATCCGAAAACCGCGTCACACTTTTCGGCATCATGCTCAAAACAGAAGGACAGTATCATGGCTTATGACGTCGTTATCATCGGATCGGGACCCGGCGGCTATGTCTGCGCCATCAAGGCGGCGCAGCTCGGGCTCAGGGTTGCGGTGGTCGAGAAGAACGCGACCTTCGGCGGCACTTGCCTGAACATCGGCTGCATCCCGTCCAAGGCGCTGCTCCATGCCTCCGAGATGTTCGCCGAGGCCGGCCACTCCTTCGACACGCTCGGCGTCGAGATATCGGCGCCGAAATTGAACCTGAAGAAGATGATGGCGCACAAGGATGCGACGGTGTCGTCGAACGTCAACGGCGTCGCCTTCCTGTTCAAGAAGAACAAGATCGATAGTTTCCGCGGCACCGGCAAGGTGCTCGCCGCCGGTAAAGTGTCGGTCACCTCCGAGGACGGCAAGGTCGAGGAGATCGAGACGAAGAACATCGTCATCGCCACCGGCTCGGATGTCGCCGGCATTCCCGGCGTCAAGGTCGACATCGACGAGAAGATGATCGTGTCGTCGACCGGCGCGCTGTCGCTGGATAAGGTTCCCGGCCATCTGGTGGTGGTCGGCGGCGGTGTCATCGGGCTCGAGCTCGGCTCGGTGTGGGCGCGGCTCGGCGCCAAGGTCACCGTGGTCGAATTCCTCGACACCATCCTGGGCGGCATGGACGGCGAGGTCTCCAAGCAATTCCAGCGGTTGCTGGGCAAACAGGGCTTCGAGTTCAAGCTCAGCGCCAAGGTCACCGGCGTCGCCAAGGCCAAGAAGGGTGCGACCGTCACCTTCGAGCCGGTCAAGGGCGGCGCCGCCGAGACCATCGAGGCCGATGCCGTGCTGATCGCCACCGGCCGCCGCGCCTATGCCGACAGTCTCGGGCTCGGGGAAGCCGGCGTCGAGGTCGACGAGCGCGGCCGGGTCAAGACCGATGGCCATCTCAAGACCAATGTCCCGGGCATCTATGCCATCGGCGATGTCATCGCCGGGCCGATGCTGGCGCACAAGGCCGAGGACGAGGGCGTGGCGGTAGCGGAAACCATTGCCGGCCAGGCCGGCCACGTGAACTATGACGTCATTCCGAGCGTCGTCTACACCAGCCCGGAAATCGCCTCGGTCGGCAAGACCGAGGAAGAGTTGAAGAAGGCCGGCATCGACTACAAGGTCGGAAAATTCCCGTTCAGCGCCAATGGCCGGGCGCGCGCCATGCTGCACACGGACGGTTTTGTGAAGATCCTCGCCGACAAGCAAAGCGACCGCGTGCTCGGCGTCCATATCGTCGGCTTCGGCGCCGGCGAGATGATCCACGAGGCGGCGGTGCTGATGGAGTTCGGCGGTTCGTCGGAGGATCTCGCCCGCACCTGCCATGCGCATCCGACGATGTCGGAGGCGATCAAGGAGGCGGCGCTGGCGACGTTCTTCAAGCCGATCCACATCTAAAGCCCTTTCATAAACTCTACTCCGTCGGCCATCTGGCGAGGTTTTCTCCGCTTTCACAGCGCCGCGCGTCCCTCCTGGACGCTCAAAGGATGCTGTGACCCTTTTTGATTGGCGCATGATCCTCTCCGAAAATCGGACTGATCTTCGGGGTCATGCGCTGCTCACGGACCCAAATGTCCGCTGCGCTCCGGTTCTCGAAAACCACACCAGCTGACTCACCGGAGCGAGTTTCTGGAAAGGCCTTTCTGGCGGCCCCTACAAAACAAAACGGCCCGCTTTTCAGCGGGCCGTTCGTAACTGATATCGAGCCAATCACTGGGCCGGTGCAGGTGCCGGCGCAGGGGCTGGTGCCGGCGCAGGAGCCGGTGCGGGCGCGGGTGCCGGGGCAGGCGCCGGTTCTGCAGGTGCCGGAGCAGGCGCGGGCGCAGGTTCAGCCGGCTTCATCGGTTCCGCCGGTGCAGGCGCTGGGGCCGGTGTGCTGGCCGCCGGCGGCTCGGCGGGTGCCGGGTGCTCACCACTTCTTCCGAAAACATAATACGCGACAACCGCCAGAATAACGACGACCAGTGCAATCAGCCAACCGCTACCACCGCCGCCGCCACTTGGCCTTGGTGCGTTGGTGGACGAATTGAACGGGTCGTTTGGATTCGGTGTGTTCGCCATAAAAGTGTCCTCCGTGGATGAAAAATATCAATCAACACCATACAACGCGCAATCATTGAACTGGTTTCACGCTAGGGTTGGAAAACGCCAAAAACAAGGACAATCCTGCCCTTCCGCAGCCGGAGTGGCGTCGTTTCGCCACGCAGCGCGCCAAGTTTGCGTCTGTTAAGGTCGAATCAGAGGGTTTTGCCGTGACGAATCCGTCAGCTCAGCTTGTCCCGAATCACTGCGATGCTCTCGCCAGAGCCCAGTTCGCAGACCGCTATGTGCTGGTCACTGAAGGCCTTTCCTTAACCGCATTCGGCGCGGCCGAACGCGCTCTGGGGCGAACGCCGCCCTGGGTCGGCAGGCTCATGGCGCTGCGCAATCTTGCCGTCAGGCCGTTCCGGCTGAAGACGGGCCTGGAAACTGCGGTGTTGCCGTCGGGCCGGATCGGGATATTTCCGCTCATCAGCCAGTTTCCCGGCAAGGTTGTGCTTGGCCTCGACGACCGGCATCTCGATTTCCGTGTTCTGGTCGAAGTCAGGGATCTTGGCAGCGGCCGGCAAGAGGTGGCCGCGACGACGATCGTCGAGACGCACAATTGGCTCGGGCGCGCCTATCTCGCGATCATCATGCCGTTTCACCGGATGGTCGTTCCGGCGATGCTGGCCCAGATCCTGGCGAAGTAAGCTGAAGTCACTAAAGTCCGACAGGCGTGACGGTGTAACCGGCCTTGCGGAAATCCTCGACCAGGCCTTCGGGGCCGGGGAGGTGGAGGGCGCCGACCGCCATGAAGACATTGCCTTTGGCAAGGATCGGTTCGGCATGCTCGACCATCACCTTGTTGCGGCTGGTGATCATGGTTTCCTCGAACGCCGCATAGCCCGCGGGGTCGTCCTGTTGGTCTGGCATGGCCGCACGAAACAGCGGCCAGAACATGCCGGTGTCGCCACGCTGGTAGAGCACGATCATGGTTTCGTTGATGTCGTTGACCTTGTCGCCGAGCTTCAGCGTGTCGACGAGGCCCTTCATGTGAAACGCCAGCGGCAGCGAGGCCATGGCGCGCAGTTGGCCTTCAGCCGTCTCCAATCCTTCCACCGGCTTGCCGGAAGCCTTCGCACCTTGCGCCAGTCTGACATCGAGCACCGGGGCGCCGCCTGACTGGCGGGCCAGCTCGCAGGCCGGCAGTGCCATCATGGCCGAGAGCATCCACGGCTTCATCTTGGCAACCGTTGCCGGAGGAATGCCGCGTGCGTCGAGCGCGGCGTTCATGGCCGCCGCATCGTCGGGCGACAGCAGCGACGCCAGCGTCGTCGAATCAGTGAACATCATCAGGTCCGGCTCTTTGAGCATCGCGACCATCATCTTCTGCTTGTCGAGCACGTCCGTGGTTTCGATGATGATGGTGCCGGCGGCGTCATAGGCTTTCTGCGCTTCGGGAGGCAGCGTGGTGACGCGCGGGTCGGTCATATGCATGGTGCCGAACAGGAAGGACGGCTTCTCGCCGGGCTTTTCCAGCTTCCATAACAGGCCCTTGCCGTTCGGCGTCGCGGCGGCTTCCGCTTCGATCTTGCGGTAGCTCGCCGGATCGTTCTTCTGCAGGGCCGACAGCATGTCGGCACCGGTGCAGGTCGGGACTTCGGCATGCGCCTTGCCGGCCGCGAACAGCAGCACGGCGAGGAACGACAGGAAGAACAGAACATTGAGCGCGACGAGCAGCTTCAGCGAGACGGAAGCAGCACGGTCGGCGACGGCTATGACGCGTTTCATGAGCCTCTTCTAGGACTGAAAAGCGGCAAAACGGTTAACCTGTGCTGAGAAATTGTCTTGGACTGGCTATCGCGCTCAACTGACGTCGATGGGGCTCATGCTTCAACGATTAGCGGAAACGCCCATTTCTTCGTCATCCCAGGGTTTCCGCGACGGAGCTTCGCTCCTGCTTCGCCCAGGGATGACGACGTTGAGGAGGCTTTCGGCCAAATGGTGAACGTTACTGGCGTTCACGCCCTGGGATGCGCCTGCTCATAAATCTCGAGCAGCCTCGCGGTGTCGACGCCGGTGTAGATTTGCGTCGTCGACAGGCTGGCGTGGCCGAGCAGTTCCTGGATGGTGCGCAAATCACCGCCGCGGCCGAGCAGATGCGTGGCGAAGGAATGGCGCAGTGCATGCGGCGTCGCGGTATCGGGCAGGTTGAGCGCCGAGCGCAGCTTGGCCATGTCGCGCTGGACGATGGCCGGGTTGAGCGGGCCGCCGCGGGCGCCGCGAAACAACAGGCCCTTGGGGTCGAGATGGTAGGGGCAGAGCCGGCGATATTCGGCGATCGCCCTGAGCGCCACCGGCAGCACCGGCACCAGGCGCGTCTTGCCGCCCTTGCCGGCAACGCGCAGCACCGTGTCGGCCGCCGACGCCAGATCGGCGCCGGCCAGGCCGAGCGCCTCGGAAATGCGCAGGCCAGAGCCGTAGAGCAGCGTCAGCACGGCGGCGTTGCGGGCTGCGATCCAGGGTTCCTCCGCCAGTTGGCCTTCGATGGAAACGATATGCTTGGCATCGCTCGCCGTCAGCGGCTTGGGCAGCGATTTGGGCTGGCGCGGCGCGCGCAGTGCCGCCGCACCGGCCGCATTGGCGAGGCCGCGCCGCTCGAGGAAACGCAGCAGCGAGCGGATGCCGGCGAGACCCCGGCCCAGCGTGCGGGCGCCGGCGCCGCCATTGCGGCGGGCGGCAAGGAAGCCGCGCAAATCCGCCGGGCGCAGATCGGCGATGTCCGAAATGCCGGGCGAGCCGCCGCAATGGCCGGTGAGGAAATGCAGGAACTGACGCGTGTCGCGCTCATAGGCTTCCACCGTCTCGGGCGACAGCCGACGTTCTCGCGCCAGCATCTTCAGCCAGCTTTCGCGTGCCGCCTGGAGATCGGGTTTGGCCGGGATGAGGAATTCCTGCATGGCGGCATTTTCCGATATTCGGGTTAGGAAGCGGTGAATAGCCCGTCATTGAAATGACAGCCGCGTGGGGCTAGAGCAGGCCAAAGGATATTTCGCCATGAGCAAGCTCCAGAACCCTGTCCAGATGGCCGTGATCGGCGCCGCCCATGGCATCAAGGGCGAATTGCGGGTGAAGACCTTCACCGGCGAGCCGCTGGCGCTGGCCGATTACGGGCCGCTCTACGCCAGGGACGGGCGCGCCTTCCAGATCGTCGACATCAGGCCCGCCAACACCGTCGTCGTGGTCCGTTTCAAGGGCATTGCCGACCGCAATGCGGCCGAGGCGCTGGCCGGCACGGAGCTGTTCGTCGACCGTTCGATGCTGCCGGACGATGGCGAGGAAGACGAATTCTACCATGCCGACCTCGTCGGCCTCGAAGTCCGCGACGACACGGGTGCCGTGCTTGGCAAGGTGGTCGCGGTGCACAATTTCGGCGGCGGCGACATTCTCGACGTGACGCTGGGCGGGCGCAAGGGCGTGCTGATCCCGTTCACACAGGCTGCCGTACCGCAAGTGTCGATCGCCGAGGGTTTTGTTCGTGTCGATCCGGCGGCAGCCGGGCTGGTCGATGACGAGGATGGCGGTGGTCCGCGTGAGGAAGACTTCGATCCGAAGGGCAGGCCGCGCGGACCGAGCGATGCCGGGGGCAACCGGTGAGTTTTTCCGCTTCGGTGCTGACGCTTTACCCCGAGATGTTTCCCGGCGCGCTCGGCCTGTCGTTGGCCGGCCGGGCGCTCGAGGCCGGGACGTGGTCGCTGGAGACGATCCAGATCCGCGACTTCGCCACCGACCGCCACCGCACCGTCGACGACACGCCCGCCGGCGGCGGCGCCGGCATGGTGATGCGCGCCGACGTGCTGGCGAAAGCCATCGACCATGCTTCGCCGGAAGGCGATGCGCGGCCCCGGCTGCTGATGAGCCCGCGCGGCAAGCCGCTGACCCAGGCGCGTGTGCGCGAGCTGGCCGCTGGGCCGGGCGCCGTCATCCTGTGCGGCCGCTTCGAAGGCGTCGACCAGCGGGTGATCGACGCGCGGGGATTGGAGGAAGTCTCGATCGGCGATTTCATTCTCTCGGGTGGTGAGCCGGCCGCCCTTGTGCTGCTCGACGCGGTGGTGCGGCTGCTGCCCGGGGTCATGGGCAACGCGATGTCGGGCGAGGAAGAGAGTTTTGAAAACGGCCTGCTCGAACATCCGCACTATACGCGGCCGCAGGAGTTCGAAGGCCGTGACATTCCCGAGGTCCTGATTTCCGGCAATCACAAGAAGATCGCCGCCTGGCGGCGGGCGGAGTCAGAAAGACTGACAGCCGAGAGGCGTCCGGACCTGCTTGCCGCTGCTCAGCCCTTGGCAAAATAATAGAAGGCCAAAAACAGGCCGACGGCGACGACGAAGCCGCGCACCGCGTTTTGCGGCACCCGCTTGGCGATCCAGACGCCGGCATAGCCGCCGAGCGCGCCGCCCGGGATCATGATGATCGCCTGCGGCCAGGCGACGACGCCGCCCGAGACGAAGACGACGATCGCGACAGCGGCGATGACCATGGCCAGCATGTTCTTCAACGCGTTCAGCCGGTGATAGTCGCCGGCTTGCGTCAGGCCGAGCGTCGCCAGCATCATCACGCCCATGCCGGCGCCGAAGAAGCCGCCATAGATGGCGGTGAGAAACTGCGCGAGCGAGCCGGCGAGCGAGCCCACCGCCGCTTCATGGCCGGGCTTCGGCACTGGTTTCAGCCAGGGGCCGGCGGCGAACAGGGCCGTCGCGGCTAGCAGCAGCCACGGCACCAGAGCGCGAAACGACGGATTGTCGAGCGCCAAAAGGATCAGCGCGCCGGCCAGTGCGCCGACGGCCGATATCAGGCACAGCCGCAGCGCGCTGCGCCAGAAATGCCTGATATCGGCCGAGTAGGCGAGGGTCGAAGTGATGTAGCCTGGAAATTGCGTCACCGAGGAGGTGGCGTTGGCAACAATCGGCGGCAGGCCGACCAACGTCATGGCGCCGAAGGTGATGAAGGTGCCGCCACCGGCGACCGCATTGGCGGCGCCTGACAGAAAGCCCGCTAGAAACAGCAGGATGGCATCGAAGACAGACATGAATTGCGGCCGCTCAAAGCTGTGTTATTTCAGGCTTTAGAAAGCCTGAACGACCGGCGCAACCCGGCACGGCAGGATTACGATGGTGCCATGCGAGCAGAAAATGCGCGCCCAAGGCGTGACAAAGCGGCGAAATAGCTGTATGTGCCCGCCCGTACCGGCCAGAAAGAATCTGCCGGACCCGTCAACAATGACGGTGTAGTCGCCCCTGCCTGATGTTTCAAAGACAAATGTCTTGGAGACAAAAGGCATAGCCAAGCGGTCAATGGAACTGCAAGGCGAGTGTCGGACGCTCTGACTGTCGGAAGAACAAGAAGTGGACTTTTGAGATGGATATTCTCCGTCAGCTCGAGGCCGAACAGGCCGCCAAGATCGAAGCCAAGCGCAAGCTTCCCGAATTCCAGCCTGGCGACACCGTGCGCGTCCAGGTCCGCGTGACCGAAGGCACCCGCACCCGCGTCCAGGCCTATGAGGGCGTCGTCATCGCCCGCGCCGGCGCCGGCTTCCAGGAGAACTTCACGGTTCGCAAGATTTCCTACGGCGAAGGTGTCGAGCGCGTGTTCCCGGTCTACTCGCCGATGGTTGAAGGCGTCGAGATCGTTCGCCGCGGCAAGGTGCGTCGCGCCAAGCTCTACTACCTGCGCGATCGTCGCGGCAAATCGGCCCGTATTTCTGAAAACACCGGCGTGCGCGCCCGCAAGCTGAACGATGAGGAGCGCGATGCGCTGAACGCCGAGAAGGCCCGCATCGAGGCCGAGAAGGTGGCAGCAGCCGAGGCCCTGGCCGTCGAGAAGGCCGCCCAGGACGCCGCCGAGAAGAAGGCCGCCGCCGAGGCCGAAGCAGCAGCCAAGGCCGCCGCAGAAGCGACCCCTGCCGAATAAGATTTTCGGAACTCATTCAAAAAGGCGGCTTCGGCCGCCTTTTTTCGTTTCACCAGACTGTGAACGCTTTCAGCGCCAGACACAGGATCCGGCTGTTGACGGCGCATTACCTTGTGCACTAAATAATCGTGCACAAATAATTGGAGATTTGATATGGCACTCTACACCACACAGGCTCACGTCACCGGCGGCCGCGCCGGCCATGGCGAGACCAGCGACGGTCTGCTCAAGGTCGATCTGGCAATGCCCAAGGAACTCGGCGGGCCGGGGGGCGCCACCAATCCCGAGCAACTGTTCGCTATCGGCTATGCCGCCTGCTTCGAAAGCGCCATCCGCTTTGTCGCGCGCAAACAGAAGCTGTCGCTGACGGATGCCGGGGTAACCTCCACCGTCAGCCTGCTTCCCGATGGCGAAGGCTTTAAGCTCGGCGTCGCGCTCGCGGCGGAAACGAAAGGCCTTGATCAGGCGGCGGCGGAAGCGCTTGTATCGGAGGCGCACAAGATCTGCCCCTATTCCAACGCCATCAGGGGCAATGTCGACGTAGCGCTTTCGGTAAAGGCGGCATGACGGAAAAGACGACAAAGAGCACCAGGGACGTCCCGGCGGAGGCCACCGGGACGTTTCACGTTCCGCGGCTCGACCAACAGCTCTGCTTCGCGCTCTATTCGGCAAGCGGGCTGATGACGAAGCTCTACCGCCCGCTGCTCGATCCGCTCGGCCTGACCTATCCGCAATATCTGGCCATGTTGGCGCTCTGGGAACGGGCTCCAAGCACGGTCGGCGAGCTTGGCGAAGCGCTCGGGCTGGATTCGGCGACGCTGACGCCGCTGCTCAAGCGGCTGGAGGCCGGTGGCCTGGTCACACGCCGGCGCGACCCCGCCGACGAGCGCCGGGTTCTGGTCGAGCCGACAGCGAAGGGACAAGCGTTGCGTGAGCAGGCCAAAAGCGTGCCGGCGGCGATGCTTTGCAACCTGCCGCTGGATGCCGACGAGTTGAAATCCCTGCACCGCACGCTGACGCGGTTCGTCTCCGGCTTGCGCAAGGCGGATGCCGGCATCGTGAAGCGGAGCTGATCGCTGCCGCGACACCGTTCATTCCTGAATCCCGGAAATGAAGGCATCGGAATCCCTTTTTAGCGCGCGCTGACGCAGCGGACCGTCTTGCATGACGCTTGCGGAAAGCTAAAGTCGGCGCCGGATTTTCCTGCAAGCCCGGCCGTGCCCGGGTCCGTCAATTTCCGGGGAGTGTGTCATGACCAAATCGAAACTGCTGCTGGCAGGCCTGCTTGCCCTCGTCCTGGTACCCGTTGCCGCCTTTGCGCAGGCGCTGCCCGACCTCGGCGGCAAAAAGGTGGTGGTTGTGACCGAAAACGCCTATCCGCCGCTGCAGTTCATCGATGCCAAGACCGGCAAGCAGATCGGCTGGGAATATGATGCGATGAACGAGATCGCCAAGCGGCTGAATTTCGCCGTCGAGTACCAGAACACATCCTGGGACGCGATGATCCAGGCGGTTTCCGACAACCAGTACAACATCGGCATGACCGGCATCACCATCAAGGACGACCGCAAGGAGAAGGTCGATTTCTCCGACCCCTATATGCGCTCGGAACAGTTCATGCTGGTGCGCGGCGATGAAAGCCGTTTCACCGACGCCAAGACCTTCGGCGCCTTCAAGGATGGGCTGATCGGCGCGCAGGCCGGTACCACGCCCTTCTACACCGCCGTCTACAGCGTGCTCGACGGCAATGAGCAGAACCCGCGCATCAAGCTGTTCGAGACCTTCGGCGCCACGGTGCAGGCTCTGAAATCCGGCGACGTTGACGTCGTCTTGACCGACGGCACCGCCGGCAAGGGCTATGTCGACGCCTCCGAGGGCAAACTGAAGCTGATCGGCGGGCCGCTCGGCACCGAGGATTTCGGCTTCATCTTCCCGAAGGGTTCCGACCTGGTGAAGCCGGTCAATGCGGCGATTGCGGCGTTGAAGGCGGACGGGACGTTCGATGCGCTGAACAAGAAGTGGTTTCTTGATTACAAGATGGGGCAGTGATTTCGCACTGACTTCGCGCTTGAACGCCCCCCTCTGCCCTGCCGGGCATCTCCCCCTCAAGGGGGGAGATTGGCCGTTTTTTCCGCTTTCGCCAATCACCAAAGTTGTAAAAAGAGTGCCGTCGACGAAGCTGCCAATCTCCCCCCTTGAGGGGGAGATTGCCGGCAGGCCAAAGGGGGGTGCCTTGGCGCAATCCTTTTGATGCCTCCCGCCTCTTCCTCCAAAGCCGACTTCCCCTGGTGGCTTGTCGTGGCCGTAACTCTCGCGATCGCGGTGGCCGTCTTCGTCGCCACCAGCAATCTCTATGCCCAGGTGTTCGCCACGGTCGCCAAGGGCATCGGCGTCACCATCTTCGTCACCGTGGTCGCCTTCGTGCTGGCGTCGGCCATCGGTCTCGGCATTGCGCTGATGGGAATGTCGGGTTCGCGCTGGCTGCGCCAGATCGCGCGCTTCTATGTCGAGATCATCCGCGGCGTGCCGATCCTGGTGCTGTTGTTCTGGATCGCCTTTGCCGGCGCGCCGGCCTTCGTCGCGGCCTGGAACGCGCTGACCGCGCCGCTGCAAAGCGCCGGCCTGTTCGGCGAGCTTTTGGTGCGCGACGTGTCGCTGTTGTGGCGCGCCATCATGGCGCTGACCATCGGCTATTCGGCTTTCATCTCGGAGGTTTTCCGGGCCGGCATCCAGGCGGTGGAGAAGGGCCAGATCGAAGCGGCGAAGGCGCTCGGGCTGACCCGCGCGCAGCGCTTCCGGCTGATCGTGTTTCCACAGGCGATCCGCACCATCCTGCCGCCCCTCGGCAATGATTTCGTCGCCCTGGTCAAGGATTCCTCGCTGGTCTCGGTGCTCGGCGTTGCCGACATCACGCAGATGGGCAAGGTCTACGCCGCCGGCTCCTTTCGCTTCTTCGAGACCTATTCGATAACAGCCTACATCTACCTCATCCTGACCGTCGGCCTGTCGCTGGCGCTCAGGGCGCTGGAACGGCGGCTGCGCCGCCAGCACGAGGAATAGTCTTTCGGCCAAGGCAGCGCTACGATCCCCGAGCATTCCCGTTGAGGAGGTCCCCATGATCGTCGACAAAGCCAATGCGGCGCTGGATTCCGTCTATACGGCCGACACGCCGGAAGCGCTTGAAGAGGCCTATGCCGCATGGGCCGCGACCTATGACAGCGAGACCGCCTCGCTCGGCTACCTCCTGCCTTTCCTGATCACCGCCTGGGTGGCGCGCCATGTGCCGGCGGGCGATGGCCCCTTGCTCGATGCCGGCTGCGGCACCGGCCTGTCGGGACCGTCGCTGAATGCGCTCGGCTACCGCGACATTGCGGGGCTCGACCTCTCGGACGATATGCTGAAGATCGCCGGCAGCCGCAATGCCTACAGCGAACTGAAGCAGGCAATGCTGGGCGGTCCGCTGCCGTGGCCGGACGGGTTTTTCCGCGCCTTCTTCTCGACAGGCGTGTTCACCATCAGCCATGCGCCGGCGACAGGCCTGCACGAACTGGTGCGCATCACCCGCAAGGGCGGCCATGCGATCTTCACCGTGCGCGACCGGGTGTTCGAGAGCGGCGGCTTCCAGGCGGTGTTCGATGAGTTGGAGCAGACTGGGAAATGGCGGCCGGTCGAGGAAAGCCCGTGGTTCCGCTGCTATGCGATCGCCGAGCCGGATGCGCTGGTGAAGACGTTTGTGTTTGAAGTGATCTGAGCGGCGCGTTCTCCGATCTTGGCTTCCTTCCTCTCCCCCGATCGACGGGGTAGAGGAAGGCGCTAGCTTAAGTAAGGTCGGCTCCCTTCCTCTCCCCCTGAAGGTGTGGAAGTGAGGACGAGGAACCCGAGTTCTGCGAAGGCAGCTTCCAATTGCCGAAAACCCAAAACATTGATATGAGCCACGCCATGGAAGAGCTTTTTGGCGATCCGGCCTACAAGGGGTTCGTGCTGCAGGACAGAAAACGCCTGCCGTCGCGCTTCTCCGCGCGCGTGTCCGGGGCGCTGACCAGCCGACTACCCTAGGCCGACCCATCGGGGTCGTTTCGCCGGGCCGGAGGTCCGGCACCTGCTCTTTCCCATTCTCATATCGACGGATTTACGCACATGAGCGCACCGCGCACCCTCTACGACAAGATTTTCGACGACCATGTCGTCGATCGCCAGGAAGACGGCACCTGCCTGCTCTACATCGACCGCCACCTGGTCCATGAAGTGACCAGTCCGCAGGCCTTCGAAGGCCTGCGCATGACCGGCCGTAAAGTCCGGCATCCGGAAAAGACGCTGGCCGTGGTCGATCACAATGTCTCGACTTCGCCCGAGCGCAAGTTCGGCATCAAGAACGAGGAAAGCCGCATCCAGGTCGAGGCGCTGGCCAAGAACGCCAAGGATTTCGGCGTCGAATATTATTCCGAGAACGATATCCGCCAGGGCATCGTCCACATCATCGGTCCGGAGCAGGGCTTTACACTGCCCGGCATGACCATCGTCTGCGGCGACAGCCACACCTCGACGCACGGCGCTTTCGGCGCGCTGGCGCATGGCATCGGCACATCCGAGGTCGAGCATGTTCTGGCGACGCAGACGCTGATCCAGCGCAAGGCCAAGAACATGCTGGTGCGTGTCGACGGCCAATTGCCGGAAGGTGTCACCGCCAAGGACATCATCCTGGCCATCATCGGCGAGATCGGCACTGCCGGTGGCACCGGCTATGTCATCGAATATGCCGGCGAGGCGATCCGTGCGCTGTCGATGGAGGGCCGCATGACGATCTGCAACATGTCGATCGAAGGCGGCGCGCGCGCCGGCCTGATCGCCGCGGACGAGACGACCTTCGCCTATGTCAAGGACAAGCCGCGCGCGCCGAAGGGCGCGGCCTGGGATGCGGCACTCGAATACTGGAAGACGCTACAGTCCGACGAGGGCGCGCATTTCGACAAGGTGATCGTGCTCGACGCGGCCAAGCTGCCGCCGATCGTCTCCTGGGGCTCCTCGCCCGAGGACGTCGTGTCGGTGCAAGGCATCGTGCCGAACCCGGACGACATCACCGATGAGAACAAGCGCACCTCCAAGCAGCGCGCGCTCGACTATATGGGTCTGACGCCGGGCACCAGGATCACCGACATCACGCTCGACCGCGTCTTCATCGGTTCCTGCACCAATGGCCGCATCGAGGATCTGCGCGCCGTCGCCAAGGTGGTCGAAGGCAAGACGGTCAGCCCGCATGTCGATGCGATGATCGTGCCGGGCTCCGGCCTGGTCAAGGAACAGGCGGAAGCCGAAGGCCTCGACAAGATCTTTGTCGCCGCCGGTTTCGATTGGCGCGAGCCGGGCTGCTCGATGTGCCTGGCCATGAACGACGACCGGCTGAAGCCGCATGAACGCTGCGCCTCGACTTCGAACCGCAATTTCGAGGGCCGGCAAGGCTTCAAGGGCCGCACCCATCTGGTGTCGCCGGCGATGGCGGCCGCGGCGGCGATCGCCGGCCACTTCGTCGACATCCGCGAGTGGAAGTAGTCCGGACTTGAACGGACCCGAGCCGCACCCGGCTCGGGTCAACGCTTCCCGTCGCGGCGGACGAGTTCGTGGAACTCCTCGCGGCGTCCGGGCTGTTCGGCCGCGACCACAAGCGCAAGCTGTTGTTCCTCGAAGAGCTTGAACCATTCGTCCCATTCGACGAGTTCATAGCCCCCCGCATTGAGCGGCCGTTCAGGCTGGTCCTGATCCTGATAGGCGTGCTGGCCGAAGACCAGCCTCAACATGGGCTGCGTCCCCGCTTCGGGCGAGATGTCGACGATTGCGGGAAAGCCGGCGCGCCCGGCAGCCCACGAGCGGATCGCATCGTGGTCGGTCAGTGTGATTGTGTCGGCCATCGGTCGCTCCAGATTGTGAACGAAGGAACGCTGACCGGAGACGGCGGTTCCCTGACATTATTTTGAGATGGCGCTCCTGCTTGCGGCGAGGCTTAACCGCTTGTTTGGGCTTGCCCTCTAAGCTCTTCCCCGACGTAAGCGAGGGGAAGTCATAGTCGTTTGGACACGGGTCTGCTCATAGCGCTGCTCAACCCGACGATCGCGCTGGCGCTCGGCGCGGCATTCCTCGTGCTATGGTCCTATCAGCGCCACCGCCCCTATCTGGCCGTGCTGGCGCTCAGCTACAGTCTCTCGGCGATCGGCTTCCTGCTCCAGTATTTCACCTTGCCGATCGGCATGCCGCTGACCAAGCTGGTGTCGAACATCTGCTTCAGCATCGCCGGCTGCTGCCTGGCCGGCGCCATCGTCCACCGCTATGGCCGCAAGGTGCCCTATGTGGGGATCGGCGCGCTGGCCTGCGGGGGACTGGCGTCGTTCTGCTGGTTCCTGTTCGTCGCGCCGGATCTCACCTGGCGCATCCTGGCGATGAATTTCGCTTTCGGCGGTATCAGCCTTCTGGTTGCCGCCGAACTGCGCCCGGTGCGCAACAGCGGCCCGACCGAGAAAATCCTGTTCGTGCTGTCGCTGCTGTCGGGCGTCAATTTCTTCGTGCGCACCCTTGTCGTCGTCATCGAGCACGGGCCCTTCACGAGCTATGACGGGTTCTATGGCTCGTCCTACTGGACGACGGCGCTGCTGTCGCACGCGCTGCTGTCGCTGCTTATCGCGCTGTGCCTGTTTTCCGCCGCGGCACTCGACGTGTTGAAGGCGTTGAAGACCGAGACCTTTACCGACCCTCTGTCGGGCCTGCTCAACCGGCGTGGCTTCGAGGAGCGCGGCATGCTGCTCTTGCGGCACTGCGCCTCGGCGCGGTTCCCGGTCGCGCTGGTGCTGGCCGACCTCGACCATTTCAAGGCGCTCAACGATGTGCATGGGCATGGGGCGGGCGATCGCGTGATTGCCGATTTCGCCGCCAAGCTTCGGTCGGCGGCCGGCGCGCGCGGTGTTGCCGGGCGTATCGGCGGCGAGGAATTCGCGGTGCTGCTGCCACTCAGCGATCTTGCCGCGGCACGGCTGTTCGCCGAAGCGGTGCGCACGGTCTATTCGGCCGGCCATGTCGACGGGCTTCCCCAGGGAACGAAGGTGACGGCAAGCTTCGGCGTGGCGGCCCGCAGCGGTGACGAGGCGCTGGAGCCGCTGATGCGCCGTGCCGACGATGCGCTCTACAAGGCCAAGAAGAACGGCCGAGACAGTGTACGCCTGTCCTATGAGCGACCGGAAACGGCGTTCCTGCCGGAGCCGCTCAAGACCGGCTGAATCCTGCCCGGCCAGGACGTTAACGTCTTCTTCGCCCGTCGATGATTAGCTGTCGGCGCGGGTGCGGGAGAACATGAGCGGCGCCAACTTCATCCTGTTGATCAATCTGTCGGTTGCCGGCCTGCTGGCGGCCTGCTTCATGGCGGTCGCCTTCCACGATGTCGGCCGGGCGCCGGCGCGCTGGCTGGCATTTGGCTATCTGCTGGGCATGGCCTATTCGGCCATCGAATTCTCCATTCCCGCTTTTGCCGACGCGCGGCTCCCGGTCGTTGCCGCCTTCGCGGTCTTCCTTGCCGCCACCATTGCGTTCAATGGCGGGCTTGCCCGCAAATACGGCGTGGCGCCGCCCTGGAAGGCGATGCTGTTTTTCCTGTTGGCCACCACCATAGCTGTGTATTTCGTACAGGACCTGCCCCGCCAGTCGCTGATCCGCATCATGGCCTACCAGCTTCCCTATGCGGTCATGCAGTTCATCGGGCTGGCCATCGTCTGGTCATCGAGGCAAAAGCTTGACCGTCTCGATCGCATATTGATGGCCGTGCTGGCGGCGAGCGGCCTGCAGTTTGCCTCCAAGCCATTCATCGCCCATGCGCTCGGCGGCTGGGGCGCCAATCCGCAAGCCTATCTGCAAAGCAACTACGCGCTGGTGTCGCAATCGCTCGGCACTGTCTTTGCGCTGGCGCTGGCGCTGCTGATGCTGGCCATCCTGGTTCGCGACGTGCTTGCCGAAGTGACGTCGAAGTCGGAGACGGACACGCTTTCGCGCCTGCTCAATCGCGGCGGCTTCACCCGCCATGCCGAACTGGCGGTGCTTGGCGCCCTGCGGCAAGGCGTGCCGGTCGCGCTGGTCATAGCCGATCTCGATCATTTCAAGAGCGTCAACGACAGCTTCGGCCATGCGTCCGGCGACCGGGTGATCGAGACTTTTGCAGGCTTCCTGCGTGAAGCCGCCGCCGCGCATCACGTTGCCGGCCGCATTGGCGGCGAGGAGTTCGCCATCATCCTGCCGGGAACCAACCTTGCCGCGGCGCGGCTGTTCGCCGAGGGGACGCGCAGCGCCTTCGGCGCGCTGCCCATAGACGGACTGCCGGCTGACAACCGCTGCACCGCGAGCTTCGGCGTCGCCGAACTCCATGCGAGCGAAGACTTTGCCGATCTGATGCGGCGGGCCGACCAGGCGCTCTATCAGGCGAAGAATGCCGGGCGCGATTGCGTGCGCGTCTCCGTCGGGCCTGCCGGCAACTGGTCGTCAGCCGGAACGGAAGCTAACGGCAGGGGCTGAGTTCGGGCATCTCGCCGTCGGAGAGGCCGTACATATAGGAGCGGCCCTTCACCAGCACCGGCGGCCGGTAGCAATCGCTATAACCGCCGATTTCGTCGGCTTCGTTCTCGTAGATCACCTTGGGCTGGCCGGCGCTGGTGTAGTCGGAGAGCTGCTTGGCCAGCCTGCCTTGGCCGACGATGATGCGCTTGTAGCCGGCGGCGCTGTCGACGACGAGGTTGCCGAAGGAATCGGCGTACACGCGATCCTGATGCCGTGCGCCGGCAAGCGCTGGCGCTGCAAGGCCGGCGACCGAGGCTGCCACGATGAGCGCCGCAAGGCGCGATTTGCCCGAATTCGAACGCATGGCGTCCTCCGTGTCTTGAGGGAAAGCCTCCTCGAATCAGAAATTAACGGTTTCTTAACCTTTGTTAAGAGGCCGGCGCGTTTGGCGGCGATGTCTCGGTAAACATGGTTAATATCCGTTAATATCCGACTGGATGGAAAACCCGGTGGCCATCATTCGGCCATGCTTGGCCGCACCATCGCAGCGGCGTCCGCCTTGGCGTCGGGACGATATTGATCTGGACAAAGCATCGTGGCCGCTTGCCGCGCGGGAGGACAGCATATGGCGCTACGCCGGCCGATTTGGGTGTCCGTTTTCCCGTTGCTCGGTGTCGTCGCTGCCTGTGTGCCGCAAGACAGCGCGCCGAAGACAGCCAATACCGTCGTCGTCTCACCTGCGCCGGCCCAGCAGTCCGTCGCAGCCGCGGTGCCTCCGGCAGCTGCAACCAAGATCATCACCGACCTTACCGCGCCGCGACCAGGCATAGGCACGGCCACCTATAGATGCGGCAACAACGGTATGATTTCCATCCAAAATCTAGGCACGTCGTTGCGTGTGGTCGGGTCCGACGGCGCGACCGAGGAGTTTGCGGCGTCGCCTGCCAACCAGAGCAGCCGCTACCAGGCGGCCACGCATGACGCAATCGTGATCGACGGGCGCGAGGCGCTGGTGATGAAGAAGGGATCGACGCCGCAGACCTGCAAACGCTGACGCCAGTCTCACCACCGCTGGGCTCTGGGGCCAGATATGTTGCACTGCAGCGATATCGAGCCGGCTTCAGGCCTTCCCGGCCTAATCGATTGAAGCCAAAGCCCGCCTTTTAGTCAGACTAAATTACGTTTTCGAAACGGTTTTCTGGCTTTGACGCGGTGCAAAAAGAGCATTAGAAACCGGCTGTCCGAAGTCGCAACCGGAAGCGGCAATGCCGCATTTCCACCTGAGGCTCCAGAGAGACGCCGAACTGGGGGAGCCATGAGCAAATCACCAGCCACCCGCGAATTTGCCAGACGTGAACGGCCGATTTCGCCGCACCTCACCGTGTACCGGCCGCCGATCACCATGACGATGTCGATCATTCACCGCATCACCGGCGGCGCGCTGTATTTCGGCACGCTGCTGGTCGCCCTGTGGCTGATGGCGGCGGCAAGCTCGCAGGCGACCTTCGATTGGGCCAATTGGGCCTTCGGCACCTGGCTCGGCCGGATCATCCTGTTCGGCTACACCTGGGCGCTGATGCATCATATGCTGGGCGGCGTACGGCACCTCATCTGGGACACCGGCGCGGGCCTGGAAAAGCATACCGCCTCGAAGATCGCCTGGGCGACGCTGGCCGGCTCGATCCTGCTCACGCTGCTGATCTGGATCGCCGGCACCATGGCGCGGGGAGCTTGATCATGAGCGGCAAAAACACCGACATGCGCACGCCGCTGGCGAGGGTCCGCGGCCTTGGCTCCGCCCGCGAGGGCACCGGGCATTTCTGGCGCCAGCGCCTGACCGCGATCGCCAACATCCCGCTGATCCTGTTCTTCGTCGGTTTCCTGATCGCGCTCAACGGCGCCGACCACGAGCATGTGCGGGCAGCCCTTGCCAACCCGTTCGTGGCGCTGGTGATGGCCCTGGTGCTCATCTCCGGTCTCACCCATATGCGGATCGGCATGCAGGTGATCATCGAGGATTACGTGCATGGCGAAGGCATGAAGCTGGCGCTGATCGCGCTCAATACATTTTTCACCATAGCGGTCGGCGTCGCCTCGATCTTCGCCCTGCTCAAGCTGGCATTCGGAGGCTGAGTTGGCCAAGGACGCGAAACAAGCCAACACGGCAGGCTATACCTTTGTCGACCACAAGTTCGACGTGGTGGTCGTTGGCGCCGGCGGCGCCGGCCTGCGCGCCACGCTCGGCATGGCCGAACAGGGGCTGCGCACCGCCTGCATCAGCAAGGTGTTCCCGACCCGCTCGCACACGGTGGCGGCGCAAGGCGGCATTGCCGCCTCGCTGTCCAACATGGGTCCCGATTCCTGGCAA
Organism: Mesorhizobium ciceri biovar biserrulae WSM1271; assembly: GCF_000185905.1. Lineage (GTDB taxonomy): Bacteria > Pseudomonadota > Alphaproteobacteria > Rhizobiales > Rhizobiaceae > Mesorhizobium > Mesorhizobium ciceri. The sequence goes on from NC_014923.1 coordinate 1,065,381, forward strand.
TGGCACATGTACGACACCGTCAAGGGCTCGGACTGGCTGGGCGATGTCGACGCCATGGAATATCTGGTGCGCGAGGCGCCGGCCGCGGTCTACGAGCTCGAACATTACGGCGTGCCGTTTTCGCGCACCGAAGAGGGCAAGATCTACCAGCGGCCGTTCGGCGGCCACATGATGAACTATGGCGAAGGTCCCCCCGTGCAGCGCACCTGTGCCGCCGCCGACCGCACCGGGCATGCCATCCTGCATACGCTTTACGGCCAGTCGCTGAAGAACAATGCGCAGTTCTTCATCGAGTATTTCGCGCTCGACCTGATCATGGAGCCGGACGGCACCTGCACCGGTGTCGTCGCCTGGAACCTGGATGACGGCACCATCCACCGCTTCTCGGCCAAGATGGTGGTGCTGGCGACCGGCGGCTATGGCCGCGCCTATTTCTCGGCCACCTCGGCGCACACCTGCACCGGCGACGGCGGCGGCATGGCCGCGCGTGCCGGCTTTCCGCTGCAGGACATGGAGTTCGTGCAATTCCACCCGACCGGCATCTATGGCGCCGGCTGCCTGATCACCGAGGGTGCGCGCGGCGAGGGCGGCTATCTCGTCAATTCCGAGGGCGAGCGCTTCATGGAGCGCTATGCGCCGTCAGCCAAGGACCTTGCCTCGCGCGACGTCGTCTCGCGCTGCATGACGCTGGAGATCCGCGAAGGCCGCGGCGTCGGCAAGAACAAGGACCACATCTTCCTGCATCTCGACCATCTCGATCCCGCCGTCCTGCATGAGCGGCTGCCAGGGATTTCGGAATCGGCCAAGATCTTTGCCGGTGTCGACCTGACCAAGGAGCCGATCCCGGTGCTGCCCACGGTCCACTACAATATGGGCGGCGTGCCGACCAATTACTGGGGCGAGGTGCTCAATCCGACGGCGCTCAATCCAGACCAGGTGTCGCCCGGATTGATGGCTGTCGGCGAAGCCGGCTGCGCCTCCGTGCACGGCGCCAACAGGCTCGGTTCGAATTCGTTGATCGATCTTGTGGTGTTCGGCCGCGCGGCGGCGATCCGCGCCGGCCAGGTCATCGACCGCAAGTCGGCGATCCCTTCGCCCAACGAAGCCTCGGTCGAAAAGATCATGGACCGCTTCGACCGGCTGCGCCACGCCAACGGCTCGACGCCGACGGCGGTGCTGCGTGAAAAGATGCAGAAGGCGATGCAGGAAGACGCGGCCGTATTCCGCACGCAGGAGTCGCTCGAAAATGGCTGTAAGCGCATTTCGCAGATCTGGGGCGAGTTGAAGGACATCAAAGTGTCCGACCGCTCGATGATCTGGAACTCCGATCTGGTCGAAACGCTGGAGCTCGAAAACCTGATGGCCAATGCCATCACCACGGTCTACAGCGCCGAGGCGCGCAAGGAGAGCCGTGGCGCGCACGCACGCGAGGACTTTTCGGCGCGCGACGACGCGGTCTGGCGCAAGCATACGCTGGCCAGGCTGAGCGAAGACGGCAAGGTGGCCCTCTCCTACCGGCCGGTGCACACCGAGCCGCAGCTGGCTGAAAAGGGCGGCGGCATCAGCCTCGCCAAGATCGCGCCCAAGGCCAGAGTGTATTGAGGATCGAACATGGTTGAACTCACGCTCCCCAAGAATTCGCAGATCAAGCCGGGCAAGACCTGGCCGAAGCCGGAGGGCGCCACCAATCTGCGGGAATACCGCATCTATCGCTGGTCGCCGGACGACGACGAGAACCCGCGCATCGACACCTATTTCGTCGACATGGACGATTGCGGGCCGATGGTGCTCGACGCGCTGCTGTGGATCAAGAACAAGATCGACCCGACGCTGACCTTGCGGCGTTCCTGCCGCGAAGGCATTTGCGGCTCCTGCGCCATGAACATCGACGGTTCCAACACGCTCGCCTGCACCAAGGGCTGCGACGACATTTCGGGCGCGGTAAAAGTCTACCCGCTGCCGCATATGCAGGTGGTCAAGGATCTAGTGCCCGACCTCACCAATTTCTACGCCCAGCACGCGTCGATCCAGCCCTGGCTGAAGACGGTGTCGCCGGAGCCGGCCAAGGAGTGGCTGCAGAGCCATGAGGACCGCGAGAAGCTCGACGGGCTCTATGAATGCATATTGTGCGCCTGCTGCTCGACCTCGTGCCCGAGCTATTGGTGGAACGGCGACCGCTATCTCGGCCCGGCAACGCTTCTGCAGGCCTATCGCTGGCTGATCGATAGCCGCGACGAGGCCACCGGCGAGCGGCTCGACAATCTCGAAGACCCGTTCCGGCTCTATCGCTGCCACACCATCATGAACTGCGCGCAGACCTGCCCCAAAGGCCTCAACCCGGCCAAGGCGATCGCGGAGATCAAGAAGATGATGGTGGAGAGAAGGGTTTAGGCGGTTGGTTGGTTGCCGGCGAGAGTAATCCAATGAGCGATGACCTTCCCATCCTTTCCCCTGTGGAAGCTCGCATTCTTGGCTGCCTGATCGAGAAGAAGGAGCTGACGCCGGATGTCTATCCGCTGACGCTCAACGCGGCACTGGCTGCCGCCAACCAGAAGACGGCGCGCGAGCCGGTGATGGCGCTGGAGCAGAGCGAGGTGCACCGGGGGCTGAAGCTGCTCGAACAAAAGGGGCTGGTGCGGCAGATGTTCGGTTCGCGTGTCGAGCGCTACGAGCACCAGATGGCGCAGCGCTTCTCGCTGACCACACCGCAGACCGCCTTGATCGGCTTGCTGTTGCTGCGCGGGCCGCAGACGGCCCATGAATTGTCGGCGCGCACCGAGCGCATGGCACGGTTTTCGTCGATCGAAGATCTGCGCGCCGAGCTCGACATGCTGATCGGCCGCCGACCGCCACTCATCCAGGAAATCCCACGCGGACCGGGCCAGCGCGAGGAGCGTTACGTCCATCTGCTGAGCGGGACTCCGCAGATCGCCCCCATCGCCATGCAGGCTGCGTCGGCTGCTTCATCTGCCTCCGGCCTCGAGGAGCGCGTCAGCGCCCTCGAGGAGGAGATTGCAATGTTACGCGCCCGCATCGACGCGCTGACCGGCGAGCGCTAGGCTCACCTCCTCGAGTAAACGCCGCTCGCTTCGCCGTCGGGGTCGATCAGCCGCAACTGGTTGCCGTCCAGTTGCCAACGCAAGGAGACCGGCTTCAGGTCACCGGGCTTGAATTTCCAGAGGCCCGTGAGGTCGGGCCGGCAACCATTGACGGATTTGTAGGTTCCTGCCGTCGGCGTGAAAACCAGGGTCGAACCGCGCACGGAGGCCTTACCGGTTTTCAGGGTCAGCGACCGGACCTGACCGCAGCCGTCGACCAGAGACGATTGGAACAGCGCGTAATAGGTGCGCCCGTCAGCCCCGAAGGTAAAGGTGACGCTGCCGCCGCTGCCTGGATCGCAGTTGCTGAATGTGTCGCAATAATTGCCGCTGGCAACTGCAAAACCCCACTTGCCGACAAGCGCTGCCGGCATCGCACCGAGGCGCGAGCGTGTCGTCGGTCCCTTGCCCTGGCCGTAAGCGCCGCCGGCGCTGAAGGCCAGCCAGCCGGCAAGCCCGACAAGTGCCGCCCGGCAGGCGTGGTGTGACGAGGCCCTCAACATCCTTTGCTCGCAACAAGCTGCCGGAGATAGACAAGCCGCGTGCCGATGACATTGTTGACGATCGCCGTCTTGCCGGCCGGCGCCATGCCGCCGTATTTCTTGACCGACGGCCCATGATTCTTCGCCTCTTCGTAACCTGCCATCAATTGCCGCAGATCCGCACAGGACATCGAGGCGTACTTCGCCTGCTCCTGCGGGCTGATGACGCTCGATTGCGCCATGCCGGCGGAGTTGGCCGCCGCCATGCCGGCCATGCCGACGACCGCAGAAACCGGGTTGATGCCGACGCAGCCCGATAGGCCGAGGCACAGGACCGGTGCCGCCAGGACTGTATGCCGGACGCTCATGGCCGACGCTCCCCACACGGCCGCTTCGGATCGCGATGGTCGGCGACGGTTCCGCCGAGAGCGATGGACAACAGATAGACGCGTGGATTGAAGCCTGCCGAGGCGAGCCCCGACAGTGTCCTGAACAATTGCAAATGATACATCGAACCCCCTTGTGGCTGTTTGCGATGCGCTTCCTGATCGGAAACGCGCTGCAAACTAGGTCCGGCAAAAGCGGGCAGCTTGGACGCAGCGGCCCTAAAAACGGCCCAAACGGCCCTGTATTGACGTTTTCGGAGGCGCGGCGCATATCACGCCGCTTCCAATTGACCTGAGGCATGGGGGATGCCGGTGACGGCGACGATGGGGCCAACCGCCTCGTTCCGACTGATGACGGACGCGCTTCCGGAGCGGGATCGCGTCGAGGTCATGCGCGAGGTCTATGGCCGCACGGTGCTCAAGGTCGATCTCGATCCACTCGGCCCGACGCATGTCGATATGCAGGTGCGCGCGTTGCCTGGCCTCGGCATCGCCACGGGCACGTGTTCGGAATTCCGCGTCCATCATTCGACGTCGCTGATCGACAGCGACGATCTCGTCCTCCTGGTCGCCCTCGATGGCGCAAGCGTGATGAAGCATCGCGGCCGCGAGGAGCCGGTCGGCAACGGCCAGGCGCTGATGATGAGCGGCGAGGAGGTCGGCCTCAATGTCATCCAGCCAGGCGGTCTTCGCTTCGTCAATATGAGCTTCTCGCTCAAGGCACTGTCACCGCTGATCGGCGACCCGGCCCCGGCGCTGATGCAGCCGCTGCCAACCTCCGGCGGGGCGATGCGGCTGCTGCTCGACTATGTCAGGTCGATCCAGGATGCCGGCGACGTGCTGACCCCGGAGGCCTGGCATCTGGCGACGACGCATATTTTCGATCTCGTCGCTCTGGCCATGGGTGCCACCCGAGACGCGGCAGAAATCGCCCGGGGCCGAGGCGTGCGCGTGGCGCGGCTGCGTGCCATCAAGGCCGAAATAACAGCCCATGGCGGCGACCTGTCGGCCGAAGACATCGCCCGCCGTCACCGCCTTTCGGCCCGCTACATCAGAAAACTGTTCGAGAGCGAAGGCACGTCGCTGTCGGATTTCATGCTGTGCCAGCGCCTGTTGCGCGCGCATCGGATGCTCAGCAATCCTCGTCATGCCGGACGCAGCATCACGGCGATCGCCTTCGAGGCAGGCTTCAACGACCTCTCCTATTTCAACCGGGCGTTCCGGCGGCGCTACGGCGCGACGCCATCGGATGTGCGGGCGGCCGCGTTGAAGGGCTGACCGCAAACGAAAACGCCGGCCCAAGGGCCAGCGGTTTCTGGATGAATTTGCCGTTCGGGCCTTCAGCCGAGCTTGGCGTCGAGCGATACGTTTATGGCGCCGAGCGCCTTCGAGACCGGGCAGCCGGCCTTGGCCTTTTCGGCCAATTCCTTGAACTTCGCCGCGTCGATGCCCGGGACCTTGCCGACCACTGTGAGGGCGCTTCCGGTGATCCCGGTGCCGGGAACCAGCGTCACCACGGCCTTGGCGTCGAGTTCGGTGGCCGGCGTGCCGTTCTCGGCCAGGAAATGCGAAAACTGCATGGCAAAGCAGCCGGCGTGCGCCGCCGCGATCAGCTCTTCAGGGTTGGTGCCGGATTTGCCGCTCTCGTCCTCGAAGCGCGCTTTGAACGAATAGGGCGTGCCCTTCAGGGTTCCGCTCTGGGTGTCGAGCGTGCCCGTGCCCTCTTTCAGATTGCCTTTCCAGACGGCGTTTGCGGTGCGGTCCATGAATTCCTCCTTATTACAGCGGTGGCGCCGGCCAGGCGGCGTTCCTCCCAACTATAGCGCGGGCGCGAGGGAAGGCCACCGCGCTGTTTGCGCGCGCATGCAGCACCGGCGAGCCGCACCGAATTTTTTTGAAAAATGTACGTGCAAGAATGTCGACTTGCATCGGCCCCGACCGTCCTGCGGGCGGCCACGGATTCTCGTGGCGGATGGAGGTTCGCATGAACAATCTGTTTTCTGCCCATTGGACAAGCACCTGCCGAACGGCCGATCCAGGGAAAAGCGACCCGCTGCATGTGCCGCCCTCCGGCTTCGGCCGGCTGCTTGCGGCAGTTGCAATCATCGGCGTTGCGGTCAGCCTTCTCGACCATGTCGCTGCCGGCAAGAACTCAACCGATACCGTGATCGCCTATGGTTCGTCACAGCAAGGGAGCTGGAAATGAAATATGTCTGTCTGGTCTATGGCGAGGAAAACGACCTCCATGCCATGACGCCGGAGCGTCTGGCCAAGCTCGATGCCGATTCGATGGCTCATGACCGGTCATTGGATCATCGTGGGGTGCTGATCGTCGCGCAGGCGCTGCAATCGGTGAAAACGTCGAAGACGGTGCGGCGACGCCAGGGCAAGCGGCTGATCACCGACGGCCCGTTCGCCGAAACCAAGGAGCAGTTGCTTGGCTTCGTCATGATCGAGGCCGACAATCTCGACCAGGCGCTGGAGATCGCCGGCGAGATCCCGCTGGCCGAAATCGGCACCATCGAGGTGCGGGCGATCTACGATGTGCCGGGGTCATAGCCCCCGCCATGTGCTACAGCCACGCGGAAACCAAGGCGTTCGATTGAACGATCGTCCTTGTTCATTTCGTGCGCAAGCTTTGCGTGTTGAAGCAATGCAAGAGTTCTCCTATCGTCGCCGGAATTCTTGGGGGATTTCGACATGCCTTTCCTGATTGCCGCACTTGGTGTGTTGGGAGCGGCGGCGTTCTGGTGGTACCGGATGAAGGCGATGAACGACGCGGCTCGCGAGGTTGCGGACGTTGTCGGGCGCGTGCAGGGCAACATCCGTCGCAAGAAGCTGCGCAAGCAGGCGGCTCTGTCGCCTCTGACGGCGATCGATGATCCGGTCGTAGCGGCGGCTACGCTGATCACATCAATCGTCTCCGAGGATGGGCCCATCCTGCCGCAGCGCGAGGCTGTCATCCGCGCGGTGATTTCCGAGATCGCCGACAAGAAGAAGACCGACGAGGCGGTGATCTACGCCAAATGGGCGGCGGCGCAGGTCGACGACACCACCGTCGTCATCGACAAGCTGGCGCCGTTCCTGCGCGAACGCCTCGATGTCGCCGAGCGAAACGATCTGCTGCAGATGGTCAACCGCGCCGCCCAGGGCGGGGAAAAACGCCTCGAAATATCCGACCAGAGGATATTGCGGCTGCGGCAGAAGCTGGGTTTCGAGGTCAACTGAGCGATAGCGCTCAGATCGCCTCGCCCTTCAACAATCGCGGCGTGCTGGCGGACAACCCCGACGCCTGCCGTATAAAAAAGTCCTTCAGGCGCGGCATGCGTTCGACAAGGCCGAGGCCGATGTCGCGGACGGTTCGCAGCGGGCCGATATCGTTGGAAAACAGCCGGTTCAGCGCGTCCGTGGTGATGCCCATCTGCACCGTGTCGAAGCGGCGCCATTGCTGGTAGCGTTCGAGGACGTCGAGCGCGCCGATGTCCTGGCCGAGCCGGTCGGCCTCGACGATCACCTCAGCCAAAGCCGCGACATCCTTGAAGCCGAGATTGAGGCCCTGGCCGGCGATAGGGTGGATGCCGTGGGCGGCGTCACCCGCGAGCGCGATGCGGGGTGCTATGAAGGCACGCGCAATGGTCAAGCCGAGTGGCCAGGCGCGCGGCTTGTCGGCGACGCGGATTTCGCCAAGCTTCAGGCCGAAACGCTGTTCGAGTTCGTGCTCGAAGACGAGATCGTCGCCTGTCACCAGCTTCTCTGCATCTTCCGCACGTTCGACCCAGACGATCGACGAGCGGTTGGTGCCGTCCTCGCCAGGCTTGAGCGGCAGCGTGGCGAAGGGTCCCGCCGGCAGGAAATGCTCTTCGGCGCGGCCGTTGTGCGGGCGTTCATGCGCTACCGTGCAGACGATGCCGGACTGGCCATACTCCCACTTCACCGTCTTGATGCCGGCCATGTCGCGCAGCTTGGAGTTGACGCCGTCGGCGGCGACCAGCAGCCGCGCCTTCAGCGTCGCACCGTCGGCAAGGTGCACGGTGATGCCACTGCCGTTGGTCTCGAAACCCTGCACCGCGACGCCTTCGATGATATCGATGCCGAGCTTTTCGGCGCTGGCCCGCAAGGCGCCGTTCAGCACCTTGTTGGCGACCATATGCGCAAAGGGCTCGCCCGGCGCCACTTCGCCGCCGAAGGTCAGGAAGACCGGACGCACCGGATCGGCGGTGCGCGAATCGGTGATGATCATCTCAGTGATCGCCTGCGCCTGGGGTGCGATCTCGGCCCACACGCCGAGCTGGTCGAGCATGCGGCAGGCGGCAGCGGCAATGGCCGAGGCGCGGCCATCCCTTTGCCAGGCGCCAGCAGGTGCCGCATCGACGAGAGCGATGGCGAGGCCCGGTCGCGCCTGTTTCAGCGATACGGCGGCGGCCAGGCCGACATAGCCGGCGCCGGCGACCAGGACATCGAGCCCGGATCTGTTTTTCGTGTCCGCCTTGCGTTCCATCATCTTCGCTCCTGCGCCGGCCGGGTCTTGCGCCCTTGACTGCCTGTCCGTCCTGTCGGAAACCGCCATAACACTTCTGCGGCGAGGGCGCGAAATATGACGGCAGCCATGGACGAGCTTCTCGGCATTCTCGACCTCGAGAAGCTGGAACACAATCTGTATCGTGGTCGCAGCCCGCTGCTCGACTGGCAGCGCGTGTTCGGCGGCCAGACCATCGCCCAGGCGCTGGTGGCGGCGCAGCGGACAGTGGATCCCGATCGGTACGTGCATTCGCTGCACGGCTATTTCATGCGGCCCGGCGACACCAAGGTGCCGATCGTCTACGAGGTCGACCGCATTCGCGACGGCGGCTCCTTCACCACGCGGCGCGTGGTGGCGGTCCAGCACGGCCAGGCGATCTTTTCGCTCGAAGCCTCGTTCCAGCAGGATGAGGTCGGCCTGGAGCACCAGGTGCCGATGCCGCAGGACGTTCCGGGGCCGGACACATTGCTGTCGCAACGCGAATTGCTGGGCAAATTCGGCGAGGCGGTGCCCGATGGCATCAAACGCTACTGGGAGCGCGACCGGCCGATCGAGATGAAGCCGGTGATGCTGAAGCATTACACCAGCCGCGAAAAGCTGGAGCCAAAGCAGAACATCTGGATCCGCACCACCGGTCCGGTGCCGGCGGACCGCGCCATCCAGGCAGCGGTGCTCGCCTATCTCTCCGACATGACGCTGCTCGACACATCGACCTTCGCGCATGGCCGCGCCATTTTCGATCGCGATATCCAGGCGGCGAGCCTCGACCACGCCATGTGGTTCCACCGCAGCCATGCGCTCGACGACTGGATGCTCTACACGCAGGACAGCCCGTCGACGCAGGGCTCGCGCGGCTTTACACGCGGCTCGCTGTTTGCCCGCGACGGTACGCTGATTGCCTCGGTTGCGCAGGAAGGGCTGATCCGGCTCAAGCGATCGCCTGCAGAGTAGGCATTTTTCAAAATTTGCCTAATTTTTAAGCAGGCGTATCGCCGCAGCTGTGGGCAGGTTGCGTCGGTGCACCCCCTAATCTCTTTGTTTACAGTGGGTTAACACCCTGCTTCGGCACTTGGCACGGAGCTTGAATCCTTGTGGGCACTCTCCGGCTCTTTGGGATCGGTGAAGGTGTACAAACGCGGGGGACCGCAACAGCAAAGGGTGAAACCTTATGAAAATCGTGATGGCAATCATCAAGCCGTTCAAGCTCGACGAGGTACGCGAAGCGCTCACCGCCGTCGGCATCCAGGGCCTGACCGTCACCGAAGTCAAAGGCTACGGGCGTCAGAAAGGGCATACGGAGATCTATCGCGGGGCGGAATACGCGGTCAGCTTCCTGCCGAAGATCAAGATCGAAGTCGCGGTCAGTGCCGACATGGTCGACAAGGCCGTCGAAGCCATCACCGCAGCCGCCAAGACCGGCCAGATCGGCGACGGCAAGATCTTCGTTTTCGGCATCGATCAGGCGGTGCGCATCCGCACCGGCGAAACAGACACCGACGCGCTCTGAGCGGCGATCACGTATTCCAATGGAGAGTTCAATGAATATTCCTTCCACCTTGAAGACGACGGGACGAGCTGCCCTTTTGGGTTCGCTTGCTCTCGCAGCATTGGGCACGGTCGCCGCCTTCGCACAGGAAGCGGCACCGGCCGCAGCCGCGGCCGCGCCGGCTGCTGCCCCGACCCCGGTGCTCGACACCGGCAACACCGCCTGGATGCTGACCTCGACGGCGCTGGTGCTGATGATGACCATTCCGGGCCTTGCGCTGTTCTACGGCGGCATGGTGCGCAAGAAGAACGTGCTCGCCACCGTCATGCAGAGCTTCGCCATCACCTGCCTGGTGACGGTGCTGTGGTTCATGTTCGGCTATTCGCTGGCCTTCTCGGACGGCGGCGGCGTGAACAGCTATATCGGCGGCACCTCGAAGTTCTTCCATCACGGCATCACCACGGCCTCGCTGTGGCTGCCGGGCGTCGCCAACATTCCTGAATTCGTGTTCTCGATGTTCCAGATGACGTTCGCCATCATCACGCCGGCGCTCATTGCCGGCGCCTTCGCCGAACGCATGAAGTTCTCGGCGCTGCTGATCTTCATGGCGTTGTGGCTGCTGGTCGTCTACGTGCCGATCGCGCATTGGGTCTGGGGTGGCGGCTTCCTCGGATCGGCGGGCGTGCTCGACTTTGCCGGCGGTACGGTCGTTCACATCAATGCCGGTGTCGCCGGTCTGGTCTGTGCGCTGGTTCTCGGCAAGCGCGAAGGCTATGGCACCACCAACATGGCGCCGCATAACCTGGTCTATTCGGTGATCGGCGCTTCGCTGCTGTGGGTTGGCTGGTTCGGCTTCAACGCCGGTTCGGAACTGGCAGCCGACGGTCTTGCCGGCGCTGCCATGCTCAACACCCAGGTTGCCACCGCGGCGGCGGCACTGGCCTGGATGTTCGCCGAATGGATCGTCGCCAAGAAGCCTTCCGTGCTCGGCATCATCTCGGGTGCGGTTGCCGGCCTGGTCGCAGTGACGCCGGCTTCCGGCTTCGTCAACCCGACCGGTGCCTTCATCGTCGGCATCGTCGCAGGCGTCGTCTGCTACCTCTCGGCGGTCAAGGTCAAGCACATGTTCGGCTATGACGACTCGCTCGACGCCTTCGGCGTGCATGGCGTCGGCGGTGTGGTCGGCGCTCTGCTCACCGGCGTGCTCGCCGACCCGGCGATCAACAGCCTCGGCGCAGGTGCTTCGCTCGGCAAGCAGATCTACGGCGTTGCCGTCACCATCGTGTGGACCGGCATTGCCACCTTCGTGCTCCTCTACATCGTCAAGGCGCTTGTCGGCCTGCGCCCGACGACCCAGGAAGAGGTCGAAGGCCTCGACATCTCCCAGCATGGCGAAGTGGTGCCGTAAGGCCAGCTTAGCCAAGGGGCCGGCGGAACCCTCCTCCCGCCGGCCCCATATCTCCACGCAATTCCGAATGGAAAGCGCTGCACAGTTCTCCTGGAATTGCTTTGAAAGATCCCGTCGTGACGCTCCCGAAAGGAGTTCACGCATTGAGGCCCGGATCGCATCCGGGCCTCTTTTTTTGGCAAGCCATTCCGGCAATGCCCGGCTTCACGCAATCACGTTCGCGTGATCATGTTTTTTGAGGAAACAACGACCGCTCTGGTTCCGAACCGTGGGGACGATCGTCGTTCTGACGCTCGTGCCAAACAACAGGGAAGGAAACCATCTCATGAACCTCAAGAACATCTGTCTCGGAGCGCTTGCTCTTTCCATGATCGGCGGCGTGGCATTTGCCGGTGCTCTGGACGAGCCCGACAACATGGCGCCGTTCTTCACGGATTCCGGCATGAAAACCATGAAGCCGATGGCGGACTTCAAGACAGCTTTCATGGCCATGCCGATGGAAAAGCAGGAAGCGATGAAGAAGGAATGCCAGGATGCGGCGATGAGCAAGCCGCATGCGGAATTCTGCGCCAATGTGCAGGCGCTCGGCGGCGCCAACTGATTTGCCGCGATCGGGCCGAGACCCGATCTCCGTTCAGACGACCAATGGCGGGCCGGCAGCCCGCCATTGTTTCATTCGATGGAGCTCCATCGGTCCGTCGTCCATCATTGCCTCATACGGCTCAACCGGCGGTAATGAGGTTTGAGCGTCTCAACCTCTTATAGTTAATGCGCCCTTAACCTTCCCACCGATAGTCTGAGACCCGAATCTGCCGGAGTGCGCCACGCACCCGGCGAGTCCACGACAGACGGGGAAGAGCATGCGTTCAGGGGCTTCAGCACCGCTCGCGCTGGCCGATACGGGGCACGGCATCCAGGCGTTCGCGCGGCGTCAGGTCGGGCGGCTGGTTGGCGTCGGCCTGTTCGCGCTGGCCGCCTTTGGCGTTGCCAGCCTTGCCACCTGGAATGTCGCCGATCCGAGTTTTTCCCACGCGACGAACAACACCGTCACCAACGCCATGGGCTATGCGGGTGCCGTGTTCTCCGACCTCGCCATGCAGTTCTTCGGCCTCGCCGCCGTCGCCGCCCTGGTTCCGACGGTCATCTGGGGCTTCCTGCTGTTTTCCGCGCGCGGCGTCGACAGGCTGCCCAAGCGCGGGTTGTCCTGGTTCGGCTTCGCGCTGCTGGCCGCGGCGATGGTCGGCTGCGTGGTGCCGCCCAAGACCTGGCCGCTGCCCACCGGCCTCGGCGGCGTGTTCGGCGACATGGTGCTGAAGATCCCCGGTGTCGTCATCGGCGGCTATCCGACCGGGCTGATCGCCAGCATCATCGCCATCCTGCTTTCGGCGCCCGCACTGTGGCTCTTTGCCCATGGCTCGGCGCTGATCGGACGCAAGAACGGCTTTGCGGTGATGGAGGACGAGCCCGCCGTCGATCCGCGCGAGGACGACCTTTTGTTCGACAATGACGAGGACGAAGGCGACGAGGGCATCCTGGCGCTCGGCGCCATCACCCATTGGTGGCTGTCGCTGCGCGCGTGGATGCACCGCCGCGCCGTGCGCCGCAGGCAAGAGCGGGACGAGTACGAGCCGGAGATGGAGCAGCGCTCCACCGCCTGGCGCCGCGCCGCCGAACGGGTCGAATCGGCCGAGTTCGCCGAGCAGCGGATGAGCCAGGATGGCCGCGCCCGCGTCGAGCCGGAATTCTTCGCCGCCATGGTCAATGACCGCAGCGCCTCGCTCGACCCCGACGATGCCGATATCTTCGACGACCGCTTCGACAATGCGGGCGAGGATGCCGATTTCGACGATGAGCCTGTCGTGCAACGCCGCGGCGCGCCGACCGCCAAGGTACAGCCGTTCCGTTCCGATGCCGCCACGCGCGTCGAGGCGCCGGCGGCGCGCCCCGTGCCAGGCGCCCGTGTGCAGCGCGAGGCGCAGACATCGCTGATCGGCTCTGAAAAATTTGAAATGCCGTCGCTGCACTTCCTCTCCGAGCCGAAGAACGTGGTGCGCGACGCCAGCCTGTCCAAGGACGCGCTGGAACAGAATGCTCGCCTGCTCGAAGGCGTGCTGGAGGATTTCGGCGTCAAGGGCGAGATCATCGCCGTCCGTCCGGGTCCGGTCGTCACGCTCTATGAGCTCGAACCGGCGCCCGGCATCAAATCGTCGCGCGTCATCGGCCTGTCCGACGACATCGCCCGCTCGATGAGCGCCATCGCCTGCCGCGTCGCGGTGGTGCCCGGCCGCAACGCCATCGGCATCGAACTGCCGAACGCCAAGCGCGAAACCGTCTATCTCAGGGAGATCCTGGCCAGCCGCGATTTCGAGACGACGAAGGCCAAGCTGGCACTGGCGCTGGGCAAGACCATCAATGGCGAGGCGGTCATCGTCGACATCGCCAAGATGCCGCACGTGCTGGTCGCCGGCACCACCGGCTCGGGCAAGTCGGTCGCCATCAACACCATGATCCTGTCGCTGCTCTACCGGCTGACGCCGCAGGATTGCCGGCTGATCATGATCGATCCGAAGATGCTGGAACTCTCGGTCTATGACGGCATCCCGCATCTGCTGACGCCCGTCGTCACCGATCCGAAGAAGGCGGTGGTGGCGCTGAAATGGACCGTGCGCGAGATGGAGGACCGCTACCGCAAGATGTCCAAGGTCGGCGTGCGCAACATCGACGGCTTCAACGCCCGCGTCAGCCAGGCGGACAAGAAGGGTGAGAAGATCTCGCGCACCGTTCAGACCGGCTTCGACCGCCAGACCGGCGAGGCGATCTACGAGACCGAGAACCTCGATCTCGAGCCGATGCCCTATATCGTCGTCATCATCGACGAGATGGCCGACCTGATGATGGTCGCCGGCAAGGACATCGAAGGTGCCGTGCAGCGCCTGGCTCAGATGGCGCGCGCCGCCGGCATCCATGTCATCATGGCAACGCAGCGGCCGTCGGTCGACGTCATCACCGGCACCATCAAGGCCAATTTCCCGACCCGCATCTCCTTCCAGGTGACGTCGAAGATCGACAGCCGCACCATTCTGGGCGAGCAGGGCGCCGAGCAGCTGCTCGGCATGGGCGACATGCTCTACATGGCCGGCGGCGGCCGTATCCAGCGCGTGCACGGCCCGTTCGTCGCCGATGAAGAGGTCGAGAAGATCGTCGCGCATCTGAAGCTGCAGGGCGTGCCGGAGTATCTCGACGCCATCACCGAGGATGATGGCGAGGATGACGACGAGCCGTCAGGCAAGGGTGGAGCGAGCGGCGGTGGCGGCAACAGCAATTTCGAGGATTCCGACGATCCTTACGATCAGGCGGTCTCCGTGGTGCTGCGCGATGGCAAGGCCTCGACCAGCTATATCCAGCGCCGGCTGGGCATCGGCTATAACCGCGCTGCCTCGATCATCGAGAAGATGGAGAAGGAAGGTATCGTCGGCCCGGCCAACCATGCCGGCAAGCGCGAGATCCTGGTGCCGACCGAAGAGGACAAGTTCTGACCAGAAAGCCTGACCCTTGCGACATCCCGGTCCGGCAACCTTGAACCTTTCAAGGCGTTGAAGCGACGGAGGGACGCCCGACCCGCCAAATTTCAGCCCAACTGGGGGTCCAAGCACAGAACAACTCAGGAATCAGACGAGAGTGACCGACATGAAAAACGATCTTTCAGAGCTCAGCACATTTGCTCCCTCCCGGCGTCAGTTGCTGGGCCTCGGCCTGGCGTTTGCAGGGGCGGCAGCCTTCAACGCGGTGCCCGGCTTCCAGCTGCTGGCCTCGGCGCAGGCGGCTGTGCCGGCCGCTGCGCAGAAGATCGCCGACCACTTTTCCTCGGTCAAATCGATGAGCGGCGAATTCGTGCAGTTCGGCCCCAAGGGCGAGCAGACCGGCGGCAAGTTCTTCCTCGAACGGCCAGGCAAGATCCGCTTCAACTACGACGGCTCTTCGAACTTCCGGGTGATTTCAGACGGCCAGTCGGTGGTCATCCTGAACAAGAGGCTCAACACGTCCGATCTCTATCCGCTGTCGAAGACACCCTTGAAGCTGCTGCTCGACAACAGGATCGACCTCTCCGGCGACCGCGTCAAAAGCGTCAAGCAGGAGGACGACCTCACAACCATCCAGCTCGCCGACAAATCGGTGTTCGGCAATTCGAAGATCACCATGATGTTCGATCCGAAAACCTTCGACTTGCGGCAGTGGACGATCACCGACGCGCAGGGCAAGGATACGACGGTGATGATCTTCAACACCAAGGAAGGCGTCAGCTTCGCGCCGGATACTTTCGCCATCGACTACACGGCGAACCGCGAGCTCAACACCAACAAGGCGCGCTAGCTTCAAACGCTTCAATAGCTGTGGAAAGCACCGGGCCGCGCCTCGTCGAGCGTTGCCCGGCTTGTCTTTGCGGCTTGCGGCTGGCAATTTCCCGGACCGACTCCGTCAAAAGGCGTCTTCCCCGCCTGGACCCATTGGTTCTGGCCGGTTGCACGCTGTTCTGGATTGCCAAATGCCCTTCTCCATCGCCACCTGGAACATCAACTCCGTTCGCCTTCGCATGCCGATCGTCGAGCGCCTGCTCGTCGAGCATGCGCCCGACGTGCTGTGCCTGCAGGAAACCAAGGTTCCCGACGAACTGTTCCCCGAGAAGGCTTTCCGCAAGCTCGGCTACGAGCACATCGCCTTCCATGGCCAGAAGGGCTACCACGGCGTAGCAACCGTGGCGCGGCGGCCGATCGAATTGGTCGAAAAGCGACGCTTTTGCGAAATCGAGGACAGCCGGCACCTCTCGGTGACGGTGCGGGCCGGCGGCAAGGCGATCCTGCTGCATAATTTCTACGTCCCGGCGGGCGGCGACGAACCGGATCCCGTCATCAACAGGAAGTTCAAGCACAAGCTCGATTTCGTTGCCGAGATGAATGCCATCCGGGCAGAACATGACGAGGTGTCCGGCTCGGTGCTCGTCGGCGACCTCAACATCGCCCCGCTCGAACATGACGTCTGGTCGCACAAGCAATTGCTCAACGTGGTCAGCCACACGCCGGTCGAGACGGAAAATTTCGAGGCGATGCGTCGCGCCGGCAACTGGGTCGACCTGATGCGGCTCAACGTGCCGGATGAGCAGAAGCTCTACACCTGGTGGAGCTATCGCGCGCAGGATTGGGAGCTGTCCAATCGCGGCCGCCGCCTCGACCACGTCTGGTCGTCGCCGAACCTTGTGCCCAGCTTTTCCGGCTACGAGATCCTGCGTCTGGCGCGCGGCTGGGAGCGCCCGTCGGACCATGTGCCTGTCATCGCGCGGTTCGATCTGGACTAGTCTGGTCGAAAATGCCCGCGTGCGGCAGTCAGTCTGTAGAGTTGGGACCGGCTGGATCCACCCACGGACGGCCCAATCGTGTCACCATCGCCGCGTACCCAACGGCACCTGCCGCCCAAAGGAAGATGCCAAGCTCTTTGACGACGTCCTCGGCGATGGCGGCCGCAGAACCGGGGGTAGGAAACAGCTCTCCGAGCTGGTCGATCGATGCTGACATCGCCAGCAGGAAGCCTGCGGCCACAAAGATGATCGTGCCGTCGAATGTTTTTCGTCGCAGCCGAAAGAACCAGAACAACCCGGCGCCGGCGTAGGCAATCATCGGAACGATCTCTGGTATCCTAACAATGGGCAGCACGTCCTCATGGATCAACAACAGGTCATCGAGGCCCAAGAGGAGGGTAAGGCCGCCGAGAAACGTGCAATCCCATCGGCGCGTGAGCAGGCCAGCAAACAGGGTCGCGGCGCCGGAGCCGATCCATAGCGAAGCACCCAGGGACGAAATCCACCCCGTATAGAAACCGACTCCGGCGGCTGCAGACGGATCTCGATAAAAGATCCACGCGTCCAGACCACGAATTTGCGCGACGGACAGCGCGGCCAAGAGCATCGCAACGTTAATCGCCGCCGCCGCCACCACGACCAAACGCCAGGCTATTATCCATTCGCCGCCATGCTTTGTGTTCGGCGCGCTGTTCTCTGGCATTAGCTATTCTCATTGAGGACTGAGAGGAACTCCATTGGAATCAAAGATCAAGAAGTGCTGACCTATGCCTAATCCAGTACGATGGCTGCCAGCTCTGCCGCGCCGAGAACTCCGCCTGCATTGTGCCGGTGGTCAGCATCGAACGGTTGCAGCGCTTCGCTCCACCGAACCATTGTACCATGGCGCCGATGTTCAGGGGAGGCCGGCCTGTAAATGCCCGACCTGAATCCCAGCACGCTTCGAAGCGCGACCAAATGAATTCGAACTCAAACGGCGCGCTTCAAGTCGTCATGCATGTCGTTGTCGCGAAATTGCTGCGCTGACAGGCCTGCGAGATCCGGCAGATGAGGATGGTCGCGGCGGCGCGTCGCCAGCATCCGTTGCGCCGCTTCGATGATTGTCGGCGCCGGGACATCGGCGACCAGGCCGGTCGGGCTGGCATGGCGGGTCGCGATCACGTCCACGCAGTTCGAAAGCGGCCTCCAACGGGCCATGTTGGCGCCGCCATTGAGGATAACCATCGGCGTCATCACCGTTGCCATGAGATGTGCGGTACCGCCTTCGGCGCCGATGTAAAGATCGGCAAACTCGCCGAGCGCCAGCAAGATGTCACCGATATCGACACCTCCGATCGCGGCGGAATCGACAAGCCGCAGCTTCGGCACGCGCTGAGCCAGCTCCGCCATATCGGGACCGTCGCCGGGGGTTTTCACATAGAGAAGGTTCGCCCCGTCGGCGATCAGGCTGTCGGCGATTGCGGCAACCTGATCCGCCGACATGCGCTTGCTGGCGCTGCCATGCGCCGCGATAATGATCAAGGGAGCATGCTTGCCGTCCGCAAGGCTCCTGGCCGCCGCTCGTGCGGCCGGGCTAGGCTCCAGCCGATGATCGAAAGGCAGCCGCTTGCCGGCAAGGCGTTCGATGAGGCGATGGTAGCGCCAGGCATTGTGCCCGGGTCGTGCTTCAGGCCTGTGACCCAGGCGCCAGGAAAGGGCGAAAGCCGGAAAGTTTGCCTCATAGGCAATGCCGCGGCCGAGCAGTGATGCCGAGGCTTGAAGCAGCCAACGCGCCGAGATGCGGAAATCGACAACGGCCAATCGCCCCTTGCCCTTGCTGTGACCGGCGATCAGGCGCGCCAGGGGCGTCCGCACATTGATCGCATCGACCAAATGGCCGGCATGGCGATTGAGGCTATGTTCAAGGGACGACGACCGGGTGGTTCCGTAGACGATGAAACTATCGGGGAATGCCGTTCTGGCGGCGCGCAATGCCGGAATCCGGATCAGTCCGTCGCCGAACGCGTCATTGCGGGAATACAAGATAATGGTCTCGTACCGCCCTGATGGCATGGCTCGCTCCCCCCAGGAGCCTGGTGGTGATGGCGCCTGCTGCGCCGGCCGCCTTCGAGGTGCTTTAGGATTTCACCTCTTGCCTGTCAACGGAGCCTTGCCGCTGGATCCGGGCGTCCGGACGGCCGCAGTGCGCCACGACCAGTTCATCGCTGTCGTTGAAAACACTTCTCCCTTCGGCTGCGAAGCCAGCAGCTTCGTGGGTACGCTAGGTTTAGCCGGAGAAGCGCGGCGCCAGTTCCTCGATGCGGCGGATCATCGCCTGAAATTCCTCCGAGATGCGCTGGTGCAGCTTGACCGCGATCTCGGGATATTCCTCCAGGATGCGGCGGAACATCTTGCGGCTGAGGCGCATCACTTCCGAATCGATCTCGGCCGAGGCGCTGGTCAACCGGTTGGTGTCGGCGATCAATGCCAGTTCGCTCAGGATCGTGCCGGGGTCTGCCGTGCCAATCGGGATGCGTTCACCATTCTGCTCCCGGTAGAGCACGATGCGCCCGCTGACAACGATATAGGCGGAATCGGCCTCGTCGTCCTCGCGATAAAGCTTGTGGTTGGCAATCAGCCTGGTGTTCTCGGCGCCAAAGGCGAGCAGGCGCAGTTGTTCCTGCGTGAAGCCCTCGAAGAGCCTCACGGCGGACAGAACGCGGATGTCGTCATCCAGCGCCATCTAGCTATGTCCCCGAACCGACAGTCCGACTCCTCCTCTGCGAGTTCGATCCAAACCACCCTCCAACTGGATCGTACCCGAAAGCGGCCCCGCCCGGCCGCTCATTGGATAATGAAAATGTTTAAGGAACCAGCTTGTAGCCGCCGCTTTCTGTCACAAGAATTTCCGCATTGGAAGGATCGCGCTCGATCTTCTGGCGCAGCCGGTAGACATGGGTTTCCAGCGTGTGCGTGGTGACGCCGGAATTGTAGCCCCACACCTCCTCGAGCAGCACGTCGCGCGTCACTACCTTCTGGTCGGCGCGATAGAGATATTTGATGATCGAGGCCTCCTTCTCCGTCAGCCGCACCTTGCCGCCGCGCGGGTCGAGCAGCAGTTTCTGGCTGGGCTTGAAAGTATAGGGCCCGACCGAGAAGGTGGCATCCTCGCTCTGCTCATGCTGGCGCAACTGCGCCCGAATGCGCGCCAGCAGCACGGCGAAGCGGAACGGCTTCGTCACATAGTCGTTGGCGCCGGCCTCGAGACCAAGAATCGTATCCGAATCGGTGTCGTGACCGGTCAGCATGATGATGGGCGCCTTGTAGCCGCCCTTGCGCAGGATCTTCACCGCTTCGCGGCCATCCATGTCGGGCAGCCCGACATCCATGATGAGCAGATCGATGAGGCCGCCGCGCGCTGCGGCGACACCTTTTGCCGCAGTCGATTCCTGCAGCACGTCGAATTCCTCGTAAAGGGATAATTGCTCGACCAGCGTGCCGCGCAGGTCGTCATCGTCGTCGACGATCAGTATGGTGCGTGAAGTCATGGATCAATCCGTTGTTTTGAAAAGAAAATTCAGTTGACCGCTGCCTGTTTATGCGGAAGCTGACCGGCGTAACAGCCGTTCACAGTGATTTGT
The DNA here is from genome assembly GCF_000185905.1 of Mesorhizobium ciceri biovar biserrulae WSM1271. Classification (GTDB taxonomy): domain Bacteria; phylum Pseudomonadota; class Alphaproteobacteria; order Rhizobiales; family Rhizobiaceae; genus Mesorhizobium; species Mesorhizobium ciceri. The sequence continues at coordinate 1,085,730 of NC_014923.1, forward strand.
TCCGTGGCACGATCATACAAGAAAAAACACGATCGCAATGCAGCCGGCGCAATTTTGCGAAAAGGGCTGCGTGTGCTGACCGTGCGGGCGAGGCCTGGGCATCCAAGCCAGGGCCTGCTGCAGGCCGGGAAAACGGTGTTTGCCTGTGCGCTGGGGCGCGGTGGCATCTCGGCCCACAAGCGCGAAGGCGATGGCGCCACGCCGCTGGCCGCGATGCGGATCCTGTCGGGGTATTTCCGGGGGGATCAGTTCTCCAGCGGCCGCAGGACCCGGCTGGCGATGACGCCGATCGGGCCCGATCTGGGCTGGTGCGAAGTGCCTGACGACCGCAACTACAACAGGCCGGTCAGGATTCCCTATGGCGCCAGCCACGAACGCATGCGGCGCGACGACAGGCTCTACGACGCCTGCCTGGTGCTCGACTGGAACCTGTCGCCGCGCCGGCGCGGACGCGGCAGCGCCATCTTCTTCCATCTGGCGCGCCCCGGCTTCACGCCGACGCAAGGCTGTGTGGCTGTCACGGCGCAAACCATGGCGCGGCTGCTGCCGCTGCTGTCGGACCGGACGGTGGTGAGGGTGGTAAGATAGTAGGGGAGTAGGGGAGTAGGGGAGTAGGGGAGTAGGGGAGTAGGGACAAGCTCGGGCGCGGCCTTAGTTTTTCCTATTCCCCTATTCCCCTATTCCCCTATTCCCCTATTCCCCTACGGCCAGGTCTCTGCCAGCCGATGTCGAGCAGGCCCAGCCGGCCAAGCTCCTTGTCCATTGCGCGAGCGACATCACGGCGCGCGCCGCCGATATCGCGCAGTTGGCGGTCGGAGAGATCCTCGACGTTCTGGTAGGCAGTATCGCGGCGGGGGAGGCGTATCGCGACCCGGGCGTGACGCAACCAGTCGAGGGTTTCGGCCAGCCAGTTCGGACGATGTGCGGACGAATTCAAAACGATGATGGACATGGTGTGCTCCGTTCTCCCCGAATATCAAATCCGGCTTGATGATGTTTCGATGGACAGATCATGCCAGATTGAAATCTCTGTAGGAAACGAGTAGTTTTCTCTCGATCATCAAGTTTTCTTTGAGGATAGGATGGCTCGTCTTCTGCCTGGGACTCGTGCCTTGAGGACGCTGGAGGCGGCGGCCCGGCACCTCAATTTCACCCGTGCCGCCGACGAGCTTGGGCTGACACCGGCCGCCGTCAGCCATCAGATCAAGGAAATCGAGGATCAGCTCGGGCTGGTGCTGTTCACGCGCACCAGCCGCACCATCCGGCTCACCGAGGCGGGAACGGTGCTGTTCGACGCCTCGGCGGACGCGCTCGACCTGCTTGGCCGGGCTGTTTCGCGGGCGCAAAAGCTGACGCGCGGCACCGCTCTCTTGAAGGTAACGCTCGACGCGCAGTTCGCGTCAAAATGGCTGATGCGACGCGTCGACGATTTTCGCAAGCGTCACCCCGATATCGAATTGCGATTCGACATCGCCTATGAAGTGCGGGATTTCGAACTTGACGACATCGATGTCGGCATCCGTTTTGGCGCCGGCAAATATCCGGGCCTTCGCACCCACCGGCTGTTCGACAACATCCTCATTCCGGTGTGCAGCCCGAGCCTTTTGACGTCCGGTCCGCCGCTGCGCGAGCCGCGCGATCTTTTCAACCATACGCTTGCGCATATCGAATGGTCGCGGCAAGGCGTGACGTGGCCGAACTGGCGGATGTGGATGGCGGCGGCCGGCATCAATGATTTCGACGACAGCCGGACAGTCGTGTTCGGAAATTCCACGGATGCCGTCCAGGCAGCGCTCGACGGCAATGCCGTTGCGCTCGCCGATTTCGCCATGGTGGCGAACGACCTTTCCCAGGGCAGGCTGGTGCAGCCTTTCGAACTCGGCCTGCGCGTGGCGCCCGAGTTCGCCTATTTCCTGGTCTATCCCGAAAATACCGCCGACGATCCACGCATCGTCGCCTTTCGCGAATGGATGCTAGAGGAAGTCGCCAAGACGCGGACCACGGATAAAGGGCAGTAGGGCAGTAGGGCAGTAGGGCAGTAGGGCAGTAGGGCAGTAGGGATAGGCGTCGGTGCCGTCTGCCCCCTATTCCCCTACTGCCGTACTGCCCTACTCCCTTCTTGACTCAGCTTGCCACCGCGCCGAACCAGCCGATCACGGCGCCGATGATCAGCAGCACGCCGAGCCAGTGGCCGCCGTCGATGAGGGTCAGGTCCCAGCCGAAATTCTCGTAGCGATGGTTGACCGAGAGCGTCGTGGCGACGAAACCCAGCCAGAGCACGAAGCCGAAGACAAGTCCGGCGAGCCATGTCGGCTCGCCGCCGGTTATCGCGCCGACGACCAGCGCCATTATGGTGGCCATGACCAGTTCGGCGATGAAGCTGACGACGAAGGGCAGCGGCGACTTCTTCATCGTCGCCGGATCGAGCTTGGCGGCCTTCAGCCACGCCTTGCTCAGGCTCATGTACCAGGCGGCGCCGAACAGCCACGCCACGATTGCGGCAGCGACCACCGCCAGCCAGTTCACTGCTGAAAAATCCATGAGCTCGCCCCTCTGATCTGGATGTTATGGAACGCCTGTTCGGCGATCGCGTCAAGCGAACCGCCAGACGGTCGTGCGCTTGACCAGCGCATCCTCCAGCGCCCGCGTGACGGCCACTTCATAGACCGCAAGCGGCTCCAGCCCTGTCTTCGGCAGATACGACCGGCCGGGATCGCCGACAAGGATTTCGGCGCCGCGCGCCTTCAGCGTTGCGAACCATGGCACCAGCCGGTCAGCGAAAGATTTGTCATAGAAAACATCACCGGCCAGGACCACGTCCCAACCTGCATCGGTGCCGATGCAATCCGTGCCGAGGAATTCGGTCCCGATACCGTTGATCTCGCTGTTGAGCCGGATCGCGGTGGCGCAGAACGGGTCGATGTCGGAGGCGATCACCTTGGCGGCACCGGCCTTGGCAGCGGCGATGGCGACAAGGCCGGAGCCGGAAGCGAAGTCGAGCACGTGCTTGCCCCGCACCGTGCCGGAATTGTCCAGGACATAGCGGGCAAGGCCCTGGCCGCCGGCCCAGGCGAAAGCCCAGAAGGGCGGCGGCAGGCCGATTTCGACCAGCTCTTCCTCGGTCCGCTGCCACAGGTCATGCGCTTCGTCGGCAAGATGAAGCAGGATCTCCGGCACGTGCGGCGGCGCCATCAGCGCCGTGTTGTCGAGAATGAACTGTTTGGCACTGTTGGGCGTGAGCGCCGTCACGGAGCCGGCGTCAAGCCGCCCATGCGGCAGACTTCCTTCCATTCGGCCGGCGTCACCGGCTGCACGGAAAGCCGTCCGAGCCGCACCAGCGCCATGTCGGCAAGCTTCGGATTGGCCTTCACCTGTTCCAGCGTCGGCGGGTTCGGTACATCCCTTACGGCGCGGATGTCGACGCATTCCCAGCGCGGATCGTCCGACGTGGTGTCGGGATGGGCAAGCGCGCAGACTTCAGCGATGCCGACGATGTTCAGCCCCTCGTTGGAATGGTAGAAGAAGCCGAGATCGCCGATCTGCATCGCCTTCATGTTGTTGCGCGCCGCGTAGTTGCGCACGCCGTCCCATTGCGTGCCGGCCTTGCCCTTGGCCTTCAGCATCTCGAAGGAGAACTTGAATGGCTCGGATTTGAACAGCCAGTAGTTCATGTCTTTCTCCTCCTTGGAGTCGCGCTGGCGACCGGGATTTAACTAGCCGCCGGCTTGTTGAACGTCCAGTTCCACGGGCGGATTTCGACGCTTTCGAACAGCCCGGCCTTGGCGTAGGGGTCGGCGGCCGACAGAGCCTGGGCGCCAGCCAGGTCGGGCGCTTCGACGACCACGAGGCTGCCATTGGACTTGCCTTCAGTGTCAAGGAACGGACCGGCGAATGCCAGCTTCTTGTCGCCGTTCAACCCCTCGAGAAAGGCAACATGCTCGGGCCGCGTGTCGAGGCGCACCTGCAGGCTTCCGGGCTTGTCCTTGCAAATCACAGCAAACAGCATTTTTTCTCCTGATCGTTCAAAGTCGTGGGGATCAATCGTTGGTTTCGGTCTTCAGCGGCCGGGTCATCAACGCCGTCACGGCCTGCCGGACGGTGATGGTGCCATCCAGTATGGCGGCGACGGCGGCAATGATCGGCGCGTCGATGTTGCGCTCGGTCGCAATGCGGGCTGCGATCGCCGCCGTCGGCACGCCTTCTGCCAGCGGCAATCCGGCAAGTGGCTTGCCTTGCCCGAGCGCCAACCCATAGGCGAAATTGCGCGACTGGGTGGACGAGCAGGTCAGCAGCAGGTCGCCAAGGCCGGAAAGCCCCATCAGCGTTTCGGGCCTGGCGCCGAAGGCAGCGCCGATGCGGCGCAATTCGACAAAGCCGCGCGTCACCATGGCGGCCTGGGCGCTGGCGCCGAGACCCGCCCCGGTGACGGCACCTGCGGCAATGGCAAAGACGTTCTTCAAGGCGCCGCCGATCTCGACGCCGATCAGGTCGTCGTTCGAATAGCAGCGCAGGTTTTCGGCGGAAAAGCGGGCGGCGAGATCGGCGGCCAATGCCTCGTCGCGGGCGGCGACCACAACGGCCGTCGGCAGGCCGCGGGCGACGTCGGTGGCGAAGCTCGGGCCCGACAAAACGGCAACCGGATTGAGCGGCAGGATTTCTTCGACAATCGCCGATAGCAACGCGCCAGTCTCGCTTTCGATGCCCTTGGCGCACAGAACCAGCGGGATACCGGCCGGCATATGGTCCTTCGCGGCCGCCAGCGTCGCCCGCAGCGACTGCGCCGGCGTCACCGCCAGCACGCAATCGGCACCGTCGAGCGTGGCCTGGATGTTGCTCGTCGCCACGATGCCGGGCTGGAGCGTAATGCCCGGCAGGTAGCGTGGATTTTCGCCGCGGTCGATCGCGGCGACGGTCTCCGGATCGCGCGCGTAAAGGCGGACGAAATGGCCGGCGCGCAGCATGGCCAAGGCCAAGGCAGTGCCCCAGGCGCCGCCGCCGAGCACGGCAACGCGCCAGCCGCTTGGCGCGGTGTCTTTGCCGCTCATTGCCACCTCTTTCATGCCTTGGCTCCGCGCCGGCCGGAGCCGACCATCGGCGCCGAGATGCTGTCCAGCGGCCAGCGCGAGCGCGGCACGAAATCGAAGCCGTTCTCTTGCGCCATGCCCTCGCGCAGCCGCTCGATACCGGCCCAGGCGATCATCGCCGCATTGTCGGTGCAAAGTTTCAGTGGCGGCGCAATGAAGGTGAAGCCGGTCTCGGCGCAGAGCCGCTCCAGCATGGCCTTGATCGTGCGGTTGGCGGCGACACCACCGGCAACGACGAGGGCTGGGTTCCTAGTGCCGGGAAATGTCTCGCGAAAGCGCGTCAGCGCGCGAGAAACGCGGTCGGCCAGAGCATCGGCTACGGCTGCCTGGAACGAGGCGCAGATGTCGGCGACGTCCTGGTCGCTCAGCGGCGCAATGGCGCTCGCCGCCTGGCGCACGGCGGTCTTGAGGCCGGAGAAGGAGAAGTCGGGCTGGGCCGAGCCCTTCATCGGACGCGGAAAGGCAAAGCGCGAGGCGTTGCCGGCCTGTGCCGCCTTTTCGACATTCGGTCCGCCGGGATAGGGCAGGCCGAGCATCTTGGCCGTCTTGTCGAAGGCTTCGCCGAGCGCGTCGTCGATGGTCGTTGCCCAGCGCTGGTAGTCGCCGACACCCCGCACGGCGACGATTTGCGTATGGCCGCCGGAGACCAGCAGCAAGAGATAGGGAAAGTCGAGCCCGTCGGTCAGCCTTGCGGTCAGCGCATGGCCTTCGAGGTGGTTGATGGCGATCAGCGGCTTGTTCGCCGCCGCGGCGATTGCCTTGGCGGTCATCAGCCCGACGATCAGCCCGCCGACCAGGCCGGGGCCGGCGGTGGCGGCAATCGCGTCGATATCGGCTAGCGCCGTGCCCGAATCGGCAAGCGCCGCCTCGATGATGCCGTCCAGCGCCTCGACATGGGCGCGCGCGGCGATTTCCGGCACGACACCGCCGAAAGCGGCATGTTCCTCGATCTGGCTGAGCACGATGTTGGACAGGATTTTTGGCGCGGCGTCGCCGTCGATGGCCACCACGCTGGCGGCGGTCTCGTCACAACTCGTCTCTATGCCCAGCACGCGGATCAATTCGTCGCTGTCCCTAAAGATTGTATCATGGGGCTTTCCCCGTTAGGAGAACCCCGGAAAAGCCTCGCTTGCCGGGGGGTTATCACGGACTGCGCGCCATGCAAACAATCTTGAGAATCGGAACACGCGGCAGCCCGCTGGCGCTGGCGCAGGCGCATGAAACGCAGGCGCGGCTGATGGCCGCGCATGGCATGCCGGCGGAGGCGTTCGAGGTGGTCGTCATCTCGACCAGCGGCGACCGCATCCAGGACCGGCCGCTGTCGGAAGCCGGCGGCAAGGGCCTGTTCACCAAGGAGATCGAGGAGGCGCTGCTGGCCGGCCGGATCGACATCGCCGTGCATTCGTCGAAGGACATGCCGACGCAACTGCCCGACGGCCTCGAACTGTCGGCCTTCCTGCCGCGCGAGGACGCACGCGACGCCTTTGTCGGCAAGGTGGCGAAGGCGATCGCCGAACTGCCGCGCGGGGCGAAAGTCGGCTCGTCGTCGCTGCGGCGGCAAGCGCTGATCCGCCGGATGCGGCCGGATCTCGACGTGGTGATGTTCCGCGGCAATGTGCAGACGCGGCTGCGCAAGCTCGAGGAAGGCGTCGCCGCCGGCACGATCCTGGCCTATGCCGGGCTGAAGCGGCTTGGGCTCGAGCATGTCGTCACCGACCTGATACCGCTCGATGTCTTCCCGCCGGCGCCGGGGCAAGGCGCGATCGGCATCGAAACCCGTATCGGCGACCGCGATGTCGAAAAGATGCTGGCAGCCGTCCATGATGTGCCGACCGGCCAGGCGCTGGCCTGCGAGCGTGCCTTCCTGGCGGCGCTCGATGGCTCCTGCCGCACGCCGATCGCCGGCTATGCCGCGATCGAGGCCGGAAAACTGTCTTTTGCCGGGCTGATCATCTCGCCCGACGGCACACAGTCACACACGGTCGAACTGCAGGGATCGGCGCAAGACGCCGCCCGCATCGGCGGCGAAGCGGCCCGGAGCGTGCGCGCCAGGGCCGGCGAAAAGTTCTTCGACGGCTGGCTCTGAAATGCTTCGCGTCCTGGTGACCAGGCCGGAACCGGGTGCTTCGCGCACAGCGCATCGGCTGGAGGAGGCAGGTTTCCAGCCGGTTCTTTTGCCCCTGACCGAAACAAAGGCGTTGCCCGCCGCTGCCGGACTGATCCCGGACGATGCCGTCGCGGTGGCCGTCACAAGCGCCAATGCCATGCGCCATGCGCCGGAAGAAATCATCGGGACGCTCGCCGCCTTGCCTTGTCATGCCGTCGGTAGGCGGACTGCGGAAGCTGCCCGCAAAGCGGGGTTTTTGTCGGTCAGTGAAGGCCCGGGCGATGCAGAGGCGCTGGCCGACGTTCTCGCCGCCGATTTTTCTGGAAAGACGATTGTCTACCTGTGTGGGCGCGTGCGTTTTCCGGCGTTCGAACAGAGGCTCGGGACGGCGGGCGTTCGGGTCGACGCCGTCGAGACCTATGACACGCTGACAGTAGGTTATCCGGACGAAGTCATCCTCAAACGCCTGTCGGGGCAACCTGCCGACGCGGTATTGCTCTATTCAGCCAAGGCGGCGGCGGCGATGCAGATGTTGGCAAGACGGCCCGCTCTGCGCGGTCTCTTCGAAAAAACATGGGTTTTTGCGCTTTCCGCTCGCATCGCCGCAGCCTTCGACGATGCCACCGGCGAAAGGATCCGCATTGCCGCGCAACCTGACGAGGAGGCATTGCTGGCGCTTTTGCAGGCGCCGCGCTGAGCCGCGTCATCACACCGCCCCTTTTCACCGCTTGGTGATGTGCTAGACCCTTTCTGAACCATCATGCGCCGCCAGGCGTTGAGACGAAGCGAATGTGCGGAGCCCAGGCATGGTCAAGACGCCGAAGATGCGACACTCGAAAAGCCGCCGCGAGCCGGTGACCATCGATCTCGAGCCGGGCGCCGTCTCACGCATCGCCGACGAGGACGCCGCCACGCAGGAGGCGCAGACAGACGAGGCGAAGGCCGAGGAAGCAGCGAACGCTTCGCAGCCCGAGGTTCCCGAAGAGCCGGTTCATGCCGACCAGACCGATCTCGAGCCGTGGGAACATGCCGATGGCGCCGCAGGTGCGGAAGGGCAAGCGCCGGCGGATGGCGGAGCCAAAGCCGCCGAGCCAGAGCTGCCTTATCCCGGTTCGGATGCGCCGCCCAACCGCGCCAAAACCTTCGACTACAGTTTCGACGACGCGTCGGCAGCGCAGACCGACGGCAACAAGGCAAAAGCCGAGACACGGGACGAGAAAATGGCGCCAGCCCCTGAAAAGCGTGGCGGCCTCAACGGCATCGCCGCCGGCATCATCGGCGGCGTCATCGCGCTGGTCGGCGCCGGAGGGCTGCAATTTGCCGGCCTGCTCGGCGCGCCGGGCTCCGGCGCCAGCGTCTCGCTCGATGGCGTCAATGGCGACATCGCCTCGCTGAAGACCGAAATCGCCGGCTTGAAGGACGCCGGCGGCAACGGCGATGCAGCGGCGAAGATGGTCGGGCTGTCCTCGGGCCTGGAGCAGGTCAAGGCTGATGTCGCGGCGCTGAAATCGGCTGTCGAGAAAGGTGGAGCAGGCGGCGCGGCCGGCGTCACCGCACTGGGCGACAAGGTCGCGCAGATCGAGACGGCGGTCGCCGCCCTCGGCAAGGCGGGCAGCTCGGCGCCGGTCGATCTTGGTCCGCTCACCGAAAAACTGGCAGGCCTCGACGCGCAGGTGAAGTCGGCCGGCGAGGCGGTGACCGCGCAGGATGGCCGGCTGAAAGCGCTGGAGCAGTCTGTGTCGCAGCTGTCCGGCAAGGTCGAGGCGGCGGCCGGACAGCCGAAGATCGCGCTTGCCATCGCGGCGTCGGCCTTGAAGGCGGCGCTTGAGCGTGGCGGGCCGTTTTCGGCCGAACTCGAAACCCTCGCCGCGATTTCGCCTGATGCGCCGCAGCTTGCGGCACTGCGCCCCTATGCCGAAAAGGGCGTTCCAACCCGCGCCGAGATCGCATCGCAGGCTGATGCCGCCGCCAATGCCATGGTCACGGCCGCGACGCCTGTCGATGAGAATGCCGGCTTCGTTCAGAGCCTTCTGTCGAGCGCGCAATCGCTGGTCAAGGTCAGGCCGATCGGCGCCGTCGAAGGCGCCGGCGCACCGGAAACCGTCGCGCGCATGGAGGCGGCGGTCAACCAGGGCGACTACGCCAAGGCACTCAGCGAGTATGAAACGCTGCCCGAGGCCGCCAAGGCCGCGGGCGCCGACTTTGCCGGCAAGCTGAAGGCGCGCATCGAGGTCGAAACCCAGGTCGATGCGCTGATCTCGGGCGCGATGAAGGCATGAGGGCAACACAATGATCCGCCTGCTCGCCTTCCTCATCGTCGTTTTCGCGCTCGGGCTGGGCTTTGCCTGGCTGGCCGACCGGCCGGGCGACATGGTCGTCACTTTCAACGGCTATCAATACCAGGTCAGTCTGATGGTGGCGGCGGTGGCTGTCGTTGCCGTGGTCGCTGCGGTGATGATCCTGTGGTGGCTGCTCAAGGCGCTGTGGAACAGCCCCTACACCATCTCGCGCTATTTCCGTGTCCGCCGCCGCGATCGTGGCTATCAGGCGCTGTCGACCGGCATGATTGCCGCCGGCGCCGGTGATGGCGCGCTGGCCCGCAAGAAGACCAAGGAAGCCGCCAAGCTGATCCGTTCCGACCAGGAGCCGCTGATCCACCTGCTCGAAGCGCAGGCATCGCTGCTCGAAGGCGATCATGAAGGCGCGCGGCAGAAATTCGAGAGCATGCTCGACGATCCCGAAATGCGGCTGCTGGGTTTGCGCGGGCTTTATCTGGAAGCCGAACGGCTCGGCGACCGCAACGCCGCCAGGCATTATGCCGGCCGCGCCGCCGCTGTGGCGCCGCAACTGGCCTGGGCGGCGGAATCGACGCTGGAAGAGCTGACCGCGCGCGGCGACTGGGACGGCGCCCTGAAACTGGTCGACGCGCAGAAAGCGACACGGCAGATCGAACGCGATGCCGCCAACCGCCGCCGCGCCGTGCTGCTGACCGCCAAGGCGCAGGCGCTTGCCGACAGCGATCCCGCCGCCGCCAGGACGGCCGCGATCGAGGCCAACAAGCTTAGGCCCGACTTTGCGCCCGCCGCCGTGGCCGCTGCGGCCGCACTGTTCAAGCAGAACGATGTGCGCAAGGGCTCGAAGATACTCGAGGCGGCGTGGAAGGCCGAGCCGCATCCGGAGATCGCCGAGCTCTATACCCATGCAAGGCCGGGCGACGCGGTGCTCGACCGCCTCAACCGGGCGAAGAAGCTGCAGGAGATGAAGAAGAACCACGCCGAATCGTCGATGACGGTGGCGCGCGCCGCGCTCGACGCGCAGGATTTCGCGACCGCCCGCCGCGAGGCCGAGGCGGCGATCCGGATGGACCGTCGCGAGGGCGCCTATCTGCTGCTCGCCGACATCGAGGAGGCCGAGACCGGCGATCAGGGCAAAGTTCGGCAGCTGCTGTCCAGGGCGGTGCGGGCGCCGCGCGATCCGGCCTGGGTCGCAGACGGCGTGGTATCGGAACGCTGGGCTCCGGTATCGCCGATCACCGGCCGGCTCGACGCCTTCGAGTGGCGCGCGCCGATGGAGCGGCTTGGCCAGTTGATCGACAGCCATGATGACGCGCCAGCGGGTGCGGCACCGGTTATTGAAGCATTGGCAAAGCCGACGAGCGAAAAAAGGCCGATCGAAGTGATCGACGACGCCGGTGGCGAGACGTCGGCGGGCAAGCAAGCTGAAAGTCGCGAAGAAGATCATGTCAGGCCGATCACGGCAGCGGCATTCGCCGCGGTGCCGAGCGATGCAGAAGGCGTCGAGCCGGCCGAGGAGCTTGCGCGGCTGCCGGACGATCCCGGCGTCGATCCGGACGAGGAAGCGGAGAAATCGCCGCGCCGGTTTCGGTTGTTTTGAGTTGGGCAGGCCGTCAGGCCGTTGGGGTATGGATCTATGTTTGAACGCGTTCTGTCGTTTCTCAGGGATTTGCCGGCCGGTGCCGGCACGCATGCCAGCACGGACGATCCGCGTGTCGCCGCCTCGGCGCTGCTCTACCATGTGATGAACGCCGATGGCGTGCGCCAGGATGTCGAGTGGGAGCGGTTCAAGGCGGTGCTGGCCGAGAGCTACTCGATCAGCGGCGCCGAACTCGAAGCGTTGGCCGCTGCCGGCGAGCGGGCCGACAATGAGGCGATCGATCTCTATGCCTTCACCAGCGTCCTGAAGCGCCATCTCGATGCCGATGCGCGCAAGGCCTTCATCGGCCTGATGTGGGAAATCGTCTATGCCGACGGCGAGTTGCACGAGCTCGAGGACAACACCGTCTGGCGCGTCGCCGAGCTGATCGGCGTCGAACGCCACGATCGCGTCGAGGCGCGCCGCAAGGCGGCGGCGCACGCGCCCGGCGCCACCGGAACATCGAGCGACGAATAGGATCTTCGCCTTCCCATGCCACGCCAGACGAGTTCGAAGCCAAAGATCCTGATCGTGCTGCATCAGGAGAGTTCGAGCCCGGGACGTGTCGGCCATATGCTGCTGGAAGAAGGTTTCGATCTCGACATCCGCCGGCCGCCGCTTGGCGACGCCTTGCCCGAAACACTGGACGACCACGCCGGCACGGTGGTGTTCGGCGGCCCGATGAGCGCCAATGACGACGACGAGTTCGTTCGTCGCGAGACCAACTGGCTGGAAATACCGCTGAGGGAGAACCGGCCATGTCTCGGCATCTGTCTCGGCGCGCAGATGCTGGTCAACTGTCTCGGCGGCAAGGTCGAGGGTCATGGTGAAGGGCTGGTCGAGGTTGGCTGGTATCCCCTGAAGGCGACCGAAGCCGGCAAGCAACTCATGCACTGGCCGGAGATGGTCTACCAGTTCCACCGCGAGGGTTTTTCGCTGCCCAGGGACGCGACGCTGCTGGCGACGGCCGAAACCTATCCCAACCAGGCCTTCCGCTACGGCGACAATGCCTGGGGCATCCAGTTCCATGGCGAACTGACCAGGGTGATGATGCAGCGCTGGGTGGTGCGCGGCGCGCATCGCTTCGAATTGCCCGGTGCCCAGCCCGGCCGCGATCATCTCGGTGGCCGGCTGATCTGGGACATGCATCTCAAGCGCTGGCTGGACGAGTTTTTGCGGATGATCTTCGGCAAGCCGAGCAGATAGCTAAACCGTCGTCTGAACGGATTTCAGGCGACCCGCTTTAGGTCTTTGTCTTCATGCATGTCGTTCTCCCAAAACCGGGGCCACTTTTGGGCGACATGCATTAAGGTTCGAGCACCGGCCGCAGGAAGCTGCGCTCGTAGCTGAGAATGCTGCGATTGCGTTTTTCCATTTCGAACACGTCCTGGCATTCCGGGTCGGCAGCCATCCGTTTGCGATAGTCCTCGTAGTCGGCAAGGCTCGGGAAGCTGAACATGGCATAGGCGATGTTGCTCGCCCCCTCGCTCGGAAGGAAATAGCCGTGATGGTTTCCGCCGAGGCGGTTGACCAGAGCTATCCAGCGGCGACCATAATCTTCGAACTCGGTAAGCTTGTAGGGGTCGATGACGTATTTCAGGTAGCAAGTGATCATGAGAGCTCCTGTGGCATGGGCTAGGCATGTCGGCTGTCAACCGTGGGAAGATCAGTTGCGCCCGTTGAGGTGGCGCACCTTGCGCAGTTGCGGGAACAGCACCACCCACAGGCCCGCGACGGCGATGGCGCCGATGCCGCCGATCACCACGGCCGGCACCGTGCCGATCAGCGCGGCCATCGTGCCGGCGCGGAATTCGCCGACCTCGTTGGAGGCGCCGACAAAGACCTGGTTGACGGCGTTGACGCGGCCGCGCACCTCGTCGGGCGTCCACAGCTGGATCAGCGTCTCCCTGATGTAGACGCTGAACATATCGGTGGCGCCAAGGAAGACCAATGCCACGATCGACAGCCAGGTGATGGTCGACAGGCCGAAAACCACGGTGAAGGCGCCGAACGAGGCTGCGGCGGCCAGCATGATCATGCCCGCGTGGTTGCGAAGTGGATGCCCGGCCAGCCAGATGGCGACGCAAATGGCGCCGATGCTGGGCGCCGAGCGCAGCAGGCCGAGGCCCCACGGGCCGAGCTGGAGGATGTCGCGCGCATAGACCGGCAGCAGCGCCGAGGCGCCGGACAGGAGCACGGCGAACAGATCGAGCGAGATGGCGCCGAGCACGATCTTCTCGCTCCAGATATAGCTGAACCCGCCGAGCAGGTGCTGCATCGTCGGCTTGTCCGACTCGGTGCGCTGCGACGGCTTCGGGATGGTGAAGATCAGCAGCCCGGACACAAGCATCAGGACAGCGGCGGTTCCGTAGGCCGCTTCCGGCGACACGCCGTAGAGCAGGCCGCCGGCGACGGGTCCGACGATGGTCGCCGTCTGCCAGGCCGATGAATTCCAGGCGATGGCGTTGGCGAAATCCTGAGGCGGCACCAGATTGGCGAACAATGAGGCGGAGGCCGGACCGAAGAAGGCGCGGGCGACGCCGAACATGGCAAGCACGCAGAAGATCGGCAGCGGCCCGCTGATGCCGCGCAGCGCCAGGAACAGCAGCGCCAGCGCGCACATCGCCTCCACCACGACCGCCAGCGCCATGATCAGGCGGCGGCCGAAGCGGTCGGCGACGACGCCGGTGACCAGCACCAGAAGCAGCGACGGCAGGAATTGGACGATGCCGACCAGGCCGAGATCGAGCGGGTCGCGGGTCAAATCGTACATCTGCCAGCCGACCGCGACGGACACGATCATGGTGGCGAATGTGGTGAGGAAACGCGCCGCCCAATAACTCAGGAAGGAGCGGTGGCGGAACGCGGCATAGCGCTGGTCCGGTGATATCTGTTCGGCGGTCATGATTTAAGAGGCCCCATTGCAGTGGCGTCAGCTGGCGGGGCACTTCCACGATGGGCGCTGGTCCGGCTGGCGGAACTTTTAGCTCAGTTCGCCGCGGATATGCGTCAGAATCAGTGCTGGATCAAGGAATTTTCAGCCTGCTCCATCGCCGGCACGCGGAAGTTACTGCCGCAGCGCGACGGAGATGGCGTCGAGGCCGCCGCGCAATTCGGCTTCCGTCGGCCAGCCGAAGCCGACGCGGAAGAAGCGTTTTTCCATCTCGAACCAGTGGCCGGGTCCGACATAGGTTCCATGGTTCTCCAGCAGGTTCGCATAGAACCGGTCGAGGTCGAAGCCGGGTTCGACATCGAGGCGCGGGAAGCCGACGACACCGCCTTCGGGCCTGATCCAGTCGACCAGCGGTTCGCGGTCGATCCAGGCCTGGACGATGTCGCGGCGCTTGGCCATTTCGGGCAGCAGGGTCGCCAGGAAGGCGTCCCGGCGCTCGAGCATGCCGCGGGCAATGCCTTCGTCGATGACGCTGCCGCAGATGCCGATCTGCTCCTTGGCGGCGAGGAATTTTTCCTGAAGCACCGCATCCCTGGTGATCAGCCAGCCGATGCGGATGCCGGGAATGCCGAAGGCCTTGGACAATGACGAGACGCTGATCGCCTTCGGGCTGAGCGAGGCAGCCGTCGGCAGCCGCCTGCCGTAGGAGAGGTCGCGATAGGTCTCGTCGACCAGCAGACGGCAGTTGCTGCTTTCGGCAAGCGCCACCAGCGCATCGAGCTCGGCTCGGCTCATCATCGTGCCGGTCGGGTTGTGCGGGCAGGTGACGCTGATCAGCTTCGTGTCCGGCCGAATCGCGGCCTTGACGCGTTCGACATCGATGGCGAAGCCTTCCTCGAAGGCCAGGTCGACAAAGCTGATGGCGCAGCCGATCGCCCTTGGGGTTTCGATGTTGGTGGCGTAGTTGGGCCTGATGACGACGAGATGGTCGTTGGCCGACAAAAGCGAGGTCGAGATGATGAACAGCGCGCCCGCGGCACCGGCGGTGACCAGCACATCATCCGGCGAAATGCCGGCATCCTGCGCCGATATCAGTGCACGCAACTGCTTGTCGCCGCGATGCTCGCCATAGAAAAGCGTGAGATCGGGCAGCGACAGGCCGATGTCGGAGAGCTTCTGGTCGGCGATCGAGCTTTCGGAAAGATTGAAGCGGATACGATCGTAGCCGTATTCTTCCGGTGCCTCTTTCTCGATCACCATCCTGGTGTAGTTCATGGCTCACTCCCCGAGAGCAGTTCACCGTTTCACGGAAACGGCGACCCGCTCTAACTCCTAGATTTTACGCATTCCGGACGGAAAACCGTTTCACACTTTTCCTGGAATTGCTCTAGGAACCCGTCCACCTATCCAAGCCATAAAAATAGGAAGCCTGCCAAGGCGAATTCGCCGGCAGGCTTCTGTTCCAGTCGTCCTAACTGTTGGCTCAGGACTGAATGTTCAGGCCGAGGCCTTGGCCTTCCTGCCCTTGGCGGGCGCCTTGACGGGGGCGGCCTTGCGGCCGAGGCCGATCGACTTCGCCAGCAGCGAACGCGAGGCCGCGTAGTTGGGAGCGACCATCGGATAGTCCGACGGCAAGCCCCATTTGGCGCGATAGGCGTCCGGCGTCAGGCCGAAATGCACACCGATGTGACGCTTCAGCGATTTGAACTTCTTGCCGTCTTCGAGGCAGATGATGAAATCGGGCGTCACCGACTTCTTGGGATTGACCGCCGGGACCAGTGGGGCAGCCACCGGGACCGCAGGCTTGCCGAGCCCGCTTATCGACGCGCTGACGCTGGCGATGAGGTCGGCCAGGCCGGAGGCAGGCAAGCGGTTCTTCTCGACGTAAGCGGACACGATGTGGGCGGTCAGCTCGAGCAGATCGATGTCTTTACGGGCACTGTTGCTATCGTCGGTCACTCTATTTCTCCGTCTACAGCGAATGACCTGAAAATCGGATTCGACTTCCGGAAAGGATCATGCGCGAAATCAAAATGCTATGGCGTCCTTCGTGCGTCCACGGGACGAATTGGCGTTGTTGTAGCGCGGAATTCCTAGTCGGCAAATCTGCGTATTGCAACGACTTGATGGCAGGTCACACGTTATTTTGAACAACTATATTAAACAATAACAGTATCAGACTATCAGCGCTTTGTCGCGCCACAAACGAAACCCGCCTTCGAAGGCGCGTGTGTTGTCGCCGCGCCTGGAGTCGGCGGGCAATTCATCGAGCTTGTCGACGTTGCCGCCGCCAATGACGACATAGTCAGGCTGCATGGCGGCACGGAGCCGGTCGACGACGTCGAAGACGTATTTGCGCCATTTCTTCTTGCCGCGCTTTTCCAGGCCGCGTTCGCCGACATAATCCTCGAAGCTCTTGCCCTTCTTGTAGGGCAGATGCGCGAGTTCCATCGGTTGGGCGACGTTGTCGGCAATCATCGCCGCACCGAGCCCGGTGCCGAGCCCGAGGAACAGCATGCGCCCGCCCTCGTAGCTGCCGATGGCCTGCATCAGCGCGTCATTGACCACTTTCACCGGTTTGCCGAACGCGCCCGCAAAGTCGAATCCAGCCCAGCCCTTGCCGAGATTGGCGGGGTCGGCGAGCGGCCTGTTGTGGTTGACCGGACCGGGATAGCCCATCGAGACGACGTCGTAGGACAGGCCTTCGGCGAGCTTCTTCACGGTATCGATCATCTGTTGCGGCGTCAGCCCCGGCCCCGAATCGGCGCGGCGCTCCGCGCCGCCGGCGCTGGTGAGGATCTTGACGTGCGAGCCGCCGATGTCGATCGTGAGCACGATCTTTTCAGCATCTGGCGTCTCGGTGCCCGATGCTGGTTGCTTCACTGCCTTGGCCATCGCGTGGTTCCTCTCACTTCACCGGATCGATCCAGCCATTGGGTGGCCCGAACCCGGCCATGACGTCCGCCGGTCCCCATGTGAGCGGCTCGTAGAGGTGCGGCGGCGTGGTGTCGCCAAGCACCGGGCCGACGATGCGCCAGGCCAGTTCGCTGGCGTCCTGGCGGGTGAACAGCTGGCCGTTGCCGTTCATGGCGTCGCCTATCAAGCGTTCATAGGGCGGCATGTCGCCCTTCGAGTCGTCGAGCGCCGTCAGTTCGACCTGCTCGCCGATCATGTCGTCGCCCGCCGCCTTGCGCTGTGCTCCGATGGCGATCACCACCTGTGGGTCGATGCGGAAGCGGACGTAGTTCTGGTCGGCGGGCTTGATCGGATCGAAGACATCGAGCGGTGGCCGCTTCAGCCGCACCACCACTTCGGTGACATGCACCGGCATGTTCTTGCCGGCGCGGATGAAAAACGGCACGTCCTGCCAGCGCCAGGTGTCGACGAAGAAACGCACCGCCGCGAAGGTCTCGACGGGCGAGTTCGGCGCCACGCCGGGTTCAGTGAGATAGCCGGTGAACTGGCCGCGCACGACATCGTCTTTGGTCAGCGTCCTGATCGCGCGCAGCACCTGCACCTTCTCGTCGATCAGATCGTCGGCGGAGCGGCCGACAGGCGGCTCCATGGCAAGCAGCAACAGGATGTTGAGCAGATGGTTCTCGATGACGTCCCTGATGCAGCCGACATCGTCATAGAAGCGGCCACGTCCCTCGACGCCGAAATCCTCGGCCATGGTGATCTGCACGCTCTCGACGTAATTGCGGTTCCAGATCGGCTCGAGGAGGGAATTGGCGAAGCGGAAATAGAGCAGGTTCTGGATCGCTTCCTTGCCCAGGTAGTGGTCGATGCGGAAGATCGACTGCTCGTCGAACACCAGATGCAGGACCCGGTTCAGCCAGCGCGCCGATTGCAGATCGTGACCGAAGGGCTTTTCCACCATCAGCCGCGCGCCATGCGCGGTGCCCGACTGCTCCAGCCCCTGGACGACGGTCTCGAACATGGTCGGCGGCACCGCCATGTAATGCAGCGGTCGCTGTGCGGTGCCGAGCGCGCTCTTCAGTTTCTCGAACGTCGCTCCGTCACGGTAGTCGCCGCTGACGTAGCGCAGCAGCGAGGCAAATTTGGCGAAGGCTTTTTCGTCGATCTTGCCGAGCGCATTGACGATGCCGTCACGCGCGCGCGCCTGCAATTGCTTGAGGTCCCAGGCATCGAAGGCGACGCCGATCACCGGTTCGGTAAGCGTGCCCTTGGCGACCATCTGGTAAAGGGCTGGAAATATCTTCTTGTGGGCGAGGTCGCCGGTGGCCCCGAAGAGCACCAGCGTGTCGGACCGTTCCTGGCTCATGCGCGTGTCTCCCCCGCTGTCCTCACTTGCCGGCCTTCGGCTTCTCGACATGGCCGCCAAAGGCATAGCGCATGGCGGAGAGCAGCTTGTCGGCGAATTCGGATTCGCCCTGCGAGGAGAAGCGGTCGAACAGCGCCGAGGACAGCACCGGAGCCGGCACGCCGGTGTCGATGGCCGCCTTCAGCGTCCAGCGGCCTTCGCCGGAATCCGAAACGCGGCCGCCGAAATTCACCAGGCCCGGATCGCTTTTCAAGGCGCCGGCCGTCAGGTCGAGCAGCCAGGAGCCGATAACGCTGCCATGCCGCCAGACCTCGGCCACCTGGGGAAGGTCGATGTCGAACTGATAGTATTGCGGGTTTTCCAGCGGGCTGGTCTCGGCGTCCGCCGTCCGTTGCCGCTTGCCTGCATTGGCCGATTTCAGGATGTTCATGCCTTCGGCATAGGCGGCCATGACGCCATACTCGATGCCGTTGTGCACCATCTTGACGAAGTGGCCGGCGCCGCTCGGTCCGCAATGCAGGTAGCCGAAGGGCGCGGTCCCGGCATCCCTGGACGGATTGGAGCCGGCATCGGCGCCCGGTGCCAGCGTGGCGAAGATCGAATCGAGGTGCTGCACCGCCACGTCGGGACCGCCGATCATCAGGCAGTAGCCACGCTCCAGGCCCCAGACGCCGCCGCTGGTGCCGACATCGACAAGATGGATGCCCTTGCCGGCCAGTTTCGCGGCCTGGTCGACGGCGTCGTGATAATAGGAATTGCCGCCGTCGATGACGATGTCGCCGGGCTCCATCAGGGCCGCCACCTGGTCGATGATCCTGCCGGTGATCGCCGCCGGCAGCATCAGCCACACACAGCGCGGCTTGGCCAGCTTGCCGATGAATTCTTCCATCGAGGCCGCCCCTGCCGCGCCGTCGGTCACCAGGGCCGCGACGCTGGCCGGGTTGATGTCGTAGACGACGCATTCGTGGCCGTCGCGCATCAGGCGCCGGACCATGTTGGCGCCCATCCGGCCCAGTCCCATCATTCCGATCTGCATGGTTTCGTCCCTGTTTTCTAGGAGATTTGCGGGGTTATCGAGGGAAGGTCTGCTGGCTGTCCTGGTCGCCTGAGATGACGGAGAAGTCGACATTCTCCCAATCGCCGGTTCCGGGCCAGAAAAAAGTGAAGAGCAGGGTGCTTCCCTCGGGGAGGCTTGCCACGGGCAGATCGGCAAGGTGGATGCCGAAATCGTTCTCCACCGTCTGGCTGTCGTGGGCGGTCGCCCAGTTGTCGGTGCTCCAGTGGACTGTAGCCGGGGCCAACAGTTCGACGCGCAACGTCTTGCCGACCGGGACCGTGCGGATCTTGTTGTTGAACCGCCATGTCCGGAACGGCGATACGGTCTTGTCCTCGATATAGCGCTTGACGCCTTGCGGCGGCATGTCGAAGACCGCGCTGTCGCGCAGCGAGCGCAACAGCTTGATATGCTCCGAATGCGCCCAGACCAGCGGCATGGCGCTGCCCGAGGGGCGGCCGTGCAGCAGTTCGCGCTCCGGCATATCGGCGCCGTCCCAGACCTGCTCCGGCAACAGGCCGCCCGGTCCGGCCGAGCCTTCCAGTGCCGCCAGCAGGCTGGCTGCCTTTTCCCTGCGCCCGGCCGCCAGCTCATAGTGGGCGCGTTCGCCGGCCAGCAGCGGCCAGGGGCGACCCTGGCCGGTGCCGTCGAAAGGTGCGCCATCTTCATGCTCGCCATAGCCGTCGCCGTTGTAGCGATACCAGAGCGGCCCTTGCGGCAGATCGCAGCGCAATTGCGCGTCGATGACCTTGACCGTGTCTGTCATGCGCGGGTCGTCGGCCGCCCGCAGACCGAAGCGGACAAGTGCAAGCGCATCCGGACTGACGATTTGCTCGGCCGGCCGGTCGGTGTCGCCGGGCGGCCGGTTCTTGATCGGAACATAGCCGTCCTTCGGCGAACCGGCCGAGGCGCTGTCGGGCGGCGCGATGCGGACATAGTAGCCGTCGACGCCGACTTGACCGCAGATCGCCGTGCCGGTGACGTAGGTCCAGCGCTCGACCTGGTCGTTCCAGACGTCTGATGTCTCGCGCAGATAGGTCGCCGCGTCCGGCTTGCCACAGGCGTCGAGCAGGTCGGCTGCGGCAAGCAGTGCGGCGATTTCGACGGCGAGCGTGAACGGGCTGTAGCCGGCATCCTCTTCCCAGCGGTCCTCGCCGGTGACCGGCCCGTTGCGCAGGACGAACCCGGCGGCGCGCTCGATCATCGGCAGAAAGACTGCGAGCCTGGCGTGCGGCAAATGGCCGGCGCGGTGCAAAGCTTCGGCCAGCAGCAGCGGAAAGGCGCATTCGTCCATCTGGATGCCGGGCCAATAGGCCGATCCGTCGAGCCAGGCGTTCTGCGGCCAGTGGCCGTCCGGCTGCTGGATGGAGCCGAGATAGTCGAGGATTTGCAACGCCGAGGCGGCGTCGCCGGCAGCAAGAAAGCCGCCGGCCGTCTCGACCAGATCGCGCGGCCAGACCAGATGGTAGCCGCCGAGGTCGTCGTCGCCCTTGTCGAAGCCCCACGGGATCGACAGGCTGGCGACCGCGGCGCCCGGTGTGGCGATCGACCGGTGCGTCGCCAGTACCGCCGTCGAGACGCGATAGAAGTTGATCCCGGGCACCGCGTGCCG
Organism: Mesorhizobium ciceri biovar biserrulae WSM1271; assembly: GCF_000185905.1. Classification (GTDB taxonomy): domain Bacteria; phylum Pseudomonadota; class Alphaproteobacteria; order Rhizobiales; family Rhizobiaceae; genus Mesorhizobium; species Mesorhizobium ciceri. The sequence continues at coordinate 1,106,698 of NC_014923.1, forward strand.
GTCGAGCGGCAGCAGGCCCTTTTGCCAGTTGCGCCAGTTCTGGAGGTAGGAGTTCGCCGCGGGTTCAAAACCCTGCTTCAGGCTGGCGAAAGCATGTTCCGCAGCCTCCTCGGGCGTCGCGCCAAATCCCAGCGCCAGCAAAGCCTTGTTCCTGGCCGCGGAAAAGCCGATCTCGCCGGTCAGCGCGACATTGCCGTCCTCGGCCCGCTGGTATGCAGCATCGAGCTCACCTGTGTTGTGCAGTTGCTGCCAACCGTCGGAAAAACCGACATAGCCGGCCGAACCGGTCCGCCAGGGCAGCGACGAGACCAGCGCCAGGCAGGAGCCGCGCCCCGAGGCGAACAGCACGGGCTTTCCCTCGTGTTCGCCGACCCAGGCGGTGTTGCCCATGCCGGCATTGACCAGATGCGGCGCCAGAAGCGCGTAGACGCGATAATCGTCAGCGACGCCCCTCAGCGCCGTGAAGGTGATTTCCTGCAGCAGCGCCGGGCGCGCCGGATCGGCGAGGATGCGCTTTTCGATCCGCCAGGCGCCGTCGTTCGCCGTGTTGACCAGCCGGTAGGCGGGTACGCCGTCCTCGAACGGTTCGATGCTGTGCGTGGCAGCGCGCTTCTCTTCCGAGAAATAGCCGGCGGCGCCGGTGACGATCAGGCCGAGGTCGCGGGTGCAGGCACTGTCGACGCGCGAATAGTAGATTTCGTTGAGGATGCCGTGGCTGATCGTGAACCAGATCCGACCGGCCGGCGAAAGCGACGTTCCGACGCCGCTCTTGGCGCTTGACGTCCAGCGCGCCGGAATTCCCGGGGCGCCCGGAGCAACGTTTTGCGTCACTGGCATTCTGTTTCGATCTCCTGGCCTCCTCCCTAGACCATGACGCGAACCCTTTACAATCATTGCACCGCAAGTTGATCGGCGGGCCGACGGCAGGGCAACGAACTAGGGCTAACGGGTTTCTTCGGAGCTTTCGTCTGCGCTGACGGAGCAGCAAATGAAAAACCCGCCAGTGCGGCGGGTCACCGGCGCAAATCAGCACCATGGACGAAAATGTACCATAGCTGAGCTCACCGAGTCAAGAAAAAATTCCTATGACCAAAGGCGCCGTCGTTGACAGCGGCGGCGGCATGCGTCCACTATTTCCCGGCACGGGAGGATCGTGAAAGCAATGGCGGAAGTGTCCCTGGTCCTGATCGACCGGCTGCTGGCGATATCGCGGGCGCTTGCCGGCCATATCGATCCCGGCACGGCGTTCCGCGCGACAGCCATCGAGATCGGCTCGCTCATCCCGCACGACCACATGGATCTGGCGGTGCTGTCGCATGATGGGCGCCGGCACGCCTGTTACGAAGCCGGCTTCCACACCAGCTGGAGCGAGCTTGCCCAGCATCCGCTGCCGACCGAAGTCAGCCCGATCCGCTCGGTGCTGTGGGGCGAAGTCCCCTATCTGCTCGCCGACGACGCGCTGAGCGACGAGCGGTTCCATTTCGCCACCGCTATCGATGGTCCGATCTTCGCCGCCAGGCTGCGCAGCCGCATCGTCGTGCCGCTCAGGGCGCGCGGCGGCATCATCGGCGCGCTCAACATCAGCCGGCACGAGGTCGACTGCTACACGCTTGCCGATGTCGCGGTCGCGCAGCAATGCGCCGACCTGATCGCGCCCTACATCTTCGCACTGATCCAGACCGAGGAGGCGCGCCGCGCCATGCTGGCCGAGAGCGAGGCGCGAAACCGCGTCGAGCTGCTGCGCGTCGGCGCCTCGCAATTGACCGAAGGCATGGAGCGCGAACGCCGGCGCATGGCCATGGACCTGCACGACCAGACGCTTGCCGATCTCGCCCGGATCGCGCGCCAGCTCTCGGCACTTCGCGGCCAGGGCGTGGCGCGGGCAGCACAGCTTGCCGATCTCGAGAAGGAGGTCGCCGGCTGCCTGACGGAACTGCGCCACATCGTCGACGATATGCGGCCGAGCGTGCTTGAACTGTTCGGCCTGCGCGATGCGGTCGAGGCGCATCTCAACCGCAGCGTCGCCAGGGCCAAGCCGCCGATCGCCGTGCGCATCGCCGACACCAGCGACGGCGGCGCCGACAGCCTGTCGGAGCCAGTGCGGACCGCGCTCTACCGGATCGTGCAGGAAGCGATCAACAATGCCGTTCGCCATGCCGCGCCGCACCGCATCGACGTGCTGCTGGCGTCGACCGCGAGCGTGCTGCGGGTGATCGTGACGGATGACGGCCAGGGCTGCGGCGCCGTTGACCCGGCCGCGTATGGCGGCATCGGCCATATGCACACGCGGGCAGCCCTTATCGGGGCGCGGCTGCGCATCGGCCAGGCCGGCCGCAAGAACGGCGGCACCCGTGTCGTCGTCGAGATCGACCGCCAGCCATCACGGGAACTGGCGGCGGCTGCAACAATGCCTGGCGAACTCGCCGTATCGGAGGCCATGTGATGCTTGTGATGATCGCCGAGAATGACGGGCTGCACCGTAGCTTCGCGCGGCGCACGGTGGAGCAATTGTGGCCCGGTGACGTCGAGGTGATCGAAGCGAGCGACGGCGAGGACGCCATCAACCTGGCGACTGAGCGCGAGCCACTGCATGTCGTGCTCGATTTGCAGATGCCGAAGGCGACGGGAATCGAAGTTGCCAGGGCGATCTGGAACCGCCGCGCCGGCACGCACATCCTGTTCTGGTCGAATTTCGCCGACGAAGCCTATGTGCGCGGCGTGGCGCGCATCGTCCCGCCCGGCTCTGTCTACGGCTATGTGCTGAAATCGGCGACGGAGGAAGGCATGCGGTCCGCCCTGCGCGGGGTTTTCCGCGAAGGCCACTGCATCATCGACCGCGAGATCCGCGGCATCCAGCATCGCGTTCAGGACAAGTTCGAGGGCATCACCGACGGCGAATATGAAAGCCTGATCGATATCGCGCTCGGCCTGACCGATCGGGCGATCGCGGCACGTCGCGGCCTGTCGATCCGTGGTGCGCAGAGCCGCATCAAGCACTGCTACGACAAGCTCGGCATCGTGCCGGCGGAGGACGGCACCGGCGATGCTTCCGTGTTCAACTCGCGGACGCGGGCGATCTATCTCGCCATGGCGCGCGGCCTGATCAACATCGACGCACTGCGCCGCGAACAGGACCGGCTCGACGCCTGGCTGACGGAGCACTGAAACAGCGGCGGCCACAAGCCGGAACATCGGAAGGTCCGGCGCATTGCTAGTGAACGCCAACTCAACGCCTGCGGATCCGAAGTGCGACCCTCATTTGCAGATTCATGGCACCTGGTGCGCGAAAGCGTCGTCGGTTTCATCGACGACAATGCGCTCAGCCATGGTGCGGCGATGGCCTTTTATGCCGCCACCTCGCTGGCGCCGATCTTGCTGATCGTGGTTGCGATTGCTGGTCTCGTCTTCGGCCACGATGCCGCACAATTGGCCTTGTCCGCGCAGATATCAGGGCTGATGGGACCGGAAAGCGCCGATCTCCTCAAGACTGCGCTGGAAAGTGCATCCGGCAGGCTGTACGGCACCTGGGCCGCGATCATAGGGCTGGTTACTTTGCTGGTGGCCGCGTCTGGCGTCTTCGGCGAAATGCAGCAGTCGTTGAACACAATCTGGAAGATCGAACCGCAAGGCAATTCCCTGTCGCGTCTGGTGAGGGCGCGGGCCGCCAGTCTGGGGTTGGTGGCCGCACTCGGGTTCCTGTTGCTGGTCTCTCTCATCGCAAGCGCTGCGATTTCGGCACTGGGCGCTTTCATCAACGCCCATCTGCCGTTTGGAACGATCATACTCAGCGGGATCAACGGCGTCGTTTCGTTTGCGCTTATCGCCGTGATGTTTGCCGCCATTTACAAGGTTTTGCCCGATCGAACCCTGGAATGGCGCGATGTGGCAATCGGCGCTGTCGGAACCGCGGCCCTGTTCACATTGGGAAAATCGCTTATAGGCTGGTATATCGGCACCAGCGCGATTGCGTCGTCGTATGGCGCCGCCGGCGGACTGCTCGTGATTTTGCTCTGGGTTTACTACTCGTCGGAGATTTTCCTCCTCGGCGCCGAGTTCACGCGCGCCTATTCCGTTCGGCACGGCAGCCGGTCCGATCTGAAGAGGTTGGTTCACAGCCCTCTGCCCGCGCAGCACGGCTCAGCTCGAACACAACAGGAGTCCAACTCTGCCGGCGTTGTCGTGCTCGTGGCGGTGGCGTGCGCGAGCGCAACCTTGACCGCGCTTTTGCGAAGTGTTCGCCGGCCCTGATCTGACGTCGCCGGTATTCTACGCTCGATAGGCACGGGCGACTGTGCAAATGCACAGTCGCCCGTGCGCTTTGACCCGTATCGGCTCGTCGGGACCGCGCCTACGCTCTGCCCCAACAAGAAGACTGTATCGGGAAGCGCTCATGCCATTCGTCACCATGCGGAGTAGCACGGCTGTTCGCGCCGGGAGCCGATGATGTCGGTGCCGGCGCGTGCGCGCCATTCCGGTTTCGACGATGTCGTCGGCGATGCGCCGATCGAAACGCTGGCGAGCGGCTTCGGCTTCCTCGAAGGGCCGGTCTGGCATCCCTATGAGAAATGGCTGGTCTTCTCCGACATTCCGGAAAGCCGGATGTATCGCCGCAGTGCCGAGGGCGAGATCGAGCTGTTCCGCGAGCCGAGCCACAAGGCCAATGGCAACACGCTGGACCGCCAGGGGCGGCTGGTCACCTGCGAGCACGCAACGAGCCGCGTGACCCGCGCCGAGCCCAACGGCAGCGCAACAGTGCTTGCCACGCATCATGAGGGCAAGCAGCTCAACAGCCCGAACGATATCGTCGTTGCCACCGGCGGATCGATCTACTTCACCGATCCGGGCTATGGCCGGAGGGAGTTCTATGGCGTGCCACGCCCGCAGGAGCTGCCGTTCCAGGGCGTCTACCGCATCGATGGCGACGGCGCCCGGCTGACATTGCTGGCCGACGATTTCGGGCAGCCGAACGGGCTGTGCTTTTCGCTGGACGAGTCGCGGCTGTTCATCAACGACACCGAACGCGGGCACATCAGGGTGTTCGGCGTCGAAGCCAATGGCGACCTCAATGGCGGCGCGGTGTGGGCAGTAACCGAGGGCGAGGGGCCGGGAGCGCCCGACGGCATGAAGATCGACAGCCGCGGCAATCTTTACTGCACCGGACCCGGCGGCATCCACATTTTCGACGCGTCGGGCACCATTCTTGGCGTCATCCGGACGCCTGAAGATTGCGCGAATTTCACCTTCGGCGACGACGATTTGCAAAGCCTCTACATTACCGCGTCGACGTCGCTGTACCGGCTCAGGGTGCGCGTGCCGGGATTGAGACTGTTTTGAGCTCGCGACAATCCGTGCTCAAATCAGAGTTGGGAGTGAGGCCGGGGTCAAAGCCGGTGGGAATGCAGCAGTCAACACATCTGGGAGGATAACGACATGAAGAAACTGTTCGTTCTGGGCGCTCTGGCGGCAATGCTCGCTTCGGGCACGGCGCTGGCCGACACCAGTGGCAAGAAGATTGCTTTTTCCAACAATTATGCCGGCAATTCCTGGCGACAGGCGATGCTCGACAGCTATGGCATCGTCACCAAGAAGGCGGTCGCCGACAAGGTGGTCGGCGCGGCCGACATCTTCACCACCGCCGACAAGGAGGTGCCGACGCAAGCGGCGCAGGTGCAGAACTTGATCCTGCAGGGCTATGACGCGATCGTCATCAACGCTGCCTCGCCGGATGCGCTCAACGGCGCCATCAAGCAGGCCTGCGATGCCGGCATCACCGTCGTCTCCTTCGACGGCACCGTGACCGAACCTTGCGCCTACCGCGTCGTCGTCGACTTCAAGGACATGGGCAAGCAGGAAGTCGAGCAGATGGCCAAGTTCCAGCCCAAGGGCGGCAATCTGCTTGAAATCCGCGGCCTTGCCGGCACCTCGATCGATGATGCCATCCATGCCGGCATCCTCGAAGGCGTCGCCGCCCATCCCGAGTTCAAGATCGTCGGTTCGGTGACCGGCGACTGGGACCAGACGACGGCGCAGAAGGCGGTGGCGACCATCCTGCCGTCGCTGCCCGACATCGTCGGCGTCGTCGATCAGGGCGGCGACGGTTACGGCGCCGCACAGGCCTTCGCCGCCGCTGGCAAGCCGCGCCCGACCATCATCATGGGCAACCGCCAGGACGAGTTGCAGTGGTGGAAGGAGCAGAAGGACAAGGACGGCTACCAGACCTGGTCGGCGTCGATCGCGCCCGGCGTGTCATCGCTCGCCTTCTGGGTGGCGCAGCAGGTGCTCGACGGCCGCACCGATATTCCGCACGACCTGCTGGTGCCGTATCTGGCCTTCACGCAGGACGATTTCGAGGCCGAGCTGCCAAAGATCCCCAAGGGCGGCGTCGCCAGCCACGAATACACGCAGGAAGACGCGATCGCGGCCATCAAAGCCAACATCAAGTGAATGTCGGCCAAGCGTTGCCGTCCGTATCGCCAAGCGAGTATCGTTGAGCATGCCCAGGGGTAACGCTGACATCATCAGACTGAACGGCGCCGAAAAGCATTTCGGCGCCGTTCGCGCGCTGGGTGGCGTGGATTTTCACGTCGGACCCGGCGAATGCGTCGGGCTCGTCGGCCACAATGGCGCCGGCAAATCGACGCTGATGCACATGGTGGCGGGCACGCTGGTGCCCGACAGCGGGCAGATCGGCGTGCATGGCGACATCGAGGACAACTACTCGGTGTCGCGCGCGCAGCAGCTCGGCATACGCTGCGTCTTCCAGGAGCTGTCGCTGTGCCCCAATCTCAATGTCGCCGAGAACACACGCATCAACCACGCTTCGCTGCGTGGCTTCGGCTGGCGGCGCAAGGCGGCCGAGCTGATCGCCGCCAAGCTCGACGAGATCTTTCCGGGCCACAGCATCTCGGCGTCGGACATTGTCGGCGACCTGTCGATCGGCCGTCGCCAGATGGTCGAAGTGGCGCGCGCCTTCACCGTCACGCAGGATCGTCTCGACCTCGTCATCCTCGACGAGCCGACATCGTCGCTCGACGCGCATACGGCGGGCCAGTTGCTGGCCTTCGTGCGCCGCTTCGTCGCCGGCGGCAAAAGCTGCATCCTGATCTCGCATGTGCTGGGCGAGGTGCTGCGCAACGCCGACCGCATCGTGGTGATGCGCGACGGCAAGGTGGTTGTCGCCGACGCCGCCACCGCCTTCGACCGTAACCGGCTGGTGACGGCGATGGGCGGCGCGGAAGCGCGCCAGAAGATCGCGGCGCAAATCGCTGCCGCCAAGCCCGCCGCCAGTCCGCTGAGGGTCCGGGCGCGGCCCGCCGCGCAGAAGGACGGCACCGACCTCGTCGCCTGCGCCGGCGAGATCATCGGCCTTGCCGGCCTGGCCGGACATGGCCAGACAGACCTGCTGCTGGCGATCTTTAGCGGGGCATCGCGCGCCCGGGCCGGCATCGAGGTGACCGCACCGGTGGCGCTGGTCGCCGGCGACCGCCAGTCGGACGGCATCTTTCCGCAATGGTCGATTGCTGAGAACATCGGCATCCGCTCGCTGGCGCGGCTGCGCAGCGGGCTGCTGATCTCGCCGCAGCGCGAGGCCGAGCTTGCTGCATTTTGGCAGAAGAAGATCGGCATCCGTACGCCTGACATGAACAACAACATTTTCTCGCTATCGGGCGGCAACCAGCAGAAGGCGCTGTTTGCGCGTGCGCTCGGCTCGGATGCACAGATCGTGCTGATGGACGACCCGATGCGCGGCGTCGACATCGGCACCAAGCTGGAGGTCTACGACCTCGTGCGCGAGGAGGCTGCCCGAGGCCGTACCTTCCTCTGGTACACCACGGAAACCGAAGAGCTCGACAATTGCGACCACATCTATGTCTTCAAGAACGGCCGCATCGTCGCCAATCTGCGTCGCGACGAGTTGACCGAAGAGAAGATCATCCAGTCCTCCTTCGGCGATGCGGCCTGAGATGACGGCCGCCAGCCTCGACACCGCTGCCAGGACTTCCGCCGAGCGTGGCGCGCTGGCCCGCGCGCGCCTGCTGCGCGGGCTGCTGCCGGCGCTGTCGCTGGCGCTGGTGCTGCTCGCCATCGCCTGGCTCAACCCGCGCGCCATCAGCTATTTCGGCTTCAGCCTGATGCTCAACCTGGCGATCCCGATCGCGCTGGCGACGATCGCGCAGATGTTCGTCATTGCCGGAAACGAGCTCGACCTGTCGATCGGCACTTTCGTCGGCTTCGTCGGCTGCGTCACCGCGACCTGGCTGAAGGACGCTCCGCTGATCGGCGTCGCCATCCTGCTCGGCTCGATCGGCATCTATGCGCTGCTCGGGGCGCTGATCCATCTGCGCAATTTGCCGTCGATCGTGGTGACGCTCGGCATGAGCTTCGTCTGGCAGGGGCTGGCCATTCTCGTGCTGCCCAAGCCGGGCGGCAAGGCGCCGGACTGGCTGCTCGGGCTGATGGCGTTCAAGCCGCCTTTTGTGCCGTTCCCGATCATTGCGGCGCTGCTGATCGGCCTCATCGTCCATTTCGGCCTTATGCGCACCTCCTACGGCGTGATCCTGCGCGGCTCGGGCGGCAATCCGGCGGCGCTCGGTCGCGCCGGCTGGTCGCTGCTCCGAACCAAGATTGTGCTGTTTGCGCTCGCCGGCCTGTTCGGCGTGCTGTCCGGCATGGCGCTGATCGGTATCACCACCTCGGCCGACGCCAATATCGGCAATGGCTACACGTTGCTGGCGATCGCCGGCGTCATCCTCGGCGGCGGCGAATTCGTCGGCGGCCGGGTGTCGCCGATCGGTGCGGTGATCGGCGCGCTGACGCTGGCGCTGGCCGCCTCGCCGCTGCTCACCTTCATGCACATCCCGCCGGACTGGCAGGTGGCCGCCAACGGCGCCATCCTGATCATCGTGCTGGCGGCGCGCGTGCTGATCAGCCGCAAGGAGAGGTGAGCGATGACATCGGTGAGATCGCTGCTTACCAAACCCTGGATCTGGTCGTTCATTGGCGCCTTGCTTGTGTGGCTGGCGACGATCGCCTTCACCGGCGGTTATGGCGGGGGTGGCATGGTGACGGCAGCCCTTTCGCTGGCGGTATTCACCGTCATTGTCGGCGTCGGCCAGATGTTCGTCATCACGCTGGGACCAGGCAATGTCGACCTGTCGCTGCCGGCCAATATCGGCCTTGCCAGCGCCGTCGCGATGAAGGTGATGGACGGCAACGATTCCATGATCGCGGTCGGGCTTTTGGCGGCACTTGCCTGCGGGGCGGCGATCGGCGCCGCCAACTACCTGCTGATCTGGGCGCTGCGCATCCCGCCGATCATCGCCACGCTATCGGCCAGCTTCATCATCCAGTCGATCGACATCAGCTATGGCCGCGGGCTGCAGATCAAGCCGCCGCCGGGCTTCGCCGATTTCGCCAACTGGCAGGTGCTGGGCATTCCGGTGCTGGCGATCCTCACGGTATTGTTCACCGTCGGCGCGGCCATCGCGCTGCAGCGTATGATCTATGGCCGCTCGGTGCTGGCGATCGGCCAGAACATTCGCGCGGCGTGGCTGGCCGGTGTCAATGTCGGCCGCATCCGCTTCCTCACCTACACGCTGTCGGGCGCGCTCGGCGGCATCGACGGCGCGCTGCTCGCCGGCTATTTCCGCGGCGCCAATGTCGACATTGGCAACGAATACCTGCTGGCCTCGATCGCCGTCGTCGTCATCGGCGGCACGTCGGTCGCCGGCGGCAAGGCCAATGTCCCCGGCGTCTGGGGCGCGGCTTTGTTCCTGGTGCTGCTTTTGACCATGCTCAACACGTTTGGGGTGAGCGCCGGGGTGCGGTTGCTGCTGACGGGGCTGATCATTGTCGGGGTGATCACGGCGGCGGGCGGGCAGAAGGCGCTGCGGTAGCCTCCGCCTTCGTCGTCCCAGACACCTTCAAGGCCTGTAATCATTGTGCCAGGCCGACATCCGGTTCCCTTCGACGTTATGGCGCTGTAAATCCCGTTCGCGTGGCCACGGCCGCTGAATAATGCTGGGAGGTTTGCGTGTCCGATTTTGTGAAGGTCAGCCGCGACGGCGACGTTGCCGTCGTCACCATCGACAATCCGCCGGTCAACGCGCTGAGCTTCCATGTCCGCGAACCGCTGATGCAGGCGCTGGTCGAATTGCGCGACGATGCGTCGGTTGCCGCCATCGTCATTGCATGCGCCGGCCGGACCTTTGTCGCCGGCGCCGACATCACCGAGTTCGGCAAGCCGATGCAGCAGCCCGAACTGCGCGCCATCGTGGCGACGCTGGAAACCATCGCCAAGCCGACGGTCGCAGCCATCCACGGCACCGCGCTCGGTGGCGGGCTGGAGCTGGCGCTGGGCTGCCATTTCCGTGTTGCCGATGCCGGCGCCAAGCTCGGCCTGCCGGAAGTCAAACTCGGCCTGCTGCCGGGTGGCGGTGGCACGGTACGGCTGCCGCGCCTTGTCGGCGCGGTGAAGGCGTTGAAGATGATCGTCTCAGGTGCGCCGATCGGCGCGACCGAGGCGCACGCCGCCGGTCTCGTCGATGCCGTCTTCGAAGGCGATCTGACCACGCATGCCGTGAACTTCGCTGGGGAAATCGCCCGCAAGGGTGGTCCCTTCACGCCGGTGCGTGATCGCAATGAAGGACTCAAGCAGGCCGACCTCGCGGCGTTCGACGTCGAGGCTGCGGATCTTGCCAGGAAAGCGCGCGGGCTCGAGGCACCGATCGCTTGTGCGCAGTCGGTGCGCAATGCCGTCACGCTGCCCTTCGATGCGGCGCTGGCGGCGGAGCGTGCGCTGTTCGTCAAGCTGGTCGCCAGCGACCAGTCGCGGGCGCAGCGCCATCTGTTCTTCGCCGAACGTGAGGCGGCAAAGCTTCCAGGAAAAGACATCGTCAAGCGCAGGATCGCTCGCGTCGGCGTCATCGGCGCCGGCACGATGGGCGGCGGCATCGCCATGGCCTTCGCCAATGGCGGCTATTCCGTGATTTTGCTGGAAACCAGCCACGAGGCCCTGCAACGCGGCTTGGCGACCATCGACAGGAACTACTCGGTGTCCGTCACGCGCGGTTCGCTCAGCGAGGACGCCAAGCGGCAACGGCTCGCCCAGTTCAAGGGCTCCACCGACTATGTCGATCTCGCCGATTGCGACCTGATCGTCGAGGCGGTGTTCGAGGACATGGCGGTCAAGAAGGAAGTGTTCGGCAAGCTCGAAGCCGTGGCCAAGCCCGGCGCGATCCTCGCCACCAACACCTCCTATCTCGACATCAACGAAATCGCCGGCTCGACCTCGCGGCCGCAGGATGTGCTCGGCCTGCATTTCTTTTCGCCGGCCAATGTCATGAAGCTCTTGGAGATCGTGCGCGCCGAGAAGACCGCGCCCGATGCGCTGGCGACATCAGTCGACCTGGCGAGGCGGATCGGCAAGGTGGCCGTCGTGGTCGGCGTCTGCCACGGCTTCGTCGGCAACCGCATGCTTGCCGCGCGGGGCTCGGAATCGGAAGCGCTTCTTCTGGAAGGCGCAACGCCCAGCCAGATCGACCAGGTGTTCACCGATTTCGGCTGGCCGATGGGGCCGTTCCAGATGGGCGATCTCGCCGGCCTCGACATTGGCTGGCGCAACCGCAAGGCACGCGGCCAGAAAGCCGTGATCGCCGACACGCTGTGCGAACAAGGACGTTTCGGCCAGAAGACCGGCCGGGGTTTTTACCTCTATGAGGCTGGCGCGCGCACGCCAGTGCCGGATCCCGAGGTTGAAGCGCTGATCCGCGACAAGGCCGCCGAGAACGGTATCGCACCGCGTGCGATCAGTGCGGAGGAAATCGTAGAGCGCACGCTTTACCCCCTGATCAACGAGGGCGCCAAGATCCTGGAGGAAGGCATAGCGGCCCGTGCGTCCGACATCGATGTCGTCTGGGTCAATGGCTACGGCTTTCCCATCGGCAAGGGCGGACCGATGTTCTGGGTTGGCCTTGAAGGTCCGGCCAGGATCATCGAGCGGCTCGAATACTGGCATCAACGGACGGGCAAGGATGTGTTCAAGCCGGCGCCGTTGCTGAAGCGGATGGCCGAGACCGGGTCCTGGGAAGCCGGCGGTTAGAGAGCCTACCGGATCCGTGCATCGATGATCTCGACGAAGCGCGCGAACAGGCCGGCCTGCGACTTGATCTTGAGCTTGCGGTAGATGTTGCGGCGATGGACCTTCACGGTTCCCGGCACGATGCGCATGGCGCGGGCGATCGACTCCGTCGAATGCCCCTGCAACACCAGGTCGACGACATGCTTTTCGCGCGGCGTCAGCGACAGGCTCTGCCAGATATGGGCGCGGTCGAACTCGTTGACCATAGCGGCCGTCTCGTCCTGCTTCGCTTCCGCCGTTTCGTCGGCCGGAAGAGCAGGCCAGCGCAACCTGATGAAGCTGATCACCGCGGGAGCCATGTCGCGCAGCAATCTGGCATCGGCGGTGCCGAAAGGGCCTGAAGCGCGCAGCCGCATCAGCGACAACACCAGCGCATCCTTGCCCGGCAGCGGCACGAAGAAGCCGACTTCCTCGGCCAGCCTGGTCTGGCTGTAATAGGAGCGGAAATACTCGCTGGCATAGAAACGGTCCGGCGCCAGCTCGCGCATGCGCCAGAACCCTTCCTTGCGCTCGACCGCAGCGTGATGGAACGGATCGAGCAGATACGGCCCTTCCTGATAGAGCGCGACGAACACATGGCTCTCGGTGGGCGAGAAGGTCTCGAACAGCAGCGGCGGGCGCGAGGCGCCGCGATAGCCGAAGATCACGCAGTGGTCGAATCTAACGTGCTGCCGCAGCCACTCGACCAGCGCCTGGCCAAAGAGATCGCCGCTGGTCTCCCGCGTCGTCGCGAGGAGCGTGGCGAGCCGGCCGTATTCGTCGCTGCGGGACAATGCTACCCCCTTAAACGAGAAAATAGACCAGATATACCACCTGAGAGGTATATACTAGCCGCCATTGGCTCTGGTAGCGTTCCGATATTGCCCTGTTGCTGGAGCCATCAGCCTTGACCGCAGTGCCCGACATCGAGTTTCGCGGCGTCACCAAGCGCTATGGCGCGGTGACCGCGGTCAGCGGCATCGATCTCGCTGTCCCGCCCTCCGCCTTTGTCGCGCTGCTCGGTCCCTCCGGCTGCGGCAAGACCACCTGCCTGCGCATGATCGGTGGCTTCGAACAGCCGAGCGAAGGCCAGGTGTTCATTCGCGGCCAGGACATGGCCGGCACGCCGCCCTACCGGCGGCCGGTCAACATGGTGTTCCAGCAATACGCGCTGTTTCCGCATCTCGATGTCGAGGACAATGTCGCCTATGGGCTGCGCCAGGCGCGGCCAAGGCTGTCTTCGCGCGAGATCGCCTCGAGGGCGGGCGAGGCGCTCGAAATGGTGCGGCTCGCCGGCTATGGCCGCCGCAAGATCCACGAACTGTCGGGCGGCCAGCAGCAGCGTGTGGCGCTTGCCCGCGCCCTGGTCAACAAGCCGGCGGTGCTCTTGCTCGATGAGCCGCTGGCGGCGCTCGACAAGAAGCTGCGCACCGACATGCAGATCGAGCTGCAGAACCTGCAGCGCGAGATCGGCATCACCTTCGTGCTGGTCACGCACGACCAGGAGGAAGCGCTGTCGATGAGCGATTTCGTCTGCGTCATGAATGGCGGTCGCATCGTCCAGCTCGGGCAGCCGAGCGAGATCTATGACGAACCGGCCGACCTGTTTGTTGCCGATTTCGTCGGCAAGACCAATCTCTTGAGCGGTACTGTCGCCGGGCATTCGGGCGATCTGGTGGAGGTGGCGCTTGCCGACGGCACCGTCATTGCGGCGCGCAAACGGACCGCTTTGCAGCAGGGCGAGGTCGTTTCGGTCAGCCTGCGTCCTGAATCGCTCAGTCTCGGCGCCCAGGCAAGCGGCCCATTCAAGGGCATCGTCCGCAACCGGATATTCCTGGGCTCGACGGCGGAATACGCGATCGAGGTCAAGGGCATCGGAACGCTGCTGGCCAAAGCCGATCACCTGATCGGTCACGGCAATCTCTTCAAGCCGGGTGAACCCGTCGCCATCGGCTTTGCCTCCGGAACGCCGCTGGCGTTTGCGGAGACCAAGAACAACGGGGCCAACCAGAGGGTAGATAAACATGTCGAAATCATATCGTGACGGACTGCCGATAAGCCCCGAGAATTTCGTCGACCAGCTGATGCGTTTGAAGCGCGGCTCGATCGGCCGCCGCGACTTCCTCGGCCTCACTGGCCTTGGCATTGCCACGGCGGTGATGGCGCGCGAGATCGGCATCATGCCGACACCGGCCTTTGCCGCGGAAAGCCTTGGCGATCGCATGTCGATCGCCACCTGGCCGAACTATCATGACCCGGCGACCTTCGAGAACTTCAAGAAGGACACCGGCGTCGCCGTCGAGGTCAACGTGTTCGGCTCCAATGAGGAGATGCTGGCCAAGCTGCAGGCCGGCGCCTCGGGCTGGAGCCTGTTCGTGCCGACCAATTACACGATCTCGACCTACAAGAAGCTCGGCATCATCGAGCCGCTGGAAATGGCGAAGCTGCCGAATTTCGACGGCTCGCAAGAGGATCCGCGCTTCACTGGGGAAGGTACGATCGATGGGACGATCTACGCCGTGCCGAAGAACTGGGGCACCACCGGCTTTGCCGTCAACACCAAGAAGCTGACCAAGCCGATGACGAGCTGGAAGGAGTTCTGGGACACCGCCATGGCCGAAGGCGACAGCCGCACCATGGTGCATGACTACCAGCTGACCACGATCGGCAATGCGCTGAAATATTACGGCTACTCGTTCAATTCGCTCAAGCAGGACGAACTGGCCAAGGCGGAGGAACTGCTGCTGAAGGTCAAGCCGCATCTGTTCGCGGTCTCCTCCGACTACCAGCCGGGGATGCGCGCCGGCGACGCGTGGATGACCATGTGCTGGACGAATGACGGCGCGCAGCTGCATCGCGACATTCCCGAGATCGCCTATGTGCTGGGCAAGGAAGGCGGCGAGATCTGGACCGATTTCTATGCCATTCCGAAAGACGCGCCGAACAAGCCCGCCGGTTGCGCGCTGCTCAACTACCTGATGAATCCGCAGGTGGCGGTGAAGGAGCATTTGGCCAATGGTGCGCCGTCGACCGATGCGCGCGTCAACAAGCTGCTGCCCAAGGAGGTGCTCGACAACCCGATCCTCTATCCGGCAGCCGACCTGTTGACGCCGCTGGAATTCGGCGCGGCGGCAACGTTGACCGACCCCGGCCGTGCCGAACTGATGGCGCGCTTCAAGTCGGCCTGAGCCAGGCGGCCTCAAATTCGACTCAGATAATTTGACCGGCGGGTTTATGCCCGCCGGCACCGGGGCAATCTTTCCATGCACGGCAGCCGTCTTCGCAGGAATTTTCTGACCGCCATGCTGCTCGGTCCGGCGACCGCGTGGCTGGTGGTGTTCCTGGTGCTGCCGTTCATCGCCATCGCCGTGTTCAGCGTCGGCGAACGCGCACCGGAAGGCGGCTATCAGGCCGCCTTTACGCTGGCGCAATATGCCAATCTTCCGGCGCGGGCGACCGCCTTCTGGAACACCATGGTGCTGGCGCCGGTGGGAGCGCTCGCCTGCCTGCTCGTCGCTTATCCCGTTGCCTACTATCTCGCCTTGCGCGCGCCGCAGCGCTGGCGGCTGATCCTGCTGGCGCTGGTCGTCATTCCGTTCTGGACCAGCCTGCTGATGCGGACCTATGCCTGGATGTACATTCTGGGCGGGCGCGGCATTCCGGCGCTGCTCGCCTTTGTCGGCATCGAGGATGTCAGGCTGATCAACACGCCGGGCGCGGTGCTGCTCGGCATCGTCTATGGCTACCTGCCGCTGATGATCCTGCCGATCTATGTCAGCCTCGAACGGCTTGACCGCAGGCTGCTGGAAGCCTCCGCCGATCTCGGCGCCACGCCATTATCGACTTTCCTGGGCGTGACCCTGAAACTGTCGTTGCCGGGCGTCATGACCGGCTTCTCGCTGGTCATGATCCTGCTGCTCGGCGAATATCTGATCCCGACGCTGCTTGGCGGCGGCAAGGTGTTCTTCATCGGCAATGCGCTGGTCGACCTGTTCCTGCAATCGCGCAACTGGCCGTTCGGATCGGCCATCGCCATCACGCTGGTGCTGGTCTCGGTGGTGGTGCTGATTGCCGCCAACCGCATCTCGACCCGGGTTTCGGGCGCGCGCCGGGTGGATCTGATCTGATGCGGGCTTTCGTCATTGCCGTGTTCGCTTTCCTCTATCTGCCGATCGCGCTGGTGGTGCTGTTCTCCTTCAACGCCGGCCACCATGCCAGCGAGTTCACCGGCTTTTCGGTGCAATGGTACGGCAAGGCACTGGCGAACCCGTTCCTGGTCGAAGCGCTGAAGAACAGCCTGTTCATCGCCACCACCAGCGCCTTGCTGGCGGCGCTGTGCGGCACCGCGGCGGCACTCGGCCTGGCGCGCGTCGGCGTGCGGACCCGCGCGGTCTTCGACGCACTTCTGGGCGCCGCGATCGTCGTTCCGGGCGTCGTCATCGGCATTTCGACTCTGGTCGCGCTCGTCCAATTGTTCACCGTCGTCAATCCGTTCCTCGCCTCGATCTGGCCGGACGATCAGCCGCCGCGGCTGGCGCTCGGCTACGGTTCGATTATCGCGGCGCACGGGCTGTTCTCGATGGCGCTGGTGACGATGATCGTCGGCACGCGGCTCGGCAGCCTCGACCGCAATCTGGTCGAGGCGTCGAGCGATCTCTACGCGACGCCGTTGACGACGTTCCGCTCGATCGTGCTGCCGCAGATCATGCCGGCGGTCGTTGCCGGCTTCCTGCTCGCCTTCACCTTCTCCTTCGACGATTTCGTCATCGCCTTCTTCGTCGCCGGCGCGCAGACGACGCTGCCGATCTATGTCTTCGCGTCGATCCGGCGCGGCGTGACGCCGGAGATCAACGCCATCGCGACAATCGTGCTCGTCGCTTCCGTGCTGCTCGTGGTGCTTGCCCAATGGCAGTTGCGCCAGCGCAAGCCGTCGAACTGAAAGCCGCATCATGATCCTCAAAGACCGCATCGCCGTGGTGACAGGCGCCGGCTCCGGCATCGGGCGCGCCGGCGCCATGATCATGGGCAGGGAAGGCGCGGTGGTCGTCATCGCCGACAGGGACCAGGCCGCCGGCGAAGCAACGGCTTCGGACATTCGGGCAGCGGGTGGACGGGCCGAGGCGATCAAGACCGATGTCGCTGATGATGCGGCGGTCGAACAGCTCATTGCCGGCACGCTCGACAGGCATGGGCGCATCGACATCCTGCACAATCACGCCGGCATCCAGGTCGGCGGCACGCTGACCGAAGTGGAGGTCGGCGGCATGGATGCCTCGTGGCGGGTCAATGTGCGGGCGCAGTTCCTGGCGGCCAGGATCGTCATGCCATCGATGATCGCACGAGGCGGCGGCGTCATCCTCAACACCGCCTCCAATTCGGGCGTGTTCTACGACCGCGAGATGATCGCCTACGCAACCTCCAAACATGCGGTGGTGGCGATGACACGGCAGATGTCGCTCGACTATGCCCGTCATAATGTCCGCATCAACGCGCTCTGTCCGGGCTGGGTCGACACGCCGTTCAACGAACCGTTCATCGCCCAGATGGGCGGACGCGGGGCGATCGAAACCTATGTCCGCACCAAGATCCCGATGGGCCGCTGGGCCAGCGCCGATGAGATCGCCGAAGCGATCCTGTTCCTTGTCTCCGACCGTTCATCCTTCATGACCGGCCAGGCGCTGGTAATCGACGGCGGTGAAAGTATCGGCTGAGCCTTTTGCTTTCGCTATCAACTCCCCTGTTTTCAAAGCTTGTCCGATATACCACGCAAAGACTTTCACCCATGCCGCTGCTTGCCGGCAGGACTATAGTCCTGCCGGCATGGGACTTCAGTGCCATGGCCGTCCAAGAGCGTGAATTTGTGTTTGATATCAGTCGGTTAAGTTTCTGGCCGGGTGCCAGATCGCGTATTGAGACAGCATTTGTCTAAAGTTTACTCTGCACTATTAGCAATTCCTCATAGGACGGTCGCTTAGCGGTCGGGCCAGGGCGACGATTCCCGAGGAGATTACCATGACAAACCGGAAAACTCTGCTGGCGGCGCTTGCTGCATTGGCGCTCCTGGCATCTCCGGCGCTCGCCGGCAATGGGCACGGCGGTGGCGGTGGCAATGCCGGAGGCAACGGGCACGGCAACGGCGGTAGCAATGGCAACGGCGGCAATGGCAAGAGCGGCGCTTCGCACGGCAAGTCGTCGTCGGCCCCCGGCCAGGTGGCCAAAGCGGACGACACCACGGTCGACAAGACCACCAAGGTCTCGTCCGTGCCCAAAGGCAAGAACATCCACGCCAAGCTTGGCCGGGTGAGCTCGCTGAAGCGCAACATCAATGCCTATATGAACTCGAAGAGCAAGAAATTCGCCGCCCTTCAGGCATTCGTGACGCAGTCCGCCAAAGCCAAGGTCGCTCAGGCCGCCGCCGACGCAGCACAGGCTAAGCTGGATGCGCTGACGTCCCTGACACCCGATCAGATTGCCGCGATGTCGCCCGAAGATCAGGCGGCCCTGCCTGGGAAGATAGCTGCTCTGCAGGCCGAGGTCGCTGCCGACAACGCTGCTGCTGCTGCGGCCGCGGTCGGCACCGATGATGCATCGCTCGACGCGGCATTGGCGGATATGGCCAACAAGCCCGTCGACGCTGCGGTCACGTCCTGGGCTCAAGACGTCCTTGCCGGCAAGATCGACCAGACGGCTGCCGCGATGCAGACGGAAACGACGCCGTAACGAACCGCCGCCGAAACGGTAGTGGTCAGTCAAAGGCAATGCCGCCGGGTTTCACTCGGCGGCATTGCCTTTTCCCGCTCATGGTCGGGCTGGCTATCCAGGGATAGCCACCGAGCTGGCGTCCAGGGATAGCCAGGCTCGAAACACTCAGACATGCTTGCGGCCGCCGGTCTCGCGAAACCAGCTGTCGGGGTAGGGGTACCACCAGTCCTGGATCGCAGGCTTGTGGTCAATGATCACCATCTTGGAGCGGCGGAAAGCGTCGAGGCCCTGGCGTCCGAGTTCGCGGCCGAGGCCGGAGGCCTTCCAGCCGCCGAACGGCAGGGCGTCATTGTCGATCAGCGGGTTGTTGACCCAGACCATGCCGGCTTCGAGCCGTTCCGCCGCCTCGTGGGCTTCGGCCAGATCCGATGTGAACACCGAAGCGCCGAGCCCGAACGGGCTGTCATTGGCAAGCCGGATCGCCTCGTCGAAATCCCTGACCCGGGAGATGGCGGCGACGGGTCCAAAACACTCTTCGCGCACGATCGCCATATCAGGGGTGACGCCGGTCAGGATCGTCGGTTCGTAGAACCAGCCGACATTGTACGCAGGCGGGATACGCCCGCCGGTGACTGCGACGGCGCCATGAGCGATCGCATCGTCGACAAGGCGCATGACTTTGGTCCGCGCGCTTTCGCTGACCAGCGGGCCGATCTCGGTCTTGTCCATGCCGTTGCCGATGCGCAGCGCCCGCGTCCTTTCGGCGAACAGCGCGACGAAGCGGTCGTGCACGGAATCGACGACGAAGAAGCGCTCGGCCGAAGTGCAGACCTGGCCGGTGAGGTGGAAGGCGGCGGTGACGCTGCCGGCCGCCGCGATCTCGAGCGGCGCGTGCTCGCTTATGATCAGCGGGTCGCTGCCGCCGGCCTCGATGACGCACGGCTTCATGCGTTCGGCGCAGGCCACCGCCACCGCCTTGCCTGCGGCGACCGAGCCGGTGAAGGCAACGGCATGGGTGCGGTCGGAGGCGATCAGCGCCTGCGCTGTGGCCGCTCCGCCGGGCAGGCAGGAGACCAGCCCCTCTGGCAGCGAGCGGAACACGGTCATATAGTCCAGCGTCGAGAGCGTCGTCGCCTCGGCCGGCTTGATGATGCAGGCATTGCCGGCGGCGAGCGATGCGGCGACCGTCCAGCACATCAGCAGGATCGGGAAATTGTAGGGCATGATGTGTACGGAGACGCCGTAAGGTTCGTAGCGCGCATACTGGAACGAACCGGCCTGCGTCGTGCCGGCGATCTTGCCGGCATCGTCGCGCGCCATCTCGGCATAGTAGCGGAAGATCGGCGCGCAATTGGCGATCTCGCCGATCGCTTCGGGGTAGGGTTTGCCCATCTCGCGCACCATCAGCTCGGCGCAACGCGTGAAGTCCGCCGCCTCGATGGCGTTGGCGACGGCATGCAGATGCTTGGCCCGGCTCTTGGCATCGAGCTTCTTCCAGGCGGCCTGCGCCCTGGTTGCCGCCGTGAGCACAGCGTCGATCTCGCCGTCGCTGGCGGCGGCAATGGCGCCGACGGTTTCCAGCGTCGCCGGATCGATCACCGGTTTTGCCGCGCCGGCCATCGACCGGTAGTCCGGATTGACGAAGAAGGTTGGCCGGTCAGGAGAGAAATCCATTTTGTCCTTCTCCATTTATGGAGCCTTTTTGAGAATTCGTCCTGCCGAGGCAGATGGCGTGGCTTTCGAGAACCGGAGCGCAGCGGACATTTAGTCCGTGAGCACCGGAAGCCCAGAAAGCCGCGTCAGGTGTCCGGCAGGGCAGAATTATCGAGAAGGCTCAGCGGATCATGTAGACCTTCTTGATTGTCTCATGGACGGTGCAGACGCCCTTCCAGTCCTGCGGGAAGAACGCTGCCGTATCCGGCTCGATCTCGATGACCTCGCCGGATTCATGCACATAGGTGCAGCGCCCTTCGAGGAAGTGGCAGAACTCGTCGCGGGTGACATGGCAGTGCCATTTGCCCGGAGTGCAGACCCAAAGCCCGCATTCGGAGCGGCCTTCCGGCCCCTTGTACAGCAGCTTGCCCGAGGTATGGGATTGGCCCTCGATCATGGTCGGGATGACGCCCCAGTCGACGAGGTCGGTAATGGTAAGCGGGGATTTCATGATGGGGGTTGTCATATCGATTCCTTGGAAATGAGTGCTCAGCGGCACATGAAGGCCTTGGTCAGCGTTTGCGTGATGATGGAGATGCCGGTCCAGCCGGCGGGGAAGAATACCAGCGTGTCGGCCTCGACCGCGATCTCCTCGCCGTCGTCATGGACATAGCTGCCGCGTCCCGACAGGAAGTGGCAGAATTCGTCGGCGCCAAAGGTGACCTTGCGCGTGCCCGGCGTGCACGCCCACAGGCCGCATTCGCTCGATCCGTCCGGGTTCTGCGCCAGGACCTTGCCCGAAGCGCGCGGCGAACCGGCGAGCGTGTTGCTGCCCGCGCCCCAGTCTTCCAATTCCACGGCCGAAGCCTTCGGCCAGTGCGGTGTCGACATGTCATCAAGCTCCGTGGTCACGCCAGCATGTAGACGTTGCGCATCGTCTCATGCACGGTGCATTCGCCTCTCCAGCCGGCAGGGAACATGACCACGGTGCCGGTGGAGACTTCTATCATCTCACCGACATCCGACCGGTAGGTCGCGCGGCCGGCGACGAAATGGCACAATTCGTCGTGCGGGATACTGAGGCGCCAGCGGCCTGGCGTGCAGACCCAAATGCCGGATTCCGGCTGGTTGTTTGGCCCTTTGTGCACGAGCCTGCCGGTGGAGCGCGAAGCGCCGTCCAGGGCGTCAGGTTGGACGCCCCAGTCGACGAGGTCGGTTCGGGTGGAGGCCTGGTGGAGGTGTGGGGCGGAGGAGGTCACAGCAACCCCTCCAGCAATCCTGCCGCCTTCTCCGGGCCATTCTGCGCGTGCATCTGCGCCGATGTCTTCGCCAGCTTGGCTTTCATCGCCGGGTCGGTCAGGCAGGTCTCGATCCTGGCAACCAGCTCGGCATCGGTCCAGTCGTAGCGCGGCATGCCGAAGCCGTGGCCAGTTTCCTCGACGCGGGTGGCGTTGTCGTGGCCGTCCCAGACATAGGGCATGATGATGGCCGGTTTGCCGAAATAGAGGCACTCGGTGAACGAGTTGTTGCCGCCATGGTGGATGACGGCATCGACCTGCGGGATGACCGAGGGCTGCGGAAACCAGCTGTCGACAATGACGTTGCCGGGCACGTCCGTGTACTGGTCCTTGTAGCCGCCGACATTGACCAGAGCCCTGTAGCGCGTCTTGCCCAATGTCGCGATGATGCGCTTCAGCAGCTCGACATCGCCGGCGCCCAGGCTGCCGAAGGAGACGTAGAGCAGCGGCCCGTCATTGTTCCTGGAGAAGGTCGGCACCGTGTACGGCTTTTCGTGCCGCACGCAGCCTTCGAGATACTGGAATTTTGCCGGGTCGAGCGGATGGCGGCGCTTGAATTTTGCCGCCTCGGGGTAGAGCAGCAGGTTCAAATGGGGCGAGGCTTCGAAGAACTGGCCGACCGGATAGGGCGCCTCGTGGTTGGCGGTGAGAAAGCCGTTGAAGTCGTCATGGATCGGCTTGATCACCGCATTGAAGTGGTCGCGGTAGCGCTGGTGGCCGGCATGGTCGTTCTCGCCGCAGCCGGAGAGATGGGGCGGGATGTCCTCGTCCTCGATCTCGTTTTCCGAGCAGGAGATGACGCGCACCCACGGCTTGCCGTACTGCTTGATGGCCGGGAACAGGATGACGTTGTCGACGCAGATCACATCCGGCTTGATGGCTGAGAGAACGCGCGGCAGATCCTTCTGCGCCCATTTGGCGCTGTCGACGATCGCCGTCCAGCAATCCTTGACGTAGTTGTCGACCTGGTCGTAGGGCGATTTGCGGAAGTTCGGGATATGGCCGTTGATGAAATCTTCCCAGAATTTCGCCATCTGCTCGGGCGGCATCGGCTCCGACAGGTTCACCGGATGCGCCTCGAAGCCGTAGCCCTTGTAGACATCGACGAAGCCGGGGTCGGACAGGAACACCGCCTTGTGGCCGCGCGCTTCGACTGCCTGGGCGATGCCGACGGAATTGAGCGCCGGGCCGTAGGCGGCTTCTGGAAAAAACGCGATCGTCTTCTGCGCCATCAGGCTTCTCCTGTCATTCTGCGAAAATTCTGACATCGGCGGCATCCCAGCCGAGTTCGACCTGGTCGCCCGACGAGACCGGCCGGCGGTCGGCGGCATCTGCGGTGACGCGCACCAGGAACGGCTTTGGCGACAGGGGCGTGCGGACATGCAGCTGCAGGTCAAGCCCGTGATAGGCCAGCGCGTCGACCGTGCCGGTGATGCGGTTGGCGGTTTCCACCGATGGGAATAGCCGGATGCGCTCAGGGCGCACCGAAGCGACAGCGGATGCGCCGGGCGAGAGCGTTGCCGGAACCTTGCCTGATATGCGTGCGCCATTCGTGGCCACAACGCCATCGGCGGCGGCTTGGCCCGGCACGAAATTCATCACGCCGATGAAGTCGGCGACGAAGCGATCGGCGGGGTGTTCGTAGATCGCGTGCGGCGTGTCGCATTGCAGCAATCTGCCGTCTTTCAGCACCGCCATGCGGTCGGCCATGACGAGCGATTCCTCCTGGTCATGGGTGACGATGACGAAGGTGATGCCGACCTCGTGCTGCAGGCGCTTCAATTCCAGCTGCATGGCGCCGCGCAGTTTCTTGTCGAGCGCGCCGAGCGGCTCGTCGAGCAGCAGCAGGCGAGGCCGCTTGACCAGCGCGCGGGCAAGCGCGACGCGCTGCTTCTGGCCGCCCGACAATTGCTCCGGCTTGCGGTCGGCGAAGGGGACGAGCTCGGTCGTCGCCAGGATGGCATCGACGCGGGAGCGGATTTCAGCTGCCGGCAAACGTTCCATCTCCAGGCCGTAGGAGACATTGGCGCGAACGCTCATATGCGGAAACAGCGCATAGGATTGGAACATGAGATTGACCGGCCGCTTGTTGGGCGGGGTTTTGGCGATGTCGCGTCCGTCGAGCAGGATGCGCCCGTCATTGGGCGTCTCGAAACCGGCCAGCATGCGCAAGAGCGTGGTCTTGCCGCAGCCGGACGGGCCGAGCAAAGCGAAGAACTCGTTCTCGCGGATGTCGAGCGAGATGCCGTCGACAGCCGTCACCCTGCCGAAATTCTTCGACACATGATCGATGGCCAGCAGAGTGCGGGGTTCGCTCATTGGCCGATGATCCCACGGTTGAGCCGCTGCGACAGGGTCAGCGCGGTGATCGAGACCGCCATGACGATGGTCGCCAGCGCGTTGATCTCCGGCGTGATGCCGAAGCGGATCATGGCGTAGATCTGCATCGGCAGCGTCGTCGAGGCGCGGCCGGCGCCAGCGGTGAAGAAGGCGATGATGAACTCGTCGACCGAGAGCGTGAAGGCGAGCAGCGCCCCTGCAATCACCGCCGGCGCGATGACCGGCAATGTCACCCGCCGGAAGGTGGTGAGCGCGGAGGCGCCGAGATCGGCGGAGGCCTCGACGATCGACCAGTCGAAACTCTTCAGCCGCGCGCGCACCACCGAGCAGACGAAGGCGAGGTTGAAGACGACATGGGCGAGGATGATGGTGTGCAGGCCCATCGTCAGGTTGAGCATGGAGAAGAACGAGAGCAGCGCGATCGCCAGCACGATGTCGGGAATGATCATCGGTGCGAAAATCAGCGCTTCGAGGGCCTTGCCGTATTGCCGGCGCATCTCGATGCCGATCGCCAGCAGCGTGCCGAGCAGAGTGGCGATCGCGGTCGAGACCAGCGCCACGATCAGCGTGTTGAGGGCCGCGGACAGGATCGCCGAATTGCCGGCCAGCGAGGCGTACCATTTCAGGGAGAAGCCCGACCACGCTGTCGGCAGCCCGCCTTCGTTGAAAGACAGCGCCACCAGCACGGCGATCGGGATGTAGAGGAAGGCGAAGACGAGGCTGAGCACGAACCAGAGCGTACGCCGCGTGCCGGGAGAGCGCTCAGCCATCGGTGTTACCGCCGGCTTGCGTGACGTGACCCGAGGCGCGATTGGCGGCCAGCGCTTGCGCCGTCAGTACCAGAAGCATGATGGCAATCAGCGCCATCGCCAGTGCCGCCCCGAAAGGCCAGTCGTTGGCGGTCAGGAACTGGTCGTAGACGAGGTTGCCGATCATCTGGAAGCGGCCGCCGCCGAGCAGCGCGGGCGTGACGAAATTACCGATCGACAGCACGAAGACGAAGACCGCGCCGGCGGCGATGCCCGGTACGGTCAGCGGCAGGACGACACGACGGAACGTGGTGGCTGCCGAAGCGCCGAGATCACGCGAGGCCTCGGCGAGTTCCGGGTTGAGACGCGACAACGGTGCGTAGCAGGCGAGGATGACGAAGGGCAGGTAGTTATAGACCAGGCCGGCGATGACGGCGCCTTCGGTGTAGAGCATCGACGGCGGCTCGCCGGTGTAGCCGAACCAGCGCAGCAGCTGGGTAATCAGGCCTTCGCGGTTGAGCAGCACGATCCAGGCATAGGTGCGGATCAGATAGTTGGACCAGAACGGCAGCACGGCGAAGAACAGGAACACTGGCTGCCACCGGCGCGGTGCCGCCGATATCGCGTAGGCGGCAGCATAGCCGATCACCACCGCGATCAGGGTCGCGGTGCCGGCGATGCGCGCCGAATTGAGGAAGATGCCGGCATAGAGCGGGTCGAAGACCAGGCCGAAATTCTCCAGCGTGAAGGTGTATTCGATGCCGCCATAGATGCCACGCCGGAAGAAGGCGAGCGCCAGTACCAGCGCGCACGGCACCACCATCAAGGCCGCGAGCCAGGCCAGCGCCGGGGCCATCAGCAAGGAGGAACGAAGTCTGGTTGAGGACACGATTGGGTACCGCATTCAGCGGCCGACGGCGGAAACCCGCCGTCGGCCGTGGTCTCTGATGTGCCGCCGCTTACTGCGCAGCCTTGATCTCGCTGACGATCTTCGAATAGTCGCGCTGGGCGTCGCCGACGTCACGCAACTGCTCGAATTTGACGAGATCGGCCACCGGCATCGCCATGTTGGGGAATTTTGCCAGAAAATCGGCCGGCAGGCTCTCCATGGCCGGCTTGTTCGGCACCTTGTAGTCGATGTTCTGCGCCGCCCAGGCGTGGTTCTTGGCGTCGAGCATGAAGTTGATGAACTGGAAGGCGGCGTCCTTGTTGGCGGAGGCCTTCATCACCACCATCGTGTCGACCCAGAGGTCCGAACCTTCCTTGGGAATGACGTATTTGATCTCCGGCTTTTCGGCGATGCCGTAATTGCACCAGCCGTCCCAGGCCTGCACCATCAGTGCCTCGCCGGACACCAGCTTGGAATAGAAGGTGGTGTCGTCATAGGCGAGCAGGGTCTTCTTGGCCGAGATCAGCAGATCCTTGACCTCGGCCATCTTGGCCGGGTCGGTTTCGTTGACCGAATAGCCCTTGTCGAGCTGGCCGGCGGCCAGCAGCCAGCGGTCGGTCGCCAGCATGGTGGTCTTGCCCTTCAATTCGTCGGAGGGCGCGAGCAGGTCGCTCCAGCTGGCCGGTGCGACCTTCATCAGATCCGAGCGATAGCAGAGGCCGGTGGTGCCCCAGGTGTAGGGCACCGAGAAGGCATTGCCGACATCGTGCGGCAGCTTGGCTGCTTCCGGATAGAGGTTGGCGAGGTTGGGGATCTTGGCGTGGTCGATCGGCTCGGTCAGGCCGAGCTTGTTCAGCACCTCGGCGAAGGGTGAGGAGACAAAGACCACGTCATAGCCCTTGCCGCCGGCGGCGATCAGCTTGCCCATGATCTCTTCATTGGTGGCATGCACCACCACTTCGCCCGAAACGCCGGTTGCGGTCTTGAAGGCGGCCATGGCGTCGAGTGCCATGTAGCCGTCCCAGTTGGAAATGACGAGGTCGGCAGCCGTCGCCGGCGCGGACAGCGCCAAGGCCAGGCCAAGTGCGATCGAAGATGTTTTCAGCGCACGGCGCCGCAGGCTGGTAGCGGTCATGACAGACTCCCATTCGGTTGATCGTCGAATTTCATTCGCCGGACCAACGCTTGCGACCCTTGCCGCTGCCTCGATCCTGTTCCCTCGGTCTTTTTCTCGCCGATTGTGTTGACAGTACTATTGCAGAAAAAAGTACGTCAATCCATAATTTGTCAAACGACCGAGGAAACTGGCCGATTGCGTCCGTTCGGGCGATCGGTCAAAGCAATGCGGTCATCCGTTTTCCGCTGGACCAGCCATGCAAGCCGCAGCCAGACGACCCCGCACCAACCATCTTGATCTGGCGCAGCGCATCCTGGATGTGGCGCGCCAGCGCGGCTTCGAGCCCGGTACACGCTTGCCCGAGCAGCAGATCGCGTCGCTGTGCAATGTCTCGCGCACGCCGGTGCGGGCGGCACTCGGCCTGCTCGCGGAACGGGGCGTCGTGCGTTGGGAGGCGGAATCCGGTTATCATCTGGCCATCGACCTCACCGCGCAGGCTTCGGTCGCCACGGAATTGCCCGCTGCCGAGGAGGACGAGTTGGCCGAGGCGATCCTGCGCGACCGCTCGGCGCGGCGACTGGACCAGACGGTGACCGTCGCGGGATTGATGCGGCGCTACAGTGCCGAGCGCAAGACGGTATTAAAAGCGTTGAACAAACTGACCGAAGAGAATCTGCTGGATCGTGCGCCTGGCCAGTCCTGGCTGTTTCGGCGCACGCCCGACGATCCGGAAGCGCAAGGCGACAGCTACGAGTTCCGCTTGCTGCTCGAGCCCGCGGCCATCCTGACGCCCGGCTTCAGGCTGGACGGCGCGCGGGCGGCGACGTTGCGCCAGGCTATGGAAGCGCTGGTGACGTTGCCGGACGCCGCCTTCGACACACGCGAGTTCCAGCGATTGGACATCGATTTTCACGGCATGCTCGCCGAGGGCAGCGCCAACCGCTTCATCGCCGACGCGCTCGCCGATCACCTCAGGCTGCGCCGGCTGCCGGGCATCTATGCCGGCGTCAACGTCTTCCGATTGCGGCAATCGCTGCGCGAACACCTTGTCATACTCGACCATCTTGAAAGCCTGCAGTATGAGGTGGCTGCCGATCTGCTTCGCATTCATCTGCGGCTCTCCCGCAACCAGCGACCGCAAGCGGCCAGCCGCGGGGCTCCCGCGCTGTTCGGCACGATCAGCCGGCCGGAATGACGAGGATTAATTGACGCGTAAAGCCAGCCCGACCATCGCGCTGTTTCCCGAAGCAAGCTTCGGCGCGGCGTTGAATTGCGTCGGCATCGCTCAGGCTCTGCGTGCGAAAGGCGCCCGGCCCGTCTTCATCTGCCATGCCGGTTTCTCCGGCGTCTTTGCCGACTATGGTTTCCAGGAATACCAGCTGCCAACCGACGAGCCGCTGAGCGAGAGCCAACGCCAGAGCTACTGGCAGGCTTTCGTGCGCCGGCACCTGCCGCATTTCAGGCTGAGCCCGATCGACCAGCTCGAGACCTATGTCGCTCCGACCTGGCAGGCCATCGTCGACACCGCGGTCAATGCCGAGGCGCCGCTGCGCCAATTGCTGGCACGGCTCAAGCCGGATGCCGTGGTGCTCGACAATGTCATCATGTTCCCGGCGATCGCCGCCGCCGGCTGTCCGTGGGTGCGCGTCGTCTCCTGCGCCGAGACCGAGCTGCCGGACGCCAATGTGCCGCCCTATCTGTCGGGGCTTGGCGTGGACGACCCGCAACGCGCGGCGTTCGAGGCCAGGTATCTGGCGGCTTGCGCGCCGGCGCATGACCGCTTCAACCGCTTCCGGGCGGATGCCGGACTGGGGCCGCTGCCGAAGGGTCAGTTCCTCGAGACGTCGCCCGATCTCAACCTGCTGCTGACGCCGACGATCGTGCGCCGCGAGCGTGCCGAGCCGCTCGACCCCGCGCGCTTCGTCTATCTCGAGGGCTGCGTGCGTTCTGAAGGGCCGTTCGAGGTGCCGGTGTTCCCGCGCAATGGCGGGCCGCTGGTCTATGTCAGCTTCGGCAGCCTGGGTGCCATGGATGTCGGCCTGATCGAGCGCATGCTGGTGGTGTTCGACAGGCTGCCGGCGCGCTTCATCGTCAATGCCGGCGGCCTGCGCGACGCTTACCGCGCGGTGCCGGACAATGTCTATCTCGACGCCTGGTTTCCGCAGCCCTCGGTGGTGGCGAAGTCGGATCTGTTCATCCATCACGGCGGCAACAACAGTTTTTGCGAAGCGCTGCGCTTCGGCGTGCCGTCGCTGATCATGCCCTATTGCTGGGATGGACACGACAACGCGCAACGCGCCGAAGAGACCGGCACCGGCGACCATATCGGCCGTGACGGCTGGACCGAAGGAGTGTTGGAGAAAGCCATTCTCGGCCTGCTGGCCGACGATGCCATGCGCGCCCGCCTCAAGGACAATGCAGCCCAAATGGCGCTGAAACCCGGAACGGATGCGGCCGCGCAAGCCATACTCTCTCTGATACGGATTTGAACGAAATGCCTGACAACAACACGAACATCTCGCTCTCCAGCGGCACCGATGCCAAAGCCTGGCTGACCCGGCACGGCATCAACGAAGTCGAGTGCCTGGTGCCCGACATGAACGGCGTCCTGCGCGGCAAGGCCTTGCCGACGGCCAAATTCCTCCAGGCGCTTGAAGACCGCGCGCTCTATCTGCCGAGCAGCGCTTTCCTGGTCAGCATCGACGGCCGCTATTCCGGCTCGATCGACGAGGGTTTTGCCTATTCGGATCCGGACATGCGCATGGTGCCCGATGTATCGACGCTCTGCCTGGCGCCGGGTGCCGCTCCCGGCAAGGCCTATGTCTTTGCCGATGCCTTCCATATGGACGACCGGCCCTGGATGGCTTCGCCGCGCCATGTGCTGCGCGCCGTGCTCGATCTCTACGCCAAGCGCGGCTGGCGGGCGGTGGTGGCGCCCGAGGTGGAATTCTATCTCACCGCGCCCAATCCGGATCCGGACCGGCCGCTGACCGCCCCGGTCGGCGCCAATGGCCGCGCCGAGACCGTGCAGCATCCCTACGATATGGCCGGGCTCGAGGAGTTCGAGCCGGTGATCCGCCGCATTTACGATTATGCGGCGGCGGCCGGCCTGCCGCTCGACACGCTGATCCATGAGTCGGGAACCGCGCAGTTGGAGATCAACTTCCTGCATGGCGATGCGCTGCCGCTGGCCGACAAGGTGCTGCTGTTCAAGCGGCTGACGCGCCAGGCCGCGCAGCAAAGCGGCATGCACGCCACCTTCATGGCCAAGCCGATCGCCGCACAGGCCGGCAGCTCCATGCATCTGCACATGTCGGTCATCGACGAGGCCGGCAGGACTTTGTTTGCCGGCAGCGACGATGCCGACACCGCAATGTTCGGCCACTTCATCGGCGGCCTGCAGAAATATGTCCCCGAAATCATGCCGCTGTTCGCGCCCAACGTGAACTCGTTCCGCCGCATCAGGCCGAACCACAGCGCGCCGGCCAACATCGAATGGTCGCACGACAACCGCTCCTGCGGCCTGCGCGTGCCGGCCGGCGGCCGCGCCGCGCGGCGGGTGGAGAACCGGCTTCCGGGCGCGGATTCCAATCCTTACCTGGCGATCGCCGGCTCGCTGCTTGCCGGCTATCTCGGCGTCGAGCAGAAACTGGCGCGCTCGCCCGAGGCGTCGGGCAATGCCTACAAGATCAAGAGCACGCTGCCGAAGACGATGGAGGAGGCGCTCGATCGTTTCGAGGCTTGCGGCCCGGTGCGGGAACTGCTCGGCGAGGATTTCTTCCAGACTTATCTGCGCGTAAAGAGCGTCGAGCTCGACCTGTTCCAGGGCGTGGTGACGAGCTGGGAACGCGACCACCTGCTCTTGAAGGTGTGATCATGGCTTCCAGTTCAACGGGTTTCAATTCGGGCCTCGATATCGGCAAATCCTATTATGTCGCCACCGCCAATCCGGCGCCGGACCATCCGGTGCTGGTCGGCGACGTCGAAGCCGACCTGGTGGTCGTCGGCGGCGGCTGCACCGGCCTGTCGGCCGCCCTTCACGCCGCCGAGTGCGGGTTGAAGGTGGTCCTGCTCGAAGGCGGCAAGATCGGCTGGGGGGCGTCGGGCCGCAATGGCGGCCAGATGATCCCCGGCCTGCGCAAGGGCGCCAAGGGACTGGTCAAGCTCTACGGGCCTGAGCGGGCAAAGGTGCTGTTCGATCTTGCCTTCGAGGCGCGCGGGCTGGTGCTCGACATCATCGAGCGCCATGCCATCGATTGCGATCTCAGGCTGACCGGCCATCTGGTCGGCGCGGTCAACGGTTCCGACCTCAAGGATCTCGAGGAAGAGGTCGAGTGCCTGGCTACGGTGATGAAGTTCCCGCACGCCGAAATCCTGTCGGCGGCGGAAGCCCGAGCCAAGGTCGACACACCCTATCATGGCGCGATGTATGAGCCGCTCGGCGGCCACATGCATCCGCTGAACTACACGCTCGGCCTTGCCCGCGCGGCGATTGCTGCCGGCGTCGTCATCCATGAGAATTCGGTGGCGGTGAAGCTGGAGCGTGAGCCTTCGATCCGGATCTCGACGGCAAAGGGATCGGTGCGTGCAAAACATGTCGTGCTGGCCGGTGACGCTCTGCTCGATGGGCTGGAGCCGCGCGTCAACAGCCGCATCATGCCGGTTGGCAACTACATCGTCGCCACCGAGCCGCTGGAGGGCAAGCGCAATGTCATCCCGGCCAATGTCGCGGTGTCCGACACACGCTTCGTCGTCAACTATTACCGGATGTCGGCGGACGGCCGGCTGCTGTTCGGCGGCGGCGAGCGCTACACGCCGTCACCGCCGGCCGATATCGCCGGCTTCGTGCGGCCGCATATGGAAGCCACCTTCCCGCAACTTCAGGGCTGCCGCATCGATCACGCCTGGGGCGGGCTGGTGTCGGTGACGACATCCAGGCTGCCGCATGTCGGGCACTATGGCGAGGTCTATTTCGCGCATGGCTATTCCGGCAAGGGCGTCATCCTGTCGACGCTGTCGGGCAAGCTCCTGGCCGAGGCGATCGCCGGCGACGCCTCGCGGCTCGATCTGTTCTCGACGCTCACCCCGATGCCATTCCCCGGCGGCACGGCGCTGCGCGGTCCACTCTATGTGCTGGGCATGCTGTGGTATGCCATGCGGGATCGCATCAAGCATTGAGGGTCGGCGGGGCGGCGGCGAATTGCAAAAACGCCGCGATCCTTCGCGCCCCCCTCAGTCCTGCCGGACATCTCCCCCTCAAGGGGGGAGATTGGCAGATTGGTGGCTTCGCCCATTCCTGCGTCGTTGGAGATTGGCGAAAGCCGGCGTGACGTCCGATCTCCCCCCAAGAGGGGGAGATGCCCGGCAGGGCAGAGGGGGGCGCTGTCCCGCCGACGGTGAAGGTTGTTGGAGAAGGCCTCTTAAACCACAAAAAAATCTTCAATCCGCTGCCTGGCCTCCAGCAGCGCCGGCAGAATCTCCCGCTCCATCTCCGCGACGGAGAACCGCGCCGACTGCGTCGAGACGTTGATGGCCGCGACCGTGCGTTCTGCGCGGTCGCGGATCGGCACGGCGATCGAGCGCAGGCCGAGTTCCAGTTCCTCGTCGACGATGGCAAAGCCGTCCGCTTTCGCCTTGCCGATGGCGTTGGCTAACAAACGCCTGTCGGTGATCGTCTTCGGCGTCCGTCTCTCGATCGTCGCCTGGCCGAGGAATGCGTCCAATTCCTGAGGCGTCAGACCGGCAAGCAGGATGCGTCCCATCGAGGTGCAATAGGCCGGCAGCCTGGTGCCGACATCGAGCGACACGCTGAGGATGCGGCGGCCGGGAATACGGGCGACATAGACGACATCGGCACCCGACAGGATCGCCGCCGAACAGGCCTCGTTCAGCTGTGCGGCGACAGCGCGCATGATGGGTGCGGCGAAGGCCCAGAGCGAGGCGCCGCCGAGCCAGGTGCGGGCGATCGTCAGCAAGCGTGGCGACAGCGAGAACACGCGGCCGGCTTGCGTTGCATAGCCGGTGGCGGTGAGCGTCAGCAGAAAGCGGCGGGCGCCGGCGCGGGTCAGGCCCGCTTCCTCGGCCATTTCGGTCAGCGTCATGCCCGAGGGATGCCGAGCCAGGATCTCCATGACGGCAAGGCCGCGCTCGAGCGAGCCGACATGATCACGGGAAGCGGCTTCTTCGTCCATCTCAACTCCGCGGAACGGCATCGACGCCAGGATTGACTCCGCGCCCTCGCCCAGCGTAGAGAGTATCACATACAAAACATATGTTCGCAATACGAACTTTTTGAACCCGGAGCCGATGCGATGGTCAAGTTCCTGCCGCTCAAACAGGCCGTTGCGGAGAATTTGAACGATGATGACACGGTCGCCTTCGAGGGTTTCACCCATCTGATCCCGACGGCGGCGGCGCATGAGGCGATCCGTCAGGGTTTTCGCGACCTGACCCTGGTCCGCATGACGCCGGACCTGATCTACGACCAGATGATCGGTATGGGCATGGCGAAGAAAATTGTCTTCTCCTATGTCGGCAATCCCGGCGTCGGCCTGCTGCGGCGCGCCCGCGACGCCATCGAGAACGGTTTCCCCAGATCGATCGAGATCGAGGAGCACAGCCATGCCGGCATGGCCAATGCCTATGAGGCGGGCGCGGCCGGTCTGCCCTGCGCGGTGTTTCGCGGCTATCGCGGTGCTGGCCTCGCGGCGGTCAATCCGAACATCAAGTCTGTCACCTGTCCGTTCACCGGCGAGGTGCTGGCGGCTGTTCCTTCGATCAGGCCTGACGTCACCTTCATCCATGCGCAGAAGGCCGACAGACAAGGCAATGTGCTGGTCGAAGGCATCATCGGCATCCAGAAGGAAGCGGTGCTGGCGGCCAAGCGAGCGGTGGTGACGGTGGAGGAAGTGGTCGACAATTTCGACGATCTGCACCCCAATCTGACCGTGCTGCCGCGCTGGACGATCGCGGCGATATCCGTCGTGCCAGGCGGCTCGCATCCGTCCTATGCGCATGGCTATTATGCACGTGACAATGCGGCCTATCTGGAATGGGACGAGATCGCTGCCGACCGTGAAAAATTCCAGGCGTGGATGCAGGCCAATGTCTTGGAGAAGAGCGCCGGCGATTTCGCGGCCCGGGTCGAGCATTTGAGGAAAGCGGCATGAGCGACAATCCATTGGGTTTCACCCCCAACGAGATGATGACGATCGCCGCCAGCAGGGCGCTCAGGAATGACGATGTCTGCTTCGTCGGCATCGGCGCACCGTCCGCGGCCTGCAATGTGGCGCGGCTGACACATGCGCCTGACATCACGCTGATCTACGAGAGCGGCACGATCGGCACCGCGCCCGATGTGCTGCCGCTGTCGATCGGCGACGGCGAATTGTGCGAGACCGCCGTCACCACCGTCGCGGTGCCGGAGATGTTCCGCTACTGGCTGCAGGGCGGCCGCATCTCGATCGGTTTTTTGGGGGCGGCGCAGCTCGACAAGTTCGGCAACATCAACACCACGGTCATCGGCGACTATCTCCATCCCAAGACCAGGCTGCCTGGCGGCGGCGGTGCGCCGGAGATCGCGACCTCGTCGAAGCAGATCTACATCACAATGGCGCAGACCAAGCGCGGCATGGTCGAGAAGATCGACTTCTTCACCTCCTTCGGCCATGGCGAGGGTCGCGATCATCGCAAGCGGCTTGGCATCGACACATCAGGTCCGACCTTGCTGATCACCGATCTCGCCATCTGGAAGCCGGATCCGGTGACCAAGGAATTCACCGTCGTGTCGTTGCATCCGGGCGTCACCCGCCAGCAGGTGCAGGAGAGCTGTGGCTGGGTGGTAAAGTTCGCGGAGGCGCTTGACGAAACACCGGCGCCAAGCGAACTCGAATTGAAGACATTGCGCGACCTGCAGGCCCGCACCAAGGCGGCGCATGAGGGAACCGGAAAAGCAAAGGCTGCATGACATGGCCGAGGCCTATATCTGCGACTACATCCGCACGCCGATCGGCCGCTTCGGCGGTTCGCTGTCTTCGGTACGATCAGACGATCTTGGCGCGATACCGCTGAGGGCGCTGGCCGAGCGCAATCCGGGCATCGACTGGCAGGCGATCGACGATGTCGTCTATGGCTGCGCCAACCAGGCCGGCGAGGACAATCGCAACGTAGCGCGCATGGCGCTGCTGCTGGCCGGGCTGCCAAAGGAGGTCCCGGGCTCCACCGTCAATCGCCTGTGCGGCTCCGGCATGGATGCGCTGACCATTGCCGCCCGAGCCATCAAGGCCGGCGAGGCGGAGCTGATGATCGCGGGCGGCGTCGAATCGATGAGCCGGGCACCCTTCGTCATGCCCAAGGCCGACACGGCGTTCTCGCGCAATGCCGAGATTTACGACACCACCATCGGCTGGCGCTTCGTCAACCCGCTGATGAAGAAGCAGTATGGCGTCGATTCCATGCCGGAAACCGGCGAGAACGTCGCCGAGGATTTTTCGGTGTCGCGGGCCGACCAGGACGCCTTCGCAGTGCGCAGCCAGAACAAGGCCGTCGCCGCACAAGCCAATGGAAGATTGGCGAAGGAGATCACCCCAGTGACCATCCTGCAGCGCAAGGGCGATGCGCTCATTGTCAGCAAGGATGAACACCCCCGCGCAGGCTCAACGGTCGAGGCGCTGGCCAAGCTGCCGACGCCGTTCCGGCAGGGCGGCACGGTGACGGCCGGCAATGCCTCCGGCGTCAATGACGGCGCGGCGGCGCTGATCGTTGCCTCCGAGGCGGCGGTGAAAAAGTATGGGCTGACGCCGATCGCCCGCATCCTCGGCGGGGCTGCCGCCGGCGTGGCGCCGCGCATCATGGGCATCGGCCCGGTGCCGGCGACGCAAAAACTCTGCGCGCGGCTTGGCCTGACGCCAAAACAGTTCGACGTCATCGAGCTCAACGAGGCCTTTGCCTCGCAAGGCATCGCCGTGCTGCGCCAGCTCGGCATTGCCGAGGACGCCGAACACGTCAACCCGAATGGCGGCGCCATCGCGCTCGGCCATCCCCTGGGCATGTCGGGCGCCCGCATATCCGGCACGGCGGCGCTGGAGCTTCGCGAGCGCGGCGGCCGGTATGCGCTTGCCACCATGTGCATCGGCGTCGGCCAGGGCATCGCGATCGCGCTGGAACGGGTCTGATCGGCAAGTCTCTCCGGCTAACTTCGAGAATCCGGTGCGGTCAAATTTGACCACGTGGACAAAAGTCCGGACCCGTTCCATAGTTCCTCGTCTGATTTTTAGAACAGCCGGCTCGACACGGCTGTCGAACAGAGGGGAATACAATGGAAAACCGAAAGAACAGATTTCAATCCGCACGCGAAGGGCTTTCGCGACGCAATGTGCTGGAGTTGGGCGCGCTTGGCCTGGCTGCGGCAATGCTGCCGGGCGCTGCCTTCGGCAAGGACAAGAAACTGAAGGTGGCGGCGATCTTCGCCACGCCGATCGAGGAGCCATGGGACAACCAGATCCATGTCGCCCTGCAGAAGGCCGAGAAGGAACTCGGCATCGAATACAAATGGTCGGAGAAGGTGCAGACCGCCGATTTCAGCCGCGTCATGCGCGAATACGCGCAAGGCGGCTACCAGCTGGTGCTGGGTGATGCCTTCGCCGCCGAACGTGAATCGCGCCGCACCGCCAAGCAGTTCCCGAAGACCGCCTGGCTGTTCGGCTCGGGTGCCGGGCCGGCGGAACCGAATTTCGGCGTTTTCGACAACTGGATCCATGAACCCGCCTATCTCTCAGGCATGATCGCCGGCAAGATGTCGAAGTCGGGCACGATCGGCGCCGTCGCGGCGATGGGCATTCCGGAAGTGAACCGGCTGGTCAACGCCTTCTTCGCCGGCGCCAAGGAGGTCAACCCGAACATCAAGAAGAAGGTCGCCTTCATCGGCTCGTTCTTCGATCCGCCCAAGGCCAAGGAAGCGGCGGTCGCGCAGATCGACGCCGGCGTCGACGTCATCTATGCCGAGCGCTTCGGTGTCATCGAAGCGGCGGTCGACAAGAAGATCCTTGCCATCTCCAACATGTCCGACCAGTCGAGTCTCGGCCCGGATACGGTCATCACCGGCCCGGTCTGGGACATGTATCCGACGGTCGAACAGGCGATCAAGCTGGTCAAGGCCGGCGTCTTCACCGCGCAGGATTATGGTGACTTCTCGCGCATGGCCAAGGGCGGCTCGCATCTGGCGCCTTACCACAAGTTCGACAAGACGCTGCCGGCTGATGTGAAGGAGCTGGTCGAAAAGAAGAAAGCCGAGATCCTCGAAGGCAATTTCCGCGTCGACGTGGACGAGAACACGCCGGTTTCGGATTGAGTTCTGGTTTGAGGGGCTGGCGCTAGGCGCCCCCCTCTGTCCTGCCGGACATCTCCCCCTCAAGGAGGGAGATTAGCAGTTTCGGCGACGCGCTGTTCTTTCAAGAAAATTGGCGAAAGCCGATATGACATCCAATCTCCCCCTTGAGGGGGAGATGGCCGGCAGGCCAGAGGGGGGTGCAGCGTATTCCTCTCAATCAAAGCTGAATCGCAAAGCCCGTCCGTTCAGGAGCCCCCTTGTCCGCCCCCCTCATCGAAATGCGCGGCATCACCAAGAGCTTCGGCGCCGTCAAGGCGAACGAGGCCGTTGATCTCAGCGTCGCGCCCGGCGAAATCCTCGGGTTGCTGGGCGAGAACGGCGCCGGCAAGACGACGCTGATGAACGTGCTGTTCGGCGCCTATGCGCCCGACGCCGGCGAGATTCTCATCCAGGGCAGGCCGGTGCGGATCACAAGTTCCGCCGATGCGCTAGCCGCCGGCATCGGCATGGTGCACCAGCATTTTCATCTGGCGCCAAGGCTGACGGTGCTGGAGAACCTGCTGATAGGCATTCCCGGCAAGACAGGGCGGATCGACCGCGCCGGCGGGCTGGCGCGGCTGGCCGAGATCGGCCGCCAGCATGGGCTGACGCTTGATCCCGATCTTCCGGTCTCGGCGCTGTCGGTCGGCGAGCAGCAGCGGCTCGAAATCGTCAAGGCACTGTTTCGCGGCGCCAGGCTCTTGATCCTCGACGAGCCGACGGCGGTGCTGGCGCCGAGCGAGGTCGACGGGCTGTTTTCGGCGTTGCGGTCGATGGCGGCGCAAGGGCTCGGCATCATCTTCATCTCGCACAAGCTCAACGAGGTGCGGGCACTGACGCATCGCTGCACAGTGCTGCGGCATGGGCGCGTCGCCGGCCGCGTCGACGATCCCGCCAACACGACATCGTCCGCAATGGCGCAACTGATGTGCGGCCATGAGATCGTGCCGCCGGCGCGGGGACCATCGACGCCGGGTGCCGCTGTGCTCACCCTCAATGGCATTTCCACCTCGCGTCATTCGGGTACGGCGCTGCGCGACGTGTCGCTTGCCGTGCGTGCAGGCGAAATCCTCGGCATTGCCGGCGTGTCGGGCAATGGCCAGCGCGCGCTGGCGGAGGTCATCTCCGGCGTGCGCGTACCTGACGCCGGCCGGATGACGATCGCCGGCCAGAAAGTCTCACGCTTTTCGCCGCGCGAAGTGCAGGCGCTCGGTCTTGGCCGCATCCCGGAAGACCGTATGACGACGGGGCTGGTTACCAACCTGCCGCTCGCGGATTCGATGGTGTTGCCGCGCATCGGCACCGCCGCGTTCAGCAGCAAGGGCCTGCTCAAGCCGGATGCGATCCGCGCCTTCGCGGAAGAGCAGATCAAGGCCTATGATATCAGGTGCCCTGGGCCGATGACCCGCGCGGGAGCGCTGTCCGGCGGCAATCTGCAGAAGGCCCTTCTGGCGCGCGAACTCGCTTTCGACCCGAAGGTTCTGATCGTCTCGCAACCGACGCGCGGGCTCGATATCGGCGCGGCGCGATTCATCCACGAAAAGTTCCTCGACATGCGGGCCAAGGGCTGCGGCATCATCGTCATCGGCGAGGATCTGGAAGAGCTGCTGGTGCTCTGCGATCGCATCGCGGTGATGTATGAGGGCCGCATTGTCGGCACGCTCGACAGCGCCGATGCAACGATCGCACAGCTCGGCCTGATGATGACCGGGGCGGAGGGGCACAGCTGATGTTTCGCCTGGAAGTCCGCACCTCTACGCCGGCCTGGTTCAACCTCGCTTTGCCGCTGCTGGCTATCGGCGCGACGCTTGTCCTGTGCAGCGGCCTGATCGCGCTGGCCGGCGCCGGCGTGCCCGACGCGTATGGCGTGATGTTCACGGCCTCGCTGGGCGACAGCTATGCGATCACCGAAACGATGGTGCGCGCCGCGCCGATGATCTTCACCGGACTGGCGGTGGCGGTCGCCTTCCGGGCAAAATTCTGGAACATCGGCGCCGAGGGTCAATTGCTGGCCGGCGCCGTGGCCAGCTGCTTTGTCGGCGCCATCCCGATGCCGGGACCGCTCGCTATGGTGTTGATGGCGGTCGCAGGCGCTGCGGCCGGGGCCGCGGTCGCGCTGGTGCCGGCGACCCTCAGGGTAAAATTCAAGGTCGACGATGTCGTCAGTTCGCTGCTGCTCAACTCGGTCATCTACTACGCGCTGATGGCGCTGATCGAAGGACCGTGGAAGGACTCCTTCAGCGGCTATCCGATCTCGCCGCCGATAGAGGATTCGGCCAATTTCCCTGTGCTGATCGAAGGCACAAGGCTCCATCTCGGCGTTATCGTGGCGCTGCTGGCGGCACCGCTGATCTGGTTCCTGATCGTGCGCACCACGCTCGGCTTCAGGATAAGGGTCACCGGCGAAAACCCGGAAGCGGCCAGATATGGCGGCATCCATGTCGAGCGCGTGCTGATCTCGACAGCGCTGCTGTCCGGCGCGCTGGCCGGACTGGCCGGCGTCGGCGAGGTCGGCGGCGTGCATTTCCAGGTGATGAGCGACATCTCGCCGGGCTACGGCTATTCCGGCATCGTCGTGGCCATGCTGGCGCGGCTCAACCCGCTCGGCGTCGTGCCGGCGGCGATCTTCCTTGCCGCCGTGATGACCGGCGCCGAGGCGATGTCGCGGGCGACCGGCGTGCCGGCCTTCCTCAGCGATGTCATCCAGGGCACCGCACTGCTCGCCATGCTGGTGGCGCTGCTGTTCACCGCTTATCGCATCCGCCGCGTCGGGGTTGCCCGATGAGCGCGGTGTTCGAACAGATCTTCCAGGTCGGCTTTCTGGCCGCGATCATTCGTATTGCCACGCCGCTGGCTTTTGCAACGCTGGGCGAAATGTTCTCGGAACGGGCCGGCGTGCTCAATCTCGGCATCGAAGGCATCATGCTTTTGTCGGCGATGACAGGCTTCACTGCTGCCAGCCTCAGCGGCAGCCTGTGGCTCGGCGTGCTGGCAGCGGTGCTCACCGGCATGCTGATGGGCGCGCTGCATGCGTTGTTCACGGTGGTGCTCGGCCTCAGCCAGCATGTCTGCGGCATCGGCGTGACGCTGTTCTCGTCGGGCCTTGCCTATTTCCTCTACCGGCTGATCTTCGGCCAGCAGTCTGTGCCGCCCAACATCAATGGTTTTCAGACGCTGCCGATCCCGATCCTCTCCGACATTCCGGTGCTCGGGCCGGCGGTGTTCAACCAGTTCGCGCTGGTCTACATGGCGATCCTGGCTATTCCGTTGGCCGCTTTCATACTCTACCGCACGCCATGGGGCCTGTCGGTGCGCATGGTCGGTGAAAATCCGCGTGCCGCGGATTCGGCCGGTGTCAGTGTCATCGCCACACGCTTCCAGGCGGTTGTCCTCGGCGGCGCGCTGATGGGGCTGGCCGGCGCCTTCCTGTCGATGGCGCAGTTCAACGCCTTCACCTTCGGCGTGGTGTCGGGGCGCGGCTGGGTGGCCATCGCGCTGGTCGTCTTCGGCCGCTGGGATCCATGGCGCTCGGCGGGTGCGGCACTTCTGTTCGCCTTCGTCGATGCCTTGCAGCTGCGCATGCAGGCGAGCGGGCTCGGACACATCCCCTACGAGGCGTTCCTGATGCTGCCGTTCATCTTCACCATCGTCGCCATGGCTGTGATGTCGCGCAACGCGGTGGCACCGTCGGCGCTGCTCAAGCCATTTAGACGGGAAGAGCGCTGACAGCCGGGCGGCTGTCGGCGTAGCTGTTCACATCGCGGTAAAACCGTTGTCGACGAACAGATGCGTGCCGTTGACGAAGCTCGACTCGTCGCTGGCCAGGTAAAGCGCCGCCCTCGCCACCTCTTCCGGCTCGCCGATGCGGCCCTGCTGCGCGGCCAGCGCTGCGTCCGAGACATCGACGCCGAGCCTGCCGAGGTCGGCAACCTCGCGCAGGCCGTGCGGCGTGCGGATGAAGCCCGGGCAGACGGCGTTGCAGCGGATGTTGCGGTCGCGGAACTCGACGGCGATGGCGCGGGCGAACATGTGGCAGGCGCCCTTGGTGGTGTCGTAGAGCACTTCGTTGGGAGTAGCCGCCACCGCCGAGATGGACGAGGTGCAGACGATCGAGCCGCCGCCCGCCGCAATCATGCCGGGCAAAACGGCGCGCGTCATCAGGAACATCGAGCGCACATTGACGGCATGCAGCCAATCCCATTCCTGCACCGTGGTCTCCAGGAAGGGCTTTATCACGATGGTGCCGGCGTGGTTGAACAGCACGGTGACGGGCCCGAGTTTTTCGATAGCACCCTTCACGGCGGCTTCGACCTGTGCCTCGTCGGAGACGTCGGCGACAAAATGCTCGGCGACATGGCCGCGTGCCCTGATTGTCGCTGCGGTTGCGGCGGCCGCCTCGCCGTTGCGGTCGATGATCGCCACCTTGGCGCCTTCAGCGGCGAACAGCTCCGAGGCTGCTCCACCCATTCCCGTCGCGCCGCCCGAAATGATGGCGACCTTGCCGGCCAGTCTTGTGCCCATTTTTTCTGCCCCTATGTGACGATTTCGCTTTGCTGGTTGGGCGATGCTACCGCGCCGGCGACGGGCGGCCAATCCACGAATTGAATGCCGCGAGGGCAAGGCCATAGGTCCATTCGGACGCAGACCCGAAAACGGACGCGCCATACGGATCGGCCGCCCGAGTGCCCCTGTAAGCAAGTGGCTACCAACTTCCCATCACCTAAGAGAAAATTATTCTAGATTTGACCGAAAAATAGCAATCGACAAAGTCTACAAGTTTTATAGATTAACCGACGAGACGGAGGTCGATATGTCCTATATCCAGAACGCCCAGACGGATCGCAGTGGTCAGCGGGCGGCCAATGCCCAGACCTTCCGCCCGGCCTATGCCGGGGCTTTCGCCTATCTCGTCTTTGCCCTTGCGTTCGTGTTCACCGGGGCCGTTGTTCTGGGTCTTATTCCCTGAGTCGTCAGATCGACCGGGGTTAGCTGCCCCACCACTTACAGGCAATTGGAGTTGAATGAACCGAATCCTCGGCGTGCTTTCGCGCGCCCGACACCACGGAGGACATGGCAATGCCGATCGAGTTCACGCATATTCCCGGCAAGACCGCCGATGCCGCGGTTCCCTTTTTCTACGACTTTGCCGAGACCGCGACCAAGCTCGGGCTGATCGAGGACGGCGGCTTCCGCAAGATCGTCGTCGACGATTCGGCCGGACTGCTGACCAACATGGATCTTGCGGCCCAGGTGCTCGATCGCACCTCGTCGCTGGAAGTCGTGCTCACCCATTGGGCGGGCGTGGTCGAACCGACCGTGGCGGCCCGCCAACTGGCGTCGATCGACAGGCAAAGCGGCGGACGCCTGGCGCTGAGAATGATCAGCGAGCCGCTGAGCGATGCCGACGCCGAAACACGGCCGGTCGGGCACACCGTCATCTGGCAGCGAATAGACGAATATCTGGTGCTGCTGAAGCGGCTGTGGTCGAACGACCGGCCCTTCGACCACGAAGGAACGTTCTACAGCATCAAGGGCGGCTACGTGCCGCGCAAGGGACCGCACGGCGCCGACCTGGTCATCCGCATGGGCGGGCAGTCCGGAACGGCGCTCAAGGTGGCCGGCCGACATGCCGATGTCTTTGAACTGGCGCCGGGCTCGATCGACGAGATCCGGCAATTGATGGAGCGGGTGCGCCGCTCCGCCGCCGAACATGGCCGGGCCGGCAAGCTGCGCTTCGCGCTTCCGGTCGGGATTCACCAAGGTGCTTCCGCCTCCGGTCACAAGGCGGTCGATGTTGCCGGGCCGCCAGCCCAGGCCGCCCTGTCGCTGCTTGCCTATGCAGCCCTCGGGATCGATGAATTCATGATTGTCGGTGTCGACACGCCACGCGAGATCGCAACGCTCGGCCGGGAAACGATCGCCCTGCTGCGCAATTCGCTGGCGCGTCGCGAACACGAGGCATTCCAGCCTGGGGCATATGCGTCTCGTGCAGGATTGGAGACGCGCGCAACGGGCTGAAGTCCTTCAGCCTTTTGTTGCCTCCGGCCTGTCGCCAAGCCGCGACAGGCCTTCAATGACAGCGCCCGAATCCGCCAGCGCGCCGAAGACGCCATCTTCGACCGTCACCATATGAAGCGCGGCCTCGTGGGCTTGTTTGTCGCCGCTGGCGCAGGCGTCGGAAATCGTCAGGCATTGAAAGTTGCGGTCGCAGGCTTCGCGCAGCGTGGTGTGGACGCAGACATCCGTCGTGCATCCGGAAAACATGAGATGCGTGATGCCTTGCGCGCGGAGCACAAGCTCGAAATCCGTATAAATGAAGGCGCTGTTGCAGGTCTTGTCGACGATGATGTCGTGCGGTGCCACGTCGATCTCCGGAACGATCTGGAACCCCGTGCCCGAGCGCAGCAGGATATCGGTGCCGTCGAGACCGGAGCGCTTGCGGCGCCATTTTTCGTAAGGCGTCATATCGGCCATGTCGGCCCTATAGCCCTGCCTGGTATGGATGACCCTGACGCCGGCCTTGCGCGCGGCCGCGATCAGCCGGCTCACCGTCGGCAGGATCGCTCTCAGAGGCGACGGATCATAGCCCTGCCTGGCGAAGTAGCCCGTCGTCGACAGGAAATCCTGCTGCAGGTCGATGACGATCAGCGCGGTGTTTTCGGCCACCAGCCTGCCGTCAAAGGGAAAGTCGAAGGGCGTTGCCTTGATCATCCGGGGGCTCCCTGCTTGGCCGCTACCATAGTGGATCAACGCGATGACACCAGATGCTGGGCGTCGTGCAGGCGTCGATAGATGCCGCCGGCACGGATCAGTTCGCTGTGCGACCCCTGCTCGACGACGCCCGACTCCGAGACGACGACGATGCGGTCGGCGCCGCGGATCGTGGCCAGCCGGTGTGCGATGACCAGCGTGGTTCGGCCTTCGGCAAGTTCGGCCAGCGATTTCTGGATTTCGCGCTCGGTCTCGGTGTCGAGCGCCGACGTCGCCTCGTCGAGGATCAGGATCGGCGGGTTCTTCAAGAACATACGAGCAATCGCCAGCCGCTGCTTCTGGCCGCCGGACAGTTTTACGCCGCGCTCGCCGATGATCGTGTCGTAACCGGCCGGCAGGCCTGATATCATGCCGTCGAGCTGCGCCCGCCGCGCGGCATCGGCGATGGCGTCGTCGGAGGCGCCGAGACGGCCATAGGCAATGTTTTCGCGGATCGAGCCGCCGAACAGGAAGACATCCTGCTGGACGATGCCGATCTGGCCGCGCAGCGAAGCGAGCGTCATGTCCCTGATATCGATGCCGTCGATGCTGATCCGCCCGGCGCTGACTTCGTAGAACCGCGGCAGCAGCGAGCATATGGTGGTCTTGCCGGCACCTGACGGCCCGACGAAGGCGATGGTTTCGCCGGCGCGGATGGTGAGATCGATATCCTTCAGCACCGGCTTGCCGTCGCCGTAGCCGAAGCTCACACGGCGATATTCGATGGAGCCCTTGAGGCCGCTGGCGGTAACGGCACCGGGCCGGTCGGCGATGTCGGGTTCGGTGTCGAGCAACTCTGTGTAGCGGCGGAAGCCGGCAATGCCTTTTGGATAGGTCTCGATCACCGAATTGATCTTCTCGATCGGCCGCACGAAGACGCCGACCAAAAGCAGGAAGCCGACGAAGCCGCCATTGCTCAGGCCTCCCGTGATGACGAGGTAGCTGCCGGCAATCATGACCACGAGCTGGATCAG
Source organism: Mesorhizobium ciceri biovar biserrulae WSM1271 (assembly GCF_000185905.1). Classification (GTDB taxonomy): domain Bacteria; phylum Pseudomonadota; class Alphaproteobacteria; order Rhizobiales; family Rhizobiaceae; genus Mesorhizobium; species Mesorhizobium ciceri. The sequence continues at coordinate 1,151,654 of NC_014923.1, forward strand.
CCTTATGCCCATGTAGTTCAGCGAATTGCTGGCCGACATGATGCGGTAGGCGTCGAGCTTGGTCTGGCGGTAGCGCTGGTTGTCATGCGCGAACAGCGTGCGCTCATGCTCCTCGTTGGCGAAGGCCTGGACGACGCGCATGCCGCCGACATTCTCCTCGATGCGGACGTTGAAATCGCCGACACGCCGGTAGAGCGCCTGCCAGTTGCGCTCCATGCGGTCGCCGTAGCGCATCGTCACCCAGGCGATCAGAGGCACGATCACCGCCGTGATCAGCGCCAGATGCATGTTGACCGTGAACATCAGCACGAAGGCGCCGGCGAACGTCATGATGGCGATGAACAGGTCCTCGGGGCCATGATGCGCGATCTCGCCGATCTCCTCGAGATCCTTGGTGACGCGACCGACGAGATGGCCGGTCTTGTGGTTGTCGTAGAAGCGGAACGACAGTTTCTGCAGATGATCGAAGCTCTTGCGCCGCATCTCGGTCTCGATGTTGATGCCAAGCATGTGGCCCCAATAGGTGACGACCGCCATCAGCACCGTGTTGAGTAGATAGATTACCAGCAGCCCTGCCGAGGCGATGATGATCAGCGTCCAGTCCTGCCGTGGCAGGAGCTGGTCGACGAAGGTGCGGACCGCCATGGGAAAGCCGAGTTCGAGCAGGCCGGCCAGCACCGCGCAGGAGAAGTCGAGCGCGAACAGCCCCTTCCAGGGCGCGTAATAGGACAGGAAACGTCTGATCATCGAGGTGAACCGCAAGCTGTCTTGATGGACGCGGCGAGGGCACCGGCCGCCATCGATGGGCGCTGCTTACAATCGGCAAGGCAGGGCCGGCAATATGCCAGGGCCGACTTCATTGCCTGCCTTTCCACATCAGCGCCATGAAATAGGGGCCGCCGACGAAGGCGGCGATGAGCCCGGCCGGCACTTGCCAGGGAAAGATCAGCGTCCGGCCTGCCCAGTCGGCGGCAACGAGGATCAGCCCGCCTGCCATGGCCGAGGCCAGAAGCTGCGGCACGGCACGGCGGAAGCCGAGCATGCGCGCGAGATGCGGCGCCATCAGGCCGACGAAGCTCAGCGGGCCGATGACCAATGTCGCGGTTGCGGTGGCCAGCGCGGTAAGTGCCAGCAGAATGGCGCGAACCCGTCCAAGCCGCAGGCCAAGGCCACGCGCGGCAGTTTCGCCGAGCGGCACTATATCGAGCCAGCGCGCCGTCAGCGGCGCCAGCGCGAGGACGGCGACCGCGACCGCAGCGGCAGTGAAGGCATCATTGGGCGTTGCGCGATAGGTCGATCCCGATAGCCAGGCGAGCAGGAAGCCCGTGCGCGGATCGCCGCTGGCCAGAAGCAGCGCGGCGAAGGCCGACGCGACCGTCGCCACGGCGACGCCGGCAAGCAGCAGCCGCGCCGGCGACAGTGCATTGCGCCGCCCGACCAGCACGACGATCGTCAGCGCCAGCAAGGCGCCCGCGAGTGCGGCGCCGAGCATTGCCGCGCGGTCGAAGCCGTCGCTGAGCAACAGCAGCGCCAGCACGCCGAAAGAGGCGCCGCCGGAAATGCCGAGCACTTCGGGTGCTGCCATCGGGTTGCCGGTCATGCGCTGCATCAGCGTGCCGGCGACCGCGAGCAGGACGCCCGCCGACAGGGCGACGACGACGCGAGGCGCGCGCAGGGCAAGCAGCTCGGTCAAATCCTCGGATGCGATCCAGTGCCAACCGCCTGCGCCACGGCCAAAGCCCATTGCGACGACAACCGCGAGGATGAGCGCCAGCAGGCCGGCGATCAACGGCAGGCCGTTTGTCGGCAGGCGTACGGACGACATCATATCGGCCTGCCTTTCGGGGGTGGTTCGCATTCGCGGCAACAGGAACAGCAGCAGCGGCGCGCCGAGCAAAGCGGTCGCGGTGCCGGCGGGGATTTCGCCGGCGAACGGCAGATGCTGCACCAGACGGTCGGTGAACCAGAGCAGGGCGCCGCCGACCAGCGGCGACCAGACCAGGCGGCGGCCAAGCGTGCGCGCTCCGGCCAGCCGCGCCAGCGCCGGGGCAGCGAGCGCCACGAACCCGATGACGCCGACCTCGGCGACGACCAACGCGCCAAGCGAGACGGCGACAGCCATGCCGGCAAGGCGGATGACGGCCGGGCGGGTGCCGAGCGATGCCGCGCCGTCGTCGCTGAGATCGAGCAGGCGTAGCGGTCGCCAGAGCAGGAACGCGGCGCAGATGCCGGCCAGCAGCCACGGCGCCAGAGCAACGACGGCCGCATCGCCATTCTGCACCAGCGAGCCGCTCTGCCAGATGAACAGCTCCTCGGTGTATTCGCGGTTGAGCGCCATCAGCAGCGCGCCGGCCGAACCGAAAGTGAGGCTGACGACGAGGCCGGCGATGATGATCGACACTGGCGAAAAGCTGCGCCCGCGCGCCAGTGCGAAAACGGCTGATGTGGCGAGAGCGCCGCCAGCCAGCGCCACCCCTTCACGGCCGCCTTCCAGCAGCCATGGTGCGTAGAGGGTGGCGGCCGCCAAAGCGAGGCTTGCTCCGGCATTGGTGCCGATCGTGGTCGGCTCGGCCAGCGGGTTGCGCAGCACATGCTGCATGACGACACCGGCGAGACCGAGCGCCGCGCCGGCCAGCACGCTGACGGCGACACGTGGCAGGAAAGCATAGCGATACAGCAACTGCACTGGATCGGATGTGTCGGGGGCGGTGAGCGCCTGCCACCACAGGTGCGTCGGCAGAACATGGATGAGATCGAAGACGGTCAGCATCAGCGCTAGGCCCGCGGGCACGGCAACCAGCAGGATGAGCGCGCCGAGGCCGTCGCGCTGTCGCGGCAGGGACATTGCCTGAGCGATCATGCCGCTGCCATGAATTCGGCGAAACGCCCGGCGGCAGTGAGACCGCCGAACGGCCAGACTGGCGGAATGGTCCGCACTTGGCCGTTCCGGATGCAGGGCAGGTTGGCCCAGAGCGAGTTGCGGGCGATCCTGATCCTGACGTGCGGCGGGATCGGATCGAGCGAGATCAGTTGCGCCTCGCCGACGGCGACCAGTTCCTCGATGCCGACCGTCGAAAAACCCCATTCATTGGTGGCGCCGGTCCAGGCGTTGACGAGGCCGAGTCGGTCGAGGACGTCCTGCAGCAGGCTGCCGGCGCCGTAGACGCGGACATGGCGATCGTCGAACATGCTGACGACGCAGACCGGTTTTTGCACCGCCCGCTCCAGCCTGGCACGCGCTTGGGCGATCGAGGCTTCGATGCGCCCGACAAGGTTTTCTGCTTCCGTCCCACGGCCAAGCATGTTGCCAAGCTGCAGCGTCACCTGCTGCGCCTGCGCGTAAGGTGGAGCCTTGCCGCTGTAGAACGGCACATTGAAGGTCGGCGCCAATCTGGTGAAGCTGTTCTCGTCCAAGCCATAGCCATAGGCGCCGACGATCAGGTCGGGCCGCAATTCCCGAAGCAGTTCGAGATTGGGCTCGCTGCGCGACCCCAGGTCGATGGTGGCCTGCGGCAGCGCCGGGCCCTGGACCCAGTCGCCATAACCCCTGGTGTCGCCGACGGCGAGCGGCGACACGCCGAGCGAGACCACCATTTCGGCCGATGTCCATTCCAGGCAGACGACGCGGGCAGGTGCCGCGCGTGCCGTGCCGCCCGGCAAAGCGAGACCGGTCGCGGCGAGGCCGGCAAGATACTGGCGCCGTGTCAGCGCCGCCATTTTGGGCCGGCCCGCCACATTGCTTCTACCATGTGTATTTCACCGAACCGTTGATCCTGCGGCCCTCGCCGTAGAAGCAGCCGAAGCCCGAGGAGAAGCAGGAGGCGACGTAGCGTTTGTCGAACAGATTGCTGGCATTGAGGCTGAGCGTGGCGTTCTGCCAGGCGTAATGCACCGCCGCGTCGGCGAGCACGACCGACGGAACCTTGAAGCTGTTGGCGTCGTCGCCATAGGTCGAGCCGACATAGCGGACACCGGCGCCCAGGCCGAGACCTTCGAGCTTGCCGCTCATGAAGGTGTAATTGGCCCAAAGCGATGCGGAATGGGCCGGCACGCCGAAGGGCGTGTTGCCCTCGTTGCTGACCCAGACGCCGTTGACGTCTTCGACAGCGGTCGCCCTGGTGATCTTCGTGTCGAGGTAGGTGTAGGCCGCTCTCAGATCGAGGCCCGCATCCAGGCTCGCCACGGCTTCCAGTTCCACGCCGCGCGAACGGATCTCACCGGTCTGGAACAGATCGTTGGGTGAGCCCTCATTACCGGAACGCACGACATTCTGTCGGGTCAGGTCGAAAACCGATGCCGTAATGAAGGAATTCCAGCCAGTCGGCTGGTATTTCAGCCCGATCTCGTACTGCCTGCCGGTCTCGGGCACGAACAGATTGCCGTCGCTGTCGGCGCCGGCCACCGGCTGGAACGATTCGGAATAGCTGACATAGGGTGCCAGGCCGTTGTCTGCGAGATAGACCAGGCCGGCGCGGCTGGTGAAGGCGTTGTCCTTCTGCTCGGGAATGTGGCCGCCGGCCAGATTGTCGTAGACCTTGGCATCCGACCAATCCTGGCGGCCGCCAAGGGTCAGCCGCCAGTTGCCGAACTTGACCTGGTCCTGGGCATAGAGACCGACCTGCTGCTGGGTGGTGTCGGTATCGGTGTAGGGCGCCAGATCGGTGATCGGGTACCCGTAAACCGGATCGAAGATGTTGAAACCGTCCTCGACGGTCCCTTCCGAGGCATAGTCGCGGTAAGTGTAGCGTTTGTAGTCGAGGCCGACGAGCAGCGTGTGGGCAAGCGGCCCGGTGCCGAAATCGGCTTGTGCCTGGTTGTCGATGGTGACGCCGCTGAGTTTGGTGCCGCCGGCATCTGCATAACGGTAGTAGTCGCCGCTTGAAGGTTCCAGGCCGTTCGAGTCCGTCAGTCCGCCACCAAAGACGCCCTCCTCGGTGTGGGTGAGGTGGACGTAGCGGGCATGCTGTCGCACCTGCCAGGTTTCGTTGAAACGGTGATCGAATTCGTAGCCGATCGAGGCCTGGTCGTTGTTGTAGGAGTCGAAGCCGGGTTCGCCGACGAACATGCTGTTCGGCAGGTACTTGCCGTCCTTGCCCGGTACGACCGTGCCGTAGGCAGGCAGGTACTGCATCGCCCATCCCGAGCGATCGCGCTGATAGTTGGCGAGGATGGTCAGGCTGGTGTCGGCATCGGGCTGCCAGGTGATCGCCGGCGCGATGAAGATGCGATCGTCCTTGACGAAATCGGTCTGCGTGTCGCCCATATGAGCGGCACCGGTGAGGCGAAACAGCAGCGACTTGTCGGCGTTCACGGCACCGCTGAAATCGAACTTGCCGTCATAGCGATTGAAGCTGCCGCCACCGAGTTCGATCTCGCGCAGGTTTTCCTCGGTCGGCCGCTTGCTGACATAGTTGATGATGCCGCCGGGGCTAGCCTGGCCGTAGAGCACCGACGCTGGTCCGCGCAGCACCTCGTAGCGTTCCGCCCCGTAGGAATCGAGCGCGGTGAACAGGGTGAAATTGCTCTCCTTGAGCTGCAGCCCGTCCCTGTAGAAGACGCCGCTGGCGTTCGAAATGCCGCGCAATTGCAGACCGAGGCCGCGATTGTCGGTGCCGTAGAGATCGCCGGTGGCGCCGGGCGTGTAGCGCAGAACGCCGCCGAGGTTGTCGATCGCCTGTGCTTCCATCTGGTCCTTGGTGATCACCGATATCGACTGTGGCGTCTCGATCAGCGGCGTGTCGGTCTTGGTGCCGGTGGAGCCCTTGGTGGCCACGTAGCCCTTGACCGGCCCGAAGGCGCTTTCGACACGTTCCTGGACGTTGATCGGGTCCAGGGTGGTGGTGACCGTCTCCTGGGCCAGGGCATGGCCGCAGCCAAGCAGGGCCGGCACCGACACCGCTGCGATCAGCAGGCGCTTTCGCGCCATCCGGTCCTGCCAAATCAGTCCACGTCCCGAGATCATCCTGCGCCCCCTTTTCCAAATTTCATGTCGATATTGCCGGTCGCGACGATTTGTTGATCGTTGCAGTCATCTTCAATGTTGACTAGTAAGGTCATGTTTCATAGTCAACCGGGCATGAGCCGTCGAAAGCCGGAATCTGGAAATGCGGGCGGCCGCACTGGAGAAAAGCCATGAGCATGGCTGGAATTGATGCCCAGACTGCCTTCCATATCGACGCGGTGCGCTTTGCCGTCGGCGAGCGGACGCTGCTCGGTCCGGTTTCGCTCGAACTGCAGCGCTCGCGGGTCTACGGGCTGATCGGCCACAATGGTTCGGGCAAGTCGACGCTGATCAAGCTCATGGCGCGCCAGCAGCCGGCAAGCTCTGGCGCCATCACTTTCGCCAGACGTCCGTTGCCGCAATGGGGCGCCCGCGAATTTGCCCGCGCGCTTGCCTATCTGCCGCAGACGACGCCGGCGGCGACCGGCCTGACCGTGCGCGAACTGGCGACGCTCGGGCGCTATCCCTGGCATGGCGCGCTTGGCCGTTTCCGCGCGCAGGACAGGCAGCATGTCGAGGAGGCGCTGGCCCTGACCGACATGGAAGGTTTTGCCGACCGGCTGGTGGACGAATTGTCGGGCGGCGAGCGCCAGCGCGCCTGGCTCGCCATGCTGGTGGCGCAGAACGCCGGCGTCATGCTGCTCGACGAGCCGATCTCGGCACTCGACATCGCCCATCAGGTCGAGGTGCTCGGGCTGGTCAAGGAACTCAGCCGCAAACGCGACCTATGTGTCGTCGTCGTGCTGCACGATCCCAACATGGCGGCGCGCTACTGCGACGAACTGATCGCGCTCAAGGACGGCAAGCTGCTGACGCGCGGCACACCCGGCGAGATCATGCGCAGCGATGTGCTGAAAGGCATTTTCGGCGTGGAGATGGGCGTGTTCGCGCACCCCGTCACCGGCCAGCCTGTCGGCTATGTGCAGTGACGAGATCTGGTGCGGCGGCGGGAAATAGAAGGCGGCTGGCCGCTGTGAGAACAAGGAAGAAGCTGTTGTCGAGAACTGGTTTGTTGGCGGCGTTGGTCGCATCCGTCATCCTGTCGGCCGGCAGCGCGATGGCCCAGGAGCAACCGGCCGGTGCCGCGCCGGCGATTGATGCCCCCACCCCGGCTGCTCCCACGGCCCCAGCGCCGATTGCGCCGGCGCCCGCCGCACCGGCAGTCGCTCCGCCGGCCACGATGGCGCCTTCGCAGCCAGGCACCCAGCCGAACACAGCCGCGCCAGCCGAGGCCGGACCTTCGACGGCGATGGAATTGACCTTGCCGCATGACCTGTCGCCATGGGGCATGTTCATGGCGGCCGATATCGTCGTCAAGGCGGTGATGATCGGGCTGGCCTTTGCCTCCCTCGTCACCTGGACGATATGGCTGGCCAAGTCGCTGGAGCTTTTCGGCGGCAAGCTGCGCATCCGTCGCGCCGTGCGGGCGATCGGCGAGGCCGCCACGCTGAAGCAGGCCGGCAGTACCCTCGACCGCAGCGGCGGCCCGGGCGCGCTGCTGGTGCGGGCGGCCGAGGAGGAGACCGCACTCTCAGCCGGCGCCCTCGATCATGTCTCAGGCGATGGCCTCAAGGAACGGGTTACGTCGCGCCTGTCGCGCATCGAGGCGGCGGCGGCGCGGCGCATGTCACGCGGCACCGGCGTGCTGGCGACGATCGGCTCGACCGCGCCCTTCGTCGGCCTGTTCGGCACGGTCTGGGGCATCATGAACGCCTTCATCGGCATCTCGCAGGCGCAGACCACCAATCTCGCCGTGGTCGCGCCGGGCATCGCCGAAGCGCTGCTGGCCACCGCGATGGGCCTGGTCGCGGCCATACCGGCCGTCGTCATCTACAACGTCTTCGCCCGCTCGATAGCCGGCTATCGGCAGATCCTCGCCGATGCCTCGGCAGGGGTCGAACGACTGGTCAGCCGCGACCTCGACTTCCGCACCGTCGCGCCGGCCGCGCCACTGGCGGCGGAGTAGCGCCATGGGAAGCAGAATCCGACAGACCATGGATGACGATCTCGAGGAAAGCCACGAGATCAACGTCACCCCGTTCATCGATGTCATCCTGGTGTTGTTGATCATCTTCATGGTCGCGGCACCGCTGGCCACGGTGGATGTCAATGTCGACCTGCCGGGTTCGACCGCAACGCCCGCGCCGAGGCCCGAGACACCGCTGTTCCTGACGCTGAAGGACGATCTGACGCTGGCGATCGGCAATGACGGCGTGCCACGCCCGGCTTTCGCCGCGACGCTGGACGCCAAGACCAAGGGTGACAAGCAGACGCGCATCTTCCTGCGCGCCGACAAGGCGGTCGCCTATGGCGACCTGATGGAGGCGATGAACCTGTTGCGCGGCGCCGGCTATCTGAAGATCGCGCTGGTCGGCCTGGAGACGGCTCCCGCGTCCAATGCCCCCGCGCCCACAGCCACCGGTGCGGCGGCGCCATGACGCAAGCGGTCGCCGTGCCCTCGGTCCAGATGTCGCGCTTCGGCTGGCGCGACCTTGGCTTGTGGGCCGGTGCTGCCGCGCTGGTCCTCGGAGCCCATGTCGCGGTCGCCTATGCAGTGCAGAATCTCACCATGGTCACCGAAGCGGACGGCGGCCCGCCACCGGCCCAGGTGATCGAGATGGCGCCGATGGTGGTGATGCCGGCCGTACAAGAACAGGTCGCCGCGCTGGACGCGGTGACGCCAGATCAGACCGAACCGACACCGACGACCGAGCCGACACCTGAAGAACCGGTCGAAAAGGCGGAGCCGGTTGTCGAGCCGCCGGAAGCGGTCGCGCCCGACGAGGCCGAACCCAACCGGACCGAAACGGCTGAACAGGCCGATCAGCCGCCGCCGGATGAGGTCATCCCGGATGTTGTCGAGGCTGTCACGCCAGACGTCGTCATTCCCTTGCCGCAGCCGAAACCGGTCGAAATTGTCAAAGACAAGAAACCGGTCGAGGCCAAGGCGAAAAAACCTGTCGAGAAGCCCAAGCCGCGGCTTAAGAAGGAGAAGGCGGCTCCGCCGAAGACGGCAACCGTCGCCAGCGCCGACGCACGGCCCGCGGCCAGGACCGCCGCGCCGAAGGCAGCGGAATCGACGTCGCGCTCCGGCGACTCCAGCAAATGGGACTCCCGTCTGGGTGCCTGGATCAAGCGGCACACGCGCTATCCCAGTTCTGCCAAGGCCCGAGGCGTGGAAGGCAGGCCGTATGTCGCCTTCACGGTCGACTCGTCCGGCCGGGTCCTGTCTGCCAGGCTCTCTCGTTCCTCCGGGGATGCGGATCTGGACCGTGCGGCGCTCGCCGTGCTGCAAGGCGCCACGGTGCCGGCACCGCCGCCGGAACTCGGTTCGCGTCTGAGCCGTACAGCGCCGTTCGTGTTCAGCCTGCGCAACTAGGACCGAATTTGGTCGAAGCGGCCTGTCAGTAGGCCAGCGACAGGCTCAGGGCCTCGACCTGTTCGAGATAGAAACGGCATTTCGTGCGCAACAGCCCGAGGCTCGGGTCATCGGCGCCGTTGATTTCGATGGTCTGCATCATGAAGTCGAAATGGGCGTGGAAGGCGTCCACTGTACCCCAGAGACTGTCGGCCTGGCAGCTGTCGGCAATCGCCATCGAGACGAGTTGGCGGGCCTCGATCCGCGCGGCGTCAGGCGATGGCGGCCGCCTGACGATCAAGACGTCGAGCCGGCTGAAAATGCTTTCCCTGGCATCGACGCTTCTGATGTTGGCTATCATGTTCATGTGCAGGTCCCCCTTGGCATTCCAGACGCGCAATAGGTTCCGGTCTGAAATTGAAAAACTGGTGAGCAGAGCATTTTCAGCGGCGCCAATAAGCGCGTGGCGTTTTGGCGGGCGACATGCATCAAGCTAGCGCGACCGGATGCCGGTCCTGCGGGCAGGATGCAATCAGGGCCGGGATTGCGGTTGCATCGGAGGGGTGGCCCCTGATGATGTTGGCGACCTCGGCATCTGCCTGCTCGAACCAGTAGACCATGTCGGCGCGGCGCAGGTCCGTCGCGGCTTTCTTCAGCAGCGGCAGCAGGCTTTGCAATGCGCACAGCGTCTCCCAGCGGTTTGGCCGCGAGGTCGAGCCGGCCACCGCGCATGCTGACGATTGCATCTCGTTAGGCTCTCCGTGGCTGGGCGGCGCGATTGTCTTTTGCCTGCGCCTTGGGGTGCAGCGGGTTGCCGCTGAGCTGCGCGTGCCTGGCTGGCCGTGCGCCGCGAAGAACGTCGAAGGCCTCTGCATAGGCCATGCCCAGCAGATAGGAGATCATCGGAAAACGGCTTGCTTCGGCCATTTGCACGAGCTCATTGGTCATCGACGAAATATATTGAAGACTATCGATTTCCGACTGGCGTAAGGATTGATTTGGCACGTGCTGCTCCTGTCTCTGGTTATACCCTGGGAACGCGTTACTGGCCGAATACACATTGTTGGTCGACTAATTGATGGATTGGCCCGCGGTGGAGGGATCTCTTTCCGGGGTCGAGAGGGTCAAGGCATAGATCGGTGCGTCGGTGAGGCTGTCGAGACCAAGCAGCCGCTTGATCGCGGAATGACTGAGCGCGGCTGTCGGGCACGCCGACAGGCCATGATTGGTCGCCGCCAGCATGATGTTCTGGCCGATATGGCCGGCCTCGATCAGCACGACACGATAGGCGTTGGCGTCCTCATATTTCCACATCGTGCGGTCGAGCCTGGCGCAAAGCAGGATCAGGCACGGCATGGCGTCAGCCCACTCCTGTCCGCCGACCAGTTCGGAGATCTTCGGCAGATGGTTCGCGGAAATCCTGCCAAGGTCGTGGTCGGCGGCGGAATAGTGATAGACACCGGGTTCGAGGCCATCGACGCCGAGCGCGACCACATAGGCCTCATAGGGATTTCGCGCGCCGCCGGAAGGGGTCATGCCAAGCGGCAGGGTGCCGACGCAATTGGCGGTCTCACCGATGATGCCGAGCCCGGCGAACAGGCAATCGGAAAGCTGTTTGGCCGTGATGGTGGGCTGAGCCGCCGTGCGGTTGGTGCGGCGCCGCGCCATCAAGCCAAGAAGTTCGTTGTCTTCCAGTGCATTCGGCAGCTGGATGGCGCCGGCGGAATTCTTGAGCAGGAGGTCCGGCTGCGGCGTATGGCCGGCGCGTTCTATCTGCCGCTCTTCCGCTTGCTCGATGGTCATGTATTCGCTGTCCTGGACGCAGAAATGCATCAGCGCCGTCGGAAGCCCCCAACTCCATTGTCCCGAAAACTGTTCCTCCTGCTCGGCGAGAGGCGATCCGGCGGTGACCAGGGCGGAAAAATCGAGCAACTGGGGAACGACAGCTTTTAGCTCGGACTTCGACCAGCCATGGGCGCGGGCAATGTCCGCCGTCGATGCCCATTTGTCCCACGATGCGAGAAGGCCGACCATATCAGGGCTGCATTCAAATACGCTTCTGGTCAGGAAGTTGCATGCCGTGACCTTGTTCGGTCCAGGGTAGAAAACAAGCGTTTTCGAAGAGCGCATTTTCATGAAGCTGGATGCCATCTGCGGAGCCGAGGCGCCGACAAGCGAACCGCTCGTCGGCGCAGAACGGCTTCAGCGCTTGTTGTAGTGCATGCCCTGCGAAAAGAAGACGGTCTGCGTGCCGGCGGCAATCGTCAGCTTCGGAGTATTGGTCACTTTCTTGGCCATTTTTATCCCTTTCCTGACCCCAATCTGGGATCCGTTGAAGGACCCCCGGAACGGGATCCGCGCGAAGAAAGGTAAGGTCGGAAGAGTTAATGGTTTGTTAAAATTATAGTAAAACCACGAGTCGAAGGCGGATGCGTGGATTATCTTTCTTGGTACCAAAGTGTAAAATATCGATTTTATTCAGATACAGAGTAGACAATCGTTGGCGTACGCTTTATCGGCGTACGCTTATTCTTAATTGGCGTAAGACACGGCGATCCGAGGGATTAGCCCAACCCGTCCCGGGTGAGGCTGACAACCAGTTGGTCGACGCCCGGATCGTCGAGACTGATGACATGCGCCATGCTGATGGCATCCCTTGCGTGGATGTTGGCAATGTCGCGCCGCATGATGACGGACACGAATGCCGGGCCGGCCTCCGTCAGAAGCATGGCCTTGCCCATCAGCACCGGTTCGGAGATGGGAGCCCATTGCACGGAGATCAGCGACGGCTCTCCGGTCTGGCGGCGATTGATGCCGCTGAAATAAATCCAGTTCAGCCGCGAGATCGCCACGCCATAGTGATTGCCGCGCGCTCGTGCCCAGGTCGATCCCCGGCGCTCCGACCACCCGGTGACCCGTCGAAAGGTGACCAGTTCGGCTTCCCGCCGCACGAAGGTCACCGAGCGCACCAGGAGGTCGAGGCGGCCCGGGATCGAGAAATAGGTGAAATAGGTGCCGCCCGCGATCGAAGGGCTGGGAGGGCGGATCATCTGGTTGAACAGGCTCTCGGACACCGGCGGCAGGCCGCGCATCACTGGCTCGGGTGTGCCGGGATCCTGGTACAGTTCCGCCTCGTCGATGCGAAAGTAGTCGCATATCAGCTTGGCTGTGGCCTTGTTGGGAACGGTCTGCCCTTGCAGGTAGCGTTCGAACTGGGTGCGATTGATGTGCAGCTCACGGCATACCGCGCTTACGGAGGCATGGTCCTTGCACAGCCGTCTAAGGTTTGCAGCGAGATTCTCGCGAATTGACACGTCTTTGCTTCCGCAGGCGGATTTTTCATTTCGACTCGAAATCCATATAGCGTCTCCGGTCGCCCCCGCCGAAACGCCTTGGCCACAACGCACAGAAAAAACTGATTTGGTAACGTCAATTTAGTGGGGCGGTTTGCAAAAAAAACGGAAACAATCGACGAGCGCTTCCGCCATAAGTCCAATTGACAAAAGTCTTGCCGGAGATTGCGAAAACAGGCGGCGCGGCGCGCGGCCTTTTAGGCGCGCCGGCACGGCAAATGCCAGCCGTGGAGGCCAGCCCGGACGAGCGTCGCGGACTGCATATGGCGCGGAGAGCGAGGAATTAATCCGCTGGTGGAGCTGAGGAGGATCGAACTCCTGACCTCGTCATTGCGAACGACGCGCTCTCCCAGCTGAGCTACAGCCCCGTCCAGCGGATGGGCGCATTTATCGGGCGCCGCGGTTTCCTGTCAAGGCGGAGGTTTGCCGAAATCCAGTGGCCTGGCAGCCGTACCGGCGCACCGTGGCAGGCGGCCCTTGCCGGTTTCGCGTGCAATGGCTACATGTCGGCAACAATTGGAGACCGGCATGCTCGCCCTCATTCAGACAATCGTCATGGCGCTCGACCTCTACTGGTGGATCATCATCGCATCGGCGATCTTTTCCTGGCTTTACGCCTTCAACGTCGTCAACTCGCGCAATCAGTTCGTCGGTTCCATCGGCAACATGCTCTATCGGCTGACCGAACCGGCGTTGCGGCCGATCCGCCGTTTCATGCCGGACCTTGGCGGCATCGACATCTCGCCGATCATCCTGCTTCTGATCCTGTTCTTCCTGCGGCAGTTCATATTGACCAGTGTGGCGCCTCTGGTCCTGTGAGGCCGATGATCGTATGAGCGCGCCGTTTCGCCTGCGCGATGATGGCGTCGAGCTGTTTGTCCGGCTGACGCCGAAGGCTGCGCTGGACAGGCTCGAAGGCATCGAGACCACGGCGGACGAGCGAAGCCATCTGAAAGCGCGCGTCCGCGCCGTGCCGGAAAACGGCGCCGCCAATCATGCGCTCGAAAAGCTGATTGCCAAGGCGATTGGCGTGCCGGGGTCCGCCGTCTCGGTTGTCGCCGGCGGCACGGCGCGGCTGAAGACCGTGCGCATTGAAGGCGATCCGGAGACGTTGGCGAAAAGCATCGAGGCGCTCGGCCATCAGGCCTGATGTCCTTGCCGGAGGGTCAATCCCCCAGCGGCAAACGCGGATCGTCAACTTTCAACGTGTTGACGCTCTGCTTGATGCGGCGCAGATTTTCTAGAACCCTTGGTCCGCGCGTCTCGGCGACCGAGGTGACGATCATGTCGACGATCGACAGCAGCGCATAGCGCGACGATGTCGGCTTGTAGATATTGCCGTCTTCCAGCGACTGGAAATGGATGACCGTGTCGGCGACCTTGGCGAGCGCGGAGTCCGGCGGGGTGATGGCGATCGTCGTGGCGCCATATTGCTGGGCGACCTGCACCGCATCGATGACCGATCGTGCATAGCCGGAGACGGAGAAGGCGATCAGCGTGGTGTCGGGGGTGGCGACGGCGGCGTACATGCGTTGCAACTGTCCGTCGATTTGCGCCAGCACCGACACGCCAAGCCTGAACAGCCGGTTCTGCATTTCGGTCGCCATCATCGACGAAATGCCACCGGAGCCGATGCACAGCACATTGCCGGAAACCGCGATGCGTGCGGCGACGGCGACCAGCGTCGTCATGTCGAGGTTTTCGCTGGCGCGCTGGATGGCCGATATCGCCGCTTCGGTGATGGCGGAAGCGATGCGCTGTTCGCGGGCATCGCGGCTCAACGGCTCCGGCGACAGATACTGGCCGCCGATGGCGATGGCTTGCGCCAGATAGAATTTGAAGTCGCGCAGGCCCTCGCAGCCGAGGTTGCGGCAGAACCGCGTCACCGTCGGCTCGCTGACACCGACGCGCGCGGCAATTTCCGAAATCGCCGCCTTGGAAACGAAGTCGAGGTCTGCCAGCACGAAGCCGGCCAGCTTGCGATCCGACTTCGTTCCGTCCTGCGACATCAGCTGCAGGCGCGTGATGATGTCGGCCGGCGTCTTCATGCTGATATTTTCATAGAGGCAGGCCCGTCGCCTTGTCGAACAGATGGATGTTGCCGGGATCGACCGAGACCGGCAGCAGGTCTCCCGGCCTGACCGGCACCCTGTCACGGAACACGGCGCGTACCGTATCAGCACCGATAGCGCCATAGACATGTGTTTCGGAGCCGGTGGGCTCAACGACATCCACCCTGATCGCCATCGCGTCGACAGCCTCGCCGATGACAAAATGCTCGGGCCGGATGCCGGCCTCCACCGCGCTGTCCGCCGGCACCTGTTTGCCGGCAAGCGCCAGCCGCCCGCCGCCGGCCGATTCGAACCAGGTTTTCTCAAGCGTCGTCTTGAGCGAACCCGAGACGAAACTCATCGACGGCGAGCCGAGGAAGGAGGCGACGAACTTGTTGGCCGGCCTGTCATAGAGCTCCAGCGGCGCCCCGACCTGCTGGATCCTGCCGCGATCCATCACGACGATGCGGTCGGCCATGGTCATGGCCTCGATCTGGTCGTGGGTGACGTAGACGATCGTCGACTTCAGCCGCTGGTGCAGCGCCTTGATCTCGACTCGCATCTGCACGCGCAATTGTGCGTCGAGATTGGACAGCGGTTCGTCGAACAGGAACACAGACGGTTCGCGCACGATGGCGCGGCCCATGGCGACGCGCTGGCGCTGGCCGCCCGACAGCTGGCGGGGATAGCGGTCGAGATAGGAGAAGAGATTGAGGACCCCGGACGCCTTCTTGACCTTCTCATCGATTACCGTGCGCGTCTCGCCGCGTATCTTCGGGCCGAAACCGATATTGTCTGATGCCTTCAGATGCGGAAACAGCGCATAGGACTGGAACACCATGGCGATGTTGCGCTGCTGCGGCGGCAGCGCGTTGGCGCGCACGCCGCCGATCAACAGATCGCCGGAAGTGATCGTCTCCAGGCCGGCGAGCATGCGCAGCAAGGTCGACTTGCCGCAGCCGGACGGCCCGACCAGGACGACGAACTCGCCGCTCTTGATATCGAGGCTGATGTTCTCGAGGATCTTGTGCTGCCCGAAGGATTTCGACAGGTCGCGGAACTCGACGTCGGTCATGCTCACGCTCCCAATATGTCGTCGATGAAGGGCAGGCAACCGGCGGTCAGTCCCGCGTCCACGGGCATCACCACGCCTGTTACTCCCGATGCGCGATCGGACGCAAGGAAAGCGACGGCTTCCGCCACTTCCGCAGCGTTGACGATGCGACCGAGCGGATAGAGCCGCTGCAATTTGCCGAGGATTTCGGGATCCTTGGCAAGGCGGTGGTCCCAGGCGGCGGTGCGGATCGATCCGGGGCAGACGACATTGGCGCGCAGGCCGCTGCGGCCGAGCTCGACGGCGATCGCCTTGGCATAGGCGTTGATGCCGGCCTTGGCCGCGGCATAGGCGGGATTGCCGAAATGCGCGATGGCGTTGACCGAGGAGATGAAGACGACGCTGCCAGAGCCACGGCTGGCCATCGCCTTGACCAGCGGATCGGCGAAATTCATCACGCCGGTCAGGTTGAGGTCGAGTTCCTGCTCAATCCTGTCGGGGTTGAGCGCGGGGAGCGTCTCGGCGCGCGTCCAGCCGGCATTGTTGATGAGAATGTCGGGCACACCGTCCCGGTCGAGGATGGCGGCGATCGCCGTGGCTATCGACGCCTTGTCGAGAAGATCGAAGACGTGGCGGGCGGCAAAATGCGGGCTCTTCAACGCCTCGCTCGACTGGTCGCAGCCTACGACCCTGGCGCCCCTTTGCGCCATCAGCGCCACGATGGCCGTGCCGAGGCCGCCGCCCGCACCCGTCACAACGACAGTCTTGCCCTCGAATTCGGCCCTGCCTTCGAGTTCCGTTTGCGAAACCACCGTGCGTCATCCTCCGGGATCTTCGACAGGTCGGATCAGGCCTAGTCCACAAAATGTAATTAAGCAACAGAATAATCTGCTTGCAAGCCTTCAAATCCTCGATAATGTAGGAAAGTCACATAAATCTTCTGCTTGGGTAACGAAGAGGCGCGCAGGCGCAAAAATCAAAATGGGAGAGTTCAAATGAGTCTTGCAAAATGGACTGTCGGCCTGATGGCCGGAATGAGCATGCTGGCAATTGCGGCGCAGGCGGATGCGGGCGAGGTGCGGGTCACCGTGGCCGAGTACAGCGCCAAGACTGGCCCATATTTCGACAGCGTCAAGAAGGAATTCGAGGCGGCGAACCCCGGCATCACGGTCAAGTTCGAAGTGGTGCCGTGGGATGTGCTGCTGCAGAAGCTGACCACCGACATCACCGCCGGCACCAATGCCGATCTGTCGATCATCGGCACGCGCTGGCTGATCGACTTCGTCCAGCAGGATGTCGCCGAGCCGCTCGACGGCTACATCAAGCCCGACTTCAAGGACCGCTTCATCGACACCTTCCTGTCGCCCTCGATCATGGATGGCAAGACCTACGGCCTGCCGATCGCTGCCTCGGCGCGCGCCATGTACTACAACAAGGAGCTGTTCGAGAAGGCCGGCATCGCCAAGCCACCGGCAAACTGGACCGAGTTGCAGGAAGATGCGCGCAAGATCAAGGCTCTGGGGTCCGGCACGTTCGGCTTCGGCCTGCAGGGCAAGGAGATCGAGACCGACGTTTATTACTACTATGCGATGTGGTCCTACGGCACGGAAATCCTCAACAAGGACGGCACTTCGGGCCTGAGCACGCCCGGCGCGCTTGAAGCCGCCAAACTCTACAAGTCGATGATCGACGAAGGCCTGACCGAACCCGGCGTCACCTCCAACAACCGCGAGGACGTGCAGAACCTTTTCAAGCAGGGCAAGGTCGGCATGATGATCACCGCACCCTTCCTGTCCAACCAGATCAAGGACGAGGCGCCGAACCTGAAATACGGCGTTGCGGCCATTCCCGCTGGACCGACCGGCGCGCGCGGCACCTATGGCGTCACCGATTCCATCATCATGTTCAAGAACTCCAAGAACAAGGACGAGGCCTGGAAGCTGCTCGATTTCCTGTTCACCACGGAGCAGCGTGCCAAGTTCACACAGGGCGAAGGCTTCCTGCCGGTGAACAAGGAAGAGGCCAAGATGGACTACTACGTCAACAATGCCGATCTGGCCGCGTTCACCGCTCTGCTGCCCGACGCCCGCTTCGCGCCGGTCATCCCGGGCTGGGAAGAGGTCGCCCAGATCACGTCGGACGCCATGCAGAAGATCTATCTCGGCGGCGACCCCGAGGCCGGTTTGAAAGACGCAGCCGCCAAGGCCAATGCGGTGCTGAAGAAGTAGGGGCAGTGCTGAAGGAATAGGGCGTATCTCCCTGCGCCCGTGGCGCGCCCCAGATTCAGGCGGGGCGCGCCACATCTTGCAGCCTCGAGCAGAAAGATAGTTCGTCGATGTCAACGCCGCCCAGCCAGGCTCCTTTCCTCTCCCACCGGAGGGGGGAGAGGTGGCTCGGCGAAGCCGAGACGGAGTGGGGGAACCACCTGGCAGCCACCGCGAACGGATATAGGAAGAGCACCAGGCGCAAGCCTCGCCTTGCGCCCAAGGGGTCGACCCCCACTCCGTCGAGCTTCGCTCGACACCTCTCCCCCGATCGACGGGCGAGAGGAAAGGGGCCCTTCCGCAACTGCTGCGGAGAACGGACGAGCAGGTGAGGGCAGCGCCGACGGTTGCAAGGAATCCTGAAGCGGTGCCCTGAGAAGAACGAGGCCGGACCAAGTCAATCTGTTAAGCCAGCGAAATCCAATCTCCTCGCAACGCGGTACAAAGCCAGCCGATGCAAAATCGTTTCTTGCCCTATCTCCTGACCTTGCCCAGCCTGTTTCTGGCGGCGGTGGTCATCTTCTGGCCGGTCTGGGACCTGATCCAGATCTCGACGCATGACGTCAGCCGCTTCGGCCAGCTTCGTGACTTCAACGACCTCGCCAATTTCGCGGCACTCGCTGCCGATCCCGACTTCACGGCCGCGCTTTGGCGCACCGGCCAATGGACGGTGATGGTGGTCGGCGGCGCGCTTCTCTTGTCGATCCCGGTGGCAATGATCCTCAACACCGATTTCTATGGCCGCGGCATTGCCCGCGTCATCATCATGCTGCCCTGGGCGGTGTCGCTGACCATGACTGCGGTGGTCTGGCGCTGGGCGCTGAGCGGCGAAAGTGGCATGCTCAATTCGGCGCTGATCGGCCTCGGCCTCATCGATCACAACATCCAGTGGCTGGCGAGTGCCGAAACCGCCTTTCCGATGCAAGTGCTGATCGGCATCCTGGTGACGGTGCCGTTCACGACGACGATCTTCCTCGGCGGGCTGTCGTCGATCCCGGACGATCTCTACGAGGCGGCGGCGCTTGAAGGGGCGACGCCGCTGCAGCAGTTCCGCGAAATCACCTTTCCGCTCCTGAAACCGTTCATCAACATCGCCATCGTGCTCAACACCATCTACGTCTTCAATTCCTTCCCGATCATCTGGGTGATGACGCAGGGCGGGCCGGCCAACTCGACCGATATCCTGGTCACCCATCTCTACAAGCTGGCCTTCCGCATCGGCAAGCTGGGCGAAGCATCGGCGGTGTCGCTGGTGATGTTCGCCATCTTGCTGGTCTTCACCATGATCTATGTGCGGCTGGCGATGCGGGAGCAACGCGCATGACGAGCAAGCTCAAGCGTTCGATCATCGCCTGGCTGCTGCTGGCGCCGCTGATCGTGGTGACGCTCTTTCCCTTCGCGGTGATGTTCCTGACCGCAGTTAAGCCGAGACAGGAAGTGCTGTCGCCGACCTGGTGGCCGAGCGAATTCCGCTGGTCGAATTTTTCCGACATGTGGGTGGCGACGGGCTTCGGCCAGGCGCTGCTCAATTCGCTCTACGTGTCTGTGATCGCCACCGTCGGCGCCATCCTGATCTCGGTTCCGGCGGCCTATGCGATGTCGCGCTTCCGCTTTGCCGGCTACGGCGCCTTGCGCCAGTTCCTGCTGATTTCGCAGATGATCTCGCCGATCGTGCTGGTGCTCGGCCTGTTCCGGCTGATGGCCGCCTGGGGCCTGGTCGAGAGCACGACGGCGCTCGGCTTCATCTACATGGCCTTCAACGTCGCCTTCACGGTGTGGATGCTGCAGAGCTATTTCGACACCATCCCCCGCGATCTCGAGGAAGCCGCCTGGATGGAGGGCGCCGGCCGCTGGCTGACCTTGCGCAAGGTGTTCCTGCCGCTCTGCCTGCCGGCGATCGCGGTGACGGCGATCTTCACCTTCATCAACGCCTGGAACGAGTTCGTCGTGGCGCTCACCATGCTGCGCAGCCAGGAAAGCTACACGCTGCCGATCCAGGTGTTCTCGCTGGTCGCCGGCCGCTACACCATCGAATGGCATCACGTCATGGCCGCGACGCTGCTGGCGACCTTGCCGGTGGCCATCCTGTTCATCTGGCTGCAGCGCTACCTCGTCAGAGGCCTGGCGCTCGGGGCGGTCAAATAGCGCCTATTCACGGACGGAGCTTTCATGCGCATTTTCACCGCCTCGCTGGCGACGGAAACCAACACCTTCTCGCCGGTGCCGACCGATAGGGCTTCGTTCGAGATGGCCTTCTATGCCGGGCCAGGCAAGCATCCGGAAACGCCGACGCTGTGCTCCTCGCCGATGGTGGCGCTACGCCGGCGTGCGGTGGCCGAAGGCCTCGACGTCATCGAAGGCACCGCCACCTGGGCGGAGCCGGGCGGCCTGGTGCAGCGGCAGACCTATGAGGCTCTGCGCGACGAGATTCTGGGCCAGCTCAAGGCGGCGCTGCCGGTCGATGCTGTCATCCTCGGCCTGCATGGCGCCATGGTGGCGCAAGGCTATGACGATTGCGAAGGCGATCTGCTCGAACGGGTTCGCGCAATGGTCGGGCCGGAGGTGGTGATCGCCGTGGAACTCGATCCGCACAGCCATCTGACACCGAAGCGCGTCGCGGCCTCCGACATTCTCGCCTATTTCCTCGAATTTCCGCACACCGATTTCTACGAGCGCGGCGAACATGTCGTCGAGCTTGGCCTGGCAGCAGTGCGCGGTGAGATCAACCCTGTGATTTCGACCTTCGACTGCCGCATGATCCAGGTGCTGCCGACCAGCCGCGAGCCGATGCGGTCCTTCGTCGATCGCATCAAGGCGCTGCACGGCAAGGACGGCGTGCTGTCGGTCTCCGTCATCCACGGCTTCATGGCGGCCGATGTGCCCGAGATGGGCACGCGCATCCTGGTCGTCACCGACAATGACAAGGCCAAGGGCGACGCGCTGGCGGAACGGCTCGGGCGGGAACTCTACGCGCTGCGCGAAAAGACGGCGATGACGATGCTGAGTGCTGCCGATGGCATCGATCGGGCGCTGGCCGTGCGCACAGAAAATCCGGGCAAGCCGGTGGTCATCGCCGATATCTGGGACAATCCCGGCGGCGGTGTGCCCGGCGACGGCACCTTCGTGCTGCGCCAGATGCTGGCGCGTGGCCTGGACAGGTTCGCCGTCGCGACCATCTGGGATCCGATTGCGGTCACCTTCTGCCTGGCGGCAGGCGAGGGCGCAATCATCGACCTGCGCTTCGGCGGCAAGGCCGGGCCGCAAGCCGGCGAGCCGATTGATGCGCGCGTGCGCGTGCTGAAGGCGGTTGCGGAGGGCTGGCAGAGTTTCGGGCCAAGCCGGGTGACGCTTGGGCCGACGGCGCTGGTCCGCCTCGAAGGCACCGAGGTCGACATCATCCTCAACACCAACCGCACGCAGACTTTCGAGCCGGATATCTTTTCCAACATCGGCGTCGATCCGCTAGCCAAGGACATGCTGCTGATCAAGTCGACCAATCATTTCTACGCCGGCTTCGAGCCGATCGCCGCCGAGATCATCTATGTCTCGGCGCCGAGTTCGTATCCCAGCAATCCGGCGGTGACCGATTACAAGAAGCTGACAAGGCCGGTGTGGCCGAGGGTGACGGATCCTTGGAAGCTGCCAATCTCCCCCACGAGGGGGGAGATTGGCTAATCACACCAACCCGCGCTTGGCCATCATCGCTTCCGGCGACGGCATCTTGCCGCGGAAGGCGGTGTAGAGTTCTTCCGGATCCTTCGACCCGCCGGCCGCGTAGATGTTCTTGCGCAACCGCTCGGCGAGTGCCGGGTTGAAGGGGTCGCCGGTTTCCTCGAAGGCGGCAAAAGCATCGGCATCGAGCACTTCCGACCACATGTAGGAATAGTAGCCGGCCGAATAGCCTTCGCCGGAAAAGACATGGCCGAAATGCGGGGTGCGGTGACGCATGGCTATGGTGTCCGGCATATGCAGTTCTGCAAGCGTTTCGGCTTCGAAACGAAGCGGCGCTTCAGGCGCCTCCGCCCGCGCGTGATAGGCCATGTCCATCAAGGCGGAGGCGGTGAATTCGACCGTGGCGAAGCCGGCGCCGAAGGTGCGCGCGGCCAGCATCTTGTCGAGCAGCGCCTTGGGCATCGGCTTGCCGGTCTTGACGTGCAGCGCGTGCTTCTCCAGCACTGCCGGCACGGTCAGCCAGTGCTCGTAGAGCTGCGAAGGCAGTTCGACGAAATCGCGGCTGACCGAAGTGCCCGAAACCGAGGGCCAGGTGACGTCGGTCAGCATGCCGTGCAAAGCATGGCCGAACTCGTGGAACAGCGTTTTGGCCTCGTCGACCGACAGCAGAGCCGGCTCGCCCACCGGCGGCTTGGCGAAGTTCATGATGTTGTAGATGACCGGGCTCGCACCGTGGCCGAGCCTGTAGCCGGATTGCAACGCGCTCATCCAGGCGCCGGATCGCTTTGACGGCCGGGCGAAATAGTCGGCCAGGAAAAGGCCGCGCTCGCTGCCGTCGGCATTCTTCACCACGAAGACGCGGGCGTCCGGATGCCAGGCCGCGATGTCCTTTTTCTCTTCGAAGGTGATGCCGAACAGCCGTGTCGCCACGTCGAAGCAAGCGTCGATGATCCGGTCGAGCTGCAGATAGGGTTTCAGTTCCGCCTCGTCGAAGGCGAATTTCTCCGCGCGCAGCTTCTCCTGGTAGAAGCGCCAGTCCCAGGCAGCGAATTTTTCGTTGCTGCCGGCTGCGGTGGCCAGCCGTTGCAATTCGATCTGGTCGCTTGCTGCCTTCTCAAGCGCCTTTTCCCACACCGGATCGAGCAGCGCGTGCACGGCCTTCGGCGTCTTGGCCATGGTGTCATCGAGCTTCAGCGCGGCGAAAGAGGCATAGCCGAGCAGCTTTGCCTTTTCGGCCCGCAGGCGCAGCATGTCGCGCACCACGTTCGTGTTGTCGGTGGCGCCGCCATTCTGGCCGCGCATGGTGAAGGCGCGGAAGGCGATCTCGCGCAGATCGCGGCGTTCGGAGAAGGTCGAGAACGGCTCATAGATCGAGCGCGACAGAGTGACGGCATAGCGGCCCTTCTGGCCGCGTATCTCGGCCGCTTCGGCCATGGAACTTTTCACGAAGTCCGGCAGGCCGGCAAGGTCGGCTTCATCGAGGAACAGCGCCCAGTCGCGCTCGTCGGCCAGAACATTCTGGCCGAAAGCTGTGCCGAGCGAGGACAATTCCTCGCTGATGCTTGCCAGCCGCTTCTTGCCGTCGGCGTCGAGCTTGGCGCCGGAACGGACGAAGCCCTTCCAGGTCTTTTCCAGCACCCGCAAGGTCTCGGCGTCGAGCTTCAGGCTCTCACGGCGCTGGTAGAGATCGTCGATGCGGGCAAACAGCCGCTCATTCATTGAAATCGCCGAGAAATGCCTGGACATTTTCGGCGAGATGTCGCGCTCTAGCGCCTGGATCGTCTCATTGGTGTAGGCGCCGGCGCGGCACCAGAAGATCGACGAGACACGATCGAGCGCTTCGCCGCCGAGTTCCAGCGCGGCAAGCGTGTTCTCGACGGTCGGCGCATCCTTGTTGCCGGCGATCGCCTCGATCTCGGCCTCGTGCGCCTTCAGCGCCGCGTCGAAGACCGGGGAGAAGTCGCCGTCGCCAATGCGCGTGAAATCGGGCAGGCCGAGCGGCCCCTGCCACGCGGTCAGCGGATGGGCGGCGAGGTCGACGGCTTTCGTGGAAGGCATGGACAGTCTTTCGTTGGTGAAGCAGGCAGGTGGGTCGTACCCGATGTAGGGCGCGGCCGGCGGACCCGCAATATGCGGATTTGGCCGATATCGCCCTCAAAAGCCGTCGCAGTTTTCGGCGATCGCCGCTTGTGAACTGGCGGTGATGCGGTTGTCGGTGACCGCGAAAGTTTCCTGCATCAGCATGTCGTTGTTGGGGAAATCGTAGCAGGCGACCACCGTGGTGACGCCGCCTTCGCTTTTCTCGATCCGGTGCCGGATCGCAGCACCGGCAACGGCACCTTTCCATTCGTCGATCGAAGCGATGAATTCCTGCTTGCTTTGCACGATGCCGAGGTCGTCCAGCTTGATGCGGACATCGTCGGCGAGCAGGTCGGACAGTTCCGTGCGGTCGGCGACCAGCAGCGCCGAATACCAGCGGCTGATGAGGGCACGATCATCGGCGCGGGCGGCAATAATCGCCAGCAGCAGTGCGGCCGCCACAAAAGCGACCGACCTGATGTTCACCAGCTTGCGCGCCGCCGCGTTCATCCCAGCTCCGGCCGTTCGAAATCGCCAGTCTCCTTGTTCATCGTCCAGAGTTCGCCGGTCGAGATATCGAACCAGGCCCCATGCAGCGACAGCCGTCCCTTGCCTTCGAGAATCGAGACGCAGGGAAAGGTTCTGAGGTTGGCGATGGAATAGCGGATCGAGATGCGCT
This sequence comes from Mesorhizobium ciceri biovar biserrulae WSM1271, assembly GCF_000185905.1. Lineage (GTDB taxonomy): Bacteria > Pseudomonadota > Alphaproteobacteria > Rhizobiales > Rhizobiaceae > Mesorhizobium > Mesorhizobium ciceri. The sequence goes on from NC_014923.1 coordinate 1,176,165, forward strand.
CCAGCGCGGTCTGGCGCTCCGAAGCGGTCATGAAGGTGCTGGAGGAGACGGTTTCGGCCGCCGGCGCGATCAGGCTCATCCACTTGCCGATGAAGTCGCCCGGCGACAGCGGCGTGGAATTGGTGTCGAGCGCGGCCCGGATGCCGCCACAGCGGCCATGGCCCATGACGACGATGTTCTTGACCTTGAGGCTCTGCACGGCGAATTCAAGCGCCGCCGAGGTCGAATGGAACTCGCCGTCGGGTGCATAGGGCGGCACCAGATTGCCGACATTGCGCAGCACGAAGAGTTCGCCCGGCCCAGCGTCGAAGATCGCCTCGGGCGCCGAACGCGAATCGCAGCAGGCGACGATCATCGTCTCCGGCGCCTGGCCTTCGCGAGCGAGATCGCGATAGCGCCCGCTCTCGGTGAGATAGCGGCCATTCATGAAATTGCGATAGCCGGCGAGAAGATGTTCAGGGAGATGGGACATGGGCGGCGTCTGGAGCCTTTCCGAGTTGGATGCGGCAGCTCGTTGCGGTCTAGAGAGGCTCTAGCGGCAAAAGCCGGTCGCGAGCAATGCAGAATTATGAGGGCTGGCTAGAAATGCCATGCATCCAGCGCAACCGTGGCCAACAGCGTCACGCCCAGATGGCGACGGGAATGCCAAAGCTATCGCGGCCCGGCGGGTCGGGAAACGGCCGCGCCTCGCCGCTGGCGATGCGACCGGCGATCAGCGTCATCGCGGCTGCGTCGAGGAAGTCATCAGCGGCGGCACCGCGGGGCGGCGGCTGGTCGAGAAAGCCCTTATCATAGCCGAGCCGGCAGAGCAGCGCCTTGCGTTCCGCCATGCCGGCCGGATTGATGCTGCCCTTGATCTTCTTCGGCAGTTGCATGGCTTGATCGCCGTTCAAGCGGCAGAAAGCGACTTCCGGATGGGATTCGAACACGCGGCCGCGCAAATCGGGCCGCGCGATCAGCAGGGCGTCGATCTCGCGGATCTTGGCAAAAATGCCGAACGCCTGGATCGAGACGCCGCGCGGCGGATCGGATGTGGTCAGGGCCACCGCGCTTGCCCTGATGTGCGCGGCATACCAGGCTTCGATGGTGGTGAAGCCGTTGGTGTCGGCATAGAGCGCGGCACGGGACGGGATCGAGAAGACACTGGACTGGCGTGCCCCGAGCAGCGGCCGCACCAGGGCTTCGGGGCCGCGCCCGCCCTTGCCCGAAAAGCCGGGCAGGCCGATCGGCATGTCGACGGCGATGACAGCGTCTTCGGGAAGGGATGCGAGCAGGGCAGTGAAGGTTGCAAAGACACCGACCGACGGTGCCATGCCAAAAGTTCGTCGGACGGCGATCCAGCCGGCCTTGCAGCCATCGACGCCGACAAGTACGGCCTCAGTCGATGTCACGCCCGGCGGCCCCGCCCTGGATGTGTGAGGTGGCGAAGCTGGACCATCGCCATCGGATGCGACAGGCTCTGCGCATCGGTTTCTAGCTGCAGTTCGTCGCCGCCGCGCTTGGCAGTGCGTGCCAGGATCTCGTAGACCGCCGCCGTCGTCGATTGCAGCGCCTTGATCGGTGGCTGGCCGGACAGGATGCGTGCCAGGTAGACGGCCGCCGTCAGATCGCCCAGGCCGTTCGGCGGCTTGTCGATCAGGCGGTGTTCGGCGAGCAGCGCCTGGCTGCTATCGAGCAGGAGGTTGCCGGTGCCGCCCGTCATCATCGACGGCGCCGAGGTGACCAGCATGGTCGATGGCCCGGCATGCAGCGTCGCCGCGATCACCGATTTCATGTCTGGCAACGCGGCGCCGGCCATCCATTCCAGTTCGTAGCGGTTAGGGGTGGCTATGTCGGCGATCGGCATCAGCCGATCGCGCATGGCGATGGCGGTCGGTTCGGGCACATAGAGGCCGCCCGAATCACCCATCACCGGATCGCAGATATAGACGGCGCCGGGCGTCCTTGCCTTGACCGCGGCGACCAGCGAGGCGACGGCCTCGGCCTGGCCCGCCTCGCCGAGATAGCCGGACAGCACGGCGCCGACCTCACCCAGCCATGGCGCCCGCTCGAGATCGGCCATCAGAGCCTTGAACTCGTCGAGCGGCGGCACGATGCGCGTCGCGCGCCCATGGCCGGGATGCCAGGGCAAGATGACGGTCGGCACCGCCCAGACCGGGAACCCCAGGGTCTCCAGCGCAAAGACGGCGGCACGGTTGCCGACCGAGCCACGCGCGACATGGCTGGAAATGACGATGACCGCACGCGGCGCGTCGGTTTGTTCGGCGCTCATTGTCGTTTGATTCCTAACTGCCCCGGATGACGTAAAGCACGAGCCAGACCATCAGGCCCAGCGCCAGCAGCAGGCCCAGCGTGCGGCCAAAGCGGGTGCCCCAGACTTCGATCGGATCGGCACGATCGGCATCGGCCGCGGTGACGTGATCGTGCATGCCTTTCGCTGCCCGCGCTACAAACGAGTTGCCGGCCGGATCCGTCTCGCGCGCAATGCGCTCGAGGATACGGCGCGATTCCTTGTCGCTGTCCTGGCGTTCCGCCATGATGATGTCCCGTTTTGCCGGACCTTATCGCGTTCGCACGGCCAATCACAGAGCCTTGCAGCGGCACCGGGCGTGCCAGGCGAGGGGCTGCCGGCGCGGGCGGTTTTCTTGCGCGCTGATTGTGGTAATGCTTCGCGTGCAACTTCTACCGAGGGACCCCATCATGTTTGCCCAGCGCCTTGCCTTGCCGTCCACGTTCCGCACGCTGCCCGCCTTCCTGATGATGGCGATCGTGCTGCCGCTGCTTGCAGGCTGCGGCTATAACACCATCCCGACGGCGGAAGAAAATGCCAGGGCGGCATGGAGCGAGGTGCTGAACCAGTATCAGCGCCGCGCCGACCTCATCCCCAACCTGGTCGAGACGGTCAAGGGCTATGCCTCGCATGAAAAGGATACGCTCGACGCGGTGGTCGAGGCGCGCGCCAAGGCAACGCAGATCACGGTAACACCGGAAACGCTGAAGGATCCCGAAGCCCTCAAGAAGTTTCAGGATGCCCAGGCGGGGCTGACCAGCGCGCTGTCGCGGCTGATCGCGGTCTCGGAGGCCTATCCCGACCTCAAGGCCAATCAGAACTTCCTGGCGCTGCAGGCGCAGCTCGAAGGCACCGAGAACCGCATCGCGGTGTCGCGGCGCGATTACATCCAGGCGGTCAGGGACTACAATCTGACGCTGAGGACGTTCCCCTCGATGCTGTGGGCGACCTTCTGGTTCCGCGGCAACGAGCCCTTCGCCAATTTCACCGTCGCCGAAGACAAGATGCAGCCGCCGAAGGTCGATTTCGGCACGAAGCAGGGCGGGTGAACGTCCACTGTCATCGGAATAAATCCCCCGAAATGACGGGCTGCTGGCGTGCAAACACCCCCCTCTGTCCTACCGGACATCTCCCCCTCAAGGGGGGAGATTGGCAGCTTCGGCGCTGACGCCCATCTTGCGACGTTGAAAATTGGTGAAAGTGGAGATGGCGGCCAATCTCCCCACTTGAGGGGGAGATGCCCGGCAGGGCAGAGGGGGGCGCTCCGGAACGCAAGCCTAGGGTTCCTTTTCGCTCTTCTAAGCCTCCTCTTCCTCCCCTTCACCGCCCTCGCGGCCGATCTCCCGGCGCTGACCGGCCGTGTCGTCGACAATGCCGGCATCATCGACGCCGCGACCAGGGCGGCGCTGACCCAAAAACTCGCCGATTTCGAGACAAAAGGCTCCGACCAGATCGTCGTCGCGACGATTCCCAGCCTCGATGGCGAGGAGATCGAGCCTTACGCCAACCGGCTGTTCCGCTTCTGGAAGCTCGGCCAGGCGAAGGAAAACAATGGCGTGCTGCTGCTGGTGGCCCCGAACGACCGCAAGATGCGCATCGAGGTCGGCTATGGGCTGGAAGGCACGCTGACCGACCTGCACACCAAGCTGATCATCGAAAATGACATGGTGCCGGCCTTCCGCGCCGGGGACTTCTCGGGCGGTATCAGCAAGGCCGTCGACGACATGGTCATGGTGCTGGAAGGCAATCCGGAGGAGCTGGAGGCGCGCGGCGAGCGCAACCAGCAAGCGCCTTTCGATTCCGACGACCTGTTCTTCGCCGTCTTCATCAGCATCTGGGCGATCATCTTCTTCGGCAGCATTGCGGCTTCCGTGCTGCCGCCGATCTTCGGCCAGAAGCTTGGCCCCGGCCGCTACCGCTGGCTTGGCATGACCTTCGAGCCAAGCCGGCGATCCTCCAGTGGCGGCTGGTCGTCGGGGAGTTCCGGCGGCGGCTGGTCTTCGGGGTCAAGCGGCGGTGGAGGTTTTTCCGGCGGCGGCGGTTCGTCCGGCGGCGGCGGCTCGTCGGGAAGCTGGTGATGGCATGATGGTATCCAGCATCAGCCTGTCGAAACGCGACCGCCTCGCCTCGGCCGTCCTGATTGCTGCGGTCGTGCTGTTCTCCTGCGTCATGGCCTACGCGACCGACTTGCCGGCGCTGACCGGCCGTGTCATCGACAATGCCGGCATCATCGACGCCGCGACCAAGACGGCGCTGACGCGGAAGCTCGCCGACTTCGAGACGAAAGGTTCCGACCAGATCGTCGTCGCGACGATTCCCAGCCTCGATGGCGAGGAGATCGAGCCCTACGCCAATCGGCTGTTCCGCTTCTGGAAACTTGGCCAGGCGGGCGAGAACAATGGCGTGCTGCTGCTGGTTGCCCCGAACGACCGCAAGATGCGCATCGAGGTCGGTTATGGGCTGGAAGGCACGCTGACCGACCTGCACACCAAGCTCATCATCGAGAATGACATGGTGCCGGCCTTCCGCGCCGGGGACTTCTCCGGCGGCATCAGCAAAGCCGTCGACGACATGGTCATGGTGCTGGAGGGCAATCCCGAAGAACTGGAAGCGCGGGGCAAGCGCAATCCCGCCGATGACGGCACGTCCATCGATCCGATCTTTGCCGTGTTCCTGATCCTGTGGGCGACGATGTTCTTCGGCGGGATGGCGATGGCGTTCCTGCCGCCGATGTTCGGCACGAAACTGTCGCCGGGCGTGTACAAATGGCTGGGCATGACGTTTCGTTATGGCCGCGGGCCGAGCGGGTACTCGGGCACTGGCTGGACAACCGGTTCATCGTCGGGCGGCGGCTGGTCTTCGGGTTCGGGCAGTGGCTGGTCCTCGGGGTCAAGCGGCGGTGGCGGGTTTTCCGGTGGCGGCGGCTCGTCGGGTGGTGGCGGTTCTTCAGGAAGCTGGTGAGACAGATCATGGCAACACGACCAATCAGCCCGCAGGATCATGAGCGCATCGCAACCGCGATCCACGCCGCCGAGGAGAAAACCGACGGCGAAATCTACTGTGTCGTGGCGCATGCCAGCGACGGCTATTTCTTCCCGGCCGCCTTCATGGCGACCGTGTGCATGCTGATCGTCAGCCTGGCGGTCGGCTACGGTCTGGAGGCCTGGTGGCTGTCGATCCGGCTGCCGCATTTCGTCCTCGCCCAGCTCCTGGCGCTTGCCTGCCTGCTGGCCTTGTTGTGGGCGCTGCCCGGCCTGCGCATTCACCTGGTGCCGAGGCGGCTGCGCTACCAGGCGGCGCACGCCAACGCGATCAAGCAGTTCCTCGCCCGCAACGTCCACCGCACCACGGCGCGCACCGGCGTGCTGGTCTTCGTCTCGATCGCCGAGCGCTATGCCGAGGTGGTCGCCGATTCGGGTATCGACGCCAAGGTCGGCCAGCATGTCTGGGACGGCGTCGTGCGCGACCTTACCGCGCATGCCGGCGACGACCGGCTTGCCGACGGCTTCGTCAAGGCGATCGAGTTGGTGGGTGCGGTGCTGGCCGAGCATTTCCCGGTCACTGCGGGCGACAGCAACGAGCTCGACGACCATCTTGTCGAGATTTGAGCCTTTCCACAGAAGTCTTGAAGGCCCCTTACCAGGGCGGTGATCGCCTGTGAGAAAGCAGCCGGCTGGCCGCCCGGACCCTTGCAATCGGGCGATGCGGGTTTATGGTTAACAAATCATGAATACGCTGACGATCGACATCCGGAAAGCCGACCCGCGCGATGCCAGTGCCATCGCCGAGGTGCATCTGGAAGCCTGGCGCGGCGCCTATTCCGGCATCATTCCGCACCGGACCCTGACATCGATGATCAACCGTCGAGGCGCCGACTGGTGGGCGAATGCGATTCGCCGCGCCGCCACCGTTCTGGTCGTCGAAATCGGCGGCAAGATCGCCGGCTATGCGACGATCGGCAAGAACCGCGCCCGTGAACTGCGCCAGCAGGGCGAAATCTACGAATTGTACCTGCGCCCGGAATATCAGGGCATCGGGCTCGGCAGCCGCCTGTTTTCGGCGGCCAAGGCGCGGCTGGCCGATCACGGGCTGAAAGGCATGGTCGTGTGGGCGCTGGAGGACAACCAGAACGCGCTTGCCTTCTATGCCGGCGCCGGTGGCCGCGATGTCGCCGAGGGCGTCGAGATCTTCGAGCAGAAGGCGCTGAAGAAGGTCGCTTTCGTCTGGGAATGACAACCCGGCCTTTCGGCAATTGGGCGTTCCATTCGCACCCAGCACCATTCGCCGCATTGCACCATGACGCGCCGCCCGCTATCGATCGTCCATCGAGAGAGGGATTTAAGCCATGCGCATTGAAGCCATAGCCAGCGGAAAGAATCCGCCTGAGGACGTCAACGTCATCATCGAGGTGCCGATCGGCGGCGAGCCGATCAAGTACGAGATGGACAAGGAGGCCGGCACGCTGTTCGTCGACCGCTTCCTGCACACCTCGATGCGCTACCCCGGCAATTACGGCTTCGTGCCGCACACGCTGTCGGGCGACGGCGATCCGATCGACGTGCTGGTCTGCAACACGCGCGCGCTGGTGCCGGGCTGCGTCATCAACGTGCGGCCGATCGGGGTGCTGATCATGGAAGACAATGCCGGCCAGGATGAGAAGATCATCGCCGTGCCGTCGCCAAAACTGACGCTGCGTTACGAGAACGTCACCGAATACACTCAGCTGCCCGACATTACGCGCCAGCAGGTGCAGCACTTCTTCGAGCACTACAAGGATCTCGAGCCCGGCAAATGGGTCAAGATCGAAGGCTGGCACGATTCCAAATACGCCAAGAAGATGATCGTCGACGCGATCGAGCGGGCCAAGGCGAGCAAGTAGCCCGACCGGTCAGTTGTCGACCCGGCCGAAGGCCGGCACTTTGCCGATGACGGTGTGTCTGTCCTTGCCGCAGGCGAAGGTGCGTGCCTTGTCGTCGGCAAGCTTGCGCGCCTGGTCGTTGGCGACGGGATTGCCGGTGGCCAGCACCAGGCCGACGGTGCAGCCGTCGCGGGCGTCCATCTGGCCGACCTTGGCGACGAGCAGCACCTCGGTCGGCTTTTTCTCGTCCTCGGGATTGCTGATCGAGCGGCGATGGATGACGGCATAGGGCACTGCCGTGTCGCCCTTGGTTTCGATGCGCCATTCGACTTTGGCTCCGGACGAATTGAGGCCGGAAAAGCTTTCCCAGACCGTCGTCATGTCGCCGCCGGGCGGAAAACCGTAGAACAGCGATTCACGGGCGTCGTCATAGGCGATCAGTACGGGATAGCCGCGATAGCCTGAACAGGCGAGTTCGGCCCAGTCGCCGTCGCCTTCTTCTGCCTGCGCGTAGGTCACGCAGTCCGTTTTCGAATCCAGATCGGTGTAGGCGCTGGAAATGCCGTCGGCTTGCGCCGCCTGACCGAGACCGACCAGGACAAGCGGGATCAGAATGGCACGCATGGCGGTCAATCTCCGTTGCAAGCCGCCGCAGCGTAGCGCCAAACGCTATTTCTTCAAGCTGGCTTCGATCAGCAGGTCGGCATTGCGGGCAACCGCTTGCGCCGGACCGCCGAGGCCGAACAACTGGCCGCTGATATAGGCGCCCTCGATCAGCAGCAGCAGGCCGTCGCCGAGCGTGTCTGGGTCTTGCGCGCCCATCGCAGCCGCCATGGCGCGCAGGCGGCGGCGCAGTTCCTGCTTGTTGGCCTCGCTGACCACGCGGGCCGGATGGCTGTGGTCGGGATATTCGACCGCCGCATTGGTCATGCCGCAGCCGCGATAGTCCGCCACCTGCGTGCGCTTGCCGATGCGGGTCAGGAAAGCCTTGATCTGAGCGCGCGGGTCGCCGGGATGAGCGGCGACCGCTTCGTCGAAGCGCTCCCAGTATTCACGGTCATATTGCCTGAGATAGGAAGCGGCCAGTTCGTCCTTTGACGGAAAGCTGCGGTAGAGGCTGGGCTTGGTGACGCCGGCACGCTTGACGATCTCGTCGACGCCGATCGCCCTGATGCCGCGCCGGTAGAACAGGTCATAGGCCACATCGAGGATCTTCTTGGCGGCTTTCGGCGGAGCGGATGCATGACCGTCGCTGATGGTCAGTTCAATATTTTTGTCGGTTGGCATCGTGTGACTCGATTGACAATGTTACCGATCGGTACGTATACATGTTCCCACCCTGCAACGTACCGGTCAGTAACATGATAACTCAATCTCGCCCCTTTGGCCAGCGCTACGCTTTCGTCGTGGTCGGCGTCATCTTCCTCAGCCTGCTGGTCGCGGCTGGCCTGCGCTCCGCACCCTCGGTCATGATGCTGCCACTCGAGAACAGTTTCGGCTGGCGCCGCGACATCATCTCCCTGGCCGCCGGTGTCGGCATTCTGCTTTACGGTTTGACGGGGCCATTTGCCGCAGCCCTGATGGAGCGCATCGGGCTGCGCCGCACGCTGCTCGCCTCGCTGGTGGTGATGTCGGGCTCGACCATGCTCAGCCTGCTGATGACCAAGCCGTGGCATCTGTTCATCACCTGGGGCGTGTTCTCGGGCATTGGTTCCGGTGCCGTCGCCAGCGTGCTCGGCGCGACCATCGTCAATCGCTGGTTCAAGACCAATCGCGGCCTTGTCATGGGATTGATGTCGGCCTCCAGTGCCTCGGGCATGCTGGTGTTCCTGCCGCTGATCGCCGCTCTGGCACAGTCGGGCGGCTGGCAGCCGGTTGTCATTGCGGTCGCGATCGCGACCGCTGCCCTGATACCGCTGGTCTGGCTGCTGGTGCCGGAGCGGCCGGCATCGATCGGCATGGTGCGCTATGGCGCCGAGGCTGACGATGTGCCGCCGACGCCGCCTGCGTCACAGGGCAACTTTCTGGCGCATACGTTCTCGACGCTGCGCCGTGCCGCCGGCACGCGGGTGTTCTGGTATCTGTTCGCCACCTTCTTCGTCTGCGGCTTCACCACCAACGGGCTGGTCGGCACGCATCTGATCGCGTTTTGCGGCGACATGGGCATCGGCGAGGTGCAGGCCGCCGGCCTGCTGTCGATGATGGGCATTTTCGATCTGATCGGCACGACATTGTCGGGCTGGCTCACCGACCGTTTCGACCCGCGCAAGCTGCTCGGCGTCTATTACGGCATCCGCGGCCTGTCGCTGATCTACCTGCCCTATTCCGGCTTCTCAGCGACCAGCCTGATCATCTTCGCCGTGCTCTACGGTCTCGACTGGATCGCCACCGTGCCGCCGACTCTGAGGCTCGCCAATGAGGCGTTCGGCGATCGCAGTGGGCCGATCGTGTTCGGCTGGATCGTCGCCGGCCACCAGATCGGTGCGGCGACCGCCGCCGCCTTCGGTGGCACCATGCGCGAGTTGCAGGGCAATTACGAACTGGCCTTCCTGATCGCCGGCATGACGGCAATAGCCGCTGCCTGTATCTCGCTGCTGATCAACACCAGCAAGCCGGCATTCGAGCCGGAGCCGCAGGCGGCGTAGGGAGAGACGCTACCGGCCAAGCTGCCATCTCCCCCACACGGAGGAAGATCGGCAGCTTCGCCGTCCGCGCAAACGCCCACCCGCCTGTTGATCGTCAGAAAAACTTCATGATCCCGAGATGTCCCTGAAACATTGACGCTGGATTTTGGTGGCACCGTTCAAGCCATCCAGGAGACAGCCGTGAACAAGCTTTCGATGACTCGCCGCGCTTTCGTCACCTCCGCCAGCGCCGTTGGCCTGGCTGGCGTCTCGAGCCTGGCGCTGCCTTACTATTCGCGCGCCAGTCAGCGGCCGGCCTTCACCCATGGCGTCCAGTCCGGCGATGTCGACGCAACCAGCGGCATGGTGTGGACGCGCACCGATCGCCCGTCGCGCGTCATGTTCGAAGTGTCGTCGACGGAGAATTTCGCCACTGCGACACGCCTGGCGCCGCTCGATACGTCGCCGGCCAGCGACTACACCGTCAAGCGGCTGCTCACCGACCTCGCTTCGGACCAGGATATCTTCTATCGCATGACGGCAGCCGATCTCGCCGACATCAACGCCGTTTCCGAGCCGATCACCGGGCGCTTCAGGACGGCGCCGGCCTCGAAGCGCGACATCCGCTTTGCCTGGTCGGGCGACACCGCCGGCCAGGGCTGGGGCATCGATGAGACCGGCATGAAGACCTACGCCACGATCGGCAAGCACACGCCCGACTTCTTCCTGCATTCGGGCGACACCATCTATGCCGACGGCGCCATGAAGGACGAGGTCGACCTGCCCGGCGGCGGCAAGTGGAAGAACGTCGTGCTGATCGACGGCAAGCGCAAGGTTGCCGAGACGCTGGACGAATACCGGGACCAGTGGAAGTACAACATGATGGACAGGAACGTGCTCGGCCTCAGCGCCATCTGCCCGACTTTCTACCAGTGGGACGACCATGAAGTCCTGAACAACTGGTCGGATTCGAAGGATCTCAGCGCCGACAGCCGCTATACGGAAAAATCCATCCACGTGCTGGCGGCCCGTGCGGCGCGGGCTTTCCACGAGATGACGACGATCCGCTACGAACCTTCCGAGCCCGGCCGCGTGTATCGCAAGATCGCCTACGGGCCGCTGCTCGACGTGTTCTTCCTCGACATGCGCTCCTATCGCGGCCCCAATGGTCCCGACATGCAGGATGAGATGACGCCGCAATCGCGCATGCTCGGCGAACAGCAGACGAAATGGCTGAAGCGCGAACTGGCGAATTCGAAGGCGACCTGGAAAATCATCGCCGCCGACATGCCGCTCGGCCTCGTCGTCTGGGACGACGGCACCAAGAAGGTTGGTGCCGAAGCAGTCAGCAATGGCGACAATGGCTTGCCAAAAGGGCGTGAGCTCGAGATCGCCGACCTGCTGCGCTTCATCAAGAATGCCGGCATCAGCAACACCGTCTGGCTCACCGCCGACGTGCATTACACGGCCGCGCATTATTACAGCCCGGACAAGGCGCAGTTCCAGGATTTCAATCCGTTCTGGGAATTCGTTTCGGGTCCGATCCATGCCGGAACATTCGGGCCGAACGATTTCGACATGACGTTCGGTCCGGAGCTGAAGTTCATCAAGGCGCCGACCGCCGAACAGGGACAGAACCTGCCGCCCTCGGCAGGTCTGCAATTCTTCGGGCTGGTCGATATTTCAGGCGCCAGCGAGCAGATGACGGTGCGGCTGATGGATCGCGACGACAATGAACTCTACAAGGTGACGCTCGACCCGGTACGGTCGGCATAAGCGCGCGCTGATGGAAAGGTGTCGCGCGTCTAGGGCGCGCGATGTCTTAGTCCGGGTAGCAGACCATAGGGATATTCGGCCAGACGGCGCTGTCGCAGTTGGCGGCGTCCTGCCGCTGCTTGAAGGCGGCGCTAACCGGGCCGGTCACCACCGGGTCGACGCCGTCGGGCGCGTCGGCGAAAATCTGCTCGGCCGACTGTGCCTCTGACGGCAAGGCAGGCCGTGATTCCTTCGTCGTCGCGGCCGACTGCGCGGCGTTGGCCGCCAGCAGGACGGCGAAGGCAACAGAGGCGATGAGCGGCCAGAATCGGTTGAGTTTATCGGTCATGACGTTCGAACTGCCCAGGCCCCGAAGGGTTCCCGCCTTGGTTAACAAAATCATCTCACACGCAGATGCTTAAGATTTGATGAGTATTTGGTGACGCGCCTCCTCTTTCGCAACTGCGAAAAACCCTGTATGAGCCGCGCAACCGAAAGAGGCAGCGCCTTTTGGCCTGCTGCCTGCAACGCTTCCGAGACCAGAACATGAAAATCCGTAATATCGCGATCATCGCGCACGTCGACCATGGAAAGACCACCCTGGTCGACCAGCTTTTGAAGCAGTCCGGCTCCTTCCGAGACAATCAGCGCGTGGCCGAGCGCGCCATGGATTCCAACGACCTCGAAAAGGAGCGCGGCATCACCATCCTGGCCAAAGCGACCTCGGTCGACTGGAAGGATACCCGCATCAACATCGTCGACACCCCCGGCCACGCCGATTTCGGTGGCGAGGTCGAACGCATCCTGTCGATGGTGGACTCAGCCATCGTGCTGGTCGATGCCGCCGAAGGGCCGATGCCGCAGACCAAATTCGTCGTCGGCAAGGCGCTCAAGGTCGGCCTGAAGCCGATCGTCGTCATCAACAAGATCGATCGCCCGGACGCCCGTCATGTCGAGGTGGTCAACGAGGTGTTCGACCTCTTCGCAGCGCTCGACGCCACCGACGAGCAGCTCGACTTCCCGATTCTGTACGGCTCAGGCCGCGATGGCTGGGTTTCGGAAAATCCGGAAGGACCGAAGGACCAGCAGTTGGCGCCGCTGTTCGACCTCGTCATCAAGCATGTGCCGGAGCCGACCGTTCATCCCGGTCCGTTCCGCATGATCGGCACCATCCTGGAAGCCAATCCGTTTCTCGGCCGCATCATCACCGGCCGCATCGAGAGCGGCACGCTGAAGGCCAACCAGCCGGTCAAGGTGCTGCACCATGACGGTACCCAGATCGAAACCGGCCGTATTTCCAAGATATTGGCCTTCCGCGGCCTTGAGCGCCAGCCGATCGAAGAAGCGCAGGCGGGCGACATCGTCGCCATTGCCGGCTTGTCGAAGGGCACCGTCGCCGACACGTTCTGCGACCCGAGCGTGAGCGAACCGCTGCATGCGCAGCCGATCGATCCGCCGACCGTGACCATGTCGTTCCTGGTCAACGACAGTCCGCTGGCCGGCACCGAAGGCGACAAGGTGACCAGCCGCGTCATCCGCGACCGCCTGCTGCGCGAAGCCGAAGGCAATGTCGCGCTGAAGATCGAGGAATCGCCTGACAAGGATTCGTTCTTCGTCTCCGGCCGCGGCGAATTGCAGCTGGCCGTGCTGATCGAGACGATGCGGCGCGAAGGCTTTGAAATCGCCGTGTCGCGTCCGCGCGTCGTCATGCAGAAGGGCGAGAATGGCGAATTGCTGGAGCCGGTCGAAGAAGTCGTCATCGACGTCGACGAGGAGCATGCCGGCGTCGTCGTGCAGAAGATGTCCGAGCGCAAGGCCGAGATGGTCGAACTGCGCCCATCCGGCGGCAATCGTCAGCGCATTGTCTTCCATGCACCGACCCGTGGCCTGATCGGCTACCAGTCGGAGCTTTTGACCGACACGCGCGGCACCGCCGTGATGAACCGGCTTTTCCATGCCTATGAGCCCTACAAGGGCGAGCTGCCAGGCCGCACCAATGGCGTGCTGATTTCCAACGAACAGGGCGAATCGGTCGCCTACGCCATGTGGAACCTGGAAGATCGCGGCCCGATGGTCATCGATCCGGGCGTCAAGGTGTATCAGGGCATGATCATCGGCATCCATAGCCGCGACAATGACCTTGAAGTGAACGTGCTCAAGGGCAAGAAGCTGACCAACATCCGTGCCGCCGGCAAGGACGAGGCGGTCAAGCTGACCCCGCCGATCCGCATGACGCTGGAACGCGCGCTGGCCTGGATCCAGGACGACGAGCTGGTCGAAGTGACGCCGAAGACCATTCGGCTGCGCAAGCTCTATCTCGATCCGAACGAGCGCAAGCGGTTCGAGAAGTCGTCCAAGGTGGTCGGCGCGGCGTAAGCTCTTATTTTTTCCAACAGCGGAGAGGGGCGGAGCAACCAGTGTTCCGCCCCTTTTTCGTTCATCCACCGGCAGCCGCGATGATGGCCTGCCGATCGGCCTCGCCGGCCAGATCGATGCGGATCGTGTTTCCCGCACGGGCCGGCTTGCGCAGGGCCTTTGCTCCATCCGGGTCAACGATGAGCAGCCGCTTCTCCTCCAGCGCCTGAAGCCGTGATCGCGAGATGCAGAGTTCGCTTGCGAGCAGCCGGTCGAGCCGCAGCGATGTCGGCATTTCGAGCCCAAGCTGGAGTTCCAACACGGTCGCGGCTTCCCTGGTGTCGCCGAGCCTGCGCTTGTGAACGCTGACATCGGAGAACTCCTCGACGCGCCCGATCCGGTTGCGCAACGCCACCGCATCGAAGGCATGACGGTGAGCGAGTGCAGGATCGTTGCTTTCGAGCGCCGCCAGCAGCGCCGGGTCGATGTCGCGGCGGTTGCAGCGTTCGAAAATGCCGAAATTCCAGGAATTGTCGCAGTCGATGCAGCGATAGATCAGCCACACGTCGATGCGTTTGCCATTGGCGTTGACGCGGAACTTTCCGCTGCTGCAATAGGCCCTCACGGTGCCGCAGCGGTTGCAATTGATGAGCGGTCGAGGTGCGGTCTTGGGCGCGATTGCCCAGTGGATACGCAGAAGTCCAGACATGCCGATAAGCCCTTCCCGTCGGGAAGTTCATCAGGCCGGCGATGTCGAGATGCCCATGCGGGCGCGGCGTGGCGGTCGCTTGCTATGATCGGAAATCGGATGTCACGGGCGGCAGCGCGCAACAACGGTTCAGCAGTGCCAAACCGGTCTCGAACCGCCGCCCAGAAGAACACATGAAAATGAAAACAGATACCGCAAATGCGGTGTCATGCAGTGTGTCGGGGGAGTTGGCGAGACCGGCGGTTACGTAGGCAAAGTGAAGCTCAAAATTGTTTCGCGATGGCCTTTCTAGCCGCGACATGCCGGACCGACAAGGGTCTTTTGTCGGTGCTACCGCAGCCGAGCCACTTGCGTTAATATCCGAAATCGAAGGTTTTCAACCAGAGACCCGGTTATGCACCCCACCTCGCTCCTGATTTTCGCCGCCGCTCTGTTCGTTGCCGCGGGCTCGCCTGGGCCATCGATCGCGGCGCTTGTCGCCCGCGTCATCTCGAAAGGGTTTCGCGACGTGTTCCCGTTCCTGCTCGCCATGTGGATCGGCGAGGGCATCTGGCTATCGCTGGCGGTGTTCGGGCTGGCTGTCGTGGCGCAGACCTTCCATTTCGCCTTCGTCGTGGTGAAATGGGTCGGCGTTGCCTATCTCGCTTACCTCGCCTGCAAGATGTGGACCGCGCCTGTCGATGCAAAAGAGGGCGAGATGCCGCGCGAGGATTCGGCGATAAAACTGTTCTTCGCCGGCATGGCGGTGACGCTCGGCAATCCCAAGATCATGATGTTCTACCTGGCGCTGCTGCCGACCATCATCGACCTCGCTTCGGTCAGCATCGTCGGCTGGGTCGAGCTGACGGCGACCATGGCCGTGGTGCTGGTCGCCATCGATCTCGCCTGGGTGCTCGCCGCATCACAGGCGCGCAAGCTTTTGAAGAGCAAGCGCGCCATGAAGATCGCCAATCGCATCAGCGCCACGACGATGGCCGGTGCGGCGGCCGCCATAGCGACGCGGTCCTGAGCCGGCGCGTCACATCACTTCAATGATCGGCGCGATCTCGACGCTGAAGGCCGGGTTCATCAGGATCGGGCAGTCCTTGGCCTTGGCGACGGCATCGTCGATGTCTTTCGCTTCGACGATCGTGTAGCCGGCGGCCGGATTGCTGCCGCCATTGTTCTCGACCTTGCCGCCGGGCAGCACCATCTTCGACATGCCGACCGGATTGCCGCCGTCGACCACGGCCGAGCCGAGCTTGCCGTACCAGCCGTTCCAGGCGTCCATTGCGGCCTTCCGCTCGGCCTCGTCGGTCGGCATCTTGCCCGAGCCATGATAGACGTAGAGATACTTCGCCATGTTCTCCTCCCTTGGTGAGCGGCATCGAACCGGCATGCGGTCATGCCGCCTGCCGATCATCGGACCAAACCGGCAAACAAGCAACGAGAATGCGACACTGCTAATATAACGCCCCGGTCTCGCCCCTGCCGCAATCCGTCACCTTGCCATGGCGTGGTATTCGTCGTTCGGCCGCATATCGATTGCCGCAGCCACTCGGTTCGACATGTTGAAGAAGGCAGCGGTCGAGGCGATGTCCCAGATGTCGCGATCGGTGAAGCCGGCCTGACGCAGCGCGGCCCGGTCGGCCTCGACGATCTTGGCCGGCTCTTGCGTCAGCTTGACGGCGAATTCGAGCATTGCCGTCTGCCTGGGCGAAAGATCGGCGGCGCGGAAATTCATCACCATCATTTCACCGAGCGGCGGGTCGCCGGAGAGCTGGCGCACCGCCGCGCCGTGCGCGGTCAGGCAATAATAGCAATGATTGATCGAGGAGACGGCGACCGCGATCATTTCGCGCTCCAGCTTCGACAGGCCGGACTCACCCAGCATCAAATCGTTGTACATGTCGGTGAAGGCGCGCAGCTTCTTGTCGTCGAAGGCATAGGCCCTGAGCACGTTGGGGACGAGGCCGAGCTTCTCCTCGCATTTGGCGAAATAGGTTTTTGTCGCCTCGCTCAGCTCTCCCTGGCCAAGATCAAGCGCGCTGATTTTGCCGGTCATGGGTCATTTCTCCTCGTTGCGCGGCATCTTGTCGCCAAATTCCGATAATTCTTGGCAAGCCGTCAAACCTTTGTCGCCAAACAGCGGTCATCTGCTACCATAGTCGTAAAAGCATTCGACGGGAGGGACGTGCGTCATGGCCAGCGTGAAATCCGCGAGCAAGCCGAAGAAAAAAGCCACGGCAGCGCTTAAAGCGGTGGAAAGGCCAGCCAGGCTTGCAGACTATCTGCTCGCCCGCGCGCCAGCTGAAGACATTGCTCCCTACGATGTGGCCGACCTGGAGCGGGCTGCCGATCTCGCCGGCCAGGCAGTCGCCGCTCACAAGAAAGGCGAGTGCGTCGTCGCCGTCGATGCCGATTCGGGCGTTGTGCGAGACGGCCGCCCGATGACGGTTGTCACGGTCGTCAACGACAACATGCCGTTCCTGTTCGATTCCATCCTCGGCGAGATCACCGAGACATCGGGCGAACCGACCCTGGTCACCCATCCGGTTATCGTGGTGCGCCACGGCAAGGGCGGCGTGGAAGAAATCCTCGGCGACGGCAATTTCGCCAAGGACGATGGCAGCCACGATCGGCTGAGCGTCATCCATGTCCACATCCCGCGGCTGACATCCGAGCAGGCGAGCGGATTGAGCGAGCGGCTGCGCAAGATCCTTGGCCAGGTCCATGCCGCCGTTCACGACTGGAGGCCAATGCTGGCCCGCCTCGATCAGGCGATCTCGGAATTCCGCTATACGGCCGTGCCGCTCGACAAGAAGAGCGTTGCCGAGGCTCTCGCCTTCCTAGAGTGGCTGCGCGACGACAATTTCACCTTCCTTGGCATGCGCGAGTTCAAATACACCGGCGGCGAGGAAAGCGGCACGCTGGAGCGCGCTGAAAAGCCTGGCCTCGGCATCCTGTCCGATCCCGACGTGCTGGTGCTCAGGCGCGGCACCGAAGCGGTAACGACGACGCCGGAGATCCGCGCCTTCCTGCATGGGCCGGAGCCGCTGATCGTCACCAAGGCCAATGCCAAGTCGTCCGTGCACCGCCGCATCTATCTCGATTACATCGGCATCAAGACCTACACCGCCAAGGGTACGCTCGCGGGCGAATTGCGCATCGTCGGCCTGTTCACCTCGACCGCCTACACGCGCTCGGTGATGAAGATCCCGTATCTGAGGTCAAAAGCCGAAACCATCATCGCCAAGTCCGGCTTCGACCGGCACGATCATTCCGGCAAAGCGCTGATCAACGTGCTGGAAAGCTATCCGCGCGACGAGCTGTTCCAGGTGCCGGTGCCGATCCTGCGCAAACATGCCGCCGCCATTTTGGGCCTGGTCGAGCGGCCACGCGTGCGGGCGCTGGTGCGCGCCGACCAGTTCGACCGTTTCGTGTCGATCCTCGTCTTCGTGCCGCGCGACCGTTACGACAGCGTCGTGCGCGAGAAGATTGGCTCCTATCTGAAAACCGTATTCGAAGGCCGGCTGTCGGCCTACTACCCGGCCTTTCCCGAGGGCGGGCTGGCGCGCGTGCACTTCATCATCGGCCGCTCCGGCGGCAAGACGCCGAAGGTCGAGCAAGCGACGATAGAGGCGGCGATCCGCGACATCGTGCGTACCTGGGAGGACGCCCTTTCCGATGCGGCCGAGGCCAGTGGCGGCGACCAGGCTTTGAAGGCGATCGCCGCGCGGCTGCCGGAAAGCTACCGCGATTCGTTCAGCGCGGCGGTGGCGCTGGCCGATGCCGGGCGCATTGCCAAGATCAGCGCCGGCAATCCGATCGCCATCGACTATTATCGCCATGCCGAGCAGAAGCCGCATCAGGCGTCGCTGAAAATCTATCACCATGGCAGCCCGGTGGCGCTGTCGCGCCGGGTGCCGGTGCTGGAAAACATCGGCTTCCGCGTCATCAGCGAGCGCACTTTCGAGGTCGGCGACGACCAGGTCGGCACGATCAATAGTGATCGGCCCGGCTTAGTCTTTATTCATGACATGGAGCTTGAGAACAGCTACGGCCAGCCGATCGACCTGACCGATGGCGGCGCGCTGTTCGAAGATGCGTTCCTCTCCGTCTGGCGCGGCGACGTCGACAATGACGGCTATAACGGCCTCGCCCAGACCGCCGGCCTGTGGTCTGGCGAGATCACCATCCTGCGCGCCTATGGCCGTTATCTGCAGCAGGTCGGCATTCCGCAAAGCCAGGATTTCATCGCCGCCGCGCTCAACCGCTATCCCGACATAGCGCGTGGCCTGCATGCGCTGTTCATCGCCCGGCTTGGCCCGACAGCGGAGACCGAAGGCGTGGTGGCCGCAAAGCACCTCAAGGCCAAGATCAAGGATGCGCTGGAGGATGTGCCGAACATCGACGACGACACCATCATCCGGCGCTACCTCAATCTGATCGAAGCCACGCTGCGCACCAATCATTTCGTTGCCGATACGAAAGAAAAGGGCCAGTCGCTGGCGATCAAGCTGGACTCGCACGCGGTCGAGGGCTTGCCGGCGCCGCGGCCGTGGCGGGAGATCTTCGTCTACGGCTCCGAGGTCGAAGGTCTGCATCTGCGCTTCGGTCCGGTGGCGCGCGGCGGCCTGCGCTGGTCCGACCGCGCCCAGGACTACCGCACCGAGGTGCTCGGCCTGGTCAAGGCACAGCAGGTCAAGAATGCCGTCATCGTGCCGGTGGGCGCCAAGGGGGGCTTCTATCCGAAGAAGCTGCCGATGAGCGCCGGCCGCGACGCGATCTTCGAGGCCGGTACTTCGGCCTACAAGAACTTCGTCTCCAGCCTGCTGTCGATCACCGACAATATCGGCCTCGACGGCGTCATCCCGCCGGCCGGCGTTATCAGACGCGACCTGGACGATCCGTATTTCGTCGTTGCCGCCGACAAGGGCACGGCGACCTTCTCCGATACCGCTAACGCGATCTCGGAGAAGCACGGCTTCTGGCTCGACGACGCCTTCGCCAGCGGCGGCTCGGCCGGCTATGACCACAAGAAAATGGGCATCACCGCCAAGGGCGCCTGGGAAGCGGTCAAGCGGCATTTCCGCGAGATCAACCGCGACATCCAGACCTCGTCCTTCACCGTCGTTGGGGTCGGCGACATGTCGGGCGACGTGTTCGGCAACGGCATGCTTTTGTCGCCGAAAACCCGGCTGATCGCGGCCTTCGACCATCGCGACATCTTCATCGATCCCGATCCCGACATGGCAGCCTCGATGGCCGAGCGCGAGCGCATGTTCGCGCTGCCGCGTTCGAGCTGGCAGGACTACGACAAGACGAAACTGTCGGAAGGCGGCATCATCGTCTCGCGCAACCAGAAATCGATCACCTTGCCGGCGGCGGCGGCGGCGGCGATCGGCCTGGCCAAGACCACCGCCACGCCGGTCGAGATCATGACCGCCATCCTCAAAGCGCCGGTCGATCTTCTGTGGTTCGGCGGCATCGGCACGTATCTCAGGGCATCGACCGAGACCAATGCCGAGGTCGGCGACCGCGCCAACGATGCCATTCGCATCACCGCGCTCGACGTCCGGGCGAAAGTGATCGGCGAGGGCGCCAATCTCGGCGTCACGCAGCGGGCGCGCATCGAGTTCGGCATGAATGGCGGCCGCTGCAACTCCGACGCCATCGACAATTCGGGCGGCGTCAACTGCTCCGACGTCGAGGTCAACATCAAGATCGCGCTGGCTTCCGCCATGCGCAAGGGGTCGTTGACACGCCCGGCACGCAACAAGCTGCTGGCCGAGATGACCGAGGAGGTCGGCTCGCTGGTGCTGTCCAACAACTACCAGCAGACGCTGGCGCTTTCGATCGCCCGCAAGCGTGGCCTCGCCGACATCGCGCATCAGAGCCGTTTCATGACAGCGCTGGAGGCGCGCGGCCTGCTCGACCGTGCCGTCGAGACGCTGCCGTCGCCGGCAGCGCTGGCCGAGCGCGAAGCGCGTGGCGAACCGCTGACCAGAGCCGAACTCGGCGTGCTGCTCGCCTATGCCAAGATCGTGCTGTTTTCCGACATCGTCGCCAGCGACGTGCCTGATGACGCGCATTTCGACCGCGACCTGATGGGCTATTTTCCCGACCAGATGGCGAAGAAATACGCCGCCGAGATCCATGGCCACAGGCTGCGCCGCGAGATCATCACACGGGTCGTCGCCAACGATCTGGTCAATCGCGGCGGCCCGTCCTTCGTCAACCGGCTGCAGGAGGCCACCGGGCGCACCGCCGCCGACGTGGTGCGGACCTTCGCGGTGGTGCGTGACGGTTTTGCCTTGCCGGCGCTCTATCGCGAGATCGACGCGCTCGACAACCAGATCGACGGCCAGGTGCAGCTTGATCTCTATCAGATGGTCAGCCGGCTGATCTATGTGACCAGCGGCTGGTATCTGAAGAACGATGCCGGCACGGCACCCCTCAGCCAGCGCATTGCCGAGTTGCAGGAAGCCCGCAAGGCGCTGGAGCCCAAGCTCGTTTCGCTGCTGCCGGCCTTTTCACGCGAGCGCATCGAGGAGAAGCGGCATGGGCTGTTCAAGGCCGGCGCGCCGGAAAGCTTGGCCGGGCAGCTGGCACTGAGCGAGGTGGCGGAACTCATCCCCGACATCGCGCTGACGGCGCGCACCGCCGGCGCCGATATCGTCGCCGCGGCCAAGGCGTTCTTCGCCGTCAGCGATGCCTTCCGCATTCCGCGTGTCGAGGATGCCGCACGCTCGATCACGCCATCGGACTACTACGATCAGCTGGCGCTTTCGCGCGCCACCGACACGATCGATGCGGCACGGCGCGGCATCGCGGTGGCGGCGCTCACCGGCCACGCCAAGACGGCCGATCCGGTGGCTGCCTGGCTGGACGCCGGCGGCGAGCGGGTGGCGCGCATCCGCGAGCGGCTGCAGGCGTTGACCGAGGGCGGCGACATCACCGTGTCGCGGCTGTCGGTGGCGTCGGGGCTGATGAGCGATCTGACGGGGATGTGAACCGTCCGTGATTGCCACACGCGTTGTCGGGTGCGTGTGGCGCCTTTTCCAATGTTGTCGGCGCTTGGCGTTCAGCAAGCTCACCAGGAATGTTTGAGGGTGCCGACGATTTTCAGCCGGTCGCCGTAGAATTCGGTCCCGTAATAGCTGGTTGTCAGATACTTCCGGTCGAACAGGTTCGTTGCGTTCAAGGCCAACGTCACGTCCTTGGTCATCTTGTAGCTAATCGCCGCATCCACCAGTGCGTAGCCGCCAATCGAAATGGTGTTCGCGTCATCCCCGTAGGTTTGTCCGATATAGCGCACGCCACCGCCGATGGTCAGGTCGCCACGCGGTCCTTCCTCGGGAAGCGTGTAGTCGACCCAGGCTGACGCCAGGTGGCGAGGAACGCGCTGCGGCCGATTGCCGGCATTCCCGCCAATGCCGTCTTCCAGGATCTCGGCATCCCAGTAGGAATAGGCAAGCGTCAGGTTCAGGTTTTCCGCGATGGCGGCCTTGCCCTCGAGTTCGATGCCGCGGACGCCAACCTTGCCGATCTGCTGCTGGACAACAGGCGTGACATAGGTCGGAACATTGGTTTGGGTAAGGTCGAAGACCGCGGCTGTGAACAGGCCGTCGAAGCCGTCGGGCTTGTACTTGATGCCTGCCTCATACTGTTTGCCCTCCTGAGGCTTCAACGAGCCCGAGACCGCATACCCGTTGGCGCTTGGCGACACGAGCGGCTGGAAGCTTTCCGAATAGTTGGCGTAGACCGCGAGGTTCGGCGTGAATTTGTAGGTCAGGCCGGCGCGCTTGGTGAAGGCCGATGCGGTGTCGTCGTCCTGCGTTCCCAGATCGAGATAGTCCGCCGTCGTATGGACACGGTCCCAGCGCCCGCCCAGGGTGACGATCCAGCGGTCGTCAAACGTCAATTGCTCCTGGGCATAGACACCGACCGCCTGCTGCTTGACCCGCCAGTTCACATAGGGACCGAGGTTGATGCAGGACAGACCGCAATAGGTCGGGTTGTCGATGTCGATGGGGCCGGCGGTGCCGAAGAGGATGTTTTCGCGGGTGTTGTCGTTGGCGTAGTCGACGCCGACAAGCGTCTTGCTGGCGACCCGGTCCCAGCCCGTATCGTATTGCAACTGATTGTCGAAGGCATAGCGGTTGGACAGGCCGCCGACGGAAAATGCCGTGCGGTCCGCCGTGGGGTCAAGCGACGCGCCGTAGACCTCGGCGTAGTCGAGGCTCAAATGCGTGTAGCGGGCATTGGAGCGGAAGGTGAGGTTCTCGTTTAACTCATGCTCGAACTGGTAGCCGATATCGACCTGCTCGGTGTTGAAGCGGTTGAAATCCGGCTCGCCCAGGAAGGTGCCGATGTCGATGTTGGCGCCGGCCGGGGTGCCGCGTGCGCCTGTGCCATCTCGCTTGTAATAGTCAGTCAGGATGGTGAGCGAGGTTCCTTCCTCGGGCTTGATGGTCAACGCAGGTGCGATGTAAAGCCGGTCGTCGTTGGAATAATCCCACCCTTGATCGCCATCCTTGGCCAGCCCGGTGAGCCGATAGGTCCACACGCCATCGGCGTCGATCGGCCCGCCAAAATCAACGCCAATCTCCTTGGTGCCGTCGCCATAGGACGTGTAAATCTCCCCCTGCTTCTGGTCCAGCGGCCGCTTGGTGATGGCGTTCACCAGTCCGCCAGGGCCGTTGAGACCAAAAAGCGTCGATGTCGATCCCTTCAGGACCTCCACGCGCTGAAGTCCGTAAGGTTCGAGACGGCTGGCCGTGAACCAGGCGGGGATGCGCGCCGTCAAGCCGTCGCGATAGGTACCGAGCGATGTCTGGTCGAAACCGCGGATGCGAATATAGTCGTATCGGTCATCGTTGCCGAACTCGTCGGTGAGGACGCTGGATGTGTAGGCCACGGCCTGCTGGAGGCTTTCGACATGGCGCGCCTCCAGTTCCTTTTGGGTTACAACTGAAACCGAGGCGGGAACGTCGACGATCGGCGTATCGGTCTTGGTGGCGGTCGCCGTATCCTTGGCGACGATCGTTTGATCGGGCCCGCCAACGCGGTCCGACTTGCCGGTGACGACGATCGTTTCCAGTTGAGTTGCATCGTCCGGCGAAACGTCCTGGGCCCGGCCGGTCCCCACCATTCCAAAAGATGCCGCTATCAAGGCACTGCTCGCAATCAATCGCCTTGCCTGAATGCGCAACAATGCCTGTCGACCAATCGTCATCTCTTATTCCCTGTCAGACCAATTTCGAGCAGTTCGGCCGGTCACCGTTCCGGCCCTGCGCGAGCGCAATTAGTCAAAGCGGACAAAAAGAGTCAACTTAATAATCAAGAGATCCACGCCGGCGACAATCGTTGCGAAGCAGGGGGTGGAGGACGGCGCCGGACCTACGGTCCGACTTCCCACGAGAAAAATACGGGCTTGGTTCGCGTAGCGGACGAAAGCCGGTTGCATGACTTTCGAACAGTGAACGCCCGGCAGCGTCAAGGGTACGGCACCGAGCTTCGTTCATTGCATGAGGGCATGAAACATGCAGACATGGCGCCCGACACGGAACGGGTGCCGAGGGATCATGATGACGGTAGAGACAGTGCAGCGTGCGTCCGGGCGCGGCATCTGGGGATGGATGCTGTTCGACTGGGCGGCGCAGCCGTTCTTCACGGTCGTGACGACCTTCATCTTCGGACCTTACTTCGTCTCGCGCATGGCGAGCGATCCGGAGACCGGCCAGGCGGCCTGGGGCTACGGCATTGCCGCGGCCGGTCTTGTCATCGCCGTGCTGTCGCCCATCCTCGGCTCGATTGCCGACCAGACCGGCCCGCGCAAGCCCTGGATCGCATTCTTTGCCGCGGTCAAGGTCACCTGCCTTTGCATGCTTTGGTTCGCGGCCCCCGGTTCGAACCTTTTCCTGGTCGTGCTGTTCTTTTCGCTGGCGTCGGTCGCGGCCGAGTTTTCGACCGTGTTCAACGATTCGATGATGCCGCGCCTGGTGCCGAAGAGCGAGATCGGCCGAATCTCCAACATGGCCTGGGGCCTTGGTTATCTCGGCGGCATGATCGCGCTGATCTTCGTCGTCGCTTGCTTGGCCGGTTCGCCGGAGACCGGCAAGACGATCATCGGCACCGACCCGCTCTTTGGGCTCGACCCGAAGCTCGGCGAGGACGCGCGCGCAACCGGGCCTTTGTCAGCCGGCTGGTACTTCCTGTTCATCCTGCCGATGTTCTTTTTCACCCCCGATGCCATCAAGGGCCTGCCGATCGGCCCTGCGGTGCGAGAGGGGTTGGCGGAGCTGAAAGTGACGCTGGGCGAGGTGCGCAAGCGCAGCGGCATCTTCCGCTTCCTGGTCGCCCGCATGATCTATCAGGACGGTGTCAATGCGGTGCTGGCGCTGGGGGGCACTTTCGCAGCAGCGATGTTCCACTGGTCGATCACCGAAATCGGTATTTTCGGCATCATTCTCAACGTCGTCGCCATCTTCGGCTGCCTGGTTGCGGCCCGTCTCGACACGGCGCTTGGCTCAAAAACCATCGTCATGATCTCGCTGGTCCTGCTCAGCATCGCCACGATCGGCATCGTCTCGACCGGACCGGGCTATACTTTGTTCGGCCTCTGGATGATGCCTGGACCGGACAGTGGCGGCCTGTTCGGCACCGCAGCGGAAAAGGCCTACATCTTCTTCGGCCTGTTGATCGGTGTGGCTTTCGGGCCGGTGCAGGCGTCGTCGCGATCCTACATGGCGCGCAGCGTCACGGCGGCCGAATCCGGCCGCTATTTCGGCATTTATGCGCTGGCCGGGCGGGCGACCAGTTTCCTGGCGCCGTTCATGGTCGCGTCCGTCACCCTGGCCAGCGGCTCGGCACGGCTCGGCATGGCGGTGATCGTGCTGTTCCTCGGGATCGGCATGGCGATCCTGGTCAAAACGCCCTATCCAGCGGACCGGCCGGCGGATTGAGTTCTTTCTTCCTTCTCCCCCTGTGGGGTGAGCGGCCGGTTCGCGAAGCGAATTCATCGTGCCAGTGGCACGATGAAAGGCTGGCGAACGCCGGGACGCTGCGGAGCAGCGGGGACCCGGCAGGGCGGATCGTCCACCGCCCGGCCCTTCGCAGGCTCAGGGCGTTCGAAGCTCGAAAAGCCAGGCAATTGGCTTTTCGTTCGCTGCGCGAACCGCTTCTCACCCCGCAAGGGGAGAAGGAAGAAGTGCGTCAATGCCTGAAATGCCGGACGCCCGTAAACACCATGGCGATGCCGTGCTCGTCGGCAGCTGCGATGACGTCCTTGTCGTTCATCGAGCCACCCGGCTGGATAACGGCAGTGGCGCCGGCGGCGATCGCCGACAGCAATCCGTCGGCGAAGGGGAAGAAGGCGTCGGAGGCGACGACCGAGCCCTTGGTCAGCGGTTCGGCAAGGCCGGCGGCCTCGGCGGCGTCGAGTGCCTTGCGGGCAGCGATGCGTGAGGAGTCGACCCGGCTCATCTGGCCGGCGCCGATGCCGACGGTGGCGCCGTCCCTGACGTAGACGATGGCGTTGGACTTGACGTGCTTGGCGATGCGGAAGGCGAATTTCAGGTCGGCCATTTCGACCGGCGTCGGCGCCCTCTTGGTCACCACTTTCAGTTCGAGGTCGTCGACGACAGCGTTGTCCCGGCCCTGGATGAGCAGACCGCCGGCGACGGATTTGACCGTCGTGCCCGGCGTGCGCGGATCCGGCAGCCCACCGGTGACCAGCAGGCGCAAATTCTTCTTCGCCGCGACGATGGCCGCTGCCTCGTCGGTGGCGCCGGGCGCTATGATGACTTCGGTGAAGGTTTTTACGATCTCTTCCGCCGCCTCGGCGTCGAGGGTGCGGTTGACCGCGACGATGCCACCGAAGGCCGAAACCGGGTCGCAGGCGAGCGCCTTGGCGTAGGCGGCTTTCAGCGAGGCGCCTTCGGCAACGCCGCACGGGTTGGCGTGCTTGATGATGGCGACGGCGGCGGAACGCGCCGGATCGAACTCGCCGACCAGTTCGAAGGCGGCGTCGGTGTCGTTGATGTTGTTGTAGGATAGCTGCTTGCCCTGCAACTGACGCGCCGTGGCGACGCCCGGCCGCTTGTCGCCATCGATATAGAAGCCGGCGCTCTGATGCGGGTTCTCGCCATAGCGCATCACCTCGACCAGCCTGCCGCCAAAGGCGCGCCACGTCGGGTGTTCGATCTCGAGCGCTTCGGCGAACCAGCCCGAGATCGCCGCGTCATAGGTGGCGGTGCGGGCGAAGGCCTTGGCGGCCAGCTTCTTGCGGAAATCCAGCGACAGCGAGCCGATGTTCATCTCCAGCGCGTTCAGCACCGAGGCATAGTCGCCGGGATCGGTGACGATGGCGACATAGGCGTGGTTCTTGGCCGAGGCGCGGATCATGGCCGGGCCGCCAATGTCGATGTTCTCGACGATCGATGCGTAGTCGGCGCCGGAGCGGCGGACCTCCTCGAACGGATAGAGATTGGAGACGACGAGATCGATCGGCTCGATGCCGTATTTGCGCATTGCGGCGGAATGCTCCGGGTCGTCGCGCACGCCAAGCAGCGCACCATGCACGCCGGGATGCAAGGTCTTGACGCGGCCATCCATGATCTCGGGAAAGCCGGTGAGCTCGGAGACGTCGCGCACCGGAAGGCCCGCGTCGGCGATCGCCTTTGCCGTGCCGCCGGTCGAGACCAGCTCGACGCCTGCGGCTGCCAGCGCCTTGGCGAAATCGATGAGGCCGGTTTTGTCGAAAACGGAGAGCAGGGCGCGGCGCACGGGAACAAGGTCTGGTGCGGGAATGTTCTTGGCGGCGACGGCCATGGGCTGGCGGCCTTTCACGACTGGTGTGGTGGATGCCCGGCCCGTAGCACATGCCGCCCGGAAATCAAACCAGCGGTCAGGTGGGTCAGTTGTTTTCCGGGTAGCCGGCGATGCTGGTGCGGGTCAGCTGCCAGTGGACTTCGGCGATTTCCGAGGCCTTGAAGGCAAGCACGATCTGGCGGCTGCGGCGCGGGCCGCCAAGACCGGCGAAATAGATCGATTCCTCGACCTCCGGCACCACTTCGGCCGATGTGAACACCCAGGTGTCGGCCTGATCGGCGGCCAGCACCAGGCGGTCATGCTCGTCCTGCAAAAGGTTGACATCGGGATGAACGTGGAAGCGGACGGTGACGAAGTCGCGGCCATTGTTGCGGATCGCGGCACTGCCGGGGCGCTGGAAGCGGTCCCGGCCGGCCAGCACATTGCCGTTCGACGACAGCTTCAGCTCGCGCTCATGCAGGAAACCAAAGCGCGCGACATAGCCGTCATGGCGGGCGATGAAACCCTGAACGCCTTTCTGATCGGTGCGCTTGCACTGCACATGCTGCGGGCCGCCGATCAACGGCGAACCGAGCAGGTCGTTGACGCGCAACGAGTGGCTGAAGCGCGCCGACGAGGTGTCGTTGATGGTGGCGGTCGAGTGCGCGGCGGTGGCGCGCGCCAGCGGCCGGAATTCAGCCGCGCCGTAGGTGTCGATGCCGGCATTGACGATGTAGTGCTGGCGCCCGGACGACAGTTCGAAGGCAAGGCAGCTGGCATGTGCGGCATTGGACACGTCGACCGGCGGCGGCGGGCCGGTGTCGGCGATGACCGTGGTGCCGCCCATAGACAGGCGCTCATAGCCGGAATGCGGCGCATGCAGCAGCGGCGCGCCAGCGGTGTCGTCGTGGCGCAGGATGGTGGCGATGCGGTCGTGGATGGTGGCGCCCATGCCGTTGAAGCGGGCGAGGCTGCCATCCTGATGGCGGAAGAAGCGCAGCGCCGGCAGCATGCGGTCGATGGCGCCGATCAGCGCCTGCGGCGGCGTTTCTGCCTGGTTGGCATAGGTCTGGCGCAGTGGCAGGAGGTCGGCGAGGATTTCCAGGACGACCATCGGATTGCGCGAAATGTGCCCGCCATCGGCGAGGATCTGGCGGTCGAGTTCCTCGGCAAGATTGCGGGTCGCGCCACGCAGCGCCGATGCCGGCGCCGGCAGGGACAAGGCAGCGAAGGCGAGCGCGATGCGCGCCCGCAGCCTGTCCTTGCCGTCGGGCATTTCACGCGCCATCGACCTGAGGTAGCGGATCTGCATGGCAACCGATTTCAGGAAGGCGCGGTAGAAAGGGAACTCGGCGCCCTGCAATACGACCGAGGAGTGCTGCAACCAGGCGATGATGCGCTTGGCCGTCGTGCCGGGCTCCCAGGCGATGCCGGAAATATGGCTGCCATGCATGGTGATCCAATCGGAGACCAGGGCGCGGGCATTGGCAGCGGCAAGCTCCGTGCCGGCGGCGCGCATATGGCGCAGCCAGCGAAAGCCGTGCAGCGTCTTCTGCCAGCCGTGATTGGGCACGTTGATCTGGAAAGGCGACTTGCCGCCGGTCTCGACCAGATGCCCCGACAGGGGATAGCGGCCGTAATAGATCTCGAGTGCGATCTGCGGGTCGGCGAGGCGCAGGTCCGGCGGTGCGATCAGCACACGTTCCGGCGTGCGGCCGGAATAGCGCCAGCGATAGACAGGCCCGGCGCGCAGGCGCCGGCGCGTTTTGCGCCAGAACTCCTTCGCGACAAGCGTCCACAGACGCGTCGTGCTGCTGGCAGCAAGTGCCAAAACCCCTCCTGATCGTCCTCTACCCCGGCGCCGAGTCTACATGATTGCACGATTCGTGCGAAGGCGAATTCCACGAGCCCGGGCCGGTTCACCTGCTTCTGCCCCCGGTCCTGCCTAAAAAAGGCAGCAAATCCGGCAGTTCAAGCCCTAGCCGGCTCGCCGCATGCGAGCGGCGAAGAAGCCGTCGAGGCCCGAGCGTTCCGGCGCGCCGAGGTCCAGGTCGGCGGGCGTGGTGCGCAGCGTGCCTTGCGGCGTCAGGAATGGATCGATGCCGGCGATCTCGCCTTGCAGCAGCGGATCATTGGTGATTTCAGGCGTGCCGGCGAGAAAGGCGCGACAGAGATCCTCGCCTTCGAGCGGATCGAGCGAACAGTTGGAAAAGACGATCCTGCCGCCAGGCTTCACCAGCGTCACAGTGCGGGCGAGCAGCCTGCGCTGCAGGTCGGCCAGTTTTTCCACATCGGCCGAAGTCTTGGTCCATGGCACGTCGGGATGCCGCCGCACCGTGCCGGTCGACGAGCAGGGTGCGTCGAGGAGAACGGCGTCGAACAATTCTTTCGGCTCGTATTTGAGCAGGTCGGCCTGGACGATCTCGGCGGACAGGCCGAGGCGCTCGAGATTCTGCGTCAGCCGCACAAGCCGGTTTTTTGACGTGTCGACGGCGGTGACCTTCGCGCCGGCAACGATCAGCTGCGCGGTCTTGCCGCCGGGCGCG
The DNA here is from genome assembly GCF_000185905.1 of Mesorhizobium ciceri biovar biserrulae WSM1271. Classification (GTDB taxonomy): domain Bacteria; phylum Pseudomonadota; class Alphaproteobacteria; order Rhizobiales; family Rhizobiaceae; genus Mesorhizobium; species Mesorhizobium ciceri. Next base: position 1,206,097 of record NC_014923.1, read on the forward strand.
GCGCAGAGATCGGCAACCCGCAATCCCGTGACATCGCCGAACAGTCGGGCGGGCAGGCTGGCCGCGGCGTCCTGGACCCACCAGGCGCCCTCGGCAAAGCCAGGCAATTCGGTGACAGGACCGACAAGATTCTCGACCCGCACCGTGCCGGTCGGCAGGACGATGCCGCCGAGTTTTTCGGCCCAGAGTCCGGGATCGGCCTTGACCGAGAAGTCGACCGGCGCCTCAACGCGATGCGCTTCGAGGATCTGTCTGGCCTTTTCGTTGCCGTAGGTAGTCTTCAGCCTTTCGGAAAACCATTTGGGCGCCTCGTCGGTGGCGGCAAGGGCGGCAGGCAATTCCGTTTCCTTGGCCCGTGCCAGTGTGCGCAGCACGCCATTGACGAGGCCGGAGAACCGCACCGTGCGTGGATCGGACTTGGCATGGGTCACCGCAATGTCGACGGCGGCGCTGTCGGGAATATCGAGGAACAGGATCTGTGCGGCCGCCACATGCAATATGTGCGACAGCGCCGTGGCATTGGGCGGCAGCGGCTTTTCCAGGCGCCGCGCCAAGAGCCCCGATATGGTCATGCGATAGCGCAGCGCGGTGACCAGAATGGCGCGGACAAGGCCGCGATCGCGCAAATCGAGCGCCTTGTATTGCGGGTGGCCGTTCTCGTGATCGGTCAGCCCGTCAAGCGGTGTCCTGGCATCGATGACGGCGGCAAGCAGGCGGGCCGCTGCCTTGCGCGCGGCGAGACCGGCGACGAAGTCGCCGCCGTCCCTGTGTTCCTGATCACCTGAAACCGTGCGTCGAGGTCCTCTGTCCGCCACGCTCACGACCACCGGCCCCTGGGCCCGGTCGGATTGCGGCCCCATGGGTTGGATTTGGGCTTGGCGGGCTCCGCCGGCTGCTCGGGCCGTGCTGTCTGATCCCACGGGCCGGATGGCCGCAGTTCGTCCGCCTGGCGTGGCGTTGGGGCCTGGCGCGGTGCAGCCCGGGTTTCGCTGCCGGCCATGTCGCGCGCCATCGCCTGCAAGGCTGCAATGCGGTTCTCAGTGGCGGGGTGGGTGGAGAACAGGCTGTCCATGCGCTCGCCGTGAAGGGGATTGATAATGAAGAGATGCGCGGTCGCGGGATTGCGCTCGGCATCGGGGTTGCGGATGCGTTCGGCGCCGCGGGCGATCTTGTCTAGCGCCGATGCCAGCCAGAGCGGGTGTCCACAGATTTCGGCGCCACGTCGGTCGGCCTCGTATTCGCGGGTGCGGCTGACCGCCATCTGCACGACCATCGCGGCAAAGGGCGCTACGACCATCGCCGCCAGCACGCCGACAAAGCCGAACGGATTGTTGTCGCGATTGCCACTGAAAAAGAAGGCGAAATTGCCGAGCATCGAAATGGCACCGGCAAAGGTGGCGACGATCGTCATGGTCAGCGTGTCGCGGTGCTGCACATGGGCGAGTTCGTGCGCCATGACGGCTGCGACCTCTTCAGGCGTCAGCGCCTGCAACAGGCCGGTGGAGGCAGCGACCGCCGCGTTCTGCGGGTTGCGGCCGGTGGCAAAGGCGTTCGGCTGCGGATTGTCGATCAGGTAGGTCTTCGGCATGGGCAGGCCGGCCTGTTTGGCGAGCGACTGGACGATGGCGTAATATTCGGGCGCGTTCTTCTCGTCGACCTCGACGGCACGGTTCATCGACAGCACCATCTTGTCGGCATTCCAGTAGCTGAACAGATTGGTGCCGGCGGCGATCAGCAGCGCGATCATCATGCCGCCGGTTCCGCCGATCAAAAAGCCGACGCCCATGAACAGCGCGGTCATCGCGGCAAGAAGCATGGCGGTACGAAGTGTGTTCATCGTCTGCTCCTGTCCAGGTGATAGCGAAAAGGGGTCGATCCGCTTGGTCTCATCGCTATATGATGGGAAACACCAGTTCCCGTTTCAATCCGCTGGAAATATCGCATGAACGACGAAGCCAGTAAAACCGATGCCGAGCTTGCCCATGATGTCGAGCCAAAGGCGCTGACGCCGGAAGCCAGACGTGCGCTCGCGGAAGCCGAAGCACGGCGTGCAAAGTACCTGGAAAAGGAAGCCTCGGCGCCGAAGGAAATCGGCGGCCGCGGTGGCAAGGAGCCCGGCCGCTACGGCGACTGGGAGGTAAAGGGCCTGACCAGCGATTTCTAGACGCCGCCTAGGCGGCGTTGCGCTGCGGCTCGAGCGCGATCCAGCCACGCTCGTCGACGGTGATGCCCACCATGTCGTAGCCCGCGATCGCGGCGTGTTGCGTTGGCAAGGGGTGCTTGTGCGTGGCGCTGATGACCATGACCGCCGCGCCCGCCGCTTCGGCTGCCGCTATGCCGGCCGGGGCATCCTCGAACACGAGGCAGTCGCGCGCGTCGAAGCCGAGCCGTTCCGCGCCAAGCCGGAAGCAATCGGGCGCCGGCTTGCCGCGGGTGACATCTTCCGCTGCGACGATGACGGCCGGGACGGGGATGCCGGCGGCCTTCATGCGCAACAGCGCCAGCTCACGTGGGGCGGAGGTTACGATCGCCCAGCGTTCGGGCGGCAGCGAATCGAGAAATGCCACGGCGCCGGCGATCTGGATAATGCCTTCGAGATCGGCCGCCTCGGCCTTCAGCAGCAGATCAGCCTCGTGTGCCGGGTCGATGCCCGGCAGTGCCAGGCCGGTGATGGTCTCGATCGCGCGTACGCCATGGATCGTCGGCAGGAAGGCGGCGACGTCGAGGCCCTGGCGACGTGCCCAATCGCTCCACACCCGTTCCGCCGAGGCGATGGAATTGATGAGCGTGCCGTCCATGTCGAAGAGGAAGGCCGCGAATTTTCTGCCTGAATACATGATTTTCCTTGAGTCCGGGGAGCGCTGGTGGGGTTGCCGAACCTAACGTCTCGACCGCGGCAGGGGAAGACACGGGGTGGGCTTTTCGATCGGCCCAGGGAACCACGGTATCCTCCGGGCGTTTGGGAAGGACTGCTTCTCACAAGACCGAAGGGGGGACCAACGATGCTGATCCGGCTCGGCTACGAAATCGCCATCGAATGCGTAGCCGCCACGCCGGTGATTTCAGTGCTCGAGATCCATCGGGACAGGCAGGCTGATATCAAGCGGCAGACGCGGGTGCTGACCTCGCCCGCGGTGCCGACAAGGCTGTACCACGATCTGCATGGCAATGCCTGCCGGCGCTTCACAGCGCCCGCCGGTGGTTTTCGCATCCTGTACGACGCGGTCGTCGAGGACAGCGGCGAGACGGACGAGGTAAACACGCTGGCCAGGGAAGTGCCGGTGGCGGACCTGCCGGACGAAGTTCTCGGTTATCTCCTGGGCAGCCGCTATTGCGAGACGGATCATCTGAGCAGCCTGGCCTGGCAGCTCTTCGGCGACATTCCGTCCGGCTGGGCGCGCGTGCAGGCTATCGTCGACTATGTCCACAACCGGCTGTCGTTCGGCTATGGCTATGCGCGCTCGACCCGCACGGCGGCTCAGGCGCATGAGGAACGCGTCGGGGTCTGCCGCGACTTCGCTCATCTGGCGATCACGCTTTGCCGCTGCATGAATATTCCGGCACGCTATGTGAACGGCTATCTCGGTGATATCGGCGTGCCAGCCGATCCGGCACCGATGGACTTTTCGGCGTGGCTGGAAGTGTTCCTCGACGGCAAATGGTACACGTTCGATCCTCGCCACAACACGCCAAGAATCGGCCGCATCGTCATCGCCCGCGGCCGCGACGCCACCGACGTGCCGCTGCTGCATAGTTTCGGCGCCCACCGGCTCAGCCTGTTCAAGGTATGGACCTATGAACAGGAAGGCAATCTGTTCAACCCGCCCTACCACGGTATCGACAGGACCGTCGGCGCACAGATGCTGGCCTAAAGGTATGTCGATTCAGGTGAGGCCGGTCTGCAAATGACGGCTTTCTGAGCTTCCGGTGCTCACGGACCAAATGTCCGCTCCGCTCCGGTTCTCGAAAGCCATCATTTTCGACCTGGCCTTACCTGAATCTCAACACCCCTTGAGGCGCGGCCAAAAGCGGCCCTGGTTTTCAAACGTGATGGCGCTTTGGTCTTTCGACGGCCGGAGGCGTTGGATCCGATCATTTCGCGCCTTGCAGTCTCGGGACAACTGGCCCGCTTCGGCACACGGACCCTGTCCCGCAACAGGACGTCATCGGGATTCCCTGATTGCTTCGTCTTGAGCATGGTAACCGGCTCGTAAACGCAGCCGCGGCCGCGCTTTTCTGTTTACCAGTCATTCACCTTTGCGGAGCTTGAAGCCGAACAAAAACAATGATTTGGCGGCAAGCGGCCGGCCTTCTGCCAGCCAGCGGCGTCATCCGGCGGGAATCCTGCATTGCCCTGTCCGCGGCGACGAGGCCGAGGCGAATGGAGGCTGTAGGATGCGGAATTACGGGGGTCTTGTTCACGCGGTCGGCGGGTTCGCCCGGGATCGCGGTGGAAATTTCGCAATCCTGTTCGGCCTCAGCGCCTCGGTCTTGGCGCTGGCTGTTGGCTTCTCGGTCAACGTATCGCAGCTCTACAATGCCAGATCGAGCCTCCAAGGCGTCGTCGACGCCGCGGTCACATCGACGGCACGCGACCTAACGACCGGCGCCATCAAGGAAGCCGATGCCAACAAATCGGTGCAGGCCTTTCTCGACGCCAACAGCCAGGCAGGCATTCTGCAGGCCGACCAGATCGTACTCGACAGGCTGATCGTCAACAGGACCGCCAAGACGGTCCAGGCTGACGCCCATGTCGATGTCGGGCTGTATTTCCCGATTTTTGGCACGGGCGACATGAAACGCGTCGCCGCCTCCACGACGGCGCTCTATTCGGACAAGACCGTCGAAGTGGCGATGATGCTCGACATAACGGGGTCGATGGCCAAGCGCGGCAAGGTCGACAAAATCGGCGATCTGAAAACAGCTGCAAAAAACGCCGTCCAGACGATGCTGCAGAAACAGGATCCGCAGAACCCCCGCATCCGCGTCGCGATTGTGCCTTACGCATCTGGCGTCAACGCCGGCAAGCTGGCGGAAAACGTCTATGCCGAAAAACAAGCCAGCACTGAGCTCCCACCCGTCGCCGGCAGTCCGCTTCTCGTCGCCAAGACGGGCAAAAATCTGCTGCCGTCGTTCAGCGACTACATCTCCATTGTCGGCGCGGCGATGCCACGCCCCGACAATTGCGCCACCGAGCGCAAGGACAAGAACGGCAACGCGGATATGAGCGCCGACGGCCCGGATACTGTTCGCACCGACGGGAACGGCAAGAAATTCTATGCCCTGGTCAACCGGGACGATCATCTCGGTGACGGGGACATGAACAGGTGCCCTGATGCCAAAGTGATCCCGCTGACCGCCGATTCCGATGCCTTGCTTGAATCGATCGAGGACTTCCGGGCCAATGGGTTTACGGCCGGCGCGATCGCCATTCAGTGGACCTATTATATGCTGTCGCCGCAATGGCGCACTGCGATCAGGAATGCCGGTCTTGGCAAGGGCGCTTCGGATGCCGATCCGAAGAAGATCGCCAAGGTCGCGATCCTGATGACCGATGGCCAGTTCAATACCGCCTTCGCCGGTGCTGGGGACAGCTACAACAGGCAGGGCACCCTTGCGCGCGGCAACGCCGAAACGCTGTGCGACAACATGAAAAACGACGGCATCGAGATTTTCACCATCGGCTTCGATCTGGACGACAAGGATATGTCGACAACCGAGCGGGACCAGGCAAAGGCGGTGCTGAAGGATTGTTCGTCGAAGGATACCTCCGGCGCCAAGAGGCATTTCTTCGACGTGTCCACCGGAGCCGAATTGGACGACGCCTTTCAGGAAATCATTCGCAACACCGAAAAGGTCGCATTGACCCAGTAGTCTAGTCCGCAAACGGAAAAGGCCGCCGCTTCTTTCGAAGCCGGCGGCCTTCCGTGTTTCCGTCCGTGGCGCGGCCCATGGCGATGACCTATCAGGTCAGCCGCCGCGCATTTCGCGCCTTAACGGGAAGACTGCTTCCCGAAAGTGCAATCCGCTGAGGCCACGTTCTGGAAAACGAAATCACTCGACATCGGATCACCTCCTTTCGATTTGTTGAACACATACTCATGATGGGGTGCATTGCAGCAAAAGACAAGGTGCAGGTCTGAAATTAACCAACGGGCGGGCCTGGTGCGGGCCGGCTTGCGATTGCCAGGCCGACCGGGCAAACTTCTGCCCCTGAGCCAGCATTCGGAGGAATCGCATGGAGGCAGCCGAAAAGGCCGCTCGCATCGTTCGAACGGTGATCGAAACATTGAAGCCGGGTTTTGCGGTCAGGCTGTGGACCGGGGAGCGGATCGGCCCCGCCACTGGTCCGGTGCTCACCATCAACGACCAGGACATCGTCTGGCAGATCGTGAAGCGACCGTCCCTGTCGACGCTGATCGAGATGTGGATTTCCAAGACGATCGACATCGAAGACGGGACGATCTTCGATTTTTATGCCCTGCCGTCGCAAGGCAAGCTCAGAACCAAGCTCAAGTCGCTGCCGAAAATGGCGATCCTGCGCGACCTGCCTTCCGTGCTTTTGGCACGCAAGCAGATGAGCGCGCGGACCGATCTGTCGGGGCGCAATCCCTATGTCAGCGGTTCGAGCCAGGAGGCGATCCAGCATCACTATGACATCTCGAACGCCTTCTACCGGCTCTTTCTCGACGAGCGCATGGTCTATAGCTGCGGCTACTTCAAGGATTTCGCCAATGGCATCGACGAGGCGCAGGTCGACAAGCTCGACCACATCTGCCGCAAGCTCCGGCTGAAACCGGGCGAACGACTGCTCGACATCGGCTGCGGCTGGGGCGCCATGCTGATCCATGCGGCAAAGAACTACGGCGTCGTCGGCCACGGTGTGTCGCTGTCGCAGGCGCAGACCGAGCTGGCCCGCGAACGCATTCGCGCCGAGGGGCTGGAGGACCGCATCACCATCGAGATCAAATCCTATGCGGAACTCACCGGCAGCTTCGACAAGATCTCGTCGATCGGCATGTTCGAACATCTCGGGCTCGCCAACCATGCGACTTATTTCAAGACCATTCATCGCCTGCTGAAGCCGGGCGGCATCTATCTGCACCACGCCATCACCCGGCGCAGCAAGGGCGACATCAAGAAGACCTTGCGCAAGGGGCCGGAGTTCAAGGCGCTGCTCAAATACATTTTTCCCGGCGGCGAACTCGACACCATCGGCATGACAACAGGCAATCTCGAGGCGCATGGTTTTCTCGTCTACGATGTCGAGAACCTGCGCGAGCACTATGCCCGCACCTGCAGGCTGTGGGCGGAGCGACTCAACGAAAGGTTCGACGAGGCTATCGCCGAGGTGGGCGAGGCTAGGGCGCGGCTATGGCTGCTTTACCTGACGGGCTGTTCGATCACCTTCGAGCGCGCCTCGGCACAGATTTTCCAGACCGTCGTGACCAAGCGCGCGCGCGGTCCAAGCGGCCTGCCGCCGACACGGGCGGATCTGTATCGATAGCTTACAGGAAGCGCATCGCGTCGCCGACTTCGACGCGCGCCGGCCTGTCGACCGTGCAATAGACGCCGAGATTGTGGGCGTTGTGGCGGACCAGGTTGCGCAGGATCGCCGGATCATGGTCGAAGCCATCCTGGGCGACGATGGTGAAACCGCAGCGGCGGCAGGGTTCCGAGATGGTCAGCAGGAGATCGCCGACGGCAAGCTTGCGGCCGATCCATTCCGTTTCGGGAAACGAGCCTTCGATCGCCGCCATGTCGACAACGATGTTGGGGCGGAAGCGGCGCGGGTCGGCGACCCCTTCCGGGTGCAATGCTTTCAGGCGTGCCAGCGAAGCCGTGGTCAATAGATGAATCGGCGCCTTGCGGTAGCGCTCCGCGGTCAGCGGGCCGGCATAGTCAGGCCCGGTATTCTCGCGGCGAAACGGACGGAGCGAGGCCTCGAAGCCGAGATAGGCCGACACCGCGCGGTCGCTCTCGATGCTTGGCGCGGCCAGCCAGTCGCCCTCGGGAACGGCAATCTCGAGTTCCAGGGTCGGCGACAGCCGGGTGCGGATGCGCGGCACCTTGTGCCATTTCGCGTCGCGGTCGGGTCGTGCGATCTCGTTGTCGGACACGTCGACAAGGCCGAACAGGCGGTCGCCGTCGATGCTCTCGACGTCGACCGAGATTGTTTTCAGGCGCTCGCCGGCAAGCGAACTCGCCGGATAGCGCCAGAGTTCGCTGACAGTGCCCAGCGCGGTCTGCATCAGCTCTTCTTGTTCTGCCGGTTGGCGACCAGATCATCGACGACGGCCGGGTCGGCAAGCGTCGAGGTGTCACCCAGGGCAGAAAAATCGTCCTCGGCGATCTTGCGCAGGATGCGACGCATGATCTTGCCGGAACGCGTCTTCGGCAGGCCCGGCGCGAACTGGATCTTGTCGGGCGAAGCGATGGCGCCGATCTCCTTGCGGACATGGGCAACAAGCTCCTTGCGCAGCTCTTCGGTCGGTTCGGCACCCTTCATCAAGGTGACGTAGCTGTAGATGCCCTGGCCCTTGATGTCGTGCGGATAGCCCACGACCGCGGCCTCGGAAACCTTCTCATGGCTGACCAGCGCCGATTCGACTTCGGCCGTGCCCATGCGGTGGCCGGAGACGTTGATGACGTCGTCGACGCGGCCGGTGATCCAGTAATAGCCGTCGGCGTCGCGGCGGCAGCCGTCACCGGTGAAGTACTTGCCCTTGTAGGTCGAAAAATAGGTCTGCACGAAGCGGTCGTGATCGCCATAGACGGTGCGCATCTGGCCCGGCCAGGAATCTGTGATGCACAGATTGCCGTCGGCCGCACCTTCCAGCACCTTGCCCTCGCCGTCGACCAGCTGCGGCTTGATGCCGAAGAAAGGCCGCGTCGCCGAACCCGCCTTGAGGTCGGTCGCACCTGGCAGCGGCGTGATCAGGATGCCGCCGGTCTCGGTCTGCCACCAGGTGTCGACGATCGGCACCTTGCCGTTGCCGACGACGTTGAAATACCACTCCCAGGCTTCCGGGTTGATCGGCTCGCCGACCGAACCCAGCACGCGCAGCGACTTGCGCGACGTCTTCTTCACGTGCGCATCGCCGGCGCCCATCAGCGCGCGCAACGCCGTCGGCGCGGTGTAGAAGATATTGACCTTGTGCTTGTCGATGACTTCCCAGAAGCGCGACTGCGACGGATAGTTCGGCACGCCTTCGAACATCAGCGTGGTGGCGCCGTTGGCGAGCGGGCCGTAGACGATGTAGCTGTGGCCGGTGACCCAGCCGACATCGGCGGTGCACCAGTAGATGTCGCCGTCATGGTAGTCGAAGACATATTGGTGGGTCATCGAGACGTAGACGAGATAGCCGGCGGTGGTGTGCAGCACGCCCTTCGGCTTGCCGGTCGAACCCGACGTGTAGAGAATGAACAGCGGGTCCTCGGCCTTCATCTTCTCGGGCTTGCATTCGGCTTTCACCGTCGCGATCTCGTCGTGATACCAGACGTCGCGGCCTGAAACCCAGCCGGTCTTGCCGCCGGTGCGGCGCACGACCACCACCTTTTCGACTTTCGTTCCGGCTTTCGCGGCGATCTCGATCGCCCTGTCGGTGTTTTCCTTCAAAGGGATCGGCTTGCCGCCGCGCAGGCCTTCGTCAGCCGTGATAACGAAGGTCGACTTGCAGTCGTCGATGCGGCCGGCCAGCGCATCCGGCGAGAAACCGCCGAAGACGATCGAATGGACGGCGCCGATGCGCGTGCAGGCCAGCATCGCATAGGCGGCTTCCGGGATCATCGGCATGTAGATGGTGACTCGATCGCCTTTCTTGACGCCGTGTTTCTTCATCACATTGGCGAGCCGGCAGACATGCTCGTAGAGCTCGTTATAGGTGACCTTCTTGTCGTCGTAGGGATTGTCGCCTTCCCAGATGATGGCGGTCTGGTTGCCGCGCTTCTTCAGATGCCGGTCGATGCAGTTGTAGGAAACGTTGGTCAGTCCGTCCTCGAACCATTTAATCGAGACCTTGCCGTCGAAGGAGGTGTTCTTGACCTTGCTGAACGGCTTGAACCAGTCGATGCGCTTGCCGTGCTTGCCCCAGAATTTGTCCGGGTTCTTGACGCTGTCGGCATACCATTTCAGGTAGGTGTCATTGTCGATCAGCGCGTTTTTCTTCCACGCCGGCTGGACGCGATGGACATGAACCTCGGACATTCCTGACTTTCCTCCCGAACCAATCGCCGGCTTGAAATGCCGGCGGGATCGCGGCGACACGGCCGCGAATTCGGCGGCATTATTACCAGTTCCGCCGTTACGGCAACATTAGACGTTGGATTCGCGCGGCGGGATGCCGCAGGGGGCTTCTCCAGGGCTGTCAGCACTCGAAGAGGTGCGCTGCTAACTGCATGTTTTCGCATGCTAAAGCCGGTTCAGATGAAGAAAAAATCAATAGACGGTTAATCAGCGGCGCGCACAATCAGCCGTGGGAGGACAGGCGAATCAACCTGGGGACCGTCATGCGCGACCATGCCGAAATGGACCTGATGCTCAAAGGCTATGGCTTGACCACTGCCAAGATTCTTTATCACTTTCCCGATCACCCGCATCTGCTGCAGAGCTTCATCTGGCAGGACTACGATCTCGCGCCGAAGTTTCCGGTGCTGATCAAGTTCATCGAATTCTGGAAGGCCAAGCTGGACGGGCCGCTGCATTCGATCAGCTACACCCACCAGAAGCTGATCGCGCCGAATGAATGGCGCAAGGTGGATGGGGAGTTCGTGCTGCATTAGGGACGAGTTTCGCAGCAACGGCTTCTTGAGGTCGGCGTTCTACGACGCCCCCCTCTGTCCTGCCGGACATCTCCCCCTCAAGTGGGGAGATTGGCAGCTCCACCGACAACGCCGCCCCTTGTTACGCCTGCGATTGGCGAAAGTCGCCGCGACATCCGATCTCCCCCCTTGAGGGGGAGATCGCCGGCAGGACAGAGGGGGGCGCTGGCCCGCGAACCTTGCGCCATGACGGCCCGATGCGCTCAAACCACCGGCGGGTTCAACCGGGCAAAGCCTTCCTGGCGGCGATAGGGGAAGTACGGGTAGGGTGCTGTGACCTCGCTCGCTGCGTCGAGCTTTTTCACCTGCTCCGGCGTCAAGGTCCAGCCGACGGCGCCGAGGTTCTGGCGCAACTGCTCCTCGTTGCGGGCGCCGATGATGACCGACGATACGGTCGGGCGCTGCAGCAGCCAGTTGATGGCGATCTGCGGCACGGTCTTGCCGGTTTCCTCGGCCACGACATCGAGGGCATCCATCACTCGATAGAGATGCTCGTCCTCGACCGGCGGACCGAAGCTTGCCGTGTCGTGCAGCCGGCTCTTTTCCGGTAGGGACTGGCCACGGCGGATCTTGCCGGTCAGGCGGCCCCAGCCAAGCGGGCTCCACACCAATGCACCGACGCCCTGGTCGAGGCCGAGCGGCATCAGCTCCCACTCATAGTCGCGGCCGACCAGCGAATAGTAGACCTGATGGGCGACATAGCGCGGATAGCCTTGGCTGTCGGCTTGCGCCAACGACTTCATCACTTGCCATCCGGAGAAGTTGGAGACGCCGACATAGCGCAGCTTGCCGGCACGGATCAGGTTGTCCAGCGTCGACAGCACCTCCTCGATCGGCGTGCCGGCATCGAAGGCGTGTAGCTGCAAAAGGTCGATGTAGTCGGTGCCGAGGCGCCTCAGCGCATCATCCACGGATCTGATCAGCCGCGAACGTGACGAGCCGTAATCGCCCGGCCCATCGCCCATCGGCAGCGCGGTCTTGGTCGAGATCAGCACGGCATCGCGGCGGCCTTTTATCGCGTCGCCAAGCACCTGTTCAGAAGCGCCGTTCGAATAGACGTCGGCCGTGTCGAACAAATTGACACCGGCCTCCAGGCAGATGTCGATCAGCCGCCGCGCTTCCCTGGCGTCGCTGTTGCCCCAGGCGCCGAACAGCGGGCCGGAACCGCCAAAGGTTCCCGCGCCGAAGGAGAGTGCGGGCACTTTCAAGCCCGATGCACCGAGACGTCGATAATCCATCTTTTTACTCCTGGTGGTATGAAGGGGTGTCGAAAGCGGGTTTGCAGAGGACGGTCACGACCGGATGGAGGCAGGCTCGCCGAGCGCTGGGGTGCGATCGAGACGCAGCGCCAGGCCCGCCACGGCGAGTGCCGTGAGCGGCAGCAGGGCGGCGACCCAGGTGAGGGAACCCAGACCAAGGCCGTGGGCAATCACCGCGCCGCCAAGCCAGGCGCCTGCGGCGTTGCCGAGATTGAAAGCGGCGATGTTGAAGGACGAGGCGAGGCTCTGGCCGGCACCTTGCGCCTTGTCCAGCACCCACATCTGCAGCGGCGCCACGGTAGCAAAGGCGGCGGCACCGAGCAGGCCGACATAGATGACGGCCATCACCTGGCTGTGGATGGCGAAGGTCATCGTTGCGAGCACCAGGGCCAGCACCACGAGGCTGCCCAGCACGGACGGCACAAGCCAGCGGTCGGCGACCTTGCCGCCAAGCAAATTGCCGGCGATGAGACCGCCGCCGAAGACGAGCAGGATCGGCGACACGGCTGCTTCCTTGAAGCCGCTTATCTCGGTCAGCAACGGAGCGATATAAGTGAAGACGGCGAAGACGCCGGCATAGCCGAGCACGGTGGTGGCGAGGCCGAGCAGGACGGGGGTGCGGCGCAAAACGGCGAGATCGGCGCGCAGGTCGCTCTTTTCGGGCGCCGTCCGGCTGCGTGGCACCAGAGCCAGGATGACGGCGAAGGCGGCCACACCGACCACTGTCACGGCCCAGAAGGTCGCGCGCCAGCCGAAGGCCTGGCCGAGCCATGTGCCGAAGGGCACGCCGAGGATGTTGGCGATGGTCAGGCCGGTGAACATCAGCGCGATCGCCGAGGCTTGTCTGTTGGGCGCGACCAAGCCGGTGGCGACCACCGAGCCGACGCCGAAGAAAGTGCCGTGGGCAAAGGCGGTGATGATGCGGGCGCCCATCAGCGTCCAGTAGTCGGGCGCCAGCGCGCAGGCGAGATTGCCGAGCGTGAAGATCGCCATCAGCGCCAGAAGCACGGTCTTGCGCGGCCAGTTGCCGGTGGCGATGGTCAGCAAGGGCGCGCCGATGACGACGCCAAGCGCATAGCCCGAAATGAGCTGGCCGGCAGCCGAAATCGAAACGCCGAGATCCTTGCTGACATCGAGCAGCAGACCCATGATAACAAATTCGGTGACGCCGATGCCGAAGGCACCGGCGGCGAGGGCGTAGAGAGCAAGAGGCATGGCGGTTTCCACTTCGATGGCGAAGAGCGCCGTCCCGCGCCCCGACCCCTGAGATCGTGCTTCCCTGCATTGTGAACCAGGCTTGCCTTGGGCATATTTTCTGTGAAATAGATTCATAAATGGCCAGGCCCGACGTCAATCGCTCCGGTGAGATCGAAGTGTTCGTGCGCGTCGTCGAGGAAGGCAGTTTCTCCTCCGCGGCACGCGCGTTGCGCATGACGCCGTCGGCGGTGAGCAAGCTGATCGCGCGGCTGGAGGCCCGGCTTGGCGCGCGGCTGGTCAGCCGCTCGACGCGAAAGCTGCAACTGACGCCGGAAGGCACAGCATTCTACGAGAGCGGCCTGCGCATCCTTGCCGACATGGCGGCAGCCGAGCAGGAGGCAGCGGCCGGTGCTTCACCGCGCGGACGTGTGCGCATTAACAGCTACGTGCCCTTCGGGGTGCATCGGCTGGTCCCGCTTCTGCCTCGGTTCCTGGAACGCTACCCCGAGATTTCGGTCGATCTGGTGCTGACCGACAGCGTCGTCGACCTGATGGCGGAGCGCGCCGATGTTGCCATCCGTGCCGGGCCATTGAGTGAGTCACGGCTGGTGGCGCGCAAGCTCGGGCAAAGCCCGGTGGTCGTTGTTGCAGCACCTTCTTACCTCGAGACGCACGGCATACCGCTGACGCCAGCCGATCTCGACAAACACAACCGCATGGGCTTCGGCTTCGTCAGGCACCTCGATGGCTGGCCGTTCCTCGACGCGGAAGGCCGCGTCATCATGATTCCGATCACCGGCAACACGCTGGTCAGCGATGGTGAGGCGATGCGGCTCATGGCACTGGCGGGCGCGGGCATCGCCCGGCTGGCGCGCTGGCATGTGGCGGAAGACATAGCGGCCGGCAGACTGGCGCCGCTGCTGGAGGCATTCAATCCGGGTGACGAGGAGCCGACCCACGCCGTCTATGTCGGCCAGGGCCGGCATCTGCCGGCGCGGGTGCGCGCCTTTCTCGATTTTCTGGGCGAGAGCGTCCGGCTGACCTGACATCTCCGGAGCCACGGCTCCCGAGATGTCAGCGTGGGCTGTATTTATGCTTTCGGCGTGAACGCCGCCGGACGGCGGCCCGCTGCCTGGCGCTCCAGCATCCAGCCTGGATATTCGGACGGCAGGGCGCTGACCTCGTCGAGACGAACCAGATCGTCGGTGTCGAGCTTCACCTCAGTGGCGGCAAGGTTCTGTTCAAGCTGCTCCATGCGGCTGGCGCCGATGATGACGCTCATCACGAAGGGCTTGGCCAGGACATAGCCGAGCGCCACCGTGGCGACGCTCACATCATGTTTTTTGGCGATGTCGCGCATGACGGCAACGGCCGCCCAGGCGCGGTCCTCATTGACCGGCGGGAAGTTGAAGGACGCGCGGCGGCCTTCGCCATTGCCGGGTGCGCCGGGACCATATTTGCCGGAGAGCAGGCCACCGGCCATCGGCGACCACACCATCAGGCCGAGCTTCTCCTCATTGAGCAGCGGCACGATCTCGCGCTCGAGATCGCGGCCGGCGATCGAATAGTAGGACTGCACGGTCTCGAAACGGGCAAAGCCCTTGCGCTCGGCGATGCCGAGCGCCTTGGCGATGCGCCATGCCGCCCAGTTGGAGACGCCGACATAGCGGACCTTACCGCTGGCAACCAGATCGTCGAGCGCTCGCAGCGTCTCGTCGATCGGCGTCACCGTGTCGGTGCCGTGCAACTGGTAGAGATCGATATGGTCGAGCTGCAGCCGCTCCAAGCTGGCATCGACCGAATCCATGATGTGGCCGCGTGACGAGCCGCGCTGGTTGGGGCCTTCACCCATGGCGCCATGCGTCTTGGTGGCGATGACCACATTCTGCCTGTTGACCTTGAGATCCCTGAGCGACTGGCCGAGCAACCGTTCGGATTCGCCAAAGGAGTAGACGTCGGCCGTATCGAAGAAATTGACGCCGGCGGCAAGCGAATGGGCAACGATCTCGTTGACGCCCTTCTGGTCGAGGCTGGCGATCAGGCCCCATTGGGCATTCTGACCGGCGGCGCCGAAGGTCATGGTGCCGAGGCACAGTTCGGAGACGAACATCCCCGTATTTCCAAGCTGGTTGTAGCGCATGGTGGCGGCTCCAGAGAGTTTGTGATGACGCAAAGCAAATAGGAACGGTACGTTTCGTTTCCAGTCCTGGAGCAACGAGCCTGTCGGATTGGCCCAAACGCCGTTGCGTCTCAGCGAGTGCCGAAGATCGCCGAACCGACGCGGACGCTGGTGGCGCCGAAGGCGATTGCTGTTTCGTAGTCGCCGGACATGCCCATCGAGAGTTTGGCGACGTTGGCTTCCTTGCTAAGCTTCTCCAACAGCGCAAAATGCGGACCGGGATTCTCGTCGGCCGGCGGGATGCACATCAGGCCTTCGATGGCGAGGCCATGCACCTCGCGGCAGCGGGCGACGAAGGCCACGGCGTCGCGGGGCTCGATGCCGGCCTTCTGCGGCTCGGAGCCGGTGTTGACCTGGACATAGAGTTTTGGCGCGCGGCCCTGTTTGGCGATCTCCTTGGCGAGTTCGGCGGCGATCTTCTCGCGATCGACCGTCTCGATGACGTCGAACAGTGCTACCGCTTCCCTAGCCTTGTTGGATTGCAGCGGGCCGATCAGATGCAGTTCGATGTCGGGAAATGCGTCCTTCAGATCAGGCCATTTGGCTTGCGCCTCCTGCACCCGGTTCTCGCCGAAGACGCGCTGGCCGGCTTCGATGACCGGGCCGATGTCGGCGGCATCAAAGGTCTTTGAGACCGCGACCAGGGTCACGGCGCCGGCTTCGCGGCCGGCCTCGCGTTCGGCGGCGGCGATCTTCGCCTTGACCGCGAAAAATTGCTGAACGGCGTCACCCATATGCAAATCCTGCTGTTTTGACCGGCGTTTTTGTCAGACGCGGTACCCATATGGTTGACGGGTTTGCCAAACCATGGTGAACACCCGGACCACATTCCCTGAACTGCCGAGCCGTCGCCCGCAGTTCGCGCATGCTTTTAAGTGAAAAACGTCCCATGGCAACCGAACGATATAATCCGCGCGCGTCAGAGCCCAAATGGCAGAAGGCCTGGGACGCCAAGAAGCTGTTCGAAGCGCACAATGACGATCCGCGCCCGAAATACTACGTGCTGGAGATGTTTCCCTATCCGTCGGGGCGCATCCATATCGGTCATACCCGCAATTACACGATGGGCGACGTGGTGGCGCGCTACAAGCGGGCCAAGGGCTTCAACGTGCTGCACCCGATGGGCTGGGACGCCTTCGGCATGCCGGCCGAAAACGCGGCGATGCAGAATAAGGTCCACCCCAAGGAGTGGACCTACCAGAACATCGCCACCATGCGCGAGCAGCTCAAGGTCATGGGGCTGTCGCTGGACTGGGCGCGCGAATTCGCCACCTGCGACGTCGATTACTACCACCGCCAGCAGATGCTGTTCCTCGACTTTGTCGAGAAGGGGCTGGTGATGCGCAAATCCTCCAAGGTCAACTGGGATCCGGAGGACATGACGGTGCTTGCCAACGAGCAGGTCATCGACGGGCGCGGCTGGCGCTCGGGCGCGCTGGTCGAACAGCGCGAACTGACGCAGTGGTTCTTCAGGATCACCGACTTCGCCCAGGATCTGCTGGATTCGCTCGAAGGCCTCGACGAATGGCCGGAAAAAGTGAAGCTGATGCAGCAGAACTGGATCGGCCGCTCGGAAGGCCTGCTGATCCGTTGGCCTCTGGCCGACGCCTCTGATGGCGAGCATGAGCTGGAAGTCTATACGACAAGGCCCGACACCATCTTCGGCGCTTCCTTCATGGCTGTCGCCGCCGATCATCCGTTGGCCAAGAAGGCCGCTGCGCACAATCCGGCACTGGCGAAGTTCATCGAGGATATCGGCCATATGGGCACCTCGGTGGCGGCGCTGGAGACAGCTGAGAAGAAGGGTTTTGACACCGGCCTCCGCGTCGTCCATCCGTTTGACGACAACTGGACGCTGCCTGTCTATGTCGCCAATTTCGTGCTGATGGAATACGGCACCGGCGCCATTTTCGGCTGCCCGTCCGGCGACCAGCGCGACCTCGACTTCGCCAACAAATATGGCCTGCCGGTGATTCCGGTGGTGATGCCGGAAGGCGAGAATCCGGCGACGTTCCAGATCATCGATGAAGCCTATGTCGATGACGGCGTGATGATCAATTCGCGCTTTCTCAACGGCATGAAGCCGGATCAGGCTTTCGACGAAGTCGCCAAACTGCTGGAGCAGAAGACGATCGGCAACCGGCCGATGGCCGAGCGCAAGGTGAATTTCCGCCTGCGCGATTGGGGCATTTCGCGCCAGCGCTACTGGGGCTGCCCTATCCCGATGATCCATTGCGAGGCTTGCGGCGTGGTGCCGGTGCCGAAGGCGGACCTGCCGGTGAAGCTGCCCGACGATGTCGATTTCGACCGCCCGGGCAATCCGCTCGACCGTCATCCGACATGGCGGCATGTGAAATGTCCGCAATGCGGCAGGGATGCGCGGCGCGAAACCGACACGATGGACACGTTCGTCGATTCGTCGTGGTATTTTGCCCGCTTCACCGCGCCGTGGGCACATGAACCGACCGATCCCAAGGCGGCCAACGAATGGCTGCCGGTCGACCAGTATATTGGCGGGATCGAGCACGCGATCCTGCATCTGCTCTATTCGCGCTTCTTCACCCGCGCCATGCGCGAGGCCGGCCATGTCGATCTGGCCGAGCCGTTCAAGGGCCTGTTCACGCAAGGCATGGTGGTGCACGAAACCTATCGCGTTGGCTCGGCATCGAACGGCCGCTGGCTGGCGCCCACCGAAGTTCGGCTGGAGGACGTCGACGGCAAGCGCAGCGCCATCGAGATCGCCACCGGCGAAACCGTCTCCATCGGCCCGCTGGAAAAGATGTCGAAGTCGAAGAAGAACACGGTGAGCCCGGAAGACATCACCGATGGCTACGGCGCCGATACGGCGCGCTGGTTCATGCTGTCGGATTCGCCTCCCGAGCGCGATGTCGAGTGGACCGACGATGGCGCCGCCGGCGCGCATCGCTTCATCCAGCGCATCTGGCGCCTGGTGTCGACGGCGGCCGAAACACTGGCCGGCATCAAGCCCGTGGCGGCCAGCAGCGGCGAGGCCGCGGTGGTTTCCAAGGCCGCGCACAAGATCCTCAAGGCGGTCGGAGAGGATATCGAGAAGCTCGCTTTCAACCGCGCCATCGCCCGCATCTACGAACTGGCCAACGCGCTGACCACGCCGCTTAACGAGGTGGCCGAAGGCAAGGCCGATGCAGCGCTGAAAGGCGCCTGCCGGCAGGCGGTGGAGATTCTCGTGCATCTGATCGCGCCGGTCATGCCGCATCTGGCCGAGGAGTGCTGGGCAACGCTCGGCGGCACCGATCTCGTTGCCGAACGGCCGTGGCCGGTCTTCGATCCGGCGCTGGTCGTCGACAACGAAGTCACCTATCCGGTACAGGTCAACGGCAAGAAGCGGGGGGATTTGACAATTGCCCGCGACGCGGACCAAGGTGCGGTCGAAAAAGCGGTATTGGCTCTCGACTTCGTGCAGAAAGCACTCGAAGGGAAGGCTCCGCACAAGGTGATCATCGTGCCGCAGAGGATCGTCAATGTCGTTGCCTGATCGGGAAAAGACAGAGTTGAGCCATTTGCTGCGCCGCATGGCGCTTGCCGGCCTGATAGGTTCGCTCGCGCTTGTCTCGGCCTGCACGGTGCGGCCGCTCTATTCGAGCGCGCCACTGTCGGGTTCGCAGGCCAGTGCCAGTGCCGAACTGGCGTTGATCGGCATCAAGCCGGTCAATACGCGTTACGGCCAACAGGTGCGCAACAATCTCATTTTCGGGTTTGGACGAGGCGCCGGCGAGCCGGCCTCGCCGGCCTATTCGCTCAATCTCGGCGTGACCGAAGCGGTCGAGTCCGCGGCACTTGTGCAGGTCGGAACCGACGAAGACGAGCCGACCGCCGGTTCCGTGACGCTGACCGGCAGCTATACGCTGGCCGATGCGAAGACCGGCGTGGTGATCGCATCCGGCAAGCGTTCGATCACCTCGTCCTTCGACAGGCCGCGTCAGGAATTCGCCGCATACCGGGCGCAGATCGACGCCGAGAATCGCGCGGCGCGAGAGTTGGCGGAAGCGCTGCAGCTGTCCATTGCCCAGGACCTTGTCCGGCACGGCAAGACCGGCTAGCGCACCTCATCTGCTTCACGAAAACGGTCTGGCGCCCCAGGCATGACGGGATGATCGTGGGATCATGACCAGATTCCCGAACAGAGCCAGATTCTGAACAGAGATTGTCCGAAGAGACCCATCGGCCTGCTATAGCACAGCGAGTAGATCGCGCCACAGCGGTGGGTGCGGCGAGGCGACGATCGTGCCACGTCGCTCGCAGACTGCCACGAAGATTTTGGCGCTCAGGATCGTCGGCGACCCATCCGGGAAGCAACTGTTAACCACTCGCTCCCTATTGCTCGGCAGACATTTCACAGTGAGTCTTGAGAATGGAAGCCAAGCGTTTTTCCCGGGTCAATTTGTCGACGGCCGCATCGCCTGATGATCCCGAGGGGAAGCGCTCCGAGAGCATCGGCGACAGGGGTGGTCAGCGAAGTTCTTCCGCGGCAAGCGACCTTGATCGTCCGGCTCGCAAGGAAACGGCCGGCCGGCAGCCCGCCACACGCCAGGCCGGCTATTCCGCGCCGGTGGTCGATCTCGGCGGCAACAAGCGGCCCTATATGGAGCCGCGGAGTGGCTCCGACGACACGCCTTCGAAAATCGGCGATATCGAGAGCCCTGCCTGGCAGGAATATTTCTTCCTTGCACCCAACGTGCGTTTTACACGCACGCCGGATTATGAGGCCAGGAAGCATCATCCGCAGCACGAGCGTGTCGTCGAACACGGCGCGACGCGCCCGGCACAGCAAGCCGTTGCGCAACCCATGGTCGGCAGGGCGTCCTCCGCGCCCTCGCTCCTGGCATTGCCGGCGTCGGTGAAAAGCCCTGCCTCCCAGCCGCAGACCGGGCACGCCACGCAAGGGCCACTGCCGCCGGCTGCTGCTTTTGTCCCGTCCGTGCGCGCCAGGGAGAAGGTGCCAGCCGTTGCGCCGGTGCCGCCGAGGACGGTCGCAACGGGACGGGCATCCGCGCGTGCGTCCGTTGCTCCGGGCGCCCCGACCAAAACCGAAAGGCAGCGCTGGCCCTATCTTTCGGATCATGCCTTCTTCGAGGCTATGGCACCCTATCTGGTCGACGTTTCGCCGTCGGCCCGGCAAACCGGTTCAGCGTCGCCTGCGCCGCTCGCCGCAGCGCCAGTCACCACCATGCCGATCGACATCCGCCCGACGACAGGGACCGATGCCACCGCCTTGTTTCGTGTCATCGACTGCCTGCCGGGCCAGGCCTTGAAGCCGTTGCCGGATGTTTGGCCGGCCAATTCGAACCAGGCCGTCGCCCAACCTGACGTGCCGGCGAGCAATGCGCTGTCGCCGGTCCAGCCTGTCATAATTCCAGCCGCCAAAAGCGATGCCGTTTCCGCGCCGGCCGCGCCAAATGCGAACGTCCCTGCCAAGGCCGTTGGCGCCCGCTCTGCACGCTTGCCTGGGGCTGGAAAGGTGGTGCTGTCAACCGCGGGCGATCCCTACGAGCTTCCCTCGGAAGAGCTGTTGCAGCAGCCACCGGAGGGACAAGGTTTCTACATGTCGCAGGAGCGGCTCGAGCAGAACGCGGATCTGCTGGAAAGCGTGCTCGAAGACTTCGGCGTGCGTGGCGAGATCATTCATGTTCGTCCCGGCCCGGTCGTCACGCTCTATGAGTTCGAACCGGCGCCGGGCGTCAAATCTTCTCGCGTCATCGGGCTTGCCGACGATATCGCCCGCTCCATGTCGGCGATTTCGGCGCGCGTCGCCGTCGTGCCCGGCCGCAACGTCATCGGCATCGAGCTCCCGAACGAGATGCGCGAAACCGTCTATTTCCGGGAGCTGATCGAATCGGAGGGCTTCCGCAAGACGAGCTGCAAGCTGGCGCTGTGTCTCGGCAAGACGATCGGCGGCGAGCCTGTCATTGCCGAGCTGGCGAAGATGCCGCATTTGCTCGTTGCAGGAACCACCGGCTCCGGCAAGTCGGTTGCCATAAACACCATGATCCTGTCGTTGCTCTATCGGCTGAAGCCGGAAGAATGCCGGCTGATCATGGTCGATCCCAAGATGCTCGAGCTGTCCGTCTATGACGGCATTCCGCATCTGCTGACGCCCGTCGTCACCGATCCCAAAAAAGCCGTCACCGCGCTGAAATGGGCGGTGCGCGAGATGGAGGACCGGTATCGCAAGATGGCCAGGCTCGGCGTGCGCAACATCGATGGCTACAACGAGCGCGCCGCCGCTGCCCGCGACAAGGGCGAAACCGTCGTCATGACGGTGCAGACCGGCTTCGAAAAGGGCACCGGCGAGCCGCTTTTCGAACAGCAGGAAATCGACCTCGCGCCGATGCCCTACATCGTCGTCATCGTCGACGAGATGGCCGACCTGATGATGGTCGCCGGCAAGGAGATCGAAGGCGCGATCCAACGTCTGGCGCAGATGGCACGCGCTGCCGGTATTCACCTGATCATGGCAACGCAGCGCCCCTCGGTCGACGTCATCACGGGTACGATCAAGGCCAATTTCCCAACCCGGATTTCCTTCCAGGTGACATCCAAGATCGACAGCCGCACCATCCTGGGCGAGCAGGGCGCCGAGCAGCTGCTTGGCCAGGGCGACATGCTGCACATGATGGGTGGGGGACGCATTTCCCGCGTGCACGGTCCCTTTGTCTCCGACGCGGAGGTCGAGCATGTGGTCGCGCATCTGAAGGTACAGGGCCGCCCCGAATATCTGGAAACCGTGACGGCCGACGAGGATGAGGAAGAGGAGGAAGACGACCAGGGCGCGGTCTTCGACAAGGGATCGGTTGCAGCCGAAGACAGCGATGCCATCTACGACGAGGCGGTCAAGGTGGTGGTGCGCGACAAGAAGTGTTCGACCTCCTACATCCAGCGCCGTCTCGGCATAGGCTACAACCGCGCCGCGTCGCTGGTCGAGCGTATGGAAAAGGAAGGCTTGGTCGGCACACCCAACCATGTCGGCAAACGCGAAATCATCATGGGCCGGCGCCAGCCGGCGAGCCCGCCCGAGGATGACGGGGCGGATTGAGCGGCAGTCTGCTTGGAGCGCACATGAAAAAGGCCGGTTGCCCGGCCTTTTTCATCACAAACGAATTGGCTTCAGCCGATCACCATCGTCAGCCGATCTTCTGGCCGGTCTTGGCCCAGTCGGCGAGGAAGGCGGCGAGGCCCTTGTCGGTCAGCGGATGGTTGACCAGGGCCTTCAGGGTCGCCGGCGGCGCGGTCACGACGTCGGCGCCGATCAGTGCCGCCTGCTTGACGTGGTTCACGGTGCGCACCGAGGCGACGAGGATCTCGGTCTGGAAATCGTAATTATCATAGATCTGCCGGATTTCCTGGATCAGCTCCATGCCGTCGATGCCGATGTCGTCGATGCGGCCGACGAAGGGCGAGATGAACGAGGCGCCGGCCTTGGCCGCAAGCAGCGCCTGGTTGGCCGAAAAGCACAGGGTGACGTTGACCAGGCGGTTCATCTCGGTGCGGATCGTCTTGCAGGCCTTGAGGCCGTCCAGCGTCAGCGGCACCTTGATGCAGACATTGTCGGCGATCTTGGCCAGAACCTTGGCCTGCTGCATCATCTCGGAATATTCGGTGGCGGTGACTTCAGCCGAGACCGGACCCTTGACGATGTCGCAAATCTGTTTGGTGACCTCGGCGATCTTGCCGCCGGATTTGAGGATCAGCGACGGATTGGTGGTGACGCCGTCGAGCAGCCCCAGATCGTTCAGCTCACGGATATCCTTGACGTCGGCGGTGTCGACAAAAAATTTCATGGCGGGTCTCCTGAAGATTTTCATGTGCATGTCATGCACATTTGGGGTCGGCCTTTGATCTAGACCAAAGTCAGGGCAAGGTCACGCCTCATGATCGAAGATTCGCCCTTTGTCGCAGCCGCACCGGTGCTGGTGCCGATGCCCGCCGAACGCCCCTACACCTACGCCGTGCCGGCCGGCATGCGCGTGGCGCCGGGCTCGATCGTGCGCGTGCCGCTCGGTCCGCGCCAGGTCGCCGGCATCGTCTGGGACGGCGCGGTCGAGAAGGTCGATGCGAAGAAGCTGCGCCCCATCGAACAGGTCTTCGATTGCCCGCCGATCGACCGCGCGATGCGCCGTTTCGTCGACTGGGTGGCGCAATACACGCTATCGCCGCCCGGCATGGTGGCGCGCATGCTGCTCAGGGCGCCGGAGGCTTTCGACCCCGAACCGTGGATCGAGGGGTTGCAGCGCACGCTTCTCGCACCTGACCGGATGACGGGCGCCAGGCAGCGCGTGCTGGAGACGGCCGAAGGCGGCCTTGCCTGGACGCGCTCCGGCCTCGCTCACGCCGCCGGCGTGTCCTCGACGGTGATCGACGGCCTGAGGGCGCAAGGCGTGTTCGAGACCGTGATGATCCCGCCGCGCCCGGTGGTGGCCGCGCCCGATCCCGGCTACGCTATTCCGGAACTGATGCCGGACCAGGGCGCCGCGGCGCAGATGCTGCGCGCCAATGTCGCAGCCGGCGTGTTCAACGTCGCGCTGCTCGACGGCGTCACCGGTTCGGGTAAGACCGAGGTCTATTTCGAGGCGGTGGCGGCTGCGCTCGACCAGGGGAGGCAGGTTCTGATCCTGCTGCCGGAAATCGCGCTGACGCATGCCTTTCTCGAGCGCTTCCAGCAGCGCTTCGGCGCCAAGCCGGGCGAATGGCATTCCGACCTGCCGCCGCGGATGCGCGAGCGGGTTTGGCGGCAAGTGGCGGAGGGCGGCGTGCGGGTCGTCGCCGGCGCGCGCTCGGCGCTGTTCCTGCCGTTCAAGGAGCTCGGCCTTATCGTCGTCGACGAGGAGCACGACCCTGCCTACAAGCAGGAGGACCGCGTCTTCTACAATGCGCGCGACATGGCGGTGGTGCGCGGCCATATCGGCAGCTTCCCCGTGGTGCTGGCGTCGGCGACGCCGTCGGTCGAAAGCCGGGTCAATGCGAGCCAAGGTAAATATAACAGGGCGGTGCTTTCCGCTCGCTTCGCCGAGGCAGCACTTCCGCATCTGAAGGCGGTCGACATGCGGCGGGCGCCGCCGGCGCGTGGCGGCTTTCTGTCGCCGGTGCTGCTCGACCAGATGCGCCAGACGCTGGAGAGGCAGGAGCAGTCGTTACTGTTCCTCAACCGGCGCGGCTATGCGCCCTTGACGCTGTGCCGGGTCTGCGGTCATCGCTTCGGCTGCCCAGTCTGCTCGGCCTGGCTGGTCGAGCATCGCTTTCGCGGCCAGCTGGTCTGCCATCATTGCGGGCACAATGAGCGCCGCCCCGAAGCCTGCCCGGAATGCGGCACGCTCGATCATCTGGTCGCCTGCGGACCGGGCGTCGAGCGGATCGCCGAAGAGGTCGTTACGCATTTTCCCGACGCGCGCACCATCGTCTTGTCGTCAGACCTGATGGGCGGCGTGCGGCGGCTGCGGCTGGAGCTGGAGGCGATCGCCGATGGCGAAGCCGACATCGTCATCGGCACGCAGCTCGTCGCCAAGGGACACAATTTTCCCAACATGACTTTGGTCGGCGTCGTCGACGCCGATCTCGGACTTGCCAATGGCGATCCGCGCGCCGCCGAGCGCACGTTCCAGCTGCTCAGCCAGGTCACCGGCCGCGCCGGCCGCACCGGCAAGAAGAGCCTTGGCCTGCTGCAGACTTTTCAGCCCGACCACCCGGTGATGCGGGCGATCGTCTCGGGCGACGCCGAGGCATTTTACGAACGTGAGATCGCCGAGCGCGAACGGGCTGCCCTGCCGCCCTTCGGCCGGCTCGCGGGTGTCATCGTCAGTGCGGTGACACGAGCGGAAGCCGAGGGCCACGCACGTGGCCTGCGCCGCGCCGCACCCGAGGCGTCAGATCTGTTCGTGCTGGGGCCAGCCGAGGCGCCACTGTCACTGCTCGGCGGCCGCCACCGCTTCCGGCTGCTGATCCAGGGCGAACGGCGCGCCGACATGCAAGGTTTTATCAGGACCATGCTGGCCAACGGGCCGAAGCAACGCGGCTCGGTCCGGGTGCAGGTCGACGTCGACCCGCAGAGTTTTTTGTAAGGTTGCGCTTTCAGCGATAGGTTGCCCGCAAGCCAGCGAGATGTGGAAACTCATATGAAGACCCTTGGCCTGCTCGGCGGCATGAGCTGGGAATCGACCGCCATCTACTATCGCCTGCTCAACGAGATCGTGCGCGAACGGCTGGGTGGGCTGCATTCGGCGAAACTGCTTCTGTGGTCGTTCGACTTTGCAGAGATCGCCGAGCGGCAGCATCACGGCGATTGGGACGGTGCCGGCGTGCTCCTCGTAGAAGCGGCGCGCAAGCTTGAGGCCGGCGGCGCGGAAGGTCTGCTTTTGTGCACCAACACCATGCACAAACTGGCCGATCAGGTGCAGGCGTCGGTGTCGATCCCGCTGATCCACATCGCCGATGCCACCGCAGTGGCGGTCAAGCGTGCCGGAATGCAGCGTCCGGCGCTGCTGGCGACGCGCTTCACCATGGAGCAGGATTTCTACAAAGGCCGGCTCGCTGACAGATTTGGCTTGGACCCCGTGGTGCCTGATGCGGCCGGGCGCGACATGGTGCACCGTGTCATCTACGAGGAATTGTGCCAGGGCATCGTCACCGAAACATCCAAGGCGGCCTATATCGCCGAGACAGAACGCCTGCGCCGCGAAGAGGCGGCCGACAGCGTCATCATGGGCTGCACCGAGATCACCATGCTCATCGGCCAGCAGGATTTCGACATCCCGGTCTTCGACACGACGCGCATCCATGCCGAGGCGGCTGTGGAATTCGCGCTCGGTTGATGCGCGCTGCCTAAAGTACCTGGACCCATCTGGCGCGGGGGCTTTCCTCCGTTAGAATGCCCGGAATTTCAAAACAGGCATTTCGAGGGGACAAGATGGATTTTGCGCTTCCATGGCCGACGAGCCAGGGCGAATGGCTGGCTTGGTCGAGCGCCGTCTTCACGGTGCTGCTCGGGCTTTTGTTCTTCCTGGCGCCGGGTCTCGCCTTCCGTGCCCTGCGCCTGCAGGTCAAGCCAGAGAAGGCTGCCGCGATCGCCGAGGGGCGCGGCAGGATGTCCGGCTTTTATCTCGGTGTCGGCCTGTGCTGTATCCTGCTGGCGCAGCCGCTGATCTACATGGCGCTTGGCTTCTCCTGGCTGTTCACTGCCTTCGGCCGGCTGCTGTCGATGATGTCTGATGGCGCCAACACGCCTTTCAATTGGGTTTCCATTGTGCTGGAATTGGTCCTGGCGGCGTTGCCGCTCGCCTTCGCCTTCGGCTTTCTGCCTTGAATCATTGGGTATTCCGCGATGGAAGACGGGCGACTTTCGCCGGATGCGACAATAGTGCCTGAAAACCATGCGGAACGACGCATTGCGGTCTTAAAATGCCTGTGCTAGACGGCAATCGACTTTCGGCCGGGGATAGCGGAAGCCGCGCCTCCGTGCTCGAAAAAATGCAGTAAGGTCAAAGATTTAGCCAGAGTTTTTGCTCGCGCCAACAATCTACGGCCTGTCAGACAAGAGAAAAGACGGTCCGTGGCTCAATCGTCATCGCCAATCTCAGGTGTCGCAGAACGCTATGCGGGTTCGCTGTTCGAACTCGCCCTGCAGGCAAATTCCGTGGCCAAGGTCGAAGCCGACCTCAACAGTTTCGAAATCATGCTCGCGGGCAGCGCTGATCTCACCCGGCTGATCAACAGCCCGGTGTTCTCCAGCGAGGACCAGGCGAAGGCCATCGCGGCGATCGCCGACAAGGCCGGGATCACCGGCCTCACCGGAAATTTCCTGCGCGTCGTCGCCCGCAACCGCCGGCTGTTCGCCATTCCCGGCATGATCAGGGCGTTCCGCCAGATATCAGCCGAACACCGTGGCGAGACCGCTGCTGAAGTGACGTCGGCTCACGCGCTGACGGCTGTCCAGCAGACCGAACTCAAGGCGGCGCTGAAGAGCGTTGCCGGCAAGGACGTGGCTATCTCCGTCACCGTCGATCCGTCGCTGCTCGGCGGGCTGGTGGTCAAGATGGGCTCGCGCCAGATCGATACGTCGCTCAAAACCAAACTCAATTCGCTCAAGCTTGCACTGAAAGAGGTCGGCTGATGGACATCCGCGCCGCGGAAATTTCCGCAATTCTGAAAGACCAGATCAAGAATTTCGGCAAGGAGGCCGAGGTCTCCGAAGTTGGACAGGTGCTGTCCGTCGGTGACGGTATCGCTCGTGTCTACGGCCTCGACAATGTCCAGGCCGGCGAGATGGTCGAATTCCCCGGCGGCATCCGCGGCATGGCGCTCAACCTCGAAGCCGACAATGTCGGCGTCGTCATCTTCGGCGCCGACCGCGACATCAAGGAAGGCGACATCGTCAAGCGCACCGGCGCCATCGTCGACGTTCCCGTCGGCCCAGGCCTGCTCGGCCGCGTCGTCGATGCGCTCGGCAATCCGATCGATGGCAAGGGTCCGATCAAGGCAGTCGAGCGCAAGCGCGTCGACGTCAAGGCGCCCGGCATCATCCCGCGCAAATCGGTGAACGAGCCGATGTCGACCGGTCTCAAGGCCATCGATGCGCTGATCCCGGTCGGCCGCGGCCAGCGCGAGCTGGTCATCGGCGATCGCCAGACCGGCAAGACCGCCATCATCCTCGACACGATGCTCAACCAGAAGTCGGTGCACGACAACGGCCCCGAGAAGGAAAAGCTCTACTGCGTCTACGTCGCCGTCGGCCAGAAGCGCTCGACCGTCGCGCAGTTCGTCAAGGTGCTGGAAGAGCGCGGCGCGCTCGAATACTCGATCATCATCGCCGCCACCGCTTCCGACCCGGCGCCGATGCAGTTCCTGGCGCCGTTCGCCGGCTGCACCATGGGTGAATATTTTCGCGACAACGGCATGCACGCGCTGATCAGCTATGACGATCTGTCGAAGCAGGCCGTCGCCTATCGCCAGATGTCGCTGCTGCTGCGCCGCCCGCCGGGCCGCGAAGCCTATCCGGGCGACGTGTTCTACCTGCACTCGCGCCTGCTCGAGCGCGCCGCCAAGCTCAACGACGATCTGGGCGGCGGGTCGCTGACCGCTCTGCCGATCATCGAGACGCAGGCCAACGACGTGTCGGCCTACATCCCGACCAACGTGATCTCGATCACCGACGGCCAGATCTTCCTCGAAACCAACCTGTTCTTCCAGGGCATCCGTCCTGCGGTGAACGTCGGTCTGTCGGTGTCGCGCGTCGGCTCGGCCGCGCAGATCAAGGCGATGAAGCAGGTTGCCGGCTCGATCAAGGGCGAGCTCGCGCAGTACCGCGAAATGGCGGCCTTCGCGCAGTTCGGCTCGGATCTCGACGCCGCCACGCAGCGCCTGCTCAACCGCGGATCGCGCCTGACCGAACTCCTGAAGCAGCCGCAGTTCTCGCCGCTGAAGACGGAAGAGCAGGTCGCGGTGATCTTCGCCGGCGTCAACGGTTATCTCGACAAGCTGCCGGTCAACCAGGTCGGCAAGTTCGAGCATGGCCTGCTCAGCCACATGCGTGCGGCCGGCAAGGACGTTCTCGACGCCATCCGCAAGGAAAAGGCACTGTCGGACGATCTGCGCGCCAAGCTGAAGGCCGAGATCGACGCTTTCGCCAAGACCTTCGCCTGAGCGAAGCGACAAGACGGGATCAGGTTTGAAGCATGCCTTCATTAAAAGACCTTCGTAACCGTATCGCCTCGGTCAAGGCGACGCAGAAGATCACCAAGGCGATGCAGATGGTCGCTGCGGCGAAGCTGCGCCGTGCGCAAGAGGCTGCGGAAGCGGCGCGCCCCTATTCGGAGCGCATGGGTTCCGTGCTGGCGAACATCACCCAGGCGATCGGCGGCGGTGGCGATGCCCCGGCGCTGATGACCGGCACCGGCAAGGATGATGTGCATCTGCTCGTCGTCTGCACCGCCGAGCGCGGCCTGTGCGGCGGCTTCAATTCGCAGATCGCCCGTCTTGCCCGCGACCACATCCGCAAGCTTTTGGCCGACGGCAAGCAGGTCAAGATCATCTGCGTCGGCAAGAAGGGTTTCGACATCCTGCGCCGCGACTACGCGTCGCTGATCATCGATCGCGTCGATCTGCGCGAGGTCAAGACACTCGGTTTCGTCAATGCCGATGCCATCGCCAAGAAGGTCATCCATCTCTTCAACGAGGGCGGCTTCGACATCTGCACGCTGTTCTATTCGCAGTTCAAGTCGGTGATCAGCCAGATCCCGACCGCGCAGCAGATCATTCCGGCGGGCGTTGCTTCGGCTCAGGCGGAAGTGACGGATGGCGGCAACGCTGTCTATGAATACGAACCGGAGCCGGGCGAAATCCTCTCCGATCTCATTCCGCGCAACATTTCCGTGCAGGTTTTCCGGGCACTGCTCGAAAACGCGGCCGGCGAGATGGGCGCCAAGATGAGCGCCATGGACAATGCAACGCGCAACGCTGGCGAGATGATCAACAAACTGTCGATCACCTATAACCGCCAGCGGCAGGCGCAGATCACCAAGGAACTGATCGAAATCATTTCGGGCGCCGAGGCGCTCTAGGCGCGGTCCGCGGGTTTTTTGCCCGCGACCGGACCGCGTGAGAAACAAAGGACGAAAAAGGGTAAAGACGATGGCGAAAGCAGCGACCCCCCAGAAGGCAGCCCCCAAGGCCGCAGCCGCGAAGGCAGCAGCCCCCGCGAAGGCGGCAAAGGCTCCAGCAGCAGCCGCGAAGGCGGCCCCGGCCAAGGCAGCAGCACCGGCGAAGACCGCAGCTGCCAAGACATCGGCAGTGGCCAGCAAGGCAACCGGCGTTGTCGGCAAGGTCCGCCAGGTCATCGGCGCCGTCGTCGACGTGCAGTTCGGCGATCACCTGCCGGCGATCCTGAACGCGCTCGAGACGACCAATGTCGGCAACCGTCTGGTGCTCGAAGTCGCCCAGCACCTGGGTGAAAACACCGTGCGCTGCATCGCCATGGACTCGACCGAAGGTCTGGTTCGCGGCCAGGAAGTGCGTGACACCGGCGCGCCGATCACCGTGCCGGTCGGCCCGGGCATGCTCGGCCGCATCATCAACGTCATCGGCGAGCCGGTCGACGAAGAAGGCCCGGTCGACGCGATCGAAATGCGCTCCATCCACCAGCCGGCTCCGACGTATGTCGAGCAGTCGACGGAAGCACAGATCCTGATCACCGGCATCAAGGTGCTCGACCTCTTGGCTCCCTACGCCAAGGGCGGCAAGATCGGCCTGTTCGGCGGCGCCGGCGTCGGCAAGACCGTGCTGATCCAGGAACTGATCAACAACATCGCCAAGGCGCATGGCGGCTATTCGGTGTTCGCCGGCGTCGGCGAGCGCACCCGCGAAGGCAACGATCTCTATCACGAGTTCATCGAATCCGGCGTCAACAAGAAGGGCGGCGGCGAAGGCTCCAAGGCCGCGCTCGTCTACGGCCAGATGAACGAGCCGCCGGGCGCGCGCGCCCGCGTCGGCCTGACCGGCCTGACGGTTGCGGAGTATTTCCGCGACCAGGGCCAGGACGTGTTGTTCTTCGTCGACAACATCTTCCGCTTCACGCAGGCTGGTTCGGAAGTGTCGGCTCTGCTCGGCCGTATTCCTTCAGCCGTGGGCTATCAGCCGACGCTCGCCACCGACATGGGCGCGCTGCAGGAACGCATCACCACCACCACCAAAGGCTCGATCACGTCCGTGCAGGCGATCTACGTGCCCGCCGACGACTTGACCGATCCGGCGCCGGCGACCTCGTTCGCCCACCTTGACGCGACCACGACGCTGAACCGCGCCATCGCCGAAAAGGGCATCTATCCGGCCGTCGATCCGCTGGATTCGACCTCGCGCATGCTCGACCCGCTGGTCGTCGGCGACGAGCATTATGGCGTCGCCCGCCAGGTGCAGTCGATCCTCCAGCGCTACAAGTCGCTGCAGGACATCATCGCCATCCTGGGTATGGACGAGCTGTCGGAAGAAGATAAGCAGACCGTGGCCCGCGCCCGCAAGATCGAGCGCTTCCTGTCGCAGCCCTTCTTCGTCGCCGAAGTGTTCACCGGCGCCCCGGGCAAGCTGGTCGACCTCGCCGACACCATCAAGGGCTTCAAGGGCCTCTGCAACGGCGACTACGATCACCTTCCGGAAGCTGCCTTCTACATGGTCGGCGGCATCGAGGAAGCGGTCGAGAAAGCACAGCGCCTCGCGGCTGAAGCGGCGTAATCAAGCGAATAGCGAATAGGGAGTAGCGAATAGGGAATATGGGCCGGCGAATTCTTCTTCTGACTACTCGCTGCTCGCTATTCGCTATTCGCTAAATTGATCATGGCTGAAGCTTTCAAGTTCGAACTGGTCTCGCCGGAGCGCCTGCTTGTTTCCGAGCAGGTTGAATCCGTCGTCATTCCGGGCGCCGAAGGCGAGATGACCGTGATGGCGCATCACGCGCCGGTCATGACGACGATCAAGCCGGGTGTCGTCACCGTAAAGACCGCAGCGGGCGGCGAAGAACGCTATGTGGTGTTCGGCGGCTTCGCCGACATCGTTCCGGCCGGCTGCACGCTGCTGGCGGAATCGGCTGTCGCGGTGAAGGATGTCGACCGCGCCGATCTCGCGCGCCGCATCCAGGAAGCCAAAGAAGACGCCACTGATGCCAAGGACGACGAGGCTCGCAGCAAGGCGGAACAGTTCCTTAGCCAGCTCACCACGCTGGAAGGCGCCATCCTGCCGGCTTGAAATTCGGTTCGATGAAAGAGTAAAAAGCGGGGCCTTGCCTCGCTTTTTGTTTAAATGCCCAAGGCTGCGAAAGCCAATGTCGGGCCGTCTCGTCGCAGGTGGACGAGATGCACGGCCACGAGCTCGATCAAGGTCTGGCGCTCGGCATGGTCCCTGGCGAAGCCGGCGAGGTCGAACACCGCGGTCACGGTTTCGTTCGCCGGCAGTTGCTCGCCCAAAAGTGCCGTCAACGCCGCGTCGAGTGGGTCGCTGAAATGGCCCTCCGGCAAGGTTTTTCCTCGTGCGGCGCAAGCAGCGATCCAGGCAGCCACCACCAACGTGAGATGGACCAGCTCGGTACCGGCTTCTAGACATTCGATGGCGGAAGCGACGATGCGCTGCGGCAATTTCTGGCTGCCGTCATTGGCGATCTGAGCCGTACGGTGGGCAAGTGCAGTGTTGGAAAAACGCTCAGCGAGCTCCGCAGTATAAGCGCTCGTGTCGAGCCCGGCATCCTCGGGCAGGGTCGGGATGGCTTCCGCCCACAATGCATCGACGAATTGCCGGATCGCCGGGTCGGCGAAGGCGCGGTCGACGGTGGCATGACCGCTGAGCAGGCCAAGATAGGCGATGGCCGAATGCGAGCCGTTGAGCAGCCTGAGCTTCATGTCCTCGAACGGGCCGACGTCGCGAACCATGGTGACGCCGAACTGTTCCCAGTCCGGGCGGCCCGCTGGGAAATTGTCTTCGACCACCCATTGGCAGAACGGCTCGGTCATGACAGGCCAAGCGTCCTCGGCACCGAGTTCTTCAGCGATCCGCGCCCGATCGGCATCGGTGGTTGCCGGCACGATGCGGTCGACCATGCTTGAAGGAAAGGCGACCTGATGGGCGATGTGGTCGGCGATTCTAACGTCGCTCTTCACGCCATGCTTGGCATCTCGCAACTGGGCGAATTCAACCAACAGCCGATGCAGCGTGGCGCCGTTGGCCGGCAGATTGTCGCAACAGAGCACGGTAAAGGGCGGCGTGCCGGCGGCGCGTCGCCGGGCAAGCGCCTCGGTCAGGAAACCATGCGCTGTCTTCGGCATCTGCGGATTGGCCAGATCATGGGCGATATCGGGATGAGCAGCGTCCAATCCGCCGCCAGCCGCCCTCAGATAGGCCTTTTCGGTGATCGTAAGCGTGACGATGCGGGTGCGCGGATCGGTCAGCGCGGCCAGCACCGCGCCCGGATCCTCCGGCGCCACCAGCATCGCGGTAATCGAGCCGATGACCTGAAGTTTTTCGGTTCCACTGCTTCTGATCGCCAGCGTATAGAGCCCATCCTGCGGCGTGAGTGCGTCGCGCGTGTCGGCGCTGCGCAGCGAAACGCCTGTTATGCTCCAATCCGTCTCGCCGGCCGCCAGGCAATCGTCGACATAGGCGGCCTGGTGGGCGCGATGGAAGGCGCCGACGCCAAGATGCACGATGCCCGGGACGATGCGGCTGCGGTCATACGAAGGCGTCGCGATCGAAGCCGGCAGTGCGCGCACCGTCTTCGTGGAAAGGCGTTCGGTCGTCGTGGTGCGACTGGTCTGGTCGGATGACATGAGTGGCCTCGGCAGGGATCGGCAAAGCGGCGTAACATTCGATTTCCCGCCACACAATGGGCCGAAAAGTCATCATACAACAATCTAATTTTTGTATGTTGACATTATTTCTTGCCGCCCCTACCGATAGCGGCCCTGGGAGGATTGCCGTGCCACTGACCGATGCGGATCTGCTGTTTCCCGCCGATGCGCATTCGCGCTCGGTTGCCCGCGATCTCTATGCCGGGATCAAGGACCTGCCCCTGGTCAGCCCGCATGGCCACACGGATCCGCGTTGGTATGCGCTGAACGAGCCTTTTCCGGATCCGGCGCAACTGCTCATCGTTCCGGATCACTACATTTTCCGCATGCTGTTCAGCCAAGGCATCCGCCTTGAGGATCTCGGCGTGGCGACGCTGGACGGCGCGCCTGTCGAGACAGACGGCCGGACGATCTGGCGTCGTTTTGCCGAGCACTATTATCTGTTTCGGGGCACACCGACCCGGCTGTGGTTCGATCATGTGCTTGCCGATCTGTTCGGCATCGACGAGCCGCTGACCGCAGCGACCGCCGACCGCCACTACGACGCCATCGCGACGCTGCTGCAGTGGGAGAATTTCCGCCCGCGCGCCCTGTTCGAGCGCTTCAACATCGAGGTCATCGCGACCACCGAAGGCGCGCTCGACGATCTCAAATGGCACCAGATGATCCGCGACAGCGGCTGGCAGGGCCGTGTGGTCACCGCTTATCGCCCCGACGCCGTCGTCGATCCCGACTTCGAGGGGTTTTCAACCAATCTCGACCGGCTCGGCGAGATCACCGGCTGCGACACCGGCAGCTGGGCAGGCTATCTCGATGCGCATCGCCAGCGGCGCGCCTTCTTCAAAAGCTTCGGCGCGACCTCGTCCGACCATGGCCATCCGACGGCCGAGACCGCCAATCTTTCGGATGCTGCAGCGCAGGAGCTGTTCAATCGCGTTCGCCGTGGCTCCGACGACGAGCGCGAACGGAAACTGTTCCGCGCCCAGATGCTGACCGAGATGGCCAAGATGAGCCTCGACGACGGGCTGGTGCTGCAGATCCATCCCGGCTCCTGGCGCAATCATTCGTCGGCTGTTTTCCAAAAATTCGGCCGCGACAAGGGTTTCGATATCCCGACCCGGACTGACTATGTCACGGCGCTGAAGCCACTGCTCGACTGCGTCGGACTTGAGCGCGACCTCACAATCGTTCTCTTCACGCTCGACGAAACAAGCTATGCGCGCGAACTGGCGCCACTCGCCGGTGTCTACCCGGCGCTGAAGCTCGGGCCGGCCTGGTGGTTCCACGACAGCCCGGAAGGCATGCGGCGCTTCCGCGAGATGACCACCGAGACCGCCGGCTTCTACAACACCGTCGGCTTCAACGATGACACCCGTGCCTTTCCCTCGATCCCGGCGCGCCACGATGTGGCGCGGCGGGTCGACTGCGCGTTCCTGGCGCGTCTCGTCGCCGAGCATCGGCTGCGCGAGGACGAGGCGCATGAGCTGGCGCGCGAGCTTGCCTATACACTTGCGAAAAAGGCCTACCGGCTCTGAGCCGGGCGTTTTGGTTTCATAGGGAGGAAGTCATGTTGCATCTTTTGAAATTGACGGCAGTAACATTCGTTTTCGGCTCGTTGCTGGTCGGCATCGCCAACGCCGAAACCGTGCTGCGGTCGTCCGATACCCATCCCGACGGCTATCCAACCGTCGAAGCGGTCAAATATATGGGCGAGCTGATCAAGCAGCGCACCAATGGCCGCTATTCGGTCGAGGTCTATCATTCGGCGCAGCTCGGCGAGGAGAAGGACACGATCGAGCAGACGCAGACCGGCGTCATCGATCTCAACCGCGTCTCCATGGGGCCGTTCAACGGCATCGTTCCACAGACCGCGGTGCCGTCGCTGCCCTACATGTTCCGCTCGGTCGAGCATATGCGCCATGTCATGGACGGGCCGATCGGGGACGAGATCCTGAAAGCTTTTGAGACTCACGACCTTGTCGGTCTCGCCTTCTACGATTCCGGGGCACGCTCCTTCTACAACACCAAGAAGGACATCACCTCGATGGCCGACATGAAGGGCATGAAGTTCCGCGTCATCCAATCCGACGTGTTCGTCGACATGGTCAATGCGTTGGGCGCCAACGCCACGCCGATGGCCTATGGCGAGGTCTATTCGGCTTTGCAGACAGGCGTCATCGACGGCGCCGAGAACAACTGGCCGAGCTTCGAGTCCGCCAAGCATTTCGAGGTCGCCAAGCATTACACGCTCGACCAGCACCAGATCGTGCCAGAGGTTCTGGTGATGTCGAAGGCGAGCTGGGACAAGCTCGCCCCGGAAGACCAGGCGATCGTGCGGCAGGCGGCCAAGGACAGCGTCGTCAAGATGCGTGAATTGTGGGACGCGCAGGAGAAGAAGTCGCGCGACATCGTCGAGAAAGCCGGCGTCAAGGTCAGTGAGATCGACAAGCAGCCGCTGATCGATGCGATGAAGCCGGTCTACGAGAAATATCTCTCGACCCCCGAGTTGAAAGATCTCGCCGCGCGCATCCAGGCGACCAAATAATCCGTTCGCGGCAATGGTGGCGCGAGCTTGCGCGCCACCGTCCAGGGGGAAGTGCGCATATGAAACCATTCTGGCTGGCAATAGAACGGCTGCTGTCACGGCTGGCGAGGCTTGCGCTGTGGGTCAGCGGCATCGGCCTGACGCTGATGACGGTGATCATCTTCTGGCAGGTGTTCTCACGCTATGTGCTCAACAGTTCGCCAAGCTGGACGGAACCCTTCTCGGTGATTTTGATGGGGTGGTTCATCTTTTTGGGCGCGGCCGTCGGTGTCCGCGAACGCACGCATCTGGGCTTCGATGTGCTGCTCTATTTCCTGCCGCCCGCCGCAAAGGCGGTACTGCGCAGCATTTCGGATGTCGTCGTGCTCGCCTTCGGTCTCGGCATGATCGTCTACGGCGCCCAGCTCACCCGGCTGACATGGAACACGGTGATGCCGTCTCTCGCTTTCCCGGGCGGCGTCAGTTTCCTGCCGGTCATCCTGGGCGGCGCGCTTGTCTGCCTGTTTTCGCTCGAGCGGCTTGCCGGGCGGTTTGCCGGACTGCCGGTCGATGCCGATCAATACGCCACGGGCGAGGAGGGTCTCTAGATGGCATTGACGGTTCTGTTCGGCACCTTCGTCTTTCTTCTGATCATCGGCACACCGATCGCCTTCTGCCTCGGTGTCGCCAGCTTCGCCACGGTTCTGGTGCTGGGGCTGCCGCCGCTGGTGGTGTTCCAGCGCCTCAACTCCGGTGTCAGCGTGTTTTCGCTGATGGCCATCCCGTTCTTCATCTTCGCCGGTGACCTGATGGTGCGCGGCGGCATTGCCGCTCGCCTTGTTGCGCTCGCCGGGGCGTTGGTCGGCCACCTGAGAGGCGGGCTCGGCCAGGTCAACATCGCCGCCTCGACCATGTTCGGCGGCATTTCCGGCTCGGCGGTGGCCGATGCCTCGGCGGTCGGCGGGCTGATGATCCCGCAGATGAAGGCGCGCGGCTACGGCGTCGATTATGCTGTCAACATCACTTCAGTCGGCGCCATCATTGCGCTGCTGATACCGCCTTCGCACAACATGATCATTTATTCGATTTCGGCCGGCGGCCGGATCTCGATCGCCGATCTGTTCACCGCCGGCATCATACCGGGCCTGCTGCTGGCGCTATCTCTGATGGTCACGGCCTATTGGGTCGCCAGCCGCCGCGCCTATCCGACCGAGCCGTTCGCCGGCTTCGGCAGGGCGCTGCAATTGCTCGTTGCCGCAATTCCCGGGCTGATCCTGATCGGCATCATCTTCGGCGGCGTTCGCTCCGGCGTCTTCACCGCCACCGAAAGCTCCTGCATCGCCATCGTCTATGCTTTCCTGGTGACCCTGCTGATCTATCGCTCAATGAGCTGGAACGACTTCGTCACCGCGACCACCGCTGCCGTGCGCACAACCGCGATGGTGCTGATGATCATCGGCTGCGCCGCCGCCTTTGGCTGGCTGCTGGCCTATCTCAGGGTGCCGGCCGCTCTGGTCGCCTTCCTGCAGTCGGTATCCGACAACAAGCTGGTCATCCTGCTGTTGATCAACGTCGTGCTTCTCATCCTCGGCACGTTCATGGACATGTCGCCGCTGATCATCATCACCACGCCGATCTTCCTGCCGGTGGTCATGGCCTACGGCGTCGATCCGGTGCATTTCGGCGTGATCCTCATTCTCAATCTCGGCATCGGCTTGTGCACACCGCCGGTGGGGGCCGTGCTGTTCGTCAGCTGCGCGATCGGTCGGATCCCGATCTGGACGGCGATGCGTTCGATCTGGCCATTCTATGGGGCGGCTTTCGCTGTGTTGATGCTTGTCACCTACGTGCCGGAAATTTCGTTGTGGTTGCCGCACCTGTTCCACTAGAGCAGTTCACGGGAACGGCGAACTGCTCTAACCCTTTGTTTTGACGCAATTCCGGACGGAAACCGTTTCACATTTTTCCTGGAATTGCTTTAGGAGACCATCACGTGTCCGCTGCATCCGCCGATCTCAAGGTCGAGAGAAAACCCAAGCTGTCGGAGACCGTCGTTGCGGCGATCCGCAAGCAACTGCAGGCGGGCGAAATCCTGCCTGGCCACAAATTGCCGACCGAGGGCCAGCTGACCGAGACCTTCGGCGTCAGCCGCACCGTCATCCGCGAGGCGCTGGCCAAGCTTGCCGCCGACGGCCTGGTCGAGCCGCGTCAAGGCGCCGGCGTCTTCGTCACCGAGCATCTCTCGACGATGTTCGGAGCGCTTGCCGCCGACATGGGAGCCAAGGATTCGATCGCGCTCAACGTGCTCGAGGTACGCCTGGCAATCGAGATCGAGTCGGCCGGGATCGCCGCTATTCGCCGCAACGCCGCGCAGGAGGCGGCGATCCAGGAAGCCTTCTTCGAATTCGAGCGGCTGCTGCTTGCCAGCGAGCCGACCGGCCCGGCCGACCTCGCCTTCCACCGCGCCATCGCCAGCGCGACCAACAACCCATTCTATGTCGAGATGCTCGACGTGCTCGGCCGGCGCGCCATTCCGTGCGACGTGACCTCGCCCTGGTCGACCGAACTGGCGCAATCCGACAGCTACCAGCGCGGGCTGCAGCGCGAACATCTGGTGATCCTCAATGCGATCACATCGGGCGATGCCGAAGCGGCGCGCGAGGCAATGCGCGCGCACCTCACAGCCAGCCAGCAGCGCTACCGCGAGCGCCTGCATGCGCGTCAGGCTTTCTATGCCAGTTCGGTCAGGGCCGCCGCCGGCGAATGACCCATTTCAAGTCAGGACGAAAATGAGCCAGAGCCATACCGATTACACATCCCGCTTTGCCATAGACCCGGTTGCCGCCGCGGCGATGGGAACCGATGAACTCCGTCACAATTTCCACATTGACGGCCTGTTCCAGTCCGGCCGCATCAGCCTGACCTACACCCACTACGACCGCATGATCGTCGGCGGCGCCGTGCCGATAGGCTCGCCGCTCCAACTGGAGGCGATCAAGCCGACCGGCACCAAAGGTTTCCTCGACCGGCGCGAGTTGATCGCCGTCAACATCGGTGGCGTGGGCGTCATCACGACCGGCGGCCAGTCCTTCGAATTGCAGGCGCGCGACATGCTCTATCTCGGCATGGGCACACAGGATGTGTCCTTCGCCTCAGCGGACGAGGGGGCGCCGGCGAAGTTCTATCTGCTCAGCGCGCCGGCGCATCTGGCTCATCCCAGCCGGCTGATCCGCATCGGCGATGCAAAGCGCCTCGATCTTGGCAGCAAGGATGCCTGCAACGAGCGTTCGATCTTCCAGTTCATCCATGCCGATGGCGCAAAGACCTGCCAGCTGGTGGTCGGTATGACCCAGCTGGCGCCGGGCTCTATCTGGAACACCATGCCTTGCCATGTGCATGACCGGCGCATGGAGGCCTATCTCTATTTCGACCTGGCCGAGACGGCGCGCGTCTTCCACTTCATGGGCGAGCCGGACGAAACGCGCCATATCGTCATGGGCAACGAAGAGGCCGTGCTGTCGCCGGGCTGGTCGATCCACTCCGGCGCCGGCACTTCCAATTATGCGTTCATCTGGGCGATGGCCGGCGACAATGTCGACTACACCGATGTCGACCCGGTGGCGTTGGGCGATCTGCGGTGAGC
This sequence comes from Mesorhizobium ciceri biovar biserrulae WSM1271, assembly GCF_000185905.1. Taxonomy (GTDB): domain Bacteria; phylum Pseudomonadota; class Alphaproteobacteria; order Rhizobiales; family Rhizobiaceae; genus Mesorhizobium; species Mesorhizobium ciceri. Next base: position 1,246,070 of record NC_014923.1, read on the forward strand.
GACCCCTTCAGCCTTGCCGGAAAACGTATCCTGGTCACCGGCGCCAACACCGGCATCGGCCAGGGCATCGCCGTTTCGATCGCACGCGCCGGCGGCACGGTGATCGGCGTCGGCCGCTCGTCGATGGACGATACGGCAAGAAAAATCGCAACGATGGGCGGGCAATTCGAGGCGGTGAGCGCCGATCTTGCCGACACGTCAGCCGCCGGCCCCTTGCTCGACCGCGTCTGGGACAAAAGCGGCCCGCTCGACGGGCTGGTCAACAATGCGGGCATCATCCGGCGCGCCGATGCCGTCGATCTCAGCGAGGCCGATTGGGACGACGTCATGGACGTCAATCTGAAGACGGTTTTTTTGCTCTGCCAAAGCTTTGCCAGGCGTGCCTTGGCCGCTGAGCGGAAAGGCAAGATCGTCAACATTGCCTCGGTGCTGAGCTTCCAGGGCGGCATCCGCGTCGCGTCCTACACCGCCTCGAAGCATGGCGTGCTCGGCATCACCCGGCTGCTTGCCTGCGAATGGGCGCAAAAAGGCATCAACGTCAACGCTATCGCGCCAGGCTATATCGAAACCAACAACACGCAGGCGCTGCGCGCCGATCCCGACCGCAGCGCCGCCATCCTGGCGCGCATCCCGGCCGGCCGCTGGGGCGAGGCGGGCGACATTGGCGATGCCGCCGTCTTCCTGCTGGCGCCGGCGTCCAACTACATGCATGGCGCGGTGGTGCCGGTGGATGGTGGCTGGCTGGCACGCTAGGTTTTGACGCAATTCCGAACGGAAACCGTTTCACACTTTTCCTGGAATTGCTCTGAGGAGACGACGATGACCGCAAAGATCTTCGCGCATGCCGGCGAGGGCGCCTGGACGGCGACACCGGACGGCAACAGGCGCCGCATTCTCCTGCACACTGACGAGTTGATGCTGGTCGAATTCGGCTTCGACAAGGGTGGCGTCGGCGCCCTGCATTCGCACCCGCACGTCCAGGCAAGTTACGTCGCCGAGGGCCGCTTCGAGGTGACCATCGACGGTCGGACCGAGATCGTTGGGACGGGCGGGAGTTTCATCGTGCCGTCGGGCCTGGTGCACGGCGTCAAGGCGCTGGAAGCGGGGCGGCTGGTCGACAGCTTTACGCCGCACCGGGCCGATTTCCTCGGCTAGAGCATTTCACCGTTTCACGGAAACGGCGAGCTGCTCTAACTCTTTGTTTTGACGCAATTCTAGACGGAAAACCGCTTCACACTTTTCCTGGAATTGCTCTAACGAGGGGTAAGAGATCGAGCGGGAATGACCCGCACCCCAGAAAGAGGCGCGGGTCTGTTGCCTGGGCGCTTGTGGCGCCGCGGTACTCAAGACATCACCGCAGGATGAGGACCCTGCCGCACCGTGGTGAAGATAGTCTTAATGCACCGGGGCTGCGTAGCTCGGTCGGTCAGGTGATATGCCGCAGCAGGCTGAAAAGCCGCTCGAACGTCTTGCCGTAGGGCGGGCGCAGCAGGCTTCCCGCACTCAGCCGCGACTGCAGGAAAACCGGCTTCTCCTTGCTGAAGGTGCGAAAGCCCCATTCGCCGTGATAGGCGCCCATGCCGCTGGCGCCGACGCCGCGGAAGGGCTGGTTTTCCTGTACCAGATGCAGCATGCAGTCGTTGACGGTGACGCCGCCGGCAATTGTCTCGTGCAGGATGCGTTGACGGTTGCCGCTGTCGCGGCCGAACCAGTAGAGTGCCAGCGGGCGGTCGGCCCCGTTCACATGGGCGATCGCCTCGTCGATCCCGGTGTATTCTACGATGGGCAGCACCGGCCCAAAGATCTCTTCGCGCATCAGTCGCAGGTTTGCGCCGGCATTGCGGACCAGGGTCGGCAGCAACTTCCCGCTATTGGCGTCAAGTTCCTCGCCGGCCGGGTTGATTTCGGTGACATCGGCGCCGGCGTCACGCGCTTCAGTGACCATGTCGCGCAGGCGCTGGTGGTGCCGATCGCTGATGATGGCGGTATAGTCGGGGTTGTCGCGTAGAGTCGGGTAGAGCTTAGCGATCGCCGTTGCGAGCCTGGCAGCGACCGTGCCTGCTTGCCCCTTCGGCACCAGAAGGTAATCCGGCGCGATACAGGTCTGCCCGGCATTCAACAGCTTGCCGTAGGCAATGCTCGATACTGCCGCGTCGAGGTCGCATGACGGATCGAAGATTGCCGGCGACTTGCCGCCGAGTTCGAGCGTGACCGGGGTCAGGTTGGCGGCCGCGGCGATCGCGACCTGGCGTCCGACCGCGGTCGAGCCGGTGAACAGCAAATGATCGAAAGGCATCGATACGAAGGCCTTTCCCATCTCCGCGTCGCCGCTGATGACGCTGAGCTCATCGGGTGCGAAATGCTCGGCAACAAGTTTGGCCAGCAACGCCGAAAAAGCCGGCGTCAATTCGGAAGGTTTTATGAGCACGCGATTGCCGGCCGCGAGTGCCGCGATGACCGGCGCGACGGCGAGCTGGAAAGGATAATTCCAGGGCGACACGATGCCGATGACACCGAGCGGCTGCGGGATGAGGCGATTTCTGCCGGGCAGGAACGGCATGGTGGTGGCAACGCGGCGTTCGCGCATCCAGCCCCTGAGGTGCGACAGCGCGTGGCGGATGCCGGCACGTACGACGAACAGTTCCGCAAGACGCGTCTCATGCGCGGAACGGCCGCCAAAGTCGGTGTCGATGGCGGTGCAGATGTCGGCTTCATGCCGCTCGGTCAGCGCGAGCAGGCGTTTGAGGCGATCCTTGCGAACGTCAAAGTTGGGGAAAGGCTGCGCCTCGAAGGCGGCGCGCTGCAGGTGGAACCGCTCGCCGAGAACATTCTGTCTGGTCTGCAGCATCACGCCCTCCCTGGCTTGCCGGACGGAGCTTACATCGTGGTGCGTGGCGGAATCCAGCGGGGGTGCAGGTGTCCTAGGGGAAGCCGCTTTCGGATGTGCACGGCATCCGGCTGGCAGGCGCCGATGGCCGCATCAACGACAGGTTCCTGCAAAGGGGGCGTTGTGGTTGGATGACGGCTGCGCTACTCCAAAGCGTCACGCCAGAGAGTCGTCTTGACCGGTTTCCACATCCTCTCCAGTCTACGAAATTCCAGCCCGGTGTCCGCCTGATGCTGATGTCGGCGACGAGCATCTTGGCCATGGACCCCAAGCGGCGCGTTCCGCGCCGCGCGGCCCAGCGGAATTGCGGATGAAGGGCGCTCACAGGCTTGAGGCTGCGTTTGGAGCGGCTGCGCGAAGGGTTGTGCGGGAGTTTCTGCGGTTCGTGCCGCTGTCTCTGAGACAGCGCATGCAAAGACGCACATATGCACGCGCGACGCCCGCCAACAGAATTTTCATTTCGGGCTGCGCACGCAGCGGGACGACGCTGACACAGCGGCTGATGAGGTGTTTCGAGGACATTTTCGTCCATCCGCCCGAAGCGCGATACGCAATGCTGGACATGTTGGACCGGCCGGAATCGAACCTCGTCGTCAAGCGCGATGCGCGCGGTTTTGCGCATCTGGCGAAGCTACCGACCTCCATCGGCTTGATCTATTGCGCGCGCCATCCATTCGACACGCTGACAAGTTCGCATCCGCAAACACGCAACCAGCGTCGGTTCCACGTCACGCCGCAACGCTGGCTGACCGAATACGACGCGCTGATCCGGCTGAAGAAGGCACAACCGCACCGGCAGATCCTTTTCGTCCGCTACGAAGACATGATCGGCGCGCCCGATGCGCAGCAGGACAGAATCGCGCAGTCATTCGGACTGACACCGCGCATTCGTTTCAGCGAGGACCCGGACAATCCGATCCGGGTGGCTTCGTTGAGAAAATGGGAACGGAATGAAGAATTCAGGACCTATCTCGGCGGCCTGCCCCCGGCATTTCTCGCCCGCGTCCAGCGTTTCTGCGCCGAGTTCGGCTATGACATGCCAATAAGCACGCCGACGGTGGACGCGCGGTGATGCAGGCACCGGCGGCCCTCGCGACAGAAGAGCTGGATCCCAAGCGGCGCGTGCTGAAGGACGTGTTCGGCTTCGATGATTTTCGCCCCGGGCAGGCCGATGTCATGGACGCGTTGCTGGCCGGGCGTCATGTGCTGGCTGTCATGCCGACTGGTGCCGGCAAATCGCTCTGCTACCAGGTGCCGGCGCTTGTCCTGGGCGGGCTCACCATTGTCGTTTCGCCGCTGGTGGCGCTGATGCAGGATCAGGTCGCCGCCTTGCGGCTTGCCGGCGTGGCCGCCGATACGATCAATTCCTCGATCGACCGCGATGCCAATATTGCCGCATGGCGTCGCGTCGCCTCGGGCCAGACGCGCCTGCTCTATCTCGCGCCGGAGCGGTTGATGACCGAACGGATGCTCGAGGCGCTGGCCAGGCTCGATATCAGCCTGATCGCCGTCGACGAGGCGCATTGTATCTCGCAATGGGGGCCGGCGTTCCGGCGCGAATACGAGGACCTGTCGCGTCTGCGCGGCATCTTTCCCAGCGTGCCGATCATCGCGCTGACGGCAACGGCGGACGAAGGCACGCGCACCGACATCGAATCCCGGCTGTTTGCCGAGCGCGTCGAGACCCTGGTGCTGGGCTTCGACCGGCCGAACATCAAGCTTGCCATCGAGGCCAAGCAGGACAGCAAGCGCCAATTGCTGCGCTTCGTCGAGCGCCATCCCGGCCGCAGCGGCATCGTCTATTGCCTGTCGCGCAAGAAGACGGAGGAGATGGCGGCCTTCCTCGAGAAGAACGGCGTCACCGCGCTCGCCTATCATGCCGGCATGAGCAAGGAGGCGCGTGACGCCAACCAGAACAGCTTCATGACCTTGTCCGGCGTCGTCATGGTGGCGACCATCGCCTTCGGCATGGGCATCGACAAGCCTGACGTCGCCTATGTCTTCCACACCGACATGCCGGGCAGCCTGGAGGCCTACTACCAGGAGATAGGCCGCGCCGGCCGCGATGGGCGGGACGCCGAGGCGCATATGCTGTTCGGCCTGGGCGATATCCGCATGCGCAGGTTGTTCATCGACGACGAGGATGCGCCGCCCGAGCACAAGAGGCGCTCGCATGGCCGGCTCGACACGCTGATAGGCTATTGCGAGACGGCGCAGTGCCGCCGCCAGGTGCTGCTCGGCTATTTCGGCGAGGAAGCGCAGCCCTGCGGCAATTGCGACACCTGCCTCGACCAGGCACCGCGCGCCGATGGCGGAGCCGAGGCTCGGATCATCCTGACGGCGATCGCCCAGAGCGGTGAGCGTTTCGGTGCCGGTCATGTCATCGACATCCTGCTCGGCCATGAAACCGAGAAGGTGCTTGCCAGGAACCACCAGAGGCTCACGAGTTTCGGCAGTGGTCTGGCGCACAAGAAGGATTTCTGGCTATCGCTGATCCGGCAACTCGTCGCCGGCGGGTTCCTGATGCCGGATCCGGCCGGTCATGGCGGCCTCGCCATCGCCGAAAAGGGTCATGCGCTTGGCCGTGGCGAGGTGCCGTTCCATTATCGTGTCGAGGTACGCAGCCGCGCCTTGCGCGGCAAGATGCGCTCCGGGCAGGATCTCGGGCAGTCGGCTGTGGACACCGGGCTACTGGCCGCGCTCAAATCCTTGCGCCTGCGGCTCGCCAAGGAGCGCCAGGTGCCGGCCTATGTGGTGTTCTCCGATCGCACGCTGATCGACATGGCAGAGCGCCGCCCGAACGACCTCGACGCCTTCGCTGAAGTGAATGGGGTTGGGGCGGCAAAGCTCAAGGAATTCGGCCAGGTTTTTCTGAGTGCGATTGCCGAGCACCGGTCGGGTGAGGCGGCCTGAGGTCAGATCAGCGACTGGTCACGCGCCGTGAAGCAGAGGGATCTTCGGAGAAGGCATCCGTTCCGAAACCTCCTGTGCCGCCGCCGCCCATTCCTCCACCGCCCATGCCCCCCAGGGACCGATTAGTTCAACGTTTTCTGGCCGGCCGGTCGACAGATCAGGCCCAGACGGAGGCGTGCATCGACTTCATGGCCGAGCATTTGCAACCGCAATAGATGCCGCTGTCCGCTTGCAGGCACCTATCCGCCGCAAGCGTCGCGGGCGACCCGCCGGACGTCAGTCGCGCGATGTGGACAGTCCCGCGAGAAGCGGAGCGTAGGCGGCGAGCCTGCGGGATACGAACTCAGTGAAGAGCCGCACGCGCTTCGTCTTGCGTGTCTCCCCATGTGTGAGAAGCCAGAGCGTTCCGTACAGGTGCAGGTCGGTGCCCGGCACCCTCACCAGCAGGGGGTCGGCATCTCCGACGAAGCACGGCAGTGTCGTGATCCCGAGACCTTGCCGTACGGCAACGATCTGCGCCTCGGCGTCCGTGATCCTGAATGGAACTCCCGTGGTGCCAACCTCACCCGCGCTGGCCCACTCTGGAATTCCATGAACGCTTATGACGATCCACCGGATGGGATCAGGTGCGCCCGCACGCCACGCGGCCAGGCGGTCGCGGGACATGTAGACGCCGCCAAACACCTCCGCTCCCTTCAGGCCGTGAAGATTGAGCGGCAGGGTTTTGCGGTCGTAGACGACACGGATCGCCACGTCGGCCTCTCGGTTGGTCAGATTTGCCAGCTCGCCGGACGACAGGATTTCCATCTCGATGTCTGGATGCAGGTGCGCGAAATCGGCGAAGTCCGGCATGAGCAGGTGCGTCGCGAGGGGCGGTGCCAGCGTCACCCGCAGAAGCCCGCGTACGCTCTGGTCGCGCCCGAAGACGCGCGTCTCCAGCTGGTGCGACGACGCTTCCATCTGGTTCGCGAGCTCGAGGACCTCCTCGCCCGCAGCGGTCAGGCGGTAGCCCGAAGGCAGCTTTTCGAACATTTGCGCCCCGAGGCGTTCCTCAAGCTGTGCGATGCGTCGTAGCACGGTCGAGTGATTCACCCCGAGCTGCGCGCCGGCAGCCCGCACCGAGCCTCCGCGTGCGACGGCTAGAAAGTAGCGAACGTCATCCCAGTCGATCATGGTGCAATCCGGCACCGCGCGGTGCGCCTTCCAAAGCCCGTATCTAACACATCCTACAGCAGTAGGGGCGGGATATCGTGGCTTGTGTCACAAGGGCGACGCTATTCCGAACGGCGGACACGGATCGTCGCGGGCTGGCGTCAATCCTGAAAGCGGATCGATTCTGCACCACCGATGTGCGCGCTTCCGCACTCACCGCGCGACCCCGGCGGGCCCATCTAGAGGTTCTCGGGGCGTCCCCGAACGACCAAGGACAGAGCCTGGAAGGATTAAGTCATGGGAAAACTGGACGGTAAGGTTGCGGTTATAACGGGTGGTGCCACCGGCATCGGCCTCGCCGCTGCAAAGCGCTTCATCGAGGAGGGCGCCTTCGTCTTCATCTTCGGCCGCCGGCAGGAAGCGCTAGACGCCGCTGTGGCCGAGCTCGGGCCCAATGCCCGCGCGGTGAAGGGCTCGGTCTCGGATGAGGCCGACCTCGATCGGCTCTACGCGGCGGTGAAGGCCGAGCGCGGAACCCTCGACATCATCTTCGCCAACGCCGGGGTGGGAAGCCTGCTTCCGCTCGGCAAGCTCACCGCCGAGCACATTGACGAGACCTTCAACACCAATGTGAAGGGTACGATCTTCACGGTCCAGAAGGCGCTGCCGCTGATGGGCGAGGGCGGTTCGATTATCCTGACCGGATCGAGCGCCGGCACCACGGGCGCGCCCGCATTCAGCGTCTATAGCGCGAGCAAAGCGGCGGTGCGCAACCTCGCGCGGACCTGGGCGGAAGACTTGAAAGGCACCGGCATCCGGGTAAACGTGCTGTCGCCCGGGCCGACGGCGACCGAACTCGCGAAGGCAGCGATAGGCGAGGAGGGCCTGAAGGTCTTCGCCTCGATGAATCCGCTTCAGCGTATGGCCGATCCAGCGGAGATCGGGGCGGCGGCTGCGTTTCTCGCGTCGCCCGACAGCAGCTTCATGACTGCCAGCGAGGTCGCCGTCGACGGGGGCTTGGCGCAAATCTGACCCGCTACGCCCCGCCGTTCATTCCATTCGATATCCCGAGCCCGCAGGGCCTGGTAAACTGAAGGAGAGTATACATGAGCTACGCAATTATCGGCTTCGGCAAGATCGGCCAGGCTCTTGCCAAGGCATTTGCCCGCAAGGGCCTCGAAGTGTCCGTGGCAACCACGCGCGACCCGGAAAGCTTTGCATCCGACGCGGCCGCGATCGGACCCACGATCATCCCGAAAACACTGGCGGACGCCGTCAAGGCGGACATCATCTTTTTGGCTGTCCGCTTTGAATCGCACCCGGATGTCGCGAAGGCGCTGCCAAGCTGGGAAGGCAAGACGATCATCGACGCGACGAACGTGTTTCCAGTCCCCGAAGAGCTGGACGGTCTGCCGTCCTCCGCCTTCGTCGCGAAGGCGTTCACCGGCGCCAAGCTCGTCAAAGGCTTCAATCACCTGATTGCGGCCACCCTGGCTGCCGATCCGATCGTCGAGGGCGGGCACCGGGTCGTCTTTCTGTCGAGCGACGACGAGGACGCGATCGCTCCCGTGGCGGCCTTGGCCAGACAACTCGGGTTCGCACCGGTCAAGCTGGGGAAGCTCAACGAGGGCGGCACGCTGGTGCACGCACGCGGCCGCACTTGGGGCCAACTGATCTTCCAGGACCTGTTCAAGAAGGAGCAGTAACGGATTTATCGTGCGCCGACAGAGTGGCAGGCGTACGATGCCGGCCACATCGTCGGCAACGAGCCAAGCGCGCGAAGTGACGTGCTTGAAAGCTTACATCTGCCTGGGATCCTTCGGCCGACATGTGCCGGCCCCCCCATGCTTCATAGTTGAAAAAGCTGATGTCCCAGCCGGCATCGCGTCTTTTGAAAGTTGCCTCACGACCGCCCGCGCGGATGGGTCCGAAGCCACCCCAACTGCCATCCGAGCCTTTGTAATTTCCCATGACGCGATAATTGCAGTTGTTCACGACGACGTTGCCGTCCATCGACACGCATGCCGATGCAACAGTGGCAAGGCTGAAGAAAGCTGCGATGGCGAGAGAGGCTTTGCGCATCGTGGTCTCCTAACTGGGTTCGGCGAACCAACCGTTACGAGATCGTGGGCCGGGCCTCTTCCCCATTTGGGCTAAACCGGCTGGTAAATTCACGGCGGCATGGCTGCGCTTGCGGACAGAAGCGATGTGCGGAGATGCCGAATGGGCCTGCCCATCGCCGAAGCTTTACGGCCTCCGCGAAGGCCAGAGTGTCCCGGCTCGAGCGGCTCTATCGCCGCCTCTCTACCAGATCCGCAAGATTTGCCGGAGGTTAACGGTAGACAATGAGCGGCCGCAACTGTGTCTCTTTCCGGCCATTTTCTTCAGTCCTGGTTCGGCCCAAAGGCCATATGTCAGGGGGATCACTTTTCAGGGGCAGGCCAGTTCCGCTCGACGGGCAGTGAGAGGCGGAATGTCGACCCGTTGACGTCGCTGGCGGCCAGTATGAGACCGCCGCCATGCTGCCGGGCGATCTCGCGTGAAATGTAGAGCCCTAAACCGGAGCCGTTTACCAGTTGGCCCGCGGCGCGATAGTACCTCATGAATATGAACTCGTGGTCGTCGGGCGCTACGCCAGAGCCCTGATCCGCCACGTGTACAAACGCCACGCCCTGCTCAGTCGACAGCCGGATCGTCACAGAGCTGGTCACCGATGAGTATTTCAGGGCGTTCTGGATCAGATTTTGTATCACAATCTCCAGCAGGTTGCGGTCACCTTTCACAATCACTTCATCGCCGTGAGTGAAGCTAACACGTCCGGCCGCAGCATCATCCAATCCCGCTTCGGCGGCGCGCAAAACCTCATTCAGGTCGAACATCTTGATCCTGGGAAGAGTTTCGTGCCCGCCATTGAGCCGGTCGAAGGCTAGGACGTTTTCAATCAGCGATGACATCCTTTTGACGGTCTGGCGGATCCTTGTGGTGCGCAACTTGATATTGTCGGCGCTTTCACCTGCAGAAGATGACAGATTGTCGGCGGCGGCAGAGATGACGGCCAACGGGCCGCGAAACTCATGAGATACCAAGGCCACAAAGTCTCGCTGCTGAGCCAGAGCATCGTTGGCGGTGTCCAGAGCCTGCCTGAGCTTGAGTTCAAGCAGGTGACGTCGATCCACTTCCACCATGAGCGAGGTGTTTCTTTCCCCAAGCTCAGCGGTCCTTTCGCGCACCTTGATAGTCAGCTCCTGCTCGGCCAAGCGCGACACTGCGATGACGCGGTCCTTTTCCTCGCTCAAGCTGCGCTCGGCAAGCCGCGTTCTCTTCGCGACGGCCGCGCTGAGCAACGCCAGGTGAATCACGGTCCCGCCGGCCAAGAATCTGGACAAAGAGCCATCCAGTTGGAACGGGTTGGCCCCAGTATACATCATCTGCATCACCAGCATGACAGAGATTACGCTCAAAAATGCAATCGCCGACAGCAGATATTGATACCGTCGCCGCACAATGAGCAGATAGAGCACCAGCAGCGAAATGAAGATGAGAGACAGCTGCTGCAGTCGCGATACGAAAAACCCGACGTCGCCGTAGCGTCCCACAATCGCAAAAGCCAAGGCGATGCCATTGAGCAGTACAACGCCCTGGGAGATGCGCCACGCCCAGATCAATTGGCGGTGAAAATCAAACAGTCTAGATAAAAATAATATCAGCACTATACTGTATAAGCAAACGATAATACCCCAAATGAGGTGTATGGTTTTCGGCTCTAGAGACCTCAGAATTTCGGATGCGTATCCCATGTGGAAGAGACTTATTAGCCCAGACTCTATGATAACCGCGATGTATAGAAGATATAAAGAATCCCGGAGCCATACGGCATACAGAAAATTGGTGAAGATCATGACGAAAATCGCGCCAACCACCATGCCCATGACCCAATCGTCGGATCGGCGATACTCTTCATAGCCTTGACTCTGCCAAAGGTTCAGCGAAGTCGTGATCGAGGTCGACGATTGGAGTCGGATGTAATAATCGGTTCGGGTGGACGGCACGGAAATTGGGAAGACGGCCGGATATGCGTCGGCGTCTGCTCCATCCCCTAGGTTGAGTCGGTCAGGGGGCAAGACCGAATAACCTCCCGCCCCGTCAGAGACATACAGCGTGATGTGTTCGATCAAGGGCCGTTCTACCTGCAGCAGCCATTGCCTTGGAGCCGTGGAGGCAGACAGGGAGAACCGGGCCCAGATTGCGCCCTTTTGATAGCCCTGCGTGAGCATCGAAGGGATGGGTTCGAACTGGATGTTGGAGCGCTTGGAAACGATATCATTGAACGTGAGCGCGCCGGTGGGATCATGAAAGATTGCGAGGTGACCGCTGAGTGAAACCGGAGCCTTGAGGCCGTCCGTCGGTTTCAGCGGAAGCGCCCATAACGTTTGCGGCACAAGACACACAAACAATATAGACAATGCGGCGAATAAATGAAATCGAATGGTATCAGATTGCTGCATGGGGTCCGTAGATGATCGGAGAAGGCTACAAGCATGGCGTTGTCGTGATCTCCCCCCTTGTTTATCTTGTCGATGACGACAGGGATTTCCGCGAGGAGATGGTCTTCGGACTATCCAGATTGGGCCTGAACGTACATGGATTCCACAATGCTGCCGCCCTCTACCGAGCCTGTGCCGCCAAGCCGGCTGAAATCGTCATTCTCGACATTGGCCTGGAGGGCGAAGACGGCCTTTCCATAGCTACCCATTTGCGGGCCTTACAATCGGTCGGGATCGTCATGGCGACGGCCCGGAGTTCCATCGACGACCGGCTCAATGGTCTTGAAGCGGGCGCTGACGCTTACCTCGTCAAACCCATTGATGTTCGGGAGCTTGCTGCCACGGTGATGGCGGTCAATGAACGTCTCAACAGGCGCCGCGCCCCTTCGTCGTCTCCGGCCCCACGATGGGCCCTGGAGGAAGGCGGCTGGGTGCTTACCGACGGCATGGGCCATCGCCTTCGCTTGACCACCTCGGAACGGCACTTTTTGGAACGCTTGTTCAGTGAGCGTGGCAAGACCGTCGATCGCCGCGCGCTCGTCGAAGCCATGGGCGCAGACATCTATGACTTCAACTATGCCCACCTGGACACCATCGTGAGCCGGCTGCGTCGAAGAGCCAAGAAATCCGACATGCTTCTCCCCTTGCACGCAATTCGCGGGTCAGGCTTCGCCTTCCCCGATTAGAATGATCGTGCCGACCCTGTCCAGAGAGAAGATTGCCGATCTCATCAATTTGGAAGATGATAGGGAAGGAATTCGAGAAGCATCCTCAAGCGACTGACAGTAAGTGTAAGGATATGACAGTTACTGCGATTGTGAATAATCGCGAGATTAATTACTTCAAGGAAAGGGTTGGATAAATCGGCATTCGTTAGATGGCTCGCATTCTATGCATAATCGAACAGGAATGTATCGTGCGCATGGCGAGGTAGATAACGAGGGCGGCGGTGCGCAGAAGGGGTGCGGGATGCGGCAGCATAAGAGAATTTTATTTGCCAGTTGTTCTATTCTAACGTTCGCATCCATCTATGTCGCGATTACCCCCGCGCTAGCCGGGGCGCCAAGCAACGAACAACTCTATCAGATGATTTTGGACCTGCAGCGAAATCAGAAGCAGATGGCGCGCAAACTTGAGGCCGCGTACGCCGAGACTGCTCAGGTTAAAGAAGAACTGGCCACCCTCAAGGGTTCGGTGGCCCAGAGTCGCGAGATGGCTGCGCTATCCTCGGTTGAGAGGCGCATGTACCTGTCAAATCCGCAATCCGACACTCGTGCCGTTGCCGCGCCCAATGTGCGTGTCGGATTCGGCGCGGGAACCAACGGTCACGACCCGTATGCCTTTACCGACGGTTCCGTGGCGCTCCCGCTCGGTGAAAAATACGGCTTCCAGGTCGATGCGATTGGTGGCGTGACGCCAAACAGTAACTTCACAGGTGCCGCCGCGCATCTGTTCCGCCGTGATCCGAAAGTTGGGGCGCTGGGTCTGTATGGAAGCTACCTTCACGGCGGAGGTGGTTACGATGATGGTGGAGTTCTTGAAAACGGTTATGTCGAAGGCAAGCTCGGCGTTGAAGGCCAGTACTATCTGGGCCGGGTCACGCTTGAGGGACTTGCCGGTATAGAATGGAACTCACTTGAAGAGGACGTCAGCCCGTTCGCCGAAGGCAGGGTCGGGTACTATCCTACGGATAACATCAAGGTTAATGGCGGCCTGCGTCATCGCGACGCCTTTGGTGGTAGAACGCAACTTGTTGGCGGCGCCGAGTACCTGACCGAGTTCGGAAGCGGGATAGCGACTTCTATCTACAGTGATTTCAGCTTCGATCTGACGAACAGCGACGTCTCCTCAAGCGGCGATTTTTCTGCGATGGCCGGTTTGAGATTCCACTTCGGCACCAATGGCGATCGAAGCGCCCCGAAGACAGTCTTCTGCAAGGATCCGGACCAGAATTTCGAGTGCGCGGTCACGGATGGTCAGAACGATTATTATGCCGACAAGCCAGGTCGTTCCTTGATTCAGCGTGATCGTGGCGACTTCCTTCCATCGCACATCGTAAAAGACGTTGGCAGCTTGCCGACGCCTTCCACCAATGTTTGGGGACAGCCGGGGGCGCCTGGCGCACCCGGCGAGGCTGGTACGCCTGGAGTGCCCGGCGCGGGGGGGCCTGCTGGACCCACTGGGCCTGCCGGACTGCCCGGATCGGACGGGACACCTGGAGCGCCCGGCGATACCGGCGCGTCTGGACCTCCCGGCGCGCCCGGCGCGGAGGGACCTGGCGGACCTGCTGGGCCTGTCGGACTGCCCGGATCGGACGGGACACCTGGAGCGCCCGGCGATACCGGCGCGTCTGGACCTCCCGGCGCGCCCGGTGCGGAGGGACCTGCGGGACCGGAGGGACCTGCCGGACCGGTAGGACCGGTGGGGCCGGTGGGACCGGAGGGACCTACCGGACCGGCAGGCCCATAGTGCCTCCTTCTATCCTGGTCATGCCGCTACGGTTGGCGACGTGATCAGCAACTTAGAATCGAATCGTTTGAGGATAGCGGAGAGTATGACCGGCCCTCGTCTTGACTGCATGATCCAGGCTCCGAACCCGCCTGAGCTTGTCGCCGCGGAGGGGACGCGAGATTGGATGGATGCGACCGACCAGCATTTCGCCTACCGCTGCACGCCGCTTTCAATCGCCAATGCCAGCGGATGGGAATTGTTGAACCCCATAAATGTGACTGTTACTTGGAACGGATACAACACTACAAAAGACATCGCCTTCCATGTAAACGAACCGAACGTCACGCACCGATTCATCAGCTCGACCTTCGGGCACGGCATAGTAACCTTTCATCCGGGTTACGTGTTTCGCACCGAGCCGGGCTGGATGGTGTGGGCTCGCGGCTCTCCCAACCGGATGAAGGACGGAATCGCGCCCCTGGACGGCTTGGTGGAAACCAACTGGCTGCCGTTCAGTTTCACCATGAATTGGCGCTTCACCCGCCCTGGGTCTGTCACTTTTGCCAAGGGCGAGCCATTCTGTTTCGTCACCATGATGCCAAGTGTCGCTATCGAGCAGGTGCAGCCGGTCATTCGTCCGATGGAGGACGATCCTGAGTTCCATAAAGAACATAAGGTTTGGAATAGCGAACGTCGACGGTTTTCGGCCGGCCTGCAGATGAACGACGAGCTTACCAAGGAGATGAAGTGGCAGAAGCACTATCTGCAGGGTGTTTCGCCGACGGGGAAATCGGTCGCGGATGACACTCACCGAGTAAAGCGAACTCTAAAGCGGCCGATCCACATCGACCAGTTGCGGGCCCAGGAAAAGGTTCGCCAGTAGATGAAGCTAGCCAAGAGTAAGCGGCCTGTGCGCATTCCTCCAGTTGGATCGCTAGCATTTGGCCGTTCGATTAACGGGTCGGTTTCGAGCAGAGACGAAAGACCGGAATGCATCCGCCAGTTCGTGCGGTCGGGCTTTGTATTGGCGCTGGCGGCGCTCCTTGTCGGTTGCCTGGCGGATGGAAAAGGTAGCCCGAATACGGCTACAGAGTTAGTTCGCGTGAAAGCCGCTTACGCGAGGGAGCCGCATGAGGTCTTCATCGTCGATCGCAGCAAGTTTGACCAACGCTTTCTGCCTGTCGATGTGACGCCCCCGGAACGCTTGCCTGCCGGTACGGTGTTGATCGATACACGGCAGAGGTTCCTCTATCTATACCGCCTCAATGGGATGGCGCGGCGCTATGGTGTCGCCGTCGGGGCTAGCGGTTACAGTTGGTCGGGCATTGCCAGCGTAGGGCGTAAGGCGGAGTGGCCCGCATGGCATCCGACTGACGACATGCGTAACCAGTCGCCCGACCTGCCGCGCATGATCAGGCCCGGCACGCACAATCCGCTCGGCGCGCGAGCTCTCTATCTGTACAAGAACGGCGTGGATACGCTTTATCGTATCCACGGCACCTCAGAGCCCTGGACCATAGGAACTGAAGCGTCCTCAGGGTGCATTCGCATGCTCAACGAGGATGTGATCGAACTCTACAGTCTGGTGCCGAAGGGAGCAAAGGTCATCGTGAAGTGACGCGAATTGAACAGGCACAGGCCAACGCTTGCTGTCGGATGCCGTTGGACAATACCCACGCCGGTGGCACAGGTGACGGCAGATTTCTGCTTCTATCCATATTGCGTCATAGAGGGAGAATTTAAGACATAGGCGTCGCTGCTCGTATCGATATCACTCGCGAATAAGGTTTTGGATACCTTAACCGTCATCTCTGTCCGTCATAATCGACGTTTAGGTATTCTTTTTACACCTTTTGCGTGTATTGAAATAAAAAAATTCAATGGACGCGTCTATATGTCAGTTCTCGTCAGTGACGGCATGCCATTCGTCTTCCAGTTCGCCGTCGGCATCAGTCAGGGCGCGAACGTCCGAAGGACAAATCCAGGCTGACGGGTTGGCAATTGAACGCACCGAGTGAAAGGACCTATGATGAGGCGCTCTCTATTCATGCTGGTTTCCGCCGCGCTATTGAGTACCGCCGTTGCGGGTCCAGCGGCAGCGCAGACCGCCGCTGAAACAAACCAGACCCTTGACGCGCTGTTCGGCAGTCACACAACCTATCAGCAGTTCTTCGACAAGCTGCAGAAGGCTGTCAGTGCCGGTGACAAGCAGACCGTCGCGTCGATGATCGATTATCCCTTCCGCGCCCGGATCGGCGGCAAGGCGATCAAGATAAACGACGCCGCGCATTTCGTGACGGATTACGACAAGATCGTTACCGCCAAGGTCAAACAGACCGTCCTCAAGCAGACCTACCCGACGCTGTTCGCCAATTGGCAAGGCGTCTCAATCGGTGATGGCGAGGTCTGGTTCTCCGGCGTCGGAGACGGCAACACCATCAAGATCACCGCGATCAACGACTGACACCTGGCGGAAGAAATTCCATTTCGATGACACCGACGCAACCGGTCGTTGACCACTCCGGAGGGGTTCACATGCTACGTTACATGTTCATTGCTTTGCTCGCGCTCGGCTCATCGTGGATGATCTCTGATGCCCGCGCACAATCGACTGTCGAATGCCAATCGAGGCACTATCAGTATGGCGAATGCTGGGCGGGCCCGCTGAGCAAGCCGCAACTCATTCATCAGACTTCTGGAAGTCCTTGTATTTTGAACCGGACCTGGGGCTACAATCCACGCAGCAAATATATTTGGGTCGCGCAAGGCTGCTCCGGAATTTTCGCCGATGTCGGCGGCTACCACCATGGACGTGGCGACAGCTTTGATCCCAATGCCCGCATGTATGACCATCGCGGTCATGACGTCGGCGCAGTGGTTGGCGGAGCTATTCTCGGCGCTCTGATCGAGGGG
This sequence comes from Mesorhizobium ciceri biovar biserrulae WSM1271, assembly GCF_000185905.1. GTDB lineage: Bacteria > Pseudomonadota > Alphaproteobacteria > Rhizobiales > Rhizobiaceae > Mesorhizobium > Mesorhizobium ciceri. Next base: position 1,262,930 of record NC_014923.1, read on the forward strand.
ATGGCGGACGATCATCACAATCGACGGCACACGACGAGTAACTACCGCCCCGATAGCAGCTACAATGGTTGTCATGGCATGGGATGCAAGGTCGACAATCCTGACCAGGCAATCGATACCCGACCGCAATTTGACAGGCAGGGAGAGCCAAACTTTGATGTGCATGGCAACTACCAAGGATGCCATGGTGCAGGCTGCCTTGTCGACAATCCTGACGCGGAGTGAATTGAAGGACGAAGGAAGCCGGTCACGATTGTCAAAGCGGGGCTCTTAAATCTTTCCCGCAGCATCAATCTTGATCTTCATCCTGGCATCACCACGGCAGACTTCGTTCACCTGCTTCTTGGTTTCTCCTCGAAGCGGTGGAGGCAGCCGAACATGTTCTCTATCTCCTCCTGCATCGTGGCGGCGCTGAGACGATAAGATCGAGGTTCTTATGATGTCGATCCATAGGGGCTTGTGCGGAAGCTCTTTGCACCAAGAAATGCACCAAAAGAGAGCCGATATTCGGAAAAATCGTGGCGAATCAGGCTGTTATGGGAAATCGATGGCGGAGAGGGAGGGATTCGAACCCCCGATGGGCTTGCACCCATGCCGCATTTCGAGTGCGGTGCATTCGACCACTCTGCCACCTCTCCGCGGTCATGGTCGGCCGTTGCCGGCGCGGCGCACTAGATAACGGCTGAACGGGCAGGTTACAAGGCCAATCCGTCAGTTATTTGGCTTGCCGGACAAGCAGCGGATTCGCGACGGTTCAGCTGCGGCGAGGCCTGGGCAGGTCGGAGAGCAGTCACGCGTGCTTGCCTCCACTGCGGCAACGTGGTGCGGTATCTGCCGATACGGCCAGTGCCTGCCCGCCAACAACAGTTCCCGACAACAGCTGTTTGCCTTGACTCGCACTCAACCTTCGGTTAGGGACAGCGCGCAATCGGCGTGGAGGGTTCTTCCGCGCCGCTTGTTTTTTGAACCCGCAGACTGACAAAAAGACGGCTGAACCGCCAGAGGCGGCTCATCAAGGCCGACCGAACAGCGAAAGGCAAAAAATGTTCGCAGTCATTAAAACGGGTGGCAAGCAGTATCGCGTTGCCGCCAACGATCTCCTGAAGATCGAAAAACTCGAAGCCGCTGTCGGCGATATGGTCGAGATCGGCCACGTCCTCGCACATGGCGAAGGCGAGAATGTCACGTTCGGCGCGCCGTTCGTCGACGGCGCGGTGGTCACCGCCGAAGTCGTCGAGCAGGGCAAGAACCGCACCGTCATCGCCTTCAAGAAGCGCCGCCGGCAGAATTCGCGCCGCAAGATCGGCCATCGCCAGCTTTTGACCACCGTGCGGATCTCCGAGATCCTGCTGGGTGGCGCCAAGCCGACGAAGACGGCAGCGGTCAAGGCGCCGAAGAAGGTGAAGGCCGAGGCCGCCACCGAGGTGCAGGCGGAAGCCGCGCCGAAGAAGGAGCCCAAGGCCAAGGCAGCCGAGACAAAGGCAGCCGAGACCGCGGCAGCGCCGCTGTTCAAGGCGCCCAAGGGTGAGCCGGACGATCTGACCGTGATCAAGGGCATCGGCCCGGTCGCAGCCAAGGATCTCAACGAGCAGGGCATCATCACCTTCGCGCAGCTCGCCAAGCTGACCGACAAGGATGTCGCCAAGATCGACGAGCACATGCCCTTCAGCGCCGACCAGATCAAGGACTGGCGCGAGCAGGCCAAGGAATTGGCGGCGAAGTAATTTTCTGGCGACCAGGTCGCCGGATCGGACTTGAAACGGAACGCGAACGCGTTCATAAGGCCTTTTAGGCGCCTTGCGGCGCAACGGAGTTAGTTAGATGGCACACAAGAAAGCTGGCGGCTCGTCGCGCAACGGTCGCGACTCGCATTCCAAGCGTCTGGGCGTGAAGAAGTTCGGCGGCGAAGCCGTCATCCCGGGCAACATCATCATTCGTCAACGCGGCACCACGTGGCATCCCGGCGTCAATGTCGGCATGGGCACGGACCATACGCTTTTTGCGCTCGAGACTGGCGCCGTGACGTTCAACAAAAAAGCCAACGGCCGAACCTACGTATCGGTCAACCCGATTGCCAAAGCCGCGGAGTAGCCGGTTCCGCACTAGAACACCGGCGCCCATCTCGGGAACCGGTGTCTGGCAAAGCCAGGAAAAGGATCAGGGGAGATGGGTTTCCATCTCCCCTTTTTCTTGTGCCTGGAGGACTTTCAAATGGTTGCCGAAGCGGAAGACTCAGAAGACGAAAGTTACGCGATAGACTGCCCGGTGCTGGTCACCGAGCGGCTGGTGATGCGGGCGCCCCACGAGGGCGATATCGCGCAGCTGGTCGAGCTTGCCGACAACCGCCATGTCGCCGAAATGCTGGCACGCATGCCGCACCCCTATGGCGAGGCCGAGGCGCGCGCTTTCCTGGCCATGACCAAATCGCGCCGGGCCGGCATTGCTTATGCCCTGACGCTGGCCGGCACCGACACCTTCGTCGGTTGCGCCGGCCTCAACACCACCGATCGCGGGCTGGAGCTCGGTTACTGGATCGGCGAGCCGCACTGGAAGAAGGGCTATGCGACGGAAGCAGCGCACGCGCTGGTCGATCTCGCTTTCCAGAGGACGTCGATCCAGGTCCTGCATGCCTCGACGCGGGTCATCAATCCGGCCTCGCGCCGCGTCATCCACAAATGCGGGTTCCAGTATGCTGGCCAGGGCATGCTGAACTCGATTGTCGCCGGCCAGGTTCCCGTCGAGCGCTACCGGCTCGATCGCAAGACCTGGACCAGCCTGCGGAACTGGGTGCATTTCTGATGGATGACGGCGGTCAAGCCAATGGTCGACAGCAGCGATATTGAAACGGCCGCGATCGCGCCGATGACGCCTGGGGATATCGAAAGCTTTCATCGCGCGCTCGATGTCGTAGCGCGTGAGCGAAAGTACTTGTCCTTCCTTGAGGCGCCACCGCTGGATCAAGTCAGAAGTTTCGCAATGGACCGTATCGGGAGAGGCGATCCGGGGTTCGTGGCCGTTGTTCGTGGCGAGGTCGTCGGCTGGTGCGACATCTCACGCCATGATCGGCTCATCCATGCCCATCGCGGCTCCCTCGGGATGGGGATTGTTCCTCCCTATCGGGGGCGAGGGCTTGGACTGCGGCTCATCAATGCAACCTTGGTGCAAGCGCGCAGGGCCGGTTTCGTCCGCATCGAACTCTCCGTGCATTCCGACAATGCTCGCGCCATCTCTCTCTACGACAAGGTCGGGTTTGTCAGGGAGGGCGTGCAGAGCGATGCCGTCCATGTCGACGGGGAATACCGCGATACGATTATGATGGCGATCGTCGAACGCGAAAACGCCGCCAGATGAATGGCCATCAGCCCAGTTCGACCCACACCGGCAGATGGTCCGAGCCGACTGCCTTTCGGTCGACCCACAGACGCTGCAGGGATCTGGCAAGCGAAGCGCTGGTGAAGATATAATCGATGCGCTTGTGCCGGCTGGGATCGGTGGGTTGCTTGGGATCGACCCAACTGATGAGATCGTCGCCGGTGGCGTTCAGCCGCAAGGCGGCATCGACGGCGAAGTCGGCGGTCAGCGGCATGCCGAATTCATGGTCCGGCCGGCCGGCGAGTTCGACATATTCGGGTGAGCCGGCCAGCATGTTGAAATCGCCCATGCCGACAAAGGCTTCGGGATGCGGCAGTTCCGGCAGGCCGATCTCGGCGACGCCGGACAGTGCTCCGCCTTCGAGCGCATAGTTCAGCATGCGTTGGCGCAGGAACTGGATCTGGCTGGCGCGTTCGAGGGGGCTGCGGTGATCGAGATGGATGGAATAGAACCGGATGAAACCAAGCGGCGTCTCGATCAGCGCTTCCAGCGCGCCGCGCTGGAAGTTCATCATCTCGAAGCTGCGGCTGCGCGGCAAAAGCAGGTTGCGCGACAGATGAATGGGCGTTCTAGACAGCACCATGTTGCCGAGCTGGAAGGTTTTCGTGACGGCACGGCCGTTGTCGATGTGCGAACCGATATTGGCCTCGAAATTGCTGCCATAGACGGCGAAATAGTCGGGCAGCGCCTCGCCGATCTCGGCGACCATGTCGCGGCCGCCATTCCGAGGATTGTTGCGGGTCACCTCCTGCAAAGCGATCACGTCGGCGCCGCGCACGGCATCGGCGATGCGCCCGACATCGTACTGCCCGTCGAGGCCGATGCCGTACTGGATGTTGTAGGTTACAAGCTTCATTCCGACGTCTCTCCGGCCAACCCCACATAGCCATTGTCACAAAACGGCCTCGCCCTTCGCCGCGCCTTGGTTTAGAGCAAGGGCCAAGGTTTAGAGCAATGCCGCAAAGCCACTAGTAGAAACTGTACAATCTCATGAAATTTCTCGATCAAGCCAAGGTATACATCCGCTCCGGTGACGGCGGCGCCGGTTCGGTGTCGTTCCGGCGCGAAAAATTCATCGAGTTCGGCGGGCCGGATGGCGGCGACGGCGGCCGCGGCGGCGATGTCTGGCTGGAGGCGGTCGACGGGCTGAACACGCTGATCGACTACCGCTATCAGCAGCATTTCAAGGCCAAGACCGGCGTCCACGGCATGGGCCGCAACATGACCGGAGCCAAGGGCGCCGACGTCACGCTGAAAGTGCCGGCCGGAACGCAGGTGTTCGAAGAAGACAACGAGACGCTGATCTGCGACCTGACCGTGGTCGGACAGCGCTTTCTGCTGGCCAAGGGCGGCAATGGCGGTTTCGGCAACCAGCATTTCAAGACCTCGACGAACCAGGCGCCGCGCCGCGCCAATCCCGGCCTGCCGGGGCAAGAGCTCAACATCTGGCTGCGGCTGAAGCTGATCGCCGATGCCGGGCTGGTCGGGCTGCCCAATGCCGGCAAGTCGACATTCCTGGCGGCGGTCACCGCAGCCAAGCCGAAGATCGCCGACTATCCGTTCACGACGCTGCATCCCGGCCTCGGCGTTGCCCGCATCGACGCGCGCGAATTCGTCATCGCCGACATTCCGGGCCTCATCGAAGGCGCGCATGAGGGCGTCGGCATCGGCGATCGCTTCCTTGGCCACGTCGAGCGCACGCGTGTGCTGCTGCATCTGGTTTCGGCGCAGGAGGAAAATCCGGGCAAGGCCTACAAGACCGTGCGAGCCGAGCTCGACGCCTATGGCCATGGCCTCACCGACAAGGTCGAGATCCTGGCGCTTTCCCAGGTCGATACGCTCGACGCCGATGCGCGCAAGAAGAAGGTCGCCTCGCTGAAACGCGCTGCCGGCCGCGCGCCGATGCTGTTGTCGGCGGTCACCGGCGAGGGCGTCGAGGCGGTGCAGCGGGCGCTGATGGCGGTGATTGCTGAGGCGCGCGCGCAGATCGCGGCGCCGGTCGAGACGCGCTGGGACAAATAGGGTCATGCAGTCGCTGAGAAAATATCGGCGCATCACCGTCAAGATCGGCTCGGCGCTGCTCGTCGACCGCGCGACGGGCCTGAAGCGCGACTGGCTGGCTTCGCTCGCCGACGACATTGCCGGGCTGGCCCAGGGCGGCGCTGAAATCCTCGTCGTCTCGTCCGGCGCTATCGCGCTTGGCCGCACCATCCTTGGCCTCGGCAAGCGAGCCCTGAAACTGGAGGAGAGCCAGGCGGCGGCAGCCGTGGGACAGATCGCGCTGGCCGGCGCCTGGTCGGACGCGCTCGGCAAGGGCAGCCTGAAATCGGGCCAGATCCTGCTGACGCTCGGCGACACCGAGGAGCGCCGCCGCTATCTCAACGCGCGGGCGACGATCTCGACACTCTTGAAGATGAAGGCAGTGCCGGTCATCAACGAGAACGACACGGTGGCGACTTCCGAAATCCGCTACGGCGACAATGACCGGCTGGCGGCCCGCGTCGCCACCATGATGGGCGCCGATCTTTTGGTGCTGCTTTCCGACATCGACGGGCTCTACACCGCGCCGCCGGCGCGCGACCCCAACGCCAAATTCATTCCGGTGGTCGACCGCATCACGCCTGATATCGAGGCGATGGCGGGTGCGGCCGCTTCCGAGCTGTCGCGCGGCGGCATGCGCACGAAGCTCGATGCCGGCAAGATCGCCACCGCCGCCGGCACTGCGATGATCATCACGTCGGGCACTCGGCTGTCGCCGCTGATGGCGATCGAACGCGGCGAGCGCGCTACTTTCTTTCGGCCGAGCAGCAACCCGGTCAAGGGCTACAAAACCTGGATCGCCGGCCAGCTCGAGCCGGCCGGCCGGCTTACGGTCGATGCCGGCGCCATCGGCGCGCTGCTGTCGGGCAAATCGTTGCTGCCGGCCGGCGTCAAGCTGGTCAGCGGCAATTTCTCGCGCGGCGACACGGTGGCGATCCTGTCGCCCGAGGGCCGCGAGATCGCGCGCGGGCTGGTTGCCTATGATGCCGCCGATGCCGTAAGGATCGCGGGCCTGAAGACGGCCGAGATCGAAACCGTGCTCGGCTACGAGGCGCGTTCGGCGATGATCCACCGCGATGACCTTGTGGTGAGCCATTCGGGTGACCAAGTACGGGCTGGCGACCAAACAGGGGCCGGTGACCAAGTCACGGTCGGTGGCGATGTAAGCGGAGGATGAGCCATGCTGAAACTGCATGAAAAATCCGGGGATGACACTGTCGCGCTGATGGCCGATATCGGCCGGCGCGCCCGGGCTGCCGCCCGGCCGCTGGCCATTGCCACGACCGCCGCCAAGAACGCCGCACTGCTGGCCATGGCCGAGGCGATCGTGGCCCGTGAGCAGGACATTCTCGACGCCAACGCCATCGATGTTTCGAATGGTCATGAATCCGGGCTTTCCACCTCCTTCATGGACCGGCTGAAGCTCGATCCGGCGCGCATCCGCGCCATGGCCGACGGCATCCGCGAAATCGCCGCGCTGCGGGATCCGGTTGGCGACGTGATCGCGCAGTGGGACCGGCCGAACGGTCTGCATATCGAGCGCGTGCGCACGCCGCTCGGCGTCGTCGGCGTCATCTATGAGAGCCGCCCGAACGTCACCGCCGATGCCGGCGCGCTGTGCCTCAAAGCCGGCAATCCGGTGATCCTGCGCGGCGGTTCGGATTCGCTCAATTCTTCCGCCGCCATCCACGCCTGCCTGGTCGAAGGGCTGAAGCAAGCGGGCCTGCCGGAGGATGCCATCCAGCTGGTGCCGACCACCGACCGCGCCGCCGTCGGCGAAATGCTGAAGGGGTTGGGCGGCAACCTCGACGTCATTATCCCGCGCGGCGGCAAAAGCCTGGTCGGACGGGTGCAGGCCGAGGCGCGGGTCCCGGTCTTCGCGCATCTCGAAGGCATCTGCCATCTCTACATCGACCGTTCCGCCAAGCTCGATATGGCTGTGCGGATCGCCGTCAACGCCAAGATGCGACGCACCGGCGTCTGCGGTGCCGCCGAGACGCTGCTGGTCGACCGGGCGGTTGCCTCCACGCATCTGGTGCCGATCCTCGACGCACTTCGCGCCGCCGGCTGCGAAATCCATGCCGATGCCGAGGTGCTGAAAGTGTTTTTCGACGCCAAGCCGGCGACCGATGCCGATTGGGTGACAGAATATCTCGATGCCATCATCGCGGTAAAACTGGTCGACGGTATCGGTGGTGCGATCGAGCATATCGAGACGTTTTCCTCGCATCACACCGAGGCGATCGTCGCCGAGGATGCGCAAGCCGTCGAGCGGTTTTTCAACGAGATCGATTCGGCGATCCTGCTGCACAACGCATCGACGCAGTTCGCCGACGGCGGCGAATTCGGCATGGGCGCCGAGATCGGCATCGCCACCGGCAAGATGCATGCGCGCGGACCGGTGGGCGTCGAACAGCTGACGTCGTTCAAATACCGTGTGCGCGGGTCGGGACAGGTGAGACCTTGAGCGCTGGTCTTACCCTTCCCCTTGTGGGGAGGGTGGCGAGCATAGCGAGCCGGGTGGGGGGACGACGCTGAATTCCACGATACCCCCACCCCGCTCCGCTTCGCGGATCGACCCTCCCCACAAGGGGGAGGGTAAGGAGGCTATCCCCTCCCACTATCTCAAAATGCCGCACGCCGAGAAAGGCCTCGCCGTCGGCCTGTTCGGCGGCTCGTTCAATCCGCCGCATGCCGGCCATGCGCTGGTCGCCGAGATCGCGCTCAGACGCCTGGCGCTCGACCAGTTGTGGTGGATGGTGACGCCGGGCAATCCGCTGAAGAACACCAGGGAGTTGGCGCCGCTGGGCGAACGGCTGCAGCTGTCGGAACAGATCGCCAAGAACCCGAAGATCAAGGTCACCGCTTTCGAAGCCGCCCATCACGTCCGCTACACCGCCGATACGCTGGCGCTGGTCAAGGCGCGCAACCCTGGTGTCGATTTCGTCTGGATCATGGGTGCCGACAGTCTGCGCGATTTCCATCGCTGGCAGCGCTGGCGCGAGATCGTCATGACCTTCCCGATCGCCGTCATCGACCGCCCGGGCGCGACGCTGTCGTTCCTGTCCTCGGTCGTCGCCAAGACCTTCGACTATGCCCGCATCGACGAGGGCGATGCGCCGCGGCTTGCCCGCATGAAGGCGCCGGCCTGGACCTTCATTCACGGCCCGCGCTCGTCGCTGTCATCGAGCGCGATCCGCAAGCTGGCGAAGGGGTGAGCCCGGCCGCCCGGCCATGTCGCTTTTATCGCTTCCTTTGCCCGTTTCATGGGCAATCCTGAGCAGGCATGTCGATTCCCAGGAAAAACCGCAGCGAAGCCGAGCAGGGCGCCGAGCCCACGCCGCTGATCGCGATTGCCAGCGTCATCGTGTCGATGGCGCTGATTGCCGTCGGCAACGGGCTGATGTTTGCCTACATCCCGGTCCGGCTTGGCGCCGAGGGTTTCGATCCGACCTGGGCCGGGCTGATCATCACCGGGCTTTCGGCCGGCGGGCTCGCCGGCTGCATCTTGACCGGACCGCTGGTGCGAAGGGTCGGCCATGCCCGCGCCTTCATGGTGCTGTCGGCGCTGATCGCGCTGGCCAACGCCGCTGTCGGCGCCGGGGTCCTTCCGCTGCTGTGGATAGCCGCCCGCGCGCTCTACGGCTTTGCCATATGCGGCCTGTTCATCGTCGCGCAGAGCTGGCTGAACGATGCGGTTGCCAACGCCATCCGCGGCCGGGTGATGGCTTTCTTCTACGTTGCCTATGTCGCCGGGCTCGGCGTCGGCTACGCGACGCTAGCGCTGGTCGATATCAGGACAGCGGATGCGCCGCTGATCGGCATCGTCTTCACCGCGCTGTCGATCCTCCCTGTCGGGATGACCAAACTTGCCCAGCCGCCGGCGCCGCAGGCGGCCTCGGTGGCGCTGCGCCGTGCCTGGCGGGTTTCACCGGTCGGCGTCGCCGGCATGCTTGCCGTCGGCGGCCTGTCGATGTCGATTGCTGGCTTCGCACCGATCCACGCCACGGCCAAGGGCTACAGCCAGGCCGACGTGGCGCTGCTGCTTTCGGCGATGCCTCTCGGCACGCTGATCCTGCAGATCCCGCTTGGCTGGATTTCCGACCGAACCGACCGCCGCTATGTGCTGATCGCCGCATCCGCGCTCGCCATGGTCGCCGGCCTGTTTGCACTCGGGTTCGATGGCGGCGCGCTGGCCGCGTTGGTTGTGATCTATATCGTGTGGGACGGCGCTTCGGAATCGATCTATTCGCTGGCCAGTGCGCACGCCGCCGACCGCGCCGGCAAGGACGACATGGTGGCGCTGTCCAGTTCGCTTTTGTTTGCCTGGTCGCTGTCGGGCTTCGTCGTGCCCGGCATCGTGACGGCGCTGTCGGCCGTCTTCGGAACGCAGGCTTTCATCTATGTGGCTGTTCTCATCGCCGCAGCCTTCTGCCTGTTCGTGCTTTTGCGTGTGTTCACGACGCGTGCGGTCCCGGTCGGCGAAACCGGCAGTTTCGCACCGATGACGGCGCAGGCGCCGTTGCCGGTCGAACTCGCCTTCGCACCGGACGATGAGGGCCGGCACTGAGCCACCCGACTATTGTCGACGGGCTTCCGGCGACGGGGCTTCCGGTGGCGGCAGCGGGATCGATATGCCTTCGCTATCGAATTCCTGTTTGGCGCGCTTGGTGAGATCGGTCTGGGTGGCGAAGAAGTCGGCCGACGATGTCCAGTAGCGCAAGGCAATCGAAACAGTGCTGTCGCCCAATGTCGCGACGAAAGCGATCGGTGCCGGCTCACGCTTGACCCGCCGTTCGGCGGCGGCAATGGCAAGCAAGGTCTTTTGGGCCCTGTCGATGTCGTTCCAGGAGCCGATGCTGAGTGTGATGTCGCTACGGCGCACGCCATTGCGCGAAAAGTTGCGCACCGGCTGGTTCCACAGCGTCGAGTTGGGCGCCAATATGTAGACCCCGTCGGCCGTCCTGAGCTTGGTTGCGAACAGGCCGATCTCCTCGATCGTACCGGCAATCGAACCGACCTCGACGGACTCGCCGATGCGAAACGGCCGCAGTGCCAGAAGCATGATGCCGGCCGCGATGTTCTGCAGCGTGCCTTGCAACGCCAGGCCGATGGCGAGGCCAATGGCACCGATCGCGGCAATGATCGAGGCCGTCTGCACGCCGAACTGGCCGAGCACCATGATGGTGACGAGGATCAGGATGGCATAGCGGACGATCTTGGAGAAGAAATGCCGCAACGTCGCGTCGAAACCATGGATATGGCCGAGACCGGCGAAGATCGAACGTTCGGCAAGGCCGGCGACGATATAACCGACGATCAAGAGGATAACGGCACCGATGGCCGAGAAGGAGTAGGAAACAATCAGCGTGCTTAGTTGGGCGAGGCCAGCCTGGACGCTGAGGAAGGCGTTTTGCGGGTCGATCGGCATGGGGGAAATCCGGTTGATCGGTGAGCCGATAACCCATGCCGACGGCGAGGGTTCCGATCTTTTCCGGTGTGCGGTGGAACCACAGGAGCGACAATACGTTCGTGCGAGGCAGGGTCCCGTCTTGAAACTGTCAGGGAACTCTGCCTATCTAAGTGGTGTCACCTGCTTCAAGGGGTGATTTGGTTGTTCTTGCTGCGAAAGGAAATACACTGAGAACAGCACTGCGGAAGAAGGCCGATATCATGCCTTCGCCGGCCAGGATCAGCGTAGACGACGCCGTGTCCCGCGCCATCAAGACAGTCCTTGCCAGTCTGGAAGACTCCAAGGCCGAAAACATTGTCTCCATCGACATCCAGGGGAAATCGAGCCTCGGCGACTATATGGTCGTCGCTTCGGGCCGATCGCACCGTCATGTCGCGGCGGTCGCCGATCATCTTCTCAAAGCGATCAAGGATGCCGGTCTCGGCACCGCGCGCGTCGAGGGGCTGTCCGGCGCCGACTGGGTCCTGATCGATTCTGGCGACATCATCGTCCATGTCTTCCGCCCCGAAGTCCGCGAATTCTACAATCTCGAAAAGATGTGGCAGGCGCCGGACCTCGAGGAAGAAACGCTCCACTAAGTCGTTCGCGCGGCTTACAAGGCAAGGATGAAGATATCAGTTCATGCCGTGGGCCGGATGAAAGCCGGCCCCGAGAAGCTGCTGGCCGACCGCTATTTCGAGCGCTTCGCCAAGAGCGGCCCGGCGGTGGGGCTTGAATTTGGCGGCATTGCCGAAATAGCCGAGGGGCGCGGCCAGACTGCCAACGAGCGCCGGCGTGAGGAAGGCCAGAAACTGCAGACGCAGTTGCAGCCCGGCACCGCGCTGATCCTGCTCGACGAACGCGGCAAAAGCTTTTCCTCGGAAGATTTCGCCGGGCGCCTCGGCCTGTTGCGTGACGGTGGCCGCAAGGCGCTGATCATCGCCATCGGCGGCGCCGACGGCCACGATCAGTCGCTGCGCGACCAGGCCGAACTGGTGATGTCGTTCGGATTGCTGACATGGCCGCATCAACTGGTGCGCGTGATGCTGGGAGAGCAGCTTTATCGTGTGGCCACTATCCTTTCGGGACATCCCTACCATCGCTCGTAAGCCGGTGAATTGGTGCGACACACCCGGATTTCCGCCCCAATGCCAACGTAACATTGCATCGAGTGGGCGGTTTCGAACATGGTTGATTGTTCGTTAACGAAGCCACGCATAGAGTCGGGCTTCAATGTCTGAAGACAGAAAATCAAGAACGGGCTCATGGCGCGCGCGCTGCGGCATCGCGGCGGCGGTGCTTGTGCTGTCGCTGCATGCGGGGCGGGCGGAAAACACGCTCGACCTGGCTCCCGATCCGGACCAGAGCCGGGCCGAATATGAACGGGTCTCGAAGGAGATCACGCTGTCGTCCGAGCGATTGGCCAAGCTCTCCGCCGACATCGCGACGATCAAGAAGGATCACGCCTCGATCACCGCCGCATTGATCCAGTCGGCGATGACCGAGCAGAAGCTCGGCCAGGACATCGAGGACATCGGCGCCAGGCTGGAAGGGTTGAAGGGCCAGGAACAGAAGATCCGCGCCTCGCTGATGACGCGGCGCGACGTTCTGGCCGAAGTGCTGGGCGCGCTGCAGCGCATGGGCCTCAACCCGCCGCCGGCGATCCTGGTCAAGCCCGAGGACGCGCTGTCGTCGGTGCGCAGCGCCATCCTGCTCGGCGCGGTTGTGCCGGAACTGCGCCAGCAGACCGATAGCCTGCTTGCCGATCTCAAGGAACAGACCAGGATTACGGCGTCGATCGAGGCCGAACGGGCGCGGCTGACGGCGGCGGTCGGCGACCAGACGGCGGAAAAGAAGCGGCTCGGCATGCTGCTGGAGGCCAAGCAGAAGCTCGAAGCCGACACGCAAACGCAAATGGCCGCGGAAAAGCAGCGATCCGAAGCGCTGGCGGCCAAGGCCGGCAGCCTGAAAGAGTTGATCGCCTCGCTCGAAGCGCAGGCCGACAAGAGCCGCAAGGCTGCCGATGCTGCCAAGGCCGCTGAGCAGAAGACGGCGGATGGCGACAAGACATCCGCGCCGGCGGAACTGGCGTCGCTGCCCGTTCCGGAAAGCAACCAACTTGCAGCCGCGGTGCCCTTTTCGGCGCTGCAGGGACAGATCGCACTGCCGGTGACCGGCCGCATCAAGCGGCGATTCGGCGCCGACGACGGTAACGGCGCGGTGATGCTAGGCGACATGGTTGCGACACAATCGGGAGCCATCGTTACCGCGCCGGCGGATGGAAATGTGCTTTATGCGGGGCCGTTTCGCTCTTATGGTCAACTCTTGATCCTGAACGCAGGCGACGGCTATCATGTCGTTTTGGCGGGGATGAGCAGAATCAGCGTCGCGACCGGTCAATCAGTGCTTGCAGGAGAGCCGATCGGTGCGATGGGAGAGGCCCGGGTGGCGAGCACCTCGGTTTCGAAGAATGGAAATGCCACGCCGGAACTCTATGTCGAGTTCCGCAAGGATGGAAAACCCGTCGATCCGGCCCCATGGTGGGCGGACCGTTTTTCTGGAAGGACGTGAATAATGCGGAAACTGTCGCTTCTGTTTGCCGGTGCGCTGATGGGCGCGTCCGCCATGAGCCTGGTCTATGGCGCACCCGGCTCGGCGGCGAACGCTGCAGGGTCGGAGACCTACAAGCAACTGGCGATCTTCGGCGATATCTTCGAGCGCGTGCGGGCACAGTATGTGACGCCGCCCGACGACAAGTCGCTGGTCGAGAATGCCATCAACGGCATGCTGGCTTCGCTTGACCCGCACTCCTCCTACATGAATGCCGAGCAGGCGCAGGATATGCGCGTCCAGACCAAGGGCGAGTTCGGCGGCCTCGGCATCGAAGTCACCATGGAGAACGATCTGGTCAAGGTGATCACGCCGATCGACGACACGCCGGCCGCCAAGGCAGGCGTGCTGGCCGGCGACTACATCGCCAAGATCGACGGCGAAGAGGTTCGCGGCCTGACCCTCAACGATGCGGTCGACAAGATGCGCGGCCTGGTCAACACGCCGATCAAGCTGACCATCCTGCGCCAGGGCGCCGACAAGCCGATCGAACTGACGGTCGTGCGCGACATCATCAAGGTCAAGGCGGTCAAGTTCCGGGTCGAGAACGACATCGGCTACATGAAGATCACCTCCTTCACCGAAAAGACCTACGACGACCTCGAGAACGCCATCGACACCATCAAGAAGCAGATTCCCGACGACAAGCTGAAGGGCTACGTTCTGGATCTCCGCCTCAATCCGGGTGGCCTGCTCGACCAGGCGGTGAGCGTGTCCGATGCCTTCCTCAACCGCGGGGAGATCGTCTCGACGCGCGGCCGCGACCCCAAGGACGTCACCCGCTTCGACGCCAAGCCCAAGCAGGTCGACGACATCAACGGCAAGCCGATGATCGTCCTGGTCAATGGCGGTTCGGCCAGTGCCTCGGAAATCGTCGCCGGCGCGCTGCAGGACCTGCGCCGCGTCACGGTGGTCGGCACGCAGTCCTTCGGCAAGGGTTCGGTGCAGACCATCATCCCGCTCGGCGAGAATGGTGCGCTCAGGCTGACGACGGCGCTCTATTATACGCCGTCCGGCAAGTCGATCCAGGGCAAGGGCATCACGCCCGACATCAAGGTCGAACAGCCACTGCCGCCGGAACTGCAGGGCAGGGATCTGACGCGTGGCGAATCCGATCTCAAGGGCCATATCAAGGGCGCCGACGAGAGCACGACGGGTTCGGGCTCTGCGGCCTATGTGCCACCGGATCCGAAGGACGATCTACAGCTCATCTATGCCGAGCAGCTGCTGCGCGGCCAGAAGACCGATCCGTCCTTCCCGCCCAATCCGCAAAAGGCGGTTCTCAACCAGTAAGCATCTGGAGCGGCGCACGCGCCGCTCCATCTTTCTGTTTGAGCATGATGGAAGCAATGCGATGCTGCCGGGACCGAAAGGTTCCGGCAGTTTGATTCGGGGGCGAGGCAAAGCTCCCAAGGCATGGCGCGGGGGTGCGCCGGGATTGATGAATTCGCGCATGCCGTTTCGAAGTGGCTTCGCCTTCGGAGCCATGCGCCCGGGGATTACGCTTGACTGATATCGGCAAGGACATCGAACGCCCGCTCGGACAGGCAGTCCGGCCGCCGCGCGCCGCCGGCAAGCTCAGCGGCGGTGCGATCATGGCGACAGTGGCCGTGCTGGTGGTGGCAGGCATCTCCGGCGCGATCGCGCTCAGGGAAAAGCCGTTTCGTAAGCCGCAAGAGGTTGCCGTTTCAACGCCGAAAGTGACCGCGGCGGCCGAACCTGCCGCCGCGCCGCCTGCATTGGCCCCGGCGGCACCGAAGCCGGAGGCGCCGGTCAAATCAGGTGGGCCGCAGATCATCCATGTGCAGACGGAGGAGGGCGATGGGCCGCCCAAGGCAGCGATCGTCATTCGCGACCCGTCGACCGTCGGCCAGAACCTGAAGGTCGCGCATATTCCAGACAAGGCGCTGATCGAGGCCAGCGAGACCGGGCCGTTGCCGGTGCGCGCCGCCGATGGCAGGCGGCCGTTCGACGTCTATGCGCGGCCCTGGTCGGGCGGGCGCGGCGCACGGGTGGCGATCGTCATCGGCGGGCTTTCGGTTTCGCAGACCGGCACCCAGGCGGCCATCGCCAAGCTGCCGGCGGAAGTGACGCTGGCCTTCGCACCGCAAGGCAACAGCATCGGCCGCTGGATGCAGGCAGCCAGGCAGAGCGGCCACGAGAT
This sequence comes from Mesorhizobium ciceri biovar biserrulae WSM1271, assembly GCF_000185905.1. Classification (GTDB taxonomy): domain Bacteria; phylum Pseudomonadota; class Alphaproteobacteria; order Rhizobiales; family Rhizobiaceae; genus Mesorhizobium; species Mesorhizobium ciceri. The sequence goes on from NC_014923.1 coordinate 1,278,568, forward strand.
CGTCATGCAGGTGCCGCTCGAACCGTTCGATTATCCCAAGGTCAATCCGGGACGCAACACGCTGACGGTGGCGGCGAGCGCGGACGAGAACCTGAAGAGCCTGCACTGGGCGCTGTCGCGGACGACCAACTATACCGGCGTCATGAACTATATGGGCGCCCGCTTTTCCGCTGACGCGGCGGCGATGGAGCCGTTCATCGCCGAGCTCGGCAAACGCGGCCTCGCCTATATCGATGACGGCTCGTCGGCGCGCAGTCTGGCGCCGGATCTGGCGCTGAAAGACGGCGTGCCCTTCGTCGCCGGCGACATGGCGATCGATGCCGTGCAGGATCGCGGCGAAATCCTGAAGAAGCTCGACAGCCTGGAGGCGACCGCGCGGGCCAAAGGCACTGCCGTCGGCATCGGTTCGGCCTTCGACCTGACGGTCGATACCGTGTCATCCTGGGTGGTCGAGGCCAAGAAGCGCGGCATCGAGATCGTGCCGATTTCAGCGGTGGCTATCGATCCGCAAAAAGGCTAGCCCTCGGAAGACGGCTGGAAAGAGTGACTGATGCCAAAGACGAACAAAATCGACCGCGAAACGCTGCCTTACCGACCCTGCGTCGGGCTGATGATCCTCAATGCCGAGGGCCTGGTCTGGGTCGGGCACCGCATTGCCGAACCGGACAGCGAATTTGCCGGCACGACGCAGCTCTGGCAGATGCCACAAGGCGGCATCGACGAGGGCGAGGAGCCCCTGCAGGCGGCCGAGCGCGAGCTCTATGAGGAGACCGGCATGCGCGGCGTCTCGCTACTGGCCGAGGCGCCGGACTGGATCAACTATGATTTGCCGGAGCATCTCGTCGGCATCGCCTTCAAGGGCCGGTATCGCGGCCAGACGCAGAAATGGTTCGCCTTTCGTTTCCACGGCGATGTCAGCGAGATCCAGATCAATCCGCCGCCGGGCGGCCACACCGCCGAGTTCGACAAATGGGCATGGCGGCCGATGCAGGACCTTCCCGACCTGATCGTGCCGTTCAAGCGCCATGTCTATGAGGATGTGGTGGCGGCGTTCCGGCATCTGGTGCGATAGTAGGGGAGTAGGGGAGTAGGGGAGTAGGGTTGAATGTTCTGTTGCGGTCCGCGCCAAATTCTACTGACTACTGACTACTGACTACTGACTACTGACTAACCCATCCACCACAAGAACGGTCGCCATGAACGACGCCCTCCAAAAATCGCCGCCAGAAGAGGTCACCGCCACAAGCGAAGTGGCGGCTGGGGCCATCCTCACCATCGACCTCGGTGCAATCCGTGAAAACTACCGGCGGCTGAAGGCGCGGTTGGGCGATGTTGCCTGCGCTGGTGTGCTCAAGGCGGACGGCTACGGCCTTGGCGCCGGCCAGGTCGGGGCGGCACTGCTGCGCGAAGGCTGCGATATCTTCTTCGTTGCGCTTCTGGGCGAAGGCGTCGCCCTGCGCCGCTCGCTTGGGGCCGGCCCTGCCATTTTCGTGTTGAACGGCATTCCGCCCGGTGCCGAGACGGACGCCGTGGCAGCAAACCTTTGCGCTGTTATCAACAGCCCCGAGCAACTGGCAGCCTGGCGTTCTGCGGCCCGCCGCGCCGGCCGAAAACTGCCGGCCGCGGTCCAGGTCGACAGCGGCATGTCGCGGCTCGGCATGGCGCCTCGGGATGTGGATCGCATCGCCGCCGATCCGCAGGCTTTCGACGGCATCGACATCCGTTACGTGATGAGCCATCTGGCCTGCGCCGACGAGCCGGAGCATCCGGCCAATGAGAAGCAGCGGTCGGTGTTCGAGCGGCTGCGCGCAATGTTGCCGAAGGCGCCGGCCTCGCTGACCAATTCCTCCGGCATCTTTCTTGGGCCGTCCTTTCACTACGATCTCGCCCGCCCCGGTGCCGCCCTCTACGGCATCAATCCGACGCCGCCAAAGTCCAATCCGATGCTGCCGGTGGTGCGGTTGCAGGCAAAGGTGGCACAGACGCGAAGCGTCGAAAAAGGCGCCGGCGTCGGCTATGGCCACAGCTATCATGCGCAAGGCCCGCTCAGGCTGGCGACGATTTCGTTCGGCTACGCTGATGGCTGGCAACGCCGCGCCGCGTCCGCCGCCTGGTTCGAGGGCGTGCGGCTACCTTTCGTCGGGCGGGTGTCGATGGATTCGATCATTCTCGACATTTCCGCCCTGCCGGCCGGCAGGCTGCGCGAGGGTGATCTGGTCGAACTGCTCGGTCCCTCGCAAAGCGTCGATGACGCCGCCGGCCATGCCGGCACCATCGGCTACGAGATCCTGACCAGCCTCGGTCCGCGCTTCCATCGGCGCTATGTCGGCGGTTGAGCGGTTTGGCCGCGCTTGACAAGCGGACGCCTGTCGGCAAGGCTCCATGCATGAGCAACCCAGCTTATATCAGAACCTTGTTCAGGGTCTGCCCGATCGCGGGATCGTAGCCCCGGCGCGGTCGCCTTTTGGCGTCCGTCCGAACCGGGGCATTTCTACCTGACATTATCATTCCCGAGCCAGACAGCTTCGCGGCTGCCGGTTTTTCATCAAGCCACCGTTTGCGCGGCGGCAGGCGCGCGTCTGTTCGATGCGCCAAGTCATGAGGTTTGCCATGCAACATGCAACAGGATTGCGTCCACCGAGTCGGCTTCTGGTCACCGATGCCGACCATCTCAGGCTGACGGGCCTGGCGCGGGCGTCGCTCGACCGCGTGCCCGAGACGGCCGAAGAATTGCTTTCGGAGATGGACCGTGCCGTTGTCACGGCAGCGGCTTCCATGCCGGCCAATGTCGTGCGGATGGGCTCGGCGGTGACAATCCGCAACGATGGCGGCAACATCCAGCGCGTCACGCTGGTCTATCCCGGCGAAGCAGACATCAGTGAAAACAGGATCTCGGTGCTGACGCCGATGGGGACGGCGCTCATCGGCGCGACCGCTGGGCAGACGGTGTGCTGGAGCAGCCGTGGCGGCCGGGAACTGTCGGCGACCATCGAAGTGGTCGATACGCCGGCCTGCGGGCGGGAGGGGGCCTGATCATGGAGACGGTGATGACAGGCGCGAATTTCCAGCTGACGACAAAGGACTTCGCCGTCCTCGAAATCATGTTGGAGCGTCGGCGGGCTTTCGCGGATCCGATTGTTCCAATGCTTGAAGACAAGCTTTCCAAGGCCGAGGTCGTCGCGATCGATTCGGTCGGATCCGATATCGTGACGCTGAACAGCAGGCTGGTATTCCGTGTCGATGCCGGCCCCGCCCAGACCCGGACCCTGGTGCAGAACGAGGTGCGCGGCCCGGTCGGCTCCAGCCTGTCGATCATGACAAGGCGGGGGCTTTGCATGCTCGGCATGGCCGAGGGCCAGACTGCATGGATCGAACAGGCCGACGGCAGGCGGGAGTCGGTCCTGATCGCGACCGTGCTCTACCAGCCGGAGGCCGCGCGGCGTGCCGTCAGGGAGAAATCCCAGGCCGAGGCGCGACGGCCGCATGGGCTCACCCTCGTCTACAGCGCCGCAGCCGATTGGCGGCCCCTTGGCGAAAGGGCCGGAATGCGGCAGACAGGGGATGACGACCCCGGTCCTGCGGCGGCGTGAACAGGCAACACTGCATGATCTCGAAAATCGGCATCGATTTTCGCCGGGGATCATGCGCAAATCGGAATGCGCCGCGTCCAGGCGTCCTCAAGGGCGTGCGACGCGGCAAGGAGTAAACGATGAAGATCATGGTGCTGGGCGGCGGCGTCATCGGAGTGACCACGGCGTACTTTCTCGCCGAGGCCGGCCACGAGGTGACGGTTCTCGACCGCCAGAAAGGCCCGGCGCTGGAAACCAGCTTCGCCAATGCCGGCGAAATTTCGCCCGGCTACGCCTCGCCCTGGGCCGGGCCCGGCATTCCGCTGAAGGCGATCAAATGGCTGCTGATGAAGCATGGCCCGCTGGTGGTGCGGCCGGCCTTCGATCCGCATATGTGGACATGGCTCATCAAGATGCTGCGCAACTGCACGGCCGAGCGCTATGCGATCAACAAGGCGCGCATGGTGCCGCTGGCCGAATACAGCCGCGATACGCTCAAGGCGCTGCGCGAAGCGACCGGCATCGCCTATGACGAGCGGACCCAGGGCACGCTGCAGCTGTTCCGGACGCAAAAGCAGCTTGACGGCACCGGCGGCGATGTCGAGGTGCTGAAGAAGTATGGCGTGCCTTACGAGATCCTCGACCAGGACGGTTGCATCGCGGCTGAGCCTGGCCTTGCCGGGGTGCGCGAAAAGTTCGTCGGCGGCCTCAGGCTGCCGCACGACGAGACCGGCGACTGCAAGATGTTCACCGACAGGCTGGCCGAGCTTTGCGTGGCGCGCGGCGTCAAGTTCGAGTACGACGTGACGATCTGGCGCGTCATCCGCAGCCGCAACCGCATTGCCAATCTCAGCACCAGCAAGGGCTGGAAGACCGCCGACGCCTATGTGATGGCGCTGGGCAGTTATTCGGCGGGTTTCATGCGCCGGGTGAAGCGGCCGATCCCGGTTTATCCGGTCAAGGGCTATTCGATCACCGTGCCGATCAAGGACGCCGCCGCGGCACCGGTGTCGACGGTGATGGACGAGACCTACAAGGTGGCGATCACCCGGCTTGGCGACCGCATCCGGGTTGGCGGCACGGCCGAGATTTCCGGTTTCGACCTCAGGCTGCACGAATCGCGGCGGCGCACGCTGGAACACTCGGTCGGCGATCTCTTTCCTGGCGCCGGCGCGATGCGGGACGCGACGTTCTGGTGCGGGCTGCGGCCGATGACGCCGGATGGCCCGCCGCTGATCGGCCGCACCGAGCTTTCCAATCTCTATCTCAACACCGGCCACGGCACGCTCGGCTGGACCATGGCTTGCGGCTCGGGCAAGGTGCTGGCCGACATCATCTCCAACCGGGTGCCTGACATCGACGTCCGCGACCTCGCGCAGGAGCGCTATCTGCGCTAGAGAGTCAGAACGCCTGCCGGACCCAGTCCTCGTCGAAAAGCAGCCGATACGCCCACGGGATCGTCACATTGGTGGCGACCGGATTGGAGTGGGCGACATAGTCGTCATAGATCGGCTTCATCCTGGTGTAGAAGGCCGGATCGAGCACCATCATGCCGTTCTCACTGTCGTGGAAGAAGCTGCGGTTGTTGAGATTGACCGACGAGATGGCGACCAGCCTTTCGTCGATCATCATGATCTTGGAATGCAGCACCACGTCAGGCGCCTTGAACTCGCGGATGTTGATGCGGTCGCCATATTTCTCGACGAACAGCTTGTTGAGCGCGGTGAGGAACTTGCCGCCGATATCGCCCTTGAGATCGATGCGGCCGACAATGTCGATCCTGACGCCGCGCGCGAGCGCCCGGTCAACAGCCTGGGCAAGCTTGGGCGTCAGGTTGAGGTAGGGATTAACGATCTGGATATGGTGCTGGGCGGCGTCGACCAACTCGACGAAATAATCCTCCAGCGCATGGCCATCCTCGTAAGGCACCGAAATGAAGTGTCGTGCCGTGCCTGAAGGACGGGCGCCGTCGGACCGGACCGGAATGGAGAAGGGGCGCGCCAGATTGGTGTCGGCGTCGCGCAGCCACACTGTCGAAAGATGCGCGGCAAGGGTCTCGACCGTGGCCGGATCGGCGAACTCGATGTCGAAGTCGCTCCAGTTCGAATAGTAGTTCAGCGACAACCCGTCGGTCTTGCCGTATTGCTCAAGGTCTGGATAGCGCGACAGATCGATCGGCTGGTGGAACAGGAAGCCGTCATGGATGTTGCGGCCGCCGATGATGGCGCGCGACCGCCGTGGATCGTCGGCAAGCGTCGCCAGCATCTTGACGTGATGGACCTTGTGCAATTGTGAAATCTGCTCGTCGATCGGCGCGCCCCGGTCCGCCCGCCAGCGATATTCCTGCAGCCCGACATTGGGGAATTCGGCCGCCAGCCGATGCAGCATGGCGTCGTCCTTGTCGCGCTCCAGCACGTCGGTGACCAGGATGCGCACCTTGGTGCCGAGGGCTGCATGATGACGGATCAGCCGTTCGATGATGCGGCCGGAGAAGTCGGCCTTGAACTCCAGGGATGATAGATAGATCAGCTTCAGTTTTGGGGCCCTGGAGAAGTCGAGCGGCAGCTCCGGGTCGCCCTTGTCGATGGCGCTGTCGGACAGCGGCGCTCCCATCAGCGCCTCGACCTTGGCGTTGAAGCCATCGCGCGATTTGCGCAGCAGGCGCGGCTTTCCGATCGGCAAGGCACAGGTCTGCGACAGCCAGCGGCTGGCATAGAAGGCGCGGCTGAGAGGATCGAGGCCGGTGGGGTCGGGCGTCGGGCAACGCTCGTAGCGACTGTCGAAAGCGGCAAGCGCCGGATCGGCGGTCTCTTCGCGCCGGATGGTGAGCGGCGCGCCGGCCGGAGCAAGGCTGGAGCGGATTCTTGTCGCGCAGCGGTTCAGGCCGTCACTTGGAAACAGGCTGACCGTATCGTCCTCGCCGGACAGGCGAAAGCGAAATGCCGTGCCGGTGGCGATGGTGCGTGAAGCGCCGCCGGCACGGATCGCCAGCGTGCCGTCGCATGTGCCCTCGATGTCGGCCGGTTGCTTGCCGGCCTGGCGCAGCACGATCTCGACGCCGCGCGCTTGCAGGCCGGAGAAATCGAAGGTCTTGGGCGCCGAAGGCCGCGCCGCTGCATCGATGTAGAGCGTCTGTCGCGACACCCGCCAGCGTCCGTCAAAATGACCCTCGCCGCTGTTGGCGTCGGCCGGCGGCAGATGCGTTTCGGCGACCGGCCCGGCCAGTTTTTGCAGCGTCCGGTAGGTCGCCTGGAAATTGCTGTTGCGGATTTCATAGCGGTCGTGGCCGAAAAGGCCGGTGCCGTTGGCTCGGTCCATGGCGCCAAGCTGATGGCGGGCGAGCAGCGCCAGGAAGCGTTTTTCGTAGTCGCTGGTGCCGGCGTCGCCGAAAAACTGCGCGGCGGCGATCCGCGGCCCAGCTGTCTCGGCGGAGAGCGCGGGTCGCGCGCAAGCGCTCTGGCCTTGCAGGAGATCGCAGGCATTGCGGCCAGCGCCGGCACAGCCGGCAAGGACAGCCAGCCCGAACAGAACGACGGCGATGAATGCGCGACCCTTCACCCGGCCGCTCCGGTCTTCAGAGCGCTCAATTGCGCCGGATCGCGCGGCGGCATGAAGCCCTGGGGGAAGACCTTGCAGACGGGAATGGCGAAGGTGGCGATCAGCAGTTCGGCCTCGCCGCGCATCTTGCGCGGCGTTGCGTTGTCGTCACGGATCGCTTTCGCCGAGGCGACCAGGGCGCCGTCGCAGTCGCAATGGTTGTGGCGGGCGATGTAGCAGGCATCATGCGTCTGGCAGGCCGCGTCGAGGCGGTCGGCCGGTCGGGCCGACAGATCGCCGGTGCGGGTGCCGGGGCCGCAATAATTGCCGAAGACGAAAGGCGAAGGCCGCGCCATGGCGTAGCGGATCGGTTTGGGCAGTTCGGCCTCCGGAACCTTCGTCCACGGATTGGCGCAAGCGGAAACGAAAAGCAGCGGCAGGATGGCAAGAACGGCTCGCATGTCTATCCGCGCCAGCTTTCTGAAAGGTTTCCCACCCGGCGACCTGCCCGTGGCCGGCGACCGCACGCCTGATGCCACACTGGCCGGTTTTGTGGCAAGGAAAAGGCGGCACGGCCAAAGCGTATCGCGTTTGATCGGATTCATGCGATGCGCTTTAGCGTCTTAGTTTATGCATGTCGTTCGCCCAAAACCGAGATCAGTTTTGGGCGACATGCCTCAGACGAACAGGTTCCGCTCCCGCTCCACCATCTTGGTGATGAAGCTGGCGACGATCTGGACGCGGCGCAGCGGCCTGACCGATTCGTGATAGACCAGCCAGTAGGCGCGGCGGATGGGTGCCACGACATCGACCGGGACGAGTTCCGGCATCGAGCGGGCGACGAAGGTGTGCAGGATGCCGATGCCGGCGCCCGAGCGCACTGCTTCGGCCTGGCCGAGCGCCGAGGAGATGGCGAAACTGGTGCGCCAGTCCGCGCTGAATTCGGCCGCGTAGTCGAGCGAAGGGCTGACAATGAGATCCGGCACATAGCCGATAAGGGTGTGCTGGCCGAGTTCGGCCGCTGTTTTGGGCAGACCATTGGCATCGACATAAGCGCGCGAGGCAAACAGGCCGAGCGAATAGTCGACCAGCTTTCCCGCCACCAGCCGGCCTTCGGTCGGCCGCTCGACAGTGATGGCGATGTCCGCCTCGCGGCGCGACAGGGAGAAGGAGCGCGGCACCGGCACCAGCTGGATCGTCAACTCGCGGTGCAGGGCGGTCAGCGCGCCAAGGCGCTTGGCCAGGAAGGCAACGCCAAAACCGTCCGGGGCGCCGATGCGCACCGTGCCGGAAACATCGTCGCCTTCGCCTGATATGGTCGAGCGCGCGGCGATCATGTCGCCCTCCATGCGCTCGGCAATGTCGAGGAAGCGCTCGCCGGCGGGAGTCAGCTCGCTGCCGGTGGTCAGCCGGCGAAACAGCTTTGTCCGCAGCGCATCCTCGAGTGCGGCGATGCGGCGTGAGACGGTGGCGTGGTTGAGCTCCAGCCGTTTGGCGGCGCCAAGGATCTGGCCGGCACGCGCCACGGCAAGGAAGATGCGGACGTCATCCCAGTTCATGGGGATGGTCCAGATGACAATCGCTGACGCCGCGTCCTGTGGTGGGAACTCAATCTCTCAATCCCTGCTGCTATCAGACGGGTCTCCGCATTTGCGAGAATTGATGCTCGTCCGTCAACCGCTATCTACTTTCCGCACAACGGTTGCGTTCTCCGTCGCGTTGCCATCCGCCGGCCAAAGGCGGACAATGCAGCATCACAAACAAGGGAGAGAAATCATGATCGACTATGGTCATTTCATCGGCGGCAAGCATGTCGCCGGGACCAGCGGCCGCAAGCAGGATGTCATGCAGCCGATGGATGGCTCCGTGCGCGGCACGGTGGCGCTGGCATCACAGGCGGAACTGCGCGCTGCGGTGGAGAACGCCAAGGCTGCGCAGCCGAAATGGGCCGCAACCAACCCGCAGCGTCGCGTGCGCGTGCTGATGAAGTTTCTCGAACTGGTCGCCCGCGACTATGACGAACTGGCCGACATCTTGGCGCGCGAGCACGGCAAGACGATCGCCGACGCCAAGGGCGACATCCAGCGCGGCCTCGAAGTGGTCGAAGTCTGCATCGGCGCGCCGCACATGATGAAGGGTGAATTCACCGACGGCGCCGGCCCCGGCATCGACGTCTATTCGATGCGCCAGCCGCTCGGCGTCGTCGCCGGCATCACGCCGTTCAACTTCCCGGCAATGATCCCGCTGTGGAAGATCGCGCCGGCCATCGCCTGCGGCAACGCCTTCATCCTGAAGCCGTCGGAGCGCGATCCGGGCGTGCCGATGCGTATCGCCGAACTGTTCCTCGAAGCTGGCCTGCCGGCGGGCATCCTCAATGTCGTCAACGGCGACAAGGACGTGGTCGACGCCATCCTCGACGATCCCGACATCAAGGCCATCGGCTTTGTCGGCTCGACGCCGATCGCCCACTACATCTATTCGCGCGGCACGGCCGCCGGCAAGCGCGTGCAGTGCTTCGGCGGCGCCAAGAACCACATGATCATCATGCCCGATGCCGACATGGACCAGACGGTCGACGCGCTGATCGGCGCCGGCTACGGCTCGGCCGGCGAACGCTGCATGGCGATCTCGGTTGCCGTCCCGGTCGGCAACGACACCGCCAACCGGCTGATGGAAAAGCTGATCCCGCGCGTCGAAAGCCTGAAGGTCGGTCCTTCGACCGACTCTTCCGCCGATTTCGGCCCGCTGGTGACGCGCCAAGCCCTGGAGCGGGTCAAGGGCTATGTCGACACCGGCGTCAAGGAAGGCGCCAAGCTGGTGGTCGACGGCCGCGGCTTCTCCATGCAGGGCTATGAAGACGGCTACTATATGGGCGGCTGCCTGTTCGACAACGTCACCGCGGACATGCGCATCTACAAGGAAGAGATCTTTGGGCCGGTGCTGTCGGTTGTGCGCGCGCCGACCTATGAGAGCGCGATCAAGCTCGCCAACGACCATGAGATGGGCAATGGCGTCGCCATCTTCACCCGTGACGGCGATGCCGCGCGCGACTTCGCAAGCCGTGTCCAGGTCGGCATGGTCGGCATCAATGTGCCGATCCCGGTGCCGATCGCCTACTACACCTTCGGCGGTTGGAAGGCCTCTTCCTTCGGCGACCTCAACCAGCACGGCCCGGACGCGTTCCGTTTCTACACCAAGACCAAGACGGTGACCTCGCGCTGGCCGTCCGGGATCAAGGACGGTGCCGAATTCGTCATCCCGACGATGAACTGACCGGACGATTTCCTGGTTGCGCGTCCTCGCCTTCGGCTGCGGTCGCGCGGGCAGGCATCAAGGACGGTGCCGAATTCGTCATCCCGACGATGAACTGACCGGACAACAGATTGATTTTGAATTTGAGGCCCGGGCGCTCGCGCCCGGGCCTTTTTGCAGTCCGGCGACGACCCTATCTGCGTGAACGCTAATGTGATGGAACCAAGTGGGCATCTGCCGTCTTGGTTTGCAGTCCTGCCGCAAGGAGGTACGGCAGATCAAGCAACGGCGCTGGCGACAGCTTCGGGGACATCGTCTGGCGCAAGGAGGTGTCAGATGACCCGTCTTGTGGCAACGCTATTTTTCGCGGCGGTTTCCGCGTTTGCCGCCGTCCCGGCGATGGCGGAGCAATGCGCAGCCCGTGCGGATATGATCAAAGCGCTCGGGGAAAAATTCCACGAAAGCGAGGCTGCGCGCGGCCTGGTCAACCCGAGCGTCATTCTTGAGATATTCGTCTCCGACCAGGGCACCTGGACGATCCTTGCCACCGACACGCATGGTCAGAGCTGCGTCGTCACGGCGGGCGAAGGCTGGGACGGTTCGTTGATGGCGGCGGCTGCCTTGCCAGGGACGTGATCCGAGCTTCGAGGAAGCACCGGCGACGAAAGCGCATCGGATTAAAAGACGCTCAGCGCGTCGCAGCCGTTTCGGCGTGGCCGCGCAGCAGCGCCATCAGGCGTTTGGCATCCTTGGCCGCGGCCTCCTCGTCGCCGGCAAGGATCGAGCGGATCAGCGCGACATGGTGCTCGGCGGATTCGGCAAGACCGGTCTCGGCCTTGTAGCGGAACCAGAAGCGGCGGCTGTGGGTCTGCAAAGGAGCGGCCAAACGGGCGGCGAAGGGATTGTCGGCAGCGAGCGCCAACGCTTCGTCAAGTGCCTTGTCGGCCTGAATGAAGGCAAGCACGTTGCCCGAGATCACCGCTTTCTGCATGGCAAGCGCTGCTTCGTGAAACAGGTCGGCGGCCTCGCGGGTGACGAAGCGGGCGGCCGAGCGGGCCAGCACCACCTCGACGCCGCGACGCGCGTCGAGCACGCGCAGCCAGTCGCCGGGATGCAGCGGGGCGATGGCGATGCCTGCGCGCGGCCTGATGTCGAGCAGCCCTTCCCAGGCCAGCCGCTGGATCGCCTCGCGCACCGGTGTCCTGCCAAGCCCGAGCCTGTCGATCAGGGCGCCCTCGGTGACGAAGCTTGCCGGGGCCAGTTCGAGCGTGACGATCATGTGCTCGAGCACATGGTAGGCCCTGGTCGCGGCCGGCTCCGCCGAGGTGCTTGCTGGCGTGGATATCAAATGCGCTCTCCTGATATATCTTGAATATATCATAACGGATTCCGCATTGACAGCGGGTTTGTTAATAGATATACCAGTGATATATCAGATGGAGAGATGATCATGTGGACCGGAGTTTTTCCTGCCGTCACGACCAAATTCACCGCGGATGATCGCCTCGATCATGCCGAGATGGAGCGCTGCTTCAACCTGCAGATGGAAGCTGGCTGCGACGGCATCATCGTTTGCGGATCGCTCGGCGAGGGGCCGATGCTGTCGCCCGATGAGAAGATCGAGGTGCTGAAGACCGCACAAAAGGTCGCCGGCAAGAAGCCGGTGCTGCTGACGGTCAACGAGGCCGGCACACGCGAAGCCGCCAGCATCGCCAAGCGCGCGAGCCGGGAAGGCGCCAACGGCCTGATGGTCGTGCCGAGCCCGATCTACCACACCAATGCGGAAGAGACGGTCGCGGCGCTGCGCGCGGTCGCGCAGGCTGGCGACCTGCCGGTCATGATCTACTCCAACCGGCTTGCCTACCGCGTCGACGTCAGCGTCGACCAGATGGAGGAGCTGGCGTCGGACGAGCGCTTTGTCGCGATCAAGGAATCCTCCGACGACATCCGTCGTTCGACCGAGATCATCAATCGCCTGGGCACTCGCTACGACCTGTTCACCGGCGTCGACAATCTGGCCTTCGAGGCGCTGTCGGTCGGCGCCATCGGTTGGGTGGCCGGACTGGTCACCGCGTTCCCGCGCGAGACGGTCGCCATCTACCAGCTGATGAAGCAGGGTCGCCGCGAAGAGGCGCTCGGCATCTACCGCTGGTTCCGGCCGCTGCTCGATCTCGACGTCTCGACCCATCTGGTCCAAAACATCAAGCTGGCCGAAGTGTTCGCGATCAACACAAATGACCGCGTTCGTATGCCGCGACAGCCGCTGTCTGGCGATCGCCGCAAGTCCGTCGAGAAGATCGTCAAGGATGCGCTCGCGGTGCGGCCGACACTGCCGCAGTTCTGAGGCTTCTTCTTCTTGTTCGCAGGGAGAAGATGGTGGCAGCCAGATAAGGGGCAGCGCCCACGTGCAAGGAAATTCCAGGTCGACAGAAGCGGGGCGCAGCCCCTCATCCGCCCTTCGGGCGCCTTCGCCCCGTGAACGGGGAGAAGGGTTGGACATAGCCGTCGTCGGTGGCGGCATCATCGGTATCTGTGCCGCTGCTTCTCTCGCTGAGGCGGGACGCAGGGTCACCGTCTTCGATCGCACAGGCATTTGCGAGGAGACGAGCTCGGGCAATGCCGCCGCCTTCGCCTTCTCCGACGTGCTGCCGCTGGCGCACAAGGGCATGATGCGGCAGCTGCCGAAATGGCTGGCCGATCCGCTCGGCCCGCTCAGCATCCCGCCCGCCTACCTGCCGACGCTTCTGCCCTGGCTGATCCGCTTCTGGCGCGCCGGTGCTGCGGGGAAATACGAGGCGAGCCTTGCCGCTCAAGCAGGCATGATGAAGCTTGCCGAGGCGGAGTGGATGGGCTTGCTCGATCGCTCCGGCACGCGGTCGATGCTGCGCGAGGATGGCTCGCTCGAGCTTTACGAAAGCGAAGCCGAATTTCAGGCCGGGCTGCCCGGCTGGGCGGCGCGTAAGCGTTTCGGCATCGGTTTCCGCCACGTCGAGGGCGAGGAACTGGCCGCCTTGCAGCCGGGCCTGTCGCCGCGCTTCATCAAAGGCACGTTCGTGCCGGGATGGAAGACGGTCGCCGACCCGAAACTGCTGGGCAAAGCGGTGTGGACCTATGCGCAGGCCAAGGGCGCTCGCTTTGAGCTGGTCCGGATCAGCCAAGTCGCGGCGGATCAGGATGGAGCGACGCTGACGTTGGCAGACGGCACGACCAGACAGGCCCGGCACCTCGTCGTCGCCGCCGGCGCCTGGTCGCATCTGCTGGCCAAGCAACTCGGCGATCGCATTCCGCTGGAGACCGAGCGCGGCTACAACACCACCTTGCCCACGAGTGCCTTCGACGTGAAGCGGATGCTGATCTTCTCCGGCCATGGTTTCGTCGTCACGCCGCTCGAAACGGGCCTGCGCGTCGGCGGCGCCGTCGAACTCGGCGGCATCGAGCGGCCGCCCAATTATGCCAGGTCGAAGGCGCTGCTGCAGAAGGCACAGAAATTCCTGCCGGGGCTCGATCCCTCGGGTGGGCGCGAATGGATGGGGTTCCGCCCCTCGCTGCCGGATTCAGTGCCCGTCATCGGCGGCGCGCCGGGAAAGCGGTCGGTGGTCTATGCCTTCGGCCATGGCCATCTCGGCCTGACCCAGGCGGCGGCCACCGGACGGTTGATCAGGGATCTTGTCCTGGGGCAGACTCCGCCGATCGATCTGGCCCCCTTCAGTCCGCAACGATTTTGATTTTTTCGGGTTTTTGATTTTCGAGGAGCGTCATGGCCAAGAAATCCTTCTTCTGCATAGACGGCCACACCTGCGGCAATCCTGTGCGGCTGGTCGCCGGCGGCGGCCCGCTGTTGCAGGGCGCGACGATGATGGAGCGGCGTGCGCATTTTCTGGCCGAATATGACTGGATCCGCACCGGGTTGATGTTCGAGCCGCGCGGCCACGACGTGATGTCCGGTTCGATTCTCTATCCGCCGACGCGCGAGGATTGCGACATCGCCATCCTGTTCATCGAAACCTCCGGCTGCCTGCCGATGTGCGGCCATGGCACGATCGGTACGGTGACGATGGCCATCGAGCACGGACTGATCAAACCAAAGACGCCGGGCGTGCTCAGGCTCGACACGCCGGCCGGGCTGGTCGTCGCCGAATACAAGCAGGTCGGCGACTATGTCGAGGAGGTGCGCATCACCAATGTGCCATCCTTCCTCCATGCCGAGGGGCTGACGGTCGAATGCCCTGGGCTCGGTGAAATCACCGTCGACGTCGCCTATGGCGGCAACTTCTACGCCATCGTCGAACCGCAGGAGAACTATCGCGACATGGCCGATCATTCGGCGGGCGACTTCATCGCCTGGAGCCCGGTGGTGCGGCAGCGGCTCAACGAGAAATATTCCTTCGTGCATCCGGAAAATCCTGGCATCAACCGGCTGTCGCACATGCTGTGGACCGGTGCGCCGACGGTGGATGGGGCGGATGCCCGCAATGCCGTGTTCTACGGCGACAAGGCGATCGACCGCTCGCCCTGCGGCACCGGCACCTCGGCGCGCATGGCGCAGCTTCATGCCAAGGGCAAACTCAAGGCCGGAGACAGCTTCGTGCATGAATCGATCATCGGTTCGCTGTTCAAGGGCAAGGTCGAAAAGGATGTCAGCGTGGCCGGCAAGCCGGCCATCATTCCCTCGATCGGCGGCTGGGCGCGCATGACCGGACTGAACACCATCTTCATCGACGACCGCGACCCGTTCGCGCACGGGTTTGTTGTCAAGTGATGGGAATCCTGACCTTGCGGAAAGCAACGACCTGAAAAATGGATCGTGCCAAAAACGCAAGGATTCCTTTCATCACCTAATTTTGACGGCGATTTCTTCGAAACGGGGCGCATGATGCGGTCGAATCGTCAAAGACATTGCGTTATGCCAATGGTAGGGTCCGCGATAGTCCAGGGGTCGGATGATGGAAAACGGGCAATCGGGCGGCGTGCTTCGAAAACACGCATGACGATTGAAAAATGACGTTGCAATCCGGGCTCGAAACTTTACGACTAGGGGAAATACGAAAAGGAATGCGTCTGCATGGGCGACATTCCAGGGGAGCCATGTACACATGCAGTACTTTGTCCAGCAGCTTATCAACGGGCTGACGCTGGGATCGATCTATGGGCTGATCGCGATCGGCTACACGATGGTCTACGGCATCATCGGTATGATCAATTTCGCCCATGGCGACATCTTCATGGTGGGTGCCTTCACGGCACTGATCGTCTTCCTCGCCCTTGGCGCGCTGTTCTATTCCGTGCCGGTTGTGCTGGCGCTGCTGATCATGATGATCGTGGCGATGCTGCTCACCAGCCTCTACAACTGGACGATCGAAAAGGTGGCCTACCGGCCGCTGCGCGGTTCGTTCCGACTGGCCCCGCTGATCACTGCCATCGGCATGTCGATCGCGCTGTCGAACTTCGTCCAGGTGACGCAGGGTCCCCGCAACAAGCCGATCCCGCCGATGGTCAGCCAGGTTTACAACATCAACGGCATCAGCGTGTCGCTGAAACAGATCATCATCGTCGTCGTCACGGCGCTGCTGCTGGCGCTGTTCTGGTATCTGGTCAACAAGACCTCGCTTGGACGAGCGCAACGGGCCTGTGAGCAGGACCGCAAGATGGCGGCGCTGCTCGGCATCGATGTCGACCGTACCATCTCGATCACCTTCATCATGGGTGCGGCCCTTGCCGCGGTCGCCGGCACTTTGTTCCTGATGTATTACGGCGTCATTGCCTTCTCGGATGGTTTCACGCCGGGCGTGAAAGCCTTCACGGCGGCGGTGCTGGGCGGCATCGGTTCGCTGCCGGGCGCGGTGGTCGGCGGGCTGATGATCGGCTTCATCGAGAGCATGTGGTCGGCCTATTTCTCGATCGACTACAAGGATGTCGCGGCGTTCTCGATCCTGGCCATCGTGCTGATCTTCCTGCCTTCCGGCATATTGGGCCGGCCAGAAGTCGAAAAGGTCTGAGACTATGGCCGTCACCGTATCTCCGGAGCGCGACACCGTCGCCACCCCCATGCAGCGCGCATTGCGTGAGGCGCTCTATGCCGCTGCCATATCGTTTGGCCTGTTCGTGCTGTTCATCGGCCTGAAGACCGGCCAGAACATTTCCAATGAACTGGTCCTGACGACACGCTGGGGCCTGCTTGCCGCCGTGGTTATCGCCACGGCTGTCGGGCGCTTCCTCTATGTCGCCTATGGACAGCCCTTCCTGGCCAACCAGAAGATCACCGACGTCGCCACCGGCCTGCTGCCGGCCAGCGTGGCGTCACGCTTCTTCCAGTTGCCGGCCTTCATCGTGGCCTTGGTCGCGGCGGTGGTGTTGTTTGCGGTCAACAGCTCTCTCGTCGGATGGGTGGGAGCGGAGCCGGCGGGCTATCTGCAGTTCCTGCGCGCCTTGTCGGTCATCTATGTGCTGGCCTGCGTGATCTATTATTTCCGCGGCTTCATTCATGCCAACTTCACCAAACTCGGCATTGCCGCGCTGATCCTCTATCCGATCCTGGTGGTGGCGATCCTGTCGCTGATGTCCTGGTCGTTCGTCGGCGGACTGCAAGGCTCGCTGAAATGGGTCGACAATTTCGGCATCCAGATCCTGATCTATGTGATGCTGGCCTGGGGCCTGAACATTGTCGTTGGCCTCGCCGGCCTGCTCGACCTCGGTTATGTCGCCTTCTACGCGGTCGGCGCCTATGCCTATGCGCTGCTCGGCACGCAGTACGGCCTGTCGTTCTGGATCCTTTTGCCGGCCGCCGGCGCCATGGCCGCCTTCTGGGGCGTGCTGCTCGGTTTCCCGGTGCTGCGCCTGCGCGGCGATTACCTGGCGATCGTCACCTTGGCTTTCGGTGAGATCATCCGCCTGGTGCTGATCAACTGGCGGGAGGTCACCAACGGTTCAGCCGGTATTTCCGGCATCCCGAAGGTCACCTTCTTCGGCCTGATGACCTTCAACGTGTCGGACCCCAATTACGTCGCCAAGGTGCTGCATCTGGCGACATCGAGCGCCTACTACAAGATCTTCCTCTATTACCTGATCCTGGCGCTGGCGCTGCTGACAGCCTTCGTCACCATCCGGCTGCGGCGCATGCCGGTCGGCCGTGCCTGGGAAGCGTTGCGCGAGGACGAGATCGCCTGCCGCTCGCTCGGCATCAACACCACCACCACGAAGCTTACGGCCTTTGCCACGGGTGCGATGTTCGGCGGCTTCGCCGGCGCATTCTTCGCCGCACGGCAGGGCTTCGTCAGCCCGGAATCCTTCGTCTTCCTGGAATCGGCCATCATCCTGGCCATCGTGGTTCTCGGTGGCATGGGCTCGCTGGTCGGCATAGCGGTCGCCGCAATGGTGATGATCGGCGGCACCGAGGCGTTGCGCGAACTCGACTTCCTCAAGCAGGTCTTCGGACCGGACTTCACACCGGAACTCTACCGCATGCTGCTGTTCGGCATGGCCATGGTCATCGTCATGCTGTGGAAGCCGCGCGGCTTCGTCGGCAGTCGTGAACCAACCGCCTTCCTGAAGGAGCGAAAGGCCGTCTCAAGCTCCTTCACCAAGGAAGGACACGGCTGATGAATGCGAACCCTGTTCAGAAAGCCGCTTCGGGCATGAACGACGCTATCCTTCAGGTCGATCATCTGTCGATGAAGTTCGGTGGCCTGGTGGCCATCGGGGATCTGTCTTTCGCCGCCAAGCGCGGCGAGATCACCGCGCTGATCGGCCCCAACGGCGCCGGCAAGACCACGGTGTTCAATTGCATCACCGGCTTCTACAAGCCCTCGGAAGGCATGATCACGCTCAACCGGAACGATGGTTCGACCTTCCTGCTCGAGCGGCTGCCCAACCATGAAATCCCGGCGCGCGCCAAGGTGGCGCGCACCTTCCAGAACATCCGCCTGTTCTCCGGCATGACCCTGCTGGAGAACCTGCTGGTCGCCCAGCACAACAAACTGATGAAGGCATCGGGCTACACGGTGCTTGGCCTGTTCGGCTTCAGCGGCTATCGCAAGGCCTCGGCCGAATCGGTGGAGCTCGCCAAGCATTGGCTGGAAAAGGCCGATCTTGTCGACCGTGCCGACGACCCGGCCGGCGACCTGCCCTATGGCGCGCAGCGCCGTCTCGAGATCGCTCGCGCCATGTGCACGGGACCCGAGCTTCTGTGCCTCGACGAGCCGGCGGCCGGCCTCAATCCGAAGGAATCGGCGGCGCTCAACGAGCTGCTGATCGACATCAAGAACACATCCGGCGCCTCGATCCTGTTGATCGAGCACGACATGTCGGTGGTCATGCAGATCTCCGACCATGTCGTGGTGCTGGAGTATGGCCGCAAGATCTCCGACGGCAGTCCGCAGTCGGTGCGCACCGATCCGCGCGTCATCGCCGCCTATCTCGGCGTCGACGACGAGGAAGTCGAAGCGGTCCTTACCGAAGTCGGCGACGAAGATGTCATCGAACAGCTCGATACGGGGCCGGATGCCGCGCACGGTCCGGGAACATCGTCGTCCTATCTCGCCGGGCCGGTGACCGACACGGTCGGCCATAGTTCGGGCGAGCGGGTTACGGTGGCCAAGGGAGCGTCAAAGGCCGGTCAGGTCGACGCCAGGTCGCTCGCCGCGGCAAACAAGGCAGCCTCGCAGGCAGCCGTGCCGCCGGCGAAGGCAAAGCCTGCTCCGAAAGCGACGTCGAAGGCGGCAACCGGCACGGCGGCGAAGTCGACCGCATCCGCCAAGCCTGCGGCGAAGACTGGAGAGATCTCCAACCGGCTGGCTGCGCCTCGCGGCGGCAAGGCCGACAATTTGACCCGCATAAAGGGCATCGGTACGGTCAACGAGAAGAAGCTCAACGACCACGGCATCTTCCACTTCGACCAGATCGGCGCCTGGAAAAAGGCCGACGTCGAGGCCGCCGAAGCCTATCTTGCTTTTGACGGACGTATCGCGCGCGAGGAATGGGTCAAACAGGCTAGGCTGCTCGGCCAGGGCAGGGACACGGAATTTTCGCGCCGCGTGGATGCGGGCAAGGTGGCGACGAGCCATGCTTCCGCAAAGACTGCAAAGGCAGCCTCCGGAAAGACCGCGAGCAAGACCGCTGCCAAGCCCGTGGCGGGCAAGCGTGGAGGGGGCAAGTGATGGCCGCGACAACGCTGCTCGATATCAAGGGCGTGCAGACCTATTACGGCAACATCCGGGCGCTGAACGGCGTCGATGTCACCGTCAAGCAGGGTGAGATCGTTGCGCTGATCGGTGCCAATGGCGCCGGCAAGTCGACGCTGATGATGACTATTTTCGGTGCGCCGCGGGCTCGCGCCGGGACTATCACCTTTGCCGGCACCGACATAACCCAGATGCCGACGCACGAGATCGCGCGCATGCGCATTGCCCAATCGCCCGAGGGCCGGCGGATCTTTCCGCGCATGACGGTGATGGAAAACCTGCAGATGGGCGCCAGCCTCGACAACCTCAAGCACTATGACGAGGACGTCGAGAAGGTGTTCACGCTGTTCCCGCGTTTGAAGGAGCGCATCACCCAGCGCGGTGGCACGCTGTCGGGCGGTGAGCAGCAGATGCTGTCGATCGGACGCGCGCTGATGGCACGGCCGAAGCTGCTTTTGCTCGACGAGCCGTCGCTGGGTCTCGCGCCGCTGATCGTCAAACAGATCTTCGACGCCATCCGCGAACTGAACCGCACCCAGGGGCTGACCGTGTTCCTGGTCGAGCAGAACGCCTTCGGCGCGCTCAAGCTCGCCACGCGCGGCTACGTCATGGTCAACGGCAATGTGACGATGAGCGGCACCGGCAAGGAACTGCTCGCCAATCCGGAAGTGCGCGCCGCCTATCTCGAGGGCGGACACCACTGAGTTCGAAGCGGAATGCGTGCACCGCTATTCCGCTCCAGATTGTTTGTTTGTCGCATGATCTTTGTCCGGAAAGTCCGCAACTTTCGGGATCATGCTAAGGAGACTTCACCATGCAGGGCATTCTTTACGAGGAACCCTCGATCTGGCAGTTCTTCTTCGTCACCTGTCTGCTCGGCGGCTGGGCGGCGTGGATGACGGGCAAGGCCAGTGCCCAGACGTGGCGCAGCTTCATCCAGCTGTTCGCCTATGTGCTGGGCCTCGGCATCGCGATCCGCTTCATCCATCACGCGCTGTTCGGCGGCACCATGTTCTCGCTGCATTATTATGTCGTCGACACCATCGTGCTGATGATCCTCGGCTTCGTCGGCTATCAATACACGCGCACCAACCAGATGGTGACACAGTATAATTGGCTCTACGAAAGAGCTTCACTCTTGAGCTGGAAACCGAAAGGTTGACGTTCATCATTAACGCCGCCTCGAAATTGAATCGGCGTGACAAGTGCCTGAAAATCGGCAAACTATGCTTTCTGCGATAAGGGTGGGCATCGCATGAAAGCTTCATCCACGCCCACTCCGTTAATGGGAGCGTTTAAATGAAAAAGTCACTTTTGTCCGCCGTCGCCCTGACCGCGCTTGTCGCGTTCGGCGGCAGCGCGTGGGCTGACGTAATGATGGGCGTCGCGGGCCCGATCACCGGTCCGAACGCCGCCTTCGGCGCGCAGCTGCAGAAGGGGGCGGAAGCTGCTGTCGCCGACATCAATGCCAAGGGCGGCATCAACGGCGAGCAGATCAAGCTCGAAGTCGGCGACGACGTCTCCGATCCGAAGCAGGGTATCTCGGTCGCCAACAAGTTCGTCGGCGACGGCGTCAAGTTCGTGGTCGGCCACTTCAACTCCGGCGTCTCTATCCCGGCATCTGAAGTCTATGCGGAAAACGGCATCGTCGAAGTGACGCCGGCCGCGACCAACCCGCAATTCACCGAGCGCGGTCTGTGGAACGTGTTCCGCACCTGCGGACGCGACGATCAGCAGGGCAGCATTGCCGGCGCGTATCTCGCCGCCAACTTCAAGGACGCCAAGATCGCTGTCGTTCACGACAAGACCACCTATGGTCAGGGCCTTGCCGACGAAACCAAGAAGGCGATGAACGCCAAGGGCGTGACGGAAGTCATGTATGAAGGCATCAATGTCGGCGACAAGGACTTCTCGGCGCTGATCGCCAAGATGAAGGAAGCCGGCGTTTCCATCATCTATTGGGGCGGCCTGCACACCGAAGCCGGCCTGATCATCCGTCAGGCGGCCGACCAGGGCCTCAAGGCAACGCTGGTTTCCGGCGATGGCATCGTGTCGAACGAACTGGCTTCGATCGCTGGCGACGCAGTTGCGGGCACGCTCAACACGTTCGGCCCGGATCCGCGCCTGATCCCCGCCAACAAGGAACTCGTCGAGAAGTTCCGCGCGCAGGGTTTCGAGCCGGAAGCCTACACGCTCTACTCCTACGCCGCCGTGCAGGCGATCGCGGAAGCAGCGACCGCTGCCAAGTCGAACGACCCGCAGGCAGTTGCCAAGGCGCTGCATGAAAACGGCCCCTTCAAGACCGTTCTCGGCGACCTGTCCTATGACGCCAAGGGCGATCCGACGCTGCCCGGCTACGTCATGTACGAATGGAAGAAGGGCGACGACGGCAAGTACACCTACGTCCAGAAGATGTAAGCTCGTCAGTCTCCAGACCATTTACGGATGCCCGGCGCCTCGCGCCGGGCATTTTCTTTTGCCATCGTCATGTTCAGGGGCGGCCGATGGAGCCGATGCTTAGCCGGGCAATGATCGTGCATTAACCGGAAAGCCGGCTCTTTTTTGGCTGTTCGGAGGAATGGGAAGGGTCCTTGGCGCAATGATTCCATTTCAATCGGTTTAAATGCGCGTCAATTTCGTTTGCACTGCAGCATTTTCACGCTAATCATTGCGCCGATTTCTCTTCCTTCCGTTGCTGGAGCCCAGTCCTTGGCCATCACGAAGATCCTCGTCGCCAACCGGTCCGAAATCGCCATTCGCGTCTTCCGCGCGGCCAACGAACTCGGGCTCAAAACCGTGGCGATCTGGGCGGAGGAAGACAAATACTCCCTGCATCGCTTCAAGGCCGACGAGAGCTACCAGGTCGGACGCGGGCCGCATCTGACCAAGGACATGGGGCCGATCGAAAGCTATCTGTCGATCGAGGAGGTGATCCGCGTCGCCAGGCTGTCGGGTGCCGATGCTATCCATCCCGGCTACGGATTGTTGTCGGAAAGCCCCGAATTCGCCGACGCCTGTGCCGAAGCCGGCATTACCTTCATCGGGCCGAGGCCGGACACAATGCGGCGGCTCGGCAACAAGGTCGCGGCGCGCAATCTCGCCATCGAGGTCGGCGTGCCGGTGATCCCCGCCACCGATCCGTTGCCGGATGACATGGAGACGGTCAAGACACTGGCCAAGGAAATCGGCTATCCGGTGATGCTGAAGGCATCATGGGGCGGCGGCGGCCGCGGCATGCGGGCCATCCGCGCCGAAGCCGACCTTGCCCGTGAAGTCACCGAAGGCAAGCGCGAGGCGAAAGCCGCCTTCGGCAAGGACGAGGTCTATCTCGAAAAGCTGATCGAGCGCGCCCGTCATGTCGAGGTGCAGGTGCTGGGCGATACCCATGGCAATGCCGTGCACCTGTTCGAGCGCGACTGTTCGATCCAGCGCCGCAACCAGAAGGTCGTCGAGCGGGCGCCGGCGCCCTATCTCGAAATATCGCAGCGCGAGGAGCTTTGCGGCCATGCGCTCAAGATCGCCCGCGAAACCAGCTATATCGGCGCCGGCACGGTCGAGTTCCTGCAGGATGCCGACACCGGCAAATTCTATTTCATCGAGGTCAACCCGCGCATCCAGGTCGAGCACACCGTCACCGAGCAGGTGACGGGCATCGATATCGTCAAGGCGCAGATCCATATCCTCGACGGCTTTGCCATCGGCACACCGGAATCAGGCGTGCCGGCACAGAAGGACATAAGGCTGAACGGCCACGCGCTGCAGTGCCGCATCACCACGGAAGATCCCGAGCACAATTTCATCCCGGATTACGGCCGCATCACCGCCTATCGCGGCGCGACGGGCTTCGGCATCCGCCTCGATGGCGGCACCGCCTATTCGGGCGCGGTCATCACCCGCTTCTACGATCCGCTGCTGGAGAAGGTGACGGCGTGGGCGCCGACGCCGGCCGAGACGATCGCCCGCATGAATCGGGCGCTGCGCGAGTTCCGCATCCGCGGCGTCGCCACCAATTTGACCTTCCTCGAAGCGATCATCAACCATCCGAGCTTCGCCGACAATTCCTACACGACCAAGTTCATCGACACGACGCCGGAACTGTTCCAGCAGGTCAAGCGCCAGGACCGCGCCACCAAGCTCATCAACTATCTCGCCGACGTCAGCGTCAACGGCCATCCCGAGACGCGCGGCCGACCGCAGCCGAAGGCCGACGCCGCGGCACCCGTGGTGCCTTACCTCAACGGCAATGTGCCCGGCGGCAGCAAGCAGAAGCTGGATGTGCTGGGCCCGCAGAAGTTCGCCGCCTGGATGCGCGATCAGAAGGAGGTTCTGGTCACCGACACGACGATGCGTGATGGCCATCAATCGCTGCTGGCGACGCGCATGCGCACGCATGACATTGCCGGCATCGCCGGTACCTATGCGCGTGCCTTGCCGCAGCTTCTATCGCTGGAATGCTGGGGTGGCGCCACCTTCGACGTCGCCATGCGCTTCCTCACCGAGGATCCGTGGGAGCGGCTGTCGCTGGTGCGCGAGGCGGCGCCCAATCTGCTGTTGCAGATGCTGCTGCGCGGTGCCAATGGCGTCGGCTACACCAACTATCCCGACAATGTCGTGCAGCATTTCGTCAAGCAGGCAGCAAGCGGTGGCATCGACCTGTTCCGGGTCTTCGATTGCCTGAACTGGGTCGACAACATGCGCGTCGCCATGGATGCGGTCGGAGCCGAAGGCAAGCTGATCGAAGCGGCGATCTGCTACACCGGCGATATCCTCGATCCGGCGCGGGCGAAATACGACCTCAAATACTATGTCGGCCTGGCCAGGGAATTGCAGGCGGCCGGCGCCCACATCATCGCCGTCAAGGACATGGCCGGCCTGCTGAAGCCTTCCGCAGCACGCGTGCTGTTCAAGGCGCTGCGCGAGGCGACCGACCTGCCGATCCATTTCCACACCCACGACACGTCGGGCCTGTCGGCGGCGACGGTGCTGGCGGCGGTGGAAAGCGGCGTCGACGCCATAGACGCGGCGATGGATGCCTTCTCCGGCAACACCTCGCAGCCATGCCTTGGCTCACTCGTCGAGGCGCTGAAGGGCACCGAACGCGACCCCGGTCTCGACCCGCAATGGATCAGGAAGATCTCGTTCTACTGGGAAGCGGTGCGCAACCAGTACGCCGCCTTCGAAAGCGACCTCAAGGGGCCGGCCTCGGAAGTCTATCTGCACGAGATGCCGGGCGGCCAGTTCACCAATCTGAAGGAACAGGCTCGCTCGCTCGGATTGGAGACGCGCTGGCACGAGGTGGCGCAGACCTATCACGACGTCAATCTGATGTTCGGCGACATCGTCAAGGTGACGCCGTCGTCCAAGGTCGTCGGCGACATGGCATTGATGATGGTCAGCCAGGACCTGACCGTTGCCGATGTCGAAAACCCGGATAGGGATATCGCCTTCCCGGATTCGGTCGTCTCGATGCTGCGCGGCGACCTCGGCCAGTCGCCAGGCGGGTGGCCGGTGGCGCTGCAGAGGAAGGCGCTCAAAGGCGACAAGCCGATCACGGTGCGGCCCGGCTCGCTTCTCAAGCCAGCCGACCTCAAGGCCAACCGCAAGGAAATCGAGGAGAAGCTCGAGCGCAAGCTGTCGGAATTCGAATTCGCCTCGTGGCTGATGTATCCGAAGGTGTTCACGGATTTCGCCGGCGCGCAGGAAACCTATGGGCCGGTCAGCGTGCTGCCGACGCCGACGTATTTCTACGGCATGAAGCCGGAAGACGAGATCTTCGTCGACATCGAGAAGGGCAAGACGCTGGTGGTGCGGTGCCTGGCCATCGGCGATGTCGACGAGAAGGGCATGGTCACCGTGTTCTTCGAGCTCAACGGCCAGCCGCGCCGTGTCAAGGTGCCCGACCGGGCGCATGGCGCGTCCGCCGCCAAGGCCCGCCGCAAGGCCGAACCCGGCAACGAGGCGCATGTCGGCGCACCGATGCCGGGCGTCGTTTCTGCGCTTTCGGTGGCTGCCGGCCAGGCTGTGAAGGCCGGTGACGTGCTGCTTTCCATCGAAGCGATGAAGATGGAGACGGCGCTGCATGCCGAGCGCGACGGCACGGTCGCCGAGGTGCTGGTCAAGGCAGGCGACCAGATCGATGCCAAGGATCTGCTGATCGCTTTCAGCTAATTGATACCTTCCTGGGGGATCGCTGTCCGCATCGTGGCGGCAGCGTCAGTTCGATCATCGATAACAGCTTGACCCGCCGCCGCCGGTCGGGCATCGAGCCCGCTCAATTCGCCGCTGCATGCATCCCGAGTCGCGGCGCAGAAACGATGTGGAGAAAAATATGGCCGACGATATCACCGATACCAGCCAGACTGTTGCCGCCGGCCAGCTGCGTGCCTTCATCGAGCGCATAGAGCGGCTCGAGGAAGAGAAGAAGACCATTTCCGACGACATCAAGGAAGTGTTCGCCGAGGCCAAGGGCACAGGCTTCGACACCAAGGCGATGCGCACGATCATCCGGCTGCGCAAGAAGGACCAGGCCGAGCGTCAGGAAGAGGAAACCATCCTCGATCTGTATAAGGCCGCACTCGGCATGGTGTAGAGACCGTCTGGAAATTCTACTCCGGCGGCCATCTGGTGGCGTTTTCTGCGCTTCCCTAGTTCTACTGCAATGCAGTAGAACTGAGCTCACGTACTTTAAGTACGCTCCGCTCCGGTTCTCGAAACCACCACCATATGACTCGCCGGAGCGAATTTCGAAACAGTCTCCGGCCGAGCATGATGCCGGAGCGAGCATCGAGCCATGAGCGAATTCGACTTCGGCGCCCGCCGCGCCTCTGAATTCCGCCAGCGCGGCTTCTGGACGCTGTTCGCCGAGCGGCATCCGGAAGAAAGGGCTCTGATGGCGAGGCGCGGACCCTGGTTCTGGCAGCGCGGGCTGCCCGATTTCGCCTTGGTCCTTTCCATGTATGTCGCGCCGGCGCAGAGCCAGGTCGGCGTCTTCTTCGGCCGCAACGAGAAGTTCGGCGCCACGCAAGCGTGGTCGCGGTTGAAACCGTTCCAGCCTGATATCGAAGCCAGGCTGAAGCTCAGGCCGGAACAGAGTTGCGAGGATCTCGGCATCAATTCGATGTGGCGGGTGAACTGCTATGCCGAGGACAACTGGCCAGCCATGGCCGACTGGCTGGTGACCGAATGTTCGCGTTTCGAGCGCGCGGTAACCGAAGTCCTGAGGCAGGGATAGACATCCGGTGTTGCCAGAGGGTATCGGCTCCTTTTTCCGCTCACGCTGGCAAGGCCAGGTGCCGCTCGACCGGCTGTTCTGGCGCGACCTTGTTCTTGTCGGCACGGCGCTCAACGTAGCATCTCTGGTGGCCGCGATCGTCCTGCTCGGACTGAAGCTGCCGCTCGCGCTGGTTCTGGCGGTGCATTTCGCACCGGTGCCCTACAACCTCTTTCTGACCTTTTCCGTATGGCGAACCACGCAAAAGGCCGGTGGCGCCAAGGCCTCACTGATGACGCTCGGCGCCACATTATGGCTGATCCTGACGGTCGTGGTCTGAGAGCGGACACGGGCGCCCACCGCGTTCGCCGGGTTCGGCCGGGGGGCAATGAAAAGGGCGGCCGCAGCCGCCCTTTTCATTCATTCAATCGAATTTCGGTTCAGGCCGCCGGCTCGAATTTCAGCGCCACGCCGTTGATGCAATAGCGCAGGCCGGTCGGCGGCGGGCCGTCCTCGAAGACATGGCCGAGATGGCTGCCGCAGCGGGCGCAATGGCATTCGGTGCGAACCATGCCGTAGCTGCGGTCGACGGTGTTTTCGACCGAACCCGGCACCGGGTCGTTGAAGCTCGGCCAGCCGGTGCCGCTCTCGAACTTCAGCTTGGATTCAAACAAAGGCTGGTCGCAGCCGACGCAGGAAAAGGTGCCGGCGCGCTTCTCGTAGAGCAAAGCGCAACTTCCCGGCCGCTCGGTGCCGTGGCCGCGCATGACGGCATACTGCTCCGGCGTCAGCCGGGCGCGCCATTCGGCGTCGGTGCGGGTTACAGGGTAGGTGTGGGTGTCCATTCGATCTCCTCAGCCTTGCCGGCTCGCCACTACAGCGCCGCGCGCCCATCGGACGCGCAAAGGACGCTGTAGTACTTTGGTTTTGCGCATGATCCTTTCCGAACCGGAGGTTCGGGACCATGCGCGGATTGCAACCTCATATTCGCACCAAGATAGGCATTTGTTACGCGATTTGCCCGCATTTCGATCGGATTGTCATGCGATTGCCGCGAGATAGCGATCGACCGAAGCAGCGAACGCCGCTTTTGCGCCCCCGATGACATTCTGGTTCCACCATGCACCATAGATATGGTCGAACGCGAATGGCTCCAGTGCCGCCGCGATGCGGCGCACGGCCGCTGCATTGAGCGGAATGTAGTTCGGATAGCTGTACATGAAGCTGACATGGCGGCGCGTCGGCGTCACCTGCAAGATATCGCCGGCCAGCAAGACGTCGCCGACATCGCGTTTCCAGTGCAGCACCTGACCGCCGGCAAAGTGGCCGCCGCAGCGGATGAGCGTCAGCGAAGGGTTTATGGCCAGCGTCTCGCCTTCCCAACTGACGATCGCCTTGTGCGGTCGCATGATCCATTGGCGGTCGTCGGCATGGAGATAAATCGGCACGCCGCCAAACGCCTCGCTCCAACTGGCCATCACCGAATAATAGTGGCAGTGCGAGATGGCGATCGCCGCCAGGCCACCGCGGCGGTTGATCTCGGCCACCGCCTCGTCGCTGACCATCGGAACGCAGTCCCACAGCACGTTGCCGTGCGGCGTCTGCGCCAGCAGCGCCCGTTGGCCCGATGGCGAAGCGCGGCTCGATGCCGAAGGCGAGAACGCCGGCATCGTCCTTCATAACAAGCCGGTGTCCTTCGGCAAGTTCCTCCGGCGTGATCCACGCTTGGCCCTCCCAGCGCACATATTGGCGCTCGTCCTCGCAGATCGGGCAATGTTCTGGCGGCGTCTCTGTCGCCGCGAACTGGACGCCGCATTGCAGGCAGAGGAAGCAGGTCATCGGATCTCCTGTCGGTCTTTCAGTGCTTTCTTGAAAGCTGCTTGGTCGCGCCCTCCAGCCCGGCCAGCGTCAGCGGGAACATGCGGCCGCCGAAAATGTCGCGGATCATCGCAACCGAATGGGTGTAGCCCCAGTTCTTGGGATCTTCGGGGTTCAGCCATACCGCGTTCGGCCATTGCTGCAGCAGACGGCCGAGCCAGACGCTGCCCGCCTCCGGATTCCAGTGCTCGACCGAACCGCCGGGGTGAGCGATCTCGTAAGGGCTCATCGAGGCGTCGCCGACGACGATCACCTTGTAGTCCGGACCGTATTTGTGAAGCAGGTCGAAGGTCGGAATCACCTCGGCATGCCTGCGGCGATTGTCCTTCCACACGCCCTCATAGAGGCAGTTGTGGAAATAGAAATATTCGAGCTGGCGGAATTCGGCGCGGGCGGCCGAGAACAGCTCCTCGACGCTTTTGATGTGGTCGTCCATCGAGCCGCCGACATCGAAGAACATCAACAGCTTCACCGCGTTGCGCCGCTCTGGCCGCGTCTGCACGTCGAGATAGCCGTGTTCGGCCGTGGCGTGGATGGTTCCGGGCAGGTCGAACTCTTCCTCGGCGCCCTCGCGCACCCAGCGACGCAGGCGTTTCAGCGCGATCTTGATGTTGCGGGTGCCGAGTTCGACGGCATCGTCGAAATTCCTGAACTCGCGCTTGTCCCAGACCTTCACCGCGCGGCGGTTGCGGCTTTCATGCTGGCCGATGCGCACGCCTTCGGGATTGTAGCCATAGGCGCCGAATGGCGAGGTTCCGCCGGTGCCGATCCATTTCGAGCCGCCCTGGTGGCGACCTTTTTGCTCCTCGAGTCGCTGTTTCAAAGTCTCCATCAGCTTTTCGAACCCGCCGAGCGCCTCGACCAGTCTTTTCTCCTCGTCGGTCAGGTGCTTTTCGGCGAGGCGGCGCAACCATTCCTCGGGGATATTGGCGACGTCCAGCGCGTCCGGTCCGCCCAGCGCTTCAATGCCCTTGAAGACATGCGCGAACACCTGGTCGAAGCGGTCGATGTGGCGCTCGTCCTTCACCAGGGCGGCGCGGGCGAGGTAATAAAAACCTTCGACGTCGTAGTCGACCAACCCGGCTTCCAGCCCTTCGAGCAGCGACAGATATTCCCTGAGCGAGACGGGAACGCGTGCAGCCTTCAGTTCAAGGAAGAAGGGGATGAACATGGCCGGTTACAGCAAATCATACTCGATGAAGCCCGTGCGGCGGGCGACGTGGTCGTAAAGCTTGCGCGCGGTGGCGTTGGTCTCGTGCGTCATCCAGTAGACATTCTTGACGCCGATCTTTGCCGCCTCTTCCTTCACTGCGTTGATAAGGGCGGCGCCGATCCCCTTGCCACGCACATCCGGGTCGGCGAACAAATCCTGCAGATAGCAGTTGTTTTTCTCCGACCAGCCGGAGCGGTGGTACAGGTAGTGCGTGAGACCGACCGCCTTGCCGTCCAGTGTGGCGATGAAGCCTTTTGGCTCGAATTCGCCCGGAGTGAACAGCCGCTTCCAGGTGACGGCGTAGACCTCTTCCGGCAGCTTCGTCTCATAGAAGGTGAGATAGTCGGTCCACAGGCGCCGCCAATCGGCGTGGTCGGACTGCGCGAGCGGGCGGACGATTATTTCGGACATTTCGTTCCCTCTGAAGTCTGGAACCCGATCCATACCAATAGAATCGGGATCAGGAACACCCTTGCCTATTCGGCAGGCGAATTATATTCGCGAAAAGCGGTCGCGAGCATGTGCAGCGCCTCCCGCGCCCGCGGCGGCAGAGCGTGCGACTGCAAAACGATCTCGGACGGGGGAATTGGTGGCAGGCCGAGTTTGCGGCCCACCTCGATCAAGCCCGGGGGCACAACCCGGTAAGCGAGGGCGGAAAGGGCAAAGCCCGCCGATACCGCGATGTTGACGGCAGCGCCGCCGCCGCCGACGAAAGCCTCATTCCAGGCGATGCCTGCCCGGTCCAGCGCCTCGACCGCTCTCATACGGTCCGGGCAATTGCATCTGGTGCTTAAAAGAGCCAGGCGCAGGGGCGTGCCTGGTCGCCATTCGAAGCCAGGTGCCGCGAACCAGCCATAGTGGGTGCGCGACAAAGCTTCACCGCGTCGACTGTCATCTTCCTGGTGCACAATCACCGCATCGAGTTCGCCGCGATCGAAAGCTTCTTCCAGCATGGAGCTGGTATCGATCCGTATGTTGAGCGCGAGCGACGGATCGTGGGCATGAAGCTGGGCGATCAGCGTGGAAAGCTCAGGCCCCGCGACATGATCGACGAAGCCGAGCGCAAGCCGACATGGCGCCGCGGAAAATTCCGCGACGGCGCGTTCATGGGCGGCAAGGAATTCGCGGGCCACGGGCAGGAAGACAGCCCCCCTTTCCGACAGTGCCACGCGGCGCGGGGTTCGTTCGATCAAACGTGCGCCGAGCTTTTCCTCGAGCCGCCGCAACTTGACGCTGATCGTCGCCTGGGTGCTGCCAAGTGCTGCAGCCGCCCGGGTGAAGCTCTGCAGGTCGGCCACCATGACGAAAGTGCGCACGGCATCGACATCGAGACTGGCCATCTCCGTCATTCCATTTTGTTATCTCTGAAATAGAAATGCATAGTCTTTTTTCATGGTCAAGCCTCGTCTATGTCATCTCGACCGCAGTTTGAAGAGCCAGCCCGGTTCCAGAATGCTTCGACAGAAAGTGATCGACATGACGTTTCAAATCGACCGAAACACCGTTGCGCTTGCCGGGGCCTGCCTTGCCTCGCTGCTGTTCGGCCTCGAAATCTCCAGCGTCCCGGTGATCCTTCCGAGACTGGAAAGCGTGCTCGCCGCCGACTTCAAGGATCTGCAATGGATCATGAACGCCTACACCATTGCCTGCACCACGGTGCTGATGGCGACAGGAACGCTGGCCGACCGCTTCGGCCGCAAACGGGTGATGGTGATCGCCACCATCGCCTTCGGCCTGGCCTCACTGCTGTGCGGCCTCGCGCCGAGCGCTTCGCTCCTCATCATTGCACGCTTCCTGCAAGGCCTGGCGGGAGGGGCGATGTTCACTTGCAGCGTGGCCGTCTTGTCCCACCAGTTTCAGGACGGCAGCGAACGCGGCAAGGCTTTTGTGGCCTGGAGCGTCGTCTCGGGGATCGGGCTTGGCTTTGGTCCCGCCATCGGTGGATTGCGTCGCGTTCTCGAGCTGGCAGTGGGTGTTCCTCATCCATGTGCCGCTTGCCATCCTTGCGCTGGTCTTCATCGGTGCCGGTGTCACCGAATCACGCGACCACAATGCCCAGAAGCTTGACCGTGCCGGTATCCTGACGCTCTCGTTCGCGGTGTTCGGCTTCTCCTATCTGATCACGCAAGGGGCCGATCTCGGCTCTGGCGCCCGCATCGGCGTAGCAAGTGCTGCCGTGCTGGCCTTCGCCGCGTTCCTCGTTGCCGAGAAGATCAGCCCCTACCCGATGTTCGATTTCTCGGTGTTTCGGATCCGTCAATTTTCGGGAGCGATCATGGGCGGCATCGGCATGAATTTCAGCTATTGGCCGTTCATCATCTATCTGCCGATCTATTTTTCGGGTGTGCTCGGCTACGACAGCACCACGACCGGCCTGCTGCTGCTCGTCTACACGCTTCCCTTGATGCTGATGTCCTCGACCGCCGAGCGCCTGCGCGCCCGCTATCAGGCGCGGGTGGCGATCCCGCTCGGGTTGCTGACATTGGGGGTCGGCTTTATCGCCATGAGGATAGGTTCGAGCCTTGAGGGAACCAGCTGGCTGACCATGCTGCCCGGTACGCTGATCGCCGGTATCGGTATCGGCCTCACCAACTCACCGACCACCAACACCACGACGGGTTCGGTGTCGCCGGATCGCGCCGGCATGGCTTCGGGCATCGATATCAGCGCGCGGCTGATCACGCTCGCCATCAACATCGCGGTGCTGGGCCTGCTGTTGACGCAGGGAATTGCTTCCTATCTCAAAACCGCATTGGGCACTGCCCTTGACCCGGACGAATTGCGCGCGTTGGCGGAAAAGATCGCCACCGGAAATCTCGATGGGCTCTCGCAATATTCGCCCAGGCTGGCGACCCTCGACCCGTCCGGCGCGCTTGCGCATGCCGCCTTGGTCAACGGTTTTGGCTGGGTCATGCTCTATAGCGGGATCGGCGTTCTTGCCCTTGCCGTCATCAGCTTCGTCGTCTTCGGCCCCAGAAACGTCGCGCCGCAAGAGGCAAGGGACCGTCATCTTGCTCAGGGCGCAAGCGAAGCTCGATCGTAGCCAGTGCCCGGCGCCTCACCCTTGCCTGCGTGCCATGAAGGCAAGCCGCTCGAACAGATGGACATCCTGTTCGTTCTTCAGCAATGCGCCATGCAGCTTGGGCAACGCGTTCTTCGGGTCGGCGCGCAGATCCTCGGGCGCGATGTCGTCGGCGACCAGCAGCCTTATCCAGTCGAGCGCCTCGGAGGTCGACGGTTTTTTCTTCAGCCCCGGCACTTCGCGGATCTCGTAGAACTGGGTGAGGGCTGCCCGAACCAGGTTCTGCTTGATGCCGGGATAGTGGACGTCGACGATTCTGTGCAGCGTGTCGACGTCGGGAAAGCGGATGTAATGGAAGAAGCAGCGGCGCAGGAACGCGTCCGGCAACTCCTTCTCGTTGTTGGAAGTGATGATGACGATCGGCCTGACGGCGGCGCGGATGGTTTCGCCGGTCTCGTAGACGAAGAACTCCATCCGATCGAGTTC
The DNA here is from genome assembly GCF_000185905.1 of Mesorhizobium ciceri biovar biserrulae WSM1271. Lineage (GTDB taxonomy): Bacteria > Pseudomonadota > Alphaproteobacteria > Rhizobiales > Rhizobiaceae > Mesorhizobium > Mesorhizobium ciceri. Next base: position 1,311,911 of record NC_014923.1, read on the forward strand.
CTGCAGGAGATCGTTTGGGAATTCGATGTCGGCCTTGTCGATCTCGTCGATCAAGAGCACGACCTTCCTGCCGGCGGCGAAAGCCTCCCAGAGTTTGCCGCGCTTGATGTAATTCCTGATGTCGTTGAAGCGCTCGTCGCCCAACTGGCTGTCGCGCAGGCGCGAGACGGCATCATATTCGTACAGGCCCTGCTGCGCCCGCGTCGTCGACTTGACGTGCCATTCGATGAGGTCGAGGCCGAGTGCAGCCGCCACCTGGCGGGCCAGTTCCGTCTTGCCGGTGCCGGGCTCGCCCTTGACCAGCAAGGGCCGCTCCAGCGCGATCGCCGCATTGACGGCCACCATCAGATCCTTGTCGGCGACATAGGCCGCCGTGCCTTCGAAACGCATTCTTACTCCTCGGTTGGTCATCGCGACCGTAAGGACGAGGCCGTGCCTGTGCAAGGGTGAGGTGTTGGCGGCGCGAGGGCCTGAACCCAACACGGAAAGAGTGCCCGTCTCACTGGCGCTTAGCCGGCCGGCAGCCTATATTGGGCGGGACGGTCTGTGCTTCCCGGCAGGAGAACATTTTCCCCGGGGCCTTAACGATCCTTAGGGAGCTGTCCCTGGGAAGACCCGTGGGTTTTCTCACACGGCGCCCACCTACTTTGTAGGTTCCCGGGATCGCTCTCTCCACCGGTTGTGTGGATCGTCACTTATTGCCACGCGTCCCGCATTTCGGTGGATGATTGCGGTGGAAAACGTCGCTCCCAACACTCCATCCAGATCTGACCTTTTCTACCCTGACTGCATGACCTCTCTCAAAGACCTCAAAAAGCAGCTTCGCCGCGAGGCCCTCGGACGCCGCGATGCGCTCGACGAATTCTGGCGGGTGGAGGTCGCGCTTGAAATGGCAGAGACGGCACGCGATCATCTCCATGTCGAGCCGGGCCAGATCGTTTCCGGCTTCTGGCCGATGCGCTCGGAAGTCGACGTCAGGCCGCTGATGTTTGCCTTGCGCGAAAGGGGCGCGCGGCTTTGCCTGCCGGCCATTCTCGACAAAACCACGATCGTCTTTCGCGAACTGGTGCGCGGCGTGCCGATGGTCGAGATGGGTTTCGGCACGGTCGGCCCGCATGAAGAAGCAGAAGTGCTCGACCCCTCGGTGATGCTGGTGCCGCTCGCCGCCTTCGATGCGCGCGGCCATCGCATCGGCTATGGTGCCGGCTATTACGACCGCGCCATCGCCAAGCTGATCGACAAGGGACAGCCGCCGCGGCTGGTCGGCATCGCCTTCGACTGCCAGGAGGTGGCAATGGTGCCGGATGAGGAACATGACGTCGTCATTCCGGAAATACTGACCGAGAGCGGGTTGCGCCGCTTCGCGTCAAAATTGTAGATAAAAGGACGCATGATCTTTCACAGACGTCATGCAGCTTTTGCTTCGCTGACCTTCGGTGCGGGATCATATGAGACTTCTCTTCCTCGGTGACATGGTTGGAAAGACAGGACGGACGGCGGTGTGGGAACAGCTGCCCGGCTTGATCTCCGACTTCAAACTCGATTTCGTCATCGTCAACGGTGAGAACGCCGCCGGCGGCTTCGGCATCACCGAAGATATCTTTCGCGAGACGATCGCGGCCGGTGCGGATGTCGTCACAACCGGCAACCATGTCTGGGACCAGCGCGACGCACTCGCCTTCGCGCCGCGCGAAGAGCGCTTCCTGCGCCCCTCGAACTTTCCCAAGGGCACGCCCGGGCGCGGCTCCGGCGTCTACATCGCCAGGAGCGGCGCGCGCGTGCTGGTCGCCAACATCATGGGCCGGGTGTTCATGCATCCCGAACTCGACGATCCCTTCCAGGCCGGCGAACGCGAGCTTGCCGCCTGTCCGCTCGGCGAGCAGGCGGATGCCGTGATCATCGACTTCCACGCCGAGGCGACCTCGGAAAAGATGTGCTTCGCGCATTTCGTCGACGGCCGTGCCAGCCTCGTCGTCGGCACCCATACCCACCAGCCGACCGGCGATCACCAGATCCTCAATGGCGGCACCGGTTATATGTCCGACGCCGGCATGTGCGGCGACTATGATTCCTCGCTCGGCATGGACAAGGAGGAGCCGCTCAACCGGTTCCTGTCGAAAGTGCCGAAAGGCCGCTTCGAAGCGGCGACCGGACCGGCGACCTTGTGCGGCGTCGGCGTCGATATTTCCGACCGCACCGGGCTGACCGACCGGATCGCGCCGTTTCGTCGCGGCCCGCGGCTGGAGGAAACCGCACCGTCCTTCTGGTCATGACATTGATATAGGCACGCTTAGTACCTAACTGCCGGCGACACTGCTCTAGATCGTTAAAAGAGGGGACGACCTCCATGCAGCTCATCGAATTCCTGGCGCCGCATTTTCAATTTGTGTCCGATCCAACCGCCTGGGTCGCGCTGCTGACGCTGATTGTGCTCGAGGTCGTGCTCGGCATCGACAATCTGATCTTCATCTCGATCCTGACCAACAAGCTGCCGGAAGCACAACGGGCCCGTGCCCGCCGGCTCGGCATCTCGGCGGCGCTGATCATGCGGCTGGTGCTGCTGGCCACCATTTCGATCATCGTCCAGCTGACCACGCCGGTGTTCACGGCCTTCGGCCACGGTTTTTCCTGGCGCGACCTGATCCTGATCGCCGGCGGCCTGTTCCTGGTCTGGAAGGCGACCAAGGAGATCCATCACACGGTCGATCCCGACGACCACAAGGATACGATGATGGGCGAGACGCTGCAGATCAGCCTCGCCGGCGCGATCTTCCAGATCCTACTGCTCGACCTGGTCTTCTCAATCGATTCGATCATCACCGCCGTCGGCATGACCGACGAGATCGCCATCATGTACATCGCCGTGATCGTGGCGGTCAGCGTGATGATGCTGGCGGCCGGGCCGCTGGCCAACTTCATCGCCAAGAACCCGAGCATTGTCATGCTGGCGCTGGGCTTCCTTTTGATGATCGGCATGACACTGATCGCCGACGGCATGGGCTACCATGTGCCCAAGGGCTACATCTATGCGGCGATGGGCTTTTCGGCATTGGTCGAGGGGCTCAACATGCTGGCGCGGCGGCGCAAGAAGCCGGGCGGCGGGCATTGAGGCATGAGCAGCAGGGACCTTAGCCAGGATCAGCGCGATCAGTTGGCCAAGCTGGCTGAATTGCCTGACAGCGAGATCGATATCTTGGACATTCCGGAAGCTCCGGCCGAGAATTGGGCTCAAGCTCGTCGTGAGCAGGAAAAGCGGCGATCCCAAGCCCGCCGGTTCAGTTAGCCGGCACGCCCTTCGGGTGACGGTCGCCGATCAGGCCGAGCGTCAGGCCTTGTTCCAGCCACGCCTTGGCACCGGCCAGCACCAGCGTGAAGCCGCCGGTTGAGCCGACGGCCTCTTTGACCTGCCCGTCGCCATCGCCGGCGAAGCCAAAATTGCGAACCTCGAGAAAAGTTGTCTCGCCAGGCATTTCGGTGAAAGTCCAGACCACGGTGGTCGGTGGATCGCTCCACTGCATGACGATCTTTTCGTTCGGAACGATCTCGCTGACGTCGACCGTCGTCGAGGCGCCGTACATGCGCCATTCCCAGTGGATCTGCTCGCCGCTGTCCAGCCGGCCGCTGCCATGGGTAAACCAGAATTTTGTGGTGATGGCCGGGTCGACGAAGGCCTCGAACACTTCGGCGACAGGCCGCCGGATCAGCATGCCGGCTTCGGCGGTCGGTTTTTCGTGGATGTCCATGGAATGCTCCTAATGGTCAGATATTGGTCTCGTTGGCGGGTTCGCCTTTCATCTCGCTGCGGTAGTAACCGTCGCGCAAATTGATGCCGTACTCGACATAGGCCTTCATGCAGGCCAGCATCTGCGACCAGCCCTCGCAATTGAGGTAGGACTTCTTCAGGCCGACCGCGCCTTCCTGCCAGCCGCTCTCGGCGATGGTGACGAAGGTGCCGCCATCGTCCAGCGGTTCGAAGTTCATCTCGATGCGGGTTTTGTAGGCCGGCTTGCCGTCCTCATCGGTGGCATCCCAGCGCAGCACGATGCGGCGGTCCTTGACCACTTCGTCGACCTCAACCGGCACCTTGCCCCACCAGACGACGCCGGCGCCGGCTTCCAGCGGGGCGCTGGCGCCGCCGATCGTGGTGAAATAGCCGCTCAGTTTCTTCGGATTGACGACTGCGTCGAAGACGTCGGCGACCGGCTTGCCGATGCGTCCGGAAACACTGAATCCAAGTGACATATCCACAGCTCCTTCCCTTGATCGGTCCAAAGATATGTTATATAAACATAACATGTCAAGCAGATCGCAAGACGACAATGTTTTCAAGGCGCTGGCGCATCCGCGCCGGCGTGAAATACTGGATCAGCTGAAGGACGCGCCGAAGACGACCGGCACGCTGTGCGAGGCCTTTCCCGCTATCGATCGCTGCACGGTCATGCTGCATCTGAAGGTGCTGGAGGAGGCCGACCTGATCGTTGCGCGGCGCGACGGCCGCGAGCGCTGGAACCATCTCAACGCGCTGCCGATCAAGCAGATCCACGACCGCTGGATCAGCCAGTATGCCGGCCATGCGCTCAGCATCATCGACCGACTGAAGTCGGACCTCGAGGCGTGAGCGGCCGCAGCAGGTCACGTCTTGCGCCGCATGCGCGGTGCGGCTGGACGAATTGAGCCGATTTATCTATAAGCCGGCCATTCCGACAGAGAACGCCGTGCTTCCAAGAGGTGCACCTGGGACGCTCTGAAATTTTGAATTCGGGCATTGCGGAAGACGAGGTCAGATCACTTCGCTTCGCGATGCTCTAGCCGAGAAGACGACAGGGGTGCCATGGCTGGCCATTCACAGTTCAAGAACATCATGCACCGCAAGGGCCGCCAGGATGCGGTGCGGTCTAAAATGTTTTCCAAGCTGGCGCGCGAAATCACCGTCGCCGCTAAAAGCGGGACGCCCGATCCATCGATGAACCCGCGCTTGCGCCTGGCGATCCAGAACGCCAAGGCGGTGTCGATGCCGAAGGACAACATCCAGCGCGCCGTCAACAAGGCCTCGATGGGCGATGCCGAGAATTACGAAGCCGTGCGCTATGAGGGCTATGGCCCGGGCGGCGTCGCTGTCATTGTCGAGGCGCTGACCGACAACCGCAACCGCTCGGCGTCCAATGTGCGTGCTGCCTTCACCAAGGCCGGCGGCGCGATGGGGGAAACGGGCTCGGTTTCCTTCATGTGGGACCGCGTCGGCGAGATCTATTATCCGGCATCGGCCGGCAGCGCCGACAAGGTCATGGAAGCGGCAATCGAAGCCGGCGCCGACGACGTGGAAACCGACGAGGAAGGCCACACCATCTATTGCGCCTTCGAGAATCTCGGTGAGGTGTCGAAGGCTCTGGAAACCTCGCTCGGCGAGGCAGAATCGGTGAAGCTGATCTGGCGGCCTCAGAACAACGTTCCGGTCGACGAGGAGCGGGCACAGTCGCTGATGAAACTGGTCGCCACGCTCGAGGACGACGACGACGTGCAGAGCGTCTACGCCAACTTCGAAGTCGACGACGAGACCATGGCCAAGCTCAGCGCGGCATGAGCGGAGCTCAGCCCGGCATGAGCGAGAGAGTGCTCCCCGCCATCCGCATCACCTACTGCACGCAGTGCCAATGGCTGTTGCGCGCCGGCTGGATGGCGCAGGAGCTGCTGTCGACCTTCGGCACGGACCTCGGCGAAGTAACGCTGGTGCCGGGCACCGGCGGCATCTTCACCATTTCCTGCAATGACGTGCTTGTCTGGGATCGCAAGCGCGACGGCGGTTTTCCGGACGCGGCCAAGCTGAAGCAACTGGTCCGCGATGTCATTGATCCGGACCGCGACCTCGGTCATTCCGATCGGAAGACAAAGGCGTAGAGGCCGCCGGCGCTGCCGTCACTTGCGTCGCCACGCTCCGAAGGCGGCGCCGATCGCAATACCCACGGCGACGCCCATCGGAAGGTCATCCAGAGCGGTGCCGACCGCGGCACCGACACCAACTCCGATCGCCATGCCGAAGGCCATATTCGAATATTGATCCTTCATCGGTGGCTCCATCCATCCTTTTCAACGCGCGGCGAACCAGAAGGATGCCAGCGCGGCTATGCCGCTGATGGTGCGGACATGGTTCCACATCACCCACTCGTTGAGGTAGCGCGACCACAGGCTTGCGCCATTGCTGCTGGCCGGATCGAGGGCGGCGAGCGCATCGTTGAGCGGGACGTTGAAGATCATCGTCACCACCACGATGCCGATGAGATAGAGCAGGCTGCCGGCAACCAGCCAGAGCGAGCCTGGCTGGTTCCAGCCGATCACCGCACCGATGGCGACAACGATGCAGACGAGAGCCGTGCCGAACAGTGCTGTCATGAATAGCGGCGTCACCGCTGTGACGTTGATGGAATTCATCGCGGCAATGCCGCTTGCGGCTGGCATGCGGGCGAGGCCCGGCATGACGAAGCTGGAGAAAGCAAAGAAGACGCCGCCGACGACGCCTGAGCCAAGTGCGGCAATGAAGATGAGAGTGGGAAGAAGTTTCGCGATCATGTCAGTTGCTCCAGATGCCCATTGTGCTTTCCTCCGCATAAACGTGATTAATCCTCACATTTGCAAAACGTGATAAACCCTCGTATTTTTCGAGTCAAGTGATTTTGGCGGCATTTGGAGTCAGGTATGGAAGACGCGGCAACCCCCGTTTCCGCACAGAAGCAGGCTGCTTCACCGCGTCGGGCGCCGAGCCAGCAGCGCAGCCGCGAGCGGGTCGAGCGCATGCTGGCGGCTGCCTCGGCGCTGATCGCCGAGCAAGGCAGCGATGCCATGCGCATGGGTGAGGTGGCGGAGCGCGCTGGGGTGTCGATCGGGTCGCTCTACCAGTTCTTTCCGGACAAGCGGGCGATCATCTGGGCGCTGGCCGAGCGCTACACCGCCGAAAGCCAGTCCTGCATTTCGGCAGCACTGGCTGGTATCAGCGACGCCGAACGCCTGCAGTCCGCGTTTTCAGAGTTGGTCGACATCTATTACCGGCTGTTCCTGGCCGAGCCGGTGATACGCGACATCTGGTCGGGCACGCAGGCCGACAAGGCGCTGCGCCAGCTCGAACTCGCCGACAGCCGCGCCAACGCCGAGTTCCTCAGCGCGGTGCTGAAACGGCTGCGGCCGGCAGCCGATCCGGCGACACTGGAAACCACGGCGTTTCTGGTCTGGCAGATGGGCGAGGCCGCCATGCGGCTGGCGATCTCGGTTGAGCGGCAGGAGGGCGACAGGCTGGTCGCCGCCTACAAGCGCATGGCGTTAAGGGAATTGCTGGCCGAGTAGGACCGCGCCGCAACAAAAAACCCGCCACAAGGGCGGGTTTTCGATCTGTGAAAGCTCGTTTGGCTTAAGTTCTTACTTGACGCAAGTCGTTATCCCAAAACCGCTTGGCACTTTTGGGCGACATGCAATTAGATGCCGAAACCTTCGAAACGCTTCTTGAACTTCGACAGGCGGCCGCCGCGGTCGAGCAGGGTCTGCTGGCCGCCGGTCCAAGCCGGATGGGTGGTCGGGTCGATATCGAGGTTCATCGTATCGCCTTCCTTGCCCCAGGTCGAACGGGTCGTGTATTCGGTGCCGTCGGTCATGACGACCTTGATGGTGTGATAATCGGGATGGATGTCGGTCTTCATGGTTCGGTTCCTGGCTTGCCGGCGCTGCCGACGGGCATAAGCCTGCGTCGATGCGCCCCTTTTTAAAACTCGAAGCCGCAGCTATTGAGGAGCCACGGCTTCTAAAACGGTCGGCGAGCCTATACATCAGCCGGAATTGAATCACAAGGCCGCGGCAAGCGCATATTGAGGCGCAGACCCCAAGGACGGCTGGAGGAAACATCGGGATGGCGCAAATCACCAGCGCAGACGAGCGCCGGCGTTCGCTCAAGCCGCTCAAGCGCCTGTTCCCCTACATCACGCACTACCGCACGCTGGTCGTCGGCGCCATTATCTCGCTGGTTATCGCGGCGGCAACCACGCTGGCGCTGCCGCTGGCGGTGCGTCGCATGATCGATCATGGCTTCTCGTCGTCCAGCACGACCTTCATTGCCGAATATTTCGCAGCGCTGGTGGCTATGGCCGCCCTGCTGGCGGCAGCATCGGCCGGCCGCTACTATTTCGTCATCACGCTGGGCGAGCGCGTCGTCGCCGATATCAGGCGCGATGTGTTTGCCCATGTGACGACGCTGTCGCCTGCCTTCTTCGACACCGCCCAGTCGGGCGAGATCGTGTCGCGGCTTGCCGCCGACACGACGCAGGTCAAGTCGGCGGTCGGAGCGACGGCCTCGGTGGCGCTGCGCAATGTCATCCTCGGCCTTGGCGCGGTGGGGATGATGGTCATCACCAGCCCGAAACTGTCCGGCCTGGTCATCGCGGCAATACCCGTGATCGTGCTGCCGCTGGTCGCCTTCGGCCGTTCGGTGCGGCGCAAATCACGCCAGGCGCAGGATACGCTGGCCGATGCCACCGCCTATGCCAGCGAGCAGATCGGCGCGGTGCGCACGCTGCAGGCCTTCACCAATGAGAAGCTGGTCACCGGGCATTTCTCGGCTGCGGTGGAAGCTGCTTTCGAGGCGGCACGCTCCTCGATCTTCGCGCGCTCCTTCTTAACCTTCTTCGCCATTTTCACCATCTTCTCGTCCGTCGTGGCGGTGCTGTGGTTCGGCTCGCGCGACGTGCTCGAAGGCTCGATATCGCCAGGCACGCTCGGCCAGTTCCTGCTCTATTCGGTGTTCGCCGCCGGCGCGCTGGGCGCGCTGTCGGAAGTGTGGGGCGAACTTGCGCAAGCGGCGGGTGCTGCCGAACGGCTGACCGAGATCCTGGCCGAGAAGCCGGCGATCCAGGCTCCCGCCGATCCGAAGCCGCTGCCGGCCGTCGCCAAGGGCGCGATCGTCTTCGACAATATCTCCTTCTCCTACCCGGCAAGGCCCGACCGCGCCGCCGTGCACGGCTTAAGCTTTCAGGTCATGCCGGGCGAGACGGTGGCGATCGTCGGGCCGTCAGGGGCCGGCAAGAGCACGGTGTTTTCGCTGATCCTGCGTTTTTACGATCCCGAAACAGGCAAGATCCTGATCGACGGCGTCGATGTGCGCGAGGCCGATCCCGTTTCGGTCCGCCAGCGCATCGCCATCGTGCCGCAGGACGTCACCATTTTCGCGGCAAGCGCGCGTGACAATATCGGTTTCGGCCGGCCGGGAGCCAGCAAGACCGAAATCGAGACGGCGGCGAAGGATGCACTTGCCGATGAATTCATCCTCAAGCTGGAAAAGGGCTATGACAGCCAAGTCGGTGAGCGCGGCGTGACGCTGTCAGGCGGTCAGCGCCAGCGGGTTGCGATCGCCCGTGCCATCTTGCGCGACGCGCCGATCCTGTTGCTCGACGAGGCCACCTCGGCACTCGACGCCGAAAGCGAAACGCTCGTGCAGACGGCATTGGAACGGCTGATGCATGGCCGCACCACGATCGTCATCGCCCACCGCCTGGCAACGGTGCTGAAGGCCGACAGGATCCTGGTCATGGATGGCGGCTCGATCGTCGAGGAAGGCACGCATCAGAGCCTTGTCGCCAAGGGCGGCATCTATGCGCGGCTGGCCAAGCTGCAGTTTGAAACCGGCGCCAGTGCTTTCAGGGGCGCGGCGGAATAGGCAGATCTGCCGCTGTGGCGAGAGCCGCTATGCGGCTCCATAGCGCTGTTTCAGATGGTTCACGAAATAGGTAGCATTGAGCTTTTCGCCGGTGGCGCGTTCGAGCAGGTCCGGCGTCGACCAGCGTGACCCCTGTGACCAGATTTTTTGGCGGCGCCAGTCGTTGATCGCCTCGAAATTGCCTTTGGCGAGATCCTCGTCGGCGGCAGGATGCTCCCGCGTCAGCGCCGCCCATTGCTGTGCCGCCATCATCGCGCCAAGCGTGTAGGAGGGGAAGTAGCCGAAAGCTGCCCCTGGCCAATGCACGTCCTGCATTGGCCCGTCGGCTGGGTTGTCGATGGTGGAAAGGCCGAGGTAGTCGCGCATCTTGGCGTCCCAGGCTTCGGGCAGATCGGCCACCTCCAGCCGGCCCGAGACGAGTTCCTGTTCCAGTTCGTAGCGCAGGATGACATGCAGGGGATAGGTCACCTCGTCGGCATCGACCCGGATCAGGCCGCGTCCGACGCGATGCACGTGCGGCAGGATGTCGTCGAGCGACCAGGCTTCGCCGAGATGCTTTTCAACCACTGGCAGCGCCCAGCGCCAGAAGGCCGGGTTGCGGCCTAGCTGCTTCTCGACGAACAGGCTCTGGCTTTCATGCACGGCCATGCCGCGCGCTTTGCCGAGCGGCCAGTGCGACCATGCCTTGGGCAGGTTCTGTTCGTAGAGCGCATGGCCGGTCTCGTGCAGCACGCCCATCAGCGCCGACAGGAAGTCGGACGTCTTGTAGCGGGTGGTGATACGCACGTCGCTCGGCACGCCGCCGCAGAAAGGGTGGTGCGACACCGACAGCGACCCATGCGTCAGGTCGAAGCCGACTGCCGTCATCATGGCAAGGCCGAGCTCGCGCTGCCGATCGATCGCATAGGTGCCCGAAAGCGGCTTCAGCGGGCGCTTGCGCTGCCGTGCGTCCTGGATCGCCAGCGCCTCCGGCACGAAACTTTTCAGAAAAGCCTTCAGGTCGCTGAACACAGGCGTGATGTCGGCGGTGCGGTTGCCGGGGTCGTACTGCTCCATCAGCGCGTCATAGGGGGCCAGGCCGAGCACATCGGCACGCAGCGCCGCCTCCTCGCGCACCAGCGCCACGACGCCTTCCAGCGCCGGCTGGAAGCCTGCCCAGTCGTTCTTGGCGCGCAGGCCGCGCCACAGCTGCTCGCAACGCATGCGCGCGGTCGTCTGGCGTTCGACGAATTCGACCGGCAGGCAGGTCAGGTTGGTGTATTGCCGCCTCAGTTCCGAGACGGCGGCGCGCTGCTCCTCCCCCAGCGCTTCCTGTTCGGCCGCGGCGATCCAGTCTGCTATCTCGGGCGCCGTTGCCCTGGTGTGATACATGCCGGCCAGTGCCGACATCGCCTCGGCACGCTTCTCGCCGCCGCCGACGGCCATGTGCGTGGCCTCATCGGCACCGAGGATGGCCAGCGCATGCTCGAGCGCTTCGAGCTTGTGACCGAGGTCGTCGAGTTTCTGAAAGGACATGGCGACTTCCGTGATTGGGACGGCGCGAAAAGACACCAACGCAAAAGCGTTGGCAACCCTCGGATGCCGTCCGGCAAATGCACCTTGCGCAGGCGAGGCCACGCATGAAATGCTGCCGGCAACACATCAAGGGGGGAAAAAATGATCGGCAACATCCTGGTCGGGCTGGTGGCCTTGATCCATGCCTACATCGTCTATCTGGAGATGGTGCTGTGGGACACGCCGCGCGGGCACAAGGCTTTCAACCTGACCCCGGAATTCGCCAGTGCCTCGAAAGTGCTCGCGGCCAATCAGGGACTTTATAACGGGTTCCTCGCCGCCGGGTTGATCTGGGGGCTATACCTTGGTGCGGCCGGTTTCCAGGTCAAGGTCTTCTTTCTGGCTTGCGTGGCCATTGCCGGCCTCTATGGCGCGGCAACGGTCGGGCGCAAGATCCTGTTCATCCAGACCGTGCCGGCGGTGATCGCCCTGATCGCGGTGTGGCTCGGCTGGTAAAAAAGGGCGCCCGCGGGATCGCTTTCGAAGGCGCCAGGCAGTTCCTTCCTCTTGGACCGTTTCGGGCGCTATGGCCTCAGCCGTTCGGGTAATTGCCGCCGTCGGCGCCGTCGCCGATCATGAAGCCGCTGCCGGTGTCGATCATCAGCCGCTGGTCGACATTGTCGAGACGGCGCAGCAGCTCATGGTATTGCGCGGCCGGTATCCTGCCGTGATCGGAGGCGGCGACTTTCTCTGCCGCCTGACTGATGTGGGCCGTGCGCATTTCCAGGCGTTCCGCCACAGCCGGGGTGATGTTGTTGGCCTGTCTTGCGTCCACGATGCCCTGCCGGACGCCCTGCACCTGTTGGATAAGCGCCTCGACACGCGGGCCAGTCATATCGGTTGGATCGGTCGCGTCGAGAGCGCCCTTGTGATGGCCCGCGGCATAGGCGCCGGCAAGCGGAACGGCGATGAGGAGCGCCGTGAGTGTTGCAGTTCTAAGCGAGGTCTTGGGAGTGAAAGAGCGCATCACGCGTCTCCTCTTGTAGAGGGAGGCGGCGGTTGTCCGCCTGCCTTCCAGCCTTGGGCCGTCCGGTTCCGTCGCGTCGCGATGAGGGGGATTCATCGCCGGCGGTTCTCGGCCCGGGCGGCAGGCTAGGACCGCCCTGCGATAATGTGTAATTAAAAAAAGATAATCTTTTCAGGCCTTGCCGGCCTCCATCTGCGCCCTAGGGTTGAGCCGGCGAACAAGTTCGCGTGATTTTGGATCAACGTTCGGTGAGCTTCAGTTCAATACGGCGGTTCTTGTTGCGCGCCTCTTCGGTGTCGGCGGGATCGAGCGGCTGGAACTCACCGAAGCCTGCCGCGACCAGGCGGTTGGCCGGCACGCCGTTCTCGATCAGAAATTTCACCACCGAGGTCGAACGCGCCGTCGACAGTTCCCAATTGTCGCGGTAGCGGCCGGTGCCGGAGAGCGGCTTGTTGTCGGTATGGCCGTCGACGCGCAGCACCCAGTTGATCTCGGGCGGGATTTCCTTCTGCAACTCGATGATGGCGTCGGCGAGTTTCTTCATCTCGACCTTGCCGGCATCGTTGATCACCTCAGAGCCGGTCGGGAACAGCACTTCCGACTGGAAGACGAAGCGGTCGCCGACGATGCGGATGTTCTCGCGGTCGGCGAGGATTTCGCGCAAACGGCCGAAGAAGTCGGAGCGGTAGCGGTTCAACTCCTGCACGCGCTGCGCCAGCGCGACGTTGAGGCGGCGGCCGAGATCGGCGATCTTGGTGTTGGAATCGCGGTCGCGGATTTCGGAGACGTTGAGCGCATCCTCGAGCGCGCCGATCTGCTTGCGCAGCGCCGCGATCTGCTGGTTGAGGATCTCGACCTGGCTCAGCGCCTGCTGGCTGATCTGGCGCTGGCTGTCGAGTTCGCCGCCGAGCGCCGCTGCACGCTGGTTGGCGGCGTCGCCGGCACCGGCACCTTGCGCCAGCAATCGTTCGAGCCGGCTCTTTTCCGCTTGCGCGGCCGACAGCGACGCCTGCAGATTGGCCAGGGAATCATCCTTGTCCTGCGCCGTCGAGCGCTCCAGCGCCAGCAATTGGGTCAGTTCGTTGATCTGCGAGTTGAGGCGCGAGAGCGCCGTATCCTTGCCGGAGATTTCGCGTCCCAGCAGGAACTGCGCCAGCACGAAGACCGTGAGCAGGAACATGATCGCCAAAAGCAGCGTCGACAGCGCGTCGACGAAGCCCGGCCAATAGTCGATGCGGCGATCGGTGCGCCGGCCCCTGGCGAGCGCCACTTCAGTGCACTCCGGGCTTCTTCAGGGCATCGGCGATCTTTTCCAGCGTGTTGCGCATCGCCTTCTGCTCGTCGGACTGGGCCTCGACCCAGTCGCGCATGATCTGCTGTTCCGAGCGCATATTCTTGACCAGGCCGGAAATGCCGTCGGCGAGATTGGCCATGGCGGTGGCGACGCGCGGGTTGGAGCCGCCGCCATTCTCCTGCATCGAGCGCAGCCGTTCCGACAGCACCCGGATCTCGTCGGAGGATTCGGTTTTGGCCGGGTCGGCGACGACGATGTCCGACGACAGGTCGGTGACCGAGGAAAGCCAGTTTTCCAGTTCGGTGTAGAAGCGCGTCTGGGCGCGGCCGGCCTGCAGGTCGAGGAAGCCGAGCACCAGCGAGCCGGAGAGGCCGAACAGCGAGGACGAGAAGGCGGTGCCCATGCCGGCCAGCGGCGCCGAAAGCCCCTGCTTCAGGGAATCGAGCACCGCGGCGGCGTCACCGGTGCCGGGATCGAGCGATTCGATGGTTTCGCGGATCGAGCCGATGGTGTTCAACAATCCCCAGAAGGTGCCGAGCAGGCCGAGGAACACCAGCAGGCCGACGAGATAGCGCGAGGTGTCGCGGCTTTCGTCGAGGCGCGTGGCGATGGAATCGAGCATGGTGCGCATCGAACTGGTCGAGAAGGCCATCGCCGAGGAACGGCCGATCATCGCCTTCATCGGCGCCAGCAGCACCGGTTCGGTCGTCTCCGAGCCGGCACGGAAGGAGTTGACCCAGCGCACTTCGCGAAACAGTCGCCCGACCTGGGCGAAGGCCAAAAGGATGCCGACCACCAGCACGCCGACGATCAGGCCATTGAGGCCGGGATTGCTGCCAAAGGCGGTTGAGATCTGTCGGGTGAGGATGGCGGCGATGAAGGCGACGATGACCAGGAAGATCACCATGGTCAGCAGAAAGACCTGCGGGCTCGATAATTTATGCGGGTCGTAGATCAGGACATCAGAACGTCTGCCCATGCCGAAGGATCTGAGAAAAGCCATCCGTGCCCCGTTTCCGATGCCGCCGCCGATCACGTAAACCGCGACTCTAAACGGAATTGTGACCAAATTGAATGGCGCTTGGCAATATTGCCGCGTCGATAGTGTCAGAGGCGATTGATGACCAGACAGTCGACCATGGCGGCCAGATGCAGGCTGGCGCCGGTGACGACGAAACCGTGCCACAGCGCATTGTGGAAGCGCAGCCCCTTCCAGGCGAAGAAGATGACGCCGCAGGAGTAGACGATGCCGCCGGCAACGATCAGCGCTATCGATGTCGTCGGCAGCGTCTGGACAAGCGGCTTGACCAGGATGATGCCGCTCCAGCCAATGGCGAGATAGAAGCCGATCGCCAGCCGGTCGAAACGGCCGGGAAAGAACACCTTGATGGCAATGCCCAGCGCTGCCGCGGTCCAGACCAGCACGATCATCCAGCGCGCCAACGGCGAGCCTTCGAGCTGCGCCAGGAAAGGCGTATAGGTCGCGGCGATCAGCAGATAGATCGCGGCGTGGTCGAAACGCCGCAACACCCATTTTGCCGGCGACGAGACCGGCCACAGATTGTAGGTCATCGACACCGAGAGCACGGTGAGCAGCGAAACCACGTAGAAGGCGGCGGCGATGTATTCGCCGGGTCCGACACGAAACGCCGCCAGCGCCAGCAGCGCGGAACCGGCCGATATCGCCAGCACGATGCCGACCGCGTGGACGATACCGTCGGCGATCATCTCGGCACGCGAATAGTGCCAGCGTCCGATGAACGGGATATCGGGGTAGGGTTCGTTGTCTCTCACTAAGCCGGGTTCCTGCGCCGCGCCCTCCAATCTGGGCGCTCGCCGGGCAGTATTTCAAGCTTCCGTTGCGGTTTTGCGACTGCGGCGCATCAGCGCGGCGGTTTGTCGGCGCGGCTTGCCTGTCAACGAGAGGAGAGCGGCTTCTTCACGACCTTGAGCAAAGCGCGCTGGATGATCTCGTTGCCGGCGACGACCGAACCGTTGTCGAGCATGTCCTGGCCGCCATCCATGTCGGAGACGAAGCCGCCTGCCTCGCGGATCAAAAGCAGCCCGGCGGCGATATCCCAGGCAGACAGGCCGGTTTCCCAGAAGCCATCCATGCGGCCGGCAGCGACATAGGCGAGATCGAGCGATGCGGAGCCGAGGCGGCGGACGCCGGAAACCTCGGCCATGACGTTGCGCAGCTCGACGAGGAAATTGCCGTGGTGGCCGCGGCCGAGATGCGGCATGCCGCAGCCGATGACCGTGTCGACCAGCTTGATGCGGCCGGCGACGCGCAAGCGGCGGTCGTTCATGAAGGCGCCGCCGCCGCGTTCGCAGGTGTAGAGTTCGTCCATCGCCGGATTGTAGATGACGCCGGCGACGATCTGGCCCTGGCGCTCCAGCGCGATCGAAACGGCAAAGAGCGGAATGCCGTGCAGGAAATTGGTGGTGCCGTCGAGCGGGTCGACGATCCAGCGATGCTGGCCGTCGTCGCCTTCGACCACGCCGCGCTCCTCCATCAGGAAGGAATAGCCGGGCCGTGCCTTGGACAGTTCGGCGAAGACGATGTCCTCGGCCTTGCGGTCGGCCTGGCTGACATAGTCGCCGGGGCCCTTCATCGAGACCTGCAGGTTCTGCACTTCGCCGAAGTCGCGCGACAGCGAGCGGCCGGCCTTCATTGCGGCCTGGACCATGACGTTGAGAAGGGCTGAGCGTGCCATAGTGCTTTTTCCCGGTGCTGCGCTTTAAATTCTGCCTCGATGCATGTCGGTGACCCGGAACCGGGCCACTGTTGGGCGACATGCGTCAGTCGGCGCGGCGCACGTAAGTGATTTCGTTGGTGTCGACGATGATGCGTTCGCCGGCGCCGATGAAGGGCGGCACCAGGACGCGGATGCCGTTCTCCAGGATCGCCGGCTTGTAGGACGATGCCGCCGTCTGGCCCTTCACCACCGGGTCGGCCTCGGTGATGGTCAGCGTCACATAGTCGGGCAGCGAAATGCCGATCGGCCGCTCTTCGTAGAGCTGGACCGTTACCATCATGCCGTCCTGCAGGAAGGCGGCGCGATCGCCGACGAAGTCCTTGTTCAATTCGAGCTGCTCGTAGCTCTGGGTGTCCATGAACACCAGGGCGTCTTCCTGCGCGTAGAGGAAGGAAAAATCCTTCAGGTCGAGCCGGATCTGTTCGACCGTTTCGGCCGAGCGGAAGCGCTCGTTGAGCTTGGTGCCGTTGATGAGGTTCTTCAGTTCGACCTGATTGTAGGCGCCGCCCTTGCCAGGCTTGACGGTGTTGGTCCTGACCGCCACCCAAAGGCCGCCATCATGCTCGATGACATAGCCGGGACGGATTTCGTTGCCATTGATCTTGGCCATGATGAGATGATCCGGAATGATGCCTACGGCCACGCCGTCGGTAAGGGATATTCGCTGGGAAAGCGATTTCGGGCTCCCAAGACCACAAATCGCCAGAAGAGGCAAGGGAGCGGGCAGGTTGGGACCAGGCAAGGGAGCCGGGGTTGCACTTGCAATGACCGTGAGAACCGCCGTCAAGGCAGTCGGTTGGCCTTCTGCAGCGCCTGCTTGGTCTGGTCGTCGTCCAGCCCCTGCAGGAAGTCGTCCATCTGCGGATCGATGAGGCCGGCGCGGCGGGCAATGATGTACCAGGCACCGGCAAGGACCAGGTCCGGATCGGTGCCGATGCCTTGCATATAGAGCTTGGCCAGGCGGTTCTGGGCGGCAACATTGCCGCCCTCCGCCGCTTGCTTCATCCAGCCGAAGGCGGATTTCAGGTCGCGCGCGCCGCCGCGGCCTTCGATCATCCAGGCGGCGAGATCGATTTGCGCGGTGTCGTAGTTCTGCCTTGCGGCCTGCGCCAGCAGGCGCCTTGCCTGGGCATCGTCGCGTGGCTTGCCGCCGACACCGTTGGCGTAGATCTGCGACATTGCATATTGCGCGTCCGCGAGGCCGGTCGCAGCGGCGCGTTCATAGTAGGAGACCGCCTTGGCCATACCGGCGTCGCCGGGGTCCTGCTGGACCAGCATCTGCGCGAAATTGAATTGCGCCAGCCGGTTGCCGGCTTCGGCTGCGGCCTGCATCAGGGCGTAGGCCTCTTTTCCATCCTTTTTGACATAGCGGCCGTCGAGCAGCATCAGCGCATACTGGAACTGCGATTCCGGCACACCCTGTTCGGCGGCCAAGGCGTACCATTTCGCCGCCTGCGCCGAATTGACCGGTACGCCGAGACCTCGCGACAGGATCTCGGCCACCAGGGTCTGCGCCGCCGGGTCGCCGTTTTGCGCCCGGACCAATGCCAGATTGTAAGCTGTCTTGTAGAGGCCGCGCTGGAAGGCGCCATAGGCCGCGTCGGCGGGTTTTGCGCCGAAGCGGTCGGGATTGACGGCGTCGGCCGACGGCAGCGGCGCAGGCTCGGCCGTGGTGGCGGGCTGCGGCAACGGCTTGTCGATCGGCTTATCGGTGTGGACGCCGATTTCCGGCTTGGGCTGCGGCAAGGGGATGGTCTCCGCGGCCGCCGCCTGGACCATCAGCACCGCAAGCAGAGCCTGGAGGGGAAGCGTCGCCGATGACATTTCAGTCCTCGAAACGCGGCGCAGTCTCGTCGAGCAGCGCGTTGGCGGTGGCGACCGCTGTCCTGGGGTCGGTGCCGTCGGCGAACACGGCGCTCGACAGCGCCACGAATTCAGCGCCGGTGGCGCCCACGGCTTCGACCGAGGCGATGTCGGATCCGGCCATGACGATGCAAGGGATCTGGATCATGTCCGCCCACCATGCGCCGAGCGACAGGTTGCGCGGGTGCGGTTCGGGCTTGTTGTCGTAGCCGAAGCGGCCGAAGAAAATGTAGTCTGGCCGCGTCTCGCCAAGCTCGAGCGCGTCGTCACGCGTCTTGGCGCCTCCGGTGCCGACCATCATCTTTGCCTGGAAATGCTCGATCGTCTCGGCGAGTTCGGCCTTGGAGACTTCGACATGGATGCCGTCGGCCTGGACGCGGCCGGCTATGCGGGTGTCGCCGGCGATGATGACAGCAACGCCGGCGGCTTGCGCTGCCGGCACGATCCGTTCGGCGAAAGCCTGGAACGAGGCTTCATCCATGCCGTTCTCGGGCAGGATCAGCGAAGCGACATCGCCACCATCGAATGCCGTGACAATACGGGCCGCCGGCACGCCGGGCGGCGCGATCAGCACGATGCGACAGCGATTGGGGGGCGTTGCTTCATTCATGGTTCTTCGGGTCCCGCGTTTCGCCTATGCCGGGCGAAGATGGTTGGATTGCGGCATAGAGCAAAGTGCCCGCCTTGAACAGGCGGGCAGCCGGGATCGCGATGTTTGATCCGCCGGGCAGCCGGCGGGCCGCTTCACTTGATCGGGTGCGGGCTCGCGACGGGCGGTTTGCCCTTCCACAGCGTCCAGCCGAGATTCATGCCGGCGGCGGCGATCAGGATGGCGGTGGCGCCGACGACCTGGCTCAGATGCAGCCGATGGCCGAAGGCGACGACGTCGACCAGGATGGCGACGACGGGATAGATGAACGACAGCGATCCCTGCAGATGCGTCGGCAGCTTCTGGATGGCGCCGTACATCAGTATGTACATCAGGCCGGTGTGGACGATGCCGAGCGTCGCCAGCATGGTCCAGCTCCAGGCATCGGCTGGAAGCCGGGATAGATTGGCGAACGGCGCCAGCATGACGACGCCGACGCAGACCTGGATCAGCGCAATCAGATGCGGTGGCGTGCCCTTGAGCTTCTTGGTGACGATGGCGGCGACGGCCCAGAAGAAGGCCGCGCCCAATGCCATGACGATGCCGGTGAAATAATCCGTGCCGGCCATGCCGGCATTGGGGCCGGCATCGGGAGCCGACTGCACGATCAGCACCATGCCGGCGAAGGCGATGGTCAGCCAGGTCAGCTTGGTCAGGCTCAGCCGCTCGGCGAAGAAGAGCGCGCCGAAGCCGACCAGCATGAAGGGCTGCGTGTTGTAGACGGCGGTGGCGATCGAGATCGACGCGCGCGAGAAAGCGCTGAACAGCAAAAGCCAGTTGAAGACTATGGCGACGCCGCCGAGCGCGGCGATGCCGATGATGCGCAGCGACAGCCTGTTGCGCAGCAACCCCAGCCCGGCGCAGATGATGAGCAGCGTCAGCGCGCCGAAAGCGCAACGCCAAAACACCACATCCATGATCGGCTGGCCGGACAGGACGACGAACCATCCGATCGTTCCCAGGATGGCCATTGCGGCGGACATTTCGACCGTGCCGCGTACTGTCTCGTTCACAACAAACCTCCGTATCGGTTGAGCCGCCATAATCTCATGCGGTCGCGAAGCTTTCCATCAGATTGGAAAGGGTGTATGGCCTATTGGCCTAATTATATTAGGAGAAAGCTCCAAGCTGTCGGGAAAAGGAAAAAGATGCTGGACGATCTCGATCGAAATCTCCTTGAAATCCTGGTCAAGGATGCGCGGACCTCGCTGAAGGAGCTGGCCGCCCAGGTCGGGCTGTCGTCGCCAAGCGTTTCGGAGCGGCTGCGACGACTCGAGGAGCGCGGCGTCATCCGGGCGTTCACCGTCGAGATCGATCCGCTCGCGCTCGGCTATACCTTGCAGGCGATCGTGCGCATCCGGCCTCTGCCGGGCAAGCTGCACATCGTTCAGAAGCTGATCGAGGACATCCCCGAATTCGGCGAATGCGACAAGGTAACGGGCGATGACTGCTTCGTCGCCCGGCTGTTCGTACGCTCGATCGGCGATCTCGACGGGATTCTCGACCGTATCGCCGACAAGGCGGAGACAAGCACCGCCATCATCAAGGCGCAGCCGATCCGGCGGCGGCCGCCACCGCTCGACGCGGCTGCTTCTCGGGATAGGGCAAAGGTCTTGCATGCCTCCTGATCGAGCCGGGTGGAAAGCCGATGGCCGCTTGGTTAGTGTGCCGACCAAATGAGACCGAGACTGTCATGGCGCAGAACATATACGACCGTGAGGATTTCTTCGCAGGCTACAGCCAACTCGGCCGTTCGGTCGAAGGGCTGGAGGGTGCCGCCGAGTGGCCGGCGATGCGCGCGATGCTGCCCGATGTCGGCGGCTTGAGGGTCGTCGATCTCGGCTGCGGCTTCGGCTGGTTCTGCCGATGGGCACGCGAGCATGGGGCGGCGCAGGTGCTTGGCCTGGACCTGTCGGAGAAGATGCTTGCCCGAGCAAGGGCCGCCGGCCCGGATGCAGGGATAAGCTATGAGACGGCCGATCTCGATCGGCTCAGCCTGCCGGAAGCCAGCTTCGATCTCGTCTACAGTTCGCTCGCCTTGCACTATGTCGAGGATGTGTCGCGTCTGTTCGGGACCGTGCATCGGGCCCTGGCGCCTGGCGGGCATTTCGTCTTTTCGACGGAACATCCGATCTTCATGGCGCCGACCAAACCCGGCTGGGTGATCGATAGCGAAGGCCGAAAGACGTGGCCTGTCGACCAGTATCTGGTGGAAGGACCGCGCAGCACGGACTGGCTGGCCAAGGGCGTCGTGAAACATCACCGCACGATCGGCACCACGCTCAACGCTCTCCTGCAGGCCGGCTTCACCATCGCGCATGTCGAGGAGTTCCGTCCGACATCAGAGCAGATCGCGGCCAAACCCGAACTGGCGGAAGAGCTCGAGCGGCCGATGTTCCTGCTGGTCTCGGTGCGTCGGTAGGCACAGGCCTGCGTCGGCCCGCATGTGCGGCCGCCACGCTCATATTTGCTGTCGCTCCGCCCGACATTCTGGGCTATTCAAGCGTCGACACGCTTTCCCTCCGGACCAGTCCCCTCCCATGTCAGGCCTGCTTCTCGATCCGTGGTTCTATGCGGCCGCCATTCCGGCGGTCATTCTGGTCGGCCTGTCGAAGGGCGGCTTTGGCGGTGCCGTCGGTTTCGTCGGCGTGCCGCTGATGGCGCTGACCATGCCACCGGTGCAGGCGGCGGCCATCCTGCTGCCGATCCTGTGCCTGATGGACATCGTCTCGGTGTGGACGTGGTGGGGCGTTTACGACCGCAAGATGCTGGTCGACATGATGCCGGGCGCCGTCATCGGCATCGGCCTTGGCTGGCTGACGGCGGCACTGGTGACCGAAGAGGCGGTGCGGCTGATCGTTGGCGCCGTCGCCATCATCTTCGTCCTGCGCTGGCTCTATCTGCAGTTCCGCCACGGCGCCGATCACGCGGCCGCGCCCAACCGCGTGGCCGCCGCCGTGTGGGGCACGGTCGCCGGCTTCACCAGCTTCGTTGCCCATGTCGGCGGCCCGCCCTTCCAGGTCTATGCCTTGCCGATCCGTCTCGATCCGAAAGTTCTGTCGGGCACCGCAGCGATCTTCTTTGCCGCCACCAACGCGCTGAAGCTGGTGCCCTATTTCGCGCTCGGCCAGTTCGACACCGCCAATCTGACGGCATCGGCGGTGCTGATGCCGCTGGCGCCGCTGTCGACCATCGCCGGAGCGTGGCTGGTGCGCCGCATGCGGCCGGAAACCTTCTATCCCTTTACCTACGCAACCGTCGCGGTCGTGGCGCTGAAGCTGCTGTGGGATGGCATTGTCGGCCTGATGTAGAAAGGCCGCCGCGCAGCCGCCCCGTCATCAGGGGTCAGGCGGTGCTTGGCACCAGACGACGGTTGCCGCCAAAAGCCAGTGTCGCGCCGACCATAACGACCAGCACCATGCCGGCAAGGATGCCGATGTCATGCACGGTCGGTTTGAGCACCATGTCCGCAATGATCACCAGCATCACCGCATAGTCGAAACGTGCCGCGCTCATCATGCGCTGGCCGATGGCAAGAACCTCTGGCGTGACGCCCTCCTTGGCGATCATTGCGCCCATGCGCTCCCCGGTCGGCTTGAAGATGAACATGCCGATCGAAAAGGTCGTGGCGTATCCCGCCAGGCCGATGAGTACCCACAAATCGGAGAAGCCGACCCAGAACCAGCACATGATGAGGCCGAAGATCAGCGTCAGCATCGACATCGGCGCAAAGAACCTGCCGCCCAGCTGACCGCTGGCGCGCATTGCCTGCAGCTTTTCCTCGATGTTGCCCGCGCGCTCGGCAAGCATGCCCAGCAGGAACAGTACGAAGCCGCCGCCGACCCACAGAATGGCGGTAGTGACGTGGAGGAATTTGACGATCGAGTACCAGTCCATGGGTTGCTCCTGCAGTGTCCGGTCAGGTTTGCGGCGGCGCCGATTTGCGCCGGCCGTCAGAGGAGCGGGCGTTTAGCGTGGCGCCTGTTTCGGAACGATGTCGCGAAAAATCCGGCTCTGTTTCAGCTTACGGCCAACGCGCGAGGTCGCAGATTGTGAACGCATTATCTGATTTTCTGCTAATGTACGAATCGTCAGGAGGGGGTTGGCGCGACATCGTCTGGATACGCTGCCGATATTAGTGCGCCAATGCCGGGAGCCCGGTGGCGACAACAATCGCCTGACGATCAACCCATTCCCGCAAGCGGGAAAAGGCAATTCGGGGGACCATTATGCAAGGGATAGCACGGAATTTCTTCACGCTGGCCATCATCTATTCGCTGTGCGGCATGGCGCTCGGCCTGTACATGGCGATCAGCCAGGATCACGGCCAGATGCCGACCCACGCCCACACGATGGTGGCCGGATGGCTGATGTCGGCGGTCTTCGCCTTCTTCTACCATTTGTTTCCGGCAATCGGGCAGAAGACGCTCGCCACAGTTCATTTCTGGCTGACGGCGGTCAGCGGCATCGGCCTGCTGATCGGCCTCTATTTCCTGCTTGCCGGCAATGCCGCGATCGAACCGCTGGTGGCGGCCTCCTCGATGGGCTTCTACGCAGCCATGCTGCTGTTCGCCTTCATCGCCTTGCCGGCGGTCTGGAAGACCGCTTGAGCCGAGCCTAAGGGAAGGTGAGGCTGTGCCGGCGGTCTGGAAGACCGCTTGACCGAGCCTGACGCAGGAGATGCTGTGCTGTTACGGCACAGTATGGCGGCGTTCGGTCAAAAAAAAACATCCGCACCGTTAAGGCTTCATTAAGCTTTACAGGTGTTTACTATGTTCATCCAGTGATCTGGATTCTTACCGAGTGGTTGGAGCCACTTTGTTTGACGCCTCCCTGTTAAACTCCTGAGAGCCGCCTTATCCGCGGCTCTTTTTTTGTCTCGATTTCTCTTTTTTTGTCCGCACCCCAGCGGGGCCGTCCGACAGGGGTGCCGTTAACCTTCTGTTAAACATGTGCTTGCCTTCACCGGTGACGAAGCGCATTTTCAAGCTTCAGTCAGATAGGGTTCCGGGTGTATCGGCAGGGAGCCGAATCGGCCGGTTGCAAGTGCAGGGGCGTATCAATGAACGAGCCTTCGAAGGGCAGTGCGAAAACCGTCAAGCTGGCGGAACGCCGGGTTTTCTCGCAATCCTTCAAGCCGCTTTACCAGGAAGGCATGGGTCTGGTCGAACAGGCCGCCGAATATCTCGACGGCAAGGGCCGGGCCGAGGCGAAGAAGCTGTCGCGGCTGGCCGCCACGCTCTACGCGGCCGAATCGATGCGGCTGACCACCAGGCTGATGCAGGTTGCCTCCTGGCTGCTTTTGCAGCGCGCCGCCAATTCCGGCGAGATGACCCGTGACCAGGTGGCGTCGGAAAAGTCCAAGGTGCGCCTCGACACCGCTTCCGCCCATGACGAAGCCGCCGGTTGGGCCGAACTGCCCGAGGATTTCCTCGACCTCGTCACCCGCTCGCTGCGCCTGCAAGCGTTGGTGCGCCGCATGGACGACGAGATCTATGGCTCCGGCGCCATGGTCGACATGCAACCGATGGCTCGCCGCCCCAACCCGGTTTCCGACCAGATCAGCCTGCTCAACACGGCTTTCGCTCGGGGTTAGACCGCGGTCCGCCTTCTGTTTCCGGTTTGTTCACATTTCGCTGGCATCGCTGTCCGCCGGAGGTAAACTCGGCAAATGGCGGAAGCGATTCGCATCATCGGCATCGATCCCGGGCTTCGGCGCACCGGCTGGGGCATCGTCGAAAGCCTCGGCAATTCGCTGCGCTTCATTGCTTCCGGCACTGTGAAATCAGACGATAAGGCCGCGCTGGCAACGCGGCTGTGCCAGCTGCATGACGGGCTTGCCGAAGTCCTGCATGCCGCCATGCCGCACGAGGCGGCGGTCGAACAGACCTTCGTCAACAAGGACGCGGTGGCAACGCTGAAGCTCGGCCAGGCACGCGGCATCGCCATGCTGGTGCCGGCGCGTGCCGGGCTTGTCGTTGCCGAATATGCGCCCAACGCCGTCAAGAAGGCGGTGATCGGCGTCGGCCATGGAGACAAGAAGCAGATCCACATGATGGTGAAGGTGCTGTTGCCGAAAGCCGTCTTCGATACCGAGCATGCCGCCGACGCGCTCGCCATCGCCATCTGCCACGCGCATCACCGGCAAAGCGTGGCCTACCGGATGGCACTCGCTGGTTAGCGATGTTCTTGACTTGTTCGTCGGGTTGGAATAATCCTTACTTGTAAGAAAGGGGTGTTTCATGCGTGTGACGAGCAAAGGCCAAGTGACAATCCCACGGGATCTGCGGGAGACATTTGGGATTGGCGCCAACAGCGAAGTCATCTTCGGCATCGAGGGCGGCAAGATCACGATCACGCCGAAGCATGACAAGGGGCGGTTGGCCGACCGCGAAAGACTCGATCGTTTTCTTGCTGCGCTCGATCGGCTTGAGGGCAGCGGCGATCAGACAATGAATGCCGATGCCGTCATGGCTTTGACCCGGGATCGCTAATCTTGGCGACGCTTGTCGACACCAACGTGCTTGTCGATATCGCCGTTCGCGATCCAGTCTGGTCAAAGTGGTCGTGGTCCAAAATGGTGTCTGCCCTCGAGCAAGGCAGCCTGGTCATCAATCAGATTATCTACGCCGAGTTTTCGATGCGCTATGAGGCGATAGACGATGTCGATGATGCCTTGCCTGAAGACGAGTTCCGGCGCGAAAGTCTCCCGTTCGAGGCGGCCTTTGCTGCGTCGAGAGCGTTCTCGGTCTATCGGCGGTTGGGCGGACCTCGAGAGAAGGTGATGCCCGACTTCTTGATTGGGGCTCACGCTGCCATCCGAGGCTATCCCATTCTTACTCGCGATCCCGCAGGTTTCAGAAAGTACTTTCCAGATGTCGAGCTCATCACGCCCGATACTCATCCCTAACGGGGATTGCGTCCAATGATCGGCAAGCTCAAGGGCACGCTGGACGAGGTCGACGAGGATCATTGCCTCGTCGATATCCATGGCGTCGGCTACGTCGCCTATTGTTCAGCGCGCACGCTGGCGGCGCTGCCTTCGCCCGGCGAAGCGGTGGTGCTGTTCATCGAGACCTATGTCCGCGAGGACATGCTGCGGCTCTACGGCTTCCAGTC
Organism: Mesorhizobium ciceri biovar biserrulae WSM1271; assembly: GCF_000185905.1. Taxonomy (GTDB): domain Bacteria; phylum Pseudomonadota; class Alphaproteobacteria; order Rhizobiales; family Rhizobiaceae; genus Mesorhizobium; species Mesorhizobium ciceri. The sequence goes on from NC_014923.1 coordinate 1,337,804, forward strand.
AGTGCTGGAACGCGAGTGGTTCCGGCTGCTGATGAACAATGTTCCCGGCGTCGGCGCCAAGGTGGCGCTGGCCATCCTGTCGACGCTGGCGCCGGCCGACCTCGCCAATGCGATTGCGCTGCGCGACATCGCCATGGTTTCTCGCGCACCCGGCGTCGGCAAGAAGGTGGCCGAGCGCATCGTCACCGAACTGAAGAACAAGGCGCCGGCCTATGCCGGAACCGCTTCGGGCACCATCGGCCTGAAACAGGAGCTCGGCGACGGCGTGGCATCCGCGCCGATCACCGATGCGGTCTCGGCGCTGGTCAATCTCGGCTATTCGCGCGACACGGCCGCCAATGCGGTGGCGGCGGCGCTGAAGACGGCGGGCGAGGATGCCGATGCGCCGAAGCTGATTCGCTTCGGGCTGAAGGAACTTGCGCGGTGAGCCGCCGCTTGTTCAGCCCCTTGCCGTGTGCAAGGAAGGCGGCATGAGCCTGTCGCCCCGCTTGATTGCACCGGAAAAACGCGGCGAGGATGCCGAGCAGACCTTGCGGCCGCAGACGCTCGACGATTTCGTCGGCCAGGCGGCGGCGCGGGCCAATCTCAAAGTGTTCATCGAGGCCGCCAAGAGCCGCAGCGAGGCGCTCGACCATGTGCTGTTCGTCGGGCCGCCTGGTCTCGGCAAGACGACGCTGGCGCAGATCATGGCGCGCGAGCTCGGCGTCAATTTCCGCTCGACCTCGGGTCCGGTCATCGCCAAGGCCGGCGATCTTGCCGCGCTGCTGACCAATCTCGAGGAAGGCGACGTGCTGTTCATCGACGAGATCCATCGGCTGAGCCCGGCGGTGGAGGAGATCCTTTATCCGGCGATGGAGGATTTTCAGCTCGACCTGATCATCGGGGAAGGCCCGGCGGCGCGCTCGGTCAAGATCGACCTCGCCCGCTTCACCCTCGTCGCCGCCACCACGCGGCTTGGCCTGCTGACCAATCCGCTGCGCGACCGTTTCGGCATTCCGGTACGGCTCAATTTCTACACGGTCGAGGAGCTGGAGCAGATCGTGCGGCGTGGCGCGCGTATCCTGCAAATGCCGCTCGGCAACGACGGCGCGCTGGAGATCGCGCGGCGCGCGCGGGGCACGCCACGCATCGCCGGCCGGTTGTTGCGCCGTGTGCGCGATTTCGCCTCGGTGGCCGGCGATGGCCATGTCGACCGCAAGATCGCCGACGAAGCGTTGACCCGGCTGGAAGTCGACGCGCTCGGCCTCGACGCGCTCGACCGCCGGTATCTGTCGATGATCGCGCGCAATTTCGGCGGCGGGCCGGTCGGCATCGAGACGATCGCCGCAGGCCTGTCCGAACCGCGCGATGCCATCGAGGACATCATCGAGCCTTATCTGATCCAGCAGGGTTTCATCCAGCGCACGCCGCGCGGCCGCATGCTGACGGCCAATGCCTGGCGCCATCTCGGCCTCGACGCGCCGAAGGATCTGGCGCAGCAGCAGATCAACCTGTTCCAGGAAGAATAGCGGCCGGGCGATCAGGCGCAGGTTCCGGGCCGACGAAGGATCTGTGAGCGGCCTGCGCAAAATATCCTCGGCTTCGCCGGTTTGCCGGCGCATTCGTCGGCTCTGGTGGCGGTGCCATCCCGGGGCAATCTCGCTCCGATGGTTTGCCGGAGCCATGCAATGATCACCAGACGCGGATTCCTGCGCTTCATCGGCGGGTCGGTTCTGTCGGTTGCCGCGTTCAGCGCCTATGCGGCCGGCATAGAGCCGATGCTGCTGACGCATGTGAAACGCTATGCGCTAACGCCGCCGCATTGGCCTGATGGCCTGAAGCTGCGCATCGTCGCGCTTGCCGATATCCATGCCTGCCGGCCATGGATGACGCCGGAGCGGATCGCCTCACTTGTCGAAGACGCGAATGCCCTGCAGCCGGACGTGATCGTCCTGCTCGGCGATTATATCGCCGGCATGCCGTTGGTGACCGGCCCGGTGACGCCGTCGCAATGGGCCTCCGCCCTCTCAAACCTCAAGGCACCGCTCGGCGTGCTCTCGATTCTCGGCAACCATGACTGGTGGGCAGATGGCTTCGCGCAGCGCGCCGGAGCCGGCCCGACCGTAGCGGGCAAGGCCCTGGAGAAAGTCGGCATTCCGGTGCTGGAGAACGATGTCGTGCGCCTGGAAAAGGATGGGCATGGTGTGTGGATTGCCGGGCTCGCCGACCAGCTCGCTCTGCTGCCGACCAGGGACCGCCCCGGCTTTACCGGGCTGGACGATCTCGACGGCACGTTGGCCAAGGTCAGCGACGCATCGCCTGTCATCCTGCTCGCGCATGAGCCGGATATCTTTCCGACCGTGCCGTGGCGGGTTTCGCTGACCCTGTCCGGCCATACCCATGGCGGACAAATTCGGCTGTTCGGCTATTCGCCGGTCGTGCCATCGCGTTTCGGCAACCGCTACGCCTATGGCCACGTCGTCGAGAAGGATCGCAATCTGATCGTCTCCAGCGGGCTCGGTTTCAGCATATTGCCGGTGCGTTTCGGGATGCGGCCGGAAATCCTGTCGATCGACCTTGGCTAATCCAGATCGCCTCAGTGAAGCGATTTGATCGCGTCCAACACGTCCGGCTCGGCCTTGTCGCCGTTGAAGGCGTCGACGATGCCGAAGGCGCCGCCATAGCTCCACACCGACCATGAGAAGCCGTGTGCTTCGGCACGCGCGATCATGTCCCTGACATAGGCGGCCCGATACCCAGCGGGCATCACATAGGAATTGCCGTATTCCTGGCGGATCATGCCGAACTCGCCCAGCGTGATGTTTCCAGGCTTGACGCCGTTGGCCCTCGCCCACGCCTCGACCTTCTCGAACGGCGCATCCATCAAGCCGAGCAGTCTGTCGGGGCTGTCCATGCTGGCGACCTGTTCGTCAAGATAGGCAAGCAGGCCGCTTTGCCGCGCCCATGGCGCCTCGGCCTTGATCCTGGCGCGGATGGTGTCGAGCGTCACGTCGAGCTGTGCCTTGGGCACCGCACTCAGCGGATAGGGCAGGCCGGTCACGTAAGGAATGAAGTCTCCGGCCCAGGTTGCGCCCTGATGGGTGAGCAGAAACGGATCGTAGGAATGGAAGGTCCAGATGACGTTGTCGTCCGGAATCGTCTTCGGGTCGATCTTTTCCAACGAACTCGCGGCGGAATAGCAGGCGCCGGTCAGCACCAGGGTCAGTTTCGTAGCCGAGGATCGCGCCGCCGCGAACAGTTTGCGCTGGCGGTCCGGCCACAGGCTGGTGCCGTCGCTGTCGCAGTCCACGATCGGTTCGTTCATGGGCTCGAAGGCGACCTGGGCGGGATCTTCGCTGGCCAGCGTGCGGGCCATCTTGCGGACCATCTCGACATAGGCGTCGAAGGTCCGTGGGTCGCCCATCACTTCAGCCATTCCGATCTTGCGGCTGCCGCCGGCCGGGATCAGGTGCATGTCGACGATCACCTTGATCCCGGCGCGGTTGATCATGCGCACCGAGTCCAGCACGCTGGCATAGAGATCGTCACGCAAGGCCACGGTCTGGTCGGACAGAAAGGGCGATGGATCGACCGGCATGCGCAGGAAATCGAAGCCGGCATCCTTCAACGCCTTGAGGTCGTCCTCCCCAAGGAATTTCCGCCACTCCGGATAGGGCAGGATGGCCTTGGCGTCGCCCCACTGGTCCTCGCCGGGCCAGGTGACCCACTGGTCGAGATTGAGGCCGCGCTTCATCGAGAATGTCGCGGTCTGGCCAGGCAGCGCCAAAGCCACCAACACGAACAGCGCCGCCATCAAACTCTTGATCATCGCCGTCAACAGTGCCATCCGATGCTGTGTCACGCGGGAAACAGGTGCCTCGTCGGGGCTGAAAAAGGAAGCGCAATGGGCGATCATGGTGAATCGGCGACGCTGCTGGCCGGGCTTTCCGGTGCGCTGACGGCGTTCGGCCACCGGCTGATGGCGCGAGTCTACTATGCCGACACCGATTTCTCCGGCGTCGTCTACCATGCACGCTATCTCGAGTTCTTCGAACGCGGCCGCTCCGACTATCTCAGGCTGACCGGCGTGCACCACACAGAGCTTGCCGACGGCAAGCATGGCGAAAGAATAGTCTGGGTGGTGCGTCGCATGGAGATCGACTTTCGCGGCCCGGCCCGCATCGATGACATCCTGACCGTCGACACCCGCACCGAGGAGATTTCCGGCGCGCGCATCTTCATGGCGCAGCAGCTCAAGCGCGGCGACGAGGTGCTGGTCGAGGCCAAGGTCGAGGCGGCGATCATCGGCGAGAATGGCCGCCCAAGGCGCTTTCCCAAGGAATGGGTGGCGGCATTCATGCCCCGGATGGGATGATATTCAGGTGATGCCGGCCTGCAAACGGTGATTCCCTGCGCTTCCGGTGCTCGGGTACTTCAAGTACCCTCCGCTCCGGTTCTCGGAAACCACCGCTTTCGGCTCGGCCTGACCTGAATCTCAACCCATCCTGACTTCGCGCTTGGATGATGGCGTTACAACTGTGCGGGCGTGGCAATGCGCCGCGCCTTATATACTAACCCATCCTTAACCATAACGGTTCATGAAGAGATTGGTGAAGATTGGCGTTATCGAACGCCTTCCTTTCACCAATATTTGCCCTGAAAAGGCCGACAACGGCACAGTTTGGGGTTGTTCCGGTAGCTTCGTGCGAACCGACCACAAGGGATGCCAGGGGCCAGCCGCCAGCTTCGCCCGGAAAATCTTAAGGACGTAACGATGGAAAATATCGCACTCGCCGATCCGGGCGCGCAATTGTCGGTTTGGTCGCTGTTCGTTTCGGCCAGCTGGGTGGTCAAGCTGGTCATGATCGGCCTGCTCTGCGCCTCGGTCTGGACCTGGGCGATCATCGTCGACAAGCTGGTTTCCTATGCCCGCATGCGGCTGGCGCTCAACCGGTTCGAGCAGGTGTTCTGGTCGGGGCAGTCGCTGGAGGAGCTTTACCGCACGCTCGCCGATCGCAAGACCACCGGCATGGGCGCCATTTTCGTGGCGGCCATGCGCGAGTGGAAGAAGAGTTTCGAGAAGGGCGCCAAGTCGCCGCTCGGCCTGCAAACCCGCATCGACAAGGCGATGGACCTAGCGCTGACCCGCGAGATGGAAAAGCTGGAAGGGCGCCTCGGCTTCCTTGCCACCACGGGCTCGGCGGCACCCTTCATCGGCCTGTTCGGCACCGTCATCGGCATCATGACGTCGTTCCAGGCGATCGCCGGCTCCAAGAATACCAGTCTCGCCGTGGTTGCGCCGGGCATCGCCGAAGCGCTGCTGGCGACGGCCATCGGCCTGCTCGCCGCCATTCCCGCCGTCATCGCCTACAACAAGCTGTCGTCCGACGCGAGCAAGATAGCCGTGCGCATGGAAGGGTTCTCCGACGAGTTCTCCGCCATACTCTCGCGCCAAATCGATGAAAAAGTGGCCCCCAAGGCCTGAGGAGTAGCAGATGGGTATGTCCATGGGCATGGCAGGACGCGGCGGGCGCGGCCACAGGCGGCGCGGCCGTCACCATGCACTGATGTCCGAGATCAACGTCACGCCGATGGTCGACGTGATGCTGGTGCTGCTGATCATCTTCATGGTCGCGGCACCAATGCTGACGGTCGGCGTGCCGATCGACCTGCCGGATACGCAGGCTAAGGCGATGAATGCCGACACGCAGCCGATCACCGTCTCGATCAACGCCGCCGGCCAGATTTACCTGCAGGAAACCGAAATCCCGATCGAGGAACTGGTAGCCAAGCTGCAGGCAATTTCCAAGACCGGCTATGAGGAGCGCATCTTCATCCGCGGCGACAAGTCCACCGACTATGGTACGGCGATGAAGGTGATGGCCCGCATTTCGGCCGCCGGCTACAAGAACATCGGCCTGGTTTCACTGCAGGAACAGGACCAGTAGACGCGCGATGAAGACCGGCCTCACCACATCGGTGATCTTGCATACGGCGGCGCTGACCTTCGGCCTGTTCACGCTGACGGCGCCGGCGGCACTTCCGTCGTCCGACGTCGAGTCGGTTGCGGTCGATATCGTGCCGATGGAAGCCATTGCGCAGACGTTGCAGGGCGACAAAAAGGCCGTGATGCATGAAAAGCCGGCCCCTGTGCCGACGCAGCGCCCGGACATCGTGCCGGATGCGCAGAAGGTCGGTGAGAACAGTGTCGACACCGACAAGCCGATAACGCCGGAAGCCAAGCCCAAGCCCGTCGACATGACCTCGGCTCCGCCGCCCGCACCGACCCCGATCGAAAAGCCGAAGCCTGAGGACGTGCCGAAGCCGCAGGAGAAGCCCAAGCCCACCCCGGCAACGGAAGTGGCGCCGGCGCCGACGCCCAAGGAAGAGGTCAAGCCCGAGCCGGTCAAGCAGGCCGATCCCAAGCCGACACCGGCCAAGCCGGCGCCGACCCCGCCGCCGCAGGACAAGACCGCTGCCATCGATCCGACGCCCGAGGTCAAGCCCGACGCCGTCGCTGAAGCCATAGCGCAGGAGCCGCCCGCCGAGGCGACGCAGCTGCCGGATTCCGCTCCCGCGCCGGAAGCGCGGCCGAAGCCGCAGCCGGCGCAGGCCGAAAGCGCCAAGGCGCCGGAGCGCAAGGACGCCGACAAGCCGGTCAAGGAAGCGTCGTCGAAGCCGAAATCCGATGACAAGCAATTCAACGCCGACGAGATCTCCGCGCTCCTCGACAAGCAGAAACCATCCGGCGGCGGCGCCAAGCGCTCGACCCAGCAGGCGTCGCTCGGCGGCGACAAGGACCAAGGTCAGAAGCTCTCCAGGTCCGAAATGGGTGCCCTGGAAAGCCAGCTCGGCGGCTGCTGGACCCTTCCTGTCGGCCTTGAAGGTTCCGAGAACTTCCTCGTCGTGGTGCGGTTCAACCTGGATGCATCCGGTAAGCTGGACGGGCGCCCGGCGGTCGAAAAGTCGAGCGGAAATCGCCAGTTCGACGAAAGTGCCGTTCGTGCGGTGCAAAAATGCGATGTCACCGGCCTGCAAGTTCCCGCCGGCAAGCAGGACATCTGGGCCGACGTCCGCGTCACCTTCGATCCAAGGGAGATGCTCGGCCTCTAAGGCCCTGTCATCCGAAAATCAGTACGAGAAGCGAGAAGACATGAAATCAATCCTCAAGCCGCTCCTGATGGTCGCAGCAATGGCGATGGGCATGACCGCGGCAGGCACGTTGCCGGCGCTGGCGCTCGTCGAGCTCAACGTCAACAAGGGCAACGTCGAGCCGCTGCCGATCGCCATCACGGATTTCCAGGGCGGCGACGCGCTTGGGGCGCAGATTTCGCAGATCGTCACCGCCGATTTGAAGCGTTCGGGTCTGTTCGCTCCGATCGACAAGAGCGCCTTTATCGAGAAAATCACCAACCCCGATGCAGCACCGCGCTTCGACGACTGGAAGGTGATCAACGCGCAGGCGCTGGTCACGGGCAGCGTCAGCAAGGAAGCCGACGGCCGCATCCGCGCCCAGTACCGGTTGTGGGATACCTTTGCCGGCCAGCAGATGGCTGGCGAGCAGTTCTTCGCCAACGATGCCAATCAGCGGCGTGTCGCCCATATCATCGCCGACGCCATCTATGAGCGGCTGACCGGCGAAAAAGGCTATTTCGACACCCGCGTCGTCTTCATCGACGAATCCGGAGCCAAGAATGCGCGCAAGAAGCGCCTCGCGATCATGGACCAGGACGGCGCCAACGTCCGCTATCTTTCGGACGGCAGGTCGATCGTGCTGACGCCGCGTTTCTCGCCGAACCGGCAGGAAATCACCTACATGTCCTATGAAAGCGGTCAGCCGCGGGTGTACCTGCTGCAGATCGAGACCGGCCAACGCGAACTGGTCGGCAATTTCCCAGGCATGACCTTTGCGCCGCGCTTTTCGCCCGACGGCCAGAAGGTGATCATGAGCCTGCTGCGCGACGACGGCAATTCCAACATCTTCGCCATGGACCTGCGCAGCCGCTCGACGACGCGGCTGACCAACTCGACCGCCATCGACACCTCGCCGTCCTATTCGCCCGACGGCAGCAAGGTGGTGTTCACCTCCGACCGTGGCGGCCGCGCGCAGATCTACGTGATGGGCGCCGACGGCTCGGGCCAGACCCGCATCTCCTTTGGCGACGGCGTCTATTCGACACCGGTATGGTCGCCGCGCGGCGACCTGATTGCCTTCACCAAGCAGACCGGCGGCGAATTCCAGATCGGGGTCATGAAGACCGATGGATCGGGTGAGCGCATCCTCTCCTCCGGCTTCCAGCAGGAGGGACCGACCTGGGCGCCGAATGGCCGCGTGCTGATGTTCTTCCGCGATTCCGCCGGTGGCCCCAAACTGGTTTCGGTCGATCTGACCGGACGCAACGAGCAATCGATCCCGACGGCGAACTTCGCTTCGGACCCTGCCTGGTCGCCGCTGCTGGAGTAAGAGACGAACTGAGGAACTGGGGAATTGAAGAACTGAAGAACTGAAGAACTGAAGAACTGAAGAATGGAGAAGGCGGGCGGCTACATCAAGCGTGCGAAGGATCTAGAGGTTTATAAGCGCGCTTATGTGGTCTCTCTTGACGTGCATAAAGCTACGCTCGCCTTCCCGAAAATGGAGCAATACGCACTGGCTGATCAGTTGCGTCGCTCCAGCAAGGGAATCTGCGCCAATTTGGCTGAGGGATTTGCCAAGCAGACTCACTCCAAACCCGAATTCGCGCGGTTCATTTCGATGGCAATGGGTCATGCAGCGAAGTGGAGACGTGGATTTCCTACGCGTTCGACCTTGGATACATCAGCCAGGCACAACACGACGATTGGCTGCGATCCTATGCCCATATCTACGGCATGCTGATCAATCTGAGAGAAAAGCTGAAGTGAATTCTCTCTTCAGTTCCTCAATTCCCCAACTCTTCAATTCCTCTTTTCCATCTCTTTGTCGCGTTTTGGCCGTATTTCCGCCTAGGGTCCGCGCCAACTGTGGCTCATGGCCAATGGCTGCGGACGGGCAGCTTAAACCAAAATTTAACCGTGTTTCTTGAATGCCGGTTAACCCAAACGTGGTTACTGGGTGATCAACGAAATCACTCAAATTAGACCACTCGAATTACGAAGGAGAGGCGGCATGGGCCGTATTGCAGCACTTACCAGAAACCCGGTCATGATCGCGCTGGTGGCGATGCTCGCCATCGCCGGTTGCGCCTCGAAAAAGACGCCGAACAACGCGGCCGATCTTGGCCTTAACGGCGCCGGCGCCGCAACACCCGGATCGGCGCAGGACTTCACCGTCAACATTGGCGACCGCATCTTCTTCGATACGGACTCGACCTCGATCCGTGCCGACGCGCAGACGACGCTCTCGCGCCAGGCACAGTGGCTGAACCAGTACAAGCAGTATGCCATCGTCGTCGAAGGCCATGCCGACGAACGCGGAACGCGCGAATACAATCTGGCGCTCGGCGCCCGCCGCGCAGCCGCTACCCGTGACTTCCTTGTCGCCAAGGGCGTCTCGGCCAGCCGTCTCAAGACCATTTCCTACGGCAAGGAACGTCCGGTCGCGGTTTGCGACGACATCTCTTGCTGGTCGCAGAATCGCCGCGCGGTCACTACGCTTAGCGGCGCTGGCTCCTGAGGCATCATGGACCGGCGCGTCAAAGGACGCGTGGCCGTCTAGCGGTAAAAATGCAACATACTTGTGCGAAAGGCGGCCTTGGGGCCGCCTTTTTCATATCCGGATGCCCGAAACAAAATTTGGCCGAAGTCTCGGCTCCTGCTATGAGCCGAGGGCGCTTGGCTGGTCCCATTCTGATTGGAAGGCGCGAACAAGCTAACGAAATCACTGCGAGAGGCACATGCATTTGAGATCGGTTCTGAGCGGCACGCTTGCGCTGCTGCTCCTATCAGGCGTCACCGCCCTGGCTAGCGGCACCGGGGCGAGCGGCACAGGGCAATCAACCGACAGCGGCTTTACCTTCCATCTTTCCGGTATCGAATTGCCCAGCTTTTTTGGTCAAAAGAAGAAACCGGACCAGGTTCAGCTGGTGCAGTCCGATCCTACCGCTGTCACCAGCCTGGAAGAGCAGCTGCGGCAGATGAACGGCAAGATCGAGGAACTCAATTTCCAGGTCCTGCAAATGCAGGAGCAGATCCGCAAGCAGCAGGAAGATAATGAATTCCGCTTCCAGCAGCTGGAAGGTGGCGGCACGCAAGGCGGGCAGCCGCCGGCGCAGAAGAAATCGGACGCCACCACCGGCACCGACAACAACGTGGCGGCGGCCCCGGCAACACGGGCGCCGGCCGATGCCGGCGCCGAGCCCGCCAACGATCAATCGGCAGGCGGCAAGACGGTCGAGGACGTCATCGTCGAATCTCCGGATGGCGACCCCGGCAAGGTTATTCCCGGTACGGGAGCGCCGGAAAAGACCTTCGGCAGCATCACCGTCGACAAGAACGGCAATGTCATCGATGCTGGCGGCAACACACAATCGACCGCGCCGGCGCAGGATACCGCGCCAGTCGCCGGGGCGGCGCCCAAGACCGGCAAATCCGATACGGTGGTCGCGGCGTTGCCCGCCACCAACAATCCGGAAGAGCTCTACCGCAACTCATACCAGTTCATCCTCTCGGGCGACTACGGCACCGCCGAGCAGGGTTTTCGCGACCACATCGCCCGCTTCCCCAAGGATGCGAAAGCAGCGGATGCGCATTACTGGCTGGGCGAGTCATTGCTCGGCCAGCAGAAATACCGCGATGCGGCCGAGACGTTCCTTGCCGCCAGCAAGGACTACCCCAAGGCCAAGAAAGCTCCCGACATGTTGCTGAAGCTCGGCGTGTCGCTGGTCGGCCTCAAGCAGCATGACGTTGCCTGCGCCACTTTCAGCGAGGTCGGCAAGCGCTACCCCGATATTTCCAGCGCGCTCAAGGAACGCGTCAAGCAGGAGAAGGCTCTGGCTGCCTGCTGATCCTTGTCATACATGTCGTTGTCCTGAAACCGGGATCACTTTTGGGCGACATGCATCATGCTCGACACCGAGCCGGACCTTTCGACTAACCCTTTTTCGCATATCGATTTTACCAGCGGCGCTGTTGCGGCCGTGTCCGGCGGCAGCGACTCGACCGCCCTGCTCCTTCTTCTCAAACACCATCTCGACCGTAGGGCGCCGGCAACCAAGCTGCTGGCAGTGACGATCGACCACGGTTTGCGGTCCGGTTCGGCTGCGGAAGCGCAAACAGTGGCGAAGCTGTGCGCCAGGCTCGGAATTTCACACCGCATCCTGACATGGTCGGGTCCAAAGCCATCGACCGGTCTGCCCGCCGCCGCTCGCGAGGCGCGCTACCGGCTGCTAGCCGAGGCGGCACAAGCGGAAGGCATCGGCATGATCCTCACCGGCCATACCGCCGACGACCAAGCGGAAACGGTGCTGATGCGGCACGCGCGGGACGCGGGCCAAGGCCATGCCGGCATGGCCGGCCGGGGACTTGCCGGCATGGCACCGGCCACCCTCTATGACTGGCGCATCTGGATCGTGCGGCCGCTCCTCGGCGTGCGGCGCGCGGTATTGCGCGACGTCCTGCGCCGTCAAAATGTCGGCTGGGCTGACGATCCGACCAATGTCGACGCGGCTTTCGAGCGGCCGCGTGTGCGGGCCGCACTTGCCGGCGAGAGTGTCGAGCATGTGAAGGGCATGTTGATGCTCGCGGGCCAGGCCGCCCTCGAGCGCAGGCAGCTTGGCGCCAGCGCAACCGATTTGATCGATGGCTTCGCCAGCCAGCCAGCCATCGGCCTCATCTGCCTCGACCCGTGCCTGCTCTCCTCCGGTGACGAGCAGGCGGCCATCTATGCGTTGCGCATCCTTCTGGCCACGACCGGCGGGATTGCCTTCCTGCCGGATGAGGCCCGCAGCGAGGCTCTGTTCGGTCGGCTGAGGGCTGGATTTCTTTGCGCCACATTGTCGCGGACGGTTGTCGATTCCCGGCGCTCCGGCATATTCCTGCGCCGCGAGGCGCGCGGACTGCCCGCCGCCGCTGCCGCCACCGGCAGCACCCTGTGGGACGGCCGCCGGCACATCACATTGAACGACAGCAGCAGCGCATTGTTGATTGCCCCGTTAGGCGCGGCAGCGGCGAAGCGGCTGGCGACGGGTGAAGGAAAAACCCCGTCGAGCCTGATGCGCGCCGCGCTCGCGGCCGAACCGGCGGTGTGGCAGGCCGGTGAATGCCTTGGTTTGCCTGGATATGGACTGAAGTCCGCGACGGTGGAAGCGCGGCCGGTCGTTGCCCCCTTCGGCCGCTTCCTGCCATCCTTCGACCTAGCGCTGGCGCGGGCCGTCGCCGGGCTGATTGGCGCGGCCCCGGTCCCGCCCTTGCCTTTCAGCGGCCACAGTGCCGGCTGAGGGTTGCGCGAAAGCTTAACCCAGACGTGCTGTTCTGCTTGGCAAGGGGGGACGCTCTCCCTATGTTAGGCGCAAGTTTCCTCTCATGACGCGTGTCCGCCTCGCGGACGCCAACGGGACAATTGATGAATCCGAACTATCGCAACCTCGCGCTCTGGGCGATCATAGCGGTCCTGCTCATAGCCCTGTTCAATCTGTTCCAGACGCCGCAGACGCGAGGGGCTTCCAGCGATGTGCCTTATTCGCAGTTCCTGCAGGATGTCGCGGCGGGGCGGGTCAAGACGGTGACCATTGCTGGCGCTCGTATCAGCGGCACCTACACCGACAATTCCAGCGGTTTCCAGACCTATTCGCCCGGCGATCCTTCGCTGGTCTCGCGGCTGCAGGACAAGAACGTCACCATCAATGCGCGGCCTGAAACGGACGGTTCCAATTCGCTGTTCGGCTATTTGATCTCCTGGCTGCCGATGATCCTCATCCTCGGCGTCTGGATATTCTTCATGCGCCAGATGCAGTCCGGCTCCGGCCGCGCGATGGGCTTCGGCAAATCGAAGGCCAAGCTGCTCACCGAAGCGCATGGCCGCGTCACTTTCCAGGACGTTGCCGGCGTCGACGAAGCCAAGGAAGATCTGGAAGAGATCGTCGAGTTCCTGCGCGATCCGCAGAAGTTCCAGCGGCTCGGCGGCAAGATTCCGCGCGGCGTGCTGCTCGTCGGCCCTCCGGGAACCGGCAAGACGCTGCTCGCGCGCTCGGTTGCCGGCGAAGCCAATGTGCCGTTCTTCACCATTTCCGGTTCTGACTTCGTCGAGATGTTCGTCGGCGTCGGTGCAAGCCGCGTCCGCGACATGTTCGACCAGGCCAAGAAGAACGCGCCCTGCATCATCTTCATCGACGAAATCGACGCAGTCGGCCGTCATCGCGGCGCCGGCCTCGGCGGCGGCAATGACGAACGCGAGCAGACGCTGAACCAGCTGCTGGTCGAGATGGACGGTTTCGAATCCAACGAAAGCATCATCCTGATCGCTGCCACCAACCGGCCCGACGTGCTCGATCCGGCGCTGCTCCGGCCAGGCCGCTTCGACCGCCAGGTCGTGGTGCCGAACCCTGATATCGTCGGCCGCGAGAAGATCCTCAAGGTGCATGTGCGCAACGTGCCGCTGGCGCCCAATGTCGACCTCAAGGTGATCGCGCGCGGCACGCCTGGCTTCTCCGGCGCCGACCTGATGAACCTCGTCAACGAATCCGCGCTGATGGCGGCACGACGCAACAAGCGCCTCGTCACCATGGCTGAATTCGAGGACGCCAAGGACAAGATCATGATGGGCGCCGAGCGCCGCTCGTCGGCCATGACGCAGGCCGAGAAGGAGCTGACCGCCTACCATGAGGCCGGCCACGCCATCCTCGCGCTCAACGTGCCGTCGGCCGATCCGCTGCACAAGGCCACCATCATCCCGCGCGGCCGTGCGCTCGGCATGGTCATGCAGTTGCCCGAAGGCGACCGCTATTCGATGAGCTACAAATACATGATCTCGCGGCTCGCCATCATGATGGGCGGCCGTGTCGCCGAGGAGTTCAAGTTCGGCAAGGAGAACATCACCTCCGGAGCTTCTTCGGATATCGAGCAGGCGACCAAGCTGGCGCGTGCCATGGTCACGCGCTGGGGCTTTTCCGACAAGCTCGGCCATGTCGCCTATGGCGACAACCAGGAAGAAGTATTCCTTGGCCATTCGGTGGCGCGCACGCAGAACGTCTCGGAAGAAACGGCGCAGATCATCGACGCCGAAGTGCGCCGCCTGATCGATGAGGCCTATTCGTCGGCGAAGTCCATCCTGACCAAGAAGAAGAAGGAATGGATCGCGCTGGCGCAGGGCCTGCTGGAATACGAGACGCTGTCCGGCGAGGAGATCAAGCAGTTGATCGCCGGCCACAAGCCCGCACGCGACCTCGGCGACGATACGCCGCCAAGTCGTGGCTCGGCCGTGCCGAAGTCCGGCGGCCGCCGCAAGAAGGGTCCTGAGCCCGAAGGCGGTATGGAACCACAGCCGTCGAGCTGAGTTCGGCCACCGATTTCATCGAACGCCGCGGCTTGCTCCGCGGCGTTTTTTGTTTTTGGCGTTGGGGAGGAGTTGTCCGCGACCTCGCATCTGCGACGGTGACGATTGGCTCTAGGTGGTAGCCAATCTCCCCCACAAGGGGGAGATTGGCAACGTCGCCGCTGGCGTGCCCTCGAAGGCAACAAAAAGGCCCGCGAACCCTGCGGTTCGCAGGCCTTCTCTTCTTCAGATGTCTTGTCGCTCAGCTCTTCAGCTTGGCATTGCACAGGCTGTAATAACCGCCGCCCTTCTGGATCCAGCGAAGGCCGTTCAACGTGCCCGCGTCCTTGTTGCCATGGTAGCCCTGGAGACAGGTCTTCATGCGCGCCTTCGCGGGCTTTTCGGTCTTGAACTCGGCGGCCAGCGTGGTCGGAAATGTCACGCCCGCGGGCGCTACAGTGGGGGCGACCGCCGCGCTGGTTTCTTTTTTCGTCTGCGGCTCGGTTTTGACCGTATCCTCGCTGACACTGTCCGCTGCTGATGTCGCGCACTTCTCCTTGCGAAAAGCCGTCCAGTCCATGCCGTTCAGAGTGCCGCCTTCCTTGGCTGTTCGATAGGTCTCGCCGCATTCCTTCATCGTCAGTGCGCTTGCGGGGGCGACGCTCCAAGCGACAAATGCGGTCGCAGCCAATACCGCCAATTTCAAACCGTGCATAAGACCCTCCTGGTTGATAATAAGTTTGACGTCTTTTTGTATATGGTTTGTTCTCTATATGTTCAACCAGAATCTTTACGGACTACCGATGAGCTTGGCGTTGGGCAGTGTAGGCGAATTGATGATGCCGGCAGCCCGGCGACATGCAGATGCGAGCAAGGCAGTGTGCGTCTTCGCGCAACAAAAAAGGCCCGCGCATCTTGCGATGCGCGGGCCTTTGTTTGGAGACTATGGCTAAGCGATCAGCTCTTCAGCTTGGCGTTGCACAGGCTGTAGAAGCCGCCGCCCTTCTGGATCCACTTCAGGCCGCCAAGCGAATTGGCGTCCTTGAGGGCATAGTACTGGTCGAGGCAGGTGTGCATACGGCCCTTTCCGGGGGTCTCGCTGGTATATTTCGGCGAGATCGCGGACGGGAAGGTGACGCCCTTGGGCGCAGCCGTCGTAGGCTTCGCCGGCTCCTTGGTGTAGCTCGCCTCGTCAGCGGCCGGCACGGTGTCGTCATCCGAGGCGGCTGCGCCGCACTCGGTCTTGCGGAAGTCGTTCCACTTCATGCCGTTCAGCGTGTTGGCCGTCTTGGCGGCCTGATACTTGGTGCTGCATTCGGCCATGCTCAGGCCCTTGCCGCCATTGTCTGCGGGAGCGGCGGGAGCCGCGGCGGCCTTGGTGGTCGCCGGCTTGGCGGCGGCAGCGGCGGATGCACCGGCGGCGCATTCGGATTTGCGGAAGTCGTTCCACTTCATGCCGTTCAGCGTGCCGGCAGCCTTCGCCGCCTGATACTTGGTGCTGCATTCCTTCGCCGTCAGGCCCTTGGCCGTGCTGTCGTCCGCCGCGGCAGCCTTCGTGGTGTTGGTCGCTTTCTTGGCATCGGCCGGCTTGGCGTCGGTCGTCGCTGTGGCGTCGGTGCCGCACTGAGCCTTGCGGAACTGGTTCCAGGTCGCTCCGGCCAGTGTCCCCGCATCCTTGGCGGCGTTATACTTCGTGCTGCACTCGGCCATCGTCAGTGCGTTGGCTGGCGCGGCCAGGAACAAGGTCGCGACGGCGAGGCCGGTCAAAGTGGCAAGTCGGTGGATGAGCATAGCGTTTCTCCGTTGCAGCAGCCCATGATACGTCCCTGCAAATCAATAACGCTCAACGGTCGGTTGCGCCAGATGCTAAGTGGCGTATATATCGCCGAAAATCGGCTTCTCCCGATAAGGTGATGAAATCGTTGTCCGTTGCCTGGTTCAGAGCAAGATTTTCCTGGTGCATCCGCGCTGAAAGGCTCGAATGACTTGTATATTGCAGCATGGCAGTCTGGGCATGTCAGGTTGCGGCCACGTTGTGTGCAGTGCACAACAATGGTTTTCTAAGGATTGGTAACGTATAATCACACAATGTGATCATAGCGCCCTGGCCAATTGTGGCATGACGTGCCGGGGAAGAAACGTCGAGGAAGCTGACTGGCATGGCAGGGAATTATTTCGGCACGGACGGCATTCGCGGACGCGCCAACAAGTTTCCGATGACCGCTGAAATCGCGATGCGGGTCGGCATGGCCGCCGGCCTTTCCTTCCAGCGCGGCAGCCATCGACATCGTGTCGTGCTCGGCAAGGACACCAGGCTTTCCGGTTATATGATCGAGAATGCCATGGTCGCCGGTCTTTGTGCCGCCGGCATGGACGTGTTCCTGCTCGGCCCGATCCCGACGCCGGCTGTCGCCATGCTGGTGCGTTCGCTGCGCGCCGATATCGGCGTCATGATCTCGGCCTCGCACAACCCCTATTACGACAACGGCATCAAGCTGTTCGGACCCGACGGCTACAAGCTCTCCGACGAGATCGAGGAGCGCATCGAGAGCATGCTCGACAGGGATATCGAACTGGCGCTCGCCGATTCCGACGGGCTTGGCCGCGCCAAGCGCGTCGACGGCGTACATGACCGCTACATCGAATTCGCCAAGCGCACCTTGCCGCGCTCGATGTCGCTCGCGGGCTTGAGGATCGTCGTCGATTGCGCCAATGGCGCGGCCTACAAGGTGGCGCCCGAGGCGCTGTGGGAACTGGGCGCCGAGGTCGTCGCCATCAATGTCGAGCCCAACGGCTTCAACATCAACAAGGAATGCGGCTCGACCCACCCGGCCGGCCTGCAAAAGAAGGTGCACGAAGTGCGCGCCGATATCGGCATCGCGCTCGACGGCGACGCCGATCGCGTCGTCATCGTCGATGAAAACGGCGCGATCGTCGATGGTGACCAGATCATGGCGCTGATCGCCGAATCCTGGCACCAGAGCGGGCGGCTTGCCGGCGGCGGTGTCGTCTCAACCGTCATGTCCAATCTGGGCCTCGAACGCTTCCTCGGCGACATGAAGCTGCAATTGCACCGGACCAAGGTCGGCGACCGTTATGTCGTCGAGCATATGCGCGCGCACGGGCTGAATGTCGGCGGCGAACAGTCGGGCCATATCGTGCTGTCTGACTTTTCGACCACCGGCGACGGCCTGGTTTCGGCGCTGCAGGTGCTGGCCTGCATCAAGCGGCAGGGCCGGCCGGTCAGCGAACTGTCGAAGAAATTCGAACCCGTGCCGCAGCTCTTGAAGAACGTTCACATTTCCGGCGGCAAGCCGCTCGAGGAGGCGCCGGTCAAGGCCGCCATCGAAGACGCGCGTAGCCGGCTCGGCAAGACCGGACGGCTGGTTATCCGGCCATCCGGGACAGAGCCGCTGATCCGCGTGATGGCCGAGGGCGACGACCCGCAACTGGTCGAGTCCGTGGTGAATGGCATCGTGGACATCATCTCGGAAACGCGCAGCGCCGCCTGACCCCCACAGCGCCCGGCAGGACGTCGTCGCCTGAACCTGTCCAAGGCCCGCCTCTCGGCGGGCTTTTTCTTGTCGGCTCCCAGTCTGTTCGCTGTTCGGAAATCTCGCGCCGGTTCCCAGAAGTTTCGAGATTCGTGGTTAAGCAACAGGGTTAAACGCCTTTTAACCTTTGCAATTCATTATCCACGACTGAAAGCCAATCGCATTTCGGGCGGGTTTGCCGTTCCGAGCTTCTCAGGGGTGACAAGCATGTTCAAGACAGCAAGAAAGGCCCTGCTCGCCTTACTGTTCGCAGGCCTGGCGGGGCCGTTGTTCGCGGCCGACCTGCCGGAACCGATCGTCGAAGAGGCTCCGCCTCAGGCCGTCTACGAGCAGCCGGTAGAAGTCGGCGGCTGGTATATCCGTGGCGACATCGACTATCACAAGTCGACCGTGCGCGGCATCGACTATATGACCTACACCGTCGATCCCTGTAACTGTACGGTTACGCCCGGCACCAGAAGCTTCGATTTCGGCAAGCTCAAGGGCGGTTTCTCGCTCGGCGCCGGCGTCGGCTACAAGATCAACGATCACTTCCGGACCGATTTGACCGCCGACTATTGGTTCAAGTCGAACTTCAACGGCGGCACCTCGGATATCAACGGTACTTCGACCGAAGTATCGAAGATGAGCGCCCTGCTACTGCTTGCCAACGCCTATGTCGATCTCGGCACCTATCACGGCATCACGCCTTACGTTGGCGCCGGCATCGGCGGCGCCCGCGTCAAGTGGGATGATGTCTACGACCCGAACACCACCGAGTTCAATCCCGGCAGATCAAGCTGGCGTTTCGCCTACGGTCTGATGGCCGGCGCTTCGTACTGCTTGACCGACAAGATCATTCTCGATGCCGGCTACCGCTTCTCCCATATCCAGGGCGGCCGCATGTTCGACTGGAACATCACCAGCTCCGGTCCCGGCTTCGATCGTGGCATCAACACACACGAAGTGCGCGGTGGCCTGCGTTACCAGTTCGGTGGCAACAACGGTTGCGCCGCGCCGGTCGTTGCCTACCAGCCCGAACCCGAGCCGATCTACACCAAGTAACAGCATCTACATTACTTGAATTCTTCACAAACCGCCCGGCCTCAGCCGGGCGGTTTTTCGTTGGCCGCCTGGAATCGACAGGGGAAATGAATTCGCTAACGCTCTGTTAGCCTTAACCGCCACTTAACCACTATGGTTAACAATGCTCCTTGAAACGATGGCTGCCGCTGCGATTGCGGGCTGCGCCAAATTCGGGAGTCGGGGACCATGAAACTTACATCGCGTATGGCGCTGGCGCTCGGTGCACTAGCCCTCCTGCCGCTGACGCCGGTGCACGCGGCCGACTACGATCCGCCGATCTATGTCGACCAGGCGCCCGACTACGTCCCGGTCGAGGTCGGCTCCGGCTGGTATCTGCGCGGTGATCTCGGCTATGCCTTCAACAAGCCCTATGAATTTTCGGAAACTCCGGCCGGTCTGGTTACGGATACCAGCCCGCTGTCTGGTTCGATAGGTATGGGCTACCATTTCAACGATTACTTCCGTGGTGAATTGAATTTCGGTCTGCTGCCGACAAGCAAATTCGCCAGCAAATTCGACAGTACTTGCGATGGAACGCAGACGGTGACTGTCACCAGCGGTGGCAGCACAAGCGCGTTCGCCGGCCCAAGCACCCGTGGATGCGAAGGCTCCAACGACGGCAACAACAAGGCCTACGATGTGATGGCCAGCGCCTTTGTCGACCTGGGCACTTATGTCGGCTTCACGCCCTATGTCGGAGGCGGTGTCGGCATAGCGTACAGCACCTACAAGTACGCTCAAGGCGCTCGCAACTGTCAGAATTCATCGACAACATCAGGTACAACCACGACCATCTTTGAATGCGACGATCCAAACGGCTATGATGGGACGACGCAGTCGGAGAAGCAGTTCAGCTTCGCCTATACGCTCGGCGCCGGCTTTGCTTATCAGGTCAGCAAGAATGTTGCAGTCGATGTCGGCTATCAATACACGGCTCTGCCTTCCGCGAAATACGTGACAGCAGACGCTGTCGGCAACCCTGAGTTCAAAAAGGGCCTCGATTATCATCAGGTCAAGGTCGGGCTGCGCTACGATCTCTGGTAGGCGCGGCGAGTACGAGGACCAGCACGGCGGATCATGGGGTCCGTCGTTTGCGTTTGAAGTCACGACATCCTGATCGGGGATCGCCGGTATCCCGGCAACGACAAAAACTTTCCTCTTGACGCCTGAAGCCCGAACGAATATCGCCGTCCGTGGGCCACCCCTCCCCAACGAGGGGCCACTATCTGGAAGGATAGACCACGATGACGACGCATACGAAGCCCGGACTCCGTCCGGCAAACCCCAATTTCTCCTCAGGTCCCTGCGCAAAGCGCCCCGGCTGGTCGGTCGAGGCGCTAAGAAATGCTGCGCTCGGCCGTTCCCACCGCGCCAAGATCGGCAAGACCAAGCTCGAACAGGCGATCGAGCTGACGCGCGAGATTCTCCAGGTCCCGGCGGGTTACCGCATCGGCATCGTGCCGGCGTCGGACACCGGTGCGGTCGAGATGGCGCTGTGGTCGCTGCTCGGCGAGCGCGGCGTCGACATGGTTGCCTGGGAGAGCTTTGGCTCCGGCTGGGTCACCGACGTGGTCAAGCAATTGAAGCTCGCCGACGTGCGCAAGATCGAAGCCGGCTACGGCGAGCTGCCTGATCTCACCAAGATCGATTTCGACCGCGATGTGGTGTTCACCTGGAACGGCACCACGTCGGGCGTTCGCGTGCCGAACGGCGATTTCATTCCCGCGGACCGCAAGGGCCTGACCGTCTGCGATGCGACTTCCGCCGCATTCGCGCAGAGGCTCGACTTCGAAAAACTCGATGTCGTCACTTTCTCCTGGCAGAAGGTGCTGGGCGGCGAGGGCGCTCACGGCATGCTGATCCTGTCGCCTCGCGCCGTCGAGCGGCTGGAAACCTACAAGCCCTCATGGCCGCTGCCGAAAATTTTCCGCCTGACCTCAGGCGGCAAGCTGATCGAAGGCATCTTCAAGGGCGAGACCATCAACACTCCCTCGATGCTGTGCGTCGAGGATTACCTCGATGCGCTCAACTGGGCGAAGTCGACCGGCGGCCTCGACGCGCTGATCGCCAGGGCGGATGCCAATGCGGCCGTCCTCGATCGCTTTGTCGGCAAGTCCTCCTGGCTCGGTCATCTCGCCGTCCAGCCGGCGACACGGTCGAACACGTCCGTCTGCCTGTCCTTCACCGATCCGGACGTGTCCGCGCTCGACGCCGACGGGCAGGCGGCCTTCGCCAAGGGGCTGGTGTCGGTGCTCGACAAGGAAGGCGTCGCCTATGATATCGGTGCCTATCGCGACGCACCGCCCGGCCTGCGCATCTGGTGCGGCGCGACGGTCGAGACGTCGGATCTCGAAGCGCTGCTGCCCTGGCTCGACTGGGCATTCGCCGCACAGAAGGCGTCGCTCAAAGCGGCGGCCTGAGATCGTTCGCGGCGGCCTTCGGGCCGCCCACTCCCATCAGGATCAAATCCATTTCAAGGAGGCCGCCATGGCGCCCCGCGTTCTCGTCTCAGACAAACTCTCCCCCACCGCCGTGCAAATCTTCAAGGATCGTGGCGTCGAGGTCGACTATCTGCCCGATCTCGGCAAGGACAAGGATAAGCTCGCCGAAGTGATCGGCCAGTATGATGGCCTCGCCATCCGCTCGGCGACCAAGGTCACCGAAAAGCTGATCAACGCCGCTACCAATCTCAAAGTCATCGGCCGCGCCGGCATCGGCGTCGACAATGTCGATATCCCGGCGGCAAGCCGCAAGGGCATCATCGTGATGAACACGCCCTTCGGCAACTCGATCACCACAGCCGAACATGCGGTGGCGATGATCTTTGCGCTGGCGCGCCAGATCCCTGAAGCCAACGCCTCGACCCATGCCGGCAAATGGGAAAAGAACCGCTTCATGGGCGTCGAGATCACCGGCAAGACGCTGGGCGTCATCGGCTGCGGCAACATCGGTTCGATCGTCGCGACGCGCGGCGTTGGCCTCAAGATGCACGTCATCGCCTTCGATCCGTTCCTGTCGGACAGCCGTGCCGAGGAGCTTGGCGTCGACAAGGTCGAGCTCGACGAGCTGTTCGCCCGCGCCGATTTCATCACCCTGCACACGCCGCTGACCGACAAGACGCGCAACATCATCGATGCCGCGGCGATCGCCAAGATGAAGAAGGGCGTGCGCATCATCAATTGCGCACGCGGCGGTCTGATCGTCGAGGCCGATCTGGTCGCAGCGCTGAAGAGCGGCAAGGTGGCCGGCGCCGGCGTCGACGTCTTCGAGGTCGAACCGGCCGCGAACAACGAACTGTTCGGCATGGAGAATGTGGTGGCGACGCCGCATCTCGGCGCCTCGACGACGGAGGCCCAGGAGAATGTCGCGCTGCAGGTTGCCGAGCAGATGGCCGACTATCTGATCAAGGGCGCCGTCTCCAACGCCATCAACATGCCGTCGATCACCGCCGAGGAGGCGCCGCGGCTGAAGCCGTTCGTCAAGCTCGCCGAGGTGCTCGGCGCCTTTGTCGGCCAGGTCACCGAGGATCCGATCAAGGAGGTGGAGATCCTGTTCGACGGCTCGACCGCGACGATGAACACGCGCGCGCTGATCAGTGCAGCACTCGCCGGGCTGATCCGGCCTCAGGTCTCGGACGTCAACATGGTGTCGGCGCCGATCATGGTGAAGGAGCGCGGCATCATCGTGGCCGAGGTCAAGCGCGACAAGTCGGGCGTGTTCGACGGCTATATCAAGCTGACGGTGAAGACCGAGCACATGACGCGCTCGATCGCCGGCACATGCTTCTCGGATGGCAAGCCACGCTTCATCCAGATCAAGGGCATCAACCTCGATGCCGAGGTCGGCCAGCACATGCTCTACACCACCAATGCGGACGCGCCGGGCATCATCGGCCTGCTCGGCACCGTCTGCGGCGAGAATGGCGTCAACATCGCCAACTTCCAGCTCGGCCGCAACCGGCCGGGCGGCGATGCCATAGCGCTGCTCTATCTCGACGCGCCGTTCCCGGAAGCCGTGCTGGAAAAGGTCAAGGCGCACAAGTCGATCGACTCGGCCAAGCGGCTGCAGTTCGACGTCAACGCGATGTGATTGAGGACAGGCGGTCGCCGACCCACCTCGTTGACGCCGGCCGCCGCGGCGGCCGGTTCATGTCAACTCATCCGAGCCATCGGAGACACCCACGCGATGTCGGTAGACCAGTTCCCAGCCCTTCCAGCCCGTAAACAGCAAGATGAGAACCACGATCAGCGATAGGACGATGCCGGTTGGCATCACGGCCGCCGCTCCGCCGGCATACCGCGAGTACCAGTTGTAAAGCTCGATCAACACGACGAGCACATTGCCGCCGGCATGGAGCCATGCCGTCGTGAGATTGCGGACCTGAACATCGCCGAGAACATCCGTCAAGCCAGCAAGCGCAGCCAGGGCAGCCATGATCAGGCCTGCGCCGAGAAGCCAAAGCGACCCGGTGACCCATCCGGGATCGGCTGTTCGCCAGAAGATAAGGTCGCAAACGAAGGTGCCGACAAAGAAGGCAATCGGAAACGGAATCAGCATCGGGTGGATAGGGTGACCAGCAATGCTTGCCGTGCTGCGAGGGTTGTGGCTCATCATGTCGCCTCCCTGGCGTTCAAACTCCGCTGGAGGTGAAATGTTCCAAGTAGGGGACGCGGCAGGATTCATGCCGCTGTTTCCGCGCCATTGGCGAAGTCCAGGCCGTTCGCGTGATTACCGCGACGGCGGAGGGCGTCAGCCGCCAAATGTCATCCGCGGTGGTCCGCCATTGCCATCTTGCGCCCGCTGTATTCGGCAAGCCCGATGCCGCCCAGCACGAGCACCAAGGCCAGCGCCTGATAGAGCTGGAACGTCTCGCCGACGATCAGCACCGACAGCAGCGTGCCGAAGATCGGCACCAGATTGATGAACAGGCCGGCGCGGTTGGCGCCGATCAGCTCGTTGCCCCTGATGTAGAAGATCTGCGAAACGACCGATGCGCCGATCGCCGTATAGACGATGACGGTCCAGCCGCGCGCGTCGGGCATGATGACCTTGCCGGCGAGGACCTCCCACAGGAAGAACGGCAACGAGGTGACGAGTGCCGAAACCGACAGGGCCAGCATCAGGCTCTGCCAGCGCATCACCGGCTTCAGCCGCAACCCCACCGAATAGCCGCTGTAGAGAAAGACAGCGACCAGCATGATGGCGTCACCGAAATTGAGTTCCAGCGTCAACAGCCGGCGCGGGTCGCCATGGCAGGCGGTGAGGATCACGCCGGCGATGGTCAGCACGACGCCGACAATCTGCGCCCAGTTCACGCGCAGGCGGAAGAAGACGAAATTGGCAGTCATGATCAGGATCGGCATCGCCGCCTGTTCGATCGAGACATTGATCGCTGTCGTGTAGTTGAGCGCCGTGTAGAAGATGGTGTTGAACAGGGTGAAGCCGCTGGCGCCGAGGGCGACCAGCACGAACCAGTGCTTGCGGACCATCGGCCAGTCCTTCTGGATGGTCTTCCAGCCGATGGGCAGCATGATCGCCACGGCCAGCACCCAGCGCAGGAAGACCAGCGTCATCGGCGAGACGTGATCGACCGCCAGCTTGCCGGCCACCGAATTTCCACCCCAAAGCAAGGTGGTGAGCAGCAGGAATATGTAGGCGCTTCGATGCATCGCGGGATTCCAGTCGCCGGAGCTGCGGTGTTTGCCGGCCTATTGCCCTCGCTCGCCCAAGTAAATGATGTCAAAGCCGAAAATTGTTGTGCCTCAGGGCATTTTCGACGGCAAAGAAAGGTCGCGCTCGCGAGGTCTTGACGTTATAGAGGCCTGTCGTTTCGAACCATATTCAAGCCGCTTGGCGGCGTCTCAAGGGAAAAGAAACATGGCCAATGTGGTGGTCGTCGGCTCGCAGTGGGGTGACGAAGGCAAGGGCAAGATCGTCGACTGGCTGTCGGAGCGCGCCGATGTCGTGGTGCGTTTCCAGGGCGGCCACAATGCCGGCCATACGCTGGTCGTCGACGGCAAGGTCTACAAGCTGTCGTTGCTTCCGTCGGGCGTCGTGCGCCAGGGCAAGCTGTCCATCATCGGCAATGGCGTCGTGTTCGACCCGCACGCTTTCGTCGCCGAGGTGGCAAAACTCAAGGCGCAAGGTGTCGAAGTAGCGCCGGATCGCCTGAAAATAGCCGAAAACACAGCGCTTATCCTGTCCCTGCATCGAGAGCTGGACGGATTTCGTGAGGACGCCGCATCCAATTCCGGGACGAAGATTGGCACGACCCGTCGCGGCATCGGCCCCGCCTATGAGGACAAGGTGGGCCGGCGCGCGGTCAGGGTGATGGATTTGGCGGATTTGGAAACACTGCCCTTGAAAGTCGACAGGCTGCTGACGCACCACAATGCGCTGCGTCGCGGGCTTGGTCATGCGGAAGTCACGCATGACACGATCATGCAGGAACTAACCTCGGTCGCCGACGACATCCTGCCCTATATGGACCGGGTCTGGAAGATCCTCGACGACAAGCGCCGGGCTGGCGAGCGCATCCTGTTCGAGGGCGCGCAGGGCACACTGCTCGATATCGACCACGGCACCTATCCGTTCGTGACCTCGTCGAACACGGTTGCCGGACAGGCTGCCGCCGGCTCCGGCGTTGGCCCGGGCGCCATCGGCTATGTGCTCGGCATCACCAAGGCCTATACGACACGCGTCGGCGAGGGTCCGTTCCCGACCGAGCAGAAGAACGAGGTCGGCGAATTCCTCGGCACGCGCGGCCATGAATTCGGCGTCGTCACCGGTCGCAAGCGCCGCTGCGGCTGGTTCGACGCGGTGCTGGTGCGCCAGGCCGTCGCGGTCAACGGCATCAAGGGCATCGCGCTGACCAAGCTCGACGTGCTTGACGGACTGGACGAGATCAAGGTCTGCACCGGTTACCGTCTCGACGGCGAGATGATCGATTATCTGCCGGCCAGCCAGGGCGCGCAGGCACGTGTCGAACCGGTCTACGAGACGCTCGAGGGCTGGAAAGGCACCACTGCCGGCGCGCGCAGCTGGAATGATCTGCCGGCCCAGGCGGTCAAGTATGTCCGCTACATCGAGGAGCTCATCGGCGCACCGGTCGCGCTCCTTTCCACCAGCCCGGAACGCGACGACACGATACTTGTGACCGATCCGTTTCAAGACTAGTTTCTGAGCCTTTCCGGGCATCGCGGCTGATTTGCGGGGGCCGACGCGGAAGCAAAATACAGGTCGACTGAAGCATGGCAGATTTCGTTGCTATTCTGAAAAACGCGCTCGACAAGCATGGCGACGAGACGCCGGAAAAGCGTACGCGCATCTATGCCAGCGTTCGCACCATGCTGGCGAAGAAGCTTGGTGAACGTTCGCCGCCGTGGGCTCCCGAAGCCATAGCCACGCAGATGCGTTCGCTGGAAGACGCCATTACAAGCGTCGAGCGCGATTATGCCAAGAGCGTGCCGGAGACCGACCCGCTCGCGGAGCTGGAACACATCTTTTCGTCGATCGATCGCAACAAGAACCAGCCAAGCCATACGAGGCAGCCGGCGAAGGCGGAATCGGCCTGGCCGGCACCGCCCGTCGCCAAGCCCGAGCCCTATCAACCCGCGCCGCCGCCTGCCGCCAAGGTCGAGCCAAGCTGGCAAAGATCGACGCCGGCGCCTGCCCAGCCGGCTCGCGCCGACACGCCTCTTCCAGGCATGAACGCCGAGGAGGCGGACGACGAGGCCGATGTCTTTTCCAGCAACGAAGACAATGAAGAGCCGGTACAGGACACCTTCCAGCGCCTGCGTCCCGCCGAGCGCAAGCGCAGCTATGGCGGGCTGATCGCGGCCGTCGTCGCGCTGCTGGTCGTTGCCGGCGGCGGCTATGGCATCTGGCTGAACAAGGACGCCTTCGGCAAGATGCTGGGGCTTGGCGGCAATCAGGTAGCGAAAACCGAACCCGTGAAGCCGGCGCCGGCCAAGCCGGCAACCGATGCCGCGGCAGCGCCGCCGGCGCCCGCGGCTGGCGGCACGGAAGCCGAAAGCACGAAATTCACCCAGCGGCTGACACCGCAGGGTGGTGAAGTCGACCCGGGTCCGGCCGGTGGCCAAAGCGGCATCGGCGAAGGCGAATCGGTCGCGGCGCTGACCACCCCGCCCTCGGCCACGAACGCACCGGCGATTTCCGCACCGGCCGCCGGTACGCCTGCCGCGACTACGCCTCCGGCGACAGATGCCGCCCCCGCAACGCCGCCTGCCAACGGAGCAGCGCCTGCAGCGCCGGCCGGTGCTGCCGGCACGCCGCCAGCACCGGCAGGTGCCGCGCCGCCCGCCCCGGCGGCTGCGCCTGCGGAAGCCGCCCTGCCTGTCGGCCAGAAGGCGATCTTCTATGAGGAGCGCACCAGCACCGCCCAGGGCTCCGCCGAGCCCGGCAACATCGTCTGGTCGCTGGTGCAGGAATCGCCCGGTGGCGACCTGCCGCCGGAGCCGGCGATCCGCGCCGAGGCGACCATTCCCGGCAAGGACATCCAGTTGCGCATGACCATCCGCCGCAACACCGACCAGACGCTGCCGGCCAGCCATATCATCGAGATGATCTTCCTGACGCCCGACGGTTTCGAGGGCGGCGGTGTCGACAACATCCTGCGCGTTGCCATGAAGGCTTCGGAGCAGGATGCCGGCAGCCCGCTGATCGGCATTCCGGCCAAGATTGCCGACGGCTTCTTCCTCGTCGCGCTCAACGACACCAAGGCCGACGAAGACGCCAACATGACCTTGTTGCGCGGCCAGGACTGGATCGACGTGCCGGTGGTCTACAAGACCGGACGGCGGGCGTTGCTGACCATGGAAAAGGGCATTCCCGGAGAGAAGGTGTTCGACGAGGCAATCAAGGCCTGGCAGGCCAAGACGGCAGGCTGAGACGCTGTAGCCGCCGTTCAGAAGCCCTGGAACAGTATGTCGAGCGCAGCGACGATGTCGTCGTGGTGCTTGATCAGGTTCAGCCGACTTTCGCCTAATTCGCTGGCCGGAACGGTGGCAACCAGGTGTGTTGCCATAACGAGCTTTCGACCGTTGATCTCAAAAATCGGATGAAGCTTTCGCATCGGCGGTGGCACCATTGCTACCGGCAGAAGCGGCACGACCACCCGCGTCTTGAAATTGTCGAGAAGCTCTGACTGAACGTCGAGCACATAGCTGCCTTCGATGCGACCGGCGAAGACATCATAGCGGGGCATCAGAACTGCCGGTACTCTTCCAGCGGGATGCCATGTTTCTCGATATAGTCGTTCCACGCGTCCATCGTGGCGCGGTTCTCAAGCTTCCACAGTCGCGTTTTTTCGGCAGCCACCGCCTCCGCGATGCCGGCCTCCGCAGCGCGCGAGACATTCACGTCAAGTCCCTTGGCTTCCCTCATGAGGTTCGAATCGATCGACAGATTTGCTGGCTGACGGATCGCACTCAAGGCAATTTTGCGCATAATAGCCTCCGCAACATGCGCATAATATATGCGCATTTCTGTATGGAGGCAATCAGTCGGTTCTAGCTGCAGGTAGGGGCGCTCGGCCCCTTTCGCTATGGCTCCGGGCGTTCGTCGCTTCAATCGACAAATCGTCGTCGATTGATCGGCCTACGGCCGAAACACTCCTCACCCCTCCATCTCCTCGCGCAACATCTCCAGTTCCAGCCATTCTTCCTCGAGCGCGGCCAGCGTGGCGCGCTCCTTGTCGAGGGCGGCGATGGTTTTCTGGAACGAGGCCGGATCGCGCTCGTAATAGGCCGGATCGGCGATGTTGTTCTCCAGCCGCGAGATAGAGGCCATCACAGCTTCGATTTTCTTCGGCAGGGATTCCAGTGCGAATTTCTGCTTGAACGACAGTTTCTTCGCCGGCACTTTTGGCGCGGCGGCTTCGCTCTTGCCTGACGCGGGCGCCTCGCCATTTTCGGCTCTCGCCCGCGCCTTGCGGTCGTCCAGCTTCGTGCCGCCGCGCTGCGCCAACATGTCGGAGTAGCCGCCGGCATATTCGATCCAGCGGCCTTCACCATCCGGCGCGATCAGGCTGGTCACGGTGCGGTCGAGGAAATCGCGGTCGTGGCTGACCAGGATGACGGTGCCGGCGAAACCGGCGACCAGTTCCTGCAGCAGTTCAAGCGTCTCCATGTCGAGATCGTTGGTCGGCTCATCGAGCACCAGAAGGTTTGCGGGCCGCGCCAGCACGCGCGCCAGCAGGAGCCGCGCCCGCTCGCCGCCGGACAACTCGCGCACCGGCGTGCGCGCCTGCTCCGGCTTGAACAGGAAATCCTTCATGTAGGAGACCACGTGGCGCTGCTCGCCATTGATGACGAGGTTTTCGCCGCGCCCATCGGTGAGATATTGTGCCAGCGTCTCCTGCGGGTCGACCGCCTCACGCTTCTGGTCGAGCGTTGCGATCTCCAGATTGGTGCCGAGCCGCACCGAACCGGCGTCCGGCTTCATCTCGCCGGTAAGCATTTTCAAGAGCGTGGTCTTGCCGGCGCCGTTCGGCCCGACCAGGCCAACGCGATCGCCGCGCTGGATGCGGGTCGAAAACGCCTTGACCACGGTGAGATCGCCAAAGCTCTTTTCGATGTTTTTCGCCTCGATCACCAGCTTGCCGGACTCGGTGGCGTCGCTCGCCACCATGGTCGCCGACCCTTCGGCCCCGCGATGACCGCGAAAACGCTGGCGCATGGTCTGCAACTCGCCAAGCCGGCGCATGTTGCGCTTGCGCCGCGCCGTCACGCCGTAGCGCAGCCAATGCTCTTCGCGAACGATCTGGCGACCGAGCTTGTGCTGCTCGCGTTCTTCTTCCTCCAGAACCAGGTCGCGCCATTCCTCGAAATGGCCGAAGCCCTTGTCCAACCTGCGGGTCTGGCCGCGATCGAGCCAGACCGTGGCGCGCGACACGCGTTCGAGGAAGCGGCGGTCGTGCGAGATGACGATCAGCGCCGAGGAGGTGCGGATGAGTTCTTCTTCCAGCCATTCGATGACCGAGAGGTCGAGATGGTTGGTCGGCTCATCAAGCAGCAGGATATCGGGCTCCGGCGCCATGACGCGGGCAAGGGCGGCGCGCCTCGCCTCGCCGCCCGACAGGTCGTTCGGACGTTCCTCACCCGACAGGCCGAGATGCTCCATCAGATAGCTGGCGCGGTAGGGATCGTCGGCGGGGCCAAGCCCGGCCTCGACATAGGCGCGGACAGTGGCAAAACCTTCCATGTCGGGCATCTGCGGCAAATAGCGGACGGTCGCCGAAGGCTGGCGGAACACTTCGCCGTCCTGCGGCTCGATCAGGCCGGCGGCGATCTTCAGCAGGGTCGACTTGCCGGACCCGTTGCGGCCGACCAGCGCGATCTTGTCGCCGGCCGAAGCCGTCAAGGCGGCGCCATCGAGCAGCGGCGTGCCGCCGAAGGTCAGTTTTATCCCGTCGAGGTTGAGAAGGGGCGGGGCCATGTCAGCTTTCAGGTAAGGGATAGGGATGAGCGAGCAGCATCGCGCGGCCATGGCCGAGCGCGATTTCGAGGCGGCCCCCGGTCTTGTCGGACTTGACCTCGTTGGAAATGGTCAGCGACGAACCGAACGCCACCTTGACGTGAGCGAGCGGCCATTTGGCGCCGGTGACGGTCAGGCCGTCGAGCTCGGAAAAGCCGAGCACCGAAAACAGCGTGCCGTCGGCATAGTCGAAGCCGGCCGTTCCGCGCAGCAGGGGGATGCCTTCCTGAGCGCCGCTGGTCAAAAGCACGTCCGTTCCCGCCTCCGCCAGCCGCAGGGCGAGCGACAGATGCAGAAAAGCGTGGTCGGCGCGCTTGCCGCCAAAGGCGCCGGCCAGCACCAGGCGGGTCGCGCCGCGCTCCAGTGCCGCGGCGACGGCAAGTTCGCCATCGGTCTGGTCCTTTTCCGCCGGGAAGGTCCGGCGCGGCACGGAAGCGAGATCGTCCGGCAGGTTGGCCGGCACCGAATCGAAATCACCCACCCACAGCTCCGGCACGAGACCCAGCAACCGCGCATGACCGATGCCGGCGTCGGCGGCGATGACGCGGGAGCCTTTGACCTGACGGTCGAGCCGTAGCGTACGGATGAGATCGCCGCCAAGCAGGATGGTGAATGTGCTCATATCGTGTGGCCCTTACCAGCCCGGCACGGGAAACGGAAGGCGGCAAACTCCCGCTTGCATGGCGGATCGGCCCGGCCTATGTGTCGAAACGCTCTAACGGGGTGCCGGACGCGATCTTCGCGGACCGGCTGAGAGGCAGTCTCGCCAACCCGCTGAACCTGATCCGGTTTGTACCGGCGGAGGGATTAGACGTTTCGGACAGTCCGACGCCTCAATTCCTTTCAATTCAAACGAAGGAGGCGCCGATGCGCACGCTTTTATACGCTCTTGTTTCAGCAACGGTCGTGGCCTTGTCCGGGCCCGCCTTGGCCAAGGACAAGCTCACCGTCTACACCTATGAGAGTTTCACCGCCGACTGGGGTCCGGGTCCCGTGGTGAAGAAGGAGTTCGAGGCCGAATGCGGCTGCGACGTCGACTTCGTCTCGGTCGCCGATGGCGTCGCGCTGCTCAACCGCGTCAGATTGGAAGGCGCATCGACCAAGGCCGATATCGTGCTTGGCCTGGATACCAATCTCACCGCCGATGCCAAGGCGTCAGGCTTGTTCGCGCCGCATGGCGCGGTGACGGATGTCAATGTGCCGGGCGGCTGGAGCGACGACACTTTTGTCCCCTTCGACTACGGCTATTTCGCTGTCGTCTATGACACGCAGAAGATGAAGACGCCGCCGAAGAGCCTGAAGGAGCTGATCGAAGGCAGTGCCAACGACAAGATCGTCATCCAGGATCCGCGCACCTCGACGCCAGGCCTCGGCCTGCTTCTTTGGGTCAAGTCGGTCTATGGCGACAAGGCACCCGAGGCCTGGGCCAAGCTCAAGGCCAAGGTGCTGACCGTGACGCCGGGCTGGAGCGAGGCCTATGGGCTGTTCACCAAGGGCGAGGCGCCGATGGTGCTGTCCTACACGACGTCGCCAGCCTACCACATGGTCGCCGAGAACACGGAGCGCTACCAGGCGGCCTCCTTCGAGGAGGGCGAGTATCTGCAGATCGAGGTGGCGGGTATCACCACGACAGGAGCCAAGAATCCGCTGGCGGCCAAGTTCATGGCCTTCATGACCGGGCCGAAATTCCAGGATGCCATCCCCGAGACCAACTGGATGTTCCCGGCAGGCAAGACCGACAAGCCGCTCAATCCGGCCTTCGACAAACTGGTCAAGCCGACGAAGACCTTGCTGTTCAGCCCGCAAGAGGTCGCCGCCAACCGCAAGGCTTGGGTCGATGAATGGCTGGCGGTGATGAGCAAGTAGGCAGCGCGATGGCGCCGGCGCATTCCACGGATTCCCGCGTCAGTGCCGGCATTGTCGCGCTCGCTGCAATCGCGCTGCTGATCGGCGGCGCGTTTGCCGGCCTGCTTTTCGAGGGCGCCCATGATTTCTCGGGCGCCTGGGCAGCCTTCGATCCCTATCTGCTTCGCGTCATTCGCTTCACGCTCTGGCAAGCGGTCCTGTCGACGCTGCTTTCGGTCATCCCGGGGCTGTTTGTGGCGCGCGCTCTGTCGCGGCATCCACGTTTCTTCGGCCGCGCCTTCATCCTGCAGATCTTCGCCGTGCCATTGGCGCTGCCGGCCATCGTTGCAGCGCTCGGCATCCTGGCGCTTTATGGCCGTGCCGGCTATTTCGCCGGCGTGCTTGCCGTTATCGGCGGCGGAAGCTGGCCGGGCATCTATGGCCTGTCCGGCATTCTCGTCGCCCATGTCTTCTTCAACCTGCCGCTGGCGACGCGGCTGTTCCTCGAGGCGCTGCAGACCATACCGGCCGACCAATGGCGGCTGGCGAGCCAACTCGGCATGGCGGCCCGGCCGGCGTTCCGGCTGATCGAATGGCCAATGCTGCGCGCCGCAATGCCCGGCGTCGCCGGGCTGGTCTTCATGCTCTGCATCACATCCTTCACGATCGTGCTGACGCTCGGCGGCGGGCCGGCCGCGACGACGCTTGAGGTCGGCATCTACCAGGCGCTGCGCTTCGATTTCGATCCCGCGCGGGCCGTTACACTGACGCTGCTGCAGATCGCCTTGACCTTTATCGTGGTGCTGGCACTGACGCGGCTAGGCGCCAATGTGGTCGGCGACACCAATTTGCCGGTCGCGCAACGCCGCTATCTTTCGGTCAATCGGAGCGAGACCTGGTTGAACGCGCTACTCATCGTCCTGGCGCTGCTGTTCGTTGTCGGGCCGATGGCGGCAACCGTGATGGCCGGATTGAGTGCCGATCTCGCCCGCTTGGCCGGCGAGGCCACTGTCCGGCAGGCAACGCTGACCAGCGCGGCGCTCGCCTTCCTGTCGGCGCTGCTTTCGGTGATGCTGTCGCTGGCGCTGACCATGGCGCGGCGGGCACTGGCGCTGAACCGCCGTGCCGGCGCAAAGACACTGCTCGAACACGCGACCGATACAGGCGCCGGTTTTGTCCTGGTCGTGCCGCCGATCGTCGTCGGCGCCGGCTGGTTCCTGTTGTTGCGCCATGTCGGCGATGTCTTCGCCATCGCCCCGGTCATGGTCGTCACCGTCAACGCGGTGATGGCGATGCCGTTTGCGCTCCGCGCCGTGCGTCCCGCCTATGATGCAGCGAGCGAGCGTCACGAACGGCTCTGTGCACAGCTCGGCATTGCGGGCTGGAACCGGCTGATGCTGGTCGACTGGCCGTCGCTGCGGCGACCGCTCGCCACGGCCTTCGCTTTCGCCATGGCGCTGTCGCTCGGCGATCTCGGTGTCATTGCCTTGTTCGGCAGTGATTCCGTGCAGACATTGCCCTACCTTCTTCTGGCTCGGATGGGCAGCTACCGCACCGAGGATGCCGCCGGCCTCGCACTGCTGCTCGGCCTCGTCTGTCTCGCGTTGATCGTGGCGGCGCACTGGCTGGGAAGGGAGGAGGTCCGTGATGCGTGAAAAGGCGGCCAACGGGCTCGCGAAGGGCGCGCCGGTGCGGCTGGACAAAGTGTCGTTCAGCTACGGCAGCTATGGCAGCTATGGCGAGGCGCCGCTTGTTTTCGATGTCGAGTTTGCCGCGGCGACGATCACCGCCATCATGGGGCCGAGCGGTTCGGGCAAGTCGACACTGCTCAATCTGGTCGCCGGCTTCGAGACCCCACGGTCGGGCCGCGTGCTGGTCGGCGGTGTCGATGTCAGCGCCGAGCCGGCCTCGGCGCGGCCGGTGTCGATGGTGTTCCAGGAGAACAATCTCTTCGCGCATCTTTCCGTCGAGCAGAATGTCGGGCTCGGCCGCTCGCCATCCCTGCGGCTGACCGAGGCGGACCGCGCCGCGGTCGCCGAGGCGCTTGCGCGCACCGGTCTTGCGGGCAAGGAGAAACGCCTGCCGCGCGAGCTCTCCGGGGGCGAACGCCAGCGCGTCGCCCTGGCCCGCGTGCTGGTGCGCGACCGACCGGTGTTGCTGCTCGACGAGCCCTTCGCTTCGCTCGGGCCGGCTTTGCGCGACGAGATGCTGGACCTGGTTGCCGCCGTTCATGCCGAACGCGCCATGACAGTGCTGTTCGTCACCCACCAGCCGGAGGATGCACGCCGCATCGGCGAGCATATGGTGTTTGTCGACAATGGGTTGGTCGCTGCGACCGGCAAGGCTGATGATTTCTTTGCCGGGGCTGGTCCGGAGGCGTTCCGGCGCTATATCGGCGCGGGTGCCGGATATTCCACATCACGCGATGTTGCCCGGAAGCGGACATAATTTACGGTCAAACCGGCTCCAGGCGATGTGGCGTTTGCTTGCCATGACCGGGGGAGTGTGGCTAGGTCCGCCCTACCGGTCCGGCACAGGCCGTGATTTGCCTGCAGTATCCGGCGCCCGCCCCTGGGATGGGCCGCGGATACTGCAGCAGTTTGAGATATGGCACGTGAACATTCTGAAGATCGTCCCCGATTTTCAATGTCATGTGCCGGGACCCGAAAGGAAGCCGTTCTGGCGATCGGCGCTAACACATTGGGAATGAAACCGCTGGCGCGCTTCCTCGCGCTGGCCGGCTTTGCCGTGGCGTTGGCAAGCTGCCAGATGTTCACGCCGCCGGAGGTTCAGGAATCCGGCTTCCAGCCTTCCGACAAGCCGATCACGGTGGACAATGTCGGCGCCAACAACAAGCTCGCCGAATTGGCCAGGGCGCAGCATCCGCGCATCCTGGCGACCTATGGCGGCGAATATTCCGATCCCAAGCTCGAGCGCATGGTCGCCAAGGTGGTCGGTAGTTTGACGGTGGTGTCCGCCAACCCGACACAGACCTATCGCATCACCATTTTGAATTCGCCCAATGTCAATGCCTTCGCGCTGCCGGGCGGCTATCTCTACATCACGCGCGGCCTCCTGGCGCTGGCCAATGATTCGGCCGAGCTTGCAGCTGTCATCGCGCATGAGATGGGCCACGTCACCGCCAATCACGGCTTGCAGCGCCAGCAACTCGAGGCAGAGGAAGGCCTGGCGACCAAGGTGGTTTCCGATGTGCTCGGCGACAGCCCGACCGCCAAGGCGGCGTTGATCCGCGGCAAGCTGAGGCTCGCGCAATTCTCGCGCAACCAGGAGCTGGAAGCCGACGCCATCGGCATCAAGTCGATCGGCGAGGCCGGCTACGATCCTTTCGCCGCCGGCCGCTTCCTGCAATCAATGTCGGCCTACACGGATTTCCGCTCGATCAGCGGCGCCACCGACGCCAGCCTCGACTTCCTGGCCACGCACCCCAATACGCCGCAGCGCATCGATCTGGCGCAGCGCCATGCCCGCCAGTTCGGCGCGCCGGGCGTCGGCACGCGCGACCGCGATTCCTTCCTCGCCGGCATAGACGGCCTGCTCTATGGCGACACGCCGGAAGAAGGCTATGTGCGCGGCGAAACCTTCCTGCATCCGGGCCTTGGCGTTTCGTTCACGGTACCGGACGGCTTCATCATCGACAATTCGGCGGCAGCGGTGACGGCCACCGGCCCCGGCGACATAGCGATCCGTTTCGATGGCGTGTCGATCGACAAGAACCGGGCGCTGACGGACTATATCCGCAGCGGCTGGGTGGCTGGTCTCGTCGACAGCAGCGTCAGGCAGGAAACCATCAACGGCAACGAGGCAGCGACCGCGCATGCCGGCGCCGAAGGCTGGCAGTTCGACATTGCGGTGATCCGCGCCGGCGGCCAGGTCTATCGGCTGCTGACCGCGGCCCCTTCGGCCAGCACGTCGCTGGACACAATCGCCCGCTCGGTCAGCGGCTCGTTCCGGATCTTGAGTGCCGCCGAAAAGGCGGCGCTGAAGCCGCTGCGCATCCGCGTCGTCACTGTCCAGCCTGGGCAGACGATGGGTTCGCTTTCGGCGCAGATGGTCGGCGTCGACCGTAAGCTCGACCTGTTCCGCGTCCTCAACGCGCTGTCGCCTGGTGCCGCGGTTTCGGCCGGCGACAAGGTCAAGATCGTCACGGACAAGTAAGAGCCCCTGGACGCCTGCCGCCGTTCAGGCGGCAGTCGCCATGAACTCCGGATTCTGCTTCACCAACGCGACCTTCAGCTTTTCCATGGCGCGGGCCTCGATCTGGCGGACGCGTTCCTTGGAGATGCCGAGGGTTTCGCCGAGCGCTTCCAGCGTCGCGCCCTCGTCGTTAAGCCGGCGTTCCTCGATGATCCTCAACTCCCGTGCGTTGAGCGCGCGAAGCGCCTCCCTCAGCCAGAGCGAGCGGCGCGCGACATCGATCTTGTCGCCGACGATCTCGTCGGGCAGCGGATCGTCCGAGACCAGGAATTCCATGCGCTCGGTCGAACCCGCATCGTCGGCAACCGGCATGTTGAGTGAGGAGTCGGGAGCCGACAGCCGCGAATCCATCATCGCCACGTCGGCTTCGGAGACGCCGAGTGCTTCCGATACTTCGCGATAGAGCGTTGCGTTTGACAGTGGCTCGGCGCCATTCGCCAGCCGCGCGCGCAGGCGTCGCAGGTTGAAGAACAGCGCCTTCTGCGCCGAGCTGGTGCCGCCACGCACGATCGACCAGTTGCGCAGGATGTAGTCCTGCATCGAGGCCCGGATCCACCATGTCGCATAGGTCGAGAACCGCACCTCGCGCTCCGGCTCGAAGCGGGCGGCGGCCTCGAGCAGCCCGACATGACCCTCCTGGACCAGGTCGCCGAGCGGCAGGCCGTAATGGCGGAATTTGGAGGCCATGGAAATGACCAGCCGCATATGCGCGACGGTGATGCTGTGCAGCGCGTTCTGGTCGTTGTCCTCTTTCCAGAGCAATGCAAGCCGATGCTCTTCGTCACGTTCGAGGTAGGGAGCCTTCATTGCCGCGCGGACCATGATCCGTCCTGCCGTGTCTTCCATCATGAGGCGCTCCCTGGGTGGTGCGGATGACTTTGCAAACTTGGCTGGCGCCCGGGTTGAAATGGCGGCGCCGTGCCCTAGAACAGCCAGAACTGCCATGCGCGGGAAAGGTTCCGCGACCGTGGCTGCGGGATTGTGTTGCCCGACGGGCTCCGGGGATGATCCGCGACAGTTCTGGTGTCGGCTGGAAAGCGCCAGTTTGAGTATACGATTTCAGAAACTGGTTGTTTTTGGAATTCTGTTCCTTATTTTTTCGGCTTGCATCTGTCAGTTTCCAGCGCTCACAATATGCCGGTCGGCCGGCCAAGGACGGGATCACAGAAAAATGAAATGGCTCAAGTCGCTCATCATCGCCGGAACGCTGCAGGCCTTGGCTGTCACCGCAGGCCATGCCGGCGCCAATCTCGACCAGATCAAGCAGGCCGGGGTCATCAAGGTCGGCACGGAAGGCACTTATGCGCCATTCACCTATCATGACACTTCGGGCGCACTGGTCGGCTTCGACGTCGAAATCGCCAAGGCGATCGCCGACAAGCTCGGCGTCAAGGTCGAATTCCTCGAAGGCAAGTGGGACGGGCTGATCGCCGGCCTCGACGCCAATCGCTATGACGCCGTCATCAACGAGGTCGGCATCACCGATGCCCGCAAGGCCAAGTACGACTTCTCCGATCCTTACATCGCCTCCAAGGCGGTGCTGATCGTGCGCGGCGACAACACAGACATCAAGACCTTTGCCGATCTCAAGGGCAAGAAGTCGGCGCAGTCGCTGACCTCGAATTTCGGCAAGCTGGCCGAAACGAACGGCGCCGAGCTGGTCGGCACCGATGGCTTCGACCAATCGATCCAGCTGCTTCTGACAGGCCGTGCCGACGCCACGATCAATGACAGCCTGTCGTTCCTCGACTTCAAGAAGCACAAGCCCGACGCCAATGTGAAGATCGCCGCGCAAGAGGAAAACGCCGACTATTCCGGCGTCATCGTGCGCAAGGGCGATCCGGAGCTGGTCGCGGCGATCAACAAGGCGCTGGCCGACATCAAGGCCGACGGCACCTATAAGAAAATCTCCGACACCTATTTCGGCCAGGACGTTTCGAAGTAATCTATAGGCGGGCCGCTCCGCGGCCCACAGGACATATCGAGCGGCGAGCCGTCTTTGACGGTCCGCCGCTTTTGTCGTGATATGTCGCGCCTCGACGAAGCCTCGACTTATTTGGAGGATGTTACGTGCCGCACTGGCTGCAACTGATGCTGGAGTCGCTGCCTTCGCTGTTGTGGGCGGCGCTGATCTTCACCGTGCCGCTGACGCTGTTGTCCTTCGTCCTTGGGCTGACCGTTGGGTTGGGTGCGGCGCTTGCCCGGCTGTTTGGTCCGAAACCGCTGGTCGCGCTGGTGCGCTTCTATGTCTGGATCTTCCGCGGCACGCCGCTGCTGGTGCAGCTGTTCCTTATCTTCTACGGCCTGCCGTCGGTCGGTATCCTGCTCGACGCCTTCACGGCGGCGTTGATCGGCTTCACGCTCAACATCGGCGCCTACACGTCGGAAATCATCCGCGCGGCTATAGGGTCGGTGCCGAAGGGCCAGTGGGAAGCGGCCTATTCGATCGGCATGACCTGGAGCCAGGCGATGCGGCGCACCATCCTGCCGCAAGCCGGCCGGGTCGCGGTGCCGCCGCTTTCCAACACCTTCATCTCATTGGTCAAGGATACGTCGCTGGCCGCCGCCATCACCGTGCCGGAGATGTTCCAGGCGGCGCAGCGCATCGTCGCCACCACCTATGAGCCGCTGATCCTCTATGTCGAGGCGGCGATCCTCTATCTGGCGCTGAGTTCGGTGCTATCGGCCTTGCAGACGCGGCTGGAGACCCGGCTCAACCGCTATGGCGGCTTCCTGGAGGCACGCTCATGATCGGCCTCAGCAACATCGAAAAGCGCTTTGGCGACAATCTCGTGTTGAAGGGCGTGACGGTCACCATTGCCGAAGGCAGCGTCACGGCGCTGGTCGGCCCGTCGGGCGGGGGAAAGAGCACCCTGCTGCGCTGCATCAACCTCCTGGAGATCCCGACCTCGGGCACGGTGCGCATCGGCGACGAGACGCTCGAATTCCATCCTGGTGGCAGGGTTCCGGCCAGGGATATCCAGCGCCTGCGGCTGCAGACCGGCATGGTGTTCCAGAACTTCCAGCTGTTTCCGCATCGCACCGCGATCGAGAACGTCATGGAAGGGCTGGTGACGGTGCTGAAATGGGCGCCTGAGAGGGCACGCGAGCGGGCGCTGGCTCTGCTGGAGAAGGTGGGGATGGCGCACAAGGCCGACGCCTGGCCGGCGACGCTGTCGGGCGGCCAGCAGCAGCGCGTGGCGATCGCCCGCGCCTTGGCGCCGTCGCCGAAAGTGCTGCTCTGCGACGAGCCGACCTCGGCACTCGACCCGGAACTGGCGCAAGAGGTGGTCGACGTGCTTGGCAAGCTCGCCAGTGAAGGCACGACCATGGTGATGGCGACGCATGATCTGCGCCTCGCCTCCAAGATTGCCAAGGAAGTGGTGTTCCTCGATGCCGGCGTCGTCGTCGAGAAGGGACCGGCCGCGGTGCTGTTCAACAATCCGGAGCAGCAACGGACGAAGCGGTTCATTGCGACGCTGAAGCAGGAGGCTGAGAAGGAAGGCGGCGGCGGGTAGGCGCGGCCTAGGGTCTGTAGAATTCGGGCGATGGCCCCGAAGGCGCGCCGGTTCCGGTATATCTTGCCGGATGCGCGAGCAGGCCGTCAGCCATCCTTCGGCATATCGGGCCTTGC
This sequence comes from Mesorhizobium ciceri biovar biserrulae WSM1271, assembly GCF_000185905.1. Taxonomy (GTDB): domain Bacteria; phylum Pseudomonadota; class Alphaproteobacteria; order Rhizobiales; family Rhizobiaceae; genus Mesorhizobium; species Mesorhizobium ciceri. Next base: position 1,378,041 of record NC_014923.1, read on the forward strand.
CGCCAGCAGCCGCTGAAATTTCACCGTCAGATCTCCCCCGAAATCGCGGCTCTTCATTTGCAGGTTCAGATATGATGGCTGACGAGCGCCACGCCAAGTCCGATGAGGATCGAACCGCATGTCTTGGGAATCACCCATCCGGCGCCAGTGAACCGGCCAACGGCGAGCGAGGCGATGCCGACCGCCGCAAGGTCGGCCATCGAGAAGACGAGATTGACGATGATGCCGAGGATGAGGAACTGCAACCCGACGGCCATGCCGGCTGACGGATCCACGAACTGCGGCAGGAAGGTCAGGAAGAACAGTGCCGTCTTGGGATTGAGGATCTCGACGACCATGCTGTCGCGAAATGTATTCGGGGCCGGCCTGGCACCATCCTCACCCATCCGGTTCCAGCCCAGGAACATGGCAAGGCCCAGCGAAATGAGATATGCGGCGCCCGCCCATCGGATCACCAAGAAAGCGACCGGCGCGTGTTCCATCAGTGCGGCGAGCCCGACCGCCGCGGCCAGGATGTGCACGTAACAACCAAGATGGACACCCAGTGCCGCCATCAATCCGGCCTGACGGCCATGGGCCAGCGTCTGCGCTGTCATGTAGAGAATCGCCGGTCCTGGCATGCAGGCGAAGGCGAGCGTTGCGAGGGCGAACGGAATCCAGAGATCCAGCGATGGCATGACAGCTCCTCCCATGATCAAGCCGTGGGAGGAGTAGGCCGGGGGGCAGGCCGAAAACATACGGCGGATGCCGTATTTGGATGATGATCGGGTTTGGCTAATCTGCCGATGGTTAAGGGGACGTTGCCGGGTTGCCCATTGTCGCGGCTGCGATATCAGCCGGTGGGCAATCCCAGACGAACCGCGTAGGCGGTCAGTTCGGCGGTGTTGTGGAGACTGAGCTTGCCCATCAGATTTTCGCGATGTTTGCGAGCGGTCGGCAGGCTGATGCCCAGTCGTTCGGCGATGTCGCGCGTGATCATGCCTTGCGCCACCAGTTGAAGGATCTGCCGTTCGCGCCGCGTCAGCGGTACCGGGGACAGGATTTCCTGCGCGGCTATCGGCTCGCTTTCCCTGCCTATATCGCTGACCGCGAAGCGAACGGTTTTCGCCAGATAGGTGCCTCCGTTCTTGACCGCTTCGATGGCAGCGCCGAGTTCCTCTGGATCGCCATCCTTGGTCAGGTAGGCGTTGGCGCCGGCGCTGAGCGCGGCGCGTACTGTCCTCGGCTCGACATTGGCCGTCAGCACCACGATCCGCAGGCGTGGCGCCAAGGTCCTGATGGTGGCGATAAACTGCATCCCGGTCACACCTGGCATGCCGAGGTCGAGGATCAAAAGGTCGGCGCGCGTGCTTCGCAGCTGGCCAAGCAGCGCCTCGCCATCCGCAGCCTCGGCGACGACCGAGATATTGTCCATAGCCGAGATAAGCAGCTTCAGCCCCTCGCGCACGATGGCATGGTCGTCGGCGAGTATGGCGGTGAGCGAGCGGTTCATCGGGGCACCATCCAGGGCTGCAGCGGCGTATATGGATCGATCGCCAACTTATGCGAAACAGGTTGCCGGTAGATCAACGGTACCGGGGAAGACCGGCCGGAGAATTACTTGGGACAATTGGAGGGATTCGATGCAGGAAGACAAGATACGCCAGGCCCTGGTCGAACTCCTGTATCGCAATTCCTACGGCGTGGTCATCTCCAACATCGTGATCTCGATGGCGGCGGTCTATGTTCTGAGAACGGCCGTTTCCGCCAATTGGCTGACCGGCTGGCTGGCGGCGCTGTATCTGCTGACGGCTATCCGGGTGCTGGCGTCGCGCCGTTTTTTCAGCCGCTCAAGGGATCGCGGCTCGATCTTGCACTGGGCATGGCTGGCCACGGCGTTTTCCTGTATGTCGGGCCTTCTGTGGGGGGTGCTTGGCTGGGTCGGCTTTATGCCCGAGGCGCCGATCGTGCTGTCCTTCACGGTCATCGTCCTGACTGGTCTCGTCTGCGGTACGGTGCCGTCGCTGTCGGCCTTTCCGCCGGCGCTGGTCGGTTCCATCCTGGCCACGGTGGTGCCGGTCGCCTTGCGCTGCTTGACCACCCAAAGCGATATTTCCGGCGCCTTCCTGTTCCTGCTCGCATCGCTGGTGGCGATCAATTTCTACTACTGCCGTATCACCTACCGCATGCTGCGCGAAACCGTCAGCCTGCGACTGGAGAACGAAACGCTGGTCGAGCACCTGCAAGAGGAACGCGACAGGGCGCAGACCGCCGACCGTGCCAAGACGCGTTTTCTGGCGGCGGCGAGTCACGATCTGCGCCAACCGATCCATGCCCTGAGCCTGCTGGTCTCGACGCTTGCCATATTGGGGCAGCGCGGCGACGTAACCTCCGGCGAGGCGCGCGATCTGGCCAGCCGGGCGAAATCGGTTGTCAGCAACTTCAGTGGGCTGCTCAACGCTTTGCTCGATATCTCGCGGCTCGATGCGGGCATCGTCACGGTCACGAGCGAGGCGGTGCCGCTGCGCGACCTCTTTGGTGATCTTCGCAATGAATTCGCCGCCGAGGCAAAACAACGCGGACTTACGTGGCGCGTGGTAGACAGCAGTCTCTACGTCGACAGCGACCCGATGATGTTGAAGCGCATCCTCAACAACCTGGTCTCGAATGCCCTTCGCTACACCAAGCAAGGTGGTGTCCTGCTGGGCTGTCGCCGGCGCGGCGCATGTGTGGAGATACAGGTCCTCGACAGCGGCCCCGGCATCCCCGCCGATCAGCAGGGGATGGTCTTCGAGGAGTTCGTGCAGTTGCAGAACCCGGCGCGGGACCGCACGCAAGGCTTGGGACTCGGGCTCGCCATCGTTCGCCGCACCGCCGAGCTGTTGGGGCACCCCCTGAAATTGGCTTCGACGTCCGGGCGCGGTTCCCTGTTTTCCATCACCGTCGCGAAGGCCGGCGCGGTGCAAGCTCGCTTGGAGGTCGACACGACATCGCCGGCCAGCAGTGCCGCCGGCATCATGGTGGTCGAGGACGAGGGCGACGTTCTCGATGCCATGGTGCGCTTGCTCAGCCTGGAGGGACATCGTGTCTATCCCGGCCGCTCCGCCGCAGAGGCGCAGGAGGCCCATACGGCGGCGCTGGCTGCCGGCGATGCGCCGGTCGACCTGATCATCGCAGACTACCGTCTCGAGAATGACACCACCGGCACCGACGCGATCCGTGCGCTTCACGCCCATATCGGCCGGCTTGTCCCGACCATCATCATTACTGGCGATACGTCGCCGGCGCGCCTCAAGGAGATCAGCGCCAGCGGCAGCCGCATCCTGCACAAGCCGATCGCCGACGAGGAATTGCGCGAGACCATTGCCGCGGTCTGCTTTGGCGGCAAGGCGATAAGTGGCGACACACGTTAAAACGAAACGCGCGCTCGACGGCTCGGCGCGCCGGCAAGCCGCGATGCAGCACGCTGGTGCGCAGGGCCTACCAACATCGAAGCTGCCGCCCGAAAGCAAAAGAGGCCCCGGTCAAACCGGAGCCTCCAATCGTTTCTGGCAGGATTTCTCGAAAGGTGAGAAAGATCAGGCAGCTTCTTCCTGCTCGGCCTCTTCATTGTCGGCCTTGGCGCCACGCTTAGGGCCCTTGTTGAGGTTGACCTCGATCAGGCGCACGGCTTCGGTTTCCGACATGCGGTTGACGGCCGCGATCTCGCGGGCCATGCGGTCGAGCGCCGCCTCGTAGAGCTGACGCTCGGAATAGGACTGCTCCGGCTGGTTGTCGGCGCGGTAGAGGTCACGCACGACTTCCGAGATCGAGATCAGGTCGCCCGAATTGATCTTTGCATCATATTCCTGGGCGCGGCGCGACCACATGGTGCGCTTGACGCGGGCGCGGCCCTGCACGACCTTCAGCGCGCGCTCGACATAATCCTCTTCCGACAGCTTGCGCATGCCGATGGAGGTCGCCTTGGCGACCGGCACCTTCAGGCGCATCTTGTCCTTCGAGAAGTCGATGACGAACAGTTCCAGCTTGTGTCCAGCAACTTCCTGCTCGTCGATCGAGACGATCTGGCCGACGCCATGCGCCGGGTAGACGATGTACTCGCCGGTCTTGAAACCGTGACGCGCAGCGGTGGACTTCTTCTGCGGGGTGATCGTTGCCATTGCGCACTGAACTCCTTGTTGTGGTACCGGCGTCCTGCCGGCCCGAACTCGCGCGATCGGAGAAACCGACCGTTAGCCGCACAACAGATGAACCCATCGGAAAAGCCGGACCGGCAAACCGCAACATCGCGACCGCCTGGCCCAGATCGCTCTGGTCCGAATGGGATTTTCACCTTTCAGTGATTTGGGGCGTCTGCGCCATAAATCGACGTTGTGTCACCGGCATGTTTCGCTGATGTAACACAAAAAGTCGGAAGAATCAAGGTTTTGCTGCATACGCGAAGGCCACAACCCGGCGCCGGCTGTCAAGCCGGTTAATGTGACGTGCCTCTTACCCTGCGTAATACCGGCCTTTGCGGCCGTATTGTCAATCGCCTTCGCCGGGCTCGGCGGAGAAGTATTTCTCGAACTTGCCGGCCTCGCCGTCGAAGGATTTCGCGTCTGCCGGCGGTTCCTTCTTGGCGGTGATGTTGGGCCATTTCTCGGCATATTCGGTATTGACCTGCAGCCATTTGTCGAGGCCGGGCTCGGTGTCGGGCTTGATCGCGTCGGCCGGGCATTCCGGCTCGCAAACACCGCAGTCGATGCACTCGTCGGGATGGATGACGAGCATGTTCTCGCCTTCGTAGAAACAATCGACCGGACAGACCTCGATGCAGTCCATGTATTTGCATTTGATGCAATTGTCGGTCACGACATAGGTCATCGGTCGGCTCCGGGACGTCCCATTTTGTTGGGCTTTTTCCGTCAGGTAACGCCTTTGGCCGCTGCTTGCAAGGGCAGCCATTCCTGTCGGCATCAGCGTTTCGAAATGGAATTCCAGGCAGCCGGCGCCCCAGAGGCCGGCGACCTCATGCAGGGCTTCCTGTTTGCCGGGTTCAGTTTTGCTTCAAACACGTCGTTATCCTGGCAAGCGCCGCCTGTTTTTGGACGCCAGGCATCAATCTTCGCCGAGCAATCGGTCGGTCTGGCGACGTTCCTTCTTGGTCGGGCGGCCGCTGCCGGCCTCGCGCAGCCCCGGAATTGCATCGGGAGGGGCTTCGCCCTTCGGTGCGGGCGGTGGCGACATATCCTCGTAGAGCGTACGGGCTTCCTCGGCCGGGCCGCGTCGCGCACCCGCGCCGAGGACCTTCCAGATGAAGATGCGCCGCTCGAGCGTGATGGTCAGGACGTCGCCTGGCTTGACCTGATCGGAAGCCTGCGCTGCTTTGTCGCGATTGATGCGGACCCGGCCGGCGACGACCAACTTCGCCGCCAGCGAGCGCGATTTCACGACGCGGGAGAAGAACAGCCATTTGTCGATGCGCTGGCGGCCTTCGGCAACCATCGAAGCGAGCCGGGTTCTACTTCTTCAATTGGTCGCGCAGAGCGGCGAGTTTGGCGAAGGGCGAATCCGGATCGAAACGCACCGGGCGCTCCTCGCGCGGCTTCGGCTGGAAGGCGGGCTTGCCGCCTTGCGGACCACCCTTGCCATCCGGCCTGCCACCCTTCCAGTCGGGACGGCCTTCGCGGCGGTCGGGACGCTCGCCCTGCGGCCTGTCACGTCGCTGTTCGCCTTCGGCCTGCGGCTTGGGTTTGAACTTCGAGCGGTCGAAGCGCGGCTTGCCGGCTCCATCGCGCCGTCCTTCATGGGCCGGACGCTCTCCGGGTGCAGCGGCGTTCGGTGCGCCGGCGTCCGCAGGCGCATCGCTTCGGCCGCGCGCTTGTCCGTTGCGTTGGCGATTGTTCCTGCGGTTGTGCGGGCGCTGTTCGAAACGACCCTGACGCCACAACAGGATGGGTTTTGGCGCTTCGGCTTCCGGAGCGGGTTCCCCGGTGGCTGCTTCAGTCACCGTCACGGGTTCGTCCGGCGCGGCGTCCGTTGCCGGCGCGGCATTTGACACCAGCTCGGCCGGTGCAACTTCTTCTGCCGCTGCGGCTTCAGCCTCTGCCTGCGGTTCAACCGGTTCCGGTTCAGCAGCAGCCTCGGCAACAGGCGCTTCGTCTTGCACGGTTTCGACCGGAGCGTCCGCCTGTTCTTCCACGGCAGGCGCAGCAGGTTCCGCCGCGGCGTCGGAGGTCATTTCGGTCGCCGTTTCCGAAACGGCCACTGCGTCCGATGCCGGCTCCGACCCTTCGACTGCTGCCTCTGCTGCGGCGTCCGCCGCCTTGGTCTGCTCGGCTCGTGCAGCCTCTTCCGCCGCAAGCTTCGCCATCGCTGCTTCGCGCGCGGCATTGTCCTGTGCTTCGAGCCGCGCCTTGACCTCGACGGCCGGCTTCGGCTCGGCACGGTAGCCGAGACCTTTGAGGATCTCTTCCATGTCGTCCGCGGTGGCGCCGAGGATCGACATCATCGGCGGCGTCACCATGAAGGACTGGCCGTCATAGGCGCCGTCCGGGCGCTGGCCGAGGCCGGGCTTCCAGTTGGTCGCCGGACGGATCAGATCCGCCAGCCGTTCCAGGATGTCGATGCGCACGGCGCGACGGCCGAGATTGCGGTAGCCGGCAAGCTTGTAGAAGGTCTTGTCGAAGGCGGGGTCGATGACCACCGAGGTGCGACCCGAGGCGAGCGCATGGACCACGTCGCCAAAACCTGGCTTGTCCTTGCCGTCGTTCTTCAGCGCCCACAGCAGCGTCACCAGCCCGGCAGGCGCTGGCTTGATCAGCGCCGGCACGAAGACATGGTAGGCGCCGAAGCGCACGCCAAGCCGGCGAAGGGCTGCGCGGCCTTCCTGGTCGAGCGACTTCATCTCCTCGGCGATGTCGCGGCGGTTGATGAGGCCGAAATTCTCGACCAGCTGGAAGGCGATGCCACGGCCGATGCCGGAAATCTGGTCGGCGTTTTTCAAGTCGACCAGCGGCTTCAGCAGCGACTCGATCTGGAAATTGACGAAACGCTCGGCACGCGCGGCGACCTTGTCGCGCGCCGGGCCGGTCAGCTGTTCGTCGGCCAGCAGCACCAGCCGCGGCTTCAGCGCGTCTTCGCCTGATACAAGCGTGCCGATCGGCGCACCGATCCAGCGCAGCGTGCCATCCGACCCGAGCGCGATATCGCCATTGGCCGAGGCGCCGAAGCGTTCGGCGCGCGCCTCGAACTCGGCGGCCAGCGCCTTCTGGGCAGCGGTGCGCACCGCCTTGGCGTCTTCGCCGCCGGCGGTCTGGTCGGCGGTGAAGCGGAACCCTTGCAGCTCGCCGACATGGTGGCCTTCGACAAGGACGGTTCCGGTAGAACTAATTTCGGCTTCAGGCATGGTATTTTCTCTAAGGCGCCGCATGAGGACGGAAGTCCTGCGGTCTACGAAGCGTTTCGTCAACCGCTCATGCAGCGCATCCGACAATCTGTCTTCGATTTCGCGCGTCTTTTCCTGCCAGTGTGCCTGATCGGCCAGCCAGCCGGGCCGGTTCGACACGAATGTCCAGGTGCGGATCTGGGCAATGCGATGCGAGAGCGTATCAATGTCGCCCTCTGTTGTGTCGGCGCGGCGCACCTGCTCGGCCATGTAATTCTCATCGACATGGCCGTGGCGTGCGAGGTCCGTGTAGATCGAGGCAATGAGATCGGCATGCTGGGCCGGCGCGATCCTGCGGTAGTCGGGCAGCGCGCAGGCTTCCCACAGCAGCGCCACGCGCTTGGCATTGGTGGTGAGTGCGCGGATATCCTCGTCGCGCGACAGATGCTCGAGCGCCTGTGCATCGACGGCAGGCAATGCCCGTGTCAGTCCCTCGACCGGGGCGTTGGTTTCGATCGAGCGCTTCAGCGCGTCGAGGCTGGCAAAGTCGAAATGTGCGGTGCGCCATTGCAGCACCTTCACCGGGTCGAAGTCGTGGCCTTCGATCTTCTTGATCAGATCCTCGTCCAGCGGGTCGACCTGGCCGGTGACACCGAACGTGCCGTCGCGCAGATGCCGGCCGGCGCGGCCGGCGATCTGGCCAAGCTCGGCCGCCGTCAGATTGCGGTACTGGAAGCCGTCGAACTTGCGATTCTGGGCGAAGGCGACGTGGTCGAGATCGAGGTTGAGACCCATGCCGATGGCATCGGTGGCGATGAGGTAGTCGACATCGCCGGACTGGAACAGCGCCACCTGGGCGTTGCGGGTGCGCGGCGAGAGCGCGCCGAGCACGACGGCGGCACCGCCCTGCTGGCGGCGGATCAACTCGGCGATGGCGTAGACCTCGTCGGCGGAAAAAGCGACGATCGCCGTGCGCCGCGGCAGGCGGGTCAGCTTCTTGGAGCCGGCATAGGCAAGATGCGACAGCCTCGGCCGCGTCACCACCGAGACACCCCTCAGCAGGCGCTGCAGGATACTTTGCATGGTGGCTGCGCCCAGCAGCAGCGTTTCCTGGCGGCCGCGCAGGTGCAGGATGCGATCGGTGAAGATGTGGCCGCGCTCGAGGTCGCCGGCGAGCTGCACCTCGTCGATGGCGACGAAGGCGGCGTCGGTCTCGCGCGGCATGGCCTCGACGGTGCAGACCGAATATTTGGCGCCCGGTGGCTGGATCTTTTCCTCGCCGGTAATCAGCGCAACCTTGTGGGCGCCGACCTTTTCGCAGACGCGGGCATAGACCTCGCGCGCCAGAAGCCTGAGCGGCAGGCCGATGATTCCACTCTCATGCGCCACCATGCGCTCGATGGCGAGATGGGTCTTGCCGGTGTTGGTCGGCCCGAGCACGGCGGTCACGTCGCGGCCCGACAGGATCAGCGGCTCAGTGTGTTTGGGCTGGATGTTCATCAACCTAGAATAAGGCTTCCGGGACCTGGAGATAAGGCTTCTGGCCTCTGGTTGTCGGGAGCGTGCCTCAAATGGGCGCGTATGACAGGCGACACATAGGGATTTCGGGCGCGAAGCGAAAGCGGAATGTTCCGTCGGCAGCCAGAAGGTGGTTCTGTCAAGCTCTCAATCAGATGCGGATTAACGGATAGAACGAGTCTGGAACGAATCGGCGACGAATCAGTGACTCCTGCAGATTCAGCTTTTGTTCACGGCTATATGTGGATTTCGCGGCCGCGACACGCACCACATGCTGAATCGCTGAACTGGCCCGTTTCGTGCTAAGAGGGATTGCCATTAACCTTTGCCGATAAACGATCACAGTGGCTTGGCGTGCCTCGACCAAGGTCATGAAATTGTTGATCTTTCTTAATCTGCGTTAAGCAATTGGCAGGGGATTCCGGCTGTCGTCGTTAACGTTCAGCTCAAAGCCGGAACGAATCGGCGACGAATCAGCGATAGCGGAATTTTCCCGTTTTGTTCACCCCAATATCTCGTGTTGTGAACAGCTTATCCACCGAGAATCCACAGGCTTGGAAGCAGGTTTCGCACAGGCCGGCCGGGCCGCTGTTAACCTCTGCGTGCCGGATTGGGTCAGCAGCCGTGCTGTCACTTCGAAGGACCATGGCGCCAACGAAAACGGGCCGGCGCGCCGGCCCGTCGATCTCTGCGCCTACATCGCCGTCGTCAGGCGAAATACTGGCCGCCATTGGCCGTGATGGTCGAGCCGGTGATGAAGCCGGCATCTTCGGATGCGAGGAAGACGACGCAGCGCGCGATTTCCTCGGGCTCACCGAGGCGGCCGACAGGAATCTGGGGAATGATGCGCTCGTTGAGCACCTTCTCGTCGATCGCCTTGACCATCTCGGTGGCGATATAGCCGGGACAGATGACGTTGACAGTGATGCCGGCGCGAGCCCCCTCTTGGGCGAGAGCCTTGCTGAAACCGATATCGCCGGCCTTGGCGGCGGAATAGTTGACCTGGCCGGCCTGGCCCTTCTGGCCGTTGATCGAGGAGATGGTGATGATGCGGCCGAACTTGCGGTCGCGCATCCCGCTCCACAGCGGATGCGTCATGTTGAAGACGCCGGACAGGTTGGTGTCGATGACCTCTTTCCACTGCTCACGCGTGATCTTGTGGAACATGGCGTCGCGGGTGATGCCGGCATTGTTGACCAGCACCGAGACCGGGCCGAGATCGGCCTCGACCTGCTTGATGCCGGCGGCGCAGGCATCATAGTCGGCGACCGACCATTTGTAGACCGGAATGCCGGTCTCAGCCTTGAATTTCGCCGCTGCGGCATCATTGCCGGCATAGTTCGCCGCAACCGAATAGCCGACGGTCTTCAATGCGATCGAGATCGCCGCGCCGATGCCGCGCGATCCGCCTGTGACGATTGCTACCTTGGTCATGCATTTCCCCTTTTTTGATATCGCCCTGTTGTCGGGCTTGGCAGGCACTGGATACAGAACGGGCGGCTAAAGCGCGTCGCGCTGAGGTAGATTCAGGCGATGCGCTTCAGATGTTTGGTTTTATGCATGTCGGTGTTCCCAAAACCGCTGCGCACTTTTGGGCGACATGCATGCACGCCGCCCTTTTAGTGACTTTCTTCAGAGTGCTTCGACACACATGGCGACGCCCATGCCGCCGCCGATGCACAGGGTAGCGAGACCCTTCTTGGCGCCGCGCCGGCGCATTTCGAAGACCAGCGTGTTGAAGACGCGAGCGCCGGACGCACCGATCGGGTGGCCGATGGCGATGGCGCCGCCATTGACGTTGACGATCGAGGGATCCCAGCCCATGTCCTTGTTGACGGCGCAGGCCTGCGCCGCAAAGGCTTCGTTGGCCTCGACCAGGTCGAGATCGCCGACCGACCAGCCGGCCTTTTCCAAGGCCTTGCGCGAGGCGGGAATGGGTCCGGTGCCCATGATCTGCGGATCGACGCCGGCGGTTGCCCAGGACACGATGCGCGCCAGCGGGGTGATGCCGCGCCTCACCGCTTCCGCTTCGCTCATCAGCAGCGCGCCGGCGGCGCCGTCATTGATGCCGGAGGCGTTGGCGGCGGTCACCGTGCCGTCCTTGTCGAAAGCCGGTTTCAGCTTGGTCATGGCGTCGATCGTGGCGCCGTGGCGGATGTATTCGTCCTGGTCGACGATGGTGTCGCCCTTCTTGCCCTTGATGGTGACGGCGACGATCTCGTCCTTGAACTTGCCGGCCTTCTGCGCGGCCTCGGCCTTGTTTTGCGAGGCGAGCGCGAACTGGTCCTGGTCTTCGCGGGTGATCTGGAACTGACGCGCGACGTTTTCGGCTGTGTTGCCCATGTGGTAACCGTTGAAGGCGTCCCACAGCCCGTCCTTGATCATGGTGTCGATCAGCTTGAAGTCGCCCATCTTGACGCCGGCGCGCAGGTGCTGGGCATGCGTCGAAAGCGACATCGATTCCTGGCCTCCGGCGATGATCACCCTGGCATCGCCGATGGCGATCTGCTGCATGCCGAGCGCGATGGCGCGCAGGCCCGAGCCGCAAACCTGATTGAGGCCCCAGGCGGTGGTTTCCTTGGGCAGGCCGGCATTGATCGATGCCTGGCGGGCCGGGTTCTGGCCTTGCGCGGCGGTCAGCACCTGGCCGAGGATGACCTCGTCGACCTCGCCTGGTTCGACGCCGGCGCGTGACAGCAATTCCCTGATGACGACGGCCCCGAGCTCATGCGCCGGGGTGGCGGCGAAGGCGCCGTTGAAGGACCCGACCGGCGTGCGCGCCGCACTGGCAATGACGATGGAAGCGGACATTTTCTTCTCCAGACTTCAAGGGTGTTGTTCTGTCGTTGGGGACTTTTCTTGCCCTTTCCCAACCCCAAGTCAAACCGGAAATGGGCATGGCGCCCATGCGCCGCAAGCAGGCCATGCCTTGCCATGGCGGCCATTCGTCCATTGCTGCGCAGCATATTTTGCCTGCCATGCAGCATTTAGTGATCCCGCACTGCACAAACTGCTTGGAATTGTGAGGCTTTTGCGCATATCCTCAAAAAAGGCACAATCGTTATCGGCGGCTTACTCAGAGGCGCGCCGGTGTCCCCGGGAGGATGTAGATGGCCGCTAAAGACGATCCGATCATCATCAAGAAATACGCCAATCGCCGCCTCTACAACACCGGCACCAGCACCTATGTGACGCTCGAGGACCTCGCCGAGATGGTCAAGAAGGGCGAGGAGTTCACCGTCCAGGACGCCAAGACCGGCGACGACATCACGCATCCGGTGCTGACCCAGATCATCTTCGAACTGGAGAACAAGGACGGGCAGAACATGCTGCCGATCCCGTTCCTGCGCCAGCTCATCGCTTATTACGGTGACCAGATGCAGATGATCGTGCCGAGCTTCCTCGAACAGTCGATGCTTGCCTTTTCCAAGGAGCAGGAGCGCTTTCGCGAGCAGATGAAGGGGGCGCTCGGCAAGTCGCCGCTCGACATGATGAAGATCACCACGCCGATCAAGGCGCTGGAGGAACAGACACGCCGCAACATGGAAATGTTCCAGAATGCGATGCGGCTGTTCACGCCGTTCCCGCCTGCGGGCTCCACGCCAGCCGCTGCGACGTCGCCCGAGCCGGCCAGGAAGGAAACGCCTGACAAGCCCGACGATCTTCAGGAACTGAAGGACCAGATCGCGGCCATGCAGCGCAAGCTCGACACGATGTCCTGAGCGCCTGGCGTTCTTGCGGCCTTACACCAGCACGCCCTCATAGCGGCCGCGCGGCCGGATGACACTTCCGCTTGTCATCTGTTCGACCGTGTGCGCGGCCCAGCCGACGCTGCGTGCGAGCGCGAACAGGCGGAACGGTGCATCGCGCGGCAAGCCTAGGCTGCGCGTCAGCGCGGCCAGCCCAAAGTCGATGTTGGGAAGCGCGCCGGTCGCCGCAAAGGCAGCGTCGCGCAGCGACGATAGTGTGCCGTCAACCTCGATCACCGACAGCAGCGCCGCCCCGCGGGGGTCGCCGTCAGGATAGAGCTGATGACCGAACCCCGGCAGCGGCCGGTCATGGCTGAGCCAGCGCCGGATCGTCGCATCGGCGCCATGCCGCGCCGCATCCTCCGCCAGTTGCATCACCGCCTCGCCGGCGCCGCCATGGCGCGGGCCTGACAGCGTCGCGAGCCCTGCCAGCAGGCAAGCGGCCAGCGGCGCGCCGGTCGAGGCTGCGACGCGCGCGGCGAAGGTCGACGCATTCAGTTCATGATCGGCAAGCAGGACAAGCGCACGGCGGATCGCATCGGCGCGGCCGGCATCCACCGACCAGTCCTGCGCAAGCCGCTGATGGACGGGATTTGACCCCGCCGGTGCGCCCAGCGCGGCGGCCAGCACGCCGACCGCGTGCGCGGCATCGGCATGCAGCGAGGCGGCGCTGCGCCCGAGCGACGGGCGCCCCTGGCCGGCAAGCACGGCAAGTTGCGCAAAGGCCGAGGCTCGGCCAGCTTGATGGGGTGCGTCCGGCGACGCTGCTTCGAAAGCCACCGGTTTCGGCAGAGCCCAGAGAACGGCGGCGGCTTCTTCCAGTGTGGCGTGCCCGGAGAGCACTGCGGCGTCCTGCCCGCGATAGATGAGCCGACCGTGCGAGACGGTCGAAATCGCCGTTACGATCGAGGGCTCGCCCCAGGCGATGGCGCTTTCGGCGATGACTGACGGGCTGCGGCCGCGCGCCCGGCGGGTCGCCAGTGCGGCGATATCGTCAGCGCGGTACTGGCTGCGGCGCGGATCGGCGCGGTCGGGCCGCATGCCGATGCGCCCACGGCTGACATAGGCGTACAGCGTCTGCGCCCGCACCTTGAGTCTCTCCAGCGCCTCTTCCCGGGACAACCACTCGGACATATCGAGCCCTGATATTGATTCTATTGATCAAGATTGATGGAAACGTTGCTCATCTCTATCTCCGATCCGGAAATGCTTCAAGGAGACAGGCTATGGCGAATGGGCTCGATGATGTGGTGGCGGCGGAAACCGTGCTTTCCGATGTGGATGGTCTTGGCGGCCGTCTGACGATCCGAGGTCATTCGCTGCCGGAACTGGCCGGCCGTTGGAACTATGCCCAGGTGGTTAGGCTGCTGCTCGACGGCTTCTTCAACGACCTTCCCGATGATGCGCAACTGACGCGGGCGCTGGGACAGGCGCGTGCGGACGTGTTCGAACGGCTCTTGCCCTCGCTGACTTCGCTGGCGCCGCTCGATGTCTACAGCGCCATGCGCGCCGGCATGGCGCAGTTGCCGGATGGCGAGACCTTGACCGACGCCTTGCTGCTGATCGCGGCGCCCGCCGTGCTGACGCCGGCGCTGCTGCGCCTGCGGCGCGGCGAGGCGCCGATCGCGCCGGACAGCCGCACCGATCATGCCGCCGACATGCTGAGGATGCTGAGCGGCCGCGTCGCCTCGCCGGCGCTCACAAAAGCGCTCGACACCTATCTGGTGACCGTCTGCGACCACGGCCTCAACGCATCGACCTTTGCGACGCGCGTGGTCGCCTCCACGCAGGCCGGCCTGACATCCTCTGTGCTGGCCGGGCTTGGCGCGCTCAAAGGGCCGCTGCATGGTGGCGCGCCTGGCCCCGTCATCGAGATGCTGGATGCAATCCAGGCGCATGGCGATGCCGCCGGCTGGCTGCGCAACGAGATCGCGCAGGGCAGGCGCATCATGGGGTTCGGCCATCGCATCTACCGTGTGCGCGATCCGCGCGCCGATGTGCTGAAGGCCGTCGTGCGGCAACTCGGCGGCGAGGGCGAAACCGGTCGCCGGCTGGCCTTTGCGGAGACCGTCGAGCAAACGGCGCTCGAGGTGCTTAGGATCGCCAAGCCGCAGCGTTCGCTGCAGACCAATGTCGAGTTCTACACCGCGCTGGTGCTGCAAGCGGCGGGCTTTCCGCCGCAAGCTTTCAGCAATGTCTTTGCCGCCGGGCGCGTGGCCGGCTGGATCGCGCATGCGCGTGAACAGCAGACGACTGGACGGCTGATCCGACCGCAGTCGCGCTATGTCGGGCCGGTGCCGGACCTGGTCGCCTGAGGTTCTTTCGGCGCCTGGCGAGCGACACCGATCCGATCAGATCCTCCTGGTGAGCGGCCGTGTGGCCGCTCATGACGAAAATTTCATCTCGTCGAAAAATTCTGGCCGCTGTTATTGCTTCGCATTGAGCATATATGCTGCACTGCAACATAAGATCGCTCTTGCCGCAACCAGAGGATTTCGACCTTGGCCGCCAGAAAAACCGCAGTCATCACCGGCTCCACATCGGGCATTGGCCTGGCCATCGCCCAGGCGCTGGCGGCCGAAGGCCATAATGTCGTCGTCAACTCCTTCTCCGACACGGCTGCCGACCACGCCGTCGCTGACGCGATCGCCAGACAGCACAAGGCGAAGACGGCCTATATCAAGGCCGACATGTCGAAGCCGGCCGAATGCCGGGCGCTGATCGCCAAGGCGGCCGAGACATTCGGTTCGGTCGATATTCTCGTCAACAATGCAGGCATCCAGCATGTCGCGCCGGTGGAAGAGTTCCCGATCGAGAAATGGGACGCCATCATTGCCATCAACCTGTCGTCGGCGTTCCACACCATCGCGGCCGCCATCCCGCTGATGAAAAAGGCCGGCGGCGGCCGGATCGTCAACATCGCCTCGGCGCATGGCCTGGTCGCGTCGCCGTTCAAATCGGCCTATGTCTCGGCCAAGCACGGCATCATGGGATTGACCAAAACCGTTGCGCTCGAACTGGCGCGCGAAAAAATCACCTGCAACGCCATCTGCCCCGGCTATGTGCTGACGCCGCTGGTCGAGGCGCAGATCCCCGACCAGATGAAAGCCCATCAGATGGACCGCGAGACCGTCATCCGTGAGGTCATGCTGGACAAGCAGCCGACCAAGGAATTCGTCACGGTGGAGCAGATCGCGGCAGCGGCGGTGTTCCTGTGCTCGGACACGGCAGCGCAGGTCAACGGCACGCATCTCTCGGTCGACGGCGGCTGGACCGCCGCGTGAGGCGCAAAACTCTCTTATCCACCCAAAGGGACAGATCAAGGACGACGCCATGACCAAGAACGGCAAGGCGGAGGAGACGAAGAAGATCAACGTAGCGCTTCAGGGCGGCGGCTCGCACGGGGCCTTTTCCTGGGGTGTGCTCGACCGGCTGCTGGAGGACGGACGGCTGGAGATATCAGCAGTGTCCGGCACCAGCGCCGGCGCCATGAACGCGGTGGCGCTGGCCGACGGATATGTGCGCGGCGGTGTCGAAGGCGCGCGGCAAAAACTTGACGATTTCTGGCGCGCGGTGGCGGCCAAGGGGCGGTTCAGCCCGGTGCAGCGCATGCCGTGGGACGTCGCCTGGGGCAACTGGTCGATCGAGAACACGCCCGGCTATCTCTTCTTCGACACCATGTCGCGGGTGTTCTCGCCCTATGTCGCCAACCCACTCGGCCTCAATCCGCTGCGCGACGTGGTGCAGCAGGAGATCGATTTCGAGAACGTCCGCGCCTGCAAGTCGATGGAACTGTTCATCTCGGCGACCAATGTCGAGACCGGACAGTTGCGCGTCTTTTCCGACGGGGAGATCGACCTCGATACGGTGATGGCCTCGGCCTGCCTGCCGCAATTGTTCCGCGCCGTCGAGATCAAGGGCGTGCCCTATTGGGATGGCGGCTATGGCGGCAATCCGGCGCTTTATCCGTTCTTCAAGACGGCTGCGACCGAGGACGTGCTTCTGGTGCAGATCAATCCGGTGGTGCGCGAGGGAACACCAAGAAGCGCCAACGAGATCCAGAACCGCATCGACGAGATCACCTTCAACGCCGGGTTGCTGCGCGAATTCCGCTCGATTGCCTTCGTCAAGGAGCTGATCGCCGCCGGCCGTCTGCCACATGGCGAGTACCGCGACATCCGCATGCACCGCATCGATGCCGACGAGGCGTTCAAGGACCTGTCGGCGTCCTCGAAGGTCAACGCCGAATGGGCG
The DNA here is from genome assembly GCF_000185905.1 of Mesorhizobium ciceri biovar biserrulae WSM1271. GTDB lineage: Bacteria > Pseudomonadota > Alphaproteobacteria > Rhizobiales > Rhizobiaceae > Mesorhizobium > Mesorhizobium ciceri. The sequence goes on from NC_014923.1 coordinate 1,394,910, forward strand.
TTTCTGACCTACCTCAGAGATCTCGGCCGCACCGCCGCCAGCGACTGGCTGGAAGAGAATTACGACGCCGTCGGCAAGCGACCGACGCTCGATCTCTCCGGCGAACTGGATGACGGCTACAAGCCGGTGCGCGGTCCGGCACCCGGCCGGCGGGTCAAGGAATTTCTTGCGGCCCGCAAGAACCCGGAGGCAGAGCGCCGGCGCGCCTGAGCGACCAATCGATGTGCATCGATTGGTCCGCAATCATGCTTTCAAGGTCAGGTCGATCACCCTGATCAGGGCAGCGGCTGCCTGCCGCTGCCCTTCCGGATCTCTGATCCGCGCCTTCATGCCTTCCAGCCCGTCGAGCAGCATGTCGGCAAGCAGTTGCGCCGACAGGCCCCTGGCCGCCAGATCGACGCCGTTCCTGGCTGCCTCGCCCTCTATCGCGGCGCCGATGTGTTGGCCAAGCCCGCCGCGCCAGCAGCCCACCAGATCGCCAAGGCTCGATTTCATGTCCAGCAATTCGGCGCCGTGCGGCGAGGCAACGACCGCGCTCATCATCGAGATAAAGGCCTCATCGATGGCTCGCATCATGCGCTCGGTGAAAGGGCCGTCGCCGGAAAGGGCAAACCTTGCCGCCTCGACCGAGCGCGACAGGATCATCATGGCGATGGCGCGGAAAATGTCGGTCTTGTTCTTGAACAGGAGATAGAGCGCCGGGCGCGACATGTCGGCGGCACGGGCAATGTCGTCCATGGTGGTGCGCGAGAAGCCATAGGCCAAAAACACCTTCATCGCGCCATCCAGAATACGGACGCGTTTGGGATCGGCGGTGGCGGTGTCTTCGATCTGGTTCATAGAGCAATTCTATCCTGCAAAATCCTAATTGACAAAATGACGAAATTTGTCAATCTGTATCGGAGCGAAACGGCCGGGAGGCCGCTTCGCCCTTGGCAGTGGACGACAACAAAGGGTATCCCATGCGCCTCACCGTCGACGGTCAGTCATTCGATATCGACGCCGATCCGGACATGCCGCTGCTGTGGGCACTGCGCGATCTCATTGGCAAGACAGGGCCAAAATTCGGCTGCGGCATCGCCGCGTGCGGCGCCTGCACCGTGCATGTCGACGGTCAGCCGGTGCGTTCCTGCTCACTCCCAGTTGGGCAGGTCAGCGGCGCTGTCACGACTATTGAAGGCATCGGCACGGCAGGCGGACTGCATCCGGTGCAGCAGGCATGGCTGGAGGAACAGGTCGCGCAATGCGGCTACTGCCAGGCCGGCCAGATCATGAGCGCGGTGGCGCTGCTCGATGAAGTCGCCGACCCAAGCGATGCCGACATCGACAACGCCATGGGCGGCAATCTCTGCCGCTGCGGCACCTATCCCAAAATCCGCTCGGCCATCAAAAAGGCCGCGGCGCTCAAGACGGCGGGGCTCTGACCATGGCCAGTGTCGGAAAGATCGCCCGCCGCACGTTTCTGATCGGCGCTGCCGCTGTCGCTGGCGGCGTTGCCGTCGGCTATTACTACTATCGCAAGCCGTTCCCGAACCCGCTCGAGGCCGAGCTTGGCAAGGGCGAGGCGACGTTCAACCCTTATGTGAAAATCGGCGCCGACAACACCATCACCATCGTCGCGCCGCGCGCCGAGATGGGGCAAGGCATTTCGACGACGCTTGCGGCCATGGTCGCAGAGGAACTCGACGTCGGGCTCGACCGGGTCATGGTCGAGCATGGACCGGCATCCCATGCCTACTACAACGCCGCGATCCTCGAGGAGGGCGGTCCGTTCGCCTTCTTCGATGAAAGCATGACCGCGCAGGCGGTGCGTTCCGGTCTCGGTGTGGTCGGCAAATTCCTTGCCCTGCAGGGCACCGGCGGTTCGGCTTCGACACGCGACGGTTTTGACAAGATGCGGCAAGCGGGTGCCGCTGCCCGGCAGATGCTGGTCGCAGCGGCAGCGCAAAAACTGGGTGTCGCGGCGGCCGATCTGGAAACGGCCGACGGTTCGATCCTGCACAAGGCGTCGGGCAAATCGCTGACCTACGGCGCGGTCGCCGCTGCTGCCGCCGCGATGGCGCGGCCGGCCGAAGTCAGGCTCAAGGACCGGGCCGACTGGAAGCTGCTGGGAAAGCCGCAGAAGCGCATCGACATGCTGGCAAAGCTCACCGGGGCGCCGATCTTCGGCATCGATGTCCGGCTGCCGGAGATGGTCTACGGCACGGTCAAGATGAGCCCGCGCTTCTGGTCGAAGCCGGTCAAGGCGGACCTCTCCAAAGCCGAGAAAATGCCTGGGGTGATCAAGATCGTGCCGCTCGAGACGAATTACGGCCATGGCTTCGGTATCATCGCGAATAATACATGGGCAGCATTCAAGGCGGCCGAGGCGATCGACGCCCAGTGGTCCGATCCTGAATATCCGCTCAGCAGCGCCGCCATTTCAGATGTGCTGAAGCAGGCGCTTGCCACCAAGGGGTCGGTGATGCGCGACAATGGCGATGTCGAAACCGCCTTTGCCGACGCGCCGCGCGAAAGCATCATCGAGGCAGACTATGCCGTGCCCTATCTGGCGCATGCGACGATGGAGCCGATGAACGCCACGGCACAGTTCAGGGACGGTGCGCTCGACATCTGGTGCGGCAACCAGGCGCCGACCCTGGTGCGGCAGCTTTGCGCCAACGCGGTCGGCATCGAGCAGGACAAGATCAATGTGCACACCACCTTCATGGGCGGCGGTTTCGGCCGGCGCGTCGAGATGGACTACGCGCTGTGTGCCGCGCTGATGGCGAAGGAGACGGGCGGACGCCCGATCAAGGTGACCTGGACGCGTGAAGAAGACATGCGGCACGACGCCTATCGGCCGGCTGCTATCGGCAAGTTCCAGGCGCGGCTCGGTGACGATGGCATGCCGATCGCGGTCGACATGAAGATGGCCTCGCCATCGGTGATTGCCGGTACGCTGCGCCGGCTGTTCCCCTCGGTATCGCCGCTCGGTCCCGACAAGACCATTGTCGACGGCGCCTATGACCAGCCCTACACGATCCCGAATTATCGGGTCAGGGGTATCGCGGCGCCGGTCTCCATCCCTGTCGGCTCCTGGCGTTCGGTCGGCAGTTCGGTCAACGGCTTCTTCCATGAGGGCTTCATGGACGAGATCGCGGTCGCCGGAAAAATCGATCCGGTCGAGATGCGCAAGAGACTGATGGCCGCCTATCCCTCGGCGGTGAAGGTGGTCGAGAAAGTCGCCGCGATGGCGAAATGGGGCGAGGCGCTGCCCGCCGGCAAGGCCAAGGGCATGGCCTTCACGCTGTCCTTCGGCAGTTGGGTCGGCGAGATCGTTCAGGTGGCGGACACGCCGGCCGGCATCCGCATCGAGAAGGTTTGGATCGCCGCCGATGTCGGCACCGCGCTCGATCCCGGCATCATCGAGGCGCAGTTGATTTCCGCCGCCATCTACGGCCTTTCGGCGGCGATGGGTCAGGAAATCACCTTCGCCGACGGCATGGTCGAACAGTCGAACTTCCACGATTTCGATGCCATGCGGATCTTCCAGTGCCCGGTCTTCGAAGTCGCCATCCTGGAAAATTTCCACAAGATGGGCGGCGTCGGCGAGATCGGCACACCGCCGGCGGCTCCAGCACTCGCCAACGCCATCTTCGCGCTCACCGGAAAGCGCATCCGCACGCTGCCGCTGTCGAAAACGGTGGCCTTCGCATGAAGAAGCTCCTCATCATGCTGACGCCTGCTGCCATGCTCGTGCTCGCAGCGCCGTTTGCGATTGCGCAAGAGAGCCAGACGCCGGCGCCGGCGACCGTCGACGCGGCGAAAGGCCTGTCCGAATGGGACAAGGTTTATGCGGTGTTCTCGCATCCGCGCTGCGCCGACTGTCATGTCGCGGACGACCGGCCGCGATGGTCGGGTGCGCACTATCGCGGTACGCGCGTTCACGCCTTCAATGTCCAGCGCGGTGCTGACGGGTCGGGCTTCGGCAATCCGGGCCTGCGCTGCACGACTTGCCATTTCTCCAGCAATTCCAATGCATTGCACGGGCCGCCCGGGGCCGAGAACTGGCATCTGGCGCCGGCCGAGATGGCCTGGTTCGGCAAATCCTCGGCCGAAATCTGCGCCCAGATCAAGGATCCCCTGCGCAATGGCAACCGCAGCTTGAAGGACATCGCGCTGCATGTTCGCGACGACAGATTGGTCGCCTGGGGCTGGGCGCCGGGGCCGGATCGTGAACCGGCTCCGGGCTCTGCCGAAGCGACCTATCAAGCGATCGAAGACTGGGCCGCGGCGGGCGCATCTTGTCCGCCGGGGCAATGATCTTGCAACTTTCAGACTATATTGCGGTGCAACTTTGATGTAGAAGCGCGCTTCGCCGATCACGGCAAATTGAACACGGCTTGGCGCGCACCCATATCGGCGACGCGCCCGCGTTATGAGGACGCTGGCCGAACCCGCAGTGGAAAACAACGACGATGCCGAGAATCAGGTTTCACAAGCTTGCAGCCATTGTTGTGCTCATTGGTTTCGCGGCGTGGATGGCGACAGGCGAGTTTTCGTCGGTCGGCAGCGTAGCCGCCAACAAAGCCAAGGCAGCCGGAGCCGAACAGGCCAAGGCGCCGGACGCGGCCAAGCCGAAGACGGCTGAAGCCGAGCCGAAGGCACCGCTGCGCACCGTTGCGGTGGTGACGCCGCCACGCAAGACCTATGCACGCGCCATCCGCATTTCCGGGCTGACCGAAGCCGACAAGCGGGCGGTGCTGGCGACGCGCGTCGCCGGTGTCATCGACAAGCTGCCTGTCAAGCAAGGCGATCACGTCAAGACGGGGGATCTGGTGCTGATGCTTGCGGCGGAAGAAAAGATCTCGATGGTCGACAATGCAAAGCAGTTGGTGGTGCAGCGCCAGGCCGAGTTGGACGCAGCCTTGCGGCTGATGAAGACCGGCAATCTGCCGAAGCTGCAGCTCGATACCGCGCGCTCGAACCTGACCTCGGCGCAGTCGCAACTGGAAACGGCACAGGCCGAACTCGACCGCAACGAGGTGAAGGCGCCCTTCGACGGCGTTATCGACCGGGTGCCGGTGGAACTTGGCAGTTCCATCATGCAGGGCGGCGAGGTGGCAACCATCCTCAAGCTCGATCCGGTGATTGCCCGCGGCGAAGTCAGCGAGCGCGATCTCGGCTACCTGAAACTCGGGGACAAGGCCACCATACGGCTGGTCAGCGGCCAGACCGTCGAAGGCACCGTGCGCTACATCAGCCGCGACGCCTCTTCGGCGACCCGCACCTTCCGCGTCGAGGTTGCCGTCCCCAATGCCGACGGCTCCGTGCCGGCCGGCATGACGGCGGAAATCGCACTCAGCGCGCTGCCGACCGATGCGGTGCTGCTGCCGCGCTCGGTGGTGACGCTCGGCGACAAGGGCGACCTCGGCATCCGTGCCGTCGGCAAGGACAACAAGGTTGCGTTCTTCCCCATCGACCTCGTCGACGACACGCCGACCGGCTTGGTGCTTGGCGGCATCCCTGCCGATGCGCGCATCATCGTTGCCGGCCAGGAACTGGTGAAGGAAGGCGATGAGGTCAAGCCGGTCGAAGCCGACCAGGCAACCATCCAGAAACTGCTGGGCGAAGCGACCGCCGGCACGCAGTAGCATGGGGTACGGCGGACAGACCCCGGGCGGGGACACTTGGCTGCGACGCAGCTCGTGAAATTCAAGAACAGGCGTTAGCCATGGATATCGTCAGACTCGCAATCAACAATGCCCGCCTGACCATTTCGGTCCTCGTCTTCCTTCTGCTCGCCGGCTGGGTCGCCTATCAGTCGACGCCGAAGGAAGCCGAGCCCGACGTTCCGATTCCGATGATGTATATCAGCCTGATCTATCAGGGCATTTCGCCTGAGGATTCGGAGCGCCTTCTGCTGCGGCCGATGGAAAGCAAGCTGAAGAGCCTGAAAGGCCTCAAGGAAATGCGCTCGGCCGCCTTCCAGGGCGGCGGCTATGTGCTGGTCGAGTTCCAGCCGCAGACAAATCTGGCGACGGCCTTGCAGGACACGCGCTCCAAGGTGCAGGACGGCAAGGCCGACCTGCCGCAGGCGGCCGAAGAGCCGGTCGTTACCGAAGTCAACATTTCCGAATTCCCCGTCCTCGTCGTCACCCTGTCGGGCGAATTGCCCGAACGCGTGCTGACCGCCGCCGCGCGCGAACTGCGCGACCGTATCGAGGAAGTGCCAGGCGTCCTGGAGGGCTCGTTGCAGGGTTCGCGCGACGATCTTGTCGAAGTCGTCATCGATCCGATGAAACTGTCGTCCTACGGGTTGCAACTCGATCAGCTGATCGGCGCTGTCGGGGCCTCCAACAGTCTGGTCGCCGCCGGCAATATCGAAGGCTCGGAAGGCAAATACGCCGTCAAGGTGCCGTCACTGATCGAGACGCCCGAGGACGTGGCGGCCTTGCCCGTGGTCGCCGGCCCCAATGCCGTGGTGCAGGCCAAGGACATCGCGACGATCCGCTCGACCTTCGCCGATGCCACGACGATCACGCGCCTCAATGGCAAGCCGGCCATCGCCATCGAAGTCAAGAAGCGCATCGGCGCCAATCTGATCGACACGCTCGCCAAGGTGAGGGAGGTGTCCGACGCCTACGTCAAGACGATGCCGCAAGGCATGAACGTCACCTACACGCAGGACAAGTCGGTCTTCGTCAACCAGTTGCTCGGCGATCTGCAGAACCACGTCATGATCGCCGTCATCCTGGTGTTCATCGTCATCCTCTACGCGCTGTCGGGTCGTGCCTCGCTGCTGATCGGCCTGGCCATTCCGTCGTCTTTCCTGATCGGCATCCTGCTGCTGGCGATGATGGGCTACACGATCAACATGATCGTGCTGTTCAGCCTGATCCTGGCTGTCGGCATGCTGGTCGACGATGCCATCATCGTCACCGAGTTCGCCGAACGGCGGATGAGCGAAGGCATGCCGAAGGCGGAAGCCTTCGCATTGGCCGCCAAGCGCATGGCCGGTCCGGTCATTGCCGCGACGATGACGCGCATAGCCGCCTTCTCGCCACTGCTGTTCTGGCCGGGCATCATCGGCGACTTCATGAAGTACATGCCGATCACCCTGATCGTCACGCTATCGGCCTCGATGCTCTATGCGCTGGTGTTCGCGCCGACGCTGGGGGCGATCTTCGCCAAGGCGCCGGAGCATCATGAGGATGATAATCGCGACGGCTGGTACATGGCGATCGTCAAGCAGGCGGTGCGGTTTCCGATTACGGTGGTTTTGCTGACGGTCGCTCTGCTGTTCGGCGTCGGCTTTGCCTATTCGAAATATGGCGCCGGTGTTGAATTCTTCCCCAGTGTCGAGCCCGACTACGGCCTGCTCTACGTGCACGCGCGCGGCAACCTTTCGCTGGCCGAAATGGATACGGCGACCAAGATTGCCGAAAACAGGATGCTCGGCTGGCCCGGCATCAAGTCGGTCTACACCCGCGTCGGCAAGACACAAGGCGGCGGCCAGGATGTCCCTGAAGACGTCGTCGGCGTCATCCAGTACGAATTCATAGATTGGCGCGAGCGCAAGTCGGCGAACCAGATCCTGAACGATTTGCGGGGCGTCATGGCCGGCATTCCCGGCGTCGATGTCGAGGTGCGCGTGCCGGAGGCCGGTCCGCCGACCGGCAAGCCGATCCAGATCAGGCTTTCGGCCGTCGACCCCAAGGGGCTCGACGACAAAGCGCGCGCGGTTGCGGCACGCATCGGCAAGGTGCCTGGCGTCATCGACATTTCCGACGGCCTCCCGCCCCCCGGCGTCGACTGGGCGCTCGAGGTCGACCGTGCCAAGGCAGCGCAATATGGCATCAGCCCAACCGCTGTCGGCACAGTGGTGCAACTGGTGACCAACGGGCTGAAGCTTTCGGAATACCGGCCTGCCGGCGCCGACGACGCCGTCGACATCAGGCTGCGTCTGCCGGAAGACCGGCGCACGCTGTCGACGCTCGACGAGCTCAGGGTGCAGACCTCGCAAGGCTCGGTGCCGATCTCGAATTTCGTCGTGCGCAAGCCGGAGCCGACGGTTGGTATCCTCAACCGTATCGACGGCGCGCGCACGGTGGTCGTCCAGGCAAACGTTGCCGCAGGCGCCCAGGTCGCGGCCGTGCAGGCGGAGGTCACCAAGGCCGTCTCCGAGATGGATCTCGGCAGCGGCATACGTTGGAAGCTGGCCGGCTCGAACGAAGACAGCGCCGAGGCCAGCGCCTTCCTTGGCAAGGCCTTCGGGGCGGCGATCTTCCTGATCTTCCTGGTGCTGCTGATGCAGTTCAACAAATTCACCAGCGTGCTGATGGTGCTGTCCTGCGTGGTCATGGCGACGGTTGGCGTGTTCCTGGGGCTGCTGATCACAGGCGAGACCTTCGGCATCGTCATGTCGGGCATTGGCGTCATCGCTCTGGCCGGCGTGGTGGTGAACAACAACATCGTGCTGATCGACACCTATGACCGGCTGCGCGAAGAAGGCTGGGACAAGATGGACGCGGTGCTGCAGACCTGCCGCGAGCGCGCCCGGCCGGTGGTGCTGACGGCGGTGTCGGCGATCCTCGGCGTGTTGCCGATCGCCTTCGGCCTTGGGCTGGAAATCTTCCATCACGAGACGACGATCAACGCGCCGTCGACGCAATGGTGGATTTCGCTGTCCTCGGCGATCGTCTTCGGCCTGTCCTTCGCCACCTTGCTGACGCTGGTGGTGACGCCGTCGATGCTGATGATTTTCACGCGCAGCAAGAACAGCCGCTTCTATGCGTTTTTCCGCCGGCTGTTCCGGCGCGGCAAGGGAACGGTTTCGCCGACCGACAGGCCTGGCCAGGAAGCAGGCGACGAACCGGAAATCGCCTTTCCGAAAGCCGCCGAATAGACCCCATCGCCGATTTGACCGGCAGAGGCCGCCCGGAACAACCGGGCGGCCTCTGCATTGTCTCTGAGCGAAACGTCGAAGCGAGGGCTTCTCATGCCGATCACCACCATCGTCATCATCGTCCTGATCCTTGTCCTCATCGGCGCGGTGCCGGCCTGGCCGCATTCGCGCTCCTGGGGTTATGGGCCGTCGGGTATTGTCGGCGTCGTGCTGGTGGTGCTCATGGTGTTGCTGTTGATGGGACGGCTCTGAGGCGCCCTCTCGTGGGAGATTGTTCAGTGTGCGGAGGGGCGGCGCCCGTGATCGCGGAAGTCAGGCAGCTTTCGCAACGCCATCCACGGTGGCAATGCCGATATCGCCAAGAGCTTCAGCAACCGCCTGATCCAACGGCGTGTGCGGGATCTCGCCGACGATGCCTTCCAGCCGTATCGAAGCCAGCTGATGCGGCTCGAAGCGCAGGTAGGACATGGAGACGATCTCGCGCCACATCGCCACGAACGGGCTGCCAGCGCGCAGCACCCACCAGGGCATCGAAGTCATCTTGAGCGGACGACCAATAGCCTTCTCGGCAGCGGCCTTGATCTGCAGATCGGTGACGGCGTGGCCCGGAAAGTTCAGCGCTTCATAGAAGCCGAGCTTGTCCAGATTGCGCGCCAGCGCGACGAAGCCCATAGCGAAGTCAGGCAGATAGGCCCATTCATGCACGAGGTCGACCGGGCCAGGCGCGGTGTAGATACCTTTGTTGATCTTGGCGGCGACGATCAGGTCGAACCATGATCCGCTGCCGGTGCCGCCGAAGAAATCGCCGGCCCGCAGAAGAATGGTGCGGACGCGGCCCGCGTCGGCCTCGCGACGAAACAATTCCTCCATGGCGCAGCGGATGCGGCCCTTTTGCGTGGTCGGGTGGAAGGGTGTGTCTTCCGATATCACCGCCGGCATCGGCGAGCCGTAATTGTAAACGGTGCCGGGGAAGAGATGCAGTGCGCCGTTCGCATGGCAGGCGGCCATGACATTCTGCGCCATCGGCAGGCATTTGCCCCAGTCGGTGTAGATCGGGTTGAGGCCGTTGAAGACGATATCGACACCTTGCGTGGCGCGGATGAGGGCCTCGCGGTCGAGAGCGTCACCGGCAACGGCCGTGGCGCCCTTGAGTTCGGCCGGCACCTTGCCGTTGCGGGTGACGGCGCGGACCTCGTAGCCCGCGTCGATGAAGGCCTTGGCGACCACGCGGCCGAGCCGGCCACCGGCACCGAGAATTGCGATCTTGGTCATTGGAAGCACTCCTGGTTGGGATTTAGGTGGTCGGTCGGGCGATCGAGATCAGCGGCAAGCGCGATCGGGATCAGCGGCTGCCGAAGAGATCGCGGTTGCTGCCCTGTGTGACCGGCTTCCGGATGGCCGCATCGGGGTTGTGAATCGAAGCGGTGGTCGTGTCGTCGGTGCTGGCGGCAGCCGGCTGGCTGGCGTCGTTCGAACCAAACTTGTCGCTGCCGGCAAAAGCGGCGCTGATGGAAGTGAGGATAGCGGCGGTGGTGAGAGCGATCTTGGTCATCTGAGTTCTCCTGGTTGGTGTTTGCAGTCCGTGTTGGTGTCTGCAGCTGGAATATGGTCGCTCCGAATGCGAATGGAAATTGACTACAGATGGCGTTCTGATATTCATAAATGAATGACAGAAATCGACTGGAACCTGATCAAGAGCTTTGTCACCGTGGCGGAATCCGGCAGCCTGTCGGCTGCCGCGCGGAAGCTTTCGGCCAGCCAGCCGACGCTTGGCCGTCACATCGGCGAGTTGGAACAGGCGCTGGGCGTCACGCTGTTCCGTCGAGGACGGCACGGCTACGAACTGACGGAGGCCGGCAGCACGCTGTTGGAACGCGGCAAGGCGGTCAGCGAGCAGGCAAGCGCCTTCTCACTCCTGGCACTGGGTTCGGTTGAGGCTATCGAAGGCACGGTGCGTATCGCCGCCAGCGAGGTCGTGGCGGCCTATGTCCTGCCTGAGATGACGATGCGGCTGGGGATCGAGGAGCCCGGCATCGAGGTCGAGATCGTCGCCTCCAATCAGGTCGAGAACCTGCTGCGTCGAGATGCCGACATCGCCATCCGCATGGTCAAGCCGGCGCAGAACGAGCTGATGGCACGCAAGGTCTGCGACATCGAGCTCTGCGCCTGCGCGGCCAAATCCTATCTCGACAGGCGCGGCCGTCCGCTGAAGCCTGCCGATCTTGTCGACCACGATCTGGTCGGCTTCGACCGCGGCGACGAGATCATCAGGGGTTTTACCCGGCACGGCATCCCCGTCACCCGGAGCAGCTTCCGCTTCAGGGCCGACAACCAGATCGTTTTGTGGGAAGCGGTGCGGGCGGGAAACGGCATTGGTCTTGGCCAGGAGCCGCTGGCCGACAGGGATCCTTTGATTGAGAAGGTGCTGCCTGACCTGCCGCTGCCAGTTCTGCCGGTGTGGCTGGCGATGCATCGCGACGTGCGTACCAGCGTGCGCATCCGCCGTGTGGTGGATTTCCTTCACGAGGAGCTGAAACGCTATTCGGCGGGTGCTGGCGCGAATTCGGCGCGGTGAGCGAGCCCGGCCATCAGCAACACGATGATCAGCAGTCCCGACATGGTGATGAAGATCGGGCCGAAGCTGGAATGCTCGGCAACGAAGCCGATCGCCGACGGCGCCACCAGTATGCCGCAGTATCCGATCGTTGTGACCACGCTCATGCCGGTGCCGGAAGACATGCCTTCCTGGTTGCCGCCGGCCGAAAAGATGATCGGCACCATATTGGCGATGCCGAAGCCGCAAAAGGCAAAGGCTGCAATGACGAGCCAGGGCGAGGGCGCCAGGCCAGCCACCAGCATGCCGACCGCGGCTACGAGGGCCGACGCGCGTAGCGTCGTCACCGCGCCGAAGCGATTGCGTATGCCGTCGCCGAAGAACCGCGTAACCGCCATGACGCCTGAAAATCCGGCGTAGGCGAGGCCGGCGACAGCGAGATCGGCGCCGAGCTCCTGGCGCAGATACAGGGCTGCCCAGTCGAGCACCGCGCCCTCGGAGATCATCGCCAGCAACGCCATCAGCCCGATCAGATAAACCAGCGGGTTTGCCGGCAGTGCGAATTTGTGGTGCTCGGCCGCCTGCGGTCTGTCTTCGGCGAGGAGATGGCGAACGGCCACCGCGATCACCGCGAAGGCAAACGCCGTTACTGCCGCCGCGTGGACGAGGTGGCCGTAATGCTGGATGGCAAAGCCGCCGAGGCCGCCACCGGCAAAACCGCCGAGACTCCAGAAGCCGTGCGAAGACGACATGACGGCGCGGGAGAGCCGCCGTTCGACCACCACGGCGTTGGCATTCATCGCAACGTCCATGCCACCGATCGAGCCGCCGAAGATGATCATGGCAACGGCCGCCAAGGGTACGTCGGGCGCCAGCGCCACGACCATGAGACCGAGGCTGCCGCACAGCGCGAACCAACGCAGTACGGTGCGCGAACCATGTCTGGAGATCAAATGGCCACACCAGGTCATCGCGACGACGGCGCCGACCCCAAACAAGAGAATCAGCAGACCGAGCGTGAACTTCGAAATCTCCAGCCGGGTCAGGAACACCGGAATCTGCGGCGCCCAGCTGCCCGTCAGGAAGCCGTTGGCGAGGAAAATGGCCGCGAGCGCCCATCGGCCGCGAATGGCAGTCAGCTTGGCAGTTGACGCGTTCATGAGGCGAATCCCGCAAGAAATGGCTTCGCGCGGCAAATTAGATCGATTCAATTTTCAGTCAAGGCTCTTTCGGGAAGCATTTTTTGAGCCAAACACAGCCTTGAGTGATCGCCGGCCTTAATGGTCCTTGGGGCGCCTTGCCTCGAATTCGGCCTTCTTGGCGTCGGAGGCCTCGGTCTGGTTGAGCGCCTGCCATTGCGCATAGGGCATGCCGTAGACGATCTCGCGCGACTGATCCTTGGTGAGATCGACGCCCTCGGCATTGGCTGCCTCGCGATACCAGTTCGACAGGCAGTTGCGGCAGAAGCCGGCGAGGTTCATCAGGTCGATGTTCTGCACGTCGTTGCGTTCGCGCAGATGCTCGACCAGCCGGCGGAAGGCGGCCGCCTCGAAATCGCGTTGCTGCTCGTCGCTGAGTTCGGTCATCGAAACCTCCGTCATAGCGGCCCGGTGCGCGAGCCGAACATCTTCACCACATGTATATCGGGACGGCGGTCGATGGCGTCAACGATCGGCGCCAGCCGTTCGGCCCAGGCGAGCGCGCCCTTCTGGTCCGATATCAAATCCTGTCGGATCTCGATCAGCGCATGGGCGAAGCCGTTGACGATGGCGTGCTTGTACATGGTGTCGCCGCGCAGCGCGCCGTCATAGGGTTCGTTGTCGCCGACGACGAGGTTCCTGTCCTGCGCCAGCATGTCTATCAACGGCCGCGCCACGCGGTCGTCGAGGTCCCACAGGATGCCGACGTGCCAAGGACGCTGGATTCCTTGCATGGCCGGGGTGAAGGAATGCACCGAGAAGATGAAGGGCGCCTGGGCGGAAGCCTGTGCGACCGAGGCGATCATGGCGTTGACGGCGTCGTGATAGGGCCGGTAGAACCCGTCGAGCCGCCTCTCGCGCTCCTCGGCAGCGATGGGGTAATTCCCAGGTACGACAGTGCCGTCATAAAGCTGGCGAATGAGCGTCGGGTCGTCTTCGCCGCGATTGGGATCGATCAGCAGCCGCGAAAAATTGGCGAGCACCGCTGGCACGCCGAGCAGGGCAGCCAGTTCGCGCGTCACGCCCTCGACGCCGATGTCATAGGCGATGTGGCGGTCGAACTCCGCTGAGGGCAGGCCGAGGCTGCCATAGTCGTCGGGCAGGTCGCGACGGGCATGATCGCCCAACAGCACGATGCCTCGCTTGCGGTCGCCCTCGATGATCTCGAAAGGCGCGAAAACTGTGGATCGGGTCATTGGCGGGAAATGGTCTGTTCGCTGGCTTCCGGGGAGGATGCTATCGTCATTCCACGAAGACGACGCTTGCGCAATGCCGTTGTTTGGCCAAGGTTTCCCGGGAAATCTGGCACAAGTCGGCGAATTGTGCGCCGGAGCCTTTCTAAATCGATTGGAATTGGACAAAACGGTGCGTTGACATGCGCCCGGACTTTTCCGAAAAGGGGCGCAGAGAGATGCTGATGTGGTTTTTGAGGGGTTTTCGGATGAGTTCCGCCGGCGGGCAGCGCATGCGCTCTGCCTTTGCCATGCCGCTCCTCACTCTTGCCATCGGCCTGTCGGCCATGGTCGTGGCTTCGCCGGCGCGTGCCGATTTCCGCGTCTGCAACGCCACGCAGAACCTGGTCGGTGTCGGCATCGGCTATCGCGCCAAGGCCGGCTGGATCACCGAAGGCTGGTGGCACATCGAGGGATCGAGCTGCAAGACGCTGATCGAAGGGCCGCTGTCATCAAGGTTTTACTATCTTTATGCAGAAGACGCCGAACGCGGTGGACGCTGGGACGGCCCGATCAACATGTGCGTGGCTGAAAAAGAGTTCAAGATCGCAGGCGTAACCGACTGCGTCGCCCGGGGCTTTCAGCGCGCCGGATTCCAGGAATATGACACGGGCGAACAGGCAAGCTGGATGGTCCAGCTGACCGATGAGTCCACAACGGGAGGCGCTCCAGCCACCCCGGGAACAAACAGTCAATGAGACGTAGCCGCAAGGTCAAGATCCTAGCCACCATCGGTCCTGCCTCCTCCTCGGAGGAGATGCTGAAGAAACTGTTCGAAGCGGGCGCCGATGTGTTCCGCATCAATATGAGCCATACCGACCATGAACTGATGCGCACGCTGGTCGGACGCATCCGCGCTGTCGAGGAAGCCGTTGGCAGGCCGATCGGCATCCTCGCCGATCTGCAAGGGCCAAAGCTGCGCGTCGGCAAGTTCGCCAACGGCAAGGAAGTGCTGACGCAAGGCCAGACCTTCACGCTCGACGACAATCCCGAGCCCGGCACTTCGACCAGGGTCTATCTGCCGCATCCGGAAATCCTGAGCTCGGTCGAAGCCGGCCATCGCCTGCTGATCGACGATGGCAAGCTCGAGCTGAAGGCGGTGAAGAGCGACGGCAAGTCGATCGTCTGCACCGTCGTCGCCGGCACCACGATTTCCGACAAGAAGGGCGTCAGCCTGCCTGACACCGACCTGCCGGTCGGCGCGTTGACCGAGAAGGACCGCAAGGACCTCGATGCCGTGCTGGCCACGGGTGTCGACTGGGTGGCGCTGTCCTTCGTGCAACGGCCGGAGGATCTGGCCGAAGCGCGCAAGATCGCACGCGGCCGGGCGCTGATCATGGCCAAGATCGAGAAGCCGCAGGCTGTCGCCCGGCTGGCCGAAATCATCGAACTGTCCGACGCGCTGATGGTCGCCCGCGGCGATCTCGGCGTCGAGATGCCGCTCGAGGCGGTGCCCGGTATCCAGAAGCAGATCACGCGCGCCGCACGCCGCGCCGGCAAGCCGGTGGTGGTTGCAACGCAGATGCTGGAATCGATGATCACGGCACCGGTGCCGACCCGCGCCGAGGTGTCCGATGTTTCGATCGCCGTCTTCGAAGGCGCCGATGCCATCATGCTGTCGGCGGAATCGGCGGCGGGTGCCTATCCCGTCGAGGCCGTGGCAATGATGAACCGTATCGCCACCAAGGTCGAGACCGATCCGACCTATGCCGGCATCATCAACGCCCAGCGCTCCGAGCCGGAAGCGACCGGCGCCGACGCCATTTCGCTGGCCGCGCGCGAGATCGCCGAAACGCTGAAGCTGTCGGCGATCATCACCTACACCGCATCAGGCACCACGGGCCTGCGCGCCGCCCGCGAGCGGCCGCAAGTGCCTGTTATCGCGCTGTCGCCGATCCTCAACACGGCGCGGCGGCTGTCGCTTTTGTGGGGCACGCATTGCGTTGTCTCGCCCGACGCCGTCGACCTCGACGACATGGTCAACCGCGCCTGCCGCATCGCCTTCGACGAAGGCTTCGGCAAGCCGGGCGACCGCGTCATCATCACCGCGGGCGTACCGCTGCGGACACCGGGTTCAACCAACATGCTGCGCATCGCCTATATCGGGTCGGACACACAAGTCAGCCGCTAGATTCCTAAAGCGTGTCGGCTCTGAACGGTTCGGGCGACCCGCTTTAGGTCGGCGCGAGTTCGGCCTGCGGTACCTTGATATCGGCGCATCTGCCGGCGCCGTAGGCGTCGCCGGCGATGCGCGCCTCCACGGTCCTGGCCATCGCCTGCAGGTCTATATTCTTGCCGGCGACCTTCTCGATGGCGCCGACGGTCAGGTCGGGCGCGATCCAGTCTGGCTTGTGACCGAGATTGTGCACCCAGACGAGTTCGGCACCGGCTATGTCGCGCGCCAGACCGACCGAATGGATATGTGCATAGACCACCTTGTCGCGATCGCCTGAAATGACCACGGTTGGCGCCTTGATCTCGTTGTAGCGCGGTGCGGCGTCGAGGGCATAGCGATAGAGCCCGGCGACATCGGTGGCGTTGGCGCGAAAGGCTTTTGGTCGCAGCACCAGCGGGATAGAGGCCATTCCCAGATAATTGTCCGGCACCTTGTTGGGCGAGAAAACGCAGGTGGTGGCGTCGGCCATCTGCAGTGTACCGGCCGGATAGGTCAGCGTTTCGGAAAACAGCCAGCCGAGCACGGGAATGGTGGTCAGATCGTAGTACCAGGCGGTTGCGCCGCCCGGCCATGGATGGGTCGCCGGTGCGAGGAAGACCAGTCCAAGTGTCTTGTCTGGATGCTCGCGGCCAAAGGCCGATGTCACCACGCCGCCGAAGGAATGGCCGACGATGACAGCCTTCCTGATGCCGAGATGGTCCATCAGTGCGGCAATGGTGTTGGCCTGCGCCGACGGGTTCTCGTTATGGGTGCCGCGACCCGACCAGCCGTGGCCTGGCCGGTCGAAGAACAGCATTTCGGCGCGGCCTTCGAGCAAGGGACGCAGCGGCAGCATCTGGTCCCTGAGATTGGCGCTGGCGCCGTGAATGAAGACGATCGGCGGCAGCTCGGCGTTGGCGGGTGCCGG
Source organism: Mesorhizobium ciceri biovar biserrulae WSM1271 (assembly GCF_000185905.1). Taxonomy (GTDB): domain Bacteria; phylum Pseudomonadota; class Alphaproteobacteria; order Rhizobiales; family Rhizobiaceae; genus Mesorhizobium; species Mesorhizobium ciceri. Next base: position 1,411,868 of record NC_014923.1, read on the forward strand.
AACATGGACATAGTGGATGCGGGCGCCGTCGATGTCGGCGAACTCGCCGAGCGGCGGATCGCGGCGCTCGATCAGCCATGAGCCGACGCGGGTGACGCCGACAAAGCCGAAGACAAGCGCCATCAGGAAGGCAAGGGCGGCGTAGATCAGGTTCATGGGGGAAGATACGGAGGTGGAGGGGGGTAAGTTGTAGGGGAGTAGGGGAGTAGGGGAGTAGGGGAGTAGGGGAGTAGGGGAGTAGGGGAGTAGGGGAGTAGGGGAGTAGGGGAGTAGGGGAGTAGGGGAGTAGGGGAGTAGGGGAGTAGGGGAGTAGGGGAGTAGGGGAGTAGGGTGTGTGTTCCGCAGGTGCGATCTGCCCCTACGGTCTTACTGCCCTATTCCCTTACTCCCCTAGAGCAATCAGATGCCTTCACCGGCAAGTTCCTCCGAAATCGTGCCGACCTGGTCCTGGGCGCTGCGCATCATCGGATAGATGGCCAGGACCTTTTGCCAGGCCTCGAGCGCCGATTGCTTGTGGCCGGTCAGCGCCATGATCTGCGCCAGGCCGGACAGCGCACCGAAATGGCGCGGCTCGAGCTGCAGCGTATGGTCGATGTCGGACATCGACTTGCCGTAGTTCTTCATCATGAAATGGACGGTGGCACGTCGGTTCCAGCCTTCGGCATAAGTAGGCTGCAAAGTCACCACCTGGTCGAGGAAATCGAGCGCGACGTCGAACTTCTGGCCCTCGACGGCTTTTTGCGACCATTGCATCATCAGGTCGATCGAGGCGCTGCCGGATTGCGACCACTCGCTCCAGATGTTGCCGGCGATGCGCTCCGCCGCCTTTTCGTTGCGTTCGCGTTTCAAGTCGCTGAACAGCTGATCGAGGCGGGCTTGTTTCGTCGTTGGGGCGGGCGGCGCATCCTGAGTGGACGGCGGCGCGACAGCACCATCCGCCCATGCCGGGCCATAAATGACGCCGGAAACAAGCAGAGATGTCAAAAATGCAAAAAGAATCCGCATCGCCGGACTCTAGTCCCGGGCGAGAGAACGTCAAACTGAATTTGGCGTGAAAAGGCCGGCAGACGGCGACAAGCATCAAATGGGCGGAGGCAACAGCCTCCTGCCCGAAAACTCAGCCCTGACGTGCCTTGTAGCGCGGGGCGGTCTTGTTGATGATGTAGATGCGGCCCTTGCGGCGAACCAGCTGGTTGTCGCGGTGACGCGCCTTCAGCGCCTTGAGCGAATTCTTGATCTTCATGGTCTTGCCTGTCGGTGTGGACCCGGTTGGGTCGAAATTTTAAGGCGCGCCAGAAGACGCGCCTTTGAACTGTGGGTGGCTCATAAACGAGGAGCCTTGTCCCTGTCAACCGCAAGCGTGCTCCATAGCGGCTGTGAATCATCCCTGTCATCAATTATCCGCCATGTCGGCCTTGCGGCATTGCGCGGCCCTGGGCCGGCTGGGATGATGCGGTCGCCGTGAAATGATTTGGAGACGACTATGCGCCGGATGTTCCTGGCCGCCTGCCTTGTCCTGCTGGCGGCAGCTTCGGTTGCGCGCGCGCAGGAATGCGACCGCAGCGACGACAGCCAGCAAATGATGAACATCTGTGCCGGCGAGGACTACCAGGCGGCCGACGCCAGGCTCAACACGGCCTATCAGAACCTCATCAGCTCGGACGATGCCAACGGCAAGAGATTGCTGCAGGTGGCGCAACGCGCCTGGATCACTTTTCGCGATGCCGAGTGCGCGCATTCCACCGCCGCCAGCGAAGGCGGGTCGATCCATTCGATGGAAGTTTCGCAATGCCTGACCAGATTGACCAATGACCGCGTCAAGCAGCTTGCTGCCGCGGCCAATTGCGAGGAAGGCGATGGGAGTTGCGCCAATACAGGGCAGGACGAGAGCGACGACGCGCAGTAGGCAACCTTATGAGGCGCGACGTCTGATCCGAGTGAAATGACCCATCTTGCGGCCGGGCCGCGCTTCGGCCTTGCCGTAGAGATGCAGCATCAGATCGGGCTCGGCGAGAAGCTCCGGGACGCGTATCACATCGTCGCCGATCAGGTTTTCCATCACGCAGTCGGAATGGCGGTCCGGGCCGCCGAGCGGCAGGCCGGCGATGGCGCGGATATGCTGCTCGAACTGCGAAACGACACAGGCGGCTTCCGTCCAATGGCCGGAATTGTGCACGCGCGGCGCGATCTCGTTGGCCAGCAGCGAGCCATCGGCCAGCACGAAGAACTCGACGCCGATGACACCGACATAGTCGAGCGCCGCAAGGATCTTCGATGCGGCCGTTCGGGCTGCTTGCGCCGTCTCCGGCATAATGGCGGCCGGCAAGGTCGATGTGTGGAGAATGCCGTTGCGATGGATATTCTCGGCTGGATCGTAGGCGACAACCGCACCGTCCAGCCCACGCGCCGCGATCACCGATATCTCGCGCTCGAACGGCACGAAGGACTCCAGAATCAGCGGCACATTGCCCATCGCCTCGCATGTGCCGGCAAAACCGCCGGCTTCCATGTTGCGGAAGACGCGCTGGCCCTTGCCGTCATATCCCATGCGCCGGGTCTTCAGGATGCCGCTGCCGTCGAATGCTCTCAGCGCCGCCGCCAGCTCGTCATCATTGTCGACGGCGTGGAAATCGGCGGTGGCAATGCCGATGCCGTTGAGGAATGTTTTTTCGTCCACCCGGTCCTGCGCCACTTCCAGCGCACGCGCCGGCGGATAGACCGGAACCTTGGCCGCCAGCGCGCTGGCCGCCGCGACCGGGACGTTCTCGAACTCGTAGGTGATGACGGAACTCGACGCTGCCAGTTCGGCAAGGGCGGCCGGGTCGTCATAGGCGGCTGTTATCTGCCGGTTGGCGACCTGTGCGGCCGGGCAATCCGCTTGCGGCTCCAGCACCACGGTGCGGTAGCCGAGGCGGGCGGCAGCAACAGCCAGCATGCGGCCGAGCTGGCCGCCGCCAATGATACCGATGGTCGATCCGGCGGGCAGGCTCACGGCGTATCCGTCGGTTCAGCCGCGACCTTGGCAGTCTGCGCGGCGCGCCAGGCATCCAGACGGACGGCAAGGCTGTCATCGTTCAGGGCCAGCACGGCGGCGGCCAAAAGGGCTGCGTTGGCGGCTCCAGCCTTGCCTATGGCCAGCGTTCCAACGGGAATGCCGGCTGGCATCTGGACGATGGACAGCAGCGAATCCTGCCCGGAAAGCGCTTTCGATTCCACCGGCACGCCGAACACCGGCAATGGCGTCATCGCCGCCGTCATGCCGGGCAGGTGTGCTGCACCGCCGGCGCCGGCGATGATCACCTGGTAACCGGCCGCCTTGGCGCCCTTGGCGAAATCATAGAGCCGGTCCGGTGTGCGGTGCGCGGAGATGATGAGCCGCTTGTGCGGGATGCCAAGTGCTTCCAGCGTTTCGGCGGCATGGCGCATCGTCGACCAGTCGGACTGGCTGCCCATGATGATGGCGACGTCGGCGCGTTGATCGTCCAAGTCCGTGTTCCCCGGCGACAAAGGCGCGCCTTAGCGGAATTCGCGCGAGGCCGCAAGGATAGGCGGCCGCTGCTGCGGTCTGGCAAGACGGAAACCAGCCGGTCAGATGCCGTCGCGCTCGGCCTCTGGCGTCGAGACCAGCAAGGCCGAAGCCGCGTTGGCGGCGGTGATGGCCGCCCGCATGGTCTGCCCACGGGCAAGTCCCGCGGCCAGCGCGCCAACGAATTCATCGCCGGCGCCATGCGTGCTGGCGACCTTGACCGGGATGGCGGACAGCGCAAAGGCCTCGCCGCTCCGGTCGCAACAGGCGACACCTTCGCCGCCCGCCGTGACAATTGCCACCGGATAGAGATCGGCCAATAGCCGTGCGGCTTGCGCGGCCCCGTCGAGTGTCTCGACCACTGCCGTGCCAGCCAGGAATTCCGCCTCGATGGCGTTGACCACCAATATGTCGACCAGGGCGATCAACTCCTCGGAGAGTTTGCGCGCGGGGGCCGCGTTGAGCACGACGCGACCGCCCCGTGCCTTGACTGCGCGTGCGGCGGCAATGTTGGCGGCTTCCGGCACTTCGTTCTGCAGCAGGAGCACCGCCGTCTGTCCCACCACATCGGAAGCAGAGGCACTGTCGGCATGGCCCAGTGCCAGATTGCTGCCCGAGACGATCACCGCGCCATAGTCGCCGCCTTGGTCGAAGATCGCCACGCTCATGCCGGAGCCGGCGCCAGCGGCCACCCGCACGAAGCGGCGGTCGACCTTGGCGCGATCGAGATTGGCCAGCAACGCCCGCCCGAAATCATCGTCGCCGACGGCGCCGATCATCGCCGCATACACACCGGCCCGCGCCGCCGAGACGGCCTGGTTGCCGCCCTTGCCACCGCATTTGGGGTGCCAGGCATGGCCGGTCACCGTCTCGCCCTTGCGCGGGCGGTCGGGCGCGTCGACCATAATGTCGTAATGCAGGCTGCCGAACACGGTCACCAGCGGCGTTGTCGTCATGAGCCCCGGTCTTTTCGTTTCGATGTCACCGCCGACATGGTGCGGCCGAGATTGCGCTCCGCCGCCTGATAGTCGCGCTGCGCCACCGCGACGAACAACGCGTCGAGAATGTTGAGCTGGGCAATGCGGGCCGCTGCGTTCTCGCCCATCAGCGGCGAACCCTGCGCGGTCGAGCACAGAACGATATCGGCGACGGCGGCCAGGGGCGAGTTGTCGTAATTGGTGATGGCCAGCGTGCGGGCACCGTTCTTGCGAGCCAACTGGATGGCGTCGATAACGGCCGACGTGTTGCCCGAATGCGAGAAGCCGACGGCGATGTCGTCGCCGCCGAGCAGCGAGGCCGACATCAGCATCATGTGCGAATCGTCGTAGACGGATGCGCGGATGCCGATGCGCAGGAATTTGTGCGAAACGTCGCGCGCGATCTGCGCCGAGCCGCCGACGCCATAGAAATCCCGGTTCTTGGCACGGAAGAGCAGCTCGGCGGCGCGGTCGAAATCCTCGATGTCGAGGATCGCCAGCGTCTCCTCCAGCGCCTGGATGGAGGTGCGGAACACTTTTTGCACGATCTCGGCCGAACTGTCGTCGGATGACAGTTCCTGGTGCATCTCGGCGGTCGGCAGGCGACTGTACTCATAGACGGCGGTGCGGAAGTCGCGATAGCCGGAAAAGCCGAGCTTCTTGGCGATCTTGACCACCATCGCCTCGGACACGCCGGATTCCTCGGCGATCTGCTTCAGCGGAATGCTCTCGTCGAAGCCGCGCCGGCCGAAGACGGTTTCCACCACCTTCGCCTCCAGCGGAGTGAGATGCGGCATCATCATGCGGATGCGCGGTCCTACCGCTTTCAGGTCCAGCCCGCTCAAGGTCATCCACGCCCCCTCGTCACGCGATCGATAAGCATCGCGGCGAGGATTATAAGACCAGTTGCCAAAAGCTGATAGAAGGACTGGACGTTCATCAGCGTCAAACCGTTGCGCATGGCGCCGAGGATGACGGCGCCCAGGATGGTGCCGACGACGCTGCCCTTGCCGCCCATCAGCGAGGCGCCGCCGATGGCGGCAGCCGCGATGGCGTCGAGCTCCCAGAGATTGCCGAGGATGGGTTCGGCGGCGCCCAACCGGCCGATCAGGATCTGCGCGGCAAGCGCCGCCAGCAGGCCTGAGATCATGTAGGCGGCGATCTTGGTGCGGGCAATCGGCACGCCGGCGATGTAGGCCGCCTCCTCGTTGCCGCCGACGGCGAGCAGATATTCGCCGAAGGGCGTCTTCTTCAAAACGACCCAGGCGACGACAGCCACGCAGGCGACGATGACGACCGCCAGAGGCAGTCCGAACAGCGAACCGTTGAAGACGGCGCGAAAGCCTGGGGGCAGGCCGAGGACCGGATTGCCGCCGGTGTAGATCAGCGCCAGTGCCCGATAGGTGCTGAGCGTTCCCAACGTGACGATGAAGGGCTGCAGCCCAACATGGGCGACGAGCACGCCGTTGACGAGGCCGCAGGCAAGACCAATGGCGAAGCCGGCGGCGATGGCCAGCGGAAACGGCACGCCGGCGACCATCATAGAGGCCGAGATGACGGCCGAGAGTGCCGCCGTCGGCCCGACCGACAGGTCGATGCCGCCGGAGATGATGACCAGCGTCATGCCCAGCGCCAGACAGGCATTGATGCTCGACTGCTGCAGGATGTTGATCAGGTTGCGCTCGGCGAAGAAGCCGGGCACCAGCGCGCCGAACACGGCCAGGATCACGACAAGCCCGATCAGCGTGCCGGCGTCGCGCATGGAAACACCGCGCAGGAATTCGGCCTGGGGCCGCACCAGAGTGGCATCCGACATATCCGTCACCTACTACTGCCTTGCCGGCTGTGCGGCCGGCGTTTGCGTTTGCGGGATGGCGTGCGCCGCGATCGCCTGTTCTGAGAGATTTGCCCTATCGAGTTCGGCGGCGATGGTGCCGTCGCGCATGACCAACACGCGGTCGGCAAGCCGGATCACCTCGGGCAGTTCGGAGGAGACGACGACCACCGCATGGCCCTCGGCGGCGAGTTCCTCGATCAGATGATAGATCTCCGCCTTGGCGCCGACATCGATGCCGCGCGTCGGCTCGTCGAACAAGAGGATGCGTGTTCCCGCCGCCAGCCAGCGGCCGATGATCGCCTTCTGCTGGTTGCCGCCGCTGAACAGGCGGATCGGCCGGTCGAGCAGGAATGGGCGCAGATTGACGCGGCTCATCTTCTCGGCCGCCACCTGTTTCAACCTGGCGTGATCGATGAGGCCGCGCGGCGCGAACACGGCCATCGAGGCCAGCGCCATATTGCTGGTGATCGAGCGCAGCGGCACGATGCCTTCGCGTTTGCGCTCCTCCGGCACCAGTCCGACGCCGGCGGCAATCGCGTCACGCGGGCTGAAGAACCGTGCCGCCTTGCCGTCGATTGCAATCGTCCCGGCCGTGGCGCGATCGGCGCCGGCCAAGAGCCGCAGCAGTTCAGTGCGGCCGGAACCGACCAGGCCGGCAATGCCCAGCACCTCGCCGCGATGCAGATCGAACGACACGTTGCGCACCTTCGTCGCCGAGGAGAGGCCACGCGCGCTCAGCATGACCTTGTTCGTGGCATGGGAATTATGCTGCTCCTGCGCCAGTTCGCGGCCGACCATCATCGCCACGACCGCTTTCTCCGACAGGTCGTTCAGATCGACGGAATCGACGACGACGCCATCGCGCATGATGGTGGCGCGCCGGCAGATGCCGAACACCTCGTCCAGCTTGTGCGAGACATAGACGACGGCGACGCCGTCGCGGGCGAGGCCGGTGATGACTTGCGCCAGCCGTTCGAATTCGCTCGGCGTCAGGCTCGATGTCGGCTCGTCCATGGCAACGATGCGGGCGCGATCGAGCAGCGCGCGGGCGATCTCGACAATCTGCCGCTGCGCCACCTTCAGGGTACCGAGGGGTGCAGCCGGATCGATGGAGGGATCGATGGCCGCAAGAGCCTCCGCAGCACGGCGCTCCTGTTCGCGCCGGGCGACGAAGATGGCGCCGCGCGTCAGCGGATGGCCTAGGAACATGTTCTGGGCGACGCTAAGGCGTGGTACCTGCTGCAATTCCTGATGGATCATGGCGACGCCCGCAGCGCGTGCGGCGACCGGGTTGACGAGTGTAACCGGCTTGCCGTCGATGAGGACGCTTCCCGCTGTCGGCCTGTAGACGCCAGACAGGATGCGCAGCAGCGTCGACTTGCCGGCGCCATTTTCCCCGAGCAGGCCGTGGATTTCACCGGCACCTACCGAGAACGACACGCCGTCAAGCGCCCGCACGGCCGGAAACAGCTTGGAAATGCCCTGGAATTGCAGCCGGGGTGACATTGGGTTCTATCTCCGGGCAACGGTGCCGGCGGGAGCGAATTGCTCTGGCCGGCACTCGCCGATTGGCCTTACTGGCCCGCAGCCGCGTCCTCGAGCAGTGCCTTGCGCGCGCCGCCGCCGGAATAGCGGTCGGCATTGTCCTTGGTGATCAGTGCCTGGGGCGTGGCGACGACGCGGGGCAGCTTCTGTCCCGCGACGAGACGCAGAGCAGTTTCCAACGCCACTTCGCCGGTCAGCACCGGGAAACTGTCGACCGTGCCGGTCAGTTCGCCGGCCCGTATGGAGGCATAGGCGTCGGAAATGCCGTCGGTGCCGAAGACCGCAACCTTGTCCTGCAGGCCGGCGGCCTTGACTGCCTCGACGATGCCGAGCGCCATGCCGTCATTGTTGGCATAAAAGCCGATCAGGTCGGGGTGCTGCTGCAGGATGTTGGTGGCCGCATCATAGGAGGTCTGGCGGTCCCAGTTGCCGGGAACGCTGGCGACGACCTCGAACTTGCCTGCCTCGGTGATGGTCGACTTGAAGCCGTCGGTGCGCTGCACGGCGGCATAGACGCCAGCCTGGCCTTCGACGATGGCGACCTTGCCGCCATCCGGACGGTTCTTGATGAACCATTTGGCGACGCGCACGCCATTGTCGCGCTGGACATTGCCGACATAATGTTCGGCCTGCGGGATCACGGCGTCATTGACGTTGACCACCGGCACGTTGGCGGCCTTGGCTTGCTCCATGATCGGCTGCAGATTGGCATCCGTCTGCGGCGAGACGAGCAGCACGTTGTAGCCCTGCGTCACCAGGCCTTCGGCGATGGTGAGCTGGCCGAGCTGGTCGCCCTCGCTTTGCGCTGCCTGATAGACGACGGGAACGCCGACCTTGGCGCCGAATGCCGTGTAGCCCTCGCCCAGCGAGCGCCAGTATTCATTGGTCAGCGTCTTGGAGACGGCGCCTGCCTTGGTGCCTTCGGGCAGCTTGGGGAACGCGCCGAATTTGGCCTCGACCTGCGACCAGTCGATGCGGTCCTTTTCCGTGTCGGAATTGAGCGGCGCGAGGTCGGCCGAAAAGGCAGAGCCGATCGACAGCGCCATCAGTGCGGCGGTAGCAGTGGCAAGCAGAAGTTTCATTGTATTCCTCCCTTGTTGAAAACGATAATGGTGCGGATGCCTCAGCTATCCGGCCCGAGCATGATTTCCTGGATGATGGCCTGCGACGTCACCGCATCCTGGCTGTCCATGGCGGCGGACAGGCGATTGTCCTGCTCCAGCCGGTCAACGACGCGCAGCATGCGCTTGACGGTGGCGATGTTGACTTCGCACTCGCGCACCGGATCGAGCCCGGTCATGTCGGGGAACGTGTCGAAATAGATGGCGCCGGCGTAACCGTCGCGGCGAATCTGCCTGAGCAGCTCGATGGTCTGCAGCGTGTGCACCGCGCCGACCATCAGGCCGTCGTCGCGCTTGGCGTAGCCGTCGTTCAGATGCACGCCGAGCAGCTTGCTGTGGCGCGCCACCAGGGCCGCGGCAAAGGCCGGCTGTTCGTCGGCATAGAGCACATGGGCGAAATCGAGGGTGACGCCCAGATTGGGCACGCCGACATCGCGGATCGCCAGCAAGGTCGTCGCCGCATCCGGCATCAGGCTGTAGGAGCGTGGTTCGTTCGGTTTGTACTCAAGGCTGATCTGACAGTCGGGATCATGCGCGGATACTTCACGAATCCCATCGATTTCGTGTTGCCAAAGCGTCGCATAGTCGGCCTGGAAGGCGTAGTCGAAGCCATCCTGGCCGAGCCACAGCGTCATCAGGCTGGCGCCGGCCTCACGCAGGGCATCGATCCCGGCTTTGGTCAGGTCGATGGCCTCGCGGCGCACCGCCGGATCCGGATTGGTGAAGGCGCCGAGCTTGAAGGCGGGGTTGGAGTAGTAGCGCATGGCAAAGCCATTGATGGAAAGCCCGAGATCGCTCAGTTTGAGGGCGATTTCCGCAGGCTTTTCACTGACATGGTCGGGAAAGTTGAGGTCGAGATCGGTAAGCCCGCCGACCTTGGCGGCGCGCGCCGCCATCTGCAGCAGCGACGGCTTGCCGGTAAGATCAGGCCATTCGGCCTGCGGCCGCGAGGCAAAGGAATTCAGGCGCGTGGCGAAACGAGTGGCTGTCATGGTCGATCCTTCAATCGTCATGACTTCACATAAATACAAATATTTGTAAAGTTATTGTTTTGAGGGGCGGGCGGTGAGCTGTGTCGACGGCCGGGGCTGAGCCGCGCGAAGGCGCAGGTTTCCCAGCGGCGTCGCCGGACAATCCGTCAGAACGGTGGGATCACTGACCGAGAGCGTGCGACGAAGCCGTCGAGTTCGAGGTGCTCCATGTGCGAGATCGCCCGGCAGGACGCGCCGTCGCGGCTAGTGCACCGGCGAAAAAGAGCCCAACGATTGACCGGCCAAAGGCACCGTCACACGACCGCGCAGGGAGATGCAGATCGCCGCTGCCTGGCGCTCGAGCGGGATCAGCACATCACATCGTTCACGCAATAATGTCGGGAATGATCTTGTCTTCCAGCGCCATCAGCCGGTCCTTGAGGAACAGCTTCTTCTTCTTCATGCGCTGGATCTGCAGCGGATCGCAGGCCATGGCGATCATCGCGTTGATGGCTGCATCGAAATCGGCGTGTTCCTGCTTCAGGCGGGAAAATTCGAGGCGAATATCGGCCTGTTCCTGATCGGACATTCTCTACCGTCTGCACGTCTGCGGCGCCCAAAGCTGGGCCTGATTGGGCGGGGCCGGATGTTTTGTCACCGGCGTGCAGCCCATATCACATTTCACAGTGTCGTGGAATGCTACCACGGATCATTCGACATCGCCCGCGGAAGGTGACACACTGTCACCGTGCCGTCACAGAAGCGAACCTGCGGTGGACGCGCCGTGACGGTTGCAATCGAGGAAAACCATGAAAGGGAGAACCAATCATGTCTCTTGCATCCCATCTTGATGAGTTGCAGCGGAAACACGGCGACATCGAACGTGAAATCGATGACGCGATGAATCATCCATCGGTCGACGACCTCGAAATCGTGAATCTTAAGCGACGCAAGCTGGCACTCAAGGACGAGATTGAAAAACTAAGAGGAAAACCGACCACGCATTGATGCCCTCCTGACATAGCCGCCCGGTATCCGCGGCCTCTTTTCCCGGCGGCTCCCCGCCGCCGGCGTGGAGGGGTTTGATTTCCCAGCACCGGTCTGTCAGCCGAAGCTGGACTTGCACCCGGCTTAATATCCGCTTCGGCTGTCGCCCGTTCGCCAGATCATCGATTGTTTTTGGTCGTTGGCGGCGTGCCGATTCCGGCCAGTGGCGACCTGTCGCCATTGACAAGCCATCTTTGCTCCTCCACCTCATGCCCGGACCTCAGCGCATCGGCCCGGGGCGTCGTTGTGCGCCCATGCAGGACACAAGATGCTCCAGAGACAAAAGGCTGCCGGCATGACCGGATATTTTTCCTCTCCTTTCCCCCGCCGCACCTCGGTCGGCGTCGATGTCGGCGGCGTGGTCGTCGGCGGCGGCGCGCCCGTTGTCGTCCAATCGATGACCAACACCGACACGGCCGATATCGACCAGACCGTCGCGCAGGTCGCAGCACTGCACCGGGCCGGCTCCGAGATCGTGCGCATCACCGTCGATCGCGACGAGAGTGCCGCCGCCGTACCGCGCATTCATGAGCGGCTTCGGCGGCTTGGCATCAACGTGCCGCTGGTCGGCGATTTCCACTATATCGGCCACAAGCTCTTGGCCGATCACCCGGCCTGCGCCGAGGCGCTGGCCAAATATCGGATCAACCCCGGCAATGTCGGCTTCAAGGACAAGAAGGACCGGCAGTTCGCCGACATCGTCGAGATGGCGATCAGGCATGACAAGCCGGTGCGCATCGGTGTCAACTGGGGCTCGCTCGACCAGGAGCTTTTGACCCGGCTGATGGACGACAACCAGGACAAGGGTTTTCCGCTGACGGCGCAAGAGGTGATGCGCGAGGCGATCGTGCAGTCGGCCATTCTCTCGGCCGAGATGGCGGAAGAGATCGGCCTTGGCCGCGAGAAAATCATCCTGTCGGCCAAGGTCAGCGGCGTGCAGGACCTGATTGCCGTCTATGCCGAACTCGCCACCCGCTCCAACCATGCGCTGCATCTCGGCCTGACTGAAGCCGGCATGGGCTCGAAAGGCATCGTCGCTTCGTCGGCCGCCATGGGCATCCTGCTGCAGCAAGGCATCGGCGACACCATCCGCATCTCACTGACGCCGGAGCCGAATGGCGACCGCACGCGCGAGGTGCAGGTTTCGCAGGAATTGCTGCAGACGATGGGGTTCAGGCAGTTCGTGCCGATCGTCGCCGCGTGTCCCGGCTGCGGCCGCACGACCTCGACCGTGTTCCAGGAGCTCGCTCAGAACATCCAGGCAGATCTCAGGAAGAACATGCCGGTGTGGCGCGACAAATATCCCGGCGTCGAGAACCTCAAGGTCGCGGTGATGGGTTGCATCGTCAACGGCCCGGGCGAGTCCAAGCATGCCGATATCGGCATTTCGCTGCCCGGCACCGGCGAGACGCCGACGGCGCCAGTCTTCGTCGACGGCAAGAAGGCGGCGACGCTGCGCGGACCGTCGATCGCGGCGGATTTCGAGAAAATGGTCGCCGATTATATCGAACAGCGGTTCGGTCGCGGCGGCAAGGCCGCGGCAGAGTAGGTCAAATGCAGCGTTTCCTGTGGGCGACGCTGGTCCTGCTGTGTGGGCTAGTCTGGTCGACACTGGCTCAGGCCGATCCGCCGCAATCCGCCAAGCAACGGCTTATCGACAAGGTCTGCAACCTGATCCAGGCGCATGCCGACCAGAATGGTTTGCCCAGGGATTTCTTCGCCCGGCTGATCTGGAAGGAGAGCCGTTTCGATCCCAACGCAGTCAGTCCCGTCGGCGCCGAAGGCATTGCCCAGTTCATGCCGGGAACCGCCAAGATGCGCGGGCTTGCCAATTCCTTCGACATCAATCAGGCGATCCCGGCTTCGGCGAAATATCTCGCCGAAATGAAAACCGGCTACGGCAATCTCGGCCTGGCGGCCGCCGCCTACAATGCCGGCGAGAGCCGGGTGTCGCGCTGGCTCAGTTCCGGCGGTTTCCTGCCGATGGAAACCGAAAGCTATGTCTTCGACATCATGGGCGAACCAGCCGACAAGTTCACCGACCGAGCCTATGCCGGAAGGGTCGAACCGCTCGACGCTAAGGCGGATTTTGCCGTCGCTTGCCGAAAACTGCCGGTGATCATGTCGCGGACCGTGGCGATGGCCTCGATCAACGTAAAGCCATGGGGCATCCAGGTGGCCGGCAATTTCCGCCGCAGTGCCGCGATCAACCAGTGGCTCAGGGTAAGGAGCCGGTTCCCGGCCCTGCTCAACGGGCACGATCCCGTGGTCAGCCGGGTGCGCACGCCAATCGGCCGGCGGGGTATCTATGCGGTCAGGATCGGTGTCGACCACCGCGCCGATGCAAACGTCATCTGCCAGAAATTGCAAAGCATCGGTGGGGCATGCGTGGTGGTGCGCAACCGGTGATTTGACCCCTGCCGGCAGGGTGTTTTGTCTGAGAGAGGCATTTAAAAAAGCGACAGCCGTGACGTCGCATCCAGCAAGGATTTCAGCTATGGCGGCGGCCATCTTACCAGGAGCGACAGCCCCTGCCTTTGACAAGCCGCGTGGGCACAACATGTTCGATGGATACATTATCTGCGGCACACCGAGGACCGGAAGCACGCTGCTGTGCAAGCTTCTGGCATCCACCAAGACGGCCGGCGATCCACACTCATTCTATCGGCGCCAGGACGTGGTGGAGTGGGCCGAAGAGTGGAAGCTGCCCGATCGCGCCGCGATGAGCGAGCTCGAATTCGATGCCGCGTATCTCGATGCCGCGATCGCCGCCGGTAAGGGTGGGACCGGCCTCTTCGGCCTCCGCTTGATGCGCGAAAATCTGGATGAGCTTTCGGCGATCCTCGACCGGATTTTCCCAAAACGGCCATCCGACAGAGCACGGTTCGAAAGAGCATTCGGCAATGTTCTCTACATACACCTCTCGCGGGAAGACAAGCTTGCGCAGGCTGTCTCCCTGATCAAGGCAGAGCAGACCGGTCTTTGGCATATCGCTCCCGACGGTACCGAGATCGAAAGGGTCGCACCGCCGAAAGAGCCCCAATATGATTTCGAGCGGATCAGGCGTGAGGTCGCGGAACTCGAGACCTATGATGCGGCCTGGAACATCTGGTTCGCAGCACAAGGCATATCCCCGCATCGGGTTGGCTACGAGCGCCTTTCGAGCAATCCGGCGGCGACATTGCTAGGCATCTGCGAAGTCTTGGGCGTTCAAGCGCCGAATGCCGATGACGTGAGGCCCGGCGTTGCAAAGCTCTCCGACGACACGAGCCTCGACTGGATGCGCCGCTATCGTCTGGACGCAGCCGCCTGACGCTTGATGGGCTGCAGCTGGAAATTGGAGTATGGGCAGAGACTATGACCGACCCTATCTACAGCGATCCCGACTTCGTCCAGTTCTATGATATCGAGAACCAAAGCGGCCGTGCCGATTTTGATTACTGTATCGGTCTTGCCGTAAATCGCGGCTCGGTCCTCGATCTCGGCTGTGGCACTGGCCAACTGGCTGCCGAACTTGCCGATGGGCATAATGTCACTGGCGTTGACCCGGCATCGGCGATGCTCGACGTGGCGCGGCGCAGGGCCGGCGGCGACAGGGTCGACTGGGTCGAGGCCGACGCGCGAACTGTTCGGCTCGGGCGGCGTTTCGACCTGGTCCTGCTCACCGGGCATGCGTTCCAGGTTTTCCTGACAGGCGAGGATCAGATGGCGGTGCTGGGCACCATCGCCGAGCATCTCGCTCCCGGCGGGCTCTTCATTTTCGACACACGAAATCCCGCCGAGGAGGAATGGCTGGAATGGACACCGCAGCGCTCCGAACGGGCAGTTACACATCCCGGCCTCGGCACGGTCAAAGCCTGGTATGATGCCGAACACGATGCCGCTACCGGCATCGTCACCTACTCGACCTTCTATGACATTCCGGGCGGTAGACCTGTTCTGGGCGCCGAATCCAAGATCGCGTTCCCCAAGAAGGAAGATCTTGCGGGGATGCTGGACGAGACTGGCCTGTTGGTCGAGCTGTGGCTGGGTGACTGGCAGGGCACACCTTATGGTGTGACCTCGCCGGAAATCATCCCGATCGGCCGGTTGCGCTGATCCGGCCTGACCAATAGGGCCGGCTTTTACGCCGTCTTGGCCACCACGGTCTCGCTGAGCCAGGTGCCGATCTTGGTGCCCAGTCGGTCGGGCGAAACGGGCTTCGGCAGATAGTCGTCCATGCCCGATTCGATGCACTTGTCGCGATCGCCCTTCAGCGCATGCGCGGTGACGCCGATGATCGGAATGTGGGTGCCCGTCGAGGTCTCCATGGCCCGGATCGCGCGGGTCGCTTCGTAGCCATTCATCTCCGGCATCGAGACGTCCATCAGGATCAGCTTGGGGCGCAGCGCCCGGTACATCTCGACCGCCGTGCGGCCGTTGCCGGCGATGCGGTAGCTCAAGCCCAAGCCATTGAGGATCTGGCCGAAGACCAGCTGGTTCACGTCGTTGTCCTCGGCAATCAGGATGTCGATCGGTCCGTTCGGCGTGGTTGTCGATTCCGGTGCTGCCGCGACTGGCAGCGCCGGGCCGCGGATGACGGTAAAGGCAGGCGGCGCTGCCGGGGGAGCCTGGACGATCGGTTCGCGGACAAACTGCGCCTTGCCGACCTGCGAACGGGCCTTCTGCACGACCGAGATAACGGTGCCGAGCAGGACCGCGGAGCGCGCCGGCTTCGTCAAATGCGCGGCAATGCCGAAGTCGATGATCATCTTGCCGAAATCGACCTGGTCGACCGAGGTCAGCAACACCACCGGGATGGAGGACAGCCGGCTGTCGGAAGCAATGGCCCTGGCAACGTCGGCGCCGTTCATGCCGGGCATCTGGTAGTCGAGGATGATGCAGTCGACGGCGGCGCCCAACTGAAAGGCGCGGTCGAGGAAGGCCAGGCCGACGGCGCCGCTTTCGGCGGCGGCACAGTCGAAGCTCCAGCTTCTGAGCTGCTCGAGCAGGATTTCGCGGTTGACCGGATTGTCATCGATGACCAGCACGCGCGCGCCGGTGACGTCGACCGGCACGATCTCGTCGCGCGCCGCGGCCTGATGCGCGGGCAGCGGCACCGCGAACCAGAACACCGAGCCGCGGCCGATCTCGCTCTCGACGCCGATCTTGCCTGCCATCAGGTCGACGAGGCGTGCTGCGATGGCCAAGCCCAGCCCCGTGCCCTCATGACGGCGGGTGGACGAGCCGTCGACCTGCGCGAATTTTTCGAACACGTTCTGCAGTTTCTCGGCCGGTATGCCGATGCCGGTGTCCTCGACGCGGATCTTGAGCTGGACCACGTCGTTGACGATCTCGCCGCCGACATCGATCAGCACGTGACCCTTCTCGGTGAACTTCACTGCGTTGCCGAGCAGGTTGGTGATGATCTGCCGGAACCGGCCGGCGTCGCCGACGACATGGGCCGGCAGGCGCGGATCGACGCGCACGATCAGTTCGAGGTTCTTTTCGGCGACGCGAGCAGAGACCAGCGTCGCCACGTCCTCGACCGCCTCGGAAAGGCGGAAGGGAGCAGGGTCGAGGGTGAGCTGGCCAGCATTGATCTTGGAGAAATCGAGGATGTCATTGATGATGGTGAGCAGCGCGTTGCCGGACTTCACGATAACGTCGGTGAAGGTCTTTTGGCGTGGGGTCAGATCGGTCTTGGCCAGCAGTTCGGCCATACCGAGCACACCGTTCATCGGCGTGCGGATTTCGTGGCTCATATTGGCCAGGAATTCCGATTTGGCGCGGTCGGCGGCCTCGGCCTTGAACAGGGATTCGGCGGATTCGGCAAAGGCGCGGCGGATCGCCACTTCCATCGGGCGGAAAATCCAGAAGGCGACGATGGCAAGGGCCGCGAACAGGATGCCGCTGGCCCACAACAACAGCCTGTCGCTGGAGGCATCGGCCAGATGGCGCTCATCATCCATGGCGGTGCGGACGCGAACCAGCATGGGTTGGGCGAACAGGTCATTCTGGTTGCGGATTTCGCGATAGCTCCACTCGTCGACCTTCTGCGCCACCGACATCAGGTTGAAATTGCGCACCATGTCGCGCGGCGACCAGAACAGATCGCCGTTAACTGAAGCGGATTGGAGTTCGTCGACGGTCTTGATCGACAGCCGCGGCTTGATCGCCGCAAGCTGGGCGGTCAGCGTCTCGATCTCGCCGGTCAGGCGCTCCGAATGGCCGCGCGCCGATGTGGTCAGGGCATCGCGTGTCTCCGCCCGCCAGGCGGTGCCGGTCGTCTCGGCAAAGCTGGTCGCGTTGCGCAGGTCTCGGGTGAAGATGACGAGATTGCTGCTCAGCGCATCGATGTCGCGGCGAAAGGAATTGACGCGATCAAGCGCAATCACGATGCCGGCGGAAGCCAGCGCGAAGATCAGCAACCCTGAAATATAGCGGATCCGGACCGACCGGATGAAGGACGAATATTCAGGCATGCGCAACCCCAACACATACGCACCATTTTAATGGCCGGGATTACGCTTCATTTACATTAAAATTTCGTTCGTGCGGGCAGGCGAGCCGTGCGAGCCGCCGGATGGACAGCGCGCCTAGGCCGCTTCCACGACGAGGGCGCGGATGCGGCCACTCACCGGGCCTTCCCCGAACCGTTTCCCAAGGGCATTCGCCACGTATCGCGTCACCTCCTCCAGCGAGCCACCGCGCGCCTCGATCTCGGCCCGCAGGGGCGTGCCCTGGCAATAGGCCGTGGCCGCCTCATATGGCGAGGAAGCGGCGCTGACGGCATCCAGCGGCTCTATGGTGATGTTACGGAAGCCGGCAGCATGCAGGTCGGCGCGGATGACGTCCGCATCGTGATAGCCATGCGGTGTCCTTGCCATGAAGCGAGGCGGATCGGCCGGGAAAAAATGGCCGAGCGCCCGCGTCACCTCATCGGCAAACTCGTTCTCTTCGATGGCACCCCAGACGTTGAACAGGAAGTGTCCGCCCAGCCGCATCACGCGCCGAACTTGCCCGTAGGCGCCCACCCGATCGGGGAAGAACATCGCGCCAAACTGGCAGGCCACGGCGTCGAACTGTGCGTCCTCGAAGGGCAGCGCCTGAGCATCGGCCTGCTGCCAGGTGATGCGAGGATCGTCCACCATCCGCGTGCGTGCGTGGTCGAGCATGGGCTGGTTGAGGTCGGTGACCACGATGCGCGCTTGCGCCGGCAGCTTTGCTGCGAGCGCACGTGTCACCACACCGGTGCCCGCCGCCACTTCGAGCACCGATTGCGGCCCGAGCTTCGACACCCGCTCCGCCAGATCCCGCGCATATGGCTCGAAGATCAGCGGCACCATCGCCCGGTCGTAGATCTCGGGAATGGAACCGCTGAACAGCTTGTCGGTGGTCGACATGGCATCCTCCAACTCTTATCCGCACCGCGTGCTTGCCGTGCGGATGTCAATCCTCTGCCTCGGCAGGCTTCCGCTCAAGTTCTATTTCAGAACCGGCCGGCGGGGACGTGCGTGCAATCAGCTCGATGTTCCGGCTGGCACCAACCTTAGCTGTTACGCGCCGCCACGAATGTCGCCGCTTCTTTCAGCAACTGGGCATCGTCGCCATAGGGCTCAAGCAGCGCATGCGCCTGTTGGACGAGGCCGTGCAGCTGGCCGCGTGCCCAATTTGCACCATGCAAGGCCACCAGCGTCGCCTTGCCGGCGGCGGCGTCCTTGCCGGTCGCCTTGCCCATCTGGCTGGCGTCGCCGGTCAAATCGAGCAGGTCGTCGGCAAGCTGGAAGGCAAGACCGATCGCCGAGCCGAATTCGGCCAGCCGCTCGCGGTCATCGGCCGGGGCGCCGGCGATGAGGGCGCCTGCCTCGCAGGCGAAGCGGATCAGCGCGCCGGTCTTCATCGCCTGCAGCCGGATGATGCCGGCCTCGTCCGGCGGCGTCTGTTCGGCTTCGAGATCGAGCTTCTGGCCGCCGACCATGCCGCCTGCTCCGGCGGCGCGGGCAAGCGCCAGCACCAGGGCTGCCCGCCGCTCCGCCGGCAGCGCAGTCGACTCGCCGGCAATGATGTCGAAGGCCAGCGTCAGCAGGGCGTCGCCGGCCAGGATCGCGGTCGCCTCGTCGAAGGCCTTGTGCACGGTCGGCTGGCCGCGACGCAGGTCGTCGTCGTCCATGGCGGGCAGATCGTCGTGGATCAGCGAATAGCAATGCACGCATTCAAGTGCGGCGGCGACACGCAGTGCCGCCTCGCCGTCGGCGGAAAAAAGGGCGGCACTTTCCATGACCAGGAAGGGCCGCAGGCGCTTGCCGCCGTTCAGCACGCCATGGCGCATCGCCGCCATCAGCCGGTCCGGCCGGGCGATCTCGCCCGAAAGCGCGCGGTCGTCGAGCAGTCGCCGCAGCAGCACCTCGACGGCGGCTGCCCGCCTGATCAGCGCCATTTCGAACGCCATTTGGTCGTCATTCGTCATGGCCGGGACCGGTAGCCGACACTCAGACGTTGCGCAAGAAGGCAAGCGCCATTATGCCGGAGCAGTATGAGCCCGTTCGGAAACTCTACTCCTGCGGTCATCTGAGGGCGTTTTCTGCGCTTCCGGTGCTTGCGTACTCTAATGTACGCTCCGCTCCGGTTCTCGAAAACACCGTCACATGACTCACAGGAACGCGTTTCAAAACGAGCTCTCTGGCACGGGTTGGGCGGCTTGGCGGAACCGATCGTCGATCATGAAACCGAAAAGCTGGACATGGCGACGAGATCGCGGGGCGTAAACCGCCGTGGTCTCAAGCGCTGGGTCCGGCGCGGCATCGTCGTGGCCGCGGTGCTGGCTTTGATTCCGGTCGTGCTGACATTTCTGTACCTGCCGTTCTTCGTGCATCCTGTCTCGACGCTGATGCTGAAGGACCTGGCGACCTTCTCCGGTTACGACCGCCGCTGGGTGTCGATCGATGACGTGTCGCCGGTGCTGGCCAATTCCGTCATCATGTCGGAGGACGGGCAGTTCTGCTTTCATCGTGGCGTCGATCTCGGCGAGCTGAGAGGCGTCGTCGACGATGCGCTGGCCGGCGAAGCGACGCGCGGCGCCTCAACCATCACCATGCAGACGGTCAAGAACCTGTATCTCTGGTCGCGGCCGCTGGGCTCGGTGCGCAAGGTGGTCGAATTGCCGCTGGCCGTCTATTTCGATGCGGTGATGTCGAAACGGCGCATCATGGAAATCTATCTCAACATCGCCGAGTGGGGGCCGGGCATCTACGGCATCGAGGCCGCGGCACAGCACCATTTCGGCGTCTCGGCAAAACAGCTGTCGCGACGGCAGGCCGCCCTGCTTGCGGTCTCTTTGCCAAATCCGATCGCCCGCAATCCGGCCAAGCCCGGGCCTGGCCTGAGGCGGCTTGCCAATCTGATCGAGCGGCGAGCCGGCCGCTCGGGCGCCTATGTCGGTTGTCTCCGCTAGCCGATCCAAAAAAATTCGCGCCAGTGCTGGCCAAAACGGCACAGGGCGTGTATAGGCACCCGACTTTCTCAGATTTAGGCCCCGACATGGCCCTTTCACGAGGGCGGGCGGGGCTTTTGACCATGTAGTGGAGCATATCCATGGCCGTTCCGAAACGTAAAACATCTCCGTCCAAGCGCGGCATGCGCCGCTCGGCCGACGCCCTCAAGGCCCCGACCTATGTCGAGGACAAGAATTCCGGCGAAATGCGCCGTCCGCACCATATCGACCTGAAGACCGGCATGTATCGCGGTCGCCAGGTGTTGACGCCCAAGGAAAGCTGAGACCAGCCTTCCAAAGGTTTGAATTCCAAAAGGACCGGCCAATGGCCGGTCCTTTTGCGTTTGGGGGGCGGGGTAGCGCGCATCTCGACGCGTGGGCGGCAATCGTTGCAGGCAACCGGCTGACATTGTTGTTGCGTGCGGTCTTCGACCGTGTTCAACGCTGCCATCGAAACATCTTGACGGCGTGCCTGTGGCGCATTCTACAAAGGATTGCCCCCACATGGAGACGCCAGATGTTCGGTGCCATTCCGCTGCTGATCGTGCCTTTCGTGCTCTACAATCTCGGACTGCTGGGAATATTCGGCAGCGGTGACGATCCGTGGGCAAGCGAGGTCTTCTCATTCAGCATGATGTCGGGTGGCGTGTTCTCGATGACGCTTGGCGATCTGATGGTGCTGATCGGGCTGATCTTTCTGTTCCTCGAAATGGCGAAGTCGGTGCGCACCACCAATGCCTCGATCATGGACCATCTTCTGTCGACGCTGGTCTTCGTGGCCTTCCTGGTCGAGTTCCTGCTGGTGAAGGGTGCGGCCCATTCCGTCTTCTTCACCCTGATGGTCATCGCGCTGTTCGACGTGCTGGCCGGATTCGCGGTGTCGATGCGGTCGGCCAGCCGGGACATCAATTTGAATTAGGTCCCCGGCGCGGAAGGCGGAAGTTTGACGGGCGCTTGCGCTGACAGTTGGCGCAAACGCCCCTAACGTCGTCATCCCAGGGCGTAGCAAGGAGCGTAGCGACGCGGCGCAGACCCCAGGGTCCAAGCCGCGACACGTGAGCGTTTCAGCGGTCCAGAATTCTGCTCCGCTGCACTCTACGGCTGATGTTACGGAATGGATCCTCGGGTCTGCGCGACGGAGCCTCGCTCCTGCTCCGCCCGTGGATGACGAAGTTCCCGACCTCACCCCGGATCGGCGGTGAAACCGGCGGCCTCGATGCCGGCGATTGCCGCGGCTTCGTCATTGTCCGACGTGTCGCCTGAAATGCCGACGGCGCCGATGATGGCACCGGCCTTGTCGCGGATCAGCACGCCGCCGACGACCGGCAGCACGCGCCCGCCCGAGACGTCCGAGATGCCGGCGACGAGATGCGGGCGCTCCTTGGCGAAGGCCTCGACTTTGCGCGAGCCCATGCCGATGGCGAGCGCACCATAGGCCTTGCCGGCCGACATTTGCGGACGCAGGAACGAGGCGCCGTCCTGGCGCTGGAAGGCGACCAGATGCCCGCCGGCGTCGAGCACCGAGACGCCGAGCGGCTTGAGCTTGAGATCGGAGCCCTTGGCAAAGGCGGTTTCGATGATTTGCCTGGCTTTTTCGAGCGGCAGTGCGGTCATGGCGGTCTCCTGTTTGAAACGCGTCGATCATCGATCGTCGGCGGGCGAGATAACATCCCCGTTCCGGTTGAAATTGCTTCGCGTGAAAAGGCAGGATGGAAAGCAGCCTTCGCCCGCTCATCCGGATAAGCGTTGCCGCTTGTATGGCTCCGGACGTGGCTGGGCTACTTCTTCTTGGCGCGGGCCGGTTTCTTGGCGGGTTCCGCCGGCGCGTTGGCGAGGTCTTCCGCTTCCTTGGCGAGACGCAGTGCCCGCAGCTTGTTGGTCTTGGCCTGGCGGGCATCGCTCTCGGCGGCGTATTCGGCCATCGCCTTCTGGCGGACGGTTGCCGCCTCTTCCTGCTTCTTGAAGCGCAGGTCGGCGCGTGCGCGCGCAGCATCCCGAGAGTTCTCAACCAAGACCTTATCCAATCCCGTGAATTGTGATTTTCCGCTTCTTCTAGCAGAGCCGGCCCCAAAACGGGAAAATAAGTTGGTTACGCGGCCGGGCTGGCGGCGAGGGCCTTGCTGGCAACCACCGCCTCGTAGGCGGCCTGCAAGGTCGCGCGGACAGAAGGGCCAGACATTGTATCGAGCGGCATGCCGAGATGCTCGTGCCGCAACTCGTCCATGAATTTGTCCCACATAGGCTGTCCGCCCTTTTCCAGCAGTTCGGCGCGGATCGACAATTCGTCGCTGACCGGCAGCCAGACGCGGCCCCAGGCGCCGAGATGGGCCAGGATCGGAACCAGCGTGATCGCCATCTCGGTCAGGCTGTAAATCGCCTTCTGCTTGTGCGAGGGATCGTCGGCCTTGGTCAGCATGCCCAGCTCCATCAGGCGCTTCAGCCGGTCGGCGAGGATGTTGGAGGCGATGCCTTCCATCGATCCGTTGAGCAGCTCGCGAAAATGGCGCCTGCCGCCGAAGATCATGTCGCGAAGGATGATCAGGCTCCAGCGGTCGCCGAAGACTTCCAGCGACAGATTGATCGGGCACCCGGACCGGCGATCCATGCTCATGAGATTTTTCTCCAAAACCGGTTGCATTATCGTAGCAGTTTTATTATCGTGCAACCGATTGCAAAATGCAATCAGTTTTGCAGAGAGGAGACTGCGTGATGAGGACCACCGAACGCCCTGAGATTATATCCGAAGTCTTTGGCGATCCGGCGAACCCGCCGCTGTTGCTGATCATGGGAGCGATGGCCTCGAAGCTGTGGTGGCCGGAGGCGTTCTGCCGGAAACTGGCCGGTGCCGGCCTGTTCGTGATCCGCTACGACAATCGCGATACCGGCCGTTCGACGAAATACAAGCCGGGAGAGCCGCCCTACACGTTCGATGATATGGCCGACGATGCAATGCATGTTCTGGACGACCACGGCATCGGCAAGGCGCATGTCGTCGGGATGTCGATGGGCGGCATGATCGCGCAGCTTGTGGCGTTGAAACATCCCTCGCGTGTCGTATCTCTGACTGTGATCAGCAGTTCACCGGTGGGAATCGACACATCCGGCCTTCCCGGGACGACCGAAGCCTACATGGAACACTCGGCCGAGGGCGCCAAAGTCGATTGGTCGGACCGTGGCCAGGTGGTCGATTTCATCGTCAGGGATGCGCGGGCGATCGCCAGCACCACGCATCCATTCGATGCGGCGGGGATACGGGCCTTTGTCGAGCAGGATTACGACCGCTCCGGCGGCTTCCTGAGCGCGACCAACCATTTCATGCTCAAGGGCGGCGACGCCTGGAAGGGCCGCCTGCACGAGATCGCGGCGCCGCTGCTGGTCATTCACGGCACGGCGGATCCGATCTTTCCGGTCGAACACGGCGAGGCGCTGGCCGAGACGGTCACCGGCGCAAGACTCATTCGCATCGAAGGTGGCGGCCACGAGCTGCATCCGGACGACTGGGCCGAGATGTCCGCAGCGATCATCGCGCATGTCCAAGCCGGTTGAAGCAGCATAGGCTGGTTTGACGGACAAGGCTAACCGCAACAGGCGTGCCGCATGGTAGCGGCCACCGACAATCCACGAAACAGACGAGCAAAAAATGTCCCTGACACTTCATTTCCATCCGCTGGCCTCCTTCTGCTGGAAGCCGTTGATCGCGCTCTACGAGAACGCCACGCCGTTCACGCCTGTCATCGTCGACCTTGGCGATGCTGAATCGCGCGAGGCCTTCCTGAAGATTTCGCCGGCCGGCAAGATGCCGGCGCTGCGCGACGATGCGCGTGGCCGTACGGTGCTGGAATCGAGCATCCTCGTCGAATATCTGGCCGCGCACTATCCGGGGCCGGTCGACCTCGTTCCCGCCGAGATCGACATGGCGTTGGCCGTCCGCCAAGCTGACCGTTTCTATGATTTCTATGTGCAGGAGCCGATGCAGAAGATTGTCGGCGACCGGTTGCGTCCCGGCGACAAGACCGACCCGTTCGGCGTCGAGCAGGCTCGCGACCAGTTGCGCAATTCCTACGCCATCATCGAACACGACATGCAGTCGAAGATCTGGACGATGGGCGACAGCTTCACCATGGCCGATTGCGCAGCCTCCCCCGCGCTGTTCTATGCCAACAAGGTCGAGCCGTTGGGCGACAGGTACCCGGCTGTGAAGCGCTATCACGACCGGCTGCTGCAGCGCCCCGCCTTCGCTCGGGTGATCGGGGAGGCGCAGCCCTACTTCAAGTTCTTCCCCTACAACAACGGTTGATCGGGTCAGGCTTCCCAGAACTGATCGAGCCAGATGTTGAGTTTGAGGAAGCCAGTGCCGCTCACTGTATAGACGCGCCTTGTTCCTTCCGGCTTGGCGTGGACCAGGCCGGCATCGAGCAGCACTTTCAGATGTTGCGACACGGCTGGGCGCGAGACCGGCAAGCCGGCGGCCAATTCGGTGACGGTTTTCGGGCCGCGGCGAAGTTCTTCCAGAAGATGGCGCCGGTTGGGATCGGCAATCGCCATGAAGGCGTCGGAAAACATCATGCCTGTATTAGTGAGGCAAAGCCTTTCGAATCTCAACCGTCTGCTTCTGCTTTTCTTCTGGGATCAAGCCGCAATGCTTCCGGGGTGACCGAACGGTCGGCCGGCTGCGTCTTGAAGGCGTCACGATCCCCGATCGGCACCGGCGCGCGGCGGCTGATGCGCAGCAGCGTGTAGCCCGCCAGGCAGAGATGCGCGAAGGCGGTCGCCAGGAACAGACCTTCCGGGCGCATCCAGCCCATCAGGGCAGCCGCAAGCAAAGGTCCGATCATCGTGCCGAAGCCATAGAGCAGCAACAGCCCGCCAGATACCTTGACGAAATCCTCCGAGCGCGCGTGGTCGTTGGCATGCGCCACGGCGATGGAATAGAGCGTATAGGCGAAGGCGCCATAAGCGGCGGTGAAGACGATGACGAAGACGCCGGAGCGTGGCTCGAACAGGAAGATCATTAGCGCGAAGAAGGCCCCGCCGAAAGCCGCCCCCGCCAGCACGAAGCGCCGGTCGGTCTTGTCGGACAGGCGCCCGGCCGGAAGCTGCATGGCGGCACCGGCAACGACCACAAGACTCATCATCAGGGCGATCTCGGCCGTGGAAATGCCGATGCGTGCACCATAGACCGCGCCAAGCGTGCCCCAGGCGCCGTTGGCGATGCCGATCAACACGCAAGCGACCGCCGACACCGGCGAATTGGCATAAAGGCCCCTGACATCAAGTGAGACATCCTGCAGCGGCTTGGGGTGGGAGGCGGTCGAGACCGCCGTCGGAATGAGCGACAGGCAAAACAGGATGCCGGTGATCATGAACAGCGACGCGGACTTCACGTCGCCGCCGGCGACGATCATCTGCCCGCCCATGATCGAGCCATAAGTCACCATCATGTAGAGGCCGAAGACGGTGCCACGGTTCTCGTTGGTGGCCTTCTCGTTCAACCAGCTTTCGATGACCATGAAGGCGCCGGCCATGGTGAAGCCGGTGAAGGCGCGCAGCAGGATCCAGACATACTCGTCGATGATCAGCCCGGTGAGCAGCGCCACGATGGCGCCGGATGCGGCAAAGGCGCCAAAGGCGCGCACGTGGCCGGCGCGGCGCACGATGCGCGGTGCGAAGAAGCAGCCGGTGACGAAGCCGCCGGCCCAGGCCGTGCCCATCAGGCCGAGCGATGCGGTCGAGAAGCCTTCCAGCTGACCGCGCAGGGGCAGAAGCAGCCCATGCAAACCAGATGCCGCGAGCAGGAAAGCGGTGCCGCGAAGCAGCGAGAGGATCGGTCGGTAGGTTGCGAACATTGGTTGATCCGGCTCAGGTTTGGCGGGGACGCTGCGTCTGAAGACAGTCGCATTCGGGCTTTTCGGCGGCGGGCTTTACGCCCGAGCGCCTATCCGCGGCGGAACAGTGCTTCGGCCGCGGATTTGGTGGTGTCCTTGGCCTTGAGTTCGGCTTCCAGGCGGGCGATTTCGCGCAGGATGCCGATCCGCTCAGTCAAGTCGCTGACGGAAAGCAATGACAGGTCCTGCCCGATCTCGTGCGGGCGCGCCTTCTTCTTGGGTTCGTCGTCGAAGA
Organism: Mesorhizobium ciceri biovar biserrulae WSM1271; assembly: GCF_000185905.1. GTDB lineage: Bacteria > Pseudomonadota > Alphaproteobacteria > Rhizobiales > Rhizobiaceae > Mesorhizobium > Mesorhizobium ciceri. The sequence continues at coordinate 1,438,484 of NC_014923.1, forward strand.
TCGCCATCGTCGCTCCTCCTCCACCAAGACCAGATTGGCCATTTGCCTGATTTGGCAATCAGCATACATAGGGCAGGGGCGTCGATGCAAACAGCCGGTCGGATAACGGCGAGGAAAGACGGGAAATCTCATGGCGAGCGGACAGAAAATTCCGGCAAGAATGACGGCCATCGCGATCTCGGAGCCAGGTGGCCCTCGGGTGCTGAAGCCGGAAACACGCGACGTGCCGCAGCCCGGCCCCGGCGAGATCCTGATCAAGGTGCATGCCGCCGGCGTCAACCGGCCCGACGTCCAGCAGCGCAAAGGCGCCTATCCGCCACCGCCCGGCGCATCCGACCTGCCGGGCCTCGAGGCATCGGGTGAAGTCGCCGCCCTTGGCGACGACATATCACGCTGGCGCATTGGCGACCGCGTCTGTGCGCTGACGCCCGGCGGCGGCTATGCCGAATATGTCAAGGTCCATGCAGGGAGCGTGCTGCCGTTGCCCGCCGGCTTCACCCACACCGAAGCCGCGGCGGTGCCGGAGAATTACTTCACCGTCTGGCACAATGTGTTCGAGCGTGGCGGCCTCAAGAAAGGCGAGACGCTGCTCGTCCATGGCGGCTCGTCCGGCATCGGCACGACAGCAATCCAGCTTGCCTCCGCCTTCGGCGCCTATGTCATCACCACTGCCGGCAGCAAGGAGAAATGCGACGCCTGCCTGAAGCTCGGCGCCGACCGGGCGATCAATTATCGCGAGGCGGATTTCGTCGCCGCGGTGAAGGAGGCAACGGGTGGCAAAGGCGCCAATGTCATCCTCGACATGGTCGGCGGCGACTATGTGGCGCGCAATTATGAGGCCGCGGCGGTCGAAGGCCGCATCGTCCAGATCGCCGTTCAGGCCGGCGCTGTCGCAAGCGCGGACTTTTCGAAGATCATGGTCAAGCGGCTTACCCACACAGGTTCGACGCTGAGGCCGCGAACCGTCGAGTTCAAGGCGGCGATCGCGGCGGCGCTGGAAGCGCAGGTGTGGCCGCTGCTCGGCACGCGCAAGGTTGCCCCTGTGATGGACATGATCTTCCCGCTCAGCGAAGCCTGGCGGGCGCATGAGCGCATGGAAGAGGGTGAGCATATCGGCAAGATCGTGCTCGACGTAGGCTGACAGCGCGCGAGGTCAGCGCCTCGCTGCCCACAAGATGAACAGAAGCTTAATGCTGCAATGCAGCATTTGCATCATTGCTATGCAAAATCAGCCATTCAAGTCCTCATCGATGACGCCTATTTGAGCACCATCGAAACGAACATCATTCTGGAGGGACTACCATGAACCCGATCCGCGCTTTCCGTAACTGGCGTATGTACACCGAGACCGTCCGCGAACTGAACCGTCTCAACGCACGTCAGCTCAGCGATCTCGGCATCAACCGCGCCGACATCGAAAAGATCGCCCGCAGGGCTATCTAAAGCCACGTCCTGGTCCGCTCCGGCGGGCCCAAGCCGTGGAAGCCAGAGCCGCACCAGACGAACTTTGTCGCGGTTCCGAGCCCGCTGGACCCAGTCCGGCGGGTTTTGTCGTTTTGGGCGGGAGATCAACGACCGTCCCAACCGATACCGGCCATCGAGCAGGGTTGACCTCAGTTTCCTGCATGGCATCTTGGCTCGGCGCTTTCACAAGGGCGAACCCTGATGGAAGCAGCGGCTCCGGCATGACAGGGGTGCCCCTATCTCAACCGATCTTTGCCAAGACCGGAACTCGCCAGCAAAGCCAGCTTGTCGTTCTGCTCAAGAGCGCGGAACGTTTTCGGTAAGTACCCACGGCTTCCGGTCTTTGCTCCAAAAACGTTGCGAAAGGACCCGAGAGCGGTTATACAGACCGCGAATTTCCCATTTTGGTGGCTCTAAACCACCGCCCGCGCGGGAACGCGGGCGAACGAGAAGGATTTGTAAAATGGCCAATACGCTGCTGATGCCCAAGGCGACCGCCGTCTGGCTGGTCGACAATACCGCACTTTCCTTCGAGCAGATCGCGCAGTTCTGCGGGCTGCATCCGCTCGAGGTCAAGGCAATCGCCGATGGCGAAGCGGCGCAAGGCATCAAGGGCATGGACCCGATCATGACCGGACAGCTGACCCGCGACGAGATCGCCCGTGCCGAGAAGGATCCGAACCAGCGCCTGAAGCTTTCGGACCCCAAGGTGCGGGTGCCCGAATCCAAGCGCAAGGGTCCGCGCTACACGCCGCTGTCGAAGCGCCAGGACCGGCCGAACGCGATTCTGTGGCTGGTGCGCAACCATCCCGAGCTCAAGGACGCGCAGATCTCGCGCCTCGTCGGCACCACCAAGTCGACGATCGAACAGATCCGCGAGCGCAAGCACTGGAACTCAGCCAATCTGCAGCCGATGGACCCGGTGACGCTGGGTCTCGCCTCGCAGATCGACCTCGACATGGAAGTCAACCGCGCCTCGCGCGGCCGCGAACAGGCGCAGCCGGTGGGCGACACGCTGCTGCCGGCGGCCCTGACCGAGCGGCTGGTGCCGGCTCCCGAGAAGCCGAAGGACGAGGACGCCGAACTCGACGCCAACGCCGTGTTCGCCAAGCTTTCGGCCTTGAAGTCGAAGAACACGGACAATGACGACGACGAGTGAGGTTGTCTGACATTCCAAGAAAAAGCCCGCTTCGAGCGGGCTTTTTTGTAGCTGCGCCAGGTCTCAGCTGCGCGCGGCGCGATCCGGCGCCATGCCATAGTCCTCGCTGCGCTCCACTGCGCGGTAGAAGTCGGCAAGTTGCTTGCCGCGCTCCGGTTTGAAGATGCGGCCGGCGATGACCACCGAGGCGATGCGATCGATGCGGAAGGCGCGGAAATCGTCGCGCATCTCGCACCAGGCGACCAGCGTCCACACCTTGCCCCAGAACCACAGGCCGAGCGGGCGGATATCGCGGGCGGTGCCGCGGCCGGCCTCGTCGGAATAGTCGATGGTCAGCACCTGGCGCTTTTCGACCGCGCGCTCGATCAGGTCGATCGCCTCGCGGGCGGCGTCGCTGACCACCCACATCGGTGTGTGGATCTCGGTGCGGGCGATGCGGTCTTTCTCCGCATCGGGCAATACGGCGCCGATCTTGACCAGCGCTTCGTCGGCGGCCCGCGCCATGGCGGCACCGCCAAAGGCACGCACCATGCGGGCGCCGGCGACCAGCGCGACGATCTCGTCACGCGTGAACATCAGCGGCGGAAGGTCGAAACCCTCCCTCATCATGTAGCCAACGCCGGCCTCGCCGTCGATCGGCACCCCGGTTGACTGCAGATCGGCAATGTCTCGATAGATGGTTCGCTCGGAAACCTCGAGCCATGTGCCGAGCTTCTGGGCGGTGACCAGTCGGCCACCGCGCAGATGCTGCACGATCTGGAAGAGCCTGTCGGCGCGGCGCATCGTATGGTCCCTCGGCGTTGTCTCTATGCATGTCGCCCGAAACCGGTCCACCTCTGGGTGGCATGCATCGTGTTTTCGCGCATGCCGTTATCCCAAAACCGCAGAACACTTTTGGGCGGCATGCCTCATGGTTTCAGCCCTTCGCGCTTGCGCTGCGCGGCGACGAACTCCGCGCCGAAGGACAATTTCTTCGTCGTCGGCGTTTTCGCATCGAGCACGCGCCAGAACGGTGCCACGTCACTCGGCGTCATGCCGCGCTGGAGGTCCTCGTTGGCGGCTTCGGCAACAGTGCGCAGATGATAGCCTATGGTGACCGGGCATGTCACTTCGGCGCCATGCTCGACGGCAAGTGCCGTACGCAGCGCACGCACATCCATCTCGACGCCTTCGAGAATCGAGCGGATGAAATCATCGACCTGGCGCGCTGTCGGCACCAGCATAGGCTGGCCTTCGACGACATCGGCCATCGTGCGCGGCGTCGGCTTGACGCCGTTGATGCCTGGTGTGCTCAGTCTGTCGTTCCAACTCTTCATCGATCGTCCTTTCGACCGCCGAATGCACGGGTGCCCGAAGCTGGCACCATTGCACGGCCCTCCTGACAGCATACTGTCAGGAGGCTTCAGCATACTCCTTGGCAAACAGCGTCCGCATCCGAGCGAGATCGCTGCCTCTTTCGGGGTAGAGCGTCTTCAGAAAGGCGAGCGCGAAGGTGCCCGGCGCCGAGCCTGGCGCGGAAACAATTTTGCCGTCGGCCATGGCATGCGGCACATCCTGATAGAGGTTGTCGCCGGCATAGCCGGCCTCATGACCATTGATCCAGTCGCGGCCATTGCTCGTATGCCTGGCCTTCTCGAACAGGCCGGCGCGGGCTAGCGCCAGCGTGCCGGCGCAGATGCCGCCGACCACGCCGCCGCGCGATGCAACAGCATTGAGCAGATCAGCAACTTCCGGCGGTGCCTTGCCGGCCCACTCATCGGAGCCGATCACGGCGATGGCGTCGAGATCATCATTCTCATCCGCCCCGGCCGATCGATCGGGCGTCAGCCGAAAGCCGCTGATCCCGGTCACTGGGTTGCCATCAGGCGTCAGCGACACGGCACGGGCACCGAACCATTCGACCGCCGAGGCCGCCAGCAGCCCATACTCCCAGTCGGCAAAACCTTCGATGAAAAGGAAACCGATCGTCTTCTGTTCGGGCATAAGCTCGCTCCCATTCCTCACGCACCGGACCTGTTATCTGGGCGTTGACGCGCCCACATCCAATCGCCGGGTCGAAAAATTGGCTTCAATTGCCGCGAGGGCCACGGTCCGCATACATGTCCGGCCAGCCGATATCCTTGCGAATATCCGCCGGCAGCGAGTTCATGAACCGCTGGGTGCGGATCTCGTTGCGCATCGTGCGGATCTTGCCGACATAGTGCTGCATGCCGCGCAGAATGGTGTAACCGTTCATGGCCAGTCTCCTCTCTCTGTATGGAGGTACTATCGCATACCCCTCCTGACAGCAGTCTGTCAGGAGGATGTCAGGCGCGAGACGATAGTTGCGACCAGTGCGCGCGCCGCAGGCAAGGCATCGCTTTTCGCCGCATAGAACGGTGCCGAAGGCAGGTTCGCGACTTCCGATTGTTCATAGCGAGGACGTGCTCTGGGCGCCGCTGTTCAGTTTCCGGCGACGGACTGTCGGAATACGAGGCCTTCAGCGGGGTGGCCGCAGTTCTGATATGGAGGGAGAAAATTCTTCCCCAACAGCAGGGAGACGACGATGAGCTTGCAATTGACAGGTATCCACCATCTGACCGCCATCACCGCCAATGCGCCTGGCAATCTTCATTTTTATACGAAGGTGCTGGGTCTGCGGCTGGTCAAGAAGACCGTAAACCAGGACGACACCTCGGCCTACCACCTCTTCTATGCCGACGGCGAAGCGACACCGGGCACCGACCTTACCTTCTTCGACTGGCCGGTCGGCCGCGAGCGGCGCGGCACGCACAGCATCGTGCGGACCAGCCTCAGGGTCGGCAGCCAGGAGAGCCTTGCCTGGTGGAAGCAACACTTGACCGACGAAGGCCTGGCAACGGGAGAGATCGGCGACATCGGCGGTTATGCGTCACTGGACTTCGAAGATCCCGAGGGCCAGCGTCTGCGCCTGGTCAGCGATGGCGGCAAGGGCGGCAGCCATCCCTGGGCGCAAAGCCCGGTACCGGTCGAGCACCAGATCCGCGGGCTCGGGCCGATCGTCATCAGCGTTCCCGACATCACCAACACCGAGGCGGTGGTGACCACGGTGATGAACATGCGCAAGGCGCGCGACTATGCCTCGCCGGAGGGCCAGGTTCACGTCTTCGAAATGGGCGAGGGCGGGCCGGCGGCGGAGCTGCATGTCCTGGTGCAGCCGGGACTGGCGCCGGCACGGCAAGGTGCCGGTGCGGTTCACCATGTTGCCTTCAGGGCGCCGGACCAGGAAACGCTGCATCAATGGACGGCGCGGCTGGCCGAGTTCCGGCTGCCGTCGAGCGGCGAGGTCGAGCGCTATTATTTCCGTTCGCTCTACTTCCGCGAGCCGAACGGCATCCTGTTCGAGATCGCAACCGACGGTCCGGGGTTCACCGCCGACGAGCCGCTGGAAACGCTGGGGGAAAGCCTCGCCCTGCCGCCATTCCTCGAACCGAAGCGCGCTTCGATCGAGGCTGGCCTCAAGCCGCTGAAGTAGATCGTTTGCCGGTCAAAGGGCGCCGCGTTCCGGTTCGGGATCTCGGCGTCCGTTCTTTCTCAGGCAATGAACGACGTGCTTTGACAGCCGGGCGCGTTGCTGGTCAAAGGCGGCATGACGAAATTCCTCGCCCTTGTCATCGCCGGTTTCATGGTCATTCAACTGATCAAGCCGCTTGGCTGGCCAGGCCTCAAGCGACGCGGTGATTTCTGGAAGCTGGCACTGCTCGCCATGGCCGCGATTTCACTGGCGGCCGTGCTCGGGCATTTGACGTAGGACGCACTTGTCGTCGCTGCTCAATGGCCAAGCACCGGGCCGACCAGATGCTCGGCCCAGGCCCGGTAGCCTGCTTCCGAGGCGTGAAAGCCGTCCGAGGCAAAGCCGGCTTCCGGATTGGTGATCGGCAGGCGCGGCGCCGGCACCGCGCCGCGCTCCAGGCAAAGGCGTTCGCCCATCCGGTTCATGTCGGTGGCGCGGATCTCAAGGATATTTCCGAGCAGCGGCGGCATGGCTGGCGCCCGCGTGAACTCCAGCACCGGCGACCACACCACGCGCGCTTCCGGCCATTTGGCGCGCAGGCCGTAGAGCAGGCCACCGAACTCCTTCTTGAAGCGCGGCACGGAGTGAAAATTCTTGGTGTCGTTGGTGCCGATGGCCAGCACGATATGCGTCCACGGATCGGCCGACAGATTGGGCAGCACATGGTCGCGGATCTGGCCGGACGTTGCCGAATTGAAGCCGGCCGCCCGCCAGCGCACGGCGCGGCCGGTGCTTTGTGAAATCAGCACGGCGAGTTGCGCGGCAAGTCCGTCTTCCGAATTGCCGATGCCGACCGAAGCGGCGGAGGAATCGCCCAGCACCAGAAGCGAGATTGCCGGTGCTGTGCCTGATATTTCGTGCATGACCGGCCCTTGCGCTGGCAGCATGCGCGTGGTGCGGCGTCGCACGCCGAGGCCTTGCCAGATATAGACCGGGAAGGCGAGCCAGGTGAGTAGGGCCGGGAAGCGCATGGCAGTACCGTTAAACGATCAGCGGCAGCCTTAGCGCATGTTTTGGCCGACGGGAACGATCTTCAATCGCAGCAACTCGCCTGCCCCGCCTGCTTGCCCTGATATTCGTCGTGCAGCCGCACCCAATCCATCAGGCCGTGATAGGGGCCGTTCTCGTTGCGGCCCTTCGGCGTCATGTCGAGATAGTCGTAGGCGCCGATCTGCGCCTCGCCGCCGCGGGCGCGCGACATGAAGGTGAGGAAGATGTCGCCGGTCTCGTCCCTGTAGAAGACGCTGGTGCCGGGAAGCTCCTTCGATGTCCGTGGACGGGTCTCGAAATTGTAGGTGGTGCAGCCCGCGGCGATCTGCTTGTCGGTGAAGGAGACCTGCATGTCGAAGTTGAAATCCGAGGCATAGGACGACACCCAGTCGAACTTCCAGCCCATGCGCTGCTTGTAAGGCAGAAGTTCCGCCAGGGGAGCGCGCGAAACCACGACCAGCGACACGTCGTGATGCCGCAGATGCTGATTGGCGCCGTCGATATGGTCGGCAAGGAATGAGCAGCCCTCGCAATGATGGGTGCAGCCCGGCCCGAACATGAAGTGATAGACGATCAGCTGGCTGTTAGTGCCAAACAGGTCGGTCAGTCTGTTTGGCCCTTGTTCGGTCTCGAAGACATAGTCTTTCCTGATCTTCAGCCAGGGCAGTTCACGCCGTTCCGCGGCGATCCGCTCGCGAAACCGCGTCAGTTCTTTCTCGCGCGCCAGATGTGCCTTGTGCGCCTGGAACCAGTCTTCGCGCGAAACGATCTTGTTGCGATGCATGAACCTCTCCCTGAATGTCATCCCAAGGACGTTGGGGATGGGCGCAACCCGACATCGCCGGAGAGGAAATAAGGACGGAGAGGCTCCGCCCCAAGCCCTGCAAGTCACAAACAAAAAAACCCGGGCGCATCGGCCCGGGTTCGAAGGAGGAAGAAAGGACTGTGATCAGGCGGCCTGTTCCAGGCTCGCCTTCCATTTTCCGAGCGCTGCCAGATGGTTCATGTGGGCGCGATGGGTGAAGGCGGCCTGGCCGGCGGCAACGTTCGAGGCTTTGCCGCTCCAGGCTTTCTGTGGCGCGGCCTGCAGCGCGCGACCATAGGAGAAGGTCAGCTTCCACGGGTGCGGCCCGATGGCGTTGATGGCGTTGAGATTGGCGGTCGCCTCTTCGTCTTCCTGGCCGCCGGAAAGGAAGGCGATGCCCGGCACCGCTGCCGGCACTGTCTCGCGGAACAGTTTTATGGTCTTTTCGGCGACTTCTTCGGGGCTGCTCACCTTGCCCGATTTCCTGCCGGCCAGCACCATGTTGGGCTTCAGGATGGTGCCTTCCAGCACGACGCGCGCCGCATGGAGCTCGTCATAAAGCTTGATCAGCGTTGCCTTCGAAATGTCGTAACAAGTGTCGATGTCGTGGGCGCCGTCCATCAGCACCTCCGGTTCGACGATCGGTACGATGCCGGCTTCCTGGCAGAGGGCGGCATAGCGGGAGAGCGCATGAGCGTTGGAGCCGATCGAGGTCGCCGAAGGGACGCCCTTGGCGATATCGATGTCGATCACCGCGCGCCATTTGGCGAAGCGGGCGCCGAGCTTGTAGTAGTCGGCAAGCCGTTCGCGCAGGCCGTCGAGGCCTTCGGTGACGGTGTCGCCGGGAAACCTGGCCAGCGGCTTGGCGCCGGCATCGACCTTGATGCCGGGGATGGCGCCGGCGGCCTTGATGATGTCGACCAGCGGCGTGCCGTCGGCGGCCTTCTGGCGGATCGTCTCGTCATAGAGGATGACACCGGAAATGTAGCGGGTCATCGCCTCCCTGGTGCGGAACATCATCTCGCGGTAGTCGCGGCGGCTGTCGGCGGTCGATTCGACGCCGATGACGTCGAAGCGCTTCTTGATGGTGCCGGAACTTTCGTCGGCGGCCAGCAGGCCCTTGCCATCGGCGACGATCGCAGCGGCAATGTCTTCGAGACGTTCGCTCATTGTTGCTTCTCCTGAAACGGTTGTTCCGCGCTTAACGGAAGTCTACCGCCAAAGGAATGGCATCGGAAAGCTCGAATCGATTGAAGCCTCGGGCGGCCTTGTTCGCTCTCCGAGTGTTGATCGCCTCGGAGCCTCAGCGCTTCAACACATCGACGCCGGGCAGCGGCTTGCCTTCCATCCACTCCAGGAAGGCGCCGCCGGCGGTCGAGACATAGGTGAAGTCGTCGGCGACGCCGGCGTGGTTGAGCGCCGCGACCGTATCGCCACCGCCTGCAACCGAGACCAGCTTGCCTTCCTTGGTGCGCGACGCCGCATGCTTGGCCGCCGCCACCGTCGCATGGTCGAAGGGCGCGATCTCGAAGGCGCCGAGCGGGCCGTTCCAGACCAGTGTCGCGGCGCGGTCGATCCATTCGCCGATGGTCGTCACGGTTTTGGCGCCGACATCGAGGATCATCCCGTCGGCCGGCACATCGGAGATGGCGACGGTCTCGCAGGCCGCGCCCGCCTTGAACTCCCTGGCGACGACGCCGTCGACCGGCAGGATGATGGCGCAGCCGGCCTCGGCCGCCTCGATCATGATCTGCTTGGCGGTTGAGGCGAGATCATGCTCGCACAGCGATTTCCCGACATCGGTGCCGCGCGCGGCGAGGAAGGTGTTGGCCATGCCGCCGCCGATGACCAGCGCGTCGACCTTCTTCACCAGGTTCATCAACAGATCGATCTTGGTCGAGACCTTGGCGCCGCCGACAATGGCGACGACCGGACGGACCGGTTTTCCCAGACCTTTCTCCAGCGCCTCAAGCTCGGCTTGCATGGTGCGGCCGGCAAAAGCCGGCAACAGATGCGCCAGTCCCTCGGTCGAAGAATGCGCGCGGTGCGCGGCCGAGAAGGCGTCGTTGACGAAGATATCGCCATTGGCGGCGAGTTTTTCGGTGAAGGCCGGGTCATTCTTTTCTTCGGCCTTGTAGAAGCGAGTGTTTTCGAGCAGCAGCACGTCGCCCTTGTTCATGGCGGCGACAGCGCTTCCGGCCGTGTCGCCGACGCAATCCGAGGCGAAACCGACGGGGCGGCCGAGCACTTCTGCCGTGGCTTTGGCGATCGGCTCCAGCGAGAATTCGGGCGAAGGCCCATCCTTGGGTCGGCCGAAATGGGCGAGCAGGATGACCTTGGCGCCCTTGGCCGATAGCTCGGCGATGGTCGGTGCGATGCGTTCGATGCGGGTGGCGTCGGTGACTTTGCCCTCAGTGACAGGCACGTTGAGGTCGACGCGCACCAGCACGCGCTTGCCGCTGATGTTGCCGATATCGTCGAGTGTCTTGAAGGCGGCCATGCGGGTTCCTTTCGCGAAAAACCGGGGGACCATACCCCGCATCGGCGACGATGCAAGGCTTAGGGCGCGCTCGAACCAAAATTTTGAAGTGGGCACGATCTTGCACTGGCGGGCGGATGAATGGCAGCGCTCAATAGCGGGTTTATCAGCTTTCGGTTGCTGCCTTTTCCGGCGCTGGCTCCGGGGCCGGTTTCTCGTCCGCCCGCGCCTCGTCCGCCTGCGCCTCGGTCGGCTTGCGCCAATTGCGGATGAAGGCGGAAAGACGGTCGCCGATTTCTCCCGCGCTGAGGAAGACCGGCACCCGCGCCACCGGCGCGGTCGGCTCGAACGACAGGCCGAGGCCTATGATCTTCCCCTTGTCGTCGACGTCGCGGACGATCAGTTCTATCGGGCCGAGCAGCACGCGGTCGGCATATTCGGCATGGCCGCCGAGCCGCGCCGTGACCAGCGCGCCAACGGTGAGCTTTTGCTCCGCTTCGGTTAGACCTGGCGTATAGGCTGCTTCCAGTTCGGCGGCGGGGCGCGCTGGATCGACGGCGAAGGCGCCGAAGAAATCGGCATCTTCGGGATCGACCACGGCACGGCTGGCGAATAGCTTGTCGAGCAGGCGCGGATAGCGATCCGGGACGAAAATGTAGACCTGGTCGCCGGCGGCGAGCCGGCCCATGTCCTGGAAGCGCATCGAACGGCCATCACGCAGCACCAGCGAGGGTCGCGCCCAGCGTGGGATGCGCTCGCCGCGCGCCACCGGGCTGCCGGGTGCGACGCGATAGGCGAGAAGCTCGTGATGGGCCGAACCCGGCAATTCCAGCTCGACCTTGTCCAGCGGTCCGAGCCGCGCCGGCACGATCAAACCGAGGCGGCGCGCCAGCGGTCCCACCGTCCAGCCCTGGATGACCAGGGACACCAGCACGATGATGAAGGCGGTGTTGAAGATGACACGGCCATTTTCCAGCCCGCCGAGCAGCGGGGTGATGGCAAGCAGGATCGACACCGCGCCGCGCAGGCCGACCCACGAGACGAAGGCGACTTCGGGGCGCGGCATGCGGAACGGAATCAGGCAGAGCCAGACTGCGACCGGCCGCGCCACGAACATCAGGAACAGGCCGAGCAGCACCGCCGGCACCATGATCGCCGGGAATTGCGAGGGCGTCGCGAACAGGCCGAGGATGAGGAACATGATGATCTGTGCCAGCCATGACATGCCGTCCTGGAAGCGCTTGAGGATGGTGACGGCGCGGATATCGGAATTGCCCGAGATGAGGCCGGCGATATAGACCGCCAGGAAGCCCGAGCCGCCAATGGCGCCGGCGGCGGCAAAGACCATCAACGACAAGGTCAGCACGAAGATCGGCAGCAGGCCATGGTCGAGATTGAGCCGGTCGACGAGACGCACGATGGCGAGGCCGCCGAGCACGCCGACGACAGCGCCAAGGCCCATGTTGAGGAGGAAGCCGAGGAAAAGGCTGGTGACCAGGACGTTGGTCTCGGGATTGGCATGAGCGGCGATGATCTCGACCAGCGTGATGGTCAGGAAGATGGCGATGGGGTCATTGGTGCCGGATTCCACCTCGAGCGTCGAGCGCACGCGTTCGCGCAGATTGATCTCGCCGGCACGCAGCAGGAAGAACACGGCGGCCGCATCGGTGGAGGCGACGGCGGCGCCGAGCAGGAAGGATTCCAGCCAGGTGAGGTCGAGCAGATAGTGGGCGGCGGCGCCGAACAGGCCGGTGGTCAGAATTACGCCGAAGGTCGCCAGCGACAACGCCGGGCCGGCTGCCTGCCGCAAGGCGTTGAGCGGCGTGCCGAAGCCGGAATCGAACAGGATGACGGCCAGCGCCAGTGAGCCGGCAAAATAGGCGATGCGGGCATTGTCGAACTGGATGCCGAGACCGTCGGTGCCGGTGGCGAGGCCAATGCAGAGGAACAGGAGCAGAAGAGGGGCGCCGAAGCGGAAGGCGATCAGGCTCGAAAACGCGGCGGCGACGACAAGCGCTGTGCCGACCAGCGTGACGAGATAGATCGCATGCTCCATCCTGAAATCAGCCCCTCAAATTCGTCTGTCTCCTGCTTTGCGAGAGAGTGGGGCGAAGACGTGACCAGTGCAAGGCGGCAGGGTGGCTTTTTGGCCTATGCCGCTGATTTTCGGATGTTTTGGCGCCCGGGACACAATTTGGGAAGGCGCAAACTGCGCTCATGAAAAACGCCCGGGCAAAGCCGGGCGTTCCAAGTCTCGAAAAGAGGCCTTTGTGATCAGGCGATGGTCTTGCCGAAGGCGACCGATGTGTCGCCCATGCGGTTGGAGAAACCCCATTCATTGTCGTACCAGGACAGCACCGATACGAAGTTGCCGTCCATCACCTTGGTCTGGTCGAGCGCCATGATCGAGGAGCGCGGATCGTGGTTGAAGTCGATCGACACGTTCGGGTGATGGGTGACGCCGAGAATGCCCTTGAGCTTGCCGTTGGAGGCGGCGATCACCGCTTCGTTGATCTCCTGCACCGTGGTCGACCGCTTGGCGATGAACTTGAAATCGACGACCGAGACGTTCGGGGTCGGCACGCGGATCGAGATGCCGTCGAGCTTGCCCTTGAGGTCGGGCAGCACCAAGCCGATCGCCTTGGCGGCACCGGTCGAGGTCGGGATCTGCGACAGCGCCGCGGCGCGGGCGCGGTAGAGATCCTTGTGCATGGTGTCCAGCGTCGGCTGGTCGCCGGTGTAGGAGTGGATCGTCGTCATCATGCCTTTTTCGATGCCGACCGTTTCGTGCAGCACGGCTGCCAGCGGCGCCAGGCAGTTGGTGGTGCACGAGGCATTCGAGATGACGATATGATCCTTGGTCAACTGGTCGTGGTTGATGCCGTAGACCACGGTGAGGTCGGCGCCTTCGGCAGGGGCCGAAACGATGACGCGCTTGGCGCCGGCGGTCAGGTGTGCCGCTGCCTTGTCGCGGGCGGTGAAGATGCCGGTGCATTCGAGCGCGATGTCGATGCCGAGTTCCTTCCACGGCAACTGCGTCGGGTCCTTGATCGCGGTGACCTTGAACGTCTCCTTGCCGACGGTGATCTGGTCGCCGGATACCGAGACTTCATGCGGGAAGCGGCCGTGCACGCTGTCATAGCGCAAGAGGTGCGCATTGGTCTCGACTGGGCCGAGGTCGTTGACGGCGACGACGTCGATGTCCTTGCGGCCGGATTCATGGATAGCGCGCAGGATGTTGCGGCCGATGCGGCCAAATCCGTTGATGGCAACTCTGACGGTCATAATTCTCTCCCTGGGAGTTGGAGGGCGGACGAGGGGTCTGCAGTTTCATAGCGGCGGAAGCAGAAAGAATCCAGCCGCACTGGCGTGGATTTAAATCGATTAAGTTGAGCCGGCCCGGCGAAGCCGTTTTCGCGGTTTCGCCGAACTGGCCCAGAATCTTACTTGGCGTGCAGGCGGGCTTCCGCCGCCTTGGCCGCGGCCTCGGCGGTAATGCCGAAATGCGGATAGAGTTGCTCGATCGTGCCCGACGCGCCGAAGCCGGTCATGCCGACGAAGATGCCGTCTGAGCCGATCAGATGATCCCATCCCTGGCGGATGCCGGCTTCGATCGCCATCTTGATCGGCGCATTGCCGATCGTCTTCTTGCGGTAGTCGTCGCTCTGCTGGTCGAACAGTTCGAAGCAGGGAACCGAGACGACGCGGGTCGGATGGCCGTGCTTTTCCAACAGCTCGCGCGCGCCAAGTGCGATCTCGACCTCGGAGCCGGTGGCGAAGATCGTTATCGCCGCCTCGCCGCTGGCGGCGGCCAGCTCATAGGCTCCCTGGCTGCTGAGGTTCTTGGCCGAGAATTCGGTGCGCACCGTCGGCAGGTTCTGGCGGGTCAGCGCCAAGGTCGACGGCGTCTTTTCCGACTCCAGGGCGATCTGCCAGCATTCCGCGGTTTCGACCGCGTCGGCCGGGCGGAAGACATTGTGGTTGGGGATCGCGCGCAATGCCGCCAGATGCTCGACCGGCTGGTGGGTCGGGCCGTCTTCGCCCAGACCGATGGAATCATGGGTCATGACGAAGATCGAGCGGATGCCCATCAGCGAAGCCAGACGCATTGACGGGCGGGCATAGTCGGAGAAGCACAGGAAGGTGCCGCCATAGGCGATGAGGCCGCCATGCAGCGTCAAGCCATTGATGGCGGCCGCCATGCCATGTTCGCGAATGCCGTAGTGGACATAACGCTGGCCGTAATCGTCGGGCGTAATGTTCTTGGTCTGGCTGGTCTTGGTGTTGTTGGAGCCGGTCAGGTCGGCGGAGCCGCTTATGGTTTCCGGCACGGCGCCGTTGATGACCTCCAGCGCCATTTCCGAGGATTTGCGGGTGGCGACCTTCGGCTTGTCGGCCGACAGCTTCTTCTTGTAGTCGGCGATGACGGCGTCGAAATTCGACGGCAGCTTGCCGGCGAGGCGGCGTTCGAACTCGGCCTTCAACTTGGGCTCGGCCTTGGCCAGACGTCCCTCCCAGTCGGTGCGCGGCTTGGCGCCGGTTTTACCGGCGGCGCGCCATGCGTCAAGGATGTCGGCCGGAATCTCGAAGGGCGGCGAGTCCCAGTTGAAGAATTTGCGCGCACCGGCGATCTCGTCGGCGCCGAGCGGCGAACCGTGCGCCTTGTTGGTGCCGGCCTTGGTTGGAGCGCCGAAGCCGATGGTCGTCTTGCAGGCGATCATCGTCGGCTTGTCGGAGTGACGAGCGGCTTCGATGGCATAGGCGATGGCTTCCGGATCGGTGCCGTCGATGTGGCTGGCGTTCCAGCCCGAGGCCTGGAAGCGGGCGACCTGGTCGGTGTTGTCGGCAAGCGAGACCGGGCCGTCGATCGAGATGTTGTTGTTGTCCCAGAAGACGATCAGCTTGTTGAGCTTGAGATGGCCGGCAAGCGCGATGGCTTCCTGGGAAACACCTTCCATCAGGCAGCCGTCACCGGCCAGTACGTAGGTGTAATGGTCGACGAGGTCGTTGCCGAAGGCTGCGTTCATGATGCGCTCGCCGAGCGCGAAGCCGACCGAATTGGCCAGACCCTGGCCGAGCGGGCCGGTGGTCGTCTCTATGCCGGTGGCATGGCCGTATTCGGGATGGCCGGCGGTCTTCGAGCCCAACTGGCGGAAATGCTTGATCTGGTCGATCGTCATGTCCTCGTAGCCGGTCAGGTGCAGCAGCGAATAGAGCAGCATCGAACCGTGGCCGGCCGACAGGATGAAGCGATCCCGGTCGGGCCAATGGGGGGCCTTCGGATCATATTTCAGGAACTTCGTGAACAGCACCGTGGCGATGTCGGCGCAGCCCATGGGCAGGCCGGGATGGCCGGAGTTTGCCTTCTCGACGGCGTCCATGGAGAGAAAGCGGATCGCATTGGCCATCCGGTCATGTTGTTCACGCGACGTCATGGTTCCTCCAGAAGTGGGGGTTTGGGGGCTTGGGAGAGCCCTTGAAAAGGGTGCGCGACACATAGCAGGCGCGGGCTTTTAGTCAACAAATCGGGTGCACATTTGCCGGTCTTGTGATGCCGGCGGCGGACCTACATTAGCGTTAGCGGGGGACAGTCGCGAGAGCTTTGTTGACGTTGCCTTCACCCGGTGCCTAATGTTTCAGGGATAACGCGTTCTGAACGTGAACGATTCGGTGATGGGCAGGGCACAGGACGAAGGCCATGACCGGGGAAGCCACACTCAAGGAAGTCATCGCGAGGCTGGGCAAGGCCATCGAGGGGCTGGAAAACGCCGTCGCGGCCAAGCTCGAGCATGAACGCGACTACTCCGAAGCCGAGGCCGAGGTGCAGCGGATGAATGCCGATCGCTCGCGGCTGGCGCAGGAACTCGACAATTCCGAAGCGCGCGCCGAACGGCTGGAAGATGCCAACAAGGAAGTCTCGCGACGTTTGGTGACCGCCATGGAAACCATCCGCGCCGTGTTGGACAGATAGGAGCTGGCCCGATGGCACAGGTCACGGTTTCAATCGACGGCAAGCAGTATCGCATGGCCTGCGACGAGGGCCAGGAAGAGCATCTGATCGATCTTGCCGAACGTTTCGACCGCTATGTTTCACACCTGAAGGACTCGTTCGGCGAGATTGGCGATCAGCGGCTGACCGTGATGGCCGGCATCATGGTGATGGATGAACTCTCGGAGTTGCAGAAACGCGTCAAGGGCATGGAAAGCGAAGTGCTGACCTTGCGCAAGACCCGCGACGAGGCTCTGACCAAGGCCGACAAGAGCGATAGCGTGCTGACCAACGCGCTCAGCGCGCTGGCACAGCGCATGGAAGACCTGACTGTGACAATGGCGGTCAACAAGAGCTGAGGCAGGATCTCTCCTGTCCAGCCCAACAGGCTCTCATCCGCGTGCCGAGCATTCGGCAGCATAAAAATGCTCGCGTGCCGCCGACAAGAGTTTCATATTATCTTGCAGTCACGATTTTTGCGCTAAGATGCAACGATGCCCGGGCGGGGCAGCTCGATGGCGGCATGGGTTGCCGCTTGTCGTTCCTCGCTGCCGACGGGTTCCGTTTACAGGGGAGATGTATCATGAGCCTTCGTATCAACGACATTGCGCCGGATTTTACCGCCGAGACCACGCAAGGGACGATCAAATTCCATGACTGGATCGGGGACGGATGGGCGATCCTGTTCAGTCATCCCAAGAATTTCACGCCGGTCTGCACGACCGAGCTTGGCACGATGGCGGGGCTCGAAGGCGAATTCAAGAAGCGCAACGTCAAGATCATCGGCATTTCGGTCGATCCGGTCGAAAGCCACGGCAAGTGGCAGGACGACATCAAGACGGCGACCGGCCATTCGGTGAACTACCCGCTGATCGGCGACAAGGACCTCAAGGTCGCCAAGCTCTACGACATGCTGCCGGGCGGTGCCGGCGAGACGTCGGAAGGCCGCACACCGGCCGACAATGCCACGGTGCGCTCGGTCTATGTCATCGGACCGGACAAGAAGATCAAGCTGGTGCTGACCTACCCGATGACCACGGGCCGCAACTTCGATGAGATCCTGCGTGCGGTCGATTCCATGCAGCTGACCGCCAAGCATCAGGTGGCGACGCCGGCAAACTGGAAGCAGGGCGAGGACGTCATCATCACCGCTGCCGTCTCCAACGAGGACGCGATCAGGCGCTTCGGCGCTTATGAGACCATCCTGCCGTATCTGCGGAAGACCAAGCAGCCCTCTGCCTGACCGCTGCTCGGAACAGTTTTTGGCTTTCCTGTCGCCGCGAGCGAAATGATGCTTGACTGGCTCACCCGAGCGGACAACCATGCTCCTCTCGGGTGTCGTTAGAGAAAATCATTCCTGACGACCGAGAGTTGGGGAAGCCAGAATTGGACGTAGCTTTGGCCAGGCCGCAGGTCAGCGGCTTCTACGACAAGCCGACCGGGGCCATCCAGTATGTCGTCGCCGACCAGGCGACGAAACGCTGCGCCATCATCGATCCGATTCTCGATTTCGACGAGAAATCCGGTGCTACGGCAACGACGAATGCCGATATCCTGCTCGACTTCGTCAGCGAGCAGGGGCTGAGCGTCGAATGGATCCTCGACACCCATCCGCACGCCGATCATTTCTCGGCGGCGCACTATCTGAGGGAGAAGACCGGAGCGCCGACAGCGATCGGCGACAGGGTCGTCGACGTCCAGAATTTGTGGAAGGCGATCTACAACTGGCCGGATTTTCCCGCCGACGGTTCGCAGTGGGACAGGCTGTTTGGTGAAGGCGAAACCTTCACGGTCGGCACGCTTCCGGTCAAGGTGCTGTTCTCGCCCGGCCATACGCTGGCGTCGATCACCTATGTGATCGGCGATGCCGCCTTCGTCCACGACACGCTGTTCATGCCCGACAGCGGCACAGCGAGGACGGACTTTCCCGGCGGCAGTGCCGCGCGGCTCTGGCGCTCGATCCAGGACATACTGGCGTTGCCGGACGAGACGCGGCTGTTCGTCGGTCATGACTATCAGGCCGGCGGCCGCGAACCCTTGTGGGAAAGCACGGTCGCCATACAGAAGGCGACCAACACCCATCTTGCCGCCGTCCGCAGCGAGGCCGAGTTCGTCGCCCTGCGCGAAGCGCGCGACAGGACGCTGCCGATGCCGAGGCTGATCCTGCATGCGCTGCAGGTCAACATGAATGGCGGGAGGCTGCCCGAACCCGAGGCGAATGGCCGGCGGTATCTAAAGTTTCCGCTGGATGGGCTTTGAGAGATCGCTGCCGGCGAAGCTGCAATCTCCCCCCTTGCGGGGGAGATCGGATGTCGTCTCCGCTTTCGCCAACCACATAAGAAAAAAAGCGGCGCCAGTTTCCTGGCGCCGCCTTTAGATCTTGTGGCCTTTAGCCGGCTTAAGCTGCGGGCTGCGCCTCAATGGTGCGCAGCGCCTGGGTCTGGCGCTTGGCGGCGGCCTTGACCGCATCCTGTACCTTCTCGAAGGCGCGCACCTCGATCTGGCGCACGCGCTCGCGGCTGATGTCGAATTCGGACGAAAGCTCTTCCAGCGTCAGCGGCTCCTCGGCGAGGCGACGGGCCTCGAAGATGCGCCGCTCGCGCTCGTTGAGCACGGCAAGAGCGCCCGACAGCATGCCGCGCCGGTTTTCCAGCTCGTCCTGCTCGATCAGCATCTCTTCCTGGCTTTCGTGGTCGTCGACCAGCCAGTCCTGCCACTCGCCGGACTCACCTTCGCTCGCCCGGATCGGGGCATTGAGCGAGGCATCGCCCGACAGGCGGCGGTTCATCGACACCACTTCGGCTTCGGAAACGTTCAGCCTGGTGGCGATCTCGGCGATCTGGTCGGGCTTCAAGTCGCCGTCGTCGAGCGCCTGGATCTTGCCCTTCACCTTGCGCAGGTTGAAGAACAGGCGCTTCTGGTTGGCGGTCGTGCCCATCTTGACCAGGCTCCACGAGCGCAGGATGTACTCCTGGATCGAGGCCTTGATCCACCACATGGCATAGGTCGCGAGGCGGAAGCCGCGCTCGGGTTCGAATTTCTTGACGGCCTGCATCAGGCCGACATTGCCTTCCGAGATCACTTCGCCGATCGGCAGGCCATAGCCGCGATAGCCCATGGCGATCTTGGCGACGAGCCTGAGGTGGCTGGTGACGAGCTTGTGCGCAGCGGAGGTGTCTTCATGCTCGGCATAACGCTTGGCGAGCATGTACTCTTCCTGCGGCTGCAGCATGGGAAAGCGGCGGATTTCTTCCAGGTAGCGGCTGAGGCCGCCTTCGCCGGAAACGATACTGGGTAGTGACTGGGCCATGATAGCGCCCCCTCTCTATTGGAGTGATGCCCCCGAAACGCGGCGGGCATGTGACGCGAGCACCAAAAGGCTCGCCCGCGACATCGGATCTTATACAGGAACAAAACCAGAAAAGACAGGCATTTGTTCAACACGAAACAGTGTGTCACGGTGAAGTGAACAATGTCAGTCAGGTTTTTTGATGGCTTGTCGGTGACGGGTTCAGAGTTTGCGGAAGCCGCCGACGAGTTCCTCCATGTCCCTCGGTAACGGCGCCTCGAACCTCATCGTTAAATGGGTAGTGGGGTGGCGAAATGCAAGGAGCCAGGCATGCAAAGCTTGCCGGGGAAATGCCTTGACCTGGCTTTTCAGCGGTTCCGGCAGCCGGTTGGCCTTGGTGCGGAAGGCCTGGCCATAATCGGGGTCGCCGATCACCGGATGACCGATATGCGCCATGTGGACACGGATCTGGTGGGTGCGGCCGGTCTCCAGCCGGCATTCGACCATGCTGGCGGTGGCAAACTCCTGTTGGCTCTCGCCGAAGCGCTCCTGCACGGCGAAGTGGGTGACCGCATGGCGGGCGTCGTCGCGTCCTTCCGGCACCACGGCACGGCGCACGCGGTCGGCGGCGCGGCCAAGCGGGGCGTCGACCCTTCCGGTCGGCCTCTGCGGTATGCCCCAGACCAGCGCCAGATAGGCACGTTCGAGATCGCCGGTGAGGCCGTGATCGGCGAAAGCCTCGGAGAGTGACTTGTGGGCGCGGTCAGTCTTGGCGACCACCATGACGCCGCTGGTCTCCTTGTCGAGGCGGTGGACGATGCCTGGCCGCCGCACGCCGCCAATTCCGGAAAGGCTGTCGCCGCAATGATGGATCAGCGCGTTGACCAGCGTACCGGTCCAGTTGCCCGCTCCGGGGTGCACGACAAGCCCGGCCGGCTTGTTGATGACAATCAGCTCGTCGTCCTCATAAAGCACATCGAGTGCGATGTTCTCGCCCTGCGGCTCCGCCGGCTCCGGCTCCGGCATGGTAACCGACACGCTTTCGCCCGGCGCCATCTTGCGCTTGGTCTCATCGATCAGCTTGCCGTCGACCGAGACCGCGCCTTGCCTGATCAACATCTGCACGCGGCTGCGTGACATGTCCGGACCAAGCCTTGCCGCCAGCCACTGGTCGAGGCGCTGACCGGCCGCGTCCGCATCCGCCACCAGCACGGTCGGTACCGCCTCTATCAATTCAGGGGCCTCTTCGTTATGAGCGCTCATTGAAAAACCGTTCCGGAACTGTTTGCCATGGCCAGCCCGATCGCCGAAGAAGACCAGGATAAGCCGCTCGACCCCGAGGTCGAAAAGGTGCGCAGGAAACTCGTCCGCTTCGTCGGGATCAATCTCGGCCTGCTGTTCCTCGCCCTTATGGTGGTGATCGGCGCCCTTGTCTACAAAGCGCGCAATGCACCGCCGGCGAACCCGCCGCTGGCCGGGGATATCCAGACACCCGCCGGCGAACCGGTCAGCGGCGACATCGTGCTGCCGGTCGGGGCCAAGGTGGTCAGCCAGTCGCTGTCCGGCAACCGTGTCTCGATCGACGCCGAGCTTGCCGACGGCAGCCGGACGATCTTCGTCTACGACATCACTGAGCGACGCCTCATCGGCCGCTTTGCGATCCGCAACAAGTGACCGAGCCGCAACGATGAACGGCAGCAGGCCCATGAGCAAGCCTCGGGGATGAGCGGGTTCGCCGAACATCGTCGCGTCGCCACGGTCGCCCTGGTCGTCGCCAATTATGACGAGGCGATTGCCTGGTATGTCGAGAGGCTGGGTTTCCTGCTCGTCGAAAATGTCGATCTCGGCGGCGGCAAGCGCTGGGTCACAGTGGCGCCGGCCAACGGGCAGGGCGCCAGGCTGCTGCTGGCCGAGGCTTCCGACGAGGCGCAAAGCAAAAGTATCGGCAATCAGACCGGCGGGCGTGTCTTCCTGTTCCTGGAAACCGACGACTTTGCCCGCGACCACGCGGCGATGCTGGAGAAAGGCGTCGAATTCCGCGAAGCACCGCGCTTCGAGCCCTACGGCACGGTGGCGGTTTTCGCCGATCTGCATGGCAATCTCTGGGATCTGATCCAACCGAAACGATAGGCTGACGGCCGGCTTTTCCTCGACCGGGGAAAGCGGCCTAACCCCAGTTGCTTTTTCCCAGCGCTCAGCCTATATCGCCGGTTCTTGAACGCGCCCATCGTCTAGCGGTCAGGACACCGCCCTCTCACGGCGGGAACAGGGGTTCGATTCCCCTTGGGCGTACCAAGTTTTTCGACAACTTTGCAGGATGCCGTCGATTTCGTTTCTGAAGTCGCGGAGCCTCGATACTGTGGCGTTCGGGAAACCCGCTCTGCACAGGTAGCCGCAGCCTTAAAAAATGCCAGTGGCACCAACCAGCCCGGCCTTTATTTCATTCGTCTGGCAAATGTTAACGGACGCGAAACCGAGAACCTTAACGTCCCCGCAACTCACGGCGAATATTAGTTTTCGCTTTAGTAGCTGTAGGAGGTTGAAATGCAGAAAATAGCTTGTCGTTTCGCTTGGGACGAGTCTGGCGCGACCGCGATCGAGTATGGCTTGATCGCGGCTCTCATCGCGCTCGCGATCATCACCGGCGCCGGGGCGGTTGGCAATTCGCTCAACGGGATCTTCACGACCGTCGGCACTACGGTCAACAGCAGCGGCTCGTAAGTCGGTACATCAATTCGGTCGGCTATCGGCCGGATTCGCCGATCTCAGCCTCCAAAGCGCAGCGCGTACGTGCTTCCGATGCCTGGCATCGGAAGTGCGGACGGCGCACTTTCCATCGGTCGGCTTTATCCGTTGCGTCACCGCGTTCGTCGCTTCTGGCGCCGCGGAGCTGTTTGCATTAGCATCACATCATGGATCCTGGGGTACGGCTCCAGCGGCGCGCAGAACGCCGCGCTGTCCGTAAGGCCAGTTGATCCATGGGGGAGGAAGGCCAATGCAGAAGCTGCAATCGCAGGGCGTCCATCACATCACGCTGGTCGGCGCCGGGCGCCAGACCTCTATCGATTTCTGGGAAGGCGTGCTCGGCATGCCGTTCATCTTCGAACAGCCCAATCTCGACAAGCCGAGGGAAAGCCACCTCTATTTCGATCCCGGCGACGGCCGGCTGATCACTATCTTCACCGACGAGAGCCGGACGCCGGAGAAGCGGCGCACGCCGACCGATCCGGGCTGTGTTCACCACATCGCCTTTTCGGTGTCGCGCGTCACCTTCCTGCAGGCGGTCTCCCGGCTTGACGAGCGCGGCATCAAGCACAGCGGCGTCAAGGATCGCGGTTTCATGGATTCGATCTATTTCGAGGATCCGCTCGGCTTGCTGATCGAGTTGGCGTCCTACCGCTTCGAACCGCCGGCGGGCTTCACCCATGCGGATGTGCTGATGGAAGCGCACAGGCTGCGGGTCGGGCGCGGCGACTACAACATCGCCGAAGTGCATCTCGCCGATGCGATCCAGACGCTCGTAGAGCGTTCCCGTGCCACCCTGTCGGACGATCGGGCGCCGAAGAACCCATACTGAACAGACCAGAGGGAGGAACAAGATGGCCAAGACAGCGACGAAGACTGCCGGGAAATCCGCGGCCAAAGCTGCCGCCAAGCCGGCGGCGAAAGCTGCGGCAACGCCAAAAGCCAAGGCGGCCGCCAAGCCTGCGGTGAAGGCGACGGCAAAAGCCGCGCCCAGGGCCAAGGCCAAGCCGGCCAAGAAGCCGGCGCTGAAGCTCAGCATGCTGAAGCCCAGCGTCAACAACATGACCGTGCGGGTGTTTGCGCGCGCGGCGGGTTTCGACCACGCCGAGACCGATGCCTGGGGCCATACCCGTTCGCCGGAGTTCATGGCGCGAAATCCCGCCCATTTGACACCGATGATCGAAGACAAGGGCCTGCCCAGAGGCGTGCTGTGGGAAAGCTGCGCCATCATGCAGTATCTCGCCAACAAGCACGGGTTGGAGAAATTCTATCCGAAGGCGCCGGCCAAGCGGGCGATGGTCGACAGTGCGATGTTCTACCTGATCGGCACGCTCTACCCCTATGTGGCGCGCGCCACCTATCCGGCGCTCGGCTTCCCGCACTATGCCGGCGAGGTCGGCCACAGCGACGCCCATCCCGACAAGAAGTCCGAAGCCCAGAAGGCGGCGATGGCGGCGATTGCCGAGCCGCTGGAGGTCTTCCACTCGTTCTTCAGGGACGGCAAGCCGTTCATCGGCGGCAAGCATCCGTCGATCGCCGATATCCGGCTGGCGGCGACGCTCGAATTTCTGGCCGTCATCGACTATGCCTTGCCCAAATGGGCGAAGGACTATGTGGCGGCGATCGAGAAGAAGCTCGGCAAGGCCTATAGCGAGCCGGCCGGCGACGTGCGCGGTTATATCGCCCATGTGAAGTCCCAGGCCAAGGCCTGAGCTTAAGGGTTCGTTAACCAAAGCCCTGTCTACTGCAGGCAATTCGCTTTCGGCCCGCGACCACGGATGTACTGGCGCAGAACGTCGCAGCGATAGGAAAGGTCGGCGCAATGCCGGCCTTTTGCTTTTCGCACGCCCTCTCTTTGTTCGATGCAATTCCCAAGGGAAAAGCGTTATGCGCTTTTCCGGGAAAACCGTTTCACACTTAACCGGCATTGCTTTATCGCCAGGCGCGATCGAGCAGCGATCAGACCGCGCAAGCCCAGTCAGGTGTCGCTTTTTCGGCGTCAAGTTTGCCGAGAGATATTGCCATTGCCGACGTTGGCCCTACCATCCATTGAGCGTCCCAGATGGACCGTGGTCAGGCGTGAGGGCTGGCGATGAAAAGCGTTGCGAGACGGATTGCGGTTGCGGGCGTGATGCTGGCGGGCGCTGTTCATGCGTCAAGTGCAGCCGAACTCAACACGATGGACGATGTTGGGGCCGCGATCCAGGCTTGCTGGACACCGCCGGCGGGAGCGGGAACCGCCAGCGTCACCTTGAGCTTCAGCTTCAAGCGGGACGGCACGCTGATCGGCCCACCGAGGCCGACAGCCATCAAGGTAGAAGGCGATGCCAAGGCGAAGAAGTCCTTTGTCGACGCCGCAACGACCGCCTTGCAGAATTGTCTGCCCCTGACCTTCTCAGCGAAACTGGCGCAAGGCATCGCCGGCAACGTGTTCACGTTGCAATTCGCCTCTCCCAAGTAGGCACCCGCCGCCGGCTCAATGGTGACTGCGCCTTGCCGCGGCATGCCGGGCAAGATCGGGCGTTTCGAAGACGTAGTCGTTCCAGGCCGATTCCGGAACCTGACCGGCCAGATAGCATTCCAGCAACAGGCTTTGTTCGGGATTGAGAGGCCTTGGCGCGCGCTGATCCAGCCCCAGCGAGTGAAACAGGTTTCTTGTCAGGTCCGAGACGGTGAAGTGGATCGACATCTGCGTTCTCCCTTTGGTCCTTCAACGCGGAAGACCGGGCAAAGGTTTCGAACGCCTGGCGATAATGGCGGTCCGTTTCGTTGCAGGTCCGCGGCGAGGGTCGGGCTTGCGCTTTCCTTCGAGGTTCGTCTCAATCTTGAAATAAAAATGTAATATCGAATTTACACGAGATGACATAATACAATAGACAAAAGCTTACTCGGGCTGAAGTTCTTGAGATAATTAGAGTTTACTCATATAGCTGAAGCTTGTGTAATTTATGGACTGTAATTCCGGGTTCTCCGCAAAAAGGACCGAGTTGTCCCGATGATCCGTTTCTGGCCTTCCATGATGCTCGCATTGATTTCGCTGGCGGCGGTTTTGTTCGGGACGCTTTCGTCCTACGCGGACAGCTGCGGCGCGATCAGAAGCCAGTTGCTTTCGGGTGGCCGCAGCAACGGGGCGAACCCGGAGCTTGCTCAACTGCGCCGGCAACTTGCAGCCATCCAGACTATCGAGAGACAGCGCCAGTGCACGGCGAAAAGTTCGCTTGGTGGTCTCTTCAACGCTTGCGCCGATCTCGCCAGGAGCCGCTCGGATGTGCAGCGCCGGATCGCTGCCGCCGGGAATTCAGGCCGCGACACGGCGGGTCTGCAAGCGCGCCTCGTGGCGCTCGGCTGCGCGCCTTCGGCAAAGCAACGGTCTGCGCGCGCCGCGCCCGGCACCCAATCGGCGAGCACCACGTTCGGCGGCAATGCGATGCTGTTTTGCGTGCGTCTGTCGGACGGGTATTTCTTCCCGGCGCCAAAGTCGCAATTCGCCGCCAGCAGCGATCTGAAGGAGACGGCCGATCAATGCCGTTACATCTGCGATGACCCCAGCGTCGACCTCTACACGTTGAGCGATGCCAGCCTCGAAACCGACCAGATGGTCGCGCTCGACACGCGCAAGCCTTATACCGAACTGCCGGCAGCCTTCAGATATCGCGATGATGCGAATTTCAAGGCATGCGACGTCAAGCGATACTACCAGCGGGTCACCGAACTGCGAGCCAGGACTGTGACGCCCGCCAACATGCGCAATGCCATTATTCCGCTGCCGACGGCGAAGCCGGATCTCGGCACGGTTGCGGCCGTCCCTGGAATCGATGCCGAAGCGCCAGGTGCCGCCCAGCACCTTTCGATCGAGGCCGGCAAGCGGTCGGTGCGCGTGGTCGGCCCGGCGTTTTTCCCGGCCGAATGATCGCCGGCTTCCCCAATTGGCGATCACCGGCTGCGGCGTGCCTGCTGCATGCGGTTGCCTGATCCGGCTGGAACAGAGAGGCGCTCACGGCGTTGTGATCGACATCAGCCGGGAGAAACGCCGTGGCTACGTTCCGGGAAATGCGGGTGCTGGAGATCGTCGAAGATGACTCGCTGACCACCGAACAGAAAATCGCCGAACTGCGCGAGATCGAATCCGAGGCGCGTGGGCTGCAGCGGGCTGCCTCGGAGGGTCCGATGGACGACGATGACGGCTGGCAGGAAGATCTGCGTCAGGTTCGTCTCGCACTCGACAAGCTCGGTGCGAAGGAGCCGAAAAAGGGCGCTGCTTCACTGTGAGGCCGGGTCACCGAAGCTATCAGCGGATCGCGTCTTGATCGCATCCCATCCGAAAACCGGGTCCCGCTTTTGGGGACCCGCTCCGATCTAATCGCAGACCATGCGAGCTCTCTTGCCAGGCTCGCTGACGTTCCTGCAGGTCAGCGGTTTCGCTGGCGCCGATAGGGAAGCGGACGCAGGCAACCTCGTCTGGTGCCGTCTCGGTGCGGCATGGCTGACCTTGCGCTCGGAAAAACGCCGGTCCGGCTGCGGCGCCACAGGAAAAGCGCCGTTCTCGACCTCGGATTGCCCATAGTCGACATTCGGTGGCGGCCGATCCCAGAATCGCCGGACATCAAGCGGTCTCGGGATGACGACCGTGCCGTCATAACTGCGCGAGCAACCGCCGCCGAAAAGCAGCGCCAGCCCCATGAAAAAAGGCACAATCCGTCCAAGCATCAGCAATACCCCTGCCGTTGCTTATATAGCGGGTTCGACCCCGCCGACAACCGGGCGGAATGAAGCAGACCGCGCCGCGCAATCCTGTCCAACCGACCGTTAAGGTTAGCGGATCCTTAATGCTTCTCGGGCAGATTCCGCCGACGAACCGCGGAGGAGGGTTCGGCCTTGGTTTTCGGGGTGGGGACGGCATGGCGGAAGCGGACGAAACAATCGGCGCGCGCGGCAAGCGCGGGCCTCGCAGATCCACAGTGCATGGCGACGATGCCTCATCGTCCGCCTCTTGCATGGATTCGAACGATGCGCTTCGCCGACTCGTCGAAGCCGGTTCGGACTGGGTCTGGGAAACGGACGCCGAACTGCGCTTCTCCTGGCTTTCGCAAAATTACCAGGCCGCCACCGGCATCGATCCGGCAAACGTGCTTGGCCGGTTCCGCTTCGACTTCCTCAACCAGGTCCTGAACGGCGATCGCAGTGGCGCGGCGCATCTGGAGGATCTGCAGGCGCACCGGCCTTTTCGCGACTTCGTCTACGAGCTCAAGGCTGGCAGCGCCGACTGTCGCTGGGTTTTGACGTCAGGCTTTCCAAAGTTCGACGACGAAGGAAGATTTGCCGGCTATCGCGGCATCGGCCGCAACGTCACGGCTCTGGCCGGCGCCTTCAAAAATCTGGGGCGGGAACCATCGGGTGACGGCGAGCCCGACCAGCATCTGGCCGACCTCGAGCGGACGATGGACGCCATGCATATGGGCGTCGTGCTTCTCGATGCCAGGCTCGACACGCTGATCGTCAACAAGGCCTATCGCGACCTCTCGAGGATTCCGGACGGCGCTGTTGCCGTCGGCGCTCCGTTCAGCCTGTTGATGGAGCTCAACCGCAGCAGTGGCATCTATGGCGACATCGACGAACAGCAATGGCAGCGCTACCTCGCTACTCGCCTCGACGAGATTCGCGCCGGATCCGTCGCGCCGCGCGAATTTGTCCATGCCAACGGCAGGACGATGAT
The DNA here is from genome assembly GCF_000185905.1 of Mesorhizobium ciceri biovar biserrulae WSM1271. Classification (GTDB taxonomy): domain Bacteria; phylum Pseudomonadota; class Alphaproteobacteria; order Rhizobiales; family Rhizobiaceae; genus Mesorhizobium; species Mesorhizobium ciceri. Next base: position 1,466,649 of record NC_014923.1, read on the forward strand.
GTTTTCGGTAACGGCGTTGTCCGGGGGCAGGCGGCTGCTGACCTACTATGAGGTCACCGAGATCAAGCAGCGCGATGCGGAGATCAAAAGCGCCAATGCCAGGAATGCCGAGACCTTCGCCAGTCTCCGCACAATGGTCGACCAGATGCCGATCGGTGTCCTCGTGCTCGACGCCGATATGCGCGCCGAGATCATCAACCGTGCTTTCTATGATTTCTGGCAGATCGACGCCCGGCGCGCCGAGATCGGCTGCAGCTTCCGCGATCTGATGGACGCCAGCCGCGACATCGATCCGTTCGGTGCCGACGACGCGTCATGGCAGCGGCATATCGCTGAGCGCGAGGCGGAAATCAGGGCCGGTATCGCCGGATCGCGGCAGTTCCCACGCAATGACGGCCGCACGCTGATATCGTCGATGGCGCCGCTGGCCGGCGGGAAGCGGCTGATCTCCTATGTCGACGTCACCGACATGAAGGACCGGGAGGCCGAACTTGCCGACGCGCTGGAGAAAGCGCGGCTGGCGGAAGCGGTGATCAACGCCGTCAAGGATCCGATCTTCGTCAAGGACGACCATCTGCGTTTCGTCTTCGTCAACGAGGCGTTCGCCGCTCTGTTTGGCCAGACGCCGCAAGCCATGCTCGGCAAGCCCGGCGGCGATTTCCTCCCAACGAACGCTGTCGCGCTTTTCGAGCAGAGCGAACGTGACGTCCTTGCCACCGGGCGGCCGTACGAAGTGGAAGAGAATTTCGAGGTCGACGGCGCCAGCCGCTCGCGCATCGTCCGGAAGAGCCGCGTCGGCATGGCCAGCGGCCGCAACTACGTTGCCGGCTTCCTGTTCGACATTTCCGACATGAAGCGCCGCGAGACGGAGGCGCAGGACGCACGCAAGCATCTCGCCAGCGTGCTGGAATCCTTGCCGGCCGCCGTGATCATCTACGATCGCGACGACAGGTTCGTTTTCGCCAACCGCAAGATCCAGGATACGCTGCCGGCCTTGAAGCCGGCGTGGCAGCCCGGCTGTACATTCCGCGAAGCACTCGTGCTGGGTCATGCGAACGGCTATTTCCGCAGCAGCGGCGATCCGCAAATCGACCAGCTCTACGACAGCGATCATGACCGCTGGCTGGACGCGATCCTCGCCCGCTACCGCTTGCCCAGTTCCTCCTACGAGCGTCACAATCCCGATGGCCGCTGGTATCAGGTCTACGACATGCGGACCGACGACGGCACCTTCATCGGCGTTCGCGTCGACATCTCCGAGATCAAGAGCCGCGAGGCGGCATTGCGCGATTCCATGCGCCAGATCGACCTGTTCCGGCATGTGATGGACGAGTTGCCGGTGGCCGCCTTCATCAAGGCGCAGGACCTGAGCATCGAATTCGTCAACAAGGCCTGGTGCGCGATCACCGGCTTGGCCAAGGAGGATGTCATCGGCCGCACCGACCGGCAGTTGTTCGGCGCGCAGGACGCGGATGGCTACAGCCATGACGACACGCAAGTCGCCGTGACGGGCGTCGTCAAGGAGGTCGAGGAACCCGTCACCCATCGCGACGGCACGGTTCGGCAGTTGATGACCCGCAAGAGCCGCCTGGTGGCGCTGGACGGGTCGGTGCATCTGGTCGGTTCGAGCACCGACATCACCGACGTCAAGGCACGCGAGCGTGCGCTGGAAGAAAGCATGCGCGAGAACGAGGTGTTCCGCAGCCTGATCGACAATGTACCGGTATCGATCTACGCCAAGCGCTCCGATCTCAGGCAGTTCTATGTCAACAAGGGTTGGTGCGATCTGACGGGCTTCAGCAAGGAAGAGGCCATCGGCAAGACCGACATCGAGATTTTCGGGCCGGATGGCGAGGCCTTCGTCAATGGCGACCTCGCCGTGCTGCGCACCGGCGAAACTCAGGAGGTCGAAGAGACGGTGACGCTGGCCGACGGCAGCGTCAGGCATCAATTCGCCCGCAAGGGCGCGATGATCGCCTCCGACGGTTCGCTCTACCTGATCGGCTCGACCACCGACATCACCGAGCTGAAGATGCGGGAGGCCGAACTGCGCGAGGCGCGTCAGCGCGCCGTGCTCGCCGACCGCGCCAAGTCGGAATTCCTCGCCAATATGAGCCATGAGATACGCACGCCGATGAACGGCGTGCTCGGCATGGCCGAACTGCTGGCCAAATCGGACCTCGACCCGAAGCAGAAGACGTTTACCGACATCATCGTGAAGTCGGGCAATGCGCTGCTCACCATCATCAACGACATACTGGATTTCTCCAAGATCGATGCCGGTCAGTTGGTGCTCGATCCGGCGCCCTTCAATCTGGCCGAGGCGATCGAGGACGTGGCGACGCTGGTGTCGACGCGCGCCAAGGAGAAGGACCTCGAGCTGATCGTACGTGTCGAGCCTCGGCTCGAGAGCCTATTCATCGGCGATGTCGGCCGCATCAGGCAGATCGTCACCAACCTGCTCGGCAATGCGGTGAAATTCACCGATGAGGGCCATGTGCTGGTCGACGTCACCGGCGAGAGGGTTCCAACCGGAACGAAGCTCACCATTTCGGTCACCGATACGGGCATCGGTATCCCCGAGGAAAAACTGAAACTGGTGTTCGAGAAATTCAGCCAGGTCGACACTTCATCGACGCGGCGGCACGAGGGGACCGGCCTCGGCCTCGCCATCACCTCGCGGCTCGTCGAGCTGATGGGCGGCGACATCGGGGTCGAAAGCGCCGAAGGCAAGGGTTCGACGTTCTGGTTCTCGGTGACGCTGCCGAGGGCCGGACAGCAGAACGGACAACGCATCATGCCGATCGACGTGACCGGCGCGCGCGTCCTGATCGTCGACGACAATGCCGTCAACAGGGCGATCCTGACCGAGCAGATGACATCATGGACGTTCGATTCCTGCGCGGCCGAAAGCGGCGCCGAAGGCCTCAAGGTGCTGATCGCCGCAGCCGCCTATGGCGTGCCGGTCGATTGCGTCGTGCTCGACTACCAGATGCCTGAAATGAGCGGCGCCGAAATGGCGCGGATCGTGCGCAACACCGCTGGCCTTGCCGGAACGCCGATCATCATGCTGACCTCGGTCGACCAGTCGCTCGCCAACACCAGCTATCGCGATCTCGGCATCGATGCCCAGCTGATCAAGCCGGCGCGCTCTTCGGTGCTGCTGGAAACGCTGGTCGCCACCATCCAGCGGCATCGCCACAACACTGGCGGCAGCGACGCGCAGCCGCTCGCGGCCGACGTCGCTGCGAGCAATGTGACGCGGCCGCAGCCCTCGGCACCGTCCGAACAGCGGGCGCTGCTGCAGCCGCCTTCGATTCGTCCCCGGCCACCGGTGGCGGCTGGTGGCGACAGGCTGGACATACTGGTGGCCGAGGACAATGAGGTAAACCAGATGGTGTTCACCCAGATTCTCGGCGAGACCGGTTATGGTTTCGAGATCGTCGGCAATGGCCGCAAGGCGCTCGATGCCTTCGGCCGGCTCAACCCGTGCATGATCCTGATGGATGTCTCCATGCCGGAGATGAACGGTCTCGAAGCGACCGCCGCCATTCGCCGGCTGGAGGAAGAAACCGGCACGCATGTGCCGATCGTCGGCGTCACCGCGCATGCGCTGAAGGGCGACCGCGAGCGCTGCCTGGAGGCAGGCATGGACGACTATCTGCCCAAGCCGATCAGTCCCCGGGCGCTGCTCGAGAAGGTCGAGCGCTGGGTCGGCGCCAGCCGGCAGGCTCAGCGCAACGCCGGGTAGGGCCGGTCCTGCCTGTCCGAGTGCCGGAAATACGGCGAAGATTCGCGCCCTGCCAGCGGCCAAGACTATGGTGCGATCGCACCATATCAAAGGTTGTATCCAGTCGAGACAATGGCGGCGTTCGATTCCTCCCTTTCCAGTTACGGGCGGGAGCAGCGACCGCCGGCATGAGACAGCGTCAACCTACCCCAACGGACCTGTTTTCGGCGATGGCCCGGCCATGACACCGTCTGGCTGAGAGCAACGCGCTCCCGTCCGGCTTTTTTTCGTAAAGGCCGGCTAACCCCAAATCGCCGGCCAATCTCGGCCCCAAGCGGAGCAAGTCTCTGATTCCGGGGACAAAGCCGGGCTGCGTGGTCAGTGCCGGCCAGGCGGCGTTTTGCTCATCGCGATGACGCGTTACCGGGGTGACATCAAACTGTCATGCGACTGTTATAATCGAAGGCTATTGGCCTCAGCGGGCGCCGACTGACGAGCGCCGAGAGACCATCTTCCGAACAGGAGCAGGCCACATGAAGAAATTCCTCTATACGGCGTCGGCCGCTGCGCTTGCGCTCGCCGCGTCGTCCGGCTTCGCCGCCGCGCGCGACCAGATCCAGGTCGCCGGATCATCGACCGTGTTACCTTATGCCAAGATCGTTGCCGAGCAGTTCGGCGAAACGTTCACCAACTTCAAGACCCCGGTCGTCGAATCCGGCGGCAGCGGCGCCGGCATCAAGGAATTCTGCAAGGGCGTCGGCGAAGACACGATCGACATCGCCAACTCGTCGCGTCCGATCAAGGCGGACGAACTCAAGTCCTGCGCCGCCGCCGGCGTGAAGGAAGTCCAGGAAGTCCGGATCGGCTATGACGGCATCGTCTTCGCCACCGACATCAAGGGCCCGGACTGGGCGCTGGTTCCCGCCGACATCTACAAGGCGCTCGCGGCCAAGCTGGTCGTCGACGGCAAGCTCGTCGACAATCCGAACACCAAGTGGAGCCAGGTCAATCCGAAGCTGCCCGACTGGGACATCGCCGCCTACATTCCGGGCGAAAAGCACGGCACGCGCGAAGTGTTCGAGACCAAGCTTCTCGATGCCGGCTGTGACAAGGCTGCTCTCAAGGCCGCCGGCGTTGCCGACGACAAGGAAATCGGCAAAACCTGCATTGCCATCCGCAAGGACGGCAAGGCCGTCGACATCGATGGCGACTATACCGAGACGCTCGCCCGCATCGACTCCAACAAGACCGGCGTCGGCGTGTTCGGCCTCGCCTTCTATGAGAACAATGCCGACAAGCTGAAGGTCGCCACCGTGGAAGGTATCGTGCCTTCGACCGAGACGATTGCCAGCGGCAAGTATCCCGTCTCGCGCCCGCTGTTCTTCTACGTCAAGAAGGCGCATCTGGGCGTCGTTCCCGGCCTCAAGGAATATGTCGAGTTCTTCCTCGACGACCAGATGGTTGGCCCGGAAAGCCCGCTCGCCGAATACGGCCTCGTTGCTGCTCCGGATGCCGAGCGTCAGGCCCAGCGTGACGCTTTCGCCGCCGGAAAGTCGATGTAATCAAGCTGCCGAACCGGGGTGCGGGTCAAATCCGCGCCCCGGTTTCACCGCAGGCCGCAATGGCGGCTGCGTTAGAATTTCCCTTGGGGTGGGTCCATGTCGTCCTTGCTCGTACTGGCCATCGTCGTTGCCGTCGGCCTGGTTGCCTTTTTCATCGGCCGGCAGCGTGCCGCGGCCCAGGACAATGGCAAGGTCAAGCCGCATTCGCGTGCCCACTATCACGGCTGGTGGGCCTTCCTGCTCGCCGTCCTGCCTGCTCTTTTGCTGCTTGCCGTCTGGGCCGTCGGTTCTTCGGTCTATCTTGACCGGCACATCCACGCTGCCTTGCCCGAGCGTACCGTCGACAGCAAGGTTGCCAGCGAGGCACTGGATGTCAGCCTGGTAAAGAGCCTCGCCAGGGGCCTGCGCAAACTCGATGCTGGCACACTGGCCGCAATGCCTGCCAGCTTTGCCGAGTTGCAGCCGCTGCTCGCCGCCAAGGGCGTGGCACTGGCGAGCGACACACAGGATTACATGATCCCGATCGCCGTCGAGGCGAACAAGGTCCAGGACCGGCTCAGCCTGTTCGGTGCCATTGTCATTCTCGCTTCCTCGATCGCCGGTGCCTTCTATGCGCTCAGGCAGATCGAGCCGCGCGCCAGGGCGCGCAACAATGTCGAGCGGTTGATGCTGTGGGGGCTGCTTGCCGCCTCCACCATCGCCATCCTGACCACCGTCGGCATCGTGCTTTCGATGCTGTTCCAGACGATCACCTTCTTCGAGAGCGTCTCGCCGATGAGTTTCTTCTTCGGCACGGTCTGGGATCCGCGTTTTGCCGCTGCCGGTTCGGGCGGCAGCCAGGGCCAGTTCGGCCTGATCCCGCTTCTTGCCGGCACGCTCTATATCGCCGCCGTCGCGCTGCTGGTGGCGGTGCCGGTCGGGCTGATGTCGGCTGTCTACATGGCCGAATACGCAACGCCCAGGGTGCGCTCGGTGGTCAAGCCGGCGCTTGAACTGCTGGCCGGCATACCGACCATCGTCTACGGCATCTTCGCCGTCGTCACGCTTGGGCCGTTCCTGCGCGACCTGTCAGCGGCGCTGACCGGCGGCTCGCCGTTCATCCAGGGCCAGAGCATCTTCACCGCCGGCCTGGTCATGGGCGTCATGCTGATCCCGGTCGTCTCCTCTCTCTCAGACGACATCATAACCGCGGTGCCGCGCGCCATGCGCGACGGGTCGCTCGGCCTCGGCGCGACCCGCTCCGAGACGATCAAGCGGGTGATCCTGCCGGCGGCACTGCCCGGCATCGTCGGCGCCATCCTGCTGACTGCCTCGCGCGCCATCGGCGAAACGATGATTGTCGTGCTGGCGGCGGGCGTCGCCGCCAACCTCACCATCAACCCGTTCGAGGCGATGACGACCATCACCGTCAAGATCGTCAACCAGCTCACCGGCGACCTTGAGTTCAATTCGCCGCAGACGCTGGTCGCCTTCGCGCTCGGGCTGACGCTGTTCACGCTGACGCTGGTGATGAACATCGTCGCGCTCTACATCGTGCGCAAATATCGGGAGCAGTACGAATGACCGACATTCCCATGGATACGATGGTCAGGCCGGCGGCCCATCCGCGCCGCGACATCGGCCTGAAGGCCCGTTACGCCGCCGAACGCCGTTTCCGCATCTATGGCGTCGTGGCGATTTCCGTAGGCCTGGCGTTCCTGGCAATCATGCTGATCACCATCGTCTCGAAAGGCTACACCGCCTTCTGGCAGACGACGGTGTCACTGCCGATCACGTTCGACGAGAAGGTGATCGATCCTTCCGGCAAGCGCGCAACCGATCCGAGCGTTCTGATCAAGGCGAATTATCCCAAGCTCGCGGAAAACGCGCTGGTGGCCAAGCTCGGCATCTCTCCTGATGACAAGCCGATGATCCAGAAGCTCAAGGGCTTCCTTTCGGAAGGCGCCCGCGTCCAGTTGCGCGACATCGTTGCCGCCGATCCCTCGGTGATCGGCACGACACGCGACGTCAACATCCTCGCCGCCGCCAATCTCGACTCCGCTTTCAAGGGCCAGATCGACCTCAGTGTCGAGGAAGCGCGACGCAAGGTCTCGGACCAGCAGATCACCTGGATGAACAAGCTCAAGGCCGAGGGCGCGATGGCCGAGCACTTCAACAGCGGCCTGTTCACCTACGGCGCCTCCAGCCGCCCGGAAACCTCGGGCATGGGCGTGGCGATCATCGGCTCGTTTTATATGATGGTGATCGTGCTGCTGCTCGCGCTGCCGATCGGCGTCGCCGCCTCCATCTATCTGGAGGAATTCGCCAAGAAGAACCGTTTCACCGACCTTATCGAGGTCAACATCAACAATCTGGCCGCAGTGCCGTCAATCGTCTTCGGCTTGCTCGGCCTCGCGGTGTTTATCAATTTCCTGGGCATGCCGCGCTCCGCCGCTTTCGTCGGTGGCCTGGTGCTGACGCTGATGACGCTGCCGACGATCATCATCGCGACGCGCGCCGCGCTTGCCGCGGTGCCGCCGTCGATCCGCTCGGCAGCTCTCGGCCTTGGCGCCTCCAAGATGCAGATGGTGTTCCAGCACATCCTGCCGCTTGCCGCGCCCGGCATCCTCACCGGCACCATCATCGGTCTTGCGCGCGCGCTCGGCGAAACCGCGCCGCTGCTGTTGATCGGCATGGTCGCCTTCGTCGCCGATCCACCGACGACGCCTTTCGATCCGGCCACCGCGCTGCCGGTGCAGATCTATATGTGGGCGAACGAGGCCGAACGCGCCTTCGTCGAGCGCATGTCCGGCGCCATCATCATCCTGCTCGTCTTCCTCATGGCCATGAACATCACCGCGATCGTGCTTCGGCGTCGGTTCGAGCGGCGCTGGTAGAAAAAAGGCATTTTGGTATGAACATCATGACCGAACAGTCCCTTGAAAACGCAGTGGGCGACAAGATGAAGTCGAACGAAGTGATCAAAATGCGCGGCGACAAGGTCGGCGTGTTCTACGGCGAGAAGCAGGCGCTGTTCGACGTCGATCTCGACGTCCGCCTGAACCAGGTGACGGCGCTGATCGGCCCCTCCGGCTGCGGCAAGTCCACCTTCCTGCGCTGCCTCAACCGCATGAACGACACCATCGATTCAGCACGGGTAACCGGCAAGATCACGCTCGACGAAGAGGACATCTACGACAAGAACATCGATGTCGTCGAACTCAGGGCGCGCGTCGGCATGGTGTTCCAGAAACCCAATCCGTTCCCCAAGTCGATCTACGAGAACGTCGCCTATGGGCCGCGCATCCACGGATTGGCCAAGCGCAAGGCCGACATGGATCAGATCGTCGAGTCCAGCCTGAAGAAGGCGGCAATCTGGAACGAGGTGAAGGACCGTTTGCAGGAACCTGGCACGGGTCTTTCCGGTGGCCAGCAGCAGCGCCTGTGCATTGCACGCGCCATCGCCGTGTCACCCGAGGTGATCCTGATGGACGAACCGTGTTCGGCGCTCGACCCGATCGCCACCGCTCGTGTCGAGGAACTGATCGATGAACTGCGTCAGAACTATACGATCGTCATCGTCACCCATTCGATGCAGCAGGCAGCGCGCGTGTCGCAGCGCACCGCGATGTTCCATCTTGGCTATCTGGTCGAGGAGGGCGCCACCGACAAGATGTTCACCACCCCCGACGACAAACGCACCCAGGACTACATCACCGGCCGGTTCGGCTGATCTCTGGCATATGAGGGACGAAGATCATGGGTGAACATACCGTCGCATCTTTCGATGAGGATCTGGAGCAGATCAGCCAGCTGATCCGCGACATGGGCGATCTCGCCCGCTCGATGGTCGGTGGCTCGACCAGGGCTTTGCTCAATTCGGACAATGCGCTGGCGCAGCGGGTGGTTTCCGACGACGCCATCATGGATGCACGCCAGCGCGAGCTGGACGATCGTGCCATCACGCTGATCGCCAAGCGCCAGCCAATGGCCAACGATCTGCGCGCGGTAGTCGGTTCGATCCGCATGGCCGGCGACCTCGAGCGCATCGGTGACCTTGCCAAGAACATCGCCAAGCGCGTCGGCACTGTCGGGCTGAGCGTCACGCCGCACGACCTTTCGCATTCGATCGACGCGATGGCGCAGCTGGTGCTGATCCAGGTGCAGGGGGTCGTCGACGAGTATGCCGCCGCTGACGCGGCAGCGCTTGCCACGCTCAGAAACAATGATGAACGCATCGACGTCAAATACACATCGGTGTTCCGCGAACTGCTGACCTACATGATGGAAGATCCGCGCAACATCACGGCGTGCACGCACCTGTTGTTTTGCGCCAAGAACCTCGAGCGGATCGGCGACCACGTGACCAACATCGCCGAAAATGCCTATTATGTTTTGACCGGCACGCAGTTGCCAGCCAATCGTCCGAAGCAGGACGAGACGGCAATGTCCGCGCCAGCGGCATGACAGGGGTGACCAGCCGATGATCGCGCCACGCATCATGGTGGTGGAGGATGAGGAGCCGCTAGGCGTGCTGCTCCGCTACAATCTCGAATCCGAAGGTTACCAGGTCGAGGTGGTGACGCGCGGCGACGAGGCCGAAATCCGGCTGCAGGAGAACGTTCCAGACCTTCTGGTGCTCGACTGGATGGTGCCTGCGGTTTCCGGTATCGAACTCTGCCGCCGGCTAAGGATGCGTCCCGAGACCGAGCGGCTGCCGATCATCATGCTGACCGCGCGAGGCGAGGAAAGCGACCGCGTGCGCGGCCTCTCGACCGGTGCCGACGACTATCTGGTCAAGCCTTTCTCGACGCCGGAGTTCATGGCCAGGGTCAAGGCGCTGCTGCGCCGGGCCAAGCCGGAAGTGCTGTCCAGCGTGCTCAAGGTCGGCGATATCGTGCTCGATCGCGAGTCGCACCGTGTCTATCGCAAGAAGAGCGAGATCCGGCTCGGGCCGACGGAATTCCGCCTGCTTGAATTCATGATGCGCCATCCAGGCCGCGTGTTCTCGCGCAGCCAACTGCTCGACAATGTCTGGGGCGAGACGATCTACATCGACGAACGCACGGTCGATGTGCATGTCGGCCGGCTGCGCAAGGCGGTCAACAACGGCCGCATGCCCGATGTCATCCGCACCATCCGTGGGGCGGGTTACGCCATTCGCGAGGACTGAACTCCCTCGTTTGAACTCACGCCACGTTCTTGCCGCCGAAACCGGATCTCGCCTGCACGCCCGGCGCAAAAATCTCCTGATCGACGAAGATCAGCGCCCGCATGGCGCAGCCTTCGCGGATCAGCGGCAGTTCGTTCGGCTCGGTGTCGAAGGAAATCGACTTGGAATGCTGGCCGCCGGCGGTCTGGGCAATCGCTTGCCGCAATGCCGGCTCGATCAGGTCGAAGGCGGCGGCGCTGACGCCGACCATGGCGACGGGGGCCGGATCGATCAGCGCGAACAGGCTGCCGAGGCCGTAGCCGAGCACTTCGCCGGCCTTGCGATAGGCTTCCCGTTCGGGTCCGTCCCTTTCGCGGGCGGCGGCAGCCAGGGCGCGCATGTCGGCATCGCTGACATCGGCGACGGGTTCTGCATCCTCGCCCATCTGCCGCGCGTTGCGCCAGATGGCATAATTGCCGGCATAGGCTTCGACGCAGCCGCGCCGTCCGCAGCGACACAGCGCCCCGTTCGGCCGATGAATCATGTGGCCGAATTCGCCGCCCGAGGAATGGGTGCCGGTGAACAATTCGCCCTTCAGCACCAGCCCCATGCCGATGCCGTGCGACAGGAGGATGGCGATGAAATCGTCGCGGTAACGATCGGGGTCGCGCCAGCGCAGCGCCACCGCCATCATGTTGCAGTCGTTCTCCATAATGGCGGGGATGCCGAACTCCTCTTCGAATATGTCGGCGAAGGCGATGTCGGTGTGCGGCGTGATCGGCGACCACAGCATGGAGCGGGCACGGGTGTCGGTGATGCCCTGGACGGCCAGCGCGATGCGGGCGATGCTGCGCACGTCCAGGTCGGGATCTTCCAGGCGGCGCCGCACGATTGCCGTGCACTCACCGATCAGCGAGTCGCGCGACATCGTCAGCGTGTCGAGCCGACGCTGTTCCTCGGATATTACCTGGCCGGCATAGTCGATGACGGCGACCGAGAGGAAGTTCAGCGACAGCACCACGGTCATTACCGCGGCCGCTTCCGGATTGAGGCTGAGGCCGACCTGCGGACGGCCGCGTTTGAGCGAGCCGGCCTCGCTCGGCTTGCTTTCGGTCAGGATGCCTTCGACGATCAGGTCGGATGAGATCGCCGAGATCGTCGAATGGCTGAGGCTTGTGGTTGCGGCGATCTCGGTGCGCGACGGCTGTCCGGCGCGGCGCACCGCCGCGATCACCATCGCGCGGTTGCGGCGGCGCAAATCGTCGTGGCGGATTCCGACCGACATGCTCTTTCATATCCTCCCGGTCGCCGCGGTTCTTCCTGCCCTGGAACGCTGTCGGTGACGCGGTCAAATACTGGCAGAAGCCGCGCGCCGTGTCATTTATTTATTCCGAGGCCCGAAAAAAATTCGAAACGACATCAAAATCCATCAGAATCGATGTTGACAGCGTTCGGGCGTTGGCCCAGTATTTTTTCGAGGCTCGAAAAAATAGGGCCTCTGTGCGGCCTTCGGGCCAGTTTGGTCGCGCCATACGCGGCGCAGGGAGGATAATATGAAAAGATTCACAGCCGCCATCCTGGCGGGTGCCGCCATGTCGCTGACGCTCGCGTCTGTCGCGCAGGCGAAGGACAAAGTCGTCGGCGTTTCGTGGTCCAACTTCCAGGAGGAACGCTGGAAGACCGACGAGGCCGCCATGAAGACGGCGATCGAGGCCGCCGGCGACAAGTACATCTCCGCCGATGCGCAGTCCAATCCCGGCAAGCAGCTTACCGACGTCGAAAGCCTGATCTCGCAGGGCGCCAATTCCCTGATCATCCTGGCGCAGGATGCTTCGGCCATCGGCCCGGCCGTGCAGAAGGCGCTGGACGAAGGCATTCCGGTCGTCGGCTATGACCGGTTGATCGAGAACAAGGACGTTTTCTATCTGACCTTCGACAACAAGGAAGTCGGCCGTATGCAGGCCCGCGAAGTGTTCAAGGTCAAGCCGGAAGGCAACTACGTCTTCATCAAGGGCTCCGGTGCCGATCCCAATGCCGACTTCCTGTTCTCGGGCTCGATGGAAGTGCTCAAGGAAGCCATCGACAGCGGCAAGATCAAGAATGTCGGCGAAGCCTACACGGATGGCTGGCTGCCCGCCAACGCCCAGAAGAACATGGAACAGTTCCTGACCGCCAACGACAACAAGGTCGACGCGGTGGTCGCGGCCAATGACGGCACTGCCGGTGGCGTCGTCGCGGCGCTGACGGCTCAAGGCTTGGCCGGCACCGTGCCGGTCTCGGGGCAGGACGGCGACCACGCCGCGCTGAACCGCATCGCCCTGGGCACGCAAACCGTGTCGGTGTGGAAGGACGCGCGCGAGCTCGGCAAGAATGCCGCCGAGATCGCCTCGCAACTGGCCGACGGCAAGAAGACGAGCGACATCGCCGGCGCCAAGGACTTCACGACGCCGGGCGGCAACACCGTCAAGTCGCTGTTCCTGACTCCGGTTGCCATCACCAAGGACAATCTCAACGTCGTCATCGATGCTGGCTGGATCAAGAAGGACGAAGTCTGCGCGGGTGTCGCTGCCGGCACCGTCGCGGCCTGTAACTGATCCGGACCACTTCGAAATATCTGAACGCCGCGGCCCAAAAGCCGCGGCGTTTTCTCAAAGAATTGTGTTTCCGCATCATGCGGATAGCTTCTAGGCTGGGCTCCGGCATGCGCGTCAGACGGCCAGCCGGTGGGAGGAAATCATGACCGACACGACGTCCAACCCGCAGGCCGATACGGCGCGCGCGTCGGAACTCGGCGCCGTCGCCCGGTTCCTGAAGGCGACCGAGATCGACACCCGGATGCTCGGCATGATCGGCGCGCTGCTGGTCATCTGGATTGGGCTGCATGTCATTTCCAGCCTGCGCCTCGGCGTCAACCCGCTCGATTTCGACAGCCGCACCTTTCTCACGCCGCGCAATCTGTGGAACCTGTCGGTGCAGACATCCGCGGTCGCCATCATGGCCTGCGGCATGGTGCTGGTCATCGTCATGCGCAACATCGACCTGTCGGTCGGTTCCGCCGAGGGCCTGATCGGCATGGTGATGGGATTTGCCCAGGTGCATTTCCTGGTGCGTTTTGTCGGGCTCGAACTCGGCAATCCATGGATCTGGGTCCTGGCGCTGGTCATCGGCCTGGCGCTCGGCCTGTTGATCGGCGCCTTTCAAGGCTTCGTCATCGCCTATCTCGAAGTGCCCGCCTTTATCGTGACGCTGGGCGGCCTGCTGGTCTGGCGCGGTGCTGCCTGGTGGGTCACATCAGGCCAGACCGTGGCGCCGCTTAACGCCACCTTTCAGCTGATGGGCGGCGGGCCGGCGGGATCGATCGGCGCAACCTGGAGCTGGGTTGTCGGGATCGTCGCCTGCCTCGCCGTGGTGTTTGGGCTGTTCAACGGGCGGGTGCAGCGCAAGCGTTTCCGTTTTCCGCTACGTCCGATCTGGGCCGAGGCGCTGCTCGGTGTCGTCACCTGCGGCGCCATCATGGGTGCGGTCTGGCTCGCCAACTCCTACCCCTGGCCGATCGGCATCGTGAACAGATATGCGGCCGCCAACAACATCACCGTTCCCGAAGGCGGCCTGTTCATCGCCCACGGTATCGCCATACCGGTGCTGATGGCGGTCGCCGTCGGGCTGGTCATGACCTTCATCACCAACCGCACCCGTTTCGGCCGCTATGTCTTCGCCATCGGCGGCAATCCCGAGGCGGCCAATCTCGCCGGCATCAACACGCGCTGGATCACCATGAAGGTGTTCATGATCATGGGCGTGCTGGCCACGATTGCCGCGGCGATCTCCTCGGCCCGGCAGAATTCGGCCACCAACGTGCTTGGAACGCTCGACGAGCTGCTCGTCATTGCAGCCGCCGTGATCGGTGGCACATCGCTAGCCGGCGGGTCGGGAACGATCATCGGCGCCATGCTCGGCGCCCTGCTGATGCAGTCGCTGCAGTCCGGCATGGTGCTGCTTGGTGTCGACTCGCCGCTGCAGAGCATCGTCGTCGGCGCCGTACTGGTGATCGCCGTGTGGCTCGACACCGTCTATCGCAAGCGCGTCTAGGAGGGCATGCCATGACTGACAAGACTGCTCCTGCAGCCACCGCGCTGATCGACATGAGGAACATCTCGATCGCGTTTGGCGGCATCCGCGCCGTCGACGACGCCTCGATCGATCTTTTCCCCGGCGAGGTCGTGGCGCTGCTTGGCCATAATGGCGCCGGCAAGTCGACATTGATCAAGATCCTGTCCGGCGCCTACAAGCGCGATTCGGGCCAGATCTTCGTCAACGGCGAGGAGGCATCGATCTCCAACCCGCGCGACGCCAAGAAATACGGCATCGAGACGATCTACCAGACGCTGGCGTTGGCCGACAATGTCGACGCCGCCGCCAATCTGTTCCTCGGCCGCGAGTTGATGACCGCCTGGGGCACGCTCGACGACGTTGCCATGGAGGCCGAGGCGCGCAAGGTGATGGGTCGGCTCAATCCCCGGTTCCAGCGTTTCAAGGAGCCGGTGATCAAGCTGTCGGGCGGCCAGCGGCAATCGGTGGCGATCGCGCGTGCGATCCTGTTCAACGCCCGCATCCTGATCATGGACGAGCCGACGGCCGCACTTGGTCCGCAGGAAACGGCGCAGGTCGGCGAACTGGTCAAGCAGCTGAAGTCCGACGGCATCGGCATCTTCCTGATCAGCCACGACATCCACGATGTGTTCGAGCTTGCCGACCGGGTCTGCGTCATGAAGAACGGCCAGGTGGTCGGCACCGCCCGCACCACTGATGTCACCCAGGACGAGGTGCTGGGCATGATCATTCTGGGCAAATGCCCGCCAGGCGCCATTCCCGGACCGGGCGCGCTGAAGATCGCGGCCTGAGATCAAGCCAGATCGCGGTTGCCGGACACGTGATATGCCAGCCGTAGGGATGGCTTGGCCTTGGCATTGTGTTGGCAGGGCGACTTGCGCATAAAGGTCCGACATTGCTCAGGGACCGCACGATCCGTTGAAGAAGCTTTTCCCGATCATCGCCTTTATCGCCGTCGCGCTGATCAGCATGGTGATGGCAGGTTTTGCCTACTTCGCCACGCAGGAAGCCGCGCGCATCAAGTTCGAGGCGACTGCCGACGATGCGCTCAACCGGATCGAGAGCCGCATCGACCTGCATCTGTCGCTGCTGCGCTCGACGCAGGCCCTGTTCGACGCCCGCAATGGCGGTATTTCTCGCAGTGAGTTCAAGGCGTTCTTCACCGCGCTCGATGTCGACAAGAATTTCGCCGGCTTGCGCGGCATCGGCTTTCTCAGGCTGGCAAAGACGGGCGACGAGGCGACGGTCGAACGCGACATGCTGCACGATTATGGCGTCAGTCATCCAATCTACCCGGATACCACGCAACCCTGGCGCACCCCTATCGTGCTGTTCGAACCGCTGGATCCATCCAATCAGGCCGGCATCGGCTACGACATGTTCAGCGAACCGGTGCGGCGTGCGGCGATCGAAAAGGCGATGTCCGACGACCAGCAGCACGCCAGCGGGCTGGTGCAGCTGGGCCAGGACACGGGCGCCGCGCAGACGTTCACCGGCTTCTTCGTTTTCGTGCGGCTCAATGTCGAAACCGCTCCCGACGTCATCAATGCTTCGAGATCCTCGACATCAGGTTTTCTCTATGCGGCCTTTCGGGCTCGCGATCTGTTCCAGACCGCGCTCAGCCGGTCGCCGCTTTTGCCGGTCAACACCGAAATCTATGATGGCGATGGTGCCGTGAACGGCGACAATCTGTTGTTCCGGTCGGAGACGCCGCCGGCTTCCACTTTCGGGAACAGGCTGCTGGTCACGCGAAAGATCATCGTCGCCGGACAGCCATGGACTGTCCTGTTCCGGCCGACAAGCGCCTTCTCGCAGCCGTCGTCGCGCGCCATTCCGGTGATGCTGGGGCTGTTCGGCCTGCTGTTGGCGGGCGCAATCGCGCTTGTGGCGCGCTATCAGGAGCGGGCCTATGAGGCAGCGTCGCGATTGCACGAAACGACGGAAAAGAGCCTGGTCGAAAAAGACCTGATGCTGCAGGAGATGAAGCATCGCATCAAGAATTCGATCACCAGGGTGCTGGCGATCGCGCGTCAGACGGCATCGCGGGCGACCGACGTCAACGAGTTTTCAGCGTCCTTCTCGGCTAGGCTGCAGGCGATGGCGGCCTCCCAGGACATGCTGACGCGCTCACGCTGGCAGAAGGCCGATCTTGGCGATCTCCTGCGCATCGAGCTGGGTCAGGTGTTCGGCAAGGAGCTGCCCGATGAGCTGTTGTCGGGACCACAGGTGCTGCTCGACGAAACCACGACGCAAGCGCTCGGCCTGACCTTCCACGAACTGGCGACGAATGCGCTGAAATACGGCGAGGCCGGCAATTCCGTTGGGGCGCTGAAGGTGGACTGGTCGCTCGAAGGCCGAGGGCGCGACAGGATGCTGGCTCTCAACTGGCGCGAAAACGGGCAGAAGAAACTTGAAGCGCCCGCCGAGACCGGATTCGGCACCAAGCTGATCGACCTCAACGTG
The DNA here is from genome assembly GCF_000185905.1 of Mesorhizobium ciceri biovar biserrulae WSM1271. Lineage (GTDB taxonomy): Bacteria > Pseudomonadota > Alphaproteobacteria > Rhizobiales > Rhizobiaceae > Mesorhizobium > Mesorhizobium ciceri. The sequence goes on from NC_014923.1 coordinate 1,483,645, forward strand.
ACGCGCGAATTGCGCGGTACGATCAAACGGGATTACCAAGCCAATGGGCTGAACGTGGAAATCAAAATTCCACTCGCCAATTGAGCGCGACCGTTGCCGACAAGGGGAAGCATCCAGACATCAAAAACCCGGAAGCCGGCGGACCGGCCTCCGGATCGACGTTTCGATTATCGCCGAATTAGTTGCAGCGAGCCGTGTAGATCCGGCCGCGATGATCGCGATATTGGCAATAGCCGTTGCGCAGGTTGCGCACCAGCAGGCCGGAACCGGCACCCACGGCCGCGCCGATCAGCGCGCCCTTACCGCCGCCGACCAAGCCGCCGACACCGGCGCCGATCAAGCCGCCGCCAACCACGTCCTTCTCAGTCGAGGTGCAGCCGCTGACCGCGACCACCGCAACCAGGGCAATAATCATCTTCCGCATAGAGTCACTCCTCACTTTGTGTCCTCACTTTAGTAAGCTCCAGCCGCCATTTAGCATGAAATGACGGCCTTTGCTGCTGCAATCTATTGTTGGTGAAGATAGTCTTTTTCTGGGCGTATCGTGTTCGATGCCATTACCAGGCTGGAAATTGCCAAAGACGCGTCAAGCGTACCATCGGCGCGCACATTCCAGACGATCTGATCATAGTCGTCCTCAAGCGCCGGATCGACCGCAAGGCATTTGGCGACGATGTGGTCAGCCTGCCCTTGCACGTCGCCCAAGACGAATGGGCGTTCGGCCACGCATTGCTCGGCCGTCGCGAAAACGCTTACGGGCACCTGGAGTTCACGGCAGTCGGCCATCGTGTTCGAGCAACCGATGACCAGCAACAATGCAGCGATATGTTCCATGGCGAGAAGTCCTCTCGCCATAGTAACGGTCTACATTCGCCAAAGTTCCTGGCTGGCTTGATCGGCTGGGGAAATAAGATGGCGCTACAGCCGATTCGGCCACCGGCCGAAACGAGGTGGCCTAGTAGACCAGTTGGTGCAGGGCGACCGCCATGATCACCGCCACCAAGGCCAGCGCAACCAGGCGCAAAGCTCCGTTGGGAACAGGAGCCAGCGGTGGCGCGGAAGCCTCTGAGTCCTCAAACTCGCCCATGGAAATCCGGGCGGCCTGCTCCAGTCTGTTCATGTCGGCAACCGTCAAGGCATTCCTCCCACCATGCTGCAAATCCTGCTGCGGAAATGTTCGGTGATGCAACAAGTTCCAGCGGTATCTGGGAAAAACAGCATCTGCTTTTATGGTGAACGGCGGGTTAAGGAAGGTCGCTCAATCCGTCTCGAAATTGCCGTGCGGAACGACAAGGCGGTATTCAAGGCGGCCAGCCGCGATTTCGAGCGTCGCCGTTCCGTTCAGTGACGCCGGCACGACCCGTTCGAGTGCGACGCTGCCGAAGCGCTTCTCGCTACGCCTGACGTCACTGGCGCCGATTGCCTCCGCCCATGTCAGGGACAGGGAGGTTCCCGTGTCGTCGGCGGTCAGGTTGGCTGTAACATTGACGTACCCGCCGGGCCGCGACAGGGCGCCGTAGCTCACCGAATTGACGGCGAGTTCATGCATCGCAAGGCCGATATGCAAGGCAGCGTTGGGATTGAGATAGGGGTTTGCCCCCTGAAACCTCAGGCTCCGAACCGGATCGCCGCCATAGCGGCCAACCTGGCCCGACACGAGTTCGCGAAGTGCTGCACCCCGCCAGTTGGAAGAGGTCACGAGATCCTGGGACGAGGCCAGCGATTGCAGCCGGCCGCGAAAGCGTGTCAGGAAATCGCCGATGCTGTCGGAGTAGCGGCCGGTCTGGGTGGCTATGCTCTGGATGATCGCCAGCAGGTTTTTGGAGCGATGGCTCACCTCTCGCAACAGCGTCGTCAGGGTCTGCTCGCGGCGCTTCTGCTCCGTCGTCTCGACCATCGTGGTGACGACGCCTTGCACGGTGCCACCATCGCCGTGATCGGCATCGATCCACACCTCGAACCAGCGGCTGCCATCCTCGACGGGAACGCTGATCTCGAGACGTTGGGGGTTGCCGGATGCAATGACGTCGCGCTTGGCCGCGCCGATGCGGTCGGCCTGCGCCTCCGGCAGGATGCCGATGCTGTCGGCGGTGTCCGAAACCCAGGGCGCACGCATGTTGCGCGCCCATACGGTTTTCATCTCGCGATCCTGGTAGAGAACGGAAATGCCGGCATTGTGCAACGCGTGAAGAAGAGCACGACCGAGCTGCATGCCGCTGTCGGCGGGATGGAGGGCGATGACTTCATCGCTTTGCACGGCGTCTTTCCTGTTTCCGGTCCTGGAACCCATCGGCCAATCTGTCCACCCAATTCAGGCTGAACGGCTCATCGTTGAATGGGTTCCAAACAGGTTTCCGGAAAACCCGCCGCCAAAAACGGTCCGCCGGACGGCGTCCTTTGAGGGACACCGCCCGGCGGTGGCTGGAAACCGTTTGAGGGGTGCGGCTTCCAGTGTTCGGCCGTCCGTCCTTACGAAGCCCGTTTGAACAGGCCCGCAAGAAGCGAAATGACCAGGAAGGCGAGGAAGATGAAAAACAATATCTGCGCTATGCCGGCGGAGGTACCGGCGATGCCGCCGAAACCAAGCGCGCCGGCGATGATGGCAACGACGAGAAATACGAGCGCCCAGTAAAGCATGATCCATCTCCTTCGAATGGTGCGATGAAAACGTGGGTGGTTGCGGTTTGTTCCCACCCTTTGCCGAAAAAGACCGTGCTTGCAAATCGTTCGAGCGGAACCGCAGGAATTCACCTCGCCGCCCGGGTGCATCAGGCGGCACGAAGTGACGAATTGATCATCTGGAGAGATTCGGGAGCGAGGCTATCGCCTTGGGTTCGTCAATTCCTCCACTCCCAATTCCCGACTATGCGGCGGCTTTCGCCTGCCGGTCAAAGAACAGTGCCTGGCTGATCAGCGCCTTGACCATGTCGGGATTGAACGGCTTGGTGACCAGGAAGGCCGGTTCCGGTCGTTCACCAGTCAACAGGCGCTCGGGGAAGGCGGTGATGAAGATGACCGGCACCGACGTCGATGACAGGATTTCGTTCACGGCCTCGATGCCGGAACTGCCGTCGGCAAGCTGGATGTCGGCCAGCACCATCTTCGGCCGCGTCTTGCCGAACATCATCACTGCCTCGGCATGGGTGCGCGCCGTTCCAACGACGCGGTGCCCGAGGCTCTCGACCATTTCTTCGATATCCATGGCGATCAGCGGTTCATCCTCGATGATCAGAACGTCGGTTGCCACCTGACGGGATATCTCGTTGCTCGCCTGGGCAAGCAACTCTGAAAACTCCTGGTCACCGACGTCAAGGATCTCAGCCGCTTCCTCCTCGCTGAAGCCTTCGACCGCCACGAGCAGGAAGGCCTGACGGGGCCGCGGCGCGATCGCATTCAGATTGGCGGCGGTGCGCTGTTCCCACGCCGATTGCGCCTGTTCCTGTGGAACGCGGATGGCGACCGATGTGAAAAGCTTGGCGAAAACCTTGTACAGCGCGATGCGGTCGCTCGATGCTTCGGGAAATATCTCGATATCGGCGATGATGGCTTCAAGCATCGCAGCGACCAGCGCGTCACCACTCTCTTGCGACCCGGAAACAGCCCGCGAGAAGCGGCGCAGGAAGGGCAGATGTGGTGCGATGGTGGCGGATAAGCTCATGGTAAGACGTCTCCCTCAGAATGACGCGATTGCGTAGCAGGTCAAGCTGACTGCAAGCCCTGATAACGCGGATTTTTTGAAAAAGTTCCACCGCGACGGAACAAAAGCCGGGGAGTGGCGTTTGTGGTGGGGATGGGCAACCAGACGAGGGCGCCGCTTGCGCTGTGTTGAGTACGGTAAGAGCGGCTTGAGCGCTGGGAAATACAAGGGCAAAATGAAGGATATGACGAAAGATATTCTGACTGGCGCCGAGAGCAGGCGCCGGAACGGTTCTGGTGACGCTCTTGGGCCGAACTCCGAAATCGGACGCAAACTCAAACAATATTACGACGCGCTGGTCTCCGACGATGTGCCGGATCGCTTTTCCCAGTTGCTTAGCCAACTGGAACAGGCTGAACCCGCACAGAAGAAGGACTGAGGCATGGCCGCGGTCTCACAAGGCTTCAAGACTGATCTGCTTGGGGCAATCCCAAGTCTGCGCGCGTTTGCCGTGTCGCTGACGCAAAATGCCGATAAAGCCGACGACCTCGTCCAGGAAACACTCGTCAAGGCTTGGGACAAGCATGAGAGCTTCCAGCCCGGCACCAATCTCAAGGCCTGGCTTTTCACCATCCTGCGCAACGAGTTCTATTCGCAAATGCGCAAGCGCGGGCGCGAAGTGCAGGACAGCGACGGTATCATGACGGCCAGGCTTGCCGTTCATCCGGCCCAGCACGGTCAACTCGACCTGAAGGACTTTCGCGGGGCGCTAGAGCAGTTGCCGGAGGACCAACGCGAAGCCATCATCCTCATCGGCGCATCTGGTTTCTCCTACGAGGAGGCCGCGGAGATCTGCGGCTGCGCGGTGGGGACGATCAAGAGCCGCGTCAGCCGAGCCCGTACCCGCTTGCAGGAGATCCTGAAAATATCAGGTGAGGACGAGTATGGTCCGGACGCGATTTCGGCCCAGGTAACGAGTTCGCCGGCGAGCTGACCGCGATCGCGTCTCAAGCGCGTCCGCAGGCCGCCGCGACCGCTTGCACCAGGTCTTCGCCTGAGTAGGGTTTGCCAACCAGCCTGACGCCCGGAAACGATGCCTTGATTTCATCGGCATCCGAATAGCCGGACGCAAACACGAAAGGTATGCCTGCCGCGCGCAGCCCGGAAGCGAAATCGATCGTCGAGGCGCCGCCCAGCATCAAGTCGACAATGGCTGCATCGAATCGCGTGGCGACTTCCCGGCCATCGACCTCGGTCAGGTCACGGGCGATCACCACCTCATCGGCGCCATGATCGCGGCAAAGTTGCTCGACATCCATGGCGATGAGAAATTCGTCCTCCAAAACGAGAATCCGCAATCCGTCAAGCAATGTGGGCACGGGCAAAGACTCCTTGAAACGCCGGAGTCATGATCGCTAATTGGCTCGCTGTCATTTAAAAAAGACATGTGGCCAGCGGGCGGAACCTCAATCCTTGCAAGGCGTTGAAACGCGGCTCTCCAAGAGCGGCTTTCGAAGGGGGTCGAGCGGGCTTTCGAAGGGGGCGAAATGTCAGTCCAGAACAATAACGCTTTCTCCAGCCGCCAATATCCTTGCGAGAACTGCCCATTGCGGCCGTTGCCGGTTTTCCGCGACTTCGAAAAACAGGAGCTGGCCTTCATCAGCAAATTCAAGAAGGGTGAACTCGCGGTCGACAAGGGCGACACGGTGCTGGTGGAGGGAAGCCATAGCGCCCATCTCTACACCGTGCTCTCCGGCTGGGCGTTTCGCTACAAGCTGCTGCGGGACGGCCGTCGCCAGATCCTCAATTATCTCATGCCCGGGGATCTGATCGGCCTGCAAGGCAGTGTGATGGGCGAGATGCAGCATTCCGTCGAGGCACTCTCACCGATGCTGCTGTGTGTTTTCGAACGCGAATATCTGCACGAGCTGTACCGCAATCATCCCAGGCTGGCCTACGACATCACCTGGATCGCATCGCGCGAGGAGCGGATGCTGGACGAGAATCTGCTCAGCCTCGGGCGCCGCAGTGCGATCGAGCGCGCCGCCTATCTCATCGCCTTCATCGGCAGCCGGGCCAAGGTCGTCGGACTGAATGGCAGCCAATCCGTCCAGATACCGATCACGCAGCAGCACATTGCCGATACGCTCGGCCTGTCGCTGGTTCACACCAACAAGACGATCCGCAAGCTGATGGATCGCAAGCTGATCGTCTGGCGCGACGGCGGCTGCGCGGTCTCCGACAATGAAGGGCTCAAGCGGCTCGCCGGCTGGGAAGGACTGGGCGAGGCGCGCCGGCCACTAATCTGAGGAAGCGTCTTTTTGCGAAGCCGGCGGATCGGGTGCGCGCCGATGCGTTTTCGGCTACTTTGTCCGCAGTGCCGGAACCATGAGGCGCGCAGCGCGTTTGAAACCGAGCAATCACAAGGAGTTAAGCCATGGCCACTGCCGCAGGAAAGACCGCAACCGACGCCCGTGCAAATGCGGACCTGGAAGCCGACATCAGGCAGTTGAAGGCCGACATCGACAAGCTCACCAAACAACTGGCCAAGACCGGCGAGCATGGCTATGGCACCGCGCGCCGTGCAGCGACAGAAGGGGTCGAGCAGTTGCGCGCGCAGGGCGAAGCAGCCTTTGACAGCTTGCGCAGCAATGCCAAGGACATCGAAGCGCAGATGATGGCAAGCGTGCGTGAAAAGCCGGTGACGTCACTGGCAATCGCCGCTGGCGTCGGCTTCCTTTTCGCGCTCATCGCGCGTCGCTAGTCGCGCTACAGATGGGAATGTTGGCAACCCTGATCTCGGGCCTCGCCTCGGGGGAAACCGTGGCCGCCGTTCATCGGGCGCGCACGGCGGCAATCGTCTATGTGATCGCCATGGCCGCTGCGCTTTGCGGTCTCGGCTTTCTGGTCGGGGCCGCCTATATCTGGACGGCGATGCGCTACGGGTCGCTTGCCGCCGCGCTGGGGTTTGGCGCCGGTTTCCTGGTGCTCGCCGGACTTATCCTGCTGATCTACCGGATATCCGCAGGTTCGCGCGCCCGGCGCCGGGCGCAGCGCCGCAATGCCGACATGAAGGCGATCGGCGTCACCGCCGCACTCGCCGTGCTGCCGAGCCTGCTCAAGGGAAAAGGCGGTCTCGGCGCCATTCTGGGGCCGGCCGTGGCGCTCGCGGCCTACGCCATCTACCGCGAGAATGTGAAATCCGACGATCCGGATGAGAGCGAGCGGACGTAGAGCTGTTGGGAGATCACTTCGACAGCTCTTCCAGGGGCATCGATATTTCGGCAAACACGCCTTCCGGCCGGAATTCATGGGTCACTTCGCTGGAAATGACCTTGGCCAGGCTGCGGCGAATGAGGATAGAGCCGAAGCCTTGCCGATCCGGCGGAGCGACTTGCGGCCCGCCGCTTTCGCGCCAGGTCAGCACAAGACGCCGGGCATCCTTCCTGCCTTGCGTCCTCCAGCCGAGGTCGACCCTGCCTGACGGCACCGACAGCGAGCCATATTTCAGCGCGTTGCTGGCGAGTTCATGCAGGATCAGGCCAAGCCCGACGGCCTGGTCGGGCGACAGCAGCAGGTCGTCGCCGGAGATCGTCATGCGCGGCTGCTCGGCCGTTTCGAAAGGTCTGACCTCGATCTGGACGAGTTCACTGATGCCGATGCCACGCCACTCGCGGTCCGACAACAGATTGTGGGCGATGCCCAAGGCCTGAAGCCTGGCGCCGAAGGCCTCGAGGAACTGGCTTGGCTGGCGGGCATGGCGCACGGTCTGGGTTGCCAGCGCCTGGACGGTCGCCAGAGTGTTCTTGACGCGATGGTTGAGTTCACGCAGCAGCAGCCGTTGCCGTTCGTCGCCGAGCTTGCGCTCGGAGATGTCGTAATTGACGCCGAAGATTAATGTCGGCTTGCCGTCGCCGTCACGCTCGATGACACGGCCGCGCGTGGCGAGCCAGCGCGGCGGGTGAAAGCCCTTCACCCGGTATTCGCCGAAATAGTCGTCGCTGCCGGTCAAGGCGTCGCGAAAGCGGGTTTCGGTCTGGTAGACGTCGCGCGGATCGATGGCGGTGAGGATGTCGCGTGCGCGCAGCCGGTTGGAGCGCGGCAGGTTGAACAGCTCCGACATCAATGTGTCGCATTCGATGACATCGGTGCGGATATCCCATGCCCAGCTGGCGAGCGAGGCCGCATCGAGTGCGATGGCGCGTCGTTTTTCCTCGCGCGCAAGTGCGGCCTCGGCGATCGCGCCGCTGCGGGTTGCGTCCTTTAGGGTGAACAGGCTGGCGGCGAGGCCGGCGAGCGCCTTCAACTGGTCGAGCTCGGCTCGGGATGGAAAACCATGCGGCTCGCGGTCGAGCACGCACAGCGTGCCGATGCGGGCACCTGCCACGATCATCGGCGCGCCGGCATAGAAGCGGACATGGTGCTTTCCGGTGACCAGCGGGTTGGTCTTGAAACGGGGGTCCGCCGTTGCATCCACGACCACCATCGGCTCGTCGCCGGCGGCAATCGCATGGGCGCAGAAGGAGACGTTGGTCGCGGTTTCGGTCTCGTCCAGGCCGAAGCAGGATTTGAACCAATGCCGTTCAAGGTCGACGAGTGTGACCAGGGCCATCGGCACCTGCATCACCGCTGCGGCAAGGCTGCTGACGCGGTCGAAATCGGGGTCGGCCGCCGTATCCAGCATCTCCAATCCGTGCAGCACGGCCAGCCGGTCGACATCCATGACTGCTAGCGCAACTTCGGCCGGCAGATCGGGTGCTGTTTGCGTCTTGCCAATCACCCCAATTGCCTCGTCCCGGTCTTCGTCGCCGCATGCTTGCGCTGGTGCAAGGCCAGCACGCTTTTCCGGAACCATCCTAGCGAGGAACCGTTACCCGACCATGATTTGCCGGGCGCGCCAGTTGGTGCAGAATGAGACAGGGATCGAGCATGGCCAAGATCATTCCAGAAAACAAGGCGCGGCAGGGGCGATGGGGCTGGCATGGATTTCGGATCCTGATCGCCGCACTGCTTCTGGTGTTTGCTGCATGGGGCATTGCCGAGATCTATGGTGTGTTGATCAAGGCGCCTAACAGCGATGAACAGCATGTGCCCACACCGCCCAACACCACCGAGCAGGCTCCTGCCGGGTAAAGCCGGCCTGTCCGTTGCGTCGCACCTCATCAGGCGGCTCTCGACTGGGCCGCGCTCGCCGGAACCAATACATTCAGTGCGCCAGGCTGGATCTCGATTACCGTTTCACGGTCAAGCCTGACCAGTTCGCCGTCCATGACGGCGCGAAATTTGCGGCTGCCCGAATGGATTTTCAGCACCGTTCTGTTTGTCTGGTGGATTTCGACATGTTCGTTGTCGCGCCATTTGCCGCGCGCCATGTTGAAGAAGAACTTGACCAGTTCGGCGCGCTGCTTCGCCACCGTGACATAGACACCGAGCACGCCGCCCGCAGGATTGTCGGCATAAGGCAGATGGCCTTCACCGAATAAGTTGTTGGTGATGCCGATGCCGGTGATGCGTGCCGCCATTTCGGCATCGCCGATGCTGAGCGTCACATTCATCGCAGGTGGATTGTTGATCGTTGCCCAAGCCGCCTTGGCCGAGGCGCGGATCTTTCCCAACCGCGAACCGAACTCCATCTTCTGGCGCAGTTGCACCATCTTCGCGTGCATGCCGATCGAGAACTGGTGCACGAAAGGTTGGCCATTGGCCGTCGCCACATCGACAGCAATGATTTCGCCGTCGGCGAAGGATTTCAGCGCCCCGTCGAGCGACTGCGGAATGCCCAACCCGCGTGCGAACAGGTTCATGGTGCCGGCTGGCAATATGGCAAGCGCCTTCTTCGTGCCCATCAGTCGGGCGGCCGCGGCGGAAATGGTCCCGTCGCCGCCACCTGCCAGCACGATGTCGACCGAGCGACGCGAAGCGGCGTTGTCCAGCGTCTCCACCACATCCTTGCCGGCGACAATTTCGATGCTGAGCGAGTGGCCTGCCGTTTCCAACGTCTGATGCATCCTGTCGGAGAAAGCGGCGAGGTCGGTGGTGCGCAAAGTGCCGCCGTCCCGGTTCAGCACCGCTGCAAATCTCATGCCCCGCTCCACCAGGTCAGCCAAATGGCGGCCGGGATATACCCAGCCAACGGCTGAAACGCGGCGTCGACAGAAAGGTTCCTATTGCCACGGGGTGACTACCCCAGCGGCTCAATAATTTCCGTGGTTTCGTCCCCGGACCGCAGCGCTTTGTCGGAACAACTGACCCGGTCACGACGTTGTGAACCTGTAGATGCCGCGTTCCCCAAGGAAGACGCGGCGCATGAGATCAGGCACGAGGAGAGACTACCATGATCCGCAAGCTTTTAGCCACGACGGCGCTCGCAACCTTTGTCGCGACCGGCGCCTATGCGCAGAACGCAACAAATACGGCGCCTGCCACGCCCGCCGTCCAGGAGCCCGCCGCCGCTCCTGTGCCACGCGCAGAGGGCAGCATCGTCACCAACATCATCGGTGAGTCCGTCTACAACGGCACCGGCGACGATGCCGAAAACATCGGCAAGGTCAGCGACGTCGTGTTCGACAAGGATGGGCAGGCGAAATCCGTTGTCATCGACGTCGGCGGTTTTCTGGGTGTCGGCGCCAAAAGCGTTGCTTTCGACTACGGCAAACTGCAGTGGGCCGAAAAGAATGGCGACCGCTGGTTGGTGGCCCAGACGACCAAGGACGAACTGACGGCGCAGGCAGAATTCGATAAAAAGCCTTACAGCCCGACCCCAGCACCTGCGGCATCGACCGACGCAACAGCGCCGGCAGCACCCGCGACGACGGACACAGCGCAAAAGCCTGTCGACATGAACGCCGCTTCGGCAGAACCAGTCAAGCGCGCCGATGGCAATCTCGCCACCAACATCATCGGGGAGAACGTCTACAACGGCACCGGCGATGACGCCCAGAACATCGGCGACGTCAACGACATTGTGCTGACCAAGGATGGCAAGGCGCAGTACTTGGTCATCGGCGTCGGCGGTTTCCTAGGCCTTGGCGCCAAGAACGTCACCTATGACTTCTCGAAGGCGCAGTGGGCCGAGAAGAATGGCGACCGCTGGCTGGTCGCCCAGACCACCAAGGAAGAATTGCAGGCGCAGCCGGATTTCAACCGCAAGGCCTATGACCCTGCGCCGGCAACGACGGCTTCGAATGCGCCGGCAGCAGTCGCGCCCGCCGCAGCCCCTGCCGTCGCTCCGTCCGACAAGACGGCACAGGCTCCGGCGCCCACGACCCCCGATGCCTCGGCTCCGGACCAGACAAAGACCGCAGCCATCGACAAGTCGACGCTGACCGAGATGCCGGTTGGTGAGATTCGCGCCGATGACCTCAAGGGCACGACTGTCTATGGCGCCAACGACGCCAAGGTCGGCGAGATCGGCGATGTCGTGCTTGCGCCCGACAAGAAGGCCGATGCGGTGATCGTCGATGTCGGTGGCTTCCTCGGCATTGGCGAGAAGGAAGTCGCGGTCGGCATGGATAATCTCAAATTCATGACCGACAAGGCGGGCAACAAATACCTGTACACGACCTTCACCAAGGAACAGCTCGAGGCACAAACCGCCTATGACAAGGGCAGCTATGCCGAGAAGCGCGATCAGCAGCGCATGATCGTCAGGTAGTTTCCACCCAGTCGGATACAGGCCCGCGCCGGCAACGATGCGGGCCTGTGTTCATGTGTGGCGTGGAGGCAGGCCAGCGGCATGGCCGACGAGGCCGTTCTCGGTCAATTCGGCCAGTGCCAGCGATTGATCGAGATGTTCGGCCCGCCAGGCGAGCAGTCGTTCGGCGAATTCCAGCCGCACGGCGAGATGGCTGGGGTCGGCCGCGAGGTTGTCCAATTCGTCCGGATCGTTTTCCAGATCGAACAGCAGCGGCGGCAGGTTGCCGCCGAAATGCACATATTTGAAATGTTCCGTGCGGATAACGGCGAGATTGCATTGGCGTGAGGCGATGCCGAAATGGCGTTCGGCCTCGCCCGCGGCAACCGAGCGGAAATCGAACTCCCAATGCGCGGCATCGCGCCACGCCGCCGGGGCCTCTCCGCTCAGGAACGGCTTCAGCGACCTGCCGTCGAGATGCGGCGCGGGCTCTTCGCCGAGCAGGTCGAGAAACGTCGGCAAAATGTCGACCGCTTCGGTGAAGCTGTCGACCTTGCCGCCGGCCGCCTTGCCGTGGCGCGGATCGCGGATGATCAGCGGAATGTGGTAGCTGCCGTCGAAATAGCCGCCCTTGCCCAGCATGAAATGGTCGCCCATCATCTCGGCATGGTCCGAGGTCAGCACGATGATGGTGTCGTCCCACGCGCCGGCCGCCTTGACCGCTTGCCAGATGCGGCCGAGCTGGGCGTCGACCTCGGAAATCATGCCGTAATAGATCGCGCGGAGGACGCGAAAATCGTCTTCGCTCCAGTCGTGCACCTTGCCGCTGGCGTCGGGGCGGAATTTCATCTGTTTCTGCCGGCCGAGATCATAGGCTAGATAGGGATGGTTTTCCGCCTCCTCCTGCCAGCTTGCCGCGCGCCGAAAGGCCGGGCCGTCAGCCGGATCGTACATTGTGTTGTAGGGCTCCGGCACTATGAAGGGCGGGTGCGGGCTGATGAAGGAAAGATGCGCGAACCACGGCGCGGCGTGCTCCTGTTCGCCAAGCCAACGCGCGAATTCGCCGGTCAGGAAGGCCGCCGGGGTTTGCTGCCCGGAGTAGACGGGCGGCGCGTTGTCGACGGTGGTTCCGACCGCGCCGTCGGCCACCGGGCGATGGATGTCGGGAGATCCGGCGCTGGCGTCGACACCTTGTAGTTCCAGCCAGGATAGCCATTGCTTCTGATGCTCGGGCAGCAACTGGCGCACCGTAAAGCCCGGCAGCACGCCTTCATAGCTTTGCAGCCGCGGATCGCCCGGCGCCAGCAGGCGCGGATCGAGCGACACATCGGTGTAGCCGAACAGCGTCGGATCATAGCCCAGGGCGCGAGCCGAAAGCGCAATGTTGCCGTGGCGAGCGTCGAGCGGCGTGCCATTGCGGCAGACGCGGTTGTTCATCTGGTAGAGGCCGGTGTAGAGGCAGGCGCGGGCGGGCGAGCAGGGCGCCGCGCCGCCATAATGCCGCTTGAACAGCACGCCCTCCGCGGCCAAAGCGTCGGCATTCGGCGTTCGCACGACCGGATGACCGGCGGCGGACAGACAATCGCCGCGCCACTGGTCGCATGTGATCAGGAGAATGTTAGGCCGCCTGGCTTTTCCAATCACTCACGATACCTTTGTCCCGGGATGTCGAACGCCGTTTATGGAACCGAATTCTGGCCATGGCGCAAGTCTGACCTGCGAGCCAATTGGTGAACGAACCTTGTTCCATCGTTCACTTTTATGACACAGTCCATTCTGTGTTTGCCGCCTTTGCGGAAACTGCCCTGGTCCTCATATTGGCGTGGACAGCGGCGAGGGCCGCACATGTACCAAGGGAAGGAGCAAGACAATGCTCGACCAGATCAAGGGCCTGCATCACGTCACGTCGATGGCCAGGGATGCCCGCCAGAACAACGATTTCTTCACCAGGAAACTCGGTCAGCGCCGGGTCAAGAAGACCGTCAATTTCGACGCGCCCGATGTTTACCATCTTTATTACGGTGACGAGGCCGGTACGCCGGGTTCGGTGATGACCTATTTCCCCTTCCCCGACATCGGCAAGGGCCGACATGGGGTCGGGGAAGTCGGAACCACCGTCTACTCGGTGCCGGAAGGCACGCTTGGCTATTGGGAAAAACGCTTTGCCGATGAGGGCGTCACCGGCCTCTCGCGCGAAGAAACCTTCGGTGAGAAGCGCCTGGCTTTTGCCGGACCGGATGGTGACGGCTTCGCGCTGGTCGAGTGCAAGAGCGACAGCAGAGCACCCTGGTCCAAAGGCGGCGTTCCCACGGATGAGGCGATCCGAGGCTTTCATTCCGTGTCGCTCAGGCTGATGGATGGCGGCGCCACGGAAGAGCTGCTGAAGTTCATGGGCTATGAGGAAGTCGACAAGTCCGGCAATCTCAGGCGGCTGGCGGTGAAGAACGGCAATGGCGCCGATGTCATCGACATCGAATCGCTGCCGAGCACGGCCTTCGCCGATCTCGGTGCCGGCTCCGTCCATCACGTCGCCTTCGCGGTCGAGAACCGCGCCAGGCAGCTCGAAGTGCGCAAGGCGTTGATGGATACCGGCTATGGAGTGACGCCGGTGATCGACCGCGACTACTTCTGGGCGATCTATTTCCGCACACCGGGTGGCGTGCTGTTCGAAGTCGCCACCAACGAGCCGGGATTCGATCGCGACGAGGATACCGCTCATCTGGGCGAGGCGCTGAAGCTGCCGACGCAGCACCAGCACCTGCGGCCCTATCTCGAGCAGCATCTGCAGAAGTTGGAAGGCTGAGACCATGAGCAAGGACGCTTACATCCACAAGGTGCTGCCCGGTTCGCCGGGCGGTCCATTGCTGTTCGTCTTCCATGGCACGGGAGGCGATGAGAATCAGCTTCTGTCGCTGGGGCGCGATCTCGCGCCCCAGGCAACCATCGTCTCGCCGCGCGGTGATGTGTCGGAACAAGGTGCCGCGCGCTTCTTTCGCCGCGCCGCCGAGGGCATCTACGATATGGACGACCTGGCGCGGGCGACGACCAAGATGGCGGGCTTCGTCAAGGCCCATGTTGAAGCAGCGAAGCCATCGGCCGTGCTGGGTCTCGGCTATTCCAACGGCGCCAATGTCCTGGCCTCGGTGGTGTTCGTGGTTCCAGCGCTGTTCGACGCGTCGGTGCTGATGCATCCGCTGATCCCGTTCGAACCTGAGGTCAAGGGCAGCCTCGCCGGCCGCCATATCCTGGTGACCGCCGGCAAGCGCGATCCGATCTGCCCGCCGAACCTGACCACGCGGCTCGAGGCCTATTTGCGTGCCGACGGCGCCGATGTCACAGTGGAATGGCACGATGGCGGGCACGAGGTGCGGCCAAACGAGATCGAGGCGGCACGGCGGTTCTTTGCCGATACTGCCCAAGGAGCATAGCAATGCCTGACCAACTGCCTGAGATCGAACTTGAGGATCGCGGTTCCAAGGGCCGCTACGTCCTGCGTGGACCCGATGGCGCCGAGGCCGAGATGACTTTCACCAAGATCGGTGAGCACCAGATCATCATCGACCACACCGAAGTGCCGGACGTCTTTCGCGGCCAGGGTGCCGGGCTTCGGCTTGTCACCCGCGCCGTCGAGGATGCGCGTGCGGCGGGCAAGAAGATCATCCCGCTCTGCCCGTTCGCCAACGCCCAGTTCCGCCGCCATCAGGAATGGGCCGACGTGCTGAAGCGGTAGGGATTCGTTGCTTGGAAACGGCGCGGCAAGCGGCTGCCATCCCACCGGGGCGGCTTTGGCATTTGCGCGGGTGGCGCATCCTGCCTAAGTAGATAGGATATATCTTAGCCGCGCCGACAAACGAACCGAATGATCCCCCAATGACCGAAACCGATCTCGTTCCCGTCTTCGACGGCCACAACGATACGTTGCTCAGGCTCCATCAGTCGAAAGACACGGACGTCGAAAAACTGTTCATCGAGGGGAAATCGGGCGGCCATATCGACCTGCCACGCGCGAAAGCCGGCGGCTTCGCCGGGGGCATGTTCGCCATCTTTCCGCCGCCTGTCGAGAAATCCAGGCGCGGCGCCGTGCCCCTGGCGCCGGGCGCCGCCGAACCGCTGCCGCCCGAGGTTCCCCGCAATGAGGCGCTGACCTCGACCATCGCGATGGCCTCGATCCTGTTCAGGCTGGAACGGGCCGGAGCGCTCACCGTCTGCCGCAGCGCCGGCGATGTGCGCAATGCCATGGCGCAAGGGTCGATCGCCGCGGTGTTCCACATCGAAGGGGTCGAGGCGATCGATCCCGAGCTCACCATGCTCGACGTGCTGCATGAAGCCGGCCTGCGCTCGCTCGGCATCGTCTGGAGCCGTCCGAACGCCTTTGGCCACGGCGTGCCGTTCCGCTTCCCGTCTTCGCCCGACACCGGCCCTGGCCTGACCGATGCCGGCAAGGCGCTGGTCAAGGCCTGCAACCAGTTGAAGATCATGATCGACCTGTCGCATCTCAACGAGAAGGGCTTTCGCGATGTCGCCGCACTCAGCGATGCGCCGCTGGTGGCGACCCATTCCAACGTGCACGCGATCTGCGGCCATTCGCGTAACTTGACCGACTGGCAGCTCGGCGCGATCCGCGAAACCGGCGGCATGGTCGGGCTGAACTTCGCAACCGGCTTCCTGCGCGAGGACGGTCGCATGAATGCCGACACCAGCCTCGATATCATGGTGCGCCATATCGATTCGCTGCTGCAGGCGCTGGGTGAGGATGGCGTTGGTCTTGGCTCCGATTTCGACGGCGCCATGATCCCGGCCGTCATCGGCGATGTCGCCGGCCTGCCGAAGCTGATCGATGCATTGGCGGCACGCGGTTTCGGCCGCGCGCTGATCGAAAAAATCGCCTATCGCAACTGGCTCAATATGCTCGAGAAAACGATAGGTTAGAGACAGCCTGCGGCATGGTGTGTTCGGCCCGCCGGCATATGTCGACAAGGACATAGTTCGTCGGTGGAAGCCGGATACGATTGGGTGGATAGCCGGCAATGCTGAAGACCTTCACGGATGAGGGCGGCGAATTCGAGCGAGCCGATGTCGTCATCGTCGGTGCGGGTTTCACCGGCCTGTCGGCGGCGCTTGAGATGAAGAAGGCCGGCATCGATTTCATCCTGCTCGAAGCACGCGACCGCGTCGGCGGACGCGTCGAGTCCCGATTGAACGGACTTGGCGAACGCATCGATAGTGGTGGCCAGTTCCTGTGCGAGGACATGCCGGAATTGATGGCCATGGTCGAGGCGCGCGGCAAGACGCTGGTTGAAACCTATGTCGATGGCGACTTCATCACCCAGCCGACGATGTCCGCACAACGAGCTGAGCGGACCTATCATGCCGCGATGGCGATCCGCGAGCGCATGAACGGGATCGATCCGGACGATGCCTCGATTGCCGGACTGACCGTCGCCGACTGGCTTGCCTGCCAGCACGATTCGGCCGATGCAAGGATGGCTTTCCGTTCGATGATCGAAGGTCTCTGGTGCATGGCGCTGGACCAGATTCCTCTCTGGTATTTGATCGACAATGACCGGCGGGTCACCAACGAGGTGACGGAACTGCAATATTCTGTGCGCGAAACCATGCATTCGCTGGCCGACGATCTGGCCCGCGACCTTGGCGATCGGTTGCGGCTAAGCGAGCCGGTCACGCGCATCGAGCACAGTTCGCCAGGTGTTCTTGTCGTTTCGGCCGGGGGTGCCGTCGAGGCGCGCACGGTTCTGCTGGCCGTCCCGCCGGCGACGGTGACGGAGCTCGCCTTTGCCCCCGCTTTGCCGGCCGGACTGGGGCGGGCGCTCGGCGCCTGGGAAAGCGGCGCGGCTATCAAGATCCTGGTGCGCTATGCCAAACCGTTTTGGCGGGCGCGGCATTTGAGCGGCATGGTGATGTGGCTCGAGCCGCCGGGGCTGTTTGCCTGCGACGCCGGCAAGGATGCGGAGCATGCGGCGCTCGTCGTGTTCGCCGGCGGCTCGCTCGCGCTGCGTTGGCGCGACCTCGGCGAGGCGGAACTGCGTGCGGAGGTGACCGGCCGGCTGGAGGCAGCCCTTGGTCCGGATGCCGGTGACGTCATCGATTTCAGTTTGCGTGACTGGACAGGAGATCGCTGGAGCGGCGGCGCGTACAGCGATCTTATTGTCGATGTTACAGCGACAGACGCCGAGCGAACGATCCTTGCCGGCGCACCGCCGGTGTATCTCGCCTCTTCAGAACTCTCGCCATCGTTTCCGGGGTATGTCGAGGGCGCCATCATTGCCGGGCGCATCGCCGCGCACAAGATCATTGCCGAGCTTCAAGCTCCGGGCTGAGCCTGATCTTTTCGAAAGACTGTTCGGTAAGATCGGTCAAGTTGCGCCTCGAGCCTCGGCGCCGTCGAAGCCATGCCCGATTTTGCCCGACTTCGCCCGAAATGCTGTTTCGAATTCGTTACAGTGCCAATCCTTCGCCACCCCATCACCGTTACAAAGCGCGGATAAGTTCATTTCACCGCCAAAAGAAACTCAGCGAAGGGGAAGGTAATGCATGCAAAAATCCAGACGATCCGCGGCGAGAGCCGCCTTCAGGCTCCAGAGCGCAATGACCGCCGTCCGAAACTGGCGCTGCGCCAGCGGGCCAGCGACCACCCCATGGCGATGTTCATGGTGCTGGCTGCTTGCGCCTTCGTCGGCATGGCGTTCACGCCGACAATCGGGCCGGCCTTCGCTTCGTTGAATCCGCCGGCCAATCTCATCGACGGCGCGCAGACGACGACCAGGACCGCGCGTCTGCCGGTGCCGTTGACCGACTTCGCCTGCAAGGGCCAGGCCTGGGGTGCCGAGAGCATGGATTGCCTGCGCGCCATCGCCGAACAGTCCGGAACACACAAAAGCCGGGCGATCCGCATGATCGCCAATGCCGCGCCGTTGACCGGCACGCCGAATATTTTCTGATTTCCGTCGAAGCATGGTCCCGAAAACCGTTCCCGTTTTGTGGATCATGCTCTGACCTCCCCGAGCGCCCTCCAGTGCGCTCCTTTTGGCTCCCGCCCCCGGGAGCCTCTTTTTTTATCCTTTCAAGGCCGCCTGTTCGGCGATGGCGGAGAGCACGCTGCGCACATCCAGCGTGCTGAACGGCTTTTCCAGAATCTGCGGTCGCTGGTGCGCCGGCAAGGCTTCGATTTCGGCTTTGGCACCGATCAGGTCTCCGGTGACCAGCACGAAACGCCGCGCCAAATCGGGCTTTTCGGCGAGCAGCTCACGATAGATCGATATGCCGCTGACGCCGGGCATGCGCAGGTCCGAAAAAACGATGTCCGGCGGCATGTGGCCGCTCAAGGTGGCGGCGGCCGATTCCCAGACCGGCACGATCCGCGACTTGATGCCCATCAGTTCGAGGATGTCGGAGAGTGACCCGGCGACATCCGGCTCGTCGTCGATGATCAAGGCATGGCGCAGGCCGCTCGATCGCGGCTGGTTGTCGCCGGCGGTGGCGAGGCCGGCCACGATGGCCGGCAGCTGGACGACGAAACGCGCGCCTCTCGGGAGCACTTCCTCGAACCAGACATTGCCATTGTGCCGCTCGATGATCGATTTCGAGATCGACAGGCCGATGCCGGTGCCGACGCCGACCGGCTTGGTGGTGAAATAGGATTCGAAGATGCGGCCGCGGATCGCTTCCGGCACGCCGGGCCCATTGTCCTCGACCGAGAAGCAGGGATGATCCCGGTCGCTGCGGAACGTCCGCACCTTGATCAGCCGGTCGCCGGCAATGCCAGCCAAAGCGTGCTGGCTGTTGATGAGGAAATTGGCCGCCACCTGCGTCACATGGTCGGCGTCGGCCATGGCCAGCAGCGGGCCTGCGGCGAAATCGGTGTCGATGATGATGCCGCTTGAGCGCGCGCCATAGGCGGTCACTTCAAGTGCCGCCCGGATCACCTGGTTGAGGTCGGTCTCGGCTTGTGCCGCGGGATGGAGGCGGACCATCGACAGGAAGCTCTTGACGATGCGGCCGCAGCGCTCGGCGGCCGCGCGGACCTTTTCGGCGCGCACCTTGGTTTGCGGATCGGAGGCGAATTCGTGCAGCAGCGTCGATTGCGCCACAACCACGGCCAGCGGGTTGTTGAGCTCGTGCGACACACCGGCCAGCAACGAACCCATCGCCGCCATCTTCTCGTTCTGGTGCAGCTTCTCGCGTTGCCGGCCGATTTCCTCCTCGGCGCGCAATTTGTCGCGCAGGTCGCGGATGGAGCCGAAGATCAGGCGGCGGTCGGCAACCCGCATCTCGGTGGCCGTCAGCTCGATCGGGAACACTTCGCCGGCGGCATTCTGGGTCACCGTCTCGAGCCGCTGGCCGACCATCGGCGCGCCGCGGCCGGACATGTATTCGGCTCCTGAGGCATAGCCCTTGCGGTAGTAGATCGGCACGATCGTATCGAGCAGGTCCTTGCCGAGGATGTCGCTGCGCTGGAAGCCGAACATCTTCTCGGCGGCCGGATTGAATTCGATGATCGAGCCGGTCTCGTCGATGACGACAATGGCGTCGAGCGAGGCCTGCAGCATGGTGCGGCGAATGACCTCGCTGGCGTGGGCGTCGGAGGGCGAGCGCTCTATGGCGTCGCCGATGGCCAGCGCGATGATGTGCAGCGTCGCCTCTTCCTCGTCGGTCCATGCACGCTCGTTGATGCAGTCATTGACCGCCAGCGTGCCCCAGAGATGGCCGTGCGCGAAGACCGAGACCGAGAGGAACGATTTGATGTTCTGCTTCTCGAAATCGGTCCTCAGGAAGCCTTCGAGGTCGCGCGTATGACCGGCGAAGATCTTGCCTTGCCTCTCGTCCTCGGCAAGCCGCTCCAGCAGCGGGTCGGAATTGACGATCGATTGCATGATGACGGTCGGTGATGCCAGTTCGCCGCCGAAAAGAGGGTCGATCCAGTAGGCGGCGACGGATTGGGCGAAGCCCTGGCCGGGCAGTTCGCGCAAGCGAAACAGGATGCCGCGCTGGCAATCCATGGCCCGGCAGAGCGTTTCCAGTATGCCGTCCATCTCGCGCTGCCAGTCGCCGGCCTCACGCAGCCGGCGAACGACGCGCACGGCCGCCATCGCCGCGCCCTGCCGGAACCCTTGCATATGGGTGCTTGCTGCTTCAGCGATCATCTTGTGCTGTCATTCCGGAGTCGCGCCAATCCGACCGGCGAGCAACCACATCCTTCTGGCCCGGTGCTCAGTTGCCGTCGCCGGCCGGCAGCGAGAAGATATAGCCCTCGCCGCGCACCGTGCGCAGGAATTTCGGATTGGCGGGATCGGCCTCGATCTTTTTGCGCAGCCGCATGATGCGAATGTCGACCGCGCGTGACGATTCCGGATCTTCGGTGAAACCGATCGCCTCGGAGATAGCGGCGCGGGTCAGCAGCCGGTTGGCGCGGGTGAGGAAAATCTCCAGCACGTCGAACTCGCTCTTGGCCATGTCGATCACCACGCCATTGGCGCCGGTGACCAGCCTGCC
Source organism: Mesorhizobium ciceri biovar biserrulae WSM1271 (assembly GCF_000185905.1). Taxonomy (GTDB): domain Bacteria; phylum Pseudomonadota; class Alphaproteobacteria; order Rhizobiales; family Rhizobiaceae; genus Mesorhizobium; species Mesorhizobium ciceri. The sequence goes on from NC_014923.1 coordinate 1,504,425, forward strand.
GTCGAGATCGGCCTGGAAGGGGCCGAAGGCAACGGAACGGCGATCCGCCCCGGCCCTCTTGTCCTGCAGCTCTTTGGGCTGGGGAACCCGGCGCAACACGCTGCGCACCCTGGCCAGCACCTCGCGCAATTCGTAAGGCTTGACGATGTAGTCGTCGGCACCGAGTTCCAGCCCGACAATGCGGTCGAGCGCGGTGCCGGCCGCGGTCGCATAGATGATGCCGATCGGCAGTTTCGAACGCAGCCAGCGGCCAAGCGAGAGGCCGTCCTCGCCGGGCATGGCGATGTCGAGAATGGCAAGATGAAACGACTGCGTTTCAACGAGGCTGCGCGCGGCGGCCGCACTTTCAGCGGTGGCCACGTCATATCCGGCGGCGCCAAGGTATTCGGCGACAGCGTCCCTCAGGTCGGGCTCATCCTCGACGATGACAATTCTTGCCCGCACGATGCTTTCGCTCCCACTTTCAGTGGAAAGTAGATTGGGTATAAACATCATGTCCAGCACTCATATCCGGGTTGCCAGGGAACGGTTGGAAAACATGGCCGCACGATCCGTCATTGCGCTCGTTTCGGTAGCCGAAGTGGTCGCGACCGAACTCGCCGACCATCTTGAACGGCGCGGCCATGACGTGCATCAGGCACGCCAGCCCTGGGAAGCCGAATCTCTGCTGTCGGGAAAGGGCATCGACGTCGTCGTCGTCGGCGACAGCCTCAGCCAGGCGGAGGGGCGGGACCTGCTCAGACGTTATGGCGGCCAAGGAGGAGGCGGTGAGGGCGGACCGGATTTCATCCTGATCTGCCGCCCGGCCGATCTTGTCGACAAGGTGCTGGCGCTGGAGCTTGGTGCGGCCGACGTCGTCGAGAGCCCGCTCAATGTCCGTGAACTGGCCGCCCGTGTCGGCGGCCTGCTTTCGCGCCGCGGCAGGGGCACCCAGGAACTGATCGTGCTGGAGAACGCGACCGTCGATCTGAGATCGGCGATGGTCATGCATCGCTCCGGCACGGAGGAACAGCTTTCGCCCGGTCAGGTGGCGCTGCTCAGGCTGTTCCTGGCCAGTCCGCGCAAGGTTTTGACGCGCGACGACATCATCGCCGCGGCGCCGGCCGAAAACGCCGATGCCTTCGATCGCTCGATCGATTCGCGCATCGTGCGGCTGCGCCGCAAACTCGACACCGAAACCATCACCACCATACGCGGCGCCGGCTACCGGTTCGATCCGCCGCGGCAATTCGCGGACTGATTGCCGGGCACTGACGCAGTCTCTGGTTTCGGGCATCGGATTTTCGATCTCCGGCCCCGATGGTCTTGGCGCTCAGCGTACCAGCAGAAGCGATGGACCCACCGGCATGTCACTGCCCATGGTCAGCTCGCCAGCGTGGGCGCGGTCCCTGAGCAGCACGGTGGCAAGGCCGGCAAAGCCGAGCAGGCCCTGGGCGTAAAGCAGTGCGGAAAGCACCGAAGCGGCAAATTTCGTTTTCATCGTACCAATTCCCCAAAATGGTTTGTTGCTGGTCGCTTCAGGATACCCCCGAAGCGCCCGCGCCGCCCACGGAACCCCCCGTCTCGGCGCGGGCCTTCGGTCCTCTCGGCAGCAAGTTGCCGGAGGCGCCGCGCAAACCCGTCAGCCTAAGGCCGACCCGCCAGAGGGCCTTTAGCCGGGCGATGCGCAGGCTGGAAACAATCCAGACCGTGGCGAAAAACAGTGCGGCGTGCAGGGTCGAAATCTCGCCTGAAGTCATCGCGCCGAGGCTTGTCAGCGGGGTGCCGGCAACCGTGCCGACGCCGCAGATGACCGCTGCCGCGATGCTGATCCTGAAAAGCCAGGACAGCGCGTTCGATTTCGTTCCCATGTTCGTTACCGGCTGTTTTCGTTGCGTCAACTTTGCTTGCGGCCCGTATCCGGATCATGCCGCTTGAAACCTCGCTTTGTTGCAGTTCGGTTTCGAGATCTGCGGGGGTCCTTTCGAATACTGCTAATTCGCACTTTCGTTTAGCGACGGATACCCATGTTCCTGACCTGGGTCTTGCTAGGGTCTCGCTGGCGGGCCACCGACGGCTCTAATGGGGTTGGCGTTTGTTAACCAGTGGAAACAGATTCGAAACACAAATGAGCATTTTGCGAAATCTCTCCGAAACATGACGTTGGGATAAGCAGCCATCGAATTGGAGCCGGCTGGACCGGCAGAGAGAGGGGATTTTCTTCATGCATACCGCCATTTCCGCCAAGCTCATCAACATCGCCGCCGCCGCGCTGACCGGTGCCGCACTGCTGTTCGGCTCGGGCGCCGCGCATGCCGCCAACAAGATCGTGGCGCGCGTTTCGCTTTCGCAGCAGATCATGGAAGTCTCCGTCGACGGCCGGCCGACCTTCGCCTGGAAAGTCTCCACCGGCGACCGGGCCCATGTGACGCCGACCGGCTCGTTCAAGCCGACCCGCATGCATGAAATGTGGTATTCGAAGAAATACGACAACGCCCCGATGCCGCACTCGGTCTTCTTCAGCGGCGGCTATGCGGTGCACGCGACCTATGCGATCAAGCGCCTCGGCCAGCCGGCTTCGCATGGCTGCGTGCGGCTGCACCCCGACAACGCCGCCGATTTCTACCAGCTCGTCGAAACCTTCGGGGCGACCAACACCAGCATCGTCATCGTCAAGTAGCAGGCTGGAAACGGTGGCGTGGCAGCATGCTGCCGCGCCTCAAAGCTCCCTCCGGAAACGCTGCGGTATTGCGTACAGTTCAAACCGGCGGTATCGAGCCCAGCCAAAAAGAAAAGAGGCCGGGAATTTCCCGGCCTCTTTTCTTTTGTTTCCATCGATTGGCCCCGCGCATTTCTGGGCGGGACTCCCTAGACCGTCCTAGCTCGGCAGTGCCGGCATCAGCTTGGGGTCCGGCTTCTCCGCCAGATGAGGCAGGTCCTTGCTGGCGATGAAGGTGTAGAACATGGGCACGACGAAGAGCGTGAACATGGTGCCGACCAGGATGCCGGTGAAGATGACCAGGCCCATCGAATAGCGGGCCGCGGCACCAGCGCCGCTGGACGTGATCAGCGGCACAACGCCGAGCGCCATCGCCGCCGTCGTCATCAGGATCGGCCGCAGGCGCACCTTGGCCGAGGCGATGATGGCATCGCGCCGCCGCATGCCATGCTTTTCACGCTGCTGGTTGGCGAACTCGACCAGCAGGATGCCGTGCTTGGTTATCAGACCGATCAGTGTGATCAGGCCGACCTGCGTGTAGATGTTGAGCGTGCCGAGGCCCAGATTGAGCGGCACGATCGCGCCGAAGATCGACAACGGCACCGCCATCATGATGATCAGCGGGTCACGGAAGCTTTCAAACTGCGCCGCCAGCACCAGATAGATGACGACAACTGCGGCCGCGAAAGCGATCAGGATGGTGTTGCCCTGTTCCTTTTCCTGCCGCGATTGACCGGAATAATCGATGAAGAACGTGTCGGGCAGGCTCTCCTTGGCGATGTCCTCCAGCGCCTTCAGCCCGTCGCCGGTGGTGACGCCGGGCAGCGGAAGCGCCGAAATCGTCGACGAATTCAGCTGGTTGAACTGCTCGATCGCCGCCGGCGCCGCATTGGTCGAAATCTTGACCACCGCCGATAGCGGCACCATCTCGCCGGTCACGCTGCGTACGAAATATTCGCCGAGCTTGTCGGGGTCGTCGCGGAACTCCTGCGGCACCTGCGGGATGATGTCGTAGCTGTTGGAATCGCGGTCGAACTGCGCCACTTCGGCGCCGCCGACCAGCAAGGTCAGCGTGCGGCCGATATCGGCGATCGGCAGGTTCAGCGCGGCGGCGCGGTCGCGGTCGATGGTCACCGTCACCTCCGGTGCGTCATAAGCCATCGAATTCTGCACGACGATGAAGCGGCCGGAGGCCTGCGCCTTGTTCTTGATCTGCTCGGCCACCTCGTACACTTCCGAGGAAGCGCCGGTCGATCGCACCACCATGGAAATGGGCAGGCCGCCGCCGGAGCCCGGCAGCGTCGGCGGTGCGAAGACGAAGGCCTCGACACCGGCCACTTTGGCGATACGGGCCGTAATGTCAGCCTGCAGTTCCTTCGAATTGCGCTTGCGTTCCGCCCAGTCCTTGAAGGCATAGCCGACGAAGGCGCTGTTTGTCGTGCCGCCGAAGGCGACGGCCGAGAACTGCGCCCGTGTTTCGGGAATATCCTTCACCAGGCCGAGGATCTGGTTGACGTATGTCTCGGTGTAATCGGACGTCGCATAACGCGGCGCCGTCACAATCGAGAGCAGAAAGCCCTGGTCCTCTTCCGGGGCAAGTTCGCTCGAGGTCTTGGTGAACATGAAGCCGGTGACGCCGACAAGCGCAAGCACGATGATCAGCGTCAATGGGCGATAGTTCAGCGATCCGGTGACGGCGCGTTCATAGACATGCTCGACGCGCGCGAAGGTGCCGTCGACAATGCGCTGGAAACGGCCCGGCGTGCCGGACTTCAAGAGGCGTGCCGACATCATCGGGGTGATGGTGATGGCGATGACACCCGACAGCACCACCGAGCCGGCGAGCGTGACCGCGAATTCACGGAACAGCGCGCCGGTCAGGCCGCCGGTAAATGCCAGCGGTGCGAACACGGCGGCCAGCGTCATGGTCATGGCAACGATGGCTGATGCGATTTCGCGCATACCGCTGAACGCAGCCTGCATCGGCGACATGTGATCTTCTTCCATGTGACGGTGGATGTTCTCCACCACCACGATGGCGTCGTCGACGACCAGGCCGATCGCCAGCACCATGGCCAGCAGCGACAGAAGGTTGATCGAGTAGCCAACCGCGAACAAAAGGAAGCAGACGCCGATCAGCGACAACGGGATGGTGATGATCGGCATCATCACCGACCGGAAGGAGCCAAGGAACAGAAGGATGACGACGACGACGATGGCAACCGCCTCGCCGATGGTCTTGAACACCTCTTCAATCGAGGCGCTGATCTGCCCGGTCGCGTCGTAGACGACCTCGATCGTCATGCCTTTCGGCAGTGTCTCCTGAATCTGCGGCACCAGCTTGGTGAGCGCAGCCGCCGTGGTCAGCGGATTGGCCGCCGGCGTCGGGAAGATGGCGAGGAAGGTGCCTGGCTTGCCGTTGAACGAGACCCTGGTATCGGTGTTCTCGGCGGCGAGTTCGACGCGAGCCACGTCGCGCAACCGCACCACATTGCCGTCGGTCGAGCGCAGCGGCAGCTCGGCGAATGCCTCCGGCGTCTGCAATGTCGAGCGCACGGTGATCGAGGAAACGACATACTCGTTCTGGGTGTTGCCAGGCGCCGACAGGAAGTTGGAATTGTTGATCGCCGTCAGCAGTTCGGAGGCGGTCACGCCGCGCGCTGCAAGTTTGACCGGATCGATCCAGACGCGCATCGAGTATTCCTGGGCGCCGAAGATCTGCACGTCGGCGACGCCTTCGACCGTCGACATGCGCGGTCTGATGACGCGCTCGATATACTCCGTCAGCTGCTCCTTCGTCATGTTCGGATTCTGCATCGAGATGTACATCATCGCGAACTGCTGGCCGGTGCCCTTGACGATGACAGGGTCCTTCGACGCGTCCGGCAAAGTGCCGCGCACGCCCTGGACCTTGGACAGAACTTCGGTCAGCGCGACGTCGGGGTTCGAGCCGAGCTTCATCTGCACCGTCACGGTGCTGGAGGACGGGCGGCTGGACGAGGTGACGTAGTCGATGTTTTCGGTCGAGGCGACGGCGCGGGCGATCGGGGCGGAAATGAAGCCCTGGATCAGATCGGCGCTGGCGCCTGGATAGGCCGTGGTGATCGTGATGGCCGTTTCATCGACCTTCGGATACTGCCGGATCGACAGGTTGAAGATGCCCTGGAAACCCAGGAGCAGGATCATGCAAGCAAGGACCGTCGAAAGAACAGGCCGGCGAATGAAGAGATCTGAAAAGCTCATTGCTGGTCGGCCTGCTTGTTCGCCGATTTGGTCGGGTCGATGGTGTTGTCCACAACGACGGACATGCCGTTGAAGAGGCGGTTCTGACCGGCGGTGACGACCTCGTCGCCGGCCTTCAGCCCCTCGACGATCTCGACCATGCCTTGATTGCGGCGGCCGGGCTTGACGAACACCTGCGACAGCACGAGCGCGGGCTTGTCACCTTCCGCCGCCGGCTTGGCCCCATCGGCAGCCTTGTCAGTTGGCTTTGCCGCATCGGCGGCAGGCTTGGCTGCATCAGCCGCCGGCTTCATGGCATCGGCCGGCTTGGTGTCCGCAGGCTTGGCGTCAGCCGATTTGTCGGCTGCCGGCGCAGCGGGTTTTTCCTCCGGCTTGGCAGCTGGCGCTGTCTCGGCGGGCTTGGCTGGCTGCACCACGAAGATGTAGTCGCCATAGAGACTTGTCGTCAGCGCCGTCTGCGGCAGGGTCAGCACGTTCTGCTCTTCGGGCAGTTCGACACGCACCTGCACGAACTGGCCGGGGGTCAGCTTGCCATCGGGATTGGCGACTTCCGCCCGGATGTTCACCAGCCGGCTGGACGAGTCGATCTTCGGGTCTATGCCACGAATGGCGCCTGCGAATGGCCTGTCCTCGCCGCCAAAGCCCAATCGAATCGTCTGGCCGATCTTGAGCAAGGCGAGTTGCTGTTCGGGAACCGTGAAATCGACCCGCATCGTGTCGAGGTCCTGCAATGTCACCACGGCGGTGCCGGGCGCCAGATACTGGCCGACATCGATCTTCGGGATACCCACCGTGCCGCCGAAAGGCGCCGTCAGCTGCTTCTGGTCGAGCACGGCCTGCAGTTTGGTGACTTGGGATGCCGAGGCCGAGGCCGCCGCACGCGCCGTGTCCAGCGTCGAGTCGGAGCCAACGCCACGCCTGGTCAGTTCGATGGCGCGGGCAAGTGAGGTCTGGTCTAGCGCGGCTTGCGCCTTCTGTGCATCGAGGTCGGCGCGCTCGACGGCGTCATCGAGTTGCAGCAGAACCGCATTGTCCGCCACCTTCTGGTTGGCATGGAAAAGGATGTCCTTGACGATACCGGTAGTCTCGACCGTCAGGTCGACACCGCGCACCGCCTTGACCGTGCCGATCGCCTCGACGCCTGGCGTCCAGGCCGAAGGCTTGGCGATGGTCGTCGAAACGGTTGCCGCCGGCGGCTTCATCGATGCGAAGTACTGCTTGATGCCGTTGTCGCGCAGGAAGTTGAAGCCGACGATGCCGCCGACCACGACGACGAGCAGGGCCAGAACCAGAACAATGATAAAGATACGGAGTATGCGCTTGAACAAGGAAGTCCCCTCAGTCGAAATCCGGCGCGAAGCGCGGATATCGGGACACATACCGACTGCGGGTCCCGATTTCAAATAATGGCGGTCTTCCTGTACCGTCTGGACGGTCTTGTCAATTGGGCCTAAGCTTGCGATGGGAGGCACCATGAGAGCCCAAAGACCGAATTCGCGCGAGAAGATTCTCGCCGCGGCGGCTGATGTTGCCCGGGAATCCGGACCAGGCAGCCTGTCGCTGGATGCCGTCGCCAGCCGTGCCGGCGTGTCGAAGGGAGGGCTCCTCTACAATTTCCCGACCAAGGCCAAATTGATGCAAGGTTTGGTCGAAGGCTATCTGCGCGAGTTCGAGCACGCGCTGGAAGCCGCCCGCACAAATGACAAGGACGAAAATCCCCTGGCCGTCTACATCAGGCTGTCGGCCAATGATTGCGAGGAAAAGCAGCCGTCGGCGTCCTGGATCTTCTCGGCTATCGCCGAGGATCCCGATTTCATGATGCCGATAAAGACCTTCAAGCGGCAGCTTTTCGAGCGGCTGAAGGGCGAGACGCCGGATCTCAAATCGCTGTTGATCTGCTATCTCGCCATCGAGGGATTGCGCAGCATGAACCTCTTCGATTCGGATGTCCTGTCGAAAGACGAGCGCCAGTTGTTGGTATCGTCCCTGCTCGAGATTGCCAAATAGGCGCCGCCCACCCGCTTTTCGGCGGGCCTGTTCGTGAACGCGGCGTTCGCCGGCGTCACACAGGGTTCATCGTGCGGACATAGCGTCTTCCCAGTTCTTTGCTGCAATGCATCTGGAGTGGGACATGGTGGACATAGTTTCTAGCGAGGCGGGCATTCCGAGACCGGATCATCCGCTGGATCAATCGGGCAGCGCGAAGTGGTTCCTGCCGGCCTTCGGCGTGCTGGTGCTCGTCGGCATCGCCTATGTCGGCTACGCGCTCAGCCAGGATCTTGCGGTGGCCAAGACCGTGCCGTGGATCCTGCTTGGCATCGCCTTGCTGATCGCGCTCGGCTTCGAGTTCGTCAACGGCTTCCATGACACCGCCAATGCGGTGGCGACGGTCATCTACACGCGCTCGATGCCGGCCGAATTCGCCGTCATGTGGTCGGGCGCCTTCAATTTCCTCGGGGTTCTCACCTCCAGCGGCGCGGTCGCCTTCGGCATCCTGTCGCTGCTGCCGGTCGAGTTGATCCTGCAGGTCGGCTCGTCCTCGGGCTTCGCCATGGTGTTCGCGCTGCTTGTGGCGGCGATCCTGTGGAATCTCGGCACCTGGTTCCTCGGACTGCCGGCGTCGAGCTCGCACACGATGGTCGGTTCGATCATCGGCGTCGGCCTTGCCAACCAGTTCATGGCGCCCGCCGGCAGCGCCACCAGCGGCGTCGACTGGTCGCAGGCGACCAATGTCGGCGTCACCCTGCTGGTGTCGCCGATCATCGGCTTCTTCGCCGCGGCGATCCTGCTCTATGTAATGAAGCTGCTGGTGCGCAATCCGGCGCTCTACGAGGCGCCGAAGGGCAACACGCCGCCGCCATGGTGGATCCGTGGCCTGCTCATCTTCACCTGCACCGGCGTCAGCTTTGCGCATGGCTCCAATGACGGACAGAAGGGCATGGGCCTGATCATGCTGATCCTGATCGGCGTCGTGCCGACGGCCTATGCGCTGAACCGCACCCCCGACATCAACTATCTCGAAGCCTACAAGTCTGCCTCGGTCAGCGTCGAAACGGCGCTGGGCAAATATGCCAAGCCCGGGGTCACCGTCACCGATGCCAAGGCCGCCGTCCAGGATGCCGTGCGCACCAGGACCTGGAACGACCAGACGACGGTTGCGCTGCAGACCTACATCCACAACACGACGGCTGGCCTGCAGCCCTATGCCTCGGTCGAGACGGTGCCGACCGATCTGGTCAGCAACGCCCGCAACGACATCTATTTGATCGGCGAAGCGCTCAAGCTAATCGACAAGAAGCAGCTGCTGCCGATGGAGGCGGCCGATCTGAAAGCGGTCACCGACTATCACAAGGCCGTCGACAACGCGACGAAGTTCATCCCGATCTGGGTGAAGGTCGCCGTCGCGCTGGCGCTCGGCCTCGGCACCATGGTCGGCTGGAAACGCATCGTCGTCACGGTCGGCGAGAAGATCGGCAAGAGCCATCTGACCTACGGCCAGGGTGCGGCGGCCGAACTCGTGGCGATGGTGACCATCGGCATGGCCGATCGGCTGGGACTGCCGGTGTCGACGACGCATGTGCTGTCGTCGGGCGTTGCCGGAACGATGGCGGCGAACGGTTCGGGGCTGCAATGGGCGACGGTGCGCAATCTGCTGCTTGCCTGGGTGCTGACGCTGCCGTGCTCGATCACGCTGGCCTTCGTGCTGTTCATCATCTTCCGCCAGGTGTTCTGAGCCGAGCGTATAAGCGTCCAAAGAAAAGGCAGCGCCGGGTGACCGGCGCTGCCTTTTTTCTTTAAGTGAGCACTGCGTTCAAGGGGCGAAGACGTATTCGTTTCTGTTGACGTGGAACATGCCTAGGAAATTGGCCGAAACGCCTTTCGCTTCGTCATCCTGTGGCGGAGCAGGGAGCGAAGCGACGCGGCGCAGACCATAGGATCCATGCCGCGACTCCTGAGCGTTGCCGCGGTGCAGAATTCTGCTCCGCTGCACTCCGTGGCAAAGATCACGGCATGGATCCCAGGGTCTCCGCGACGGAGCTTCGCTCCTGCTTCGCCCAGGGATGACGAAGTTTGGAGGCGTCGGCCAATCTCGAGCGTTGGCGATGGCCGTTCAAACGAATCCTGGCCAACAACGCTGAACCGTTGGGCATAACCGGCCTGGCTACGTCGGGTCTTCGCGATGCAGGTCATGGATGGCGACACCGTCGACATTGGTCGGCATCGTCAGCCACTCACGATGGCGCAAGGTGCGCTGCGTGTCCTCCAACCCTGTCTCCCAATGCTCGCGCATCGAGGTGCCTGAGAACTCATAGTCCTTGGCGTGACCCTCATAGCCTTTGTGCTGATAGATCAGGTGCACGATGTTGACGGTGCCGGCGTCCGAATAGTCCTCGATCAGCGCTTCCTCGGCCGGCGTCCGCAACTCCTTCGGCACCCGTTTCAGTGCATCGAGCAGGCGCATCTTGAGACCGTGGATGCGTTTGAAATTATCAGTGTTTTGCCGTGTGCGGCTCGAATACATGATGTCCTTGTGGCGCGACAGCACGTCCGGCATGCGGCGCGGCAGGACGCCTCGCGCGCTGAACAGGTCGACCTGGAAAACCAGCGAGGAACGGTCCTCTTCCTGGTCGAGCAGATATTGCAGCGGCGTGTTGGAGACGATGCCCCCGTCCCAGTAATATTCGCCTTCGATGCGGATCGACGGGAACGCCGGCGGCAGCGCGCCGCTGGCCATGATGTGCTCCGGTTCGATGCGGACCTTGTCGGTGTCGAAATAGACGAAGTTGCCGGTCCGGACATTGACCGCGCCGACGCTCAACCGCTTCTTGCCGTCGTTGAGGATGTCGAAGTCGATCAGGCTTTGCAGCGTCTCCTTCAGCTCGGCCGTGTCGTAGAAGCTGGTGGCGCCCTCGGCGCCGGGCTGCTCCATCCAGGGGTTAGGATTGCGCGGCTTGAAGAAGCCCGGCTGCCCCATGACCATGGTCATCCACGAACTGGTGCGATTGCGGATATCACGGTAGATGTCGCCTTCCGGCGTATAGGCCCAGATCTTGCGACCCGAAATCGTCTGCCAGAATTGCTCGAGGCGCTGCAGCCGGCGGCTCGACTCATTGCCGGCGATGATCGCCGCATTGATGGCGCCGATCGACACGCCGGAAAGCCAGCTCGGCTCGCAGCCGGCCTCTGCCAATGCCTGGTACACCCCAGCCTGGTAGGCGCCGAGCGCGCCGCCTCCCTGAAACACCAGCGCGACGCGGTCATACTGCGCCGAGATCTCCGCGATGGTGGCGGTGGCCTCCTTGTTGCGATTGCGTTCGAGCACGGCTTTGGTCTCCGACTTCTGTTTGGGCTCTGAAAGGCTTGTGCAGCTCAGGTGCGGTCGGCGAGATAATCGTGAACCACTTCGCCCAGCCCAAGCGTCAGATCGGCGGTGAAGTGGACGGCGGATACAATGTCGAGCACCGGCAGCCGCGCCACGTCGGCCATGACATGCGGCCGCAAATCGAGCGCGGCGGGCGCAGTCCAGGCTTCCTTCAGCGTGATGTCGGTGAGGTGGTAGCGGACCAGTTCGCAGATGCGCGGCGTGCCGTCGACATGCGGGACGATCTTGATCAGGAAATTGGGCGCGGCCAGCGAAGCGAGGACAGAGCCGTGATCGGCTTCCTTGTGCTTGTAGCCCATCGTGCCGGTGGCGCACAGAACGCTGCCATAGTGCAGCGTGCCGACGATGACCTCGCCTTCATGCACGATCTTGGGATTGGCAAGCTTCTTGGGAAAGCCCCACAGTTCGCGGCCGCCGGCGATCGGCGCGTCGTCGTCGAGATACATCGAATGGACGTAGGCGCCGTGCTGGCCCTTGTAGCGCACCGGGATGACCTGGCCGGTCTCGGTGTAGTCGCCGAAACCGGTCGAGTCAGGCATGCGGATGAATTCGTATTTGACCAGCGGCTCGTCGATTTCCAGCGGCTCCGGCACGACAGCCTCTAGCGCCTCGCGCGTCGTGCGGTAGGTGATGATGACGTATTCGCGGTTGAAGAAACGGTACGGCCCGGGCGGAAAGGAGGGGTTGGTCAGCGGCATCGCATAGGCGCGCTTCATGACATCGGCGATCTGCAAGGCTGTAGCCCCATTTTGGTTCAGGAATGACTGCGCGCGCTCCGGATTATGTTGCACGGCACCATGACAGTGCCGTGTCAGCCGCCTGACAGCCGCCCAAGGGGCCTGTCGACGGCCGTTTCAACCCTGTAATCGCACCGACATATGGCTATGGCACTGTCATGGTGCGGCGCACAAAGGCGGCCCCGTTCGTTCCCTCCCACCTCTTGCGAGATCATCATGGGTTTCCTGTCTTCGAAGAACGCCCTCGTCACCGGCTCGACCAGCGGCATCGGCCTGGCCATCGCCCGCGCCTTTGCCGCCGAAGGCGCCAATGTCACCATCAACGGCCTTGGCGATGCGGCTGCCATCGAGCAGGAGCGCACCGGCATCGAGAGGGATTTCGGCGTCAAGTGCCGCTATTCCGGTGCCAACATGATGGATGGCGCGGCGGTCAGCGCCATGGTGCATGAGGCCGAGGCTGCCTTCGGCAGTCTCGATATCCTGGTCAACAATGCCGGCATCCAGCATGTCGCGCCGATCGAGGAGTTTCCCGATGACAAGTGGGAAGCCATCATCCGCATCAATCTGCTCGCCGCGTTCTACGCCATCAAGGCGGCACTGCCGGGCATGAAGACGCGCAAATGGGGCCGTATCATCAACACCGCCTCGGCGCATGCGCTGGTCGCCTCGCCGTTCAAGTCGGCCTATGTGTCGGCCAAGCACGGCATTGCGGGCCTCACCAAGACGGTAGCGCTCGAAGCAGCGCTCGACGGCGTCACCGTCAATGCGATCGCGCCGGGCTATGTCTGGACGCCGCTGGTCGAAAGGCAGATTCCCGACACGATGAAGGCGCGCGGCATGACCGAGGAACAGGTCAAGCACGATGTGCTGCTCGCCGCCCAGCCGACCAAGGAATTCGTCACCGTCGACGAGCTCGCCGCGCTGACGCTGTTCCTGTGTTCGGACGCGGCCAGGCAGGTCACCGGCACCACCTTGCCGATGGATGGCGGCTGGACGGCACAGTAGAGGATAATCCAAGCGTTCCGTTTGCCTGCTGGTGCCGCTGGGCGCTGGCAGAAAAGCACCCGCCTATGCCGTGATCTTAATCGATGCGGATGCCGTGGTCGTGCATTTCCATGATTTTCCGATCGACGCGGCGGGTTGCCCGTCTCCGGCAGGCTTAGCGGGACACTGAGCAAGACTTCCCGCGAGGGCCAAGATGCCGCCAGTCGCATGTGCCGGCCTATTGCACGGCAGCGCAACAGGCTGCGCCGTTGCTGAACTGAACGATCCCAACCGATGCCCATCCGCGCACTGACGGCGACTGCGCGGCATCGGGTTTCCCAGCCTCTTTCTCGTCCCGCCGGACTACGGTGAAAGTGTCCAAAAAGCACGGGAATATGGACATTAGTCTTGACAGAAATACAGATGTTCAATACCCGTCAGGCAATCGAACAAGCCTGCATTATGGGAGGAACGAGCGGTATGGCTTCCAATGTTTCGTTGACGGGTCTTGCCCGCGATCTCGAGGAACGCGCAAAGTCGGGCAAGCCTATCCGCATCGGCCTGATCGGCTCGGGCGAGATGGGAACCGACATCGTCACTCGTGTCGCCCATATGTCGGGCATCGAGATCGGCGCCATTTCCGAACTGAACCTGCCGGCTGCCAGCAAGGCCGTCGATATCGCTTTCCAGGAAACCGGGCATGCGCGCGAAGTGTCGAATGCTTCGGCTATGACGTCGGCGATGGAAGCCGGCAAGGTGGCGGTCACCAACGACGCCGACCTTGTCATCAACAATGATCTGATCGACGTCGTCATCGATGCCACCGGGGTTCCCGCCGTTGGCGCCGAGATCGGGCTGCGCGCCATGGAGCATGGCAAGCATCTGGTGATGATGAATGTCGAGGCCGACGTCACCATCGGCGCCTATCTGAAAAGCGAGGCCGACCGGCTCGGCGTCACCTATTCACTGGGCGCCGGCGATGAGCCGTCCTCCTGCATGGAGCTGATCGAGTTCGTCTCGGCCATGGGTCACCCGATCGTTGCCGCCGGCAAGGGCAAGAACAATCCGCTCAACATCGACGCCATTCCCCCGGACTATGAGGAGGAAGCCAAGCGCCGGCACATGAATGTCCGCATGCTGGTCGAATTCGTCGACGGCTCCAAGACCATGGTCGAGATGGCGGCAATCGCCAATGCCACCGGCCTGGTTCCAGACAAGGCTGGCATGCATGGCCCGGCGGCGACGCTTGGCGAACTGTCCAAGGTGCTGGTGCCGCAGAAGGATGGCGGCGTTCTGTCGAAGGTCGGCGTCGTCGACTATTCGATCGGCAAGGGTGTCGCGCCCGGCGTCTTCGTCGTTGCCGACATGTCGCATCCGCGCATCTCCGAGCGCATGGAAGATCTGAAGATGGGCAAAGGCCCGTATTTCACTTTCCATCGTCCCTATCACCTGACCTCGCTCGAGGTGCCGCTGACCTGCGCGCGCGTCGTGCTCTACGGCAAGGCCGACATGGTGCCGCTGGCAAAGCCGGTGGCCGAAGTCGCCGCCATGGCCAAGAAGGACATGAAGCCCGGCGAGAAGCTCGATGCGATCGGCGAATATTGCTACCGCGCCTGGATCATGACGACGCCCGAGGCGCGCGCCGCCAAGGCCATTCCCTGCGGCCTGCTGCAGGGCGGCTCGGTCACCGCGCCGATCAAGAAGGGCGAACTCATAACCTATGCGAATGCAGCGCCCGCGGCGGGCTCCAAGATCGCCGAACTGCGCGCTCGCCAGGACAAGCTCGTCTATGGGACCGTGGGAGCGTGATCATGGCCACAGCCAGCAAAGCCGTCACTAACAGTCGCGCCAATCTGCCCTTCGTCTACCGCCAGTACAGCGCCGAGCAGCTCAAGCAGGTGCTCCACAAGATGTACCTGGTCCGCCGCTTCGAAGAGGGGGCGGAGGAGTGCTACACGCGCGGCCTCATCCATGGCACCATGCATTTGTCGATCGGCCAGGAAGCCAGCGCCATGGGCATCTGCATGCCGCTTGCCGAGGATGACCAGATCACCTCGACGCATCGCGGTCACGGCCACTGCATTGCCAAGGGCGCCGAGGTCAAGCGCATGTTCGCCGAGTTCTTCGGCAAGACCACAGGCTATTGCAAGGGCCGTGGCGGCTCGATGCACATCGCCGATGTCGGCAAGGGCAATCTCGGCGCCAATGGCATCGTCGGTGGCGGTATTCCGATCGCCGTCGGGGCGGCATTGTCCTCCAAGATGATGAAGACCGGCAAGGTCGTGGTCTCCTTCTTCGGCGATGGCGCCAACAATGAAGGCGCTTTCCACGAGGCGCTCAACATGGCGGCGGTCTGGAAGCTGCCTGTCATTTTCGTCTGCGAGAACAATGGCTACGGCATGTCGACATCGACAGCCCGCTCGACCGCGGTCAAGAACATCGCCGAGCGCGCCGCCGCCTATTCGATGCCGGGCGTCATCGTCAACGGCAACATCTTCTCCGAGGTCGCCGAGGCGTCTCATCAGGCTGTTGCCCGAGCCCGCGCCGGCGAGGGGCCGACGCTGATCGAGTCCAAGACCTATCGCCATCGCGGCCATTCCAAGAGCGACCGCAACCGCTATCGCACCAAGGAAGAGATCGAGGACTGGATGTCGAACCGCGATCCGATCACCCTGTTCGAAAGCGAGCTCAGGGAATTCGGCTTCATCGACGACAAGGGCATCGAGGCCATTCGCGATGCCGTGGCGCAAGAGATCGCCGAGGGCATCGAGTTCGCCAAGGCGAGCCCTTCGCCCGATATCAGCGAGACGGGAAATTACGTGTATACGGAGCAGGCGTGATGGACGCGATGGTGCGTGAACTGAGCTACGCCCAGGCGATCCAGGAGGCCATGGCGATCGCCATGGACATGGACGAGCGCGTTTTCCTGATGGGCGAGGATATCGGCGTCTATGGCGGCGCCTTCCAGGTCACCGGCGACCTGGTCGAACGTTACGGCGCTGACCGCGTCATCGACACGCCGATTTCGGAACTGGGCGGCGCGGGCGTCGCGGTGGGCGCTGCGCTCACCGGCATGCGGCCGATCTTCGAGTTCCAGTTTTCCGATTTCGCCACGCTTGCCATGGAGCAGATCGTCAACCAGGCGGCCAAGATGCGCTTCATGCTGGGCGGCGAGGTTTCTGTTCCCGTGGTGATGCGCTTTCCCGCCGGTTCCGGCACCGGTGCGGCGGCTCAGCACAGCCAGAGCCTCGAAGCCTGGCTCGGCCATGTGCCGGGTCTGAAAGTCATCCAGCCGGCGACCCCCTATGATGCCAAGGGCATGCTTTTGGCAGCGGTCGCCGATCCCGATCCGGTCATGATCTTCGAGCACAAGTTGCTCTACAAGATGAAGGGCCCGGTGCCCGAAGGCTATTACACTGTGCCGATCGGCAAGGCCGATATCCGCCGCGAAGGCCGGGATCTCACCATCGTCGCCACCTCGATCATGGTGCAGAAGGCGCTCGACGCGGCAGCCGTGCTGGAGAGCGAAGGCATCGACGTCGAAGTCGTCGATCTCCGGACCATCCGGCCGATGGACAAGCAGACCGTCATCGACAGCGTCAAGAAGACGTCGCGGCTGCTATGCGTCTACGAAGCGGTCAAGACGCTGGGCATCGGCGCCGAGGTCAGCGCCATGATCGCCGAGAGCGAAGCGTTCGACTATCTCGACGCGCCGATCGTGCGGCTGGGCGGCGCCGAAACGCCGATCCCCTACAATCCGGAACTCGAGAAGGTGACGGTGCCGCAAATTCCGGACATCATCACTGCCGCGCGCGACCTCGTGAAAGGGGTTCGCTGAGATATGCCGACCGAAGTCATTCTTCCCAAGGTCGACATGGACATGGCGACCGGACAGATCTCGCGCTGGTTTGCCGAGGAGGGCGCGCACGTCAAGAAGGGCGATGTGCTGTTCGAGATCGAGACCGACAAGGCGGCGATGGAAATCGATGCGCCGGCCAGCGGCGTCCTGCGCGATGTCACCGGCAAAGAGGGTGTCGATATTGCGGTCGGCGCTGCCGTGGCGTGGATCTATGCCGACGGTGAGGCCTATGGGGCTGATGCTGCTGCGGCAAAGCAGGACGTCGCGCCAATCTCCACACCCGCGGGGGAGATGTCGACGAAGTCGACAGAGGGGGGCGCTGTCGCGCCAACGTCTCATTCTGTCACTCACCCCTCTGCCCTGCCCTCTTTGCCGCCACTTGGCATCTCCCCCACAAGGGGGGAGATCGGCCAATCGCCATCGGCCGGCCGTGCAACACCGCTTGCCCGGCGCCTGGCCCGTGAGGCCGGCCTGAACCTCTCGACCGTATCTGGCACCGGTCCGCATGGCCGGGTGGTGAAGGCGGATGTCGACGCGGCGATTGCCGGTGGCGGCGCCCAGGCGGCGCCTGCCGCCAAGGCTCCGGCTGGCGTGCCGGCTGCTGCTCCTGCCGCGCCGGTAAAGGCGATGTCGGACGATCAGGTCCTGAAACTGTTCGAACAGGGCTCCTATGACCTCGTCCCGCATGACAATATGCGCAAGACCATTGCGCGCCGCCTGGTCGAGGCCAAGACCACCATTCCGCATTTCTACCTGACGCTCGACTGCGAGCTCGATGCGCTGCTGGCGCTGCGCACGCAGATCAATGCGGCAGCCCCGGTGAAGAAGACCGACAAGGGTGATGCTCCGGCCTACAAGCTGTCGGTCAACGATATGGTCATCAAGGCGATGGCGATGGCGCTGAAGGCAGTGCCCGATGCCAATGCCTCGTGGACTGAAAGCGCCATGGTCAAGCACAAGCACGCCGATGTCGGCGTTGCCGTGTCGATCCCCGGCGGGCTGATCACACCGATCATCCGCAAAGCCGACGAAAAGACGCTGTCCACCATCTCCAACGAGATGAAGGATCTGGCCAGTCGCGCGCGCAGCCGCAAGCTGAAGCCGGAAGAGTATCAGGGTGGCACCACGGCGGTGTCCAATCTCGGCATGTTCGGCATCAAGGATTTTGCCGCGGTCATCAACCCGCCGCACGCGACCATCCTGGCGGTCGGCGCCGGCGAGGAGCGGGCGGTGGTCAAGAATGGCGAGATCAGAATAGCCACCATGATGTCGGTGACGCTGTCGACCGACCACCGCGCCGTCGACGGTGCGCTGGGTGCCGAACTGCTGGTCGCCTTCAAGAACCTCCTTGAAAATCCGATGGGCCTGCTGGTCTGATCCACCAAGCAGAAGCCGGCGCCGACTGATGCGCCGGCTTGCGACAGAAACGACTTGTCAGGCGCTGACCCTTGACCCATGTTCTATCTGGATTGCGATCCAGGGAGGCCAAATATGCCTGCATTCGACCCATCTGACGTCAAAACCCTGTTCGGCAAGGTCATGGGTGCGTCGCCATCCGACATCAAGCTGGTGGCGCAGCGCCTGCACGACCACGCCTTCGAGCCTCGCATGTCGGCGGAGGAGACCAGGCAGCTCGTCGCCAGCCTCGGCTATGACAGTCTGGACGCGTTCTGCGCCGACATCGGTCTGCCCACGCATATCGCCGAGCGGTGGAGCCGTTTTGGTGTTTCCGGCGAGATGAAGCAGGTGTTCACACTGTTGGCGGCGCAGCGCAAGCGGGTGGCCGAGGCGATCGCCGAATTCGAATCCATGACCCATGTCGGCGTCGAGGATTTTTTGCGCGAGCGCGGGCTGATCTAACCGCCCTTGGCAAGCAGCGCCGTGGCGGTATCGCTGTCAGTGATCAGCACATTGGTGTCGACGGCTTTCAGTGCGGCGAGGATCGCCGCGACCTTGCGCTTGCCGCCCGCGGCGAGAACCACATTCGGCACCTTGCCGACCACATCGAGATCGATGGCCATGACACGCCCGTTTACCTCGTGGTCCACCAAACGGCCATTGGCATCGACGAAATAGCACAGCATGTTGGCGACCGCGCCCTTCGCTTTCAACGGAGCGATCAGCGATGACGGAACGATGCCATGCCGGAAGATGGTGGCGTCCGGCGACATGTCGCCGACGGTGAGCAGCGCGATGTCGGCGGCGGCCGCGCGTTGGCGTACATCCTGCAGGGTCGGCTGTGCCCAGAGGAGATCGCGCAGCGAGGGATTGTCGACCGTGACCGGCGCGGTGATCTGGTAGCTGTCGACCTCGAAGACATCGGCTACCTTGGCGGCAACGATGGACGGATTGATCCATTGCGAGTGCGGCAGGCTGCCGACGAGCGCCACCACACAGGCACGCTTCAACTGCCGGCGGGCAAGGAAGCCGAGGCTGGCATGCAGGGTCGCGCCGCCACCGATGGCGAGCGTCATGCCGTCCTGCATCTGCTCGCCGAGATAGGCCGCGACGGCATGGCCGATGGCTTTCTCCAGATGGTCATGCGCCGAAGGCGTCGGGATGACGACGGCGGCATTCAGACCCCAGCGCTTTTCCAGTCCCCGCTCGAGCGCCACCTGCCCGGCGGTCGGCGCGTTGATCATGGTGACGACAATGCCCTCGGCGGTGCAGGAGGCCAGCGTACGCATGACCTTCACCCTGGAGACATCGAGCTTTTCGGCAATCTGTTCCTGGGTGAAACCTTCGACATAGTAGAGCCATGCCGTCTTGACGGTAAGGTCCGACGAGACCATCGGCAGGCGAGCCTGTCTGGGTTTTTCTGTGGTCATCGGTTCCTGTCCCTCATGAGCCGTGGCCTGACCGGTGCTCATCAAGGAAATACCGGCCGGATGTCAACTGATGCCGGATCTGCGGCGTGTCGATTGTCGCACATTTCTGTTCATTTGTAATTGACATCGTACATATGAACATATTTTGTGGGTTTCCCGCGCTGTGTCATCCACCAGTCATATGCGCCGTGCAGGGAGGAAGAGACGGGGAGCCGGCCAGAGCCGGACCGGTCATGCACAGAAAGACAGGAGGTCTCATTGAAGACGCACTTCATCAAGCTGCTGGCCAGCCAGCTGGCGCTCGCAGCAACTTTGTTTGCCGGCGTGGCAAACGCCGAAACACTGACGCTCTACACGTCCCAGCCGGAAGCCGACGCGGCCAAGACCGTGGATGCCTTCAAGAAGGCGCAGCCGGGTATCGATGTGAATATCTATCGCTCCGGAACGAGCGACATCCTGACCAAGATGGCGGCCGAGTTTGCCGCCGGCAGCCCGCAGCCCGACGTGCTTCTGATCGCCGATGCGGTCTCGATGGAGCTGTTGAAGAAGGACGACCGGCTACTGCCCTATCCCGAGGCAAAGCTCGATGGCATCGAAGCGGATGCCTATGACGCCGACAAGACCTATTTCGGCAGCAAGCTGATCACCACCGGCATCGTTTACAACACCGCTGCGACCGAGAAGCCGCAGCATTGGGCCGATCTTGCCAAGCCCGCCTATGCCGATGGCCTGGTCATGCCGAGCCCGCTCTATTCGGGTGCCGCCGCCTACCTGCTTTCGGGCTTCGTCGGCGACGCCAATTATGGCTGGGATTTCTTCCAGAAGCTGAAGACCAACAACACCGTCAGCGTGCGCGGCAATGGTGCGGTGCTGAAGTCGGTGGCATCGGGCGAAAAGCCCTATGGCATCCTGGTCGACTTCATGGCGATGAACGCCAAGAAGAAGGGTTCCCCGGTCGAGTTCGTGTTCCCCTCGGAAGGTGTGCCGGCAGTGACCGAACCGGTCGCCATCATGAAGACTGCCAGGAATGTCGACGGCGCCAAGAAGTTCGTCGACTTCATTCTTTCCGATGACGGCCAGAAGCTTGCGCTTTCGATGGGCTATCTGCCGGCGCGCGCCTCGGTCGGCCGCCCCGAATGGCTGCCGGAAGGCGTCCAGGTCAAGGTGATGCCGTTCGACACCAAGGCAATCGTCGCCAAAACCGACGCCGACAAGGCGAAGTTCTCGGAACTGTTCGGCGGCTGAGCCGGCAATCCAGTCAGGGGTGCCGTCCCAGCGGTATCCCTGACGGGCAAAACCCCGATCGCCTCGGCTGATCGACCCCAGGAAACGCAATCATGTCAACACGGATCAGGGAAAGCCGGGGCCAGGAAATGGTCCTGACGGCGGCGGTAGCCATCGTCATCGCCCTGCTTTCCCTGCTGCCGATGCTGCGCCTGATCAAGGAGATCGTGGCGCCCGGCGGCACGCTGTCGACCGTCGCGATAAAGGCGGGGCTCGCCAGTCCGGCGACCTGGATCGCCACCTGGCACACACTGGTCGTCGGTATCGGCGGCACCCTGCTTGCGGTGCTGTCTGGAACGCTGGTGGCCGTCCTCGTCACTCTGACCGATATCCGCGCTCGCAGCGCCATGGTGCTCTGTTACGTCATGCCCTTGATGATCGCGCCGCAGGTGACGGCGCTGGCCTGGCTGCAATTGTTCGGCCCGGCAAGCCCGTTCCTCAAGCTGTTCGGGGCGGCACCGCCGCTCGGTACCAGGAACCCGCTCTATTCGACATCGGGCATCATCCTGCTGCTCGGCGTGCAGTATGGCCCGCTGGTTTTCCTGTTGGTGCGCGCCGGGCTGCGCAAGCTGCCGCGCGAGCTGGTCGAAGCCGCGCGGGCGGGCGGTGCCGGCTGGTTCACCGTGCTGGTCACCATCGTGCTGCCCTTGATGACGCCGTCGATCATGGCGGCCGCTGCTCTTGCCTTCGTCTCATGCGTCGGCAATTTCGGCATTCCGGCCTTTCTCGGCATTCCCGCCAACTATCTCGTGCTGCCGACGCTGATCTATCAGAAGCTGGCCGGCGGCGGCCCCGCCGTGCTCGGCGAAACCGCATTCCTATCGGTGCTGATCGGCATTATCGCCATGGCGGGCATCCTTACCCAGGAGATCATGAGCCGCCGCCGCGACTATCGCATCAGCTCCACGTCGCTTCCGGCCGAGCCCTATGAGCTCGGCCGCTGGCGGCCCGCCGTGCACGCCGGCATGTGGCTGCTGATCATCGTGGTGCTGGTCCTGCCGCTGTTCGGGCTGGTTCTGACATCGCTGGTGCCGGGCTACGGCATTGCGCTCACCGCCAAGACGGCGACGCTCGACAATTATCGCTTCGTGCTGTTCGAGCATGATGCCGCCAGTAGGGCTTTCTTCAACAGCTTCTGGCTGTCGATCGCGGCGGCCTTCTTCGCGGTTCTGGTCGCCGTGCCGATCGGCTATCTGATCGCCTGGGGCAAGCAGCGCTGGGTGCGGCTGCTCAATCTGTCGGTCGAACTGCCCTATGCCTTGCCCGGCGTGGTGCTGGCGATCGCCTCGCTGCTCATGTTCCTGCGGCCGATCCCGCTGACCGGCATCCAGCTCTACAACACCGTCTGGATCATCCTCTACGCCTATCTCGCCCGCTTC
The DNA here is from genome assembly GCF_000185905.1 of Mesorhizobium ciceri biovar biserrulae WSM1271. Taxonomy (GTDB): domain Bacteria; phylum Pseudomonadota; class Alphaproteobacteria; order Rhizobiales; family Rhizobiaceae; genus Mesorhizobium; species Mesorhizobium ciceri. The sequence continues at coordinate 1,526,820 of NC_014923.1, forward strand.
CTGGTGCTGGCATTGCGGCCGACCATCAGCGGCTATCACCAGATCGACCGGGCGCTGGAGGAGGCGGCGCAAGTGGCCGGCGCCGGGCTGTTCACGCGCATGCGCACGATCATCTTTCCGCTGGTGGCACCGGCGGCGATCGCCGGCGGGCTACTGATCTTCATGACGGCGCTCAGCGAACTCACCGTCTCGGCGCTGCTGTGGTCGTCCGGGTCGGAGACGATCGGTGTCGTGATGTTTTCCTTCGAGCAGGGCGGCGATTCCAACTATGCGGCGGCGATGTCCGTCATCACTGTGGCGGTCACTTTCCTGTTGATGCTGGTGACCAATCTGCTTGCCCCCTACCTTCCGACCGGAGTGCTGCCATGGCGCGATTGAGCCTGGACAATGTGACCAAGAGCTTCGCCAATTTCGATGCCGTCAAGGACGTATCGATCGATGTCGGCGACGGCGAGTTCCTGGCAGTGCTCGGGCCGTCCGGCTGCGGCAAGACCACGCTGCTGCGGCTCGTTGCCGGATTCGAGAAGGTGACGTCAGGCGAGATCCGTATCGGCAGCGAGGTCGTGTCGGGCAAGGGCGGCAGCGTCGCGCCGGAAAAGCGGCGCGTCGGCATCGTCTTCCAGAACTACGCGCTGTGGCCGCACATGACGGTCGCCGAAAACATCGGCTATTCGCTGAAGGTGGCGAAGCTCGACAAGGCCGTCGCCCGCCGGAAGGTTGAAGACGCACTCGCCCTCGTCAATCTGCAAGGGCTGGGCGAGCGTCGGCCGGCCAATCTGTCCGGCGGCCAACGCCAGCGCGTGGCATTGGCGCGCTGCCTTGTCGCCGCGCCCTCGTTGGTTCTGTTCGACGAGCCGCTGGCCAATCTCGACGTGCATCTGAGGGCTTCGATGGAGGACGAGTTCGCGTCCTTCCACAAGCGCACGGGCACGACGATCGTCTACATCACCCATGACCAGGCCGAGGCGATGGCGCTGGCCGATCGGATCGCGGTGATGGATGGCGGGCGTCTTGCCCAGCTGGCGACGCCACGCGAACTCTATCATGAGCCGGCAAATGAAATGGTGGCTTCCTTCATTTCGCAGGGCATTTTGCTGCCTGCGGATGTGTTGAGCGCGGAAGAAAGAGGGCACTGCAAGGTCCGCGTTCTCGGCGCGGAACTGATTGTCCGCTGCCGGCCAGGCGAGCGGCCGCGAACCGGGGCAAAGGTCTGCTGCCGGTCGGCCGATCTCGACGTGTCGCCGGACGGTCCCGGCTTCGATGGTCTGGTCAAGCGGGTGATCTACCAGGGTGGCTCGGCGCGCATCGAATTCACGCCTTCGACCAATCCCGACCTCACCTTGCATTTCGAACAGCCCGATCCAGTCGCGCTGGAGAGCGGAGCCCAGGCACGCCTGCGGATACGCTCCGGCTGGCTGATCCCGGCGGCGGGGGCGGCATCGTGATGATGCTCGACCTGCTCGGTGGTTTTGGCGAAAAGGGCCGCACCAGCCTTGCTGTCAGCAGCGGCAAGGATCGCATCCTGCTCGACGTCGGCATCAAGGTCGGCGCCTCGGGGGCGGACTACTATCCGGCGCTGAACGGCTCGGTCGCCGACATCGATGCGCTGTTCGTCTCGCATGCGCATGAGGATCATGTCGGCGCGCTGAGCTGGCTGCTGTCGCGCGGCTATGCCGGCCCGATCTTCATGACGGCCGAGACCCGCGACGAGGCGCCTGCCACGCTCGCGGGCTATGCTGAGCCCGAGGATTTCAGGCGGTTTCCTTTTCCCGAAGATCGCATCGAATTGTTCGAACCCGGCGACACGTTGAACAGCGGCAATCTTACGATCCGGACGGGACGCTCCGGACATGTCGTGGGCGGCGTCTGGTTTGCCGTCGACGATGGCGAGAGCCGCGTCGCCTATTCCGCCGATGTGGTGCCGGACAGCAATGTCTTCGTCATGGACACGATCCCGCACTGCGACCTGCTTGTCCTCGATGCTTCCTATGGCGCCGATCCGGTGCCGGGGGCGGCGCGTGCGCGCGAAATCTCGCAATGGGTTGCGAGGCATTCGGGCGGGTGTCTTTTGCCGACGCCGCTCTCGGGTCGGTCGCTGGAGCTGATCGCGGCCTTGCCAGGGCCGTTCGCCATCCATGCCGGCATGCGCTCGTCCCTGGAAGCGCAGATCGGCGCCACGGCAGCCCTGTTGCCGGGCGTTTCAACGTTGCTGCGCCGCCGCCTGCAAGACGCAGCCGACTGGACCGATGCCGATCCCCTGCCGTCCATGCCGCTGCTGGCGGATGACGGCATGGGTGAAGCCGGCCCATCGTCGCGCCTCTTGCCGCGTGCCGACCATTCCGGTTTTCCGGTGCTGCTTACCGGGCATCTGCCGTCAGGTTCGCCGGGCGATCTGTTGCACAAGGCCGGTCGGGCGGACTGGGTACGCATGCCGACCCATCCGACGCTGTCGGGCAATGTCGATATCTGGGAGAAGGCCGGCCGTCCCGCGGCACTCGGCCATTCCTGCACGCCGGACCTTCTCGGCGACCTGCAAACCCACATCCCCTCGCTGCGCACGCAGTGCCGCACCGGCCAGCGCATAGTGGTGTCGGAGGCAAGAAAACGATGAGAATTCTGATCTGCAACGATGACGGCATCGAAGCGTCGGGGCTTGCCCGTCTGGTCGCGGCCGCCAGCGCGTTGAGCGGCGATGTCTGGGTGGTCGCGCCCGACGGCAAGCGCACCGCCGCCGGCTCGTCATTGACGATTGCCAGGCCGTTGACCATGCGGCGCCTCAAACCGAACTGGTACGCCTGTTCCGGCACCCCGGCCGATTGCGTGGTAAGCGCCATGACCTGGTTGTTCGCCGATACGAAGAAGCCAGATCTGGTGCTGTCGGGTGTCAACGATGGCCGCAACGTTGCCGAGGACCTTGCCTATTCCGGCACGCTCGGCATCGCGCGGGAGGCGACTTTCTGGGGCGTTCCGGCCATTGGCTTCTCACGCGTGAAAAATCCTGATTTCACCGATGGCGACGACCAATGGCTTGGCGCGCTGATCGTGTCCCTGTGGCAATCGCGCGCCGACTGGGCCGCTGAGGGTCATTGGCTGAGCATCAACCTGCCGACCTCGCTGCCGGCCGAAATCCGCCAGCCGCGCATCGGTCGCGACAAGATCGCCCGCAAGGCCGAGATCGTGGAGAGCGACGGCGACCGCACGGTCATCACCGTGCCGCGCGGGCGGGCTCACGACAGCCAGCCGGGCGACGAGAACGACGCGATCGATGCCGGCTTCATCAGCATCAACCGGCTGAACTGGCTTGGCGAGACGCGGCTGGACGAACGGTTTCTGGACGGGATCCCGCGCCAGCGGCAAACTGGCTGACCTGAGGTCTGCGCGTCGTCATCCGATCACCAACCTGTCAGCGGTTAAATCAAGCCAATCCACTACCTCTGCTTGAAGCCGCCGCTATTTCATTCCACATCGGTGCGGATGAAGGGCGAAACAGGAGAACGGCGGCGGCATCTGCTGTGGGCTTTGCCCGCATCGCTGATCCTGCATGCGCTCATCGCAGCGTTTCTGATCTATGGCCTGCCGAGACCCGAGCAGCAGCCGGTTCAGCAGGAACAGCCCGTCAATGTCGCGATCGTGCCGCCGCCCGAGAAGCCCAAGCCGAAACCTGCTCCAAAGCCGCCGGAACCGACACCTGAAAAGAAGGCTGAAAAGCCGCCTGAACAAAAGCCGCCGCCGCCGAAACCGCCAGACGACCAGGTTCTGAAGCGCGTTTTCCAGTACGGCCAGAAAGATACCGGGCCGGAGAAATCGCTCGACGGAAGCAGCGCTAAACCCAACACGCCGTCGCCGGCCAAGGATGAGGCTGCAAAGCCGCCTGTCGCGCCGACACCCGCGCCGACGGAGCCCGCCCCGGCTGCAACGCCACAGCAGAAGGCAGACCCCAGCAAGCCTGACGAGAAGCCGGCCACCGTTGCGCCGGACGAAAAGCCCGCGCAAAGCGAGGAAAAGCAGGCGACCGAGGACACCGACAAACAGCAGCCGGACAAACAAGAACTCGCACCGCAACCTGACGAAAAGCAAGCCGTCGTGACGCCAAAGCCATTGACGGCTGAGACCGGTGACAAGCCGGCGCCTCCAGCTTCGACTGGAAAGGCAAAGTCCAAACCTGCCAAGACAATGACGTTCAAACCCGCAAGAGCTTTCAAAGCGCCGATCGGGAATGCTGGAAGGTCAAATCCCACCAACGACGACGTTGCAGGATCACCAATCTATTCCGGCCTTCCGGGCGTCAGAAAGCTTTACTCGCAAGGGGCAACCGGCAATGCGTTCGCTACAAGCTCCATGGAGAATGTGCCGCGCGGTCAGCGGGTAGCCACCCTTTGCGGCAACGTTCTGAGCCGGGAACTGCAAAGTGCCGACTATACGGTCAAATGGGTGCCAACCATTACGCTGGACAAAGGCAATGTTCTCAATCCTCCGCAGGCCGCCTTCAGCACCAGAAACGCTTGGTACAACCTAAATTTCCGATGCGAAGTCGACGCCGATGCGACGAGGGTCCTGTCCTTCAACTTCCGTGTGGGCTCACTCGTGCCGCCTGGCGAATGGGCCAGCCGTGGATTCACAAAGTATCGTCTAAACTAGGCCGGCACACCAAACCTAGCCAATTGCCGGCTAACTTCTTGCCAGTCGGCGCAGACGAAATCGGCACCGGCAGCCGTCAGCCGCGCGGCGTGCTCGGCATAGGTATGGCCGCCGCCGGTGTAGCCGATCGCCGTCATGCCGGCGGCGATCGCGCCCTGGATGCCGAAGGGCGAGTCCTCGATGACGATGCAGTCAACGGGATTGGCGCCGATCTTGTCCGCCGCGAAGAGGAAGATGTCCGGCGCGGGCTTGCCGTTCTTGACCATCGAGGAACTGTAGATCGCATCGCCGAAGAAACGCGCCAGCCCGGTCACCGCAAGGCTGTGGTTTATGCGCTCGACGGAGGAGGACGAGGCGACACAGCGATCGCCCGCGAGCGCCTCCAGAAAGGCAGTGATTCCCGGTGTCGGCTTCAATTCCTGCGAGAACAGCACCTTGGTCTCGGCCCAGATGTCGCCGTCCGCCGCCGCCGGAAACTGGTGGCCGGTCAAATCTTTGATCCTGGCGATGATATCGGACTGCTTCATGCCGATGCATTGGGCGATGATGCTGGTGTTGACGCCGGGCATGCCGTGCTTTTCGTAGACGCGCTCATAGGCGCGGGCGGCCAGAGGCTCGCTGTCGACAAGAACGCCGTCGCAATCGAAAATAATAGGCCTTGGTCGCGCCACGCGTTTCCCTCTCGAGTCAATTTTCGCACATCGCTATCGGCAAAAAGTCAAATGTTCAATAGCACGTGCGTTTTTGGGGACGCGAAGAGCGGGCTCAAAGCTGGCGCAACGCATCGCTCGCACGGGAAGACCCGAGCGCCCGTTGCATGGCTTGCCGGGACTGCGCGCGATCCGGGGTGATCCAGTTGGGTTCGGCGCCGAGAAAGCGGTCGAGGAAAGCCACCGCATAGGCCGGCATCTCGGTCACATTCTCGCGATAGGACCACCAGGTGCGCAAATCGTCGGCGCATTTGTCGATCCCGGGTGTCGTGCCGAATTCCTGCTCGTGGATCGCCGAAATCACCGAGACGCAGTAGTTGGTGTAGAGGAAACCCTCCGGCCAGAAGCGGACGATTTCCAGCGTGCCGGCGTTCGTTTCCGTCTCGATCAGCTGCGTGAGGCCGGAGATTTCCCTGGCCGGCGCCTGTTTTATCAGCTCACGCAGCACGAGGCCGGCGGCAAAGACGATGAAGTCGGCGCGGTCGATCGCGGCGAAGCGCTTCTGCCCCTCCATGATCTCGACCCAGTCGAGAAAGGCCCTGGTGAGCTTGGCCTCGTCGATCTCGAAGCGCACGCCGAACGTGTCCGAGACCACCTTGGCGCTGCCGCGAAAGGTGGCGCGGAACCAGCGCAACTGCCGCAGCCGATGGCGAAGATCGGGCATCAAGGCCAGTTCGTCCCTGAAGGGCAGGTCCATGTTTCCTCGTATCCTGTTTCCCGGTCAGCCTAGCACAAGCGCGCCGCCGCCGAAATCTGTCAGCGGCCCTGTGGATGACCGCTTCAGAGGCCAATATCATACATATTGACATTCTCGGAAACAAATGTTCTCACTTTGCTGTTGTCACGCGCCGGTCCAAGGTGCGATTCAACTGAGGCTTCGGGAGGAGAACCGAATGGCGATTTGGCAGTGGGGACTGCTTCTGCTGGTTATCGTGTGGGCGCTGCAGTCGCTCGGCGTCTGGCTGCAGATGCGGCATTATTCGGATGTCTTCAGGGGCGTCACCGACCAGTACAAGGACGGCTTCGTCGGAGCCGGCAATTTTCGCGGCCGGTTGGCCAAGGGCACCATCGCGCTCGTGGTGGTGACGCCCGATCTGGTCGTGCGCCGCCTGATGGTGATGAGCGGCCGTTCCGTCTTCACCAAGTTCAAGAGACATGAAGAATTCGAGGGTGTTCCCCTCGATCGACTCCGGTCCAACCCTGCAATCATGGGGGAGGGGGAACCCGGTGTGGCCGAGGCCGTGAAACGGGCGATCGAGCAGATCGACAAGACACGGTCGGAGCCGGGGAAGAAGCCGGGCCTGTCCGGTTTGAACGTAGCAAGGGCTTAGAGCCGGATGATTTCGGGCTCTAAATCAAAGGGATAGAGGACGCCGCGCACCGACTGGGATCAACCGGCGGGTGGCATAAGGAGGAGAAATGTCTGTATTTTCGTTGTTGGCGCAGCATGCCGACATGGCCGTGCACAATCTGCATGTCGCAGGTGCCATGGTTTCGGATGCCGCATTGCATGGCAAGCTCGCTGTCGAGCATGCCTCCGACCATCTCGTTGTCCTCGCACAAGCGGACAGCGGACCGATCACCGTCGATCAGTTCAAGGAAAAGCTGAAGGACGTCCAGCAGGAAGAGCAGCTCGGCTGGCTGACCGCCATCGGCAAGTACTTCATCGGCATCTTCCAGAAGGGCGGCGAGGTCTTCGCCGGCTTCGTCACCGGCATCATTCCGACGCTGGTCGTGCTGATGACGGCCTTCTATGCCGTCACCGAACTGGTCGGTGAAGAGCGCGTGCATGGCCTGGCGCGCGGCGCCGGCCGGATCGCGCTGACGCGCTACACGCTTTTGCCGCTGCTGGCGGTGTTCTTCCTCACCAATCCGATGGCCTATACGTTCGGATCGTTCCTGGAAGAAAAGCACAAGCCAGCCTTCTATGACGCGGCCGTGTCCTATGTGCACCCGCCGCTCGGCCTGTTCCCGCACATCAATCCCGGCGAGTATTTCGTCTGGGGTGGCATTCTCGTCGCGCTGCTGGAGCTGGAAAAGAAGGGCGTCGTCGTCGCCGGCTACCACGTCAAGGTGGCGATCTGGTACGCCATCGTCGGCCTCGTCGTCATCCTGCTCAAGGGCATGCTGACCGAACGCATCACCGCGATCATGGCACGCCGCCAAGGCGTCGAGCTGTAAGGGCGGGGAGGACATCATGGCCAAGACATATAAAGCCGTAAAAATCTCCCAGGGCAAAACCGGCTGGGGTGGCCCGCTCATCATCGAGCCGACCGAACAGCGCAGCAAGGTGGTTTCCGTCACCGGTGGTGGCATTCACCCGGTGGCGCAGCTCATCGCCGACATGACCGGCGCCGAGGCCGTCGACGGCTTCAGGGCACCGCCGATCGAAAGCGAGATGGCGGTTGTCGTCGTCGATTGCGGCGGCACCGCACGATGCGGCGTCTATCCGCGCAAACGTATCCCGACCGTCAATCTGACGCCGGTCGGTCAATCCGGGCCGCTGGCCCAGTTCATCACCGAGGACATCTACGTTTCGGGCGTGAAGCCGGCCAACATCACAATGGCGGACGGATCCGAAACGATCACGACTGCAGGGGGAGCAGCAGCGATGAGTTCAAACAACAATGCGACCGCGGCACCACAGCCGCTGCCGAGCGAAGGTGGGCTGATCGGCCTCATCAGCACGATCGGCCGCGTCATGGGACGTATCGTCGGCATCTTCTTCAATGCCGGCCGCCGCACCATCGACCAGGTCATCCGCAACGTGCTGCCGTTCATGGCCTTCGTGACCATGCTCATCGGTCTGATCCTGTATACCGGCATCGGCGATGTGCTGGCGCAGCCGATGGGTCCGCTGGCCAACAACATCGTCGGCCTGCTGATCATCTCGGCGATCTGCGGCCTGCCGTTCCTGTCGCCCATCCTCGGGCCAGGCGCTGTCATCGCGCAGGTCATCGGCGTCGCCATCATCGGCCCGCAGATCGCCAACGGCACGATTTCGCCGGCAATGGCACTGCCGGCGCTGTTTGCCTACAATACCCAGGTGGGCTGCGACTTCGTCCCCGTCGGCCTGGCGCTCGGCGAGGCCAAGCCTAAGACGATCGAAATCGGCGTTCCGGCGGTGCTCATCAGCCGCCAGATCATGGGTCCGGTCTCGGTGCTGATCGCCTGGGTCGTCAGCCTGATCGTGTTCTAAGGCAATTCCGGGAAAAGCGCACAATGCTTTCCCTTGGAAACTGCGTCAAAACAAAGAGACAGAGCGGTTCACCGCTCTAGGGAAAGTTTGAGAAAATGAGGTTCGCCATATGACGGTTCTTTTGAGAACACGGGTCACTGCCATCGGCCCCGAAGTGGCGGACCTTGCCGAAGGGGGCGTGGTCATCCTGTTTGCGGATGGCTCGCCGCCGGAGCTTGCCGAGGTTTCGGTGCTCCACAAGGCGGAGCAGGGACCAAGTGACGGAGCGCCCGCCAAGGGCGCTTCGATCACCCTCGGCCCGGTTGCCGCTGTTATCACAGCGGTCGGCTCCAGCGCGTGGAGCAAGGTGCTGGAAATGGGTCATGTCGTCATTTCGTTCAACGGCGCTACCGAGGCCGAGAGACCGGGCGAGATCTGTGCGTCGCAAGTCGATCCGCAAGCGCTCGTGGCCGCCCTGAAGACCGGCGCGATCATCACCATCGCCGCCTGACAGCATTCGCGCCGCGGCCCATGTTGGGAGCGGCGCCCAAAACCAGAGTATTTGCCATGGAACGCTCGACCATCGTCAGAGTGCATGAAGGTTTGCACGCCCGTCCCGCGACGCGGTTCGTGAAGCTCGCCAAGGGCTTCGAATCCGACGTCGAACTGATCAAGGACGGCAAGGCGGTCAGCGCCAAGAGTTCGGTCAAGCTGATGCTGCTGGCGGTCAAGGAGAACCAGGAAGTCACGGTGCGGGCGAATGGCGCCGATGCCATCGAGGCGCTCGAGGCGCTGATCGGCTATCTCGAGAATCCGCGGGCCGGCCTCGATGATGAAGCGGAAGCGCAGAGCCCAGCCAACGATGCCGGGCAGGAAGCGGCACCCGCGCCGGGATCCGTGCCGGCGGCACCTGGCGGGGCAAACCGCTTGCGTGGCGTGGCCGCCAGCGAAGGTTTCGCCATCGGCCCGGCCTTTGCGCATTTCCCACCCGATATCGCCGGACAGGGCCGCATGTTGCGGGCCGAGGAGATAAAAGGCGAGATCGACAGGTTCCGCACGGCTGTCGGCGCGGTCCAGGCCCGCATGGATCATGCGTTGGCGCAGGACAGCCTGTCGGCTGGAGACCGCGGCATCGTCGCCGCGCTGCGCGATATCGCCGCCGACGACAGCCTGACTGGTGAGGCCGAGGGCCTGATCAAGGGCGGCAACGACGCGGTTTCCGCCGTCATCACCGCCGCCTCCACCATTGCCGCCGAATTCAGCGCCGTCGACGATCACTATCTCAACGCGCGGGCAGATGATGTCCACGCCGTTGGGCGGCAGATTTGCCTGGTGTTGCTGGGCCAAGACGATGTCAGCCTCGAAAACATCCCCGAAGGGGCTATCCTGATCGCCGACGACATCGGCGCCTGGGATCTGGCACGCGCGCCGCTGAAGCGTATCGGCGGCGTGGTGTGCGGCCATGGCGGCGCCACCTCGCACATCGCCATCATCGCGCGCTCGCACGGCATTCCGGCAGTGCTCGGCCTCGGCGACCAGGTCAATGCCTTGCGTACCGCGCGAGACGTCGCGCTCGACGGCAATGCCGGCCATGTGATCATCGACCCCGACGAGGCGACCCGTGCCGATTTCGCCGGCCGCGTCGAAGCGGCGGCAAAGGAGCGCGCCGGGCTGACCGTCTTCAAGACGGTGACGCCGAAGCTCGCCGACGGCAGGATCATCGAGGTGGCGGCCAATATCGGCTCACTCGAGGAAATCGAAGCGGCGCAAGAGGCTGGTGCCATGGGCATCGGCCTGTTCCGCACCGAGCTTTTGTTCATGCGCCATATGCATCTGCCCTCGGAAGACATGCAGGCCGAGACCTATGCGGCGCTGGCCAAGGCTTTTGCGCCTTATCCGGTCATTGTGCGCACGCTCGACATCGGCGGTGACAAGCCGATTGCCGGCATCGAATTTCCCGACGAGGAGAATCCCTTCCTCGGCTGGCGCGGCATCCGCATGTGTCTCGACCGGCCCGACATCTTCAAGCGCCAACTGCGGGCGCTGCTGCGCGCAGCCGTGCACGGCAACATCAAGGTGATGCTGCCGATGGTGTCCGACCTCTCGGAGGTCAGGCAGACGCGCGTGCTGGTCGACGAATGCACGGCCGAGCTGAAAGCCGAAGGCGTGCCGCACGCATCATTCGATCTCGGCGTCATGATCGAAACCCCGGCCGCCGTGCTCATCGCCCCGGCGCTGGCCAAGGAGGTCGCTTTCTTCTCGATCGGCACCAACGATCTGACCCAGTACATCATGGCCGCCGACCGGCTCAATCCGACCGTCGCCAAGCTCAACGACGTCACCAATCCGGCCGTCATGTCGGCGATCGAAATGACGGCAAAAGCCGGCGTCGCCGCCGGTATCATGGTCGGCATGTGCGGTGAGGCGGCCGGCCGTCCGGATCTGATTGCGACCTTCGTAAAGATGGGGCTGACCGAACTCTCGATGAGCCCGGCTTCGATCCAGCGCGCCAAGAAAGCGATTATGGCCATGGCCGCCGAAGGCTAGCCCAGGCCGGCTGACTACGGCAGATGGGCAAGCAAGGTGGCGAAGACCGGTGTCAATTCACTGATCGGGTTTGCCTTGGCGCAAGCCTGAACGATGCGATCGTGGCGAATATCCGCCGCCAGGATGGCGATCTCCAGCATATCCGGCTCCGGCGCGCCGTCCCTGCCGGTGGTCGCCAGGCCGCAGGCCAAAGCGAGCGGCGCCAGGCAGCTTATGTCGAGCGCCCGGCCGCCCGCCGGCGTTCCCGGCACGGTCTCGGCAAAGCGAACGGGACGTTGATTGAGGCACTCGACCAGCAGCGCCGAGCAGGTGGCCGCGATTGCCTGCAGTCCGGCACCCGGCGCGGCCAATGCGGCCAGGAGATCGCCATGCCGCTTGCGCATCGTGGCATGGACGGCCGCGAAATCGGCTTCGTGGATGCGGGCATTGTCGATGTTCAGGCCGGCAAGCACCGCTTTGGTCAGATAATACATATCGCGCCGGAACAGGCGCTCGGCGTCCAGTTGGCGATCCTCGTTGCCGACCGGGAAATAGGTGCCGAGGCCCTTCACCGTGGTGCCGTCCACCTTGATCGGGCGCTCATGCGGGACGAAAGCTTCGGCGATCGACAGTGCTTCGTCGACGGCACTCGCGGCATGGCTGAGCAGGCCTTCGATGCCCTTGCCTGGAAACGGTGGCAGATGGCTGGTTGCTTCGCGCAGGATACTAGCATCGCCGCTGCCGTCATGGCGGCTCTGGCGGATGATTTCGCGGACTTCCCGCAGCCGGTCCTTCAGATTGACGCGGACATCTTCGGAGATTTGTCGGAGCATCGCGGATCGCCTTGAAATTTGCTGCGGATAGCCGACCGGGGCAGCCGCCACTCTCTACATTGTTCCTATCGATAGGTAGATCAATAGGCGATACTAGACCAGCATGCAGAATCGGCGGCGGCGCCCTCGTCCGTCGCCGCAGGGGGAGAGACAGACTTGGGCAGACGACGACAGGGCGAAAGCGAAGACGGTCGAGGCGAGGCAACCGAGCAGGTCGCCAGCGAAAGCCGGACGGATCGCCTCAGGATTCGCGCCGCCTGGATGTATTTCGTCGAACAGATGACGCAGAACGAGATCGCCGACGTGCTCGGCGTCGGTCGCGTCACCATCGTTCGCATGCTGGCGGATGCCCGGGCGCGCAACGAAGTGAAGATCACCATCGAGAGCGAATTGTCGGAAATCGTGCGGCTTGAGCGCGCATTGGAGAAGACGTTCGGGCTGCAGCAGGCGCTGGTGGCGCCGCTTTCGGCAGCCGATGCCGATCCGATACCAGCGATCAGCGCCAAGACCGGCAGCTTCCTGTCGGACACGATGAAGTCCGGCATGCGGGTCGGCGTCGGCTGGGGGCAGACGCTGTTCTCGAGCCTGCCTTTCATCAGCGCCAAGTCGCTCACCGACTTCAAGGTGATTTCGCTGCTTGGCGGTGTCGGCGTCGTGCGCCGGGTCAACCCAGCCGAGTTCGCCTGGCGCTTCGCTCAGATATTCCAGGGCGACGGCTATCTGATGCCGACACCAGCCGTGGTCGACAGCGTCGAGACCAAGATCGCCCTGATCGAGCGCTGCGGCCTGCAGGAGATTTTCGAAATGGCCGACGTGCTCGATGCCGTTCTGCTGAGCGTCGGCGGGATCGCCTCGGCCACCACCTTCTCTCGTGGTGGCTTCCTCAAGGAGGCGGATCGGGAGGCCCTGCTTGCGCGTGGCGCCGTGGGTGACCTCCTGTTCCATTTCTTCGACCGCAACGGCGATCTGGTCGACCACCCCGTCAACAGCCACGTGATGTCGGTGGATGTCGACCGTCTGCGCAAGGCACCGATCCGCATCCTCACCTCCGGTGGCGAGGAGAAAACCGAAGCGCTGCTCGGCGCCATGACCCTCATCGCCCCAACCATCCTGATCACCGACGAGGAGAGCGCGCGGCGCATGCTGGAAGCGGTCAGCGGAAGCTGAAGCTGTCCATGATGTAGTCCGGCCAGGCCTGCTGTTCGTTGAAAACAGCGGCGAGATCCGGTGTGTCCGCCAGTATTCCGCTCAGCACCAGCGCGGTGGCGAGGCCGGTGCTGTTTCCCCCCGATATGTCGTGTTCGACGCTGTCACCGACGCAGACCACGGTGCGACGGTCCGGCTCGCCGGCCAGCGCCAGCGCGGCTTCGAAAATCGCCGTGTCGGGCTTGCCGATGCGGGTAACGCTGCCGCCCAGGCTCTCGTAGAGATCGGCCAGCCGGCCGGCGCCGAAGCGAGGGCCAACGGCCGTCAGCATGATCATGTCGGGATTGGTGCAGAAACACGGCACCCGCCGCTCCGCCGCCGGCGCGAACAGCCTGCGATAATGGTCAAGGTCAAAGCGGTCACCCTCGCTGGCCGCGATCAGCACCAGCTCGGCCTCATCTCCGGACCCGGTCAGCGCAAATGGCAGGCTTTCGATCGCGGAGCGGTCATTGTCGCGGCTGATCAGCAGGCATTTTGTCCCCGGGCGCAGCTTTCCCGACGTCGCCATCTCCCCAAAGGATCGCCACGCCACCTCGCCGGAAGAAACGAAATGATCCCAGCTTCCCGCTTCGAAGCCGAGTTTCATGAGCCGGCTTTCATTGGGTTGAGCCCGCCTGCCGGAGTTCGAAACCAGCACCACGGTCTTGCCGGCGCGTTTCAGCGCCGATAGCGCTGCCACCGCGCCTGGATAGGGCCGCGTGCCGTCATGCAGCACGCCGAACTGGTCGAGCAGAAACACATTATAGCGCTCCGCCAGCGGCCCAAGGCCGTCGAGACGTTCGATCGTTTTCGCGCTCATAGGAGTCCTGCCCGGCTTGCACCCATCAGCGCCAGCCGCGCCGTGCCGGCGGCGGCCTCGTCGGAAAGCGCGGGCAGGAAATCGACGCCGAGCCTGCGACGCCGGATTGCCGTCCAGGCCGGGTTCGCTGCCCCGCCTCCGACGCTCCTGACCGATATCAGCGTGGGCGCGCCGAGTTCGGCAAGCCTGTCATAGCCGAGCGCTTCGATCGCGGCGATGCCTTCGAACATCGCTTTCAGATAATCGGCGTCGTCCGCCGGCCGCGGCGCAAGGCGAGGCGGCAGCGCCGGATCGGCGATCGGAAACCGTTCGCCCGTGGCGGGAAGCGGATAGTAATCGAGGCCGGTGCCCGTCTCCGGGTCGATTGTCGCGCTGAGTTCGATGATACGGGCGAGCGGAAAGTGCTGGGCCAGCACCTTGCCGCCCGAGTTCGAGGCACCGCCCGCCAGCCAGGCGTTGCCGAGCCGATGGCTGTATATGCCGAAGCGCGGCGCCGAAATCGGCCGGTCGGACAGAATCTTGATGGTCAGCGAGGATCCCAGCGCAGTGACGCCGTCGCCGATCGCGGCAGCACCGGTCGCCAGGAACGAGGCGCAGCCATCCGTGGTGCCGGCGACGACGGCCACATCGCGCGGCAAGCCGAACAGTTCCCCGGCTTCCGCGGTGAGGGCGCCCGTGACCTCGCCCGGCACGACCACGCGCGGCAGCAACTCCATGCGCATTCCGGTCGCCGCGATCCATTCCGGCCAGCGGCGGGCCTCGACATCATAACCTGTCTTCAGGGCATTGTTCTCGTCGCTGACATCGAAGCGGCCGGAGAAGTTTCCGGCAATCCAGTCGGCCTGATGCAGCACCATTGCAATACCCGGCAGATGCTGGAAGCGCAGGGCCTTGGCGAGGCCGGATGTCGCTCCGTGCGCTGCACTTGCAGCCGGCGCGGTGCGGGCGATCGCGGCCAGGATGTCGTCGTCATCGACCTTGTCGTTGTACATCAGCGGTTCGGCCAGCGGCCGCCCGGCGGCGTCGACCGGCAGCAGCGTGCCGGAGGTGCCGTCGACGGCGATGGCGCGGACCGCCGTGCGGTCGATGCCGGAAAGCAGCTCCGTCAGCACCGCCTTCACCGCTTGCCACCACGCCGTGGGGGCTCGGCCATCGCCGCCAAACCTGTCGAGTGGGACGGCCGAATGCCCGGCTATGGAAAAGTCAGGGCGCATGGCGACGGCGCGCGCACCTGATGTGCCAATGTCGATGCCGATGACAAGTGGCATCATGTCCATGCTAGCCGCCAGCCGCGTTGAGCTTCTGGCGATACTGCTCGGCGTCCCAGTTGACCAACTCGTCATTCTCGGAAGCGGTGAGATAGTTCAGCCGCGCGGCGATGTCGATGCGCGCCGTCACGTCGGCGAGGCAGCGTTGCATGGCATCGGCGCCGGCACTGGCGTCGCCGCGCATCAGCACGCCTGCGCCGGGAAACAGGATCGCCGCAGGCGACGTGCCCAGTCGTGCAACGACATCAGCCACGGCCTCGCCTGGCTTCGCCACGACGGAGCCCTGGCCGAGGAAGATGACGTGGTCCGGATAGAGGCTGCCGGCCTGCGCCACGCGGCGGCTCTCAGGGTCGAGCGCAACCGCATGCGCTTCGACATCGGCCGGCAATCTGTAGCCGCTGTCGCCGGCGAGCGCGGCCAAGGCGTCGAGGTCGGGTGCGGCGGTCGCGCGCGCCGGCCGGGCCAGCAATGACCTGATACGGCGCAGCAGAAGCTCCGCCCCGGCGACGGTTTCGGCAGCGACGACCAGACCGTGATTGCCAAGGATCAGCACGTCGACACCAGGCCGCAGTTTTTCGGCAATGCCGCGTGCAAGCGGCAGGCCGGGCCGGAAATAGGGCACATAGGCCCATTCGATGCCATCGAGCCGCTTGGCGACCTCGGCCTCGCCATCGGCCTGCACGGCAAGCGAGATGGTGTCGACGCAATGGACATGCAGAACGACGCGCTGCGGCATCAAAGCGTGCACCGTGGTCTCGATCGATGGCCGCAGGCCGCGCGGGTTGAGCGCTGCAATGGTGAAACCCTGCGGCTGGTCGGCGGCGCGATCGCGCTGTTCGACGGCTTTCAGCAGCGGCGCCATCGCCACCGGCACCATGATGTCATCGACGAGCGCGTCTTTCAGCCAGGTGCCGGAGGCCTTGATCCACAGCGTGTCGCCGGCTTTCAGCGAGGTGTTGCCGCCTGCCGCCTGGGTGAGATGCGGGCTCCGCCCGATGCTGGCCGAAAGCGCCCGCAAGGCCGCCAGTTCCTGCGCGTCAGCTTGGGTCGCCATGGCGCTTTTCCTCCAACGGCTCGGCCGTGTCCTGCGCGAAATCCCGTTGCCGGGATCGAATTGGCGCTGATATCGCAGAAACGAGTGATCTACGTCAATAGTGATCTACTGTCATCAAACACGCTTGCAATCCGACTAATGTTGAGTAAGTTACGCCAATTGCCATGGAAAATGGCATCCGGGAGGAAAGAATTGAGCGACTCCGGCCGTCAGCGTCAGATCGTCGAACTGTTGCGGGATCGTCCGTTCGCTTCGGTGCGCGAGTTGCAGGAGCGGCTTGGCGTTTCAGCCGCGACGGTCAGGCGCGATATCGACAGGATCGACGAGGCCGGCGAAGCGCGGAAGGTCTATGGCGGCATCTCGGCGCTCGACGGCGCTTCCCAGGCCGGTGTTGCCTACGCCAGGCCCTACGACGAGAACCGCGACCTTGCGGTCGAGGCCAAGCGGCAGATCGCTGCTCTCGCGGCGACCATGGTGCGCGACGGCGACGCCGTCATCGTGCATGGCGGCTCGACCTGCTTCCATCTGGGCGTCAAGCTCGCCGAGCGCAACATCCGCCTCTACACCAACTCGATGCCGCTGGCGGCCTATCTCAGCGACCACGGCCATTGCAGCCTGACGGTTGCGGGCGGTGATCTGCATCGCGAACCCGGCATCATCCATTCGCTCAGCCAGGCCGTGCCCTTCTATGCCTCCAAATTCTTTCTCGGCGCGCAAGGCCTTGGCCAGGAAGGCGTGATGGAATCGCACCCGCTGCTGGTACGCTCGATCGTCGATCTCAGCCTTTGCGCCGACCAGATCGTGGTGCTGGCCGACAGCCGCAAACTGTCGATCCACGCGCGCAACGTCGCGCTGCCGCTTTCCCGCATCGGCACGCTGGTCACCGACGACGGTCTCTCCGACGCCGATGCGCGCATGCTGGAGGACGCCGGCGTCATGGTGCGGATAGCCTCGGGAGCCATCCAGTGAAGGTGGCTGTCCTCGATTTCGGCAAGACCAATTCGAAGCTGTTCGTCTTCGGCCAGGACGGGCGGATCATCGACGAGCGCCGGACACAGCCGAAATGGGTGCGCCAAGGCGTCTTCAGCGTGCTCGACGAGGCGGCGCTCCACCATTGGGCGCTCAGCGCCGTTGCCGATACGGTCGACGGTCATGGAATGGAAGGGGTCATGGTGTCGGGCCATGGCTGCACCTTTGCCTTGGTCGACGAAGCGGCGCTGACGCATCCGATCCTCGATTACGAGCAAGAGCCGCCGGCCGAGATTGCCGCGCGGATCGATCGCCGCATTCCGGACTTTTCCGAGACCTTTTCGCCGCGGCTGCCGCTCGGCTTCAACTACGGCCGCCACATGCTGTGGCTGCAGGAGGTCGATCCCGACGCGTTCGCTACGTCGAAATCGATCCTCGGCTATCCGCAATACTGGAGCTGGCGCCTTGGCGGGCGGGCGGTCTCGGAAGTGTCCTATCTCGGCTGCCATTCGCATCTGTGGGCGCCGCGGAGCCAGGACTTTTCCTCGCTGGTCGACGCGCAGGGCTGGCGTGGCCGGATGCCTGGCTTCGAGCGCGCCGGCACCGTTATCGGCGAGCACCGCCTCGGCGCTGCGGCGCGACCGATCGCCATCCACAACGGCGTCCATGATTCGAATGCGGCGCTCTATGCCTATCGCCGGCAGGAGCTTGGCCCGGTCACCGTCGTTTCGACCGGCACCTGGGTCGTCGTGCTCAATCCGGACTGCCCGCTCGACGCACTCGACCGGGATCGCGACATGCTGGTCAACGTCGATGTCGACGGCGGCCCGGTGCCGACCATCCGCTTCATGGGCGGGCGCGAATTCGCAACCATCAGCGGCGGCTGGCAAGGCGAGATCGCCGGTCCGGTGGTGCAGCGGGTGATCGATGCCGGCATCATGGCGCTGCCGAGCTTCGCGCCAGGCGGGCCGATGCCCAGTCAGTCCGGCCGGCTGGTGGGGCGCACGCCCGATGCCGAGGAACGCGCGGCGGCGGCGCTGCTCTACGTCGCGCTGATGGTCGATCTGTCGCTCGACCTCATCCATTCGAACAACACGGTGATCGTCGATGGCGGGCTGAACACAGGCGGTGTGTTGGCCGGCCTGCTGGCGCAGTTGCGTCCCGGCCAGGCTTTCCTGCAGGGCGCCACGCTGGAGGGCAGCGCCACGGGTGCAGCGGCGCTCGCCTTCGAGAGCGTCGGGCGCGAATTCGCCGCCGAAGTTCCAGAGCCGGTGCACGCGTCGCGTTTCACCGGGTTGGCAGGCTATCGCAGCAACTGGCGTGACGCCACGATGGACCAGGGCGTCGCCGGTGCGGCAGTGGGAGGTGCGCGATGAGTGCGATTGCCCAGGCCGAGACGGCGCGCCAGCCGGTGCTGGAGATGCGGCACATCTCCAAGACGTTCGGCGCGATCCGTGCCTTGCACGATGTCTCGCTCAGCGTCCATGCCGGGGAGCTGCACGCCTTGATGGGCGAGAACGGCGCCGGCAAGTCGACATTGATGAAAGTGCTTTCAGGCGCCTATCGGCCGGATGCCGGCGGCGAGATCCTGATCGACGGCATGCCGGCTGCGACCGGCGATCCGATCAAGGCGCGCGCCAGCGGCGTCGCGGTGATCTATCAGGAGCTGTCGCTGGCGCCCAATCTGACGGTGGCGCAGAACATCTTCCTCGGCAACGAGCCGCGACGCTTCGGCATCGTCGATCGCGACCAGTGCACGCGGCGCGCCAGCGAGATCATCAAGCGGCTCGGCGTTTCCTTTTCGGCCCGCGACATGGTCTCCAGCCTGTCGCTCGGCGAGCGCCAGCTGGTCGAGATCGCCCGCGCGCTATCGACCAATGCGCGCATCATCGTCATGGACGAGCCGACCACGTCGCTGACCTCGGGCGAGACCGACCGGCTGTTCGAGGTCATCGCGACGCTGAAATCGCAAGGCATCGCCATCATCTACATCAGCCACCGCATGGAAGAGGTCTACCAGCTTGCCGACCGCGTCAGCGTGCTGCGCGACAGCGGTTATGTCGGCACGCTCGAGCGTGCCGACCTCAGTGCCTCGCGCCTCGTCTCGATGATGGTCGGCCGCGATTTGTCGGCTTTCTACAAGAAGGATCATCGGCCGCCGGACGAAAAGCGCGCGGTGGCGCTCTCGGTGCGCGCCATGTCCGACGGCCGTCTCCTGAAAAACTGTTCGTTCGACCTGCACAAGGGCGAGGTGCTGGCGCTGGCGGGTCTGGTCGGTTCCGGCCGCACAGAGCTTGCGCGGCTGATCTTCGGCGCCGACAGGCACATTTCAGGCACGCTGGAACTCGACGGCAAACCTGTAACCATCGGCTCGCCGCGCGAGGCGCTCGATGCCGGCATCGCCTATCTGACCGAGGACCGCAAGGAACTCGGCCTGTTCCTCGACATGTCGATCTCCGACAATATCAGCATGGGCGTGCTGGCGCGGGATTCGCGCGCCGGCGGCTTGCGCGACTTCGCGGCCGCCGAAAGGCGCGCTTCCAAGGCCGTTGCCGATCTCTCCATCCGCACCAGTTCGGTGCAGGCCAATGCCGGCTCGCTGTCGGGCGGCAACCAGCAGAAGGTGCTGCTCGCCCGCCTGCTCGAGACCGAGCCGAAGGTCGTCATCCTCGACGAGCCGACCCGCGGCGTCGATGTCGGAGCGAAATCGGAAATCTACCGGCTGATCGACAATCTCGCCAAGCAGGGCATCGCCATCCTGATGATCTCCAGCGAACTGCCCGAGGTGATCGGCGTCGCCGACCGGGTGCTGGTGATGCGCGACGGCACGATATCGGGCGAGGTGACGGCATCGCAAGGCGAACCGCTAAGCCAGGAGGAAATCATGGAACTTGCAACGGGAGCGGCCCAGCAATGACCGACAAGGCGACCGAGATCAGCGCAGTCGGCCAGGCGACCGGCACGAGCCGACGGTTGCGCACGGCTTTCGCTGCCCTTGGCATGCTGCCGGTGCTGATCCTGCTGGCGGCCGGCTTCCAGTTCCTGAACCCGCGCTTCCTGACCGAGACCAACCTGTTGATCGTCACCCAGCAGTCGTCGATCAACATCGTGCTGGCGGCCGGCATGACCTTCGTCATCCTCACCGGCGGCATCGACCTGTCCGTCGGCGCCATCCTCGCCGCATCGGCGATGGTGGCGGTGATCGTATCGCTGGTGCCGGACTGGGGTCTGCTCGGCGTGCCGGCGGCCATTCTGGTCGGCCTCGGCTTCGGCCTCATCAACGGGCTGCTCATCGCCTACATCAAGCTGCCGCCCTTCATCGTCACGCTGGGTTCGCTGACCGCGGTGCGCGGTGTCGCCCGCCTGCTCGGCCAGGACACCACGGTGTTCAATTCGGACCTGCCGTTCGATTTCATCGGCAACGGTTCGCTGTTCGGCATCCCGTGGCTGGTCATCATCGCACTGTCGGTGGTGGTGCTGTCCTGGCTGGTGCTCAAGCGCACCGTGCTCGGCACCTGGATCTACGCCGTCGGCGGCAATGCCGAAGCGGCGCGGCTGACCGGTATCAAGGTGCCGCTGGTGCTGCTCTTCGTCTATGGCGTTTCCGGCCTGCTGGCCGGCCTCGGCGGCGCCATGTCGGCGGCCCGGCTCTACGCCGCCAACGGCTTGCAGCTGGGCCAGTCCTACGAACTCGACGCTATTGCCGCGGTCATTCTCGGCGGCACCAGCTTCGTCGGCGGCGTCGGCTCGATCTGGGGAACGCTGATCGGCGGCCTGATCATCGCGGTGCTCTCCAACGGGCTCATCTTGGCCGGTGTCTCGGACATCTGGCAGTACATCATCAAGGGATTGGTCATCATCGTGGCGGTCGCCCTCGACCGCTACAGGCTCCAGGCAGGAGCAAGAACGTGATTGACCTTAGTCGCCGGCGTCAACGACCGGTTTGTGTAACGCACCGTGAGAGGCGCGGGGCAATCGGAGGAAAGCAATGAAGACCATCGCCAAACTGCTCTGCGGCGTCGCACTCGCGTCGCTCGCCATCGCGCCTGCTTCGGCCAAGGACCTCAACAAGGTCGGTATCTCGGTCGGCCTGCTCGGCAATCCCTTCTTCGTCGCCACCATCAAGGGCATCGAGGACGCGGCCAAGAAGATCAACCCGAAGGTCGAGGTGACCTCGGTATCGGCCGACTATGACCTCAACAAGCAGGTCTCGCAGGTCGATTCGTTCATCGCCGCCGGTGTCGACGTGATCATGCTCAATGCCGTCGACGCCAAGGCGATCGCGCCGGCGGTGAAGAAGGCACAGGCCGCAGGTATCGTCGTTGCCGCCTTCGACGTTTCGGCGCCGGGCGCCGACGTCACCGTGATGACCAACAACGTCAAGGCCGGCGAAGAGGCCTGCCAGTACCTGGTCGACCACACCGGCGGCAAGGGCGACTACGTCATCCTCAACGGACCGGCATCGTCCTCGATCCTGGAGCGGGTGAAGGGCTGCAAGAACGTGCTTTCGCAGCATCCCGACATCAAGATCCTCTCCGACGACCAGAATGCCGAAGGCTCGCGCGACGGCGGCCTGAAGGTGTTTCAGTCGCTGCTCACCCGCTTCGACAAGATCGATGCGGTGTTTGCCATCAATGACCCGACGGCGATCGGCGCCCAGCTCGCGGCCAAGCAGCTCAACCGTTCGGAGTTCATCTTCACCGCCGTCGACGGCGCGCCCGATATCGAGAAGGAACTCTCTTCCGGCACCTCGATGATCAAGGCCTCGGCCTCGCAGGATCCCTATGTGATGGCCGGCCAGTCACTGACGATGGCGGCCGAACTGCTGGCCGGCAAGAAGCCGGCGGAGCCGACCGTTCTGCTCGACCCGAAGCTGATCACGGCCGAGAACCTGAAGGACTACAAGGGCTGGACCGCAGCCCGCTAAATTCTTCCCAAGGCCGGTGCGGCCGGGATGACCCGGCCGCACCTTGTCAGCACCGGAGACGATGATGTCGCGTATTGGAATCCATTCTTTCGTCTGGTCGGCGAGCTCGGCTCAGGCCGATCTGGAGCGCACGCTGGCCAACACCAGGGAGGCCGGCTTCGACCTCATCGAATTCTCCTATCTC
This sequence comes from Mesorhizobium ciceri biovar biserrulae WSM1271, assembly GCF_000185905.1. Taxonomy (GTDB): domain Bacteria; phylum Pseudomonadota; class Alphaproteobacteria; order Rhizobiales; family Rhizobiaceae; genus Mesorhizobium; species Mesorhizobium ciceri. Next base: position 1,549,112 of record NC_014923.1, read on the forward strand.
GACCCCGCCAATGTCGACATCGGCGGGCTCGCGAGGCGCATCGCCGATCTTGGCCTCGGCGTGGCGATCAGCATCGGATTGCCTGGTGATGGCGATATTTCGAGCGCCGACAAGGCAATTGCCGCGCGCGGCGTCGAAATCCTCAACGACACCATCGCGCTGACGCGTGACCTCGGCGGCCGGAAGGTCGCCGGCATTCTTTCGACCAGCCACGGATTGCAGGTCGAGGCGCCGACGCGCGATCAATGGCAGCGCAGTGCCGGCACGCTGGCCAAGGTTGCCGAAACAGCCAAGGCGGCCGGCGTCACGCTCAACCTCGAGATCGTCAACCGCTTCGAAAGCAACCTGCTCAACACCGCCGCGCAAGGGCTCGCCTTCATCGAGGACACTGGCTCGGACAACATCTTCCTGCATCTCGACACGTTCCACATGAACATCGAGGAGGCCGATGTCGGGCTGGCCATCCATCAAGCCGCGGACAAGATCGGCTATGTCCATATCGGCGAAAGCCATCGCGGCTTCCTCGGCACCGGTAATATCGATTTCGCCGCGATCTTCGATGCGCTGACGGCGATCGGCTACAGCGACGATCTCAGCTTCGAATCCTTCTCTTCGGAAATCGTCGATGAGCACCTGTCGAAGAAGACCGCCATCTGGCGCAATCTGTGGACGGACAACATGGCGCTGGCCAAGCACGCGCGCGCCTTCATCGGGCTCGGGCTGGAGACGGCAAGGCGCAAGGCGGAACTCGTTTCGGCGCGCCACAAACCCTAACCCGCCCGTCGAGAGGGCGCGGCGTGCGCCGCATGGCAGGGCTCTGACTTCAAATCAACAAACGGCCTCGTGGCAGCCAGTGCTGGCAGCTTTTGCGCCGCCAGCTTTTTCGCGATAGGAATTTTTTCCTAATTATATACTTGACGTACCAAGGAACAAAATCCTATGATTCGCGCCGACAGGCCGGCAGATAAGGACCTGCTTCGAGATTTGGTTTTCGAAGTGGTAAATGAGTATTTTTGGATGCGGGACGAGGTAGAAATAGCTCACTCGCGCGCCGATGACATTGCCGACTTAGTGGCCATACGGGTCAACGGCTGTCTGGCTGAGACCGACAGCGAGATTAGCAAAGCGTGGCGTGAGCGCCTCAACATCCTCGACTGACAGGTGCTTAGTTTCCCTCTTGAGGTGAAAATCAATTCGGGAATCGAAATCAATTCCCGCAATGTTGATGATCTCATCAACGAGGAATAGGCCTCTCCCCGAATTGGAAAGTCTGAAATGCGCAATCCTGTTTCGCAACCCGTTGCACTCAGTGAGTTCGGGCGTTCTGAGCTTCTGCCACGCTTTGTAGAACGGGCTTTTGGAACCGAAATTGATCAGCACGGTATTTGTCACCATATCGGCGCGAGTGCTAAAATTCTTTACGGTGTAGAACGCTGCGGCTAGGGAATGGAAATTCCCTCGGGGGGTTATCAATCGAGCATATAGTAGAAACAATTGTAGTTCGACGTCTTGCCATGTGGTCATGGCCCTGCCGATAGCGGTGTACATAGGTTCGAAGGATGGTTGTTGCATGTCAGAACCCCCCAAAGACAAGGACCAGGAAAAGGGCGACGAGGTGTTGCGCCGCCTGTTGAAAACCCCTCCCGATCATAAGACCGGGAAGGGCAAGAAGCCGGTAGCGCCGGATGGCTCTACTGGCAGCGGCGAAGCGCCAACAAATTATTCGGCTCAACGCCATCAGGATCGGTCTTGAGGTATTTCCTGCCGTTGGGGCGCTGAGCGACAACGATCCAAACGGACTTGCCGTCCGGGGAGACTGTCCACAGCTTGTAGGCACCGCTCTCGATCCCGGCAATCAGGTAGTCGAGCGGCTGATACCAGCCGCCGCCGTCCGGGCCGCCTAGGCCCTGTATGCGACGGTCGGCATCGTTGTTATCAGGTGTATGGCAGGTGACTTGATGGGTAGTGGTCATGCGTATTTTTCCTGTGTGGGGCCACAGGACGGCTTGACGGAATCACCGGTAAGTTTAGTTTGGTGCTCGTTCTCATGTGCCTAGCCGTCCTGTGGCTTGGTTGCATCAAAGCCGAGGTGACTGCGAATCACCTCGGCTTTTCAATGGAACGGATAAAGAACAGACTCTGCAAGCTGAATCCGGCGCCATGCCCGGTTTTCACAGGCCTTTCTTTTTGCGCAGCAGAAGTAGCTTGCGTGCCTTCTGCTTAGGCGTGACCGGCTTCACCAATCCGCCGATAGGTAAGGCGCTTGTCGCGGGCCATGCGAAGCAAGTCTTCGGCGCGTTCTGCATCCGAGACTTTAAGCGCGGTGCGGCGATTGTAGCGGAAATCGAACTCGGCAAGGTAGCGGTGCAAGTGGGCCTCGCCGCAATGCTGATACACGCCGACCATGCCGCGCTTGAAGACAGAGAACACGCCTTCAATCGTGTTGGAGTGGATCGTCTCCGCGCCTTCGTAGCGAACGTATTCGCCAGCCGAATGATTGGTCGTCTTATGCGAGGCATATTCCCCGCCGGTCACGGTGTAGAGGCGAGACGAGTCGGTATAGAGCGTCGTGTCACGCGAGACATTGCGAACCAGCACATCGCGGACGGTGGAGGCCGTGGCGTCGTTCAAATGGAACATGCGGGCCTTGCCGCCGCGCTCGACAAGGCCAACTACAATACGCTTCTGAGCGCCGCCGCCCTTGCCCTTCTTGGTGAAGGGGCGGCCCTTGCGCTGTGCTGAAACGCGCGGTGTCTCGCGCTTGCCGATATAGGTTTCGTCCGCTTCGACAGTCTTGCCTTCGCCGCCAAGCGGGCCGGATGACGCAACGTCTTCCTTCATGGCTTCGCGAATGCGGTGCGCCATGAACCAAGCGGTCTTGTAGGTGACGCCAAGCATGCGGTGCAGCTGGTGCGCGCTCATGCCTTTCTTTGACGAGGCATAGAGATGCGAAGCCAGCACCCACTTGTGCAGGCCGATCTTGGAACGCTCAAAGACGGTGCCGACCGTGACAGAGAACGGCGCGCGGCATTCGTTGCACTTGTAGACGCCGGGGCGCGTGGACTTGCCCGCCAGCTTCGTAATGCGCTCTGGATTGGCATTGCCGCAATGAGGGCAGAACGGACCATGGGGCCAATGGATAGCCTCCAAATGCTCGCGGGCCTTGTCGGCGTCGTGGTAAATGGCGTTGGTTAGATCGAACATTGCGGTAACTCCTTGCATTCACTTTCGCAAATTGGTCGTGGTACGTCAAGTATATAATTAGGAATTTTTTCTTGACTCGGTGACCTCAGCTATGGTACATTTTTGCCTATGGTGCTGATTTGCGCCAGTGACCCGCCGCACAGGCGGGTTTTTGTTGATGCACCGTCAGCCAAGGTGCCGGCCGTATGGCGCCGGCATTGCTCGCGGCAGGTGCATCGGTTATCTGACCGGCCAGGCAAACAGCGCCACGCAATCCCCAAACGGAGCTCAGCACATGACACGCGAGACAATCCTCAAATTCGGCACCGTCGAACACGCGGACGCAGGCGATCTGGCCGGCTGGATCGTCGTCGAGGGCAGGCCGACCATGCAAACCGCCGTCCAGCACACGACCGCGGACGGCAAGGTGCTGTCGGGCACCTGGCGGGCGACGCCCGGCACCTATCACGCCACCTATACCGACTATGAGTTCGTGCACATGATCGCCGGCCGCATCATCATCACGCCGGACGGCGGCACGCCGGTCGAGGTCGGCCCCGGCGATGCCTTCGTCGTGGAAGCGGATTTCAAGGGAACCTGGAAGATCATCGAGCCGGTGACGAAGCATTTTGTCGTGCGGGTTGGCTGAAGCGGGGTGATCCGTCTGGCCCGCCATCGCGGCGAGTGCTCAAGCGAACGCTTTTTCGTGCCTCCGGGGGCCTTTTGGAGGCCATCCCACCCGACATCGCCTGGGTGTCGCCGATGGGCTCGGAGGAGGTGCGCTGACCTGGGCGCGGTAAGCGTATTCGCTGATCTCTGCATTCGCCGGGGCCTCGGCTCGGCCACTCCTCGGACTCCGGTCATTGGGTCATGAAGGCGTCTGTGGCGTCATCCAGACGGTCGGCCTCGACATGAATGATACGGCACTCGCCAGCCAAGCGCCCTCTCATCGGTGCTTACCGGCCAAGTATCCTTGATACACCGGATTGATCCCCTAGTTCTTTCGGGGGCGCGGCAATCGCGAGGTTGCCTCGGGGGCGGCGGCGGTTCGCGCCGTTCTGACTGCACGCCGCGGAAAGACGGTTGGACCGACGCATCCATGGAGGTCGTCGTGCGTCAATCGCGTGGATTCACCTGTGCGTATTTCGTCTTAGCTTGCTCGATCGCGGTAGTTTGCGCAGGAGCTGCAACCGGTGGTCAGCAAGGCGGAGGGCATGGCAACGGCGGCCATGGTTCTGGTGGCCATGGTGGCGGCGGAGGTCATGACGCCGGCGGCAACCAGGGCGGCTCGCACAAAGGGACTGGCGACGACGCCCGCGGCTCCAGTTCGTCGGCGGACGACGGCGAGACCAGCACAAGCGGCACTACGACAGCCCCGGGGACGGTAGGTTCGGCCACCGCTACTGCTGTTGCGTCCGCAAGGGGCGGACAGTCGCTCGACCTCCCGGCCGCTCTCCAGCCTCCCGGCGACAGCAAAACTCAATCAACAGTCAGCCGAACCGAGGCGCTGCCGGGCGTCCCGGATAAAGTCGTTCGGGCCTGCCATGATGCCATCGAGTCGGCCGCCGCTCCGTTGGGGGCGACCAGCGTGCGCGTCACCAGCGCGGGCTTCGTACATCAGTTGAGTCGGGCGACGATCTCGGCCCCCATCGAGGTCAGCATCGACTATGCGCGGCAAGGCAGCGTGGAAACGCGGCAGGCGGCGATCCAATGCGAATTGGACGCGACAGGCAGCGTGATCGGCCTGACGTCGCACCGCGCAGAACACCTCGCTGATGAAGCAGGGTGAATTCGAGAGGCCATTCATCTTTGGCCGAAATGGCAGCAGGCCTCGGGTGTGTTACGAAGGGGTGCGGGGCATCAAAAATGGCCTTCCACGGAAGGGACCGCGCAATCGGAAATCACTGCGGTGTCACGTGTTTTGGCAAGAGCGAATAAGGAAGTGTGATCGAACGCACCCGGGTCATCCGCGAAGGGTTGCGAACCTTGCCAATCTTCTTGCTGACGGCCTTCACCTGGCTGGCTGCCGCGCGGCCAGAACGCGGCTTCAGGGGCGATTCGATCTGCGCGCTGCGGCGCTCAGTCCTGAGCCTGTCGTTGTCCCCGCGCGCCGCAGCCAAGTCGCGGGCAAGAGAAACAGTGGCCTCGCGTTGCTCGTCCAGAGCCTCCTGAAGCTTAGCGACACGCACCAAAAGAGCTTGGGCGGCGGCTTCGCGCTCGATGCGTGCTCTGTCGAGATCCTCACGATTCATGACGGCTGTAGTACGTTCCCGTGCCAGAGCCTGTGCCGTCTCGGTTGCGGCCTGCTCGGCACGCTCTTTCGCTGAGACTGCCTTGGCTCGCTCCAGTTCAGCCGCCTGGCGCTCGATGCGAGCTTCTTTCAGCTCCTCAACGGCCGCTGCTGCTGCAGCGCGTTCTCGTGCGAGCGTTCGCTCCGTGTCAGCTGCGGTCCGCTCCACTTGTTGTCTCGCTGTGACCGCGTCGGTCTGTTCCCGCTCAGCCGCAGCCGTACGCTTCATGAGTGCGGCATTGGCCAGTTTCGCTTCGGCGAGATCGCCACGAAGCAGCTCCGCTTTCCGGCGCTCGTCGTCGAGTATGCCGCTCGCCTGCGCCAGTGAAGCCTTGGCCGTGGCGCGATCCTTGGCGGCCTCGGTCTCAAGCTGTTCAATTTGGACGCGCGCTTGCGAGAAATCGTGCGCCTGCCTTTGGGCTTGCTCCTGCTCGAGATGAGCAGCGGGCATCTCCTTAAGGACATAGCTGGCGGCCTCGCTCAGCATCGTGCGGACCTCTCCCGCAATGCGCCGCAACGCGTCAAGAGTGCGGGCTGCCGCGAGTTCATTGCGCAACCGCTCCTCGCGCGCGTCATCGGCAGCTGCCATGCTTGCCCTCAGCGTGTGGATCTGCTTGCTCGCCTCGAGGAGCGCTCCCTGCAGAGCGGCGCTCCTGGCACGCTCGCCTTCCGCCGCCCGGTGCTCCTGGTCGGCCAATTGTCTCGCAGCGGCAGCCTGAGCACGATCCGTCCCGGTTTGCGCCTGGTTAGCCGTGAGATCCGGGCCAAGCAATTCGGCACTCGCCTGAAATCCCAACGGGCGCGAAAGGTCTCGATGGGCCTGGTCTTGGGTTTGCGAGATGGCGGAAGCGCTTTCGACCCAGATTTGTCTCGTCATCGCATAGCCAATCGGCGCAGCCAGACAAATGGCGGCGAGACCCAAGCGCGATACAAGAACGATCGGCCTGCGAACGACAGGGTTTGAGGCAGGCGCCATGGCCGGGTCGGGATCTCTCAACTGAGCTGTGAAATTCAAACCGCGATCCGCATCATAGGCCAACGGAGCAATTTTTGGCGGTGAAGCCTTATGGCGCAATCGGTTCCATGCCGACCCGCAAATCCGCTTCCCACGTTCCGCGATCGCGCTGATGGATGCTGCAAGCCGGCCAGACTGCACTCTGTTCGGTGCAGGAGCACCGGTCTCGACCACTGACGAGCACCCGCTGGGTTCGGATGTCGCGGCGAAATGTTCGATTCGCACTCCGAACCGAGAGTAGTTGGTATTTTGAGCCCGAACATTCAGGCCGACCGCATGCAAGGGGTTGGCAGCCTTGGAAGAAGCAGGCCCGGCGACAAGTCCGGCCGGGCTTTCCCATTCCCAAGAAGCCTCGTCGGCGAAACCGGATCTGCCTTCGTCAAACGCTGCAAGGCGGCGCCGTCGCACCGCGGCAAGGATACGCCGGAGCACAAGATAGACGCCCACCGATGCAAGCGTTACCACTGCGCTCAGAATGGCCAGATTTACGTCGTTTGCATACATTTCGGCAAGATAATTTGGCATTGCCGTGCCCGTGCGTTCTGGGTGTATTGCCAAGTTCATAAAGCGATGTCTGGTCATTCGCCTTGGTATTCGCCAAGGCCTTACCGCTCTCGGAGCGTCGCTTTCTTCGGGATCCTTCTGGTCCTTGCGAATTGTTGCGGATGGCGGGGCGCCGGTCGCGTGCCGACAGATCGCCGCAGTTGATATTCCGTAGCGGGCAATGGCCGACCAAGGACGCATGCAGGGCTCTGAAACGCCGGTTTGCGCCTCTGCATAGCAACCTCGCGAGAGTTCGCCGGTGCGGACAATTCGCCATTTCCGGGCTTAGGACTGTCCATCATGAACTTTAAGCTAGGTCACAGCGCACCACGGTCAACCATCAGCTCCTAATGATCCTGCAGGCAGCCTTCGGCCAGACAAAAGGGCCATTGTAGTGCCCGCTCTTCGTAGCGAAGCTGATCGTTCCTTGTTCGGTGATGCATTCCCGCCGAGATTAGAATTCGTCGTACTGTTTCGCGAAAAGTACGACGTCAATTTGCTAAGCTGATGAAAAGCATGGTGATCCCGACAGGAATCGAACCTGTGACCTACAGATTAGGAATCTGCCGCTCTATCCTACTGAGCTACGGGACCACGCGGCCAGACACATAGCCGCTTCGGATCGTTTCGCCAAGAGGCCGGCCGAAGGCAATTCGGCCGGCTTTGCGCTGCCGCTGTCAGGCGGCCAGCGCGGTTTCAGCCAGTTTCACCCAGTAGCTCATGCCGTGCGGGATGACCTCGTCATTGAAATCGTAGGCCGGGTTGTGGAGGCCGGCGGTGTCGCCATTGCCGATGAAGATGAAGGCGCCGGGGCGGGCTTCGAGCATGTAGGAGAAATCCTCGCCGCCCATCACCGGCTGGATGCCGCGGTGGACATGGGCGTCGCCAGCGACACTCATCGCGACGTCACCGGCAAACACCGTCTCTTCCGCGTGGTTGAAGGTCACGGGATAATTCGCCTGGTAGTCGACCTCGATCCTGGCCCCGAACGCGGTCGCCAGCCCGTCGCAAATGCTGCGGATGCGCTCTTCGGACTTCTTGGCGATTTCTTTTCGCAAGGTGCGCACGGTGCCGGCGATTTCGGCGGTTTCGGGGATGATGTTGTAGGCGTCACCGGCGTGGAACTTGGTCACCGACACCACCACGGCCTCGACCGGATCGGTGCTGCGCGAGGCGATCGTCTGCAAGGCGCCGACCAATTGGCTGGTGATGACGATCGGGTCGATCGTGCCGTGCGGCATCGCCGCGTGGCCGCCCTTGCCGCGCACGGTGATGGTGAATTCGGCGGTCGCCGCCATGATCGGGCCCGGGCGAATGGCGAACTGCCCGACAGGCAGGCCCGGCATGTTGTGCATGCCGAACACCCTGGAGATGTCGAAACGCTCCATCATGCCGTCCTTGACCATCTCGTTGCCGCCGCCGCCGCCCTCTTCGGCCGGCTGGAAGATCACCGCCACCGAACCGGTGAAGTTGCGCGTCTCGGCGAGGTATTTGGCCGCACCCAGCAGCATCGCCGTGTGGCCGTCATGGCCGCAGGCATGCATCTTGCCGGGGATGGTCGAGGCGTAGGGCTTTCCTGATATCTCGTTGAGCGGCAGCGCGTCCATGTCGGCGCGCAGGCCGATAGTGGGGCCTTCGCCCTGGCGGCCGCGGATGATGCCGACCACGCCGGTCTTGCCGAGGCCGGTGACCACGTCGTCGCAGCCGAAGGCCTTCAGCTTCTCGGTGACGAAGGCGGCGGTCTTGAAGACGTCGAAGTTCAGTTCTGGCGTCTGATGCAGATGCTGGCGCCAGCCGGCAACTTCGTCCTGCATTTCGGCGGCACGGTTCAGGATTGGCATGATGGTTCCATCTCGCTGTTGGGACGGCGGGTGTTGGCCGCTGCCTTGCAATTGTGATCGCCAGGCACTTTGCCATCTTGGCGTCACATAGAGTAAATAGCACCGCAACAATGGGGTCCGGTTTTTGAGGGTCGGACCATATGCTGGCGATCGCGTAACGAAATCTTACGGAGCCAGGGGCGACTACGGCAAGAGGCGATTTCGGATTTGATCATGCGGTACAGGCATTTCCTCAAACTATTCTCGGCTGGCACAATCGCGCTGTCGGTTGTGGCCGGGCCGGCGCTGGCCAATCCGGTGGTCGTGTTCGACCTCGGCAGCGGCAAGATCCTGCAGCATCAGGATGCGTTCAAGCGCTGGTATCCGGCATCGCTGAGCAAGCTGATGACCGCTTACGTCACCTTTCGGGCGATCGCGGCCGGCGAGGTACAGCTCGATTCGCCGATCAAGGTGACCAAACACTCCGCCGCCGAGCCGCCAAGCAAGATGGGCTTCAAGCCGGGCTCGGTGATGCGGCTCGACAATGCGCTGAAGATGATGCTGGTCAAATCGGCCAACGACATTGCCATGGCCGTGGGCGAAAATGTCGGCGGTTCGCAGGCGGCCTTTGCCGACCGGATGAACGCCGAGGCGACCCGGCTCGGCATGAACGGCACGCATTTCGTCAATCCGAACGGGCTCTATTCGCCGGATCAGTACACGACGGCGCGCGACCTCGCCGTGCTGGTGATGGCGATCCGCCGCGAATTTCCGCAATATGTGCCGTGGTTCTCGATCGAGGGCCTTGCCGTCGGCAAGAAGGCGATCCCCAACTACAATCTCTTGATCGGCCGCTATCCCGGCGCCGATGGCATGAAGACCGGCTTTGTCTGCCCTTCCGGCTTCAACATGATCGGTTCGGCGACGCGCAACGGGCGCACGCTGGTCGCGGTTGTGCTTGGCGAGAAGTCGGCGGTCACCCGCGCGGAGACGGCGGCAAAACTGCTCGATCAGGGGTTCGACACGCCTGTCGCCGGCTCGGCCACCGTCACCACGCTGGCGCCCTATGGCGACACGGTCTCACCCAACGACATGCAGGACGAGGTCTGCAAGAAGAAGACGCCGCAGGAGCAGTCCGAGGCGCCGCCGGCCGCCGCCAAGAACGTGCCGAAATCACCCTATCAGGAAAAGCTCGACCATGTGCCGACGCTGGTTGCCGTCGGCCTTGGCGGCGCCACCGGTCCGGCGCCGAAGGCCATCCTCGACCAGGGCGCGCAGGAATTTGCCGATGTGCCGATCCCGAGCTGGCGGCCCGACAGGCCGGCACCGGCCGGCACCGGCCCGAAGATTGCCGGCTCCGCCGCGCAGGGCGACCAGCCGGTCAAGGTTGCGAACTAGCCAATGGGCAGCGGCTTCCCGATCCCAGTCTCGGTGCTGACCGGCTTCCTCGGCGCCGGCAAGACGACGCTGCTCAACCGGCTGCTCAAGGATCCGGCGCTGGCCGACACGGCGGTGATCATCAACGAGTTCGGCGAGGTGGCGATCGACCATTTGCTGGTCGAGCAGTCTTCCGACGGCATCATCCAGCTGTCGGACGGCTGCCTGTGCTGCACGGTGCGCGGCGAACTGGTCGATACGCTGGCCGACCTGGTCGACCGGCTGCAGACCGGCCGCATCGCCCGGCTCGCCCGCGTCATCGTCGAAACCACCGGCCTTGCCGACCCGGCGCCGGTGCTGCAGTCGATCATGGCGCATCCGGCGCTGATCCAGGCCTTCCGGCTCGACGGCGTCATCACTTTGGTCGATGCCGTCAATGGCAACGCCACGCTCGATGCCCATGTCGAGGCGGTCAAGCAGGTTGCCGTCGCCGACCGCATCGTGCTCAGCAAAGCCGATCTGGCCACCGACCCCAATGAGCTGGAAATGCTGCGGGCGCGCCTGCGGCAGATCAATCCGGGCGCCGAACTGCTCGATGCCGACGACGCGGAGACAGGCGTGGCGGCGCTGTTTGATTGCGGCCTCTACAACCCGGCAACCAAATCCGCCGACGTGCGGCGCTGGCTTGGCGAGGAAGCGGCGCACGATCATCACCATCATGCTGGTCATGATCACGAGCATGACCACGGCCATCGTCACGATCAGCGCGTGCGCTCCTATTCGCTGGTGCATGACGGCCCGGTGCCGTTTTCGGCGATCGAGATGTTCCTCGACCTGCTGCGTTCGACCCATGGCGAGCGCCTGCTGCGCATGAAGGGCGTCATCGAGCTCAGGGAAGACCCGTCGCGGCCGCTGGTGATCCATGGCGTGCAGAAGATCCTGCATCCGCCGGTGCAATTGCCGTCCTGGCCGGATGGTCAGCGTGGCACGCGGCTGGTGCTGATCACGCTCGACATGCCGGAAGATTATATCCGCAGGCTGTTCGCCGCCTTCACCGACCGGCCGTCGGTTGACACGCCCGACCGCGCGGCGCTGGAAAACAATCCGCTGGCGATCGCCGGGCGGTAGCCCCCAACGATTACGGCGCGCCGCGCTCGACCAGGAAGCGATGGCCGCCGGAGACCGCGGCCGTTTCAATCAACTGGTGGCCGCTCTCGGAGCAGAATGCCGGAATGTCGATGACGGCGAGCGGGTCGGTGGTCTCCAACCAGAGCCGACTGCCCGGTTGCATCCCCGCCAGGCGCTTCTTGGCCTTGAGCACGGGCAAGGGGCAGTTCAGCCCCTTGAGGTCATAAATAGCGGCGCGATCAGCCACGGGCGATATCAACCGCCGAACATGCCGAGCAGCTTGTTCTTCAGCTTCGTCACCCGGCTTTCGTCGGCACTCGCCGCTTGCGTTTCAGCCATTGGCGCCGCTTCCGAAGGGGCCGCGATGGTCGCGGTGGCGACTGGGGCCTCCTTGGCGGCCTTCTCGGCCTCCTTTTCGGCCAGAGCCTGGGCCTTGGCGGCTTCCTTGGCTTGCTTGGCCGCCTCAATGGCAGCCAGCCTCTGCTCCTCGGCCTTCTGCTTGGCAGCTTTTTCGGCATCAAGAGCCGCCATCTTGCGGCCGGCGGGCGAATCGATGCGGCCCATGCGTGCCGTCTCGGTGACCGAGCCGTCATTGTTGAGCGACGGCGGATCGATCGGTACGCGTTCGCCGCGTGCGCGGCGCTTGGACCAGTCGGAGACGATGCTGGCTTCCTTGATACCGGCGATGGTCGGCTTGGGCGCCGGCACGCTGGCCTTGACCGCGCCGCTGAACGCCGCGTCATAGGTGCTCATGTAGGAATTGTAGGCGCTCTTCAGCGAATCAGGCTGCGTCGTCGCCGGGCAGGCGCCAGTCGGATCGAATGTCTGACCGTCGGCGGCTACCTGGTTGAAGACATAACGCTTCTCGCAGACATCGACCTTCGGCGGCACCTTGGTGATCTCGAAATTGTCGTAGCCGACCTTGAGCATCTTCCAGAAGTCGTAATTCGGGTCGTTGCGGTAGCGCGCCATGTTGGCGGCGGTCATGCGGAACGGAAACGCCTGGATCTGGAACTCGGTCTGGCCGCCCTGGAAAGCATCGCGGCCGAAGGCATAGATCTGCTCGATCTGCGCATCGGTCATCGAATAGCAGCCCGACGATGAACAGGCGCCGTGCACCATCAAATTGGAGCCGGTGCGGCCGTTGGCGCGGTCATAGGCGTTGGGATAGCCGATGTTGAAGGACAGATGGTAGTTCGAGCGCGGATTCATCTGCGCCGGGCGCACCGTGTAGAAGCCTTCCGGCGCCTGGCGGTCGCCTTCGGTGTATTTCGGCCCGAGCTTGCCCGACCATTTGCAGATGTCGTAGCTGGCGACCATGTCATAGCGGCCGTTGGTCTTGGCCTTCCAGATCTCGAGCTTGCCTTCTTCCTTGAAGATGCGGGCCATCACCGACGAGGTGCGGACCATGCCCTTGGCCCTCATGTCGGCGAGGATCTTGTCGGGCAGCGGCTTGTTGGCCTCCGGGGCAAAATCCTTCATCGACGAATTGTTGCAGCCGGCAACGCCGAGGGCAGCGATCAGGATTCCGGTGCGGGCAAGCTTGACAAACATGGCTACGGATATCGTCTTTTCTCTGGCGCCAGGACGTTTCCTGCCCCGGCTGCTACACTGCGCATCGACGGACCCTAAGCCCGTTAACCCTAATAAATTCCTTACCGCAAGTGCCGACGCATCCCCCTGCGGCAGTCTCATTGAGCCGAATGCAGCGGCATTTTTGTGGCAAAAATGCTCCGCTCCGCCACATTGTTGCGGCCAAGGGTGCCTGTGGTCAGAGACTGCGGCCCATGGCCAGGTATTTTTCGCGGCGCTGTTCGCGGAAATCGGTGTTGGCGCCGGCGAAGTCCTTCATCGTCCTGGCGATGAGGTCTCCGGTCGCGGCGATCACGGTTTCGGCGCCGCGATGCGCACCGCCGAGCGGCTCGGGGATGATGGCGTCGATGATCTTCAGTTCCAGAAGATCCTGCGCGGTGATCTTCATGTTGGTCGCCGCGTCCTTCGATCGTGTCGTGTCGCGCCACAGGATCGAGGCGGCACCTTCCGGCGAAATCACCGAATAGATGGCGTGTTCGAGCATGTAGACGCGGTTGGCGGTGGCGATGGCAATGGCGCCGCCCGAACCGCCTTCGCCGATGATCACCGAGATCGACGGTACTTTCAGGCCAAGACAGGTCGAGGTTGAACGGGCGATAGCCTCCGCCTGGCCGCGCTCCTCGGCGTTGACTCCGGGATAGGCGCCGGCCGTGTCGACCAGCGTCAGGAGCGGGATCTTGAAGCGGTCGGCCAGTTCCATCAGCCGTACCGCCTTGCGGTAGCCCTCCGGCCGAACCGAGCCGAAATTGTGCTTCAGGCGGCTGGCTGTGTCGGAACCTTTTTCCTGGCCGATGATGGCAATGGGTTCGCCGCGGAAACGGGCGAAACCGCCGACGATCGCCTGGTCCTCACCGAAATTGCGGTCGCCGGCCAGCGGCGTGAAATCGGTGAACAGGCCCTTGATGTAGTCGACGCAATGCGGCCTGTCGGGATGGCGCGCCACCTGCACCTTCTGCCAAGGCGTCAGCGCCTTGTAGGCATCGCGCAATGCGTCGCGGGAGCGCTTCTCGAGACGGTTGATCTCGTCGCCGACATCGACCGCCTCGCCATTCTCGGCAAGCTTCTTCAGCTCGAGGATCTTGCCCTCGAGGTCCTGCACCGGCTTTTCGAAATCGAGGTAATTATACATGCGTGAGCGGACCGATACGTCGGAAGGCAGTGGCTGACGGAACCCTTGAATCTAAGGCTCCGGGCGGTGAAATGTCGTCCTCACATAGCGATATGAGGCCTAGTCGGCAAGCGGATGATGATCGTTGACCAGCCGCACCAGCCGCTCTTCCAGCACATGGGTGTAAATCTGTGTCGTCGATATGTCGGCATGGCCAAGCAATTGCTGCACGGCCCGCAGATCGGCGCCGTTCTGCAGGAGATGGCTGGCGAAAGCATGGCGCAGCACGTGCGGCGAGATCTTCGCCGAGGCAATGCCGGCCCTTGCCGCCAGCCCTTTCAGGTCACGCGCGAAGACCTGGCGCGAGAGATAGCCGCTGTCCGAGGCGGCCGGAAACAGGAACGGACTGTCGGCGAAGGCTGGCACCTTGGCGCGGGCGGCAAGCCAGGTCTTCATCGCCGCGCGTGCCTTGGCGGAGAGCGGCACCATGCGCTCCTTGTCGCCCTTGCCGCGCACCATGAAGAAGCGGTCGTCGCGTTGCGCCACCGTCACCGGCAAGCCGACCAGCTCGGAAACGCGCAGGCCGGTGGCGTAAAGCACCTCGACCAGCGCATGCAGGCGCAGTGATGCCAGGCTGTCCCCATCGCCCGACGAGACATCGCCGGCTTCAATTGCTGCACGGTCGATCAGCCGGCCGGTGTCGGCCTCGCTCATCGTCTTGGGCAGCGGGCGGCCCTTTTTCGGGCTGTCCAGCGTGCCGGTCGGGTCATCGCCGCGCAGGCCTTCGGCGTAGAGGAATTTGAAGAACTGGCGGATCGCCGACAGTTTGCGCGCCTGCGACGTGGCGGCAAAGCCGCGGGCGGCAATGTCGTCGAGATAGGCGCGGATATCGGCGGCGGCGGCACCGGCCAGCCCGCCATCGATCGCGCCGGAAGCGTCCTCGAGGTCGCGGCGGTAGGAGGAAAGCGTGTTTTCTGCCGCGCCCCGCTCGGCGCTCATCATTTCCAGAAAGGCTTCGATGCGGGCGGCGCTGTTCATTCAGCCTGTCTTGTCATTCAGCTTTTCTTGGGATTGAGCTTTTCCGGAGGGATGCGCACGCTCATTTCCCCCTTCTTTGGCTCGACGAACATCACCAGTGCGAACATCGTACCATAGGCAATGCCAGCCAGAATCGCCGTTACCACGACAAAGCGAAACAGTGTCGGCATCAATTTTCGCCCGTCTTCTTGTTCTGCGTTTCCAAACCCTGTCCCCTTATGGGACGCCAATCCGGCCAATTCAAGGAAGAAGCTGGGGCCTGTTAGCAACTTCTGATGCAGACCCTGCCAGTCCATATCGGGTTCAAGGCACTTGCCACGCTTGACGCAAACGGGCTTTTCATGTCGATACGCCGGCAAAGAGGGCCTTCGAAACATCCGATGAACGCGCTGCCAGCAAATCCTCCAGACGAGAACCACGCCGCGTTGCTCGGCAGGCTGGGCAGCCGTTCCGTCGTCTTCGTCGGACTGATGGGCGCCGGCAAGACGGCGATCGGCCGCAAGGTGGCGACGATGCTGGCGCTGCCCTTCATAGACAGCGACCAGGAGATCGAAAGCGTCTCGCGCATGACCGTTCCGGAACTGTTCGAGCGCTACGGCGAGACCGAATTCAGGGCGCTGGAGCAGCGCGTCATCCTGCGCGTGCTGGAAAACGGCCCGCAGGTGCTGTCGACCGGCGGCGGCGCCTTCATGAATGCGCAGACTCGCGAGGCGATTGCAGCGCACGGCGTCTCGGTGTGGCTGAAGGCCGAACTCGACCTTCTGATGGATCGCGTCGCCAAGAAACAGAACCGGCCGCTCCTGAAAAGCGCCGACCCGCGCGCCGTGCTGGAGCGGCTGATGGGCGAGCGCTATCCGGTCTACGCGACATCGGACGTCACAGTGCCGACCCGCGACGACCGCAAGGAAGTCATCGCTACCGAGGTGGTGGACGCGCTGTGCCGGCATTTCGGCATTGATCAGGCGGCTGCGACGGGCGAGGTGGAACAGTGAGCATCGAGGCACCCGTTGTCGTCGAAGTAGGCCTTGGCGACCGGACCTACGACATTCTGATCGGCTCGGGGTTGTTGGCCCGCGCGGGTGCCGAGATTGCGCGCCGGCTGCCGGGCACACGCGCCGCGGTCGTCACCGACGCCAATGTCGCTGCAGCGCATCTCGGTGCGCTGAAGGCCAGCCTCGAAACGGGTGGCATCCAGACCGCAGTGATCACCCTGCCGCCTGGCGAGAAGACCAAGAGTTTTGCCCACCTCGAAGAGGTGGTCGACGGTGTGCTGGCTGCGAAACTGGAGCGCGGCGACATCGTCATCGCCTTCGGCGGCGGCGTTATCGGCGACCTTGCCGGCTTTGCCGCCGGCATCGTGCGGCGCGGCATGAATTTCGTGCAGATTCCGACCTCGCTGCTGGCGCAGGTCGATTCCTCGGTCGGCGGCAAGACCGGCATCAACAGCCCACGCGGCAAGAATCTTGTCGGCGTCTTCCATCAGCCGAAACTGGTGTTGGCCGACACAGGGGTGCTCGACACGCTGCCGATCCGGGAATTCCGCGCCGGCTATGCCGAGCTCGCCAAATACGGGCTCATCGACCGGCCGGAATTTTTCGCCTGGCTGGAAAAGAATTGGGTCCAGGTTTTTGCCGGCGGGCCGGAGAGGGCGCAGGCGATTGCCGAAGCCTGCCGCGCCAAGGCCGACGTGGTTGCGCGTGACGAGTTCGAGACCGGCGACCGCGCGCTGCTCAATCTCGGCCACACATTCGGCCACGCGCTGGAAGCCGCCACCCAATATGACGGAAGCCGCCTCGTCCATGGCGAAGGGGTCGCCATCGGCATGGCGCTGGCCTACCGGTTCTCGTCGCGGCTCAATCTGGCCAGCCCCGACGATGCCGCGCGCGTCGAGGCGCATCTGCGCGCCGTCGGCCTGCCCTGGCGAATAGCCGACATCCCGGGCGATCTGCCTGACGCCGAGGCGCTGCTTGCCTTCATCACCCAGGACAAGAAGGTGTCGCGCGGCGCGCTGACCTTCATCCTGACGCGCGGCGTCGGCCAGGCTTTCATTGCCAAGGATGTTCCGGCATCGGAAGTGCTGTCGTTTCTGAGGGAGAACCACCCAAAGGAAAGCGACCGGAGATGAACGAGCCCGGCTGGATCGTTGTCGCCGTCCTTGCCATCCTCATCGTGCTGCTCGTTGCCGTGCGCACGCGCCTGCTTGCCATGTTCGGGTACGAGCTTTCGCGCATCGAGCCGCAGCGCTCCAGCCAGGACGAATTGCGCGGCGCGGTCGACGATTTCCGCCGCGACGGCCAGGTGGTGCGCGAGGATCGCGACCGCGTCGGCGGCCTGTTCGATCTCGCCGAGCTCGAAGTCTCCGACATCATGGTCCACCGCACCAACATGCGCTCGGTCAATGCCGACAATGCGCCGGAAGCGGTGGTGCGCGAGATTTTGCAAAGCCCGCACACCCGCATGCCGCTGTGGAAAGGCTCGCTCGACAACATCGTCGGCGTGCTGCATGCAAAGGATCTGCTGCGCGCCTTGAACGAAGTCGGCAACGATTTCTCCAGGATCGACGTGATGAAGATCGCTTCGAAACCCTGGTTCGTGCCCGACACCACGACCTTGCAGGAACAGCTCAACGCCTTCCTTCGCCGCAAGGCGCATTTCGCCGTCGTCGTCGACGAATATGGCGAGGTCGAAGGGCTGGTGACGCTGGAGGACATTATCGAGGAGATCGTCGGCGAGATCGCCGACGAGCACGATGTCGACATACAGGGCGTCAAGCAGGAGGCCGACGGCTCCGTGGTCGTCGACGGTACGGTGCCGATCCGTGACCTCAACCGGGCTCTCGACTGGAACCTGCCGGATGAGGAGGCAACCACCATTGCCGGCCTCGTCATCCACGAGACGCAATCGATCCCCGAGGAGAAGCAGGCTTTTACGTTCCACGGCAAGCGCTTCATCGTCATGAAACGCGACAAGAACCGGATCGCAAGGCTGAGGATCAGGCCAGCCGGCGACGCCTGATGTGCGCCGGGAGACCGGGTGCCGTCATCCCGCGATCTGGCTCGTCGAGCGTTCGTGGATCGTCGCGCCGGTCTCGGCATCCATGGCCGCCAGGCTGACTTCATAACCCCAAAGCCTGCGGATGTGACGAAGCGTGGCGTCGCGGCTGGCATCCTCGAGAAGGATGCCGTCATTGACCTTGTGCTGCAGCCGCAAATGGCGGTCGCCGAGCAGATCGACATCCACCACCTGAATGTCCGGCCGGTTCGCGCCGAGATCATAACTGTTGGCGAGCGCGGCGCGTATCTTGGCGTAGCCGCGCTCATCGTGGATGGACGCGACCAGGCAATGCGGCTGGTCGGCAGCGTCGCCGAGCACAAAAAACCGCCATTTCCGGATCAAGGCCGGGCTGAGGTACTGGCGGATGAAGGATTCGTCGCGATGCTCGGCCCAGGCGTCCAGCAGGACCTCGCGCCAGTTGCCCTGGCCGGCCATGTCGGGGAACCAATCGCGGTCCTCGGCCGTGGGTTTGGTCGAGATGCGCTGAATGTCCTGCATCATGTCGAGGCCGAGAGCATAGGGGTTGATGCCTGAAAAACGCGGATCGTCGAAGGCCGGCTGGAAGACCACGTTGGAATGATTGCGCAGGATTTCGAGCATGGCTCCTTCGCTGATCTGGCCGCGGTCGAACAGCATGTTCATCAGCGTATAGTGCACGAAAGTGGCACAACCTTCGTTCATCACCTGTGTCTGCCGTTGCGGGTAAAAATATTGCGCGATGACACGAACGATCCTGATGATCTCGCGCTGCCAGGGCTCCAGGACTGGGCTGTTCTTTTCCAGGAAATAGAGCAGGTTTTCCTCGGGCAGATTGAGCGATTTCTTCCACTCTGGGTCCTGGCCCTTGTCGTTGGCCGCTTGCTGCGAGGCCGGCAGCGTACGCCACAAGTCGTTGTAGGAGCGCTCCTCGTATTCGAGACGCTCGCGAATTCCTTCGCGTTGCCGTTCCGACGACAACCTCGGCGGCCGGTGATAGCGAAACACGCCCTGATCCATCAGCGCGTGGGCGGAATCGAGAACAGCCTCGACGGCGGCGAGGCCGTGCCGCTCCTCGCAGCGGACTATGTAGCCCTTGGCGAAGTCCAGGTAGCTGAGGATCGCACCCGCATCCGTCCACTGTTTGAACAGCTGATTGTTCTTGAAGAAATGATTGTGCCCGAGCGCTGCGTGGGCCGTCACCAGGGCCTGCAGGGCCATGGTGTTTTCCTCCATCAGATAGACGATGCAGGGATTGGAATTGATGACCAGTTCATAGGCAAGCCCCCGCCCGCCCTTGCGATAGAGCAGATCCTGGTGGAGGAAATGTTTGCCGAAAGACCAGTGACGGTACATCAATGGCATGCCGATGGACGAATAGGCGTCGAGCATCTGCTGCGACGAGATGATCTCCATCTGAACGGGATAGGTGTCCAGATGAAGCTCTTCGACCGCAAGTGCCTCGATAGCGTCATAGGCCCGCGACAATGTTTTGAAATCCCAGTCGGACCCTGAAAAAAGCAGGCTGGATTTGCTCGCTTGTCTGGCCATCGGGAACCTCATGCCCTCTTGAGGGCGGCCGGCTGCCTGCCGAAGAGCTGGCGAAAAACCGGATAGATATCGGCGGGTGTGGCGATGCGGCTCATCTGGAAGTTCGGCCATTTCTGGTCGATGGAGTTGTAGGCACGCCACAGCGATGTCCCGTTTTCTGTCGAGCCGAAAATATGAGCTTCACGCTCGTCGATGATCTCGACATACGCAAAATACTGGCACAGCCGCATGAGCTCGCCATTGAGCAGCGAAATGCATCGCTCCGAATCGCCGGCGAAATTGTCGCCGTCCGAGGCCTGGGCGGCATAGATGTTCCAGTCATGGGCCGGGTAGCGGCTGGTGATAATACGGTGCATTTCCTCCAGCGCGGTGGAAACGACGGTGCCGCCGCTTTGGGTGTTGTAGAAAAATGTTTCCTCGTCGACCTCCTGAGCCAGGTGCGTGTGGCGGATGAAGACAATCTCGATGCGGTCGTAGCGCCGTTTCAAGAACAGGTGCAGCAAGACGAAGAAGCGCTTGGCCAGATCCTTCTCGCGCTCGCCCATGGACCCGGACACGTCCATAAGACAGAACATGACGGCATTGGCGTTCGGCACCGGCCGGGAATCGAAGCGGTTGAAGCGGATGTCGACCGGATCGACATAGGCAATCCGGCGGCGGCGGCGTTCCAGCCGGTCGAGTTCTTCGCGCAATGCCGCAATACGCTGGCGCGCGTCGGCGCTGGATGGCGTCGACTCGAGCGAGGCGATTTCCTCGAGGATCGCATCCAGTTCGACCTGCTTGGGGCGCCTCAGCGCAATGCGGCGGCCGTGGCTGTTGCGCATCGTGCGGCCAACATTGATGTTGGTCGGCGAACCTGTGGCGGCGAAGCCGGCTCTGCGCGGCTTGAAGGCAAGGATCTCCTTGAGGTTGAGCTTGACCATGTCCGGGAGCTCGAGATCCTCGAAGAAAAGATCGAGCACTTCCTCGCGCGACAGCACGAAACGAAAGTCGTCTTCAGATGCCTTGTTTCCCGGCGACGATGCTCCCCCGCCGCCCCCGCCGGGCTTGGGGATCAGGTCTCCAGCGGAGAAATGCCTGTTGCCCGGCAAGATGTGCTGGCGCCTGCCGCTGTCGCGGGCGTTGTTGAAGCTCGGCTCGCTTGTGCCTCTTTCGGGCATGCGCACGGCATGCTCGGAATCCGCGTCGGTGATCCTGCCGGTGCGGATCTGATCGCGTATGCTGCGTTTCAATTCCTCGCGCGCGCGTCGCAGGAAGCGCTGGCGATTGCCGAGGCTTTTGTCTTTCGGGTTCAGGCGGCGGTCGATGAAGATCGGCATGGAACCATCCGGGTTCTCTAACCCGCCCTGTTCACCCGCATGTACCAGTCCACAAGGCGACGCACCTGCCGCTCGGTGTAGCCGCGCTCGACCATCCGCTGCACGAATTCATTGTGCCGCTTTTCCGTGACACTGTCCTGCTTGGAGCCGAAACTGATCACCGGCAGGAGGTCCTCGACCTGGCCGAACATGCGTTTTTCGATGACTTCCCGCAGCTTTTCGTAACTTGTCCACGCCGGGTTGCGGCCATGGTTTCTTGCACGGGCGCGCAGGGTGAATTTCACCACCTCATTGCGGAAGTCCTTGGGATTGGCGATGCCGGCCGGTTTTTCGACCTGTGAAAGCTCGTTGTCCAAAACCTCGCGGTTGAGGATCTGGCCTGTGTCGGGATCCTTGTAGTCCTGGTCTTCGATCCAAGCGTCGGCATAGGCGATGTAGCGGTCGAAAAGGTTCTGGCCGTACTCGCTGTAGGATTCCAGATAGGCTTTCTGGATCTCATGGCCGATGAATTCGGCATACCGCGCGGCCAGCTCGGACTTGATGAACTCCAGATAGGCGGCTTCCGTCTCCTTCGGAAACTGTTCGCGCTTGATTGCCTCCTCCAGGATGTACATGAGATGCACGGGGTCGGCGGCCACCTCTTCGGTGTCGTAGTTGAAGGTCTGCGACAGGATCTTGAAGGCAAAGCGCGTGCTGACGCCTGCCATGCCCTCATCGACGCCGGCGGCGTCCCGATATTCCTGAACCGACTTTGCCTTGGGGTCGACTTCCTTGAGGTTCTCGCCATCATAGGCGCGCATCTTGGTGTAGAGCGGCGAATTGTCGTGCTCGGCCAAGCGGGTCGAGACGGTAAACCGGCTGAGGATGTCCAGCACCTCTGGAGCGCAGGGACTGGCGGCCAATTCGCTCTCCCGCAACAGTTTCTCGTAGATCTGCCGCTCTTCGGTTATCCGCAGGCAATACGGCACCTTGACGACGAGGATGCGATCGAGAAAAGCCTCATTGTTCTTGTTGTTCTTGAACTGCAGCCATTCCGACTCGTTGGAATGGGCCACGATGATCCCCTGGTAGGGAAAGGCGCCGAAATTTTCGGTGCCGTTGTAGCTGCCTTCCTGGGTAGCCGTCAGCAGCGGATGCAGGACCTTGATAGGCGCCTTGAACATTTCGACGAATTCAAGCAGGCCCTGGGTGGTCCGGTTCAGTCCACCGCTATAGGAATAGGCGTCCGGATCGGACTGGCTGAAGTTTTCCAATTGCCGGATGTCCACCTTGCCGACCAGGGCCGAGACGTCCTGATTGTTCTCGTCGCCGGGCTCGGTCTTGGCGATGCCGATCTGGCGCAGTCGCGACGGCATCAGCTTGACGACGCTGAACTTGGAAATGTCGCCGGAAAGTTCGTCGAGGCGCTTGGCCGCCCATGGCGAAATGAGCCCATTCAAGCGGCGCCGGGCAATGCCGTATTTATCCTCCAGCAGGTCGCCCATGCGATCGGGATGGAAAAGGCCAAGCGGCGATTCGAAAACCGGGCTGACCTGGTTGCCGACCTTCAGCGTGTAGATCGGGCGCTGTTCCATCAACTTCTTCAGCCGCTCGGCAAGGGAGGATTTGCCGCCGCCCACCGGGCCGAGCAAATAGAGGATTTGCTTGCGCTCCTCGAGCCCCTGGGACGCATAGCGAAAATAGCCGGCGATGCGCTCGATTGTATCCTCCATGCCGTAGAAATCGGCGAAGGAGGGGTACACTTTCAGGGTCCGGTTGGAGAAAATACGGCCGAGCCGCTCATCCTTGCTGGTGTCGACCAGGTTCGGCTCGCCGATCGCCTCGACCATCCGTTCAGGCGCCGAGGCATACATCGACTTGTCCTCGCGGCAGGCAAGGAGATATTGCTGGATGCTGATCTCTTCCTGCGCCGCGTTGGTGTAAATTTCCGAAAAGAGATCGAAGACGTCAGACTGGTTCTCTCGCATGATGCTTTTGCCCTCGGAGCCGCTGTGGCTTCCATTCGGCTCACCACGCATTCAACTGCCGGGGGGCACCGTTTGTTCCCTTCATGTGAAGAGGTGGCCGCGATCTTAAGGATTGAGGCTACTCCGCGAGACCAAAGCGCTCGTTGCGGAGCCGTATTCAGCGCGGGTAGCGGGTGTGTTGCGAACCCCTGACTGGACGGCTGGGGCGGCCGCGTGCAGTCTTGCTTTGCCAGGAGACAATGATGATCGATCGACGAAGCCTGATCATGGCCTCCATGGCGGCGATGCTGCCGTTGGAAGCGTCGGCCGCGTGGAAAACACGCCGGCCCACGCCAGAAACCTTCGACTACGGGCCGGCCAAGCTCGACATCTACGCGCCCGATGGTGCAATCGGCCTGCCGGTCGTGTTTTTCGTTCATGGCGGCACCTGGCAGTTTGGCAAACGCAGTCAGGTGGACGCCAAACCGGCCTTCCTGCTCGCCAACGGCTTCTGCTTCGTCTCCATTGATTACCGCATGCTGCCGCAGGCCAATGTCGCCACCCAGGCTGGTGACGTCGAAAAGGCCTATGCCTACATCAGGGCCAACATCGCCCGGCATGGCGGCGATCCCAACCGCATCGTCGGCATGGGCCATTCGGCCGGCTGCCATCTGGTTGCGCTGACCGGCATGCGCGGCGGATTGCCGGGCATAGCCGCGCTCATCCTCGACGACACCAGGGCCTATGATCTTGCAGCACTTGCCAAAAATGGCGGTATGGTCCGGGCCTATGCCCGCGTCTTTTCCGATCCCGCGCAATGGGCGGCACTTTCGCCGGCCAGCTATGTCGACGGCCGCAAGCACCCGCCGACTTTCATCGCCTATTCGCGGGCATCGGGCCGGAGCGAGGACTCCAAGGCCTTTGCCGAGCGCCTGCGCTCGACGGGCACCAAGGTTACGCTGTTCGACGGCAGCGCCTATACGCATATGTCGATCAATCGCGATTTCGGCGAGGACGGCGACGCGCTGACCGCGGCCGCGCTGGCATTCCTGAAATCGACGGTTGGCTGATCTTTACGGCACTGGATTAGATCAAAAGTAGCGGCAAGACATTGCTGCAGGTGCTCGCGGGTGCAACTGCTCTGCGATCTTGAGCGGGAGGGAATTGCATGAACGGCGCCGATGTCCTGTGTGACGTGCTTCTGGCCAATGATGTGACGGTCTGCTTCGCCAATCCCGGCACCTCCGAAATGCACTTCGTTGCAGCGCTTGACCGCAAGCCGAAAATGCGTTGCGTGCTCGGGCTGTTCGAAGGCGTCGTGACGGGTGCCGCCGATGGCTATGCGCGGATGACCGATCGGCCGGCCGCGACGCTGCTGCATACCGGTCCCGGCCTGGCCAATGGGCTGGCCAACATGCACAATGCCCGGCGTGCCTTCAGCCCGATGATCAACATCGTCGGCGACCACGCCTCTTACCATCTGCCGCTCGATGCCCCACTCACCAGCGATATCGAGAGCCTTGCGGCGCCGATGTCCAACTGGGTCGGCCGCGTCAAGGGTCCGGCCGATGTCGTGCCGGCAGCTGAAGCGGCCTTTCGCGCCTCGCTGACACCACCCGGCGTCGCGACCCTGATCCTGCCGGCGGATGCCGCCTGGGGCGAAGTCGAGGCGGTTTTGCCCGGCAAGGTGAGGCTGGTGCCAGCGCCGGCCGTCGATATGGACGCGGTACGCAAGGTCGCCGCGGCGATCCGTGCCGCTCCGGGCCGGGCCGGCATGATCGTTCGCGGAAAGGCCGCTCGCGCCGATGCGCTTGCCATCGCCGGGCAGATCTCGGCGGGCAGCGACGTCCGGCTGTTCGGCGAGGTTCTGATCGCACGGATGCAACGCGGGCGCGGGCGTGCCGCGCCGATCCGCATCCCCTATCCGGTCGATGCGGCGATGGCTGTGCTGAGCGACGTCGATGTTCTGATCCTGGTCGGCGCAAAGGAGCCGGTTGCCTTCTTCGCCTATCCGGGAAAACCGGGACGGCTTGTCCGGGAAGGCTGCGAGGTGCTGACATTGGCCGCCCATGGCGACGATCTGCATGCGGCGCTGGAGGCGCTTCGCGACGAACTTGGCATCCAGCCGTCGCAACACAAGGTGCTGGCGGCCGCTTTTCCCGACGAGGCAACGCCGAACGGCAAGCTGACGGAAGATGCCGTCGCACTTTCGGTGGCGCGCAAACTGCCGGCCGATGCTATCGTCTGCGATGAAGCGGTCACCTCGGCCAGGCGTTTCTTCGCGCTGTCGGCCTTTGCCGCGCCGCACGACTACATGATGGGCACGGGCGGATCGATCGGTGGCGGCATCCCGATGGCGACCGGGGCGGCAATCGCCTGTCCCGACCGCAAGGTGGTCAATCTCGAAGCCGACGGCAGCGGCATGTACACGGTGCAGGGATTGTGGACGCAGGCGCGGGAAAAGCTCGACGTGGTGACGATCGTGTTTTCCAACCGAACCTATGCGATCCTGCATGGCGAGATGAAGAATGTCGGCGTCGGCGCCATCGGCGAGAACGCCAGGCGCATGCTCGACCTCGACCATCCCTCGCTCGACTGGGTATCGCTGGCCAAAGGCATGGGCGTGGAGGCGGCTCGCGCCGATACGTGCGAGCGCTTCGACGCGTTGCTGGACAGTGCGCTGTCACGGCGCGGGCCGTTCCTCATCGAAGCGGTGCTCTGAGCGCGGGGAAGCGACCTACCAGCGGGTCTTTTCGCCGGGAGCCGCAGGTTCGATCGCCAGCGCGTGCACGCCGGCCTTCAGTTCGTCGGCAAGCAGTTCGTTGACGGCGCGGTGACGGTCGATGCGGCTCATGCCGGCAAAGGCGGAAGCGACGACGCGGACGCGAAAATGCGTCTCGCCGGTGCCGTCGTAAGTGCCGTGATGGTCGGAGCCGTGATGGTGGTGGCCGGCATGGAGATGGCTCTCGTTGATGATAACCAGCCTGTCCGGCGAAAATGCCTTGTTGAGCTTGTCTTCCATGGTCGCCTGTATGGACATCGCCATCTCCCTTCACCACATATCGTTGGCATCTCGGCCTGGAAACCGAAAATCGGTTTCGCGAGGGGCCGCCGCCGCGCAACAAAATCCGCCATTCGCCTGCTTTATGCCGCGATTCAGCGGTTAGGGCGATGATCGCGAAAATGTCAATTCTTGTTTCGCATCTGCGAACGCCCCATAAATGGGTAAGATGAAGCCGTACCCCAAATATTTCGAGAAGATTCGCGTCCGCCCCGACAAGGACGCGGAGTTGAAGTCGCACTCGCCGATCTGCCAGTGGGACGGCTGCAAGGAAGCGGGCACCCATCGTGCGCCGGTCGGGCGCATGAAGGAAGGCGAGTATTTCCACTTCTGCTTCGATCATGTGCGCGAGTACAACAAGGGCTTCAACTACTTTTCCGGCGTGCCGGACACCGAGGTCGCGCGCTTCCAGAAGGAAGCCATGACCGGGCACCGGCCGACCTGGAAGATGGGGGCCAACGGGGCCTCGACGCGATCGTCGCCCGATATGGCCCAGATGCGTTCCGGCCGGGCCGGCTACTATAACCGCATGCGCGACCCGTTTGACCTGTTCAAGGGACCGAAGGATCCGCGCGAGGCGCGCGAGCGCAAGGCCAAGCCGCTTGAGGCCAAGGCGCTGGAAACGCTTGGTCTTGATACAAAGGCGACTGGCAAGGAGATCAAGGCGCGCTATAAGGAACTGGTGAAACTGCACCATCCGGATGCGAATGGTGGCGACAGAGGTTCGGAAGACCGGTTCCGCGATGTGCTGCAGGCCTATCGCGTGCTCAAACAGGCGGGCCTGTGCTGAGCGGCCATACGGTTCGTGTCGTTTTCCAACTTTCATAAGGTTGGAAAAGGCTCTAAGACCGCCCCCGGACAAAATCGATTGCCGGCGAAATCAGACGTTTCGCCCGTGGAGACGTTGAGAGATATGAACAAGGTCGATCGTGACATCGCCAACCTGCCCGACACGACGGTGTCGGTGAAGGAGAAATTCGGCTTCGAGTCCAAGATGGTGGTGCCGGCCTATTCGGTGACATCGGAGCATGTGCCGGACATCGATCCGGACTATCTGTTCGACAAGAACACGACGATGGCGATCCTTGCGGGCTTTGCCTACAACCGCCGCGTCATGGTGTCGGGTTATCACGGCACCGGCAAGTCGACCCATATCGAACAGGTCGCCGCCCGCCTCAACTGGCCTTGCGTGCGCGTCAACCTCGACAGCCATGTCAGCCGTATCGATCTCGTCGGCAAGGACGCGATCGTCGTCAAGGACGGTTTGCAGATCACCGAATTCCGCGACGGCATCCTGCCCTGGGCCTACCAGCACAATGTCGCGCTGTGCTTCGACGAGTACGATGCCGGCCGTCCGGATGTGATGTTCGTCATCCAGCGCGTGCTGGAATCGTCGGGCCGGCTGACGCTGCTCGACCAGAGCCGGGTCATTCGCCCGCATCCGGCCTTCCGGCTGTTCTCGACCGCAAACACGGTCGGCCTTGGCGACACCACCGGCCTCTATCACGGCACCCAGCAGATCAACCAGGCGCAGATGGACCGCTGGTCGATCGTCACCACGCTGAACTATTTGCCGCACGACAATGAAGTCGCCATCGTGCTGGCCAAGGCCAAGCACTATCGCGACGGCAAGGGCAAGGACATCGTCAACAAGATGGTGCGCGTCGCCGACATGACGCGCTCGGCCTTCATCAACGGCGATCTGTCGACCGTGATGAGCCCGCGCACGGTGATCACCTGGGCAGAGAATGCCGAGATATTCGGCAATATCGGCATGGCGTTCCGGCTGACCTTCCTCAACAAGTGCGACGAACTGGAGCGTTCGGTGGTGGCCGAGTTCTACCAGCGCGCCTTCGGCGAGGATCTGCCCGAGAGCGCCGCCAACGTGGTGCTGGGCTAAGACCGCTCCATGGGAACGACCCACCGGACGTTCCCCTGGAGTCTTGTATTCCTCTGCTTTGGTCTCAGTCAGGCAGCCATGGCCCAGAACCAACCACTCAAACCTGGGCAGACTTGGACGTATCACGGCGCGACACCAGTATCCTCGCGTGTGATCATAGGCGCTGTCGATTATCTGGAAGGCGAAAGTCAGCCGATCGTATCGATCTCAGTCTCTGACGCGCCGATACCTAATGACGGAAAGCAGCTGCAAACAATCCCTCACCTCCCTGTAGCGGCTGACGTACTGAGAGAAAGTCTGGTTGAACTTGAGGGTGTTCGTCCAATTCCCGACGGGTTTGACCACGGATACAGTCATTGGAGACAGGCATATGACAGTGGGAAAGGCGGCTATTTTACGATCTCGGTCGAAGAGATTATCGGCCTCCTGCGCACTCAGCTTGGCCAGCGGCCAGCGGTACAATAGAGATAGATGATGGCGGGTCCGGGCGACAACACGCGCAACAAGTCGAAGACGGGCTCTGAAGCCGACAGCTTCAAGCGTGCCGTCACCGTCTGCATGCGCGCCATTGCCGGCGACAAGGAACTGGAAGTCGGTTTCGCCAAGGACCGGCCGGCGCTCGCCGGCAGCCGCGCGCGCTTGCCGGAGCTGCCCAAGAAGGCATCGAAGACCGATATCGCGATCACCCGCGGCCTCGGCGATTCCATGGCGCTGAAGCGCGCCTGCCATGATGTGCGCATCCACACCAAGCTGGCGCCGGAAGGCAAGGCGGCCCGCGCCATCTATGACGCGGTCGAGCAGGCTCGCGTCGAGGCGATAGGCTCACGCGCCATGCAGGGCGTCGCCGACAATATCGGCTCGATGCTGGAGGACAAATACGCCAAGGCCAACCTCGTCGACATCAAGGACAAGGCCGACGCGCCGATCGAGGAAGCTCTTGCCCTGATGGTGCGCGAGAAGCTGACCGGCCGTCCGGTCCCGAAAAGCGGCGAGCGGCTGGTCGAGCTCTGGCGCCCCTGGGTCGAGGAGAAGGCCAAGGCCGACCTCGACGGATTGTCGGCCAAGCTCGGCGACCAGCAGGCGTTCGCCCGGGTCGTGCGAGAGATGCTCGCTTCCATGGAGATGGCCGAGGAACTCGGCGACGACCAGGAGACGGAAGATTCCGAGGACAATGACGACAACCAGCCGCAAGGCGAGGAGCAGAGCGAGGAGGGCGGCGAAGAGGATTCCGGCTCCGAACAGTCGCAGTCCGAGGATGCCGAAGCTTCGGCCGATGACGAGCAGTCGGCCGAGACGGAAGCCTCCGACGC
The DNA here is from genome assembly GCF_000185905.1 of Mesorhizobium ciceri biovar biserrulae WSM1271. Classification (GTDB taxonomy): domain Bacteria; phylum Pseudomonadota; class Alphaproteobacteria; order Rhizobiales; family Rhizobiaceae; genus Mesorhizobium; species Mesorhizobium ciceri. The sequence continues at coordinate 1,578,324 of NC_014923.1, forward strand.
CACCGCCGACGATTTGTCCGACGATGACGACGCCGATGCCGAAACACCCGGCGAAGCGCGCCGCAACGACAATCCCTTCACCAATCTGCCGAAAGAGATCGACTACAAGGTCTTCACCACCGCTTTCGACGAGACGGTCGGCGCCGAGGAGCTGTGCGAAGAAGAAGAGCTCGACCGGCTGCGCGCCTTCCTCGACAAGCAGCTCGCCAACCTGTCCGGCGTCGTCGGGCGGCTGGCCAACCGCCTGCAGCGCCGGCTGATGGCGCAGCAGAACCGCTCCTGGGACTTCGACCTGGAAGAGGGCTATCTCGACCCGGCACGGCTGGTGCGGGTCGTCATCGATCCGATGCAGCCGCTGTCGTTCAAGCAGGAGCGCGACACCAAGTTCCGCGACACGGTGGTGACGCTGGTGCTCGACAATTCCGGCTCGATGCGCGGCCGGCCGATCACGGTCGCCGCCACCTGCGCCGACATATTGGCGCGCACGCTGGAGCGCTGCGGCGTCTCGGTCGAGATCCTCGGCTTCACCACGCGGGCGTGGAAGGGCGGGCAGGCGCGCGAGAAATGGCTGAAGGACGGCAAGCCGCCGAATCCTGGCCGGCTCAACGATCTGCGCCACATCATCTACAAATCGGCCGACCATCCGTGGCGGCGGGCACGGCGCAATCTCGGCCTGATGATGCGCGAAGGCCTGCTCAAGGAAAATATCGACGGCGAGGCGCTGCTGTGGGCGCATAACCGGCTGATCGCCCGGCCCGAGCAGCGCAAGATACTGATGATGATCTCGGACGGCGCGCCGGTCGACGATTCGACGCTGTCGGTCAATCCGGGCAATTATCTCGAACGCCATCTGCGCGCCGTCATCGAGCTGATCGAGACGCGTTCGCCGGTGGAACTCTTGGCCATCGGCATCGGCCACGATGTCACGCGCTACTACCGCCGCGCCGTCACCATCGTCGATGCCGAGGAGCTGGCTGGCGCCATGACCGAGCAGCTGGCTTCGCTGTTTGCCGAGGAAAGCGCGAAGGATACGCGGCGCGGCGGTGGTATGCGGCGCGCCGGATGATCTCCAGGCGCGGCGGCTTTCAGCAGACGCTTTTCGCCGCCATCGCCCTGCTTTCCGGTGTGGCTTCGGCGGCAGCCGGTTCGCCCGACTCTGGTTCTGTCGAACCGGTCGAAATCTCGGCCCGCCCGATCACCGAATTTCACATTGGCCGTGCCGACAAGCAATTCGGCCCTTTCGAATTCGTCGGCGGGCTGGAGATGACCTCGCCGACACGCGATTTCGGCGCGCTGTCGGCCTTCCGCTTCCTGAAGGCCGGCGGTGAGTTCATCGGCGTTGCCGACACCGGCTTCTGGTTCTTCGGCACGGTGGTCCGCGACGCGGAAAAGCGGCCCTCCGGCATCCAGAATTTCCGCATGCAGCAGATGGTCGACGAGACCGGCCGGCCGATCGACAGGAAATGGGAGGTCGATGCGGAAGGCCTCGCGGTCAAGGACGGCATTGCCACCGTCGGCTTCGAGCGCAGCCACCGCGTCGCCCAGTTCAAGATCGACGCCAACGACATGAAGGCGCCGTTCAAGCCGCTGGATTTCGTCGTTCCGGCCCAGGAGCTGCGCCAGAATCGCGGCTTCGAGACCGTCACCCACGCCAATGCCAACGGTCAGCATGAGGGCGGCCTGGTCGTGGTCTCCGAAAAGAGCCTCGACAAGGCCGGCAACATCTATGCCGCCATCATCGAGGGGCCGCACAAGGGCGTCTTTACTGTCAAGCGCAACGGCGATTTCGACATCACCGACGGCGCCTTCCTGCCGGATGGCGATCTGCTGCTTCTGGAGCGCAGTTTCTCGATGGCGAGGGGCGTCAAGATGCGGCTGCGGCGCATCTATGGCGAAAGCGTCGAGAAGGGCGCGGTCGCCGACGGGCCGGTGCTGCTGGAGGCCGACATGGGCTACCAGATCGACAATATGGAAGGGCTCGACGTCTGGACCCGCGACGACGGCGCGCTGATGGTGTCGCTGATCTCCGACGACAACCACTCGATCCTGCAGCGCAACCTCTATCTGGAATTCATCCTGCACCAGGATTGAGCCCGCCGGCTTTACGTCTTGGTGGCGATCCAGATGATATGGCGCGCGCCGCGCTTGCCGTTGGCGCGCGTACTGACCTCTTCGACCCCGAAGCCTGCCTGCTTCAGCCGCCGCGTGAAGCCGATGTCGGGGCCGTGCGACCACACCGCCAGCACGCCGCCCGACTTGAGGGCGCTGCGTGCGGCTGCGAGGCCCTGCAGGCTGTAGAGCGCGTCGTTGGATTTGTGGACGATGCCTTCCGGGCCGTTGTCGACATCGAGCAGGATGGCGTCCCAGGCCGCGGGCTGCGAGCGTATCAGCTGCCCGACATCGGTCTCCTGGATGGTGACGCGCGGATCCTCGAGACAGCCGCCAAAGATTTCGGCCATCGGACCGTGCGCCCAGGCGACAACGGCCGGCACCAGTTCAGCGATGACGATTCCGGCATCATTGGCCAATTCTGCAAGCGCGGCGCGCAAGGTAAAACCCATGCCAAGCCCACCGATCAGGATTGTTGGCTGGCTATGGCCGGCAATCCGCCCGCAGGACAGTTTTGCCAGCGCTTCCTCGGAACCGCTGAGGCGGCTGTTCATGAGCTCGTTGGTGCCCAGCATGATCGAGAATTCGGTGCCGCGCCGCTTGAGGCGAAGTTCTTGTCCGCCGTCTGGGGTCTTCGCTGAATCGAGCTGGATCCACGGGATCATGATCTTTGTCCGACCATGATCTTTTCCGAAAACTGGGTCCCACTTTTCGGGATCATGGTTTAAGCCGCAACCGCGGGCTGGCTCCAGCGGGCGGCGAGCAGCCGGTAGGGGATGAGTGCGACGACGGCGATGATCAGTTTCACCGAGAGATCACCAAGCGCCCAGGAGATCCAGCGCATCGCCTCGACATGGAAGACGCCCATCAAGGGTGCGTTTTCCAACGCAAAGCCGTCGTTTGGTCCGGCGAAGGCAAAGGTAGCCGAGAAAGCGACGGTGAAGAACACGGCGGTGTCGAACACCGACCCGACCAGCGTGCCGATGATCGGCGCCCGCCACCAGCTCTGCCGGCGCAGCCGGTTGAACACGGTGACATCGAGCAGTTGCGCGGAAAGGAACGCCGCTCCGGACGCGGCCGCGATACGCACCAGCCGGTCGGCGGCGGTCTCGAATTCGATCAGGCCGTGACGGAACAGGAAGGGCGGGACAAGGATCGAGCAGATCACCGCCGTCATGAAGCCGACAAGGACGATCCGGCGCGCCACAGTGGGTCCGTAGCGGCGGTTGGCGAGGTCGGTGACCAGGAACGAGAAGGGATAGGTGAAGGCCCCCCAAGTCAGAAGGTCGGCCAGCGAGAGGCCCCCGATCTGGCCCTGCATCGGGAATTGCACGAGAATGTTCGATGCCACGACGACAAGCGCCATGGCGGCCACGAAGGGCAAATACCGCGAGAAGGAAGTCATTTTTTTATCCTGGGTAATGGAACCAGCCAAGCATCATGCCCATGCGGGCGATGCTCGCCTTCGTATGTGGGCACCGGATTGCCAAAACCTTGCGGCTTCGATCCGATGCCCCAAGGCCAACAAGATGTTGGCCAGGGCGGTCGTCCCCCGCCTTTGAACTGTTTAAGCGGCAGCCTGCTCGGCGGTCTTCTTGGCGATCTGCTTCTTCAGCAGACGGGCGCGCTGCGACAATTCCTTGACGTCGGCCTTGGCCAGGAAGGCGTCGAGACCGCCGCGATGTTCGACCGAACGCAGTGCGTTGGCCGAAATGCGCAGGCGCACATTCTGGTTCAGCGCTTCCGAAATCAGCGTCACATTGACGAGGTTCGGCAGGAAGCGACGCTTGGTCTTGTTGTTGGCGTGGCTCACATTGTTGCCGGACATGACTGCCTTGGCAGTGAGTTCGCAGGTGCGGGACATTGTTCTAACCTTCAGTTCTCGGGGTCTGCCAAACACTCAAGCCCACGCCGGGTGGCGCGCGGTTCTGGTCAGGCGGCCTTATGGAAAAAGTTGGCGTTCCATAGTTGCATTTCGCCGAGGCGTCAAGCTCCTGCATTGCCCACGGCGCGCCCGGCATTTTCATATTAAGGCCGGAATTCATCCTATAAGCGGTCTCATAGGGACATGCCAGACCGGAGTTGCCCGCCTCCGGCCGAAAATCAAGGACCGATCCCGCCATGCTTCGTTCGTCACATGCCTTTGCCGCCATGCTTGCCGCAGCCTTGCCGTCCGCCGCGTCTGCTGCCTCGCCGCAGTCGTTCAAGGGCGAGTATACGGTGTCGTTCCTTGGACTTTCGATAGCGAAATCAACGTTTTCCAGCCGTTATGAGAACGGCGCCTACGCGATCGAAGGCAGCGTCAGCGCGGCAGGGTTGGCAAAACTGTTCGACGACACGCGTGGCACGATCTCATCCAAAGGCACGATTGCGGGCAAGAGGATGGTGCCGCAGGCATTCCGCGCCGATTACACCTCCGGCAAGAAGGCATCGGTGGTCGACATCCGCTTTGCAAATGGCAGGGTCACCTCGACGCAGGTCGTCCCGGCGCCGGGCAAGCGCGACCCCAAGAGTTGGGTGCCGCTCGGTGCCGGCGACCTGGCATCGGTGCTCGATCCGATGGCTGCCACCGTCATCCATGCCGACAGCCTCGACCAGGTCTGCGGCCGCACAGTAAAGTTCTACGACGGCGAGATGCGCGCCGATCTGACGCTGACCTACGCTTCGAAGGGCACGATCTCGGTGCCGGGCTACAAGGGCGACACGGTTACCTGCCGGATGGGCTTCGCGCCGGTGGCTGGCTATCGCAAGGGCCGCAAGGCGCTCAACTATCTCAAGAACAAAAGCCGCATGATGGTGACGTTTGCACCGCTCGGCCAAACCGGCGTATATGCGCCGATCCATGCCACGGTGGGCACGCAGATCGGCACCTTGACCATCAGCGCCGGACGTTTCGAAGCGGTACAATAGCCAGGCGCAGAATTGGCGCGCCACTGGAGACAGAATGGGGCGCGCAACACTGATCGGCTTTTCGGCGGTCGCCATGTGGGCGCTGCTCGCACTGCTCACCGATGCGTCGGGCCAGGTGCCGCCGTTCCTCTTGTCGGCGATCACCTTCTCGATCGGCACCGGTGTCGGGCTGGTCGCGCGGCTGTTCATGCCGACCCCCGACAAGAGCCAGAGGATACCGCCGCAGGTGTGGCTGATCGGCATTGCCGGGCTGTTCGGCTACCACTTTTTCTATTTCACCGCGCTGCGCAATGCGCCGGCGGTGGAGGCGAGCCTGATCGCCTATCTATGGCCTTTGCTGATCGTGCTTGGCTCGGCGCTGATGCCGGGCGAAAAACTGGCCTGGAACCATGTCGTCGGCGCGCTGCTCGGCCTTGCCGGCACCGTGCTGATCGTCACCAAGGGCGGGGGCCTCGCCTTCGACGCCCGTTACGCCTTCGGCTATGCGATGGCCGCCGTTTGTGCCGTGCTGTGGTCGTCCTATTCGCTGTTGTCGCGGCGCTTCCCGTCGGTGCCGACCAGCATCGTCACCTGGTTCTGCGCAGCGACCGCGGTGTTGTCGCTCGCCTGCCACCTGGCGCTGGAACAGACGGTTCTGCCTGACGGTGCCGGCCAGTGGCTGGCCGTGCTCGGCCTCGGCCTGATGCCGGTGGGGGCGGCCTTCTATGCCTGGGACATCGGCGTCAAGCGCGGCAATATCCAGGTGCTGGGTGCTGCAAGCTACGCCGCGCCGCTGTTGTCGACGCTGGTGCTGATCGCGGCCGGCGTCGCCGAGCCGTCGCTGCGCATCCTCGCCGCCTGCGTGCTCATCACCGGCGGGGCCGCACTTGCAGCGAAGTCGCTGTTCCTGCGCAAACCGGCGGCTGAGAGCGGAGCCAGGGCACCCCAAAGCGGAGCCGGGGCATGACGATGCCGTTTGCCGGCGGCATCGACGCAAATGCCAATGCGACACTGATCTTTTCGCTGGCGGCGGCGGTGATCTACGCCTTTACGCTTGGCATGCCACCAACGCTCGCCCGCTCGGCGGCAAAGACGCTCGCCGTGGCGATGCTTGCCGTGCTGGCCGGGCTGCAGGGCGGCCCGCTGCTGCTGGCCGCCGCGCTCGCCCTCAGCGCCGTTGGCGACGCATTCCTGTCGCGCGACGGTGAAAAGGCCTTCCTCGGCGGGCTGGCCAGTTTTCTTGTCGCCCACATCGTCTATGTCGCGCTGTTCCTGCGCAGCGGTGGCGGGTTGGGGGTGCTTGGCGTCGAGTCGTGGCGCGGAGCGATCGCGCTCGCCATGGCGGTGTTTGCGGCCGTCATGCTGGCGGCGCTGTGGCGGCGCGTCGGTCCCGGCCTGCGTATCCCGATCGCCGTCTATGTCGCTGCGATCCTGGCAATGGGTATCTCGGCGCTGACCACCAGCAACGTCTCCGTGATCGGCGGCGCGCTGTTGTTCATGGCATCCGACGGGCTGCTCGCCACGGAGAAATTCCTGGTGGCCGCCATCTCGCCGCACCGCGCCTGGATGCGCTTCGCCGTCTGGGCGCTGTACTACGCCGCCCAACTCGCGATCACGCTTGGGTCCCTGCTATATCCGGGCTCTTATTGAGCTACGGTTGTTTCGGCTGCCAGCCGGGTGCTGCCAGTTCGAAGGCGGCAAACTCGAAGCCCGGCGCGACGGTGCAGCCGACCAGCGTCCATTCGCCGAGGCTGCGCGCCGATTGCCACCAGCCCGCCGGCACGACGATCTGCGGCCGCTCACCGGCTGCGAGATCGATTCCAAGCACCTGCTCCACAACGGTGCTGCCTTCTTCCCACATTGCCAGTGCCAGCGGGGCGCCGGCATGGAAATGCCAGACCTCGGCGGCGTCCTTGACCCGGTGCCAGGCCGAAACCTGATGCTCCTCAAGCAGGAAATAAATGGCGGTCGAATGGCCGCGCGCGCCGCCAGTGCCATCGCGAAAGGTCTCGGCATACCAGCCGCCTTCCGGATGCGGCTTCAGCCCGAGCGTCGCGATGATTTCGGCGGAGCTGGTCACGGCGTCGACGATATCACGGGCGCTAGAAGTTGTCCTTGCGCTTGCGGATTTCGGCAAAGACCTCGGCGTCGGAAGCCTTCTCCAGCCCAAGATGCTTGCGGATCGCCGGATCGTGCCAGCGCAGGAAGGGATTGGTCGACAGTTCCTCGCCGATCGTCGTCGGCAGCGTCGGCTTGTTCTCGGCGCGCAGCTTTTCGATCCTGGCGGCGCGTTCCTTCAATGCTGAATTGGACGGATCGACGGTCAGCGCGAAACGGGCGTTGGAGAGCGTGTATTCGTGGCCGCAATAGATGGCCGTTTCAGCTGGAAGTGCAGCCAGCTTCTTCAGCGAATCATACATTACCGGCGGCTTGCATTCGAACAGCCGCCCACAACCCAGCGCAAACAGCGTGTCGGCGGTGAACGCCACGCTCGAGGCCGGCAAATAATAGGAAACGTGGCCGGCAGTGTGGCCGGGGGTGGCGATGACTTCGATCCTTTCATCGCCAAGATGGAGAACCGAGCCGTCTTCGACGGTCTCGTCGATGCCGGGGATCTTGGCCTTTTCGGCCTCCGGGCCGACGATGCGCAGCTTGAAGCGCTCCTTGAGCGCCAGATTGGCCTCAACGTGATCCATGTGATGATGTGTGGTCAGGATCATCGTCGGCGTCCAGCCGGTGCGCTTTATCGCGGCCAAGATTGGCGCTTCCTCGGGCGCATCGATGATCGCGGTCTGGCCGCTTTTGGGGTCATGCACCAGCACGCCGAAATTGTCGCTGCGGCACATGAACTGTTCGATTTCGACCGGCATCACATCTCTCCGTTATGGCCGCAGACATAGGGCGCTTGCGGGTCGATGTCATCCCGGATGTCGAATGACATTCCCGGAATGTCGGGTCGTCGCGGCCTTTTGTTGAAACCTGGCGACATCACGGCTACATCCCTGCCATGCATTCCGACATCGTCGATCTTCGCTCGTTCTATTCGACAACGCTCGGCCGGTTCGCCGAGCGTTCGATCACCATGGCGTTGTCGTCGATATGGGCGGCCGTTCCCAACGAGCGGCTGGTTGGTCTGGGCTACACCTTGCCGTGGCTGGAGCGGTTCGGCAGCGACGCCGAGCGGGTCTTCGCCTTCATGCCGGCAACGCAAGGCGCGGTGGTGTGGCCGGCGACGGGGCCGACGGCGACGGCACTGGTCTTCGACGAGGAACTGCCGCTGGTCGATTCCTGCATCGACCGCATGCTGCTCGTCCATTCGCTCGAACATGTCGAGAACCCGCGTGAGACGCTGAACGAGATCTGGCGCGTGCTGTCGCCGGCCGGCCGGGTGGTCATCGTCGTGCCCAACCGGCGCGGTGTCTGGGCGCGCTTCGAGCACACCCCATTCGGCAACGGCCGGCCCTTTTCGCGAGGCCAGCTTACGGAACTGCTGCGCGAGGCCAATTTCACGCCCGCCGCCTGGTCCGATGCGCTGTTCTTTCCGCCATCGCGGCGCCGTTTCATGATGCGCTTCCACAATGTACTGGAGCGCGCCGGCCGGCGGCTGTGGCCGATCTTTTCCGGGGTCATCGTGGTCGAGGCGCAGAAGCGGCTCTATCAAGGCGTGCCGGTGGCGCAGCGCGCATCGCGCCGCGTCTTCGTGCCGGTGCTGTCGCCGCATGGCGCCACCCGGCTTGGCCGTCACAAAGCGGATGCCAAGCCCTTGGCTGCGCGGGTGACGGCTTCGTGATCGCGGCAAGCGTGCCTGACGTCGTTTCCCTGCCTATCTGTCGCAAGCAGACCGACAGCCCATCCGGCAGCCCATACGAACGCCTGTCAAGTTTCTCCATCCGGTTGCAGCACTGACGCAAGGACCTCGGCCATGGCTGATCAACCGGACAATGCCGCCGCCGTTCAGCCGGTTGCCGTGGCGGTCGAGGCCAGCAGCCTGCACGATCAGGTGATGACGATCCGGCGGGCGCTTGCGGGATCGCCGGTTCGCAGATGGTTGCTGTGGACATCGGTCGGCATCATGGCCGTGATCATCGCAACGTCGATCGGCCAGGTTCTGCTCAACCGCTGGAACCAGCCTTTCTACGATGCGCTTGCCCGCCGCGACATGGCGGCCTTTTTGCACCAGCTCCTCGTCTTCGCGGCCATAGCCGGGGGACTTCTGGTGCTCAATATCGGCCAGACCTGGCTCAACCAGATGATCAGGCTCAAGCTGCGCGAGGCGCTGACGCTGGATCTGATCGATCAATGGATGCGGCCGGCGCGCGCCTTCCGTCTGGCCAATGCCGGCGCCATCGGCGTCAATCCCGACCAGCGCATGCAGCAGGACGCCGCGCATCTGTCCGATCTGTCAACCGATCTCGGCGTCGGCCTGCTGCAGTCGTGCATCCTGCTCGTGTCCTTCGTCGGCGTGCTGTGGGAGCTGTCCTCGGGCTTCGTGTTCCACATCAGCGGGACCTCGCTGGCCATACCTGGCTATATGGTCTGGGCCGCCATCCTTTACGCCGGCATCGCCTCCTGGCTGAGTTGGCTGGTCGGGCGGCCGCTCATCCGCCTGAACAGCGACCGTTATACACGCGAAGCCGAGCTGCGCTCCTCGATGGTGCGCGTCAACGAGAATGTCGATGCCATTGCGTTGTATCATGGCGAGGCCGACGCCAGGCGGCGGCTCGAACTCGATCTCGGCACGGTGCTGGGCGCCATGCGGCGCATCTACACCGCCCAGATCAATCTGTCCTGGGTGACCGACACCTATGGCTGGATCACCGTCGTGGCACCCATACTGGTTGCTTCGCCGGTCTATTTCTCAGGTGATATCAGCTTTGGCGGGCTGATGATGGCGGTCGGCGCCTTCAACCAGGTCCACTCCTCCTTGCGCTGGTTCATCAACAACATCGGCAGCATCGCCGATTGGCGCGCCACGCTGATGCGCGTGGCCGATTTCCGCATCGCGCTCGATGAAACCGATGCGCTGCACGACACCGAAAAGCGCATCGCCTTTGGCCAAAACGTCAGTGGCAGCCTGACTTTCGAGAAGCTCGAAGTGGCCTCGCCGGAGGGCTGTACCAGGCTCGCCGACCCGCATGTCGAAATCCGCCCCGGCGAGCGCGTCATGATCACCGGCGATCCCGGTGCGGGCAAGACGCTGTTCTTTCGTGCCATTGCCGGCCTGTGGCCATGGGGAAGCGGCCGGATCGGCCTGCCGGCGGGAGAAACCCCCATATTCGTGCCGCGCGTGCCTTATTTTCCGGTCGGCACGTTGCGCGAAGTCCTCGATCACCCGAACGGCCCCGCGCCGGCGGACGATGCCGACATTTCGGCGGTGCTGGCCGAGGTCGGTCTGGGACGGCTATCCTCATCGCTCGACCGCGCCGGGCGTTGGGACCATGAGTTGGGCGATGACGAACAGCGCTCGCTGGCCTTCGCCAGGCTCGCGTTGCGGCAGCCGAAATGGGTGATCATCGACGAGGCGCTGGATGCATTCGACGGCCCATCGCTAAGACGCGTGCTGTCGATGCTCGAGAAGCGTTTGCCGGCGACAGCGATCCTCAACATCGGGCGCGGCCAGCACAACGACCACTTCTTCCCGCGCGCGTTGACGATCGTCAAGGATTCCGGTGCGCCAGCGCTGAAGCCCGCCCGCGTCAGAGCCGGCGCGATCGAACCGCCGCCAGTCGCCGCCCGCCGCAAGAAATGAGCTGATATCCGGACGGGGAAGCAAAGCTTTATTTTGCCGTGATCGCGAGGGAAGCTCTTCGGGAGAACAACCTGGCGACGGCCATGCTTGATGCTCTGCGCCTGCTTGCCTGTCTTGCCTGCGCCCAGGCTGCCCCCGCCGCCTCGCCGCGGGATGCGCTCGCCGTCGACGTCGAGCTGGTGCTGGCAGTCGACATCTCGCTGTCGATGGACGAGAAGGAGTTCGCGCTGCAGCGCGCCGGTTATGTCGAGGCGCTGCGGCATCCCGACTTCATCAAGGCTGTCCGCGCCGGCGCCACGGGCCGCATAGCGCTGACCTATTTCGAGTGGGCCGGCACGGTGCGCGACGACGCGGTCATCGGCTGGCAGATCATCGATAGTGCCGAGAGCGCCAACAGCTTTGCCGACGAGGTCGCGGCGCGTCCGTTCCGCAGCTTTCGCGGCACTTCGATTTCCGGCGCGCTGGCCTTCGGTGCCGAGCTTTTCGACCGCACGTCTTTCCAGGGCGAACGTAGCGTCATCGACATTTCGGGCGACGGACCGAACAATATCGGACCGCCAGTCACCGCGACGCGTGATGCGGCGACTGCCAAAGGCATCGTCGTCAACGGCCTGCCGATCCTGATCAGCCCGTCGCCCACCTTCAGCCATCTCGACCAGTATTACGCGCAATGCGTGACCGGCGGGCCCGGTTCCTTCGTGCTGCCCATCTATGCCGCCGCGGAGTTTTCGACAGCCATCCGGCGCAAGCTGATCCTCGAAGTGAGCGGCATTCGGGACAAGGCGAGAATCACCCCCGTCGACGCGGCCAAGCCGATAGACTGCCTGCAGGGCGAACGGGACAGGCGGTTTTTATCGGATCCGTATTTTCCCGAACTTGACCGCTGAGCTCTCGATAGTGCGGTTCACGCAATCCGGAGGGAAAACCGTTCCACGATTTTCCTGGAGTTGCTCTGGGTTCAGGCGAGCCGGGCGCCACATTGGTTGCGAAACTCGTTGGAGAGATCGCGGCGCCAGCGTCGGCCATGGACATAGCCTTGCATCAATTCCGGCAGCGAGTAGCCAAGCGCTTTCGACGAACGGTTGGCCATATAGCCCTGGAATGCCTCCGGTATCCTGCCTCGCAGGATATCGGCGATGAGCTGCCGCGAGATCATGTAAGGCGGAATGTGCGGGTAGGCGTGGGCAATATGAGGATGTTTGCCCATCAGGTTCGCATAGGCCTCGACATAGCCGTCACGGCGGCCGGAAATCGAGTTCTCCGAATTGTATTTCGTCCAGTCGAGGTCCTCGGACAGTTGCGCGCCGAAGCGCCGGGCAAGGCGCAGCAGCAATTCGCGATCCTGCATGCGGGTGATGTCGCTGTCGTAGCCGCCGATGGCCAGCAAGGCTTCACGGCGAGCAGTGATCGCGGAGCCGGCGATGAAGATGGTCTGCCCAACCAGCGTCCGCTCAAGCATTGCGGGGCTCACGAATGCCTCTGGGTTGGCGCAGTTTGTGATGCGATTGCCCTTCAGGGACACGAACGAACTGATCAGCACTTGCAGTGCAGGATTTTCATCGAACCAGGTCAGGGTTCGTTCAAGCCGGTGCGGCAAGTAGATGTCGTCGGAATCGAGGAACGTCACCAATGGTGCCCGCGCCCGCTCGATGCCGGCATTCCTGGCGGCGTTGGCGCCTCGCCATTTCGCCCCGACATAGATCAGCCGCGGGTCCTGGATGCGGGCCAGCGCCGCTTCGGTCCCATCGGTCGAACCATCGTCGACGACAATGTGCTCAAACCTCGACATGCTCTGGGAGAATACGCTTTCCACGGCGCGCAACACTGTTTCGCGTCGGTTGTGGGTCGGCGTAATGACCGTGATGAGAGGTACTGGATCGATCCCGGCCATGTCTGTCAGCTGTTTCCTGCGCAGGGTTGCGCGTCTGTCCAGGACTTTTCGATTTTCAGAACGGTCGAATGGATTGGACTTCCCTTTCTCTACACCACATCACAGTCGGCGCGACGCTATAAAAAACGACTGCCCCTGTCACCCACCGTGCCGGTACTCAATCCAGGCGAGACAACGAATCCCCGCTCTTAGCGTTCCAATTGCAACAGCACCGCCGCACATAGCATTACGAATCACCGTGGAAGCAACCCATCATGACAGATAGCATACATCCCATTACCTCAGACGTAATCGCTTAGCGCTCGGCCTTTGGTCAGATTGCCCATGCAGAGGCCGGCAACTCGGCTTCGATGACAAGGGGAGTTCAGTCATGGCCGCTTACGCCGTCGCCCATATGCGCCAAGCCACAATGGGTCCTCAGATCGTCGAATATCTGCATAGGATAGATGCCACGCTGGAACCTTTCGGCGGCCGTTTTCTGGTCCATGGCGGCGATGTGGAGGTGATCGAGAACGACTGGCCTGGCCATCTGATCATCATAGAATTTCCCGACAGGCAGCATGTGCATGGCTGGTACAATTCGCCGGCCTACCAAGCGATACTGGCGCTGCGCACGGACAATTCGGAGGCCGATGTGGTGTTCGTCGACGGCGTCGAACATCCGCACAAGGCCACGGATGTTCTGGAGCAATCGCCGGATCAAGGATCAATTGGACGCTGAACTGCGGTTCAAGGAATGGCGGTACAGCGTCTAGCTATGCCCAACATAGTCTGGCACCGTTTCGATTTTGTCGCGAACCATGCCAGTTGCGAAACTGAACTGGCCCCAAAACGCCAAACCATAAAATGCCTGACCGACAATCAGAGAAAAGGGAACCTGCCAAAGCGGCATCCCGGTTTCCCGGGCATGGCCTACGATCCGTCGTGTCGTGCGCCATGACATGGTGAGCCACCGGCTGAAGGACTTGACTATCCGTCGCGTGCGGCTCGGCGAATTGAGCGCAACGAACTTCCGGTCGGCGTCGCGACCTGTAACCAGGGCGCGCCAGTAAAAGAACCGCCAGCCCCGCGGCGAATAGTGATAAACGCGTGCGTTGACATTATGAATTTTGTGGCCTTCCCGCAGCAGTTCGCGCATCAGCAAAGTGCAGGAAACCTTGAAGCCGTTATGTTTTGGAAAAGGGTGGCCGAGGATCCACTCGCGTCGAAACGCTACATTGTTGGCGTTGATCGCTCGCTTCGAGGCAAATCGACCGTCTCCACGGGCCATCGGGAAAAACCAGATCAACGCAAAGGTTCTTGAAAAGAAGTCGTCGTATGAAAGGTATGTATATCCGTTTGCGCAGATAACTTCAGAGTTTTCAAAGGGTTCAAGCAGTCCTGATAGCCATCCTGGTTCCGCGACCACGTCGGAATCCAGAAAGATGACGATATCTCCATCCGATGCCAGCATACCGTTGTTCTTCAGGTCGTAATATCGGCCACCAGGGAAAGCTGTGAAGACGAGTTCGGCAACCTGACCGAGCTGCGGGGCCTCATTCGAAATCTCACGACGCAACGCCTCTTTGTCCGACTCTGCTCCGCCGTGAGAGATGACGATCCTTGGTCGCGCTGAACCGGTTGCTGAAACCGATGAGATTTCCCGAGCCAAGGCCTTCATCCCAACGCCGATCTCGTCCCAGTCGATCGACTTTGCATTCTCCATTTCGACGACGAGTGAATAAGTTGCGCGTTCTTCGACCATTTTTGCCCCCCCGAGCCGTCAGTGTGGCTATAGCCGCACTAGCCCGCTGTCAAACAGTCGACGCCATTTACACTGGTTCGCGATCGTCATACAGGGCGACTTTGCTCGGCGGCAAACACACTGTTGCTTGGCGAGTCGGGTCTTTGATCGGTGCGGAAATTACCGTTTCAGCAAGAACACTGCCTGCTGGCCGAAGAAATTCCAGAACCACCACGGCATCGACAGGCCGATCTTCTGGCCGGCGGCGTCGAGGGCGGTTGCCTTCTCGACTGTCGCGCCGAGTTCGTCGCACAGATTGACGAAATCGCGGATGGTGCAGAAGTGGATGTTGGGCGTGTCGTACCAGGAATAGGGCAGGTCCTTGGTCACCGGCATGCGGCCGTTGAGGAACAGCGACAGGCGCACACGCCAATGGCCGAAATTGGGGAAGGAGACGATGGCGCGGTTGCCGATCCTGAGCAGTTCGTCCAGCACCAGCTTGGGGTTGCGGGTGGCCTGCAGCGTCTGCGACAGGACGACGAAGTCAAAGCCCTTGTCGGGATAGAATTCGAGATCCTTGTCGGCATCGCCCTGGATGACCGAGAGGCCGCGCGCCACACATTCGTTGACGCCGCGCTGCGACAGCTCGAGTCCACGACCGTCGACCTGCTTGGTGTCCTGTAGCAGTTCGAGCAGCGAGCCGTCGCCCGAGCCGACATCGAGCACGCGCGACTGTGGCGGGATGAGGTTGGCGACGACTTCGAGGTCGACGCGCTGGTCGCGGTTGACGCTCATGGCTTCGCCTCCCGCCTGGCGCGTGATCCCGATCGGAAAAGCCTGCAATTTTTTGAGATCATGCGCTCAGCCCTCTCGCCCGGGCCGCCGAGCCGATGAAGCCGTTTATCGCGGCAAACAGTTCCGGCTCGTCGAGCAGGAATGCGTCGTGGCCTCGGTCGGTCTCGATCTCGACGAAGGATACCGATGCGCCGGCGGCGTTGAGCGCATGCACGATCGAGCGGCTCTCCTCGGTCGGGAACAGCCAATCCGAGGTGAAGGACACCAGGCAGAAGCGGGTTTTCGTGCCGGCGAAAGCGTCGGCCAACCGGCCGCCATGGTCTGCGGCGAGGTCGAAATAGTCCATCGATCGCGTCATGTAGAGGTAGGAATTGGCGTCGAAGCGATCGACGAAGGTCATGCCCTGATGGCGCAGATAGCTTTCGATCTGGAAGTCGGCGTCGAAGCCGAAGGTCAGCGCTTCGCGATCCTGCAGATTGCGGCCGAACTTGCGGTGCAGGGCGGCTTCCGACAGGTAAGTGATGTGGGCGGCCATGCGCGCTACCGCCAGGCCCTTTTCCGGGCGTTTGCCGTGCTCGAAATATTTGCCGCCATGCCAGTCCGGATCGGCCATGACAGCCTGCCGGCCAACCTCATGAAAGGCGATGTTCTGCGAGGAATGGCGCGCCCCGGTGGCGATCGGCAGTGCCGAGAAGACGCGCTCCGGATAGCTCGACGCCCATTCCAGCACCTGCATGCCGCCCATCGAGCCGCCGAGCACGCAGAATAGTTTCTCGATGCCGAAATGGTCGATCAGCATCTGCTGCGCCCGCACCATGTCGCGGATGGTGATGATCGGCAGGTCAAGCCCATAGGGCTTGCCGGTGGCGGGATTGGTCGAGGCCGGGCCGGTGGACCCAAGGCAACCGCCGATGACGTTGGAGCAGATGACGAAGAAACGATTGGTGTCGATGATCTTGCCGGGGCCGATCAGCACTTCCCACCAGCCAGGCTTGCCGGTCACCGGATTGGTGCTGGCGACGTGCTGGTCTCCGGTCAGCGCATGGCAGACGAGGATGGCGTTGGAGCGGGCATCGTTCAGCGTGCCGTAGGTCTGGTAGGCGATCTGGAACGGTGACAGCAGCGTACCGGCGTCCAGCTTGAGCGGCTTGTCGGATCCAAAACGCAAAACCGGGCTCGACGGTTGGTCGACCTCGTTGTTGGTTTTGCGGGCACGCAGAACGGCCATGACATCCATCTCACACTTTGAGCCCACGCATCGCACTCGTCGAAAGTCGATGCCGATACGGGTGTCCGGCCGGCGCGGACAACAAAAAACCGGCATTGCGGTCGCAAAGCCGGTTACAGGATGCAAACGGCCCTTTAGCAAGTTGTTTAACGTGGCTGCAAGCCGACCGGCCAAATCACCACGGAAGTTCGCTCCCCTTCTAGGGCTGTGGCGCGCCGGCGTCAACGGCCTGCCTTGGGCGGGAGGCTGTCGCCTCTCGACATTGCAGGCCACGGCTTGTATTTCCGCTGCGGCTTCCCTCAGGAAGCGTTCTCGACGGATTTTGCGACATGAGCCAGACACCGGACCAGGCACGTCCAACCCCGCGCGCGGGCATCATGGACATAGACGCCTATGTGCCGGGCAAGAGCACGGCGCCTGCCGGCGTCGCCAAGGTCCACAAGCTGTCCTCCAACGAGAACCCGCTCGGGCCCTCGCCGAAGGCGATCGAAGCCGCGCGCGAGATTGCCGGAAAGCTTGACGTCTATCCAGATGGCACCGCCAGGCGGCTGCGCGAAGCGATCGCCGAGGTGCATGGCCTCAACCCGCAGAACATCATCTGCTCCAACGGCTCCGACGAAATCCTCGGCCTGCTGGCGCAGACCTATCTGGCGCCCGGCGACGAGGCCGTCATCACCGAGCACGCCTTCATGGTCTACAAGATCTACATCCAGTCGGCGGGCGCCGTTCCGGTGACGATCAAGGAAACAGACGAGCGCGCCGATATCGACGCCATCCTGGCCGCCGTCACGCCGCTCACCAAGATCGTGTTCCTCGCCAATCCCAACAATCCGACCGGCACCTATGTGCCATTCCAGGAGGTGCGGCGTCTGCATGCCGCACTGCCGAAGAACGTGCTTCTGGTGCTCGACGCGGCCTATGCCGAATATGTCCGCCGCAACGACTATGAGGCCGGCATCGAACTGGTCGGCAGCGCAGAGAACGTGGTGATGACCCGGACCTTCTCCAAGATCGGCCTTGGCGGGGCGCGGATCGGCTGGATGTACGGGCCGATGCACATCGTCGACGCCATCAACCGCGTACGCGGCCCCTTCAACGTCAATGCGACGGCGATCGAGGCCGGCATCGCCGCCATTCGCGATCGCGCCCATGTCGAGCGCAGCGTGGCGCACAACGAGACCTGGCTGGCCTGGCTGAGTGAGGAATTCACAAAGCTTGGGTTGCGGGTGACGCCCAGCGTCGGCAATTTCATCCTCATTCATTTTCCCGAGGACCAGAAACATTCGGCAGCGGCGGCGGACGACTATCTGACGGCGCGCGGCTATATATTGCGGCGCGTTTCGGGCTATGGCTTTCCCAACGCGCTGCGCATGACCGTCGGTACCGAAGAGGCCAATCGCGGCGTTGTCGCCGCTCTCACGACATTCCTGAAAAGCTAGAAACCATGACATCACCGATGTTTGAAAAGATCGCGCTGGTCGGCATCGGCCTGATCGGCTCGTCGCTGGCCCGCGTCATCCGCCGCGAGGGCCTCGCCCGCCACGTATCCATCTCGACCCGCAGTGCGGCGACGCTGGCGCGGGCTGAGGAGCTTGGGCTGGGCGATAGCTATAGCACCGATGCGAGAGAAGCTGTCCGCGATGCCGACCTGGTCATCATTTCGGTGCCGGTCGGCTCGTCCGGCACGGTTGCCGAGGAAATCGCGCCGGCGCTGAAGCCGGGCGCGATCCTCACCGATGTCGGCTCGACCAAGGCGTCTGTCATTGCGCAAATGCAGCCTTATGTGCCTGAAGGTGTCCATTTCATTCCCGGCCACCCGCTGGCGGGCACAGAAAAATCCGGCCCCGACGCCGGTTTCGCCGACCTGTTCGACAATCGCTGGTGCATCTTCACGCCGCTGCCCGACACCGACCCGGACGCGTTGGAGAGGCTGTCGGAGTTCTGGCGGCGCTGCGGCGCCAACATCGACACGATGGATCCCCAGCATCACGATATGACGCTGGCCATCGTCTCGCATCTGCCGCACATCATCGCCTACAACATCGTCGGCACCGCCGATGATCTGCAGTCGGTGACCAAATCCGAAGTGATCAAATATTCGGCTTCCGGCTTCCGCGACTTCACCCGCCTTGCCGCCTCCGATCCGACCATGTGGCGGGATGTCTGCCTGCACAACAAGGACGCCATCCTCGAAATGCTGGCGCGGTTCTCGGAAGATCTGGCGTCGCTGCAGCGCGCGATCCGCTGGGGCGATGGCGAAAAGCTCTTCGACCTGTTCACCCGCACCCGCGCCGTGCGCCGCTCGATCATCGAAGCCGGCCAGGACATCGACGTTCCCGATTTCGGCCGTCAGGCGGTCGAGCACCCCGCGAAGGGCTAGGTCTGTCTCAGGCAGGCCAGGTCTGCGCAACCATGGCCAGCGTCTCGGCTCGGTTCGGCGCGCCAAGCCTGCCGCCGAAGCGCAGGCATTTGAGCGCCGCGGCCGCACTGGCAAACCGCAAAGCCTGCTCGACCGGCATGGCTTCCGCCAGCCCGACGGCGAAGGCGCCGTGAAAGACATCGCCGGCGGCAAGCGTGTCGACCGCCTTGATTTTCGGCGCCGCGACATGGCGCACGCAGCCAGCGCGACGGTCGTGCCACCAACTGCCCGCCGCGCCGCCTGTCACTGCGACAAAAGCGTCGCTGCGGCTGGCGAGATCGGCGCAAGCCGTTTCCGGATCGAGCGCCTGGCCGCAGACGATGCGCGCTGCCGGCTCCGAAGCGATGATGTGCGTAGCGAGCGGCAACAACTGCTCAAGGACCTCCAGCGGCGCGGTGTCGGCATCGAGGATCGCCGGACGGCCGATGGCGCGCGCCGCCTTCAGGGCGAGTGCCGCCGCACCCGGCCAGCGGACATCGACCAGAACGGCATCGAATGCCATGAGGTCGGCGACCGGCAGGACGTCGGGATCGGCCTGGGCAAGCCTGTCATAGAACGGCACGATGATGCGCTCGCCATGCGCGTCGACCAGGATCGAGGCCAGCGCCGAGCGGGCACCTCTGACGCGCCGCACGAAGGTGCAATCGACGCCTTCGGCCTCTATGCCGGCGATGAGCTGGTCGGCGACGGCATCGTCGCCGGCACTCGCCCACAGCGATACCTCGGCGCCCAGGCGATGGGCGGCGCAGGCGGCGCTGGTGGCCATGCCCGAGGCGATCTGGACGCCGTCGGAGGCCATGAACTTGCCCTGATGCATGGGCAGCGTCTCGACGCGCAGGATGGTGAGCGTCAAAGCGCCAACGCTCAGCAGCTTCACGGGTTTCGCCATGGCTGAGCTATTCGACCGGCTTGATCTTGCCCAGCGGAATGAAGCCGAGCGAGGCCTTGCCCCTGACCACCTTCAGCGGCATGGACGGTTCGTTGCCGAGCACCGCCAGGGCAGAGAAACCCTGCTCGATCTGGCTTTTCTGCTCGGGTATGGCGGTACCGAGGATGGCCGCCACCGCCTTCGGGTCCTTCAACCTGATCATCAGGTCGGCGTTGACCAAGCCCTCGGCATCGACGGAGAGCGGTCCCGAAACGGTGATGCGCGCCGTCCCCGACGACAGGTCAAGGTTGCGGATTTCGATCGCCTGGCCACGAAGGCTCTTCACCCGCGTGCCGATCAGTGCGACGCCGTTCTTCAATGTCACGTCGCCGCTGGCATCGAACGCCGGAAGCACGCGCCCGCCAATTGCGTCGGGGTCGACCTCGAGATCGCCGAAACTGCCGAGATAGTCGATATCCTCGCCGTTGGGCTGCAACTGACCTGATGCCTTGCCGGCACTGAACAGTTGCACCGGATCGGTATCGTCGGCCGGATCGGTCTGGCCGGAAAGGCCCTCTGCCTCCAGCGAAATCCGCCGCGGCAGCGGCCACCACAATTTGAAATTGGCCTGCAGATTGTCCCAGTCGATCCACAGCGGCACCATGTCCGGAACGGAGGTCCTGAGCGGGCCGCGCAGATTGGCAACCGGCGACAGAGGCTGGATGATCTGGGCGGCTGCGTTGAAACTGCCGGCTGAGGCCGCAATGTTCTTGGCATCGTCCTCATAGGCGAGGTTGTCGCAGGAGACGGTAAAGCTCAAGGGATAGCCGCTGACCTGGAGATTGGCGCAGCCGGCCTCGACGCCATTCTTGTTGAGCGTGGCAACCGCCTTGTCGGCCTCGCTCCTGACGCGGTCAGCCAGATAGAACCAGCCGCCGCTGTAGAGCGCGAACAGCACGACGATGAATGCTGCAAGCCAGATCAGGCGGCGACGTTTGTTCGGCTGGCGTTCGTCACTTGACGTCATGCTTTGGCTCTCGTTAACGCATGGGTATTGCGGACGGGTAGTCGATTCCGCCAGGTGGACAGACGAATAGTTAGACGGGACGGGCGGAAAAAACACCGGTCCGGGTGCGGTGTTGGCATCTTTTGCAATCAGGCGCGGCGATATGGGCGATTTTTGGGTGTTTGGCTATGGCTCGCTGATCTGGCGGCCGGGATTCGCGCATGTCGAAACACAGCGTGCCCGCCTGCATGGCTACCGGCGCTCGCTGTGCGTCTATTCCTTCGTGCATCGCGGCACGCGCGAGCGGCCGGGGCTGGTGCTCGGCCTCGATCGTGGCGGGTCCTGCGTCGGCCTCGCATTCCGCGTCCCCGGCGACTTGCGCGACGAGGTTATGGCCTATCTGCGCGAGCGCGAGCTGGTCACCAATGTCTATCTGGAGCGTCTGCTCAAGGTTCGCCTCGACGGCGGCGGTACGGTCGACGCGGTGGTTTACATTGTCGACCGCCAGCACGAGCAATATGCCGGAGCGCTTGACGCTGCAGATGCGGCGGCCGTGGTGCGCGGTGCGGTCGGCCAGTCCGGCAACAACGAGGACTATGTGCTGAGCACGCTGGAGCATCTCGAGGCGCTGGGCATTCGCGATCATTGGCTGGAAGAGGTGGCGCTGCAGGTCGCGCCTTTGTGAAGCTGGCTCTGCGGAAAAAGGCCGTCAGGCCTTTGACCTCGTTCAGGCAAGACCTAGGTTAGGCTCCAACCCTCAGACCGCGGGCGCCATTTGCCCGCCCAATCATCCCGGAGATCCGCCTTGCAGAAACGTCGTCTCGGTCGCACCGACTTGTCCATCGCGCCGCTGGTTCTGGGCGGCAACGTCTTCGGCTGGACTGCCGACGAGAAAACCTCGTTCGACCTGCTCGACCGCTTCGTCGGCGCCGGCCTCAACGCCATCGATACGGCGGACGCCTATTCGCGCTGGGTTCCAGGCCACAAGGGCGGCGAATCGGAAACCATCATCGGTAAATGGATGAAAGACCGTGGCAATCGCGACAAGGTCGTGGTGATCACCAAGGTCGGTTCGGATATGGGACAGGGGCACAAGGACCTGTCCGCCGCCTACATCGAAAAGGCCGTCGACGCATCGTTGAAGCGGCTGCAGACCGAATTCATCGATCTCTATCTGTCGCATTGGCCGGATCCTGCGACGCCCTATGAGGAAACGCTTGGCGCCTACGAGAAGCTGCTCGCCAAGGGCAAGATTCGCTATGCCGGGTGCTCTAACCTCGACGCCGGCCAGTTGCGTGCGGCACTCGATGTGGCGAGCCTGCGCAGTCTGCCGCGCTACGAGGTGCTGCAGCCGGAATACAATCTCTACGATCGCTCATCCTTTGACGGGCCGTTGCGCGATCTGTGCGTGGCCGAGGACATCGGCGTCATCACCTATTTCAGCCTGGCCAAAGGTTTCCTCAGCGGCAAATACCGCAGCGAGGCCGATCTCGGCCAAAGCCCGCGTGGCGGCGGCGTGAAGGACTATCTCAATGCGCGCGGCATGCGCATCCTTGCGGCACTCGACGCGGTGTCATCAAGGCATTCGGCCAAGCAGGCGGAAGTCGCGCTTGCCTGGGTGATCGCTCGGCCGGGCGTCACCGCGCCGATCGCCAGCGCCACCAAGCCCGAGCAGATGGACAGCCTGATCAAGGCGGCGTCGCTGAAGCTGAGCGCCGCCGACATGGCCGAACTCGACAAAGCGAGCGACTGAAGTTTCGGCGGCCGCTCCTCGCACGAACGTCCAAGACGACCCTCTTGTCTTCCCATAGCCTCCTTCGCACGGGGCAAGACAGAGGGTGAAATGACTGAGCCGCTTCTTTTGCAGCCGGATCTTTGGCGCCAGTTGTGCGCGCTCGTGCTTGCCTCAGCCGTCGTCATGGGCAGCCCGGGGCCGGCAACGATAAGCGTCACCGCCGTTGGTGCCGCCTTCGGTTTGCGCCATTCCCTGGGCTATGCCTGGGGAATCATCCTGGGCACGATCGCCGTGCTTTTGGTTGTCGCGACCGGGGTCATGGCAGTGCTCACCTCGATGCCGAAGCTGGCGCCGTTGCTGGCTTTGGTTTCCGCGGCCTACATCCTCTATCTCGCCTTCAAGATCGCTACGGCGCCGCCGCTGGCCGCGCGCGCCGCCGAGACTTCGCGTCCCACATGGCTGGCTGGATTTCTTCTCGCGGTCGCCAATCCAAAGGCCTATGTGGCGATCGCTGCCGTGTTCGCCGGTGCTTCGTCCAAACAGGGCGCCACTGAGCCTGGTCTATGGCTGAAGCTGGCGGTTCTTGCCCTGATGATCGTTGCCATCCACGCTCTGTGGCTTGTCGCGGGGGCTGGGTTCGCGCGCTTCCTGCGCCGGCCGGCGGCCTCGCGGATCATCAACCTGGTCTTTGCCGCGACGCTGGCGTTGACCACCGCGCTGGCGGTGTTCGGCTGAGAATTGCCGGCCGGAGACTTCCGGTTCAGACTTTGGTTCTTGCGGCGTTGTCCAGCTCTTGCAGCCTTTTCACCGCTGTCGGCGGCAAGGCAGGCGGGTTCGGGCCGCGCGCCGCATCCATCAGGAACTGGTCGCAGGCAGCTTCGGTCTCGCCGATCAGCCGGGCCATGAATTCGTCCTTGCTCAGTCCCGGTGGGATCGGCGGCAGGAAACGCGCCTTGATGGTGCCGGGATAGCGCAGGAATTTGCGGCGCGGCCAATAGAGGCCGGCGACATGGGCAACCGGCACCACCGGAACACCAAGCTGCGTGTAGATTTCGACGATGCCGTATTTGTAGGCCGGTTCGTCGCCCGGCGCGCGTCTTGTCCCTTCGGGGTAGATGATGAGCTGGCGAGGGTTGCGCGCCATCTCTTCCTTGGTCGCGGCGACCACGGCCTTCAGTGCTTTCGAACGGCTGCCGCGATGAACCGGGATCATGCGCATCTTCATGATGTACCAGCCGAAGAACGGGATCCAGGTCAGCTCGCGCTTGAGGATGTAGAGCGGGTCCTGAAGGAAGGGGAAGAAGGCGATCGCGTCCCAGAACGACTGGTGCTTTGGTGCCAGGATGAAGGAGCCTTCGGGCAGGTTTTCCCGGCCGGTGATCTCGTTCTTCGTTCCGGCGATCTTCTCGTAAAGCCACATCGAGGTGCGCGACCAGAATTTCGGCACGAACCAGGCGCGGTGCCGGGGCGACAGGAAATAGTAGGGGGTCCAGAGGATCATCTGGACGATCAGGTTGACGTAAAAGACGAAATTGAACGTCAGCGATCTGATGTAGAGCATTGGGGGAGCCCGGTGAGGAGGTGAGCGTTGGTTACACCAAGCGCGGGAAAAAAGGAAATGGCCGCAGGCGCTTTGGTTGGCGACGAAGAACGGCCACCGATGGGTTGGCCTGGTTCCGCTACATCAGCCGCGCCAGCCGCGCCTTCAGGCGCGGAGCGGCAAAATCGAGGAAGGCGCGCAGCTTGACCGGCAGCAGGCCATGGCCCGCATGCACCAGGCTTACCGGCCATGGCGCCGGCTCGAATTCCTGCAGCAGGACGCGCAGCGCGCCGGACCGCAGCGCGGCTTCGATCTGATAGGAAAGCACACGCGTCAGCCCGACGCCGGCAATCGCGGCATCGATGGCCGCTTCGGCGGTGTTGACCTGAAGCCGCGAGCGGACCCGAACCGGGATTTCGGCCTTGCCCTTGATGAAGCTCCAACTGGCGGCGGAGGCGAGCCCCTCGAAGGTGATGCAATCGTGTGTTTCCAGATCCTCCGGGGTCGTTGGCGTGCCGTGTTCGGCCAGATAGGCCGGGCTGGCGCAGACGACGCGGCGGATCGCGCCGACGCCGATGGCGACCAGGCTCGAATCGGGCAATCGGCCGATGCGGATGGCGAGATCGAAATGGTCCTCGACCAACTGGGTTATGCGATCGGCCAATGTCAGGCGGATGTCCACGTCGGGATAGGCGGCGAGAAAGCCGGTGACGACCGGCAGCACGTGCAGGCGGCCAAAGACGACCGGCGCGGTGATGGCCAGTTCGCCGGTCGGAACACTGTATTCGCCGGCGGCCGTGCGTTCGGCCTCGCCGACGTCGTCCAGGATGCGGCGGCAGGCGGCAAGATAGGCCTGGCCGGCATCGGTCGGTGTCAGCCGTCGCGTCGAACGATTCAGGAGGCGTGTGTTCAGATGGCGCTCGAGATCGGAAATCTTGCGGCTGACCGTCGCCAGCGGAATGCCAAAACGGCGGCTGGCCGCGGAAAGGCTACCGGCCTCCACCGCGGCGACAAAGAGCGACATGGCCTCGAGACGATCCATAGGTTCTTCCGAAAAATGGAAGGACAAGTTACGAATATGCCATCTGCCTTTGAATGATGGAAGGCTTATATTCCAGTCTGTCGGCCCTGCCTGCAGCATGGCCCGCAAAGGAGTTGCCATGTCCGAAGCCCGCCCGCCGCTGCCGCCGTTTACCGCCGAGACCGCAGCGCAGAAGGCGCGCATGGCCGAGGATGCCTGGAATTCACGCGATCCAGCGCGGGTTGCGCTCGCCTATACGAAGGACAGCCGCTGGCGCAACCGCGCCGAGTTCCTGCAAGGGCGCGACGCCATCCAGGCCTTCCTGACGCGCAAATGGAGCCGCGAGCTCGACTACCGGCTGATCAAGGAGGTCTGGGCCTTCCACGGCAACCGCATCGCCGTGCGTTTCGCCTATGAATGGCGCGACGACAGCGGTTCATGGTTCCGCAGCTACGGCAACGAGAACTGGGAATTCGACGAACACGGGCTGATGCGTCTGCGCATCGCCAGCATCAACGACCTGCCGATCGGCGAGGCCGATCGTAAGTATCACTGGCCGCTCGGCCGGCGGCCGGACGACCACCCGACACTGTCGGAGCTCGGACTTTAGCATCTTGCCGCAAGGAAGCTTTCCATGAACGCGCATGCTGTCACCTGCGACGTCGCCTTCACGCCGACCGTCAAGGCGATCCAGGCCCGCAAGGGCTCACGTCAGTCCTATGCCCGCGTCGAGGAGCGTGGCGGCTGGCAGGCCGGCATCACCCCGGATCTTGCCGCCTTCATCGAAATGCAGACCAGCGTCTTCCTGTCGACCGCCAACCGCGAGGGGCAGCCCTATGTCCAGCATCGCGGCGGGCCGGCCGGCTTCCTCAAGGTGCTGGATGAACATACGATCGGCTTCGCGGATTTTTCCGGCAACCGGCAGTTCATCACGCAGGGCAATCTGGCCGACAATCCAAGGGCGTTCCTGTTCCTGATCGACTATATGCACCGCCAGCGCATCAAGCTCTGGGGCACCGCGCGCGTCGTCGAGAACGATGCCGAACTGATGGCGAAGCTGATGCCGCAAGGCTACGGAGCGCGCCCCGAGCAGGTCGTCCTGTTCACGGTCTCGGCCTGGGATGCCAACTGCCCGCAGCATATTCCACAACGGTTCGCGGCAGCCGACGTCGCGGCGGCACTCGGCGAGCGGGACAAGCGTATCGAACGCCTTGAGCAGGAGATCGCACGGCTCAGGGGAAATTCGGGCGCGGCCGCAGGGGAATAATCAGCCGCCGGCCGCGGTTTCGGCCAGCGCGATGCCGTTGGGCGTCGGCTTGACAGGCACGATGCCGCGCGCCAGCGCAAGCAGATATTTGTTGTATTCGGTGAACAGCACGCGCAATGCCCGCGGCTTGGTCAGCCAGCCGCCATTGTCGAGGTTGGAATTGACCACCGGATAGGGCTCGAGCTTGGCGCCATGCAGCAGCCTGCCCATTTCCAGCAGGCTGCGCGGCATATGATAATTGTTGGTGACGAGGATCACCGTGCCATAGGCGTGGCTCTCGACCCATTTGGCGCTTTCCTCGGCATTGCCGATCGTGTCGAGCGCGGCGCGGTCGATGTCGACGCAACAGGAGAACAGATTCTTGTCGCCGCCGGTTGCCGCCTGCAGCTGGCGACGGCTGGCTGAAGGATGCACGCCGCTGATCAGCAGCCGTTCGCCCTTGCCGGACGCCAGCAGATCCATCGCGGCATCGAGGCGGGACTGGCCGCCGGTCAAGACAATGATCGCGTCTGCCCTGGCCGGATTGGCGGGCGTCGTCAGGTGACTGACCTTGTTGGCGAACCAACCGAAACCGCCGGCAAACAAAGTTGCGAGGATGAGGACGGAGAGGGCGGACAGGCGCAACGTGGCTCTTAGACGGCTCACAGCGCGGCGGTCATGCGAACGTGCAACCACCACTGGCATCTGCCCAGCCGTACCGGTCGAATCCCGCGCGTCCATCACCATATGGTTAGTCCTGAAATGCGGCCTTGGGTAGGTAAAAGACGCACTTTGCGTTACGCGAATTCTCTATTCGTGATCACCCTGTTTATCCATATCGTTGTCCCAAAACCGGTTCTCACTTTGGACGACATGAATTAGCCTGCATCCGGTTGGCGGACATCGATGTCGCTGAGATAGGCAACGACGGTGGCGTGCGAGGTTGCCGCCGTCAGTCCGCCGATCACCAGCACCATCAAGACGACACCGAGATAGCCTGCCGAACCGATGGCGAAATTGCCGAACAGGGCGGTCGCCTGGTCGGCCTGCGGCGTCGCCATATTGCGCGACGACCACCAGGAAAAGACGATGAACACGAGCACTGCCGCAGCACCGCCGGCCGCCGCTCCCTTCATGCCGGTGACCAGGAAATGCCGGCGGAATTCGCGCGCGATAAAGCGTGCCTCGGCGCCGACGAAATGCAGGACTTCGATGATGTGACCGTTGCCGGCCATGGCGCCGCGCGTCGCGAACACCACCGTCAGCACCGTCGCCGACAGCATCAGCGCCAGCACGGCGATGCCGATGGTCACCGTGGTGCGGGCCATCGCCACCAGCCGGTCGACCCAGGTGCGGTGATCGTCGAGCGATGCGCTCGGCAGTTTCGGGGTGATCGCGGCGCGTATGGCGGCGAAATCGGGCGGGCTGTTCTCGTCGATGGTGACGATGATCAGTCGCGGCACCGGCAATTCGTCGATGTTGAGGCCCGAGCCCAGCCAGGGCTCAAGGAGCCGCGCGGTCGCCTCGCGGTCGATGATCCGGGTCGCCTTGACGCCGGGGAATTCGCCGGCGATCTGGGAGGCCTGGGTAAGGGCTGCTTCCATGTCGAGGCCGTCGACCGGCTTGATCTGGATCGTTGCCTCGCGTGAAATCTGGTTTTCCCAGACGGACGCTGTGTCGCGCACCAGCGTCACCGCGCCGAAAGTCAGGCAGGACAGGAAGGTCATGATGGCGATGACCAGCACCAGCGCCCGGCCGGCGATGTTCTGCGCCGGCACGATCGGCGCCATCCTGCGCTGGGCGCGCGGCTTTGCTTCGGTCGCCTCGGCGTCCTGCTCCCTTTCCACAAAATGTTCGGCGGACAGTTCAGTCATAGATATCCAGCCTTCCCCCGGCCAGGATCATGCGGCGCGCGTCGACCTGCTCCATCAAGCCGAGGTCGTGGGTGGCGATCACCACGGCGGTGCCGAGACGGTTGAGTTCGATGAACAGCCGCAGCAGGCGTCGCGCCAGCGGCGGATCGACATTGCCGGTCGGTTCGTCGGCGAGCAGGATTTCCGGCTGCTCGATCAGCGCCCGCGCGATCGCGGCGCGCTGCTTCTCGCCACCGGACAGAACCGGCGGCAGCACATGCATGCGTTCGCCCAGCCCGACCCACTTCAACAGCTCGGTGACATCGGTGCGGTAGCTCGCCTCCTCGCGCCCGCGCACGCGCAGCGGCAGCGCGACGTTCTCATAGGTGGTCATGTGGTCGAGCAGCCGAAAATCCTGGAACACCACGCCGATCCGGCGTCTGAGATGCGGCAGCTCGGTGCGGGAAATGCGGGAGCGATCCTTGCCGAAGATGGTGATCAGCCCGCGCGTCGGCTTCAGCGACATGAACAGCAGGCGCAGCAAGGTCGTCTTGCCGGCGCCCGAAGGCCCGCTGAGGAACTGGAAGGAGCGCTCCGGAATGTGCAGGGAGATGTCGCGGAGGATTTCCGGACCCATGCCATAGCGGAGGCCGACATTTTCGAAGCGAATCAATTTCGACGACCTGAAATTCGGCACGGCAGTGAGCCGGCCTGTTCTGGGTAAAGACCATCGGCCGGCATGGTTAACCGGCGGTTAATTCCTAGGCTCTTTCGACTCGTCACGAGGGCTCCGGTGGGGAAGCGTTAACCATTTGTGTTTACGCAAAAGAAACGAAAAGCGAACACGTGCTGCAATGCTGGGGCCATGATGGCTGACGATCGAACCGCGCGCCCGGTTTCCGGCGAAATCATGACCGATCCGGCGGCAATTGCCGCGGCGGACCGGTTCATGCGCGGTTCGGCCGCCGACATCATCGATGCCGATTACGTGGTGATGCCGCGCCCTGCACCTGCCGTGGAAAGCGTTTCGCCGCTGCCGCGTGCGATCGTCATGCCACCCATCGAGGGCATGGACATGCTGCGCAAGCCCGAAGCCCCGCCGGAGCGGCCGCCAGCCTCGCGCGGCGGGCCGATCTTCTGGATCGCCGGTATCGGCGCTGCCTTGGCCGCCTTCTGGGTTTCGGGCGGGCACGCGCTGGTGCGCCAGGTGCCGTTCCTGTCCAGCGCGCAAGCGTCGGCGCTCAGCATTTCGGGCGTCACGTCACGCGTCGATGCTTCCGGACCGAACCCTGCGCTGTTCGTCGATGGCGAGGCCGCCAATGACGGCGCCAAACCGGCGCAGCTGCCGCCGCTTGAAATCCGGGTGACCGGCAATGACGGGCACATCACCCGCTATACGTTGGGGACATCCGGCCGTTCGCTGGCCTCTGGCGAAAGATTCGGCTTTGCCAGCCGGCTCGACGTGCCTAGAAACGGTGTAAGAACTGTATCGGTCACCTTCGCCGAATAGCGTGTGCTGATATTCAGGTGAGACTGGCCGAAAACGGCGGTTTCCTGCGCTTCCGGTGCTCACGTACTTCAGTACGCTCCGCTCCGGTTCTCGGAAACCACCGTTTTCGACTCAGCCTGACCTGAATCTCAACACATGCTGGGCGTGAACGCGTTTAGGCAAGAAAATCAGCGGGGCGAAAAATGCCAATTGTACGCGGCAAGGACATCGAAGTCCTGTTTTCTGCATCGGCGATCGCGCGGCGCAATCTCGAACTCGCCAAGGAGATTGCCGGACACGACTACCATGACCTCCTGGTGATCTCGGTGCTGAAGGGGTCGTTCATCTTCGCCGCAGATCTCATCCGCGCCATGCACGATGTCGGCCTGTCGCCGGAGGTGGAATTCATCTTCATCTCCAGCTATGGCGCCGGCACCAGCAGCGGTGAGGTGAGGGTGCTGCGCGACATCGACAATGAGGTCGCCGGCCGCGACGTGCTGCTGATCGACGACATTCTCGAATCGGGCAAGACGCTGAGCTTCACCCGGGAGCTGATGCTGTCGCGGGGCGCCAAGAGCTGTTCGATCGCCGTGCTGCTCGACAAGCGCATGCGCCGCCAGACCGAACTCAATGCCGATTATGTCGGCTTCGACTGCCCCGACTATTTCGTCGTCGGCTACGGCATGGATGTAGCCCATGCCTTTCGCGAGTTGCCCTTTGTCGGTGTCGTCAAAGGGGATGCCTGAGCGGCAGCAAAAAGGTTTGCTGATCCTCAGCGCTTTCAGGAAAAGTCAACTTTTGGCGGCCAAATATGCCGGCCATGGCAAAGCTTCTGATCGTCGAGGACGATGAGTCCGTCCGCACCCTGGCCGCCCGCGCGCTTGAACGCGCCGGGCACACAATCGATATCGCGGCGGATGGCGCGCAGGGGCTTGCGCTGATCCAGGCCGCGCGTGGCGGCTATGATCTCGTCGTCTCCGATATCCGCATGCCGGAGATGGACGGCATCGAGATGGCGATAGCGGCGGCAGCATTGTTTCCCGCCATCAAGATCGTGCTGATGACCGGCTATGCCGACCAGCGCGAGCGCGCCGAGGAATTGAACGGCATCATCCTCGATGTCGTGCAGAAGCCTTTCACGCTGGCTGAAATCCGCTCGCGCGTCGAACGGGCGCTGATCTGCTTCGCCTGATCAGGCTGGGTCGGCGGCAGCGAGCACAGGTGGAGTACTCTTGCGCCGTTCGGTGCTGAGCGCCAGCAGGCCGGCGCCGATGATCAAGGCGGCACCGATCACGGTCGTCGACCGCGGCACCTCGGCGAAGAACAGGAAACCCCACAGCGGCGACCACAGGATGCCGGTATATTCGAAGGTGGCAACGCGGTTGGCCGGCGCCATCCGGTAAGCCTGCGACAGCAGGATCATGCCGGCGGAGGCGACGAAGCCGCAGGCGGCCATCTTTAGAAAATCCGGCAGCGTCGGCCAAAGCCATGGCCGTACCAGGAATTCCAAGCTGGGGTGGACGGCGTGGGTTATGCCGGCAAGGTGAAACGCGCCGGCAACCACGGCGGCGCCAACCAGATAGGCGCCGTTCTGATAGAAGGCCATCACGGTGGACGATTCGGTGTCGCCGATCTTGCGGGCCATCAGCTGCGAAAAACCATAGAGCGCCGCCGAGCCCAGCGACAGCAGCGCTGCCCAGTCGAACAGCCCTGCGCCGGGACGCAGCATCACGAGGACGCCGAACAAGCCGATCAGCACGGTTGCCAGTGTCTGCCAGGAGACGCGCTCGCCAAGGTAGGGTCCGGCCAGCACCATGATGAACAGCGGCGCCATGAAATAAAGCGCCACCGCATCGGCAAGCGGCAAGGCGGCGATGGCCAGGTAGTACATCGTATAGGAGGTGAACTGGATGAAGGCGCGCACCGTCAGCATGCCGAATCGCTTCGACAGGATCGCCCGCAAGCCAACATCAGCATGGACCAGAACGATGAGGATCGGCAGAGCGACGATCGAGCGGATCGCCATCACCTCGGTCACTGGATAACCGCTCGACACGGCTTTGACGAGCGGATCCTGCAGCGAAAAGACCAGCACGCCGAGGCACAGGCTCAGGATGCCGCCCACCATCCGATTTTGCATCTGCATCCAGGCTCCTGCGCGTACGATCCGAAGCTGCCGCCTGCGGGGTAAAAAGAACCCGCCACCGTTTCGGGCAGCGGGCACGAGTGAGGACTCTTGATTGGTCCGCGGCTGATTTCGCAGCCGCATATCCAATGGGTGAGGCGACTATCATCCGCCGTTTGACATGTTGCAAACGAATTGGAATGATGCCAGCAATCAAATTCTCTTATGGCGGATTTCATGCGGCCGACCCTCGACAGCGACCTCCTGCGCACCTTCGTGGCGATTGCCGAGACCGGCAATTTCACCAAGGCGGCGGAGCAGGCCGGCCGCACCCAATCCGCGGTGTCGATGCAGATGAAGAAGCTCGAAGATCTAATCGGCGCCAGCCTGTTCGAGCGCGGTTCGCGCGGCGTCGCGTTGACGCGGCGCGGCGTCGAACTCATCGTCAACGCCCGCCGCATCGTCTCGCTGCTCGACGAGACGTCGGCATCGATGGCAGCAGCGCCGCTTGGCGGGCCGGTGCGCATCGGCATTCCGGAGGAATATGGCCACGCCATCCTGTCGCGCGCGCTCGGCGCTTTCTCGAAGCGTCATACGCAGGTCGAGGTCACCGTGCGCTATGCCCATTCCGGGGCACAGATGGCGGCGCTCGCTGCCGGCGAGCTGGATCTGTGCGTGGTGTTCGAATGGCAGGATCCCGCCGGCGGCGAAGTGCTGATGCACGACCCGACCGTGTGGGTGACATCGTCGCTGCATCACATGCATGAGGAACAGCCGGTGCCGATCGCGCTCTACAACCGGGCCGGCTGGTGCAAGGACTTCGCCATCAAATCGTTGGAGCAGCGCGATCTTGCCTATCGTGTCGCCTATACCAGCGACACCACCGGCGGCCTCAAGCTCGCCGTCACCTCCGGACTGGCGATCGCGCCGATCTCGCGCAGCAACATTCCGGACGGCTGTCGTGAACTGACCACGGCGGACGGATTCGGCGCCATCGATTCCTCGAACGTGGTGATGCACCGCAACCCGAACGCGTCAGGCGAGGCGATCGACGGCATGCAGGATGCGATCCGCGAAGCCTTCGTCAACAGGCTCAGTCAGCCGGCGGCATCCTCGTAGAAATGCAGCCTGTTGCCGAACGGATCGGCGACCGATACCTCGCGGGTCTTCCAAGGCGTCTCTTCCACGCCTGGCCTGGCGAAGCGGTAGTTCTTGCCGATCAGCTCGCCATGAAGAGCCGTGATGTCCTCGACCTCGATGCGCACGGCGATGCCGGGTGCACCGTCGCCATGATGTTCGCTGAGATGCAGGACGCAGCCGTCGCGGCCGATCGCCATGTAGAGCGGCGCGTCGTCGGCGAAGCGATGTTCCCACTGCACCTTGAAGTCGAGGAAGCCGACATAGAATTCACGCGCCTTGGCAATGTCGAAGATGCGCAGGATGGGTGTGACGGCGCCAAGTCTGGGCATGGTGGTGCAACCGTGCGAGAGGGCTTTCAGGTGGGATGGACGGGGGCGGCGATCCCCTTGTTTTTTCGCAATTCCGGACGGAAAACCGCTTCACACATTTCCTGGAATTGCTCTATTTCAGCTCGAGCAGCCGTTCCAGGTAGCTGCGTTCGATGTCAGGGCTGAGCGCATTGCCGAGCCGCTTGCGGATCGCTTCCAGAATCTGGCGGGCGCGCTGGACGTCGATCTCGTCGGGCACCTTCACCGAATCGCCGAAATCGGGACCCTGGCTGGCGCGCGGCCGGCCGAGCGGATCGCGATCGGCGTTCTGCTGGCGGCCGCCTTCCTCGCCGCCACCCTGGTCGCCCTGCATGGCCTGCATCTGCTTCATCATGTCCTTGGCGCCCTTGCGCAGCGCTTCCAGCGCCCGGCCCTGATGGCCGACGGCCGCATCGCCTTCGCCTTCGCCGAGTGCCTGTTCGGCATTGCCCATGGACTTGCCGGCCTCGCCAAATCCTTCATTGGGCTCCATACCCATGCCTTCGAGGCCCTTCTTCAGCTGTTCGAGGTCGCTCTGCAACTGGCCCTGGCCCTGCTGCAGCTGTTTCAGCGCATCGGCGAACTCCTGGGGCGTCATCGGCTTTTGTCGGGCGAGCGGATCGCGGTCTTCGCCGACGCCGGGTCTGTCCTCATCCTGGCCGCCTTCGCCGAGCTGCTCGTCACGGTTCTGCCCGCGCTGGCGCTCGCCGCGCTGCATCTGATCCATGCGGAAGGTGTCGTTCATCATCTCCTGCTGACGGCGCAGGATCTCGCCCAGCTTGTCCATCTGCTGGCGCATCTCGCTGTCCTGCTGGCCGCCTTGCTGCTGCCGGCCGGCCTGCAGATTGTTCATCATGTCCTGCAGTTGCGACAGCAATTGCTGGGCCTTGTCGCGATCACCGGACTTCGCCAGGTTCTCGATCTGGTCCATCATGCGATCGATGTCGCTCTGGCGCAGTTCCTGGCCATTCTGCTGCATCTGCGGGGCGTTGGGATTTTGCTTGGCGCGCTCCGCGAATTCCTGCAGGAACTGGTTCATCGCCTCGCGCAGTTCCTTCATCGCCTTTTCGATTTCAGCGTCGCTGGCGCCATTCTTGATGGCGTCCTGCAGCGCCTGTTGCGCCTGGCGCAGCCGCTTTTCGGCGGCCGAAAGATTGCCTTCCTCGATGCCGAGCGCGATTTCCCAGAGATAGGAGACCTCGCTGCGCAATTGATCGTCGCTGTCGGCCATCTTCAGCCGGGTGCGGGCGCTCATGATGGCGAGGTAATGGGACATGTTGTCGAAGGTGTCTTCCGGCCGCAGCGTGATGGCGTCCATCAGGTCTAGCACGCGCGGCTTGGCGTTGGCGTCGAGCGCCAGCAGGCGGCGCTGTTCGATCACGGCGCGTGCCAGCGGATTGGCGAAAGGCCGCTCCGGCATCAGCAGCGTCTTGGTTTCGCTGGATGCGGTGTGCCCGGCATCGTCGGTGGCGACCAGCGTCAGCTTGATGCTGCTGCCGGCCCAGACATGCTCGGTCAGGTCCTTCGAGGTCCTGGCGGCGTTCGACTTGCCGCCGCGGCGCGGCAGCGTCAGCGGCATTTCAGGTGCACCGTACAGTGGACGCGCATTCGGCGCCTGCGGATCGGCAAGCGCGAACACCGCCTTGGCGGTGGCGGCGCCATAGTCGTCGTCGATCTGGTAGTTGAGCTCGAAGGCGCCGTTGGCGGCGCGCTTGGGCTCGCCGACGAAGCGGATCTGCGGCGGCTTGTCCGGTACGACCGCGAAGGCCCAGCGGCCGAGCTGGTCCTCGCCCGACGTCAGCGTCAGCGTGCCGTCGCCGGTCAGCTTGCTGGTGAACTGGCGCACCTTGGACGGCGTCGCCGGGCTTGCAGCCGGCTTGGCGGCGGCCTGCGGCGCAGCCGGGTCGATGGCGCGGGAATTGCCATTCTTGTCGGCGTAGCCGAGCGTTTCCTCGCCTGAGCCGCCCGTCACGCGCAGCGAAACGTCACTGCCTTCGGGAACCGTAAAGGTCGGGATGGCCTGGTTGGCGTCGGCGGTCAGGAAGATCGGCGGCTTGCCGGTGTAGGACGGCGGCGTCACCCAGGCGTCGATGCGCGGCGGCACGATATCGCGCGCGCCATGGGCATTGAAGCCGTCGCTGATCCTGCCGCCCGTCGGCCCGAAGGAGAAGGCGAAGGCGGTAACGAGCAAAAGTGCCGCTACCGCGCGCAGGGCCCAAGGGTCGCGCTCCGGCACGCGCGTGCGCGGCAGGTCGGCGCCGAGGTTGTCGAGCTTTCCGGCCATGCGCTTCTGGTGTTCGCGCCATAGCGCCTGCGAGAAGCTGCTTTCCCGGCCGCTTGGCCGGTCGGTCTGCACCAGCACCGGGCTGTGCAACAGTTGATTGGCTGCCTCGATGCGGCGGTCGATTTCGCCGGCGCCCGGCAGGCGGAAGAAACGCAGGGGATAAAGCGCGGCCAGTGCTGCTATGGCAAAGGCAGCGACCAGGCCGATGCGCGCCATATCCGGCAGCCGGGAGAATAGCCCGAGCCAGGAGATGCTGAGGAACAGGCTGGCAACGATGACGAGGGGAAGCAGCAACGGCCAGCCGCGCTCGACCACCATCGAGACCCGCGTGGCCAGCCTGCTCAAAGCCAGCCGCCCGGCGAGGCCGCGATCGCTGCTGAAGGTGGGTCGTTGCGTCATCGGCCCTTCCTTGAGCCTATGGCATCCCGAAACCGGGATGCGGCCCTATCCCTTTGAGCATGATCTGTTCCGAAGGGATTCCATGTTTCGGGATCATGCTGTGGAGCGGGCAGATAGCCCGACGCCTCACGACTCAAAGAATACCAGCAAACACGGCAAAGGCGAGGCGGTTCGAAAAAACGTGAAGTGGACCGTTATAGTTCCATCCTGCATCGCCTTAGAAGGCAGCAGGCCCTTTAGAAGGTAGCGGGGTCTGCATTCGCCCCGCAGACCAGCACGGCGATCCGTTCGCCCTGCGCCGGCGCATAGCGGCCCGACAGGATTGCGGCAAAGGCGGCCGCACCTCCCGGCTCGGAGATGATGCGGGTTCGGTTCCACAGCGCCTTCTGCGCGGCGATGATGTCGTCGTCGCTGACCAAGATCGAGCGTTCGACATAGGCCTCGGCGATCGGGAACATCATTTCGCCGACGCGCTTTGGCGCCAGCGAATCGGCGGCGATGCCCTCGGCCGGCGCATCGACGGGGTGTCCGGCCTCGAAGGCGCGATGCAGCGTCGGCGCTCCTTCCGGCTCGACGGCGATGATGCGGATGCGGCCCGCGAACCAGGCAGCGATGCCGCCGATCAGGCCGCCGCCGCCGACAGCGACCAGCAGCGTGTCGATCCGAGGCAAATCGGCCTCGATTTCGAGCCCAAGCGTGCCCTGGCCGACCAACGTTTCCTCCTGGTTGAAGGCGTGAATCTGCAAGGCGCCGGTCTCCTCGGCGAACCGTTCGCTGGCGGCCAGCGCTTCGGCATAGCGGGCGCCGCCGACGATCAGCTCGGCGCCATAGGAGCGGATCCGTTCCAGCTTGGCCGCCGGGCTCACTTCGGGAACGAAGATGGTCGCCTTGTGGCCAAGCCGCATGGCGGCATAGGCGACGGCCGCGCCATGGTTGCCGCCCGATGCTGCGACGACACCGGCCTTTGGGACCGCACGCTCCAGCAGGTTGGTGAAGGCGCCGCGCGCCTTGAACGAGCCGGAATGCTGCAGGCATTCGAGCTTCAGGTCGACGGCCAGCGGCTGCCGATCGAAGTCGGCCATGTCGACGCGCAGCACCGGCGTGTGCCTGATATAGGGGCGGATGCGCGGTTCCATCGCGGCAATGCGCTCGCGTGTGACGGTGATGCCGTTCGTCATGATTGCTCCCTGTGACGGGTCGGTGTGTTTCCGGCGCTTCTATGCAAGCCAGTCGGGCACGGAATCCAGCCCGATCAGGTCGTCATAGGTCAGGCGTGGGCGCACGACGTGGAACCGGTCGCCGTCGACCAGCACTTCCGGAACCAGCAAGCGGGTGTTGTAGGTACCGGCCTGCACCGCGCCATAGGCGCCCGCGGTGGAGACGGCAATCAGGTCGCCGGCCTTCAGCCTGGGCAGATCGCGGTCCAGGCCGATATAATCGCCGGTCTCGCAGACCGGGCCGACGACGTCGACCATCATGCGCGGCGTGTCCGCCGGCGGCTGCACGACCGGACGGATATCGTGGAAGGCATCGTAGAGCGTCGGCCGGATGAGATCGTTCATGGCGGCGTCGACGACGAGGAAGTTCTTGGCGTCGCCTTCCTTTACGAAGATCACTTCCGAGACGAGGATACCGGCATTGCCTACGATCAGCCGGCCCGGCTCGAACATCACCTTCAGCCCGAGCTTGGTGACATGCTTCCTGACGATCTGGGCATAGGCATCGGGCAGCGGCGGCGGGTTGTTGTCGACGCGATAGGGGATGCCGAGGCCGCCGCCGAGGTCGATATGCTCGATGGCATGGCCGTCCGCCCGCAGCGCGCCGACCAGATCGACAAGCAGGGCGAAGGCGTCGTCGAAGGGCTGCAGCTCCGTGATCTGGCTGCCGATATGGGTGTCGATGCCGGTGATCCTGATGCCGGGAAGCGTTGCCGCGCGGGCATAGACCTGCCGCGCCCGCTGCCACGGGATGCCGAATTTGTTCTCGGCCTTGCCGGTGGAGATCTTCTTGTGGGTCCTGGCGTCGACATCGGGATTGATGCGCAGCGAGATCGGCGCCACCTTGCCAAGGGCAACGGCTCGCGCCGACAACAGCTCAAGTTCAGGCTCGGACTCGACGTTGAAGCAGAGAATGCCGGCGGCAAGGGCAAAGTCCATTTCGCGCGCAGTCTTGCCGACGCCCGAAAACAGGATCTTGCCGGCCGGAATGCCGGCGGCCAGCGCCCGGCGCAATTCACCTTCCGAAACCACGTCGGCGCCGGCGCCGAGCTTCGCCAGCGTCCGCAGGACGGCCTGGTTGGAATTGGCCTTCATGGCGTAGCAGACCAGCGTGTCGAGCCCGGCAAAGGACTGGGCAAACACCCGGTAGTGCCTGGTCAGGGTGGCCGTCGAGTAGCAGTAGAATGGCGTGCCGACCTGTGCGGCGATATCTGGTATCGCCACGTCCTCGGCATGGAGCACGCCGTCGCGGTAGTCGAAATGGTTCACGGGAGTGATTCCGGAAGTTGCGGCAAGATGAGATCGGGTTGGAAGGCCCCGCTCTCGTCGGCCTAGATCAGCGGGTCGAGGATGAACTTCTTGTCCTTGACCGGTTTTTCCGGCTCCGGCGGCACGGGCTGATGGGCCTTCGAGGCATCCTTGCGCGCCTGCACGGCCGCCTCATAGGGCGTGTCGAGACCGCCCCTCCTGCCGCAGGCCGAGACGGCCGCGATCGCCACCAGCAGCGTCAGCGTCACCAAAATCCTGCTTCCGGTCATCGATCCATCCGTCCGAAACGTTTGTCAGCCGCCGCTTTTAGCCGAGTTCTCGGCGCATTGCACCCCGAGATATTGCTCGTCGCAATATCTGGCGCAACGTCCGGATATTGCTGGTCGCATGTCCGGGATATTGCTGGCGCAACATCCGGCATTACGCTTTCGCCAGTCGCTTTTTCCAGGCGCGGATCTGCTTCCTCACTTCCGACGGCGCGGTGCCGCCGAAACTGGTGCGGCTCTTGACCGAGTTCTGCACCGCCAGCACTGAGAATATGTCGGCCGTGATGCCGGGATCGATCGACTGCAAATCCTCCAGCGAAAGCTTCTCCAGCCCCACCTTCTTGT
Source organism: Mesorhizobium ciceri biovar biserrulae WSM1271 (assembly GCF_000185905.1). Taxonomy (GTDB): domain Bacteria; phylum Pseudomonadota; class Alphaproteobacteria; order Rhizobiales; family Rhizobiaceae; genus Mesorhizobium; species Mesorhizobium ciceri. The sequence goes on from NC_014923.1 coordinate 1,617,277, forward strand.
CTTCGGCCAGCGCCACCGCCCGGCCGGTGACATGATGCGCCTCTCGGAACGGCAGGCCGAGCGTGCGCACCAGCCAGTCGGCAAGGTCGGTTGCTGTCGCGTGGCCGGAGCCGGCGGCCTTCTTCATCGCGGCTGCGTTGACCGTCATGTCCGAGACCATGCCGGTCATCGCCGCCAGCATCAGGTCGAGCGTCTCGGCGGCGTCGAATACCGATTCCTTATCTTCCTGCATGTCCTTGCCATAGGTCAAAGGCATGCCCTTCATCACCGTCAGCAGGCCGACCAGATGGCCGGTGACGCGGCCGGTCTTGCCGCGCACCAGTTCGGCGGCATCGGGATTCTTCTTCTGCGGCATGATCGACGAGCCGGTGGAAAACGAGTCCGACAGCCTGACGAAGCCGAATTGCGGCGTCGACCAGATGATGATCTCTTCGGCCAGCCGCGACAGATGCGTGGCGCAGATCGCGGCCATGGCAAGGAACTCGAGCGCGAAATCGCGATCCGAGACGCTGTCGAGCGAATTGCGCATCGGCTCGCGGAAGCCGAGCCCCTTGGCGGTCCGGTGGCGGTCGATCGGGAAGCTGGTGCCGGCAAGTGCGGCGGCACCGAGCGGGCTTTCGTCCATGCGTTCGATCGCATCGCGGACACGCGACAGGTCGCGCGAAAACATCTCGACATAGGCCATGCAGTGATGGCCGAAGGTCACCGGCTGGGCCGCCTGCATATGGGTGAAGCCCGGCATCACGGTCGCCGCATGCTCCTCGGCCCGCTCCAGCAACGCCCTGATCAGCCCCTTCAACGCCTCGGCGACGCGAAAGCACTCGTCCTTGACCCAGAGCCGCAAATCGACCGCGACCTGGTCATTACGCGAGCGGGCGGTGTGCAGCCGGCCGGCGGCCGGGCCGATCAGATCGGCAAGCCGCGCCTCGATGTTCATGTGGATGTCTTCGAGCCGCGTCGAGAACTCGAAGCTGCCGGCCTCGATCTCTCTCAGGATCGTGTTCAGCCCGTCAGCGATTTTTTCTTGATCGGCCGCCGAAATAATGCCCGTTTGCGCCAGCATCTCGCTATGGGCGATCGAGCCTTTGATGTCCTGCGCATAGAGTTTGCGGTCGAAGGAGATAGACGCGTTGATCGCTTCCATGATCGCGGCCGGACCCGAGGCAAAACGTCCGCCCCACATCTGGTTGCTGGTTTTCTTGTCGCTCATGGCTATAACCCGTGCTTCGGAGCAGTTTTGAGAAAATGGCAGACGGTAGTAGATTCTTCCCGGCCCCGCGCCTGATCCTCGCCGCCTTGGTGGCGGGCGCGCTGGCGGGCGCGGTCGCGGTATATGTCAGCGAGAGCCGGTCTGGCAACAATGCACCGGCACAAGCTGCCGTGGGTGAGAGGAAGGACGACGTAGCCTGCGCGGCCAAGAGCGACCGCGCCAAGAAGGTCGCGGCTTCGGCCACCGGTGAGGTCGCGGCACTTTTGCCCGCCGATCCGCCACAATCCCTGAAGAGCCTTGCCTTCAACGGCCCGGACGGCAAGCCGATGACGCTTGCCGATCATGCCGGCAAGACGGTGCTGCTCAATCTGTGGGCGACATGGTGCGCGCCGTGCCGTGCCGAAATGCCGGCGCTCGATGCGCTGCAGAAGGAAAAGGGCAGCGACGCCTTTCAAGTGATCGCCGTCAATGTCGATGCCGGCGACGATGTGAAGCCGAAGAAGTTCCTCAGCGATACCGGCGTCGCGACGCTTGGCTATTACCGGGATTCGACGATGGCGCTGTTCAACGACCTCAAGAAGCGCGGCCTGGCGCTAGGCCTTCCTGTCACCATGCTGGTCGACGGCGAGGGCTGCCTGATCGCCCATATGAACGGCCCGGCCGAATGGTCGGGGCCGGACGCCAGGCGGCTGGTCGAGACGGCACTCAAGCCCGAGAGCCTCTAGTCTAGCGTGTGGCTAGCGCAGGTGCCGGTGCGAAGGCCAGAACGCTTCTGTCGCGCAAGGTAGCGGGTTTGCTGCCGACAGCGGGTGCGACGACACCGGTCAGCTCGCCGAATTCTTCGATGAGAGCTGGCCTGCCGATATAATAGCCCTGGCCGATCTCGCAGGCTTCGGCGTCCAGGAATTTCAGTTCGCCGAGCGTCTCGACCCCCTCCGCCAGAACCGGCAGGCCGAGACCACGTCCAAGTCCCAGGACGGCGCGCACGATCGCCGCGACCTGGCCGTTCTTGTCGACCGACTTGATGAAGGAGCCATCGATCTTGATCTTGTCGAAGGGGAAGGCGCGGAGGTTGGAGAGCGAGGAATAGCCGGTTCCAAAATCGTCCATGGCCACGCGCACGCCCAGCGCCTTGACCTGCCGCAAGGTGGCCAGCGCCCGCGGCATGTCCTTGACAAGCGCCGTCTCGGTGATCTCAAGCTCGAGCCTGCCGGGCGCCAGGCCGGAATTCAGCAATGTTTCGTGGACCTTGCGGCTGAAATTCGTGTTGTGGAGCTGCACCGCCGAAACGTTGACGGCCACTGTCAGCGGATTTTCCCAGCGGGCGGCTTCCTCGCAGGCAGCCGTCAGCACCCATTCGCCAATCTGGCCAATGGCGCCGCTGTCTTCGGCCACCGGGATGAATATGGCCGGCGACACGTCGCCGCGCGTCGGATGCCGCCAGCGGACCAACGCTTCGAAGCCGACCATCTTTCCGCTGCTGATCTCTTTCTGCGGCTGGTAGACGAGATAGAACTCCTGGCGTGCGACCGCCTGGCGCAGTTCGTGCTCCATGACGCGCTTGTCGCGGGCCTCGGCCCCCATCGATGCTTCGAAATAACGGTAAGTGTCCTTGCCTTCGGTCTTGGCCCGGTAGAGTGCCGTATCGGCGTGGCTTATCAGGCTGGCCTGGTTTTCGGCATCCGACGGATACAGCGCAATGCCGATGCTTGCCGACACAAGGCCGCCGCCGACCGAGAGCCGGTTTTCCTCGCGCATGGCGGTCAGCACGGCGTTGGCGATACGGCCCGCCTCCAACGGGTCGGCCAGGTTCGGCGCGATGATGGCGAACTCATCGCCGCCCAGCCGCGCCACCATCTGCCCTGGACGAAGGATACCGGTCGCGCACTGCGCAACCTTCTGCAGCATGGCGTCGCCTGCGCCGTGCCCATACAGGTCGTTGACCTCCTTGAACCGATCGAGATCAAGCAGCAGAAGCGCAAGCTGGCCGCCTTTCCTGGTCCGGACCATCGCAGCGATTTCCGTCTCCAGCCGGCCGGAAAAGCTGCGGCGATTGGCCAGTCCGGTCAAGGGATCGAAACGGGCAAGCCGCAGGATCTCCTGTTCCGCCTTCTTGCGCTCGCGAATGTCGCGGACCGCGACCACGTTGTGCGGTTTGCCACAGTAGTCGATGCTCCTGGCGATCAGCTCGACAGGAATGCTCGTGCCATCGCGACCGCTCAATTCGGCCTCCTGCGGCTGTTCGCCGAAGCCCGACACATCGGATCCGAAGAGATCGCCAAGCTGCATTCCGTTCAGGGTCGCTGTTGCTATGCCCGTCAGTGCCGCAATGCTGTCATTGGCACTGATGATGCGGTTGCCGTCGCAGACGATCAGCCCCTCCACGGCGGCATTGGCCAGGCCGTGCATGCGGTCGACCTCGAGCTTCTGGCGACGGAAGCGCAAATCGATCCACAGCGCCGATGCCGACAGAACCAGGATCACCAGTGTGGCGGCGGCGGCGGCGAAAGCCTGCGAGGTCGGCTCGATCGTGTATTCGGATATGACGATCGAGGGATCGGGGAAGATCGAGACGGCACCCATACCGATGAAATGCAGGATGCAGATCGCCAGCGTCAGCAGCACCGCGCCGCCGGATGTCGCCTTCAAGGAGGGGCGGCGCTGCACGACACGCAGCGCCAGCGCCGCGAGCGTTACGCCGGCCAGCAGGGAAACGGCGACAAGCAAGAGGTTCCACTCGATACGGCCCTGAACCTCGAACGCCGCCATGCCGATGTAGTGCATGGCTGCGATACCGCCGCCCAGCACGGCGCCGCCGACGAGATGATAGTCGAACTCATCCCGCAAGGTGGCGATCCACATGCCGGCTGCCGTCAAAGTGACCGAAGCAGCGAGCGAAAGCACGGAGAGTGCCGGATCATAAGCACTGGGTATGCCCGGTGTGAATGCGAGCATGGCGATGAAGTGCGTTGCCCAGATGCCAAAGCCGGTCGAAGTGGCCGCGATCATCAGCCAGGCAAGCCGGTTCCGATCTGTGGAACGGCTTATGTGCTGAAGCAGGTTGACAGCAGAGAAGCAGGAAATTCCGCAGATCAGCGCGGCGAGTGCGACCAGTCTCAGATCATGTTCGTTGACGATACAATTGTAGACCGTCAGCATTTATTTCACCTGAGCTTTGGAAATAAACAGGGCAGCAGGATTGAGTAGCGCGTTGCCGTTGAGGGATCGATAAAGTCGGCTGCAACCTTGGCGTGTCTCTTCGGGTTGCTGCGGCTGCAATCAGGGCTGACACGCCGAAAGCCAGCTTGACGGTCCCGACGGTGGTTCCTGGCGCGCTTGTCGTCGCGCTAAGCCGGCTAACCGCATCGCTCTCCATGCCTCCAAGCGGAGGCGAGCGTTGCGTCAGGTAAAGGGTGAAGTTCGTCGATCTGCAACAAAACCGTTGTCTGATTGTCATGAGCGACACATATTGCCTTCGCGGGAGTGCCCCCTTTCGCCAATGACAAACGGGAGATGAAACATGAAGTCCTTCGGCTTCGCGGCCGGTGTTGCCGCTACCTTTATGACGCTTTCCTCAACCTCCGCTTTTGCCGTCACGCAGATCAGTTGGTGGCACGCCATGACTGGCGCCAATGCCGAAGTCGTCGACAAGATCTCCAAAGATTTCAATGCCAGCCAGAGCGACTATGAGCTCGTTCCGGTGTTCAAAGGCACGTATCCCGAGACGCTGAATGCCGGCATTGCCGCCTACCGCGCGGGCCAGGCGCCAGACATCATCCAGGTGTTCGACGTCGGCACCGGCGTGATGATGGCGGCCGAAGGTGCCATCAAGCCCGCAGCCGATGTGTTGACCAGCGCTGGAATGACCTTCGACAAGAGCCAGTATCTGCCAGGCATAGTCGGCTATTATTCGAAGCCGGACGGCACCATGCTCTCCTTCCCCTACAACTCCTCCTCGCCGATCCTTTATTACAACAAGGATATCTTCAAGAAGGCTGGTCTCGACGTCGATAGCCCACCCAAGACCTGGAATGAAGTGTGGGAAGACGCCAAGAAGATCAAGGCGAGCGGCGCGGCCGCCTGCGGCTACACCTCGACCTGGCTGACCTGGATACATCTGGAGAATTTCGCGGCCTGGAATGACGTGTCATGGGCCACCCAGCAGAACGGTCTGGCCGGCGGCGATGTCGAGCTCAAGATCAACGCGCCGATTTTCGTCAACCATTTCCAGGCGCTGGCGGACCTCGCCAAGGACGGCACCTTCAAATATGGCGGCCGCACCTCCGAAGCCAAGCAGATCTTCCTTGCGGGCGAATGCGGGATCATGACCGAATCGTCCGGCGGACTTGGCGATATCGTCAAGTCCGGCATGAATTACGGCATTGGCCAATTGCCGTATGACAGCGACGCCAAGGGTGCGCCGCAGAACACGACGCCGGGTGGCGCCAGCTTGTGGGTTTTCGCGGACAAATCCGATGAGGAATACAAGGGCGTCGCGGCCTTCTTCGCCTACCTGTCGAAGACCGAGGTGCAAGAATACCTGCACCAGAAGTCGGGTTATCTGCCGGTAACGCTGGCGGCTTATGAAGCGACCAAGAAGTCCGGTTTCTATGACAAGAATGTCGGCCGCGAGACCCCGATCCTGCAGATGACGGGTAAGACGCCGACCGACAATTCCAAGGGCGTACGTCTGCCGAATCTGCCGCAGGTGCGCGATATCCAGAACGAGGAGTTCGAGAAGATGCTCGCCGGCCAGCAGACCGCGCAGCAGGCGCTCGACAATGCGGTTACGCGTGGCAATGCCGCGATCAAGGAAGCGCTGGGGAATTAGAGCGAGCGCAGGTCCTTGCTCTACGGCGCACCCATCTGTCCCGCCGGGCATCTCCCCTCGTGAGGGGAGTTTTGCCGTGCCTTGCGATTTCGCCAATGGTCGATGATGCCCAGTCCGAAACGCTCATCAAAGCCATCTTGGCGGAGAGGGGTGCCGCATGGTGCCCCCCGCCTCATCACCTCGGAGTGGCTCCGTGACCCCTCGCGTCGTGTTCCCCAACAAGGTCCTTCCCTACCTGCTTGTGGCGCCGCAACTGGCCATCACGCTCGTTTTTTTCTACTGGCCGGCCGGTCAGGCGTTCTACCAATCCATGCTCAGGCAGGATCCGTTCGGGCTGAGGACCAAGTTCGTCTGGTTCGCCAATTTCAGGAAAGTGCTTGCCGATCCGGCCTACCTGAACTCGATCAAGGTCACGGTGGTGTTTTCCCTTGCGACCGCTATCGTCGCCATGTGCGTGGCGCTCCTGCTTGCGGTCATGGCAGAGAAGGTGGTGCGCGGCAAAGGTCTCTACCGCACGCTCTTGATCTGGCCCTACGCGGTGGCGCCGGCGATTGCCGGTATGCTGTGGCTGTTCCTCTTCAACCCTTCGATCGGGTCGCTGGCCTACATGCTGAGGAGTTTCGGCATCGCCTGGGATCCACTGCTCAATGGCACCCACGCCATGATCCTGCTGGTGTCCGCCGCTGCCTGGAAGCAGATAAGCTACAATTTCCTGTTCTTCGTCGCCGGCCTGCAGGCGGTGCCGAAAGCCTTGATCGAGGCGGCGGCCATGGACGGCGCCGGCGAGACCAAGCGATTCTGGACCATCATCTTCCCGCTGCTTGCGCCGACGACCTTCTTCCTGCTGGTCGTCAACACCGTCTATGCCCTGTTCGACACGTTCGGCATCGTCCATGCCGTCACCGGGGGCGGTCCGGGCAAGACGACTGAGACGCTGGTCTACAAGGTCTACAATGACGGCTTCGTCAATCTGATCCTCGGTGACTCGGCGGCGCAGTCGGTTATCTTGATGGTCATCGTCATCTCGCTCACCGCCATCCAGTTCCGCTATGTGGAACGCAAAGTCCATTACGGCTGAGGGCGAGCGATGATCGGCCAGTCACCGCTCCGCACCGTCATCGCCCACGCCATGCTGATCCTCGGCATATTGATCGTCGCCTTCCCGATCTACTACACATTCGTTGCCTCGACGCAGACGCTGCAAACGATCCTCAGGCCGCCATTGCCGCTCCTGCCCGGCGATCAGTTCTGGAACAATTACAGCGAGGCATTGTTCGGCGGTGTCGGCCGCATCGGCGGCGTCAGCGTCGGCAGGCTGCTGCTCAACACGACGATCATGGCGCTCGGCATCGCGGTGGGAAAGATATTCATCTCGATCCTGTCTGCCTATGCGATCGTGTTCTTCCGCTTTCCGCTGCGCATGACCTTCTTCTGGCTGATCTTCATCACCCTGATGCTCCCCGTCGAGGTGCGCATCCTGCCAACCTACAAGGTGATGGTCGATCTCGGCATGATCGACACTTATGCGGGCCTGATCATCCCGCTGATCGCCTCGGCCACCGCCACGCTGCTGTTCCGCCAGTTCTTCATGACGATTCCTGGCGAATTGGTTGAGGCGGCGCGGGTCGATGGTGCGGGGCCGTGGCGCTTCTTCTTCGATATCCTGTTGCCGCTGTCGCGGACAAATATCGCGGCGCTGTTCGTCATCCTCTTTATTTATGGCTGGACACAGTATCTGTGGCCGTTGCTCGTCACCAACAGCAGCAACATGAACACGATCGTCATCGCGCTCAGAAAGATGGTCTCCTTCGCCGATGCCGATACGCAATGGCACCTGGTCATGGTTACAGCGATGCTGGCCATCGTGCCGCCGATCCTGGTCGTGGTGCTGATGCAACGCTGGTTCGTTCGCGGCCTGGTCGATTCCGAAAAGTGAGAAGCTGATGGCGACCGTCGATCTGAAGGATGTGAAGAAGGTCTACCCCAGCGGTTTCGAGGCCGTGAAGGGCGTTTCAATCGCGGTTCCCGACAAGGAGCTTTGCGTGCTGGTCGGCCCGTCGGGTTGCGGCAAGTCCACGCTGCTCAGAATGATCGCCGGGCTTGAAACCATCTCCTCGGGAACAGTTGCGATCGACGGCAAGATCGTAAACTCAACCGGTCCGACCGAGCGTGACATCGCCATGGTGTTCCAGAACTACGCGCTCTATCCGCATATGAAAGTCTACGACAATATGGCCTATGGGCTGCGCAACCGCGGCACGCCGAAAGATGAGATCGACAGCCGGGTCCGCGCGACGGCGAAAATACTGGAACTTTCGGCGCTGCTCGACCGCCGCCCGCGCGAGCTTTCCGGCGGCCAGCGCCAGCGTGTCGCCATGGGTCGTGCCATCGTGCGCAATCCGAGGGTTTTCCTGTTCGACGAGCCGCTTTCCAATCTCGATGCCAAATTGCGTGGCCAGATGCGCGTCGAGATAAAGAACCTGCAGCGCTCGCTTGGCGTCACGTCGGTCTATGTCACGCATGACCAGCTCGAGGCGATGACGTTGGCCGACATCCTCGTCGTCATGAATGCCGGACTGGTCGAGCAAATGGGGGCGCCGCTCGACGTCTACGAAAGGCCGGCCTCGACCTTCGTCGCTTCCTTCATTGGCGCGCCGCCGATGAATCTCCTGCCCCTTTCGCAAGGGCCGGCTGGTCCGGCGCTGGCTGATGGCAAGACGATTGAATTTGCGCCTGCGAACGCCGTCACGCTCGGCTTCCGCCCCGAGGATGCCGACGTCACCTTCGGAGCCGAGGCACCGTCCGGCGCGCTCATTCTGCCGGCGCTGGTCGAGGCAGTCGAACCGGTAGGCGCCGAAAGTTTCCTTCACTGTGCTGCAGGTGGCAGCAGGATCGTCGTGCGGGTCGCGGGTCGCGCCACCGCCACGGTTGGCAACCAATTGCGCGTGGTTGCCAAGGCAGAAAAGCTGCACTGGTTCGATCAGGCCGGAAAGCGCGTCGGCTAATCAGAAAGATATGCCTACGCTCCACCCACGCGGCGTTCAGGCGAAGACATGCGCCTTTCCCGATACAGTCAGCCGGACGATCTCGCCGACCGCCGGCGCGTCCATGCCCGGTTTGCGCAGGACCAGCGGCGTGTTGCCGATCGCTGCCGCATCGGGCGGATCGGCATTGTTCAAGAGCCGCACCGCGACCGTGCACATCGAGCCGGCGAATTCGGATTCCGTCACCTCGCCGAACAGCATGTCCGAGGTGCCGGACATACCCTCGCGCGACGTTCTCTTCAGCGCGATCTGCTCCGGGCGAAGCATGATGCGGGCGATATCGCGGCTGTCATGGGTGTCGACCGCGATGCGGCCGAGCGGCGAGTTGGCGAAGCCATTTGATATCTTGGCCGGCAGGATGATGGCGTCGCCGAGGAATTCGGCGATCATCCTGTCCTTCGGCTTGAGATAGAGCTCGCGCGGCGTGCCGATTTGCGAGAACTTGCCGTCGCGCATCACCGCGACCTGGCTGGCGAAGGACAGCGCTTCGGCCTGGTCGTGCGTCACCAGGATGGTGGTGATGCCGGCGGCCTCCAGAAGTTCGGCCACCGCCTTGCGCATCGAGGCGCGCAGGCCGGTATCGAGCGCCGAGAACGGCTCGTCGAGAAGCATCAGCCTGGGCTTCATCGCCATGGCCCGGGCCAGCGCCACACGCTGCTGCTGGCCGCCGGAAAGCTCGTGCGGGCGGCGTTTGAGGATCGCCTTGTCGAGCCCGACGATATAGGCGAGCTCGACGATGCGCTCAGCGCGCTTGTCCTCGCCGCGGCCCATGCCGAAACCGATATTGTCGCCAATGGTCAGATGCGGAAACAGGGCACCATCCTGCGCCACCACACCGATGCCTCGGCGATATGCCGGCACCGCAGCGCCGCCGTTGGCCAATATGGCACCGTCGAGCGTGATGTGGCCCTGGTCCGGAGCCTCGAAGCCGGCAATCAGCCGCAGCAGGGTCGTCTTTCCGCAACCGGAAGGACCGACGATCGCCGTGCGGCTGCCGCTGGCGACGCTCAGGTCGACGCCGGCAAGGGCCGCCACGGGACCGTATTGCTTGTGCAGGCCGCTGATTTCGAGAAAGCTCATCGTCCGGCCATCCGTTTCGACTGGACATAGAGCAGCCAGGTCAAGGGCAGCGACATCGCCACCATGATGAAGGCGTAGGGTGCCGCCGAGGCATAATCAATCTCGCCACTGTAGGACCAGAAAGCCATCGCCAGCGTGCGGGTGCCGTTCGGTGCCAGCATCTGGGTGGCGGTCAGTTCGTTCATGATGCCGAGCGCCACCAGGGCCATGCCGGCCGCGGCACCCGGCGCCGACAGGCGGATCGTCGTCGACCACAGCGCCTGCAGCGGCGGCCGGCCGAGGCTGGAAGCGGCGCGTTCGAGCTCGACCGGCGCCTGCGCGATCGATGCCCGCAGGCTGACCAGGGCGCGCGGCAGGAACATCAGCGCATAGGCAACCAGGATGGTGAACAAGGTCTGGTAGAGCGGCAGCGCGATGCGTACGGTGATGGTGACCAGCGCCAGTGCGATGACGACCCCGGGCAGCGAGCCGACGATGTAGTTGCAGCCCTCCAGAAGACGCTGCAATGGCCCCGGCGCGCGGATCGAGATCCAGGCCATCGGCATGGCGGCGACGGTGGCGAGCAACGCGCCGGCGAGCGCCAGGAACAGCGTCTGGCCAAGCGCCAGGCCGATCTCGTCCAAGCGCCAGACAGCGGCGCCGCCGGCGGCAAGCCAGCCGCCAATGGTGACGAACGGCACGCCGAGCGCCAAAAGCGTGATGACGACAAGCAAGAGCAGGCTAGGCAGGGTGGCGCGTCCGAGGCTTGTGCGTTGCTGATGGCGCGCCGCGCCGGAGCCGACACGGGCATAGCGCTCCTCGCCGCGCACCAGCACTTCGAGGCCGAGCAGCACGAAGCAGCAGCTGACCAGCACGCCGGCCAGCATGTTGGCGGCCGGTCCATTGAAGGTCGACTGGAACTGGTCGACGATCGCCGTGGTGAAGGTGTCGAAGCGGATGAAGACATAGAGGCCGTACTCGGCCAGCAGATGCAGGCCGACCAGCAGCGAGCCGCCGCAGATGGCGAGCCGCAATTGCGGCAGCACGACCCGACAGAACACGCGCCGGGGCCCAAGGCCGAGTGCGGCGGCGGCGTCTTCCAGGGCGGGATCGAGACGGCGCAACGCCGCCGACACCGGCAGATACAGGAACGGGAAATAGGCAATCACGGAAACCAGCACGCCGGCCCACAGGCCGTGCAGTCCCGGCACCATGGTGACCCAGGCATAGCTGTGCACAAAAGCCGGGATGGCGAGCGGCGCCACGCACAGCCAGGCCCAGAGCCGGGCGCCCGGCAGGTCGCTGCGCTCGGTCAACCAGGCCAGCGAAACCGACAGCACGATGGTGATCGGCACCGAGAGCGCGACCAGCAGGACAGTGTTGACCAGAAGCTCGCCGACACGCGGCCGGAAGACCAGTGCCGAGACTGTTTCCCAGCCGGTCTGCACCGCGATCCAGATGATGAAGGCAAGCGGCACCAGCGCCAGCAGCGCAACGAAGATGGCGGCGAGGACCAGCCAAAGCGGTGCGCGTCGCCGAGCCCTTCGGCCTGTGCCCGAAGGCAGGCCCGAATGCGCGAGATCGACCGCGGACTGCATCAGGTCAGACGCCGTGCCGTTGCCGTCCAGCGGCAGCAATTGAAGGACCGCGATCGCGGTCGGGAACACAGCGTGTCGTCATCGACGAATGCCATCTCGAAAAACAAAATCACTCCCGCGGAAGGCGAATTCCCGCGGGAGCGTGGTCGGGTGTCCTTTTAGGACGAATGGCAACTAAAGCAAGCCGGCTGCCGTCATCAGATCGGTGACCTTCTTGGAGTTCAGCGTCGTGGCATCGACCTTCGGCGCCTGCAGATCGGCGAGCGGCACCAGCTTCGGGTTGGAGTCCGCACCCTTGCCGACCGCGTACTCGAAGGAATCGCCGGTTTTCAGCACGTCCTGACCGCCTTTGCCTGTCAGCCATTTCAGGAACGCCTGGGCTTCCTTCGGATGCTTGCTCGAAGCCAGCACACCGCCGCCGGAGATCGAGACGAAGGCGCCCGGATCCTGGTTCTTGAAATAGTGCAGCGCGACATTCTTGCTGTTTTCGCCGGTCTTGGCCTGATCGCCGAAATAGTAATAGTGATAGATCACGCCGCCTTCGATCTCGCCGGCATTGACCGCCTTCATCACCGTGCTGTTGCCCTTGTAGGCGGTGAAATTGGTTTTCATCGCTTTCAGCCAGTCGGCGGTAGCGGCTTCACCTTTGAGCTGGAGCAGGGCGCTGACGATGGCCTGGAAATCGGCGCCCGAGGGGGAGGCGGCCCAACGGCCTTTCCAGCTCGGATCGGCGAGGTCCAGCATCGACTTGGGCAACTGGTCGGCAGTCAGCTTGGTCTTGTTATAGGCAAAGACCGTGCTGCGCGCGGCAACGCCGACCCATTTGCCGCTGGCCGGCTGATAGTCCTGGGGAACCTGCGCCAGCGTGTCCGCGTCGACCGGCGCGAACAGGCCGGCGCTTTCGACCAGCGCCATGGCCGGTGAGTTTTCGGTCAGGAAGACGTCTGCGGGCGAAGCAGCGCCCTCGGCGACGATCTGGTTGGAGAAATCGCTGTCGCCGCCATTGCGCACGGTGACCTTGATGCCTGTTTCCTTGGTGAAGCCTTCGGCCCACGCCTTGGTCAGGCTTTCGTGCTGGGCGTTGTAGACAATGATGCCATCCTCTTCCGCCTTTGCCGGACCGGCGATGAGGCTGATTGCCAGCGCGGCGGCGCCGGCGAGGGTGGAAAGAGCGTATTTCATGGCATTGTCCTCGATTTCGGGGGTCCTAGGTCTGTCACGGCTGCACCTATCGATACCTGACAGCTATAGTCAACATTGTTGATGTGCTTCAATCGGTCGCTGACGTGCAAAGGCCGGTGCCGAACGGACAATTCCGCGTGATGCTCACGGTTCGGCGATGCCGCAAACTTTCGTGATTTGCCGACAGTTTGGCTTGGACATTATTTCGCCGGCCACGTAACAAATCAGCGCCGAGACGCGAAAATCGGGGAGTGAACTCTTGTGAGCGGCAAGGACGAGGCCGAACTTTCCCGGCTGATGCGGGCCGCGATCGCGGGAGATGAAAGGGCTTACGCCGACTTTCTGCACCGGATTGCCGCGCTGGTTCGCGGTTTTGCCAGGCGCAAGATCGTGCAGGGCGGGGTCGATCCCGAGGATGTCGTGCAGGAAACCTTGCTGGCCATTCATGTGAAACGACATACCTGGCGTCAGGATGCGCCGGTGTTGCCGTGGGTCTATGCGATTGCCCGCTTCAAGCTGATCGATGCGTTCAGGCGGCGCGGACGGCGCATCGAGATCGACGTCGACGATATCGCCGAGACGTTCGCCGAGCCGGAAACCGAGACCGTCAGCGAGCGCGACATCAACCGTGCATTGGACGGTCTGTCGCCGGCTCAGCGCTCCGTGGTCTCGGCCGTGTCGGTGGAAGGGCGGTCCATCGGCGAGACGGCGGCAAAGTTCGGCATCAGTGAGACGGCGGTGCGGGTGTCGCTGCATCGCGGACTTGCCGCGATAGCCAAGCGATTCGGGCAGGGGCGGTTCGGGCGGGAATGACATGAGAACGGACGATCTCATCAAGGCGCTGGACGCCGATGCAACCAGCAAGGCGATGCCGCTGCAATCGGCCTGGTGGCTGGCCGCCGGTGCGGCAGCGGTGATCGCGGCCGTCGTTTTCCTGCTGACCATCGGCCCACGTCCGGATTTCATGGCGGCCGCGCACACGATGCGCTTCCTTTCCAAATTCGTCTTCACCATCGTGCTTGCCGTCAGCGCCTTCGCCCTGATCCGTGCCTTGTCGACGCCGGGTGCATCAACGGGCCGGGCGATGGTTGGGATGGCTGCGGCGCCAGTGCTGGTAGCCGTGGCGGTGGTTCTGGAGCTTTTCATGGTGCCGGAGGCGCTGTGGGGAACCAAAATGGTCGGCTCCAACATGATGATCTGCATGGCTTTCATCCCGCTGATCGGCCTCGGTCCGCTTGCCATCTTCCTGTGGATGCTGCGCTACGGGGCGCCGACACGGCCGGTGCTTGCCGGTGCGGTGGCAGGCCTGCTCGCCGGCGGGCTGGCGGCAACCTTCTATGCCGCCCACTGCTTCGACGATTCGCCGCTTTTCGTCGCCACCTGGTACACGATAGCCATTGCAGCGCTCGCATTGCTTGGCGCGCTCGGCGGACGGTTTTTCGTGCGCTGGTAGCGTTGCGCCACGCTCGCCCGCTCGCGCATACCGATCCTTAATCATGCCGGCAATTGTTTGCCGGTTAGCGATGGCACCGGAATGCCTGACGCAACCTTTCCTTAAAATCGATCCGCCAAGGTTGAGGCGAGAACATGCGTTTGCGCACGGGGGTGGCACGTATCGTGATGTGGCGAGGATTGACCAGCCGAGAATCTCTTGGGCGTGCAGGGCTGGCGTTGCTCGTCGCCGGCCTGGGCGTGCTGGCGGCCTCGATCCTGCTGTCGCACCTGGACCTGGGCACCGAAGCCTTGAAACTCTGCCTGCAGATCGCGATGGCAGTGGCGGCGGGCGCGCTGTTCCTCGCCGCCCTGTCCACCCGCAGGATCAGCATGGATCGCCAACAGATCGCCGAGAGCGAGCTGCGCTTCCGCCGCGCCATGGAGGATTCAGCGATCGGTATCGTCGTTGTCGGTCTCGATGGGCGCATCCGCCAGACCAATCCGGCCTTCGCGGCCATGCTTGGCTACACAAGCGAAGAGATCGAGGCGCTGACTTTCTTCCAGATCACGCATCCCGACGACCAGCAGATCGGGCGGAAGACGATGGACGATCTGAAGGCGGGCACGGTCAATTCCTTCCATTTCGAGAAGCGCTATCTCCGCAAGGACGGAACGCCTGTCTGGGCCCATCTTGCCGGTTCGGTCATTCGCGATGAGACCAGCGGCCGCCCGCTCTATCTCGTCTCGCAAATCGAAAACATCGACGCTCGCAAGCAGGCCGAGGCGCGCATTGCCGAAGCGGAAACGCGTTGGAATTTCGCGCTCGCCGGCGCCGGCCAGGGCGTCTGGGACCTCGACATGCGCAAGGGCGGCACGACCTATTCCTCGACCTGGGTCAAGATGCTGGGCTATGCGGATGGCGAGCTCGATGGCGACACCGACCGCTGGCTGACGATGATCCATCCTGATGATCGCGAGACTGTCGCCGAAGCGGATCGCGCTCATCTCGAGGGCAAGACACCGTTCTTTGAGGCCGAGTTCAGGATGCGCCACAAGGATGGCCACTGGGTGTGGATCCTCGACCGCGGCAAGGCCATCGAACGTGATGAGGATGGACGGCTGATCAGGGCCATCGGCAGCTTGACCGACATCACCCGCCGCAAGGAGGCCGAAGAGCGCCTCACCGTGTCGGCGGCAATGCTTGCCGATGAAAAGGAGCGGCTGAGGGTGACGCTGCAATCGATCGGCGATGCCGTCATCTGCACCGATGCCGCAAACCGGATCACCTTCATGAACCCGGTCGCCGAAAAGCTGACCGGGATTGCCGGCGGCGAGGCTCTCGGCAAGATGCTTGGCCATGTCTACTGGGCGGTCGACGAGGAGACGGGGCACAGGATCGGCGTGACCCGGCCCGCGGTTGGCGTTCATGCGCCCGCCGACCAGAACAGCCGCGCCGTCCTCATCCGGCGCGATGACACGCGCTGCAGCATTCGCCAGGTGGTGTCGCCGATCGTCAACGACCGCAACGAATTCTGCGGGCTGGTCATCGTCTTCCAGGACTTTACCGATGCGCGCGCGCTGCAGCGCCAGCTCGCCCACGCCGCGGCACACGATGCGCTGACCGGCCTTGCCAACCGCTCCAGCTTCATCCGCGCCATGGAGGACCTCGTCGGCCAGGCGCGCAAGGACGGCACCGCCGACACGACAAGGTCGGTCGGCGACACGACACGGTCGGTCGGAGGCGCCGGACATCAGTTCATGTTCATCGACCTCGACCACTTCAAACTGGTCAACGACACGGGTGGCCACGCGGCGGGAGACGCGCTGCTGAAGCGGGTCGCCGTGGCTATTCGCAGCGTGCTTGGTCCAGACGACATCGTCGCTCGCCTCGGCGGCGACGAATTCGCGGTCGTTTTGAAATCGGGTTCGGCAGCCGGCGCCAAGATCGCGGCGCGCTCCATCATCGATGCGATCGGCGGGCTAGACTTCACCTGGGACGGCCGTCCTCACGTGATCGGCGCCAGCATCGGGTTGGCTGCGATCAATGCCAATTGTGGCGAGGTCGACGAGATCATCGCCAGGGCCGATGCGGCTTGCTATGCCGCCAAGGCGGCGGGCCGTGGCTGTGTCTCCGTGGCGCCCGACGCACAGATCGTGGATGGCCGGACAGAGCCACTGGCGGTGGCCTCCTGATAGACCCGTCGCCGTTGAACCGAAAGGCTTGTCCCTGATTTGCGCCGACGATCCGCTCAGCGCGTCGGGACGGGATGCTCGCCGCGATAGTCGTAGAAGCCGCGCCCGGTCTTGCGGCCGAGCCAGCCGGCCTCGACATATTTCACCAGTAGCGGGCAAGGGCGGTACTTGGAGTCCGACAGGCCGTCATGCAGCACCTGCATGATCGACAGGCAGGTATCGAGCCCGATGAAGTCAGCCAGCTGCAGCGGCCCCATCGGATGGTTGGCGCCGAGCCGCATGGCGGTGTCGATGGCGTCGACCGAGCCGACACCCTCATAGAGCGTGTAGATCGCCTCGTTGATCATCGGCAGCAGGATGCGGTTGACGATGAAGGCAGGAAAATCCTCCGAGACCGTGATCGTCTTGTCGAGCTGCTTCACATAGGTCTTGGCTGCCTCGAAGGTCTGGTCCTCGGTGGCGATGCCGCGCACCAGTTCGACCAGCTTCATCAGCGGTACCGGGTTCATGAAATGTATGCCGATGAACCGCTCGGGCCGGTCGGTCTGCGCGGCAAGCCGCGTGATCGAGATCGACGAGGTGTTGGTCGCCAGGATGGCTTCGGGATTGAGCTGCGGACAAAGCTGGGCGTAGATCTTGCGCTTGACCGTCTCGTCCTCGGTCGCCGCCTCGATCACCAGGTCAGCACCCGCAAGATCGGCCATCGCGGGCGCGGCCGAAATGCGGCCCATCGCATCGTTGCGCACCTTCTCGTCGAGCTTGCCGGACCCCACCTGGCGGGCCATGTTGCCGCTGATCGTGGCGATGCCCTTCTCGATGCGGTCGGGCGAGATATCGTAGATCAATACCTTGTAGCCTGAAAGCGCGGAGACATGGGCGATGCCGCCACCCATCTGGCCCGCGCCGATGATGCCGATCGTCTCGATCTTGCTCATTACACCGATCCCGTCCTGAACCCTTCCGCTTGAACTGCGAAAGCGCTCCACCTTTTATTTTACCGCAATCCCGGACGCAAAACCGCTGCGCACTTTGCTGGATTGCTTTCAGCCTTTGCGGCCTGCTTTTTGTGCGGTGCAAACTAAAAGGGCGGGGCGACTTCGTCTACCCCACCCTCACCATTTAATACGCTTTGGCAGAAAGCGTCAAAGCGCCTTTTGCAGTTCCGGCAGGATGACGAACAGGTCCCCGACGAGGCCGTAGTCGGCAACCTGGAAAATCGGCGCCTCCTCGTCCTTGTTGATGGCGACGATGACCTTGGAATCCTTCATGCCGGCAAGGTGCTGGATGGCGCCGGAGATGCCGACCGCGATGTAGAGATCGGGGGCAACCACCTTGCCGGTCTGGCCGACCTGCCAATCGTTCGGCGCATAGCCGGCATCGACGGCGGCGCGGGAAGCGCCGACCGCGGCGCCGAGCTTGTCGGCAACCGGCAGGATGACCTCCTGGAATTTCTCCGAGGAGCCCAGCGCGCGGCCGCCCGAGATGATGATCTTGGCCGAGGTCAACTCCGGACGGTCGGTCTCGGAAAGCTTGTTCTCGATGAAGGTGGAGAGGCCCGGATTGGCCGCGACCTTGACGGTCTCGACGGCTGCCGAGCCGCCCTCGGGGGCTGCCTGGAAGGAGGCGGTGCGCACGGTGATCACCTTCTTGGCGTCGCTCGACTGCACCGTCTGGATGGCGTTGCCGGCATAGATCGGCCGCTTGAAGGTGTCGGGCGATACGACTTCGATGATCTCGGACACCTGCGCGACATCGAGGAGCGCAGCCACGCGCGGCGCGACATTCTTGCCCGACGAGGTCGCCGGCGCGATGATGGTGTCGTAGGCGCCCGCCAGCGACACAATGAGCGCTGCCGTCGGTTCGGCCAGACGCTCGGCAAGCTCGTCGGCCTCGGCCAACAGCACCTTGCTCACGCCCTTCAGCTTGGCGGCAGCGTCGGCTGCCGGCTTGGCGCCCTTGCCGGCAACCAGCACATGCACGTCCGAGCCGATCTGCAGCGCGGCCGACAGCGCCTTGGCGGTCTGGTCGGAAAGGGTTGCGTTGTCGTGTTCTGCAATCAGAAGAATAGCCATTGATGATATTCCTGACTTTCGTCTTCGCGGCTCCCTGAAATCCGGTCAGGCCGAGTCGAAAACGGTTGGTTTCGAGAACCGGAGCGGAGCGTACTTCTGTACGTGAGCACCGGAAGCGGAGAAGCCAGCCGTTTGCAGGCCGGCCTCATCGGATTTCCTTACAGCACGCCGGCTTCGTTCTTCAGCTTGTCGACCAGCTCAGCGACGCTCTTGACCTTGACGCCTGCCTTGCGGCCGCTCGGCTCTTCGGTCTTGATGACCTTCAGCCGCGGCTTGACGTCGGCGCCGTAGTCGGCCGGGCTCTTCTCGTCGAGCTGCTTCTTCTTGGCCTTCATGATGTTGGGCAGCGAGGCATAGCGCGGCTGGTTGAGGCGAAGGTCGGCGGTGACGATCACCGGCATCTTCAGTTCCACCGTCTGCAGGCCGCCATCGACTTCGCGCGTCACCTTGGCCTTGTCGCCGTCGAGCACGATCTTGGAGGCGAAGGTTCCCTGCGCCCAGCCCAACAGTGCCGCCAGCATCTGGCCGGTCTGGTTGGAATCGTCGTCGATCGCCTGCTTGCCGAGGATGACGAGGCCGGGCTGCTCGGCGTCGACGACGCCCTTCAGCACCTTGGCGACGCCGAGCGGCTCGGTCTGTTCGTCGGTCTTGACCAGGATGGCGCGGTCAGCGCCCATGGCGAGCGCCGTGCGCAGGGTTTCCTGCGCCTGCTGCGGGCCGATCGAGACGACGATGATTTCTTCCGCCTTGCCAGCTTCCTTCAGCCGGATCGCTTCTTCAACCGCGATCTCGTCGAACGGGTTCATCGCCATCTTGACGTTGGCGAGCTCCACCGCCGAACCATCAGCCTTCACGCGAACCTTGACGTTCGCATCCACAACCCGCTTCACGGGCACAAGGATCTTCATTTGCCTGTCACCTCTTCACGCTAATTGGGCGCGCTATAACAGCCTGCGCCCGTTCTGAGTTGTCGAAAGCCGACATTCCAGGTGGAAATTCTGGCCGGATGGAAATTCTGGTCTTTGCCCGCCTTAGGTTGCGGCGGAGACGTTTCCGTAGTTGCGGCAACCCTGCACGTCAATACGCTGCAAGTGGCTCAAATCGGTTCAGTCCGAACTGGAAGCGTTTCCGCGTCCCCAGCGCGGTGTCGCGGCGGGTTGATCGGGGATCAGCGGTTCCGTGGCAACCGGCGGCTGGTCGGGAGCGGCGGGCGCGACGTCGTCGTCGGCGCCGGCAAACAGCGGCACGCCGCGGCTACGCAAGACAAGCACCAGAACGGCGCCGGCGATGATGCCGCCGATATGGCAGGCCCAGGAGATCTGATCCTCGCCGCCGGCGGCAAACATCACCACCTGGAAAAGGACCCACAGGATGAGCGGGATGAAGGCCGGAATGCGCAGCGGGATGCGGGCGAAGGCCAACACCCAGACCTTCACCCTGGGATAAAGGATCAGATAGGCGACGACCACGCCGGCGATGGCGCCCGAGGCACCGATCAGCGGCACCTGCGAGTCCCAGGCGACGAGGCCCTGGAAGGCGGCGCCGGCGATCGCGCACAACAGGTAGAAGATGAGGTAGCGGATGTGACCGAGCGCGTCCTCGACATTGTCGCCGAACACCCACAGGAACAGCATGTTGCCGCCGAGGTGGAAGATGTCGGCATGCAGGAAGGAATAGGTGAGGTAGCTCAGGCTTTCGGGGATGACGATAAAACGGGGATCGAGCTCTGCGGTGTCATGGACGACCGACGGGATGAAGCCGAGACCAAGCACGGCGGCATTGGAGAAACTCTCGCCGCCGAGCGCGGTGACGAGGTAGACCAGGGCGTTGGCCACGATCAGCCCGATGGTCACATATTGCAGGCGGATGTGGCGCAGCCTGTTGGTGTCGTAAAGCGGGATGAACATGCCCCAGGCCCTCTTCCGCTTTCGACAATCAGCGGTTCTTGCCGGGAACCCATAGCACGTCGGCGTTTCCGTTGTCATTGACCGCCCGGGCGGCGACAAACAGGAAATCCGAGACGCGGTTGATGTATTTCAGACCGTCACGGTTGACGTGCTCGTTCGGGTCCTGGGCCAGGGCGACCATCAGCCTTTCGGCTCGCCTTGCCACGGTGCGGGCAAGGTGAAGTGCCGCCGCCGCCGCTGTGCCGCCATTGAGCACGAAGGATTTGAGCGGCTGAAGCTCCTTGTTGAGAAGGTCGATGTCCTTTTCGACCCGGTCGGTCTGCACGGCGACGATGCGAAGCGGCTCATAGCCGAGCGGCTTGCCGTCGTCGGGTACGGCGAGATCGGCGCCGAGATCGAACAGATCGTTCTGGATGCGGGACAGCATGGCGTCGATCGCGGGATGGGCCGCGGCCGTGTGGACCCTGGCGATGCCGATGCAGGCATTGGCCTCGTCGACCGTGCCGTAGGCCTCTACCCGCAGATCGGATTTCAGCCGCCTCTCGCCGGTGCCGAGACCTGTGGTGCCATCATCGCCGGTGCGGGTGTAGATCTTGTTGAGCTTGACCATTTCGCCTCCCCGGCCGCCGGCATCCTCACTTGCGGGTGAAATACACCGCCAGCAGGATCAGCACCAGCGCCACGGCCTGCAGCATGACTCGTGCCTGCATCAGCTTGTTCGAGGTGACGCCGGAGCCGCCGCGCATCATGTTGATGAGGCCGCGAACAAGCACGACCGCAACGGCGACCATGACCAGAATGGCGAGAATGTTGAAGACGGTTGCCATTGCTTCGTTCCAGTTGGTTGGCGTTCAGGCGCGTTTGGCCATCAGGCGGTAAAGCATCGATGCCGGCAGGATGCGTCTGAGCACCGCGCCGATCCTGGCGGGCACTGTTACCACATAGTGCGGGCGTGGGCGCCGCGACAGAAGTGCATGGCGCAGCGCCGCATGAACCACTTCCGGCCCTGGCTTCAAGGCCGATTGGCTGCCGCCGGCCCGCAGTCGTTCGAGTTGCGCCGCATAGTCCACGCGGTGCACGGAATTCTCGTGGTCGATGTTGCTGAGAAACCAAATGAGGCCATTGCTGGCGATCTTCGACTTCACCGGCCCCGGCTCGATCAGCGAGACGTGGACGCCGCTGCCCGCCAGTTCCTGGCGCTGGCAGAGCATCAAGGCCTCCAGTGCGTGCTTCGACGCCGAATAGGCGCCGCGAAAGCGCACCGGCACGAGGCCAAGGATCGACGAACAGTGGACGATGCGGCCCTGACCCTGGCGGCGCATCACCGGCACCAGCCGGCGGGTCAAATCATGCCAGCCGAAGAAATTCGCCTCGAATTGCTGCTTGAGCGCGGCAACGGGCAGATCCTCGACGGCGCCCGGCTGCGCATACGCGCCGTTGTTGAACAGGGCGTCGAGCCGGCCGCCGGTGCGGTCGAGCACCGCCGTCACCAGCGCGGCGATGGAGTCCGGCTCGCAATAATCGAGATAGAAGGCCTCGATGCCATCGGCTTCGAGCGCGGCGATGTCCTGCGGCTTGCGCGCCGTTGCGAACACCCGCCAGCCCTCCGCCTTCAACGCGCGGGCGCAGTACGCGCCTATTCCCGAAGACGCACCGGTGATGATAATCGAGCGCAACTTCTGCGCCGGACTGTTCGTGGTTTCGCCAAGGGTTGCCATTTGCCGCAATCCCTTCCCATATTCCCGGCGTGGAGACAATTGGAGGGCGCGGTTCTTGTTGCGGAAGATCGTAGCCCTCAAGCGGGTCCTCTACGACGCACTTGGCCATTTCAACACCGATGACGGCTGGGCGATGGCCAGCCATCTGGCGATCACCTCGCTGATGGCGCTGTTCCCGTTCCTGATCTTCGCGACGACGCTGGCGAGCTTCCTCGGCGCGCAGGCGTTCTCCGACACGGCCGTGCATCTGGTCTTCGACACCTGGCCCGAACAGATCGCCAAGCCGATCGCGCGCGAAGTGCTCAATGTGCTGACCGTCAGGCGCACCGACCTTTTGACCTATGGTGTGGTGCTTGCGGCCTATTTTGCCTCGAACGGCATCGAGGCGCTGCGCACGTCGCTCAACCGCGCCTACCGCGTCTCGGAAACGCGCGGCATCATCTACCGCCGGGTGCAGAGCATCATCTTCGTTCTCATCGCCACGGCCGGTTTCCTGGCGATCAGCGTGCTCCTGGTGTTCGCGCCGCTGCTGGCGCGGCTCGCGGAAGCCCATATCGACTGGATCAAGCCCTATATGGGCACCATTACGCTATGGCGTTACGTCATCGCTTCGGCGGTCATTGTCGGCGGATTGTTTGCCGTCCATTTCTGGCTGCCGGCGGGCAAGCGCCGCTTCGTGTCGCTGGTGCCGGGCATCGTCTTCACGCTGGCGGCATGGCTTATCGGTTCGACCATCTTCGCCACCTATCTCGACCACTTCTCGTCCTATGTGACGACCTATGCCGGCCTGGCCTCGATCATGATCGCCGTGGTCTTCCTCTACATGGTGTCTGCGATCTTCATCCTCGGCGGCGAGCTCAATGCCGCGATCAGCCGCTACCTGGAGGCGCGTGCGCGGGTGGGATGACAGGTCGAATTGAGGAATTGAAGAATTGGAGAAAAAGGGGGCCATATCCGGCGCTGTCTGTGCTTCTTCCTCAATTCCTCAATTCCTCAATTCCTCAATTCCTCAATTCCACAGTTCTTCCCTTGGCCTGCCGCGCCGTTGCCAGGCCGACGCCGAATGTCGTGATCGCCATGCCGGAAATCTGAAGTGCGTTGAGCTGCTCGTCGAACAGGGCCCAGGCGATGATCGCCGTCACCGCCGGCACCAGGTAGAACAGCGAGGCCACCTTCGACATCTCGCCGTCGCGGATCATCACCATCAGCAGGAAGATGGCGCCGAGCGACAGCACCAGCACCAGCCAGGCCATGGCGAAGATCAGTTCGCCATTGATGACGACCGTGTGGGTTTCGAAGGCGAGGGAGGCGACGAGCATCAGCGAGCCACCGCCGACATATTGCCACATGGTCGCCGCGACGAGGTCGCCGCCGGAGGCAAAGCGCTTCTGCCAGATGGTGCCGGCGCTCATGCCGAGCACCGAAACCAGCGAGGCGGTCAATGTCGCCGCGGTCACGCCGCCGCCGAGCGCGCCGAGCTTCGGCCACAGCACGATGACGATACCGATGAGGCCGATGCCAAGGCCAAGCCAGTGACGCGGCAGGATCGCCTCGCCGAGGAATTTGCCGGCCAGCACCGCCGTGATCAGCGGCTGCAGGCCGACGATGAGGGCCGAAAAGCCGGCCGGCATGCCCCTGTGGATGGCCCAGAACACAGCGCCGAGATAGACGCCATGCATCAGGATGCCCGCGCCGGTGGCATGCAGCGCCTCCTCGCGGGTGGCTTTTTTCGAACCCAATACAAGCATCAGGACGGCCAGCAGGATGGCGGCGATGACGAACCGCGCGGCGAGGAAGGTGAACGGCTCCGCCCATGGCATGGCGTAGCGCGCGCCAATGAAGCCGGTCGCCCACAGAACGACGAAGGTGGCGGGAATGAACCGCTTGATGCTGTGCATGTTCCGGAGTCCGCCGCACTGGAGAGAATTGCCGTGGCGATGCTCTAATCCCGTTCACCCCGGCGCGCAAAGCGAAACGGTTGATCCATAGATCACCGGAATTCAACGCCGGCCCATCTGGGGGTGGCTTCTTGGTCTCACCGGGCTCAAAGCCCGACCATTCGCCTGATGTCGTCAGGCGATGCGCCGGCATGGCGCAAGGCGGCAAGGCCGGTATCGCCCAGGCTCTTCGACAGCTTTCGTCCGTCGGGCCCGAGGATGAGGCGATGATGGAAATAGGCCGGTTGCGGCAGTCCCAGGAGTTGCTGCAGCAGGCGCTGCACGCCGGTGGCGGAAAACAGATCTCGTCCGCGCACGACGTGGCTGACGCCTTGCAGGGCATCGTCCATGACGACGGCGAGGTGGTAGCTGGTCGGGATATCGCGGCGCGCCACGATCACGTCGCCCCAGTCCTGCGGACGGGCTTCGATCGAGCGTGTCGCGGAAAGCGTCTCGTCGGCGAATTCGGTCCAAGACAGGTCCTTGCCGACACGCGCCAAGGCGGCATCGACATCCAGCCGCCAGGCGAAGGGCGCATTCCCGGCGATCCGCCGCTGGCGTTCCTTGACTGGCAGCGCCTTGTCAGCGGCGGGGTAGAGCGGCACGCCATCGGGATCGCGCGGCCAGTCGCGCCCACGCTTTTCACTGTCGGTGATGAAGGCGCGGATCTCGCCACGGCTCATGAAGGCGGGATAGACGAGTTCCTCCCGGACCAGCCGCTCGAGCACCGCCTGGTATTCGGCGAAATGCTCGGATTGGCGGCGCACCGGCTCTTCCCAGCCAAGCCCCAGCCATTTCAGGTCGGCAAGCACGCCGGCCTCGAATTGCGGCGTGCAGCGCGTCGTGTCGATATCCTCGATGCGCAGCAGCAGGCGGCCGTCCGCCCGTGCCGCCAGCTTCTGGTTGAGCAGCGCCGAATAGGCGTGGCCGAGATGCAGGTCGCCATTGGGGCTGGGCGCGAAGCGGAATGTCAGGAGTGTCATCTCTGCGGCGGCAATCGGGTTGTGCGGCGGTTTTGCCAATTGCTACCGTGCTGCCGGTTCAGGAACAAGAAAGCATGCAGCGTATCGCGACATCAGACGACATTGCCCGGGGGCTCGATGCGCTTTGCGTGATCGACCCGCGCCTGGAAAAGGTGCGCGGCATGGCCGGCGAAGTGCCGCTGCGGCTGTCCGAACCGGGGTTTCGAAGCCTGGCGTCGATCGTCGTCTCGCAGCAAGTGTCCCGCGCCAGCGCCGATGCGATCTTCGGCCGGCTGACCAAGCTCGTCGATCCGCTGACGCCGCAGGCGATCCTGGCCGCCGGCGAGGACATGTTTCGCGAGGCCGGCCTGTCGCGGCCGAAGCAGCGCGGCCTGATCGCAATTGCCCAGGCCGTGGTCGACGGCCTCGACCTGCATCACCTCTGTTCGCTCGATGCCGAGGAGGCGATCACGACGATGACGGCGGTGTCCGGCATCGGCCCGTGGACTGCGGAAGTGTACCTGTTGTTTGCTGCCGGGCACCCCGACATTTTCCCCGCGCGTGATGTCGCGCTGCAGAGCGCGGTCGGCCACGCGCTCGGCATCGAGCCGCGTCCGCCTGAGAAAACGCTGATCGCATTGGCCGAATCATGGAGCCCGTGGCGAGGTGTCGCATCGCGGCTTTTCTGGTCCTATTATCGTGAAACCAGAGGGCGGGACGCCGCGCCGCCGGCCTGAATCCGCGAAAAATCATAAAAATCATGCATTTTTGGCGCTTCAGCGACGCGACAATCCGCTTCACATCCCTGTCATGTCGGGCTTACAGTATCCGTGCCGTTCGGGTCTAGAACCAAGGAGGTGAACACGTGACGGTTGCCGTATCTCCGGATGGGCTTCCAGCACTGGTGCTGAATGCGGATTACCGTCCGCTCAGCTATTACCCCTTGTCGCTCTGGTCGTGGCAGGACGCCATCAAGGCGGTGTTCCTCGACCGGGTGAACATCGTCGCCGAATACGAGCACGCCGTCTCCTCGCCGACCTTCTCGATGAAGCTGCCGAGCGTTGTCAGTCTTAAGGCCTATGTGAAGCCCTCCAGGCACCCGGCCTTCACCCGCTTCAACGTCTTCCTGCGCGATCGCTTCCAGTGCCAATATTGCGGCACGCCGGAGGACCTGACCTTCGATCACGTCATTCCCCGCCATCGCGGCGGCGCGACGACGTGGGAGAATGTCGTTGCCGCCTGTTCGCCGTGCAATTTGAGGAAGGGCGGCATGATGCCGGCGCATGCCAAGATGTGGCCGCTGCAGAAGCCTTTCCAGCCGACGGTGCACGATCTGCACAACAATGGCCGCCTGTTCCCGCCCAACCATCTGCATGAGAGCTGGATGGATTATCTGTACTGGGATGTCGAACTCGAACCCTGAGATCGTTCGAGAATTCGGGAGGCTGGCCGTCTGGAGCAATTGTCTGCGATTCCGGCCTTCGCCGGCCGAAGCACTCGTGGTGTTCGTGGCGGTTGAGGCTACGGTCGGCATAGGCCGGTGCTCACGGGTTCCTCAGACCATGATAATCTGACGCTCCCCGATATCGCGGGCTCAGTCGCGCTCACTTATCAGCGGCTTCGCGCTTAAGGACCGGCTTCCCCCACTCCGTCGCTGCTTCGCACCTTCCTCTCCCCCCTCCGGAGGAGAGGAAGGGAGCCTCTCTTAGAGGAGTCCTGGCTACAACAGGCTCGCGCCCTTCCTCCACCCCGTCGATCGGGGGAGAGCGACTATCTGGGGTGTCAAGTTGCACTCGCGAACTCGTTGCGCGCATCGCGTGCTTTTGCATTGAGGATGACGAGGAGTTTTCTGGCGAGTGCGATGCGGATGAGCATTTTTGGCTTTCCCGCCTGTTGCAACCGTTGAGCGAAAGCTTTGAGATTGGGATCGAATTTGGCCACGATGGCTGCGACGATGAAGAGGATGCCACGCGGCCCGGCGCGTCCGCCGCGCACATGCCTGTTGCCGGTGCGCTTGCCGCTATCGTTGGCGAAGGGAGCGAGGCCTGCCAGCTTGGCGATGGCCTTGTTGGACATGAGGCCGATCTCGGGCAGTTCGGCCATCAGGCGGGCGACGGTGCGTCCGGCCACGCCCTTCAGCGAACGAAAGGCCTGCTCCAGCCTGGCCCACAGCGGATCGTCATCGATCATCGAGGCAATCTCGCCTTCCAGGCGCCGTTGCTCGCGCTTGAGGAAGGCCAGCATCGCCTCGATGCTGGCGCATACCTCGGCGTCGCGTGCGGCACTTCTACGCTGCTTGTTGATGGTCGCATCGCCGACAATCTGGCAAAGCCGGCCAACCAACGCGGCAAGCCGCTGCTGGGCGGCGCTTGGCGGTGGCGTCGGCACAGTGTTCTTGACTGCGCCGTAGTGGGCGATGACAGCGGCGTCGATCCTGTCGGTCTTCTCAAGATAGCCCATCGCCTCGGCGAAACGGCGCACGCTCTTGGCATTGACCACGCCGCACGGCATGCCGTGCGCCCACAAGAGCATGAATCCCAGCCGTTCATAGCCGCCCGATGCCTCCATCACCGCAAGGGCTGCGTCATGGCTGCGGCAGAACAGCCAAAGAGCTGCGATCCCCGCCGCGTCGTTGGCGAAGCGCGCTGCCGCTCCGCCAGGCCAGACATGCGCGTCCAGCCAATCTTTCGAAACATCAACTCCACAAATAATCCTTGTTCACGGTAACCTGCCTTGTGCGTACGGTTGGAACCAAGCGACTGTTCGGTCGTGCGTGATGAAGGCGAAGATCCCAAGCTCTCCCGCGGCTGTAACCTCAGGTGGTACGGGCGACTTCGCCAAGCCAAGGTCCGGGCGGCCACCCGGACCTTGGCTCAATCGCTCTAATCCCACGAAATCTCTCTCGTGTAGATACAAGGTGGCTCGGCGAAGCCGAGACGGAGTGGGGGTCGACTTGGCTCGGATGTCGAAAGCTGCGCCTATCCGACTCAGCCCGGCGAATTTTTGCGCGAACTCTGCGTCGCGCCGTTCAATCGAATTGGCTTAGTCGCGGGTGAGGGCGCCGCGGAAGGCGACGGCGGCGAGGATCAGGCTGGCGATGGCGTTCCAGCCGGCCAGCGACAGGCCGAGGATGCGCAAGGCGGCCTTGTCGCAGGATGGCGGCACGAATTTGTCGAGCGCGTCGAGCACGCCCTTGCCGCCGGTGTCGACCGGCCCGGCGCCCGCCGTGCAGTCGGTCGGGCCGGCCCACCACTGCCATTCGACACCGGAGTGGTAGACGCCGAGATAGAGGCCGTAGAGCATCAGGATGCCGCCGACGGCCAGCAGGCCGCGCGTCAGCCAGCTGGGTGCGTGCAGCATCGACGCAATCACCGCCAGCACCATCAGCGGCACGCCGATATAGTAGGGCGTGCGCTGTTCGAGGCAGAGGTGGCAGGGGATGTAGCCGCCGAGATACTGGAAGCCGAGCGCCGAGCCGACGGTGGCGGCCATGGCGACGGCGAGGAACAAGGCGGTCAGCGTGCGCTGGCGTCCGGTGTCGGCATTCATGGTCGCTGTCATTTCAATCGGTCCGTCCGGCTCGCAATGGTAATGTTCAGAACGCGTATTTGACCAGGATATAGAGCAAAATCAGGGCAACCGCGCCGGCGCCGGCGATCAGGCCGAGGCGCTTTTCGATGAATTCGCGGATCGGTTCGCCATAGCGGCGCAGCAGCCAGGCGAGCAGCAGGAAGCGGGCGCCGCGGGCCACGATCGCCAGTACGATGAACAGCAGCAAATTGACGCCGATGACACCGGACAGGATCGTCACCACCTTGATCGGCGGCAGGTGGGCGGCACCCGATGTGATCAGCATCAGGACGATGAAGCCGACGCCGGCGCCCGCGCGCAGTTGCTCGAACTCGTCGTACTTGCCGTAGAATTCGAGGATCGGCCTGGCGACCGCGTCATAGGCATAGTGGCCGATGAACCAGCCGGCGATGCCGCCCAGCACCGAGGCGACGGTGGCGATCAGCGCATAGCGGTAGGCGCGGTCCGGCCGCGACAGCGCCATCGGCAGATAGAGCACGTCGGCCGGCACCAGGAACACCGAGCTTTCGACGAAGGCGATGAAGGCCAGCCACCATTCGGCGGATTTGCGGGCCGCCAGCGACAGGGTCCAGTCGTAAAGTCCGCGAAGCATCGGCACTCCTAATGCGTGTCGTTCAATTGCAGGCAGGTTGGGGTGTAACGGCATGCACAGAACAAAGACCCAGCGCACGCCATCCGTCCCCGCAGACGTGCCGCGCTTTGATGCGCCGCCTGTCTAGAAAGATTTTCCGCGCTGCACAATGGCAGCCCCGTCACGAAATCGAAAGGCGCAGTTTGGTCGCATCCGAGGCGACGAGGAATTGGCCAGTTGACGAACAGGCCTCCAACCGTATAGTCCCGCGCCATCCAGGCCGCCCGGCCTGAGCCCCTATGGCGGAATTGGTAGACGCGCTCGACTCAAAATCGAGTTCCGCAAGGAGTGCTGGTTCGATCCCGGCTAGGGGCACCACCCTTCGCTCTCCGAGCTTCGGGTGGCGGGCCACTCGAAGTTCAATAGACGAAGGGCGTCACGGTCGCTTTGGTTCCCGATACGTCTCAGCAGGCGATCAACACGCTTTGCGCGCCACGCTGGGGTCGCCGTCATTGGCTGGGCCGATCTCGCCAGCTGCCAGCAATTCGTCGAATGTCCGTTCTAGGTCGGCGCTGTCATCGGCTGCCGGTCCGCTGGGCGGATCCTGGCGTGTCAGCGTTTCCAGCCTTTGGTGAAGCTGGCGGTTCTCGTTGCGGCAACGGGCATGCGCGAGTTCGTCGGTCATGCCGCGCAAGCGGAGATCGGCGAGTTGAACCTTCACCGCGCCACAGTCCCGGCGCGCCGCGTCGCGCTCCTGGCGTAATTTCGCAATCTCGGTTTCCGAGGTTTGGCGCCGATGCTCGGCCACGTCCTCGGCGCGCTGCCCGGCGCTCGGCGTTGCGCGGACCACGCTTTGATCGGGGGCGCTGCGCTGGAGCAAGCGCAACCTCTTTTCAAGTTCCACGGCCCGTTCCTGCGCGGCGGCGGCGCAATCGCCGAGAACGCCGCGCTGATGCTCGACCGTGGACAGCCGCGCCTGCAGGTCCTGCTGTACAAGCATCTGCGCAGATAGTTTGCCGGTCAGTCGTTCGTTGTGGAGCTGATAGTCCGCGACCTTGGAACGAAGCAGCATGGCGGCCTGTTGCAAGCTGGCGAGCCGCGATGCAACGTCCTCACGCGCCTGCTCGGCGGCTTGCCTGGCCATGGTCTCGTCGCGGAGTTGCCCCGACACGCGCGCCAGGTTCCGTCCCAGGCGCTCGACCTCGACATTCGCTTCGAGGAACCGTGTTGCGCGCTGGCCGGCATGCCTATCCGCCTGCGCAATGGTCTGCCGTGCCCTGTTGAGTTGGACCTCCAGGTCGGCGATGGTCTTGCTTGCGATCGATAGCTCGCGCGATTTTCGCCCAAGCTCTTTCGAGGTGCGATCCTGCAAGCGTTGCAGCTTCGCCACCTCTTCCTGCAAGTCCCATTTGTCCGTATCGGGAGCGTCGGCATCGTGCGTTTGCGCATCGAACCTGGCCACATAGTCCTCAACCAACGACCACGCCAAGTCGTCATCGTTGGACAAGAGCGAGGAGCCGCGCATGGCGTGGGCCTGACTCGAGCCCGTCCGGGCCGAAGTCGAGCCGAGGGAGGCGGCCAGCGTGTCTGACTGGGCCAATCCGGTCACGGGCTCCTCTTCGAAGAGAGGCAAAGCTTGATGCGTGGCGGCTCGGATGCTTCGAATCAGTTCTTCGAAGTCTTCGTCGGCCCTTCGGACAACGGCGCTGTCGTTCGCACTGATGTGCCGGGCGCCGTTGGCCTCATGATTCAGCGACATTTTTCTCTCATCGCGGACCGAATCACTAGACTATCGTGCATCAAGCACAAGAATGCGAGTAGATCTTGCCGGGTTTCACCGGAAAATTGCTGCAAGAAATCTCGTTTTTTTGAAGCGGAAGTCGATCTTAGCGCTTGCCTCTTGGGCAATCGAAGTAAAGTCCCGGCCACCTCTGTGTCAAATATTGCAGCGAAAATGTGCCATCCTTCCAGAACCGCACCCTTGCCTTTTCTCAGCGCCGCCCCAACAAGCTCTTCATGCGGTTGCGCAGCAGGCGGGCCATGTTGCGGGTTTCGCGGTAGAGGTGCAGTTGCGAGGCGGCCTGGCGGGTGAGGCGGTCGGCGTCCGGCGTCAGGCCGATCACCAGCGTGCCCATCGGCTTGCGCTCGGCCCATAGCCGGCTCATCACCGGATGGTCGGGCACGGCGCAGGAATCGGTCATCATGATGTTGGGATCGTCGAGATGCTGCCTGGTCACCTCGATCATCAGCAAGGTGCCCGGCGAATAGCTGGCCAGCGTCTCGTCATAGGCGGTCTTCCAGGTGTAGGCGATGCCGGCTTCGACGAAGACGATCAGGCAGGCAATGGTGCGGCCGTCGAGCGTCAGCGAATGGATGCGGCACATGTCCTGCTCGGCCAGCCGGTGCACGGCCTCGCGGGCGAAGGCGGCGCGGAAACGGTCGATCGCCATGGCGGTGCGTTCCCGGCCCTTCCAGCCGGCCGCCTCCAGCGTCAGGAAGTTCTCGATGGCGTGGCGGATGTCTTCGGGGCCGCGCGCCACGACATGCTCCAGCCTGCCGAGGTCGCCGAGGCGCCGCTTCAGCCGCCGGAACTCGCGATAATGGTGCGAACGCAGCGAGGCCTTCAGATAGTCATCGCCGTCGCGCTCGCTTTCCAGCGCCGGGCGCAGGGTCTGGCCGGTGGTGACCAGCATCAGGCCGCGCGTCTCGGCCACGGTGGCAAACAGGCTCGCCACCGGGCCATCGAGCCGGACATCGGGCAGGACGAACACTTTCGGCAGCTTGAGATGCGGGCGCGACAGCATCGAGAAGAAATCCTCGACGACGCCCACCGGGTCGTCGCGGTCGACCAGCGGCGTGCCGAGCGGACCGAACGGGCTCGACCATGTGCGCATCACCGGCACGCCGAGCGGCACCACCGGCCGTTCCACCGAGAACGGCACCAGAAGGCGCAGCCGGTTGCGGTATTCGTCGCCGTCGCGGATGACCGCCAGCCGCACCTCGCGATCCTCCAGCCGCGGCATGGCGGGCGCAAGGAAACGCGGGTTGAAGAACACGTTGGGCTCGACCGTGCGGGCGCAGAGATAATCCAGTTCCTCGACCAGGTCGAAGCCGGCGGATGCCGGGTAGATGGCGAGCTTGCGCTCGGGCCGGTTGTTGGCGAGAATCTCGATATGGGCGGGGTCGGCGTCACGGGTCAGCCCGGCAAGGCCCGACACCATGGCGCCGGCGGTGCCGCCGCTGGTTTCCTCAAGCAACGGGATGGCAGCCATCACGCGGCTCCTTTCGCAGGCACGAAGATAAGCATGACGATGCCGAGCTTGCGCCACACCGTGAAGGACAGCGCGCCGGCTTCGAAGATCATGGCAAAGGCGGTGGCCATGGCCGCGCCCCACAGGCCGAACATCGGGATCAGCATCACGTTGAGGGCGATGTTGAAGGCCAGCGTCATGGCATAGACGGCGGCGCAGATGTTCTGGTTGCCGCTCATCGTCAGCAGGCTTTCGCAGGGGCCGACGGCGGCGCGCGCCGCGACGCCGAAGACGAGCAGGAACAGCAAGGGATAGCCGCTGCTGAATTCCGGGCCGAACAGCACCAGCATCGGCTCGCCGAGCGCCAGCACAAGCAGCGCCATCAACAGCGAAGGCCAGAACGTCCACGACACCGTCTCGCGGGCAAAGGCGGCGAGCCTTTGCGGGTCGCCATGGGTGAACTGGGCGTAGCGCTGGGCAACGCCGGCCTTGACGGCGAAGTAGACGAAATGCACCAGCGCCAGCGTCTTCACCGTGGCGAAATAGACGGCGACGTCATTGGGGTCCATATAGGCGCCGACCATCAGCACGTCGGCATTGGTCAGCAGGAAGAAGAAGCTCTCGACCAGGAAGATCGGCAGCGAGACGATGAACCATTGCGCGAAATGGACCTTCATCGGCCCGGCCGGAATCTGCCGTTCCATGCGCTGGGTGACACCGATAAGCTGGCCGAGCGTTGTGGCGTAGGTGGCGGCGATCGAAGCAAAGATTGCGGTCCTGGCATCGGGTGCGTAGCCCGCCAACAGCATCAGCGCCATGAACAGCAGGATCAGCACCGGTCGCACCAGATAGGTCGGCGACAGGGCAAACAGCGCCCAGCTGTTGGCGCGTGCCAGGCCCGACAGGAGGTCGGACATGGCGATCATCGGCAGGCAGATGACGCCGAGGATGAACGGGATCACATAGTAGCTCTCGATCCAGGGTGCCGCCAGCCAGACGCCGAGCGCGCCGAGCCCGGCAATCAGCGTCGAGGCGATCAGCACGAACAGACGGCTGGCCAGCACGATGCCGCGCAACTCGTCCATCAAGCCGCGCTCGCGGTATTCGGGAATGTAGCGGATGACGGAGGTGTGGAAGCCCAGGCAGGCGAGATTGCCGACGATGACCATCGTCACCCAGACTAAGACGAAGATGCCGTACTCGAACGAGCCCATCCAGCGTGCCATCAGCACCTGGCTGACGAAGGCAATGACGGCGCTGACGATGCGGACCGAGAAGGCGATGACCGACATGCGGCTGGCCTCGCCGCGCTCGTCGGCGGTGAACAGCACGGCATCGATGCGGCCAAGCAACGGCCCCATGCGCAGCGCCCAACGCTGCGGCAAGAACCGCCCGGCAGTCGTGGCCGCGGAAAAGCGCACCCCGATTTCTCTCCGTTTTCCGCTTCTTTTTCAGGCGTTGGTGTAGCGGAGACACATTAAGAAACGGTTGGGTGAGAAGTTCCTTCGCCCCGTCCCTATACGGGGAGAACGTGCCGGCAGGCGGGTGAGGGGCGGCGCAGGCGTTTGAGGTTGCGCCGCTGTTTCATCATCGCCGAGGCGCGCAGCACGGAGACGTTGCCGATCAGGATAGCACCCGGCTTTATCGCAAGATCGTGCCTCAGATGGTGCCTTGGCTGCCAGAGGATGAGGCCGCGCAGCTGAAGTTCGAGTTCGAGGCGGCTTAGTCGGCGGGACAGCGCCCCCCTCTGGCCTGCCGGCCATCTCCCCCTCAGGTGGGGAGATTGGCAAATCGCGAACGTCGGCACTCCAGCCCCTCGCTATCGCTCCGGGCGTTCGTCGTTCGAAAAGCCAAGCAATTGGCTTTTCGTCCGTTACGCGGACCACGCCTCACCCCCGTGAACGGGGAAGAAGGAAAAGCGCCCCTTACGCAAACGCCCCGTGGCAATGCTTGTACTTCTTCCCCGATCCGCAGGGGCAGGCTTCGTTGCGGCCTACCTTGCCCCAGGTGGCCTGGTTGTTGGGGTCGCGGTCTTCGGGGGCGACGATTGCGGTTGTCTCCGGGCGGACCAGGAGGGCGGTTTCGCCGCCTTCGAAGTCGTTTTCGCCGGTGGTGCCGTCGATATGGGTGCCGAACATGTCGGGGGCTTCCGGAGGTGGCGCTTCGGCGGCCTGACGGACCAGTTCGACGCGCATCAGCTGCGCGGTGACGGCCTGGCGCAGATTGCCAAGCATCGCCTGGAACAGCTCGAACGCCTCGCCCTTGTACTCCTGCAGCGGATCGCGCTGGGCGTAGCCGCGGAAGCCGACGACCGAGCGCAGATGGTCGAGATTGACGATGTGTTCGCGCCACAGATGGTCGAGCGTCTGCAGCACCACCGAGCGCTCGACGTAATTCATCACCTCGGGGCCAAAACGCTCGGCGCGCTCCTTGGCGGCGGCTTCGGCGGCCTGCGCGATGCGCTCGCGGATGTCGTCCTCGGCGATGCCCTCTTCCTTGGCCCAGTCCTCGACCGGCAGGTCGAGGTTCAGGAACTCGGCGATCTCGGCCTTCAGCCCGGCAACGTTCCACTGCTCGGCATAGGCGTTTTCGGGAATGGCCTTGGCGACGATCTCGTCGATGACGCCTTCGCGCATCTCGGCGATCGTTTCGGAGAGGCCTTCGCCGTCCATCAGTTCGATGCGCTGCTCGAACACCACCTTGCGCTGGTCGTTGGAGACGTCGTCATATTTCAACAGGTTCTTGCGGATGTCGAAGTTGCGCGCCTCGACCTTCTTCTGCGCCTTTTCCAGCGCCTTGTTGATCCACGGATGGATGATCGCCTCGTCTTCCTTGAGGCCGAGCTTCTGCAGCATGCCGTCCATGCGCTCGGAGCCGAAGATGCGCATCAGATCGTCCTGCAGGGACAGGAAGAATTTCGAGCGGCCGGGGTCGCCTTGTCTTCCTGAACGACCTCTAAGCTGGTTGTCGATGCGGCGCGATTCGTGGCGTTCGGTGGCCAGCACATAGAGGCCGCCGGCGGCCAATGCCTTTTCCTTCAGCCGCTCAATGTCGGCAATGATTTCCTTTTCCCGCGCCTCGCGTTCGGGGCCGGCCGGCATGTCGCCGAGCTCTTCCTCGATCCGCATCTCGGCATTGCCGCCGAGCTTGATGTCGGTCCCGCGGCCGGCCATGTTGGTGGCGATGGTGATGGCGCCGGGCTTGCCGGCCTGGGCGACGATCGCCGCCTCGCGCTCGTGATGGCGGGCGTTCAGCACTTCGAAATCGGTAAAACCTTCCTTGCGCAGGCGCTCGGCCAGCTGCTCGGACTTTTCGATGGAGGTGGTGCCGACCAGCGTCGGCTGGCCCTTGGCGCTGGCTTCGCGGATCTCCCTGACGATCGCCTTGTATTTCTCCTCGACCGTCCGGTAGACCTCGTCGTCCTCGTCGATGCGGATCACCGGCAGATTGGTCGGGATCTCGGTGACTTCGAGGCCGTAGATGTTGCCGAATTCCTCTGCCTCGGTCAGTGCCGTGCCGGTCATGCCGGACAGCTTCTTGTAGAGGCGGAAATAGTTCTGGAAGGTGACGGAGGCGAGCGTCTGGTTCTCCGGCTGGATCGCCACATGCTCCTTGGCTTCGAGCGCCTGGTGCAGGCCTTCCGAATAGCGGCGGCCCGGCATCATGCGGCCGGTGAACTCGTCGATGATGACGATCTCGCCGTTGCGGACGATATAGTCCTTGTCCTTCTGGAACAGCCGGTGCGCCTTCAGCGCGTTGTTGACGTGGTGGACGATGGCGACGTTCTCGACGTCGTAGAGCGACTCGCCCTTGAGCAGGCCGGCGTCGCGCAAAAGGTTCTCGAGCTTCTCGGTGCCTTCCTCGGTGAAGATCGAGGTCTTCTGCTTCTCGTCGATCTCATAATCCTGCGGCTGCAGCTGGATGATGAAGGTGTCGATGGTGTTGTACATTTCCGAACGGTCCTCGAGCGGACCGGAAATGATCAACGGCGTGCGTGCCTCGTCGACCAGGATGGAATCGACTTCGTCGACGATCGCGTAATTGTGACCGCGCTGCACCATCTGGGCGCGCTCGTATTTCATGTTGTCGCGCAGATAGTCGAAGCCGAGCTCGTTGTTGGTGGCGTAGGTGACATCGGCGGCGTAGGCGGCGCTGCGCTCCTCGTCGGATAGGCCGTGGACGATCACGCCCACCGAGAGGCCGAGGAATTTGTAGACGCGGCCCATCCATTCGGAGTCGCGGGTGGCCAGATAGTCGTTGACGGTGACGACGTGGACGCCCTTGCCGGCAAGCGCGTTGAGGTAGACCGGCAGCGTCGCGACCAGGGTCTTGCCCTCGCCGGTGCGCATCTCGGCAATGCCGCCATTGTGCAGCACCATGCCGCCGATCAGCTGGACATCGAAGGGGCGCATGCCGAGCACGCGGCGCGCGGCCTCGCGGGCGGTGGCGAAGGCCGGCACTAACAGGTCGTCGAGCGTGGCGCCGTTGGCGATGTCCTGGCGGAATTTCGCGGTGCGGCCGACCAATTCCTCATCGGAAAGCGCCCGCATCTCGTTTTCCATGGCGTTGATCGCCTCGACACGGGGCCGGGTCGATTTGACCCGACGGTCGTTGGAGGAACCGAAAACCTTACGGGCGAGACCGCCGAGACTGACCATCCAATGGTCCTTTCGATAGAATTCTCAATCTTGAGATGAGCGCCGGGCGGCCCCATCAATTCCACGTGAACGTGGACAAACACAAAAAGCGCCCGGAAAACGGTTCTGGACGCAAAGTCGTTGGACAGATAAGAGGGGGCTCAACTGATGTCAACGCCGCGCTGGCCCTGCTGGCTGCGCCAAATTCCGCCACAATCTGGCCGATCTGGAAGCACCCCTCTTAACAATCCCCACCGGAGTCCCCCTATGTCCCTGTTGTTTCGCCGCGCGTCGCTCGCCAGCCTTGGCTTGGCCGTCGGCCTGTCGGCCCTTTCGCTCTCGCCTGTGATGGCGCAGCAAACCGCTCCCGCTCCGGCGGATGCAGCAGCGCCAGCCACGGCACCGGTCGATCCCAATAAGGTTATCGCCACGGTCAACGGTCAGCCCCTGACCGAAGCAGATCTGGTGCTTGCCGAAGGGGAATTGTCGCAGCAGTTCGCACAATTGCCGCCCGAGCAGCGCCGTGCCGCCGCCCTTTCGGCTGCCATCGAGATCCGCGTCATGGCCGCCCAGGCGGTCACCACAGGGCTCGACAAGGATCCCGACTTCCAGCGCCGCATGGCCTTCCTGCAGCAGCGCGCGCTGCACGGCGAGATGGTCGAGAAGGGTGTCGTCGACAAGGTCACCGACGCCGAGGTCCGCGCCCGCTACGACCAGGAAATCGCCAACACGCCGCCCACCAACGAGCTGCATGCCCGTCACATCCTCGTGAAGACGAAGGAAGAGGCCGAGGCGATCATCAAGCAGCTCGACGGCGGCGCCGACTTCCAGAAGCTCGCCAACGAGCACACCAGCGATCCGTCAGGCAAGACCAGCGGCGGCGATCTCGGCTGGTTCGGACCTGGCCAGATGGTGCCGGAGTTCGACAAGGCGGCCTCCGCGCTCGAGGTCGGCAAATACACCGAGCAGCCGGTGCAAACGCAGTTCGGCTGGCATGTCATCAAGCTTGAAGACAAGCGCACCAAGCAGCCGCCGGCCTTCGACGACGTCAAGGACCAGGCCAAGCAGGCGGTCATCCGCGACAAGTATTTCGCGCTGGTCAAGTCGCTGCGCGCCGGCGCCAAGGTCGAGATCCCCGACGCCAACCTGAAGAAGGCGGTCGATACGCTGGAAAGCGCCAAGTAAGACTGGCAGCTTTTTGAAAAGGGGCGCGGCAGCCAGGGGTTGCCGCGCCCTTTTTCATTCATTGCCGTCTTTACGAAGCAGGCGCCGCTATGCCTCGCATCACGTAGTTGACGGCCTTGCCGATGGTCGCTTCGTCCTCGTCGAGCCGGTTGGTCAGCAGATGTCTCCAGGCGAAGGAGGCGATCAGGTCGGCGACAACAGCTGAATCGATTTCGGCCGGGATTTCGCCCCTTGCCTTGGCGCGTTCGATGATCTGGGCGGTATGGGACCGTCGGCCCAGTGAGTAGTCGGCAAGGGCCGCGGCCGCGGTCTCGTCCGACTGTGCCTCGGCGATCAGCGACCGGAACACGCTTCCCGACGATGTCTCGCGCCAGTGGGCGAACAGGTTCTTCAGGAAGCCGACGAGATCCTCCTCCAACACCCCTGTATCGGGGACATCGACGCGCTTCTGGCGCTGGTAGACCTCAAGCAGCAACGCCGCCTTGCTCGGCCACCAGCGATAGATCGTGGGTTTGCCGGCGCGGGCCCGCCGCGCCACCGCCTCGATCGAGAAACCGGCATAACCGGCTTCGACCAGTACGGTCTCGGCGGCTTGGAGAATGGCCTCGGCGCTGTCGGGATTGCGCCGTGCACCGATCGATCTGCGCGCCGGATCGGCGTCCTCGGCCATCTCTGTCGTCCTCGCCAAACACTTCGCCGGCAATATAGGTGACCCGACGCTCAAACGAAACGGCGCGTTTTCAAGCTTCTGGAGACTGGCTAGTCGGGGCAGGGGTTGGTCGTTTTTCTGGAACTTACCGGCGTCTTGGTTGGCGAGGCCCCAAAAGCAAAACCCGCCGGAGGCGGTTCACTGGCGCAAATCAGCACCATGGACGAAAATGTAGCATAGCTGCTCTCACCCTGTCAAGAATAAATTCCTACTAACATGAACGCGGCCGGCGCAAACTGGCTGACACCGCCGGACCGGCCGTCGGACGATGTCTACTGCATGGGCTTGCGACGTCTCGGAGCCCTGCTCCCAGGGGCGAGTTCGAGCTCCCGGACAAGAGCGACGAAAACGCCCTTGCGCCGGCGCGGTCTATCGGGCAAACCGGCCTTCCCTTGCGATTTCCCGCCCGAGGCCTCCATGTCCACGACGATTTCGCCGCTTGCGCCGAAGAAATACCCGAAAATGCCAGAAATCGAGGGGGTGCGCATCGCCACCGCCGAGGCCGGGATAAAGTACAAGGGCCGCACCGATCTTTTGACCATGGTCTTCGATGAAGGCACTGCGGTCGCCGGCGTGTTCACGAAATCGAAATGCCCCTCGGCGCCGGTGGATTTCTGCCGGCAGAATCTCGGCGCGGGCAAGGCGCGGGTGCTGGTCGTCAATTCGGGCAACGCCAACGCCTTCACCGGCAAGAAGGGCCGCGAGTCGACCGCACTGACCGGCGAGGCGGCGGCGAAGGCGGCCGGCTGCACGGCAGCGGAGGTTTTCATGGCCTCGACCGGCGTCATCGGCGAGCCGCTCGACACCAGCAAATTCAGCCATCTGCTCGCGGGGCTGGTCAGCAACGGCAAGCCCGAGCTGTGGACCGAAGCGGCAAAGGCGATCATGACCACGGATACCTATCCGAAAGTGGCGACCGCGACCGTCAAGCTCGGCGACACCGATGTCACCATCAACGGCATTTCCAAGGGCGCCGGCATGATCGCGCCCGACATGGCGACGATGCTCTCCTTCATCGCCACCGACGCGCCGATCGCCGCCCCTGTCCTGCAGGATCTGTTGTCGCGCGGCACGGCCAAGACTTTCAACGCGGTCACCGTCGACAGCGACACCTCGACCAGCGACACGCTGCTGATCTTCGCCACCGGCAAGGCCGCCAGGCGCGGCGCGCCGGAGATAACCGATCCCAAGGATGCCCGTCTCGGCACGTTCCGCCGGGCGCTCGGCAAGGTGCTGAAATCGCTGGCGCTGCAGGTGGTGCGCGACGGCGAAGGCGCCCGCAAGCAGGTCGAAGTCACCGTCACCGGCGCCAAATCGGCGCGCTCGGCCAAGCGCATCGCGCTGTCGATCGCCAATTCGCCGCTGGTCAAGACGGCAGTCGCCGGCGAGGACGCCAATTGGGGACGCGTCGTCATGGCCGTCGGCAAGGCCGGCGAACCCGCCGATCGCGACCGGCTGTCGATCTGGTTCGGCGACAACAGGCTGGCGCATGAAGGCGAGCGCGACCCCGGCTATTCCGAGGCCGCGACGTCGGCCTACATGAAGCGCGACGATATCCGCATCCGCGCCGATATCGGCATCGGCCGCGGCAAGGCGACGGTGTGGACCTGCGACCTCACCAAGGAATATGTCGCCATCAATGGCGATTACCGGAGCTGACGGTTTTGAGCTCCAGGCATCCGGCAAGCATGCTGGCGATCGTGCGCCGCTACGAGGCGGCCGGCTTTCGCGCCTGGCCGGCGGCCGCCGTCCACTATGACGGCACCTGGGTGGTGCGGCTGACCGCCGGCCATCCGGCCAAGCGGCTGAACTCGGTCAATCCGCTCGATCCCGGCGACATCCAGCACATTGCCGACCGTATCGGCCGGGCCAGCCGCCGTTTCGATGCCTATGGCAGGCCGCTGACATTCCGCATGTCGCCGTTGTCGGGTCCCGATCTTGCCAGTCATCTCGACCGTGAGGGATGGAGCCGGTTCGACGAGTCGCTGGTCATGCGGCTGCCGCTGGCCGATGCGCAACTCGACGCTGCCATGGACCAGATCCCGCTCAAAGACATCAGCCGCTTCATCGGCGCGTCGCTCAAGGTCAGCGGTTCGGATGTTTCGCTGCGCCCCGGCCTGTCGGAGATCATCGGCGCCATCCAGCCCGAAGCCGGGCTGTTCGCGCTCGAAGATG
The DNA here is from genome assembly GCF_000185905.1 of Mesorhizobium ciceri biovar biserrulae WSM1271. GTDB lineage: Bacteria > Pseudomonadota > Alphaproteobacteria > Rhizobiales > Rhizobiaceae > Mesorhizobium > Mesorhizobium ciceri. Next base: position 1,658,543 of record NC_014923.1, read on the forward strand.
GATCAGAAGCGCTGGCGACGCTGATCTGCGTGCATGACGGCGATCTCGCCGGCCTGTTCGAGGTCGCCACCGACAAGTCGGCACGCAACAGGGGCCACGGCCGCAACCTGATCCTGTCGGCACTGAAATGGGCACGGCTGCGGGGCGCACGGGAAGCCTGGCTGCAGGTCGAGGCCAACAATGTGCCGGCACTGGCGCTCTACCATTCGCTCGGCTTCGAGGAAGTCTATCGCTACCACTACCGGCGGCCGCCGGGTCATGAATGATGTCGTGACCGCCGGCAAGCGCCTGCTGCTGGTCGCCGCCTGCGCGCTGGTCGATGCCGACGGCCGGGTGCTTCTGGCGCAGCGGCCTCAGGGCAAGCAACTTGCCGGGCTGTGGGAGTTTCCCGGCGGCAAGGTCGAGCCGGGCGAGACGCCCGAACAATGCATCATTCGCGAACTGCATGAGGAAATCGGCATCGAAACCGACATTCCGTGCCTGGCGCCGCTCACTTTCGCCAGCCATTCCTACGACGATTTCCACCTGCTGATGCCGCTGTTCATCTGTCGCCGCTTTCGCGGTATCGCGCAGCCCAGGGAAGGGCAGACGCTGAAATGGGTGCGGCCGAAGCAGATGCGCGATTACCCGATGCCGCCGGCCGATGAGCCGCTGATCCCGTTCCTCATCGATCTTCTCTGAGGCTCCCGTCCGGCCGGTTCCTGGCCGAGGCGTTGTATCAGCCAGCATTAATGGAAGATTTATCTCGTCGTGAAAAATTGAAGCATGGCCGTTCGCGGCCGAGCCGTCGATTTGCCGGGGAGCGATAGCATGAGCCTAGACAGGGATTGGGACTCGATCAGGCCCGAGCGCGGCTTTCGCGCCGCCGATGCGGGCATGGGCATATTGCGCATAACGCTTCTGTTCGGTTCGGCCGCGGTGGCGCTGGCGCTGATCGCAACCCCTTTCCTCGACAGCCAGACACGCTCGCTGTCGGCCCGTGACGGTTTCGGCGGGCTCGACATGGCGGCCACAGGCTCGATCGGCCATCGCGAAACCTACACGCTGCGCCGCAGCGTGCTGCAGCCGCAGCCGAGCTCGGTCTGCATCATCAGGTCCAATGGCCGGAGCAGCGGCGACTGCTGACATGGTTAAGAAATTTCGCAAAGGCGGCGGTTTCACCGCCTGTTAAGCCTTTGCCGTTAACCTTTCTTAACAGGTCGGCTGTAAGGTCCCGGACAGAGGGGTTGAGGCCATGAAAGCAGTGCTGCTGGGTTTTCTGAACGACGAGACCGGCGCCACGGCCGTCGAATATGGCGTGATCATCGCCGTGCTGTCGCTTGCCATCGTCGGCGGCATCGGTGAGGTCCGCGACGGGATCATCTGGCTGTTCAGCGACAACAACAGCAAGCTTGCGAACGCTTTCGCACCCACTCCCTGATCCGGCTTTTCCGCACCCTGGGGCAGGATCATTGCCCGTCGGGCGCCTCCAGGATTGTTTTCAGCGAGACCTTGGCCGACCCTGGCTTCAGCGGTTTTTGCTGCGAAGCGTCGGGCGCCCAGCCGGACATCCAGACAATCGAGAAACTTGCCCTGACGCGGCCGTCGGGGTCGGAAAACCGCTCGGCGTAGATTTCCGCCGCGCGGGCAAACAGCTTGCGCGAGCCCGGCCGCCGGCTGCGATCGGTGAGCGCATTGGTTTCGCCCATGGCCCGCAAATCCGCCATAAGATTAAACAGGCTGGCATAGCGCACCGTCACCGTCTCGACGTCGGCGACCGGCAGAGCGAGACCGGCGCGCTGCAGCAGCGCACCGGCATCGCGCACGTCGGTGAACGGGGCGACACGCGGGCTGGCGCCGCCGTAAAGCTCGGTCTCGGCCGCAAGCAGGCTTTCGCGCAATTCGAAAAGCGTACCGGCGCCGGCAAAGGCGCCGAGGAAAAGCCCATCCGGCCGCAACGCACGGCGGATCTGGATCAGCATGCCTGGGATGTCGTTCATGGCCTGCAGCGACAAGAGCGACACCGCCAGATCGAGGCTTTCCGGCTCGAACGGCACGGTTTCGAGCGGTGCGATCAGGCCGGCATCGCCACCGCTCAGGAAAGCCGTATCCGTCTCGACGCGGACAATGTCGGCGACCTTGCCGCTTTCAGCGAGCGTTTCGGCCGCCGCCGGCGTCTGGCAAAACAGCACGGCCGCCTTGCCGAACCGGCGCTCGACGGCGCCCAGCCGGTCGGCAAGGTCCTCGGCCGTGCGGCGCATGAGGAAGTCCGCGCCGTCGACCGGACGGGCAAGCGCGCGCCGCTTGTGCGTCAGCCACAGAGAGGTATCCATTATTGGCTGCAACGGGCAGATCCTTTGTTTGTCCACGCTCCGAGATCGTTGATATAGTGGCGCGCAGGAGCAACCACGTGGCCGATCCAATGCCCAAGATCAAGTCCATCGGGATCACGAACCTGGCCCGGTCGGTTGTCGGCTGGCCGGCGCGGATGCTGTTTCCGCCGGTCTGCGCCGGTTGCCGCCGGCATGTCTCGCAACCGGGCGTGCTGTGCGGCGCCTGCTGGCCGAAGCTCAGGCTGCTGGAGCGGCCATGGTGCCCTGTCATGGGTACGCCGTTCACCCACCATATGGGCGAAGGCTTTCTGTCGGCCGAGGCGATTGCCGATCCGCCGCCTTTCGAGCGGGCGCGGGCGGCGGTCGCCTATTCCGGCGTTGCGCGCCAGATGGTGCAAGGGTTGAAATACCAGGATCGCACGGATCTGGCACCTTGGATGGCGCGCTGGATGATGCGTGCGGGTGCCGATCTCATCGCCGAAGCGGATGTGGTGGTGCCGGTGCCGCTGCACTGGCGGCGGTTTTTCAGGCGGCGCTTCAACCAGTCGGCGGAACTGGCAAGGGCGGTCTCGGCACTTAGCGGATTGCCCTTCGCCCCGTCGGCGGTGCGGCGCGTGAAACTCACCCGCCAGCAGGTCGGGCTGGAGCGCGGCGAACGCGAGGAGAATGTGCGGGCCGCGTTCCGGGTGCCCGCCGAGGCGGAAATCGAGATCGCCGGCCGCAGGGTACTTTTGATCGACGATGTCTACACCACCGGCGCCACGGTGCGTTCCGCCACCAAGGCGCTGAAAAGGGGAGGTGCGGCCGCCGTCGACGTGCTGACCTTTGCGCGTGTGTTGCCGGGGGACTTTCGGGCGGACGAGTCCGCGACTATATAAGTCGGCAACGAACAGCGGAAATTCGTCATGACCGATGTCACGATCTACACCCGCATGATGTGCGGCTATTGCACGGCAGCCAAGCGGCTGCTCGAGCGCAAGGGCATAGCCTTTACCGAGCACGATGCCTCCTTCTCGCCGGAATTGCGCCAGGAGATGATCTCCCGGGCGCATGGCCGCACGACCTTTCCGCAGATTTTCATCGGCGATACGCATGTCGGCGGCTGTGACGACCTCCACGAGCTGGAGGCCGAAGGCCGGCTGGACAAATTGCTCGCCAACGGCGCGACGAATTGAGGGAATGACGATGGGTGTTTTCAAGGCCGCTGCGATCCAGATGCGTTCGGGCGAGAGCCCCGAGCGCAACGCCGCCGATCTCGAACGGCTGGTGCGTGAAGCAGCCAGCCTGGGTGCCACCTACATCCAGACGCCGGAAATGACCGGCGCGCTGATCCGCGACAAGGAAGCTCGCGCCGCATCGTTCACGTCGGAGGACAAGGACATCGTCGTTGCGACCGCGCGCAGGCTGGCCAGGGAGCTCGGCATCTTCCTGCATATCGGCTCGACCGCCATTCTGCGCGCCGACGGCAAGCTCGCCAACCGGGCGCTGCTGTTCGGGCCGGATGGTGCTGCGCTCGCCGCCTACGACAAGATCCACATGTTCGACGTCGATCTCGACAATGGCGAGAGTTGGCGCGAATCGGCCGCCTATGAACCGGGAACCGAGGCCGTCGTCACCGACATCGAGGGTGCAAAGCTCGGCTTCGCCGTTTGCTACGATCTGCGCTTTCCGCAACTCTTCCGCGCCGAGGCGTTGGCCGGCGCAGACCTGCTTTCCGTACCGGCTGCCTTCACCCGCCAGACGGGCGAGGCGCACTGGCACGTGCTGCTCAGGGCCCGCGCCATCGAGAACGGCGCCTATGTCGTCGCCGCCGCGCAGGGTGGCTTGCATGAAGACGGCCGCGAGACTTACGGTCATTCGCTGATCGTCGATCCGTGGGGCCGGATCATTGCGGAAGCCGCGCATGACGAACCGGCGGTGATCGTCGCCGAGATCGACCCGGCGCAGTCGCTTGCCGCGCGCAAGAAGATCCCCAATCTCAGGAATGCGCGGGATTTCGCCGTCAATGCCGGCTCGGGCGAGGCGCCGCGGCTCAGGGGTGCAGCCTCTTGATCCGCTTTGCCCTGATCTGCGAGCACGAGCACGAATTCGAAGGCTGGTTCCGCAGCAACGACGATTTCGACACCCAGAAGAAGCGCGGCTTCGTCGATTGCCCGAGCTGCGGTTCGCACAAGGTGCAGAAAGCACTGATGGCGCCGGCCGTCTCCACGGCGCGCAAGCAGGAAACCATAGCGCTGGCCATGGGCGAGGCGCAGAAGCAGGCTTTGGCGCAGCTGAAGGCGATGGCCGAGAAGGTGCGCGAGAATGCCGATTATGTCGGCGACAAGTTCGCCGAGGAAGCGCGAAAGATCCATTTCGGCGAGAGCGACCCGCGTGGCATCTATGGCGAGGCGACGCTGGACGAAGCCAAGAGCCTGGTCGAGGACGGCGTCGAGTTCATGCCGATCCCGGTGTTTCCGGACGACCGCAACTGAGTTCCGAGGGAGCTTTGCGCGACCCAGAAGCGATTGAGCCGCGACGCAGCATAAGAGCCGTCGTTGGCCGATTGGCCAGCTGGGGCGCCGTCAAGCTTAGCGGTACCCGAACGATCGACGGGTTGCTCATCATCAGCGACAAGGGCACCGACAAGATCGTCGAGGCGCTTCAGCTTATTCGTGATTTTGATCCAGTGCGCTACAGACGGCTGCTTGGTGACGTAAGACAGGTATTTTTCACAACCCTTCCTGCTTCCGTCGCGCAATGGGCAAACTCTTCCAAGGCATGCGAATTGGACGAGCGCCATATCATCAGCGAAGGGACGACGCCGGAATTGGTCGCTTCGATTATCGTCCATGAAGCCACCCACGCGCGGCTTATGCGATGTGGTATCGGCTACGAAGAGGCGCTGCGGGATCGCGTGGAGCAGGTCTGTCTGCGTCGAGAAATAGCCTTTGCGGCCAGATTGCCGACCGGAAAGGGCCGGAGCCAGCAAGCCGAAGCGACACTCGAGGCCATGCCGGACTTTTCCGACAAGGCGATGAGTGAGCGCTATCTCAGCGGTTTGCGGGATGCTCTGCTCTACCTCAACATGCCGACCCGGCTTGTCGACCTCACCGTATCATACCGCCGCTGGAAACACCGGCGCCGGTTCTCGCGGCAGCCTACGAACTGACCCGGCTTAGCTCACGCTCCCGATCAATTTCTCAAGCAGCCGAGAGAGCGTCTCCCGTTCGGCCGGTGTCAGGCCGGAAAGAATCTCATGCTCGTTGGCAACATGGGCGGCAATAGCCTCATCGATCAACGCGAGACCCTTTTCGGTCAGCCGCACGACAATGCCGCGCCGATCGTTGGGGTGCGGCCCGCGCAAGATCAATCCGGACGTTTCGAGCCGGTCGAGCCGGTTGGTCATGGCGCCTGACGTCACCATCGTCGCTTCATAGAGGGCGGTCGGCGTCAGGGCGTAGGGTGATCCAGAGCGGCGCAGCGTTGCCAGCACGTCGAATTCCCCGGACTGCAATCCATAACGGGCAAACAACGGCGCCAGGCGCTCGCGGGCGATCAGCGAGGCGGCCTCGTTCAGCCGCCCGAGCACACCCATCGGCGAGACGTCCAGATCGGGTCGTTCCCGCTTCCATTGCTCGATCGCCCGTGCTGCCCTGTCCAACTGTCTCACCATCATTTATCTTGACGTTAAGAATCTTTCGGTTATCTTACTGCAAGATGCAATGCCGGCCAAGAGCCGCGCTACAGGATTCGGTCAATGAAGCTTCTCTGGGATTCGGCGCTCGGCCTGCTGGTCGTCACCGGCGGCCTGCTCGGCCTGACGCTGCCGTTCGGCAAGCTCGCCACGGCTGCCGGCGTGCCGGCCATGGTCTGGGCCTTCGTCATCTCGCTCGGCGCCGGCGGGGTCTTGCTGTGCATGCTCTTGGCTCGCGGCAAGCGGGTCCGGCTCACCGCGCACAAATTGCGCTATTTCTTCGTCACCGCCGCGGTGTCCTATGCTGTCCCCAATCTCCTGATGTTCTCGGCCATCCCGCATCTGGGCGCCGGCTACACCGGCATCATGTTCACGCTGTCGCCGGTCATCACGCTGGTGTTCTCGATCCTGCTGCGTGTCCGGCGCCCCAACATGCTGGGCATTGCCGGCATCGCCGTCGGCTTCGTCGGCGCCGTCATGGTCGCGGTGACGCGCGGCGAGGCCGGCCAGCCGGCCGATTTGTTCTGGGTGGCGATGGGGTTGCTCATCCCGGTCAGCCTTGCCGCCGGCAACATCTATCGCACGGTCGACTGGCCGGACGGTACCGGCCCGATCGAGCTTGCCGTCGGCAGCCATCTGGCGTCGGCGGCGATGCTGCTTGCCGGCATTCTCCTCCTGTTCGGCGGCGAAGCTTTCGTCCCACTCGGCGGCGTGCCGCTGGTCGTCGTCGCGCAGGTCGCGTCGGCATCGGCGATGTTCGCGTTCTTCTTCCGGCTGCAGGCGGTCGGCGGTCCGGTCTATCTCAGCCAGATCGGTTATGTGGCGGCGGCCGTCGGCCTGTTTGCCGGAACCCTCTTCCTCGGCGAGCACTATCAATTGCTGACCTGGGCAGGCGCGCTCATCATCACCGCCGGCGTGTTCATCACCACCAGGGCACAAAGCCAGAAGGCGTGAGCGGTCGCAGGGGGGCCGAACTGCCTTCGCGCCTGGAGCCGATCTCACCTGAATTTGTATCCAGATCTGCTTTATCTTCTTGTTTGAGCGTGGTCTTTTCCGAGGACCTTTCCCTTTTTGGAATCGTGCTCTGGAGCAAGCCATGACCGAACCGAAGACATCCGAGGGGACTGCCGTCGATGTAGCTGATTTTCGCGCCGCGATGCGGCTGATCGTCGGCAATGTCAGCGTCATCACCGCCGGCACCGGCGAGGACCGCTCCGGTCTGGTGGTCATTTCGGTCGTCTCGCTGTCGGCCGAGCCGCCCAAGGTGATCGCCTGCGTCAACCGGTCATCGTCGACCTGGCCGGTGATCGAACGCTACCGGCATTTCGGCGTCAATTCGCTTGGCCCCCAGCATCAGCGCGTGGCCGAGCGGTTCTCCGGCTTCGGCGGCATCAAGGGCAAGGACCGCTATGAGGGCGCCGAATGGGTGACGCTCAAGACCGGAGCTTTGCTGCTTTCGGATGCGGTGGCCGCATTCGACTGCAGCCTCGACGAGATGATCGATCGCGGCACGCATTCCATCGTCATCGGTTCGGTCGAGGCCGTGCGCACGTCCGATGCCGGCCAGGCGCTGATCTACTGGCGCGGCGGCTACCGGCCGCTGAATTCTGAATAAGGTCAGACCGAGCCTTTTTCCGCCAGGACCATGTAGTTGACGTCCATGTCCTTCGACCGCGCCCAGCGGTCGGCCAGCGGATTGTAGGTGACGCCGGTGCGGTCGATGATGGTCAGGCCGGCGCCGGCAAGCGCCTTTTCGAGCTCTTCCGGGCGCACCAGCTTGCCGAACTGGTGGGTGCCGCGCGGCAGCCAGCGCAGCACATATTCGGCGCCGATGATGGCTAAGCCCAGCGCCTTCAGCGTGCGGTTGATGGTGGCCACGAACATGATGCCGCCGGGCCGCACCATCTCGCCGCATTTGGCGACGAACAGGTCGATGTCGGCGACATGCTCGACCACTTCCATGTTGAGGATGACGTCGAATTTCTCGCCGGCGTCGGCAAGGTCCTCGGCCGTCGTGGCGCGATAGTCGACGCTGACATTGCCTTCGGCGGCGTGCAGCTTGGCCACTTCGATGTTGGTTTCGGAGGCATCCGCGCCCACGACCTCGGCGCCAAGCCGCGCCATCGGCTCGCACAAAAGTCCGCCGCCGCAACCGATGTCGAGGATGCGCAGTCCCTCGAAAGGCCTTGCAGCGCGTGGGTCACGGCCGAAGCGCGTCGCTATCTGGTCGCGGATATAGGCCAGCCGGACCGGATTGAATTTGTGCAGGGGACGGAACTTGCCGTTCGGGTTCCACCATTCGGCGGCAAGGGCGGAAAAGCGTTCCACTTCTCCGGCATCGATCGTCGATCGTCGGGGCTCTGGCATAGGTTGGTCTCCTCGACGCTACAGCGCCGCGCGTCCTCTTGGACGCGCAAAGGACGCTGTAGCACTTTAGATTCTGCGCATGATCCTTTCCGAAATCGACTTCGATTTCGGGGCCATGCGCTAGGAAGTCGGGCGTGAAGCCGCGAATGTCAAGGCAACAATTTTCCTCTGCCGGCAGGGAGCCGGATTCTGTCAGGGCATGTCAGCTGGAGTGCGCCGCGGTGAAACACAATTGGCCTGGCGGGCGAAGGAACACATCATCGTTTTGAACTCGAAGGAGGTGACGATGACAGCAATGACGGCTTCGATCCTCTGGCATCGGCTGGACGTGGAGGGGCATGATGCCTGTCTGCTTGCGCAGACCGATGGCGGGCACAGCCTCAAGGGACAAGCCATCTTCATCCAGGACGGCAAGCCGTGCTGCCTCGCCTACGGGGTGGATTGCGATGCCGGCTGGCACACACGGGCGGCGCTTGTCGAAGGCTTTCTCGGCACGCGCCAGCTGCATTATGCGATCGAACGCGATTTCAACGGCCAGTGGACGCTGAACGGCGAAGTCCAGCAGGGTGTCGACGGTCTTGTCGACGTCGATCTTGGCTTCACACCGGCATCGAACCTGCTGGCGATCCGCCGGTATGGCCTCGGGATCGGCGAAGCGTCGCCTGCCCCGGCCGCCTACCTGACTTTCCCTGAACTGAGGCTGGTGCGCCTCGATCAGGCCTATCGGCGTCTCGACACGGTTCGCTATGCCTATGCCGCGCCGGTGTTCGGCTATGACGAGACCCTCAACGTCTCGCCGCACGGCTTCGTTGTCGACTATCCCGGCCTTTGGAGACGCGCGGCTGCGTCAGGCTGAAGCGATTGTGATCAGTCCGCTGCGACCTGCGTCGTGCCAAGCACGTCACGCAGTTTCGCTGCCAGTTGCTCGATGGTGAAGGGCTTGGCGAGGAAATGCACGTCGTGGTCGAGCACGCCGTTGTGGACCACGGCGTTCCTGGTGAAGCCGGTGGTGAAGATCACCTTCAGCAGCGGCATGCGGGCAACGGCCTCTTCCGCCAGCTTGCGGCCGTTCATGACGGGCATGACGATGTCGGTGAACAGCAGGGCGACCTTCGGGTTTTCCGCCAGTTTCTGCAACGCTTCCTCGCCACTCGCGGCATCAATGACGGTGTATCCGAGTTCGCGTATGGCCTCGGTGGTGGAGACCCGCACGCGGGCATCATCCTCGACGACAAGGATCGTTTCGGCGACCGGTGCGGCGGAGTTGTCGCCGCGCCCGGTGGGCACGGCCGGCTCTTCGGCGCCGAAATACCGCGGCAAGTAGATCTTGATTGTCGTGCCTTCGCCGGGCTCGGAATAGATGTTGACGTGGCCGCCCGACTGTTTGACGAAGCCGAACACCTGGCTCAATCCAAGGCCGGTGCCCTTGTTGACCGGCTTGGTGGTGAAGAAGGGTTCGAAGGCCTTGGCCATGACATCGGGGGTCATGCCCGAACCGGTATCGCTGACGGCGATCATCACATACTGGCCGGCCGCGACTTCTGCATGGGCGGCGGCGTAGCTGTCGTCGAGATGGCTGTTGGCGGTCTCGATGGTCAGCTTGCCGTCATCGCCCATGGCGTCGCGGGCGTTGACGGCCAGGTTGAGAACGGCGTTCTCGATCTGGCTCGGGTCGGCATGGGTTTTCCACAAGCCCCCCGCCAGCACCGTTTCGATGAGGATGGTTTCGCCGAGTGCCCGACGGATCAGGTCGGACATCCCGGTCAGCAGGCGGTTGGCGTCGACGATCTGCGGCGCCAGCGGCTGCTGACGCGAGAAGGCGAGCAGCCGGGCCGTCAGATTGGCGGCACGGGTCGCGGCATCGATCGCCGCGTCGATGAATTGTGCGATGTCGTGCTCGCCGCGCGCCAGCTTGCGCTGGGCGAGGTTCATGGCGCTGATGATCACCGCCAGCATGTTGTTGAAGTCGTGGGCGATGCCGCCTGTAAGCTGGCCGACCGCCTCCATCTTGTGCATCTGGCGGATCTGGGATTCTGCCTTTTCACGTGTCTCGATCTCTCTGCCGAGCGCGACGTTCTTGCGCACCAACTCCTCCTGGGCGACCGCCACCTCAAGGAAGCGGCGGCGCGATTCCCTGATCGCGTAGCCGGCAAGCAGGAAGATCGCCAGCAGTGCCGCCACCGAACCGATGCGTAGCCAGGTCTCGACCTGGTCGGTATGCGCGTCGCGCGCGGCGACGGCTGCGGCGCTGATGCGTCGGACCGTATCCATGCTGGTTCGGATTTCGTCCATGACTGCCTTGCCCTGGCCGCTGCGAATCAGATCCAGCGCTTTCGTCGCATTGCCCTGGTCGTACAGGGCAATCGTCTCGGCCAGTTCAGCCTGCTTTTGCGAAAGCGCGTCCTTGATGTGGTTGATCGGCTGGACGAACTGGTCGTCGGGGGCGGTCAAGCTGTCGATACGGGCAAGTTGCCCCGGAATGGCGCCGACAGCGCTCCGGTAGGGTTCGAGATAGGATTTCTCGCCGGTCAGCAGGTAGCCACGCTGGCCGTTCTCGGCTTCCTGTGCCAGAGAAAGCAGACCCGAAAGCAATTGCTGATATTCGATTGCCTCGCGCGCGGCGGCGCGGTTGGCCCGCTGTTCCTCGACCAGCATGGCACGGCTGCCGACAATAAGCGCCAGCACCGCAAAGCCCGCGACAAGCGGGAGCGATTGCCATCGCATGGCACGTCGAAACCGAGCAATCATCATCTGCTATGCCGAACCAAAAGAATTCCCCGCAGGCAGCATTTCGTAGGCGGCGCCGGGGCGGAAGGCAATATGCCGGCTTCTGGAGCCGGCAATTGGCCGCCAGCCTTGCGAAACCTTCGTCATTTGGCTAAGGAGGCCGCGCATTCAGCGGCCGGCGTCAGCCGGCCTTCCGCTTTTCGGGATTCCGGCTTTTGGCTGGGATCCGGCTTCAGGCAAAGGCATTTCGCTCCCATGGCGCGCATCGTGATGAAATTCGGCGGAACCTCGGTCGCCGACATCGCCCGCATCCGCAACGTGGCGCGTCACGTCAAACGCGAGGTCGACGCCGGCCATGAGGTGGCGGTGGTCGTTTCGGCGATGGCCGGGAAGACCAACGAACTGGTCGGCTGGACGCGTGAGGCCTCGCCGATGCATGACGCACGCGAATATGATGCGGTCGTCGCTTCCGGCGAGCAGGTCACGGCCGGCCTGCTGGCCATCACTTTGCAGAACATGGGCGTGCACGCCCGCTCCTGGCAGGGCTGGCAGATCCCGATCAAGACCGATAATGCGCATGGGGCGGCGCGCATCCTCGACATTGACGGTGCGTTCCTGATCAAGCGCTTCGGCGAGGGCCAGGTGGCGGTGATTGCCGGGTTCCAGGGCATCGGCCCGGACAATCGTATTGCCACGCTCGGCCGCGGCGGCTCCGACACCAGTGCTGTCGCCATCGCTGCGGCGGTCAAAGCCGATCGCTGTGACATCTACACCGATGTCGACGGGGTCTACACCACCGATCCACGCATCGAGCCCAAGGCGCGGCGGCTGGCCAAGATCTCGTTCGAGGAAATGCTTGAAATGGCCTCGCTCGGCGCCAAGGTTCTGCAGGTGCGTTCGGTCGAGCTTGCCATGGTGCACAGGGTGCGTACCTTCGTGCGGTCGTCCTTCGACGATCCCGATGCGCCCGGAATGGGGGATTTGCTCAATCCGCCCGGAACGCTCATTTGCGACGAGGAAGAGATCGTGGAACAGCAGGTCGTCACCGGAATTGCCTACGCCAAGGACGAAGCGCAGATTTCACTGCGCCGGGTCGGCGACCGGCCGGGCGTTGCCGCCGGCATCTTCGGGCCGCTGGCCGAGGCCAACATCAATGTCGACATGATCGTCCAGAACATTTCCGAGGACGGCAAGTTCACCGACATGACCTTTACCGTGCCGTCGGGCGATGTCGACAAGGCGCTGGCCGTGCTTGAACGCCTCAAGGCCTCGATCGGCTACGATGTCGTGCAGTCGGAAGCCGGCATGTCGAAAGTTTCGGTCATCGGCATCGGCATGAGGAGCCATGCCGGCGTCGCCGCCACCGCTTTCAAGGCGCTGGCCGACAAATCGATCAACATCCGCGCCATCACGACCTCGGAGATCAAGATTTCGATCCTGATCGACGGCCCGTATACGGAACTTGCGGTTCGTACTTTGCATTCCGTCTACGGTCTGGATAAGCAGTAGCGAGAACGATTTGAGTTGTTGCGTGTGCGCCGGTCGCGGTGGAAACTGCGGCGGGCAGAATGCCCATTGGAGAACAAGCCGCGATGCGTGATCAGGCCAGTGGCCCGCGCGTTTTGCTCAAACGGCTCCGCGAGCTCATGCAGGAGCCGCTGGAGCCGCAGGAGCGGCTTGACCGGATTGTGCGCGACATCGCCTCAAACATGGTCGCGGAAGTCTGCTCGCTCTATGTGCTGCGTGCCGATTCGGTGCTCGAACTCTACGCCACCGAAGGTCTGAACCCGAACGCCGTCCATTTGGCGCAGTTGCGGCTGGGCCAAGGCCTGGTCGGCACGATCGCCGCCAGCGCGCGGCCGCTCAACCTGTCCAATGCGCAGGAACACCCTGCCTTCGCCTACCTGCCGGAGACCGGGGAAGAGATCTACAACTCGTTCCTGGGCGTGCCGGTGCTGCGGGCAGGGCGCACGCTGGGCGTGCTGGTGGTGCAGAACAAGACCATGCGCCACTACCGCGACGACGAGGTCGAGGCGCTGGAAACCACGGCGATGGTGATCGCCGAGATGATCGCCACCGGCGATCTGGCGCGGCTGACCCGGCCCGGCCTCGAACTCGATCTGCGCCGTCCTGTCAGCTTCACCGGCCTGTCCTTCAATGAAGGCGTCGGGCTTGGCCATGTCGTGCTGCACGAGCCGCGCATCGTCGTCACCAATCTGTTCAACGAGGACAGCGAGGAAGAGGTTCGCCGGTTGGAGACCTCACTCAGCTCGCTCAGGCTGTCCATCGACGACATGCTGGAACGCCGCGACGTCGCCTTCGAGGGCGAGCATCGCCAGGTGCTGGAAGCCTATCGCATGTTCGCCAACGATCGCGGCTGGGTGCGACGGCTGGAAGAGGCGATCCGCAACGGCCTGACGGCCGAAGCGGCGGTGGAAAAGGTGCAGAGCGACATGCGCGCCCGCATGCTGCACATGACCGATCCCTATCTGCGCGAGCGGATGAGCGATTTCGACGACCTCGCCAACCGCCTGCTGCGCCAGCTGATGGGGCGCGGGCCGGAAGATGTCGCGGCATCGCTGCCTAAGGACGCCATCATCGTCGCCCGTTCGATGGGGGCTGCCGAACTGCTCGATTATCCCCGCGACAAGATGCGCGGGCTGGTGCTCGAGGACGGTGCAGCGACCAGCCACGTCGTCATCGTCGCGCGTGCCATGGGCATCCCCGTCGCCGGCCAGATGAAGGGCGCTGTTTCCATGGCGGAAAACGGCGATGCCATCATCGTCGACGGCGAGGAGGGCGTGATCCATTTGCGGCCGCAGCCAGATCTCGAGGCCGCCTATGCCGAAAAAGTGCGTTTCAGGGCGCGCCGGCAAGAGGTCTACCGCGAACTGCGCAAGAAGCCGTCGACGACCAGGGATGGTGTCCAGGTCGATTTGCTGATGAATGCCGGTCTCGCCGTCGACCTGCCGCAGCTTGCCGAAGCGGGTGCGGCCGGCATCGGTCTGTTCCGCACCGAATTGCAATTCATGGTCGCTTCCACCTTTCCCCGGGCCGAGGCCCAGGAAAAGCTCTACCGCGACGTGCTCGAAGCGGCGCGCGGCAAGCCCGTCACCTTCCGCACCATCGACATTGGCGGCGACAAGGTGCTGCCCTATTTCAAGGGCGCGATCCAGGAAGAGAACCCGGCGCTTGGCTGGCGGGCGATCCGCCTGACGCTCGACCGGCCGGGCCTGCTGCGCACCCAGATCCGCGCTTTGCTCAAGGCCAGCGGCGGCCGCGAATTGAAGCTGATGCTGCCGATGGTGACCGAACTCGGCGAGATCGCCCAGGCACGCGAGATCATCGACCGCGAGGTGCGGCATTTGTCGCGCTTTGCCCATCATTTGCCGACCAGCCTGAAGCTGGGGGCGATGCTTGAAGTGCCGTCGCTGCTGTTCCAGCTCGATGAATTGATGAAAGCGGTCGATTTCGTCTCGGTCGGTTCGAACGATTTGTTCCAGTTCGTCATGGCCGTCGACCGCGGCAACACGCAACTGGCCAACCGCTTCGACACGCTGTCGGCACCCTTCTTGCGCGTCCTCAAGCAGATCGCCGATGCCGGCGTCCGCAATCACACGCCGGTGACGCTGTGCGGCGAACTCGCCGGCAAGCCGATCTCGGCGATGGCGTTGATCGGCCTTGGTTTCCGCTCGATCTCGATGTCGCCGGCCTCGATCGGGCCGGTCAAGGCGATGCTGACGGAACTGCCGCTGGACGAATTGAAGGCGTTTTTCGACGACAATCTGATGGCTCCGGCACAGGGCCTGCCGATGCGGGCGCTGCTGCAGGCCTTTGCCGACGACCGTTCGATCCCGTTATAGCAGCCTCATCATGGTCAATTTGCCCCGCGATCGTATGGATCAAGTCGTCAAGCGTTTCGAGATGCTCGAAGCGCAGATGTCGGCCGGCCCGGCCCCGGACGCCTATGTGCGGATGGCGTCCGAATATGCCGAAATCCAGGACATGGTGGCCAAGGTCAGGGCGCTGCGTGCGGCCGAGCATGAACAGGCCGACCTCGAAGCCATGCTTGCCGACAGGGGCACCGACGCCGAGATGCGGGCGCTGGCCGAGGCCGAGCTGCCAGGGGTCGAGGATCGCATCGAGGCGCTGCAGAAGGACATTCAGATCCTGCTGTTGCCCAGGGATGCCGCCGACGACAAGAACGCCATTCTCGAAATCCGCGCCGGCACCGGCGGCGATGAGGCCGCGCTTTTCGCCGGCGACCTGTTTCGCATGTACGAACGCTACGCCGCCGAACGCGGCTGGCGTTTCGAGACCGCCTCGGCCAGCGATGGCGATGCCGGCGGCTACAAGGAAATCATCGCCACGGTGTCGGGCAAGGGCGTCTTTGCGCATCTGAAATTCGAATCCGGCGTGCATCGCGTGCAGCGCGTGCCGGCGACCGAGGCCAGCGGGCGCATCCACACGTCGGCGGCAACCGTCGCGGTGCTGCCCGAGGCCGAAGAGGTCGACATCGACATCAGGGCCGAAGACATCCGCATCGACACGATGCGCGCCTCGGGTTCGGGCGGCCAGCACGTCAACACCACCGATTCGGCCGTCCGCATCACCCATCTGCCGACCGGCATCATGGTCGTGCAGGCTGAGAAATCGCAGCACCAGAACCGCGCCAAGGCGATGCAGATCCTGCGCGCCCGCCTCTATGATCTCGAACGCGGCAAGGCTGACGAGGAGCGCTCCGAATCGCGCAAGTCACAGGTCGGCTCCGGTGACCGCTCGGAACGCATCCGCACCTATAATTTCCCGCAAGGGCGCGTCACCGACCATCGCATCAATTTGACGCTCTACAAGCTCGACCGGGTGATGATGGGCGAACTCGACGAGATCATCAACGCGCTGATCGCCGATCATCAGTCCAAGCTGCTCGCCGACATCGGCATCGATGACTGACCTGCCCAACGCGCTCGGGCCGCTGCTGCGGGAAGCGCGGGCTCGGCTCGGCAGCACCGTCGACGACCCGGCGCTCGATGCCAGGCTGATCGTCGAGCATTTCTCGGGCACGACGCGCACGCAAGCCATTGCGGACCCCGAACGCAGGGTCGGCGCCGGCGCTGTTGCCGAAATCGATGCCGCCTTGAGACGCCGCGCCGGCGGCGAACCTGTGCATCGCATCCTCGGCTATCGTGAATTCTACGGTTTGCGCCTGTCGCTGTCGCCGGAAACGCTGGAACCGCGGCCGGATACCGAAACGCTGGTCGAGGCGATATTGCCCTTCGTCAAGGCGGTTGCGACGCAGGAAGGCGAGTGTCGCATCCTCGATCTTGGCACCGGCACCGGCGCCATTGCGCTGGCGCTGCTCAGCGTCGTGCCGACGGCTAATGCCACCGGCGTCGATCTGTCCGCGGGTGCGCTGGCGACGGCGGCCCGCAATGCCGGGCAACTGGGCCTTGCGGGCCGGTTCACGGCGCTGCAGTCGGACTGGTTCGAAAAAGTTTCCGGCCGGTACCATGTAATTGTCGCAAACCCTCCCTATATATCCTCCGAAGACATTGGAAATCTGCAGGACGAAGTCCTCAATTTCGACCCGCGCCTAGCCCTGGATGGCGGCGCGGACGGTCTGAACCCCTACAGAACCATCGCTGCGGAAGCGGCAAGGTTTTTGGAAATTGAAGGCAGAATTGCGGTCGAGATCGGCCATACGCAACGCAACGAGGTCTGCGAGATATTCACTGCAGCCGGCTACGTGCCGGGCAGTGTTTTCCGTGACCTCGGTGGAAACGACAGGGTTATTGTCTTTGAAAGGATAAAGCCTTGACGCAGTGCAAAAAAGCGCTTGGCAATGCCGGGGAATGCGGCTAGGGTCGCCTTAACCGGATGAGACGAAGCAGGCAGTGCTCTTAGCGATTCGGTTTTCCTTGGAAATAGCTGCCTTCTTGCGCAAACGATGCCCAAGCTTCGTGCGGGAATCGTCCGGCAAGTGATGTAACCGGAACAGGATGACACGTGGCGCCAACGCAATCGATGCGGGCGAACGCCGGTGAAGAGACGAAACGGCTGGCTGCATGAGCGCCTCCGTTCGTGAAGAGTTTTTCGAAAATTTCAAAATGAAGAGAGTTTGATGAGGCCACAACAGCAGAACAGGCGCATGCGCGGTCGCAACAACAATGGCGGCGGCGGTGGTAACAATAACAACAATAACAACAACAACAACCGCAAGGGGCCTAATCCCCTGACGCGCAACTACGAGAGCAATGGCCCGGACGTGAAGATCCGCGGTTCGGCTCAGCAGATCGCCGAAAAATACGCCACCCTTGCCCGTGATTCACACAGCTCCGGCGACCGGGTCATGGCGGAGAACTATCTCCAGCACGCCGAGCATTACAATCGCATCATTGCGGCCGCACAGGCGCAGATGCCAATCCAGAACACGCAGCAGAATCGCGATGATTTCGACGATGACGGCGATGAGGACCGCGACGATTTCGACAATAGCGGCAACAACAGCAACGCTGCTTCCGACGTCCAGATCCCGGTGGTCAACCATGGCGCCGGCCCGCAGCCGGTTATCGAAGGTACGCCGGCCGAGGTCGCGCTGAACCGGGAAGGTGGCCGCGAGGCCCGCGATAACAATGGCGGGCGCAACAATGGCGGCCGCGACAACAATGGCGGGCGCCATCGTGATCGCCGCCCCAATGGCGGCTATGGCCAGAACGGCCAGCGCGACTTTTCATCGTCCGCCGAGCAAGGTGGTCAGCCCCAGGGCAACGAGACCCCGGTCCAGGGCGAAGCCGTTTCGCCGGCCGAATCTGTGGCGCCGGCCGAACCGGCTCCGTCGTTCGAGAACCTTTCCCCGGCAGGTCTTGCCGCCCAGGCCGAACTCAACGAGGCGGCCGCCGAAAGCGGTGCTGCCCGTCGTCCGCGTCGTCCGCGCCGCCCGCGCGTCAACGCCGATCAGGTTGATGGCGGTAGTGACAATGCCAATTCCGGGACCGACGCCGGCGAGGTGGCTGCGGCCCCGGCCGACAGCGGCAACGCCCAACCGGTCAATGTCGATATCGACAACTGACCCAACGGCATTTCAAGGCATTGAGCGGCGGAGAGAAATCTCCGCCGTTTTCGTTTGGGCGGCCGTGCAATATTATGTGGTTGCCGATATCGGGACGTCTTGAGGGTTCAGGGCCTGTGCACCATATCAGCCTCAACTGGACCCGGCTCGAATGAGCGGGTCCGTCACCGCAATCGGATCCGGTGCCGCAAAGCGGGCCGGTGATGGAAGGAGACAGATATGAACCTTGAGAAATACTCAGAGCGCGTGCGCGGCTTTATCCAGTCCGCGCAGACCATGGCGCTTTCCCGCAACCACCAGCAATTCACCCCTGAACATATCCTGAAAGTGCTCGTCGACGACGACGAGGGCTTGGCCGCGTCGCTGATCGAACGCGCCGGCGGCAACGTCCGCGACGTCAAGCTTGGCGTCGAGACGGCGCTCGAAGCGATGCCCAAGGTCGAGGGCGGCAATGGCCAGCTCTATCTGGCCCAGCCGCTGGCGAAAGTGTTTTCGACCGCCGAGGAACTGGCCAAGAAAGCCGGCGACAGTTTTGTCACGGTAGAGCGGCTCTTGCAGGCGCTCGCCATGGAAAAGTCGGCCAAGACCGCCGACATATTGGCCAAGGCCGGCGTCACCGCGCAGGCGCTCAACCAGGTCATCAACGATGTCCGCAAGGGCCGCACCGCCGATTCGGCGAGTGCCGAACAGGGCTACGACGCGCTGAAGAAATACGCGCGCGACCTGACCGCGGATGCCCGTGCCGGCAAGCTGGACCCCGTGATCGGCCGTGACGACGAGATCCGCCGCACCATCCAGGTGCTGTCGCGCCGCACCAAGAACAATCCGGTGCTGATCGGCGAACCGGGCGTCGGCAAGACGGCGATCGCCGAAGGCCTGGCACTGCGCATCGTCAATGGCGACGTACCGGAATCGCTGAAGGACAAGCAGCTGATGGCGCTCGACATGGGCGCGCTGATTGCCGGCGCCAAATATCGCGGCGAGTTCGAGGAGCGGCTGAAGGCCGTGCTCTCCGAAGTCACCTCGGCCAGCGGCAACATCATCCTGTTCATCGACGAGATGCACACGCTGGTCGGCGCCGGCAAGGCGGACGGCGCCATGGATGCGTCGAACCTGTTGAAGCCGGCGTTGGCGCGCGGCGAACTGCACTGCGTCGGCGCCACCACGCTCGACGAGTATCGCAAGCATGTCGAGAAGGATGCAGCCCTTGCCCGGCGCTTCCAGCCGGTTTTCGTCGACGAGCCGACGGTGGAAGACACCGTTTCGATCCTGCGCGGCCTGAAGGAGAAATACGAGCAGCACCACAAGGTGCGCATTTCGGATTCAGCGCTGGTGGCGGCGGCGACGCTGTCCAACCGCTACATCGCCGATCGCTTCCTGCCGGACAAGGCGATCGACCTGGTCGACGAAGCCGCATCGCGGCTGCGCATGCAGGTCGATTCCAAGCCTGAGGCGCTGGACGAGATCGATCGCCGCATCATGCAGCTCAAGATCGAGCGCGAGGCGCTGAAGGTCGAGACGGACGATGCTTCGAAGGACCGGCTCGCCCGCCTGGAAAAGGAACTCGTCGGCCTTGAGGAGGAATCGACCGAGATCACCGCCAAGTGGCAGGCCGAGAAGCAGAAGCTCGGGCTCGCCGCCGACCTGAAGAAGCAGCTCGACGAGGCGCGCAACGACCTTGCCATTGCTCAGCGCAAGGGTGAATTCCAGCGCGCCGGCGAGCTTGCCTATGGCAAGATTCCGGAACTGGAAAAGAAGCTGAAGGAGGCCGAGGCCCAGGACGGCAAAGCCGGCATGGTCGAAGAGGTGGTTACCCCCGACCACGTCGCCCATATCGTCTCGCGCTGGACCGGCATTCCGGTCGACAAGATGCTGCAGGGCGAGCGCGACAAGCTGCTGCGCATGGAAGACGAGATCGGCAAGCGCGTCGTTGGCCAGGGCGAGGCGGTGCAAGCTGTGTCGAAAGCGGTGCGGCGCGCCCGCGCGGGCCTGCAGGATCCGAACCGGCCGATCGGCTCGTTCATGTTCCTCGGACCGACGGGGGTCGGCAAGACCGAGCTGACCAAGGCGCTGGCGAGCTTTCTGTTCGACGACGAGAGCGCCATGGTGCGCATCGATATGTCGGAGTTCATGGAAAAGCACTCGGTCGCCCGGCTGATCGGCGCGCCTCCCGGCTATGTCGGCTATGAGGAAGGCGGCGCGCTGACCGAAGCGGTGCGGCGCCGGCCCTATCAGGTCGTGCTGTTCGACGAGATCGAGAAGGCGCATCCGGATGTGTTCAACGTGCTGTTGCAGGTGCTCGACGACGGCCGCCTGACCGACGGCCAGGGCCGCACGGTCGACTTCCGCAACACGCTGATCATCATGACGTCGAACCTCGGCGCCGAATATCTCGTCAACCTCACCGAGGACCAGGATGTCGATCTGGTGCGCGACGAGGTGATGAACGTCGTCAGGGCATCGTTCCGGCCGGAGTTCCTCAACCGCGTCGACGAGGTGATCCTGTTCCACCGGCTGCGCCGGCAGGATATGGGCCGCATCGTCGAGATCCAGCTCAAGCGGCTCGAGAGCCTGCTTGTCGACCGCAAGATCACGCTATCGCTGGACCAGGAGGCGGTGGATTGGCTGGCGGCCAAGGGCTACGACCCGGCCTATGGCGCGCGGCCGCTGAAGCGGGTGATGCAGAAGGAATTGCAGGACCCACTGGCGGAGAAGATCCTGCTCGGCGACATCCTCGACGGCTCGACCGTCAAGGTGACAGCCGGTTCCGACCGGCTGAATTTCCGCTCCAAACCGACGATCGTCGCGGCGGAAGCGGCAGCCTGATCCTGCGCCGCGCGTCCTTCCTGGACGCGCGGCGTTTTCATATAAAACGTGGGGCGGGGATGACACTGGACGACTACAACAGCTTCTGCGACTCGCTGCCTTCGACGACCCATGTCGTCCAGTGGGGTGGCGCCCATGTTTGGAAGGTGGGGGCCAAGGTCTTCGCGATCGGCGGCTGGGACGATGGCCAGCAGCTCTTCGTCACCTTCAAATGTTCCGATATCGCCTATGATGTGCTCAAGGAACAGCCGGGGCTACGGCCCGCCCCCTATCTTGCCTCGCGCGGCATGACATGGATCCAGCGTCGGACAAGCCAGAGCATGGATGATGCCGCGCTGAAGGACTATCTGCGCGAGAGCCATCGCCTTGTCGCCCTGAAGCTTACCAGGCAGGCGCGCAAGGAATTGGGACTTGCCGAAAGCTAGCCTATATTCCTTGAGGCGCCGGAAAACCGCCATCTTCATGCCCGGTTCATGTTGGAACCATAGGATGGTGTAACTGGTTTGCTGGCGAAGGGGTTCGCCAGAAGACAATGCCGGCGGCGGCAAATTTACGGACCGGAGAATTTGGCCACCATGTTCCGCACGATCTTTGCCCTCTCGGCGCTAGCCGCCGGGCTTGTGTCTTCCGGGGCGTTCGCCGCGCCGACGACGGACAATGCGCCAAGGGTTGTCCGCGCTGCCGATACCGGGGGCATCCTTGTCGCCCAGGACGGCAATCTCGACATCTACTACGACGCCAGGGGCAACCGCGTGATCGTCGATGCCGATACTGGCAAGGTCATCGCCATCCAGCCGCCGCAGACCCGGCTCGACCGCCGCGCCTTGCGCCGCGAGACACGACTGCGCGAACTGGGCCGCGCCCCCGAAGGCGACGACCGCTACTATCTCGACGATCCGGAAGACATGGCGCGGTTCCGGCGCAAGCAGTTGGAAGAGGAAGGCCGCGTTATCCCGCCGCCGGCGGATGAGTACGATCCCTATGGGGACAATTCCGCCGAAGCCTACCCGCCGGCGCCGCAGGACGATGGCAATTACGACGACAATTATCCCGACGCGCCGCAGCCGGCTAAGCCGGGTACAATCAAGCGCCAGCCGCTGAACGAGGCCGCGATAGACCCTGCCCAGCCGACGACACCCGCCGATCAGGCGGCTCTGCCGCCAAAGGCCGGCGACAAGACCACCGTTGCCCCGGCACTTTCGCTGGGAGCGCGCCAGGATGTCGCCGCCCTTCAGGTGCTGCTAGACCGGGGTGGCGCTTCGCCTGGCGTCATCGACGGGCGTTTCGGTTCGAATGTCGACAAGGCGCTCGCCGCCTACAACCAGATCACCGGCGCCAATCTGCGATCGACCGACGCGGTCGCCATCCAGGCGGCACTTGCGCAATCCGGCGGCGATGCCTTCGCCAACTACACGATCACAGCGGAGGACGCGGCCGGTCCCTATGTCGCGTCGATCCCGGAAGACTACAGCCAGAAGGCGCAACTCGACCGCATGGGTTATACGTCGGTGACCGAGGCGCTCGCGGAGCGCTTTCACATGGACGAGAATTATCTCAAGGCGCTCAACCCGGAGGTCGATTTCAATCGTCCCGGCACGATCATCAAGGTCGCCAATTTCGGCAGGCTGGTTTCGACGCCGGTGGCGCGTATCGTCGCCGACAAGGACAAGAAAGAGGTTTTCGCCTATGACGCCGGCGGCAAACTGGTCGCCGCCTATCCCGCAACCATCGGCTCGTCGGATACGCCGTCACCGTCCGGCATACACACGGTGTCGCGCGTGGCGCTCGATCCGAACTACACCTACAATCCCAGCATCAATTTCAAGCAGGGTCAAAACGACAAGGTCCTGACCATTCCGCCGGGCCCGAACGGTCCCGTCGGTTCGGTCTGGATCGCCCTGGATAAGCCGACCTACGGCATCCACGGCACGCCCGATCCGTCGAAGATCGGCAAGACCGAGAGCCATGGCTGCGTACGCCTGACCAACTGGGATGCGCGGGAGCTGGCCAAATTGGTTTCGCCGGGCGTGACGGTGGAGTTTGTCGGCGGGCCCTCAGCCGATAACCTTGCGCAGCAGTGAACCGCGAAGCGCGGCGGCATAGACCAACTGCACGATCAGGATGAAGCCGACGCCGAGCAAGGGACTGACAAGCGAGAGTGCGGCGCCGACCGCCCACAGGACCTGTGCCTTGATGATGCGCAGATAGACCGTGCGTTTGGTTTCCGCATCGATATCCTCTGCTACGAAGCCGCTTTTCTCCGCATAACGCCAGCTCGCGAACAGCGTGACGCCGAGCGCCAGCAGATTGAGCCAGTAGACCAGCACCGCGGTTCTGAACTCGAGGAAGTCGGCCAGAAGGTCGGTCGAGAAGGGCAGCAAGGCGATGAAGGCGAGAAAGCAAAGGTTCAGCGTGGCAAGCCGTCGATCGGATTTGGCGATCAGACCATGCTGCGCCTGCTGGCCAAACCAGAAGATGGTCAGCGTCAGGAAGCTCAAGGCGTAGGTCAGGAAACGCGGCGCCAGGTCGGCGATCGCGGCGAGCAGCTCGCGTTCGGAATGGATCGCCTCGTGCGCCGGCACCCTGATTTCGAGAACGATCAGGGTGAGCGCTATGGCGAATACGCCGTCGGTGATCCCGACGATACGGCCGCGTCCCTCAGCCGATGCTTCAAGTGGCCGCTTCATCGATGTTTCCCCATCGGCACCTTCCGGAAACCTAGCATGGTTGCCGCCATTTGCACCTGACAGGGTGCGACCCTGGCCAAACGGCTGGTTTCAGCGACAGCAAGCCACTGGCTGGTTGTTGCCGGTGCGCTGGGGGTTTAAGCAAGGTTTCATGCATTCACCAAGTGAAGCTGCCGCCGTCCCGCTGACCAATCCGGTCACGAATGGAACGTTTTGTCCGCAGTCGCGGCGACGATTTGTGCTGGTTGCGGCAATTCTGGCCTCGGCGCTTGGCTTCATAGACGGCTCCATCCTGGCCATCGCTACACCAGCGATCCGCGTCAATCTCGGCGCAAGCCTTGCCGAGGCGCAGTGGATTTCCAATGCCTATGCGTTGACGCTCTCGGCGCTGATCCTGGCCGGGGGCGCTGCCGGCGACCGATTCGGTCTGCGCCGCGCCTTCGTGGCCGGCATCGCGCTGTTCATCCTCGCTTCGCTTGCCTGTGCGCTGGCGCCGAATGCAATTGTGCTGATCGCATTTCGCGCGTTGCAGGGCATCGGTGCGGCAATCATGGTGCCTGGCAGCCTCGCCATCATCGCCAAGGCCTACCCGAAGAAAGAACGCGGCCGTGCGATCGGCATCTGGGCGGCGGCTTCGGCGCTGACCACGGCACTTGGCCCGGTGTTCGGCGGCTTCGTGCTGTCGGCCTTCGGTGACGGCATCTGGCGGGCGATCTTCGCCATCAACCTGCCGCTGGGCTTGATTTCGATCTGGCTTCTGCTGGCCAAGGTTCCGGCCGATGCGCCGACGGAGAAACGCAGCCTGGATCTCGGCGGTGCAGCGCTCGCGACATTGGCTTTCGGTGCGCTTGCCTATGGGCTGACCTCGATGAGCGCCAGCGGCGAGGGCCTCATGGCAGGGCCGAGCATTGCCGCCGGCGTCGTATTGCTGGCTGTCTTCATCGTCTTCGAGCTTCGTCAGCGCGAGCCGATGATCGACCTCGGCCTGTTTCGCGTCGGTGCTTTCGCCGGCGCCAATGTGGCGACGTTCTTCCTCTATTTTGCGCTGTCGGCCAACCTTTTCTATCTGCCAATGCTGCTGATCGCCGGCTGGGGGCTGAGCACGGCCGAGGTCGGCTTCATCTTCCTGCCCTTGTCGGCATCGATCGCGCTTTTGTCGGGACCTGTCGGCAAGCTGTCGGACCGGATCGGACCGCGTTTTCCGATCGCCTGCGGCAGCCTGGTCGTGGCTTTTGCGTTTGCCGGGCTGGCCTTGCTCACCTACGCCGGCATCCACAATTTCTGGACGGGAACATTGCCGCTGATGGGGCTGATGGGGCTCGGCATGGCTCTGGTCGTGTCGCCCTTGTCGACCGCGATCATGACGGCGGTGGAGGACAAGGACACGGGGGCGGCCTCCGGCATCAACAATGCCGTCTCACGCATCGGCGGTCTGATCGCGGTGGCGGCGATGGGCTCGCTTGCCGCGTGGGTCTACGCGAATGCACTGGACGCGAGCGCAACGTCCGGCATCCCGGGATTTGGTGAACCGGCGCCAGCCGGGCTTGCCCCGGCCATCGATGCGACAAGGCTCGCCGCCAGCGACGCCGCGTTTGCCGCGGTTTCTTCGGTGACCGCGCTGCTTTGCCTGCTTGCGGCTGTCATCGCCTGGACGACCATTCCCGGTGATCGATTGCCATGGCCGCGACGGGCCGAAGATACGCCAGGCTGAAGCCGATCAACCGTCGATCTTGGCGCTCGCAACCTTCAGCGAATCGCTGTCTTCCTGCTTCAACAGTTCGTCGATGCGTTCGCGTTCGCGCTTGAAGGCGACGAGGTCATCGCCCTTCAGCACCTTGCCGACCGGCAGGCGGACACGCATCGGATCGACCTTGGTGCCGTTGACGATCAGCTCGTAGTGAAGATGCGGGCCGGTGGCGAGGCCGGTCTGGCCGAGGAAGCCGATGGTCTGGCCCTGGCGGACGTGCACGCCCGGTTCGATGCCTTTGGCAAAGGCGCTCTGGTGATTGTATGAGGTTTCGTAGCCATTGGCGTGGCGGATGATGATCTGCTTGCCGTAACCGCCGGCCCAGCCGACCTTCTCGACCGTGCCGTTGCCGGCGGCGATGATCGGCGTGCCGATGGGGGCTGCCCAGTCGACGCCGGTGTGCATGCGGACATAGCCGAGGATCGGATGCCTGCGGGCGCCGAACCCGGAGCGGAATTTCCCGGCGGGCAGGGGATTGCGCAACAGGAACTGCTCGGCACTCGAACCGTCCTCATCGAAATAGTCGGTGCCGCCGTCCTGCATCTGGAAGCGGTAGAAGTTGCGGGTCTGGCCGCCGAACGTCGCCGAGACGTAGAGAAGCTCGGAGCTGTCCGAGGTCTGATCGTCGCCGTCGGGCTGCGAGAACAGGACTTCGATGCGGTCGGCGGGGCTGAGGCGAGACTGGAAGTCGACGTCGGACGCCAGCAGCTTGATCAACCGCTGCGTCATCGCCTTGGACATGCCGTAGGAGTAGGCGGCGCGGTAGATGCCGTCATAGACGTTGGGCAGGTTGCCGCGCACCACCACCGGCGCCGACGAATCATCGAAGGCCGTCAGCAATTCGGGGTTCGGATCCGGTTCCTGCGCCGGCACATACTGGCCGCGATCGTTGAGCGCGATGGTGACGATGTGCTGGGTCCGGTCGTAGACGCTGGTGCGCACGACCTTGGCGGCATCGCCGTGAACCTCGAGGCCGACGCGTAGCACGGTTCCAGCCTTGAGCGCCGTCGCATTGAGCAACTTGGCTATGGCTTCGGCCATTCCGGT
>NC_014923.1:1690000-1692500 GCF_000185905.1 Mesorhizobium ciceri biovar biserrulae WSM1271
TAGGGGTCCTCACCGGATTACCAAACCTAACCAAACTCCGAATACCTGGGAGTACTAGTCGGCAGACACACGGCGGGTGCTAACGTCCGTCGTGAAAAGGGAAACAACCCTGACCTACAGCTAAGGTCCCCAAGTTATGGCTAAGTGGGAAAGGATGTGAGGATCCCAAAACAACCAGGATGTTGGCTTAGAAGCAGCCATCATTTAAAGAAAGCGTAACAGCTCACTGGTCTAAATAAGGGTCTTTGCGCCGAAAATGTAACGGGGCTAAAGCCATACACCGAAGCTTAGGGTTTGGTCCGCAAGGGCCAAGCGGTAGCGGAGCGTTCTGTAAGCTGATGAAGCCATACCCGTGAGGGGTGGTGGAGGTATCAGAAGTGCGAATGCTGACATGAGTAACGTAAGGGGAGTGAGAGACTCCCCCGCCGAAAGACCAAGGGTTCCTGCTTAAAGCTAATCTGAGCAGGGTTAGCCGGCCCCTAAGACGAGGCGGAAACGCGTAGTCGATGGGAACCACGTTAATATTCGTGGGCTTGGAGGTAGTGACGGATCATTGAGGTAGTCCAATCTTATCGGATTGAACGGGCTGCTGCGTGGTTCCAGGAAATAGCTCCTCCTTATAAACCGTACCCGAAACCGACACTGGTGGTCTGGTAGAGTATACCAAGGCGCTTGAGAGAACTATGCTGAAGGAACTCGGCAAATTGCACGCGTAACTTCGGAAGAAGCGTGACCCTTTTCTACGCAAGTAGAGGAGGGTGGCACAGACCAGGGGGTAGCGACTGTTTATCAAAAACACAGGGCTCTGCGAAGTCGCAAGACGACGTATAGGGTCTGACGCCTGCCCGGTGCTGGAAGGTTAAGAGGAGGGGTGCAAGCTCTGAATCGAAGCCCCAGCAAACGGCGGCCGTAACTATAACGGTCCTAAGGTAGCGAAATTCCTTGTCGGGTAAGTTCCGACCTGCACGAATGGCGTAACGACTTCCCCGCTGTCTCCAGCATAGACTCAGTGAAATTGAATTCCCCGTGAAGATGCGGGGTTCCTGCGGTTAGACGGAAAGACCCCGTGCACCTTTACTATAGCTTTACATTGGCATTCGTAGTGGCATGTGTAGGATAGGTGGTAGGCTTTGAAGCCTGGGCGCCAGCTCAGGTGGAGCCACCCTTGAAATACCACCCTTATTACTATGGATGTCTAACCGCGGCCCGTTATCCGGGTCCGGGACAATGTATGGTGGGTAGTTTGACTGGGGCGGTCGCCTCCTAAAGAGTAACGGAGGCGCGCGATGGTGGGCTCAGAACGGTCGGAAATCGTTCGCTGAGTGCAATGGCATAAGCCTGCCTGACTGCGAGACTGACAAGTCGAGCAGAGACGAAAGTCGGTCATAGTGATCCGGTGGTCCCGCGTGGAAGGGCCATCGCTCAACGGATAAAAAGGTACGCCGGGGATAACAGGCTGATGACCCCCAAGAGTCCATATCGACGGGGTTGTTTGGCACCTCGATGTCGACTCATCGCATCCTGGGGCTGGAGCAGGTCCCAAGGGTATGGCTGTTCGCCATTTAAAGCGGTACGTGAGTTGGGTTCAGAACGTCGTGAGACAGTTCGGTCCCTATCTGCCGTGGGTGTAGGAATATTGAAAGGATCTGTCCCTAGTACGAGAGGACCGGGATGGACGGATCTCTGGTGGACCTGTTGTGGCGCCAGCCGCATAGCAGGGTAGCTATATCCGGACGGGATAACCGCTGAAGGCATCTAAGCGGGAAACCCACCTTAAAACGAGTATTCCCTGAGAACCGTGGAAGACGACCACGTTGATAGGCCGGGTGTGGAAGAGCGGCAACGCTTGAAGCTTACCGGTACTAATAGTTCGATCGGCTTGATCGTTCTCATTCCTTATGCCCATCTGACAAAGTCAGATGGTCTGTTCTCACTCACGCTTGTTCCGCCCTGCGGGCGGCGCTACGTGGGTGCGGCGCATCAGCGCCGACGGTCGACCTTGCGAAGCTTCGCTTCGAAAGGCGCCAGACCAAGAACCGTAAAGGCACACAAAGACCAGCGAACAGCCCCGAGAGGCACCCGACAGCTCCGCTGCCGATGTCTCTTTGTGCCCTTCGCTCAAAAGCTTCTCGAACAACGTGCGTTTTGCCGACCTGGTGGTTATGGCGGAGCGGCTGCACCCGATCCCATTCCGAACTCGGCCGTGAAACGCTCCAGCGCTGATGGTACTTCGTCTCAAGACGCGGGAGAGTAGGTCGCTGCCAGGTCTGCCAAACGCACGTTGATCTCACATCCAAATCGGATGGAGAGAAATCTTCTCTTTATGAAATGGCCCGCCAAGGGATCACGGGCCGCGTAAGCGGCCCTTTCATTTGGTCAGCCATATACCTATTTGTAGGCCTCGGCTTACACAAAAATTGACGCGGGGTGGAGCAGCCCGGTAGCTCGTCAGGCTCATAACCTGAAGGTCACAGGTTCAAATCCTGTCCCCGCAACCAAA
>NC_014923.1:1697500-6264489 GCF_000185905.1 Mesorhizobium ciceri biovar biserrulae WSM1271
CCTGAAACCGATTGCCTACAAACAGTGGAAGCCCAAGGTTCGTCCTGGGTGACCACGTACCTTTTGTATAATGGGTCAGCGACTTAGTGTGACGAGCAAGCTTAAACCGCTAGGTGTAGGCGCAGCGAAAGCGAGTCTGAACAGGGCGTTCAGTTCGTCGCATTAGACCCGAAACCGAGTGATCTAGCCATGAGCAGGTTGAAGGTAAGGTAACACTTACTGGAGGACCGAACCCATAACTGTTGCAATAGTTCGGGATGACTTGTGGCTAGGGGTGAAAGGCCAATCAAACTCGGAAATAGCTGGTTCTCCGCGAAATCTATTTAGGTAGAGCGTCGACCGAATACCCCAGGGGGTAGAGCACTGGATGGGCTAGGGGTCCTCACCGGATTACCAAACCTAACCAAACTCCGAATACCTGGGAGTACTAGTCGGCAGACACACGGCGGGTGCTAACGTCCGTCGTGAAAAGGGAAACAACCCTGACCTACAGCTAAGGTCCCCAAGTTATGGCTAAGTGGGAAAGGATGTGAGGATCCCAAAACAACCAGGATGTTGGCTTAGAAGCAGCCATCATTTAAAGAAAGCGTAACAGCTCACTGGTCTAAATAAGGGTCTTTGCGCCGAAAATGTAACGGGGCTAAAGCCATACACCGAAGCTTAGGGTTTGGTCCGCAAGGGCCAAGCGGTAGCGGAGCGTTCTGTAAGCTGATGAAGCCATACCCGTGAGGGGTGGTGGAGGTATCAGAAGTGCGAATGCTGACATGAGTAACGTAAGGGGAGTGAGAGACTCCCCCGCCGAAAGACCAAGGGTTCCTGCTTAAAGCTAATCTGAGCAGGGTTAGCCGGCCCCTAAGACGAGGCGGAAACGCGTAGTCGATGGGAACCACGTTAATATTCGTGGGCTTGGAGGTAGTGACGGATCATTGAGGTAGTCCAATCTTATCGGATTGAACGGGCTGCTGCGTGGTTCCAGGAAATAGCTCCTCCTTATAAACCGTACCCGAAACCGACACTGGTGGTCTGGTAGAGTATACCAAGGCGCTTGAGAGAACTATGCTGAAGGAACTCGGCAAATTGCACGCGTAACTTCGGAAGAAGCGTGACCCTTTTCTACGCAAGTAGAGGAGGGTGGCACAGACCAGGGGGTAGCGACTGTTTATCAAAAACACAGGGCTCTGCGAAGTCGCAAGACGACGTATAGGGTCTGACGCCTGCCCGGTGCTGGAAGGTTAAGAGGAGGGGTGCAAGCTCTGAATCGAAGCCCCAGTAAACGGCGGCCGTAACTATAACGGTCCTAAGGTAGCGAAATTCCTTGTCGGGTAAGTTCCGACCTGCACGAATGGCGTAACGACTTCCCCGCTGTCTCCAGCATAGACTCAGTGAAATTGAATTCCCCGTGAAGATGCGGGGTTCCTGCGGTTAGACGGAAAGACCCCGTGCACCTTTACTATAGCTTTACATTGGCATTCGTAGTGGCATGTGTAGGATAGGTGGTAGGCTTTGAAGCCTGGGCGCCAGCTCAGGTGGAGCCACCCTTGAAATACCACCCTTATTACTATGGATGTCTAACCGCGGCCCGTTATCCGGGTCCGGGACAATGTATGGTGGGTAGTTTGACTGGGGCGGTCGCCTCCTAAAGAGTAACGGAGGCGCGCGATGGTGGGCTCAGAACGGTCGGAAATCGTTCGCTGAGTGCAATGGCATAAGCCTGCCTGACTGCGAGACTGACAAGTCGAGCAGAGACGAAAGTCGGTCATAGTGATCCGGTGGTCCCGCGTGGAAGGGCCATCGCTCAACGGATAAAAGGTACGCCGGGGATAACAGGCTGATGACCCCCAAGAGTCCATATCGACGGGGTTGTTTGGCACCTCGATGTCGACTCATCGCATCCTGGGGCTGGAGCAGGTCCCAAGGGTATGGCTGTTCGCCATTTAAAGCGGTACGTGAGTTGGGTTCAGAACGTCGTGAGACAGTTCGGTCCCTATCTGCCGTGGGTGTAGGAATATTGAAAGGATCTGTCCCTAGTACGAGAGGACCGGGATGGACGGATCTCTGGTGGACCTGTTGTGGCGCCAGCCGCATAGCAGGGTAGCTATATCCGGACGGGATAACCGCTGAAGGCATCTAAGCGGGAAACCCACCTTAAAACGAGTATTCCCTGAGAACCGTGGAAGACGACCACGTTGATAGGCCGGGTGTGGAAGAGCGGCAACGCTTGAAGCTTACCGGTACTAATAGTTCGATCGGCTTGATCGTTCTCATTCCTTATGCCCATCTGACAAAGTCAGATGGTCTGTTCTCACTCACGCTTGTTCCGCCCTGCGGGCGGCGCTACGTGGGTGCGGCGCATCAGCGCCGACGGTCGACCTTGCGAAGCTTCGCTTCGAAAGGCGCCAGACCAAGAACCGTAAAGGCACACAAAGACCAGCGAACAGCCCCGAGAGGCACCCGACAGCTCCGCTGCCGATGTCTCTTTGTGCCCTTCGCTCAAAAGCTTCTCGAACAACGTGCGTTTTGCCGACCTGGTGGTTATGGCGGAGCGGCTGCACCCGATCCCATTCCGAACTCGGCCGTGAAACGCTCCAGCGCTGATGGTACTTCGTCTCAAGACGCGGGAGAGTAGGTCGCTGCCAGGTCTGCCAAACGCACGTTGATCTCACATCCAAATCGGATGGAGAGAAATCTTCTCTTTATGAAATGGCCCGCCAAGGGATCACGGGCCGCGTAAGCGGCCCTTTCATTTGGTCAGCCATATACCTATTTGTAGGCCTCGGCTTACACAAAAATTGACGCGGGGTGGAGCAGCCCGGTAGCTCGTCAGGCTCATAACCTGAAGGTCACAGGTTCAAATCCTGTCCCCGCAACCAAATTCAAAAAGCCCGCCATCGTGCGGGCTCTTTTGTTTTATGCCGTGCTGTGCTGCCGGCCTGTCATCAGGCGCCCGCAACCAGCCAAGCCAAGCCGCCAGACAGAAAACAAATCCTCTCCCCAAAACCAAACTTCAAAAACAGCCCGCCAGCCACAAATGCCCGCGCGCCGTTTTGATATGCGGCTGGGGTGGCCATCGATCTGCCCAGGCTCAGGCCCCCGAAAGCGAAGCCGAAGCTGCAGCCGACTTTCTGGCCAAGCGGACATATGGAGAGCGTCACGCTGCGCCCGGAACAGATCTATCAAAGACAGGATCGGGGGCTTCAGGCGATAAAGACGCGGCCGGCGGGAGGGTACCATGCGAGCCCCCGTGCGGATATTCCACCACCCTCTCCGGTTTCGCGGCCAAAGGCCGGTAAGGCCTTGCCCAGCCCGTACGGCATCTTGGCGGCCGCGCCCAGCCTCGTCGACCGGAGCGTAGGAATCCCCTTGAAGTAGGCTATGAAATATATTTCACTATGTGAATTATATTGACAATGCGCGCCCGGGCTGTAATGTTCCGATCGTCGGCTTTCGGAGGAAGGTCGGCATCATCAAATCCATACGGCAGCGCTCACTGAGTGCCTGCAACGGTCATTGAGGATGGCTTCGGCCAAGGGAGGAAACTTGCGCAAATTTCTGAGCACGCTCGCAATCGCGGCGGCTGCATCGACCTGCTTCGGGTCGATGCAGGTACGCGCCGAAACCCCTAACCCGTTCAAATGCGAGCCGGGTGAAAAATACGTCATGAACGTGATGGTCTCGGGCGTCGAATACTGGTTCCCGGTCTATGAAATGTTCAAGCAGGCCGGCCAGCAGTTCGGCTGCGAGACCGCCTATACGGGTACGCCGGAATACGACGTCAACAAGCAGATCGCGACCTTCGACCAGGCACTGGCGCAGAAGCCGGCCGGCATACTGGTACACCCGATGAACTCCGATCCGTTCATCGAGCCGATCAACCGCGCCATCGAGCAGGGCACCGCGGTGGTGACCTTCGCCGCCGACTCGCCGAATTCCAAGCGCGTCTCCTACATCACCTCCGACAACAATGCCGAAGGCACCTATGCCGCCGACGCCGTTGCCAAGGCGATGGATGGCAAGGGCGAATATGCGGTGCTGGAGAATCCCGGCCAGGACAACCACGACAAGCGCGTCAACGCCTTCGTTGCCCGCATGGAAGCCAAATGGCCCGACATGAAGCTCGTCGGCCGCGCCGCTTCGAACCAGGATCCGACCAAGGCCTATCAGGCGGTTTTGAGCCTGGCCCAGGCGCATCCGGACCTCGGCGCCGTGTTCATGCCGGAGGCCAACTCGGCCATCGGTGCTGCCCAGGCCGCCAAGGAAGGCGGCGGCAAGATCCGCGTCATGCTCGCCGACGTCAACGCCAAGATCCTCGACATGATCAAGGCCGGCGAGATCTTCGGCTCGGTCAATCCCAACCAGGGCATGCAGGGCTATATGGGCTTCATGCTGTTGTGGATGGCCAAGCATCCCGGCCTGATCGATCCGATGAACGACGCCAAGCGTTCGGGTTTCAACCCGATGAGCGTGCCCTTCGTCGACAATGGCTTCTCCATCGTCTCCAAGGACAATGCGGACGACTTCTACTGGGACAAGTACCTCAAGCGTCGCGGCACCAAGGGCATCGAGGAATAGTCTCGATCGCCGCCCCGGCCTCCACAAGGCCGGACCAACCGGGAAGGAGGCTTCGGCCTCCTTCCTCCCCCGCAAGCATCGCAGGAGCATGGCGTGACCCAGTCGCCCATTCTTGAAATCCGCGGTCTGTCCAAGGCGTTCGGCCCGGTCAAGGCACTGAACGACGTGCGGTTCGAGCTGCGGCGCGGCGAAATCCATGCGCTGTGCGGCGAGAACGGCGCCGGCAAGTCGACGCTGATGAACATGATCGCCGGTGTATTGCAGCCCGACGAGGGCGACATCCTGATCGATGGCGAGCGTGTTTCGATCCACTCGCCCGCGGCCGCCCAACGTCTCGGCATCGCGCTTGTCCACCAGGAGATCGCGCTGTGCCAGGACGCCACCGTTGCCGAAAACATCTACATGGCCGCGATCAACAGCCGGCGCGCACCGCTGATGAATTTCCAGAAGCTCTACGCTGACGCCCAGAAGGTCATGGACCTGCTCGCGCCCATTCCGGTGCGCACCAGGGTCGCCGACCTCTCCATTTCCAACCAGCAGCTCGTCGAGATCGCCAAGGCGCTGACGCTCGACTGCAAGGTGCTGATGCTCGACGAGCCGACCGCCGCACTCACCGAAAGCGAAGCGCAACGCCTGTTCTCGATCGTGCGCGGGCTTAGGGAACGTGGCATTTCGGTGGTCTATATCAGCCACCGCATGGCCGAGATCTTCTCGCTCTGCGACCGCGTCACCGTCTTCCGCGACGGCCGCTACGTGGCGACCGATGCGATAGCCGCCGTTTCACCCGACGATGTCGTGCGCAAAATGGTGGGCCGCGAAATCACCCAGCTCTATCCCGACAAGCTGGCGCCGCAAGAGCCTGGGCGCCTTCTCCTGTCGGTCGAGGGGCTTTCCGATGGGCGCCGCTTCGCCGACGTCGATCTGCAGCTTCGCGCTGGCGAAATTCTGGGCATAGGCGGCCTGATCGGCGCCGGCCGCAGCGAGATCGCACAGACGGTCTGCGGCCTCAGGCCAATGATCTCTGGAACCGTCGCGCTCGACGGAAAGCAGCTGCGGCTGCGCAGTTATGGCGATGCGGTCAAGGCGGGGCTGGTCTATCTCTCTGAGGATCGCAAAGGCTCCGGCGTGTTCCTCGATCTGCCGATCGCGGCGAACATATCGGCGCTCGACCTCGGCCGGCTCACCGGGCGCCTCGGCCTGCTCGACCGCAAGGCCGAGGATCGTCAGGCGCGGGAGCTGACCGGCAGGCTCGGCGTGCGCATGGCCGGCATCGAGGCCACTGTGTCGACGCTGAGCGGTGGCAACCAGCAGAAGGTTGCCATCGCCAAGCAGCTGTCCGTCAGTCCCAAGGTCATCATCATGGACGAGCCGACGCGCGGGATCGATGTCGGCGCCAAGGTCGAGATTCACCGGCTGCTGCGCCAGCTAGCCGGCAGCGGTGTCGGCGTCATCATCATCTCGTCCGAACTGCCGGAGCTGATTGGCTTGTGCGACCGCGTTCTTGTGGTGCGCGAAGGCAGGATCGCCGGCGAACTCGCCGCCAGCGAGCTCGGCGAGGAAGCCATCATCATGCTCGCCTCGGGCGTCCAGGACAGTTCAATTCAAAGGCAGGCCCAGAATGTCGCCTAGGGAATCAGGAGAAGCGCTGGTGCACGCCGAGATCAAGTCCGCCGGGCGGCGCATCAACTTCGCTCACCTCGCCTCGATGCGCGAGGCCGGGCTGATCGTCATCATCCTGGCGCTGTGCATCGCCATGAGCTTCGCCTCGCCGCACTTCCTGACATGGGGCAATTTCCGCGCCATGCTGATGAGCTTCTCCATCGAAGGCATCGTCGTCGTCGGCATGACCGTCCTGCTCATCGTCGGCGGCATCGACCTTTCCGTCGGCTCGGTCGTGTGTTTCTCGATGGTGGTCTCGGGTGCGCTGTTCCTCGCCGGGCTCGATCCCTGGACGGCAAGCCTGATCGGCATCGGCGTCAGCGCGCTGATCGGCGCGGCCATGGGCTTCTTCGTGACCGTGATAGGGCTCAATCATTTCATCACGTCGCTGGCCGCCATGGTCATCGTGCGCGGCATGTGCCTGGTGGTCACCAAGGGCACGCCGCTGTCGCTGTTCACCTTGCCGCCGGCCTTCAAGGCCATCGGCCAGGGCAGTTTCAACAACATCCCCTATGTCATCCTGATCTTCATCGTCGTGGTGGCGATCTTCGACTTCCTGCTGCGTCGCGCCACGGCCTTCCGCAAGGTTTTCTACACCGGCTCCAACGAGAAGGCCGCGCAGTTCTCCGGCATCAGGACCAATCAGGTGAAGTTCTGGGTCACGGTGCTGTGCTCGACCCTCGCCGGAGTGGCCGGCGTCATCTACATGGCGCGCTTCGGCGCGGCGACGCCGACCTTCGGCGCCGGCATGGAGCTCAACATCATCGCCGCGGCCGTCATCGGCGGCGCCTCGCTGAATGGCGGCTCGGGCACCATCTTCGGGGCGATCCTCGGCATGGCTCTGCTGTCGGTGGTGACGAGCTCGCTTATCCTGCTCGATGTCTCGGTCTATTGGCAGGACATGATCAAGGGATGCATCCTGCTGGCAGCGGTGTCGATCGATCACTTCCTGCACCGCAAGAAGTCCTGAACCTCAAAGGCGGCGAAGCAAGACCATGGCCCCTCCCAACACCCGCGACGACATCGCCGCTGTTCGTCAGATGCACCAGGCGCTTGTCCTGCATTATGTCGAAGGCAAGACCCAGGCCGAGATCGCCGGGGAAC
The DNA here is from genome assembly GCF_000185905.1 of Mesorhizobium ciceri biovar biserrulae WSM1271. GTDB lineage: Bacteria > Pseudomonadota > Alphaproteobacteria > Rhizobiales > Rhizobiaceae > Mesorhizobium > Mesorhizobium ciceri. Next base: position 1,704,833 of record NC_014923.1, read on the forward strand.
TCGGCATCTCGCATGCGACCGTCAACCGGCTGATCAAGCGCGGCCACCAGCTCGGTCTCGTCGAGATCAAGATCAAGTCGCCGATCGACCATCTGGTCGAGCTGGAAGCGCGGTTGGTGGCGCTGGGCGGCATCGAACGGGCGATGGTGGTGCCGTCGGTCTCCGACAACCCACACACCGCCCTGCAGCGGGTCGGCGAGGCGGCGGCCGGGCTGCTGCTCGACACCATCAAGGACGGTGACACGATTTCGATCACCGGCGGCAAGGGCGTCAGCGCGCTGGTCGCCGGTCTCAAGCCGGGGCGCCGCTACGACGTCGAAGTCATTCCCGCCACCGGGCTGGTGCAGGGCAAGCACTACACCGATGTCAACCACGTCGCCTCGCTGATGGCCGACAAGCTCGGCGGCCGCGCCTACCAGATCCATGCGCCGTTGTTTGCCGATACCGCGCCGCAGCGCGAGATGCTGATGGGCATCAGCTCCGTCGCCGACGTGTTTCGCAAGGCGCGCGAGGCCGATGTCGCGGTGGTGGGTGTCGGCTCCATCCTGACCGACGATTCCAGTTACTACGATTTGCATCCGTCCTCGAATGCCGATCGCCAGGCGATCGAGAAGTCCGGGGCAACAGGCGAGCTGCTCGCCCATCTCATCGATCGCCGGGGCAAGCTCTGCAACTACTCGCTCAACCGTTCGCTGGTCTCGTTGACGCTTGACGAGTTCGCGACCATCCCGCGCTCCATCGGCATTGCAAGTGGCGCCAGCAAGGTCGCGCCGATCCTCGCCGCAATGCGCGGAAATCATCTCGACACCATCGTCACGGACGAGGCCACGGGGCTCCAGATCCTCGAGCTGGCCGAACAGGAGGCAGCATGAATTCTCGACAGATCCAGCGGCAGATCGGCAAGTCCGGCATATCGGCGTCGGCCGTGGGCCTGGGCACCTGGGCGATTGGCGGATGGATGTGGGGCGGCACCGACGAAAAGGAGTCGGTGCGGGCGATCGAAGCCTCGATCGATGCCGGCCTCAGCCTGATCGACACAGCGCCGGCCTACGGTCTTGGCCGCAGCGAGGCGATCGTCGGCACCGCCATCAAGGGCAAGCGCGACAAGGTGGTGATCGCGACCAAATGCGGGCTGAACTGGCATTCGGGCAAGGGCGGGCATTTCTTCGACCAGGACGACAAGCCAGTGCATCGCTATCTCGGCGCCGACGGCATCGCCTATGAGGTCGAGCAGAGCCTGCGGCGTCTCGGCACCGATCATATCGACCTCTACATCACCCATTGGCAGGACCCGACGACGCCGATCGCCGAGACGATGGCGGCATTGGAAAAGCTCAAGGCAGCCGGCAAGATCCGCGCCATCGGCGCCAGCAATATCAGCGCCGAGGATCTCGGCCATTATATCGATGCCGGCCAGCTCGATGCGATCCAGGAGCGCTATTCGATGATCGACCGCGACATCGAGAGCAGCCTGCTGCCGATTGCTCGCGCGCACGACATCGCCACCCTCAGCTATTCGTCGCTGGCGCTGGGCCTGCTCACCGGCACGGTCGAACCCGGCCGCACATTCGGCGGCGACGACCAGCGCAAGGACAACCCGCGCTTTTCCACGGCCAACCGGCAGAAGGTGGCAAAGCTGAAAGAGGCCATCGCCCCTATCGCCGAGAGCCACCAGGCGTCGACGGCGCAGATCGTCATCGCCTGGACGCTCGCCCAGCCGGGCATCACCTTCGCCCTGTGCGGCGCGCGCAATCCCGAACAGGCGCTCGACAATGCACGGGCCGGGGAGATCACGCTTGCGGCAGGCGAGCTTGCGGCAATCGACGCCGCGGCAGCCGCGCATCTCACTGCGATGGATGCCTGAGAAAAAAAGGCAACAGCCCCGATGAACCGTAGCCATACGTTAGCCGGTCTGCGCGACCGGCCTGATATCGCCGTGCTCGTCATCGGTGGCGGCATCAACGGCATCAGCGTCTTTCGCGAACTGGCGCTGCAAGGCGTCGATGTCGTGCTGGCGGAAAAGGGCGACTATTGCAGCGGCGCCAGTGCCGCCCTTTCACGCATGGTGCATGGCGGCCTGCGCTACCTCGAAAACGGCGAATTCAAACTGGTGCGCGAATCGCTGCTCGAACGTGACCGGCTGCTGAGGAATGCCCCGCACTATGTGGCCCCGTTGCCGACGACGGTGCCGATCTTCGACATTTTCTCCGGCCTTGCCAACGGTGCGGTGCGTTTCCTGGGTCTGACGCGGCGGCCGAGCCGGCGTGGTGCGCTGGTCATCAAGACCGGCCTTGCCATGTACGACCTGTTCACCGCCGCACGGCGTTTGATGCCGACGCACAGGTTCAGGGGCCGCGCCGAAACCTTGAGAAAATGGCCGGCGATCAATCCGGCGATCCGCAATTCGGCGACCTATTACGACGCCTGGGTGAGCCGGCCCGAACGCCTCGGCCTGGAGATGCTGCTGGACGCCACGGCGAGCGCGGCGAACGCCCGCGCCTTGAACTACGCTCAGGTATCGTCGACAGGTGATAGCCTCGCCATTACCGACACGCTGACGGGCGAACAACTGCCGGTACGGGCGCAATTGGTCATCAACGCCACTGGCGGCTGGATCGACCTGACCAACAAGGCCATCGGGGCGGCGGCGCAGACGATGATGGGCGGCACCAAGGGCTCGCATCTCATCGTCGACAATGCAGAACTGTTCGACGCGCTCGGCGGCCATATGGTCTATTACGAGAACGAGGACGGGCGCATCTGCATCCTGTTTCCCTATCTCGGCAAGGTGCTGATAGGCTCGACCGACATCCGGGTCGACGATCCGGACAAGGTCCGTTGCGAGGAGGACGAGCAGCGCTACATCCTGCAGTCGCTCGCCTTTGTATTCCCCTCGATCAAAGTAGCTGAAAACCAGATCGTGTTCCGCTTCGCCGGCGTGCGACCCTTGCCCGCCAGCGAGGACAGTTTTACCAGCCGCATACCGCGCGATCATTTTTGCGAGTTCGTAGAAGCGAGCGGGCATCTGCCGGCGACACTGTGCATGATCGGCGGCAAGTGGACCACCTTCCGTTCGTTTGGAGCGCTGGCCGCCGATATGGCACTGAAGCGGCTCGGCCTCGCGCGCAGCCAGGGAACGCAGGACATGGCCATCGGTGGCGGCCGTGATTTTCCGGCCGATCCGGACGCCTGGTGCGCATCATTCGCCGCCGAGCATGGCCTGACGGTCGAGCGCGCGCAAACGCTTCTGCAGCGCTATGGCACGTCGGCCAGGGATTTCGTTTCGCACCCGGCGGGCGAACAGATGCTGCCGCAGTCGGACTATTCGGCAAGCGAGATGGGGCGCATCATCGAGCGCGAGCAGGTCGAGTGCCTTGCCGACCTGTTCTTGCGCCGCACCACCATCGCCATTTCAGGCGGTCTCAGCTTCGACCTCGTCAACGCCGTTCTCGACATGCTGGCGGCGCACAAGGACTGGAGCGCCAGCGAGGCTGCCACCGAGCGCTCGACCTTCCTCGCGTTGCTGGCCGACCGGCACGGCATCGACCTCCAGACACATCAAAGGAGCGCCCTATGCGCGTAAACAAGAAAGTCCGTATGAACCGGCTGTTCGGCGGCGGCCGCTGCCTCGACGTCGCCATCGATCATGGCGTCTGCAACGAGCCGAGTTTCCTTGCCGGGCTGGAAGACATGGCCAGCGTGGTCAACCAGCTGGTCAAGGCCGGCCCCGACGCCATCCAGATGAACTACGGCCAGGCTGACCTGCTGCAGGCCGTGCCTGGCAAGGACAAGCCGGCGCTGGTGATGCGCATCGACATGGGCAATCCCTATAACAGGATACGCCACCGGGCGATGTGGGCGGTGCTGCAGAACGAAGCCGAGCCCTTGCTTGGCGCCATCGAGATGGATGCGGCTTGCGTCGTGGTCAATCTGTTCATGCTACCCGACGAGCCGGACCTGTTCCGGCAATGCGTGCAGAACATCGCCCGCGTGCGCGCCGATTGCGAGAAATACGGCCTGCCGCTGATGATCGAGCCGCTGGCCATGCTGCCGGTCACCGAGCATGGCGGCTACATGGTCGACGGCGACGCCGATAAGATCGTCACCTTGACCCGGCTTGCCCGCGAGATGGGTGCCGATATCGTCAAGGCCGACCCGACCACCGATCCCAACGACTTCCACCGCGTCGTCGAGGCGGCGCGCTGCCCGGTGCTGGTGCGCGGCGGCGGCAAGGAGGATCTGCGTGCCGTGTTCGACAAGTCGGCCGCCTTGATGGCACAGGGTGCGCTTGGCATGGTCTATGGCCGCAACATCTACCAGCATGCCAACCCGAGCGCTGTCGTGCGCGGGCTGATGGCAATCATTCACGAAGATGCCGATGGCGGCGCAGCCTGGGATCTGTACAACCAGGCATAGGCTGCGGCCTCGGGAGGCGCCAATGGCAAGCTATATCCTCGGTCTCGATGCCGGCAACACCGTCATCAAGGCCATCCTCTTCGACCAGTCGGGCCGCGAACTGGCATTCGCCGCCCGTGACGGCCGCTCGTCCATGCCAAAGCCCGGACATGTCGAACGCGACCTCGACGAACTCTGGCGCAATGCGGTCTCGGTCATTGGTCAATGCATCGCTGAAGCCGGTATCGACGCCGGCGAGATCGTCGCCATCGGCTGCGCCGGCCATGGCAACGGGCTCTACGCGCTCGATCGTGCGGGCGCGCCATTGATCGGCATCCAGTCGCTCGACACACGCGCCGTCGACATCGTTGCCGAATGGGCAGAACAGAATGTCGGCGACCGCACCTACGCACACTGCCTGCAGCGGCCGTGGGCGGCGCAGACGCCGACCCTGCTTGCCTGGCTCAAGCGCTTTTCGCCGGCTTTGTTTGCCAGCATTGGAACTGTGTTCTTGTGCAAGGATTTCGTCGTCAACCGCCTGACAGGTGCGCGCAGCAGCGATACTTCAGATATGTCGGGCTGCGGCCTGCTGCAGATGCAGGACCGCCGCTACGAGCCGGACCTGCTTGCCGCCTATGGGCTCGGCGATTGCATGGACCTGCTGCCGCCAGTGCTGGAATCGGCCGACATTGCCGGCCATGTCAGCGTGGAGGTGGCGGCCCTGACGGGACTGCGCGCCGGCACGCCGGTCGTCGCCGGGCTGTTCGATGTCGTCGCCAGCGCGGTCGGTTCGGGCGTGACCAGAACCGGTGCCGCCTCTGTCATCGCCGGAACCTGGAGCATCAACCAGGTCATCACCGACAAGCCGATCCGCGACCCTTCGATCTTCATGCTGTCGACTTTCGATCGCCAGCGCTATCTGGCGATCGAATCCAGTGCCACCTCGGCCGCCAATCTCGAATGGATCGTTCGCGAATTCCTCGAACATGGCGGCGAAGCCGGCAAGTCGCCATTCGAATTGTGCAGCGAACTGGTGGCGTCCGTCGATCCCAACAGCGACATCCCGATCTATCATCCCTTCCTTTATGGCTCGCAGCAGAATGGCCATGCGCGCGCCGGCTTCTACGGCATCGCCGGCTGGCACAGCCGAGCCCATCTGCTGCGTGCGCTGTTCGAGGGGGTCGCCTTCGAGCATAAGCGCCATGTCGAGACCTTGCACAAAGCGGGCGCCGATTTCGACCAGGTGGTGCTGTCCGGTGGCGGCTCGCGCAGCAGCATCTGGCCGCAGATTTTCGCCGATGTGCTCGGCGTGCCCGTCACCGTGGCGCGCAGCCGCGAAACCGGCGCGCTGGGAGCGGCGATCGCGGCGGGCACCGGCGTCGGCATTTTCGCGGACTACAGTGCCGGTGCAGCCGCCATGACAGCGGCCGCCCGACATTTTGTGCCCAACGAGACGGTTGCTCACGCATACGCACGGCGGTATCGACTCTATGGCGAGATCAACCAGGCGATGACCCCGATGTGGGAGCGCATCGCCGGACAGCAGGCGCGCACGTGACCGAAGCTTCACCGTCTCCGTTCGGCAGTTACGACTACGTCATCGTCGGTGCCGGCTCCGCCGGCTGCGTGCTCGCCAACCGGCTCTCGGCCGATCCGCGCAACAAGGTGCTGCTGCTCGAGGCCGGCGGCAGCGACCGCTATCACTGGGTCGATATCCCGATCGGCTACCTCTTCTGCATGGGCAACCCGCGTACCGACTGGATGATGAAGACCGAGCCGGAAGCCGGTCTCAACGGACGCAGCCTCAACTATCCGCGCGGCAAGGTGCTTGGCGGCTGTTCATCGATCAACGGCATGATCTACATGCGCGGCCAGGCTGCCGACTATGATGGCTGGCGCCAGGCCGGCAATGCAGGCTGGGGCTGGGACGATGTCCTGCCTTACTTCCTCAAGTCGGAAGACTTCCATGGTGGCAAGAGCGCCATGCACGGCAGCGGCGGCGAGTGGCGGGTCGAACGGCAGCGGCTTTCATGGCCGATCCTCGACGCCTTCCGAGACGCGGCCGAGGAACTCGGCATTCCGCGCACCGAAGACTTCAACACCGGCACCAATGAAGGCTCGGGCTATTTCGAGGTCAACCAGAGGAAGGGCGTCCGCTGGAACACATCGAAGGCGTTTTTGCGCGGTATAGCGGGGCGCAAGAACCTGCGCGTAGTGCTCGGCGCGGAAACCGAACGGCTCGAATTCGACGGCCGGCGCGTCACCGGACTGGTTTTCCGCCAAGGCGGCCGCCTGCATCAGGTCCGCGCCGGACAGACGATCCTTGCGGCCGGCGCCATCAACTCGCCCAAGCTGCTCGAACTGTCGGGGGTGGGTCGCCCCGACCTGCTCTCGGGCATCGGCGTGGATGTTCGTCATGCTTTGCCGGGCGTCGGAGAAAACCTGCAGGACCATCTGCAGATCCGCACCGTCTTCAAGGTCGCCAACACTGCCACGCTCAACCAGCGTTACCACAATCTGGTCAGCCGTGCGTCGATGGGGCTGGAGTACGCGCTCAAGCGCAGCGGGCCGCTGTCGATGGCGCCAAGCCAGCTCGGCATCTTCGCCAGGAGTGATCCGCGCCTCGCAACGCCCGATCTGGAATATCATGTGCAACCGCTGAGCACCGACCGTCTGGGCGAGCCGCTGCATCGCTTTCCCGCGGTCACCGTCTCGGTCTGCAATCTGCGTCCGGAAAGCCGGGGCAGCGTGCACATGGCTTCGTCCGACGCGCGGGAGGCGGCGAGGATCCGGCCGAACTATCTTTCCACCGAGGGAGACCGCAGCGTGGCCGTCGCGTCGTTGCGCCATGTCCGCAGTTTGATGAAGGCTCGGGCGGTGGCGCGCTTTGCGCCGGAAGAGATGCTGCCCGGCACGCAGTATGACAGCGATGAAGAGCTCATCCGCAAGGCCGGCGATATCGGCACGACGATCTTCCACCCCGTCGGCACCTGCAAGATGGGTTCGGATACGATGGCGGTGGTCGACGACGGCCTGCGTGTTCACGGGCTTGCCGGGCTGCGCGTGGTCGATGCCTCGATCATGCCGACAATCGTCTCGGGCAACACCAACTCGCCGGTCGTCATGATCGCGGAGAAGGCAGCCGAGATGATCCTGCAAGAGGCCCGCTGACCGCCATCGGCTTCAAGCCGTGGCAACACCGCGCGATCGCCGCTTCTCGGCCGCCGCGAGCAGATCGACGAAGGTGCGCACCTTGGCGGGCCGGAACCGGGCCGGCGGAAAGACTGCGTGGATGCCGCCTGACGGCAGGCTCCAGTCGGCAAATACCGGCACCAGCCGCCCCTCGGCGATATCGTCGCTGACGCTGTAGTCCGGAAAGACGCCCAGCCCGATGCCGACGAGCACGCAAGCAAGGGCGGCGGGGCTCTTGTCGCACATGAGGACCGGATTGAGCTCGGTCAGCACCGTTTCGCCATCCCTGGAAAACAGCCATTGGCCGATGCCGCGCAACTGGGTGTTGCCGACCCAGGCCAGCGATCTTGCCTGGCGCGGCGTCAGGTCCGGCGGCAGGCTCGCCGCGAAGCCAGGGCTCGCCACCACGATTTGCCGGATCGTCCCCAGCCGCCGCGCCTGGTTCGAGGAATCGGTGAGCCAGCCGACGCGGATGCCGAGATCGATCTGCTCGTCCACCAGATTGCTGACGGCGTCGTCGAAGATCGCCTCGACGCGCATCTGCGGATAGGTTCTGAGATAGGCCGCCATGACCGGAGCCACCATCTTGGTGCCGTAGTCGAGCGGCGCCGTCAGCCTCAGCGTTCCGCTCGGTTCGACGGTCCCGCGCGAGATTTCGCCATAGGCGGCCTCCGCTTCCCGCAGGATGATCATCGCGCGGTCATAGAAGAGGCGCCCCTCTTCGGTCGGCGTGACACGCCGGGTCGTGCGCTGCAGCAGCGTTGCGCCCAGTTCCTCTTCGAGCTTGCCGATCTGATGGCTGACCACGGCCTTGGCGACGCCAAGCCGGTTGGCTGCGGCCGTGAACGAGCCGGTTTCCATCACCGTGGTGAAGTAGGCGAGCCGATTGAGGTTCAGAAGTTCGGCCAAGCTGCTGCCATTTGTACGATCAGATCATACAGTTTGTATTATTGGGTGCCATTTATCGCAAGACCCCCACCTGCCACATATCAGCCAACGGCATTCGATCAAGCCGGCAGCCGGATCATGGGTAGCAGCGACTATGAACAATTCAGAAGTGACCTATCTTTTCGATCCGCTCTGCGGCTGGTGCTATGGTGCCACCCGGATGCTCGGCCGGTTGTCGGCCACCGGCGTGCGCGTCGAGCTGCTGCCGACCGGCCTGTTTTCCGGCGCCGGCGCGCGTCCGATGGATGAAGGTTTTGCGGCGCACGCCTGGGCGAACGACCAGCGCATCGAGCGCCTGACCGGACAATCGTTCACGCCGGCCTACCGGCACAATGTCCTCAATGTCCGTGGCACCCTGCTCGACTCACATGCCGCCACACTCGGCATCACTGCCGCTGGCCTGGAGGACCCTAGCCGCCGGTTTGCGGCGCTGAAGACGATCCAGCATGCGCGCTATGTAGAAGGACGCGATGTCGTGACGATCGGCGGTGTGGCCGAGGTGCTCGCCGCCGACGGCATGGCGGACGCCGCCGAAATGCTTAAGGCGCCAACCGAAACATTGCTGACGGCTCACCGCGACCAGGTTGGCCGTGGCCGTGCGCTGTTCCAGCGCCTGCATGCCGATGGCGTGCCTTCGCTCGCGGTCATCCGCAACGATGCGCCCCGGCTCATCGGTTCGAACGCGCTGTTCGGCAGCTTCGACAATCTCGTCGCCCACATCGCGGCGGCGTGACCCCATCCTCCAGACCCCCAAGCATAAGGAAACAGACATGGCAAAAGTCGCTCTCATTGGTGCATCGGGCGCTGTCGGTTCGCGCCTTCTCAGGGAACTCTCCGATGGCGGCCATACCGTCACGGGCATCGCGCGCAACCCGGAAAAGATTGTCGCGCTTCCGGGCGTGACGGCCAGGAAGGGCGATGTCTTCGACACAGAAGGTCTCGCGGACCTGATCCGCGGCCATGACGCTGTGATCAGCTCTGTGCATTTCCTGGACAGCGATACCGATGCGCTGATCGAGGCGGTGCGCGCCTCCGGCGTGAGGCGCTATCTCGTCGTCGGCGGCGCCGGCAGTCTCGAAGTCGCGCCCGGCAAGCGGCTGGTCGATAGCCCCGACTTCCCGGCGATCTACAAGGCAGAAGCGCAGAAGGGCGCCGACTTCCTGGACAGATTGAAGACGGTCGACGACCTCGATTGGACGTTCCTGTCGCCATCCGCCATGTTCGTCCCAGGCGAGCGCACCGGCAAATTCCGCCTCGGCAAGGACACGCTTCTCGCCTCCGACAAGGGCAGCAGCATTTCCTTCGAGGACTACGCGATCGTCATGGTCGACGAGATCGAGAAGCCGGCCCATATCAGGCAGCGCTTCACCGTCGGCTATTGAGCGAACGGATGGTGGCGGCCGGGTCTCAATCGAGGCCGGCCGACGCCAGCCGCATCAGGGTCCGGTTCAATCTCGGTGCTGCCGCCACCAGCGCCTTTCCAATGGCCGATTGCGGTGCGTCGATGACGGTTCGGGCATCGCCGTTCTCGGCAACCCGGCCGGCGTCGAGAAGGATAACGCGGTGGGCGATCGACCGGATGACGCCGAGATCATGTGAAATGAAGAGATAGGCGATCTTTTCCTGGCGCTGCAGGTCGAGCAAAAGCTCGAGGATCTCCCCGCGCACGGAAACGTCGAGCGCCGACACCGCTTCATCGAGCACGATCAGCGACGGCTTCGTGGCGATGGCGCGGGCAATGGCGACGCGCTGCCGCTGGCCGCCTGAGATTTCATGGATGGCACGCGGGGCGAGGTCCGCCGTCAGCCCGACGCGCTCCAGCAAGGCGGCGATGCGGCGCGGGCGCTCGCTGCGAGAAGCGATGCCATGGATGCGCAAGGGATCGTCGAGCACACGCGCCACCGTGGCGCGCGGGTTGAAGGCGGCAAGCGGGTCCTGGAACACCATTTGCAGGCGCGCGCGGCGGGCACGCAGTGCTGCGCTGCGCAGGGCCAGGAAATCGTCGCCTTCGAACTCGATGCGTCCGTCGTCCGGCTCGATCAATCGCAGCACCACCCGCGCGATCGTCGATTTGCCGCTGCCGGAGGGTCCGGCCAACGCCAGCGTTTCGCCCGGCTCGATGTGAAAGGAGACATCGTCGACTGCAGCGATGGTGTTGTCGCCGCGACGGTAGCGCTTGGTGAGATTGGACACCGCCAGCAGGCTCATGCGTGGAGCCCGGCTCGGTTCAGCAGCGGCTTGGTGTCGAGGCCGATATGGGCATCGAGCAATGCGCGCGTATAGGGCTGGGCCGGGGCGTCGACAATCTGCGCCGTCATGCCAAGCTCGACCAACTGCCCATGGCGGAAAACGGCGATGCGCCCGGCAAGCTCGGCCGCCAGCGCGATGTCATGGCTGATGAACAGCAGCGTCATGCCGTCCTCGGTCACCAGGCGTCGGATCAAGGCGACGATCTCGGCCTGCACGATGGTATCGAGCGCGCTGGTCGCTTCGTCGGCGATCAGCAATTTCGGACCGGCCGCAATGGCGGCGGCAATCGCCACACGCTGCTTCTGGCCGCCGGAAAGCTGGTGCGGGAAGGCGCGCAAGGCCGAGTCAGGATCGGGCAGGCGGACGCGTTCGAGCAGGGTTTTGGCCCTGGCATAGGACTGGGACCAGGTGAGGCCGAGATGGGTGCGGGCGACTTCGGCGATTTGTTTGCCGATTGGCATTACGGGGTCGAGGCTGGCGGATGGGTCCTGGAAGACGAAGCCGATATCGCGGCCGCCGCGGGGTGTGTGGCTCTGTTTGGAGGCGGATTTTTGCGGTCTGCGCTCTATGAGGCCCCCCTCTGTCCTGCCGGACATCTCCCCCTCAAGGGGGGAGATTGCGCCCTTGTCTCCACTTTCGCCAATCGCCAAGGATGCAGAAAGAGGGCCGGCGAGGGAACTGCCAATCTCCCCCCTTGAGGGGGGAGATGTCCGGCAGGACAGAGGGGGGTGCCTTGGCATCCCACGAGGACGAGAACCAGTCGACCCGCCCATCAATCCTCGAAGAAGCCGGCAACAGCCCGGCAATCGCCAGCGCCAGCGTGCTCTTGCCCGAGCCACTTTCGCCGATGATGGCCAAGCGCTCGCCAGCCTCTATGTCGAGGCCGACATCCTTCAGCGCCGCCACCTCGTTGCCGTCGCGGCGGTAGGTCACCGTCAGGTCGCGGATCGAAGCCAGGGTGGTCACGACAGGCCTCTCCTGACCGCCGTCGTCTCGACGAGGCCTTCACCGGCGAGATAGACGCCGAGCACGGTCAGCACCAGCGCTATGCCCGGGACGATCGACAAGAAGGGCGCGGTGCGCAGGACAGCGCGGCCCTCGGCAATCATGCCGCCCCAGGTGACCCGGTTGGGATCGCCCAGGCCGAGGAACGACAAGGCCGCCTCGGTGAGGATCGCCGCGGCGACGATCACCGACGACATCGCCAGCACCGGCGGCAAGGCATTGGGCAGCACCTCGCGAAAGGCGATCGCCAGCGGGTGCATGCCGATGACCCTGGCGCCGGCGACATAATCGCGTTCGCGAATGGAGAGGACTTCCGCGCGGGCGACACGGGCTGGTCCGGTCCAGGTGCCAAGCGCGATGGCGATCACGACGATGCCGAGCGACGGTCCGACGACGCTGACGAAGGCCAGTGCCAGCAGGAAACTCGGCACGGTCTGGAAGGCGTCGGTGATGCGCATCAGCACCTCGTCGACGAGGCCGCCGGCAAAGCCGGCCAATGTGCCGACCACTGCCCCGACGACAAGTGCGGCGGCCGCGGCGGCGATCCCGACAGCCAGCGATGTGCGGGCGCCATGAAAAAGCTCGGCCAGCACGTCGCGGCCAAGCCGATCGGTGCCAAGCGGGAGCGACCAGTCCTGGAACGACGGCAGCAGCGCCGGCCCGGCAATCGCTTGCGGATCGCCGGGGAACAGCAGCGACGCCGACAGCGCCATGGCGATCAGCGCCGCCAGGAGGATGGCGCCGGCGACCGCCTCGGGCGTGCGCAGAAAGCGGCGGAGGGCACTCATGCGCCGGCCTCGCTGGCGCCGACGCGCGGGTCGAGGAAGGCATAGGCGATGTCGACGGCAAGGTTGATGACAATGACCAGGAGGGCGCTGGTGAGAATAATGCCGAGCAGAAGCGGCGTATCGCGGGAGGCGACTGCCTCCTGCGCCAGCCGGCCGAGGCCGGGCACGGAAAAGACGCTCTCGATGACGACACTGCCGCCGAGCATCTGCGCCGACTGCAGGCCGAGCATGGTGACCAGCGGCAGCAGTGCATTGCGGGCGACGTGGGCGAGCACGATGCGGCGGCGTGATAATCCCTTGGCGCGCGCGGCCAAGACGAAATCCTGCCGCCAGACCTCGGCCATGCCGGCGCGCATCATGCGCAGATAGAGCGCCAGGTAGATGAAGCCGAGGGCCGAAACAGGCAGGATAAGATGGACGGCGATGTCGGCTGCGCGGTCAAGGCCGGTCTTGTCGGAAGCCAGGGTCTCGATGCCGCCGATCGGCAGCCAGCGCAGGTCGACGGCAAAGACGACGATCAGCACCAGTCCGAGCCAGAAACCCGGCACGGCATAGAGCGCCAGCGAGCCGATCGACAGGAAGCGGTCGCGCAAACTGCCCGGCCGGGCGCCGGCATAGATGCCGAGTGCCGAGCCGAGCCCGAAGGAGAGCGCGGTGGCGCTGACCATCAACAGCAGCGTGTTGGGCAGGCGTTCGAGGATCACATCGCGGATCGGTCGGGAGAAGGTCACCGACTGGCCGAGGTCGAGATGCAACAGCGCCCAGAGGTAGTTAGCCAGCCGCGTCAGCTCCGACTGGTCGAGGCCCCAGCGATGACGCAGCAATTCGATCATGCCGGCGTCGCCGCCGGTCGAGACGATGTAGGCGTCGACGGCGTCGCCGGGGGCGGCCTCGAGCAAAAGGAACGTGCCGATGACGACGATCAGCAGCACGAAGACGCTGCCGACGAGGCGGCGGCGGAGAAGGGTGAGGGCGCGGTTCATGGGGGCGTCGATGGGTTGGCGATACGTTGATTAGGACCGCGCCTAAGCACCCTCCTCTGTCCTGCCGGACATCTCCCCCTCAAGGGGGGAGATCGGCTGTCTCTTTTGGCTTCGCCAATCTCCAACGTTGAAGAATTCGCGGGACAGACAAGCGGCCAATCTCCCCCCTTGAGGGGGAGATGTCCGGTAGGACAGAGGGGGACCTCGTAGAACTCAACGCCTACGATGATTTCGCGAATTCTCATCCGCGCAATTCTGTCACGATTCCAGATACGTGTCCGCCCAGTTCGACACCGCCCAGCGCGGGTTGTTGGCGATGTTGCCGACGGTGTCGCGCGCGACGCTGATGAAACTCCATTCGGCGACGTTGATCAGCGGCAGGTCGGCAGCCACCGCCTTCTGGAATTCCTTGTAGAGGTCGGTGCGGGCTGATGCGTCGAGCGTCTCCGATGCCTTGGCGATGAGCGCATCGAGCGCATCGTTCTTGTAGCCGCCCTGGTTGGAGAACGGCACGCCGTCGGGAATGCCGCTCTGCACCAGGATGGTGGTCGAGATCGCCGGGTCGCCGCGGAACACCGGCGGACCGACCGCGAGATCGAAGGCGTGGTCGGTGTAGACCGCCTTGATGTGCGCGGCCGAGTCGTTGTTGACCAGCTCAGCGTCGATGCCGATGGCGGCGAGCGCCTGGCGCAAATAGTCGCCGAACTGTTTTGTCTCGTTGAAATAGGGCGCAGGCAGCAGTTTCAGCGTGAAGCGCTTGCCGTCCGGGCCTTTCTTGTAGCCGGCTTCGTCGAGCAGCGCGTTGGCCTTGGCGACGTCGAAGGCATAGGTCGGCACATCGGCGGTGTAGAATTGTGGATCGTTCTTCGGCACCGGGCCGGTGGCTGTCGCGGCATAGCCGAGGAACACCGTCTTGACGACGAAATCCTTGTCGATGGCATGGGCGATCGCCTGCCGCACTTTGACGTCGGCCAGTTCCTTGCGGCGATGATTGATCTCGACGACGAGTTGATAGGTCAGCCCTTCGTAACCCTTGGTGATCACTTTCAGCCCCGGCACTTTCGAGATGCGGTCGAGGTCGGCCAGCGGCACGGCGGAAAAGGCCGCCAGCTGGATCTCTCCGGCCTCCAGCGCGCTGGCCGCGGACGTGCGATCCGGCAGCACCTGATAGATGATCTCATCGAGATAGGGCTCGTCCTTGCCCCAGTAGTCGGTGTTTTTGGTCAGCCGGTAATACTGGCCGGCCTTGTACTCGCCGAATTTGAACGGTCCGGTGCCGATGGGCGCGTTGTTGGCCGGGTTGTCCTCGATCTTGCCAACCTCGTAGATGTGCTTCGGCACCACGCTGCTCAGCGCCGGCAGCGCGTTGCGGATCAGCTGGAACGGCGTCGGCTTGGCGAATTTGAACACGGCGGTGAGATCGTCGGGGGTGTCGACGCTGGCCAGATCCTTGAACACGGTGCGGCCGAGATTCTGCAGCGGCTTCCAGATTTGCAGCGCCGAGAAGGCGACGTCGGCCGAGGTGAACGGCTTGCCGTCATGCCATTTGACGCCGTCGCGCAGTTTGAACGTCACCGAGAGCCCGTCGGCGGCACCCTCCCAGCTCAGCGCCAGCCTTGGCGCGAGTCCGTCCTTGCCGTCGTAGGAGGCTTCGGCCAGCGTTTCGACGATCTTGCTGGAGATGAAGAAGACGCCGTTGGAGGCGACGATCGCCGGGTTGAGGTTGCGCGGTTCGGAATCGGCTGCAAGCACCAGTCGTCCGCCCTTCTTCGGCGTCTGCACCCAGCCCGGTGTCGGGATGGCGGTGGAGGCCAGCAGCATTGCCGAGCCGGAAAGCATCGTGCGTCTGGAAATCGTGAAACCTGACATGATCGAACTCCGTCCTCTCCGCGACCCGGTTGGGCGCGCCAATACCCCTCGGACGCCGGCAAGCCCGCCAGCATCCTTGCGGCGGCGATTATGAGCCTTGCCGAGGGTTTCGCCAGAGACGGAATTGGCGCATCCTCGCTTGGCTTTGAAATTTTCGTCCGCTGGACCAGTTTGGAATATGCGCTTCTATCACGTCAATCTGGTAGGACCAAATTGATGGGATATACGGCGGACAAAGGTATGATGACATCGAACGGTGCTGTTTTCCCTATTTCTGGCTGGACCAGAACGGGCAAAATGGTGCAGATTTGAGTCATGGCCAGGGGATCGCGAGCGGAACGGCCGGCGGTCCCAGGCAATTCAGGGAGAGAGAGATGAACATTGCTCCGGGCAAGAATGCCGTCGGCAATATCCCGTTCGACCAGGCAAGGGTCGACCGGCTGATGGAGGAGGCCGGCATCGATGTGCTGCTCGCCACCTCCAAGCACAACACGCAATACCTGCTGGGCGGTTACAAGTTCATCTTCTTCGCCGCCATGGATGCGATCGGCCACAGCCGGTACCTGCCGATCGTCGTGTACGAAAAGGGCGGGCCGGACCATGCCGCCTATATCGGCAACCGCATGGAGGGCGGCGAGCACCAGAACAATCCGTTCTGGACGCCGACGCTGCACGCCGCCTGCTGGGGCACGCTCGACGCCGCCAACCTTGCGGTCGAGCACCTGCAGAAGATCGGCAAGGCCGGCGCGCGCATCGGCATCGAGCCTGGCTTCCTGCCATCGGACGCCTATACGCTGATCCGCAAGGCGTTGCCGGATGCCAGGCTGATCGATGCGACCGACATGCTGGAGCGCATGCGCGCCATCAAGACCGATGCGGAGCTGGAGAAGCTGCGCACGGCCTCCGAACTGATCACCGATTCCATGCTGGCGACCATTGCCTGGGCGCGTGAAGGCACGACTAAAAGCGAGATCATCGAGCAGCTGCGGCGCGAGGAAACCAATCGCGGCATCCATTTCGAATATTGCCTGCTGACGCTGGGTGCCAGCCACAACCGCGCCGCTTCACCGCAGGCGTGGGAAAAAGGCGAGGTGCTGTCAATCGATTCCGGCGGCAATTATCACGGCTATATAGGGGACCTCTGCCGGATGGGCATTCTCGGCGAACCGGATGCCGAGCTCGAAGATCTGCTGGCCGAGGTCGAGACGGTGCAGCAGGCGGCCTTCTCAAAAGTCAAAGCGGGCACGCTGGGCGGCGACATGATTTCGCATGCCGAGGGCGTGCTGAAGGCTTCGAAGGTCGCGCCCTACACGGATTTCTTCGCCCATGGCATGGGCCTGATCACTCACGAGGCGCCGTTCCTGATGACCAACCATCCGGTGACCTATGAAGGCACCTATGCGGCCAAACCGCTGGAGAAGAACATGGTGCTGTCGGTGGAGACGACCATGCTTCACCCGACACGGGGCTTCATCAAGCTGGAAGACACGCTGGCGGTGACGGAGAGCGGATACGTGATGTTCGGTGATCGGGGCCGGGGGTGGAACAGGGGTGGGACGGCCTAGCTGGTATTGAGGCTGCTGCCCCCTCACCCGGATTGCCATCCGGGAAAAGCAATTCGGGGCAATCCGACCTCTCCCCGAGGGCAGAGGTCGGAGCCGGAACCGAGGAAAGATCACTGCCCCGGCGGAATCAGCCTGAAATCCGGCAGCTCACGCAAAACCAGTTCAGGTCCTGCCGGCGAATAGACGACGAACAGCTGCATCGGCCCGTCGCCGGTGTTGAGCGTCGAATGAAAGCGGCTTTCCGGCACGTAGATGGTGCAGCCAGGGCCGACCTTCTCGACCATCGGATTGCCCTTCTCGTCCTCGACCATCTGTTCGCCATGGCCTGAGATGACGAAGATGATTTCTTCCGCGCCCGGATGGTTGTGGCGCGTGTGGCCCTTGCCGGAAGGCAGGTCGACGACGCCGCCGGAAAAGCGGGTTGCGCCATTCACTTCGGGTGCCACCGTCAGCGCCAATTTTCCCCAGTCGAAGCCGAAGGCGCTGACGTCCTTCGGGTACACGAACACTTTGCTCTTGTCGGTCATCTCACTCATCCCTTCTTTTTCTTGAATGTGGTCTTCTGGCCGCCGAGCGCGACGGCCTTGAAATCGGCCGTCTGCTTGGCGATCGCGGCTTCCGCCGGCAGCCGTTCCATCGAGCTGGCGCCATAGAAGCCGTGCAGGCCCTTGGCCTGGGAGAGAATGTAACGGGCGTCGTCGGGCATCGAAATCGGGCCGCCATGGCAAAGCAGGATGACATCCTTGCGCACCGAGCGCGCGGCATTGGCGATGGCGTCGATCTCCTGAACGCAGTCGTCGAGCGACTTGGCCGACGTGGCGCCGATCGAGCCACCTGTCGTCACACCCATATGGGCGACGACGATGTCGGCGCCGGCTTTTGTCATGGCGCGGGCCTCATCCGGGTTGAAGACGTAGGGCGTGGTCAAGAGGTCGAGCTTGTGCGCCTCGGCGATCATGTCGACCTCGAGGCCGAAGCCCATGCCGGTCTCCTCGAAGCTCTGCCGCATGCTGCCGTCGAACAGGCCGATGGTGGGAAAATTCTGCACGCCGGAAAAGCCCATCGTCTTCAGCTCTGCCAATAGCAGCGGCATGATGACGAACGGGTCGGTGCCGTTGACGCCGGCCAGCACCGGCGTGTGTCTGACCACCGGCAACACCTCATAGGCCATTTCCTTGACGATCTCGTTGGCGTTGCCATAGGCGAGCAGGCCGGCGGCCGAGCCGCGCCCGGCCATGCGGTAGCGGCCGGAATTGTAGATGATGATGAGGTCGATGCCACCGGCCTCCTCGGCCTTCGCCGACAGGCCGGTGCCGGCGCCGCCGCCGACGATCGGCACGCCCTTGTCGATCATTCCCCTGAATTTCTTCAAGATGTCCTTGCGCGGTATGGCGGGCATTTTTTGAGGTCTCTCACTGTCTGGCGATGTCGAGGAAGGCCGCTGTTGCTGCCTTTGCGAATTCCGGGTCGTTGATATGCAGCGGCAGGCGCGTCACGCGGCGCTTGCCGTTGGGCTTGATGGTGCGCTCGATGGCATCGAACAGAACGGCGTCGGCTTCCGGGTCGAAGAAGGCGCCGCCTTCGATGTCGAGCGCCGAGACGCCTTTTTCTGGGATGAGAAAATGCACCGGTCCCCCGCAGCGGGCGAGCCTGGTGCCGATCCACTCGCCGATCGCACGGCATTCGTCCGCCGTGGTGCGCATCAGCGTGACATTGGGATTGTGTTCGTAGAACAGCCGGTCGCGATAGTGTTCCGGGATGGTCGAAGGCGCCCAGAAGTTCACCATATCGAGCGCGCCGACGGAGCCGACATAGGGCAGCCCCGTGCGTGCGACGGCGCCGAAACGATCCTCCGTCGCCGGCAGCACGCCGCCGAACAGAAGATCGCAGACTTCGGTCGTGGTGATGTCGACGACGCCGGACAGCAAGCCGCTGTCGGCCAGCTTTTCCATGCTGCGGCCGCCGGTGCCGGTGGCGTGGAAGACCATGCAGTCATATCCGGAACGGAGCTGGTCGGCGATGGCGGTCACGCAAGGCGTGGTGACGCCGAACATGGTGAGGCCGATCGATGGTTTGCCGTCGGGTGGTGGCGCCGGGCTGGCCGCCATGCCTGATATGGCTTGAGCCGCGTTGTGCAACACGACACGGGAGAGCCGGTTCAGTCCGGCCATGTCGGTCACAGAAGGCATCATGATGATGTCGGAGACATCGACGTAGGGAGCGGTGTCGCCGGAGGCGAGCGTCGAGACCATGATCTTGGGCAGGCCGAGCGGCAGGGCGCGCATGCCCGACGTGACGATCGATGTGCCGCCACCGCCGCCAATGCCGATCATGGCCGCGATGTCGTTGCGCGATTGGGCAAAGCGGGCGAAGGCGATGCCCATCGCGGCGACCGCGGCGCCGCGATCATTGCCGCCGAGCACGGTTTCACGGCCGCCGGGATGATGGTCGGCGATTTCCCTCGCGCTGATATCGACGGGGATGGTTGCGTCGCGCGTTCCGACATCGACACGACAAACGAGGGCGCCCGCAGCCGTGATTGCATCGGCCAGGAAGGCGAGTTCCTCGCCCTTGGTGTCCGCGGTACCCACCACATAAATACGCTTCATTGCGCTCTCCCAATCCTGGCAGGCGCGATGCCGCCCCCATCGCTCATTGCCCGGGCCACTCGACGATGCGGACGCCATTGCAAATTTTTGAGACGCGCGTATCGTATTGGTATGAATGTCTCACGTCAACAATCCGCTGCGAGCGACGAGGCTGAACGGGCAACCGGCCCAGTGCCCGAACGTGGGCCACGCGCGCGGACCAAACGGCTGATGCTGGAGACGGCAACAAGGCTGATGCAGGCGGGCGTCACGCCCTCGGTCAGCGAGGTCGCCGAGGCGGCCGAGGTTTCCCGCGCCACCGCCTATCGTTACTTCCCGAGCCAGTCGGCACTGGTGCAGGCCGTCGTCGACGAGGGGCTGGGGCCAATCCTCACCTGGCAATCGACCTCCGCCGATGCCGAGCGCCGGGTCGCCGAGCTGTTCGACACGGCCATGCCGCGCATCGAAGCCTTCGAGGCTACGTTCAAGGCAGCACTGAAGCTGTCGCTCGATCAATGGGCGCGGCGTCAGGCCGGCACGCTGGGCGGTGAGCCCGCCTTTACGCGTGGCCACCGCATCGACCTGCTGAAGGATGCGATCGCGCCGCTCAAGGGCCGTTTGCCGCCGCGCGACTTCAAGCGGCTGGCACAGGCGCTGTCGCTTATCTTCGGCGTCGAGGTGCTGATCGTGCTCAAGGATATCTGGGGGCTGGACAGCCGCCGGACGATGTCGGTCGCACAGTGGGCGGCCGGGGCGCTGGTGCGTGCGGCAGTGGCGGAATCGGTCGATGAAGGAGGCAGCCTCGATCCGAAGGCAGTCGTGAAATAGAGCCTAACTGGTTCGACCAGATTGGCATGCACACTACTGATCTTAGCGGTTGGGTGGGGTATTGGACAATACCCGATCATATCACTGAGTAGGAAAATCTTGGTAAAACAGGCAGATAAAGCGGTAATCCGATGGAAATGGCCACGTCAAGCTGCCAAGAAAGGGCTTGACGCGCATGCAAAATTGGTAATACCAGATTGGATCAGAAAAGCGGATCGAAAGTGAGGGCTGCGATCCATTTTCCGGCGGGGCGAGGAGGCTCGAAACCGGAAAGGTGCGATCACGGGAGGAACTACCAGGGCCGGCCACGTTGCCGGCTCGCACGATAAGGTAGAACGCGCACAAGGGAGGAAATCATTATGCGCAAGTTAGTGACCAGCGTACTTGCTGGTATCGGCTTAACGCTTGCCTGCGGAACGTCCGTTTACGCGCAGGAAAAGTCACTCACCATCTTCTGGGCTGAATGGGATCCCGCAAATTATCTGCAGGAGCTCGGCAACGAGTACGAGAAGCAAACCGGCGTCAAGATCACGGTGGAAACCACCCCGTGGGCCGATTTCCAGACCAAGGCCTTTACCGAGTTCAACGCCAAGGGCAGCGCCTATGACCTGGTCGTCGGCGACTCGCAATGGCTTGGTGCCGCCTCCGAGGGCGGTCACTATGTCGACCTCACCGACTTCGTCAAAGAGAACAAGGTTCTCGACAAGATGGCTCCGGCGACGGTCAAGTTCTACTCCGAATATCCCGGCAACAGCGGCAAATACTGGTCGATCCCGGCCGAGGGCGACGCCGTGGGCTGGGCCTACCGCAAGGACTGGTTCGAGGATCCGAAGGAAATGGAAGCGTTCAAGGCCAAGTATGGCTACGACCTTGCCGTTCCGAAGACCTTCAAGGAAATGACCGACATCGCGGAGTTCTTCAACAGGCCCGACCAGAACCGCTACGGCATCGCCATCTACACCCAGAACCAGTATGACGGCCTGGCGATGGGCTTCGAGAACGCGCTGTTCTCGTATGGCGGTGAGCTCGGCGACTTCGGCACCTACAAGGTCGACGGCATCATCAACTCGGACAAGGCGGTGGCCGCGGCGGAAAACTACCGCAAGCTGTTCGGCTTCACGCCTCCGGGCTGGACCAACGCCTTTTTCGTCGAGAACAACCAGGCCATCACCGAAGGCCTGGCGGCGATGAGCATGAACTACTTCGCCTTCTTCCCCTCGTTGATCAACGAGGCGTCGAACCCGAACGCCAAGAACACCGGCTTCTTCGCCAACCCGGCAGGTCCAGGTGGCGAGCAGTTCGCCGCGCTCGGCGGCCAGGGCATTTCCGTCGTCTCCTATTCCAACAACAAGGAAGAGGCGATGAAATTCCTGAAGTGGTTCATCCAGGACGATACGCAGAAGAAGTGGGCGGCCCTCGGCGGCTACACCTGCAACAAGGCCGTGCTGGAATCGGCCGAGTTCCAGAACGCCACGCCCTACAACAAGGCCTTCTACGACACGATGTTCAAGGTCAAGGACTTCTGGGCGGTGCCGGAGTATGCGGAACTGCTGCAGCAGCTCAACCAGCGTGTCTATCCGTACATCGTAAACGGCGATGGTACGGCCAAGGAAATGCTGGATGCGCTGGCGAAGGATTGGGACGCCACGTTCAAGAAATACGGCCGCGGCCAATAGCCGACATGTAGTGCGGAGGAGGCCTGCGCCTCCTCCGTTTTCTTTTTCAGGAATGGGAGCAGGTCTTGGCGACCACAATGATCACACCGCTGAATACCTCCTCCAGAGCCGCCTCTCGCGGCCTCAGCGACATTTCGATACGCAACCTCTTCATCATTCCGACGATCGTGTTCCTGATCGTCTTCAACATCTTTCCGCTGATCTATTCGCTCGGCTATTCCTTCACTGACTTCCGCGCATCGACCAATGCGCCGGCCAATTTCGTCGGACTGAAGAACTATCGCGAGCTCCTCAGCGACCCGTATATCTGGAACAATTTCGCGGTGACCGCGAAATACGTCATCGTCTCGGTCGTCGGTCAGGTTGTCGTCGGCTTTGGAACGGCAATGCTGCTCAATCGCACCATTCCGCTCAAGGGCCTGATCACGACATTGCTGCTCTTGCCGATGATGCTCTCGATGGCGGTGGTCGGCCTGTTCTGGAAGCTGCTCTACGATCCGTCCTGGGGTGTCATCAACTACGTGCTCGACCTCGGCAAATTCCAATGGCTCGGCGACCCGAAGATGGCGCTCTACGCGGTCGCGTTCACGGACATCTGGATGTGGTCGCCCTTCGTCATGCTGTTATCGCTCGCCGGGCTTTCGGCGGTGCCGAAGCATCTTTACGAAGCTGCCGCGATCGACCGCGCCGGGCCGTTCTATACCTTCTTCCGCATCACGCTGCCGCTGGTCGCGCCGATCCTGATGATCGCGGTCATCTTCCGCACCATGGAAGCCTTCAAGACTTTCGATCTTGCCTATGTGCTGTCGACGCAGCCGAGCACGGAGGTGATTTCCATCCGTCTCTACAAGATGGCTTTCCAGGAATGGCAGACGGGGCGCTCCTGCGCGCTTGCCTATATCGTGCTGATCATGGTGCTGGCGATCACCAACATCTATGTGAAATACCTCAACAAAGTTAAGGAGCGCTGAGATGGCGGCCGTCCAGACTTCGGGTGAACGGGCGCTCAACAAGGTCGCTATTGTCGCCGTCCTTTTGGTGACGATCATCTTCCTGGCGCCGATCTACTGGATCGTGGCGACCTCGTTCAAGCCACGCAATCTCGCCACGACGATCCCGCCGACGGTGATGTTCGAGCCGACCATCTCGCCTTTCGTCAAACTTTTCACAAAGCGCTCACAGTTGCGCAGCCCGCCGTCGGCCGAAGAATATGCCGCCGCCCCGTGGTGGGAACGCGTCGTGTTCGACGGCGGCGAGAAGATCGTGCGCGACGGCAAGGGCCAGGTGCAATGGTCGGGATATCCGAGCCGCTTCCTGAACTCGCTTATCATCGCCATCACCTCGACGGTGTTGGCGGTCGGCATGGGGACATTCACCGCCTATGGCTTCTCGCGCTTCAAGGTGAAAGGGGAGGCGGACCTGCTCTTCTTCATCCTGTCGACGCGCATGTTGCCGGCGGTGGTGGTCGCCATCCCGATGTTCCTGATGTACCGGGCAGTCGGGCTCAACGACACGCATCTGGGCCTGATCATTCTCTACACCGCCTTCAACCTGTCCTTCTCCGTGTGGCTGATGAAGGGTTTCATGGACGAAATCCCCAAGGAGTATGAGGAGGCAGCGCTTGTCGACGGCTACACGCGCATGGAGGCGTTCTTCAAGATCGTGCTGCCGGAGGCCGCCACGGGCATCGCCGCCACCGCCGTGTTCTGTTTCATCACCGCATGGAACGAATACGCCTTTGCGCTGATCATGACCAACCGCCGCGCCCAGACCGCGCCTCCCTTCATCCCGAGCCAGGTCGGTTCGGGCCTGCCGGATTGGACGGTGATCGCCTCCGGAACCTTCCTGTTCCTGCTGCCGGTCGCCATCTTCACCTTCCTGCTTCGCAATCATCTGCTGCGCGGCATGTCCTTCGGAGCGATCCGCAAATGAGTTTTCGCGCCTTCAACCAGAAATACCTTGAGCCTGGGTCGCAGATACTGATGGTGCTCGGCATCGTCGCGCTCTGCCAGCCCTGGAACATGCTGCTGCACAGCTATGGCCTGACCATCATCCTGATCGGGCTCGTCGGCTTCAACGTAACCTCCAAGATCGCGCCCGAGGAGAAGGCCGGCACCGGCCAGGTGCGCAATCCGGGAGCACAGCATTGACCCAGATCGAGCTTCGCGGCGTCCAGAAATTCTTCGGCGCCGTCCAGGTCATCAAGGACCTGAACCTCAAGATCGCCGACAACGAGTTCATCGTGCTGCTCGGCCAATCGGGCTGCGGCAAGACGACGACGCTGCGCGCCATCGCCGGGCTGGAAACCATCGACGAGGGCGACATCTTCATCGACGGCAAGCCGGTGCAGCATTTGAAGGCCGCCGACCGCGACATCGCCATGGTGTTCCAGTCGTTCTCGCTCTATCCGCATATGAGCGTCTACGAGAACATCGCCTTCCCCTTGCGCGCCACGCGCAAGAGCAAGACGGAGATCGACAGCGAGGTGCGTTCGGTCGCCAAGACGCTGCAGATCACCGATCTGCTGGACAAGAAGCCGTCGGCGCTCTCGGGTGGCGACATGCAGCGCGTCGCCATTGGCCGCGCTCTGGTGCGGCGACCGAAGGCCATGCTGATGGATGAGCCGATCGGCGCGCTCGACGCCAAGCTGCGCGAGGAGATGCGCGCGGAAATCAAGCGGCTGCACATCAAGCAGGGCTCGACCACCATCTATGTCACGCACGACCAGATCGAGGCCATGAGCCTGGCCGACCGCATCGTCATCATGCACGCAGGCGTCTTGCAGCAGGTCGGCACGCCCGACGAGGTCTATTCGCAGCCGGCAAATCTGTTCGTGGCGCAATTCGTCGGCAGCCCGGTGATGAATGTCACCGATGCGGCGGTGGCCGAGACGGCGTCCTCGGTTTCGGTGACGGTCGGTGGAGCCGCCGCCGGCTTCGAGTTCCCGCGAGCGCTGCTGTCGAAGCTCAACGGCCATGCCGGCGGCCAGTTGGCGCTTGGCATACGGCCGGAAGGCGTGCTCATCCGGCGCGAGGCGACCGAGGGCTTCGTGCCTGTCGACACACATATCGTCGAGCCGCTCGGCTCCTTCGACATCGTCGATCTCAAGGTCGGAACCGAGTTGCTGCGGGCCCGCACCAAGAGCGGCTTCGTTGCCGGACCCGGTGAAAGGGTCTTCGCCAGGATCGACCCGACCCAGGCGCATTTCTTCGACAAGGCAAGCGGCAAGTCGCTCGAGGTGAGACTCTGATGGCCCATATCCAGCTCAAGAACATCTCAAAGACCTTCGGCAACCACACGGCGCTCACCGGGCTCGATCTCGATATTGCCGATGGCGAGTTCTTCGTGCTGCTGGGCGAGACGGGCGCCGGCAAGACGACGACGCTGCGGCTTATCGCCGGCCTGGAGAAGCCCAGCGAAGGCCAGGTCTTCATCGACGGCGTCGACGTTGCCGACTGGGGTGCGGCCGAGCGTGACGTGGCGCTGGTGCTGCAGCAATATTCGCTCTATCCGCGCTACACGGTGCGCGAAAATCTCGAATTCCCGCTGAAGCCGAAAATTCGCCGGCTGCCCGACGCCGAGATCAAGGACCGTGTCGACCGTGCCGCCCGTACGCTGCGGATCGAGCATCTGCTCGACCGCAAGACGGATCGGCTGTCCGGCGGCGAGATGCAGCGCGTCTCGATCGGCCGCGCCATCGTGCGCAAGCCGCGTGTGTTCCTGATGGACGAGCCGCTGTCTGCGCTCGACGCCAAGCTGCGCGAGGCCCTGCGGACTGAACTGAAGAACCTGCAGATACAGCTCGGCGCCACCTTCCTGTTCGTCACCCACGATCAGATCGAGGCGATGTCGATGGGTGACAAGGTCGGCGTGCTCAACCATGGCCGAATCGTCCAGACCGGCACACCGCATGAGATCTACAACAATCCACGCGACACCTATGTGGCGAGCTTCGTCGGCTCGCCGCCGATGAACCTCATCGACGGCAAGCTCGTGAACGGCCGCGCGGTGATGGCGCCGCTGAATTTCGAATTGCCTTTTTCAGGGGGAGCCAAAGCGGGCGGGGCGACCGACGGTCGCCCGCTCGTCTTCGGCATTCGTCCCGAGGACGTCTATCTCGAGAGCGGCGCGCCGGTCGAGGCGCGTGTCCACGACGTCGAGAACCACGGCGTCGAAAAGATCCTGACGCTGCGCGTCGGCGACGCGACACTGCGTGCAACCGTGCCGGCCAGGACCGACGTCGCCATCGAGCAGGCGGTGCGCTTTGCCTGGAACCCCGACAAGGTGGTGCTGTTCGACAAGGGCAGCGGCGTCAGCTTGCGTCACGCCTCGTAGCCGCATCCCAGCCTATTTCTGGAAGTAGGTTTCGTAGGGCGTGTCGTTGATCAGCAGGATCACGCATTCCGTGTCGGAGACGCAGGCGTCGTCATGCATCTCATTGGCTTTCTGGGTCCAGTAGGATCCAGGAGGCAGTTCGACCTTGGTCGCCTCGCCGCCATCCATCTGCCAGTGCGCCCACATCCCCTTTATGACCACCGCACGGTAATCCGCGGTGTGCGCATGGACCGGTGCGCGCCAGTTGCCGGGAACCTTCAGCAACGTGCCTGCCGGACCCTTGGCCCGCTCGCCCCACAATGGGCCAAGACGATGCGGCTGGTCGGGTACTTCCGCCACATAGGGGATCTTGTCGGCCGGCAGGTAGCTGTCCTCGAGGGCAAAGGCGCGCCCGGGAACCGCAAGCATGACGGCGAGTGCGATGAGCTTCGGATGATTTGGCATTGGTTCTCCTCTTCGGACCGGCTTGCCGCCGGCCTCTGGCTGCCTGGTTCTGGCAAGCTATTGCATGCGGTTGGCCCGGCAATGGCATTGCGTCCGGAAGGCTTGGCAATTCATCCAGACCCGGCGATCCACGGCCGCGGATCCGGGATCGCCTCAGCGGTTTTCGGAGATGCCGTCGACGGCGCGCAGCTGGCTGGGCGCGGTGCCTATGATACGCTTGAACGCCCGGCTGAACGACGCTTCGGAATCGTAACCCAGTCTGGCGGCGACCACTGAAACCCGCATCCGATCGTCGATCAGCCATTGCCGCGCCTGGTGCATGCGTATCCGGGCGACATATCTCGCTGGTGTTTCGCCAACGATGGCCGTGAAGCGTTCGGCGAAGGCCGATCGCGAGGCGCCCATTTCGCGCGCGAGCGCTTCGACGGTCCAGTTCCTGTCGGGCTGCAGATGAATGGCGGCAAGTACGCGGCCGATGTCGCGATCCTTGATCGCCGCGATCCAGCCTCTGGTGTCGCCGCCACTGTTTTCCACCCAGGAACGGATGATGCTCGCAGCCAGCACGTCGGCCAGCCGCGCCAGCATGCCGCCGGAGCCGGCCCGGTTCATGGTGACTTCTCCGGCCATGGCTTCCAGCAGATGCGGAATACCGGGCTCACCAGCCATCAATTCCCTGGCGCGCATCATGTCCGGCATCATGCCCAGCAAGGGGTGCGATCCGTCCAGGTTGAAGTGCATGCTGCCGCAAAACAGCAAGGTTTTCGGGCCGTGGCCGCCGTTCGAGACACTGAAGACATTGTCCTGCAAAGGCTCGACAGTGTAGCTTTCGATCGGCACGGCAGGAATGCCAGGCGCGCTGGCAACGACATGCTCGGCGCCGCGCGGCAAGAGCAATGCATCGCCGGGTGTCAGCTCGATCCATTCCCCGGATGGCGAGAGCAGCCAGCATTGGCGGCGGCCGATAAAGTGAAACCTTGCTGCCTTCTGGGCTGGAAACAGCACGGCCCACGGCTCTGAAAGTTCGCAGCGGCCATAGTCGACGCCTTCAAGCCGCAATCCGCGCAAGATGTCGGTGAGCGGACCGTCCGAGGCCGGCAGGCCAGTCTTGGGCGAGGTGAAAACCATACGGATTTTTTTAGCCTGGAATCGCCAGTCCGTCACGGCCTGCATGCGTCAGCTCAGGGCAACGAACTCGGGTCGACGGGTTCCTTCGCCGGGCGTTGGCTGACGGAGCATCAAACGAAAAACCCGCCTGTGCGGCGGGTCGCTGGCGCAAATCAGCACCATAGGCAAATATGTACCATAGCTGAGATCACCTAGTCAAGAAAAAATTCCTATCGTGAAAAGCTGCCGAGCACAAACGCTGCCGCCGAACTGGCTGCTGCCTTTGTCAAGCTGAGTTCGGAACCCTGTGCGTCAGCTGGCGTGGCGGATATCGGCCTGTTCCTCGGCCCGGAGGTGCAGCACCCGACCAGGCAGAAAGCGCCGGCGGACTGATGGTGGCGACGTTCCAGGTGGCGATCGCGCTCGGCGCCGTCTTCGGCGGCCTGCTGGTCGACCACACCGGCGTCGCCAGTGCCTTCGCCCATTGCGGCGCGGCGACATTGCTGGCGGCCAGCGTGGTGTTCCTGCGCGGCCCGAAGCAGGCCGAGTAGCCTCGCCGCAATCAGGCTTCCCTGACACCTGCGCGTCGGCCCGAGAACCATCACGGTTTTCGGTCGACGCCGTTGTGACGGCAGCGACGAACGAACTCAGGCCGACCGCCCATCGAAATCGAAGACCGACAGTGTCGAGGGGTCGAGATCGGCCACGCAGTTGACGTTGATGTAGGCGCTGCGTTCACGGCCCTCGCGGACATCCTCCGCAAAGGGATGGATGCCGCAGGCCCGGCAGAACCGGTGCGCGATGGCATGATTGCCGAATGTGTAGGTGCCCAAATCGTCGCCCCAGGCCAGGACCCGCAAGGTCTCGTGCGGGATGGCACACAACAGGGCGCCCTTGCGCGAGCAGATCGAGCAATTGCACCTGATGGCGCCGGTCAGTTCGGCCTTGAATTCGAAGGCGACCTTGCCGCAGTGGCAACTGCCTTTGTAGAGCATCGGATTTTCCTCGCATTCAACAGGGTGCAAAACCGTCTGCGCCGGGTTAAGTCTCGGCAAGCCAGGCACTGGCCGCTATCCCTTAAGACGTTCAAGGCGTCCGGAGTCCGACACCGAAAATGCAATCCGTCCGTGATCATCTGGAAACCATCCTTGCGCGCCTCGCCGCCCGTGCCGGCGAAGAGCGTGTGTTCACGAAGCTCTATGCCGAAGCCGCGCGGGCCGCGGCCGATGCCAGCGATGCGCGCAGCCAAGCCGGCGTGACGCTCGGGCCGCTCGACGGCACCATCGTCTCGATCAAGGATTTGCTCGATGTCGCCGGCGAGCCGACCAGGGCCGGCTCGCTGATGCTCAGGACCACAGCACCTCCGCTGCGCGATGCCGTGATCGTCAGCCGGCTGCGGCAGGCCGGCGCGGTTATCATCGGCAAGACCAACATGACCGAATTCGCCTTCACCGCGATCGGCGATAACCAGCATTTCGGTACGCCCGGCAATGCTGTGGACGCCAGCCGCATTCCGGGCGGTTCTTCTTCAGGCGCCGGCGTTTCCGTCGGCGAGGGCACGAGCGAAATATCGATCGGTTCCGACACCGGCGGTTCGATACGCATTCCGGCTTCACTCAACGGTGTCGTCGGCTTCAAGCCGACGGCGCGACGTGTGCCGCTCGCCGGCGCGTTCCCACTGTCGGCCACGCTGGACTCGATCGGTCCGCTTGCCCGAACCGTCGCCCAGTGTGCCGCCGCCGACGCCGTGATGGCCGGTGAGGTGCCGACCGCGCTGACGCCGATTGCCCTGGCAGGGCTTCGCATAGGCATTCCGCGCGGCGTCCTTTTCGAAGAGACGGAAGACGAGGTGGCGACCGCGTTCGACCGCTGCCTTGGCAAGATCGAGCAGACGGGCGCGCGGATCGAGGATTTGTCGATCGACGATCTGCTTGCCGATTTGCGCGCGGCCACCAAGCGTGGTTCGATCGCCGCGATGGAAGGGGCCGAAGTGCATGCCGACTGGCTGGCGACAGGAGCTTCGGTACCGGTCGACCCGCATGTCAGCGGACCTTTGTCGCGGGCAGCCATGCTGCCGACGCCTGTCTACATCCGGGCAATGCGCCGTCGTACAGCGCTCGCCGCCGCCATGGACGAGCGGCTGTCCTCGGTCGATGTGCTGGCCTTGCCGACCACACCGGTGACGGCGCCGACTATCGTCTCGATGTCTGACGACGCCGGGTTGCGTGACCGCACCGAAGGCCTGCTGCTGCGCAACACGCAGGTCGCCAACCAGTTCGATCTCTGCGCGATCTCGCTGCCGATGCCGGGCACTCAGCTGCCCGCCGGCTTGATGCTGGTGGCGCGCAACGGCCATGACCAACGCCTGCTGCGCATAGCAGCAGAGGTGGAGCAGCTGCTTGGCGCGTGAGCAGGGCTGAACCGCCCATCAGCGCGACGAACAGTGCTTGCGTTCGCTGTCCTTGGCGGTCCGTACGATACGGGTCGCGACCAGCCAGGGCAAATTGTACTCCTTGCCGGCGATCGTCTGGGTGCGGTGCTCGATCGAGCCCTTGACGACGATCTTGCCAGCATGAAGCGCGTCGGAAAGATCGGTTATGGCCTTGTCGGCCTGCGGCAATCCGCTGGGGTCGATCGACACGCCCTTGATGATCGCCCCGGTGGCAAGGTCGAGTGCGCTGTTGGACGGGCAGGGCGCCTTGAAGCAGCGCAGCCCGTTGTCGCAATAGACATAACTGCTCTCGGCCGCGAATGCCGGCATGGCACAGAGCGAACAGGCAGCGACAAAGAGGAAGGCTAGACCGGACATGGCTCTCAACGTCGCGGAGAATTGGGGCGAAACCGCGATGTGTTACAGGCTCGCCGGAAACCGCCGCCGATAGTGATCGACCACTTCTGGATTGCGCAGATTGACCGGCAGCTTGCCCGCCAGCACCAGCAGGGCTTCGCCCGCCGCGCCGACGCCCATGCGCATCATCGATTCCTCGGTGATCCCCG
Source organism: Mesorhizobium ciceri biovar biserrulae WSM1271 (assembly GCF_000185905.1). Lineage (GTDB taxonomy): Bacteria > Pseudomonadota > Alphaproteobacteria > Rhizobiales > Rhizobiaceae > Mesorhizobium > Mesorhizobium ciceri. The sequence goes on from NC_014923.1 coordinate 1,735,800, forward strand.
CCATGTGCGGCGTGACGATGACATTGTCGAAGCCGAAATAGGGATGGTTCGACGGCAGCGGCTGCGTCGCAAACACGTCGAGCGCGGCGCCGCCGATGCGCCGTTTCTGCAAGGCCTCGATCAGCGCGTCGTCGTCGACGACCGGTCCGCGCGACACGTTGATCAGCAACGCCTGCGGCTTCATGCGGGCGATCCGCTCACGGTTGATCAGGCCGCGCGTTTCCGGCGTCAGCGGGCAGCACAGAACGATGATGTCGCTCTGCTCGACGAGAGCGTCGATCGACAGGAAGCCGACCTTGTCCGGCGCCGGCTGCATGCTGCGCGTCGTTGCCACCACTTTCAGGTCGAAGCCGTGCGCGGCGATATGGCCGACCGCCTGGCCGACGGCGCCGAGGCCGACAATGCCGATCGTCTTGCCGGCAAGCTCGCTGTTGGCGTTGGCGTGCTCGCGGCCGGCGAGCCAGCCTTTGGCGCGCAGGTCGCGATCGACGACGCGGAAGTTGCGCAGCAAGGCGAGGGCCACGAACATGACGTGTTCGGCAACCGAGCGGGCATTGACCGCCGGCACATTCGCCACCAGCACGCCGGCGGCCGTCGCTGCTTCCATCGGGATCATGTCGAGCCCGGCGCCATGACGGATTGCCGCCCGCAGCAGCTTTGCGCCGTCGAAAAGCTGTGGGGGCAGCGGCGCGCGCACGATGACGATGTCGGCATTCCTGGCTTCGGCGGCCAGCGTGGCCGGATCGATGGCGGAGGCGACGACGAGCTCTCCGGCGCCGGCCAGCATGGCCGAGGCGCGCGGGTGCAGGGCGTGGGTCGTGAGGATACGGGCCATGTCGGTCAGGCTTTTTCGAGCGCCGGGCTTTGCGGCTCCTCGCCATGGCCCTCGATCAGGCCCTTCCAGTAGCTCTCAGCGCCCTGCAGATGGGCGCTCATCAGCGCCTGGGCGAGATTGCCGTCGCGGCGCAGCAGCGCCTCATAGATCTGGATGTGCTCGGCATGCGAGCGCACGTTGCGCTCGGGGTCGTTGAAATAGATCGGCAGGCGCTGCTCGCCCATCATGTAGTAGACGCTGCAGACATTGTGGAAGACGCTGTTCTTGGTGGCGCGCACGATTTCGAGGTGGAATTCGCGGTCTTCCCTGGCAAGCCCCTCGCCGGCGGCGATGCGCTCTTCCGAAGCCTTCAGGATTTCGCGCAGCCGCTCGAAATTCTCCTCGGTGGCACGCGAACAGGCAAGTTCGGCCGCCTTGATCTCGTGGATCTTGCGCAGTTCGACCGTCTCGTAGATCTGGATCGGGTCGAGCGGCAGGCCCGCGCGGGCAAAGAGCGCCATGGCCTCCACACTGGCCTGCTTGGTGTCGATGTAGATGCCGGATTTGGCCCGGCGCTCAACGATGCGCATGGCCTCCAGGATGGCCAGCGCCTCGCGGATCTGACCGCGGCTGACGGCGAAATGCTCCGCCAGTTCGCGCTCCGATGGCGTTCGGCCGCTCTCCTTGTCCGAATGGGAGAACAGGTAGGCAGCGAGTTCCGCGAGAAGGTTCTTTTCTTTCATCGTCAACCGCGTTGCGCGTGCGCCTCCAGGAACCGCTCCGAAATGGTGAATCCCAGACCCGGTTTTTCCGGGATCGCTATCATACCGTCCCTGGCTTCGACAGTCTCTTCGACCAGATCATGGATCATCGGGTTGGCGCCGAGCGAATATTCGACGGTGAAACTCGACGGCGAGGCGGCGCAGACATGCAAGCCTGCGAAAAAACAGGGCGCGCCGGCCCACAAATGCGGTGCAAAGCGCAGATTGAAGGCGCTGGCGATGGTGCCGATCTTCATCGCTTCGCTGATGCCGCCGCAGAAGGCGGGATCGGGCTGGAAGATGTCGGCGGCTTTGAGCACGGCGAGGTCGCGGAAGGCGTAGCGGGTCGCCTCGCTTTCGCCGGTGGCGATCGGAACGGCGCCACTTGCCCGCACTTCGGCCATGCCCGGCTTATCGTCGGCGATGATAGGTTCCTCGAACCAGGCGAGGTCCAAATCGTTGACAAGGTGGATGAAGCGCTTGGCTTCAGCCACCGTGTAGGTGCCGTGCGCGTCGACCATCAGTTCGACATCGGGGCCGAGCGCCTGCCGTGCGGCGCGCACGCGGGTGGCGGAAATGTGCGCCGCGCCGTCCATGGCGCCAACCCGCATCTTCAGTGCCTTGAAACCGCCCTTGGCGATATAGGACTTCAACTGCTCGCCGATGGCGTCGGCGGCCGCCCAGCCGCCGGACGCGTAAGCCGGCATGCGATCGAGCTTGCGGCCGCCGAGCAGCCGCCAGACCGGAACGCCAAGCGATTTGCCAAGAATGTCCCACAGCGCGATGTCGACGGCGCTGATCGCGGCGATGCTCATGCCGCGCCGCGCCAGCTGCGGCATGGCGTGGCCGCCGCGTGCGGCGCTGTCGTGGCGCACGCCATTGTAGAGCATCTCCCAGATGATGCCGATGTCGGCCGGATCGCGGCCGACCAGCTGCGGCCCGACTTCATGGTTCAGCATGTGGACGAGTGCACCGTAGCTGCCGGCACTGCCGGCGGCGTTCTTGCCTTCGCCCCAGCCGACCAGCCCGTCATCGGTCTCGATGCGCAGGATGGCGGCGTCGAAGGTCGTCACCTGACCGAAGTCGCTGCGGTGCTGCCGAGCGGCTTCGATCGGAACGCGGATCCACCAGGCTTGGACGGACTTGATACGCATATTCTTCCCCAGCCCTGCGCCGGTCAGGGCGGAAGGGCGAATTTCCCTGAGGCAGTCGACTACTTGATCAGCGGCAGCAACGTTTCGGCGTTGATGCGCATCTGGTCGGTGTAGAATTTCTCGGTGAGCACGCTGGAGCCGTGGTCCTGGATGAACTTCAGCTGTTCGGGCGAGATATCGACCGGATTGCGCTCGACCATGTCGGGATAGGGGGCCGCCGGCGTCCGGTCGACGGGCGCGACGAACTCGTTGGTCAGCGCGCCGTCGTAGCCGATCTCGCGCAAGGTGGCGACGATCTTCGGCCAGTCGATCTGGCCGAGACCGGCGGCGAAGCGGTTGTTGTCGGCGACATGGAAGTCGAACAGGCGCTTTCCGGCCTGCCGGATCGCGTCATAGACGTTAAATTCTTCCATATGGAGGTGGTAGGCGTCGAGGCAGACACCGCATTCGGGGCTGACCGCGTCGGCCAAAGCCAGCGCCTGGGCGCCGCGATTGAACAGATAGGTCTCGAAGCGGTTGAGCGGTTCAACAGCGATCTTGACGCCGACCTTCTTGGCGTGGGTGAAGCATTCGCGGGTGGCGTCGACGACCCACTTCCATTCCTCTTCCTCGGTGCCGTCAGGCACGACCTTGCCGACGGTCGCCGGAACCAGCGTGATGATCTCGCCATCGAGTTCGCTGACCATGGTCAGCACGTCCTTGACATACTGAACGGAACGCTCGCGCTGGCCCTGGTTCCTGGCGGCAAGGTTGCGCTCGCCCAGCATCAGGGTCACCGCGCCCCAGCAACGAATGCCATGCTCCTTCAGAAGCGCCCGGGTCTCCCTGGTCTTGTACTGCTCGGGTTCGCCGGAAATCTCGATCGACTCATAGCCGAATTTCTTGATGCGCTTGAGCGTCGTTTCCAAGGGTTCCGCGCGCATCCAGTTGTGCGTCGAAAGATGCATGGTCTGTCCTTCCCAACTCGTCTCTATGGTTCGCCTGCGACATGCATCGCCAAAAGGCGACACAAAGGTTCCTCCCCAAGGCGTTCCCAGCCTTTTCTCGCAAACTGGTTCGACCAATTGGGCCTGAAGCGAGGTCTACAGCAAATTATCCGGATCGGCAAGAAGCGCCGGGATGCAACTTTCGCTGTGGAGTATTTCCTTGATTATATTGAGATATATATGCCTGCGCCGGGTGGTTTTGGGGTCATGATGGCGCATTGCAAGGCTTGACCAAAATTCCACATTTGGTAATACCAGAATGGTGGTGCGTGCAAGCGCCCGTTGAGAAAAGACCAAAGTGGCTGGCCCTGTTTCCAATCGGCGCTATGCTCGGTCGCGAGAGAAATGAGGGAGGATGCCGATGCCGACGACAATGAAGGGCCCGGGGCTGTTTCTGGCGCAGTTCGCGGGCGACGCCGCGCCGTTCAACTCACTGGCGTCGATCACCAAATGGGCGGCCGGTCTCGGCTACAAGGGCGTGCAGATCCCGACCTGGGACGCGCGGCTGTTCGATCTCAAGAAGGCGGCCTCTTCCAAGGCCTATTGCGACGAGGTGAAAGGCATTTGCGCCGACGCCGGCGTCGAGATCACGGAATTGTCGACGCATCTGCAGGGGCAATTGGTGGCGGTGCATCCTGCCTATGACGCGCAGATGGATGGCTTTGCGCCGCCATCGGTGCACAACAATCCCGCAGCCCGGCAGAAGTGGGCTGTCGAGCAGATGAAGTTCGGCGCTAAAGCATCGCGTAATCTAGGCCTGAATGCTTCAGTGTCGTTTACCGGCTCGCTGGCTTTCCCTTACCTCTATCCGTTCCCGCAGCGGCCGGCTGGACTCATTGAGGAAGCGTTTGGCGAGCTCGGCAAACGCTGGAAGCCGATTCTCGACGTGTACGAGGACAACGGCGTCGATGTCGGCTATGAAATTCACCCGTCTGAAGACGTTTTCGACGGCGCCACTTTCGAGATGTTCCTCGACGCGGTCGGCGGCCACAAGCGCTGCAACATCAATTACGATCCGTCGCATTTCCTGCTGCAGCAGCTCGACTATCTCGAATTCATCGACATCTATCACGAGCGCATCAAGGCGTTCCACGTCAAGGACGCCGAGTTCAACCCGACCGGCCGGCAAGGCGTCTATTCCGGCTATCAGAGCTGGACCAACCGCGCCGGGCGCTTCCGTTCGCTGGGCGATGGACAGGTGGATTTCGGCGGCATCTTCTCCAAGCTGACGCAGTACAATTATGATTCCTGGGCGGTGCTGGAGTGGGAGTGCTGCCTGAAGCATCCGGAGGATGGTGCGGCCGAAGGCGCGCCTTTCATCGAGCACCACATCATCCGGGTGACGGAAAAGGCATTCGACGACTTCGCCGCTGGCACCACCGACAAGAAGTTGCTGCGCGCCATGATGGGAATCTAGCTCGATTTTCCCTCCCCTTCGCGGGGAGGGTGGCCCAAAGGCCGGGTGGGTCGGTTCACACCGCGCTCTGCCTCAACGACCCCACCCGATCCGCTGCGCGGATCGACCTCCCCTCAAGGGGGTAAGCAACAGCGAGGAGCAAGATATGGTCGGCGCATCGAAGTCGGAAACGGGAGGCGGCCCGATCCGCTACGGCATGGTCGGCGGCGGGCAAGGCGCCTTCATCGGCGCGGTGCATCGGATCGCGGCGCGGCTGGACAACGAGTTCGTGCTGGTTGCCGGCGCTTTGTCAGCCGACCCGGCCCGTGCCAAGGCCTCGGCCGCCGAACTGGGGCTCGACCCCTCACGCAGCTACGCATCCTATGCCGAGATGGCCAAGGCCGAGGCGAAGCGCCCCGACGGCATCGAGGCGGTGGCCATCGTCACGCCCAACAATGTGCATGTGCCAGCGGCAAAAGCTTTCCTCGAGGCCGGCATCCACGTCATCTGCGACAAGCCGCTGGCGACGACGCTGGCCGAGGCGAAAAAGCTTGCGGCGATAGTCGAGAAGACCGGCAAGGTGTTCGTGCTGACGCACAACTACACCGCTTATCCGATGGTGCGGCAAGCACGCGAAATGGTCGCCAAGGGCGTGCTCGGCGACATCCGCATCGTGCAGTCCGAATATCCGCAGGACTGGCTGACCGAGGATTTGGCGGCGACAGGCCAGAAGCAGGCGGCGTGGCGCTCCGACCCCAAGCAGGCAGGTGCCGGCGGTGCGCTGGGCGATATCGGCACGCATGCCTACAACCTCGCCCGCTTCGTCTCGGGGCTGGAACTGGACTCCCTGTCGGCCGATCTCGACGCCTTCGTGCCGGGACGGCTACTGGATGACAACGTCAACGTCATGCTGCGCTTCAAGCCTACCGGCAAGACGCACCCGGCCAAGGGCATGATCTGGGCAAGCCAGGTGGCGCCCGGCCATGAGAACGGGCTGAAGCTGCGCATCTATGGCTCGAAGGGTGGGCTGGAATGGGTGCAGGCCGACCCGAACTATCTCTGGTACACCCCATTTGGCCAGCCAAAGCAATTGATCACCCGCAATGGCGCCGGCGCGCTGCCGGTGGCGGGCCGTGTCAGCCGCGTCCCGTCGGGCCATCCCGAGGGCTATCTCGAAGGTTTCGCCAACATCTACCAGGAGGCCGCACGCGCCATCCGGGCGGCACGCCGCAAGGGCGGCAAGCCGGCAAAGGATGTCGTCTTCCCGACCATACAGGACGGCGTCGAGGGCATGGCCTTCATCGAGGCTTGCGTGAAGTCGTCGAAGAAAAACGGGGCGTGGACGAAGCTTTAGTGGCGCGGCGGGTAACGAAGGCCCCCCACCCGGATTGCCAGCCGAATTGCGAAGGGCAATTCGGGGCAATCCGACCTCTCCCCGAGGGGAGAGGAGGAGGAGATGGCGCGACGCCAAGTCTCTTCTCCCCAGCGGGGAGAAGGTGGCCGCGAAGCGGCCGGATGAGGGGGCATGGCGCGAAGCGGCGGAACAGCCAGTGCGCCGTCAAAGGGAGGGGGCTTCGATGAAAATCGGCATGTGCATGTTCTTGTGGACGACGGCGGTGTCGAAGAAACACGAGCCGCTGCTGCGCGACATCAAGGCGACCGGTTTCGATGGCGTCGAGATACCGATCTTCGCCGGCACGCCGGACGATTATAAAAAGCTCGGCGATCTGCTCGACCGCATCGGGCTGGAGCGGACTGCGGTTTCGGCCATGGGCGATCCGGCGATGAATTTGATCGCGGCCGACGCGGCAACCCGCAAGGCCGGTGTCGACTACATGAAATGGGCGATCGACTGCGCGCAGGCGCTTGGCGCCAGCACGCTGAGCGGCCCTCTGCATTCGACGCTCGGGTCCTTTTCCGGCTCTGGGCCAACCGCTGCGGAGAAAAAGCGCTCCGTCGGCTCGCAGCGCGCCGTCGGCGACCATGCCGGCAAGAGGAATGTCACCATCGGGCTCGAGGCGCTGAACCGCTTCGAATGCTATCTCGTCAACACGATGGCGGACCTGTCGGAGCATATCGACGCCATCGACCGGCCGCACATCAAGGCGATGTACGACACCTTCCACGCCAATATCGAGGAGGCCGACCCGATCGGCGCCTACACGAAACACCGCCGGAATGTCGTGCATATCCATATTTCGGAGAATGATCGCGGCGTGCCGGGGCGCGGCAACATTCCCTGGACCGAAACGTTTTCCGCCATCCGCAAGAGCGGCTATGACGATTGGCTGACGATCGAGGCGTTCGGCCGCTCACTCAAGGATTTGGCGGCGGCGACCAAGGTGTGGCGGGATTTTTCAGAGACCCCGGAAGCGGTCTATCGGGAGGGGTATAGGCATATCAAGAGCGGGTGGAAGAAGGCGGCTTAGGCGCCCTGGCCCATTTTCTATTTGCGTTCGCGGCGGTTGCCAGGTGGTTCCCCACTCCGTCTCGGCTTCGCCGAGCCACCTCTCCCCCCTCCGGAGGGAGAGGAAGGAAGCCTCGGCCTGGGAGGACACTCGGCCTAAGAGGACAGGCGTCGGCTCGGACAGCCTGGCGCTTTCCTCTACCCCGTCGATCGGGGGAGAGGTGTCGAGCGAAGCTCGACGGAGTGGGGGTCTATCCTTTGGCGCCGGTCGAGACGACTTGCGCGTCTGCATCGCAAGCCTACCCCTGCTCAGCCTGGATCCTGTTGTAGTCGTGGATGGTCCGGCTCAGCCGGCGGCGCAGGAAGTTGGAGATGTTGTCGAAGATGAAGACGACGGCCAGGATCAGCAGCACCATGTAGAAGACGTTGGCCCAGTTGGAGTTGGTGCGCATTGCTTCCCACAGCTTCAGGCCGATGCCGCCGGCACCGACAGCGCCGATGATGGTGGCGCCGCGGGTGTTGGATTCCCACTGATAGAGCGTCTGGCTGATGAACACCGGCACCACTTCCGGCAGCACGCCGTAGCGCTGCACCAGGAGGCCGTTGGCTCCGGTCGAGATAATCCCCTCGCGCGGCTTGTCGTCGATGTTCTCCAGCGCCTCGGAATAGGTTTTGCCGAGCGTGCCGACCTCTGTGAAGAAGATCGCCGCACTGCCAGCCAGCGGTCCCGGCCCGAAGGCGCGGGTGAAGAACAGCGCCCAGATCAGCATGTCGATGGAGCGCATGAAATCGAAGAAGCGCTTGAGCACCTGGTTGACCAGCCGGCTGGGCGTGATGTTGCGGGCGGCGAAGAAGGCCAGCGGGAAGGCGACGATGCCGCCCAGCATGGTGCCGAGAAAGGCCATAACGATGGTCTGCAGGAGCTTCGTCCAGACATCGCCATGCTGCCACTGGGCGTTGTTCCAGATGTTGTCGCCGGCCAGCGCCAGATTTGACGTGCCTGGTTTCAGTTCCGGTCCGGAGACGATCAGCGAAGCGACTTCGCTTGCCGACTTGCCGAAGAAAGGCGAACGCGTGTCGAAGACGAAGTTTGCCCAGCCTAGAAAGCGCTTTCGGATCCTGACGCGGTCAACGGCGACGCGGGCCTCGCCGGCAAAGCCCATGTCGGCGACGACCTCATCCTCATGCGCGGTGATCCAGCCGGGAACCGGTCCCGAGATCAGCGGCTTGCCGGTGCCGAGTGCGACCGCAACGGTCTCACCGTTGGCAATTATCGTCGCTTGCGTCTTGGTGAAGGTAATCGACTTGGCGGTGCCGTCGATCAGGATCGTCACCGAACCATCGGCATTGGTCTTGACCCAGTCCGGATCCGGGTTCGGGCCGAGCACCGAGAAGCGTGGATATTTGGCAGTGATCTGCGGTTCGTCGAGGCGGAAGATCGGCTGCACGTCGTAGCTGATCCACTGGGTCAGGAACAGCGGCAGGCGCTCCCAGTGCGATTCCCGCATGACCTGCGGCAGGTTGAAGAACCACAATGCGTACAGCAGGTAGAGAAAGATGCCGCCAAGCAGCATCAGCGGCCCGAAGCGCTTGTGGAACGGCCGCTGGAATACCTGCGGGAAGCGCTCTTCGATCGACTGGATCTGATCGGCGGTCATGGTGGCCATGGTCAAGCGCTCATCACGAAAGCCTGCTCGCCGACCAGCTTGCGGCGCAGCCAGGCGGAGAACTGGTCGACGATGAAGATCGTCGTGAACAGGAGCAGCACGAGGGCTATCGTCTTGGCGCCGAAGCCGCGCGAGATCGACAGCTTCAACTCCTCGCCGATACCGCCGCCGCCGACCGCGCCCATGATGGTGGAAATGCGGACATTTATCTCAACACGCAGCAGCGTGTAGGACATGAAGTTGGGCAGCACCTGCGGCAGGCCGGCGAAGCGAACCCGCTCGAACCAGTTGGCGCCGACGGCCCTCAGGCCTTCCTCGGCGCGCATGTCGATGTTCTCGTTGATCTCGTAGAACAGCTTGCCCAGCGCGCCGATCGAATGCAGGCCGATGGCGATGATGGCGGCGATCGGGCCGATCGAGACGATGGCGGCGAACAGGCCGGCGATGACGATCTCGGGAAAGGCGCGCAGCAGTTCCATGAGGCGCTTGACGATCAGCCGCAGCACCGGATGCGGCGTCAAATTGCGCGCCGCGATGAAGGAGAACGGCACGGCGAAGACGAAGCCGATGAAGGTCGAGACCAGCGCCACGTTGAGCGTGGTCAGCATCAGCTCGAAATATTCGGGGATGTAGAAGCTGCCCCAGACATAGGCGCGGCCAAGCGGAAAATTGAATTCCTGGGTACCGGTGTCATGCGGGGAAGCGATGTCGAACATCGCCCGCCAGACATCGTTCCAGTCCTTGGGGACGAGCCAGCTCAGGAAATCCAGCAAATGCGGCAACCGGTCGAAGAAATGCCCGGCATTGGCCTCGTCGGCGAACCACATGGTGCTGCCGAGCGCGGTGATGAGCAGGCCGACACCGATGGCGGTGTAGAGCCGGCGCAAGGACGTCTGGCGACGCCAGGCGTCGGCCATCTGATGAGTGGCGCCGGAAGGGGCTGTCACGGAAAGGGTCATGATCGGACATGCAAGAAGGGCGGCGTTTTCTCGACGCCGCCCTTCCTGATTTCGCCGTTAGCCGCCGATGGCTGCCTTACGGGCTTCGACGATGACGTTGTAGAAGTCCGCCTTCACCGGGACGTAGCCGGTAAAATCGCCGCCCTCGACGCCTTCGAAGCATGCCTTGTCCTTCTTCGGCAACTGCGTGAAGAAGTCGGCGAGCTTGGCGGTCATTTCACTGCCGAGCGCGGTGCGCACGACCAGCGGGCCGTTCGGGATCAGGCCCGAGCGCCAAACTTCGACGAAGTCGTTGGGGTCGACAGCGCCCTTGGCGACTTCCTTGTGGAAGGTGCCCGAGGTGTAGCCGTCCTTGAAGTCGCCGATGCCGGAGGAATCGTCCACCGCCACGTCGACCTTGCCGTCACGCACGGCCAGAACGTTGTTCTCGTGGCCGCCGTTGAACTGGGTCGAGGCGAAGAATTTTTCGTTCGAAGCGCCGGTGTCCTTCGGGATCTGGGTCAGCGGGATCAGATAGCCGGAGGTCGAATCCGGATCGGCGTAGCCGAGTTTCTTGCCCTTGGCCGACTTGATGTCGGTGATGCCGGAGGATTTCAGCGCCAGGCCGATCGAATAATAGCCTGTGGCGCCGTCGGTCTGCTGGGTGGTGAGGATCGGGGTGACCGCCTTCGGGTCCTTGAGAGCGACGCTGGCGTAGCCGGAAGCGCCGAGTTCGGCGAAGTCGAGCGTGCCGCCGAGCAGGCCCTGGATGACGCCGTCATAGTCGGCGGCGGGGAACAGCGAGACCTTTTCGAAGCCGAATTCGGCCTTCAGATGGTCGGCGAGGCACTGGTAGTTGCGCAGCCGGTCGGTTTCGTTTTCGCCGCCGAGAATGCCGACGCGAAATTCCTTCATGTCGGCGGCATGGGCCATGCTGGTCGCCATGGCGAGCACGGAAACGGCGCCAAAGACCATCTTCCTGAACATTGGATATTTCTCCTGTAGGTTCCGGCCCCGCGCCGGCAGCGTTATCGATTTTGACAGGTGCCCTTGACGTGGGCTGGCGATCCCAACCGCTCTCAATATCCCGGGAATGCGGGCTCGAGCGGTCCGGCGGATGCGGCGATCTTTCGGCTGAAGGCAACGCTGGTCGAGGTGATGGCCTCGGAGATTTCCTGGCCATTGCTGTCGGCGCCGTAGACGAGGCGCACCGCCTCGCGGTTGAGCTCTTCCGGCGGGCCGTCGAAGACGACCTTGCCGGCAGCCATGCCGATGATGCGGTTGCAGTAGGTGCGGGCGGTGTCCAGCGTGTGCAGATTGGTGACGACGGTGATGCCTTCGCGCAGATTGATGTCCTGCAGCGAATCCATCACCACCTTGGCGTTGAGCGGGTCGAGCGAGGCGATCGGCTCGTCGGCGAGGATCACTCTGGGCTGCTGCATCATGGCACGAGCGATGGCGACGCGCTGCTGCTGGCCGCCCGACAAGGTGCCGGCGGGCTGCAGCGCGGTGCGGGCGATGTCGAGCCGCTCGAGTGCCGCGACCGCCTCGGCGCATTCGGCGCGGGAGAACATGCCGAACAGGTTGGTGATGGTCGAGCGGTGGTTCAGCTTGCCGAGCAGCACATTGGTCAGCACGTCGAGGCGCGGCACCAGGTTGAACTGCTGGAAGATCATGGCGCAGTCGCGCTGCCAGCGCCGCAGCGGCGAGCCGCTCAGCTTCGAGACCTCGGCGCCGTCAAAAAAAATCGACCCCTGGCTGGGATCGATGAGACGGTTGATCATGCGAAGGAGGGTTGATTTGCCGGCGCCCGAACGGCCGATAATGCCAACCATCTGACCCTGCGGGATCGCGATGTTGATGTCGCTGACGGCAGTGTTCTTGCCAAATCGTCGGGTGACACCGCGGATTTCGAGCGTGGCGGAATTTGCTGGCATGGGGGCAGGTTCCAGTCCGGGACCATTGATCGTCAGGCTCTCGCCTAACGCAGCCACATGAACCTGCCGTGTCGCGATGATGTCAGTTTTGTTACGCTCCACAGGCCTTAGCTTGTCAGCCTGGCTTACCTGTAAGTTGCGCAAGGACCCACAGCATATAGAGTGGAGCTATCGCCGCCGTGAACAAAACACAGCCTAATATCATCAACGTTATTGAAGAGCCAACGTCGGATTGCCTCCAACGCTTAGCTGCAAGCTTAATCACCAAAATTCCCAACGCGACCAACCCCAGTCCAATGAAAAGAGGTATTACGACAATAAAGGTCACATATGCTCCATGGCTCTGGGTTGGGTGATTATTAGTTCGATGAAAGCACCATTCGCGTCAACCATGCTTCTCCAGAAATGCCTCTGCGGACAGCTCACGGAAGTCCTCAAGGCAAGCGCGCAGCCTTGCATGGTCCCAGTGCCACCAGGCCAGCGCCTGGTAGCGTTCGGCCGTGCGGCGATCGAAGCGCTCGCGGATCGGCTTTGCCGGCACGCCGGCGACGATCGTATAGGGCGCTACATCTTTCGAGACGACAGCGCCGGCGCCGACCGCGGCGCCATCGCCGATGGTGACACCGGGCAGGATGGTCGAGCCGTGACCAAGCCAGGTGTCGTGGCCGATGGTGACCCGCTTGGCGCGGCGTTGGGCGAAGAATTCGCTCTCGTGCTCGGCATCGTCCCAGTAGTCCGAGGCGCGATAGGTGAAGTGGTGCAGCGTCGGCCGCCAGGTCGGGTGGTTGGTGGCGTTGATGCGCACGCTGGCCGCGATGTTGGCGAACTTGCCGATCGTCGCACACCAGACCGAGCAGTCCTGCATCATGTAGGAATAGTCGCCAAGTTCGCTTTCCGAGACCCGGCTACGGTCGGCGATCTCGGTCCAGCGGCCGAGCGTCGAATTCTGTACATCCGCCGTCGGGTGGACCAGCGGCGTCTCGGATAATTTCCTGGTCATGCGGCGATTTTTCCGGGCGCGAAAGCGGTGACGTCGATGATGCGGTCGGCAACCGCCTCGCGTACATCGTGGTCATGGAAGATGCCGAGCAGGGCGACACCTGCAGCCTTCTTGGCGGCGATGAGTTCGATCACGACATCGCGGTTCCTGGCATCGAGCGAGGCTGTCGGCTCGTCGAGCAGCAGGATCGGATGCTCGGTGATGAAGCCGCGCGCGATGTTAACGCGCTGCTGCTCGCCGCCGGAGAAGGTCGCAGGCGGCAAGGCCCAGAGTTTCTCCGGCAGGTTGAGCTGCGCCAGCAAGGCGCGCGCCTTGCCGCGGGCAATCTCGCGATCCTCGCCGCGCTCGACCAGCGGTTCGGCGACGACGTCGAGCGCCGAGACGCGCGGCACGGTGCGCAGGAACTGGCTGACATAGCCGATCGTTTGCCGGCGTATGGCCAGCACGGTGCGCGGGCTGGCGGTGGCGAGGTCGATCAGCCCATCATCATGCGTGACGATGATCTGGCCTTCGTCGACGGCGTAGTTGCCGTAGAGCATCTTCAGGATCGAGCTCTTGCCGGCACCGGAAGGACCGCCGAGCACGGTGCATTCGCCAGCCCTGATCGAGAACGAGACACCGGCGACAACAGGCAGTTTGATGCCGTCGCGCAGGTGCATGGTGAAACTCTTGGCGACGTCGGAGACAACGAGGGGGGTTGCCATCAGAAGGGCCTCCAATTGTCGTTCGTTTGCGGGCCAACGCCTCCCTCTGCCTTGCCAGGCATCTCCCCCTCAAGGGGGGAGATCGGCAGCTTTCTCGTTGCGCTTGTTCTGCAACGTTGGAGAGTGGCGAAACCGAGGACGATAGCCAATCTCCCCCCTTGAGGGGGAGATGGCCGGCAGGCCAGAGGGGGGTGCCTTGGCGCCATCGTCAAACCTGCAGAATCGAGGAAACAAGCAATTGCGTGTAAGGCGCGCGCGGGTCGTCGAGCACGCGGTCGGTGAGGCCGCTTTCGACGACGCGGCCGTCCTTCATCACCATCATGCGCTGCGACAAGAGCCGTGCCACGGCAAGGTCGTGGGTGACGACGATGGCCGCCAGACCGAGATCGGTGACCAGACCACGCAGCAGGTCGAGCAGGCGGGCTTGCACCGAGACATCGAGGCCGCCTGTTGGCTCATCCATGAACACCAGGCGCGGCCCGGTGACGAGGTTGCGGGCAATCTGCAGGCGCTGGCGCATGCCGCCGGAAAAGGCGCGGGGCTCGTCGTCGATGCGGTCCTCGTCGATCTCGACGCGCGACAGCCAGTCGACGGCGGTGGCGCGGATCCTGCCGTAGTGACGGTCGCCGACCGCCATCAGCCGCTCACCGACATTGGCGCCCGCCGACACCGTCATGCGCAGGCCGTCGGCGGGGTTCTGATGGACAAAACCCCAGTCGGTGCGCATCAGGAAGCGGCGCTCGGCCTCGCTCATGCGGTAGAGCTCGCGGAACTGGCCGTCGCGCATGCGGTAGCTGGCGGTGCCGGAGCTCGGTAGCAGCCGGGTCGACAGGCAGTTGAGCAGCGTCGTCTTGCCGGAGCCGGATTCGCCGACGACAGCCAGGACTTCGCCCGGCCACAGGTCGAAGGAGACGTTGTCGCAGCCGACGCGCGAACCGTAGAATTTAGAAAGTGCTGCGACACGCAGCAGCGGTTCGTCGGTCATTGCGCCGGCTCCCTTGTTCCCGAGGCAAGATGGCTTTCTGGAGCAAGGTGGCCGCGATGGCCGTCCGCCCGCCGCTTCTCGCAATGGTCCGTGTCGGAGCAGACGAACATGTGACCGCCATGGTCGTCGAGGATGACTTCGTCGAGATAGACGTTCTCGGCCGCGCACAGCGCGCAGGGCTGGTCGAAGGTCTGGACCTCGAACGGATGATCCTCGAAGTCGAGGCTGACCACTTCGGTGAAAGGCGGCACCGCGTAGATTCGCTTTTCGCGGCCGGCGCCAAACAGCTGCAGGGCCGGCGAGCGGTGCATCTTGGGATTGTCGAATTTCGGCGTCGGCGAGGGGTCCATCACATAGCGGCCCTCGACCTTGACCGGATAGGCATAGGTGGTGGCGATGCGGCCGTGCTTGGCGATGTCCTCGTAGAGCTTGACGTGCATGAGGCCATATTCCTCCAGCGCGTGCATTTTGCGCGTTTCGGTCTCGCGCGGCTCGAGGAAGCGCAGGGGTTCGGGGATCGGCACCTGGTAGACCAGCACCTGGGCCGCCGTCAGCGGATGCTCGGGAATGCGGTGACGGGTCTGGATGATGGTGGCGCTGGCAGTGTCGGTCGTCACCGCGACATTGGCGACTTTCTTGAAGAAGGCGCGGATCGACACCGCATTGGTGGTGTCGTCGGCGCCCTGGTCGATGACCTTCAGCACATCGTCCGGGCCGATGATCGAAGCGGTGACCTGGACACCGCCGGTGCCCCAGCCGTAGGGCATCGGCATTTCGCGCGAAGCGAACGGCACCTGGTAGCCGGGAATGGCGATGCCCTTGAGGATCGCCCGGCGGATCATCCTTTTGGTCTGCTCGTCGAGATAGGCGAAGTTGTAGGTGGCGATGTCGGTCATGGCGATCACATCCACATTGTGCTATCGAATTGGCGTCCAGGACGCGGATACAGGGGCGAATTCAGATGAACTCGACCGGATGGATGCATCTCGGAATTCTGTTGGTGGTGTTCGCCGGCGTCGTTCTCTTCTTCCTTCGGCGCATGATTTTGCCCGGCCCCAAAGAAGGTTCTCAAGGTGAGTCCGTGGGCGTCGGGAATGGTGATTACTCCGGGTATGACGGCTATGGCGGTCATTCCCACGATGGTGGCGGCCATGGTGGCGTCGGGCACTAAATTCATTCCGCAGCCTCCGATCCCCTTGCATAGCGCGCCAGCCGCTCATTGAGCGTGCCTGTGTGCAGTTCGAACATGTGGTTGTCTTCGTCGTAGAAATAGATCGAGCGGCCTTCACCCTCGACGCGCGGGCGCGGCGGGCGCATGTCGAGGCCGAGCCTGCCGATGCGCTCGGCATAGCGGTCGAAATCGGCGTCATCGATCTTGAAGGCGATGTGGTTGTAGCTGCGCTCCGGCAAGGGTTCGCCCTCCATGATGGCGACCCAGATGTCACCGATCAGGAAGAATTTTTCGGGCGACAGCGAGAACTGCCTGGCGTCGCTGGCATAGACTTCGCGTGCGTCGAATACGCCCTCGAGGATTTCGGTCATCCGCTCGAGATCGCGGACGATGAAGGTCATGTGGGAAAGGCCCTCGATCATTCCGCGGCCTCCCGCTTCTCTTCGACCTTCACGGGGTTTTGGCGGGCGTCATATTCGGTGCGCATGCGGCGTACGAGATCGAGTTCTGCCTGGAAGTCGACATAGTGCGGCAGCTTCAGATGCTCGACGAAGCCGGTCGCCTGGACATTGTCGGAGTGCGAGATGACGAACTCCTCGTCCTGGGCCGCGGCGACGACATCCTCGCCGAGCTCTTTCGCGCGCAGCGCCCGGTCGCAGAGTGCCACGGCCATCGCCTTGCGCTCGCTCTGGCCGAAGACCAGGCCGTAGCCGCGGGTGAATTGCGGCGGCGCCTTGGCCGAGCCTTTGAACTGGTTGACCATCTGGCATTCGGTGACGCGGACAGTGCCGAGCGGCACCGAGAAGGGCAGTTCGGGCACGTCGAGCTCCAGCTCGACTTCGCCGATGCGGATCTCGCCGACGAAGGGGTGGTTGCGGGCATAGCCGCGCTGGGTGGAATAGCCGAGCGCCAGCAGGAACCCTTCATCGCCGCGTGACAGCGCCTGCAGGCGGATGTCGCGCGCCATCGGGAATTCGAGCGGCTCGCGGGTGATGTCGCCGGGGACATGGTCCTGCGGCATGTCGCCATCCGGTTCGATCAAGCCTTCGCGGGCGAGGATCGCCGAGACGCGCGGCATGGCTTGCGCTTCCGTCTCGCGCAGCAAGGGCTCGGCGACATCGGCGCCGGCGGCAAGCTCGGGATCGAGCAGCCGGTGGGTGTAGTCGAAGGTAGGTCCGAGCAACTGCCCGCCGGGCAGATCCTTGTAGGTCGCCGACACGCGCCGCTCGACCAGCATGTTGGCGGTGTCGATGGGCCTGGAGTAGCCGAAGCGCGGCAGCGTGGTGCGGTAGGCGCGCACCAGGAAGATCGCCTCGATCATGTCGCCGCGCGCCTGGGCGATGGCGAGCGCGGCCAGTTCACGATCATAGAGCGAGCCTTCGCTCATCACCCGGTCGACGCCGAGCGCCAGCTGCTCGATGATCTGGTCGAGACGAAGGGCGGGCACCGAACGGTCGCCACGCCGGCGGTCGGCCAGCAGGCTGTGGGCGTTGGCGATTGCCGCTTCGCCACCTTTTACCGCGACATACATCTTACGCCTCCATCGTCTTGATGCCCGTCGTGCGCGGTAGGCAGGCGATGCCGCCTGATGTGGCGAGGATGAAGTCGACGCCGCGCGGAAAGCGCTTGATATTCTGCTTCCACTGCTCGACGAAATGGCGTGGTATCTGCGCCGGCGCGATCGTGGCGCTGGTTTCGATGCCAGGACCTTCGAGCAATAGCGGCGTGCCGGAGACCAGATCGCTGACCTGCAGGATCAGCGTGGTCGAGCGGTCGGGATAATCCTGCGTGCCCTGCGAAAAGCCATCGAGCGCCATCATCTCGGCAGGTGCTGCGATCAAGGCGAAATGCGCATCGGCCGGTGTGTTGGCCAATGGCGCGCCGGTATGGAACCCAAGCCATGATCTGATCGCGGTGGAGGCCTGCAAAGCCGGGTCGAGCCAGAGCGGCGTGTCATTGTCGCACAGCGCCAGTGCGATGGCGCCGGCGGTAGCCGAGAGCGGCACCGGCGGGCGGGCGAAGGCCGGCAGCGGTTGCACGCTGCCCGGCCGCGCCATTGCGTCCATCACGGCGCGGAACACGGTCTGGGCGTTGAAGACCGGATCGGCGAACCCGCCCTCGATCGATTGCACAGCTGCGTCCATCAGTCTTCTCCGCGAACCATGGTGAAGAAATCCACCTTCGTTGCCGCCGTCTCGGCGCGGCGTTTTTCGTGCGCCATGGTCAGAGCCGACTGCAGAGGCGCTATCAGTCCGGTCTCGACCTCATTGCGGCGGGCAGGGTCCTGCCATAGGGCGTCGGCGATAGCCGCCAGCTTCGCCTTCTGCTTGTCGCGGCCAAGCGCATAGCAATGGCCGACCTGTCCGGTGGGTAGCCTGACCGTGGCGCGGGTGACGGTCGCCTCGCCGACATTGAAAGGGGCGCCGCCGCCGCCGATGCGGCCGCGCAGGGTGACAAGGCCGGTTTCGGGGCCGCGCAACAGCTCGGCGTCCGAAGGCAGTCCGGCCTCATTCCAGAGCCGCACGATGTCATCGCCGCTGGATTGCGCAAGGGTTGCCATGGCGGCCTTGCGCTCGGCCTGGTCGCGGGCTTCCTGTCCTCGCATGAGCTGTAGTCCTCGTGGCTAAATTTGTCTATTGATATAGACAACTATACAAATTATACCTATTATCTAACGGGTGTCCATGACGGGTGGATGACAGCGATAGAAGACTGGGCGCTGGAAGATTGGGGCAATGATGGTCGGGCGGCTAGCAGCGGACAGCATCGAGCGGCGCAGTGGCGTTTCGCTGTGGCGGCAGATTGCCGACAAGATGCTGCATGCGATCGCCATCGGCGATTTCACGGAGAATGCAGCGCTGCCGCCGGAGGTGGCGCTGGCAGAGCGCTATGGCGTCAACCGCCACACGGTGCGCAGCGCCATATCAGCCCTCGTAAGGGAAGGCGTGCTGCGGGCCGAGCAGGGGCGCGGCACCTTCGTGCTGTCGCGCAAGCGGCTGTCCTATCCGATCGGGGCGCGCACACGGTTTTCGACAGGGCTGCAAGCGCAGACGACGGAACGGCACATCGCCTTGCTCGCCTCGTCGGTCGAGCCGGCCAGCCAGCGCGTCGCCGAGGGACTGGGTCTTGCCAAGGGAGCCGATGTGATCCGCCTGGAAACGCGCGGCGAAGCCGATGGACGGCCGGTGTCGCGCGCTGCTGGCTGGTTCGAAGCCCGGCGCTTTGCCGGCATCGATGCCGCGATGGCCGAGACCGGCTCGATCACCGCCTCGCTGGCGCGGTTCGGCATAGACGATTACCTCAGGCAATCGACCGTGCTGTCGGCGCGCCATGCCGATGCGGCGGACCTTGCCGACCTCGACCTGCAGCCGGGCGCCATCGTACTGGTCACGGTCGCCGTCAACGTCACGCCGGACGGCCAACCAATCCAGTTTTCCGAGTCGCGCTTCCCGGCCGAACGGGTGGAGCTGAAGCTGTCGGCGCTGTAGGGAGTGACGGGCTTATACGAGACCGTGATTTATCTGACTCACGCTGATATCAGACCAGCTCGGTCGCGCTCACTTGCGTCTTGGCGATTGAGGACCGCCTTCCCCCACTCCGTCTCGGCTTCGCCGAGACGGAGTGGGGGTCGACCTGGCTCGGGCGTCGTCAGTTCGGGCTGGGTTCGCCGCCTGCCATGTTATAACCCCACCTCGATCACAGCCTTGATCAGGCCGGATTTCTCATGCGCCCAACGAGCCAGATCGCGCGGCGTGGCGGCGAGTGTGGTGCGGTGTGTGACGAGCTTGGCCAGTGGTACGGCCCCGTTGCGGATCGAGGCGGCGACATGATCGAAGTCGGCGCGCAGCGCGTTGCGGCTGCCGATCAGCGTCATCTCTCGCTTGTGGAATTCCGGGTCGGAAAAGCTGATATCGTCCTTGACGACGGAGACCAGCACCAGCGTTCCGCCATGCGCGACATGGGCGAAGGCCGACTGCACCGACTGGGTGTTGCCGGTGGCGTCGAAGACGACATCGAAGCCTTCGCCTGATGTCGCTTCCCTGACCAGATCGGGCACCGCGCCGCGCGAGCCGTCTAGGGTCTGGAAACCAAGCTCGTTTCCAGCGAAGGCGAGCCTTTCACTGCTCATGTCGAGCAGTGTCACGTCCAGTTCGGCGATGCGGGCGAAGATGGCGGTGCCGAGCCCGATCGGGCCAGCGCCGATGACCAGCGTGCGGGCGCCGGGGTCGGCGCGGGCGCGCCGCACGGCATGCGCGCCGATGGCCAGGAACTCGACGGCAGCGGCGTCGGCCAGCGAAAGGCCGTTGGCCGGATAGAGATTTTGCGCCGGCACCAGGATGCGTTCGCACATGGCGCCGTCGCGATGCACGCCAAGCACCTCGATCCTGACACAGCAATTGGGCTTGCCGTGCCGGCAGGCGATGCACTTGCCGCAGGAAAGATAGGGGTTGACGACGACGGGCTCACCAATGGCCAGTTCGACGCCTTCGCCGGTCTCCATCACGGTACCCGAGACCTCATGACCCATGATGCGGGGATAGGCGAGGAACGGGTGCTTGCCCTCGAAAATGTGGTAGTCGGTGCCGCAGATGCCGACATGGCTGACCGCCACCAGCGCCCAGCCGGGAGGCGGTGTCTCGGGTGCGGGCCGGTCTTCAAGGACAAGATCGCCGGGCGAACGGCAGAGGACGGCTTTCATGCGCTAATCCAGTCATGAAATCGCCGGCCCGTTGGTGTGGCGGACCGGCGGTTGATTGCGGGGTCGCTACTTGCCGCGGCGGCGCAGGCCGTCGAAGTAGACGATGATGATGATCAGCGCGCCGGTGATGATGCGCTGCCAGAACGAATTGACGTTGAGCAGGTTGGCGCCGTTGTTGATGGTGGCCAGGATGAAGGCGCCGAGCAGCGGCCCATGCACCGAGCCGACGGCGCCGAACAGCGAGGTGCCGCCGATGACCGACGACGCGATCGCCTGTAGTTCCCAGCCCTCGGCCTGCGTCGGGTTGCCGATGCCGATGCGGGCGGCCAGCAGCACGCCGACAAAGGCGGCGCACAGGCCCGACAGCGTGTAGGCCATGTAGATGGTGCGCTGGACATTGACGCCGGACAGGCGCGAGGCCTCGGCGTTGGAGCCGACCGAAAACAGGTATCTGCCCCAGCGGCTGTGGTGCAGGAAGATATAGGCCGGAATGCCGACCAGGATCACCATCCAGAACAGGTTGGGGATGCCGATGAAGGAATTGCGCGAGAAGGC
Source organism: Mesorhizobium ciceri biovar biserrulae WSM1271 (assembly GCF_000185905.1). Classification (GTDB taxonomy): domain Bacteria; phylum Pseudomonadota; class Alphaproteobacteria; order Rhizobiales; family Rhizobiaceae; genus Mesorhizobium; species Mesorhizobium ciceri. Next base: position 1,756,974 of record NC_014923.1, read on the forward strand.
GGTGAAGGTGTCGCTGTTGATGTTGATCGAATTGCCGTTGGTCATCAAAAGGCCGATGCCGCGCAGCGAGGTCAACGTCGCCAGCGTGATGATGAAGGGCGGCAGGCCCATCTTGACGATACCGAAGCCGTGGAACATGCCGATGGCGACACCGACCAGCAGCGTCACCAGAATGGCGAGCCAGATGGGGAAGCCGGCATTGATCATCATGGCCACGACCACGGTGGCGAAGCCGACCACGGCGCCGACCGACAGATCGATGCCGCCGGTGATGATGACGAAGGTCTGGCCGACCGCCATGATGGCGATCATCGAGCCCTGGCGCAGGAGATTGGCTATGTTGTTGGCCGAGGCGAAGCTCGTCGTCGTCACGGAGAGGAGGATCCAGAGCAGAACCAGCAGCGCCAATAGCGTCAGCCCGAACAGGACATTATAGTTGCGCTTCGGTTTTTCGACGGCGATCGCCTCGGTGCTCATATCTGTCCTCCCAGCTTTTCTTGTTTCTCGGCGAGCGCCTGAGTGAGAATATCCTCGTGGCTGGCGGCGTGAAAACCGTGCGTCGCCACCAGTTTGCCGCGCCGGAACACATGCAGCGTATCGGCGAGTTCATAGACTTCCGGCAGATAGGACGAGATCAGGATGATGCCGGCGCCCTTTGACAAAAGCGCGCCGAACAGGCGGTAGATCTCGGCCTTGGTGCCGACATCGACGCCGACGGTCGGTTCGTCGAAGATGAACAGCTTGGCGCCGTGCGCCAGCCATTTGCCGATGACGATCTTCTGCTGGTTGCCGCCCGACAGGCTGGATGCCAGCGCGCCACGTGTCGGTGTCTTGATGCGCAGATCGGCGATCTGGCGATCGGCCTGCGTCTTCTCCTGCGTGCTCGAAATCAGCAGATTGTTCGAGATGCGCTTGTAGATCGGCAGGTTGAGGTTGAAGCCGACCGGCAGGTTGAGGCAGAGGCCCTGGTCGCGGCGGCTCTCCGGCGCCAGCGCCATGCCGAGCTTGATCGCGTCATGTTCGGAATTGACCTGTACCTCCTTGCCTTCCCAGAGGATCTGGCCGGCGGATTTGCGGTGGCGGCCGTAGAGCGTGGTGACGAACTCGCTGCGTCCGGCGCCGATCAGCCCATAGAGTCCGACGATCTCGCCGGCGCGGACCGTCATCGAGACATTTTCGAAGCCCTTGCCGGACAGGTTTCTCGCCTCGATGATGGCGGCGCCCGGCGTGAAATGCTCCTTGTGATAGACCTGCTCGATCGAGCGGTTGATCATCATCTTGACCAGTTCGGCATCGTTGGTCTCTGCGATGTTGCGGGTGCCGACCAGCGTGCCGTCGCGCAGCACGGATACCCGGTCGGCGAGTTCGAACACTTCCTCCATACGGTGGCTGATGTAGATGATCGTCACGCCTTCGCCCTTCAGACGGCGGATCAGCGTGAAGAGCTGGTCGGCCTCCTTGCGGGTGAGGTAGGCGGTCGGCTCGTCGAAGATCAGGAATTTGGTGCCGCGCACGGTGGCGCGGGCGGCGGCTATCAGCTGCTGCTGGCCGATGGTCAGGTCGCCGAGCGTGACATGCGCCGGCAGGTCGAAGCCGAGGTCGTCGATGATCGTCTGCGCCTGCCTGACCATGGCGCGCTGCTGCAGGATGCCGAAGCGCGAATTCTCCTCGCCGAGGAACATGTTGGCGGCGACCGTCAGGTGACGGCACAGCACGACTTCCTGGTGCACGGCATTGATGCCGAGCGCCATCGCCTCGTGCGGCGTCGCCAGGGCGGCCGGCTGGCCCTCCCAGACAATCTCTCCGGAGGTGCGCGGCATGACGCCGGTCAGAAGCTTGATGAGCGTGGATTTGCCGGCGCCGTTTTCACCGACGATGGCGTGGATCTCACCGGACTTGAAGGCGAGGTCGACCGGTTTCAGCGCGTGGGTGCCGGGATAGCGCTTCTCCAGCCCACGCAATTCGAGGATAGTCCGCCCCTGTTCCAGAACGGGTGCGGGATGCAGTTCCTGCGCCGTCGAAATCATGACAATCCTCCCAGATTGGCCTCCCGGATTGGCTTCCCAGGCTGGCCTCACGATTGGCACGCGGCGAGGCAGGGATATGCCTCGAAAACAGCCTGGCTCAGGCGTGCGGATTGCCAAGCCGTTTGTGCGGCAGTTTGTGTCTCCGGGGCGAGGTGCCCCGGAGACGATTGCGGATGCGACGGCTCAGAGCTTCGGATTGAGCAGCGCGTCGATCTTGGGGTCTTTCATGTTGTCCTTGGTCACCAGGTTGGCGCCGGTGTCGACATTGGCTTCGACCTTCTCGCCCTTGGAGGCGGCGAGCGCGGTCTTGATGCCGTCATAGCCCATCCGGTACGGATCCTGGACGACGAGGGCGGAAATGACGCCGTCGTTGAGGAACTTGATCAGCTTCTCGTCGCTGTCGAAACCGACCAGCGCCAGCTTGCCGCCAAGGTTGTTTTCCGCGACGGCCTGGCCGACGCCCTGCGCCATGATCAGGTTGGAAGCGAAGATGCCTTTGAGGTTCGGGTTGGCGGTGATCAGGTCGGTGGCGATGTTGAGGCCGGTGGTGGCCTGGCCGTCGGCGTATTTGTCGGCAACCAGCTTGAGGCCCGGATATTTGGCGGCCAGCTGTTCGGTGAAGCCCTGCTTGCGCTGTTCGAGCGAGCCGGCGCCAGGTGCGTTGGTGATCAGGGCAACGTCGCCCTCGATCTTGCCGCCGTTGGCGGCGCCGATGGCGGCTGCGAGGCCGTCGGCAGCGACGCGGCCGCCCTGGACGTTGTCGGTGGTCAGGAACGAGGTGAAGGCCTTGGAGTCGGCGCCGGAGTCGATGCCGATGACCTTCACCTTGGCAGCGGCTTCATCGATCGGCTTGCCGAGCGCCTTGAACTCGGTCGGCGCAATGACGATGGCCGCCGGGTTGCTGGCAACGGCGTTCTCGAGGATCGAGACCTGGCCGTTGACGTCGGTTTCAGCCTGGGCGCCGAGTTCCGGCACGTTGACGCCGAGATCCTTGCCGGCCTTGCGGGCGCCGGCCAGAACGATCTGCCAGTAGAAGGACGTGGTGTCCTTGACGATGATCGGAATGGTGACGTCCGCCGCCGAAACCGGCGCCGAATGCATGACGCCGGCGAGCATTGAAGCTGCTGCCAGCGCCATGACGGCGCGGCGGTTGAGAATGCTGGTCACGAATTTCATGAGGTTTCCTCCCTAAGTCGCCCGGTGAACGATACGGAAGCTCCGTTCGGATAGGCGCGGTCCCAAACAGAACTTTATCAATAAAAAACAGTTGCCCTGTTTTGATAGTGCATCGAACAGATCGATGCAAGCGGTGTTTGATCAGTCGTTGCGAGGCCTGGCAGAGGCAGATCCCCCGCCCTGTTCTCCCATTGGCGCCGTCACGCTTCCGTTCCGTTCTGGGAACGTATGGAATATTAATTCCACCAATTCGTCAATATGGAATATCCATTCCTCCATGTGCCGCAGGAACATGAAGTTTCACACCAGCTCCTGCACCAGCGTGTAGGGACGATATTTGGCGTATTCCGTTTCCGGTACGTCGATGTCGAGCAGCTCGAGGTTGCGCGTCAGATTTGCCAGTTTGGCGGTGCCGGTCAGTACGGTGGCGACGGCAGCTTCATGCAAGGGGAATTGGAACGCTGCGGCGGCGAGCGGATAGCCACCCTCGGCGGCGATCCTCTCCATTGCGCCGACGCGGTCGAGCACGTCATGGCTGGCGGGGCGGTAGTCGAAATGTGCGCCTTGCACCGGGCCGGTTGCCAGGATGCCGGAGTTGAACACGCCGCCAATGACCAAGGAGGTCTGCTGTGCCCGGCATAGCGGCAGCAACTCCGCTTCGGCACTGCGGTCGAGCAAGGAATAGCGGCTGGCGAGCAGGATGCAGTCGAGCGGCGCCCGGCGCATCACGTCCAGGCAGATCTGCACCTCGTTGACGCCAAGCCCATAGGCAGAAATGACGCCAGTCCGTTTCAGCTCTTCGAGTGCCTTGAGGCCGCCATCCATCAGGTCGCGAAAATGCAGCTTGGTCTTCTCGATACCATGGGTGTAGGCGCCGATGTCGTGGACAAACAGGATGTCTATCCTGTTTAGGCCAAGCCGCGCATAGCTGAACTCGACCGACCGCATAATGCCGTCATAGGAATAGTCGTAGTCGAGCGCGAAGGGCAGCGGATCGACATAGGAGTGATCGGGAACCTGATCGTCCGGCACCGGGCGAAACAGCCGGCCGACCTTGGTCGACAGCACATAGGAATCGCGCGGCTTGTAACGCAGGAAGTCGCCGAAGCGGCGCTCCGACAGTCCGAAGCCGTAGAAGGGTGCGGTGTCGAAATAGCGCAGGCCGGCATCCCAGGCGCCCTGCAGCGTCTCCATCGCCGCTTCGCGCGAACAGGCGCGGTAAAGGCCGCCAAGTGCGGCGCCGCCGAAACTGACTTCGGTGACCTCCAGAGCTGTCCGACCGATACGGCGTTTTTCCATGCAAAACCTCCCCGTTGCCCGCCGCTGACCGGCGCGCAGTCTACTTTATATCAGTAAAATCTAAAGCGTTGCGCCAAGATGCCAGGGCACGAACTCGTTGTCGCCGTAGCCAAAATCCTCGCTCTTGGTCTTGCGGCCGGAAGCCGTCTCGACGATCAGTTCGAAGATCTCGCGGCCCATGCCGGCGATGGTTTTTTCGCCGGAGGCGATGACGCCGCAATTGACGTCCATGTCCTCTTCCATCTGGTGGTACATGGTCGAGTTGGTGGCGACTTTGATCGACGGCGTCGGACGGCAGCCGAAGCAGGAGCCGCGGCCGGTGGTGAAGACGATGACGTTGGCGCCGCCCGCCACCTGGCCGGTCGCCGAAACCGGGTCGTAGCCAGGCGTATCCATGAACACGAGGCCACTGCCGGTGACTTTTTCGGCGTAGCCGAAGACGCCGTTGAGCGGCGTCTGGCCGCCCTTGGCGACCGCACCGAGGGACTTCTCCAGGATGGTGGTGAGGCCGCCGCGCTTGTTGCCGGGCGAGGGATTGTTGTCGATCGAGGCGCCATGCTTGGCGACGTGGTCCTCCCACCACTTCACGAAGCCGTCGAGCTTCTGCGCAATCTCCGGCGTTGCCGCGCGGTAGGCAAGCAGATGCTCGGCACCGTAGATTTCCGTGGTCTCGGAGAGGATGCCGATACCGCCAACACCGGCCAGGATGTCGACAGCCGCGCCCAGCGCCGGATTGGCCGTGATGCCCGACATGCCGTCGGAGCCGCCGCATTGCAGGCCGACGACGATCTCGCTGACCGGGATCGGCTCACGCTTCAACTGGCCGACTTCCTCGGCGATCTCGGCCAGCACGCCCATCGCTTTTTCCACCGATTTGCGCGACCCGCCGGCGTCCTGGATGTTGAAATGGCGCTTGCCGGCAGCGACGCCCTTCTGGCCGTAGAGGGTGAGCTGGTTGACCTCGCAGCCGAGGCCGACCATCAGCACGCCGCCGAAATTCGGGTGGCGGGCATAGCCGGCAAGCGTGCGGTGCAGCACCATCATGCCGTCGCCGGTGCCGCTCATGCCGCAGCCCTGGCCGTGCACGATCGGCACGAAGCCGTCGATGCCGGGGTATTTCGGCAACAGCGTGCGGTTGGCGGTATCGGCGATGGAATGGCAGACGGTGGCCGAGCAATTGACGCTGGCGACGATGCCGATGAAGTTGCGCGTGCCGGCGCGGCCATCGGCGCGGCGATAGCCCATGAAGGTGCGGGCGCGGTCGGCCTCCGTCGCGTGCTCGGCCTCGCTCGGCGGCACGACCGGCAAGCGGCCGGATTCGAAAACCAGATTGTGCGAATGCACGTGCTCGCCGGCTGCGATGTCCTGTGTCGCGCGACCGATCGCCTGGGCGTATTTCACCACGGCCTCTCCGGCGGCGATCGGCTTGATCGCCACCTTGTGGCCGGGCTCGATCAGCGCACTGGCGACGGCACCGCCCGGCAGCGCGGTGCCGATCTCGATGCGGCCGTTCGCGACTGCGACATTGTCGGCGGGGGACAGAAGAATGCAGTTGGAGGCGTTCACGGGCGGTTTCCTGGGTGATCCTGGGTTGCGCGGGGCGGATTGACACGCGCCTGTTTAGAGATATTGTCTTTTATCGTGAAAAAACAGTTTTGCGTCAATTGTTTTTTCGTGGGGAGTTCCGCATGTCTCCGGGTTGTTCCGGGAAGCAATTTCGCTTCTCAGAGCCATGCGAACGTCATATTGCGCTTCAAACCGTCCGCTGCAAGCGACGGCGTGCAACGGGTCAGGGATGTCGAAGAGCAACAACGTCTACAAGGATGCCTACAACCGCTGCCTGCGGCTGCTCGACGAAACGCGCAGCCTGCCTTCGGAGCCGGAACTGGGCACCTTGCTTGGCGTCAGCCGGACCACGGTGCGCACCATTCTCGCGCGCATGGAAGAGACCGGGCTGATCGCCTGGAACAAGCGCGCCAAGACGGTGCTGCGCGAACCGCTTCCCGATGATTTCTTCCCCGAGGAAGAGACAGACACGCTGGCCGAGATCATCGAACGGTCGTTCATGCGTCGGCTGCTCGCCGGCGGCGCCGAAGCCGGCATGCAGATCAACGAACTCGAACTGGCGCGCGAGATCGGCGTTGGCACCACCAGCGTGCGCGAGTTCCTGATCCGCTTCTCCCGCTTCGGCCTGATCGAGAAACGTCGCAACAGTCATTGGGTGCTGAAGGGCTTTACGCGCGCCTTCGCGCTGGAGCTGACCGAAATCCGCGAGATGTTCGAACTGCGCTCGGCGGCCGCCTTTGCCGCTTTACCGCAGGACAGCGCAGTCTGGACCGATCTCGACCGCCTGGAAGACGAGCATCGCCAGCTGGCAAACGACATAGCCGCCCGCTTCACCGAGTTCTCCGAACTCGACGAGCGCTTCCACCGGCTGATCCACCGGGCATCGCGCAATCGCTTCATCGTCGATTTCTACGATGTCATCGCCATGATCTTCCACTACCATTACCAGTGGAACAAGGCGCAGGAACGCGAGCGCAACGAAGTCGCGATCGGTGAGCATCTGGTCTACATAGAAGCGCTGAAATCACGCGATCTCGGCAAGGTCGACGCCGCTTGCCGCAAGCATTTGAAGTCGGCGCGCCAGACATTGCTGACCTCGATCCCGGAGAGCCGGTCGCTGCAAAAACACTGAGCCGCATCGCGGCTCGGAGCCTTGTTTCATGCATGTTGTCCCAAAACCGCTATACACTTCTGGGCGACATGCCTTGGGCCTGCCGCGTTGCCGCCGCGGCGATTTGGCGATTTTCCACCCGCCGGCCCCGTGCTAGATATGGTTGGTTGCTGCGAAGAGGCAGGGCTTTGGGCGTATCGAGGAGACGATGGAGCATGCCGGTCGCGCTTGTCGCGGCCTATCTGCTGTTGCTCCAGTCGACGCTTGGTGCATTCGCCTTCGGCGCCGGTCCCAATGCATCGCAACTCGACGCTTTCGGCAACGTCATCTGTACCCATGACGGCGCAACCCAGCTTCCGGGCGGCAACCAGCCGCCGTCCCATCTGCCGGCATGCTGCGTGCTCGGCTGCAGCATGGTTTCGGCGGCCTTTGCGCCGCCGCCCAATGCCGGTCTGGCGCCGGGCAGCCTTTCCTTTGAAACGGTCGCCTTTGTCTTCCCGGCGGCCATCCATCTCGACTTTGCGCGTGAGCGCTCGCCGTCGAACCCGCGCGCGCCGCCGCTGACGGCCTGAGCCTGTTTGCCCGGCGGAACCTTTCGTGGGCGTACCCATCCAAAGATCTAACTGCTCGCGACCGGCAACGGCGCGACCTTCACTTCATGGAGCAACCATGTCCTATTTTTTCCCTGACGCCGCGCGTCCTATGGCCGGCCGCATTCTACGCGGCATCGAAGAGCGTGTCGGCATTGCCGTGCTGGCTCTTGCGCTGCTGTTCACAGGCGCCCAGTCCGTCCTCGCGCATGAGTTCAAGGTTGGCGATCTTGAGATCGGCCACCCCTGGTCGCGCGCCACGCCGGCCGGCGCCAAAGTGGCCGGCGGTTATTTCACCATCACCAACAAGGGCAGTGCGCCGGATCGGCTGGTGTCGATTTCCTCCGATGTCTCCGAAAAGGCCGAGCTGCATGAGATGGGCGTCAAGGACGGCGTCATGACCATGCGGCCGGTTGCCGGCGGCCTGGAAATTCCGGCCGGCGGCAAGGTAGCCCTTGCACCTGGCGGCTATCATTTGATGTTCATGGGCCTGAAGCGGCAACCCAAACAGGGCGAAAAGTTCTCCGCCACCCTGACCTTCGAAAAGGCCGGCGCCGTCAGCGTCGATTTCGCCGTCGAAGGCATGGGCGGCGGCGCCGTGGACGATCACGCCAATTGACCGCGCCAGCTCGACAAATCTTGAAAATCCGAGGGACCATCATGAACAAATATCTTTTGTCGGCCGGCGCACTTCTCGCGCTCGGAACCAGCGCCGCCTTCGCGCATATCACGTTCGAAACCCAGGAGGCGGCGGTCGGCTCGACCTACAAGGCCGTTTTGCGCGTGCCGCATGGCTGCGACGGCAAGGCGACGACCGCCGTGCGCGTGCAGATTCCGGAAGGGGTGATCGCGATCAAGCCGATGCCGAAGCCCGGCTGGACGCTGCAGACCAAGAAGGGCAAGTACGAGAAATCCTACCAGCTCTACGGTCAGGCGGTGACCGATGGGGTCAAGGAGGTCGACTGGAGCGGCGGCAACCTGCCCGATGAATTCTATGACGAGTTCGTTTTCCGCGCGACGCTGACGGCGGATCTCCCCGTCGGCCAAAAACTCTATTTCCCGGTCGTGCAGGAATGCGACGGTGCAGCCGATCGCTGGATCGAGATTCCAGCGGCAGGGCAGGATGAAGACGCACTGGAAAGCCCGGCACCCGGCATCAAGCTGCTGCCGAAGAAATGATCTCCCAGGCGGCGCGCTCTTTCGAGTGCGCCGCTCTTTTTTCGTGGCGGTGACATGAGCACGACCTCCCTCCTGCAAACGGCTTGCATGACCGGCAAACGCACCGGCCGGCTTGCCGTCGGCCTGTTGGCTGTGATCGTGTTTCTTGCCAGCCTTGCCGTGTCAGATCAGGCCTTTGCCCATGCCGCGCTGATCAAGACCGACCCGGCCGACGGCGCGGTGCTGGCACAGGGACCGGCGCAGTTCTCGCTGACCTTCAGCGAGCCGGTCTCGCCTCTGGTGCTGACGCTGGTGAAGCCCGACGGCAAGCCGGTTCCACTGACCGCCTTTCGTCTCAGCGACCAGACCGTCGAGATCGACAATCCGCAGCCGCTCAAGTCGGGCACGCATGTCTTGAGCTGGCGCGTCATCTCCGCAGACGGTCATCCCGTCGGCGGATCGCTGCTGTTTTCCATCGGAGCGCCCAGCGAACCGCCGGCCGTATCCGAAGCCGTCGACTGGCCGTTGCGGTCGGCTATCTGGGCGGGCAAAATCTTTCTCTACGTCGGCCTCTTCCTCGGCGTTGGCGGCGCCTTCGCGCTTGCCTGGTTGGCCGGAAGTGCCCGTGCCGGGCAACGCTTCGTTGTAGCTGCAATCCTGAGCGGGCTGGTCGCGTCGTCCCTGTCGCTCGGATTGCAGGGGCTTGATGCACTCGGGGCGCCGCTCTCCCATCTGGCACAATCGGTCATCTGGCGGACCGGGCTCGGCACCAGCTTCGGCTGGACGGTGCTGGTCGCGCTGATCGCGCTGGGGCTTGGCCTGCTGTCGCTGGCCGGTCCCCGTGCCACCGCCAAGCCATTGGCGCTGGCCGGCCTGGCCGGGGTGGGGATTGCCCTTGCCGCCAGCGGCCATGCCAGTGCCGCCGAACCGCAATGGCTGACGCGGCCGATGGTGTTCCTGCATGGCGTCTGCATCGCGTCGTGGGTCGGCGCATTGGTCCCACTCGGGCTGGCGCTCAAGGGGCAATCGGCGGAGGCCACGCCATTCCTGCGGCGATTTTCTTGGGCGATCCTGCCCGTGGTGGCCGTGCTTGCCGCTGCCGGCACCGTGCTTGCCGTCATCCAGGTGCAAACGCCCGCGGCATTGGTCGACACCGCCTATGGAAGGCTGCTGCTGATCAAGCTCGGGCTGCTGGTCTTTCTGTTCACGCTCGCTGCCGTCAACCGCTGGAAACTCACGGCATCGGCCGAGGCGGGATCGACGGAAGTTCAACGCAGGCTGGTCCGCTCGATCCACGTCGAGATGTTGATCGTGTTGGCGATTTTCGGCGTTGCCGCGGGCTGGCGCTTCACACCGCCGCCACGAGCCCTGGCGATCGCGGCAGCGCAACCGGTGTCGGTCCATATCCACGCGCTGCAAGCGATGGCCGATCTCAACTTCACTCCCGGCCATGCCGGCCCGGTCGTTGCCTCGATGGTCATCATGAGCGGCGATTTCGGCCCGCTCGACGCCAAGGAGGTAACGCTTGTGCTGTCAAAGCCCGATTCCGGCATCGAACCCTTGAAGCGCACGGCGACCAAGCCCGGCGACGGCAGCTGGCGCGTCGACAACCTCGTCATTCCGGTGCCCGGCCGGTGGACGGTGCGCATCGACATACTGGTCTCGGATTTTCAGATGGTGAAGATCGAGGCGCCCGTCGACATCAGGCCGTAGGCGGGACTGCCAGGTACCTCTACACGGGCACGACCGACAATCCGGGCAACACAATTCGGCGAGGCGGTTGACGCAGGCCTCAAGGCCCGTCAATCATCGCCCGCAAAATCGCGGTCTCAACAAACGATCCGAGAGCAGGGAAGAAACGATGGAAAAAGCCGAAATCGGCCTGATCGGCCTTGGCACGATGGGCTCCAACCTGGCGCTCAACATCGCCGAGCACGGGCACCGCATCGCTGTCTTCAACCGCACCAGGGCGCGCACCGATGCCTTTGTCGAGAATGCCGGCGCGCTCAGGGACATGGTCGTGCCCTGCTACAGCCTTGAAGAGCTCGCCGCCGCGATCCGGCCGCCGCGCCCGATCATCATCATGGTGCTGGCCGGCAAGCCGGTCGACGAACAGATCGCGGCACTGCGTGGCGTGCTGTCGGCCAACGACATCGTCATCGATGCCGGCAACGCCAATTTCCGCGACACGATGCGGCGCTTCTCCGAGCTTTCCGGTTCGGGTCTCACCTTCATCGGCATGGGCGTGTCCGGCGGCGAGGAGGGGGCACGCCACGGGCCGTCGATCATGGTCGGCGGCACGGAGGACTCATGGAAGCGCGTCGAGAAGGTGCTGACGGCGATCTCCGCCAAATTCAAGGACGAACCCTGCGCGGCATGGCTCGGCACCGACGGCGCCGGACATTTCGTCAAGACCATCCACAACGGCATCGAATATGCCGACATGCAGATGATCGCGGAGATCTACGGCATCCTGCGCGACGGCCTGGGCATGGGTCCGAAAGAGATCGGCACGGTGTTTGCCGACTGGAACAAGGGCCGGCTCAACTCCTACCTGATCGAGATCACCGCCAAGGTGCTGGCGGCTGACGATCCGAAGACCGGCAAGCCGGTGGTCGACATCATCCTCGACCGCGCCGGCCAGAAGGGCACCGGCAAATGGTCGGTCATCGAGGCGCAGCAGCTCGGCATCCCGGCCACCGCGATTGAGGCGGCGGTGGCGGCGCGCGTTCTGTCGTCGATCAAGGACGAGCGACTGGCGGCGGAAAAGGCCTATGGCAACATCGGCGTGACGAAGATTTCCGGTGACAAGGACGCCTTGCTGAAAGATCTGGAACTGGCGCTGTTCGCCGGCAAGATCGCCGCCTACGCCCAAGGTTTTGCGGTGATGAGCGGCGCGTCGAATGAATTCAATTGGAACCTGCCGATGCCGACCATCGCCAGGATCTGGCGCGCCGGCTGCATCATCCGCTCGCAGATGCTCGACACCATGGCGGAAGCCTTCAGCAAGGGCGGCGCCTCGACCAACCTTCTGATGGCGCCGGCCTTCATCTCGCTGATGCAGGGAGCGCATCCGTCGCTGCGCCGCATCGTGGCGAGGGCTTCGGAGGCCGGCTCGCCGGTTCCGGCGCTGTCTTCCGCACTTGCCTATTTCGACAGCTATCGCCAAGGCCGCGGCACCTCGAACCTGATCCAGGCGCAACGCGACTTCTTCGGCGCGCACGGCTTCGAGCGTATCGACGACAAAGGCGCGTTCCATGGGCCGTGGGGAAGCGGTGCGGCTGGCTGACAAGCCGGCCCAAGAGCCTAAACGGAAACCGGCGGGCTGAACGCCTGAACCTCGCTGGTGGCGACCAGGCGCTGCAACGATCCGGGTGCGGCGCCGCCGATCCAGCCGAGCACGGAGCGGGCGAGATCGGAGCCGGCCAGGCGGAAGTTCTCGTTGACGACGAGCAATTCCGGCCGGAACAGGTGCAACAGGTCCGACGACTGCTTGGACACGACATCGACGTCGCGGCCAAGCTTGAGGCCGGCATCTTCGATGCCGGCGACGATAGCCAGTGTCGCGGCGGCAGCGCTGCTGACGAAGCCGTCCGGCCTGTTTTCGCGGCGCATCACCTGCGCGGTCCTGGTCCTGATCTGCTCGATCGTGTGATCGATGGAAACGGTGTTGAACGGAATTTCGCTGGCGCCGACCTCGCTCAGCGCATCGGCAAAGCCGTTCAGCGTGTGGCCATAATAGGTCAGCCCGGGTGGCGGCGACAGAAGCGCCAGCTTGCGCCTGCCCATGCTCGCCAGGCGGCGCACGGCTTCCATCGCGAATACATGGTTGTCGAAGTCATGGTAGGGGTGGACGAGGCCCATATCGGTGCGGCCATGCGTGGCAAAGGGCATGCCGTGCTCGAGCATGTAGCGGGCGCGTGGATCGTTCGGTTGGGTGCGCGAGATGATGACGCCATCGGCCGAGCCGGTCTCGACGAGATAGCGGATCGGCTCCATCGGATCCTGCGAGCGGGAATAAGGCGTGACGATCAGGTGATAGGGCGTTTCGGCGAGCACTTCCGAAACACCGTAGATGATGTCCGAGACGAAGCTCATGATCTCGCGGTCGGTGTTGAGCACGAGGCTGATGACATTGGTCCTGCCGGTGCGCAGACGCACGCCGGCGCGGTTCGGCCGGTAGCCGATCTGCTTGGCGACGAGTTGGACGCGGCGCCTGGTCTCGGCGCCGATTTCCGGGGCATCCTTCAAGGCGCGTGACACGGTGGTGACGCCGAGCCCGGTCATGAAGGCAAGCGTCTTCAACGTCGGCCGCCCTTGTGCCGAGTTCTCCCCGTTCTTGTCCGTACGCTGTCTGTCCATTCGTCCCGCCCGTCAGGCGCATAGCAGCCGCGGGCCATGTCGGCAATCGCCGTCATAGCGATACGATATGCGTCCCAGCCCCGGCAAAGCGTCAATATACTGAAACGTTACAGGTTGCCAGTATCGAGATGTATGTCCTCGTCACGAGGTGGATGGCTCTTTTTGCGAAACGCATTGGGATTCCAGGAGAAATCGCCCTGCCGCCGCCTTTTGCCCGTATCAGGCGGCATTTCGGTGTTTGCGCCGCAGCAAACCATGCTGCAGTGCATGAGAAGCGCGATCATTCAGGCGAATTTGTTCGCGGCCCGAAAAAATATCAAGGGCGCTTCGTTGATGGGTTGCACAGCCCGCACAATTGCCGTATCGAAAATCTGTAACGTTTCAGATTCTGGGAGGAGCCGAAATGCGATACAGATTTTTGACCGCTGCCCTGGCGGCGACGGCTGCACTGCAATTTGCCGGTCAGGCGGCCGCGACGGACCTGGAAGTCACCCATTGGTGGACTTCAGGCGGCGAGGCCGCGGCGGTTGCGGAACTTGCCAAGGCATTCGATGCGACCGGCAACCACTGGGTGGACGGCGCCATTGCCGGCTCCGGCGGCACGGCGCGGCCGATCATGATCAGCCGCATCACCGGTGGCGATCCGATGGGCGCCACGCAATTCAACCACGGCCGGCAGGCGGAAGAGCTGGTGCAGGCCGGCCTGATGCGCGACCTCACCGACGTCGCCACCAAGGGCAAGTGGACTGATGTCGTGCGGCCGAAGAGCCTGCTCGACGGCTGCACCATCGACGGCAAGATCTATTGCGTGCCCGTCAACATCCATTCCTGGCAGTGGCTGTGGCTGTCCAACGAAGCCTTCGCGAAGGCCGGCGTGCCGTTGCCGAAGGACTGGAATGAATTCGTGGCGGCAGCGCCGGCACTGGAGAAGGCCGGCATCATCCCGCTCGCCGTCGGCGGGCAAGCCTGGCAATCCTCCGGTGCCTTCGACGTGCTGCTTGCGGCTGTGGGCGGCACGGACACGTTCCTCAAGGTCTACAAGGACAAGGATGCCAAGTTCGCCGCCGGGCCCGAAGTCGCCAAGGTCTTCAAGGCCGCGGACGATGCCCGCAAGATGGCGAAGAACACCAATGTGCAGGACTGGAACCAGGCGACCAACCTGGTCATCACCGGCAAGGCCGGTGGCCAGATCATGGGCGACTGGGCACAGGGCGAGTTCCAGGTTGCCGGCAAGACCGCCGGCAAGGATTATACCTGCCTGCCGGGCCTTGGGCTGAACGAGGTCATAGCCACGGGCGGCGACGCCTTCTACTTCCCGCTGCTCAAGGATGCCGACAAGAGCAAGGCGCAGGAGGTGCTGGCCGAGACGCTGCTCGATCCCAAGACGCAGGTTGCCTTCAATCTGAAGAAGGGTTCCCTGCCGGTGCGCGGCGACGTCGATCTCAACGCGGCGAACGACTGCATGAAGAAAGGCCTCGCCATCCTCGCCAAGGGCGCCGTCATTCCATGGACGGACCAACTGCTTTCACAGGACACCCAGAAGCAGAAGGAAGACCTTTTCGCCGAATTCTTCGCCAAGCCGGAATTGACCGTCGAAGACGCACAGAAGCGCTTCGCCGACCTCATCGCTTCGGCGGACTGACGCTGGCGGCAACCCACCTCGCTCCCGGCCTTGCGAATGCAGGGCCGGGAATGCACCGCCCTTACCCAGCCGGCTGACGAGATGAGCAAGAGCGAACGCCCCAACCTTCTGTTCCGCAACCTCAATGCGAAGGTCGCCTCGATCCCGATGATCCTCACCGCCATGGTGGTTTTCGTCGGCGGCACCGTTTGGACGGTGCTCTATTCCTTCACCAATTCGAAGCTCTTGCCGCGGCTGAATTTCGTCGGGCTCGACCAATACTACCGGTTGTGGGCGACGCCGCGCTGGCTGATCTCGATCGAAAACCTGCTGATCTACGGCGCGATCTCGCTGGTGTTCTCGCTGGTCATCGGCTTCCTGCTTGCAGCACTGCTCGATCAGAAGATCCGCTTCGAGGACACGTTGCGCACCATCTTCCTCTATCCTTTCGCGCTCTCCTTCATCGTCACCGGCCTGGTCTGGCAGTGGCTGCTCAATCCGGATTTCGGCATCCAGCATGTGGTCCGTGACTTAGGCTGGACGAGCTTCAGCTTCGACCCGCTCTACAATTCCAGCATCGTCATCTACGGCATATCGATCGCGGCGCTGTGGCAAGGCACAGGGCTCATCATGTGCCTGATGCTGGCCGGCCTGCGCGGCATTGACGAGGACATCTGGAAGGCGGCGCGGGTGGATGGGATCCCGATGTGGAAGACCTATCTGTTCATCGTCATCCCGATGATGCGGCCGGTCTTCATCACCACGCTCGTCATCATCGCTGCCGGCATCGTCAAGGTCTATGACCTCGTCGTGGCCCAGACCAGCGGCGGCCCGGGCATCGCCTCCGAAGTGCCGGCCAAATACGTCTACGACTATATGTTCTTCGCCCAGAACCTCGGCCAGGGCTTTGCTGCCTCGACCATGATGCTGCTCTCGGTGGTGATCGTCATCGTGCCCTGGGCCTATCTCGAGTTCGGGCGGCGCAAATGAGCATGGCAGACATCACCGCTCAAGCGAGCACCGCCGCCGGCGCGCGCCAGGGCATCACCGATCCCTACGGCCCGAAGCCGCGCCGCGTGATTTCGCGCCGCAACGTCTTCCTATACGGCACATTGTTCGTCATGGCGGTCTACTACCTCTTGCCGCTCTACGTCATGGTCGTCACCTCGCTCAAGGGCATGCCGGAGATCCGGCTCGGCAACATCTTCTCACCGCCGCTCGAGATCACTTTCGAACCGTGGGTCAAGGCGTGGTCGACTGCCTGCACCGGCCTTAACTGCGACGGACTTTCGCGCGGCTTCTGGAATTCGGTGCGCATCACCGTGCCGTCAGTGCTGCTGTCGATCGCCATCGCCTCGGTGAACGGTTATGCACTGGCCAATTGGCGCTTCAAGGGCGCCGATACGTTCTTCATCATCCTGATCGTCGGCGCCTTCATTCCCTACCAGGTGATGATCTATCCGATCGTCATCATCCTGCGCGAGATCGGCCTCTATGGCAGCCTCAGCGGGCTGGTGATCGTCCATTCCATTTTCGGCATGCCGATCCTGACGCTGCTGTTCCGCAATTATTTCTCCTCGATGCCGGAGGAGCTGTTCCGGGCGGCACGTGTCGACGGTGCCGGCTTCTGGGGCATCTTCCTGCGCATCATGCTGCCGATGTCGCTGCCGATCTTCGTCGTTGCCATCATCCTGCAGGTGACCGGCATCTGGAACGACTTCCTGTTCGGCGTCGTCTACACCCGCCCCGACACCTATCCGATGACGGTGCAGCTCAACAACATCGTCAATTCGGTGCAAGGCGTGAAGGAGTACAACGTCAATATGGCCGCAACCATCCTGACCGGGCTTGTGCCGCTCATCGTCTACTTCATCTCCGGCAAGCTTTTCGTACGCGGCATCGCCGCCGGCGCGGTGAAGGGGTGATGGCGATGACGGCAGCCAACGATACCAGCGTTTCGATCCAGGACCTGTCGCTGAATTTCGGCGCGGTGACCGTCCTGGAGACGCTCAATCTGGATGTCGCCGATGGCGAGTTCATCGTGCTGCTCGGGCCGTCCGGCTGCGGCAAGTCGACCTTGCTCAATTGCATTGCCGGCCTGCTCGACGTTTCCGAAGGCCGCATCTTCATCAAGGGCAAGAACGTCACCTGGGAAGAGCCCAAGGACCGCGGCATCGGCATGGTGTTCCAGTCCTATGCGCTCTATCCGCAAATGACGGTGGAGAAGAACCTGTCCTTCGGGCTGCGTGTCGCCGGCACGCCAAAAGAAGAGATCGCCAAGCGGATCGCGCGGGCGGCTGAAATCCTGCAGATCGAGCCGCTGCTGCAGCGTAAGCCGGCCGCACTTTCCGGCGGCCAGCGCCAGCGCGTCGCCATCGGACGGGCGCTGGTGCGCGATGTCGACGTGTTCCTGTTCGACGAGCCGCTGTCCAATCTCGATGCCAAGCTGCGCGCCGAACTGCGCGTCGAGATCAAACTGCTGCATCGCAAGCTGCAGAACACCATGATCTACGTCACCCACGACCAGATCGAGGCGATGACGCTGGCCGACCGCATCGCGGTGATGAAGGGCGGCGTCATCCAGCAGCTCGATGCGCCGCAGACCATCTACAACCGTCCGGTCAACCGTTTCGTCGCCGGCTTTCTCGGTTCGCCCGCAATGAACTTCGTCGATGGCCACCTGGAAGACGCCGACGGCGGCTGGCGGTTCGCGGCCGGGGATATCAAGATCCCGCTCGGCACTTACGACTTTGCCAAGCCTCCGGCTCCCGGCCCCGTCACATTCGGTATCAGGCCCGAGCATGTCAGCCTGAACAGCGGCACCGGCTGGCCGTTCTCGATGGCCGCCAATGTCGAGGTGGTCGAACCCATGGGCTCCGACACGCTGGTCTGGCTGAAGCTTGCCCAGCAGAATTTCAGCGTCCGAGTGACCTCGGAACGCACGCCCAAGAACGACGAGGCGGTGACGCTTGGATTCGATCCGATGCGCGCCTCGCTTTTCGACACCGCAACCGGCACACGCATCTAGCTTCCGAGAACCAACCTTCCAACGACGATCCCCAAGCAAAACGGACAGAGACGATGAATTGGTCATTCCAACTTTACAGCGCCCGCAATTTCCAACCCTGGGACGGTGTGCTCGCCATGCTCGGCAAGCTCGGCTACGCCCAGGTCGAAGGTTTCGGCGGCGTCTATGATGATCCCAAGGCATTCCGTGCCGAGCTCGACAGGAACGGGCTTGCCATGCCGACTGGGCATTTCTCGATCGACGCGCTCGAGAACGATTTTGACGGCGTGCGCAAAACCGCCGACGCACTCGGTATCACGCTGCTCATCTGCCCTTTCCTGATGCCCGACCAGCGGCCATCCGACGTGGCCGGCTGGCGTGGTTTCGGCGAACGCCTGGCCAAGGTCGGTGATGCCGCGAAAAAGGCCGGCTACGGCTTTGCCTGGCACAATCATGATTTCGAGTTCAAGAAACTTGCCGACGGATCGGTGCCGCAGGACCACATCCTGTCATCCGCGCCCGATGTCAGCTGGGAGATGGACGTTGCCTGGGTGGTGCGCGGCGGCGATGATCCGCTGCCGTGGATCGAGAAACACGGCAAGCGCATCAGCGCCGTCCACGTCAAGGACATGGCCAAGCCCGGCGAGGGGCTGGATGAGGATGGCTGGTCGGATGTCGGCCATGGCACCATCGACTGGGCCGGCCTGATCAAGGTGTTGCGTGCCAGGAGTGCTGCCCAATACTACGTCATGGAACAGGACAACCCCAACGACATCGAGCGTTTCGCCCGCCGCTCCATCGCAGCCGCCAAAACCTATTAGGAGCAATCAGCATGGCAAAGAAACTTGGCATCGGCGTGATCGGCTGCGGCAACATCTCGAAGGCGTATTTTTCGCTGGCGCCGCTGTTCCGCGGCATCGAGATGCGTGCCTGCGCCGACATCAACATGGAGGCGGCCAAGGCGCGGGCGAAGGAGTTCAAGCTGCGCGCCGAAACCGTCGAAGACCTGCTCAAGGCCGACGACATCGACATCATCGTCAATCTGACCATCCCGGCGGTGCACTATGAGGTGTCAAAGCAGATCCTCGACGCCGGCAAGCACGTCTATTCGGAAAAGCCGTTCGTGCTGTCGGTCAAGGAAGGGCTCGACCTTAAGAAGCGGGCGGAGAAAAAGGGTCTGCGCATCGGCTCGGCGCCAGACACTTTCCTCGGCGGCGCGCACCAGCTGGTACGCAACCTGATCGACACCGGCAAGCTTGGCAAGGTCACGAGCGGTACCTGCCATGTCATGGGTCACGGCATGGAGCACTGGCACCCCAATCCGGATTTCTTTTTCCAGCCAGGCGCGGGGCCGGTGCTCGACATCGGACCATATTACATCACCAATCTGATCCAGCTGATCGGGCCGGTGAAGCAGGTCGCGGCCTTCGCCACGACGCCAGCCAAGGAGCGCACGATCAGTTCAAAGCCGCGCGCGGGTGAAAAGATACCGGTCAACACACCGACGACCATCCATGGCCTGCTGGAGTTCGAGAACGGCGCCGTTATCACGCTCAACACCAGCTGGGACGTCTGGGCCCACGGCCACGCGCCGATGGAGCTTTATGGCGAGGCGGGTACGGTGTTTGTGCCGGACCCGAACTTCTTCGGTGGTGACGTTCGCTTCACCGTCGCGGCCAAACCGGTCAAGAAGCTGCCGAACTGGCCGCATCCGTTCGGCGTGCCCAACGAGATGCATTCGCAAGGCATGATGGCCAACTACCGCACGTCAGGCCTTGCCGATATGGCGGTGGCGATCGCGGAAGGCCGGCCGCACCGCTGTTCGATGGAGCTGGCGCTGCACGCCGTCGACGTGATGACCGGCCTGCTGCGTTCCGGCGAAACCGGCAAGTTCGTCGCCATGCAGACCACCTGCGAACGGCCGGCCGCACTTGGCGTCAAGGAAGCCAAGGCGCTTTTGGCGAAGAAGAAATAGGGCAGCACACCTCAACCCTCTCCCCGTTTCGACGGAGAGAGGGTAAGGGTGGGGGGCAGAGCCAACTCGCCGCGTTGTGACGAATGCAGCCGACCGGCTCGTTTCCATTCGAGGATTTTCCGATGCCCTACACGCCCGCCGAAAACCGTTACGAGAAAATGGTCTACAACCGCTGTGGCCGCTCCGGCCTGAAGCTGCCGGCGATCTCGCTGGGCCTGTGGCACAATTTCGGCAACGACACGCCGCATAAGACCAAGCAGGCGATCGCGCGCAAGGCCTTCGACCTCGGCATCACGCATTTCGACCTCGCCAACAATTACGGTCCGCCGCCCGGTTCTGCCGAAACCGCCTTCGGTGAGATCCTGCGCACCGACTTCGCTGCCTACCGCGACGAATTGATCATCTCGACCAAGGCCGGCTACCAGATGTGGGCCGGGCCCTACGGCGAATGGGGTGGGCGCAAATACATTCTGGCCAGCCTCGACCAGAGCCTCAAGCGGATGGGGCTCGACTATGTCGATATCTTCTATTCGCACCGTTTCGATCCCGACACGCCGCTGGAAGAAACGATGGGTGCGCTCGACCATGCCGTGCGCTCGGGCAAGGCGCTCTATGCCGGCATCTCGTCCTACAATTCGCAGCGCACGCGCGAGGCGGCCGATATCTTGAAGCAGCTTGGCACGCCTTGCGTCATCCACCAGCCGAGCTATTCGATGCTGAACCGCTGGGTGGAGGAAGACGGCTTGCTCGACACGCTCGAAGGGCTCGGCGTTGGCTCCATCGTGTTCTCGCCGCTGGCGCAAGGCATGCTGACGGACAAGTATCTCGGCGGCATTCCGGACGGCAGCCGTGCGTCGCAGGGCAAGTCGCTGAAGACAGCCTTCATCAACGACAAGACCATCGCCAACATCAAGGCGCTCGACGCCATCGCCGGCAGGCGCGGACAGACGCTGGCGCAGATGGCGCTGGCCTGGGTGCTGCGCAAGGGGAGGGTGACCTCGGCACTGATCGGCGCCAGCCGGCCGGAGCAGGTCGAGGACTGCGTCGGCGCGCTCAAGGCGCTCGACTTCAGCGATGCCGAACTCGCCGAGATCGACACCTACGCGCGCGAATCCGACATCAATCTGTGGGCGGCTTCTGCCGAGCGCAAAGGCCCGCCGAGGAAATAGGTCCGCTCGATAAGCCGGCAAAGCGAAAAACGGCGGGCAACCTGCCTGTTGCCCCGCTCCGATCGATGTTCTCGGCCGCCTTGCGGGCAGAATGCTGGAAACAGTAGCAAAAATGCCTGTTCGTCGCTATCTGGGGGGACATGGATCGTTTGTGCGCGGCGCAAGCGACGCAAGGCGAGTTGGAAACAGGATCATGGCGGCAAGGGATGTGCTGACGAAAAACCAGCTGTGCGTGCTCGAGAAACTCGAGACCGCCAGCGGACCGCTCAGTGCCTACACCTTGCTCGACCAATTGCGCGAGCGCGGTTTTCGCGCACCGCTTCAGGTCTATCGCGCGCTCGACACGCTGGTGAAGTCAGGTTTCGTGCATCGGCTTGAAAGCATCAATTCCTTCGTCGCCTGCGCCGAGCCGCATGACCACAGCCATTCGATGACTGCCTTCGCCATTTGCGACACATGCGGGCAGGTCACCGAGATGTCCGACCACGATGTCGGCCACAGCTTGGACGAATGGGTGCGCTCCACCGGCTTCGCCGCCAAGAAGGCGGTGATCGAGTTTCGCGGGACATGTGCCAAGTGTTTGGCTGAGGCGGCTTGAGGTGAGTTGATATTCAGATGATGCCGGCCTGCAAATGGCGGCTTCCTGCGCTTCCGGTGCTCACGTACGAAAAGTACGCTCCGCTCCGGCTCCCGGAATCCACCATTTTCGACTCGGCCTGATCTGAATCTCAACACACCTTGCGTTGGTGCTAATGCGCCTCGTCCCAATTGTTGGCGGCGCGCGCGTCGACATGCAGCGGCACCGACATCGAGACCGCCGGCATCGCCGCGTTTTCCATGACATGACGCACGACCGGGATCGTCGCCTCGACTTCCGCCTCGACGGTCTCGAAGATCAGTTCGTCATGCACCTGCAGCAGCATGCGTGCCGAAAGCCCTGCTCTTTCCAGCGCCTCCTCCATGCGGATCATGGCACGGCGGATGATGTCGGCGGCGGTGCCTTGCAGGCGGGCGTTGATCGAGGCTCGCTCGTTGAAAGCGCGCAGGGACGGGTTCGAGGAGCGGATGTCGGGGTAATGGATGCGGCGGCCGAAGATCGTTTCGACAAAGCCATGCTCGCGGGCATAAGCCTTGGTCTCCTCGATGTAATCGCGGATGCCGGGGAAGCGCTCGAAATATTTCTTGATGTAGTTGCCGGCTTCCTCGCGCGGGATCGACAACTGGTTGGCGAGACCGAAGGCCGAAATGCCGTAGATGATGCCGAAATTGATCGCCTTGGCGCGGCGGCGAACCTCCGAGGGCATGCCTTCGACCGGCACGTTGAACATCTCCGACGCGGTGATGGCGTGGATGTCGGCGCCGTCGGCGAAAGCCTGCCGCAGTTGCGGGATCTCGGCGACATGGGCGAGCACCCGCAATTCGATCTGGCTGTAGTCGGCCGAGACCAGCCGATGGCTCTTGTCGGTGATGAAGGCGGTCCTGATCTTGCGGCCTTCGGCGGTGCGCACCGGAATGTTCTGCAGGTTCGGGTCGGAGGACGACAGGCGTCCCGTCGTCGTCGCGGCCAATGCGTAGGAGGTGTGGACGCGCTTGGTGTCGGGATGGATGAAGCCGGGCAGCGCATCGGTATAGGTCGATTTCAGCTTGGTCAGCTGGCGCCAGTCGACGATTTTGCGCGGCAGTTCGTGACCTTCGGCGGCGAGATCTTCGAGAAGCTGCGCCGACGTCGACCACTGGCCGGTCTTGGTCTTGGAACCGCCGGGCAGGCCCATGCGCCCGAACAGGATGTCGCCGAGCTGCTTTGGCGAACCGATGTTGATGCGTTCGCCGATGAGCTGGTAGATTTCCTCTTCGAGGCGAGCGGCGCCCTGCGCCAATTCGCCGGAGAGCCGCGATAGGATCTGCCTGTCGACCGAGATGCCGCGCTGTTCCATGCGCGCCAGCACCGGCACCAGCGGCCGCTCCAGCCGCTCATAGACAGACACCAGGCCCTTGGCGGCAAGCCGCGGTTTCAGCACCAGCCAGAGCCGCAGCGTCACATCGGCGTCTTCGGCGGCATGAGCCGTCGCCTTGTCGATGTCGACCTGATCGAAACCGACCGAGCTTTTGCCCGAGCCGGTCACGTCCTTGAGCTGAAGAGGGGTATGACCGAGCCACTTTTCGGCAAGCGCATCCATGCCGTGACCATGGGGCGTACCGGCATCGAGCACGTAGGAGATCAGCATCGTGTCGTCGAACGGTGCGACATCGACGCCGTAGCGGCTCATGATGACAAGATCGTATTTCAGGTTCTGCGCGATCTTGAGAACCGATCTGTCTTCGAGCAGCGGTTTCAGCACCGCCAGCGCCTCGCGCAGCGGAATCTGGTTTTCGAGCGCGCCACCACCGAGCAGGTCGCCATTGCCGCTCATATGGGCGAAGGGAATGTAGGCGGCGCGTCCGGGAGCCGTGGCGATGGCCATGCCGATCAGTTCCGCCTGCATCGGATCGGCGGATGTCGCCCTGACGTCGAAGGCGGCGATGCCAGCCTCCCGTGCCTCGGCGACCCAGGCTTTCAGGGTCGAGATATCGCGGATGCAGTGATAGGCCGAAATGTCGATCTTGCCGGTGGCCGCGCGCTCCAGCCTTAGTGCCGCGAGCAGGGAGGGGGTATCGCCTTGTTTTGACGTCTCCGCCGTCCCGCCGGCTTCGTCCGGTTCAGTGCCAGGCGCGTTTCGGGCAACCGGCGGCAAACCGGCGCCAACGTCTGGGCCATGGGCATGATCGGCGCGTTCGACGGTGACCGCGACGGCCTGGACGTCGCCGGCCTCGGTGCTGGTCGCTTCCGCGACACGGCGGGTCAGCGAGGTGAATTCCATGGTCTTGAGGAAACCGATCAGCTTCGGGCCGTCGGGCGCGTGCAGGACGAAATCCTCCAGACCCTCGGTCACCGGTACGTCGTTCATCAGCGTCACCAGCTGACGAGAAATGCGCGCCTTGTCGGCGTTGGCGATGATCGATTCCCGGCGCTTGTCCTGCTTGATCTCGCCGGCCCGGGCCAGCAGCGTGTCGAGGTCACCGAACTGTTCGAGCAGTTGCGCCGCCGTCTTCGGCCCGATGCCGGGCACACCAGGCACATTGTCGACCGAATCGCCGGTCAGTGCCTGCAGGTCGACCATCTTCTCCGGCGGCACGCCCCATTTCTCGATGACCTCCGGAATTCCGATCTGGCGGTCCTTCATCGGGTCGTACATGGCGACCGTATCGCCAACCAGCTGCATCAAATCCTTATCGGAGGAGATGATGGTGGTATCGCCGCCGGCTTCGCAGGCGAGCCTCGCATAGGTGGCGATCAGATCGTCAGCCTCGTAGCCTTCGATCTCGACGCAGGGCAGGTTGAACGCCCTGGTCGCCTGGCGGATCAGGCCGAATTGCGGGATCAAATCTTCCGGCGGTGCCGAGCGGTTGGCCTTGTATTCGGGGTAGAGGTCGTTGCGGAAGGTTTTTGACGAATAGTCGAAAATGACGGCGAAATGCGTCGGCACGATGCCTACATCGGTATTGCGGGCGTCGAGCATCAGCTTCCACAGCATGTTGCAGAAGCCGGAAACGGCGCCGACCGGCAGGCCGTCGGATTTGCGGGTCAGCGGCGGCAGCGCGTGATAGGCACGGAAGATGTAGCCGGAGCCGTCGACAAGGAAGAGATGATCGCCTTTTTTCATGCCGGCAGGGATAGCGCGGCGCGGCGGCTTGGTCCATGCCAAAGGCAGCCTCGACTATCGGTTCCGGCAACACCCTGACAGATCGCCGTCACCCTGCTCACGCCCATGTTACAAAACTGTAATTTTCGTGCCCTTGAATCGCCACGTTCAGAGACCCAAATACACGTCATCGGCAGTTTTCGCCGAGTCCGGAGCAAGGCCCGTCCCCCGCCTATCCCGGACACCTGCGGCAGCCTATCCCCCCTCTCCGGGCTGCCGCATCGTTTCGAGTAGAAGGCCGCCGTGGTTCCCCCTCCACCACGGCGGTCTTTTTTTGCCTCGCAGAGACGTTTGCAGCCCGTGGTCCAATGATCGCGGGCTTTTCGTTTTCCCGTCATGCCTTTACGGTTCCGGTTCTGAATCGAAAGGCTTCACATATGTCCGCAGTTTCCCCCGTCCTCGACCGTCTCGACAAGAATCTCGACCAGAGCCTCGAGCGCCTGTTCGGCTTGCTCAGGATCAAGTCCATCTCCACCGATCCAGCCTATGCCGCCGACTGCCGCAAGGCGGCGGAATGGCTGGTGGCCGAACTCGAGCTGATCGGCTTCGACGCCAGCGTTCGCGACACGCCCGGCCACCCGATGGTGGTTGCGCACCATGACGGCCCGGCCGGTTCGCCGCATGTGCTGTTTTACGGCCATTATGACGTTCAGCCGGTCGACCCGATCGAATTGTGGGAAAGCGATCCGTTCGCGCCTGCTGTCAAGGAGGTCGGGCCGGACCACAAGGTGATCGTCGGTCGGGGGTCGGCCGACGACAAGGGCCAGTTGATGACCTTCGTCGAGGCTTGCCGCGCCTGGAAACAGGTGCATGGCAATCTGCCTTGCCGCATCACCATCCTGTTCGAGGGCGAGGAGGAATCCGGTTCGCCTTCGCTGAAGCCGTTCCTCGAGGCCAATGCCGGCGAACTCAAGGCCGATTTCGCGCTGGTCTGCGATACCGGCATGTGGGATCGCGACACGCCGTCGATCTGCGTCGGATTGCGCGGGCTGGTGGGTGAGGAGATCACGGTGAAGGCCGCCGACCGCGACCTGCATTCGGGCCTCTATGGTGGTGCCGCCGCCAACCCGATCCGCATCCTGGCCAGGGTGCTGGCCGATATCCACGACAAGGACGGCCACATCACCATTCCCGGCTTCTATGATGGCGTCGAGGAAACGCCGTCGCAGATCCTGAAATCATGGGAGACGCTCGGCGAGACTGCCGAGACGTTCCTGGGACCGGTCGGCCTGTCGATCCCGTCGGGCGAAAAGGGCCGCTCCGTGCTGGAATTGACCTGGGCGCGGCCGACGGCCGAGTTCAACGGCATCATCGGCGGCTATACCGGCAAGGGCTTCAAGACGGTGATCGCGGCCGAAGCCTCGGCGAAGGTCTCCTTTCGCCTCGTCCACAAGCAGGACCCGAAAAAAATCCGGGCCGCGTTCCAGAAGTTCGTCAAGGAGCGCATTCCGGCCGACTGTTCCGTCGAATTCCATCCGCATGGCGGCTCGCCGGCAATCCAGCTTTCCTACGACTCGCCCTTCCTGGCCAAGGCCAAGAATGCGCTGTCCGACGAATGGCCGAAGCCGGCGGTTACGACGGGCAGCGGCGGCTCCATTCCGGTTGTCGGCGATTTCCAGACCTATCTCGGCATGGAATCGCTGCTGGTCGGGTTCGGCCTCGACGACGACCGCATCCACTCGCCCAACGAGAAATACGAGCTCAGCTCCTTCCACAAGGGCCAGCGCTCCTGGGCGCGGATTCTCGATGCCTTGACGCGCTGAGCAGCGGAACCCCTGTTTTCCTGTTGATTTTTCAGCCGATCGCGGCGAGGACGGGCCACAAGATAAAGCGCTGCAGCATCCCCTGCGGGTCAGGGGGCACTGTAGGGCTCGACCGGAGAAGACAATGGCCGATATCCGTTTCCATAAAAACGACCTGCCCGACCTCTCGCACTACAATGTCGGGGCAGTGGCCATCGACACCGAAACGCTCGGGCTCAATCCGCATCGCGACCGGCTGTGCGTGGTGCAGATTTCGCCCGGCGACGGCAGCGCCGACGTCATCCAGATCGCGCCCGGCCAGAAGAAGGCGCCGAACCTCGTCAGCCTGCTGAGGAACCGTGGCGTAACCAAGCTGTTCCACTACGGCCGCTTCGATCTTGCCGTTCTCTACAATGCGTTCGGCGTCATGCCGGAGCCGGTGTTCTGCACCAAGATCGCCTCGCGGCTCACCCGCACCTACACCGACCGCCACGGGCTCAAGGACATCTGCTTCGAGCTTCTCGGCGTCGGGCTGTCCAAGGCGCAGCAATCGTCGGACTGGGCGGCCGAGACGCTGTCGCCCGAACAGCTCGAATATGCGGCTTCCGACGTGCTCTATCTGCACCGGTTGCGCGATGTACTGGCCGGACGGCTGGCGCGCGATGGGCGGACCAAGGAGGCCGATGCCTGCTTCCGCTTCCTGCCGACGCGTGCCAAGCTTGACCTGATGGGCTGGGACGAAGAGGATATCTTCGCCCATAGCTGAGGGCCGTTGGCGCGCTCCGCGAGCCGGTGACCGTTTGGAACCGGATACAGGCCGTCGCGTTCTGTCGGCTCAGTTTGTCGGTGCAGTTGGGGATAATGACATGGCGGACAGAAAGCCGATTGCGACCGCGCCGACAGACGGCTCCAAGGTCTCCGTGACCTGGAAGGACAGTGACGGCGTCATCAACGAATCCATCGCGCAATATCGCGACGACGGCTGGTGGGTCTATATCGACAGTCACACGCAAAAGAAGGTCGAGCCGACCAGCTGGCGCCCTGCCGCAAGCGACGACGACGATCAATGAGCGCGCCGCTGGTGAGGCCGGCTGCTTTCGAATAGCCTGAAGCCGTTGATATCGAGGCCGATTCGGGGCTTTCCGGTCCGCGGTCGCCCTCTTGCTCGGAGGAAATCGCTATGGGTGTCGAAAGCCTGCTCGTCTTCATCATCATCGGTGCCATCGCCGGCTGGCTCGCCGGTCTCATCGTTTCCGGCTTCGGCTTCGGCCTGATCGGCAACATCATCGTGGGCATCGTCGGTGCGTTCATCGCCGGCTGGCTGTTTCCGCGGATCGGCTTTTCTATCGGCGGCGGCACTCTCGCCGCGATCATCCATGCCACGATCGGCGCCATCATCCTGCTGGTGCTGGTCAAGGTTCTGAAACGAGCCTGAGGCTCGACAACGCAAAGAGCGCGCCATGAAACAGAATACGCTCTATCTCGTCATCGGCGCGCTCGTCGTCGTGGTCATCGCGCTCGGTATCTATGTCTATCGCGAGCAGACCAAACCCAAGGGCGTCGAGCTCAAGATCGACGACAAGGGCATTTCGATCCAGCAGAACTAAGCTATGCGGGGGCGCGACATGGTTGCTTCTGACGCCCCGGAAGACGTCGATCAGCCCCCGATCACCGTGGCGGAATGGGAGAGGCTGAACAGACCGCCAAGGCGCGAGGCGCTGCTGCGCTATCGTTGGCGGGTGTTTCGCTTTCTGAGGACATCCGCACCGGTCAGCGAATTGCAGGGGCAAGAGCAGGTATTCCGCGATGCGGTCGTCGCCACTGTGGCCTTCAACCGGCCCGAAATGATCGAATGGCAGATCCACCTGGTACGCCGATACCTGGCCGAGCACGAAAGCTACATCGTTTTCGACAACAGCAACAAGGGCGAGGCAAGGGAAGCAATCCGCGATCTCTGCCGTCGCCAGCATGTCCCCTATGTCGCATTGCCGAAGAACAGGCTGGTCGTCAGCAGATCGCACGGTCAAGCGCTCAACTGGATCGTGCGGAATTTCTTGCCCAGGTTCGGGCCGAAGCTGTTCGGCTTCATCGATCATGACATCTTTCCGACTGAACCGTTTTCGATCCGCGCCCGGATGGAGGGCAAAAGCCTCTACGGCAGCGTGCGGCGCGATACGCCGACGCCAGGCGGCTGGTTCCTGTGGCCCGGCTTCTGTTTTTTCGACGGAAGCCTGTTGCGGCGACGACTGGATTTCGCCCCGAGCTACAAGTTTCATATGGATTCCGGCGGTGGCAACTGGCCTGTGCTCTACAGGTCGATCGATCCGGCGCTGATTCGATTCGCTGAAAACAAATCGCTTCGCTTCGGCGCCGGACATGATCAATCCGAGGATTTTTTCATGATTGTCGATGGCTGGCTGCACGTCACGAACGCCTCGAACTGGAGGCGACAGCCGGTCGACAGGGGCGAACACATTGTCGCGCTGTTGCGGCAAGCCGGCGGTCCCGACCAGCCGGATGTGAAGTTCGAGCCCATCTGAACGAGACAGCGAACAGCGTGGCGTCAGTAACCTGCAAAGAGCAGACGCTGGCCTTTTTGGCTGCCCAACCCCAAGGCCGGCATTCGAACACGACTTAACCCGCCCTTAAATCGCCGCATCTACTCTTCAACCCGAACGCCATAGGCATCGGGGACATCAAGCACAGCGCATGGCGAACCGCAGAGACAGTCGCATCGAACCCAGTTTCGAGGGGCCGCCGCAGGCGCGGTCCTCGGCGGGTCTTTCGGTGAACGAGGAGGATCGCGTCGTGCCGAGCAATCGCAAAGCCTCCGCAAAACGCAAGCCGGCCAAAGGGAAATCGTCGCGGGTCAAGCGCGGCAGAAGCCGGCGCGGCCTGTTCGGCGTGCTCGGCCGGCTATTCTACTGGTGCTTCGTGCTCGCCATCTGGGGCGGCATCGCCGTGGCCGGCATCGTCATCTACTACGGTGCCAAGATGCCGGCGGCGACGACCTGGTCGATTCCCGACCGCGCCCCCAACATCAAGATCGTCTCGGCAGATGGCCAATTGCTCGCCAATCGCGGCATGAGCGGCGGCGAGGCGGTCGGCCTGCACGAAATGTCGCCCTATATCCCGGAAGCCGTCATCGCCATCGAAGATCGGCGCTTCTACTCGCATTTCGGCATCGACCCGATCGGGCTTTCCCGCGCGATGGTCACCAATGTGCTTGGCGGGCATTTCTCGCAGGGTGGCTCGACGCTGACCCAGCAATTGGCCAAGAACCTGTTCCTGACACCCGACCGCACGCTGGAGCGCAAGGTGCAGGAAGTGCTGCTGGCGCTATGGCTGGAGCACAAGCACACCAAGGACCAGATCCTCGAAATGTACCTGAACCGGGTCTATTTCGGTTCCGGCGCCTATGGCGTCGAAGCCGCCTCGCGCCGCTATTTCGGCAAGAGCGCGCGCGACGTCACCCTGTCGGAAGCCGCATTGCTTGCCGGCCTGCTGAAGGCGCCGTCGCGGCTGTCCCCGGCACGCGATCCGAAGGCCGCCGAGGAACGCTCGCAGCTGGTGCTTGCCGCCATGCGCGACGAGGGCAAGATCAGCGCCAAGGAACTGACCTCGGCGATGAGCGCGCCGGCAACGCGTGCGCCTTCCTATTGGACCGGCTCGGAGAATTACGTCGCCGATACCATCATGGAGGAACTGCCCGACCTGATCGGCGACGTACGCGGCGATATCGTCATCGACAGCACCGTCGACCTGAACCTGCAGAAGCTCGCCGAGCAATCGATCCGCAGGCTGATCGACGACAGCGGCAAGAAACTCAACGTCAGCCAGGGCGCCCTGGTGTCGATCGACGATTCCGGTGCGGTGCGCGCCATGGTCGGCGGCTACGACTATTCGACCAGCCAGTTCGACCGTGCTTCGGAGGCACGTCGCCAGCCGGGCTCGGCATTCAAGCCGTTCGTCTATATGGCCGCTCTTGAAGCCGGCCGCACGCCCGACAGCATCCGCAACGATGCGCCGATCAAGATCGGCAACTGGACGCCCGACAATTACGGCGGCAAGTATTTCGGCAAGGTGACGCTGGCCACCGCGCTGGCCAAGTCTCTGAATTCGGTGGCAGCGCAGCTGACCATGGAGGTTGGGCCGAACGCGGTTGTCGAGGCGGCGCACCGCATGGGCATCCAGTCCGACCTGACAGCCAACACCTCGATCGCGCTCGGCACTTCGGAAGTGACGCCGCTGGAGCTGACGTCGGCCTATGTCCCCTTTGCCAATGGCGGCTACAAGCCCGACATCCATTTCATCCGGCGCGTGACGACCACCGAGGGCAAGGTGCTTTACGACAGCGGCGGCGGCAGCGCGCCGCGCGTCGTCAAGCCTGAGATCGTCGGCATGATGAACTCGATGATGACGGGCACGGTTGAGATCGGCACTGCCCGGAAAGCGGCTTTCGCCTGGCCATCGGCCGGCAAGACCGGCACCAGTCAGAATTCGCGCGACGCCTGGTTCGTCGGCTACACCGCCAATCTCACCACCGGTGTGTGGTTCGGCAATGATGATGGCAGCCCGATGAAGAAGGTCACCGGCGGCGCACTGCCGGCGCAGGCCTGGCACGAGTTCATGGTTGCGGCCCACGAGGGTGTGCCGGTGCGGCCGCTGCCCGGCACCTGGAAGTCGACGCCGGCCGACACAATCGTCCCCGACGAGATACCCTCGGCGAACAACACGGCGCCGGTTCCGTCCACGTCGGTCGGTCAGCAGGCACCGGCGCGGCCAACAGCGCCGGTTGCCCAAGCGCCAGCGCCGGTCCGCGCGGCTCGTCCCGCCCAAACCGTCGATGCCGATGGCCTTTCCATGCCGGGGGATGACGGCGCCACCGCGTCGATCAAGCACCCGGTGCCGCCAGGCGACGTCGGCGGCCCGCGCAAGAAGCGGCAGACCTCGATCCTCGACCTCCTTGGCGGCTGAGTAGACCCGCTAATTCGCCTTTGATTTGGCGCTGCCCAGCTTCTTGCTGTCAAAGGTCAGTTTGTCGCTGTGAATCTTGCCGTCGCTGATGGTGAGGTGCTTGGCGCAGGAAAGCGCGCCGGACGACTTTGTCATCAATTCATACATAAGCAGCGCCTGGTGATCGTCTCCGAAGGCCGCGATCATGCGCACACCGGTCACATCCTGTGAAAGTTTGGTCAGGCCCTCGAGGCAGGGGGCCTTGCCAGTCGACTGTTGCATCGGCCCATCAAAAACGACGTCGTCGGCGACATAGGATGCTGCCTTTTCGAGGTCGTGTCCTGTCCACGCTTTGGTGAAGGCAGTGGCGATGTCGAGGGGTGCTGTCTGTGTCATGGCTTTGTCCTGATAGATTGATTCAGAACCCCGCGCCCTTTCCGCATTCAAGGACCAACGGCGAGCCAGCTTCCCGGTTCCTCCTTTGAGGTGAGTGGTGACATTTCGGCCTCTCGCCACCTCGGCGGCGTTCGGCTACATCTGCCGGCTGGAGACCTGAAATGACTGAACTCGACACCCGAAAGACCATCGTGCTGACCGGCGCCAGCCGCGGCATCGGCCACGCCACCGTCAAGCGTTTTTCGCGCGAGGGCTGGCGCGTCATCACCTGCTCCAGGCAGGCTTTCGCCGAGGACTGCCCGTGGCCGGCCGGGCCGGAAGACCACATCAAGGTCGATCTCGCCGATCAGGAGGATGTCGGCATCGCCGTCTCCGAAATTCGCCACCGGCTGGAAGCGCATGGCGGCCAGTTGCATGCGCTGGTCAACAATGCCGGCATTTCGCCGAAGCTCAAGGACGGCAACAGCCGCATGAATTCGATCGACACGCCGATGCATGTCTGGCGCGACGTGTTCCAGGTCAATTTCTTCGCGCCGATCATGCTGGCGCGCGGGCTGTTCAAGGAACTGGCGGCGGCCAAGGGCTCGATCGTCAACGTAACCTCGATCGCCGGAACCCGCGTGCATCCTTTCGCAGGCACGGCCTACGCGACATCGAAGGCGGCACTCGGCTCGCTGACGCGCGAGATGGCACATGATTTCGGCCCGCACGGCATCCGCGTCAACGCGATTGCGCCGGGCGAAATCGATACCGCGATCCTGTCGCCGGGCACGGACAAGATCGTCGAGACCATTCCTCTCAGGCGCCTTGGTACCACGGCCGAAGTCGCCGACATCATCTTTTTCCTGTGCTCGCAGCAGGCGTCGTATGTGACTGGCTCGGAAATCCACATCAATGGCGGCCAGCACGTGTGACAAAACAGGATGCTCATCCTGTTATGGTGAGAACAGCCTTGCCGCTGAAGCTGCGCTGGCGCAGTGCGTCCAGCGCTTGAGCGACGTCTGTCCACGGCGCCGTCAAGGCCACGCGCGTTTCGAGCCGGCCGGCTGCGACCAGAGCGAGCAGTGAGGCGATGTCCTCGCCGATGCCTGGACCAGACGTGTAGTACGCAAAAGTCTGAAGCCTTGCCCCTTCATGATCCGGAACGAACTGGCGGAATCCGACGGGCGTCAGCTCGCCGCTGCTCGAACCGAACATGACGATGGTCCCGCCAGGTGCGATACGTTCGATCGCGCGTGCGAGGCTTTGGCCGCCGACCGACTCGGTGATCAGCGAGAACGGCCCCTCGGCCAGATCGATCGCTTCGACAACCTGCCGGGCTCCGAGGCCGCGGAGATCGTCGGCGTGCCGGGCCGCGGCGATTGCCGTCACCGAGGCGCCTTGCTCGCGGGCGATCTGGATCTGAAAACGGCCGACCGCTCCGCTTGCACCCGTGATCAAGACCTGCTGGCCGGCGAGGTCGCCGCCATGGCGTAGAGTCCTTAGTGCCGTCGTACCGGCGACAGGAAGCGTGGCTGCGGAAACGAAACTGACGTCATCCGGCAGGACGGCGAGACGGTCGATTGGGACTGCGATGCGTTCGGCCCAACCGGCCTCGTCGACCAAAGCAACAACCCGGGCGCCGACGGCTGGCCCGGAACCATCGGCTGCTCTTCGTTCGACAATCCCCGCGATGTCCTGGCCGGGTATCCAGCCCTCGGGGCGTATGGCAAGCAGGCGCAGTTCGCCCCGGTTCAACGAAGTTGCGTGGACAGAGACAAGCGCTTCGTTCGAAGCCGGTTGAGGCTCGGCGATGTCGGCGAGCCTCAACCCGGTCGCGCTTTCGGGAGAGATGACCAGGGCGAGCATGGCGTACCTTGTTGCTGGCTTGTCGGTGCCAGCTTGCTGTGGAAAGCACGGCAAGCTGAGTACGAGCCGGAGCTTATCGACTTTCGCTGTTAAAGAATTTAGCTATCGTGGCGTTTAATCGCTAATAACAGTCAACCATGAGACAACCCCTCAGCTACCCCTGGCTCGATCTCGATGTGGATGACCCTGCCGCGCCGGCGATTGTCGTGCGCGTCGACATCCCCGAGACCAGAGCGGAAGTCCCCGCCCATCGGCACCGCAAAGGCCAACTCGTCTTCGCACTCGGCGGTGGCGTCACATGCCGCGTTCCAAGCGGTCTATGGATGGTGCCGCCGCATTGCGGGGTGTGGATCCCCGGCGGCATGGAGCACAGCAATGTCGCAACCGCCAACGCCCGGATTTTTTTCGTCTACATAGAGCCGGGAGCCGCCGATCTGCCGGAGCGGTGCTGCACGTTTTCAATCTCGCCCCTGCTGCGCGAATTGATCATCGAGCTTTCCGATCGGGTGGAGGGTGACGGGGCGAGGGGCGAACTCTTGACCAAGATGCTGCTCACCGAATTGCCACGCATGCCTGTCCAGCAATTGCACCTGCCGATCTCGTCCGAGCCACGCTTGAACAGGATCGCCGAAGCGTTGGCGCAAGATCCTGCCGACCGCAGCACACTGGCGGAATGGGCCAACCGCATCGCGCTCAGCGAGAGCAGCCTCGCCCGCCTTGTGGCAAAGGAGACGGGGCTGAGTTTCGGGCGCTGGCGCCAGCAATTGCACTTGATCGTTGCAATTCGGGAACTGGCTTCCGGCAAGAGTGTCCAGCAGGTCTCGGGCGATCTCGGCTATGGTTCCGTTACGGCTTTCATCATCATGTTCAAGAAGGCGCTTGGGAAGCCGCCGGCCAAATACCTCAGCGGTATCGCGCAAAATGGCGGCTCTGCATTCGTGGCGTGATGCTCGCTTGAAAGGGTGGTCGAGC
Organism: Mesorhizobium ciceri biovar biserrulae WSM1271; assembly: GCF_000185905.1. Classification (GTDB taxonomy): domain Bacteria; phylum Pseudomonadota; class Alphaproteobacteria; order Rhizobiales; family Rhizobiaceae; genus Mesorhizobium; species Mesorhizobium ciceri. Next base: position 1,791,689 of record NC_014923.1, read on the forward strand.
CGATCACGTTGCCAGCGTGCGAGAGTGCAGCTTGGGCTTTGGGACTCAGGCCACCGACGGCTCGGCGGTTTCGCGCCTCAACTCCGGTTTGGAACCGAGAACTTCTTCCACAATCCCGCGCGCAATCTCGCGCTCGCCCATGATCACCGTATCGGCGCCCAAACCCTTGAGATGTTCGACCTCGGCATCGGAATGGGCACGGGCGATGACGTTGATAGCGGGATTGGCGGCGCGCGCGCGGAGCACGATCTGGCCGGCTTCGAAGGCATTGGGGATCGCAAGGATCAGCCGGCTGGCGCCCTCGGGATTGGCGGCGGCGAACACTTCGGCATTGGCCGCATTGCCGGCGACGGTCTCGACGCTGTCCGTTTTCAGCTTCGCCAGCGTCTTGTCGGCGTCCTCGATGACCAGGAAGGGCATTGCCGCGCCTTTCAGCGCCGAGCCGACCAGGCCACCGACACGGCCGTAGCCGATCAGGATGGCATGGCCGGTGAGTGTCGTCTTTGGCGGCGGCCCGTCCTCCTTTTTCGCCGCTGCCGCGACAGAGGCCACCTGGCCCGGCTCCGTCGCCGGACCAACCGGTTTTGCCTCGACCGGTGGTGCCGTCCTGGCGGCGCGCCGTTCCAGCCATGGCTTCATCCAGTCGATGGCCAGGAACATCAGCGGGTTGAGGACAATCGACAGGATCGCACCGGCCAGAATGAGGTCGCGGCCCTGTTCCGGCAGCAGCTTCAGCCCGACGCCGAGTTCAGCCAGGATGAAGGAGAACTCGCCGATCTGGGCGAGGCTTGCCGAGATTATCAGCGCCGTGGCGATGGGATAGCCGAAGGCAACAACGATGGCGAACGCGGCCAGTGATTTGCCGATGACGATGATGGCGAGCGTCGCCAGGATCGGCCAACCATTGCTGATCAGGCTGAACGGGTCGAACAGCATGCCGACCGAGACGAAGAACAGCACGGAGAAGGCATCGCGCAGCGGCAGCGATTCTTCCGCCGCGCGGTGGCTGGGTTCGGATTCGCTCATGATCATGCCGGCGAAGAAGGCGCCCAGCGCCAGCGAGACACCGAACAGTTTGGCCGCACCGAAGGCGACGCCGAGCGCGATGGCCAGAACCGCCAGCCGGAACAGTTCGCGCGAGCCGGTATGGGCGACATAGTGCAGGATCCAGGGAATGACCCGGCGGCCGACCACCAGCATGACGATGACGAAAGCGGCGACCTTGGCCAGTGTGATGCCGACGACGCCCCAGATGCCGTAGCTGGCCGGCAGCGACAGCAGGCCGCTGGCATGGGCGTCGGCCTGCTCCTGGCCGCCGAGCACGCCAGCGAGCGCCGGCAGCAGCACCAGCGCCAGCACCATGGCCAGATCCTCGACGATCAGCCAGCCGACGGCGATGCGGCCGCGCTCGGTCTCGATCATCCGCCGTTCCTGCAGGGCACGCAGCAGCACCACGGTCGAGGCGACCGACAACGCCAGGCCGAACACCAGCCCCGCGCCCATCGACCAGCCGAGCATCCAGGCAAGACCAGCGCCAAGCGCGGTGGCAAAGCCGATCTGGACGATGGCGCCCGGCACGGCGATGGCACGCACCGACAGCAGATCCTTGAGCGAGAAGTGCAGCCCGACGCCGAACATCAGCAAGATGACGCCGATTTCGGCCAGTTCGTTGGCAAGCCCGGCATCGGCGACGAAGCCGGGCGTGTTCGGCCCGACCAGCACGCCGGCTATGAGATAACCGACCAGGGGCGGAATGCGGAAGCGGTTGGCGAGAGCCCCGAAGACGAAAGCCAGCCCCAGACCGGCGACGATGGTGGCGATAAGGGGCGTGTCATGCGGCATTGTCTATGGAGCGCCTTTCAAGTCAGCGATGTTGGATGAGCGCCGCCCAAGGCCGCCGCCTGTTTGCAATATGATGGATGGTATGTCGGCGATGCAACCCGCAAAGCCGTGAAATCGACGGCGCTGCCGCGAAAATTTGACCGGCAGCTGAGAAGCTGCCGGCCGGATCGGAATTTGTGCGGAGCTATTCGTCTCGATTCGTCAGGGCCGATCGATGATCAGGCTGCCCGCAGCAAGGCCTCGATTTCCGGTATGGCATGGTTGGTCAATGTCTTGGGAATTTCGGCGGTCACCTTGTCCCCGACCTCCTTGTGCAGCTTTTTGCGCATTGTCCCAAGCACCACCGGCGGCGCGACGAGCACGATCTCGCTGAACTCGCCGTCATGCGCGAGCTTGTAGAGCCGGGCGGCGATTTCATCGGCAAAACGCTCCTTGCCGATGCGGTGCCAGTCCGTATCCTCGACTGCGCTGCGGTGTACGGAGGGACCATCACTGTATCGGCCGGGGCTGTCACTGCCTTGCTCGCGGGTGGGCGGGTTGTCCTGCTGCATTTCCTGCACCACCTCGAGATTCGGATATTTGTTGTCACCGGCGTTCCTGAGGAAAAGCGCCTTCTCGCCATCGGCCACGATCACCCAGATACCGTGCTTGAGTATGATTGTGTTCATGATGACAGGGCTCCTTTTTAGCCGCGTGGCGACCTTTAGTTGGCATTCCGCAGCCGGATTTCGATCCGACATGACGGGCCTTTTGAGAACGCACCTCGAGCCGGTAATGTTCCAGTCGGCAGCCACGTCGGCGTTGGACATTCTGGCTATCCCGAGGTTGCGACTTTAATCTACTAACTTGGTAGAATTTAGAAAAAACAGTTTTGCGGCTTTTCTCGCCGGGCGCTAAAAGAGCCACAAATCAAGGCCTGCGACAGCAGCTTGAATCCGCTCTATCTGTAAATGAGAAATATTTTTCTCTTGGCCGGGATGCTTTCAGAAAAGCAATTGCATCCCGATAAGGGATGCGCGAGTGCGTTCCTTCTGGTTTCTCGCGCTCGCGCGTAGAACTGCAGCTCATTGAGGATTCCGCTCGCGTCCATGTCGCACACTGCTCCCAAGCTCAACGCCTTCCCCGTGTTCATGCGGGTTGAGGGCGAAGCTGTGGCCATCGTCGGGGGCGGCGAAGAGGCGCTGGCCAAGGCGCGGCTGATCGGACAGTCGAGCGCGGTCCTGCGGATCGTCGCGGAACATGCCGAGCCCGACCTGCTCGCCTTCGTCGCCCAGGCCGGCGCGACGCATTTTGCCGCGGCTTACGAGGCGTCGCAGCTCGAAGGCGCGGTCATGGTGTTTGCCGCCAGCGGCGACGAGGAACTCGACCGCCGGGTGGCCGCGGATGCGCGCCGCCTAGGCATTCCGGTCAATGCCGTCGATCGGCCCGAGCTTTGCGATTTCTTCACCCCGGCGCTGGTCAACCGCGCGCCGGTGGCCATCGCCATCGGCACCGAGGGTGCAGGCCCGGTGCTTGCCCAAATGTTGCGCGGCCGCATCGACCGCATGCTGTCGCCGTCGCTCGGGCCGCTGGCAATTCTTGCGGCTTCGTTTCGCGGGGCTGCCGAGAAGCTGCTGCCGAGAGGCAATGCCCGCCGCCGCTTCTGGCATGATTTCTTCTCTGGCGCTCCTGCGCGCGCGGCTGAAGCCGGCCAGCTTTCGCAGGCGCATGACGCCGCCGTCGATCTTCTGCTGTCGAACACGCCCGCTTGCGGTCACATCGCGCTGGTTGGCGCCGGTCCGGGCGCCGAGGATCTATTGACCTTGCGAGCCCATCGTCTGCTGATGGAAGCCGATGTCATCGTCCATGACGCCCTTGTGCCCGAGGCGGTCGTTGCCATGGGTCGCCGCGATGCCGAGCGCCTGCCGGTCGGAAAGCGCAAGGGCTGCCACACCAAGAGCCAGGCTGAGATCAATGCGCTGCTGGTCGAGCTTGGCCGTGAAGGCAAGCGTGTCGTGCGGCTGAAGTCGGGCGATCCGCTGGTGTTCGGCCGGGCCGGCGAAGAGATGGCGGCACTTCGCGACGCTGGCATCGCCTATGAGGTGGTTCCGGGCGTCACCGCGGCCTTTGCCGCCGCCGCCGATTTCGAACTGCCGCTGACCTTGCGCGGTGTCTCCTCGTCGATGGTGTTCACCACCGGCCACGACCTCAAGGGCAATTCGCTGCCCGACTGGGCCAAGCTCGCGATTTCGGGCGCCACCGTCGCCGTCTATATGGGCCGCTCGGTGGCGGCCGAGGTTGCCGGACGGCTGATCGAGGCCGGCCTGTCGCCGGACACTGCGGTGGTCGTGGTCGAGAATGCCAGCCTCGCCAACCGGCGGCGCTTCCACGGCACGCTTGCCGACCTGCCGTCGCTGGAAGCGCGCGCCGATCTTTCCGGCCCGGTCATGACCATCATCGGCGATGCGGTCGCCGGCGCCAACTTTGAACGGTCCGAGCCGCTGGCGGCACACAGGCATGAAGGCGCGTCCAGTTCGGTCGCCGAAGGAGTTCAGCAATGAAGATACTGACCGCCAACCGCCTCACCGACGGCATCGCCGTCTGGTACGCCGATGGCGGCTGGGCCGAGACGGTGGATCATGCCGACCTCGCCCATGACAAGGCAGCCGATGACAGGCTCGAGGCGATCGGCGCCAAGGCCTATGCCGCCAACGAAGTGGTCGACGTCAATTTGATCGACGCTGAAGTCGTCAACGGCGTCGTCCAACCGGTGCGGCTGCGCGAGAAGATCCGCGCCGCCGGCCCGACCATCCGCAACGATCTCGGCAAGCAGGCTGCGCGGGCAGCATAACCAAGACACCAGGCATGGGCGGACGCGCCCCGAAAGACCAAGCATGTACCGTTACGATGAGTTCGACCACGATTTTGTCCAGGCCCGCGTCGCCGAGTTCAGCGACCAGGTGCAGCGCCGTCTTGCCGGCGAGATCACCGAGGACCAGTTCCGGCCATTGAGGCTGATGAACGGCGTCTATCTGCAGCTGCATGCCTACATGCTGCGCATCGCGGTGCCCTATGGCACGCTGAACGGCAAGCAGCTGCGCATGCTCGGCCACATCGCCCGCAAATACGACAAGGGCTACGGCCATTTCACCACGCGCCAGAACATCCAGTTCAACTGGCCGGCGCTGTCGGACATTCCGGCGATCCTGGCCGATCTCGCAAGCGTGGAGATGCACGCCATCCAGACCAGCGGCAATTGCATTCGCAACGTCACCGCCGACCACTTCGCCGGCGCTGCCGCCGACGAGGTCGCCGATCCGCGTCCCTACGCGGAGATCCTGCGCCAGTGGTCGTCGGTGCATCCGGAATTCTCGTTCCTGCCGCGCAAGTTCAAGATCGCGGTGACGGGGGCCGAGCGCGACCGCGCCGCCATCCAGACCCACGACATCGGCCTGCACCTGAAGAAGAACGCCGCCGGCGAACTCGGTTTCGCCGTCTATATCGGCGGCGGCCAGGGCCGCACGCCAATGGTTGCCCGCAAAATCCGCGACTTCCTGCCGGAAGCCGACCTTTTGTCCTACTGCACGGCGATCCTGCGCGTTTACAACCTCTATGGCCGCCGCGACAACAAGTACAAGGCGCGCATCAAGATCCTCGTCCATGAGACCGGGGTCGAGGAGATCACCCGCCAAATCGAGGCCGAGTGGCAAGAGTTGAAAGACGCCCAGCTGAAGCTGCCGGAAGCCGATATCCGCGCCATCGAGGCCTATTTCGCGCCACCGGCACTCGCTGAGCGGCCGGAAGGCGACCAGGCGGTCAAGCTGGCGCGGCTCGATTCCAAGGGGTTCTCGGAGTGGCTCGACCAGAATGTCGTGACGCACCGCCATCCCGATTATGCGGCTGTGACGATCTCGCTGAAGGGCATCGGCGAGGTGCCCGGCGACGCCTCGGACAGCCAGATGGACGCAATCGCCGACATCGCCGAGACATATGGCTTTGACGAGCTGCGTGTCAGCCATGAGCAGAACCTGATCCTGCCGCATGTGGCCCGCGCCGACCTCAAGGCGGTCTATGATGCGCTGGTCGGCATCGGCCTGGCGACGGCCAATTCCAACCTGATATCGGACATCATCGCTTGCCCGGGCCTCGACTACTGCGCGCTGGCCACGGCGCGCTCGATCCCGATCGCGCAGGAAATCTCGCGCCGCTTCGCCTCGCTTGAGCGGCAGCGCGAGATCGGCGAACTGAAGCTGAAGATCTCCGGCTGCATCAACGCCTGCGGTCATCACCATGTCGGCCACATCGGCATCCTCGGCGTCGAGAAGAAGGGCTCCGAACTCTATCAGGTGACGCTGGGCGGCTCGGCCGACGAGAACACCTCGGTCGGCGAGATCATCGGCCGCGGCTTCTCTTCGGAAGAGATCACCGACGCCATCGAACAGATCGTCGAGACCTATCTCGGCCTTCGGCTCGACCCACAAGAGAAATTCATCGACGCCTACCGCCGAGTCGGTCCCGCGCCGTTCAAGGAGGCGCTCTATGCTGGCGAAGCCAAGGCCGCTTGACCGTATTGGAGACGTCGATGACGGCATCGCCGCCAAAGCGGCGGGGCTCGATGCGCTCTATGGTCATCTGAAGCCGCTCGAGATCATCGAACGCTCGGCCCGCGAACTGTTCCTCGACGAGATCGCGGCGGTGTCGTCGTTCGGCGCGGATTCGGCTGTGCTGCTGCACATGATCGCCAAGATCGACCGGACGCTGCCGGTCATCTTCCTCGACACCGGCAAGCATTTCGAGGAGACGCTCGGCTATCGCGATGCGCTTGCCGCCGATTTCGGGCTGACCAACATAAGGGTGATCAAACCCGAGGAAGCAGCACTCGAACGGATCGATCCGACGGGCAATCTGCACCAAAGCGATACCGATGCCTGCTGCGACGTGCGCAAGGTGGAGCCGCTGGCGCGCGGTGTCGCGCCATTTCGTGCCTGGCTCACTGGCCGCAAGCGTTTTCAGGCCGAGACGCGGGCAGCGCTGCCGGTGTTCGAGGCGGTCGGGCCGCGCATCCGCATCAATCCGCTGGCGCATTGGACGACATCGGACCAGGCCGACTATATGCGCGCGCATGCGCTGCGCGAAAATCCGCTGGTCGCTTATGGCTATCTGTCGATCGGCTGCTTCCCGTGCACGCAGCCGGTGCAGCCGGGCGAGGACGCGCGCAGCGGCCGCTGGGCCGGTCATGCCAAGACCGAGTGCGGCATTCACCTGTCGGGGCTGGAGAAGTCGCTGACCGACGCATCCCTTTAGGATATGCTGATATTCAGGTAAGGCTGGCCTGCAAACGGCGGCTTCCTGCGCTTCCGGTGCTCACGTACTTCAAGTACGCTCCGCTCCGGTTCTCGGAAGCCGCCATTTTCGGCGCAGCCTGACCTGAATCTCAACACATCCTTGGTTCGTTTGACTGTTTAGGAACTTTTTGATGACTGGACCGACGACACCGGAAACTCGGCTCTGGACCCCTGCGGGTTTTCAGGAGGATGAGTGGACGCATGCCGAAAGCGCCGATGCGCTGTCCGGCAACGGCCGCTTCATCCTGCCGTTGCAAATCTTCCTCGATCTCGATCCGGAGGTGCGCCGCTCGGCCAAGGAAAGGCTCGGCGTCCTGCTGCAGCCGGGTGATCAGCTCGAGAAGATCGCCGACCTGCTCGACCAGCTGTCGCTGGTGGCGCTGGCCTTTCCGGCCTTCAGCGACGGCCGCTCCTTCTCCAAGGGAGAACTGCTGCGCGGCCGCTACCATTTCGAAGGTGCCGTTCGCGCTACCGGCCAGGTGCTGGTCGACCAACTGCCGCATATGCTGCGCCTGGGCTTCGGCGAGTTCGAGATATCGAACTCCGTGCTGTTGAAGCGTCTGGAGGAGGGCCGCACCGGCGGATTGGGGCTCTACTACCAGCCAGCCGCCGTGCCGGAACCAAAAGGCCCGAAATACTCCTGGCGGCGCGTTCGCAGCGGCTGACGTTGCGGTAATTCCGCGCGTCTTTACAACGCCCCCTGTTCAAGCCTTCTCTTGAGCGTCCGGATGGAAAATCCGGAATGATCGGGGAGGGGTCTTCATGCGTTACGACTATGTCATAGCCGGCGGTGGGTCCGCCGGCTGTGCGCTTGCCGCACGGCTTTCGGAAGATCCCTCGAAAACGGTCTGCCTGATCGAAGCTGGCGGCGAGGGCAGGGATATGCTGATCCGCGCTCCGGCTGGCATTATCGGTATGCTTTCCGGCCGGCCCAGGATCAACAACTGGGCCTTCGAAACCGTGCCGCAGCAAGGTCTTGGCGGCCGCAAGGGCTACCAGCCGCGCGGCAAGGCGCTGGGCGGCTCCAGCGCCATCAATGCGATGCTCTATGTCAGAGGCCATCGCAGCGACTATGACGAATGGGCCGATCTGGGCTGTGAGGGCTGGTCGTGGGATGAGGTGCTGCCCTATTTCCGGCGCGCCGAAGGCAATGAGCGCGGCACTGATGCCCTGCATGGCGGGGACGGCCCGCTGAAAGTGTCGAACCAGCGCTCGCCGAGGCCAATCGCCAAGGCCTTCATAGAGGCTTGTGCCGAAAACCAGATTCGCGCCTCGGACGATTTCAACGGACCGGAACAAGAGGGCGCCGGCTATTTCCAGGTGACCCAATTTGCCGGTGGCGCCCGCAATGGCGAGCGCTGTTCGACTGCCGCCGCCTATCTCCATCCGGTGATGCAGCGGACCAATCTGACCGTGATCACGCGGGCGCACGCCACAGGCATCGTCCTTGACGGCAAGCGGGCCACCGGTATCCGCTACCGGACACGCAAAGGCGAGGCAGTGGCGCAGGCGTCGTGCGAGGTGATCCTGTGTGGCGGTGCCTTCGGTTCGCCGCAGCTTTTGTTGCTGTCGGGTATCGGCCCGGCGGCCGAACTTGCCGTGCATGGCATTCCCGTCGTCCACGAATTGCCGGGCGTCGGCAAGAACCTGCAGGACCACCTCGATTTCATCGTCGGCTGGAGATCGAAGGACACCGATATGCTTGGCATGAGCCCGCGCGGCGCGTTGGGTTTCCTACGGCATATCGCGCAGTGGCGGCGGGATGGGACCGGGCTGATCGCCTCGCCGGCGGCCGAGAGCGGCGCTTTCGTCAAATCCGACCCGGCGCTTGAGCGCCCTGACCTGCAGCTGCAATTCGTCATCGGGCTGGTCGAAAATCATGCGCGCACGCTGCACTACGGCTTCGGCTTCTCCTGTCATGTCTGCATATTGCGGCCGCACTCGCGTGGCGAGGTTGGGCTGGCCAGTGCCGATCCACTTGCCGCGCCGCGTATCGATCCGCGCTTTCTCGGCGACCAGCGCGATGCGGAGCTGCTGTTGAAAGGCGTGAGGATCACCCGGCAGGTGCTGGCTTCACCGGCGCTGACGCGCTACCGGCACAAGGAAATGCACATCGCCGGCGAGCCAAGCGATGCCGATCTGATGACCCATATCCGTACCCGCGCCGACACGGTCTATCACCCGGTCGGCTCCTGTCGGATGGGCGTCGACGAGATGGCGGTGGTCGATCCGCAACTCAAGGTGCGCGGGCTTGAAGCCTTGCGTGTCGTGGACGCCTCGGTGATGCCGACACTGATTGGTGGCAACACCAATGCGCCAACCATCATGATCGCCGAAAAGGCCGCCGACATGATCAGGACTGCCTGATAGGAGCTCCAGGCGCGGTGCCTATAGACTGGCGGTCGTTTTACTTTTCTTGGTTTGACGCAATTGTTCCAGGGAAACGCTACGCGCTTTCCCTGGAAACCGTTCACACTTCTGCTGGAATTGCTTAAGCCGCCGCCCGTGCCTCGCGGAACGACACCAGCTTGCGGCGGTTCTCGTCCCACAACGCCAGTTTAACGCAGCGCAGGCTTTCCAGCAGCGTGACACGGCCGATGTCGCGCAGCTCGGGATAATCCCGCAGCACTTCCTGCAACCGGTAGCACGGCACCTTGGCGGAGAGGTGATGGACGTGATGGACACCGATGTTGCCGGTGAACCAGTTCAGCACCGGCGGGAGGTCGTAATAGGACGATCCGTGCAAGGCAGCGTGCTGGAATTCCCAGTCGACATCCTTCGCCCATTCCGTTTCCTCGAACTGGTGCTGGACATAGAACAGCCAGATGCCGGCCGAACCGGCGAGGATGACGATCGGCAGGTGGACCACCAGGAACGCGCCGGGACCGACGAACCAAATGAGGATGGCTGCTGCGACCGCGATGCCAAGATTGGTGGTCATCGACGACACCCAAGGGGTCAGGCCGCCGCGCATCATGCCGACGGGCAGCCTTTGCTCGAAGATGAACAGCCAGATCGGACCGAGCCCGAACATCACCAGCGGGTGGCGATAGAGACGATAGGCAAGGCGGCCTCGCCACGACATCTGCCGGTATTCTGCAACGGTCAGCGTCCGGATGTCGCCCATGCCGCGTTCGTCAAGATTGCCGGCGCTGGCGTGGTGCGTCGCGTGGGCGCGCCGCCAGCAATCGTAGGGTGTCAGCGTCAGGATGCCGAGCGCGCGGCCGATCCAGTCGTCCGCGTAGCGATTGGCGAAGAAGGAGCCGTGGCCGCAATCGTGCTGGATCATGAAGATGCGCACCAGAAACCCGGCCGCGGGAAGGATGAGGATAAGTCCCCACCAATGGCCATAGGCATAGGCCGCCGAGGACAGGCCCCAGAGTATGGCGAATGGAATGAGAGTGATGGCGAGTTCGACGGTGCTGCGCCGCCTGTCAGGCTTCTTGTAGCGGGCGAGAATCTTCAGCCAGGCGCGCTTGCTGTTGGCGACCGTCTCAGGGGAAATCATGTTCATCAGGAAGCATAGGCGGGGTGCCTCGCCGCCGCAAGGCGACATCACGCAAAATTACTGTGCGTAATTGTCGCGTGGCCCGGCGGTCGAGCCAGCCAACCGCCGGTTCGACCTGCTGATGATTCTGAGCGTCGGTTTTCCGCTGAGGTCGATCGCTATTCGCGATCGAGGATGGGACAGCCGCGCTCGGTGCCAAAAGTCACGCGCACGCGGTCGCCACCCTGTCTGCCGCGGACTGTGATCTCCCGGCGGCCGACGGACTCTATCCTTGCGCGGCGGATGCCCATTCGGTCTGCCTTGTCGAGGGCCCGGTCCTCCGTGCAGCCTCGTTGACGGCGGTCACGCCGGTCGTCGCGACGGGGGCCTTCGCAATCGTCATAGGCGGGGTCGCAATCTTCCATGAGCTTCAGCCGCGGGCCATGTTTGCCCAATTGCAGCTGCAGATTGTCTGCTTGTGCCGGAAAAGCCGCCAAGGTGATGGCGCCGAGGCCGACAAGCGCCATCAGCGATGAGGTGATCGAAACCTTGCGCACTACGTCCTCCATTTTGAACCACAACACATCTATCCTTAGATGGTTCGGCTCTCCCCGGCTATTGCCGATAGGAGGTTTGCTGCCAAGATCGATTGTTGCGTTAACGCCGGCGCCAGCCGATGTCACCGCGCTCCGCCCCATCGAGGCGGTCGAGCAGTTCTCGGAGCCGGTCGGGAATGTCGGCCTCGGTGCGGAAGGCCGGCAAGGTGCGTAGAAAGCGGGTCACCGCCTCGGCACCCAACTGGCGCCTGACCTCGATGGCCAGCCCTTCTGCCTTTTCGCCCGTGTTGCGGGTCATCATCTTAAAATCCTGTGTCGGCTTCGAAACTCCTCCAGCAAGGGAATGGTTCCCCCATCCTGCCTGTGGGGCAAGCAAAGCCGGCAGTTAAGGTAAAATTTGAATTAAAATCGAAATGTCTTGCCCGTCATTGTCCGGCCTTGGCCGGTGGCTTCCATAATCGCTTACCCCTTGATTTTTGGCTGCCAAACATCGATATCGGGCACAAAATCCACATCATTCGAGATTGACGGGAAACGGCGATGAGCGACCAGGCAAAAGACGAACGCGCGCCCGATGAAGTCGAGGCGACCGAGCCCGCAGCCGAGCGCACGGAAGGCAGCACCGACGGCGACTATGAAGCCCTTGTCCGGCTGCTGAAGGAAAATGAAGAGCTGAAGGACCGCGCGCTGCGCGTGGCGGCCGAGATGGAAAACCTGCGTCGCCGCACGGCGCGCGATGTTCACGATGCGCGCACCTACGCGGTCGCGAATTTCGCCCGCGACATGCTTTCGGTGTCGGACAATCTGCGCCGCGCGCTGGATGCGATTCCCGCCGAGGCCAAGGCATCGGGTGACGCCGGCTTCAAGGCGCTGATCGAAGGCGTCGACCTCACCGAGCGCGCCATGCTGTCGGCGCTGGAACGGCATGGGGTCAAGAAGCTCGCGCCGGAAGGCGAGAAGTTCGATCCCAATTTCCACCAGGCGATGTTCGAAGTGCCCAATCCGGACGTTCCGGCCAACACCGTGGTCCAGGTCGTGCAGCCGGGCTATTCGATCGGCGACCGCGTGCTGCGCCCGGCCATGGTCGGCGTCGCCAAAGGCGGTCCGAAGCTTGCCGCCGCTGAAGCGCCGGTCGAGCCGGGGCCGGTGAACGAGCAGGCTGAGAAAGATGCATAGTTAAGGGAGTAGGGCAGTAGGGCAGTAGGGCAGTAGGGAAAAGGGCAATCGCACCTTCCGTGCGGCTTCGTGCTAAACATACTGCCCTACTGCCCTATTCCCTTACTCCCCTGGCCTGCAATGAACCCCATCGCGCTTCTCGACTATGCCGGTGTCGCCGTCTTCGCGGCGACCGGAGCGCTTGCGGCTTCGCGCAAGCAGCTCGACATTATCGGCTTCCTGTTCCTGGCCAGCGTCACCGGGATAGGTGGCGGCACGCTTCGCGACGTCATCCTCAACCTGCCGGTTTTCTGGGTCGCCAACTCCGGCTATGTGCTGGTCTGCGCCGCGGTTGCGGTGCTGGTCTTCTTCAGCGCGCATCGTGTCGAATCGCGCTGGAAATGGCTGCTCTGGCTCGACGCCATCGGGCTCGCTGCTTTTTCGGTGATGGGCGCGGCCAAGGGGCTTGCGATTACCGGTTCGCCGGTCGTCTCCGTCATCACCGGCGTGCTCACCGCCACTTTCGGCGGCATTCTGCGCGATCTCCTTGCCGGCGAGCCATCGGTGCTGCTCAGGCCCGAAATCTATGTCACGGCGGCCCTTGCAGGTGCCGGCCTTTACACGCTTGGCGATCTTGCCGGACTGCCGCCGCTCGCCTCGGACCTTGCCGGTTTTGCGGCGGCGTTCCTTGTGCGTGGCGGCGCGCTCAAATTCGGCTGGTCGTTTCCGTCCTACAAGAGCCGGCCCGGCAGGCGGCCGGAAGATATTTTGTGAAAAGGAAGCGAATAGCGAATAGGGGTTGAACGAGATAGCTCCCGCTACTTTCTACTCGCTAGCCTCACGCAGCGAAGCGCTGGGCTTCCCCGCCATAATAGTTGACGTAGCGTGCGCCGATCTCCTTGACCGGCATCACGACGAACACATCGACCGTCGAGAATTCGCGATCGATGACGCAGCCATCGCCGATGCGGGCGCCGACACGCAGATAGCCCTTGACCAGAGGCGGCATCGCGGCGATCGCCGCCTTGGCATTGACCGCCTCGATCGGCATCAGGTCCATCGAGCAGTAGCGCCCGGAGACCGCGCGTACATCCCAGGCCGAATTTGTGCGGCAGTGGTGGGCGAGGTAGGTGAGCGCCTCGGCATGCGCCGCCGGCACGGTGCCGTGAAAGGAAGCGCAACCGGTCATCACACCGATTTCGTAATGGTTGATGTAAGCCCAGATGCCTTGCCACAACGCTTCGATGGTGCGCTTCGAGCGGTATTCCGGCAAAACGCAGGAGCGGCCGAGTTCAAGGAAACGCTGGCCGGGGTGACGGGCAATGAGCTTGGTCAGCTCGAATTCACCTTCGGAATAGAAACCGCCGGCCGTGGCCGCGATTTCTTGCCGCAGCAGCCGATATGTGCCGACGATGCGGCGATGTTCGGGACCGGAAAGCGTGGTGTCCAAAACCAGCAGATGGTCGCAGAGTGGATCAAACCGGTCGGCGTCACGGCGGTCATGGGCCTGGAACAGGTCCTTCCTGGCGCCAAGTTCGTCGTAGAACACCCGGTAGCGCACTTCCTGCGCGGCCGCGATCTCGGCCTCGTTGCGAGCGAGCCGCACTTCAAGATTGCCTATACGGCCCAGTGCCGCGCCCTTTATGACGGAATCGACGTTACGTCCGGCAAGCAAGGCGCTGCTGGCGTTCGGCCGAGTGTCACATTCCGGCATAACTGTATGCACGAGTGATTCTCCTTCGAGCCATCCCTCTTGGCACGGGGATACGGTGTAGGTGCAACAGGATTGTGACAGTACCGTGATACGACGTCGTGGGCAATACTTCGTCGGCTGGCGAATACGATCAACCGGCTACGTTTAAGTGATCGCCCGGTGCGGAATGGGCGGTGGAAAGCTCAGGCCGCGATGACCTGGCCCTCGACGGCATTGACCAGCGCCTCGGGGTCGAGCGGCTTGGTGACAAAGCCGCTGGCTCCATGGGCCAACACCGCATGGCGGGTCTTTTCCTGGCTGTCGGCCGACAGCACCATGATCGGCACCGGCCGCACGGCACTTTCTTCCTCATGGCGGCGGATGGCGGCAATCGCGTCCAGCCCGTCCATGACCGGCATGTGCAGATCCATCAAGACCACGTCGAAGCGGTCCTTGTGCCCGGCGCCGGTGACAGCCTCGACGGCCGCCTTGCCGTTGCCGACCACCCTGACGCGATGCCCCGCCTTCAGCAGCGTGGCGCGGGCCAGCATGGCGTTGATGTCATTGTCCTCGGCGATCAGCACCGACAGGCCGCGCTGGCGGTTGCCGACGGCGCGCAGTGTCGGCGCGCCGCGCTTTTCCGGCTGCGGCGGGCCGAGGCTCGGAGCATGGCTGCTCAACAGTACACGCAAAAGTGTTCCGCCGCGCACCGGCCTGGCCAGGAAGGTTGCGTAGCCGCTGGCGCGGAACTCGCCAAGCATGCCGCGATCGGTCGGCGCGATCAGTGTGATCGCCTCACAGTCGGAGAAACCGCTCTGGCGCAGGCGCTTGAGCAGCCTTCCGTCGCCTTCCTCCATCGCTGCATCGACCAGGATCGCGTCGCAGCCGGCGGCGAAAGGCGCGGCCTGTGCGGCGGTGGTGGCGATGTCGACCGCGCCGCCATTGGCGCGGATGGTGCGGGCGATGGCGTCGGCCTCGACGGCGTTCTTCGACAGGATCACCACGCGTCTGCCCGAGAGGGCATTCTGGCGGCCCTGCGGCGCTTCGGTGGCCGCTGTCGCAGGGACTTCGAAGACGAATTCCGATCCCTGGCCGAGCCGGCTGGATACCGAGATCGTGCCACCCATGGCGGCCACCAGGCGCCTGGAGATGGCAAGGCCGAGGCCGGCCCCGCCATGTGTGCGTGTCGACGTGCCGTCGGCCTGCTCGAACTCCTCGAAAATGCGCTCCAGGTCGGCATCATGCAGGCCCGGACCGGTATCGGCGATGGTAAAGCATATGCGGTCGCTGGTTTCGGTGCGTGCGCGTGCAATGCTCACCAGCACGCCGCCGCTGTCGGTGAACTTGATGGCGTTGCCGATGAGGTTGAGAAGCACCTGCCTGACCTTGCCTGGATCGGCGGTGATCAATTGCGGCACGTCGGGTTCAACATGACAACCCAGCCCGATATCCTTGGCGAAGGCGCGCGCCGCCAGCAATTCGATGATGTTGTCGGCGATCTCGCGCACCGACATCGGCTGCGGCTCCGGGTCGAAACGCCCGGCTTCGATCTTGGAATAGTCGAGAAGATCCTCGATCAGGGCAAGCAATGCGCTGGCTGAGGTCGAGACGGCGCCGACATAGGTCTGCTGCTCCGGCGACAGGCTGGTGTCGGCGAGCAACCTGGCCATGCCCATGATGCCGTTCATCGGGGTGCGGATTTCATGGCTGACGGTGGCGAGGAAACGCGATTTGGCCTGGCTGGCATATTCGGCCCGTTCGCGTGCGGTGATCAGCGAGGACTCGGCGCGTTTGCGGGCGGTGATGTCGCGGGCGATGGCGCGGTGCGAAACCGCGCCACTGTCCTTGTCGCGCACCGACAGTTCGATCCAGGAGAACCAGCGCTGCCCGCTCGGCGTGCTGATAGAGACATCGGTGGAACTCAGGCACTCATGGTCGGAAAAGGCGGCATCGGGAACCATGCCGACCTCGATGCCCAGTTCCGCCAGGGTCTTGCCGGCAAGATCGCGCTGGTCGATCTCGACGAGATCGGCGAAGACCTTGTTGGCATAGACGATGTAGCCGTCGCGGTCGCGATGGATGACAAGATCGCCAAGCGCGTCGATCAGGCCGCGAAAGCGCTCATCGCTCTCCTGCATCTCCCACATGCGGTCGGCCAGCGTCTCGATCTCGGCGCGGCTGCGGGCCGTGGTTTCGTCAAGAAGGGCGGCGGTGCGATGTTCGCTCCGCCTGGCGCGCAGATGCATGGCAAGGCCGGCTAGGCCGGTTGCGAGCAATGCAACGCTGATGAACATCGGTGCCCCGGTCAGGTGCGCCAGCCCGGCCATCACCACGATGGCGACGAATGTCAGAAAGGACAGGCCTTCGCGCCTGGAGAATTCCGGCTCGGGCACCAGCGGCGGCGCGGCGACGAAGCGCCGCGTCGACGCCGGCGGCAGCACCGCATCGACGTCGTCGCCAGTGTCCGCCTGTTGGCTGCCGGATTGCGCGATCATGCGAAATTCTTGCCAGACAGAGCTTATGGAAAATTGCGGCGGATCGTTCCAATTTTAGCGGATGAGCGCTTTTTGCCGAGGCGCGGCGGGTTTGCCACCAGATCTGGCGATTGCATCCGCCCTTCCGGCGGTTGGGCGGAGTCACATATCCACGACGACGCGGCCGCGGATCTTGCCCTCGACGATATCACGCGCGGCATCGACGATGCCGTCGAACCCGATGGTGCTGGACAGGCTGGCGAGCTTCTGCAGATCGAGGTCGGTGCCGATGCGGCGCCATGCCTCGAGGCGGACTGCTTTCGGCGCCATCACTGAATCGATGCCGAGCAATGAGACACCGCGCAGGATGAAGGGCGCGACGCTGGCCGGCAGGTCCATGCCGCCGGCCAGGCCGCAGGCGGCGACCGCGCCGCCATAGGAGGTCATCGAGAGCACATTGGCCAGCGTGTGGCTGCCGACAGCGTCGATGCCGCCCGCCCAGCGCTCCTTGGCCAGCGGCTTGGCCGGCTGGGCAAGCTCCTCGCGCGAGATCACCTCGGCGGCGCCAAGGTCCATCAGAAAGGGGCTTTCGGCATTGCGGCCGGTGGAAGCAATGACATGGTAGCCGAGGCTGGACAGGATGGAGACCGCGACCGAGCCGACGCCGCCGGCTGCCCCCGTCACCACCACCGGGCCGCGATCGGGCAGGATGCCGTGCCGCTCCAGGGCGATGACACAGAGCATGGCGGTATATCCTGCGGTGCCGACGGCCATCGCGTCATGCGGGCTGATGCCTTGCGGCAGCGGCACCAGCCAGTCGCCCTTGACGCGGGCACGGCCTGCATAGGCACCGAAATGGGTTTCGCCGACGCCCCAGCCATTCAGCACGACCTTGTCTCCGGCGCGCCAGTCGGGATGCGAGGACGAAATGACGGTGCCGGCGAAATCGATGCCCGGCACCAGCGGCCAGCGGCGGATCACCGGCGCCTTGCCTGTGATCGCCAAGCCATCCTTGTAGTTCACCGTCGTTGCCTCGACCGCGACGGTGACATCGCCTTCCATCAGGTCGGCCTCGGTGAGATCGGTCACGGCGACCGACTGCTTTTTCTCGGCGTCACGCGAAACGAGGATGGCTTTGAAGGTTTCGGACATGTCTTTCTCCGCGATCTTGACGACATGAACTGTGCGGCGATGGCCGCACGGGGTCAATCCTTGGAAGGACTGGCTTTGGGTTCGCGCCGCCAGCCGACCAGCTCGTCGAAGACGACCAACGCCGCGCCAACCGAAATGAAGGCGTCGGCAAGGTTGAAGACGGCGAAGGACCAGACCGGCGTGTGGAACAGGATGTAGTCGATGACGTGGCCGTAGACGGCGCGGTCGATCAGATTGCCGAGCGCGCCGCCGACGATCAGCGCAAAGCCGGTGCGGGCAAGGATCTGGGACGGCGCGATCCGTGTCGCCAGGAACAGCACGAAGGCAACGACGGCGAGCGAAATGACGATCAGCCCGGTGTCGCCGAAGGACGAGAACATCGAGAAGGCGATGCCGGTATTGTAGGTGCGAAACAGCGCCAGGAAGGGCAGCAGATCAACCTTCTCCTGAAAAGGCAGATCGGCCTCGACCAGGTATTTTATCCACTGGTCGAGCGCGATGGCCGCGACGACGAGCAATGCGTAGGGAGACCATGATCTCACGGGCAGGCAACCTTCATTGCTGGTCCAGGATTGGCTCGAGCTTCAGCGCGCCGCGCCGGATCTCGAACAGCATGATGCCGGTGGCAACGGCCAGATTGAGCGAATCGGCACGGCCCGCTTGCGGAATCCTGAGCAGCCTGTCGCAACTCGCAGCCAGGCTTTCGGGCAGTCCCTGCTGCTCGTTGCCCATCATCAGCAGCACGGGCCCGCGGGAAAAATCGACCGAGCGGTAGTCGACGGCGCCTTTCAGGTGGGTTCCGGCGACGAGGCCTGAAAACCCGCCTCGCCAGGCGAGGAAAGCCTCGGTTGTCGCCTTCGCCACCGGCACGGCAAAGATCGAACCCATGGTGGCACGCACCGTCTCCACGGAGAATGGATCAGTGGTATCGCCGACCAGGATGACGCCTTTGGCGCCGACGGCATCGACGGTGCGGATGACGGTGCCGAGATTGCCGGGGTCGCGCACCCGGTCGAGCGCCACCCAGACGTCGCCATTGTCAGCGCGGACATCCTTCAAGGCGAGGAATTTTTGCGAAAAGACGCCGACCACCATTTGCGGGTTGTCGCGACGGGTGATGGCGACCAGCACCTTCTCCGACACTTCGAGCACCATGCCGCCTGCGGCAACCGTGCGTGCGGCCACCTTCTCCACCGCAGCGTTGCCGCGCCCGGCCTTGGCGAAAACCAATGTCCTGATCTGCCAGCCGAGATCGAGCGCATCGATGACCAGCTTCAATCCCTCGGCCATGAAGGCGTTCTGCTGGTCGCGGAATTTCTTCTGAGCGAGCGCCTTGATGTCCTTGACCAGCGGATTGGCGAGGCTGGTGACCTCCTTCACCTGGCCGGGTGCGCCTGCATGCCGCTCGTTCATTCAGCCACCCAACGCGAAAACAATGAGGTCGATAGCGCCCGGCCGGCGGACTTTTCGCGGATGATCAGCTCACCCGATTCAACCTTGCCGCCCATGCCGGCAAAGGTATCGCGCATCAGGGCGTGGATGGCGAAGAAGGAGGCGCGGATCGAGTAGGCGGTCAGCACCACGGCGAGCGGCTTCGGCGTCAGGATCGCCCGGCAGAGGTCGGTCAAATCGGGCAGGTCCTCGAACAATTGCCAGACCTCGCCCTTGGGGCCACGGCCATAGGCCGGCGGGTCGAACAGAATGATATCGTAGCGGCTGCCGCGGCGCTCCTCGCGCTCGGCGAATTTCACCGCGTCGTCGACGATCCAGCGGATCGGCTTGCTGCCGAGGCCGGCCATCTCCTGGTTTTCGCGGGCCCAGCCGATCGCTTTCTTCGAGGCATCGACATGGGTGACCTCGGCACCGGCGCGAGCCGCCACCAAGGAAGCGAGACCGGTATAGCCGAACAGGTTCAGAACTTTGACCGGCCGCTTCGCCGCCGCGATCAGCCCGGCCATGTGGTCCCAGTGGGAAGCCTGCTCGGGAAAGACGCCGACATGACGAAACGAGGTGAAACGGCCGAGATAGTCGATGCCGTCATGCTTCATCGGCCAGGTCTCGCCGAGCGGCAGCTTCGGGAAACGCCAGCGGCCGATCCCCTCCTCGTCGGTGTCTCCGGTGAAGACGGCGTCGGCGCGCTCCCATTCCTTTGCCGGCAAGGCCTTTTGCCAGATCGCCTGGCCCTCTGGCCGCACGATCCGGTAGGGGCCATATTGTTCGAGCTTCTGGCCGGTGCCGCTGTCGAGCAGCGCATAATCGGCATTGGGCGCCACTTCCAGGATCACGGGAAGATGTTCAGTGGGCAGAGCGCCTTCGCGGCGGGCCAGGATGCGCGGCGCCGAGTTCGGTTCGGAACGATTTTCCGTCTTCGCCTCATGGCGCTCGCGCGGTGGCGCTTCCGGTCTGGCAGGAGCCTGGCCGGGACGCGGGCGTGACACGTCCGCCGCACTCTTGGCGGATGGATGTGGACGGTTGTCGCGGCGTTTGTCGCGAAAAGACTTCAAGCGGGGGCAACTCCGAACGGCGTGGCCGCTTTTGACATAGGGCAACCGGCTTCGCAACCAAGTCCGACAGGTCGGCCTCTCCGGTTTATGTCTGCCGGCGATGGACCAATGTCAAAGAAACAGGCAAATCTGCTCGATGTCCCGCTCCGAACGCCTACTCGACCTCATACAGTGCCTGCGCCGGCATCGCCGGCCGGTGAGCGGGCACATGCTTGCCGACGAGACGGGCGTTTCGATCCGCACGCTCTACCGCGATATCGCCACGCTGCAGGGCCAGGGCGCGCCGATCGAGGGTGAGGCGGGGTTGGGTTATGTGCTCAAGCCCGGCTTCATGCTGCCGCCGCTGATGTTCAGCGACGAGGAGATCGAAGCCATTGTGCTCGGCTCGCGCTGGGTCGCCAGGCAGCCGGACCAGCGTCTCTCGGCCGCCGCCGCCAACGCGTTGGCCAAGATCGCAGCCGTGCTGCCCGACGATCTGCGCGAGGATCTTGACGCGAGCACACTGCTGGTCGGGCCTCCTGCCGCGGCCACCGAGGGCATCGACCTTGGTCTGGTGCGGCAGGCCATCCGCAACGAGCGCAAGCTCGGCTTTCTCTACCGCGATGCCGGCGGGGCCGCGTCCCAGCGCGTCGTCTGGCCATTTGCGCTGGGCTTCTTCGACAAGGTGCGGGTGGTGGTGGCGTGGTGCGAGATGCGGCAGGATTTCCGGCATTTTCGCGCCGATCGCATCGCCGAACTCCAAGCAATGGACACGCGCTATCCGCGTCGTCGCCAGGCGCTGCTCAAGGAATGGCGGACGACGCTCGACAAGCCGCGTGGTTCGCGATGACTGCTGCCATATTCTGACAGTAGCCTATCTTATGTTCGCCAAGTCGAAACACCGAACCTTGGAGAGCAGATATGGCCACCCCGAATTTCGTCATCCTCTATGTCGACCAGCCGCAGCAGAGCGGTGCCTTCTACAGCGCGCTGCTCGGTCGTGAGCCGGTCGAAAGTTCGCCGACCTTCGTGCTGTTCGTGCTCGATGCCGGCTTCAAGCTCGGCCTGTGGTCGCGCCATACGGTGGAGCCGGCCGCCGCCACGTCAGGCGGTGGCGCCGAAATCGTGTTTGCGCTGGATACGCCCGATGCGGTCGATGCCGCCCATGCCGACTGGTCCGGGCGCGGGCTGAAGATCCTGCAGACGCCGACCGACATGGATTTCGGCCGTACTTTTGTCGCGCTCGATCCCGATAATCATCGCCTGCGCGTCTACTGGCTGTCCGACGGGGAACAGGCCAATGGGGAACAGAAATGAGCGCGTATTGGATCGCGGTGGCGTCGGCCGAACATGTCCGGCGTGGTCGCACAGCCGGCTTCATGCAGGTCAACCACGGCAAGGCGGCACCGCTGCGTCGCGTCAAGCCGGGTGATGGCGTCGTCTACTACTCGCCGACCACTGTTTTGGGCGAGAAAGACGGCCTGCAGGCTTTCACGGCGATAGGCATCGTGCGGGAAGGCGAGCCCTATCAGGGCGATATGGGCGCCGGCTTCACGCCGTTCCGCCGCGATGTGGCATGGGCCAAGGCCGAGGAAGCGCCGATCAAGCCGCTGCTCGACAGGCTGGATTTCACCGTGGCCAAGTCGAACTGGGGTTATCAGCTTCGCTTTGGCCTTTTTGAAATCGGGGATCACGATTTTCGTGTGATCGCCGAGGCGATGGGCGCCGAAATGGGTGCAACGGTAAACTAGGCCGTGAGCGCCTTGTAGACGGCAATGCCGGCGGCAAGATCCTCGAGTGCCGCTCCGACCGACTTGAACAGCGTGATCTCACCGGCGCTCTCGCGGCCCTTCTTTCGGCCGCGCGCCAATTCGTGCAGATCGGCGACGATGGCTTCCGGCTTCAGCACGCCGGAGGCCAGCGGTTGGACGATGTCGCCGGCTTCCTTGGTGGCGCCGGCGCGGGTGTCGACATAGACGCGGGCAAGCCTGATCGCATCGTCATCGCTCTCGCGCATCGTCGGCGTAAAGCCGCCGACCAGGTCGACATGGGTTCCCGGCCGCAACAATGCGCCCTTGATCAACGGCGTGGTCGTGATCGTCGCCGAGGAGACGATGTCGGCCTGCCCAAGCTCCGTATCGAGATCGCTTGCCGCACTGGCCGCGAAGCCCTGGGCGCACAGATCGGCCGCGACTTTCTCGGCATTGGCCGGGGTGCGGTTCCAGATGCGGATGGTCTTGATGGGCTGCACGGCCGAGTGTGCCTTGGCGAGGAAGGGCGACAGCGCGCCGGCGCCGACCACAAGCAGCCGCGAGGCATCGTCGCGGGCGAGATAGGAGGCCGCGAGCGCCGAAGCACAGGCGGTGCGCCATTGTGTCAGCCGCTGGCCGTCGATCAGGGCCTCGGGTTCGCCGGTGGCGCCGTTGAGTAGAAGATAGAGCCCCATCACCGCGGGCTTGCCGATGGCATTGTTGTCGGGCGACACGGTGACGATCTTGACGCCGACGTGACCGCCGGCCGACGTGCCGGCCGCGTTGAGATCGGTCCAGGCCGGCATCAAAAGCAGTGTGGAGGCGGCACCATCGGGCCGCTCGATCGTATGATGATGCCTGACAGGCTGCACCGCGCCGTCGCGAAACGCCATGCGCAGCGTCTCGACCAGCCGGGGAAAGGTCAGCGCATGGTCGACCTCTGCGGCCGAAATGGTCAGCATGAAAAACTCCGTGAGGACAAAACCGCCGATTGGCGGCTCAAGCGGTCGGCTTCGGCAATGCTGCCCCTTGGGCGGACCCCGGTGCCTGGCTTTGTGATACCGCCGGCGCACGGCTGACCGCCTGGCGCAGGTTCTCGGCTTCGACGCCGCGCTGGCGCGCCAGCTTGCGATAGCGACCCTGTTTGACCCACGTAGCCAGACTGCCGACGATCATGCCGATGGCGAGCGCCAGGAACAGGAAGATGAACAGCGGCAAAGTCAGGGTCAGCTTCGGATTGCCGGGATTGAACGGGTCCAGCGTGAAGGCGACCAGTTCGCGGTTGGCGACAGCGAGTGCGATCAGGATGATCGCCAGGGGCACGAAGGTCGCGATAAGGATGAAGCGATTGAACATGATGTTTTCCGTCGGAAGCTGGCCTGTCCGAAAGGCCGTCAGGCGCTGACGTCGCGCCTACTTGCCGCCGTTCAGCCTTTCACGCAGTTCCTTGCCGGTCTTGAAGAACGGCACCCATTTCTCCTCGACCTCGACGGATTCGCCGGTGCGCGGATTGCGTCCGGTGCGGGCGGGACGATTTTTCACCGAAAAAGCGCCGAAGCCACGCAACTCGACCCGGTTGCCTTCGGCAAGGGCGTCGGTGATTTCATCAAAGATCGCGCCGACGATGTTTTCGACGTCGCGCAGGAAAAGATGCGGATTGCGCGTGGCAATAATCTGCACAAGTTCGGACTTGATCATGAGACGGGTCCCCGTGAAAGCAGTGCGGTCAAAATTATGAGGATGATTTTATTTGCTTTTTTCACTTGCCCCAAACGGCTTCTCAAGGGTGCCAGACGGAAACGAGACCGTCAAGAAACAAGCGGTCGGCTCCGAGTTCATGGATGACGTCGCTGCTGTAGGCGGGCAGGCCGAGCGCACTGCCGATCGTTTGCGCCATCGCTTTCGAGAACAGGAAGCCGCCGCGCCGTTCGGTATCCTTCCACTCGACGACCTTGAGCTTGGCATCGACGCCCTTGGTCGCCAGCCAGTCGATCGCCACGGTCTCGCCGCCGACGGCGTCGATCAGCCCGTTGGCAACGCCCTGGCGACCGGTGAATATCGAGCCGTCGGCAAGCACCAGCGCTTGTTCGCGGCTCATCTTGCGGCGTTCGGCGACGATGTCGACGAACCAGTTGTAACTGTCGAGGATGAGCTTGCGAACCATGGCGCGCTCGTCGTCATTGGTCGGCTTGAAGGGAGAGGGCGCGGCTTTCAGCGGCGAGGATTTCACCTCCTCCAGCTTGACGCCGAGTTTGTCCATCAGGCCGCTGACGTCGGGATACTGGATCAGCACGCCGATCGAGCCGACGATCGAGGTCTTGCGGGCAACGATGTGATCTGCGGCACTGGCGATCATATAGCCCGCCGATGCGGCGAGCGTGCCGACTTCCGCCACCACCGGCTTGTCGGCGGCCAGCTTGCGCACTTCTTCATAGATCGATTCACCGCCAACGGTGGTGCCGCCAGGCGAATCGATCGACAGGATCACGCCTTTCACCTTCGATGAAAGACGGATGGTTTCCAGCCGCTTGATCAGTTCCTCGTCCTCGGTGATCGTGCCTTCGATCTTGACCTTGGCAATATGGTCGACCGTCGAGCCGCCGAAATCGTCGCCATAGAACCAGGTTGAAAGCGCAATCACCCCAAGGGCTACGATGCCTATGGCGACGACGCGCCAGAATGTCAGCTTGCGCCGCAAACGGCGGCGGTCGATCAGGTCGTCGGCTCTCAGTGCCATGGTCAGCCTTTCAGTCGGCGGGAGGAGACGCTTTTAGACCATGATCCTCCCATCTGGAAGCAGTTCTCTTTTGCGCATGCCGAGACAAGTCGGCGCCTGGACGTGAGGTGGCTATCTGCGTCGGCAGTCGACGGGGCCGGGTCGGGCCCTCTCCAGGCGTCAGTCTGCTCACATATTCGTGCAATCGCCACCAGGTCGGGCGACGAGACCGATGGCTGATAAATTTTACGCCGCGTGTCTGTTTCTGCTATGGAGAACACGCAGTTGTGCGGACTTCGTTTTCGTCTGTACAAAGGCGGCTGTCACATTTTTGCAGTTTTCGTGGGCTTGTGCTTGCTTGAAAGCGCCGGCGTCCCACCTATAGGCGGTGCCCAAGGGCGGGCAGGGTTAGAAGAAAGCAGTGAATGTTAGCGCGACCGATTGAACCGACCGACGCCGAGGCGGTGTTGGCTCCCCCGGCGGACGGCCGGACGCGCGGCGATGCTTTCGACCGTGCACAGCGTCATTCGCGCCGCGTGCGCGTTCTCAAATTTGCCGTGCCGGTGGCCGCAGCACTGATAGCGGTCGCTTTCCCGGTCTACTCCTATCTCGCCGCACCCGTCTCGGTGAAGATTCAGGCGGAAGGCACTGCCTTTTCCAACGGCAAGCTGGTGATGGCCAATCCCAAGCTCAACGGTTTCACCAAGCAGAAGCAGCCTTATTCGATGACGGCGCTGCGTGCCATTCAGGATGTCAGCACGCAAGGTATCATCGAGCTGGAAGGCATCGACGCCAAGGTGCCGATCGCGTCCGACAATGTGGCGGCGGTCAAGGCCTCGCACGGCACCTACGATCGCGACGGCAATACGATGAACCTGACCAGCGACGTGACGATCACCACGACCGACGGCATGCAGGCCAAGTTCAAATCGGTCTTCCTCGACATGGGCAAAGGCACTATGAAGACAGGAGATCCCGTCGATGTCAGCCGTGGCGGGTCGCGGATCACGGCGGATACGATGTCGGTCCAGGACAATGGCAAGATTCTGGTTTTCGAGAACAAAGTGCGCGTCAACATCGATTCCGCCGCCCTGAAGGCGGCACAGGGAAACAGCGGAGAAACCAATGCGGCTCAGTAGTTCGACGCGGCTCGCGGCTGCAACTTCAGCGTTGCTGCTGCTCGGACTCGTGCCGTCATGGGCGCAGACGACCAGTCAATCAGGCCTCAAACTGTCCGGCGACAAGCCGATCCAGATCGAGAGCGACAAGCTGGAAGTCCGCCAGGCCGACAGTGTCGCCATCTTCACGGGCAATGTCAGCGTCGTCCAGGGGCCGACGTTGATGAAGGCCGGCAAGATGACGGTCTACTACGTCAAGGATCCCAACGCCGCTGCCAAGGGCACGGAGGCCGCGGGTGCGGCGATGACGGGCTCGGCCAACATCGATCACCTGGAGATCTCCGACAAGGTCTATATCAAGTCGGATGCGCAGATCGCGACCGGCGATCAAGGCAGCTTCGATATGAAGAGCCAGGTGCTGGTGCTTTCGGGCAAAAAGGTCGTTCTGTCGCAAAACGACAACGTTCTGGTGGGCTGCAAACTTACCGTGCAGATGAAAAGCGGGCTGGCTCAGGTGGATCCATGCGCTGGGCAACGTGTCCAGATGTCGATCACGCCGCCGCCGAAATCGGGAGCGACGAACCCCTGATGGCCAGCCTGTCGTCGCTGACGGCGCGTCTTCCGGGACGGGCCGCCGGCAAGCTTTCGGCGCCGGCCACGGTGACCGTCGATGCGGGAAAGTTCAAGGGAACCCTGATCGCCAAGGGGCTGACCAAGAGCTACAAGGGCCGCAAGGTCGTCAGCGGCGTCACCATCGGCGTGCGCGCCGGAGAGGCCGTTGGACTGCTCGGCCCCAACGGCGCCGGCAAAACGACCTGTTTCTATATGGTTACCGGCCTGGTGCCGGTGGATGAAGGCACGATCGAGATCGACGGCTTCGATGTCACGTCGATGCCGATGTACCGTCGCGCACGCCTCGGCATCGGCTATCTGCCGCAGGAAGCATCGATCTTCCGCGGCCTCAATGTCGAGCAGAATATCCGCGCCGTGTTGGAAGTGGTCGAAAAGGACCGCAAGGTGCGCGAGCGCAATCTCGACGAACTGCTCGAGGAATTCCACATCAGCCATCTGCGCAAGGCGCCATCCATGTCGCTTTCGGGCGGCGAGCGGCGACGCTTGGAAATCGCGCGAGCGCTGGCGACGCGTCCGGCCTACATGCTGCTCGACGAGCCTTTCGCCGGCATCGATCCGATCGCCGTCGCGGATATCCAGCAACTGGTGCGCCACCTCACGGCGCGCGGCATCGGCGTCCTCATCACCGATCACAATGTGCGCGAAACGCTCGGCCTCATCGACCGCGCCTACATCATCCATGCCGGCCAGGTGCTGACCCATGGAAGGGCCGACGAAGTGGTGGCAAACCCGGATGTGCGGCGACTTTACCTCGGCGAGGGTTTCACCCTCTGAGCGTGAAATTTGTTTCCTGACACGATTTTTGCGGTTCGCGCGGCGCTTTTTCGTCGATTTTGCTCCGAGATAACGCTCCGGTAAGCGAGTTTTGCTACCAATTGCCTTGACAAGCAAAAGCCGGGCCAGTTTCTATGGCCGGCTGCAAAATTCCTTTCCGGAAGTCCGGATGCGTAGACGAGGCGTTTGAAACCGAACCATGGCGTTGGCGGCCAAACTACAGCTACGACAATCGCAGTCGCTGGTGATGACGCCGCAACTGATGCAGTCGATTCGGCTGCTGCAGTTCACCCATGTCGAGCTCGAGCACTTCATCGACGAGGAAATCGAGCGCAATCCGCTGCTGGAGCGCGCCGAGCCGCAGGACGATGCCGCCAGCGACCAGGCGCAGAAGATCGAGGCGGAGCCGCAAGCCACCTCCGAAGGCGACTGGTTCGAAAACGAGGCGCAGTGGAGCGCGGAGGCGATCTCGGACAAGCTCGACACGTCGCTGGAAAACCTGTTTCCCGACGACCCGGGCACCAGCGAGCGGCTCGGTCCCGACCTGACGGCGCAATGGAAATCGGCTTCCGGCAATGGCGCGGGTTCCTCATCCGAGTGGTTTGACGCCGGCGATATGGCGACTGCTGCGATCACGCTGCGCGACCATGTCGGTGAACAGGTAGCGCTAACCTTCGCCGATCCGGCTGCACGTTTGATCGCCGCCGACCTCGCCGACGGCCTTGACGAGAGCGGCTACCTGCGTGCCGATCTGGCAGAGATCGCCGCTCGTCTCGGTGCGGATGCCGCCGCCGTGGCGAAGGTGCTGGCGGTGTGTCAGACCTTCGAGCCGGCCGGCCTGTTTGCCCGCGACCTGGCCGAATGCCTGTCGCTGCAGCTTGCCGTGCGGAGCCGGCTCGATCCGGCGATGAAGGCGCTGGTCGCCAATCTCGAACTCCTGGCACGGCGCGATTTTCACGCATTGAAACGGATCTGCGGTGTCGACGAGGAGGATCTGCTCGACATGCTGGCCGAAATCCGGGCGCTCGATCCCCGGCCGGGCATGGCGTTTTCGGGCGGCGCCAGCGACGCGATCGTCGCCGATGTCGAGGTGCGCGCGGCCAATGACGGCAGCTGGACGGTCGAACTCAATGCCGAAACGCTGCCGCGGGTGTTGGTCGACCATATCTATTTCGCCCAGGTCTCTCCGCAGGCCAAGAACCAGGCGGAAAAGGATTTTCTGGCCGAATGCCTGCAGAACGCCAACTGGCTGACGCGCAGCCTCGACCAGCGGGCAAAGACCATCCTCAAGGTCGCCTCGGAAATCGTTCGCCAGCAGGACGCCTTCCTCGTCCATGGCGTGCGGCAGCTGAAGCCGCTCAATCTGCGCACGGTGGCCGACGCCATCGGCATGCACGAATCGACCGTCAGCCGGGTCACAGCCAATAAATACATGCTGACGCCGCGCGGCGTGTTCGAGCTTCGCTACTTCTTCACCGCCTCGATCGCCGCATCGGGCGGCGGCGATGCGCACTCCTCGGAAGCCGTGCGTGACCGCATCAAGCAGTTGATCGACGAGGAGAAGCCCGTCGACGTGCTTTCCGACGATGCAATCGTCGACATGTTGCGCGAAAGTGGCGTCGACATTGCAAGGCGTACGGTCGCCAAGTACCGGGAAGGCATGAATATCCCCTCCTCGGTGCAGCGCCGGCGCGAGAAACGTGCGATGGCCAGCGCCGGGCGCTGAGGCGGGTCGATTTCCACAAGCCAGCACTTCATTGACAAGCCGCGGTGAACTGGCTAGAAGCCCGCCCGCATGAGACGGGCTAGATGCCCGCATGCGGATGGTCCGTCACGACGTTGGCCTCGGGACGGTCAAAGGGCGGCTTGTGATCAACCGGAAAGTCTGGATTTAAAATCGGCGCAAGTGACGCCGCAAAGCTTGTGCGCACGGATCACGAGTATAAACTCGGGCCAGTTTGAAGCCTGAGCAAGGAAGGTCAGTTTTCAGATGAATCTGCGCATATCGGGAAAACACATGGACATCGGCGATGCGTTTCGGACACGCATCAACGATCGTGTCGGCGAAGCGATCGGCAAATATTTCGATCGCGGCTTTGCCGGACATGTCACGGTCATCAAATCGGGTTCGCGCTATTCGGCGGATTGCATGATCCGGCTGGATTCCGGCGCTTCGCTGCAGGCCACCGGCGATGCCCAGGATCCGACGCTTGCCTTCGAGGCGGCGGCGGACCGTCTGGAAACCCGCCTGAGGCGCTACAAGCGCCGGCTGAAATCGCACAATTCGGGCGCCGCCAACGGCCAGCCGACCGACATAGCCTACACGGTGATGGCGCCGCTTGCCGATGACGACGAGGACATTCCGGAGAATTTCGCGCCGGCCATCGTCGCCGAATCAACCATGACGCTGAAGACCATGTCGGTGGCGTCGGCGGTCATCGAGCTCGACACCAAGGACAGCCCGGTCTTCGTCTTCCGCAACGCGGGAACCGACCATCTCAACATCGTCTATCGCCGACCCGATGGAAATATCGGTTGGATCGACCCGTCGACGACCAAGGTCGCACAAGCGTGACGACAACGGTCGCACGGTGACGACAAGGGTCGCACGGTGACGACGAGGTCGCACTGGGATAAGAGCCGGCCGCACGAGGGGTGAGGACTGGTGACGGCAGGCGAACAAGGGATTTTCAAGCATGGATCTGAGCGATCTTATCAACGTTCCGGCGATATTGCCGGCGTTGAAGGCGAACTCCAAGAAGCAGCTGCTGCAATTGCTGTCCGAACGGGCCGCGGCGATTTCCGGCATTCCGGAGCGGGAGGTGTTCGACACCATCCTGCAGCGTGAGCGGCTGGGTTCGACCGGCGTCGGCAACGGCATCGCCATCCCGCACGGCAAGCTGGCCGGCGTGAAGCGCATCGCAGGTGTTTTCGCCCGGCTGGAGACGCCTGTCGATTTCGAATCGCTGGACGATCAGCCCGTCGATCTGGTGTTTCTGCTGCTGGCGCCGGAAGGGGCGGGCGCCGATCACCTCAAGGCACTGTCGCGCATCGCGCGAGTGCTGCGTGACGCCGACACGGTGGCCAAGATCAGGGGTACGCGCGACGCCGCGGCTATCCACGCGCTTTTATCGGACACCCAGGCCTCGCACGCGGCCTGATTTTTCTGGTGAGACGACATTCAAGGGCCGCCACGGGCGGCCCTATGCGTTTGAGCCTGCTGGTCGCGCCTAACAGGGCGGCGCGCTGGGCCTTAGTGGATGGCGACCGTGGTCAGGTCGTTTTCCATGGCACCGGCCAGTGCGCGGTCACGCGCGTCGGAAAGCAGGATCGGCTGGCCATTGGCGGCAAACAGCGCCCACAGTTCCATGCCGGGAGCGATTTCGCCGAGATTGGGGAAACGGCCGAGCAATTCGTCGCTCGAGACCTTTCTGAGATAAGCGACCGAGCCCTCGCCGAGATGAGCGAATTCGCCATTGGTCATGGTGATAGTTTCAGTTCTGGTCATTTCAAAGCCTCCTTGGTGCGAGGACGCCGCTCAAGGCCATCCCGCATGAGAGCCATCGGTAAAGATCAGTCTTTCACCGATATGTTTATTTTCCGTACCAGCCGTTCGGACTCCGGCCGATCGAGGTCGATCGCCAAAAGGCCGTTCTTCAACTCCGCTGCGATCACCCGCATGCCGTCGGCCAGCACGAAACAGCGCTGGAACTGGCGCGCGGCGATGCCGCGATGAAGAAATTCGCGCTCGGTGTCGTCGGTCTGACGGCCGCGCACGACCAACTGGTTTTCCTCCGTGGTGACATCGAGATCGCTTTCGGCGAAACCGGCGACCGCCAATGTGATGCGCAACCTTTCGGTTTTGCCGTCGGCGCCGCTGAGGCGTTCGATGTTGTAGGGAGGGTAGCTGTCACCGGACTTCGCCAGGCGTTCCAGGGTCTTTTCCATGGCGTCGAAACCAAGCAGAAGCGGGCTGGAAAAGGGCGTCATTCGGCTCATGTTACACTGTCCTCTCAAGAGCGACATAAAGTGGAAAAACCCAGATGGCATTTTTCCCGATGGCCTTGATATGGTCCGCCCCGCGACCAAGTTCAAGCCGTCAACAGACCCGCCCAAAAAGACCAGGCCGTGGACTCACAGGAATGACAGACATGGCGCTTGAAACGGCGAGCAGATGCAAGGAAAAGCGCGCGGGTCGGGATTGTCTTCCCCGGTCGAGCGGTTCGGCCTGGCAGCTCGCGGCCGCTTCGGCGTCATTTGGATGTTCCGATCGGATCGATGCAAGTCCACGACCTCGCCAAACAAGGAATTGAAATGCCCCAGTCACGCAAGATCATCATCGACACGGATCCCGGCCAGGATGATGCCGTCGCCATATTGCTGGCGCTCGGCAGCTCCGAACTGGAGATCGTCGGCATATCAGCCGTTGCCGGCAACGTGCCGCTGAAGCTTACCGAAAAGAATGCCCGCAAGATCTGCGAGCTGGCCGGCCGCCCGGACATCAAGGTCTATGCCGGTGCCATCCGGCCCCTGACGCGCGAACTGGTCACCGCCGAGGAAGTGCATGGCAAGACCGGCCTCAACGGACCGCAATTGCCAGAACCGACGATGAAGCTGCAGGACCAGTACGCGGTCGATTTCGTCGTCGAGACGCTGATGAGCGAAGAAAGCGGCACGATCACGCTTTGCGCGCTCGGCCCGCTCACCAACATTGCGCTGGCGCTGATCCGGGAGCCGCGCATTGCACCGCGCATCAAGGAAATCGTGCTGATGGGCGGCGGCTTCTTCGAAGGCGGCAATGTCACCCCGACCGCCGAATTCAACATCTATGTCGACCCGCAGGCCGCAGATGTCGTGCTCAAATCCGGCATTCCGATCGTCATGATGCCTCTCGACGTCACCCACAAGGCGCTGACCACCGCCAAGCGCACGCAGGCCTTCCGCGCGCTCGGCACCAGGGTCGGCACCGCCACCGCGGAGATGCTGGAGTTCTTCGAGCGCTTCGATGAAGAGAAATACGGCACCGACGGTGGCCCGCTGCACGATCCTTGCGTCATCGCCTATCTGTTGAAGCCGGACCTGTTCAAGGGCCGCAACTGCAACGTCAGCGTGGAAACCGCCTCGGAACTGACCATGGGCATGACCGTGATCGACTGGTGGGGCGTCACCAAACGGCCGAAGAACGCCATGGTGATGCGCGACATCGACCATGATGCGTTTTTCGCCTTGCTGGTGGAGAGGCTGGGGCGGCTTAACTGACCGTCAGAACAGAACTGAACTTGTGAGCACGCGTCTTCACTCATTGAGAAACCGATAGGTGTCTCCGCCGCGCTTATGATGTTGCCGCTCGATGGGGATGACCGAACCGACAAGGTGCGGCATCCCCACTTCATCATCGATGGATGTCACCGCGCTGTTGCCATCAAGGCGGACATCGTATGTGTAATACAGCCCGCGCCCGGCAGCCATCTTCGGATTGGTGGGCATTAACCTCACATACTCGATAGTGCCCATCACACGCTGAGTTGCCACAACCGGATTGTCCTGGTTCATCGCAATCGGGATCAGCGCCGCCAGGGGCAGTGCGCAGAAGAATACGACACCAATGACTGCGTCTCGGTATTCTGCCTGAAACAGAAGCAGGCGGTTTCTGAGAGAAGATACTGTTGCCATGATTCAATTCACGAATCGGTAGAAGACGAAGCCATTGTCGCGCGTGACGCGTTCGATGTTTGTGCGCGAGCCGATCAGATGCGGGTGATCGTCATCGATAAGGACAGACGAACCGTTCTCGATAGAAACCAGATATATGCCGCGGCCATGGTCCAACCGGACACTTTCGACGTTTGCCTCGACTGTGTCGACCGATCGGATCGGGCTGGCGTCGTTGATCCATTTGTTTGCCGCCAACATGATCATAACCGCAAACGCACCAATAAAGAGGATCACGCCAGGCGCGTTCCTCTTCAAACCATCCCAAGTCCAAAAGACAGACATGAATCCCTCAAGCCAGATTCATGTGGTGGTGGGACAGCACACTTTCAATCTGTTGCCATTCCAGGGTGCTGCAACTCCTTGCGGCGCCGGCTCGGCCGCCTTTACTTCGACCGCGAAAACGCCAGCCACAGGCCGCCGCCGACCATGAAGCTGCCGCTGATCCTCGACAAAAGCTTGATGCGGCCGGCCGACAGCAGGCGCCCGGCGCGGCCGGCGGCCAGCGCGTAAGTCGAATCCGAGAAGGCGGCGAAGATCATGGCGGTCAGACCCATGACGGCGATCTGCAGCGAGTAGTTGCCTTGCGGCGAAATGAACTGCGGAAAGAAGGCGCCGAAGAAAATCAGCGTCTTGGGGTTGCTCAGCGCCACCAGCAGGCCCTGCAGGAAGAAGCCGCCGCGCGGCTTTCTCGCTGTTCCATCGGCATTCAACGTGCCCTTGGAACGGAACATCTGCACACCCATCCAGATCAGATAGGCGGCACCGATCAGCCGTACCCATTCGAACCAGTGGCCCATGCCTGCGATCAGCGTGTTGAGGCCGATGCCGACGATGGCGATCATCACGGCAAGCCCGGCCTGCGTGCCGGCGACGTTGGCGAGGCCGGCGCGCGAGCCATGGCGGATGCTGTTGGCAATGATCAGCGTGACCGTCGGACCGGGCACCAGGATAATGACGATGCAAGCGAGGACATAGGCGGCGTAGAGTTCGAGCGACATGCTTTTTTCCCCAGGAATACCGCCGAGGCGGCGCGGCTGAGGATAATCAATGCATGGCGGCGATAGCGATGCAAGCCGGTGCGCGAAGCGCCTCGGCACGCCAACGCGTGCGATTCAGGCGCCGGCCGGCCAGGGCAGCGTTGCCTCATAGGCGGCCGCCGCCTTGAGCACGGCAAGGTCGCCGCGTGGCCGGCCGATCAGCTGCATGCCCATCGGCCGCCCTCTATCGTCGAAGCCGACCGGCACATTGGCCGCCGGGCAGCCGCCCAAGGTCGCGAAGGCGGAAACCTGCATCCAGCGGTGATAGCTGTCCATTGTGCGTCCGGCGACCTCACGCGGCCAATGCGTATCGATGTCGAAGGGGAAGACCTGCGCTGTCGGCAGCGCAATCAGATCATAGCGGTCGAAGATCGACAGAAGCGTGCGATGCCAGGACGTGCGGATGACCGAAGCGGCGCGGATCTGCGGCGCCGTCAGCCGCGTTGCGTTCTCCACTTCCCAGATGGCTTCCGGCTTGAGCAGGCGGCGCTTTGCGGGATCGTCATAGTGGGTTTTGAGCGCGCAGCCGCTGCTGGCCTGGCGCAGCGTCACGAAGGCCTGCCACAGCGCTTCGAAATCGAAATCCGGCAGCAGGGGCTCGGTCGCGAAGGACGCCTCCGCAAAGCGGCCAAGTGCCGCCTCGCACAGGCCGAGAATGCCTGTTTCAACCGGCAGATGACCGCCGAGGTCACCGAGCCAGGCGATGCGGCCACCAGTTGCGGGTATTCCAAGCCCTTCGAGGAACGAGCCGGGTTTCTCGTAGGACAATGGCGCGTGCGGGTGGTAACCGGCCTGCACATCGAGCAGCAGTGCCATGTCACCGACGTTGCGGCCCATCGGCCCGTCGACGCCCATCTGCGCATGGAAGACTTCGAAATCGGGTCCGCCAGGAACAAGTCCTTGCGACGGGCGGAAGCCAAAAACATTGTTCCAGGCGGCCGGGTTGCGCAGCGAGCCGCCAAAGTCGCTGCCATCGGCGACGGGCACCATGTCGAGCGCCAGGGCAACGGCCGCGCCGCCGCTCGAGCCTCCGGCGGTCAGGGCCGGATCGAAGGCGTTCAGTGTCGGCCCGAACACGGCGTTGTAGGTGTTGGAACCAAGCCCGAATTCGGGGACGTTGGTCTTGCCGATGATAATGGCGCCGGCATTGCGGATGCGCTCGACGAAGAAATCGTCCTCCTGCGGCACGAAATCGGCGAAGATCGGCGAGCCGAAGGAGGTCCTGAGGCCCGTGGTCGAGGCGAGATCCTTGATGGCCATCGGCAGGCCGAAGAGCGGACCCGCCGCTTCGGTTCGCGACAGGCTGGCATCGGCCGCATCGGCTTCGCGCAGGATATCGGCGCGATCGCGCAAGGAGACGATGGCGTTGACCAGCGGATTGACCGCCTCGATGCGATCGAGGAATGCCGCCACCACCTCGCGCACGGAAAGCTCTCTCCCCCGGATCGCGCCGGCGAGTTGGACCGCGGACAGGCGGCAGATGTCGCTTGCCGGCGGCACGGCATGTTTCGTGTGCGGGCGCAGCATTTTAACGGGTTTCCTGCAGCGCCTGATCGACGTCTTTGGCGAGCGGGATCGCCGGTTGGGCTCCAGGCTTCAGGCAGGCCAGCGAACCGGCCGCGCCGGCGCGCGCCAGCGCCTGTTCGAGCGTGAGGCCCGACGACAGGCTGGCGGCGAAATAGCCGCAGAACGTATCGCCGGCGCCGACCGTGTCGACAGGGGTGATCTTGCGTGCCGGAACGGTGAGGAATTCGCTCGGTGTCGCCGCCATCACGCCGTCGCCGCCAAGCGTGACGACGACGGTGCGGCCGGTCTTTCCGGCAAAGTCGCGCATGCGGGCCGCCCGGTCGCGGCCTTGCAGCGACAGCGCTTCGCCATAGAGGTCGAACTCGGTTTCGTTGGCGACGACATAGTCGGCCTTGCCGATAAAGCCGGCTGCTTGCCCCTGAAAAGGCGCCGTGTTGAGCACGGTGATGGCGCCGGCCGCCCTTGCCTGGTCGAGGGCGGCATCGACGGTGGCCAGCGGAATCTCATTTTGCAGCAGCACGACGTCGCCTTTTTTCAGAAAGGCCTTGGAGAGATCGCCTGGCACCACGGAAGCGTTGGCGCCCGGCACCACGGCGATGATGTTTTCGCCGTCGTCGGCGACCATGATCAGTGCCGTGCCGGTCGAGGCGTGAGTCTCGGCAACGCCGGACAGGTCGACCTTGCCGTCGCGCAGCAATGCCAGTGCCTCGGCTGCGAAGCTGTCCCTGCCGACGGCGCCGACCATGCGCACCGAGGCACCGGCGCGTGCGGCGGCCAGTGCCTGGTTGGCGCCCTTGCCCCCAGGCGCGGTGGTGAAGGCCGAGCCGCCCACCGTCTCGCCGGGGCTCGGCAAGCGGTCGACCTTGGCGATAAGGTCGAGGTTGATCGAGCCGATGACGATAATCAAGCAGGGCCTCCTGGCAACGCAAATTCAAAATGTCGGAGCGTCTTCGTGCGTCCGGGCGAACGCAGATCGTTCCGATTGCGTGAAAGCTAACCTGTAAGGCCGCGGCTTGCCAGACCACGCGCATGGTCCAGTCCGATTTGAGGTGTCGTGGCCTATTCGCAGCGCACGGTGACCGTGCCCTGATAGTTGCCGGCGGGAAAGATACCGCTCGACCTGGTGGCGGTGAGGTCGACCTGCATCGTGTGGGTGCCGTTGGAAACCCTCTGCGGCACACTTCCGTTGACATCAGCCCCCGAGCCATCGAGGCGGAAAACTGAAGCGAAGGTCACGTTGGTGCCGCCGCCGCTCGGCGCGGACGAGAATGCGGCAGGCGCCGGTGCCGAAACCGAATAGCAGTCAAGCAGGTTAAGTATCGAGCACAACAGGGAGCTTGCCACTACGGTGGCGCTGGCGCTCGATCCGCCTGCCTGTTTGGAGCCCAGTATGCTGATGGCGGGATTGGCCTTCATCGTTCCGGACGCCCCGACCATGATGGTGCAGGTGCCGATGATCGCTGCCTGCACCGGAAGGCAGGAACCGGCAAGTGCAGCCATCGCAAACAGCGCGCGGCTACTGCTTCTTCTTTTTCTTGCCATCGCCATTTCCGGTCCTGATGCTCCAGCCTTCGTTGGCCCACCCCGGTGACGCGGCCGTGGAAGCGCTGGCGGCCACGCTCGCCGTCTGGCCGTCGGCGCCGAGGCCCATTTTGAGGAGCTTCAGCTCCAGTTGCAGGCGCTCGACCTCAAGCTCGTAGAGACGGCTGCAATCGACGCGCTTCGGCGTACGCCCGATCGGGATCACCACGCGGCCGTAAGTGGCGACATCATTGTCGGACTGGCTGTTGCCTCTGATGACGCCGAGATCGACATAGGCGCCGGAACCGGAGACGGCGGAACGGCAAGTGGTGCCGTCCGCGGCATGCACCTCGTCCTGGCCCTGGGGCAAGGTGACGCCGGGCAGGTTGAAGCCGCTCTCATTCTGGTTGAGGTTGTAGACGTCCTCGGCCCCGGCCGGCGAGGCACAAGCCCAAGCAGCCGCGAGCGCCAGTGTCAGGACTTGCGGCGTCCAAAAAACTTCCCGCATATCTGTGCCCTTATCTGCGTCTGTTGATTGGGAAAGGGGATGCTTTCGGTACAGATACGCACCTTACGCTCGGCAGCGCCGTCAAAAGGCACGACCACAAGGACAGAACGGGAGGCCTGGGAAGCCAGTTGGAAGACATTTGGAGAGACCCTGGCATCCACCGGCTGGAAATCCTGATCGTAGACATGGATTTCGACCCGGATCTTCCGGTCGTAGGGATTGGCGGGAAAGACGCGAACCGCGAAGACGTCGGTGAAGCTGTTGATCTCGCCACGCATCGGCGACATCGATTGGGCCTTGGCGGCAATGGGCGCCAATCCGACGGCCAATGCCGTCGCCAGGATTCGAGCATGTTTCAACGACCCTCCTTCGCCACGCGTCATTCGCAGCGCAGCGTTACCGTTGCCTGATAATTGCCGTTGGCGAAGCGATTGCTGCCGCCCTTGGTGCCGGCAAGGTGGACCGAAACGAGGTCGGCGCCGGGGGTGGTGATGCTGGTTGCCGAGCCGGTCTCACCGATGGCATGCGCGCCGGCGGCAGAGTAGGTCGGTGTCCAGGTCGTCGACGTGCTGTCGGCGGATGGCACCGTCATGGTGGTGACCGGGTCGACACTCAGCGACACGCCTCCGGTCGTCGTCAGCGTCACGGTTCCAGCCGAGCCGCCGCCGTTGTGGGAACTGAGGGATTGGAGATCGGGACTGGCCGTCATCGTACCGTTGGTGGCAACGACAAGCGTGCAGGTGGGCGCGATCGTGCCATTGAAGATGACATTCTGCGTCGTGGCCAACGCGGCCTCGTCGATGCCGGCAACCAGCAGAGCTGCGGCGCAGGCGGCGCGAACCAATGACATCGGGACCTCCTATCAAGCCGGATCGTCCGGATTAATATGAGGGCATCATCACTTTATCGTGGTTAATTTAGAGTTACCTAAAATAATTCCTTAAATAACAATCACAGGAACCGGAGGTTGCCCTCGGTTGCAAAGACAGTGAAATCGCGCTTATACTTATCAGTGCCGGTATATCCATGTTTTTCTTCGCACTATCGAGAAAAATCGATATTACGACACCTGCCCTGCTTCCCAGCCCAGAATGGCGCGC
This sequence comes from Mesorhizobium ciceri biovar biserrulae WSM1271, assembly GCF_000185905.1. Lineage (GTDB taxonomy): Bacteria > Pseudomonadota > Alphaproteobacteria > Rhizobiales > Rhizobiaceae > Mesorhizobium > Mesorhizobium ciceri. The sequence continues at coordinate 1,830,256 of NC_014923.1, forward strand.
TTGCGGGTCAGGCCCCAATGATAGCCGGTCAGGTCGCCGGATTTGCCGATGGCGCGGTGACAAGGCACCACGAAGGAGAGCGGATTGGCGCCGTTGGCCGCACCCACCGCCCGGCTGGCGGACGGGGCGCCGATGCTGGCCGCGATCGAGGAATAGGTGCGGGCCTTGCCCATCGGGATCTTGAGCAGCGCCTCCCAGACGCGAACCTGGAAGTCGGTGCCGATCATGACGACATGCAGCGGCTGGTCGGGGCGCCACAGCGTCGGATCGAAGATACGGGCGGCATAGGGGCCGGTGGCAGTCATGTCCTCGACATAGAGGGCGTTCGGCCAGCGGCTGGACATGTCGGCGAAGGCGGCGCGTTCCTCGCCGGGGTCACTGAAGGCGAGGCCGGCGAGCCCGCGCTCCGTGGCCATGATCAGGGCGGTGCCGAATGGCGAGGAATGGAAGCCGTAGCGGATGGTGAGCCCGGCGCCGCGTGTCTTGTAGTCGCCCGGCGACATCGCCTCATGCGTGACGAACAGGTCATGCAGCCGGCCGGGGCCGGACATGCCCAGTTCGAATGAGGTCTCGAGCAGCGGCATGCCGGAATCGAGCAGCCTGCGCGCATGGTCCAGTGTCACCGCCTGCAGGAAGGCCTTGGGCGACAGGCCGGCCCAGCGGGTGAAGAGTTTTTGCAGGCCGGTCGGCGTCTCGCCGACCTCCTCGGCCAGCTCTTCGAGGGAAGGCTGGTCGCGATAGTCGAGACTGATCTTCTCGATGGCACGGCGCACGATCTCATAATCGCTGCCTTCAGGCGTGATGTCCTTTTTGAGGACTGCGGTGTGTGTGCTCATGGGACTGTCTCCTTGAGCCGGAATATCGCCCCTCGGGGCGTCGATCGCCACCCGAAACTTGCCTTCTTGCGGCGCATACCCAGATAGGCACCGGATTCGAGTCCAGGAATCGCTCGCGGCTGCCTCAGCGTGTCTTGGCGGTCGCCAGCGCGCGCGAAAAGGCGGTGGCAAAACTCTCGCGGGAATCGGGGTCCAGGAACGATCCGATCGGCACGTTCTGGCCTTCACCTTGCACCGTCATGCCTGTGATGCCGATCTCGGCGTGACGGGCCACCGAAAACCGCGCCCAGAACGGATTGAAGCGATGCGCTTCCGATTTCCCCGAGGGGGCTGTCTTGCGGATGTCGAGGCTGGTGCGCGAAACCGAGACTTCTTCGCGTGCGCGAGCGGCACGATAGTTGATGCGAAAGGCGATGTAGACGGCGGCCACGTCGAGGCCGAAGAAGCCGAACACCGGCCAGGCGCCGCGCGACAGGAAAAACGCGCCTGTCACCAGCCAGCCGAACAGCAGCGCGCCCATCAGGACGAAGAAGCCTGTCCGGCCCAGAGACCGGTGCGGGGTCAGTAGCGCCTGAAAGAATGGCTCGTCGGCCTGAAACGAGGCGTTTGTGTCGCTCATGAGGGGATATTATAGGAGGGAAATGGCAAGCCCCAAGTCCAAAGATTCTTCCCTGTCCAAAAAAGAGCTGTTGCCCGCACGACGCGATGGTTCGAACGCAAAGCCGCGCCCGCGGCCGGTGCGACGCGCGTCACGCTACAGCCCGGCCGAAGTGAAAGAGATATTCCGGCGCTTTTCCGTCCAGCGGCCCGAGCCGAAGGGCGAACTCGAACATGTCAACGCCTTCACGCTGCTGGTCGCGGTGGTGCTGTCGGCGCAAGCGACGGATGTAGGCGTCAACAAGGCGACGCGGGCGCTGTTCAGGGCCGCCGATACGCCGCACAAGATGCTGGCGCTGGGGGAAGCAAGGGTCGGCGAATATATCCGCACCATCGGGCTGTGGCGCAACAAGGCGAAGAATGTGATTGCGCTGTCGCAGGCGCTGATCCGCGACCATGGCGGCGAGGTACCCGATAATCGAGATGAATTGGTCAAGCTGCCCGGGGTCGGGCGCAAGACCGCCAATGTCGTGCTCAACATGGCCTTCGGCCAGCACACGATGGCGGTCGACACGCACATTCTTCGCATCGGCAACCGGCTCGGGCTGGCGCCCGGCAAGACGCCGGAACAGGTCGAGCAGGGATTGTTGAAGATCATTCCGGACGAATATATGCGCCATGCACATCACTGGCTGATCCTGCATGGCCGCTACGTCTGCAAGGCGCGCAAGCCGGATTGCCCGGCCTGCGTCATCGCCGACATCTGCAAGGCCGAGGTCAAGACGACCGATGTGCCGGCACCACTGGTGCCGATCGCACCGCTCGACCCGGTCGAAGAGGTTCAGGACCGAGGCGGAACGGCGGCGTAGTTCAACTCTCCTCCACAAACACCTCTTCGCGCTTTTTCTTGACCGCCGGCAGGAAGACGACGGCGAGCACGGCGAGCGCTATGAGCAGCAGGCCGGCGCTGATCGGTCTGGTCACGAAGGTGCTCGGGTCGCCGCGCGAGAGGATCATGGCGCGGCGCAGGTTTTCCTCGAGCAGCGGGCCGAGCACGAAGCCGAGCAGCAGCGGTGCCGGTTCGCAGCGCAGCTTGGTCAGGAGGTAGCCGAGGAAGCCGAAGAAGGCGACGGCGTAGAGATCATAGACGTTGCTGTTGACGCTGTAGACGCCGATCGAGCAGAACGCCATGATGATCGGGAAAAGCACGTAATAGGGGATCGTCAGCAGCTTCACCCAAAGCCCGATCAGCGGCAGGTTGAGGATGATCAGCATCAGATTGCCGATCCACATCGAGGCGATGATGCCCCAGAACAGCGCCGGCTGTTCGGTTGCGACATTGGGGCCGGGCACGATGCCCTGGATGATCATGGCGCCGATCATCAGAGCCATGACCGGGTTGGCCGGAATGCCCAGCGTCAGCATCGGGATGAAGGAAGTCTGCGCACCGGCATTGTTGGCCGATTCCGGTCCGGCGACGCCTTCGATGGCGCCTTTGCCGAACTCCTTCGGGTTTTTCGAGACGCGTTTTTCGACCGTGTAGGAGGCAAAGGCTGCCAGGATCGCGCCGCCTCCCGGCAGGATGCCGAGCGCCGAACCGATGATCGTTCCGCGCACGATGGGCGCTGCCATGCGCCGAAAGTCCTCGCGGGTCGGCATAAGGCCGGTGACCTTGCGGATCATCACGGAGCGCTCATCCTCGTTTTCGAGGTTGCGCAGGATCTCGGCGACGCCGAAGACACCGACCGCCACCGCAACGAAATTCAACCCGTCGGCATATTCCCGGATTCCAAGCGTGAAGCGCGGCGTGCCGGTGTAAATGTCGGTGCCGACAATGCCGAGCAGCAGGCCGAGCACGACCATGGCCAGCGCCTTGACGATCGAGCCGTGGGCGAGCGCGACGGACGAAACCAAGCCGACGATCATCAGCGAAAAATACTCGGCCGCGCCGAATTCCAGCGCTATCGCCGTCAGCGGCGGGGCAAAGATGGCGACGAGGAACGTCGACACGGTGCCGGCAAAGAACGAGCCGATGGCCGCGATCGCGAGGGCCGCCCCGGCGCGGCCGTTCCTGGCCATCTGGTAGCCGTCGATCGCGGTGACGGCGGACGAGGACTCGCCGGGCATGTTGATGAGAATGGCGGTGGTCGAGCCGCCATATTGCGCACCGTAATAGATGCCGGCGAGCATGATGAGGGAGGAAACCGGGTCGCCGATCTGGAAGGTGATGGGCAAAAGCATGGCGATGGTCGCGGTGGCGCCGATGCCGGGCAGGACGCCGATCAGCGTGCCGAGAAGGACGCCGATCAGGCAGAAACCGAGGTTGGTCAGCGACGTCGCCGTCGAAAAGCCGAGCGCAAGGTTGTCGAGCAGATCCATGCTCATCGCCTTACGACACCAACCACGGGGCCAGCCACGGGCCGAAGCGGCGGAACGGCAGGCCAAGCGCGTAGCTGAAGACAAGGAATGCAAACAATGTCAGGCCGGCCGACAGCACGAGGGCGGTCAACGGCTTCATGCGGCGGCTGGCAAACGACGCGATCAGCGCCGTCAGGAAGATCGACGGGATGAATCCGAGGCCGCGCACCGTCAGGCCGAAGAAGATCGGAGCAGGCAGGATGAGCAGCATGCCGCGCCACGCAATATGCCCGATCGCTTCGCCCTCGACGCGTACAGCCTGGACGAGAATGACGGCGCCGAGCAGGATCAGCACGATCGCCAGGACCAGCGGAAAATAGCCTGGCCCCATGCGCAACGCGGTGCCGATTTCGAGGCCGAGCGATTGCAGCGCGAACCATCCGCCGAAGCCGATGAACAGGGCGGCGCACAGGCCGTTGACCCTGTCGATCGCGAAAGGTTTCATGATGGTTCTCCCAAGCCGCGGTGCGTAGCGGATGCCGAGCGAACAGGGGCGCCGGCGGCGCCCCTGTTCAAACCTCAGTCGGCGTACTGGCCGGCGGCTTCGATGATCGGCTTCCAGCGCGCGATCTCACTTTCCAGCTTGGCCTTCAGTGCGGCGGGGGTCGCATCGGCCTCGGGCGATGGCTTGGTGCCGAGTTCGGCGAAGCGGGCCGCGACGTTCTGGTCCTTCAGCGCGACCTGAAGCGATTTCGACAGGCGTTCGGTGATCCCGGCCGGTGTGCCCTTGGGTGCATAGAGACCGTGCCAGATGCCGACCTGCACTTCGGGAAGGCCGCCTTCCACCGTCGTCGGGACGTCTTTCAGCACATCGAGGCGCTCCGGCGAGGTGACGGCATAGGCCTTGATGGTGCCGCCCTGGATCTGCTTGGTGGTGTTGGTCGTCTGGTCGCACATGATGTCGACCTGACCGCCGAGGAGATCGGTCATGGCCGGGCCGGTGCCCTTGTAGGGCACGGTGACCAGCGGCGTCTTGATGGCGCTCATGAACAGCATGCCGCACAGATGCGAGGCCGCACCGATGCCGGCATTGGCGACGGTTATGGAATCCTTGTTGGCCTTGGCGTACTCCACCAACCCCTTGAGATCGGCCGGCTCCAGGTCCTTGCGGCCGACGATGGTCATCGGCACCTCGGTGACGAGGCCGACATATTCGAAGGCGTTCAGCGTGTCGTAGGCGAGCTTTCTGTACAGCGTCGCACTTGTCGCCATGCCGATATGATGGAGCAGCAGCGTATAGCCGTCAGGCTCGGCGTTGGCGACGCGGCCGGCACCCAGCGTGCCGCCGGCGCCGCCGACATTCTCGACGATGACCTGCTGGCCGAGATCCTTCGACATCGCTTCGGCGACGAGGCGCGTGACCGTGTCGGTCGGACCGCCGGCCGCAAACGGCACCACAACGGTGATGGTTCGTTCAGGATAGGTCTGCGCGCTGGCCGCGAACCCATAAAGCGTGACGGCCGCGGCAGCAGCCAGAGTGGCGACAAATCTTCTCATCGTGATCTCCTCCCGGGATATGAATCTCCAACGCCGCGCGGAACTCCTCTCAACACCGGCTGCGCATGAAGCAACAACTAGGGCAAGCTAGCAAATAGCAACTGGGCGGCAAACTGCCGATATCCGCAAACATCCGCACTCGATGGGTGGATAATGTCGGAGGGTGATCGCCACCCTAGTAGCCGTAGCCGCGCGCCATCGCCGCGGCGAAGACCGGGATGAGCAGGAAGATGAAAGCTTCGGCGCGGATATAGGTCTTTCACGGACGCAAGTTCGGTCGCCGGCACCTGGAACGAGGCATTGCCGCTCGCCTGCCTGTTCCAGGATATGAAGCGGACGGCCGGGATGATCGACAGCAGGCCGACAGCGCCGAACGCCGCTATCTTGGCCCAGAACACCCAGTTGTAGACGTAGAATTCCCAGCCCTTGAGGCCATAGAAGACGCGGCCGATGCCGACGACGATGATCAGCGCGGCGATGACGCCGTAATGGCGGTCGATGCCGGCGAGCCTCTTGAGCGTCGCAGCACCCAGGTCGCCGCGGATCAGGACGAATTCGGCGCCGATGATCCCCGCCAGCGAAAACACCAGCAGATGATGGAAGATCGCAAGCACAAGATCGGTGGTATCCATGCTCTTTTCCCTGGGTTTGACGCCACCAATGCGCGCCTGAAAAAAGGTCGCGCTGGCGGGTGTTGAATCAGCCTGCGGTGAAAAATAACATCGTCGCGCAAAATTCCCATAGCGGCGCCTGGATGATGGGCCGTGTTGCCCTGGCCCCTTGCGCAGCACCGGCGATTTGCTAAGCGCTGGCGATCCGTGCGAGGCAGATCCCATGAACAATCCGCAAGCGACCAGTGCTCCTGTCATCGAAACGAAGCGAACCATCCTGCGGGCACACCGCCTGGATGATTTCGACACCTATGCCGCGATGTGGACCGATCCCGTCGTCACCCGCTTCATCGGCGGCAAGCCGCGCACGCGCGAAGAAAGCTGGATGCGCTTCCTGCGTCACGCCGGCCTGTGGTCGTTGCTTGGCTATGGCTTCTGGGCGATCGAGGAGAAGGCGACCGGGCGCTTCATCGGCGAGGCCGGGTTTCACGATCTGAAGCGCGACATGGAACCATCGATCGAAGGCATTCCCGAGGCCGGGTGGGCGCTGGTTCCGGCCGTGCACGGGGCGGGCTTCGCCACCGAGGTGGTTGGCCGCGTCCTGGCATGGGGCGAAGTGATTTTCGGGCGCGAGAAGACCGTCTGTATCATCGATCCGGAAAATGGCGCTTCGCTGAGGGTGGCTGCCAAGTGCGGTTATCGGGAAGTGGTAAAGACCACCTATCACGACGCTCCGACCATCCTGCTGGCGCGGTGACCTGAGCGGCGCGGCTGACCGCTGCGGGCGCCGGCATGATGGCACCTGTCGCCAGCAACGATGACGAAGCGGGCCGCGCCAAGAACCGCCGTGTGGTTCTGGTCAAGTTGAACTGGGCGAGCCTTCCAATCAGGCCGCATTCTACGGCAGGGCGTCCGCTGCCAGGCTTGCCTGCTCGAGCATTGAGGCGTCCTCGCCGAAGGCGCGGGTGGCGCGGGCCGCTGCCTCGAGCAGCGGACGCTTCATGCGCTGCAGAAAGGCCGCGTCGACGCGCGTGCTTGGTCCAGCCAGGGTCAAGGCGCCGAGCAGGACGCCCCCTGGCCCGAATACCGGCGCCGACACGCCCCCCGTCTCGGGGTCGCGGTCGCCGACGGCGAGACAGTTGCAGGTCTTGCGGATGGTCTCGTAGGGTTCGCCCTGCTGGCCCGAAAACGCTGCGAGCACGCGGCCGCCCGAGCCGAGCAGCAAAGGCAATACGTCGCCTTCGCGTATCGTGTAGCGGATCGGGTGCTTGGATTCGACGCGGTAAAGACAGGTGCGGACATCGCCCGAGCGAACGTAGAAGGCAACGCTTTCCCAGCTTCGCTCGGAAAGATCGCGCATGATCGGCAGCAGGATATCGACCGCCACGACCGAACGTTGGTAGAGCGCACCGAGCCGAAACGTCGCGGGTCCGACGCGGTAGCGCCCATTGTCGAGGCGCTCGAGCAATCGTCCGCGCAAAAGGGAATTCGCAAGCCGCAGGATGGTGCTCTTGTAGAGGCCGGTGCGCGCCGCGATTTCGGCCAGGCTGAGCGACCGGTCCTCCGTGCTGAAGGCATCGAGGATGGCAATCGCCCGATCGAGTGCTGCAACACCTTCGGCGCGGTCGATTTCCGCATCTGCCGATTTGCTTGGCGAGTCCATGGCGGTTCCAGTTTGAAGAAAGCCGAGCGACGCGACTGTGTCGCGCCGCCAAATCGTTCTGTCCAGCAGAATATCGTTTCCGTTGACAGAACTCCGTAACATCTGCTTGAAATCGATGACGGGTCTGGATGCAGGCGCGTTTTGGCGGGCACCGGAGGAGGTGTCGTGATTTGGAGGAATCCCATGCTGGACAGACGCAGATTTTTGATGAGCACCGCAGCCGTGGGTGCCGGGCTGATGACGTCGCATCTTTCTCCCGCTTTGGCCGAAGGCGCGCCCCAGATACAGCTCTTCGTGCCTGCCGCACCGGGTGGTGGCTGGGACCAGACGGCGCGCACGATCGACCAGGTGCTGCGCAGTGAAAAGCTCATCTCGGGTTCCCAGATCACCAATGTCGGCGGCGCCGGCGGGACTGTCGGGCTGCCGCAATTCATCAGCCAGTGGAACGGCAAAGGCAATTCCCTGATGGTTGCCGGCATGGTCATGGTTGGCGCCATCATTGCCAACAAGGCCGCCAACAATCTGACGCAGGTCACCCCGATCGCCCGCCTTACCGGCGAGTTCGAGGCCTTGGTCGTGCCGGCGGAGTCGCCGTTCAAGACGGCCGCTGATTTCGTCGCCGCGCTCAAGGCCGATCCGACAAAGGTTCCTGTCGCCGGCGGCTCCGCAGGCGGTTCCGATCACATCCTGTTCGGCCTGATTGCCAAGACTGTCGGCGTGCCGGCGACAAACCTGTCCTACGTGCCGTTCGCCGGCGGCGGTGAGGCGTTGTCGGCGCTGCTCGGCAACCAGGTCGCGGCCGGCATCTCCGGCTTTGGCGAGTTCTCCGAGCAGGTCAAGGCGGGCGCGCTGCGGCTGCTCGCCATCTCGGCAGACAAGCGCCAGGACGGCATCGATGCGCCGACGCTGAAGGAGGCCGGCATCGATGTCGAACTGTTCAACTGGCGCGGCGTCTTCGCACCGCCGGGCATTTCCGACGCCGACAAGGCAGCGATGATCACCCTGATCGAGACCATGGCCAAGAGCGACGCGTGGGCGACCGAATGCAAGAACCGCAACTGGACGCCGATCCTGCTCACCGGCGACGACTATGCGAAGTTCGTCACCGAGGATTCAGCCCGCATCGAGGCGATCCTGAAGGATCTCGGGCTCGCCTGATCCATCGTCATAGGGGCGGCGCAGGTCGCCCCTTCTCGCATGAAATGCAAGCCGGCATGACCCTGCGGTGGGGAGCAAGCATGCGGCGCCGGGCATTTCCGCCAACCATACTTGGCCAGCTCTCCTGGGGAGGACAATCATGAGCACCAGCGACCAGCAGGCGGCGCCGTCGCGGCTTGCCGTGCCGGAATTGTTGATAGGCATCGGGCTCCTGGCCTGCGCCGGCGCCGTCGCCTGGCAGACGCTGGCGATCCCGGTGTCGCCGCTCTACTCCAAGGTCGGCCCGACCGTCTTTCCCTACCTTACCATGGTTGGCCTGGTGGTACTTTCGCTGTTGCTCATCCTTGCCGCGCTTCGCGGCGGCTGGCAGCCGGAGGAGGAAAAGGAGACGCCGACCGACTGGAAGGCAATGGGCTTCGTCGTCATCGGCCTGATCGCCAATCTGCTGCTCATCCAACCGCTCGGCTTCACGGCGGCATCCGTCATCATGTTCGTGCTCGTCTGCTACGGCTTCGGCAGCAAGCGTACGCTGCGGGACGTCGTGCTCGGCCTTATCCTGGCGCTGGCCGCCTATTTCGGCTTCGCCAGGGCGCTCGGCGTCAACATCGGTGCCGGTTTCATCGAGAACCAGCTGAACGCGGTCATCGATGCGTTCATCACCATGTTGAGGGGCTGACGCCATGGAAACGCTCGGACATCTCGCACACGGCTTCTCGGTCGCCTTCACCCCGGTCAACCTTCTGTGGTGCCTGCTCGGCACCACGCTTGGCACCGCCATCGGTGTGCTGCCCGGTCTTGGGCCGGCGCTGACCATCGCGCTGCTTTTGCCGATCACCTATCAGGTGGCGCCGGAGGCATCCTTCATCCTGTTTGCCGGCATCTATTACGGCGCCATGTACGGCGGCTCGACGACGTCGATCCTGCTCAACACGCCCGGCGAAAGCGCCACCATCGTCACCGCGCTGGAAGGCAACAGGATGGCGCGTTCCGGCCGCGGCGGTGCAGCCCTCGCCACTTCGGCGATCGGCTCGTTCGTAGCCGGCACGATCGGCACGATGGGCGTCGCTTTCCTGGCGCCGGTGGTGGTCAAATTCGCGCTGGCCTTCGGTCCGGCCGAATATTTCTCGCTGATGGTGCTGGCCTTCATCACCGTCTCGGCGGTGCTCGGCTCGTCTTCCGTTCGCGGCCTGACCAGCCTGTTCGCAGGCTTCGTCATCGGCATGATCGGCGTCGACCTGCAGACCGGCCAGCCGCGCTTCACCTTCGGCATGACCGAACTGCTCGACGGCGTCGACGTCATCATCGCCGCCGTTGGCCTGTTTGCCGTCGGCGAGACGCTGTACATGGCCTCGCGCCGCTATGCCGGCAAGGACGAGATCGTGCCGCTGAAGGGCTCGCTCTACATGACGGCGGCCGAGTGGGGGCGTTCGTGGAAACCCTGGCTGCGCGGCGCCGCGATCGGCTTCCCGATCGGCGCCATGCCGGCCGGCGGCGCCGAAATCCCGACTTTCCTGTCCTATGCCATCGAAAAGAAGCTGTCGAAGCACAAGCAGGAGTTCGGCACGGTCGGCGCCATCGAAGGCGTTGCCGGCCCCGAGGCCGCCAACAATGCGTCCGCAGCCGGCGTACTGGTGCCGATGCTGACGCTTGGCCTGCCGACCTCGGCGACGGCGGCGATCATGCTGTCGGCGTTCCAGAGCTACGGCATCAATCCCGGACCACTGCTTTTGACGACCCAGGGCGACCTCGTCTGGGGGCTGATCGCCAGCCTGTTCATCGCCAACGTCATCCTGGTCATCCTCAACCTGCCGCTGATCGGGCTGTGGGTGCGGCTGCTGAAAATCCCGGCGCCGCAGCTCTATGCCGGCATCCTGGTGTTCGCCACGGTCGGCACCTATGGTATTTCGCAATCGCCCATCGACCTCGTCATCCTCTATCTGCTGGGGGCCGCCGGTTTCCTGATGCGGCGGTTCGATTTTCCGACCGCGCCTGTCATCATCGGCATGATCCTTGGGCCGCTCGCCGAAACCCAGTTCCGCCGGGCGATGACCATCTCGAATGGCGACTGGTCCGTGTTCTACACCCACAAACTGTCGCTGACACTGCTGACGCTCGCCTTCATCGGCCTCGCCGGCCCGCATATCTGGGCCTTCATCGAGCATCGTCGTCGGCGCGGACCGGAGCATGTGCCCGGCGATGCCTGATCGATCCATGATGCCATGACAGAACTGCTTTCCGGTATTCGCGTCCTCGACCTGACCAACGTCCTGGCCGGCCCCTATTGCGCCTACCAGCTGGCGCTGCTGGGCGCCGACGTGATCAAGGTCGAGGCGCCGCAAGGCGGCGACCTCGCCCGCCAGCTCGGCGGCTCGGCAAAGCTGAACAGCGCCGGCATGGGCGCCTCGTTCCTGGCTCAGAACGCCGGCAAACGGTCGGTTGTGCTCGACCTCAAGAAGCAAGCCGATCGCGAGCGCTTTTTCGATCTGGTGGCCAGCGCCGACGCACTGGTGGAGAATTTCCGCCCCGGCGTGATGGATCGGCTGGGGCTTGGCTACGAGGCACTGAAGACGGTTCGTCCGGGCCTCGTCTATTGCGCGATATCGGGTTTCGGCCAGACCGGGCCAATGCGCGATAATCCCGCCTATGACCAGATCATCCAGGGCCTGTCTGGGATCATGAGCATCACCGGCACACCGGAAGCGGCGCCGCTGCGGGTCGGCTATCCCGTCGCCGATACGCTTGGCGGACTGGTCGGCGCGTTCGCCATCGCCTCGGCGCTGGTGCGGCAGAAGACGAGCGGCGAGGGTGCCTTTCTCGACGTTTCGATGCTCGAATGCACACTTTCCGCACTTGGTTGGCCGGTTTCCAACTATCTGACCGCAGGTATCGACCCCATGCCGATGGGCAACGAGAACATGACGGCGGCACCCTCCGGTGCGTTTCGCACCGGCGACGGGCTCATCAACATCGCCGCCAACAAGCAGGAGCAGTTCGTGGCGCTGTGCCGGCTGATCGGCCGGCCGGAATTGGCTTCCGATGTCCGCTATGCAGAGCGCGAGACGCGCAAGCGCAACCGTGCGGCGCTTAAAGTCGAGATCGAGGACGCCCTGGCGGGCGCCTCGGCGGCGGCCTGGGAAGAGACGCTCAATCGCGCCGGCGTGCCTGCCGGCAGGGTGCTGACGATCCCGCAAGTGCTGGCCGAGCCCCAAGTCCTCGAGCGCCAGGTGACCGCGCATTTCGACGATGTGGCTGGCATGGACAAGCCGCTGACCGTTTTGCGCGGCGGCTTCATGGTCGATGGCGAGGCGCCCTTGCCGACAAAGCCGCCGCCGGCGCTCGGCGAACATATGAGCGAGGTGTTCGCCGACCTGCCGCCCCGCACCAGGACAAAGGCACGCGCATGAGCGGCACGGAGAAGAAGACGGGCCGTGAGCGCGGCGAGGAATGGTGGCAGACCGACATCATCGAGATGCGGCCAGGTGTCATCCGGCTGCGCGGCTACGAGATCCAGGATCTGATCGGCCGCGTCAGCTTTCCGGCTGTCATCTGGCTGATGCTGCGCGGCGAACTGCCCAGCGAGGACCAGGCAGAATTGCTCGGCATTGCCTTGGCTGCCGCCGTCGACCATGGACCGCAGGCGCCATCGATTGCCATCGCGCGCATGGCTGCAACCTGCGGCGTCGGTATCAACAGCGCCATGGCCTCGGCCATCAACGTTCTCGGCGACGTGCATGGAGGCGCCGGCGAGCAGGCGCTTTCCTTCTATGGTGACATTGCCGTGGCGATCGATGCCGGGATGACGCTGAATGAGGCGGTCTCGGCGCGGCTCGACCGGTTCTTCGCCGAGGAGAAGGGCTATGTGCCGGGGCTCGGACATCGCTTCCATCCCGTCGACCCGCGCGCGCCGCGCTTGCTGGAATTGACCCGCGAATTTGCCGCACGCGGTGCCGTCAATGGGCGTTTCGCCGATATCGCCGAAGCGGTCGAGGCGGACGTCGAACGCCGCAAGGGGAAAAAAATACCGCTTAACATCGATGGCGCCACCGCCGTCATCTATGGCGAACTCGGTTTTCCGCCGCCGCTGACGCGAGGGCTTTTCGTGCTGTCGCGCTCGGTCGGCATCCTGGCGCATGCCTGGGAGCAGTCGCAGCATGGCGAGCGAAACAAGGGGCCGCTGCCGCGCGAGTGGCTGTGGGCCTATACCGGCACGCCGGTGCGGCCGTTTCCCGAAAGCGATGACCCCGGCGAGTGAGGCTCTACGCCTGATCCACCTGCACGGGGATCTTCAGCGTCTTCACCAACGTTGAAAGATCCGGCTCGTCGATGAGCATGGCCGCATCGGCTGGCGCCAGCCAGGCCCGCTGGCGTCGTTTGGCTTCCTGCCAGTCGGCCAGTTCCTCGCTCACCTCGAGCAGGTAGACGATGACGTCGACGCGGACAAAGCGATTGGCCAGCCGCTTCCAGTAGGAATAGGTGCCCGCCGGCTGCTTCAGCGTCTTGCCGAGCACGCCGGCCTCCTCCTGCGCCTCGATGGTGGCCGCCTTGCGTCCGCTCTTGCCCTTCATCGGCCAGCCCTTGGGGACGATGAAGCGCCTGGTGGTACGCGACGTGACCAGCATCACCTCGATGTCGCCACGCGCGGTCAGCCGGAAGGGAATAGCCGCCACCTGGCGGATTCTCTCGCCCTTCTTTGCCTTGCGTACGGCCTTTTTCTTGGTGGCTGCCATTCGTCAATCCAGTCGATGCAATGCCGCATAGCGCGACAAGGCGTCGTTGCAAAACCAAAACTTTCGCATGTGCCAACGACACTCGAAATACATAAGTCGGCTAAATAAACGAAAAAGGCCTTGATGTCAGCGGCAATTGCTCACGGCGGTGGTGCCGATTATCTGTGTCTGGCAGCTTGGCTTGAGCTGCTGCACGACCGGTGGCGGTTGCTGAAAGATCTGGCGGTCCTGGGCGCGATTCTGCTGCTGTTGCTGTTGATATTGCTGCCGCTGTATCCTGTTTTGCAGGATTTGCAGGTCGTTCTGCCGGATCAGCGCATTGTTGCCGGTAGCGGGATTGAGCGCTTGCGCGGAAGCCGGCAGGCAAACGCCCGCCAGCACTGCCGTGGCCAGCATTGCCACTGTGAAGATCGTTGATGGCCGAAGTGCCGACATCCGTTCATTCCCGCGCAAAAACTCTGTCCTTTGATATAGGGCGTTTGCGCGTCGATGCCATGGCCAGCGGGTCGAGTATCACGAAATCGGGCGGTCCAATCGCTTTGTTCTGCGATTTCGGCCGCGAAACGGCAGATAGTCATCATATGATGACTATGAAACGTCGGTGGCTTTGGTCAGTGTTCCCCACGTAAATTTTTGGTTTCATCCGGCATAAGTTAATGTATTCTAATTGAGTCAGAGCTCCGCAAGTGGGAATACGGATGCCCTGTTTTAATGCATTGAACCTTATTGCACAGTGCCGGCATCCTTATTGCAATTGCATGAGCAGAGCATAGCGGTGGCGTCGGACTCAAGCAGGCATTGAGGCGCGCCCCCGTAAAACGGGGGGTAAGTGCATGGCTTTGTTCACAGAGCGCGTTGCCGTATTGTCGTGCGCATCGGCCGACGACGGTTCAGCCAGGGCATGTTCTGAGGAAGTTCTTCGTGATGCCGCGGCGACTCAGAAGGGTTTGCCCGGCCGGCCGAATCAATGTCTCGCCACTCTGCCCAAACGGATAGCTCGATTGCTTTGCGCTACGGCACTGGTGGGGCTGGTCTTTCCTTACGCTCAATCTCCGGTCCATGCGCAGCAATTGTCCATCAATACGGATGGTGCACCGGGCGACAATGGTGATGACGGAATCGGTACTGCTGACGCCGGAGATGGCCATTCGCCGGTGGCGCCGGCTACGGGAACGAATAGTGTCGGCCGCACGACCTCCGGGGAGGCCGCTTTCGTTGGCAGCGCCCGGGGTGGGCGCGGCGGCGATGGCGGCTCGGCTGTCCATGCAACAGCCGTCCCGCCTTTTGTGGAGATCAAGGGTGGTAAAGGCGGCGATGGCGCCAAGGGCGGAACCGTCGATATAACAAACAACGCATCTGGCGCCCTCGAAACATCGGGGGACAATGCTCCCGGCATATTGGGCGACGCCAGCGGTGGGGATGGTGGTAACGGCGCATGGGCATTCGCCATCGCGGTAGGCGGTAAGGGCGGCGTCGGCGGGCGGGGTGGCGATGGCGGCACGGCGACCGTGACCACTACGATCGAAAGCAATATCATCACGCACGGGGTCAATTCGAACGGCATCACCGTCAATTCCAGCGGAGGGCGCGGCGGCAATGGCGGCTTGGGCGCTGCGATCGGTGCCGGCAAGGGTGGCAATGGCGGCAATGGCGGTTTCGGCGGTGACGCGAAAGGCGATAATGCCGGCTCCATTTCCACGGACGGGGCTTTCTCGAAGGGTATGCTTGTGCGGTCGGCGGGCGGCGTTGCCGGTGATGGTGCAAGTGGTTTCGGTATCGTGGGTAACGGCGGCAATGGGGGCGTGCCGACAATCGGCGGCAATGCCGAGGGGATAAATTCCGGGACCATCACAACTCGGGGAGATTTTGCCAGCGGCATGGTCGTGCAGTCGGTGGGCGGCGGCGGCGGCGACGGCGGTGGCGGTCTAGGTCTGTTCGGCGGTGGCGGCGCGGGTACGGATGGCAATGACGGCCGGGCAGCCACGGGGACCAACACCGGCAACATCACCACCAGTGGCCTGGGCGCCATCGGCATGCTGGTCGAGTCGGTGGGCGGCGGCGGCGGCGATGGCGGCGGCGCTATAGGTCTCGTGTCGATCGGTGGCAAGGCAAGCGGTGGCGGCCAGGGCGATACGGCGACCGGCAATATTGGCGGCGTGATCAAGACCGGCGTCGATGGAAACGGCGGCGACGGCGCGCATGGCATTCTGATCCAGTCGGTCGGCGGTGGCGGCGGCAATGGCGGCTACGCCATCGGCGTAGCGCCTGCAATTTCGGTCGCCATCGGCGGTGGCGGCGGCACTGGCGGCAAGGGTGGCGTGGTCAACGTCAATCAGGCCGGCAACGGTGTGACCGTCGAGACGAACGGCCGTTCCGCTAGCGGCATCATCGCACAGTCGGTCGGCGGCGGCGGCGGCAATGGCGGCGGCGCCATTGCCATTGGCGGCCTGGTGGGTGTGTCGGTAGGCGGATCAGGCGATGCGGCGGGTGACGGCGACAAGGTGAATTACAACGTTGCGAACGCCAAGGTCACCACGCTCGGGGACGATTCCATCGGCGTGCTTATGCAGTCGGTGGGCGGCGGCGGCGGCAACGGCGGGTTTGCACTTTCCGGCTCGACCGTCGCAGCAGTGGGCGTCGGCGGCAGTGGCGGCAAGGCGGGTAAAGGCGGCGTGGTCGACGCGACCGTCGGCGGCACCGTCAACACCTCCGGGGATCGGTCGACCGGCATCGTTGCCCAATCGATCGGCGGCGGCGGCGGCAATGGCGGCTTTTCCGGCGCTGCCAGCTTCGGCGCCAGTGTGGGTGTCGGCGGCAGTGGCGCAGGCGGCGGCGATGCCGATGCCGTCACGCTGCGCACGGCTGATGGCGCGATGCAATCGATCACCACGGACGGCGCGGATTCGGCCGGCCTGATCGTGCAGTCGGTCGGCGGCGGCGGCGGCAATGGCGGCTTTTCCGGTACACTGTCGGCGATTGCCGGCTTCGGCATGGGGGGAAGAGGCGGCGCGGCCGGCAAGGGCGTGGCGACGGAAGCCACCTATAATGGTTCGGTCGAGACTTTCCGCGAAAGGTCGGCCGGTATCATCGTGCAATCAATCGGTGGCGGTGGCGGAAATGGCGGCGGCCAGTTCGGCCTGAGCGTCAACGCAAGCGTGGGCATCGGTGGTTCGGGCGCGGGGGGCGGCGAAGCCGGGACGGCAAAGTTCTTCTCGACGACAACACTTGACGTCACGACCCATCAGTCGGACTCGGCCGGCGTCATCGTGCAGTCGGTCGGCGGCGGCGGTGGCAATGGCGGCTTCTCGTTGAACGGCGCGGGTCTTGTGGCTGCTGTCAGCATCGGCGGCAAGGCCGGCACTGCCAGCGACGCCAAGGCAGTGACGGTCGGCATCAATTCAGGGCTGATTCACACGCTTGGTGACCGCTCCACGGGTATCATCGCCCAGTCGATCGGCGGCGGCGGCGGCAATGGCGGCGGCACGGCTTCCGCCGGCCTCGGCGCCAACGTCACAATCGGTGGCAAGGGAGGTGGCGGCGGCACGGGCTGGACCGTCGATGTCACCAATGGCGCGGCGGTACACACCGAAGGTGTCCAGTCTCATGGCATCCTGGCGCAGTCGATCGGCGGCGGTGGCGGCTCAGGCGGATTTGCCGTCTCGGTTGGCGGGCCGTCCTTCTCGCTTGGCGGCGATGGCGCGTCGGGCGGCGGGAGCAAGAAGGTCTATGTCGAAAACACAGGCCTGATCAGCACGGACAAGGATATGTCGATCGGCATCTTCGCGCAGTCGGTCGGCGGCTCGGGCGGCGACGGCGGGTTTGCGATGGCGGCCGGCGCCTTTGCCGCGGTCGGCATCGGTGGCAAAGGCGGGGCCGGCGGCGCGGCCGGCGAGGTAGAGGTCAAGAACACCACCAACATCACGACGGTGGGCTCCCTCTCACACGGCATTCTCGCCCAGTCGGTCGGCGGCGGTGGCGGCAATGGCGGATCTGTCGGAACGTTTGCCGTCGGTCTGTTCGGCGCCGCTTCCGTGGCGATCGGCGGCGGTGGCGGCGATGGCAATCTCAGCAACCAGGTCACGGTCACCCACAAAGGTGACATTCATGTCGGCGGCATGGGCTCGAAGGCCATTCTTGCGCAATCGGTCGGTGGCAGTGGCGGCAACGGCGGTTCGGCTTATTCAGGCGCGGTCAGCGCTGGTCTCTACGTGTCCGCTTCGGTCGGGGTTGCCGTGGGTGGCGAGGGCGGCAACGGAGGCAATGGTGGAAAGGTAACGGTTCGGGCTGATGGCAACCTGATTGCCGACACCGACGCAGCCGGTTCCGGCGGCATCGTTGCCCAGTCCATCGGCGGCGGCGGCGGCAATGGCGGCCGCGCTGCCACGATTTCGGGTGCAGCCAGCACGGGGGTCAGCGTTTCACTCGGTGTCACTGTTGGCGGCTGGGGTGGCGACGGTGGCAAGAGCGACCTCGTCATCGTCGACAGCGGCATGAATGGCGGCGGCAGCATCGTTACCAAAGGCGCCAACGCGATCGGCATCCTCGCGCAATCGGTGGCCGGCAGCGGCGGCAATGGCGGCGATTCCTGGGGAGCTGCAGGCGGCTTCGGGGTCAACGCCAGCATCAATGCGACGGTCACCATCGGTGGCGGCGGCGGCAAGGGCAACATCAGCGGCGATGTCGCCGTTCACAACGCCATGACGATCAAGACGGGTGGGGACATGAGCGCCGCGATCGTTGCCCAGTCGATCGGCGGCGGCGGCGGCAATGGCGGAGCGACCAATGGCGCGACGGCCGATCTCGGTACAGAAAACGGCGTCAACGTCGCCGTCAACGTTGGTGTCGGCGGGGCGGGTGGCACAGGCAACAAGTCCGGTGCCGTGGATGTTACGAATTCCGCCAATTTGACCACCGACGGCGACTATTCGTCCGGCATTGTTGCCCAATCGATCGGCGGCGGTGGCGGCATGGGCGGTGCGACAAACACGCAGGCCTTCCACGTCGGCGGCACCGCCGGCACGAGCGTTACCGCAAATGTCAGCATCGGCGGCAATGGCGGCGAAGGCAACGATGCCGCCTGTGCCGCGGACGCAGGTGGCAATGCCACTTGTTTCGATGGCAAGGTCGGTGTCGCAGTCGATAATTTGGGCGAGATCCGCACAAGCGGGTTCAACTCGGTCGGCATCCTCGCCATGTCCATCGGCGGCGGTGGCGGCGGCGGCGGCTCGGCTTCGACCAAAGAGGATATCGTCGGCCCAGGCGATGCTGGCGAGACTTCGGTCGGTATCGGCGCGGCGATCGCGCTCGGTGCCGGCGGCGCCGGCAATGGCGGCACGGTTTCGGTGACCAACCGCAATCTGATCGTCACGGACGGCGCCGATTCCTATGGCATCAGCGCCAATTCGATCGGTGGCGGCGGCGGTGTCGGCGGCTCGTCCAGCTCTGGCGTGCTTGGCACTTACGCAATCGGCGGCTCGCTTGGCGGTGCGGGTGGCAAGGGCGGCAATGGCAACCAGGTCGATGTCGTCAATATGGCCGGCGCAACGATATGGACCAAGCAGGAGCGCTCGATAGGCATCTTCGCGCAGTCGGTCGGTGGCGGCGGCGGCGCAGGTGGTGCCGGCGAAAGCAAGGGCAAGAGCGATGGCGGTGAGGTCGCGGTAAACCTGTCGCTTGGCGGCTCGGGTGAGGTCGGCGGCAACGGCGGCAAGGTCAATGTCGAAAACAGCGGCATAATCCAGACCGACAAGGCCAATTCCCACGGCATCCTGGCGCAGTCGATCGGCGGCTCCGGTGGCGTCGGCGGGGCGTCCGGCACGTCATCCACCGACTCGAAGATCGCCATCACGCTGAGCCTCGGCGGCGCTGGCGGCGCTGGCGGTACCAGCGACAAGGTTCACGTCCAGAACTTCCAGAGCGGTTCGATCCTGACGCAGGACGACAACTCGCACGGCATCTTCGCACAGTCGGTGGGCGGCGGCGGTGGTGCGGGTGGCGCTGGCTCGACGGAGACCGGTAAGGCCGAGACGGCGGTTACCATGTATATCGGCGGCCAAGGCGGCAGTGGCAGCATCGGCGGTGAGGTCGAGGTCAACAACTTCGGCAAGATTGAAACACTGGGCTATATCTCGCACGGCATTTTTGCGCAGTCGATCGGCGGTGGCGGTGGTGCCTCGGGTGCCGCGACCGGCGCATCGGAAGCAGACATGACAATCGGTGGCGGTGCCAGCATACCCAACGGGATTCCGATCCCGGTGGTCGGCGACCCCAACGACCCCGACAACGAGGCCGATGGTGGCAAGGTCACCGTCACCAACGATGGCGAGATCATCACACACAAGGATGGGTCATACGGCATCTTCGCCCAGTCCATCGGCGGCGGTGGAGGATATGGCGGCACGGTTTCGTCCGACTTCGCCGGGTCCGATTCCTTTGCTCTCAGCCTGGGCGGCAAGGGCGGCAACGGCGGCGATGGCGGAGATGTGAGGGTTGAGGTTTCCGGATCGATCGAAACCTTCGGCGCCCGCGCGCATGGCGTCGTGGCGCAGTCGGTGGGCGGCGGCGGCGGTGTCGGCGGCGACGCAAAAGGTAAAACCTCGAACGCGCTCGGCATCGGCGGCCTTGGCGGCAATGGCGGCGATGGCGGCGACGTGACCGTGATCCGCACCGGCACCATCACCACGCATGGTGTCGATGCGGTCGCCATCATCGCGCAGTCGGTCGGCGGCGGCGGCGGCATCGGCGGCGCCGGCTTCGGGCGCTTCGGCGCCACGGCGGATGGCGGCAGCGGCATCGACAACAACACCATCGGCTTCAACACATTTGCGGGCGCCAAGGGCAATGGCGGCACGGTGACCATCCAGCAGGACGGCGAGATCGTCACCGATGGCGAGCGGGCGCACGGCATCGTGGCCCAGGCGGTGGGCGGCGGCGGCGGCCTGGCCGGCACGCTCTCCACCGGCGCTGCCGGTTCCGGCGGTGGCATCGGCGATGCCGCGGCGGCGACGGCGACGGCCATGAGCCAGGTCTGGGTCAAGGGTGCGAGCTCGTATGCCATGTTCGGACAGAGCGCGACCGGCATCGGCGACGCGCACGCGGTTACGCTGACCGCGGGCGACAGCCTGTTCGCGCAGGGTGCTGGTTCCGTGGCCGCCTACGGCGAAAGCACAGCCAACGGCGCGAAAGGCAACATCACCATCAATCTCAACGGTCATTACACGATTGGCGGTGCCGGAACCGGCGTTGCCGCCATGCTCGTCGGCGGCGCCAACAACGCGCTGACCAACCACAGCCTGCTCTACGCAATGGGAGCGACGCCGACATTCGAGATCCAGGCAGCGGATATCCAGGCATTCCAGACCTTCCTGTTGGCGCCCGGTCCCGTCGTGCCGACCAATGCGATCCTGGAATCGCTGCTCGACGATTTCAGTCCGCTGGCCATTACCGGCACGTCGGGTGATGACCATGTCGACAATTCGCGGCTGGGCGACACGCTGGGACGCGTCATCGGCAACATCGATCTCGGCGGCGGCAACAACAGCTTCCACAATTTTGCCGATGCCTCGATGGTCGGACTGAAAGCCATCGATCTCGGCGGCGGGCTGTTCACCAATGACGGGCTCTATACCAACCAGGGCATCGGCGTGGTGGCGAAGGTGGATGTCGGCGGCGGCTTCAAACAAAACCTCTCCGGCGATTTCGTCACCGATGTGGATCTCAACAACCAGATCACGGATGCCCTGGCACTAACGGCGGCCGGTGACTTCAACGGCGAAGCGCCGCTGAATTTCCTGTCGATCGATAAGCTGTTCACGGAATATGTGGTCGCCAATGGCTCGGGGATGACCGACTCCGGCATAGCAGCGAAGACCTTGCATCCGGCAGTGGGCTTCAACTTCCAGTTCCGGGTGGATGGCGGCACCGATCTCGTTCTTTACGCCGACAACCCGACATTCCTGGAACTGGCGCAGGATCCGGGGTCCGGCACCACCGATCCAGGCGTGTTCCAGATGGCGCAGTACCTTGACGATGTCGAGGCAGCATCGACCCCGGACAACCCGATGGCCAGGCTGATCAACATGCTGCGCTTCCTGCCCAATGAAGAGGAACTGGGTGCAGCATTGACCCGGCTCACACCGCATTATGCCGTGCATACGTTCGACATGATCAACCGCGAAGCCGACATGATGCTGGAAGCGGCGCGTGAGTGTACTGGTGTGCCTGCCTACAAGAATCCCGACGGCCGCTGCGTCTGGGCAACGATCAGCCCGCAGGCCGAGTACGGCCGCGACGCGGGTGCTGGCACTACAAGCCGCGACGACGTCCTGAAGACGATGTCGCTTGGCGGCATTGGCGAGATCGGCCAGAACTGGTCGCTTGGCGCCACGATCGGCCGCACAGAGTTCGATTCCAAGATCGGCTTCAATGGCGACCTGCTGTCGGAGACCACCGGTGAGGCCTGGCAGGCCTATGCGCTGGCCAAATATACCAACAAGAATTACTTCGTGGACTTTGCACTCGGTGGCGGCACGGGCTCGTTCAAGGGCGAACGCGACACCCATATCGACCCGGCATTCTACATTCCGGGCGAAACGTTGGCGGGTGATTATCTCGACGAGGTAATGCTGCCTGGCATCGGCAGCAGCGTCACCTACACACAGAAGACCGCGATGTTCGGCGGCTCGGCGCGGTTGGGTTTCACCCGGGAGATGGGCGCCTTCTATCTGCAGCCGACAGTGCAGTTCGACGCGCGCTGGCTGCGTGTCTCAGGCACGGAGGAGGGTTCGGTCGCCGCCTTCAACTTCGATGGCTCGGCCAACACCTACTATTCTGCAACCCCTGCAATCGAGATCGGCACCGACATCGCGCTCAGCGACATTGCCAGCCTTCGCGTCTACGGCAAGGCCGGGGCGGAGTTTTCCAACAAGGAGTGGGAAATCGAAGGTCGCTTCGCGGCGGCGGAGAATCTGCCTGGCAACCCCGCATTGCACTTGACGGAGGCCGTCGATTCGCCGCTCTATCGGGTCGGCGCCGGCCTTGAACTGAATGGCGTCAATGGCGTCGGCATGTCCGTCAGATATAATGGCGCCTTCGGCGAAACGGTTAAACAGAACGCGATCAGCGCGTCTCTCAAGGTTAGCTTCTAGCTGGCCCGAGGCGGAGCCGGGCGGGAGGGATCTTGATGAGGAAGTTCGCGTATTTCGTGGCGATGCTGGGTGTTGCCTGCACCGTCGGTGTGCCGGCCGTGGCGGCGCAAACCAAGAGCGACAAGGCGGTCGCGGCACCGGCTGCCGCCGATGCGCCGCAGTTGCCCGGTGGCGCGTCGGCACTGTCCGAAACCCACGGCGACTGGACGGTCAATTGCCAGATATCAGGCGCGACCAAAACCTGCAGCCTGTCGCATCAGCAATTCAACAAGCAAAACAATCAGCGCCTGCTGGCGATCGAGCTGTCGAGCAAGACCGGCGAGGATGCCACGGGAACGCTTGCGCTGCCGTTCGGGCTGGCGCTGGCCAAGGGGGTGAGCCTGACCATCGACGATCAGAAGCTGGACGGCAGCCTGGCGTTCAACACCTGCCAGGTCGTCGGCTGTCTGGTGCCGGTGATGTTCGATGCGACTGTCACGCCGCTGCTGAAATCAGGCACCACGCTGAAGATCGACGCTTTCGCGGCAGACACCGGACAAGCGGTGAGCTTTTCCATTCCGCTCAACGGCTTCGCCGGCGCACTTGCCCGAACCGCGGAGCTTTTGACCAATTGATGTGAGCCGCAGGACTTAAAGCGCGCGCCGCCTGAACGCAGTCTCGCGGCAGGGCGGTGCGTCACTGCAGCAGAACATTTTTCAGTCAAACGACGATTGTTTTAAGCCGTTCGGCGATCAGGGCGGCAAGCCGAGCCGCCACTTCGTCCTTGCTCATCTCCGGCCATTCCTCGACACCGGCCTTTGACACGATCCGCACCCGGTTGCGATCGCCGCCCATCACGCCCGAAGAGCCGACGCCGCTTCCCTGCGACACGTCGTTGGCAACGATGAGATCGGCGCCTTTCTTCTTGAGCTTGGCCTCGGCGTTGCGCAGGAGATCCTGTGTCTCGGCGGCGAAGCCGATAACCAGGCCGGGTCGCTGGCTGTGATGGCCGACGCCGGCGAGAATGTCGGGATTCTCGACCATGCGCAGCACCGGCGGCCCTTCGCCCGCGACCTTCTTGATCTTCTCACCGGCCGAGTTCTCGGTGCGCCAGTCGGCCACGGCGGCGACGAACACCGCCGCATCTGCGGGCAAGAGCCGTTCCACCGCGTCGCGCATCTCCTGCGCCCGCTCGACGTGAATGGTCTTCACTCCGGGGGGATCGGCGATGCCGACAGGGCCGGAGACGAGGCGCACATCGGCGCCGAGCCTGGCCAGTGCTGCCGCGATCGCATGGCCCTGCTTGCCGGACGAGCGGTTGGCGATGTAGCGCACCGGGTCGATCGGCTCATGGGTCGGGCCGGAGGTGACGATGATCTTGCGCCCCGACAGCGGCTTCGGGCCGACATCGAGCAGCGCCTCGACCGCGGCAACGATCTCCAGCGGCTCGGCCATGCGGCCTTCGCCCGCCTCATTGCTTTCGGCCATCTCGCCCCTGGCCGGACCGACGAAGGTGACGCCGTCCTTCTGCAGCGTCGCGCGGTTGCGGCGGGTGGCCGGATGCGCCCACATTCTGGGGTTCATGGCCGGCGCCATCAGCACCGGCTTGTCGGTGGCGACAAGCACGGTGGAGGCCAGATCGTTGGCGTGGCCGTTTGCGAGCTTCGCCATCAGGTCGGCGGTGGCGGGCGCCACCACCAGCAGATCGGCCTCGCGCGACAGCCTGATATGGCCGACATCGTGTTCGTCATTGCGGTCGAACAGCTCGGTGAAGACATGGTCGGCGGAGAGCGCGCCGACCGACAGCGTGGTGACGAATTCCTGCGCGGCCGATGTCATGACCACCCGAACCGCGGCCCCGCGCTCGCGCAGCCGGCGGATCAGATCCAGCGCTTTGTAGGCGGCGATGCCGCCGCCGATGATGAGCAGGATGCGCTTGCCGGAGAGGCTCATGCACCCTCCCAAGGATTGACTATGCTGATACCGCAATCGGAAAAGTCAGCAACATTTCTAGTCACCATCGCAAAGCCCCGCGAGCGAGCAACCGAGGCGATCTGTGCGTCAAATTCGCGTATAGGACGTCCCAGAAATCGTCTGTTCGAAACAATCTCCGCGTATGCTTCGGCTTCGCGGTCACCGAACGCGAGCACTGGGGTCTTGAGCCATTTGGTGAAAAAGGCCCCGATGACACTACCCAGTGCAGCCTTACGCGTTCCGTCCGGCATGTTCGCAAGCCCAACGAGCAGCTCTGCCTTGGTCATCGCCGTGACATATGAGCGGGTCGCGAGCGAGCTATCCATCCAGGTAGCCACCCCTGCATCCGGCCGTGGTTTGAAGGTTTCCGAGATAACATTCGTATCCAGCACGAACATGGTTAGTCAAATTTCAGTGGCTCGCGCGTAGGGCCGCGCTCCGGCAACTCGACATCGAAACCGCCATGGGGCTCAACCAGCCTACGAATCGCGGCATAGAGTGACTCTCCCCGAGGGTCTTGGTCCACACCGTCCGAAAGAACACTCTTGGCAAGAACGCTACGCGCTTCCTCTTCCATGGAGACTCCCCTCACGGCAGCTCGCTCACGCAGTTTCTGCTTCACGTTGGTGTCGAGATTGCGGATGGTAAGTGTGCTCATGTTTTTGCTCCTTACCTCAACGTAGTCCATGAAAGCGATGCTTTCAATGATAGCAATGCCGGCACTGCTGTCACCGAGAACTCAGATCATCTTCCAGGCGATATAGACCAGCGTCACGGCAATCACCCAGAGTGCCCAGCGGCCGGAACGGCTGTAGCGCGCCTCGGCCTTGCCGATGGCGTGGGCGGTGGTCTCGTCGAAGCGCAGGCCGTGCTCGGCCATCAGGTCGATCTCGCGCGACAGCCGGTCAGTGCGCGCCGCAAGCTCGGGCACCTGGCGGGCCAGCGTCAGCAGCGCCTTGGCGCCATCGCGCGCATCCATCATCATGCCACGCGGCCCAAGATTGCCTGATATCCAGTCGCCGACCACCGGCTCGGCAGTCTTCCACATGTTGAAGGCCGGGTCGAGCGTGCGCGCCACGCCCTCCACCACCACCATGGTCTTCTGCAGCAGGATCAGTTCGGGCCGCGTCGCCATGTCGAAGAGCTCGGTAACCTCGAACAGCAGCGTCAGAAGCTTGGCCATCGAGATGGTCTCGGCCGGCTGGCCATGGATCGGCTCGCCGATCGCCCGGATCGCCTGCGCGAAGGCCGCGACATTGTGCTGGCGCGGCACATAGCCGGCCTCGAAATGGACCTCAGCGACGCGCAGATAGTCGCGCGTGATGAAGCCGTAGAGGATTTCGGCGAGGAAGCGGCGCTCCTTCTTGCCGAGCCGGCCGGCAATGCCGAGATCGACGGCGACGATGGTGCCGTTCGCCTCGACGAACAAATTGCCCGGATGCATGTCGGCGTGGAAAAATCCGTCGCGCAGCGTGTGGCGCAGGAACGACTGGATCAGGTTGGTGGCGATGGTTTTCAGATCGTGGCCCGCCGCGACCAGTCCGGCAATGTCGTTCATCTTGACGCCGTCGACCCACTCCATGGTCAACACGTCGCGGCCGGTACGCTCCCAGTCGACGGACGGCACGCGAAAGCCGGGGTCGTGCCTGGTGCTTTCGCCGAGCTCCGAGAGGGCCGCCGCCTCGAGGCGAAGATCCATCTCGATCCTGGTGGTCTGCGCCAGCGTCTGGGTGACCTCGACCGGCCGCAGCCGGCGTGAGGAGGGAATGTATTTCTCCTGCAGGCGAGCGGCAAGGAAATAGCTTTCGAGATCCTGGAAGAAGCGGCGGCGCACGCCGGGCCGGATCACCTTGACCGCCACCTTGGTGGCAACGCCGTCATGCATGGCATCGGCGGCATGGACCTGGGCGATGGAGGCGGCGGCGACCGGATCGCCGAATTGCGCGTAGAGATCGCCGACTTTGCGCCCGAGCGAGGCTTCGATGGCCGCTATGGCTTCGGCCTTCGGAAAGGTGTGCATCTTGTCCTGCAACATGGCGAGATCGAGCGCCATGTCGTTGCCGACGACGTCGGGCCGTGTCGCCAGGAACTGGCCGAGCTTTACATAGGAGGGACCGAGCCGGACGACCGCCTTGGCCAGCCGGTCGCTGCGCTCATAGGCCAGCGCGCGGCGGCGCGTGAACAGCCGTGCCATCCGCCAGCCGAACTTCGGCAGGCCGGACAGTTCCTCACCCGGCAGAGCGGCGACGACACCCTCGCGGACCAGCACCCAGCCGGCCCTTACGAGCCGGAATCCTGCACTGACATTGCTCATGGCAGCGCCAACCCTGCCGGCTCTTTGAACCGGCATAGCACGCGTCGATTGTGAGAAATGCGGTCCGGCCTCAAAGCTTCCAGCCCGAATGAAGTGCTGCAATACCGCCGGAATAGTTGCGGAAGGAAACGCGGTCGAAGCCGGCGCGGGAAATCATCGTCGCGAAATTCTGCTGGTTGGGAAACCTGGCGATCGATTCGACCAGATAGGAATAGGGCTCGCCGTCGCCGGTGACCATCTTGCCGATCTTTGGAATGGCATTGAACGACCAGGCTTCATAGGCCTTGTCGAGCAGCGGCATCTCGACCTCGGAAAATTCCAGGCACAGGAAGCGCCCACCGGGCTTCAGCACGCGAAACGCTTCGCCCAAGGCCACCTCGATGCGCGGTACGTTGCGGATGCCGAAAGCGATGGTATAGGCATCGAATGTGGCATCAGGGAAGGGCAGTTCCTCGGCATTGGCCTCGACGAAATCGGTGTTGCCGGACAGGCCCTTCTTTTCGGCCCGGTCGCGGCCGACAGCCAGCATCGAGCCATTGATGTCGAGCACAGTGGCATGGGCATTGCCGTGGCTGGCATCGACGATGCGAAAGGCAATGTCGCCGGTGCCTCCGGCAACGTCGAGCACCTTCCAGCCCGCCCGTTTAGGCGGATTGAGCCAGGTGACCATGGCGTCCTTCCACAGACGGTGCAGGCCGGCCGACATCAGATCGTTCATCAGGTCGTAGCGGTTGGCGACCTTGTGGAAAACATCGTTGACCAGGGACTGCTTGTCGCCAGCCCCTACACGCTTGAAACCATAGGAGGTTTCCATGCCGCCCGCGGCCGTGGTTCTCTCAACTGACATTTTTTTGATCCGTCATAAAACCGGCGGGACCATAGCCGATCGATGGTGCGGGCGCTATTGTTTAAGGCGCGGTGTTCAGCCGCGCTTCCAGGTGGCGGGTTTTCGAGACCTGGACGGACCGACGGGATGATTGAATGCCTTTGAAAGCGGAACTGCACTGCCACATCGAAGGGGCAGCGGCGCCCGAACTCGTCATCCGCCAGGCGCAGAAATATGGCAAGGACACCTCGCCCTATATCCAGAACGGTTCCTTCGTCTGGCACGATTTCACCTCCTTCCTGGCGGCTTATGATTTTTCCGCCGATCTGTTCCGGACCGAGGAGGACTATGCGCGGCTGGCCGACCACTATCTGACCAGCCTTGCCCGCGATGGCGCCATCTATTCCGAGGTGTTCACCTCGCCGGACCACGCTAAAAAAGCCGGCCTGTCGCCCAAGGCCTATACCGACGCGCTCGGCGAAGGCATGGCCCGCGCCAAGGCCAAGACCGGCATCGAGGGCCGCATGATCGTCACCGGCGTGCGCCATGTCGGCGTCGAGTCGATCGAGCAGGCGGCGCGCTTCGCGGCGCGCTGCGGGCATCCGCTGGTCACCGGTTTCGGCGTTGCCGGCGATGAGCGGATCGGTGATATGGAGGACTATGTCAGGGCTTTCGAGATCGCTCGCGAAGCCGGGCTCGGCATCACCATCCATGCCGGCGAACTGACGGGCTGGGAGACCGTCCAGGCGGCGCTGGATCACATCCGCCCGTCCCGCATCGGCCATGGCGTGCGCGCCATCGAGAACCTGGACCTCGTCCGGCGCATCGCCGACGAGGGCATCGTGCTGGAATGCTGCCCCGGTTCCAACATCGCGCTCAAGGTGTTCGACAGTTTCGCCGATCATCCGTTTCCGGCCCTGCAGGCGGCAGGCTGCAAGGTGACGCTCAATTCCGACGATCCGCCCTATTTCTGGACCTCGCTCAAGCGTGAATACGATATCGCTACCGAGCATTTCTCGATGAACGACAAGGCGCTGACCGCCGTCACCAGAACGGCCATCGAGGCCGCTTTCGTCGATAGAAAGACAAAGACGGCACTTCTTGCCCGGTTGAACAGCGCGGCACGCTGATTTCCGCCGACAAAGCTGTGGTCGGTGCGGGCCAAGCGGTTCCTTGGCCGGCGCATTGCCGCTAGGGTTCGCCCAGGCAGCTTGAAGCGGCGCGTCCGAAAGGGCGATGCGCGCATTTTCGGGCGCAGGCATCAGGAGAACACCATGCAGGGCGTCACCGTCGTCGACCACCCGCTTGTCCAGCACAAGCTGACCATCATGCGCAAGAAGGAAACCTCGACGGCGGGCTTCCGCCGGCTGCTGCGCGAAATCTCGCTGCTGCTCGGCTACGAGGTCACCCGCAATCTCGAACTGACGACGACGACCATCGAAACGCCGATGGAAACGATGGAAGCGCCGACGCTCGAGGGCAAGAAACTGGTCTTCGCCTCGGTGCTGCGCGCCGGCAACGGCTTGCTGGAAGGCCTGCTCGACCTGGTACCGGCGGCGCGCGTCGCCCATGTCGGTCTCTACCGCGATCACGAAACGCTGGAGGCGGTCGAATATTTCTTCAAGGCGCCGAGCGACCTCGCCGACCGGCTGGTGATCGTCGTCGATCCGATGCTGGCCACCGCCAATTCGGCGATCGCGGCGATCGACAAGCTGAAAGAGCGCGGCGCCACCAACATCCGTTTCCTTTGCCTGCTGGCGGCGCCCGAAGGCATCGAGCGCTTCATCAAGGCGCATCCGGACGTTCCCGTCTTCACCGCTTCGATCGACCGCCAGCTCAACGAGAAGGGCTACATCATGCCCGGCCTCGGCGACGCCGGCGACCGCATGTACGGGACCAAGTAATATCAGACCAAGTCGCCTGGTACGATTTACCAAATATTTACGCAAAGGCGCGGTTTTGGCGCGCGTTAAAGCGGCAAACACCATCCGGGCTTAACGATCGGCTGTCACTACAGCGCCGCGCGTCCGTTTCGGACGCGCAAAGGACGCTGTAGCACTTTGATTTTGTGCATGAGCCTTTCCGAAAATCGTTCCCGATTTTCGGGGTCATGCGGCGAGGCCGATCCATGCTGCGCAAACTTCTGATCCTCGCCGTTTTCGCCGGTACATCGGCATCGATACCGATTGTGTATCAGTCGAATCCGCAACTTGTCGAAAACCTGCTGAGGTCGGCGGTGCCGGGCAAACAAGCGGTCGAAGCCCAGCCGAACGTCAATCTGGCATCGGTGCCCAACAAGCCCGCGGCACCGCTGCCGATGGGCCGCAAGGTCCTCGTCGCGGCAGACGAACGCGGGCATTTCTCGTCACCCTTCAAGCTCAACGGACGTCAGGTCGACGGCATGATCGACACCGGCGCTACATTGGTCGCCATCAACATTTCGACGGCACGCAGGATCGGCCTGTCGCTGAACGCTTCCGACTTCAACCGCGAGGTCAACACCGCCAACGGCACCATCAAGGCGGCTGTGGCCATGATCGACCGCCTGCAGATCGGCAACATCACGGTCAACGACGTCCAGACCATCGTGCTCGACGACAGGGCGCTGCGCACCAATCTGATCGGCATGAGCTTCCTCAACCGGCTCGACAAATACCAGGTCGAGAACGGCACGCTTCTGCTCGTTCAGTAACTAAAGCGCGTCGCGTTCGAGGCGCCTTTGGTCTTTGATTTTATGCATGTCGTTTTCCCAAAACCGCTGCGCACATTTGGGCGACCTGCATTAGCCGCGCGGCAGAATCCGCCGGATGACCGACTTGTCGGCGGCCGGCTTCGAAGCGCCGACCGTATAGGCTGAAAGCACGGCGTCGGCGGCGGCCTCGGCATCGGCCAATGAGCGGGCATGGACCAGCGCCAACGGCTCGCCAGCCCGAACCTCGGCTCCGACCGGCAACAGCCTGGTGATACCGACCGCGGGGTCGACCTTGTCGTCCGGTCGCGTGCGTCCGCCTCCCAGGCCGACCACAGCGAGCCCGACGTCGCGGGTGGCGATGCCGATGACGAAGCCATTTGCGGTCGCCTTGACGGCAAGTTCGATCGCCGCCGCAGGCAGATATTTTTCCGGTTTCTCGATGAAATCGGCGGGGCCGCCAAGCGCGGCCACCATGCGTGCGAAAGTGGCGGCGGCGCGGCCGCTGGCGAGCGTCTCGGTGGCGCGCCGCATGCCATCCTGGTTGGACGACACCAGCCCGGCCCACTGCAGCATTTCGGCGGCCAGCGCCAGCGTCACATCTTCGAGCCGACGGTCACGATACCGGCCGGTGAGGAAATCGACGGCGTTGCGCACCTCGACTGCGTTGCCGGCGGCCGACGCCAGCGGCTCGTTCATGCCGGTGATCAACGCCGAGGCCTTCAGTCCGGCGCCGTTGGCGATCTCAACCAGGCTGTTGGCGAGTGCGGTGGCGTCGCGCGATTTTTCCATGAAGGCGCCGTTGCCGACCTTGACGTCGAGCACCAGCGATTGCAGCCCGGCCGCCAGCTTCTTCGACAGGATCGAAGCGGTGATCAGCGGCACCGATTCGACCGTGCCGGAGACGTCGCGGATCGCATAGAGTCGTCGATCGGCGGGCGCGAGGTCGGCGGTCTGGCCGATGATGGCACAGCCTGTTTCGAGCACCGCCTTGCGAAACAGCGCGACATCGGGCTGGCTGATGTAGCCCGGGATGGCATCCATCTTGTCCAGCGTACCGCCGGTGTGGCCAAGGCCACGGCCCGAGATCATCGGCACATAGGCGCCGCAGGCGGCGACGATCGGCGCCAGCATCAGCGAGACATTGTCACCGACGCCGCCGGTCGAATGCTTGTCGGTGACCGGGCCAGGCAGGTCAGACCAGTCGAGCACATCGCCGGAATCGCGCATCGCCAGCGTCAGCGCCACGGCCTCGTCGCGGTTCATGCCGTTGAAGAACACCGCCATGGCGAAGGCGCCGGCCTGGCCGTCGGTAACGGCGCCTGACGTCACGCCCGCGACGAAGCCGGCGATCTCCTCCTCCGACAGCCTGAGGCCATCGCGCTTGCGGCGGATGATTTCCTGGGGAAGCATCAGATCTCCAGCAGTCCGTCGCGGAACACGCGCTGCAGGATCGTCGCCAGCCGCGCGCCGCCGACCGGCGCCATGTCCTTGGTCTCCTGGTGCGAAAGCTCGGCCCCGGTCATGCCGGCCGCCAGATTGGTGATGACCGAACAGGCGGCGACGCGCAGTCCGAGGAAGCGGGCGAGAATGACCTCCGGTACGGTCGACATGCCGACCGCATTGGCGCCCATGATGCGCGCCATGCGGATTTCGGCCGGCGTTTCGAAGCATGGGCCGGAGAACCACATATAGACGCCCTTGTGCAGGGTGGTGCCGGTCGCTTTTGCCGCCCGTTCGATGGCCTGGCGGATGCCGGCATCATAGGCTTCGGTCAGGCCGACGAAACGCCGGTCGCTTGGTTCGCCGATCAGCGGGTTGGTGCCCGAGAAATTGATGTGGTCCGATATCAGCATCACCGAGCCCGGCGGCATGTCCGGATCGACCGAGCCGGCGGCATTGGTGAGGATCAGTTTCGTGATGCCGATGCCGGCAAGCACTTCCAGCACCGGCCGCATCGCCGCGGCGTTGCCGTGCTCATAGTAATGGGCACGGCCCGACAGCAGCAGCACCGGCACGCCGGCAAACAGCCCTGCCACCACTTCGCCGGCGTGCCCGGTGACACCGCTTCTGGGAAAGCCGGGCAGGTCTGCATAGGAGATGCGGATCGGGTTCTCGATCTGGTCGACCAGACCGCCGAGGCCCGAGCCGAGCACCAGTGCCGTGGCCGGCGCCAGGCCGTCCAGCTTTTCGACGAGATGATCCAGGGCTTTTTCCGTCATCGTTGCCAGCTGTTCATTTGAGCCTGTTGCTCATTTCAAAATATCGCCGCGGAAGCCGTAAGGCAGCATGTCGCCCATGGTCACGGTTTCGGCCACACCCGCATTGTCGCAGAGATAGAGCTTTGTTTCCGGCCGGCAGAATTCGGCAAGCCGCTGGCGGCAGCCGCCGCAAGGCGAGCATTTGGCCATGCGTTCGGCAAGCACGGCGATTTCCACGATCTTGCCGCCGCCGCCCATGATGTAGTGGCCGAGCGCCGTGGTCTCGGCGCACCAGCCTTCCGGATAGGAGGCGACTTCGATGTTGGCGCCGGTAAAGACGCGACCGTCCTCGGTGCGCAGGGCAGCGCCGACCGGAAACTTCGAATAGGGCGCGTAGGCCTTGGCCATGGCGGCCTTGGCGGCCTCGAACAGATCATGCGACATTCAAATGTTCTCTCCGATGATCGTGTCCAAAACCCGGCACCAAGCCGCCGCGTCGCTCCGGCTCAGCGTTCCTTGACGTAAGGCACGCCGCCGGCGCGTGGCGGAATGGCCTTGCCGATGAAGCCGGCGAGCAGGATGACGGTGAGGATGTAGGGCAACGCCTGCATGAACTGCGCCGGCACCTTGCCGATGATGGGCAGCGGGGATCCTTGCAGGCGGATCGACGCAGCGTCCAGGAAGCCAAACAGCAGGCAGGCGAACATGGCGTTGACCGGTTTCCACTTGGCGAAGATCAGCGCGGCCAGCGCGATATAGCCCTTGCCGGCGGTCATGTCCTTCACGAAGCCGCCATTCTGCACCATCGACAGATAGGCGCCGGCGATGCCGGTGAGGATGCCGGTGCAGATCAGCGCCCGGTAGCGCAGCCAGGCGACCGAGATGCCGGCGGTGTCGACGGCGGCCGGGTTCTCGCCGACGGCGCGAAGGCGCAGGCCGAAGCGGGTGCGAAACAGCACCCACCAGGTGAACGGCACCATCAGGAAGGCAAGATAGACCAGGATCGAGTGGCCCGACAGGAGTTCGGCATAGATCGGTCCGATGATCGGCACGTCGCGGATGGCCTCGGCGCCCGGCAAGGTGATGGCCTCGAAGCGCTCGCCCGGTTGCAGCGCCGGCGTGCGCCCGCCCTGCTGGAACCAGGCCTGGCCGAGGATGATGGTCGAGCCGGCGGCGATGAAATTGATCGCCACGCCGGAGACGATCTGGTTGCCGCGATGAGTGATCGAGGCAAAGCCGTGGATCATGGCGAAGGCGACCGAGATCACGACCGCCATGCCGAGGCCGAGAAAGGCCGAATGGAATACGGAAGCGGCCGCCGCACCGGCAAAGGCGCCGACCAGCATCTTGCCTTCGAGGCCGATGTCGAAGATGCCGGCGCGTTCCGAATAGAGCCCGGCGAGGCAGGCAAGCAGCAGCGGCACCGAGAGGCGGATGGTGGAGTCCAGTGTCTGGATGATCGCGTTGAACACATCCATCTCAGGCACCTTTCCCCTTGACCGCTTCCATGCCGACCGATCGCGGACTGAACGAGGCAAACAGCGCCTGGATGTAGGGCCGGAACATGTGCTCGAGGGCACCGGCAAACAGGATCACCAGGCCTTGAATGATGACGATCATGTCGCGGCTGATTGCCGGCATCTCGAAGGCGAGTTCGGCGCCGCCCTGGTAGAGCATGCCGAACAGGACCGCCGCCAATACGATGCCGAAAGGGTGCAGGCGGCCCATCAGCGCCACGGCGATGCCGACGAAGCCGGCGCCGGAAACGAAGTCGATGGCGACATTGTGCTGATCGCCCATCACCGGATTGAGCGCCATCATGCCGGCCAGTGCGCCCGAGATCATCATGGCGGTGATGATGATGCGGGTTTCGGAAATGCCGGCATAGCGTGCCGCCTTCGGGCTGTGACCGTAGGTGCGCATCTCGTAGCCGAGCTTGGTGCGCCAGATCAGCAGCCAGACCAGGAAGGCCATGACCAGCGCCAGCAGGAAGGTGACGTTGAGCGGCGCCGAACGGATCTTGGCGCCGAACAGCTCGATGATCCAGTTGAGTTTGGGCAGTTCCGCGCCGGCGAGGAAGTTGCGCGTCTGCGGCGCTTGCGAGGCGGCTGGCTTCAACGGGCCGACCAGCAGGTAAACCATGATCGAGGCGGCGATGAAGTTGAACATGATGGTGGTGATGACGATGTGCGAGCCGCGCTTGGCCTGCAGATAGGCCGGGATAAGCGCCCACAATGCGCCCACCGCCGCCGCAGCAATGATCGCCAGCGGGAAGGTCAGCCACCATGGCAGTGTACTGTCGAAGCTCAGGCAGACGATGGCGATGCCAAGGCCGGCGATGTAGGCCTGCCCCTCGGTGCCGATGTTGAACAGGCCGCAATGCGCGGCAACCGCCACCGAAAGCCCGGTGAAGATGAAGGTGGTGGCATAAAACAGGGTGAAGGCGATGCCAGTGCCTTTGCCGAAGGCGCCTTCGACCAGGATGACGGCGGCGCGCAACGGATTCTCGCCGACGAGAAGCACGACGAAGCCGGCGACGACGAAGGCGACGAACAGATTGATCAGCGGGATCAGGCCATAGTCGGCCCAGGCCGGTAGTTTGGCGTAAGGCGTGCTCAAAGTGCTGCCTCCTGGTGCTCGATGCCGGCCATCAGCAGGCCGAGCTCGCCTTCGGTCGCTTCGGAGCCGCGCTCGCCGACGATGCGGCCGGCAAACATCACCAGGATACGGTCGGACAGCGAACGGATCTCGTCCAGCTCGACCGACACCACCAGCACCGCCTTGCCCTGATCGCGCATGGCGATCAGGCGCTTGTGGATGAACTCGATGGCGCCGACATCGACGCCGCGTGTCGGCTGGCCGACGATCAGCACGCCCGGGTCCTGTTCCATCTCCCGTGCCAGCACGATCTTCTGCTGGTTGCCGCCGGAGAAATTGGCGGTCTTCAGCCGGCAGTCGGCCGGGCGGATGTCGTATTTGGCGATCTTGTCCCTGGCATCGTTGCGGATGGCATCGATGTTGAGGAACGGCCCCTTCAAATAGCGGGGATCATCGTGATAGCCGAGGATCGAATTCTCGTTCTCCTCGAAGGCCAGCACCAGCCCGACGTGATGGCGGTCCTCCGGCACATGCGCCAGGCCACGGTCGCGCAACTCTCCGGGGTCGGCGGCACCGGTCAGGTCGATCGGCTTGCCATCCAGCATGACCGAGCCGGAAACGGCACGCCTGATGCCGGAAATCGCCTCGAGCAGTTCGGATTGTCCGTTGCCGGCGACACCGGCGATGCCGACGATCTCGCCGGCCCTGATATCGAAGGAGATGTCGTCGACCATGGTGACGCCGCGCGTATCCCTGACCGTCAGGTTCTTGACTGCGAGCTTGACGGCGCCGGCCTCTGCCTCGCCCTTCTCGACCCGCAAGAGCACGCGCCGGCCAACCATCAGCTCGGCCAGTTCCTCGACAGTCGTCTTCCTGGTCTCGCGGGTTGCCACCATCGTGCCCTGGCGCATGACCGACACCGTGTCGGTGATGGCCATGATCTCGCGCAGTTTGTGGGTGATCAGCACCACCGTCTTGCCCTGGTCCTTCAACTGCCGAAGGATGCGGAACAGATGGTCGGCCTCGGCCGGCGTCAAAACGCCCGTCGGTTCGTCGAGGATCAGGATCTCGGCGCCGCGATAGAGCGCCTTCAGGATCTCGACACGCTGCTGCAGGCCGACCGGCAGTTCCTCGATGATTGCATCGGGATCGACTTCCAGCCCGTATTCACGCTCCAGCCGCTCCAGTTCGGAGCGCGCCTTGGCGATGCTCTTCTTCAAGAGCGCATCGCTTTCGGCGCCGAGGATGACGTTCTCCAGCACTGTGAAATTGTCGACCAGCATGAAGTGCTGATGCACCATGCCGATGCCGAGCGCGATGGCGTCATTGGGGGTCTTGATCGAAGCCGGCTGGCCGCCAACGCGGATCTCGCCGCTGTCGGCCTGGTAGAAGCCGTAGAGGATCGACATCAGCGTCGACTTGCCAGCGCCGTTCTCGCCGACAATGCCGTGGATCGTGCCGCGACCGATCTCAAGATTGATGTCCCGGTTGGCGCGCACCGCACCAAAACTCTTGTTGATGCCGATCAACTCGATTGCGGCTTGCGCCATGCAGCCTGTCCCACTCTTATTTTTTTATCGCTTGGTCAAAACGCCTAGCATGACGCTCCGCCCGTGCCAATTGGCGGAGCAGGTTCACTCTCGACAAATCCCGGTGCGCTTGTCAATTTGCAACGTGGCCGGGGCCTTCACATTCGCTAGTATGACGGAGCCGAAATTCGCATTGCGGCGCAAGACATCGCGGCGCAAGACATCGCGGTGAAGACTGGGGAATTCACATGACCATACCCGCCGACCGGCTGACGACGCTGGAAATCCGCGCCGCCGAGCAGGAGAAGACCATCGAGGAACTGTCCGGCCAGATCGCCGAGCAGTGGAAAGTGATCGAGCGCATGCAGCGCAAGCTCGACGCGCTGACGGATCGTTTCCTGGCGCTGGAGGAGCAGACGGGAGATGAAGTGCCTGTAACCAAGCCGCCGCACTGGTGAGGAAAAAGGGAAGGGCGCACGCCATGGCCAGTGAAAGCGATCGCATTGCACGGGCCAGCGACTATGTGCGTGGCCTGATGAACGATGCGGAGCGCGAACGGGCCGAACGTGATCTGGAGATCGACCCGGCCTTCCGCGACGAGGTCGTGCGACTTGCCGAGCGCATGCACGTCTTCGACCGTGCCGAACCGGGGGATGGCGAAGAGCGCTGGAAGCAGATCACGCAGCGCATTGGCGAGCTGCCGCAGATGCGTAGTTCTGGCCTGAGCGACGCCAGGCCGCCAACCGTGATCCGAAGCCTGTCGCAGCGGCCATACGGCGTCGGCGTCCACGCGCTGGGCGGCCGGCGTGGATTTGTGGTTGCCGCCGGACTGATGGTGGCGTTCGCGCTCGGTTGTCTCGTCGCGAAGCTGCTATAGGCGAGGCCGGCGAGACATCAGAGCCATCGTCTCGCCGTCCGAACTGCATATCTCAACGATGTTCCAGCCGAGGGCCGCGTAGAAACCACGCGCATCCCATGTGTAGAGATAGAGCATCTCGACGCCCCGTGACGCCGCATGGGCTTCCGTTGCCTTGACCAGCGCGGTGGCGATGCCTTGGCGTCGATACCTTGCATCGACAACCAACCCGGCCAGCCATGGCGTCAGATCATGCGCGGGCTCCAATTCGTGGCGGACCAGCAGGCATGTCCCGACCGGGGTGTCGCCGATCCGGGCCACGAATGCCGCCTCGAAACCGTCACCGGCGATCAAGTCGCGAAGCCCTGCAGCATCTTCCCCGAGAGTCCTTCCGGTTCCCTCGAAAAAGGCAGACAGGCGCAGTTGCGCGACCGCTGCTACGTCGTGCTCGCCCATGGGTCCGATCGTCGGCTGCATCTGTATCTCGAAACGGTGTCCGGCACGGAGCGAAGGTTTCGCTCGATCCGGTAAAGGCAAAACCGCCGGGCTGGCGCCCGGCGGTTTGCAGATCATGGCTGTGTGTTCGTGCCGCTCAATAGGGGCAGGCGTTGTCAGTCGTATAGTCGTGTACTTCGACCTTGCCGGCAATGATGTCGGCCTTGGCTTTTTCGACGGCCGCCTTCATCTCGTCCGTCACCAGCGCCTTGTTGTTTTCGTCCATGGCGTAGTCGACGCCGCCTTCCTTGAGGCCGAGATTCTCGACGCCGCCCTTGAAGGTGCCGTTCTTGCCGTCCATGAAGGCGGTGTAGACGGCGACGTCTACGCGCTTCAGCATCGAGGTCAGTACCTTGCCGGGCTGCAGGCCGTTCTGGTTGGAATCGACGCCGATGCCGAGCTTGCCGGCATCTGCCGCCGCCTGCAGCACGCCGACGCCGGTGCCGCCTGCCGCGGCATAGACCACGTCGGAGCCCTGGTCGATCTGCGTCTTGGCGATCTCGCCGCCCTTGGCCGGATCGTTCCAGGCAGCCGGCGTGTCACCCGTCATGTTCTGGATGACATCGGTCGCGCCGGCCGATTTGGCACCGCCGACATAGCCGCATTCGAACTTGCGGATCAGCGGGATGTCCATGCCGCCGACGAAGGAGACCTTCTTCGACTTCGAGGCCATCGCCGCCATGATGCCGACGAGATAGGAGCCTTCGTTTTCCTTGAATACCAGCGAGCGGACATTGGGCATGTCGACGGCGTCGTCGATGATGGCGAAGTTGAGATCGGGATATTCGGCCGCGACCTTCTTCAGCGCATCCTCCCAGGCGAAGCCGGCCATGACGATCGGGTTGTGGCCGTCCTCGGCGAAGCGGCGCAGCGCCTGCTCACGCTGCGAGGCATTGGAGACCTCGAATTCGACGTAGGCCGTGCCGGTTTCCGTCTTGAATTTCTCGGCGCCGTGATAGGCAGCCTCGTTGAAGGATTTATCGAATTTGCCGCCGAGATCATAGAGGATGGCCGGCTGGACATCCGCGGCGAAAGCCGGAAGAACCATTGCGGTTGCGGCCAGGAGGCCGAGAACGATACGTTTCATGTGATCCACACCCTGTCGGTTATTTTTTCCGTTACGCACCGCATGCCGGCCCGGTTCTCCGGCAGGCATGCGACGTCAGCCAGGAGTGTATTCCCTCCCGCTCGGCGGCAATCTGGCATGGCCCGAAACAAAATTCACGCGGAATTTTGACCTTTTGGAAAAGCTTGGTGCAGGCAAGCCGCACCGCAGCTTGTCCTTGCGCCAAGTGTCAGGCGGAGGCGGCGGCAGGGATGGCGCAAGCGACACCGGTGCCTTTGAGGTTGCACGTGCCGTAAGGGTTCTTTGCCAGATATTGCTGGTGATCGGCTTCGGCGAAGTAGAATTCGGCCGCCGGGGCGATCTCGGTGGTGATCCTGCCGTGGCCGGCACCGCGCAGCGAGGTCTCATACGCATCGCGCGAGGCGCTCGCCGCCAACAGTTGCGCCTCGTCGCTCGTGTAGATCGCGGAGCGATAGGCGGTGCCGACATCATTGCCCTGGCGCATGCCCTGCGTGGGATCGTGGCTTTCCCAGAACAGCTTCAGAAGCCCAGCATAGGAGACGATCCCGGGGTCATGAACCACCAGCACCGCTTCGGCATGACCGGTTAGCCCGGTGCAGGTCTCCTGATAGGTCGGATTGGGCGTGAAGCCGCCGGCATAGCCGGCCGCGGTGACCCAGACGCCTTCGATCTGCCAGAACAGCCGCTCCGCAGCCCAGAAGCAGCCGAGCCCGAACATGGCCGTCTCCAGCCCCTCGGGATAAGGACCCTTGAGCGGTCTTTTCAAGACCTTGTGCCTGGATGCGGTCGGGATCGCCCTGGCGCGGCCCGGCAGGGCCTCGGAGGGCTTCGGCAGATTGAGCTTCTTGTTCAGCATATCGCTGAGAAAGAACATGCGCGGGTTTCCCTCTCTTCGCGGAAAGCGGATCAGTTTGCGACGAACTGTCCGGCGCGACGTTGCCGCCTGTAGCCTATCGCATAGAGCAGGAAAGCCAGCACCGCGAACACGGCGAAGCCCGGCTGGTTCAGCACCCAGGCGATGGCGCCATCCCACAGCAGCGGGCTGGTCTTGGTTCGGATGAAGGTCTCGAAGGCGGCCCGCGTGTCGGGCGAGACCGCCAGCCAACTGCTGTTGAGCGGGGTCAGCACCAGCACGGAGGCCGCCACTGTGCGTGTCGCGTCGAGCACCGCCATGATGACGGAAATCGACAGCGCGACCATTGCGGCAAGACGAAAGACGAAGCGAAACATCAGAACCCTCCTCCGGGCTGGTCCTCTCCCGAGGGACTTTTCAGAGATAGAATGCGCATGGCTGGATCGCAATCGCCATACGCGAATTTGCAGACTCCAAACTCAGGTCAACGGAGGGCCGGACGACAGTCAGTCGGGTCGCTTTTCATTGACATGTGAGGGCAGCTATGCTAATGATTTCGGTATGGCGTCGAGTTGCGCCGATGACCCGCCGCACAGGCGGGTTTTGCGTTTGGTGCTCGCAAACCGACGCGCCGGCGAAGTCTCCAAAGACCGTGTGAACCCGGATTTGTTGCCCGCGCGAATTATGCGGCCGGCTTCCTTTTGTGCCGGTGGACACGCCAGACAGCAAAGACGCCGCCGCCGATGGCGCCGATCACCAGACCGGCCAGGCCGGTGAACACGGCGAAATAGCCGCAGGCGCCCTCGAAACAGCTCATCTCGGTGGCATCGGCGATCACCGAGCCGATGGCGAATCCGCCCACGGCGCCGATGACCGCGCCCAGGACGATGCCGAGCAGCGCGGCGATGACCGAGACGAAGGCCGATGGGCTCTCGGTTTTCGGATTGACATAAACGGCATCGGCTTCGGATCCATGGCGCAGCAGATAGATGCAGAGCGCGCCGATGGCGATTTCGGCGCCGGTGATGACAAGCGCCTGGCCCGAGAAGACGAATCCCGGCACCGTAGGGGCATAGGCATGGATGACCAGCAGCCCGACGATTATGGCAATCTGCCAGATCGTGAACTGGCGTGGGAAGCGGGCCGAGCGGCCGAAGGCGAGGCCGAGCAGGTAAAGCCCCCACAGGATGGTGACGATGTCGACGACGAGCCCGCCATAGATAAGGTAAAGCACGCTGTCTGGCAGGCCGGTGGCGCCGACCGCGGGCCAGACGGAGATCAGGCCGTAGACTGACCACGCCATGACGAAGACAAGCCAGCCCACCGGCACGAAGGACAGTCCGCTGTCCGGCCGCCTGACTGGCGTCTGTCCATTGCTCGATGTCATGTCCGCACAATGCCCCCGCAAAGCCTTGGCACCCGACAGGCAACTCCGGGGGAAGTCAAGGGCGGCCGTCCCTGCGGTCCTGCCTGTGCACACCATTGCAGCGGCGGCGCCCGCAAAAACGGGCATGCCGGCGGCCTCGTGAAAGACTGTGTGGCCGGCAAAGCGAATAGACTGCCGTTATGGCTTGGCATTCGCCGTCGGATCGACTAGATGAGCCCCGCGCCTGTTGCTTCGACGGCTCAGGTGCAGGGGAAGGCGTTTGCTGGTTGGCGACGCCGATGGCGAAAGTTCCGTCTTGCCCCAAGGGAGGTGCATCTCCCCAACCCGCGCGGCAAAACCGGCCGACGCGACATGCATGGACGGAGAGGTGGCCGAGTGGTTGAAGGCGCACGCCTGGAAAGTGTGTTTACGGGAGACCGTAACGCGGGTTCGAATCCCGCTCTCTCCGCCATCCTGCTTCGCTCTACGAGCTTCGCAGGACAAGCCCGAGCCTTTGCGCGAAGCAGGGCGGTAAACATCCCGCCGCGCTCTGCCCTAAAAACCTGCCAATCACAGGAGATGGCATGCCGAACGATGTAATCGTGCGCGACAGCAATGGCGCTCAATTGAATGACGGCGATTCCGTCACGCTGATCAAGGACCTCAAAGTCAAAGGCACTTCGGAAACGATCAAGCGCGGCACGTTGGTGAAGGCTATCCGCCTGAACGGCAATCCCGGCGAGATCGAATGCAACACCAAGCAAGTGAAAGGCCTGGTGCTCAAGACCGAGTTCGTGAAGAAGGCGTGAGCCTCAGGGCGGCAAGCGATCTCGATGGCTCCTTCGGGATTTTGGAGAGCCTGCCGTCGCCAAGTGGACTGCGGAGCCGTTGAGCGTCCGGCACGCGATCGTTGCGCTGCGAAATTGATAATTTCGCCGACCAGGCACAATCAAAAAACTGCCAAGACCCAAGTCTGGAACCTCCGGCCTCGTTGCGCGTTTCACGGCGTCCCGTTCGCGGATCCGCCCGGATATCTCTCCAAGCGCGCAAAAAAACCAGGAGCCCGCTTCATGCACGACAAGCTGTTTCATTCCCCGGTCGCACTCTCGGTCGGCCTTGGCTTCAAACGCGAGATTGCGTCGCTGGCCGAAATGCACGACTTCCTCACCAATTGGACGACCTCCCGCCGCGGCCCGCTCTACCGCAACGCGGTGGAAGCATGTGAACTCGCCATCCCAGGCTATGTGACCATCGAGCAGGCCCGCCACGCGCTCGTCCAGTTTGCGCAAGCTTCTTGTATCCTGTGGCCGGACCTCGAGCCGGTGGCGGGCGTGCACGCCGTTGCGCGTGGCTATGGCGGCTACGCCGCCTGAAGATCGATACCCTCCGCGCGGCTAAAGCCACACCACCATAGAAGGCCCGGCTGGCCCCAGCCGGGCTTTCCCGTTTCCGGCAGCTCGCAAGCAAATCGCAATCCTGTGGCTGGCCGCCTGCCTTGCGCGACAATCCCTGCGTGGAGTGTTGGGAAGAGCCCGCGCAAAAATCTTTATGAAATTCCTATTTCTTTCCACTGCGCCCCGTCTCGAACCTTTATGGCGATCGGGTCCATATTCCCTTCAGAAAACACATTCGGTTTCGTCGCCAAAGATACGACGGGACAATTTCGAGATATTGCGAAATCTCCTGTCGAATTCGCAAAGTACAAAAGAACAAAAGGAATAACACAATGGATATATCCGTTATCGGGATCGGAATTTTGTTCTTCGCCCTTTGTTTCGCCTACATCAAAGTTTGCGACGCGCTCTAGAGTGAGGCTGAAAAAATGATCGTCGACTATATTCTCGGTGGCGGCGTGACGCTGTTCCTGCTCGCCTACCTGACATACGCGCTCGTTCGTCCAGAACGCTTCTGAAGGCACGGAAAGCCACAGCCATGACACTGAACGGTTGGATACAGATCCTGGTCTATTGCGGGATCGTGATATTGCTGGTGAAGCCGCTCGGCGGCTACATGCACCGCGTCTTCGACGGCGACCGGACGCTGCTCTCGCCCCTCTTCGGCCCGCTCGAGCGCGGGCTGTACCGTGTTTGCGGAACCAGCGAACGGGAGGAACAGCACTGGACCACCTACGCGGTCGCCCTGCTGCTCTTCAACCTCGCCGGCTTCCTGGTGCTCTACGCCCTGCAGCGCCTGCAGGGCAGCCTGCCCTACAACCCGGCCGGCATGACAGCGGTTGAACCAGGGCTCGCCTTCAACACCGCCGCCAGCTTCATGACCAACACCAACTGGCAGAACTATGGTGGCGAGAGCACGATGTCCTATCTCGTGCAGATGGCCGGGCTGACGGTGCAGAACTTCGTTTCGGCGGCCACGGGCATTGCCATCGCCATCGCGCTGATCCGCGGCTTTGCCCGGGCTTCGGGCAAGTCGATCGGCAATTTCTGGGTCGATATGACCCGCTCCACACTCTATTTGCTGCTGCCGTTCTGCGTCGTGCTGACGCTGGCCTATGTCTGGCTCGGCATGCCGCAGACGCTGGGCGCCTATGTCAACGCCACGACGCTCGAAGGCGCGCAGCAGACCATCGCCGTCGGCCCGGTCGCTTCGCAGGTGGCCATCAAGATGCTCGGCACCAATGGCGGCGGCTTCTTCAACGCCAATGCCGCGCACCCGTTCGAGAACCCCGACGCGATCTCCAACCTGATCCAGATGGTGTCGATCTTCGCCATCGGCGCCGCCTTGACCAATGTCTTCGGCCGCATGATCGGCAACCAGCGCCAGGGCTGGGCGATCCTCTCGGCCATGGGCGTCATGTTCATCGCCGGTGTCGCCATCTGCTACTGGGCGGAAGCCGCCGGCAACCCGCTGGTGCATGCGCTGGGCATCGACGGCGGCA
The DNA here is from genome assembly GCF_000185905.1 of Mesorhizobium ciceri biovar biserrulae WSM1271. Taxonomy (GTDB): domain Bacteria; phylum Pseudomonadota; class Alphaproteobacteria; order Rhizobiales; family Rhizobiaceae; genus Mesorhizobium; species Mesorhizobium ciceri. The sequence continues at coordinate 1,874,572 of NC_014923.1, forward strand.
ACATGGAGGGCAAGGAGACACGTTTCGGCATCGCCTTGTCGGCGCTGTTTGCCGTCATCACCACGGCCGCTTCCTGCGGCGCCGTCAACGCCATGCACGGCTCGTTCACGGCGCTCGGCGGCATGATCCCGATCATCAACATGCAGCTTGGCGAAGTCATCGTCGGCGGTGTCGGCGCGGGCCTCTATGGCATCCTGATGTACATCGTCGTCGCCGTCTTCGTCGCCGGCCTGATGGCCGGTCGCACGCCCGAGTATCTCGGCAAGAAGATCGAGGCCAAGGAGGTCAAGATGGCGATGCTGGCCATACTGTGCCTGCCGCTGGCGATGCTGATCTTCACGGCCATCGCCGTCGTGCTGCCGACCGGCGTGGCGTCGATGGGCAATGCCGGCCCGCATGGCTTCTCCGAGGTCCTCTATGCCTACACGTCGGCGGCGGCCAACAACGGTTCGGCCTTTGGCGGCCTCAGCGGCAACACGCCCTGGTACAACATCACCATCGGCATCGGCATGCTGATGGGCCGCTTCCTGGTCATCATCCCGGCGCTGGCCATTGCCGGCTCGCTGGTGGCGAAGAAAACGGTTCCGGCCTCCGCCGGCACCTTCCCGACCGACGGCCCGCTGTTCGTCGGGCTGCTGATCGGCGTCATCCTGATCGTCGGTGGCCTCACCTTCTTCCCCGCGCTCGCCGTCGGACCGATCATCGAGCACCTGGCGATGGCTCACGGGCAGACCTTCTGAGGCCGCCATGTCGTGGTTCAATGCCATGCGCCGCAAGGTCGCCCACAGGGACGATCACGGAAAGGAGGAGGGACCTCCTCCTTTCCCGACCCTATCGACGTTTCTCGGCCTTGCGGCAGTCATGCTCGTCCTCTGGCTGCTGGCCTACGGGCCGCCCCATCTCTTTTCGGCATCCGATCATCCGGTGCCGTCCAACAACACCGAAGCCGGAGCTTCAAAATGAGCAACTCGAAATCAGCCAGCATCATGGATGCCGGCATCCTGCTTCCCGCCATCGGCGGCGCCTTCCGCAAGCTCGACCCGCGCACGCTGGCCAGGAACCCGGTGATGTTCGTCGTTGCCGTCGTCTCGGCGCTCACCACGGTGCTGTTCGTCAAGGACCTGGTCTCAGGCGGCGGCAATCTCGGCTTCACGCTGCAGATCATCATCTGGCTTTGGTTCACCGTGCTGTTCGCCAACTTCGCCGAAGCGGTCGCAGAAGGCCGCGGCAAGGCGCAGGCGGATTCGCTGCGCAAGGCACGCACCGAGACCAAGGCCAAGCTTTTGACCGGTGAAGACCGCACCAAATACAAACTTGTGCCCGGCACCAGCCTCAAGGTCGGCGATGCCGTGCTGGTCGAGGCCGGCGACATCATCCCGTCCGACGGCGAAGTGATCGAAGGCGTCGCTTCGGTCAACGAGGCCGCGATCACGGGCGAATCCGCGCCGGTGATCCGCGAATCCGGCGGCGATCGTTCGGCGGTCACCGGCGGCACGCAGGTGCTGTCCGACTGGGTTCGCGTGCGCATCACGGCGGCTTCCGGCCACACCTTCCTCGACCGCATGATCTCGCTGGTCGAAGGTGCGGAGCGCCAGAAGACGCCGAACGAGATCGCGCTCAACATCCTGCTCGTCGGCATGACGCTGATCTTCGTGCTGGCGACCGCGACGATCCCGAGTTTTGCTTCCTATTCGGGCGGCTATATTTCGGTGACCGTTCTGGTGGCGCTGTTCGTCACCTTGATCCCGACCACGATCGGGGCGCTGCTTTCGGCCATCGGCATCGCGGGCATGGACCGTCTGGTGCGATTCAACGTGCTGGCCATGTCGGGTCGCGCCGTGGAAGCCGCAGGCGACGTCGACACGCTGCTGCTCGACAAGACCGGCACGATCACGCTCGGCAACCGCCAGGCGACGCAGTTCCGCCCGGTCAAGGGCGTCACCGAACAGGAACTGGCCGACGCGGCCCAGCTTGCCTCGCTCGCCGACGAAACGCCGGAAGGCCGTTCCATCGTCGTGCTGGCCAAGGAGAAATACGCCATCCGCGCCCGCGACATGGCAACGCTGCACGCCACCTTCGTGCCCTTCACAGCACAGACCCGTATGAGCGGCGTCGACATCGATGGTTCGTCGGTGCGCAAGGGCGCCGTGGATTCCGTGCTTGCCCATGTCAACCAATCGACGGTCGCAGCCCATGCCACGCGGCCCGGCAGCGATACCGTCAGGGATCTCCAGGCCATCGCCGACGAGATCGCCAAGTCCGGCGGCACGCCGCTGGCGGTCGAACGCGACGGCCGCCTGCTCGGCGTCATCCACCTCAAGGACATCGTCAAGGGCGGCATCAGGGAGCGCTTCACCGAACTGCGCCGCATGGGCATCCGCACGGTGATGATCACCGGCGACAACCCGATGACGGCGGCGGCGATCGCCGCGGAAGCCGGCGTCGACGACTTCCTCGCCCAGGCCACACCGGAGGACAAGCTGAAGCTGATCCGCGACGAACAGGCCAAGGGCAAGCTGGTTGCCATGTGCGGCGACGGCACCAACGATGCGCCGGCCCTCGCGCAAGCCGATGTCGGTGTCGCCATGAACACCGGCACGGTCGCCGCCCGCGAGGCCGGCAACATGATCGATCTCGACAGCGATCCGACCAAGCTCATCGAGATCGTCGAGATCGGCAAGGCGCTCTTGATGACGCGGGGTTCGCTGACGACCTTCTCGATCGCCAACGACGTCGCCAAATATTTCGCCATCATCCCGGCGATGTTCGCCGTCTTCTACGTCGCACCGGGACAGACGACCGGTCCGCTGCAGGCACTCAACGTCATGCATCTGGCGACGCCGCAGAGTGCCATCCTGTCGGCCATCATCTTCAACGCGCTGATCATTATCGCGCTGATCCCGCTGTCGCTGAAGGGCGTCAAATATCGGGCCATCGGCGCCGGCGCGCTGCTCAGCCGCAATCTTCTCGTCTACGGCCTCGGCGGCCTCATCGTGCCTTTCGTCGGCATCAAGGCGATCGACATGATCGTCACCACGCTTGGCCTCGCTTAACTCTTTGTTTTAACGCAATTCCCTAGGGAAAACCGCTTCACACTTTTCCTGGAATTGCTTTGAGGAACATCTCCATGCTCACCCAGATAAGACCCGCGATCATCATGATCGTCTTCTTCACGGTCCTGACCGGCCTGATCTATCCCCTGGGCATGACCGGCATCGCCCAGGCGCTGTTTCCGCGGCAGGCCAATGGCAGCCTGGTCGAGAGGGACGGCAAGATCATCGGCTCCGAATCGATCGGCCAGGGGTTTGCCAGCGACAAGTATTTCCACGGCCGCCCCTCGGCTGCCGGCGACGGCTACAATGCAGCCGCCTCGAGCGGCAGCAATCTCGGTCCGACCAATCCCAAGCTGATCGATCGTATCAAGGGCGAGGCCGAGAAGTTGAAAGCGGAAAACCCGAACCAGCCTGTGCCGATGGATCTGGTGACGACGTCCGGCAGTGGCCTCGATCCCGACATCAGCCCGGAAGCCGCCTACTTCCAGGTCGCCCGGGTGGCCAAGGCCAGGGGCATCGAGGAAGCCAGGGTCAAGGCGCTTGTCGATGCCCAAGTCGAGGGCAGGGAACTCGGCTTCATGGGCGAGCCTGTGGTCAATGTGCTTGGCCTCAACCTTGCGCTGGACGTAGCGAAAGAGTGAATGGCGGCGGCCGGGGATCGACAGTACCCCCGGCGCCATCCATGATCGATCCCGATGCCTGACGACAGAAGCAGCGACACCAGACCCTCGCCCGACGCACTGCTTGACCATGCCGAGCGGGAGGGTCGCGGCCGCCTGAGAATTTTCCTCGGCGCGGCACCCGGCGTCGGCAAAACCTATGAGATGCTGATGTCGGGCCGCGCCAGGCTGGCCGACGGCGTGGATGTGGTGATCGGCGTCGTCGAGACGCATGGCCGCAAGGAGACGCTGGCCCTGGTCGAGGGCTATGAGGTCATTCCCCGCCGCAAGGTCGACTACAAGGGGCGCATCCTCGACGAGATGGATATCGATGCCATCCTCGCCCGGCGCCCGGCGCTGGTTCTTGTCGACGAACTCGCCCACACCAATGCGCCCGGCAGCCGCCATCCCAAGCGCTACCTCGACGTCCAGGAGATCCTGACGCACGGCATCGACGTCTATACGACGCTCAACATCCAGCATGTCGAAAGCCTGAACGACGTCGTCGCCCAGATCACCAAGGTCAGGGTCCGCGAGACGGTTCCCGATTCCATCATCGACCAGGCCGACGATGTCGAGATCATCGATCTCACCCCCGACGACCTGATCAAGCGGCTCGAGGAAGGCAAGGTCTATTTCCCCAACACCGCGCAGCGCGCGATCGAGAACTATTTCTCACCGGGCAATCTGACGGCGCTCAGGGAACTGGCGCTGCGCCGCACCGCGCAGCGTGTCGACGACCAGTTGCTCATCCATATGCAGGCGCACGCCATTCCCGGACCGTGGGCGGCAGGCGAAAGGGTCCTCGTCTGCCTCGACGCGCGACCTGGAGGAGCGGCCCGCGTGCGCTATGCACGCAGGCTGGCCGACCGGCTGCGTGCTCCTTGGACGGCGCTGCACGTCGACAGCACGCGCTCGGCCAGCATGCCCGAGGATGACAAGGACCGGCTGGCGACGAACCTGCGCCTTGCCCAGCAGCTTGGCGCCGAGGTGACGACCATTCCGGGTCAGAATGTGGCGCAGGACATCGTGCGTTATGCGACGGCGAACAATTTTACCCATATCGTCGTGGGCAGGCCGACCCGGTCGCGCTGGCGCGAATTGATCGAAGGCTCGCTCACCTACGATCTCATCCGCAATGCCGGCGATATCAGCGTCCATGTCATTTCGGGAAGCGAACGCGGCACCGAGGCGGCGTCGCGGAGCGTCAAGGCGGCCGACGAGCAGCGGCAGTTCGAAATCCGGCCCTATCTCAAGGCGACGGCCTTTGTCATCGGCTCGCTCGCCTTCGCCGTCCTTCTCGATCAGTTTCTCGACGTTCGCAATCTGGCGATCATTCTGCTCATCGGGGTGCTGGCATCGGCGGTGACCGGCGGCCTGTGGCCGGCTCTGTATGCTTGTTTCGTCAGCGCCCTTGCTTTCAATTATTTCTTCCTGGAGCCGCGCTATACGCTGACGATCAGGGATCCGGAGAGCATCGTCGCGCTTGGCGTCTTTCTCGTCGTTGCGGTCATTGCCAGCAATCTGACGGCGCGCGTGCAGCGCCAGGCGGTCGCCGCCCGCTCGCGGGCGCGGGCGACCGAGGATATCTACCTCTTTTCGAAGAAGCTCGCCGGCGCCGGGACGCTGGACGACGTTCTCTGGGCCACCGCCTTCCAGATCGCCTCGATGCTGAAGCTGCGCGTGGTGCTGCTTTTGCCGGAAGACGGGACGATCACCGTCAAGGCCGGCTATCCGCCTGACGACACGCTGGCCGAAGCCGACATCGCCGCCGCCCGCTGGGCCTGGGAGCATAATCGTGCCGCGGGTCGCGGCGCCGACACGCTTCCGGGCGCCAAGCGCCTCTATCTGCCCTTGCGGACAGGACGCACGGCCATCGGGGTCGTCGGCCTCGACAACGACAAGCAGGGGCCGCTGCTGACGCCCGAGCAGCAGCGGCTTCTCGACGCATTGGCCGACCAGGCGGCGGTCGCTATCGAGCGTATCCAACTGGTCGCCGACGTCGACCGGGCCAAGCTCGCCGCCGAGGCGGACAGGCTGCGCTCGGCGCTGCTCACCTCCATTTCCCATGATCTGAAGACGCCGCTCGCCGCCATCATGGGCGCCGCTGGCACGCTGCGGGATTTTTCAGCAGCACTTCCCGAACCGGACCGGGCCGAACTGCTGTCGACGGTGCTCGACGAATCCGAGCGGTTGAACCGCTTCATCGCCAATCTGCTCGACATGACCAAGATCGAGTCCGGCGCGATGGAGCCGAACTACGCCTTTCACTATGTCGGCGACATCGTCGGCTCCGCCCTGCAAAGGGCCAGGAAAATCATCGGCGAGCACAAGATCGAGACGGACATTCCCAGGGATTTGCCGATGTTGAAGGTCGACCCGGTGCTGTTCGAGCAAGCGTTGTTCAATCTTCTCGACAATGCGGCGAAATATGCCCCGGCCGGCTCGACGATCCGCGTCCAAGGCTGGACCGACAATGGCTCCGTCCTGCTGCAGATCATGGATGAAGGGCCGGGCATTCCTCCCGGCGATCTGGAACGGATTTTCGACACCTTCTACCGGGTGCGCAAGCGCGACCAGATCCGCGCCGGCACCGGGCTCGGCCTGTCGATCTGCCGCGGCTTCATAGAGGCGATGGGTGGCACGATCACGGCGGCAAACCGGACCGACGGTTCGGGCGCGGTCTTCACCATCAAAATGCCCAAGCCGGCAAATCCGCCCAATTTCGACGCTTCGAATACCGACGATGTGGGTGACCTGGCATGACAAACTCGAACGTCAGGATACTGGTCGTCGATGACGAGCCGCCGATCCGCAAGCTGCTGCGCGTCGGCCTCGGCAGCCAGGGCTACGCGATCAGCGAGGCGCCGAATGCCAGGGCGGCCATCGAGCTGATGGAGGCGGAGAAGCCGGACCTCGTCTTGCTCGACCTTGGCCTGCCCGGCATGAGTGGCCATGAGTTGCTGCGCAAATGGCGCGACGACGGCCTCGACATTCCGGTGGTCATCCTGTCCAGCCGGACCGACGAGGCCGGTATCGTCCAGGCCCTGGAGCTCGGCGCGGACGACTATGTCACCAAACCCTTCGGCATGAACGAACTGGTCGCACGCATCCGCGTGGCGCTCCGCCACAAGTTCCAGCAGCAGGGAGAGAAGCCGATTTTCCAGACCGGCGATCTCAGCGTCGATCTGGTCAAGCGCATCGTCAAGGTCGAGGGCAAGGAGGTAAAGCTGTCGCCGAAGGAATACGACATCCTGCGCATGCTGGTGCAGCACGCCGGCAAGGTGCTGACCCACCATTTCCTGTTGAAGCAGGTCTGGGGCGACTCGACCGACGTGCAGTATCTCAGGGTCTATGTGCGGCAGCTCAGGCAGAAGATCGAGAAGAGCCCCGACCAGCCGCGCTACATCACCACCGAGACCGGCGTCGGCTACCGCCTGCGCGAGGTCGAATGAGCGGGTTGGGCGCTTCTAGCCAGTAGCTTCCAGCTGCTGGCCAAGCGGCCTGGAAATCCGCAAGGCCGCGAGACAGCCGACAATGCCGAGCGGGACGAAGGCAAGAAACAGCCAGGACGCGACATTCGCCGCCGCGTCGTGGTTCAAACCTTGCGAAAAGCCGCTGGCATTGGCGACGATGCCGGCAAGGGCTGCACCCACGGCGTAGCCGATGCGCTGCATGGTCGGCACCGCCGCCGAGGCGATGGTCTGCTCGCTCTTCGGGGCGGAGGCGACGATGACGCGTGTCAGGAACGGCCAGGCGATGCCGAAGCCGCCGCCTTGCAAGAGGGCGCAGATCAGGATGAGCGGGATGGAACCCAGGGGTATCGTGTAGGCAAAGCCGGCGATGCCGGCCGCGATCATCACCGCGCCGCCGATGATAATCAGCCGCTCGCGCCGCGGCGGCGCGTTGGCGACCAGGATCGACAGGATCGACCAGGCGATCGATTCGGCGGCGATGATGTAGCCGGTGGTCAGCAGCGGAATGTCGTGAAGGCTGGTCAGCAGCAGCGGCCCGTAGACGCCGAAGGAACAGGTGGCCACCGAAAAGGCGGCAACCATGGTCATGCCGGCGCCGACCGGCGTGCGCCATGAGAACAGCCGCGCCGGGAACAGCCGCGAAAGCGGCTTCAGCGCGTCGATGGTGAAGAACAGCAGCAGGCCGATGAGGCCGAAGGCCATCAGCAGCGAAGAGCGCAGCAAGGCGATGTCGACGCCGGCCGAGGCGATCAGCACCACGGCAACGGCAAGGCAGGCAAGGGCCGCGAACGGGAAGGGCGGCGCCCCGCCTGCGCTCGCCTTCGGCCTCGTCGCCTCCGGCGTGTCGAGCACGATGAAACTTGCCAGCGCCATGGCTGCGCCGCCGAGGGTGAAGATGCCGAAGGCCCAGCGCCATGACAAAAGCTCGGTCATGATCGCGCCGAGCAATGGTCCGCTGAAGGCGGCGACGCCCCAGATCGCCGACATGATGCCGAAAAGCTGCGGCCAGATGGCGCGCGAGAACAGTCGTTCGACCGAGACGAAGGCCAGCGACACCAGCGCACCGCCGCCAAGTCCTTCGATCAGGCGGCCGGCGAGGAACAGTTGCATGGAAGGCGAGGTGGCGCAGATCAGGGCGCCTGCTGCGTAGAGCAGGGCTGCGACCACCATGTTGGTGCGCAAGGGGACATAACTCACCAGCCGTCCGGCGGCCGCGCCGGCAACGATGGCACCGAGTTCGTAGATCGCCAGCGACCAGCCGACGAGCTGCACGCCCGCCAGTTCGCCGACCATGGCCGGCATCACCGTTGCCACCATCGTCTCGTTGGTGGCGTGCAACAGGATGCCGAGGCTGATGAAGCAGAAGCGCGCCAGGTCGCCGCTTGCCCATAATCCGCGCCAGTCGACCTTGTTTGTGCTGATCCCGGTCATTTCCACCCCTGTCTTGCATATCTCGACGCCAGCGCAGGACGCCAGAAGCCAGTGCGGCTTTCCGGCAGGACCATGCGGTTCGACAGCGCCGGATCGGGCGCCGCATCGAGGCGTTGTTGCGTTCGGGGCAGGCTTGTAAAACCTCAACCGGGGTTGAGCTCAAGCGGTTTTTTGAGGACCGTTCGCGCGGCAGCCTTTCCGATTGGCGGGTTCGTTGCGCGATCAGTTCTCGGTGCTGCGCAGCTGGAACTGGCTGACGCCGATCGCGAGGTTCATGCCGGTCTGCGTCTGCAAGCTGAGCGGCTGCAAGGTGAAGGCCTGAGCGGAGCCGCCGACCAGGAGATTGGCGCCGGCGCCGACGGCGGCCGTCACCTCGGCGCTGGCGCCGATGTAGTCGCCGGCCAGCGCACCCGGCGCGTAGATGTTCTTCAGCGGCGTCAGCACGATCCACTGCATGACCGTCTGCTTCGTCGTGCCGATGTCTAGGCCGTATTTGTTGACGGCGCCGAAATAGGCTTCCGGCGCGAAGCTCTTGTCGGCGGGGTTGAAGGTGCAGCTCAGATCCTTGCTCGAGCCGAAGATGAAGCCGGTGCCGCCGCCAATGGCACAGTCAAGCGTACCGAGCTCTATGCCTCGGTCCTGCGCCTGCGCTGCTCCGACAAACACGGTAGCGAATATGGCAGCAGCAATGGCTGTCTTCAGCATGATGGTCCCCTCAAAAATCAACGGCGCGGAACCATCCTATCTGGTTCCGCGCCGCGGGGTGAGGGGTCATGGAGCGCACGGCTCCATGCGATCACTTGAATGAATGGATCAGCTGGAGCGAGGTCACGGCCACGGCAAGGTTGACGCCGGTCTGCGCCTGGACGCTGAGCGGCTCCAGCATGAAGGCGCTGTCCAAGCCGCCAACCAGCAGATTGGCGCCGCCGCCGGTCACCACGCTCGCCTCGGCGTTGAGGCCGTAATAGCTGCCGGCGAGATCGCCTCCGTCACGGTCCCGGGTCGCAGCCAGCACGGCCCAAACGAGCTGGCCCTGATGCGTCTGGCCGACATCGAGGCCGATCTTGGAGATGACGCCTGTGTAAACCTCGGACGGCCCGTGATGATGAGGCCGGAAGACACAGGAGACGCCCTTGTTGGAAGCGACGATATAAGCGGTGCCGCCGTCGATGGTGCAATCGAGCGTGCCGAGTTGCAGCTTGCCGGCGCTGGCTGGAGCCACCGCGAACATCGTCGTGGCGAGGGCAGCGGCGCAGCCGAGTTTCTTGATCATGGGAGGGTCCTTTCGCAAATTGCTTTTCGATAACGGCTTGGGAGGCCAGACCGTTCCGCTGAAAACTTGGCGCGATCAAGGCAGGGGCCGAAAGCCTCCTGCCGGGGTTAATGCGCGGTTGCGAAGTGCGTCTTTTCGGACACGCCAAGGATCCCGCGGCATTTGGATGTCACGCGGATTTGTATGGGAAGCGTTTGCCGAAACCGAGATCAGCTGACGCGGGCGAGGCCATCCTTGGCCGGCTGGTAGGTCGGGTCGAGGCGAACGGCTTCCTTATAGGATTTCGCGGCTTTCGCCTTGTCACCGCGCCGCTCGTAGATCAGCGCCTGGTTGGCCCAGGCCTCGGCGTTCTTGCCGTCGAGCTTGATCGCCATGTTGAAATCGGAGAAGGCGTTGTCCTCGTCATTGGTCGCCAGATAGGAGAGGCCGCGGCCGTTGTAGGGCTCGGCGGCGTCCGGCGCCAGCGAGATGGCGGTCGAGAAATCCTCGATGGCGAATTTGTGCTGGCCCTGGCTCTGATAGATCAGGCCTCGATTGTGGTAGGCGCGCGCGTCGGTCGTATCGAGCTGGATCGCCTTCTGAAAGTCGTTGAAGGCGTCCTGGGTGCGACCCGCCTTGCGGTAGAGATTGCCGCGGCCGATATAGGCGGCGTCATAGTTCGAGTTGATCTGGATCGAACGGTTGTAGTCCGCGAGTGCGGCTTCCTGGTTGCCGAGGAAGCGCTGGATGAGCGCACGATTCGAATAGGCCTGGAAGAAATTCGGATTGAGCTGGATGGCTTGATTGAAATCCTTGAGCGCCGCCTGGTACTGACCGCCACGGCCATAGGCCGAGCCGCGCACATTGTAGCCTTCGGGATCCTGGGGATTGCGCTGGATGACCGCCGAGAGCGAGGAAATGTTCTCGCTCGAGCCTTGCGCCTTGTCGATGTTGTTGAATTCACCGGTCGGGCCCGCCGTTTGGCAGCCGGCAAGCGCCAGTCCGGAGAGCAGGGCCGCTGTCAGGGCGAAACCACGCAATGCGGTCCCGCGCTCCACGCTCGTTGCGTTCATGTCTGCCCTGTCCTCACTTCAAGCCGCGTCGTTCAGATCCGGCTCCCCCTCCGGACCGGTCACATCAAAACAAAAAGGTGGCGGCGATTCCACATCGCGCCACCTCTGATATCCTTCGAAAAGGACGAAAAATTGGCGTTAGAACCGCGGCGGACGCGGAGCGCCAGCTGCACCACCAGCGGCGCCGGCAGCAACAGGGCGCGGCGTCATCGGCAGCAGGCCTTCGCGCTGGGCGCGCTTGCGGGCCAGCTTGCGGGCGCGGCGAACGGCTTCAGCCTTTTCGCGGGCGCGCTTCTCGGACGGCTTCTCGTAGTGACCGCGCATCTTCATTTCGCGGAAAATGCCTTCGCGCTGCATCTTCTTCTTGAGAGCGCGAAGCGCCTGATCAACGTTATTGTCGCGGACGAGTACCTGCACGGGCAATCCTGTCTTTCGGGTTTGATATCAACAGGCAAGCGATCATAGCCGCTAGCCTCCGCGGCGGTTTACACCACGAATTGTGGCGGCTGATAGCAGAATCATGCCGCGCTGTCCACAGCGGAAATGAATTTGCGGTGTCAGCCGCAGTCTGTTTGCCTTGAGATAAGGAGCCGACTAGGCCGTCGCGAGGTGCAGCAGCTCGAAATCCTCGAAGAACTCGCCGTAGTCGCAGGTGATCTCCTCGCCCACGGCGATGTCGCGGGTCGCGGTGGCCCCGCCATATTGCGAAAAATCCGTATTCGGATTGCTGGAATGGTTCATGAAGCGGCCATTGTCGACTTCATAGACCATGAAACCTGGCCGGTCGGGGCTGGGATAGGCATAGCGGTCGAGCAGTTCCCTGAGATGCGGGGGGGCCGCTTCGTATTTGTCCATGGGGACCAGTCGGTCGAAATCCGGATCGAGCCGCCAGATCGAAGCCCCTTTCCTGATCGGCTCCGCAGCGAACACGCCGACGCCTTCGATCGCACTCGCAGTCACATAGGTTCTGATCAGCAACATGGTTCCAGACCCCGCTTTTGGACAGAAACGGCATCGCCAAATCGCGGCGAAAAATCAAGACCGGCCGTCTGCCTGGCGGCTATGAGCATGCATTCCGGACGCGAAAAGTCTTCACGTCCGATTGATCGACACGCCGCCATCGGCAAACAGAGCGGCTCCGGTGGTAAAGCTCGAGGCATCGGAGGCGAGATAGAGCGCCGAACGGGCAATCTCCTCCGGCATAGCGACACGCTTCAAAGCATGCAGGCCTTCGACGAAGGCCCGTGATTCCGGGGTCTTGAAGGTTGCCGCCGGCGTGTCTGTGCCGCCGGGCAGCAGCGCGTTGACCCGCACGCCTTTCGGGCCGTATTCGGCGGCAAGCACCTGTGTCAGTCCGATCAGGCCGGCCTTGCTTGCGGCATAACTGGTCATGCCTGGCATGCCGACTGTGTGGCCGACGAAGGTGGAGGTGAAGATCAGCGAACCACCGCCACGCTCGACCATTGCCGGCACCTGGTATTTGGCGCCGAGAAACGCGCTGGTGAGATTGGTGTCGAGCGTCTCGCGCCAGCCTTCCAGCGGCAATTCGGCTATCGGTCCCATCAGGCCGACAGCGCCGGCATTGTTGAAGGCGATGTCGAGCCCACCGAACTTTTCGGCCGCCAGATCGACAAGGGCCTTTGCGTAGGCTTCGTCGCGGACATCGCCGGCAAGCGCGATGGCGATGCCATCGGCATCCGCGATTTCGGCGACAAGCGCGTCGAGCTCGGCCTGGCGGCGGGCGGCGACGATGACCTTGGCGCCTTCCTCGGCAAAGAGTTTTGCCGTGGCGCGGCCGATGCCGGAACTGGCGCCGGTGACGATGGCGACCTTGTTGGCGAGTGCGAACATTTTTGCATCCTTTTCTTCGCGCCGGCTTGACCGGCAGTTGGGATGCTTGGTCGCAGATCGAGGCAAAGCGAGCCACCCGATACTCGCCAAGATGCTGGAAAGCGCCGACGCGCCGGATGCGTCTTTTTCACCACGGCGCAAAACGGCAAGCGCCGTCGCAAACAGCGCAAGGGTGGAAGCGCTGTTTCGCTAGTGATACACCTCGCGCGCCGGGACCGAATGAACGCCGGCCGCCATTCGCGAAGCCTTTTTGGGGCGAGGTTGGGACGTTGAAGAAATATTCGGTATTCGCCATCGCCCGTGAAGCCATGCGCGGTCACAAGGGCTGGGAAGAACAGTGGTCCTCGCCTGAGCCCAGGAAAGAATACGACGTCATCATCGTCGGCGCCGGCGGCCATGGCCTGGCCACCGCCTATTACCTCGCCACGGTTCACGGCATCACCAATGTCGCGGTGCTGGAAAAGGGCTGGCTCGGCGGCGGCAACACAGGCCGCAACACCACCATCATCCGCTCCAACTATCTCTATGACGAGAGCGCCGGCATCTACGACCATGCACTGAAGCTGTGGGATGGGCTGAGCCAGGAGCTCAACTACAACGTCATGTATTCGGCGCGCGGCGTCATGATGCTCGCGCACAATGTGCACGACGTGCAGGTGCTGAAGCGCCACGTGCACGCCAACCGGCTGAACGGTATCGACAATGAGTGGCTGACGCCGGAGCAGGCGAAGGAATTCTGCCCGCCGCTCAACACCTCCAGGGATGCGCGCTATCCGGTGGTCGGTGCGGCGCTGCAGCGGCGCGGCGGCACGGCGCGCCACGATGCGGTTGCCTGGGGCTATGCGCGCGGCGCCTCGGCGCGCGGCGTCCATATCATTCAGAATTGCGAGGTCACCGGGGTCAAGCGGGCGGCCAATGGCGCGGTTTTGGGCGTCGACACGACGCGCGGCTTCATCGGTGCCAAGAAGGTCGGCGTCGTTGCCGCCGGCCATTCCTCAGTGATCATGAACATGGCCGGCGTGCGCATGCCGCTGGAGAGTTATCCATTGCAGGCGCTGGTGTCGGAACCGGTCAAGCCGGTGGTGCCCTGCGTGGTCATGTCGAACACGGTGCACGCCTATATCTCGCAGTCCGACAAGGGCGAGCTGGTGATCGGCGCCGGCACCGACCAGTATGTCTCCTATTCGCAGACCGGCGGCCTGCACATATTGCAGCACACGCTGGACGCCATCTGCGAGATGTTCCCGATCTTCACGCGCATGAAGATGCTGCGCTCGTGGGGCGGCATCGTCGACGTCACGCCCGACCGCTCGCCGATCCTGGCCAAGACGCCGGTGCCCGGGCTTTATGTCAATTGTGGCTGGGGCACGGGCGGCTTCAAGGCGACGCCGGGCTCGGGCCATGTCTTTGCCCACACCATCGCCAAAGACGATCCGCATCCGATCAATGCGCCCTTCACCATCGAGCGCTTCCGCACCGGCCGGCTCATCGACGAGGCGGCGGCGGCGGCGGTGGCGCACTGATGATGGCTGGGATGGCTGTCGCGATGCCGCTGATTCTGGCGGGGGAACACGTGCTGGCGGGGGAACGGGGCATGTTCCATTTTCCGTCGGCTGACGAAGTGCGCACGCAACCGATCAGCCGCACCGGCAACGAGACCGTCTGGCCGTTTTCGGTCGACGACGGCACGCTGGCCTGCGTCTGGAGCGGCGGCCAGCGGGTGGTGATGTTCTTCGAGGGACGTCCCGAAGGGCTTGACGAAGACGAGACATTCCAGCCGCGTCAAGTCATCGTCACCACCGATCCGATGCAACTCACTCTCGGCAACATGGCGTCGCGCGATCTGTTTCGTCCCGCTGCAAGCGTGGAGGAACGCATCCGGCTCGTCGCGCCGTTCGCGACCCTGGGACAGAAGCTTTGCGATCAACCGGCGGGCGCCCGCGTCGGCCACGGCGAATTGTAGGAACGAACAAATGCTTCTCATCCGCTGCCCCTATTGCGAGGAAGAGCGTCCGGAACTCGAGTTCCGCAACGCCGGCGAGGCGCATATCGCGCGCTCGGCCAATATGGCCGGCGAGAGCGACGACGATTTCGAAAAGTTCTTCTTCATCCGCTCCAACCCCAAGGGCATCATCTATGAGCGGTGGCGGCACATGCATGGCTGCGCGCGTTTCTTCAACGCCGTGCGCGACACCGTCACCGACAGGTTCGTCATGACCTACAAGGCCGGCGAACCCAAACCCTCCAAGCTGCCAGGAGTTGGCAAATGAGCGGCGCGTCTCACCGCATTTCCGGCGCCGGCCGCTTCAGCCAAGCCAAGACCGCGCGTTTCAGCTTCGATGGCCAGTCCTATGCCGGCATCGAGGGCGACACGCTGGCCTCGGCGCTGCTCGCCAATGGCGTCCATCTGGTCGGCCGTTCGTTCAAGTACCACCGTCCGCGCGGCATCCTGTCGGCGGGCGCCGAGGAGCCGAACGCGCTGGTCGAAATCAGGCGCGACGCGGCACGCAAGACGCCGAACGTGCGCGCGACTGTGCAGGAGCTTTATGACGGGCTCGAGGCGCAGTCGCAGAACCGCTGGCCGTCGCTGTCCTTCGACGTCGGTGCGGTCAACGACATCGCGTCGCCGATGTTTTCGGCCGGCTTCTACTACAAGACCTTCATGTGGCCGAAGGCGGCATGGAAGAGCCTGTACGAGCCAAAGATCCGCGCCGCGGCCGGGCTTGGCGTTTCCCCGGACCAGCCCGATCCCGACCATTATTCGTCACGCTACGCGCATTGCGACGTGCTGGTGCTGGGCGGCGGTGCGGCGGGCATCGCTGCGGCATTGGCAGCGGCGGAGACCGGCGTGCGCGTCATCCTCGCCGACGAGCAGGCCGAGTTCGGCGGCAGCCTGCGTTTCGAGAGCGGCGCGAAAATCGACGGCCAGGACGGTTTTGCCTGGGCGCAAGCTGCGGTGGCGAAACTCACTGCGATGGACAATGTCCGCGTGCTCCCGCGCACGACGGCGTTCGGTTATTACGCGCAGAATTTCGTCGGCCTGGTCGAGCGTGTCAGCGATCATCTGAAGGCTCCCGGCCACGATCTGGCGCGCGAGCGGCTGTGGCAGGTCAGGGCCAAGCGCGTGGTGCTGGCCTCGGGCGCCATCGAGCGCCACATGGTGTTTGCCGACAACGACCGGCCGGGCATCATGCTGGCGGGCGCGGCGCGCACCTATCTCAACCACTATGGCGTCGCGGTCGGCAGGAATGTCGGCGTCTACACCGCCAATGACTCTGCCTATGCGGCGGCGATCGACCTGAAGAAGGCCGGCGTCAACGTGGCGGCGATCGTCGATCTGCGCGACAATCCGACCGGACCGGTGATCGACGAGGCGAGGGCGCTCGGCATCGAGGTCAATTTCGGCCGCGCGGTGATCCGCGCCGGCGGCAAGCTGCGCGTTTCCTCGATGACGGTGCAGCCGAAGAATGGCGGCGGCGAACGCACCATTCCAGTCGACGCGATCCTGATGTCGGCCGGCTGGACGCCGTCGGTGCATCTGTTCTCGCAGTCGCGCGGCAAGGTCGCCTTCAACGACGAGACCAAGCGCTTCGTGCCGGGCACCTATGCGCAGGATTGCGTCTCTGTCGGCGCCTGCAATGGTACCGACGGCCTATCGGCGACGGTCGACGAGGCCTATGCCGCGGGCGCCAAAGCGGCCAGGGATGCGGGCGCGAAAACCGCCAAGGGTACGAAGCCGAAGGTCGACGCCTCCGAGAGCTGGTCGCGCGGCATGCTGGGTGCGGCTCCTGGCGCCGGGCCGGACACGACGGTGAAGGCGTTTGTCGACTTCCAGAACGACGTCACCGCCAAGGATATCCGCCAGGCGGTGCACGAAGGCATGCGCTCGATCGAGCACGTCAAGCGTTTCACCACCAACGGCATGGCCACCGATCAGGGCAAGACCTCCAACATGCACGGCCTGGCGATTGCCGCCGAGATGCTGGGAAAGCCGATCCCGGAGGTCGGCCTGACCACGTTCCGGGCGCCCTATACGCCGGTGACCTTCGGCGCCATCGTCAGCCATGCGCGCGGGCCGCTGTTCGACCCCACGCGTAAAACGGCGATTCATCCCTGGGCCGAGGCGCAAGGCGCGGTGTTCGAGGATGTCGGCCAGTGGAAGCGCGCCTGGTATTTCCCCAAGGCGGGCGAGGACATGCATGCCGCGGTCGACCGCGAATGCGTCGCCGTGCGCAAGACGGCCGGCCTGTTCGATGCCTCGACACTGGGCAAGATCGAAGTGGTCGGGCCGGATGCGGCCAAATTCATGGAGCTGCTCTACACCAACCCTTGGGAGAAGCTGGAGCCCGGCCGCTGCCGCTACGGCATCATGCTGCGCGAGGACGGGTTCATCTATGATGACGGTGTCGTCGGCAGGCTGGCGCCCGACCGTTTCCATGTGACGACGACGACCGGCGGTGCGCCGCGCGTCATGAACCATATGGAGGATTATCTCCAGACCGAGTTCCCGCATCTCAATGTCTGGCTGACCTCGATCACCGAGCAGTGGGCGGTCATCGCTGTACAGGGACCCAAGTCGCGCGACATCATCGCGCCGCTGGTCGAAGGCATCGACATGTCGGACGAGGCGCTGCCGCACATGTCGGTGCGCGAAGGCAAGATCTGCGGCGTGCCGACGCGGCTGTTCCGCATGTCGTTCACAGGCGAGCGCGGCTTCGAGGTCAATGTGCCGGCCGATTATGGCCAGGCGGTCTGGGAAGCGCTGTGGGCCGAAGGCCAGAAGCATGGCGCCGCCGCCTACGGCACCGAGGCCATGCACGTGCTGCGCGCTGAAAAGGGCTACATCATCGTCGGCCAGGACACCGACGGCACGGTGACGCCGAACGATGCCGGTCTCGACTGGGCGGTCGGCAAGAAGAAGACCGACTTCGTCGGTATCAGGGGCATGGCGCGGCCAGACCTTGTCGCCAAGGGCCGCAAGCAGCTGGTGGGCCTCAAGACCAAAGATCCCAAGGTGGTGCTCGAAGAAGGCGCGCAGATCGTCGAGGATCCGAAGCAGGCGATCCCGATGAAGATGATCGGCCATGTCACTTCGAGCTACTGGTCGGAAAATTGCGGCCGCTCGATCGCGCTGGCGCTGGTCGCCGGCGGTCGCGACCGCATCGGCGAGACACTCTACGTGCCGATGCCGAACGGGGTGATCGAAGTGGAGGTTACCGGCATGGTGTTCTTCGACGAAACGGGAGGGCGCCTCAATGGCTAAGGCCGCTGCAAGAAAGACGACGCCAGCTGCATCGTCTTCGGTAGAACGCCGTCCGGCGCTGGCCGGTCGCAGCACCACTGCCGCCGCCGTCAAGGTCGAGGTGCTGCCGCCGGTGGAGCGCGTTTCATTGCGGGCGCCAGAGGCTTCGGCCGCAGCGCTTTCGAAGGCGCTCGGCGTGACCTTGCCGAAAAAGCCGAAGACATCCGCCTCGAAGGGCGGGCGCACCGCCTTGTGGCTCGGCCCCGACGAATGGCTTGTCATCGATGAAGCCGGCAACGATCCGCTGGCCGATTGCGCCGGGGTTGCCGCTTTGCACTCGGCGGTCGGCATCTCGCATCGCAACATCGCGATATCAGTGACGGGCGCGGGGGCAGCGGCGACGATCAATGCGGGCTGCCCGCAAGACCTGTCGCTCGACGCGTTCCCGGTTGGAGCGGCGTCGCGCACCATCCTGGGCAAGACCGAGATCGTGCTGTTGCGCACAGCCGCGGACGCCTTCCGGGTTGAATGCTGGCGTTCCTTCTCGGACTATGTCTTTACTTTCCTGTCCGAGGGATCGCGGGACGCGGCGGTCTGAACTCGGAACGTTTTGCAGGGCGCGCTCGTTCTGCATCCGCACGCCGAGGGAGAATGCCGATGCCGTCGAATTCCGCGCCGAAGTCGCCGGTCAAAAAGACATCGGCCGTCCGCTCGCTCGAACATGAGCGACGTGAAGCCCCGAGCGCCGAAGAGGAACTCGAGGAAGGCCTCGAAGACACGTTCCCGGCCAGCGATCCGGTATCCATTACCGGAACCGCCATCCCCGGCGCACCGGCGAAACCGGGCAAGGCCAAGACCGTTCCGGGGCGCAAGCGCAAGACGTAGTTTTCATCAGGCCAGGCGGCATCGGGACCTTCTCAATCCCCTTGGACATGCTATTTAAAGCGCTTTGGGAGATGAAAATGCCGACAAAAGCGATCGTTTGGGGCGAGAATGTCCACGAGCAGACCAATGAAGCCGTGCGCGAACTCTATCCCTTGGGGATGCACGGCACCATCGCCGCCGCGCTCAATCAGGACAAGGGCATCGAGGCGGCCACCGCCACCTTGCAGGAGCCCGAGCACGGCCTGAGCGAAAAGCGCCTGGCGGCCACCGACGTGCTCTTGTGGTGGGGCCACGCGGCGCATGGCGAGGTCAAGGACGAGATCGTCGAGCGGGTGCAGAAGCGGGTCTGGGAAGGGATGGGCCTGATCGTGCTCCATTCCGGCCACTACTCGAAGATCTTCAAGCGGCTGATGGGCACGCCCTGTTCGCTGAAATGGCGCGAGGCGGGCGAGCGCGAGCGCGTCTGGGCGATCAATCGCGGCCACCCGATCGCGCAAGGCATTGGCGAGTGCGTGGAGATCGGCGAGACCGAAATGTATGGCGAGCCGTTCGCGGTGCCGGAGCCGCTGGAGACGGTGTTCGTCTCCTGGTACGAGGGCGGCGAGGTGTTCCGGTCCGGGCTGACCTACCAGCGCGGCGCGGGACGGATCTTCTACTTCTCGCCAGGCCACGAAACCTATCCGATCTATCACAATGAGGGCGTGCAGCAGGTGCTGCGAAACGCAGTCCATTGGGCGCACAACCCGGCGCCGGCCTGGTCCGGCATCACCAATGCGCCGAACGTGCCGACGGATGCGGCCAAGGAGAAGATCGTGCAGAAGGGGCTGCGCCTGCATGCCGATGGCGACAAAGGCCTGAGCTGATTGGGGCGGCCTGAGCTGATCGGGGCCTGAGTTGCCCAAGGCGTGAGTTGATTTTGGGGGCTTGGGGCTAATGCATCGAATTCTTCTGCTCGGCACCGGCGGTATCGCCGGGCATCATGTCGAGGAGTTTGCCGGGATTCCCGGCTGCAGCATCGTCGCCTGTGTCGACCAGGTGCCCGGTCGCGCTGCGGCGTTCGCCGCGGCCAGTAAGATCGGCGATTCTTTCGAGAGCCTGGAGGCGGCGATCGCCTGGGGCCAGTTCGATGCCGCCATCAACGCGACGCCGGATGGTGCGCATAGGGCGACGACGCTGGCGCTGCTCGGCGTGGGAAAACATGTGTTTTGCGAAAAGCCGCTGGCGCCGAACTACGCCGACGCGTTTGATATGACGCAAGCGGCCGAGGCTGCCGGGGTGATCAACATGGTCAACCTCACCTATCGCAACTCACCGGCGATCCACAAGGCGCGGCGCATGGTTCAGGCCGGCGAGATCGGCGCATTGCGCCATGTCGAGGCGAGCTACCGGCAAAGCTGGCTGGTCAGCAAATCATGGGGTGACTGGCGGGTCGAGGACAAATGGCTGTGGCGCTTGTCCAGCCGGCACGGTTCGACCGGCGTGCTGGGCGATGTCGGCATCCATATCCTGGATTTCGCCACCTATGGCGCCGGCCAGGATATCGTCAGCCTGCATGCCGATCTGGTGACGTTTCCGAAGGCCGAGGGCGAGCGCATCGGCGACTATGTGCTGGACGCCAATGACAGCGTGGCAATGACGGCGCGGCTCGATTGCGGCGCGCTCGCCACGATCGTGGCGAGCCGCTATATGACCGGCCACGCCAACGATCTGTCGCTGGCCCTGCACGGCACCCAGGGCGCCATCAAGGTCGAGACCGACGGCAAGGCATCGAGCCTGTCGGCCTGCCTCGGCGGGGATGTCGATCTTCAGCGCTGGCGGACTTTGGATCTGCCCAGTGTCAAGCGCAATGCGCGACGCTTTGCCGATGCGCTGGATGCAGGCCGGAATGGCGATCCGTCGTTCCGGCGCGCCGCCGACATGCAGAAGCTGATCGACGCAGCCTTTGAGAGTTCAGCGGCGAAGCTGCCGATTTCGGTCGCTTGAAGCTGGCCGGCTTGTGCCGGCCAGACGTGATCTTTGCTGATATCAGAATGCGCTCGGCACAATCCACGGATTGATGCTGATGCCGAGCCGCGGGCCCTTGCCTTCAGCGGTGTTTTCCGTGGCACCCTTCTTCTCGACCGAACCGGTCGAAGCGCAATCGAGCTTCAGATTGGTCTTGGTGTCAACGCAGGCCGCCACCGGCGCATGCTTGACCGGATGGGTGGTGTTGGCGGCGAAAGCCGAGCCCGAAAGTGCCAGCACGGCGGCGAGGGTGAGGAGTGTCTTTTTCATTGTCAGTCTCCGGTTTCCGGGTCGAATTCAATTCGTACCGACGGGTGAATTTTTCTCGTACATGTACGATAGGCTGTACGTATACACCGTCGATTGGGAATTCAAGGGAAAACCGTACGCGTACGATAAATTTTTCGTTAACCAAGAAATCCCCCCAGGGTTTGGCTGGGCAGAGAGAAAATATGGAAATGAAAGGAAACGGCGTTCAGCAGTTGACCGGTGTCTCGGTCAACGGCGGGACGTTTTGCGTGCTGAGCGTGGCGAGCGTGAAATCGCACATCCGCTTCACGAAGGCCTGCGGGTCGCCGAAGGGGTAGAATGGAAAGGTGATGAGCAGCGAGATCGTGCCGTGGCCGACCGCCCACAGCATGGTGGCGATGGCGCGCGGATCGCCCTGCAATTTTCCGGCGGCAACGCAGGCCTCGACCCGGCTGATCAGCGCCTTCATCGCCGGGTTGCTCTCTTCCATGTCGTCGTAGCTCCTGCCTTCCGGCAGCTTGGTCTTTTCGGTCATGAATACGGTGCGGTATTCGTTGGGATTGCCGAGCCCGAAGGCGGCATATTCCGTCATCACCGCCTGCAAGGCTGCGATCGGATCATCGGACGGATGCTCCTCGATGCGGCGAGCGAGCGTCTCGAATGCGTCCTCGGCCAGAGCGAACAGGATGTCCTGCTTGTCGGCGAAGTAGGAATAAACGGACATCGGGGCGTAGCCGACCCGCTTGGCCAGCTTGCGGATGGTCAGGCCCTCATAGCCCTCTTCCTGGACAAGCTTATGCGCGGCCTCGAGCAATTCGGAGCGCAGTTCTGCTTTTTGTTTCTCGCGGCGTGTCTGGACGCTCTGCGGCAAGATCTGGTGCCTTCGGTTGGGTTGGTGACTGGCTAAATTATATACGCTGTACGGAAACGGACAAGGGCACGGGAAGTTCCCAAACGGTATGCTTCGGATCGTGCCGACGCTTGTCGTAATTTGGCAGCCCCGTGATCAGCACCGTTCCTCTCTCGAAATGGCCCATCACGCCTCCCTGTCGATCAGTTCTGCGGCAAGACACGAAAGCAGCTTCACCGCCTCGCCATAGGTTTTCGCCTTCTCGGGATTGGAGGCATTGCCGTCCAGCGCCCGTTTGAAGACGCCTTGGCAGATTGCAGCCAGCCGGAAGAAGGAAAAGGCGAGGAAGAACGTCCAGTTGCCGATACCGGTGAGCCCGCGCCGCCGGCAGTAGGCGGCGACGTAGTCCTCTTCGGAAGGCAGGCCGAGTGCGGAACGATCGATACCGCCCAGGCCGCGAAAGCCGGAAGCGTGCGGCAGCCGCCATTGCATGCATTGATAGGCGATATCGGCGAAGGGGTGGCCTGATGTCGAAAGTTCCCAGTCGAGCACTGCCAGAACCGTTGGCCGGTCCGGCGCGAAGATCAGATTGTCCAGCCGGTAGTCGCCATGGACCAGTGAGATCCGGCCGTCATCTACGGGCATATGCGTTTCCAACCAGGCAATCAGCCGGTCCATGTCGGCGACGGTGCCGGTTTCCGAGGCACGGTACTGGCTCGTCCAGCGCGCCAGTTGGCGCTCGAAATAATTGCCCGGCCGGCCGAAATCGCCGAGCCCCACAGTCTCGACATCGACCTCGTGCAGGGCGGCGAGGGTGTCGTTCATGGCATCGTAGATGGCGGCGCGTTCATCATTGTCGCCAGCCTCCGGCAGGGCCGGATCCCAGAAAATGCGGCCGTCGAGGAAATCCATCACGTAGAACATGCGGCCGATGGGCGAGCCTTCCGCCGACAGGTGCAGCATGGCAGGCACAGGCACGGCGGTGCCGGCAAGCGCGCTCATCACCCTGAATTCGCGGTCGACCTGGTGCGCCGATTTCAGCAATTGCCCCGGCGGCTTGGCGCGCAGCACGTAACGGCCGCTTGCCGCCGTCAAAAGGTAGGTCGGGTTCGATTGGCCGGATTTGAACTTCTCGACTGCAGCAAGCCCGGAAAAGCCCGGTATGTTCGCCTCGAGGTAAGGCGCAAGCGCTGCCTGGTCGACAACGGGATCACTCATGCCGTCTCGGGCTGGCGTTCGATCAAGGTCAGCGTCAGCCAGCGCGCGGTCAGTGCCGGCTTCTTCGAGCCCTCGATCTCGATCGTCACGTCATGCGCGGTCTGCACCCAGCCCGACGGCCTGACCTTGACGTCGGCCAGCACGAAACGGGTGCGGATGCGCGCGCCGGTTTTCACCGGCGCCAGGAAGCGCAGCGAATCGAAGCCGTGGTTGACGCCCATCTTGCCGTTTTCCAGCGGCGGCATGGTCTCGAAGGTCATCGCCGACAACAGCGACAGCGACAGGAAGCCGTGCGCGATGGTGCCGCCGAACGGCGTTTCACGCATCGCCCGCTCCGGATCGCAGTGGATGAACTGATGGTCGTCCGTGGCGTCGGCGAACTGGTCGATCATGCGTTGCGTGACCACCCGCCACGGCGACACGCCGACCTCCTTGCCGACACTGGCCAGAAGCACATCGAGACTGATCGGTTCCACGCTCATGTCCTCCAGTTCACCCCCGGCTTCTGTGGCCGGAAAATGTCATTCCTTGAACAAGGTCAACCCATGCTGCACCGACTGTCCGCCATCGATCGGCAGGATGGCGCCAGTGACATAGCTGCCTGCACGGCTGCACAAATAGAGCGTTGCGCCGGCAATGTCATCCGGTGCGCCGATACGGCCGATCGGAACATGGCTGCCGACGTGCCTGGCCTGTTCCTCTGTGGCGGTGGCAAATGCCGTCATCCGGCTCTGGAAGGGGCCGGGGGCAAAGGCGTTGACGGTGATGCGGCGGGCGGCGAACTCGAGCGCCAGTGTGCGCGTCAGATGATGAACCGCAGCCTTCGAGGCGGTGTAGGAATAGGCGTCGTCGGCCAGCGGCTGCGTGCCCATCACCGAACCGAGGTTGATCACCCTGGCCGGATCGGCGTCGCTGGCGGCGGCATCGAGCAGCGGCAGCAATTCACGGGTCAGGTGGAAAACCGCGGTGACGTTGACGCCAAACACCTTGGCCCATGCCGAATAGGGGAAGCTTTCCAGCGGCGCGCCCCAGGAGACGCCGGCGTTGTTGACCAGAATGTTCAGCCGTTCGGTGCGCGATTTGACCTCGGCGACGAGTGCGGCGATGCCGGCTTCGCTGGAAACGTCGCCGACGAAGCCGTCGGCCCGGCCCGGTGCACCAAGCTGGTTCAACTCTTCGGCGACCTTGATACAATCCTCGCCCTTGCGCGACGCGATCATCACGCTGGCGCCGGCCCTGACAAGCGCGGTCGCCGCCATGCGGCCGATGCCGGTCGCCGCACCCGTCACCAGCGCGGTCTTGCCGGCCACCGAAAACAGTTCGTCCAGATAGCTCATCACAATTCTCCGCGCTCGGCGTGCGGGCAAACAGTTCGTTGACAAGGCTATCCGAAGTACGGTCATCCTTGCCACTGACAAAATGCCTGGCGTGTATGAAGGGTTAGCGACCGATGACGGAGATGAATCTCGGCATGACCGAGCGGCTGAAGCCAATCCACGCGCGCGTCGCGGCCATGGTGCGCGACGAGATCATGCCGCTCGACCATGAATTCCTCAGCGAAGTGGGCAAGGCAGGCAGCCGCTGGGTCTACAGTGCGCGTCAGAGCGAGATCCTCGAAGGGCTGAAGAAGACCGCAAGAGAGCGCGGCCTGTGGAATTTCTGGCTGACCGGCTCGGAACGCGGCTATGGCCTTTCCACCGTCGAATACGCCTATCTGGCCGAAGAGATGGGCAAGGCGCATCTCGGCGCCGAGACCTTCAACTGCTCGGCGCCCGACACCGGCAACATGGAGGTGCTGGAGCGATACGGCTCGGCCGACCACAAGAAAGCATGGCTGGAACCGCTGCTCGACGGCAATATCCGCTCGGCCTATCTGATGACCGAGCCGGATGTCGCTTCATCCGATGCCACCAACATTGCCATGCGTTGTGAACGCCACGGCGGCGACTATGTGCTCAATGGCGAGAAATGGTGGGCTTCGGGCGCCGGCGATCCGCGCTGCGCCATCTACATCGTCATGGTCAGGACCGATGGCGATGAGGAGCCGCAGCACCGCCGTCATTCGATGATCCTGGTGCCATCAGACACGAAAGGTGTGACCAAGGTCCGGGCCATGCAGGTCTATGGCGATGACGACGCGCCGCATGGCCACATGCATCTTCGCTTCGACAATGTGCGCGTACCGGCGTCGAACCTGATCCTCGGCGAGGGCAGGGGGTTCGAGATCGCGCAAGGGCGGCTCGGTCCCGGCCGCATCCACCACTGCATGCGCGCCATCGGACAGGCCGAGATGGCGCTCGAGATGCTGTGCCAGCGTTCCGTGCGCCGCGAGGCCTTCGGCCAGAAGCTGGCAAAGCTCGGCGCCAATTTCGACATCATCGCCGAATGCCGCATGGAGATCGAGATGGCGCGGCTGCTCTGCCTCAAAGCGGCGTGGATGATCGACCAGGGCGATGTGCGGGCCGCTGCTCCCTGGATCAGCCAGATCAAGGTGGTCGCACCGCGCGTCGCGCTCAAGGTCACCGACGAGGCGGTGCAGATGTTCGGCGCGCAAGGCATCAGCCAGGACACACCGCTGGCGCGGTCGTGGACGCATCTGCGGACCTTGCGCCTTGCCGACGGGCCGGACGCCGTGCATCGCCGTCAGGTGGCGCGGACGGAGTTGAGGAAATACACGCAGGAGAAGGTCTGAGCGCCGGCATCGTCATGCGGGCGCGACCCGAGGCTCGAGCGAGGAGTGTTCCGATGACCGTCCCATCCGAAATGAAGGCGCTGCTGCTTGTCGGCGATGGCTACACCAGGACGCGGAGCGGCAGTGTGCTGGAGGCGATGGAGCCCTATCTCGAGCCGGGCAGCATCGCGGTGCCGACACCGGGCCCCAGCCAGGTGCTGATCAAGGTCAGCCTCGCCTCGATCAATCCGTCCGATGTCGCCTTCGTCAAGGGCCAGTACGGCCAGCCGCGTGCCAAGGGCCAGCCGGCCGGCTTCGAGGGTGTCGGCATTGTCGTTGCCAGCGGGGACGAGCCCTATCCCAAAAGCCTGATCGGCAAGCGCGTGGCTTTTGCCACCGGCGTCACCAACTGGGGCTCGTGGGCCGACTATGCC
The DNA here is from genome assembly GCF_000185905.1 of Mesorhizobium ciceri biovar biserrulae WSM1271. Lineage (GTDB taxonomy): Bacteria > Pseudomonadota > Alphaproteobacteria > Rhizobiales > Rhizobiaceae > Mesorhizobium > Mesorhizobium ciceri. The sequence goes on from NC_014923.1 coordinate 1,900,920, forward strand.
GTCGCCGAGGCGGCTGCCTGCATCCCGCTGCTCGACACCGTTCGCGACGAGGACGGTGCGGCGATGATCGTCAACCCGCTCACGGCGCTCGCCATGTTCGACATCGTCAAGGAGGAAGGCGAGAAGGCCTTCGTCATGACCGCCGGCGCCAGCCAGCTCTGCAAGCTGATCATCGGCCTGGCCAGCGAAGAGGGTTTCCGGCCGATCGTCACCGTGCGCCGCGACGACCAGATCGCGGCTCTGAATGCGCTTGGCGCGGCGCACGTGCTCAATGAAAGGGCGCCGGATTTCAAGGCGGCGCTGCGCGAGGTGATGAAGGCCGAACAGCCGCGCATCTTCCTTGACGCGGTAACCGGGCCGCTTGCCTCCGCCATCTTCGACGTCATGCCGAAGCGGTCGCGCTGGATCATCTATGGGCGGCTCGATCCCGAAGCCACCGTTATCCGCGAGCCCGGCCAACTGATCTTCCAGCACAAGCATATCGAAGGGTTTTGGCTGAGTGAGTGGATGCGCCAGTTCCGCGACCGTCGCGGCCCGGCGATCCTGGAAGCGCAGAAGCGTTTTTCCGATGGGCGCTGGTCGACCGACGTGACGGCGGTGGTGCCGCTTGCCGAAGCAATGGCGCGGCTGCCAGCCGAACTGGCCAAACCCAACGGCAAGGTGTTCATCCGGCCTTGAACGAAAATGGCTGGCGAGCGAAGTCCAGTTACTGCAAAAAAGGGGCTGCTTGTGAGAACAGGCTGCCGAAAAGTTCCCGCCGTTTTGGCGCAAGGCGATGACGAACGATCCCGGTACGAATTACTTTCTCAAGAAATATTCGGCCCCGCTGGATGATCCTGCCGGGACTGCGGTCAGGAACATCATGCTGGCGCGGGTCGTCGGCGCCGAATGTCAGGCCTCCAGACTCAACAAGGCCAAGATCAAAGCCTATCGCGACAGGATGATCGGGCCGCTCATGCCTGAGCAACTCAAAACAGCTGCATTTGAAGGTGGCAGTGCGTTGCGCAGTTTCAACTACCAGGATCTCGCTCACCTCTGTGCCGGCATCGACTATCAGTTCGGGCCGAAAGGCGTGCTGATTCCGGGGGCTGTTCTTGCTGGTAAGGGCGAGCCGAAATATCCCTTTGATCCGCGCAACCCCTATTTTCGTTTGCCCGAATTCACTGACGATTAGTCAGGTCGCCAGCCTCGGACGGCAGCCATGAAGGTGGGAACGCATATTCGAGGCGAAGGAGGTGCGGCCCTGACGTTCGTCAGCCCCCTATGCCACGCCGCTTCGTCCGTGATATGCCGCCGCCATCGAATGCCGGGACAGGCTGGACTGATCCAGTTCCGGGATTGTGTGGAGCGCCTTGATGACGATTTCCAAGCCGGTTTTCGACCGTTTGGGGTTTGGCCTGTGGATCGGAGCGTTCCTGGTCGTTCTTGCCCTGGTCCTGTGGTCACCGCACACGCGGACGGTATGGCAGGCCTATATCGACGGCAGCGTGGCGCTTCAGGCCGGTCTGCCGCTCTACGACACCCAGTCCGAGATGGGGTATCTCTACGCGCCGGCCTTTGCCGCGCTCTACACTCCAATAGTCAAGCTTGGTCCGCATCTGGGCGGCTTGGTTTGGCATTCCATTGGCTTTGCGGTGCTGACCTACGCCGCGATGCGGCAGGTGCGCAAGCTCGGCGGCGGCGAACTGACATGGCTGCTTTCTTTCGGTCTTTTCCTCGCTTTGCCGATGGCGGTGGGGGCGATCCGCAACGGCCAGGCGACGATCCTTTTGACCGGCGCTTGCTGGCTTCTCACCCTGTCGGCGCTGGAAGGGCGGCGGGCGGAGACGTTCTTCTGGGCTTCGCTTGCCATCATCGCCAAGCCGACCGCGATCATAATGCTGTTGTTGGTAGGAGCCCTTCGGCTCCGGTTGATACCGGTGCTGGTGCTGGCGCTGCTGTTCGTGCTGGCACTGCCTTACGCTTTTGCTCCCGCCGGCTATCTCAACGATCAGTATCGTGTCTTCATCCAGATGCTGACCTCCATGGCCGTCGACAACACCAGCCATTTCGTGCCCACCGATTTCACGGCACCGTTCACCACGATAGGACTGCCGATACCGGAAATCGGCGCAACGATCGTGCGCATGGTCATGGCCCTGTTTACGCTTTCTGCCGTCATCTGGTTCGACCGCAGGCTCGAACAGGGAAAGGCGGCGCTGGCGATCTTCCTGACAGCCACTTTCTACATGTGCGTCTTCAACCCGCGCGTCGAGCCAAACACCTTTGCCATGATCGCGGTACCAGCCGGTCTTGCCATCGCCCTGTTGTGGCGCGAAGAACGGGGCGGCGTCCTTGCCTCGGTGCTGTCGACGACGCTGTTCGTGACCGGGTTGAGCGGCGTCGAGCGCCATGTGCACGATTTCCTCTTCCCCTGGTTCCGGCCGGTCGCCGTCACTTTTATCGCCGGTTCGCTGATCTGGTGGTTCTGGGCCAAGGCACGGGAAAAGGTGGTGAATGCGGGAGTCGCGAATGGTTGAGTTGCGGCCGAGCCTCGATATTGTCGCACCGTTCTTCAACGAGGCGGCATCGGCATCGGCCTTCGCGTGCCTGCTGGGCGAGCTCGAAGTGGCCGTGGCACAACGCTTCGGCATGACCGTACACAAGATCCTCGTCGATGACGGCAGTCGTGACGATGGTGCCGTGCGGTTTTCGCAAGCGCTGACGGGGTCGTGGGAGATCGTGCGCCTCAGCCGCAATTTCGGCAAGGAAGTCGCGGTGCTCGCCGGCCTCGACCAGTCGCGCGGCGACATGGTGCTGATCATGGACGCCGACCTCCAGCATTCCCTGGACATCAGCCTGAAGCTGATCGCCGAGCTGGTGGACCATCCGGACATCGACGTCGTCTATGCGCAGAACGACCGCCGCGAGGCGAGCTGGCGGCGCAGCCAGCTTGCACGGCTTTTCTACAGCCTGATCAACTCGAGCCAGCGTTTCGATATTCCCGAAAATGCCGGCGACTTTCGCGTCATGCGCGGCGCCGTGGCGCGCGCGCTGACCAGCCTGCGCGACAAGCGGCGCTTCAACAAGGGCCTGTTTGCCTGGGCCGGCTTTCGCCAGATGGCGTTGCCCTATTCGCCGGAAGGCCGCGCCAGCGGCACGTCGAAATGGAGCCGGCTCAACCTGATCGCCTTCTCGCTCGAAGGTTTTACTTCCTTTTCCGTCATTCCCTTGCGTCTCATCAGCCTCAGCGGGCTGCTCGCGGCGTTGGCCGGTGCGCTCTATGGCGCCAAGGTGCTCTTCGAGGTGATCTTCTACGGCATTGCCGTTCCGGGCTACCCCAGCCTGCTGGTTGCCGTCGTCCTGCTCGGCGGCCTCAACCTGACCTTGCTTGGCCTGATCGGCGAATACGTCTGGGTCACGCTCAGCGAGAGCAAGGATCGCCCGGTCTATCTCGTGCGCGACGTCGTGCGCAGCGTGGCCCCCGCCGATCGGCCGGAGCCGGGCACTTCGAACAGATGACGCGGCGCATCCGCCTGATCGCCGACGACTACGGCCTGGCGCCCGGCGTTTCCGCCGCGATTCTCGACCTGCTCGATCGCGGCCGCCTGACCGGCACCAGCTGCATGACCGGGTTTCCGGAATGGGAAGCGGAGGCAGCGCGCATAAAACCGCTGTGCGGCCGGGCCGCGGTCGGGCTGCATCTCACCTTGACCGACCAGTTGGCCATTACCGGCCGGTCGAACCTGGCGCCGGAAGGCCGGCTGCCACCGCTCCGCGCACTGGCCTTGCCTGTTTTGCGCGGCCGCATCGGCGAGCGCCATGTTCATGCCGAGCTTGACGCCCAGTACAGCCGCTTCGTCGAGGCGCTTGGCCGCCGCCCCGATTTCGTCGACGGGCATCAGCATGTGCATTTCCTTCCCGTCGTGCGCACATGGCTGCGCGCGCGGTTTCCAGAAGGCGCCGACAGGCCGGCCCTACGCGGCGGCCCGGCGCTGGCCGCAGGGTCGAAGGTCGCCGCGATTGCCGCGCTCGCTGCCGGGTTCAACCGTTCGATGCAGCGCGCCGGCTTCATCGTTTTCCAGCCGCTCGCCGGCATCTATGACTGGCGGCAGCCCGAAAAGTTCACTGCGGTTCTGCAGGCCGCCGTCGAAGGGTTGCCGGAACAAGGGCTGTTCATGTGCCATCCCGGCCATGTCGACGAGACGCTGCGCGCGCGCGACACGATGCAAGGTGCGCGCGAGGTCGAATTCGCGGCCCTGGCATCGGACGCGTTCGGAGCCAGCCTGGCCCGCGCCAATGTCGCAATCATGGATGGCAGGGGATGAACGACGCCGAGCGGCCCCCGCGTTCGACCGGCAACAAGATCGTCCGCTTTGCCATTGTCGGACTGGCCAACACAGCCATCGACCTTGCCAGCTTCTTCCTGCTGCTCAAGCTCGGTGCTTCGCCGCTGCCGGCCAACGTTGCTGCCTGGTTCATCGCCGTCACCTTTTCCTTCGCGGCGAACGGCTTCTGGTCGTTCGAGCGCAATCGAGCCATCCGGCTGCGTGACGCATTCCTTCGCTTCGCCTCGCTTGGAGGGCTGATTTCGCTCGGCGTCTCCAGCCTCTCCATCGCGCTGTTTGCCGGCATCGCCGGAGTGTGGCCGGCAAAGATCGCCGGTGTCGTGGTGGCGGCGGTGCTGAATTTCCTCGCCGCGCGCTGGTCGATCGAAGGCCGGTTCTTGAGATAGGCGGAACTATTTTTTTTTACGAAATTCCGAACGGAAAACCGCTACACACTTTTCCCTGGATTTCTTTACTCCGCCGGTTCCACATTGGTGTAGGCGGCTTCCTCCAACTCGCGCTTCAGTCGCGCTTCCTCATGGGTCTTCGGCGTGACGAAGCGGCCAAGCAGGAGATAGGCGACCGGCGTCAGGAACAGCGTCGAGACGGTGGCCAACCCCAGGCCGCCGACGATGACCCAGCCGAGCGCGACGCGCGCCTCGGCACCGGCGCCGCTCGCCAGCACCAGCGGCAAGCCGCCGAGCACGGTGCAGATCATCGTCATCATCACCGGCCGCACGCGGATGATCGAGGCCTGCTCGATCGCTTCGCGCACGCCAAGCCCGCGATCGCGCAGCTGGTTGGCGAATTCGACGATCAGGATGCCGTTCTTGGCCATGACGCCAACCAAAAGCACCAGGCCGATCTGGCTGTAGGCGTTGAGACTGGTGCCCGAGAGCAGAAGCGCGAAAATCGCGCAGGCCAGTCCGAGCGGCACCGTCGCCATGATGATGACGGCACTGACGAAACTTTCGAACTGGGCGGCCAGCACCAAAAGGATGATGACCAGCGCGAAGCCGAAAATGGTGACCATGGCGCTGTTGGTCTCGCCCAGCGTCGCCGCCTCGGCCAGCGGCAGGATGCGGCTGCCCGCAGGCAGCAGCGGCGTGGCGATCTCCTCGGCGCGGGTGAGCGCGTCGCCAAGCGCGAAGTCGCCACTGAGGTTGGAGGTGATCGCCACCGACGGCTGCTGCTGTTCGCGCGACAGCGATGGCGGCACGGCACGTTCGGTCAGCGTGGCGATGGTCGACATCGGCACGAAACGTCCGTCTGATGTTTTCAGGAAGATGTTTTCCAGATCGGTCGGATCGTTGATCGGATTGGTAGTCGAGACCAGCTTCACGCCGTAGCTGCGGTCGGCGATGTAGACGTCGACGACATCGTTGCCGTCGAGCATGGCCTGCAAGGTGTTGGCCAGTCCCGATATGTCGATGCCGAGGTCGGAGGCGCGCTCGCGGTCGATGGCCACGGCGAGCTGCGGTTGCGTCGGGTCGATCGACAGGCGCGGTGTCTGGAAGCGCGCGTCCTTCTGCATCTCGGCGATGATCTTCACGGCTGCGTCGCCGAGCGCCTTGCGGTCGTTGCCGACCAGCGCGAACTGCAGGCCGTTGCCGGCGCCACGGATGCCGAGGCTGTTGGGCTGTACCGGGAAGATGCGCACGCTCGGCACCTGCCTGGTCAACTGGCTGATCTCGGCCATGATCTCCTGCTGGCTGCGGCTGCGCTCGTTCCACGGCGCCAACGTCATCACCATGAAGCCGGAATTGTAGGAGCCGTTCTGGCCGGCATTCTCGAAGGTCGAGCGGATCTCGCCGGAATCGCGCATCGGCTGGATCAGTCTCTCGATCTTCTGCATCTGCTGCGTCGTATAGTCGAGGCTGACGCCTTGCGGGGCGCTGATGCGCAGAAGCACGGCGGCGCGGTCCTCGGTCGGCGTCAGCTCCTGGCGGATGGTGCCGAACAGCGTGAAGGCGGTGCCGGCAAACAGCACCGCCACCAGAAGCACGATCCATGGCGCGTCGAGGCAGGCGTGTAGGCCGCGCTTGTAGGCCGTACTGAGCGCGCCGCCGATGCGGGCGCCGATGCCATGGCCCCCTTCGTGGTGGAGCGATGCGCTGGTCAGCATGCGCGAGGCGAGCATCGGGCACAGCGTCAGCGCCACAACGCAGGACAATAGCACCGACATGGCAAGCACGAAGCCGAATTCGCGGAACAGGCCGCCGGTCTGGCCGGGCAGGAACGAAATCGGCACGAAGACGGCGACCAGCGTCAAGGTGGTGGCAATGACGGCGAAAAACACTTCCTGCGCGCCAAGCACGGCGGCGGCGCGGGGCCCCATGCCTTCATTGCGTCGTCGCACGATGTTTTCGAGCACGACGATGGCGTCGTCGACGACCAGTCCCGTCGCCAGCACCAGAGCGAGCAGGGTCAGGATGTTGACCGAGAAGCCGGCCAGATAGATGGCAGCGATGGTGCCGATCATGGCGACCGGCATCGACAGGCCGGGGATCAGCGTCGCGCGCCAGTCGAGGAGAAACACATAGATGACGATCAGCACCATGGTCACGGACAGGCCGAGTGCGATCTCGACCTCGTGCACCGCGCCCTTGACGAAGACGGCGTCGTCGCTGGTGATCTTGATCGACATGCCCTTGGGCAGGTTTTCCTGCAGCTTGGCGACGGCGGCCTGGACACCGGTCGAGATGTCCAGCGTGTTCGATTCCGCCTGGCGGATGATGCCGATGCCGATGCCGGTCTTGCCGTCCGAGCGCAGCGTGGTCTGGCCGACGTCGGGACCGAGCGTGACGGTGGCGACGTCGCGGATGCGCGTCGTGCCGCCGACAATGATGTTTTCGAACTCTTCCGGCGTGGTCACGTCGGCAGTCGTGCGGACGATCAGGTCCTGGTTGGTCGTGGTGATCGAACCGGCAGGGGAATCGAAAGCGACCGAGGCAAGGGCGGCCCTGAGATCGGCAACCGTGAAGCCGAGGCTGGCCAGCTTGTTCTGGTCGACATCGATGCGAAAGATCTTGTCGCGGTCGCCATAGACCTGGACGTCTGCAACGCCGGGCACGGCGGCAAGCTCGTCCTCGATCTGGTCCTGGACCACCACGGTCATGTCCTGGATCGACATGTTGTCCGAGGTTACCGCCAGTCGCATCACCGCGTCGGAATTGGCGTCGGCCTTGACGATGCGCGGCGGATCGGCGGTGTCGGGCATCTGGTTGGCGACGCGGCCGACAGCATCACGCACGTCCGAGGCGGCGACATTCAGATCGACGCCGTCGTTGAACTCGATGGTGACGCGGCTCGAGCCGAACGAGGAAGACGACGAGATCGACTTGACGCCTGAGACGCGGGCGACGGCGCCCTCGATCGTGTCGGTCAGTTCGCGGTCGACGGTCTCGGCCGCCGCGCCCTCGAAGGTGGTGGAAACAGTGACGACCGCGCGGTCGACATCAGGCAGTTCGCGGATCTCGACGCCGTAGAAAGCGGCCAGGCCGGCGACCGCGATCAGCGTGTTGAGCACGAAGGCCATGACCGGCCTGCGGATGAACAGGGCGGTGAAGCCGGTCTCGCTGGCGGTGTTGATGGTTCCGGTCATGAGCCTGCGGCGGCGTCCGCGGCGCGCTGCTCTTCGCCGGCAAGGCGAACCGCGCCGCCCTCGCTGACGCTCTGGGTGCCTTCTGTGACCACCATGTCGCCATTGTCGATCTCGGCGTCGATCAGCACGGTCTCGGTGTTGCGCTGGATGATGCGCACCGGGACCCGCCTGGCCTTGCCATCCTCGATCTGCCAGACATAGGCGCCGTCCGACCCCCACAGGATCGCCAGCGGGCTGACGGCCGGATAGGTTTGCCCCGGAAATTTCATGGTGATGCCGAACGACATGCCGGCGCGCAGCGAATCGGCCGGGTTGGCGATCTTGGCCTTGACCAGCAGGGTGCGACTCTTTTCATCGATGTGGTTGTCGATGGCCGAAACGGTGCCGCTATAGGCGTTGCTGGGATTGGCGATCGGCGTCGCCGTCAATTGCGCACCGACCTTGACGGCGGCGGCGAAGCGCTCGGGCACCAGGAAATCGACCAGGATCGAGGACCGGTCGTCGAGCGTGGCGATGGCCGACTGGTTGGTGACATAATTGCCGGCCGAGATCGGCAGGATGCCGACGGTGCCGGCGATCGGCGCCAGGATCGACCGGCGCTGCAGTGCAAGTTCCGCGTCCTGAAGCGCCAGCTTGGCGCCCGCCAGCACCACCTCGGCATCAGCCACGGCTACCGGGGTCGCGGCATTGGAGGCACGCAGGGACTTAACGCGGTCGAGCTTGGACTGAGCGTCCTGCAAGGCGAGCTTGGCACGGTCCTGAGAGATCACTTCGGTCTCGGAATCGAGGGTGGCGAGGATCTGTCCCTTTTCGACATGGCTGCCGGATTCGACCAGCAGTTCGGCGAGGCGGCCGGAGCTGTAAGGATTGACGGTCACCGAGGCGTTGGCACGGCCGGTGCCGATCGCCTGCAGGCGGTCGTTGATAACAGCCGAAGTGGCCGCCAAGGCGACCACGTTCACCCGCTGGTTGCCGTTGCGGCCGTTTGCCTGCCTCGCGTTGGCGGCACCGGTTTCAGCCGGGGGCGTTGCCGCGTAAGCCCAGTCGATGCCCCAACGTGCCAGCACGTCCGGTGCGCCGGGATAAAAGCGCAGCCAGGCGGCTGCCGCCACCACCAGCACCATGAGTGCAAAAAGTATCTGTTTCCAGGCGGCCATCAGCACTCCGGTTGGTAAAACAATCCTTCCGTCTACCGGTTTCCCGAAATGAAGCAGACGCAGCGAGGCTATTGTAAGGCAAAGAAGCCGCCTCGATATCGCGTCTTTATGACAATTCTCCGGGGGCTGCGCACATTAAATATATGTAACGTTTGAGAAAATATGCGTAACGCTTCGGATCATCGCATATGCACTAACGCAGACTTTCCATCTCGCGAATGCGTTTGGCGCCTTCTGCTTCCAGTTGCCTGGTGACGGCGCCGATCAGCGTTTCGGCGACGACGAAAAGGGCCGCCGATGAATCCCATGCCGACGGCACCGCGGTTCGTCCGGCGATGACATGGCGAGCAAGGCGGGCGATCGGCGACAGCCACTGGTCGGTGAACAGCACGATCTGCACGCCACGCTGATGCGCCTTCTCGGCGAAGCGGAGGAGGCTGTCCTGGTAGCGCCTGATGTCGAAGATGACCAGCACGTCGCGCTTGCCCATGTCGATCAGCCGGTCACGCCACATGCTTTCCTGCCCGGCGAGGTGAAAGACATCCGGCTGGATGATGGCGAGGTGGGCGGCCATGTAGCGCGCCAGCGGATCGGTGAAGCGGCCGCCGATCAGGAAGGTCTTGCCGCGCCGGTCCGCCAGCCGGGCGGCGATGTCGGCAAGCTGCTTGTCGGACAGGTGCCTGAATGTCTCGCGCATATTGTCGAGCGTCGCTTCCAGCATCGGCGACACGGTCCCGCCGCCGGGCGAGGGCGGATTGAGCGTCCTTGTCGCCGGCGATTGCAGTTGCGCCGCCAGTTCGTCCTGCAGGCTCGACTGGAACTCCGGATAGTTCTGAAAGCCCAACCGGGCGACGAAACGCAGGATTGTCGGCGAGGAAACGCCGGCTGCGGCCGAGAATTCAGCGACCGTTTTCAAGCCGATCATCGGGTAGAAGGCAATCAGTGTCTGGGCCGCGCGCCGTTCGCTGGCCGGCATCGTGCCGATGCGGTCGGCGATCAGTTCGGCAATGTTGGAAATCATCTTTTCCCCACCCCTGGCTCGGTCGATGGTCTTTTCCGAAATCGCATTTGACAAAGCCGGACAAACTGTATGAAATCATCCACAGGGACGCAATGAGGCAAAATACGTAACATACGATACAGCGCTCCCCGGGGACGGCAGAGTATGGAGAAAGCACGGCCCGCCAGCCTTGCATCGTCTGATACCGTAAGGGTGACGAACCCCGGCGGATCAAGCCCTTTCGTGCTGACCTGCGATCACGCCTCGAACTTCCTGCCCGCCGAATTCGGCACGCTCGGCCTTGCTGTCGAGGACCTGTCGCGCCACATCGCCTGGGATCCCGGCGCGCTGCCGGTTGCCCGCCGCATGGCGCAGGCGCTCGACGCGACGCTGGTCGAAACCCGCATTTCGCGCCTTGTCATCGACTGCAACCGGCCGCTTGACGCGCCCGACCTGGTGCCGCCGGTCAGTGAGACAACGGCCATACCGGGCAATGCCGGCCTGTCGGAAAGTGAGCGTGCCGCGCGTGTCGCGCTTTCGTGGCGCCCTTTCCACGATACGATTGCGGATATCATCAGCCACAGGCTGTCACACGGTCAGGAAACGCGGCTGGTTTCGGTCCATTCCTTCACGCCGGTATACAAGGGCCGCAACCGGCCCTGGCATATCGGCATCATCCATGACGAGGATCGCCGGCTGGCGGCGCCGCTGATATCGGCGCTGAAGCGGCTTTCCGGTGTCACCGTCGGGGTCAACGAGCCGTATTCACCTGATGACCGCGTCTATTTCACGCTGGAACGGCATGCGCGCTCGCGCGGACTGCCCTGCACGATGATCGAAATCCGCAATGACGAAATCGCCGGCGAGACCGGGCAGCGGAAATGGGCGGATCTGCTCACGGGCATTTTTTCGGATCTGGAGCCAGAGGAGGCCGGACACACCAGATCGCATTCAGTCGGAAAGTCAGTTCAATCGGCTAGCTAGGGCGGGATCTCATCCCGACCCGAAAACCAACAGGGGACACTAAAATGGCAGCACCGGGTTATACTGAAGTTGACAAGGCGGAGGACGTAAAGCACCTCCACAGCATGGGCTATGCCCAGGAATTGGAGCGGCGCCTCAGTCGCTTTTCGAACTTCGCCGTTTCCTTCTCCATCATCTGCATCCTGTCGGGCGGCATCAATTCGCTGGCCCAGGCCACCTCCGGCGCCGGCGGCATCGGCATCGGCATCGGCTGGCTGGTCGGCTGCTTCGTTTCGCTGACCTTTGCCGTCGCCATGTCGCAGATCAGCTCGGCCTATCCGACGGCCGGCGGCCTCTATCACTGGGGTTCGATCCTCGGCAACCGCGGCACCGGCTGGGTCACCGCATGGCTCAATCTGCTCGGCCTGATCACCGTGCTCGGCGCCATCAATGTCGGCACCTGGACGTTTTTCATCGGCGCTTTCGGCCCGACGCTCGGAATCGAAGGCACGCTGACAAACCAGATGATCTTTCTGATCATCATCACCGGCGCGCAGGCGCTGATCAACCATCTCGGCATCAAGCTGACGGCGAAGCTGACCGATTTCTCGGGCTATCTCATCTTCTTCGGCTCGATCCTGATCGCCATCGTCTGCCTGGCTTCCGCTGAGACCTGGGATTTCAGCCGTCTCTTCACCTTCAAGAACTATTCCGGGGACGCAGGCGCCGGCGTGTGGCCATCCGTCTCGAATGCCTGGGTGTTCGCGCTCGGCCTGTTGCTGCCGATCTACACGATCACCGGTTATGACGCTTCCGCGCACACCTCGGAGGAAACCATCAAGGCGGCTTCTTCCGTGCCGCGCGCCATGGTCATGTCGGTGATCTGGTCGGCCGTTTTCGGCTATCTGTTCCTGGCCGCCTTCGTGCTGATGATCCCGAACATGGACGATGCCGCCAAGCAGGGCTGGAACGTGTTCTTCTGGGCCTTCGACCAGCGCGTAAGCCCCGGCATCAAGGAGTTCGTCTACCTCGTCGTGTTCGTCGCACAGCTGCTGTGCGGCCTTGCCACGGTGACGTCTGCCTCGCGCATGATCTTCGCCTTCTCGCGTGACGGCGGCCTGCCGGGTTCGGCGGCACTCGCCAAGGTCAGCCCGACCTACCGCACGCCGGTGGCGGCGATCTGGACGGCTTCGATCCTGTCGGTGCTGTTCGTCTGGGGTTCGACGCTGGTTTCGGTCGCAGGCACTTCGGCCTACACCATCGTGGTTTCCTGCACCGTCATCTTCCTGTTCCTCTCCTTCACCGTGCCGATCGTGCTCGGCATGCTCGCCTGGGGCACGCCGAAGTGGGACAAGATGGGTCCCTGGAACATGGGGCGCGGCGTGTTCATGCTGTTCGCCTTCCTGTCGATCGTCTCAATGATCCTGATCTTCATCATCGGCATCCAGCCGCCGAACGATTGGGCGCTCTACATCACCGTCGGCTTCTTCATCCTGACGGCAGTCGTCTGGTTCGGCTTCGAGAAGCGCCGCTTCCAGGGGCCGCCGCTCGGCGACATCATTGCGGCGCGTCAGGCGGCCATCAAGGCGGCCGAACAGGCAGTCGGCGAAACCGGCCACTGACCTCGACCATCATGGCCATGGCCGGCATCGTGCCGGCCATGGTTTCGTTCAACTCATTCAAAGCCCAAGCGCTGGAGTGCCAAAGGAATGGCCGGAAATTTCTCGTTCGATCAGTTGAAGAAAGCGGTCTCCAGCGGTGAGATCGACACCGTGCTGGCCTGCATCGTCGACATGCAGGGACGGCTGGCGGGAAAACGCTTCCTGGCGCAGTACTTCGTCGATTCCGCGCATGACGAAACGCATGGATGCAATTATCTGCTGGCCGCAGACATCGATATGGAGCCGGTGCCGGGCTACAAGGCGGCGAGCTGGTCGAAGGGCTATGGCGATTTCGTCATGAAGCCGGATCTCGCCACGCTGCGGCGCATTCCCTGGCTGGAAAAGACCGCGCTCGTGATCTGCGACGTGCTCGATCACCACACGCATGACGACCTGCCGCATTCGCCGCGCGCCATCTTGAAGAAGCAGGTCAAGCGGCTGAGCGAGCGCGGCTATATCGGCTATTTCGCATCCGAGCTCGAATTCTATCTGTTCAACGAGACCTACGATTCGGCCCGCAAGAAGCACTGGCAAGGTCTCGACACCGCATCGCCCTATATCGGCGACTACCAGATCGGCATCACCACCAAGGAAGAAGGCGTCATGCGCCGGCTTCGCAACGAAATGGAAGCGGCCGGCATTCCGATCGAGAATTCCAAGGGCGAGTGGGGTCCTGGCCAGGAAGAGATCAATGTGCGCTATGCCGAGGCGCTCGACATGGCCGACCGCCACGTCATCCTGAAGAACGGCGCCAAGGAAATCGCCGAGTCCGAGGGCAAGGCGATTTCGTTCATGTCCAAGTATAATTACGGGCTCGCCGGCAATTCCAGCCACATCCACAATTCGCTGTGGAGCGCCGACGGCAAGACACCGCTGTTCTTCGACAAAAAGGCCGACTGGACGCTGTCGACACTCGGCCAGCAATGGGCCGCCGGCCAGCTCAAATACGCCAAGGAATTCACCTGGTTCCTGGCGCCCTATATCAACTCCTACAAGCGCTTCCAGGCCGGCACCTTCGCGCCGACCAAGATCATGTGGAGCGAGGACAACCGCACCGCAGGCTTCCGCCTGTGCGGCGAGGGCACTAAGGGCATCCGCATGGAATGCCGCATCGGTGGCGCCGACCTCAACCCGTATCTTGCTTTCGCAGCCCTGATCGCCGCCGGCCTTGCCGGCATCGACGAAAAGCTGGAATTGCAGAAGCCGTTCGTCGGCGATGCCTATCAAGCATCTCGCCTGCCGGAGATTCCGAAGACGCTGCGCGATGCCACCGACACGCTGGCGAAGTCGAAGATGCTCAAGCAGGCGCTCGGCGAGGATGTGCTCGAACACTATGTCCACACCGCAAAGTGGGAGCAGTTCGAATACGACCGCCGGATTACGGATTGGGAACTGCACAGAGGGTTCGAGCGGTATTAGGTATCGACGGTTCGTCGGCGCCCCCCCTTCACTCTTAGCCTTTCCCCGTGGGGGAGGCTGCCGGCAGGCAGACGAGGGGCAGCGCCAGGCCATACGATTTTGTTGTAGAATACGAGGACTTACAAAATGACCGAGACGGTCAAACTCATTACCCCCGTCGATGACTCGATCTATGCCGAGCGGCCGATTGCTACAGACCAGGCGATCAACGCCGCAGTGGAACGCGCCAAGGCGGCGCAAGAGAAGTGGGCTGAGACACCTATCGTCGAGCGCGGCAAGTACATGTTGGCTATGCTGGAAGCGCTGGTCGCGATGACCGACGAGATCGTGCCGGAGATCGCCTGGCAGATGGGGCGCCCCGTGCGCTATGGCGGCGAATTCGGCGGCGTCAAGGAACGCACCAACTACATGGTCGAGATCGCCGAGCAGGCGCTCAAATCGGTGCCGGCCTCCAACCCGAAGGACGGTTTCCGCCGCTATGTGAAGAAAGACCCGCTCGGCGTCGTCATGGTGATCGCGCCGTGGAATTATCCCTATCTGACCGCCGTCAACACCATCGTGCCGGCGCTGATGGCCGGCAACACCGTGATCCTGAAGCATGCGGCGCAGACGCTGCTGGTCGGCGAGCGCTTTCAGCAGGCTTTCGACAAGATCGGCCTGCCCAAGGGCGTGTTCCAGAATGTCGTGCTGAACCACGCCCAGACCGAAAGGCTGCTCGGCTCGGGCAAGATCGACCACGTCAATTTCACCGGTTCGGTCGGCGGCGGCCGCGCCATCGAAAAGGCGGCGGCGGGCACCTTCATGACGCTCGGCCTCGAGCTTGGCGGCAAGGATCCGGCCTATGTGCTGCCCGACGCCAAGATGGACCATGCGGTCGCCAATCTGGTCGACGGCGCCTTCTACAATTCCGGCCAGTGCTGCTGCGGCATCGAACGCGTTTATGTGCACGAGAAGGTCTATGACGAATTCGTCGAAGGCTTCATCGCCGAGACCAAGAACTATGTCGTCGGCAATCCGCTCGACCAGGCGACGACGATGGGACCGATGGCGCAGGCGCGCTTTGCTGACCTGATCCGTGAACAGAAGGCGGAAGCGCTGCGCAAGGGTGCCAAGGCGCACATCAACATGAAGGTGGCTAACGACAAGGCTGGTTCGCCTTATCTGGCACCTGAGGTGCTGACAGAAGTCGATCATCAGATGAGCGTCATGCGCGAGGAAAGCTTTGGCCCGATCGTCGGCATCATGAAGGTGCGCAACGACGAAGAGGCGATCGCGCTGATGAACGACAGTCCCTACGGGCTGACCGCTTCGATCTGGACGCGCGATACCGAGCATGCCGTGACGATCGGCAACCGCGTCGAGACCGGCACGGTGTTCATGAACCGCTGCGACTACCTCGACCCCGCCTTGGTCTGGACCGGCGTCAAGGACACCGGCAAGGGTGCGGGCTTGTCGGCTATCGGCTACGACAATCTGACCCGGCCGAAATCATTCCATCTGCGCGAAGCCATCTGATTTATTGAAAGACAAAAATGTCCAAGCTGATCTCCAAATGGAACTACCCCACCACCGTCCGCTTCGGCGCCGGCCGCATCAAGGAATTGCCTGAGGTGCTGGCGGCCACCGGCATCAAGCGGCCGTTGTTCGTCACCGACCCTGGACTGGCGAAACTGCCGGTCGTCGCCTCGACGCTGAAGATACTCGACGACGCCAAGGTTCCCTACGGCGTCTTCTCCGAGGTCAGGCCTAACCCGGTCGAGTCCAATCTGACCGCCGGCATCGCCGTGTTCAAGAAGGGCAAGCATGACGGCGTCATCGCCTTCGGCGGCGGTTCGGCGCTCGATCTCGGCAAGCTGATCGCCTTCCAGGCCGGGCAGGTCAGGCCGGTATGGGATTTCGAGGATGTCGACGACTGGTGGACGCGCGCCAATTCGGACGCCATCGCGCCGATCATCGCCGTGCCGACCACCGCCGGGACCGGATCGGAAGTTGGCCGCGCCGGCGTTATCACCAATGAGGCGACGCACACCAAGAAGGTCATCTTCCATCCGAAACTTTTGCCAGCAATCGTTATTGCCGATCCGGAGCTGTCGGTCGGCATGCCCGGCTTCATCACCGCCGGCACCGGCATGGATGCGCTCGCCCACTGTCTCGAGGCCTATTGCGCGCCGGGCTATCATCCGATGGCCGACGGCATCGCCGTCGAAGGTGTGAGGCTGGTCTTCGAGAACCTGCCGAAGGCCTATGCCAACGGCAGGGATCTCGTCGCGCGCGCCCACATGATGAGCGCCGCCGCCATGGGCGCCACTGCCTTCCAGAAGGGGCTCGGCGCCATCCATTCGCTGTCGCATCCGGTCGGTGCGCTCTATGACACCCATCACGGCATGACCAATGCGGTGTTCATGCCCTATGTGCTCGCCTTCAACCGTGACTCCATCGAGGAGCGTATCGGCCGGCTCGCCGCCTATTGCGGCATCAAGGGCGGCTTCGACGGGTTCGCCAAGGCGATTATCAAGCTGCGCAAGGAATTGAAGGTGCCGCATGCGCTGCCGGGCCTTATCAAGGGGCTCGACATGGACAAGAAACGCAAGGCGCTGATCGCCGACATGGCGGTGGTCGATCCGACCGCCGGCGGTAACCCGGTCAAGCTGACCAAGAAGGCGGCGCTGACCTTGCTCGAAAACGCCATTGCCGGCACGGTCTGAGGCGTTTTCCGCGCCGCAAAGTGATCTGAAAAGGGGCTATGAAAACAAGGGGGAGGATGACGGGCAAGGCACAAACTAGTTAGCCGGAAAAAGAATCGCGGAGCGATTGCTACATCAGGTTAAAAAGAGTTTACTTTTTCGCACTGCGAGCAGCCGCTTTCACAAAGCTTTCATCTGGCTGTCACATGAAAACGATACCGCATCGCAGGCGTCCAACGGCGTCAGTTCAACGGAGAGAACACATGTTCAAGTTCACGGGGAAAGTGCTTTCCCTTTCGGCCGCGGCGCTTTTCGCGTCGACGGTGATTTCGTCCGCGGATTCGCTGGACGATCTCGTCAAGGCCGCCAAAGCGGAAGGCCAGCTCACCACCATCGCGCTGCCGCATGACTGGTGCGGCTATGGCGATGTCATCGCAGGTTTCAAGGCGAAGTATCCGGAAATCACCGTCAACGAACTCAACCCCGACGCCGGCTCCGGCGACGAGGTCGAGGCGATCAAGGCCAACAAGGACAACAAGGGCCCGCAGGCGCCCGACGTCATCGACGTCGGCCTGTCCTTCGGCCCGACCGCCAAGGCCGATGGCCTGATCCAGCCTTACAAGGTGTCGACCTGGGACTCGATCCCCGACAGCGCCAAGGATGCCGACGGCTTCTGGTACGGCGACTATTACGGCGTTCTGTCGTTCATGGTGAACAAGGACCTGATCAAGGAATCGCCCACCGACTGGGCCGACCTCTTGAAGCCGGAATTCGCCAACGCGGTCGCTCTTGCCGGCGATCCGCGCGTTTCAAACCAGGCCATCCAGGCTGTCTACGCCGCCGGCCTTTCCGGTGGCGCCGCAGCCGGTGAAGCTGCCGGCACTGCTGGCCTAGACTTCTTCAAGAAGCTCAACGCGGCCGGCAATTTCGTTCCGGTCGTGGGCAAGCCGGCAACGCTTGCCCAGGGTCAGACCCCGATCCTGATCAACTGGGACTACAACGCGCTCGCCGGCCGCGACACGCTGAAGGGCAACCCGCCCGTCGACGTCATCGTGCCGAAGACCGGCGTCGTCGCCGGCGTCTACGTGCAGGCGATCAGCGCCTACGCGCCGCATCCGAATGCAGCCAAGCTGTGGATGGAATACCTCTACTCCGACGAAGGCCAGATCGGCTGGCTGAAGGGCTATTGCCACCCGATCCGCTTCAACGATCTCGCCAAGAACGGCAAGATCCCGGCGGACGTGCTGGCCAAGCTGCCGCCGGCGGAATCCTATGCCTCGGCCGCGTTCCCGTCGCTCGACGAGCAGGCTAAGGCCAAGGAAGCTATCAGCAAGAACTGGGACGCCACTGTCGGCGCCAACGTCAAGTAAGACTTGAAATCCACCGGGCGGCCGCGAGGCCGCCCGGTCCTTCCTCGAAGACGGTAGCCGGCGCATGACCGATCTCTCGCTTTCAAATCAGGCATTCGCCACCAAGCCGGTGCCGCCGAAGGAGGCGACCGCCTTCCGCTTGCCGACGCAATGGATAGGCGTGGCGCCGTTCTTCATCTTTGCCCTAATGTTCTTGATCCTGCCCACGCTCTATCTCGTCGTGGGAGCCTTCCGGAACGGTGAAGGCGGGTTCACGCTCGACAATATTCTGCAGCTGGTCAGCGATCCGTCGATCAGCAATTCCTACTGGTCTTCGATCAAGATCAGTTTCTGGTCGGCCATCATCGGGGCGTTTGCCGGGCTCGCCATCGCGATCGCGATCGTGCGCGGCGGACTGCCAAGCTGGACGCGCTCCGCGACCCTGACGTTTTCGGGCGTCGCCTCGAATTTTGCCGGCTTGCCGCTCGCCTTCGCGTTCCTGGCTACGCTCGGCCGTGTCGGTATCGTCACGACGCTTCTGCGTGACGTGCTCAACATCAACATTTACGCGATGGGCTTCAATTTTCTCACCACAACCGGCCTGATCGCGGTCTATCTGTTCTTTCAGATTCCCCTGATGGTGGTCATCATCGTGCCAGCCATCGACGGCCTGAAGAAGGAGTGGGGCGAGGCTGCGGCCACGCTCGGTGCCACGCAGGCGCAGTACTGGCGCATGGTTGTCATCCCTGTGATATGGCCGAGTTTTCTCGGTACGGTCATCCTGTTGTTTGCGAACGCCTTCGGCGCCATCGCCACCGCTTATGCGTTTGCCGGTCCGACGCTTAATATCGTTCCGATCAAGCTCTACTCGCAGATGAATGGCGACGTGCTGCACAACCCGCAACTCGCTTATGCCATAGCCTTTGGCATGATCGTCATCACCGGGCTTGCGAATGTCTTCTACATCTGGTTTCGGACTCGGTCCGAAAGGTGGCTCAAATGAAGTCGGGTAAGTTCTGGGCCTGGGTCGTCTTTGTTGTCGGGGCTGCCTATTTCTTTATTCCGTTGATGGCGACGGTCGAGTTCTCGCTGCGCATGCGGCGCGGCGTCCACTCCTTCGACGCCTATCAAGTCGTGCTGGGAGACGCGCGCTTCCAGTCAACTTTCCTCTTTTCAGTCATCGCTGCGCTCTGCACCATTATCCTGGGGGTGCTGATCGTGGTGCCGGCGGCATACTGGATCCGGCTGCGTCTGCCTCAGCTCAGGCCAATCGTCGAATTCATCACCCTTTTGCCGCTGGTCATTCCGGCAATCGTCATCGTCTTCGGCTATATCAGGATGTACGGCTCGAACTCGCCGCTGCCATTCTTGGCAAGCAATTGGGGTGCGAACGCGTTGCTTGTCATTGGCTATACGACGCTGTCTCTGCCTTACATGTATCGGGCCGTTGACACCGGTCTGCGCACCATCGATGTGCGTACGCTGACCGAAGCCGCGCAAATTCTGGGTGCGGGCTGGGGCACCATCATCACCCGCGTCATCCTGCCCAATGTGCTGATCGCGGTGTTGTCCGGCGCATTCCTGACTTTCGCCATCGTCATTGGCGAGTTCACAATGGCCAGCCTGCTCAGCCGTCCGGCTTTCGGCCCGTATCTGCAGAACATCGGCGCCAACCGTGCATACGAGCCCGCAGCCCTTGCAGTGATCGCCTTCGCCATCACCTGGGGCTGCATGTCGCTGATCCAGATCCTGTCCCGCTTCGCGCCGAAATCGGCGAACCGCCCAAATTGATCGAGAGAACCACGCCATGGCCGACCCATTCCTCTCCATCCAGCACGTTCGAAAATCTTTCGGCGCCACCACGGTGGTGGAGGATTTCAATCTCGACGTAGAGCGCGGCGAATTCGTCTCCTTCCTCGGGCCATCCGGCTGCGGCAAGACGACGGTGTTGCGCATGGTTGCCGGTTTCGAGGAGCCGAGCGCGGGCACGATCGTCGTCAGCGGCAAGGACATTACGAGACTGAAGCCCAACCAGCGCAATGTCGGCATGGTGTTCCAGGCCTATGCGCTGTTCCCGAACCTGACCGTGGCGCAGAATATCGGCTTCGGCTTGAAGGTCGCCGGCATGCCGAGGGCGGACATCGATGCCCGCGTCGCCGAGATGCTCGGCATCATCAAGCTGCCGCAGATGGCGGATCGCTATCCCTACCAGCTCTCGGGCGGCCAGCAGCAGCGCATCGCGCTAGCCCGCGCCATCGCGCCGAAGCCAAAGCTGCTGCTGCTCGACGAGCCGCTGTCGGCGCTCGACGCCAAGGTGCGCGTGTCGCTGCGCGAGGAAATCCGGTCGATCCAGAAGAAGCTCGGCATCACCACCATCTTCGTCACGCACGACCAGGAAGAGGCGCTGTCGATCTCGGACCGCATCGCCGTCATGTATGGCGGCAAGGCCGAGCAGGTCGGCACGCCATTCGAGATCTACAACCGGCCGGCAACCAAGTTCGTCGCCAATTTCGTCGGCACGCTGAATGTGCTGGAAGGCACCGTCACCGATGCCGCCGCGGGCACGGTGCGGGTCAATTCCGAACAGGTCTCGCTCAAGGGCAAGCTCAACGGTTCCAAGTCGGGCGACACGCTGTCCCTGGCGCTGCGTCCGGAAGCCATCTCGCTTGGGCGCCAGCCCGGCCGCGACTCCAGCCTTTCCGGAGAAATCTCCGAAGTGCATTTCCTCGGATCGGTCATCCGGGTTCGTGTCGGCATCGGCGGCAACACGGTCTCGCTCGACACGTTCAACAGCCCGGCAACGCCGCCCCCCGCAGTTGGTGAGAAGGCCGAGATCTCGTTTTCTTCGAGCGATATGCTCGTGCTGCACTAGGCTGCTGCGCTTGTTTGGAATGAATGGCTGTATCCCGGTTAGCGAAGGGGCAAGGATGCTTCCGCCCGCGTGGCATGGGCTGCAGTGCAGGGAAGTCCGCGTTTAAGCGAGCCCCATATCAGATGATTTCAATGTCGGTGTGGACGGCGATTTGTCAGGAAGCAATTCGAGGTATTTTCTGCCGGCTCGAGCTTGCCGGGCAATCAACAATTTCCAGCCGCTTTGCCGCTGCCAGAATCTCGCTTCCCGGCTATAAGAGGCCATGGTTCTTTTCGAACTGACACTCGTTCTGCTGTTGATCGCCGTTGCGCTGACGGCGCTGTCGCGGCGCGTGCAGGTTCCTTATCCCTCTTTGCTGGCGCTGGCAGGGGTGGCCATCGCCTTCGTGCCTGGCGTGCCGACCATCGAGATCGACCCGGAACTGGCGCTTGCCCTGTTCATCGCGCCGGTACTGCTCGACGCCGCCTATGACACGTCGCTGCGCGATCTCAACCGCTACAAGGTGCCGCTTGTGCTGCTGGCGCTTGGTGCCGTCCTTTTCACGACAGCGACGGTGGCGCTGGCCGGCTGGGCGATGGCAGGTCTGCCGATTGCCGCGGCCATAGCGCTTGGCGCCATCGTGGCGCCGCCCGATGCGGTTGCGGCATCGGCCGTGCTTGGCCAGTTCAAGGTGCCGCATCGCATCACTGCCATTCTGCAAGGCGAGAGCCTGCTTAACGACGCCACCGCGCTGCTGATTTACCGAATGGCGATTTCTGCGGCAGCAGGCTCCATTCTGCTGAGCAGCGCCGTTCCGATGATCCTGCTGTCCACGCTCGGCAGTCTTGCGGCCGGCTATCTGCTTGGCCGGTTGTCTCTGATGACGCTGGGCCGGATCGAGGACCCGGCGAGCGGCACTGTGGTGCAATTTGCCGGCACGTTCGGGGTCTGGATCCTGGCCGACAGGATCGGACTGTCGGCCATCATCACCATAGTCGTCTATGCCATGACGATCGCCCGCACCGCGCCGCGCCGCATGCCGGCCAGAAACCGCATCAGCTCTTATTCCGTCTGGGAAACGGCGGTCTTCGTGCTCAATGTTCTGGCTTTCGTGCTGATGGGCCTGCAGGCGCGTACGATCGTCGGCCGGCTTGCCGGGCAGGGGCAGACCGATGCATTCGTCCTGGCCGGGACAGTGCTCGCCATCGTCATCGTCTCACGCTTCGTCTGGGTTCTGGGGTGCGGCGCGATCATCAGGTGGTTTGACCGTTTCGGCGTGGCTGATCGTCAGCGTGACGCTCCGTCGTTTCGTGGCGGCGTGCTGATCGGCTGGTGCGGGATGCGCGGTTTGGTGACGCTTGCGGCGGCATTCGCCCTGCCGGCTGAATTCCCGGCCCGCGACCCGATCGTGCTCGCTGCCTTCACGGTCGTCCTCGGCACGCTGGTGCTGCAAGGCATGAGCCTGAAGCCGCTGCTGCGCCTTTTGAATCTCAATCCTGACGAAACGGTCGACCGCGAGGTTGCGCAGGCGCGCGTTGTGGTCATGCAGGCGGCGCTCGACATATTGAGCGGCAAGACATCGGATGCTGCGGCCGCGGTGCGCGAGCAATATGCCGCTCAACGCAAGATCGCCAAAAACCCCGACGATGCCCAGGCGGCGACCGAATATGACCGCTTGCGTCTTTATGCGATCAAGAGCCAGCGCGACGCGCTGGAGGAATTGCGCCGCAACGAGACGATTGGCGACGAAGCCTATCATCGCCTTGAGGAAGAGATCGACTGGACCGAACTGGCCGCGTCGCCACCCGGCCGGTTCCAGCCGCTGAATACTTGAGGCATCGCACGCCGTTTTCCGGCGCACGGAAGATACCGAAGTGCTTCGGGATCGGTGCATGATCCCGGTCAGGGGCAAGGCTGGTCCAAGCCACGTCCATTCTCCTGCACATTGCAACCGTGGCATCGAACCGCTACTGCCAACACGAAATTGAGCCGGATAAGCAATGAAGCTGGTCAGCTACAACATCCAGTACGGGTTCGGCGGCGACGGGTGCTACGATCTTTCGCGCGCCGCGCGCATCGTTGCCGGCGCCGACGTCATTGCACTGCAGGAAGTCGAGCGTCACTGGCAGCGCAGCAATTTCGACGATCAGCCGGAACTGCTTTCCAGCCTGCTGCCCGACTATCACTGGGTCTATGGCCCGGCCTTCGACATGGACGCCAGCGAGCGGCATGACGGCCGCCTGGTCAACCGGCGCCGCCAGTTCGGCACCATGGTGCTGTCGAAACTGCCGATCGTCTGGTCGCGGCTGCATGCGCTGCCGATGCGCCGCACGCTGCGGCCGCTCAACACCCGCAATGCAGCACTTGAATGCATGATCCGCACGCCGGCAGGGCCGGTGCGGGTGTTGTCGCTGCATCTCGCCCATATCGCGGCCGAGGAGCGGCTGGAGCAGATCGACTATCTCCTGGCCGAGCATCGCCGGGCACCGTCCGACGGCGGGCCGTGGAGCGGCGTCGACGACGAGCCCACGCGCAACTGGACCAGCGGCGAAGCGGAGCCGGAAAACCCGCTGGCGGCGATCTGGATGGGCGATTTCAACATGGAGCCGGGCAGCGCCGAATATCGCCGCATCGTCGGCAGCACGCCCTACCATCGGGGTGCCGCCTATCACAGCGGTTTCGTCGATGCCGCCGCTGTTGCCGGGGAGCCGGTTCCGGACTTCCACACCCATGTGAAGACCATCGACGGCAGACTGGCAAAGCGCCGGCTCGACCATTGCTTCGTCGGCGGCATGTTCGCCGGGCGGGTGCGTTCGATCCGTGCCGATATTGACGAGGTTGCGTCGGATCATTTTCCGTTGCGGGTCGACATCGACCTGGAAACGCCCGGCATTGCCACATGACGCTTTTCGTCTTTTTCGCAGTGCTTGCCGCCGCCGCCATGCACGCGATCTGGAACGCGCTGGTCAAGGTCCATCTCGACCGCTTCCTGTCGATCACGCTGATGACGCTCGGCATGGGCGCGGCGGCACTCGTGGTGCTGCCTTTCGTCGAAGTGCCGAAGGCGGAAGTGTGGCCTTACATCATCGCCTCCGTCATTTTCCACATGGGCTACCGGACCTTCCTGATCGGCGCGTACAAGGCGGGCGATTTCGCCCAGACCTATCCGCTGGCGCGGGGCACCGCACCTCTGCTCTCGGCCTTTGGCGGCATGTTCGTCGTTGCCGAGATTCCCGGCCCGTTCGCCATGCTCGGCATCTTCCTGTTGTCGGCCGGCACGCTGGTGATGTCGTTTCGTGGCGGCGCACATCTGGAAAAACTCAATCTGCGCGCGGTTGGCTTCGCACTGGGCACTTCCATCTTCATTGCCAGTTACACGCTGTCCGACGGCAGCGGCGCACGGCTGGCGGCAACCGCGCAGAGCTATGCAGCCTGGCTGTTCATCTGCGATGCTTTTGGCGCCTTGGTGCTGTGCCTCATCTTCCGCGGGCCGAAGGCGCTGCCGGTGTTGGCGCGCGACTGGAAGGCAGGGCTGTTCACGGGCGTGCTCAGCGGCGCCGCCTACTGGATCGTCATGTGGGCGATGACCAAGGCGCCGATCGCGTCCGTGGCCTCGCTGCGCGAAACCTCGATCCTATTTGCCATGATGATCTCGGTCTTCGCTCTCGGCGAAAAAATGACCGGCTGGCGCGGTGCCGCCGCGCTCAGCATCGTCGCCGGTGTCGTTGCGCTCAGGCTCGGCTGATTTCGACCCTAGTTGAGTACGGTCATCAGCTGGCCACGTCGTTCCGGACTGAAACGGATGACGACGATGATGCAGATGGCGACCACGCCTGCGAACAGCGCCAGGGCATAGCCATAGCTGCCTCCGGCGCTTTCCGCGATTCCTGCCTGATAGGGGCCGCCATAGGACGCGGCGAGATTGCCCGCCTGATAGATAAAGCCGGGCAAGGTCGCCCGCACCGCTCCGGGCGAAAGCTCGTTGAGGTGCACGGGGATGACGCCCCAGGCGCCCTGGACCGCGACCTGCATGACGAAGGCGCCGATGGCGAGCATGAACGGCGTGGTCGAGTAGGCCCATAGCGGGATCGATGGCAAGGCGATCAGGCAGGCCAGCGTGATGGCGTTGACGCGGCCGATCTTTTCGGACAGCGCGCCGAACGCCAGGCCGCCGACGATGGCGCCGATATTGGCGACGATGGTGATCCAGCTCACCGTATGCGGATCGAAGCCGTGCTGCTTCTTCAGGAAGGTCGGGTAGAGGTCCTGCGTGCCATGACTGAAGAAATTGAAGAACATCATCAGCACGACGGCATAGAGCGCGACACCCCAGTGTTTCTGCAGGGTTTCCCACATGCCCGGTCGAGCCGTCTTCTGCGCTTCGACGAAGGCCGGCGATTCCGGCACATGCGAGCGGATGAAGAGCACAATCAGCGCCGGCACGAAGCTGAGCAGGAACATGGCGCGCCAGCCGATCGTGTAGCCGCCGATCGTCTGCTGATAGAGCAGGCCATAGACCACCGCCGCCAGCAGATAGCCGGCCGGATAGCCGCATTGCAGGATGCCGGAGACCATGCCGCGTGCGCTCGGCGGAATGGATTCCATGGCCAGCGAACTGCCAAGCCCCCATTCGCCGCCCATGGCGATGCCGAACAGCGCACGCAGGGCGAGGAAGATGCCGAGATTGGGCGAGAAGGCGGCCAGCGCGCCGATCACCGAATAGCTCACGATGTTGAGCATGAGGATCGGCTTGCGCCCGTATTTGTCGGCAAGCATGCCGAAGAAGAACGCGCCGATGAAGCGTGTGGCCAAGGTCAGGAACAGCGCCTTGGAGACCGCGGGCACGTCGGCGTGGAATTCGGTCGCGATATCGGTGAGCAGGAATGTCAGAAGGAAGAAATCGAAAGCATCGAGCGTCCAGCCCAGGAACGAGGCGAGGACGGTCTTCTTCTGCTGCGAATTAAGGGGCAAATCTTCCTCCTCCACCATCATCGATGTGAGGAATTATCAGCCAGTTCAGGGAAGACCGGTGGTCACTTTTTCGCGCGGCTCATTTGATCGAACGCCCGCTGAGGTGCAATGAGGAGCGACCGGTGCCATCTGTCGATGAACTCGATCGTGGCTTGATGGTGAGTCTAGATTTCGAGATCAAACACCATCAGCCCGTCCGTGCCGCCTTCCAGGGCAGCGACCAGGCGTGCGCCGGCGCGCTGGTGCGCTTCATGCACAAGATAGGCATCGCGCGCGGCAGCATCGCGGAAGTCGATGGTGAAGCCATGGGTGAAGCCGCGTGCGAACGGCTCCGGGCTGACATTGGCGCTGAATTTTACGGCGTCCATGCCGTCGATCAGCTGTCGCAGCGCCTCGAGATCGGCATGGACCGCCGTGCGCTCGGTAGCGGCGACGTCATTGCGAAATCTAGCGAAAACACAGTGCCTGATCATGTCTTGCTCCTCAGCGGCTAAGCAGCCCGGTTTCCGGAAAACACCGCCGGCGGCAGCGGCTCGCGGCCGAGGACCAGATCGGCTCCTTTTTCACCGACCATTATTGTCGGCGCATTGGTGTTGGATGAAGGCACGCGCGGCATCACCGAGGCGTCGCAAACGCGCAGGCCCTCGATGCCGCGCAACCGCAGATCCGGTGTCACCACGGCCATGTCGTCATGGCCCATGCGGCAGGTGCCAACCGGGTGATGGTCGGTTTTGGAGGTGCGGCAGGCATAGTCGAACAGCTCGTCGTCGCTGGCGAGCGACGGCCCGGGCAGCACTTCGCGCAGCACGTAAGGGGCAAGCGCCCTCTGTCGCATGATCTGGCGCGCCAGTCGCAGCCCCTTGATCGACATGGCGCGGTCATAGGGATCGGACCAGTAGTTCGGATCGATCAGCGGGTGGTCGGACGGGTCGGCACTCTTCAGCCGCACCGTGCCGCGTGAGCGCGGCCGCAGGAAGGCCGAGTTCAGGGTGACACCTGGATTGTTCAGCTTCTCGACGCCGGCCTCGATGCCGGATCCCAAGCCGAGATGGAACTGAATGTCGGGCGAGGCGGCGGTCGGGTCGGCGTACCAGAAGCCGCCGGTCTCGAACAGGCTGGAGGCCACCGGGCCTTTCTTCAGCAGCAGATATTGCAGACCGGCCCAGGCCGTGCGGTGCAGCTTGGCGTAGTTGTCATAGGTGTGATCGCCGGTGCATTCGGCGATGACGAACAAATCGAGATGGTCCTGCATGTTGGAGCCGACGCCGGGCAGGTCATGCACCGGCGTGACGCCGACCGACTTCAGATGGTCTGCGGGGCCGATCCCCGACTGCATCAGGAGTTTCGGCGAGCCGATGGCGCCGGACGAGACGATCACCTCGCGTTCGGCGCGCAGGATTTTCTTCTCGCCGCCCGGCCTGTCGACCACCTCGACGCCGATAGCGCGACCGTTCTCGACGACGATGCGCGTCACCAGCACATCGGTTCGGACGGTCAGATTCTTGCGGGTGCGGATCGGCTTCAAATAGGCGACTGAAGCGGACGAGCGCCGGGCATCCTTCTGGGTCAACTGGTAGTAGCCGACGCCTTCCTGGGCAGCGCCGTTGAAGTCCGGGTTGAAGGGGATGCCCATCTCCTGGCCGGCACGGAAATAGGCCTCGCAGATAGGCAGCGGCGAAATCGGGTTGGACACGCCGAGCGGGCCCTGGTCGCCATGAAAGTCGTTGGCGTAGCGCTGGTTGTTTTCGGCGCGCTTGAAATAGGGCAGCACGTCGCGGTAGCCCCAGCCGGCGAGGCCTTCTTCCTTCTCCCAGGCGTCGTAGTCGCGGGCATTGCCGCGCGTGTAGATCTGCGCGTTGATGGACGAGCCGCCGCCGACGACCTTGGCCTGCGTGTACCAGAAGACGCGGTCCTTCATGTGCTTTTGCGGCACGGTCGACCAACCCCAGGAAGCAATGCCTTTGGTCATCTTGGCGAAGCCCGCCGGCATGTGGATGTAGGGGTGCCAGTCCTTGCCGCCGGCTTCCAGCAGCAGGACCGAATTGCTGGGATCTTCGCTCAGCCGGTTGGCCATAACGCAGCCGGCAGGACCGGCGCCCACGATGATATAGTCAGTCATTTCCTGATCCATTCATAGCCGTGGCACCGAGAGCGCGCCGTCGACATTGATGATCGAGCCGGTCGAAAAGCCGAGCTTGCCGCCGGCGAGCGTCGCCACCACCGCGCCGATGTCCGATGCTTCGCCCCAGCGTTTGGCCGGAACCAGGCCGCCGTCGATAAGGGCGTCATATTTGGCGGTCACGCCTGAGGTCATGTCGGTGCGGATGATGCCGGGCCGGACTTCGAAGACGCCGATGTTTTCAGGCGCAAGCCGCAACGCCAGGTTCTTCACCCACATCGAAAGCCCGGCCTTCGAGATGCAGTAGTCCGGCCGTTCCGGCGACGCCATTTCAGCACTGACCGAGGTGATGGTGATGATCGATCTCTGATCGCCTGGCGCAGCCAGCATCGCCTTGGCGACAGCCTGGCTGAGGAAGACGGTGCCGCGCAGGTTGATGCCCAGCGTGCGGTCGAAATTCTCCGGCTTGAGGTCCAAGAGGTCACCGCGCACCACGGCGCCGACGCCGGCATTGTTGACCAGGCAGTCGATGCGGCCGAAGGCGCGCATCGCGGCATCGACAAGTGCTGTATGGGTGTCGAGGTCCGCGATGTCGCACCTGACATAGGCGAATTTTGCGCCACGCTTGGCGATGTCGGGGGCAAGTCCGTCAGCGGCTGTTTCGGCAAGGTCGGCGACCAGAATATCGAAGCCGGCATCCGCCAGTGCCTGGGCGCAGGCGAGGCCGATGCCGCGCGCGCCGCCGGTGACGATGGCGGCGGGGCGGGTCATGCGACGAGGTCCGTCTTGCGGATGTGGTCAGCAACGCGCAGCGCTTGGGCTGCAATCGACAGCGCTGGGTTGACCGCCGCCGAGTTCGGCAGGAAACCGGCGTCGACGACGAACAGGTTCCGGTGGTCGAAGGAGCGGCAGTAGGGGTCGAGCGCCGCCGTCGCCGGATCGTCGCCCATCTTGATCGTGCCGCATTGATGCGACGGCGTGCGCTTGTCGAAGGGGCGCGACAGCACGATGGGATAGCCGCAGGCGCGGAAGTTTTCGCGCATTACCTTGTTCAGCCCGTCGAGCGACTGCATGTTGGAGCGCCGCCACTGCATGATGATGTCCTTGCCGTCGACCATGATGCGGCTTTCCGGGTCGGGCAGGTCTTCGCACATAAGGTACCAGTCGACGGCGTGGCCGGCCATGAAGTCGAGCGCGAATCCCGGCGTGTACTTGACATTGGCCCGCAGCATGTTGCCGTCGATCTTGCCGAGCAGTTGGACGTTCCCCAGCGGCTTACCGCCCTTGCCGTCGGACAGATAGTAGTCGTTGAGCATCAGCGTCTTCTGGTAGACGGCATCGTTGCGGCGGCGCGGATCGATCGCCAGCATGGCGCTGGAATTGTGGTTCATGAAATTGCGCCCGACCTGATCGGAGCGGTTGGCAAGGCCCTTGCCATCAGGAGACGGTGATCGCAGCAGGATGACGGCGGAATTGACCGCGCCAGCGGAGAGGATGACCAGTTTCGGCGCGACCTTTTTCAGCTCACCATTCTGCCGATAGTGGATGGCAGCAATGGTTTTGCCGTCGGTCGATGCCTCCAGGTACTCGACATAACAGCCGGTCTCGAGCCGGATGTTGGTGTCCTTCAGGGCCGCCGTCAGCGGTCCTGTCTGCGCGTCGACCTTGCCCTGGCCGGTGTTGGGAAACGCATCCCAGCCGGTCTTGCCCTCTTTCAGCCAGGTGTCGATGTCGACGCCGAGCGGCAGCGAGGCCGGATGCAGGCCGAGGTTTTTCAGCTCGGCGCGGGCGCGGGCGATCGGCGCCTCGTCGGGCACCGGCTTGTAGGCGTAGGGGATCGAATGGAACGGCTCGGTCGGATCCTCGCCCAGTGCACCGCGCACGCGAAACAGCTGTTCGGCTTTCGAATACCAGGGCTCGAATTCCTCATAGGAGAACGGCCATGCCGGCGAGACCCCGCCAAAGTGCTCCATGGCGGCGAAATCTTCCTTGCGGTAGCGGATCAGCACCGCGCCATAGAACTTCGAATTGCCGCCGACATAATAATAATTGCCGGGGTTGAAGGCGGCGCCGCCGGCCTCACGCCACATCTCCTTCGGCCTATAATGGCCGTCGACGAAGATCGAGCGCGTGTCGCGCGCGTGCGGCGTCGCCGGCAACGGCTCGCCGCGCTCGAGCATCAAGATCGAGGCGCCGCTGCCGGCAAGGCCGGAAGCGATCGTGGCGCCGCCGATGCCGGAGCCGATGATGACGATGTCCGGATTTCTCATGGCCTAAATCGCGTCCCGACGCGCTTTAGTTTTTTGTTTTGATGCATGTCGTTGCCCCAAAACCGGATCCACTTTTGGGCGACATACATCAGCGAATACGGGTCTCGGTCGCCGGATCGAAGAACACCGCCTTTGTCAGGTTGAAGGCGAGCGGCGTGTTGGTGCCCGGCTGAATGTTGGCGTCGGCGCGCAGCCGCGCCACCACGCCCTTGCCGCCGAGATTGGTGACGGCGAAGGTGTCCGAACCT
This sequence comes from Mesorhizobium ciceri biovar biserrulae WSM1271, assembly GCF_000185905.1. Lineage (GTDB taxonomy): Bacteria > Pseudomonadota > Alphaproteobacteria > Rhizobiales > Rhizobiaceae > Mesorhizobium > Mesorhizobium ciceri. The sequence continues at coordinate 1,931,523 of NC_014923.1, forward strand.
GCCGGCTCGACGACCTCGATGTGACAGTCCGCGGTTGCGATGTGCGAGGCGTTGCGCTCGGCACCTTCCGGATCGGTCAGGGCTTCGGGACGGACACCGAAGATGATCGGCTTGCCCTGGAATGCCGACAGGCCCGCCGGCGCATTGGCCATCGGCAGGTTGATCGGCTCGCGCGCCTCGCGCTGCAGCACGACGGACAACGCATTGCCTGACGTACCGATCGTCGCCGGGATCAGGTTCATCGCCGGCGAGCCCATGAAGTCGGCGACGAAGAGATTGCTCGGGTTGTTGTAGATTTCGGCCGGCGTGCCGAACTGCTGCACCTCGCCGTCGCGCATCACGGCGATCTTGGTCGCCAGCGTCATCGCCTCGATCTGGTCGTGGGTGACGTAGACGATGGTGGTGCCGGTGGTGGCATGCAGGCGCTTGATCTCGATGCGCATGTCGACGCGCAGCTTGGCGTCGAGGTTGGACAAAGGCTCGTCGAAAAGGAACAGTTTGGGGTCGCGCACCAGCGCCCGGCCCATGGCGACGCGCTGGCGCTGGCCGCCCGAAAGCTGGCTCGGCTTGCGCTGCAAGAGGTGGCCGATCTGCAGCACCTTGGCCACCTTGTCGATCGCCTTCTGGCGCTCCGCCGCCGGCACGCCGCGCATCTCCATGCCGAAGGAGATGTTTCCGGCCACCGTCATGTTCGGGTAGAGCGCATAGCTCTGGAACACCATGGCGATGTCGCGCTTGGAGGGGTGCAGATCGTTGATGGCGCGGCCGTCGACCCGGATTTCGCCCGAGGTGATCGTCTCCAGGCCGGCGATGGTGTTGAGCAAAGTGGACTTGCCGCAGCCGGAAGGGCCGACCAGCACCAGGAAACCGCCTTTCTCGAGCTCGACATCGATCCCTTTCAGGATCTCGACCTGGCCGAAGCGCTTTCTCAGACCATCAATTTCCAGAAAAGCCATCAGATCATCCTTTGACGGCGCCAGCCATGAGACCGCGCACGAAGTAGCGGCCGGCGAGCACATAGACGAGAAGGGTGGGCAGTGCCGCGATCATCGCGGCGGCCATGTTGACGTTGTATTCGACGACGCCGGTCGAGGTGTTGACGACGTTGTTGAGCGCCACCGTCATCGGCATCGCGTCGCCGGTGCCGGCGTAAGCCGAGGCGAAGAGGAAGTCGTTCCAGATGTTGGTGAACTGGTAGATGACGGTGACGACGAAGATCGGCATTGAGTTCGGCAGCATGATGCGGCGGAAGATCTGGAAGAAGGATGCGCCGTCGACCTGTGCCGCCTTGACCAGTTCGGTCGGAAACGCCTCGTAGTAGTTGCGGAAGAACAGCGTGGTGAAGCCGATGCCGTAGACGACGTGGACGAAGACCAGGTTGACCGTCGGGTTGCCGAGACCGAAGCTCGTTCCGACCGAGTTCTGCAGTGTGACGCCGAAGCGGCCGAGGCTGCCGAGGATGGTCGCCATCGGCAGCAGCACCGACTGGAACGGAATGAAGCAGGCGAACAGCATCAGCCCGAACACCAGCGTCGCGCCGCGAAAACGCCATTTGGTCAGAACGTAGCCGTTCAGCGCGCCCAGCATGGTCGAAATCAGAACGGCCGGAACCACCATCTTGATGGAGTTCCAGAAATAGCCCTTGATGCCGGCGCAGGTGAGGCCGACGCAGGTCTCGCCCCACGCCTTCAGCCACGGGTCGAAGGTCGGCGCCTTGGGCAGCGCCAGCATGTTGCCGTTCTGGATCTCGTCCATGGTCTTGAACGAGGTCACCAGCATGACGAACAGCGGCATCAGGTAAAACAGCGCAAACAGAGCCAGCAGCCCGTAGATGACGATGCGGTTGATGACCTTGACGTTGACGCCGCCGGAGGCCTGGTGGGCGGGAGTGGTGACGGCGCTCATCGCGGCTTCTCCCGCAGTTCCGAATAGAGATAGGGCACGATGATGGCGACGATGGTCATCAGCATGATCACCGCACTGGCGGAGCCGACGGCCATTTCGTTGCGCTTGAACGTGTACTCATACATGAAGTTGGACGGCAGCCACGCCGAGCCGCCGGGCCCGCCGCTGGTCAGTGCGACCACGAGATCGTAGGACTTGATGGCGAGATGCGCGAGCACGATGAAGGCCGACAGGAAGATCGGCCGCAGCAGCGGAATGACGATGCGGCGATAGAGCTGGAAGGTGGTGGCGCCATCGATCTGCGCCGCCTTCATGATCTCGCCGTCGATGCCGCGCAGGCCAGCCAGGAACATCGCCATGATGAAGCCGGAGGCCTGCCAGACGCCGGCAATGACCACTGTGTAGATGACGAAATCCTTGTTCTTGATCCAGTCGAAATGGAAGCTCGTCCAGCCCCATTGATGCAAGGTCTGCTCGAGACCGAGGCCGGGATCGAGGAACCATTTCCAGGCGACGCCGGTGACGATGAAGGACAGCGCCATCGGATAGAGATAGATCGGCCTCAACACGCCTTCGCCGCGGATCTTCTGGTCGAGCAGGATGGCCAGGAACAGGCCGAGCGCCAGGCAGATTGCGATGTAGAGGAAACCGAAAATACCCATATTGGTGATCGACGTGTACCAGCTCGACGGCGGGTCGGTGTCGAAGGTCCAGCCCCACAGCCGCTGATAGGCGCGCGAGCCGGTTAGGACATAGGACGGGAAGGTCTTGGAATTGGTGAAGGACAGATAAATCGTCCACAGGATGAAGCCGTAGACGAAGACGATGGTGATGCCGAAGCTCGGCGCCAGCACGATCTTCGGCAATGCGTCCTGCAGGCGCGAGCGCACCGAGGCGCGTGGCCGCGCATGCTCCGGCGTCAGCTTGATCTGGCTTGTCGCTACCGTGCTCATGGGGCTCCTCCCGTCGACTCGCGGCCAACCAGCTTCGCGGATCTATGTTCGCGGATCTGGGCCTTCCCCGCCGGAGCGGGGAAGGCGTTTTTGGCGCGTGCTTACTTGGCGTCGTCGATCGCCTTGACCAGCTCGGTCACGGCTTCGTCCGAGGTCTTGATCTGACCATGGACGAATTTGGAGACGACATCCTTATAGGCATTGGCGACCGCCGGAGGCGCGCCATAGCCCTGGGCCAGCGAGCCGAACAGCGTGCCGCCTTCATTGGCTGCCTTCAGGTCGGCGATGCCCTTCTTGCCGCAAGCGTCGAAGTCGGTGTCCGGAACGTCGGTACGGGCCGGGACCGAACCCTTGACGACGTTGAAGGCCGACTGGAAGCTCTTCGACAGGGTGGCGGTGGCCAGTGCGACCTGGGCGGCCTTGCGGTCGTCGGGAACATTGAACATGCCGAACATGTCGGAGTTGTAGATCACCGAGCCGTCGGTGCCCGGGAAGCGATAGCACAGGAAGTCGGTGCCCGGGGTCTTGTTGGCGGCGTGGAACTCGCCCTTCGCCCAGTCGCCCATGACCTGCACCAGGGCATCGCCCTTGATGACCATGGCGGTGGCAAGGTTCCAGTCGCGGCCCGAGAAGTTGGGGTCGACATAGGTGACGAGCTTGGCCAGATTGTCGAACGACTTCTTCATCGTGTCGGACTTCAGGGACTCGTCATCGAGGTCGTTGAAGGCCTTCTTGTAGAACTCGGGTCCGCCGGTCGACAGCACGACGGAGTCGAACATGGTGGCTTCCTGCCAGTTCTGGCCGCCGAGAGCGAGCGGGATCACGCCTGCCGCCTTGGCCTTGTCGAGCAGGGCAACGAAGTCGTCGAAGGTCTTCGGCTCGGTGCCGCCGATCTTGTCCAGGACGGCCTTGTTGATCCACAGCCAGTTGACCGAGTGAACATTGACCGGCGCCGCGACCCACTTGCCGTCATAGACCGAAAACTTCTGCAGGGCTGCCGGAACGGACTTGTCCCAGCCTTCCTTCTTCGCCGTTTCGGTCAGGTCGCCCATGACGCCGGCGGCTGCATAGTCGAGCACGGTGTAGCCGAGCATCTGCGAGGCGGTCGGATAATTGCCGGCCGCGACCATCGCCTTCAGCGCGGTCATGGCGGCATCGCCGCCGCCGCCGGCCACCGGCACATCCTTCCAGGCATAGCCTTCCTTGGCCAGATCGCCTTTGAGGACGTTGAGGGCAGCCGCTTCGCCGCCTGACGTCCACCAATGCAGCATCTGCACTTCCTTGACGTCCTCGGCATGGGCCGCGAAAGCGAGCCCCGATGCGAGAGCCGTTCCGATAAGCAGTTTGCGCAACATGTACTTCCTCCCTTGTTGCATTACACGACCGGCGGATGCCGCCGGGTTCTTCTCAACTCAGCCGACCCACCACCCGGTGCGCTGGCCGCGATGAAACTGGATTGTCTTTTCCTCGGTATAATCCTCGACGGCGCGTTTGCCGAGTTCGCGTCCGAGACCGGACTGCTTGTAGCCTCCGAAAGGCAACTCGGGATAACCTTCCATGAACGTGTTCACCCAAACGGTTCCCGAACGCACGCCGCGCGCGACCGACATGCAAGTGTCGATGCTGGCGCTCCACACGCCTGCCGACAAACCATAGGGCGTGTTGTTGGCGATGTGCAACGCCTTTTCAATCGATTCAAAAGTCAGCACCGAGAGCACCGGGCCGAACACTTCCTCGCGCGCTATGGCCATGTCCTCGGTGACGCCGCGGATGATGGTGGGATCGAGGTATTGACCGATATTGGAGGCCAATTGCTTGCCTCCGCTGTAGATGCTGCTGCCCTCGGTTGCGGCTGCCGCAACGTAACCGGCCACCTTGGCCAAATGGTCGGACGAGATCATCGCGCCGACCTTGGTTTGGTCATCGAGCGGATCGCCGACCGTGACCCTGGCGGTAAGCGCCTTGACGGCGCCGAGAAAATCGTCGGCGATCGCCTCGTGCACGATCAGCCGGCTGCCGGCATTGCAGCACTCGCCGGCATTGAAGAAGCCGCCGAACACCGCCGCATCGGCGGCCGCTTCGAGGTCGGCGTCCTGGAAGACGATCTGGCCGTTCTTGCCGCCGAGCTCCATCGAGACTTTCTTCAGCGACTGCGCGGCGGATGCCATCGTCATCTTGCCGACGCGGGTGGAGCCGGTGAACGAGACCATTTCGACCAGCGGATGGCTGACCATCGGCGCACCGACATCGGCGCCAAGTCCGGCCAGGATATTGACGGCGCCGGCGGGCAGGCCGGCCTGCATCAGGATGTCGCCGAGCACGAAGGTCGAGGCCGAGGTCATTTCGCTCGGCTTGACCACCGCCGTGCAGCCGGCGGCGAGCGCGAAGGGCAGTTTCTGGCTGACGATCAGGAACGGGAAATTCCACGGGGTGATGATCGAGACGACGCCGATCGGTTCGCGCAGGACGACACCCAGCATGGCGTCGCCGAGATTCGCGTAGGTTTCACCATGCAGGGTGCGGGCAAGCGAGGCGGCATAGCGCCAGATGTCGACGGCGCCGCCGATCTCGCCGCGTGCCTGGGCGATCGGTTTGCCCGATTCCAGTGCGTCGAGCCGGGCGATGTCTTCCAGCCGGCCCTCGATCAGATCAGCTGCCCTGAGCAGGATCGCGGCACGTTCGGCCGCCTTCATGCGCGGCCATGGACCCGTTTCGAAAGCCCTGTGGGCGGCAAGCACAGCGGCTTCCACTTCGGCCTCACCGGCCTGCGCATAGTGCGAGACGGTGAAGCCGTGGCCGGGGCTGTTTCGAGCAATCGTGCGGCCGTCGCGGGCATCGACATGCTTGCCGTTGATCAGCAGCTTGTAGCCTTTCGGGGCTTCGGCCGCCTCGGCCGGCATGGCGATCTTCAGGGGTGCGTTCATATGTTTGCTCTAGGATCTCGAAAAGGCCGGCTTCTGCTTGGCCTTGAAGGCATCGACGCCGGCCTTCAGATCGCCGGTCAGGGCGATGAAGCCGCTGGCCAGCGCTTCGGTGGCGGCGGCACTTTCCTCGCCTTCGGCGACCGCGATCATCAGCTTGGCGGCTTCCGTCGCCAGCGGGCCGCGCTCGGCGATCTTTTCCGCCCACGCCTTTGCTTCTTCGTGTGCGTTGCCAGTTGCGACCACCCGGTCGACGATGCCCAGGGCGAGTGCCTCGGGGGCGAGAAGGATCTCGCCGCCCAGCGCCATGCGGCGCACCGTCTGCGCGCCGAAGCGGCGCACGGCGCGCTGCGTACCGGACCAGCCGGGCACGACGCCAATCGAGGTTTCCGGGAAGCCTAATTTCACTTGTGTTTCCGCCACGCGCAAGTCGCAAGCCGCAGCCAGTTCCAGGCCGCCGCCCAGCGCATGGCCGGACAGGACGGCGATTGTCGGCTGCCGCAGCCGCGCCAAGCGGTCGAAGACGCGATGGCCGTAGCGCACCCACTGCACCTGGAAATCGGCGGCACTCATCTGCGCCCAGGCTTCGACATCGCCACCGGCGCAAAAGCCCTTGCCTTCGCCGCGCAGCAGCACGACGCGGACGCCCTCGGCCATCTCGGCCGCGTCGAGCGCCGTCTCTAGCGCCCGCAGCATCGGAATGTCCAGTGCGTTGAATTTCTCCGGCCGGCGCAGCGTGATGGTACCGATGGCGCCATCCTGCTCGAAGGTGACGAGAGGCTCAGCCACGCGCGCCTCCGAGCGAGGCGCCGCCATTCAGCGACAGGCCTATCGGTTGCTCCTGATAGAGGGCTGCCGGTGTCGTCTTGAGGTCCTTGGCAACGGCCAACGGAATTTCCGACTGGGCCAGCACATCCCGCTGCAGATCGATGCCGGGTGCGAGTTCTGTGACGACCAACCCCTCCGGCGTCAGCTTCATCACGCAGCGTTCGGTGACATAGGTGATGTCCTGTCCCTGCGCCACCGCGCGCTTGCCCGAAAACGAGATGTGCTCGACTTCGTTGACCACCTTCTTGACCCTGCCCTCGTGGTCGATGCGGATGCCGCCATCGGCCAGAGACAGCTTGGCGCCGGCGTTGAAGAAGCCGGAGAAGACGATCTTCTTCGCCCGTGCGGTGATGTCGACAAAGCCGCCGGCGCCGGCGGTGACATGCGGCCGCGCCGAAAGCTTCGAAACATTCACAGAGCCGTGTCGATCGATCTGCAGGAAGGACAGCAGCGAGGCGTCGAAGCCGCCGGCCTGGAAATAGATGAACTGGTGCGGCGAGGGCATGAAGGCGTCGGCGTTCGATGAGCAGCCGAATTTGAAGTCGAGCAGCGGCACGCCGCCGACCGCGCCCTGTTCGATCACCCAGGTAATTTTGCCGTGCTGGCCTTCCTCGAGAAGGATGCGCGGCACATTGGCGGAAATGCCGAACCCGATGTTGACGGCCATGCCGTCGCGTAACTCCATGGCGACGCGGCGCGCGATCACCTTCTGCACGTTCATCTCCGGCGTGCGGAAGCTCGACAGCGGCCGGAAGATTTCTCCGGAGATCGCCGGGTCGTAGGGTGTCAGCGTCGTCTGCAATTGGTCGGGCGCGACGACGATATGGTCGACCAGAACGCCGGGCACGCGCACGTCATGCGGTTTCAGCGTGCCGTTCTCGACGACGCGCTTGACCTGCGCGATGACGATGCCGCCATTGTTGCGGGCGGCGAGCGCCTGTTCGAGGCCGCCGAGATAGGCGCCCTCATGCTCGTAGGTGAGGTTGCCGCGCTCGTCGGCCGACGTGGCGCGGATGATCGACACTTGCGGCACGATGGAGCGGAAATAGAGCCATTCCTCGCCGTCGAACTGCTGCACCGAAACGATCGGCTCGCTGGCGGCGGCGTTCATGGCGCAGCCCTGGTGGCGCGGGTCGGCGAAGGTGTCGAGGCCGACCTTGGTCAGCACGCCCGGCCGCTTGGCCGCGGCTTCGCGGTGCATATCGAACAGGATGCCGGACGGCACGTTGTAGGCGGCGACCGAATTGTCGCCGATCATCTTCCAGATCTGCGGCGGTTCGGAAGAGGAGGGGCCGGACGGGTAGGAGCCGCACAAGGTACGCTTCAGCAGTCCCGGCTTGGCCAGATGGTCGATGCCTTTGATGCCATACATGTCGCCGGCTGCGATCGGGTGCAGTGTGGTGATGTTCTTCGGATGGCCTTCTGCGTCGAAGCGTTCGCCGATCGCGGCGAGCACCGCATCGGGGCAGCCGAGGCCGCTCGACGAGGACACCGACACGACCATGCCGTCCTTGACCAGGCCGGCTGCCTGCGCTGCGGAGACCACCTTGCTCAATTCACACTCCCGAGCTTAGGCTCGATTGCGACCGCCTTGCCTGATTTCGCGGTTTGCAATGCTGCTTCGACTGACGCCGATGACCAGATGCTGTCCTCGCCTTGCGCGCGGATGGCGTTGATCATGAACTGCCTGACGATCGTGCTGGCACCGATCAAGCTCCATTTGACGCTCATGCAGCGCCTCCCGAACCGGCCGCCCTGTTTCGAATGCGGCGATCCGGGCCGCAGCTTTCCCTGACCACCAGATTGACCGCGCCGATATGGTCTTCGGCCCGTGTTGTGCGTGACTGGATCATTTTCAACATGACATGGGCGGCGCGTTCGCCGAGGCCCGCCGAGTCCACCGCGACGCTGGTCAGAGCCGGCATGTAGTGCTCGGCCTCGGCCACATCGTCGAAGCCGACGATGGCGAAATCAACTCCCGGCTCAAGCCCGCGCTTGCGCAGCGCCAGCATGGCGCCAAAGGCGACGGCGTCGTTGAAGCAGAGTGCCGCGGTCGGCGGTTCAGCCATTGCGAGAGCGGTTTCGAGGCATGCGATACCACCTCTGCGGCTGGTCTCTCCCTCGACGACCAGAGTGTCGCGGTCGGAGATGCCCTGCGTCTCGCAGGCTTCGCGAAATCCGCCAAGCCGCTCGTGATAGACGACGAGATCGGACGAGCCGCCGAAGAAGACCAGCCGGCGATGTCCCTTGCCGATCAGATGAGCGGTGGCGAGATAGGCGCCGCGATGATTGTCGGGCGCGATGACCGGAATGCGGCTCTCGGGAAGCCGGCGCATGGCGAAGACCACCGGCAGACCTGCCGTCTCGATCCGCCTGAAGGCGCCCGGCGTCGTGCCGCGAGCCGGCGACACGATGAGGCCGGCGACGCCTTGCTCCATCAGCGACTTCAGCACTTCTTCCTGGCGCACCGGATTTTCCGCCGTGTTGGCGATGAACGGCACGATGCCGGCCGACTGGAAGACCCGCTCCATGCCAACCGCCAGCTCCGCGAAGAAAGGATTGGTGAGATCGTTGATGACCATGCCGATGACGTTGGAGTGCGCCTTGCGCAGATTGGCGGCGCCGCGGTTGTAGACGTAACCGACATCCTCGATCGCCTTGCGCACCTTGCTCGCTGTTTCGGGCCGGATCAGTCCGCTGCCCTGGAGCACGAGCGATACCGTCGATTTGGACACGCCCGCTTCGCGGGCGATGTCGAATATCGTCGCCTTGGCCCGGTTGGCCATCCAGATGCATCCTCCCGACTGCAGGCCCAAAACTATTGGAACGTTCTAATCTCTGCTCCGCTCGTGAGTCAATCGGGATTTTTCCCGCGCCTCGAACATCGATTGTGCGTACTCAAATGGCATGCTCCATAAGGCTTTCTTGTTGCAATGCAGCATTTCATCCTGCAGGGAGTTCGAATCTTAAAGGTCCTTGATTTATTGGAACGTTCCATTTAGTAGCGTTGTGAAGGGAGCGATGGATGGACATTTCCTTGCCTGGTGAGGGTGGCGGCAGCACCCGGTACACGCTGGTTGGCGAGCCCGTGCAGCCTGACATCGGCGCGCGATTTTCGCGTATCGCCTATGCCGCCGCGCACGTCGTTGCCGATCCGCTCGCCATGACCGATCCGTGGTCCAGACCGGTGATCGACTGGGAGAGGACGATGGCGTTCCGTCACCATCTGTGGCGGCTGGGCTTTCGCATCGCCGAAGCGATGGACACGTCGCAGCGTGGCATGGGCTTCGACTGGGCAAATGCGCAGGAATTGATCCGCCGCTCGATCGCCGAGGCGCGCACGGTCGATGGCGCCGATCTCGCCTCGGGCGCCGGCACCGACCATCTGGCGCCCGCCGCCGCCAAAACAATCGATGACGTCATCAAGGCCTATGAAGAGCAGTTCGCTTTTATCGAAGGGCTCGGCGGCAAGGCTATCATGATGGCCAGCCGGGCGTTGGCGGCAGTTGCCAAAGGGCCGGACGACTATGTCAGCGTCTACGACCGCATCCTGTCACAGTCCTCCGGCAAGGTCATCCTGCACTGGCTGGGCGACATGTTCGATCCGGCGCTCAGGGGCTATTGGGGCAGCGAGAATTTCGAGGTCGCTCTCGATACAGTCGTTGCCATCATCGAATGCCACGTTGGCAAGGTGGAGGGGATAAAAATCTCACTGCTCGATGCCGGCAAGGAGGTCGCGCTGAGGAACCGTCTGCCGGACGGCGTCGTCATGTTCACCGGCGACGATTTCAATTATCCCGAACTGATCGCCGGCGACGAGAAAAGGCACTCGCACGCATTGCTGGGTATTTTCGACGCCATCGCGCCGGTCGCCAACGCGGCGCTGGCGAAACTGGCGGAAGGCGACCGCGCCGGCTTTGACGCGTTGATGGCACCAACCGTGCCGCTGTCGCGAAAGATCTTCGAGGCGCCGACCGAGTATTACAAGGCCGGCATCGTCTTCATGGCCTGGCTGAATGGCCATCAGGATCATTTTGCGATGGTCGGCGGTATGCAGTCGGCGCGCGGCATCCGTTACTATGCCGACGTGTTCCGCCTTGCCGACCAGGCCGGATTGCTGGCCGATCCGGAACTGGCGGTGACCAGGATGAAGAGCCTTTGCACCGTCGCGGGGGTTTGAAGCGCGCAAAGTGGTTCTCATCATCGACGTAACAGGCCAGGAATGCCGGGCGTCGCTAACGTCTCCGCCACAGCCAAAAAGGCGCGATTGCCTCGTCTGGATGAAAAATGGGCTTGGTCGCCCTTCCCAGATCGGCAGGTGGCATTCCTGCGGGATCATGGTGCGTCAGGTCGAGAAGCAGCGGCCCAAGCCGATCCGGATCGACAGTTTCGGCCGACATGGTGTGTGGCTTGTTCTCGTGCGCAACAAGCCAGTGCAGCGCCTGGACCAGTCCCAGTCCCTCGGCTGTCTTGTGTTGCCAGAGATTGTCACCGACCGAAGACAGGACACGGGCCAGCGACGTCCAGCCTTGCAAGGTAAACATGGCGTAGTGCCTGGGGCGCGTGCGGGACAGTTCCCTGGGCAAGGAGCCATCGGCTGCGATCTGGGTTGCTAGTCTCTCCCGAGCATAGAGGCTGATCTTGGCCAGGGTGGCGCTGTCGCCAAGAAACGTGGCGATCGATGCCCGCTGCAAATCGTAATATGTTCCCTGGTTGCTGCTGCTGCAGAAGGCCGTCGCGGCTGCCGGCGCGGTGTCCAGCCATTCGCAGTAGGAACCGAGCCAGGCTCTGAACGCATCGCGATCCTCGTCGCCCAGTACTCCTGTTCGCTCGAGCAGGCGTACGGCATCCAGGAAGAAATAGAAATCCTTCAGCTCGATGATGCCGTGGCCGGACCCTTCATTGTTGTCGTGGCCCGACCGCACCTGCGCATAGCGCAAATGCGGGTTCATTCTTGTCCTGGGATCGATAAACCATGCGCGAATGAGCCTGGCGGCGTGGACGGCATAATGATGCCCATCAAGCACGGTTGCGGCGAGCGCAAGCACGGTTGTGTCGTCGAAGACGCGCTGCAAGCGTGTGCGATCGTAGGTTTCGCTTCCTGCTGCATACAATGCCGTGCCGGGCACGCGTTCGCCATCGCGCCGGATATAGGGCAGGCCGTCGGGTCTGTCGGGGTCGGGCCACCAGTAAGGCGCGGGGTGAAAATAGTCCTGGGGATCCCCGCTGGGGGCTAGGCCAGTCTTGTCGAGCACGCTGAACGGACCGCGGGCGAGTGCCTGTCCGGCCGCGGTTTCGAGATGGTGCAGGATGGGCCCGTCCTTCACCGCGTTGGCCAGGGCGTCTTCGTCATAAAAGGCCAGGCGGGAGGTATCAAGCCGAGCGGCGACTGCCTTGGCGTCACATTGATCGACCATATCGACGATCGCCTGATCGCGGCTGACCAGACGAGCGACGAAGCCGGCCTTGCCGATCTCGAGATGCGAACGCCCTGAATCCAGGCGCGCCACCCAGCCCGCTTTCTGGAGCAGCCCGGCATCCGCTGCCCGGACCGGGCGTGGGAAATCCCAGGCGTCGTCGCGGTAGCGGTCCCAGGGGCCGGGAACTGCCAACCGCCACAGCATCTCGATTTTTGGCCGCCTTCCGTAACCATAGTTTTCGTCGAACAGTTGCGTGGTATCGGCTCGAAATATGATCTGCGGCTCCTCCTCGGCCGGCGGCTGGAAGCTCTGGTCCAGCAGAAGCGCATTGTCGACAATGCGCGCCATGGGCACCACAGCGTAGGGAAGGTGCGGGTTTTTCTCGATCGCGGACCGTATCCGCTGGAACGCAGAGTCTGTCAGGTAGCAGTTCCCGTCCCAGGGCATCAGCCATTTTGCCCTGTCGCGGGCAATCGCGAGCGCGGCGTTGCGAGCCCCATTGTTGTTCATCACATAGAGGTTCTTGCTGCGGCGGATGTGCGTTTCGTAACGCGCGGACTGTCCGCTCGCCCGGCCCTTCTCTGAGAATCGGAGGTCGCCGGCAACAAGCTGGTCGACGTCCCAGGATATCTTCCGGTACTGATCGAGTTCGAAGGGGATTGTATGAAAATTCTGGCGGCGGCTTTCGAGCAGGCCGATGATCCGGGCTTCCTCGTCGGTGTCGACTATTCGATTGACGATCCAGAATTTTTCGCAGGCGTCGAAGACCGGTTCGTTGTCCAGAATGAACAGCACGTTGTCGAATGACTGGCCCTTGCGGTGTCGTGGTTCCAGATCATTGCCGATGATCCGGACGAGCATGAAGCTGTCGGCAATCTGCGAGATCGGCGACGCCGTGTAAGTCTCGCGGGCGGCCTCGATCCGCTTGCCGAGTCCGCGCCGGTATTCAGCATTCTGCTTTGCGGAAATGAGCGCGTTGCCCAATGTCGACCACGGCGACCGCAATTGCGTGCGCACACGGTTCAGTTCGCGATATATCTTCGGCCAGGACGATAGTTTTGTCCTACCGGGCTGTGAGCTCATGACGGCACGCAGGGAGACCGGATCCCGATCACCGCCTCGGGGATGCGCGCGGTTTCGCCAATCATTCCGACTTCGACTCTGGACCATTTCTGAGCGTGAGGCGACCAAGCCCTGAATTGTGCGACACGATCAATCATGGAAAACGTCTCTCGCATGTAACGTTGCGAATGTCCTGTTATGTTCTGCTGCATAAGTGACGGCAGGTTGCCAGGCAACGCCGACAGGACAATGCGATAAATCAAATCCGAAAACCACATAGCATGGCAAATGCCCCGGCATCGGCGATTCGCCTTCACGCAAAGGCAAGCTCGCAAAAGATGCGCCGGTGATCGCAATTTTCTTGGAACCAATCCTCCCGGCGCGCGACCAAGCGATGTGTCCAAACATGGTCAGCTTGTGGCGGCCGCATTCGACCGCCATTGCATCGAATGCATGAGTTATCTGCCACTCCCCGCATATCACCTCACGGCCCTAGCCTCGTCCGTCCTGCATTGTTGAACCCGACAACCCTTTGCTTACTATATGGTTTTCCAGGCCTTGCCGGCTGCTCCTATGCGTGCTTACTTGTGGTTGTTTTCACGAGGGGGATACAATCATGCGTTTTCTACTTGCTGCGGTCGCCATGCTGTCGTTCGCCGCCACCGCGGCTCTGGCCGATCCAGCTTCGGACTTCAAAAGAGCCGATCAGGCATTGAACCAGACCTTCAAGCAAATCCAGAAGCGGCTTACGGATGATTCCGACGGCAAGGCACGGTTCGTGAAAGCGCAGAGAGCGTGGATTGCGTTCCGCAACGCCGAATGCACGTTTCAATCCAGCGGTGACGATGGTGGCTCCGCGGCGCCGATGGTTGCCGCTGCTTGTCAGGCTGACCTGACCAAGGCCCGCACCAAGCAGTTGAAGGCCTACCTGAACTGCCAGGAGGGTGACCTCTCTTGCCCGGTGCCATCAGAATAATCTGGAGTGACAAAATGCCGAATTTCAAGATGAGATATGTGCTGATCGCGCTTGTGCCGTTGGCGGTTGCCGGTTGCGTCAGCGCTGAGGATCAGCGCGCAATGGATCAGCAACAGTGCGCTTCTTACGGCTACAGGCCAGGAACCAACAGGTTTGCCGACTGCATGATGCAACAGACCTCACAACGTTCAGAAGATGAGCAGCGCTCGTTGGATCGCATGGCCGCGCAAGAACAGAGAGACAAGGATCGCAAGGAAGCGCGTCGAAAGGACGACAGCTACATCGATCCAAGGCCGAGTTACGACAAGGACGGCAATCCGAATTTCGACACTCAAGGCAATTACCAAGGGTGTCACGGCGCGGGATGTTTGGTCGACAATCCAGACAATAACGATGACGATGACCAGTAGGCTGGCTCCGCGAGGCTCTCGTTCCTGCCCCCTATAGTCCGGACCTCAACCCAATCGAGAAACCACCCTTCGCCAACTTCAAGCACTACATGCGGCGTTGCGCCAGGTGCAGGCTAGAGGTCAACCCAAATGCGAACCGCTCTACCTCGGCGAACAGCCGGGAAATGCCGATCCCGCACACGCGATCCGCGATTCCATCAGCTTGAAGGATGGTTCCGGAACTTTTTGCCGCAATGGCAGGTTCGAGCGACATGACGAAACTATCTGACCCTGGCCCGCCGTTCCCAGCAAGCTGCACGGCGGCCAGGACATCCCGGAAGAAGATCATTACTGCGGGCAGAAGGTTGACCAGCGCGATTTACTCCAGGTGTTCTGGAGGAAGAGCCGGGGCATTGAGCGCTGAACCGAGCCAGCTGCAACGATCATCGAATTCCCCCGAAGAAAGTACCTGCCTCTAGAAGCGCTTTCGGATCAGGGGCCGTTTCAGGGCAAAGCGGGCGATATTGTCGAGCGTTCTTGGCACCGCCATCTCCCCGATGCCCTCAATGGCGCCCTTGGCCGCTGCGTCCTCACGAAAGCGCACTATCCATTCTTCCGTGAGGCTGTCCCGTTGAACAGTGAATCTCGAATTGGCGGTGTCTTCCGGGACCTGGACGCCCATATAATCCGCCACAGCTTCCAGATAGGGCCGTGGGTCTTGCTGCAAATCTTCGTAGACGAATTGACGACAATCCAGCCCCGCAAGTTGTAGGTAGGACCTCCAGAACGCATAGCTTCGATCAACCTGGAAATATGCTTGGCTGATGTCGGCGAAGCTATAAGGAACAGCGCGCGGATTGACTTTCCCTTCGTGCCGGCTCGTCCACACTCCAGACATCCTAGCTCGGTAGAACGAAATAGCTTGCTGAATTCGGTCGCGACGTTCCAACAAAATGAATTCCAAGCCGTGTTTTCTTCGTATCTCGAATAGAA
Source organism: Mesorhizobium ciceri biovar biserrulae WSM1271 (assembly GCF_000185905.1). GTDB lineage: Bacteria > Pseudomonadota > Alphaproteobacteria > Rhizobiales > Rhizobiaceae > Mesorhizobium > Mesorhizobium ciceri. Next base: position 1,946,970 of record NC_014923.1, read on the forward strand.
AATCCTTTCCGAATTTCTCCTTACACCAGGCCAGATGGCGCGGAAACAACTTGATCGCAAACCGCCCGTTGTCGGTCGCCGCTTTCTCGATGGCCGCTTTTTCAAGATCATCATAGGTGCGGGGATCGAAGCGTAGATAGGCCGGATCAAGCCATTCCTCCGACCGTCCCATCAGGCCAGTTGCGTTCGTCAGGCTTCCCAGCCAATTCGAACCGCTTCTTCCCTCTGTAAGAATCGCAACGCCCCGCATAAAATCCTCACTTCACCTTGTCCCGCAACGCATGCCGCAAGGCCCGCTTACCTTCAATCCAAATCAGCGCTGCGTTCCCGCCCCATGTCCAGGAACACCGTGTTCAGCTTATTGCCGCCGTGATCTTCGTTGCCATCTTGTCGGCATCACCAGGGTTTTGGCTGGATTCCAGACCAGATGACCACGCAATTCATCTAGGACGCCGCATCGGCCGCCATCGTCATTGTGGGCGTGTTCGCCGTCGCCGACACGTCGCCACGCGATTGCTGCGCCTGCCCAGGAGTGTCCTCTGTCGAACAACCGTGAGGGTTGTTTTCGCCGCCATCACTATTTTTGTGAACCAATTCACCCGAGGCGCGACCAAGTGATGTGTCCAAACATGGTTCATCAAGGAGAACGTCTTATGTTTACTGTCTCGAGAAACGTCTTTTTGGCCGCCATCGCCGTTTCGGTGCTGGCCGGCTGCAAGACAACCGCTCCCAGGGAATGCGACAAGCTGAAGCCTGGCGTCACCTATAATGGCAAATGCTGCGGCATCGGCGAGCCTTGCCGCGAAGGCAAGGGCGGCGGCGACAGGCCGGGAAATACGCCTGATCCAGCGCCGCAATGATCTGATTGCGTGTCGCCCGTTCCGGTCAGCGCTGGGACGGGCGCGTTGCGCTCGAAAGCTCGCCAACGTCCAGCCTCCCCTTGAGGCACCGTATCGTCCAGCTCTGTGTAACGCGCGCCCTGGACGGCCTTGTGCCACGCTGTGCCCTGCTTATCCCAAGTGAGGAGTTCTTCCGCCAGCACCTCGACGCTGCTCATCCCGCGCGTCATGCCCACGCGCTTTGTCTGGCGAGCCGGCCAGCATGTCGATCCAAGTCTGATTTGTCTGGTTGGATGGTGGGCGTGACAGGGATTGAACCTGTGACCCCTGCAATGTCAATGCAGTGCTCTCCCGCTGAGCTACACGCCCATCCGAAGCCGCGCATACACCATTTTTGATCCAGCGCGTCAATAGCAGGAAAAAGGAAAGAAGGCGTCGTCTCGCCGCAGTGGCGAAGAGGTGCGGCGCCTCGCCTAGAAAACGGCTCAGGCCGCCTGCAGCATCTTCTCCACCTCATTGACGAGGTCGCGCAGATGGAATGGCTTCGACAGCACCTTGGCGTCTTTTGGCGCCTTGGAATCCGGGTTCAACGCAACAGCGGCGAAACCGGTGATGAACATGACTTTCAGGTCGGGATCGATCTCGGTGGCGCGGCGCGCCAGCTCGATGCCGTCCATCTCCGGCATGACGATGTCGGTCAGCAGCAGCGAGAACGGTTCTTCGCGCAGCCGCTCATAGGCGCTGGCGCCATTGTCGAAATCGCTGACCTGGTAACCGGCGCGCTCCAGCGCCTTGACGAGGAACCGACGCATATCGTCGTCGTCTTCCGCCAGAAGAATGCGTGCCATGATATCCTGTCCGAATCACCCGCCCGAGATTGCCGTTGGGCAAGCCCGTTAACCATCCTGTATATGAGGAGGTGAGGGTAAACATCAAGTGAACGCGGACGGCGATGATCCATATTTGCCGCGGGTGTGCCGCCGCTGAAATGCTGGACACGCGGCCTGCAAGGTGGCACTTTCACATCATGATGCACTGGTGTTTTCGGGTTCGTTCAAATTGAAGACGGCAGCCGAGGATTTTTCGGTCTTTCCACCCTTCGAAATCCGGTCGGGCGCCGAGCAGCGCGTCCCCTTCCTCTTCAACTCGCCGCATAGCGGCCGCTATTATCCCGAACGCTTCCTGGCCATGGCAAGGCTGGACCGCAACGCCATCCGCCGGTCGGAAGACTGTTACGTCGATGAGCTGTTCGGCGGTGCCGTGGCGCTCGGCGCGCCGCTGCTGGCGGCGAATTTTCCGAGGGCCTATCTCGACGTCAATCGCGAGCCGTGGGAGCTCGATCCTCGCATGTTCGCCGAGCCAGTGCCGTCCTTCTGCAACATCCGCTCGGCGCGGGTGGCGGGTGGGCTTGGCACGGTGCCGAAGCTGGTCGGCGAGGGGCTCGACATCTATTCCGGCCGCCTGCCGCTGTCGGAAGCCGTTGCCCGGATCGAAACCGTCTACAAGCCCTATCACGAGACGCTGAAGCGGCTTTTGACCCGGACCCATGCGCGGTTCGGTTTTGCCGTGCTGATCGACTGTCATTCGATGCCGGCGAGCATCCGTGTCGGCGACAGCGGGCTGCGGCCCGACTTCATCATCGGCGACCGTTTCGGCATCTCGGCAACCGCCGCCCTGACCGAGACCGCGATCGGCCTGCTCAGCGCCATGGGCTATTCGGTTGCCCACAACAAACCCTATGCCGGCGGCTTCATCACCGAGCATTACGGCCGCCCGGCGCGCCATCTGCATGCGCTCCAGATCGAGGTCAATCGCGGGCTCTACATGAACGAACGGACATTCGAGAAGGCCGCCGGCTTCGATGCGCTGGCCGACGATCTGACGCGGTTCTCAGCCGACCTGATGTCGATGCCCGATCATCATTTCATCGACCTGCCGCTGGCCGCGGAGTGAAATCGCGGCGTAAAAAAAGACCGCATCGTTTGCACGATACGGTCGAAGTCTAGGGAGGAAACGCCCAAGGAGGGCATGGACAGGAAACCCTGTCCGAGGTCGAGGGTATTGTGCGTTGCACAAATGTCAAGCGACCTTCAGGCTTTTTTAATTCACTCTGATGTGGAAATTGCGTTTCGACGACGCTTATGTGACATCCGGGCAACAGATGCCGTCGCGGAGAAGTCGTCGAACACACTTGTTTTGGTACGAAATTGGCGGCAGAGCACGGCTCGGACATGCTGCAGTGCGGGAGAATCAGTTGGACATCAGTGTCGATTTCATGCGCCGCATCGCGCAGGTGGCGGCGGCGGAGACCTTGCCGCGCTTTCGTGCCCAAGGCGCGGTCGCCAACAAGGAACAGGGCAGTTTCGATCCGGTCACCGAGGCCGATCGCGAGGCCGAGCGCGCTATCCGGGCGTTGATCTCTGCCGAGTATCCCGACCATGGCATTCTTGGCGAGGAGCATGGCAGCGAGAACATTTCGAGCCGGCATGTCTGGGTGATCGACCCGATCGACGGCACGCGCGCCTTTATTTCCGGCCTGCCGGTGTGGGGCACGCTGGTCGGGCTGACGGTCGACGGTGACGCCGTTGCCGGCATGATGGCGCAACCCTTCACCGGCGAGCTGTTCTACGCCAACGCCTCAGGTTCGCACTATGAGGGGCCGGGCGGGCCGCGAAAACTGACGACCCGCAAGACGACGAAGTTGGACCAGGCGACGCTGTTCACCACCACGCCGGCGCTATTCAAAGGCGAAGCGCGCAACCGTTACGATGCATTCGAAAGACAGATCCAATTCGCCCGCTATGGCGCCGATTGCTATGCCTTCGCCATGATCGCTTCGGGAAGCGTCGATATCGTCGCCGATCCCGGTTTGAAGCCATACGACATCGTGGCGCTGATCCCGATCATCGAGAAGGCAGGCGGTGTGGTCACCACATTCGATGGCGGGCCTGCGGAAAAGGGCGGCGATGTCCTGGCGGCTGCAACGCCGGAACTCCACGCAGCTGCCATGGCCGCCTTGCGCGGCTGACCAGCGACCGGCGGCCGTCAGGCCGTGGGGTCGTCGCTGCCGGGAATGAAGGCGTCGAAGGCGGCGAGCAATTGCTCGCGGTAGATATCGGCTTCCTGCAGGATTTCGTGGCGGGAGCCGTCGATCATCAGCAATGAACCGAGCCGCAGACGCCTGGCGTAGGCTTCGACAGCCCTGGTCGAGACGACCTGGTCGGCGCCGGCGGCGATGATCAGCAGCGGGACCTGGATCCGGGCCATGAAGTCGGGGTCGCTGACGGCTTCCGAAGCTTTCGCGGCTGCCCGCAGCCAACGGATCGTCGGCCCGCCAAGCGCCAGTTGCGGGTATTCTTCATAGATCCGTGTGTTGCGCCGATAGCGTTCCGGGTCCGATGTCAGCTTGTTGGTCTCGAAAGGGGCCGTTACCCTCGGCCGCGGACCCCAGGCGGCATAGAGCCGGCCGAGGCCGAGAGCGCAGAACAGGGAACAGACGCGGCGAACCGTCGAGATCGAGACCGGCAGGTCGGGCAGCGTCAGGAAAGGCGCGATCAGCACCATGCGCCGAACGCGGTTCACCATCGACGGCGCGGCCAGCAGGGTGATCAATGCGCCTGCCGAATGGGCCAGGATGTAGTAGGGTCCGCGGCAATCGGGCAGCACGATCTCCTCGAAGAACTGTTCGAGGTCGGCGGTGTAGTCGCGGAAGCTGCTGACGTAGCCGCGCTGGCGATCGCGAATCAGCCGGTCTGAATCGCCCTGGCCGCGCCAGTCGAGCGTGGCGACGCCAAAGCCACGATCGGCAAGGTTGCGGATGGTTTCGAAATATTTCTCGATGCACTCGTTGCGGCCGGTGAGCAGGACCACGGTGCCCTTCATCGGGCGAGCGACCGCGCCGAACAGGCCGTAGCGGATATTCTTGCGGTCACGCGTGGTGAAGAAGCCGCCGGTGGCGTTTTCCGGCCGCGGATTGCCCTCGATTTCGTGAAAAAGGGAGTTTTCGGTGAAAAGATCCGTCATTCGGCGCTTCGTGCTCGGCGTCTCGCATGCCCGCCTGCGCTGGCCGGCTCCGCTATGGTGATAGACGCCCATGCGCCAAAAGCCAAGGAATTCCCGGTGACTGACTGGGCTGCAACAGGGAAGGCCGGAAGCCGCTTGAAAGCGTGCTTCCGGCCTCTGTCGATCCGGGAGGAAGGGACGTTACACCCGGTCGGCCTCGTTGCGGTGCCTGTTGTGCAATCGGCGCCGCCAGTCCTTGATCCTGGAATGGACTTTAGCGCCGGCTGCCTGAACGCGCGCCGAAGTGCCGGTTCATCTGCCGTTCATCAAGGGTCCGGCCGCCGTGGCTTTTGCCGCCAGGTGAAATCTTGAAATGCTTTCCAGCGCTCCCCAAATGTCTCGTGCGGTCGCCAATGTCGGGGCCGCTGGCCCACCCGAAACGCCGCTCAAGGGTTTCGCACCGGCCATACGCAAACCATGTTGCTCAACAGGAGAACACCTCATGCGTCACGTTGATTTTTCCCCGCTCTATCGCTCGACCGTCGGCTTCGATCGTCTGTTCACGATGCTCGATTCGCTTGCGCAGCCGGATGGCGCGCAGACCTACCCGCCCTACAACATCGAGCGCACCGGTGAGGATTCCTACCGGATCTCGATGGCGGTTGCCGGCTTCTCTGACGAGGAAATCTCGATCGAAGCCCATCGCAACGTGCTGACCGTGAAGGGTGAGCGCAAGGACGAGGGCACCGGCGAAGGCTCTGAACTGCTCTATCGCGGCATTGCCTCGAGAGCCTTCGAACGCCGCTTCCAGCTTGCCGACCACGTCGAAGTTGTCGGTGCTTCGCTGAAGAACGGCCTGCTGTTCGTCGACCTCAAGCGCAACATCCCCGAGGAGCTGAAGCCGCGCAAGATCGCGATTACGGCATCTTCGGCCAAGGCCAAGCAGATCGAGGCCAAGACCGCTGCCTAAAGTACAAGTCTCCTCCCGAGACGGAAGCGGCGCCGAAAGGCGCCGCTTTTTTGTTATCGGGGATTTCGGTATCAGGCGATCAGCTGGCCAAAACGGTCGACCTCATCGGCCGTCGTCGCGAAGCTGGTGACGAAGCGATACAGCAACTCGTCCTCGCTGATGTGGCCGTCAAAGCCGTGCGGCTTGTGCCAATCATAGAACGCCGCACCCGCTGCCTGCAGCTTTTCAGCTTCGGCTTTCTTGATCACTGCGAAAACCTCGTTTGCCTGCGGCAGCCATGCCAGCTTGGCCGTGGCCGAATCCTCGATCGCGGCGGCAAGGCGTGCGGCCATGGCGTTGGCGTGGCGGGCGGTGTCCAGCCACAATCCGTCTTTGAAATAGGCCTCGAACTGCGCCGCGACGAAGCGCGATTTCGAAAACAGCTGGGCGGCGCGCTTGCGCAGGAACGCCAATTCCCTGGCACGATCAAGATCGAACAGCACGATCGCTTCGGCGCACCAGCAGCCATTCTTGGTGCCGCCGAAGGACAGGATGTCGACGCCGCGTTTCCAGGTCATTTCGGCTGGCGACGTGTCGAGCGCGACCAGCGCATTGGCAAAGCGGGCGCCGTCCATGTGCAAGGGCACCGAATATCGTTTGGCGATCGCCGCGATCGTCTCGATCTCATCCAGGCCGTAGATGGTGCCGACCTCGGTCGACTGGGTGATCGAGACGGCCATCGGCCGTCCCCAATGGACGATTTCCGGTGCGAAACGGCCGATGGTCCTTTCCAGATTGTGCGGATCGATCTTGCCCAGCGCGCCATCGATCTCATGCAGGCGTGAGCCGCCGGAAAAATACACCGGCGCGCCGCATTCGTCCTCGATGACATGCGATTCGCGGTGAGCAAAGGAAATGCCGCCCGGCTTGTTGTAAGCGGTCAGCGCCAGCGAGTTGGCGGCCGTGCCGGTGGCGACGAAGAACACCGCGACCTCGCGTTCGAAAATCTCGCTGAAGCGCTGGTAGACTGCCTGGTCGAGCGCTCCGTCGCCGTAGGCGGTGGAAAAGCCGCCGGCATTGGCCGACAGGCCGGCGGCAATGTTGGGGTGGGCGCCTGCCCAATTGTCGGAAGCGAAGAACATGCATCTGCCTATGTCTTGGGAGAACGGGGGGGTGGGGAAATCAGACTGAAGTTGACCGGTTTCGCGTGCTGATCGCAAGGGCCAGGCGCCGGAAAAACAGTAAAGCCAGCCAACGGGCAAAGCCCAGGCCGACGACTGAAGCTTACGTTTTTCCTCAGCTTCGCGACATTTTCTGTCGCGAATGCCCCAAGTTTTTTGCAAATCGGTCTTGTGTGCGTCCGGGATTTCTGCCATAAAAATTTAGGACAGTAGTGCTGTCTTATTTTGTCGCACAAAACGAGCTGGATTGGCGTATCATTTGGGCCTCTCCGGCTGTTGCCGCGAGCGACAGGTGGACAGCCAGACTCTGGCCTGTACGATTACCGGATGCGATCCATGCGGAAAGCCGCCTGGTTCGACAGGATTTCGCAAGACGTGCCACAAGGATCAGGGTGAGCCAAGCGCTTGCCGAGGCAAACCAGCGCCTGAATGGCTGGGAAGGAGGACAGGAGATGACGGACATGACGCACTCTGCGACGAACGGCCAGGCCGCGCAGACGAAAGCGGCAACCGTCAAAACCACCTTGCGATCCAATATTGGCCGAAGCGCCAACGGATTTTCCGCCCAGGGCCTCTACGATCCACGCAACGAGCATGACGCCTGCGGCGTCGGTTTCATCGTCAACATGAAGGGCGTGAAGTCGCATCAGATCGTCGAGGACGGGCTTGCTGTGCTCGAAAACCTGACGCATCGCGGCGCCGTCGGCGCCGATCCGCTGGTCGGCGATGGCGCCGGCGTACTGGTGCAGCTTCCCGACCAGTTCTTCCGTGAGGAGATGGCAGCCCAGGGCATCGAGCTGCCGCCGGCGGGCCAGTACGGCGTCGGACACTGGTTCATGCCGCAGGACGCCGCCCTTCGCGCCCATATCGAGGACATCATTGCCGAATCGGCGCAATCCGAGGGACTTCCGCTCATCGGTTTCCGTGACGTGCCCGTCGACAATTCGTCGCTGTCGAAGGCGCCCGACATCGTGGCATCCGAGCCGTTCCATCGGCAGATCTTCATCGGCCGCACGCCAGACATTACCGATGACGAGGAATACGAGGCCAGGCTCTATCTGCTGCGCAAGGTCATATCGGGCCGCATCTATGCCGAGAACGACAACATGGACGTTGGCGCCTATTGCGTGTCGCTGTCGGCGCGCACCATCGTCTACAAGGGCATGTTCCTGGCCTATCAGGTCGGGGCCTACTACAAGGACCTCAAGGACCCGCGCTTCGAAACCGCGCTGATCCTCGTCCACCAGCGCTTCTCGACCAACACGTTCCCGTCATGGAAGCTGGCGCATCCCTACCGCATGGTCGCCCACAATGGCGAGATCAACACCGTGCGCGGCAACAACAACTGGATGGCTGCGCGCCAGGCGTCGGTCGATTCCGAACTGTTCGGCAACAACATCTCGAAGCTGTGGCCGATTTCCTATGACGGCCAATCCGACACCGCCTGCTTCGACAATGCGCTCGAGTTCCTGTTCCAGGGCGGGTACAGGCTCAGCCATGCCATGATGATGCTGATCCCGGAAGCCTGGGCCGGCAACAAGCTCATGGATGCCGATCGCAAGGCCTTCTACGAATACCATGCGGCACTGATGGAGCCGTGGGACGGACCGGCGGCGGTGGTCTTCACCGATGGCCGCCAGATCGGCGCCACGCTCGACCGCAATGGCTTGCGCCCGGCGCGCTACATCGTCACCGACGATGACCGCGTCATCATGGCCTCGGAAGCCGGCGTGCTGCCTGTGCCGGAGGAGAAGATCGTCAAGAAGTGGCGGCTGCAGCCTGGCCGCATGCTTCTGATCGACCTGGAGAAGGGGCGCATCGTCTCCGACGAGGAGCTCAAGTCGGAGATCGCGACCAAGCATCCCTACAAGACCTGGCTCGCCAACACGCAGCTGATCCTCGAAGATCTGAAGCCGGTCGAACCGCGCGCGTTGCGCAAGGATGTCAGCCTGCTCGATCGTCAGCAGGCATTCGGCTACAGCCAGGAGGACACCAAGCTGTTGATGTCGCCGATGGCGACGACAGGCCAGGAAGCGGTGGGCTCGATGGGCACCGACACGCCGATCTCGGCGATGTCGGACAAGTCGAAGCTGCTCTACACCTATTTCAAGCAGAACTTCGCCCAGGTCACCAACCCGCCGATCGACCCGATCCGCGAGGAGCTGGTGATGAGCCTGGTGTCCTTCATCGGGCCGCGGCCCAACATCTTCGACCTTGTCGGCAATTCGCGCCGCAAGCGGCTCGAAGTTCGTCAGCCGATCCTGACCAATGGCGATCTCGAAAAGATCCGCTCCATCGGCCACACCGAGGACCGTTTCGACACCAAGACGATCGACATCACCTATGGCTCCGCCGAAGGCGCCGCGGGCATGCAGGGCGCCATCGATCGGTTGTGCGAGCGGGCGGAGGCGGCGGTTGCCGGCGGCTACAACATCATCATCCTGTCCGACCGCCAGGTCGGGCCCGACCGCATCGCCATCCCGGCGCTGCTGGCGACGGCGGCGGTCCATCATCACCTGATCCGCAAGGGGCTGCGCACCTCGGTCGGCCTCGTCGTCGAATCCGGCGAGCCGCGCGAAGTGCATCATTTCTGCTGCCTCGCCGGCTATGGCGCCGAGGCGATCAATCCCTACCTCGCCTTCGACACGCTGCTCGACATGCACAAGCGCGGCGAACTGCCGAAGGAAGTGGACGCCTACGAAGTCGTCTCGCGCTACATCAAGTCGATCGGCAAGGGCATCCTCAAGGTGATGTCCAAGATGGGCATCTCGACCTACCAGTCCTATTGCGGCGCGCAGATTTTCGACGCCATCGGCCTGAAGACCGATTTCGTGCAGCAATACTTCACCGGCACCGCGACGCTGATCGAAGGCGTCGGCCTGGACGAGATCGCGGCCGAGACGCTCAGCCGCCACAATGACGGTTTCGGCAACGACCCCGTGCTGCGCAACAGCCTCGAGGTCGGCGGCGAATACATGTTCCGCATGCGCGGCGAGGCGCATATCTGGTCGCCCGATGCTGTCGCCACCTTGCAGCACGCCGTGCGCCAGGGATCGTGGGAAACCTTCAAGGACTATTCCGCCCAGATCGACAGCGAGACGGCCCGCGCCCAGACCATTCGCGGCCTGTTCAAGCTCAAGCTGGCCGGGGAAACCGGCCGCAAGAAGGTGGCGCTCGACGACGTCATGCCGGCGGCCGACATCGTCAAGCGGTTCTCGACCGGAGCGATGTCGTTCGGCTCGATCTCGCGCGAAGCGCACACGACGCTGGCGCGCGCGATGAACCAGATCGGCGGCAAGTCGAACACCGGCGAGGGCGGCGAAGAGGCCGACCGCTATCTGCCGCTGCCGGGCGGCGGCAAGAACCCGGAACGCTCGGCGATCAAGCAGATCGCCTCGGGACGTTTCGGCGTCACGGCCGAATACCTCGTCAACTCCGACATGATGCAGATCAAGGTGGCGCAGGGTGCCAAGCCCGGCGAGGGCGGCCAGCTGCCCGGCCACAAGGTCGACGCCACCATCGCCAAGGTCCGGCATTCGACGCCGGGCGTCGGCCTGATCTCGCCGCCGCCGCATCACGACATCTATTCGATCGAGGATCTGGCACAGCTGATCTACGACCTGAAGAACGTCAATCCAGCGGCCGACGTGTCGGTCAAGCTGGTGTCGGAAGTCGGCGTCGGCACGGTCGCGGCGGGCGTCGCCAAGGCGCGCGCCGACCACATCACCATCTCTGGCTATGACGGCGGCACCGGTGCCTCGCCGCTGACCTCGCTCAAGCATGCCGGCAGCCCGTGGGAAATGGGCCTTGCCGAGACACACCAGACGCTGGTGCTGAACGGCTTGCGGTCGCGCGTTGCGCTGCAGGTCGATGGTGGCTTGCGCACAGGGCGCGACGTCATCATCGGCGCGCTGCTCGGCGCCGACGAGTTCGGCTTCTCGACCGCACCGCTGATCGCGGCCGGCTGCATCATGATGCGCAAATGCCATCTCAACACCTGTCCGGTCGGCGTCGCGACGCAGGATCCGGTGCTGCGCAAGCGCTTCAAGGGCACGCCCGAGCATGTCATCAACTTCTTCTTCTACGTCGCGGAAGAGGTGAGGGAGCTGCTCGCCGAGATGGGCTACACCCATCTCGACCAGATCATCGGCGACACCGATCTTCTGGAAAAGCGCGACCTGATCGTGCACTGGAAGGCGCGCGGGCTCGATTTCTCGAAGATGTTCTTCAAGCCGGATGCGCCGCATGAAGCGGTGCACTGGACCGAGCGGCAGAAGCACCCGATCGACGACGTGCTCGACCGCAAGCTGATCGAACTGGCCAAGCCGGCGCTCGAGAGCAAGCTGCCGGTCAAGATCGAGGTCGATATCCGCAATGTCGACCGCTCCGCGGGCGCCATGCTGTCGGGCGAAGTGGCCAAGCGCTTCAAGCACAAGGGCCTGCGCGAGGATACGATCCAGGTGAAGCTGACCGGCACTGCCGGCCAGTCCTTTGGCGCCTTCCTGGCGCGCGGCATCTCGTTCGAGCTTGTCGGCGCCGGCAACGACTATGTCGGCAAGGGCCTGTCGGGCGGACGTATCGTCATTCGGCCGCCGGAAGAGGCCAAGATCGTCGCGGCTGAATCCATCATCGTCGGCAACACGGTGCTCTATGGCGCAACCGAGGGCGAAGCCTATTTCGCCGGCGTCGCCGGCGAGCGTTTCGCCGTGCGCAATTCGGGCGTCGCCGCCGTCGTCGAAGGCGTCGGCGATCATGGCTGCGAGTACATGACTGGCGGCATCGTCGTCGTCATCGGCAAGACCGGCCGCAACTTCGCCGCCGGCATGTCTGGCGGCGTCGCCTACGTGCTCGACGAGGCGGGCGATTTCGCCGAGCGCTGCAACATGGCGATGGTCGAGCTGGAGCCGGTTCCGGAAGAAGACGATCTGATGGAAAGGCTGCTGCACCATGGCGGCGACCTCGACCACAAGGGCCGCGTCGACGTCTCCGGCGACATGACCAGCCATGACGAGGAGCGGCTCTACCAGCTGATCTCGAACCATGTGCATTACACCGGGTCGGTGCGTGGCCGCGAGATTCTCGACGACTGGGCGACGTTCCGGCCGAAGTTCCGCAAGATCATGCCGGTCGAATACCGCCGCGCCCTGATCGAGATGGAACGCATGCGCATGGGCGTTGCGGCGGAATAGGCTTTGCAATGGCCGGGGAGCCCAGGCTTCCCGGCCCATCTTCATCGACAGTTTGACCTCCGGCGCAAGGTTGCCATGGCTGCCTCAAGGGGTTAACGGGTGCGGCGAAAACCGCACCATCTGGACAGCAGGAACTGGACTATGGGCAAGGTAACAGGCTTTCTCGAAATCGACCGGCAGGTGCACAAGTACCAGCCGGCCTCCGACCGCATCCGGCATTTCCGCGAGTTCACGCTGCCGATGTCTGACAAGGAGGTCGAGAAACAGGCCGCGCGCTGCATGGATTGCGGCATTCCGTTCTGCCACGGGCCGACCGGCTGCCCGATCCACAACCAGATTCCAGACTGGAACGACCTCGTCTACAATGGCGACTGGGACAACGCGATCCGCAACCTGCATTCGACCAACAATTTCCCGGAGTTCACCGGCCGCATCTGCCCCGCGCCTTGCGAGGAAGCCTGCACGCTGAACCTCGAGGACATTCCCGTCGCCATCAAGACGGTCGAGCAGGCGATCGCCGACAAGGCCTATGAAACCGGCCATATCAGGCCCTATCCGCCGGAGAAGAAGACCGGCAAGCGGGTCGCCGTCATCGGCTCCGGCCCGGCCGGCATGGCGGCTGCCCAGCAGCTTGGCCGCGCCGGTCACGACGTCCATGTCTACGAGCGCGAAAGCCGGCCCGGCGGGCTGATGCGCTACGGTATTCCCGACTTCAAGATCGAGAAGCACTATATCGACCGGCGCATCGAGCAGATGCAGGGCGAGGGCGTGACCTTCCATTGCGGCGTCAATGTCGGCGTCGACAAGCCGGTCGCCGAACTGCTCGCCGAACATGATGCCGTGCTCTATTGCGGCGGTTCCGAAACGCCGCGCGCGGCCGGTATTCCCGGCGACGATCTCGGCGGCGTGCATGACGCGATGCCCTATCTGGTGCAGCAGAACAGGCGGGTCGGCGGCGAACCGATCCAGTCGGTGGCGTGGCCGTCGCATCCCATCATCGCCGGCGGCCAGCATGTCGTCGTCGTCGGCGGCGGCGATACCGCGTCCGACTGCGTCGGCACGGCCTTCCGCCAGGGCGCGGTGCGCGTCACACAGCTCGATATCCGCCCACAGCCGCCGGAGAAGGAAGACAAGCTTTCGGTCTGGCCCTACTGGGCGACGAAGATGCGCACCTCGTCCTCGCAGGCCGAAGGCGCCGAGCGCGAATTCCAGGTGGCGACGCTCGAATTCATCGGCGAGGAAGGCCAGCTGACCGGCGTCAAGTGCTGCGAGGTCGATGACAAGCGCAAGCCGATCGCCGGTACCGAATTCGTCATTCGTGCCGATCTCGCTTTCATCGCCATCGGCTTTGCCGGGCCGGCCGCGGCAGGTGTGGCGAGGGAATTGGAGGGTGAGATGAAGATCGCCACCGACAGCCGCCGCTCGCGCAATGTCGAGGCCAATGACCGCGACTACAAGACCAGCGTCGACAGGCTCTATGCGGCCGGCGACGTGCGTCGTGGCCAGTCGCTGGTCGTCTGGGCGATCCGCGAGGGCCGCCAGGCTGCGCGCGCGATCGACGAGGCGTTGATGGGGTCGAGCGTTCTCCCGCGCTGAGCCCGGCCTCAGAGCCGCGCTGCGAGACTAACGATTGATCGCGGTCGTGGTGTCGGTCGCGGCTGCGGCCTTCGGCGGCCAGGAGAAATCGTCGGCGCGGCCGGGCGATGCAATCGGTGCCTTGCCCTCGACCACAAGCTTTTCACCGGGCAGGTCCGGATTGGCCTTTGCCGGCGGTGCCGCGCCAAGCAGCTCCGAGCCGCCGTCGAGTGCCGGATCGCTGAGCAGCATCGGCGCGGTGCGGTCGATGACGATGGGGGGCGCGGCCGGCGCCGGCGTCTCGACAGGGGCGCCCGCCGGAGCGGACGGTGTAATCATGCTTCCCGGCGCGGTCAGGCCGAGGATCTTCAGCAGCGGTTTTTCGGTGTAGAAGGCGAGCTTGCGCTTGCCCGCCTTCGAGATATTGATGCCGTCATCGGCGCGCAGCCGCACCGGCTGGCCGTTGATGTCGGGGCCGCTGGTGACGAAGGCGCCGTTCTCGTCGACAAAGCCGTCCCAGATATCGACGAATTCGCCGCCATGGCTTTCTGCGGCCTGATGGTAGATGTCGTTGAAGGCAAGCATATCCGAGGTCATCTTCGGCACCCGGAACGCCGGCATGCCGACCCAAAGGAAGGGGACCTTGGCCGCGGCGATGGCTTTGCCCAGCGCGTCGGTCCTGCGTTCATATTCCTTGGTCCAGTTCTCGGAGCGTGGCTGTTCGCGCACGTCGCCCACCTTCATCGACTGGCGGTCGTTGGAGCCCAGCATGACGATCACGGCGGCGGGTTTTTCGGTCTCGATCAGCGATTTGATCTGTTCGGGCCAGTTGTAGAAATCATCGCGCACGAAGCCGGACGAGCCATTGCTGCGAACGACGATCCTGACGCCGGCATTCTCTGCGAAAGCGGTGTCGAGGCCTTCGGCGAGGCCGGCCGCCATGAAGTCGCCGACCACCAGGACGGTGCGGGCGTCCGGCGCCTTGTCGACCACCGGGATTTCCGGTTCCGCGGGCGGGCGCGGGGCGCGGGGTTTTTTCGCCTTGGGCCTGGGCCTCGGCTTCTGGATATCCAGGGGCGGCTCAATGCGCTCGCTGCGGCGCGGAAACAAAAGGTCGCGCAACGACCAGCCGCGGTTTTGCTGCTCCTGCGCCATGGCCGGCGCATGAAAGGCGCCAGCAACGCCGACGGCAAGCACGACCACGGCCAGGACGAGCACCGGCATGCGACGAACAAGCCCTGCGATGCGCGCAGCCGAAGCCAATCGTTTCCTCCGTCCCTTGGCGCAGTCCTGCCGAAAAACCGCATCGGTTTCTCGGCAAATGCCGCGCCAACCAGATTGCTACAGTGTCCTTTGCGCGCCTGGAAGGCCGCGCGGCACCGCAGGCGGCTCTATTTCTGCCGGAGCCACTTCAGCACTTCCATGCTCGGATAGCCGTCCTGGGTCAAGCCGGCCTTGGCCTGGAAGGCCATGATGGCAGTCTTCGAGCCGTCGCCGATCTTGCCGTCGAACTTGCCGTCGTAAAGGCCATGCTGGGAAAGCCGCTTCTGCAGCTCCTGTCTTTCCTCGAAAGTAAGCTTGGTGAAAGGCCGCTTCCAGTCCTGCACCAGACCGCTCGAGCCGGCGATTTCGTCGGCAAGAAGGCCGACGGCCAGCGCATATTTGTCGGCGTTGTTGTAGGCCTTGATGACCGTGAAATTCTTGATCATCAGGAAGGCTGGCCCGCTGCGGCCGTCCGGCACCTTCAGCGTCGCCTTGTCGGAGCCGTTCTTGAACGGCTTGCCGTTGGCCCTGGCGACGCCGAGCGCCTGCCACTGCGACAGCGTCTTGGAACCGCCGGGAAGTTTTCCGGCTGGCAAGGCGACCTCATAGCCCCAGGTCTTGCCGGCCTGCCAGCCATTCTTCTTCAACAAATTGGCTGATGTCGCCAGCGCATCGGGGATCGAATTCCAGATGTCTCGCTTGCCATTGCCGTCCATGTCCACGGCATAGTGCAGATAGCTGGTCGGGATGAACTGGGTGTGGCCCATGGCGCCGGCCCAGGATCCGCTCAGATGGCTTTCGTCGATGTCGCCGGTCTGCAGGATCTTCAGCGCGGCGATAAGCTGTGTGCGGGCGAATTTCGCCCGCTTCGGATCGGCGTAGGCCAAGGTCGCCAGCGAGCGAACGACGTTGCGCATGATGTCGTCGCGCTTGAGGATCTCGCCATAATTCGATTCCATCGACCAGATGGCCAGCAGGATGTAGCGGTCGACGCCGAACCTGGCCTCGATCCGATCCAGCCACGGCTTCCATTTCCTGGCCATCTGCTGGCCGACGGCGACGGACTGATCATGGACGCGGTTGTCGAAATAGTCCCAGGCGGGGGCCGTGAATTCAGGCTGCGTGCGCGCCTTTTCCAGCACCACGGGATCGATATCCCTGATGTTCCTGAAGGCCTGGTCGTATAGGGCGCCGGAAACGCCGCTCTGCACGGCGGTGGCGCGGAAGCCGGCGACCCATTGCCGGAAACCGGCATCGGCGAAAGCGGGGCCAGGCATCAGCAGAGCGAGCGATAGGCTGGCTGCCGCCATGACGCTGGTAAAAATTTTTGCGGCATTGCGAACGGACATCTTTTCCTCCTTCTCTGTCTCAGGAAAGACCATTCATCGCCGAACCAGGTTAGGAATTAGTTTACCATAGGTGCCACCGGGAACGAAAAGACGCTTCGAAGCTTTACCGGTGGACGTTCCCCTCAGTTTCCCAGTAATCCCCAATTCCGGCGTGAAAATGTCTTGAAACGGGGATTGCGGAGCTGGCCCTCAAACGGATAATTGAAAGCATGAAGAGAGTTCGCAAGGCAGTCTTCCCGGTCGCCGGCCTCGGCACACGGTTTCTTCCGGCCACCAAGGCTGTCCCCAAGGAAATGCTGACCGTCGTCGACCGGCCGGTGATCCAGTATGTGGTGGATGAGGCGCGCGAGGCCGGCATCGAGCATTTCATCTTCGTCACCGGCCGCAACAAGGCCGTCATCGAGGACCATTTCGACATCCAGTTCGAACTCTATGACACGCTGGCCCAGCGCGGCAAGGACGACCAGCTCGCCCGTCTGCAGCGGCTGCAGCCGGCGCCGGGGCAGACCAGTTTCACACGCCAGCAGGTGCCGATGGGACTTGGCCACGCCGTCTGGTGCGCCCGCGAGCTCGTCGGCGACGAGCCCTTCGCGCTTTTGTTGCCCGACATGATCATGCAGTCGGAGAAGAGCTGCACGAAGGCAATGGTCGAGCTCTACGAGGAGACGGGCAACAACATCATCGCGGTGCAGGAATGCGATCCCGCCGAAACCCACAAATACGGCATCGTCGGCCGCGGCGAGGACACGCATCACGGCTTCCGTATCACCGAGATGGTGGAAAAGCCGAAGGCCGGCACCGCGCCGTCCAACCTGTACATCAACGGCCGCTACATCCTGCAGCCGGAGATCTTCAAGATCCTAGAAGGTCAGGAAAAAGGCGCCGGCAACGAGATCCAGCTCACCGACGCCATGCTGAAGCTGGAAAAGCAGCAGCCTTTCTACGGCTACCACTATCGAGGCCGCACGTTCGACTGCGGATCGCCGGAGGGTTTTGTCGAGGCCAATGTCGCCTTCGCGCTGTGGCGCAGCGACATGAACGAGAACATGGCGGGCGTCATCCGCACGCTTCTCGACGAGCTGAAGCCGTCAGAGCGCCGTGGCGCTGCGTTTTAAAACATCCTAGCGAGCGGCCGGATGTCGTTGGTGCGGCCGTTCAGCGCTGCACCTTGACGCCGAGGAAGATGCTGTTGGCGGTGTAGTCCCGGCCCGGCAGGTTGCTGGTCAGTTTCTCGCTCCTCACTCTTGTGGTCAGGCCGGCGTAGCGGTTCAGCCACCAGGTCAGGCCGGCCTCGGCGCTCAACACCCTGTCATGGCCGTCGATGCCGATGTAATCACGCCAGTCGAGACCCAGAGCCGCGTTGGCGGTGAGGTTGGCGCGAATCTGGCGTTCGCCTGTCAGGCGACCGGAATAGAGGATATCGCCGCTCTCGCCCGATGTGGTCGTGGGCTCGACGGTGGTCCGCCCGGTCAGGCCGATTATGGTGCCGCGCTCGGGTGACCATTTGAGGTCGGCGTTGACGGTGGCACCCGAGATCGCATCAAGGTTTTTGTCGTCGATCGCTTCCCTGAGCCAGCCGGCCGAGAATTCGCCCGACAGCTTCTCACCCATGTCGAGTGCAAGGCCGGCGCGGGCGCCGAGCCGCGTCGACGAGCGCTCGAAGCCTTCATTGTCGATGCGTTGATCATAGGTCCGGCGGCCGACCTCGATTTCGGTGAAAGGGGTCAGGGCAGGGGAGATCTCGTAGCCGGTGCGCAACGTCGCCGTGTAGAGCGTCGAGTCCTGATCCTTCTGCGACAGCGAGGTGCCGTCCGAGAGCTTGGCGTCGCCGTAGAAGTCGTGCGAGACCGCGCCGGTCAAGGTGTACTGCATCTTGCCGAGATGCTTTTCGACGGCCAGGCTGCCATCGATGGTCTGCCGCAGCGGCTGCTTGCTGACGCCGGCAATGGCGTCCGGCGATGATGCCGATTCCGGCACGGCCTCGTAGCCGAGCTTGGCGATGGCGCGCAATTCATTGTCGAGGTCGACATTGAGCTGGCCTTCGATGCGGCCTTGCTCGTCGTGAACCGGGTAACCCGAGACGGTCTCGCGAAAAAGGCCATAGCCGTCGATCGTAGCGGAGTTCTCGCGCCAGTCGGAGGCGGCGGAAAAGCGCAGCGCCGTCTCGGACAGCAGCGCCGACTTGCCTGCACTGCTCGAATCGCCGTTCGAGGTGGCGGTCAGGCCCTGTTCGATCGTCGGCCGGATGACGAAGGAGCCCCATTTGACGCCGGTGGCGGCAAACGGATCATCCTCCAGCTTCTTCTTCTGGCCTTCGATGGCGTCCGTACGCTCCGCTCCTGGGTCGAGCTTCTGCCTGTCGGCGCTGTCGATGGTGAGTGCGCGGCGGTTGGCCGTGTCCGCATCGGTCTCTGCAGCATCGGTGGCGTCCGTCGTGGAGGCGGTCCGGGAGGCGGTCGTGGAAGCGGTGATGTCGGAGGTGTCGGCCGTCGATTTCTTCTTCTTTTTCGACTTGTCGGCAGCCTTGTCCTTGGCTTGGTCAGCCGCATTCTGCCTGGCGCTCGATGAGCGGCGGCGCGGCTTGGGCGGCGCCGCCGTGTCGGCGGACGTGTCGTCAGTGGCTGCCGGCGGGTCGAAGAGGCTGCCGGTCGCGGTGGCGTCGCCAGTGTCGGCGTCGTCAGGCACGGCACCGGCGCTGGCCGGCAGATAGGTGCGGGCCGGCGCATTGTCCTGCGCGGCGTTGGCCGGCTGTTGACCCTGCGCTGCCAAGGCCAGCTGTCTCGCCTTGCGCTGCTGGTCGGACAGGATCGCCGATTCCGAAACTTCGCCGCGCAGTTCGGTTTCCTGGGCATGGAGCGCCGTTGGGCGCAGCAAGGCAAACATGCTGGTTGCCAGCAGCAAGGCGCAGACCGCCTTGCCCCCACGTCGCGTCGAATTTTCTGGCTGGACCCCGGACATCGCCACCACTGCTTGCGCGGCGCACGCGCGCCATACTTACCGAACCGTAAATGGGGATGGTTAACGGAGGGTTGAGGCAGCGGCCCGTCAGCTGCCTGAAGCGCTGATTTCCAAAGGGATTCATACTGCGTGCGTTTTCTCGCCTGCCGTCGTCTGAAACCACCGCACACGTTCGGGCGATATGCCTGGGGCCATTTCCGTTGGACAGCGCGCCGGCAAAGCGCTAATCGCATCAGCCATGCATGCGGGATCCCTGGATAAGAAGCCTTTGGACAGGCAAGCCTCGATCGCTTCGGCGCTGAGGACGGTGGCGACAGAACAGGCTGGTGTCGAAGCCCTCGCCGAGGCGCTGGAGAATGGGCTGGCCGCGCCTTTCGCCCAGGCGGTCGAGATGATCTCGGGGATTGAAGGCCGGCTCATCGTCACCGGCGTCGGCAAAAGCGGCCATATCGGTTCGAAGATCGCCGCGACGCTGGCCTCGACCGGCACGCCGGCTTTCTTTGTCCATCCCGCCGAAGCCAACCACGGCGATCTCGGCATGATCGCCAGGGACGACGCCATCATCGCCATGTCGTGGTCGGGCGAAAGCAAGGAACTGATGGGCATCGTCGCCTATTCCAGGCGCTTTTCCATTCCGCTGATCGCCGTCACCGCCGGAGAGACATCGGCGCTGGCGCGGGCGGCGGACGTGGTGCTGCTTTTGCCGCGCGCTCCGGAGGCCTGTCCGCACGGCCTGGCGCCAACGACATCGACGCTGCTGCAACTGGTGATGGGCGACGCGCTGGCGATCGCGCTGCTCGAAGCACGCGGCTTCACGCCGGACCATTTCCGCACCTTTCACCCGGGCGGCCAGCTCGGCGCCAACCTGACGCAGATCCGCGAGATCATGCATGTCGGCGACAGGCTGCCGCTGGTGGTTGCGGGCACCGGCATGCAGGACGCGATCCTGGAACTGTCGCGCAAAGGATTTGGCTGCGTCGCGATCACCGATGTCGACGGTGCGCTGGTCGGCATCATCACCGATGGCGACATCCGCCGTCACATCGGCAGCAATCTGCTGGCGATGACGGTGGATCAGGTGATGACAAGAGGTCCGAAGACCGCGACGCCGGACACGCTGGTGGCAACGGCGCTGCAGACGATCAACAATTCAGCCATCACCAGCCTGATGGTGGTGGAGGGCCGGAAACCAGTCGGCCTCATCCACCTGCATGATCTGCTGCGTATCGGCGCCGCCTGAACGTTCAGACCGCCTCGACGGTCAGTTCCAGATCCGTATCGGCCGCACCCGTCACGCGCACTTGCGTGCCGGCCGGCAGGTCAGGGCCGGAGACACGCCACAGTGTGTCGCCCAGCTTGATGCGGCCGCGCCCGTCCCGGATCGGTTCGGCAAGTGTCGCCATCCTGCCGACCATCTGCGCGCCGCGCCGGTTGAGCAGCGGCTGATCGGTCGGGTCGTTGCGGCTGCCGACCAGCTTCTTGCCGACATAGGCCGAGACCAGCGACAGCGCCAGGAAGGCGAGGACCTGGACCTGCCATGTCCAGAAGCCGGTGTCCCAGATCAGCAGCGACACAGCGCCGATGATCAGCGCGGCGATGCCGATCCACAGCATGAAGATACCCGGCGCGATGATTTCCATCACCAGCAGGACGAAACCGAGAACCATCCAGTTCCAGGGGCCGAGTTCGGAAACGATGCGGTCGATCATTGGTTTCGACCTCAGTTGTCGGTTGGGCGAACGACCGGCGGGCGCGCGGCCTGCCTCTGCGAGCCGGTCGTGCCCTCGCTGCGGAAGACTTCCTTGGCGATCTCGCCAATGCCGCCGAGCGAACCGATCAGCGACGATGCCTCGAAGGGCATCAGCACGATCTTGCTGTTGGTCGCAGTGCCGATCTTGCCCAACGCTTCGGTGTATTTCTGGGCGACGAAGTAGTTCAGCGCCTGCACATCGCCTTTGGAGATCGCTTCCGACACAACCTGGGTGGCGCGGGCCTCCGCCTCGGCCGAACGTTCGCGCGCCTCGGCATCGCGGAAGGCGGCTTCCTTGCGGCCTTCGGCCTCGAGGATCTGCGACTGCTTGAGGCCTTCGGCGGCAAGGATCTGGGCGCGCTTGTTGCGTTCCGCGGTCATCTGCCGGCCCATCGATTCGATAAGGTTGGCCGGCGGGTTGATGTCCTTGATTTCGACGCGGGTGATCTTGATGCCCCACGGGTGGGCCGCTTCATCGACGACGCGCAGCAGGCGCTCGTTGATGGCGTCGCGGTTCGACAGGAGTTCATCGAGATCCATCGAACCCATGACGGTACGGATGTTGGTCATCGTCAAATTGAGGATGGCGTTCTGCAGGCCGGAAACCTGGTAAGCGGCCTGCGCGGCGTTGAGGATCTGGAAAAAGGCGATGCCGTCGACACCGACAATGGCGTTGTCGCGAGTGATGATTTCCTGGCTTGGAACGTCGAGCACCTGCTCCATCATGTTCATCTTGGCGCCGATGCGGTCGATGAACGGGTAAATGAAATTGAGACCCGGGCTCAGTGTCTTGGTGTAACGGCCAAAGCGCTCCACCGTATAGTTGTAGCCTTGCGGGATTGTCCTGATGCCTTTGATCAGCAGCACCAATACCAGAAGGGCAAGTGCACCAACCGCAATATCGAAACCACTGAAATCCATTTGGCTCTCCCTCAGACGAAGGCCGCACAAGCCATTCTCGCGCGGCCGACTTCACCAAAGACTTAAGTGTGTTTCAGATGCGTTACAATCAGGTGATGACGGATTGTTTGCGGGTGCGATCAGCGGTTGAAGGCAAACAATCTTGCATCCGTGTCCTCCAGCCCGTTGATCGAAGCCGGGACAATCTCGGAAGCGATCTGCGAGAAGGTGATGCCGTTGCCGCCGTAGCCCATCACTGCATGGATGCGCGGGTGGCGGGGAATGGCGCCGATATAGGGCAGGCCGGTGGTTGTGGTGCCGAACGAACCGGTCCAGGCAAAATCGGGCCTGGCGTCGAGATGCGGAAATACCAGGCCGAGCTTCTCGGCGATGCGTGTGCTCTTGTCGGCGATCAGCTCGTCGCGCCGCGCTTCGTCGACAAAATCCTCGTCCTCGCCGCCGCAAATGACCCGGCCGTCGATCGTCGTGCGCATATACAGATATGGCTCCGACGCTTCCCAGATGAACGCTGCGTCCGGCCAGAGCTTTCGCGGTTGCGGGCGTGTTGCGATCGCCCATGTCGAGATGATCCGGTGGGCCGCGGCCGGCACGATCTCCACAAGTTCGTAGCCGGTGGCCAGAACAACATGTCGCGCGGTTATGGTCGGGCCATCCCTGGTCGCGACGACAACAGCTTCGGCGCTATCCTCAATCACTGTCGCTTCGACGGGGGCGTAGAAGCGAGCCTTGCGCTGAAGGGATTTCAGCAGCAGCCCAGCCGTCAGCTTACGCGGGTCGAGCGCGATGTTGCCGTGGCTGAGAATGGCGCCTTCGCGGTCGATGCCGAATGTCTCCGCCAGCGGCGCCGGCGTCAGATAGGTCGCGGCGATGCCGGCTAGCCGCCGTGCCTTGGCCTCGTCGCGCAGTTCCGACGGACCAAGTATCGTGCCAGACAGGTAGAGCGACGGCGCCCGGCTCAGGCCGCAGTTGATGCCGAGTTCGGCGATGCGTCCGGCGAGATTGGAGACGGCGAGCCGCGAGCGCCGCCAGGCCTGCTGCGCCGAGGCTCTGCCGATCATCTTCGAAAGCGTGGAGAGAGGCTGGTCTATTTCGAATGCCACCAGCGCGGTGGTCGCGGCCGTCGAGCCCTTCAGCGGGCCGCGGCGGTCGATACAGATCACCCGATGGCCATCGGCCGTCAGCGCCTCGGCCATCATGGCGCCGCTGATGCCCATGCCGACGACCAGCACATCTGCCTTGACGTCCCGGGTCAGGCCGTCCGTCGGCACCGCAGGCGCGCGATAGGCTGACCAGACGGGCTGGCCAGTTCTGAGGTCGAGTTTGCGGGGCATCGCATTCTCCGGCGGCGCGCCTTAACGCCCCGGAGCTTGTGTTGTTCCGGAGTTAGAGCGGCGAGCCGCTCTAACTCCGGTTGACGAAATTCCCAAGGGAAAGCGCTATTCGCTTTTCCCGGGAAAACCGTTTCACACTTTTCCTGGAATTTCTCCTAGACCCAGCCAGACAGTTCGCGCCGCACCATCGCCTCGATCACCGCCATCCCCTCCGCGCTGTCGTTGAGGCAAGGGATATGGGCGAAATTCTTGCCGCCGGCATGGTGGAAGGTTTCGGCCGCCTCGCGGCCGATCTCATCCAGCGTCTCGATGCAGTCGACGGAAAAGCCGGGATTGACGACGGCGATCGACTTGACGCCGTCCTGTGCGAGTTTCTCCACCGTCTTGTCGGTATAGGGTTGCAGCCATTCCTGCGCGCCGAAGCGCGACTGGAAGGTGATGATCAGTTTCCTGTCATCCCAGCCGAGCCGTTCGCGCAACAGCCGCGTCGTCTTCTGGCAGTGGCAATGATAGGGATCGCCCTTCTCGAAATAGGGTTTTGGAATGCCGTGATAGGAGGTGATGACCACCTCCGGCTCGAAATCCAGCGTCGCCAGATGCCGTTCGATCGAACGCGCCAGCGCCTCGATATAGACCGGCTCGTCATAGTAGGGCGGCACGCTGCGGACGGCCGGCGCGCGGCGCATCTTCATCAGCGCGCGAAACAGCTGGTCGTTGGCTGTTGCCGTGGTCGTCGCCGAATATTGCGGATAGAGCGGAAACGAAAGAATGCGGTCGCAGCCCTGGTCGGCCAGACGCTGGGCAATGCTGGCGGTCGAAGGGTTGCCGTAGCGCATCGCCCAGTCGACGACGACATCAGGCAGGTCGCGCAGCGCTTCGGCCAGCTTTTCGGCCTGGGCACGGGTGTAGGTGCGCAGCGGCGACTCGTTCTTTTCCCGGTTCCAGATCCGGGCGTAATTGGCGCCCGACTTCTTGGGGCGCGTGGTGAGCACAAGTCCATAGAGGATCGGATACCAGATCGCCCTGTTGAGCTCGATGACGCGCGGATCGGACAGGAATTCACGCAGATACCGCCACATCGGCTTGAAATCGGTGCCATCGGGCGTGCCCAGATTGACCAGCATGACGCCGATCTTGCCCGCCTTGACCGGCGGATGCCCAGCGGGCAACGGGCCGAGCGCTTTTGCGACCTTGGGATCGGCAGGGGTGGGAAGCGTCATAAGGGTTCTCCGGGAGACGCGAACCTAACCATCTTGCGCGCGCATTCAATGCAGCGTCTGGCCGCACCTTAAAGCGGATTGTCCGAATGGAT
The DNA here is from genome assembly GCF_000185905.1 of Mesorhizobium ciceri biovar biserrulae WSM1271. GTDB lineage: Bacteria > Pseudomonadota > Alphaproteobacteria > Rhizobiales > Rhizobiaceae > Mesorhizobium > Mesorhizobium ciceri. The sequence continues at coordinate 1,971,589 of NC_014923.1, forward strand.
TCAGACGACCCGCTTTAACTCTTTGTTTTATGCATGTCGTTTTCCCAAAACCGAGGTCACTTTTGGGCGACATGCATTAGCCCGAAAACAGGACGCCCGTCCGGTTTTCGGACGGGCGGTGTCATTCAGGCATATAAGCGAGCTATTTCGGCGGGATGGTCAGCGTTGCGCCGACAGGAAGCCGGCGGGGTTCGTAGCCCTTGTTGGCGCCCGAAATGACCTTCCACCTGGCGCCGTCGCCATAGGCTTTCTTGGCCAGATCCCAATAGGTGTCGCCGGCAACGATGACATGGCTGGCTTCCGCTGGCGCGGCCTCAGCAGGCTTTGCCGGCTCGGCCGGTGCCGGCGCGGCTGGTGGCGCTGGCGGGGGAGGTGCTCCTTCCGTCGATATGGCCGGTGGTGTGTTGGCGATATCGCCCGAGTTGGCCGGTAATTCAGGCATTGCCGGTGCCGCTTCGGCAGGCTTGGCGGCTTCAGCCGGTGCGGGCGCCGGGGTGGCCGGGGCCGCTTCGGCTGGCTTGGCCGGATCGCTTGCCGGGGCCGCAGGCGCCGCGGCGACGGTCGCGGCTATTTCGGTGATGCGGCCGTCGAGCTTCGGCGTGTAGGGCCGGTGGGCGCCGAGATAGTCGGCGACCACCTGTTCGAGGCCGGGGCCGTAGTCGTAGGCATTCCTGGCCTTGTCGGCGAAGATCTTATAGCCGTCGCCGCCCTGGCGAACATAGTTGTTGGTGGCGACCAGATAGTCCTTGTCCGGCTTGATCGGCGTCCAGGCGCCGCCTTCCATGACCTCCACCGATTTGACCCGGCCGGCATTGGGCGCAACGGATTTGTCGAAGGAATATTTCAGGCCGGCGACCTGGGGGAAGCGCCCGGCGCCGTCCTCGACCTGACTGAGACCGCCCTCGAGGCCGGCCACCAGATCCTTGCCCGAAATCTGGAAGGTCGCCAGCGTGTTCTGGAAGGGCAGCACGGTCAGCACCTCGCCCATGGTGACGGTGCCCTTGTCGATCGAGGCGCGCAGGCCGCCGCCATTGGAGATGACGATCTCGACGCCCTGTCCCTTGACGCGGTCGAGGATGGCGTCGGAGACGAGATTGCCCATCGCGCATTCGCGGGTGCGGCAGCTCTCGCGACTGCCGTCGATGACGTCGGTGGTTTCGGCCACTTCCTTGTTCTTCAACGCCTCGATCGGCGCCCCAAGCTCCTTGATGCGGGCGAGCACGGCCGGGTCGGGGGTGATCGACTTGTCGAGATAGATCGGGTCGCCGCTGGCCGATTTGACGACGCCATTGTCGTCGAACACCACCTTGAACTCGCCGAGATATTTCGAATAGGAGGCCGCCTGCACCACCGGCACCTTGTAGCCGTCCGGATTGTCGACCATCGTCGGGTAGGGGCCTTCCGCCTTCGGGTCGGTGTTCGACAGCAGGGAATGGCTGTGGCCGCCGACGACGACATCGATGCCCGGGATCTTGGCGATGACGTCACGTTCGCGCCTGTAGCCGATATGGGTCACGGCGATGATCTTGTTGACGCCTTCGCCCTTGAGCTTCTCGACTTCGGCAGTGATCGACTTGACGTCGTCCTCGATGGCGACGTTGGGACCCGGCGAAGCGAGATCCGGCGTGTCGTTGGTGATCGCGCCGATGATGCCGATCTTCTGGCCGCCGACCTCGACGACAACAGATGGCTTGACGCGGTCGCCGAGCTTGGATTGCGCGTTGGCCTTCACATTGGCGCCGAGCACGGGGAACTTGATCATGTCGAGGAACGGCGCCAAGGCGGCCTCGCCGTCGTCGAATTCATGGTTGCCGAGGGCCATGGCATCGAACTTCATGTCGTTGAGGAATTCGCCTTCGACCTTGCCCTTATAGGTCGTGTAGAACAGCGAGCCCTGGAAATTGTCGCCGGCGCTGAGCAGCAGCACGTTCTGGCCTTCCAGCTTCTTGCGTTCCTGGGCGATCGCGGTGATCAGCCGGCCCGCGCCGCCGATGCACTCGCCCTTGGTCTCCTCGTCCGCCGAGCAGGTCGATTCATATTTGTTGTTGCCTTCGATGCGGCTGTGCCAGTCGTTGATATGCAGGATGTTCAGCGTGTAGTCGGCAAAGGACGCGCCGGCCGACAGGCCGAGGGTTGAGGCTGACAGGGCTGCAATGGCGGCAAGCTTCTTCATCTTCGTCTCCCGGAGAGCTGATCAGAGGCCATTAGCGCTCTTGCTTGACTGGAACATAACAGCCGGCGCTTTGGCCATGTTCCCATCGCGTTCCGGATGACGCAAGCGGAATCCGGGACCCTTTGCCGGCACAAAAAAGGACGGCGGCCAACCGGCCGCCGTCCTTGGAAAACGAATGGTCGTGGGTTCAGACGCGCCTTGTCAGCACGAAATTCTGACCGCTGGAGCTCGTGCAGTTGAGCTGGCTTGTCGACACCATCAGGCAGTTGAAGCTGACCGCGGTCTGGCGGATCAGCGAGGTGCCGTTGATCTGTACCGATGTGGCGCCGGTCATCGTGTAGCTGCCGTCGGCAAGCTTCTGGCCGGTGTCGGTGGCTACCGTCGTGAAGGTGCCGCCGGTGAAGGTCGACAGGCCGGTGCCCTTGGCGTCGATCCACGAGCCCTCGACGCCTTTCGGCGCCGCTGCCATCGGCGGTTGATCGGGGCCGCTGGTCGCGCAGGCGGCGAGCATCGCCGCAATGGCACCCGCCACGCTCATCGAAAGAATTTTGCGCGCAATGATCATGTGAAAATCCTCTCCTCTCGCATCGGCCCAAAAATCGGAAATCGATTTTCGACAAGCACGAGGCGTGCATCCAAGTTTCCAGAGCGACGTGCGTCCAGATGAATACGTATCGCTATGGTCCGCATCCCTTCAATCGCCCGATTTCCGGGCGATTGCAAGGCAGTGAGGCAGGTGGGCGGTGCTGCTATCGCACAAGGATGTTGCGGAACTGCCACGGGTCGTTCCGGTCGAGGTCTTCCGGGAACAGCCCGGGACGGTTATCGAGCGGCGTCCAGTCGGTGTAGTAGCCCTTGACCGGTCCGAGATACTGGGACTGCACTTCCAGGCACCGCCTGTAGTCCATCTCGTCGGCTTCGACGATGCCGGCCTCGGGATTCTCCAGCGCCCAGACCATGCCCGAGAGCACCGCCGAGGTGACCTGCATGCCGGTGGCATTCTGGTAGGGGGCCAGCTTGCGCGCCTCGGCGAGCGACAGCTGCGAGCCGTACCAGTAGGCATTCTTGTCGTGGCCGTAGAGCAGCACGCCGAGTTCGTCGACGCCGTCGATCAACTCGTTCTCGTCGAGCACATGATGCACCGGCTGAGGCTTGCCGGCGGCGCCGAACATCTCGTCAAGCGACAGCATCGCGTCGTTGCAGGGATGATAGGCATAGTGGCAGGTCGGGCGGTAATGCACCTTGCCCTTCTTCGAACGCACGGTGAAGAAATCGGCGATAGAGATCGCCTCGTTATGCGTCACCAGCAGGCCGTATTGCGCGCCGGGCGTCGGGCACCACGAGCGCACGCGCGTGTTGGCGCCCGGCTGCTCCAGGTAGATGGCTGCCTTCGAGCCGTGCTTGTGCTTCTTGGCGTTCTTCGGCATCCATGTCTCGTGTGTGCCCCAGCCAAGCTCCGCGGGCTGCAGGCCCTCGGAGATGAAGCCTTCGACCGACCATGTGTTCCAGAACACATCCATCGGTTTCGGCTTCTTGGTGCGCTGGGTGTCGCGTTCGGCGATGTGGATGCCCTTGACGCCTGCCTTCTTCATCAGCTTGGCCCAGCCCTCGCGGTCGTCCTGCGCGGGCTCCGAGAACTCCAGGCCAAGATCGGTGGCGAGATTGACCAACGCCTGCTTGACGAACCACGAGACCATGCCTGGATTGGCGCCGCAGGTGGAGACCGCCGTGGCGCCGCCGGGCTTGTCGTGCTTTTCCTTGAGCAGCGACTCGCGCAGCGCGTAATTGGTGCGGCTGGCGTTATCGGCCTTGGCGTCGAAATAGAAGCCGAGCCACGGCTCGACGACGGTGTCGATGTAGAGCACGCCGAGCTTGCGGCAGAGCCGCATCAGGTCCACCGAGCCGGTATCGACCGACAGGTTGATGCAAAAGCCCTGGCCGCCGCCATTGGTCAGAAGCGGGGTCAGGAGCTTCTTGTAGTTCTTCTCGGTCACCGCTTCCTGGACGAAGGTGATGCCGCGCTCGTCGAGCAGCTTGCGGTCGGTGTCGCGCGGATCGATAACCGTCATGCGCGACTTGTCGAACTTGAAATGGCGTTCGATCAGCGGCAGCGTTCCCCGGCCGATCGAGCCGAAGCCGATCATCACGACAGGGCCGCTGATCTCACCGTAAACGGGCCAGTTTTCATTCGCCATTTTATCGAGCACTCCTTCAAAGCCCAGGAAACTGGGAAAACGCACACACAAAACCGGGCATCTTTGCCCGGCGGCCATGCGCTACATCACAGATCATTGTCACAAACCAGCGAAAAGCGCCAACCAGCGATCAGTCGTCATTGGCCATGTGGTTAAGGACCGTCATCAGCCGGTCGCGGTCCGATGTCAGGCCCTTGTAGTCGAGCTGGGCGAGATCGAGTGCTTCGAGCTGGGCGGCGAAAGACACCGCGAGCTTCGCCCGATCAGAGTGCCTGGCCAGCACGGCGAGCGGGTCGAGATGGATGCGGATGGTGAACAGGATATCGCGTGAAACAGGCAGTTTGCGCAGGGTTTGCCGCTCGACGCGAATGAAGGCATGGGCGTCGATGTCGCCATCGGGAAAGCGCGACGGCCGGTTGGTGGCGCGGTCGATGCGCTGCAGGTCGGAGAGCGGATGGTAGAGCGCGTTGTCGGCCTGGATCGACCAGTTGTAGCGCTCGACGGCCTGCCCCTGGAGGCCATCGAACATCCGGTTGATGAGTTCCGCCGGACGCGTGCCCGGGCCGAAACCCGGCACCGGCGCGTGGATGTCCTGCAGCGGCTTGCCGAACTTTTCCAGGAGCGACCAGGAGGAGGGAAAGCAGAGCGAGCCGGCGACCAGCCGCCAGCCGCTGTCACTGCTGCGCATCAGGATCAGGTCTTCCTGGACGAGCAGTGAGGCTTTGGCCAGCGGCGCATCGGCGAGGGAAGCAGGCAGACGGTTCGCCGCGCCCGCCACCTCGACGCCTGATCCGCCGAGCCGATGGGTTTCGGGGAACCTCTCCGGGAGATGCGCAGCGAGCAAGTCGAGCACTTCCTGCTGGGCGTCCCGCGTGCCGTCCTCCTCGACGAAAACGCGCTCTGGGATTTCGGCATAGAGCCGGTGCTTTTCGGCGAGATACGGCAGCAGATGGCCGTCGACCTCGATCCAGGCCGCCGGGTCGAGCGGCTTCAGCCCGATGCTGAACAGTTTCGACGAGCCGTCATAGGGCGTGTGGGTGGGCAGCGTATGTTTTGGGGGTGTGTGAGTGGGCACGGACGTCATGTCTCAGGTCAGTCTTGCGGGGATCAGTCCGCGCAGCGAATTGCCGACGAACAGGGACTTGGCGGATTTCAGATCGTCCAAGCTGTAGATCGCTTCGCGGGCGCGGCCTTCATCCAGAAGCTGCGCGCGCAATACGCCAGGCAGAAGGCCGCAATCGAGCCGGGGCGTCGCCAGCACGCCGTCGCCGAGATCGGCAAAGACATTGGTGATCGTGCCTTCACAGATCTCGCCACGCTCGTTGGCCATAAGCACCTCGTCGGCCTGCGTGATGAGGTGTTCGGCACGGGCACGCGTGTAAAGCTGTCGCCGGCTGGTCTTGTGGCGCAGCAGCGTGTCGTTCGAATCGAGCCTCGTCCGCGCCAGCCGCAGCATCCAGACTTTGTCGGCGGCGAGCGGTTCATAAGGCTGCGCAGAGGCCGTCACCTCGCCATCGTGCGACAGGACGAGACGCGTGCGCGTGGCAACGCCGGAACCGCCGACCGCGCTGCTCAGCGCCTCGCCGACCGTGCCTGGATCACAGCGGAAGCCGAGTTCCGCCGCCGAGCCATAGAGGCGCGCAAGATGACGATCGAAGCGCAGGAAGCCCGAGCCGGGTTCCCAGCGCATGGTCTCGATCAACTGAAAGTCGGCGGTGTTCCCGTCGCGAAGCGCGCTTTCAGCAGACACTCCTGATACTCCTCCTGCGCCGTCGAATCGAAGACGACGCCGCCTCCGACATTGTAGACGGCCTCGCCGCCCGAAAAGAGCGAGATGGTGCGGATCGCCACGGAAAAGCGCATCGGGCCGCCGGGCGCGATCCAGCCTATGGCGCCGCAATAGGCATTGCGGGGCGTGCCTTCCAGGTCGCGCAGGATCTCCATGGCACGGATCTTAGGCGCGCCGGTGATCGAACCGCAAGGAAACAGCGCCGCAAAGATCTGGCGGATAGAGAGACCCGGCAGCAGTTTGGCCCTGACGTCGCTCACCATCTGATGCACGGTCGGGTAAGTCTCGATGCGGAACAGCGCCGGCACGTCCAGCGTGCCCACCTCGCTGATCAGCGAGATATCGTTGCGCAGGAGATCGACGATCATCCGGTTTTCGGCCTGGTTTTTCTCGTCATTGCGCAGGAAGATCTTCTGCCGTTCGTCCTCGGCTTTGGTGGCGCCGCGCGGCGCCGTTCCCTTCATCGGATGCGTCTCGATCATGCCCTCGGCGTCGATCTCGAAGAACAGTTCAGGCGAGCGCGACAGCACGATGGGTTCACCGAGCGCGATCAGCGCGCCATATTTCACCGGCTGACGTTCAGTCAACGCATCGAAGGCGGCCAGCGGCTCGCCTGACCATTGCGCGTGCACGGGAAAGGTCAGATTGCCCTGGTAGCAATCACCTTGCCGGATGTGCTGGTGCAGCCGCGAGAAGCGTTTTTCATAATCCTCGGGCGACCACGTCGCACGGGCGTCGAAGATCGGGCCATTGGTCGCCGCCGTATTGCGCGGCGGCACCGCCTCTTCGACCGGGGCATCGAAAACCCCAAGGCACACGAGTGGGGCGCGGCGTCCATTCGGCAGCAGGGGAACGAGCTTGGGTTCGAGCAAGTAGCCCGCCTCATACGAGAAATAGCCGGCAAGCCATTTGCCTGCATCATGCGCGGCTTGTGCTGCTTCCAGAGCCGGCCGGAAATCGCCTGCGTCGTGCGCCACGATGATATCGGCCGGCCGGTCGAAAACGAGCTGGCGCGCGCTTTTGTCATTGCGAAAAATTGCGGCGGGCAGGGACATGGGCACCGAATGCTGCGGTCAATGAAGCCATCAACCGCTCTATATGGGGTGCCGCCCGCGCGCAATCGAGGGAACGGCACGCTGCCTCTTAAAGCCGACCTTTGGGCCAACTCAGGAACCAAGAGCAAACGGCGACGCCGATATGGCGCCGCCGCTTGCAATCTTCAGGTCGTGCCTGGCGATCAGCTGTTGCTGGAGGTTCCGGCTGTTGGAAACTGCTTGGCGAATTCCTTCTCGTTGCCGGCGGCGAGCAGCTTGGCCTGCTCGATCCAGCGTTCGCGCGCGATGCGGCCATCGAAATTCATGACGTCTTCGATCCGTTTGATATCGGCCGCTGTCCAGGACGCGATCTGGGCGAAGCTGGTGACGCCTTGTGCCTTGAGCAGTTTCTCATTGACCGGACCGATACCGATCAGCCGACGCAGATTGTCGGGCTTTCCGGATGCTGAGCCGGATGCAGGCTTGGCTGTTGCAGGCTTGCTCGTTGCGGATTTGGCTGGAGCCGAGGTTTTGGTGGCGGCGGGTTTCGCCGCCGGCTTGGCAGGGACCGCCTTGGCAGGGACCGCTTTCGCAGCGGCCGGTTTGGCCGGCGCGGGCTTTGTGGATTTGGCCGTCGCGGGGGTCGACATCAGGGCCGCCGGCGCCTGGCTTGCCGGTTTTGCCGCGCTGCTTCCGGCGGCAGGTGCGGCCGACGCTTCGCGCAGCCGACGCTCAAGGTCGGCGCGGGTCTTGCCGCATGCATCGAGTTCGCCGGTCAGGCGGTCGCTGTCGGTGCGCAGCCTGTCGCGTTCGCTGCGTGTACGGTCGAGATCGCCGCGCAAGCTGTCGAGTTCACCGCGCAGGCGCCCCCAAAGGAACCAGCCGACCAATACGCCTATCAGGAACGCCAGGACCACGTAGAAAAAAGTGCCCATTGTCTCTCTCCAGTCAGATCCGTCTGCCGTGGGTCATGATCTTCGGCGAAGGACTACTCTTGGTGGTTCCGCGGTAAGCAGAACAGCCGGCTTCGGTTCGAGCTGTCGGCGATCGGCTTTGCTTGCCCATGGCCAACGGCCGTTGTCGCGTTCGCCTGAGCGCCACGGCCGGCTGAGATTTCTCCTCGCCGATCCGCATGCGCTCCGGCTGAGCTTGGAGCGAAGGCTATCATAGAGCTTGTGGAAAGCTATCGGAAAACTTCGGTGGAGAGTACTTCAAGAACAGATATTTAGGGCGATAGTAGAGCTGTCCCAACATGCATTCCGGCTAAACTGTTAGAGCGACGCCTGGGGGCGTATTTCAAGTGTCGAGCGCTTCCAGCTCGTCGATCAGGCCACCGATGACGCCAAGTCCGATCTGCCAGAAGGCGGGATCGGTGGCGTCGAGCCCGAAGGGCGCCAGAAGCTCGGAATGATGTTTGGTGCCGCCGGCGCGCAGCATTTCGAAATACTTGTCCTGAAAGCCGCGCTCGGCGTTCTGGTAGACCGCGTAGAGCGAGTTCACCAGGCAGTCGCCGAAAGCATAGGCATAGACATAAAAGGGCGAATGGATGAAGTGCGGGATGTAGGTCCAGAACACCTCATAGCCTTCGCGCAGCTTGATGGCGGGACCCAGACTTTCGGCCTGCACTTCGAGCCAGAACTGACCGAGCCTGTCGGAGGTCAGTTCGCCGTTCTTGCGTTCGGCATGCACCTTGCGCTCGAATTCATAGAAGGCGATCTGGCGCACGACCGTGTTGATCATGTCCTCGACCTTCTGGGCGAGCATGGCCTTGCGCTCACGCCGGTCGGTGGTCTGGTCGAGCAGCGAGCGGAAGGTCAGCATCTCGCCGAAGACCGATGCCGTCTCGGCCAGCGTCAGCGGCGTCGAGGCCATCAGCGCACCCTGGCCGCCGGCCAGCACCTGATGCACGCCATGGCCAAGCTCGTGCGCCAGCGTCATCACATCGCGCGGCTTGCCCATGTAGTTGAGCAGGACATAGGGATGCGCCGACGGTACGGTCGGATGCGCGAAGGCGCCAGGCGACTTGCCGGGCCGCACCGGCGCGTCGATCCAGTTCCGGTCGAAGAAGGTTCGCGCGATCTCGGCCATGTCGGGCGAAAAGCGCTGATAGGCGGACAGCACGGTGTTCCTGGCCTCGTCCCAGCCGATGATCGCCTGGGGCGTATCCGGCAACGGCGCGTTGCGGTCCCAATGGTTCATCACCTCCATGCCCAGCCAGCGTGCCTTCATCGCGTAGTAGCGGTGCGAGAGGCGCGGATAGGCATCGCGAACGGCGGAGGCCAAGGCGTCCACCACACTGCGCTCGACGCGGTTGGCCAGATGGCGTGAATCGGCGATGTCCTCGAAGCCACGCCAGCGGTCGGATATCTCCTTGTCCTTGGCCAGCGTGTTGGTGATCAGCGTGAAGGTGCGCAAGTTCTTGCGGAAGGTCGTGGCCAGCGCCTCGGACGCCCGGCGGCGCACCTCGCCGTCGGCGTCCTGCAGACGGTTCAGCGCCGGCTCCAACGTCAGTTCCTCGCCGTCGATGTGGAAGCGAAGGTCGGTCATCGTCTCGTCGAACAGGCGGTTCCAGGCGCCGCGTCCGGTGATCGACTTTTCGTGGAAGAGCTGCTCGACGCGGTCCTCGAGCTGGTAGGGCTTGTCCTTGCGCAGATCGAGCACCCATGGCCGATAGTGGCCGAAGGCGGGATCGACGGCGAGCGCGCCTTCGATCGACGCATCGTCGATCAGGTTGAGTTCGAGCGCGAAGAACAGAAGGTGCGCGCTGGCGTCGGTCATCTTCTCCTGGATGTCGCCATAGAGCTTGGCGCGCTGGGGATCCGCGGTGTTTCCGGCATAAACCAGTCCCGCATAGGAGACGATGCGGCCGATCAGTTCCTCCAGCGCCTCGTAGGCGACAAGCGCCTCGCCCAACCTGCCGGCGCCGCCGCGCTCGGCTTCGGCGGCCAGCGTACCCTTCCAGCGGCTCTCGAAACTGGTCGCATCGGTGGCGGCCTTGGCGATGTCGCGCTTCAGCTCCGGCGCGTCCATGCCGGCATAGAGGTCGGCAAGGTTCCATTCCGGCAAGTCGCCCAGCTCGGCCGCGCCTTGACCCGACGCCGGCGCCGCCAGCCGCCGTGCGGAAATCATGTGGCCAGAATCCCTATGCATTGCCGACACCTTCCGTGGCCAAGGTTCAAGGAGAAACGAGAAGCCGGTCAAATCCTAAGGAATTCATTCACCGGGTTTTTTGAAACCTTATTTAGAACCCTGTGCCAAGATGGTCCACAGGGCAGAATTCCTCGGGCGGGCAGTCACACCAGTCATGACAGGTTCCATACTCATAGTCGATGACGATCCGGTGCAACGCCGGCTGCTCGAAGCGGCGGTGACGCGGTTCGGCTACAGCGCAATCGTGGTCGACGGCGGCGCGGCCGCTCTCGACATCCTCGATGGACCCGGCGCCCGCGAGGTGTCGGTGGTCATCCTCGATCTGGTCATGCCCGGTCTCGACGGTATCGGCGTGCTGAAGGCGATGCGCGAGCGCGACATCAACGTGCCGGCGATCGTGCAAACCGCGCAGGGCGGAATCGAGACCGTGGTTTCGGCGATGCGTCATGGCGCCTTCGATTTCGTCGTCAAGCCGGCGTCTCCCGACAGGCTGCAGGCATCGATCGGCAATGCGCTCAAGGTCGAGGCCGTCGAGGGCGAGGTCAAGCGCACATCGCGCCGGCGCGGCGGCCTCCTGACCTTCAAGGACATGATCACGCACAGCCCGGCCATGGACAGGGTGATCCGTCTTGGCCAGAAAGCGGCGGCATCCAACATCCCGATCCTGATCGAGGGCGAGTCCGGCGTCGGCAAGGAACTGGTGGCGCGTGCCATCCAGGGCAGTGGCGACCGCCGCACGAAGCCCTTCGTCACCGTCAATTGCGGCGCCATTCCAGACAATCTGGTCGAATCGATCCTATTCGGTCACGAGAAGGGCTCGTTCACCGGGGCCACCGACAAGCACACCGGCAAGTTCGTCGAAGCGCATTCGGGCACGCTGTTTCTCGACGAGATCGGCGACCTGCCGCTCGACGTGCAGGTCAAGCTGTTGCGCGCGGTCCAGGACGGCGAGGTCGACCCGGTCGGTGGGCGCTCGACCGTCAGGGTCGACATCAGGCTGATTTCGGCGACGCACCGCAACCTCCTGCAGCAGGTCAAGGACGGCAAGTTCCGCGAGGATCTGTTCTACCGGCTGAACGTCTATCCGATCTTCGTGCCGCCGCTGCGCGACCGCCGCGACGACATCCCATATCTGGTCACCCATTTCATGGAGAAGGTCGCGCCGGCCGACCCGCACCGTCGCCTGCAAGGTATTTCGGCGGCAGCGCTCGCGGTGCTGCAGGCCTATGACTGGCCCGGAAACATCCGGCAGCTCGAAAACGCCGTCTTTCGCGCCTCGGTGCTTTGCGAAGGCGATATGTTAACCGCGGAGGACTTCCCGCAGATCCGGGCGCAAGTGGAAGGCACCGTCAACCTCGATATGGATGGCGACGCGCCGTCGCCGTCCTTGCCTTTGCAGGCGCGCGATGACGAAGCCTTGCCCGGCGAGGGCGGCCCGGCAATCGCGTTCGATCCGCCGGCAAGGCTGCAGCCTCGCTTCGGCACGTTGCGGGCGCTCGACGAGCGCGGCAATGTGCGGGCACTTGCCGATGTCGAACTCGAGATGATCAAGCTTGCCATCGATCACTACAACGGACAGATGAGCGAAGTCGCCCGCCGACTCGGCATCGGCCGCTCGACGCTCTATCGCAAGCTCAAGGAACACGGCATCGATCCGGAGACAGGCCGCGTCGATCGACTAGCCTCTTAAGGGCGATGCCGGGCTGAGCTTTGGCCCGGCTTCCGGCTTTGCCACAAGGCCGGCGCCAGCTTGCAATGCCACAACGGGCCTTGTATCGCCGTTTCGGCGGCATTGTGGCTGTCCCGTGGACAGCTCTGTTCACGCATTAAGGCTAACGGTAACAGATCGTGTTTGGGGCGAAGGCGAAAATCCGATCTAAACCAGCGGTTTACCAAGAAACCTTGTGAACAATTTTTGACGGGATATCGCCACGGTGTTACCGCATTTCGGCTTCAATAAGCGATGATTAACCATTAGGATCGATATTCGGGTGTGCTAATGCCACATCCGTTTGGACAAATCCGGGGACAAACGGCAGCCTGCAAGGCCTTTTGATTTGAACAGAATCGAACGACACACAAACAGGCGGCACCATCATTTGAGCGTCTGGCCGAAGTGGCTGGCAGTGTTGGTTGTCGCTTTTGGTTTTGTTGCCGCGGCTGCGAGCGGAGCCAGCGCCGAAACACGGTCGCTGAAGTTGTATCATCTCCACACCCACGAGAAGGCCGAGATCGTCTACAAGCGCAACGGCCGCTACGTTCCCGAGGGTCTCCGCAAGATCAACATCATTTTGCGCGACTGGCGTCGCAACGAGCCGACCAAGATGGATCCGCGCCTGCTGGATCTCGTCTGGGAGGCGTATCGGGAAGCAGGTGCCACGGACTACATCCAGGTCGTCTGCGGCTATCGCTCGCCGTCGACGAACTCGATGCTGCGCAGCCGCAGCAGGGGCGTGGCCGAGAAGAGCCAGCACATGCTCGGCAAGGCGATGGATTTCTATATTCCCGGCGTGCCGCTGAAGAAGCTGCGCAACATCGGCCTCAAGATGCAGGGCGGCGGCGTCGGCTACTATCCGTCATCCGGTTCGCCGTTCGTCCACATGGATGTCGGCAATGTGCGCCATTGGCCCGGTATCAGCCGCCAGGAACTGGTCTCCCTGTTCCCCAATGGCAAGACGCTGCATGTGCCGAGCGACGGCAGGCCGCTGCCCGGTTTTGAGCAGGCGCTCGCCTCCTACAAGGCGCGCAAGGGATCGGGCTCGCCGGCCATCGAGATGGCCAGTGCCGGCGGCAGCAGCAAGAAATCGGGTGGATTCCTGTCGGCTTTCTTCGGTGGCGGCGGCGACGACGAGGCCGACGACAGCGCCGATGTCGAGACCGCTTCGGCCGCCCCCCCGCCCAAGGCGAGAAACCTGAAGCCGGCAGCGGCGGCCAAGACCAGCAACCTCCCGGGCATCGCCATCGTGGCGCCGGAGAATGCGCGGCGCGCCGAGATTCCGCAGGTGACCGAACAGCAGGCTCCGGAGCCTGAACAGGACACGCCGGAGACGATCATCGCGGCATTGCCGGCCCGAAGCATTCCGCTGCCGGATTTCGCACCGCGGCCGAAAGCCGATGTCGGCGCGCAGCAGCCTGAGAATGTTCCCTTCGCGATGGCGGAGGCGACAGCCACCACCGAGCAGGCCGTGGCGACCGCGCATGCGCCGGCGAGCGTTCCTTTCGGCATGGCCGATGCAACGGCTTCGGCTGATGCGACCCAGGTCGCGGTCAACAACATACCGTTGCCGACATGGCGTCCCGACAATTCGCTGCCGGCCGCTCTGGCTGCGCCGCCCAGCAAGGATGTGCTGATGGCGCTGGCCGAGACGGCCGACCAAGGCAAGACCGCGACCGATGCGTTCTCGGTGCTGCCGACGGCACGGCCCGAGATGGCCAGGCCGGACGCGGTCAAGGCCGTGCTCGACGAGGCCAATGCCCAGGTCGGTGCGGCCGATTACCAGCTTGCTTCCTTGTCCGGGTCCGAGCCGCGTTCGGCGTTCAACGATCCGGGCACCAACGCCGCATCACCGCGCGATGCTGTCGTAGCCCGCCCAGTCGGTTCCGATCCGGCCGCCGCGATCGGCGCCGGCGTCAAGACGACCCGCAAGGAATCGAGAGCCACCGCCCGCGACCTGAAGCCAGGCCCCAAGGCCATGGTGGTTGCAGCCGCACCGCAGGCCGCCCGTTGGGCCTTGACCAGCGGCGAGCAGGTCGCCACTGTTTCAAGCGCGACGACGGCGCCGGGTTACGCCTACAGCATCGTGCACACGCCGCCGAGCGAGGTCTACACCGCTGGCTTCCAGCCGAGCAGCCAGGTGGCCGATGCCAATCGCTTCACCGGCAACGCCGTCAAGTTCATGTCGGTAGCCCGCTTCCAGACCAAATGACGGCAAATCAACCGACAAAGCCGCGCCGGGCAACCAGCGCGGCTTTTTGCTGCGTGGCCGGATCCGGTCGCGTGGCCCGCCGGCTTCCGATCACACCGGCCTGACATTGCCGTGATCGTGGAACGCCTTGGGCCGTCAGCGGTTTCTCCCCCGTTCGTTCAAACCGGGGATACCCATGAAGAAGATTCTACTGGCATCGGTCATCGCGTTGGCAACCGCTTCGGCGGCCATCGCCCCTACGCAGGCCGAAACCATTGTCGTCAAAACCCACGATCACATGCACATGAAGAAGCACTGCCGGACCAAGGTTGTCACGACCTGGAAGCATCATCATAGGGTGGTCAGGGAAGTCAGGGTCTGCAACTGATCCGGCCAAGGCAGGCCTGGAAAAAACATCCGGCGGAAACCCGGTCGACGCAAGTCGGCCGGGTTTTTCCATGCCGCCATGAAAGCCTTATTTTGTGAGCTTGCTCGCCGCGCGCGCCAAGGCTTCGATCTCGTCCCATTTGCCGGCCTTGACGAGGTCGTCGGGCGCCACCCAGGAACCGCCGACGCAGACCACGTTGGGCAGACTTAGATAGTCAGCCGCGTTCTTGGCCGAGATGCCGCCGGTCGGGCAGAATTTCACATCGGCGAGCGGCGAGGCGAAGGCCTTCAGCGAAGCGATGCCGCCCGACTGCTCGGCCGGGAAGAATTTCAGAAAGCGCAAGCCGGCTTCGCGCGCGGCCATGATCTCGCCGGGGGTGATCGCACCGGGCAGCAGCGGAACATCGCTGGCGGCGGCTGCCAACAGAAGCTCGCGGGTGATGCCGGGGCTGACGATGAAGCGCGAGCCCGCGGCGGCAGCCTCTTCGAACTGCCTGGCATCGAGAATGGTGCCGGCGCCGACGATGGCTTCCTCGACTTCACCAGCGACCCGCCGGATCGCTTCCAGCGCGTCGGCGGTCCTCAGCGTGATCTCGATCGCAGGCAGGCCGCCGCGCGCCAGAGCGCGGGCCAGCGGCACGGCATTGGCGACATCGGAGATCTTCAGCACCGGGATGACGGGCTGGCCGTTGAGGAGCGACAGAAGTTTTTCGGTCTTGCTGGGCATGTGTCTCTCCGTGGCGTGGGACAATTCAACCGATTAGCAGAAGGCCGTTTTCCTGTCCACGAAACCGGCCGTGTCGCGATGTCACGCGTCGCCCATACTCGCCAAGCCCAAGTTGACAAGGGTGGCTGCCGGCTCGATGGTGCCGACAGCTTTGGTCCCGGTGGCTTTTCAGGATAGGAATTTTTTCTTGACTCCCTGATCTCAGCTATGGTACAAATTCAGCCATGGTGCAGATTTGCGCCAGTGACCCGCCGAACAGGATGCCTGCTTTGCCTTGAATCGGCTTGCTCGAGCGTCTAGTGGCTTCGGCGATGACATCACTTCCACTCCTTCGCGTCGCCGCGCTCTACCGGTTTGCCCGGCTCGACGCTTTCGAAGAACTGCGCGCGCCGCTCGCCGCATTCTGCTGCGGGCGCGGCATAAAGGGCACGCTGCTGCTGGCGCATGAAGGCATCAACGGCACCGTCGCCGGCAGCGAGACGGCAATTGCCGAACTGATCGCGTATCTCGAAGCCATCGAAGGGCTTGCCGGACTCGAGGTCAAGTACAGCGCGGCCGCGGACATGCCGTTCCATCGCATGAAGGTGCGGCTGAAGCGCGAGATCGTCACCATGGGTGTCGATGACATCGATCCTTCGAAAAGTGCCGGCACCTACGTCGCGCCGGCCGACTGGAACGCTCTGATTTCGCAGCCCGGCACTGTCATCATCGACACGCGCAACGCCTATGAGGTGTCGATCGGCACGTTCAAGGGTGCGATCGACCCAGCCACCGCAAGTTTTCGCGAGTTCCCGGCCTGGGTGGAAACGCACCGGGCGGAGCTCGAAGGCCGCAAGGTGGCGATGTTCTGCACCGGCGGCATACGGTGCGAAAAGGCGACCGCCTATGTCAAATCGCTCGGCTTCGAGGATGTCTTCCATCTCAAGGGCGGTATCCTCAAATACCTCGAAGAGGTTCCGGCCGAACAGAGCCTCTGGCAAGGCGAGTGCTTCGTCTTCGACGAGCGGGTTTCGGTGTCGCACGGCCTTGCCGAGGGCGACGCGGAACTGTGCCGCGCCTGCCGCCACCCGCTAACGCCGGGCGAGCTGACGTCGCCCAAATTCGCTGCCGGTATTTCGTGCCCGCATTGCTTCGATGCGCGTTCGGACGAGGACCGCCAGCGTTATGCCGAGCGCCAGCGCCAGGTCGAGCTTGCGCAGGCGCGGGGCAGGGGGCCGCATATCGGCTCCTGATCCAGCATCGTGCTGCTGCAAAGCTGCTGCCTGTCATTGCAATGTCAAGTTTCGGGACCTACGTCTTCGACGTTCGAAACCCGCCCGTTGGCCGGGCAAATCCTGGAGGCACTGAATGTTCGATCCCAAGAAGCTTCTCGACGATCTGCTCGGCTCGCAAATCCCCGGCACCAGCGGCACTGTTCGCGACAAGGCGGGGCAGGCCGTGCAGATGGCCAAGGACAATCCGCTGGCCGCCGGTGCGCTGGCCGCGGTGCTGCTCGGAACCGGTACTGGCCGCAACGTGACGGGCGCCGCGGTGAAGCTTGGCGGACTGGCCGCAATCGGCGGCCTCGCCTACAAGGCCTACCAGAATTACAAGGCCGGCAACGCGCCCGCAGAAGCACCGGCGGCCGGCCAACCGGAATTGCTGCCGCCGCCCAAGGATACCCCCTTCCACCCGTCGCAGGCGCCGCAAGGCGAGGACGAATTCACGCTGACCCTGGTGCGGGCGATGATCTCGGCGGCGAAAGCCGATGGCCATATCGACGATGAAGAGCGCCAGAAGATCGCCGGCAAGCTCAGCCTGGCCGGCATAGGCTCCGATGCCGAAAAGTTCCTGATGGCGGAGCTGGCAAGCCCGCTCGACCTCGACACGCTGGTGGCCGGCGCCAAGACCGATGCGCAGAAGCTCGAACTCTACACGGCGTCGCGCCTGACCATCGATCCCGACACACGCGCCGAGCGCGGTTATCTCGATCTGCTCGCCGGTCGGCTCGGCCTGCCGGACGCGCTGGTCGACCATGTCGAGGCGACGGTTTCGGCGGCCAAGGTGCCGGCCAAGGCCGGGACGTCACCCAATCCGCGCTGGTAGGCCAAAACGGAACAGGGGGCACTTTCCGGGTTAACCGCTCATTAACCCAGCAAGCGCATCATTCAACACAGTCGGATCGGCTTTTCCTCCTCCCAAGCCCGGTTCAGATCAGGGGCGGTCGCCAATGGCCGCCCTTTTTGTCGGTCCGGCCGGATGGACACGCTTGCCATCGCCGCCGTCATTTGCGATGCCTTCCTTTTCGAGCCAACCCCCCAAAATCAGTCGAGCAAGCGCAGCGCTGCCGGAGGACAATAGCCATGACCGAGCAAAGAACCGCCATCGTCACCGGGGCCGGCACGGGCATCGGCAAGAGCGTCGCCACGGCGCTGCTCAAGGCCGGCTGGAACACGGTGTTCTGCGGACGCCGCAAATCCGTGCTGGATGCAGCCGTGGCTGAGGCCGGGTCCACCGGCGCCAAGGCCCTGGCGGTTGCCTGCGATATCAGCAAGGCAGGCGAGGTCGACGATCTGTTCGAGACCGTGGCGGCGGCCTTCGGCCGTGTCGACCTGCTCTTCAACAATGCCGGCATGGGCTACAAATCGACGCCGATCGACGAGATACCGGTCGAAGTGTGGAACGATATCGTCGGCGTCAACCTCACCGGTTCGTTCCTGTGCGCCCGTGCCGCCTTTGGCGCCATGCGCAAGCAGAAGCCGATGGGTGGCCGCATCATCAACAACGGTTCGGTGTCGGCCTATGCGCCGCGCCCAGGCTCGGTGCCCTACACGGCGACCAAGCATGCCATCACCGGACTGACCAAGACGCTGGCGCTCGACGGCCGGCCCTATGACATCGCCTGCGGCCAGATCGACATCGGCAATGCGCTGACCGACATGGCGCAGCCGATGACGGTCGGTGTGCCGCAGGCCAATGGCTCGATCGCAGCCGAAGCGGTGATGGATGTTCAGCGCGTCGCCGACGCCGTCGTCCACATGGCCAGCCTGCCGCTCGACGCCAACGTGCTGTTCATGACCGTGATGGCGACCAAGATGCCGTTTGTCGGGCGTGGGTGAGCAGCCCGGTTCGCGTAAGCGAATTCATCGTGCCAGTGGCACGATGAAAGGCCGGCGAACGCTGGGACGCTGCGAAGCAGCGGGGACCCAGCCGGATGGTTTTATTTCCCGGCCAGCGGCACGCCGGGCTTGAACAGCAGAATGGGCCTGATCTCGTAAACGGCGGTGGGATTGACGCGGCGAAGGTCGCGGGCGATCGCGATGGCCTCGTCTCGCGTGGCGCAGTCGACGACATAGAGCCCGAGCAACTGTTCCTTGGTTTCGGCGAACGGACCGTCGATGATCACACCGTCGCCCGGGCCGCGCAGGGTGATGGCATCCTGTGTCGCGCCCAGACGCGCGGACGGTCCAAGCGTGCCCTCCTCATGAAGCCGGGTGTTGATCTTCAGCAGGTCGGCCATAAGTGCTGCATCTTCCTGCGGCGTCAGCGCCTTGATCGCATCTTCCACGTGATAGGCAAGGATTGCGTAGAACATTTTATGTCACCTGCTTCGATCCTGATCCAGGGAGCGTAGCGGTTCCCGACACGCCCGCCCAGCCTTGGCCGTGCGTGTCCGGACAGATCATGACACCATCATGGTCGCCAGCCGCAACCATCCGGAAAGAGGCCACCGGCCCGCTTTCAAACCTACTTCGCCAGGAACGCTCCGATCCGCTCCAGTGCGCGCAAGATGTTCTCCTCGGAATTGGCGTAGGAGAGCCTGATATAGCCTTCGCCGAGAATGCCGAAATCGGGGCCGCCGATCAGCGCCACGCCGGCCTCGTCGAGCAGCGCCGAGGCGAGCTTCTTGGCCTTCCAGCCGGTCTTCGAGACGTTGGGGAAGGCGTAGAACGCGCCCTTGGGCGTGATGCAGGATATGTTGGGCAGGGCGTTCAGTCCCTCGACGACGATCTTCCGGCGGCGGTCGAAGGCGCGCATCATCTCGTCGACGTCGTCCTGCGGGCCGTCGATGGCGGCGATGCCGGCAAACTGGCTCGGCGCGTTGACGCAGGACCAGCAATTGACCGCCAGCTTGCGCACCTTGTCGTAGAGATGGGCGCCCTTGTCGCCATTCGGCCAGATCGACCAGCCCATGCGCCAGCCGGTCATCGCCCAGGTCTTCGACCAGCCATTGAGCACGATCAGCCGGTCGCGGATTTCGGGAAAGCCGAGCAGCGAGCAATGCGTCTCGCCATCATAGGTCATGACGTCGTAGATCTCGTCGGAGAGGATGGCGACCTGCGGATGCGCCTCCAGCCCCTTGACCAGTTTCTCGATCTCGGCGCGAGGCGTGACGCCGCCGGTCGGATTGGCGGGCGAGTTGAGGATCAGCAGCCTGGTCTTCGAGGTGATCAGCGCCAGCGTCTCCTCGGCCGAGAAGGCAAAGCCGTTTTCTTCGCGCATCGGCACGGGAATGGGTGCCGCACCCGTGAACTCGATCATCGAGCGGTAGATGGGAAAGCCGGGGTCCGGGTAGAGGATCTCGGCGCCGGGCTCGCCGAACATCAGGATCGCGGCGAACATGGTCGGCTTGCCGCCGGGCAGGATCATCACCGTTTCGGGCGATATCTCGACACCGGTGGTGGTCAGCGTGCGGCGCACCACCGCCTCGCGCGTCGCCAGCAGGCCATTGGCCGGCGTGTAGCCGTGATGGCCGTCGCGCAGCGCCTTGATCGCCGCCTCGACGATGTGCTGCGGCGTCTTGAAGTCGGGCTGGCCGATGCCGAGATTGACGATGTCGCGGCCTTGTTGGGCAAGTGCTGTGGCCTTCGCAAGCACGGCGAAGGCGTTTTCCTCGCCAAGGCGGTCGAAGGCCGAAATCGTGTGGAGCATTTTTCCCGTCCGTGTGGTTCTTGCTGTTGGGTCGCGTTTTTGTGAGCCTCAGCCCGCAAAAGTCAAACGGATTGGAGCATTCGGTGTCGGAAAATCTGAAGGATTGGCAACCGCGTCCGCGGCCCGAACGCAAGACCATCGACGGTCGATACGTCCGGCTTGAACCGCTGAGCGCTGCAAAACACGGCGACGGCCTCTATGAAGCGTCCTCCGTGTCCGATATCGACGACCGCTTCGCCTGGTTGCCCGACTATCCGCCGGAGACCCGCGCCGCCTTCCAGCCATGGCTGGACAAAGTCGAAGCCAGCGAGGATCCGCTGTTCTTCACCGTCATCGACAAGGCCAGCGGCAAGGTCGCCGGACGCCAGACGCTGATGCGCATCGATCCGGCCTACGGCGTCATCGAGATCGGCAACATCTATTGGGGACCGCTCATCTCGCGCAAGCCGGGAGCAACCGAAGCGCAGTTCCTGTTCATGAAATACATCTTCGACGGGCTCGGCTATCGCCGCTACGAATGGAAGTGCAACAACCGCAACGAGCCATCGAAGCGGGCCGCCGAGCGGTTCGGCTTCAAGTTCGAAGGCATTTTCCGCCAGCATCTCATCGTCAAGGGTGAAAACCGCGACACTGCGTGGTATTCGATCATCGACAAGGAGTGGCCGGCGCTGCGCAGTGCCTATGAGGCGTGGCTCGATCCGGCCAATTTCGATGGCGACGGCCGGCAGAAGCGACGGCTCGAGGATTTTCGCGCGGAATTCGGCGCTTAGGAGTTCACTATTGGCACATACCCACGATCACACTGGGCACGGTCACGGCCCTGGTCATGTGCATGGCTCGACCGACAAGAAACGCGTTCTGATCGCAGCCTGCCTGACCGGCGGCTTCATGGTCGCCGAGGCGCTTGGCGGCATCCTCACGGGCTCGCTGGCGCTGCTGGCCGATGCCGGCCACATGCTCGCCGATTCGATCGCGCTCGGCCTTGCCTGGTATGCGTTTCATCTTGGCGGCCGGCCGGCGACCGTTCGCCTCACCTATGGCTTCGGCCGGGTCAAGACGCTGGTGGCCTATACCAACGGCATCGCCATCTTCGTCATCGCGCTGTGGATCGTCTATGAGGCCTGGGGACGCCTGCAGGCGCCGGCGCCGGTGCTTGGCGGGCCGATGCTGGTGGTGGCGATCCTCGGCCTGCTGGTGAACCTCGGCTCGTTCTTCGTGCTGCATGGCGGCGACCGCGAGAGCCTGAACATGCGCGGCGCCATTCTGCATGTGCTTGGCGACCTGCTCGGCTCGGCCGCCGCCATCGTTGCGGCGCTGGTCATTCTGGCGACCGGCTGGACGCCGATCGACCCGATCCTGTCGGTCCTGGTTTCACTGCTGATCCTCTACACGGCGTGGTCGCTGATGCGGGAGGCCGCCCATGTCCTGCTCGAGGGCGTGCCGCCAAGCCTCGACCGAGATCTGATCGCCAGCGATATCGAGGCGACCATCCAGGGCGTGCGCGAAGTGCACCACATGCATGTCTGGTCGCTCGACGGGACCAGCAACATGGCGACGCTGCATGCCTGTCTCGACGAGGGCGTCGATGCGCATCAGGCGGTGAGTGCCGTCAAGAAGCGGCTTGCCAGCGAGCACGGCATCAGCCATGCCACCGTGGAACCGGAATTCGGCCAATGCGCCGACGATGGCGACGAGCACGACCACGGGCACGAGCATGAAGCGGCTGCATATCACGACCACCATCACTAGGACCGGATCGATCGATGTCGATCGTCCTGCCTCAGGAGTTGCAAAACCTTGAAAACCAGCTTGACGAACGCCCATCCTCCGGACGCGGCATGATGGACCGCGACACCAGGAACGCGGTCATCGCCGCCGCGTGGATCATGCTGCTGTTCGGTATAGGCGCCTACTATCTGCCGACCGTGATGCTGGCACTCGGCAGCCTTTCCACTGTGCTGGCCGGCGCCTTTGGCATCGTCTTCGTGCTGGCGTTCTTCTCGGTGTTCTGGCTGCGCGCCCGCAACCAGCGCAAAAACCAGGGTAAATAGGCAAGGGATTTTCGACATGCGCATTCTGATCACTGGCGCCGCGGGTATGGTCGGCCGCAAGCTCATCGCCCGGCTGGCCAAGGACGGGACGCTGCGCGGGGGCAAGATCACCGCGCTCGATCTCCACGATATCGTGCCGCCACAGGCGCCGAGCCTGGATGGCGTCAGCGTCACGCTGCACACCGGCGATCTCGCCGAAGCGGGTGCCACCGAGCGCCTGGTCGCATCGCGCCCCGACGTCGTGTTCCACCTTGCCGGCATCGTGTCGGGCGAGGCGGAAGCGAATTTCGATCTCGGCTACCGCGTCAATCTCGATGGCACGCGCGCCCTGTTCGATGCCATCCGGGTGGCGGGCTTTGCGCCGCGCGTCGTCTTCACCTCGTCGATCGCGGTGTTCGGCGCGCCGTTCCCGGACGTCATTCCCGATGACTTCCATCCGACGCCGCTGACCTCTTATGGTACCCAGAAGCAGATGAGCGAAGCGCTGCTGGCCGACTATTCCAGGCGCGGGTTCTTCGACGGTATCGGCATCCGGCTGCCGACAATCTGCGTGCGGCCGGGCAAGCCGAACAAGGCGGCGTCCGGCTTCTTCTCGGGCATCATCCGCGAGCCGTTGAGCGGCCATGAGGCGATCCTGCCGGTGCCGCGCTCGGTCGTGCACACGCATGCCAGCCCGCGCTCGGCGGTGAACTTCCTGATCCATGCGGCGGGGATCGACGGCAGCGCTGTCGGGCCACGCCGCAATCTGACGATGCCCGGCGTCGCCGTCACCGTCGGCGAGCAGATCGAGGCGCTGGAACGCATCGCCGGGCCGAAGGCGGTAAGCCTGATCCGCGAGGTTCCGGATGACACGATCTGGGCGATCGTCAAGGGCTGGCCGACGCGCTTCGAGGCAAAGCGGTCGCGGGAGCTCGGCTTCAGCGCCGAAAAGAGTTTTGACGAGATCATCCGCGCTCACATCGAGGATGAGCTCGGCGGCAAGATCGCGGGTTAAACTCCGACCCTCGTGGCGTCGGGCATCATCCGCCGCTCGCCAGGCTTGCCGACAGCAGCAGCAGTCCGAACAGGAACACGAAGGCGGCGCCGCCGATCTCGACGATCGAGTGGATGCGGTTGCCCATGCGGCCGTCGCCGGCGAAATAGACCGCCCAGTTCTTGGCGGTCACCGCCAGCGTCGCCAGTGCCGAAACGGTGATGGCGGTGCCCAGCGACATTGCCAGCACCGACAGCAGGCCGCCGAGCCAGAGGCCGTTGAGCAGGGCGAAGCTGAGCACGATCAGCGCGCCGGAGCAGGGGCGGATGCCGACCGCCGCCACCGCTGTCCAGGCCGTGCGCCAGTCGAAGCGGTCGCCTGACAGCAGCGCCGGATCGGGTGCGTGCGAATGGCCGCAGGTGTCGCAGACTTCGCCGGCCGCGTGATCGTGATGAGCATGATCGTGTTCGGCATGATCGTGATGATCGTGATGATCGTGCGAAGGGCCGTGCACATGGTCATGCGCGTGCAGCGCGTGCGAATGGGCATGCGCCGAATGGCTGTGAGCTGCATGGGAATGGCCGGCATGCGAATGCGCGCCGTGCGAATGACCCCCATGAGAATGACCCCCATGAGAATGACCGGCGTGAGAATGGCCGGCATGAGCCGCCGACAGGCTGTAGGCCGGGCCCTTGCCGAACAGACGCAGGACGGCGGGGCCGAGTTTGCGCCACAGCAGCCAGGCGCCGAACAGGGTGACGAAGACAAAGCTCATGATCTCCATGAACCAGGCTGCGTCCGTCATCGAGACGGAGGTGCCGCGCAGGACGAAATAGGCGACCCCCATCACCGCGACCGCGGTCAGGCCCTGCAGCAGCGCCGAGACGAAGGACAAGAGGATGCCGCGCCGCAACGCCACTTCATTGGCCACCATGTAGGACGAGATCACCGCCTTGCCGTGACCGGGGCCGGCGGCATGGAAAATACCGTAGGCGAAGGACAGGCCGACGAGTATCCAGATCTTGCTGCCGTCCTGGCGCATCGCCTTCATCGCCGTTGCCAGCGCGCGGTAGAATTCCTGCTGCCTGAGATTGATCCACATCAGGATATGGGCGAACGGGCCGGTGGTGGGCGCCATGCCGTCATTGACGCCGATGCCGAGCGAACTCTGGGCATGAGCCGCGTCGGCGAAATGCATCATGGCGACTGTGAGGGCCAACAGGCCGAATGCCAAACGCAGGGACGGTTTCGTCACCGGCTTCATCCTTCTGGCTGACAGGTCAGTTCGAGCTTGGTGGCGAAGATCTTGCTCATATCGGTGCCGGTCGGGTCATTGAAAAAGGCATCGGTGAGGGTCTTCTGGTTTTCCTTGATGGCCTCGTCGGGGTCGGGACGGACCACCTTGCTGGTGCAGTTCGAGGGCAGGCCTTCGACCGTGATGTTGGAGTCCTCGGTGAAGTCGATCGCCGTGTAGAATGTCGGATCGTAGACGCCGATATCGATTTTGCCGTTGAGCTTGATCGGCAGCTTCGGTTCGGACTCGAACAGGATGATCAGCTGGTCGTTGTCGAAATTGGCCATCAGATGCGGCGGCGGCGTCATCGCCACGTCCTTGCCGTCGACGGTGACGAGCTGGAAGTAATTGAACTCCGCCAACGAGGCATGAACGGTGTCGGCGACTTCCTTCAGCTCCTTGTCGTCGAGCTTCAGGTCGGAGTTCTTGTCGAATTCCATCATCACCGTCGAGGAAAACAGATCGTCGAAGCGCCAGAGATGACGCAGAGCCTTCACGCTTTGGTGATCCGGGGAGAGGATCACATCGAGGCGAGCCTCGGCGAAGACGTGTGGATGCACGTAAGCGGGTCCAGTGGCGGCAAAGCTAGCCGCCAAGGCCGAAGCCAGCATGATTGCGTGCCGTTTCAGGTGCATTCTCGGTCGCGATTCCCTAGGCCTCGGAAGAGTTGCCGAGAGTTACCAGAAAGGGGGCGAAATTGGGACCGCTGCTCGGCTGAAGTGGGTCAGGCAACTTCACCCGTCCTGAACCACTGCACCAGGAAGTCGACGAAAACGCGGACCTTGGCCGGCAGATAGCGGCGGTGCGGGTAGACGGCGAAGATGCCGCCGCCCGACAGGATACGGTCATCTATCACCGACACCAGCCGGCCGCTCGCGAGGTCGGGCGCGGCAATGAAATCCGGCAGGACGGTGAATCCCAGCCCGGACACGGCCGCGGCTCTCGCCGTCATCGGGCTGTTGACCTCGATCGGACCCGACACCGAAACGCTGACCGGATCGCCATTGTCGCCCTTGAACGGCCAGTTGTTCAGTCCGCGGCCATTGGTGTCGACGATGCAAGGCATGCGGCTGAGATCCTGCGGCCGTGTCGGCGTGCCGTGCTTGGCGATCAGTTCGGGGGAGGCGCAGAGCTTTATCGAAAACGGCGCCAGACGCCTGGCGATCAGCGACGAGTTCTCCAGCCGCGAGATGCGCACCGCAAGGTCGAAGCCTTCCTCGACCAGATCGACGAAGCGGTCGTCGAGCTGGATGTCGAGCACGATGTCGGGATGCTGCTTGGCGAAGTCGATCAGCGACTGGCCGATCGGCGCGTCGGCGAAGGTGCGCGGCGCCGACAGCTTGATCCGGCCGCGCACGTCGCCGGAGGATTCGCGCACCGCGTCGGCCAGGCTGTCGACCTCGCGCACGATCTCCGAGGCGCGCCGGTAATAGGTGTGGCCGGCCTCGGTCATCGAGAACTGGCGCGTGGTGCGGTTGAGCAGCAAAGCGCCGAGTTCGTCCTCCAACTCGCGCACATATTTCGACAGCAAGGCCTTGGAGCGGCCGATCTTGCGCGCCGCCGCCGAAAAGCCCTCGGCCTCGACCACGTCGATGAAGGCACGCATGCGCGTCAGTGTGTCCATGGTCAGGCCTTTCGTGCCGCGTCGAGAAGTTTCCGGCCGAGCCGTATCAGGGCAATGTCGCTGCCGGAAGGGCCAAGCAGCGACAGGCCGAACGGGGCGCCGGCGACCGAGCCGATGGGCAGTGTGATCTGTGGAAAACCGGACAGGCCGGCCAGGCACAGAAGCTGGAGCGCCCGTTCGCGATAGGCCTGGAACTGCTCCGGCGTGCTGTCCACGTAAGGCGCCGGACCAGGCACCGTCGGCAAGACAAGGAAGCCGTCCTTGCCGAGCAGGGCGCTCAGTTCGCCGCGAAAGGTCAGACGCCGCACCTTCTCGGCCTGGGCTGTCTTGTCGTCGACGGCGCGGCCGAAGCCGAATCGCTCCTCGACGCCGGGGCCGAGGTCGCGCTCGCCGCTGGTGATCCATTCGCCATGCACCGCCCAGGCCTCCTTGGCCTGCAGCCGGCGAAAGCACCAGTAAAGTTCATCGGGAGATGAGGAGAAGCGGATTGCCGGCGTCGCCGGCGCGCCGAAAACCGCGCCCGCCAGCCCCTTCATTCCGGCATATTCGGCCAGCGCCGGGCGGGCGACCAGCCCGTCCAGCCAATCCAGCGCCAGCGGCCGGTCCAACACGTGCTGGTGCGGATCGCGGCCGAGCAGCAGCTTGCCGACGGTCTCGTAGGTCTCGATGTCGTCGGCGAACCAGCCGAACGTGTCGAGGCTCGGCGCCAGCTTCATCGTGCCGTCGAGCGAAATGCGGCCATGCGTGGTGCGCAGCCCGATCAGTCCGCAAAAGCTCGCCGGCGCGCGGATCGAGCCGCCGGTGTCGGAACCAGTGGCGATATCGGCCAGCCTGCCCGCCACCGCCGCCGCCGACCCCGATGAGGAGCCGCCGGTGACGCGGTCGGGTGCCGCCGGGTTCACCGGAAACGAGAAATGCGCATTCTGACCGAACAGCGCGAAGGCGAGCTCGTCGGTCTGCGTCTTGCCGACGAAGCGTGCGCCGGCATCGAGGATCATCTGCACGGCGGGTGCGGTGCGCGAGGCTGCGTGGCTTTCGGCGAATTTTTGCAAATTGCCGCAACCGGTGCGGTAGCCGGCGACGTCGTATATGTCCTTGACGGCCAGCCGCAGGCCGGCCAGCGGGCCAAGCTGGGCATGTGCCACGGGCATCTGGCGAAGATCGAGAAAGGCGTTGAGAGGGCCGTGCGTGCCTGTCATCGTTCGATATCCGGATACGGTTGCCGCAACATTGTTCGACGCCAGAAATTTT
Organism: Mesorhizobium ciceri biovar biserrulae WSM1271; assembly: GCF_000185905.1. GTDB lineage: Bacteria > Pseudomonadota > Alphaproteobacteria > Rhizobiales > Rhizobiaceae > Mesorhizobium > Mesorhizobium ciceri. The sequence goes on from NC_014923.1 coordinate 1,999,053, forward strand.
ACAACCTGCGATACGATTTTTATTGATTGTGAAAGTCTTCGCCCTTATATCGCGCTTGCCCAAAGTCGCACGTGCCTGTGGGTGTCCGCCGATCCTCGAATGGTGAGGGAAATCGGTAAGGTAACTGGAGCCAACCCCTCCAGTCGGTCTAGCGGCCAACCGCCAGCCCGAGGACACCTTGAAGCAACGACGGTGCGGGCCTTTCTGGTGTTCTGCCGGTTGTCCAAAAACCGGGGTTACTGAAGAGGCACACCTTCATTGCCGGCAGTGCGGACGGGTCTCCCATCCAAGCCAAGGCAGACAAAGCGAACCGAGGCCGGGCAAGGCCAAGGTTCACCGCCGCGAGACGGCGCTTCATGGTTCCGGGGTCTCCACCGGCTGGTTCCATGGATTTCCGTCCCGCCTTTGTCCACCGCGAGTTCGCGAGGCCGACAGCCCGCGTCCCGCAGCCTTATTGCGCGCCGAAAGGCGCTGATGGAGAGACCCCGATGGCCACCCAGCGCATCCTTGACTTCCTCGCCACCCGACGTCCGACCGGCCCCTGCCTCGTCGTCGACCTCGATGTCGTGCGCGACAATTTCCGCGCCTTCGAGAAGGCGCTGCCCGATTCCAGGATCTACTATGCGGTGAAAGCAAACCCGGCGCCGGAAATCCTGCGCCTGCTTGCTGCGATGGGCTCGTCCTTCGACACCGCTTCCGTTGCCGAAGTCGAGATGGCGATGGACGCTGGTGCGCCGGCGGACCGCATCTCCTTCGGCAACACCATCAAGAAGGAGCGTGACATCGCACGCGCCTACCAGCTCGGCATCCGCCTGTTCGCCGTCGATTGCGTCGAAGAGGTCGAGAAGATCGCCCGCGTCGCGCCCGGTGCGCGCGTGTTCTGCCGCGTGCTGACCGATGGCGAGGGCGCCGAGTGGCCGCTGTCGCGCAAGTTCGGCTGCGTGCCGGCGATGGCCGTAGACGTGCTGCGCCATGCCAAGGGGCTCGGCCTCGACGCCTATGGCGTGTCGTTCCATGTCGGCTCGCAGCAGACCGACCTGACCGCCTGGGACCGTGCGTTGGCCGACGCCAAGGTGGTGTTCGCGACGCTCGCCGAGGAAGGCATCGTCTTGAAGATGGTCAATATGGGCGGTGGTTTCCCGACGCGCTATCTGCGTGACGTGCCGGCCGCCCAGGCCTATGGCCAGGCGATCTTCTCGGCGCTGCGCAAGCATTTCGGCAATGCCATTCCGGAGACCATCATCGAGCCGGGCCGTGGCATGGTCGGCAATGCCGGCGTCATCAAGTCGGAAGTCGTGCTGATCTCGAAGAAGGCCGCCAACGACAATGTGCGCTGGGTGTTCCTCGACATCGGCAAGTTCGGCGGTCTGGCCGAGACGATGGACGAGGCGATCCGCTACCCGATCGTCACCGCGCATGACGGCACGGAGACCGCACCTTGCGTGCTCGCCGGCCCGACCTGCGATTCGGCCGACGTGATGTACGAGAAGACGCCCTATCCGCTGCCTTTGTCGCTGACCATCGGCGACGAGGTGCTGATCGAAGGCACCGGCGCCTACACGACCACCTACTCGGCGGTCGCCTTCAACGGCTTCGAGCCTCTCCGATCCTACGTGATCTGACGGCGCTTGCTCAGCGCATTTTCGAACGGCGAACCGGACACAACTTCGCCTGAAAATGCGCTGAGAGAGCCGATCAGATCATCCCAGGTGGGCGACTTTCGTCCACCCGGGCTCGCCTGTGGAACAGATCTCCGCTCGCCAGGGATTACGGAAATGGAAATGCCAGTTGAAATTGGGGGCCACGCACCGGCCTTTATGATGGTTGCCGAAACCGCCGCCGATGTTTCGGCGCGCGAGGCGTTGCTCGATCGGGCCATGGGGCCGAAGCGCAGGAAAAAGTCGTCGGAGAAGCTGCGGCGTGGCCGGCGGCCCTCGGAAGGCCTGGCCTTCGTCGCCCGCGATGCTTCGGGCGGCGTCGCCGGCACCGTGCGGCTGTGGGACGTCAGGCTGGGCGAGGGCGGTGCGGCCGCGCTGCTGCTTGGCCCGCTTGCCGTCGATCCGTCGCTCAAGAACGCCGGCATCGGCTCGGCCCTGATGCGCCATGCCATCGCCGAGGCGGCACGTCTTGGCCATGCCGCGATCCTTCTGGTCGGCGATGCGCCCTATTACGCGCGCTTCGGCTTCTCGGCCGAGAAGACCGGTTCACTTGCCATGCCGGGACCCTATGAGCGGCACCGCCTGCTGGCGCTGGAACTGGTGGAAGGCGCGCTTGACGGCGTGCACGGCACGCTGAAGGCTGCCGGCCGCAAGCTGAAGGCGCAGGCCTTGACATCGGCGGCCTGAGATACGAAGCCGCCAGCATTTCATGCAAAAACGCCGCCCGAAAAGGCGGCGTTTTTTCGCGATTGGTGGGCGCCACCTTGGGCGCCTGCATGCCTTCAGCCGATCAGTTGGCTGAGCGCCATGGCAACGGTCATGTCGCCTTCGACCTTTATCTTGCCGGTCATGAACGCCATTGTCGGGTTCAGGTCGCCAGCGATCAGCGAATCGAGATCGTCGAGCGAGAGCTTGATGGTGCAGTCGGTGGGTGCATCGGTGTTCGAGACGGTTGCGCCGTCGATGACGATGACGCCGTCGCTGCCGGTGTCGAATTTCACGGAACGATCGAACCCGCTGCTGGCCACGCGCGACTTGATCTTCTCGGCAATCTCCTGAACGCTCACGCTGTTCTCCTTGTCTGGTTGCATCTGTCTCGCAACGGCGCTTCGATCCAGCCGAAGCCCGTGCCGCGGTTTCGCGATCACGGTCGCTGCCGCATATAGCTTTGGGTTGACGTTTACGTCAACGCGAATTCAGGCGGTTGGTTCCTGCCGTTGCGGCAGGCGAGCATGGAGGAGGCCGGGAATGCGAGCCCGGCAACTCAGTGTTCCTTGAACGCCTTGGTCATTTCGCTCGCCGTCTCGCTTTTCTTGCGGCGCAGCCAGTTGTCGCGGATTTCGTCCTTCGACAGGAAATTGACCTGGTCGATCAGAACCTCATGCACCAAAGGCGCCCCGACACGCGTGTTGACGGTATCGCGGATGGCGGCGCGGAAGGCATCGAGATCGATCGTCGCCTTGTTGGTGAAGTCGATCTGCGGATTGGAATAGAGGTAGGAATAAACCTGGTCGGTGATCAGCGCTTCGGCGGGAATGGACAGTTTCTTGATCTGCTCGGGTTCGACCGTGTAGACAAGCTTGGTCAGGAAATAGCCGCCGATCTCGGAATCGCGGATCAGCGGCACCGAAATGATGTCGGTCTTGACGTAGTCGAGGCCGCCCAGCATCGGCTTCGGCGTTTCGCCGACACCGCGCTCGCCGGCCGCCTGGAAAGAATAGAACACGGCGCCCAGCGTTGCGGCGCAGATCCAGACGGCGATGGCGATGACCTTGATCATCGGGCCTTGTCAGTCCCTTGGTCAGTCCCTTGCAATGGCAACGCGGCACGGCGCCGCTGCCGAGGCAGGATCTCCGACGTGTCGCCTGTGTTCGCCATCACGCCTTTATCCAGCCGAACTCGCCGGCGGAATAGGTGCCGTCGGTCTCGGCGCGCTGGATGGCGTGCCGCAGCAGGCTGGCGACTTCGTTGACCGCGCTGAGATGCGCCAGGATCGCCGCTTCGTTCTTCGCCAGCTTCTGGCGCAGCCGGGTCAGGCCCTCGCGGTGCTGCTCGAGGAATTCGGCTTCGCTGCCGCCCTTCATGGCGCGGGTCAACTCGTAGAGGTAGCGGCTCTTGCGGGCGTTCGATGCCTTGAGATCATAGTTGGTGGCGTTGCGGATGCCTGCCGTCTCTTCCTCGACCACTTCCTCGATGCGGCCGATGATGGCGGCGAGGTTGCCGGGCCGCGCGAACGGGATCGGCGCTTCCGACGTGGTCGTGCGTGCTGGCAGGTTGGGGGTGGATTCCGAAAAGTCGGCCATGGCGTTTCCCAGTTTAGATCTTGATATTTGTTTTTATGGTCGTCTCGTCACCGGTCATCGATCCCGCAGCCTTGCGCTGCAATTGATGGACCAGCGAGGTCGACAGGCTGTTTTGCTGGTCGACCTCGGTCTTTTCCGGCCCGCCCGAAACCGGACCGACGGGCACGACGCGCTTGCCTTCGAGATAGTGGTCGGCGAGCATCGATTTGGCGATGCCGATGCCGCCGCGTTCGGCCATCACGTCGGCCACCCGCTCGGCAAGCTGCGATTTCCACATGTCGCCGGCCAGGCCCTTGCCGTAGACGCCCTCGGTGTCCTTGGGCAGCATGTTCTGGATGAAGGTCTGCAGCACCATCGCCTCGAACTTCTTGAATTTCTTGGCCGGGTCGGTTGCGGCGGCGGCCTTGTCGGCGGTGGCGCGCGACAGGATCGAGCCGGCATCGACGGAAGCGGCGGTGTCGAGTGAAAACGTGCCCGCAGCGCCGCCGGCCCGCTTTGCCAGCGCGGCGCGGGCGGTCTCGATATCCGCCGGGTCGACGGCTCGGGCCACATCCATAACGATGTCGCTGGGTGGAGAAATCGCCAAGAAAGTCCGCCTTTTACCGGTTTTCCCTGACCAGACCATGCCTCAACAAGCTTGTGGCAGGCTTGCGGGAAGGAGAGGGAGCGGAGTGCGGGGATCGGATCGAAGCTGCCGGCCGAGGGGGGGATTTCCGCCCCAGCCTCACTCCTTGACCGCCCCCGTCATCGAGGAGACGTAGTGCTCGACAAAGAATGAATAGAGCACCACCACCGGCAGGGAGCCGATCAGCGCGCCTGCCATCAGGGCTCCCCATTCATAGACGTCCGAACGTACCAGCTCGGTAAGTACGCCGACCGGCACGGTTTTGTTTTCGGACGACTGGATAAAGGTCAAGGCGTAGATGAATTCGTTCCATGACAGGGTGAAGGCGAAGATGCCGGCGGAGATCAGGCCGGGCACCGACAGCGGTAGAACTATCTTGGTCAGGATTTGCCAGCGGCTCGCTCCGTCGATCAGCGCGCATTCTTCCAGTTCGAAGGGTATCGAGCGGAAGTAGCCCATCAAGAGCCACGTGCAGAATGGAATGAGGAACGTCGGATAGGTGAGGATCAGTGCGAACGGCGTATCGTAAAGGCCGAGGTTGAACACCATTACCGACAGTGGAATGAACAGAATCGAGGGCGGCACGAGATAGGCCAGGAAGATCGCCAAGCCGACCTGCCGCGCCCCGGAAAACCTCAAGCGTTCGATCGCATAGGCTGCGAACACCGCCGCCAGCAGCGACAGGAAAGTTGCGGCGGTCGAGATGATGATCGTGTTGAGAAGCCAACCCGGATAGGACGTCTCGAAGAGCAGATACCGAATATGCTCGAGCGTCGGATGGACGACCCAGAACGGGTTGAAATTGGCATAATCCGTCATCTCGAGATTTGGTTTCACCGCCGTGATCGTCATCCAGTAGAACGGGAACAGCAACACGATGACGAAGATCAGGAGCGGCAGATAAACGGTCACCACGCGCCGGGGCAGGCTCTGGAGATAGCCCATGCCGCCTTCATCCGTGTTCGGACGGTTGCTCGTTTCGATCGCGGCCATGTCAGTCTCCACCGCCCTGCTGCCATTTACGACGTTGCAGCCCGAAATAGCTGAAAAGGATCGCCGCAAGCAGGAACGGGATCATCGCCACCGCGATCGCGGCTCCCTCGCCAAGCTGGCCGCCGGAAATGCCGCGCTGGAACGAGAGCGTCGCCATCAGATGGGTGGCATTCACCGGCCCGCCGCGAGTCAGCACATAGATCAGCTGGAAATCGGTGAAGGTGAACAGGACCGAAAAGGTCATGGTGATGGCGATGATCGGCGTCAGCAACGGCAGCGTCACATAGCGGAACAACTGCCAACGGCTGGCGCCGTCGAGCGTCGCGGCCTCGTAAAGCGATTGGGGAATCGTCTGCAGGCCGGCCAGCAGCGTGATGGCCACGAAAGGAATGCCGCGCCAGACATTGGCGGCGATCACCGAGGCGCGTGCGTTCTCCGGATCGCCAAGGAAATTGATGCGGTGGTCGATCAATCCCATCTGCTGCAGCGCCCAGGAGAGGATGGAGAACTGCGAATCGTAGATCCACCAGAAGGCGATGGCCGAGAGCACCGTCGGCACCACCCACGGCAGCAGGACAATCGCGCGGAAGAACGATTTGAAGGGAAGGTTCTGGTTGAGGAGGAGCGCCAGCCAGAGGCCGAGCGCGAATTTCAGGATCGAAGCGCTGATCGTGTAGAGCAAGGTGTTGAAGACGGAGAGCCAGAAGACGGCGTCGCTCCACAGATATTCATAGTTTTCGATGCCGATGAAGATGCCGGGGCGGCCGATGCGGGCGTCGGTGAAGCCGAGCCAGACGCCGAGCCCCAGCGGATAGGTCAGGAAGACAAGCAGCAGTGCAGCCGCCGGAAGCATGAAGCCGAAGCCAAGTGCGTTCCGGCTTTCGCTCCAGCGCGATAGAATCCGTGAGAAGATCGAAGATCGCGGCTGGATAGCAGCTGACGGCACGGCCATGGGTCGGCTCCTGCTGAGGTCTCATTGATCGGCCGGATCGGCCGCGACGCAATCCGAAGCCAGCCGGGCAGCCGCGCTGCCCGGCTGAACCGGCTCAAACGCGATAATAGCGATTTGCCCGCTTCTCGGCCTCTTCCATTGCCTCTTGCGGCGTCGCCTGGCCGGTCACCGCTTTGGCGAACATATCGACCAGCACGTAGTCGGCCATGGTTGCCGCCGAAGCATAGCCGAGCGGCCCGGCATAGCCGTTAGGCCGCAGAGTAGCCGAAGCCTTGGCGTAAGCGGCGTTGTTGGGATCGGCAGTCCATACCGGGTTGTTGTCGAATGCCTTCAGGGTCTGGCAGCAATATCCGGCCGAGGAGGTGATCCAGTCCTTCATTTGCGGTTCCTCGAACATGAACTGCAAATACGCCTTGGCCGCGTTGGGGTAGGGCGTGTAATTGAAGATGACAGCCGTGGTCACCTGGAACAATTCGACGGATTTGCCGACAGGACCAATGGGCAGGTTGGTGGTGCGTATGTCCTTGGCGATTTCAGCCAGCTTCGGATCATTGTCCTTATTGATTTTGGCGGTGTTATAGGCCGAGATGCCGTTGGCGATGACAGCCAGTTCGCCGGCCAGGAAGGCGCGGTTGTTGTTGACGTCGAGCCAGCTTTCCGTGCCTGGAATGAAGGTCTTGTAGAGTTCCTGCGCGTATTCGATGGCCTTGAGGGTCTCGGGGCTGTTGATCGTTACCTTGCCGCTCTCGTCGACCATCTGGCCGCCATGGCTCCACAGCAGCCAATGAGCATAGTTGTTGCCGTCGCCGACGCCATGGCCATGCGTGAAGCCGGCCGGATGTCCCTTCGCCTGCAAGGCCTTGCAAAGTTCCAGGAAGCCTTTCGTGTCCTTGGGAAACTCCGAAAAGCCGGCCTCTTTCACCCAGCTTTCCCGATAGACGATGGCGTTTCCGATCGTGGCCAGTGGCAGGCCGATGAATTTGCCTTCCCGGGTCGCATATTGCTTTGGTCCATCATGCCAGCCGCCGTATTTCGAGCCGAGATACTCGCCCAGTTCGCTCACGTCGTGCAGCTTGTCGGGATATTGGTGCGGGTCATCGAACCAGACGAACATCAGGTCGGGGCCGGAGCCGACATTTGCCGCGACTGCCGCCTTGGGGCGAATGTCCTCCCAACTTTCCTTGTCGACGCGGACCGCGACACCGGTCGCTTCGGTGAAGCGCTTGGTGTTGGCCAGCCATTGGTCCTCGTCGCCCTGGACGAAGGGCGACCAGCGCAGCAGTCTAAGCTTGGCGCCATCCTCGGGTTTGTATTTCGGTCCGTCCTGGGCAAGGGCCGGAGAGCTGATGAACCGACTTCCCAAGGCACCCGCCGCCGCGCCGGCGGTGGTGCGGATCACGTCACGTCTGGTGAACTTCATGCTCGTTTCCTCCTGCTTGTTGTCCTTGCCTGTGGTCCTACTGATCGGCACGTGTTTGGAACCTCTGTCCGGTTTCTCCGTGAAAGAGATGGATGAGGCCGGGCTCGGCCGTAAGCCGGATGGTTTCGCCCGGCGTGAAGGAATGTCGTTCCCGGAAATTCGCGACGATCTCTTCGCCGCCGGCTGTCCGGCCGATGAGCTGCACTTCGGACCCGGTTGGTTCAACCACCGCGACGGTGACCGGAATGCCCTGGTCGTCGGACAGCCGCAAATGCTCGGGCCTTATTCCCAGCACCACAGGCTCGCCATTGGGGATGGAAAGTGCCGAGGCCAACGGGACTGAAAACCCCCCGGCGCCGCGGAACGAGGGTGAGCCGTCAATAGCGATCTCGCCCCTCAGCAAATTCATGGCCGGCGAGCCGATGAAGCTGGCGACAAAAAGATTGTTCGGCCGGTCATAGAGTTCCAGCGGCGGCCCTATCTGCTCGACGATGCCGTCATGCATGACCACGATCTTGTCAGCCATGGTCATGGCCTCGATCTGGTCGTGCGTGACGTAGACTGTCGTGGTCTTGAGGCGCTGGTGCAGTTCCTTGATCTCGGCGCGCATCTGCACCCTGAGTTTGGCGTCGAGATTGGACAGCGGTTCGTCGAAGAGAAAGACCGCCGGATCACGCACGATCGCGCGGCCCATGGCGACGCGCTGGCGCTGGCCGCCGGAAAGCTGCCGAGGATAGCGCGCCAGCAACGGCACCAGCCCAAGGATTTCGGCCGCGCGGTGCACGCCTGCATCGCTCTCCGGCTTGGAAACTCCTTTGAGCATCAGCGAGAACGCCATGTTCTCGGCAACGGTCATGTGTGGGTAGAGCGCATAGTTCTGGAAGACCATGGCGACGTCGCGCTCCTTGGGCGCAACGTTGTTGACGACACGTTCGCCAATCGCGATCTGGCCGCGTGAAATCTTTTCCAGGCCGGCGATCATTCTGAGAAGGGTTGATTTTCCGCAGCCCGATGGCCCGACCAGTGTGACGAACTCGCCGTCCTCGATGTTCACGCTGACCCCGTGCAGGATCTCGACAGCGCCGAATGATTTGTAGACTTCGCCAATTGCGACAGACGCCATCGATCCTCCCAACAAATTCCTGCGACGTCGTCGAAGGAACAACGCTTCCGCTAGCGACAGCCCTGGCTCCTCCCAGGCTCACGCTAGGCCGAAACGGTAGCGCTACCAAACCGGGCTGTAAAGCGTTTAGGGGAAAGCCGAACCTTGGGAGGGTCCGCTTCGCGCCACACAATCCTCCCAGCTGCTCCTGCGTCCGCTTCTGCGCGATCAAGTCCGGCACCTGCGGTCGCAGCGTTCGCATTCATCACAGTTGCGCACGTCCTTGTAGGCTCGCTCGACCGGCGGCGATAAGGCTGGCTTCCTGCCTGGCGCTCGCGAGGTTCGCTTCCTGGCGTACGACCGCCTGGGCGATGCGACAAGCGGATTGAATAGCCCCTTTTCGTAAGGGGCAGTCATTCCGGAACGATCCTTCCCGCTTGATTAGAATTCCACGTTGAGTTTTGCATTGAAGCCGTTCTGCTGGACGCCGGAGCCGAACTGACCCTGGTAGGCGACGCTGAGGGTCGCGGCATCGGTCAGGTTGAGATCGAGCCCCGCTTCGATGGCGGCACTGTCCTTGGCGATCGGCACGCCAGCGATCGTGAAGGCATCACCGGCAGAGAAGGCATGTGTGCTGGTCGGTATGACGTCGCCATAGGCATGGCGCCAGCCCAGCATGCCGCGCGCTGTGGCATTGATGGCGCCGAGCGTGAAGCCGGCGGAGGCTCTGAGACCAAGCGTGGTGAAGGTGGCGTCGGTGGTCTGGCTTGCACTGGTCAATGCCGCCGCACCGCCCTTTTCCGTGAAGCCGTCCGTATGCAGGTTGACATAAGCGAGGTTGGCAAAAGGCTCGAAGGCCGCGACTGGCGTATCGATGCGATAGCCGAGTTCCCCGAACGCCTGGAAGGTGCCAGCGTTGTAGTCGCCGCTCAGGCTGTCGGCAAAGCCGGGCATGGCCACCGAGCGCGATGTCTTCATGTCATGCCACGTATAGGCAAGCCCGGAGCGGAAGGCGAGAGCGCCCCGCTGCGTGCCACCATAAAGGCCGAGATGATAATTGTCGCTCGAGCCTGACGAGGATCGGCCGTCGGCATCGAAGCTCGTGTGGCTGTAGCCAGTCATGATGCCAAGCCGCACATCCTCCACGACAAGGCCGTCGACGCCGGTAAGAAAGCCGCCGGTGGAGGTATCGAGGCCTGCGGCATTGCCGTCGCCGTCGAAGGTGCCCCATGACCCGAAAGCCGTGCCCCAGGCGGCAAAGCGATCGGTGGTGGCAGGCGCCAGCACCGGACCGCCTTCGCCATAGGCCAGCACCGGGATTGCCGGGATCCCTACCCCCTCGAAGGCCGCGCGCAGGCGATCATTGATGGCATTGCGGACAAAATGGCTGTCCTCGATCAGCGCCGATTTGGCGGACGCATGGATCTCGCCAGATAACGCATCGAAGGCTTCGCGTGCGGTTTCATCGTCCGGCAGGCCGGCGATTGCATCGTAGATCGGGTTGCCCGGCCCGGCGCTTTCGGCGCCATTGGCGGTGGCACACTGGTTGCGGGTGCCGGCCACGTCGCAGAACGACACGTCATTGCGGGCAACGTCGAGATAGATATTACTGGCGTCATAGGCGAGTGCCAGGTCGACAAACGGGGCGTTCTGGTCGAACGCATCATAGGTGCCGGTCACGCCTTGATCCGCGCTCAGGATCGTGTAGCGGGTTCCGGCACTGTAGCCGCCCGGCGCCTTGAGCGCGAAGACGGTGCCACCCTGGATGGTGGCTTTGCCCGTCACGTCGATCAGGTCGGAATTGCCGGCCGGATTGATCTCGACTTCGTAGGTCGAGCCTATCTCCTGCGTGTAATCGCCTGACACATTCAGCGTGCCGATCGAATTGCCCGGCGTAATCGTGCCGCCATAAGCGATCGTGGTCGTACCCACCGTTCCCGAACCGCCGAGCGTGCCGCCGGCTGCAACCGCAATGGCGCCAGCAATGCTTGCCCCGGAATGGCTGCCGTCGTCGACAACGAGCTTGCCGCCGCCGATGGTGGTCAGACCGGTATAGGTGCTGACGCCGTTCAGCGTCAGCGTGCCGGCGCCGGTCTTGACGAGGCTCCCTCCGATGCCAGTGCTGCCATCCTGGATGACGCCGCCGATGGTGTCGTTCTTATCCAATCCGCCAAGCGTCAGCGACTTCGAGCCGAGAAAGACGAGACCATCGCCCGAAAGCGAGCCAATCGCGATACCGTCCGACGTCATTTCGGAGATGTCGACCTTTCCCCCCGTATCGTTGATGATCGCGGCCCCATCCGCCGTGTTAGCGCCATGGAAGCCAACGAAGCCGCCCTTGTTGGTGATGGCGGCGCTGCCGGCAGACGCGGTGTCGTAGAAGTCGAGCGTTCCTTGGATTGTAACGCCAATCGTGGCATTGGCGGCGCTCGAATTGCCGTTGAAGGACGTCCTGCTACCATTGCCGGTGATCGAAGCCGCACCGGCCGATGTTTCGTCGTTGAAGTTGATGCGGCTTTGGGTAGTGACGATCGTCGCCGTTCCCGCCGACGCACTGCCATCGAAGCGCATCGTTGCGTTTGTTTCCATGACGATGTCGAGGCTCTCGGCGCTTGCATCATTGATGAAGCGGAGGTCACCGGCCTTGACATTCACCGGTCCGCTGCCCAGCGCGCCTGTCGTCGCCGCGGTGATGAATCCTGCCGAAACCGTCGTCCCACCGGCGTAGCTGTTGGCGCTCGAAAGCACCAGCCCGCCGGCCCCGGTCTTGGTGAGCGCGCCGGTCCCGGAGATGACGCCGTTCGCCGTCAGGTCGGCATCGGTCTGGAACGTCCCACCGCCGGCATCCAGGGTGACGTTGCGCGCCGTCGCGAACGCCGCCGTGTTCCGCAGCGTGCCGCCATCGAATGTCAGGGCACCGCTTGCAGCGCCGAGATTGGCATCGGAAGAAACGGAAATAATCCCGCCTAGAAGCCGCGTGCCGCCCTGATAGCTGTTGCTGCCTTCCAGGACGAGCGTGCCGCCTTGCGTCTTGCTGACCCCGCCCGCGCCGGTAATCGTCGTCGCGATGGTGGCTGCCGTGCCGGCCAGCACGCGGATCTCGGCATTGCCATCGGCGCTGTCGGAACCATCTATCGCGAGCGTGCCGGAACCTTCCAGGCGGTAGCCGCTGTCGACGAATTGCAGGCCCTTGAAGCTTTGCGCTCCTTCGACGGCGATCGTGCCGCCGTCGAAGCCGCCCGGTTCGTTCTTGAACACCGCATGGTTTCCTGCCCAGGAGACGAGAGTATCGCCGCCCTGGTTCAGCCATTTTTCGTTCGTGGTGTTCCAGGTCCCGTCGCCGCCTTGCCAGTGCTGCAGCGTGTCGTCGCCGGCCGCTCCGATGAAGAGGTCGACATTGCCGCCGCCCGCGTGGATCTCATAGGCGGCCGGATCGGAAAGCGGCGGCTTCGTGCCGATCTCCAGGCCGTTGTCGGTGAGGCTGCCGCCATAGGTCATCAGCCGGTAATAGCCGAGGCCCGCCGTGCCATCGGCCACGTCGCCGCTCTGCGCAAGATTGAGCGTACCGTCGAGCGTCAGATTGCCACTCACCCCGATGCGGTCGCTTATCCCCGGAGAGTCGGTTGAACCGCCTGGATTGCCGAATTCGTAATCGAGAATCGACCCTGAAGAGAGGCCCAGATTTCCGGCAACCGTCAGCGTACCCACCGAATTGCCTGGCGCGATATGCCCGCCATCGGCAACCGTCGTCGTGCCCACCGTGCCCGAGCCACCGAGCGTGGCGCCGTCCTCGACATTGATCGTGCCACCGAGGAAGCCGGCACTGGCATGGTTCCCGACAAGAAGCGTGCCGCCTGCAACAGTGGTGGCACCGGTGAAGCTGGAACTGTCTGCAGCCAAAACGGTCGTGCCGCTTTCATGGAGGATGGTCCCCAAGCCGGTCAGGGAAGGGCTGAAAATCAGATCGGACCCATCGGGATTTCCCAGATGATTGAACACAACCGTGCCTGTGCCAGCGCCAAAAGCTATCGATGCCGCATCAACCGTGCCGGCGGCCTTCGCCACTTCCCCACTTGCCGCACCGATGTTGAGCGTTCCGAATGATCCTGGCTGGGCCGCCAACCCAACGATAGCAGGACCCCCGGCAAGCGAAACCTGCCCGCCCTCCGACAGAGTCAGCGTGCCCTTGCCCAAGACGCCAACGGCAATGATGGAGTCGCCTGTCCAAACCGACCCGGGGCCCGTAATATTCACAATTCCGGTGGCTTGAGCATCCCAACCAACAATGGCGTTGTTGCCGCTGGAAACCTGCCCGCCATTTTCAATGCTGAGCGATCCATTGCCAAAGAGACCAACTGCGATGGCATCAACGAGTGTCCAACCCGAATCATTTCCGGAAATCACCGCGGAGCCAGTGCTGCCCGCGCCATACGCCACAACTCCCGAATCGTTGAAAACCTGACCGCCATTCTCGACGATCAAGCTCCCTTTCCCTTTGGAATCCCCATTGGAATCCCCGACCCTAAGGACGTCGGCAGTCCAGGTGGCCGACCCTGAAACTCTTGCGGTTGCCCACTCGTCCGGATCAGTTCCGTCAGTAGCAATGATCCCGGTAAAAGAGGTGAGCTGTGTGTCGATGTCGAGCGTGCCCCCCATGACGCCCAGGTTGCCCGCGAGGTCGGAAGCGTCGCCTGACAGCGTCAGCGTACCGGCGCCGGCCTTGCCGAAATGGCCGGGGCCGGTAATGGTCCCGGCATAGGTACCGTCGCTCGCCTGGTCGAAGACGACGGCGCCGGTGTTCACGCCTGAGAAGGTGAGATTGCCGCCGAAGCTGTTGGTGTCGCCGACCAAGGTGCCTTGATCGATGGTCCAGTCCTGCGCACCCGTGCCGGTCAGGGTCACGGTATTCGTCCCGGCCTTGTTAAAGCTCGTGAAGCCGACGAACTCGTCACTCGCGCCTACGGTGGCCGTATTCACGAGCTTCGAGACATCGAAGGCCGGCGTGGAAGGCAGCGTGTCATAATCCCCGAGCATCAATGAGCCGGTCGCGCCACTCTCCACCACGACATTGCCGGTGATAATCGAGCCGTTTCGCAGGGAAAGCGTGTTGGCGCCGCCGGTGAAGGTGATGGCGTTAGCCCGGCCAAAGAAAGAATCTCCCCCAGTAATCTCCCCAACGTTAAGCACCGCCAAATTGGCCCCAACGATGCCGGTACCACCGTTTCCATTGCTGGGCGTCAGGGGAATATAGCCGGGGGCGCCGCCACTGCCGGTTCCGCCAGCAGGGCCGTTAGAGCCGCCGGCATGGCCACCGTTGCCCTCGCCGCCAATGATCACTCCGCTGTTAAAAACCGTCCCACCATTTCTGAGGTCGATCGCTGCACCGGCGGATGCAGAAACCCCGGCGCGGCCACCGGTAATGCGACCGTCGTTGACGATGCTGCCAGAATCTCCCATCACAATGGCTGTTCCGCCGGTGGCTAAAGCCCCGCCCGTGCCACCGAGGACATCGCCATGGTTGGTCAAGTCGCCGCCGGCGTTCAAAACAATGCCCGCACCACCACCACCGCCGAAATTGGCGCCAGGATTGCCACCGTTTCCGCCAGCAACGGTGGCCGAGCTTTCAACAGTGATGGCGCCGTTGTTCAGAAGCACCATGCCGGCGCCCCCGCCCCCGCCGCCGCCGCCGCCGCCGGCAAACGGGCCATTGCCATTGCCATCGCCGCCATCGCCGCCATGAACATCAGCCGTCACGGAAATTGCCGGGTTCACCTCTTCATTACGCACGCCATCGCCACCAGCGCCGCCGCCGCCATAGCCTCCGTCCAAAAAGCCGCCGCCATAGCCTCCATTGCCACCATTGAGGGGCGCGGAAATATCGCCAGCAATGATATTGCTGTAACCACCGCCGCCGCCGCCGCCACCACCACCGCCACCACCGGAGCCGCCGTTGTCACCATTTCCACCGTCTGGAATGGCCTGCGTGCCGGCCGCCCCACCGGTCCCTGCATCCGGACCGTTGCCCGCGACGCCGGCGTCACCTGCATCGCCACCATCGCCGCCGTTGCTGTCTACGTCACCATCACCGCCCCCGCCTCCGGTCGCACCATAAAGAGCCTGTGCATGCGCCGGCGCCGTCAGGATGACTGGCAGCAGCAACGACCCCGCGAGCGCCGTGGAGCACAAAAGTACAAGCGGGCGTATGAGCGAGCGACGATCGCGAATTGTCATGGAATTCCCCCCGTGTGCCGCAAGCAACGATTCCGCGGCCGGCCCGATCGCCGAGCGTCCCGCGAAAATCATCGCTTGCCGCTGCGTCGGGTCGCGTGCGTCCGCCACGCACATCGCCCGACTGCTTCCTCACAATCCGCCCGGCGAAACCACCAAGACGATCGCGGCCGATGATAAAACGTCCTCTCCCGACAATTCCACCGATCAATTCTATTGAATTCTGACCAATTCTTGCACGGGCGGATCGCGCT
Source organism: Mesorhizobium ciceri biovar biserrulae WSM1271 (assembly GCF_000185905.1). Classification (GTDB taxonomy): domain Bacteria; phylum Pseudomonadota; class Alphaproteobacteria; order Rhizobiales; family Rhizobiaceae; genus Mesorhizobium; species Mesorhizobium ciceri. The sequence continues at coordinate 2,014,588 of NC_014923.1, forward strand.
TGCCTCCCCGCACAACTCCTGCGAGATTCAACATTTGGCGCATCGGGGGGTGTGGCAGGGGAACCCGTGCGAATACTCGACCATGCTTGATCTGAAGACCGTTCTGGTTGTTACGTTTGCAACCGCAAGCCTGCAGGCCGTCACCTGGTTGTTTGTGTGGCTGGCGTGGCGCCGCCTCTATGAGTTGAAGTTTCTTGCGGCCGGCTTCGTCGCTATCGCGGCGGGGGTGCTGCTGATTCTCCTGCGTGGGGAGCAGCCGGCGGCCTGGGCCATCGTGCTCCACAACACGATCATCAAGCTAGGCCTGGTGTTGCTGGCCGAGGGTCTGGCGCGCTTTCTGGGACAGCCACGCTATACCTGGATCAGCATTTCACTGCTGATTTTCCAAATTGTCGCATGGAGTGCCGCCCTCGCGATGGATCCGGGCGACATTGCTATACGCATTCACGCATCGACCTTCTTTACGGTCGTGATGATGTCGGTGATGTGTCTTGGGCTGATGCGGGACCGGACGCAACCAACCCTCCTGCGCTGGATCACGATCGGTGTGCTTGCCGAGTATATCGCGGCTAGCGTTCTCCAGAGCATCATCGAATACCGGCTGCCGGTCGATTTTCAAGGCGCCTCGGTTCTGGCCGACCGCAACGCTTGGTATCTGCTGCAGGGCGCGCTGTTCCTGATCGCCTTTTTCGGCTGCCTGCTGTTCATGGTCAGTTCGCGGCTGTCCTCTGCGCTGCTGGAGAAAAATATCGCCCTGTCGCGGGAGGTACGGGAACGACGACGGCTGGAAAGCCGGTTGAACGCGAGCCTGGCGGCCGAACGTGTGCTTCGCGACGAGCAGGCGGACTTCATGCGCGTCGTCAGCCACGAGTTTCGCACCCCGCTCGCCATCATCCGCAACGCGGCCGACATGATCGGCCTTGTCGGCCACAAGTCGCCCGAAGCGACACGAGAACGGATTGCCGGCATTGGCGAGGCGCTCGATCGCCTGTTTTCCCTGATCGACCGCTTCATGGCCAATGATCGCGACAGCGGGTTTCAGCCGGAGATGATACGCGTCGGTTTGCTTATTGCCGATGTGCGGCTGCATTTCGGGATGACCGGGCGCGGCGAGCGCCTGATCTTTACGGCGGATGACGACGCCGTTTCGCTTGTCGCCGATCCCGAGATGCTGGCGACCGTCCTGATCAACCTCATCGACAATGCGCTCAAATATTCGTCGGAGGACCAGCCAGTGGATATCGATGTGCGCAGCGAAGGTCGAAGTGCGGTCATTCGGGTGCGTGACCGTGGCATCGGCATTCCACAGGCCGAGCTTCACAAGATCGGCAGGCGCTTTTTCCGGGCCTCCAATACGATGGCGGGAACCGGAACCGGTCTCGGCCTCTATTCTTCGCGCAAATTGCTGGCCTATCACGGCGGCAAGCTGCAGTTGCTCGCCAACGACGACCAGGGCATTACGTCCATCGTCAGCCTGCCTCTGGCAGGCGAGGCAACGGATCGACTTTCGCCCGAGGAACTGACCGCATGACGCATATTCTGATCGTCGAGGACGAGCCCCGGCTGCGCAAGGATCTGGCGGATTTCCTGGAACTGACGGGCTTCACGGCCGAAGGCGTCGCCACGGCAGGGGAATTGCGCCAGACGCTGGCCAACGGCAGCTCGCCCGCTGTCATCATCCTCGATGTCGGGCTGCCCGATGGGAACGGGTTCGATCTGGCAACCGAAATCCGCAAATCACATGCCTGCGGCATCATCATGCTGACGGCACTCGGTGACAGCGACGACCGTATCCGTGGCTTTGAGAGCGGCGCCGACATCTACCTGGTCAAGCACAGCACGCTGCGCGAGATCGACGCCGCAATTCGCAGCCTGCTGCGACGGACGGGAGCCCCGCCCGACTCTGCCAACGGCAGCAGCGATCGGTGGGTGCTGGACGGCACGAACTGGATGCTGATCGCGCCCAATCACCGTTCGCTTAAACTGACGGCGGCCGAGTTCGCCTTCATGAACGTGCTCTGCAACCGTAGCGGCGAAATCTGCCAGCGCGAGGATCTGGTGGAGCTTGTCGCCCGTCCCAGGTCGAACTTCGACAACAGGCATCTCGACGCAGTCGTCAGCCGGCTACGCCGCAAACTGGAGGAGCACATCAGCTTGCCCGCGCCGATCAAGGTCGTCTATGGCGTTGGCTACATCTTCACCGCAGCCGCCGCCGTGCAATGAACGTCTGCTCAACGGCTGCTTCCAGACCGAAGCATCGACTGGTCATGGCGCGGCAGGACCTCGATGTGCAGCCTGCAATGTCCGCTCTCAGGAAGCCACCATGCCCGCCCCTAAGACCGAGATTGCCGCCATTCGCAACCTGGTCAATGACGCTCACCGTTGGCCCATAGCGGAACACCCTCAGCTTACTCCTCGCCCTGCTTCTGCGCGATGATGTCGAGCCGCTCGCGGTCGGAGCGTTCGCGCTCGTCGCGGTTGCGCACGTCCTTGTAGGCACGCTCAACCATGTTGGTGCGGGCGGTCGCGGCGGCGATGAGGCCGGCTTCTTGCTTCGCGCTTGCCAGGTTCGCCTCCTGGCGCACGACCGCTTGGGCGATGCGGCGGTGGTAGAGATCGGGGAACAGGGCGGAAAGCGAATCGGGCTGGTCGAAATGGCCGACCAGTTCCCTGGCTTCAGCCTCGGCGGCACTGGCCGCGGCAAGGAAGGTGGCGTGGCGGGTTTCGTGCAGCGCCTTCAGCTGTTCCTGCACCTTGACCAGTTTCTTGAGGCGGTCCTTGCGCGTGCTCATGGTCATCTCGCCAGCGTCAGGTCGACGAAGCCGTCGACGAACAGCGACAGCATGGTGCCGACGGCGAAATAGAAGATGATCATGCCGCCGGCGATGATGAAGGGCTGGGAGATGAAATAGATCGGGATCTGCGGGGTCAGCTTGTTGACGAAGCCGATCGTCAGATTGACGAGAATGGCATAGGCGACGAACGGGCTGCCGAGGCGGATGACCAGGAAGAAGGTGTCCGACACCGTGTCGGTGACATCGACGAGGGCTGCCTGCGGGTTGAAGAAGATGTTGACCGGCGCGACCGTGTAGGAGGAAACCAGCGCGCGTATTATCTCGTGGTCGAAATCGAACACGAACAGCATCAACAGCGCCGAGAACGAGATGATCGCGGCAAGGGCTGCCTGGGGTTCGGGCTCCTCGATCGCCGGTCCGCCGGTGCCGCCATAACCGACCAGCATGGCGATGGCCGAGCCCATGAAGCGCAGGGCTTCCATGTAGAGCCTGGTCATGGCGCCGATCAGGCCGCCGACCAGAAGTTCCGAGATGATCATCGGCACCAGGATCTGCGGGCGCGGGTCGACGAAAGGAAAGATCTTGTCCCACAGGAAGGCGAGCAGGCCGCCGGTGGCGGCGACCGCCACGAACAACCTGACCTGGACCGGGACGCGGGCGCTGGACAGGCCCGGCATCAGCATGAAACAGGCGCCGATGCGGCAGAAGGCGAGGAACGCCGCGATGACGACGCCTTGCGACAGCACGCTCACGATATGGTTCCGAGCACCTTGATCTCGACGCCCTTGGCGATTTCGACGTGGCTGAGCACCGGCAGCGTGGTGAACAGCCGCTCGATGATCATGCGCACATAGGGGCGGGCGTCGGGCGCGGTGACGAGGACGAAACGTTCGCCGGCTTCCAGATATTTCTTGATCGCCTTGGTGGCGTCCTGGCCGAACTCCTCGAGCTGGCGCGGGTCGATGTCGAACTCGCGCACCTCGCCCTTGGCGTCGCGCTTGAGGCTCTGGTGGAAGGCGAGGTCCCAGCGGTTGCCGAGGCGAAGCACCTTCAGCACGCCGCCCTCGGACAGGTCGCCGCAGATCTGCTGGGCCATGCGGATGCGGACATGTTCGACGATCTGCTCGGTGCGGCGCACATGCGGCGCGATCTCGGCGATCGCCTCGATGATCAGGTGCAGATTGCGGATCGAGACGCGCTCGGCGAGCAGCAGCTTCAGCACCGCCTGCAGGCCGGGATAGGAGATGTGCGTGGTGCAGATCTCGTCGGCGAGCTTGCGGTATTCCTGGTCCTGGCGTTCGAGCAGCGCCTTCATGTCCTTGTAGGACAGAAGCTGCGGCAGGTTGTTGCGGATGACCTCGGAGAGGTGGGTGAGCAGCACCGACATGTTGTCGGCGAAGGTGTAGTTCTCGCGCTTCAGATCCTCGGCGAAGGCTTCGACGACGGAATAGGCGCGCATGCCGAAGGCCGGCTCGCGGATTTCCTCGCCCGGTATCTCGGGTATGTCGCGATTGCCGAGCAGAACCATGATCTCGCCGACGCGCATCTGGTATTCGGCCACCACGGTGCCGTGCACCTTGATCTGGTAGCTTTTCGGCGGGATGGCGAAATCGTCGGCGACACGCACTTCCGGCACGACGAAGCCGTACTGGGTGGCGAATTTCTTGCGCATCTTGCCCATGCGGAAAACCAGTTCCTGATGCGACGTCAGCAGCCTTGTCGACAGCTGCTTGCCGATCAAAAGCTCGATCTCGGCGGTGGCGAGCGAGGCCTTGACCGAGTTCTTCTCCTCCTCGACCTTGGTCGCCTTTTCCTGGTCCTTGATCGCCTCGGCTTCGGCGAGGACACGGTTGGCGCGCATCGGGATGACGTAGCCGAGACCGGCCATGCCGGCGGCGAGCGCAAAGAACGGGAACAGCGGCAGGCCGGGCATCAGGCCGAGCAGCACCAGCAGCGATGCCGCGACATAGAGGGCGCGCGGGTGGGCGCCGAGCTGGCCGAACACCGCCTGGTTGGTCGAGCCGCGGGTGCCGCCCTTGGAGACCAGCAGGCCGGCGGCGAGCGACACGATCAGCGCCGGTATCTGGGTGACGAGGCCGTCACCGACCGACAGCTTGATGAACACGTCGGCGGCTTCGCCCATGCCCATGCCGTGCCTGATGTAGCCGATGGCAATGCCGCCGACGATGTTGATGGCGGTGATGATGAGGCCGGCGATGGCGTCGCCGCGGACGAACTTCGAGGCGCCGTCCATCGAGCCGAAGAAGGAGCTTTCTTCTTCCAGTTCACGGCGGCGCAGCTGCGCGGTCTTGTCGTCGATCATGCCGGCCGACAGGTCGGCGTCGATCGACATCTGCTTGCCAGGGATGGCGTCGAGGGTGAAGCGCGCGCCGACTTCGGCGATACGCGTGGCGCCCTTGGTGATGACGATGAAGTTCACCACGATCAGGATCATGAAGACGATGAGGCCGATGACGAAGTCGCTGGCCATCACCAGCTTGGAGAAGCCGGCGATGACGTAGCCGGCGGCGTGCGTGCCCTCATTGCCATGCGACAGGATCATGCGCGTGGTGGCGATGTTGAGCGACAGCCGCAGCATGGTCGCGATGAGCAGCACGGTTGGAAAAGACGAAAAATCGAGCGGCCGCTGGATCCACAGCGCCACCATCAGGATCAGCACCGAAAGCGCGATCGAAAAGGCGAGGCCGACATCGATGAGAAAGGCCGGGATCGGCAGGAACAGCACGGCAAGGATGATGACGATGCCGATGGCGAAGAAGACGTCGCGGCCGTTCTTGGCGGCCGCGCCGGGCTGAATGCTTTCGCTGATCGCCATATCGTCCTCAAACCCCATAGACTGCCGAGCGCGCGACAGCCCTGTGAGGGTAGTCCGCCAAGCTTGCGCGAGGGTGGGAGACTGGCTAGTTCGAACGATCATGCGCAGGTCGCCGTGTCGGCTAGCCTCGCCAGGAAAGGGAAACCCATGCTTCTGATCATCGGCACCATCCGCTTGCCGCCGAACAAATTTGAGGAAGCCAAGCCCGCAATGGAACGCATGGTTTCAGGCAGCCGCGCCGAGGTCGGCTGCATCCAATATTCCTATGCGCAGGATGTTTTCGATGCCGGGCTCATCCGGGTCACGGAAGTCTGGAGCGACAGGGCAGCGCTCGACGCGCACTTCGCCTCGCCGCACATTGCGGACTGGCGTGCGAGCTGGCCGGCGCTTGGCATAGGCGAGCGCAACCTCGTGCTCTATGAAGCCGGCGAGCCCATGTCGACCTGAACGGTCCATCGGCCCGATCGATATCGCGCTGTCGCCAACATGGTGTCTGTCGGCATTGTGGTTGCCATGCCGTGCCGCCGGGCGTATCAGGCTGGCTTTCCACTGCCTTTCGATATCGGCGAGCCGCCCCGGTGCTTTCCAGAAACCACAGCGAAGTCTACGCCCGCCGGCTGCGCGCGGTGCTGATCAGGTCGTTGCCCCTGCTCGAGGCACGCGGCATCGTGGTGGTCATCCTCGCCGGTGTCGTAGGCGTGATGGCTGGCATATTGGTCACGGCGATGAGCCAGATCGTGCAGGACCTGCACGGGCTGCTGTTCGGCGTTCAGCCAGGCGGCCGGCTTTCCGGCATGTTCTCGCTCGCCAATCCGATGCAGGCGCTGATACCGGCGATCGGCGGCATACTGCTGGGGCTGACGGCGGTCTGGCTCCGGATACGGAAATTCCGCACACCGATCGACCCGATCGAAGCCAATGCGCTCTATGGCGGGCGCATGTCGCTGACCGACACCTTCATCATCGCCGGCCAGACGATGATCTCCAGCGGTTTTGGCGCCTCGGTCGGGCTGGAAGCCGGTTATACGCAGGTTGGCTCCGGGCTGGCATCGCGGCTGGCGGGCATCTTCAGGCTGCGCCGCAACGATGTCCGCATCCTGGTCGGCTGTGGTGCGGCCGGCGCCATCGCCGCTGCCTTCGATGCACCGCTGACCGGCGCCTTCTACGGCTTCGAACTGGTCATCGGCATCTACTCGGTCGCCAATGTCGCGCCTGTCATGACCGCCGCGATCTCAGCCTCGCTGACCGCCGAGATGTTCGGCGGCGTGCCGTTTCCGCTCGAGCTTTCGGGTCTGCCGGCGCTCACCGCCAGCCAGTATGTGCCGTTCCTGCTGCTCGGGCTGCTCGGCGGTGCCGCCTCGATCGCCATCATGCATCTGGTGACGCTGATCGAGCGCGGTTTCGCCAGGCTGTCGATCGATGCGTCGCTGCGCCCCGTCATCGGCGGCGTCATCGTCGGGCTGCTGGGGCTGATCACGCCGCAGGTCCTGTCCAGCGGCCATGGCGCGCTGCATCGCGAATTCTCGATGAATTACGGGCTGGCCGTGGTGGCCAGCGTCTTCGTGCTCAAGCTGGCGGCGTCGGCGGTCTCGCTGGGGTCGGGTTTTCGCGGCGGACTGTTCTTTGCCTCGCTGTTCCTCGGCGCGCTGCTCGGCAAGGCGTTCGCGGATGTGATGCTTGTTATTTCTCCGGCAACCGGCATCGACCCTGCCGTCGCCGCCGTCGTCGGCATGACGTCGCTCGCCGTCGGTGTCGTCGGCGGTCCGCTGACGATGACCTTCCTGGCGCTGGAATCGACCCGCGACCTGACGCTGACCGGCGTCGTGCTGGCCGCCTCGATCATGTCGGCCATCCTGGTGCGCGAAACCTTCGGCTACTCGTTCTCGACATGGCGCTTCCATCTGCGCGGCGAGACCATCCGCAGCGCCCACGATGTCGGCTGGATGCGCAGCCTCACAGTCGGCTCGATGATGCGCAAGGACATCAAGACCATCTATGCCTCGACGACGCTGGCAGCCTTCCGCAAGGAGGTGCCGCTCGGCTCTGCCCAGCGCGTCATCGCCGTCGACGCGGGCGACCACTATGTCGGTGTGCTGATCGTGGCCGAACTGCACAGCGATCCGTCCGATGGCGAGGTGCCGGTGCGCGATCTCGCCAAATACAAGGACGCGGTGCTGGTGCCGAGCATGAACGTGCAGGCCGCCGCGGAAACATTCCAGCGGGCGGGCGCCGAAGAACTCGCCGTGGTCGAGGATTTCACCGACCATATCGTGCTGGGCCTGTTGACCGAAGGCCATCTGATGCGACGCTATGCCGAGGAACTCGACAAGGCCCGCCGGGATCTGTCGGGCGAGGGCTAAGGGACAACCCGGAGTCAGTGCTCAATAGGTCCCTTGGCCATCACGAGGGCCGTGCCGGCGGTCGTCGGGCGCTCGATCACGCGGCGCACGCGGGGCGGCTCGTTGCCGCTGTGCAGTGCCCGCAGGCGCTCGCCGATGACGGCGTCGGCATGGGTGATGCGTCCATTGTGCCTGATATATTCGATCCAGGTCGGCGTGTGATAGTGCTCGATCCATATGGTGGGATTCTCGAGATCACGCGCCAGCGTCCAGTTGCGGGCGCCGTCACGGCGGCGGATGCGGCCGCGTTCGGCCATGATGGCGAGGAACTCCGGTTCGTCCTCGTGGCGGATCACATACTCGATCATGATGGCGATGGGACCACTGCGCGGCTTCAGGTCAAGCGCCAAATGCGGTTCCTTGAAGCGATTGAGCGGGTCGAGGTTGAGCACCTGCTGTTGCGGCAGCGGGAGCAAAAGACCGATGGCGCCGCCGGCCAGCATGGCGATGCTGGCGGCGATCAGCGCGGTTTCGGCGCCATGCGCGTCGGCGACGACGCCCCAGATCCAGCTGCCGAGCGCGATGCCGCCGAAGGTCGCGGTCTGGTAGACCGACAGCACCCGGCCGACCACCCAGCGCGGCGTCGCCATCTGCACCGTGACGTTGAAATGCGAAAGCGCGATCACCCAGCAGGCACCGCCGACAAGCAGGCCGAGCGATGTCTGCCAGGCATGCTGGCTGACGGCGGCATTGAAGGCGCAGACGGCGAAGCCGGCGAACGCACAGCGCACCATCGTCTCGCTGGAGAGCAACTGCCGCAGCCTGACGCTGATCAAGGCGCCGCCGACCGCGCCGATGCCGAAGGCGCCGAGCATGATGCCATAGGTCAGCGCATCGCCCTTGACGACATCGCGCGCCACCAGAGGCAGCAACGCAAGCACAGCGCCTGCACTGAAGCCGAACGCAGCACCCCTGACCAGCACCTTGCCGATGTTGGGCGACATGGCGACATAGCGCAGGCCGGCGCCCATGGCGGCCCCCAGCGACTCGCGCGGCAAGGTCGATACCGGCACGTTCGGCTTCCAGCGCGCCAGCACGACGATCAGGCCGATATAGCTCACCGCGTTCGCCGCGAAGGCGGCTGCCGCACCGGCGGCGGCGACGATGATGCCGCCGATCGCCGGACCGACGCTGCGCGTCAGGTTAAAGCCCATCGAATTGAGGGCGACGGCCGCCGGCACCTTGTTGCGGGGAACGATATCGCCGACGGAGGCTTGCCATGACGGGCTGTTGAGCGCGGTGCCGCTGTCGATCAGGAAGGTGAAGGCAAGCAGCGTCCATGGCGTGATCAGGCCCGAATAGGTGAACAGGGTCAGAAGCACCGACACCACCAGCATGAAGGTCTGGGCGACCAGCATCACCTTGCGCCGGTCGAAACTGTCGGCGATGGCGCCGGCGACCAACGCAAACAGCATGATCGGCAAGGTGGTCGAAGCCTGGACAAGGGCCACCTGATAGGGCGAGGTGGCGATCGTGGTCATCATCCAGGCGGCGCCGACACCCTGGATCAGGCCACCGAAATTCGAGACGAGACTTGCGCCCCACACGGCGCGGAAAATGCCGTGCCGGAAGGGCGCCAGCGCCGAGACGCTCTCGCTGTCCGGCTTTTCGTCAATCATTTGGGATTCCTGCCATGTCGTGCCTGCCCGTCAGACAATCCGTTTGCGCAGACCGTTTGCCGAAAGTAGGGCATGGCGCCGCAAAGGGCAAAAAAGCTCATGGTCCAACAATGGGATAGAGGCGGTCCAGGCCTTGTCTGCCGTGCGTGCGGAGGCGCCAAGGGGATCGGCGGCGTCTGTCTTCGGACAATTACGAACGGCATGCCGCGGCACGCCTTCCCAAAACAGGTTAGAACCCGTTCTGGATGCGCTCGAAGATAACGTTGGTGAAGGCCGATATCTGGCTGCCGATGAAGGGGCCGGTCAGCGCCACCACCAGCATGATGGCGACGATCTTCGGCACGAAGGTCAAGGTGATTTCCTGCACCTGGGTCAGCGCCTGGATGAGGGCGATGCCGATGCCGACCACCATGGCGACCAGCACCACCGGAGCGGACGCGACGAGCACCGTCCATACCGCGTACTGGACGATGTCGAGAGCGTCGGCCTCATTCATGGGACTGGCTCTCTGTCGAAAGCGTCAGCTTGCCGCCTTGACCGAAACTCCCGGACCGACCGCGACTTCGGTGCCGTTCTGCAGCACGGCGATGAGACCGTTGCTGGCGAGGCGCACCGAAGCCACGGTGCCCGTCGTCAGGCCGTCGGCGGAGGTTATCGAGCGCCCGATCAGTGCGTCGGCCTGCGACAGCGCCGAGGACTGCATGATCTGATTGAGCTTGGTGTTGGTCTGCACCGATTGCTCGACCTGCGAGAAGGTGGCGAGCTGGGCGACATACTGCGTCGAATCCATCGGCTTGGTCGGATCCTGGTTCTTCATCTCGGCGATCAGAAGCTTCAGGAAGGACTGGTAGTCGACTGCTGTCTTCGAGGTGGACGCGGTGGCCTGATTGGCGCCGGTCGGAATCGTCGTCGTCATGTCCACGTTCATCAGTATCGTGCTCCCACAGCCAACGGGCGCTCGGCACCCGAAACATCGTCATTGCCACCCAGCGCGCGGCGTTCGAGCGGATAAAGTGCGCGGATCGCCTTCAGCGCTTCGTAGATATGGTCCTCGCCGACCATGCGGTCGATCTGTTTCAGCGCGCTGCAGATCTGGCCGTCCTCGAAGCTTGCCAGAAGCAGCGGCAGCGAACGACGGAACATCTCGCGTGCGGCGGCGGCGCCGGCCGGGTTCATCAGCATGACCTGCAGGATGAAATAAAGCTGCTTGAGCGGTGTCGAGGCATCTTCGGCCTGGATCACGTGGTTTTCGAGCAGGAACTGGACGTCGTTCATCAATTCGACGGTGACCTTGCGGTCGACCCGGATGACGGCGCCGTTGATGTAGATCTTTTCGTTCGGCTTCAGCGATATCTTCAGCGTGTTGGTCATTGAATGCCGTCCCTGATGATCTGGGACACCTCGATCAGCCCTTCGAAATTGTTGGTGCGGCCCTGACGGATGTCCTCCGCCTCGCGCAGCAGCCACAGGCCGATGGAAATGAGGTTGGCGCGCAGTTCCTTTGGCAGGGCGTTGTCGCTGGAGCCAAGATCCTCGACGAAGGCGGTCCAGACGCGGTTGGTGAAGTGAAGCGCCTCTATCGCCTCCATCGAACCGTGGCCGGCCACTGCTGCCGCCGCCAGCATGTCGATCGAGCGGGTCAGAAGCTCGCGCTCGCGGTCCTTCGCGTCGGCAACGGAGTTGCTCTGGATGTCGGCGTAAGAGAATTGGTACATCGTTGGGGCTCTACCGTTCCGTTAAGCGTTGTCAGGTCAGGTAATTCAACAGGCTGAGCTGCTGCAGGCGTGCGGTCAACGCGAAAGACGTTTCGATGTGCTGTGTCAGATCCGCGACCCGTGTCGCGGCTTCGGCCGGATCGACGGCTTCCAGGTCGAGAATGTGCCGTTCGAAAAGGTCGACCTGCGTTTTCATCCGATCGTTGGCATCGGAAACCCGCTTCTGGACGATGCCGGTCTCGGATTGAAGCTGGCCAATGCCGCTCAGCGCTTCGCCAACCAATGTGGTGGAGCGGCTGACAACCGTATTCTTCGCCGCCTGGCTGATGTTGCTGGACATCAGGCTGCTGACCATGGCTGCCGCCATTGCGAGCTTCTGGATGCCGGCGCTGTTGGCGCTGGTCGACGTCGGTGTGGTTTCGTTGAGTGCGATGCGGCTGACGATCTGCTGGTCGGTGGCGTTCGACCAGTTGCCCTGCCAACCAGCGCCCGTGAACTGCGGGGCGACATCATTGGTGATGAAATCGTCCATCTGGGCAGCCGTGATGTCGGCCGCGAGCGGATCGTCCTGGGTGAAGCCGAAATTGGCGACGAAAGCGGCGTCGAATGCCGCCTTGGCGGGGGAGCCGGCAGCTGTGAAGTCGTTGATTGGCTTGACGTCGGTGTTGGTGCCGGCGAACAGGTATTCGCCATTGACGCTGGTGTTGAGGATCGAGGTCAGCTGCTGGATGGTCGCCTTGCCGGAGGATTGGGTGAGGCTGTTGGACGAGTCGCTTGAGGAGGCGGTGGTCAGGGCGGACAGGAACGTCTGAGCGGCGGTCGAGAGTTGACCAAGCGAGGTCTGCGTCGAGGAGAGCCGGGCGCCGACCAGGCCGTTGGAATCGATGATGACGTTGAGCCGGTCAAGATCGCGCTGGAAAGTGACGGCCTGGGTGGTGCGCCCGCCGAGAGCCAGGCCGACGTCGGCGACCCTGCCCGTCGAGGATTCTTTCGTGGCTTTGACGAGTTCGGCCTGCATGCGCATCTGCTGGGAGCGCATGGCATTGGAGATTGCGGCCGAGGAGACTGAAGTCATGGAATTATCCCACCGCGTTGAGCAAGGCCGTCATCATGTCGTCGACGGTTTTCATCATCCGGGCCGATGCCTGGTAGGTGTGTTCGAGGTCGAGCAGCAGCGACATTTCCTGGTCGACATTGACCCCGGTCGCGTTGGACAGCGCCTCGGCGCTGCGCGACGCCAGTGCTTCCTTGGCGTCGGAGGCGGTCGAAGCCTGCTGGCGCACGCCCTCGAACCAGCCGATCGAACTGGCGGCGTAGTCGGACACGCTGGACGTTGCCGAAACCCCAGCGGCGGGGTCGAAAGTCATCGGCTGGTCGAGCCGGTCGCCATAGGCAACCAGAAGGGTGGAATAGGATGCGCCACCGCCCGTGTTGGCGACGTAGGCCGCACCGTTGGCTCCGCCGTCGCGCAGCAGCATCGGGTTGCCGCCGGTGCTCGGGTCCATCGCTGCATTGACGCTGATGGACGCGGCAAGGCCGTTGACCAGCGTGCCGGCCGCCGGCACGGCCGGCGCACCAGACCAGGTGAACAGGCCGGCGGCGTTGGCCATCGAGGGTGCGGTCTCGGCAAAGGCTGTGATCAGGCCACGCGCGGTCTCGTCGAGCTGGCTCTGCATGGTCGAGGCGACGCCGTCGCGCAATTGCAGCAGGCCGGCAAGCGTGCCGCTGGCGCTGGTGTTGCCACCGGCTCCCGCCGAGATCGGCACATTGTCGATGTAGACGGCATTGCCGGCGGCACCCGCGGTATAGCCTGCCGACGCCGCGAAGGTGACCGTGCGCGGTATCGTCTCGAACAAGGTCGTGCCGTCGCCGGTGGTGATGACCATGTCATTGTCGCCTCGCGTGAAGGTCGACACCGGGACATAGTTCGAAATCTTCTTCAAAAGCGCATCGCGCTGGTCGAGCGCATCGGAAACGTCGGTGCCGGAACGGGTTCCGGACATGACGGCCGTGTTGGCATCCTGGAATTGGCCGAGCAGCGAGTTCAGGTCGTCGACGGCGGTGGCAATCTGACCGTCGGTCTGGGTGCGGAAATCCTGGACTGCCTTGGAGCCCTCATTGAGCGAGCGCATGACCTGTTTGGCGGCGTCGATGACGGAGGCGCCGAGGTTCTGATTCGACGGCGAGGTGGCGTAGAGCTGCAGCGCCTGCTGCAGGTTGGCGATCGCAGTCGAGGGCGAGGACGCATTGTCGACGCCATTGACCGCAACACCCAACTGATCCATGCCGTTGTAGAGAGCGTTCTGGCCGCTCCAGGCCGATAGCGCGGCGAGATTCTGGCGAAACAGAAGCTCGTTGGCTGCGCGCTGGATATCGACCGAGCGCGCACCCGGCGCCGTGCTGGTGACGACGGCCTGACGCCGCGAATAGTCCGGGTTGGAGGCGTCGGCGACATTGCGCGAGACAACGCTGGTCTGTCGCGCGGTGTTCATAAGCGCCGACTGGGCGATACTCAATGCGGTAGACAGTGACATGCGGGTCTTTCGCGGGCGACGCCCGTCTTATCTCTTCAGGTTGACAAGGACGTCCATCAGATCGGAACCGGTCTGGAAGACTTTCGAATTGGCGGTGTAGCTGCGCTGTGCCGCGATCATGTTGGTCAGTTCTTCGGCGATATCGACGTTGGAATTCTCGAGCGCGCCGGAGATGATGGAGCCGAGCTTGCCTTCATTGGCAAAGCCGACACGAACCGCGCCGGACTCGGTGCCTTGCGAATAGACGTTGCCAGGCAGCGCCTTGAGCTGGTCCGGGCTCTGTACGTCGGCGAGCGGGATCTTGTAGAGCGGCTTGGTCGAGCCGTCCTTGTACTGGGCGTAGATGGTGCCGTCCTTGCTGATCTGAACCTTGTCGATGGTGCTCGGTGCGTTGCCGTTGACCTGGGCGTCGGAAACCGTGAAGCCGGTGCCAAGCTGGGTCAGCGCCGACAGATCGAGATTGAGGGTGGCGCCGTTCGGCACAGTAAATGAAACGTTGGTGGGCGTGCCGGTGAGCTTGCCGGTGGTGGTGTCGAAGGTCAGGTTGGCCGAGCCCAGCAAGCCGCCGGCGGTGTAGGGGAACGATGTTCCAGCGGTGGCCTTCGACTGATCGAAGACCGCCACCTGCCAGGTGCCGGCGCCGGTGTTGGTGAAGTAGACGTCGAGCAGCTTCTTGTTGCCGAGATTGTCGTAGGCGACCATGGAGGATTTCGACGTGTATTGCGCGGTCGCAGCGTTGGCGGCGGGCAGGTTGGCGGTCGCGACAGGTGTCGCACCCGCCGGCAGGTTGCCGGCAAAGCTGCCCTCGGTGCTCGGCGTTGCGGTCATGCCCTGGTCGGAGATGACAACCGGGACCAATCCCTCGAAGCCGTTGACCGTCGCTGCCGGTACGCCGTTCTCGTAACTGTAGGCCATCAGCTGGAAACCGGCCGAGTTGACAAGCCTGCCCTGACCGTCGGGAACGAAAGCGCCGGCTCGGGTCAGATAGGGGGTACCGCTCGGATCCTGAACGACAAAGAAGCCATCGCCGCTGACGGCAAGGTCGGAAACCGAGGTCGTGTACTGAAGCACGCCCGGATCGCTGACCGCCTGACGGATCGTCGTGGTGACGCCGCCGGAATTGTAGGCGCCGCCGGTCGACGGCATGACCAGCGTCGAAAATTCGGCGGAGGACCGCTTGTAACCCGTGGTATCTGAATTGGCGATGTTGTCGGCGACCGTCGACAGGCGGTTTGCCTGCGCGTTCATGCCGGAAACGCCGGTCCGCATCATTCCATAGAGGCTCATCGAAACGTCTCCGCTGTGTCCATGCTGCTGGCTGCGAGGCTACGCATGTTTTCTTGCGCGAGGCTGGCGCGGCGCTGCATCAGAAGACGAGCCGGTAGCCGAGGAAACGCTTGGAATCGATCGGGTCGGTGCCCAGCTTCTCGCGCAGCTTCTTGCGCAGTTTGCTGATGTGGCTTTCCACCACGTTCTCCTCGACCTCTTCGTCGAAGATGCCGTAGATGGCGTTGAAGACCTGGGTCTTGGTGACCCGGCGTCCGCGATTGCTCGCCAGATATTCGAGGATGCGGCGCTCGCGGCGCGGCAGGGGGAGGGGCTGACCGTCGATCTCGGGGTCGCGGCCGTCCATGAAGATGCGCATGGCGCCGATCTCGGTGTAGGCGACGTCTTCCTGGGCGCGGCGGCGGATCGCGGTGATGCGGGCCAGGATCTCACGAATATGGACGGGCTTGCGAATGACGTCATCGACGCCGCTCTCGAACAACCGCAGCGTGTTCTCCAGCGAATGCTGTTCGCTCAGCGCAATCACCGGGGCGCCGGTGCGGTCGCGGATCTGGCGCGGAGAGATGGAACCTTCGCGGCAATCGCCGATGAGGAAGGCCCTGACCGAGCGCAGATCGGTGTCGGCGGCCGAATTCACCCACTCACCGAATTCGCCGGATGCAAAGCCTGCACAGGCGATGCCCTCACGATCGAAAAGTGAATTGTATCCCTCTGTTACGAGCTCGCGCTCGTCAACGATCACAATCATCGGCCCCGCCTTCCGAATCAAATCATTTGCCCCGTGAAGAGAGGCCTATCCGCTGGCGAGAATCCTGAACAACCGTCATTTCTTGTAGCTAGTTTCTTGGGAGTCTGGAATCGTATCGGTTGCATTAGCGTGCAGCCAGATACGCATTCGGCGCCAAGTTTTGGCCAGGCCAGAACAACAATTCGGGGTTGTGTGGTAGGTCTATTAGTAATGGGAAATGCGCTTATGGGTTGCAGAATCCGCGGGCGTTCGCGGTCCATTTTCCAAAGCCGGTGGCGACCATGTTGGCAATGACGCGGCAGACATAGATCTTCTGCGCCGGGTCATTGTCGGGGCCGGCATGATAGCGGGCCACGGCCATCGACCAGGTCTCGTGACGGGCATGAAGGCTGGCCAGGAAGCGCGCCGCATAGTCGACGTTCTGACGTGGGTCGAGCATGTCCTCGACGCTGCGAAAATGCGATGCGTGGTAGTGGTGGTTGATCTGCATGCAGCCGAGATCGATCAGGGTCTTGCCCTCGCGCCGGGCATTGGCGAAGGCGGCAAGGGCCTCGGTCCGGCTCCTGGGAAAGACTGCTTTTCCCTCTATATTCAAAGCGTTGGGTTGAAGGCTGCCCTTGTTGCCGGTCTCCGTCAGGCCAACGGCATAAAGGATGCCGGCGGGAACGCCATAGCGGTCGGCGGCGCGCAGGATTTCCGGCTCGCAAGGGTTGGTCGCGGCTGCGGCAGCTGTCACCGTGCTAGATAAAGATATCGCCGCCAGCGCGCTCGCGAGAAGGCGAAGTGCCGCGGCCGTAGTCCTGCGCGTCATCGTTGCGGTTCCCTGAGGATTGCTGACCCGGTTGCTGGCCGCCGGCTCCACCATTGCCGCCGCCCGAATTCCCCGGTTGAAAGGATGCTGGATCGCGGCCTGTTGCCGCCGCCAACGGAGCGGTTGCATCCGTCCGGGTTGTAGCGGGAACTGCTACCGAAGGTTGCAGTATCGTGACCTTGTCAACCTCGAAGCCGAGCCCTCGCAGCGACTTGACGATGGCCTCGCTGTCGGCCGACAGCCGACGATAGGCATCGTGTGTTTCAGGCTTCAGCTCAATCGAAAGTTGTTCCCCGGAGAGGCGAAGATTGGCCGTCACCATGCCGAGTTCGGCAGGGTGAAGTTCGATCTTCAACACATGTGTCGGAACGGCAACAGAGCTGGCCAGATGGGTGGTCGTGGGTGAGGCTGAAAGCGCCGTTTGCGGCCCGGCGTCGGCGGCTATGGCGTTGATCACATTGAGGGCCGCCTGGCTGATGGGACCCTGCGGCGGCGTGGGGAAGCTCCGTTCCGACACCACGTCGATGCGCGCGGCGGACAGGGACTGTTTTCCCGCTTCGGGACGCATCGAGGACCGCACATCCTCGATGCTCCTCATCGCATTCGTGGTGGGCTTCGACGGCACGCCGGGCACATCGGCAGCCGGCGCGTCCGACAGCTTCCGGGCCGCCGCTGTGACGTCGCGTTTTGGTGCGCTGGAGGCAGCGCTCGGCGACTGACCGTCAAGCGCCGTCAAAGGTCCGTCGACGATCGACGCCTGCTCCGGCTTCGACATGGTTTCGAGTGCTTCGCGTCCGCCCGACGATTTTGAGCGGTAGGTCTTTGGCAGTGCAGCCTGTCCGCCGAGCATCGGGTCCGAGGGATTCTCGCCGGTGGCCGCATTGCCCCCCGCTGCCTTGGCCGCTGTCGAGAAATGCCGCAGGTCATGAAACGCGATCAGCAGCGGCAGGTCGTCCTGAAGCGGCGCGGTATCCGACGCCGTCTGTTCGGCGTCGGCCTTGTGCGCCTTTGCTTCCAATTCGTCCTTGCCGGTTTTCACGCTTGCGCCTTTGGCCGAGGTGGTCCTTCCGGGCTCGGCCGATGCCGGTTCGGCCTTGGCGCCATGCCCGGCGAGGCCGGCAGCGAGCTTGCTCCAGCGCCGGTCGCGCGATCCCGCCTCTGTCGACGCCTGCCGTTCCGGGCGGGCATCGTCGCGCAGCATTTTGCCGAAGCCGGCGTCATCGTTTCTGCCGTTCGCGGCCGGCTGCTCCGACGTCGCGCGCGTGGAGGCAAATCCTGGCAAGGCCGAGCCGAGGCTGGTGGTCATTTAGGGGCGGCTCCAAGCATCTGGTCGATCAGGTCGAGCTGTCGACGTGTTCTGGTTATGGCGGCGTCGGTCGGATCGGCGGGTTCTGGACCGGCGGCGGGTGAAGGTGCCGACGCCGGCACGACGGTCGCAGGCTCGGCGGATGTGGCTGCAACTGCCGCTGTGTCCGGCGCATTGGCGGCCGATCCGCCGGAGGCCGCGGTGGCGGCGGGTTGCTCCGAGATGGCGCCTTCGACCGGTGGCAAGCTACTGTCATCGGCGTTTTGCGGCGTGGCGATCTCGGGAGCCGGAGGTTGCTCGGCCGCGACAGGGGCAGGCTTTTCCGCCGGAAGGGCGGTGGGCGGCGCGACGACCTCGCCGGCAATGGCCTGAGCAGCGTCGAGCAAGGCGCGGTCGCCCTCCGACAGCCGGCTGCGATCGATCTTGCCGAGCTTGGCACGAATGTCCTCGATTGTGCCCGAGGTGACGGTGGAAAGGCTGGCATAGAGGAGGGCGCGTGGATCGTCCTGATTGGTGTTGCCGTCGCGGCCCTGCTCGGCCCGCGCCGAAGCGAAGGCCGAAAGGTCGTTCAGGCCGTCTATCGCGGCACGGCGGGCGATGCGCAGATAGATCACCTTCTCGCGCTCGGGATCCATCATCGAGGTGATGTCGCCCAGCTTGTCCTGGCTGATCGACATGTGCAGCGCGATGACGCCGGAGACAAAGGAGTCCGCGAACTGGCTAGCATAGGGCGAATAGAGGTAGCGCTCGACATACTGGGTGGAAGCAAGGGCGAAACGTGCCGCGTCGCCTTGCGCGACTGCAAGGCCGACCGAACGGCGAAGTGCCGCCTCCTCGACCAGCGTGCCGGGGCTGAGCAATCTTGCCTCGTCGAGCAGACCGAGTGCGGTCGCCGGTTGATCGCCGGCAAGCAGCGAGCCTTTGACCAAAGCGAGGAAGGCGCCGAGATCCGGAGGCAGCGCCATGGGATCGATCGGCCTCAAGGCTTCGATAGCCTTGCCGGGCCGGCCGTTGAGGTACTCAATCACGCCTTTGGCGATGGCAAGGCTTTGCGGGTCCGCCGTAGCGCGCGACGTGGCCGCTTCGACGGTCACCGGGTTGCCGCCGCTCATGCCGTAGACAAGCAGGGCCCGAAAATTCTTGGGATCCTTGTAGTCCTCGGCATTCGCCGCGCGCAGGCGCGCATCCGTCATCTCGAGCAGCTTGGCCTGCATCGGCAGGGCGGCATGATCGCCGGCGGCTATGCGGTCCTGGATGAGCTGCAGCGAGCGCACCAGCTGATACGGCTGCAGGGCCTCCTGGGCGAAACCAGTGGACGGGTGTCCGCCGGCCAGCAGCAACAGGCCAATCAACCGGCGGGTGACAGCCGCTCGCTTCATCCGCCGGTCGCCATCAGGATCTCGATGCGGCGGTTCGCGGCCGCCAATGGATCGGCTGCTATTTTCGGCTGGCGGTCCGCGAAACCGGCGACCTCGGTGATGCGGCGTTCGTCGACGCCGCCGCGCACGAGCATGTAGTACGCGGAATGCGCGCGCGCCGTCGACAGCCGCCAATTGTCGTAGCTGTCGCTGCGGAACGGCCGGGCATCGGTGTGGCCGTTGATGCTGATGGTGCCCTTCTGGCTGTTGACGATGCGGCCGATCTTCTCCATCGCCAGCACCAGTTCGCGTCTCGGCAACGCCGAGCCGACCTCGAACATGCCGAAGTCGAGCTGATCGGTGATCGAGATGACGACGCCCTTGTCGGTGGCTTCGACCGAGACGCCGTCGTGCAGCTTGTCGCCAGGCTTGAAAGCATCGGCCAACTGCCGCTTGACGTCGGCCGCTGCCTTCACGGCAGCAGCGGTTGGCGCCTTCTCCCCGATGTCGGGCTGGACGGCCTTTTGCGCCTCAGGCTCAGCCTTCGCTACCGCGGCCTTGGTGCCGTCCGGTTTCGTCTCGCCGGCCAATGCCGTGGCAGGGTTCGCGGCCTGTTTACTGGTCGCGTCCTTTGCCAGTGGCTCGAGCGGTGCCGCGACAGGCGGCACGGCTTTGACTTTGAGCACCTGCGTTTCGGCGGTCTTGTCGCCGGGCTTGGCCGGATCGCCCTCGATCTTGGTGCGCTGGGCGCTGGCCTCGGCGCCGGGCGCGGCGACCTGCTGCGACCAGAAATCCGGCTCGAAAGGATCGCGGTAGGAGGCGCCACCGGAGGCGCCGGTAGCCGGGCCGGCAGCCTGCACGCCGCCATCGCCTTTCTGGCTGACATTCTGCATGACGCCGGTATCTGTGGCGATTTCCGAAAGCACCGCGTAGGGGTCGGCGAAGAGATGGTCGTCGGAGTGTTCCGCCTGCTGTGGCTCCTGCTTGTCCTGCTTGCGCTCCGACGCGCCCGCGCCGGCATTGCCGTTCTGTCCGGCTTTGCTGGTCGCCTCTTGCGGATCGTCGGCCGTCAGTCCCATGGCGCGCGGGCCGTCGCCGAGATCCTCCAGGCCCTTGCGGCTCGAATTGCGGTCGACCAGCTTGACCGGGTTGAAGTAGCTGGCGACGGCTGCCTTGGTCTGCTCGTTGGCGGCGTTGATCAGCCACATGACCAGGAAGAAGCACATCATGGCCGTCATGAAGTCGGCGAAGGCGATCTTCCAGACGCCGCCATGGTGGGCCTCGTCATGGTCGTCATGACTGCGCCGCACGATGATGATCTCGTGGCGGCCCTGATCGGCGTTGGCGACGCTCATGCCAGGACCTCCGAGAGGGTCGTCGACCATTCGGCCATGCGCGTTTCGAACACCGCCTCGTCGATAGCCACGGTCAGGTCGAAGCCTGGCGCCTCGACAAAATCGAGATTGGCGGCGCGGGGTCCGAGCGATGCCTTCAGTGTTTCGAACATCGAGAGCGGGCCGCGCACGACGATGCGCACAGCCTCGGCGTCGCCAACCGCTTCGCGGACGGCGTCTGCCAACGCATCGATCGAACGTTTCTGCAGATCGTCGCTGACGATGCCGCCGATGATGCGGGCGACCGTGCCGGCGACAAGTCCGGTCACGCGCGCCTCCATCGCATCGATGTGCAACGAGACCGCCTTGCCGACATCGTCGCCAAGGCTTTCGAGAAATATCCTTGCTTCCTCAGCACTGGCCTGGCGTTCGGCTTCGAGCGCGGCGTCATGCGCAGCCGCCAGGCGGCCCTCCAGCGCTGCCTCCGCCTGGGCAACCGCCTCGGCGATCAGCGTGCCGATATCGGCTTGTGGCGCCGGCGTCTCGGGCTTGTGTTCGGGATCGACTGCTGCCCGGGGCTGGCCGGCACGCTGCGCGCGCGTGCCGAAATCAGGCAGAAGGTCGAAGAGGGCTACGGAAGGCATGGTTTACACCGCCACTTCCTGGGAAGCCCATTTGCGCAGGATCTGCGCGGTGCGCTCCTCGTTGAGGTCGACCATCCTGGCAAGCCGGTCCTGCGGCGCCGGCCGGATCTTCTGGCGAAGATCGTCGAGCGGAGTGGGGCCTGGGCGTGTGCCTGGCAAGGCGCCAACCGCGGCATTGTCGGTGGCCGCCATTGCCTCCGGCGTCGGCAGCGAGCGCTGGACGTCGTCGAAGCTGGGACCTGCCAGGGCTGGAGCAGCCTTTGCCGTCAGCGCCGCGGCCATCGGCCTCAGGCCGAAGAAGGCCACCAGGAACACCACGACGATGAAGGCACCTGCATTGATCATCGTGCCGGCATGCTGGCCGATCGAATCGAGCATTCCCGCCTGCGGGATCGCCTCGCCATCCAGGCCATCGATGAACTCGACCGCCGAGACGTCGATGATGTCGCCGCGCTTTTCATCCAGGCCGGTGGCGGATGTGACCATCTTCTGGATCTCGGCGACGCGCTTGGCGATCTGCTCCGGTGTGGCATCCTTGCCGAGGATGGTCGTCAGCCGCTGCTGGTTGACGACCACGGCAATCGACATCTTGGTGACGGTGTAGCCGTTGGAGACGGTGGCGATCTTCTTGGAATTGATCTCGTAGTTGGTGATCTCTTCCCTGCGGTCGTTCTGCGAGGAGGATTGCGGGCCATCGGTGGCGGTTGCCTGGGTCTCGGGCAGGTTCTGCTCGACGCTGGCCGGAGTGGAAGCCTGCTTCTGGTTGTTGTTCTCGTTGGCGCGCACCGACTGCACCGAGCGCTCGACGCGGGAATTCGGATCGAAGATGGTCTCTTCCGTCTGGCGGGTGTCGGTGTTGACCTCGGCCTTGACGCTGGCGCGGAAATTGTCGGGGCCGAGATAGGCCGTCAGCGCACGGCGGATGTTGTCTCCGATCTGCGCCTCGACGGTCTGCTCGACGCCGAGCGTGCGGGCGGCGCTGGTGTTGGAAGGATCATCGCCTGCGGCCAGCAGATTGCCGCTGGAATCGAGAACAGTCACCTTGTCGGCCGACAGGCCGGGGACGGCGGCGGCGACGAGATGGCGGATCGACATGGCGCTCTTCTCGGCGTCGATGCCGGCGTAGCGGATGACCACGGAGGCCGAGGGCTGCTGCTCGTCGCGGCGGAAATTGGCGCGTTCGGACATGACGATGTGGACGCGCGCCGCCTTGATGCCCGATATCGACTGGATGGTGCGGGCGATCTCACCTTCCAGCGCTCGCACGCGGGTGATCTGCTGCATGAACGAGGTGAGGCCGAGCGAGCCAACATTGTCGAACAATTCGTAGCCGGCATTGGCGCTGGTCGGCAGGCCCTTTTCGGCGAGCAGCATGCGCGCCTGGGCGGTGGTGCCGGCCGGCACCAGAACCGAGGTTCCGTCGGCGCCGACATCGAAGCCGATACCGGCTTCGCCGAGCACCAGGCCGATCTGGTTCACGTCGGCGCGGTCGAGCCCGACATAGAGCGTGTCGTAGGCGGGGCGGTTGAGATAGACCGAGGCGATGCCGATGACGCCCATCACCAGAACGGCGATGCCCGCCAGCATGGCGAGGCGCTTCACGCCAAACCCGCGGAGATTCGAGATGATGCTCTGGATCTGTTCCGGCACGGTTCGACGACTCCCAGCATGATTGTCCGCCGGAACTCTAGTCTTCGAAGCTTGTGCGAAAATGAAATCGGGCCGCGCTTGCGGCGCGGCCCGTCAGTTGGGATGCGAAAGGAGGGCGCCGGTGGCGCCCGCGATTAGTTCTTGAACAGCGACAGGATCGACTGCGAGGAGCTGTTGGCGATCGACAGTGCCTGGATGCCGAGCTGCTGCTGCACCTGCAGGGCCTGGAGGCGGGTCGATTCCTTGTTCATGTCGGCGTCGACGAGCTGGCCGACGCCGCGGTCGATGGAGTCCATCAGGCTCTGGGTGA
The DNA here is from genome assembly GCF_000185905.1 of Mesorhizobium ciceri biovar biserrulae WSM1271. Lineage (GTDB taxonomy): Bacteria > Pseudomonadota > Alphaproteobacteria > Rhizobiales > Rhizobiaceae > Mesorhizobium > Mesorhizobium ciceri. The sequence continues at coordinate 2,037,934 of NC_014923.1, forward strand.
AGGTCTTCTGCAGGTCGATCGAGCTCTTGGCCGAACCGATGATGGTGGCGGAATCAGTCAACTGGGCCATGACCTTGTCCATCATGGTGACCATCTGGGTGATGATGCCGTCGGTCACCCCTGGGGCCGTGATGTCGAGGTTGTAGGCGGAAATATTGTTGACCTTGGTGACCGCTCCCGCCGCCGTCTGGCCGGCAGTGTTCGCGGCGATATCCGTTCCTCCGCCCGCGATCACGCCAGCATAGGCGTTGTCATACAGGGTCTGGGCGGCGCCCGTGGAATAGATGGAGGTCTGGCGATCGAGGACGCCCTGGTTCTTGACTTCGGCGGCAAGGCCGTAGTCGAAAAGCTTGGTGCCCTCGACATTGATGTTGATCGTTCCGATCGAGACAGCGCCGGATGAAGAGCGATTGAATGAGGACACGATCTGCGAGTCGGGCTGGACGCCATCATTGGCGGACGTGACCTGCTTGGAGGTCACCGCGAGGAAATTCGAGCCGGAGAAGGTGGCCGCATCGGCAAAGGACTTCATCTGCGTTTGAAGCGCCTTGATCTCGGTCTGGGTCTTCGCCTTGGCGGCATCCGTCTGGCCGACCATGGACAACACCTTGGTCTTGATCTGGCCGATCGTCGTCAGCACGTTGGTGATGCCGGTGTAGGCGGCATCGACTTTCGAGGCGCCGAGGCCGAGTGCATCCTGCACCGTCGACAGGGCCGAATTGTCCGAGCGCATGGTGGTGGCGATCGACCAATAGGCGGCGTTGTCCGAAGCCTGCGAGACCCGATAGCCGGTCGATATGCGGGCCTGTGTCTGTTCGAGCGACTTGTTGGTGGCGCTGAGGCTTTGAAGTGCGGTTAACGCCGAGGCGTTGGTCATGATGCTCGCCAAGAAAGTCGCTCCTTCTCAAAAGCCGACATGCTCAGACATGCCGGATGGGCCTGTTCAACGATTGGCATCGTGCCGGTCGGACCGATTCGCCAACTGTCGTAAGCTATTGGTTAACCATAACTAGCGCGGCATGGTTAACAGCCTGTTAAAAGCTGGCTTTTGAGAGTTAAGGATCGAGGATTGTGCGGGGCTGGAGCAAACGCAAATAGGGCCGCGCTTTTGGCGCGGCCCGAATTTCTAGTGCGAACCGTGGTTGAGCGGAGGCGATCAGCCGCGGAAGAGCGACAGGATCGACTGCGAGGAACCGTTGGCGATCGACAGCGCCTGCACGCCGAGCTGCTGCTGGACCTGCAGGGCCTGCAGACGGGTCGATTCCTTGTTCATGTCGGCATCGACGAGCTGGCCGACGCCGCGGTCGATGGAGTCCATCAGGTCCGAGGTGAAGGTCTTCTGCAGGTCGATACTGCTCTTGGCGGCGCCGAGCGTGGTGGCCGAGTTGGTCATATCGGCGAGCGCGGAGTCGATGACGGTCAGCATCTGCTTGATCTGCGAATCGCTGGCAGCCGTGCCACCCGAGAAGATGGAAAGCGAGGCGGCCGAATAGGTGTCGGTGGCCAGTGCAGCCGCCCCTAGAGCTGTCTGCGTGCCGGAGACCGCTGCGGCCACACTGCCGTCGCTGCCGAGGCGGTACGTGTCAAGGATGCCCTTCGCGAGGCCCGAGGTGGTACCAGCTTCATAGAGCTTGATGCTTTCCACCTTGACGTCGATGGTCGAGATCGAAGATGCGCCGGCCGCGTCACGGTTGAAGGCCGAAAGGATCTTCACATCGGCAGCCGTCGTGGCTGTTGAGCCGCTGTCTACGGACAGCATGTTGGTGCCGGAGAAGGTGGCGCCGTCGGCGTAGGACTTCATCTGCGCCTGAAGAGCGGTGATTTCGGTCTGGGTCTTTTCCTTCGAGGCGTCCGTCTGGCCGTAGGAAGCCAGCAGCTTTGCCTTGATCTGGTTGATGGTGGAGATCGCGCTGTTCATGCCGGTATAGGCGGTGTCGACCTTCGAGGCGCCGAGGCCGAGAGCGTCCGAAACGGTGGACATTGCCTGGTTGTCGGAGCGCATCGTGGTGGCGATCGACCAGTAAGCGGCGTTGTCCGAGGCCTGCGAGACGCGATAACCGGTCGAGATGCGGGCCTGGGTGTCCTGGAGGGATTTGCTGGTGGCGTTAAGGCTCTGCAGAGCCGTCAACGCGGCGGAGTTCGTCATGATGCTGGACATGGTACTCGTACCTTGGTTTTTACAGGTGTTTTTTTGACATACCGGGCCTCCCGGTATGACGGTGCGGCATCATGCCAATGATCTCTGAAATCGATCACCCGCCATCTGCGAGCGAATATGCGGGCAAGTCCCTACCAAAGGGCTAAACCGGACGGTTAATCGAAAATATATTGCTGGAATTTCGAGCCGGCGCGGCAGAGTCAGTTGAAGGAGCGCACCAGGCTGCCGACAAGCAGGTTCCAGCCGTCGATCAGGACGAAGAACAGGATCTTGAACGGCAGCGACACCACAGTGGGCGGCAGCATCATCATGCCCATCGCCATCGTGATGGTGGCGACGATCAGGTCGATGACCAGGAATGGCAGCACGATCAGGAAGCCGATTTCGAAGCCGCGCCGGATCTCCGAGATCATGAAGGCGGGCACCAGGATGCGCAGGTCGACGGTGTCGCGCGAAACGGTCTGGCCGCGCTCGCGGGCGAGATCGGCGAAGAGGTCGAAATCCTTGTCACGCACATTGTGCAGCATGAAGGTGCGGAACGGATCGGAAATCTTGTCGAAGGCTTCGGTCTGGGTGATCTGGTTGTCCATCAGCGGCTTGACGCCGGTGTTCCAGGCCTGATCGAAGGTCGGCGCCATGACATAGAAGGTCATGAACAGCGACAGCGAAATCAGGATGAGGTTTGCCGGTGTCGACTGCAGGCCGATGCCGGCGCGCAGGATCGAGAAGGCGATGACGAAGCGGGTGAAGCTGGTCACCATGATCAGCAGGCCCGGCGCGACCGACAGAACAGTCAGCAGGCCGAACATCTGGATGATGTAGCCGACGGTGGTGCCGTCAGCCTTGCCGATGCCGCCGAGATCGAGCTGCTGAGCCGCCGCGATGGAGGTGGCGGCGGCGATCATGGCGGTGGCGAGAAGGAACTTTCTCATTCGAGCAGCAATGTCCTGATGAGTACCTGTTTGGCGTGACCCTGGCTGCGGATCGCGGCGCGTTCTTCGAGGTCGGCCTTCAGGTGCTGGTAGCCGCTGGCTCCCTCGATCTGATGCATCTTCAACGTGCGCACCAGGGCCAGGAGATCTTGGTGGATGTCATCCGACATTGCCTGTGGCTGCGGCGCGTCATAGACGACGGACACCTCCATCCTGATCCAGGTGCCGGCAGGCGAGGCGATGTTGGTGGTGATCGGCGCCAGCACGACAAGCATCGGGCCCAGGCCTGGTTGCTCGGCTGCGGCGGGCTGCATGATCTTACCTTCGTTCTCAGGCGCGACCGGTACCGACGCCGGTGCGCCGACGCCCTTGAGATAACCGCCGGACATCCAACCCACGCCAATGGCGGCCGCCGTCACAAGCAGCAGCATGCCGGCCTGAATGACAGGGGAGGGACCCTTGCGCGGCTGAACCTGTTCAATATTTGCCACGGCGCCCTGCCCCGATCCTAGAACGGAAGAACCTGGTCGAGGATCTGCTGGCCGTAGGCAGGTTGCTGGACCTCGGTGATGCGACCGCGTCCGCCGTAGGAGATGCGGGCCTCGGCGATGCGTTCGTAGGGGATGGTGTTTTCGGCGCCGATATCGGCCGGCCGCACGATGCCGGCGAGCGTCAGCACCCTGAGCTCGGCATTGACGCGCACTTCCTGCGATCCGGTGATCATCAGATTGCCGTTGGGCAGCACATCGGTGACGATCGCCGCGACATTGAGTTCAAGCGTTTCCGAGCGCTTGATCTCGCCGTCAGCCGTCGTGTCGGTGGTGGAGCTGAGAGCCCCGGCGCCCTTGCCGGCGGTGCTCCACTTGTCCCACTGCGCGCTGAGGTCATAACCGAGCTTGCGATTGGCGGTGCGGCTCCTGTCGTTCTGGTTCTTGAAGTTGGCGCGATCGTTGATCTTGATCTTGACCGTCAGGATGTCGCCCTGGGACAGCGCCCGCGGGTCGGTGAACAGCCGGCTCTGGCGGTCGTCCCACAACGAGAATTTCTTGACCGGCGCTGGCGGCGTTTGCGGATATCGATAGAGCGAGCCGGTGCTGCCGCCATCGATGCCGGAGCCGACCGGGGACAGGGCCGGCTCTCTGCCGACCTCCTTGAGGTTGGTTCCGCAACCGGACAGCATGGCAACCGCGCACAGGACAAGCATCTTCCGGATCATGACGGATCTACCCTTCGGGCTGCGCTGGCCATAATGCCGGTGAGCGTCGCCGCCGCCTTCTGGTCCATTTCGTTGAGGATGACGCTCGCCTTGCGTGAATCGAGCTTCATCAATATAGCCGCAGCCAGGTCGGCGTTGACGATGGCCAGCCGCTCGGCGGCGGCGTCCGGTTTCATACCGGCGTAGATCTGGACGACGCCGTCCTCGGCCCGGGCCAGGAAAACCTCGCGCCGCTTCAGCCAGGTCTCGTATTCAGCTTTCTTTGCATCAAGAGCTTTCATGCGCTCGTCAATGCCAGCCTGGAGCTGCTTCAGTTCCTGCGCCTGCAGGACATAGCGGCGGTCGCGGGCGGCATCGGCGATGTTTGAGCAGAAGCGCTCGATCTCGCTTTGGTCCGGCGCCTTTTCCCGTGTCAGTTGCTGCGGCGCCGCCGCCACCTGTGCTCCCGGCAGGACCTGGCGGACCGTCTCCTCGCCGCGCGCGGTGCCGCCGGCAAAGGGCAGAGCCGCGAGAAAAGCGGTCGCAAGCAGGATCGCGGCTTTGCGGTGTCTGTCGTGGCGTGGGAAGGAGCGCGTCATCGGCATCGCCTATTGCAGAACCAGGTCGGCCTGCAGGGCCCCGGCCGACTTGATGCCCTGCAGAATGGCGATGATGCCGTCCGGCTTGACGCCGAGGCGGTTGAGGCCGGAAACGAGGGTCTGGAGATCGGGTCCGTCAAGCACGGCAACGCGGGCGTCGGGCCGGCTGGCGTCGATGGCGGTGAACGGTTCGATCGCGGTCTCGCCCTTGGAGAAGGGTTCGGGCTGGACGACGCGCGGCGCTTCGGTGATGCGCACGGTGAGCGTGCCGTGGCTGATGGCGACCCGTGAGATCTTGACGTCATTGCCGATGACGATGGTGCCGGTGCGCTCGTCGATCACGACACGGGCCGGCGTGTCGGATTCGACCACCAAATTCTCGATTTCGGCATAGAAGCGCGCCGCCGAGACACCCTTCGGCCTCCTGATCTGGACGGTGCGCGAATCGCGCTCGGCCGCCACCCGCATGCCGAAGCGCTGGCCGGTGTAGTCGTTGATGGCATCCGCGATGCGGATTGCGGTCGAGAAATCGGGATTGCGCAGCTGCAGCGTCAGGATCGCCTGATCGTCGAATTCGGCTTGGACAGCACGCTCGACGATGGCGCCGTTGGGCACGCGGCCGGCGGTCGGCACGCCTTGCGTCAGCTGCTCGGCCTGTCCTTGCGCGGTAAAGCCGGACACGATGACCGAGCCCTGGCCGACGGCATAGATTTCGCCGTCCGCCGCCTTCAGCGGCGTCATGATCAGCGTGCCGCCGGAAAGCGAGGTCGCGTCGCCCATCGAGGAGACGTCGATGTCGATGCGGGCGCCCGACTGCACGTAGGGCGGCATGTTGGCGGTGACGATGACGGCGGCGACATTCTTGGCGCGCGCGCTGCCGCCTTCGGTGGCGATGCCGAGGTTTTCGAGCATCGCGCGGATCGACTGTTCGGTGAATGGCGAGTTGCGCAGGCTGTCGCCCGATCCGGCAAGGCCGATGACCAGGCCGTAGCCGACGAGCTGATTGTCGCGCGAACTCTGCAGCTGGGCGATGTCCTTGATACGCGAGGCGACCTGGCCCGGCGGCAGCGAACTCGGCCCGGTCGAAACCCGGAACATGCGGCTGGTGGTGGCCGGATCATATTCGGGATCGTTGTAGACGCCGCCATTCTTGGCGGCGAGCTCGCGCTTGGCCTTCGGTGTCAGGCCGTCGGCCAGCGCCGGCTGCAGGCCAAGCACGGCTGCCAGGATCAAGGTAAGCCCGCGCATCATGAAGCGCTGACCTGGATGGTTCCATCCGCCATCACCGTGCCGGACAGGATTTTGCCGCTGTCGATGTTGCGAACCTTGACGAGGTCGCCCGCGGCTCCTGGCTGCAGCGTTACGGCGGTCGCCGAGATCGTCAGGCCGCCGGCGATGAAGAAGATCTGCACGGAGGCACCCTGTTCGACCAGCCAGGCCTCGCGGATGGCGGCGGAGGGAATGTAGCGGCCGGGCAGCAAGGTGCGCTTGGCGACCTTGCCATCCAGTTCCTCGGCCCGTGTGGCGACCGCCTCCGGCTTGTGCTTGCCGACGACAAGGGTGACCTGTTTCAGGGCAGCCAGGTTGATGGTCTCGCCGGGATAGATAACCCGGCTCGGAATAAGCACCACCTCGCCGCCAGCTTGATTGCTGGCGATCCGGTTGGCCGACTGGTTGGCCGATTCCTGGGCAAAAGCCGGCATCGTGCCGGTCACCAGCGCAAGGACGAGCGCGGTGCGGCGGAATGCAGACAGGAGGCCGGGCGTCGACATCATGCGTTACCTGATGTTCTTGGAGACCACGGAGGCCATGTCGTCGGCGGCCTGGATGACCTTGGAGTTCATCTCATAGGCGCGCTGCGCCGAGATCAGCTCGGTGATTTCCTTGACCGGGTCGACGTTGGAGGCTTCGAGATAGCCCTGCTGGATGGTGGCAAAACCGGGATCGCCAGGCACGCCGACATTCGCGGGCCCCGAAGCCGTGGTTTCCTGGAACAGATTGTCGCCGAGCGGCGCCAGGCCGGCCTCGTTGGCGAAATTGGCGATCTGAAGCTGACCGAGGTTCTGCAGGTCGGTCTGGCCGTCGATGCGGGCGAAGACCTGGCCGGTCTTGTTGACGATGACCTCGACGGCATCAACGGGAACATTGATTGCCGGAATGACCGCAGCGCCGTCGACCGTCACCAACTGGCCGGTGGCGTTGGTGTTGAGAGCGCCGGCGCGGCTGTAGAGCGTGCCGCCGTCGGCACCCTCGATCTGGAACCAGCCCCTGCCGGTCAGCGCCAGGTCGAAACTGTTGCCGGTGCTGGTCAGTTCGCCCTGGGTGTGCACGTTGCGCACCGCCGTCGTCTTGACGCCGAGGCCGATCGAGACGCCCTCCGGCACCAGCGAGGCGTTGGAGCGGTTGGGCACGCCTTGCGTGCGGTCGACCTGATAGAGCAGGTCGGAGAATTCGGCACGGGCGCGCTTGTAGCCGGTGGTGTTGATGTTGGCGATGTTGTTGGCGATCACTTCCAGATTTGTTTGCTGGGCATTCATGCCGGTGGCGGCGATGGCGAGTGCTTTCATGGCGGAATTCCTCAGATGCCCATTCGACTGACTTCGAGATAGGCGGAGACCACCTTGTCGCGTATCGCGACTGCGGTCTGAAGCGCCTGCTGCGCGCTCATCACGGCGTCGACCACCTGGCGGGTGTCGGCATCGCCCTTGAGCGCCTGCATCGATACCTGCTCGGCGTTCTGCATCGTGTCGACGGTCTTGGAGGCTGCCTGGCTCAGCGCTTCGGCAAAGGAGGTGCCGACATTGCCACCGGCTGACGGTGTCGCGCCGCCCTGGAGCAGGCTTGTCGCCGCGTCGTCGCCGCCGATCGACGGCTTGAACTGAAGGGCTCCGATACCGCTGATCATTACTGGTTCCTCATCAGGTCGATGGTCATGGAAATCAGGTCGCGGGCCTGCTTGACCACCTGAAGGTTGGCCTCGTAGGAGCGATTGGCCTCGGTCATGTCAGCCATTTCGATCAGCACGTTGACGTTGGGCATCTTGACGTAGCCCTTCTCGTCGGCGGCCTCGTTGCCGGGCTGGAACTCGACTGGAAAGTCACTGGGATCTCGATCGATCGAGTTCACTGCAACCGTTGAACTGCCGGAGGCCCGGTCGAGCTCGGAGACGAAGCTGATGGTCTTGCGGCGATAAGGGTCGGAGCCGGGCGCGGTGCCCGTCGACTGGGCGTTGGCGAGGTTCTCGGAAACCACGCGCAGGCGTTCCGACTGGGCGCCGAGGCCGGATGCTGCGACTTTGAGGGCTGCGGTCAGTGCGTCCATGGTCAGCTCTTCACCGCCATCATCATCATCGAATGGAACGCCTTGACGATCGCCGTGTTGAGCTCGAAGGACCGGCGCACCTCGCCGGCCTTCAGCAACTGGTCTTCCAGCACGACCGAGTTCTTGGACGGCATGACAACGCCGTCATCTTCCTGCGGCTTGATGGTGAAGCCGGCATTGGTCGCTGCATTGCCGAGATGGCCGGCCTGGGTGGCCTGCAGCGATACGGCGGCGCGGTCGAGCACTTTTTCGAATGGCTCGACGTCGTTTGCCGTATAGCCTGGCGTGTTGGCATTGGCGATGTTGCCGGCGACGGCCGACTGGCGCACGGCCAGCCATTGCGCTTGCTTGGCGGCGAGGTCGAAAAGGGAAACGGGCTCCATGGGAATCTCCGAGCAGGTACCCAGAGACTAGGCCGCCAGTCTTGCGCGGGCCTTGCGGATGGCCGGAAGCCGGAGATCGTTTATCGGGACAGTTCGATCACCTGGTCGGCACTGGTGACCATGACCCATTTGCCGTTGCGCTGCTCGATGGAGGATACCTTGCTGGAATCCGGCAGTATCGAGCCGCGCTGGACCATCCAGAGGCCAGCGTCGTCCTGGATCATGGCGCGGCCGTTGGCGACATGAACCATGCGGAATTTCGCCGCGTCGGCCGGAAACGGTTGCTCGTCGGATGCGGCTGCGGGATCGGCATCATCCCGCACCGTCCCCGTGGCAAGAAGATCGAGATTGGCCGCGGGAACGTCCTTTGCCGTCAGCGGCGCGCTGCGTTCGGCGACCACGCCGCCGCCCGCTCGCCCGGAATTAGAGCCTGTGCCGCCGAACTTCATCGCCTGGACGCCAAACTGGTCCTGGTTGAAGAAGATATACCAGGGGAACAGGGCGCAGATCAGGCCGAGCGCGATGCCGAGCGCGGCAATGACGAAATCGCTGCGTCGGTCGGACTTCCTCTCCAGTCGGGGAAACGGCGCCTTTGGCGGCTGCGGCCATTCGGTGCGCGGGAACAGGCCGTCGATCAGCGATTCCCGGCTGGCCTGCGTCATCTCGGCAGCCACCGCCTGGGGAGCCCGGGACAGAGCGGGTTCGATGGGCCTGGCCAGATCAGGATCGGCTTTGCCAGCCCGTGGCAGGATTGGCTTGACGGCTCTGGCCAGAACGGCCTCGGCTTTGGCCGCGATGGCACGGGCGGCCTTTGCCTTGGCAGTTCTCGCTGTGTCAGCCTCTGCCTGCTGCGCGGCATTGGCCTCGGCGATCATGTCGCGCAGGATGCGCTCGGTGTATTCGCGTTCAGTCTCCGGCATCGGCGTTCAGCTTGCTCTTGAGGTGGCGGGCGAGATCGGAGAACGGGTCGGCTGAGGGGCGATCCTTCGGCCCTTGCGTCAGCGCTTCATAGATCAGCGGCACCTGGCGCACGGCGATGTCGAGTTCGGCATCGACGCCGCCCTGATAGGCCCCGAGCAAGCGGATATCGCGTGTGTCCTCGAAGCGCGAGATCATCGACTTCAGCCTTGTCACCAGCGCGCGCTGTTCGACGCTCCAGGCCTTTCCGGCCAACCGCGATATGGACGACAGCGGGTTGACGGGGGGATAGCGACCCTGTTCGGCGATCGTGCGGTCGAGCACGACATGGCCGTCGAGGATGCCGCGCACGGAATCGGCGACCGGGTCGTTGTGATCGTCGCCGTCGACCAGTACGGAAATGATGGCGGTGATCGATCCCTTGCCTTCCGTACCCGGCCCGGCGCGTTCGAGCAGCTTGGGCAATTCGGTGAACACCGAGGCCGGATAACCGCGGGCGACCGGCGGCTCGCCGGTTCCCGTCGCCACCTCACGCAAGGCGTGAGCGAAGCGGGTGATCGAATCCAGCACCAGCAAAACGCGATGCCCCTGGTCGCGAAAATGCTCGGCGACGCGCATGGCGGTGTCCGGCGCACGCCGGCGCATCATGGCGCTTTCGTCGCTGGTGGCGACGACGGCGATGGTCTTGGCCATGCTGTCGCCGATCGTGTCCTCGAGGAATTCACGGACTTCCCGGCCGCGTTCGCCGATGAGCGCCACCACGACGGTATCGAATGCGTCGGCTCCGGCGAGCATGGCGAGCAGCGTCGACTTGCCGACGCCGGAGCCGGCAAAGATGCCGAGGCGCTGGCCGAAGCAGAGCGGCGTGAAGATATCGATGACCTTGACGCCGGTCATGAAGGCAGTGCCGACGCGTTGCCGCGCCATGGCGCCCGGCGTCGTCTGGGCGCCGCGCGATGTGTCGTCTCCCCGGGCGAGCGGCGGGCCGCCATCGATCGCCCTGGTGAGTGCGTCGATGGTGCGGCCGCGCCATGAGGCATGCGGTGCCACCACAAGCGGACCGCGGCGGAACACGGCATCACCGATGCCGGAATCGGCGCTGCGTTCGAAGGGTGCCACGACGGCCTCGTCGCGGCCGATCTTGACGATCTCGCCGCGGCGCGCACCGGCATGGCCGGGCTGCTCGACGATGTCACCCAGCCTGGCGAAGCTGGAAAGGCCGTGCACCTTGTAGTGCGTGGGCGTGACTTCGATGACGCGGCCGCCGCGCTTGAGCAGTGCCTCGGCGTCGGCGAAACGCCGCCAGACCCGTTCCAGGGCGGCAAGCCGGTCTTCCGGTGCCGGCTGGAGTTGTCTTTCGAGTGCCCGCAGGGATGGCTGGTCGAGCGACATGGACTATTTCGAGCCGAGCGTCTTGATCGCCTCGTCGGTGGACGAGTCGGTCTGGCGCATCAGGGCGGCCGTGTTCTCGAAGGCGCGCTGGACCATGATCAACCTGGTGATCTCCAGCACCGGATTGACATTGGACTCTTCGAGAAAACCTTGGGCAACGCCGATATCGGAGCGATCGGTGACAGGCTCCGGGGTGCGTGCCGGAACAATGCCGGAATTGCCATAGCGGACGAAGTTCGCGCCTGGATCGAAATTGTAGAGGCCGATCGATCCGACAAGCTGATCGTTCTGGCGCAACGAACCATCGGCCCCGGCCTTGGGCGGACCGTTGCGGGGGTCAAGCTGGATCGGCGAGCCGCCGGCATCGAGCACCGGGTGGCCTTCGATCGACATCAGCTCGCCGTTCTCGTTCATCGAAAAACGGCCGTCGCGGGTCATGACGGTGCCGACCGGCGTCTCTATAGCGAACCAGGCATCGCCCTGGATGGCGAAATCGAAGGGATTTCCGGTCTCGCTCAAGGCACCGTGGGCGCCGGAAAGGTAGGTCTTGCCCGGGGAGGCGAATGACACCGATTTCTGCCCGGTGCCAGAGACGACGTCCTCGAACTTCACGCCGGTGGCGCGAAAGCCGATCGTGGAGGCGTTGGCGACGTTGTCGGCGATGGTGTCGAGGCGCCGCTCGAGCGCGATCTGCGATGAAAGAGCGACGTACAGGCTGTCCCGCATGATGGTCTCAGAACCTCAGTTTCTGCATGGCCATCATCAGGTCGGTGGAGATGCCGACGGTGAGTGGCTGGGCAAACAGCACGCTGACCGAGGTGACGGCCGATGAAGTCGGGTTGTTGATCTCGTACATGCTGGTGAAGCGCGTCAGGAACTTGCCGAGTTTCTCGGGGTCGGAGAAATCCGAGATGTCGAGTTTCTGCTCGAACAGCTGCGCCTGCTTGTCGACATCGGCGGTGGCGAAGGAATCGGGCAGGCCGAGCACGGTGCGCACGACACTGGCAAGCGCAGTGTCGGCCAGCACGTCATACCAACTGGTGATGGTTGGGGCCTTGCGATCGAAATAAAGCGCCAGCCGCACGCCCTGGTTGGTCTGGCCGGCATCCTCTTCGAGGGTCTGGCGCATGTATTTGTCGACGGTCGGCTGCTGCGCCGGATTGATGGTGGTGGCCGCTTCGCCGTATTGTTCGAAGTTGAAGGCGGCGGCCAGCCCGGCATAGGCCTTGTTGGTCATCTTGTTGGCGACGCTGTCGGCGTCGCGAATGCCACCGGCAAGAACGTTGCGGATGAGGTCCTTGCTTTCCGTCGCCGGGTCCAGTCCGTAGGCCGAGAGCACGTAGTTGTACAATCGGCTGTTGGCCATCAGGTCGTCGACGGATTTCACGTTCGTGACGTTGGCAAGATAGTACGCGGTCTCCGACTTGATGTAGTCCGCATTCGGCGCGATCAGGCCAAGCGCCGACTCCGTCGTATAGATTTTCGGCGTGTCTTTCTGCACTTCGTCGCGCGACGTTGTCTGATCGCCATATTGGGCAAAGTTGAAGGCCGTGACGAAGTTGGCGTACCGTTTATCCGTCAGCTTGTTTGCTGGGCTTTCGGGGTCGCTGACGCCGCCCTCGAGCATTGTGCGGATCTGCTGCGGCGTTTCGGTTGACGCATCAAGTCCGTAGGAAGCCATGGCGAAGGTGAGCAGGCGCTTGTCCGCCATGAGGTTGTCGATCGACGTCACCTTGGAAATGTTTGCCGCGTAATAGTCGGCCTCGCCCTTGATATATTGCGCGCTTGGCTCGACCAATGTCAGTCCGGCTCCGGCCATGTATCCTTTCGGCACCGCCTGCTGGACATCGTCGCGCATGGTCGTCTGATCGCCATACTGGGCGAAGTCGAAGGCTGCGACGAATTTGGCGTAGCTCTTGTCGGGCAGTTTGTTGGCAGGACTGTCGGGATCGCTGACGCCACCTTCGAGCATCGCCTTGACGGTTGCGGCAGGTTCGGTTGCGGCGTCGAGTCCGAAAGCGGCCATCGCATATGTCAGCAGGCGGCTGTCGCCCATCAGGTCGTCGACCGATTTAACCTTGGCGATGTTGGTGACGTAGTAGGCGGTTTCGCTCTGGTAGTAAGGGAGCCCCTTCTGCGAGGCGCCGATCTGGACTTGCAGCGCATAGTTGCTGGTCACCAGTTGCTGCGCCTTGTTGTAGACAGTCGTACTGGTGCCGTTGGCGGCGAAATTGAAGGCCCTGACGAATTCGGCGTAACGCTTGTCGGTCAGCTTGTTGGCGAAGCTGTTGGGATCGGAGACGCCTTCTTTGAGTGCCTTGACCATGAAGGCCTTGGCGTAAGCCATGTCCTCGAGCCCGTAGGCCTTCATGGCATATTTGAACAAACGGTCATTCTTGACGAAATCGTCGATCGATTTCACCTTGGTGATGTTGTCCAGATAATACTTGGTGTCGCGATCAACCACGGGCTGCTGCTCGATCCTGTCGATCGACTTTGAAATGTCCCTGGTGATGAGCTGGTAGCTGGTAAAGGTATTAAGCAAAGAGGTGCCTCCGGCCGAAGCTATGTCCGGACAATACCCCTACTTCCTTGCGCGAAACTGAATCGTCTCCGACGCCTTCGATTCAAGCCTCACACAAGGCACGGGGGCTATCCCTAGCTCCTGATGTGAAATGCGGAAGGACCTGTCGTGGGCATTCTGATTGGACTGGTGGTAACGCTCGGCTGCGTCCTTGGCGGCTTCATGGCCATGGGCGGCCATCTTCACGTGCTGATCCAGCCCTGGGAGGCAGTGATCATCTGTGGTGCGGCTTTTGGCACCTTCCTCGTCGCCAATCCGATGAAGACGGTCAAGGATACCGGCAAGGGCATTCTCGAAGCTTTCAAGCAGGCGGTGCCGAAGGAACAGGACTATCTCGAAACGCTCGGCGTGCTGCACTCGCTGATGCGCGAGCTGCGCTCGAAATCCCGCAGCGAGGTCGAGGCGCATATCGACAATCCGGAAGAGTCGGCGATTTTCCAGGCGTTCCCAACCGTGCTGCATAACCACGACCTGACGCATTTCATCTGCGACTACTGCCGCATCATCATCATCGGCAATGCCCGCTCGCACGAGATCGAGGCGCTGATGGACGAAGAAATCCAGACCATCAGGTCCGACAAGATGAAGGCCTATCACGCGATGGTGGCGGTGGGCGATGGCCTGCCGGCGCTCGGCATCGTCGCCGCCGTGCTCGGCGTGGTCAAGGCGATGGGCGCGCTCGACCAGTCGCCGGAAATTCTCGGCGGTTTGATTGGTGCCGCACTTGTCGGAACGTTCCTCGGCATCTTCCTGTCCTATTCGGTGGTCGGACCGGTCGCCACCAAGATCAAGACAGTGCGCGAGAAGAAGAACCGCCTCTATATCATCGTCAAGCAGACGCTGTTGGCCTACATGAACGGCGCGCTGCCGCAGGTGGCGATCGAGTTCGGCCGCAAGACCATCTCGTCCTATGAACGGCCGACGATCGACGCGGTCGAGCAGAGCACGATGAATACCGGCACCGTCGAAAAGAAGGCCGCCTGAACGATGCGCGACAGATCGGTCCCGGCACTGTCATGACCAGCCTGGGCAGTCCAGCGGAAGCGCGCTCGCTGATCATCGAGCGTCTGGTCGGCGACAGCGGCGAGGCCGCGCAGGTCATCGACGCAGGCCGCGCCATGGCCGAACGCGCCGTGCCGCTGCTGCAGAAAACCCTGACCAGCGAGTTTGGCGTTCCGGTCGTCGTCGATCTCAAAGCGATCGAGGTCAGCCGCGTTCCCGAGGCGCGTTCGCGTGCCGGCGACACGTTTGCGATGACCGTGATCGGCTCGTCGGCGTCCTCCGATGCGATGACCCTGGTGATCGATGCTCCGGCGATCGCCATCATGGTCTGCACGCTGTTCGGCGGCGACCCGGATCTGCCGGCATCGCCGATCGAACGCGATCTGTCGCAAATCGAAATCGATGTTTCGACCATGGTGTTCCAGCAGGTCGCACAGGCCCTCAACGGATCGGGAAAGCGTTCGCTCGACCTGCGCCTGCCCGCGCCGCGGGCAATGTCGGGCACCGAGGCGAAGCGGTACGTGCTGCGCGATGGCGCGGCAATCCGCATCGTGCTTGGCATCTCGACGCCGGCCGACAGTGGCACCGTGACGGTGACGATGCCGCAGCGCGTCGTGCTGGCCAGCCGCGACGGAGCCGTGCCTGTCAGCGACGACGATCACGGCCCCAGCTGGCGCGCCCGCTTTTCGGAAGAGGTGATGCGCTCCACCGTGGCGCTCGAGGCCACGATGCCGCTGGCGCGGCTGACTCTCGGCGACCTCGCCGGTTTCGAAATCGGCGATGTCATCGAATTCGAGGAAACGGCCCAGTCCCAGGCGCGTCTCAGCGCACGGGGCAAGACGCTGTTCGTATGCGAGTTCGGCAAACTGGGACAGAATTACACCGTCCGGATCAGGCAACCTTACGATGCCGGGCAGGACTTTATCGACGGGCTGATGCCGGCTGCCGCCGGACGCGCCTGAGCATTTGGAGACGATCATGGCCAAAACCAAGGCGGAAGCCGACCTCGACCAGCCGGACGAGCAACTCGACCGTGCCATCGAAGAATTGCGCGGGGTCCTGCATGAAGAGGAGCAACGCCCCGATGCGGCGTTCAGGGCGGCCTCGTCGGCCAATTCGAGCGTGATCATGAACATCCCCGTCGATATCCAGATCATCCTCGGCAGCACCGAGATGCCGGTCTCCGATCTGATGGCGCTGCAAAAAGGGTCGACCGTGGCGCTCAATCGCCGCATCGGCGAACCTGTCGACGTCGTGGTCAACGGCCGCAAGATCGCGCGCGGCGAGATCACCGTGCTGGAAAGCGATCCTTCGCGCTTCGGCATCAGGCTGACCGAAATCATCGCCGGCACGAAGGGCGCCTAGACATGGTTTGCGGGGCTTGCCGGTGGCAGCGGAGGCGAGTGGCATGACGACGCCGGTGACCTTGACCCGCGCGCAGAAGGCGGCCGCCATACTTGTGGCGATGGGCAAGCCGTCGGCCAGCCGCCTGCTGAAATTCTTCAAGCAGGAAGAACTGAAGGCCCTGATCGAGGGCGCCCGGCTGCTGCGGACGATTCCGCAAAGCGATCTTGAGCGCATCGTCGCTGAGTTCGAGGCCGAGTTCACCGAAGGGGCGGGATTGCTCGATTCCGCCGACAGGATGGACACCATCCTCAACGAATCGCTCTCGCCCGAAGAGATGAGCGCGATCATGGGCGACAGGAAATTCGAGGTCGCACCGGAAGGTCCGCCGCCGATCTGGCCCGAGCTCGAAAAGCTCGAGCCGGCGCGGCTTGGCGCCTTCCTGGCCGGTGAGCATCCGCAGACAGCGGCCATGGTGTTGTCGAAGCTGGCGCCGCAGGTGGCGGCGAGCGTGCTGCTGACACTGACCAAGCCGATGCGTGGAGAAATCATCAAGCGCATGGTGACGATGGCCAATGTTCCCGACGCTGCCGCCAGGATCGTCGAAAACCGGCTGCGCACCAGTGTGCTGGCCGAAACCTCGACCAAGGATACCTCGGCCGGGCAGGCGCGTGTCGCCAGCGTCCTCAACGAACTCGACAAGCCGCTGCTCGAGGAGGTGATGCAGGATCTGGAAGCCGCCGGCACGCCTGATCTCGACGGCGTGCGAGCCCGGCTGTTTGCTTTCGACGATCTGCCGCTGCTCACCCAGAAAGCGCGGGTGCTGCTGTTCGACGGGCTATCGACGGAGCTGGTCACGCTGGCCTTGCGTGGCACGTCGGCCGCCCTCGCGGAATCGGTGCTGTCGGCCATCGGCGCCCGCTCGCGGCGCATGATCGAAGCCGAACTCGGGCAGGGCTCGGACGGGATCCCCCTCGCCGACATCATGGCGGCCCGCAAGACGATCGTCACGACGACGATCCGGCTGTCGCGCGAAGGCGCCTTCGAACTCCCCTCGACCCAAGACGCCGCCTAGGACCGCGCCATGGCTGACGCGGTCGACAAGGATTCGAAAACCGAAGAGGCGACGGAAAAGAAGATCCGCGACACCATCGAACAGGGCAAGCTGCCCCATTCGCGGGAGACAGCGCTCTTTGCCTCGTTCGTTGCCATACTGGTGTTCACCGTCTTCTACGCCAAGGATGCGATCATCGATCTCGGCATGTTCCTGTCGATGTTCCTGGAGAAGCCGGAAGCCTGGCCGATGGACACGGAGACCGACGTCATCGCGCTTTACAAGATCGTCCTGCTCGAGGTCGGCCGCGCCGTCCTGAGCTTGATGGTGCTGCTGACCGTCGCCGGCGTCGGCGCCTCGGTGTTCCAGAACATGCCGCAATTCGTAGGCGAGCGGGTCCGGCCGCAACTCTCGCGCATTTCGATCGCCAAGGGTTGGAACAGGCTGTTCGGCATCCAGGGTTGGGTCGAGTTCCTGAAGTCACTCGGCAAGGTCGGGTTTGCCATCGTCGTGCTGAGCTTCACCCTGTCGGAAGACCACCGCAAGCTGCTCGCCGGGATGATCACCAATCCGATCGCCTTCGGTCTCGTCATCCGCGGCATCGCCGTCGACATCCTGGTGGCCATCGTCTTCGTCATGGGGCTGATCGCGGCAGTCGACATCGTCTGGTCGCGTTTCCACTGGAAGCAGGATCTGCGCATGAGCAAGCAGGAGGTCAAGGACGAGTTCAAACAGTCCGAGGGCGACCCGATCGTCAAGTCGCGGCTGCGCTCGCTGGCGCGCGACCGGGCGCGCAAACGGATGATGACGGCGGTGCCGCGCGCAACGCTGATCATCGCCAACCCGACGCACTTCTCGATCGCGCTGAAATATGTGCGCGACGAGGACTCGGCGCCCATGGTGCTGGCCAAGGGCCAGGATCTGGTGGCGCTCAAGATCCGCGAGATCGCGCGGGAACACAACATCCCGGTCTTCGAGGACGTGGCGCTCGCCCGCTCCATGTACAAGCAAGTTTCGGTCGATAATGTGATCCCGTCACAATTCTACCAGGCCGTCGCCGAACTGGTGCGGATCGTCTACTCGAAAAAGGCTGAGCGCAGACAGATTTCATGAACCGGCAACCGCACGCAAAATCCCGCGAGATCATCGTCGCCAGCGCCATCGAGCAGGTGGTGAGGGAACTGAGGCTGATCGATGTCGCCGACTACATCGCCTTTATCCGGCTGGAGCATTTCGCGTGCCTGTCGGACCTGGTCGATTCAGCGGTTGAGTTGTTCTTCATGCCGGGCACTCTGCGGCTCGGCCATGGTGGTGAGGCGCATGTCGACTGGAGCGGCAGCCCGCGCATCGTGCTCGATCTGGAACTGAGGCCGCCCGGCGTCACCGTCTATTTCCAGCTGACGCTGAGCGAGCTCGGCGCGTCGGTGGCGGTCAACTACGTATCGTTCGAGAAGCCGGGCGAAGACCCGGAGCGCAACACGGCGCTGCTCGAAGCGGTGATCGAAGAGGCGCGTATCCGCAAGGTCGAGCCGCTGGCCTATCGCTGACCGTCGGTCGCTTTCGAAGCGCTGCCGAATTCCCCTATTCGATCAAGCCCAGCCGCAGCGCCTTGGCAACGGCCTGGTTGCGATTGACGGCGTTGAGCTTCTGGGTCGATTGGGTCAGATACTGGTTGGCGGTGTGCACCGACAGTTTCAGGAGTCGCGCGATCTCCTCGCTGGTGTTGCCGTTGGCGGTCAGCTTCAGGCATTCGAGTTCGCGCTTGGAGATTGCACGCATGCGGCCGGCATCGCCCGGACGGATGCGGGCGACGGCGGCGAACAGCGAAAAGCAGCGGGCGTGTACTTCGTAGAGCGCATCCTGCTGCAAGGTCATCTCCGAGCCCAGGAACACGACAAGACCGCATTGGCCGCGGTCGGCGTGCACGGGAAAAGCGATGCCGCTGGTTCCGGGCACCAGCGCCGCCATCCGCTCGGTCCAGGCGAAATCGCCAAACAGCTCCGCCGTGGCAGGGACGCCGTCATCCGTCCACCAGCGCGGTTCGGTCGAGATGCGGGTGTGGCGCACGATCTCCTCGCCGTTGGCGCCTGAGATGAACTTGGTCGCCACCGCAATGCCGGGATAATCGGAATCGAAGCATGGCACGAGCCGCGCCCGCTCGGGCGAGGGGCTTACGAAGAAGAGGCCGAAAGCCGAGGCATTCATGTCAACGGCGATCCAGCGGCAGCGGCGCACGGCATCGGGAATGGTGACCGCGTGATGGGTTTCGGAGCCAAGGGTGAAGGCCCCGAACGGGTTGCGCTGCTCGTTGAAAAGGGCTTCGGCCGTTTCCTTGATATCGGCGTGTTTCAAATGATGCCGCTCCTGATCGCCGTGGCGATGGCCATCGCGCGGTTGCTGGCCGCGAATTTCTGGATGGCGTGGGTGATGTAGCTGTTGACGGTGTTGGAGGAGACGCCAAGGATGACGGCGACCTCGTCGGTGGTCTTGCCTTCGGAAACCCAGAACAGGCATTCGCGCTCGCGATCCGACAACGGGTCCTGCATGGCGGCGGCGGCAATCAGTTGCGGGATGTGCGAGAGCGCGTAGCAGCATTTCAGCTGCGCGCGCATCAGCGCCGGCTGGTCGATGCTGCCGGCGGTCGCCGCAGAGAACAGGGCAAACAGGCGCTGGCGGCCGACATTGAGGCGCAGCGAATAGATTTCGGCATGGCCGAGCACGTCGAGAAGGCGGGCTTCCTCGCCGGTGACCAATCCGTCTGCTTCTGGTGCCCGAGATGCCACCAGGGGCTGTGGGCGGATGCCTGGCGCGACGGTGAGCGCGCCTTGCGCAAGCCCGGCGATCAATCGCTTGCCGATCAGCTCGATGGCATCGAAAATCCAGTTGGAGGAGACGATGCGCGCATCGTTGCGGTCCTGGTCGTGGACGATGGCGACCAACATGTAGCTGTCGGCGCCGATCTCGGCGGTCAGTTGCATGAAAAAGCTGGTGAGATCGCCGCGCGACGTCAGGCGCGAGCCCAATGTGTCGGATTGAAGACGTGCGGCGGGACTGCTCATTCTTGTTGCTTTTGGCCGGAATCGTTTCTGCTGTCCGGATACTGGAAGCCAGCCGCCGAACCCGAATACGCATTACTTTGACGAAGACACACGCGTGGCGCAGGGCTGCACCGAACCAAATCCCGAATCCATTCAGGGAACGCGAAGCCGTCCGCGTCTGGTGCCGGAAAAGCTCCGGAACAAAAGACTTTGGGTGGTCGCCGCGCCCCCCAGGACCGGCTGATTCGGGTCTAATCTACCCGCAGTTGAATCTGACATCAAACGCGATTTGACAAAATCGAATCCGGTGGACTCATGTGCGACTCACAAGTCGGTTTTCGCGCCCTGGACAGAAGACCGGGACGCGAAAATCTTCGCCGGCCACCTCGGCGGCTGGTCGATTTCGCCAGGGTCGGGAGCATTGGACAGACGGGCGCGCCGGTTGCTGTGCCGAAGACTGGTGCCTTGGCCCGATAGTGGGAGCCGGGCGATGTTGCCGCCCGGTCCCGGTGGTCCTTTGCTTATGCCTGTCGTTGTCCCAAAATCGCCAGATGCTCCTGGACGACAGGCATTTACCGATCCTCGAACCCGGTCAGCACGCCGACCGCGTTGATGCCGATCTCCTCGACGGCATAGCCGCCTTCCATGACGAACAGCGTCGGCAGGCCGAGCCTGGCGATGCGGCGGCCGATCTTGGGATAATCAGACGTCTTCAGCTTGAACTGGCTGATCGGGTCCTTCTCGAACGTATCGACACCCAGCGAGACGATGACGACATCCGGTGCATAAGCGGCGAGCCTGCCGCAGGCATCCTCGAGCGAGGCGTTCCATGCATCCCAGTCGGTGCCGAAGGGCATCGGATAATTGATGTTGAAGCCTTCGCCGGCACCCGCGCCGCGTTCGTCGGCATGGCCGAGGAAGAACGGGTACTCGACCATCGGATCGCCATGCAGATTGAGCACCTGGACGTCGGCACGGTCGTAGAAGATCTCCTGCGTACCGTTGCCGTGATGGTAGTCGACATCGAGGATCGAGATGCGTTTGGCGCCGTGGTCGCGGAACCATTGCGCGGCGACGGCGGCGTTGTTGATGTAGCAGTAGCCGCCCATGAAGCCAGCCCCGGCATGGTGGCCGGGCGGACGGCAGAGCGCGAAGGCGGAAGCCTCGCCATCCTTGAGCAGGCCGGCGGCGGTCAGCGCTACGTCGTAGGAAGACTTGATCGCGGCCCACGTGCCTTCGACGAAAGTGGCGCCGGCATCGAAGGAATAATAGCCGAGCAGCGCGTCGACGCGCTTTGGCGGCACGTCGCCGCGCAGGCCGCGCGTCGGCCAGGTGAAGGGCATCGCCGTGCCTGTGAGGCCTGCTTCCAGCCATTGCGGCCAGACCATCGGGAGAAAGTCGATATAGTCTGATTTGTGGATGCGCTTGGCGGCGGCGAGGTCATGTTCGTGCGGCGCGATGATGGGACCCAGTTTCTCGCTTTCGACCCGTGCCTTGATGAATTCGGCCCTCGATGGCTTTTCGAAACCCGGCACGATGGCTGATGTGACCAGTTCCATTTGACCGGCATGGCCGGCGTGAAGGGGGGAGAAAACAGTCTTCATAAATTCCTCTCGAAGTGCGAAATCAGTCAAGATTCAAGATTGAGATAAGGGCTCACCAGAGCGAGCCACATTCTTTCCACATCGTCCTCGATGAGGTCGTATGTCTTGCGGTCTCTTTTCAGCCCGACAAGCCGGCAGGCGTGCCCGACGTCCATCATCAGCACGCCGAGCCGGCTGGCGATCTTGTCTTCAAGCGCCGGGTTCACATGCTGCAGCCATGCGGCGTAGAGCGCGATGATCTGCTCGTCATATTCGTTCTGGATCGGCCTGAGGTCGGCGTTGCCTGAAATGGCCTCGATCACCGGCATCAGGCTGGCGTTTTCGAGGTAGAGTCTGGACGTGTCGATGAAGAGCTTGCGCACTTCCTGCCGAAACTCTTCACGGTTGGTGGGCGGGGCGACCTTGATACGCTTGGCGATCACCTCGGGAAAGGATGACAGCCAGCGCCGGGCGAGGTCCAGAAGAATGGCTTCCTTGTTGGGAAAGTATTGGTAGATCGAACCAACCGACAAGCCTGCGCGCTGCGCAATGGCGAGCGTCGTCGGCGTCTTGGTTCCTTGCTCCCGCGTCAAGACCAGCGCTGCGTCGAGAATCCGGTCGACCACCTTGCTGGAGCGTTGTTGCCGCGGCTGTTTGCGCGGTTCGAGCGCTATCCTGGTTTTGCGGTCGAGACTGCGCTTCACCGTCCGATGTCCTCGTTCCCCGCCCGGTCTCAACATGGTGGGAGCTTGCTGTCCACGACACATTCCAGATTCGGTATGTTGACAAACGCGAATAATCAGTCGCATTCTTTATCCACGCTGCCTCTTGGGATGACAAGGGGAATTTCCAAGACAGCGCGCTGGCATTCTTTTTCGTCCCATGGCGCCGCTCCGGTGGAGTGGCAGGTCGTTGGCCAAGAGGTTGTCGGTCTCAGTCAGTCGTCAAAAGCGCGGAGTCGCGATGTCTGTCACAGGTGCAGGTCACAATGCGGATCTGATCGTCATCAATGGTCGTGTACTGACCATCGACGACGACAATCCCACCGCCGAGGCCGTCGCCGTCAAGGACGGCGCAATCATCGCCATCGGCAGCCGCGCCTCCATCGAAGAGTTCAAGGGACCGGCCACCAAGGTAATCGACGCCAAGGGCGGCTCCGTCCTGCCGGGTTTCATCGAAGCCCACATGCATCTGTTTTCGGGCGGGGCTGAACTTGCCCACCTTCAACTCACCGGTATCCATGGCTTCGAGGCGCTGCAGAAGGCGATCCGCGACTATGCGCCTACCCGGCCCGACGCGAAGATGCTGGTCGGCCAAGGCGTCGACTACACCGTGCTCGGCAGCGAGCGCGTGACGCGCCGTCACCTCGACGCCATTTTGCCCGATCGTCCGTTCTGCATGGCGGCGCCCGACCATCACACCATGTGGGCCAACACCAAGGCGTTGGAAATGGCCGGCATCCTGCAGGGGCGCACGCTCGGCCCTGGCAATGAGATTGTCATGGGTGACGATGGACTGGCCGCCGGCGAATTGCGCGAAGGCGAGGCCTTTGGCCCGGTGCTCGACCTTGCCGGCGAAAGCCGGGTGCGGCTGGGGCTGTCGACCGGCGGCGAGCCGGACCCGATGCCGACGGCGGCCGAGCGGGACGCCGATCGCGACATTATGCGGCGCGGGCTCGCCTGGTGCGCCCGCCACGGCATCACCTCGATCCAGAACATGGACGGCAACCTCTATCAGCTTGAGCTGCTGGCCGAGATCGAAGCCGAGGAAGGCTTGCCCTGCCGCGTCAAGATCCCGTTCCACTACAAGAATTTCATGACGCTCGACATGCTCGACAAGGCATCTGGTATGGCCGAAAGCTACAACAGCGAATGGCTGTCGTCGGGCATGGTCAAGGTGTTCTACGACGGGGTGCTCGACTCCTGGACAGCTGTCATGGTCGAGCCATACGCCGACCGGCCCGACTGGGTGGGCGAGCCGCTGTTCACGCCGCAACAATTCATCGATCTGGCCGTCGCGGCCGACAGGCGCGGGCTGCAGATCGCCGTGCACTCGATCGGCGACGGCGCGGTGCGCGCGGTGCTGGACGGTTATGAGGCGGCGCAGAAGGCGAACGGCAAGCGCGACAGCCGTCATCGGGTCGAGCACATCGAGGTCACCACCACATCGGATGTGCCGCGTTTCGCAGAACTCGGCGTCATTGCTTCCATGCAACCGCCGCATCCGCCCGGCGCCATGGATTTTCCGCTGGAGCCGACGGTGTCGCGCATCGGGCCGGCACGCTGGCCGCTGAGCTATGCCTGGCGGACCTTGAAGGATGCCGGCGCGCATGTCGTCTTCGCATCCGATTGGCCGGTGTCGCCGATCGATCCGATCCTGGGCATTCAGGCGGCAGTGTTGCGCAAACCATGGGCAGAAAGCGACCCGGACCAGAGTTTCTCACTGCATGAAGCGATCGCCGGTTACACGATCGAGGGCGCCTACGCCGAATTCGCCGAGCACCGCAAGGGCACGCTGAGATCGGGCTACATGGCCGATCTGGTGGTTTTGTCGATGGATATCGAGAACACCGCCCCGGCCGATCTGCACAAGGTGCGGCCGGTGACGACGATTTGCGGCGGCAAGATCACCTATCAGGCCTGACTATGGCATGGGGCTTGCAGGCCTCAATGACTGACTGAACTGTGACCCAATGCCGGGCTTGCCAACCCACCGGCCATGTGGTCACATCGAACAGGGGAAGAGCTCCGCCAGCAAGAGCGGGGTCAACAGTGAGGCGTAATCGTGCCGGACAAACCGGATCGGAATGCGATTGAAGTAGTAAACGTCAGCAAAATTTTCGGATCAGGTGAGGGGCAGGTGGCTGCCCTCGACACGGTCTCGGTATCTATCCGCGAGAACGAATTCTTCACGTTGCTGGGGCCATCCGGCTGCGGCAAGACGACGTTGCTCAGGCTGATCGCCGGCTTCGATTTTCCAACCGCCGGTGAAATCCTGCTCTACGGCCAGGACATCGCGCCGCTGCCACCCTTCAAACGGCCGGTCAACACCGTTTTCCAATCCTATGCGCTGTTCCCGCACATGACGGTCGCCGACAATATCGGCTTTGGCCTGGAAATGCTGGGTAAGCCGAAGGCCGAGATCAAGGCGCGCGTCGCCGAGATGCTGAAGCTGGTCAAGATGGAGGCACTCGCCGGTCGTCGCACCAGCCAGATCTCCGGCGGCCAGCAGCAGCGCGTGGCCTTGGCCCGCGCCTTGGCACCGCAGCCGAAGGTGCTTTTGCTCGACGAGCCACTGTCGGCGCTCGACTACAAGCTGCGCAAGGAGATGCAGATCGAGTTGAAGCGGCTGCAGCACGAGACCGGCATCACCTTCATCTTCGTCACCCACGACCAGGAAGAAGCGCTGACCATGTCCGACCGCATCGCGGTCATGTCATCGGGCAAGATCCTCCAGGTCGGTTCGCCCTGGGATATCTACGACAAGCCGGCCGAACGCTTCGTCGCCGACTTTATCGGTGAAACCAACTTCCTGACGGCCGCCATCAGCGAGATGGCCAACGGCAAGGCGCGCGCCACGCTCAAGTCCGGTGCGACCATCGAGGCGACCGTGGCCCAGGGTTTCCAGCCCAAGCCCAATGCCACGGTCGTGGTTCGGCCTGAACACGCCAAGCTGACCAAGGCCAAGGGCGAACTGTCGGGGAGGGTCGATAATATCGTCTATTTCGGCACCGACACCCACATCCATGTTCATCTCGACAGCGGCGAACTCTTCACCGTACGCCAGCAGAACACGCGCAGCGCGGGCTGCGGTTTCGAGAAGGGCGACGCGGTCGGCATCCTCATCGGCAGCGATGCCGCCCAGGTCCTGAAGGACTGACGATGGCGACCGCGGAAGAAGTCGCCAAGGCAGCGGAGCGGCGCGATGTCCGCGACCGCTGGCTTTTGTCAGCGCCAGCGCTGCTGGTCATTTTCCTCGCAGCGACCGGCCCCTTGCTGATCGTGCTCGTCTACTCGTTCCTGACGCCAGGCTCCTATGGCGACGTGAAGTGGCAATTCTCGCCGGAAGCCTGGATAGCGGTGTTTCTGGAACGCGATATCTTCGACGACACGCTTTCGATCGCCGCCGCCCACGTCACCATCTTCCTGCGCTCGATCAAGCTCTCGGTGGTGACGACGATCGCCACCTTGGTGCTTGGTTTCCCGACCGCCTATTTCATGGCGACGCGCAGCGAAAAGACCCGCGATCTCTGGCTGTTCCTGATCACCATTCCGTTCTGGACCAACCTTTTGATCCGCACCTTCGCAGTGCTGCAGATCATCCGCAACGAAGGCATCATCAACACAATGCTGCTCAAGCTCGGCATCATCTCGGCGCCGATCCAGATCCTCTACACCGACACGGCGATCCTGATCGGCATGGCCTATGTCTACCTGCCGCTGATGGTGCTGCCGATCTACGCCAGCATGGAAAAGCTGGATTTCCGGCTGGTCGAGGCGGGCTACGACCTTTACGCCACGCGCTTCCAGGTGCTGCGGCGGATTATCTTTCCGATGGTCAAGCCGGGCGTCATCGCCGGCTCCATCCTGGTCTTCATTCCAGCGCTTGGCGCCTATGTGACACCGAGCGTGCTTGGCGGCGGCAAGAACATGATGCTGTCCAACCTGATCGAATTGCAGTTCGGGCAGGGCCGCAACTGGCCACTCGGCTCGGCGCTGTCGATCGCCGTCATGATCATCGTCATGGTGGCGCTGCTTGCCTATGTGCGCAATGCCGGCAAGTCGGGGGTGCGTCATGGCTAAGAACTTTTCCATCAAGCACCAGCCAGGATTCAGCGCGATCGCCGCGACCTGCTTTATCGTGCTGTATCTGCCGATCATCGTGCTGGTCATCTATGCCTTCAACGCGGCGAGCTCGACCTCCGAATGGGGCGGCTTTTCGCTGAAATGGTTCCAGTCGGCATGGCAGAACACGCAGGTCGTCGATGCCACGCTGCGTTCCTTCCAGATCGGCTCCATCGCGGCGGTGCTCTCCACGATCTTTGCCACCATGGCGGCGCTCGCCACCACCCGCACCGCGTCCTATCCCGGCCTCACCTTCAAGTATGCGGCGATCAACCAGCCGCTGATGGTGCCCGAGATCGTCACCGGCGTGGCGCTGCTGATCTTCTTCTCGCGCATCAAGATCTTCACCGGCTATTCCGGCATCGGCTATCTGGTCGCCGCGCACACGGCGTTCTGCATTCCCTTTGCCTATTTGCCGATCCGGGCGCGGCTTGAGAATATGGACCTGACGCTGGAGCGTGCCGCAGCCGACCTCTACGCGACGCCCTGGAAGACGTTCCGGCGCATCACGCTGCCGCTCCTGTGGCCCGGCATCCTGGCCGGGCTGATGCTGGCCTTCGTCATTTCGCTCGACGACGTCGTCATCACCGAGTTCGTGAAATCGGGCGGCCAGGACACGCTGCCCACCTACATGCTCGGCCAGATCCGCCGCGGCATCACACCCGAGATCAACGCGATATCGACCGCCTTCCTGCTGCTTTCGGTCGCCATCGTCACGTTGTTTTTCTTCGTC
Organism: Mesorhizobium ciceri biovar biserrulae WSM1271; assembly: GCF_000185905.1. Taxonomy (GTDB): domain Bacteria; phylum Pseudomonadota; class Alphaproteobacteria; order Rhizobiales; family Rhizobiaceae; genus Mesorhizobium; species Mesorhizobium ciceri. The sequence goes on from NC_014923.1 coordinate 2,065,014, forward strand.
AGCAGGAAACGAGACTGAACCGAAAAATGGGAGTTAAAACCATGAACTGGAAGACAACAGCAACCGCCATGGGGTTGGCGTTGCTCGCCTCGACGGGCTTGGCCCGCGCCGACGGCGTGCTCAACATCTACAATTGGGGCAACTACACCAGCCCCGACGTGATCAAGAAGTTCGAGGCCAAATACAACGTCAAGGTGACCATCACCGATTACGATTCAAACGACACCGCGCTTGCCAAGGTCCGGCAGGGCGGCACCGGCTTCGACATTGCGGTACCCTCGCAGACCTACGTGCCGATCTGGATCAAGGAAGGCCTTGTCCTGGAAACCGACCCCGGCAAGATGGAGAACTTCAAGAATGTAGCGCCCGAATGGGCCAACCCCGACTTCGATCCAGGCCGCAAATACTCGGTGCCGTGGGCGCTGGGCACGGTGGGCGTCGTCGTCAACACCGACGCCTACAAGGGACCGGCCGACAGCTGGGGCATCATCTTCAACACGCCGGACGAGCTGAAGGGCAAGGTCAACGTCGTTCCCGAGATGAATGACGTCATCTTCGCGGCGATCAAATATGTCGGCGGCCAGCAGTGCACGGACGACAAGGCGGTGCTGAAGAAGGTGCGTGACACGCTGGTCGCGGCCAAGCCGAACTGGATCGCCATGGAATACAACACCATCGAGAAGATGGGCGCCGGCGACTTCAAGGCAACCAGCGACTGGAACGGCTCGGCGCTGCGCCAGCGGCTGGCCAATCCGGCCATCCACTACAATTATCCAAAGGAAGGTTACGGCCTGTGGAGCGATAACGTGGTCGTCCTGAAGGAAGCCAAGAACGTCGACAACGCCAAGCTGTTCCAGAACTTCATCATGGATCCGGAAAACGCGGCGGGCCTCTCGGCCTTCCACCGCTATGCCAACGCCATCACCGGCTCGGACAAATACATGCCGGCCGACATGAAAGATGCGCCGGAAGTCGTCATTCCGGCCGCAGCGAAGCCACAGGGCGAATTCCAGAAGATGTGCGCGCCTGAAATCCAGGACATCTACACCAAGATCTGGACCGAACTGCAGAAGTAATCGCTGCATGACGGACCCGGCGGTACATGCCGCCGGGTCTTTTCTTTTCCGGGAATGGCTTTCATGGACTCCTATCGCAACAGCGATCCGCGGCCGCCGATCATGCAGGGCTCGCCGCCCGCCATGGTGCCGCCGAAGCTCGACTGGGACCGGCCGCCGTGGAACCGCTGGGCGTTCCAGCACATCCGTGAAATTCTGCCGACCGCCGAAGTCTGGCGCGGCAACGGCCATCGCCGCCGTCTCGAACGCGCCGTGGTCGATCTTGACGGGCTGGCGGTCGAGGACAGCGAGGGCAAGCCGACGACACTCGCCGGGCTGCTCGACGAGACCTATACGGACGGTTTTCTGGTGCTCAAGGACGGCAAGCTTGCCTATGAGCGCTATTTCAACGGCATGGACGAGCGCACGCTGCACCTGTCGCAGTCGATGGCGAAGTCCGTCACCGGTTCGGTGTTCGGCATACTGGTCGGGCGCGGCCTGATCGATCCGGCCAGGCCGGTCACGGATTATTTGCCGGAGCTCGGCGCCACCGGCTGGGCCGGCGCCAATGTGCAGCATGTGCTCGACATGACCAGCGGCGTCCGTTTCTCCGAGGAATATACCGACCGCTATTCCGACATCGGCCAGGTCGATGTCGCCACCGGCTGGAAGCCGGTGCCGCCGGGCAGCGATCCGGATTTTCGCTGGCCCTCGCACATGTTCGAGCTGATCCTGGGCTTGAAGGACACGATCCGTCCGCACGGGGCTCAATTCGAATACCGCTCGATCGAGACCGACGTGCTTGCTTTCATCATGGAGCGGGTGACAGGCAAACGGCTGCCGCAACTGGTTTCGGAAGAACTCTGGCAAAAGCTCGGCGCTGATGAAAGCGCCTGCTTCACGGTCGACAGCGCCGGCTATGCGGTGGCCGACGGCGGTTTCAACGCGACGCTGCGCGATTATGGCCGCTTCGGCCAATTGATCCTCGACAATGGTGGCGGCGTCGTGCCGGCCGGCTGGGTCGAGGACACGCGCAACGGCAGGCATGGGCCGGACTTCAGCCCCAGCCTGCCGGAGGGCAGCTATCGCAACCAGTTCTGGATCGAGGACCCGCGCTCGCGCGCACTGATGTGCCGCGGCGTGTTCGGTCAGATGATCCATATCGACTGGAACACCGGAATGGTCGTGGTGAAGCTTTCGACCTGGCCGGATTTCGCCAATGGTGCCTATTCCATAGCGACGCTGAAAGCCGTGCACGCTATCGCCACGGCACTTCGCTGAGCCCCCACAAAGAAGAAACGACCCGGAAGGAAACGCCATGACCGGCAAAACCGTGTTCGAGACCCGCTATGGCTTCCGGCGCAACCAGGTCGTGCTCGCCAATTGGCGCGAGAACCCGTTCAACCGGTGGTCGTTCCAGAATCTCGGCGAACTGGTGCCGACCGCCCGGGTGACGGCGACGTCGGGCGTTGTCGAAACCCCCGTGCGCGATATGGGCGGCCTGCTCGGCGAGAAGGTCGCGATCGCCGGCACACCGGAGACAGTGGCTGATTTTCTCGCACGTTCGAGCACCGACGCACTGACGGTGATGAAAGGCGGCAGGATCGTCGGCGACTGGTTCGCGCCGCATATGGATTTCGGCGCCCGCCACATCATCTTTTCGATCAGCAAGTCGCTGACCGCCATCATTGCCGGCATACTAGAAGGCGAGGGGGTGTTCGACCCGGAAGCGCCGGTGACGGCCTACATCCCCGAAGCCGCCGGCTCGGCCTATGGCGATGCGAGCGTGCGGCATGTGCTCGATATGAGCGTCAGTCTCGATTTCGAGGAAGCCTATCTCGATCCGGAAAGTGCTTTCGCCCGCTATCGCCGTGCCACGCTGTGGAATCCGGGCGGCGGCACGGAGAGCCTGCGCGAATTCATCCTGACCCTGCAACGCCTTGCAGAGCCGCATGGCCAGACCTTCCGCTACCGCTCGCCGAATTCCGACCTGCTCGGCCTGCTGCTCGAGCGTGCGTCGGGCCAGCGGTTCACCGACCTGATGCGCGAGAAGCTGTGGCTGCCGCTCGGCGCTGTCAGCGAAGCCTCGATCGGCGTCGACATGGAAGGCACGGCGCGCACGGCCGGCGGCATTTCGGTGACGCCGCGCGACCTGGCGCGTGTCGGCGAGATGATGCGGCAAGGTGGCATGGCCAATGGCCGCCGCATCGTACCGGAAGCCTGGGTGCGCGACACGACCAGCACTGGCGGCAGTGCGGACGTCTGGCAGCGCGGCGCGATGCTGCCACTGTTTCCCAAAGGCCGTTACCGGAACAAATGGTACCAGACTGGACACGAGAACGGCGCCTATTGCGGCATCGGTATTCATGGCCAGTGGCTGTATGTCGATCCCAGGACCGAAGTGGTGATCGCCAAGATGTCGTCGCAGCCGCAGCCTGTCGACGATCCGCTCGATATCGAGATCGTCGCGTTCTTCGAGGCGCTCAGCCGGATAATCTAGGCGCGCCGCGATCGCCACATTGGCGCACGCTTTCCTGTGGACCGCCGGGCTGATCGAAGCGCGGCGGTTGGCGGGCCGGACGTCTGCGCCTATGGTCGCCGCTCTTTGGATGAGAGCAGGAACGACATGGCATCCGACATCAAGCGCATTGCAGCCATCATCGCGGCCGAGATCAGCGCGCGGCCCGAACAGGCGGCCGCGGCGATCGAACTGCTCGATGAGGGCGCGACAGTGCCGTTCGTGGCGCGCTACCGCAAGGAAGTCACCGGCGGGCTCGACGACACGCAATTGCGCGATCTTGCCGAACGCCTTGCCTATCTGCGCGAGCTCGACGCGCGCCGCGACACCATCCTTGGCTCGATCCGCGAACAGGGCAAGCTGACCGAGGAGCTTGAAGGCAAGATCGTCGCCGCCACCACCAAGGCGGAACTTGAGGACATCTACCTGCCCTACAAGCCCAAACGCCGGACCAAGGCCGAGATCGCCAGGGAGCGCGGGCTGGGGCCGCTGGCCGAAGCCATCTTGGCGAACCGCTCATTGGTGCCTGCCGAACTGGCGCTGGCCTATGTCAGCGAAGAGGTGGCCGATACCAAGGCGGCGCTCGAGGGCGCGCGCGACATCCTTTCGGAACAATTCGCCGAGAATGCCGATCTGGTCGGCAAATTGCGCAGCTACATGAAGGAGCGCGCCTTCATGCGGGCCAGGGTGGTCGACGGCAAGCAGGAGGCCGGCGCGAAATTCTCCGATTATTTCGACCATGTCGAGCGTTGGGCAAATGTGCCGAGCCATCGCGCGCTGGCGATGCTGCGCGGCCGCAACGAGGAAGTGCTGTCGCTCGACATCGAGGTCGATGCCGATGACACCTCCCCGGTGAAGCCGGTCGAGCGGATGATCGCCAATGCCTATGCCATCGGCGGCAGCCTTCCGGGTGACAGATGGCTGATGGAGGTGGCGGGCTGGACCTGGCGTATAAAACTGTCGCTGCACCTGACGCTCGATTTGATGCGCGATCTGCGCGAGCGGGCGGAGGAGGAAGCGATCCACGTCTTTGCCCGCAACCTCAAGGATCTACTGCTGGCCGCTCCCGCCGGCTCGCGCGCCACGATGGGGCTCGACCCCGGCATCCGCACCGGCGTCAAGGTGGCGGTGGTCGACGGCACCGGCAAGGTGCTGACAACGACGACGGTCTATCCATTTCCGCCCAGAAACGATGTGCGCGGCACGCAGGCGGAACTCGCCAAGCTCATCCGCCAGCACAAGGTCGAGCTGATTTCGATCGGCAACGGCACCGGCAGCCGCGAGACGGAAAAGCTGGTGGCCGACATGCTGTCCGACATGCCGGCGGACGGTGGCCCCAAGCCACTGAAAGTGATCGTCAGCGAGGCCGGCGCCTCGGTCTATTCGGCATCGGCAACGGCGGCGGCGGAATTCCCCGGTCTCGACGTGTCGTTGCGCGGCGCCGTGTCGATCGCCCGGCGGCTGCAGGATCCGCTGGCCGAACTGGTCAAGATCGAACCCAAATCGATCGGCGTCGGCCAGTACCAGCATGATGTCGACCAGTACCGTCTCGGCCGCTCGCTGGAAGCGGTGGTCGAGGACGCGGTCAATGCCGTCGGCGTCGATCTCAACACTGCCTCGGCGCCGCTTTTGGCGCGCGTTTCAGGTCTGGGCGCATCGCTGGCCGACGCGATCGTTGCGCATCGCGATGCGACCGGGCCCTTCGCCAGCCGGAAGGACCTGCTCAAGGTGCCGCGGCTCGGACCTCGGGCCTTCGAACAATCCGCCGGGTTCCTGCGCATTGCCAATGGCAGCGAGCCGCTCGACGCCTCGTCGGTGCATCCGGAGGCCTATGGCGTGGCGAAGAAGATCGTCGCTGCCTGCGGGCGCGATGTGCGGTCGTTGATGGGCGATAGCGCCCCGCTCAAGGCACTCGACCCACGCGTCTTCGTCGACGAGCGTTTCGGCTTGCCGACGGTGCGCGATATCCTGGCGGAGCTGGAAAAGCCCGGCCGCGACCCGCGCCCAGGCTTCAAGACGGCGACCTTCGCCGACGGCATCGACGACATCAAGGATCTGAAGCCCGGCATGCTGCTGGAAGGCACGGTCACCAACGTGGCCGCCTTCGGCGCCTTCGTCGATATCGGCGTGCATCAGGACGGGCTGGTGCATGTCTCGCAGCTGGCCGATCGGTTCATCAAGGATGCGCATGAGGTGGTCAAGGCCGGCGACGTGGTGAAGGTGCGGGTCGTCGATGTCGACATCAAGCGCAAGCGCATCGCGCTTTCCATGCGCAAGGATAGCGGCGAGGGTGGTGCTCCGCGCAGCGGACCGCGCGACAATGGTGGCGGCAGGCCGGCACCACGTTCGCCGGCACCCCAGCAACGCCAGCCGGAGCGGCCGGCGCAACAGGGAGCGTTCGGTGCTGCTTTGGCGGATGCGCTGAAGCGAAAGTAGCTATTCTGCGACGAGCCCTATGAGTGTTCCAGCCCAACGAGACAGGGAGGCGTGGAGTTCAAGAGCCATTGAGTGTCGCGGGCACCATGCAAGACGCGCTCGACACGCACCTCATCGCCGTCGGTGGTGTAGAAAATAACATAGCGATGAAATGCAAAGGAGCGCAGGCCGGGCCATAGGGTCGGGCGGGGGACGCCGCCATGCGGCACGTCTGCAATGCGGCTACAGCGTTCCCTGAGCGCGGCAATGAAGCGCCGACCCGCAGCCGGATTTTCAGCATGGATGTAGTCGCTGATCTCTTCGACGTCCTGCGCGGCGGCTGGCGCAAATATGACCGCCATAGTTCACGGCTTTCCGCCGCGGTATTTTGCTTCCAGCCGCTGAAATACCTCTTCGGCAGGGATACCTGGGCCGCTTTCCACGCCTTTGCGGATATCCGCGCGCAACGCAGCAAGCTTTGCCTTGCGCTGTTCTTCGCGCTCTTCCAGCAGGCGCAGGCTATCGCGCATAACCTCACTGGCGCTGGCATAGCGGCCGCTTTCCACCAACTCGCGAACCAATGTCTCATAGCGCGTGCCGATGCTGTAGCTTGCAGGCATGGTCTCTCCTTTCGCTTTATCCAATATTATCAATTTTTGATAAACCGGCCAAGTCAAATTTGACGTGCGACCTGACCGAGCAGCCAGTCGCGAAAACTGGCGACCGGCGGATGGCCGCGCTTGTCGTGCGGGACGACGAGATAGTAGGCACTGCGGCTTTGCATGGGCTGGCCTGGCGCCGGCACCAGCTGGCCGCGCTGCAATTCGCCTGCAATAAGGATCAACGGCAGCAGCGCCACACCGAGCCCCGCCATGCAGGCCTGGGCGGCGGTGCCGAACTGTTCGAACTGCATGCCGGGTCCGGTCGGCGCGCTCAGGCCCTGATGCTCGAACCATTCGGTCCAGGCGCCAGGACGCGTCGCCATGTGCAGCAGCGGCAGGCGGCCGATATCGGCCGGTGCGGCGATGGCGCGGCCGGCGAGGAATTCGGGCGACACGACCGGCGCCACGGTTTCGCGCACCAACAGTGTCGAGTCGGCCTCCGGCCAGTCCGGCAGGCCGTAGTGGATGGCGGCATCCAGCCTCTCCCTGGCGAAGTCGAAGCGGCCGACGCGGGTGACGAAATTGATGGTGATATCGGGATTGTTTTCGACGAAATCGGGGATCATCGGCATCAGCCAGCGCGTGCCGAAGGTCGGCAAAATGGCAAGGTTCAGCATGCCACTATGCCGATTGCTCATCAATCCAAGGGCTGCGTCACGCAATTGCCCAAGTGCTGAACGCACTGCCTCGGCGTAGATCTCGCCCGATGCCGACAGCCTGACATTGCGGCTATCGCGTTCGAACAGCCGGCGGCCGAACTGATCTTCCAGAAGTTTGATCTGGCGGCTGACCGCGCCCTGGGTCAGATCTAGCTCCTGGGCGGCGGCGGTGAAACTGCCGAGCCGGGCCACAGCCTCGAAGGCGGCAAGGGCGCTGATGTTGGGCAAAAGGCGGCGCTGGACACTCATGATCCATTCTTAATGCTCATTGATCGGTGAATCAATTTCGTTTGATTTTTTCGAGGCACAGGCCGATAGAACGGGCCAACATTTTGCTTCATGCGTGTCATCGTTTTGAGCGACAAGCATTGGTTTGGGAGAACGTCATGGCCGCCGACAAGAACGCATTCGTCTGGGAAGACCCGTTCCTGATCGAGGGCCAGCTTTCGGAAGACGAGCGCATGGTGCGCGACGGGGCGGCCGCCTTCGCCGCCGACAGACTGGCGCCGCGGATCGAGGACGCCTACCTCAACGAGACCTTCGACACCGCGATCTTCCGTGAAATGGGCGAGGCCGGCCTGCTCGGCATCAACATCCCTGAAGAATTCGGCGGGCTTGGCGCGAACTACGTCACCTATGGGCTGGTCGCACGCGAAGTAGAGCGCGTCGATTCCGGCTATCGGTCGATGATGTCAGTGCAGTCGTCGCTGGTGATGTATCCGATCTATGCCTATGGCTCGGACGAACAGCGCAAGAAGTACCTGCCCAAGCTCGCCAGCGGCGAGTGGATCGGCTGTTTCGGCCTGACCGAGCCGGATGCAGGCTCCGACCCGGGCGGTATGAAGACGCGCGCTGAGAAGACCGCCAACGGCTACAAGCTGTCCGGTTCGAAGATGTGGATTTCCAACGCGCCCGTCGCCGATGTGTTCGTCGTCTGGGCGAAGCTGAAGGGGGAGAACGGCAAGGACGAGATCCGTGGCTTCGTGCTGGAAAAGGGCATGAAAGGGCTTTCGGCGCCGAAGATCGGCGGCAAGCTGTCGCTGCGGGCGTCGATCACCGGCGAAGTGGTGATGGAAGGCGTCGAGGTCGGCGAGGACGCGCTGCTGCCCAACGCAAAGGGCCTTGGCGGACCGTTCGGATGCCTCAACCGGGCTCGCTTTGGCATTTCCTGGGGCTCGATGGGCGCCGCCGAGGATTGCTGGCACCGCGCCCGCCAATACGGTCTCGACCGCAAGCAGTTCGGCAAGCCGCTGGCCGGGACGCAGCTCTACCAGAAGAAGCTTGCCGACATGCAGACCGAAATTGCGTTGGGATTGCAGGCGTCCTTGCGCGTCGGGCGGCTGCTGGATGAAGGCAAGATGGCGCCGGAAATGATCTCGATCGTCAAGCGCAACAATTGCGGCAAGGCGCTGGACATCGCCCGCCAGGCCCGCGACATGCATGGCGGCAACGGCATCCAGATCGGCTACCACGTCATGCGCCACGCGCAGAACCTGGAGACGGTCAACACCTATGAAGGCACGCATGACGTGCATGCGCTGATCCTGGGAAGGGCGCAGACGGGGTTGCAGGCATTTTTCTGAGCCGGTAACCGTTGCTTAAATTAGGTGCACCGCAACATCTCTGCTTGGAGAATGGTCGCCAGATGTGTCAGGGTTCAGCGAAATCGTTTGAAACGCTGAATTCCGGGGCCCCATGGCAATTCTGGCAGCCGTCTACCACCTGACCCATTACAAATACGACCGGCCGGTGGTTCTCGGGCCCCAGATCATCCGGCTGCAGCCGGCGCCGCATTCCCGTACCAAGGTGCTGAGCCATTCGCTCAAGGTCGAGCCGGCGAACCACTTCGTCAATCTGCAGCAGGATCCTTACGGCAATTTCCTCGCCCGCTTCGTCTTTCCGGAGCCAGTGACGGAGTTGAAGATCGAGGTTGACCTCGTCGCCGACATGACGGTCTACAATCCGTTCGATTTCTTCGTCGAGCCGTCGGCCGAGGCGTTTCCGTTCGAGTATCCGGAAGAGATACGCGACGATCTCGCCATCTATCGCACTCCGGAGCCGGCGGGACCGCTGCTGTCGGCGCTGCTGAAGACCATCGATCGCAGCGCTGCCAACACCGTCAATTTCCTGGTCGATCTCAACGCGCGGCTGCAGCGCGAGATCGCCTATATCGTGCGCATGGAAACCGGTGTGTTCTCGCCGGAAGAGACCTTGGCCGCGAAAAAGGGATCGTGCCGGGATTCGAGCTGGCTGCTGGTGCAGATCCTGCGCAATCTCGGCATCGCGGCGCGCTTCGTTTCCGGCTATCTGGTCCAGTTGAAGCCCGATCTGGTGGCGCTGGACGGTCCAGCCGGAACCGCCGTCGACTTCACCGATCTGCATGCGTGGTGCGAGGTCTATCTTCCCGGCGCCGGCTGGATCGGCTTCGATCCGACCTCGGGCCTGCTCACCGGCGAGAGCCATGTGCCGCTGGCCGCCACGCCGCATTTCCGCAACGCGGCCCCGATTTCCGGCATGGCGAGCTTCGCCAATGTCGAATTCGGCTTCGAGATGCGGGTCGACCGCATCGCCGAACATCCGCGCATCACCAAGCCATTTTCGGACGAAAGCTGGCAGGCGCTCGACGCTCTGGGCAACAAGGTCGATAAAGCACTTGCCGCCGGCGACGTGCGGCTGACGATGGGCGGCGAGCCGACTTTCGTGTCGATCGACGATTTCGAGTCGGCCGAATGGAACACCGCCGCCGTCGGTCCCACCAAGCGCGAAAAGGCGGACGAACTGATCCGTAAACTGCGCGAGCGCTTTGCGCCGGGCGGCTTTCTCCATTACGGCCAGGGCAAATGGTACCCGGGCGAAAGCCTGCCGCGCTGGACCTTTTCGCTCTACTGGCGTGCCGACGGCCAGCCGGTGTGGAGCGATCCGTCGCTGATCGCACGCGAAAAGAGCGAGGCCGATATCGGCCCGAAGCAGGCCGAAAGCCTGCTCACCGCGATTGCCGGCGAGCTCGGCATCGACAAAGCCATGGTCAGCGAAGCCTATGAGGATCCGGCCGAATGGCTGCTCAAGGAAGGCAAGCTGCCCGACAATGTCGATCCGTCCAACTCCAGGCTGGAGGATCCGGAAGAACGCAGCCGCATGGCGAAAGTGTTCGAGCGCGGGCTGACCAAACCGTCCGGCTATGTGCTCCCCGTCCAGCGCTGGAACAGCCAGGCATCGGATCCGCGCTGGCGTTCGGAAAAATGGAAGACGCGGCGTGGCCGGCTGTTCCTGGTGCCAGGCGATTCACCGGTCGGCTACCGGCTGCCGCTCGGCACGTTGCCCTATGTGCCGCCGGAGCAATTCCCTTATATAGTGCCGGTCGATCCGTCACTGCCACGCGGCCCGCTGCCCGCGCGTGAAGCCATACTGGCCGGACCGGCTCCAGCCGAACTGGAAGGCGCCGACGAGATGGCGCGCCGCCAGCAGGCGGCATCGTTCACCGCTGCGACCGGCCAGCAGGAGCGGGTCGAGCAGGAGATCACCGAGATCGGCGGCGCGGTGCGCACCGCACTTTCGGTCGAACCGCGCGATGGGCGGCTTTGCGTGTTCATGCCGCCGGTCGAGGCGCTGGAAGACTATCTCGAACTGGTCGCGGCGGCCGAGAACGCGGCGAAGGCGATAGGCCTTCCCGTGCACATCGAAGGCTATGGCCCGCCGCACGATCCGCGCCTCAACGTCATCCGCGTCGCGCCTGACCCAGGCGTCATCGAGGTCAACATCCATCCTGCATCCAACTGGCAGGATTGCGTGGCGACGACGACGGCGATCTACGAGGAGGCGCGGCAGACACGGCTTGGCGCAGACAAGTTCATGATCGATGGCCGCCACACCGGTACCGGCGGCGGCAACCATGTCGTGGTCGGCGGTGCGACACCCAATGACAGCCCGTTCCTGCGAAGGCCGGACCTGCTGAAGAGCCTGGTGCTGCAATGGCAGCGCCATCCGTCGCTGTCCTACCTGTTCTCCGGCCTGTTCATCGGGCCGACCAGCCAGGCGCCACGCTTCGACGAAGCACGTCACGACTCGCTCTACGAGCTTGAGATCGCTATGGCGCAGGTGCCGCATCCAGACCAGGGCAACGCACCCTTGCCATGGCTGGTCGACCGGCTGTTCCGCAATTTGTTGACCGACGTCACCGGGAATACGCATCGTTCGGAAATCTGCATCGACAAGCTGTTCTCGCCCGACGGACCGACCGGCCGGCTGGGGCTGGTCGAATTCCGCGGCTTCGAGATGCCGCCCAATGCACGCATGTCGCTGGCGCAGCAACTTTTGGTGCGCGCCATCATCGCACGTGCGTGGAAGAACCCGCTCGACGGCCGCTTCGTGCGATGGGGCACTTCTCTGCACGATCGTTTCATGCTGCCGCATCATGTCTGGGCCGATTTCCTCGACGTGCTCGACGACCTCAAGCTCAACGGTTTTGAGTTCCGTCCCGAATGGTTCGACGCCCAGCTCGAATTCCGCTTTCCGTTCTGCGGCGAGGTTCAGCATGCCGGCATCAAGCTGGAACTGCGCCAGGCGCTGGAACCGTGGCATGTCATGGGCGAGCAAGGCGCGATCGGCGGCACCGTGCGCTTCGTCGATTCCTCGGTCGAACGGCTGCAGGTCAAGACCGAAGGGCTGAACCCGGAGCGCCACGCAGTCGTCTGCAACGGCCGCATCGTGCCGATGAAGGTCACTGACAATCGCGAAGTGGCGGTGGCAGGCGTGCGCTTCAAGGCCTGGCAGCCGGCATCGGGCCTGCATCCGGCGCTGCCGGTCAACACGCCGCTGGTCTTCGACATCTATGACCGATGGTCGGGCCGTGCGGTCGGCGGCTGCGTCTACCATGTCGCCCATCCCGGCGGGCGCAATTACGACACCTTTCCGGTCAATGGCAACGAGGCGGAAGCTCGGCGGCTCGCCCGCTTCGAACCGCGTGGTCATACGCCATCCGCCTATGTGATCCGTGAAGAACAACCGGCGGAAGATTTCCCGATGACCCTTGACCTTCGGCGGCCGGCAAGACTCTGATCAGCAATGGCAAAGGGGAATCACAAGAGGGGACGCGGCAAGCCGCAGACCCACAGACTGCTGGAGCACTACCAGCCTATCGACGGCGTCGTCGACGAGATGGTCGACGCATCGGGCAATCCTCGCCCGGCCTGGAAGCATTTTGTCGAGGCGCTCGAGGAACTCGGTGCTGAAAAGCTCGGCCAGCGCTTTGCCCGCGCCGACCAGTATCTGCGCGATGCCGGCGTTTATTACCGCGTCTATGACAAGGCCGGCGCCAATGAACGCGAATGGCCGCTGGCGCATGTCCCGGTTCTCATCGAAGAGAGCGAGTGGGCGGCGATCAGCGCCGGCCTCGTGCAGCGCGCCGAACTGTTCGAGGAAACCATCGCCGATATATACGGGCCGAACCGGCTGGTCGAAAAAGGCATCCTGCCGGCGGGATTGATCGCCGCCAGCCCCGAATATTTGCGGCCTGTCGTCGGCACCAAGCCGGCCGGCGGCCACTTCCTGCATTTCTGCGCCTTCGAGCTCGGCCGTGGACCTGACGGCCAGTGGTGGGTGCTTGGCGATCGCACGCAGGCGCCGTCCGGCGCCGGTTTCGCACTGGAAAACCGCGTCGCCACCACACGCGCGCTGTCCGACATCTATGGCGAGATGCATGTGCACCGTCTTGCCGGCTTTTTCCGCCGTTTTCGCGACGCGCTGATCGGCATGGCCAAGGAGACCGACGGCCGCGTCGCCATCCTCACGCCGGGGCCGCTCAACGAAACCTATTACGAACACGCCTACATCGCCCGCTACCTTGGCATCATGCTGCTCGAAGGCGAGGATTTGACCGTTTCAGGCGGCCGGCTCATGGTGCGCACGGTTTCCGGCCTGATGCCGATCAGCGTGTTGTGGCGGCGGCTCGATGCCGCCTTCGCCGACCCGCTCGAACTGCGCCCGGATTCGCAGATCGGCACGCCGGGCCTGGTCGAGGCGATCCGCCAGGGCGCGGTTGCTACCGTCAATGCGCTTGGCTCCGGCCTGATGGAGACGCGTGCGCTGCTAGCCTTCCTGCCCAAGATTTCACGGGCTTTGCGGGGCGAGGAATTGCTGCTGCCAAGCGTCGCGACATGGTGGTGCGGGCAAGCAACCGAACGCGCGCATGTGCTGGCCAACATCGATCGCATGGTGATCGGGCCGGCGCTGTCGACGAGACTTGCCTTCGAGGATGACGATTCAACGAAGCTCGGCTCGGCGCTGTCGGCCGGAGAGCGGGCGGAGCTGGTGGCGCGCATCGAACGCGATGGCGGCGATTTCGTCGGCCAGGAAGCGGTGACGCTTTCGACGACGCCGGTCTATGTCGGCGGGTGGCTGGAGCCGCGGCCAGCGAGCCTGCGCGTCTACCTGGCGCGAACGCCGGAGGGCTGGACGGTGATGCCGGGCGGTTTTGCCCGCATCGGCCTGTCGCTCGACCCGACGGCGATCGCCATGCAGCGTGGCGGCCAGGCAGCGGATGTCTGGGTTGTCAGCGACAAACCGGTGGAGCGCGAGACGCTGCTGCCGCAGGAAGGCGACAGTTTCAGCCGCACCAGGCCCGGCAGCCTGCCCAGTCGCGCGGCGGAGAACCTGACCTGGCTCGGCCGCTATATCGAGCGCTCGGAAGACACGGTGCGCATCCTGCGCGCCTACCATGTGCGGCTCGCCGAAACGTCCGACCCGGACATGCCGCTGCTCGCCGACATCAGGGATTATCTCGAACCTTTCGGCATCGACGTCGAGACGGCGATCCCGTCAGGGCTGATCGGCACGCTGGATAGCGCGGTCTACAGCGCCGGGCAAATCCGCGACCGCTTCTCGCCCGACGGCTGGCTGGCGCTGAAGGACCTGTCGAAAACCATCCATCAGTTCGCAACGACGGTCGCGCCCGGCGACGACGCGACCCGGGCGATGACAGTCATCCTGCGTAAGCTCGCCGGCTTTTCCGGCCTGCTGCACGAGAACATGTACCGCTTCGCCGGCTGGCGTTTCCTCGAGATCGGCCGCCGGCTGGAGCGCGGCATCCAGATCTCCCGCACGCTGTCGCGGCTGACCAGCGCCAAGGCGCCGGACGGCGCGCTAGACATGATGCTGGAGATCGGCGACAGCGTGATGACCCATCGCCGCCAATATCCGGTGCAGGCCGGCCGGCGCACGGTGATCGACCTGCTGGCGCTCGATCCGCTTAACCCGCGCTCCATCCTGTTCCAGCTCGAAAGGCTGAAGGCCGAAATCGGCCTGTTGCCGTCGCTCGGCGGGGAGGGGCAAATGTCGCCGGCGGCGAAGGAAATCCTGCAGCTCAACACCCAGATCGCCATCAAGGAGCCTTCGGATATGACGGCAAAGGCGCTGGACGAGCTCGCCCACGAAATCGGCGGCCTCTACAACAGCCTCGCCAAAGCCTATTTCGGATAAATCATGCTCTACGATATCAGGCTTCATCTCCACTATGATTACGCTTCCGCTGCCGGCGGCGGTCGTCATCAGGTGCGCGTGCTGCCGTCGACGATATCAGGCGTGCAGCGCGTCATCGCCGCATCACTGTCCTTTGCGCCGGCGCCCAACGAGCGTTCCGACTTTTCCGATTTCTTCGGCAACAACGTCACCTCGATCGCCTTTCGCGATGCGCATGATGCGCTCGACATCAGGATGAGCGCCCGCGTGTCGGTGTCTCGGCCCGAGCCCGGGCTCGACGTGTCGCCCGATATCGCCCGGCTCAGGCAGGAACTCGCCGCGGTGCGGTCTCTGGCACCTGATGCACCGCACCATTTCCTGACGGCCAGCACCCATGCCGGCATCGACGATGCGATCACTGCCTACGCACGCAGCAGCATCGCCGGTTCCGCCGCCAGCACGGCCATGAACCTGTGCCATCGCATTCATCGTGATTTCACCTATGACGGCGAGGCGACGACGGTGCGGACCCGGGCCAGCGATGCCTTCAGGCTGAAGCGCGGTGTCTGCCAGGACTTTTCGCATATCATGATCGCCGGCCTGCGCGGGCTCGGCATTCCCGCTGGCTATGTCAGCGGCTTCCTGCGCACCATCCCGCCGAAGGGCAAGCCCCGGCTGGAAGGCGCCGATGCCATGCATGCCTGGGTCAAGGTCTGGTGCGGGCGCGACGCAGGCTGGCAGGAATTCGATCCGACCAACGGCATGCGGGCCAGCAACGACCATATCACCGTCGGCTACGGCCGCGACTATTCGGACGTGGCGCCGATCGTCGGCGTGCTCAAGACCACGGGGGGACAGGTCGGCGAGCAGGCTGTCGATGTCATTCCGGTTGTGCTCGAGAAAGCCTGAAGGCAGGCTCGACACCGTTTTCGGACGGCGCGTGGAACCAGCGGTCGGCCAGTGGCTTATCTACGGAATTCGCGTGGAGCCGACATGTTGCAGAAATCCGGAATGTCGCCCGGCCGACTGGCTGGCGAGGACGCTGTATCGCCAGATGGCGTGTTCAAAAACGGGGCACAAAGCTCGGCCGATCATGCGTCGCTTAGTTATGTCAGCGATGCCGAGCCTGGTATCCGGCGGCTGAAGACAGGCAAGGGGTTTTCCTACAAGGGACCGGACGGACGGACGGTTTCGGACGCCACCAAGGCCCGCATCGAGGCGATCGTCATTCCGCCGGCCTGGACGGATGTGTGGATTTCGCCCGACGCGGACGGCCATATCCAGGCAACCGGCAGGGACCAGCGGGGACGCAAGCAATATCGTTATCATCCGCAATGGGCCGAAGAGCGCGATGGTGCCAAATATTCGAGCCTTGTCGCATTCGCCGAGAGCCTGCCGGACCTGCGGCACAGGGTCGATAGCGATCTGCGCCGTCGTGGCTTGCCGTTCGAGCGGGTCGTCGCCGCGGTTGTCTGGCTGCTCGACAACACGATGATCCGCGTCGGCAATGCCGCCTACGCCCGCGACAACAAGAGCTTCGGGCTGACCACGTTGCGCGACCGGCATGTCGATATTGTCGGTTCAAGCCTGCGCTTTGCCTTCAAGGGCAAGTCGGGCAAGGAGTGGAAGCTGAAGCTGGCCGACCGCCGCATCGCCAGGATTGTGCGTGGCGCGCAGGACCTGCCAGGCCAGAAGCTGTTCCAGTATCTCGATGAGGACGGCGACAGGCGGCCGGTCCGCTCCGAGGACGTCAACCGCTATATCCGTGAGGCGGTCGGTGACGCCTTCAGTTCGAAGCATTTCCGCACCTGGGGCGGCACCATTCACGCCGCGTCACTGTTTGCGCAAACGGAACTGCCGCAAAGCCAGACGCAGCGAAACAGGGCGATGAACAGCGTCATCGACAAGGTTGCCGAACGGCTGGGTAATACGCGTGCCGTCTGCCGCAAATGCTATATCCATCCGCGGGTCTTCGAAGCGTGGTCCGAGGGACGGTTGCTGGATGAAATGGCGCAGGCCAACAAGCGCAAACGGGCGATTGCCGGTCTCGATGACGAGGAAGCTCTCGTGCTGCGATGGCTGAAACTGGGAGAAAGCTGACCGACGCGGCCGACGGGGGCCAAATCCGTCACATCTGGATTTTTTTATCGACGTCATGTCGGGATCGGTCTTACTGTTTCGTCCTTTGACAGAGAAAAGGACCAGCCATGCTCTACGCAATCCTCTGCTATGCCTCCGAAGATGTCGTCTGCTCCTGGAGCAAGGCACAGGACGACGAGGTCATGGCCAATCTCCTCGACGTTCAGGACAAGTACGCCAAGGCTGGTCGGCTCGGCCCGGTGGCACGGCTTCTGCCGACCACGGCCGCGACGACGTTGAGGAAGGTCAAAGGCGAATCGGTCGTCATCGACGGGCCGTTCGCCGAGACCAAGGAACAGTTTCTCGGCTTCTACACGCTCGAATGCGCCGATCTCGACGAGGCGGTGGAGTTCGCCCGCGAGCTTTCCGAGGTCAACCCGAGCGGCGGCTCCTATGAAATCCGGCCGGTTTCGGTCTTCAACCCAACAACGGTTTCCGCATGACCGAAATGGCCTGGATCAGCTCCGCGATCAGCGCCGCCCGCCCGCAGGCGATGGGCGCGCTGCTGCGTTATTTCCGCGATCTCGATACGGCGGAGGAAGCTTTCCAGGACGCGTGCCTCAGGGCGTTGAAGAACTGGCCGCAGAACGGGCCGCCGCGCGACCCGGCGGCCTGGCTGATCTTTGTCGGCCGCAACAGCGGCATCGATGCGGTGCGCAAGCGCGCCAAGCAGGCGCCGATGCCGGAGGAAGACCAGGTTTCCGATCTGGAAGACGCCGAGAGCGATATCGCCGAGCGGCTGGACGGGGCGCACTACCGCGACGACATATTGCGGCTGCTGTTCATCTGCTGCCATCCCGATCTTCCGGCAACACAGCAGATCGCGGTGGCGCTGCGCATCGTCTCCGGTCTCACCGTCAAGCAGATCGCGCGCGCCTTCCTGGTTGGCGAAAGCGCCATGGAGCAGCGCATCACTCGCGCCAAGGCGCGCATTGCGGACGCCGGCGTGCCGTTCGAGACGCCTGGCGCGGTCGAGCGCTCGGAACGGCTCGCCGCCGTCGCCGCCATGGTCTACCTGGTCTTCAACGAGGGCTATTCGACCAACAGCGGCGAGGCGCCGGCGCGCGCGCCGCTGTGCGAGGAAGCGATCCGGCTGGCACGGCTGTTGCTGCGGCTGTTCCAGACCGAGCCGGAGATCATGGGGCTGACGGCGCTGTTGCTTCTGCAGCATGCGCGCGCACCGGCCCGTTTCGACGAGAGCGGCGAGATCGTGCTGCTCGAAGACCAGGATCGCAGCCTGTGGAGCCGCAAGATGATCGATGAGGGGCTGGCACTGGTGGACAAGGCGCTGCGCCATCGCAAGCCCGGCCCTTACCAAGTGCAGGCGGCGATTGCCGCGCTGCATGCGCGGGCCGAAAAGGCCGAGGATACCGACTGGAACGAGATCGACCTGCTCTACCGCTTGCTGGAGCAGATGCAGCCGTCGCCGGTGGTCACGCTCAACCGGGCCGTCGCGGTCTCGAAGGTGCGTGGACCGGGGGAGGCGCTGGCCATGATCGAGCCGCTGGAAGAACGGCTTTCCGGCTATTTCCACTTTTTCGGGCTCAAGGGGGGCCTCTTGATGCAGCTCGACCGGGGCGACGAGGCGCGCGTCGCCTTCGACCGCGCCATAGCGCTTGCGAACACGGCGGCAGAGGCTGCCCATATCCGCATGCATATCGACCGGTTGATCAAGGACGGTGCGGTGCGCCCGCCGGCGAAAAAGGCAAACTGAGCGTCACCTCCCCATCTGGCTCAATCGTGTAGTTTGGGCTTGGACCATGCCGGGGTGGCGATTTTCCCCTGAAACGAGTAATGCCACGCCATGACTGCGCCTGAAGTGCCTTTCGGCACACGGGCGACACGGCGAAGGCTTAACCCAGCGCCATATGATGGCGACGGGATCTGAAAGGGACAAGAATGACGATAGGCAAGGAAACGACCGAACTGCTGGCGAAACTGGGCGTGACCAAGGAGGCGCTCGTCGGCGGCGACCTGATCGTGCGCAGCCCGGTGACGGGCGAGCAGATCGCGGCGCTGAAGACGATCTCGCCGGCTGACGCGGCCAAGGTGATCGATGCCGCGCACAAGGCCTTCCAGGCCTGGCGCATGGTGCCGGGCCCGCGGCGTGGCGAACTGGTGCGGCTGCTCGGCGAGGAACTGCGCGCGCACAAGGCCGAGCTTGGCCGGCTGGTATCGATCGAGGTCGGCAAGATCCCGTCCGAGGGGCTCGGCGAAGTGCAGGAGATGATCGACATCTGCGATTTCGCCGTAGGCCTCTCCCGGCAATTGTACGGCCTGACCATCGCCACCGAGCGCCCGGGCCATCGGATGATGGAAACCTGGCATCCGCTCGGCGTCGTCGGCGTCATTTCCGCCTTCAATTTCCCGGTCGCTGTGTGGTCCTGGAATGCCGCCCTGGCGCTGGTCTGCGGCGACGCGGTGGTGTGGAAGCCGTCGGAAAAGACGCCGCTGACCGCACTTGCCTGCGAGGCCATCTTCAAGCGTGCGGTCAAGCGCTTCGGCGCGGACGCACCTGATGGCCTGGCGCCGGTGCTGATCGGCGACCGCGCCGTCGGCGAGATCCTGGTCGATCACCCCAAAGTGCCGTTGGTTTCGGCGACCGGCTCGACCCGCATGGGCCGCGACGTCGGCCCGCGGCTGGCCAAGCGCTTTGCCCGCGCAGTGCTCGAACTCGGTGGCAACAATGCCGGCATCGTCTGCCCGAGCGCCGATCTCGACATGGCGCTGCGCGCGATTGCCTTTGGAGCGATGGGCACGGCCGGCCAGCGCTGCACGACGCTGCGGCGCCTGTTCGTGCATGACAGCGTCTACGACGCCCTGGTTCCGCGCCTCAAGAAGGCTTACGAGAGTGTGTCTGTCGGCAATCCGCTGGAGACCTCCTCGCTGGTCGGGCCACTGATCGACAAGGCGGCATACGAGGCCATGCAGAAGGCGCTGAAGGAAGCCGCCGCCCATGGTGGCAAGGTGACCGGCGGCGCACGGGTCGAGAACGGGCACCCGGATGCCTATTACGTGCACCCGGCGCTGGTCGAGATGCCCAAGCAGGTGGCCCCTGTCACGGAAGAGACCTTCGCGCCGATCCTCTATGTGATGAAATATTCGGATTTCGACGCCGTGCTCGACGAGCACAATGCCGTGGGCGCAGGCCTGTCGTCGTCGATCTTCACCCGCGACCTGCAGGAATCCGAGCGTTTCCTGGGTGTCGACGGATCGGATTGCGGCATTGCCAATGTCAACATCGGTACCTCGGGCGCTGAGATCGGCGGTGCCTTTGGCGGCGAAAAGGAAACCGGCGGCGGCCGCGAGAGCGGCTCCGACGCATGGAAGGCCTATATGCGGCGCGCCACCAACACGGTGAACTATTCCAAGGCGCTGCCGCTCGCCCAGGGCGTGTCGTTCGACATCGACTGAGAACTTCGGGATTTTGATCGCCCGCATTGAAAGGCATCCCCGTTACGGGGATGCCGCACCGATCAGCTTCCAGCCGGCGGAAAACAGGCATTGAAAGCGGTGTCGACGATGGCCAGTTTGGCCGCCTGGACTGTCATGTATTCCTGGTAGAATGTATTCGACACCCACATCACCGAATGGCCGCGCTGGCCGAGCCAGCCGATGCTGCCGAGATTCTCGGCAGCGCGCAGCTTGCGGGCCAGATGGGTCCGCGAGAGCTTGAGCCATTTGGCGAAATCTCCGATCGAAACCACGCTGGTCGGAATCTGGTCCAGGCCGGCGTGATCGGGGTCGATGCCCGACATCAGCCAGTCCATGACGATGCCGCCATTGTTGAGCCAGATGAACAGGGAAAAGGTCTGGTTGGGTTCGCGCACCGGCTTGGAGGCAAGCAGGCCGTCCGCCACCAGAGGCTGCAGCCCGGCAACCATCTCGGGGTGTTCGAGGAACCTGGTCAAGCGGTCAGCGCCGTCGAGGCGATCCAGCGTCCGCAGATGGGCAAGGACCCAGCCGGTAAAGGTCTGCACGGTTGCCGCCGTCGGCTGCAAAGGGTGCGTACGGCCGTCGCCACCCGACACATACTCGGCGATGTGGTAGTGCAGCATCTCCTTGATGAAGGCGTCCGCCGTGTTGCGGCTGGCGACCGCATGCTGGTGCACGAACTCGATGAACCGCGATACCGTCAGTTCCTTGCGGCGGTCGTGCGGATCGCGCCTGAAATGCATGGCGAGGCCGACATGACCCATCAGCCAACGCTGCTGCGTGGCGAAAATGGAAGCCAGGCGAGGGCTCTCCTCATAGATTCGGATCAGCGCCAGGGACTGTTCCTGAACGTAGCGATGCAACGCCGGATGGCCGGCAATATCTTCCAATTTCAGCGCCATCCTCCTGGTGTTCCGGTTCAACTCCAAAAGCCGAGTTGCGCTCCACATTTTTCAGCCTTCCACGGCTGTGTCCAGAGGCACCAAATGCGAAGAGCAAGCCCAACCCGAACACGGGTCGGGCAACGACCGGTCCATGGTGGGATCGGCTAGCCGATTGCCATGCCCTGGGAAGCGCGCCGGTGATCTGCGGCTTGACGAGGATGGTGGAGAGTGAGTTACCGTGCCAAGCGCAATCGCGACAAGATCAGCCAGGTAATCCAGCTGCGCGAACCGCGCCGCGCGTCAGTCGTCTGCAGTAGCGTTTCCAACTGGTCGATGGCGGCATCTCTCGCCACCATACGCGACCAAACCGACCGGCTTTGGCCGGCCGGTTGGTACGATCGGGATCAGCCGCAGACGCGGACCTCTTCGATCACCCTGTGGTGGTGGCGCCAGTGCTTGACCAGTTCGATATGGCAGCGATGATGCCTGTGGTGGCGGCGATATTCGCCGTACCGGTATCCGCCATCGTCATACTGAACGTTCCGGTCGCCATCATACTGATTGTCGGAATAGCGATCCCGGTGGTGACGGCGAATAACGATCCCACTGTCGGAATCGTCATCCGGCAGATATCTGTCGTCGTCGTCGGACTGGATGGTCACGCTTGCCGCTCGCGTCGGCGCAGTGATCGCCGCTGTCGCGGCCAATGCCAACAGGGAAGCCAGAATCAACTTCTTCATCTCGTCCTCCTACACGTTCAAGACATGGTAACTCGCGGAAGAACTGGGCGTTCCGACTAATTTTACACTCTTTGCGACGCGGGAGACATCAAGGCGTTATCGTCCACCCGCTCCAGTCGCACGAAAGCTGTCAGCGGCAGGTGGTCGGAGGCAACGCGTGAAAGCGGCGTGTCATGCGCGTCGATGGCGGCAATCATGCCATGCCGGTTGGCCATGATCCGGTCGAGCGCCAGCAGCGGCAGGTTCGACGGGAAGGTGGGGACCGCCGGCGGCTGCGGGCCGAACGTCGCATGCAGCGTGTTGAGAGCGGAGCGGTTGCCAAGCCGCCATTCGTTGAGGTCGCCGAGCAGCAGGGTCGGTCTTTCGTCCGGGCTGTTCATCAGGTCGAGCACGACGCGCGCCTGCTGGGAGCGCGAGCGGCGCAGCAGGCCAAGATGGGCGGCGATGATGCGCAGCGTCCGGCTTCCATCGAGGTCGATCTCCGCCACCACCGCGCCGCGCGGCTCCAGCCCCGGAAGCTTGATCTGGTGCACGTCGCGAACGACGCCCTTCTTGAACAGCAAGACGTTGCCATGCCAGCCATGGCCCTTGCCGGTGGCGGAAATCGGCACCGGAACCAGTCCGGTTTCCCGTTCGAGCCGCGGCAGGTCGAGAAGACCATCACGGTCGCCGAAGCGGTTGTCGGCTTCCTGCAGGGCAATGACATCCGGATCGATTTCGCGGATGACGCGGATGGTCCGGTCCGGATCGAACTTCCTGTCGACGCCGATGCATTTGTGGACATTGTAGGAGGCAACCAGCGTGCCGGTGGTGGCTGTCGTCTTGAGTGCGGCGGCGTTAGCTTTCTGCATCCGGCGGTCACGAAGGGACAGAAGCATGCTTGCCGGGAGGCTGCGTCCAATTCTGTGCATCTGTGCTGCTCGTTCTCGCTGGCTTCAATTCAGAAGCCGGATACAGTCAAAATAGGCAATTTCGGCGTATGTTCCATGACAGACGAGTTCCTCAAGCGCACCTCCGCCTTAGAGATAGGGTGAACCGAGCCACAATGCCCGGTCGAACAGCCTGATAAGGAACGGCCGGGCTCGCAAGGCTTCCAGCGTTACCGGCACGGCGGAGGCAATCGCCGACCCGATCCGCGCCTCGATCTCGCTGGCAAAGCCGGCATCGAGCACCTCCAAGTCGATCTCGAAATTGAGCCGCAGCGATCGGGCGTCAAGATTGGAAGATCCGACATAGGCCCACACGCCGTCGATCGAAAGCAGCTTCGAATGGTCGAATGGTCCCTCGGTTCGCCAGACACGGCAATAGTGTTTGAGCACCTGATCGAACTGCGCCATCATCGCGCGGTCGACGAGGAAGAGATTGTTCACCGCCGGCACCACGATGTCTATCTCGACCCCGCGCCTGCCGGCGGTGATCAGGGCGCTGATCAGTTCCCGATCCGGCAGGAAATAGGGCGACATCACGCGTATGGACTTGCGGGCGACCGAGAACGCACCGATCAGCAGCTTGTGGTTGGTCTCGTTGCTGGCATCCGGGCCGGAAGCGACTGCCCGCACCATCATCGGTGCGCCTGGCGATGGCGACAGCGGGGCAATGCGCCAGGCGTCGCCCTTCAGCGCCTCGTTGGTGGCGAAGCGCCAGTCTTCGGCGGCGACCGAAAAGAGGTCGGCGACGATCGGGCCGGTCACCCGGAAATGTGTGTCCCTGGCGCTGTTGGAGCCGGCGAATTCGGCGGAGAAGCCTTTTCGGATGTTCATGCCGCCGGTGAAGGCGGCGATGCCGTCCACCACCAGGATCTTCCGGTGGGTCCTCAGATTGGCGTAGGGCAGGCGCAGGCCCATGACGATGTTGCCGTTGAAGAGGTCGGCGGGGATGTTGGCCTCGCGCAAATGCCCCAGGATGCTCGGCACCGAGTAGCGGGCGCCGACGGCATCGATCAGCACGCGGACGGTGACGCCGCGCCGGACGGCGCCGGCCAGCGCCTCGACGAAGAGCAGGCCGACGGCGTCATTGTCGAAAATATAGGTCTCGAGCAGGACGCTGCGCTCGGCGCCGTCGATCGCCGCGCACATGGCGGCATAGGCCTCGTCGCCGGTCTCCAGCACATCGATTGCGTTTCCAGGGTTGAGCGCGCGCCGCGCCACCCTGTCGCCGAGTGTCCGCAAGCCCGTGAACCGTTGCCCGTATCGCTCGACGATCAGGGCCTCTTCGACAGCGACGTCGCGCTCATGCTTGGCGGACACCACGCCGTCGGCAAACGGGCGCTGGGCGGTGATCGTGGCACGGCGGATGCGATTGATGCCGGCGACGGCGTAGATCAGCACGCCGAGGATCGGGGACAGCACCATCACGCCGACCCAGCCGGTGGCGGCGCGCACATCTTCCTTGGTCATGACGGCATGGACGATGCCGACCGTCGCCATCACCACGGAGATGATCGCCAGAATTTGCGGCCAGTGAGTCGCCAGGGTCGCCAACATGCCGAGACTATCCAGCGAGCGGTTGCAGAAGGCAATGCGGCCGGTCCTGCCGCGCATTCGCCGGATGGTGGCATGCGGCCCTGGCCGAAGGTTTCGACCAGCCGCAGAGATTGATGGGTAGAAGCTTCCCAACGGACCCTGTTCAGAAGGACAAACCTGACCTAGCGGAAGCATAGAGCCTGGCATCATCCTGTTCTGCTCAGAGCCTCCGAAGCCTCTTATGCTTTGGTGCGACCTCTATTGTATATCAGGATGAATGAACTTAATGATATGAACACTTTGATTGATGGCGAGGGGGGCGCCTAACGATGAAATTCAACTTCGATGAACCTCCCGGCGATGACGTAGTTGCCGACACGTCGGCAGAATGCCAACGCCAATTGCTGCCTCTCGTCCGCGAGATCGTCCAGGCGGCCGTCGCTGCCGGATGGAGCGAGGAGGACGTTCTTCTGGGGTTTGTCGAACTTGCATGGGATTTGTATGAGAATCGTCGCGACGATCTGCAATGACCGGTAGCCAATCTGGTAGCTCTGCATTGCTGGCTGTGTCGCGGCTTTTGCGTCGGCAGCTTTTCGCGATAGGAATTTTTTCTTGACACGGTGATCTCAGCTAAGGTATATATTCGTGCATGGTGCTGATTTGCGCCAGTGACCCGCCGAGCAGGCGGGTTTTTCGTTTGATGCTCCGTCAGCCAATGCGCCGAAGGGTCCAAAGGGACCTGTTGACCCGTAGTCGCGACCTAAAGGCCTGGGTTCCTCGCCCCGAGGGGCTTTTATCCCGAACAAAATTTTTTGTTTGCGTACGGATGTTATTCACTATCCGCAGCATGTGCGTTACGTTGGATCCGGGTCGGGCTAAGGGGGATTTCAGGCGGCAGACAAGCGGCTGAGGCCAGGCAATGGAAAATGCGGACGATGCTCGGGAAAGCGGCAATTCCCAGGGCGTCAATCGAGAACGGACAGCTCGATATGTCCTGGACATAATTCCTGAAAGCGCAGGCCCCTGGAGGCCCACCGCGGCGCGGAGTGTCATAGACTCCGCCCGCGATCCCGTCTCGCAGACATTCCCGGCCAAAGAGCATTCCACTGGAATTGCGCTGCGGCCCGCACGCCGATCGAGAGCCTTGCTCGGCAGCGACCGGATCACGCGGTGCAATACGCCGACCGGATGTCGCGTCGTCAATCCGGCGGGTGTGGACAGCAAGCCGGCCTGGTCCCTGACCCGGGAGAACGCCGTCGTTTCCATCGCTCCCGAAGCGCTGGCGCAATTGGCCGCGCATGAATTCGATCTCGCCGAACTCGATCCGCCTGCTTTCGGCACGGTCGACCCGGCCGATCTGCTGCGCACCCACCCAGGCCGCAACAGGCGCCTTGCGGCGTTTTCCAAAATACATCTTGCTGCAAATCCGCCCCAAGCTCCGCAGGAATCGTCTGGAATGTCATGCAGTCCGCGCGTTGTACGCCGTCCGGCCGGAACGCTCTCATGAATGGGGTTGGCGATGCCGGTCGGCTTCGATCAATCACGAATTGTTTTTCAGGGGAACGCGGAAGGAAGCCTAGGGTTGAACCTCATCCGGGACGAATCAGGAGGCCAAGAAATGCCGGGTGAGGATGGTGTCCCCGGACCGGTTTCCGGACCCAATTCGCGACAACCGACGCTCAACGCAAAAGGCGGGCTTTCCGTCCGCGCCGCGAGCCGCGTGCGGCAATTCCTGGACGAGAACTTTACGCGCAAGCTAGCGCTTGCCGAGATGGCCGCGGTTTGCGGTCTTTCACCCTATCATTTTGTGCGGGCTTTCTCGAGGACGTTCGGGATGCCGCCGCATCAGTACGTGCTCGGTCTGCGGCTTGATTTCGCTGAAAGGTTGCTTGCCGACAGCGGCATGACGATCGCCGACATCGCTCACTCCAGCGGATTTTCGAGCCAGAGCCATTTTACCACCGTGATGAAGAAATACCGGCAGATGACGCCGCTGCAGGCGCGGATGGGAAAGCTTAGCGCGAAGTTTAGATGAGACGGCGCTTAGGGAGTTGCTTGATTACTTGATTCTAAAGCATTGGCAGGGGTAACGAGCCGTTAACCTATGCCGGTTTGCTCGCCTCTTTTCTCACAAGACAGCAATATCGTGAAATACCGCACGCAGGAATCATGTCTTCCTGCGATGGAGCGGAATTGTCAGACATTTCGTGCCGGCCAGCGGAGAGGGACCATGACCGACAATCAGATTTCGAACGGCTCGCTTCTTGTTCAGCGTCGCGCGGCGCATTTCGCCAAGCACTGGATCGCGAATGCCGATGCTCGCTCCCGCTCGGTTCGCCGCCGCCTGATGGCGGTGTTGCGGATGGCGCATCGTGCGCTCGGCATGGGGCGCAAGCGCCTGGGGCTGGGAACGCTGGGCGTCGGCGGGATGTCGGCGGCGGCCGCAACCCTGGGCGCCTTCGCGATCGGCATGGCCGCGACGCCGGCTCTGGCACAATATCAAGCCGGTGGTGGGTCCGCGACCGCGCCTGAGGCCGTAGCGATCGGAAATGGCTCAACCGCCAGCCTTAACTGGGCGGTAGCGCTCGGCTTCCAAGCCCAATCAACGGCTCAATACTCGATCGCAATCGGCCGGACTGCGTCGGCCACGGGCACTGGCGGCGCGGTGGCGATCGGGTCCGGCACGATCTCGAACAACATCAATACGGTAGCGATCGGTGTTGCCGCCAGTGCCACTGGAGCCGGGGCTAGCGCGCTGGGCACCAACGCCAACGCTTCGGGCGGGAATTCCACCGCAGTCGGCGTCTCGGCTACAGCCAACAACAACTATGCGTTTGCCGCCGGCTACGGATCCGTAGCCAGCGGGCTGCGCAGCACTGCGATTGGACAGTTCGCAGCGGCGTCCGGGCTGGATACTGTTGCACAAGGCACCAGCACTGTTGCTAGCCAGCAGAACGCCGTCGCCGTCGGCTTCCAGGCGACCGCAACCGCGATAAACGCCGTCTATCTCGGCTCGCGCACCGCCGCCGGAACGGGAGCGCTGGCCCAGAGCGCCATCGGCATCGGCACCGATGTTACAGCTTCTCAGGTTGATGCCACTGCGATCGGACGCCAAAGTAAGGCAACGGGGACGGGCGCCACGGCGATGGGTCGGAACGCCAGCGCCTGGGGCAACCAGTCCATCGCATTCGGCCTGGGTGCGCAGGCGGGCGTGCAAGCCAATACGGCCCTGCCCAACAGCATCGCCATCGGCACCAATTCGCTCTCTTCCGGCGCTTTCGCCACTGCCGTGGGCGCTACCACGGTTGCGAGTGGCGACGCCAGCACGGCGGTTGGCAATACGGCCGTTGCCAGCGGCGCAAACGCCTCCTCGCTCGGATCCGGGGCGAATGCGGCAGGAGACAATTCTCTCGCTGCTGGTGTCAATGCCAGTTCCGGCGGTGTCGGCAGCACCGCACTCGGCATTGGCACCTCGGCTGGCGGCGCCAGCTCGGCCGCCGTCGGCTTCCAGGCCCAAGCCACAGCGGCTAATGCAGTCGCCATTGGTCCCCAGGCAAATGCAACGGCGCAAAACTCGGCAGCACTCGGCAACGTCGCCGTGGCTTCAGGCAATTTCGCGCTGGCCATGGGTAATTCGGCCACGTCGAGCGGCGTAGGCTCGGTCGCTGCCGGTTCGGGAGCCAAGGCCACTGACGTCTCGGCCACGGCGCTCGGCAACAACGCCGCCGCGACCGCCGCGAGCGCGAGCGCGCTGGGCCTGGGCGCCACGGCAAGCGGCATAAACAGCACCGCGGTTGGTAAGTCGGCCAATGCGAGCGCGCAGGACGCCATCGCCATGGGCACGAGCGCCAAGGCCGATTCCGCCGAGGCGGTGGCCATGGGCACCAATGCGGTGGCGACCGGCGGCAAGGCGGTCTCGATCGGGTCCGGCAACACCGCCTTTGGCGACGGCGCCGTCTCTATCGGCGATCCGAGCTACGCCAGCGGTACCGGCGCCTTCACCGGCGGCGCCAACAACATCGCCAACAGCGATGGCACGGCAACCGCCACCGCGGCCAATATGGCCAACGGCGCTGTCGCCATCGGCAACAGCAACAAGGCGATCGGGCAAGGCTCGGTGGCGCTGGGCAACGGCTCGACGGCGGGCGCAGCCGGCCTCGCCGGGAACGTCGCACTGGGCGATGGCGCGACAGCGGCGGCAAGCTCCGGCGATGTCGCGCTTGGTTCGGGCTCGGTCACCACTACGGCGGTCGGCACGGCCAGCGGTGTGGTCAACGGAACGACCTACGCCTTCCAGGGCACCAATCCGACCTCGACGGTCAGCATCGGTGCACCAGGCGCGGAGCGCACCATTACCAATCTGGCGGCGGGGCGGATCAGCGCGCTCTCGACCGACGCCATCAACGGCTCGCAGCTCTTCGCCACCAACCAGGCGGTGGACGCCATCGGCGTCACGCTCAACAACATCAATGTCGGCGGCGGCATCAAGTACTTCCACGCCAACTCGACGCTGGCGGATTCCCAGGCACTGGGAACCGATTCCGTCGCCGTCGGCCCGAATGCGGTGGCCAACAATGCCGGCGATGTGGCGATCGGCCTGAATTCCACGTCTGGCGCAACGACAAATGTCGCCGGAACGACGATCGGCGGTGTCAACTACACCTTTGCTGGCACCACGCCGGCCGGCGCTTTCTCTGTCGGGTCGGCGGGAGCCGAGCGCCAGATCCAGAACGTCGCGGCCGGACAGTTGAACGGCGGCTCGACGGACGCGGTCAACGGCTCGCAGCTCTTCGCCACCAACCAGCAGGTGACGCAGAACACCACCGATATCGCCAATATTGGCAGTGGCGTCACCAATCTCGGCAACACGTTCAACAACATCGCCGGCGACACCTCGACGGCCTATACCGATGCCAACGGCATAGGCATCCGCTACGCCCGCACCAACGAGGCCGGGCTGGCGCAGACCGATTCCTTCGCCCAAGGCGTCGGGTCCACAGCGGTCGGTTACAATGCGACCGCGACCGGCATCAGCGCGCTGTCGCTCGGCCGCGACAGCAAGGCCAGCATCGACGGCAGCGTGGCGCTGGGCTCGGGTTCGATCTCCGATCGCGCGATCGCTCCGGCCACCGGCCAGATCGCGGCCGGTCCGTCCAACTTCATCCAGTACAACACGAGCGACAAGACGCTGCTCGGCGCCGTTTCGGTCGGCGATGTCAACTCCTACCGGCAGATCACCAACGTGGCCGACGGCACGCAGGACCAAGACGCAGTGACGGTGCGCCAGCTCGCCGGCGCCATCGCTGCCGTATCGGTTACCTCGACGAAATACTTCCACGCCAATTCGGCGGCGGGCGACTCGCTCGCGGTCGGCGCGGAATCGGTCGCGGTCGGCCCAACGACTGTCGTCAACGGCGACAATGGCATCGGCATCGGCAATGGCGCCATCGTCGACCTGACAGCGCCCGGCGGAACGGCCATCGGCCAGAACGCCCATGTGTTGCTGGCCGACGGCCTGGCGCTCGGCACCAATTCGCTGGCGTCCGGGGTCCAGTCGGTGGCGCTCGGCGCCGGCGCCCAGAGCACCTTCATCAACAGCGTGGCGCTCGGTGCGCAATCCATCACCACGGTCGGCGCGCAGGCCGGCTACACGGCCTTCGCGCTCGCCGGTCCGCAGACCTCGGTCGGCGAGGTGTCGATCGGCGCCGCCGGGGCCGAACGCAAGCTGACCAATGTCGCGGCGGGCTCGGCCGACACCGACGGCGTCAACGTCTCGCAGTTGCGCGGCGTGACGAAAAACGTCACCGACCTGTTCGGCGGCGTTACCACGATCAATCCCGACGGCTCGATCACCGGCCCGACCTACACTATCCAGGGCAACAACTACTCGACCGTCTATGACGGCCTGACGGCCGTCGACAATGCCCTGACCACCATCAGCAATGGCGGCGGCATCAAATACTTCCACGCCAATTCGACGCTGGCCGACAGCATCGCCGGCGGCACCAACGCGGTGGCGATCGGGCCGGAAAGCGTGGCGAGCGGCGCCGAGAGCGTGGCTGCGGGCCATGGCTCGACGGCTACCGGGGCGGGCGCCGTCGCGCTCGGCCAGGGTGCGCATGCCAACAACGCCAACGATGTGGCGCTCGGCTCCGGCTCGGTGACGCAGACAGCCGTCGGCACCTCCAGCACCGTCATCGGCGGCAAGACCTACACCTTCGCCGGAACGACTCCGACCGGAACCGTCAGCGTCGGCGATGCCGGCGCCGAGCGGACGATCACCAACGTCGCCGCCGGGCGCGTCGATGCCGGCAGCACGGATGCGATCAACGGCTCGCAGCTCTACGCCACCAACACGGCGATCGAGGATTTGAAAGCCGGCGTCGGAAACCTCACCCAGAACGCGGTGACCTATGACGCCCCGGGCGGCGTCAAGTCGAACACCATCACGCTGCAGGGTGGCGACGTCAACGCGCCGGTCGTCATCTCCAATGTAGGCCCCGGCGTCAAAGGGACCGATGCGGTCAATGTCGACCAGATGAACCAGGGCCTGACCGCCGGCAAGAGCTATACGGACAACCGCGTGGCTTACGCTATCGATACGTCCAACGACTACACCGACAAGGTAGCCGCCACGACCCTGCAGCAGGCCAACGACTATACCGACCAGAAGCTCGGCCAGCTCAATTCGGACATCAACGGCATCCGCGACGAGGCCCGGCAGGCGGCCGCGATAGGTCTCGCCGCCGCCTCGCTGCGCTACGACGACCGGCCCGGAAAGCTGAGCGTCGCGGCGGGTGGCGGCCTCTGGCGCGACGCCGGCGCATTCGCCTTCGGTGCGGGCTACACCAGCGAGGACGGCCGCATCCGCGGCAACCTGTCGGGCACGGCAGCGGGTGGGCATGTCGGCGTCGGCGCCGGCATCAGCTTCACCTTGAACTGAGGCAGGGATGAAAGGACTTGTTGCCCTGACCTGCCTGGCGCTTTGCGGCGGCCTCGTGCCTGCCGCCGGGCAGGTTGCGTCGACCTACAGGATCAAGCCTTCGGATGTGGTGCTCCCGCCCGAGGTGAAGCTCGGAGACTACCAGCGCACCATACGCCCATTCGACAACTGGACGCTGATCTGCGACGAGAACCTCAAAGCCCGCAAGAAGGTCTGCAACGTCTCGCAGATCATCGAGGACGCGTCCGGCAAGATGGCCTTCAGCTGGTCGCTTGCCGCCACCCAGGACGGCAAGCCGTACATGATCCTGCGCACCGCCCCGAACGCCAGGAGCGATGGCCTTGTGTCCGTGAAATTCGATGGACAGAAGCAGCCGATCGACGTGCAGCTGAACGGCTGCAACGAAATGGTCTGTGTCGGCATGTTGCCGGTCGGCCCCGTCATGCGCCGGCAGATATCGCAGAACGCGACGCCGGCGATCTCCTACTCGACGGTCGATGGGCAGACGATCACCGTTACCGCAACGCTCAAGGGGCTGTCAGACGCCCTTTCACCACTCAAATAACCGAGGCGCCACCATGAGCCAGCAGGACCAGTTCACGTCCGCCAAACGCACTCCGAGCGTCGAGGCGGATCGGCAGAGGCGGGCCGAGCCCCCAAGGCGCTGGCCACGCGCGGCCGGATATTCACTGCTGGGATTGGTCGTGGCGGGGCTTGGCTTCGCCGCCGGGAATTACGCCGCGGTCGCCAATCTGGTCGGCGGCGCGACGGCCGCACCTGCAGCAACAGCGGCGGCCCCCGTGCTTCCGGACACGCCCTTCCTCGAGCATGTCAAGCAGGCCGGTGTGCAGGCCTGCTCGACCGTCTATCCAGTGCTCGGACAGATCCTGACGACCGGCACGAAATACAGCGTCAAATCCCTGTGGAACGACCAGGCCGCCGACAAGCACGCCATCCAGGCCTTTGTCGGCATGGACTATGCGTCGGAACGCTATAGCGGACCGGCCGCCGGCATCGTCTTCGCATCGCCCACCGCCACGGGTTGCGAAGGGGCGATGGTGCGGGTGGCGCCATTCGCCAGCCCGTGCGCCGACATCCCATCCATCCTGCCGCAGGGCAGCAAGATCACCGACCATCTCGGGCAGGTCGAGGTCTACGAGCTCGGCGGCAATGCCGGTGAAGCGCTTCTCCTGCCGACGGGCAAAAGCTGTGTGGTGATCTCCCTTGCTTCGGCGGCGAAGTAGGACGCGAAGCGAGTGAGGTCAAGGAAAGGATGCCGACCATGAGATTGCAGGCTTTGGCAGTTTTGGGCTTGACCTTGTTATGGAGCGGACAAGTCGTCTCAGCCGACCTTGTGGCCCCATCGGAACCGCAACAGGAGGAAAAAGGCATATGGGCGGCCATTGCCTATTCGCAGGCCGATAGCAAATACGGCTTCTTCTGGGGCGCCGACAAGCGGCAGGAAGCGAAAGACATCGCACAGAAATATTGCGAGAACGCAGGCGGAAAGGCCTGCAACGTCGTCACCGTCTTCCGCAACCATCGCCATTGGAATGATGACGACGAGACCGGCTTTCCCTACAAGCACTGCGGTGCGCTTGCCGTGGCAGACAAAGTGGAGAACCGTTTCACGCCCTGGGGCGTGAACTCGGCCGAGACCCGTCGGGAAGCGGAGGATCTCGCTTTGCAGGCCTGCGAGGCGACGGGAGAGAAATGCAAGATCCGCGAATGGGTCTGCACATGAAGCTTGGCCCGAAGGCCGTCTCCGCATGTGGAGCAATTCTATTCTCATTGATGTCGACGGCGTCTGCCCAGCAACAGGTGGCGGCTGTCCCGGATGGACCCTCATCGCTGCGTGAGGTCTATCAGGACTGGAGCGTGACCTGTTCGGTACGGGAAAAGGCGAGAGTGTGCTCGCTTGCGCAAGACCAGGTCCAGCAGAACGGGCAGAGGCTTCTTGCCATGGAGATCGCGGCACGCCCGGACGGTTCGACGACGGCTACCCTGCTTCTGCCCTTCGGCATCCTCCTTGATCCGGGCGTGACGCTGCAGATCGACGATCAACCGCCGCTGTCCCCGCAGCGCTTCAGGACCTGCCTGCCGACGGGTTGCGTCTCCGTCTTTACGATCGATCGGCCGACGCTTGGAAAGCTGAGGGGAGGCTCGGTGCTGAAGCTCAATGTCACGACGGACGCCGAGACCCCGCTGAGCTTCCCTGTGTCGCTTCGCGGCCTGACCGCGGCGCTCGACCGCATGGTGGCGTTGAGCGCAAATTAGGGTGCGCGCTGACCAGCTTTTGGCCGCAGTGAGCCACATGAAGCGTACGCCGGCCGCCGCGATGGAGTATTTTTGGGCGCGGCATCCAAAGGGACGCGCCCGAAAAAGGGCTCAACTTCAGGTTGGATCATCGACAGCCGCTATCCGAACCGGCCATGATTCTGGCCATACCGGCCCACTGGCCTGCCGTTTTTTGTGCTTTCCCACTGAATGCGGCGTCCGGATACAACCGCAGCGAGCCGACGTTATGTGCTATTTTTGCTACATCTCGCAGCCTTGTTGCCCAAAAAGGCTATTTAGCGATCTCTAAATCAATAATCGCTCACATATTTCGTGAATCTGTGAATAATCCACCGACGGGCAGGCCTTGGCTTGGTTAGCGCTCTGAAAAGGACGCTGGGGAAACGTTAGGGTGGGATTAATGAATACGACAAACATGTCGACCATAGGCAGGCGCCTTGGTCTTTTGATGGCGGCCACCATGCTGACCTGCGGCAGTGCTCACGCGCTCACGCTCAAGGAGGCGATGGCTGTCGCGGTGGAGTCCAATCCCGAGATTGGACAGGCGATCGAAAATCGCGAAGCCATCGAGTTCGAGTTGCGGCAGGCCAAGGGCCTTTATCTTCCCAGTGTCGATGTCGAGGCATCGGCTGGCGTTCGCCGGCTCGACAATCCGTCCCGGCGCTCTCTTTCCATCGAAGGCGATGCGCTCTATCCGGCTGAAACGGATCTTACCGTTTCGCAGACGCTTTATGACAGCGGCGGAAGGCGGGCCGAATTGAACCGTCAGGCATCGCGCGTCGACGGCGCTTCGTTCCGCGTTCTGGAACGGTCCGAATTCATCGGGTTGTCCGTTGTCCAGGACTATCTGGAATACATGCTGCAGGCCTCGATCGTTGCCGAAGCGAAGAAAAATCTCGGCTTCCACCAGGCAATTCTCGGCGACATCCGGCAAGGCATCTCGGGCGGCGCGCTGAACGAGGCCGACCGGCAACAGGCCGAGGAACGGCTGTTCGCCGCCAAGGCGCGCATGCAGGAGGCGACCGAGGAACTGGAAGCGGCCAAGATCCGCTTCTTCAAAACCGTCGGAAAGCCACTGACCAGCCCTTCGAGGCCTGGCGATGTTTCGGCCGCACTCCCGCGCTCGCTCGACGACGCGATAGGGTTGGCGCGGGAAAGCAATCCGCGCGTACACATGGCCAACAGCGACATCGACGCGGCGGCCTCCCTCGTGGACGCTGCGCGGGCAAAATTTGGCCCCTCCATCATCGCTGAAGGTCGGGCCCGGGCAGGAACCGACATTGACGGCGACGATGGCGACACGACCGACCTGCAGGCGCGCGTGGTCCTGCGCTGGAACCTCTACCGCGGTGGCATCGACAAGGCCAACGAGCAGGAGCAGATCCGCCGCACCAGTGAACAGCGTCTCGCGCTGCATCAGGTCCAGCGCGAAATCGAGGAAGCCGTTCGCACCTCATGGGATCGCCGTTTCCGGCAAGCCGATCTGGCAAAGACCCTGAGGCAACAAGCCGCTGCCAATGAGAAGCTGGTTGCTTCCTATCGCGAGCAGTTCAAGGTCGGACAGCGCTCGCTGCTCGACGTGCTCGACGCGCAGAATACACGGTTCAACACGGCAACACTGGCGGATACCGCGTCCTACGCATCGCTGTTTGCCCAGTACCGGCTCCTGGCCGCGACCGGACAGTTGCTGAAAACGATGAATCTCGAGCCGGCAAAGCAAGCGACGGCCTATGCACGCACCGAGTTCGCAGCACCGGAAACCGCGGACACAGAAACCTATGCGCGGACGCCATCGGAGCAGAAGAACGACCTGCCATTCGATATTCTCGCTCCGGTGAGGAAGAAATAGGACAGCACAAGGTCCAGCGAGCGTCCTGACGGGCAGATCGTGAACCAGCAACCCAACATCCTCTCCCCGAAGGAGGCGTTCAAGGCCTGCTTCTCGGCCGTTGCCGGATATCTCGGCAGGCCGAGCGCGGAGACCGTGCTGTTTGCCGGCGTGCCGCTCTCGGATACGCGAATTGCGGCCGACGACATCAGGCACCTTGCCGAACGCATCGGCCTGGAAGTCACCGAGTTCAATCATCGCGATTTTCTCAGGGGGCGTATCGACCTGCCGGCCATCGTTTTTCGCGTCAGCCAATTGCCCGTCGCCCTGCTCGCTCTAGGCGAAGGCGATGCGTATATCACCGCGCCCCAGGAAGACGGCCGCACCACGATCGGCCGGTCGGAACTGGCCGCCAGCTACATCAGCGGCGGCGCTTCCTTTTCGATCACCTATGCCAATGCCGCCGAGACCATGTCGGTCGGCTCGGCGGCCAGGATCGAGCGAAGACATTGGCTTACAGGGACGATGGGCGCTTTCTGGCGCACCTACTCGAAAGTCGTCCTGGCGGCGGTGTTCATCAATCTGCTGGCCATAGCCTCGCCGATCTTCACCATGAACGTCTACGACAGGATCCTGCCGAACAAGGCGATATCGACACTGTGGGTCCTGGCTCTCGGCATCGGTGCGGTCATCCTGTTCGACCTGCTTTTGAAGACGGCAAGGGCTTCCCTCATCGACTATGCCGGGCGCAAGGCGGATCTGCGGATATCCTATCTGCTGTTCGAAAAAGTACTGAACTCGTCGCTTTCGGCGCGCCCCGGATCGACCGGCGAATACGCAAACAGGGTCACGCAATATGAATTCGTCAGGGAGTTCTTCACCTCCAACACCATAAGCGTGTTCATCGACACGGCATTCGTCTTCGTCTTTCTCCTTGTGATCTATGCAATAGGCGGCTGGCTGGTGATCATACCGGCGCTGGCCTTCGTGATGTCCGTCATCGTCGGCCTGGTCACCCAGCGCCGCATCGGCAAGCGCGTTGCCGCCTCGATGAACGAAGCATCGCAGCGCCAGGCCCTGCTGGTCGAATCCATCTCGACGCTGGAGACCATCAAGTCGCTGCGCGCCGAGGCGTATCTGCTGCGGAAATGGGGAGAGCACTCCAAGAACGCCGCCAACACGTCCGAGAAGATCAAGCAGCTTTCGGCGGCGGCGGGCAACATCACCCAGTCCATACAGCAGCTGGTGACCGTCGCCCTGGTCGTGGCCGGCGCCTATGCCTTCTCGGAAGGGCATGTTTCGACAGGAGCAATCATAGGAACGGTGATGCTGGCGAGCAGGGCCGTGGCGCCGCTCGGCCAGATCGCCATAACGTTGTCCCGGTTCCGCCAGGCCATGCTCTCGCTGAGGATGGTGAATTCGATCATGGCTCAACCGGAAGATCGACCCGACACGGTGGGCTTCGTCAACCGCCCCATCCGCAAGGGGGCGATGGTGTTCAGGAATGTCGGGTTTGTCTATCCAGGCTCGGAAAACGAAGTTTTGACCGGCCTGAATTTCTCGGTCAAGCCGGGTGAGCGGATCGGCATCATCGGCCGCATAGGATCGGGAAAGACGACGATGGGTCGGCTGGTCGGCCGGCTCTTCCTGCCGACTTCCGGTGAGTTGCTGCTGGATGGGATCGACATTCGCCAGTATCACCCGTCCGAGGTTCGCGCCGCGGTCGGCATCGTTGCGCAGGCCGGCGACCTGTTCTCGGGCACCATCAAGGAAAACCTCCTGATGGCATGCCCCGAGGCTACAGACGAACAGATCATCGAAGCGGCAAAGGCGGCCGGCGTCGACGATTTCGTCTCACGCCACCCGCGCGGCTACGACATGAATGTCGGCGAGCGCGGCACCAATCTTTCCGGCGGCCAGAGGCAGACGGTGGCGATCGCGCGCCTGCTGCTGACCAAACCGAAAATCGTCTTTCTGGACGAGCCGTCGGGCTCGATGGATCTTGCTTCCGAACGCCAGTTGATCAAGCAGCTCAAAGTCGCCTTTGACCGCGACACGACGCTGATCGTCTCCACACATCGGTTCAGCATGCTTGAACTGGCCGACCGCCTGATCGTTATCGAACAGGGCAAAATCGTTGCCGACGGACCGAAGGACCAAGTCATACAGGCGTTGCAGAAAACAAGCGCCTGACAAAACAATTATTGCTGCATCCAATGCGTTGGGGCGTGGGAAATGCTTGCCAGGGAAGATCGACCGCCGCTGTTTGCGTCGGCGTCCATATTCATCATCGGAGCGCTCTTCGTCGTTTTTGTCGCCTGGGCGTCCTTTGCCGAAGTCGATGAGATCGCACGCGGCGACGGCAAGGTCATACCTGCTTCCAAGACCCAGATCATCCAGGCGAGCGAGGCCGGTGTGGTTCAAGAAATCGCCGTGACGATCGGCCAGGTCGTCAAGAAGAACGATCTCATCATCCGCCTGGACAACACGCTCAACACGTCCAGTCTCGGCGAGCAGCAGGCCAAGGCGCGCGCGCTGGAAGTGCGCATAGCGAGGCTGAAATACGAACAGGCCGGCAATCTCTCAGGGCCATTTCCATGCCCGCAGGACATCCAGTCGGTCGCTCCGCAAATCTGCGACAATGAACAGAAGCTGCTCATCGCCCGGCGCGGGAACTTCGACAACAAGCTGTCCGTGCTCAAGTCACGCCTCGATCAGCGCGAGAAGGAACTTGCCGAGGCGGAGGCCAATTCCGATCGTCTTTCTAAGAACCTGGTCGTCAGCGACCAGGAGGCAAAACTCGTCGACGCGATGGTCAAGAAAGGCCTGATGGCAAGGACCGAGCAGCTCCGGGTAGAGCGCGAACAGACCGAACTCAACGGCCAGCTGAACCTTGCCGGCGAAACGATAAAGAAGATCAAATCGTCGATCACGGAAGCTCAGCTTCAGGTCGAGGAACTCGGCCTGCAATTGCAGCAGGAGGCGTTGGACGACCTTACCCAGGCGCTGGCGGACCTTTCGGTGGTGGATGAGACCATAAGGGGAGCCACCGACAAGGTCGCGCGCACCGATATCCGGTCTCCCGTGGACGGCATCGTCAACACGCTGGAGCTGAACACGGTCGGCGCCTTCGTCCAGCCTGGCGCCGTCGTGGCCGGCATCGTGCCAACCTCCGAAACGTTGCTGGTGGAGGCACGGGTCTCGCCGCGGGATGTCGCCTTCATCCGTCCCGACCAGGAAGCCCTTATCAAGGTCACCGCCTATGATTTCTCGATCTTCGGCGGCATCGAGGGCAAGGTCTCCAACATCACAGCCGACAGCCTGGTCGATCAGAAAACGGGAGAGCCCTATTATCAGGTGCGCGTGGCGACGGACAAATCGACTCTTCAAAGAGACGGCAAGGCCTATTCGATCATCCCCGGAATGATCTGTTCGGTCGACATCAAGACCGGGCGCAAGACGATCCTGCACTACCTCCTGAAGCCGATCAACAAGGCGCGCGAGGAGGCGATGAGTGAGCGGTAGCGCCAGCCCTCAGCATTCCGATCGCGAGCGGCTGCTTGCGCCAGTCGCCGCCGAGGATTTCGGGCTGGAGTTTCGGGTCGTGGCGCGCGGCGGCATACGGCGCGGCATTCGTCTGGAGCGGGCATTCTGGATGTCGCTGAAGCAGATGGCCGAAAGCAGGAAGTGCACGATCGGCATGCTCATCGACGAGATCGCCGAGAGCCAGGCCCAGACAGGCAATCTGACATCCGCGATCCGGGTGGCCTGCATGCGTGGGTTGGGGGACGAAAACCTGACCTTGCGAAGGCTTGCATCGATCAACACCATCAACGCAATACTGGTCGCGTGCCCGTCCCCGGCCTTTGCCCTGGCTTCTTCGAAGAAGATCCTGTCGTTCAACGCGCCGTTCCAGCAACTGGTCAAGCGCCAATTGCCGATCGCCCCAAGCGATGACGCACGGCACGACCTCAAGCTGGCGCTGGACCTCAATGTGGCCGATATCTTCACGCGGCTCGACGCCAATGGCGAATCGCCGGTGGCCACCGGTTTTGTCATCGGCGCGGGCGACCGTCGATACCGGGGGCAGTTGAATGCGGTGCGGGCCCCGGTGCTCGAGCCGGAACTGCTGATGGCGTTCGTCTTCGGCGGCTGAATGCCCGCCAGTCTTTGGCGAGAACCTATGGCTTGGACTGGCCGAAACCCTATGGCTGAAAACCTTCGCCGGGTGCGACGGTTGCGAAACCGCCCTTGATGTCGGCCATCTGGGCGCCGCCCGGTCTTGAACCGTGGATCCAGGCCCGGTCCGTGCTGAACGAATAGAGCGGGACGTAATCCGGGAGATCGCTGTCACGCACAACGGTGTTGCTGAGGCTGTCGAGAATGAAGGTGCCGCTGCCTGTGCTCACCGACAACACTGCGTGAAAGAAGCCTCTCTTGCGATCCTGGAGGACGACAAGCGCCATGCTTTGCGTCGGAATGCCGGCCCTCAGCAGGGCCGTCATCTTGAGGATGGCAAAATCCTCGCAATCGCCGGCTCGCCGCTCGAGAATCTCCGAAGGCTTCGCCCAATAGTCGAGCTTGCCGTAGACGAGGCTGTCTTTCCTGTAGGCGATCAGGCGATTGACGCTGCTGTTGACGAAGGACAGCTTCTCGCTGAATCCCTTGCCTTGAGCGGCAGCGATCATGCCGGCAAAAGCCGTGCTCTTGTGCTCGCAGGGGCTGCCTGCCGAGCAGGCGGTGATTGCCCGGTAGACAGGCGCCCAGCGCGCCGCGACGGGAAAATTGCGCATCGACAAGGCAACCGATCCGAAGACCCCTGGGATAATCGACGCGGTCTGCACCGGATCTATCCCGGCGTCATCTCGCGCCGTTGACGAGCCGTCCCCGCGGCCGACATCCGGGCCATAGCTGCCGGTGACCATACCGATCCGGTAAGCGTCCGCAGGCTGCCAGGGCTGGGGCCTCGTCAGTGAAACACCGCCGAGACAGGGCGGCGTCTGGACCTTCTCCTGGGGCCTGCCGGGTGCGGCGATATCGCTGGCGAATGACGGCCCCGCCAGGCCGACAAGCCCGATTGCCAGCAGGAGCATCTGGAGCCCGGTTTTTCCCGGAACCGATTTTTGCTTTTTCATAACGGCCACCTTTGACTGTGGACGCTACCAATCTTGTCTCAAATTATTGGAAAGGAAGGTGGATAAATATCCAGCAACTGTCTTCATCTATTTTATTTAAAATTCTATTGAATTTTATACTTTGATTTACCAAAAAATCCCGGCCAGTCCTCCGTCAGGGAAGCCTCCGGAAGCCAGCATATATCAGGTTATATTGTCGCGGTTTACCACGTGTAAAAAATGCCGAGCAATGCATATCATAATATATGAAATAGATTAGGGGGCAGTTGCAAAGTAGAAATGGCCGCTGTCTCTATCCGGTAAATATCGGAGGGGTTTCAGCCATGACGAACAATATCGAGTTGGACAGCTTTTCGGGTTCCTTGAACGAGCATTCCGCGTCCAGTGAACACGGCGATCAGACATCGCCGGCGGAGATCCGGGTCGCACAGGCAAATTCGACGCAGCAGGCCGCACCGGCAGCGTCCGAACCGGTGCCGGTCGATGTCGGCGGCGGAGCGCCCGTCAAGCCGGAAGCCCCCGCGGAAGCGAAGACGCTGCCGGCAGCTGCGCCGCACGAATATGTAGCCGACGCCAGCCACGTGGTAAGGCTTCCGGCCAACGCTTCCATCGACAACATCAAGGTCGACGGCCAAAACCTTGTGCTCGAACAGGCCGACGGCTCGGTGATCGTGATCAAGGATGGCGCCCTGAACGTGCCGACCTTCATCATCGGCGACGTCGAGGTGCCGCGCGTTGCCTTGCTGGCGGCGCTGGAAGCCAGCCATGTCGATGTCGCCTTCGGCGCCGACGGTTCCATCTCGGCCGGCCCCGGCGGTTCGAATTCAAGCGCAGGCGGTGATTTCTCGGTTCCCCCCGGCGGCATCGGCGACGGGTTCGACCTGTCGGCATTGCTGCCGCCGACCGCCTTGCAGTTTGGGCTTCTGGATCGCCGCGAACTGTTCCCGTCCATCGTCGACAGGCCGGTTTCAGTGGTGGCCACGTCACTGCTTGCCCCGACCGAAGCGGCCAGTGAGACCGGCCTCGATGGCAACCAGACACAATCGCCCGGCAGCGACGCGCCAAGCAATTCCGAAACTTCAGGCATCGGAACGATCAGCATCGACGCACCGGATGGAATCGGGTCGATCGTTATCAACGGTGTCGCCGTCACCGGCGTCGGCCAGCAGATCCCGGGCCAGTTCGGTTATTTGGAGATCGTCTCCTACAATCCGAGCACCGGCGCCATCGAATATAACTACACGGTGACCGAATCGGTCACTCATCCCGAGCACACGAACGGGTTCGATCCCAACGACACGGTTCCGGACAATTTCAGCATCACTGTCACGGACGTCGACGGCGATTCGGCCAGCACCACCTTTGCCGTCGCCATTGTCGACGACGTGCCGACAGCGGTTGCCGATACGGACAGCGTGACGGAAGACGGCGCGACGGTCGCGGACGGCAACGTGATCACGGCCAGCGGCGGCGCGGACGCGAATGTGACGGACGGCGTCGCCGACGTTAAGGGCGCGGACGGGGCGACGGTAACGGGCGTCGAGGCGGGCACGGTTGCATCGGCCTCGGGCCATGTCGGGTCGGCCGTGGCGGGCAGTTACGGTTCGATCACGATCGATGCGGACGGCCACTACAGCTACACGCTGAACAACGGCACTGCGGCGGTCCAGGCGCTGACCACCGGCCAGCATCTGACGGACACGTTCACCTACACGCTGACCGATGGCGACGGCGACACCTCGACGACAACGGTCGAGATCACCATCAACGGCACCAACGACGTCCCACAGGTCGTCGTCGACCAGGGCAACCCGGCCGGCGCGCATGACCAGGTCTATGAAGCAGGTCTGGCGGCGGGTTCGGCGGCCGGCGACGGCAGCACGGTTGCGACAGGCACCTTCACGGTGTCGGACGCCGACGGGCTCGACGACGTGCAGAGCGTCACCATCGGCGGCGTCACGGTTGCCATTGGCAGCCTTGACGGTTCGGTCTTCCAGGGCGACCACGGCACGCTGCTGATCACCGGCTACAACCCGGCAACCGGCGTTGCGGCCTATCAGTACACGCTGACCAGCCCGACCACGGACGTTCCCGCAGTCACCGAGACCGACAGCTTCTCGCTCACCGTCTCTGACGGCACCTCGTCGTCGGCCCCGGCAGCCATCGTCATCGACATCGTCGACGACGTGCCCAATGCGGTCGACGACACCAACAGCATCAGCGAGGACGCGCTTTCGCCGGTCAACGGCAATGTGCTGACCAACGACCTGCATGCCAATAACCAGCCGGGCGCCGACACGCCGACGAGCTTCGTCAGCTGGGATGGCTCGACGACGGGCGCGCACGGCACCTTCGTGGCCAATCCCGACGGCACCTACACCTATACGCTCAACAACGCCGATCCGGCGGTGCAGGCGCTGGACGCCGGCCAGACGCTGACCGAGACCTTCAACTACACGATGAAGGATGCCGACGGCGACACCGATACGGCAACGCTGACCATCACCATCAACGGCACCAACGACGTGCCGCAGATCGTCGTCGACCAGGGCAACCCGGCCGGCGCGCATGACCAGGTCTATGAAGCAGGTTTGGCGGCGGGTTCGGCGGCCGGCGACGGCAGCACGGTTGCAACAGGCACCTTCACGGTGTCGGACGCCGACGGGCTCGACGACGTGCAGAGCGTCACCATCGGCGGCGTCACGGTTGCCATTGGCAGCCTCAACGGTTCGGCCTTCCAGGGCGACCACGGCACGCTGCTGATCACCGGCTACAACCCGGCAACCGGCGTTGCGGCCTATCAGTACACGCTGACCAGCACGACGACGGACGTTCCCGCAGTCACCGAGACCGACAGCTTCTCGCTCACCGTCTCTGACGGCACCTCGTCGTCGGCCCCGGCAGCCATCGTCATCGACATCGTCGACGACATTCCGACGGCCCATGCCGACACCAACAGCGTGTCGGAAGGCGCGCAGGCCTCGGGCAACGTGCTGACGGACGGGACGGCGGACGTTCTGGGCGCCGACGGTGCGGCACCTGGCGGCGCGGTGACGGGCGTGGCAACCGGTTCGAACGTGTCGAACCCGGTAAGCGGCAATCTCGGCGGAGCCGGGATCGCGGGCCAGTACGGCACGCTGGTCCTGGGCGCCAACGGCGCCTACACCTACACGGCCAACCCCAACGCGGTGACCACCAACGCAGTCGATCACTTCGTCTACACCATCACCGACGGCGACGGCGACACCTCGACGGTGACGCTGGACATCACCGTCAACAATGTGACGGTGACGGCATCCGACACCGATGCGCTGGTCAGCGAGAAGGGCCTTGCAACGGGCAGCGACGCAGCCGGCAACAGCGAGATCTTCAACGGCGCGATCACGCCGGCCGGCGGCACCGGCCCGTACACCTATACGCTGACCTCGCCGGCCAGCGGCAGCTACGGCA
Organism: Mesorhizobium ciceri biovar biserrulae WSM1271; assembly: GCF_000185905.1. Lineage (GTDB taxonomy): Bacteria > Pseudomonadota > Alphaproteobacteria > Rhizobiales > Rhizobiaceae > Mesorhizobium > Mesorhizobium ciceri. The sequence continues at coordinate 2,109,089 of NC_014923.1, forward strand.
ATCTGGTGCTCAACGCCAACGGCACCTACACCTACACGCTGACCCAGACCTATGATGGTGCGACGACCAACAATGGCATCACCACCGAGCAGGACAAGGACAGCTTCACCTATACGGTGACCGACGCCCACGGCAACACCACCACCGGCTCCATCCTGGTCGACATCGTCGACGACATTCCGACGGCGCATGCCGACACCAACAGCGTGTCGGAAGGCGCGCAGGCCTCGGGCAACGTGCTGACGGACGGGACGGCGGACGTTCTGGGCGCCGACGGCGCGGCACCTGGCGGCGCGGTGACGGGCGTGGCAACCGGTTCGAACGTGTCGAACCCGGTAAGCGGCAATCTCGGCGGAGCCGGGATCGCGGGCCAGTACGGCACGCTGGTCCTGGGCGCCAACGGCGCCTACACCTACACGGCCAACCCCAACGCGGTGACCACCAACGCAGTCGATCACTTCGTCTACACCATCACCGACGGCGACGGCGACACCTCGACGGTGACGCTGGACATCACCGTCAACAATGTGACGGTGACGGCATCCGACACCGATGCGCTGGTCAGCGAGAAGGGCCTTGCGACGGGCAGCGACGCAGCCGGCAACAGCGAGATCTTCAACGGCGCGATCACGCCGGCTGGCGGCACCGGCCCGTACACCTATACGCTGACCTCGCCGGCCAGCGGCAGCTACGGCAATCTGGTGCTCAACGCCAACGGCACCTACACCTACACGCTGACCCAGACCTATGATGGTGCGACGACCAACAATGGCATCACCACCGAGCAGGACAAGGACAGCTTCACCTATACGGTGACCGACGCCCACGGCAACACCACCACCGGCTCCATCCTGGTCGACATCGTCGACGACATTCCGACGGCGCATGCCGACACCAACAGCGTGTCGGAAGGCGCGCAGGCCTCGGGCAACGTGCTGACGGACGGGACGGCGGACGTTCTGGGCGCCGACGGCGCGGCACCTGGCGGCGCGGTGACGGGCGTGGCAACCGGTTCGAACGTGTCGAACCCGGTAAGCGGCAATCTCGGCGGAGCCGGGATCGCGGGCCAGTACGGCACGCTGGTCCTGGGCGCCAACGGCGCCTACACCTACACGGCCAACCCCAACGCGGTGACCACCAACGCAGTCGATCACTTCGTCTACACCATCACCGACGGCGACGGCGACACCTCGACGGTGACGCTGGACATCACCGTCAACAATGTGACGGTGACGGCATCCGACACCGATGCGCTGGTCAGCGAGAAGGGCCTTGCAACGGGCAGCGACGCAGCCGGCAACAGCGAGATCTTCAACGGCGCGATCACGCCGGCCGGCGGCACCGGCCCGTACACCTATACGCTGACCTCGCCGGCCAGCGGCAGCTACGGCAATCTGGTGCTCAACGCCAACGGCACCTACACCTACACGCTGACCCAGACCTATGATGGTGCGACGACCAACAATGGCATCACCACCGAGCAGGACAAGGACAGCTTCACCTATACGGTGACCGACGCCCACGGCAACACCACCACCGGCTCCATCCTGGTCGACATCGTCGACGACATTCCGACGCTTGGAGCTTTCACGCCAGGTACGATCCCCAACGAGGTCGGATCCGTCAACGGCTTGTTTGACTTCGTAGCGGGAGCCGACGGGGTCAATCATTTCAACATAGCAGGACCGGCGATCACGGGGATTAGCTACAGCACGACAGTCCAGAGCGACGGAACGACAGTGCTGCTGGCCGAAACCTCCACTGGGACCGATATCTATTCACTCACCTTGCATCCAGATGGCACCTACGCGTTTGCCCTTATCACGCCCGATGCAGCAACAACGGTAACTCAAACACTTACGGGGCTGTCGCCGGGTGGTCCGACACCTTTCCTTGAAACGCCGGATGGCCTGATCGAGTTCACCGGCACTGGCACCGGCGTCAACTCTTCGACACAGGGCTTCGGTGTCGCCGATCAGTTTATTGAGAAAGATGAAAACTTCACCATGGAGTTTCACACCTCCTCAACCGCCGGAAACGATGCTCCGACGCTGAATCCGAAGTTCATAGGCAGCCTCGATTTCGCCGCAACCGGCAACAGCTCTGGTTCTGTTTCGTGGGTAGCAACCAATTCCGTTACCGGCGACACCCGTAGCGGAACGGCGACAGTTACGAACGGACATCTCGTCATCGACCCTTCGATCGACTTCAACCTAATTTCCATAACCGGTGACGCCGGTTCGAAAATCAGGCTGTCTGCCGTCGACATCTCACAAACGATACTGCCATCCGACACCACCTTGCATTTCCAAGTCAGTGCGGTCGACGGAGACGGCGACGTCAGTGCGACCCAGTCACTGGACATCCATCAGGTAGCTGCAAGTTCGGGTGGATCCTTCACCCTCCCCGGCTTTGCGGGAACGGTCAACGACGTGATCGCCGGCAGCACGCATATCGATACGATCTCAGGCGGAGCCGGCACCGACATCGCCGACTATACCGGCAGCGCGGCGGTCTCGATAAACCTGACAGATGCCGGTGGCGCCGCCGGTGTTCACGGCACCCCCAGCAATCCGAGTGATGGCAACATCACCGGTGGCGACGCCTTGGGAGATACCCTGACTGGCATCGAGGGCTTGATCGGCGGTTCCGGCGATGACTATCTCTACGGAAACTCCGGCGCCAATTACCTTGCCGGCGGACTGGGAAACGACACGCTGAGAGGCGAAGGCGGCGCTGACACGCTTATCGGCGGCGCCGGCAACGACCTGCTGGTCGGTGGCGCGGGGAGTGACACGCTCACCGGTGGCACGGGCGCCGACACGTTCAGACTTGAGAACCTCGACATCAAGGATCTGATCACGGACTTCAATGGCGGCGACGGCGACAAGATCGACCTGACAGCGCTGTTCGACTCGACTCCTGCGAATGTCGGCAACTTCGTCAACTACGACGCAGGGACCGGCGTGCTGAGTGTCGACACGAGCGGATCGGGAGATCCGGCCAATTTTGTCCAAGTGGCGGAACTCACGAACCTGCCCGCTGCCAACACGATCACGCTGCTCTACGACGACGGCATAACCCAGCATCAGACAACGGCAAACGTGGTGTAACGGCATAGCGCACAACCACGCGATTATGTTATACGTCGCTAATATTTAGGGGAGCTCAATATGAAACGTTCTGCAAGACTGCTTGTTTCCGCTGCGACGCTGTTGCTGGCAGTCGGGTCGACGGGGTATGCCGCCGATATCATCGAAGGTCCGACAGGCGATTATTGCCGTGTCGTCGGCACGTCCAATCTGGTCTTGAACGACAACATCGTCGATCTGAAGCAACAGGTGGTGAAGCTGATGGACGAGTCGGTTGCCGCCGCCAACAGCTCAGAGTGGATCAACTCGTCCCGGCCCGTCTTCGTCTGGGCATCGGAAGCCAAGGTCGCTTGCGGCAAGGCCTATGGCTACCTGAAGACGAACTACAAGGACGAAGACACCCTCAACAAATGCGAGTGTTTTCACGATCGCATGGTCGAGTACATGCACTGACCGGATAGGCGAACCCACGCCTGTTGGCCATCATGACAGCCGACGGATCCTTCCTGAAGGCGGTCGCGGGCGCGATCGTGTTGTTTGGCTTTGTCCAAACGGTCACGCCGGCCAGTGCCAACTGGCTGGAACGACCATCCGTGAAACCACAGCTTTCGTCCGGCCTGAAGCAACCAGTGCGCTGTGATCCGGCCACGGAGTGGACCCGGCAGACTTTCAAGGCGTTTGCCAGTTGCCAGGCATCGATCTATGGCCTGGAGCCGATGCTGGCGCATGCGGTGATGGAGATCGAAAGCGGCTTCGATCCCGACGTGCAAGGCGGTGACGGCGAAGTCGGCCTGATGCAGGTGATGCCGGCGACGGCCAGGATGCTCGGCTTTCGAGGTTCACTGGACGATCTGAGCGCGCCGGCGGCCAACATCGCGCTGGGGGTCAAATATCTTGCACAGGCCAACAGGCTCGCCGCGGGTGATCTCTGCACCACCGTCATGAAGTATCGCGCCGGGCACAATGAAAGCCGGTTCTCGGCCCTTTCAGTCCGCTACTGCCAGCGTGCGCGGGCAATCCTGGCAAGGGAAGGGATCGAAGTGACCGGCCCCTTGCCGGTGGCGACATTCGGCTTTTCCGCGTTTTCGCCAGGCGGGGAGGGTGGAGCCCCTGCCCAGGGAAAGGGCGTTTGCGTGCGCCGCGTGTTCGTGCCCGGGCCGCGATACATGAAATGCGCCGACTATCGAAGTGCCGGGCAAGCAAGGCAGATCAGGGCGCTCAGAGGCAGGCTTTTCGGCGGCTAAAAGAACTACAGACGGCACTGCAAGTCCGCCGTAACATGCGTTGAAGACCAGACCGGGAACAATATCCGGCGGCACATAGGGGTGGAGCATTCATGGAAGCTGGCCGACAGGTCCACCGTCCGCGGACATGGGCAATCGCCTTGGCGCTCGCCGCGATCGTGTCGGGCTGCCAGTCGAAGGGCGGCGTGTCCGAAGTGCTCGATCCGGCGGCGGTTACCGCGCCTGCCGGGCAGAACGGCGCCGCCGGCGCCGGTCCCGTCCAGGCGACCCAGTCGCTGGGCACCGGGTCGACCAAAGTCACGATGCTGCTGCCGCTGTCCGCCCCTGGAACGGCCGGGGAAAACGGCAGGAAGATGCTCGATGCGACCAAGCTGGCGATGACGGATATCGGCAACGGATTGCTGGCGCTGACGGTAGAAGATACCAAAGGCGACAGCGCACTGGCCGGCAAACTGGCGGTTACGGCCATTACGACGGGGTCTAAAGTCGTCATCGGCCCGACCGAGCTGCCGGCGGCCCAGCATATTGCCACGCTGTCGGGGTCGAAGCGGCCACCGGTCCTGGCGCTCGCCGACAATTTCGCCGGCGGCCCCGGGGTCTATGCCGTGCTCCTTGGCGAAGCGGACAGCGCCGCCGCGGGCGCCGCGGGACTGGCCGCGAAAGGCAGCAAGAAGTTCGTACTGCTTGTCGCGGATGGCCCAAACGCCGGCGCCATGGAGAAGCGGGTCGCAAACGGCCTCAGCATCTACGGCGCGGCGCTCGCGGTCACTCTCCGATATTCTGCCGGCGACGGCGCGAAGACGGTCGACGAAATGGGCTCACTCGTGGACGCCCCCGACGCCGTCATCGTCGCCAGCGGCAATGGCAGTCCGTCGCCTGTCCTTGCCGCCCTCAAATCGAAGGGCATTCCGGGAAAGACGATCCCCGTCGTCGGGACGAACCGTTGGCTGGAGCACCCCATGGATCCGCTCTTCGAGGGGGCGTTTATCGCCACGCTCGATCCAAGCGAAACCGGGCCGATCGCCGACCGCTTCAGGACGACATACAACTATCCGGCTGACGTCAATGTGGCCTACGCCTATGATATGGTTGCGCTGACGGCAGGGATTGCCAGCGCGGTCGGGCCCGATGGTTTCAGCAAAAAGGTTCTTGAGAATCCAAACGGCTTTCGCGGGTCGACCGGCCTGTTCCGGTTTCGGGCCGACGGATCCAGCCAACGCTCGATGCCGTTCTATCGGATTGAAAAAGGTGCGCTCAAACTGGTTGCCAAATCGACGTCGGGTTTCTGACCGGCGCAAATCCCTGGGATCCTGTTCAAGCTGATGGCCAGGCCGGGCCGCAGCCGCTTGGCGATCGCACTTGGAAGCCTCCTGCTCCTGGCGGGGATACTGCTGATCATTCAGGGCGGGGCGTTGCTTTCGGTCGATCGGCCGGTCCGTGCCCCGTCGCGGGATGTTGACGATACGCAGCCTGTCCGGCCGGTTGCACCGGTTGCCGGCGCACAACGCCTGGAGCCGGCGCGCAAGGTTGCTCAAGACCTGATCGCTCCACCACGGCTTGATCCCGCTGAGATCGAACGGGCCGAGCCCCGTCCGCCGCTCAGCGAGCTCGGTCTCGCCGTGCCCCCGAAAACGCCGATGCCCAGGGATTGGCGGGAGGTCTTGCTCTACCGCCCGGTTGCCACATCATCGGCGATGTTCGAAGCCATGGGCCGCAAGGTGGTCATCAGCGGAGTGCGAGGCATCGATCTCGACAGCTCCTGCTCGTTTCATGACGTCACCTGGCCTTGCGGCGTGCGCGCCCGCGCCGTTTTCAATTCCTGGCTGAGGGGACGTGCGCTGCACTGTTTCGTACCGCCGGACGTCGAGCGTTTTGCCGTCGCCGCACCGTGCAGGCTGGGCAAGCAGGATGTTGGCGCCTGGCTTGTCTCCAACGGCTGGGCCACGGCGCTGCCGAGCGGCATCTACGGCAAGGCGGAGGCGACAGCCAGAAACGCCGGGATGGGCATATTCGGCCCGGCACAATAGGCTGTCATTCAATCCCTGATGTTTTGTTTGTTAACCGCCACGGGCGCAGCCTTGATGGGGTCATCGCGCAATCGATTAAATTGCAATGTTCCTTGAAACTGAAATTGCAACACACCGGCCTTATACAAGCCCATCCACAGGAGATCGGCCAGTGACAAAGACTATGGCGAGCACCACCGACCAGGCATGGAAAGGCGTCGCTTTGCTGACCTTTCTGGGAACCACTGCAATCCTGGGCGTTTCCGTCGGTCTCAATTATCTGCTTCTGTTCTCGGAGGCGCTGACGCCATTTGGGCGCAGCATGGTCACGGCAATCCTGTTGCCTGTTGTTCTTGGTGTTCCGCTTTTTCTGTTCGTTGGATTGAAACAGATCGAGCTTCGTCGCTATCGCCGGGAACTCGACAAGTCGGCAACCTTCGACACCACGACCGGCTGCCTGAACGGAGCGGTCTTCACGTCGATGGTCGAAAAAAGAACCGCAAGGCCGTCGGTGCCGGGGCCGAAATCCGGCGCCTTCCTGGTCATCCATTCGGAGCATCTGCGGTCCATCAACCTGCGCTTTGGTCTTGAATGGGGCGATCAAGCCTTGCGGCTCATAGCCTCAACCATACAATCGTCAGTGCGCGCGGAGGATCTGGTTGGACGCATGGGGACGTCGATGTTCGGGGTTTTCCTCGCCGGCGCGACCGAAGCAGAAGCCAGGGAAATCGGCGAGCGTATCAGGGCGCGCATCGCACAAGTCTATTTCGCGCCAAAAGGCACCGAGGATGCCTTGACGGTCAAGGTCGGCGGCGTGGTGTTCGAGAACCAGGTGGAGTTCGCGGACATGTTCCGGTCCGCCGAGCAGCGCATGGCCGGCGTCCAGGACGGAGCGGCGTTTGAGCTGACGCATCTCCATAGCTGATAGTCGCCGGGAACCGGAGCCAGGGGAATTGTCGGACGCGGACGCCCTCACGCTGCCGGCGGGGTAACCCGTGAAGACGCCGCCCAGGTTTCGGCGATGGCGACGATCGCCGCGTTGATCGGTCCGCTCGGGATCGCCGGCATCACCGAGGCGTCGACGACAAAGGCATTGTCGAAGCCGTTCAGCCGCAAGTCAGGATCGACGACGGCCTCGGTGTCACGACCCATCCGGCAGGTGCCGGCCGGATGGTGATGGGTGGAAGCAGCCCTGGCGATGAAAGCATCGAGTTCGGCATCGGACCGAACCGGTGCACCTGGCAGGATCTCCGTATCGCGCCATTCGTCCAGGGCCTCATGATGGCCGACCATGCGCGCCCGCTTCAACGCCATCCTGAATGTCGCGCGATCGTGTTCGGTTTCCAGATAATGCGGATCGATGACCGGCGCATCGTTGCGGCCCGGGCCGCTCGGTGTGATGCGCCCGCGGCTTGTCGGATGGGTGACGCCGCAAAGGATGGTAAAGGCCGAGCCATAAAGCGGGGCATTCAGGCCCTCGGCCGCCGACGGAGCGACGACGCAGGCGAGCACGATATCGGGACTTCCCGTCGAGCGGGTCGGGTCGTCGCTGTGCAGATACATCAGCGATTCGGAGTGCTGCAGGCGGGAAGGCGGCACCGGCTTTTTGGTGCTGTAGACATTTCCAAGAGCCAGCAGATGATCCTGCAGGTTGCGGCCCACCTCGCTGCGATCGGCAAGGCAGCGTATGTCAGCCTGCTTCAGCGTATCCGGGCAACCAATGCCCGACCGCATGAGGATGAGCGGCGTGGACACGGCGCCCGCGCAAAGGACAATCCGGTCGGCACAGAGCGTTCTGGTCTGGCCCTCGCAGACCACGCTCACGCCCGTGACCCTGTGGCCGTCCAGAACCAGATGCTCGACCTCGTGGCCGGTGAGCAAGGTCAGGTTCGGCCGCGCCATGACCCGCGGCGGCAGATAGGCGTCGGCGACGCTCAGGCGCTTGCCGTCGCGTATGTTGAGTGAATTGGGGCTGGTGCCGACCAGCTCGCCGCTGTTGTGGTCGCTCAGGGCGGGAGCCCCCATGGATCGCCCGGCGGCGATGTAGGCACGCACGACCGGACTGACCTCGGCGTCCGGCAGATAGACGTCCAGCGGGCCGCTCTTGCCGCGTGTTGGCCCGTCGAAAGCGGTGAAGGCTTCGCTGCGGATGAAGCCCGGCAACAATCCCCGATAGGACCAGCGCTCGCCGCCGGCCTGTGCCCAGGATTCGAAATCATCGGCATGGCCGCGCACATAGGCCATTGCATGCAGGCAGCTCGAGCCGCCGACTATCCTGCCGCGCGGCCATTCATGGACGCGGTTGGCGGTGAAGGGCTGGGGCACGGTCCGGTAGCTCCAGTCGTAGGCGCGGCCCTGGAGCATCGTCCATTTCAGCGGGTCGGCGATGTCGGGATCGGCCGGCATCGTCCCGGCTTCGATGAGGCCGACCTGGCACGACCGGTCTTCACTGAGACGGCTGGCAACAACCGAGCCAGCGGATCCCGCGCCGATGACCAGCACGTCGAAATGACGTTTCAGTTTGAAATTCCCCGCACAGGCTCGATGTCAGAGGTGATGCGATCACGCGGCAAAGGCGCCGGCATTCGACCGTTCCATGATCTGTCTCTGCACCGACAGAAGGTGCGCGCGCATTGCGGCCTCTGCCGCTTCGGGGTCGCGCTGCGAGATCGCTTCGGCGATCAGGCGATGCTCGCCGTCGCGGTGGGCGATCCGCTTGGGGCAGGTGGGTGCCGCGGTGCGCGCAACCTTCACCCGCGCATCGACACCGACCTGGCGCAGCATCTTGTAGAATTCCGCGGCGAGATGGTTGCGGGCCGCGGCAACGATCGCGAGATGAAAAGCGAAGTCGACCTCACCCGACGGGGCGTTCTCCGGCGTGGTTGCCGCGTCGAGGATCCGCGCCGTCTCGAAAGAGGAGGCGCGCAGCGACGCCAGTCGGGCAAGGCCCGGCTCCATGATCAGGCGCAATTCCAGGACCTCGATCGGATTGGTTACCCTGACCAGTTCCTCGCCATATCTCGGAAGGGCGGTCGGCGCCCGCCTGGCTCGCGCCGGTTTGAGGTCGCCCGAAAGGCGCAGCACTTCAAGCGCCTTGCGAAGCTGATGGCGCTTGACGCTCAGATGTTCCGCAAGATCGCGCTCGGACGGAAGCTTGCCGCCGCCCTGCTGCAACTGGCGGACCGCGGCGATGATGTCGTCGAGATCAGATGGTCCGACCTGCGGCTCGAATGCGCTCAAAACCAAATCTCCTGTCCGATCGGCAGACCGCCGACTCAACGTCCCGACATCATATTGTGACACGAAAACCTGTTCGACGGCACTCAACCAATTCAACCAATCTACAACTGTACGCAATGGTTGACAACACCAGTTGCTCGATGGTTGACTGCGCATGTCGACGGTTGCCATCGCGGCAGACGTCTTTCTCCCGAGGATCACGCATGCCGGCTGGCGAAACCTTTGACTACGTCATTGTCGGTGCGGGATCGGCCGGCTGCGTGCTGGCGAACCGGCTGAGCGAAGACCCTGCCGTGTCGGTGCTTTTGTTGGAGGCGGGGGATTGGGACCGCGATCCGATGATCCACATCCCGCTCGGCTGGGGCAAGATACTGACGGAGCGCCGCCACGACTGGATGTATTTCTGCGAGCCCGAGGCCAATGTCGGCGGCCGCAAGGTCGAATGCGCGCGCGGCAAGGTCATCGGCGGCTCTTCCTCCACCAACGCCATGGCTTATGTGCGCGGCAATCGCGGCGACTACGATCGCTGGGCGGCAAGCGGCCTGACGGACTGGTCGTTCGACAAGGTGCTGCCCTACTTCAAGAAGCAGGAGCGCTGGGAAGCGGGCGAAAGCCGGTACCGTGGCGGCGGCGGGCCGCTGAACACCCAGTTCTGCCGCTACAAGGACGAACTGATCGATGCCTTCGCCACAGCCAGCCGTGATGCCGGATACCCGCAGACCGATGACTATAACGGCGCCATACAGGAAGGCTTCGGCCGGCTGCAGATGACAATTGCCAACGGCCGCCGCTGCTCGACCGCAACCGCCTATCTGCGGCCCGCCATGCGGCGCGGCAATGTCAAGGTGCTGACCGGCGCGATGGCGACGAAGATCCTGCTCAGGGATGGCCGCGCAGCCGGCATTGCCTACACCAGAGGCGGGGCGAGCCATGAAGTTCTGGCGCGGCGCGAAGTTCTGCTTGCCGGCGGCGTCATCAACACACCGCAGCTGATGATGCTGTCAGGCATAGGCGACAGCGGCGAGCTGGCGGCGCATGGCATCGAGACGAAGGTCGATCGTGCGCAAGTCGGCAAGAATCTGCAGGACCACGTTTCGGTCATCCTGATGTATCGGCGCAAACAGCCTGGACCGTTTCTCAAGATGATGCGGGCCGATCGTATCGGGCTGGATTTCGTCAGGACTTATCTCACCGGAAAGGGCTTTTCGGGAGATGTGCCTGGCGGCGTCGTGGCATTCCTGAAAAGCGACACAAGCCGGCCGTTGCCGGACGTACAGCTGCTTTTCACCGCCGCGCCGCTTGGGGCATGGCCTTACATGTCGCCGTTCAAGGCGCCGTTCGCCGACGGCTTTGCGACCCGTATCGTTGCGGTGCAGCCGGAGAGCCGCGGCAGCGTCAAGCTGGCGTCGAGCGATCCGGTCGCCGCGCCCCTGATCCATCAGAATTTCCTGTCCTCGCAGCGCGACTGGCAGTCGCTTCGCGCCGGCTTTCGTGTTGCACGCAACCTTGCCAGCCAGCCGTCCATGACCCCGTTCGTCGGCGCGGAGTTCTTCCCCGGCCCGAAATGCGAGAGCGACGACGAGATCGACGAGCATATCCGCAAGACCTCGATCACCGTGCATCATCCGGCCGGCACGTGCCGCATGGGCGTCGATGCGGCATCGGTGGTCGATCCGGAATTGCGGGTGCGCGGCATTGCCGGGCTTCGTGTCGTGGACGCCTCGGTCATGCCCGACCTCGTTTGCGGCAACATCAATGCGGCGGTCATCATGATCGCCGAAAAGGCCGCGGATCTGATCCGCAGCCGCGCTCAACAGAGCGTGGCTGCCTGATAAGGCGGCCGGAATGCAACCAAAGTCTTTTGGTTGCGACTGAAAAACTGCGTTGGTTGGACTGTCATGCGCGTCAGCATGGCCGTGACGAAGCGGTTTCACGCCCTGATTGTGAGCTGAATTTCGTGCAGTTCTAGGCTATTCCTGCCTATTTCTGGGCATTTGCCTCTCAAGAATGCACCTCAACCAAAAACTTATAAATTCGCAATTTGGGTATTGTCGAGCAAAACCAATGCGAATACGGTTGAGTTGGTTAGAAGTATTTTCTTCGTGACGAGAGGTGTCCGATATGTCCCTGGCGCAACCAGCTAACGATGTGCTCACCAACAAGAAGGCGGCACTCAAGGGCCTCTACGACGCCCTCTACGCAAAGAACATGTTTCCGTTCTGGGCGACGTCGGAAGGCGTCGACCATGACGAGATCAAGCAACTGATGGCGACGTCGAGGGCCGTTCCCTTCGTGTGGTCCTATTCGGACATCGAGCCCCTGCTGCAGCGCGCGGCCGAACTTGTGACCATGGACGACAGCGAGCGCCGTTCGCTGATCCTCGTCAATCCCGGTCTTGCGCCCAAGCGTGCATCGGTCAGCACCATGTACACCGCCTACCGCCTGAACGATCCCGACGAGATCATGCCGCCGCACAAGCACTCGCCGAGCGCCATCCGCTTCGGCCTGACGGGCAAGGGCAATTTCACCGGCGTCGAGGGCGAAGACGTGGTCTTCGGCCCGGGCGACATGGTGCTGACGCCCAACGACGCCTGGCACAATCATGGCACCGTTGGCGGCGAGCAGGCGGTCAACCTGTCGGTGCTCGACCTGCCGCTGGTCGAAACGCTGCATGCCGTCCATTTCGACCACAAATACACCGAGATGGTCGACGGCAAGGAAGTCGAGAAGAAGGTGCAGACCGCCCGCTATCCCAGCGACTACTCACAGCGCATCTATGGCGAAGGTGGCCTGATGCCGCGTTTCGTCGACCACAAGCGTGGCGGCGGCCTGTCGTCGCCGATGTATGTCTATCGCTGGGAGAAGATGGAAGCGGTTCTCGATGCCCACAAGGATTGGGATGGCGACCCCCATGAAGGCATCGTCATCGACTATGTCGATCCGACGACCGGCGGACCCGTCTTCCACACCATCAATTTCTACGTGCAGATGCTGCGCCCCGGCGAGAAGACCTTGCCGCAGCGTGAGACCGCCAGCCTGCTCTTGGCGCCGTTCCGCGGCAACGGCCATTCGATCATCGACGGCAAGCGCTATGACTGGAACCAGTTCGACACCATCGCCATACCCGGCGGTTCCTGGGTCGAGCATGTCAACGGCTCGTCGAGCGAGCCGGTGATCTTCTTCGGCGCCACCGATGCGCCGACGCAAAAGGCGCTGCTCCTCTACAAGCGCTGGGGCCGCAACCAGGCCGGCGATCTGCTCCGTCTCGTCTAGTTCCGGTCCTCCGGCAGGCAATGTCCGCGCCGCCATTGGCGGCGTGGACATCGAAATGGAATTTCAGCAGCAAGGGCGTATGCATTTGGTTTCGGCGTTCAACACAAAGCAGATCGGCCATGTCGACTGCCCAGGCGGCGGTCAGGTCTGGGTCGACGGCAACATCCTTTATATCGGCCACATGCGGCCGCCGAGCGGCACGACGCTGGTCGACATTTCCGACCCGCGCAATCCGCGCAAAATTACGACGATCGATGTCCCGCCCGGTTGGCACTCGCACAAGGTGCGCGCCAAGGACGGACTGATGATCATCAACCACGAGCGCTTTGGCGACGCCGGCCCGGCTGATTTCGGCGGCGGACTGGCGCTCTATGACACCACCAAGCCGGCACAGCCGAAGCTCATCTCGAAATGGATAACCGGCGGCAAGGGCGTCCACCGCTACGACTTCGACGGCCGTTACGCCTACATATCGCCGACCGCCGACGGTTATGTCGGCAACATCGTGATGATCCTCGACCTGATCGATCCCGCGAAGCCGGTCGAGGTCGGACGCTGGTGGATACCGGGCCAGTGGACCGGGGGCGGCGAAGAGTATCCTTGGCACGACTATGTCACGCCGCGCTGTCACCATCCGCTGCGAATGGGCGACAGGCTCTATGTCAGCTACTGGCATCATGGCTTGTTCATCCTCGACATTTCGGACATCACCAAGCCGAAGCTGGTCTCGCACGTCAATTCGAGCCCGAGCTTTCCGCATCCCACGCACACCTGCCTGCCGATTCCACAGCCGCTCAAAGGCCGCAACATCATGGTGGTGGCGGACGAGGATGTCGCCAAGCTTCGGCCATCGCCGCCGGCCTTCACCTGGATTTACGATATCACTGACGAGACCAACCCGTTGCCGATCTCGACCTTCCAGGTGCCAGGCCTCGACACGGACGGTTCACCGCAGCCGCAGATGACCGGCTGCCATCAGCCTTCCGAGCGGTTCAATGGAACCGTCATTCCGTTTGCGTGGTTCGCGCAGGGGCTGCGCCTCGTCGACATCGCCGATCCGTTCGCGCCAAAGGAAGTCGGTCATTTCATGCCCGACGCGCCGGAGGGCGCGGAGCGTTCCTCGTCCAACGACGTGACCATCGACGACCGCGGCATCGTCTACCTGATCGACCGCATCCGCGGCGTCGACATCATCGAAACCAGCGTTCTCTAGGGGGATATGTTGAGCGACAGCACGCGAAAATCCGCCAGCCACTACGCCATCGGCAACAAGAACCCGAACCTGCCGTTTCATCCGGCGGTGCGTGCCGGCGATTTCATCTTCGTTTCGGGCCAGGTGCCGAAAGACGAGAACAACAACATGATCAGCGGCACGATCGAAGAAGAGACGCTGGCGACGCTGAAGACCATCGCGCGCGTCATCGCCCATGAAGGCGCGACGCTGTCGGATGTCGTGCGGATCACCACCTATCTCGAGGATACGCGCGATTTCGGCCGCTACAACAAGGCCTTCCTCGAAGGGATCGGCGACGCCGTTCTGGCGCGCACGACCGTCGAGGCAAAAGCGGTCATCAACACCAAGATCGAAATGGACGCCATCGTCTACAAGCCGCTGCCGGCGAGCAAGTAGGCCCTGGACACTAGCGAGGAGACGACATGTACAAGCTGTTAGGCCGCCAGACATCAGGCAACGTCCAGAAGGTGCTCTTCATGCTCGAAGAGCTGGGAGCGTCCTACAAGCGCGAGGATTATGGCCGCCAGTTCGAGAACACGCAGACGGCGGAATACAAGGCGCTCAACCCGACCTCCAAGGTGCCGACGCTGGTCGACGGCGACACCGTGATCTGGGAGTCCAACACCATCCTGCGCTATCTCGCTGCATTCGGCGGCGAACAGTTGAATGGCGCTACGCCGGCGGAAAAGACCGAGGTCGAGCGCTGGATGGACTTCCTGCTGGCTGCGGTCAATCCGGGCTACCTGGCGGCCTTCAAGGGCGCCAAACTCACGCCCGAGGAACAGACCGCCGAATACAAGGAGCAAGTGAAGGACCTTGTCGCGCAGCTCAAGATCGTCGACGGCCACCTGGCCGGCAAGGACTTCCTGGCGCTCGGCAAGCTGACCCTTGCCGACATTGCCTGCGCGCCGATCCTGAAGCGCTGCGTCGACTTCAAGATCGACCGGCCGTCAATGCCCAATCTGGAGCGCTGGGTGGCCGCGATCGCCGCTCGGCCGGCCTTCAAGGCGGCAACCACTGCTGCTCCCGCAAAGGCCGCATGATGATCAAGCGCGCCGCTCTCATCGGACTGGGAACGATGGGTCCAGGCATCGCCGCGCGGCTTTCGCGCGGCGGGCTCGATGTGACGGCGTATGACGTTTCGCCAGGGGCAATCGAGCGCGCCCGCGGCATGCTCGATCTTGCCGGCGGCGTGCTCGACCGTCTCGACATCGAGGCGCCCGGGACTGGCGCCGGCAAAGTGCGTTTCGTCGAGACGATCGCCGAGGCCGTCGATGGCGCCGAACTGGTGATCGAGAACGTGCCCGAGAATATCGACATCAAGGCGCAGACCTATCGTGACATCGATCCGCTGATCGGCCCGTCCGTCATCGTCGCGTCCGACACGTCGGGCATTCCGATCACCAAGCTGCAGGCGCATATCTCGCATCCCGAGCGGATGGTCGGCATGCACTGGTCGAACCCGCCGCACATCATCCCGATGATCGAGGTGATCGGCGGCGAGAAGACCGCGCCTGAAACCGTGGCTGTTATCCGCGATCTCATCCGCTCGATCGGCCTGCTGCCGGTGGTGGTGAAGAAGGACGTTCCAGGCTTCGTCGAGAACCGCGTGCTCTATGCGCTGCTGCGCGAGGCGGTCGATCTTGTCGAGCGCGGCGTCATCGAGCCGGAAGACCTGGACACCTGCGTGTCGTGGGGCATCGGCTACAAGATCGCCGTCATCGGCCCGATGGCGCTGCTCGACATGGCGGGGCTGGATATCTACAAATCCGTCTCGTCCTTCCTGAACGCCGATCTCTCCAACCGCGACGATGTCGCGCCGATGGTGCTGGAGAAGGCGGCTGCGTCGAAATTCGGCATCAAGTCGGGCGAGGGCATGTTTGCCTACACGCCCGAGCAGACAAAGGCGCTGCAAGGTGAACGGGCGCGCAAGCTCGTCGCGGTGCGGCGCATCCTGGAAGGCCGGGAGTAGCCAATGTCACATGGTGCGCACAGGGCCAGCCGGTTTGAGGAGTTCCACCGGTCGGCTGTTTGTGTGAAGGGCGCCTTCGCCATCAAGATGGTGCGGGTGCGGCAGAAAACAGCGCGCGGGGCGACAAGCCATGCGCATTGAAACCATCCGAGCCGCCGGCGACAGGCCGGCCCATATCCGCCATGACGATCTAATCTCCGCCAAGGGCGTTTCGGTGGTCATGGCCCGTCAGCTGATCCTCAGGAACATCGATCTTTCGGTGCCAAAGGGATCATTCGTTTCCCTTATCGGTCCTTCCGGATGTGGCAAGAGCACCTTGCTCAAGGTGCTGGCCGGGCTGGTGCAGCCTACCCAGGGCAGCGTTTCGATCGCCGGGCTCGCGCCGGTCGAGGCGGCGCGCAAGCGGATGATCGGCCTCGTCTTCCAGGACGCCAACCTGCTCCCCTGGAAAAACGCCGTCGACAATGCCTCGATGCTGCTCGGCATCGCCGACAAGTCGCTCTCGCGCTCGGATCTGCGGGCGCGCGGGCAGGAGATGCTGGAACTGGTGGGGCTGGGCGACAGCGCCCACAAGCGGCCAAACGAGCTGTCGGGCGGCATGCGGCAGCGGGTCGCCATTGCACGGGCCCTGGCGCTCGATCCGGCGGTCCTGCTGATGGACGAACCGTTCGGCGCGCTCGATGCCATCACCCGCGATTCGATGGGCCAGTCGCTGCTGGAGATCTGGCAGCGGACTGGTAAGACGATCGTGCTCGTCACCCATTCCATCGACGAGGCCATCCATCTGTCGCGCCATGTTCACGTGCTGGGGATCAAGCCGGGACGGATCACCGAGAGCCTCGACATTGCGCTGCCTTACCCGCGCGACCTGTCGGTCACCGAAGATCCGGAGTTCGTCAGGCTGGTGGTCCAGTTGCGAACGATGCTGCGCTCCAGCCATCAACCGGGAGGCGCATCTTGAGCGACCAACCCATAATCGACCTTTCCGAGCCGCGCCTCGCCTCCAGCTGGAGTGCGGCGACCGGCAGCTGGCTGCCGGCTGTCATCCTCCTGCTGGTGACGATCGTGCTGTGGGAAGCCGCGGTGCGGATCTTTGCCATATCCGCCTTCATCATTCCCGCCCCGTCCGAGATCGCGAAGTCGCTGGTGGCGCAATGGGGCACGCTGATGCAGGCGACGCTGGTGACGGCGGGCGAGATCCTGTTCGGCTTCCTGGTTTCGGTCGTGGTCGGCATTGCCATTGCGCTGGTCATCGTGCGCTTTGATTGGTTGGGACGCGCGCTGTATCCACTGGTGGTGCTGTTCCAGAACGTGCCGAAAGTAGCGCTCGCGCCGATCTTCATCCTCTGGTTCGGCTATGGGCTGGCGCCCAAAATCGGCCTGATCCTGGTCATCGCCTTCTTCCCGGTGACGCTGTCGATGCTGGCGGGCATGCAATCGGTCGACCGCTCGCTGCTGTCGCTGATGAATTCCGTCGGGGCCAGCCCGACGCAGATCCTGTTCAGGATCCGCGTTCCGCACTCGCTGCCGAACCTGATGGCCGGAACCAAGATCGCCGCCACGTTGAGCGTGATCGGCGCCATCGTCGGTGAGTTCGCCGGGGCGTCGGACGGTCTCGGCTACGTCATCCAGTTCGCGTCGACCCAGCTCGACACGGCGCTGGTCTTCGCAGCGCTGCTGCTCGTTTCCGTGCTTGGCATCGCCTTCTACTACGCCGCCGAAATCCTAGAACGCATCGTGGTGCCGTGGGCGCCGAAATTCAGCCAATCCTAGGCCCGCTCGATCAACCAATTCATAAAAGGGAACAAAAAATGCTGAGACGCTCACTTATCAAGGCCGCTACCTTCGCGGCGTTTGTCACGGCACTCGGCTTCTCCAGCGCGGCTCTGGCGGCGGACAAGGTCAACGTCCAGCTCGACTGGGTCGTGCGCGGCAATCACGCCATGTTCTTCGTCGGCAAGGAAAAGGGCTTCTTCGCCAAGAACGACATCGATGTGGCCGAGATCCGCAAGGGATCCGGCTCGCCGGACGCGATGCGGCTGGTGGGCAATGAGAACGCGGATTTCGGGTTCGGCGATCTTCCCACGCTTGCCGTCGCACGGTCGCAGAATGTCCCGGTCGTGGCGCTGGCAGCCGTCAATCAGCACTCCCCGCTGGGGATCATTTCGCTGGCCAAGACGCTGAAGCTCACCAAGCCGTCCGACCTCAAGGGACTGACCATCGGCATTCATCCGGCCGGTTCCACCTACATCTTCTTCAAAGGCTTCCTGGCCGCCAACGGCCTGACCGAAAAGGACATGACGCTGAACAGCGTCTCGCCTCCCTATGAAAGCTATTTGCTGCTTGGCCGGGTTCAGACGGTCGTCGGCTATATCGATGCGGAGGTTCCCGAACTGGAAGCGAAGGCCGGGGGCCCCGGCTCGCTCAGCATCATGATGGGGGCGGACTATGGGTGGAAAGCCTATGGCTCGGGCCTGTTCACCTCGCAGGCGATGATCAAGGACAAGCCGGACGTCGTGCGCCGCTTCGTCAAGGCATATAGGGAGGCCTTCGACTATGTCGTGGCTCATCCGGAAGAGGCCGCCGAGATCACGGCCAAGGCAGCGCCCGGCTATGCGGACAAGAAGGACGTACTGCTGGCGCAGATCAACGCCGACATCGCCTCGACGTTCACCAGCCCCGACACCAAGGAACACGGTCTCGGCTGGATGACGAAGACGCAGTGGGAGGAGACCCTGAAGACGCTGACGGACCAGGGCGTGCTCAAGGCGGCTCTGTCGGCGGACGACGTCTTCACCGACGCGTTCCTGGCAAAAGAATAAGAGGCGCGCGGTGTTCGAACGGAAAGCTCGATGAGCGCCTACCGGCAGACCAGGCTGTCCTGCGCCATGGCGCAGGACACATCACGCTCGCCTTTCGCCGCATCGGTGCGGTCGAGCGTGATCTGCACGCGGGTGGCATATGCTCGGCTCGCCAGACCGCACCACAGCCGCTCGACGGGCAGGTTCTCGCGCTTGCCGTTGAGGATCGTGAACGTGCCGGTCTTCGCATCGAACCAGAGCTCGACGCGGGTCTTCTTGCCCGGCTCGATCGTTGCGATCCCGGCCGAATACCAGTGGGCGAAGTCGGCGTTGCAGGAGAGGCCTTCGCTGCCCGCATTCGAAATCGTCAACGGAACCATGTCGAGCCCGTCAGTGCCGGTGCGGACGGCGACATGGTGCAACTCAACCGCGTTGGCGAAGGACGATAACGCCAGCATCACCGGAAGGGCATAACGGATCTTCACTTTGCCTGAGCTCCACAATGTAATTTTTCCTAGGCAGTCTATCTCGCTTTCGCGCAATAACAATAAGAATATTGATTGGTGAAACAACAGAGAGGGTAAAATGTTAAAGCTTCTTAAGAGCAGTGTAAGTGCAGTTATATTGACCAGTGTCTTGTTGAGCGGCGCGCTTGCCGGCGAGGTCAAGTCGATCGCCATCCTCACGCCCGAAGAAGGCACGGACTACGGCTGGAACCAGCAAGGCATCGATGCCGCCAAGGCGGCTGGCAAGGCCGCCGGCGTCGAAGTGGTCGTGGCCCAGGGCCTCGGCTATGGCGATGTTCGTCCGACCTTGCGGGAACTTGCCTCCGACGGCGCCAGCCTGCTGATCGCGCATGCCAGCGGCTACAACACCTCGGCGCCTGAAATCGCCAAGGAATTGAAAGTTCCGGTGGCAATCGTCGACACGCCAGCCGGCCTGGAGAAGGGCCTTGTCGCCGACTATACGCTGAGCGGCCACGAGGGCGCCTATCTCGCCGGCCGTCTCGCCGCCAAGGTGTCGCGTTCCAAGTCGGTCGGCATCGTGGTGTCGGGCGAACCGCCATCGTGGAATTCGCAGTCGGCGGCGTTCGCGCAAGGCGTGAAGGCGGAGAACCCGGACGTCAAGATCACCTACGCGGTGATCGGCCCGGCCGCCTACAGCGATGCGGCCGGCGGCAAGCGCGTCACCGAAAGCGTGATCGCGTCGGGCGCCGACATCATCTTCGGCCAAGGCAACGGTTCGAGCTTCGGCATGCTGCAGGCGGTCGAGACAACCAAGGCAGCCGATGGCGGCAAGGTCTATTTCATCGACGTCATCGGCGACAAGTCACCGATCGACAAGGGCTTCCTGCTGTCGTCGGTGGTGTGGAATATCGAGCCGGTCTATGCGGCGATGATTGCCGACCTGAAGGCGGACACGTTCGGCACCAAACACTATACGATCGGCCTCAAGGACGACTCGGTCAAGTTGCTGAAGACCGCTGCGATCCCGGACAATGTCTGGACGGAAATCCAGGCGCTGCGCGAGGACGTCATTTCCGGCAAGATCAAGGTCGAGCCGGTCTATGACGCGGCCGCCGTAAGGGCACTGATGACCAGCGTCGCCCAGTAAGGCGGTCATGGTCGGCTGCCGGAGGGGTGATCCGTTCACCCCTCCGGACGATTCCTGTTTTTTGGTGCTGGGCTTCATGAGCGGTTTTTCTTCATCGTCCGTTGCCGGGCGCGACATCGTCGCGCTTGAAGGCGTGACCAAACGGTTCCCCGGCATCGTTGCCAATGACAGCGTCGACCTGTCGATCCGCCCGGGCGAAGTGCATGTGCTGCTGGGCGAGAACGGCGCTGGAAAATCGACATTGATCGGCATGTTGTCCGGCCTGCAGCAGCCTGACGAAGGACGCATACTGGTCGACGGCAAACCGACGCCGATCACCTCGCCACGCCATGCGCTGGCACTCGGCATAGGCACCGTATTCCAGCACATGATGCTGGTGCCGACGCTGACGGTGGCGGAGAACCTCCTGCTTGGCGAGCCGTGGTGGCAGCGCCCCAGGACCGAGGAACTGGCGGCGCGCGTCGCCGAGATCACCGGCACGCTCGGCATCACCGTCAAGCTTCAAGCCAAGGTATCGGAGTTGTCGCTCGGCGAGCAGCAGCAGGTCGAGATACTGCGCGCGATGCTGCGCAACAGCCGGCTGCTCATCCTTGACGAGTCCACCTCCATGCTGACGCCGAAAGGTATCGACGAACTGGGCGCGCTGATGCGCCGCCTTGTCGAGCAGGGCCTTGCGATCGTCTTCATCACCCACAAGCTCAAGGAGGCGGCTGCCTTCGGCGACCGCATCTCGGTGCTGAAGCTTGGCCGCAAGGTCGGCGAGATTCCACCCGAGCGGTTTCGCACGCTGGGCGAACAGGAGATCGTCTCGGAGATCGTGGAATTGATGTTCGGCAAGCAGAAGGATGACCCGGAAGCCGTCGAGCGTCCTGTCCGCACTGCCCGCGCCGGCGCTGACCCGCTGCTTCAGGTGACGGACCTGGCGGTAGCGGCGACGGACAATGCGCCGGGCCTGTCGTCGATCTCCTTCGACATCCGCCCGGGCGAGATCCTCGGCATAGCCGGCATCGACGGCAACGGCCAGAAGCAGCTGGCGGAAGCGCTGGCCGGCCAGCGTACAGCCACAAGCGGCTCGGTGCGGCTGGACGGCGCCGCCATCGAGACGCTGAGCGTCGGCGAGCGCCGCCGGCGCGGCCTTCGCTACCTGACCGACGACCGACTGGGCGAGGGCACTGTCGGCACCTTCCCGGTCTCGATCAATTTCTTCCTCAAGCAGGTCGGCGCGGCCCCGTTCTGGCGCAACGGCGTCGAGCAGCGCGCGGAGATCGACAAGCGCGCCGCCCAGCTCGTGCGCGAATACGACGTGCGCACGCCGAGCCTGAAGACGCCCGTCGCGCGGCTGTCCGGCGGCAACATCCAGAAGGTGCTTCTGGCACGGGAACTGGCTGAAGGCGCCAAGGTGGTGATCTTCAACAAGCCGACCTATGGGCTCGATCTCGCCAACACATTGGCGTCGCGCCAGCGCATTCGCGATACGGCGGCGCGTGGCCTTGCCGTGCTGCTGATCTCCACCGACCTCGAGGAATTGCTTGGCATGTGCGACCGCATCGCCGTCATCGCCGACGGCGCTTTGGTCGGCACCGTCGAGAACGTAGACGACGCCCGCACAAAGGTCGGTCGCCTGATGATCGGACTTGCCGCATGAGCATCGACACCGCACCCACGGTCAGCGCCACCGCACTCGATGCCACGAGCGGGGCAGCGACGCGCCGCGACATCCTGCATCGGCTGCTGATGACGCTCGGCCCGATCCTTATCGCGCTGGTCATAGCCGGCTGTATCCTGCTTGCCGTCGGCGTCGACCCGCTGGCCTATTATGGCTTCGTGCTGGAGAAGGGACTGTTCTCGCCGCTCGGCATCCAGCAGACACTGACGCGCATGGCGCCGCTGCTGTTTCTCGCCGCCGGCCTGATCGTCGCCTTTCGCGCCGGCATGTGGAATCTCGGCGGCGACGGCCAGTTCCTGCTTGGCGCGGTGACGGCGGCTGCCAGCGCTCCCGTGTTCGTGCAGATCATGCCAGCCTGGCTGGCGCTGGTCTGCTCGTTCCTCATCGCCATGGTGGTGGCGATGATCTGGTCGCTGGTGCCGGCGCTGCTGCGTGCCTATCAGGGCGTCAACGAGATCATCACCACCCTGATGATGACGTTCCTCGGCACCTCGCTCGCCAATGTGCTGGTCAAGCTGGCGTTTCGCGACCCAAGCACGACCGTGCCGCAGACGCGCACGCTGCCGGTGGAGGACCGGCTGCCGCGCCTGTTCGAAACGACCATCACCA
Source organism: Mesorhizobium ciceri biovar biserrulae WSM1271 (assembly GCF_000185905.1). GTDB lineage: Bacteria > Pseudomonadota > Alphaproteobacteria > Rhizobiales > Rhizobiaceae > Mesorhizobium > Mesorhizobium ciceri. The sequence goes on from NC_014923.1 coordinate 2,131,840, forward strand.
GTGGCCTGCTGCTTGGGCTGGCGGCGATCGTCATCGTGCATCTGGTGATGACGCGCACGGCGTTCGGGCTGAAGCTGAGGATCGTCGGCGCCAATCCACGAGCGGCGGTTCACTCGGGGCTCGGCGTTCCCGGCCTGACCGTCGCCGTCTTCGCCATTTCGGCCGGGCTGGCCGGGCTTGCCGGCGCCGTCGACATCATCGGCGTCCAGGGCAATGTCCGCGCAGACTGGAATCCCGCCTACGGGCTTGCCGTAATACCCGCCGTGTTTCTCGCCCGTATGAACGGCTTTGCGGCCATCGGCTTCGTATTCCTGCTTTCGGTGCTTTCGATCGGCGGCGAGAGCGCGGCGCGCCGGCTCGGTGTGCCCAATCATTTCACGCTGGTGCTGGTTTCCATCGTGCTGATCGTGCTCGCGCTCGCCGAATATTTCGATCACCGATACAACCAGTCGCGGAGGGCCTAGGGCATGACCGGGCTGTTCAGCGAGGTCTTTCTCAGCGCGCTGCTGTTTGGCGCCGTCACCGCAGCGATCCCGCTGCTGCTTGCCGGGCTCGGCGAGCAGATCTCCGAGAAGGCTGGCGTGCTCAATGTCGGCATCGAAGGCATGATGCTGGCCGGCGCCTATCTCGGCTTTGTCGGCGCTTTCTATTCCGGGTCGCTGTGGCTGGGCTTTCTCACCGGCGCCGCCGGGGGTGCTGCGGTGGCGCTTGTCATGGCGCTGCTTTGCGTGCGCATCGGGCTCAATCAGATCGTCATCGGCATCGCGCTGACCTTGGGGCTGGAAGGCCTGACGGCGCTGCTCCACCATTTCCAGTTCTCGCGCAGCTATCCGCGCCTGCCCGCGGCGGATGCGACTGTCATTCCGCTGCTTTCGGACATCCCGGTCATCGGGCCTGCATTCTTCAAGCATCATCTGATCGTCTATCTGGCGGTCGCACTGGTTTTCGGCATGGGCTACATCTACCGGCGCACGCAGCTGGGCCTCAATTTGCAGGCGGCAGGCGACAAGCCGGCCGCGCTCGATGTCGCCGGCATCGATGTCGTGCGGACCCGCACCATCGCCGTGCTGACGACCGGAGCGCTGGCCGGGCTCGGGGGCGCGTATCTCGCCAATGTCGGGGCCGGCCTGTTCATTCCGTTCATCACCAATGGCGCGGGCTTTCTCGGCATCGTGCTGGCCATGCTGGCGCGCGGTCGCCCGATCTGGGTGCTGTTCGGCGCGTTGCTGTTCGGTGTCTGCCTTTCGCTGACGACGGCCATGCAAGTGGCCGGCATCAACATACCGACCGACATCATCCAGATGCTGCCGTTCCTGGCGGTGATGATCATGCTGGTGCTGTTCGGCCGGCGCGCCAGCCTGCCGGCGGCGCTCGGCATTCCATATGAGCGCGGCGCGCGCTGAGGACAATTCATGCGCGGACGGGACCCGCGCCAATAAAGGAGGCAAGAATGTCGGATACCAAGGTCTACCTGCTCGACGGCGGCTCGCTCGTTCTCGACGGATATCATGTGTTCTGGAACCGCGGCCCTGGCGGCGAAGTGCGCTTCCCGGTCTATTCGATCCTGATCGAACATGCCGAGGGCCGGTTCCTCATCGACACCGGCTATGACTATGATCACGTGATGAAGGTGCTGCCGTTCGAAAAGCCGATCCAGGAAAAGCACCAGACCATCCCAGGCGCCCTGGCGCTGCTCGGCCTCGAACCGAAGGACATCGACGTCGTCGTCAATTCGCATTTCCACTTCGATCATTGCGGCGGCAACAAGTATTTTCCGCACGCCAAGAAGATCTGCCACCGGACCGAGGTGCCGCAGGCCTGCAATCCCGAACCTTTCGAGCATCTCGGCTATTCCGATCTGAGTTTTTCGGCGGAGGCTGCCGAAGCGCGTGGCGCGACCGGGCAATTGCTTGCGGGAACGACACGGGCGAATTCGACCTTTGAAGGCATCGATGGTGACGTCGAGCTTGCCAGGGGCGTCCGGCTGATCTCGACGCCCGGCCATTCGATCGGCCATTACAGCCTGCTGGTCGAGTTCCCCAAGCGCAAGCCGATCATGTTCACGATCGATGCGGCCTATACGCAGAAGAGCCTCGAGACGCTGTGCCAGGCGGCCTTCCACATCGATCCGGTGGCGGGCGTCAATTCGATGCGCAAGGTGAAGAAACTCGCCGAAGACCATGGCGCCGAGCTGATGTACTCGCACGACATGGACAACTTCAAGACCTACAAGACCGGTACGCAATTCTACGGCTGACCGCCGCCAATCCGGAGACAAGACGATGCGCTATCTCGAACACGCCGATCCGGTCATCACCCTGACCGCGGGACCGGTGAACGCCTATGCCGAAGTGTTGCGCGGTCTCGGCCGCACGGTGCTCTACGACTACGACCCGGCGTTCCAGCTTTTCTATGAGGGTGTGGTCGACAAGGCGCAAAAGGCGATGCGGCTGTCGAACAAGCCGGTCATCCTGCATGGCGAGCCGGTGCTTGGCCTGGAGGCCGCCGCTGCCTCGCTGATCACGCCGGACGATGTCGTGCTCAACCTTGCCTCCGGCGTTTACGGCAAGGGGTTCGGCTATTGGGCGAAGCGCTATTCGCCACATCTGCTCGAGATCGAGGTGCCCTACAACGAGGCGATCGATCCGCAGGCGGTCGAGGCAATGCTGAAGGCGCATCCGGAGATCACCGTCGTTTCCGTCTGCCACCACGACACGCCATCCGGCACCATCAATCCGATCGACGCCATCGGTGCGCTGGTTTCAGCGCATGGCGGCTATCTCATCGTCGATGCCGTCTCGTCCTTTGGCGGCATGAAGACGCATCCGCAGGATTGCAAGGCCGATATCTATGTCACCGGCCCGAACAAATGCCTGGGGGCGCCTCCCGGATTGACGATGATGGGCGTCAGCGAGCGGGCCTGGGCCAAGATGAAGGGCAACGAGGCAGCCCCCCGCGCGTCGATGCTGAGCATCGTCGACTGGGAGCATGCGTGGTCGCGGGAAAATGCGTTTCCGTTCACGCCGTCGGTCTCGGAGATCAACGGGCTCGATGTCGCGCTCGACCTCTATCTCAATGAGGGGCCGGAGGCGGTATGGGCGCGCCACGCGCTCACCGCCAAGGCCATGCGCGCCGGCGTCACCGCGATGGGCCTGTCGATCTGGGCCGCCAGCGACAGCATCGCGTCGCCGACCACGACCGCTGTCCGCACCCCCGAAGGCGTCGACGAGAAGGCGCTTCGCCAGGCTGCCCGTGCCCGTTACGGGGTGGTGTTTTCGTCTGGCCGCGGCGAGACATTGGGCAAGCTGACGCGCATCGGCCATATGGGTCCGACCGCCCAGCCGATCTATGCGATCGCGGCGCTGACGGCACTTGGCGGCGCCATGAACGCGGCCGGCCAGAAACTGGCGATCGGCAGGGGTATCGACGCGGCGCTGGCCGTGATCGACGCCGACGCCTGAACAGACATCACCACGGATTGAGGGAGCATTTTCATGACTGAACGGCTTGCGGGGAAGACGGCCCTGGTTACGGGCGCTGCGCAGGGTATCGGCAAGGCGATCGCCGCGCGGCTCGCCGCCGACGGGGCAACCGTCATCGTCAGCGACATCAATGCCGAAGGCGCCAAGGCGGCGGCCGCGGCAATAGGCGGAAGGGCGAGGGCGATTGCCGCCGACATTTCCGATCCGGCCTCCGTCAAGGCACTCTTCGCCGAAATCCAGACCCTGACCGGGGGCATCGACATCCTGGTCAACAATGCCAGCATCGTGCCGTTCGTCGCCTGGGACGATGTCGACCTCGACCATTGGCGCAAGATCATCGACGTCAATTTGACAGGCACCTTCATCGTCAGCCGCGCCGGCACGGACCAGATGCGTGCGGCAGGCAAAGCTGGGCGGGTGATCAGCATCGCATCCAACACCTTCTTTGCCGGCACGCCGAACATGGCGGCCTATGTCGCGGCCAAGGGTGGCGTCATCGGCTTCACCAGGGCGCTCGCCACCGAACTCGGCAAATACAACATCACCGCCAATGCGGTGACGCCCGGCCTGATCGAGAGCGACGGCGTCAAGGCGAGCCCGCACAATGAGGCGTTCGGCTTCGTCGAGATGCTTCAGGCGATGAAAGGCAAGGGGCAGCCGGAACATATCGCCGATGTGGTCTCGTTCCTGGCCTCCGACGATGCGCGCTGGATCACCGGCCAGACGCTCAATGTCGACGCCGGGATGGTGCGCCACTAAAGCATTCCGCACCCCAAACCCCTGTACGCTTTCGGGCGATCTGCACCCAGGTCGCGACGGGCGGACAGGCGCGGCCAAAAATGTATCCGCAAGGCCGCAGTCGGCCAATCAAGGAAAAATCACAGTGGACTTCGGATTCGACACGTCGGTTTTCGACGGGCTGACGATTGCAATGCTGGTCGCCGGTCTGGCCATGACCGGAATGGCCTCCGGCGTGCTCGCCGGTCTGCTGGGGGTCGGCGGCGGCATCGTCATCGTCCCGGTGCTGTTCTGGGTGCTTAGCCTGTTCCACTTTTCGCCTGCTGTGATCAGCCATCTGGCTGTCGCGACGTCGCTTGCGGTCATCATCCCCACCTCGATCTCGTCAATGCGGTCGCACAACAGGCGCGGCAATGTCGATCGGCCTCTGCTCACTCTGTGGGGACCGGCCGTTTTCGTGAGTGCCCTGATCGGTGGCATCACGTCGAAGTTCATCCCGGGCGCCGGCTTGCGGCTGGTTTTCGGCGTCGTCGGCCTGCTGGTGGCCCTCAACATGGCGTTGCCGAAGCACCTCGTGATCTCCGATCACTTGCCGCAGAGCGGCTGGATCAACCGTGCGATCGCTTCTGTGATCGGCTTTGTCTCTTCGCTCATGGGAATTGGCGGCGGCACGCTCTCGGTGCCGACGCTTTCCAGCTTTTCCTTTCCGGTGCACCGGGCCGTCGGCACATCGTCGGCGCTTGGCCTGCTTATTGCGCTTCCGGCAGTGGCTGGCTTCATCTGGTCGGGTCTCGCAATCGCAGGCAGGCCTCCGCTCAGCCTGGGTTACGTCAGCCTGCCGGCGGTTGCCATCATAGCGCCCGTGAGCTTCCTCTTCGCACCCTTGGGCGCAAGGCTCGCCCACGCGCTCAACCCGCGCTACCTGAAACTTGCCTTTGCATTCTTCCTGGCGATCACGGCCGGGCGAATGCTGCTGGCTTGAATTTCGCTGGGCGGCGTACGGCTATTTTTCCCGCATGGCCCGGCGGAAGTTCTGCGTGATCGGCTCGGCGAGATAAGAGAGAACGGTGCGAGCCCCCGTCCGGATCATCGTCTCGCTCGACATGCCGGGCAGCAGCTTGCGGCCCTCCAGCTTGCCGAGTTCGCTTTTGTCGATCACAACCGTCGCGGCGAAATACGGTGCGCCGCTGCGCTCCTCAACCATGCGGTCAGCCGACACGATCTCCACGACACCCTCGAGCGGCGGCAGGTTGTAGCGGGCGAAGGCCGGGAAGCTGACACGCGCGGGCTGTCCGGGTGCGATCGTCTCGACATCCTCCGGTTTGACCATGGCTTCGACCACGAGTTGTTGTCCGAGCGGTACGATCGTCATCAATGTATCGCCGGGTTTCACGACACCGCCCGCGGTGTGGACCTTCAGATCCATGACGATGCCGTCAACCGGTGCGACGACATCGGTACGGGTAAGCACGTCCCTGGCGGCACGCTCCTCCTGTCTCAGGTCGAACAGTTCCGCCTCGACCTTGCTCAACTCATCGACGGACTCGTTGAGCCGCACCGTATCGAGGTTCAGGATCTGCATGTCGATCTCGGCCATGGCGCTTCTGGCGCGGGCGATTGCGGCGATATTGGTGGCGCGCTCGCCCTCGATCTCCTGCTGCTGTCGTCTGAGCAACAGGTTCCGCTCGCGGGTGGTCAGCCCCTTCTTGAGCAGACTCTCGAGGTCTTTGGTTTCACCCTCGATCGCCTCGATCTGTTTGTCCTTGGTGACGATAAGCTCTTCCAGTCCCTTTATCTCCTCCTCGGTCTGGTGGCGGCGCTGGCTGAGGATTTCCTGCTCGTCCGCCAGATTGTGGTGTTTCGCCGCGAACACGTCGCGCTGTGCGGACACCGCGTCCTTTGCGGCGGTGGCGGGGTTGGCGAGCAACGCCGGATCGAACTCGATCTCGGCCCTGCCGTCACGCTCGGCCCTGAGACGCGCGGCCAGCGCCTCACGCGTTGCTATCCGGTTCTGGATCAGGTCGAGCTGCGCCTTTGCCTGCGTATCGTCGAGCCGGACGAGGATCTTGCCGGCCTTGACGACATCACCGTTGGCTGCGTTCAACTCCGCGATGATGCCGCCCTCGAGGTGCTGGATCAGCTTGCGGTCGCCGGCGACCTTGATAACGCCCGGCGCCACAGCGGCGCTGTCCAACGGTGCCAGGGCCGCCCAACCTCCCGCGACGCCGAAGAACAGGAACATGATCGCGAACCCGGTGCAGGTCACGCCTGTGAGACGCAGCGGCATCGGTTGCAGCAGGGAGGGCGGCGGAAGGGGCAGCGGCACGACGTTCAATTCCGGGGGGCGGCTCATGCTTCCTTGACCTCTTTGGTTTCCTTGACCACTTCGAGGGCAGGCAACTGGGCAGCCTTGGGCAGATGGGCCACCTTGCTGACGCGGCTGGCGAGTTCGTTGAAGACATGGTCGCGCGGCCCGAAGAGATCTTGCTGACCCCTGTTGAGGACCAGTATCTTGTCTACCTTCTCCAAGATGTTGGCGCGGTGCGCGATCAGGATAACGGTTGTGTTCGTCGCCTTGGCCACGCCGAGAGCGGCAATCAATGCCTCCTCGCCCTCCCTGTCGAGGTTGGAATTGGGTTCGTCGAGGATAAGCAGCGTGGGGTCGCCGTAGAGTGCCCGCGCCAGCCCGATGCGTTGGCGCTGCCCGCCCGACAGTATCGCACCCGCCTCGCCGATCTCGGTGCCGTAGGCCTTCGGCAGCCCCTTGATGAGTTCGTGGACGCCGGCCAACTGCGCTGCCTTGATCACGTGCTGGAAGACCGCCGGATTGACCGTCGCAAAGCGGGCGATGTTGTCGGATACGGTGCCGGCGAAGAGTTCGATGTCCTGCGGCAAATAGCCGACATAACGGCCACGGTCTTCCGCCGCCCATTGGGCAACATCCGTTCCGTCCAGCAAGGCACGCCCCCCCGACGGGCGCCAGGCACCGGCAAGTATGCGCGCCAGGCTCGTCTTGCCGGCCCCGCTCGGACCGATCAGGGCCATCGCTTCACCCGGCTCGAGACGGAAGCTGATGCCTTTCAGGATGTGCTCGCCACCCTGTCGGGCAAGCACAAGGTTGTCGGCCTCAAACCTGCCTTTCGGACGGGGCAGTGGCAGGACCGGTGTGGCTTCCCGGTGCTGTCCGGCGACCGCGGTGAGGCGTTTGTAAGCGGCACGCGCTCCCACCGTCGCCTTCCATGTGCCGATCGCTTGCTCGACCGGTGACAAGGCGCGACCCATCAGGATCGAGGCGGAGATCATGATGCCGGGTGAAGCCTCGTTGCGAAGAACCAGATAGGCGCCGAGGCCGAGTATGGCCATTTGCAGGGCCAGCCGGTGACAACGCGCGATAGCCGCGATGACGCCGCCACGGTTGGCGGCAAGAACCTGTCCCTTGTTGGCCTCGTCCTGTTGGGCCTTCCAGCCTTCCAGCAATGGCTTCAACATGCCCATCGCCTGGACGACCTCGGCGTTGCGGATCGCCGCCTCGGCTTGCACATAGGCCCGCGACTGTGCGCTTGCGGCCTCGGTCAACGGCTTGCGTGTGAGGTATTCGTTGAGCAGCGCCAAAGCAAACAGCACGATCCCGCCGCCCAGCGCTAGCCAACCCAGCCAAGGGTGCATGACGAATATGGCGGCGAAAAACAGCGGCGCCCAAGGCGCGTCGAGGATCGGGAAGATGCTCGGACTGGTACAGAAATTCCGCACCTGGTCCAGATCGCGCAGCGGACGGGCGTTGGCCTGGCCAGGCGCCGAGGCGGCGTATTCCACCGATGCGGTCAGCAGAACCGGTCCCAGGCGCGCGTTCATCCACGATCCGACCTTGGCCAGGAGACGCCCGCGCACCACCTCCAGCCCAGCCATCGTCGCGAGTGCGGCAGCCGCCATCAGCGACAGCATCACCAGCGTCTCCAGGCTGTGGCTGGACAGTACGCGGTGATAGACCTGGAGCATGTATAACGCCCCGGTCAGCATCAGCACGTTGATGCCGCCGCTGAACCAGATCAGCGGGCGGATAGCGCGCCTGACCTCTTTCATCACCACCTGCAGGGCAGGGGGCTGTTGCCTGGTTTTCATCGTTATTTCTCTGGTGTGCGGGATGACATCTCGTGCGAGAAGTGGGGGCAGCCGTGGCTGCCCCCGCTGGTCAAGTGTCAGACGACGTCGACAAGTATGTGCTGGGGGACGGTCACATCCCCATCAGCGTCCGCCACCTGGAAGGCGAAGTCGAGATGTGCATCCGGCGTCGTGGTCTGGGTCGAGGTGAAGCCGATGTCCGTGATCTTCAGCACGTCATTGTCGGTCACGTCGAAGGCGTGGGTTCCCGTGCTGGCACCAGTCGTACCAGTACCGGTTGCTTTGTTCAGGTCGATTGCAGTACCGGTGAGCCCGTTGCCGGACTGCATGATCTGGGCGCCTTGGAGCACCCAGTTCTCACCGGTTGCGTTGTAGTCGTTCTTCTCGATGATGACGAGACCGTCGTTGTTATCGAGCGGGAAGTCCGCCGCGTATGCGGTGGGGACCTGCCCCGCCTTGAAGATGTTCGTGTTCGACACGTACATCGCCTTCGTGGTGAACGTGTCGGCGGCGGTGCCGCTGCCGCCGGCAATCCCGTCGGAACCGTAGTTGACGAGATTGAGGATCAGCATAAGATCTTCGCTGTTCCCGATACCGTCGAACTTGATGGCCATGTCGGTGGCAGACTGGTTCGGGACGTTGTTGACTCCGTCGTCGGTGACGATGCCGGGGCTGTGGTCGAAGAACCGCAGTGTAAGCAACTCACCCTTCTGGATCGTGTCACCGGCAACTCCGTTCGTGGCTTGGGTTGCAGAAATCCAATCCTCGAAGTTGCTACTGATCTGCTGGCCAGCGTCGAAAGCCGTGTCAAGATTGTTAGGCAATCCAGCCGGCGCGCCATCGCCTGTCGCATTGAAACCTAACGGGCTACCGTTGGGGTTCGAGTTGCCGGTGAACTGCACGAAGAAGTCCCGGTCGGTCGTTTCGGGTGTGCTGTCCGCCTCGAAGAGCTTCTCCACCACGATGTTCGGGTGACCGGTGTTGCTCAAGGGCTCCTTGAATAGAAGCTCACTGGTGTGCAGAATGTCCTTGGTGAAGCCCTCCACCGTGTCGCTCAAGGTGATGGTATAAGTGCCGGCATCCTTGTGGAAGACGAGAGTACCACCCACCGAGCCCGGCTGAATGCCAGCCGTGTTCGGGTCGCTGTCGTAGCTAGCGGTCCAGTTGAACGTCGCCGAGGTAGCGCTTTCCGACTGCAGCGTCGCGACCGAGCTAAGGAACGGGGTCGTGCCGGGTGCCGGCACAAGGCCGGTGAGATTGCCGTCAAGGGTGATCTGGATGCCGGCAAGGGCACCGTTGACATCGACGAAATCGCTAGCACCCGCCAAATATTCTGCGGCCGTATGCTTGTCCACCATGTCGTACCCGAAGGCTCCGATAGCCGACGCGTTGAGCGTGTTGGCCAGAGTCTCGTGGGTCCCGGTACCGTTGCCGGCGTTCTGGTCACCGTCGAACGGCACCGTGATCGTCGGATCGGTGTCGTCGAAGGTCAGAGACAACGGCCCCGAGCTGGAGCTTTGCTGCGATACGACGTCGTTGTCGCCGTCCGTCGCCGTCACCGTTGCCACCACGTTGATCAGACCGTTGAGGTCGAGCGTGTTGTCCTCGCCGACGCCTTGCGTGTTCGAGTGCTCAAGGGCAACCAACGACGTCAGCGTCACCGTCGTGCCAGACAGTGTCACCGTGAACGCCGTCGCGTCGAGCACGCTGTCGCCGTCGCTGTCGTACTGGCCCGAGACCTGGGTGGCCGAGTCGACCACCAGCGTGATCGCATGGTTGCCCTCCGTCGTCAGCAGCCCGGTCGCCGCCCCGCCGGCCAGGGCAAGTGCGTAGGTCACATTCGTGGTGACGCCGTCCACCGCGCTCGCGGTGAAGGCCGGCGGCGTGATCGTCGCCTGCCCGCCAACCCCGCTCGCCTCGATCACCCCGGCTGCGCCAACCACCGTCGCGGCCGTGATCGAAAGTGTCGGATCGGTGTCGTCGAAGGTCAGCGACAGCCCCGAACTGGTGCTTTGCTGCGACACGACGTCGTTGTCGCCGTCCGTCGCCGTCACCGTTGCCACCACGTTGATCAGACCGTTGAGGTCGAGGGTGTTGTCCTCGCCGACGCCTTGCGGCGCGTTCGAGTGCTCAAGGGCAACCAACGACGTCAGCGTCACCGTCGTGCCAGACAGTGTCACCGTGAACGCCGTCGCGTCGAGCACGCTGTCGCCGTCGCTGTCGTACTGGCCCGAGATCTGGTTTGCCGAGTCGGCCACCAGCGTGATCGCATGGTTGCCCTCCGTCGTCAGCAGCCCGGTCGCCGCCCCGCCGGCCAGGGCAAGTGCGTAGGTCACATTCGTGGTGACGCCGTCGACCGCGCTCGCGGTGAAGGTCGGTGGCGTGATCGTCGCCTGGCTGTGCCCGCCAGCCCCGCTCGCCTCGACCACTTCGGCGGCACCAACCACCGTCGCGGCCGTGATCGAAAGTGTCGGATCGGTGTCGTCGAAGGTCAGCGACAGCCCCGAGCTGGAGCTTTGCTGCGATACGACGTCGTTGTCGCCGTCCGTCGCCGTCACCGTTGCCACCACGTTGATCAGACCGTTGAGGTCGAGCGTGTTGTCCTCGCCGACGCCTTGCGTGTTCGAGTGCTCAAGGGCAACCAACGACGTCAGCGTCACCGTCGTGCCAGACAGTGTCACCGTGAACGCCGTCGCGTCGAGCACGCTGTCGCCGTCGCTGTCGTACTGGCCCGAGATCTGGTTTGCCGAGTCGACCACCAGCGTGATCGCATGGTTGCCCTCCGTCGTCAGCAGCCCGGTCGCCGCCCCGCCGGCCAGGGCAAGTGCGTAGGTCACATTCGTGGTGACGCCGTCCACCGCGCTCGCGGTGAAGGTCGGTGGCGTGATCGTCGCCTGGCTGTGCCCGCCAGCCCCGCTCGCCTCGATCACCTCGGCTGCGCCAACCACCGGCGCGGCCGTGATCGAAAGCGTCGGCCCGTCGTCGTCGAAGTTGATGAACGAGCCGACCTGTTCGGTGTAGGCGTTGGTGGTCGTTGTCGAGAAATGGAACTCGGTGATGTCGCACCCTTCGTTTGAATCGACACCCGTAACCAGCAACCGATCCATTTGGCTGCTAGTGGTGACGTTGACAGTGGTGATGTTATCGAGTCCGGTGATTGTGACGATGTTGGTCCCGAGCCCACTGATGGTGACATCAACGTTCCCCGCGACGTCATAGGTACCATTGGCGGTGATGGGGGATGCAACCCCCGACTGGCCGATCAGCGTGAGGCTGGTGATGGGCGCGGCGGTGGTCGGGCTGCCGTCATAGAAGTTCAAGCCTTGCTCGTTGCCCTGAACGTCGAGGGCGGTGATCTTGATGTCCACCCGCAAATTCGGATTGGAAGGCGTGATCTGGTTGATCGTGAACCCGGCATGCGTGATATTATCGATATGGCTGCCGTACTGGATTTGCGAGGCAGAACCTGCGGGCAGGTTGGCACCGGAGACGAAATCGACCTGCAGCGTTTCGGTCGGATTGATGCTCTGGTTGTTGACGCCGAAGCCTTGGGTACTCACGTTGGCGGTGGCATTGTTCGCCCCCAGGAACCCTGTCACCAGAAGCTGACTGGCGGCGCCGCCGGACGAATTGATCGCGTAGAAGTCATGATTGCCGGGTGCGGCGTTCTGGCCAGAGAAATTGGCCACGGTGGTCCCCGAGACCGAGGCGAACACATGATCTGTCAGATCGATGCGGTCGTCCGGGTCGGTCGCGACCGGATGAAGCAACGGCACATACTGGACCGTGTACAAGTCCGCATGGGTGGCGTCGGTGGTTATCAGCGCAAACGAGTAGGCGAGCGGCCCGGTCGCAGCGGGTGCGACGAGCGGGTTAGAGGTACCAATGACGCCGATCACGACGTTTGCATGAGTTGCGTCTTTGAACAGCCAGACATAATTGCCATCGACCGTCCGGATGCCGCTGTTCACGCCGACGGTGGTGGAAAACGGGGTTCCGGAGGCGTTCTGCGTGAGAACGACCGAGGTGATGGTTTCCCCTGCGCTCGCCGAGGCCACCACGAAGTTGGACTTGAAGGCGACCTCCGGCGAGGTCAGCCCGCCCGGGCCGTCGAGGCCAAGGAGATAACTCACGGTGGCGTTGTTGTGCGGCGGAACGGTCGGGTTAACATCGCTGTCCTGAAGGCCAGTGGTCTCGTCGATGATGATGTCTTGGGCTGTGATGTCGAGCATGGAGGTTCTCCCCTGTTTAAACGCATCAAGAAAAGGGGATTCACCCCCCCAGGTGCCGGATGCCCCTACCCAAGTGCATCCGCTGGCGCACAGAATTGCGGCCTTTGATCCTGCAATGTGCCGCCGGCGCAGAGGGCGCGTCCATTCCCGCTTCGATAGTATTGCGGTCAATGTCCGCACCTGATCGAAGGATATATATCCTTCGATCAGGTTGACCGGCGCTGCGGGAGGTCGCGCAGGCACGCGCCAGATGCCGTCAGACGGCTCTGCGGCCGTTGCCGTGCGTACAATGTCGGTGCGAGTGGAGAGTGTTCAGAGCAGGCCGGTTCGGCCCATTCCCGGACGCTCGGCGGCTTTGCCGTGCGTCATCCAGGCCAGTTCCGCCCGGCCGCCTAGGTGCAACTTCTCGTAGACGTGATGCAGGTGCATCTTCACCGTGCCTTCGGATAAATGCAGCCGCTGCGCGATGGTCTTGTTGCGCAGCCCGCGCGAGACGAGATCGGCGATTTCGGTCTCCCGCCCGGTCAGCCGGGACATTGGCTGCGGCTGCGAACCGGGCATCAGCAGCTGCTGGACGATCTTGTTGTCGATCCACTTCTTGCCCGCCGCCACCGCATTCACGCATTCGATGAGAAAGCGGTGGCTGATGCCGTCCAGAAACAGGCCATCGACGTCGAGCGTCTGTATTTCCCTGACATCGAGCCTGCCGGTTGGCTGCACGATGAAGATGATGCCGAGAGCGCTGTTGCCGGCCTTCAGCCGTGAGGAAAGACCTGATGTCTGCTGATCCGCGAGATCCACGCCTACGATGACCATATCAGGCTGATGGCGCTCCACATGAGCGAGAACGTCCACAGGGCGGCGACACTGGGCGACAACATCGTGTCCAGCCTTCTGCAACACCCATTCCAGACCGGCGAGATATACCCCCCGCGGGTCCGCGACAACCACTGTTGACATGCGAACACCGTCCGTAAAAAACGCAACGAACTTGGTTAAATACCCGTAAAATCAGGAAACCAGAGCCCACATCGATTGTCAAGGAATAGCTAATATACATATTGCTATAATCTACGACGGACCGGCGGGCGCCCTCGCAGCGTAGCAGGCCGGCTGACGATTCTGCGGAGGCGATGCTGGACTTGGTTGAAATGCCAGCATTCGATCGCACGATGATCCGCGGAATCGAAGTCGAAATCGCCGGACGTCTCACCGCACTCCTGGGTGAGAAATTTGGTAGCGCCAGCGCGCTACCGCCTTTCCCCCACGCGTCGAGCTGCCAATTCAGGCTTCGATGCTACGGCTGAACGGGCCGAGCTTGTGCGGTGCGACGGCGTTACCTGATCGACCGCAAGCGAGCATTTGCCGGTGAAGGCTGACAGCGAAAGCAATCCGACGGCGGCTTCAAATATTCAGGTTGAACTGCGGGTATGCCGTCGGCAACCGGGGGCATTCCGAAAAACGCTGCGAAGTGAAAGTCTCACCCAAGATACGGATGAGGCAAGAGACATCTGACTGAGCGGGTTGCTGCTCGCAGGAAGCCGTCCCTGCAGTCTGCGCTTGGATGGTTTCGTTTCCATGGCGCGAGGTGCGCTGTTCCCCACCCGTTGTCGTCGAATGTCGCAGCAAAGTGCCTTGCGACTGGGAGGAGACCTGGAATGAACGACATCAAATTCACGTCCGGCCTGAGCGTGGTGGCAGATGCCCATGTCGCCTTTCGCGGCACGCCCTTCGTCGAACGGACGGCGCCACTGAACCAGAACGCACTCTGGATGCGCTGGGACAGGAACATGGTCGTCGATTGCTACTCCGATATGGTCGAGGAACTGGCGGCTATCCGCAACAGGGTGGCCATGGGCGACATGTCACCACTGTCGAAATATGTCATTGCCGGTCCGGATGCCGAGAGGATGATGGATGCGCTCATCCCGCGCGACATCAAGAAGCTGCAGGTCGGCCAGATCTACTATGCACCGTGGTGCGACGAGAACGGCCATGTCGTCGGCGACGGTCTGGTTTTCCGCATGGATGAAACCACCTTCCGCGTTTCCGCCGATCCCGGCCTTTCCTGGTGGAAGCAGCATGCCGAAGGCCTCGACGTCCGTGTCACCGACATATCCGATAGCTACGGCATCCTCACCTTGCAGGGACCGCGTTCCCGCGAAGTGCTGGAGGCTGTCACCCAGTCCGTGCAGGAATTGCCGTTCTCTCGCTTGGCCATCGTCACAATTGCCGGCAGACGGGTCGAGATCCTGCGCCAGGGTTTTACCGGCGAGCATGGCTATGAATTGTGGGTCAAGGCGGATGACGGCGCCGCCGTGTGGGACGCGGTCGAGGCGGCAGGCAAGCCTTTTGGCATCCTTCCTGCCGGCGCCTGGGCGCTCGACATAGCACGTCTCGAAGCCGGGCTGCTGATCGTTGGCTACGACTATACAAGTGCCGGCCCAGACCATGGCGGCGCCAGCATTCAGGCAGCTGGAAAGTATCGTGCGTCGCCCTTCGACCTCGGCCTGGGCCGGCTGGTCGACTTTCGCAAGGCCGATTTCATCGGCAAGGCGGCGCTGCAGCGCATGTCGAACACGGGTGACCATCGCCAGCTCGTCGGGCTCGACATCGACTGGTCGCAAGCCCTCGACGGCAAGGGGCTTGAGAGCAATGCGCCCGGAAATCTGCGGCGCGTGCAGTGGTATCCGCTGAAAGCCTTTCGCGGCGGCAAGGAAGTTGGGCACGCCAGCAGCGTCGCCTGGTCACCTTCGACCGGCAGGATGATCGGCTTCGGCCATCTGCGGCGTGAGGCCGCCGAGACCGGCACCGAGCTCACGCTGAAGTGGAACAAGGATGGCGTGGCGGCCGATGTCAGGGCGCGTGTCGTGGGGCTGCCGTTCCTGTCGCTCAAACGCGCCGCCAACGGGTAGCGAAACGCTGTTTCAGAACTGAGAGTCCTGTCGTTGCATCCTCCCGTGACGACAAGCCGGGCAGCTGGTCTGCCCGGCTCCCATTGCCGCGGCCTACGGTGCCGCGAAATCGTGAAGCTGGTCGGGAGAGACCTGGAAAGATCATGAACGACATGCGCCAAGAGCTTATCCAGACGCGAGGTTCGGCTACATTTGTGTTCGACGCGGAGGTGTCGATCGAACTGGCACCGGCGCAGGCACGCACCTTTGCGCCACCAGCCGACTGCTTCCCGCTTGGCTCGCGCGTCTTTCTTACTCACCTTCCCGGCAAGCCCGAGGCTTTGCAAATCGAAGCAGCGCGCCGGATCAAGGAGTTGGGCTTTGTGCCGGTGCCACATCTGGGCGCGCGGAACTTCAATTCGGAGCAGGACTATGTCGATCTTGTCACCGCCCACAGTCGAAACGGGATAAGCGAAGCGCTCTTTCTTGGCGGCAATCCGGCTCTCTTTCCGGGGCCGTTGGGAGAGGCAACCCAGTTGCTCGCCCATCCCGTGGTCAAAGACAGTGCGATACGAACCGCCTTCGTTGCCGGCTATCCGGAAGGGCATCCAAGCATCGTCGAAGCCGTGCTGACGGACGCATTGCGGCGCAAGCTCGACATCTGTGCCGAGCGGTCGCTGGAAGCCAGGGTCGTATCGCAATTCGCCTTCGATGGCGACATGATCGCCGCCTGGGCGAGCAGTCTGCATACGGCGCATCCCGGGCTGCCGGTTCATGTTGGTCTGGCCGGTGTGACCAGCCTTACCAAACTCATCCGGTTCGCCATGATGTGCGGTGTCGGCCCTTCGATCGCGGCGCTGCGGCGTTCCGCCAGCGGCCTCTTCAACATCGTGGCCGACCGGAACCCAGCCGAGATCTTACAAACCATGGCGGCAAGCTACCCGGCGCCGACCGCGCCACTACACCTCCATTTCTTCCCATTCGGCGGATGGGAAAAGACGCTTGCCTGGTTCGCCGATTATCGCGAGGCGTGCTGGCCGCGGGTCAACGAACGATGAATTGTGCAGCGCTTCGACTGTCGTTCATTCTGACGCTGTCCTGCGAAGACCAGGCCGGGATCGTAGCGGCAGTGACGACCGAACTCGCCAACCTTGGCACGAACATTGCTGAAAGCAGCCAGCATTGGGACAGGGCCTCGAACCGTTTCTTCATGCGCATTGCCTTTTCGGCGCCCGCCTGGGTGTCTGCCGATGCCATCACCAAGGGACTTGCGCCTGTGGTGGATCGCTTCGGCCTGAGCAGCCGCCTGCTTGAGCGGAGCCGTCGGCCGAAAATCGTCATCATGGTCTCGAAGTTTGACCATGCATTGCTTCACCTCATCTACCAGATCCGTGTTGGCTGGCTCGAAGCCGAGGTCGCAGCGATCATCTCCAACCACGAAGACAGCCGCGAAACTGCGGCATGGGCTGGCATTCCCTACCACGTCTTGCCCATCTCGAAGGAGAACAAGCAGGAACAGGAAGGCCGGATACTGGCGGTGATCGAGGACGTCGGCGCCGACCTCGTCGTCCTGGCTCGCTACATGCAAGTGTATTCCGACGACCTCGCGGGGCGCCTGTTCGGCAAGGTCATCAACATCCACCATTCGTTCCTGCCAAGCTTCAAGGGCGCGCGGCCGTATCACCAGGCTTTCGAGCACGGAGTGAAGCTGATCGGCGCCACGGCTCACTATGTGACCGCTCAACTCGACGAGGGGCCGATCATCGAGCAGGAAACCGAGCGGGTAACGCATTCCATGAGCGTCGAGGATTTTATCGCGGCCGGCCGTGACATCGAAAGCCGCGTTCTGGCGCGTGCCATCAAACGGCACCTCGAAGCCCGCGTGATGATCAACGGACGAAAAACGGTTGTGTTCGCGTAAGGCGGCAACACCGACCCGTGTGTGGCGATGCTCATATCAACAGGAGAACCAGATCATGAAAAATGGAACGGCGCATCTCTTTATCCCTGGTCCGACCAACATTCCCGACGCTGTGCGGCGGGCCATGAACGTGCCGATGCAGGATATGCGCGCACCGGATTTTCCGGAACTGGTGCTGCCCTTGTTTCGCGACCTGAAGCAGATCTTCAAGACCGAAACCGGCAGCGTCTTCATCTTTCCGGGCTCAGGCACCGGCGCCTGGGAAGCGGCAATCTCCAACACGCTCAACCGCGGCGACCGGGTGCTGATGTCGCGCTTCGGCCAGTTCTCGCATCTTTGGGTCGACATGGCCGAGCGGCTTGGGTTGAAGGTCGACTGTGTCGACGTCGAATGGGGCGAGGGTGTTCCGCTCGACGCCTATCGGCAACGGCTAGGCGACGACAAGGGTCACGAGATCAAGGCGGTGTTCGCCACCCATAACGAGACCGCGACCGGCGTCACGTCCGACATTGCCGGCGTGCGTGCCGCACTCGACGAAACGGCTCACGACGCGCTGCTGTTCGTCGACGGCGTAAGCTCGATCGGCTCAATCGATTTCCGGATGGACGAATGGGGCGTCGACCTCGCCATCACCGGTTCGCAGAAAGGGCTGATGCTGCCTGCCGGTCTCGGCATCCTGGCGGTGAGCGCCAAGGGTCTGGAAGCGCACAAGCAGTCGCACATGGAACGTTGCTATTTCAGCTTCGAGGATATGCAGGCTTCGTCCAAGACCGGCTTCTTCCCCTATACGCCGCCAACGCAGTTGCTGCTTGGCCTGAGAGCCAGCCTCGACCTTATCTTTGCCGAGGGACTGGAGCAGATTTTTGCCCGGCACCACCGGCTCGCCGAAGGTGTGCGCCGCGGCGTGCATGCGTGGGGACTAAAGCTCTGCGCCAACGAGGAAAAATGGTGGTCGGATACGGTTTCGGCGATCGTCGTCTCCGAGGACGTCGATGCCAGACAGGTCATCGCCAACGGATATTCCAGATATCGCACATCCTTCGGCGCGGGCCTCAGCAAGGTGGCTGGCCGCGTGTTCCGCATCGGCCATCTCGGCGACCTCAACGAGGTCATGTGCCTCGCCGCCCTGGCCTCGGCGGAAATGTCGTTACGCGACGCCGGAGCCCGAATCGAGGCCGGCTCCGGTGTTGCCGCTGCGCAGGAATGGTACCGCGCCGAGATTGGCCGGACCCTGCAGCCGCGGCACGAACGCGCGGCTTGAGAGGATCGTAGCCATGAGCAAACCGAAGGTAATCGTTACCCGGCGCTGGCCGCATGAGGTCGAACAGCGCCTTGGCGACCATTTCGATGTCACGCTGAATGAAGCCGATCGGCCCTATGAGCAACAAGAGCTTCGCCAGGCCCTGCTGCTTGCCGATGCCGTGCTGCCGACCGTAACCGACCGGCTTGGCGCGGATCTCTTTGCAGGCGGGGTCAGGGCAAGAATACTTGGCAATTTCGGTGTCGGCTTCAACCACATCGACATTGCCGCTGCCAGCGCAGCAGGGCTGATCGTCACCAACACGCCCGCCGTGTTGACCGATGCCACCGCCGATCTCGCCATGACGCTGCTTTTGATGTGCGCGCGCCGTGCCGGAGAGGGCGAGCGCGAGCTGCGCTCCGGCAAATGGACCGGCTGGCGGCCGACGCATCTCTGCGGCACCCAGGTCAGCGGCAAGACCGTCGGCATCATCGGCATGGGAAGGATCGGCCAGGCCATGGCCAGGCGCTGTCACTTCGGCTTCGGCATGGAGGTCGTCTTCTTCGACAGCCAGCCGGTTCCCCATCCCGGCATGCCGGCGCGGCAGCTGGCGACTGTGGACGAGGTGCTGGCGGCCTCGGATTTCGTGTCGCTGCATTGTCCGGGCGGTGGCGAAAACACCTGCCTCATCAACGAACGCCGTCTTGCCCGCATGAAGAAATCAGCCTTCCTGATCAACACCGCGCGTGGCGATGTGGTGGATGAGGACGCACTGGTCCAGGCGCTGCGTGAGCGTCGGATTACTGGTGCCGGGCTCGACGTGTTCGAGACGGAGCCGTCTGTGCCGCGCGCCTTGACGGAGCGTGAAGATGTCGTGCTGCTGCCCCATCTGGGTAGCGCCACCAGCGAAACGCGCATCGCAATGGGCATGCGGGTGATCGACAATCTGTCGGCCTTCTTCGAAGGCCGCACCCCGCCTGACGCAGTGAACTAGCTCCCCGTTTCAGTTCCAACACCAGGCATGGCGACGCCGAAAACCGTGTCCGCCTTTTGCCGCCAGGAGACGAGCAGAATGACCGGCTTTTTCCAGAGGAACCTCAAGCTCCAGGATGCGGTGGTCGCCGATGCGATTGCACGCGAGATGGGCCGGCAGCGGTCCGAAATCGAGCTGATCGCATCCGAAAATATCGTTTCGCCGGCTGTGCTGGAGGCACAAGGCTCGGTGATGACCAACAAATATGCCGAGGGCTATCCGGGGCACCGCTACTACGGCGGCTGCCAATATGTCGATCTGGCCGAAGCGGCTGCCATCGACAGGGCCTGCCGGCTGTTTGGCGCGGCGCACGCCAATGTGCAGCCGCATTCCGGCGCCCAGGCCAACGGCGCGGTGATGCTCGCCATGCTGAAGCCGGGCGACACCTTCATGGGTCTGTCGCTCGCCGCCGGCGGGCATCTGACGCACGGTGCCCGGCCGACACTGTCGGGAAAATGGTTCAACGCCGTGCAATACGGCGTGCGCCAGAGCGACTGCCTTATCGACTATGAGGAGCTGGAGGCCAAGGCGCGGGAAACACGGCCAAAGCTGATTATCGCGGGTGGATCGGCCTATCCGCGCATCATCGACTTCAAGCGCATCCGGGCGATCGCCGATGCCGTCGGCGCGCTGATGATGGTCGACATGGCGCATTTCGCCGGCCTGGTCGCCGGCGGCGTGCATCCCAACCCGGTCGAGGTCGCCGATATCGTCACCACCACGACGCACAAGACGCTGCGCGGCCCGCGCGGCGGTATGATCCTGACCAACAACCAGGACATCGCCAAGAAGCTGAATTCGGCGGTGTTCCCTGGCCTGCAGGGAGGCCCGCTGATGCATGTCATTGCTGCCAAGGCCGTTGCCCTGGGTGAAGCCTTGGAGGACGGGTTCAAGACCTATGCCCGGCAGATGGTGGCGAATGCCAGAAAGCTGGCCGCGACGCTTGGCGAGCGCGGATTCGACATTGTCTCCGGCGGAACCGATACGCATCTGCTGCTGGTCGACCTGCGCGGCAAGGGCCTGTCCGGCAAGGACGCGGAGGAGGCGTTGGGCAGGGCAGGGCTGACCTGCAACAAGAACGGCATTCCTTTCGATCCGGCGCCGCCTGCCGTCACCTCCGGTATACGGCTGGGCACACCGGCCGCCACCACGCGCGGTTTCGGCGAGGGCGAGTTTGCCCGTGTCGGCAATCTCATAGCCGACGTGCTGGATGCGGTCGGAACGCAATGGGGCGCCGAACAGGAGAAGGCGGCTCGGCGGTCGGTCGAGGAGCTTTGCGAGGCATTCCCGATCTACGAGCCCAGACCCGGTTGACCGTCCGGGGAGCGCGCCACAGGCAGATACATGGCTGCCGCGGACAGGGCATTAGCCACAGATATGGTTTTGCGTAGCAGCGCCATTCGTGACGAGTTGCGCCTGTCCTAACGTCATCGCGAAATCACCGCATACATCCACCGCCAAGTTTGTCGTCCGAGCCATTTTGCAAGCAATTTCCGTCGATTGACGGAAGTGGCGCCTTCGGCTGCGGACGGCAGGAGGAGCTTGGATCCATGGGTGCGGCGTTTTCCGGGGAGCGGGTTGCCAGCCTCGAAAGATACCCTGGCTTTTTTTGATCTTTTGAATGGAGAGGAAAATGAACATCAAGAGCCTTCTTTTCGGCTCAGCTGCGGCTCTGATCGCAGTTTCCGGTGCGCGCGCCGCCGACGCCGTCGTTGTCGCCGAGCCGGAACCCGCTGAATACGTCAAGATCTGCGACGTCTACGGCGCTGGTTACTTCTACATCCCCGGCACCGAAACCTGCCTGCGCATCGGCGGCTATGTCCGCTACGACGTCGGCGTGGGTGATGCCGGTTCGTTCGATGGCGTCAATCACGTTCCTGACAGCATGGGCGAAGGCGACCACTCGACCTACTGGAAGAATGCCCGCTTCAACCTGAAGACCTGGACCGGCCAGGAAACCGAACTCGGCACGTTGAAGACCTACACCGAGACCCGCTTCAACTTCGGCAACAGCTTCGGCGACTATGCCAACCAGGCCACGACCAACGACAGCCGCAACAACTGGCAGGCCCGCAACACGGGCATTACGCTGAACTTCGCCTGGATCCAGATCGGTGGTCTGCGCGTCGGTAAGGACGACCCGGCCTTCGACACCTTCATCGGTTACGCCGGCAACGTCATCAACGACACGATCGTCCCCTATGGCGGCTTCGACAGCAACGTCGTCCAGTACTACTTCGACCTCGGCAACGGTTTGTCGGGCGTGGTTTCCCTCGAAGAAGGTAGCGGCAGCGCTGGCCCGACCGGCGTCCCGCCTTTCGCGTACATCAGTTCGGGTTACGACACGATCGACAGCTATGTCCCGCATGTCGTCGGCGGCGTGAAGTACACGCAGGGCTGGGGCGCGATCACGGGCGTCGCTGCTTATGACAGCACCTTCGAAGAATATGCCGGCAAGGTTCGCTTGGACGTGAACGCTTCGAGCGCTCTGTCTCTGTTCTTGATGGCCGGCTACGGCACCGACAAGAACATCGACCGCAACTTCTATAAGCAGTGGGGCGGCAACTGGGCAGTCTGGGGAGGCGGCACCTACAAGTTCAACGAGAAGACCTCGTTCAATCTCCAGGTTTCCGCTGACGATGACAAGAATTACGGTGTCGCGGCAAACGTTGCCTACGATGTCGTCCCCGGCTTCACGGTCACGGCCGAAGTTGACTATAACCACGATGGCAAGTTTGGCCAGATTGACAACCGTAACTGGGTCGGCGCTACGAAAGAGAATAGTGTCGGCGGCCTCCTCCGCTTCCAGCGCGATTTCTAGCGGATTGTTGTAGCACTTCGCCGAAATATACGAATGCTCGCTGGGCAAGCCGGCCCAGTGAGCTCATCGGGTGGCTCCTCTCAAAATGCTTGAGTCCGTACCTCCAGGACCGAAGCGCGCCGCCGATGCGAAGGGCGCCTTTGACCAAGGCGCCCTTCATTTCGGCTATGTCCACCAGTGTGATCCCACCCGAGTGACGACGACTGGCCAGCGCGGCTCGACGTCGATCTCGACAAGCCGTTGACCAGCGAGCGTTCAAGGGCGGCCTCTCTGGAGATCGCCTGGCGGATCGCCTCGGCTAGCCTGGGCCTGTGCGCGTGGAAGCATCGGTCTGCCGCCATGAGCAGGTTGATTGGCGGTATCTTGCGTCACGAGGCCATAGCTTCGACAATTGGAGACGCAGCCGGAACGCGGATCGACTTCATTTGCATGGCACCGGCAGTCTGACAGGGGGAAGCCGATATGCGCCTGCCACCGATCGACCTTAGCCGCGAGAACACCTTCGGCGAACTAACCTATGAGAATGGCGGCGACTACGGGCCGATCGGTGGCGACTATCTGGCCTTCATGCTTGTCCACGTCGGATCCCTGACGCTCGAGGCGGATGACAGCGTCCTGCAACTGGAGGCAGGACAATGTGCTCTGTCGCTCACGCGTGATCGCTACATGACGTCGGTGGCGCCGGAAACGCTGACCCATGTCAGCTGGTGCGATGGCCGGCCGCAGAACGCGGCGTGGCTGTACAAGGAGCGCGAGAAGTTCGCGCCGTTCATCGTCGCCTCGCCGATGGTCCACACCCTCATGCAGTTGGGTGTTGATCTTGGCCTCGGCGAGCGTGGCGGCCGCAGTGGTGTTCGCGAGTCGCTGACCAACGCCTTGCTCCACGCCTTCATCTACGAGGCCGAGGTGATCGAGGCGGAGCGGCCGATCCCGCAGACGATCCTGCAGGCACGCCGTTTCCTCGAAGAGAACTTTGCCGCCGATCTGTCGATCGAGCGGGTGGCGCAGCAGGTGCGCGTCAGCCCGCAATATCTGGTCTCGGCGTTCAAGAAACATCTCGGCATGACGCCGGCCAAATATCTGTGGCGTTGCCGCCTCGATTACGGCACGCATCTGCTGCAGCGGACAGGACTGTCGATCAGCGAGATCGCCTACCAGGTCGGCTACAAGAACCCCTATCATTTCTCGCGGCAGGTCAAGCTGGCGTTCGACTGTTCACCGACCGAACTCCGAGAGCAGAAGCGCAACGCCTGATGGTTGCCCACGTGCCTCCGGGTGACGAGGCAAGCATTGCCTCCAGAACCGGGCGGGTGAACTGGCGATATGCTTTCCTCAAGAGCGGACATGGCGGTTTTCCAGGCACAAATGAATTGTCGGGCAATCAGGGTTGATCCGGCGTCAGGCAACGGACCGATGTCTTGCAACCTGGTTGCCGGTCGCGCCTTGGCCAGATCCGTTCACCGACAACAGACATTCCAGGCTGGACAGCACCATGAGCAATTTCTCTCATCTCGATCCCGTTGCGCTCAACGACTGGCATGTCGTCGCCTGTGTCGAGGAGGCGATTTCATCAGACCATCCTGGGTCAGGACAAGCCGATCCTGGAGAATCAGGTTCCGAAGAGGCTGCCGCTGGATTCCCGTTCCGAGGTGCCGATCCGCGCCGACGCCGCGTCGGCCGCCTACCGCCGCTGGCTGCGCGAAAGGGGCCTGCGTTATGGCGTCGTGGCCGGCAACGGTATCGGCGCACACTAGAGCCGGATTATTTCAGGTCGAATCGACCTGAAATCGGAATCCGCCTCTAGATCAAAGAGATAGAGCATGATGTCTGGACAAACGGTTTCCGTTTGTCCGTGAAAACCGCTTCACACTTTTCGGCACTATGCTCTAGTCATGGGCGCATTTTCGGACATGATTAATTGTGGATATGCGCGAAAGAAATCGCAGCCATTGTTAGCCGACCTTCGCCGTGGAAGTTTCGGACCTAAGCCGGAAGACCGGCTGCCAACAACGCCATGGGGACGTTGTCCAGGCGATCGCCGCCTCCAAGTAGGCAACCGGAAAAGACAAGAACATCCGGATGACGACAGGGCGGCATTGGACAGTTCTCGGACTGGAATGAGAGGATCAAGCGATGACGAATACCATTACGCGACGCACGGCAATCCTGGGCACGGCGGGCGCCCTGCTTCTGTCGGGGCTTGTACGCTCATTCGCGGATGTCCCAAAGACGCTGAAACTGGCTGTTATCCTGCAGGACCTGCCTGACGTCGGCTGGGACCGGACACTGCTCGACGCGCTTGAGCAACTGAAACAGGAAAGGCCCGAGGGGCTGGAGATTGCATGGGAACATACCGATCCGCTGTACGGAGACGATGCTGAGAACGCCATGCGTTTCTACGCAGAGAGTGGTGAATACGACATCATCTGGGGCCATGGCACCTATTCGGACCAGGTCCAGAAGCTGAGTGTCGAGTTCCCCGACCTGATGTTTGTTGTCACCGGCTCCGGCAATCACCCAGCCGGGCCAAATCAATACTGGATCTACAAGCGGCTGCATGAGCCTTCCTACCTGCTTGGGATGCTGGCTGGCCATACCACCAAGACAGGCATGGTTGGCATCGTCGGCACCTTTCCAGCCAATGACGTCAACGACCAGATCAATGCGTTCTTCGAGGGTGCAAAGTCGATCAGGCCGGACATCCAGCATCGGCTTTCGTTCATCGGCTCGTGGTCCGACAATGCGCTGGCGGCTGAGCATGCCAATGTGCAGATCGCGGCCGGCGCCGACGTCGTTTTCATGCTGACCGACAATTTCAAGCCCTGCCAGGAGCACAAGATCATGTGCTTCGCCAACATCAACGACCAGAGCAAGGTCGCGCCCGACGCCATTGCGTCCAGCGCCATCATCAGCTGGAAGCCCGATCTCAACTGGATCATCGGCGAATGGCTGAAACACAAGGCCGGTGCGCAATTCAATGGCAACGCCGAACCGAAATGGTTTTCGATGGCCGAAGGCGGCACCGACATCGCACCCTATCATGATTTCGACGGCAAGATCCCGCAGGCGGTGAAGGGCGAAATATCTGCCAAGCGGCAGGAGATTCTTTCCGGCAAGTTTGTCGTTCCGCTCAACACCGCCGAGGTGAAGTAAGACACATCAACCAGGCAGCCCGGTGCGACCCAATGGAAGACCTGCTGAACGTTCAGAACCTTACCAAGCGATTTGGCAGCGTCATTGCCAATGACGGGGTTAATCTCGATATCCGCAAGGGTGAGATCCACTGCCTTTTCGGTGAAAACGGGGCAGGCAAGTCGACGCTGTCGTCCTGCCTCTACGGCTACTACAAAGCCGATAGCGGCGAGATACGCTTCAAGGGCGAGGTGGTGGAATTGAGCTCTCCCGCCGATGCCTTGCGGTTAGGCATCGGCATGGTTCACCAGCATTTCGTGCTGGTGTCGAACTTCACCGTGCTCGAAAACATCATCGTCGGCAGTGCCGATGTCGGGTTGCTGCTGAGGAAGGCCGATGCCCGCCGCAGGGTTCTCGGCCTCTGCAGGGACTGCGGCATCGACATCGACCTCGATCGCGAAATCTGGCAATTGTCGGTCGGTGAACAGCAATGGGTGGAAATCCTCAAAGCACTCTATTTCGGTGCCGAGCTGCTGATCCTGGACGAACCGACGGCGGTCCTGACGCCGCAGCAATCCGACCAGCTCTTCGTCATCCTTGATGGGATGCGCAAGCGTGGATTGTCGATTGTCCTGATCAGTCACAAGCTGCGCGAGGTGATGCAATCCGACAGGGTCACCATCCTGCGCAAAGGCAAGGTCGTCGCTACGGTGGACACCGCCAATACGACAGCCGAGGCGATTACCGCCCTCATGGTCGGGCACAAGGTGACGAAAAACGTCAGGGACAATTCCGTCACGCCGGCGGGAGAAATCCTCTCGGTCGAAAAGGTGTCGGCGGTTGGCGAATGGGGCGAGGATGTCCTCAAGGACGTGACGTTTACCGTCGCCGCCAACGAGGTTCTCGGGCTGGCTGGCGTTGCCGGCAACGGCCAGAAGGAACTGTTCGAGGTACTGATGGGAGTCCGCGCGCTTCAATCGGGCGGTTTCTCGCTGGAAGGAAGCCCGGTCACCGCGCCGACGTCTCGCCAGATTCTCGACAGCGGCGTGGGTTTCATTCCGGACGATCGTTTCCTCGAAGGGTTGATCCCGGAGTTCGGAACCGCCGAAAACCTTGTCCTCGGCTGGCAGCGATCGCCGGAATATTGTCGTGGTCCGTTCCTCGATCGCCGCAAACTGGCTGAGTTGGCGAGGCGCAAGATCGACGAATACAAGGTCGCGACCGCCTCGGCGGACCTCCCGGTGGAGCGACTGTCGGGGGGCAACGCGCAGCGTGTCATTCTTGCCCGCGAGTTCCAGCATGCGCGGCGGCTGTTGCTGGCCAACCAGCCGACGCGAGGGCTCGACGTTGCGGCCTCCGAATTCGTCTACGAGAAAATCCTGGAAAAGCGGGCCGCGGGCTTTGCGATCCTCCTGGCCTCAGAGGAACTCGAAGACCTGCTGCGCCTTTGCGATCGCATAGCGGTCATGTTCAAGGGCCGGATCATGGGCATCGTGCGACCCGAGGAGACCAGCCTCCTCGAACTTGGAATGATGATGGCAGGCGATGCCAGCCAGCTTACGCAGGGAATTCAATGATTTCATTTCAACGACGCTCGGGCAGCAGCCTGGGATGGAACGTCGTCTGCTATTCGGCGGCGATATCAGGTGCTCTCCTGGCTTCCGCTGTTTTGCTGAGGCTTTCCGGCGGCGATCCTGCAAGGGCCTTCACGGCCCTGATCGTCGGCGCATTCGGCAGCCAAGGCGCATTGCTCGGTTCGCTGGCGAAGGCGACCCCGCTGTTGCTTGTCGGGCTGGGCACGGTGTTCGCATTCAGGGCCAAGATCTGGAACATCGGCCAGGAGGGGCAGGTGTTCGCCGGCGCGATGGCCGCCTATTGGGTGAGTTTCTGGATAGCGCCATTGCCAGGCTGGCTGGCCGTCTGCACACTCGCGCTGGCCGGAATGGCGGGCGGCGGCGTGCTCGGCCTGTTGGCCGGCGCACTGAAAACCAGGTTCGGCACCAGCGAGATCATTTCGACGGTGATGCTGAATTACGTCGTCATGTACCTGCTCGCCTACCTTCTCGATGGCGGCCCCTGGATGGCGACAGGCGTGACCGTATCCTATCACCAGTCGCCGCCCATCGATCCAAGTCTGGAGTGGCCGATCCTCTTGGCTGTTGGGGCGGGAAAGCTGCATGTCGGCTTCCTGTTCGCTCTCGCCGCCTCGGCATTCGCAGCGGTGCTGCTCGACAAGACGTCGCTGGGCTACGAAATCCGCGCGTTCGGCTCAAACCCGACCGCGCTGACGTTTCGCGGCACCAATGTGCGCCGGCTTCTGCTGACCGTCATGCTGATGTCGGGGGCCCTGGCGGGACTGGCTGGCGCCGGCGAGCTTTTCGGTGTCTCGCACCGGCTGCGTGCCGAGACGCTGCTTGGCATCGGCAGTTCGGGGATCGTCGTTGCCATGGTGGGAGGACTGCGCCCGAGCGGCGTGATGATCGCCGCCCTGTTCTTCGGCGCGCTGGAAAGCGGCACGATCTACATGCGGCTGAAGAGTGGCACGCCGGCAGGCCTGGTGTCGGCGATGGAAGGGCTGGTGCTTTTGTTCTTTCTCAGTGCCGCCGTCGCAACGCGCCTTCAGATCGTGAGGAGGGAAGTCCATGCTTGAGCTGCTGCAGGGCCCGCTTCTGATAAGCCTCCTGGCGGCGATGGTCCGCATTGCCACGCCATTGCTTTTTTCGGCAATGGGCGAACTTGTCACGCAGCGCGCGGGCATCTGGAACATCGCTGTCGAAGGCACCATGCTGATTGGCGCCATTGTCGCCTACATGGTTGCCTCGACAACCGGATCGCCTTGGCTGGCTCTGGCGATAGCCATCCTGGCCTGCGCCGCGAGCAGCCTGATCATGTCGTTCGTCACGATTGTTTTGAAGGCCGAGCAATTCGTAGCCGGCCTTGCCCTTAATCTCCTGGCATCGGGCGTGACGCTGTTCTGGTTCCAGGCCTATATTGGCGGTCGCGAGGCGCCGACCTTCATCGGCTTCGACCAGGTTCCGATCCCCTATCTGTCGGATATTCCAATCCTGGGACCGGTGCTGTTTTCCCAACGCCTGCTGACCTATGTCAGCTTCCTGGTGCCCATCCTCGTCTGGTTCTTTCTCTACCGAACGAAATACGGCCTTGAGGTGCGCTGTGTCGGCGAAAATCCGAAGGCGCTTGACGTCAAGGGCCTGCACGTCGGCCTCAGGCAGTGCCTCGCGATCATGTTCGGCAGCATGATGTCCGGCTTCGGCGGCGCCTTCCTGATGCTTGGCTATTCGGACAAGTTCGTTCCCGATCTCATTGCCGGCCGCGGCTGGCTGGTCGTGGTCGCGATCATCGCCGGCAACTGGATGCCGTTCCGGATCGTTGGAGCGATCTTCATCTTCGCGTTTCTGGAGGCGTTGGGCATCCATGCGCAAGTGGTGGGGATTCCTGTCCCCCACCAGCTGTTCCTCGTCTTGCCCTATGTGGCGTCACTTGTGCTGCTTGCGGGCTTGCGGTCGCGCACCCATCAGCCAGTGGCGCTCGGCATTCCCTACAACAGGGAATAGACCCTGCTGCTCAACCCGCCGGACGGAAAGGCTTTGCTAGCGAAGCCGGGAAGTGCAGCGCCAGCATTTGCCGGTTTCGCGAGATCAGCACCAGAACGATGATTGTCGCGAGATAGGGCAGGGCCGAGAGCAGTTCGGACGGCACTTCCAGTCCGAGCGCCTGTCCCTGCAGTTGGAGGATCGTCATGCCGCCGAACAGCCAGGCGCCAAGCAGGATGCGCAGCGGGCGCCATGTGGCGAAAACCACCAGCGCCAGTGCGATCCAGCCTTTGCCGGCAGTCATGTTCTCGACCCAGAGCGGTGTGTAGGCGACGGACAGATAGGCGCCCGCCAGGCCAGCCATCGCCCCGCCAAACAACACGGCCATGTAGCGGATCCTGATCACGGGATAGCCGATCGCATGCGATGTCTGCGGTGACTCGCCGATCGTTCGCAGGATCAGCCCGGCCTTCGTGCGGTAGAGAAACCAGCTGATGGCAGCGAACATCACCAGAGCCAGGTAGACCATCGGATCGAAGCGGAAGAGCAACGGACCGATCAGCGGCAGATCGGACAGAACAGGGACGTTGATGCCGCGCAGCGCCTCGATAGGCTCGCTGCCGAAGCCGCGGCCAAGGAAGGCCGACACGCCGGAACCGAAGATGGCCAGCGCCAGTCCGGCCGCATACTGATTGGTGAGGAAGGTCAGTGCCAGAACGCCGAACAACAGCGAGGCGGCGGCACCTGCCAGGGCGCCGGCAAGGATCGCAACCGGCATTGGATAGCCCGCTGTGACGGCCCAGAAAGCCAATGCCGCGCCCATCAGCATCATGCCTTCGATGCCAAGGTTGAGCACGCCGGACTTCTCCACCACGAGTTCACCGAGGGCAGCGAATATCAGCGGCGTGGCGGCGATGACGGTGCCGGTGAAGATGGCGATGATCAAATCCATCAGGCTGTCTCCAGCGCGTGCGTGTCTCGGGCCGGCCGTATCAGGCGGATGCGATAAAAAATGAAGAAGTCGGCGGCGAGCAGGAAGAACAGAAGGATGCCCTGGAAGATGCGCGTCAGCGCCGAGGGCAGGCCCAGCGTCATCTGCACGCCTTCGCCGCCGAGGAAAAGCAGCGACATCAACAGCCCGCCAAGCACGATGCCGAAGGCGTTCAGCCGGCCGATGAAGGCGACGATGATGGCCGCGAAACCGTAGCCGGGCGAAATCTGCGGCGAGAGCTGGCCGAGCGGCCCGGCGGCTTCCGCCATGCCGGCGATGCCGGCGGCCGCACCACCCGCCATCAGCCCGATCCAGACGGCGGCAGATTCGCGAAAGCCGGCATAGCGGGCGGCAAGCGGTGCCGCTCCGCTCACCGACATCTTGTAGCCAAGGAAGCTGCGGTCAGTGAACAGCCACATCACGAACACGGCGACGACGGTGATGAAGATCGAAGGGTTGAGCCGATAGGCCGGGTCGAAGGATTCGAACAGGGCGGCTGTCGGCAGAAGTGCCGTCTGCGGGTAGTTGAAACCGGCCGGATCGCGCCACGGTCCATGCACGAGATAGGACAGGAACAGCGTCGCGATGTAGGTCATCATCAGCGTGACCAGGATCTCGTTGGTGTTCATGCGGGCGCGGAGGAAGGCAGGGATCGCCGCCCATGCCATGCCGGCGCCCATGCCGGCAACGAACATCAACGGCAACAGCAGCACGCTGTCCGGGTTCGGCCAGAAAAGACCGACGCCGCTCGCCGCAATCGCGCCCATGGTGAACTGGCCCTCGGCGCCGATGTTCCAGACATTGGCGCGGAAGCCGATAGCCAGCCCACACGCAATGAGGATCAGCGGCGAAGCCTTGAGCAGCCATTCCGACAAACCGTTGAGGGAATTCAACGGCTCGACAAAGAAGGCGTAGAGCGTCGGCAGCGGATCGTGTCCGAGCGAGGCAAAAAAGATCGAGCCGACGACCAGCGTCAAAACCGACGCCAGCACCGGCGCCGCGACGCGCATTGTTGCCGAAGGCTCCGGCCTTTGTTCAATCCTGAAGCGCAACGTCGCCACTCCCAATTGCCATTTGATCCGTGCTCATCGTTCGACCGGTCATCAGCAGCCCGACCTCTTCGCGGTCGGTCGTCTTGCGTATCAGCGGCGGTGACACGCGCCCCTGGCAGATCACCAGAAGCCGGTCACAAATCTCGAACAGCTCGTCGAGTTCTTCGGAGACGACGAGCACCGCCGCGCCGGCGCGGCTGAGGTCGACGATGGTCTGGCGGATGAAGGCGCTGGCGCCGACATCGACGCCCCAGGTCGGCTGGGAGACAAGCAGAAGCTTCGGCTCGAGCGCGATCTCACGGCCGACGATGAATTTCTGCAGATTGCCGCCCGACAGGCTCTGTGCCGTCGAAGCCGGACCGTTGGCCTTGACCTTGAACCTGTCGATGATGCCAGCTGCGAAGGCGCTGGCTTTGCGCCGGTCGACCAGGCCGTTGCGGACGGTGCCGAAGCGATGGGCGGTCAGAACCGCGTTCTCCCACAGCGTATGCGACGGTACCGCGCCACGGCCCAGCCGTTCCTCGGGAACGAAGGCGAGACCGAGCTTACGGCGCTCGTCGGCACGAAGGCGAGCGGCAGCGGTACCGCAAATCCTGATCGCGTCGTTGTTGTGATGCGTGCGTTCGCCGCTGAGCAGGGCGATAAGCTCCGCCTGGCCGTTTCCGGACACTCCCGCCAGGCCGACGATTTCCCCGCCATGAACGTTGAAGGAGACGTCCTTCAGATCCACGCCGAAATGGTCTCTTGCCTTGACCGAAAGGTTGTTGACCTCAAGCACTGGCTTCTCGCTCGGGGTCGGCGGGCTGACATGCATTTCCGGCAGCTTCGAGCCGACCATCATGCGGGCGAGCTCGAGCGAGGTCGTCTCTTTCGGCCGAGCGGTGCCGGTGACCTTGCCGTTGCGCAGCACGGTTGCGGTGTCACAGAGCTCCTGCACCTCGTCAAGCTTGTGGCTGATGTAGACGATGCTGCAGCCTTCAGCGGCGAGTTGTCGAAGCGTCTCGAACAGCTTGACCACCGCCTGTGGTGTCAGCACGGAAGTCGGCTCGTCGAGGATCAGAAGCTTGGGCGCCTGCAGCAGGCAGCGCACGATCTCGACGCGCTGCCGCTCGCCGACAGAGAGGTCATGCACCTGGCGATGCGGATCGATCGGCATGCCGTAGCGAAGCGAAAGCTCGCGGATCTTGGCGGCAAGCGAGGGCAGATCGAAGGCGCTGCTTGCCGAGAGCGCAATGTTCTCGACCACTGAAACGGATTCGAACAGCGCGAAGTGCTGGTAGACCATCTCGATGCCGAGCGCGCGCGACGTCGCCGGGTTGTGCGCCGCGATCGGATTGCCGTCGCAGAAGATCTCGCCGGAATCGGCCTGCGCCGCGCCATAGATGATCTTCATCAGGGTCGATTTGCCGGCGCCGTTTTCGCCCAGCACGGCGTGGATTTCGCCGGGCTGGATAGACAGCGAGACGTCGTCATTGGCGACGACGCCGGGATAGCGCTTGCAGATGTTGCGCAGTTCTAGACGCGGATGCATGGCGGGTCCTGCCGTGGCGTGAAGCGAGGTTGGACGGGAACCAGGCAGGGAGACGCCGAAGGTCGGTCTCGGCGCCTCCCTGGTTCTTTGATGGCGTTCAGCTCAGCTTGCCGATCATGCCTTTGACGAACCAGTTCATGCCGCGAACATCGTCATCGGCCAGGACGGAGCCTGCAGCGACCTTGAGGTTGCCGGCCTGGTCCTTCAACTCGCCGCCATAGGGGTGCACCTTGCCGCTGCCGATGTCGGCCTCGAGCTGCTTCAGCTTGGCCTTGGTGTCGGCCGGTATGCCGTCATTGTAGGGCGCCATCTTCACGACGCCCGCTGCCAGTCCATCCCAGCGCACTTCCGGCTTCCAGGTGCCGGCGGCGACGGCCTTGGCGGCGCCGACATAGTCGCTGGTCCAGTCGAGGACAAAGGACGTCAGCTGTTTGCCCGAAGCGAACTTGGCCATGTCGCTGGCGTAGCCGATCGACCAGGCGCCGCCTTCACCCGCGACCTGGACGCCCGTCGCCGTGTCGGTCATCGAGCAGATGACATCGCAGCCTTGCGAAAGCAGCGTCTTAGCGGCCTCCTTCTCCTTGCCCGGATCGAACCAGGAATTGAGGAAGATGGCGTTGCACGTGGCGTTCGGATTGACGCTTTGCGCACCGAGCAGCAGCGCGTTGGCCGGGCCGACGATATCCGGAATCGGAAAGCCGCCGATGAAACCAATCTTGCCCGATTTCGACATGTAGCCGCCGGCCGCGCCGGCGACGAAAGTGCCCTCGTAATATTTGGCTTCAAAGGTACCCAGATTGGCAAGGTGGACGATGCCGGAGCAATGTTCGAAAGCCACCTTGGGGAACCGCGGCGCCACTTTCTGCATGGGCGTTCCGTGCGAAAAGCTGGTGCCGAAGATCAGTTTGTTGCCGGCGCTGGCCAGCTCGCGGAAAATGCGCTCCGCATCCTGCGGCATGAAGATGTTGTCGATGACGGTGAGTTCGGCCTTGTCGCCGAACGCGGCTTTGATCGCCTCGACGCCAAGGCTGTGCTGCTTGGTCCAGCCGATTTCGGCGATCGGCGAGACGTAGACGACGCCGATCTTGAGCACCTCTTGAGCCTTGGCGACCGTGCTCAGCCCTCCAGCACCGAGCGCAGCACCCAGCGCACCGCTGTATTTCAGGAATCCGCGTCTTGTCAGGTCGTTCATGTCGGTAACCCTCTGTTGGTTTTTTTGGTTGATGCCCGGCTTGTCGATGCCCGGTCTTTGTTAGGGAGATGGACGTGCGCGTGCACCGCGCCGTCGCCATTCCCGGATGGTTTTGCCTGCCTCAATCCAGCCGATATCGTCGCTCCGTCGGCCTTGCCGTCGAGATAGGGTGCGAGCGCTTCGGCAGGCGTCATCTCCGGAAACACCTCGCGATCCATGATGTAGCCGCGCACCACGGTGCGGTGATGCGTGTCGATCAGGTCCATGGCCTGTTTCAGGCGGCCCTTTTCCAGGAGGTCGACGACCCTCGAATGATCGTCGAGCAGATTGCAATAGTCGAAATCGGCTGAAATGAGCGAGCGCAGCAACGTCGTGCGGCGCACGAGCTGGGCATGGATTTCCTGCATCACCTTGTTGCGGCTAAGGCGCACGAACACCGTGTGGAATTCCTGGCCGAGCACGTCGGCCAGCGCATCGTTGCCGGCGGCGACTGCCTGGCGCTGGCGTTCGACATGCTGGCGCAGCTCGGCCCATCCGGCGGGGCCAAGGCGATCGCTGAGCTGGGCCGCCACCCCCTGTTCGACAAGGGTCAGCGCGTCGTAAATCTCCATTGCCTCCTGCATGCTTGGCCTGGCGACGAAGGCGCCGCGGTTGCGCTCGATCTGTGCCAGCCCGTCATCGGCGAGCCGTATCAGGGCCTGACGCACCACGATGCGGCTGACATCGAATATCTCGGCAAGCTCGCGCTCGCCGAGCTTGCAGCCGGGCACCAGCCGATGGTCGATGATGGCGCGGGTCAGCGTGTCCGCGATCGTCTGGGAGCGGCTGCTCAAGGCACGGTTCTCCGCCTTTGCGACGACATGATCAGCAGGCTTTCCATGATGAAGACATGACGCTTCGGGATGTGCCATATCCCAGGTTCAGGTTTTCCATATCGGAATTCAATCATCATAGTCTGTCAACACAAAAAATGATTTTGGCTGACAAAAAATCATTGATTGGTATCCAATCTTGTGATTTCGTCATTGCGAAACGTCAGGCTAGGTTCGTGGTGAAGGGCTAGCCGAGTTGGGAGGGATGCCGATGGCAACCCATTGCGTCGACCGCGAGCTTCTGAACGACTGGCATATCGTCGCTGACCAGGAATCGCTCAGCCAGGATGTGCCCTTTTCGACCCGCCTGCTTGGGGTCGATCTCGTCGTTCGAAAACATTCAAACAAGATCGAAGTCGTTCGCAACGATACCGGCGACGTGTTGAAGAGCGCCGAGCGCTATGGCTTCGTCTGGACCTGTCTGGACAAACCCTGGCGCGACATCATCTACATCCCCGAGGCCAACGAGGCGGATCGACATCTGGTCAGCGGCGGCTCGATCGCGGTCAAGGTGTCGGGCCTTCGCGCCGTCGAGAATTTTCTCGACATGGGGCATTTCCCCTTCATCCACACAGGCTGGCTCGGCGAGGAGCCGCATACCGAGGTCGTGCCTTACAAGGTGGAAATCACGCCCCAGGACGAGGTGCTGGCGACCGAATGCAAATTCTACCAGCCCATCGCGTCGCCGACCGCGAAGGAAGGGTTCGTCGTCGAGTACATCTACAAGGTGATCCGGCCCTATACGGTGGCGCTCTACAAGAGCAATCCGATCCAGAAGGGGAGGCTGGATGTCATCACGCTGTTCGTGCAGCCGGTCGACGAGGAGAACTGCGTCGCGCATCCCTATCTCTGCTACCTCAAGGAGGGCATGGACGCGGCGACGGTGCGCAGTTTCATGCAATTGATCTTCGCGCAGGACAAGCCGATCCTGGAAAATCAGGTCCCCAAGCGCCTGCCGCTCGATCCGCGCGCCGAGACGCCGATCCGCGCCGATGCCGTCTCGGTTTCCTATCGGCGCTGGCTGCGTGACAGGGCGGTCACCTATGGTGCGATACCGGCACAGATCTGATGACGTCCGAGGGTATTTGAAGGGATAACATGATGACGAAATGCGCTGATCCCGTGATCCTCAATCTCTGGCATCCCGTGGGCGCCATCGCGGAAGCTGCTCCCGGCGCCGTCCAGGAGACCGTTCTGCTCGAGGAGCGCCTCAGCTTTGCGGTGGACGCGGATGGCGAGCCCGTCGTCTGGCGCTCGCGTCCCGATGTGCAAAGGGCTGACCATATTCCACCCGCCGACAGGCTGCCTGCAATAAGCGCCTATGGCTATGTCTGGACTTCGCTCGGGTCGCCGCCGGCCGAGCTGTTCCCGATCCCCGAATATCAAGAGCCGGACCGCCGCAAGCTCAATGCGGCAACGTTCGGCGTCAACGTCTCGGCGCCGCGCGCCATCGAGAACTTTCTCGACATGGGCCACTTCCCCTATGTGCATACCGACATACTCGGCGTCGAGCCGCATACCGAAGTCAAGGAATACGACGTCGAGATCTCCGTCGATCGCGACGAGATCCTGGCCACGCGCTGCCGCTTCTTCCAGCCGATGGCGTCGACGGCGTCCGATGGCGGCGCCGACGTCGACTACGTCTATCGCGTGCCGCATCCCTATTGCTCGGTGCTCTATAAATCGAGCCCGGTCGACGAGACCCGGCGCGATGTCATCGCCGTCTTCCTGCAGCCGGTCGACCAGGAGCATGTGCGCGCCCACATGCTGCTTTGCGTGCTCGACGAAGACAATGAAGACAAGGTGATCAAGCGTTTCCAGCAGACGATCTTCGGCCAGGACAAGCCGATCCTGGAAAACCAGGTGCCGAAGCGCCTGCCGCTCGATCCGCGCGCCGAGACGCCGATCCGCGCTGACAAGTCGGCCATCGCCTACCGGCGCTGGCTCAGCCAGAAGGGCGTGACCTACGGGGTCATCCCGGCTGCAGCCTGACAGACATTTTGGAGACGATTGATGTTGGAAGAAGCCAGAAGCCGGTGGCATCCGATCGCCGCTGCCCATGATTTGCCGTTTCGCCACGTTTTCCACGGCCAGTTGCTCGGCCGGGAATTCGCCGTGTGGCGGGCCGATGACGGTTACGTCAACATCTGGGAGAACCGCTGCCTGCATCGCGGCGTCAGGCTGTCGATCGGCATCAATGACGGGCGCGAACTGAAATGCCAGTATCACGGCTGGCGTTATTCGAACCGCACCGCTGGCTGCACCTATATCCCGGCTCATCCGGCCGATGCACCCGCCCGCACCATCACCAACCGCACTTTTCCGGCGGTCGAACGTTATGGCTTGGTCTGGTCCTCGGAAGAGCCGCGCGGGGAGGTGCCTGAGATTGCCGGCCTCGCCGAAGGCAAGCTCCTCGCCTTGCGCGGCATCGCGGTCAACGCGCCGGCCGACAAGGTCGTCGAGAGGCTGAGAGCCTATCGCTTTCAACCCAACGGAGCGATCGATGGCGAGGGCGCCGACATTCTCGTCGAAGCCGCCCAGGATTTCGCTGTGGCGCTTCGCTCGCGAGCCAGCAGCGCCGAGACGCAGGGCGTTTTCTTCGTGCAGCCGGTCGATTCCAACCGTTCGGTGATCCGCGGCGTGCTCGATCAGGAGGCCGAGGGCGCCGCGCGCATTGCCATTCTGCGTCACCACAATGAGCGGCTTTCCAAGCTGCGCGACGAGGTCGAGCGCGACGTGGCGAACGCGCCGGCGCCGGCGCCGCTCGAGCCGGTCTACGAACGGGTCTCGGCCGAACTCGCCGAAATGCCTGAGGTGACCACGCATGGCCGCAAGGCTGCGCTGCGTGTCAGCGTGGCCAGAAAATGGCAGGCCGCTGACGGGATCGCGGGCTTCGAGCTTCGTCCGATCAAGGGCATCCTGCCGACGTTCCAGCCTGGAGCCCATATCGACGTCCACATGCCCAATGGCGAGATCAGGCAGTATTCGATCACCAACGGTCCTGGTGAAACCGACAGCTTCACCATCGGCGTCAAGCTGGAACGGGACTCCAAGGGTGGCTCGAAATGCATGCATGAGACGGTGCGAGAGGGCGACGTGCTGGCGATTTCCGAGCCACGCAACAACTTCCCGCTGCGCCGCGATGCGATCAAGACGCTGTTCGTCGCCGGCGGCATCGGCATCACGCCGCTGCTCGCCATGGCGCAGGCGCTGAAGAACCAGGAGCTTGCGCACGAGCTGCATTATTTCGCGCAAGGCGAGGAACACCTCGCCTTTGCCGATCGGCTGAAGCATCTCGGCGATGCGCTGAAGCCGCATCTCGGCCTCTCGCCCGACGCGACCGGCGCCGAGCTTCGACAACTCCTCGCCGGTTATCGCAATGGCATGCATCTCTACATCTGCGGCCCGGGACCGATGCTGGAAGCCGCGCGCAAGATCGCGGCCGAGCAGGGCTGGCCGGATAGCGCCGTCCATTTCGAGTACTTCAAGAACACCAACAAGATCGACGACAGTTCGAGCTTCGAGGTCGCGCTGGCGCGCTCCTGCGTCACGCTTCAGGTGCCGGCGGGCAAGACGATCATGCAGGTCATGCGCGAAAGCGGCATCGATGTTCCGTCGTCTTGCGAGCAAGGCGCCTGCGGCACTTGCGTGGCGACGTTGATCGAGGGCGAACCGGACCATCAGGACGTCTACCTCAACGATGCCGAGAGGAAGGCCGGAACCAAGATCATGACCTGCGTTTCGCGCGCCAAATCGGCACGCCTCGTGCTGGACATCTAACTGTTTGTTTTACGCAATTCCGGACGGAAAACCGTTACACACGTTTCCTGGAATTGCTTTAGGAGCCGCCGATGATCACGCTTTACGACT
Source organism: Mesorhizobium ciceri biovar biserrulae WSM1271 (assembly GCF_000185905.1). GTDB lineage: Bacteria > Pseudomonadota > Alphaproteobacteria > Rhizobiales > Rhizobiaceae > Mesorhizobium > Mesorhizobium ciceri. The sequence continues at coordinate 2,170,514 of NC_014923.1, forward strand.
ACGAACTGTCGGGCAATTGCTACAAGCTGCGGCTGCAGATGAGTTTTCTCGGCATCGACTACAAGACCGTGCCGGTCGACTTCTACCCTGGCCGCGAACACAAGTCGGAATGGTTCCTGAAACTCAATCCGCTTGGCCAGCTGCCGGTGATCGAGGATGAAGGGCTGATCTTGCGCGACGCCCAAGCGATCCTTGTCTATCTCGCCTCGAAATACGATCCGTCGGGCACCTGGTATCCGCGGGACAATCCCGCTCTGCTGGGCGAGATCAGCCAGTGGCTGGCCTTTGCAGACGGTATCACTTCGACGGCGTCGGCCGCCCGCCTGCACGATGCGCTGTTTTATGACTTCGATATCGACGCCGCGCGCGCCGGCGCGCATCGCCTTTTCCGTATCCTCGACGAGCATCTGTGGTTCGGCGAACAGCAGGGCCGCAACTGGATCTGTTCGGCCAGTCACCCGACCATCGCCGACATCGCCTGTTTTCCTTACATCATCCTGTCGGAGGAAGGCGGTGTTCCGCGCCAGGACTATCCGGCTATTCGGCGCTGGTGCGACCGTGTCAAGCGCATCAAGGGGTTTACGGTGATGTCGGGCGTGTTCCCCGCCGGTCCTGGCAAGATCGCTGCTTAGTCTGACTACGCAGGGCAGCAGCCACGGCTTCGGCCAAAGAAAATTTTGGGAGAGAAGAAGTATGAAAACCCGCGCCGCTGTCGCTGTTGCCGCCGGAAAGCCGCTGGAGATCATGGAGGTCGACCTCGAGGGTCCGCGCGAGGGCGAAGTGCTGGTCGAGATCAAGGCGACAGGCATTTGCCACACCGACGAATTCACATTGTCGGGCGCCGATCCGGAAGGTCTGTTTCCGGCCATCCTCGGCCATGAGGGTGCCGGCGTCGTCGTCGATGTCGGCAAGGGTGTCACCTCGCTCAAGAAGGGCGACCACGTCATCCCGCTCTATACGCCCGAATGCCGCCAGTGCCCGTCCTGCCTGTCGAGGAAGACGAACCTCTGCACGGCGATCCGCGCCACGCAGGGCCAGGGCCTTATGCCCGATGGTTCGTCGCGCTTCTCGATCGGCAAGGACAAGATCTTTCACTATATGGGCTGCTCGACCTTCTCCAACTTCACCGTGCTGCCCGAGATCGCGCTGGCCAAGGTCAATCCGGACGCGCCCTTCGACAAGATCTGCTACATCGGCTGCGGCGTCACCACCGGTATTGGTGCCGTGATCAACACCGCCAAGGTCGAGATCGGCGCCACCGCGGTCGTCTTCGGCCTCGGCGGCATCGGCCTCAACGTCATCCAGGGCCTGAAGCTTGCCGGCGCCGACATGATCATCGGCGTCGATTTGAACAACGACAAGAAGGAGTGGGGCGAGCGCTTCGGCATGACGCATTTCGTCAATCCGAAGGAGATCGACGGCGATGTCGTGCCCTACCTCGTCAACATGACCAAGCGTGGCGCCGACCAGATCGGCGGCGCCGACTACACATTCGACTGCACGGGCAGCACCAAGGTGATGCGTCAGGCGCTCGAAGCCTCGCATCGCGGCTGGGGCAAGTCGGTGGTCATCGGCGTTGCCGGCGCCGGCCAGGAGATCTCGACCAGGCCGTTCCAGCTGGTCACCGGCCGCACCTGGATGGGCACCGCCTTCGGCGGCGCGCGCGGCCGCACCGATGTGCCGAAGATCGTCGACTGGTACATGGACGGCAAGATCCAGATCGACCCGATGATCACCCACACGCTCAAGCTCGAGGACATCAACAAGGGTTTCGATCTCATGCATGCCGGGGAGAGCATTCGCAGCGTCGTGGTTTACTGACCGGCTCACACGACACGCCCGCGTCGAAGGCTCTGTGTTCCCAAAATACCGTGCCTCCCCGACATCGGGCGTTAGGCCGGCGGCGCGACTGACATTCCGGATGTCCGCGCCGCCGGTCGGTTCGACCCCACCTGATCCGCCCGGGTTGCCGCGATCATGGTCGATGCCGTAGACACCGGCCCATTGGCGTTTGAAATCCGTGGAGAGGGAATATGCCGGAACCCATGAAGACCATCTCCCAGGCAAAATCCCATGGCGGAGTGCAGGGCATCTATTCGCACCTGTCGACGAGTTGCTGCTGCGACATGACGTTTGCCGTTTTCGTGCCTCCACAGGCCCGGGAAACGCCTCGCCCCGTGGTGTGGTATTTGTCGGGACTGACCTGCACCCATCAAAATGTCATGGACAAAGGCGAATACAGGCGCATGGCCGCCGAACTTGGCCTGATCGTCGTCTGTCCAGACACCAGTCCGCGCGGCGCCGACATCCCTGATGACAAGGACAATTGGCAGTTTGGCGGCGGCGCCGGCTTTTATCTTGATGCAACGCAGGAGCGTTATGCGAAGAACTACCGGATGTATTCCTACCTCGTCGAGGAACTACCCACGCTGATCGCCGCTAATTTTCCGGCAGACATGTCGCGCCAAGCCATAACGGGCCATTCGATGGGCGGACACGGCGCGCTGACGATTGCTTTGAAAAACCCGCAGCGGTTCAGGAGTTGCTCGGCATTTGCGCCGATCGTGCAGCCAAGCGCTGCCGGCTGGTCAAGGCCGGCTTTCGAAAAATATCTCGGCACGGATGAGGCCTCGTGGCGGGCCTACGACGCTACTTCGCTTGTTGAAGACGGGCGCCGCTTCCCGGAATTTCTCGTCGATCAGGGAACATCGGACGGGTTCCTGAATGACGGGCTGAGACCCTGGCTTTTGGAGGCGGCCTGCGCCAAAGCCGGCATTCCGCTGACGTTGCGCATGCAGGACGGATACGACCATTCGTATTTCTTCATTTCGACATTCATGGACGACCATTTGAGATGGCATGCGGAACGGCTTGCGTAGGTCGAGGTCCGAGCGATGCAATCGGATTAATCCTCGTCCAAGCGAGGAACGCGTTACTCTTTCTCGTCTCTACCGGGGCGAGGAACACGATGGCGCCGCATTGAAATTATTGAACAATTTCAACCGGAAGCGCTACCAACGCGTATAAATTTTTAGCCATTTCAATGGTTAACTGGATTTTGGTAGCGGGAGAGGGACTTGAACCCCCGACCCCAGGATTATGATTCCCGTGCTCTAACCAACTGAGCTACCCCGCCAGGGCGGCGAAAGGCCCGAAATCCGCCTCAAATCGAAAGGCATGTCGGGGGCGTTCGCCAAGGTCGCGCGGATATAAGGTTGGGAAGGTGAGCCTGTCAAGCTTCGAAGCAACCGGCTTGCCGGCTTATCGTCATTATCGAAAAGCTTTGCCGCGGCGACATTTGGTTGTCGCCGCCGGGGTTGAGTTCGAAGGGGCACGTCGCTATGTCTCGGCCACGAGTTTTTAGAGTTTGAAACAGATGAAGCCGCGCATAGCAGTCCTCGGTTGCGGATACTGGGGCAGCAACCACATCCGCACTCTCAAGGCGCTCGGCGCGCTGCACGCGGTCTCCGATACCAACCGGGCCCGCGCGGAAGGCTTTGCCAGCGAGCAGGACTGCCTGGCGATCGAGCCGGACCAGCTGTTCGTCCGTGACGATATCGACGCCATCGTCATGGCGCTGCCGCCGCAGTTCCATGCCGACCTTGCGGTACGTGCCGTCGAGAACGGCAAGGACGTGCTGGTGGAAAAGCCGATCGCGCTGACGGTGGCGGATGCCGAGCGTGCGGTGCAGGCGGCCAAGGACAATGGCCGCGTCTTCATGGTTGGCCATGTCCTGCGGTTCCACCCCGCCTTCGAGACGCTGAAGGGGCTGATCGACAAGGGCGAGCTTGGCGAAGTCCGCTACATCCACTCTCACCGGCTCGGCCTCGGCAAGTTCCACACAGAGAACGACGCGCTGTGGGACCTGGCGCCGCACGATCTGTCGATGATCCTGGCGATCACCGGCACAGAGCCGATCGAGGTGCGCGGCGAGGGGGCCGCCCTGCTCGACAATCTCAGCGACTTCGCGCATCTGCACATGCGCTTCCCCAACGGCCTGCGCAGCCATCTTTTCACCTCGCGTCTCAATCCCTATCGCGAGCGGCGGCTGACCGTGGTCGGCACCAAGGCAATGGCGGTGTTCGACGACGTCGAGCCATGGGAACGCAAGCTGGCCGTCTACCGCCACGCGGTGTGGCAGGACAGCGGCCAATGGGCCTTCACCACCAATGAGCCGTCCTATGTCGCGGTTGCCCAGGGCATGCCGCTGACGCGCGAGCTGGAGCATTTCATCCAGTGCATCGAGACGCGTGCCGAACCGCGTACCAGCGGCGAGGAAGCGATCAGGGTGCTGCGCATCCTGACCGCCGGCACGGTCACCCACACCAAGTCGAATTCCTGAAGCGCGGATTATTCGGCAGGAAACTTATTCGGCAAGAATCTTATTCCGCGGGAATCTTATTCCGCGGGAATCTGGGCCGGCCGGGCGGCAAGCCGGGTCAGCATGGCCTCGGCCTCGGCGCCACGCTCCGAACGCTCGATGAAGCCGCCGCCGAACACGCGGGCCTCGTTGCCGTCATCGGAGTAGAGCACGCAGGCCTGGCCCGGCGCGATGCCGGACTCGCCGTCGACCAGCTCCACCCATGTGGCACCGGCACGATGATGCAGCACGGCCGGGCGCGGCGGCCGCGTCGAGCGGACCTTGGCGAACAGTTCCAGGCCGCCGGCAGGGACGTCTGTGAGCGGTCCGTCGCCCAGCCAGTTCATATTGCGCAGATAGATCTTGTGCGTCTCCAGCGCCTCGCGCGGGCCAACCACGACGCGAGCCCGGTCGGCATCGAGATGGACGACGTAAAGCGGCTCGCCGGAAGCGATGCCGATGCCGCGGCGCTGGCCGATCGTGTAGCGCAGGATGCCCTCATGGCGGCCGAGCACGCGGCCGTCGATGTGGACGATGTCGCCCGGATTGGCCGCAGTTGGCTTCAGCTTGGCGATGATGTCGGAATACTTGCCCTGCGGCACGAAGCAGATGTCCTGGCTGTCCTGCTTGGCGGCAACCGCCAGCCCCATCTCCTCGGCGATGGCGCGAACCTGAGGCTTCGACAGGCCGCCGAGGGGAAAGCGCAGATAATCGATCTGCGCCTGCGTGGTGGCGAACAGGAAGTAGCTCTGGTCACGGTCGGCGTCGACCGGACGGTAGAGCGCGCGCTGGGCGCCATTGGCGCCGGAACGGATGTAGTGGCCGGTGGCCAGCGCGTCGGCGCCGAGCTCCTTGGCGGTGGCCAGGAGGTCGGCGAACTTCACCGTCTGGTTGCAGGAAACGCACGGGATCGGCGTCTCGCCGGCGACGTAGCTTTCGGCGAAGGGATCGATGACCGCCTTGCGGAAGCGTTCCTCGTAGTCGAGCACATAATGGGGGATGCCGAGCGTCTCGGAGACACGGCGGGCATCGTCGATGTCCTGCCCCGCGCAGCATGAGCCGGCCCGGTGCGTCGCCGCGCCGTGGTCGTAGAGCTGCAAGGTGACGCCGACGACGTCGTAGCCCTCGCGTTTCAGCAGGCCGGCGACGACCGATGAATCGACACCGCCGGACATGGCGACGACGATGCGGGTGTTTTCGGGACGTCCGGGAAGATCGAGACTGTTCATGATGCTTTCGTTCTGCGCGGCGCCTCAATGCCAATGTCGAGAATATAGGTCAAGCTTTACCGGCGCGCCAGCGTGCAGGGCGATTCACCGTTTGTGGCCGATCTTCGCCAATGGATGCATTTTCCCCCGGCAAATCAGGGTTTGCGGGCAGATGTTTCAAATGCCGGCGAAAAGACTAACGCGGCGTTCATGATCCTTACCTAGTCATTAGGGTCTGCTTAGGCAATTTTTAAAGCTGTGGCGGTAACGTGGCGGGGATTGGGTCTTTGAGTTTTTTGTAGAGAGTACGATGACCGATCTGGTTAGACCGAGAGTCAAATATGTTATCGGGCCTGACGGCAGCCCTCTTACGATTGCCGATCTGCCGCCGACCAATACACGTCGCTGGGTTATCCGGCGTAAGGCGGAAGTGGTTGCGGCCGTGCGCGGCGGGCTTTTGAGCCTGGACGAGGCATGCCAACGCTACAAGCTCACCACCGAGGAATTCCTGTCCTGGCAGGCGTCGATCGACGAATACGGCCTTGCCGGGCTGCGCACGACACGCATCCAGCAATACCGGCACTGATCATTGCGAATTTAGATGAAGGGCGCGGCTAACCCCGCGCCCTTCTGTTTTTCACGGTCACCGTTCCGCTCAGAGCGACAGCACAACCTTGCCGATCGGCTTGGTGGCAAGGAAGGCGTGAGCGGCCCCCGCCTGGTCCAGTGGGAAGCTCTTCGCCACATGGACGGTGAGCTTGTGGGCATCAATCAACCGAGCCAGTTCCAGCAGGCCCTCCCTGTCGGGCACGACCGACATACGCTCGACCCGAATATCGCGCGCACTGGCCTGCGCCCTGGTGTCGTTGCTGACATCAAGCAATGACACCAGCACGCCGCCACGCTTGAGCACCTTCAGTGAGCGTTGGGCGTGGTCGCCGCCCATTGGATCCAGCACCAGATCGATGTCGCGAACATGTTCGGTGAAATCGCCCTTGGTGTAGTCGATGACCTCGTCGGCGCCGAGGTTCCGGACGAAATCGAGCTTGCCCGGGCTGGCCGTGGCGACGACGTGGGCGCCGCGCGCCTTGGCGATCTGCACCGCCAGATGACCGACGCCGCCGGCTCCCGCATGCACCAATACGCGCTGCCCCGATTTCAGCCCGCCGTGGCCAACAAGCCCTTGCCAGGCGGTGAGGCCGGCCAGCGGCAAGGCGCCTGCCTCGAGGTGGCCCGCGCCCTTCGGCTTCAGTGTGATTTGATCGGCAGGTACGGCAACCAACTCGGCATAGGCGGCGGCCTGCTTGGGAAAGCGCGGCATCCCGAACACCTCGTCGCCGATCTTGAAGCCGGTGACGCCGGCGCCGAGTGCTTCGACAGTTCCCGAGATATCCCAACCCAGGATGAAGGGCGGCTCGCCGAGCAAGGGGTAGTAGCCGGCACGGACGGCGCCATCGACCGGATTGATGCCCGCGGCCTTGACACCGACCAGCACTTCGCCGGCCTCTGGCGTGGGATCGGGCTGATCGGCGATGACAAGGACGTCGGGTCCGCCGACGGAATTCTGGATAGCGGCACGCATTGAGATGTCTCCTACTCGGTTGATGCCACTATCATTTGGATAGTAATAGTCCCTTGTCCAGTATGTACCTTTCTGATACATACGCACCTCATGGATAGTGAAGATGATTGCGGTTTCGGCTATGACGCGTTCCGGCGAACGTGTCCTTCGCACACGGTGCTGGAGATGCTGGCCAGCAAATGGGTCTATCTGGTGGTTTGCGCGCTGCGCAAAGGCCGGCTGCGCAATGGCGAGCTTGCCCGGAAGCTTGACGGCATCACGCCGAAGATGCTGACGCAGACGCTGCGCGTGCTCGAGCGCGACGGATTGGTACGGCGCGAGATCTTTCCGGTCATTCCGCCGCGGGTCGAATATGAATTGACCGAGCTCGGTCAGAACCTGGCGGGACTGCTTACCCAGATCAGGTCATGGGCGGAGCAGCATGCGCCGGATATCAAGGATGCCCGTGCAAGGGCAATTGCCGAGAATGAAGGGGATTGGGCCGCGTAGGGCGGTTTTCAATTTTTCTGGGCGTATTCCCGCCGGGCCGCAAGCCGCGACAATGCGCCAGCCCGATGGCGAGCGTTGACGTCGCCAAGGGCAGGGTTTTAGCCGATCATGGCGCTGCGGCCACCGACTTCGGCTTCGCGGATCTTCGTGTCGCGCGATTCCAGCATTTCCGCTTTGGAAAGCTCCGCTTCAGCTTCGCCGAGTAATGATTCGGCGGCGCTTCGCTGCTGGGCGAGGTCGCTTTGGGAATTCCTGAGATTGTCGCGGCGCAGGCGAGCCGCCTTGGCGAAGGTCGGATAGGCGAAATGGTTGATGTCGGTGATGCCGGCCTTCTTTTCCTCGGCGGTAATCTGAAGCTCCAGCTCGACGGCCATGCGTTCGAACTCGGCGATCATCATGTCGAGCTGCAGCAGCTGCCGCCGCTTCTCATTCACCTGAAACTGTTTCAGCCGAACGAGGTTTTCACGTGACTTCATGATTCGGTACTCCCGGAAACGCACACCCGCACTTATCGTCCAAACCACCTGGAAACGCCCAGGCCGCACCCGTGTCCACCGGCTTTCCCCCAACTATGGGAAACAAAACCCTAAAGTTTTTTGCCGGCGGTAACCATTCGTTTACGGGCATTGTTAATCATACGGGTCAGGACTTAAGGCCGGGTAAAAATTCCGGCCACCGATGCGGAAGCGACGTCGATGAGTCCCTGGAGTCGCTTAGTCCAGGTTGTTAATGTGTTGCATTAGGAATTTGGTTCTGAGATTCGTTATTAGATTCAAGAGGGTGTAGAAAGAGGTTAAAAAATCTGGTACCGTCATGGACGGGAAATTAGGATTTGTTAACCATTCAATGGCAGCCTCTGCACAAGGCAACCACTGCTCCGGGTCCGGACGGGTCGTGAAATGGTCCGGCAGCAGAAAAGGGGAATAAAATGCGTGTTCTGCTGATAGAAGATGACAGTGCAACCGCACAAAGCATCGAACTGATGCTGAAATCGGAAAGTTTCAACGTCTACACGACCGATCTCGGTGAAGAGGGTGTCGATCTAGGCAAGCTCTACGACTACGATATCATTCTTCTCGACCTCAACCTGCCTGACATGTCAGGCTACGAGGTCTTGAGAACGCTTCGCCTTTCCAAGGTCAAAACACCTATTCTCATCCTCTCCGGCATGGCCGGCATCGAGGACAAGGTGCGCGGCCTCGGCTTCGGCGCAGACGACTACATGACCAAGCCATTCCACAAGGACGAGCTGGTTGCCCGCATTCATGCCATCGTGCGGCGCTCCAAGGGCCACGCCCAGTCGGTCATCACCACCGGCGACCTGGTGGTCAACCTCGATGCCAAGACAGTCGAAGTGGGTGGCCAGCGCGTGCACCTGACCGGCAAGGAATACCAGATGCTGGAGTTGCTCTCGCTACGCAAGGGCACCACGTTGACCAAGGAAATGTTCCTCAACCACCTCTATGGCGGCATGGACGAGCCTGAGCTGAAAATCATCGACGTCTTCATCTGCAAGCTCCGCAAAAAGCTCGACGCGGCATCGGGCGGTCAGAACTACATCGAAACGGTCTGGGGTCGCGGCTATGTGCTGCGCGAACCGGAAGACATTCGCGTCAGCGCCTGAGCGACGAATCGTTCGAATCTTTTCAATAAAAAACCCGGCTTCGGCCGGGTTTTTGCATGATGGGCTGGTAACGGTCTGCTTTTGGGCTTCCGAGCAGAAGACCGTCACGCACTTTTTCTGGAGTTGCTCAAGGATGCCGAATCAGATGCGCTCTTCAAGGTGCGAAAGCGCTCGAGCAGCTGCGGGCGGTTGAACGGCTTCAAGAGATAGCCCTGGGCGCCGGCTCGCTTGGCCCGCATGATCGAAGCAATATCGAGCTCGACCAGGGAAATCAGGATCTGCGGCCTTATCGGGCTCTCCATGGCGCGGACGCGACGGATGAGATCGACCGCCGGTACGTCGGGCAAGGCGCCATCGACGACGATGATGTCGGGCATGTCCGCGGCGCACATCTCCAGCGCGTCAAGTCCGCTGGCGGCCTCGATGACAATCATTTCGGAGCCGCCAAGGATGCGTTTTGCAACCTTCCTGATAACGCTTGAATCGTCGACGAACATGCAGCGTTTCATTTCCGGGTCCTCTTTGCCTTCTGGCAGTCCGGTAGCGTCGGGGGCATCCAGGACGCACCATAGGCCAATCTGGTAAAGAAGCCGAAAAGGCGTTAGGTAAAATTTTTACAAAGATGGGCAGGTGCCTACTTTTATTCACGAATGCTTTGGCACCGCCTGAACGACCAGCGCATCTCAAGTCGATGAGCTGGAATTACAGCTTTAAATGAAAAAATACTTCGCTTTATCGGCTGCGCATCAGGCCGCCGAAAGCACGATTTCTTCCGGCGTCGCGTGGATCGCTATCGTCATGCCGGCTTCGCGCGCCAGGAGCAGCGTGTAATAGGGCTGCACGGAATGCGCGTCGATCGGCTCCTCCGGCTTGTGGCCGGAATGCAGTTCGAGGAATTTCGGCGGCACCCGCAGCATCGGGCCAGCCGACGTAAGCGCGAAACGCGGTTCGGTCTCAAGGTTTTCCAGCGTCACGGAAAGCTTGCCGCCGCGCGGAATGGCGGCATTGGCGACGAGGATCAGGTTGAGCAGCAGCTTGACCTTGTTCTTGGGCAGCAACGCGCGGGGCCCGTTCCAGGTCAGTTCCGGCTTTTCGTTCTTGAGGAAGGCGATGGCGACCGCTTCGGCATCGCCGGTATCGATCAACATACCGGCCGAACCGGCGGCACCGAAGGCGATGCGGGCGAACTGAAGGCGGGCCGAAGCGTTGCGGGCGCTCTGACGGATCAGCTTCATGGCGTCCTCATCGGCGCCGCCTTCATCAAGCAATTCGAGCCCGTTGTTGATCGCGCCGACCGGCGAGATGATATCGTGGCAGACCCGGCTGCACAAAAGCGCTGCCAGATCGGGTGCGGAAAGGGTGAACAGATCGGCCATCGGCGAAAAATCCCTGCAAAATCTCACAACTCATGGCCGGGCGATCGATCGTCGCCTGCCACACGAATCACGCACTCTCTCCTCAGGCTTTCTGAATACACAGCGCCCGTGCGTGCAGCAACAAATCCAAATTGTGGTTGTGGCAAATGGCGTGTTCACGCAGGCTGCCGACCCCAATTGAGCGACCCCAAACAGCCTTCGAACCGCCATGTTCATGTGGGAGCTTAATGGTTGAAAAAGGATTACGGCATAATTTGCCCCTAACAGTTACCCTTAACGGCCGGCTAAAAGAGCCGTACGGGGTGCGAGGCGTCGGCGAAGGTGCTCCCTGACGGAGATTGGAAGCATGTTTTCCCGATACTACGACCGGAGCTTTCTCCGTGTCTTCTCAATGGCGGTCACGCTCCTGGGCGTTCTCGTCTTCTCGACTTCAGCCCTGCGGGCCCAGGAATACACCGCTCAGGAGATCGTCGATTCCGGTCACAAATTTTTTGGCGCCACATCGGGCGGACTCGCCACGGTGATCGAGAAGATTTTTGCCTCCTACGGCCTGCCCAACGGCTATCTGCTGGGCGAAGAGGGCTCTGGTGCGCTGATCGGTGGCCTGACCTATGGCGAAGGCACGCTCTACACCAAGAATGCCGGCGACCACAAAGTGTTCTGGCAAGGCCCGTCGCTCGGCTGGGATTTCGGCGGCGAGGGGTCGCGGGTGATGATGCTGGTCTACAATCTCGATGATGTGGGCAGCCTCTACAACCGCTATGGCGGCGTTGCCGGTTCAGCCTATGTGGTGGCGGGCGTCGGCTTCAACGTGCTGAAGAACAACAATGTTCTCCTGGTGCCGATCCGCACCGGCGTCGGTGCTCGGCTCGGCGTCAATCTCGGCTATCTGAAGCTTACCGAGCGGGCCACCTGGAATCCGTTCTAGGCTGAAGTCCTTGACTGTCGTTGTCCAAATCCGGGACCGCTTTTGGGTCGACATGCATTAAACTCGTAGCGTTGCGGCAAACCCTTGCCGCAACGCTGGATTTCCGCCATGTCAACGTGGCACAGTCAAAGCGCTCCATGCGCTTTTGATGCTTGCCGGCCACAACGGGTAGTCACTTGGTCCAGTCGGTCCTGTTCTTCGTCCTCGGCTTTCTCTGCGCTGGCTTTCTGGCGCTCATGGTGGCTCCGGCCATATGGCGTCGTGCGGTCGCGCTTACACGCAAACGCATCGAATCCTCGATCCCTCTGACGCAGACCGAAATCCAGGCGGACAAGGATCGCATCCGCGCCGAATACGCCATGGCGACGCGCCGCCTGGAAATCAGCGTCAAGGCGTTGCGTGAGAAGGCGGCCGAACAACTGGTCGAGATCAATCGCGGTCGCGAGGCCATGAAGGGCCTGGCGGTCGAGCGGACGGACAAGAACCAGGCGCTGACCGAGCTGGGCGCGAAGAACGAAGCGCTGCGTCAGCGAGAGGGCGAGTTGCAGCAGCTTTCGGAGCGTCTGAAGGAAACCGAACGCAAGCTGGAAAAGCGCGCCCTTGAGCTGGAAAAGCTGGAGCGCATGTATGACGACGCCAGTTTTTCCTCGAGCAGCCGGCAGATCGAGCTCGTGGCGCGAGAGTCCGAAATGCAGAAACTCGCCAGCGACATTGCGATGCTGCGCGGCCAGCGCAAGGAAGCCGACAGGCGCGGCCAGGAAATCGCGGCCGAAAGCAAGGCCGCGCGGGACGCCCTGAAAGCCGAGAAGAAAAAGATCGCCGAGCTCGACAAGAAGGTCGAACGGCTGCTGGCCACACTTGCCGATCGAGAAGACAAACTCGACCGCCGCGAAAAGGAACTGGCACGCATGCGCGAAAGATCGAAATCCGAGGACAGCGCGCCAGCCTTGCGGCTGGTCGGCAAGGGCGGCGATGTCGCGAGGAGCGATGATTTCGACAAGGCAATCGCCAAGCTCGACAGCGACCGTGAGCAGCTCGAGGCGAGGCTGACGGCGCTGGCGCGCGAGAACAAACGGCTGAAGGCGGATCTCACCGCACTGGCCGCCTCCAAGGCCACTGACAGCAGCTCCGCCTTGCGCGAGCAGATGAACGAGCTGGCGGCGGAGGTCGTCCATCTGACGGCCAAGCTCGAGGGGCCTGGTTCGCCGATCGCCATGGCATTGGCGGTACCGTCGGACGCACGCTCCGGCAACGGTGACCGCAGTCTTGCCGACCGCGTGCGCGCGCTGCAGAAGGCTGACGCGACAAGCTGAGATCAGGCTTCCTTAGAGCATTTCACCGTTTCACGGAAACAGCGGAATGCCCTAACTCTTTGCTTTGACGCAATTCTGGACGGAAAACCGCTTCACACTTTTCCTAGAATTGCTCTAGCCGAAAAATGATGCAGCGCGATGGCTGAAGCCGCGGCGACATTCAGGCTGTCGAAGCCTTCCGCCATGGTGATCCGCACGTTGTGCAGGCTTGCGAGCAGGTCGTCCGGCAAGCCTTCGCCCTCGGTGCCGAGATAGAGCGCCAGGCGCTCGCTGCGCTGCGCATCGCGGATGTCGGTCTTCCCGCGTGGCGAGAGCGCGAATTGTTCGAAGCCACGTCGGGCGAGCGTCGTTGTGAAGCCGGCGGTGTCGGTGAACGATGCAAACGGGATCTTGAGCGCGGCGCCGACCGAAACGCGGATCGCCTTGCGATAGAGCGGGTCGCAGCACGTCGCATCCAGCAAAACCGCGTCAGCGCCAAAGGCGGCGGCGTTGCGGAAGATCGAGCCCACATTGTCATGGTTGGCGATGCCGACGAGCACCACGACCAGCGCACGAGGCGGCAAGCCATCGAGCAGGGCTTCGGCCGGCTGCGGCGCTCCCTTGCGGCCCATGGCCAGGATGCCGCGATGCATGTGAAATCCGGCGATTGCGTCCATCACAGCGCTGGTGGCCACATAGACCGGGAGGTCGGCGGGCGCCTTGCTCAGGATCTTGTCGAGACCCGCCAGCCGGTTTTCCAGGACGAGGGCCGATTCGGCGGCAAAGCGTCCAGTTGTGAGCAGCAGGTCGAGCACCACCTTGCCTTCGGCGACGAAGCGGCCTTGCCGGCCGGCGAGGTCACGCTCGCGAATGTCGAGATAGGCAGCGACGCGCGGATCTTGCGGGTCGTCGATGCGAATGGGATCCATGCATTCCTCGCGACCGTCGCATCGGCCCGAAAATCCGGACCGCTTCCCGGCGCTCACCTTGTTTGGAAAGCACGATGCGACAATTCGGGACAATCAGCCAGCTTTGTGCGCCCCAAATCGGCGCATGTCGCTCTGAATCACCGGCGAGATCGGCGGCTGTGTGGTCAGGTTCCAGCACGGCGCAAGCGGTGCGCCATCTGGGACAGGTCATCCTTGCCGCTGCCGAAAATGCCGTCCAGCATGACAAGCAGTTCTCGCACGGCGTCGGATTTGCAGGAGTAGTAAATCATCTGGCGGTCGCGGCGGGTGTCGACAAGGTCGAGCGCCCGCAACTTGGCGAGATGCTGGGACAGGGCGGATTGGCTGAGCATCACCTTCTCGGCTATGGCTCCCACCGACATTTCACCTTCGGCGAGGTAGCTCATGATCAACAGTCGCTTCTCATTGCCCATCAGCATGAGAAACTCTGCCGCCGATTCGGCGTTCACGATTAGCTTTGTCGAGACCATCGATCCCCCATGCTTCCTGTTCATCCCGACGCCATGGGGGCAATGGCGTCTGATTCCATAAATTCACTTATCGATCGGCGCTGGCGATTCAGCGTCACTAAAAGGTAGAGCATTTCACCTAAATCTCAAGTGTTGCTTTTGATCCAGCATAATTAAGTCTCAGTCCCGGCGTCGACAATGGCTCGGCCCGCCCTCGCCATATCGACCAGAACGTGCCGCAATTCACCTGCTGCGCCCAGAGGTTGCGGGTAAAAGACCCGGCAAGCATCGTCGCCCGACACCAGATCCATGCCATCGGCATCGAATCCGGCAATACGCCAGCCGTTGCCGGATACTTTGGCGAAATGCTGTGCGTAAACGGCGATCGCGTCGAGATGGTCGGCGTTCATGTGGTCGATGGCCGATTGTTCGCGCGCCGCGAGTTCCTCGACGACCGGTCCGCTGGCGAGCAGATCCGATCGATCGAGCTGATAGGCCTTGCCGAAGCCGCCGTTGAGGCTGGCGCGTTGCGGATCGAGGCGAAAGATCGAAAAGTCACCGAGACCGGCGTAAAGTTTCGCCCTGGCATTGTGATTGAGGTAACGGCGCTCGGTGCGGGCGTGTTCGGCTGATCCGCGCTCGATCCGTGCCGCCTGGCAGACCAGTGTCAGGCGCGGGTGCGCCAGCGGGTCGCCCTTGCCTGGTTCGCCGAGCAACAGGGAACAGCGCGGGTCGGCAAGCAGCGCGCCGGTGTGCGCCGAAAGCATCGACACCAGGATCAGCGGTGCGCCGTCGATGTCGGTGGCCACGCCAACCCTGCTGGCCAGCGGCGAGCCGGTTTGCGGTTCGATCACCGCCAGGGCGCCAAAGCGGGCGCTGCGCAGAAGCGTCTTCGCCAGCCGGATCGCTTCGGCGTCCGTCTCACGGATCACGTCCTTCTTCGGCTCGTCCAAGGCAGCACCGCAGTAAGTTGATTTTTGTTCTCTAGTTATCGGTCAGCAAGCCGGATTTGACAAGGTCGTCGATCTCGGCTTTCGCAAAGCCGAAACGTGCCAGCGTTGTCGACGGCAACAAATCCTCATCGCCGGGCATAGTGGCCAATGTCGGTTGCGAACTCGAGAAACGCGGGGCCGGGGCCGGGCGCTCAAATGCACCTGCCGTCACAGAGGCGTTGCGTGCCCGATTGTGCGGGTGGTGCTTTGCCTCTTGCAGCGACAGAACGGGTGCAACGCAGGCATCGGTTTGCGCGAACAACCGGTCCCAGTCGTCGCGTGGTTTCTGCCGGATCCGATCGGCAATGGCGGCGCGCATCGGCGGCCACAGGGCCTTGTCGTACTGGCCGGATGCAAAGCGCTCGTCGAGCGGCAGCAGCCTGGCGAATTCGGCGAAGAATTGCGGCTCGAGACAGCCGATGGCGATATGGCGTCCGTCCGACGTCTCATAGGTGTCGTAGAACGGGGCGCCGGAATCGAGCAGGTTCGCGCCGCGCTTGTCGCTCCACAAGCCGGCCGCCATCAAGGCGTGCAGGGGCACCGCCAGCATCGAGGCGCCATCGACCATCGCTGCGTCGATGACTTCACCCTTGCCTGTGCGCGAACGTTGGAAAAGGGCGGCCAGCACGCCGGCAACCAGCATCATGGCGCCACCGCCATAGTCTGCAACGAGGTTGAGCGGCGGGACGGGACGGCCGCCGGCATGGCCGATGGCGTGCAGCACGCCGCTATAGGCGAGGTAGGTTATGTCATGGCCGGCGCGGCCGGCGAGCGGACCGCCCTGGCCGAAGCCGGTCATACGGCCGTAGATCAGCGCCGGGTTACGCACCAGCACCGTTTCCGGGCCGAGGCCGAGCCGCTCCATGACGCCCGGACGAAAGCCTTCGAGCAACATGTCCGCCTTTTCTGCAAGGCGCAGCAACAGATCGGTGCCTTCACGGCGCTTCAGGTCGAGGCGCAGCACGGCGCGGCCATGGCGGTCGATGTTATACTCATCCGGCAGCGGCAGGAGCTGGCTCGTCCCCGCCCGTTCGATGCGCAACAGTTGCGCGCCCATCTCCGACAGCATCAGGCCGGCCAGCGGCACGGCGCCGAGCCCGGCCATCTCGATCACCTTCAGCCCGGTCAGCGGCCCGGTTTTAGCGGCAGCGGACAGGCCGGCGCTCATGACCGGTTTATTTCGGCGCCATGCGAATGGCGCCGTCGAGGCGAATGGTCTCGCCGTTCAGCATCTGGTTCTCGATGATGTGCAGGGCGAGAGCGGCATATTCGGACGGTTCGCCCAGGCGCGACGGGAAGGGCACGGCGGCGCCCAGTGAATCCTGCACCTCTTGCGGCATGCCGGCCATCATCGGCGTCTTGAAGATGCCGGGAGCGATGGTGCAGACGCGGATGCCGGAACGGGCAAGGTCGCGCGCCACCGGCAGCGTCATGCCGACGACGCCGCCCTTGGACGCCGCATAGGCGGCCTGGCCGATCTGGCCATCATAGGCGGCAACCGAAGCGGTGTTGACAATGACGCCGCGCTCGCCGCCCGGCAGCGGCTCGAGCTTCGACGCGCGTTCGGCGACGAGGCGGATCATGTTGAACGTGCCGATCAGATTGACCTCGATCACCTTGCGGTACTGATCAAGCGGATGGGGACCATCCTTGCCGATCGTCTTCACGCCGATGGCGATGCCGGCGCAATTGATCAGGATACGCGGCTCGCCAAGCTTGGCGGCGACGTCGGCGAGGGCAGCAGTCCCACTGTCGGCGCTGCTGACGTCGCATTGGACGGCAATACCGCCGATCTCGGCCGCGACCTTGGCCGCGCGGTCAATACCGACATCGAAGATGGCGACGCGGGCTCCCTTGGTGGCCAGCGCGCGCGCCGTTGCCTCGCCAAGGCCGGAGCCGCCGCCGGTGACGATCGCGATCTGGCCGTTCGGGTTCATGACGTCATCCTTTGATCTCAGGAGCAGTGGACGGATCAGGCGCCAGATCGATGGGAAAGGTCAAGCCATCGCCGCGGTAGGATCGGTCACCCTGGCCTGATCGGCGTGGCAGACCTCGCCCAAGAGCCTGGCGACCGCGCCCGGCGCGATCTCGTGCGACAGCAGCCGGTCGAGGTCGACGGGGCGCGGCATCGAAATCTGGCCGCGCGGAATCCGCTTGAAACCGAGCGGCCCGTAATAGGGCTCGTCACCGACCAGCATGACGGCAGGTGCGCCGGCCCGGGCAGCGGCCTCGAGCGCGATCGCCACCAGCCGGCGGCCGATGCCGAGATTCTTGAAGGCCGGCCGCACGGCGAGCGGCCCGAGCATCAATGCGCGGCCGGCACCGGCGGCGATGCGGGTCATGCGCACCGAGGCGACGACGATGTCGCCATTGACGGCGACAAAGGACAGCGAGCGCTCGTGCCCTCCGGCCTCACGAATCTTGTAGGCGGCCAGCACAAAGCGGCCGGGCCCGAAGGCTTCGTCGTTGATGGCTTCGATCTCGGGGTCGTGCGCCGGGGTTTCCGGCAGGTATTTCACGTCGGCAAGGCTCATGGTCTTTGCGGTCCGGTACAAGGAGGAAAGGTTGCTGCAAACGGCAGCATTCGCCAGTCAGCGCTTCATCAAGCGCGGGCGCCCTTTCGTCGTCGGTCAAACCGGATCAAAGCAAAGTCGAACATGCGGATTGTCCGCTAGCACCAATTTCCCGCCGCTGCAATCGGCCGTTTCTGTCCGTCATTTCTGCCAAGTGACGGTCTGTTCAGCACCTGACGTCTTCGACAGGGCAGCCTTGCGCCTACATCAACCAACAGGACGCAAGGAGATTCGCATGGGATTGCTGGTCGAAGGAAGATGGCAGGACCGCTGGTACGATACGGCGGACAATGGTGGCAGGTTCGTGCGGGCGCAGTCGCAATGGCGCGACTGGATCACCGTTGACGGGGCGCCTGCCGAAGGCCGGACGCGCGGTTTCAAGGCCGAGCCCGGCCGCTATCACCTCTATGTCTCGCTTGCCTGTCCGTGGGCCCACCGGACGTTGATCTTTCGCGCGCTGAAGAAGCTGGAGGGCATCATATCGGTGTCCGTGGTGCATCATTTCATGGGCGCCAACGGCTGGACGTTCGTAGCTGAGGACGGCGCCACGGGCGACACGCTCTACGGCCTCGACTTCCTGCACCAGATCTATGCCAAGGCCGATCCCGCCTATTCGGGCAGGGTGACTGTGCCGGTGCTGTGGGACAAAAAGGAGCAGACCATCGTCTCCAACGAGTCTTCCGAAATCATCCGCATGCTGAATTCAGCCTTCGATGAATGGGGCGACGCCAGCTTCGATTTCTATCCGAAGGCGTTGCGCGGCGAGATCGACCGCATCAATGCGCTGGTCTATCCCGCCATCAACAACGGCGTCTATCGCGCCGGCTTCGCCACCACGCAACGCGCCTATGAAGAGGCTTTCGGCGAGCTGTTTTCGGCGCTGGATACGTTGGAGGAGCGGCTGGCAAAACAGCGCTATCTCGTCGGTGGTCGTATCACCGAGGCCGACTGGCGGCTGTTCACCACGCTGGTGCGCTTCGATCCGGTTTATGTCGGCCATTTCAAATGCAATCTGCGCCGCATCGCCGACTACCCGAACCTGTCCAACTATCTGCGCGATCTCTATCAGGTCCCTGGCGTGGCCGGGACGGTGAACATGCATCACATCAAGGCGCATTATTACGGCAGCCACCAGACGATCAATCCCACGCGGATCGTGCCTGTCGGACCGGATCTCGATTATGCCGCACGGCATGACCGGGCGCGCTTCGAGAAAGCGGCGGCCTGATCTACCAGTAGGGCGAGGGCTGCTCGCCGTCAAAAACCTCGGCGATCCGGCGCAGCGTCGCCGGCGTCGTGCCCTGCGGCAAGCGGTCGAGCGGGAAGAAGCCGGCTTCGGCGATCTCGTGGTCCGGCAGCTTCGGCGCCGTCTGGCTGAAATGCTCGAGCAGATAAAAGCCGACATGGTCGCGGTGGCTGGAGCGGCGGTTGAAATGCATCGATTTGAGCACCGGCGGGGCGGTCAGAGCGATGTTGCCTTCCTCGGCCAGTTCACGGGCCAGCGCCTCGTTCATCGTCTCGCCGACTTCGACGCCGCCGCCGGGAAGCTGCCAGCCCGGTACATAAGTATGGCGAATAAGGAAGACGGATCTGGACGCTGTGTCGTGGATCAGGCCGCGCACGCCAAGCGTCATCGGCCTCCGCAGCACGAAATAGAGATGGAACAGCCTGGCCCTCAACCCTGGCCAGCCGGTCTGGCGGAAGGCATCTTCAGGGCTCGTCATTGATAGCGAAACCGTGGGTGGAAAGCCGCGCGCGGGTCGCCTATGAAGGTTGTATGTTCAGGCTCGCGCATATTTCCGATGTCCATCTGGGGCCGCTCCCCGATGTATCCTATCGCGATCTCGCCTCCAAGCGCGTGCTCGGCTATGTCAACTGGCAGCGCAACCGCCGCCGCCATATGCATGATGCGGTCATTGACACGATCGTCGCCGACATCAAGGCGAACACGCCTGATCACCTCGCCGTCACCGGCGACCTGGTCAATCTGGCGCTCGACGGCGAGATCGAGATGGCCAGGCACTGGCTGGAGACGCTGGGGCCGCCGCATGATGTTTCGGTCGTTCCGGGCAATCACGACGCCTATGTGCCGGGCGCCTTCGACAAGGTCTGTCGGTCCTGGGCGGCGTGGATGAGCGGCGACGGCGTCAACACGCCGGTCGACCGCAACGCCTTCCCCTATCTGCGTGTACGCGGCAATGTCGCGCTGATCGGCGTCTCGACGGCGCGCGCCACGGCACCCTTCATGGCCAATGGGTTTTTCATGGAAGGCCAGGGGGATAGGCTCGGCAAAATCCTCCAGGACACTGCCGGACAGGGGCTGTTCCGCGTCATCATGATCCACCATCCACCGGTGCGCGGCGCGGTCCCGCAGCACAAGCGGCTGTTCGGCATCGCCCGCTTCAACAAGATCATTCGCCGCCATGGCGCCGACCTTGTGCTGCACGGCCATTCGCATCTGCCGTCGCTGTTCTTCATCGGCGGTCGAGGCGTCAGGATCCCGGCGGTCGGTGTCGCTGCCGCCGGCCAGGCGCCGGGTGGCAAGCACCCGGCGGCGCAGTATAATCTGTTCGACATCGACGGTGAAAAGGGAAACTGGCGGATCCGGCTGACACGGCGCGGCCTGACCGGGCCGTCCATACCGCCATCCGATCTGCAGACGGTGGAGCTTGGCGCCGAGGCCGCTATGGCCGCAAATTGACAACCATGGCCACGATGCGGTCCCAGAACAGGACGACCGACACCACAAGGCCGACCAGTGCGCCGGCAGCGACCAGGCCAAGCCCGGACAGAAGGGCCGACCAGCGTTTGCCGCGCTCCGTCGCGCGCAGCGGCGGTTCGGCTTCTGGCACATACGCACGTTTCAGGCCGGCGACGGCAGGTTCGACGCCGCCTTCCAGCATCCTCTGACGCTCGACGATGCGCTCGGCGACATAGCGCGTCACGGAATCGGCAACCGATTTCATCTCAGTGGATTCGGCAAGCACCACCCGGCCGATGCGGGTGTCCTTGAGGAAGCGATAGGTGCGGCGGTCGCGCCCCATGGCGACATGGCTGATGGCGTCGATCCACAGGCGCGGCTGCAAGCCCGACGAGACGACAAAGTCGAAATTGTCCATGTCGGCCGGAACATCGGCAAAAACCGGCGCCAGCTCGGCGGCAAGCAGATCGAGACGCATGCGATGCGCCTCGCGCATGTCGACGACGACATCGTCGCGGTCGGCGAAGGCATTTTTGACATCACGGATGGCATCGGACAGTTTCTTCGACTGGTCGATGGTCTTCTCGCCTGCTTCCTTCATCGGCGTCTGCCTCGTGGGTTTGGTTAACACTGGGTTAACACAGCCGCCGGCAAAATGCACTGGCGAGATCGACGGCGTCGGGGTGCTCAGGAGGGTCGTCGTGCGCGAAAAGGTCAGCTGGCTGCTGCGGCGAATTTCTGGCGGTGCGGCCTGGCGCGGCGGCTGGTGTTGCGGCGAATGATCTCGGCAACGAGGTCGGGTGCTTCCTCGGCCAGCATATGGCCCGCCTCCAGCACGTGGTGCACGTGAAAATGCGCCGACAGGTCATCCGCCTGGGTAAAGGGCAACACCGCATCGCTGGTTCCCCATGCCACCATTACCGGCATGTTCAGCCGATCGAGGCGATCGTGCGGGATGACGCCTTGCCGATCGTCCACGGTCATGGCGGCCGCGATCCCGACCAGCTTTTCGAGTTGGCCGGGTCGCCTGCGCATTTCCCAAAGGATGTCTACCGTATGTTCGAGCGGCAGGGCAGAAGGTCCCGACATCACGGAGAGGCAGGAGCGGATCTCGGACCGATCCGCGGCTTCGGCATAGCGGCGCAACAGCGGTCCATTGATTTCGGGGCCAAGGCCGCCCGGCGCCAGAAGCGTCAGCGAGGCTATCTTTTCGGGCTCGGCCAGCGCCATCAGCGCCGCCACGGCACCACCCATCGAGTGGCCCACGAGATGAACGCGCTTCAGCCGACGCTCCGAGAGGTCGGTCAGCACGGCCTTGGCCGCCACCCTGGCCGGACCGGCGGCGGGAAAGTCGAGCGACATCCCATGCCCAGGCAGATCATAGGCCAGCGTATGCGTGGAAGGCGTCAGGGCGGAAATCACCTCGCGCCATACATCGTGGCAGCCGCCGAAACCGTGCAGCAGGACGATGGCCTTCGAGCCAACACCCTCTTCGGCGGCAAAAAGTGATGCGGTCATGAAAGCTGATTTTTTGTTATTGCAGAATGCGCGACACCAATCGTGGCTGAATTGCTCCTAGTCCGACATGATGACCAGTAAAATTTTCGCGATTTGTACGGTTGTGTACAGAACTTGGGGATCAACCGGCATTCGGCGATCGGAGCGCAGTAAATCCATCGGGACACGGCGCAGCCAGTCCGCGGACGTCGATGGTGTCAGCTCGGGCTGCCGAGCCCGGCAGCACGCAGTGCCTGAACCAGCCGGTCGGTCAGGTCGGCCGGATATTTCCGCTCGACGAAAGTCGCCCGCGGATCGGCGGCAAATTTGGGGAACTCGGTGGTCAACTGTTTCAGCAGCGTGCTCACCAAATGATCCTGTCCGGCAGCCTTGGCGCCGATCAGCCGTGCCGCCAGATAGTGTGATTTCGTTGCCGTCGTTCTCAGTGCCATGCTGGCCGCGACTGCCTTGTTCGTGTCGCCGAGCATGAGCTCACCGACGAACAGCCCATAGTCCCACCATGTCGGGTGTCCGCTGAAGGTCTCCGCCGCATGATCGAGGATCGGCGTTCCCTCGGCGTAGCGTCCGGCGAAGATCAGCCCGTAGCCGTAAGCGGCGGCCATGCCGAGATCGTAGGGGTTGAGTTCATAGGCCTTGCGCATCCAGCGGATTGATTCGTCCGTATTGCCGAGGCGCGAACTGACATAGCCGTAGGCGCGATGCGCATAAGGGCTGGTCGGACCCATCTGCACGCCGCGATGGGCAAACTCGACGGCTGTTTCAATCGTCGCGTTGGGAGGATAGGCGTAATGATCGGACACCGCCTCGAGATGCAGGGAAGCAAGTTCCGAATAGACGAGCGAGGACTTGGTTCCACCATTGGCCAGCTTTTCGAGGCAACGATAGGCCGCCTCATGGGTCCTGGCGTTCTGGTCGAGGTAATATTTGCCGTTGAGCAGCAGGCACTGCGTCAGACCGTTTGGCGTGCCGGTCTGCTCGATATAGTTGTAGATGGTGCCGGAGGCGGGGAGTGCCGAGCTCAGCATGTCGGCAATACGGTCTTCGACCGCCGCAGGTGCGCTGTCGGCAGGGGTGAGATTGCGCGATAGAAGCACCCGTCCGGACGCCATGCTTTGCAGTTCTATCGTGATATCGCCCGCGTCCGGTCCGGGCAGGATGTCGAATATGAAGCTCGCAGCGTCGTCGGCTGGATCGTTGACGGTGTCGCGGCCGATGAAGTCGATCGTATCGAAGCCACTCAGGCCGGCGCGCAGCGATGCGGCGACACGGCTGGCGTCGGAGCCGTCAGCCTTGAGTCCGATATAGACTTGCGGCAGGGCGTCAGCCCTTGCCGACGATGTGATGCTTGCGGTTGCGCCAGCGGTCTCCGGCGTTGCCGAGATGTCGCCGCCTGCCAGCAAGGCAGTGCTGCCTTGGCGAAGGATCAGTACGCCCAGCATGGCGATGACCAGGGCGATCGCCATCCAGAAAAAGCGGAGATGGCGCGCCACCGAGGGGGCAGGCGAAGTCGGTACGGAAGTCAGAGACATCGCCTCCGGCGTGCCCGTGCCGGCTTCGTTTGACCGACCGGCGGATGCGGCGCCGTCCAGCCTGAGTTCGGGAACAGCCTCGGCAATATCCGGCAGGCGGATCGCATTCGATTCATAGGCAGGAACATAGCCGCCGCGCGGAATGGCGATGCGGACCGGTTCGGCAATTCCCTCATTGGCGAAATAGTGCTGCAGAAGCTCGCGCAGCCTGCCTGCCTGCACCCGCACCACGGCATCGGTGGACGGGTCGAAATCGCCGTCCTTGCCGAAAACATCCATGGCAATGGAAAAGCCCTTGAGCCTGTCGGCTTCGCCGGCCTGTTCACGTTCGACAAGATAACGTAGCAGCTTGCGCGCGCGTTCGGATCGGCCGAACGTTTGGCTGGCAAGCAGTCGCTCCAGTGTCTCGCGCACTGCGGGGGCGGCAGGCGTGGCATGCTGCAAGTGTCGATCCTCTCGAAGTCGGCACAGGTTGAGGCGCGATCATATAGGTCCCGCACCACCACACAAGTATACACCCCATTATGCGATCACGTACCCACCGGATAATTCCGCGGTGGTTAACGGCCCGAAAGGTCGGAACCGATCACCAGATTGGGACGGTTCCGATCTTTGTTGCCGTCGGGCGTCAGCCGGCTTTTTTGCCGACGATACGGTTGGCGGCGGACATCACTGCTTCCAGCGAGGCAGCGACGATGTTGGTGTTGATTCCGGCGCCGAACAGCTTGCCGCCGGGATATTCCATCTCGACATAGGAAATGGCCGACGCGTTCGAGCCGCGCTGCATCGAGTGCTCGGAATAGTCGAGCACCGACATCTCGACACCGAGATGACGTGACAGCGCATCGACGAAGCCGTCGATCGGGCCGGTGCCTGTGCCCGATATCGTCAGTTCCTTGCCGTTGTCGAGGATGACCGCCTCGACGACGCGCCGGCCCTTGATCTCGGCGCTGGGATAGGTGTGGTGATCGAGGAATTTCAGCCGCGCGCCGGGCTGGTCGACATAGGTCTCGAGAAAGCGCTCGTAGATGCGCCTGGCCGGCACTTCCTTGCCCTCGGCATCGGTGATCGCCTGGATTTCCTGGCTGAACTCGATCTGCAGGTTGCGCGGCAAATTGAGGCCGTAATCGGCCTGCAGCACATAGGCGATGCCGCCCTTGCCGGACTGCGAATTGATGCGGATGATGGCTTCGTAGCTGCGTCCGACATCGGCCGGGTCGATCGGCAGATAGGGCACTTCCCACAGGCTCGTATTGGCCTTCTTCAGCGCCTTCATGCCCTTGTTGATGGCATCCTGGTGCGAACCGGAAAAGGCGGTGTAGACGAGTTCGCCGACATAGGGGTGGCGCTCGGGGATCTTCAACTGGTTCGAATATTCATAGACGTCCTTCATCCGGTTGATGTCGGAGCAGTCGATCAACGGATCGACACCTTGCGTGTACATGTTCAGCGCCAGCGTGACGATGTCGACATTGCCGGTGCGCTCGCCATTGCCGAACAGCGTGCCTTCGACGCGGTCGGCGCCGGCCATCAGGCCGAGCTCGGTGGTGGCGATGCCGGTGCCGCGGTCATTGTGCGGATGCAGCGAGACCAGCAGGTTCTCCCGGTTGTCGAGGTTGCGGCACATCCACTCGATGCGATCGGCATAGATGTTGGGTGTCGACATCTCGACCGTCGAGGGCAGGTTGATGATCAGCTTGTTGTCAGCGGTCGGCCTGACGATCTCGGTGACGGCGTTGCAGATCTCCAGCGCCACTTCCAGCTCCGTGCCGGTAAAGCTTTCCGGCGAATACTCGAAACGAAAGCCTCCGCCGGCCTTGGCCGCCATGTCGGTGATCATCTTGGCGGCGTCGGTGGCGATCCGCTTGATGCCGCCGACGTCCTTCTCGAAGACGACGCGACGCTGCAGCTCGCTGGTCGAATTGTAGAAATGGACGATCGGGTTGGTGGCGCCCTTCAGCGCCTCGAAGGTGCGGGTGATCAGCTCCGGCCGGCACTGCACCAGCACCTGCAGCGAGACATCGGCGGGTACGTTGCCTTCCTCGATGCACCAGCGGGCAAAGTCGAAATCGGTCTGGGAGGCCGACGGGAAGCCGATCTCGATCTCCTTGAAGCCCATGTCGAGCAGCAGGCCGAACATGCGTGCCTTGCGCTCATGGCCCATAGGATCGATCAGCGCCTGGTTTCCGTCGCGCAGGTCGACCGAGCACCAGATCGGCGCCTTGTCGATAACCTTCGAGGGCCAGGTGCGATCGGTGAGACCGACGGTCGGATAGGGCTGATATTTGCGGGCTGCGTCGGGCATGCCTTTGGCCGAATCCGTGTCGGCTACCGCGGCATCGGAGCGGATCTCTTCTCGTGCGTTCATCGTCGTTTCTCCCGGCGGCTCATGGATCCACCTTCAGGTGGATTGATGGCGAGCGGCGCCTTTACCAGAATTTCGTTCGCTTGATGTGATTGCCAAGGAGCATGCGCTTGCGCGGCGGTTCGACCGCCGGGCGCTCCTTCAGCGAACCCGGCGATCGCCGATAAGGCCGAGAAGAAGCAGGGTCGAAGCCAGCGCGCGCACGGTCTCGCCGGAAAAACCGGTCGGACGGGAAGCGTTGCTGGCGCGCGTGTTCATGGCGGTTCTCTTACAGGAGCGGCTTGTGGGAGGCAAGTGGGCCGCGGGCCGTGTCGTAAGCACATGAGTTGTCCGGATTAGCACGTGAGTTGTCCGGTTTTATCGCCAGCGAATGGAGGCTGGGGATGAAGCGGGCCGCAGGCCGTGCAGGACAACGAATCCGGGTTAACGGGCTTCGGAGCCTTTGCCGGCGCGTTGGCCGACGAAGCGTCAAACGAAAAACCCGCCTGTTCGGCGGGTCACTGGCGCAAATCAGCACCATGGATGAAAATGTACCTTAGCTGAGGGCAGGGAGTCAAGAAAAAATTCCTATCATTAAAAAACTTTCGGCACAAAAGCTGCCAACACCGCCGAACTGACTGCCGCCGCCAGGCCTTTGTTCAGCTGAGTTCGGCAGGCCGTGTCGTAAGCAGTCGTCCGGATTAGGCAGCAGATGAGTTGTCCGATTTGTCTGCCGGCTGGTTGAGACGGGCGGCACCCCGACGCGCGTGCTCTTCCCCAGGCGCGGCAAATGCGCCAGACTTGGGCGACGGGTTGCGATGTCCAGTCGCCGGGAGGGGTCGTCCATGAATTTCGTGTTCTTCTCGCCGCATTTTCCCGCCAATGGCGCGGATTTCTGCGACCGTTTGAAGAAGGCCGGGGCCAGGGTGCTCGGTATCGGCGACGCGCCCTATGACGCGCTCGACGCCAAGCTGAAGGCGGCGCTCAGCGAGTACTACCGTGTCGCCGACATGGAGGACTACGATCCGGTGTTCCGGGCAATGGGGCATTTCATCCACAAGTGGGGCCGCATCGACCGCTTTGAATCGCTCAACGAACACTGGCTGGAGCTGGAAGCCAACATCCGCACCGATTTCAACATCTACGGCACCAAGCTCGATTTCGTGAAGAACCTGAAGCGCAAGAGCCGCATGCGTGCCTTCTTCCGCAAGAGCGGCGTCGACACCATCGCGCAGCGCAAATGTTCCGACCGCGCCGGGGCCATGACCTTCATCCGGCGCGTTGGCTATCCGGTGGTGGTCAAGCCCGACAGCGGTTCCGGCGCATCGAACACCTTCAAGATCTCCAACGCCAAGGAGCTCGACCAGTTCTTCCGGGACAAGCCCGAGGACGTGACCTTCGTCATGGAGCAGTTCATCGAGGGGCTGGTGGTGACCTATGACGGGCTGGTCAACCGCGACGGCGAGGTGGTGCTGGCGGCCAGCCACCGCTACGACCAGAGCGTCATGGAGGTGGTCAACAAGGACCGCCACATGAGCTACACCTGCTTTCCCAGGATCAACCCGGCGGTCGAGGAGGCCGGTCGAAAGATCCTGAAAGCATTCGACGTGCGGGAACGCTTCTTCCACATCGAGCTGTTCGAGACCAAGGACGACCGTGTCGCGCTGGAGGTCAACATGCGCCCGCCCGGCGCGTGGATGACCGATGCGATCAACTATACGTTCGACATCGATGTCTATGCGGCGTGGGCCGACATGGTGGTCAGGGATGCCGCCGGCGGCCCTTACGAGGGCAAATATTTCACCGCCTATGCCAGCCGCAAGCGACGCCTCCACTATTTGCACAGCCATGAGGACGTGCTAGCCGCGCACCGCGACAAGATCGTCCACCATCAGGCCATCGAAGAGGTTTTCAGCCGCGCCATGGGAAATTACGCCTACCAGATGCGCTCGAAAGACGAAGCAGCGCTGCGCGAAGCGGTCGCGTACATCCACGCGGAAAAGGCGTGAGGCGATGGACATTTCCTATCATAAGAATTTCTCGAGCCAACTCGGCCGCGACATGGAATACAAGCGCTACGGCCATGCCGGCCGGCCGGTGGTGGTGTTTCCGACCTCGCAGGGCCGGTTCTACCAGTTCGAGGATTCCGGCGGGGTGGGCGCACTGGCCGAATTCATCGACACCGGCCGCATCCAGCTGTTCACGGTCGACGGCGTCGATTCGGAATCCTTCTTCGACAAGCATGCCGACGCGGCCCATCGCATTGCCCGCCACGAGGCCTATTTCCGCTATGTGCGCGAGGAGGCGCTGCCGGACTTCCTGTCCACGGCCGAGCAGGCCAATGGCGGGCGCAAGCTGAAGCCGCTGTTCTCGGGCTGTTCGATGGGCGGCTATCACTCCTCGAACTTCGTCTTCCGCTTTCCCGAACTCGCCAGCGGCGTCATCGCGCTGTCGGGCGTCTATTCGGCGCGCGATTTTTTCGGCAGGGCGCTCGAGGGCGATATCTTCTACAACTCGCCGCTCGACTATCTGCCCGGCATCGTCGATCCCAAACTGCTGGCCCGGCTGAAGACGCTCAGGCTGATCTTCTGCTGCGGGCAGGGCGCCTGGGAAGAGCGGATGCTGGTCGAGACGCGCAGGTTGGAACAGATCCTGCGCGACAAATCCATTCCCGCCTGGGTCGATTACTGGGGCGGCGATGTCAGCCACGACTGGCCGTGGTGGCACAAGCAACTGGTCTATTTCTTCGGCCGTTGGCTGGATGAGGACCTGATGCACAGGCTGGATTGATAGGGAGGCCCGTCCGCTGACGGCTACCCTTCCTGGCATGCCGGCAGGGCGGTTTCGCGCTCCGAAGCCGATACGCGACGCAGGCCAAGGAAGACGACAAGGGCGGTGACGACGGTGATCGCCGCCAACACGATCAGCAGCCTGTCGAACGCCGTCTCGTAGGCCTGGACCAGAACAATGGCTCCGGCTTGGGGCAAATGTTGTGCTGCTTCGCCGAGATTGCCGGTCACCAGCAACTGGGCTGCCGCCGCTGCGTCCGTCGAAGATGCCATTCCTTGTGCGGCGAGCTGCGCGGCGGCAAAGCCGGAAAGCGTCGCCATGACGATCGCCAGCGCCACACCCTCGCAGGCGACGCGGGTGGTGTTGAAGATGCCGACCGCCATGCCGGCGCGCTCCCTCGGCACGACGCTGACCGCAAGCCCGTCCATCAATCCCCAGGGCAGAGCGATGCCGACGCCGATCAGCATCAGCGGCGCCATCAGCGCACTATCGACCGGTGGTGTCAGGCTCAGCCAGACAAGCCCGGCGGCAGCGACGAGCAGGCCGACACCGCAGATGGTGGCCGGTGCGATCCAGCGCGCCAGCTGGCCGGCGAGCATCGGCAGGATCAGCAGCGGACCTGAGAGGCAGATCATCAATTGCCCGGCCTTGATCTCGTTCATCCCTTCGATGCCGATGAAACGGATCGGCAACAGGACGAGCAGGACGACGAAGGCGTAAGCGGGTGCCGCAGCCAGGAACTGGACGCCGACGAAGCGGGGGTAGGCAAACAGCGTGAGATCGAGCATCGGCCGTTGTGCTTGCCGCTCGACAACGACGAAGGCGACAAAACAGATGATAGAAGCGGCCAGAAGCGTGACGACGAGGGGATCAGCCCAGCCGCTCTGCGGCGCCTGGAGCACGCCATAGGTCAGCGACGCCAGCGCGATCGTGAAGGTGCCGGCTCCCGCCCAGTCGAGGCCCGTCGCATCCGGGTCGCGCGATTCCCTGATGGTGCGCAGGCCGAGCATGGCGGCGGCAATCGCGAGTGCCGCAACCAGAAGAAAGATCGACCGCCAGCCGAATGCGGAGATAAGCAGGCCCGACGCGATCGGGCCGAAGGCGAGGCCGATGCCGAAACTGGTGCCGAGGAAGCTGAAGGCGCGCAGCCGCAATGGCCCTTCGAATTCCTGGGCGAGTGCCGAGGCGCCGCCAGCGAAGGCGGCCGCACTGCCGATCCCCTGCACGGCCCGGAAGATGTCGAACCAGATGATGTCCGGCGCCAGCATCGCGCCCAGTGATGCCAGGATATAGAGGGAGAGGCCGACGAGGAAGAGGCGCTTGCGGCCGTGGTTGTCGGCCAGGGCGCCCGACGCCATCAGGGTGGCGCCGAAGGTCAGCATGAAGGCGTTGGTCACCCAGTTGAGCTCGATGGGACTGCCGCCGAGATCGGCCGCGATGCGCGACAGAGCGACGGCCGGACCGGTGAAGGTCAATGGCATCGTCATCGCGGCAAGGCACACGGACAAGAGCACGAGCCATCTCTCGGCAGAGCCGGTTGTGGTCCTGGAAGTCATGGATTTTCCTATCTGAAACAGCACTCGCCGGTGGGCCGCGCGATTGCGGAGCCGGTCGTGATGACAAGATAGGTCGTCGGCATTTCAGGAAGAATAGTGTTATATCTCCTGGTATATCGGACTGAAACGCTCGAATGGAATGACACGATGGATCGTCTCAACGGGCTCCTGGCCTTTGCCCGCACCGCCGAATTCGGCAATTTCGTCGCTGCCGGACGGGCGCTTGGCATCTCGGCTTCCGCTGTCGGCAAAAGTGTCGCCCGGCTCGAGCAGGAACTCGGCGTGCGGCTCCTGCAGCGCAGCACGCGGCGCATTGGCCTGACGGAAGAGGGCAAGCTGTTCAACGAGCGGGTGCGCCGCATCCTCGACGACATCGACGATGCCGAGGCGATGCTGTCGCGGACACGGGAAACACCGCGTGGGCGGCTGCGCATATCCACCCCGATCGTCACCTATCATCTGTTGCTGCCGGTGTTGTCGGAGTTCATGGCCCGCTATCCCGAGATCGAACTCGACATCGATTTCAACGACCGGATCGTCGACGTCATCGACGAGGGCATCGATGTCGCGATCCGCAGCGGCGAGCTGCCTGATTCGCGCCTCGTGTCGAGACCCGTTGCGCCCTTCCGCATGCTGCTGTGCGCGGCGCCCTCCTACCTCGAGCGCCATGGCACACCCGGCGAGCCGGCGGATCTCATCAGGCATTTCGGCATAAACTTCCGCTTCCTCAACAGCGGCAGGCTGCTGGAGTGGCCGTTCATAACCGGAAGCGCTGAACCGCAGATCCGCTCGATGCTGACCTGCAACAACATGGAAGCATTGAAGGGCGCCACGATCGCCGGCCTCGGCATCGCCTGCATGCCGGATTTCCTGGTGCGTGAGGCGCTGCACGAAGACAGGCTGCGTACCGTTCTCGACGGTCATGTCGACGGCCGTGGCCAGTTCCGGATGCTGTGGCCTTCCAACCGCCATTTGTCGCCGAAGGTGCGCGTGTTCGTCGATTTCCTTCCCGATCGCCTTGCGGCGCGCTAGGCGTTCATCGCATAATATGACAGTGATAGTCATGTTTGTGTGGAAGCGCTTGAGCGGCTGTGGCATGCCGCTGACCGCGGGGGCGCTGCGGCGCTTGCCCCGAACTGTTGCATAGGACTTGAATGATGGACCAATTGAGCGCGCAAACCCGGATCAGCGACGCGGCGATCAGGTCGGTGATGGACCGGCTGCGCGCCGAGCACAGCGAATTCGAGATCGACACCGGCGTCGCCGACCAATGGGAGCTTCGCCTCTATTATGGTTCGTTGAGCGCCACGCTCGATGATGAAAGCGTACTGATCCGCGTCGCGGCGTCCGACGAAACCTGCCTGTCCTACATGAAGATGACGGTTGCCGGCCATGTCGCCGAACATCTCGGCACGACCAGGGGCATTCATTGGCAAGGCGACGGCGTTGACGCCGGCACGCCGGTCTTCTTCCGCGAGATCACGGTGATGTCGTCGACGCGGATTTCGGCGCATATGCAGCGTCTGCGCTTCGCCGGCAAGGATCTCGGCCGGTTCAGCCATGGCGGCCTGCACATGCGGCTGCTGCTGCCGCCGGCTGGCCGCCAGCCGCTCTGGCCGACGATGGGCGCCGACGGCCTGATTGTCTGGCCTTCGGGCGACGATGCTCTTGCCGTGCGGGTCTACACGATCCGGGCGCTGGATGCCGCAAGCGGCTGGCTCGATGTCGATTTCGTGCTGCACCCCGGCCAGGAGACGCCCGCCGCCAGCTTCGCGCAAAATGCACGGGCGGGAGATGTCATCGGCATGATCGGACCCGGTGGCGGCGACGCTCCGGTGGCGCAGACCTTGCTTCTGCTCGGCGACGACACAGCACTTCCCGCCATAGGCAGGATTCTGGAAGATCTGCCGCCGTCAACACGCGCTGAGGCGCTGATCGAGATCGATGGGCCGGACGACCGGATGGCGCTGGCGCAAGGGGATAATATCGACATCACCTGGCTTTACCGGCACGGCCGCGAGGCCGGCACCGCGGGCCTGTTGTCCGCCGCCTTGCGCGAGCGCAAGCACATGGCGCTTGCCGACGGCCTGTACGTCTGGGTCGGTTGCGAATTTGGCGATTTCCGGGAGATCCGCAAGATCGTGCGCAAACAGTGGGGCCTGCCGCGCGACCGCCACCTGGTTACGGCCTACTGGCGCCGGGACGCGCACAGCGTGGGCGAGGGCGGCGAGGACTAGCCGCTGCCTATTGCCTGACGCTTCTCGCCACCAGCCGCGCGACGCTCGGGCCGATCAGCAGCACGATCAGGAAGCGTGCTGATTGCAGCGCCATGACGAAAGAGATGTCGACGTTCTGCGCTGCTGCAGCGATGATGGCGATGCTGTCCATGCCGCCGGGGCTGGTCGCCAGATAGGCGGTCAGCGGATCGATGCCCAGGAGATGGCTGATCATGAAGGCAAGGCCGCCGCAAAAGGCGATCAAGGCCACGATCGAGGCGATGATCTGCGGCAAGGCGCGCGCCGCATGGCGCAGGATCGCCCTTGTGAAGTTCAGGCCGATCGACCAGCCGACCATGGCGTAGCTGACGGCCAGCAGCCATTGCGGCAATTGCATTTCCACGCCCAAGCCGAGATGGACGACGGTGCCGAAGATGAAGGTGCCGAGGAAGAAGGGCGAGGGCAGTCGGCACAACTTTCCCGCCAGGCCGCCTACGACCGCGATGCCGATGGTGGCGGCGAAGGCTTGGGCATCGATCGGCGGAAACCAGACGATGGCGGGGATTTCGACCTCAGACGTGTCGACCCACATCTTGGCAACGAGTGCCGCCGTCATCGAGACGAAGATGACGCGCAGATATTGCATGAAAGCGACGAGCCGCTGATCGGCGCCGAAGGCACCCGCCATCAGCACCATGGCGGTGGCCGCACCCGGCGACGAGCCCCAGACGGCGGTGGTGCCGGGCAGGATGCGCCAGCGGCTGATCAGCCAGCCGAGCAGGCTGGAGGCTGTGACGGTGGCCACCACGACGCCGAGAAACAGCGGCCATTCCTGGGTGAAGACCGGAAAGATGTCGGCCGAGATCGACGCCGCGACGAGGCAGCCGACGATCGCCTGGGCGGAGCCGAACAGAAGACGCGGCACGCGCACCGTGGCGCCATTGGTGCCGGCGACGATGGCGGCCAGCATCGGCCCGATCAGCAGCGCCGCCGGCAGGGCGGCGAGTTCCAGCGCGCCGGCAAACAGCAAGGAAACAACCAGCAGGGCAAGCCACTGCCAGAGCTTGCGCATCCGCGCCATGCGCTCGAGTGTGGGCAGGTCCGGGGAGGGCTGCTCGGCCGAGGAATCCATGTTTCGCTCTTAGACCCGCAGGGCGAAAAATGCGAACCGCGATTCACAGAAAAATGATTGTTTCACCCGCCCAGGTGTCGAGTAACAGGTCTCACAAGCCGGCGTTGAACCGTTGCTCGATCTCATTGCGACCCATGCGGTCGAAATCGTCGGGGACGGAAAACTGGCCGGCCATAAAACCGACCCGTCGCGCCTGCAGCGTCGGCTGTTCGATCGGCACGATTCTGGCCAACGGCTTGCCGGCTTTGGCAATAACAAACGACTCGCCTTGGGCTGCACGTCTCACAAGGCGCGACAGATGAGCTTTCGCATCGCGAATGTTTACTGTCTGCGTCAAAGATTGCTCCTCAAAATTGGCATCGAACTCACCCCGTCTTGCTGTCGGCTAGGCCGAAGCCGCCGACGGGGTGGGTCTCGACCTGGAATTCGAAGCCGGCGATGAACGGCCGCGCCTTGGCGATCGCTGCCTGGACTTCGGGAAGCTGCAGCGAGGCCTTGTGGCTTTCGGCGTCGGTCCACACTTCGGTGACCCAGATCGCGTCGGCATCGGCGGGATCGCGCGCGATGATATAGCTCAGGCAGCCCGGCAGGGCGCCGGTGCTGGCGCGCAGGAGGTCCATGACCGCGTCGCGCTGGCCGCGCGACGCCCGCATCTTGCCGATCAGTCCGTACATTCCGTTGTCTCCTTTGAGGTTTTCGACAAGAGCGTGCAGATCGCCAGTATGGCGATAGCCGTTCAAGGCATCAACTGGCCGCCATTCACCTCGATCACCTGGCCGGTGATGTAGCCGCTGAGAAGGTCGGAAGAGAGGAACAGATAGGCGCCGACGCAATCCTGCGCCGTGCCGGCGCGTCCCTGCGGAATGGTGGCGACCATGCCCTTGATCTGCTCGTCGGTCGAATAGCGCTCGTGGAACGGGGTGAGAATGGTGCCGGGCGCCACCGCGTTGACGCGGATGCCGAAGCCGATCAGCTCCTTTGCCATGCCGCGCGTCACATTGGAGACGAAAGCCTTGGCAGAGCCGTAAAGCCCGGCGCCGCCGCCGGCACCATTGCGGGCGGCGATCGAGGAGGTGTTGACGATGAAGCCGCCCTGTTTCTTCAGCCACGGGATCGCCTTGCGCGAAGCAGTCAGCACCGAACGGGCGTTGAGGTCCATCACCGCATCGTAATGCGCCTCGGTCTGCTCGGCATAGGGGATGCGGCCGAGCATGCCGCCGGCATTGTTGACCAGCCCGTCGAGGCGGCCGAAATATTGCGCACTGTCCTCGACGACGCGCTCGACATCGGCGGCAACGGAGAAATCGCCCTGGACGAGAAACACCTCGCCGCCCTTGTCGGCAATCGTCAGGCCGAGCTTCTCGGCGGCGTCGCGGCTCGAGTTATAATGCAGCGCCACCTTGCATTTCTGCGCTGCATAGGCCAGCGCGAGCGCCGCCCCGATGCCGGTCGATGCACCGGTAACCAGCACTGCCTTGCCGGCAAGATCGGGTATGCTGAGTGTGGTGGCTGGCACGGTTCTTCCTCCGGGATGTCTGCCTGCCCTTCGTAGGCCCTTGCCACCCCGGTGTTCAAGCCTTGGAGCAATTCAAGGAAAAGTGTGAGCGCTTTCCCCGGGGGATTTGCGTCAAACAAACCGCTCTACGGACGCAGATAGGCGTAACCCTGGCCTTGCAGTTCGGCGAGTTTGACGACGCCGCCCTTGTCGGCGGCATGAAATCCGGCGAGCAGGTCGGGGAGTGTGATGTCCATGCCGTGCATGGTGTTGGCGCAGGCGTGGGGTTCCAATCCCTGCTGCACCAGGCCGGCGAAGCGCCCGGAAATCGCGGCCGATATGCCTTTCGACTTGAAGGCCGCGAGCGCGGGACCATGCACGACCAGCACGATGTCGACCTTGCCGCCGGTGCCTTCATAATGGTTCTTGATGTTGCCGAGCACGAAATTGACCTTGTCGGTGTCGCTCAAGTGGTAGGCGACTTTTTGCCTTGTGGGCTCGGTGGCGGCTGCCTGTGCTGCCCGCAGACCGAGAAGCGTTCCGGTTCCGGCAAGAACCGTGCGGAACATGTCGCGCCGGCGCATGGCATCCTCCTCCGCTTGGCGGCTGACCGCGAATTGCGTGACTCCAGCCGCAATACTAGCATAAATTGCCGTTGCGTCCTTTCGATGCGGAGGAGAGGTCACATGGCGTTGAAGGAATGGGCGTTTGGGTTGGGGGAATGGAAGACGGTTGCCGGCGCCGGGTTTTGCGCCGTGCTGCTCGGCGCGCTTGCCGGATCGGCCTCCGCCGACGATGCGCTGAAGCTTACCGAACTCAGTCCGAACGGCGCTGATGCCTGTTTCGGCCGCGTCTATGATGGGGCGCATCTCAAGGCGCACCCGAAGCAGAAGGTGGCGCGGATCTTCTTCTACTACGGCCATGATCCGGTCAGCCGGCCGAACGAGGAACCGACCGGGAATTCCGACACGTCCTACAATGCCTTCATCGCCACCACCGTGCGCGGCGCCAAGTCGCCTGAATGGGCCGGCGGCTGGTGCAATCATGCTTCCGAGGACGGCAAGACGGGCCCGGTCCATTGCGGCATGGAATGCGACCGGACGCTTGCGTCGCTGAAGGTCGATGACAAGGGTCGGCTGTTCCTCTCGGATCTGCAGCCCGACATCTATCTCGATGCCGGATCAGAAGAGGAGCTTGGCGCAGCGGAATATGACAGGCGGGCGCTCGGCTCGGAGGATGACAATTTCCGCCTCGACCCGATGCCGGCAGCGACCTGCCAGGCGGAGTTCGCGCGCATCGACCCAGTCGCCGCTGCGCTCGGAGCTCCGCTACGCGAGCGGCTGAAGCCGGACCAGGCGTTCTGCTATGGGCGCGACTACGATGCAGCGCATCTCGGCTCGCACCCCGATCAACTCACCCAGTCGATCCGGGTTTTCCGCGGCAAGGTAGAACTGGCGTCCTTCGCCTCGGGCGGTGACACCGCCAATTGGCCAGACGGCGCCGACATTGCCGTTACCGTCACCACACGGCAGAAATCGGCCAAGGTGACGCAGACCTATTCCTGCCAGGGCGAAGCCGACCAGTGGCGCTGCGCGGCCAGCACGAAGATGAGCAATTTCTCCTGCGACATCGCGCAGAAGGAGATTTTCCTCAAGCGTGGCGCCAACGGCACGATGATGCTGGCCAACCCAAACAGCGCGCTTGCAATCGTCGACCTGTGTTCGAAGGCGGACGCCGGAAAGACGAAATCCGACGACAAGGTCTATCGGCTGCAGCCGATGCCGCAATCGGCCTGCTCGCCTTGAGCTTCAATGGAGGGCGCGAATGGATAAGGCAAAAGTCTTTTGGTCTGGCGGATCGCAAGCAGTACGCATGCCGAAGAAATACCGTTTCGATACCGGCGAGATTTCAATCCTTCGCGAGGGCCGAGCGGTCGTTCTCGAACCGCTTGCGCAGGATTGGGTCTGGCTCGACAGTTTGACCGGGCCACTTGACGACGATTTTGTTGAGGCAGCTTTGGAAGGCCGATAGAGACTGGCGGCGCAGACCATAGGATCCATGCGTGACATCTGAGCGCTGCTGCGGTGCAGAATTCTGTTCCGCTGCACTCTACGGACAAGGTCGCGGCATGGATCTTCGGGTCTCCGCGACGGAGCTTCGCTCCTGCTTCGCCCGTGGATGACGAAGTCGAGAAGCTTCGGTTAATTTTCCCAAGTCGCTACAGGAAATCGCCTCAGGCAAACGGCACGGCGGTTGTGCCCTTCGGCAGCTTGGCCTCGTCGTCGGGCTCGACGTGGATGGTGACGCGCACCGAGGGGATTTCGGCCTTCAGCGCGTCCTCGATGCGGTCGCAGATGACATGGCTGGCGCCGACCGACATGTCTGCGTCGACGACCAGATGAAACTCGATGAAGGTGGCGCGGCCGGCGATGCGCGTCTTGAGGTCGTGCACTTCAAGCGCGCCCTTGCAGTTGGCCGAGATGACGTCGCGGATGCGCATGTGCTCCTGGGTGTCGACGGCGCGGTCCATCAGCCCGTTCATCGACGAGCCGATGACATGCCAGCCCTGCCACAGAATGTTCAGCGCCACGAGGACGGCAAGTGCGGGGTCGAGGATCTGCCAGCCGGTCAGGATCGCCCCGACCAGGCCGCCGAAGACCCCGATCGAGGTCACCACGTCGGTCATGATGTGGTTGCCGTCGGCGACCAGTGCCGGTGATTTCTCCGCCCTGCCGGCGCGGATCAGCGTCCAGGCCCAGAAGGCGTTGATAATCGTGGCAACGCCGTTGACCGCAAGACCTTCCCAAGGCTGTTCCAAGGGTGACGGAGTCTGCCAGGAGCGCCAGACCTCGTTGAGGATCAATAGCGCGGCAAGCACGATCAACACGCCTTCCAGCACTGCCGAGAAATACTCGGCCTTGTGATGGCCGAAGGGATGATCCTGGTCGGCCGGCTTGTGGCTGATCTGGATCGCCCAGAAGGCGGCGACCGAGGCGATGACGTTGACGATCGATTCCAGTGCGTCCGAATAGAGTGCGACTGAGCCGGTGACGTACCAGGCGGCAGCTTTCAGCGCGAGCACGACAAAGGCGACGATAATCGACCAGAAGGCGAGGTTCGCGACCTTGCGCTTCGCGGCCGCCTTGGCCGCGATCGCCATCGTGTTCTCGGCTTCGGCCATGATCGTCAGGCGGCCTTTTCCTTGGCCTTGCGCGGCAGGTGGGCGACGATGTTCTCGATGATGCGCATGCCGGCATTGTGCCCGAGCGTCATGATCGATTCCGGGTGGAATTGCACTGCGGCGATCGGCTCCTTGCGGTGCTCGAAGGCCATGATGACGCCGTCCTCGGTCTCGGCCGTGACGATGAAATCGTCGGGCAGCCGCACCGGATCGGCAAAGATCGAGTGGTAGCGGCCGACGGTGACTTCCTTGGGCAGGCCGGAGAAGATGATGCCGGGCTTGGAGACGCGGATGCGCGACGGCTTGCCGTGCATCGGTATGTGCAGCTGCCGCAGTTCGCCGCCATAGGCCTCGGCCAATGCCTGCAGGCCAAGGCAGACGCCGAAGATCGGCAGTTCGCGGGCGCGCGCCTTCTTGATGGTTGCGGCGCAATCGAAGTCCTTCGGCGTGCCGGG
Organism: Mesorhizobium ciceri biovar biserrulae WSM1271; assembly: GCF_000185905.1. Taxonomy (GTDB): domain Bacteria; phylum Pseudomonadota; class Alphaproteobacteria; order Rhizobiales; family Rhizobiaceae; genus Mesorhizobium; species Mesorhizobium ciceri. The sequence goes on from NC_014923.1 coordinate 2,209,272, forward strand.
GCCGGGCGACAGCACGACGAGGTCGGGTTTCAGCCGGTCGAAGACTTCCTCATGCACCGGCGAGCGAACGGTCGAGACGTTGGCGCCGGTCTGGCGAAAATAATTGGCCAGCGTGTGGACGAAACTGTCCTCGTGGTCGACCAGCAGGATGTTGACGCCGTCGCCGACGCGCGCGGTGGTGCGCTCGGTGCTGGCGGAATTGCCTGTCTTGGCGTCGCGGATGGCGGAGAGCATGGCGGATGCCTTCAGTTCGGTTTCGGCTTCTTCTTCCTCGGGAATGCTGTCGAACAGCAATGTGGCGCCGGCGCGCACTTCGGCAATGCCGTCCTTGATACGGATGGTGCGGAGCGTCAGGCCGGTGTTCATGTCGCCGTTGAAATTGACCATGCCGATCGCGCCGCCATACCAGGCGCGCGGGCTCTTCTCGTTCTGCTCGATAAAGCGCATGGCCCATAGCTTCGGCGCGCCGGTGACGGTGACCGCCCAGGCATGCGACAGGAAGGCATCGAAGGCATCCATGCCTTCGCGCAGCCTGCCTTCGATGTGGTCGACCGTATGGATCAGGCGCGAATACATCTCGATCTGGCGCCGGCCGATAACGCGCACCGAACCCGGCTCGCAGACCCGCGACTTGTCGTTGCGGTCGACGTCCGAGCACATGGTCAGCTCGGATTCGTCTTTCTTCGAGTTGAGCAGTTTCAGGATCTGCTCTGAGTCGGAAATTGCGTCGTCGCCGCGCTTGATGGTGCCCGAGATCGGGCAGGTCTCGACGCGGCGGCCGTTGACGCGCACGAACATTTCGGGCGAGGCGCCGATCAGATATTCACCTTCGCCCAGATTGATGAAGAAGGAATAGGGCGACGGATTGATGGCCTTCAGCTTGCGCGAAATCTCGGACGGCTGCGTCTCGCAGCGCTCGTAGAACATCTGGCCCGGCACGACCTCGAACAGGTCGCCGCGCTTGAACGAATCCATCGCCTTGCGCACCAGGTCGGCGTATTCGCCGGGTTCATGGTCGCCGCGCGGCGGGATGCGGTCGGGGCTCTTGAACGGCTCGGAGATTTCGTCGCGCGGCAGCCCTTCGGTCGAAAAACCCTCGCCGGCATAGTCGTAGCGGTCGGTCCATGCCTTGGCCGAATAATGGTCGACGACCAGGATCTCGTCAGGCAGGAACAGCACCAGGTCGCGCTGGCTTGGCTTGCGTTCGAGCTTGTAGTCTACCGGGTCGAACTGGAAGGCGAGATCGTAGCCGAAAGCGCCGTAGAGACCTAGATTGGCGTCTTCCTCGGTCTTGAACAGAGCGGTGATGGCGCGCAGCACCGTGAACACCGAAGGAACGCGGCTGCGCTCTTCTTCCGTGAAGACACGGCCGGGCTTGGCGACGTCGAGACGGATGAGCCTTTTCGATGTCTCGGCGATGGTGATATCGGCCAGGCTACCCAGCGCCTTGCCGATGACCGGCAACAACACCTCGCCACGGCCGTTGAGGGCCTCGACACGCATCGCGCGGCCGCGCGCGGAGATAACCAGAGGCGGGTCGATGATGGCGGTGTCCCAGCGCGTGTAGCGGCCGGGATATTCATAGTTTGAGGAAAACACCGCGCCGCGGCGCGAATTCAGGCCGTCGACGTAAGCGTCGATCGCGCCCGCATACGGCCGGTCGTGGCGCGCGCGGGTGATGGTGATGCCACCCGCGGTCACGAAACTTTCCGCGCCGTTTTCCAGAACCTTCATCGTCATTGCCGTCTCCATCAGCTTCTTGGGGCAACGGACCCGGGAATGGCTTGGAAAAAACAAATGGCCGCCCGGACTTTCCGTTGCGGCCACCCTCTCTATTCACGCGCACGTGTTCGAACAGGCCGCTGTCAGCAGGCCCACCACCAAATGGTCTTGATCGAACGCATATTCATGGCGAAATCCATAGCTGCGAAAAGAAGGATGCGCAACAGGTTTGAAAGTCTGTTCGTTGGCCGCCGCTTCTCAGGCTCATGGCACATCGCCAGAGCCGACAGTGCCGCTTAGAGTGCTCATCCAACAGCAGGAAGACGGGAAAATAACCATGACCGAGCAGATCGAGCGTGCGCGGACGTTTCATTCCCTCCACGTCAAGGGCAACCCGGTCGTCCTCTACAATGCCTGGGATCCGGGTTCGGCCAAGATCATCGAGAAAGCGGGTGCCAAGGCGATCGCCACCGGAAGCTGGCCGGTCGCGGCCGCGTTCGGCTACGCCGATGGCGAGAAAATCCCGCTGGAACTGGCGCTCGACAACATCAAGCGCATCGTCGGGTCGGTCGACCTGCCGGTGACCATGGACCTCGAGGGCGGCTACGGCGTTGACCCGGAAATCGTCGCTCGCACGGTGACGTTGGCGCTGCGGGCCGGCGCTATCGGTTTCAATTTCGAGGATCAGATTGTCGGTGGCAGCGGCCTGCATGACATTTCCGTGCAGGCAAAGCGCATCGAAGCCGCGGCGGCGGCCGTCAAGGCTTCCGGCATACCGGCATTCATCAACGCTCGAACCGACATCTTCCTCAAGGCGAAACCGGATGCGCATGATGACCTTCTGCTCGACCAGGCCATCGAGCGCGCACAGGCCTTCGAAAAAGCCGGCGCGCACGGCTTCTTTGCGCCGGGCCTTGGCGACGAAGGCCTGATCGAGACGCTCTGCAAGGCAATTGCGTTGCCGGTCAACATCATTGCGCTGGCGCATGTGCCGCCGCGCCAGCGGCTGGCGGAACTGGGTGTCGCCCGCATCAGTCACGGCCCGGTGCCTTACCGGCAGATGGCGGAATGGCTGGAGGCGAAAGCGCGACTGGCTATTTCGGGCTAAGTCAGTCCTCCAGCGTTCCCGACCGGGCATCAGTGCTCTTCCTGTCGCCGACCAGCTTCAGAAGATCTTCGCCGGCGCGGATGATGCGGCGCGAGCGGCGGGTCAGGATGATGCCGTCCTGCGGTGCGAACACTTCGGTGCGGCCATCGGCTTCACCCGGTGCATGGACGATGGTGGCGAGGCGCGCGCCCTTGGCGACGCGGTCGCCGGGCTTCACGTCATAGAGCACGGCACCGGCCCGTGGCGCCGGCATCATGTCGATGTTTTCCAATGGCGCCACGAAGCCGGTGAAAGGACCCGGCGCGGGCAGGGCGCTGTCGGCGATCACGCCGCGCGCCACCAGCAGCCGGTAGAGGCCGTCGGCGTCGGCGGCGGCCAAGGCACCATCGACATCGAGGATGCCGCGATATTCGACGGTGGTGGCGACGCGACGGTCGAGCTTGGCCACATCGGCGGGGACGTTCTGATAGGGCATGATCGAGGCGCCCTCGAAGGTGCCGTCAGTGTCTTCGCTCCACAGCACGACCGCGTCGACGCCCATGGCCGCGGCGCAATCGGCCATACCAGGCCACAGGCTGGTGTGGACGTAGAGATAGGCGAGGCCCTCGTCATCGCAGTGCAGGTCGAGCACGATGTCGTGGCCGAGCGACAGCTGCACCAGCCGGGTCTTCAGCCGCTGGTCGACGCTGCCAAGGGTGGTGTCGGGCAAGAGCGCTGTGTCGGGCGCCGTTAGCAGCGGAAAGCCGCGGTTGAAATTGGTGCGCGTGCCGAGATGAAAGCGGCCCTGATGCTCGCCGAAATGATATTGCGCCCGGCCGATCGGGTTGGCCCAGGGCACGATGGTGAGGTTGCCCTTGATGCGGCCTTCGGCCTCCGCCCTGGCAAGCATCGGCATCAGCGCGTCGATGGCGACGACACCCGGCAACTCGCCGGCATGGAGTGCCGCCTGCAGATAGGCTGAAGGAGCAGCCTTGTCGGAACCAGTGAAGCGGAACAGCGGGAATTCGTAGGAAACCCCTTCGCTTTCGCCGGCGATGCGTTCGATCGATTTCTGCATGACTTCCTCCATCAGGAGCGAGAGACATGCGATTTGAAGGCGCCGATGTCGATTGGTCCAGCCTGCCGCGCTATGGGCGCAAGAGACTATTCAGCCGGAAGCGGGATGACCGGCGCGCGCCGGTCCAGCGCCTGCGACAGCACAGCGACGGTGACCGCCAAAAGAGCGAGTGCTGCGCCGACCAGCGGCAAATTGGCATAGGAAACACCGGCGGACAGGGCCACGCCGCCTATCCAGGCGCCGCTGGCATTGCCGATATTGAAGGCGCCCTGGTTCAGCGTGGCGGCAAGGTTCGGTCCCTCGGAGGCCGCCTCGACGACCCGGATCTGCAACGGCGGCACGACGACGAAGATGAGCAGGCCCCACAGGAAGACGATGCCGATGGCAACGCTGGCGATTGCGCCGAACTGCCTGAATCCAACGAAAAGCAGGGCCATCAGCAGCAGGGTGCCAATCACTGTCGGCATCAGTTTCCAGTCGGCCAGTCTGCCGCCGATGATGTTGCCGATGGTCATGCCCGCGCCGAACAGCAGCAGAACCCACGTGACTGCCGAGGTCGACAAGCCCGATACCTCGGTGAGGTAGGGTTTGATGTAGGTGAAGACGGTGAACAGGCTTGCGGAGGTCAGCGCCGCGATCAGCATGGCCAGCCAGACCTGCAGCTTGCCCAGCACGCGCAGCTCGCCGCGCAGGCCGCCACCGCTTGGCTCGGCGACATCGGACGGCACCAACCAGGCGATCGCTGCCACCGAGATCAGGCCGATACCGACCACGGCAACGAAGGTGGAGCGCCAGCCGAACGCTTCGCCAAGTGCGGTTCCGGCGGGAACACCCAGGATGTTGGACAGCGTCAGCCCGGCGAACATCAGCGCGATAGCGCTGGCGCGCTTGTTGCGCGGCACCAGGCTGGCGGCAACGACCGAGCCAATGCCGAAGAAGGCGCCGTGGCCGAAAGCGGTGAAGACGCGCGCGGCCATCAGCGTCCAGTAGTTGGGCGAGATGGCGCAAAACAGATTGCCGACGACGAACAGCACGGCCAGCCCGACCAGCACCGGCTTGCGCGGCAAATGCGCAGTGGCCATGGCGACGATCGGGGCGCCGAAGACGACGCCCAGCGCATATCCGGTAACCAGCAGGCCCGCCGCGGGGATCGACACGCCGAGGTCGGCGGCGACCTCAGGCAGCAAGCCCATGATGACGAATTCGGTGGTGCCGATGCAGAAGGACGCAATGGCAAGCGCAAGGATCGGCAAGGGCATGGTGCGTCCAGACTGAATCGGTTCAATTCCAGACTGCGCGAAGCACGCCACCGTGCGCAAGCTGCATTGCTGCATTGCAGCGATGCAGAAAAGGAAGAGCTTTAAAATGGGTCTTCAACGGGCTGTCACGCCAGCGGCTTCAGCTCCTGGGCAATGGTGGGCAGCAACTCCGAAACATTGGGATGGATGTGCACGGCACGCGCCAGCGTGTCGACGGGCGCCTTGGCGTACATCAGGTCGAGCACACAATGGATAGCCTCGTCGCCGCCGGGGCCGAGCACCGAGCAGCCGAGGATCTCCCTGGTGTCGGCATCGACCAGGATTTTCATGAAACCCTGCGTCTCGCCCTTTTCGATAGCGCGGCCGACGCGGGTCATCGGCCGCTGGCCGACCAGCGCGCGACGGCCGGATTTCTTCACTGCGGCCTCGGTCATGCCGCAGCGGCCAAGCGGCGGGTCGATGTAGAGCGCATAGGCTTCGATCCGGTCGCTGACCCTCCGCGGATCGTTGTCGAGCAAATTGGCGGCGACGATCTCGTAGTCGTTGTAGGACGTGTGAGTGAAGGCGCCCCTGCCGTTGCAGTCGCCCATCGCCCAGATGCCGGGCACGCTGGTGCGCAGCTGGTCGTCGACGGTGACAAAACCGCGCTTGTCGACCTCGACGCCGGCCCTTTCCAGGCCGAGATCGTCGGTGTTGGGCGTGCGCCCCAGCGCCAGCAGCACATGCGAGCCGACCGCCGGTGGCTTGCCGGCGGAGAAGGTCACGGCGATGTCTTCACCCTGTCTGGCGAAGGCAATGTCGTCGGCGCCGACATGGACCGCGATGCCTTCGTTTTCGAGGATCGACAGGATGGCGGCGGAGACATCCTCGTCCTCGCGGCCGGTCAGGCGCGGGCTCTTCTCGACGACGGTGACTTCCGCGCCGAAGCGGCGGAACATCTGAGCGAATTCGAGCGAGATGTAGCTGCCGCCGACGACGACGAGATGGCGCGGCAGCACGTCGAGATCCATCATCGACGAGTTGGTCAGATAGTCGATGTCGTGGATGCCGGGAAGGTCGGGCACCGAGGCGCGGCCGCCGGTGTTGAGGAAGATCTTTTCGGCGGTCAGCAGATCGTCGCCGACGCGCACCGTGTTGGCGGATTCGAAACGCGCATGGCCGCGATAGAGGGTGCACTTGTCCATGCCGGCAATCCAGGTTTCCAGATTGCCGCGAGCGTCGTTTGTGACCTTGTCCTTGCGCGCCTTGATCACCTTGTAATCCACGCCGACCGGCCCGGAGAGCGTCACGCCATAGTCGGCGGCGCGGCGCGCCAGATGCGCGGCATAGGCGCTGGCGACCATGGTCTTGGTCGGCATGCAGCCGGTGTTGACGCAGGTGCCGCCGACCAGCTTGCGCTCGATCAGCGCGACGCTCATGCCGGCGGCCGTCAGCCGTCCGGCCAGCGGAGGGCCAGCCTGTCCGGCACCGATGATGATGGCGTCGAAGGTTTTGGTCGTCATGCCACCGCCGCTACGATCAGCAGGCCGCCGATGATCGCCACCGCGTCCTCGATAAAGGCGGCGGGCGGATCCTTGCCGAAGGCGGCCGCGAGCCGGCCGCGAGCTTCGGCGCCGCCCAGCGTGCCGATGACAGCGCCGATGGCGCCCGCGATCAGGCCGCCGATGGTGGCGCCACCGGTGGCGCCGATCACCGCGCCGGTGAAAGCGCCCGTAACGATGCGGGCGCCGAATTGCTGGGGTACTTTACGGCTCGGCGTCGACGGCAACTGGTCGGTGACCAACTCGACAATGGCCAGGATGGTGAAGATGCCGACAGCCGCCCAGTGGCTCATGAAGCTCGCCCAAGTGCCGGCAACCGTCAGCCAGCCGAGATAAGCGCCCCAGGCAATGGCGGCCGGCGCCGTCATGGCGCGAAGACCGGCAATGACACCGATCAGAAGTGCGAGAATGTAGAGCATGGTCGATCCCCCTCGATCACGGGCCAAGACGGCCTTGAGTCACAGGCTACCATAGGTCCAATATTTGACCAGTACTGGCATCGGCGCTTTGGCTGCACTTGTGCTTTGCAAGGACGTGAACTGGAGACCGCATCATGGCTGAGAGCGAGCGCGTGAAGATGGTGGCCGGCGAATGGTATACCTGCATCGATGACGAACTGGAGTCGTTGCGGGGGATCGCGCGCGATGCGGTGTTCGAGCACAACTTGCTGCCGCCTCGTCAACGCGGCAATCTCGGGCCGGGTCTGAAGGCACTGCTGGGAAGAGCCGGCGAGGGCGCCCGTATCGAGGCGCCGTTCCACTGCGCCTACGGCTTCAACATCTTTCTCGGCGACGGCGTGTTTCTCAATGCCGGCTGCACCATCCTCGACACGGCGAGCGTGCGCATCGGCAAGGCAACGCTGCTCGGCCCGAACGTGCAGATCTACTGCGCCGAGCACCACAAGGAGGCCAGTGGGCGGCAGGCCGGACTGGAGATCGCCCGACCGATCGAGATCGGCGCCAATGCCTGGATCGGCGGCTCAGCCGTCATCCTTGGCGGCGTCAGCATCGGTGAAGGCGCCATCGTCGGCGCCGGTGCGGTGGTGACGCGCGACGTGGCGGCGAACGCCACGGTGATCGGCAATCCGGCGCGGCCGGTCAAGCGGGGCTGAACAGGTCAGGACGACAGGACATACGTCATGCGCTCTTCCTGATCGCCTCGCCTGGAAAACTCGCGCCGGTATTGCGCCGGCGATGTCCTCAGTCTCGCGGCAAAATGCTGACGCAACGAGGTGGCGCTGCCGAAGCCGGCTTCGAAGGCGATCATGTCCATCGATTTCTCCGTCGCTTCCAGCAAACGCTGCGCCAGTTCGATCCGCTGGCTGGTCAGCCAATCGCCAAAGCTGGCGCCGATCGATTTCTGAAAGCGACGGGTAAAGGTGCGGCGGGTCAGGCCGGCGGCCTCGGCGACGCGGTCCAGGCTATGCGCCTCGCCAAGCGTCGCGCGAACCGCGTCGAGGGCCTGGGTGAAGCGGTCGGCGTCCGCGCTTCTTGCCACCGGATGCTCGATGAATTGCGCCTGGCCCCCCTGGCGATGCAGGGAAAGCACGATCTGGCGAGCAAGCCGCAGTGCTGCTTCCGCACCGTAGCGGGCGCGCACGATGTGGAGACAGCAGTCGAGGCCGGCGGCGACGCCGGCCGAGGTCACGACATCGCCATTGTCGACGTAGAGCACCGCGGCATCGACAGCGATGTCGGGATGGAGTGTTTGCAATTGTTCGCAATAGGCCCAGTGCGTCGCGGCACGTCGGCCCGAAAGCAGCCCGGCCGCTGCAATGGCGAAGGTGCCGAGGCACAGGCCGACAATCAAGGCGCCGCGTTGGTGCGCATGGCGCAGCGCTTCCATCAGCAGCGGCGATACCGGTTCGCTCAGATGATGCCAGCTCGGGATGATGACGATATCGGCGCCGTCGAGCCCTTCGAGCCCATGCGGCGCGGCAATTGTCAGCCCGGCTTCGGTATGGATCGGCCCGGCCTTGACCGCGCAGATGCGGAAGTCGAAGCGCGGCAGGCCAAGCGCCGTCCTGTCCTCGCCGAAGACCAGGCACGGTACGGAAAGATGGAACGGGCTGATGCCGTCGAAGGCGAGGACGGCAATGATCGGGTCGTTCATGGGTGCTTCCAGCGGTTGAATGCGGATTGTCCCAATTCTTTCGAATGATGTCAATCGGGTCACTTTCGGCTGTCTGGCAGCCCGCCTATCTTCCATCCATCGAATTCAAGCCGGAAAGGAAACACCATGTCTGACCCAGCCAACACCACGCCGCGCCGGGCGCTGATCGTCGTCGATGTGCAGAACGATTACGACGGCGGCAATCTCGCCATCCAGCATCCGCCGTTCCGCGACAGCGTCGTCAATGTGGCACGCGCCATGGATGCAGCGACTGCTGCCGGTATCAAGGTGGTGGTCGTCAAGCAGATGGCGCCCGAGACCTCGCCGATCTTTGCCAAGGGCAGTCACGGCGGCGAACTGCATCCCGAAATCGCCAGGCGCAAGCGCGACCATTATGTCGAAAAGAACCTGCCCTCCGCCTTCACCGGCACTGATCTGGAAGACTGGCTGCGCGCCAATGCCATCGATACGATTACGGTGGTCGGCTACATGACGCATAATTGTGACCTGTCGACCATTATCCACGCCGTGCATATGGGCTTTGCCGTCGAGTTCCTGTCGGATGCGACCGGCTCGGTGCCTTACGCCAACAGCGCCGGCTACGCCTCGGCCGAGGAGATCCATCGCGTGGTCACGATCATCCTGCAGTCGCGCTTCGCCGCCGTGCTCAAGACCGCCGAATGGGTGGAGTGCCTGCAGACCGGCGCGCTGCCGGAGCGCGACACGATCTTCGGCTCCAACCAGCGGGCGCTGTCGCGCAGCGCTGCTTAGGGCTATCCGAAAAAACAGAAAGGGCGCCGCATCGCTGCGGCGCCCTTTCTGTTTGAATTGAAGGATTTTAGAACAGGCCTTCGATATTGCCGGCCTCATTGAGGAAGATCTTTTCCGAGGATGGCGCCCTCGGCAGGCCCGGCATGGTCATGACCTCGCCGCAGATGATGACGACGAAGCCGGCACCGGCCGAAAGCCTGACCTCGCGCACCGGCACAGTGTGGCCGGTCGGCGCGCCGCGCAGGTTCGGGTCGGTCGAGAAGGAATACTGGGTCTTGGCCATGCACACCGGCAAATGGCCGTAGCCGGCGTCTTCCCACGCCTTGAGCTGGTCGCGCACCGACTTGTCGGCGATCGCTTCCGAGCCGCGATAGATGCGCTGGACGATGGTGTTGATCTTCTCGAACAGCGGCATGGCATCGGGATAGAGCGGCGCGAACTGCGAGGCGCCGGATTCGGCCAGTGCCACCACCTTGTTGGCGAGATCCTCGATCCCGGCCGAGCCGTGTGCCCAGTGCTTGCACAGGATCGCTTCTTCGCCCATCGAGGCGACATAGTCCTTCATCGCCTGGATCTCGGCGTCGGTGTCGGAATAGAAATGGTTGATGGCAACCACCGCCGGCACGCCGAACTGCCTGATGTTCTCGATGTGGCGGCCAAGATTGGCGCAGCCCTTCTTCACCGCTTCGACGTTTTCCTTGCCGAGGTCTTCCTTCTTGACGCCGCCATTCATCTTCATGGCGCGCACGGTGGCGACGATGACCGCCGCTGCCGGCTTCAGGCCCGCCTTGCGGCACTTGATGTCGAAGAACTTTTCAGCACCCAAATCGGCGCCGAAGCCGGCTTCGGTGACGACATAGTCGGCGAGCTTGAGCGCCGTCGTGGTGGCGACGACCGAGTTGCAGCCATGCGCGATGTTGGCGAACGGGCCGCCATGCACGAAGGCCGGGTTGTTCTCCAGCGTCTGCACCAGGTTCGGCTGCATGGCGTCCTTCAGCAGCACAGCCATGGCGCCGTCGGCCTTGAGGTCGCGGGCATAGACGGCTGACTTGTCGCGGCGATAGGCGACGATGATGTCGCCGAGGCGCTTTTCCAGGTCCTTCAGGTCGGTCGACAGGCAGAGGATCGCCATGACTTCCGAGGCGACGGTGATGTCGAAACCGCCCTCGCGCGGGAAGCCGTTGGCGACGCCGCCGAGCGAGCAGATGATCTCGCGCAGCGCGCGGTCGTTCATGTCCATGACGCGGCGCCAGACGACCCGGCGGGTGTCGATGCCGAGCTCATTGCCCCAGTAGATGTGGTTGTCGATCAGCGCCGAAAGCAGGTTGTGCGCGGTGGTGATGGCGTGGAAGTCGCCGGTGAAGTGGAGGTTCATGTCCTCCATCGGCACGACCTGCGCATAGCCGCCGCCGGCGGCACCGCCCTTGACGCCGAAGTTCGGGCCGAGCGAAGCCTCGCGGATGCAGACGATCGCCTTCTTGCCGATGCGGTTCAGGCCGTCGCCGAGACCAACCGTGGTCGTGGTCTTGCCTTCGCCGGCCGGCGTCGGGTTGATGGCGGTTACGAGAATCAGCTTGCCGTCCTTGTTGCCCTTCACCGATTTGATGAATTCGGCTGATATCTTGGCCTTGTCGTGGCCGTAGGGCAGCAGGTGTTCGGTCGGGATGCCGATCTTCTGGCCGATCTCCTGGATCTGCTTTTTCCTGGCGCCGCGCGCGATCTCGATGTCGGACTTCACTTCGGCCATGACGGCTTTCCTCTGGATTGGACGGTGGAGGGGACGGGTTTGGTCTTACTGGCAAGCAGGTTGGAACCGGGCGCGGGCATGTTCTAACCCTGTCGCTGCCGCGGCGTCAACTTGTATGCAACTATGTTTCCTCTTGAGAAAATTCTTCTGCGGACCGGCCGACCTGTCGTCGGTTCTTCCTGGCTCCGTTGCCGCGCCGTATAGAAGCCAGAGGACGCGTCGTTCCGCCGTCTCAAAACAGCCGCACAATGCACGGAATGCGACAGAGGCGACGGCGCAAATTCACCATCGCCTGGTCCCTAATGGAACAGCGCTACTGCGTCAGAACGTTGCTGATTTCGACCATGTTGGAGCGCACCCTGAGCACATAGAAGCCCATCGTCGTCAGATGCGTCGGCAACAGCCAGCCATCCTCGCGGCCATTGGCGATGATGAAAGGCTGGATCTTCAGCGCCGAAACGAACTGCGAGTCCATCGTGTCCCACAGGTTCTGCAGATGCTTTTCCTTGATGACGTCCTCGAAGTCGGCCTGGGCGCCCTTCATCAGGCCGTAATAGCCATAGAGCTGGCCATAGGCGAACCAGTAGCGGTCGTCGGCGCGGAAGTCGAACCAGCCATTGTTGTGGTTCTCGGCGCGTTCCTTGAGGATCGCCGAGGTCGAGCCGATGTCGGACGAGATGCGGTCGATATACTGTTTCAGATTGTCGGCGCGGGCGTCGAATGTCGCCTGGCAGGTGGCAAGGCGAGCGTTGAAGGAACGCAGCATGCGCACGGCGTCGCGATAGTAGCTCGGCGTCGGTGTCTTGGGGCCGAACGGGTTCAGGCCGAAATACCAGGTCTCCTCGTCGAACTGCAGGTTGCCGCGGGCATTCTGCAGATCGCTGTCGATCTGCGAGGTGGTGCGGACGCGGCCGAGATTGTCGGCGAGTTCGGTCGCCGTGCGCCGCACCGCCTGGTTGATGCCGCGCTGGAAGGAGGCCTTGTTGTCCATCCACGGCGTGTTGTCCCAGTCGATGCCGAACAGGCCGAGCTTGTAGAGGATCATCGACGAGATCCAGGCATTCTGGTTGACGTTGAAGTCGGTCAGGTCGGCGGCGATCTGGGCAATGCCGGAGTTGCCGCAGGTCTTGGCCGTGTCGGTGCCGGCGCCGGCGGAGACCTGTTCGCCAGCGGAGACATTGCGCTTCTCGAACGTGTAGGTGTCTGGATAGTTCGGGTTGAAATTGTTCCACCACTGGGTGGCGTAGAAGAAATTGGCGTAGAGGCCGATCAGCACCAGAAGAGCAAGGCCGACCGCCGCCTTGAGGATCCAGCCGCGTTGCGTGTACCAGCGTCCGGCCCACAGGAACGGCCACAGGATGACGCCGATCAAAAGCCCGATACCGCGGCCGATCCACTGGAAAATGCGGGTGAAGAAGTTCACGATCGGATCGAGCACGGCTGTGTCACCCCCTCAAAGCATGATGCCAAAAAGTTGCAGACTTTTTGGATAACATTATGCGCCAAAACAAGAAGTCAGAACGAAATAAACGGTTCATTTCGTTCTAGTCAGTCAGGCCGTAGAGGCGCGTGCGAAACGCCACCTTGTCCTTCAAATATGTGGTTTTGAGAACGTCCACAACATGCGATCGCCAGGCGTCGCTGAAGCCGCCATAGTCCTTGTAGAAGCCGTCCTTGTTGAAGATGTAGCGCGAGACGAAGTCCGACGGCACGAAATCCGAGATCAGCCGGTTGGTCAGCCAGGCGTCAGGATGGTCAGGCTTGGCGCGGATCACCAGGAAGCGCTGCTGCGGGAAGACATCCTCGATCTTCAGGTGGCCGAGCTGGGAGATCTCGCGCTTGGCGGCGTTGAGGAAAGGGAAATTGCCGTCCCTGGTGATCAGGTCGGCATGGCTCTGGATCCAGGTCTGCAGCCAGACCTTGTCGACATTGGTCAAGTTGCGGTTCGGCTCGGCATCGCGGATCAGCGCGCGCACCACCATCTCGGCGCGGTGCTCGAGATAGCCCGAGGCCTCGACCCAGGAGGCGCGCGGCAACTCGATGCGGCCGGTGGTGGCGAGGAACTTGAACACCTTGTCGGCGTCGTTAATGGAGAGATAGCTGACCTGCCACGGCCGCGAACGGCGGAAGCCTGGCGCCGCAGGATCGCTGATCACCGTCGTCACATCCGGGTCGACGAAGACGTAAAGGCCACCGAAATGGCTGGTCCAGTAGGCGTTGTGGCGGAAGATCACCTGGTCGGGCACCAGCGCGTTCTCGCGGATGTCGCCGCAGATCTTGGCGAGCTCGACCATGCGGTTCAGCATGGCGCTGTCGCGCCAGGCGTCGGGCTCCTGCTTCAACCGGTCGACGAGCTTGCCGAGCTCGGCGGCCTTGCCCAGCACATCCTCAGCCGACAGCACCTTGAACTCGACCTGGCTGATCGACAGCAGGTCCTCGATATCGTTGACCTTGGGAACGGAATCCTCGATCTCGCCGTAGATGACATCCTTGATCGTCAGCGCATCGATGGCGCGCTGGTTCTTGGACATGAACTCGAACATCAGCTGCGAGGTGTTGGAGAAGGCGGTGTGCACCACCGGCAGGTCGATCTGCGACGGCGTCAGGATGATGAAACGGCGGTTGACCTCGTTGGGATCGAGATAGTCGTAGTCGTCGCATTCCTCGGCCACTTCGGGCGAAAAGCCGGTGCGATCGATCTGGAAGGTCTTCAGCTTGGTCGGCTTCAAGCCGAATGCGGCGAGCGCCTTGTTGTAGCGCTGGATCAGATGCGGCTCGTCGACCGTCAGCAGCCGGCCATAGATCAGCTCATTGTCGCGCAGGAGATCGGGTTTCTTGGCGGGGCTCATCTTGCCTTCTCCCACAAGGGGTGAAGGGAAGGCCGGCGCAGCTCACGCATTCCATAGCCCCTTCTTCTTCATCTCCTCCATCTCGCGCGCAGCCCGTTCGCGCAGGCGGGCGTCGCGCAGCAGTTTTTCCACGGCGGAGTCGTCGGACTTGTCGGAATAGCGGAACTCCGAGTCGGCGTAGCGGTTGATCTCCTGCATGACCATGTCCATCGAGAACGGCCCGCGCAGTTCCTCGATCATCGCTTTCTTCTCGTCGTAGCCCTTGTGCATGAAGACTTCCGGCTTCTCGAACCAATCGTCGGGAAGCTCGATGTCCATGGCGCGCATCTTGATAGCGTCGGTGACATTCTTGATGGCGCGACCGGTGAAGCGGGGCTCGGCATCCTTGATCAGGTGCAGATAGGTGCCGATATCGGCCATCGATTTCGGCGCGCCGTTCTCCTTCATGTAGCGCTCGTAGACCTTCATCAGCCCATCTTCCTGCGGCTTCTCGTGCTCCTCATAGGCTTCGGTCACGGCGCGCTGGATTTCCTGCGCGGCGTAGAGGTCGTGTTCGCCGAGCGGGATCTTGTGGTTTTTCCCCGCCAGCAGGACAAAAATATCGATGTAGTCGTCGCGGCTCTGCGGCCCGTCGACCAGCCAGCGGGCGCCGGCGCGCTGGCGCAGCGCGTCGTCGACATTTTCGGGGTAGTTGGAGAACATGCCGAATGAGCAGTTGCCGCGCACCACGGTGGCGGCGCCGGCGAAGGCGTCCATCAAGACGCCTGTTATTTCCTGCTGGCCGGCCGAGGCGCGGTCGTCGGAGCGGCGCGCCGCCACCTGGTCGATGTCGTCGATGGTGCCGAAGCCGATGACGCGCGGGTTCAAGACATTGTTGATGAACTGGCGGCAGTTCTGGCCCGACTTGCCCTGGTAGGACGAGATCTGGTCGACGCCGAAATTCTCGTAGGCGAAGGGATAGCCGGCGACCTGGCAATAGCCGTTGACGAGGCCGGCGATCATCTGGATCAGCGTCGTCTTGCCGGTGCCGGGGGCGCCGTCGCCGATGAAGGTGAACAGGAAGCCGCCGAGCTCGACGAACGGATTGAGTTCGCGCTCGAAATCATAGGCCATCAGCATCTTGGCGAGCTTGACCGACTGGTATTTGGCGATGTGGTTGCCGACGACCTCTTCC
Organism: Mesorhizobium ciceri biovar biserrulae WSM1271; assembly: GCF_000185905.1. Lineage (GTDB taxonomy): Bacteria > Pseudomonadota > Alphaproteobacteria > Rhizobiales > Rhizobiaceae > Mesorhizobium > Mesorhizobium ciceri. Next base: position 2,224,612 of record NC_014923.1, read on the forward strand.
GGCTTCTTGAAGGTCATCACCAGCGGTTTTGAGCGCTTGCCCGGCGTGACGTCAAAACCATCGAGAGTGAAATCGTCGGCATCGATGCGGATATGGGCGTTCTCGAACGGGCCGATGCCGTCGAAGCGGCCCTTGCGGGCCAGAAGCCCGTCGATGGCGACGCGGGCGAAGGCGCGTGCCCTTGTCATCAAATCGGCATCATCGGACGATCCCGAGATCGCCTTGTCGAGGCCAGCGAGGATCGACTTCACCGCATCCTGCGGCGTGTCGAACAGGAAGTCCGGCTCGGGGATGTCGTTGGGTGCCTCGCCGTCGCTGTCGATCAGCTGGAACAGGTAGGAGGCGAGGCTGAAGGCGGAGATGTAAGCCGAGGCCGACAGAAGCTTCTTGAAGGTGGCCGCTTCGTCGCCTTCGAGCGGCGCGCGGGTATTCCTGGCCTGCAGGCTTTCGAGGTCGGAGCCTTCGGCAAAGACGTCCGATATGGCCAGCGCGATCGCCGTGCCGCGCCGGGCGCGAAACAGGAGCGTGTGCTGCGGGATGGTCAGCAGCTGGTCGTCGGGATGAACGGCGCCGACGGTCTTGGCCAGCTCGACCTCGCGCGTGCGACGCACCGAGCCGACCGAGACGGTCGAGACGAAGCGGCGGTTGGTGCCGGCAAGCGCGGTGCCGGACTCCCGTGACGGGTCCTCCAGCACGACGATGCGGGTGATGAAGCTCTGCGCGGTGGCGCGGTGCTTCTCAATGGCGGCTTCCGGAATGGTGGTCAGGCCGGTATCCATGAAGGGTGCTCCGTGGTGTGACGGTCAGACGTCTGAGATGACCTGTCCGTTGGACAGGATATGAACCTTGTAGCCGGCAAAAATCTTCTGTGCTTCGCCGGCGGCGTAGAGTGCCTGATAGGCCTCGTGCGGAATCAGCGCATGGTTTTCATAGCTCGACACGCCCTGACGCGCGGCTTCCAGATCATCAGTGTTGATGAAGAATTCCTGCGTTGTCTTCTCACTCGAAAACAGGCCCTTGCGGCCGGGTTTCTCGCTCTTGGAATAGACCTCCTGGATCGTCCAGGTCAAAAGCCAGGCATTTTCCGGCTTGCGCACCTTGGCCAGAACCTCGGTCACCGTCGAATTGTTGTCGGTAATCCCCACCGAATAGAACGGGCCGAGCACGACGCGGCGCAGCTGCTTGGGGTGCAGCGGTTCGAAATCCTTGTCGAGGTTGACCGCGATGGTCGCCGGCGACAGCGTATAGGCGGAGTTCTTCTCGGTGAAATCGTCGAAACGATGGGCAAGCTCGGGATTGAGCAGGCCGTCGACCGGCAGCGGAATGTCGACCGTCTCGTTGAGTTTGCCGTTTCTGTCGACAAGCTGGCGGATCATCGCGTCGGAAGAATCCTCCACCGTCACCATGTAGACCAGAGGCAGGTTGGCGCTGCCGTCGAACGTCGCCCAATGGACGAGATAATAGGGCCGTCCCGTCTTCGGATTGACCGAGACTTTGGCGGTTTGCGCCAGCGTGAAGGGACCGAACGTGTTCTCGCTTTTCACGTCCTCGAGATAGAGCCGCTCGGCCATCGATTTCTGCAGCGCCTCGGGGAATTCCTTGTGGCGCAGGATGAAGTCGGCCATTTCCTCGCGCAATTCGCCGGCGAGCGGGATGTTGGCAAGCCGCGCGTCGGCCTGGCGGCGGTCGTTTTCCAGTTCGAGCAGGTTCTGGAACACCGGGAATCCGCTTTCGGCCCGCGAAATGCGGAACGTGTCCATGAAGCCCAGCCGGTTGCGCCAGCAGGAAAACGACTTGTCGAGCCGGGCGATGTATTCGGCGACGATCTTGGCGACGATGCCATGCCGGTAAAGCGGCGAGCGATCGTCGCGCATGAACACTTCAAGGCCGCTCAGCGCGGCCGTGATGGCGGAGAAATATCGTGCCGCCGCTTCGTTTTCGGGGGTCATGCCTGTGCGCTCGCGGGCAGTCCTGTCACCCTAAGACTGCACGTAGTTTGCCGAATTGTGCTTCTTCAGCACCTCGTCGAAGCGGCGGGCAAAGGCATCGTCGGCCAGCTTCTTGCGGCGCTGGATGTCGGCGGTGGCGACCATGTTCTTCTCGTGCATCTCGAGTAGGTCGCCGATGTGTTTTTGCGAAGCAGCACCGATGCCGGCCATGGTTTCCTCGGCGGTGTTGTCGACCTGGCTGCCCAGCGTGTTGATCTTGTGGGCGACGTCCTGCTGGGCGGCGGTCTTCAGCGAATCTTCCAGCGCCTTGTAGAGCACGATGCGCTGCTCGGTATCGATGGTCAGCTTGTTGATCAGCGTCGATTGCGCGGCGATCTGGTTGTTGAGCGAATCGACGAAGGTCTGGAACATCGAGGTGTAGCGCTCGAGCGTCTGGCTCTCGGCCAGCAGCTCCTGCTCCTTGGCCTGCTTTTCGTTGTATTCCGTCGCCAGCTTGGAGCGTTCGCCTTCGAGCTGCGTGCGGTCCTTCTGGCTGGTCGAAGCGGCGATCTTGTTTTCGATGTCGAGCAGTATCGGGTTGAGCTCCTCGATGCGCTTCTGCACGGCTTCGAGGTTGGTCATGGTGGTCTTGCGGCGCTCGATCACCTGCGACAGGCTGGTTTCCGAGGTCTTGTAGCGCTGGTCGAGGACCTCTTTCTGCGCCTTCAATATGCCGACGATGGTGTCGGATTTGACCAGCAATTCCTGCAGATTGCCCGCCAGCGACATGTTGCGGACGCGGTCGGTGCGCATGCGCTGCTTGCTCTGGCTGGAGAAGATACCGATGAATTTTTCCCAGCCGGTGTAGTTCTTCATGCTCTCGAACTCGGAGCCGAAGACGTTGGTGGCGTCCTCCAGGCCGATGATCAGGTCGGCAATGTTGCCTTCCATCACCTTTTGCTGCTTCAGCACATCCTCGATGCGGGCGTTCTCGAGGTCGAAATTGGCGTCGCCGATCTTCTTGTCCGATGTGGCGAGCGTATCAAGCATGGTGCCGGACTGCTCGATCTTGGAGCGCATGTCCTGCACGACCTGCTTGGTCTTGGCAATTTCGGCGTCGAAATTCTGCAATGTCGCCATTGGGGCCTCCCGCTTCGGCATGACGTCGCTGGTCGCGAACAGCGGCGAATATATGTGGGGCATCGGGGGATTGAAAGACGTGAAGACATGGGCGGCGTGAAAACAAAAGAATCCATCAGGGTCTTGAAAACCAGTGAAGGCGGGGGCCTGGCGTGATTAGCTTGCCTGCCAGCCGTAGTTCAGCTGTCATTGAACTTTCATGCGGCAAGCCGATCGCGCACGGATGCCTTTGTATTCGGCAAATCACTGAAGCAATCGCGGCCGCGATATGCGAGGGGAAAGCCGGTTTTACAGAGCTGACGAACAGCGGATCAGGGCTTGGGATCGGCCTTCAGATAGGCGATGACATTGGCGATGTCGTCGTCATTGGTCAGGCCGCCGAAGGCCATCTTGTTGCTCGGCACCTTCAGCTTTGGGGCCTTGAGATACTCGGCGAGATTGGCTTCATCCCAGACCAGGCCGGCGGCGCCGGCACTCTTCATCGCCTCGGAATAGTGGCCAAGAAAGCTCTCGGCGCTGCCGGCAGTGCGGCCAACGACGCCCAACAGATGCGGACCGACCTTGTCGCGGTCGGTGGCTGCGTCATGGCAGGCCATGCATCGGTTGAAGACCTTCTTGCCCAGGGCAGGATCGCCGCCGGCATGGGCTACGAGCGAGCTGGCAAGGAGAAGGATACTGGCGAACGAAGCGGCTCGAAGCATGGCTGACCCCGGGGAGCTCTGGCTGGCTGCGTTATAGTACCGAGCCCTTAAGAAACGCTGCATCGGGCCGGGGTCAAGGCCGCCGACCGTCAGCCCTTGATAAAGCCGATGAAGTCGTCTGGCGCGGCGCGGCCCATCTCTTCCTCCCAGTGGCGGCGGCAGAGCGAGACATAGACGTCCTTGCCGATCGCCACCTGCTCGCCCTGGCGCGCCACCTTGCCATCGGGGCCGAGGCGCACGACCATCGTCGCCTTGCGGCCGCATCGGCAGATGGTGCGCACTTCGCGCAAATCGTCGGCGATGGCCAGCAGCGCGCGCGAGCCGGAAAACAGCTTGCCCTGGAAATCGGTGCGCAGGCCGTAGCACATGACCGGGATGTTCAGCCGGTCGGCGATGCGGGCGAGCTGCCAGACCTGCTCTTCCTCGAGGAACTGCGCCTCGTCGACGAAGACGCAATGCACCGACGTATGCGCGTGATGAGCGGCGACGCGGGCGAACAGATCGTCGCCGTCGCGAAACATCTCGGCTTCCGTCTCCAGGCCTATGCGCGACGAGATCAGGCCTGTATCGCCCTTGCGGTAGTGGCCGGCGACGAACAGCATCGTGCCCATGCCGCGCTCGCGGTAATTGTAAGAGGCCTGCAAGAGCATCGTCGTCTTGCCGGCGTTCATCGTCGCGTAGTGGAAGTAAAGCTTGGCCATGCCGCTCTTTTAAGCCGACTTGGCCTGACACGGGGAGGGGCCAGAGCGGCATTCCCCTGAAAAAGCCGGCTGGCCAGACAAAAGCGCCTGATGTGTCGCTGATTGGCCAGCCCGCGCCGTTGATCGTGATTGTCTTAATGCTTGAAACCACACCAGAATGGTGTTTGGCTGACGAAACAAGGCGGGCACAGAAACCGTAGCTACGCTTCGCCAAAGAATCACAATGGGAGACTGTCTATGTCGCGTATGAACTCTTTCGTCGCCGGCCTCGGCCTGGCGGCTTTTTTGTCAACCAGCGCTGCCTACGCCGGTGATCCGGCAAGCTGCAAGGCGGTGCGCCTTTCCGATGTCGGCTGGACCGACATCCAGGCGACGACCGGCGTCGCCTCCGTGCTGCTGACCGCGCTCGGCTATGAGCCGCAAACGATCCAGCTGTCGGTGCCGGTGACCATGGCGTCGCTGAAGAACAAGGATCTCGACGTGTTCCTCGGCAACTGGATGCCGTCGATGACCAACGACATCAAGGACTATACAGCCGACGGTTCGGTCGAGACGATCAGCACCAACCTGACCGGCGCCGGCTACGGCATCGTCGTGCCGACCTATGTCGCCGACGCCGGCGTCAAATCGCTGACCGATATCGGCAAGTTCAAGGACAAGTTCAACGGCAAGATCTATGGCATCGAGGCCGGCAATGACGGCAACCGCATCATCCTCGACATGATCAAGAACCCGAAGGACAATCTCGAAGGCTTCGAGCTGGTCGAATCCTCGGAAGCCGGCATGCTGACGCAGGCCGAGCAGTCGATGAAGAACAATGAATGGATCGCCTTCCTCGGCTGGACGCCGCATCCGGTGATGGGCGCCATGAAGATCACCTATCTCGACGGCATGGGCGACAGCGGCTTCGGCGCCGCCACCGTCTACACCAATGTGCGCAAGGGCTACACCACCGAATGCCCGAACGCCGGCAAGTTCATCGCCAACCTGAAGTTCAACCTGGACATGGAAGGCGAGATGATGGACGCGATCCTCAAGGGCGGCGACGCCAATACGGTTGCAACCGACTGGCTGAAGAAGCACCCGGATGCCGTTGCCCCGTGGATTGCCGGCGTGACTACCTTCGACGGCGGTGACGCTGCCGCCGCCATCAAGACCGCGCTCGGAAGCTGAGCCGACTGAATTCGGCAAAGCCGAACCAGGAAGGGCAGCCATCTTAGAAAAGGCTGCCCTTTTTCATATCCTGTGACAAGATGACGACGGTCGAGGCCGAGGGGCAGGGCGGTCTCCTGCACGAGAGGGGCGATATGGATCCGATTTCGAAATTCATGGTCGATCACAAGATTCCGATCGGCGCCTGGGGAAAGGCCTTCTTCGGTTTCCTCACCGACAATTTCGACACTGTGTTCAGGGCCTTTTCGAATGGCCTCAATTTCCTGCTGGATGGGCTGGTCGGCATCCTCTTGATGGTGCCGCCGGTGCTGCTGGCGCTGATCATCGCTGTTATCGCCTGGCTGCTGCAACGCTCGCGACCGCTTGCCATCGGCGTCTTTCTCGGCCTGATCTTCATCATCAACCAGAACCTTTGGAAGCAGACGGTGCAGACGCTGGTGCTGGTCGTCGCGGCCGCTGCCATGGCCATGGCCATCGGCGTGCCGCTCGGCATCTGGGCAGCGCACAAGCCGAAGGTCTACCGCGTCATGCTGCCGGTGCTCGACCTGATGCAGACGCTGCCGACCTTCGTCTACCTGATCCCGGTGCTGACGCTGTTCGGCCTCGGCAACGCGCCCGGCCTCATCGTCACCATCATCTTCGTCATTCCGACCGCGGTCCGGCTCACGCATCTGGGCGTCGTCTCGGTGCCGAAGTCGATCGTCGAGGCCGGCGAGGCTTTCGGCGCCACCAAGAGCCAGCTGCTGTGGAAGGTGGAACTGCCGTCGGCGCTGCCCACCATCATGGCCGGCCTGACGCAATCGATCATGCTGTCGCTGTCGATGGTGGTGTTTGCCGCACTGATCGGCGCCGGCGGGCTCGGCACCGAGATCAACCGGGCGCTCGGCTCGCGCCGCATCGACCTCGGGCTTGAGGCGGGGCTTGCCATCGTCGTTTTGGCCATCGTGCTCGACCGGATGACCCGCATCGCCGTTGGAGGCAAGAAATGACCGTCGCCGTCGATTTCAGGAACGTCGATATCGTCTTCGGCGCCGACCAGGCCGGATCGCTGAAGATGATCGACGCCGGCGCCAGCCGCGCCGAGATCCTCGAAAAGACCGGCAATGTACTGGGCTGCGCCGGCGCCAGCCTGACCGTGAACGAGGGCGAGATCTCCGTTCTGATGGGCCTCTCCGGTTCGGGCAAGTCGACATTGCTGCGGGCGGTCAACCGGCTCAACGTGGTGTCGCGCGGCCAGGTGCTGGTCAAGGATGGCGACAAGACCGTCGATGTCGTCACCTGCGACGAGGCGACCTTGCGGCGCCTGCGCCAGAAACAGGTGGCGATGGTGTTCCAGCAGTTCGGCCTTTTGCCCTGGCGCACGGTGGAGGAGAATGTCGGTCTCGGCCTCGAACTGGCCGGCGTCCCGGAAGCCGAACGCAAGGAGCGCGTCCAACGCCAGCTCAAGCTGGTCAATCTCGACCAGTGGTCGAAGAAATATGCGCATGAGCTTTCGGGCGGCATGCAGCAGCGCGTCGGCCTGGCGCGGGCCTTCGCCACCGAGGCGCCGATCCTGTTGATGGATGAGCCGTTCTCGGCGCTCGACCCGCTCATCCGCACCAAGCTGCAGGACGAATTGCTGCAGCTGCAGACTGAATTGAAGAAGACCATCATCTTCGTCAGCCACGACCTCGAGGAGGCGCTGAAGATCGGCTCCCACATCACCATCATGGAGGGTGGGCGCATCGTGCAAACCGGCGCGCCCGAAGACATCGTGCTGCGGCCCGCCAACGACTATGTCCGAGACTTCATCGCCAATGTGAACCCGCTGTCGGTGCTGACCGCCTGGAACGTGATGCGCGACCGTCGCGATCTGGAGCACGGCAAGGACGGCTGGGTCTGGCTCGACCGCCGCAAGACGACGCGCTTCAAGATCGACGATCACGGGCTGGTTGCGGCGGCTGAACGCGACGGCAAGCCGGCGGTCTGGGTGTCGTGCGCCGACGTCGAAGGCCAATCCGAGGAAGCCGCGCAAGTGTTCTGGGCCAACCCGGGCACCTCGCTGAAAACCGTCATGCTGGCCATGCACCGTTCGCAGACCGCTCCGGTAGCGCTGTTTGACGACCAGTCGCGCTTCGTCGGCGCCATCGGCATTCGCGACGTGCTGAGCGCGGTGTTGCGGCGGTAGTTTCTCCGGAATCCAACGGCGGCGAGGCGCGGCGACCGGGCGCGCCTTGTTTTTATGCCGCCAGCGGCAGGCGCAGTTGCGTCAGCAGGCCGCCGCCGGGATTGTTGGACAGGCGGATCTCGCCACCTGCGGCGCGCGCGATGTTGCGGGCAATGGTCAGGCCGAGACCAAGACCGCCGGTCTGGCGGTTGCGCGATTGTTCGAGGCGCACGAACGAGCTGAACACGGCGTCGATCTGCGCCTGCGGTATGCCAGGCCCTTCATCGCGGATGGTGAGCAGGATCATGTCCTCCGACCGGCGCAGCGAAAGATGCGCCTTCTTGCCGTAGGTGACCGCGTTCTGCACCAGATTGGTGACGCAGCGCTTGAGCGCGACCGGCCGCGCCATGCAGATCAGCCCGCGCGAACGGGTCTCGTCGTCGAACGATACGTCGTCATAGCCGTCGGCGATCGATTCCACGAGCGACCAGAAATCGATGCGTTCGTTCTTTTCCTCGGTCACTTCGAAGGTGGCAAAGTCGATCACCGAACTGGCAATGCTCTCGACATCGGCGAGATCGTGGGCCAGCGCCTCGCGGACCGCCGATTTGCGCAACAGCTCCAGGCGCAGGCGCATCCTGGTCATCGGCGTGCGCAGGTCATGCGCCAGTGCCGCCGCCAGATGTTCGCGGTCCTCGACATATTCGCGCAATCTCGCCTGCATGGCATTGATCGCCTTGGCGGCGGCACGCACCTCGCGGCTGCCGCTCTCGGCGATCGGCGGGCTCTTCAGATCCTTGCCGATCCGGTTCACGGCGGTTTCCATCATCCGGTAGGGCGCCGTCAACCGGCGCAGTGACCAGATCGACATGATCACCACCAGCCCTGCGATCAGCGAATAGAGCGGCAGGCTGTCGAAACTCAGGATCGGGCCGACGGGCGTGATCGGTTCGGTGAAATTCAGCCATTGGCCGTCGGCGAAGCGCAGCGATGCCGTCAGCTTGTCGCTCTGGGCGAAGTCGGCGGCCAGCACCAGAAGGTCGCGCTCGACCTGGCCGATGTCGGGTCCTGGCGTCGTGCCGTCCGCGTCGTCGGCCTCGCGCGTCGCCGGATCGCGGCGCACGCGTGCATCGGTGATGCCGAATTTGGACAGCCGGCCGACGAGGATGTCTTCGAGTTCGGCCAGTTCGTCGTCGCCGGCGATCGACGAAGTGACCGCCGGCGTGTCCGAAACGGTGAGCGCGTAGGTGGAGTTGAACAGGCCGGTCGCCGTCGCCTTGCGCTCGTCCGGACTGGCGTCATGCATGAGCTGCACCAGCGAGAAGGCACGGTCGTTGAGCCGGTAGAGGTCGACGACGTCGTTGGCGGCAGCGCGGTCGCGCGAGACGATGTAGAGGGTCGCGACCTGGCTGATCAGCAGGCCGGCAATGACGATCAGCAGCACCCAGACAGGCAAGGTCTGCGGCAGGAAACGTCTCATTCGGAGGTCGTCTCGGGCAGGAACTGGTAGCCGCCGCTGCGTACGGTCAGGATCAGCTTGGGCGTCTTCGGGTCGTCCTCCATCTTGCGCCGCAACCGGCTGACCAGGATGTCGATGCTGCGGTCGAAGGAATAGTCGCTGTCGCCGCCGGACAGTTCGATGAGCTGGTCGCGGGTCAGCACACGCTGCGCACTCTTGACGAAGGTCTGCAGCAGGTTGAATTCGGCCATGGTCAGCTCGACCCTGACATCGTCGGGTGCGATCAGCCGGCGCCGGGCACAGTCCATCGTCCAGCCAGCGAAGCGGTAGATCTGCTTGGTGGTGGCGCGCTTCGGCTCGGCGGCGCCATTGCGCCTGAGCACGGCCCGGATGCGCGCCAAAAGCTCGCGCGGGTCGAAGGGCTTGGGCACATAGTCATCGGCGCCCATTTCCAGGCCGACGACGCGGTCGGTCGTCTCGGTGACGGCGGTCAGCATAATGATCGGCGTCGAATACTGGGCGCGCAGGTCGCGGCACAGCTCCAGCCCGCTTTTGCCGGGCAGCATCACGTCGAGGACGATGAGGTCCACCTGGACGCGCCGCAGGATGGTCTCCATCTCGATGCCGTCGGCGGCAACCGAGGTGTGCAGGCCCCGCTTCTGGAAGAATTCCTGCAGCAGGTCGCGGATGCCCTTGTCGTCGTCGACGATCAGTATGTGTGCATCGGATTTCACAGCAGCCCTGTCATTGTTGCCAAGCCCTTCTGTCCTTGATTGCCAAGCCCTTCGGTCGCAACCCACACGATAGAATTCAGGCCATATGTTGGCCAGTGGCTATGATGGGGTTCACACCGGCTTTCTCAGACACACTCCAGAAACAAAATTCTACAGTTCAGAAAAACTCCTGAAAAATTTCAAAGGCATAACTGATCTCGTGGCGGTCAGGTCATCGGCTGCGACGCTAGTCTCCGGGTTTACGGATAAACCGATGCCAAGGTTGTCGATCAGTTTGTTGGGTGCGTTGCTGGGCTTCTGCCTGGTCACTGCCGCTGTCGGACAATCGGACGCAAAGGCGACGCTCACAACCCGGAGCGAACGGTGCGCCAATCTCAGCCACCAATTTGATGAAGCCCTCGAAACCCATGCCACGGCAACGCAGGTCACCGCGGCAAAGGCACTTCAGAGAAAGGGCAACCGGTACTGCGCCGCCAAGAAACAGGCACAGGGCATCCGGATGCTCGCCAATGCTTTGAAGCTGCTTGGAGTGACGCCGAACGACCCGGTTCAGTAACGCTCCGAAACTTGACCCGCATAAAAAGGAAACGAAGCCATGAAAAAGTCCATCCTCTCCGCAACCGGTCTCGCCGTCGCTCTCGCTTTCGCGATGCCGGCTCTCGGCAACGCCGCCGCCACCACGACCGCTGCTCCGGCTGCTTCGACGACCACCGCTCCGGCGACTGCCGCTCCGGCCAAGGCTGCTCCGAAGAAGGTCGTCAAGAAGACCGTCAAGAAGCACAAGAAGGCTGCTGAGAAGGCCGTCAAGAAGGACGCCCCGAAGACCTGATAAGGTCCGGCATAAAATGCCGGCCTGTTGACCAAGGCCGCTCCAGCTGGTTTCGGTTGGAGCGGCCTTCTTCCTGTCCGAGCCGCTGAAGCCCTGACATCGGCGATGAAGCGGTCGATGGGTTCAACTGATCTTTGGCGAAGTCTGGCACCGGCAGCTTCCGCCTCGACTGACACTTAACCCGTTTGCAACGCCGGCCGTGTAGGACAATCCGCATGAAGAAGCGGCTTTCGTCCATTTTGCGCTCGATGGTGATCGGCGGTCTGGTTGCCACCGGCCTCGCCAGAGTGCTTATCCTGTTCACCGCCAGCCCGGTCCCCGATCCGGCCAGCGGACGCACCGAGCCTTCGCTGTTCGCGCCGGCGATTTCCACCAACTGGGACTACATAACGCCGGCACAGACCTGGCTGCTGGTCGTGCTGACCGGCGCGACGTTGATCTGCGTCGCCGCGTGGCCGATCGCGACCTGGCTGGAACGCCGGGCGGATGCCGGCGGAAACCGTTTTCGGTCCGATATACCGCCCGCTGCGGCCGTGCGGCAGATTCCCGGCCGTCGCATGTTCGGCCGCCAAGGCCGTTGAACGGCAACCGACACCTTCCCACATGATTGTGAATGGCCGCGTCGGCGGACACCGGTTTCGCGCGTCGATCAAAATGGACGACCGTTTTCACCGGTGCCAGAATGGCGGTCACATCGCTTACGCAAAACTGTCGGTTCCGATGCCTGAAATCACCACAAAACCGCGTACCCAGATCAAACCGCAAGTCGAACGGCCAAAACTCTACAAGGTCATCCTCATCAACGACGATTTCACGCCGCGCGAATTCGTGGTGACGGTGCTGAAGGGCGAGTTCAAACTCAGCGAGGACCAGGCGCACCGGGTGATGATCACTGCGCATCGGCGTGGCGTCTGCGTCGTCGCCGTGTTCACCAAGGATGTCGCCGAGACCAAGGCGACGCGCGCCACCGATGCCGGCAAGGCCAAGGGCTATCCGCTGATGTTCACGACGGAGCCGGAGGAGTAGAGCAGGGGGCTTTCCCTTCTCCCACAACAAGGGAGAAGGAAAAAGAGCGCCGCGCTACCGTCCCTCGCGGTACCACATCGAACCCATTGCCAGAAGCAGCAGGCCGAGGCCGAGGAAGCCGCCGAACAGCGGCACGCGCGAGACGGCTTTGAGCACGCTGTCGTCTGTCGTGCGCAGGCCGATCCAGTCGCTGCCGGATGCGGCACCAGCCGAGCGCACCGGCACGATGGAAGGCAGCGTCACGTCGCTGCCAAGGGCTGTGGAAGACGCCAGCCGGCGCACGCTGCCGCCGGTGGCTTCCGCCGGCGCCTTCAACCGGTTTTCGGTGGAAATGACGTCGGCGAATTCCGGTGCGTTGACCGGCCCGACATGGGCGAGCGCGGTGAGGTCGCCATTGGCGACCTGGTAGAGCCCGATCTCGCTGGTCTCGACGCTGCCGAGGAAGACCCCGGGCTCGGCTTTTTCGAGCTTGACCGTCAAGGTTTTGCCGGACGGAGTGATGATCTGCGCGGCGCCGGGATCGTCGGCCATCGTCTGGCGGCGGATTTCCAGCACCATGCCACGACCATCGGCGGTCAGCCGCTCCTCCTCGAGCTCCGGCTCCTTCATCAGCCAGTGCGCGATGCGCCGATAAAGCTGGACATGCGGGCCGCCGCCCTCGAAGCCGCGCGCCCACAGCCAGCCCTGATCGGACAGCAGCATGCCGACGCGGCCTTCTCCCTTGCGGTCGAGCAGCAGCAGCGGCCGGTTGTCGGCGCCCTTCATGACCACTTCGCCTTCCGGGTTCTGCACGCCTATGGTGCGGAACCAGCGGCTCCAGTGCGGCGGCTCGGTGGCCGAGCCATCGAGCCCACGCGTCACCGGGTGGCGCTGGCCGAGTTCGGTAAGGCGCGGATAGAAGGCCTTGTCGACAACTTCGCCGGTCGGCATCGCCGGCAGGGCGGCCATCAGCGGCGTGCGCGCGATCGAGCTTTCGCCGGCATATTCGGGGCCGGCCGCGATCAGCAGCGCGCCGCCCTTTTCGACATATTCGGAGATGTAGTCGTAATAGAGGATCGGCAGCACGTCGCGATGCTGGTAGCGGTCGAAGATGATGAGGTCGAAATCCTTGATCTTCTCGACGAACAGTTCGCGGGTCGGGAAGGCGATAAGCGACAATTCGTTGATCGGCGTGCCATCCTGCTTTTCCGGCGGCCGCAGGATGGTGAAATGGACAAGATCGACCGAGGCGTCGGATTTCAGCAGGTTGCGCCAGGTGCGCTCGCCGGCATGCGGCTCGCCGGAGACGAGCAGCACACGCAGGTTCTCGCGAATGCCGTCGATCAGTGCGATGGCGCGGTTGTTGGTGTCGGTCAGTTCGCCCGGCTCGCGATCGATGGCGAGTTCGACGATGTTGCGGCCGGCACCCGGAATGGTGACCTGCAGCGGCATGGCCTGGCCAACGGTGGCGTGCTCGACGGCGACCTGCTCGCCATTGACCGAGACGCGCACATCGACCGGGCCAGTCTCGTTTTCGGTCGAGATGACGCGGTAGGTCATGTCGAGCGGCTTGCCAACAAGGCCGAAGCGCGGCGCGTTCTCGAAGCGGATGCGGCGGTCCTTTTCGTGGTCGTTGCCGGTGATCAGCGCATGCAGCGGGGCGTTGAAATCGGGCGCGCCCGGCGGCGCGTCATGGACCTCGCCATCGGTGATCATGATCGCGCCGCCGATGCGTGACGGCGGCACGTCGCGGAAGGCGCCTTCAAGCGCGCCGAACAGCCGTGTCTCGGTGCGCTCTTCGGCGGCCTCGGATTTGCCGGCCTCGACGACCCGCACGTCGAACTGCTTGAAGCGGCCAAGCCGCTGCTGCAGCCCGGCCAGCGCCTCGTCGGTCTGCTTGGTGCGATCGCCGATATCCTGGCTCTGGCTGCGGTCGACGACGAGGGCGACAACGCTTTTCAGCGGCTCGCGCTCCTCGTTGAGGAACACCGGGTTGAACAAAGCGGCGGCGAGCGCCAAAAGGGCGATGAAGCGGAAGACCGAGCCGCGCTGGCGAAACCACAGGCCGACAAGCGCCAGCAGCGCCAGCGGCACCAGCGCCAAGGCCAACAGGGGCCAGGAGATCAGCGGTTCGAAGGAAATCGACCAGTTCATTCCTTACCCTCCTCTTTTTGGGGAGGGTTTATCCGCGACCGGAGGGCACCAAACAAACTCATCTTACTGCCCCAGCCGTTCGAGCAGTATGGGCACGTGCACCTGGTCGGATTTGTAGTTGCCGGTCAGCATGTACATCATGATGTTGACGCCGGCGCGCAGCGCGTAGACGCGCTGCATCGGGTCCGCCGGTACGGTCGGCAGCAGCGGATCGCCATTCTCGTCGACTGCCCAGGCGCCGGCAAAATCATTGGCGGTGATCATGATAGGCGAGACGCCGTCGCCGGTGCGCACCGGCCGGTTCTCGGCATTGCTGGCGTCGAGCGACGCCTCGACCCAAAGTGGGCTGCCGGCGAAGCGGCCGGGGAATTCGGGCAGGATGAAGAAGGATTTGGTCAGCACGTGGTCGGACGGCACCGGCTCCAGCGGCGGCACGTTGAGGTTGCCGAGGATGTCGCGCAGCCGCTCCGTCGCCGGGCTGGTCGAATCGGCGCCGATGCCGTTGGCGAACTGGTCGCGGGTGTCGAACAGCACCGTGCCGCCCTGCTGCATATAGGCGTCTATGCGGGCGATGGCGGCCTGGCTCGGCATCGGGGCCGCCGGATCGATCGGCCAGTAGATCAAGGGATAGAACGACAGCTCGTCCTTCGAGATGTCGACGCCGGCTGGCGCGCCCGGTTCAAGGGCCGTCTTTTCGACCAGGAAGCGGGTCAGGCCCTCGAGCCCGGCACGGCTGATCGAATCGTCGCCCGGCACGCCAGTCAGCACATAGGCGATGCGGGTCTTCGAAATCGCCTCGATGGCAATTTCGTCACCCGGCTTGGCGTCGTCTGCGCGGGCAAGGTCGGCATGACCGAACAAGCTACCCAGCGCAATCAGGACCGCGGCGGTGGTTGCCATGGCACCGGCGCGGCGCGGTCGGCGTGAGAACAGGCCGCCCATCCAGAACACTGCCAGCGTATCGAGCAGCATCAGCACCAGGGCGGCTGCGACCAGCGCGCCCTTCAAATTGCGCGATTCGTCAAAGGCATACTGGATCGAGGTGACGGGAACAGTGATTTGCGGGCGCACCAGCGGGGCCAGCGTGCTGTCGGCTTCAAGCAGATTATGGGCAAACACACCCGTCTCGGAACCATAAAGGCCGGGCGGGTTTTCAAAAGTCACCGGCAGCGCGCCGGCGCCCGGTACAAGCGGCCGTGCATCCGGCGTCGGCGGCACCAGCGAGCCGTCGGCTGCAATCATGCGATAGGGCGCCAGCGACGCCGCGGCGGCTTCGGCATTGGCGATGGCCGCGCCCTGGTTGCGCGACAGCTGCACGATGCGGCGCAGCATCTCGACGAAGCTGCCGGAGATCGGCAGGTTCGACCAGGTTGCCTCAGGGGTGACGTGGAACAGCACCAGCGTGCCCTTGCCTTTCTTCAGTCCGGTGACCAGCGGCGTGCCGTCGGCAAGGGCCGCCCAGGTGCGCTCGACGATATCGGGTGTCGGCTCGGCCAGCACCTGTCTGCTGACAGTGACCTCGGTCGGCGGCGCCAGATCGGCGAACGGGCCGGCCTTGGGGAATTCGGTGACAGGCTGCGGCGACGTCCATGACAGCGCGCCGCCGAGCGAACGCTCGCCGGTGCGCAGGCGGACCGGCAGCAAATCGTCGTCATCGCCCGCCGTGGCCAGCCGCGAACCGGCGAAACGCACCAGCGTGCCGCCATTGTCGACCCAATCGACAAGTCTCTGCCGGACCTGTCCGGGAATGGTGCCGATATCGGCCATGACAATCATCGCGGGCTTCTGGTCGAGGATCTGCGGGATGGCGTCGGCGAGGTCGGCGCTGGAGGGTTCGACCAGATCGGCGAAGGGCTGCAGCGCCCGCCTGATGTAGTAGAGTGGCGACAAAAGCGGCTGCGCCTGGTCGGCCTCGGCCTGCGACAGCAGCCCGACGCGGCGGCGCTTGGAGCTTTCGTCGAGGACGCGCACCGCACCGGCCTGCCGCTCGCCGTCGAGCGCGATCGAAGCGAAGTCGTTGCGCAATTCGAACGGCACCGCCATGGTGCCGGTGGCGGTGGTTTCGCCAGGCGAAAAGGTCAGCGTCGCATCGGCGATGCGGCGGCCCTTGTCGTCGAAGGCGCCGGCGGTGACCTGCGCCGGGGCAGGGTCGCCCGGCGCGCGGATGGCGGTCAGCGCAAAGCCGTCGACCTGGTTGTCGGCGGCGGTCAGGCCCGTCAGCGACAGCCTGTCGGCGGTTGCCCAGACGACACGGGCGGCATTTTTCGACAAAAGCGTGTTGAAGGCGGCTTCATCGCCTTTTGCCGCCAGGCCGTCGGCAAGCACGGCGACACTGGCCCCGGGCAAGGTCTCCAGCACGCCGGCGATGCGGGCATAGACGGCGGGCCGGTCGGTCGGGATCGGCCGCGGCTTGGCGGCGCGCAGCCGGTCAAGGGCGGTGGCGGCATCGAACGGGCCGATCTCGGCATTGGCTTTTTCGGCGGTGAAGGCGATGACGACCGGCACGCCGTTGGAGCCGGCGTCGTTGATCAGCCGCTCGGCGGTGGCGACGCGTTTGCCCCAGTCGGCGGCACTTGCCCAGTCATTGTCGATGAGCAGGGCAAGGGCGGCTCCTTCGGCCGGCAGCTTTTCACGCGGATTGAAGACCGGGTCGGCCAATGCCGCGACGATGAGGGCCGCCATCAAGAGCCTGAGCAGCGTCAGCCACCACGGACTCTGCTGCGGCGTCTCCTCGCGCTTCAGTACGCGCGCCAGGATCTTCAGCGGCGGGAAGATCTCGGTCTGCGGCTTGGGCGGCGTCAGCCTGAGCAGCCACCAGATCACCGGCAGTGCCAGCAGGCCCCACAGCACCATGGGGGCGCCAAAGGAGAGCGGCAGCCAACTCATGCGACAGCCTTTCCTGGCCGATCGCCACCAGCGATGCCTGCACGACCGCCAGCGGTCGGCCTGACCGAGGGGCCATCAGTGGTCATCGCCATGTGCAGTCGCACCAGCGCGTCGGAGGCGAGCCGATCGGTGTGGTTGACGGTAAAGCTCCAGCCAAGCCGCTTGCACCAGGCGGCCAGTTCGTGGCGGCGGGCGGTGTAGAGCAGGCGATACTCATCACCCAGCATTTCGGCGCGGCCGGCGGTCAGCTTGTCGCCGGTCTCGGGATCGGTGAATTCGGTGCGGCCGGCATAGGGGAAGGTCTCCTCGGCCGGGTCGGCGACCTCGATCAGGTGGGCGCGCACGCCGTGGCGGGCCAGCACGTCGAGCCAGGCCATCGTCTCCTCGACGGGATCGAGGAAGTCGCTGACGATGACGATGTCGCAGAAGCGCCTGATGTCGGACAGGTCGGGTTTTGCCGGCAGCTCGCCGGCATGCATCAACTGGGCGGCAATTCGTTCGGCGCCGTTGCGGGCGGTGAACGGGTCGGTGAGGCCCGGCCAGGCGATGCGTTCGCCGCTGCGCGACAACAGCTCGGCCATGGCCAGCGCCAGCACCAGCGCGCGCGATTGCTTGGAAACGCTGGCGCCTGTCGATTTGTAGAGCATCGACGGCGAGGGGTCGGCCCACAGCCAGACGGTATGGGCGGCTTCCCATTCGCGGTCGCGCACATAGGTGTGGTCGTCGCGGGCCGAGCGGCGCCAGTCGATGCGCGAGGAATCGCCCTCGACATAGGGCCGGAACTGCCAGAAATTCTCGCCGATGCCGCGCTTGCGGCGGCCGTGCCAGCCGGCGATCACGGTGTTGACGATACGGCGCGCCTCGACCAGCAGGTCTGGCACAAGCGAGGCCCGCAACCGGCCACGGGCGAGCGCGTCGCGCGTCGCTGCCGGAGCCTGGACCTCGCCGATGCGCGGCATCAAATCCCTTTCACGAGTTTCGCCACCACGTCACGCACGCTGGTGCCTTCGGCGCGGGCGGCGAAGGTCAGCGCCATGCGATGCTGCAGCACCGGCTCGGCCAGCGCACGGACGTCGTCGACCGAGGGCGCCAGCCGTCCGTCGTAAAGCGCGCGCGCCCTTGTGCACAGCATCAGCGCCTGGCTGGCGCGCGGGCCGGGACCCCAGGCGACGTTCTTATCGGTCTCGGCATTGCCTTGGCCGGGACGCGCCGAGCGCACCAGCGTCAGGATCGCCTCGACGACGCTTTCAGGCACCGGCATGCGGCGGATCAGCGTCTGGATCTCCTTCAGCCGCACCGGCTGCAGCACGTTTTGCGCTTTCGCGTCCTCGATGCCGGTGGTTTCCAGAAGGATGCGGCGCTCCGCCTCGATTTCGGGATAGAGGATGTCCACCTGCATCAGGAAGCGGTCAAGCTGTGCCTCGGGCAGCGGATAGGTGCCCTCCTGCTCCAGCGGGTTCTGGGTTGCCAGCACGTGGAAGGGCGCCGGCAGGTCATGGCGGGCGCCGGCAATGGTGACGTGGTATTCCTGCATGGCCTGCAGCAGCGCCGACTGAGTGCGCGGCGACGCGCGGTTGATCTCGTCGGCCATCAGCAGCTGGGCGAAGATCGGCCCGGAGATGAAGCGGAAGGAGCGTTTTCCGGTCTCGTCCTGCTCCATCACTTCGGAGCCGAGGATATCGGACGGCATCAGATCCGGCGTGAACTGGATGCGACGCGAATCGAGGCCGAGCACGATGCCAAGTGTTTCGACCAGCTTGGTTTTGGCGAGACCCGGCACGCCGACCAAAAGCGCATGGCCACCGGCCAGCAGCGCCACCAGCGTGCGCTCGACGACGCTTTCCTGTCCGAAGATGACCCGGCCGACCCCGTCGCGGATCCGGGAGATGTCGGCAAGCGCCTTCTCGGCCTCGGCGATCATGTCCTTTTCGCTGATCGGGCTTTCCTTGACCATCACGCTCATGCCGCATCGATCCTTGTGGTTGGAATACCATGGCTGGAACAACGGCTGCACCATACCATAAGTTGCCGCGATTCGGCCTCGCGTGGCGCCTACATCGAAACTTAAATCACAGACTTAGGCTGACAAGCGGAACAACAGTGACTATTTCGTGACCATGACGGGACCCTTGGGACATCGTGAAGAAAGCCTGACTGATGCCACCGAGGCGCGTGGTCTCGAGGCGCTGATCTCGCGCGCCGCCCGTGCCGGCAAGGGCGCGGCACCTGTCGAACGCTGGAATCCCGACTTCTGCGGCGATCTGGACATGGAGATCAAGGCCGACGGCACCTGGTTCTATCTGGGCACGCCGATCGGGCGCATGCCGCTGGTGCAGCTTTTCTCCTCGGTGCTGCGCAAGGACGCCGATGGCAGGACCTATCTGGTGACACCGGTAGAAAAGGTCGGCATCCGCGTCGCCGATGCGCCGTTCATCGCCGTCGAAATGGACGTTTCGGGCAGCGGCGAGGCGCAGACAATCACCTTCCGCACCAATGTCGGCGACGTGGTCGAAGCCGGGCCGGAACGGCCGCTGCGGTTTGTCGATGAGAACGAGACCGGCGGGTTGAAGCCCTATGTGCTGGTGCGTGGCCGTCTGGAGGCGCTGGTGGCGCGGCCGGTGATGTATGAACTGGTCGGGCATGGCGAGGAGATCGAAATCGGCGGCGAGACGATGTTCGCGGTGCGCTCCAAGGGCGCCGTGTTCCCGATCATGCCGGCGGACCAGTTGAAGCGGCTGAGCGCGTGATGGACCAGGTGACGCCGGCGCCGTTTTCATCCGCGGATTTTCGCGCGCGCTTTGCCGTGCAGCCCGATGCGCATGCAGGCGACGACGACTATGGCGACCATCGCTTCAACCCCGGCCATCCGCGCCTCAACCAGGGCAAGGCGCTGCGCAATGCCGCGGTGCTGATCCCGGTGGTCGATCATGAGGGCGATGCGACGGTTCTTCTGACCAAACGGGCCGAAAAGCTGCGCAGCCATTCGGGGCAGGTGGCCTTTCCCGGCGGCACTATCGATCCGACCGATCCGAGCCCTGAGGCGGCGGCGCTGCGCGAGACCTTCGAGGAGATCGGGCTTGGCCGAGATCGCATCGAGATCATCGGCCGCATGCCCGACTATGTCGCCGGCAGCGGCTACCGCATCGCCCCGGTGCTTGGCATCGTGCGGCCCGGTTTCCAACTGACGCTCAACGCAGACGAGGTCGATGCCGCTTTCGAAGTGCCGCTGCGCTTCCTGATGGACCCGGCCAACCACAAGCGCGACAGCCGTATGTGGAACGATCTCGAATGGTTCTTCTACGACATGCCTTACGGCGACCGGCGCATCTGGGGCGTCACCGCCGGCATCCTTCGTACTCTCTATGAAAGGCTCTATGCGTGAGTGTCTCGATCGCGGGCAGGGCCGATTGGCTCACCGACAAGCATCTGCAGCGCCTGTTGTTCGCACTGGCCGAAGGCGGTGAAGAGGCGCGAGTCGCCGGCGGCGCGGTGCGCAACACGCTGATGGACCAGCCGGTCGCCGACATCGACATCGCCACCACCTGCTTGCCGGAGGAAACTCTCCGCCGCGCCGAAGCGGAAAGGTTCAAGGCGGTGCCAACCGGCATCGAGCATGGGACAATCACCGTGGTTGCCGGCGGAAAGCCCTATGAAATCACCACCTTGCGCGCCGATATCGAAACCGACGGGCGGCGCGCGAAAGTGTCGTTCGGGCGCGACTGGAAGCTCGATGCCGAGCGGCGCGACTTCACCATCAACGCGCTCTATGCCGAGGCCGATGGCAAGGTGGTCGACCTGGTCGGCGGCATTGCCGACATCGAGGCGCGCCGGCTGCGATTCATCGGCGACCCGGAAGCGCGCATTCGCGAAGACTACCTGCGCATCCTGCGCTTCTTCCGCTTCTTCGCCTGGTACGGCGACGGACGGCCGGACGCCGAGGGGCTGAAAGCCTGCGCCCGTCTGAAGGAAGGGCTGGCCCAGCTTTCGTCCGAGCGCATCTGGTCGGAACTGAAGAAACTTTTGTCGGCGCCCGATCCGTCACGGGCGCTGCTTTGGATGCGGCAGGCAGGTGTCTTGACCGCGGCGCTGCCGGAAAGCGAGAAATGGGGTATCGATGCCATCCATGGGTTGGCCAAGGCCGGCAAGGATCTGGGCTGGGCACCCGACCCGCTGCTCAGACTGGAAGCGATCGTGCCGCCCGATGCCGCTCGCATGAAGTCGCTCGCCGAGCGGCTCAAACTCTCGACCGCCGAAGCGGATCGCCTGCGCCACTGGGCGCTCGCCACCGCCGTCGAGCCGAAGACGACCGAGGGCGAACTGGCAAAAAGGCTCTATCGCGGCGACCGGCAGGGGTTTGTCGACCGTCTGCGGCTGTCGCTTGCGGCAGCCAGGATGCGCGCCGTCGAGGACAATGAGGCGCTGCTCGAAGCCGGTGGCTTTTCGCGCCTGCTTGGCTTCGCCACCAAATGGGAAAAGCCGTTGTTTCCGCTGAAAGGTGCCGATCTGACGGTGCTCGGCGCAACTCCAGGCCCGAAACTCGGCGAAATCCTGAGGAATCTCGAAGCGGAATGGGTCGAAGCCGGGTTTGCCCCTGATCGCGACGCGCTCCTCAAGCGCGCCGCCGAAGCCTTGCAGGCCGGGTAGATCAGGCCGCGTCGCGGGTCTTTTCGATGCGCGAACGGATCGCCTCGATCATCGTCTCGCGGATGACCGTCTCGCCATGTGTCTCGCGCATGTGCTCGACGGCACGGCGCATGACCTCGGCTTCCTCGTCGGCACGTGTGTGCCAGTCACAGCCGGGCACGAGCGACCCGCAGTGAAATTCCTTCATGAGATTTCTCCTTTTCCTCCGTGGAGCCTGGTCGAGGCTCCGGCACTTTTTTTGGCTCATGTCCGGTTCCAGGGTTGAAACCGCGGACCGCGAACGGGTGAGAAGCATAACACAGATGGGGTGGTATTGGTTGCCGTCAACGGCAAAAGGGCGGAGCAGCATCGCTCCGCCCTCTAAACACTACCCCGAAACAGGGCCAGACATCGTCTCGTCCCGTTTTGGCGGGCAGGCCTTCACTTGGCGATCTTGACAGCCTCGGCAATCTTTTTCTTGCCGCTCATGTCCCATGAGACACGGACCTTTTCACCGACCTGCAGGCCAGGATCCTTGAAGGTCTTGGGAAGCGTAAAAGACGATCCATCGTCGAGGACCAGGCTCATGGCCGTCGTGTCAAAGGTCTTGATCGTCCCGGTGGTGTGCTTGACGGCGGCGAACGCCACCGAACCGGAAGCGAGAAGGGCAGCGGCGGCCGCCGAAACAATGATCTTGCGCATTGCGAAGTACTCCTGGAAAGGCGGGTATCTTTTTGACGAAGATGTCCCGCGTCGTCTTGGGCCGTCCGGTCGCGTCGGGTCGCGGCTCGCTTTGTCTTGACGCAATTCCGGTCGGAAAGCCGTTTCGCACTTTCCTGAAATTGCGCGCAGGCGAACCGCCGGCGCTTCCCGACCCCGCGCCACAAATAGACCAGTCTTTTCAAGAGCCTATTAGACGAAAAAGAAATTTTTCGCCGCACCGTGTGCCACATTCCATGCCCATTTCGAGCGAATGGGACATCAATGCGGCTCACGCCGGGCTCACCATTTTGTTACGGCCAGCGGACCTCGGGCGGCAGGCTGGAGAGGATGGCGGCGACATTGCCGCCGGTCTTCAGTCCGAATATGGTGCCGCGATCGTGAAGCAGATTGAATTCGACGTAGCGGCCGCGGCGGATGAGCTGTTCGTCACGGTCGCCATCGGTCCAGTTCTCGTTGAAGTTGGCGCGCACAAGGTGGCCGTAGACGACGAGAAAAGCGCGGCCGACATCCTGGACGAAGTTGAAATCGGCATTCCAGCCGCCCTTGTCCTCACCCGAATGCAGCCAGTCGAAGAAGATGCCACCGGTGCCGCGCAGCTCGTTGCGGTGCGACAGATAGAAGTACTCGTCGCACCAGGCCTTGAATTTTGGGTAATCGGCCACCGCGACATTCTTCTCGCAAGCGAATTGCATGGCGCGGTGGAAGGCGACCGTGTCGGGGTCGTCCTGGGTGCGGCGGCGATCGAGCACCGGTGTCAGATCGGCACCGCCGCCGAACCATTGGCTGGATGTGACCACCATGCGCGTGTTCATGTGCACGGCCGGAACGTTGGGATTCCATGGGTGCGCGATCAGCGAAATGCCGGATGCCCAGAAGCGCGGGTCTTCCTCGGCACCGGGCATCTGCTTCCTGAATTCGGGTGAGAACTCGCCATGGACGGTCGATGTGTGGACGCCGACCTTTTCGAAGACGCGACCGTGCATCATCGACATGGTGCCGCCGCCGCCGCGCCCCTCGTCACGTTCCCATGGCGTCTTTTCGAAGCGGCCGGGCGACCACGAGGCCAGCGGCCCGCCAAGATCCTGCTCGATCTGCTCGAAGGTGGCGCAGATGCGTTCGCGCAGCGCCTCGAACCAGAGGCGCGCCTTCATCTTCTTCTGTTCGATGTCGGCGGGCAGGCCCGCCGGTATTTCTGGTCGTTCCAAATGCCGTCTCCGGTTGGGGCGGCGAGTCCCACAAATGACTCGTCTTTTGCCGGCGCGATCCCTAATCTCTTAGGTGACAGGGTCAAGTGTCATTACGGTGCAAGGAGTTGTTTCGTGCGCACCCCGGCAAGACCGCCGCTGGATGGCCTAAAGAAAAGGCTCGACCAAAGCCGTGCCGAGCGCGTGCGTATGCCGCGCGACGGTTTCCTGCGCGAGACCTTCGTGCTGCCACGCTCCGATGCCCGGCTCAAGGCCAAGGAATGGTTCGAGCGCTTTCCCAAGCAGGCCTACTGGACCGAGATCGAAAGCTGGTTCGAGCGGCCGGGCGACCTGATCGAGTTCACCATCAGGCGGTTGCCTGCGGCCGACTAGGATTTCGTCGCCCCGTTTACGGGGAGAGGGTGCCGGTAGGCAGGTGATGCTGGCGCCGCCCCTCATCCGCCTTCACTGCGTTCAGGCACCTTCTCCCCGTGAACGGGGAGAAGGAAGAGCGACCAGCCTCCTTGCCCCCGTTCCCTCGCGTGCCAGCCGGTCACCCTTGTTGCGCAGCGGGCATTTGTCGATCGACATGCAGCCGCAGCCGATGCAGTCGGTCAGCCCGTCGCGCAGTTTCTTCAACTGGGCGATCTTGTGATCGAGCCCGTCGCGCCAGGCGGTCGACAAAAGGTTCCAGTCGTCGCGCGTCGGCGTGCGGCTTTCGGGCAGTGATTCAAGTGCGGCACCGATTTCGGCCAGCGAGATGCCGACCTCCTGTGCAACCTTGATGATCGCCACGCGCCGCAGCACGTCGCGGCCGTAGCGGCGCTGGTTGCCCGACGTGCGGTGGCTGCGGATCAAGCCGCGGGCCTCGTAGAAATGCAGCGCCGACACCGCCACCCCGCTGCGCATGGCCACCTGGCCAACCGTTAATTCCGTTACAGGCGCCATGTCTGATTTTCCGTCCCGATTTTTCTGCTTGACCTCAAGTTAAGTTGAGCTTGTAGCGAAGAAACCCTGGATGTGCAAACGAAGGAGAAGGCGATGTGCGCCTGGGTCAAGATGTCGGGAGACGGAGTGCCGTTATCCGAGTTGCCGGATGGCTTCGCCCACCACCATGGCGACGGAGAGCGCCACGTTGATGCTGCGCGCCGTACCCTGCATGGGGATGGTCAGGCGCGCATCCGCCGCCTGATGGACAGGATCCGGCACGCCTGCGGATTCGCGGCCGAACAGGAGGACGTCACCGTCCGCGAAGCTGAAGCTGGTGTAGGCCGTCGTGGCTTTGGTCGACAGCAGCACCAGCCGGTGCGAATCAGCCTTGCGCCATTCCTCGAAGGCGTGCCAGTCGACGTGCCGGGTCAGGGCAGCCATTTCGAGGTAGTCCATGCCGGCTCGCTTGAGCGCCTTGTCGGAGAGCGGAAATCCGGCCGGTTCGATGATGTCGACGCCAAGTCCGAGGCACGCGGCGAAGCGCAGGATTGTTCCGGTGTTGCCGGCAATGTCAGGCTGGTAGAGCGCGATGCGGAGACGACGGTTCATTTCCGCGTCCTTCTAATAAGTGGCGGATCGGCCACAGCGGCTTGGCGGTTTTGGAAATTGCTGGACCTGCGGGTGGCCATTTTCTGCGAAGTCGGGTATACAACCAGCATTGTCAACCCGAACTGATGGAGGGGTAATTCATGATGACCATGCACATCCAGCGCCCCTCTCGTGGGCTTACCTGCCTGCCGGCGGTTTCGGTACGACGATTCTCCTGACTCTCTAAGACTTGATCGCACCGATTCCCGCCGAAACGATTTTTCGGCACTCGAAGGAATCCTGCGATGTTTTTCAAAAAGTCAAAAGGGCTGAACGCCCCAACTGAAGCTGTCCGGACCGACACTCGTCATGTCCGGACCGATGCAATGCGTGCCTCCTGGCGAATGCCGGCGGACGATATTGCTTCGCCTTTTTATCTCGATTTTCACACGGAGGACGGACCGATGTTCGATCCCTACAGAATACCGGGCTCGAGGAGCCTGCATATCCACCGACTGCCGACCTGGGCGCTGCTGATCGGCGACACCTATTCGTCGGCGGTTCACGCCGAGGTTCGCCGCCGGCCGCATCGCGGCATGCTGCCGGATGTCGATTTTTCGCGCGCGGTTCCCGATCCCGGGCGGCCGTCGCTGGTGCGCCGGATCATCCGGCTGATCCGGCCTGGCGCGAAAAACCGGGCTGGCGGCACCGTGTCGTCAGGATCGTCTGGCGCAGCTGTCGGCGAAAAGCCCGCGAGCCCCTATATTGCGCGAAGCATTGCCGACGGTCCGGGTGATTCCGGACCGTCGGCACTCGACGCCATGGGTTCCGGGGACTTCGTACGCTCACGTGCCGCGTAAGCGGCAAACACATTTCACAGGCATGACCTATGTTGTTGTTTAGCTGGTTTGAAAAAAGGCTCGATCCGTTCCCCGCGGCGGAACCGGTCGAGCCGCCCAAGACGCTGGTTGCCTTCTGCGTGCATTATACGCGCGGCGCCTGGCCCTATATCCTTTTCGACGCAGTGCTGGTGACGGCCATCGCGATCGCGGAAGTGTGGATGTTCGGCTTCCTCGGCCGCATCGTCGACTGGCTGTCGGGGCAGAATCGCGAAACCTTCCTGCAGACGGAAGCCTGGAAGCTTGCCGGCATGGCCTTCATCGTGCTGTTCGCACTGCCGGGCACGGTATGGCTGCATTCGCTCCTCAACCAGCAAACGCTGATGGGCAACTATCCCATGCGCATCCGCTGGCAGGTGCACCGCTATCTGCTCAAGCAGTCGATGAGTTTCTACCAGGACGAGTTCGCCGGCCGCATCGCGACCAAGCTGATGCAGACGGCTCTCGCCGTGCGCGAATGCGTCATCAAGGTGATCGACGTCCTGAATTACGTTATCGTCTACTTCCTCGGCATGCTGCTCATCGTCGGCTCGGCCGACTGGCGGCTGGCCGCGCCGCTCGGCGTCTGGCTGGTCGGCTATATCCTTTTGCTGCGGTTTTTCATTCCCCGGCTGGGCAAGGTCGGCGAGGAACAGGCCAATGCGCGCTCGATCATGACGGGCCGGGTCGTCGACAGCTACTCCAACATCCAGACGGTCAAGCTGTTCAGCCATGCACGCCGCGAAGCGTCATTCGCCAAAGACGGTATGTCCGGCTTTCTCGAAACGGTCTACCGGTCGATGCGCCTGGTGACAGTGCTTTTCGGCTCGCTCTACATACTGAACGCGCTGCTCTTGTTCTCGGTGACCGCGATGGCGCTGTGGCTGTGGCTGGGGCAAGCAGTGACGATCGGCGCGGTCGCCGTGGTCATCGGCCTTGTGCTCAGGTTGTGGGGCATGTCGCAATGGATCATGTGGGAAATGTCGGGCCTGTTCGAGAACATCGGCACGGTGCAGGACGGTATCGCCTCGATCTCGCTGCCGCGCCTTGTCGAGGACCGGCCGGACGCGAAGGAGATCAGCGTCTCCAGGGGTGAGATCCGCTTCGAGGACATTCGCTTCCACTACGGCAAGCAGAAGGGTGTGATCGAGGGCCTGTCGCTGGCGGTGAAGCCGGGCGAGAAGGTCGGCATCGTCGGCCGTTCCGGCGCCGGCAAGTCCACGCTGGTCAACCTGTTGCTGCGCTTCTACGACCTCGAAGCCGGGCAGATATTGGTCGATGGCCAGGAAATCGCCGCTGTGAAGCAGGATTCGCTTCGTGCGCAGATCGGCATGGTCACGCAGGACACCTCGCTGCTGCATCGTTCGGTGCGCGAGAACATCCTTTATGGCCGGCCCGATGCAACCGACGAGATGCTTGTCGAGGCGGCGCGGCGCGCCGAGGCGCTGGACTTCATATCGGGGCTTTCGGATGCCAGCGGCCGCAAGGGCTTCGACGCCCATGTCGGTGACCGCGGCGTCAAATTGTCCGGTGGCCAGCGGCAACGCGTCGCCATTGCTCGCGTTATGTTGAAGGACGCACCTATACTTATCCTTGACGAAGCGACCTCGGCGCTTGATTCCGAAGCCGAGGCGGCGATCCAGGAGAATCTCTACAAGCTCATGCAAGGCAAGACCGTCATCGCCATCGCGCACCGGCTGTCGACCATCGCGGCGATGGACAGGCTGGTGGTGATGGACAAGGGCCGTGTCATCGAGGAAGGTTCGCACGAAGAACTCGTCGCCAAGGGCGGGCTCTACGCGCAGCTCTGGCAGCGCCAGTCGGGCGGGTTCCTGCTTGAGGACGGTCCCGCCGACGCCGCCAACGACGCACTTGCAAAGAGGCAAGCCGCAGAATGATGGCCGCCGCATGATGACAGCCGTCTATCGCTGGTTCGAGAACTGGGTCTATCCGTTCAGGGAGCCGGCGAATCTTCGGCCACCGATCAGTGTCGGCGGCTTTCTCTGGCACTATGTCGGCCAGGCGAAGTTCGCCTTCTTCGCCATGCTGGTCATCGGCGGCATCGCGCCGCTGGTCGAGGCCGGCCTGTTCTACTTCGTCGGGCGGCTGGTCGATATTCTCGACCAGCTTCCCGCCGAGCGCAGCTGGCACGCACTGTGGGCCGCCGCCGGCCCTGAACTGGTTTTCATGGCCGTGGTGGTGCTGGTCATCCGCACCGTCGTCGTCGGCCTGTCGGCGCTGGTCGACGAACAGACGATCACGCCGGGCTTCTACAATCTGGTGCGCTGGCAGGCGCACCGGCATGTCTCGCGCCAGTCCTACGCCTTTTTCCAGAACGATTTCGCCGGCCGCATCGCGACAAAGGTCTGGCAGGCGGGCCAGGCGACCGGCGACTTGATGGAAAGCTTCATCGAGGTCGTCTGGTTTATGATCGTCTACACGGTGACGACGCTGGCGCTGGTCGCAGGCCTCGATCTCAGGCTGGCGGTTCTGGTGGTGATCTGGATTTCCGCCTTCGGCTGGCTGGCCAAGCTCTATTTGCCGGCAATCCGCAAGCATGCCGAGGAAACAGCCGAGGCCGGCTCGATGATCACCGGCCGCATCGTCGATTCCTATTCCAACGTGCAGACGCTGAAACTGTTCTCGGCCGATGGCGACGACCGCTACATCAGGAACGGTTTCGACATCTATCTCGACGCATTGCGCCCGTTCACCCGCCGGCTGACCGGCGTGCGCATGGCGCTGACGACGCTGTCGGGCATCATGATCACGGCGATCGGCTGCTTTGCCGTCTATCTCTGGGTCGAGGGCTCGATCACCGTCGGCGCGGTCGCCTTCACCCTGTCGCTGGTGCTGCGGCTCAACATGCTGCTCGGCCGGCTGATGATGCAGCTCAACAGCATCTTGCGAAACCTCGGCGTGCTGGAGAACTCCAAGGCGCTGATTTCGCAGCCGCTCGGCCTCACCGATGCGCCCGGCGCCAAGGAACTCGTCGTGGCAGGCGGCCGTATCGCGGTGAAGAACGTCGAGTTCCACTACGGCAAAGGTTTCGGCGTGCTGAACGGCATCGACCTTGTCGTCAGGCCAGGCGAGAAGGTCGGGCTGGTCGGACCGTCCGGCGCCGGCAAGACGACCCTCGCCAATCTGATCCTGCGCCTCTACGATCTCGAGAGCGGGTCGATCACCATCGATGGCCAGGATGTCGCCAAAGTTACGCAGAATTCGCTGCGCGCCAATATCGGCGTCGTCAGCCAGGACACGGCGCTGTTCCACCGTTCGCTGCGCGACAACATCAAGCTCGGCATGCCTGACGCGACCGATGCGGAGGTGATCGCGGCGGCGAAAAAGGCCGAGGCGCACGAGTTCATCCTGACCTTGCGCGACAACAGGGACCGCGCCGGCTACGAGGCGTTTGTCGGCGAGCGCGGCGTCAAGCTGTCGGGAGGCCAGCGCCAGCGCGTGGCGATCGCCCGCGTCTTCCTCAAGGATGCGCCGATCCTGATTCTCGATGAGGCGACCTCGGCACTCGATTCCGACATCGAGGCGGCGATCCAGGAGAATCTGACGCGGCTGATGGAAAACAAGACGGTCATCGCCATCGCCCACCGGCTGTCGACGATCGCAGCACTCGATCGTCTGGTGGTGCTCGACGGCGGCCGCATTGTCGAGCAAGGCACGCATGACCAATTGGTGGCGCTCGACGGGCTCTATGCGCGGCTGTGGAAGCGGCAGTCCGGCGGTTTTCTCTATCACGAGGACAGCGTGCTCGAAGAGACGCGCCCGGCGGAGTAGCTCCATGGGTGGATCGACAGGCGCCATCCCAGAGGTCGGCTACGTGCTCAAGCGGCTCCGGCCGACCATGCCGGCCTTCGACACGCTGAAGGAAGAGAGCCGGCTGGAAGGCTACTGGATGCTGGTACGCCTTGCGGATGGCTGGGCAAGTGGCCGCAACAAGTTCCTGAAACGGGGGGAGGCGCTGTACGGAGCATGGTATGGAAGGGAACTCGCCGGCGTGTGCGGGTTGAACATCGATCCCTATTTCGAGGGCAGGGGCCACGGCCGGGTCCGGCACCTGTTTGTGAGCGCGCGCCACCGTCGCGCCGGCCTTGGCCGGATGCTGGTCGAAACCGTTGTCGACAGGGCACGTCACCATTTCGCCATGCTGAACACCCGCGCGCCGCAAGAAGCCTTCGGTTTCTATGAACGGCTTGGCTTTCAGCGCGTAGCAGGCGAAGAGTTCGTCACACACCGCATGGTTTTCGGGAAAGGAGGCTGAAATGTCCTTGCGTCCGCCATCTCATCTTGCCGGCGCCTCGGCCGCCGAAGCCGCCTTCGACGCGCTCGGCCATGAAATATTGGCGGAAAAGGCGGCAGCACTCGGCCGCGCCGGCCAGCGGGTAGAGGAAACGCTGGCCAGGCTGCGCGACAATGCCGACGAGCAACTGCGCCCCCTTCTGCTCAAGGATGCCGCCGAGGCGGTGCATGGCTATTTCATCCAGCGCGAGCTGTGCGGCTTGCGCAAGCACGATGCCGTCATTCGTGAATACAACATCCCGAAAGCGGTGCTGGCCAGGCTCGGCGCGAAATAGGGATCACTCCAGCCATTCGGTGATGAAGCTGCCGTTCTCGTGGATGTCGGTCGTTTCCAGTGGGCCTGGGCCGAGATTGGTGAATTTGTGCGGCGTATTGGGTGGCACGATCAGGATCTGGCCGGCGGATGCCTCGATTTCCTGGTCGCCGACAGTGAACAGGCCGGTGCCCTGGCGGATGATGAAGATCTCCGCGTAGGGATGTGTGTGCAGGCGCGGGCCGCCGCCGACATCAGGCAGATAGTTGAAGATCAGGCAGGAGTTGGAGCCGTAGGCGCCACATTGCAACTCGCCCTTCCAATGGTCCGAGCGAACGGCCCAGGTGTCGCGGTCTATGACGTGTGCCATGATGACAAGGATAGACCCGGCTGGGGCCTTGTGTCGAGCCGAACAAGGGCGTCGGATTTGCGGTTGTTTCCCGGTTGTTTAGTGATGGTTGGCGGCTATCCGGCGTCGTGTTGACCGGCGGCGGATTTTGTCCCCGCGACAATCTGCCCTTGTGCCTTCACCCGTCTGGACAAAAACGGGCTTCACGCATAAACCGAAGTCCAAATGCCGGAGGAATTCGCAAGCCTGTTCGCCATGCGCTGTCGGGTTGGCGTAATTGAGCGGGGAACAAGGCTCAACCACCGGCACGGAAGAGGCGAAAGGATCAGGCACCCGTGAGCGCAACCGACACCCAGGATCCCAACCGTCGTGATTTTCTCTACGTCGCCACCGGCATGGCCGCAGTGGTCGGCGCGGGTGCTTTCGCGTGGCCGTTCATCGACCAGATGCGCCCTGACGCCTCGACGCTGGCGCTCGCCTCGGTCGAAGTCGACGTCGCCTCGCTGACGCCGGGCATGTCGCTGATCGTCAAATGGCGCGGCAAGCCGGTCGTGGTCCGCAACCGCACCGAACAGGAAATGAAGGACGGCGAGGCGGTCAAGCTGGCCGATCTCAAGGATCCGATCGCCCGCAACGCCAATCTCCCGGCCGACGCACCGGCGACCGACGCCAATCGCACCACGCCCGGCAAGGAAGCCTGGATGGTGATGGTTCAGGTCTGCACGCATCTCGGCTGCATTCCGCTTGGCCAGGAAGGCGATTTCGGCGGCTGGTTCTGCCCGTGCCACGGTTCGCAATACGACACCGCCGGCCGCATCCGCAAAGGCCCGGCGCCGGAGAACATGGCGGTTCCGGTATTCAAGTTCATTTCCGATACCAAGATCCTTATCGGTTGAGGCAGGGGGATATTTCGATGAGCGAGGGACACTCGACCTATACGCCCAAAACCGGTCTCGGACGCTGGTTCGACGCCCGCATGCCGCTGCCGCGGCTGGTCTATGACAGCTTCGTTGCCTATCCGGTGCCGCGCAACCTCAACTATGCATGGACCTTTGGCGGCATCCTGTCGATCATGCTGGTGGCGCAGATCCTGACCGGCATCGTGCTGGCCATGCATTACACGGCCGACACCAATCTGGCCTTCGGCTCGGTCGAGAAGATCATGCGCGACGTGAATTCGGGCTGGCTGCTGCGCTACATGCATTCGAACGGCGCCTCGTTCTTCTTCGTCGCCGTCTACATCCACATCTTCCGTGGCCTCTATTACGGCTCCTACAAGGCGCCGCGCGAACTGCTGTGGATCCTCGGCTGCATCATCTATCTCCTGATGATGGCGACCGGCTTCATGGGCTACGTGCTGCCATGGGGCCAGATGAGCTTCTGGGGCGCCACCGTCATCACCGGCTTCTTCAGCGCCATTCCGCTGGTCGGCGACTGGATCCAGCAGCTGCTGCTCGGCGGCTTTGCCGTCGACAACCCGACGCTGAACCGTTTCTTTGCGCTGCACTATCTGTTGCCGTTCATGATCGCCGGCGTTGTCGTGCTGCACATCTGGGCGCTGCATGTCGTCGGCCAGTCGAACCCGACGGGCATCGAGGTCAAGTCGAAGACCGACACCGTGGCCTTCACCCCCTACGCGACCATCAAGGACGCGTTCGGCATGATTGTGTTCCTGTTCTTCTTCGCCTATTTCGTCTTCTACCTGCCGAACTATCTCGGTCATCCCGACAACTACATCGTCGCCAACCCGCTGAAGACGCCGGCCCACATCGTGCCCGAATGGTACTTCCTGCCGTTCTACGCGATCCTGCGCGCCATCACCTTCAATGTCGGGCCGATCAACTCCAAGCTCGGCGGCGTGCTATGCATGTTCGGCGCCATCGTCATGTTGTTCCTGGTGCCGTGGCTCGACACTTCGAAGGTGCGCTCGGCTGTTTACCGGCCCTGGTACAAGCTGTTCTTCTGGCTGTTCGTGGCCGATGCCATCCTGCTTGGCTGGCTGGGCTCGCAGCCGGCGGAAGGCAGCTATGTGTTCATGGCGCAGATGGCGACATTGTTCTACTTCGCCTTCTTCCTGATCGCGCTGCCGGTGCTCGGCCTGATTGAGACGCCGCGACGGTTGCCGAACTCGATCACCGAGGCGGTGCTCGAGAAGAACAAGGGCGGCAGCGGACATCCGGCGGGCGCTACGGCGGCTCCGGAAACCAAAGGCTGAGCGGGTAGAGAATCTAAGGGGATTTGGCATGAAAAAGATTCTCACCTCGCTGGCGCTGATCGGCCTTGTGGCCGTCGCCGCTGGGGCCGCGGGCACTCGGGCGATCGCCGCCGAAGAGGCACACAATGTGGCCAATCCGACGCATTTCCCGATCGACGAGCCGAAGGAAATGGACTGGAGTTTCACCGGCCCATTCGGCACCTATGACAAGGCGCAGCTGCAGCGCGGCCTCAAGGTCTACAAGGAAGTCTGCTCGGCCTGCCATTCGATGAACCTGGTGGCGTTCCGCACGCTGTCGGACCTCGGCTATTCCGATGCGCAGATCAAGACGCTGTCGGCCGAGTACACCATCCACGACGGTCCCAACGATGCCGGCGACATGTTCGACCGTCCCGGCAAGCCGTCCGACCACTTCCCGCCGCCCTTCGCCAATGAGGAAGCCGCCGCTGCCTCCAATGGCGGTGCTGCTCCGCCAGACATGTCCCTGCTGGCCAAGGCTCGCGGTGTCGAACGCGGTTTTCCGCAGTTCGTCTTCGATATCTTCACCCAGTACGACGCGGGCGGCCCCGACTATATCCACTCGCTGCTGACCGGCTACGACCAGACGCCGCCTGCCGGCATGGTGATCCCGGAAGGCACCCACTACAATCCGTACTTCATGTCCGGCGTGTCGCTGAAGATGCCCAAGCCGCTCTCCGACGGCCAGGTGACCTATGATGACGGTGCGCCGCAGACCATCGACCAGTATTCCCGCGACGTCTCCGCCTTTCTGGCCTGGGCGGCCGAGCCGCATATGGAAGACCGCAAGAAGACCGGTTTTCGCGTTCTGGTGTTCCTGCTTTTGTTCGGCGCGCTGGTCTATCTCACCAAGCGCAAGGTGTGGGAAGGCGTGGCGCATTAAGCCACACGATCAAGTGATCACGAAGGGCGCCGAGAGGCGCCCTTTTGCATTTCCAGAAGCCGGCCATGTCACATGGCCGTCACCGCATCCGGCGATCCTGTGCTGCTCTCATCAAAGGATCGCACCCATGAAAAGATACGCATCGCTCGCGGCAGGCCTGTTGCTGCTCATCGTCGGCTCGGCCGCGCAAGCGGAAGACGCCCAGCCTTTCGTCACCAACAAGGATGTCGACCTGACGATGATCCTGCCGCCGCCGCCGGCAAACGATTCGGCGCAGACCAAGGCCGAACTCGGCGAGGTGCTGATGCTGCAGGTGACACGCACGCCCGAGATGGTAGCCAGCGCCGTCGCCGATGCCGACGAGAATGTCTGGCGCTTCGCCAACGTCATGGGGCCGAAATTCAACAAGGAAACGCTGCCCAAATTCAGCGCCTTCTTCGACCGCGTCGTGGCCACCGAAGGCGCCGTCGTCGATCCGGCCAAGGATATCTGGAAGCGCCCGCGTCCGCACCAGCTCAGCGACCTCGTCAAGCCGGCGGTCAAGCTGTCGAGTTCGGGTTCCTGGCCGTCCGGCCACGCCACCGTCGGCACCATGATGGGCATCATCCTGTCCGATATGGTTCCGGAAAAGCGCGCCGAGATCATGGCGCGTGCGGCCGAATACGCCCACAACCGCGAGGTCGGCGGCATCCACTATGCGTCCGACGTCGAGATGGGCAGGATTTCCGGCAGCGTCATCGCCGCGGTCCTGCTCAACCGGGACGACTTTAAGGCCGAATATGAAGTGGCCAGGGCCGAGCTTCGTTCGGATCTCGGCATGTAATCTTCGTCAATCGGATCAGACCAGAAAGGGGCGCTTCGGCGTCCCTTTTTTGCTCATGGCCATGTCCGAAGGGCGGTTCGAAAAATAGTCCGTTGGCACGCCGACAACAGGTTGATATTCGATGCATCGAACGGTGGCGAGAAACTTGTCCCGCCATGGCCTTTGGAATTCGATGATGCGGCTCAGCGACTGTCACAACTTTTCCGATTTCCGCCGCATGGCGCAGCAGCGGCTGCCGGGACCGATCTTCAACTACATCGACGGCGCGGCGGACGACGAGGTCACCTATCGCCGCAACACCGAAAGCTTCGAGACCTGCGACCTCGTTCCCAACGTGCTGCGCGGGGTGAGCGAGGTCGACATGTCGGTGACGGTCATGGGCCAGAAGCTGGCGATGCCGTTCTATTGCTCGCCGACCGCCTTGCAGCGCCTGTTCCATCACCAGGGCGAGCGCGCGGTCGCCAAGGCCGCCGCCAAATACGGCACGATGTTCGGCGTGTCGTCGCTGGGCACTGTCAGCCTCGAGGAGGCGCGCAGCATCAGCAGCGGCCCGCAAGTCTACCAGTTCTATTTCCACCGGGATCGCGGTCTTAACCGGGCGATGATGCAGCGGGCAAAGGCGGTCGGGGTCGAGGTGATGATGCTGACCGTCGACAGCATCACCGGGGGAAACCGCGAGCGCGACAAACGAACCGGCTTTGCCATTCCCTTCAAGCTCAACCTTACCGGAATGGCGCAGTTCGCGCTCAAGCCGGCCTGGGCGATCAACTATTTCACCCATGAGGGCTTCAAGCTGCCGCAGCTCGACGAGCATGTCGACATGGGCGGCGGCACGATGTCGATCAGCCGTTACTTCACCGAGATGCTCGATCCGTCGATGACATGGGACGACGTCGCCGAGATGGTCAAGCTCTGGTCGGGTCCGTTCTGCCTCAAGGGCGTCATGTCGGTGGAGGATGCCAAACGCGCTGTCGACATCGGCTGCAGCGGCATCGTGCTGTCGAACCATGGCGGGCGGCAGTTGGATGGCTCACGGGCGGCGTTCGACCAGCTTGCCGAGATCGTCGATGCCGTTGGCGACAGGATCGACGTCATCATGGATGGCGGCGTGCAGCGCGGCACACACGTGCTGAAAGCGCTGTCGCTCGGCGCCAAGGCCGTCGGCGTCGGACGCTACTATCTGTTTCCGCTCGCGGCGGCCGGCCAGCCCGGCGTGGAACGGGCGCTCGAACAGATGCGGGTCGAGATCGAACGCGGCATGAAGCTGATGGGCTGCAGCTCGATCGAACAATTGTCGCGCAACAATCTCCGTTTCAGGTAATCTCGACCCATGAAATCCTCGCTCGAAGACACGCTGCTTGCCGCGATCCGCACCATTCCGGACTATCCCAAGCCCGGCATCCTGTTTCGCGACATCACCACGCTGCTCGGCAATGCGCGCGCCTTCCGCCGCGCCATCGACGAACTGGTGCATCCTTATGCCGGCCAGAAGATCGACAAGATCGCCGGCATTGAGGCGCGCGGCTTTATCCTTGGCGGCGCCGTCGCCCATCAGCTCTCGGCCGGTTTCGTGCCGATCCGCAAGAAGGGCAAGCTGCCCTACGAGACGGTGCGCGTCGCCTACAGCCTGGAATACGGGCTGGACGAAATGGAGATGCACAAGGACGGTGTTGCTCCGGGCGAGAAAGTGATCCTGGTCGACGATCTGATCGCCACCGGCGGCACGGCTGAAGCGGCGGTCAAGCTGCTGCGCCAGATAGGTGCCGACATCCTCGCCGCCTGTTTCGTCATCGACCTGCCGGACCTCGGCGGCCGTGCCAAGCTGGAGGCGCTTGGCGTGCCGGTGCGGACGCTGATCGGGTTCGAGGGGCATTGAGTGTTCTTCCCTTCTCCCACATGGGAGAAGGAAGAAGCGCCGCCTCTACTCGGCCTTCACCAGCACGGCGCTTTCGAACTCGAGCACCTTGGCGCCGGTCGAATCGAAAGCTTCCGAACGCAGCGCCAGCAGCCGCCAGCCGGGGCGTGAGGCAATCGGGCGGTGCGACAGCGCGGTGCGCGTAAAGGTGATGGTTTGCCCGGCATAGACCGGCTTCAGCCATTTCAGGTTCTTGAAGCCAGGCGAGGGGCCGAATTCCGGCACCGGACCGGGGCCGCTCCACGCAGCGATCTCGGCGTCCATGCGGTTTTCGAGATTGAGTTTCATCCAGGTGGCGGCGGTGTGCCAGCCGGATGCGCAGAGCCCGCCGAGCACGCTTTTCTTCGCGGCCTCCTCGTCGGTATGGAAGATCTGCGGGTCGTATTTGCGGGCGAAGGCCTTGATCGCCTCGGGCTCGAATGTGTGCGAGCCGAGCGTCACCGTGGTGCCGATACGAAAGAACTCGTCCAGTGTCATGCTTGGCTCCCCGCGGCATCGCGCGTGAGGAACATGGCGGAGTTCTCGAGCTCGAAGACGCTTTCGCCGCGCTGGTTGAACAGTTCGCTGCGCATTGTAACGAAGCCGAGTTGTGGCTTCGATTTGGACAGGCGCTTGGCAACGACCACCAGGGTGCCGGTCAGTTGATCGCCGGCCAGGACCGGCTTCTTCCATTTGACCTGATCGACGCCGGGCGCGCCCTGGCAGGTCGAGTCCAACAGGAAGGCATCGCACAGCATGCGCATGAACATGGCGCAGGTGTGCCAGCCCGACGCCGCCAGCCCACCGAGGATGCTGGCCTTGCCGGCTTCCTCGTCGAGATGCATCGGCTGCGGGTCGAATTCTCCGGCGAATTCGACGATCTCGGCGGCACTCACGAGCTTCGAGCCGAGGTCGATCGATGCACCCTCGATGAAGTCCTCATAGGCCCATGTTTTTATCTCTGCGGTCATGGTCTGGAATCCGGCTTGTCGACCCACGATCCCCAGGATCGGGGTTTCCGGATGCAGGCCGGCGTTCATTTGGTCAAGCGATTTCTACTGCGCCAGCCTGTGGCAGCCGATCGACAGGCCCACTCAGAGCCAGCCGCGGCGGCGGAAATACCAGAAGGGCAGGATCGCCGACAGCACCATCATGGCGATGGCGAAGGGATAGCCAAGTTCCCATTTCAACTCGGGGATGACGTCGAAATTCATGCCGTAGATCGAGGCGACCAAAGTCGGCGGCAGGAAGATGACGGCGGCGACCGAAAATATCTTGATGATGGCGTTCTGCTCGATCGAGATCATGCCGAGCGTCGCGTCGAGCAGGAAAGAGATCTTCTGCGATAGGAAGGTGGCGTGGTCGGCGAGTGACAGCACGTCGCGGGACAGCGTCTTGATGCGCGCCTTGGTGTCCTTGCTCATCTTGGTGCGGGTCGAGGCATGGGCGAAAAAGCCCGCCAGGCGCTGCAGCGAGATCAGGCTGTCGCGGATCGAAGACGCGATGTCCTCCTTGCGGCCGATGGCTTTCAACAATTCCTGGAAGTCGCGATTGCGCTTGGAAACCTTGGTCGATCGCGCCTCGAAGATATCGCGCGAGATCGCCTCGATGTCACGGCCGGCACGCTCCAGAATGTCGGCGAGACGGTCGACGATCGCCTCCAGCAAGCCGATCAGGATGGTGTCGCCGCTGGTGCAGCCGGTCGCCACCTTCTCGGCGCGCTGCGGAAAGGTCTTGAAGGCCTTCGGCTCGTGGTAGCGCACAGTGATCAACCTTGTGCCGGCGAGCACGAAGGTGACCGGCGACATCAAGGGATCGTCGACCTCGGTCTGGGCGGGCAGGGTTGCGGTCATGAAGTAGGCGCCGTCCTCGACATAGAGGCGGCTCGAAATCTCGATCTCCTCCATCTCCTCGCGCGTCGGAATGGCCACGCCGAGCCAGCTCTCGATCGTCGCTTCCTCTTCCTTTGTCGGGTTGAACAGGTCCGCCCAGACGATGGTCTCGCTGTTTGCCAGGAGATCGTCGACGAGGCGCAGGCGATCATTGTCCACGACGAAGGCCTTGATCATCGCCTGATATCCCTTGCTGGGGCCAAAGGGTGTGTTCGGATTGACGCGTCGTGTTGGATTGCACGGTTCCCGGCGCCAGCGCCGACCGTGCGTCTGCCGCTTAGACCTGTGACGTGACAAAATCAAGACAAGTGGCTGTCCCGGGCGGCCCGGCGGATGGCCGCCGGCCGAGTCGGAAAATCACGCCTGAAAAGTTTCGTCGGTTACCCCGTCGGATGTCTGGATGCTCGATAGACCAGCCTCAGGTGTTGAACTTGAACAGCAGGATGTCGCCGTCCTGGACGACATATTCCTTGCCTTCGTCGCGGGCCTTGCCGGCTTCCTTGGCCGCCACTTCGCCGCCCAGTGTGACGAAGTCATTGTAGGCGATGGTCTGGGCGCGGATGAAGCCGCGCTCGAAATCGGTGTGGATGACGCCGGCGGCCTGGGGGGCCTTGTCGCCCTTATGGATGGTCCAGGCGCGCGTCTCCTTCGGCCCGACGGTGAAGTAGGTGATGAGATGCAACAGATCGTAGCCGGCGCGGATGATCTTGTTGAGGCCGGGCTCGTCGAGGCCGAGCGAGGACAGGAATTCCATCTCTTCCTCATCGGAGAGCTGTGCGACCTCGGCTTCGATGGCGGCCGAGATCACCACGGTGCCGGCGCCCTGGGCGGTCGCCATCTTTTCCACGGCCCTGGTGTGCTCGTTGCCGGTGGCTGCGTCGGCCTCGGCGACGTTGCAGACATAGAGCACGGGATGCGAGGTCAGAAGGTTCAGGCCCTGCAGGATGCGCAAATCTTCGGCCGAAATATCCTTGAGCAGGATGCGGGTCGGCTTGCCGGCCTGCAGCAGTTCGAGCGCTGCCTCCATCATCGGCAGCACTGACGTCGCTTCCTTGTCCTTGCTGCCGGCGCGCTTGCGGAATTGCACGATGCGGCGCTCGAGGCTGTCGAGGTCGGCGAGCATCAGCTCGGTTTCGACCGTCTCGGCATCGGCCACCGGGTCGATGCGGCCCTCGACATGGGTAATGTCGTCATCCTCGAAGCAGCGCAGCACATGCACGATGGCGTCGACCTCGCGGATGTTGGCGAGGAACTGGTTGCCCAGCCCTTCGCCCTTCGAGGCGCCGCGCACCAGACCGGCAATGTCGACGAAGGAGATGCGGGTCGGGATGATCTCCTTTGACTTGCCAATCGCCGCGATCTTCTGCAGGCGCGGATCGGGCACCGCGACCTCGCCGGTATTCGGTTCGATGGTGCAGAACGGATAGTTGGCGGCCTGCGCCGCAGCTGTTCTGGTCAACGCGTTGAAAAGCGTCGACTTGCCGACGTTGGGCAAGCCAACGATGCCGCATTTGAAACCCATTTTGTCCGGTCCTATCGGGAAATAGAAATTTGATCAGGGCTATGGGCGATAGGGGTGATCAACGTCAAGCCCTTCGGTCCCCTTGATGCTCAGTCCTTGCCGCCGAACAGCTTCTTCAGCATGGCGGCCATTGGACCGCTTTCCGGCAGCTTGGCCAGGGGCTGTTGGGGCCGTGCCTGGCGGACGTGACTTTGCTGCTTCTGCGCCGGCTGCTTAGGTGCCGATTTTTCGGGCTCCGGCCCGGCCTTGCCCTGGACGGCGAGACTGGCTTTGTTCATGAAGCCGGATTCGTCGCCTTTGGCGATCATGGCGGCGTTGTCGGCGATCGCGTCGAGCAGCGGGTCAAGCCATTCGCGGTCCGCCTTGTCGAAATCGCCGAGCACATGGTGCTGGACCATTTCCTTGACGCCTGGATGGCCGACGCCGATGCGTACGCGGCGATAGGCGTTGCCGACATGGCCATCGATCGAACGGATGCCGTTATGGCCGCCGGCGCCGCCGCCGGTCTTTATGCGCAGCTTGCCTTCGGCAAGATCGATCTCGTCATAGAAGACGGTGAGCGCGGAAAGCTCGAGCTTGTAGAAGCGCAGCGCTTCGCCGACCGTCTGGCCGGACAGGTTCATGAAGGTCTGCGGCTTGATCAGGACGACTTTTTCGCCGCCGAGCGAGCCCTCGGCGATCAGGCCCTGAAATTTCTTCGACCAGGGCGAAAAGGAATGGCGGCGGGCGATTGCGTCCGCCGCCATGAAACCGACATTGTGCCGATTGCCGGCGTATTTCGCGCCCGGATTGCCGAGACCTGCAAACAGCAGCATCGCCTGCTCCGGGCGTGAAAGAGTTACTTCTCTTCGGCGGCAGGAGCCGCTTCAGGTGCAGCCGCTTCAGCCGTCTCTTCCGTCTCCGGCTTCATCGCCGACGAACCGGCAATGGTCGCGATGGTGAAGTCGCGGTCGGAGATCACAGGCTTGACCCCAGCGGGCAGCTTGACCGCCGAGATGTGGATCGAATCGCCAATGTTGGCGCCGGTGAGATCGACGGTGATGAATTCCGGGATCGCATTGGCCGGGCAGTGGAACTCGACTTCGTGACGCACGATGTTGAGCACGCCGCCGCGCTTGATGCCGGGCGACTTGTCCTCGTTGATGAAGTGGACAGGCACGTCGACATTGACTTCGGTGTCCTTGCCGATGCGCAGGAAGTCGACATGGACAGGGAAATCCTTGACCGGGTCGAGCTGGAAGTCCTTCGGCAGGACCTGGATCTTCTTGCCGTCGACATCGATCGTGGCGATCGTGGTCAGGAACCCGCCGCCATGGATCTTGTAGTAGATGTCCTTGTAGGTGAGCGCGATAGCCAGGGGAGGCTGCTTGTCACCATAAATTACTGCAGGCACTTTACCGTTGCGGCGAACTGCACGGGCGGACCCCTTACCGACCTGTTCGCGTGCTTCGGCCTTGAGCTCGTAAGTGTCGTGGCTCATGGCATTTCCTTTCGGTTTGTTCTGGAGCGCTCACGGTGGGCAGAGTGCCTGGACCGTAAACGTCGAAAGCCGACATACCCATGCATGATCTGGTCCGAAAACCGGAATCCACTTTTCGGGATCATGCGGGAAGGCGGCCTTCCGCCGCGTTGCCTCCAAGGGTGTCTACGCGGGTGGCGGCTCTATAGCGGAAGGCGGCCGGAGGTGCAAGCCAAAGGCACGACCGGCCTGGTGCAGCCCAGACGGCCGCTATCCGCGCTTTTCGATGACGGCATAGAGCACGTTGCGGTTCTCGCCGAAGAATACCTGCGCCTCGACGGTGTTGCGGTCGACGCTGGCATTGACGATGTTCCACATATCGACCTCCGATCGCAGCAGCAACACCCAGTCCATGAACGTCTCCCGATACCCCGCGTCGGGGGTGCCCTCGGCGTAGTTGGCGAACAGGAATGTTCCGTTCGGCTTCAACATCTGCAGGCAGGTCTTCGTGAGTTTCACCGCGACGTTGTGGGCGAGGTAGTCGTAAAGGCCGGAGGCGTAGATGAAGTCGAATTTGCCGAGCTTGTGGCCCCGCGTGAGCACGGTTCGCACCGAGCCGTCGATGGCTTCGACGGCGGTGCCCTGGAAGTCGCGCGAGATCAGCCCAACGCTCTGGGGATCCTGGTCGAGCGCAACCCAGCGCTTGAGACGGCCCTCCGTCAGGGCGACCGAACGATTGGCTTCCCGCAAATGGCCGGCCGCGATCGCCAGAACCTCGGTTTCCGGTCCGTTCTTGGCCGCGATCTCGTCGACATATCGGGTCAGGAGGTCGCGTCGTTCCCGGGCCGCGACGCATGACGGTACGTTCTGGGTATGGCTGTAGAGTGCTTTGCCGACCTCCGAGGCGTTCGCCACGCTCTCTGCCACGTGCGGATCACAATAGATGTAGTCGAGCAACTGCGCGTCGCCGGAATAGCCCCTGGGTTTGGTGAAGGACCAGTGCGTCAGTGGATCCTCGAGAAAATACTTCAGGATCGGATGGTTCTGCGCGACCGGTATCAACGCATGCCAGACGTCGGGATGAACCTTGGAATGCAGGCCATTGAGGAAGGACAGCAAGCGGCCGACGATCTCGGCCGGGTTCTTGTCCTGTTCGACCTGCTGCTGTGTCGCGTGGAGAATGAGGGCAAGCTCCGCGCGCGCGGTTTCGAACGCTTCGCCATGATGCTCGATCTTTCCCCGAGGCAGCGTGCCGGCGAGCATCTCGGCAGTAATCAAGCTTTTGCCATCAAGAACGGTCTGCACGCCATCACTCCATAGTTAACAGTCGGTTAACTTATTGCGTAGAATGCTCCCTTTGCCAATGTCGGGCCGACGGCATTTTAGGTTTATGATTAATTTCCCGCCAACCATGTTCGTTGGTTAATCAGCTTCCGAGCCGGATTCCGGGTTCGAGTTAACGGAAACTTGTCTTGCGCGATTGCATTTGTTTGCCCGGCGTTCGCAATCGCCGTCGCGTCCCAAGGAGCCGGCCCGCGTGGGGGCAGAAGCTGGAAATGAGTTCGGAAAACAAAATC
Source organism: Mesorhizobium ciceri biovar biserrulae WSM1271 (assembly GCF_000185905.1). Lineage (GTDB taxonomy): Bacteria > Pseudomonadota > Alphaproteobacteria > Rhizobiales > Rhizobiaceae > Mesorhizobium > Mesorhizobium ciceri. Next base: position 2,267,593 of record NC_014923.1, read on the forward strand.
CCTTTCAAAAGGGGTCGATTGTGATGAACGAACACGTGTCATCCGCATTGGCCGATACGGTTGATGCGGAGCCGTACGAGCCGCGCTACGAACTGGGGGCCGACGAACTTCGCGCCCTCTACCGCACCGAAGCCCGGGCGACGCGAAGAGGGGAAGCCAGGCCAGGGCTTTGGATCGCAGTTGCGATCTATCTCTTGTTTTCGGCAACGGATCTGCTGCTGATCCCGGATGTGGCCGCCTATACGATCACGGCGCGCTTCGCGGTCGGCTTGAGCGCGCTTTTGATCCTGGAAGCGCAGCTTCGCCACGGCGTCGGGACGGAATGGCTCGACGTGACCTGCGCCGGGGCCATCATCTTTGGCTATGTTGGTTGGCTGTGTCCGGCGATTATGGGCGCGGACAAGGAAAGCGTCTCTTACTATATGGTCTTTGGGACCATATTCATGATGAGCGCCAATCTTTTCTTTACATTCAATTTCAAGCTTTCTATCGTAACCTCGACAATAATCTTATGTATACTTTATATCGTAAATTACTTTGTTCCATCAACCCTCATATACAAAATGGTATTTGGGGCTTTCTATGTTTCTTGTTTCACGTTCACCTCATATGTGAACTGGAAACTGAACGAGGAACGCTACAACGTCTTCCTGAACGCCCTGGAAGCCAAGATCCAGCACAATGAGGCGACCGAACGCGGCAAGGCCCTGCTGAGGTTGTCGCGGACCGATCCGCTCACGGGTCTGGAGAACCGGCGCGCGATCGACGAGAAGCTGCGAGACTACTGGAACGATTGGCAAAAGGTCGGCACCAGCTTTGGGGCGATCCTCATCGACGTGGACTTCTTCAAGAAGTTCAATGACTGCTACGGCCATCAGGAAGGCGACCGCTGCCTGATCCATGTCGCCAATGCCCTTAGCGATATGATCAAACAGTATAATGGCTCCATCGGCCGCTACGGCGGCGAAGAGTTCATCGTCCTGGCTCGCATGGAGAAAAAGGAGCAGATCCTGGACATTGCGGAAGCCATTTGCAGCACGGTGGAGAACCTGGCTCTGACGCACGAACTGCGGCGCGACGGCGTCTCGATCGTAACGGTAAGCGTTGGCGCCGCATTCACCCGGACGCAGACCGGGGCCAAGCTGGAGAAAATCATTCACGAGGCCGATCGCGCTCTCTATCTGGCAAAAGCCGGCGGCCGAAATTGTGCCCGGCTGTTCGATCCAACCGACCCGCAAAGCAGTGACGAGAGCGAGAATATTGCGGCTTTGCTGAAGATCGCGATCGGCCAGAATCTCGTTTCACTCGTTTACCAGCCTATCCAGGATGTCAAATCGGACCGGGTTGAAGCGGTGGAGGCTCTGATGCGCCTCAAGATGCTCGACGGCACATCGGTTCCGCCGAGCCTGTTCATTCCGGTCGCCGAACGGACCGGCGCGATCCTGGAACTCGGGCGCTGGGCGATAAGGACAGTGTGCGCCGAACTGCTGGCGGACGACCACGTCCGTGTCGTCAGTGTCAACGTCTCCCCGATCCAGCTCAAGACACCGGGCTTCGCGACGTCGGTCGCGACAATTCTGGGCGAGACGGGTGTCGCAGGCAACAGGCTGGCCTTCGAGATCACCGAAGGGCTGGAGATGGAGATGCACTCCGACATCCTGCGCTGCATCAGCGACCTGAAGCTGCTCGGGATCAAGATCTGGCTTGATGATTTCGGGACCGGCTTCGCGGGTCTTTCGTGGCTTCGCCTGATCGATTTCGATACGGTGAAGATCGATCGCTCGTTTCTGCATGACTGCAGCTCCCCGAGCGGCAAGGCGATGCTGCAGGACATTATCACCCTGGTTCGAAATCGCGGCCACAAAATCCTGGTCGAAGGGGTGGAGACAGACGAGCAGATGGCCCTTATGCGCGAATTCGGCATAGACAAGATCCAGGGCTTCCATGTCGGCCGTCCCGCTCCCGCCGTCAGTTTCCAGGCAAAGCGAGCCATGCGCAAACGGCCATTTGCCGTGCTTAAGTCCGCATGATGGTGGCCTCTTCCGACGTTTGGCTAGCCGTCGTCAAGCCGTGCTAGCGGTCGCCGGTCAACGCGGCGCGTAACGCCTGGATCTGCCGGTTCAGCGCATCGAGCTCAGTCAGCGTCATGCCCGAGCGTTCGACCAAGGCTTCGTTCAGGCAGTTGCATTGGACAAGCAGTGCGCGCCCGGCTGATGTCAGATCGACCTGCACCTGGCGTTCGTCGGTCTGGCTGCGCTGGCGGGTCACCAGCCCGGCCTGCTCCATTCGCTTCACCAGCGGCGTGACGGTGCTCGATTCCAAAGCGAGCCGATGGGCGATGGTGCCGACCGACATGCCGTCGGCCTCTCCAAGCGCGTTCAACACCAGGTACTGCGGATAGGTGATGCCCATCTCGTCCAGCATCGGCTTGTAGGTGCGGTTGATCGCCATGCTGGTGGCATAGAGCGTGAAACAGAGCTGATTGTCCAACGGGAGAGGCACGGCGCATTCCTTTTGCCAATGTGGGCATCATTTCGATACCACGAAAAATGATATCGCGATACATATTTGTGTGGACAAGGGTTTTAGGCCGCGTTAGCTATGTCGTTATCGCGATATTGTTTATCGCGAAAATAACCAGAAGGAGATTGAGATGACCTCGCAAACCAAGCCCGGCTCCGGCAGCGGTACGATCACCACCAGGGACGGAACGCAGATTTACTACAAGGACTGGGGGACCGGGCAGCCTGTCGTCTTTCATCACGGCTGGCCGTTGAGCAGCGACGATTGGGACGCCCAGATGCTGTTCTTCGTGTCACAGGGCTACCGTGTCATTGCCCATGATCGCCGAGGCCATGGCCGCTCGACCCAGACGGATATCGGCAACGAGATGGACACCTATGCCGCCGACGTCGCGGAACTCGCAGCCCATCTGGACCTCAAGAACGCCATCCATGTCGGCCATTCGACCGGCGGCGGCGAAGTGGCGCGTTATGTCGCCAAGTATGGCGCCGGCGGCCGTGTCGCCAAGGCGGTGCTGATCGGCGCGGTGCCGCCAATCATGCTCAAGACTGCCGCCAATCCCGGCGGCCTGCCGATCGAAGTGTTCGACGGCTTCCGCTCCGCGCAGGCAGCCAATCGCGCCCAGTTCTTCCGCGACGTTCCATCAGGTCCGTTCTACGGCTTCAACCGCCCGGGCGCAGAGGTATCGCAGGGCGTCATCGACAATTGGTGGCGCCAGGGCATGATGGGCGGCACCAAGGCGCATTATGATTGCATCAAGGCCTTTTCGGAAACCGACTTCACCGAGGATCTGAAGGCGATCGACGTGCCTGTGCTGGTCATGCACGGCGACGACGACCAGATCGTTCCCATCGCGGACTCGGCGCTGCTGACGATCAAGCTGCTCAAGGAGGGCGAGCTCAAGGTCTACAAGGGCTTCCCGCACGGCATGGCCACGACCCATGCAGACATCGTCAACGCCGACCTGCTGGCCTTCTTCAAAGCATAGGCCGTTGGAACGAAAAAAGCACCCGCCGTCCGGCGGGTGCTTTTCCTTGCGTGGGTTTCAGGCCTGATCTAGGCGGCCGCCTGCGCCTTGCGCGCTTCCTTCATGTTGGGCAGGAACACGGTCAGCAATCCAAGGAACGGCAAATAGGAGCAGATCTGGAAGACGAAATCGATGCCCTTCATGTCGGCGACGACGCCGAGCACGGCCGCCGCGATGCCGCCCATGCCGAAGGCGAAGCCGAAGAAGATGCCGGCGATCATGCCGACGCGACCCGGCACGAGCTCCTGCGCAAAGACGACAATGTTGGAGAACGCCGAGGAGAGGATCAGGCCGATCAGCACCGTCAGCACCATCGTCCATTCCAGATTGGCGTAGGGCAGGGCGAGCGTGAAGGGCAGCACGCCGACGATGGAGAACCAGATCATCGCCTTTTGCCCATAGCGGTCGCCGAACGGGCCGCCGAGCAGGATGCCCAGCGCCGAGGCGCCGAGGAACAGGAACAGCATGACCTGGCTCATCTGCACAGAAACGCCGAACTTGTGCATGGAATAGAAGGTGTAGTAGCTGGCGAGGCTGGCGATGTAGGCATTCTTGCTCAGAACCAGCAGTGTCAGCACGATCAATGCATTCATCACCTTGCGGCGCGGGAAGGGCGAAACGAAGCTCGCCGCCTTGCGGGTGCCCTGCGCGGCACGCAGCCGGCTGTACCAGCCGCCGACCTGCCACAAAACGATGATGCCGATCAGCGAGCCGACGGCGAACCAGGAAATGCTGGTCTGGCCGAACGGCACGACGATGAAGGCCGCCAGCAGCGGCCCCATGGACTGGCCGAAATTGCCGCCCACCTGGAACAGCGACTGCGCCAGGCCGAAGCGGCCGCCGGAAGCGAAGCGGGCGATGCGCGAGGATTCCGGGTGGAAGATCGCCGAGCCGATGCCGATCAGCGAGGCACCGATCAGCAGCAGCGAATAATGCCCGGCATAGGCGAGCACGATCAAGCCGATCAGCGACGACGCCATGCCGTAGGGCAGCGAATAGGGCATCGGCCGCTTGTCGGTGATCATGCCGATCAGCGGCTGCAGCAAGGATGCGGTCACCTGGAAAGTGAAGGTCAACAAGCCGATCTGCCAGAAATCGAGGCCATAATTCTCTTTCAGGAGCGGGTAAATGGCCGATAGCAGCGACTGCATGATGTCGTTGATGCAGTGGCAGAAGCTCACCGCCAGGATGACGGTGAAGGCCGTCGCCTGGGCTGAGGCGTGACTGGCGCTCGCCGGTGGGGCGACGCTGGCTGCTGTCGTATCGGTCAAGGTAGGCTCCGTGGTCTTTTTGGCGGGCACGCCCGCAGGCAACTGGCGGACGCTCCTTGCGGCCACCCTAGGGACGGTGCCTTATAAGCCGCTTGCGAGACGACTTCTTTCGTGGTTTGGTCCAATAGTTTCGCAAGTGGGCCATAACTAGATGCCGCACGGCAAAGAAGTCTTTCACGCTGGCAATGCCAATCTCGGCCAGTTGCACGAGAGCCGCTGGCAGTGGCTTGAGCAAGTGGCCGGGCCGGCGGTGGCATTGCCGACCGAATATCCTGACGGCTACCGCGTGCCACAGCACCGCCACAGCCGCAGCCAGCTCTTGCATGCGCTTGTCGGTGTGGTGCTGGTGACGACACGCTACGGGCGCTGGATGGTGCCGCCCGACCACGCGATGTGGATTCCAGCCGGCACCGAGCATTCCGTCGAGATGCTGGGCGACGTCTCGATGCGTTCGGTTTATGTCATGCCACAGGCGATCCCCGGGCTGCCCGAAGGCTTGCGCGTCGTCGGCGTCACCGACCTGATGCACAGCCTGATCGTGGAATCGGAGAAGCTCCCGCAAGGCGGCGTTCTGGAAGGACGCGGTGGGCTGATCATGAACCTTCTGCTGCACGAAATCCCGACCTTGCCGGAACGGCCTCTCGGGCTGCCATTTCCGTCCGATCCAAGATTGTCGGCGCTGTGCCGACGCTTCGTCGCAGCACCGTCGCCGCATGCGACCATCGACGAGTGGGCCGATGCAGCCGGCATGAGCCGCCGTTCCTTCACGCGCGCCTTCCAGCGCCAGACCGGCCTGTCGCTGTCGACATGGCGCCAGCAGGCCTGCCTGTTCGCGGCGCTGCCCAGGCTGGCGGACGGCGAGCCGATCACCAGGGTGGCGCTTGATCTCGGCTATGACAGCGTGCCGGCCTTCATCACCATGTTCAAGCGCATGCTGGGGACCTCGCCGCGCGGCTATATGCGCGGCGCACGCGAGAACGTCGAGGTCGCTCGTCGCCTGATCGGCCCGGTTCGGTTGGAAAGCTCCGCGCCTTAAGGGCAGGCGGGTTTAGTCGAACAGGCTGGACACCGATTCCTCAGTCGCCGTGCGCGAGATGGCTTCGCCCATCAGGTCGGCGATCGAGATGACGCGGATGTTGGGCGCGTCGAGCACGCCCTGGGTCGGCTGGATGGAATCGGTGATCACCAGTTCCTGCAGCTTCGAGCCGCTGATGCGGGCAACGGCACCGCCCGACAGCACGCCGTGGGTGATGTAGGCGGTGACGCTGGTGGCGCCGTTGGCCAGCAGTGCATCGGCGGCATTGCACAGCGTGCCGCCGGAATCGACGATGTCGTCGATCAGCAGGCAATCCTTGCCGGCGACCGCGCCGATGATGTTCATGACTTCCGATTCGCCCGGCCGTTCGCGGCGCTTGTCGACGATGGCCAGTTGCGCATCGAAGCGCTTGGCCAGCGCACGGGCGCGGACCACGCCGCCAATGTCGGGCGAAACCACCACGACGTTGCCGAGTTGCTTGTATTTGGCCTTCACGTCGCGGGCCATGACCGGCACGGAAAACAGATTGTCGGTCGGGATGTCGAAGAAGCCCTGGATCTGGCCGGCATGCAGGTCGAGCGTCAGAACGCGGTCGACGCCGGCGCGGGTGATCATGTTGGCAACCAGCTTGGCCGAGATCGGCGTGCGGCCGGAGGCGCGGCGGTCCTGCCTGGCGTAGCCGAAATAAGGGATGACCGCCGTGATGCGCTTGGCCGAGGAGCGCATGAAGGCATCGATCATGATGAGCAGTTCCATCAAATGATCGTTGGTCGGAAACGAGGTCGACTGCAGGATGAAGACATCTTCGCCGCGCACGTTTTCCTGGATTTCGACGAAGATTTCCTGGTCGGCGAAGCGCCTGACCGTGGCTTTGCCCAGCGGGACATTGAGGTACCGGGCGACTGCTTCGGCCAGCACCCTGTTGGAATTGCCCGCGAAGAGTTTCATGCACGGTTCCTGGTGGAGGATGATGAGGCCTGACGGACTCGCTTGCGCCCTTTAACCGGGCTTTTAGCGGCCCGCGCTGGTATTGCAAGCGCCGAGATCGGGAATCCGCCGGCTAAACTCAAGAAAGCTCCGCGCCATCGCCGGACTGCAACAGGGAGCACGGGATTTGTGCTGGTCCTTCTTCTCATTGGGCATCGGATTTTCCCAAAACCGTCTCCACTTTGGGGTCCGATGCCTCTAGCCCGCCTTGCCGCCGAGCCAGGCGGCGAACTGGTCGATGGTCTGGTCGGCGATCGCCTGCATGGTGGCCGGCGAGATCCCCTTCCAGCTGTCGCCGCCCGCGCTGCCGCCGGAATTGACCGACGGAGCCTTCTGCTGGCCATTGATGCGGTGCAGCCGGTTGCCAGCGGGGTCATAGACGTCCCAGACATAGATGACGGTGGTGTCGGCGCCTTCCGACATCGTCGAGAAATAGCCTTTCAGCACATGTGTCACGGTCTGGTCGGCGCTGCCGGCGAGAGTGATGCCGCGCTGCCTGGCACGGGTCTGCAACTCCGCCGTCAGAGGTGTCGCAGCTTCCACCGAAGCGCCTACGATCGGCGCGATCTGCAAGCGGGTCTTCGACAGGATGGCAGCGCTTTGGGCTGATGTGACCGGGGCGGCGGCGGTTGCGGGAGCGCCAGACGTGCTGGTGGCGGGCCCGGCCGGAACCGTCGCCGCCGTGTTGCCTGACGTTGCGGGCAGCGTCTGGGTCGACGTCGCCGGCGGGGTGATCGCCGACGGTTCGAGCACGTCCTTTGCGTTGGTGCAGGCAGCAAGAGCCAATGCCACAAGCAATGACACGGTCGTCACATGCGATCGTCTCATTTGCCTTCTAACTCCTTGGCGAAGAACGCCTCCCACTGTGGATTCACTTTACGATCAAGTCGAGATCATGGCGGGACAGCGGCCTGGGCTGGGATTCGGTGGTCAGGTAGGTGCGGCCAAGCGTCATCGCCGTCTCGGTGTCGGAGTCCATGATGATCATATGGGCGAACAGCGTCATGTTGGGCGCGATCGGTTCGGGATTGCCCTGGTAGAACATCGGCATGTCCATCCAGGACGGGGTGAAGCGGGCGCCGACCGAATAGCCGCAGGCGTTCAGCCGGTGCTTGGTCAGGCCGTGTGCCTCCATGGTGCGGGCATGCGCATCGAAGACGTCGCCGAAGCTGTTGCCCGGCATCATCGCCTTCTCGACAGCCAGGAGTGCTGCGCGGGCGGCGTCGAACAGTTCCTGATGGCGCTTCGACACCTTGCCGGTCAGCACCGTGCGCATCATCGGCGCATGGTAGTGGTTGAAGACGCCGGCCCATTCGAGCGTCAGCTGGTCGTTCTTGGTGAGCTTGCGGCGGCCGGCCTTGTAGCGGCACAGCAGCGCATCGACGCCGGAGCCGATGATGAACTCGTTGGCCGGATAGTCGCCGCCGCCGGCGAAGATCGCGCCCTGCATGGCGGCCAGGATCAGAGCTTCGTCGCCGCCTTGCTTGATCAGCGGCAGTGCCGCGTCGAGCGCATCGTCGGAGAGATTGGCGGCCTTCTCGGCCTTGGCTATCTCGGCCGGGCTCTTAAACAGGCGCAGCCGGCCGACAATGCCGGACGCATCGGCGATCTGGCCGAAGGTCTGCAACTGCTCGTCCAGGCGGCGGCCGTTGAAGGCGGTCAGGCCGTGGGTGTCGTATTCGACGCCGATGCGGGCGCCGAGCAGGTCGAGTTCGTTGAGCAGATTGCGCAGGTCGACCGCAGGATTGGCGCCGTTGCGGTCGGTCCACAAGACGATGTTGTCGATAATCGAGGTCTGACGCGCCTGGCGCAGGTCGGCCGAGCGGGTCAGAAGCACCATCGAACCGTCGGCCTTGACCACCAGGCACTGGAAGAAGCAGAAGCCGAACGTGTCGTAGCCGGTCAGCCAATACATGCTTTCCTGCGCGAACAGCAGGATGGCGTCGAGCTTCTTTTCGGCCATCTCGATGATCAGCCGGTCGCGCCGCGCGTCAAATTCAGATCGTTCAAAATGCAGCGCCATTATTCCCTCTCCAAGACAATTGCCGAAACCTGCCGGCCGTAATCGGGCTCCTTGCGATGCGTGGTGCGCCGATAGGAGTAGAACAGGCCTTCCTCGGCGTAAGTGCAGCGGTCTAGGCCCTCAGCCGTCACGCCTGCCTTGGCCAGCCGGTCAACCGTGTAGCGGTTGAGGTCGAACATCGCATGGCCGGCATTGGCGGACGGAGCGAAATAGAGGATGTTTTCGGCGTCGGCTTCGACAAAGCGGGCGACGAATTCCGGGCCGACCTCGTAGTTTCGCGGGCCGATGGAGGGGCCTAGCACGGCGACGATGTTTTGGCGCCGGGCGCCGAGGCTTTCCATCGCCAGGATGGTGTTTTCGAGCACGCCGGTGAACGCGCCTTTCCAGCCGGCATGCGCGGCGCCGATGATGCGCGCCTGCGCATCAGCGAACAGCACGGGACCGCAATCGGCGGTCGAGGCGCCGATGGCGATGCCCGGCCGGTCGGTGACGATGGCGTCCGCCTTGGGGCGCTCGCCGGCAAAGGGCTCCTTGGCGATGACGACATCGGGCGAATGGATTTGCCAGGCGGTCAACAGATGCCTTGCCGGCACGCCCATCCAGGCAGCGACACGGGCGCGGTTCTCAGCCACCAGCACCTGGTCGTCATCCGATCCGGTGCCGATGTTGAGGCCCTGATAGATGCCGCCGGAAACACCGCCGACGCGGGTGAAATAGCCGTGGCGGATGCCTTGTGCCTGCGCCTCGTCCAGCAGCGGCGACCGAACGGGATCCGGTTTGGTCTGATTCAGCATGCGGGCGTTGTTGTCCGTGTGGGCGGTTTCGTCAAGAAGAAGGTGCTTGGTCGAGAACAGGCTGCAAAGCGCGGACGGGAGATTGGGAGGGGCGGCGGTAAAAAGTCAATCCGCCTCGGCAAAGGGCCGAACCGCCACGCCGCGAGGCAGCACCGCAAGCACCTTGAACAGCTCGCCCATGGCTTGCGGCCCTGCGAGGCGCTCGACGTCGCCGGCGATCCTTTCGCGCGCCGCCTGGCCGGCATCGGCGCCAAGCCGGCCGGCGCGCTCGAGGATGCCCATGCCGAGCAGGAAATCGCCCTGTGTCGTCAGATGGGCTTCGAGGCCATGTGCACGCGCGATCGCGGCAAGGGCGGCGAAATCGACGTGGGAGGTGAGGTCGGCCTCACCGGGATTGGCCAGCACATCTTCGTGATCGTGGCTGCGCAAGGCCTGCAGGGTGTCCCCGACACCCGGCTGGAAATGGCCGTAGTCGAGAAACAGGCCGGCGCCACCATGCCTGGATATGCGCTCGGCGATTGTTGCCATCAGCGCGGTGCGGGCAGGCGCCACTTCGGCGATCGCACCTTGCGGCGCGTCAGCGGCATCGGCGGGCAGCAGCGTCGGGTCGACCGAGCCGGCGCCGGCGAAGAAGCAAAGGTCGTTGGTCTCGTCGAGGCCGACCATGCGCTCGCGCCAGCCGGCGCCGGCGCGGATGAACTGGCGGATGGGCACTGCGTCGAACAGTTCGTTGCCGACGATGAACAGCGATTGTTGCGGCAAGGTCTCGATGGTTTCGTGCCAGCCAACCGCGAAGGGTGTGACGCCAAGCGTCTTTTTTTGCACCTCGGTCAGGCGCGGGCTTGTCTCGATCATGGCGAAGGTGGCGCCGTTGGCCAGGTCAGGATCGAGCCGCGACAGCGTGCGCAGCATGTCCTTCATCAGCGTGCCGCGGCCGGGTCCGATCTCGGCGATGGTGACCGGCAGTGGCCGGCCGCTCGCTGCCCAGACCTGGTACATCCAGACCGCGACCAGTTCGCCGAACATCTGGCTGATCTCCGGCGCGGTGACGAAGTCGCCGCCCGCACCAAAGGGCTCGCGCGTCGTGTAGTAGCCGTCCGCCGGGTCGAACAGGCACAGCGCCATGTACTCGTTGACGGGAAGCGGCCCAAGGGCCTCGATCAGGTCGACGATGCGGGTCTTCAGCCGTGTCATGCCGGCTGCGGCTGTGCCACCGGCTTGGCGGTCAGCATCGCCCAGATGCCGGCCAGCACCATCGGCGACGACAGGATCATGCCCATGGTCAACCAGTTGGTGCCGAGGAGATAGCCGAGCTGCTGGTCAGGCTCGCGGAAGAACTCGACGAAGATGCGCGACAGGCCATAGCCGCAGATGAAGGCGCCGCCGACGAAGCGCGGCGTCTTCAGCCTGAGGCGCGAATGGGTGAGAATGCGCAGCACGAGGAACAGCACCACACCCTCGAGCAGCGCCTCGTAAAGCTGGCTCGGATGACGGGCAAACGGCCCGCCATTGGGAAACTCGAACGCCCAGGGCACGTCGGTTGGTCGGCCCCACAGTTCGGAATTGATGAAGTTGGCGACGCGCACCAGGCCGAGGCCGACCGGCACGCCGGCCGCCACGACATCGAACAGCGACCAGGTGCGGATGCCGCGCTTGATGGAAAACAGCGTCATGGCGAGGATGACGCCGAGCAGGCCGCCATGGAACGACATCCCGCCCTGCCACACGGCGAAGATATCGAGCGGGTGCGCGATGTAGCGCGCCAGATCATAGAAGAGCACATAGCCGGTGCGGCCTCCGAGCACGACACCGATGGCCGCCCAGACGATGAAATCGTCGAGATCCTCCGGCTTCATCGGCAGGACGCCGTTCGGCCACAGCCTGGCATTGGCGGCGAGCCGCTTGGCATACCACCAGGCGAACAGGATGCCGACGATATAGCCGACGCCATACCAGTGCACCGCCAGCGGCCCGATCTGGATGAGGATCGGGTTGATGTTGGGGAAGGGCAGGGAGGCCAGCGGCAGCAGGAAATATTCGTTCAACGGGGAACTCTCGGTTGCGAGCGTGTTTGGGCGCGGACCATGCGGCAGGGTTTTGGCAGGGTCAAGGCAAGGTGGGCGCACTCGACTTGATGCCGCAGCAAGGTGCAACAAGCTTGCATTCGACGCGCGGCGCCACTACGTCAATTTTGTGCAAGCGCGAGGATTTGCCATGTCGACCGGACCGAACCGCATTCTCGATGAATTCGCCAAGCTGATGACCGACGCCGCCGGCGCCGCCCAGGGCGTGCGCCGTGAGGTGGAGACCGCCTTCAAGGGGCAGGCCGAGCGCATTCTCAATACGATGGACGTGGTGCAGCGCGAAGAGTTCGAAGCCGCGCGCGAGATGGCCGCCAAAGCGCGGGAAGAGAATACCCGCCTTGCCGCCCGCATCGAGGCGCTCGAGGCGAAGCTTGCAGAACTGGCCGGCGACGCCACACCAGCGACGGCCGCCAAGCCGCGCACAAAAAAATAATCGTTAAACTTTTCCACATAGCCCGATCCTGAAAAGCGCTTTGCCGTGAATCGCTTAACGGCATTGCATGAATCTTTGTGACAGCGGCTTTCCACATGCGAATGACGCAGTGCGAAAAATTGGGCTGTTCACGCGACTCCCGATCAATAGACTGAATTTGTTGCATGATTCGGAGCAGGATCATGCGACCGGGCGGTGGGGTCCGGTCTGGGGTCTTTGCGTCGAGAAGTCGTCTTTGCGCGAAGAAAGTCCTGGCCGTCCGAGTTCTAGACAAGATTGTTCGTTGTGTGTGCCCTCCCGCGGAGCGTGTGGCGGCGCTCGTACAGAACGACAGGAAGCATTCCATGGAACTTCTCGAACTCGAATTCTCCCGCGAAATCCATCCGGTGGATGTTATCGAGCAGGTGGCCCACAACAACGACTGGTCCTTCGAGCGGGCCGGCGACGACGAGATTTCGATCTCGGTTGCCGGAAGCTGGACCGACTATCACGTCTCCTTTTCGTGGATGGAGGATTTCGAGGCGCTGCACCTGGCCTGCGCCTTCGATATCAAGGTGCCGGAGACCCGCACGCTGGAAGTGATGCGGCTCTTGTCGCTGATCAACGAGCAGATGCTGTTTGGCCATTTCGACCTCTGGGAGCAGGAGGGCGCGATCATGTTCCGCCAGTCGCTGCTGCTGGCCGGCGGGGTCGAGCCGTCGAGCCAGCAGGTCGAAGTGTTGCTGTCGTCGGCGCTGGAAGCCTGCGAATGCTATTTCCAGGCGTTCCAGTTCGTCGTCTGGTCGGGAACCTCGGCCAAGGACGCCCTGGCCGGTGTGCTGTTCGAGACCTACGGCAACGCCTGAGTCCCCGTTAAGGCAGACAAGACCAAGATGAGTTCGAACACCGAGCGCAAGCCCGAGATCAGTTTTGCCGATTTCGATCGTGTCGACATCCGCGCCGGCACGATCGTCGAGGCCGAGCCGTTTCCCGAGGCGCGCAAGCCCGCGTTCAAGCTGAAGATCGATTTCGGCGCCGGCATCGGTATCAAGAAATCGTCGGCGCAGATCACCAAATACTATACACCGGAGACGCTGATCGGCCGGCAGGTGTTCGCGGTGGTCAATTTCCCGCCGCGCCAGATCGGTCCATTCATGTCGGAAGTGCTCACTCTCGGCTTTCCCGACGAAGAGGGCGCCGTGGTGCTCGGCGCGATCGAGCGTAAGGTGCCGGATGGCGGGCGGTTGTTTTAGGGTCTCAACTGGGGATCGGAATCCCCCGCGAACCGGGATGGATTGATAATCCTTTCGGCAGATGCTTCAGCATGAATTTCATGCCATGTCGTGACAGGAGTGTCGCGCGTGGACATCATCCGCTTTTCCTGTCCGCGTCGACCAATTTCCTTATTCTGTAAAATTTGAACTGTTTGCCTTCGGCGATTAATTCAAGGTTGCCGTGTCGTGGCGGGCTGCGCTCCGGCGCGATTACCAGCAGATAGTCAAAGTCACGGGTCCAATGCGCTGCATACGCCGCCTCGACCGGTGGTAATGCACCGGCGGCGTAGGCCTCCAGCTCAGACATCGGGATAGGCCCGCCTTGCGGAACGGTCAGGTTTGCCACTTCCGGCCGGGGCCTGACCGGCTGTTTTCCCGGATAGGTGAACAGCGTTGGCATCAGTGCATTGCGTGTGACTACGGCCAACGCGGCAGCATTGTACATTGGATAAAGGAGCAGATTCGTTGGCGGGTCGTCTGGAAGGCCATTCTGGCCGGTAAGGATTCGCGAACCCATTGGAATGGCGTCGAACGCGGTCATAAGGGCACGATATTCGCTGCGGCACGACGTTTGGGCCCAGATCGCGATGCCACTGTTTGCAAGCCCGGCGCCAAACGCCAGCGCGACGAGAAGTGTTCCACGCGAGTCTTGCGGACGCTTGATCGTGACGAAGGCTGGCAGGATCAGAATAAGCGCCAGAAGGACGCGCCCGTCGACAAAGGCCGTGTCCACAACGCGAAACGGCATGACAATGAACAGGCACAAGAGCCCAAAGCCTATCCAGCAGCCGACGCGAGAGACCGCCACCATCCTGTGCTTCACCGCAAGGTAACTGAGAATGACCAGCACCACGGTCACAGCTGAGGAAGTGTATCTGCTGAAGCCGTTGACTTGAACCAGCGCCAACAATTTCGCCGACAGGGCCCATTCGGTTCCTTCGCCACCCACTTTGCCGCCGTAGGCGAGCGCCAGGGCGCCAACTGCGACGACCGGAGCAGCCATTCCGGCAACCAGCAAGATCGTGCGTTTCCAATTCTCAATATGGTCTGGCCAGCGGGAGAGTTCGTACAGCCCCACCACAATGCCATACAGGCCGAGGGCAAATAGGTGAGAGATATACAGAACCAGGACGAAGACGGCGTGGATCGCAAGGCGCAGCGGCAAAGGTCTTTCCGCAAGCCAAATCCAAACCGCGATGGACCAAAGAACGATCCCCAGTCCAAATTCAAAATTCACGAATCCGAAAGCGAAAGGCATGGCGTAGAGGAAGAGCGAAGCGACGAAGCCGCTGAGGATCACACGCCCCTGTGCGGCCGCTCCGACGGCCATTGCCCCGCTGACGACCAGCATTTGCGAGACTAGATAGAAAAGCTTTGATGCCAGTTCGATCCCGATCAAGCGCCCAGCGAACGGGACGACGAGATCCATGGCTAGATTAGGGTAGGGTGCCCACGCGGCTTCATAATAGGGATGGGCTTCGGGCGTACCGGCGCGCATCAGGATCGACATTCTTGCGAGATGATTTGGATAGTCTGCCATAGCGGGTATGTCGACGAGCAGTACGGGCAAGAAAGCCACCACCAGCAGAACTATCAGCAAGATACCTTCGGGCCTGATGAAATGGCTCGTGTAACTGTTGATTTTGTTGCTGGCTGTTGCTTCGAGCATGCCACAATGTAGGTAGAAATGGTAAATTTTGAGTCGCCGACAATTATCAATCTGACTTGGTCATGGCTCCGAAGTCGCACAATACGTCACGCCGAACCATCCCTTTGAAACAAGGTGCCGTGGCAGACTAACGGTTGATTGTGCGTCGCCGCGCTTTGTCATCCGTGGCGGTGTGTCAGCTTCGCCCTTGGATAACGAAAAGCACGATCAGGCCGCCAGCTTTCGCCGTGTGCCCAGTGCTTCCTCGACCGTGTCGAGGAACATTTCCGCACAGGCCTTCCAGCTGTAGCGCATGGCGCGTTCGCGGGCTTCGGCACGGTCGACGTTGAGCGCGGCGAGTGAGGCCTCGCGCAAATCGTTGGAGACCGCGCCGCCAAAACCATCGCCGACAATGTCGATCGGCCCGGTCACCGGATAGGCGGCAACCGGCGTGCCGCTGGCCAGTGCCTCGATGATGACGTTGCCGAACGTGTCGGTGCGGCTCGGGAAGACGAAGACGTCGGCCGAGGCATAGATCTCGGCCAGTTCGTCGTTGGGGCGATGGCCGAGGAAATGCGCTTGCGGATATTTCGCCTTCAGTCTGGCAAGCTCGGGGCCTTCGCCGACGATCACCTTGCTGCCGGGCAGGTCGAGGTCGAGGAAAGCACCCAGGTTCTTTTCGATGGCGACGCGGCCGACGCAGAGGAAGATCGGGCCGGGGAAGCCGAGGTCCTTCTTCCTGTCCGGGCGGAAATGGTCGGTGTCGACGCCGCGCGTCCATGGCCGCAGCTTGGTGAAGCCGCGCGCGGAAAGGTCGTCGGCGAGCGACTGGGTGGCCACCAGCGTGCCCTGGCCGGAATTATGAAAATCGCGCAGCCAGCGATAGGCCCAGCTTTCCGGCACCGGCAGGCGGGCGCTGAGATATTCGGGAAAGCGCGTGTGATAGCTGGTGGTGAATGGACGGCCGGCATTGCGGCAATAGCGCCGCGCCATGATGCCCAGCGGTCCTTCGGTGACGATGTGGATGTGGTCGGCCTTGCCGGCGTCGATCAGGCGCGCGACATGGCCGGGCGTGGTCAGCGCCAGCCTGATGTCGGGATAGGTCGGCAAGGGCAGGGTGCGAAAGATATTGGGCGTCAGGAAATCCACCGCGACGTCGAAGGATTTCAGCGTCTCGGTGAGCCGCTCCAACGTGTGGACGACGCCGTTGACCTGCGGGCGCCAGGCATCGGTGACCATCAGTATGCGCATGGCGGCCCTTTGCTTGAAAGGTCGACGGTTGCCTTGAGACGATGCCGGAACGGCGACCAGCCTGCTGCTCTCGCTTCGCTCCAGCGCACCCGGACAGGTACGGGGTCGAAGATAGGCGGCAAGGCCGAATCAATTGAGGTCGCGCGCTTCATGCGCGCTCTTGATCATGGTTTCATGACGGGCGGATGAAGCCGGTTCCACTTTTCGCAATCGTGCCCGGTTATGCCGGAACCTTGATGATGGCGCGCAGTCCGCCGAGCGGGCTGTCTTCAAGAGTGATGTCTCCGCCATGGGAGCGGGCGATGTCGCGGGCGATCGACAGGCCGAGCCCGGTGCCGCTGGCATCGAGGTTGCGGGCCTCGTCGAGCCGCACGAAAGGCTTGAACACGTCTTCGCGTCGGTCGGCGGGAATGCCCGGACCATCGTCGTCGATGGTGACCAGCAGCGAGCCGCGGCCATGGGTGGCGTTGACCTCCACCGTCTTGGCATAGCGGAAGGCGTTGCCGATGACGTTGGACATCAGCCGGGCAAAGGCATTGGGCCGCACATGCACATCGTGATCGCCGGCAAGCGTCGTCGACAGCTTACGCTTGCGCAGCCTGGCTTCCTCGTCGAGCTTTTCGAAATAGGCCTCGAGATCGAACCGTCCGGCGTCTTCCGAAGCTTCGCCGCGGGCAAAGGACAGATAGCCTTCGAGCATCGACTGCATGTCGTCGATGTCCTGGTCGAGCGCTGCCTTGGTCTCGGCCTTGCCGCCGGAAAGCGCCAGCTGCAGCTTGAAGCGAGTGAGGATGGTTCTGAGGTCATGGCTGACGCCGGTCAGCATGGCGGTGCGCTGTTCGATCTGGCGTTCGATGCGCTCGCGCATCTGCATGAAGGCAAAGCCGGCGCGGCGAACCTCCTCGGCGCCGCGCGGCCGGAAATCGCGCGGCATCGGCCGGCCCTTGCCAAAGCTTTCGGCGGCTTCGGCAAGCATCAGGATCGGCCGGATCTGGTTGCGCAGGAAGGGAATGGCGATCATCAGCAGCACCAGCGAGGTGCCGACCATCCAGATCAGGAAGATGTGGGTGTTCGAGGCATAGGCCTGGCTGCGGCGCACGAAGACGCGCAGCACCTTGCCCTCGAGCTGCACGCGCACCTCGACGATGTTGGAGTTGCCGACCGTGTCGATCCAGAACGGGCGGTTGATCTGGCGGGTGATCTCGGACGAGAGAACATCATCCAAAATCGAGAAAAACGGCTTTGGACCGGGCGCGGGAAGTGGGTCGGGCGGCAAGAGGTCGACCTTCAGCTGCATGCGGTCCTGGGCGATGCGGATGATGTTGGTGTAGTCGGCATCGCGCGGATAGGTCTCGATCAGGTCGATGATGGCGGCGATGTCGCGCACGGTGGCCTGCGACAGGCGCTGCGTCACGGTTGCCCAGTGACGTTCCATGAAGACGAAGGCGACGACCGATTGCAGCAGGATCATCGGCGCGATGACGATGATCAGCGAGCGGGCATAGAGCCGCTTGGGCATATAGAGCGAGACGAGGCGCCAGAAGCGGTTCCAGGCGCGCGGCACCGCCTTCAGCGTCCGCGCGGCGCGTGCGCTCAAGCCGCCATTGCCCGGCTGTTCCAGTTCCGTGGTTGCCATTCGCTCTTTTCGTTTGCCCGCAGCCGTTCAGCCGGCCGCAGGCGGCATTCTATTCCACGCTGAGCCGATACCCAATACCGCGTACGGTCTGCAGCCAGACCGGATTGGACGGATCGCGCTCGATCTTGCGGCGCAGCCGGTTGATCTGGACGTCGATGGTGCGCTCGCCGACTTCCGAATCGTCGCCGACAAGCTCGTGGCGGGGTATCGTCTCGCCCGCCCGCGCGGCGAAGATCGCCAGGATCTCCTGCTCGCGATCGGTCAGCTTCAACGCCTCGCCGCCACGCTTCAATTCGCGCCGGGCGATCTGGAAGGTGTAGGGGCCGAAGACCAACTGCTCGACCTTGGGCGTGGTCGCCGGGCCACCGCGGCGCAGGATGTTGTTGATGCGCAGGATCAACTCGCGCGGATCGAACGGCTTTGGCAGATAGTCGTCGGCGCCAGCCTCCAGCCCTGAGATGCGGCTGTCGGTCTCCGACAGCGCTGTGAGCATCAGGATCGGTACGTTCTTTTCGGCCCGCAGCGACTTGGTCAGGTCGACGCCCGTCTCGCCGGGCATCATGACGTCCAGCACCAGAAGGTCGAAGTCGAGGCCGGCAAGCTTGCGCCTGGCTTCGCCGGCATTGCCGGCAACGGTGACGCGAAAGCCATTTTCGGTCAGATACTGCTTGAGAAGATTGCGGATGCGGGTGTCGTCGTCGACGACAAGCAGATGCGGCGCGTCGTCGTCCGGCGCGGCCGCGTGATCGACCCGTTCAGTGCTCTCCATGGCTTTTCCCTGACATTTTTGCGGACCCAACGTCGATCTGCGCCCTCAGTTCCGGATTGACCATCGCTTCGAGGAACCGTTCCACCAAGGTCCGTTCGGTTACTCCGGAATCCCCCAATGCAGCATGGATGCGGCGCGACTGTGGCCGCGCCAGCGCCAGCGCCAGCGCACGGCCTTTGGCTGTCGGATAAAGTTCGCGCTGGCGGCGGTCGCGCGGACCTTGCAACTGCACGATATGGTCGGTGTCGATCAGTTGCTTGAGCACACGGGCCAGGCTCTGCTTGGTGATCTTCAGCACGTCGAGCAGTTCGGCGACCGTCAGGCCCGGCCTGCGGTTGACGAAATGCAGCACCCGGTGGTGGGCCCGGCCGAAGCCGTAATCGGCCAGGATCTGGTCCGGATCGGAGGTGAAGTCGCGATAGGCAAAGAAGAGCAGCTCGATGATGGCGAAGTCGATGCCGTCCTCGACCGACATTGCGGTCCTGATCGGTTTTCCGGCGGCTGGGCTTCGATCCGTCATTATTTCTCCGTGGGAAAGAGAGATTATGTCAGTACTATTGACGTAATTTCCCTGCAATGGTAATTTTTGACAAGCTTTTGGGCGGATTGCGAACGAAAAGGCAAGGGAAGCCGGTTTTTCCGGAATTTCCTAAGTTTGCCAGAGCGCAATTATCCGCCTACGCTCCACCATAAAAGCCGCTTTGGGCGGCCGACACGAAACACACAACGATACAACTATCCGGGCTGCCGCCCGTGGGAGGTTACCATGGCATCCGTTCCCTTCGATCAACTCGATGGCTTCATCTGGATGAACGGCGAATTCGTCCAATGGGGTGACGCCAAGATCCATGTGCTGACGCACGGGCTGCATTACGCCAGCGCTGTTTTCGAGGGAGAGCGCGCCTATGGCGGCGAGATCTTCAAGCTCAACGAACACACCGAGCGCCTGCATGAATCGGCACGCCTGCTCGGTTTCAAGATCCCGTATTCGGTGGCCGAACTCAACGACGCCTCTTCCACGCTTCTCAAGAAGCAGGGTTTCCAGGACGCCTATGTCCGGCCGATCGCCTGGCGCGGCAGTGAGCAGATGGGCGTCTCGGCGCAGAACAACCGCATCAACTGCGCCATCGCCATCTGGCAATGGCCGAGCTATTTCGATCCTGCGCAGAAGCTGAAAGGCATCCGTCTCGATGTGGCGGAATGGCGCCGGCCCGACCCGCGCACCGCGCCTTCCAAGTCGAAGGCCGCCGGGCTCTACATGATCTGCACCATGTCCAAGCACGCCGCCGAGGCCAAGGGCTATGCCGACGCCATGATGCTCGACTGGCGTGGCCAGGTCGCCGAAGCGACCGGAGCCAACATCTTCTTCGTCAAGGACGGCAAGATCCACACACCCAAGCCCGACTGCTTCCTCGACGGCATCACCCGCCGCACGGTCATCGGGTTGGCCAAGGATCGCGGCCTGGAGGTAATTGAACGCGCCATCCTGCCGGAAGAGCTGGAAAGCTTCGAGCAGTGCTTCCTGACCGGGACGGCAGCGGAAGTGACGCCGGTTTCGGAGATCGGGCCTTACCGATTCGAGGTCGGCGAAATAGCCAAGAATCTTATGAATGACTATTCTGCGGCCGTTCAGCCCAAGCACGCGATCGCCGCAGAATAACGAAAGTCACAGCTTTTTTAAGAAGTAGGGGCGGTTTTCGGGCCGCCCCTTTTATTTCAGCGTTTCTGCATTTGACTTTCGTCCAATTCGGCGTCTCATGATGGTGTCGGCCCGGGAGGCTGACAGCTATGGAGGGACTAATCATATGGACATGAACACGCTTCTTCCGATCATCATACAGGTGATTACTGGCATCATTGGTGGTCAGGCGGTCGGTGCGGCGCTCAAGACGGCGGCGATGGGTCAGCTTCCCAAAATCCTGGGCGGAGCCATTGGCGGCGTCGGTGGTGCGGCGATCCTCGGCAGCCTGCTGGGTGGCGGTGCGGTCGATCCGGCGGCTGCGGCAGCAGCAACGAGCGGTCTCGGCAGCGCGCTGAACCTGCAGAACATCGTCGGCGGCGCCGGCGGCGGCGCGATCCTGACCGCCATTCTCGGTGCGGTCATGGGCGCCATGAAGAAGTAAGCAGGCCGTTTCGGTCTTTCCAAATGGGCGGCTTCGGCCGCCCATTTCCGTTTTGGGGCTACTAACTGTTCGTCTTTCGAGGGTGGACGCCCTTTGTCGGCACCTCTACATCACCCGTGAACATCGAAAGGACGATCATGGGTCAGCTCAATGCCGGCATCGTGCCGGTCACACCGTTCCAGCAGAATTGCACCATCCTGTTCGACATGGATGACAAGCATGGCGTCGTCGTCGATCCGGGCGGCGATATCGACAAGGTACTGGCGGTGCTGAAGGACAATGCGATCTCAGCCGGAGCTATCTGGATAACGCATGGCCACATCGACCATGCCGGCGGTGCAATGGAGTTGAAGGAGGCGCTCGGCGTCGAGATCATCGGTCCGCATGAGGCCGACAAGTCGCTGCTCGACAATCTGGAAAACCAGGGCAAGCGCTACGGCATCGCCGGAGCGCGCAACTGCGTGCCCGACCGGTTCCTGGCCGAAGGCGAGACCGTGTCGTTCGGCGGCCATGTGTTCGAGGTGCTGCACTGCCCCGGCCATGCGCCCGGTCACGTCGTCTACTACAACGGCGCAGCCAAGTTCGCCCATGTCGGCGACGTGCTGTTCCGCGGCTCGGTCGGCCGCACCGACCTGCCGGGCGGCGACCACGCGGCGCTGATCGCTTCGATCAAGGACAAGCTCCTGCCGCTCGGCGACGACATCGGCTTCATCTGTGGCCACGGTCCCGGCGGACGTTTTGGCGAGGAGAGGCGGACCAATCCTTTTTTGACTTGAACCAGGCTCGGAACCGTTGCTGTTTTTCATCAGCCTCAAGCAGACCGTTGACATTGTAGAGACCACAACAAAAAAGCGCTGGCCTTGCGGTCAGCGCTTTTCTGTTTTGGGGCAGGGAAGCCCTTGGTTAGTTGGCAGTGCAGAAATGCTGTTCGCCGTCATTGCCGGTGAACGTGCCGGTACGGGAATTGAAGCTGCGGTAGCGGTCCGAGCAATATTCGTACCAGTCACGCGTCCACGGTTCGGCATAACGATTGGCGTAGACCACCCGCGGCTCCGCATAATAGCGGCGGACCGGGGCCGGGCGCACCACGACGTCACGATCGTAGTAACCGTCATCGTAGTAGCGGTCAGCGTCGGGCGGCGGGCGGTCATTGGCCAATGCGCCACCGATCAGCGCCCCGGCCGCGAGGCCGAGCACGCCGGCGGCAATGGCATCGCCATTGCCATGATGGCCATGATGACGGCGCCAGTCGCGCGCATTGGCGGCGGGCAAGGCCGTGAGCGTGGTGGCGGCCACGGCAGCGGCCAGGACGGCGGTTTTGAAAATTCGGTTCATGTCGGTCTCCTTCGTTCCGGCCCGTGCAGTTTCGGGGATGCGGTCCGGCTTTACCGAAGACTAATATGCGACCGTGGCTGAACGGGGGCTGAACGGATTTTAACGTGTTTATTCAAAACGGACGTCAAAAATCACAGGCTCTCGAGGGAGCGATCTGCCCGGGAGCGCCGGTTCGGAGCCGGCTCAGCCGACCGACAGGTTGACGGCCTTGGGACCCTTGCCGCGCTTATCCGGCTCGGTATCGAACGACACTTTCTGCCCATCCTCGAGGCCGGGAAGACCGGACGCCTGCACAGCTGAAATATGGACGAAAACATCCTTCGCGCCATCATCGGGCGTGATGAAGCCGAAGCCCTTGGCATGATTGAAGAATTTGACGGTGCCGGTCTGCGGCATGGGAAGCTCCTTTGTCCCATAAACTCCAGTCTCGGGCCGGCAAATGCCCGAGTGGAAATTTGTCCTTTATTTTAGCGTCATCGGCAAGAGAAAGTTTTGCGGGCGTCTAAAGCACGTTGCGGCATGCTTCGGGTCTTTGTTTTTATGCAAGTCGTTGCCCAGAACCCGGCCGCTTGGGCGACATCACTGGCCCGCGCCTTCGATAAGGAAAAGGCGCGACGAAGATCGCCGCGCCTTTCAAAATTCAGATCCCTCTCCAGGCCAGGTGCAGGCATGGAGCCTCCGTCGCACGTCTAAGTGACATGCGGCGCGCCGATGGCTCAGGCTGCGCGGAGGTTGACGGCCTTGGGGCCCTTGCCCATGCGGTCCGGCTCGACGTCGAAGGTGACCTTCTGGCCGTCAACGAGCGTGCGCAAGCCGGAAGCTTCGATCGCGGAGATATGGACGAACACATCCTTGGCGCCACCATCGGGCGTGATGAAACCGAAGCCTTTGGTCGCGTTGAAGAATTTAACGGTGCCGGTCTGGGCCATTGGGGAAACTCCTTCACCCGTTCAGTCTTTGGTGGTCCCGCCCGCCGCCTGGCGCAAAGGGCAGTTCCCGGTGGTTGCTTCGGCAGTCATGCATTGGCGCATGGTCAAACCCCCCGCCGAAAACGGGGCCGTCAGAGATTCACAGTATCGGGGAAAGGTCGTCCAAAACGTTCCGCTCTCCGGGTCGCAAATGCCCGAACACGGAATTTATCGCACGGAAACGTGATGGTTGCAAGATACCGCCGCGGGCCGCCGTACTGGCGCGTCCCGACGCATCAATCGACTGACCTGAGCATCGATGGGCTCGGCATAGGCTTGCTTGCCGGCCGGGTCATCGGCCAGAACCGGGCCACGAATGGGCCAGATGTCGAGGTGGCCGAGGAAGTCGACGCCGCCTACAGCCCCAGCGCGTTTCCGACTGAAAGGGCTGCAAACGGGGGTTGCATTTGGCAAGGGAATGGCGAGGATCGGCAACCGGGGACGCGATCGTGGGAGATCATCATGAAATATCTGGCGGCAATCTTTTCGCGGCAGGGTTTTGTCATCCTGTTGCTGTCGGCACTTCTTGCCGCCTGCACCGTCGTCGTCGATGACGGACCAGGGCCGCGTCCGCGTCCGCCCCGGCCGGAACCGCAATATTGCAGCAAGCAGTACGAGCCGGTCTGTGCCCGGCGCGGCGGCGATCGCCAGACCTTCGCCAATGCCTGTCTTGCCGACCGGGCCGGCTACCGCATCGTGCGCGACGGTCCGTGCCGCGACGGTGGCGGCGGTGGCGGCGGCGGCGGTGGTGAAGAGCAGACGTTCTGCACCCGCGAATATGCGCCGGTGTGCGCGCGCCGGCATGGCGAGATGCGCACCTTCCCCAATTCCTGCGAAGCCCGTGCCGCGGACTATCGCGTCGTTGGCGACGGGCCGTGCTGAGAACGCTGCGCCTCGTTGAGGAAGACAATCATCAAGCCGTCGGTTTCACCGGCGACAGTCGGCGACGAACTCGGACGCGGGCATGGGTCTGGCAAACAGCCGGCCCTGGCCGTAGTCGACGTCGCGCGCCGCGAGGTAGTCGGCCTGCGCCTGCGTTTCCCCGCCTTCGGCAACGATCTTCAGCTTTAGTGTCTTGGCCATGTCGATGATATGCGCGGTGACGGAATTGGTGGCGGAATTCGTGCTGATCGTATCGATGAACGATTTGTCGATTAGGAGCGCATCGAGCGGCAGCCCCTCGAGATAGGACAGGCTGGAGTAGCCGGTGCCGAAGTCGTCGATTGCCACTGCGTGGCCAAGTTCGCGGGCACGAACGAGCGTTGAGCGGGCCGAGTTGATATCGATGAACGCGCGCTCCGTGGCCTCGAGCCAGATTTGCTGGGGCCGGATCGCGGTGTGCTGATTTGATCTTTCCGCACCGACGAAAGGACGAGACAGCAAGCGAAGCCTTGAACCTGCGGCGCCGATGGCCTAGATCGCCACAGGCGGATAAAACACGGTAGGTTTCCCATCAACAGAGATCAAAGACGAGCGGCGGGTGCGGGAGCCAGGTCTGGCGCAGGCGGACAGCCGCCGCTGGGCCTCGACCAGTATGTGCAGCAGGCGTTGCAACTGCATCAGGCCGGGCGCCGGCAAGAGGCTGAGACGATCTACCGGCAGGTGCTGGCGCGTCAGCCCAAGCACGCGGCCGCGGCGCATTTCCTGGGACTGCTGCTCCACCAGACCGGGCGCAGCGAAGAAGGGCTGGATCTCATCGAACGGTCGGTGAGCCTGCAGCCGACGAATCCCGATTTCCTCAACAATTTCGGTACGGTGATGCGCGACCTCGGCCGCCCTGCTGCGGCCATCGATTTCTTCCGCGGCGCAGTGGATCTGCGGCCGGACCAACTCGCGGCGCGCGACAATCTCGGCTCATCGCTGAAACAGGTCGGCCAGTTCGAAGAGGCCGAAGAGATTTATCGCGGCACGGTTGCACGCAACCCATTTCATGTGCGCGCCCGCATCGGGCTTGCCGAAACCCTGCAGGAAGCCGGGCGGCTGGATGAGGCGCTGGCTGCCTTCCGCGAAGCGCTGGCGATCCGACCCAAGGATGCCGACCTGCTGCACGGGCTCGGCGTCGGGTTGATGGAAAAGGGCAAGCTCGACGAGGCGGCCGACCTGTTCCGGCAGGCGTTGGCGATCAACCCCGCCATGGCCACAGCCTGGCTGATGCTGACGCAGGTCAAGCGCCAGAAGGAGCGCGACAGCGAACTTGGGGGCATGGAAGCCCAGCATGCCAAGGCGCCGCAGGACAGCCTGGCGCGCATGCAGCTGTCCTTCGGACTCGGCAAGGCGAATGACGATCTCAGGGATTATGGCCGGGCCTTCGACTATTTCGCCGAGGGCAATGCGATCCGCCGCAAAGGCATCGACTACGACCAGGCCAGGACGCGGGCCGAGTTCGAGGCGATGAAGGCCACCTTCGATGCCGGCTTCTTCGAGAAGCACAGGCCCAGCTCAATCAGCGACGACACGCCGATCTTCATCGTCGGCATGCCGCGTTCGGGCACGACGCTGGTCGAGCAGATCATCGCCAGCCATCCGCAGGTCTATGGCGCAGGCGAGCTCAGCATCTTGAAGAAGGCGGTCGGCAGGCAGTTCCCGGCGACCATGCCGGGTGGCTTCCCATGGGGCGTATCGGATACGGGCGATTCGGATTTTGCCGAGGCAGGCCAAGCCTATCTCGACATGCTCCATGCCCGCTATCCGAACATGCGCCACGTCACCGACAAAATGCCGGGCAACTTCCTGCTTGTCGGCTTCATCCACATGATGATGCCGAAGGCCAGGATCATCCACTGCGCGCGCGATGCGGCGGCCACCTGCCTGTCGATCTACAAGGTGCATTTCCGCGGTGACAGCCATCGCTATGGCTACGATCTCGGCGAGCTCGCCGACTTCCACAATCTCTACACCGACATCATGAAGCATTGGCACACGGTGCTGCCAGGCGTCGTGCACGATGTACGCTACGAGGATTTTGTCGCCGACCAGGAAGGCCAGACGCGGGCATTGATCGCCCATCTCGGCCTGCCCTGGGACGACGCGGCACTATCGTTCCACGAGACCGACCGACCGGTGCGCACGGCTTCAGCCGCACAGGTGCGCCAGCCGATGTATCAGGGGTCGGTCGATCTATGGAAGCGCTATGGTGACCGGCTGAAGCCGCTTCTGGACAGGCTGGATTAGCGCAACGCTCTCTAGCTGATCGTGGCCTTAGAGATTGGCCTAAGCACCCGCGTCGTCACCCTAGGGTCTTCACGACGGAGCTTCGCTCCTGCTTCGTCCTAGGATGACGAAGCTGAGGGGCTTCTGCCAATCTGCTACCGGCTGCTCAAAGCTCTATGAATGGCGTGAAGCCACCGAAGATCATGCGCTTCCCGTCGAACGGCATGTCCGCCCAATCGGCCTTCAGGCGCGGATCTGCCATCACTTTGGCCATGACGGCATCGCGGCTCTCCCGCGACTCATAGACGGCCCAGGCGAAGACGACGATCTCGTCGTCCTTGGCCTGCACGGCGCGCGGGAACGAAGTGACCTCGCCATAGGGCACGTCGTCGCCGATGCATTCGACATAGGCGAGCGCGCCGTGTTCCTTCCATATAGGGCCTGCGAGATTGGCCAGCCTCTTGTAGTCATCGAGATTTGCCTTGGGCACGGCAAGCACGAAGCCATCGACATAGGACATTGTGGGTCTCCTCCTGGAAGTTCACAATCCCTCACCGACGCCAGCCGGTGAGGGACTTCGCCATTGGCGATAGATCAGGCTTTCTTGACCGGCGCATTCATCGCCCATTCGACGCCGAACGGGTCGCGCATATTGCCCCACTGGTCACCCCAGAACATGATCTGGAGCGGCACGGCGACTTCGCAGCCGGCATCGACGGCGCGCTTCCACCAGGCTTCGATGTCGTCGCTGCCGAGGTGAAGCTGCATGGTGTAACCCTGCGGCTTGACGGCAGGCATGCCGTTTTCGGGATAGAAGTCGGAGAGCATCAGCGTCGAGCCGTTGATGTGGAGGTGGATGTGCATGGTGCGGCCTTTTTCGTCCGCCGGATAGGCAAAGACCTGCTCGGCACCAAAGGCCTTCTTGTAGAATTCGGCAGCCTTGAAGGCGCCATCCAGCTGCAGATAGGGGGTCAATCCGCCGAGCACTTTGGCCGCGGGCTGAACGGGGGTCTGATCGGTCATCTGTTGTTCCTCTTTGCGTTTGGCCTTGCGAGCCAAAGGACGGATGAGGTGCCGGCGGTCCTACATGGCCGGCAGATTTTTTTGACCGACCGGCCCTGGACAGGCCACGCAGCCGCAGTTGGACGAGAGGCGTGAAACGAACTTGCGTCGACCGCGCCCAATCAGAGCGCAATTCTCTCGGCTCGCAGGCTAGAACAGATGGATCAGGCGAACGCCTCTTCAAATCCTGGGACGACAATGATCCTCTACTATCAGACCCACTCACCCTTCGCGCGCAAGGCGCTCGTCTTCGCCCACGAGGTTGGCATTGCCGATCGGCTGGAGGTCATTCATCACGAGACCAGTCCGACCTTGCGCAATGCCCGCGTCTACGCCGAAAACCCGCTCGGCAAAGTGCCGGTGCTGTTGCGGCCCGACGCGTCGCCGATCTTCGATTCCGATGTCATCTGCGCCTATCTCGACACGCTGCATGACGGTCGCAAGCTGCTGCCGCAGGACGGCGAGGCGCGCTGGCAGGCATTGCGGTTGCAGGCGGTCGCCCAGGGCCTGGCGCAGACGGGTATAGCCTTGCGCTGGGAGACGGAAAGGAGACCCGAAAAGTTGCGCTATGGTGCTCTCGCCGACGGATACCGGAAAAAGATCGAGGCGAGCTACGACTGGATCGAGAGCACGCTGGACGACGAGGCGCCGCTCCATATCGGCCACATCGCCTTGGCCACCACGCTGTCCTGGATGGCGTTCCGTCACCTTCCGCCTTTTCGCTCACGGGCACTGCTGACGCGCTGGTTCGAGGCTTTCGAAAAACGCGTATCGATGCAGGCGACGCCGCTTTCGGGCGATACGCATGACTGACTGGCGCCCCGCGAGGTCAGGGGCGGCGGCCGTTTTGCGCATCGAAGACGTCCGGAAACCCGATATCCTTGCGCAGCGAGGCAGGCAGTGAACGCAGGACGCGTTCGCTGCGGTGACGAGCGCGCGCTGCCGCATACCGGGTTGCGATGCGACCGATGGACGAAAGAACCGACATGATAATTCTCCCTGGGTTGGGCCGGCATCATCGTGTCGGCATCCCAAGGACGCGACGGGCTGAGGCTATCCGACAGACCGCCGAGATTTTTTTATCGCTAGCTCCGCAGCCTGCTTGAAGCGGGTTGTTGCTAACGCGATTACTTCAGGCCGCGGTTGTAGACGTTCGATTGTTTCAAGATCGGCCTTCTTCGCCTCTCCCTCTACGGCGAGGTCGTAGCTCGCCTGCATATTCATCCAGAACTGCGGCGTGGTTCCGAAGAACTTCGCAAGGCGCAAAGCGGTGTCGGGCGTTACCGGTGTCGTCTCGCTGGCCAGGCGCTCGATGCGTGTGCGGGGCACATGCAGCTTTTTGGCCAGCGTGTAAGGCTTCAGATTGAGCGGCACGAGATATTCCTCACGGAGAATTTCTCCGGGATGGATAGGTGGGTTGATGTTCAGCATTTTGAACCCTCTTCAATGATAGTCGGTGATTTCAACATCCTCCGCTTGCCCTTCCACCCACCAAAGCAGACGCGGAATTGATCGTTGATGCGGATCGAATGCTGGCCCGCACGGTTACCTTTCAGCGGCTCAAGCCTGTTGCCGGGAGGTCTTCAGATCCGACAGTTCGGCGGCGTTGTCGATCATGAACAGCTTCCGCTGGGCTGAGCGGACAAGGTCCGATGGGAAGCCCTTCGGAGCCTTGCCGTTCGAAACGGCTTCGCTGGTCTTGTCTTTGAAGGAGCGTATCATCTTGTCGACCCGAGTGGCGTACCATGGCATGATACGCTTCGGAAGTCAAGAAGACGTCTCGTAACATGATACGAAACTCCGGCCTGCGCTCGACAGGCCGGAACTTCATCGGCAGTTTTGTTCACCGATTAGCCAGCGCCCTCCGCCACCGAGCGGAAGAAATCCTCTGGGTCTTCGACTTCGGTCAGCCGCCGTTTCTCGATCAGCCAGAAGCGGTTGCCGATGGCGCGGATGAAGGAGCGGTCGTGCGAGGCGAGCACACAGCTTGCCTGATGTGCCAGCAGTTCCGCTTCCAGGGCTTCCTGGCCGTCAATGTCGAGATGGTTGGTCGGCTCGTCCAGCAGATAGAAGTTGGGATTGGCGAGCCTCAGCGCCAGCATCATCAGCCGCGCCTTCTGGCCGCCGGACAGCGCACCGATCTTTTTCTCCTGCATCTCGATGACCACGCCGGCGCCTGCCAGCAGCGAGCGGGCACGCTGCTCGCCGACATCGTAGCGGCGCGAGACCAGCATCAGCGGCGTGTCGTCGCCGCTGATGCCCGACAGCGCCTGGTCGCTGTAGCCTAGCACCGTCGACGGCGTCACCTTCACATTCGGCACCGTGTCCGGTTCGACAATGGCATTGCGGATCAGGGTGACGAAGCGCGACTTGCCGACGCCGTTGCGGCCGAGCAGCACGATGCGGTCGCCCTGGCAGATATGGCGCTTGCCGGTTCGAAACAGCGGGGTGCCGTCGGGTGTTTCCACAGCCGCGTCGTCGAGCGTGATCAGCACCTTGGCGTGGGTGCCGCGATTGGCCAGTTTTATGGCACCCGCCGACTTTTCGCGGTGCGCCGGTGCGGCCGCTTCTTCCAGTTTTTCGGCCCGCAGGTTGAGCTGCTTGGTCTTCACCGTCAAAAGGTCGCTGCCCGAATTGATGCCGATGTTGTTGAGCTTGGCCGCCTGCCGGCGCAATTGCTGCGCCGCCTTCATGTCGCGCTGGAACTTGCGCTCGGTCGAGGCGTCGACGTCGTCGAGCGCCTGTCTTGCGCGGGAGTAGGGCAGGGCAAACACCGGCGACTGTTCCGGGCGCAGGAATAGGGTCCGGTTGGTGGTGGCGTCGAGGAAGGCGCGGTCGTGGCTGGCGATGACGACGGGCACCTCGCGCGGCAGCGTGTTCAGCCAGGTTTCGAGCTGGCTGATGCGGACAAGGTCGAGATGGTTGGTCGGCTCGTCGAGCAACAGCACGTCCGGATCGGTGACCCAGACGCGTGCGATTAGCGCAAGCCTCTGCCAGCCGCCACTCAGCGCCTGCATTGGCCGCTCGCGCATCGGCTCGGGCACGTCGAGTGAATCCAGAACCACGTCGACACGCCACATCTCGCTTTCGGCCTGCTCGGACGGCAAGGCATCCGCCACCACCTGCCGGAACGTACGGGTGAGAAGGGCCTGGGCAACCGACTGTTCGACATGACCGACGCGCAGGCCGCGCGTGCGGGTGATGTCACCGGAGGTCGGCTCAATCCCGCCGGTCAGACATTTCAGCAAAGTCGACTTGCCGCGGCCATTGGCGGCGACAATGCCGAGCCGGTCGCCGGTGCCGATGGTGAGGTCGAGATTGGCAAACAGCGACGCACTCATGGTGACGCCGAGGGATTTGAGGCTGATCAGGGCCATTTTGATTTCTCTGGTCTTGCCGGAGACTACTCCGGTCCACTTTGACGGTGCGCTTTCCGGCCATCAGGCTCGGCATTACGCACCACGAAGGGCAGACCAAAAAATCGAAGCGGGAAAAACCCGGACCGTCCCTGGTCAGCCCTGCAAGCTAGCTCGCAGGGCAGAAATCGGGCCACGCTGACGATGGTGACGAGAAAAATCAAACACGTGAGCCCTCCTTTCGAGACGTTCGAGTGTGGGGAGCGATTACACCAAAGGCGGGGCGGATGGCAAGTAGATGCTCTGCGGGCAGGCCTTAATCTCGCGGGCGGATTACCCAGTCACCCTTAGTTCGCTGGATTTCCTGCGGTGTCAGGAAGTGAAACTCCATCAGGATCGGTTCTTCCGGTCCCTTGAAGAAATGAAGCTCGGCGTGGGGGAGCACGAGCCGGCGGACAGTTTCAGATACGCTTTCCACCTTATATTCCTCGGCTTGCAGTCCTAGACCTGCGAGGAGCGTCCTGGCGGCCGAAATCGTCATTGCCGGGCCAAAGCCATCGAGATCGATTTGGCTGTTGCCGCTCCATTTCAAAGGCAAAGGCTTGGGGACATCAGGCATGTGCCAAAGTTTGATGCTGATGCGATGGACGCGTGCTCGATTGCGCCTGGTCAAAATGTCGATTTCCAGATCGCCATAACCTAGAAGAAAGCCGCACGGCTGATCCTGATAGACATATAGCCATTTAGGAAAGCCAAGATGTTTCTGGACCCGACCGAGATCAGCTCCGGCCCGCAAAGGCGTGTCCTTGCTGCCTAAGATTAGGGGGAGGATATGGAGTTTGCCTCGCTGTCGCATCGATCAAACCTTGGTTGGCTGGATATCCCGTCGCGGGAGCATATTCCGCCTGCCCTGACCATTGTGCTACCCAGCTGATTGGGCCCAGCGGATTAATTGAGCTTCACAGGTCAAGGGGCCGGATCAGACAGGTCTCAAGTAGCCGCCGCTTAGTCCATATTCTTTGTTGAGATCGAGTAGGAAATGCCCGAACACCGCGCTTCTGCCGAGATCGACAACGATCACAAGCAGGGCGTTGAACCTGCCGGTGCCAATCAAAACTTGATCAAACCGGTTTTGAACGTCCCGGTAAACATAATGGACGTCGTTCAAATAGGGCACGCCGACTTCGTCCAGATTTAGCGCGTCGACATAGGACCATATGTCTACGACAGCATTCGCCGTCGCGGTGATATTCGTCATCGGCTCGGCAAAGCAAGCCTTGAACTCCTCTTCATCAAGTCTGCGAACGACGACCATCACTCATTCTAAGCGGCGGCATCTGAAATCCGCAACCGATCGCAGGCTCGATGCTGCAGCTTCCTACCGTCCCGGCCGTCCCGTCTTCCCCGGCCGGCGTTTGTCGCGGCGGGCGTCGCCTGGATCCTCGTATGAGCCGATGCCGGCGCGCTGGCGAACGATTGGCTTAGCGGAATCGTCGCGTTCCTTCGCGCCTGTCCTGCCGGGCATTTCCCCCACTTGGGGGGAGATTGACTGCGGCTTGGCCGGCACTTTTCCTTCGACCGGCTTTTCCGTCCGCCGTACAGTCATTTCATCGAGCGAGTTCTTCTTGAACAGTGGCTTGGTGACGTCGCCGGGAATGCCGAAGTCGGAGCCGTGCGCCTCTTCGGCCGACTGTTTCTTGAACAGCGAGCGTGACACCGCGCCGGCCGGCGTCGGCATGTCGGTACCTGGACCCATGTCGTCGATCGAGGGTTTCGAAAACAGCGGCTTTTTCACCGGCACAGTGCCATCGGCGCCCATCTCGTCGAGATCAGGCTTGCGGAAGAGGTTGGGCCGGGCAGCCTTGGCTGCCTCTTCGGCGGCACGCGCTGCGTCGAGCTTGCGAAAACGCTCCTGTTCCTCTGCTGTACGATGTTTGGCCACGCCCTTGTTGTGCTTGCCCTTTTCGCGGCCGGAGGCCGGGCTTTCCATGTCGGCGTATTTGGCCAGCGGGTCTTCGGAGATGGACAGTTCCATCTCACGCAGGCGCTTGATTTCGTCGCGGATGCGGGCCGCCTTCTCGAAGTCGAGATTGGCCGCGGCATCGCGCATCTGCTTTTCCATCGCGTCGAGATGGGCCTTGAGGTTGTTGCCCATCATGGCGCCGGCACCGTCGGTGAACTGCGAGATATCGGCGCGGACGTGGTCCTTCTCGTAGACCGAATCGAGAATGTCGGAGATGCGCGACTTGACCGATTCCGGTGTGATGCCGTTGGCCGCGTTCCACTCCATCTGCTTTTCGCGGCGACGGTTGGTTTCGGCCATCGCCCGTTCCATCGAGCCGGTCACCTGGTCGGCATAGAGGATGACCTTGCCGTCGACGTTTCTGGCGGCGCGCCCGATGGTCTGGATCAGCGAGGTTTCCGATCGCAGGAAACCTTCCTTGTCGGCGTCGAGAATGGCGACGAAGCCGCATTCGGGAATGTCGAGGCCTTCGCGCAGAAGATTGATCCCGACCAGCACGTCGAAGGCGCCGAGGCGCAGATCGCGCAGGATCTCGATGCGCTCCAGCGTATCGATGTCGGAGTGCATGTAGCGGACGCGGATGCCCTGCTCATGCAGATACTCGGTCAAATCCTCGGCCATGCGCTTGGTCAGCACGGTGACCAAGGTGCGGTAGCCGGCCTTGGTGGTATCGCGAATCTCGCCGACGACATCGTCGACCTGGCTCTTGGCCGGGCGGACCTCGACCGGCGGATCGATCAGGCCGGTCGGACGGATGACCTGCTCGGCGAAGACGCCGCCGGCCTGTTCCATCTCCCAGGCGCCAGGGGTCGCCGAGACGGCGACCGAAAGCGGGCGCATGGCATCCCACTCCTCGAAGCGCAGCGGCCGGTTGTCCATGCAGGACGGCAGACGGAAGCCGTATTCGGCCAGCGTCGCCTTGCGGCGAAAGTCGCCGCGATACATGCCGCCGATCTGCGGCACGGTGACATGGCTTTCGTCGATGAAGACCAGTGCGTTGTCGGGGATGTACTCAAACAGTGTCGGCGGCGGATCGCCCGGCTGGCGGCCGGTGAGATAGCGCGAATAGTTCTCGATGCCGGCGCACGAGCCGGTGGCTTCCAGCATTTCGAGGTCGAAGCGGCAGCGCTGTTCCAGCCGCTGTGCCTCAAGCAGGCGGCCGGCGCGTTCGAGTTCGACCAGCCGGTGCTTGAGCTCTTCCTTGATCGACTTGATCGCCTGGTTCAGCGTCGGGCGCGGCGTCACATAGTGCGAATTGGCGTAGATCTTGACGCTTTTCAGCTCGCCGGTCTTCTGGCCGGTCAGCGGGTCGAATTCGGTGATCTGCTCGATCTCGTCGCCGAACATCGAGATGCGCCAGGCGCGGTCTTCCAGGTGGGCCGGGAAGATTTCGATGGTGTCGCCGCGCACGCGGAACGAGCCGCGGACAAAGTTGATGTCCTGCCGCTTGTACTGCTGGGCGACGAGATCGGCGAGCAGCGCGCGCTGGTCGAGCCGGTCGCCGATCTGCATCTGGAAGGTCATCGCCGTATAGGTTTCGACCGAGCCGATACCGTAGATGCAGGACACAGAGGCGACGATGATGACGTCGTCGCGCTCAAGCAGCGAACGCGTCGCCGAGTGGCGCATGCGGTCGATCTGCTCGTTGATCGAGGATTCCTTCTCGATGAAAGTGTCGGTGCGCGGGACGTAGGCTTCCGGCTGGTAATAATCGTAGTAGGAGACGAAATACTCGACGGCGTTTTCCGGGAAGAATTTCTTGAACTCGGAATAGAGCTGCGCGGCAAGCGTCTTGTTCGGCGCCAGGATCAAGGCAGGGCGCTGCGTCTCCTCGATCACCTTGGCCATGGTGAAGGTTTTTCCTGAGCCGGTGACGCCGAGCAGCACCTGGGTGCGGTCGTTGTTATCGACGCCTTCGACCAGATCCTTGATCGCGGTCGGCTGGTCGCCGGCCGGCTCGAACTCCGACACCATCTTGATGGCGATGCCGCCTTCGGATTTTTCGGGGCGGGCAGGGCGGTGCGGCGTCCACAGCACGCCGTCCTTGTGCAGCGGATTGCCGGATTCGATCAGCGCCGACAGTGCCGCCACCGTCGCGGTGACGCTGCCCGAGGCCATGGTCTCGGCGTCCTCCAGCGAGATGTCGAGGCCGGCGACCGGATTGAGCCCGGCTGCCGTGCGCTCCCTGGCTGACGCCGCGCCACCCATCGAGGTGCCGCGCGAACTGCGCCCCGGCGAGCTTGAGCGCTCGGGTATCTTCTTCGACGGCTTCGGCGATTTGCCGCCGTCACCCTTGGCGACAAGACGTCCTTCGTTTTCGGCTTCCTGCTCGATCTGCTCGGCCCAATCCGCGATCGAACCGGTCAGCGGCGTGCCAGAGAGCTCCGGCTGCGGCATCTCGGCGAAGCCGCCTTTGTGCAGCGGCTCGGAGGCGTCGAGGAAATCGGTCAGCGGGCTGCGCCGCTTCGGCGCGGCGCGGTCGTCATTCGCCGTCGGCGGCGTTTTCTGATCGGGAGATTTGGCCATGTCCCGAATATGGGATTTCCTGGCCAAAATGGAAAGAGCGCGGTGGGGAGAGGCGTGCCGGACAGCGCTGCTCCTGACAGCAGGCTGTCAGGAGCAGCGGGAAGGCGCCCGAAAGCCTCTTGTCGTTACACGCCCCTGGCGGCTGATGCGACCTGCGTCGCCGACCCGTTCAGGCGCGGCACCACGACGAGGCGTTTGATTTTGCCCTTCTTGAAAGCGGCGAGGAAGCGCGCATAGTCCTTGAAGGCGACGCAGCCGCTCGACTGGGCGTAGCGGCCCCGGAGCAGGTAGGTATGGGCCAGCAGGCCGTTGCGATTGTATTTGTTGCGGCCATCGACCGGTGTCAGGCGCAAGGCCTCCACTCCGTGGAAGCGCGACTCGCGCATCGACAGATTGTAGGTGTTGGGCGGCGTCGGTCCGCGATTCTTCTGGTCGGCATAACGCGGCTGGTCCGCCATGGCGCCGATGCCTGAATGCGCCTCGAGCCTCGAGCCGTCAGGCATGTAGACGGTCGCGCTGCTGATGTCGTACACGGCGACGCCATTGCCGGCTCCGCTCCTGGCGGCTGGCGAGTTGAAGAGGTTCCTGAACGCCTTGCCAAGGCCGCCCGACGGGGTGTCGGGCTTGGCATAGGCCAGCACATCGCCGCCATCGGCCGGCCGGCCTTGCCGCGTCGGTTTTGCCGGCTGGGCCTGCTGGACCGTCTCGCGTGCCGGCTTCGGCTGCTGAACGGATTTCGGCTGCTGGACGGACTTAGGCTCCTGCTGGACCACTTTGGGCTGCGGCGCGTCGAATTGCGGACGCCGGGTCGGCAACGGCACGTCGTCGGTCAGAGCGTCCGGCAGGGAGGCGGCATCGCCGGGTTGATCCTGCTGGGTTTCGACGGGTGAAACCACGACATCGGCTGACGATTCCTCGATCGGCAGCGGTGAGGCGAACGCCTCGTCATTGGCCGGCAGGGACTGCACCAGAGCAAGCGCCAACTGCGAATTGTCCGGCGTACCGGATTGGGCAAAGCCCATCGGCGGCGGTGCGGTCTGAACGACCACCGAGTCGGTATCCAGCCGGGCGAAACGTTCGGCCGCCGGAACTGGCATGTTATCGGACAGGCTGGCTGTGACCTGGACGGAGGGCACCAACGACGCCTCGGCAATTCGCGGTGCGACTGTGGAGATCACCGGGCGGGTGTTGGCACTGGCGGCAGGCTTTCCGGCGTCGGCAAAGGCAGCGGCCAGCTTCATCGGCGAAAGCGACGCTTCCATGCGTTCGAAGCGCTCCTGCGCCTTCGACTTCACGGCGGCGGACATCGGCTTTGCCTGCGCTACAAGACGTTCGGATTTTTCCGCCCGCGCGCTTACCCTGGCCAGCTTGAAACAGCTGGCGCCGCACTGCACCGAATGATCATGCAGGGCCTGAGTGCCGCCATTGGCGTTGGCCAGCACGAAGGGTGCTTTCAAAAAGTGCTGTTTCAGCGGATCGGCAAGTGCGAGCGATCCCGGTGTCGACAGTGTCTGGGGCAGGCCAACCGAAGTTGCCGATAGAGAGGCGCCGACGGAACTGAGGCCAGCCATGGTGCCGATCAACCAAAGGCCGATGGCGGTGCTGACGCAAGGCAGCGCGACCCAGCGGGCCACCCGGCCAGCGTTGAAGGAAGGGGAACGTGGAGCATCGACGAACTCGCCGCCCTCACGCTGTCCCCGGTTTTTTTTGTGTGTACTCAACAACGCCATGCAACCAATCTCGCTTCAATCGGTTTCCCCGTACTGGCCTTGAGAGCCGCGACGACCATTCTGTGAGTGATCCCAGGTGGTCCCCGACGCGTTTGCCGCGTCTGTAGTTGGTTGCCGATTGCTTCAAAATATGGACAAAGTTGGTTAATCAATTCCTCTCAAAACCAACGACGAGATGTGGATTTTGGCCAAATCAGCCTTCGTCCACGGCCAGGAAAGTGGTGTTGTCGCCCTTCCGACCTGGTTTTGCTGCCTGTTTTTGGCGGCCGAGTCAAGCAAAACAGCCACTGCTAATTTTTACGCAGCGCCTCCGCGCGGTGTATGCAGCGAACCGACTGCCGGCAGACCTGCCTACAAAAGGCGCGCGTGTTTCCGGTAAAACTGTTGCCTGCTATGCTAGATTTCTCGCGGGAAGGCGGCCTCAAACGGCCCACCCTCAGTTGAACCAAAGCGCAAACGTCAAAAACCCGCCGCCGCCGAACTGGCGCTGGATCTGGTCGAAATCGTCGCTGGTCGCGAGCTCGCCGCTTTGGAGGTAGGGCGCGATGGCCGGGCCGGTGATCGACAGCACGAGATCGAAGTTTTTTGGCTCGTCGAAGAAGCGCTTCATGTTGATGCCAAGCCCAGTACTGGCGGTGACGCGGAAATGCGGCAGCAGCTTGCGGCCCTCCAGGAGATCCTCGGCCATGGTCAAGGCGGCGAGCCAGGCCTGGACCTGCTCCTCGCCGACTTCGAGGCCGGTGAGCGGGTTCTCGCCCTTCTGCTGCGGTCCAGGCAGCCATTCGCGGTCATTGTCGGTCTCGGCGCGGATCGCCTTCCAGTCCTCGCGCGACAGCCGGATCATTTCCAGCAGGTGGCGGCGCGCTGCTTGCCGGCGCTCCGGTTCGATCACCGGCCAGTTGACGAGATGCACCATCGAGATGAAATCGGCGATGCGCCATTCCGAGGAGAAGATGCTCGAGCCCATGTCGCCGGCCGGCGGCACCAGAATATCCTGCAGCGGCAATTTGGCGCGCGGGAACAGCATGTGAAACGAGCCGTCGAAGGTGCTCCTGAAATCATGCGCAAGCCAGAAATCGGCCTGCGCCATCAGGAACTCGGCATAGCCCTGCAGCCAGTAGCCGTCGGCGCGGTCGAAGCGGAAGGTGAGCGTGGGGGCGGCGGCGTCCGACGAGATACCGCCGCGCGAGAGTGAGGCGATGATCGCCGCCATGCTCTCGTCCGGCGCGATGGTGCCGTCCTCGTTGAGGTCGATGCCGGCATGGGTGAGATCGATGACCATGCCGATATCGGCATCGGGCGGCACCGAGGCAAACGTGGCTGCGGATTTCTCCAGCCGGTCACGGAAGCCGACCAGGATGGCGCGGAACTGCTCGTAAGTGAGCGGCTCGGGATTGGGATTGTCGGGCACCGGCAACCGCATCAGCGGCAGCATGAAGGATTGCGGGCTTTCGAAACCATGACGGTGCAGGCCGGTGGCCAGGATCTCCAGTGCGGTAAAGAACTCGCCCGCCCCGGCCGCATAGGCGGATGCCGGGTCTTTTGGCGCGGCAGCCTCCAGCGTCGAGAGAGCGGTGTCGCGCGCGGCCACGGTCTTCGCCTCAAACAATGTGGTTGCCGCTTCTGGCATTGCCGCCGACGCGGAAGACAGCGGCAGGAGCAGAATGAAAGCGGATGTCAGCAGGCCTGCCAGTCGTGTCATCTTTTCCCCCCAATGTTTGTCGCGCAGTGCAAACATACACCATTTGCAGCGTCGCGCTTCAACCCGCCCCGCGGACGGTCTACACAGGGCAAACAATTGGGCATCGCGTGTCGAATTATCCGTTTTCCTACAAGCTGTCCTGGCTGCCGCGTTTCCTGAAGCCGTCACTGGCCGGCGACGCTCAAGACTTTGCGCCGATGGCCGGGACGCTGATGGATCCACCGCCGAAGCAAGCGGTGCGGCTTGCCTTTGTCGGCGACATCTCGGCGGTGGCCAACCGCAGCGCGCCGGATTGCGATCCGGCGATCAAGGCGCTGCTCGGCGCTGCCGATCTGGTGATCGGCAATTGCGAAAGCCCTGTTGTGGACAGGCCAAGCGCGGTGCTGGGCACAAGGCTCGGCACGCATCATGCGATGAGCGAGCCGTTCCTGGCCGAGGCGCTGACGGCGGTTGGTGTTGCGCGCGAAAAACTCGTGCTGTCGCTGGCCAACAACCATGTGCTGGATCAGGGCATCGCCGGTTTCGACGAGACAATCGCGGCGTTGCTGCGGCTCGGCATCCGCACGATCGGCCTGGCCGACGGTCCGGTTGTGCCGATTCAGGTTGGATCGCTTGATATCGGCTTCGCCGCCTTCACGCTGTGGCGGAACGCCGATGAAAAACTGTTTGCCGGGCGCGTTTCGATGGACAGCGATCCGGCGAACTGGCCACCCGCTGGCTTGGACCTTCTCTGCGCCGTGCCGCATTGGGACTGGGAGTTCCGACATTTTCCGCGCGACGGGACGCGAGCGCTGGCCAGGCGGCTGGCCGGGCAGGGCGTCAGGCTGATCGCCGGCCATCATGCCCATGTCGTGCAGCCGGTGGAAAAGATTGACGGGACGATCGTCGCCTATGGGCTCGGCGATTTCCTCGGTACCGCCTTTGCCCGGCAGCCATGGCCGGGCCGCATCGGCTCTATCCTCATTGTCGATGTCAGTGCCGATGCCGGTACGCGCGGCAGGATCGCGTCTTACCGGATGCATCCCTTCATGCGCCTGCGCGCTGGCGACCACGAGCGGCTGGTGTTGGTGGAGGCTTTGGAGGGCCGAATGCGTGACAGGGTCGCGGAGCGACTGAAAGCGGTCTTCCCTTCTCCACCAACCGATGAAGGCGTTCCCGCTTAACCATCTGGCGGCCCTTGCAAAACCAACTATCATGCTCCCGCAGAGGCAGGATTGCGGGGGTAGCGGTGGAATCAGCGGATTTCATGCCGAGTGAAACGGTCATCGCCGGCATCCGGAAAGACATCGAGGCCTATGAAGCGGCGAGGGCTTCGGCGGTCCGGCAGGTGCGCTGGCGGGTGCCGGTGTTCGTGGGGCTGGTGCTGGTGGCCGTGGTGCTGGTCGCCTGGCTGTTCAACAAGGTCGCCGACCCCAACGAGCAATGGGTCTCGACGCCGCATGTATTTCTCTATGTGATCGGCTTCGCGGCTTCGATCCTGCTCTATTTCCAGGCCAGGAAACCGGCGACGCGGCTGCAGCAATCGTTCCGCGAGACGCTGCTGCCGATCATATTCGGCTTCATCGCCGACATGCGCTACCAGCATGGCGTGACGCCGAATTCCTTCGACCGGTTGCCGCGCACGGCGGTTGGTCCGTTCAACCGGCAGGCGTTCGACGACATCGTGGCGGGCCGCTATGAGGGGTTTCCGTTCGAACTGTACGAGGCGCATCTGCGGGAAGGGTCGGGCAAGGGCTCCTCGACCGCCTTCCAGGGCGTCATCGTCGCTTTCGAGACCATCGCGCCGTTTCCCGGCATATTGGTGGCGACGCGGCGGACCAACGCGGTGATCAGCTTCTTTCGAGGCATATTTGCCAGCAAGCTGCAAGAGCTGTCCAGCGGCGATGCTTTGCTCGATGCCGCCTACGAGTTCCGCACCGACAATCTCGGGGCGGCACAGCCATTGGTGAGCGGCCGGCTGGCGCAGGCGCTGAAATGGCTTGGCGAAACCTGGCCGGACGACCCAGCCCGCGTCGCGCTCAACGGCAGCGATGGTTTCCTACTGTTGCCGCAGACGAAGAACTTCTTCGAGCTGCCGGATATTTCGGTGCCGCTCGACTACAGCAGGCATGTCGCGCCGATGATATCGGACATGGGCGCGATGCTGGCGACGGCGGCACTTGTGCGCAAGATCGGCGCGAAGGACGAAGCGGGTTGATCGGGCTGCGCTTTCAGCACTCGAAGCCGTATTTGTCACGCATGTAGTCCGCCTCTTCTTTCGACATTTTGTTGAACATGACGCACACGGTGAAGCTGCCGACCTGACGTCCGCCGCGTGTGTATCCCCAGTCGGAAATATCGTCCCTGGTGAATTCTATGTTCTGGCCGAGGACGACGTTGTGCACTTCCTCCGGCTGGTTTGCCAATATGCCGACAAATCCGGTTTCGGTGCGGCGGAACGGTATGACCCAGAAGTGTTCGGTGACGTTGCCGTCCCGTACCTTGACCTTCAATTTGAACCTCTCTGTGTCGGCGGGAGGCGCCTCGGACAGTGCCAGGAAGTCGTCCAGGCTGGCGAGCGCCTGCGCGGTGGCCGCTGCCATCTCTGGGTCGCCGGGAGTGAAGATAATTGTTTTGTCGTCGCCCGGATCCGTGGCTTGTGCGCCGGCCAATCCTGGAGCAAGCGCCAGCATCAGGGACATCGCAGTCCGGACTGCAAGCTTCATGGAAGGCCCCCCTTCATGTCAACGGTCGACACCATCCCGCATTCGACGTCGGTTTGCAACCGTAGCGCGAGTTTGATCAGCGTTGGCGTGGCGGTTTTTGAACTGATCCGCGAAACAAAATGTGTATCGACGATCGGTCAGCGCTCTGTTTCGTGATGCCGCCCGAGATGGATTGCGGCGGCTGCGTGGTGATCGAAAGCCGGCCGTCACAATCGGCCAAGTGACTCTTTTCGCGGACAGAAGTGCGTTCATTGGGGGAGCCGAAGCGGCCTGAAATGATCTCGGTCGCAGATAATGTGTCGGAATTAAGCCTATGATATTGTTTGCGAAAATTCACCCAACGTGATTTGCGGAGGGTGCGCTTTCCGTCCAGTTTCAGGCCGTCCGGTGCTGTCGTTTCCCAAGGCGGCGGTCCGGAAAAGTGAAACAGCACGGAGTGCTTACCAATGAAGAAGACCCTCGCAACCACCGCTGCTCTGCTCGCCTTCCTCGGCACCGCTTATGCCGCGACCGTTCAGGGCACCATCCAGGCCGTCGATCCGACGACCAAGTCGATCACCCTCGACGACGGCAAGATCTACCAGCTGTCGCCCGAAGCGACGATCGGGAAACTGAAGGTCGGCGCCAAGGTGGCGGTGACCGTCGATGACAAGACCGGCATCGTGACGTCGATCAAGAAGGCCTCGTAAGGCGTCAGCGTCGTTCGTCGGCAAGCCTGCTGACGCAATTTCAGACCCTGTTCCATTCTGGCCGGTCCTCAGGGGACCGGCCATTTCGTGCCCTCCACCCTCGACGCCAGGCAAAACGCCGTCCCGGCGGCGCCGCTATGGTTTTTGCCAAAGAGCCGCGCTATCCCTTGGCCAGCGGGGGATAGTCATGGCCGACGAGCAAAAAGGGTTTCGCCTGTCGCGGCGATTGCTGCTGGGTGCGGCTGTCGTCGGCGGCGCGGTGCTGTGGGGCGGCAACACGGTGGCGCGGCTGGCACGCGGACCTTCGGGGCCGAAGAACGCAGGACGGATAGCCGATATAGACGGCTTCGCGCTGCCTCTGAAGCCGCTGGACAATGCGCCGGCCTTCGATGCGTCACTGCCCTGGTCGGCAAAGGGTGGTGACATCAACGATGCCAGCGGCCTGTCGATGACGCCGGTCTACGGCGTGGTCGAGGTCAGCGGGGACGAGCACATCGCCAAGGCCCTGGCCTTCGCGCGTGCCAATGGGCTGAAAATATCGCTGGCCGCCATCCGCCATTCCATGGGCGGGCATGCCTTCGACGACAACGCGCTGGTGCTCGACCTCAGAAAGTTCAACAGGGTCACCGTCGATGCGGCGGCCAAGACCATGACCTTGCAGCCGGGCGCGCGCTGGCATGACATCCAGAACCTTCTGCATCCGCAGTTCGCGGTGAAGGCGATGCAGTCGACCGACATCTTCTCGGTCGGCGGTTCGCTGTCGGTCAATGCGCATGGCATGGACCACCAGGCGGGTTCGGTGGCGGGCTCGATCCGCTCGATGCGGGTGATGCTGGCCGACGGTTCGGTGACGACCTGCTCGCCGACCGAGAACACCGATCTGTTCCGCCACGTCGTCGGCGGTTACGGCCTGTTCGGCGTGGTGCTGGAGGCGACGCTCGATATCGTCGACAACGCCGTCTACCGCACCTCGCGCGAAATCATCAAATCGGACGATTTTCCGGAATTCTTCGCCAAGGTGCTGGAGCCGAACAAGGATATCGGCCTGTTCTACGGCCATCTGTCGACGGCGCCCGGCAATTTCCTCGAGGACATGATCGTCTACCGTTACGACAAGGTGGCCGAGCGGCCGCCGGCCGATCAGCCCGAGATCGGCGAACCGGGATCGGTCGGGTTGAAGCGGGTGATCATCAACCTGGCGAAATGGGGCAGCCTGTTCCAGGAATTGAAATGGTTCACCGAAAAGACACTGGAGCCGAAATTCGAAAGCTGCACGGTGGCGCGCACCTCGGCCATGGCCGAGGGCGAGGCCTGTCTCGTCACCCGCAACAACCCGATGCACGATTCGGTGCCCTATCTGTTCAACGATCAGATGGAAGAGACCGACATCCTGCACGAATATTTTATTCCGCGTGCCGCCTATGTCGAATTCATCGCGGAAGCGCGCGAGATCCTGCGCAAGCAGACGCTGCCGGTGCTCAATGCTTCGGTGCGCATCGTCCACAGGGAGGATGTGGCGCTGACCTACGCGCCGGAGCCGGCCTATTCGCTGGTGCTCTACGTCAACCAGCCGACCGATGCCGACGGCAATGCCAGGATGCGGGCGCTGACGCGGGCGCTGATCGACGTGACGATCAAGCATGGCGGGCGCTTCTTCCTGCCTTACCAGCTGCATTATACGGCCAGGGAATTGCTGGCCTCCTATCCCGAACTGCCGGCCTTCCTGGCGGCGAAGCGGCAGTATGACCCGACGGAACTGTTTTCCTCGACCTTCTACCGTGCCATCAAGGCGCTGAGCGGGGTGTCGTAAGAAGCAGGAGAACAGCCATGCGGATGGTATCGGCGGCGGCACTCATCCTCATCGCGCTGTGCGCTGGCCCTGCCGGAGGCGAGGATCTCAAGGCCTTCAAGCTGACCATCGACGGCGTGACGGTCGATATCGATCCCGGCGAGAGCGCCGATGTGACGCTGCCCGGCGGCAAGCAGAGCGAGGTGACGCTCGCGCGCAACGACTTCGCCACCTTTTCAGGCAGCGACTTCTCCTTCGTCCATCCCAGCGGCATTTCGGTGACCAAGACCGATCTCGGCGATGACATCACGCAGTATCTGATGGCCTCGGCGCTGGGCACGATCGTCGTCGTGCAGGAATATGGCGCCATGAATCCGGTGTCGCTCAACCAATTGATGCTGCAGGAGATGACCAGGGAATCGGTGCAGGCCGGCGCCAAGCTGACGCAGGGGCCGACCACGCGCAAACTCGCCGACGGCAAGGAATTGACCGGGATCCGGGCCGAGGTGAAGACACGCACCGACACCGCCGATTTCGAGATCGTCGGCTTCGGTCTGGCCGATCGGGGGCTGCTGTTCATCACCCGCATTGCCGGCGAGGATGCAGCGACCGAAAAGCCGCTTGTCGACAAGTTCTGGCAGAGCCTGAAAGTCAGGTTCAGGCCGGACTAGGATCGTGTCTCAGTTTGGATTTCGGCTGGGGTTTTGCGTAACGGCGGCTCAAGTTATTCTGAAGACCCCGGGTTGGAGATCCTGCAGCATGGCGAAGCTCATTTTCAGAATGAACCAGTCACTCGACGGCTATGTCGACCACCAGAAAATGCCGTCGGGCCCGACGATCTTTCGTCACTGGATAGAGCAAGTGCGCAATCTGAGCGGCAGTGTGTACGGTCGCGGCATGTACGAGGTCATGCGCTATTGGGACGAAGATAGTCCTGAGTGGAGCGCGGAGGCGCATGAATTCGCGGCGGCGTGGCGGAGCCAACCGAAGTGGGTTGTGTCGCGCTCTCTGAAGTCGGCCGGCCCCAACGCAACACTTGT
This sequence comes from Mesorhizobium ciceri biovar biserrulae WSM1271, assembly GCF_000185905.1. Lineage (GTDB taxonomy): Bacteria > Pseudomonadota > Alphaproteobacteria > Rhizobiales > Rhizobiaceae > Mesorhizobium > Mesorhizobium ciceri. The sequence goes on from NC_014923.1 coordinate 2,312,526, forward strand.
CGCGGATGACGTCGAGGCGGTGATACGCGGGCTTAAGGCTGAGCTCGTCGGGGAGATTTCAGTTTCTGGACCAGGCCTGGCGCGAAGCCTGACCGACCTTGGTCTTGTCGATGCGTACCAACTCTACCTCCATCCGTTCGTGCTTGGTCATGGCAAGCCATTCTTCGCCGGCCCCCGGCCGCCGCTTCGCTTTGTGGCCAGCGATTTGATTGGCGACGACGTGATCAGGTTGACCTATGTGCCTGCCTGATCACGCGGTCGTCGAACCGAGACGCCAGCGGGCCTACAGCCCCTTCGGCATCAGGCCAGCCAGCCAGTTCACAGAGCGCTTCGCGGCGTCGGCGGTTGCCGAGGCGGCGCGGCCGAGGTCGGTCTTGACCACGGCGTAGCCGTTCTTGGTGCGATAGAGCACACCGGTTCCGCCATCGACCACCTGTTCATAGGCGACGGGCCGGGCGGCGTCGGCTTCCATGGCGGTCGTCGGCGAACCGACCGAGACGCTCGGCCGGTGGCTGAGTTCCGGCGGCAGCGGGCTTTCGGTTCTGACGACGCGGCTGGCGGGCTTCAGTTCGGGGCGCGATGCGGTCGCGGCCAGTTGCGAGGAGGACGACGAACCCTTCGTGCGGCAAATGCCGGAGACGAGCGGATAGTTGAAATTGCGCTCGTGCAGCATCTGGCTCTTCATCGCCGCTTCGCACTCGGCGACGGTCGACCATTTGGCCGGCGTCTCGCCGATATATTCGCAAAGCTTGGCGTCGCAGTCGCAGCCGACAATGGTCATGGCGACAAGGGCGGTCTTGATCACGGTCTTGTCCCTTCGAGATGCCCCCCGGCAGCCCTTCCATTTCTTCCCATTCCTTCGCGCGCGAACAAGGCGGGATTTGGCCGCGATTGTGGAATGGGCGTGGCGGAGGCCAGGAAATGCCTAATCTTGGCCGGGCGTGACCGAAAGGCCTCAGTAATCGTAGACGTGTTCGAGCCTGGCGCCGGACTTGATCAGCGCCGGCAGCACGAGATGCAGTTTGCGCACGGCAACGATCATGCCGGTGCGGCGCGTGGATTGATCGGCCGGCAGCGGATAGCTGAACAGGATGTGCATGCCTTCGGGAATGGCGATCGTATCGGTGGAGAGCACCGTGGCCATGATCTCGTCATTGCCGCCGATCTCGACGAAGGAGACGCCCTTGTCGATCAGGCGCAGGATCATTTCGGTGAAGACCTGATAGCGCCTGGTGACGAAGATGGTGCCGTCAGCGCCCATGTCGCGTTCGAGCAAGGTGTCGGGCTCGTTGCGCGTGGCTTCGCCGACGGGCCCCTTGGCCCAGACATGGATGTCGAGCAAGGCGGGGTCCATCGTGGCAGCGAGGGCCTTTTTTATCAGGTCGGCATAGCCCTGCTTGATGGTGTCGGCGAGGCCGAACGCCAGCTTGCGTTCGCCGGTGCGGACGGAGCTGTCGCCCGGCACCGGCTGCACGGCAAACAGGCCGGCACGCTTGTCGGCATACGGGAACTGATACCAGGGCACCTGGTCGAGAAACGCGGCATAGTCCGCCGCGACCTTGGCCTGATAAATGTCGGCGGCGGTGCGCTTGGCCGTTGTCGCCTCGGTGATGCGGCCGACCGTGTTCTCATAGGCCCACTGCAATATATGCTCGATCGAGTGGCTGGTGCCGATGATGACCAGCATCTGGTGGTTGGCATAGTTGAATTTGTAGGGAGCGCTGGCGCGGATGACCATGGCGTAGTCCTGCCAGAAGCGGCCGATATAGGACCAGTAGGGGAAGCCGCTCGGCTGGTCCTTGTCGACGAAGCCGGCATATTCGCGTGCGGCGTAGACGATCGCCCATTCCGGATAGGTGAGGAAGGTCGATTCCTCCGGCCGCTGGTAGCCGGGGATCTCGGCGCGGACCTTGTCGGCCAGCGCCTTAGGCGGGGCGCCGTCGGCAATGCCGGGCAGCGGCGTCTTGTCGAGCGACGACGTCGTCAGGAAGCCGTAGCTCAGCCCGGCGATCGGGATGAGGATGACGACGACGATCAGCCAGAGGATCGTCTTGATGAGGCGCTTCAGCCAGCGGAACAGGAACATGCCCGATCAGGCCGTGGCGAAGTGGTCGTGTACGCGCCTGGCCAGCCGGAAGCCGACATAGACGGCGAAGCCGCCGATGACGATGTGCGGCAGGTTGGCGAAGAAGCGGGCCGGGAATTCGATATCGTTGAGAGAGCGGAAGCCGTTGATGAAGATACCGGCATCGAGGCAGCCGGAACCGGTGACCAGCCCGAGCACGCCGTCGAAAAGGTAGACCGAGCCGAACAGCTTGAAATAGAACACTGCCTGGCGGTGCGAGATGAAGGCGGCGGCCAGCGCCCAGACGCCGGAGAAGGCGTGCAGCAGATCATCGTACCATTGCAGCGAGAACAGGCCGAACAGATTGCCGTCGGCATCGTTGAAGGCCGGTATGTAGCCGATGGCGACGACGCCGAAGAATAGGAAGGCATAGGCAACGGCAAGCTTCTGGACGAGCGTCATGAAGTATCCCCCTTCTACAAGCCCATTTGTAAACGCTACTCTGCCGGCCGCCTGACGCGGTTTTCTGCGCTTCCGATGCTCACGGACTCAAAGGTCCGCTGCGCTTCGGTTCTCGAAAACCACGCCATCCGACTCGGCAGAGCGCGTTTTCAAACGGGCTCTGACCAGGCGATACTAACCGATTTTAGCGCGTGGAGAAGCGGCGCTCGCAAGATCGCCGCCAAAGGGCATCGGGGGGCCAAAAAGACAGTCGGCGCCGGGATTTCTCCCAGCGCCTCCCTGTCAGATCAGGACACGGTCGCGGCAGCAACTTCCGTAAAGTCGTCGCGCCTTGCCGGCCTTGATTTTGACGGTCCTGCCAGTCCGCCGCCCGAGAGCAGCGTCCGTTCGGGACCACGCCGGTCTCCACCCTTGCGAGCTTTGCCCTGCGCACCATCGAAGGTTTTTGCCGTCCTTCATGGCAGCATCGGTCCGCCGTAGGCGTTGGCACGCTTTCCGCGGCCCCGTAGGTCTCGGCTCCGTCCCTCGAAACAGGCAAGCCTGCTCTCGCTTCGGGCCGTACGGGCCTCAGGAAATCCGCCTTTCACTTCGCCTTTCGGCTTGATGATCGGTAGCCGCCTGAGATGGGTTTAACGTACGCCGAGTAAGGGTCCTGGGGAATGGCCGCTGCCCTGTGGATAGCGGGATTACCGGGGATCGTTAGCCACAAACCGGGGAATTCGAGCGCCGGCTGCTTTAGACAGCCCGCCCGCTTTTTTGCGTACGAGCCGACAGCGCCCCTTGCTCCGCCGGTGGTCGCGGGCTTCAATGCCGGCAAAGGATCGGACCTGCATGTCCGGCGCCGGGGAGGGCGGGTATTTTGAAAGTCGGAGTGGTTCTCAACCCGATTGCCGGTGGCGGCCGGCTGAAACGGCATTGGCCTGATGTTGCCGTGTCGCTGAAAAAGCATTTCGGCGAATTCGAGCTGCGCGAAACGCAGGCCGAAGGCGATGCCGAAAGGCTGGCAATCGATCTCGCAATGATTGGCTTCGATCTGGTGATTGCGGCCGGCGGTGACGGCACCGCCAGCGAAGTGGCCGACGGGCTTCTGCAGGCGGCCCAGGAGAGCGGCCGGATCACTGAACTTGGCCTGTTGCCGTGCGGCACCGGCATCGATTTCGCGCGCGGGCTCGGCCTGCCGAAAGAGGTGGATGCCGTGCTGAAGCGGTTGGCCGAAGCCAAGGGCCGCAAGGTCGATGCCGGGCGCATCGGCTACATCGACGATCACGGCGCGCTGGCCAGCCGGCACTTCATCAACATCGCCAGTCTGGGACTTTCCGGCGCCACCGACCGCGCCGTCAATGCCGACAAGCGCAAGGGCAGGATGTCGGCCAAGGCACTGTTCCTGTGGCGCACCGTGGTGGAGTTCATCCGCTACCGTTTTCAGGACGTCAGGATCACGGTCGACGACGGCGCACCCGTCGAAGCGCGCATGGCGCTGGTGGCGGTCGCCAATGGAAAGTTCTTCGGCGGCGGCATGATGATCGCGCCGGATGCCGAAATCACCGACGGGCAGTTCGACATCGTCATCCTGCGCGCCGCCGGCAAGCTGAAGCTGATCTGGGACATCCGGCTGCTCTATGGCGGCCGGCACCGCAACCATCCGGCGATCACCATCCTGCGCGGCAGGAAAGTGGTGGTCGAGCCGCTCGGCGATGCGTCAGAGAATGGCGCTCTGGTCGATATAGACGGCGAGTCGCCGGGACGCATACCCGCGACCTTCGAGATCCTGCCGGGTGCATTGACGCTCAGATACTGAATCAAGCCGTTGACAGATTGATTCAGATGAATCCGCCCATCAATCCAACGTCCTGAAATCGCTTGATAACTGGCTGATGTCAGAGTTCCAGCTTGGCCGGAAAACCGGGCGCGCGCAGGTCGGTATCGACGGCATCCTCGAGCAATTTGACGATCTGGGTGGACCAGGCGCTGCCGCCATATTCCTGTTTGCCCATCTGGAAAATCTCACTCACAAGCGGCGCCAGTTGGAGCGGCAGTCTGAATTCCCTGCCCATCGCCAGCGCGAAGCCGAGGTCCTTCAGCGCCAGGTCCATGGTGAAGCCGATGTCGTAGGAGCCGTTGAGAATGAGCTGGCTTTCGGTCTCGTGGACGAAGCTGTTGCCGGAGGAGGCTGAGATGGCATGGTAGGACTGGGCGAGGTCGAGCCCGCCTTGTTTGGCCAACATCAGCGCCTCGCCGGCGGCGACGAGATGGATGAAGGCGAGCATGTTGGTGATCACCTTGATCACCGCCGCCGAGCCGACCGGACCCATCAGGAACGACTTTGCGCACATCGCCTCGATGGCCGGCTGATGACGTTCGTAGAGCGCTGGATCGCCGCCGACCAGCGCGGTGATCTTGCCAGCCGCCGCCAGATGCACGCCACCGGTGACTGGGCATTCCAGCGTCTCGACGCCCCTGGCCGAGGCGAGGGCCGCAAGGCGAAGAATCTCGTCGCGGCCGTTGGTGGACATCTCGATCCAGGTGCCGCCTTGGGGCAGGCCCTCCAGCAATCCGCCGGGTCCGGCCAGCACCGCTTCGCTGACCTTGGGCGAAGGCAGGCACGTGATGGCCTTGCCGGCCCGGGCGGCGGCCTCGGCCGGGCTGCTCGCGGTAGTGGCGCCGAGCACCACCAGGCGCTCGGCGGCGGCCGGATCGCGGTCGAAGACGGTGACGGCAAAGCCGTTGCGGATCAGGCTGGCGGCAAGGTTGCCGCCGAGATGGCCAAGCCCGATGAAGGCGTAGCTTTCGCTCACGGCATCAGCGGCGTCTGCATCATCTGCAGATGCAGGTCCTTGCCCGTATAGGGATGCGCGTCGCAGACCGCTTCGTTCAACTCGACGCCGAGGCCGGGCTCCTTCGAGGGGATGACATTGCCGTCCTGCCACTCGATCTTCTTCTTCAAGAGCGTGGCGTGGAAACCGTCCCACTGCTTCAGCGATTCCAGGATGAGGAAATTGGGCAGCGTCACCGCCAGCTGGATGTTGGCCGCACCGACGATCGGCCCGCAATAGCAGTGAGGGGCGATCTGGATGTGGTAGGCCTCGGCCATCGCCGCGATCTTCTTGGTTTCGAGAATGCCGCCGGAGCGGCCGAGGTCCGGCTGCAGGATGGTCGCGGCGCGGTTCTCGATGACGCGGGCGAACTCGAACTTGGTGGTCAGCCGTTCGCCGGTGGCGATCGGGATCGAGGTCGCGCGGGCCACTTGCGCCATGACTTCGGGCATGTCAGGCGGCACCGGCTCCTCGAACCACAAGGGATCATAGGGCTCGATGGCGCGCGCCATGCGCAGCGCGCCGGACGCTGTGAACTGGCCGTGCGTGCCGAACAGGATGTCGGCGCGGGTGCCGACCGCCTCGCGGATCGCCTTGATCATGCGGGTGGACAGGTCGATATCGACAAGACGCGGCTGGTGGCCGTCGAAGGCGGTGTAGGGGCCGGCCGGGTCCAGTTTGACGGCGTTGAACCCCTGTTCGACATATTCGAGCGCGCAGGCGGCGGCGAGATCGGGGTCGTTGTAGACGTTCTTGCCGTGCGCATCCTCGGAGTGGACGCTGCCGGTGTGCGGGTAAAGATAGGTGTAGGAACGCAGCGTTTCGTGCACCTGGCCGCCGAGCAGTTTGTAGACCGGCTTGTCGGCCTCCTTGCCGATGATGTCCCAGCAGGCCATTTCCAGCGCCGAGAAGCAGCCCATGCCTGACACGTCGGGCCGCTGGGTGAAGCCGGACGAATAGGCGCGGCGGAAGAAGTTCTCGATGTCGTGCGGATCGCGGCCGACGAGATAGCGCTCGGCCATGTCCTCGACCATCCGGGCGGTAACATGGGCGGAGAAGGTGGCGTTGTAGGCCTCGCCATAGCCGACGACGCCGCCATCGGTGGTCAACTTGACGAAGATGAAATACTTGCCGCCGATGCCGGGCGGCGGATTGTCGACAACCCAGGTCTTGACGTCGGTGATCTTCATTTTTGGTCCTCCAGAACCAGTTCGGCGCCCTTCCAACCGGTCATGATCGAGGCGGCGTTGGTGTTGCCGGTGATGTTGTCGGGGAAGATCGAGGCGTCGATGACGCGCAGGCCGTCGATGCCGTGCACCTTGAGACGCGGGTCGACGACGGCGCGCGCCGGATCGGGCCCCATGCGGCAGGTCGAGACCGGATGATAGACAGTGCCCGAGCGCTTCCTGAAATCCTGAATCAGGTCTGCATCGGAAGTGATTGACGGGCCTGGCAAAACCTCTTCCTCGATGATCTCGGCCATGGCAGGCATCGAGGCGATCTTGCGGACGAATTTCACCGCCGCCAGCATCTCCTCGACATCGGCATTGGTGGAGTAGGCATTGGCCGTTATCCTGGGGTACTCGCGCGGATTGGCCGAGCGGATCATGATCTCGCCACGGCTCGACGGGCGGCAGTTGGACAGGCCGATGGAAAAGCCCGGCCATGGGTCGGGCGTCAGGATGGGACGCTCGCCGCTCTTGGGAATGACGGTCGAGAATGCCTGGAAATAGAGCTGCATGTTGGGCCGCGTCGCCGCCGGGTCGGTGCGGAAGAAGCCGCCGGCATTGTTCATCGACAGCGACAGCGGGCCCGAACGGGTCAGGATATATTGCATGCCGACCAGCAGCTTGCCCCACCAGGGACGCAGCGTCTGGTTGAGCGTCGGCAGCTTGCCCTTGAAGGTGTAGTTGATGCCGACATGATCCTGCAGATGCGCGCCGACATTCTCGTTGGCCTGGACCATCCGGATGCCCAGGCCTTTCAGCAGCGCGGAGGGCCCGACGCCGGACAGCTGCAGCAATTGCGGCGAGTTGACCGAGCCGCCCGACAGGATAACTTCGCGGCCGGCACGCGCCGACTTCGTCTCGCCGTTCTGCTGGTATTCGACACCGACGGCGCGCTTGCCCTCGAACAGCACCCTGGTCGCCAGCGCCTTCATCTCGACGCGGACGTTGGCGCGCTTCATCGCCGGGCGCAGGAAAGCGCGCGCCGCCGACATGCGGCGGCCGTTGCGGGTCGAGATCTGGTAGACGCCGACGCCTTCCTGGGCAGCGCCGTTGAAATCCGGGTTGAAGGGCAGGCCGGCCTGCTGGCCGGCGGCGAGATAGCGTTTGGTCAGCGGGTGGACGGCGCCCGAACAGTCTGTGACATGCAGCGGGCCGCCGACGCCGCGCCATTGGTCTGCGCCGGCCTGGTTGTCCTCGAGCGCCTTGAAGGCGGGCAGCAGATCGTCATAGGCCCAGCCGGGATTGCCGGCGGCGGCCCAGGCATCGAAATCCTCGCGCGCGCCCCTGATCCAGACCATGGCGTTGATCGAGCTCGAACCGCCGAGCAGCTTGCCGCGCGGCCAGTGGTCGGCATTGCCGGCGAGCCCCGGGTCCGGCTCGGCCTTGTAGTTCCAGTTGACGCCGGGATCGAAGAAGGTCTTGCCGTAGCCGAGCGGCATCTGCACGTAGAAGCGGCGGTCGCTGCCGCCGGCCTCCAGCACCAGCACCGAGAAGCGCCCCGAGGCCGACAGTTTTTCAGCCAGGACTGAGCCGGCCGAGCCGGAGCCGACGATGATGAAATCATAGGTCTGCATGATGGAAATGGGAGGCTCCGAAAAATTGGCTGCAGCCTAGACGCGACGGCATTCCGAAGTCGCCGCGCCATCCGGCATCAGTTGTGAAAAAAGCGACCGTCGAACCGATCAGGTTTGCGGGGATTCCCGACAATCGCGCTTGATATCTATCGTCCCGACAGCCTATGCGATGGCACTATCTTGGCGCATAACTTTTCGGAATTATGCTCTGGCCCACTCTGCGGAAGGCAGGAAATCATATGCGGACCCTCCCTGACGCGTTCATTCCCGAACTGCCGGGCCACTACAGCGGCAAGGTCCGCGAAAACTACGATCTGGCGGATGGCCGGCGCATCATCATCGCCACCGACCGGCTCAGTGCCTTCGACATCATCCTGACCTCGATCCCCTACAAGGGCGAGATACTGACCCAGACGGCGCGCTACTGGTTCGAGGAAACCGCCGATATCTGTCCGAACCATGTTCTCGAATACCCCGACCCGAACGTCGTCGTCGGCACGAGGCTCGACATCCTGCCGGTCGAGATCGTCGTGCGCGGCTATCTGGCGGGAACCACCAGCACCTCGATCCTGACGCGCTACAAGCGCGGCGACCGCGACATGTACGGTATCCGCCTGCCGGACGGCCTGCGCGACAATGAAAGACTGGCCGAGCCGATCATCACGCCGACCAGCAAGGCCGCGCATGGCGGCCATGACGAGCCGCTGTCGAAAGCCGAGATCCTCGAACAGGGTCTTCTCACGCAGGCGCAGTGGGACATCGTGTCCGGCTACGCTTTGCGGCTGTTCGCCCGCGGCCAGCAGCGCGCCACCGAGCGCGGCCTGATCCTGGCCGACACGAAGTACGAATTCGGCACCGACAGGAACGGGACCATCATTCTTGCCGATGAAATCCATACCCCGGACAGCAGCCGGTACTGGATCGCATCGAGCTACGAACAGGCGCTCGCCGACGGCTGCCGGCCGGAGAGTTTTGACAAGGATTTCGTCCGGTCGTGGGTCTCGGCGCGCTGCAACCCCTACAGCGACCCGGTACCTGAGATACCGGCCGAGATCGTCGAACAGGCCTCGCGGGTTTACGCGCAGGCTTATGAGGCGATCACCGGCAAGGAATTCTCGCCGGACCTTTCCGGGGACAGCGTGCTCGATCGTATTCGCACGAACCTCAGGCGCTATTTTTGATCGACCTTCGCCGGTGATGCGAACTGCCGTCCCATGGCCATGCCCAGGGTCTACGAACTCGGGTTAACCGGTCCTCGGAAACCTTCGCCGGTGTGTTGGCTGACGGAGCAAACGAAAAACCCGCCTGTGCGGCAGGTCACTGGCGCAAATCAGCACCATAGGCAAAAATGTACCATAGCTGAGGGCACCCAGTCAAGAAAAAATTCCTATCGTGAAAAAGCTGCCCGGCAAAAAGGCTGCCGACACCGCGCGCCGGCTGTCGCAGGTCTTTTGCCAGTCGGAGCCTATGGCCATGCCGTAGCTCGTTGACCTTCTGGCGCCGTGACGATACGGGATCGAGGGCAGCCAGTCTCGAAGGATTTCTCGCATGGTGCACTACGCTGAAGGACGGCCGCTTGGCGATCTGACGCTGCGCACCCTGGCCATGCCTTCGGACGCCAATGCGGCGGGCGACATCTTCGGCGGCTGGGTGATGGCGCAGATGGATCTGGCCTGCGGCATCCGCGCCGCCGAGCGCGCCAAGGGCCGCGTCGTGACGGCGGCGGTCAAGGAAATGTCGTTCGCCAAGCCGATGAAGATCGGCGACACGCTGTGCATCTACACCCATGTCGAGCGCGTCGGCCGCACTTCGATGACGCTCAAGGTCGAGGCCTGGGCGCAGCGCTACCTCTCCGACCTGATGGAGAAGGTCACCCATGCCGATTTCGTTATGGTGGCGCTGGATGGCGAGGGCAAGCCGAAAGCGGTTCCCGCCGAAGGCTGACGCAAGCCGTTTCTCCCAGGCTTGGTCATTTGTAACAGCGCCCGTGCGGGAGGCGCTTTTCGTGACATCCAACGGTTGCCTCCAAGCCCGATCCTGCTGCAATCGGAGGAGAGACAATGCGTCAACATCTGCTGAACGGTTGGCTCGTGGCAGCCCTGGTCGCGACGACCTGCCTGCTCGGCGTGACCGCTTACGCGGAGGTGAAGGAAGACATCTCGCGCGTCGCCTGCACGCATGGAGGACAGGCTCCCGGCGAGCGGGGCGCACGGTGTGATACCTGTGCCGCCGCGCGATGCGATGTGCGCGCATCAGGAGCCTGAGCGGCAGCCGTCAGGGGACCGCATGAGCGGCAATCCGCCAGCCAAAACGGCGCTTGCATCCGGGCACGATCCGCGCAGCCGAGATAGAATTTCCGATCAGACAAGCCGGATGTTGCGTGCGGGGCTGAATCCCTTGCCGCGCAAGGGTTTCAGACGCGGGCGCCGTCGAATTTTTCGCGCGCCGCCTTGACGCGCATGGTGTTGGCGCGCGCCCATTCGCTCAGTGCGCTGACGGGGATCAGCAGCTCGTGGCCGAGCTCGGTCAGCTCATAATCGACGCGCGGCGGAATGGTTGGAAACACGGTGCGGGTGACGAAGCCGTCACGCTCCAGCCCGCGCAAGGTGGTGGTCAGCATCTTCTGCGAGATGCCGCCGACGGCTGCGCGCAATTCGTTGAAACGCAGCGGTCCGTCGCCCAGCTTGCCGACGACCAGAACGGTCCATTTGTCGCCGACGCGCTGCAGGATTTCCGAGATGGCGCGGCAGTCTTCGGAGCGGTGTGGGTGCCTCGGTAACAAAAAAGTGCCTTCTTGTGCATCGCGTTTGCAGTATCTCATATAGCGCAGGTATCCAAATGATACCAGTACTTCGTGCAAGGAGAGCCCTTATGTCCAAACCCAAAATTGCCATCGTCGTCGGATCGACGCGCGCCGCTCGTTTCGCCGATGTGCCAACCCAATGGATCGCCAAGATCGCCAAGTCGCATGCCGACATCGATGTCGAGATCGTCGACCTTCGCGACTTCCCGCTGCCGTTCTTCGACGAAGTCGCATCCTCCGCATGGGCGCCGTCGCAGAACGAAGTGGCACAGCGCTGGCAGAAGAAGGTCGCCGAATTCGACGGCTTCATCTTCACCGCCGCCGAATACAATCATGGCCCGACGGCGGTGCTGAAGAATGCCATCGACTACGCCGCCAACGAATGGAACAAGAAGCCGGCCGGCTTCGTCGGCTATGGCAGCGTCGGTGGCGCTCGCGCCGTCGAACAGCTCCGCCTTCATGCCGTCGAATTGCAGATGGCGCCGGTCAAGTCGGCCGTCCATATCGCCTGGGGCGATTTCCTCGCCGTCCGCCAGGGCGAGAAGAAGCTGGAAGACCTCGAGCATCTGAACCAGGCCGCCACGGCGCTGGTCAACGACGTTGCCTGGTGGGCCAAGGTGCTCAAGGCAGCGCGTCAGGCCGACGCCGTCGCCGAGGAAGTCAAGGCGGCCTGACCGCCGGTTCGAATTATCCTCCCAAGGATCCGGGGCGGCGCTTGCGCCGCCCTTTTTCAATTATAGCGGCTCAAACCGAAAGCTGGCGCCGGATCGGACGACGCGGCCGATACCGGGCGAATCCAGATGCGCGCCGGCGACGAAACATGATCGTCGGCAGCAAGCGCCAGCAACCGCAACCGGCTTTCGCGCGCCTGGTCCTGATCGGCATCGAATTCCCACGTCACCTCAGGTCGATCGAACTGAAGCGATGGGACGTGAACGGTGTCGCCCCAAATCAGAATGCGTTCGCCACCGCTCGAAACACGAAAGCAGCTGTGTCCCGCTTCATGGCCATGGGCTTCGACAATGTCGACATGTGTCCCGATACGGTCTCCGGCCTCGAAGGGTTCCGCCATGCTGTGAAATCGTTCGAGCCGCGCTTCGGCGCGAAAAAAGCCGAGTTCTTCCCCGGGAACGAGCAAACGCGCCAGGCGCGGGAAAGCGTCGCGGCCGTCGGCAAGCACAAGACCATGGATGTGGTCGAGATGGGTGTGGGTGAAACAGACGGCACGGACTCGTCCGGCATCGATGCCAGCTTCGTCCAGCGCCTCGGGAAGTCGGCCCATGGTGGGATGCCAGGCGTTCGAGGCACCGGTATCGATCAGGATGATTCCGTCTCCATCGTCAATCGCGAAGGCATTGACGGACAGTCTGAGTTGACCACCAACCAATGCGACTTGTTGCGGCAATTCATCGCCAAATGGCTTGTCGCCGGGTTGCCGAAGCCGTCCGATCGGCATGTCGACATAGCCATCGCGCAAGGAGGTGATGCGCAAGTCACCAAGATCGTAGGTCTGATAAAGGTCGCCCGAAGCCATGCGGTGCATTTTTTCCGATCCGTCTGCAGACAACCGGCAACATGCGACGGGCCAGCCGCGTCGGCAACCCGCCCGCTCAATTCGATCTGTGCCATGGGTGCGTGCGTCGCCTGCCGTGGCCGGATGATGCAGTCGGCGAGGCGGTCCGTTTCGTTCAACTCGCCGGCATGGTGCTGATACCCTGATGTCACGATAGCCTCGGCCCAATCGGGGTTGGACTGCTACATCGACCGGGCTGCCATCTGGTCGCGACCCTTGCCCTGATATATCCGGCTGCGATCCGTCACATGAGTGAAGCCGTGAAGACATCCAGCCTGACCGGCGCCGTTTCCCCGATGATCCCGGTGCTCGTATGCGCGCTTGCGATCTTCCTGCTGTCCGGGATGGATGCGGCGATGAAGATCCTGGTCATCGCGGTCGGGGTCTACAACACCTTGCTGTGGCGCAGCATGGTCGCGGCCGTGGTCGCGGGCGCAGCCTGGTTGGCGGGACCACGCTTAAAGCCGACCATTCCGGTGCTGAGGCTGCATGCGCTGCGTGCCGCAATTGTCGGCGTCGTGCTGATATCCTTCTTCTGGGGCTTGGCCAGGCTGCCGCTCGCGGAGGCGATCGGGCTCAGCTTCGTGGCGCCCTTGTTTGCGCTGTTTCTCGCCGCGCTGCTGCTGGGCGAACGGATCCGACGCCAGGCTGTCTGGGCATCGTTGGCCGGCATCGCCGGCGTCGCCATCATCATGGCCGGCCAGTTCGGGCAGGCAGACTATTCGCAGGACGCCATGCTCGGCACGGCAGCGGTGCTCGTATCAACCGTGTTCTACGGATACAATCTGATCCTCGCCCGGCAACAGGCGCAGTTGGCCAAGCCGATCGAGATCATGCTGTTCCAGAACCTTTGCGTTGCCATCCTGCTCGGCCTCGCGGCACCCTGGCTTGCCGTCGCCCTGCCGAGCGATCTTTGGCTTCCTTTGGCCGGGGTGACGGTGCTGTCGCTCGCCGGGCAATTCCTGATGAGCTGGTCCTACGCCCGCGCCGAAGCGCAATATCTGATCCCGACGGAATACTCGGCCTTCATCTGGGCGGTCGCGCTTGGCTGGTTCTTCTTCGGCGAGGAGGCGACCTGGACCACGCTGACGGGAGCGTGCCTGATCGTCGCCGGCTGCCTGATCGCCGCGCGGGCCAATCCCAGGCTTGCCGAGCCCATCGAAGTGGCGGTTTGAACGTCGACGTTCAACGCCCCGCAGGATCGCGAAATACCCCAGTCTCCACCTCGTGCATGAAGTGAGCGATGAGAGCCGCGCATTGGCGATGATGCGTTTCGAGAAGCATGTGCCCGCTCTCAAAGACATGGATTTCGACGGCGTCGAGATCGCGGCTGTAGGCCATGATCTCGTCCAGCGCGAAGAAGGCGTCGTGGCGCCCCCACAGCACCAGGCATGCTGGCTGTTGGTCGCGGAGATAGGCCTGGATGGCCGGGAAGCGCGCGATGTGCGAGCCATAATCGGTGAAGAGTTCGAACTGAATGTCGGTGTTGCCGGGCCTCGCCAGGCGCTCCGTATCGAGATACCAACCCTCGGGCGGAAACAACACTTTCAGACGCTCGGGGAGACCGCCGATATATTGGTTTCGGGTCCCCTCGAAATTCATCCAGTCCGGCAGTCTGGCGCGGTTTTCTTCAGTCGGTTCGGCGAAGAACGCCTTCGGCGCGTCCCATTCCGGTCCCAGCCCCTCGTCATGAGCGTTGCTGTCCTGGGCGATCAGGCCGAGGATGCGATCCGGCCGCCGTGTGGCGAGATGATAGCCGACGGGCGTGCCGAAGTCAGTGATGTGGAGGAAGAATCGCTGGAGGCCGAGGGCCTCGATGAAGGCTTCGATCGTGCTGGCCAGGTTGTCGAACGTGTAGTCATAGGCATCGATGGAAGGGGCGGACGAAAAGCCGAAACCGGGCAGATCCGGCGCCACCACATAGGCTGTCTCCGCCAGCGGTTCGATGACATTGCGATAGACGTGCGACGAAGTCGGATATCCGTGCAGCAGCAGGATTGCCGGTCTGCCGGGATCGCCGGCATGACGGTAGAAGATGTCGAGGCCGTCGACATTGATGGTTTCGTGGCGGGTCTTGTAACGATTGCTGCACATCCTCTCCCTCCCAGGGGTTCCGCGCCGATCTGGCGACGCGCTGGCTTTGACACCACGTATCCGTATGATAGTGGTTACATGTAACCGTATAATCCGGTTAATGAGGTTATGTTCCATGGGCGATGAATACACCGAATGGGTACCGGATCACTTCATAGGCGGGCATCCCGCTTTGGACCTGTCGAACGCCGTGTTCGACCGGCGGGCGCCGGCAACAGACAATGAACTCTTCAAGTCCGTCCGGGATGTTGCGAACTGGTTCAGCGCCTCAGGGCTTGCCGACGATCGTCAGGCGCAGGCCGTTGCCGAGATAGCGGATGGGCGGTTCGTGGAAGGAGTCCGCGAAATGCGGGAGGCGTCATTTCAGGTTTTCGATCCAATCGCCGCGGGCAAACCGTCTGCGGTCGAACCGCTCGGCGTGTTGTTCTCGCGCACGGCAAGCTCGCTTGCCGCCGGGTCTATCGAGCTGGATGGCACCAGGCCGGAGCTTGCCCTTGGCCGGTGGCGCGATCCGGACGCCGTCACCGCGTTGCTGGCCATGCTGTCCATCGAAGCGTTCTTCACCCTGCCGCGCGACAGGCTGCATTCCTGCCCTCGCTGTGGCTGGCTTTTCCTCGATACGTCGCGAGGTGGCAAGCGGCGCTGGTGCAGCATGCGTACCTGCGGCAACCGCGAGAAGGTGTCGCGCCACCGAGATCATACCGACGTCTAGACTGGGTTAGCGCACCACGTCGCCTTTGCTGCGGGCGGGCCGGATGCCGGCGCGTCACTCCGGAAGACCGGCCTTGCGAAAACCATCGACGAAATGCTCGAGCGTAGCGGCGTCGCGGAATGGCTCGGTCGTCGCCCAGTGATGGGTTGTGAAATGCGGGTTGCCGACGAGGAACAGTTCAGCCTCTGCGCGCGCCTCGTCGAGCCGGCCGAGTTGGGCCATGCTTGCCGCCAGGAAACGGCGTGAGCTTGTGCGATAGGTCTCGTCACGGCGCAACGTCTCGATCGCGGCTTGGTAGTCGCGCGCCGCATATTGCGCCTGGCCGAGCGTCAGATAGTACCAGCTCGCCGGAAACGGGTTCAGCCGGAACGCCTTGCCGATGTGCTCGAGGCCCTCTTCGACCCGTCCGGCCAGGACCGCGATGTCGGACAATGCCGCCCAGGTGTCGGCCTCGTTCGGGTCGAGCTCGATCGCTTTGGCGAATTCCGCATCCGCTTCAGTGAAGCTGCGCTCATAAGCAAGCAGATAAGCCAGGATCCAGCGACAACCGGCGTCGTTGGGATCGATCGCCACCGCCTTGCGCGCCAGCTCCAGGGCAACGCTGCGGGCAGCCTCGGTTGGTCCGCCCCAATGCACCTGTCCCATCCAGTGGTTCATGGCAAGCCAACGATAGGGCTCGGCATAATCAGGATCGAGCGACACCGCGCGCGTCAGCATCAGATGCGCTTCCTGCGCCATCTGCGGCGAGTCGTCGATCAGCTTTCGCGCCCGCACGCAGAGGTCGTAGGCCTCCAGATTTCGCGGCCGATTGCGCGGCGGCGGCGCGCGCAGCCGGCCAAGCAGCGCTTCCACGATCTTGGCCGTCACCTCGTCTTGAACGGCAAAGATATCCTCCAGGCCGCGATCGAAGCGTTCCGCCCACAGATGATCGCCACTCATCGCGTCGACCAGCTGTGCGTTGATGCGCACGCGCCCCGCGGCGCGTCTTGCACTGCCTTCCAACAGGTAGCGCACGCCAAGATCCCCGGCGATCTCGCGCACGTCCATCGCTTTTCCCTTGTAGGCAAAGGTCGAGTTGCGGGCGATGACGAACAGGCCGGAGATTCTGGACAGGTCGGTGATCAGGTCTTCCGTCAACCCATCCACGAAGGGATCCTGCTCGGGATCGTTGCTGAAATTGACGAAGGGCAGCACGGCTATCGACGGTTTGTCGGGCAGCGGCAAGGGTTTTCGCCTGGCCTCGCCCAGCTGTTCGACGGCCCCCGTGAAACGGTAGCCGACGCGCGGAACGGTGGATATCCATTCGCCGTTGTCGCCGACGGGGCCAAGCAGCTTGCGCAGCTGCGCGATCTGGACGGTGAGATTGCCTTCCTCGACGGCCGTGCCCGGCCACGCGGCGTCCATCAGTTCGGCTTTTCCGAGGATTTCGCCGGGCCGCCCGACGAGTGCCGCAAGCAGGCTCAGCCCGCGATAGCCGACGGCAACGGGGACATCGTTCCGAAGCAGCGTTCCCGCACGCGGATCAAGCACGAACGGACCAAAGGCAAAACGCGATCCCTGCATAGGCGCATCTATAGGGCCGCTCTAGCTCGTTTGGAAGTTTTGGGAACTATTTGGGAGGGCTTAATTACGGCGCCGTCCGTATCGCGCAGAATTCAACCCCATCGAGAGCCCAGGCCCTCAAACCATATGGAGGTTGCCATGACCAATACCCTCACTTGTGCAGCGCGGCCGGGAACGCCTGTGCGGCCGGCATCGCGCCGGCTCCTGAAGACCCTGCGAAGCATCATCGCGAGCTGGCACGATCGGACTTGGCGCGAGCGGATACGCTTTCGCTGGCAGCTCAGGCAAATGTCGAAGGACAATCCGCATCTGATCGACGATATCGGCCTGACGATACAGCAGGTCGAGGGAGAGATCGCCAAGTCCTTCTGGGAACGATAGAGCGAAATGCCGCAAATGCGTCGACCGTCAGCGCACCGGGGCGCCGGCCAGGCGGGTGGCGATCAGCTTGTCGATGCGGCGGCCGTCGAGATCGACCACCTCGAAGCGCCAGCCCTGCGCGTCGACGCATTCGCCAGTCGCCGGCAGATGGTGCATATGCGACAGCACATAGCCGGCGACGGTTTCGTAATCGCGGTTTTCCGGCAGGTCGATGCCGAGAATGTCGGCCATCTCGTCGGCCTGCATGTAGCCGGCGAGCAGCCACGAGCCGTCCTCGCGCTTGACCGCGTTTTCCTCGTCGCCGGCGTCGGTGTCGGCGCGGAACACGCCGGTGATGGCTTCCAGAATGTCGGCCGGGGTGACGATGCCTTCGAAATGGCCGTATTCGTCATGCACCAGCGCCATCGGCACGTCGGATTCCTTTAGCTTCTGCAGCACATCGAGCGCGTCGGCCTGGTCGTAGACGATGGGGGCTGCGCGCACATGCCTGCGCGGATCGAGCACGCGGCCGGCAAGCAGTGCGGCCAGCACATCACGCGTCTGGACGACGCCGACCATGACGTCGACGCCGCCGTCGCCTGCCGGCAGGCGCGAATGCTGGGTTTCCATGAGCAGCTTGCGGATGGCCGCCTCGTCGGATTGCAGATTGATCCAGTCGACTTCGGTGCGCGGCGTCATCACCGCGCGCACGGCGCGGTCGCCAAGCCGCATGACGCCGGCGATCATGCGCCGCTCGTCGGATTCGATGGTGCCGTGATGCTCGGCCTCGGCGACCAGCATCTTGATCTCCTCGTCGGTGACCTTTTCCTCGCTTTCGCCGCGCTGACCGAGCAGCCACAATATGGTGCGGCCGGAGAAGTCGAGCAGGAAGACCAGCGGCGCCGACACCGTGGCGAGGATGGTCATCGCCGGAGCGACCCTGGCGGCGACCCGCTCGGGATCACGCAACGCGATCTGCTTGGGCACCAGCTCGCCGACGATCAGCGAGAAATAGGTGATGATAGCAACGACGATGCCGACGCCGAGCGGGTCGGCGACAGTCTCGCGGATGCCGGTCGAAGCCAGGAACTGCGCCAGCCGTTCGCCGAGCGTGGCGCCGGAAAAGGCGCCGGAGAGGACGCCGACCAAGGTGATGCCGATCTGCACCGAGGACAGGAACTTGCCGGGATTTGAGCCAAGATCAAGGGCGCGGCCGGCGCCATTGGTGCCGCGGTCGATCATCGCTTTCAGCCTGGCCGGGCGCGACGAGACGATGGCGAGCTCGGACATCGACAAAAGGCCGTTCACGCAGATGAGGACGACCACGATAGCGATTTCGACGTATAACATGAGCGGTCAATAGCATTGCGGCGCGGTCTTCGAAAATAGTCCGGCGTGATTTTTGAGAAATGACCGGTATTTCGCTCACGCGGCATCCCAGGGCGGCGCCGAAAAATGTTCGACGAGGGCGTCGACGACAACCCGCACCTTTGGCGTGAGCGCGCGCGTCACCGGCCAGACGGCATGCACGACGATGTTCTCGACCAGGCAGTCCGACAGCACCATTTCGAGATCGCCGCTTTTGAGGCTGTCGGCGGCCAGCCATGTCGGCAGGAAGGCGATGCCGCAGCCGGCGAGCGCCGCATCCAGCATCGGTTCGCCATGGCCGAGAACGAGCCGCGCCTTGGGCACGAAGGTTGCGAGATGGCCGTCGGAATGTCTGATCACCCAGGGGCGGACGATGCCCTCGCGACCGTAGCCAATGACGCTGTGATCGGCGAGATCCTCGACCGATTGCGGCCGGCCGTGCCTGTCGAGATAGTCGGGAGCCGCGCATATGGCCGAGCGCTGAGCATAGAGGCGCCTGGCCGCTAGCGACAGGCTGTCGTCGAGTTCGCCCATGCGGATCGCCAGGTCGATGCCCTCCTCGATCAGGTCGACGCGGCGGTCATTGAAGGAGATTTCAACCGTCAGGTCCGGAAATTTCCTCGAAATCTCGAACAGCACGGGAGCGACGCAGCGTCGGCCGAAGGCCAGCGGCACGTCGACCCGAAGCCGGCCAGACGGGACCTGCCGACGCGAGGCGAGCAGCGACTGTGCGGCTTCGATCTCGGCCAGGGCCCGGACGCAGGCTTCATAGTAGCTGATGCCTTCGCTGGTCGGACTGAGACTGCGGGTGGTGCGGTTCAGCAAGCGAACGCCGAGCCTCTGCTCCAGTTGCGCGATCGATTTGCCGATCGCCGACTTCGTCACATGCAGCCGCTCGCCGGCGCTAGTGAAGCTGCCGGCCTCCACCGCCTGAACAAACGCAACGGTGCCTTGCAGGTCGGCCGTTTCCATGGCAATTTCCTATTGTCGACTTTTAGTCCGCAATCAGTGTCAAATTATACCGCACGGAAGCACTATTTTCTATAGTCGAAAGGCATAAATGTCTCGCCTGGCATCAATGCACGGAGCGCGAGACGACATGAGCACCCCAATCAACAGATCCTGGCAGATGAGCGGTTTTGGCCTGTCGAGGCTAAGCCAGGTGGAAGGCAAGGTGCCCGAGCCAGGGCCGCACGATTTGCTGGTCCGGACCAAGGCCGTATCGCTCAACTACAAGGACAAGATGATCGTGGACGGCGTGCTGATCCCCGACCTTGCCTTTCCCTTCGTGCCGACATCCGACGCGGTGGGCGAAGTGGTGTCCGTCGGCAGTGCCGTCAGCCGCTTTCAGGTCGGCCAGCGCGTGCTTGGCCAGGTGATCGCCGATTGGCCGGATGGCGACGCACCGCCGGTGCTGCATAAGCACACGCTGGGGTCGTCGCTGTCGGGTATGCTTTCCGATCATGTCATCTTCGGCGAGGACGCCGCGGTGCTGGCGCCGCTGTCGCTCGGCGACATCGAGGCCGCGACATTGCCGATCGCGGCGCTGACGGCCTGGTTCGCCATGGCCGAGGCGACCAAACCGGTGCCGGGTCAGACCATTCTGATCCAGGGCACCGGCGGCGTGTCGCTGTTTGCGCTGCAGTTCGCCACTGCGTTCGGCCTGCGCGCCATCGTCACCTCAAGCAGTGATGAAAAGCTTGAGCGGGCGAGAAAGCTTGGCGCCTGGCAAGGGATCAACTACCGCACGCAACCGGCCTGGGACGATGCCGCGCGTGAGCTGACGAACGGGCTGGGCGTGAACCACGTGCTGGAAATGGTCGGCGGCGACAATGCACGGCGATCGCTGAACGCGCTGGCCGCCGACGGCCGGCTGTCGATCATCGGCCTGCTGGGCGCGATGGAGCTCAGCTTTCCCATCCTGCCCTTCATGCGCAACCGCATCACCGTGCAGGGCCTGTCGATCGGCCATCGCCGTGCTTTCGAGCGTATGAATCAGGCGATCGAGGCGCTGGCGATCAAGCCGGTCATCGACAAGGTTTTTGGCTTCGATGAGGTGCCGCAGGCCTTGCAACATCTGGAGAAAGGGCCGTTCGGCAAGATCGTGATCACGACGACCTGACTTTTGCGATGTCATGGCAACTGCTTCAACACGCCGACAATTGCCTCGCCGTCCGTGAAATAGGGATCGCCGCCGCCATTGCGTCCCGCCTTGGTGGCGCCGACGCCCGATATGTCGCTGGTCGAGAGCAGCATGCCGGCAGTGGCCAGGTCGCGCATCAGGAAATCGCGCTCGGCGTCGATGTCGGGGCCGATATGGTGGGTGACGGCGCCGGTGTCGTGGCTGAAGCCGACGCCGCGATCGAAGCTGGCCGAGCCCAGCCACAGCGGCCGGCCATCGTCGCCGCTTGCATCGGTCTGCCAGAAGCGGACATGATGCCGTCGGTCGGCGCTGATGCCCTCCGGCTTTTCGAAGGCGAGATCCTGGGCACGGCCATCGAACAGCAGCCTGCTGACCGGCGCATCGGGATAGGGGTGGTCGAACAGCACGCTTTCACCGATCTCGATCGCGGTCTTCAGGGTGACGGCGTCGGCGGTGTCCCAGCCGGCGACGGCAAAGGCGTGGACCACCTCCTTCTGCGTGCCGACAAGGCCGACATTGATCGGGTCGCCCGGAATGCCTTGCGACGTGTGCGTCAGCATCTCGAAGCGATGCGTGCGAAAACCTCGATCGCGGAACGTCCAGAATTCCGGTGCGGCGAAATAGGCGAGCGCCAGATACGCGGCCAACAAGGTCGCCGCCCAGATCATAATGCGTCGCCGAACGCTTCGTTGACTCATGAATGCCGCTCAAATGTTCCGGCATCACATTAGGCGTTGTCATGGCATTCAGGCAAAGGATACCCGGCACCGATCTAACGGCAGGCGCGATAACCGTTCTTGCGGTTCTTGATGTCGAAATGAAAATGGTTGCGGTGGTCGTAATTGTAGCCGGGGCCGAGCACGGTGGTGAAGTACTGGCAGCCGTCGGCGCGCACATTGTTGAGGAAGCCGCGGGTGCGGAAGGCGAACAGGCCGGGCTTGCGCACGTCGATGTCGTCGCCATTGTTGAGCTCGATGCTCATGACGTCGAGCGCATTGCCCTTGCCGTGTTCGGACAGGACGCCTTCGCCGGCAATCCGGCGGCAGGAATAGCTGGAGCCCTGGTGTATGGTCTTGACGCCGGAGAAATAACGCCAGCGGGCGGAGGGAACGAGTTCGTTCTTCGTCCAGCCGGCAAAGGTAGCTGCCATGTCGCAGGTCAGGGTTGCGGCGGGTTTCATCTGGATGTTGCCGATGGCCGAGACCTTGACCGGATAATCGATGCCGCACTGGCCTTCATGGATCGGCGCCAGATCGGTGTAGGCGACATCGAGGCGCTTCAATTGCTGACGGCAGTCGGTTTCGCTGGCCGGCATCTGCTCGACGGGCGACATCGGCTCGTCCATGCGCGGATAAGCGGCCTGCGTCATGTACGGATTGGAAGGGACAAGCTTCTGCATGCCGGCATATTGCGGCACGGCAGCCGTCTGCGCGCCGACGTCGACGGCCGGCTGCAGCGACAGCACACTGCCGGTGTTGCAGGCGGAAAGCGCCGCCAGCGCCAGACCGGCGGTCAGCATTGCTGCATATTTTGACTGGCGCGCGGTGGCGAAAAACACGGCCCGAAATTTGCCGGCCATTGGCGGAATCCCGTTGATGGATATTCGGCATTTTAACGATCAAGGGTAAAGGAAAACTCAGCGTCCGCGTTCATGCCTGCGGCCGAATTGCGGCACGCGGCCTGGATCAGCCATGATCACTGGCAGAACGTTCCGCCATGACGGCGCGGTTCGAGATCGAGATGGAAATGCAGGGAATGATCGGCGTCGGCGCCTGGGCCGAGCACCGTCTTGAAGGGTCCGCAGGCGGCCTTGCGAACATTGTTGAGGAATTTGGCGTCTTTCTCCGGCGGCGCCGGGCCGACCTCGATCTTCTTGCCGTCCGACAGCGTGAAGCTGGCGATGTCGAGCGCGTTGCCGAACGCGTGTTCCGACAGTTTTCGTGTGCCGTTGCGTGGCCGGCAGACAAAAGCCGATGCCTGGCCGATCGATTTCAGGTCCGCACCGAATTCGGCTTTCGCCGCCGGCTGGATGACATCGGCGGCAAAACGCGCCGTCGCCTCGGCCATCTTGCAGTTGAGCTCGGTTCCAGGGGCAATCGCGATCGACTTTCCAAGGGTCTTCAGCACGATGGGATAGGGGATCGAACAGCCGATTTCGGGCTGGCTTTCCGCCTTGTGCTCTTCGAATTCGACGCCGAGCGTCTTTAGCCGTTCGCGGCATGCGACTTCCTCGGCCGGCATTTTTTCATCTGGCACGTCGGCCGAGCGCGGATCGGGCAGCATCTTCTCCTCGTCCGCGTCGGCCGGCTTTTGCGGTGGCTGCGGGGCGACGGTTGGCGGCTGGGCCTCGGGTTCTGCAATGTCAGGCTTTCGTGTCGGCGTTGGCGCGACGTCCGGCGGCTCCGGCTCGTTTTCCCCGGTTGATGGCTCCGGAGCCAATGGCTCGGGACGTGCCTGCTTTTCCTGGTGGGATTTTTCTTCCTTGAAACGGTCGGGCGCTTCCGCGGCTTTCGGCCCTACGCGCTTTTGCTCCTCGGTCTTTGCAGCTTCAGCCTTTGGTGCGTCCGCCGGGCGTGGTTCGGGCACCGGAATGGCGGGTTGGGTTATCGGAGTGCCGGGTTCGGGCACGGGAACATCGGCAGGCGAGGGCAGCGATGTCTGCGTTTTCTGCTGTGTCTGCTTTGGCGTGACCTGCCGGTGGCGCCGTGGTTTCAAACGCTTTCCGCCCCTTGGTTTCAGGGGCTGGTCGGCTCGTGGTGTCAGCGGCTGCTCGACCCGCGGCGTCGGGGGCTTATGATGCCGATGGCGATGTCTCGCCTCGACCGGCATCACCAGCAAGGCCGTGACGGCCACGGTCAACGCAATCCTGCATATTCGGGAAAAGACGATCGACCCCATCGCCCTCAACGGCGCCGACGCAAGGTGGTTGCCTTGGCCGCATCACGAACGGTAACCGCTCCGTTACGCACCGATCGCTTCCAGCCCTTCCTCCAGCCAGTCGGCGAGCAGCGGCATGCCAAGCAGGTATTTCGCGGTGCGCTTGTTGGCGCGTTCGCGCGCGGCGGCCAGCGCGTCCGCCCATTCGGTGGCGTCGTAGTCGCCGCGACCGACCCAGGCCAACGCGATCAGCTCGGCTGCTTCGTCGACATTGAGGTCGTTGATCAGCTCGCGCAGCTCTTCTTCGGTCAGGTTCTCGGAGCTTTCCTCGGCAAGGCCGTCATGGTGATGGTTGACATGGGACTCGCCGTCGAGTTCGACCTCGTGCTCGGCGCCATCGGCATAGTCTTCATTGACGGCCGCACTCAGTGCCTTGGCCTTGAGGATGAACAGGCGCACCGTGTCGGGGCCGATCGAAAGCTCCCAGTCCTTTTCAAGCCGCCGCTGCAAGGGCCGTCTCCCTCAGGTCGTTTGCCGGATGATAGCGGATTTGCGGCATCCGTCACCTGATGTTCTCCCGCCCGCATTTTTCCGGGATGAAACGCAAGCCGACCGGCGTTAGTATTGCATTCTCACCCCTCCAGGAGGTTTCGATGCATAAAAGAATGCTGATCCAGGCTGCGACCGCGCTTCTCGCGCTGCAGTTCCTCGCTGTTCCCGTGTACGCCGCCGGCAGCGGCGGCAGCGGCGGTGACGAAACCGTCACCCAGTGCAAGAAGGGCCAGGTCTGGGACAAGAAGAAGAAAAAGTGCGTCGCGCCCCAGGAAGGCATGCTCGACGACGACAGCATCTATGATGCAGGCCACGCGCTGGCGATGGCCGGGCGCTATGACGAGGCGATTGCCGTGCTCAGCCTCGCCGCCAACAAGCAGGATCCGCGCATCCTCAACTATCTCGGCTATTCGCACCGCCATTCCGGCCGCGTCACCGTCGGCCTCGGCTATTACGAGGAAGCGCTGCGCATCGATCCGAACTACACGCTGGTGCGCGAATATCTCGGCGAAGCGCATCTGCAGATCGGCGATCTGGCCGGCGCCCAGCAGCAGTTGATGGAAATCGAGAAGCGGACCGGCAAGGGTTCGCGTGAATATGGCATGCTGGCCGAGCAGATCGACCATTTCATGAGAAGCTGAAAAGATCCCAGGGCTCTTCCAAGCGGCCGCGAGCGATCGCGGCCGTTTTTTGTTGCCCCCGGTCTCATTCATCGCCCCCGACTGATGAAAACGGGGATGATTTTAGCAAAACCGATTTTTGGGCGTGAAAAACCCGCTGACATTGCTATATTCAGGGAAATTGCGGTGAAACGGTTCCGTAAGCTCGAGGCTGCCGGACCCGTTTTCTTTTTGTACCCATCGACAAGGCTTTCCCCGATACGCGGGGGTGGCAGCAGGAAAGGCAGGCATCATGAACAAGGTCCCGATGACAGGCGAGGGGTTCGCGTCATTGAAGGAAGAACTGCGCTGGCGCCAGCAGGAAGAGCGGCCGCGCATCATCGAGGCGATCTCCGAAGCGCGCTCGCATGGCGACCTGTCCGAAAATGCCGAATATCATGCCGCCAAAGAGGCGCAGAGCCTCAACGAGGGCCGCGTCAACGAGCTTGAAGATTATATTGCGCGCGCCGAGGTGATCGACGTCAGCAAGCTCAGCGGCGACAAGATCAAGTTCGGCGCCACCGTGGTGCTGGTTGACGAGGACACCGAGGAAAAGAAGACCTACCGGATCGTCGGCGACCAGGAGGCGGACGTGAAGTCCGGCCGCATCTCGATCTCCTCGCCGATCGCGCGTGCGCTCATCGGCAAGGAAGTCGGCGACGCCATCGAGGTCAATGCGCCCGGCGGTGCCAGGGGGTATGAGATCGTCCAGGTGCAGTTTATTTAGGGGGTCGAAAGCCCGGCTATTAAGGCTTTTTTTGAATCACAAACGCCGCGCCGCCCCTCATCTGGCTGCCGCCATCTTCTCCCTGTGAACGGGGAGAAGGACGCCGTCATCTATGGTTTCGCCAATTTTCAGCCTTGCAAGGAAGCGCCGGCGTTGCGGCCAGCCTCTTTCTCCCCGTTTACGGGGAGAAATGCCCGGGAGGGCAATGAGGGGCCGCGCAGACCTTTCCATTTGAATCGATTGATTAAATCAATCTCAGCCGGTGCTGGCCTGACTAAGCTCCAGTAGCCTCTCTGCCTCCGCCACCACCTCCGCCGGCATCACACGCTCCCCAGGCGCGGCCAAAAGCGTTGACGCATATTGCCCGCGCGGACCCGTCAACCCGGGCTCGGTCGCCAGGAACACCGCAACCGTTGGCAGGCCGAAGGCGCTGGCGAGATGGGTCAGCCCGGTGTCGGCGCCGATGACCAGTTCCGAGCAGCCGATGAACGCAGCGATGTCGGCCAGCGGTGACTTTGGCACCACAACTGTCGATGGCACTGCCTTGGCAATGGCTTCGGCCACGGCCTTCTCGCGCTCGTTCGACCATGTGGTGACCGGCGTCATCCCACGTTCAGCCAGCAGGCGCGCGGTTCCGATCCAGTCTTCGGCCGGCCATTTCTTGTCTTCGCGGCTGGTGCCGTGCAGCAGGAAGGCGGTTTTTCCAGACGTGCCCGCCAGAGTGCCGGCGGGCGGCACGATGCCGGAGTCCAGGGTCGAAAGATCGGGCTGATAGCCGAGCGCCAGCCCGAACAGCCGCCGTGTCCGTTCGATGGCGTGCAGGTCGCGCGGGACGGGATAAGTGGCATCGTAGAATAGCGTCGCAGACGGTTCGCGCGCGCTGGAGCGGTCGAAGCCGGCAATGGGGGAGCCCGCCTGTCTTGCAACCAGAGCCGATTTCAAGAGGCCTTGCGCATCGATGACGAGGTCGTAGCGGCAATCTCGCAAGGTGCGGCGCAGGGCGGCCGCCTCGCGCCAGGTGGCGCCATCGAGCAGCGCCTTGCGCCAGCGCCGGATCGCCACCGTGTGGATACCGTCGATCGCGGGGTGCAGCGCGGCGATGCTGGCGAATGCCTCTTCGACGCACCAGTCGAAGGTCAGGTCCGGGCGGTGGCGACGGGCATCCTCGACCGCCGGAAAGGTGTGGATGACATCGCCCATCGACGACGTCTTGACGATCAGCACCTTCATGCCGCGGCCGGGATTTCCAGCAGCCGGTCCGCAGCTGCCGCGACCTGGCCGACTTCAAGCGTCATCAGGCAGTTGAGGTGGCCGAGCGGACAGACCTTCCGGTGGCAGGGCGAGCACGACAGGCCGAGCCAGACCAGTTCGCGGCGCTCCGCCAGCGGGGGCGTGTTCTCG
Organism: Mesorhizobium ciceri biovar biserrulae WSM1271; assembly: GCF_000185905.1. GTDB lineage: Bacteria > Pseudomonadota > Alphaproteobacteria > Rhizobiales > Rhizobiaceae > Mesorhizobium > Mesorhizobium ciceri. The sequence continues at coordinate 2,339,501 of NC_014923.1, forward strand.
GGCGAGGTCGAGCCGTAGACGGCAACGATCGGCGTGCCGACGGCGGCCGCGACATGCATCAGCCCGCTGTCGTTGGACACCGCCAGCCTTGCGGCGGATATCAGGTCGATGGCGTCCTCCAGCCGCGTCTGTCCGGCGAGATCGACGACGCCGGGGGCCAGGGCTGCGATCTCCGCCGTCACGTCGCGGTCGTTCTTCGAGCCGAACAGCGCAACCTTCAAGCCTTTACCCATGAAATTGCGGGCAAGCCCGGCATAGCTTTCGCTGGGCCAGCGCTTGGCCGGGCCGAATTCGGCGCCGGGCATCAGGGCCACGAATTTCCGCGGCGCCAGCCCAAAACGGCCGAGCAGGTCGACCTGGTTTTTCGTGTCCACGCCAAGCCGTGGCGCCCGGAAACTACCGCCCTGGGCAAGGCCGAAATAGGCCTGCGCGGTGCGTCGTTTGATGCTGTCGGGCAATGGCACGATGTCGGTCAACAGGCCATAGCGCATCTCGCGCAGATGACCGACACGGCGCGGAATACGGGCAAAGAACGGAATCAGCGCCGACTTCCAGCTGCCCGGCAGGATATAGGCCATGTCGTAGCGGCCGCGCAGCAGGCGGCCGAAGCGGCGGCGATGGGTGAATTCGAGCGCGCCGGGTTTGAGCGGAAAATCGATCTGCTGGCGGATTTCGGGCATGCGCTTGACCAGGGGTGCTGCCCAGGCCGGCGCCAGCACATCGATGGCGGCGTTGGGATGCAACTCCTTCAGCGCCGAAAACAGGCACTGCGCCATCACCATGTCGCCCACCCAGCGTGGGCCGATCACGAGGATCGTTGGGCTTTCAGCCATTCGACATAGTCTCTGACACCGGTTTCCACTGTCCGGAATTGGCCATTGTAACCGGCCGCGCGCAAACGGGACATATCAGCTTGCGTAAAGCTCTGGTAGCTGCCCTTGAGATGGTCGGGAAAGGGGATGAATTCAATCTCCCCTTTACCCAACGTGTCGATCACCGTTTCGGCGATGGCGCGGAAGGGCTGGGCACGGCCGGTGCCGCAATTGAAGATGCCGCTTGAGCCCTGTTTCCACAGCCACAGATTGACGTCGGCGACATCGCCGACATGGATGAAGTCGCGGCTTTGTTCGCCGGGTCCGAACCCGTCATGGGCGCCGAACAGTTTCGGGTTCTCGCCTCGCTCGACCTGGTTGAACAGATGGAAGGCGACGGAGGCCATGGCGCCCTTGTGCGCTTCGCGCGGGCCATAGACGTTGAAGTAGCGCAGGCCCACGACCTGTGAATGGTCGGCCTGCCCGGCGAACACGGTTCGCCTGACGTAGTCGTCGAACAGTTTTTTCGAATAGGCATATACGTTGAGCGGCCGCTCCAGCGCGGGATCCTCGCGGAACTCCGAGCCGCCGCCATAGACGGAAGCCGAGGAGGCATAAAGGAAAGGCACGCGCAACGCCTGGCTTGCATGCAGCAGCCGTTTCGAGAAGGCGTAATTCACCTCCATCATGAATTTGCCGTTCCACTCGGTGGTGGTCGAGCAGGCGCCCTGGTGGAACACGGCCTCGATGCGGCCGAGCGAGCCAGCCTCCATGCGGGGCAGGAAATCATCCTTGTCGAGATAGTCGGCGATCTGCAGGTCGGCGAGATTGGCTGTTTTGTGGCCGTCGGTGAGGTCGTCGACGACGAGGATGTCGTCATGCCCCTCGGCATTCAGCGCGGCGACGATGTTGGAGCCGATCATGCCGGCGCCGCCCGTGACGATGATCATAAAGGGCCTCTGGTTGCTTGCGATTCCGGCCCTTATAGGGGAGGCTAGGCGGGCTGTCGATAAAGTCAGGTGCATGCGCCTGGGCTGCCATTTTTATGCGCTTGTCTGTTTTGTCTGTTTTGTCTATTATGGACAAAACGGGGCATCCCATGAAAAACTATCCATCGACCGATCTGAAACAGAATCTTGGAGATGTGCTTGCAGCTGCCAGCCAGCAGCCGGTCTCCATCACTCGCCACAACAAGCCGAGATACGTCCTGATGAGCATCGAGGCCTACGAAGCGCGCTTCGGCAACGATAGCCGCCGCGTCTACGCTGCGGAGGACGCCCCGTCCGAACATGTCGAGATGCTCGAGGAATACGCCGCGGAATTGGACCGTGATTAAACCCGCCGCTGCGGACGTCCGGCGATATCCTATCTTTGGCATCGCCAACACGGAGACGGCGAGACCGAAGGCCGGAAGTCACGGCCTGTGGCCTTTGTGGCTGTCCTTCCTGGGAAAGCCGGCGGCACGAACCTCTTCGTCCTTGCAATCACTTCCACGCAGCCGGGCCATGATCGCGTTGCCGTCAGCATCCCGGAAATTGAACGCCACCGTGCGGGCCTCGACCCTTTCCCCCTTTGGGTCATGGTCGACGAGTACAATCATGATATTCTGGAAACGTCAGCCTATTTCGAGCCGGGTGCGCGAATCGGCGCGTTCAGCCCGTCATTTCACAAGAAAATTATGTTCGCTTTTACTGCGGTTGTCCGCACGGGTAAGTCCAAAGCCATCCCGCGCGCGGACTGAATCGACAGAACAGAGCACGATCGTGAGGGACCAAAAATGCCATCGACCGAACTGCTCATCGCGTTTTTCGCCACCACGGCGATCTTCGCCTACATTCCCGGCCCGGCCATGCTCTATGCCGCCGCGCAGACGATGGCGCGCGGCCGCTGGTCCGGCCTGACGGCGGCACTTGGCATTCATCTGGGCGGCTACGTGCATGTTTTCGCAGCGGCTGCCGGGCTGTCGGTGCTGTTTCATGCCGTGCCGACGCTCTACCTGGCGGTCAAGCTGGTCGGCGCGCTCTATCTGATCTGGCTTGGCGTCTCGCTGTTTCGCAAGCGCGCGGACGGCGATGCGGCGCTGCCCGCGATCGAGCGCAAATCGGCGCGGCGCGCCTTTTTCGAGAGCATCACCGTCGAGGTGCTCAATCCGAAGACAGCGATCTTCTTCATGGCGTTCCTGCCGCAGTTCATCGACGCCTCGGCGGCGTTTCCGGTCTGGCTGCAGTTCGTCGTGCTCGGCACGATCGTCAATCTGATGTTCTCCTCGGCCGATATCGTCTGCGTGTTCCTGGCGGGCGCCGTGATCGGCCGTCTGCGGCGTTCGAGCCGCGCACAGCGGCTGATGCAGCGGGCGGGAGGGGCGGTGCTGGTCGGGCTCGGTGTCCATGTCGCCTTGCAGAAGAGCTGACCGCCCGAGGCCGCCGGAATCATCCCCCTGCCGTTGCGCTGCGTGAATTTGCGGTATATCGGCAGGCATGAACGATCCGGCCCGTAAATTGACAATTTTCAGCACGATTGAGATTTGCCTTACCCTCGCGTTGCCACTGACATGATCAAGCACAATCCGCCTTCTCCCGAACCGTTGCACCGCGCCATTGCGCGGTTCGGCCAGGCCACCGTGCTGGTGGTCGGCGATTTCATCCTCGATCGTTTCGTCAACGGCGTCATCGAGCGGATCTCGCCGGAGGCGCCGATCCCGGTGCTGCACGGGCGCGGCGAGACCTCGACCATGGGCGGCGCCGGCAACGTCGTGGCCAACATCGTTTCGCTCGGCGCTGCCGCTGTTCCCGTTTCCGTAATCGGCGCCGATCTGGCGGGCGACAGTCTGGTGCGGATGCTCGGCGAGCTTGGCGCCGATACGGCGGGCCTTGCGCAGGAGCGTGGTCGCATGACCTCGTCCAAAAGCCGCTTCAGCGCGCTCAACCAGCAGGTGCTGCGTTTCGATGAAGAGGAGATCAAGCCGCTCGGCGCCGCGGAGCGAGCCGGCCTGATCCGGCATTTCCGCACCGCGCTGGCGCGCGCCGACATCGTCATCCTGTCCGATTACGGCAAGGGCATCCTGCTCGACGGCGTCGCCGGCGACTTGATCGCCATCTGCCGCGAGGCTGGAAAGCCGGTGCTGGTCGACCCGAAGGGCCGCGATTACGCGCGCTATGCCGGGGCGACCGCCATCACCCCCAACCGCAAGGAACTCGGCGAGGCCGTCGGCCATGCGGTGTTCGCCGATGACGAGATCGTGGCTGCCGCACGCGAGCTGATTTCGGCACATGGTTTCGATTTCGTCGTCGCGACGCGCAGCGAAAAGGGCATGAGCGTGGTCGGCCCAGACGAGGCGCGCCACATCGCCACCCAGGCGCGCGAAGTGTTCGATGTTTCGGGCGCCGGCGACACGGTGATCGCGAGCTTCGCGCTGGCGCTGGCCGTAGGCGCAGATACGGTCATGGCCGCTTCGATCGCCAATGCCGCCGGTGGCGTCGTGGTGGGAAAACGCGGCACCGCGCGGCTGACGGTCGAGGAACTCACCGGCGCGCTGTTCCGTTCGCATGGGCCGACGGCCCACAAGGACGCCATCCTCGACGCCACATCGGCCGCCCGCATGGTGGCGGCGTGGAAGGAAGAGGGGCTGAGCGTCGGCTTCACCAATGGCTGCTTTGACATCCTGCATGCCGGCCATGTCAGCCTCTTGCACGCGGCGCGCAGCCAGTGCGACCGGCTGGTGCTCGGCCTCAACAGCGATGCCTCGGTGCGGCGACTGAAGGGCGCCGGCCGGCCGGTCAACGACCAGCACGACCGCGCCTGCGTGCTGGCAGCGCTGGCCTCGGTCGACGCGGTCGTGGTGTTCGAGGAAGATACGCCGCTGGCGCTGATCGAAGCGCTGCTGCCCGACATACTGGTCAAGGGCGCCGATTACACGGTCGACACCGTGGTCGGCGCCGATGCTGTGCAGAAGGCCGGCGGCCGCGTCGTGCTGGTCGATCTCGTCGCCGGCAAAAGCACCACCAACACCATTGGCAAATTGCGCGCCGGCGGCACCACAAACTGAGGGTTTCATGTCCGACTTGAACGATTACCTTGTCCGCTCGGCGGCTGCCATATCAGCCATGGTCGAACGGGACCTGACCGGTGAGATGGAGCAGGCAGCGAGCGCGGTGGTGACGGCGCTTTCGTCGGGGAAGGCCTTGCTCATCGCCGGCAATGGCGGCTCGGCCAGCGACGCCATCCACATTGCCGGCGAACTGGTCGGCCGCTTTCTCAAGGAGCGCAAGGCCTACAATGTCATCGCGCTGCCGGCCAATGCAGCGGTGCTGACCGCCTGGGGCAACGACTATGGCTTCGACACGGTGTTTTCGCGCCAGGTCGAGGCGCATGGCGCGGCCGGCGGCGTGCTTCTGGCAATCTCTACCAGCGGCAATTCGCCGAGCATCCTCGCCGCCGCCGAACAGGCACGGAGGATGGACATGACGGTGATCGGCATGACCGGCGACACCGGCGGCAAGCTGAAGCCTCTGTCCGATATCCTGCTCAACGTGCCGTCGACTTCGACGCCGATCATCCAGCAGGGGCATCTGTGCCTTTATCATCATCTGTGCGAGGTGGTCGAAGCGCGCCTCAGCAATGGCTGATCCCACGACCTCTGGCCGCTATCCGCTGGCGGAGCCGGGCCTATGGGTCGAGCAGATCGGCTCAAGGGTGTTCGCCGCCGGCTCGCCGGCGCTGTTCCTCGATCGCGACGGCACCATCAATGTCGATACGGGCTATCCGGATAATCCAGCCGAAATGGTGCTGCGCGCGGATATAGCCGCGGTGATAGCCGCCGCCAACGGGGCTGGCATTCCCGTCATCGTCGTAACCAACCAGTCCGGCATTGCGCGCGGCTATTTCGGCTGGAGCGATTTCGCTGCCGTCAACGGCCGCGTGCTCGAACTGCTGCGCGCCGACAGTGCATTCGTGGATATGGTCCTTGCCTGCGCTTATCACGAGGCGGGCTCCGGCCCGCTCGCGGTCGCAGATCATCCGATGCGCAAACCCAATCCGGGCATGCTGCTTGAGGCGGCCAGGCGTCTCCGGCTCGATCTGCGGCGTTCGCTGATTGTCGGCGACAAGAAGGCCGACATGGAAGCGGGACAACGCGCCGGCCTTTCGCAGGGCTGGCTGGTGGACGGCGAACAGTCCAGTCAAGGAGGATTCGAGACTTGGCCGCTACGGGGCCGGGGCGATCTCGATGGCCTGCTCGCCGCAATAGCGGCACTGGGTGCCGCGCCGGGCGAGCGGTGATGGGCTAGAGCAATTCCAGGAAAAGTGTGAAGCGGTTTTCCGTCGAGAATTGCGTCAAAACAAAGAGTTAGAGCAGATCGCCGTTTCCGTGAAACGGTGAAATGCTCTAGGCCCGCTCCTTGTCTTGCGAAGCCTCGTACAGTTTGGCCTCGGTGGCATAGGAATAGATCATCACCGACATCGAGTAGATGAAGCCGTGCCGACCGCATAGGAAGTAGCGCTTGGCCAGGTAGAACTTCAAGAAGTTGCCGAACGGCGACAGCACCAACCGTATCAGGCCGGGCTTCTTACCTCTCTCGACCAGCGTGGCGACCTTGAGGCCGGAATAGGTATTGGCCCTGGCAAGGTCGTCATTGACGGATATTTCGCGGCGATGCAGCAACACGCCGCTTTCGATCGTGCGGGTCTCGCCCGGCACAACGAAGGATTCATGGACCCGCGAGGTGAGGTCCATGGTGGCGACTTCCCGGCGAAACAGCCGCAGAAGCCGGTTGTGCAGCACCCAGCGATGCGCATAGCCATAGCCTTTCAGCCAGTCGCGGCGGCGAATGTACCAGCCGTCGATGCCGCTGTTGGCGGTCCGCGTGGCCGCCACGATGGCCTGGCGCAGTGAATCGTCGACGCGCTCGTCGGGATCGATCGAAAGACACCATGGTTGCCTGGCATGGTCGAGCGCGAACTGCCGCTGGCGCGGGAAACCCGACCAGTCATTGTGAAACAGCCTTATCGGGTAGCCGTTGGCGATGAACTCCTGAACGACGTCCAGAGTGCGGTCCGTCGAGCCCGAATCGACGACGATGATCTCGGCGCAGAAGTCGACGCTTTCCAGGCACTGGCCGATCATGTCGGCCTCGTCCATACAGATGACCAGCGCCGAAACCGGGCTAGAAAATCGAGTCATCGTCCCACCCCACGGCACACAATTCTCGGAATTGGGCTGCCCTGCGCCACTTGTTTACGCAATCCCGAAAGCGCTATGCGCTTTCCCCGGGAAAACCGTTACACACTTTTTCTGGAATTGCTCTAGGAAACCAACAAGGCGGCTACGGCAGAACATCCGGCTTCACGGAAGAGTCTATCGAATGCCAAAGCGGCGCTGATATGGCGGGGCGCTCAAGCCGCATCGGCGAAAGCCTGCTGCGTTTCAACCGGCTCAAGGCTGTGCGAACGAGACCAGCCCTTCGTCCTTGACCCGGCGGATGGTGAGCGCGGTTCGCACCGTGTCGACATTCGGGGTCGAGGTCAGTTCCTCGATGACGAAGCTCTGAAAGGCGCCGAGGTCGCTCGCCACGCAATGCAGCAGGAAGTCGGATTCGCCCGACACCATCCAGGCGTCGCGTACGATCGGCCAGCCGCGGGTGCGCTCGGCAAAGATGCGCAGCTCGGCATCGGCCTGATGATGCAGGCCGACAAGGCAGAAGGCTACGACATCGAGGCCGAGCGCTGGTGCATTGAGCAACGCACGGTAGCCACGGATGATGCCGGCTTCCTCCAGGCGCTTGACGCGGCGCAGGCATGGCGGAGCCGAAATGCCGACACGGTTCGACAGTTCGACATTGGTCATGCGGCCGTCGCCCTGCAATTCGCGCAGGATCTTCCAGTCGATGGCGTCGAGGTCGGCCTTGAGCGGCATGGGGGCTCTCGATCATGAGGAGTAATACGCAAGAATCTTGCGTGATTTTGTAATTAAACGACTTCGCTGTCCATTCCATCCTTCGCCCGGAATATTTCGCGGGATCAGCGGCCGACAGGTGCGACAAAGCTTTCCGGGGACGAACTCCAACTTGCCTTGCTGGTGTCGTGGGCAACACTTACATTACGCGCGACAATGATCGAGTTTTCCATGCCGCAATTGCCGGCAGCCCTCCGCAGAGGCTTTAGATGACCACCAAGCACGCGCCCGTTCTCATCATCGGTTCCGGCCCGGCCGGCTATACGGCGGCGGTCTATGCCGCCCGCGCCATGCTGAAGCCGATGCTGGTCGCCGGCCTGCAGCAGGGCGGGCAGTTGATGATCACCACCGATGTCGAGAACTATCCCGGCTTCGCCGACCCGATCCAGGGTCCGTGGCTGATGGAGCAGATGCTGAAACAGGCCGAGCATGTCGGCACCGACATCATCAACGACATCATCACCGAGGTCGACCTCAACGTGCGACCGTTCCGTGCCAAGGGCGATTCCGGCACCACCTACACCGCCGACGCGCTGATCATCGCCACCGGCGCGCAAGCGAAATGGCTGGGCATCCCGACCGAGCAGGACTTTATGGGTTTTGGAGTCTCGGCCTGCGCCACCTGTGACGGCTTCTTCTACCGGGGTAAGGATGTCGCGGTGATCGGCGGCGGCAATTCGGCGGTGGAAGAGGCGCTCTATCTGTCCAATCTCGCCAAGAGCGTGACGGTCATCCACAGGCGCAGCGATTTTCGCGCCGAACGTATCCTGCGCGAGCGGCTTCTGAAAAAGGACAATGTCCGCGTCATCTGGGACACGATCGTCGACGAGATCACCGGTCGGCCCGGCAAGACGCCGCTGCCGCCCTCGGTCGAGGGGCTGAAGCTCAAGCATGCGGTGACCGGCGAGGTGTCGCACCTCAAGATCGACGGCGTGTTCGTGGCCATCGGCCATGCGCCGGCGGTTGAACTGTTCGCCGGCAAGCTCAAGCAGAAGCCGAACGGCTATCTGTGGACGGCGCCGGATTCGACCCGCACCGATGTGCCGGGCGTGTTCGCGGCCGGCGATGTGACCGACGATATCTACCGCCAGGCGGTGACGGCAGCGGGGCTTGGCTGCATGGCCGCACTCGAGGCGGAGAAGTATCTGGCCGGCATCGAAGTGCATCGCGAAGCGGCCGAGTAGAGAGTTCAGAGAGCGGCTTAGAAACGCCGTGTAAAAGCCTGATTTTTCATTCAGACGCCAAAACAGAACGAGGGGAATCATGGCGTTGGACTGGGACAAGCTACGCGTGTTTCACGCTGCGGCGGAGGCGGGGTCGTTTACCCATGCGGCCGAGACATTGCATCTGTCACAATCGGCGATCTCGCGGCAGGTCAGCGCGCTCGAGCATGATGTCGGCGTGCCGCTGTTCAACCGCCACGCCCGCGGGCTGGTGTTGACCGAGCAGGGTGAGATGCTGTTTCGCACGGCGCATGACGTGCTGATGAAGCTGGAGACCATCAAGTCCCGGCTGACCGAGACCAAGGATCGCCCGTCGGGCGTGCTGCGGGTAACGACGACGGTGGGGCTGGGCGCCGGCTGGCTAACCGAGCGGGTGCAGGAATTCATCGAACTCTATCCTGAAATCAGCCTGCAGTTGATCCTCGCCAACGAGGAGCTCGATCTCACCATGCGCCAGGCCGATTGCGCCATTCGGCTGCGCCAGCCGCAGCAGCCGGACCTGATCCAGCGCCGCCTGTTCACCGTGCATTTCCACCTCTACGCGGCCCCATCCTATGTCGCCAAGCATGGCAGGCCGTCTTCCGTCGCCGAGCTGAAGGCCCATCGCATCGTCACCTTCGGCGTGCCGGTGCCGTCGCATCTCTCGGAGCTGAACTGGCTGGAAACGGTCGGTGATTTCGAAGGCGGGCAAAGGGTGCCGACGCTGCAGATCAACGACATATTGTCGATCAAGCGGGCGGTGCAGGGCGGTGCCGGTATCGCCATGCTGCCCGACTATGTGATCAGCAAGGACTCCGACCTCGTGCAGCTACTGCCGGAGACCGAGGTGCCGTCTTTCGACACCTATTTTGCTTATCCGGACGCGATGAAGAACCAGGCCAAGCTGCACGTGTTCCGGGACTTTATCATCGCCAAGGCGAGAAGCTGGTCATTCTAAGGACATGTCGATTGCCTGGCCCGACCTGAGCCTCAACATGCCCTGAGACGGCGCTGCCGGTTTCACCTACCCCCGCCAGGGCGACAGTCGAGGCAGCCAGCCGGGCACGTTGCGGCGGTAGGCGTCGTATTCGGCGCCGTACCGGTGAGCCAAAGTCGGCTCCTCGTAGAACCGCACGAAAGAGCCCATGGCGATCGCGCCGATGACCGCATAAGCGGCCAGCGTCCAGCTCGAGAACAGCAATGCCTGGCCGAGGATGATCGACAGCACGGCGACATACATCGGGTTGCGGACATGACGGTAGATGCCGCCGATCACCAGCCTCTCGGTTGGCGCGACCGGAGCGGGCGTGCCGAGGCCCTCAAGCGCGAATCGACCGAAGGCATGCAGCAGTGCTGCGATCGCGACGGCGATCAGAAGCCCGCCGGCAGGAACAAAGCCCGGCAGACCAGACCACGGCAAGCCCCAGCGATCGGTCAACAGCCAGGGCACCAGCCCGGCAACCACGCAGGGCGCCGCGATGAAGAAGGCCGCACTGCCGGCGATCGCCGAAAACGTCCGCATTGGCTGCTTCCTCCCGATTGCCTTAGAAATGCACGCCTGCTGCCTGCTTCCACATCATTGCCCGGTTTTGGCATTTTGAGCCGAAAGCCAGCCGAGATCGGCGATTCTGTAGTTGCAATTGCCCGATTCGGCGGCCCATTTCGACGATTCTGCTGGTCCTATTGGCTTCTGGAATGGGTTAGACCACAGCCTGCGTCTTTTTGCATGCGTGTGTTGCAAAATAGATGCTTGTTTCTTGGGCATGATGAGCACATATATAGATCATCTCCTGGGCGCGTTCTCCTCCCATTAGCGCCCTCGAGTGTTCCCCTCTGGAGGTTAGCCTTAACAGGCACTCCAATCAAACTCAGCCGGATCTTCATTGATCCGGCTTTTTTGTTGCCTGTGCTCTGCTGGGCCGGCAAAAAATTCCATCACAATTGCCACGTAACGGTGACATGTAACCTCTGGTAACATAGCCCGGGCGCCCGCGACCTGCTATGTGGATCATAGGACGCGGTGTGGTTCGGACGGGAGATGGGGGCATCACTCGTACGGCCCGGGCTCAGGCGGCTACCGCGTCCGAACCGTTTTTTCCGCCGAACTCGGCGGCACCAAATGCGGCGGACCTGCCGTTTTACCTCCCAAGGAAACGGTCCGCGAACAAAACGACGTCCGGTCCCCGCCGGACGTCGTTTTCTTTTGTCCCCCTCGAATCAGGTTCGAGAGGAACGCTACGCCATCAGGCAGCCTTGCCGTTGGTGTTCATCGCCTCGTCGGCCAGACGGCCGGTGAGTTCGGCCATGTGGTCGAAGACGGCACGGTAGCTGGCGACGCCCGCGGTCGCCGAGCGCAACTCGATGATCAGGTCGCCGATCTCGGCTTGCGGCATGGTTGCCTCGACGACATCCCATCCTGGCCAGCCAGGCCGCGCGTCGTAGCCGAGTATCTGGCCGCGCCGTTGCGGGATGAGAGCGATGATCTTCGAGGTGGCGTCGGAGGGTGTGACGATCTCGACCTTCATCACAGGCTCCAGGAGCACCGGCAAGCACGCGGCCATGCCTTCCTTCATTGCCAGCCTGGCCGCCATCTGGAAGGCCATGTCGGAGGAATCGACCGCATGGTAGGAGCCGTCCGACAGGTTGACTGCGACATCCACGACCGGAAAGCCCAGCGGCCCGGATTTCAGATAGTCGCGCACCCCGGTCTCGACCGACTGGATGTAGGTCTTGGGCACGACGCCGCCGGTGATTGTGTCGGTGAACTGGAAGCCGGAGCCGCGCGGCAGCGGCTTGATCTCGATCACCACGTCACCGAACTGGCCATGTCCGCCGGACTGTTTCTTGTGACGGCCGCGCTGTTGCGCCGATTTGCGGATCGTCTCGCGATAGGGCACCGCCGGCGGATGGCCTTCGACCGGTATCTGGTTCTTGCCTTCCAGCCGCTCGCGCACCACGCGCAGATGCATCTCGCCATGGCCCGACAGCACGGTTTCAGCCGAGTCCTGGTTGTGGCGCAGGCTGAGCGAGGGGTCCTCCTCGGCCAGCCGCTGGATGGCAGCCGACATCTTCACTTCGTCCTTGCGCTCCTTGGGACGGAGCGCGAAGGCAAAGACCGGCTGCGGCGGCTCGAACTGGACGAGCGGCTTGATGCCGCCCTTGGCCGAACTCAGCGTCTGGCCGGTCTTGACCTCGTCCAGCTTGCCCAGCGCGACCGTATCGCCGGCCTTGGCGATGGAGAGCTTGGACTGGTCCTTGCCGAGCATCCGGTAGATGCCGGAAACCTTGGCCGTGTCGCCGCCGGGCAGCCAGAGTTCGGAACCGTCGACGACCTGGCCGGAGAGGATGCGCGACACCGACAGCTTGCCGCCATGCGAGGTGTGGATGGTCTTCATCACCTGGACCAGGGTAGCCGCGCCGTCGGGTGCACCGAGCCGCTTGCGGGTCGCCTCGATGTCAGGCGCGTCGTGGCGGATCGCCTTCAGGAGACGCAGCACGCCGTTGCCTTTTTCGGCGGTGCCGATCAGCACCGGCGTCACCGCGCCGTCGCGCAGGTCGGCGGCGAGATCGTCGAAGATCGCGTCCTTGGGCGGTTCGATCTCCTCGAGCAGCTGTTCCATCAACTGGTCATCATGATCGGCCAGCGTCTCCAGCATCGAGAAACGCGCTTCGAGCTCGCGCGCCTTCTCGTCGCCGGGAATCTGCGCTACCTCGCTTTCGGCATATTCGCGATAGATGTAGGCGCGCTCCAGCGCCAAGTCGATCGAACCGATGACGACGCCGTCCTTGCGCAGCGGAATCTGGCGCAGCAGCAATGGCACGGCACTGGCCGGCTGCAGCATCTTCAGCGTGTCGCGCACGCCGGTGATTGCCTTGTCGACCTTGTTGAGAAACAGGATGCGCGGCACGCCGAGATCGTCGAGCTTGCGCATGATCAGTTGCAGGGCAGGGATCTTCTTTTCATCGGCCTCGGCCACGACCACTGCGAGGTCGCAGGCGGCCAGCACCGGTTCGGCTTCGAACGAGAATTCGATGGAGCCGGGACAGTCGACGAAGGTGATCTGCTCGCCCATGAATTCGGTGGTGGCGATCGTCGCCTCGACGCTCATGGCGTGGGCGCGCGCCTCGGGCGAATGATCCGAAACGGTGTTGCCTGATGAAACGGGATTTTGTCGGGGAATTGAGCCCGTACGGGCCAATATGGCTTCGAGAAGTGTCGTCTTACCGCTTGCGAAGGGACCGACTATGGCAATGCATTTCGGTCCCGTGCGTCGTCCTCCGGCGCGAGTACCCATGACTGACCTCCACTCAGGCGTTTCCCGTAGGACCGACTGGCATGCATGGTTCAGGCGTGGTCAATCGGTCCTGAGCGGCGGCCGGCCTGTTCGACCGTCGCGGGCGGGGTTCTTTTCAAGTCCACCTGCCCAAAGCCATCGTCCCACTTGTTTGCCGGCAGGGCAAGGAAAATAGAAATCCTTTGCTCGGCCGTGGACCCGTGCTGGCCATATAGGGGGCTGGCAGCCGGAAGCTGTTGCACGTCGGCCGATATCGGCGGAAACTGAAGCTGGCGACCCGTCGCCCGCTGTTTTGAAGGACCATCGACCCATGAAGATCATTGCCTGCGGCAGCGTGCCGACCGTCATCGCGCCGGAAAAATACTTCACCGGCCGGGTGCTGCAGACGCCGATCATCGAGAAAGAGGCGCCGGCGCGGCTGCGAGCCACGCTGGTCAGCTTCGAGCCGGGCGCGCGCACCCACTGGCATACGCATCCGCTTGGCCAGACGCTCTACGTGACGGTGGGCGCCGGGCTTGCCCAGACGTGGGGCGGCCCGGTCCAGCAGATCAGGGCCGGCGACGTCATCTCGTTCGCGCCTGGCGAAAAACACTGGCATGGCGCGGCGCCGAAATCGGCGATGACGCATATCGCCATGCAGGAGGCGCTCGACGATGTCCATGCCGACTGGCTGGAAGCGGTGACATCGGAACAATATGACGGCTGAATGCTCAGTCCGCAGGAACCCGGCTTCTATTCCAGCCGCAACATTTTCAGAAGAGGGCGACTCGCGGCGACGCCGGATCGACAGCGCCATGCCGCCCGTTCAACTGACCGTCGGTCAGTAATTTGCGAAACTCACGTCCGGACTAGCCATGTCAAAGCACCGTTTGCCCCTGGTCGCCGCTGTCTATCTTGGTTCGTTCGTGGCTCTGCTCGACGTCAGCATCGTCAATGTCGCGCTGCCGACCATCCAGCAGGCGTTGCAAACCGATTTCGGCGGCCTGCAATGGGTGGTCGACGCCTACACGCTGTGCCTGTCGGCCTTCATGCTGTCGTCCGGCCTGATCGGCGACCGCTATGGCCGCAAGCGCTCATGGCTGGCCGGCGTCGGCATCTTCGTGGCCGGCTCGCTGATCTGCGCCGTCGCGCCCAATTTGCCGGTGCTGCTGGCCGGCCGGGTCGTACAGGGCATCGCCGGCTCGCTGCTCATTCCAGGCGCGCTGTCGATCCTGACGCAAGCCTTTCCCGATGCGCGCCAGCGCGCCGGCGTCATTGGCGGCTGGGCGTCGTTCGCCGCCACCTCTCTGCTCGTTGGTCCCGTCCTCGGTGGCATCCTGGTCGAGACCGTCGGCTGGCAAAGCATCTTCCTGATCAACCTGCCGCTTGGTCTGATCACGATCGCGCTCGGTGCTGCTTCGATCAACGAGACGGCGCATCCCGAACATGCCCATCTCGATCTCGTCGGCCTGGCTCTCAGCATCCTGTGGCTGGGGGCGCTGACCTTTGGCCTGATCTCGGCCGGCGAGAATGGTTGGGGCGAGCCAAGGACGGTCACGGCGCTCATCGCAGGTGTCGTCGGCCTGGGTGCTTTCCTCGGCTTCGAGGCGCGCACGGCACGGCCGATGCTGCCGCTTGGCCTCTTCCGTGACGTCCGCTTTGCCGTCGCCAATGTCGCTTCGTTCGCGCTCGGCTTCACCTCCTATTCCAGCGTCTTCTTCTTCTCGATGTTCCTGCAGCAGGTGCAGGGCTGGTCGCCGACGCAGACCGGCCTGCGCATGGCGCCGACCTTCATCGTCCAGATCGTGGTGTCGCCGTGGATCGGCAGGCTGAGCGCGCGCTATGGTCACTCCGCGCTGATGACCATCGGCTATGTTGCTATCGGCCTGTCCATGCTCGGCATGTGCTGGGCCGGTCCTTCGACGTCCTACGCGACGCTGTGCCTTCTGTTCGCCATCGGCGGCCTCGGCAATGCGCTTGCAATCCCGACCGGCAGCGCTGCCGCCATGTCCTATGCGCCGCGCGAACGCTCGGGCATGGTGTCGGCGGTCATCAATGCCACCCGCCAGAGCGGTCTTGCCATCGGCATCGCCTTGCTCGGCGCCTTGATGAGCATGCGGGCAACCAACCTTTTGACCGGGTATCTCGGCGATGCCGGTGTCGCCAACGCGGAAGCGGTCGCCCGTGCTGCAATTTCGCGGCATGATTTCGCAACCGATGCGGCGATGGGCGAAAGCGGCGTGCATGAACTCTATGCTGCCGCCTATGCCGGCGGCTTCCATGCCGCGATGCTGACGGCAGCGATAGGCGCGTTCCTCACCGCCGCACTGCTGGTTGCCGTGCTGGCGCCGGCCGAGGCGCGCTCGGCCAAAGAGACCAAGCACGAGGCGTGAGGCTGACGGCCCATTGAAAACCCGGCAGTGAAGCCGGGTTCTGCGTTCAAAGCGCGCCGCTCAGGTCAGCGAAGCCGTAAAGCGCTGGATGCGCGTGCAGGCTTCCTCCAGAAGCGTCTCCGAGGTGGCGTAGGAGATGCGGAAGTTGGGGCCGAGGCCGAAGGCCGAGCCGAACACCACCGCGACGCCCTCGGCTTCGAGCAATTCCGAACAGAAGGTTTCGTCGGTGTCGATCGGCTTGCCTGCCTTGGTCTTCTTGCCGATCAGCTGGGCGCAGGAGGGATAGACATAGAAGGCCCCTTCCGGCGACGGACAGGTGATACCGCGCGCCTGGTTGAGCATCGAGACGACGAGGTCGCGACGGCCTTGAAAGATCGCCTTGTTTTTGGCGATGAAAGCCTGCGGGCCATTCAGCGCCTCGACGGATGCCCATTGCGCGATGGTGCAGGCGCCCGATGTCTGCTGACCCTGGATCATGTCCATCGCCTTGATCAGTTGGACCGGGCCCGCCGCATAACCGATGCGCCAGCCGGTCATTGCATAGGCTTTCGACACACCGTTCATGGTCAGCGTGCGCTCGTAGAGCTTAGGCTCGACCTCGGCGATGGTCTTGAAGACGAAATCGCCATAGGTCAGGTGCTCGTACATGTCGTCGGTCAGCGTCCAGACATGCGGATGCTTCAACAGCACGTCGGCCAGAGCGCGCAGTTCGGCCTCGGTATAGGCGGCACCCGACGGGTTCGACGGCGAGTTCATCAGCAGCCATTTGGTCTTCGGCGTGATCGCCTTTTCCAGCACGGAAGCGGTCAGTTTGAAGCCGTTGTCGATCGAGGTGTCGGCAAACACGGAGGTGCCGCCGCAGATCGCCACCATCTCGGGGTAGCTGACCCAGTAGGGGCGAGGAATGATGACCTCGTCGCCGGGGTTCAGCGTCGCCATGAAGGCGTTGAACAGGATCTGCTTGCCGCCCGTACCGACGATGGTCTGCTCGGGCTTGTAGTCGAGATTGTTCTCGCGCTTAAACTTTTTTGCGATCGCCTCGCGCAGCGGCACGATGCCCGAAACCGGCGGATACTTGGTTTCGCCGCGGCGGATCGCCTCGATTGCCGCATTCTTGATGTTGTCGGGCGTGTCGAAATCCGGCTCGCCGGCGCCGAGGCCAATAATGTCACGGCCGGCATTTTTCAGCTCGCGCGCTTTCTGCGTGACCGCGATGGTGGCGGAAGGCTTCACGCGCGAAAGGGTGTCGGCAAGAAAGGCCATGAGCTTGACGTCTCCATGGAAGATCGGCGCGGCCAGGAGCGACCGCGGCGCTTCTCATGTCGCATGATTTCGCGCAACGCAAGCATTGTCGGCTGATCCAGGTCTCAAGGAGCTGTGATCGGACCCGGAGTCGGCAACAATAAATTCATTAACGAGCGGTAGAGGCTTGAGTGGCAGGATCGCAGACCAATTGCGGAGCGAGGAACCGTGTCGCGCAGCGTCGGGCTTGCCCACATCATCCGTCAGGACGACGGCACCTCCACCGGTGTCTGGGGCATCTACACGTTGCAAAGCGCTTTCCAGCCGATCTTCGCCTTCAAGGAAGGCAAGCTGTCGGTGGTCGCGTTCGAAGGGCTGATCCGACCGTTCCGCGACGGCGAGCCACAATCGCCGATGAATTTCTTCTCGACCTGTCCGGCCGCCGACCGGCTGCATATCGAGGCGCTGACCAGGACGCTGCATCTTCTCAACGCCGGTGCCTGCCTGCCGCGGGAAGCGTCGATCTTTGTTAATTTCGACCCGTCGGTGTTCACCGAACGCACTGTTGCCGACGCTGCCTTGCGCGAAATGCGGCTCGTGCTGCACGAGGCCGGCATCGACCCGCGCCGCGTCGTCTGCGAGGTGACCGAGCAGCGATCGGCGTCGCAGGAAGCCTTGCACGGTTTCGTCGCGGCACTGAGAGCCAACGGTTTTCGCATCGCCGTCGACGATTATGGCGCCGACGATTCCGACATCAACCGGGTCAAGGAGTTGAAGCCGGATATCGTCAAGTTCGATGCCTACTGGATCACGCAACTGATGGAGTCCGGCGCCGGCTTCGCGTTGCTGACCACCATGGTGAAGAACTTCGAGGAGCAAGGCATCCATACGGTGTTCGAAGGCATCGAGGAGGGCTGGCAACTGGAGCTCGCCGAGAAATCGGGTGCGTCGATGGTGCAGGGTTTCGTGCTGGCGCGACCCGAATTGGCGCCGACCAGCTTTGGCGTCTTCGACAAGGCCGGGCAGGCGCCTGTCGCTGCCGCCGTCGACACGTCGGCTGCTGCCGTGGCAACGCCTTCGGCGCGGCCGGTCAAGGCCTTTGGGCGCCGCGTGGCGACATGAGAGGTGATCGGCGGCGCAATGTCGGCGATGCGATCCGGGTCGACGAAGTCGGCATCGAATACGGCATGTATGGCGAGTTCCGGCTGCGCAGCGCCTATCAGCCGATTTTCGCGCCGCGCGGCCGGTTCCTTCACGCGGTCGCGGCCGAAGCCCTGATCGAGCCGCACCGTGCGGGCCGCCCCGGCGCGCCAAAGATGTTCTTCGAAAGCGTTGCCGTCTCGGACCGGCTGTTTGTGGAAACCATGTGCCGGGCGCTGCATCTCAGGAATTTTCGCAATATCGGCGTCGACGGGCTCGACCTGTTCTTCAACTACAATCCGTTGATCAACGACCATGCCGGGCGGGCACTGGCCGAGATTCGCCTGATGACCAGGCATCTCGGCGAGTTCGGCCTGGCGCCGGCCATGCTGGTCTGCGAAATCACCGAACAGGCGGCGGACGACGCGCTTCTCGCGCGGCTGGTGCGCGAAATGCGGCGCGACGGCATCCGCATCGCCATCGATGATTTCGGCACCGGGCACTCGACCGAGGAGCGGGTGAGCCTGCTCAAGCCCGACATCGTCAAGATCGACGGCACCTGGTTCGCGGAGTTCTGTCGCCACGCTGCCGCCGAACGGTTCTTCCGCCCGCTGGTTTCCAGCTTGCATGACCGCGGCGCCAAGGTGCTGGTCGAAGGCATCGAGCAGCCCACCCATCTGCGCGTCGCGCTCGAAGGCGGCGTCGACCTGCTGCAGGGTTTTCTCCTCGCCCGCCCAGCCTTGGCGGGGACCGTTTTCGAGGAAGAGCCACTGAACATCGACACGCTGCTGAGTACCGGCGGCAATGTCGTCCCGCTGTTCGGCTAGGGGCGCCACTATTCACACATCAGCGGCGCTGATCGTCGCGACAAAACAAATCATTGGTTGAGTCCGCCGCCGCTGCGATAATCGCGCGGAGACAGTGCTCGGGGGAACAGCCATGATACTTTACGGCATGATCGACAGCGGCAATTGTTACAAGCCGCGTCTGCTGATGGCGAAGCTTGGCCTGGCCTTCACCAACGTCGAGGTGAGTTCGCACACAGGCGACACACGCAAAGCCGACTTTGTCGCCAAGAACCCGAACGCCATGGTGCCGCTGCTCGAGTTCGACGATGGCCGGCGGCTGGCCGAATCCAACGCCATCCTGCTCTATCTCGCCGAAGGCACACGCTTCCTGCCGGCGGACAGGTATGAGCGTGGGCTCGCGTATCAATGGCTGTTCTTCGAACAATACAGCCACGAGCCCTACATCGCCGTGCGCAAGGCGCTGCTGACCTTTCCCGAACGTGCTGGGGATGCGACCCCGGAGCGGCTGGCGGTGACGCTGGAGCGCGGCAACAAGGCGCTCGGCGTGATGAACAGGCATCTGGAAAACAATGCCTTCTTCGCTGGCAGCGCGCTCAGCGTCGCCGACATCGCGCTCTATGCCTATACGCATACGGCGGAGCAGGGCGGTTTCCAGCTCGACGCCTATCCGGCGGTGTCGGCATGGCTTGGCCGCGTGGAAGCGGATCCGGGGCATGTGCCGATCGAGTGGGTGGGGTAGCCTTCTCCTCCTGAAGGAGGGGCTATTTCAACAAATGGTCGTAGTCGGCGTGGGTGCCGACCCAGAACCAGATCACATCTTCATTGTTGCGTATGGCAACAGCCCGATAGTTTTCGTCAACTCGCGCCGACCAATAGCGACCGACCTGTTTGAAATGCAGTGAGGGATGAAAAGGATCGGAACGCAGTCGGGCAAAACGCCTGTCCGCCTTTGCTCTGATTGACGATGGCAGTTTTTCATAAGCCTCCCAGAACGATGGAGAGGCGACGTGGTTCACAGAGGCCGCGTCCGACCAGCGCGATGGTCAGCCAGCGCCTGTTCGGCAAGCCTGTCCAAACGGCCCGCCTTCGCGTCGGCTTCCATCTGCCGGTCCCACATATCCGCCTGGAGCGCCTCGAACCAGGCGGCAAACGCCTTCAGTTCCTCGGGGCTCAGTTCGGCGACGGATTTTTCGATCTGCTCAAGTTTGGTCATGGCCGAATGGTACCACTACTGGGCTAAAAGTACCACAAGTTGGAACCATAGTGCGGGCTGCGCCACCTAACCCAGACAGCAAAAAAGGCGGGATAAATCCCGCCTTCCCATGCTTGGTAGCCTGATCGGGAGCGTCCGGTCCGGGCTGGCAGCTATCTGCTGATCCAGCTTGTCGGGTCTTTCCGCTCCAGCGCGCTTCTCGCGCGACTGTCAGTACATCCGTGACTTGCCGCGCGCCCCGAACTCTCGCCCGGCGCGCGCTATCGCAAAATCAGGCTGCCTTGCTCAGAGATCCAGCGGACGACTTGCCAGTGCGGCGGTCCTGCTCGATCTCGAAGTTGATCTTCTGGCCTTCGACCAGGGTCGACAGTCCAGCACGCTCGACAGCGGAGATGTGGACGAATACGTCCGCGCCGCCCGCGTCAGGCTGAATGAAGCCGAAGCCCTTGGTGGCGTTGAACCACTTGACCGTTCCAGTTGCCATTTAGATAGTCCTTCACATTTGCTTTAGATTGACCGGACCGAGGTCCAGCCGGTGTGCATCGAGATTTTGGAGATAGACGTCAGCAAACGCGATTATCGCGAGGCCCGGATCGATCGGCCGAAATATCAATGGAAGGCATATAGGCTGCTTTCGCACAAAAAACAAGACTGTGTGAGAAAGCCGTGATCAGGGCGCTGCCCAATGGCCGCCCCAATCGCGTGAGAGCGTCACGACGGATCGCGACGTCCCTGGGCGGCGGATCAGGGAGAGGACCATGAAAACCATTCTGCTTGCCGCCTGCCTGACGCTTGTCGCCGCTCAGGCTCAGGCGATCTCGCGCTACGACCCGACGCGTATGAGCTGCGGCAAGGTTCAGGCGACGATCGCCCGGCAGGGGGCGGTCATCCTGCGCTACCAGTCGAAGCGGGTGCCGGGACTGCCGCTCTACGACCGCTATGTGCAGAACCAGCGATTCTGCAGCATGGGCGAGGTGAGGACACGAGCCTACGTACCGAGCGCCGACACAAAGTCCTGCCCGGTCTACAACTGCAAGCGGCCGGATAACGACCGGCATTTCCGCCGGCGGTTCTTCCATAACAACTAGCGCTTGTCGACCGGCAGCCATTGCTCTCAATCCCGGATATGCTCCGTGAGCATGGATACGAATTGCGTCACCTTTTGCGGGCGAAAGCGCGCCGCCGGATAGACCACGTGAATGCCGCCGGAGGGCAGCGCCCAGTCGGGGAGCACGTGGACGAGGCGCCCCTGCGATAGATAGTTGACGACGAGATAGTCCGGCAGAACTGCCAGTCCGCCGCCGGCGAGCGTCGCTTCCAGTACGGCGGGCGTCGAGTTGATGGAGAACGCCTCGCGCAGGGTGATGGTGCGCGGCTCGGAATCGCCTCGGGTGAAGTTCCAGGTGAACGGCTTGCGAAGCACGGCATTGGCAACGAGCGGCAAGGAAGAAAGATCTTCCGGCTTGTCCACCCTGATCCCGGCCGCGAAATCCCGCGACGCGACCAGGATTTGCCGGAAGGTGCCGATGCGTCGCGCCTGCTGGCTGGAGTCATCCAGCCAGCCAACCCGGATGGACAGGTCGATCTTGTTGCCGATCAAGTCAATTATGGCATCGGAAATGACCAGTTCGACGCCGCAGGCCGGAAATCTCTGGCGAAAGCGGGCGGCGATCGGGGCCAGCACGATCGCGCCATAGTCATTGGACGCGGAAACACGCAGCACACCGGCCACCTCGGCGTTGGCCTCGCCAACCTCGGCGACCGCTTCTTCGACATCCCGCAGGATCAGAACGCAGCGTGCATGCAGAAGACGGCCTGCTTCCGTCGGCTCGACCCTTCGCGTCGTGCGCACGAGAAGCGTGGTCCGCAGCTCAGCCTCGAGGCGAGCGACTTGTTGGCTGACGACTGTTTTCGTGATGCCAAGCCGCTCGGCCGCGCGGGTAAAGGAACCTGCGTCGACCACGGTGGCAAAATAGGCGAGGCGATTGAGGTTTATCGATTCCACCACGAAGGCTCATTGTAAGCTTTCAACATACAGTTTGTATTATTACGGCCAATTTATTGATTAATCCAGAGGGCTTACCGTGCCGTCTACCGTCCGCCCTGCGGGCCCGTAGCCGCACCCGATCCCTTTCATTCAACGGAGATATTCCATGTTCACGAGGAGACAGATCATGAAGACCTCATTGGCCCTCGGCGCAACCGCCGTTTTCGCGCCCATCGACAGCGGCCAGGCCGCCGGCGCTAAGCTTGGCTGGAAACACTTCCCGGCGGGTCCAAACGGTTTCTTCCGTGCGCCGGTGCTGCTGTCGGGGCCGAGCGAAGCCCTGTTGATCGACGGCGGCTTCACCTATCCGGACGGCAAGGCGCTCGCCGATGCCATCAAGGCCACCGGCAAGAAGCTGACCTTCATCTATGTCACTCAGTCCGATCCCGATTACTACTTCGGCCTGAAGCCGGTGCGGGACGCCTTCCCGGAGGCAAAAGTCATCGCTGCCTCCGCCACGCTGGAAGCCATCAAGGGCAATGTGGAGAAGAAGCTCGCCGTCTGGGGTCCGCAACTGAAGGAAAATGGCCCGCAGGCGCTTTCCGACATCGTCCTCCCCGAGGCATTCGACGGCGCAACGCTGACGGTCGATGGCGAGACTGTAGAGATCGTCAATGCGGAAGAAGGATTGGCCAACCGCCGCTATCTGTTCGTGCCGTCACTCAATGCCGTTTTCGGCGGGGTGATGATCTTCTCGGGCGTTCACGTCTGGACCGCCGACACGCAGACCAGGGAAAGCCGTGCCGCCTGGATCAAGACGCTGGACGCGATTGCCGCCCGCAGGCCCGCTGTCGTGGTGCCCGGCCACATGGCCCCCGATGCCGCGATCGGTCCTTCGGCGGTGGAGTTCACCAAGTCCTATCTCCTCACCTTCGAGGAAGAACTGGACAAGGCGGCAGACAGCGCCGCGTTGAAGGCCGCCATGGAGACCCGCTTCCCCGGCCTCGGTATGGGCGTCGCCCTCGATGTCGGATCCAAGGTCGCCAAGGGCGAGATGAAGTGGGGCTGACATGGCGACGAACCTCGATTTGATCCGTGGAACCTACGAGGGAACTTCCGAGGAGAACGGCCGCAATCTGCTGGCCGTTCTTTCCGCCGACATCGAATGGACCGAGGCGGAAGGATTCCCCTATGCCGGCACCTATGTCGGCATCGAGGCCCTGATGCAGGGGGTCTTCAAGCGGCTCGGCTCGGAGTGGATCGGATACCACGCCGACGTGCACAGCTTCATTGCCGATGGCGACCGGGTGGCGGCCTTCGGCGTGTATTCCGGTACATATAAGGCGACGGGAAAATCCATGACGGCCCCCTTCGCTCATCTCTACGAACTGCGGGACGGCAAGATCATCCGCATGCGGCAGTATGTCGATACGGTGCTCGTTGCGCGCGCACTGGCCTGACACCGAAGCAACCGAGGGAGACATCCGTGCTGCAACTTAAATCCTTCGCGGCGGCCGCTTTCGCCGTCGCGGCGCTCACGGCCGCGGCGCATGCGGGAAACACCAAGCCGGTCAAGCAGGTGCTGCAACAGCATGAATTGACTCAAAAAAACAGGACGCTTGTCCTGAAAGCCTATCAGGCGCTGTTCGGCGACCATGACCTTGCCGCGCTGGACCGCTATTGGGCCGAGGCTTACATTCAGCATAACCCGACGATGACGGATGGCCGAGACTCGGTCAAAAAGCTTCTCGAAAGCATGGGTGTCGCCAATTGGCCAAAACAAAAAGTCGACTTCAAGCGGGTGATCGCCGAAGGCGACCTCGTCATGACCCAGGTCGTTCAACCGAAGGCAGGCAACATGCCGGAGACCGTCATCGTGGACATTTTTCGCGTTGAAAACGGCAAGATCGCCGAGCATTGGGACGTGATGCAGCCGGTGCCCGCCAACCCGGTCAATAAGCGACCGATGTACTGATCCAGGCCTTCTGCCAGCGCCGGCCGCCGCTCAAAACCCGAACGATACCTGCGCCGGGGGCGGCGGGCCGACGCGCACGCCTTCCATGGCCAGCATCTTCTCCTTGGTGACCGAGCCGCCCGGCGCCGAGAAGCCGCCGATCTTGCCGCCGGCGGCAAGGATGCGATGGCAAGGGATGACCAGCGGCACCGGATTGGCGCCAAGGGCGGCCCCGGTTTCGCGGGCGAGCCCGGCATGGCCGGCGGTCTTGGCCAGCTCACCATAGGTGGTGGTTTCGCCGAAGGAGAGTTTTCGCGCCGCGTCGTAAATGGCGAGGCGGAAATCGTCGACGCCGTCGAGATCGACCGGTACGGCGGAGAAATCGACATCCTCGCCCGCCGCATAGGCCTTGATCGCTGCGATCAGCTCGACCACCCATGGCGGCTGCGCCGTGGAAGCGGAAACGCCACCGTGACGCAGCAGGCGCCGTTCCACCGCTTCGCGGCTGCGTTCGGGCAGGCAGAGCCGGATCAGGCCCTTTTCGCTCCAGGCAATGCCCATGAAACCGATCACTGTTTCTAACACTGCGTGGCCGGCCGTGATCGAAGCTGTCGTGACCATGATGCGTTCCTTCCCGCAAAGTGGCGAAATCCGGGATTCGTCCCAGTACATATCCGGAACAATATGGCATCGCCGCCTGCGTCTCGCCACCCGAAAACCACCTGATCGCCCCGATTGCCCGGCCTGAATCGCTGGTGTAAGGGATTTCTTAACAACCCGACAAACCGGACCCGAGCGCGGCTTGCCAGCAAAACTCAACCTTATCGCGATCGGCGTGATCCTGGCCGCCGCCGGCATCAGCGGCTGCACGTCGACCTCGCAGATGAAGTCCGCGCCTGCTCTCACCGAAACAGCGACCGCCGCCGGCGCTGATGCCGGCTTCACCGTGCCTCTGCCGGAGACGGTTTCGGTGCTGCCGGAATCATCGGGGATCGCCCCCGTTCAGACGGCCGAGCTGCCGCCCGATCCCGCCGCACAGCCGGCTGCGGCGACCGCCGCTTTTGCCGGATCGACACCGGCGGCACCAGCCGTGCCTGCGGTTATGACCGCCAATGCCTGGCAGGCGCCGCCGCCGGCAAATGCGAACGAACCGGTCAAGGCGGCCGAGACTTATACGACCGCGGGGCTGATCGTGCCGGCAACCGCCAAGGGCGACCGCATGCCCGGCGTCCAGCAGGTCGCCTATGTCGTGCCGCAGAACCCGGCGGCCCTGGTCCAGTTTCCGGCAGGGCCCGTGCAGGAAGAACACGCGACGGGCGTGCGTGGCGATGTCGAGCGGCTGATCGAGAAATATGCGGCGATCTACCAGGTGCCGGTGGACCTGGTGCGCCATGTCGTCAACCGCGAGAGCACCTTCAACCCGAAAGCCTACAACAACGGCCATTGGGGACTGATGCAGATCAAGCACGCGACGGCACGCGGCATGGGCTATGACGGACCGGCCAAGGGCCTGTTCGACGCCGAAACCAATCTAAAATACGCGGTCAAATATCTGCGCGGCGCCTGGCTGGTGGCCGGCGGCAACGCCAAGAAGGCCGACTGGCTCTATCAGACCGGCTATTATTACGACGCCAAGCGCAAGGGCCTGCTCGAGGCGACCGGCCTTGGCCGCGACCGCCAGCGCCGTCGCCTGCAACCCGACGCCTGAGCGCGATGCCTGAACCGCGCCCGCCGGCCCTGAACGACATCCGGCTGCGCAAGATCCTCGACGAGACGCTGGTTCCGCCGCACTGGCCCGACGGCTTTGTCATGCGCAGTTTCGAGCCTGGTGACGCGCCCGCCCTGCATGCGCTTTTGACGGAAGTGTTCGATGACGGCGCCGATGGTCCGTTCGACGAGTGGTGGCCGCGTATCGCGGACGATCCCGAATTCGACCCGGCGCTGTGCTTCCTCGTCATCGACGCCAAGGGCCGGCTGGCGGCGGCGGCGCTGTGCTGGACCCGCGCCTTCGTCAAGGATCTTGCCGTTCATCCCGAGGCGCGCGGCAAGGGTGTTGCCGAAGCGCTGATGTGGCACGCCTTCGCCGTTTTTCGCGAACGCGGCGCCGACCATGTCGACCTCAAGACCAACACGATCGAGAATCCCGCCGCCGTCCGGCTCTATGAGCGGCTGGGGATGATGCCTGTCGCCTGGGAAGGCTAGGGTGTGCTGATATTCAGGTGATGCCGGCCTGCAAATGATGGCTTCCTGCGCTTCCGGTGCTCACGTACCCAAAAGTACGCTCCGCTCCGGTTCTCGGAAACCACCATTTTCGACTCGGCCTGACCTGAATCTCAACACCCCCTGATGGGTGTCGCCTCACGCAGGAACGGCGCGATTTGGGAACCCAAAGCGCCGCTTCGCATTCAATGGAAGGCGGGGTCCGACAAGCTGCCGGCGCGTGGAGTGTTTCCTGTCGCCGGCTGCGGAGGGACATCCATCACCATGAAGTTTTCTCACGCATTCCTGGCGCTCGGCGTCGCCGCCATGCTGATTGGTACGCCGGCGCGGGCCGTCGAGCTGTCGATGGTGTCGGGCGATACCGGCGACGGCATCAAGGTGCTGCGCGAGATCCTCGACCGTTACGAGAAAGACAGCGGTAACAAGGTCAGCATCGTCGTCATGCCGACGTCCGGGACCGACCAGTTCGGCCAATACCGGCTTTGGCTCGCCGCGGGAAACAGCGACATCGACGTCTACCAGACGGACGTGATCTGGGCACCGCAGCTCGCCAGCCAGCTCGTGGATCTGACCGCGGCGACCAAGGACGTCGTGGCCGAGCATTTCCCATCGATCATCCAGTCACAGACCGTCAACGGCAAGCTCGTCGCCTTGCCGATCTTCACCGATGCGCCGGCGCTCTACTACCGCAAGGATCTCCTCGACAAATATGGCGCCAAGGTGCCGGCCACCTGGAAGGAACTGGCGGACACCGCCAGGCTGGTCATGGATAAGGAACGTGCAGCCGGCAATCGGGATATCTGGGGCTTCGTCTTTCAGGGCAACGCCTATGAGGGGCTGACCTGCGACGCGCTCGAATGGGTGATGTCGAATGGCGGCGGCCAGATCATCGAGCCGGACGGCTCCATCTCCATCAGCAATCCAAAAGCGGCGGCGGTGCTCGATATGGTCAAGGGCTGGGTTGGGACCATCGCGCCGCCCGGCGTGCTCGCCTACCAGGAAGAGGAATCGCGCGGCGTCTGGCAGACCGGCAACGCGGTGTTCATGCGCAACTGGCCCTATGCCTATGCGCTCGGCAACGGCGAGGGCTCGCCGATCAAGGGCAAGTTCGACGTGGCGCCGCTGCCGGCCGGCACCGGCGAAGGCGCCCGACCGGTCGCGACGTTGGGTGGCTGGAACCTCGCGGTCTCCAAATATTCGAAGCATCCGGATGCCGCGATCGAGCTGGTCAAGTTCATTGCCTCGCCCGCGATGCAGAAATACCGCGCGCTGAAGACGTCCAATCTGCCGACCATCCAGGCGCTGTATGACGATGCCGACATCGCCAGGCAACACCCGATTATTCCGCGCTGGAAGCAGATCTTTCTCAATGCGGTGCCGCGCCCCTCGGCCGCCACCAGGATCAAATACAACGAGGCGTCGAGCCAGTTCTGGAACGCCGTTCACAACATTCTCTCGGGCGACGGCACTGCCGCCGACAATCTAGCCGACCTCGAAGCGACGCTGACCAAGCTGAAGGGTCGAGGCTGGTGACGATACTGGGACAGCCGGCCGGCGGGACCGCAGCGAGTGGAGCGAGATGACAGGGATGAAACCGGAAACAGCCAAGGCCGCGCATGCGCCGTTGAGGGCACAGCGCGTTCGCTCGGCGTGGCTTTTCCTGGCGCCAATGCTTCTGGTGCTCGCCGCGGCGGCCGGCTGGCCGCTTGCCCGCACGGTCTATTTCAGCTTCACCGACGCCTCGCTGGCCGATCTCGACGCGCGCCAATGGGTCGGCTTCGCCAATTACTTTTCGGTACTTCACATGCCAAGCGGCCGGACCCTCTATGACGGGTTGCTGGTCGACCCTGTCTGGTGGCGTGCCGTCTGGAACACGGTGCGCTTCACCGTGATTTCGGTGACCTGCGAGACCATCCTCGGCACCATCGTTGCCCTGGTTCTCAACGCCGAATTCAGAGGCCGCGGCATCGTCAGGGCGGCGATCCTGATCCCCTGGGCGATCCCGACGATCGTCTCGGCGAAGATGTGGCAATGGATGCTCAACGACCAGTTCGGCATCATCAATGTGGTGCTGCTCAATCTTGGCCTGATCAGCACCAAGATCGCCTGGACGGCCAACGCCGACACCGCGATGGCGGCGGTCCTCATCGTCGATATCTGGAAGGCGACGCCATTCATGACGCTGCTCATCCTGGCCGCGCTGCAGATGCTGCCGAGGGAGATCATCGAGGTCGCCAGGCTCGACGGCGCCAACCCTTGGCAGATCTTCTGGCGGGTGACCTTGCCGCTGATCCGCCCCGCGCTGTTGGTGGCGGTGATCTTCCGCGCGCTCGATGCACTGCGCATCTTCGACCTGGTCTATGTGCTGACGCCCAACAATGTGCACACCAAGTCGATGTCGGTGTTCGCCCGCGAGAACCTGTTCGAGTTCGACAAGTTCGCCTATGGCTCCGCCGCCTCGACCCTGCTCTTCCTCATTCTCGCTCTGCTTACCATCGTCACCATCCGGATCGGCCGGATCAGCCTGGACGGGGACCGCTGAGATGTGGATCGTGAAGCGCACGGCCTTTTACCTGCTGGTCGGGGCAATCGTCTTCGTCGCGGTGTTCCCGTTTTATTACGCGATCGTCACCAGCCTGAAATCCGGGACCGATCTGTTCCGGGCTGATCTGTGGCCAACGACGATCAGTTTCGCCAATTACAGAAACGTGCTGATCGAGGGCGCCTTCGTGCGCAACCTCGCGAACTCGCTCTTCGTCTCCGGCGCAGTCGTCGCGCTGTCGCTGTTGCTCGGCGTCACATCAGCCTACGCGCTGGCGCGCATTCGATTCCGCGGCCGCTCGGCCCTGCTGTTCATCATCCTGTCGGTGTCGATGTTCCCGCAGGTGGCGCTGCTGGCCGGGCTGTTCGAACTGGTCCGCATCTTCGGCCTCTACAATTCGCTGTCCGCGCTGATCTTCTCCTACATGATCTTCACCTTGCCGTTCACCGTCTGGGTGCTCACCACCTTCGTCCGGGACCTGCCGGTCGAGGTCGAGGAGGCGGCGATCCTCGACGGCGCGACGCCGTGGATCATCGTCACCCGGGTCTTCCTGCCGCTGATGTGGCCGGCGCTGGCGACCACCGGCCTGCTGGCCTTCATCGGTGCGTGGAACGAGTTCCTGTTTGCCCTGACCTTCACCTCCAACAACGCACAGCGGACCGTGCCGGTCGCGATCGCGCTGCTCTCCGGCAACTCGCAGTTCGAGATCCCCTGGGGCAACATCATGGCGGCCTCGGTGATCGTCACGGTGCCGCTGGTGGTGCTGGTGCTGATCTTCCAGCGCAAGATCGTCTCCGGCCTCACCGCCGGCGGGGTGAAGGGGTGAGGAGCGGTCAGCGTAGTTCGGACCGTTGTCAGATGTCCGGCGCGTTGCCTATCTTCTGCTTGAGATCAAGCGCCCAGGTGCGGCCTTCATCGCCGCCCCACAGCAGCCAGGCGATGTAGCCGGCCGAAGGGTTCTGCTCATTGCCGTAATTTCTGCCGCGCTTGTCGACCTCGTGGCGGGCGAAATAGCTGACCATGCGGCGAATGGTGGAGGGCGCGAGCTTTTCCCGGTTCTTCAGTTCGGTGGCGCGGGCGACGCCGATCTCGGTGCCGCCGCGGCCGAATTCTCCGCGCAGTCTGAGGCCCTTGGCGGCATTGTCGGCCACCACTTGCGGGCAGCGCAGATCGATCTCGTCGTCGTGCATTTCGTCCCCCGGATCACGCTGCCCGAACAGGGATTACGACATATCACCATGCGCAATAAATGTCGGAGCCGATCGCCGCCAAACGTCCTTGGGTCGCAGAGCAACCGCGCCGGGACGCCGGCGCTGCGACTTGAAGGAGCCGATCATGATCACCTTTCCCAACGAATCCGCGAAATACCGCACCGCGCGCGAAAAATTGCTGAAGAAGGAAATCGAGCTGCGCCGCGCCATGGAAGAGGTCGCCGAGGCCCGGCGCGCGCTGCCGCCGGGCGGGCTGATCCGCCAGGACTATGAATTCGACGCACTGGATGCCCACGGCAAGCCCGCGAAGACAAGGCTGTCGGAGCTGTTCGCGCCCGGCAAGGACAGCCTGATCCTCTACAACATGATGTTCCCGCGCCACCCGCAGGAGAAGCGCGATGTGGCGACCAGCGGCGGCACGGCGAAGCTCGCCCGACCGGACCAGCCATGTCCGTCCTGCACGGCATTGCTCGATCAGTTCGACGGCGCGGTCGGGCATCTCCAGGCGGCCGGCTTCAATTTCGCGGTGGTGGGCAAGACCGCGCTCGAAAACCTGGTCACGCTCGGTCGAGATCGGGGCTGGCGCAACATGCGGCTGGTGTCTTCGGCGGCCAACAGCTTCAAGCGCGACTACAATGCGGAGGCGGCCGACGGCTCACAGATCCCGCTGCTGTCGGTGTTTCACCGCGACCCCGACGGCATACGCCATTTCTGGAGTTCGGAACTGGATTTCGCACCGACGGAGCCCGGTCAGGATCCGCGTGGCCTCGGCACCTGCGAAACGCTTTGGAACCTGATGGATTTCACGCCTGAGGGGCGTCCAAACTGGAACGAGCAGCTGCAATATGGCGAGGCGTGTTGCCACTGAAAGGCAGCTCTGGTCAGCCGCCGCGGTTCGGGCCGATCGAGGCGACATGCGCAGGCTTCTTCCTCATGACCTGCAACCGGAGTGCCCAAGCGACGTTGGATTGTCCGAGGGACAATTCCAACCGGAGACATGCCATGAAAACGCTTACCATTCTGACCGCAGCAGCATTGCTTGCCGGCGCGCCGGCCTTTGCCCAGTCGAACACGACCGCCACGACCACGCCGCTCGCCGCCACGACGAAGGTCGACACTTCGACCTTCATCAAGACGGTGCCGAGCGCCAATGAGTTCGAGATCGAGTCCAGCAAGCTCGCCGAGCAACAGGCGACCGACGCCGACGTCAAGGCGTTCGCCAAACAGATGATCGCCGATCACACCAAGGCCGGCGAGGAATTCAAGGCGGCGCTTGCCCAGGGCCAGACAACCTCGGCCACCGCACCGTCCGGTCCGGCCCTGCAGCCCAAGGAGCAGAAGATGCTCGATGAGCTGAAGAGCGCCAGCGGCGATCAGTTCCAGGCCAAATACATCGAGATGCAGACCAACGCTCACAAGGAAGCCGTCGCGCTGTTCAGCGGCTATGCGAAATCCGGCGACGACCCGGCAATGAAGGAATTCGCCAAGAAAACCCTGCCGACGCTGCAGATGCACGAAAAACACGTGAAGGAACTGGCCGCCGCCCATCAGGGGTGAGGGCGGTTCACTATGGCGCCCCCCTCTGTCCTGCCCGGCAGGACAGAGGGGGGCGCCGTAGAGCGCTACGATGGAAGCCAGCCCGCTTGGCCAACCAACACCACAATGTGGCCCTGTGCCTTAAGGACGGCACGCCCTACCGATCAAGGCTGAGCGGCGCTCAGGTCGACCTGATCTGCTCGACCGCGGTCACCAGCAGGGTTTCCATGGCGGTGCGTATCTGGGCATCCGACTGGGCGATGCCCGCCGCGTCGAAGTCGGC
Organism: Mesorhizobium ciceri biovar biserrulae WSM1271; assembly: GCF_000185905.1. GTDB lineage: Bacteria > Pseudomonadota > Alphaproteobacteria > Rhizobiales > Rhizobiaceae > Mesorhizobium > Mesorhizobium ciceri. The sequence continues at coordinate 2,371,268 of NC_014923.1, forward strand.
GCGGACCTTGCGGAACACATCGTTGTCGCCTGCCTCTTCGAAATCCGCGTGCACGACTTCCTTGGCATAGGCGTCGGCGTCAGCACCGGATTTGCCGAGCTGTTCGGCGGCCCACAGGCCGAGCAGCTTGTTGCGGCGCGCCATGGCCCTGAACTTCGTTTCCTCGTCCATCGCAAACTTCTTTTCGAAGCCTTCCTGACGGTCTCTCATGCTGCTCATGTTCGCCTCGTTTCCGATGGGAGTCCGATCTTCAGCCCAGGGGAAGAACGGCCAGGAAAGAGAGAGTGGCGCGCATGGGTGTCATTAACAAGGCGTCATGCCGGCGATTGGGCGGGCGCTTGGCGGTCCGGTCTTTCGCTCGATATGATTTGACGTTGCCGCGCCGTGTCCTACTCTCAAGTGCCTGCGGGATGAACCGAGGAGACGAGCGATGCAGTTCAAGGCAATTCGCAGCGTCGCGCTGACGGCGGCCGTGATGCTTGCCGCCGGCACCGCGGCCTATGCCCATCATGGCTGGTCGTGGACACAGGATGGGTTTTTCGAACTCAAGGGCAAGATCACGGCCATCTATATCGGCAATCCGCACGCCACGCTGGATGTCGACGCCGAGGGTGAGGCCTGGCGGGTGGAGATGGCGCCGCCATCACGCACCATCGCCGCCGGCTTCACGGAGGAGGTGGCCAAAATCGGCGACGAGGTGACCGCGATCGGCAACCGCTCGCTCGAGGCGAGCGAAAAGCGCATGAAAGCAGTGCGCCTCATCGTCAACGGCAAAACATATGATGTCTATCCCGACCGCGTGCCGCCGGCCTAGATGACGGATTTTTTCGCCGGCATCGAGCAACTTGCCCTGGCGCGGTGGCTGAAGGCTTCCTTCATCGCCTATCCCATAGTCAATGCGCTCCACATCATGTCGATCGGTGCGCTGCTGACCAGCGTCGTTCTCATGGACCTCAGGATCTGCGGCGCCTTCCGTTCGCTGCCGCAAGCCGCATTCGTCGCGCTGCTGCGCCGCATTGCATTAAGTGCGTTCGCGGGTGCGCTCGTCACCGGCTCGCTGCTGTTTTCGGTCAAGGCGGGCACCTATGCGGCGATGCCGGTTTTCCTCGCCAAGATGGCACTCATCCTTCTCGCCGGCGTCAATTTTTTCACCTTCCTGCGCTTCGCCAGAGGCGGTGACGAGCTGGCCGGCAGCACCATCCTGGCTGTGCTCTCGATACTGCTGTGGACTTCGGTGCTGTTCGCCGGACGGTTCATCGGTTTTCTCTAGCGCCGCATCTTCCTTCTCCCCCTGTGGGAGAAGGGAAGAACGGCGCTGGCGTTCCGCCAGTGCGGGGATAAGCTCCCTGCAAACAAGGGAGATTTGCCATGAAGAAAGAAATCATCGAAGTCCCCGTCATGTCGGACAAGGTGCGGGCGCTCGGCCTTCCCTGCTCGACAGCGGTCAAGGCCAACGGCTTCGTGTTCATCTCGGCGACGCCGCCGGTGGATATGGTGACCGGCGAGATGGTGCGCGGCGACATCGAGGTGCAGACCGAGGCGTCGCTGAAGGCGCTGAAACATTGCCTGGAAGCGGCCGGCACCTCGCTCGACAATGTGGTGATGGTGCGCATCTACGCCGTCAATTCCGGCTTCTACAACGCCATCAACCGTGTTTATGCCAGGTATTTTTCGACCAACCCGCCGGCGCGCAGTTTTGTGCCGGTGGCGTCGTGGCCGATGGAGTTTGATATCGAGATTGAGTGTGTGGCGGTGGCATAAAAATCGCGACACCAACAAATGCACTTCGCCATAGGCGTCCAACCAATTAAGCGGCAGGCGCAGCCTCTTCCGTTGCCTCTGTCGCCTTTGGATCAACAGGCAGCTCTACATCTGGCAGCCGTCCAAACTTTTTCTGCCATTGGATCAACTGCCAAGTGTGGGCTCTGGCGCTGTCCAGAGGGCTTCGTGCTGCTATTATCTGGAGTGCATCGGCTGCCCGATACATGATTTCAATGGCGATATTGGTTGGGTTTGAGACATTGAGATAGTCCGTAAGGCCTTCACGGATTTTCCTAAGCTCCTCGCCGCGATGGCTCGTGAGCACCCGCACATATTCCTCTACCGGCAGTTTTGCCAATTGCGCTGCGATATCCGAACCGAATCCAGCCTCTTTCAAACCTAAGAAAAGCGCATCATTGGAGAGGTTAGGCTTAACGCCCTCTCTAGCCTTCGTGACCCTTGCAAGGATGTCCTTGGGCAGTTCCATGCCAAACCGGAAAAGACGCTCAACGTCAAAAGCACTCACATCGCCATCGTGCGCCTTTTCATAGAGGTCAAAAACCTTTTTCGCTTCTTCCTTGTGCCCAATTCTGCCAAACAAGTCGATGAGTTGCGATGTAGTGCCCAATGAATAAAACTGCGCGTTCGCCTCAAAGCACTCCATAAGCTCAACGACTAATTCCTCTCCATTGTCATCGAACGAGTTGCGATATGAATCCCACGCCTCTTCCAACTTGGCGTTCGCCTCAGCGGACTGCTCGATTTTGTTGAGTTCGGTCGCGTAAACAGCCACCACCGTTGGATCGAAATACCCATTGATAATGCCGTCCATTAGGACCAGGTCAAAATCGTCAGTGTGGGTGTAGCCATATTGCCTTAATTTCGGCTCCCATTTTTCCCGCAGCTTCGCAACTTCTTCGTTCGGGGGCTGCGTCGCGAAGGAATACTCTCCAATCGCCTTTAAGAAATTCAGGGTCGGAGCCATCTCAGGTTGATAGTTACACCATCCGAATAGCACCAGTGATTTCGTTACCGCCTTCAACACGCCAGACTTATAATCTTTGAGCATCGGAGCTATGTCGCTTACGAGACTGTAGATCTTCCGAATGACGCGAATATTATCGATTCCGAGCAGGATAGTTTGCTCGCGCACGTCATCCGTCGGAATTGGAGTAGCTTTGAGGTTATCAAGAGCGGTCGCAGCGGATTCACTTGCGGAAGGTATGAAGCGCAGATTGAGGTCGACAACCTTCTCAAGGAATCGCTCAAACTGCGGGCGATCATCCAGTCGCTCGTCATTCAACAGAAGGGCTACTTTGCAATGACGCTCCTCCGTCAACTGCGAAATTAGCCCAAGAACGTCCCCACTCCGCAGGTGCTCTCCCTTGCGTTCAAGGTCGTCTATGCAAATGAGGCGATTGCGAATAAGCAGTGTCATTAGCGATGCAGCGGCACCATAGTAACCATCGCCTAAGAAGCCGCCGAACCGGCCAGCTAACTTCTTTACAAGCGTCACACCGTCTTCGTAGGCAGCGGTAAGGTTGGTCGCATCGAAAGGCTGGCCTATCCGTTCTCGCTTGATCGTCTGGGTCGCAATTTGGCGCTGCACTTCCTCGATGCTGTTCAGCCCAAAGAGAGACACATAGGCATATTTTTCTAAACCTATACCGCCCTTGACGTTTGCAGCTTTCTCCAGCTCATCATTCCAAGTGTAGGTCTTGCCGGTGCCCCAATTGCCTCGGATGCAGAGCACTCCAGGGCCGTCTGATTTCAGGAATTCCGCAACCTTCTGGCGTACCAGTTTCGTTGACATGTGCCCACCCAAAGACTCAAAGCGTCACCGTAACTTGAATCTTGGCTGTGTCACTTCCTCGTTTCAATTTGGTGAAGCTGTTCAAACATTCGTAGACGTCGCGGCAACGTGAGGACATGTTACAGGTTGATCCTTTTTTGATTTATAGATTTCCAGAGTGACGTGAATGCGAGCGAGTCAACCGATCAAGCACCATTTCTTGCCCGTCTTCTACTTGAAACGCTGGGCTCAAACTGATGGTCGGTTGATCGAATTCAGTAAGCCTTCGGCAATCAGGTGAAGCCTAAACGAGTTCACCCAGAGGGCACTGGTTACATATCGAGGCTTTACGCCATTCAAGGTCTTCCTGACGAAGTCGCGCATGAGATGGAGCGCGAGTTTCTCTCCCCAATCGATAGCAAGGCTGCTGATGCGCTTAAGACCATGCTTAACGGTGGAGAATTCTCGGTTGCACAACGCCTCGCTTGGTCGGGTTTTATCGCCACGCTTTTATCGCGAATGCCCTCGGATATTAGAATGCTGCGCGAAAACATCACAGAGCTGTCTTCGACAATCGCTCCGGGTTTTGAGAATATCTTTCAGGCACTAAAACCCGAAAATGAGGCTAGAACTTTCGAGCAAATGACTGACGAATTCCTAGCGAAAGCTGCGCCTCGTACCATCAGGCACGCAAAAAATTTGATGTCGAACGAAAGATTGATATCTGGATTGGCAGCGATGGAGTGGTCAGTGTTGACGGTGGATAGAGCTATCCACGAGCTCCTGACTTCGGATCGAGCAGTAATCTATACTAACGTACTCGGGAGCGCAGAATCGCACGTCATCGTGCCAATTGGGCCGAGAAAGCTATTCGTTGGGGTCAACGACCGAGCTCTTATTGAAAACATTAAGCGTATTGGGGAAGACAAGCTGGTAAGCGCCACGAACGCTGCTGTTGTCGGTGCCGCCGACAAGTTCGTCTACGGCAGGTCCGATAGCAAAATCCGTTTCGTCCAAAATCGTATGGGAGAGGCTCAAGTTCCTTCACTCATCGAACGGATGAGGGTTTTGCAAAGGTCGCGTTACGATGACGTCTTAAGACTTTTACGCGAATTGCCAGTTCCAGTTCAAAATGAGCCTGAGTAGCCGCTGCCCCTCATCCGCCTGCCGGCACCTTCTCCCGTTGAACGGGGAGAATACAGCTCTAAGCAAAATACTCCTGCAGCGGCCGCACCTCCAAACTCCCCGCCTTCAGCGCCGCAATCGCCTCCGCCACCGCGGCAGCACCGGACAGTGTCGTATAATACGGCACCTTCTGCATCAGCGTCGCGCGCCGTAGCGACTTGGAGTCCGACACCGCCTTCTGGCCGTCCGTCGTGTTGAAGACGATCTGCACCTGGCGGTTGCGGATGGCGTCTTCGATGTGGGGGCGGCCTTCCAGAACCTTGTTGATCTTCTCGGCGACGACGCCGTTTTCGGCGAGGAAGCGGGCGGTGCCCGAGGTGGCCAGCACCTTGAAGCCGAGGCCGGCGAGGCGCTTCACCGCTGGCAATATGCCTTTCTTGTCCTCGTCGCGCACCGAGACGAACAGCGTGCCGGAGCGGGGCAGGTCGACGCCGGCGCCGAGCTGGCTCTTGGCGAAGGCCAGCGCAAAATCGCGGTCGAGGCCCATGACCTCGCCGGTCGAGCGCATTTCCGGGCCGAGCAATATGTCGACGCCGGGGAAACGGGCGAAGGGGAACACGGCTTCCTTGACCGCGATGTGGCCGGGGTTCCTGGGGTCGGGCATGGCGCCGTAATGGGCGAAGGCGTCTTCCAACTTCTCGCCGGCCATGATGCGGGCGGCAATCTTGGCAATTGGCCGGCCGATGGTCTTGGCGACGAAGGGCACGGTGCGCGATGCGCGCGGATTGACCTCCAGCACATAGACCGTGCCGTCCTTGATCGCATACTGCACGTTCATCAGCCCGCCGACATTGAGCGCGCGGGCAAGGGCTGCCGTCTGGCGCTCCAGCTCGTCGACCAGTTCCGAAGGCAGCGAGTGCACCGGCAGCGAGCAGGCGCTGTCGCCCGAATGGATGCCGGCTTCCTCGATGTGCTCCAAAATGCCGGAGACGAAGGTCGCCTTGCCGTCGCAGAGGCAGTCGACATCGACCTCGATGGCGCCGGATAGGTAGGTGTCGAACAGCAGCGGGTTCTTGCCCAGCAGCGTGTTGATCTGGCCGGTCTTGTCGTTGGGGTATTTCTGCTTGATGTCCTCCGGCACCAGGCCGGGCACGGTGTCGAGCAGATAGGTCTGCAGCATGCCCTCGTCATGGATGATCTGCATGGCGCGGCCGCCGAGCACATAGGACGGGCGCACCACCAGCGGGAAGCCGAGCTCGCCGGCAACGAGTCGGGCCTGCTCGACCGAATAGGCGATGCCGTTCTTCGGCTGGCTGAGGCCGAGCTTGTGCAGCAGCTTCTGGAAGCGGTCACGGTCTTCGGCCAGATCGATCATGTCGGGCGAAGTGCCGAGGATCGGAATGCCGGCCTTCTCCAGCGCGTCCGCCAGCTTCAACGGCGTCTGGCCGCCGAACTGGACGATGACGCCGACCAGTTCGCCCGAGGCCTGTTCGGCGCGCAGGATCTCCAGCACGTCTTCCGCCGTCAGCGGCTCGAAATAGAGCCGGTCTGACGTGTCATAGTCGGTCGACACGGTCTCGGGGTTGCAGTTGATCATGATTGCTTCATAGCCGGCGTCGCGCAGCGCAAACGCGGCGTGGCAGCAGCAATAATCGAACTCGATGCCCTGGCCGATGCGGTTCGGCCCGCCGCCGAGGATGACGACCTTTTTGCGCGATGACACCTGCGCCTCGTTGGCCAGCGCGCCGGCGAACGGCACTTCATAGGACGAGTACATGTAGGCGGTGGGCGAGGCGAACTCGGCCGCACAAGTGTCGATGCGTTTATAAACCGGATGAACGTCGAGCTTTTCGCGAGCTTTCTGAATCACTTCGGCGTCGGTCTTCGTCAGCGACGCGAGGCGGGCATCGGAGAAACCCATGGCCTTCAGCATGCGCAGGTTGACGGCGTCCTCGGGAATGCCGTGCTCGCGGATGCGGGCTTCCATGGCGACGATGCCGGCGATCTGTTCGAGGAACCACGGGTCGATCTTGCACATGGCGTGCACGTCTTCCAGCGAGGTGCCCATGCGGATCGCCTGCGCCACCATGCGCAGCCGGTCGGGCGTCGGCGTGCCGAGCGCCGCACGAATGGCGTTGCGGTCGTCGGCATGGTTGGCGGAACCGAGGCCCCCATGGCTGAGACCGGGGATCTCGATCTCGTCCAAACCGGTGAGGCCGGTTTCAAGTCCACGCAGTGCCTTCTGCAGCGATTCCTGGAAGGTGCGGCCGATGGCCATGACTTCGCCGACCGACTTCATGGCGGTGGTCAGCACCGGCTCGGCGCCGGGGAATTTCTCGAAGGCGAAACGCGGGATCTTCGTGACGACGTAATCGATGCTCGGTTCGAACGAGGCTGGCGTCGCGCCGCCGGTGATGTCGTTCTCCAGCTCGTCCAGCGTGTAGCCGACGGCGAGCTTTGCGGCGATCTTGGCGATCGGGAAACCGGTCGCCTTGGAGGCCAGGGCCGACGAACGCGAGACGCGCGGGTTCATCTCGATGACGACGAGGCGGCCATCGGCCGGGTTGACGGCGAACTGTACGTTGGAGCCGCCGGTCTCGACGCCGATCTCGCGCAGCACCGCGATCGAGGCGTTGCGCATCATCTGGTATTCTTTGTCGGTCAGCGTCAGGGCAGGGGCGACGGTGATCGAGTCGCCCGTATGCACGCCCATCGGGTCGATGTTCTCGATCGAGCAGACGATGATGCAATTGTCCGCTCTGTCGCGGACGACCTCCATCTCGTACTCCTTCCAGCCGAGCACGCTCTCCTCGATCAGCACTTCGGTGGTCGGCGAGGCGTCGAGGCCGGACTGGACGATCTCGTAGAATTCGGCGCGGTTGTAGGCGATGCCGCCGCCGGTGCCGCCCATGGTGAAGGACGGGCGGATGATGGCCGGCAGGCCGACATGGTCGAGCGCCTGGGCGGCGATCGCCATGCCATGGCTGATATAGCGCTGCTTGCGGTCGCCTTCGCCGAGGTTCCAGCGGGTTTCCAGCGCATCGAGCGCGGCGTCGAGATCGGCCGGCTTCTCGGCCTTGAGCGCCGCGCGCTCGGCCTCATGCGTCTTGCGGTCGGTGTTCTTGACGTCGGTGGCGTTGGCCAGCATCGACTTCGGCGTTTCCAGGCCGATCTTCTTCATCGCCTCGCGAAACAGCGCGCGGTCCTCGGCCTTGTCGATGGCGGTAGCATCGGCGCCGATCATCTCGACATTGTAGCGCTCGAGCACGCCCATGCGGCGCAGCGACAGAGCGGTGTTGAGCGCGGTCTGGCCGCCCATGGTCGGCAGCAGCGCGTCGGGCCGCTCCTTGGCGATGATCTTGGCCACCACTTCAGGCGTGATCGGCTCGATATAGGTGGCGTCGGCCAGTTCCGGGTCGGTCATGATGGTGGCCGGGTTGGAATTGACCAGGATGACGCGGAAGCCTTCCTCTTTCAGCGCCTTGCAGGCCTGCGTGCCGGAATAGTCGAACTCGCAGGCCTGGCCGATGACGATGGGGCCGGCCCCGATGATCAGGATCGACTTGATGTCAGTGCGTCTTGGCATGTCAAAGGTCCGTTCGGCGGGCGGCTTGCACAAAAAACCGGGACGGGAAGACCCGGCCGGTTGTGCTCGCGATTCTGGTATCAGGCTAGGAGGGCCTTATAGGGAAGAGTTTTGACTGATGTAACCCCGAAAATGCGAGGTAGGGGAATAGGGGAATAGGGGAATAGGGGAATAGGGGAATAGGGGAATAGGGGAATAGGGGAATAGGGGAATAGGGGAATAGGGGAATAGGGGAATAGGGGAATAGGGGAATAGGGGAATAGGGGAATAGGGGAATAGGGGAATAGGGGAATAGGGGAATAGGGGAATAGGGGAATAGGGTGGGTTCGAGAGAATTCCAAACATACTCCCTTTTTCCCCTGCTCCCTTACTCCCCTGAATTCTAATTCCCCAGCGCCAACTGATCCGTGATCTCAAACCGCTCCGAGACGCCGACACGGATCATGTTGAGGCTGCCTTCCCTGGTGAAGCGGAAGTCGCCGGGCGCGTCGGAACCGGCCGGCTGGCCGGCACGGAAGGAGATGATGCGCGTGCCGCCATCGGGCCAGGTCACAGTGATGTTCGCCTTGTCGGCGCTGTGCACCACGCTGACCTTGCAGCGCTCCATCGGCTGGCCGACATAGCGGGCGCAGGGAATCTCGGGGCCAGAAGCCGGCGTCGGAGCGGAATCAAGCGGGACGTCAGGCGCCGCCAGCGCCAGTAGGTACGCGTCCTGCATGGCGGCGTGGCCGATTTCCTCAGGCGATTTCGACGTGCTTTCGGCTGCCGGACCGGCGCCGCCAAGCCGGGCTGTCAGGTCGGGCGGTGCGACCTGAGGGCTGTTGGCCGAGCCGATGGCCTGCGATTGATCTGGCGCCGAGGCCTGCTCGGCCCCACTGCCGGTGGAGGCAACCACCGGCGCACCGGCCGGTCTTGGCTCACCTTCGACATAGGGGTTCGGATTGAGGGGGATGAGATAGCGCGCCGGCGCCCAGCCGCTCAGCTTCTCCTTGCCCGTGCTCTCGACCTTGCACCATTTGTAGCCGTTGATGTCGTTGCAGCCGAGATTGGTGACCATGTCGCCACTGCTCAGCCGCGCCTCGACCGTGGCGACCGGCGATGCGGTGGTGCGGACCTTGAGAAGGTCGTCCGGCGCCAGGCCGGTGACGACGGAGATGACGAGCTCCGGCGCCTCTTGGGCCATCTCTTCAGCCATAGCGGGGGCAATCACCGGCCACGCCGTCATCAGCAGCGGAGCAGCAATCAGCGCATGGAGGATTGTTCGGAGCGTAACTGTGCGCCTCATCGTTTGGCCGTGCGCTGATACCGTGCCGCGGCGGATCGAGCCCGCCGCAAGCCCGGCCGGTTTTATAAGGGACGACGCGGCGCCATGTAAGCCCGAAAATTCGGGCCGCCGTTTCGCCAGCCTTCAGCCGGGCAGGGGCATGAACCCGGTTCTGAGCGCGTGAGCCCATTCCGGCCGGCCCGCTTGTTCGGCCTGCCTTGCGGCCGCCTCGTGGTCGTAGTCGACGGCGATGGCCTCGAAGCCGTCGGGCTGGCCGTTGCTGCCCGAGGTGACGATGCCGTAGCGCGCATGCGGCGAGCCCTGCTCGGAGACATGCGCCGGCGGCGTGGAATCGTCATAGGCAGGGCAGCCGATGCTGCCCGGATTGAAGATGACGGGACCGTCGGGGACGCGGATCAGTTCCGCGCGGTGGCTGTGGCCGCACAGCGCGATGCGGCAAGCCGGGTCGAGCGCCTTCAGCCGCCGCCGGATCGCCGTCAGCGGCGCGCGCACCAGCTGGCCATTGACTATCGTATCAGTGAGATATTTCTCGTCATGGTCGGGACGGGCGTGGAAAGCGATGATTCCGGGTGCGATCTCCAGCGTCAACGGCTGGGCGAACAGCACCTGGCGCTGTGCCTCGGTCAGCCGCTCCTGCGCATAGACGTCGGAGGGCCACATGGTGTCATCAGCGGGGTCGGCGGCAACACGGCGGTCGTGGTTGCCGCGCACCGTCGGCAGGTTCAGCGCCTGCAGCCGTTCCATCGTTTCGCGTGGCCATAGCGGGCCGGAAACGCTGTCGCCGAGATTGACGGTCAGGTCGGCGCCGCCGCGCCGGCGCAGGTCGTCAAGCACGGCGTCGAGCGCCAGCACATTGCCGTGGATATCGGCGAGGACGGCGATGCGCATTTTCGGGAAGCTCCTGTGTGACGCCGCTTTTCCTGTTCCCCACGTTCGTGGGCGAGGAACCCAAATCCTTCAGGGTCGGGCGTGCACTTCGATATCGTGGCCGCCAACCGCCGGCAGTGCGGGATCGTCGCCGGCGGCGGCGATGACGCTGTCGAGCAGGCCGGGGAAGCGGGCGTCGAGATCGGCGCGGCGCAGTGTGATCATGCGGTTGGTGCCGACCACCTCGGCGCGGGTGACGCCGGCCTCGCGCAATTTGGCGAGGTGGTAGCTCAGATTGGTCTTCGAGCCGAAATCGAGGAACTGGCTGCAGTTCAGCGGCACGCCCTGCTTGCTGGCGAGATAGCGCACGATGGCAAGCCGCGTCGGGTCGCCGAGCACGCCAAGCACGATCGGCAGGCTGATCTGGTCCGTATTGGGGTGTGGCAAGGTCATGGCTCGAAACTAAGCACAGTCGGGTCCGATTTCAACGCATCCATCATTGTTGGCTCCACGTGGCCTTTCTCCGTCTCGCGCGAACCCCGCCCGGCCTGTGCTGACACAGGGCTGTCAGGAAGGTTCAGCTATTTTTCCCTGGCTTCATTGACATGATGCCCTGTTATGTCCAATTGTTCAATAACTTTTGAACTAAGGACATCCCGCCATGGACAAGCGCCTCTTCTGGCTCGCGCTCGGATCGTTCACGATCTCGACCGAAGGCTTCGTCATCTCCAGCCTTCTGCCCGACATCGCGGCGGATGCCGGCATCTCCATTCCGCTGGCCGGCACGCTGATTACCGCCTTCGCGCTCGCCTATGCGGTCGGCACGCCGATCCTGGCGACGCTGACAGGCGAATGGGACCGGCGCCGCGTCATCCTGTGGACGCTGGTGTTCTTCGTCATCGGCAACATCGCCGCCGCCTTGAGTTCCTCCTTCGAACTGCTGCTGGTCGCGCGCATCGTCATGGCGCTGTCGTCGGGCCTGTTCGCCGCAACTGCGCAAGGCACGGCGGTGGCGCTGGTCGATGATCATCACCGGGCGCGTGCCATCGCCGTCGTCGTCGGCGGCACCACTGTGGCCGTTGCGCTCGGTGCGCCGCTGGGCGCGCTCGTTGCCACCGTCGCCGGCTGGCGCGGCACCTTCTTTGCCATCGCCGGCCTTGGCGCGCTTGCGGGCGCGATCCTGTGGTACCGGCTGCCGCAGGGCATCGTTGGCACCAGGCTGCCCTTGAAGCGCAGGCTGGCGGCAGCGCTGCGTCCCGGCGTGATGCCGATCCTGTTGACGACAGTGCTGGCGCTGATCGGCGCCTTCACCGTCTTTGCCTATGTCGCGCCGCTTGCCATCGAGGGCGGCGGTCTCAGCCAGATCGCGCTGCCCGGCATGCTGCTCGCCTTCGGCGTCGGCGCCGTCATCGGCAACATTGGCGGCGGCCAGGCCGCCGACCGGTTCGGCGCGACCCGCACCGTCGGCTGGTCGCTGGCGCTGAGTGCAGCCATGCTGGTCTTATTGTCGGTCATCCCGACCTTCCTGCCGCACCATATTGCCGGGCCGGCGCTGATGGCGATGATGGTGCCGTGGGGCATCGTCGGCTGGGCGTTCCCGCCGGCGCAGGCGAGCCGCATCATCAAGCTGGCGCCCGATGCCGCCCCGATCGTGCTGTCGCTCAACGCCTCGGCGCTCTATCTCGGCGTGGCGCTGGGTGCCGTGGTCGGTGGTGCCGTGCTGCGCTACGGCGCGCCGGCCGATCTCGGCCTGGTCGCCGCGATCTTCCCGATCGTCGGGCTTGGCGTCGTGGTCGCCGGCCGCTGGGCGGCTCGGCCTGTAGAAATGCCTGCCGAGTAGAGTCTTTGGCAAACGCTGGCCTTAGGGCGTGGCCGGCGGCAGATCAAAATCCAGCGCGGCGATCTCATCCAGAGCCGCGCGCAAATCTTCGGCCTTGTCCTTGCCGACGACATCTTCGAAGCGCTGCTGGGCGATTTGCCACAGTTTCATCGCTTCCTCGAGCTTGTCCAGGCCCTTTGGCGTCAGTCGTACACGCTTGACGCGGCGGTCCTCCGGGTCGGCGAAGGTCTCGACATAGCCGTCGCGGATCAGCGGTTTCAGCGTATGGCCGAGCGCCGACAGGTCCATGATCAGCGACGTGGCGATGGCGCCCATCGCCGGCTCATCGCCCATATGGATCTGGTAAAGCAGGCCCTGCTGCGTCGCCTTGAGGCCTGACGGCTCCACCACATCATCATAAAACTTGCCGAGCTTGCGCGCCGCGCGGCGCAGCGCGGCGTTGTTGCAGAGCGTGAGGCCGGGCAGGCTGTCCTTTGACATGATGGTCCCTGGCGCCGGCGAATGAGGCCCGGCTGCTCCCCTCAAATAATCCCCGCCCGTCTCATTGACAAGATAGTGGCATATGCCTACTTCACGATTAGTGGTATATGCCACTAAATCAGATCAAGCGGCTTTCCGGCAGCGCGGCAGATGCCACGGTGCCGGGGGTCATTCGAAACGAACAAGATCAGTTGAAGAAGGAACAGGACAATGAGTGGACAGGGCAACAAGGGCACGGCGGTCGTCACCGGTGCTTCGTCGGGCATCGGCGCGGTCTATGCCGACCGGCTGGCGGGGCAGGGCTACGATCTGGTGCTGGTGGCGCGGCGCGCCGACCGGCTGGAGGAACTGGCCGGGAAGCTGCGCCAGACCTATAGCCGCAAGGTCGGCGTGATCAGCGCCGATCTTGCAAACGACGATGATGTGCGCCGCGTCGAGCAAGCTGTAACAGCCGACGAGAGCATCACACTGCTGGTCAACAATGCCGGCATCGGCGGCCAGGCCGTCGTGGCCACCGCCGATGTCGACGCGGCCGAGCGCATGATCAAGGTCAACACCATCGCCTTGACGCGTCTAACCCGCGCCGTGCTGCCGGGGCTTTTGGCACGCAACCGCGGCGGCATCGTCAACATCGCCTCGGTGCTCGCCTTCGACACCTCCTTCGGCGGCATCTACAGCGGCACCAAAGCTTATGTGGTCAACTTCACCGAAGCCCTGCACCGTGAGGTCGAGGGCACCAATGTGAAGGTGCAGGTGGTGCTGCCGGGCGCGACCCGGACCGATTTCTGGGAACTTGCCGGCACCGATATCGCAAACGTTCCGAAGGAGATCATCATGACCGCCGACGACATGGTCGATGCCGCACTTGTCGGCTTGGCCAAAGGCGAGGCGGTCACCGTGCCCGCGCTTGCCGATGCGGCCAAGCTCGACACATTCCTCGGCGCCCGGCAAGCCTTCTACGGCAGCCTGCACGCCGACAAGCCGGCGGCGCGTTACGGGGTTTGACGTTTGAGAGGCTGGTTCGCTTTGCGAACCAGGACCCCCACCCCGCTGCTTCGCAGCGATTTGCCGGGGCGAGCCACGGGTCTCACCCGTCCTTCGGACCCCCATAAGGGGGAAGGTTAGGGGCGCGCGCCGCCCTCCTTGAGGCTTGGAAAAGGCGCGCTCCCTACCTCCCCCTTGTGGGGAGGTCGGACCGAAGGCCCGGGTGGGGCTCCTGCGCTGACCTTGCAGGACTTGGCGTCTTGTACCCATTCCGTGGCCGTCTACGCCGACCGCCACATCGGAATGATCGAGGCGGCCAGCACCAGTGCCAGCACGATGTTGAGCGCGCGCCATTGCCATTCGGTCTTGAGCAGCCGCGCCAGCACCATGCCGGCCACGCACCACAGTGAAAGCGAGGCGGCGGCCGCGAGGCCGAAAGTGGCGCCGAGCAGCAGCGCGAGCTGCATCGGTCCGCTGGCCAATGCCGCGAACGACGCCGCGGCGCCCAGTCCCATCGCCCATCCCTTCGGGTTCATCCATTGAATGCCGGCGCCGCCGAGAAAGCTGTTCGGCCTGGCCATGGTTACATCCAGATTAGGCGGTCCGCTGCGGCCGATCTTGATCGCCAACCAGACGAGATAAAGTGAGCCGGTGACCTTCATCGCCAGTTGCAGCGAGGGCACGGCGAGCAGCAGGCCGGCGAGCCCGGCGGCGGCGGCGCTCGTCACCGTGGCGAGGCCGGCGGCGCTGCCGATCAGCAAAGGTACGGAACGGCGAAAGCCGAACTGTGCGCCCGATGCCGTCGACAGGGTCGTGGCGATGCCGGGCGTGGTGGTGGCGACGATGGCAAACAGGATGAGCGGGAAAATGGGCTCGAGCATGCGGCGTCCTCGGTGGGAGGGCTGCCATCGTAGCTGCGCACGAACTTCAGTAAATGCAATGTTTGCTATGGTTGACATTAGCAAGCATAATGCCAACCATGATCCGAAATCTCGACATGGCGCTGATCCGCACCTTTATCACCGTCGCCGACAAGGCCAGCATGACAGCGGCGGCCAATGCACTGCACCTGACGCAAGGTGCTGTCAGCCAGCAGGTCAAACGGCTGGAGGAGGCGTTCGGCTCGAGCCTCTTCGAGCGCGACCGGCGCGGCTTGCGGCTGACGCGCGCCGGTGAACAGCTATTCGGCAGGGGCAAGCGGCTGCTGGCCTTGAATGACGAGATCTGGGCCGAAATGGCTGGGAGCCCGGTGGCCGGCCAGGTGCGGCTCGGCGTGCCCTACGACCTTGTCGGCACCTTGCTGGCGCCGGTGCTGAAGACCTATGCCGAGACCTATCCGCAGGTCGAGATATCGCTGGTCTGCGCCTCGTCGCCAGAATTGACTGCTGCCCTTGCGGCCGGGACCATCGACCTTGCCGTGATCGAGGAATGCGCCGGCCCGTCGGCCGGCGAATGCCTCGTCGTTGACCGGCTGGTCTGGGTCGGTGCCAAGGGCGGCGTTGCCCGCGCCAAGCGGCCGCTGCCGGTGTCGATCGTCGCCGACACCTGCGCTTTCCGGCCGGCTGTGCTGGCGGCGCTCGGTGAGCATGGGCTGGAGTGGCGCACCGTGTTCGAGAACGGCAACATCGACGCGACGACCGCGACGGTGCGCTCCGACCTCGCCGTCACCACCTGGCTGGCCTCCACGGTGCCAGCCGATCTCGACATATTGCCATCGGAGTCCGGCCTGCCGCCGCTGCCGAATTTTGCCATCAACCTGCATCTGCCGAGGCATGGGGTAGGGCCCGCGGCGCAGGAATTCGCACGGCATATACGGGAAGGGCTGGCGCGGCGACCAGTCGCTGCTTGAAGCTTCTCAGAACTGGGGTTCCTCTCCCCCGTCGCTCTCCCCCCTCCGGAGGGAGAGGAAAGGTGCCAGCTGAGGTAGGTTCGCGCCGTTCCTCTACCCCGTCAACCGGGGGAGAGGTGTCGAGCGAAGCTCGACGGAGTGGGGGTCGATCTTTCATCGTGGGGCGAGGAACCCAGGTCCTGCTACTTCCAATTCCTGCGCCGCTCGAGCTCGGCTTCCGACGGCTCTCCCGTGACAAACGACCCGACCTTGACCTCGCCCGCGCGTTCGTAGGTCGCCATGATGACGCCGGTGCCGGTTGCCTGCGACTTAATGAGCTTGAAGGCGGCCGGGATCGCGCTGTCGCCGAACAGCCGCTTGCCGTTACCCAGCAACAGCGGAAAGACCATCAGCCGGATCTCGTCGATCAGCCCGTTGGCGAGCAGCGTTTGGATCAGGTTGCCCGATCCCTGGATGAGCAGGTCGGGTCCATCCTCCTGCTTGAGGCGGCGCAACTCCGCAACGATATCAGGCCCGAGCGATTGCGTGTTCTGCCAGGTGAGGGTGTCGGGCCGATGCGTCGCGACATATTTGGTCGCAGGGTTGAAGGCATCCGCGATCGGATCTTTCTGATATGGCCAGTAGGCGGCGAAGATATCGTAGGTCCTGCGGCCGAGAAGCAGGGCGAAAGGCTTGGAGAACAGTTCATCCATCGCCGCGCCCCCCGCCTCGTCGAAGTAATGGAAGGTCCAGCCGCCGAACTTGAAGCCGCCGACCGGATCCTCTTGCGGGCCGCCGGGCGCCTGCATGACGCCGTCGAGGCTGACGAATGTCGCAGAGATAATCTTTCTCATTCCAATGCTCCCGTTCTTCGGTCCACGCCGTCGTGGCGGACTTCAGCCCAAGGACGGGCGACGAGCCACCGGTCCGACAGGACAGGACGAAATTTTGGAAAATCACCGTTGCTTGCGAGGCTCGGTGTGGAGATTTTCCGACGAGAACCAGACATCGCCTGATATGGCGGTGGCGGTGTCGTCCGGCGCCCTGTCCTGCGCCAGCCAGATCGAGCGGCTGCGCGCGGCCTGCTCGCCGGTGGGGATCATCGCCGCGGGGTCCGCGACCGAGGCGCCGACACAGGGAATGAACCACGACCGCATGAACGGATCGCAGGCGAAGCCTTTTTGCGTGCGTGTCACCATCACCGCCAGCGGGACGCGCTCGGCCGGCCGCCAGGGAAAGATCATGCGGCCGCCTGGCCGCAGCGCCTTCAGCCATCCGGCCGGGGGCGCTGCGACCCCGGCATTGACATAGATGATGTCGGATGGCGGCAGGGGCGTCGTCACGGCATCGCCATGGACCACCGTCGCATTGCCATAGGCTTCGAGATTTTGACGCGCCAGATCGGCCAGCTTCTCGTCGAGTTCGAAAGCGGTGACGATGCCGCCTGGCGAAACCAGCCGGGCCAGCACGGCGGTGTAGTAGCCGGTGCCGGCGCCGATATGGCAAACCGCCTCACCGGGTTTCGGTTCAAGCTTTCCAATCCACATGGCGTGCAGGAATGGCTCGCCATTGTTGATGCCCTTGTCGTCGTCGAGCGCCACCAGCACGTTCTGATAGATATGAGCCGGATCGGCGCTCGGTGTTGTGACCTTGCCGTTGCCGGCGACGACCGTCCACGGCCCGGGACCGAGAAACGCTTCGCGCGGCACGTCGGCGAAAGCCGCTTCCAGACGTGGGTCGGGCGAGCCGGCATTGGCGGCCAGCAGCCGCGCGTAGAATTTCCTGATGTCTTCGATCCGGGTCATGATGCCGGAAAACATAGCGCGGATTGCCGATTTGTCGCGAGGCTGCCCCCTGCGCAGAGGGCAGCCGGTTTCCAGGCGAAGCGGAACTCAGCCGACCCCGAACATGGTGTCGTAGAGCAGCTTGAAGTTGAGCACCAGGATGATCGCGGCGACCACCCAGGCAAGGGCTGCGACGCCGCGCGGAATGGCGAGATTGCCCATCTTCTTCTTGTCGGAGACGAACTGCACCAGCGGGACGACCGCGAAGGGCAGTTGCATCGACAGGATGACCTGGCTGAACACCAGCAACTGGCCGGTGCCCTTTTCGCCATAGAGCGCGGTGACGACCACCACCGGGATAATGGCGAGGCCGCGCGTCAGCAGCCGGCGTGCCCAGTTGGGGATGCGCAGGCGCAGGAAGCCTTCCATAACAATCTGGCCGGCGAGCGTGGCCGTCACCGTCGAGTTCAGGCCGGAAGCCAGCAGCGCCACCGCGAACAGGATCGAGGCGATGCCGAGGCCGAGCAGCGGCGACAGCAGCTCGAAGGCCTGGCCGATCTCTGCGACGTCCTGGTGGCCGGTGTTGTGAAAGGCGACCGCGGACACGATCAGGATCGAGGCGTTGACGAACAAAGCCAGCATCAGGGCGATGGTCGAGTCCGTCGTTGCCCATTTGATGGCGTCGCGCTTGCCCTTGTCGGTGCGTTCATAGGCGCGGGTCTGCACGATCGAGGAGTGCAGATAGAGATTATGCGGCATGACGGTGGCGCCGATGATGCCGATGGCGATGTAGAGCATCGCCGGATTGGTGACGATTTCCGACGACGGCACGAACATGGCATGCAGGATCGAACCGGCCGGCGGGGCGGCGACGAAGATCTGGATGGCGAAGCAGCTGAAGATGATGATCAAAAGCGCGATGACGAAGGCTTCGAGATAGCGAAACCCCTTGTTCATCAGGAGCAGCACGAGGAAGGCATCGAGCGCCGTCAGCATGGCGCCGCCGATCAGCGGAATGCCGAACAGAAGCTGCAATGCGATCGCGGTGCCGATGACTTCGGCCAGGTCGCAGGCGATGATGGCCAGCTCGCAGGCGATCCACAGCACGAAGTTCACCGGCCGGGGATAATAGGCCCGGCAGGCTTGGGCGAGATCGCGGCCGGTGGCGATGCCGAGCCGTGCCGCCAGCGCCTGCAAAAGGATCGCCATCAGGTTGGACAGCATGATGATGAACAGCAGCGTGTAACCGAACTGGGCGCCGCCGGCGAGGTCGGTCGCCCAGTTGCCGGGGTCCATATAGCCGACCGAGACCATGTAGCCGGGACCCATGAAGGCGAACAGGCGACGGAACCAGACGCCCGAGTTCGGCACGGCGATAGAGGAATTGACTTCGCGCAGGCTGGGCTGCTCGTCCTCGTCGGGCCTGGCGAACCGCCATGAGGAACGGGAGGCTGTGGCTTCGGCTTCGGACATGAAGGAGGGCTTTCCGCGAGACTGGACGATGTTGGCTTAAGCTATGCCATGGCTCAACATTATGCAATATGCTATATTTCATTGTCGTTGCTTTTTATCCGGCTGGCGGTCATCGGGTGAAACGGCGATCGGAAGCCCCGGTTGCACCTGTTGCGGAATGCAAATAAACGGCCTGAAGAATCAGAGCCCGTGCTATGAAAGCATGGATGGCAAATAGTCCTGGGAGGAGCGCGTATTGGTGCTGAAGAACAGACCAGTTCCGCGCGAGCCGCTGCTCGACGCCGAAATTCATTCGGAGGGCTTCCGGCAGCAGCGCGAAGCGCGCCGCAGTGCGTTGGTCGAGGATTATGTCGAACTGATCGCCGACCTGATCGAAGACGGCAACGAGGCGCGTCAGGTCGACATCGCCGCACGGCTCGGTGTCGCGCAGCCGACAGTGGCCAAGATGCTGACCAGGCTGTGCGCCGACGGTCTGGTGTCGAGAAAGCCCTATCGTGGCGTGTTCCTGACCGAAGCCGGCCGCAAAGTCGCGGAGGAAAGCCGCATCCGCCACCAGACGGTGGAAGCTTTCTTGCGCTCGCTCGGTGTCAGTGCGGAGACAGCGCGCATCGATGCCGAGGGCATCGAGCACCATGTCAGCGCCGAGACGCTGGAAGCCTTCCGCAAGGCGATGACGGCGCGCTGAGCGCCAGAGTTCCCGCGTCGCCGGAACCGTCGCACGCCAGACACGTTTGCACCAGATCCGTGCGATTGGCGCGCGAAAAGGAGGAAACGATGGGCATCGAACAAACGCCGGCGGCAAAGGGCAAGCAGGCAGCCGAGGGACTGAAACAGGCGGCGGCCAGGGATGAGCGCAAGACCGAAGCCGAAACCGGCCATCCGCTGAAAAAGGGCGCGGCGCGTTTCGAGGAGCGTTCGAAGAGCTCCGACGGCAAGAGCGCCGGCGCCAAGCAGGAAGATTAGCTCTCTGTCGGGCTTACGTGATCGGCTGTAGGCCATGGGGACGATTGCAACGCCGAGCCGCTCGCCACAACGAACTTGGCCGCAAGGCGACCCGTGTGGCCAAAAAGGCCATCGAAAAATGCTGTGACTTGGCGCAACCATTGGGATAATTGTCTGGTGCCCCGGAGCAACGGGGAGGTTTGCTGCACGAGGAGTTGCCATGCTCTGGAAGGGCCGTCGTCAGAGTGACAATATCGAGGACGACCGCAGCGACAGCGGCGGCGGCGGACTCGGCGGCGGCGGTGGCCAGTTCCGCATTCCGATCGGCGGCCGTACCGGTGGCGGCGGCAGCATCTTCCTCGTCATCCTGGTGGTGCTGGCCGGATGGTATTTCGGCTTCGATCCTTCGACGATCCTGGGTGGCGGCGACGGCGGCCTGCTGCCGGGCGGCGGCGGCCAGATCACCGACAACAGCGGCCAGGACAACGGTGCCACACCGGCCAATGACGAGATGAAGCAGTTCGTGGCGACCGTGCTGGCCGAGACCGAGGACACCTGGACCGGCATCTTCAAGTCGCAGGGATTGACCTACGAGGATCCCAAGCTGGTGCTGTTTTCCGGCCAGGTCCGTTCGGCCTGCGGCTTTGCCTCCGCGGCGGCCGGACCGTTCTATTGTCCCGGCGACCACAAGGTCTATCTGGACATGACCTTCTTCCAGCAACTCGACCAGCAGTTCGGCGCTTCGGGCGAATTTGCCCGCGCCTATGTGATCGCGCATGAAATCGGCCATCATGTGCAGAACCTGACCGGCATCATGTCCAAGTTCAACCAGATGCGGCAGAGCATGGGCGAGGTCGAGGCCAACCAGATGTCGGTGCGAATCGAGCTTCAGGCCGACTGCTTTGCCGGTGTGTGGGCCCACTACACCGGACAGAAAGGCATATTGGAGCAGGGCGACATCGAAAGCGCGCTGAACGCCGCCAAGCAGATCGGCGACGACACGCTGCAGAAGAAGATGCAGGGCTATGTCGTGCCGGAAAGCTTCAACCACGGCACCTCGCAGCAGCGGCAGACCTGGCTGGCGCGTGGTTACAAGAGCGGCAAGCTGTCGGATTGCAACACGCTGAGTGGGCCGATCTGACCAGACCGTTGTCGAGCTTCACCTGCCGGCGATGCTGCCGTCAGGTGGTGTCAGGATGAATAGATTCGGCCTGTTCCTGCATTGTTCCTTTCCGCGAGCTCGCCTATAAGGTGCGTCCGCCTGCGCCTGAGGGCGAGCAGAGGAGCTTGATCCTGCATGATCGACCCCAAAACCGCCAGACGGGGCCTTGCGCTCGTCTTCACCACGCTGCTGCTCGACATTATCGGCTTCGGCATGATCATGCCGGTGCTGCCGGCCTATCTCCGGGAATTGACCGGGGTCAGCATCAGCGGCGCGGCGATCGAAGGCGGCTGGCTGTTCTTCGTCTATGCGGCGATGCAGTTCTTCTTCGCGCCGATCATGGGCGGCTTGAGCGACCGGTTCGGGCGGCGGCCGATCCTGCTCGCATCGGTGCTGACCTTCTCCATCGACAATCTGATCTGCGCCGTCGCCTGGTCCTACCCGATGCTGTTCATCGGGCGCGTGCTGGCCGGCATTTCGGGCGCCAGCTATTCGACGACATCGGCCTTCATCGCCGACATCTCGAACGATGACAATCGGGCTAAGAATTTCGGCCTGCTCGGCATCGCATTTGGCGTCGGCTTCGTCATCGGGCCGGTTCTGGGCGGGCTGCTCGGCACGTTCGGGCCGCGCGTGCCGTTCTATTTCGCCGCCGGGCTCGCCTTCGTGAATTTCCTCATCGCGTTGTTTTTCCTGCCGGAAACGCTCGATGACAAGCACCGCCGCCGCTTCGAGTGGAAACGCGCCAACCCTGTCGGCACGCTTCTGCAGATGCGCCAATATCAAGGCATCGGCTGGATCGGGCTTGTCTTCTTCCTGATGACGCTCGGGCATATGATGTATCCGGCGGTCTGGTCGTTCGTCTCCAGCTACCGCTATGGCTGGAGCGAGCAGCAGATCGGCTTCTCGCTCGGCGCCTTCGGCCTGTGCGGCGCGATCGTCATGGCGACGGTGCTGCCGCGCGTCATCCCGAGGCTTGGCGAGTGGAAGACCGCGGTCATCGGCCTGACATTCACGGCAGCCAGCGCCTTCGGCTACGCCTTCGCGTCGCAAGGCTGGATGATCTATGCGGTGATCGTCGTCGGCTGCCTGGAAGCGCTGGCCGACCCGCCGCTGAGGAGCCTCGCCGCCGCCAAGGTGCCGCCTTCGGCGCAAGGCGAACTGCAGGGCGCGATGACCTCGATCTTCTCGATCACCTCGATCATCACGCCGCTGCTCTACACGGCGATCTTTTCCTGGTTCACCGGGCCAAACGCGCCGGTGACCTTCGGCGGCGCGCCCTATCTGCTGGGAGCGTGCTTCCTAACGCTGGCGGTCATCGTCTTTGTGACGAAAGTTGCGAGGCCGGCAGCGCGCACGAATGTCGCCACCGATGTCGCTGAGGATGGAGCACAGGTGTGAGTCACAACCGCATTGCGCTCACCAGGGAGGGCCATCCCGGCAGGGCAATGAGGGGCGGCGCTACCGGATCGCGCTAAGCCCGTTCGGCCAGCAATTCCTCACCGCGCTTTTCGCGGATCAAATTGACGAAGCGGCGGAACAGGTAATGCGAATCCTGCGGGCCGGGCGAAGCCTCGGGGTGATGCTGGACCGAGAACACCGGCCGGCCGGTCAGCGTGATGCCGCAATTCGAACCGTCGAACAGCGAGACATGGGTTTCCTCGACGCCTGATGGCAGCGAGTCGGCATCCACGGCAAAGCCGTGGTTCATCGAGACGATCTCGACCTTGCCGGTGGTGTGGTCCTTGACCGGATGGTTGGCGCCGTGATGGCCCTGGTGCATCTTGGCGGTCTTGCCGCCCAGCGCCAGCGCCAGCATCTGGTGGCCAAGGCAGATGCCGAACACCGGGATGTCGGTCTTCAGCAGATCCCGGATGACCGGTACGGCATAGTCGCCGGTGGCTTCCGGGTCGCCGGGCCCGTTGGAGAGAAAAATGCCGTCCGGCTGCATGGCGAGGATTTCCTCGGCGCCGGACTTGGCCGGCACCACGGTGACCTTGGCGCCGAGGCCGGCGAGCAGGCGCAAGATGTTGCGTTTGACGCCGTAGTCGATGGCGACGACGTGCATTGTCGGTTCGATCTGTTCGCCAAAGCCTTCGTTCCACACCCAGGGCGTCTCGCGCCAGACAGAGGACTGGCCCGACGTGACCTCCTTGGCGAGATCGAGCCCGATCAGGCCCGACCATGCGGCGGCGCGGCGCTTGAGATCGTCGATGTCGAACACGCCATCGGGCGCATGCGCGATGACGGCGTTGGGCATGCCCTTTTCACGGATCAGCGCGGTGAGCGCACGGGTGTCGATGCCCGACAAAGCGACGATGCCGCGCTTCTTCAGCCACTGGTCGAGACCAGTGCCGGCGCGGTAGTTGGACGGGTTGGTGACATCGGCCTTGAACACGGCGCCGACGGCGCCGGCGCGGGCGACCGGATTGAGATCCTCGATGTCCTCGTCATTGGTGCCGATGTTGCCGATATGCGGGAAGGTGAAGGTGACGATCTGGCCGGCATAGGACGGATCGGTGAGGATTTCCTGATAGCCGGTCAGCGCCGTGTTGAAGCAGACTTCGGCGACAGCGGAGCCGGTGGCGCCGAGACCGCGACCTTCGATGACGGTGCCGTCGGCCAGCACCAGAAGGGCGGTCGGCTTTTCCGTGGCCCAAGCGGGGGTCAAGGCGGGCGTCATCTCGGCCATGCGGCACTCCTGTCAGGCCGCGCGCTGCAACCGGCCCGGCGGGCCATCTGCGCGGCAAACGGCGCGAAGCGGCGATTTCGCGGCTTCCACGCAGTCAAATTTCCGTTCATGCAAGGCCCAGTACATAGGGGAAGGGGGCAGGGCGGTCAATGATCATGCGAAATGCCGCCATATTTTATTTCGCCTAGTGAAATCAGTGGCTTGCCTCGGCACATCAGAGTTTGCCTTGGCTCGCCCGCGGCGCTATTGTCCGCGCCGATCGAAGGAGAATGCACCATGCGCGGCAAAATCGCCGAATCCCTGAAGAGCGCGATGAAGGCGCAGGACAAGCACCGGCTGCCGACATTGCGGCTGATCCAGGCCGCCATTCACGACCGCGACATTGCCAATCGCGGGTCAGGCAAAGAGCCGGCCAGCGACGAGGAGATCCTGCAGATCCTGGCCAAGATGGTGAAGCAGCGCGAGGAATCGGCCAAAGCCTTCGATGACGGCAAGCGGCCGGAACTGGCCGCGCAGGAGCGCGGCGAGATGGAGATCATCCGCACCTTCCTGCCGACGCAACTGGACGATGCGGCGGTAACCGCGGCGGCGCGCGAGGCGATCGCCGCGACCGGTGCGGCCAGCCAGAAGGACATGGGCAAGGTGATCGCTGCACTGAAGCAGAAATATGCCGGCCAGATGGATTTCGGCAAGGCGAGCGGCATCGTCAAGGGTCTGCTGCAGTAGGGTGCTGCTCATCTCGTCGCTTGGGTGGCCGACCGGGCGGAATCCAGATCCGTCCGGAATCCAAGTCCAGGAATTGGAACCCGGATAGCGCCGAGATGTTTATCCGTCATGCAACTGGAGAGATGCCATGACTGAGAACGAAACCCGCTATGAAACCGGTGCGACGAAATATCCGGCAAAGACCGGTGCCGACGCTTCCGATAAATTCTCCCAGGATGCGGCCGCCAACGAGAAGCCTGCCGGCGGAATAGGGCTCACCCGCCGGATGGGCGAAGTGGAAGACCGCACCCGCCAGTCGGAGGGACAAAACCCGCCAAGACAAGTCACGCCGAGCGCCGCAACCGAAAAGACGTCCGGGGCCGGCCCCGCTATCGCGGAGCGTTCAA
The DNA here is from genome assembly GCF_000185905.1 of Mesorhizobium ciceri biovar biserrulae WSM1271. Classification (GTDB taxonomy): domain Bacteria; phylum Pseudomonadota; class Alphaproteobacteria; order Rhizobiales; family Rhizobiaceae; genus Mesorhizobium; species Mesorhizobium ciceri. Next base: position 2,395,981 of record NC_014923.1, read on the forward strand.
AGGACGCCAAGGCTCCGAAGAGCAGCCAATGAAGCGAAGGCCGGGAGCACTCCTGCGGCGCTTTGGAGATCGGCGGACAAGTGGTTCGCGTAGTTAGCGTTTGCCGATCCCTTCAACGACGATGCGGATGAGGTGCCTGATCTCGTCCTCGCTGAATGACCCGGCCGAAAGCGCCGAAAGCATCGCCTGGCCGTATATTCCAAGCAGGACCAGCGCCATGAAATTGGCATCGTCATCCCTGCGAATGACACCTTGCCGTTGGCCGAGCACCAGAAGGTCCCGGACCAGGCGCTGGAATGAGGGCCGGTCGGGCGGCGGCTGCAGGGACGGACGCTCGGCGGGGGCAAGAGCCAGCCTGGCAAGCGAGGGATTGGCCAGGCACCAGCCGGCGCTGTCGAGAAAGACTGTCTCGAGCATGACGAATACATCTTCGTTCGCCGCCATGCGGGCGCGGTAGGCGGCATCGCCCGCCTCCACGCGGGCGATGAGCCGCAACGCGATTTCTTCTTTCGAACTGAACAGATTGTAGACCGTTTTGCGGGTCAAGCCGGCGCGCGTCGCGATCTCCTCGACCGAGGTGTTGGCAAACCCCATCTCCCGAAACGCCAGGTCGGCGGCATCGAGGATGAGGCTTCGCGACCGTTCGGTCCGCTTTGGGGTTGTCATTTTTATACCCTAGTGTAAATTTACACATATGTAAACTTTTGCTGCGTGACCGCCGCATTGCGGCAGCCGCCAATCCCGCGAAGGGTCGACTGTGGCGCATCGGAATTCAAGCGGCTCTATGGGAAGCAATGTGCAAATGGCTGGTAGTCTCAAGGAATTCGGCCTTGGGATCTGGATTGCGGATGGTCCGATCGTCACGGCGGCCGCCGGCTTTCACTATCCCACGCGTATGGCCGTTATCGGATTGTCCGGGGGCGGTTTGTTCATCTGGTCACCGGTAGAGCTCACGAACGAGCTGCGCGCCGATGTGGACGCTCTGGGCGTGGTGCGCTTCCTGATCCCGCCCAATTCGCTTCACCACGTGTTTCTCGCTGACTGGCAGCGCGGCTATCCCGATGCCAAGGTCTATGCGCCACCCGGCCTGCGGGAAAAGCGCCGAGATATCCTCTTCTGCGGCGAGCTCGGCGATACGCCTGCCGCCGACTGGGCGGACGATCTCGACCAGGTCGTCGTGCGCGGCAACAGGATCACCACCGAGATTGTCTTCTTCCACCGCGCAAGCAGGACAGTGTTGTTCACCGATCTGATCCAGCATTTCCACGCCGGATGGTTCAAGGGCTGGCGGGCGCTCGTAGCCCGGCTGGATCTGATGGTGGCCGCAGAGCCCTCAGTGCCGCGAAAATTCCGCGCCGGCTTTACCGACCGGCGCGCCGCGCGTGCCGCTCTTCAACGCATACATGGCCGGCCGAAAGAGTGCTGATGGCGCACGGCGAACCAGTGACGGAGGACGCTCAAACGTTCATCCGTCGCGCTTTTCGCTGGCTGGTTGGCCGCTGACTTCCTCGGCGGATTTCGGCGCTTCGAGCACACGGCGCAATGCCGGCGCTTCCTGCTGGATATGATCCCACAGCCGGTTCGCGATCGGCCCATGCGGCCGGTCGCGGCGGCGCGCCACCACCAGTTCGTCGGTGCGGCCCGGCAGATGACGGCCGGCAATGGAGTGCAGGCGTCCGTCCTGCAGTTCTTCCTCGATCAGGAAGCGGGGCAGGTGGCCCCAGCCAAGGCCCTGCAGGATGATCTCCTTCTTCATGCCCTGGTCGGCGACGAGGCATTGCGGCGCGCCTTCGATCAGCGAATAGTTTTGTTGTGGCGAATGGCGGGCGCTGTCACGCATGACGCATTGGGTGAGTGCCTGCATCTGGTCCGGGGTGATCGGCTGCTCGATACGCTGAGGCAGAAAGCCCGGCGCCACCACGGGAATGAAGGACACCTTGCACAAATCGACCCATTCCACCCGCGCATCGCCCTTGTCGACCCAGTGCAGGATCAGGTCGGCTTCGTCGTCGAAGAGACGCTCCCATGGGCCGCCCACCGCTTCGAAATGCAGATGCAGGCGCGTGCCGGGCAACTGTGCGAAGAATCGCCCGAGCATGCCCAGCACCTGCGGGCGCGGGCACAGGTCGCCGATCACCACATGGATCTCGCTTTCCTCACCCATCGCCAACTGGGCGGCATGGACGCGCAAACCGTCCATCTCGCGCAGCAGCGATAGCGCTCGGCGGTGGAACGACAGCCCGGCCTCGGTCGGACGCACGCGATAGCCGCTGCGATCCAAAAGGACGAGGCCGAGCTGTCGCTCCAGCTTGGCGACGGCGGCGAACACCGCGGGGTGCGAGCGATACAGCATGGCCGCCGCAGGCTGAAAACCGCCGGTGCGGACCACCGCATCGAAGCATTGCAGATCGTGCAGGGTGAATTCGGCCATGTCAGTTTTTGTTACAGAGCTTGTCTTATCTTTGTAATATCAACAAAATCGCTCCACGGCTAGGCTCTGTCTCGTTCAACGTTCCAGAAGGAATCTTCATCATGAATGAGCTGAATTTCGTCACAACGGGCGACGGCACGCGCATCGCCTACCGCTTCGACGGCGACGCAAGCAAGCCGGTGCTGGTGCTGTCGAATTCCATCGGCACCACGCTGCACATGTGGGACAGGCAGGTCGGCGAATTGTCGAAGCATTTTCGTGTCCTGCGCTACGACTTTCGCGGCCATGGCGGATCGAGCGTTCCGGTCGGCGCCTATTCGCTGGACCGGCTTGGCCGCGACGTCATCGAGTTGCTCGATGCGCTCGACCTGCAACGTGTACATTTCCTTGGCCTGTCGCTCGGCGGGTTCGTCGCGCAGTGGCTCGGCATCCACGCGCCCGAGCGGATCGACCGGCTGATCCTGAGCAACACCTCGTCCCATCTGGCGCCGGCAAGCTATTTCGACGAGCGGATCGCTGCGGTGCGCCAGGCGCCGGACATGTCGGAAACCGCTGAGACGTTCCTGAGCAACTGGTTCCCCGCGTCGCTGGTTGCCGCCAACGAGCCTGTGGTCGAAGACTTTCGCGCCATGCTGCTGGCTATCGACCGGCAGGGCCTGGCGGGTCTGTTCGCGGCGGTTCGCGACGCGGACCTTCGCCGCACCGTGGCACTGATACCCCGGCCGACGCTGGTGATCGCCGGTCGGCACGACACGGTGACGGCAGCCAGCCACAGCGAGCTGATCGCCGCGACGGTGCCCGGCGCGAAGCTGGTTGTGCTGCCTGCGGTCCATCTGTCGAACATCGAATATCCGGCAGAGTTCATCCAGGCTGTCATCGATTTCTGCGCGGAGCCGAGTGCCGCGACGGCAAAGGCATCCGGCACCAGCCCGGCGGTTGCCGAGCGTTCAAAGGACGCTGCGGTTCACAAGGGCGGGCGCCAGCCGGAGCCTGCGTCAATGTGAGCGCCGGGCCGAGCCGAGCCATCTGGCGAGAAGCTTTTCAACGCCTTTCGGAACGATCCCGTCACCTTGCCATTATCAGCACGAAGGCAGGCTCGGCCAGGCAAACGCCGTAACCGACCTTAGAGACGGTCGGCGACGCACCACTTTCGGGCGCCGACACGAACACGCCGGAGGAAAGCGATGACTGGACGCAAAACCCACGATCAACAAATTCGCATCATTGAAGAGCGGGAAAACACAAAGAACGCCGGCAAGGATTTTGATGCCGAGGCGGATCTGAAACGATCAGCGGCGGAACGCGAAGCACTGCGCAAGGGAGCGGACATGAGGACCGATACACCGGACCTCGTCGATCCAGATGACCGCAACATGCTTCGCGGCAAGAATCAGGAAAGCGCCCATCACAAGAACCGTGCCGACGACTAAAGCGCGTCACGGACCAGCAACGCTCCTGGAACATTCGTCATAGATTGGAGGCAGCCCATGGCACGCGGCAGCAAGAAGCACATCGGAGCAGGTTCACAAGGAAAGGGTTCCGGCACAGGCGCCATGACCGTGACGCCAAAAGACAAGCTCGAAGAAAACAAGGTTCTGTCCAATCGCGACAAGGCACAGCATTCCAAAGAACGCGGTTTGGACTCCAGGCAGGTTGCGACCGAGCAGCATCAGGATCATGCCGCCAACCGTTTGCGGGACTGACGCCCGACAGGGGCGCCAGCCTCGGCCTGGCTGTCCGGGGAGCCGTCAGATTCGTACCATCTCTATTTGACACCGAGGCTTTCAGGCCAGAGCGCCTGGATTTCTTTCGGCAGCGCATCGCGCACCTTAGCCGATTGGCCAAGATCAATATGCCGTGCAAGAACTCGGAATACCGAGCGTGCTGCATCCTCGGGATCGACGGGGCGGATCGATTTCAATTCCTCGCCGATGTGCTGCGAGAAGTTTTCCAGGGAGCGCGTTTTGTCCGGCTCGGCTGCGGGCCGGTAGTGGTCGTAATAGGCGCCGCGCACCAGGAGCGGCAGTTCCGCCCCAAGTTTGGCCGCAAGCCCGATCTGCAGCCTGTCCCTTACGGTCCGCAGGACCGCGCCCAATATGTGCCATGCAATTCGCCGATCCGGACCATGATCGTCCATGATCTCGTCGAGCCAGATGTTGGTTGTCTGCAGCGTCCTGTCAAAGACATCCAAACCGGTAGCGCTCATCATCGCCTCCTCATCAAATTCATGTCTGGTTTCGAAACGATGCTCAGGGACAATCGTTTCGCTATCTGTCGACAAAATTGGCTCGGCCTGTGATCCGGCTCTGCCCCGGGATCCACGGTAGCGGTCTTGGTTGCGCCGGAACCCCTTCCGAAGCAGTTCGTTCCTGGGTGGGCGGCTTTGAGGAGCTGGTTGGGGGAGCGCGTCCTGAACGGATTTTTTGCGATGCCTGCAAGGAAGACAAAAACCAATGAAGGCGAGAACCGACAGCAACTCCTGCAGATGATGACGACGGAGCATTTGGTGCTGGGGACCGCCAGGGCGGCGACTATTCAGGAGGCGAATCAGCGCGCAAATTTGTTCCTGACTTCGGTATCCAGCGCCACGATCGCCCTTGCTTTCGTGGCCCAGGTGACGAGGATGGGGCTTCCTTTCATGCTGTTCAGCCTGATCCTGTTGCCGTGCCTCTACTTCATTGGGCTGGTGACATTCGTCAGGGCTGTGCAGGTGGCCATCGAAGACATGGTCCACGCCCGCGGCATGGCACGCATCAGGCACTGCTACACCGAGCTCACCCCTTCGATGGCGCGCTATCTGGTTCACTCCACCCATGACAACCAAACGGCTCTGCTGGCCGATGTCGGCCTCAAGCCAAGGCCCTGGCAAGCGTTCGCCGGAACCGCAGGGATGGTGAATGTCGTCAACGGTGCCATCGCCGGTGTCTTTGCCGGCGTGATGCTCAAGGTTGTCGTTGGCTCGACGGTCAGTCTCGCCGTGACTGTCGGCATTCTAGCTTTTGCGGTGAGCAACTGGTGCCTGTGGCAACATCACAGGCGCAGTTGGGCAAGCGCGGAACACAAGCTGAAGGTGCTGTTTCCAAACGTGCCGGACAGCGACGGCAAGGCGCGGATCGGATAACGCGTCCGAGAGGGCAGGAGCATCAACTCGCGCTAGGCGGAAACCTCAAGCACGATCTTGCCACGCACATGCTCATTTTCCAGCCGTTCTTCCGCTTTGGCGACCTCTCCAAGAGGGTAGGTGGCTTGCACGAAGGGGGTGACCTTGCCGGCCTCGATGAGGCGGCCGATCTCGGCAAGATGCGCCGCATTCGGCTCGGCCAGGTAGGAGACGCCACGCGCCCGACGCAAGTTTGCCTTTTCCTGCGACGGTTGGGAAAGCGTGGAAACGAGCGTCCCGCCAGGCTTGAGCACCTCCCAGGAGCGCTCCTGCGTGTCGCCCGCGACAAGATCGAACACCAGGTCGACCGCATCGACGACCTCTTCGAAACGCTGATTCTTGTAGTCGACCGTCTGATCGGCGCCAAGCTCACGCACGAAAACGACGTCCTCGGCGGAAACGGTTGTCGCGACGAACGCGCCCGCGGCCTTGGCCAGCTGGATCGCCAGATGACCGACGCCGCCGGCGCCGCCATGGATGAGAACCCGTTGTCCGGATTTGAGGCCGCCATGATCGAAAAGGCCTTGCCATGCGGTGATGCCGGCAAGCGGCACCGCCGCGGCTTCGACATGGCTTAGACGATCCGGTTTGGCAGCCGCCTCAGTCGCCTTGACCACGACATATTCGGCGTTGCCGCCCCGGTCATGACCAAGCATCGCAAACAACGGGTCGCCCTTCTTCAACGTATGCGCCCGCGTACCGCATATTTCCACCGTGCCGGATACGTCGCGCCCAAGCGTGACCGGCAGGGTCTCGCTCACCGACCCTTCGCGGGTCTTGTAGTCGATCGGATTGACGCTTGCGGCGCGGACCCTGAGCACAACCTCGTCGTCTAGCGGCTGAGGCGAGGGGACCTGATCGATCGAAAGGACCTCAGGTCCGCCAAAGGCGTGGATGCGGATTGCTTTCATGTCGGCATACCTCCTGTTGTCTGGCTTTCGGCGACGCTTTCTGCAGGGCTGTCGTCAGCGGCTGTGCAGCCGAGGTGGCGGCGGCAGGCACGCTGGCCTCCCAGGGGGCCACTGTCAGATGATTTTCCACCGTCATCGGCGACCCAGCGGGATGCCAATTTGTCGGCGGCCAATCCGTCACGATCAGGCCGCCGCAAGGACGCCCAGTCCTGCTAGGCCGTAGACTGCGTCGGCGGGTTCTGGTTCATCATCCACAGCTCGATCGCAGCCAGCACCGCGACCAGAACGCCGATTACAACATGCACGCCCATGGCTGTGGTTGCCTGGAATCCAAGCACCCAGGGAGACACGACTACCCAAAGACCCACAACGAGGTTCAGCCATTCCTCCCAGACAGCAAAGGCGAAGAGGGCGGCAACCGAAAGCACGACAATCACGATGCCGCTGCCCATGGCATTCTGGGACTGTGTCCCCGCCGCGAAGGCGAATATCCATGGAGAGAAGAAGAGAATTGCTCCGAGGACCAGATTTGCTACGTCACAGAGCTTGGCATTTGACCATTGGTTCATGATTTTCTCCATCAAGCGTGCTCTCCACGCTTCCGAAGCTCAATCGGCGGCCTTGAAACCGTCGGTCACATGGCGGCAAGGCTACAACCAGACTTGCTGGCTTTCTAACTGGAGAGCAGGCCGTTGGTTCCAACCAATCGGCCAGGCACGGCACCGGGAACTCTCCTCGCCGGGAGCATTCAGCCACTCCCGATCCGTTCGCGACATACAACGCGGCGGGAAGGTGCGAGGCGCAGGCGATTACCCATGTGATCGCCTCTCGATCATAGTCGTCACCCGGAGCGCCAGTCCTCGAAGTAGACGTTCAATGTAAGCGTGATGTGTTCGCGTTCTGGCAGCCTTCTGTGCCGCTTCCTTCCTGCCGCAGGTACCCTTGGTCCGCACTGCCTTGCGCGCGGCGGCGGAACGACCGGATGCGCCTTTCGTTTCGGCGGCCTTCTCGGCGGCGGCCCGCGCCATGGGCGCGCGTTGTCTCTGGGGACCAACGCGCCGAGGTCGCAAATGATCCGATCCCAGCCTTTGGCTTGCCGGCATCGACGACGCGCGGGGAGTCAGACGCTGGCAAACCTCGGAGATCGGGATCGATACCGGTTCACGACGGGTTGCTGATCAATGCGCATGGTTCGCATGCCGAAGCGGACGTCACGGCTGCGTGCAAATCGGCACTGGCTGCGGCGGCGGTGCCGGATGATCCTTCCTGTATTGGGCGATGATCGGCTCGAGGGTCTTTCGCGGCCAGAATTTCGGTGTGCCGATTTCCTTCAGGCAGGACGCGTTCCAATAGGCGCCCGGCTGTGAATGGTTGGCTGCGACCGCGGCGATGTCGCGCGATTCCGGGTAGATGTAGAGCGTCGTCGGATTGTCCTTGACCATCGGGATAATCTGCTGCGCATCCGCCGGCGACCAACTGGTGCAGCCATTGCTGCGACCGCCGGCATAATCCACCAGCTTGCCGAACGGCACGAAGCCGTCATGGTCGGCATGCGAGCTGTTCGGATTTTTGCGCAGGCACAGGCCGTGCAGCACCTGGGCCGCGTGGCCGCCGATCACCCGCTGCCTGGCGTTCGCGGCTTCGCCTTCGCCGTCGAACTGGATGAAGGTGCGCTGGAAAGCCACGTCCCGTTTCGCACCAGTGCGGTAATAACCCTTGAACGAGGTTTTCGCCTCGCGGGTCATATAGGCGCCGCCGGCCGTCAACGATGAATCCATCGCATTGCCGAAGTTCCTAGCGCACCGCTTGCCATTCGAAAAATCGACGACGCCCTTCAGATTCCGCCCGCTGCCATGACCCGACGAAATCGCGCGGAAGGACTCGCTGCCCTCGCAGATGACGTAGTAGCGGCGGCCGAGCACGCCATTGCCCAGATCGCTGGGGCGTGTCGCATCCATGGCGAAGTAGCAGGGGTTCTTGACGGCCCCTTGGGCGACCTTCTTCCGATAAAGCGCGCGGGCTCGTTCGAGGACAATCTGTGAGATCTGGCCGTCGCTGTTGCCGACATGAGCCTGCAGCCAGGCCGGAACGTCAGATGATGCGGCAAAGGATCGAGCCGACACCGTCACGGCGATGACGGCGACGAAAAAGCTGGCGACGACGCCCAGACAAACAGATCTCAACCGCACCGGATCAATTCTCCTGTCGAAGCGAATGGCGATTTCTTGCGGTATTACCGCGAGAATCGATCATAGATGGCCTCGCATTATCAGGCGAAACACATCTTGTTTAGCGTACCCGCATGAAGATCCGCAAAGCAGGTCGACGCATGCAACGGCCCTACGCCGACATGCTGGCTCCAGGCTTGCGGCGGACGTCTTCGCATCCTTGAAGCAGGGCAACGAACTCGGGTTGGCGGGTTCCTTCGAGCTCGTCGGCGCGTTGGCTGACGGGAGCATCAAACGAAAACCCGCCTGTGCGGCGGGCCATTGGCGCAAATCAGCACCATGGACAAATATATACCATAGCTGAGTGCAGGGAGTCAAGAAAAAATTCCTATCGCGAAAAGCCGCGAGTTCGGAACCTGATCTCTAGAGGTCCGCGATTTTCGATACGCAGGGATTGAGCTATCATCTGATTCTGGCGTGGCCCACGCCTCCTCCCTCCGCCGGGAAAGCATCATCCATGCAGGGCTCTCTCATCACCGAACCAACTGTTCGAGCGCTTGGCATAAGGAGGGGTTGCGAAAACGGCTCGCACCAGGAGGTTTGTCATGAAGCTGTCCGCGCCCATCTATCATCTGAAGCGTCAAGCCAGGCTTTTGTCCCGCGAGGCCAAAATTCCGCTCCACGAAGCGCTTGACCGCGTTGCAGTACGGGAAGGCTTCGCCAGTTGGAGCCTGCTTGCGGCCAAGGCAGCCGGGGCGGCGCCTGCCGGCACACTGTTTGCGCAACTTGCGCCCGGCGATCTGGTCCTGGTGGGTGCACGACCCGGCCACGGCAAGACGCTGATGAGTCTCGAACTGGCAATCGAAGCCATGAAGTCCGGCAGTCGGGGCGTGTTCTTCACGCTGGAGTATACGCAGCGGGATGTGCTCGACCGGTTTCGAGCCATCGGGGCAGACCCGGTGCAGTTCAACGACCGGTTCGTGTTCGACAATTCCGACGCCATCAGCGCCGACTATATCGTCAAGGCATTGGGCTCGGCGCCGCGCGGCACGCTGGTGGTGATCGACTATCTGCAACTGCTCGACCAGAAGCGGCAAAATCCGGAGCTGATGGCGCAGGTTCGCACGCTGAAAGCGTTTGCCGGCGACAGGGGATTGATCCTCGTCTTCATCTCGCAGATCGACCGGTCCTACGACCCGGCGCAGAAGCCGGTTCCCGATATCGGCGATGTGCGGTTGCCGAACCCTCTGGATCTGTCGCTGTTCAACAAGACCTGCTTCCTGAACAAGGGCGAGATCCGGTTCCACGCGGCAGGCTGACGATCGGGTCAGCCAAGCCTTCATTGGGCGGCTGCTACCAGGTTCAGCTCAACCGATGCCGGATTGTGCTGCGCGCGCAACGTTTCGGCCGCCTGGCGAACCACTTCGGATATAAGCATCAGCTGTTTGGCGATCGGGCTTGTCTTGCGCCAGATCATGCCGATCGTCCGCGACGGTTGGGGGTTGGCAAAGTGGGCGACAGACACCGCCGCCGAGCGCGTCTCCACCGGCACGGCCATTTCGGGAATCAAGGTGACGCCGACGCCGGCGCCGACCATCTGCACCAGGGTCGACAGCGAGCTGCCGTCCAGCAACTCCCTTGGCCGCGCCGAATGCATGTTGCAGAACGACAGCGCCTGGTCGCGAAAACAATGGCCTTCCTCCAGCAGAAGCAGCCGCATCTCGCGCAGCATTTCGCGGTTGGGGACCGGCTTTCCCTCGTCCTCGCCGGGCCGGACCAGCACGAAGTTCTCGGCAAACAGCACGATTTCCGTCAGCGAGGGTTCCGACACCGGCAAGGCGACGATGGCCGCGTCGAGCCGGCCGTCGGCCAGTTCCTGGATCAGCTTCTGCGTTTGCGTTTCGCGCACGTGGATATCGAGCCCGTCATGCATGCGGGCGAGGTTGCCGATGATGGCAGGCAGGAGGTAGGGTGCGATCGTCGGGATCACGCCGATGCGCAACCGTCCCACCAGCCGGTCGCGCGAGGCGCGGGCCAGATCCGTCAGCTCATCCACCGAGCGCAGGATGTCGCGGACGCGCAAGGCGAATTCCTCGCCGAAATTGGTCAGCCGGACCTGGCGTGGGCCTCTTTGGAAAAGCTCCGTGCCCAGCGTTTCCTCCAACTCCCGGATCTGCACCGAGATGGCGGGCTGCGAGATCGAGCAGGCATCGGCGGCGCGGCCGAAATGATTGTGCCGGGCCAGCGCCTCGAAATAACGCAGCTGCTTCAGCGTCAGGTTTGTCATAATGTCATCTTATCGCTGCAATCAGGAAATCCAACTTAAATTAATCAAGCGGCTTTGCTATAGGAGTCGTAACGAAGATGAGGAGCAGCCGGGACCGCCTGGTGAGGCGCATGCCCGCAGCAACAGGACATCCAACATATTCGGTCGCGTATCGGGCTCAGGTCATCGCGCCAGCCATGAAACGGACCGCCTACAGGGACATTTTTGTGTCCCTGTTCACGCAGCAGTTGAACAGCTCAACTCAGCCACGATCGGAGAGAAGAACATGGACGCACAGACCGATGATCCCAGTGCCGGCAAATGCCCCGTTGCGCACGGATCCTCCAGCAGGACGAACCGTGACTGGTGGCCGAACCAACTGGACCTTGGCGTTCTGCATCAGCAGTCGAACCTTTCGGACCCGATGGGCGAAGAGTTCGACTATGCCGAGGAATTCAAGTCGCTCGATCTCGATGCGGTGATCAAGGACCTGCACCAGGTGATGACGGATTCGCAGGATTGGTGGCCGGCCGACTTCGGCCATTACGGGCCGCTGTTCATCCGCATGGCCTGGCACAGTGCCGGCACCTACCGCATCGGCGACGGCCGTGGCGGCGCCGGGGCCGGCCAGCAGCGTTTTGCTCCGCTCAACAGCTGGCCGGACAATGCCAATCTCGACAAGGCGCGCCGGCTGCTGTGGCCGGTCAAGCAGAAATATGGCCGTAAGATCTCCTGGGCCGACCTGCTGATCCTCACCGGCAACGTCGCGCTGGAATCGATGGGCTTCAAGACCTTCGGTTTCGCTGGCGGCCGCGCCGACGTCTGGGAACCCGAGCAGGACGTCGATTGGGGTTCGGAAACCAAGTGGCTCGACGACAAGCGCTACTCCGGCGACCGCGAACTCCAGGGCCATCTCGGCGCCGTCCAGATGGGACTGATCTATGTCAATCCGGAAGGGCCGAACGGCAAGCCGGATCCGCTGGCCTCGGCACGCGATATTCGCGAGACGTTCGGCCGCATGGCCATGAACGACGAGGAGACCGTGGCGCTGATCGCCGGCGGCCACACCTTCGGCAAAACCCACGGCGCCGGCGATGCATCGCTTGTGGGTGCGGAGCCGGAAGGCGCCGGCATCGAAGCGCAGGGCCTCGGCTGGTCGAGCAAGCATGCCACGGGCATCGCCGGCGATGCCATCACCTCGGGCCTCGAGGTGACCTGGACCACGACGCCGACCAAGTGGAGCAACAACTTCTTCGACAATCTGTTCAACTTCGAATGGGAGCTGACCACGAGCCCGGCGGGCGCGCATCAGTGGACGCCGAAAGGCGGCGCCGGCGCCGGAACCGTGCCGGATGCCCACGATCCGTCCAAGCGCCGCGCGCCTGCCATGCTGACGACCGATCTCGCGCTGCGGGTCGATCCGGCCTACGAGAAGATCTCGCGGCGCTTCCACGAGCATCCGGACCAGTTCGCCGACGCTTTTGCCCGCGCCTGGTTCAAGCTGACCCATCGCGACATGGGTCCGGTCGTTCGCTATCTCGGCCCGCTCGTGCCGAAGGAAGAGCTGATCTGGCAGGATCCGATCCCCGCGGTCGACCACGAACTGGTCGGCGAGCAGGACATTGCGTCGCTGAAGGCGAAGATCCTGGCATCGGGCCTGTCGGTTTCCGAATTGGTCTCGACGGCGTGGGCCTCGGCCTCGACGTTCCGCAATTCCGACAAGCGCGGTGGTGCCAATGGTGCACGCATCCGGCTGGCGCCGCAGAAGGATTGGGAGGTCAACCAGCCGGCGGAACTGTCGAAGGTGCTGGCCAAGCTGGAAGCCATCCAGAAGGAGTTCAACGCGGCACAGACCGGCGGGAAAAAGATCTCGCTGGCCGACCTCTTCGTTCTCGGCGGTGTCGCCGCTGTCGAGAAGGCGGCGAAGGATGGCGGCCACGAGGCCAAGGTGCCGTTCACGCCGGGTCGCATGGATGCTTCGCAGGAACAGACGGATGTCCATTCCTTTGCCGCGCTCGAGCCGAAAGTCGATGGCTTCCGCAACTATGTCAGGGGCAAGCAGCCGATGTCGGTCGAAGCCATGCTGGTCGACCGGGCGCAATTGCTGTCGCTGACCGCACCCGAAATGACGGTGCTGGTCGGCGGTCTTCGTGTGCTCGGCGCCAACACGGCCAACTCGAAGCACGGCGTGTTCACCGACCGGCCGGGTACGTTGACCAACGACTTCTTCGTCAACCTGCTCAGCATGAACACGGTCTGGGATCCGGCCGCCGGCTCCGACGAAGTCTACGAGGCGCGTGACCGCAAGACCAAGGCGGTCAAGTGGACCGGCACCCGTGCCGACCTGATCTTCGGCTCGCACGCCCAATTGCGCGCGCTTGCCGAGGTCTACGGGTCGGCGGACGCCAAGGCGAAATTCACCAGGGATTTCGTTGCGGCATGGACCAAGGTGATGAACGCCGACCGCTTCGACATCGCCTGAGATCGCTAAAGGTGCTCCGGCGCGGCCGCGCCGGATCGCCGGTCCTCCCAAGGACACAACGCCAGGGCCGCGTTTCCAGTGATGGGAGCGCGGCCTCTGTCGTATGGGGCCGCGCTTTGGTGGACCGTGCCTCCTTGGTCAAGCATGCTATTTTGTGGGTATCGCGTCTGCACCGGTGCACCATGATCGAAATCGTCAAACCCGCGTTCGAACATCTGCCGTCCTACAAGGCGGCACTCGAACGCGGCTGGTCGCCGGACAATGTGCGATTGCTGGAAGCGACGCGCGAGCAGCTTGCGGCAATCGAAAGGGATCCCGTGGCTTTTCTCGCCGACCTCGATGATCCCCAGGCCAGGGGCGGTCCGATCACCTTGCCCGACGGCAAAAAGGTGCCGCGCCTGCCAGGCTTCCGCCGCTGGATCTGGGACGGCGAGGCGTCGGGCTCGATCGGCTTTCGCTGGCAGAAGGGCACGTCGGACCTGCCGCCGCATGTGCTCGGCCATATCGGCTATGCGGTGGTGCCGTGGAAGCGGCGGCGCGGCTACGCTACACAGGCACTGCGCCTGATGCTGGAGGAGGCGAGGGCGGTCGGCCTGGCTCACGTCGAGATCACCGCCAAACCGGGCAATCCGGCCTCGCACAAGGTGATCCTGGCCAATGGCGGCAAGCTCGTCGAACGCTTTTTCGAGGACGCCGCCTATGGCGGAGCGGAAAGTTTGCGGTTCCGGATCGAGCTGTAGGATGTATCTCAACCATGCTCATCGGCGCACAGCGCATGATCCGATAGCGCGCGGATGACGTAGCAGTCGCCGACCGTCTGGCCATTGCAGCACGTGGCGATGCGTTCGAGCTCGGCCTCGAGCCGCTTCAACTGGGCAATCTTTTCCCGCACCGAGATCAGTTGCTCCTCGGCGATCTTGTCGGCGTGGCCGCAGGGTTGCTCGGGGTGGCCGCTCAAATCGATCAGAGAGCGGATGTCCTCGACGGCGAAACCGAGATCGCGGGCGTGGCGGATGAAGGCCAACCGCTCCAGCTCCTGCCTGGAATAGCGGCGCTGGTTGCCTTCCGAGCGCTCGGGTGCGGCAACAAGGCCCATCTGCTCGTAGTAGCGGATGGTCGGCACCTTGACCCCGGTGCGGCGCGAGAGATCACCGATCGAAAACATGAATTGCCTCTTGAAGCTCTAGTGACTAGAGCAATTACAGTGCCTGACATCAGCGTTCAAGACCCATGCGGCGACGCCGCGGGCAAGACAGACAGGTGATGTGATGACGGCGCCCCTCGACCAGGTAAAAATCAGGCAGACGCGGTTCAAGATCGGCGGCATGGATTGCGCCTCTTGCGCAACCAAGATCGATACGGCGGTGCGTCGCCTAGACGGCGTCGCCGATGTCTCGGTTTCGGTGACCGGTGCCAGCATGACGGTCAGCCATGGCGGCGCGTTGCCGGAAGGCAGGGTGCTGCAGCAGGTTGCTCGGCTCGGCTACGGCATCGTCAGGGCCGAGGCACATGTATCGCCGATGTCAGACAAGGCGCACGCCGATCACGTCCACAATGACCATGAAGGCCACGATCATGCGAGCCACGATCCCAATCCCGATCATGGCCATTCCGAGACGGGGCAGGCGTGGTGGCGTTCCCGCCGGGCGGTGCTGACGCTCGCCTGCGCGGCAGCGCTTCTCGCCGCATACGGCATCGGCCATCTGTTCCCGGTGGCGGAACGCGGGGTGTTCCTGGCCGCGCTGTTGGTCGGCCTGGTGCCGATCGCACGGCGCGCGCTGATGGCGGCATTGGCCGGCACGCCGTTTTCGATCGAGATGCTGATGACCATCGCGGCGATAGGCGCCGTGATGATCGGTGCCACTGAAGAGGCCGCCGCCGTGGTGGTGCTCTTCCTGATCGGCGAGCTTCTGGAGGGTGTCGCCGCCGGCCGGGCGCGGGCGAGCATCCAGGGACTTGCCGATCTGGTGCCGAAGACGGCCTTGGTCGAGCGCGCAGGCGGCACATCGGAGTGTCCCGCCGAAGACCTTGCGGTCGGCGACATCATCCTGGTGCGGCCGGGCGACCGCATCCCGGCCGATGGCGAGATCATCGAGGGCGCGAGCGAAATCGACGAGGCGCCGGTGACCGGCGAGAGCACCCCGAAGCGCAAGGGCGCTACGGACGCCGTCTTTGCCGGCACGATCAGCACCGATGGCGTGCTCAAGGTGCGGGTGACGGCGGCCGCTTCCGACAACACCATCGCCCGAATCGCGCGGCTGGTGGAGGAGGCGCAGGAGGCCAAGGCGCCGACAGAGCGCTTCATCGATCGCTTCTCGCGCACCTACACGCCGGCGGTGCTGGCGGTCGGTGCGCTGGTGGCATTGTTGCCGCCGCTGCTTGCCGGCGGCGACTGGAACGAATGGATCTACAAGGGCTTGGCGATCCTGCTGATCGGCTGCCCCTGCGCGTTGGTCATCTCGACCCCGGCGGCAATCGCCGCGGGCCTTGCGACCGGTGCGCGGCGTGGCCTGTTGATGAAAGGCGGTGCGGTGCTGGAAGGCTTTCGCCGGATCACGGCGGTCGCCTTCGACAAGACCGGTACGCTGACCGCAGGCAAGCCTGCCGTCACCGACATCGTGGCGTATGGAAGGGATGAACGCACCGTGCTGGCGCTGGCGGCAGCACTGGAGCAGGGCTCCAGCCATCCGTTGGCGATGGCGATCCTGGACCGGGCCAAGGCCGACAAGGCGCCGGTGCCGCCGGCTCTCGCGGCGAAGGCAATCTCGGGCAAGGGTGTCGAGGGCAGCGTTGGCGGCGTCGCCGTCTTCCTCGGCTCCGGCCAGGCGGCGGGCGAACGCGCCGACATGACGCAAGCGCAGCGCCTCGCCGTCGACAGCCTCAACGGCCAGGGCAAGACGGTGTCAGTGCTGGTCGCCGATGGCGTGGTGGCCGGGCTGATTGCCATGCGCGACGAGCCGCGGCCGGATGCTGCGGCCGGGATCGCGGCGCTGGAGGCCGAGAGCATCCGCGCGGTGATGTTGACCGGCGACAACCGCCGCACGGCGCAAGCCATCGCCGCTTCGCTCGGCATCGAGGCGCGGGCGGAGCTGTTGCCCCAGGACAAGCAGCGCATCGTCGGCGAATTGCAGCGCGAGGGTTTCAAGGTCGCCAAGGTCGGTGACGGCATCAACGACGCGCCGGCGCTCGCGGCCGCCGACATTGGCATTGCCATGGGCGGCGGCACCGACGTGGCGCTGGAGACCGCGGACGCGGCGATCCTGCACGGCCGCGTCATGGACGTCGCGCGTATGGTGAAACTGTCGCGGGCGGTGATGGCCAATATCGGCCAGAACATCACCGTGGCGCTGGGGCTGAAGGCGGTGTTCTTGGTCACCACCATTTTGGGCATCACCGGCCTGTGGCCGGCGATCCTGGCCGATACCGGCGCGACCGTGCTGGTCACCGCCAACGCCATGCGCCTGCTGCGCTGGCGCGGGTGAAGTGCTTTTGGTTGATCACGATCTTTTCGGAAAACCGGCGTCCACTTTCCGGATCGTGATCTACTCGGCTGGGGCTGTCAGCGGCGGCGTGGCGTTGCTGCGCCCTTCCCAGACATAAGAGGCGAGCGCCACTGCCACGGCGACCAGCATGGCGATGGCGCCCAGCAGCGGCAGGCTGCGGTAGCCATAGCCGCTGTTCAGCATCGCGGCGCCCAACGAAGCGGCCAGCGCGATGCCGACATTGAAGCCGGAGGGAATGAGCGACGAGGCAAGGTTCGAGGCGTCCGCGGTCCAGGCCAGGATGCGGGTCTGGATCGGCGTGCCGATGGCGAAGTTGAGACCGCCCCAGATGACGATCGCCACAACCATCGGCAGGGGATAGGGGCTGACGGCATAGATCACGCCAAGCGTCACCGCCTGCAGGGCCAGCATGGTGATCAATGACGGCATCAGCTTCCAGTCGGAGAGCTTGCCGCCGAGGAAGACTCCAAGGGTTGCGCCGACGCCGTTGAGCAGCAGCACCCACGGCACCAGGTTCTCGTCGAGACCGGTGACTTCGAGCAGTGTCGGCGTGATGTAGGTGAACAGGCCGAACTGGCCGATCATCAGCATCAGCATCAGGATCAGCGATGTCCAGACCTGCTGGCGGGCCAGCACGCGGACCTCGCGGGCGAAACCGGCGGGCTTGGCCGATGAGCCGGTGGTGCGCGGCAAAAGGGCTGCCATGGCAAGCGTTGCCGCGACACCCAGCGCGCACATCACCCAGAAAGTCGCACGCCAGCCCCAGATGTTGCCGATCGCGGTGCCGGCCGGCACGCCGATGACGTTGGAGACGGTGAGGCCGGACAGGATGACGGCGACAGCCATGCCGCGCTGGTCCTCGCGCACGAGACCGACGGCGACGACCATGGCGACGCCGAAATAGGCGCCATGCGCGACCGCCACGGCAATGCGCAACAGAAGCATCGAGGTGAAATCGGGCGCCAGCGCGCAAGCCGCCTGGCCAATGGTGAAGGCGATGGCGAGGCCGAGCAGCAAGGTCTTGCGCGACAATGACTTGGTGGCGAGCGCCAGCAGCGGGCCGCCGATGGCGATGCCGCCGGCATAGCCGGAGACGAGATAGCCGGCGGAGGGAACCGAGACGCCCAGGCCTTGCGCCACCTGCGGCAGCACGCCGGCAATGACGAATTCGGTGGTGCCGAAGGCAAAGGCGGCGATGAACAGGGCGATGAGCGGAAGCGACATGGGGAAGCCTTAGCTGGAAGCGCCTCAAACCACGGATGGGCTTTGCGGGCAATCCAGAAATTTTTGTCGCGAGTTTAGGTTTTCTTCAGTGGGGGCGAGGCGGTGAAGCGCCAATCTCCCCCCTTGTGGGGGAGATGGCCGGGGTAAAGGAAGCGCGCGAACCTATCCAAGCGCGCTCCCTTCCTCTCTCTCCGGAGGCCCCGTGGGGGATTGCTATTCTTCAGCTCGCTTTCAACCGCGACCCCGTCAGCAGGCCGCGCTCTTCAAGCACCGGATAGGCCATCGAGGCCAGCAGCGAATTGATCTGTTTCAGGTCGCGGATGGTGTCGAGATGGATCGAGCTGGTTTCGACGCTCTTGGCGGTGCCGTCGCGCAGCCGCACGAAATGGCTGGCGCTGGTTTCCTTTTCGCGGTCGCGCAGCCGGTCCTTTTCCAGCACCAGCTGACGGGCGGTCTCGGGATCGCGCGACACCAGAACGTTGAAGGCAAGCCGCGCATTGGCCAGAACCGAGCCATGGAAGGCGCACAGCTCGGCCCAGCCCTCGTCGGTGAATTCCAGTCCGCGCTCGAACTTCTTCTTCACATGCACCAGCATGTTGCGCACGATGATGTCGCCGACCTGCTCGAGCTTGACGCAGGCGCCGATCAGTTCCTGGCAGCGCAGCGCCTCGTCCTCGGTCAGCGGGTTCCTGGTCAGTTTGGCGAGGTAGAGCTTGATCGCGGCGTGCTTGCGGTCGACGCGGTCGTCGAGTGCGGCCAGCGCCTTGATCTTGTCGGCGTCGGCACTTTCATAGAGTTCGATGATACGCTTGAGCATGATCTCGATCGTCTCGCAGACCCGCACCACCTCGCGGGTGGCATTGGCCAGCGCCTGGCTCGGCACGTCGAGCGCGCTTTCGTTGAGCGCGGACAGCTCGACGACGTCAAGCGAGGCGGCCGGCACCGGCTTGGTGCCAAGTGCGACGATCTTCTCCGAAGCGCGGTAGACGAAGCCTGCCAGCGGCAGGCCGGCGAGCAGGATCAGCACATTGAACAGGATGTGGGCATTGACGATCTGGTCCGCCGCCGTCGAACCGAGAAAGGCGAAGTGCGGCCTGAAGATCATGACCAGGATCAGCATGACCAGCGAGCCAAGCCCGCGCATCAGGAGATTGCCGATCGGCACGACGCGCACCTCGGGGCTCGACGAACGGGTCAGCATCGGCGCGATGATCGAGGAGCCGAGGTTGACGCCAAGGATGAGAACGACGCCAAGTTCGGGCGTGATCAGGCCACGGCCTGCCAGCGTCGCCATCAACAGCACCGCCGCGATGCTCGACTGGAACAGCCAGGTGATCAGTGCCGCCAGCAGATAGGCGGTGATGGAATCGGTCGAGAAGTAGTTGATGATGACCGGCATGAGCTGGCTGTTGCGCAGGGGCTCCGATGCCTGGCCGATCATCTCCAGCGAGAGGATCAGAAGGCCGATGCCGACCAGGATGCGGCCGGACTGGCGCCAGTCGCGCCGCTCGGTGGCCATGAACATGACCGTGCCGGTGATCAGGCACAGCGGCACCAGCAAGGTGAGGTCGAAGGTCAGCAGCTTGACCACCAGCGCCGATCCGATCTCGGCGCCGCGCACCGCCAATTGACCCGCGGCGCCCGAGACGATGCCAGAGCCGGCGAAGGAGCCGACCAGCAGCGTGACGGCGGTGGAGCTCTGCAGGGCGATGGCAAGGCCGGTGCCGGCCAGCACCGCCATGATCGGATTGCGCATGGTGGCGCGGAGGCGATGGCGCAGCACGTCGCCATAGGCGCGTTCAACGCCGGTCTTCACCATGCGGGTGGCAAACAGCATCAGCGCCACGGCGCCGGCCAGATGCAGAAGGACGACGGACCCGCTCATTTCGTCCCCCGCATGCAAACAGGGCGCCCGCCCTGTTTTGCGTGGCGATCAGAAGGAAAAACGAGGGAACGAATCATGTTCATGGCGGTGACTTATAATAGCTCGAATATTTTAGCCGGATAATAAAATCTTGTCGATTTCAAGGGCCGTTGCCGCGCGACAGGCGGTGTCGGAGAATGGACGGACGCGCAAATGGTTGCATTGCGGGGCGGGCGCGAAGCGGCGGATAGGCCGAGTTTGCGGTGCGACTGGCTCCTGCCTTTGCGATCATGTTCAGCTTCCTTGGGTAAATCAAGGAATCCATTACATAATTGTAATGCGTGCGTTCAGTTTCGGTTCATCGATGGGCAGCTACTGCTTCGATATCGACAACCAAGGAGACTTCTCATGAAACGCATCGTCCTTTCCGCACTCGCTTTCTCGATGCTGGCCGCCACGTCGCTCACCGGCCAGGCCGCACCGCTGAATGCGCCGAACGCGCCGCAGTCGAACTACAGCCAGGTCGACTGGCAGAAGCCCGGCCACCACAGCGATGTGAGGAAGCGCGTTTACAAGAAGAAGGTCGTCGTCGTGAAGCGCAACAACTGGCGGCATGGCCAGAAATATTCCGGCTGGAAGCGCCATCAGCCGATCCGCGACTATGGCCGCTACGGCCTGCATCGCCCCGGCCGCGGCCAGGAATGGATCCGCGTCGGCAACGACTATGTGCTGGTCGGCATCCTCTCCGGCGTCATCTTCGGCGCGCTTGCCGCGCATTAATCGGCACCTGCCGGACATTGAAAAGGGAGGCGGCCCGCTACGGCCGCCTTTCTTTTTGCCTGTGGAAACCGGGTATGGCCCGCATTAAGGGTCGTCGGATTTCGCGGGCGTGATTATATAATCGGGAAACGAGTTCCCCGATGCGCTTTCCACCCGCCTTCCTCGACGAGATACGCGACCGCGTGCCGATTTCATCGGTGATCGGCCAGCGCGTCGCGTGGGACCGCAAGAAGACCAATGCGCCACGCGGCGACTATTGGGCGTGCTGCCCGTTCCATGGCGAGAAGAGCCCTTCCTTCCACTGCGAGGACAAGAAGGGCCGCTACCACTGTTTCGGCTGTTCGGTCTCGGGCGATCATTTCAAGTTCCTCACCGAACTGGACGGGATGAGCTTTCCCGAGGCGGTCGAGAAGATCGCCGACATGGCCGGGGTGCCGATGCCGGTCCGCGACGCGCAGGAGGAGCGGCGCGAAAAGGAACGCGCCAGCCTGACCGACGTCATGGAGATGGCGACCGCCTTCTTCCAGGAACGGCTGCAGGGACCGGAAGGCGCCAAGGCGCGTGCCTATCTGCGCGACCGCGGCCTGACGCCGGCGACGCAGCAATCGTTCCGGCTCGGTTTTGCGCCGGACAGCCGCAATGCGCTGAAGGAGCATCTCGCCGCCAGGGGCGTGCCGAAAGCCGATATCGAGGCCTGCGGACTGGTGCGCCACGGCGACGACATCCCGGTTTCCTATGACTGGTTCCGCGACCGCATCATGTTTCCGATCCCGGATTCCAGGGGGAAGATCATCGCCTTTGGCGGCCGCGCGCTGCAGCCCGATGCGCTGGCCAAATACATGAACTCGCCCGACACCGAGCTCTTCCACAAGGGCAACGTGCTTTATAATTTCGCCCGCGCCCGCAAGGCCTTGGCCAAGGGCGGCACGGTCATCGCCGTCGAAGGCTATATGGATGTCATCGCGCTGGCGCAGGCCGGCTTCGAGAATGTCGTGGCGCCGCTCGGCACCGCGCTCACCGAGAACCAGCTCGAGCTGCTGTGGCGCATGGCGCCGGAGCCGATGTTGTGCTTCGACGGCGACAAGGCCGGGTTGAAGGCCGCGTGGCGGGCCGCCGACATGGCGCTGCCGTCTGTGCAGGCCGGGCGCTCGGCGCGCTTCGCGCTGCTGCCGGAAGGCAAGGATCCCGACGATCTGGTCAAGGCCGAAGGACCGGATGCGTTTCGTAGCGTGCTGGCCGAGGCGCGGCCGCTGGTCGACCTTTTATGGATGCGTGAGACGGCGGGCGGCGTCTTCGATACGCCGGAGCGGCGGGCCGAGCTCGAGAAGACGCTGCGCGAACTGACCAGCCGCATCCGCGATGAAAGTCTCCGCTACCATTATCAACAGGAGATGCGCGAGCGTGTGCTGAGCTTCTTCGGCTCGCAGCGCAGTGGGCGTCAGGATGGCGGCCGGCCAGGTCAGCGCGGCCAGGGCAAGGCAGCCGCTCCCGGCGGGCAGTTCGCCAAGAGCGGTGGCGGCCGCATTGCGATCACCGAAAGTCTCGGCCAGTCGGCTTTGGTCAAACGCGGCGGCGAGGGGATGTCGGTGCGCGAGGCGACGATCATCGTCGCATTGGTCAACCATCCGGCACTGATCGACGAGAATTTCGCCCATATCGAGTTTCTCGATCTCGCCAACTCCGATCTGAGGCGGCTGCATGCGGCAATCCTCGATGCAATGGCGCATGACATGGCCAATGACCGGCAGGCGGTGATTGCGACGATCGAACGCGCCGGCTGCGCCGAGATCTGGGAGCGGGCCGTCGGGTTGATCCGGCGGATGCGGCAATGGCCGGCGCTGGAGACCGCCGCCCTTGAAGATGCCCGCGATGCTTTCAGCCAGGCGCTGCACTTGCAGCGCAGCGCGCGCACCTTACATAAGGAACTGAAACAGGCGGAAGCGGCGCTCGCCACCGATCCCACAGACGAAAACTACAGGCACCTGATCGAAATTCAGGCGCAATTCCAGGATGTGCAAGCCACGGAAGCGCTGATCGAAGGGTTTGGCGTCTCCTCGGGCAGGGCAGGGCGAGCTTAGTTGGAAGCGAGTGAATTGAGAAAGCGTCGTTGCGCGTCGAAATGGCGCGTAACGGGCTAAGTCGGGTAATTGATTCGCTTTTTTCATGCGAATCATGCGAGAGGCGCTTGACCTTCTGGCAGATTGGCGGAATCAGGACGATTCGAAACGTTAACCCGAACCCGCGTCGACGGGAAATAAGCGATGTGAGGTACTGGTCACTGGACAGGCAGCCCGCCTGCCACAGATATCAGGGTTAATCTGGACTTAATGGATGTCGCCCAAAAAGGGGAAACCCGGTTTTGGGGCAACGACATACACCAAACGAAACGAGTTGATGCAGTTACTGGCCCGGTGAAGCGCGTTTCATAAGCGAGCGCATCCGATTTGACTGGTCCGACAGCTTACGCGGCTTTGAAGTTCGGCCGCTAGGAGAAGATAAAGACTATGGCGACAAAGGAAAAGGAAGAGGTCGAAACCGAACGCGAAGGCGCCACCGATGGCCCTCTGCTCGACCTTTCCGATGATGCTGTCAAGAAGATGATCAAGGCCGCCAAGAAGCGCGGCTATGTCACCATGGACGAGCTGAATTCGGTGCTGCCCTCAGAGGAAGTGACCTCCGAGCAGATCGAGGACACGATGGCGATGCTGTCCGACATGGGCATCAACGTGGTCGAGGACGACGAGCAGGGCGAGGAGCCCGAGGCCGCCGACACCGCGGCCGATGCCGAGGAAGACGCCAACGAGCTGGCTGAGCAGACCGGCACCGCGGTCGCCGCCACCACCACCAAGAAAGAACCGACCGATCGCACCGACGATCCGGTGCGCATGTATCTGCGCGAGATGGGCTCGGTGGAGCTTTTGTCGCGCGAGGGCGAAATTGCCATCGCCAAACGCATCGAGGCCGGCCGCGAGACGATGATCGCGGGTCTGTGCGAAAGCCCGCTGACCTTCCAGGCCATCATCATCTGGCGCGACGAACTCAACGAATCCAAGATCCTGCTGCGCGAGATCATCGATCTCGAAGCCACCTATGCCGGCCCCGAGGCCAAGCAGGCGCCGGTGGTCGAGCGCGTCGAGGAAGCCAAGGTCGAGGACAAGCCGCGCCGTTCGCGCGACGACGAAGACGACATCACCAATGTCGGCGCCGATACGCGTGGGCTGACGGATGACGACGACGAAGACGAGGACGAAGCGAGCCTGTCGCTGGCCGCGATGGAAGCGGAACTCCGCCCGCAGGTGATGGAGACGCTCGACGTTATCGCCGACACCTACAAAAAGCTGCGCAAGCTGCAGGACCAGCAGGTCGAGAACCGTCTGGCCGCGGCCGGCACGCTGTCGCCCAGCCAGGATCGCCGGCTGAAGGAGCTGAAGGACCAGCTGATCAAGGCGGTGAAGTCGCTGTCGCTCAACACGGCGCGCATCGAGGCGCTGGTCGAGCAGCTCTACGACATCAACAAGCGCCTGGTGCAGAACGAAGGCAAGCTGCTCAGGCTCGCCGAAAGCTACGGCGTGCGTCGCGAAGAGTTCCTGAAGGAATATCAGGGTTCCGAGCTCGACCCGAACTGGACGCGCTCGATCGGCAACCTGACCTCGCGCGGCTGGAAGGAATTCACCAAGAACGAGAAGGATGCGATCAAGGACCTGCGCGCCGAGATCCAGAACCTCGCCACCGAAACGGCGATCTCGATCCTGGAATTCCGCAAGATCGTCAACCAGGTGCAGAAGGGCGAGCGCGAAGCGGCGATCGCCAAGAAGGAAATGGTCGAGGCCAATCTGCGCCTCGTCATCTCAATCGCCAAGAAATACACCAATCGCGGCCTGCAGTTCCTCGACCTGATCCAGGAAGGCAATATCGGCCTGATGAAGGCGGTCGACAAATTCGAATACCGCCGTGGTTACAAGTTCTCGACCTACGCGACATGGTGGATCCGGCAGGCGATCACGCGTTCGATCGCCGATCAGGCGCGCACCATCCGCATTCCGGTGCACATGATCGAAACGATCAACAAGATCGTGCGCACCTCGCGCCAGATGCTGCACGAGATCGGCCGCGAGCCGACGCCGGAAGAACTGGCCGAAAAGCTTGCCATGCCGCTCGAAAAGGTACGCAAGGTCTTGAAGATCGCCAAGGAGCCGATCTCGCTCGAAACGCCGGTCGGCGACGAGGAGGATTCGCATCTGGGCGATTTCATCGAGGACAAGATGGCGATCCTGCCGATCGACGCGGCGATCCAGGCCAATTTGCGCGAGACCACCACGCGCGTGCTGGCCTCGCTGACGCCGCGCGAGGAGCGCGTGCTCAGAATGCGCTTCGGTATCGGCATGAACACCGACCACACGCTGGAAGAAGTCGGCCAGCAGTTCTCGGTTACCCGCGAGCGTATCCGCCAGATCGAAGCCAAGGCGCTGCGCAAGCTCAAGCACCCGAGCAGGTCGCGCAAGCTGCGCAGTTTCCTGGATAGCTGAGACTTACCGATGCAAAGAGTTCAAGGGCGCCGATGGCGCCCTTTTTTGTTTGTGGGGCGCACTCTTGCGGGCCGGGCCCTTCGGGAGGATAATTTCGCTGTCGGATGCATTTCTGGGCGATAAGCCGGATGCCCGCCCCGGCGAAGCCGCCGTGCTCCGTGGCCCCGGAGGGAGGTGTGCCATGACAAGCTACATCGTGCTGATGAACTGGACGGAGCAGGGTGCCAGAAACGTGCGCGAGTCACCGAAGCGGCTCGACGCCGCCAGAAAGCAGCTGGGAGACATGGGCGGATCGTTCAAGGCGTTCTACCTGACCATGGGCGAATACGACATGGTGGCGGTGGTCGAAGCGCCCGACGACGCGGTGCTGGCGCGCTTCTCGCTGATGCTGGCGGCGGCCGGCAATGTCAGGACGCGGACGCTGAAGGCCTTTCCCGAATTAGCCTACCGCGAGATCGTCACCTCGCTCGGATAAAGCCCGTAGCGGAAGGGCCGGACCGGCTGGCCCGATACATTCTCCTTCGCGCGAGCGACCGAGCGACGTCTTGACGGCGCCCGATCGTTCGTGGTCCTTCAAGTTTGCGCTACCAACCAAATGCCGGAACTATGTTGACCGTCTGGTACAATACGCGCTGCCCGGTCTGCGATGCCGGGATCAGCAGGCAGAAGCGGCGGCTGATCGAAGCGGTCAAGGCTGGGCGGATCGAGTTCCGAGACATCAATTTTGAACCGGCAGCGCTAGCCGGATTTGGCGCGTCGCTTGAGGATATCCGCCGCCGGCTGCACGCCACCGATGCCGAGGGCCGACTGCTGGTCGGCGCCGATGTCGCCATCGCGGTATGGAAGGTCACGCCGGGCGAGGGCTGGTTGGCGACGCTGTTCGGCAATCCGGTTGCCTTGCCGCTGACACGCTTTGCCTACGATCGCTTTGCCGATCTTCTCTATGCCTGGAACCGGCGCAAGGGGCGCTGGTAGCCGAATTTATCGGTGGCCGCCGTTCGCAACGAAGCGGCCGAGACTGGAAAATCGAGCCCGCTAGTGCTGCATTCAGATACATCGTAAGATATATCTTGACTCCATCGATTGACTTGCCTAATTAAGATATATCGTAAGATACAACTCAAGGAGCAATCAATGCACAAACACAATCATTTCGGGCGCGGTCATTTCGGCGAGCGCATGTTCATGCACATGGCCGGCAAATTCGGTGGCAGAGGGGGCGGCGGCTTTGGCCCGTTCGGCCACGGCGGCCGTGGTGGCGGGCGCGGCGGTCCGGGCGACATGTTCCGCGCCGGACGCATGCTGGCCGACGGCGACCTCAAGCTGATCACGCTGTCGCTGCTGGCCGAAGCGCCGCGTCACGGCTACGACATCATCAAGGCCCTGGAAGAGCGCACCAGCGGCATCTACAGCCCGAGCCCGGGCGTGGTCTACCCGACGCTGACCTTCCTGGAAGAGGCCGGCTATGCCGCCTCCGCCGCCGACGGCAACAAGAAGGTGTTTTCGATCACCGAGGCGGGCCAGGCGCATCTCGCCGACAACCGCGAGATGATCGACGGCGTGCTCGACCATCTTGAGCGCTTCGGCCGCAAAATGGCCAAGGCGCGCGACTGGTTCGGCTGGAACGACGAGAGCGAAGAGGGCGGGCGTCGTGGCGGCCGCGGTGGCCGCGGGGATCGTTCGGAAGCGCGCGACGAATTCCGCGCAGTCCGTCACCGGCTGCGCGCGGCTCTGGGCGACTTCGTCGACGCCCCGGCCGACAAGCAGGCCGAGGCCATCGCCATCCTCGAAGCCGCCGCCGAGGCGCTGGAAGCGCTGTCGCACAAGTAAGCTCGTCCAGCCGACCGGACGCAGCCCTTGCCCGCTGGCCCAAGGACCGATAGTGAAATTCATCCCGCGTCACTCTACATGGTGCGGGATGAATGCTGTTGGAGGAAGTCCGATGTCTTTTCTGAAGCGTCTTTTCGGCGGTGGCGGCGGCGGAACCCAGACGGCTGAGCCGACGAGTGCAGCGCCAGCCAAGCAGGTCGAGCACAAGGGCTTTCTGATCAGCGCCACGCCCTACAAGGCCGATGGCCAGTACCAGACCTGCGGCGTCGTCTCCAAGGAGATCGACGGCGTGGTGAAGGAACACAAATTCATCCGCGCCGACCGCTTTGCCGGGCTCGACGACGCCGTCGACATCTCGATCAAGAAGGGCATCCAACTGGTCGACGAGCAGGGCGATCGGATTTTTGGGTAAGGGCCGGACCATCGCCGAACCGAGCGCCGCCCGGGCCTTGCGCCACGATAGACCTATCGCTCAGGGGTTGACGTGCGACCACCAGCGGGTCAATTCGTCCTGGCGGGATCGATCGTCATCAGGCGTGCCCTTGCCTCGATCAGGTGCCTTTGCGCGGCTCTTATCCGGCTGCACAATGCCAGATTGAGGGCGACGCCACCTTCCTCATCCAGCAAGTCGTTCGCGCACTTCAAAGAGTGCTCAGCTCTCCTTATACGCAGTCTGGCTTTGGCCGCTTCCATGCTGTGAATTTCAATCATTGCGCCGCGTCCTTTGCGGTTCCGGTCCCTTCATGGACTAAACCGCTGGTGATCGCATTGGTTCCGGCCAGGGAATATGCCCGCGGCTTCGGCTATTTCGTGGTCGTGTTGAATTCACGGTTTGCCGTGTAATCGATCACGAAGGTGCCCTCGGGAGCGCGAACGCCCTGCTTCACATTTGATATATTAACCGTTGTGGTAAGTCCCTTCTCGTCGGTGAGGCTCCATCTGCGCAGATCGAGAGATTTACTGTCGAACACCATGGAGATGCTCGAATTGCCGAAGGTCGATCTGTCGGACAGCTTGACGGTAACTTGGGCGCCATCGTCCCTGACGCTTTTCACGCGATTGCCGGAGAAGTCGACCTTATTGTCGAGCAGCAGCTTAAGCGGCGTCTTCGAGAGAGCATACAGCCGCGATGTCTTCAGCTTTCTGTTATAAACCACCAGGGATTTGCCATCTGCAATCACGCTGATCCCTGATTGGCCTGCATAGTTGAATCGGATCTTGCCGGGGCGTTGTAGAAAAAACCTGCCACGGGTCCTCTCCGCATTTGGACCCGACTGGACGAAGTCCCCGGACATGGACTTTACCGATGAGAGGTGATCGGCAATCGTCTTGGCATCAACAGGCGCGGCGGAGATCGCGGCGGTGGATGCCGCATACATCGCGGCAGCGCTGACAACGGCGAACCAGCAACCCAGCAGTTCTTTGATCCGATAGCCCATCGCTTATCCCACCTCCGGAGCAGGCGCGTGATCGAAAGAGATCACGCGCCTCCAGGTCAGTAACCTTCCGGGCATCGTGCAACGTAAACCCGGCCATACTGATCGCGATATCTGCACTGGCCGGCTTCGCTGGCGTGCCCGATGACGGCCCCGGCTATCGCGCCAACCGCACCGCCAACAACCGCCCCTTGCACAGGATCGCCGGCAACCGCGGCGCCTACTGCTGCGCCACCCAAGCCGCCGACGGCAGCGCCTTGTTCTGTACGGGAGCACGCCGAGAGCGGAATGAGCAGGCTCAAAATGAGCAGCGTCTTTTTCATTGGTTCTCTCCTGGGCTACTATTAGCCAAAGCTTAAATGCTCAAGAAAGCTTTTCGATCCATCGTGGGTTGCCTGTCCTGCAAGCGCCGGGCCGTGGCGGACCCGTGTGCCCTCCGGCTCAAACGCCTGCAATCGCCAAAAGCCAGGCCAGGATATCGAGCAGCAGAAACAGCAGCGCAATCTGCAGCGCCACCCGCAGCCGCTGGATAATTCGCCAGTTGCCGGCCATGTCCGCCTTGATGCGAAGCGCAAGCGCGCGGCGCATGGCCGACATCGTCGTCGGCCTGTCGCCGTCGACATATTGATCAAGCAACTCTTCGGGATCGAAGCGGAATGTGTATTGGTGGTAGGGCCAAAGCATGAAGACGATCAGCCCGCCAATGCCGAACAGCAGGGCCACCGCAATCCAGTCCCAAGGCCCAAGCCCGTTGGAAAGGGCCGCACCGCCAAGCAACGAGTTTGCGACCATCAGGGTGTCCTCTCTGGCGTGGACTGGATGCGCGAGCTCAGTCGAGATCGCTTGGTGCAAACGTTGGCCGTAAACTGCCTCGCGCAAGGGGGAACGGATGAAACAGGGGACAGGATCCGCAGTGGACCGAACGGGCCAGGCTGATTGCGCGCCCGGCCAGCAAGGTGTGGAAATCGACGCGGCCTAAGCCGGCTGCAACTCCCTGCGCGGTAGCGGCGGAAACGCGATGGCGATGCCGACCGCCCCGAGCCCGATAAGAGCCGAGCCGATGAACAGCCAGGAATAGTTGGCGTAGGCGTCGAACACCATGCCGCCGGCAAGCGGGCCCAGCGCCATGCCGAGGCTGGACAGCATGGTGGCGGCGCCGAACACGGTGCCGAGGATGCGCTGGCCGAAATATTCGCGCGCCAGCACCGCATAGAGCGGCATGACGCCGCCATAGGTGGCACCGAAGATAACGGCCAGCATGTAGAACTGCTCAAGCCGGCTGATCGAGAGATAGGCGGCAATGACGATCGCCTGGATCGCCAGGCCCGCGATCAGCACCGGCTTGACGCCCAGCCGGTCGGCCAGCACGCCGTAGAAGAGCCGGCCGCCGAGGCCTGCCAGGCCTTCCACACTGTAGATCGAGACCGCTGCCATGGGGGCGACGCCACACAGCATGGCATAGCTGACCATGTGGAAGATCGGCCCGGAATGCGCCGCGCAGCAGGCAAAGAAGGTCAGCCCCAGCACGATGAACTGCGGTGAGCGCAGCGCCTTGCCGACCGTCAGGCCGGCGCCTTCGGCAACCGGCGCGGAGCCGGTATCGGCCATGACGGGCTTTGGTGGTTGGCGCACCAGCAGCACCGCCGGCAACAGCAATAGCCAGGCGGTAATGCCGATGTCGAACAT
This sequence comes from Mesorhizobium ciceri biovar biserrulae WSM1271, assembly GCF_000185905.1. GTDB lineage: Bacteria > Pseudomonadota > Alphaproteobacteria > Rhizobiales > Rhizobiaceae > Mesorhizobium > Mesorhizobium ciceri. The sequence continues at coordinate 2,426,248 of NC_014923.1, forward strand.
GGCGGTGCGCCAGTCATAGGCGGAGATCAGCCAGCGGGCGAAGGGCGAAATCGTCATCGGCGCCACGCCCATGCCTGCCGAGACCAGCGAGACGGCGAGGCTACGGTTGGTGTCGAACCAGCCTGTGGTCAGCGCGATCATCGGCGCGAAAAAGGCGCTTGCCGCGAGGCCGACCAGCACGCCATAGGTAATCTGGAAGCTCAGCAGCGAACCGGCCCGGCTGGCCAGCACCAGCGCCAGCCCGAGCAGATCACGACGATGCGGGCGCCAAAACGGTCCGATATCGCGCCCCAGGCGAAGCCGCCAAGGCCCATCACCAGGAAGTTGAGCGTCATGGCGCTCGAAATGCCGGCGCGCGACCAGTTGGTGTCGATCGCCATCGGCTCGAGAAAGATCGCCAGCGAAAACATCGTCCCGATGGCGACACAGGACATCAGCGCGCCAGCCGCGACGATGACCCAACGATAGGAAAAGCTCATTCAAATCTCCCATGCCAGAGGGCAGCGCTCAGCGCTGCTTGCATCCGAAGGACGCCGGCAGCGAGGCTGATCCTACAATCCGGTTGCATTTTTTATCCAGTCTGGCCCGACGCCGTTTTCAGCAGATCAGATCGGCAGTTCCGACGTGTATTTGATCGTCTGGCTGGGGACGTCGGTCTTGACGTTCTGCACGCCCTTGATGCGGCTCAGATGCTCCGACTGGAAGCGGCGGTAGTCGTCGATGCCGGCCGCCACTACGCGCACCATGGCGTCGCAATCGCCGAGCATCAGATAGCACTCCATCACCTGCGGCAGCTTGGCGACTTCGGTGGCGAAATGCTCGATCGTGTCCTCGTCCTGCGTCTTCAGCCAGATGCGGGTGAAGAAGGTCAGACCCTTGCCGATGCTGGCCGGGTTGAGCACGGCGACGTAGCGGTCGATGACACCGGCTTCCTCCAGCAGCTTCACGCGACGCAGGCAAGGCGATGGCGACAGCCCGACCTCATTGGCCAGATCATTGTTGGCCATGCGGCCGTCGCGCTGCAGCGCCCGCAGAATCCGCTTGTCGATCTCATCCAGCTTCATGGCTACAGATTCCATCTATTCGAAAATTTGTAACATAAAATGCCAGAATTGGGCGAAATACAACAATCTCCGCAACCAAATTGCGGACCGATTTCGGTATGTTTGCTGCCGACATCAGTTGATTTCAAACGCAGGGAAGCGGCGGCCGCGAGGTCAGCCGATGAAGACACATGAGCATTTCACAGGCAGTCGAGACGGTGGCAGATGGTTCGAAATCCGAATTCCGCCGTGGCGTGGCGTCCTGCGCGCCGGTGCTGTTCGGCACCATCCCTTATGCGCTGGTGCTTGGCGCCCAGGCCACGCAGAAAGGCTTGAGCACGGTCGAACTGTCTGCCATGACAGGGCTGAACTTCGCCGGCGGCTCGGAATTCGCGGCGATCCAGTTGTGGACGTCGCCGCCGCACATCGTGCTCATCGTCGCCATCACCTTCCTGGTCAACAGCCGTCACCTGCTGATGGGTGCGGCACTGGCGCCGTTCCTGCGCGACCTGCCACGGCGCAAGGTGTTTCCGGCGCTTTTCCTTATGTGCGATGAAAGCTGGGCGCTGGGCTTGGCCGATGCCAAACTGCGTGCTGCAGCCGGCATCACGCCGGCCTTCAGCCCGCGCTATTATATGGGCGCGGCGCTGGCGATGTATCTCACCTGGGTGGCCTTCACCACGCTGGGTGCCTTGCTCGGTCCGATGCTCGGCCATGTCGAGACCTATGGTTTTGACATGGCGTTCCCGGCTGTCTTCCTGGTGCTGATGCGCGGCATGTGGACGGGTATGGCGGCGGCGCGGCCCTGGCTGGTCAGCCTGGTCGTTGCAGCACTGGTCTATCTCTTCGTTCCCGGTGCCTGGTATGTCGCCGCCGGCGCCATGTCGGGTCTGGTCGCGGCCTGGCTGATGGCGGGTGATGCATGATTGATGCCGTGACCCTTCTCACCATCGTGCTGATGGCCGGCGTCACTTACCTGACGCGGATCGGCGGCTATGTCGTCCTGCGCAACCGCACGCTGGGCGCCCGTGCCACGGCTGTGATGGAAGCTGCGCCCGGCTGCGTGCTGATCTCTGTCATCGCACCGGCCTTTGTATCGAAGTCCCCGGCGGATCTTCTGGCGCTGGCTGTTACTCTGGCAGCCGCCACGCGGTTTTCCATGCTGCCGACCGTGCTGATCGGGGTCGCTTCGGCGGGGTTGCTCAGGCATTTCATTGGGTAGTCTAGACTACAGCCTTGGATCTATTGGCTCGCTCTCCAGCGCCAGGACGCCGAAAACACACTCGTGGACACGCCGTAGGGGCTGCCTGGCGACAAACCGCTTCAGCGCCTCGTGACCGAGCGCGAACTCCCGGAGCGCCAGACTACGCTTGCCACCTAAGCCTCGTTCCCGCAGGCGCACGAGATTGTCCGGTGCGTCGTATTCAGGGCCATATATGATGCGCAGATACTCCCGGCCGCGCACCTTCAGCGCCGGCTGGATAACCCCCTTCTTGTTCCGGCTGACGAAGTCGCGCGGCTTCACCACCATGCCTTCGCCGCCCGAGCCGGTCAGCGTCTCCCACCAGGCAACAGCCTCGGCACAAGCGCCGGCGTCGGCCAGATCTACCACCCGCCATTGTGTTCGCGTTACCACGCCGGCAGCCAGGCGCTCTGCAAGTGTCATGTGCCAAACGTGGTCATGATCGAACCAGACACGTCCCTCGCTGGCGAGCAGGTGGAATGGTGCGACCTTCAGGTCCTCGATGCCCGAGACAGGCCACACGTAAGGCGCCCAAGCGGTAGCGTATCTGGCCGCGCGCGCGGCCCGGTCCTCAAGGCGAGCGTCCAGCGAGGCCGCATCGATGCCACGCGCCATCGCACGGGCCAGCGCCTCGCGACTGGCTTGGAGGCCTGCGGCCGCAGACGTCGCTACTGGTGCATACTGGCTTTCAATCAGGCTGCTGGCCTTGGCCGACCAGGGCATGATCTCGGCGTCCAGCAGCAGCCAATCGCTGTTCAATTCCTTCCATAGGTCCACAGCCTCGACTCTGGCGCGGAGGCGGGCGAGCAGGCCCTCCGTCATGCCAGTGCCGTTGAAAAAGGAGCGTCCGGTCCGGGTCCAGATCGCGCCGGTCTCGTCGCCAGGGACCCCGAACCGGTCGCGCGCCGCCTGTGCGTCTCGGCACAGCGCGATGACTGCCCGCGAACCCATGTGCTTCTCCTCGCAAACGATTTGGGTGACGCCACGCTCGCGGAAATGGGCGAAGGCCTCCTCGGGGCGCTCCAGCCAGCCGCTTTGGCTGCTGGTCTCCGATGGCGACATCGTCGGTGGCAGATACATCAACCACTGCGGCGACAATGCGAAACGGCTCATCACCTCAAGTGCTGCCGACGCGTTCTCCTCGGCCACAACGACCCGGCCCCTCAGTTCGGTCTCGATCCAACGTCGACCGGAGACATCCTCATAGTCGAGCACCCCGTCGGCGTCGGCCTGTGCCGATCTGCCCAGACCGGAGGACCCACCTAGTGGGCGCACCGGTTCGGACCAAGTCTGGATTGCCGGCACCTCGACCAGTTCGCGTTCCGGCCAGCGCAAGGCCGTCAGTTTGCCGCCGAACACGCAACCGGTGTCGATACACAGCGTGTTGTTGACCCATTCGGCCGACAGCACCGGCGTGTGCCCGTAGACCACGGCGGTCTTGCCGCGATAGGCGGCAGTCCAATCGGCACGGACGGGCAGGCCGAATTCGTCGATTTCGCCAGTGGTTTCGCCATAGAGGGCGAACTCGCGCACAGCGCCGGAGCCACGTCCGATCATCTCTTCCTTGAGGCCGGCATGGGCGACGGCGAGGCGTCCGTCATCCAGCCAGACGTGGCTGCGCAGGCTGTCGAGGAAGGCCGGCAAAGCCTCTCGCAGGCCGCGATCCTGAGCGCCCAGCTGATCGATGGTTTGTTGCAGGCCGTGGGCAATCGTCACCTTGCGGCCCTCCAGCCAACGGCTGAGCTTGCGTTCGTGATTGCCCTGGACACAGTAGGCGGCTCCGGCCGCGACCATGCTCATGGCGATGCGCAAGGTGTCGGGCACGTTGGGACCGCGATCGACGAGGTCGCCGACAAAGACGATCTTGCGGCCTTCCGGCGGTGTCACAGCGACGATTCGTTCGCCATGATCCTCGGACCAGGCGACGCTGTAACCGAGTTGAGCGAGCAAGGCCTGAAGTTCATCGGCGCAGCCGTGGATGTCGCCTATGATATCGAACGGACCGTGGTGGTCGCGCTTGTCGGTCCACAATGGCTGGCGCGTGACCCTGGCGGTGTCGATACTGGCCTCGCTGGTAAGCTTCCAGACCTGGCGGAAACCTTCGCGTTGCAGCCCGCCGAGGCCCTTGCGAATTTCGGTGGTCATGCGCTGGACCACGCCGGCGCCGAATGGCCGGTCGGGTCGCAACGCGTTGCGAGCGACGCAGACGTCGACACCTGGATCGATGACCACGGCGACCGGCAAGGTGTGCCACTTGCGCGCAAGTTCGATCCAGGCCTTGCGGTCAGCGGCTCGCACGTTGGTGGCATCGATGACGGCCAGCTTGCGATACTTGAGCCGTTTGCTGGCAATCTCGCGCGCCAAATCGAAGGCATCTGCCGAGACATCCTGATCAGTCTCGTTGTCGCTGACTAGCGCGCGGCAGCGATCCGAGGAGATGATTTCTGTCGGCAGGAAGTGCCTGGCGGCGAAGGTCGACTTGCCTGATCCCGTCGATCCGATCAGCACGACCAGGGCGAAGTCAGGGATGGCGAGATCGGTCTTGTCGGGCTCTCTCATCGGGTGAACACCGCCATCTGTGTCGGCGCCCCCAGGACTGGGTGCACGGCTCCGATGTCGCTGAATGCGGCGCTGTAGCCATAGGCCTTGCCGATCCGGGCCGCCCAGGCTTCAAACCGAACGCGGCTCCATTCGAAACGGTGATCCGGATGGCGAAAGGCGCCGGGAGCCAGATTGGGAAACAAGGCGTTATAATCGGCGTTGGGCGTGGTCACGATCACGGTTTTGGGCGCCGTCTCGCCGAAGACAACACGTTCGATCAGGGGCAATCTGTCTTCGTCGAGATGCTCGATGACCTCCACCAACACGGCAACATCAGCTTCTGCCCAGCGGCTGTCGCGATATGTCAGCGATCCATGCATCAGCGTGACACGGCCTTCGGGCGGTCCGCCGAACTCGTTCAGCTTGAGACGCTTGGCAGCCCGTTCCAGCTCACGAACGGCAGGGTCGAGTCCGAACATCTTGTGGACCCATCGTTCGCGCACGAGCCGATAGAGAAGCTTGCCTTCGCCGCATCCCAGATCTGCAATACTGGTCGCGCCGGTCGCGCGGATGGCTCGGACCACGGCGTCCATGCGCAGGTCATTCAGTCGGATGGGCGCCTCGAGCGCTTCCTCGGGCGCAATCCGGGCTTCGGGAGGCAGGGCCTCACCAGCCGTCTCGGGAGCCAGTCGCTCTAGGGCGATGCGGGCCAACGCACCCCGGTTGCGCAGATAACGGCGCACGATTAGGTCTTTGGCTGGGTGGTTTTCCAGCCAGCCTTCGCCTTTGGACAGCAGCTTGTCGATCTCGGCCTCGCCAACCCAGTAGTGCTTGGCGTCGTCCATCACCGGGATCAGGACATAGAGGTGATTGAGCAGGCTGCTTAGCCGGCCGGTGCCGGTCAGCCTAAGATGACCGTATCGGGGGCCGCCTGTGTTGGATCCAATAGTTTCGATCGGCGTCAGGTCAACGGACCATCCCAAGGGTTCGAACAGACCCCGCACGAGAGCCTCGCCGCCGCGCATCGGCAGCGGGGTCACCACGGTTTCGAGCGGCAGGTCGCTGTCGGCCAGTTGCTGGCGTTCCTTTGATATGCCGGTCATCGCGGTTCGCAGCGCCTTATTCAATGCCACTGACAGGAAGGACGATGCCGCATACGGGCGGTCGTTCACATACTGGTCCAACAAGCCTTCTGCCTGCCCCTTGCCTCGCACTAGCCCTATAGGGTCGACGTCTAGCAGAAGTACGGCCTCGCAACGCTCGTCGGTCGCTTCCGGATAGAACAGCCAAGCCTTGCCGAAGGATAGGTCAGTCTCGTGCAGACGTTCGGGGTGCTTGTGCAGCAAGAAGCCGAGATCTGTGGCCGGACGTTGCGTTGTAGCGACGGAAAGGAACATCGGCGACCGATAACGCAGAACAGCAGAATAACCAATGGCGTTGCGCTGCAATTTATCCAACGCAATACATCCATTTTCCACACGTAACTTTGTCGCGCCGCCAAGAAAAAGGCAGGCGCGTACGCGCCTGCCTTTTTCAATTTCGGGTGGGTGGCCGCAGCGCCTTATGCGGCAGCCGCGACGTCCCGGCTGGCGGCCACAACGGCGTCGACCTTGGCGGTCGCCTTGGCGAGCGCTGCTGTCACCGCGTCAGGACCCATGCCAACGCCTTCGATGCGGATGACATCGACATCGGTCATGCCGAGGAAGCCGAGCACGCCACGCAGGTAGGGAATGGCGTGATCGAACTGCACGGCCGCACCTTCCGAATAGATGCCGCCGGAAGCCAGCACGATATAGACCTTCTTGCCGGTGACCAGACCCTTGGGGCCGTTCTCGCCATAGGCAAAGCTCTTGCCGGAGCGGGAGATGTGGTCGACCCATGACTTCAGGGTCGAGGAGATGTTGAAGTTGATGAAGCCGGTGGCCAGGATCACCGTGTCGGCGGCGAATAGCTCGTCGAGCACGACATCGGAGACGCCGACGACTTCAGCCTGGCGCGGGGTGCGCGCTTCGGCCGGGGTATAGATGCCCGTCGCATAGTCGGTATCGATGTGCGGCAACGGATTGGCGACGAGGTCGCGCACGACGAGCGTGTTCGACGGATCGGCGGCGACGAGCTTTTCGGCGAATTCGGTGGCGATGCGGGTCGAATGCGATGCAGCGCCGCGCGGGCTCGAAGTGACAAGAAGAATGGACATTTTGGGCTCTCTCCAGCGGTTGGAATGGTTTGTCCCGCCAGATATGGGGCTTTCGATCCATTCAATAAACTGGTATATTTTCTATACGATCAATCCATAAGTTGGATATAACGATGCAGCCCAACCCGACGCTCGATCAACTTCAGATCTTTGTGACAGTCGCCGAAGCCGGCAGCTTCTCGGCCGCCGGCCGCAAGCTCAACCGGGCACAGTCCGTCATCAGCTACGGCATCGCCAATCTCGAGGCACAGCTTGGGCTGAAACTGTTCGATCGCGAGGGCACGCGCGAGCCGCAATTGACGGAGATCGGCCGGGCGATGCTGGAGGACGCACGGCGCATGATCGGCGTGCTGCAGCGCATCCGCTCGCGCGTCGACGGCCACCACCAGGGGCTCGAGGCCGAGGTCGCGCTGTCGGTCGACGCGACGCTGCCGTCACCGGTGCTGGTTCGGGTGCTGAAGGCATTCGAGGCGCAGTTTCCGACCGTGATGCTGCGGCTGCACATCGGCACGCTCGGCCTGATCCCCGACCATGTCGTCAGCGGGCAGGCCGACCTTGGCATTGGCGGCCTGCTGGGCGATGTCGACGTGAACCTTGTGCGCATCGGCTTCATGTCGATCGTGCTGGCCGCCGCGCCCACTCACCCGCTGGCCTTGCTGCCGAAACCGGTGGCGATCGAGGATGCACGCGAACACACCCAACTTGTCGTCACCGACCAGTCGGAGCGCACCAAGGGGCGCGACTTCGGCGTCTATGCCTACCGTACCTGGCGGCTGACGGATGTCCGCACCAAGCATATGCTGATGCGCGAGGGGCTGGGCTGGGGCGGGCTGCCGCGCTGGCTGATATCAGACGACCTGGCGAGCGGCCGGCTGGTCGAGATCGACCTCGAATCCTTCAGGGAGGTGAGCTCGCCGCTGTTTGCCATGCATCGCAGCGATCGCAGTCCGAAGCCGGCGGCGGCCTGGCTGATCGACCAGTTCAAGCGCCAGCTCGGCTGCTTCAACGAGTTCGAACCGGGCGAGGTGCCGGATGAGGAGCACGAGACAGCCCATCGATCAGCGCCATGAGCACGGCACGGTAGTCCTCGGCCGAGGCGCCGGCCTCGATGGCCAGGGCGGCACGGTCGAAGGCGGATGCCAGCAGAGCGGTCAGCGCGTCGGCCGGCAATCTCGTCATCGTCTGCGCCCGCATCGCCGCGACCAGCCCTTCTCGCAGAGAGCGGTTGCCGTGGCGATTGTCGATCGCGTCCATGGCGGCGCGGCCAAGCACGGCCGGGCCGTCGAGCAGCAGCAGCCGCGTGCGTCCGGGCGCGCGCATGGCGGCGAGATAGGCGTCGGAGCCGGCAATCAGCGCGTCATGGGCAAACAGCGATGGCGGCGAGGCGCGCTCGATCTCCTCGGCGACCGCTGCCGCCTCCTGCTCGACCACGGCAGCAAACAGTGCCTGCTTGTCAGCAAAATGATGGTAGAGCGCGCCGCGCGTCACGCCGGCGGCGGCGACGATCTCCGGCGTGCCGGTCTCGGAATAGGATTTCTCCGTGAACAGCTTTCGCGCCGCGGCAATCAGGTGGGCGCGCGTCGCTTCGGTGCGGTCGCGGTTGGAACGACGCGCGAAATCGTGTTGCATACATGCAGCCTGTATGTTAATTCAGTTTACATGCAGACTGTATGTTAATTGACGGGAGAAGGAAAGATGAAGACCACGAGCTATTACCCGGTGCTGATGACCGGCGACGTCGCCGGCACGGCGGCCTTTTATGTGAAGCATTTCCGCTTCCAGCCCCTGTTCGAAAGCGACTGGTATGTGCATCTGCAATCGGGGGAGGACAGAAGAGTCAATCTCGGCATCGTCCAGGGCGACCATGAGACCATCCCGGAAGAGGGGCGGGGCCGCGCTTCGGGCCTGCTGATCAATTTCGAGGTTCGCGACCCGGACGCTGTCTATGAGCGCGTCGTCGCCGCCGGCCTGCCGATCCTGCGCTCGCTGCGCGACGAGCCCTTCGGCCAGCGCCATTTCATCACCAAGGACCCCAATGGCGTGCTGATCGACGTCATCAAGCCGATCCCGCCGAGCGAGGCGTTTCTGGCGCAGTATGCGGAAGGGGTGGCGGGAGCCTGAGCGCCCGCCTCAACTGGCCCTTGCCACCGGCGTCACCGTCACCTGGCTGACACCGGTGCGGCGCACGACGGTGCACAGCGTCTCGCGGCCGATGCGTTCGGCGTCGAGCATGCGCACCAGGTCGTCGACGCCGGTGACAGGACGGCCGTCGATGGCGGCGATGATGTCGCCTTCTTTCAGGCCGGCCTTGGCCGCCGGGCCGTCCTTTTCGACGCTGCGCAGGCGAACCGCCGTGCTGGTCGAGACTTGCGACAACAAGGCGGCGCGGCGCGGCAAACTGGCAGTGTCGGCCGAGACGCCGATGAAGGCGCGGCGGACACGGCCGAAGCGGATGATCTCCGAAATGACGAAATTGGCGGTGTTGGAGGCGACCGCGAAGGCGATGCCCTGCGCGCCATGGATCATGGCGGTGTTGACGCCGATCACCTCGCCGGCCGACGAAACCAGCGGCCCGCCGGAATTGCCGGGGTTGAGCGCTGCGTCGGTCTGGATGACGTCGTCGATCAGCCGGCCGGTCGAGGCGCGCATGGAGCGGCCGAGCGCCGAGACGACGCCGGAGGTGACGGTCCATTCAAAGCCGAGCGGATTGCCGATGGCGATGGCGATCTGGCCGCGCCGCAGCCGCTTGGAATCGGCGAGCGGTGCGACATCGGCAAAGCTGCCGTCGGCGCGCACCAGCGCGATGTCGGTGTCGGGATCGCGGCCGAGCACGCGGCCTTCGCGGGAGGCGCCGTCCGGCATCGAGACGCGCACTGTCCTGGCATCGCCGACGACGTGGAAATTGGTGACGACCAGTCCGTCCGGCGCGATGACGAAGCCGGAGCCGTGGCCGCCCTGGCCGCCGACGCGTTCGATGCGGCAGACGGCCGGGCCGATGCGGTCGACGGCGTCCGCAACGGTCGTCGAATATGCGTCGAGCAATGTATCGTCAGGTTCGAATTTGGCTGCGGCGAGGGCCATGGAAGGGCTCCGTATTTTCGGGCGAAAGGATGATTTTTTTCCTGTGCGCGTCGTTGTCCCAAAACCGCTGAGCACTTTTGGGCGACACGCACTATATGTGCGGAGCGGCTGGAACCGCCGCGACCTGACCAGATGGCCAGTCAAACCGGCAACTAGCCGTCAGGCGAGTACCTCTGAACGCGCTGTCGAGCGATATCTGGGGCATGGATGAACCCAGGAGACCAATATGAGCGATTTCAATCTGAGTGCGTTTTCGCAAGCCATCGCCGATCTCGCCGCCCAGGCGGCACCGGCAACGGCTGGCTTCGCCACGCATCATCACCGCACGGCAAGCGCCTTCCACTGGCGTGACGGTTATTTCGTCACCGCCGAGGAGGCTGTCGAGGCCGGCGAGGAGATCGAGCTGACGCTGGCCTCGGGTGAGGCGGTGAAGGCAGAACTGGTCGGCCGCGATCCGTCGACTGGCGTTGCCCTGCTGAAGCCGGCTACGGCCATCAACGCCGTGCCGTTGGCCAGGGCTGACGCGGTGCGGCCAGGCAACATTGCCGTCGCCATCGGCAATAGCAACGGGTCGGCTCTGGCCGTTTCGGGCTCGGTAGGCGAAGTCGGTCCGGCCTGGCGCTCGATGCGCGGCGGCACCATCGACCGGCGCATCAATCTGGCCGTCGGTGCCGGCGGCCGTTTCGAGGGCGGCCCGGTTCTCGACGCCAAGGGTGCGCTGATCGGCATGCTGCTGTTCGGGCCGCGCCACCGGGCGCTGGTCATGCCTTACGAGACGATCGAGCGGGCGGTTGCGACGCTGCGCGAAAAGGGCCATGTCGCGCGCGGTTATCTCGGCGCCGGCCTGCATCCGGTACGCGACCGCGACGCGCATGGCGCGATGGTGATGAGCCTCGATGACGATGGTCCCGCCAAGGCCGCCGGTCTCTCTCTCGGCGATATCATCGTGGCGTGGAACGGTGAGGCGGTGCATGGCCCGCGCGACCTGATCCGCAGGCTCGGACCAGACAGTGCGGGCGCTTCGGTGACGCTCGGCGTGGTGCGCGGCGGCGAAAAGCGCGATGTCGGGCTGACCATCGGCGAAAAGCCGCTGAGCTGAGGGCATCCATGGACACGCTCACCAGCGACCGGATCATGCATGACGGTGCCGTCTCGCGGCGGCTGGCGGTGCTGATTGCGCTTGGCGATGCGTCGCGCGCCGAGCGCCTGGCGGCCTCGCTGGCCGCGAGCGATGACCTGCTGCCGGTGGTGGCCGGCAGGGCTGACGTCGCCATCGTTGACGACAGCAGCGGCGGTGCCGTGCCGGCCGCCATTCCCCGGGTTCTGCTATCGGGACGCGCTGGCGAACGGCCCGCGGGCGAGGTGTTGGCCGTCCTCCAAACGGGCGCGGACGATTTGTTGATCGCTGCGGCGGCGCGGCTGGCGGCGGCCGGCTATCGGGTATCGGGCGAGCGCAGAACCGGACGCCATGAGGATTTCCATACTGGCGATGGCGAGCCGTTCGAAGATGAAGCCTCCGACGAGCATGCCGTCCGTCCTTCGCTGTCGCCGCGCGAGGCGGAAGTGCTGGCGCTGCTGGCCGAGGGCGCACCCAACAAGGTGATCGCGCGGCGGCTGAACATTTCCGTGCACACCGCGAAGTTCCATGTCGCCGCAATCCTGATCAAGCTCGGTGCCGCCAACCGCACCGACGCGATTGCCACTGCGATGCGGCAGGGCCTGGTGCTGGTTTAGTCATAAACCCTACGCTGCGTAACGCGGTGTCCGGCGTGTCGGGTCTTGCGCTGTGGTCGCCCGCCGCGCAAAGCTTCGCGCCTGACGTGTTGCAAGGGAGGCGCAAGGAAATGTCGCTCAAGGGAAAGACGCTGTTCATCTCCGGCGGATCGCGCGGCATCGGGCTGGCGATCGCGCTGCGCGCGGCGCGCGACGGCGCCAATGTGACGATCGCGGCCAAAACCGCCGAACCGCATCCGAAGCTGCCCGGCACAATCTATAGCGCGGCAGAAGAGATCGAGCAGGCCGGCGGCAAGGCGCTGCCCGTGCTGTGCGACATCCGTGAAGAGGCACAGGTGGCCGAGGCGGTCGCCAGGACCGTGGAAAAGTTCGGCGGCATCGATATCTGCGTCAACAATGCCAGCGCCATCCAGCTCACCGGCACGCTGGAAACCGACATGAAGCGCTACGACCTGATGCATCAGATCAACACACGCGGCACCTTCCTGGTGTCCAAAATGTGCATTCCGCACCTGAAGTTGGCCAGCAATCCTCACATCCTGAATCTGGCACCGCCGCTCGACATGAAGGCCAAGTGGTTCAAGAACCATGTCGCCTACACGATGGCCAAGTTCGGCATGTCGATGTGCACGCTGGGCATGAGCGCCGAGTTCGCCAAGGACGGCATCGCCGTCAATTCACTGTGGCCGATTTCGACCATCGACACGGCAGCCGTGCGCAATCTGCTGGGCGGCGCGACGGTGGCGGCAATGAGCCGTTTGCCCGACATCATGGCCGATGCTGCGCATGCCATCTTCATGCGGCCAGCGCGCGAAGCGACCGGCAACTTCTACATCGACGAAGAGGTGCTGCGCGCCGAGGGCGTCAGCGATTTCTCGATCTATGCGCCTGATGCGACCGGGCCGCTGGCCGGCGACTTTTTTGTCCCCGACGAGGTGTTTGCCCGCACGGACAGCAAGATCAGGAATATTTACTAGAGCTGTTCGTTTTGACGCGACGGGCGTCGAGCCAAGACCTTCGCCACCAGCAGAGTCGTGGGAAAGCCCTGCTCGAACAAGGCGGTAGGGCATCGTTCCTGCGGGATTGATTCAACGTCCGGCAGGCGCAGGCTCACGCCTCGTCCTTCTTGCCTTTGCTCAGGCCCATCAGCCGGTCGATATAGGCGAGCATGAGCGCCGAGACGACGAAGGCGAGATGGATGATGGTCAGCCACATCAACTGGTCGGTCGTGTAGGACGATGAGTTCAAGAACACCTGCAAGAGGTGGATCGACGAGATGGCGACGATGGTCGAGGCAACCTTGACCTTCAGCGAACCGACATCGATGGTGCCCAGCCAGTGCACACCGCCGTCCTGGTCGTCGAAGCGGCTGACGAAATTCTCGTAGCCCGAGATGATGACCATCACCACCAGCGAGGCAACCAGCGCGGCATCGATCAGGCCGAGCATCTTCAGGATGGTGTCGGTGTCACCGAGCGTGAACGCCAGGCTAATGAACTCATAGAGCTTCTTGCCGAAGGACAGCGCATAGACGGCCAATGCCAGGGCCAGGCCTATATAGAAAACGACGAGCAGCCAGCGTGAAGCGAGAATGATCGATTCGATGGCGAGTTCGAGACGCTTCATGGGATGATTCCGGCGGGTTGATCTCTCAGCAATGGCCGTATTCGACGAGGCCGCCACCGTTTGCAAGACAAAAAACCCCGCCGAACAAGGTCCGGCGGGGCTCAATGCGTCCCGCTGGAGTCGGGACGGGGCAGGGAACGCCCAGCACCGAATCTGGGGTGGCTGCGCTCGCGATTCAATGAGCCGTATCTAATGCCCGTACAATTCTTGTTGAACCCGACACATCCATCCACCCCCGGTTGTGCCGGGGGTGGATGCTTCTCTTGCCGATTCCACAAACCGGGTCATGATTTTGAAATCATGACCTAATTGTTGCTGGCGACCGGTGCCACCAGCGAGGTGATGCGGCGGATGGCGACGCGGCGGTTCTCGCGGTTGGGCGCCGCCGTGTTGACCTTCAGATACTCCTCGCCATAGCCCTGTGTCGTCAGGTTTTCCGGCGGGATGCCGAAGGCATTGGTCAGAGCCTCCGCCACCGCTTCCGCACGGCGATCGGAAAGAGCGAGGTTAGCCTCCGGTGTGCCGACCGCGTCGGTGTGACCTTCGATCAGGAAGGTCTCGGCCGGGTTCTTCTTCAACAGCTTCTCCATGGCCGTCGCTACGCCCTCGAGCTTCTGCACCTCGGTGTCGGAGATGGAGGCCGAACCGAATTCGAAGTTGAGCGTGTCGAGATCGACGCGACGTGCGATGTCGCGCACGCGGGCCGAACGCTTGACCTCGTCGATCGAATAGAGGCGCTGGACCTTCTCGACCGGGGGCTGTTCGAGGAACTCGTAGTAGTCATCGGGGCTCTCGACGTCCTCGGAATCGAGGATGTATTCCCGGCGCGGGATGGTCAGCCGCATCGGCGGCAGGTCGTCGCCGGGATCACGCCAGTCGCTGTCATCCTCATAGTGCCGCTCGTCGACATAGCTCAGCACATATTCGCGTCCATCCGGCGCAATGCGCGAACGCTGGATAACGTCGCCATAGCGGTTGCGGATGGTGACGATCCGGACACCGTTGTCGCGCTCGACGATTTCCCGGGTGCGATCGCCCGACAGATCCTCATAGTAGACTTCTTTGGCACCGCGGGTGACGCGCGGGGCATCATTGCTCTGGACAAATGTCTGGTTGTTGAACTGCAGGATGACGCGATCGCCGAGTTTCCTGACGACGTCGACGCCTTTCGGACGCCGACGATCGCGGGCGATCTCATCGGGCGCACGCTCTACGCGCGTGCCCTTCTCCTCGGTCACCGGGACGATCTTCTCGGGCTTGATCTCCTGCTGTGCGGCCCTGTCGTCGGTGGGCGGCGGACCCTGGTCGACGGGAGCAGCCACCGGCTTGCGGCCCTGATCGCCACCTTGCTGGGCATTTTGCCCGCCATTCTGCTGCTCGCCATCCTGCTGAGCATTCTTGTCGCCACGTTTGCGGCCGCCGCCCCTGCGCTCGACGTCCTTCTGGCTGTCCAGGATGGGAGCGGCGTTTGGATCGGCCGGTGCTTCGCCTTGCACCGGGTTTTCGCCCTGTGCCGGTGCTGCCGTCTGACCATTGGCCGGTTGTTCGCCGGTGGTGGGTTGTTCGGCCGTCGCCGGCTGCTCGCCAACAGGTTTCCTGCCGTGCTTCTTCGTCGTGTCCTGGGGCTGCTCGCCTTGGGCCGCCGGCTGCTCGCCGGCAGGGGCCGTCGCCTCTCCAGCGGGAGCTTCCTTCGGCGTCGGGGCGACTTCAGGTTGGGCTTGCTGATCCTGCCTGTTCTTCTTGCGCGGCTGGGCCTGCTCGCCGGGCTGATTGTCGTTGGCCGGCGCGACCTGTTCGGCCGGCGTCTGCTCGGTCTGCTGCTGCTGATCACGCTTCTTCCTGCGCGGCTGCTGTTCCCCTGCGGGTGCTGCCTGTTCGGCCGGCGCCTGCTCGGTCTGCTGCTGCTGGTCACGCTTCTTTCTGCGCGGCTGCTGTTCCTCTGCGGGTGCTGCCTGTTCGGCCGGCGCCTGCTCGGTCTGCTGCTGCTGGTCACGCTTCTTCCTGCGCGGCTGCTGTTCCTCTGCGGGTGCTGCCTGTTCGGCCGGCGCCTGCTCGGTCTGCTGCTGCTGGTCACGCTTCTTCCTGCGCGGCTGCTGTTCCTCTGCGGGTGCTGCCTGTTCGGCCGGCGCCTGCTCGGTCTGCTGCTGCTGGTCACGCTTCTTCCTGCGCGGCTGCTGTTCTTCGGCGGGAGCGGCCTGTTCGGCGGGCGCCTGCTCGGCCTGCTGCTGCTGGTCGCGCTTCTTCCGGCGTGGCTGCTGCTCCTCGGCGGGCTGCTCGCTCTGGGCAGGCGCGGCCTGCTGTTCAGGCTCGGCCTTCCTGCGCTCGTGTTTCTGTTCGGGTTCCGCCTGCTGCTTCTGCGCGCAGGCCTCGGCCGATTCGCCCTCGGCGCATGCTGCTTGCGCCAGGATGAATGGGGTTGCCGTGCGCTGGGCAAGACCGGACGCGACACTTCCCTGAAGCGGGAACGCGCCCAACGGCGCGGATGCCATCAACAGGCCAAGTGCGGTGCCTGCCAGAATCCGTGGTTGGCGTTTCATCGAAATTCTCCTTGTGGGGTCCCATCCTTGCCGAAACCGATCTTGTGCCGATTGGTTCCAGTCTGGCACGGATAGAGGCCGTACGGGGCGATTGACCGACCTTTTGAAGGCAACTTCATGTCATTCACCTGGCGATAGCCGCAATTGCGACCATTGCCGCGCTTGACCTTGCCCGCGGCCGGGGCCACATCCGGGAAATGGAAACGCCATTCTGGAAAACCAAGGCGCTGGAGGCGATGAGCCCGGCCGAGTGGGAATCGCTGTGCGACGGCTGCGGTAAATGCTGCCTGTCAAAGCTTGAGGACGAGGACACCGGCGAGATCTACTGGACCAGCGTCGGCTGTCGGCTGTTCGACGCCGAGACCTGCCGCTGTTCGGACTACGCCAACCGGCTGGCGCGCGTTCCCGACTGCGTCGGGCTGACGCCGCAGAATGTGCGAACCATCAGTTGGCTGCCCAGTACCTGTGCCTATCGGCTGGTTGCCGAGGGCCGCGACCTCTACTGGTGGCACCGGCTGGTGTCTGGCAGCGCCGAGACCGTGCATGAAGCCGGCATCTCGATGCGCGGCCGGGTCAAGGCGAGTGAAACCGATCTTGCCGAGCCGGAAGACTATTTTGACTATGTGCTGGACGAGGAGCCGTAGGACCAGCGGCGGCGAGCAACAGCCTTACGTTCCACGACTTCCGGCCAATCCGCGGGCTCGGAATAGGGCGCCGAGTCAGGCATTCCGGCCTTCACCAAGGCTGGGGACGGTGGCGAATGGCCGGAACTTCCTTTTTCCCGCCATATGAACCGGAGATGAACGGCAGGTTCGTAAAGAGTTCAGACAGGCAAGCGCATTCTCCCCCCATCGGTTCACGAGGACGGGCGAAGGCCCGCAAAAAGGAGAGAAGACGATGTTCAACACGATCAAGACGGCAGCCCTTTCGGCCCTGGTCGGTCTCGGCACGCTGGCGGCCGTTCCCGCCCACGCCGACAGCCTCTATCTCGGCTTCGGCAACAACAACGACCCGCGTTTCGGCGTCTATACCGGTGACGACGGTTATCGCCATCGCCGTGATGAACGCCGCGGCGACTGGCGCCGTGGCTGTTCGCCGGACCGCGCCCTCGACAAGGCCGAACGCATGGGCCTCCACCGGGTCCGCATCGTCGACGTCAACCGGCGCACGGTGAAGGTGGCGGGCCGTCAGGACGGCGACCGTGTCGTGGTGGTGTTCGCCAACGAGCGCGGCTGCCCGGTTATCTATCGCTGAGGTTCGACAATTAAGGCCGACCCTCTTTGAGGGGCAGCCTGGCAGCATGATCTTTAGCAAGATCAGCTGGGACTAGCGGAGCCCCTTTCCGTTTGAAGGGTGTGGCTCGAAAAAACCCCGCGGGAGCAATCCCGCGGGGTTTTTCATGCGTGCTATTGGCTGGTGATGCATCGGTGGCTGGACAAGACCAGCCACGGATCCTCAGAGCCGCTTACTTCAGTTCGAAGGTGACGGTCACCTGGACATTGTAGGAATTCTCGCCGGCCTGCACGGGAGCCGCGCCACCCGCCGCGGCATCGAAGGCCTTGGCGTTGATCGGCATCGGCGCCGGCGCAATGTTCTGATCTGATATCTCGAGCACCCGGCCGAGGCTGGCGCCTGCGGCCTCGGCCAGCGTCTTGGCCTTGGCCATGGCGTTGGCGACCGCCTTCTTGCGCGCCTCGGTGACCGTGGCTGCCGGGTTGTCATTGGTGAAGGCGATGCCGCCACCCTGGTTGACGCCGAGCGACACCGCCTTGTCGAGGATCTCGCCGGTCTTGTCGACATCGCGCACCCGCACCGAAAGCGTGTTGGTCACCTGATAGGCGACGAGTTCGGCTTCCTGGCTGCCGTCCGGCTTGTTGGTGTAGTTGTAGCGCGGGTTGATCTGGATGCCGGCGGTCTGCAGGTCCCGGTCCTTGATGCCGGCGGACTTCATCGCCGCGATCACGGCGGCCATGGCGTCATTGTTGGCGTCGAGCGCGGCGCGCGCGGTCTTGGCCTCGCGCATGACGCTCAGCGTCAGGACCGCCAGATCGGGGGCCACGGTTGCTTCGCCTTCGCCCGACACGATGATGCGGGGCGGCGTCGGCAGATCGGTGGCTCCAGCCATCGCCGGAAAAGCGATTGCAGCGGCGAGCGCGAGAGGCAAAAGATGTCTGGTCATGAAAATCTCCTTGGTCTGCGATCAAGTCGCAGACGTCGCGTAGAGCGCGATTATGGGTTGATTTGGGCGATCTGGGGAAGCCCGTCGGGAAAGCCTTGTGCCGCGATGCGAAAAACATTAATCCAGCCCGCGTGGGGCCTGTAGCTCAATGGTTAGAGCCGGCGGCTCATAACCGCTTGGTTGGGGGTTCGAGTCCCTCCGGGCCCACCATAACCGTTGATTTTGTTGACAAAAATCGCCCTGGGCCCAAAACGTTTTGGGCCCATTATGGGCCCAAAGCAAAGACCACGGTCCCGGTTTGTTCCGACTCAATTTGATTATCTGACGATGCGCAGGTTTGCTCGCCGCTTCATCGCGTCGCGTTTGGCCTCGCGCTCGTTGATGGCACGGGCAATATCAACTGCGATCCGCTTCTTGTTGGCCTCGCGCACGTAGTCATCCGTTACCGCCATGGAGGAATGGCCCATAGCCTCCATTATGGCCCGCGCTTGGATGTTGCATTCAGCGAGGTAAGTGCCGAAGGTGCGGCGCAGGCCATGGAGCGTGTAGCCGCTAGGAATTCCCGCCTGCCGCGTCCAGTGCTGCATCATGCCCGACAGGCTCTTTTCTGAAAACGGGTTGCCATAGCCGTTCTTCAAGACGGTTCCCCCCTTCGAGCGGTCAAGCGGATCCAGCGCTGCCGCCAGCTTGTCTACGACTGGGATGAACATCTCGCGCCCGCCGTGGCGGTTGCGGTTCTTCTTCTGTCGGAAATCAAAGGCCTCGATTAGCACCAGCGAGCCATCGAACAGTTCAATCTCTTCGGTTAGAAGATCATCCCACGCAAGCGCAGCGATATCGCCGCGACGATTTCCAAGCCAGAAGCCGAGTGCGTAGCAGGTGCGTGCGGCTGTCCCGACGGGGTGTCGCTCCTCGAACGTTTCGCGCATCGCGATCGGCCAGGCCGGGTTCTTGGTCGATTTGGGCACTCGCACGCGGATGGACAACGAGGGATCGTCCTGCGGCTTTATCCATTTTTCGATGTCGGTCGCGACCCATACAAGCTTCTTTATGGCCACCAACATGTGTTTGGCGACCGTACGGTTTGTTCTGAAGATGCCTTCAATTATGGCGCGAAGCCGATCCGCGTCGAGGTGTTCGACTGGCGTTTCGCGCCACGTCAGCGGATAGGCAGGATCGACCTTCAGGCTGAGAAAGCGCTCGATCAGTCGCGCATTCTTCCGCTGCGTTGCTTCATCAAAATCCAGCCACTCCATCGTGGTCTCAAGTCGACGCGCGGCATGGCCAAATGTTTTTGGCAGTGCCCGACCGGGCAAATCGATAATAACAGCATTCTTATGTTGGCCCTGCGTGGCATTCTCGTAAGCCACCTCGAACTCGGGATCTCCTGGCTTACCGGGAAGTTGGATTTCAGGCATGCCTTTTGCACGGTAGCGGTAAGTTAGCTTGCCATTCTTGATACGCGAAGAGATCCCAGGATAGCGCGCATCCTTAAAGGGCCTAGCCATCAACGTTCCTTCCAGACTTTCTCCGCCGGTGATCAGCTCGCGGGGAGTTCTCCAGCATCGCTTGCAGCGAAAGGGTTTTGCTTTCGATTGCAACGCGCAGGAGCAGAGGGTAGGGGAACCCTCTGCCTTGCTCTATGCCTTCAAAGGTGCGCTTTGGTATTCCCAGCGCCTTGGCCGCGGCTTCGGCAGTGACCCCCCCCTTTGCCCGCCAGGCTTTGACTTCTTGCGCAAGTTTCTCATTCTCGTTCACGTCATCCCTTCCGCACGAGCTATCAGCGTACTACGTCTACAGCGTATACGCAACAAGCGTATTATCGTTTTTCAACGTCCCGTTTGCTTCGTTCCAACAGCTCTTGAAGGCCGGTATCTTTGTCCGGCAACGAGGTGAAAGCAATATCCAGTGCGACACGATCCCAGACAGCGCGGCTGTTGATGCGCTTGGGCTGGGGCATCCGACCATCGGCGACCATCTCGTCAAAAAGCGTCGATCCGACACCGATGTAACGAGCCGCTTCCTCACGAGATAGCCCTCGTGGGGCATACGAGATTGCGTCACTCTTCATGGACGCTGCCTCGGTCCTGGCAATCCAGGCGAGTTGGTATCGAAGCGCAAAAGCCACATCCTAGTTGCCAATTCGTAGCGAGGAGATCGTGTTGGGCTAAAATAAGAAAACCCTCGTCAAGCGGAACCGGCCTGACTAGTTCGTTCGGCGTAAATTGGCAGCAACGTGTGAACGGGGTGCATTCCGGCAGGAGCGCAATCCATAGGCAAGTCGGCGGAGGGTTTTCGCTGAGCTGGCGATCAACGACCCACTACTCGGGACGTCGCGTTCGGGGCCGGGAGCGGACTGATTGGTTCTGGCGAGCGATCATGGGCTAGCAGCCATACCGCTCCCGACCTCCCTACGGTCGACGGCAGCGCTGGTCTCACCAAAAACGGCCACCAGAATAGGCTTGCTGATATTTCAGATCAATTGCGGACATTTGCAGGCGTTCGCGCCCGATACGCCCTAGTCCGCCCTGGAAACCGGGATCAGGGCGTTTCCATCTCGGAAAATTTCAACTAGGTGCACGTTCTTGAGCCCGTCCCAATATCGCGGATTTATGTGCTCGAAGACGATCATCTGGAACTCTTTTCCCATTTCATTTGCGGTGGAGATGAACTGGTCCAAAAGCTCCAGTGCCAACTTGACCTTTGCGACATCGCTTTGGTCGACGTCCTTCTCGCCCTCCCCATCCTTCCGATCATCCTCGCCCCAGTAAGGCCTCGAGAACTGATCAATAATCAGGAACGGTGCCACGTGAATGCCGTCGTTCCGCATAACTAGTTCATGCAGGCCAAGGAACAGAAACAGGTGAAGGAACATGTGGTTGGAACTGCTGCCCACGTTCTCGGTCGATGCTGTTCTGGGCTTGCGCAGATGAAGCTTCTTTTCCGAATAATTGAAGGCGGAACGATATTCGCCATAGTTCCCCAGCGCTGCCTTCGTTAGAGAAATATAATCCTGGATTGCTTCATCAAGGGCGCTGGTGAACAGCTCTTGCCGATCGTTGACAGGTGACACAGCGAGGTCTTCGATTTCAGCTGTCAGGTTTGCGATCAACTCGCTGTTGTCTGTAACCTTTTCTGACTCTAGATCGCCGTACAACTCAAGCTTGGCCTTCGTTTCGCCGATGAAGATATACTTATCTTTATCGGTCTCGAAGCTCTCCATCTCGGCGGGAAGGGCTTGAAGGTCTTTTTCGAGCTTCTCGCGCTGAGATTCCAATGCCTTGATAATTTCGGAGATGTTGCTGTCCAACGGCGTCTTTCTCGCAGTAGCGTCTTTAATCTGCTGTAGACCCTCGGAAAGGTTCCTGAGGATGTCGTCGAATACGGATGTCCGAACCGTCTCCTCGTAGTTCCTCATCAGATATTCAACGGGCTGGAGGCTATCCGCTGTCTCCTTGAGGGTCACCTTATGATTTCCATACTCCGAAGCGAATTTGCGAAGCCCCCTGATCTTTCGAGAAACTCGGTATAGCTGCGAAGAAATCTCCTCATACTGCGCGGACACATACAGATCGGGGCCACTCTCCCGCTCCGTCACCATTCGCTTCAGCGCGGTGACTGAAGCATCCGCGTCTGTATTGTCGGCGACTAGTCCATACCCCTTCGCCCGCGCGACGGTTTCAGCCAATTGGGCGTTAAACTGATCGCGCTTTTCCTGCGTTTTCGCGGTCAGTTTTTCAAGGCGGGCGAGGCTTCGCTCCAACTCCGTCCGCTTCTCTCGCTTCAGTATGTTCTCGACCGTGTCGATCCCCACAGCAATGTCGAATATGCGCGGTAAGGCCTCTTGGTAACGAGGCTCGTTCTGCTTGTCGAAAAACTGATCGCTATGCGTGATTATATCTTGAGAGATCGTGTTGAAGAGCAGGAAGTATCGCAGCGACACCCTAGAGCCGGTTTGCAACGTTCTCCCGCCAAAAGGAATTTTGACGTCTTGGTCGATGCCGAAGTCAGCGCTCAATTGCTTCTTCAAGACGCTTTCGCTGATATTCGGTATGGGCACGGAGTCCGGCACCTCCCCTATTGACGAGAAGTAGTAATCAGACGATGTGGTCTTTCCTGCCGGTGCGCGTCTCGCCAGCGTATAGACCTTATCGTTCACATGAATACGCAGTCCGTACCAGGCGACATTTTCGTTGATAATGCTCTCAGAAATACGATGCTTGCTCGCGAACATGCAATAATCTACGATATCCAGGATGGCGGTTTTACCAGTGTGGCTGTCTCCGGTGATCACATTCACCTTGTTCGGCAAGAACGTAACGGACCTTCTTTGTTCGGTATTGAGCCACAGGTACAGGCTTTCGATGTAGAATTTCATAGCTCGATCCTCGCATTGAGGTAGAAAATTTCAGCATTGCCAGAAATCAGGGCAGCTATGTTTGATGACGCGCGCTTAACGCGCTCGGCGCGTTTGCCCATTGATGCGTCGAAGGGTAAGTCAGACGCTACCACCGCACCGTCGTCCTTCAATTGAAGCACGCCCATCTCATACAAAAATTGCAGGGCATTGACGGTCGGAGTAAGCGACGCAAGGTATCGCTCATTAAAATTGTAGAAGAATTCGATGTTATCGATCAGATACTGCTCAAAACTTGCAAATCTGAATCGGCCGTTGGCAAGCTTTGTTACCATCTGACGATGCGCCACAACTGGCAAGATCAACGCAATTTGGGGGATCGTTAGAAATCCCGCCTCTTTCAGCACAGAGGAGATCGCGAACGCATTGATCCCGAGATTATTGTAATATGAACTGAACTTCACTTGTAGCGGTCTTTCCAGTCGCTCAACCAGCCAATCACCGGTCGATCAGAGAGATCGTAGAACCCGCCATGACTCATGGGTATCGGAAGCTCCTGCGAAGCAAGCGTCAGTTTTCTCTGCCGCAAATCTCCGACAATCGCACGGGCAGATGCGCCCTCATCACCAGTTGACTGTTGGGCTGAGTAGGCCTGAAGGAACTTGCCTTCCCAAATGACGGAAGCCTCTTCCTCCAAATCGTCAATATCGGATTGGGTGATATCCCCGTCTTGGATCAGTCGTTCCATATTATCGCGAAAGTGCAACCGCCTGGTGGTGAACTTCGTATGGAACTCAACGTTATCCTCTGAGATGTCATTGATATCCACCAATTGCTTGATGAACGTCTGGTCGAGTAGACTGTCCGGCAAAACAGGCGGAAATCTTCTGAAAAGCAGACCGCCGCTCCGAGCTTTATCGAAATATCGTCGGTATTTCTGGGTGAATTCGTCAAAGCTGATCGTGATTTTCTGCCCTGCCTTGACGGTGGCATAGGAATTTTGCCGTACCTCTGAGTCGATGGCGTGAAAAACGTCGTCAATACGTGATTGGTGTATCTGCTTCTCGGCGATGGACGCTCTGCATAGGTTGATGATTTCGTCCTTCCCCAAAGCGAACGACAGGTGCTCAAAAAAGCTCTCTGACACGGCGGCGTCGAGTGAGAGCACGTCATCGATGTAACCTTGAATCACCTGGTCTTTGCTTTTCGCCTTGAGCAACGTGATCTCAGCGACAAGCTCAGCATGACTTTTGGTGCTAGCCTTGAAGGTTTCAATGGATATCAGAAAGGCATTTTTGTCATTTTCTGACTTGTTGGATGCGAGCAGGAAGCTAGTCTTTTTAAGAAATGCAAGCTGAGAATCCACCGACGCCCGTCCATCCGCCGGGTCGATGATCAATTTGCACCAGTTCGAAATCGATTTCCAAAGATCGCTGTCCAACGTCGTAAGGTTGATAGGAGCGCCATGTGCACTCGTCTGAACTGTGTGCTTCAGCTGGACAAGTAGATTAGTGCCGTCTGGACGCTCGATATGAACGTCATCTAAAACCTCCAAGCCCACAACTTGGCCGATTTTTAGGTTCAGCAGCTCATTTAGAAAATAATAGTACTGGTAGTCGAAACCAATTGATTTATCTTCCGCACTAGTCGTATCGACGCGCGACCTTCCGCTCATGGCCTACCAACAGGATTCGAGAAAACACGCTCCAAGTAATTACGCCGACACCTAGCAGCTGCCAATCGCTATTTCAATGTACTAACGATAGGATTTGGAGCTAAGATCGATATCAATTTAAACGATTCAATCGCTGATTTCGCCTTCTCGGGTATTGAGAAGGAAGATCTGGAGATTCTTGCTCGGTTGAATAAATCTCGTCCCGTCCGGAACCGGCAGGAATCTGGTACTTTCTTTCCAACTCAGCCTGTGCGGAGGTGGCGAGTATGTCCGCTTTCAGGTGAAGGTTCCGACCGTCCGAAATGACCGGTAAGAGGGCGCAAAGCTCACTTTTACCTCCCGCCATGCGGGCTGAATTCGGGTCAGAATGCTTGGGCGCCACTGGAAATTGGGCAGTGTTGATGCGCCCGAAGGTGGGAGGAATCACCCTCTCAAGGGTTCAGTGCAGTGGTATGGCGCTTCAATCACTCTTCGCCCTGGTCAATGGGTCGCCAGACCATAGGTCGGCCAGTTTTAGCGGTCTCCGATCGCCGGCAATTTGCACCCGCGCGTTTTTGCTCGCAAGTTCTTCCAGATAATCGGCCCACCATTGCATCATCTTTACGCGCTCTTCCCAGTGCTCTGCCCGGGCGTAGGCGCGACGAACGTCGTTGTTCTCAACATGGGCCAACTGCCGCTCTATGGCGTCCGGATGCCACTTTCCGCATTCGTTCAGCAGAGTTGATGCGGTTGCTCGAAAACCGTGCGCGGTAGCTTCTTCCTTGCCGTACCCCATACGGCGAAGGGCCGCGTTAAGCGTGTTGTCGGAAATCGGACGCAAGCCCGATCGAACACTAGGAAACAACAGCGATCCACCACCAGAGATTCGTCTAAGTGAGGTTAGGACCCCGACGGCCTGCCTGGAAAGTGGTACGCGGTGCGGCCGTCTCATCTTCATGCGCCCTTCAGGGATGCTCCACACCGAGCTTTCGAAATCGAACTCGTCCCATCCGGCCGCACGCAACTCGCCGGGGCGGGGAAACAGCAGGGCCATCAGCTTCAGGGCGGCTCGGGTTGTAGGCTGTCCGTCAAAGGCATTGATCGCCCTCAGCAAGCCTCCCAAGGCCATAGGATCGGTAACCGCGGCACGCGGCGTGACCGTCGGACCGACGAGTGCGCCCCTGAGGGCGACCGTCGGATCTAGATCGGCGCGTGCGGTTGCGATTGCATATCGAAACACGCTGCCAATCGTGGAGCGCAGTCGCCTGGCCGACTCGTATCGACCGCGATCCTCCACGCTGCGGAGAGCGGCAAGAATTGTAACCGGATCGATCTCCCGAACGCATTTGTCCCCAAACGCTGGATAGGCAAAGTCGAGCAACCATTTGACCTTGGTGATGGTCCGGTCGGCACGTCCCTCCTTCTTCAGCTTGTCGACATAATCCTCCGCGATTGATCGAAAGGTGTCCTCTGCCGAAGCCTTTTGCAACTTACGCTCCAGTGCGGGGTCGATGCCACGTAGGAGGAGACGTTTGGCGGTATCGCGCGCCTCGCGTGCCTCAGCGAGGGAGATGAGGGGATAGCTGCCCAACGCCAGAAGCTTCTGCTTGCCGCCAAAACGATAGGCGAGGCGCCATAGGCGAGATCCGGTAGGCTGCACCCAAAGCTGGAGCCCGCCACCATCGGTCAATTTCACGAGCTTGGAAACGGGTCGGGCATTTCGGCATTTTACGTCGGAAAGGGCCATTTTCGGGACCTCCATTTGGCTCATCGATACCATCAGGATCTCCAATACCAGCGAAAATACCAGCCCTCTGCCTCGTTGGACCAACTACGCCGAAATTCCACAAAACCCGACCAACCGCGCCTTGCGCTCCAAAATCCTCAACAATTTCATGCAATTGCCGAAACAGAAGCGTAGAAGCTTCGGCGAAAGGGAGTGTCGGGAAAAGAGGGGATGGTGCCCAGAGGCGGATTCGAACCACCGACACGCGGATTTTCAGTCCGCTGCTCTACCAACTGAGCTATCTGGGCCTGTTCCGGCAAACGAAAACTCGCAGGCCGGGATTCATCGAGGCGCCGTGGGCGCCCCTTGAAAGCGCGTGGGTTATAGCACGGGAATTCGGCCTGTCCAGCGCCTAGGTGGCGATTTCAGGCAGGAAAAGCGATGCCGTGCGGCGCCCCGGTTTCCATGCCGCTTGCGGGCCGGAATCGCGCACGGCATGGCACTATCCGGCCTTCGCCATTCTTGTCCGTGCCGCTATTGCAGGCTGAAACGCCGTCACATGTCTTTTAGCCGGCGGTCGAGGCGCAGCAATGCTCGCGGCACTGGGCGCCCGCAAGTCGCCATCGCCTATCTGGCGCCGGTCACGCCGCGGCGAAAATCGGAAGGCGACATGCCGGCGAGCTTGCGGAACGACTTGTTGAAGGCGCTGAGCGAGCCGAAACCTGAATCCATGGCGACACGCAGCACATTGGCGTCCTGATGCATCAAAAGCGCCTGCGCATAGCTCAGCCGCAACAGGTTCACATACTCATTGAGCGTCATGCCGGTGGATTTCTTGAACAGGCTCATGGCGTATTTGGGATGGATGTCGGCGGCCGCGGCGATGTTCACGCAATCGATGTCATAGAGGAAGTTTTCGGCGATGAAATCGCACATGCGTCCGACATTCCGCGACGATTGCTGGTCAAAGGGGCTGCCTGTTTCCTGGTCGGTCGGAGTTGCGGATACCAGCCGATAGGGCTCGAACCGCACTCGCTCCAGCCGCAGCAGCAATTCGTTGACGGCATGTTCGGCCTTGGCCTGGTCGCCGGACCGGGCGTAGCGGTTCCAGCGCTCGAAATTATGGTTGTCGGACTGGTCGGTGGCTGATGTCACCAGTGTTGCGCCCGTCATCAGCCGATGCCTTATATCCGTGGGCAGGTGCAGCCGGAAGAAATGCACCAGCGGCAGATGCGCTCCGGCATAGATGGCGTCGTCGGACAAATCGTCCATCTGGTGCGGCAGGCCACCCCAGAACAGGCACATCTCGCCGGCCGAAAGCGAAATCTCGTGGTCGTTCATGCGGTAATGCACGCTGCCGCGCACGATGAAATTAACCTCGACCTGGGCGTGCCAATGCGGCTTGAGCATCACCAACGGATTGGTGTGAAACATCTGCAGGAGCAGCGGCAGGCCTTCCACGCTGCTGGCCCCAGGCTGGTAGAACGGCCGTTCAGGCATCTTACTTTCCGCCAATTTCATATTCCCTTTGACGGCGACAGGCCTTGCCCGGTGCATAGTCTAGCCACGCTCACAGTGAGAGAGCAAATGAAATGGGAGGATTTCAATGCGCATCACAATGACCTGCGCCGCGCTCGCGCTTGCCCTGGGCTCAGCCCCGGCCTTCGCGCAATCCGGCGAAATCACCATCTGGAGCTGGAATGTCGCGGCTTCATCGCTGAAAGCGACCATTGCCGGCTTCAACAAGCAATTTCCCGACGTCAAGGTCACGGTCCAGGATCTCGGCAACCAGCCGACTTACGACAAGTCGATCGCCGGCTGCGCCGCCGGCGGCGTCGGGCTGCCTGATGTCGTCACCATCGAGAACGGCGAGGCCGAGAATTACTGGAGCCAGTTCCCCGACTGCTTCGTCGACCTGCATACGCTCGGTTACACAGCCGACGACCAGAAAAAATTCCCTGATTTCAAGCGCACCGAGCTGGAAGTGGGCGACAAGGCCTACGCGATGCCGTGGGATTCCGGCCCGGTGGCCGCCTTTTATCGCCGCGACTTCTACGAAAAGGCCGGCGTCGATCCGGCTTCGATCAAGACCTGGGACGATTTCATCGCCGCCGGCAAGAAAATCCAGTCCGCCAATCCTGGCGTCTCGATGACCAATGCCGATTTCAACGGCGACTCGGAATTCTTCCGCATGATCTCCAACGAACAGGGCTGCGCCTATTTCTCCGAGGACGGACAATCGATCACGGTCAACCAGCCCAAATGCGTCGATGCCATGACCAAGGTCAAGGAGATGAAGGACGCCGGCATCATCTCGTCGGCCGACTGGGGCACCAAGATCACCAACAACACCGCCGGCACCGTCGCCACCCAGATCTATGGCGGCTGGTATGAGGGCACCATTCGCACCGAATCTGCCGGCGAAAACGGCAAATGGGGCGTCTATCTGATGCCGAGCCTCACCGCCGACGGGCCGCGCGCCGCCAATCTCGGCGGGTCCTCGCTGGCCATCACCTCGGCTTCCAAGAACAAGGAGGCTGCCTACGCCTATCTGAAATACACGCTCGGAACCAATGAAGGCCAGATCACGATGCTGAAGGAGTTCGGCCTGGTACCGTCCCTGGTCTCGGCACTCGACGATCCCTATGTCGCACAAGGCCTGTCTTACTGGGGGGGCCAGGCGGTATGGAAGGACATTCTCGGCACCTTGCCGAAGGTTGTTCCGAGCCGCGGCACGCAGTTCCAGAGCGACGCCGAAATCATCGTCCGCGCCGTGCAGACCAAGTATCTGACCGGCGGCTATCCGGACGCCAAGGCGGCGCTCGACGATGCCGCAAGCCAGATCGCGGCGGCGACCGGACTGCCCGTCAAATCTTGATCACCGCTTCTCCTTCTCCCCTTGTGGGAGAAGGTGGATCGGCGCGATAGCGCCGAGACGGATGACGGGTGCTCCAGCGGAGTGAGACGTTTGCGTTCCCTGGAACACCCCTCATCCGTCGCCTTCGGCGACACCTTCTCCCACAAGGGGAGAAGGGAAGACCCAGGCGACGGCGTGAAACAACAAGCGGTAGAAGGAGGAGCAAGATGCGCAATCGTAACGCCACGGCCTATCGCTTCCTCACGCCCTATCTGCTGATCTTCGCGATCTTCTGGGTGTGGCCGATCATCAGCTCCTTCATGATCTCCTTCCAGGCGACGCGCACCGTGCCGTGGCGGTTCGCGCCGAGCTTCAACTGGGGCCGGTTGATCGGCGATCCGGCCTTCTTCAACGCCCTGAAGAACACGCTGCTCATCCTGGTCATCCAGGTGCCGGTGATGATCTCGCTGGCGCTCGTCATGGCGGTGCTTTTGAACTCGCCGCTCTTGAAGGCGCGTGGCCTCTACCGCTTCGCCTTCTTCGCCCCGGTCGTGGTCGGCGAGGTTGCCTATTCGGCGGTGTTCCGGCTGATGTTCAACCTCGATTTCGGCATCATCAACAAGCTCCTGAACAGCGTCGGCCTGCCCAAGATCGACTGGTTCTCCAACGTCACGCCGGCGATGGCGCTGATCATGATCGCGGTGACCTGGCGCTGGGCCGGTTACAACGCCATCATCCTGCTCGCCGGCATGCAGTCCATTCCCGAAGACGTCTACGAGGCGGCGACGCTCGACCGCGTCAGCAAGCTCAAGCAGTTCTTCTACATCACCCTGCCGCT
The DNA here is from genome assembly GCF_000185905.1 of Mesorhizobium ciceri biovar biserrulae WSM1271. Taxonomy (GTDB): domain Bacteria; phylum Pseudomonadota; class Alphaproteobacteria; order Rhizobiales; family Rhizobiaceae; genus Mesorhizobium; species Mesorhizobium ciceri. The sequence continues at coordinate 2,455,861 of NC_014923.1, forward strand.
GCTGAAGCCGGTCATCGTGTTCTGTCTCGTGCTGTCGATCATCGGCACCATGCAGCTGTTCACCGAGCCGTTCCTGATCACCGAGCGCGGTGGGCCGGGCGGCGGCACGGAGACGCTTGGCCTGCTGCTTTACCGCCAGGGCTTTCGGTCGCTCAACTTCGGCTACGCCTCGGCCGTCGCCTACACCATGGCCGGGCTGGCGATCGCCATCACGCTGGCGCAGCTGTGGCTGACGAGGGAACCGAAATGAGTTCGCGCTCCTCCGCCAGGCTGGGACGCAGCATCGCTCTGCATCTGTTCCTGACGCCGCTGGCGCTGATCTGGCTGTTTCCGCTGTGGATGATGGTGGTGTTCTCGACCATGCCCGACAACGGCATCTTCAGCCCCGGCATCGAGCTTTTGCCGCACGGCAATTTCATCGACAATTTCAACAATCTGCAGCGCGACACGAACTTCGTCGGCGCCATCGGCATTTCGGTCTCGGTGGCGGTGACCTACACCATCCTGTCGGTGCTGCTGACGTCGATGGCCGGCTGGGCGCTGGCCCGATACCAGTTCTTCGGCAAGGGCGCGGTTGTCGCCATCATACTGGGCACCATAACGCTGCCCTATGCGGTCGTGCTGATCCCGCAGTTCATCATGGTGGCGCGCGACTTCAAGCTCGCCAACACCTGGGTGGCGCTGATCGTTCCGCCGCTGTTCAATTCGCTCGGCGTGCTGTTCATGCGGCAGAGTTTTTCGATGATGCCGGACGACCTCTTCGATGCGGCGCGCGTCGAGGGCGTGAAGGAGTGGCGCATCTTCCTCTTTGTCGCGCTGCCTTTGGCGCGGCCGATGCTGGCCGCACTCGCCATCATCCTGTTCCTCGCCTCCTGGAACAATTATCTGTGGCCGCTTTTGATCAACAGCCAGCCTGGTTCGATGACGGCGCCGGTGGCGCTCGGCACGCTGATCGGCCTCACCAAGGTGTCATGGGGCGGCATCATGGCGGGCGCTGTAATGCTGACGGTGCCGATGCTGGTCGTCTTCGTGCTGCTGCAGCGCCATTTCATCGCCGGCATTGCCGCCGGCGCGGTCAAGTAAGGGGCAGCATGGCAACGGTCACGCTCACCAATGTCGTCAAGCGCTTCGGCGTCTTCGAGGTCGTCCATGGCGCCAGCATGGACATCAAGGACGGCGAGTTCGTCGTCTTCGTCGGCCCCTCCGGCTGCGGAAAATCGACGCTGCTCAGGATGATCGCCGGGCTCGAGGACATCAGCGGCGGCGAGATCGCCATCGGCGGCAAGGTGGTCAATGATGTCGAGGCGGCCGACCGCGGCATCGCCATGGTGTTCCAGTCCTACGCGCTGTATCCGCATATGAGCGTCGAACAGAACCTCTCTTTCGGCCTGCGCATGACCGGCAATCCAAAAGCCGACACCGAACGGCGGGTGAAGCGGGCGGCCGAGATCCTGCGCATCAGCGAATTGATGGACAGACGCCCGAAAAAACTCTCAGGCGGCCAGCGCCAGCGCGTCGCCATCGGCCGCGCCATCGTGCGCGAACCGCAGGTGTTCCTGTTCGATGAGCCGCTCTCCAATCTGGACGCCGAATTGCGCGTCCAGATGCGCGTCGAGATCTCCCGGCTTCACAAGGAACTGGGCACGACAATGATCTATGTCACCCACGACCAGACCGAGGCGATGACGCTCGCCGACAGGATCGTCGTGATGCGCGCCGGCCATATCGAGCAGATCGGCCAGCCACTCGATCTCTACGACAACCCCGACAATCAGTTCGTCGCCGGCTTTGTCGGCTCGCCGAAGATGAATTTCATCAAAGGCCGGGTTGTCGGGCACGATGCACCTGGCGTCGTGGTCGAACTGGCGGGCCAGGAGAAGACCCGCATCACGCAACCGCTGACTGGCACTGCGCCCGAAATAGGCAGCCCAAAAATCGGCAGCAAGGTCATTGTCGGTGTGCGGCCCGAACATTTCGGCAATGCCGGAGAAGGCGACGCCGACCTTGTGGTTGCCATCGACGTGATCGAGCACCTGGGCGGCACAAGTTTCCTCTATGCCAGAACGGCCAACGGTGACGACGTGGTGATCCAGCGCGACGCGGCAAAGGTCCCTGACACGTCCGAGATCACCGTTTCCATCCGCAAATCCTACCTGTTCGACGAAAAAGGACTGCGGCTGCGCTGACCGCCAGCCCTTTCCAGCCTTCAAGGAGAATGACAATGACCGCAACCACGCCCATTCGCTGGGGCATTCTCGGCCCGGGCAGCATCGCCCAGTCCTTTGCCGGTGGCGTGGCCGCTTCGGACACCGGCAAGCTGGTCGCCATCGGCGCACGCAATCCCGCCAAGCCGGGGCTTGCCGAGCGTTTTCCCGGTGCCCGTATCCTCGACGGCTACGACGCGCTGCTCGCCGACCCCGACATCGACGCCGTCTACATTTCGATACCGCATCCAGGCCATGCGCAATGGGCGATCAAGGCGGCCGAGGCCGGAAAGCATGTGCTGTGCGAAAAGCCGCTGGCGCTGACCGCCTTCGAGGCCGACGCCATGATGCATGCCGCGCGCAAGGCCGGCACATTCCTCGGCGAAGCCTTCATGTACCGGTTGCACCCGCAGACCAAGAAGCTGGTGGAGCTGATCAGGTCCGGCGTCATCGGCGAGATCAGGATGATCAAGTCGAGCTTCGGTTTCGCCATGCCGGGCTTCATGCCGCAGCACCGGCTCTATGCCAACGATCTCGCCGGCGGCGGTATTCTCGATGTCGGCGGCTATCCCGTCTCGATGGTCCGGCTGATTGCCGGTGCGGCCGTCGGAAAGCCCTTCAGCGAGCCAGACAAGGTGGTCGGCACCGCCCATCTGGGCCAGTCCGGCGTCGACGAATGGGCCTCCGTGCTGCTGCATTTCCCCGGTGGCATTGTCGCTGAAGTCTCCTGCAGCATCTCGCTCAGCCAGGACAATGTCCTGCGCATCCTGGGCACTAAGGGCCGCATCGAAGTGCCGGACTTCTGGTTCGCCGGCGGCAACCGCGATGTCGGTCTCGGCCGGATAGACGTCATCGCCTCCGATGGTACGCGCCAGACCATCAGCGTCGACGAGAAGCGCCATGTCTATTCCTTCGAGGTCGACGCAGCCGGCGAGGCGATCCTCGCCGGCGGCCAAGAATTCGCCTGGCCGGGCATGGCGTGGGCGGAAAGCCTCGGCACCTTGCGTGTGCTGGACAAATGGCGGGCGGCAGCCGGCCTCGAATACGGGATCGAGAAGGCCGAGCAACGCACCAACACCATCTCCGGCCGGCCGCTGCTGTCCGGCGGCACGGCGGTCGCCAAGCGCACCATTCCTGGCCTGTCGAAGCCGGCATCGGTGGTGGCGCTCGGCTTCGAGGATTTCCGTACGTTTTCCTCAGGTTCGATCCTGCTCGATGCCTTTTTCGAGGCCGGCGGCAATCTCTTCGATACCGGCTATGTCTATGGCGGCGGCTATACCGAGAAGCTGCTTGGCGAATGGTTGAAAAACCGTGGCGTGCGCGCGCAATCGGTGGTCATCGCCAAGGGCGCGCACTCGCCGCTGTGCTATCCTGATGTGATCGGCAAGCAGCTCGACCAGACGCTCGAACGCCTGCAGACCGATCATGTCGATGTCTACTTCATGCACCGCGACAATCCGGATGTGCCGGTCGGCGAATTCGTCGATGCGATGGATCGCGAGGTCAAGGCCGGCCGCATCCGCGGCCCGTTCGGCGGTTCGAACTGGACGATGGAACGCATGGATGAGGCAATTGCCTACGCCGAACGCACCGGCAAGCAAAAGCCCGGTGCGCTGTCCAACAATTTCTCGCTGGCCGAAATGCTGGAGCCGATCTGGGCTGGCTGCGTCACGTCCTCCACGGACGCGTGGAAGGCCTGGCTGACATCCAGGCAGATGCCGAATTTCGCCTGGTCGAGCCAAGGGCGCGGCTTCTTCACCGATCGGGCGGGTCGCGACAAGCAAGACAATGAGGAGCTGGTGCGGGTCTGGTACTCCGAGCGGAATTTCGGCCGCCGCGACCGGGCGATCGAACTTGCCGCGAGACTGGGCAAGAGCCCGATCCATATTGCGCTGGCCTATGTGCTCGCTCAGCCCTTCCCCTCCATCCCGCTGATCGGGCCACGCACGTTGGATGAACTGGACGACAGCCTGCGCGCTCTCGACATCACGCTTTCGCAAGCCGATCTCGAATGGCTGGACGGCGGCAGCCTGCGCGCTGCCTAGTTGGCCGCCTGTTTAACCGTGGCGGCGTCAGGCCTCGTCATCGAACGCCCTGACGCCGCGCCTGGCCGGAGTCCGCAAATTCGCGTACATGCCTGTGGTGCGGAACTGGCTCGGTGTGATGCCGTAGCAGCGGCGGAAGACCTTTGAAAAATAGTTCGCTTCCTCGAAGCCGCATAGGATGGCGACTTCCTTCACCGGCAAAAAATCCGCTTTGGTCAGCAGCTTCGCCGCGCGTTGCAGGCGCTGCTGCAGCACGAACTCGGCCGGAGGCAGGCCTTCGCTCTCGGCGAAACAGCGTGAGAAATGGGCTCGGCTGAGGCCGCTGATCTGGACCAGGTCCGCCACCGGCAGCGGCTTGTCGAGATTGGCGTTGATGTGATCGATGACCGGCTGCATGGCGCTTAGTTTTTCGGCGAAGGCATGGGAACCGAAGACATCGTCATAGAGCGCCATCGCAGCCTCGTAGGCTATCGCGGAAGCAGCACCCGGCGAAGCGGCGCCTTTGATCAGGCGCAGGCTGCAATCGGCAAGATGATCGATTGTCGCCGGCTGCAGCCGAAATACAGGACCCGAGACGCTGAGGATCGACTTGTGGATGCGCAGCGCTTCCTCGCCGTTCATCGAAATCCAGAAATATTCCCAGCGCTCATCTCCAGCCAGCCAGTAGCGGTGGTTGTGCGGCACCAGCACCAGCAATGTGTCGTTCTTCTGCAAGCGGTAGTTGCGGTTTTCGTAGCGCAGCCGGCCAGTCCCGCTGATCGTGTGCTGGAGCACGGTGAACGGTGTCTGACCGCGCTTGCGGCCGTCCCAGTCGTAGATTTCGTCCTCGCGCACTTCGTAGCCCGTGCTCGTCGGCATGGCGTGCAGGCGCTGGCGGCCGCGCGGCAGCGAGATCGTGCGCATGGACTGTCCGTGTTCTATCAAATCATGCAGCACAAAATTACCCCTGAAAGCATAATCCTTCTCTGGTCGCGCTCGCGAATAAGCGCATAATCCCCATCGAAAAGCGAGAGAGATCCGCAGTCAAGGAGCGGACAGGGAGGTTGGCGAGCCGGTTTCCGGCTTGTCCTGCATACATGTCGCGGCATGTGGCTACAGCCTCCCATTGTCATTCCTTGCCTGCAATTCGAAATGGAATGAGGTGCGGCTGATGAGTTTCAAAATCGCTATCATCGGTGCCGGCAGCGTCGGCTTCACCAAGAAATTGTTCACCGACATCCTGTGCGTGCCCGAATTCAAGGACATCGAATTCGCGCTGACCGACGTCAGCGAGCACAATCTTCAGATGATCAAGGCGATCCTCGACAGGATCGTCGAGGCGAACAGGTTGCCGACCAGGGTGACGGCGACCACCGACCGCCGCAAGGCGCTCGAAGGCGCTCGCTACGTCATCAGCTGCGTGCGGGTCGGCGGCCTCGAAGCCTACGCCGACGATATCCGCATTCCCTTGAAATACGGCATCGACCAGTGCGTCGGCGATACGATCTGTGCCGGCGGCATTCTCTATGGCCAGCGCAACATTCCGGTGATCCTGGATTTCTGCAAGGATATACGCGAGGTCGCCGAGACGAACGTCAAATTCCTGAACTACGCCAACCCGATGGCGATGAACACCTGGGCGGCGATCGAATACGGCAAGGTCGACACTGTCGGGCTCTGTCACGGCGTCCAGCACGGCGCCGAGCAGATCGCCGAGGTGCTTGGCGCGAAGTCCACGCAGGAGCTCGACTATGTCTGTTCCGGCATCAACCACCAGACCTGGTTCATCGATCTGCGCCTCAACGGCCGCCCCATTGGCAAGGATGAACTGGTGGCCGCTTTCGAGGCGCATCCGGTCTATTCCAGGCAGGAGAAGCTGCGCATCGACGTCCTGAAGCGCTTCGGCGTCTATTCGACCGAAAGCAACGGTCATCTTTCCGAATATCTGCCCTGGTACCGCAAACGTCCCGACGAGATCACGCGCTGGATCGATATGTCCGACTGGATTCACGGCGAGACCGGCGGCTATCTCCGCTACTCCACCGAAACCCGCAACTGGTTCGAGACGGAATATCCGCAGTTCCTCGAAGCGGCGTCCAAGCCGATCGACCGCGAGAAACGCTCCAACGAGCATGCCAGCCACATATTGGAGGCGCTGGAGACCAACCGCGTCTATCGCGGCCACTTCAACGTCAAGAACAATGGGGTGATCACCAACCTGCCGCACGATGCCATCATCGAGTCGCCGGGCTTCGTCGACCGTTTCGGCATCAACATGGCCGCCAGCATCACGTTGCCGGAGGCTTGCGCCGCCACCTGCATCGCTTCGATCAACGTCCAGCGCATGTCGGTGCATGCCGCGATATCGGGCGACATCGATCTTCTGAAGCTCGCCGTGCTGCATGACCCGTTGGTCGGCGCGGTTTCGACGCCGGAGGAGGTTTGGCAGATGGTCGACGAAATGGTCGTCGCCCAGGCAGCCTGGCTGCCGCAATACGCCCATGCGGTTCCGGCCGCCAGGGAGCGGCTGTCGACATCCAAGGTGAAGACCCGCGAGTGGGCGGGCGCCGCACGGCGCAGCGTTCGCTCGATCGAGGAATTGCGCGCCGAAAAAGCCGCGCTGAAGCAAGCCGGCTGAAACGGGCCGGCTGAAACGGGCCGGCTGGAAATTCATGCGGTGATGGTGGATCCATGGGAGGCGGATCCACTGCCACGAAGCCGTTTGAATTCGAGGAGAGGCGGAGCGGGTGCAAACGCTCCGGACCAACAAGAGGGAGAGAGACAGTGAGGAATTTACGCAATATCGGCCTTGCTGCCGGACTGGCGCTGAGCGTCTCGGTCTCGGCACTCAGTGCTTACGCTTCCGAGCCGACGGTTCCGCCGGCGCCAACACCGTTTCCCGCCGAAGGCAAGATCAATTATGTCGCGCGCGACTCCATTCTGGAGTTCAAGGCGCTTCCCGAATATCACGAGCCCGACTGGGTCACCGAGAAATACGTCAAGACCGGCAAGCTGCCGCCGGTGAAAGACAGGCTGCCGAAGGAGCCGCTGGTCTTCAAAACGGGCAATATGCAAGACGGCATCGGCGTCTATGGCGATACGATGCGCCACGTCATCGGCGGGCGGCCGGAAGGCTGGAACTACGGCGCCGGTCAGACGCAAGGCTGGGGCGGCATCGACATCGGCCTCTCCGAATGCCTGACGCGCACCGCCCCGCTGTTCCAGGTCGAGGCCAAGGACACCGAGCCGCTGCCGAACCTGGCCAGGAGCTGGGATTGGTCGAGCGATGGCCACAAGCTGACCATGCACCTCATCGAAGGCGCGAAGTGGTCGGACGGCGTGCCGTTCAATGCCGACGACGTCATGTTCTACTGGGACGACGAGGTCGTCGATCCCAACGTCTCGCCGCTGAACGGCGCCACGCCGGAAACCTTCGGCGTCGGCACGACGTTGAAGAAGATCGACGACTACACCGTCGAATGGACCTTCAAGGACGCCTTCCCGAAGCAGTACCTGTATGCCATGGCCTACGGCACCTTCTGTCCTGGTCCCGCGCACATCCTGAAGCCGCAGCATCCGAAATATTCGAAGAACACCTACGATCAGTTCAAGAATGCCTTCCCGCCGGAATTCATGAACATGCCGGTGATGGGCGGCTGGGTCCCGGTCGAATACCGGCCGGACGACATCATCGTCATGCGCCGCAATCCCTATTACTGGAAGGTCGACGAAAAGGGCAATCAACTGCCCTATCTCAACGAACTGCACTACAAGCTGTCGACCTGGGCCGATCGCGACGTCCAGGCGGTGGCCGGCGCGGCTGATTTTTCCAATCTGGAGCAGCCGGAAAACTTCGTCGCCTCGCTGAAGCGTGCGGCGGAGGCGAACGCGCCTGCCCGTCTTGCTTTCGGCCCGCGGCTCATCGGCTACAATCTGCGCTTTAATTTTTCCGCCAATGGCTGGGGCAATCCGGACGAACGCGGCCAGGCGATCCGCGAGCTGAACCGCAACGAGGATTTCCGCAAGGCCGTCACCATGGCGCTCGACCGCAAGGCGCTCGGCGACTCGCTGGTCAAGGGGCCGTTCACCGCCATCTATCCCGGCGGCTTGTCGTCAGGAACCAGCTTCTACGACCGCAATTCGACGGTCTACTACCCCTTCGACCTCGATGGCGCCAAGGCTGAACTCGCCAAGGCCGGCCTCAAGGATACGGACGGCGACGGCTTCGTGAATTTCCCTTCCGGCACCGCCGGCGGCAAGAATGTCGAGATCGTGATGCTGGTCAACAACGACTACACGACCGACAAAAGCCTTGCCGAAGGCGTCGTCGCCCAGATGGAAAAGCTCGGGCTGCGGGTCGTGCTCAACGGCCTCAACGGCACCCAGCGGGACGCTTCGCAATACTCCGGCCGCTTCGATTGGCTGGTCCGGCGCAACGAACAGGAACTGACCTCGGTGGTGCAGAACACCGTGCAGCTTGCCCCTGTCGGCCCGCGCACCAGCTGGGACCATCGTGCGCCGGAAAATGGCGAGGTCGATGTGATGCCGTTCGAAAAGGACCTCGTCGACATCGTCAACAAGTTCGTCTCCACGCAGGACAATGACCAGCGCGCCAGCTTGATGAAACAATTCCAGAAGATCTCGACGGAGCACGTCTACAATGTCGGCCTGACGGAATATCCCGGCGCGCTGATCGTCAACAAGCGATTCTCGAACATTCCGCAGGGCACGCCGATCTTCATGTTCAACTGGGCCGAGGATTCGATCATCCGCGAACGGGTATTTGTCGCCGCAGACAAGCAGGCGAAATATGAATTGTTCCCCGATGAGCTGCCCGGCAAACCCGGAGAGAAGGGGCTGATGAATTAGGTTTACCTCCCTGACTGAGAGACCTCCGGCCGCGCCGCTGGCGCGGCCGGACAAACCAACCTCCGGACGCAACCAAGGGCGCGATCGGCGAGACAAGGAAATGAACCGTCCATGCTGCGATTCCTGCTCACGCGCATAGCGTCGGCAATCCCGGTCCTCGCCATCTTGAGCCTGGCCACCTTTGCCATCATCCAGGCGCCGCCGGGTGACTATGCCGACTACATCCGCTCGCAGGCGATCAACCAGGGTGGAGCTTCCTTTGCCGAGGCCGACGCGCAGGCAAAGGCCTATCGCATCGAGCATGGCCTCGATAAGCCGCTGCCCGTGCAGTATCTCAACTGGATCGTCGGCATCGTCACCCGCGGCGATTTCGGCTACAGCCTGTACTACAACAAACCGGTCGCCGATGTGGTCGGAGAGCGCCTGCCGCGCACGCTCCTTCTGGCGCTGGTCTGCCATCTGCTGGCCTCGGTGCTGGGCATCACATTCGGCATATGGGCGGCGACAAGGCAATACACCTGGATCGACTCGACACTGTCGGCCATCTCCTTCCTCGGCATGACGGTGCCGCGCTTCCTGATGGCGCTGATCATCGTCTATCTCCTGGTCTTCCAGTTCAACGTGTCTGAGATCGGCTCATTCTTCTCGCCGCAATATGGTGGTGCGCCGTGGTCGTGGGCCAAATTCGTCGACCTCGTCAAACATGTCTGGCCGGTGGTGGCGATCGCCACTTTCGGCGGCCTCGCCTACAATATGCGCGTCATGCGCGGCAATCTGCTCGATACGCTGAACGCGCAATATGTCGAGACGGCAAGGGCCAAGGGGCTGACGGGTGCTGCCGTCGTCATGCGCCACGCCGTGCCCAACGCGCTGCATCCGCTCATCATGTATCAGGGCGTGGTGCTGCCCTATATGCTGACCGGCGAGATCGAGACGGCGATCATCTTCGCACTGCCGACCGTCGGCCCGGCGATCGTCGGCTCCATGGCTGTCGGCGACGTCTATGTCACCGCCACCTTCATGATGGTCCTGTCGGCGACGCTCATCGTCGGCAACATCATCGCCGACATGCTGCTCGTGCTGCTCGATCCGCGCGTGCGCCAGTTCGGGGAGCGTTGAGATGCTGGCGCGCGATCCATCCCCTCCACCGCTGCCTGCCGAAGGGCCCATCGTCGCCAAACCGGCGCATGGCAACGAAAGCTACATCGCGCTTGTCTGGCGCCGGCTGAAGCGCTCCTGGACCGGCATGGCCGGGCTCTGGCTCGTCGTGCTGCTGCTGGTGATGGCCGTATTCGCCGAATTCATCGCGCCAATGGACCCGAAGGTCACGGATGTCGGCTTCGCTCCGCCGCAGGTGCCAAGCTTCCATGACAGAGACGGCGGTTTCACCGCACGGCCGAGGGTCTATGCGCTGGCCGATTCGGCGGACCTCGATCCGGTCACTTTCCAGCCCGTCGTCGGCCCCGACTATGATCATCCTAGGCTGCTCGGTTTCTTCGTGCATGGCGCGCCCTACAAGCTGTTTGGGCTGCTGCCGGCGGACCGGCATCTGTTCGGCTCGCTGGACGGCCAGCCGGTGCATTTCCTGGGCACCGACAAGTTCGGCCGTGACGTGCTGTCGCGCGCCATCCACGGCTCGCGCGTCTCGCTGATGATCGCCCTGACGGTCGTCTTCATCATCACCGTCATCGGCACCACCGTCGGCATGGTTTCCGGCTATTTCGGCGGCAGGTTCGATGTCTGGATGCAGCGCTTCGTCGAACTGGTGCTCGCCTTCCCGCAACTGCCGCTCTATCTGGCGCTGACGACGCTGATCCCGGTCACCGCTCCCACCAACGTCTTCCTCGCTTTCGTCATCATCGTCATGTCGGCCTTGGGCTGGGCGCAGATGTCGCGCGAAGTGCGCGGCAAGACGCTGGCGCTGGCGCGGATCGAGTATGTGCGCGCCGCCATGGCGGTCGGCGCCACCGACCGGCGCATCATCATGCAGCACATCTTCCCCAATGTGATGAGCCATGTGATCGTCGCCGTGACGCTGGCGATCCCGACCGTGGTGCTGCTCGAATCCTTCCTCGGTTTCCTCGGCTTCGCCGTCAAGCCGCCGCTGATCTCGTGGGGCCTGATGCTGCAGGACACCGCGACCTATTCCGTCATCGGCACCTATCCCTGGATCCTGTCGCCGGTCGGTTTCGTGCTGGTCACCGTCTTTGCCTTCAACGCGCTGGGCGACGGCCTGCGTGACGCCGTCGACCCTTATTGAGGTGGCACAGATGTCCGTCGCGCTCGCCGAATCCTTCGCACCGATCGTCCGTCACGACCATGACGGACGCCAGGACCAGCCGATCATCGATGCCCGCAACGTCGCCGTGGCCTTCAAGGTCGAGCATGGCGTCGTCGAAGCGGTCAAGGATATCTCGTTCCAGCTCTATCGCGGCGAGACGATCGCCATCGTCGGCGAATCCGGTTCGGGCAAGTCGGTGACGGCGCGCACCGTCATGGGCCTGCTGTCGCGGCGCGCCACCGTGTCGCCCGGCTCGAGCGTCTGTTATGACGGGCAAAACATCCTGAAATTTCCCGAGAGCGCCCGGCGCAAGCTGCGCGGCAACCGCATCTCGATGATCTTCCAGGAGCCGATGAGTTCGCTCAACCCGATCTATACGATCGGCAGCCAGATCGTCGAGGCGATCCGGGTGCATCGTAAGGTCAGCCGCAAACAGGCTTGGGCGCGAGCGCTCGAACTTCTGCAGCACGTGCAGATTCCCGATCCTGCCGCGCGGCTCAGACAATACCCGCATCAGCTCTCGGGCGGGCAACGCCAGCGGGTGATGATCGCCATGGCGCTGGCCAACAATCCCGACGTGCTGATCGCCGATGAGCCGACCACGGCGCTCGATGTCACCGTCCAGGCGCAGATCCTGAACCTGATCCGCAGCCTGCAGAAAGAGCTGCGCATGGCGGTGATCCTGATCACCCACGATCTCACCGTGGTGCGCCAGTTCTCCGACTACGTCTATGTCATGCAGCATGGCGAAATGTGCGAGCACAACGTCACCGAACGGCTGTTCGCCGACCCGCGGCATCCCTATACGAGGCGGCTGCTGGCTTCAGAGCCGCACGGGCAGCCGAAGCCGCTGCCGGAGGGCTGTGGCACCATTCTCGAGGCCAGCGGCGTGCGCGTCTCATTCATGCTGCGCCACGGCACCTTTCTGAAACCCGACTGGCGCGAATTGGTCGCCGTCGACGATCTCAGCCTGAAACTCTGTCGTCATGAGACGCTGGGGCTGGTCGGCGAGTCCGGCTCCGGCAAGACCACCTTCGGCCAGGCCCTGCTCCGGTTGATCGACGCCAAGCGCGGCGAGATCCGTTTCGACGGCAAGCCGATCCACGGCCTGTCGCGGGCCGAGATGCGGCCGTTGCGCTCGCGCATGCAGATCGTCTTCCAGGATCCGTTCTCCTCGCTCAACCCGCGCATGACGATCGGCCAGATCATCGAGGAAGGGCTGATCGTCAACAGCATAGGGGCGACGCGGCGCGAGCGGGTCGAACGGGTGCGCGACGCGCTGGTCAGCGCCGGCATGCCGGGCGATATACTGTCGCGGTTTCCGCACGAATTCTCCGGCGGCCAGCGACAACGCATTGCGATCGCCCGCGCCATAGCGCTCGAACCAGAATTCATCCTGCTCGACGAGCCGACATCGGCGCTGGACCTCTCCGTCCAGGCGCAGATCATCGACCTCCTGCGCAAGCTGCAGGACGAGCGCGGCCTCAGCTACCTCTTCATCTCGCACGACCTCAAGGTGGTGCGTGCGCTGTGCCATCGCGTGATCGTCATGCAGAACGGCAAGATCGTCGAGCAGGGCCCCGTCGACGACATCCTGTCCAATCCCAAGACCGCTTACACCGAACGGCTCGTCAGGGCCGCTTTCGATGTGGCCTGAACATATGCCGGAGGTTAGCATGGCAAGAAATCCCAAGATCACGTTCATCGGCGCCGGCTCGACGGTGTTCATGAAGAACATTGTCGGCGACGTGCTGCAGCGCCCGTCGCTGTCCGGCGCAACGATCGCGCTGATGGACATCAATCCGCAGCGGCTGGAAGAGAGCGCCATTGTCGTCAACAAGCTGATCGCGACGCTTGGCGTCAAGGCGAAGACCGAGACCCATTCGGATCAGCGCAAGGCGCTGGCCGGCGCGGATTTCGTCGTCGTCGCCTTCCAGATCGGCGGCTACGAGCCCTGCACCGTCACTGACTTCGAGGTGCCGAAGAAATACGGCCTGCGCCAGACGATCGCCGACACGCTCGGCGTCGGCGGCATCATGCGGGGCTTAAGGACCGTGCCGCATCTGTGGAAGGTGTGCGAAGACATGCTCGCCGTCTGCCCGCAGGCGATCATGCTGCAATATGTCAACCCGATGGCGATCAACACCTGGGCGATAGCAGAGAAATACCCTGCGATCAGGCAGGTCGGCCTCTGCCATTCGGTGCAGGGCACGGCAATGGAACTGGCTGAAGACCTCGACCTTCCCTACGAAGAGATCCGCTATCGCTCGGCCGGCATCAACCACATGGCGTTTTATCTGAAGTTCGAGCATCGCCAGCCGGACGGTTCCTACCGCGACCTCTACCCAGATCTCGTGCGCGCCTATCGCGAAGGCCGCGCGCCCAAGCCCGGCTGGAACCCGCGCTGTCCCAACAAGGTGCGCTACGAGATGCTGACCAGGCTCGGCTATTTCGTCACCGAGAGCTCGGAGCACTTTGCCGAATACACGCCCTATTTCATCAAGGAGGGCCGCCCCGACCTGATCGAGAAATACGGCATCCCGCTGGATGAATATCCCAAGCGCTGCATCGAGCAGATCGAGCGCTGGAAGGGACAGGCTGAAGCCTATCGCTCGGCCGATCGCATCGAGGTAGAGCAGTCCCGGGAATATGCCTCCTCGATCATGAATTCAGTCTGGACCGGCGAGCCGTCGGTGATCTACGGCAATGTCCGCAACAATGGCTGCATCACCTCGCTGCCCCGCGATTGCGCCGCCGAAGTGCCGTGCCTGGTCGATGCCTCCGGCATCCAGCCGACCTATATAGGCGACCTGCCGCCGCAATTGACTGCGCTGATCCGCACCAACATCAACGTGCAGGAACTGACGGTGCGGGCTCTGATGACCGAGAACCGCGAGCACATCTACCACGCGGCGATGATGGATCCGCACACCGCGGCCGAACTCGATCTCGACCAGATCTGGTCACTGGTCGATGATCTCTTGGCCGCTCACGGCGACTGGCTGCCGGGCTGGGCGCGGGTGGCGCGCAAGACCGAGGCCGCCTGACGACCTCATTTCGGAGCGTCGGGATCCGTCTCTTCCTCGTCATCGCGGGCCTTGATGACATAGGCGCCCTTCAGCCAGCGGTTGAGGTCGATGTCCTTGCAGCGCGTCGAGCAGAACGGAAAGCTGTCGCGCGCCGAGGGCTTGCCGCATTCGGGGCAGGGGCGCTTTGGGCGCAAGGGCGTTACTTTGGGATCGGAATTCACAGCCGGGTTCCCGCCAGCCAGCCGCCATGCACCTTGAAGCCTTCGCCGCTCAGCAGCGCGATGGTCTCATAGAGCGGCAGCCCGACGATGTTGGTGTAGGAGCCGACCAGCTTGACGACGAAGGCGCCGGCGAGGCCCTGGACGGCGTAGCCGCCCGCCTTGCCGCGCCATTCGCCCGAGGCGATATAGGCGTCGATCTCTTCGCGCGGCAGCCGCTTGAAACGCACCCGCGTCTCGACCAGGCGCTGGCGCAGCTTGCCACCCGGGGTGATAAGGCAGATGCCGGAATAGACCCGATGCGAACGGCCCGACAACAGCCCGAGACAGTTGGCAGCGTCGTCGAGGGTTTCTGCCTTGGGCAGGATGCGCCGCCCGACGGCAACCACCGTGTCGGCGGCCAGCACGAAACCCGGCGCATAGTCGGCTTCGGTCTTCAGTGACGCAAACGCCTTTTCGGCCTTTTCCTTCGACAGCCGCTTGGCCAGCGAGCGCGGATGCTCGGCACGCAGCGGCGTTTCGTCGATATCGGCCGGCAGCACGCGGTCCGGCTCGATGCCGGCCTGCTGCAAGAGCTCGATTCGGCGCGGCGAACCCGAGGCAAGCACCAGCTTCTGCAAAATGCTCATCGCGGACCAGTCGGGCTTTGCTTACTTGAAACGATAGGTGATGCGGCCCTTGGTCAGGTCGTATGGCGTCATCTCGACCAGAACCTTGTCGCCGGTCAGCACGCGGATGCGGTTCTTGCGCATGCGGCCGGCCGTATGGGCGATGATTTCGTGTTCGTTTTCGAGCTTTACCCGGAACATCGCGTTCGGCAACAATTCCGTCACGACACCCGGAAACTCGAGGACTTCTTCCTTCGGCATTCGATACCTTTGCTTGGATGGTAGTTCCAGCACCCTGGCCGGAATTTCGGCGGAACCTATATGATAATCGTCCGCTTGTGAACACGCTTAATCCGTCGCGTTTTTTGCCTCTGGAAGCAAGAAACGTCGGCCTATGCGCACCTTCAGCCGCTCGCGGACGTCCCGGTACGCTGCCATGATCTGTTCGCGCGTGCCACCGGCGTCGGTCGGGTCCGGCGTCGGCCAATATTCGACCTCGACGGCGAGCGAGCGGGTGAGTTCGAGTGCGGCGTGGTGCGCTTCGGGTGCCAGCGTGACGATGAGGTCGAAATAGTCGTCCTCGAGATCGTCCATCGTCCTTGGGTGGCGCTCGCCCAGCGTGAGATCTTCTTCGGCCAGCACCGCATCGACGAACGGATCGCGCTCGCCGGCGCGAACGCCGGCCGAAGCGACAAAGACGGTGGCGGGCAGCATCCGGCGCGCCAGCTGCTCCGCCATTGGCGAGCGCACGGCATTCATGCCGCACAGGAACAGGATCGAACGGGGCAGGGCGCCGGGCGACAGGGCTAGCCCCGCCAGTGCAGCACGCAGACCAGCGTGAACAGCCGGCGCGCCGTGTCGAAGTCGATGTCGATCTTGCCGGACAGCCGGTCCATCAACGTCTGCGAACCTTCATTGTGCAGGCCGCGGCGGCCCATGTCGATCGCCTCGATATGGCTCGGCGTCGAGGAACGGATGGCGTCGTAGTAGCTTTCGCAGATCATGTAGTAATCCTTGACGATGCGCCGGAGCGGCGTCAGCGACAGGATATGGGTGACGACGGCGGTGCCATCCTCGCGCGCAACGGCAAACACCAGGCGCTGCTCGGCCAGCGACAGTTTCAGCCGGTAAGGGCCGTCGCCGCTGTCATTGACGGGCTGGAAACTGTTCTCCTCGATCAGGTCGAAGATCGCCACCGCGCGTTCATGCTCGACATCCGGCGTTGACCGGCCGATCGATTCATCGAGTTCGACATCGATCAGCCTGGCGCGGGTTTGATCGGGGCCAGACATCGCCGCCTACATGTTCAACCGTATGGCGACGGAGCGTCCATGCGCGTCAAGACCCTCCGCCTTGGCCAGCGCAATCGCCGCCGGCGCCAAGATACGCAACTGCTCCGGTCCAAGCTTGAGGATCGACGTGCGCTTGACGAAATCGAGCACGGACAGGCCGGACGAGAAACGCGCCGAGCGCGCCGTCGGCAGCACATGGTTGGAGCCGCCGACATAGTCGCCGATGGCTTCCGGCGTGTGGCGGCCGAGAAAGACCGCACCGGCATTGCGCATCCGCGACAGGAAGTCCTCGGCGTCGTCGATGGCCAGTTCGACATGTTCGGCGGCGATGCGATCGACCAGCGGCAGCGCGGCGTCGATGGTCGACACCTGGATCACGGCACCAAAATCGCGCCAGCTCGCCGCTGCCGTTTCAGCGCGTGGCAGGCTCTGCAACTGGCGCTCGACCGCCTGTTCGACCGCGATGCCGAAAGCCGGATCGTCGGTGACCAGGATCGACTGTGCCGAAGCGTCGTGTTCGGCCTGGGCCAGCAGGTCGGCAGCGATCCAGTTCGGATCGTTGCTGCCGTCGGCCACGACAAGCACTTCCGACGGCCCGGCGATCATGTCGATGCCGACGGTGCCGAAAACCTGGCGCTTGGCTGCCGCGACATAGGCATTGCCCGGGCCGACGATCTTGGCGACCGGCCGGATTGTCTCGGTGCCATAGGCGAGGGCGGCGATCGCCTGCGCGCCGCCGACGCGGTAGATTTCGGACACGCCTGATATGTCCGCTGCCACCAGCACCAGCGGATTGATGATGCCGCCCGGCGCCGGCACGACCATGACGATGCGCTCGACGCCGGCCACTCTGGCCGGCACGGCGTTCATCAGCACCGAGCTCGGATAGCTCGCCGTACCGCCCGGCACATAGAGCCCGACGGCCTCGATCGCCGTCCAACGCCAGCCGAGCTCGACGCCGGCGGCATCCGTATAACGATCGTCCTTCGGCCGCTGCCGTTCATGATGCGAGCGGATGCGGTCGCGCGCGAACTCCAGCGCCTCGATCGTCTTTGGGTCGGCCGTTTCGTAGGCGGTTGCGATGTCTTCCTTAGACACGGCAATGCCGAGGCCGGTCAAATCGGCGCGATCGAATTTCCGCGTATAGTCGATCAGTGCCGCGTCGCCCTCGGCGCGCACGCGCGCGATGATGTCGCGCACCGCGGCATCGACATCGGCGGAGACCTCCCGCTTGGTCGTGAGGAAGGCGGCGAAACGTTGCTCGAAATCGGCATCGGACTGACGAAGCGTGATGGCCATCGGACGCTCAGGCCTTGTGGATGGGGCGCGAGGTGGCTTCCCACGCGCCGCCGATGTCGGCAAGACGGGCCTCGATGCACTCGACATCGAGCATGATCGCACCGCCGCCCGAGAAGATCAGCTCGACGATGCCGGCCGGCTTGCTGATCTCGATGAAGCTGATCGCCAGCAGCGACAGGACTTCGGCAGGCTTGTCGCGGTCAATACCGCTGGTCTTGGCCCCGAGCACGCGGTCGAAATGCAGCACGGCCTGCCGTCGCTCATTATGCTGGCGAAACAGGCCGGATTTTGCCTCCCAGACGAAACGGTTCATGGTCAGCAGGAAACGCTTGGCCGCGGGGAGGAATTCGAGGTCGCTGACTTTCAGCACGGCATCCTGGACATGAGCCGAAACGATGCTCAGATCCTGGTCGTCGAGCGCGATAAGCTTAAGGGCGGTCATACGGATTTCGCACCTGAAGGTTGATTGTTCAGCCTTCTGTTAGGCGGTCTTGGCGATCGGTGCAACCGCACCAACAGCTGCAGCTCTGCGCTGCCCCTCATCGCCCTGCCGGGCACTTCTCCCCGGATAGTGACGGGGAGAAGGACGCTGCCGCGAAGGATTTCGCCAATCTCCTGCGCTGCTAGAGAGGAGCCGAGGTCGCGGGCTACGCCGAAATCCGTTCGATCACCGCGCCGCAGTTGGACAGCTTTTCTTCCAGCCGCTCGAAGCCGCGATCGAGGTGGTAGACGCGGTTGACCGTGGTCTCGCCTTCCGCCGCCAGGCCGGCGATGACCAGCGAGACAGAGGCGCGAAGATCGGTCGCCATGACCGGCGCGCCCTTCAGCTTCGGCACGCCGTCGACGATCGCCGTCTGGCCCGAAAGCGTGATGTGAGCGCCGAGCCGCGCCAGTTCCTGCACATGCATGAAGCGGTTCTCGAAGATCGTCTCGGTGATGCGCGACTTACCCTTGGCCATGGTCATCAGGCCCATGAACTGCGCCTGCAAATCGGTCGGGAAGGCCGGGAAGGGTGCTGTCGTCACGTCGACCGGCGAAATGCCGGCGCCGTTGCGCCTCACCCGGATGCCGGAATTGGTCGGCGTGATCTCCGCACCCGTCTGGGCGATCACGTCCAGTGCGGTCTGCAGCAGGTCCGCACGCGCGCCTTCGAGCACGACGTCGCCGCCGGTCATGGCGACGGCCATCGCATAGGTGCCGGTCTCGATGCGGTCGGGAATGACGCGCACGCGCGCACCGGAGAGCGATTCGACGCCGTCGATGGCAATGGTTGGCGTGCCGGCGCCGGAAATCTTCGCGCCCATGGCGTTGAGGCACTCGGCCAGATTGACGATCTCGGGCTCGCAGGCGGCATTTTCCAGCACCGTCTCGCCCTTGGCGAGTGCCGCGGCCATCATCAGCACATGGGTGGCGCCGACCGAGACCTTCGGGAAGATATAGCGGTTGCCGACAAGGCGGCCATTCCGGGTCTTGGCGATGACATAGCCGGTGTCGACGTCGATATCAGCGCCCAGCGCCTGGAGGCCCTCGAGGAACAGATCGACCGGCCGCGTGCCGATGGCGCAACCGCCCGGCAGCGACACTTTTGCTTCGCCCATGCGGGCCAGCAGCGGGCCGATCACCCAGAACGAGGCGCGCATCTTCGACACCAGCTCGTAGGGCGCTGTGGTGTCGACGATGTTGCGGGCGGAGAAGTTGATGGTGCGCGAATAGCCCTCATTCTGCTTCTCGCGGCGGCCATTGACCGAATAATCGACGCCGTGGTTGCCTAGGATGCGGATCAGCTGCTCGACATCGGCCAGATGCGGCACGTTTTCCAGCGTCAGCGTGTCGTCGGTCAAAAGCGAGGCGATCATCAAAGGCAGCGCCGCGTTTTTCGCGCCCGAGATCGGAATGCTTCCGGAGAGCTTGTTGCCCCCGACAATTCTGATGCGATCCATGGAAGAACGTCCCTCTCGGCCAAAAAAGGGCCGGTTCAATCGTTTGAGTAGCGGCCCGTCTAGACCATTGGCCAATCTGGTTCAAGAAATAGGATTTCGCCCACCCCAGGCCAAGAGTGACCTATTTGAGTTAATCCTTTTGTATTTTCTTCGATGCAGCGAGCCCGTCCGGGCGCAGGTCGGCCTCGCCGGTCCGCCGCGAGCGCGACTGCGCCTTGCGCTTCTGCAGATTGGCGCGCAATTGCTCGGCCAGCCGATCCTTGCGGATTGTTGCGCTGCTTTTCGGTGGACCATCCTTTTTCACTGGAATTGTCTTGTCGTCCATCGCCCCATCCCGCCGGCGACCCACCAGCTTGCTGTTCAGGGATAGCCAACATTGTGGCACTGCCATGTCATTAAAAGCCATCCGGCAAAGCCTTTCACAGAAGCGTTGCACTTGGCCTTGCGCTTGCCGGTTCGATATGGCAGAAGCCCCGCCATCAGCGGCTGCGGTAGCTCAGTGGTAGAGCACTCCCTTGGTAAGGGAGAGGTCGAGAGTTCAATCCTCTCTCGCAGCACCAGTTTCCAACATCCCTGTTGCCGCACGATCGTCCTCTGCATTTGCGAGGGCGAGGCGGGTACATGGGATGGCGCGGCCCTCGTGCTGACGGACCCGATCAGCGGTTCATTGCTTCAGAAAATGGCTGCCACAGGCAAATCCAGCCGAAGCGCATTCCGGCAAGACACGATTCATTAACCAAGATGCTATTCATCGACATGACGTATTGTGGCATGGATGCCCGTCTTCGCCGGTCAGATCCATGCTTGTCAGGAAGAGGGCCGAAAGGCTCCTGATCTGGGCGGAAAATCTAAATCGCCCGAAACAAAAGAACGTGCAAGGCATGAACGTGAGCGAAAACGTGCAAAACGCCCCCGGTGCTTCCCGTCTTTGGACCCTGCCTGCCATCATCGCAGCGTTCCTTTGCCTGTGCGCTACCGGCGCGTTCGCGGAGACGCGTGCTTTGAAGATTCAACATCTCCATACGGGAGAGAAGGCTGAAATCGTCTTCAAGCGCAATGGGCGCTATGATCCGGCGGGATTGAAGAAGATCAATCTCATGCTGCGCGACTGGCGTCGCAACGAACCGACGAAGATGGATCCGCGCCTGCTCGATCTTGTCTGGCAGGCCTATCGCGCCAGCGGCTCGACAGCCTATATCCATGTGGTCAGCGCCTATCGTTCGCCGGCGACGAACGCCATGCTGCGCAGCCGCTCGAAGGGTGTGGCCCGGGAGAGCCAACACATGGTTGGCCGCGCGATGGACTTCTTCCTGCCGGATGTGTCGCTGAAGAAACTGCGCGACATCGGCCTCAAAATGCAGGGCGGCGGCGTGGGTTATTATCCCACCTCCGGTTCGCCTTTCATACACATGGATGTCGGCAATGTGCGGCATTGGCCGGGCATCAGCCGCCAGGAACTCGCCAGGGTATTTCCGAACGGCAACACACTGCATGTGCCGAGCGACGGCAAACCGCTGCCCGGCTATGAGCAGGCGTTTGCCGCCTACAAATCGCGCAAGGGCGCCGGCACGCCCAACATCGAGCTGGCAAGCGTCGACGGCGGCCAACGCAGGCCGCGTGGCCTGCTGGCGACGCTCTTGGGCGGGGGCGGCGCAGACGAGTCCGATGATGTCGCCGAAGCGGTGCCGGCGCCACGCAAACCGGCGAGGTCCGTCGAACCCAGACCGGCCGGACAGGGTATCGCTATCGTGCCGCCGCAGGATGCCCAGCGGGCGGACATCCAGATTGCTGCCAGCGATCCAGGCGAAGAACCGCTTGCCGGGCAGAAGGGGAAGACGCCTGAAGCGATCGTCATGGCGATGGCGCCGGGCTCAGTGCCGCTGCCGGCCTTCGCACCGCGAGCCGAGTTCACGGCACCCGTTCCCACCCCGGAAACCGCACCGTTGGCAATCGCCGGCGCGTCCACGGCGCAGGCCGAGCTGGCCGTTGCCAAGCCGGACGCCGCGAATGCCGATGCCGCTGCCACGAGCGTCGCGCCGGAGATGATGGCGCTCAACGTCCCATTGCCGACATGGCGGCCGGAAAGCCAGTCAAGCCCGACGCGCCAGTTGGAAGCAGCCAAATCTGGCGATGCCATCGGTGTCTTGCTGGCCATGCATCACCCCGACGACGGGCTGGCCGGCGAGCGGATCGCGGCGCCTGCGTCAAAGCCAGAAGATCGCGTCAGGGCGAACCCCAAGGCCGACCGTGTCCAGCGGCGCCCCGATTCCGAGGCAGATCGCGCTGTTGCCGGTGGGGCCGCATCAACAGGGGCGCCCATGATTGCCGCCAATTTCATCCGCACGGCGCCGGAGCATGTCTATCTCGATGGATTCCAACCGCGGGGACGGACGTCCGATCACCGCCGCTTCACCGGCTCCGCGGTGAAATTCCTGCCCATCGCCAGTTTCAAATAGAGGGCGAAAGCACCGTTCGATCCAGTATCGAAATGTGTTGCGCCATATCGATGGCCGGGGCGGTCACGGGATTCGCAATGCCGAACCCTTCCGCGCTATAACACTTGGCGAGCAGCGCGCTACTGCAGCGGGCAGTCGGCTCGTTGCTGTCGGCCGCCATCCGTTGCCTTTCGAGCAGATCGCCCCGCGAACTTGCCAGGATCGTGGTGGCGGCGCAAACGTGCACGAGGCATATTTGGCCCCGCCGGCCGCAACCGGCGGGACTAAGCCACAGGCCGCCCAGCGGGCGAGTTCTGCGAAAAGGATCACGCCTGGTGAATCACCAATTCGCTGGTCATGGGAATTCCTCTAAGGGCGCCAAGCACCATGTTGTGCGAGATCGCGCGCTCATGAATTTTCTCCAGATCGGCGCGGGGCGCCGAAGAACACACGGTTGCGCTGAGGTGCAGGGACACGTAGCAATGCCGGGCGTCCACGGGCGCCGTGAGCCCATCAAGTCCGTCGAACTCGCCACGCGGGTCGAACACGCCTTCCGCGATGAAATCGACCGAACGAAGATCGACCCCCGCATGCGCTGCCAGCATCGGATAATCCGAGCCGGCGCACACAGCCGCCGCGGCAAAGATCTGCTCCCAGGGAAAGACGGCGGTCGGCGAATTGTCCTTGAGGCTCGCCGGTCGCTCCAGTAGCGGTGTTGTGTAAGGATCGCCTGATTGCGGGTCGAAGCGGTAGCGGGCACGATAGGTGCCACGCACCGCGTCACCGTGTTTCTTTAGCACGGACACGATATCTTTGACTGTGCTGACGGTTTCTCCGAAGACTACTGGCATCTTTACCTCCCTGTAAAATGAGAATTCCACTCCCTATTCCGGTCCGAGGATGCCGACGACGGTTGCCGCGGCCTGGCCCCAATTCCGACAATGTGCCGACAAGGCTCGCGCTACTTGGCAGGCGCGGCAGCCTGAGCGTCGCCGCCGAGATCCTTCTTGAAGGTCTCAAAGTCGACCTGCATGCCGTTGAAGATTGTGCTCCAGTGCCGTGACAGAGCGGCGATTGCGACGGCCTCTTCGATCTCGTCCTCCGTTGCGCCCGCCTGTTTTGCGCTCTCGGTGTCTTCCCAGATGCAATACTGGCAGGGAATTTGTGCGGAGACGGCGAGCGAGATCAGAGCCTTGACCTTCGGCGGCAGGGCGGTTTCGCTGGAGAACTGCAGAGCCTTCACCTCTGCCCAGGCGCCCGGCAGCGCTGCTTTTGAAACCTGATGGAGAAAGGTCGGCACCGAGCCGAGCGTCCGCTCGACGTCCTTATAGGTGGCGTCGACCTCAGCCTGACCGGCCCAGCCTAAGCCTGATGACAACAATGTGGCGCAGACGACAGTCGATGCGAACGCCGTGTGAAGGAGGCGGCGCGAGCGGCTGGGCCCGAGCTCGCCGTGGTGTGCGATGGAAGCAACATGGGGAACTGCGAAGGCGAACATGATCTCTCTCCTCTCTGGAACCATTTGCATCCGGGCCAGATGATGCCCGCGTGCTGTAAGGAGTCACGGACGGGAGAAAAAGTTCGATCAGTCGTCGTCGATTCTAGGCGGACGCGGCGAAAGATGAAGATGCAAGCGTCGGGCCTTGCCGTCTCGCTGAAAGATCACCAGGACGACACCCGGCGGGCAGTGGAAAGGGTCTTCCGGCGGATTGACGAATAGTCCCTCGATCACAGTGACCTGGCTGGCGCTGAGAATGCGCTGCGGTTCCAGGCGGACGCCGGCTTCCGTGTCGGCGTCGACTTCCCAGGCAAGGAATGAGCGACCCAGCACTGGTTTGCTCGTCCCGCGGACAAGATGCAGGTCCTCTGCAAAGTGCCCAAGGAAGCGGTCACGCTCGCCATGCTGGTTGAGCCCATTGAAAATTTCGGAGTAGAATCGCTGGCGCTCGCGAGACTGCGAGCGAGCCTCTGTGTCGGCAAGGCCCGCCGTTTCCAGCAGCATCTCGGCAAGCTTGCGTTTGGCTTGCGACAAACGACTGCGAACCGTCCCAATCGGGACACCCAGAATGGCGGCCAGTTCCTCGTAAGACTGATAGCTTCCGAAATAGCGCAACATGGCGGTAGCCTGCAGCGGCTCGGGAAGCTTGCGTAGGGCGTCCCAAACCCATTCGCGAAGCGCGACTTTCTCCAGCCGCTCCTCAATGCTTGCGCGTTCGTCTGGGCGGTCTGGAATGTCGGCGGTCAAGATCTCGCGTCGTCTTCGACGCAATTGTTGTAGGCAACAGCGGTGCAACACAGTGCGAAGCCAGCCACCGACGGCTTGCGGATCCTTGAGTTCGCCGATGCGCCTCAGCGCGATCAGGAAAGTCTCATGCACAGCATCTTCGGCGTCCGACCCATAGCCGAGCATGTTCAGCGCTATCGCATAGAGCCGTGCGCGATGACGTTCCAGCAGCAGGCCGAGGCAACCACAATCGCCGCCCCGAGCGGCAAGGGCCAGTTCGGCATCACTCGGCACGATATGAGTTTCGTAGCCCATGGACTTAAGATGCATCAACTGGCGAAAAAGTTCGAATGCCAGTTCAGCTTCGTCACGATCCGTGTTCGGCGGGCACCAGTTCACCAATGACGCTTTGATGGGGTTTTGGATTGAGGTTATGACCCTCACTTCACGTCCGTAACAACCGGCCCCGAAACGGGGTCCGTGAGAACCAGGCTCGCCGCCAAGATACTCAAGCGAGATCGAAAGTGCATATGGCAGTGAGCAAGGATTGGATTCTGGCGGATGCGGGCGATCTACGCGGCTAGATTCAATCCTGTAAAACTTTTTCCAGATTTGACACCATTTCACAAAATTGTAAGATAATCATCTTCCGTCAGCGATAGGCGATGACCATGTCGATCCGCGAAGAACTGGCCAACACGACCGTGGCGTTCACCTCCGCGGAAGAGAAGATCGTCCAGGTCCTGCTCGCCGATTACCCGATGTCGGGGCTGGGCACCGCAACCCGGCTGGCACGGCGCGCCGGCGTCAGCGACCCGAGCGTGACGCGGCTGATGACCAAGCTTGGCTATGTCGGCTTTGCCGATTTCCAGGCACGCCTGCTCACCGAAGTCGAATCCAGGCTGCATTCGCCGCTTTTGATGATGGAGGCCAAGCGTCCGGGCGGCTCCAGCGAAGGCACCGCACTTGCCTATTTCCATTCGGTTTCCGACAGCCTGGAGCGTACGCGCACGGCTGTGCCGGTGCAGGCCTACACGCGCGCTGTCAACATGCTGCTCGAGAGCAAGGGCCAGGTCGTGCTGCTGGGCGGCCGGTTCAGCCGGCATATCGCCTCCATGCTGGCCGGCTATCTCCTGCAGTTCCGCTCCGGCGTGCGCGACATCGGTTCGTTGAGTCCCGCCGATTTCGACCTGTTGATCGACCTTGGCAAGCGCGACCTCCTCGTCGTGTTCGATTACCGGCGCTACCAGTCGGACGTGGTGAGCTTTGCCCAGCAGGCCAAGGAGCGCGGCGTCTCCATCCTGCTGTTCACCGATGTCTGGCTGTCGCCGATATCTGACATCGCGGACCTGACCATGGTCGCGGCGATCGACGCCAACTCGCCGTTCGACACGCTGGCGACGGCCGTTGCCCAGATGGAAACCGTCTTTGCCCACGCGCTGGAGGGCCATGGCGCCGGGGTGCGCAAGCGCATCGAGGACATCGAGAAGATCCGCAGCGCCAACGCGGTCACGCTCGATACCGTCCTATCGTCATCGGCCGACGACGCCGCCAAATCCAAAGCCACAAGGAAATAGTGTCGTTGCGCTCAGTGCAGCGATGCAAAGCGCCGCGACGCAGAAAAGGAAGCGACAATGCCCGACAACCAGACCATCATCGACGCCGTGCAGGCTGAGATCGAGACCGATCGCGACTGGTTGATCGGCCTGACCCGTGACATGGTCCGCATCCCTTCGGTCAACCCCAAATTCGAGCCCAATCCGGCGATCAACCGCGAGGCGGATGTCCAGGCGCTGCTCGAACCGATCCTCAAGCAGGACGGGTTCAGGACAGAGCAATGGGATGCCTTGCCCGGGCGGCCCAATCTGGTCGGCGAATGGGCGGGAGACGAGAGCCGCAGCCTGATCCTGTGCGGCCATATCGACGTCGTGCCGGTCGGCGCGATGAAGGACTGGTCGGTCGATCCGTTCGGCGGCGAAATCACCAATGGCCGGCTCTATGGCCGCGGCGCCGTCGACATGAAGGGCGGCGTCGCCGCTTGCATCGCCGCCGCGCGCGCGATCCGCAAGGCGGGCATCACGCTGCAGGGCCGGCTCGCCATCCACTCGGTCGTCGACGAGGAAGCCGGCGGCTTCGGCGCCATGGACGCGGTGAAGAAGGGCAAGCTCGCCAAGGCGGTGCTGGTCGCCGAACCGACCTGGGGCGATGTCCTGCCGGTCGAAGGCGGGCTGGAATGGGCGCGGGTGACGATCCGTGGCCGCAACGCCCATTCGGCGCTGCGCTACAACGAGATCTATCCGCAGCGCCACGACAAGGACCGGCTGGAGCCGGGCGTCAATGCGATCGAGATCGCCGCCCGCTTCATTGCCGCCGTGCGCCAGTATGAGCTGGACCGGACGCGAGCAAAATCGCATCCGCTGCTGCCGCTCGGCATGAACACCATCAACATCGGCGTCATGCATGGCGGCACCGGCCTTGGCGAGCACGGCCTGCCGACCGTGATGACCAACCCGGCCATCATTCCCGATGTCGCGGTGCTCGATCTCGACATGAAATTCCTGCCCGACGAGAATTCGGCCGACTACCGCCGCGATTTCGAGGCGTTCGTCCACCATTTCGCGCAGACCGATGCGTGGCTGCGCGACAACCCGCCTGCGATCCAATGGGAGCTCGGCGGGCTGCATTTTCCGCCGATGAACACGCCGGTCGACCATCCGCTGGTGATATCGCTGATGAAGCGCAAGGCGGTAGTCGGCAAGGCGCCGCAGGCGCGTGGCTTCGTCGCCGTGTGCGATGCCGCGCACTATGCCGGCGCCGGCGTCGACGGTGTCATCTTCGGCCCGTCGGGCGACGGCTTTCACGGTTCCGACGAATATGTCGAGGTCGAATCGGTGGTCGAGACCGCCAAGGTGATCGCGGCGTCCGTCATCGATTGGTGCGGCATCCGCTGAGGCGGAGCCGCCGCTCCGAGCCGATCAGGCGGGGCGCTTCAGGCGTCCGGCGACGGCGCCCCATGAAGCCTTGATCATGCCGACCAAGCCGCTCGGGTAGGCCAGCATCACGCCGATGATCAGCACCGCCGTGATCATCGGCCGCCACGCGCCGAAATCGGCCATCCATTCGGCGAAGATCGTCAGCACGAAAGAGGCGATGATGGCGCCGTAAATAGTGCTGGTGCCGCCAAGCAGCACCATCGACAGGATGATGGTCGCAAGGCTCATGCCGAAGACGTCGATCGAGGCATTGCGCTGGTAGGCGGCGTAGAAGGCGCCGGCGATGCCGGTGAAGAAGGCGCTCGCGGCAAGCGTCAGCATGCGCTGGCGCACGATCGAGACGCCGCGGCTGATGGCGTATTCCTCATTGTCGCGCAAGGCGACGATGCTGGCCCCGGTGCGCGAGCGCACGAACACGCGCAGGAACAGGGTACTCGCCACCAGCAGCGCCAACGCGATGTAGAAATAGGCTGATTTGCCGTCACGGACCATGTTGTGGTCGAACACGTATAGCCCGGGAATGCGCACCAACCCTTGCGTGCCGCCGGTGATGGCGGACTGGCTGATGATTACCTGCATCACCAGCTGCGCGAAGCCGAAAGTGACCAGGATGATGTAGATGCCCTTCAGCCGCAGGATCGGGATGGTCACCAGGATCGCCGCCAGGGTGGCGATGACACCGCTGGCAAACAGCGCGATCCACGGGTCGAATTCGGCCAGCTTGGTGAGCAGGCTGTAGGCATAGACGCCGATGCCGAACAGCGCCAGATGGCCGAAATTGAAGACGCCGCCATAGCCGAGGCTGAGGTCCCAGTTCGAGGCGACGATCGCATAGATGAAGGCCATGATTAGGATGTGGCGGGCATAGGTGTCGCCGAAGATCAACGGCAGCAGTGCCAGCAAGGCGAAGCCGAGCACGAAGCCGATGGCCTCCTGCTTCCACGGCGTACGGCCGGGAGCAATCGGGGTTGCCGCCGCTGTGTGGCTAAGGGTAACCGGCGATGTCGTATCGGTCATGCTAGGCCTCGGGAGCGGCTGGCAAAGATGCCCTCGGGGCGCACCATCAGGGTCAGGATCAGCACGCCGAACAGCAGCGCCGGCGTCCAGTACAGGCCGAAATAATAGCTGCAGGCGGCCTCGAAGAAGCCGATCAGATAGGCGGCGAAGATCGGTCCCGAGATGCTCGATATGCCGCCGAAGACGACGACGATCAGCGCCTTGAGCAGCGGGTCGCTGCCCATCACCGGCGACATGAAACGATAGCCACCCATGAAGATGCCGGCGAGGCCTGCAAGCGACGCGGCAATGGCGAAGGCCAGCCCATAGAGCGCGGTGACGTTCAGCCCGACCAGATGGCTGGCATCTTCATTCTGCGCCACGGCGCGCAGCGCCAGCCCGAGCCGCGTGCGGTTGAGGAACATACAAAGTGCGGCCAGGATCAGCGGCGTGATGACGATGATGGCGATCTGGTGCAGGGAGACGCCGACGCCGCCGACGGTGGTGTTGCCGGTGATCAGCGCCGGGATCTGCTTCGAGCGCGGTCCCCAGATGGTCAGCGCGCCGTTCTCGATCAGCGACCCGGCTGCCAGCGTGGTGATGACGACGACCAGCACGATGTTGGGTCGGCCGATCAGCGGCCGCACGACACTCGCCTGCAGGATCCAGCCGACGCCGGCCATGACGACGACGGCGATGGGAAAGGCGACCGCCGCCGGCAGGCCGAGTTCGACCAGCTGCCAGGCGATGTAGGCGCCCAGCATCATGAACACGCCATGGCTGAAATTGAACACGCCGATCGTCGTCCAGACCAGAGCCAGCCCGACCGCCATCATGGCGTAGAGCGAGCCTTGGAACAGGCCGCCGAACAGGATTTCCGCCAATGCGCTCATCTTCGGATTTTCCTAATGGCCAAAATACATCGACATGATCTCGCCGTGGTCGAGGCTTTCGCCCGGCTTGATCTCGGTCGCAACGGCGCCATGGTTGACGAGGTAGAGTTGCTGCGTCAGCTCCAGCAGGAATTCGATGTCCTGCTCGACGACGATGAGCGGTACGCCGCCGCGCGAAATGTCCATGACGGAGGCGCAGAGCTCGTCCTTGATCTTGGGCGCCAGCCCCAGCGTCGGCTCGTCGAGGATCAGCAGGCGCGGATGGCTCATCAGCGCCGTGCCGATCGACACCATCTGGCGCTCGCCGCCCGACAGCGTGCGCACGCGCTGGCGCCAGCGTTCCGCCAGTTTCGGGAACAGCTTGACCACCTTTTCGCGGTTTTCCGCCTCATGCGGCCGGGCCCGCGGCGAATAGGCGCCGAGCGCCATGCAGTCGGCGATCGAGAGATCGGGAAACAGCCGGTTGCCTTGCGGCACATGGATCAGGCCGGCGCCGACGATGGCGCGTGCGCTGTGGCCGACAATGTCTTGCCCGTCGAACAGGATGCGGCCGCTCTTCGGTTGCAGAAGCCCGGAGATCGCACGCAGCAGCGTCGTCTTGCCATGGCCGTTGGGGCCGAACAGGCCGACATTGCCGAAACGCCCGGCCTCCAGCGAGATATCGTGCAGCACGGTGACGCGGCCATAGCCGGCGGTGACGCCTTCGACGCTGAGAATGGGATTCACGCCGCCGACCTCCTCGTGCCGAGATAGGCCTCGATGACGTGCGGATCGGCGATCACGCCTGCCGGATCGCCGGCGGCCAGGACGCGGCCATTGTTGAGCACCAGCAGATGCTGCGAAAGGCTCATCAGGAAAGTCAGCACGTGCTCGATCAACAGGATGGTGATGCCGCGTTCGGCGGTGCGGCGGATCAGGCCGATCGACGTCTCGATCTCGGGCTTGGTCAGGCTCGATGCCGGCTCGTCGAGCAAGAGCATGCGCGGCTGCATGGCGATCGCCGTGGCAAGCATCAGGCATTTGCGCTCGAACACGGACAATTCGCCGGCAAGCCGGCCGAACGACTGGGATCCCAGGCCGACGAACTCCAGCGCCTCGGCGGCGGCATTGCGGGCCGTGGCCGCTGTCTTTTCCTGCTTGCCGTAGCTGGCGCCGATCAGCGCGTTCTCGAACACGGTCAGCCCGTCGAAGCTGGTCTCGCGCTGAAAGGTCCGGGCAAGGCCGAGGCGCGCGATGGCGTGTCCCGATTTGCCGTTTATGGCAATGCCGTCAAAGCGGATCTGGCCCCGGTCGGGCCCGAACGGGATGCCGGTGATGATGTTGAACAGCGTGCTCTTGCCGCTGCCGTTCGGGCCGGCGATGCCGAAGATCTCGCCGGCCTCGACCTTGAACGACACGCCATCGACGGCCTTCAGCGAACCGAAGGCCTTCGACACGCCGTCCAGTTCAAGCAGGGCCATTCCCTACTTCATCCAAGGCTGGAGCTTGAAGGCGCCGGTGGCATATTTCTCCGGCGAGATCAGCGTGCGCTGGCCATCCCAGATCTGGAAGAAGGTGATCGGAATATAGTCGTCGCCCTGCGTGGCAAGGTGGGTGGCGGGATCGAATTTCAGCCGCCCTTCCGCGACCTGCTTGTCCGTCTCCGACAGCGCCTTCATGATCGCCGCATGGTCGGATGCACCCCCGACCTTCTTGACCGCGTCGAAATAGACATTGGTCATTTCGTAGAGGCCGACGCCGTAGGTGCCGCTCTCGACGCCGTATTTTGCCTTGAACTTGGCTGCCACCTCATCGGCGCGCGGGTTCTTCGGCGTCGTCAGCGCGCCGCCGAGCAGGTTGTAGATGACGCCATCCGATTTCTTGCCGGTCAGCTCGACGAATTCCGGAACGCTCGGCGCGTATTGCAGGAAGACGAGGCTCTTGGTCGGCTGCTCGAGGAACTGGTTGAGGAACGACGCCGAATTGCCCGGCAGATAGTCGGTGTTGATGACGACATCGGGAACGTTCTCGCGCACCTTGGCGAGGATCGAACGCCAGTCGGTCACTTCGCCGAAGGGTACGATCTCGTCGACGGTGATGGTCCAGCCCTTGTCCTTGAAGGTCTTCTTCATGCCTTCGGAGATGGTCTTCGAATAGGCGTTGTCGGACGAGATGATGGCGACCTTCTTGGCCGGCAGGGTGATCTTGCCGTCGGCCGCGAGCTTCTCGACGAACAGGGTGACGTCGGTGTTGTAGGCGTCGAAGGAAGGCGTCAGTGACCAGCAGCACATGTATTTGTCGGGGCTCGGCGCGATGATGTCCCTGGTCTGCTGCGAGGTGGCCGCCAGCATGTAGGGCATTTCCGCCTCGGCCATGTTGTCGATCTCGAAATTGGTCAGGCTGGCATAGCCGGTCAGCATGAAGTGCACGCCCGGATCGCCAAGCAGGCGTTCGACGGCGCTGGTGACGTTGCCGGCGGACTGATCCTTGACGTCGCCGACCACCAGTTCGAACGTATCCCCGGCAACGCCGCCGGCTGCGTTCGCTTCGTCGATGGCCATCTGCACGCCGCGCTGGAATTCCTGGCCGTCCGCCGCGGCAGGGCCGGTGAGCGGCGCAAGCAGGCCGATCTTGACGACGTCGGCAAAGGCGGGGGCGGCTGATGCGGCAAACATGCCGATCAACGTCGTGCTCATCAGCATATGGCGGATTCGACTTGCGGCGGATTTGGGCTTCATCGTGCTGTTCCCTGTTTTCCTCCCGTTCATCGGGAGTTGGATAATTGACAATCTACGCATAATTGTTCTTATTTGAAAAGGTTTTTTCAACGCAATCTGGCCGGGAACAAGGTTCCCGCAAAGGTATGGAAGCCGTGGCGCTTTGCTGCGCAACTGCATTAAAACAGGGCAAGTCCCGACGGAGCGGATAATGACGATCTCGCAGAAGACCCTTGAAACCAGCCACGGCAAGATCGCGGTGCGTGAGACCAGCGGCCAGGGAACCGCTGTCATGCTGATCCACGGCAATTCATCTTCCAGTGCCGTTTTCCGCAACCAGTTGGACGGCCCGTTGGGCGAGCGATATCATCTCATCGCTCCCGACCTGCCCGGCCATGGAGCGTCCGGCGATGCGATCGATCCAGAGCGTTCCTACAGCATGGAAGGCTATGCCGATGCCATGACCGAAGTGCTCGGGCTGCTCGGCATCGACAAGGCCATCGTCTTCGGCTGGTCGCTCGGCGGCCATATCGGGCTTGAGATGATCGACCGCTTTCCCGGCCTGCTTGGCTTGATGATCACCGGCACGCCGCCTGTCTCGCCCGAGGAGGTCGGCAGCGGATTCAAGCCGAGCCCGCATATGCATCTCGCCGGGCAGGAGACCTTCACCGGCGCCGACGTGGAGGCCTATGCGCGCAGCACTTGCGGCGAGCCGTTCGAGCCGTTTCTCATCGACACGGTGGCGCGCACCGATGGACGGGCGCGGCGCCTGATGTTCGAAAAGTTCGCGGCCGGCACCGGCCGGAACCAGCGCGAGATCGTGGCCGGCAAGACGCCGCCGATCGCCGTTCTGAACGGCATCGACGAGCCATTCGTCAACACCGATTTCGTCTCGGCTGTGAAATTCTCCAATCTATGGGAAGGCAAGACCCATCTGCTCGACAAATCCGGCCACGCGCCGTTCTGGGATTCGCCGGATCGCTTCAATCCGGTCCTCGCCCGCTTCCTGGCAAGCGTCGACAGAGCGTAGGTCCGTCGGAAACCGGCGCCACGGACCCGCCTTCGCGTTGGGTGGGTGACAATCACGCGCATCTGTCGTATATTGACATAAAGATATCCTTATGTGACATGAAAAGGCCTGTCGCCAAAGGGATAAAAAATGTCGCAGAATTCTGCCTCGCTGGACGCATTGTTCGGCCCCGTCACGGCAAAACCCGACGGCTCGGAGGTGCTTGCTGCACTCACCGCGGCGGCGCGCGAACGCATTCTCATTCTCGACGGCGCCATGGGCACGCAGATCCAGGGCCTCGGGTTTAACGAGGACCAATTCCGCGGCGAGGCTTTCGCCGGCTGCGCCTGCCATCAGCAGGGCAACAACGACCTCCTGATCCTGACCCAGCCCGGGGCGATCGAGGAGATCCATTATCAATACGCCATCGCAGGCGCCGACATCCTGGAGACCAATACTTTCTCCTCGACCTCGATCGCCCAGGCCGACTACGGCATGGAAGATGCCGTCTATGCGCTGAACCGCGATGGCGCGCGGCTGGTCAGGCGCGCCGCTGTTCGGGCCGAGCAGCAGGACGGCAAGCGAAGGTTTGTCGCCGGAGCGCTCGGGCCGACCAACCGCACCGCCTCGATGTCGCCCGACGTCAACAATCCCGGCTATCGCGCCGTGACCTTCGACGATTTGCGCCTCGCCTATGGCGAGCAGCTGCGCGGGTTGATCGATGGCGGCGCCGACATCATCCTGATCGAGACCATCTTCGACACGCTGAACGCCAAGGCGGCGATCTTCGCGGCGGAAGAGATCTTCATCGAGAAGGGCGTGCGCCTGCCCGTGATGATATCGGGCACCATCACGGACCTCTCCGGCCGCACGCTGTCGGGCCAGACGCCGACCGCCTTCTGGCATTCGGTGCGGCACGCCAGCCCCTTCACCATCGGCCTCAACTGCGCGCTCGGCGCCAACGCCATGCGAGCGCATCTGGCCGAAATATCCGGTGTCGCCGACACCTTTGTCTGCGCTTATCCGAATGCCGGCCTGCCCAACGAATTCGGCCGGTATGACGAAAGCCCGGACTTCATGGCCGCCCAGATCGAGGATTTCGCGCGTGAGGGACTGGTCAATGTCGTCGGCGGCTGCTGCGGCTCGACGCCGGAGCACATCCGCGCCATCGCCGAGGCGGTGCGGAAGTATCCGCCGCGCGCCATTCCGGACATTGAGCCCAGGATGCGCCTGTCCGGGCTGGAGCCATTCACGCTCACCGACGAGATCCCCTTCGTCAATGTCGGCGAGCGAACCAATGTCACCGGCTCGGCCAAGTTCCGGAAACTGATCACGGCGGGCGACTATGTCGCCGCGCTCGACGTCGCCCGCGACCAGGTCGCCAACGGCGCGCAGATCATCGACATCAACATGGACGAGGGTCTGATCGATTCGAAGAAGGCCATGGTCGAATACCTCAACCTGATCGCCGCCGAGCCGGACATCGCCCGCGTTCCTGTCATGGTCGACAGTTCGAAATGGGAGATCATCGAAGCCGGCTTGAAATGCGTGCAGGGCAAGCCGCTGGTCAACTCCATCTCGATGAAGGAGGGCGAAGAAGCCTTCCTGCATCATGCCAGGCTGGTCCGCGCCTATGGCGCCGCCGTCGTCGTTATGGCCTTCGACGAGGACGGCCAGGCCGACACCAAGGCGCGCAAGGTCGAGATCTGCACCCGCGCCTACAAGCTCCTGACCGAGCAGGCCGGCTTCCCGCCCGAGGACATCGTCTTCGATCCCAATGTCTTCGCCATCGCCACCGGCATCGAGGAGCACGACAATTACGGCGTCGACTTCATCGAGGCGGCCGGCGAGATCACCGCGACGCTGCCGCATGTCCACATTTCCGGCGGCGTGTCGAACCTGTCTTTCTCGTTCCGTGGCAACGAGCCGGTGCGCGAGGCCATGCATGCCGTATTCCTTTACCATGCCATCCAGCGCGGCATGGACATGGGCATCGTCAATGCCGGCCAGCTCGCCGTCTACGATACGATCGAGCCTGATCTGCGCGAGGCCTGCGAGGATGTCGTGCTCAACCGCGCGCCGAAGGCCGGCGGCACCGCCACCGAACGCATGCTGGAGATCGCCGAACGCTTCAAGGGCACGGCCGGCAAGGAAGCGCAGGAGCGCGATCTCGCCTGGCGCGAATGGACTGTCGAACAGCGGATCAGCCACGCGCTGGTCAACGGCATCACCGAATTCATCGACGCCGACACCGAGGAAGCGCGGCTTGCCGCCGAGCGGCCGCTGCATGTCATCGAAGGCCCGCTGATGGCCGGCATGAACGTCGTCGGCGATCTGTTCGGCGCGGGAAAGATGTTCCTGCCGCAAGTGGTGAAGTCGGCGCGGGTGATGAAGCAGGCGGTGGCTGGACTGCTGCCGCACATGGAAGCCGAGAAGCTGGCAAACGCCGCCAACGGCATCGACAATGGCGAACGTAAAACGGCCGGAAAAATCCTGATGGCGACGGTCAAGGGCGATGTCCATGACATCGGCAAGAACATCGTCGGCGTGGTTCTCGCCTGCAACAATTACGAGATCATCGATCTCGGCGTCATGGTGCCGGCGGCCAGGATCCTGCAGACGGCGCGCGAGCAAAATGTCGATATCATCGGCCTATCCGGCCTGATTACGCCGTCGCTGGACGAGATGGCGCACATGGCTGCCGAGATGGAGCGTGAAGGCTTCGACATTCCGCTGCTGATCGGCGGCGCGACGACCAGCCGCGTGCACACGGCGGTGAAGATCCACCCGCGCTACAGCAAGGGGCAGACGGTCTATGTCACCGACGCCAGCCGCGCGGTCGGCGTGGTCTCATCCTTGCTGTCCAACGAGAGCAAGGATGGCTTTGTCGATACGGTGCGCGCCGAATACAAGAAGGTCGCCGATGCGCATGCCCGCTCGGAAGCCGACAAGCAGCGTTTGCCGCTGGCCAAGGCGAGGGCCAATGCGCATCGGATAGACTGGTCTGAATATGAGCCGCCGAAGCCGTCCTTCGCAGGCGTGAAGGTGTTCGAGAACTGGGACCTGACCGAGCTCGCGCGCTACATCGATTGGACGCCGTTCTTCCAGACCTGGGAGCTGAAGGGCCGCTATCCCAAGATATTGGAGGATGAGGCGCAAGGTGCCGCCGCACGCCAGTTGTTCGAGGATGCGCAGGCGATGCTGAACAAGATCATTGCCGAAAAGTGGTTCGCGCCGCGCGGCGTCATCGGCTTCTGGCCGGCCAACGCCGTCGGCGACGACATCAGGCTGTTTACGGACGAGAAGCGGTCGCAGGAACTGGCGACGTTCTTCACCTTGCGCCAGCAACTGACCAAGCGCGACGGCAAGGCCAATGTTGCACTGGCGGACTTCGTCGCGCCGGCGGAGTGCGGCAAGCCGGATTACATCGGCGGCTTCATCGTCACCGCCGGCATCGAGGAGGTGGCGATCGCCGAACGCTTCGAACGCGCCAACGACGACTATTCCTCGATCATGGTCAAGGCGCTGGCCGACCGCTTCGCCGAAGCCTTTGCCGAGCGCATGCATGAGAAGGTGCGCAAGGAATTCTGGGGCTACGCGTCAGATGAAGCGCTGGCGCCCGACGAGCTGATCGGCGAACCCTATCGCGGCATCCGACCGGCGCCCGGCTATCCGGCTCAGCCCGACCATACGGAGAAGGCGACTTTGTTCCGGCTGCTCGACGGCGAAGGCAATGCCGGCGTGAGACTGACCGAAAGCTATGCGATGTGGCCGGGTTCATCCGTCTCGGGGATCTATCTGGCGCATCCCGAAAGCTATTATTTCGGCGTCGCCAAGGTCGAACGCGACCAGGTCGAGGATTATGCACGCCGCAAGGCGATGCCGTTGACCGAGGTCGAGCGCTGGCTTGGCCCCATCCTCAACTACGTGCCGGCACACTATGCCGAGGCGGCTGAATAGCCGATGCCGGCGCGCCTGGCGGAAGCGACAGGCGAATGCCGATCGCTTCTCCAGTGTCATCCTGGCCCGCTTCGATTCCTGTGGGCTATTGCATGGCCGACGGGTTCATCCACAGCAGCTCCCAGACGTTGCCGTCCGGATCTTCGATGTGGCGGTTGAACATGAAACCGAGATCCTGCGCCGGGTTGGGATCGGCGCGACCGCCTGCCGCCACGCCCTTCTCGATTACGACATTGACCTCGTCCTTGCTGTCGACGGTGAGTGCGATCAACATCTGGCTGTCCCGCTTGGGGTCGCCGATCGGGCGCGCTGTGAACTGGCTGTAATGCTGGTGCGTCAGCAACATGACCCCGATCGAGTCTGAGAACATGATCGAGCTGGACTGGTCGCTCGAGAACTGCGGGTTCAGCGTGCCCCCGATCGCGAGATAGAACTTGGTCGCCGCCTGCAGATCGCGTACCGGTAGATTGAGGAAGATCATTTTGGTCATCGGTCTAAGCCTTGCTGCCGTTGATGGGTACTAGCCAGTCTAGTACTGTGACCATGGCTACCATGCGGGAACGGTACCGTCTAGTACTGGTTGAGAGGCGCTATGAAAATTGATGGTGAGACCAGGTCGGCTCGCAAGGATCGTGAAATCATTGAAGCGGCTACGGCCGTCTTCATCGCCAAGGGCTACGATGGAACCAGCATGGAAGAGATCGCCACCAAAGCAGGCGCATCCAAGCAGACTGTCTACAAGCATTTCACGGACAAGGAGACGCTTTTCGGCGAAGTCGTCGAGTCCACCGCCAGCCAGACCAACGATGTCGTCGAGTCCGTGACGATGCTGCTTTCCGAGGCGAAATTCATGGAGGGTGGGCTACAGCAGCTTGCCCGACGCATGACAACGACGCTGATGGACGAAGAGCTGCTGAAGCTGCGGCGTCTGATTATCGCCAACGCGGATCGGATGCCGCAGCTTGGCCGGAGCTGGTATGAAAAAGGTTTTGAACGCATGCTTGCCTCGGTGGCATCATGCTTTCAAAAGCTTACCAGTCGAGGCCTGTTGCAGACCAGCGATCCCCGTCTGGCGGCCAGCCATCTCTTCGGAATGCTTCTCTGGATCCCAATGAACGAAGCCATGTTCACCGGAAGCAACCCGCGTTCGAAGGCGGATCTCGAGCGGCACGCCGATGCTTCGGTCGAAGCATTCCTTGCCGCCTATGGGGCGCGGCCGAAATAGTCGCGCGCCGCTCCGCCAGCGATGCTTATTGTGGTCGATTGTCCGTCCACGCCAGCGTCTTTTGCTTAAGGCCGGTGGCGGAGTCGGTTTAGGCACAGGATGCTCGCTTACGATCCAAGGCTGCGATAAACCCAGGGCAGCCGTCTTTGCAGCTGGAGCGTCAAATGACCGTACTCACCCGACGCCGGCTTTTGAAAACGGCAGCGATTGCCGGCGCAGGCGGGGTCGGGCTTTCGGCCATGGGCCGGCTTGGTGGCTGGGCCGCTGCCACGCCTGAGCCGGTGGTTTTGCAGACGGCAAAGATCCAGGCGAAGCTGATGGATATCGGCCAGACCAGGGATGTGCTGACCTATGGCAACGCCGGAATGCCGCCCGTGCTCAGAATGAAAAAAGGCCAGCCCTTCGCTGCACGCCTTGTCAACGCGATCGACGATCCGACGACGATCCACTGGCACGGTATTCGCGTTCCAAACAAGATGGACGGCGTGCCGTTCCTGGTCCAGCCCTACGTCTACACCGGCGATCTTTTCGACTACGCCTTCACGCCGCCCGATGCCGGCACCTTCTGGTACCACCCGCATTGCAACACGCTGGAGCAGATGGGCCATGGCCTGACCGGCGTGATCGTGGTCGAGAATCCCAACGATTCGAAATTCGATGCCGAAATCGTCCTCAATTTGCGCGACTGGCGCCTCGGCGACGACGGTCAGTTCATCGACCAGTTCCGGCCGCGCGATGCCGCGAGAACCGGAACTTACGGCACGGTGCGCACCGCCAATTGGCTCGACCAGCCGCAATATGATGCGCCGGCCGGCGGACTGGCGCGGCTGCGCGTCGCCATCACCGACGTGACGCGAATCTACGCTTTTCACGTCGACGGTGCAAAGGCGACTGTCATGGCGCTCGACGGCAATCCGGTGCCTGAGCGTTTTTCGCCCGATGCCTTGCTGCTTGGACCCGGCCAGCGCATGGAGCTGGCCATACGCATGCCCGACGAGGAAGGCGCGATCGTCAGCTTGAGGGACGTCAGAGGCACCAAGCCAAAAATCCTGGCAACCCTGCGCGCGACAGGAAACTCCCTCAAGCGGGACATTCGGGATCTTGCTCCGCTGGAGGTCAATCCGGTGGCGGAAGTGGATCTCGCCAGTGCCAGGCATATTTCCCTGGCGCTCAGCGCCACGGCGGAAAACGTCCCGAGCGATGGCATCTGCGGCTCGCTGGGCTACAGTTTCTGGGCCATCAACAAAGTGCCGTGGCCCGGCGACACCAAGGATCCGACCGCGCCTCTGGCCGAACTGAAGCTTGGCCAAAGCTACGTCATCGACATGGAGAACCTGACGCCGCAATCCCATCCGATGCATCTGCACGGCATGAGCTTCAAGGTGCTGTCGTCCTCGACGCGCCAGGTTCAGCCCGTGATTTCCGACACCTATCTCATCCAGCCCAACGAGAAGGTTCAGCTCGGTTTCGTCGCCGATAATCCCGGCGACTGGCTGCTGCACTGCCACATCATCGAGCACCAGAAATCGGGAATGACGAGCTACGTCAGGGTGGTGTGAGGCCGCGTCAGCCTGCGCGTGGCGTCTGGACCGTCACTTGCGCAATTGAGCCTCGATCTCGTCGAGCACTTTGTCCTTGCCGATGCCGGTGAGGAAGGCGAGGCCCTTGATGACCGGCTTGGTCACCGAAGCGGAGATCGGGGTGGTTGCGACGATGAAGTCGACAGTGTCGGCCAGTCCGGGCACTTCGGTGGCCTTTGCCTGCTGGGCATTGAAGGTGAGGCCGCGTTTCTTCATTTCCTCGGTGACGGCGACGTTGACCGCGGTCGAGGTGGCGATGCCCGTGCCGCAGGCGAAGAGAATGGTTTTCTGTCTGGACATCTCTGCTTCTCCTTGGTTATCAGCCGAGTACGGCTCGCACGTCTTCGAGGGTTCTGGCCGACCTCAAATCATCCAAGGCTTGCGGGTTCTGGATGGTGGCCATGACGGCCTGCAGCGCCTCAATCTGCTTGTCCTTGTCGTTGATGGCAAGCAGGAAGACGAAGCCGACCGGCAGCATCTCGTCGGGATCCTCCATATTGGCGAAGATCACTGGTTGCTTCAATGTGCCCATCGCGATGCCAGGCTTCAGCACATGCTCCGGATCGGTGTGCGGCACCGCGACATTGTCGGAGCGTTCCAGCGGCAGTCCTGTCGGGATGGTCAATTCGCGG
The DNA here is from genome assembly GCF_000185905.1 of Mesorhizobium ciceri biovar biserrulae WSM1271. Taxonomy (GTDB): domain Bacteria; phylum Pseudomonadota; class Alphaproteobacteria; order Rhizobiales; family Rhizobiaceae; genus Mesorhizobium; species Mesorhizobium ciceri. Next base: position 2,496,268 of record NC_014923.1, read on the forward strand.
CGCACGACCGCGTCGGCATAGGAGCTTTTGACATAGCCAAGTGTCTCCAGCCGGCCCGCCAGGATGCGGATGATCTCCTCATTGGTCGAGGCATCGGATCCGAGCACGATCGCGTCGGGATCCAGAAGCTGCATGAGGCCGTCGGACATTCTTTGCTCCGTCGATGAAATCGTGCGCCCCGAGGAGGGCGCACGATCGGTTTGAAGGGTGGACCCTATCAGGTTCAGGCCGTCTCTTCGGCCGGCTCGTCCTCGGCGCCCGCGGCCCGCTCCCAGCCGAGCGGATTGCGGCGGTAGAGGACAAACAATGCCGCGATGACCACCGCGATCACGATGATGCCGACAAGTCCAAGCCCCTGGATCGCCTCGATGACCACGTAAGGCACCCACAGGAAGCCGTCGACCACCGAGGTGATCTGCAGCGCATCCGCCGGCAGCTTGAAGCCCGATGCGACGGCAGCACTTGTGAACAGCGGCGCCAGCGCGTTGGCGACGTAGAAGCCGATGGCCAGCGTCACCGTGCCGATCACCACCATGCGGAACACGTTGCCTTTGACCAGCGGCGCGGTCATGGCGACGATGAAGGGAATGACCGCAAGGTCGGCGAACAGGATGACGCGGTTGCCCGGCAGGATGATGGACAGGATGATCGCGATCGGCACCAGGATCAGCGACGACGAGATCGCGGCCGGATGGCCGATCAGGATCGCGGAATCGAGGCCAACAAGAAGCTCGCGATCGCCCGTGCGCTTGCGCACGAATGCCTGGGCTGCGTCGGAAACCGGCAGCAGGCCTTCCATCAGGATCTTGACCATGCGCGGCAGCAGCAGCATCACCGCGGCCAGCGTCATGCCGGTGCCCAGAACCTTGGCCAGCACCACGCTGAGATCACCCGCATTGTAGAAGGCGATCGCACCAAGCACGAGGCCGATAATGAGGCCCATCACGACAGGTTCGCCGAACACGCCGAACCTGCGCTCGATCGTATCGGTGTTGATGTTGATGCGGTTGATCCCGGGAATGCGGTCCATGATCCAGTTGAGCACAATGGCGATCGGCAGGATCTGCGCCGAGGCGAGATGCGGCACGGAAATGCCGGGTACCCCGTAGAACTGCTGTACCGCGCGCGCCGACCAGTCGGCGAACAACAGCGAGAGTGCTGCGACAAGTGCTGCGACCGCGATGCCATAGGCCAGGTTGTCGGTTGCGGCGACCACCAGCGAGCCGACAAAGGCGAAGTGCCAGAAGTTCCAGACGTCGACATTGAGCGTGCGCGTCATGCGTGTCAGCAACAGCACGATGTTGACGAGGATGCCGACCGGAATGACCCAAAGGCCGACCGATGAGCCGAAGGCGATCGCGGCCGCGGAGGGCCAACCGACATCGATGATGTCGCGATGGATGCCGGTGTTGGTCACGATGGCCTTGGCGACGTCGCCAATCGACGTGAACATGAGGCCAAGCACCAGATTGATGCCGATGAAGGCGACGCCGATGGTGACGGCGGCGCGAAAAGCCTTGCTGACCTTGGCGCCCAGAACCACGGCGATGACGAAAATGACAATTGGCAGCAGGATCGTCGGGCCAAGCGTATCGATGGCCCCTTTTAGGCCCGCGAGAACAGTATCCATTTTTCCTCCCCTGGAGCCGCGAGCCTTCGCTCGACGCCTCGCAATGATGCTCCATCCAGCCTTTGACGCCGTGGCGCAAAGACACTCCCCAACTTGCCGCAGAGGCGAATGCTTCCCGACTGTCGCGTCGGTGAACATTTGCCTTTGTTGACAAACGAATGTTTTATTGGGGTTGTCCGCTACAATGTCAATTGGTTGGGTTTCGGCGAATCGAGCCCCGGCGGACGTGCCTTCCGAGACGATTTCGTGGGAAATTGCCGGTCGCGACCGGGTTTCGTTGGCAAATAGAACCCATTCCCTGCTATCCGACCCCAAATCACGAAGCTGTGGACATTCCTGCATGACCAACGTCGCCCTGACCGGGCTTGCCCGTGATCTCGCCAAGCGTGCCGCCGAGAACCGCCCGGTGCGCATCGGTGTCATCGGCTCGGGCGAAATGGGCACCGATCTGGTCACGCAGGGCATGCTGATGCCGGGCATTTCGGTCTGCGCCGTCTCGACGCGCCGCCCGCACACCGCGCGCGACGCTATCCGCATCGCCTATGGCGACGAAGCCATGGCGGTCGAAGCCGACACCGCGTCGAAAGTCACCGGCGCCATCGAAAGTGGCAAGATCGCCATCACATCCAACGAGATGCTGGTCACCAATCCGCTGATCGACGTCGTCATCGACGCCACCGGCAAGCCGGGCGTCGCCGCCGATTTCGACCTCATGGCGATGGAGTACGGCAAGCATCTGGTGATGATGAACGTCGAGGCCGACATCACCATCGGCTGCTATCTCAAGCAGCAGGCCGACCGGCTTGGCGTCGTCTATTCGGTGGGTGCGGGCGACGAGCCGTCGAGCTGCATGGAACTGATCGAGTTTGCGTCGGCGCTCGGGCTGACCATCGTGTCGGCCGGCAAGGGCAAGAACAACCCGCTCAACCACGATGCCGTACCGGACGACTATCGCGCCGAAGCGATCCGCCGCAACATGAACCCGCGCATGCTGGTCGAGTTCGTCGACGGCTCCAAGACCATGGTCGAGATGTGCGCCATCGCCAACGCCACCGGGCTGGTGCCGGACGTCCCCGGCATGCACGGCCCCAAGGCCGATCGCGACGACCTCGCCAAGGTGCTGATCCCGCGCGAGGATGGCGGTCTGCTCACGAAGAAAGGCGTCGTCGACTACACGGTCGGCAAGGGCGTCGCGCCCGGCGTCTTCGTCATCGTCGAGGCGACGCATCCGCGCATCATCGAGCGCATGGACGATCTACATATCGGGCACGGCCCCTATTACAGCCTGTTCCGGCCTTATCATCTGACATCGCTGGAAGTGCCGCTGACCGCAGCCCGCATCGTGCTTTTCGGCAAGCCCGACATGGTGCCGTTGCCGCGGCCCGTGGCCGAAGTCTGCGCCGTTGCCAAGCGCGACCTAGTCGCCGGCGAGACCTTCGATGCGATCGGCGAGACTTGTTACCGCTCCTGGACGATGACCGTCGGCGAAGCCCGCGCCCAGCGCGCCGTGCCGGTCGGCCTGCTCGAGGGCGGCAAGGTGCTGAAACCGGTCACGAAAGGCGAATTGCTGACGGCGGATAATGCGTCGCCCGACCAGACGACGAGGCTGTTCGCCTTGCGCCGGCTGCAGGATGAGATGCTGTACGGGACAAGCTGAGGATTTATCTCCCCAGTTCGACCGACCGCAGCCGCGCAGCCTCCACCGCTTGCGTCAGCAGATTGGTCAGCCGGTCCTCGCCCATCAGAACGGCCAGCGCCGCGGCCGTCGTGCCGTTGGGGCTGGTGACCTGCTGGCGCAGCCCGCCCGGTTCCTCGCCGCTTTCGGCGGCGAGCGAGGCGGCGCCATAGACGGTCTGCATGGCGAGCAGCTTGGCGGTCGCCGTCGGCAGACCGGCCTTCTCGGCGGCAACCGTCAGCGCTTCGATGAAATGGAAGATATAGGCCGGCCCCGATCCGGACACGGCGGTCACCGCATCCATCAGGCCCTCATCGTCGATGGTGGCCACTTCGCCGCTCGCCGACAAAAGGTCGGCGACGAAACGCTTGGTGTCATCGGACACGAGCTTGTTGGAGAACACCACCATCATGCCCTTGCCGATCGCCGCGGGCGTGTTGGGCATGCAGCGCACGATCGGCGCGCGATTGCCGAGAATTTCCTCGAAGGTGGCGGCAGGCGTGCCGGCGGCGATGCTGACGAAGGTGGTGCGGCCGTCGCCGAAGCGCTTGTAGGCGGCCGTGACGTCGCGGATCACCTGCGGCTTCACCGCGATGACGACGAGATCGGGCAGGGCATCGGCCGGTATGCTACCGGCATCGGCTGATGTCGCGCAGCCCAGCGTTGCCGCGCGATTGCGCAGATCGGCATTGGGCTCGACCACGAAAACCGCCGACGGCGCGAGCTTGCCGGATTTCAGCCAGCCCGAGAGCATGGCGTAGCCCATATTGCCGCAGCCGGCGAGAACAAGCCTGATCGTCATCGAAAGCCCTCCAGAGGAAGGCCTTCACATAGACGCTGGCGCTTCCTTGGGGAAGCCCCATCAGGATCGCGAGCCGCGATCGGGATCGCGCACCGCGATTGGCCGCAGCGACACTTGCCTGAGGCCAAGCACGCCGAGCACGAAGAACAGCCAGACCGGGTCGCCGCGATGGAAGAAGAAGCTTTCGAGGAAAGCGTTAAGCGCCGTGAACAGCACCACCATCATGAAGAAGTCGCCGAGAAAGATGTTTTCCCTGCGCAACGGAATGCGCATGTAGTCGCGCAGCGGCGCGATGAGGAAGGTGTAGACCGCCACGCATAGTGCCGGAATGCCCATCAGCACGGCGATGTCGAGATAGCCGTCATGGCCGTGCACGATGGTTCTGATGTCCCACGGCCGGTCGAAGGGCTGGTCCTGGTTGAGCAAGAGCGGCGTGCCCCAGAAGCTTTCATAGCCGTAGCCGGTCCATGGCTTCTTCGCCAGCATGCTGCCGGCGAACTCCCACAGCGTCGTGCGGCCGGTATAGGTCATGCCGGGGAAATAGATCGCCGCCAGATGTTTTACAGGCGGCAGGAAGACGATGCCCAGCGTGCCGACCGCCGTGGCGATGATGGCCAGCGCAAACAGGATCGGCGTGCCGAGCCGCATGCCTATCAGGCTCGGGAACATGACGATCAGGATCGAGAACGGCACCAGGCCGGCTGTCGTCTTGGAGCCGGTGTGCAGCATGAAGATCATCGCCGCGAAGAAGATCCCGGCGCCCCAGTAGCGCTGCCCGCGCCGGTAGAGATAGAGGCCTGCGAAGCTGAGGCAGGCCATGACCGGCCCGGCAATGTTCTTGTGGGTGAACACGCCGCGCCACAGTCCGGCATGTTCGGGCTCCTGCGAGTCGGCTGTGTGCATCGCCTCGTGCGGAAAGACGATGAGGCCGAGATAGGAAAGGCCCATGACCACGACGGCGGTGAAGATGATCACCTTCGAGAAGGCTTCGGCGTCGCGCGGCAGCACCAGGATCGTTGCCATCGTCAGGATGCCGATCAGGGTGAAGGAGGCGGCGCGCATCGCCGAAGGCGGATCGGTCGACAGGATCACCGAGAGGAAAAAGAAGCCCAGCATCAACACCCAGGATGGGCTCAGCAGCGAGCGCACCACGCGCGGATCGGCAAAGGCCATCAGCGAGAAGATCGACATGGCGCCGAGCGAACCGAAGCCAAGCTGGTTGACGATGTCGCCGCCTTGACCGGTGAGTTCGGCGCCGCCCGGCTGGAACGGCCGGAACGACACCATGATGACGGTGAACAGCAGCGCGGCAATGGCGGTGGCCACGCCTTCGCGCGTGAACGCGTCGCCGAGCGGCGCGCGCTCAGTTTTTCTCAGGCTGGCGGTATTGCTCATTGGCATATCCGAATTCGGCCAGCACGCGGCCCAGCGCCACATGGACGGGGTAGATGGCGATCGCCGGCGATCGGGTCCGCGCCAGCCGGATCAGGCCGCGAAACGGCGAGGCGGCAAGCAGTGCCAGGCTCTTCAGCAACACTTTGGCGCCGGCCATTGGCGTGCCGGCGCGCTTCTTCTTTTCGACCAGTGTCGAGATGACGCCGTTGCGCAGGCTGCGGGCGCGGATCCAGTCGGCTTCGATACGCCGCGCCGGAACGGTTTCCAGCACCTTGGCCTCGGCGCACCAGCCCAGCACAAAGCCCTTTTGCACCGACCGGCTGAGAAAGTCGGAATCGCCGCCGCCCATGAAATTGAATCTGAGATCGAGAAAGGGCGGACCCATGGCGATCAGCACGTTGCGCCCGACCAGAAGATTGCCCGACGAATAGAGCGCCGGCACGCGTCCGGTTTCCCGGTAAGGCGGCGCGAACACCGGATGCTCTGCCCATCGCGCATGGGCGGGGTCGGCAAACACGGGCACCTGCGGGCCGCCGACAATGTCGGCGCCGAGCGTTTCGGCAGCCAGGCACATCCGTTCCAGCCACTGCGGATCGGCGATCTCGTCGTCGTCGATGACCAGCAGATGCCTGAAGTTCGGGAATTGCAGGATGGCTGTCTGCCAGCCGGCATTGTAGGCGCTGCAATTGCCGCGCTCATGCGCGATGATCACCAGGCCCGGCATTTCGCCCCGCTCGAACAGCGGCAGCGCCGCCTTGGCGCCGGCCCGCGCCTCGGCTTCGTTCTCCATGACGATCACGGCAAAGCGTCTGCCGGTTTGCTGCGCGCGCAGCGACGCCAGCGTTTCCAGCACCTGCTCGGGACGCTTGAAGGTCGGCAAGGTGACGACGGCTTCGACGGCCTCGACGTCAAGCCGCGGCGTGCGTCCCGCGACCGTTACCGAACCGTCCGATGGCAAAGGGATCATCCGTGTCCAGCCACATGGTGAGTTGGGCTCTGGTAGCACCACGGTTGATAAGGTTTCGTTAATCACCTTGAACGGAGAAGCCCGCCAGGCAGCGGCTTTCGGCCGTCGAATGTGCAGGCTTAATCAAGGGTTCACCGCACTTTGCTACCGGCTACACCACTGGATAGGTAAGATGCATCTGCTGTTCGCCACATCGATCGTGCCCGACGGCGCTCTCGCCTCGGGCTACGAGATCGCCAACGCTGCGATCATCGCTGCCTTGCGGCGCGCTGGCGCGCGCGTCACCGTCATCGGCTTTACCTGGCCGGGGAAGCCCGCGGCCGACCCCGAAAACACCGTGGTGCTGGGTGCGATCGACGTGCGCACGGAAAATGCCTCCGCGCGGCAAAAGCTGGCCTGGGTCGGCAAGGCGCTGCTTTCGGGCCTCACCTTCGCGTCGGTCAAGCTGCGCGCCGTGTCCGACAGCGATGTTCTCGCTGCCATTGAGCGTGCCGGACCGTTTGACGGCTATGTCTTGAATTCCGTGCAGTTCGCCGGCGCCTTCGAAAAGCTGTTCGCTGAGCGGCCTTCGATCTTCGTTGCCCACAATGTCGAGCATCTTTCGGCGCGGGAGAATGCCGCTGCCGCCGACGGTCTCTTCCAGCGCCTGCTGTTTCGCCGCGAGGCGAGGCTGCTCAAGACCGTCGAAGAGCGTCTCTGCCGCCGGGCGCGCTTCGTCTTCACCCTGGCCGAGGAAGACCGCGCCGCACTCGGTGTCGCCTCCGACAACCGCTCGGCGGTGCTGCCGCTGGTGACCGGTGCCCAGGCGCCAACCCTGAAAAGCCCGCGCCGCATCGACTGCGACGCCGCACTGATCGGCACCTGGACCTGGCAGCCGAACCGCATCGGCCTCGACTGGTTCCTGGGCAAGGTCGTGCCGCATCTGCGGCCCGATTTCCGCATCCGCATTGCGGGCCACATGCCTTCGGGCGTCGCGTCGAAGCACCCGGGTGTCGAATTTGTCGGCCGCGTGCCCGACGCGCAAGCTTTCGTGCGCGGTGCTGCCGTCATCCCGCTGATCAGCACCGCCGGCAGCGGCGTCCAGTTGAAGACCATCGAAACCTTCGAGCTCGGCCTGCCTTCGGTCGCCACCAGCCGTTCGCTGCGCGGCATCGACCACCGTCCTTCCAATTGCGTCGTCACCGACGATCCCGTTGCCTTCGCCACGGCTCTCGAGGCTGCAGCGGCCGACATCCGCGACGTTGACGGCAGCGCGTTCCGGGGCTCGCAGGTCAAGGCGCTCGACGCTGCCATCCGGCTCGGCCTCGAAAAGCTCGCCCCTCTCAGGCAGGAGGCGTTTGCATGAACATGCATTCCGCCCGCGCCGCGTTCGGGCTCGACACGCTGAAGACGATCCTTGGCATCCCGGTGGTTGCGGTCCGCTGGAACGATGCCATCGCCCTGCTGAACCGGTTGATTGCCGAGCGGCGCTTCACCAAGATCAGTTTCCTCAACGCCCACAACGCCAACATCGCCTATACCGACCCGGTGTTCGCCGAAGCACTCGATGATTTCCTCATCCTGCCCGACGGCATCGGCATCGATCTGGCGGCGAGGCTCCTCTACGGGGCGCCGTTTCCCGACAATCTCAATGGTACCGATTTCGTCCCGGCCTTCCTGCAGGCCTCGACGACGCCGCTGACCGTCGGGCTGCTCGGCGCGACGCGCGTCAACGCCGAAGCGGCGTCGGTCAAGCTGGCGGCACTGGCCGTGCAGCACCGGTTCGTGGTGATCCATGACGGCTATTTCCCCCCTTCGCAGGAGCAGGAAATCGTCGACCGGATTGCCGCGCTTCGGCCCGACGTGCTGCTCGTGGCCATGGGCGTGCCGCGCCAGGAATTGTGGATCGAACGCCATATCGACGCGCGCCATTGCACGCTGCCGATCGCCGTCGGCGCGTTGCTTGATTTCCTGAGCGGCGCGGTGCCCCGCGCACCCTTGTGGATGCGCCGGCTGCGGCTCGAATGGCTGTTCCGGTTGGCTGTCGAGCCGGGCCGCCTGTGGCGCCGCTATGTGGTCGGCAACCCGCTGTTCCTGCTGCGCGTCGTCAGGCAGAAATTCTCGCTTGCGCCCGAAGCCGCGGGAGATACCAAATGAACAGCAGGTTCGTGCCAGGTGCCGCTGTCGAGCCAAGCCCGCTCCGGCAGACACCGACGGCGGCCATCGTGACGGCAAGCTATGCGCCCGATTTCGAGCGCTGTCGCCTGCTGTGCGAGACACTTGATCGCCATGTTTCCGGCGCGGCGCACCATTACATCCTGGTCGAGCATCGCGATGTCGGCCTGTTTCGCCAATTGGAAACCGGCCGCCGCACGGTCGTCGACGAGCGTGAATTGCTGCCGCGCTGGCTGCACGCCTTCGACGATCCGTTCAGCCTGTTTCGCCGGCGCGTCTGGCTCAGCCTGAAGACCCAGCCGCTGCGCGGCTGGCATGTGCAGCAGTTGCGCCGCATCGCCATATCAGCGCATGCATCTCAAGACGTGCTCATCTTCTGCGATTCCGATGTTGCCTTCCTGAAACCTTTTGACTGCGGCGCCTTCTGGCGCGATGGCAAGGTGCGCCTGTTCCGCCGCGACGGTGTGCTGGCGGACGAAGGTCATGAGGAGCATCGCATCTGGTCGCGCAACGCCGGCTCGGCACTCGGCATCGACCCGTCCCGGACGTCGAACCATGACTACATCTCGACGCTGATCGCGTGGCGGCGCGACACCGTGCTGGCGATGTGCGGTGCGATCGAAAGGGTCCATGGTCGCAACTGGGTCGAGGTCGTCGGCTCGGCACGCAAATTCTCCGAATGCATGATCTACGGCCGCTATGTCGACGATCTGCTGGACGGAGCCGGCCACTTCCACGGTTCCGAAGAGTTCTGCCGCGTGCACTGGACCGGCGAAGCGCTTTCGGATGACGAGTTCCGCCGCTTCGTTGCCGCCATGGCGCCGGAGCAGGTGGCGATCGGCATGCAATCCTTCATCGGCACCGATATCGGCCGCATCCGCCGTCTGATTGGGTTGGATTAGATCATCCCGAAAAGCGGAAACCGGTTTTCTCGGACAAACGATTTCCGTTTGTCCAGAAGTCATGCACAAATGAGAAAGCCCTATACGGGCTTTGCCGGCTTGCGCATCGCCGAATAGGTGAGCAGCGTCGAGGCGAGATACAGAAGCAGGAAGACGACATTGAGCGACAGCACCAGCTTCGGCGTGTCGAGGATGGTCGTCAGCACATAAGTCAGCAACAGCGCCTTCAATCCGGCGAGCAGGCCGAGATTGAGCGCCCGCACCAGCGTTTGGCCGCGTGCGAACAAAAGCTCGGCCTGGTATTCGACAAGATTGCGCAATCCCGGCACGCAGATTGCCAGCACCACCAGCGGGGCAGCCTCGGCGACATTCTTGCCGAGTGCATTGGGGAAGAAATGCAGCACGATGCCAAGTGTCAGCAGCGCCAGCGTCGAAACCGCGAACACACCGCCTTCGATGCCGCTCTTGACCGCCAGACGCGACAACAGTTCCGGCGCGCGCATCATGCGCTGCACCAGCATCATCGAGAAGGTGCGGATCGGAATGGCCGTCAGGTCGACCAGCCGCATGATGATGGCGTAGATGCCGGCCAGATGCGGGCCGCCGATCGCCAGCACGAGCAGCTTGTCGAACTCCATCTGCAGGTAGAACAGCACTTCGGCGCCGGCCACATAGATGGAATCGGCCAATCGCCTGAGATAAAGCTCGACGCGCAGCCGCAGCCTCTGGCGCGGGTAGAAGAAGCCGAAGGCGATCAGCAGCGAGGCGGCATTGGCGCCGATATAGAACCAGGACCATATCCAGACGCTGTGTTGCGCTGAGAACATGAACAGCACCGCGCCGAGCGCCCGCAGCGCGGTCGCCAGGATGGCCAGCAGCGCGGCGCGGCCGAACTTGCCCAGGCCGTTGTTGACGATCAGCGCCACCTCCACCGGCCGCCACAACAGCGCTTCGGCAAAGACGATTGCCGCAAACACCGACAGCGGCACGGTGTCGGCAAAGAAAAGCAGATAGACGCCGAACGAGGCAGCGGCCAGCAGCGGCAGCGACAGCACGCCGAGCAACAGGAAGCCGGCGGAAAAGGTGCCGATCAGATTGGGACGGATGGTGGCGGTGCGGTAAAGCGCCGAGATGAACCCAAAGGCGAGGATGCGCGACAGCATGACGCCGGCCGCCGACGCGGTGGCGAACATGCCGAATTCGGATATCGACAGCGTGTTGGCCAGCGCGATGAAATAGGCCAGCGAAAACACCAGTCGCCCACCGGCACCGCTGATCGCTGAGAAATAGTCGCGAAGCAGCCCCCGTCGTTCGGCCAAAAAGCTGCCGATCCGGGCGAGGGGCCGCCTTTGCGGTATGTCACTGGCCTGCGTCATGTCTCAAGGAGAGCCTAGGCCGGAAAACTTAACGTGCCGTTCTGGCGGCTGGGCTTGTGTCGAAAATAGATGCAACCGAAACGAGAAACCGACGCTTCGGCGCGGGAAAATTAACCTTTTGTTTTCCATGCCTGTTTAGCGTGGCTTAACGAATGGCCAATCTCCGTTCGCAGGTCGCCAAGGGTAAAGTTCCAGACGATGGTCGACAGGGAAAACCGCGAAGACTGGAAGCGCGAGCGCTCGTTGCTGGCGCTGGGCCAGGCTGTGCGTGGCGACGAACCCGACGCGTCGCTGGTCTCGATCGGCGACCGGGCAGACCCGTCATGGCGCGAGGACGCCGCCACGCGTCATCGCCTCGCCCGCTCGCAGCGCGAGGCGCGCAACCCGAAACTGTCGGGGGATCCGGTCGCGGCCGACGGGGATCATGAGCAAGCTTACCGCGCGCAAACCACGCCACGGACACAGCCCGGTGCCGCCGAAACCGCTGGCGCACGTCGCGCCGATCATACATCGGAACCTTACGCTGCAGGCGACGCGTCGTTATCCCGAAACGACGGCACGGACAGCCAGCAGTGGAAGCCGCTGATCGATCCGATGCAGGTGGTGCGCGGTGTCGGCAAGTCGAAGCTGCTGATCGTGACGACGACACTGCTGGGCGCCGCGCTCGGCATCACCATTGCGCTGTCGACGCCAAAGAAATATGAGGCCACCACCGAACTGATCGTCGACCCGCGCGACCTGAAGCTCACCGACCGCGATCTCACCCAGTCGGTCGTCGCTTCCGACGCCACGCTGGCCATCGTCGAGAACCAGGTTCGGGTGCTGACATCAGGCACTGTTCTCAACAAGGTCGTCGACAAGCTCAATCTGGTCAACGACCCGGAATTCAATGGGCAAGGCGGCGGCGGCCTCAGCGTCATGTCGCTCATTCGCTCCATCCTGTCCCGCAATGATGGGCCGGGGGGTGTCGACGACAGCCGTCGCCGCGCGCTTGCTGTCGGCAATCTGGCTGAGAGCCTTTCGGTCGAGCGCGGCGGCAAGACCTTCGTCATCACCGTCAGCGCCACCACGCAGAATGGCGAAAAATCGGCCCTCATCGCCAACACGATGACGGATGTCTTCCTGCAGACTTTCGGCCAGATACAGTCGGACACCGCAGGCCGCGCCACCGACGAACTGACGGCCAGGCTTGACGAGTTGCGCAAGGGCGTCGAGGCAGCCGAGCGCAAGGTCGAGGATTTCAGGGCCACGCACGATCTCGTTGACGCGCAGGGCCATCTCATCAGCGACGATGAGATGCTGAAACTCAACGAGCAGCTGTCGGTCGCGCGCGCCCGGACCCTAGAACTCAACGCCCGGGCGGCCTCGGCGCGTTCGGTCGACGTCAATTCGGTTCTCACCGGCACCTTGCCGGAGGAGATCAACTCCAACACGATGAGCGATCTGCGTTCGCAATATGCGTCGCTCAAGCAGGAAGCTGACCGCGCCGCCATCCGGCTCGGCCCGCGTCACCCCGAACTCCAGGCGATCAATGCCCAGATTGCCGGCGCACGCGACCGCATCGCCTCGGAGCTGCGCCGCATCGGCTCGTCGCTGCAGGTCGACCTCAAGCGCGCCGTCCAACTCGAACAGGATCTTGCCTCTCGCCTGGCGCAGCTGAAGGTCCGCAGCGGCGACGTCAACAGCGACCTCGTGTCGATGCGCGAACTGGAGCGCGAGGCGACCGCCAAGCGTTCCGTCTACGAACAGTACCTGCTGCGCGCCAAGGAGACCGGCGAGCAGAAGGACATCAACACCGCCAACATCAATGTGATCTCGAAGGCCTTCGCGCCGCTCGAGCCGAACGGGCCGTCGCGGGTCGTGGTCGCGCTCGCCGGCCTGTTGCTGGGTTTCGCCTCCGGCATTGGCCTCGGAGCCATGCGTGGCGCCTATGAGAGCCTGCGTGACACCGCCAATTCGCGCTCGCGTCGCGACCATGGCACGGACGAACGCCGGACGCCTTACGAAGACAAGGCATATCGGGCAGCGCCGCCGCCGGCGCCGCCATTACCACCAGCGCCGCAGCCATCGACACCCCCGCCTGCATCACCACCGCCGGCCGTGCCACCGCCTGTCCAGCAAGCCGAGGCCTCGCCGGCAGAAAGTCCCGGCCGGATCGGTGCCTTGCTGTCGAGGCTGCACAAGTCCGTCTCCCGCAGGCCATCCCGGGAGGAGCCGTTCGATACCGTCGAATGGGCCTCTGCCGAAAACGGGGAGCCAACGCAGGATCCGCAATACCGCGCCTATCCCCGGCCGGCGCCGGCCTTCGAGCCCCGGCAGGCGGCCGCGACAGCATACCCGGCACCACCTTTCCAGCCCGGCGGCCATCCGCAGCAGACGGCGCAGCCGCCACTGCCGCCTCCCATGATGACGCAGCGGCCATATTCCGGGCCGCAGCTCTATCCCTACGCGCAGCCATTGGGCTACGCGCAGCAGCCGGGCTATCCCTATCCGCGTTCGATGCCGGCCGCCAATGCCGGGCAGCAGTCCGATCCGGCTCAGCCCGCTTCCGAGTCTTATCCACAGCCGCCCGTCGCGCAGCAGCAGGCGCCTCAGCCTCATCAGCGATCTGCGGAGCCGTCGCGGGCCGTGGAGGATGCCGAGCAGCAAGCGCCAATCGAGGAAATCCGCGCCAGCCTGCGCGAATTCCGCGAAGCGGTTCGCGAACTGACCGAGAGCCGCACGCGCCGCCGCTACTTCTGAGCCACAAAAATCTGCGCGGTGCCGTACAAAAACATGCCGGTTTCGCGTAAACGGCATGGGACGGCGCTTTGGCGGGATTGCATGTTGGATTTTTCGTGAAGATGCCACGCTGTGAAAGATCGAAAAGCGCGTCGCTTCCGGAAGCGACGCGCTTGGGCATTCTGGTGTTGAGGGTGGTCCATGGCTGAAGTGATTGATGGCAAGAGCGTTGCCGGGGACGTTGTGGGGACGGTCAAGACCCTGACGGCTGAACTTGTCGCCAAGGGCAAGGCCAAGCCCGGTCTTGCCGTGGTCATCGTCGGCGAGGATCCGGCCAGCCAGGTCTATGTCGCGTCCAAGTCGCGCACCGCCAAGGAATGCGGCTTTCATTCCGTCCAGCATACGCTGCCGGCCGAAACCTCCGAAGAGGCATTGCTGAAGATCATCGGCGACCTCAACGCCGATCCGGCCATCAATGGCATTCTCGTGCAGCTTCCGCTGCCGGCCCACATTGACGCCGGCAAGATCATCCAGACCATAGCGCCGGAAAAGGATGTCGACGGCTTCCACTTCATCAATGTCGGCAAGCTCGGCACCGGTGAACTCGAAACAGCGTTCGTGCCTTGCACGCCGGCCGGCTCGATGCTTCTGATCGAGCGGGTGCGCGGCAAGGACCTGTCCGGCCTCAACGCCGTCGTCGTCGGCCGCTCCAACATCGTCGGCAAGCCGATGGCCAACCTGCTGCTTGCCGCCAACTGCACCGTCACCATCGCCCACAGCCGCACCAGGGATCTGCCGGCCTTGGCCCGCACCGCCGATATCCTTGTCGCGGCCGTCGGCAGGCCGGAGATGATCAGGGGTGATTGGGTGAAGCCAGGCGCCACCGTCATCGATGTCGGCATCAACCGCATCCCGGCGCCGGAAAAGGGCGAGGGCAAGTCCCGCCTCGTCGGCGATGTCGCCTATGCCGAAGCGGCCAGGGCCGCCAGCGCCATCACACCGGTGCCCGGCGGTGTCGGCCCCATGACCATTGCCATGCTGATGGCCAATACGTTAGCCTCCGCCTACCTTGCGGCCGGATTGAAACGGCCGTCCTTCTGACCCGCCAGAAAGCTGCAGCTTTGCCGAACCCCAGTGTTCCCTCAGAACGGCCGGTCATGACTGACCCCGTTCAAGGCGGCCGGCAGTTCGCATTCCTGCTGGTAGACAAGTTCTCCATGTTCTCGCTGGCTGCCGCGATCGATACGTTCCGGTCGGCGAACCGGTTGCTTGGCCGCGACTTCTACGGTTGGACCACGGTGTCGGCCGATGGCGATCCGGTGATGGCTTCCAATGGCCTGCCGCTCAAGATCGACTACGCCGTTGCCGACCTGCCGCCGGTCGATATCCTTTTCGTCTCGGTCGGGCTGACGACCGAATTCCCCGGCAAGAGCAAGGTGCTGGCGGCTTTGCGAAGCTGGGGCCGGCGCGGCAATGCGCTGGGCGCCCTGTCGGTCGGGTCCTACCTGCTGGCCGAGGCCGGCCAGCTCGAAGGCTATCGCTGCACCATCCATTGGGAAAACCGTGCCGGCTTCGTCGAGCGATTCCCCGACATCAACTGCACCGGCAACGTCTTCGAGATCGATCGCAAGCGCTACACCTGTGCCGGCGGCACCACTTCGATCGACCTGATGCTGGAGATCGTGCGCGGCGATTTCGGCTCGAACCTGGCCAATGGCGTCGCCAACCAGTTCCAGCACGAACGCATCCGCTCGGCCGGCGACCGTCAGCGCGTCGGACCCGAACGCGACCTGACCGGCAAGTCGGAGAAGCTCAGGCGCATCGTCGAACTGATGGCCGACCACCTCGACGAGCCGCTTTCGGCGGTACAGCTGGCCAAATCCGCCGGCCTTTCGGTGCGCCAGGTCGAGCGCCTGTTCCTGCGCCATCTCAGCGTCACGCCCGGCCGTTACTATATGCGATTGCGGCTGGAGCGGGCGCGCGAACTGCTGCGCCAGACCAACATGCCGATCCTCGACGTGGCGATCGCGACGGGCTTCACCTCGCATTCCTACTTCGCCCAGAGCTACCGGCTGCAATTCGGCAGGCCGCCTTCGGAAGAACGCCGCACGACTTACTAAGCTGGTTTTCGTTTTTGTTGAAAGTTCGGCATTCGGCCCCGGCGCATCGGGCCAAGGCCATGAATTCGGGTTAATGGGTTCTTTCGGGGCCTTCGCCGCGCGTAAGCTGACGGGCGAATCAAACGAAAAAACCCGCCTATTGCGGCGGGTCACCGGCGCAAATCAGCACCATAGCCAAATATGTACCTTAGCTGAGGTCATGGTGTCAAGAAAAAATTCCTATTACCAGGGAAAAGGCTGCTGCCGCCGCCGAACTGGCTGTCGTCAGGACTTTTGTTAAGCTGGGTCCGCAGCCCTGCGCACCGGGCGCCCGGACTTGTGTCCCGGCGCCGCGTCAAATAGCTTGCCGCCCGGATCAGGGGCGGATTTAGGAGATTTCGATGGCGGGACTTGCACGGGGCGTCGCTGCGGCGATCCTCCTTTTGTCGATGACGACGTTCGGCTTCGCCGCAAACAAGGTCATCATCATTCTCGATGCGTCCGGCTCGATGTGGGCGCAGATCGACGGCAAGCCCAAGCTCGAAATCGCCCGCGAGTCGCTTCGAACCGTGCTTCAATCGGTCCCCACCGACGACGAGATCGGCTTCATGGCCTACGGCCATCGCGAGAAGGGCAGCTGCGACGACATCCAGCTGATCGTGCCGCCGCAGGCAGGTTCGGGCAGCGCCATTTCGGCCGCCGCCGACAGCCTGAAATTCCTCGGCAAGACGCCGCTGACGGCGGCGGTCAAACAGGCGGCCGAGGCGCTGAGATACACCGAGGACAAGGCGACCGTCGTGCTCATCACCGACGGGCTCGAAACATGCGGCGGCGACCCCTGCGCGCTTGGCAAGGAGCTCGAGGCATCCGGCGTCGACTTCACCGCCGATGTCGTCGGCTTCGGCCTGACCGCCGACGAGGGCAAGCAGATCGCCTGCCTCGCCGACAACACCGGCGGCAAATACATCCAGGCCTCCGACGAGAAGGCGCTGCAGGAGGCGCTTGCCGAGACCGTGGCAGCACCAGCGCCGGCTCCTGAACCGGCTCCGGCACCTGCGCCGGCACCCGCGCCCGAGCCGGCCAAACCGGACTTCAATTTCCTGCCGATAGCGGTGCTTGCCGAGGGCGGCGATCCCGTCACTGACGGCAACGCCTGGGAGATCTACAAGGCGAAACCCGACGGTACGCGCGGCGACTACGTCAGTACCGAATACGGCGCCTACAAGGCCAATCTGGAACCGGGCGACTATATCGTCGTGGCCAGCGACGGCCAGGCCAAGACCGAGCAGAAAGTCAAGATCGAGGCGGGCCAAGTCTACGAGCCTCTCTTCAACTTGAATGCCGGCACGCTCATCATCCATCCGCGACCGAGCGAGGGGGCAGATGTCGTCGATGGCGCGGCTATCGTCATCGATTATCCGGGTGCTGACATGCCCGCCACCTTCTATGGGACCACGAAAGCCGTGTTGCCGGCCGGCAACGAGAAAGTGACGGTCACGATCGGGCAGGGCGTGGCTACCGAAACGATTCCGCTGGCTGCCGGCAAGACCGTGGAAAAGGACATGATTGTCGGTGTCGGCCATGTCGTTGCCAATGCTTATTATGCTGCCGGCGGCGACAAGGCGGACGGTTCAGGCATCGGCTTCAAGGTGCTCAAGGCAAAAAAGAAGATCGATGGAACCAGGGACGAGGTGACCTATGCCTACGGACCCGACAGCAAATTCGATCTGCCGGCCGATGACTATGTCTTGATTGCGACGGTTGATCTCGCCGTTGTCGAGCAGCCGTTCACCGTCAAGGTCGGCGAATTTCAGGATCTGAAAATCGCAATGAATGCCGGCGTGCTGGCGATCACCGCGCCGGGAGCCTCGAAGATCGAGATTTTCGAGGCCAAGAAGGACATCAACGGCAACCGCAAGTCGCTTGGCTATGCATTCGACCAGAAGTACCAGGCAGCGATCCCGGCGGGCGACTATGCCGTCGTCTCGGAGAAATCCGACAACAGTTCGAAAGAAGGCAACGTGACGGTCAAGGCCGGCGAGCGAGCCGAGCTAACCGTGCAATAGAATCGTATGCACAACCGCAAGAGGGCGGCCAAGTGCCGCCCCTTTTCATGGGTTGCGCAGAACTGCCGTCAGGCCGTGCCGAAGGCGCTGGCGCCATGATCGGCGCGGCCGACCAATTGCCGGAAGCCGGCAAACAGCTCGCGGCCGAAACCGAACTCGTTGCCGATGAGGTCGGCATCCGCCGTCCGGCGCAGCGCGAAATCGCCGGCCGGCACCAGCACTTCCAGCGTGCCGGCATCGGCGTCGAGCCGGATGATGTCGCCTTCGTGGATCCTGGCGATAGGACCCTCCTCGACCGCTTCCGGTGTGACATGGATCGCCGCCGGCACCTTGCCGGAGGCGCCCGACATGCGCCCGTCGGTGACCAGCGCCACGCGCTGGCCGCGATCCTGCAGGATGCCGAGCACGGTGGTCAGCTTGTGCAGTTCCGGCATGCCGTTGGCCTTCGGCCCCTGGAAGCGGATGACGGCGATGAAATCGCCGGTCAGCGTGCCTGCCTTGAACGCATCGTTCAGCCCTTGCTGGCTGTCGAAGACCCTGGCCGGCGCCTCGATGACACGCCGCTCCGGCTTCACCGCGGAAGTCTTGATGACGGCGTGGCCGAGATTGCCTGACAGCACCTTTAGGCCGCCGGTCGCCTGGAACGCCTTGTTGAAAGGCGCCAGCACCTTCTCGTCGCCGCTTGTCCGCGGCGAGGCTTCGCGCACCACGCCTCCGTCGGCGCCGAGCTTTGCCTCGACCGCATAAGGCCGCAGGCCTTCGCCCCACACCGTCTGCACATCCTCATGCAGGATGCCTTCGTCGAGCAGTTCGCGGATCAGGAAGCCGAGCCCGCCGGCGGCGTGGAAATGGTTCACGTCGGCGAGGCCGTTCGGATAGACCCGCGCCAGCAGCGGCACCGCTTCCGACAGGTCGGAAATATCCTGCCATGTGATGGCGATGCCGGCCGCCGCCGCCATGGCGATCAGGTGGATGGTGTGATTGGTCGAGCCGCCGGTGGCATGCAGGCCGACGACGCCGTTGACGATCGAGCGCTCGTCGATCATCCGCCCGACGGGCGTATAGGCGTTGCCAAGCGCGGTAATCGCCAGCGCCCGCTTGGTCGCCTCGCGGGTCAAAGCCTCGCGCAGCGGCGTGCCTGGATTGACGAAGGACGCGCCCGGCGTGTGCAGGCCCATGATCTCCATCAGCATCTGGTTGGAATTCGCCGTGCCGTAGAAGGTGCAGGTGCCCGGTCCATGGTAAGATTTGGACTCGGCCTCCAGCAGTTCGGCGCGTCCGGCCTTGCCCTCGGCGTAGAGCTGGCGGACCTTGGCCTTTTCGTCATTGGGCAGGCCTGATGTCATCGGTCCGGCCGGAATGAACACCGCCGGCAGATGGCCGAAGGTGAGGGCGGCGATCACCAGCCCCGGCACGATCTTGTCACAGACGCCGAGATAGACGGCGGCGTCGAACATGTTGTGCGACAGGCCGATCGCGGCGGCCATGGCGATGACATCGCGCGAAAACAGCGACAGCTCCATGCCGGGCTGGCCCTGGGTGACGCCGTCGCACATCGCCGGCACGCCGCCTGCCACCTGGGCGATGCCGCCGGCTTCGCGGGCTGCATCCTTGATCAGCGCGGGGAAGCTCTCGAACGGCTGATGCGCCGACAGCATGTCGTTATAGGAGGTGATGATGCCGAGGTTCGGCACCTTGTCGGCGCCCAGCGCGAGCTTTTCCGAGGGGCTGCACACCGCAAAGCCGTGAGCGAGATTGCCGCACGACAAAACGGCCCGGTTGGCGGTGCGGTTCGACGCCTCGGCGATGCGGCCGAGATAACGCTCGCGGCCGGGCTTAGAGCGCTGGCGGATGCGTTCGGTAATGGCTTCGATGTCGCGTCTGGCGGTCATGGTGTCGGTCCTTTCAGGCGAGGTCCCGGAAACATCCTCCCGCCGTTTGCCGGGACCGGTGTAAATCGAGAATCAGGGTGCCCAGAAAACCTCTACGGGCTTTTGCGCTGCGTCGAGCACGGCGCGGATTGGCTTTCGCGGCCCGGGCGCCACCGCGCCGTCGAAGGCGATACGCTTGTCCTCACCCTCGATGTGCAGCGCGATGAAGCCGGCTTCGACGATGCGGGCCAGCGACAGGGTCAGCCGCGGCTCGCCCGCACTTGCCGCATGAACCGGCAGCACGATCCTGTCGGAAGACGGGTCGAGCAGTGTTGCCAGGTCGGCGGCATCGGGAAAGAACGAGGCGGTGTGGCCGTCCGGCCCCATGCCGAGCACGACGACATCGAGCGGCCAGGGCAAGGATCGGAGCGCTGCATCGTCGGACGAGGCCGCATCCTCGATGCTGGTGGCTTCGTGATAGAGCGGCACGAAACGAGCCGCCTTGGCCGCGTTCTGCAACAGATTGGCGGCCACCAGCCCGGCATTGGAGCGTGGCGAGGAGGCCGGCACGAAACGCTCGTCGACCAGCGTCACGATCACCTTGTCCCAGGCGATGGGTATCGCTGAAAGGGCGGCGAAGAATTTTGCCGGCGTGGTGCCGCCGGAGACGGCGAGCAACCCCGTGCCGCGCTCGGCGATCGCCTTGGTCAGTCTGCCTGCAACATGGCCGGCCAGGGCCGCCGCCAGTTCCTGGCGCCCGGTGAAGCCGTTCCAGCTGTAGGCGGCGCTGTTCAATTGCTCTCGTGCCATGTCCGCCCGTCACGTTCGATCAGCGCTATCGAGGCCGATGGACCCCAGGTGCCCGCCGTGTAGCCCTGCGCCTCCTGCCTGGCACTTTCCCAGGCATTCTGGATCGGGTCGATCCATTTCCACGCCGCCTCGACTTCGTCACGGCGCATGAACAGGGTCTGGTTGCCACGGATGACGTCCATGATCAGCCGCTCATAGGCGTCCGGTGCGCGGCCGTCGAAGGACTGCGCGAAACTCATGTCGAGCGAAATCTGGCGCAGCCGCATGCCGCCCGGGCCCGGATCCTTGATCATGATGAACTGCTTGACGCCTTCGTCCGGCTGCAGCCGGATGACAAGCTGGTTGGCGAAGATCGGTCCGGCGCTGTCGCCGAAGATCGAATGCGGGATCGGCTTGAATTCGATGACGATTTCCGAAACCCGCGTCGCCAGCCGTTTGCCGGTACGCAGATAGAACGGAACGCCCGACCAGCGCCAATTGCCGATCTCGGCCTTGATGGCGACGAAGGTCTCGGTGTTGCTGTCCTTGCCGAGTTCCTCGACATAGCCTTTCACCGGTCCGCCGGCCGAAGCCCCGGCGCGATACTGCCCGCGCACGGTGTGCTTCGGCGCTTCGTTGCCGTTGATGCGCTTCAGTGCCCGCAGCACCTTCAGCTTTTCGTCGCGAACGGCGTCGGCATCCATCGACGACGGCGCTTCCATGGCGACGAGGCACAAGAGCTGCAGCATATGGTTCTGCACCATGTCGCGCAGCGCGCCGGCCTTGTCGTAATAGGTGACGCGGTCCTCCAGGCCGACGGTCTCGGCCACGGTGATCTGGACATGGTCGATATGGGCTGAATTCCACAACGGTTCGTAGAGCGCGTTGGCAAAGCGCAGCGCCATCAGGTTCTGCACCGTCTCCTTGCCGAGATAATGGTCGATGCGGAAGATCTGGCTTTCGTGGAAGTCGTCGCCGACCAGGTCGTTGAGCTTGCGTGCCGAATCGAGATCGCGGCCGATCGGCTTTTCCAGCACGATGCGCGAGTTCGGCGTGATCAGATTGTGCTCTTTCAGCTTGTGCGAGATGTCGCCGAACAGCGCCGGCGCCACCGCCAGGTAGAAGGCGCGGATGCGGTCGCTGTCGCCGATCGCCTTCTTGAGCTTGTCGAAGCCGGCGCCGCTCGTCGCATCGGCGGAGACGTAGGACAGCCGCGCCAGAAAGGTCTTCAGTTCCTTGGCGTCGATGTCGGCCGGTTTGACGTGGTCCGAGATCGCCTGCTTGGCGAAGGCCTGGAATTCTTCGTCGCTCATCTTCGAGCGCGAGGTGCCGATGATGCGTGTCGGCTCCGAAAACTGATGGTCGCGCTGGCGATAATAGAGCGACGGCAGAAGCTTGCGCTCCGACAGATCGCCGGTGCCGCCGAAAATGATGAAGTCGAAAGGATCGACGGGGATGATCTGGCTGGTCATGGTCTGTCCGCTCTGACGCCGGTCGCTGTGACGCGGCTGATATAATCTAATCGATTTAAATTTTCCAGTGCCATGGTGTCACATCTGGGTGTATGCGCCTGCCCCTTGACAGTCCGATGACCCGGAGGCTTGTCGACAGGCGCGGCACCGGAAGCCTTCGCAGTTGCAGCATAGAGCGGGATCGACGCGAAAGCCAAAGGAGAAATCGGCGATGGCCGCACATCTTTCGAGCAATCCGGCCAGAAGCCACGGGTTCGCGCGGATGTGCGCTATCGGCGCGCCGGTTGATCGTCATCAATCATGAGCGGGAAAAACATGCGTCTGGAAAACAAGGTTGCCGTCATCACCGGTGCTGCGTCCGGTTTTGGCGAGGGCATCGCCAGGCGCTTTGCGCAGGAGGGTGCCAGGGTCGTTGTCGCCGATCTCAACGCCAAGGACGCGGAGCGCGTCGCCGGCGAGATCGGCGAAGCGGCGATCTGGACCCAGACCGATGTCTCGCTGCGCTCCGAATTCGACGAGATGATCTATGCCGCCAAAAGCGCATTCGGCCGCATCGACATCATGGTCAACAATGCCGGCTACACCCATCGCAACGGCGAACATGCTCAATGTCGACGAGGAGACCTTCGACCTGATAACCGCCGTCAACATGAAGGCGATCTATCACGCGGCACTCGCCGTGGTGCCGATCATGGAGCGGCAGGGCGGCGGCGTCATCCTGACCACGGCCTCCACCGCGGGTCTGCGGCCGCGCCCCGGCCTCACCTGGTACAATGCGTCGAAAGGCTGGGCGATCACCGCCACCAAATCGATGGCGGTGGAACTGGCGCCGAAGAACATCCGCGTCAACTGCCTCTGCCCGGTTGCCGGCGAGACCGGCATGCTGGAGAAATTCATGGGCGCCGACACACCCGAAATCCGCGAGAAGTTCCGCGCATCGATCCCGCTCGGCCGGCTCTCGACGCCGCTCGACATCGCCAACGCCGCACTCTGGCTGGCCTCGGACGAAGCCGCCTTCATCACCGGCGTGGCGCTGGAGGTCGACGGCGGCCGCTGCATCTGAACGCCTGGGTAGCAGGCCAGGATCTCATCCGCTGCAATACCAGGACAAGCGCAATCTCACGGCAATCGAGGATCAACCCCGCCAACAATGAGACCTACACCTATACGGCCAACGGCTTCATCGAGAATGCCGATGGGCCGTGGGGCAGCCTCACCTATACGATCGACGGTGTCGGCAACATCACCCAGCGCACCGTAACCATTGGTGGCGTCACCTCTATCGATACCTACAGCCTTCAGGGCGGCTCCAGCCGGCTGACCGGCATCCTCACCGGCGGCGCACCGAGCCGCGGCTTCCAGTCGGACCTTGCCGGCAACGTCACGCAGGACGCGACCGTCTCGCCGGAGCTCACCAAGACCTACAGCTACAATGCCGCCGGCCAGCTCTCGGGCGCCACCACGAACGGCACGACGGCAGGCGCCTACATCTACGACTACCTGTCGCGGCTGGTCTCGCGCACCATCGCCGCCTCGTCGGCCACGCTGCACATGGTGCACGACCTCGACGGCAATGTAATCGCCGAATATGACGCGTCCGGCGCGCTGGTCACCGAATACATCTGGGTCGAAGGCCGCCCGCTGGCGATGGTCGCCGACGCCGGCATCACGCCGGTGCTCTATTACGTGCTGACTGACCATCTCGAACGGCCGGTCATGATGACCGACCAGGGCCGCAATGTCGTCTGGCAGGCGAGCTATCTACCTTACGGTGAGGTGCGTAGCATCAGTGGCACGGCGACGCTCAACCAGCGCTTCCCCGGCCAATAGTTCCAGATCGAGACGGGGCTCGCCTACAATTGGCACCGCCATTATGATGCTTCCATCGGGCGCTATCTGCAGCCCGATCCGCTCGGTATGCCGAATGGGCCGTCAAGGTGGGCGTATGTCGGCAACAGCCCGCTGATGAAGGTGGATCCGAGCGGGTTGTATTGGGTTCCAGGTCCAGGAGGGAATCGATGGTGGTGTTGGGGTGGCAATCCCTTGGACTGCGTTTTACGTCCCCCGCCCCCGCAGCCAGGGCCACAATCTTGCCCGATGCCGTCGGAACGGCGTACGACGCCTCCGCCTCCGCCGCCAGCTGGGCCGCCGGATGACGACCCTTGTGAGGAACAGCTTGCCGCTGATGAGGCGCAGTGCCAATTGCTATCCTCGGGGCGTGGTGGCGGGCGCACAACCAAAGCTGGTAGAAATTGGTATGCAGCTTGTATGGCAATAGCCAGTGAAAGATATGCCGCTTGTAGGGCAGGGAAACCCTTGCCGCCGTTTCCAATATGGAAAATGTAGCTATGAAATTTCTATTTCGGGAGAGGCTGGAAGTTTTGAACTCAGATGATTTATTTGAGTTTGGAATAACAAAAATCAATAAAAATAAAAGCGAAGAAGATTTATATGAAACAGAGGCAATCTTCATAAGAAACGGGAAAGTAACATCAAGAATAAAGTTGACTGGATTGAGTGAGTTTAAGGTTGTAATGAGCTCGTTATCCTATTTTGGGTCAAAATTAAGGGGAATAGCAAAAGATGAATCGATTACTTTTGATTTTGATGGATTAACATTTGACCAATATATACCAATAAACAAAAATTTAAGATTGATTTGGGATGAATGATTTAAAGAAAGATAAACAACAATTGTAGGGTGACAGCACACTTTTATTCTCGATGGTGGACTGTGGTCGAAGAAAATCCCCGTGATTCATCGGCCTCTTGCGAGTGCCAATCCTCCGGCTTCGCCCTCGTCGCTGTCCTTGTCTTCCTCCTCATCGTCTCCGCCATCACCTCTACCTTCGCCCTGACCGCCTGGACGCGGCTCAAGATCGCTTCGAATGAGACCGAAAGCCAGCGGTTCGGCCTGCTCGCGAAGGCCTGACCAATGTGCTGGCGGCGCGGCTGTCGAGCGATGGCGCCGATATCGGACTGCCGCTGAATTTCGAACCCGTCTCCTGCCTGGCCGGCGAGCTGACTGTCGTGACACGATTGCAGGGGCATTCGGGCCTGATCGATCTCAACGCCGCCGATCACAATCTGCTTGCCCAGGGTTTCGCCTCGCTTGGCGTCGATCCGGAGATGTCCAACTGGCTTGCGATCGCGGTCGAATATTCGCGCAGCGGCGCCAGCATCTTTGCGGCCGCTGCCACGCAAAAAGTCGAAGTCGTGGGTGGTTTCAAGCATGCACCGTTCGAATCCGTCGCTGAGCTGCAGGACTTTTCCAGGCTGCGCTCGATCTCCTTGCCTGATCTCTACAGCACATTCACGGTCAATTCGCGGCGCGGCGATCTGGTCGTAAGTCGAGCCGGCCCCACGCTGGCCAACTTCGTCAAGGCCGGAACATCGGCAGGTGCAAAGATACCCGAGCAGGCCTTCACGATCGAGGTTTCCGTCAGCCGGCGAGGGTCGGCAATCGTCGGTTCCGCCGGCTATGTCTTCGAAAGCCGTTCGGGCGATCAAGCAAGCCTGCTCCGCACTGCAGCGGTTTTGGGAACGATAGGCGCCAAGACAAGGGGCGTGCCTCACCCAAGGCGGTAGACGTCAGGCGCCGGTCTTGATGTAGCTCTTGTAGATCCAGCCGGTCTTGCCGTTGTAGGTGATCTGGCACCATTTCTTGCAGCTCATCACCTGCACCGAGGTTTTGGCTGGCACCGTACCGATGGCGGCGGCATTTTTCTTCGGGCCGCTTCGCATGGTCACGGCCCTCAGGATGCGTCCTGTTCCGGCGGCTGCGGCTTTCCTTGGCTTCGCCTTGGCCTGGCTGTCATCACCTTCTGCCGCTGGCTCTTGAGCCGGCACTTGCGGTTGCACCTCGGGAATGGCGGCGGTTTGTGCGCCGTCGGGATGGTTGCCCGCGGTTGCGCCGGGCGCGGCTACCTTGGCAAGTTCGGTGGCGGCATCGGTATCGGCTGCCGGCTGCGCGAATGCCGCCGTTTGCTTGTCGGGTGCCTTGTCCGCCACCTGGCTGGGAGCAGTCGAATCGGACGCGGATGCGGCCTTCAGCTGGGAACCGGTCCAGCGCGGGTCATTGGCGGCGAGTGCGGGAATGTTGTCTTGCGCGGCCGCCACAGTTGTTGGAATTGCGTCGGACTTGCGCGCCTGCGGCACGGCTGCCGCAGCGACCGCGGCCCCAACCGGGGTTATTTTCGTCGTCTTCACCGGAACCGTTGGAATGGTCTGTTCGGGGCTCGCTGCCGCCTGTCTGTCGCTGGCCGGCAGCGCCAGCCACAGCGCCACGGCGGCGACCCCAAGCAGCGCGGCGGTGCCGATCGCGGCGATCACCAGATGCGAGTTCGAACGGACTTCCTGCCAGAAGGACGGCCGCATGTCGTATCCGAACTGCATGGCAAAGCGCCGACGTTCCGGCGTACCGAAACTGAAGGGCTCTCTCACTCTTGCCACCTCCATAAGCGGGCCGACGTTCTTTCGATCGGTGCCGGAAGTCCGGCGTCTGATCCGCATCGGTCCCAAAAACAACGCGGGCAGGCCCGCAACAATCCCCGAACAATCGCCCAGAACCGGCAGCTTTCGCCTGCGATTGTGGCATCAGTACGCCAACATAGAGGATTCTGCGCCTTTGCGGGAAATTGCGCAATGCGTCGCACGGGCAACAAATGTTACAACAAATATTACAATATTACATCAGGCCGGCCGGCTAGATCCTGTCGCGCAGCGCAAACCAGTTGAGCGCCAGGAACAGCAGCGGCGTACGGAAACGCCGGCCGCCAGGGAAAGGCGGGATTTTCAGATCCTCGATCAGCTTCAGCCGGTCGCGGTTGCCGGCAACGGTTTCGGCATAGAGTTTACCGAAGTAGTTCGACAGCATGACACCGTGGCCGGAATAGCCGCCGGCCGAGATCACATTGGGCATCACTTCGCGCACGAAAGGCTTTCTCGGCACGGTAATGCCGACATAGCCGCCCCAGCCATGCGTGATCTCGACATCCCCGAGCGCCGGATAGAGTTCCGCGATCTGGCGGCGGATGTGGATGTGGATATCCCGGGGATCGTTGACGCCATAGACCTCGCGTCCGCCAAACAGCAGCCGCCCGTCCTTCGATTTGCGGAAATAACGCACGACGAAGCGGGAATCGTCGACCGCCTCGCCGCCCGGCAAAACGTTCGAGTCCGCTCCCAGAGGCACCGTCGCGCCGATGAAGGAACCGATCGGCATGACGTGCGCGGCACTCACCGGCTCGAGCGTGCCGCCATAGGCGTTGACCGCGATCAGGCATTTCTGCGCCGTCACCGTGCCTCTCGGTGTCGAAACCTTGACCTTGCCGCCACTGGACATGATGCCGGTTGATTGAGTCCCCTCGAACAGCTGCGCGCCTGCAAGCGCTGCCACCCGCGCCGTGCCGATCACCAGCTTCATCGGATGGATGTGCCCTGTGCCGGTGTCGCGCGTGCCGCCGAAATAGGCGGTCGAGCCCAGCCGCTCCGCCGTCTCCCTGGCATCCATGAACGAGATATGCGGGTAGGAAAAACGGCTCGCCATGATCTCGGCATGCGCCTTGTAGTCATCGACATAGCGCGGCTTGTGCGCCACCGAGAGCTGGCCCGGCATATAGTCGATATCGATCTGGTTGGCGGCGGTGAATTCGAGGAGATGCGCCTTCGCCTCTTCGGCAAGATCAAACAGCGCCTTGGCGCGGGACAAGCCGTACTCGGCTTCCAGGTCCTCGGCCCAGGCGCGCTGGCCGGTGCCAAGTTGGCCACCATTGCGCCCGGAGGCGCCATCACCGAAGCGATACGCCTCGATCAAAACGACATTGGCGCCCGCCTTGGCCAGATGCGCTGCCGCCGACAGGCCGGTAAAACCGCCGCCGATGACAACGACGTCGCATGTCCGGTCGCCATCCAGCGCCGGGTATTCAGGCCGCGGGCCGGCCGTGTCCTCATACCAGGAACGGCCGGGGGAGATCGGGGATTGGTAGGGCATGATGCTCGCAGGGAGTAGGGGAGTAGGGGAGTAGGGGAGTAGGGGAGTAGGGGAGTAGGGGAGTAGGGGAGTAGGGGAGTAGGGGAGTAGGGGAGTAGGGGAGTAGGGGAGTAGGGGAATAGGGGAATAGGGGAATAGGGGAATAGGGGAGTAGGGGAGTAGGGGAGGCTATTCGGCTGCAAGTTTACGGATGAGAAGTCGAAGAAGCTTTCCCACACTTTCGGTACTCGCCAACAATGGGCCGGACGTCGCTTTCGGCGCGATGCCAATACGTTCAGCAATCAGAAGCTGAGTTTCCAGTTCCTTCAATGATCCTTGGGCAATACGGAGAAATTGCAGATAGGAGCCTCGAATTTCCCTGCCATACCCCTCGGCTATGTTCGCCGGCACCGACGTTGCAGAGCGCCGCACTTGGCTGGTCAGTCCATAAAGTTCTTCTTTGGGCCAGGATTTCGTAGCACCGTAGACCGCCACCGCAAGATCCATCGCCTGCTCCCAAACCAGCAAGTCCTTGTAGGACCCTGTTTTTTCGGTCATCCGTCCCTACTCCCCTACTCCCCTACTCCCCTACTCCCCTACTCCCCTACTCCCCTACTCCCCTACTCCCCTACTCCCCTACACATTCAGCAACAAATACTCCCGCTCCCACGGACTGATCACTTCCATGAAGGTCTCGAATTCCGCGCGCTTGATCGCCGCATAGGTCGCGGCGAACGACTTGCCCAGATGAGCGCAGAGTTCCTCGTCGCCCTCGAACAGGTCGACGGCTTCGAGCAGGCCGCGCGGCAGGTCGATCTCGTCGGCATTGGCCGTTGTCAGGACCGGGGGCTCGGCCTTGATCTTGTTGGTGATGCCGATCAGCCCGCAGGCAAGCGATGCCGCCAGCGCCAGATAGGGATTGGCATCGGAGGACGGGATGCGGTTTTCGACGCGCCGTGCCGCCGGATCCGAGCGTGGCACGCGAAACGCCGTGGTGCGGTTGTCATAGCCCCATTTGTTGTTGACCGGCGCCGACGCCGCCTGTGTCAGCCGGCGGTAGGAATTGACATAGGGCGCGAACATCACCAGCGCGTTCGGCACATGCTTCTGCATGCCGCCGATAAAGTGGAAAAAATCGTCGGTTTCCGAGCCGTCAGCGGCCGAAAAGATGTTCTGTCCGGTCTTCTTGTCGATGATCGACTGATGGATGTGCATCGCGGAGCCGGGTTGCCCCTGGATCGGCTTGGCCATGAAGGTGGCGTAGATCTCGTGCTTCAGCGCCGCCTCGCGAATGGTGCGCTTGAACATGAACACCTGGTCGGCCAGTTCGATCGGGTCGCCATGGCGCAGATTGATCTCCAACTGGCCGGCACCTTCCTCGTGGATCAGCGTATCGATCTCCAGGCCCTGGCTTTCGGAGAAATGGTAGATGTCGTCGATCAGTTCGTCGAATTCGTTGACGCCGGCGATCGAATAGCCGGCGCCGCCGCCGATCGCGCGTCCCGACCGGCCAACCGGCGGGGTCAGCGGATAGTCCGGGTCGGGATTCTTGCGCACCAGGTAGAACTCGATCTCGGGCGCCACCACAGGCTTCAGGCCGAGCTTGTCATAGGCGGCCACCACACGCTTCAACACGTTGCGCGGCGTGAACTCGACCGAGCGTCCGTCCTGGTGGACGAGGTCGCAGATGACCGCTGCCGTCGGGTCTTCTTCCCAGGGCACCACCGTCAGCGTCGACAGGTCGGGCATCAGTTTGAGGTCGCCGTCGTCTTCGGGGTAGTGGAAGCCGTTGCCATCCTCGGGGTAGCCGCCGGATATCGTCGTCATGAAGACTGCCGACGGCAGCGCCAGCGAGGTGTTGGAGGTGAATTTCTTCGATGGCATCATCTTGCCACGCGCGACCCCTGCCTGATCTGGCGTGATGCACTCGATGTCCTCGATGCCGCGCCATTCCAGCCAGGCGCTGACTTCCTTCCAGTTCTTGACGCCTCGTTGGTTTTTCACGAAGGCAGGCGTGCGGGCGCGTCCTCCGCGGCTCGACGGACGGACTTCCTTTTTTGCAGGCGGCATCATTCACCAGATTGGGTTGCGGATTGTGGAGTATAGCCGTGCCCTCCTATGGAAGGGAAGGGGAGCCGCGTCGGGCATTGCCCGGTGCGGTTGAAAATCACGCCAATCGGCTTAGTTTCGGCCGTCCCAATTCCAATCGAGGCGTTCAATGCGGCGCAATGACAAACTGACGACGATCGGCTTCGACGCCGACGACACGTTGTGGCAGAACGAGCAGTTCTTCCGGCTGACGGAAAAGCGCTTTGCCGCCATGCTCGTCGACCATGGCGAAGCGGAGCACATCTCGGCACGATTGCTGGAGGCAGAAAGGCGCAACCTCGCTGTCTATGGCTTCGGCATCAAGGGATTTACCCTGTCGATGATCGAAACGGCGATCGAGGTCACGCAAGGCCGCGTGCCGGGCTCGGTCATAGCGGAGATTCTCGATGCTGGCCGCGAGATGCTGAGCCATCCGATCGAGGCCTTGCCGCACGCCCGCGAGACGGTCGAAAAGCTTGCCGGCGCATTCCGCCTCGTGCTGATCACCAAGGGCGACCTCTTCGACCAGGAGCGCAAGCTGGCTGGCTCAGGCCTTGGCGATCTGTTCGACGCGGTCGAGATCGTCAGCGACAAGAATGCAGCCACCTATAGCAGGCTCTTCAAGCGCCACGGCGATGGTCCGGCGAAAAGCATGATGGTCGGCAACTCGCTGAAGTCGGATGTGGTGCCGGCCATCGAGGCCGGCGGCTGGGGTGTTCATGTGCCGCATGAACTGACCTGGGTGCTGGAGCATGTCGAAGCGCCGGTAACCGAATCGAGGTTCCGCCAGATATCCGATCTCGGACAACTGCCCGGACTGATCGAAAGCATCATCGATCCCTGATCGCCGGGCGATCCGTGGTCGCCCGGCCTTACCTGGTTTCGATTCCGGACGGAAAAACCGCTACACACTTTCCCGCAATTGCCTCAGCGGCCGATCAGGCGATCGATCACCGGTTGCAACCGTTCGGGCGTGATCGGCTTGGCGATCACCACGTCGATGACACCAGACAGGCCCAGGCTTTCCGTGGTGCCATTCTTGGTTGACAGCAGGATTACCGGTGGCAGCGATTTGCCCGAGGCGCGGCGCAACGCGTCGATGCTGGACATCAGATTGTCGCAGTCCTTGTTGTCGGCGCCGCCGTCAAGGACAACCGCGCCGGGAATGAGCGACCGCAAGATCCTTGCCGCCGTGTCGGGAGATTCCGAAATCGGCTTGAGCCCGGATCGCTCGACGATCTTTGAAATCACCACGCGATTGATTGGCGACCTGCCGACGACAAGCACCTGCGACGGATCACGGATCGCCTCGGTGGTTGAGCCGCGGGTCACCAGATTCGGATGTCTTGGAGTCTCGCCTTCGCGATTCACCGGGCACACAAGTCAGCCAAGAAGCTCGCCCCTATTTCAATGCAGAGTTGAATCCGGAGCGCAATTGGCGTGAGATCGCAGCCTATGTCAAGTTGAAATAAAAGTGCCCGAAATCATCGCCGGGACAGTGAATTTCAAGCAACGCTACTGTACTCGACTGTCCACACGTGCATTTCATAAAAAGAAAATTCACCTGCGCAGGGGCTGCGCAGGTGAAGGGTCGGTTGCATGAATTTCAGTCAGCCGTGGCTCTGCTGCGTGACGATCACCGGGATCAGCAGATCGCCCCAGTTGCCGTCGCCGCCGTGATGTCGTGCCGAGCGCACGAGTTCCACCGAGACGCCCGCCTCGACCGCCTTCATAACCGACTGGTTGAGGCGGTGCAGGTCGTTGGCCAGCATGCGGATCGTCGCCTGCTGGTCGACGCTCATCGTCGTCGACTGTTCCTCGGCGCGTTCCTTGACGCGGCTTATCGATGCCATTGGTTTTCTCCTTGTGGCCCAAGCCCTGTCGGGCGTTTCCTCTGAGTTTTTCTGTTCGCTATTCGGCGGCCGGTTTGAACTGCGCGTGCTCCGTCGATTCATGCATGGCGGTGGTCGACGACTGGCCGCCGGTGATCGCCATCGACACGGCGTCGAAATAGCCGGTGCCGACCTCGCGCTGATGCTTGGTCGCGGTGTAGCCATCGGCCTCGGCCGCGAACTCCGCTTCCTGCAACTCGGAATAGGCCGCCATCTGCCGCGCCTTGTAGCCGCGCGCCAATTCGAACATGCCGTAGTTGAGCTGGTGAAAGCCGGCGAGCGTGATGAACTGGAACTTGTAGCCCATGGCGCCGAGCTCCTTCTGGAACTTGGCAATCGTCGCGTCGTCGAGGTTCTTCTTCCAGTTGAACGACGGCGAGCAATTGTAGGCGAGCAGCTTGTCGGGATGGTGCTTGCGCACGCCGTCGGCGAATTTCCTGGCCTGTGCCAGGTCCGGCTTCGAGGTCTCGCACCAGATCAGATCCGCGTAAGGCGCATAGGCGATGGCGCGGGCAATGCAGGGCTCGATGCCGTTCCTGACATGATAGAAACCCTCAATCGTGCGCCCGGCGTCGTAGTCGACGAAAGGCTGGTCGCGCTCGTCGACGTCGGAGGTGAGCAGCTTGGCGGCTTCCGCATCGGTGCGCGCGACGACCAGGGTCGGCGTGCCCATCACGTCCGCCGCCAGGCGCGCGGCGTTGAGGTTGCGGATGTGCGCCGCAGTCGGGATCAGCACCTTGCCGCCGAGATGGCCGCATTTCTTTTCCGACGCCAACTGGTCCTCATAGTGGACGCCGGCGGCGCCCGCCTCGATGAAGGCTTTCATGATTTCGAAGGCGTTGAGCGGCCCGCCGAAGCCGGCTTCGGCGTCGGCAACGATCGGCGCGAACCAGGTTTCGACCGAAAGCCCATTGCCTTCGGAGGTCTCGATCTGGTCGGCGCGCTGCAGCGTCCGGTTGATGCGCTTGACCAGTTCAGGCGCCGCATTGGCCGGGTAGAGCGACTGGTCCGGATACATCGCGCCAGCCGTGTTGGCGTCGGCGGCAACCTGCCAGCCCGACAGGTAGATCGCCTTCAGCCCGGCGCGCACCTGCTGCATCGCCTGATTGCCGGACATGGCGCCGAGCGCGTTGACGAAGTCCTCCTCGTGGATGAGCTTCCACAGCCGATTGGCGCCCATTTCGGCAAGGCTCTGGCGGATCTGCACCGAACCGCGCAGACGCTTCACATCCGCCGCCGAGTAGGGTCGTTCGATACCGTCGAAGCGACCTTCCGGCGCCGATGGGACGAGGTTGTAAAAATCAGTCATTGGTCACTCCGAGGAATTGCTGATCTGTGTCAAGGCGTCAATCATGTGGGGGTAGTTGGGTATGACTGGATTTACATTTCTGCGCGAAATCAGCCACAAAAAACAGGTAAACTGAGAGGATATAAGAGAAAACCTGTGTTGCGTTTGACAGAAGTGCGTTGTAAATTTGTCATATTGTAAAAGGCCCGTGCCCAGGAAATTCGTGTAAATTGCTGTAAAGGACAGTCCGTGGCTGACCAGAAGATCTTCGCCGGGCCGCGCATCCGCCGCATTCGTAACGCCAAGGGCCTGACCCAGACGGCGATGGCCGAGGGTCTCGGCATTTCGCCGTCCTACCTCAATCTGATCGAGCGCAACCAGCGGCCGCTGACGGTGCAGCTGATCCTCAGGCTGGCCTCCGTCTACAAGGTCGATCCACACGAGCTGCAGGGCGAGGCGAGGGGATCTGTCGCTGCGTTGAAGGAAGTGTTCACCGATCCCCTGCTGGTCGGCGAGTTGCCGGGTGATCAGGAACTGATCGAGCTTGCCGAGGCGGCGCCCAATGCGTCCGCGGCCGTGATAAAGCTGTTCCGCGCCTATCGCGAGCAGGCCGAGCGCCTGTCCGACCTCAACGAATTGCTGGCACGCGAGGGTCGGGCGACGGCGCTTTCCGGCGCCCGCCTGCCGATCGACGAGGTGCACGAGATTTTCGAGCGCCGGCCGAACCATTTCGCTGCCCTCGAGGAGGAGGCCGCGGCGTTCACCTCGGTGCTCGATCCCGGCGACGATCTGTTCGGCGCGCTGAAGGCCTGGCTGAAGCGCGAATATGGCATCGTGGTCAAGGTGCTGCCGGTCGCGACCATGCCGAACTGGCGCCGCCGTTACGATCGTCATTCGCAGCGCCTGTTCCTGTCCGAACGCCTGTCGCCGTTCGACCAGTTGCGCGAAGTCGCGATGGAGGCCTGCCTGATCCGCATGACGGTCGCGGTCGCCGGCGAGATCCAGGCGCTCAAGCTGAGCACCGACGAGGCGCGCCGCCTGGCCCGCTTCGAACTTGGCCGTTATGCGGCGCATGCGCTGATGATGCCCTATCAGGCCTTTCACGCGGCTGCCGTGCGCGCCCGCTACGACATCGATGTCCTGCGTTCGCGCTTCGGGGTCTCCTTCGAACAGGCGGCCAACCGGCTGACCATGCTGCAGCGGCAGGGTGCCTCGGGCGTGCCGTTTTTCATGCTGGAGGTCGACAATGCCGGCAACCGCTTCCGCAAGGCCGGCAGCCAGGGCTTTCCTCAAAGCCGCTTTGGCGGCGGCTGTCCCAAGCTGCCCGTGCATGTCGCCTTCACCCAGCCCGGCCAGGTCTTCGTCGAGGCAGTGGAAATGCCCGACGGCGCCGAGTTCCTGTGCATCGCCCGCACGCTGGAAGGGCCGCAAGGCGCATTCTCGGAACGCCCGCGCCGCACCGCGCTGCTGCTCGGTTGCGACATCGGCTTTCGTGACGACATCGTCTATGGCGCGGCATTGCCCGGTGCGGCAATCACCGCAAAGGCCGGCACCGTCGCGGCGACGCCGGTCGGGCCTGCTTGCCGGCTTTGCGAACGCGTCGGCTGCCTGGCGCGGGCAGAACCGCCGGTGACGCGCCCGCTCGGCCTCGACGAGATGGTGACGGGCCTGAGTGCTTTCGATTTTCAGTGACGCCGTGTTCTTCTGAAATGGAGCAAGGTGCCACAATTGTCGGCGGCCGCTGGCTCAGTTCCGGCCTGCGCCTTTGCGTTACGCCAACAGAGCATCTTTTTGTCGTCCCTTGCGCATCGTCCCGTCCACAAGAGCCCGACAGTGGCAGCCATGATCGATACCGCATCGCCGATCGTCGCATCGCCAGCCGTCTCGCCGCGCGAGGAGCGCGTCGGCATGCTTTTGGTCTTCCTGTCGGCGCTGATGTGGAGTTTCGGCGGCGCCATCGCCCGCTTCATCACTGTCGGTGACAGCTGGACGGTCATTTTCTGGCGATCCGTGTGGGCAGCCGCCTTCCTGGTCTGCTTCATGGTTTGGCGTGACGGCTGGCGTGGCATGCTGAAGCTGTTCCGTGACATGGGGTTGCCCGGCCTTGCCGTCGGGATCTGCTTTGCCACGGCATCGACCGCCTTCGTCGTGGCGCTCGCCTACACCACCGTCGCTAACATCCTTTTGATGCAGGCAGGCGTGCCGTTGCTGGCGGCGCTGTTTGCCTGGGCATTGTTTCGCGAAAGGGTTGGTGTCGCGACCTGGGTGGCAATCGCCGCCGTCATCACCGGCGTCGCCATCATGGTGTCGGAATCGCTCGATGGCGCCGTCTCGCCCATAGGCGATGGGCTGGCGCTGTTGATCGCGGTCATGTTTTCGGTCGCCACCGTCATCACCCGGCGGTTCTCCGGCGTGCGCATGACGCCGGCGACGTGCCTCGGCACCATGCTCGCGGCCGGCTTTGCCGTCTCGCAGGCATCGACCCTCGCCGTATCTGTCAGTGACATGGGCTTTCTGTTTGCCTTCGGCGTGGTCAATCTCGGCCTCGGCCTGGCCTTCTTCGCCACCGGCGCGCGACTGATCCCGGCGGCCATCGCGGCGCTGCTCGGCACGTTCGAGCCGATCCTCGGCCCGATATGGGTCTGGCTCATTCATTCCGAGGTGCCGTCGGGGCGCACCATCATCGGCGGCGCGGTTGTGGTCACGGCGCTGCTCGTCCATATCGGGCTCGAATTCAAGCGCCAGGCAAGGCCCGAACGCGCAGGGGTCACCGGGGTGCCGTCACCTAATTGAAGCGGCCTGCAGCTTTGCCATTGACAACGTCGCTGCGGCACGGGCAGGCTGGGAATACGGCAACAACAAGACAGGCGTATCTTGCCAAGTCTCCCAGCCGGTCCGATCGGGACCGGACCATATCGTCGTATCTCTGCCCGCGCCATGGCGAAAGCCTCTGACGGTATTGGCGCGCCTCCCAGGCCGCCTCAGGGGCATCCAACCATCTCATCGAACCGCCTGCATGGTCTCGGCAGTTCGCGCTTGTCGCCCCTTGGAAAGCTCAATAGTCTGAAGAAAATGCCGGTCGCGCTGATGTCGCGACGAGCCGGTGAAGGAACACTCATCAAAGGAGAATAGCATGATCCGCAAAGCGCTCTGGCTTTCGGCAACGTCGGCATTCCTGACATTTTTCACCGTCGGCGGTCACGCCGAAGATCGTGTCGTCAACGTCTTCAACTGGTCGGACTACATCGACAGTTCGATCATCGACGATTTCACCAAGGAAACCGGCATCAAGGTCGTCTATGATACCTTCGATTCCAACGAAATCCTTGAGACCAAGCTGCTTGCCGGCGGCAGCGGCTATGACGTCGTCGTGCCCAGCGGCAATTTCCTTGCGCGCCAGATCCAGGCCGGCGTGTTCCAGAAGCTCGACAAGTCGAAGCTGCCCAACATTTCCAACATGTGGGATACGGTTTCGGAACGCACGGCCAAGTACGACCCCGGCAACGAATACTCGGTCAACTACATGTGGGGCACGGTCGGCATCGGCTACAACATCAAGAAGGTGCAGGCGGCGCTCGGCACCGACAAGATCGACAGCTGGGATGTCTTCTTCAATCCCGACAGCCTGGCCAAACTGAAGGACTGCGGCGTCTACGTGCTGGACTCGCCGGCCGACATCATTCCGGCTGCACTGAAATATCTCGGCCTCGACCCGAACAGCACATCGCCCGACGATATCGCCAAGGCCGAGGAGACCTTGCTCAAGGTCCGACCTTATATCAGGAAGTTCCATTCCTCCGAATACATCAACGCGCTCGCCAACGGCGATATCTGCCTGGCCGTCGGCTGGTCGGGTGACGTGTTCCAGGCCCGCAATCGCGCGGTCGAGGCCAAGCAGGGCGTCGAGATCGGCTATTCCGTGCCGAAGGAGGGTGCGCAGATGTGGTTCGACCAGATGGCGATCCCTGCCGACGCGCCGCATGTCGCGGAGGCGCTCGAGTTCATCAACTACATGATGAAGCCGGAAGTTATCGCCAAGTCGTCGAACTACGTGCTCTACGCAAACGGCAACAAGGCTTCGCAGCAATTCGTCGACAAGGCACTGTTGGAGGATCCTTCGGTTTATCCAGATGCCGAGACCATAAAGAAGCTCTACACCGTCTCGCCATACGATCCCAAGACACAGCGCGTCATCACGCGCACCTGGACCAAGATCGTCACCGGCCAGTAAGCAATCCGACACGGTCCCGGCAGTCACCTGCCGGGACCGTTTTTACCTGGGGCAAGAAGCAAGAAAATCAGGACGGAGTGGGACATGAAATCGCTTGGCAGCATCCGCAGGGATTTTGCACCGTGGAACGACCCGAACGCCAAGCCGTACATCCAGTTCGACAACGTCACCAAGAAGTTCGGTGACTTCACCGCCGTCAACAATCTGTCTCTGACCATCTTCGAGCGCGAGTTCTTCGCGCTGCTCGGTGCTTCCGGTTGTGGAAAGTCGACGCTGCTCAGGATGCTCGCCGGCTTCGAGGAGCCGACAGCCGGCCGCATTCTGCTCGATGGCCAGGATCTGCGCGGCATCCCGCCCTACCGGCGGCCGGTCAACATGATGTTCCAGTCCTATGCGCTGTTCCCGCATATGACGGTCGAGAACAACATCGCCTTCGGCCTCAAGCAGGATGGCATGCCGAAGCCCGAAATCGCATCGCGCGTTGCCGAGATGCTGAAGCTGGTCAAGCTCGAGCAGTTCGCCAAGCGCAAGCCGCATCAACTGTCCGGCGGCCAGCGCCAGCGCGTCGCGCTCGCCCGCTCGGTCGCCAAGCGGCCGAAGGTGCTGCTGCTCGACGAGCCGCTCGGCGCGTTGGACAAGAAGCTGCGCGAAGAGACGCAGTTCGAACTGATGGACCTGCAGCAGAATCTCGGCCTGACCTTCGTCGTCGTCACCCACGACCAGGAAGAGGCGATGACCATGGCCGATCGCATCGCCATCATCGACAAGGGCGAGGTGATGCAGGTGGCAACGCCGGCCGAAGTTTACGAGGCGCCGGGATCGCGTTTCGTCGCCGGCTTCGTGGGCAACGTGAACATGTTCGAGGGCAAGATCGCGCGTGGCGAGGCGGGCAGCGCCAGCATAGACGCCGGCAACGGCATCACCATCCGCACCGACAATGCCGGCACCGCCGGGGCCGGGACGGCCGTCACCTTCGCCATCAGGCCCGAAAAGATCAAGGTGTCGTCGAAGAAGCCGGCCGAGGCGGTCAACGCCATCGAGGGCGAGGTCTACGACATTGCCTATCTCGGCGACATGACCGTCTATCATGTCAGGCTGGACGACGGCCAGGTGGTGCGCGCCAGCACCATGAACGCGGCCCGCATCACCGAGGATCCGTTGAGCTGGAACGACCGCGCCTGGGTTTCCTTCCGGCCCGACGCCGGCGTCGTGCTGACG
This sequence comes from Mesorhizobium ciceri biovar biserrulae WSM1271, assembly GCF_000185905.1. GTDB lineage: Bacteria > Pseudomonadota > Alphaproteobacteria > Rhizobiales > Rhizobiaceae > Mesorhizobium > Mesorhizobium ciceri. The sequence goes on from NC_014923.1 coordinate 2,534,875, forward strand.
CGGTAGGGGGCGACCATGTCGAGCGCCGCCGTCACCACCGCATCAGCCTCTCCGGCATCCAATGCCGGCAAATCCATCCTTGCCAGGCTGGGTGCTGCCTTCGTTGGCCGACTGGTCATCATCATCCCGTATGTCTGGCTGCTGTTCTTCTTCCTCATTCCGTTCGTCATCGTCTTCAAGATCTCGCTGTCGCAGACGGCGATCGCCATTCCGCCCTATACGCCGGCGCTCGATTTCAGCGGCGGTATCTCAGGGTTCCTGGCTCAGCTGAAACAGCTCAGCCTCGACAATTACACCTGGCTGACGCAGGACGCGCTCTACTTCAACGCCTATGTGACCAGCGTCATCATCGCCGCGGTCTCGACGGTCCTGACATTGCTCGTCGGCTACCCCATCGCCTACGGCATGGCGCGCGCGCCGGCGACGATCCGCCCGACCTTGCTGATGCTGGTGATCCTGCCGTTCTGGACCTCGTTCCTGATCCGCGTCTACGCCTGGATCGGCATTCTCAAGCCCGAAGGGCTGCTCAATCAGCTGCTGCTCGCCACCGGCGTCATCCACCAGCCGCTGATCATCCTCAACACCTATACGGCGATCTTCATCGGCATCGTCTATTCCTACCTGCCGTTCATGGTGCTGCCGCTCTATTCCGCGCTCGAGAAGATGGACTATTCGCTGATCGAGGCGGCCAAGGATCTCGGTTGCCCGCCGACCAGTGCGTTCTGGAAAATCACCTTCCCGCTGTCGCTGCCCGGCGTCATCGCCGGCTGTCTGCTGGTGTTCATTCCGGCCGTCGGCGAATTCGTCATTCCCGATCTGCTCGGCGGATCGCAGACGCTGATGATCGGCAAGACGTTGTGGAACGAGTTCTTCGCCAATCGCGACTGGCCGGTATCGTCGGCCGTGGCCGTCATCCTGCTGTTGCTGCTGATCGTGCCGATCATGCTCTTCCAGCGGGCTCAGGCGCGCGCTCAGGAAATGGACAGGTGACCTCATGAACGCCACCTGGAGCCGCTTCAACATCACCTCGATCGTGCTTGGCTTTGCCTTTCTCTACCTGCCGATCGTGCTGCTCATCGTCTTCTCGTTCAACGAATCGAAACTGGTCACGGTCTGGGGCGGTTTCTCGACCAAATGGTACGTCTCGCTGTTCCACAACCAGGGTCTCATGGACGCGACCTGGGTGACGGCGCGTGTTGGCCTGATCTCGGCCACGGTTGCGACGGTGCTGGGCACCCTGGCGGCACTCACCTTGACCCGCTACACGCGCTTCAAGGGCAGGGTGCTGTTTTCCGGCATGGTCTTTGCGCCGCTGGTCATGCCGGAAGTCATTACCGGCCTGTCGCTGCTGCTGCTCTTCGTCGCCGTCGGGCTCGACCGCGGCTTCCTCACCGTGACGCTCGCCCACATCACGCTGACCATGTGCTTCGTCGCCGTGGTCGTGCAGTCGCGCCTCATGACTTTCGACCGCTCGCTGGAAGAAGCCGCGATGGATCTTGGCGCAACGCCGGTGAAGACCTTCTTCCAGATCACATTGCCGGTCATCATGCCGGCGATCGTCTCCGGCTGGATGCTGGCTTTCACGCTTTCGCTCGACGATCTGGTCATTGCCAGCTTCACCTCGGGGCCGGGCGCGACGACGCTGCCGATGAAGATCTACAGCCAGGTTCGCCTCGGCGTGACGCCGGAAATCAACGCCGCCTGCACCATCCTGATCGCCGTCGTGGCGATCGGCGTCATCATCGCCTCGCTTGCCAACAAGCGGCGTGAGGTGCAGCGCCAGCTCGACGAGCAGGCCGCGCAGCGCGGGTGAAAGATAGGAGGCGCGGTGGCGGCCTATTCCCCGGAAACGCCGCGGCTGATCGGGGAAATGAACGGCGTGCTCCAGGTTCCGCCGACGAAGAACGACGACTGGTTGGGGCCTTGCTGGCCGTTGGCCTGCGTTGCCGCCTGATCCGGCTGAATGACGCCGCCGGACAAGGCCAGTCCGCGCCCGGCGTAGGACGCGATGCCGGACAGCCAGATCTTGTACTTCGCTGAATTGGCCTCGGCCTTGTCGATTCGCGCCACGCCCTTCGAAATGGTTGCCTTGATCTCGGCACCGTCGATCGGCAACGTTCCGTCGGAGACATCGTCGAGCGCGAAGAAGCCGCCCTGTTCGGTATGTTTGAGGAAGGCCGGCAGGTTGAGCTTGCTCAACGCACCCGGCCCGAAGGTCGCCGAGACCGAGCCGTCGGCATTGTCGAAGATGGAATCCCAGGTTCTGCCCGGCCCCTTGAGGATCACCGAGACGGTGCCCGTGCCGACCGGCACCAGCCGCGTCATCCCTGCCGCCGTGCCGAAAGCACCGCCGTCGATGTCGGACGCCAGAAGGCGGATTTCGACCTGCGAGCCTTCCGGCTTGCGATCGAAGCGAAGGCTGGTCTGGATGTTGCCGCCGAAGGCCGAGGCATCGGAGATGTCGAAGACGGACAGACCATCCTTGACCTGGGCCGTGGCGGCGACGTCGGCGAGCTGGATCGGCCCCGCCGTGGCGTGCGCCGCCGACAGCCTGAGATCGAGATTGATCTTGTCGGCGAAACTTGTGTCGATTTCGCCAGGCCCCGCCCCTCCGGTCGGCACCAGCGGGGTGAAGGCCGACAGAAACGATCTGAGGTCGAGCGTGTCGAAGGCGAGCGTGCCGGAGATCACCGGTTGTGCTTCACCAAGCGAGAGGTCCAGCGCACCCATCCCCGGATTGTTGTCGAGTGCAATCGCCGTGTTGTCGAACTTGACGCGCCCGCCGGTCGCGGTGATCTTGCTCGAAATGCTGACCGAGCCGATCGCCGCACCCGGAGCGATGCCGGCCTGCGACCATTCCAGGACACGCCGCAGCGAGGGCGCCGAGAACTTCGCTTGACCGTCGAAATAGGTATTTTCAGACATGCTGGCCGTGCCGTCGAACGAGAAGGTGGCGGGCGCCGCCTTGAAGGACAGTGTCAGCGGCGCCGTGCCGCCGGCAAACAGCACAAGCGGTTTGGCCGAGGCGACGTCCAGCGCGACGCTTTCGCCCCGCCAGATGCCGGTTGCCGACAGCGTCGCATTGCTGTTCATCGCCGCCCAATTTGCCTGACCGTTCAAGCTGCTCAGGATCTCGACGTCCTTGCCGCCGATGGAGGCTACCATGCGGCCGTCACGAAACTCGACCGTGCCGAAGGTGTCGGTAGGCAGCTTGTCGAGGTCCGGTTTGGCGGGGTCGGCGTTGACCAGGCCGCGCGCCGTGTCGATGGAGCGCGTGATGCGCCCGCCGGTCGGGACAGCGGGCAGGAAAAGGCCGGCAGGCGTGCGCTGGACCCGGATCGTCGGCCGCACCAGCCGCGCCGTCGAAAACGCCACGTCGCCGCGCAAGGCCGCCATGGCGGAAAGGTCGACCTCGACCCGTTCTGCCTCGACCACCGGCGGCGCCTCGGTGTCGGTCCATTGTGACAGCGTCACATCGGTCAGGATTGCGCGGAATGTCGGCCAGACCTCGATACGCGGCGAACCGTCGATGGCGACACGGAAGCCGCTCCACGCACTCATTTCCCAGGCGATGCGATCGCGCACGATACGGGTGGAGGCGATCAGCGGCAGAGCGGCAACGACCAGCGCGACGACGATCACGGCAGCGCCGATCGCCCATATTCCGCGCCGGATCATAGATGATGGCATATGGCCCCGTATGCTTCCATTCCGACAAATCGCGCGACGGGTGTAACCCCGGTCGTCACCACGACTCCAGTCGTGACCAGGACTTCCGGCCGTCACTACGACTTCAAGTTGTCACTACGACTTAGGGCTGAGGCATTTCAAGTCTTTATGGCCCGGCGATGGCATTTGCGCACATCTGGTCGCATCAGCCGAACAAAATCTTGCTCTGCTGCGCTGCGATATGCATAAGCGATGGCGACCGTGGAGGAACGATCATGGCTGCCGAACAACCGCTCTGGACACCGACGCAAGACCAGATTGACGCAGCACCCTTGACCGCCTTCACCAAAACCGCCGGAGTGAAAGCCGGCGTAGCGTTTTCCTCGTATTCGCAGCTTCACGCCTGGTCGGTCGAGGACCGTGAAGGGTTCTGGAGCCTGGTCTGGGATTTCTGCGGCATCGTCGGCGACAAGGGCGATAAGCTGCTCGTCGACGGCGACAAGATGCCCGGCGCTTCTTTCTTTCCCGATGCGACACTGAATTTCGCCGGGAATCTGCTGAAGAAGACCGGCTCAGGCGACGCAATCGTGTTTCGCGGCGAAGACAAGGTCGAGCGCCGGCTGTCCTGGAACGAGTTGCACGCGCTGACCTCGCGGCTGCAGCAGCTTTTCCTGTCGCTCAAGGTGAAGAAGGGCGACCGCATTGCCGCCATGATGCCCAACATGCCGGAGACCGTCGCCGCCATGCTGGCCGCCGCCTCGATCGGCGCCGTCTGGTCGTCCTGCTCTCCCGATTTCGGCGAGCAGGGCGTGCTCGACAGGTTCGGCCAGATCGAGCCCGTCGTCTTCATCGCGCCGGATGGCTATTGGTACAATGGCAAGGCGATCGAAGTCGCCGACAAGATCGCTGCGGTCGCGGCCAAGCTCGGCACTGTCCACAAGATCCTGGTCGTCGACTATCTCGGCACATCGAGCGATGTCGCCGGGATCATCGACAAGGCGGTGGCGCTGGAAGAGGCGCTGTCGCCCTTCGCCGGCAAGCCCGTCGCCTTCGAGCCGCTGCCGTTTTCGCATCCGCTCTACATCCTGTTTTCGTCGGGAACGACCGGCATTCCCAAATGCATCGTCCATTCGGCCGGCGGCACGCTGATCCAGCATGTCAAGGAACACCGGCTGCATGCCGGTCTCACCGACGGCGACCGCTTTTTCTACTTCACCACCTGCGGCTGGATGATGTGGAACTGGCTGGTGTCGGGTCTCGCTTCGGGCGCGACGCTGCTGCTCTATGACGGCTCGCCCTTCTATCCCGACGGCAATGTGCTGTTCGATTTCGCCGATGCCGAGAAGATGACTTTCCTCGGCACCTCGGCCAAGTTCATCGATTCCGTGCGCAAGGCCGGCCTCAAGCCGATCCGCACGCATGATCTGTCCACTGTGCGGGCAATCTCCTCCACCGGCTCGCCGCTGTCGCCGGAAGATTTCCGCTTCGTCTATGACGGCATCAAGAAGGACGTACATCTGGCCTCGGTCTCCGGCGGCACCGACATCGTCTCCTGCTTCGTGCTCGGCGTGCCGACGCAGCCGGTCTGGACCGGCGAGATCCAGGGACCCGGCCTCGGCCTGGCCGTCGATGTCTGGGACGACGACGGCAGGCCGGTCCGACAGGAGAAGGGCGAGTTGGTCTGCGCAAAAGCCTTTCCGGCGATGCCGATCGGCTTCTGGAACGACCCCGATGGCAAGAAGTACCGGGCGGCCTATTTCGAGCGCTTCGACAATGTCTGGTGTCATGGCGATTTCGCCGAATGGACCGAGCATGGCGGCCTCATCATCCATGGCCGCTCCGACGCCACGCTCAACCCGGGCGGGGTGAGGATCGGCACGGCGGAGATCTACAATCAGGTCGAGCAGATGCCTGAGATCCTGGAAGCTTTGTGCATCGGGCAGGACTTCGACAACGACGTGCGCGTCATCCTGTTCGTGCGCCTGGCCGCCGGCGTGCAGCTCGACGAGGATCTGGAAAAACGCATACGGGCAAAAATCCGTAGCGGCGCGAGCCCGCGTCACGTGCCGGCAAGGATCGTCGCCGTCACCGACATCCCTCGCACCAAATCGGGCAAGATCACCGAGCTTGCGGTGCGCGACGTGGTGCATGGCCGCGCCATCAAGAACAAGGAGGCGCTCGCCAATCCAGAGGCGCTTGAGCTGTTCAAGAACCTGCCGCAATTGGCCGAGTAGCTGCTAATGCATGTCGCTCAAAAGTGGCCCGGTTTTGAGACAACGACATGCATGAAAAAAGACGTTCCGGCATGGTTAACGAAATATCTCGCTAGAATTTACCTAGATTTCATGAGTGGTACACATTCGTAAATTTTCCGGCGCCCCGGTAAGGAGTTGTTAAGGTCCGGCGTCGATAGTCGCAGGTAACTTGAGGGAGAAATCCCGTTCCTCAGCCCCGAGGATCCGAATTCGCTCAAGCCCCCGTTGTGACAGCAATCCCATCTCTTAAGGCGCCTTTGGGCGCCTTTTTCTTTTTATCGGGATCGAAGCGTGGAGGGCTGATCTATTCCGCGAGCACACGGGTCGATGGAAAAGCGACCTCGACCAAGGTGCCTTCGCCCGGGGTCGAATTGATGGTGAACCGGGCACGGTTGGCTTCCACCATCGCTTTGGTCAAAGGCAGTCCAAGCCCGGTGCCGTCGCCGCGTCCGCGCTTCAGCGCGTTGATCTGCTTGAACGGCTTCAGCGCCTGCTCGATCTCGGCATGGCTCATGCCGATGCCGGTGTCGCGCACCCGCATGACGACGTCGCCCGACGTCTCATAGGCGGTCGAGACGATCACCTGGCCGCCGGCCTGGGTGTAGCGGATGGCATTCGACAGGATGTTGAGCGCGATCTGGCGCACGCTGCGCAGGTCCGCCACCACTTCCGGCAGCCGCGAAGCGAAGCTGGAGCGGATGATGACCCGTTCGCGATTGGCCTGCGGCTGCATCATCGCCACCGTCTCGGCCAGCGTGTCGTTGAGCGACACCGCCTCATAGGCCATCTCCTGCTGGCCGGCCTCGATCTTGGAGATGTCGAGCAGGTCGTTGACCAGGTCGAGCACATGATTGCCCGAGCGGTTGATGTCGCGCAGATAGTCGCGGTAGCGGTCGTTGGCGACAGGTCCGAACTTCTCGTCGACCATCAGTTCGGAAAAGCCGATGATGGCGTTGAGCGGGGTGCGGATCTCGTGGCTGATGCGGGCGAGGAAATCGGTCTTCTGCGAGGACGCGCGCTCGGCCACCGCACGTGCCTGCGTCAAGTCCTCTTCGGCCCGCTTCCACTGCGTGATATCGCGAACGACGGCGCAGAAGCCGCTGTCGTTGGGCAGCCGGCCGATGGTCATGAACAGCGGAATGAAGCGGCCTTGCGATTCGCGCCCGATAACCTCGCGGCCGTCGTTCATGACACTCGCCACGCCGGGCTCGGACAGTCCGTTGAGATAGTCGCGTGCCGCGCGCTGACTTTCGATGGCAAACAGCGAGGCGAACGGCTTGCCGGTCACATCGTCGCTGTCGAAGCCGAACAGTGCTTCGGCCGGCCGGCTGATCGATCGGATGGTGCCGTCACGGCCGATCAGCACGACGCCGTCGGTGGCGGTGTCGATAATGGTGCGCATCTCGGCGATGCGCGCCTTGAGCTCGGAAATATCCGGCTGCGTCTGCTCGTCGCCAACCACATGCAGGCTCGCCGGCGCATCGTCCTCGCCGGAGCGTCGCACGACCAGCATCAGCGCCTTGCCGTCGCGCCAGGGGACAGAGCGCAAAATGGCCTCGATCGGGAATTCCTGTCCATCACGCGTCTTCAGCCGCAGCGCGCGATCGGTGCCGTCGGAAACGCCGTCGTCGGCATAGGGGTCGGCAAACAACGCGCCGAGGCCGCCGGCATCCGCCAGATCGTCGAGCGCCTCATAGCCGGTCAGGCTGAGGAATTCCTCGTTCGCATAGTGCAACTGGTCTCCGGAATGGATGAGCAGCGGCACGGGCAGCTTACCGAGCAGCGACGTGTCCGGGGCCTTGTGTTCATCTCCGGCGGAAAACGCCGACGGCACGAACCCTTCGGCCTTGAGCGGCGGAACCTGCAGGCGAGGGCGCTCGACGCGTATTTCCGCAGCGTCGCCTGCATTGACGGCTTGCTCGGCAACCGCCCGCTCGTCAGGCGACGCGGCTTCCTCGTCGGGCTGCGCCCAATCCTCGCTGTCTTCGGCATCGCGAAAATCTGCTGACGTCATGCTGTCGTCATCGAGGACGTCATGTGTCGCGTCAGTGGCTTCAGGCTCTTCGCCGGGCGAAACCGCAGTGGTGTTCTCTGGTTCCGCCGCCACGGGGCCACGTTCGTCATCTTGGCCGGCATAGTCCAGCAACGAGCCCGTCACATTCATCCCAGGGGGGGCTTCACGAGCAGCTTCGTCCGGGTGACCGTCAAGCCGTGCCAGATTCTGCTCGTCTTCGGCATCGACATCGGTCTCGGATGGCTCGACCGGTTCGTTCTCTGGCCCTGACGCAGGGATGCCGCCGGCGCGCATCGGGTCGTCGGACACCTTAACCGGAGCCTCGGTCTCCGCTGCCGACGCCTCAGCAGTCTCAGTCTCTGGTGGCTCGACCGGAGCACTATCCTTCTTCAGCCGCTCGCCGATTTCGCGGAACGCGCTGCGTTCCAGGGTCGAGAGGCCCTTGTCGTTGGCTGGCTGGCGATGTTCGGCGAGCCGGATCACCTTGTCGGCAAAGCGCCGCTCCTGTTTCGGCACGATGGTCAGCGCCGGCACCTCGCCCTTGAACGGATCCGATGCCTGAGCGTCCTCGGCCCTGGGCTCCTCAGCGTTCGGCTGTTCGGGCGCGGGTTGGATGACTTGCGGTTCCGGCGTTGCCGGCGCCCGGCCATTGGGCACCAGCGCCATGCCGATGGCCTCCGGATCGACGACCGCGTCGCTGGCGCGGGCGACGCCGAAGCCGCGGAAACCCTCGAAGGCGCGGCTGCGGCCATAGACAGGCAGCGCCGCCAGGTCGACGGGTATCTTCAGATCGGTGCCGACGACCGGCCACAGCACGGAGCGCCCGGACCAGGTATCGCGCCGTTCGAGGAGCCCCGATATCTCGCCCGAGGGGTCGAGGCCGAATGTGGCGGCGACATCCCTGAAGCGTCGGCCAATCACGTCGGCCGCCGGCTTGCCGACGATGTCGGCGAATTCCGGCGACAGCGCACTGAACTTGCCTTCGGCATCCGTGCGCCAGACGAAGCGCACCGGCGCCGCTGCGCGGTCTATCGCCGAGACGGTCGTCGGCGTGGCCGCGGAGGTGGACTGGACTTCCAGGGCCGCCGGCTCTTGAGGCGCTTCAGGTCCGGACGCAGCTGGTCGCGGCGCCTGTTCCCCTCCGTCCTCGCCGGCGTTGAAGTACCAATGGTCGTGTTGCGCCGGTGTGGGCTCTGCTGCCGCCTGATCGCTGTTGGCAGCCGTCGGCGCCTGCCCGATCGCGTCGGCGATCGCATGCGGCTGCGATGCGGCGACGTCCTCGGTCGGCAGTGCGGCGCCTGGTTCCTCGGTCGGTGTCTCGCCACCCTGTTCCGGCTGCGAAGCCGCATCGCCAGCTGGTGCCGCCTCGGCAATGGTTTGCGTGAGGTGTTCGCCCGCAGGGGCTGTGTCGTCGAGCTGGTCCTCGTCGATCACCACCAGCAGATGCCGCTCCTCGGTCAATCTTGCCAGACCTGCCGGGTAGGAGGCCGTGCCGCCCGGGACAAGGCGCTTGACAATGCGGTCGCTCTCGGCTGCGACGTCGGCAACCAGTGCTGCCAGCGTCTCCGGCAGGATGCCCAGTGCCGAAAATCCTTCCGAGGCCGCCTCGACGTTGCCCCTGGCATCGACAAAGGCGATGAAATGACCATCCTCGGTGAAGCCGCTAATGGCGCGCGCGGCGATTTCGCCGGCACTGCGTGACCCTGTCTGAGCCGCCGGCACTGCCAGCATGATCGCCTTCTCGGCGTCCGGCATGGTCACCGCACTGGCCAGGAAGCCGACGGCGCGGCTGGTCATGCCGGTCGCCAGCCGCACCATGATGGCGCGGTCGCTGCCAATCTCGGGAAATCCGCTGGTCGCCATGATCTGGCGCCTGGCGATCACGGGCAACTGCGCCGAGGCGCCTATGATCGCCTCGATGTCGGGATAACCGAACATCGCGGCTCCTGGCCCATTGGCCCAGATCACCTGCTCCAGATCCGCCGACAGGATCGCGATCGCGTCGCCTGCGGCAAAGCGCTGGCGGACCGCGTCGAGCACGGCGACATCGAGGAAGGAATATTCGGACGGCATGCGCTTGGCGGACCTCACGGAGCGGCGATTTTGCAGTTAACGCTTTGTTAATAAAAGCCGGAGGCGCGAAGGTCCACAAGCCAGAACGTGCAAAGGCTGGAATCTGGGCTCTTGGTTAACGGCCCAAAAGAAATTTATGGTGCACTGCAACAAAGATATTGCAATGCACAAAATTTGCCTTTATATTGCCATCATACATGAACGAGACGGCTTTCTGTCAAAGCCGCTGCCGCTGAAAAGGATGGAAAATGTCCAGGACCAAGACCGCCGAGACGATCGAAAACGTTGAATTCCCGAGCTTCGACGCTTCCAAGGCGACTGACCAGATTCGCGCTTTCGCCGAAAAGGGCGTTGAGCAGTCGAAAGAGGCTTATGCCAAGCTGAAGACCGGCGCCGAGGAGACCCAGAAGGCTCTGGAGTCGACCTACGAGACCGCCAAGACCGTTTCCAACGACCTGTCGCTCAAGACCATCTCCGCTTTGCGTGCCAATGCCGAGGCCGGTTTTTCCCACCTCGAAGCCCTGATCGGCGCCAAGTCGCTGTCGGAAGTCGTCGAGCTGCAGACCGCCTTCCTGCGCAAGCGCGTCGAATCGACCGTCGAGCAGGCCAAGGACTTCCAGGCCGTTGCCTCCAAGGCCGCCGAGGACGTCTCCAAGCCGATCAAGACCGCCTTCGAGAAGGCGATGAAGGAAATCAAGGTTGCCTAACATTTGCGCATGATCTGAAGATGCAACAAAAGGTCGCATTTTCTTAAAAACGATCAGGTGTATGATGGCAGCCATCAAGGAATACCCGGTGAGTGGAACCTCCTCCCTCTGCTCCCCGGGGTGACCAGCCAGCACCTCCTCCCGCTGGCTCGTAACAGGAAAAGGCCGGCACCTCCTCCCGCCGGCCTTTTTCTTTGTCCGTCGCCTGGTCCTTGCCTGCGCCTTCTTGCTGGGCGAATGCCGCGTCGATGTTGGTAAGTGACCTTTGCTTTCCAAAAGCCTTGAATTAGAATCCATAAGCCCGTAAGGACGCATCGCCGAACGACAGAGCGGCGGATGAGTTTCTGTTTCGATCCGCTCAGGCAACGTGCCGTTGTAGCTCAGATGGTTAGAGCGCCGGATTGTGGATCCGGAGGTCGCTGGTTCGATCCCAGCCAACGGTACCACAAATAGCGACATAATTTCAAAGACTTAAAGGCTTCTGGTTAGCTAGGCTGGCTTGGGTGTCGGTGCGTCCTATGGACGTGTACCATTCTGGTGCCATAGGGAGGCCGTCCAGCTATGACGGTCGACAAAATGGCGGTTAGCCCGGAGCGAACCCTGCCAATGACGTCAGCCGTCGTTTCGCCTGAGATCTTTGCGCAGCCAAAAAAGCCGTCGTCCACACGGAACCTTTGCTTGCGGAAACCGCGGGCCAAGTTGCTACCCTTTCGCCGGGAGCGGGATTGCGGGCCTGGTGGTGCGCCGATCTGGTTCCGACGCAAAAGCTGCGTTGGCCGCGGCCGGTGCCCTAATTCCCTTCTTGGCCAAGACGGATACTCCAGCGTTCAGTTGGGCTCCAGTGCGTACCGCCTCATTTTCAGCAGCCCTGTATGAGGCGATCTCGAATCATCTCTGCAATCGGGATCGCCGAGGTGGCGGCGGGGGAAGGCGCGTTGCAGACGTGCAGCATGCGGTCCGTTTGTGCGAACAGGAAATCATGGATGGGGGCACCGTCCTTGCGCACGGCTTGTGCGCGGATGCCTGCTTCGTGCGGGAGCAGGTCGGCGAGCTCGAGGCTCGGACAGTATTTCCGGCACTCCTCCAGATAGCCTGGCTTCCAGAGCGAGTTGCGGAGTTCCGTTACCGCAGATCCGCGGTTGGCGAACACGGTTTTCCAGAAGCCGGGAAACAGCGCGTAGTCGGCCATGTCCGAAACATTGAACGAAAGCCGTGGATAGCCTTCGCGGGCAAAACCGATAACGGCATTCGGCCCGACCGTGACGCTGCCGTCGATCATCCGCGTCAGGTGCACGCCAAGGAAGGGCAGGGCTGGATCCGGGACGGGATAGATCAGATGGCGGACGATGTCGTTCTTCGATGCGGGAAGGCGATAGTATTCGCCGCGGAAGGGAACGATGCGATGCTCGATCGAAAGCCCGGCGAGCACGGCCAGCCGGTCCGATTGGAGACCGCCGCAGACCACCAGTTTTTTCGCCTGCCAGTTTTCGCTGGCCGACGCGATATCGACGGAATCGATGACTTCGCGAATGCCGGTGACGCGCGTCGACAGGCGGATCTCGCCGCCAAGCGCCCTGATGCGCCGCCCCATGGCTTGGCAGACATCGGCATAGCTGACGATGCCGGTCGAGGCCACGAAAAGCGCGCCGAGACCGCGGATGTTCGGTTCCCGCTCCTTCAATTCACCCTCGCTGACGCGCCGGACTTCGATCGTGTTCTGCTTCGAGCGTTCGTGGAGCGCCTCCATGCGCTGCATTTCGAGTGCGGAGGTGGCGACGAGCAGTTTGCCGCAGACATCGAAGCGGATGCCGTTCTCCTGGCAGAAGGCCTTGGTGGCATCCGCGCCCTTGCGGCAGAGCTCGGCCTTCAGGCTGCCTGGCGGATAGTAGATGCCGGCATGGATGACACCACTGTTGTGGCCGGTCTGGTGCTTGCCGAGAGCCTCCTCCTTCTCCAACAGGATCAGGCTGCAGCCGGGATATGTTTCCAGCAGCCGCATGGCCGTCGCCAGGCCGACGATGCCGCCGCCGATGATGCAGTAGTCGAAAATCATTGTTGTAGCCCTTGCCTGCCCGATTATGCGTGCGCCGTCTGACGATCGCCATAGCCGAAATAGGCCTTTTCCAGCGCATGCCCGTCGGCAAGCTCGCTTGCCGAACCCTCCAGCGCGTTATGGCCGTTGCGCGGCACGTAGACGCGGGAAGCGAGGTCGAGAATGCGAGCGGTGGACCGTTCGACGACGAGCAGGGTCAGCCCGCTGGCGTTAAGCTGGCGGAGGCTTTCGTAGACCTGGTCGATCACCAGCGGCGCAAGGCCAAGCGACGGTTCATCGATCATCATCAGCGACGGGCGCTGCAGGATGGCGCGGGCGATGGCAAGCTGCTGCTGCTCGCCGCCGGAAAGGTGGCCGGCAACGCCGCGGTAGCGGGTCCTGAGGATCGGAAAGATTTCCAGAACCCGTTCCCAGATCGGCGGCCGCTTCGGCCTTGTCCTTGCGGATCATGCCGCCGAGCAGCAGGTTTTCCCGCACCGTCAGTGTCCGGAAGATACTGCGGCCTTCCGGCACCAGTGCCAGGCCCTTCCGGCATAGCTTTTCCGGCGCCTGGCCGGCGATCGACTCGCTGTTGAAGGCAAGCGTGCCCCCGGTCGGCGCCATGAGCCCGGAAATTGATTTCAGAAGCGTGGATTTGCCGGCGCCGCGATCTGGCCTCGTCGTTCCCGGCAAGCAGCAGCTGACGATCAATCTCCTCGCGTGGTATCGACATCTCACGGCGGCCAGATATCGCTGCCCTGATATCAAGTGCGTAGACCGGACGCCGCTGCGGAATACCAAAGGATAGTGCTCTTTGACAATCTTCCCCTTCACCGAAGCCACCCCGATCCAGTTCCAGCAGCCCCTGCCGAGGACCTCGGACGTCGTGATCATCGGCGGCGGGGTCATTAGCGTGACCACGGCACTGTTCCTGGCGCGCCGCAACATCTCGGTGACGCTGCTGGAAAAGGGCCGCATCGCCGCCGAGCAATCCTCGCGCAACTGGGGCTGGATCCGGCAGCAGGGCCGCGATGCCGACGAACTGCCGATCGTCATCGAAGCGCAGCGCCTCTGGCGGCAACTGGCACAGGAATGTGGCGAGGACATAGGACTGAAGCAGACGGGCGTTACCTATCTTGCGCGAACAGACAAGGAGATGGCCGGCTTCGCGAAATTCCTGAAGATCGCCCAGGCTCATGGCGTCGACACGCGTCTCCTCGACCAGGGTGAGCTGGCAAGCCTGATCCCGGCCATGTCGCGACTGTTCAAAGGCGCAATGATCACTCCATCGGACATGCGGGCAGAACCTTGGGTCGCCGTGCCCGCGCTTGCTCGCCTGGCGGCCCGCGAAGGCGCGACGATCATCGAGAATTGCGCGGCACGTATGCTCGACATCTCCGCGGGACGCATCAGTGGCGTCTGGACCGAGAAAGGGCTCATCGCGGCCTCGAGCGTCCTCGTCGCCAGCGGCGCCTGGACGTCGCTGTTCCTGCGCGCCCACGGCATCTCGATTCCGCAGCTCAGCGTCAGGGCGACCGTCGCTGCGACAGCGCCGATGGCGGAAATCCACGCCGGTGCCGCCGCGGACGAACGCATCGCTTTCCGGCGCAGGCAGGATGGCGGGTACACGCTCGCATCAGGAGGCAGCAGCCAACTCTACATAGGGCCGGATGCATTTCGCCATGCAGGCAAATATGTCAGCGCCCTGATGGCCAATCCGTTCGGCACACGCTACCTGCCGGCCGCGCCGCGAGGCTACCCGGACGGCTGGTCGACCCCGCGCAGATGGAACGCGGATGAAGAAAGCCCTTTCGAACGGATGCGCGTCCTCAATCCGGCTCCCGAGACGTCGGCGCTCCGCGCCATCGACGGCGGGTTCAGGGAGCTTTTCCCTCAGTTCACGACTGTGCCGCTCAAGGCGAGCTGGGCGGGCATGATCGATGCGATGCCTGATGTCGTGCCCATCGTCGATCGCGCCGCTGCGATACCAGGCCTCGTTGTCGCGACCGGGATGAGTGGCCACGGCTTCGGCATAGGACCCGGAATTGGCCGCATTCTGTCCGATTTGATCCAGGGCAACGAGCCCGGGCACAATCTCCACAGGTTCCGTCAATCCCGTTTCAGCGACGGCAGCCCGATCCGATTGGGACCATCGCTGTAAGCATTTCTGCCGCCCGCCAGCCCATCCGCTCTGGCCTTGAAGAACCGGACGAGGGCTCAGGTGCCGCAGGCCCGGGCGTAGATCTCGATGCTTCGCTGGACGTGATCGATCGCGATCTCCTCGACGTCGCAGGCTCGGTCAGCCCAAGCGAGCGCCGAAGGCAGGTGCTGGAGAAACAGCGTCACCGGCACCTTGCGGCCCTTCAACGCGTCGAAGAGCCGATCGCAGGCGGCACGGGCTTGCGGGGTCGCCCAATAATATCGGATGCGATCGGAATAGGAGTAGTGGCGCAGCGTCCGTCTGTCGGCATCGCTGCCATGATAGTGGCTTGCCCAGTTCTTGGGCGCGGCTTGCATCAGCTCTTCCATGGCCTGATAAAGCGGCCGCTCGCCATAGAAAGGCACCAGATCGGAAGCGATCAGGTCGAGCGCGTACAGCGCCTCGCGCAGTTTGAAGGTCAGCTCGGGGCCGACCTTAAGGATGGCGAAGCCGTCCTCAACGAGTTCACGCAGCGGCCTCTCGCCCTGATAGTCCGTCGAATGGGCTTCGAAAATGAGCGACGGCAATGTGTTCAGAGTTGCCGCCAGATCGCTGGCCTTGGTCCGATCGTAAAAAATCACATTCTGGTTGCCGAACTCCACGCCCGGCTGCACGACAAGCCCGATGACGCGGGAAAACGCGCTTTCAAGCCCGGCGGCCTGGAATGCTTTGGCGTGAATGGCATGTGTCTGGCGAGCCGCCTCCGGACTGGTCGGGGTGATCGCATCCAACGCGTGATCGGCGCCACCGGGAGGCGGCACCTCCGTCCCGATGATGTAGACCGGGCTTGCCCCGCCGCTCTGCGCGGCCGCCTGTTCCGCGACGCCCGCCATTCTGGCTGCGCGCTCGGCCACCGTATGGTCGTCTAGCGTCGCCGGTTCACCCGCGCAGCCCATCGATGCATCGAGATGGATCTTGCGGAAGCCGGCGCGGACATAAGCATCGACCATTGTCCCGGCCTGCGCCATCGCCTCCTCGGCGGGCCGGTCTTTCCAGGGATTGGGACCGAGATGATCCCCGCCAAGCACGATCAGCTCTGTCGGGCACTGCTCGACTGCCGCGAGCGCTTTCACCATCGCCGCGAAATCGGACGGCGTCATGCCCGTATAGCCGCCCAGATGATTGACCTGGTTGCACGTCGCTTCGATCAGGACGGTGGTGCCCGTGTCCCGGCCGTGCCGCAGTGCGGCTTTCAGCACCAGGGGGTGCGCCGAGCACACCGAGGTTACCCCGATTTTCTTTCCTTCCCTGTGCAGGCCCGGCACATCTTCGATCGCCACACGCATCAGCTTCTTCTCGCCGTTCTTGCCATGAAATCTTCCAGTTCGGCCCGCGTGCCGGCTCCCTCCATGGGGCCGAGGCGTGTGACGTTGCGCGCCCCTGCCGCATTGGCGAATTCGAGCGAAGTCCGCAGCGGCATCCCTAACCGCCGGCATGCGACATAGGCTCCGCCGAAACAGTCGCCGGCGCCGGTGGGGTCCGTTTCCTCGACGATGAGGCCGGGGCAATCGGCGCGGGCTCCGGTGCTTTGACGGGCTGACGCGCCATGTTCGCCGCGCTTCACGGCGATCTCCTTGACCCCTCGTCTGAACAGCGCCTCGATCGCGCGTTCCTCCCCGTCCGTGCCGGCGGCCAGGAACAATTCATTGCCCGACGGCAGCAGCAGGTCCGCTTTGTCCACCAGGCTCGCGAATTTCTCCTCGGTCTGGCCGTGCGCCAGCAATTCCTTGCGCAGGTTCGGATCGAGCGACATGGTGCCGCCGCGTGCCTTGATCAGCGGGATCGCGCGTTCGGTGATCGCCCAGGCTGCGGGGCTTGCGAACACCGTTCCCATGACGTGGATATGCCCGCAACGCGCGATCAGCGCCTCGACCTGCGGGGTCCATTCCAGTCGAGCGGCGGCGGATTTGGCGATGTTGTAGACGAAATCGCGGCTTCCGTCCGTGCGGTAGCGGACAAAGGCGCTGCCCGTCGGATAATCCGCGGAAACAGCGATGGCGGAAGTGTCTACGCCATCTCGCTTCAGGCGCTCCATGTTGACCGCGCCGAAATCGTCGTCGCCCACCACGCCCACCATCGCGGCCGCTCCGCCCATACGCGCGCATTGATCGATGAAGATGGCGGGCGCGCCGCTCGGAAAGGGGCCAATGAGGTCGATCGGTTCCCGGAAACCGGTGCCTGTCTGCCTCGCGACGATCTCTACCAGGATTTCTCCAATCGTCACGGTTGGCCCGAGCGAGTCCGGTGCAAGCGTTTGGGGGAGGTCGTTCATCAAGCGTCCAATCCTGGGTGTGGTGTCGTTTGCGGTTTCACGACGCCGAGGCGTCTGGACCGGAAACCGCGTCCTTGTTGAGCATCTGGTTGTCGAGCGACATGAAGCGCTGATGCATCATGCAAGCGGCTCCGAAGGCAGCTCCATAGATGGCGCTCTCGTTGAAAACGATCTCGGGGACAGGAAAGGTCGCGGCCTGGAGCTCGCGGATATGCGCGTCGACCCGTGCGGCGACCAATGGATACAATTCCGCGACGGACCCGCCCAGCACGATGCGGTTCGGGTCGATCAGCCGCGAGATCTGCACGACTGCAAATGCGAACAAGACAGCCCATTCTTCGGCGAGCTGCACCGCTTGAGGAACACGATCGCGGACGTCACGCAGGAACAAGTCCAAGTCGGCGTCCGGCCTGTACTGGCGATAGGATGACAGGATGCGGTCGCGCCCGAAGGCCTGCTCCAGATTCCGGTATGTCGGGTTCCGTGTCTTGAGGTGGCCGACTTCTCCGGCCAGGCCATTGCCGCCGCGGAACAACTTGCCGTCGATCACAATTCCGCCACCGACGCCGTTTTCGATGACCATGAAGAAGGTGACGCCGCTCGCCGCTTCCGGCTGGCTGTATGTGATGCCGATGCCGAATGCGTTGCCGTCATTTTCCGCGGATACCGGGATCTCGGCCGGAAGAAGGCTGCGGGCAAGGCCTGTGAGATCGACATTGCGCCACCCCAGGATCGGTGCGACGTGGATGAAACCATCCTGGTTCATTTGTCCGGGCACCGCAATGCCGATGCCCTGACATCGCGCCAGGCTATCCTTCCGCATCTCGAGAAACACCTGTTCGATCGCCATGTGGACCGCGGCCTCCGGATCGCTGTCATGTCCTTCGAAGCGCGTCATGGCGCTGCGAACGATCTTGCCCGCGAGATCGATCTCGACGCATGTCATATGTTCGACACCGATCTCTATGCCGGCGAAGAAAACGGCTTCAGGCACGATTTCCACGAGGATACCCGGTCTTCCGGCCCTGGGCTGGCCCGCCGGATTCGCGACATCGTTCTCCGCGACTTCGCGAACGAGTCCGGCCTCGACCAACTCCAGGACGATATTGCCGGCGGACGAGCGGTTGACCCCCATATGCCTGGCGAGATCGGCCCGGCTCAAAGGGCCGAAGCGGTGGAGCGCGTTCAGCGTCGCTACCGAATTGCTCTGGCGGATCCTGCGAGGCGAGCTGCTGGCGAAGGTTACATGGTTCATGGCGGACTCCGCATGTTCGTTCCCAGCCTATACTTCACCCGAGCTTGTTTTTCCTCCGGCAACGCAAAGTCCTCAAAAGAATGAACCGCCTGATGTCGGAAGCAAGCAATTCCCGCTGCGCCGGACGCGAAGGAGAATGCCGCGAGCGAGCGGCATCCTCCTGTTGGAGCGTCAATTGCCGACAAGCACCTTGTCGACATTCTCGGAGGTCACCGCCAGCCACGGCACGTAGTAATGCTGGTCCTTGCCGTCGTTCCAGGCGAGCTTGCCGCCGTTTACGTCCCAGACAGCCGCGCGCGGCTTGTAGCTGTCGCCGACGATCTTGTGCAGCGCGAGGTCGATCGCCCCTTGCGCCTGTCCGTTGGCATCCTGGAGGATGGACATCGACTGTTCGCCACGCTTGACGGCTTCAAGCGCGTCCTTGATGCCGTCCACGCCGGCGACCGGAACCGTCTTGGGATCCAGGCCGTGGTTGCGGATGCCCTCGATGGCGCCGACGGCCATCTCGTCGTTTTCGGCCAGGACGCCCTGGATCGCATCGCCATGCGAGGTCAGGAAATTCTCCATCAGCGTGATGGCCTCGGCGCGTGACCAGTTGGCGGTGTTCTGCTCCAGGATGGTCACTCCGGGATTTTCCTTCAGCACCTTCTGGATCCCTTCAAGCCGCTGTACCTGGGCCGACTGGCCCAGCATCCCTTCCAGGATCACGACCTTGGCCTGCGGGCCGGCCTTGTCGATCACCGCCTTGGCCAGCATTTCGCCGGCCTCGACATCGTTGGAATTGATGTAGGCGTCGTAGAGCGCGGTGTTGGAAACCATCGTGTTGGAGCCGAACACCGGGATGCCGGCTGCCTTCGCGCGCTCGATCGGTTCATTGCCGGCGTCGATGTCGACCGGGATGAAGATGATCGCGTCGTATTTTTCGGTGATGGCTGTGTCGAACAGGTTCGACTGCGTCAGCACGTCCTGGCGACCGTCGAGAACTGTCAGCGTGGCGGTACCGTCCGCAAGCGCGGGGTGCGCCTTGGCGGCATCGGCCCACAGAACATTGTACTCGGTGTTGAGGCTCTGGACGATCGCCGCGATCTTCAACGTCTTGGCGTCGGCCGAACTCCCCCCGAACACCATGCCTGCAAGGGCAAGGCCGGCCGCTGCTCCCATCAGGAAGCGTCTTGTCGTTTTCATGTGCATTTCCTCCATGTTGCGTGCGGCCGCGCCGCTTGCGCCTGTTACTCTCTCCCGGCTCGGGAGCGGTCGATCAGCACCGCGAGGACGATGATCGAACCCTTGATGATCTGCTGGTAGTATGAGGACACCCCCATCAGATCGAGACCGTTGCTGATCATGCCGATGATCAGCACGCCCACCAGCGTGTAGCCGATGCGGCCGATGCCTCCGGTGAGGCTTGTTCCGCCGATGACCACCGCCGCGATGGCATCCAGTTCGTAGCCGATGCCCGCCTGTGGCAGGGCGGACGTGGTGCGGGCCGTCAGCATGACACCCGCGAGACCGGCCAGCGCGCCCATGATGACGTAAACCGAAAAGATGATGCCGCTGGTGTTGATGCCGCTCGTCTTCGCGCTGCGCGGGTTTCCGCCCACCGCATAGACCCGTCTTCCGTAAATGGAATAGCGCAGGACGATCGCCGCGACAGCGAAGACGATGGCGAAAATGATCACCGGTACCGGTATGCCGAGCACGAGACCCTGTCCGAGCCAGCGGAATTCGAGGCTGAGATTGGGAATCGGGCGGCCGCCGCTGTAAAGCAGCGTCGCGCCGCGCGCCACGCTCAGCATTCCGAGCGTGGCGACGAAGGCCGGCACCTTGAAGTAGGCGATCAGCCCGCCATTGACGGCGCCGCAAAGCGCGCCCACGGCGACGCCGGCCGCGACTGCTAGGAGCGGATTGAACGCATCCGCGCCGGTGACCAGGCTGGCCGCCACGGCGCCGGCCAGCGCCAGGAGCGAACCGATGGAGAGATCGATGCCGGCCGTCAGGATCACGAAGGTCATGCCGACAGCCAGCACACCGTTCATGGAGACCTGCCGCAGAACGTTCAGCAGATTGTTGGTGGACAGGAAGTTCGGCGACGCCAGCGACAACACGACGAACAGGAGGATAAACGAGATGACGATGCCATAACGGGCGATGAACTTTCCCAGGCTCATGCCGCTCATGCTTTGACTGGCGGATACCATTGGATTCTTCTCCACGAAATGGATCGTCTGGCTAGGAAGCCAGATGAACGAGGGTTTCCTGGGTGGCCTCGGGTCCGGCGACCTCGCCTGCGATGCGGCCCCGGCGAAAAACAACGATGCGATCCGCATTGGCGAGGATTTCGGGCACCTCGGACGAGATCATCAGCACGGCGTTTCCCGCCTTCACGAAATTGCCGAGGAAGGCGTAGATCTCGCGCTTGGCGCCTTCGTCGACGCCGCGTGTCGGCTCGTCGCAGATCAGGATCCTGGGGTTGGTATCGACACAGCGCGCAAGGACAACCTTCTGCTGGTTGCCGCCGCTCAGGGATTGGACGGGCAGGTCCGGCGACGCCGTCTTGATGGAGAAGCGCTTGATGTGCTCGACCACGCTCCTGGCTTCCGCCGATCCGTTCATGAAGCCCTTGCGCGCATAATGCGGCAGGTTGGCCACGGTGATGTTGTGGGCGACCGACGCGGTCAGCGACAGGCCCGTCTGCTTGCGGTCCTCCGTAACCAGCGAAATGCCGGCGCCGATGGAATCGGCGGGCGTCTTGAGATCGATGGGCTTGCCCTCGATCAGCACCTGGCCGGAATCCCGCGGCTCGTTTCCGTAGAGCGCATTCACGAACTCGCTGCGACCGGAGCCGAGAAGCCCGTATATGCCGACGATCTCTCCCGCATGAACGGTCATGTCGATGTCGGCGAACTTTCCCTTCGATGCAAAGCCGCGGGCTTCGAGCAAGGGTTTCTGCGGGCCGGTATCCTTCGGTTCGCGATGATGGTCCAACAGGTTGCGGCCGACGATCGACCGGATCAGGCCCTTGCGGTCGATTTCGGAAATCGATCCGCCGCCTACGAAACGGCCGTCGCGGAAGACCGTATAATCGTCGGCGATCTCGAAGATCTCGGTCAGGCGGTGCGAGACATAAATGATGCCTACGCCCTCCGCGGTCAGAGTGCGGATCGCGTCGAACAGCATCTGCGCCTCGCGCTCGCCAATGGCCGAGGTAGGCTCGTCCATGATCAGGATGTCGCTGCGGCGGCTGATTGCCTTGGTGATCTCGACGAGTTGGGCCTGCGCGATCGAAAGATCGCGCAACCGCGCACCAGCGGGGATGTTGAATTTCAACCGCGCCAGGATCGCCTCCGCGTCGCTTAGCATGCACTTGTCGTCGACGAAGAAGCGGCCGCGCCGCTGTTCGCGGCCGAGATAGAGGTTCTCGGCGACGGTCATGTCCAGGAACGGGCTAAGCTCCTGGGTGATGATGGCGATACCGGCATCGAGCGCCTCGGCGGGGGAGGAGAAATTCACCTCCCGGCCTTTCACCGTGACGGATCCGGCGTCGCGCCGCAGCATCCCCATCAACACGCCGAGGAAGGTGGACTTGCCGGCACCGTTGCCACCGCACAAGGCATTGACCGTCCCGGCGCGCAACCGAATCCGCCCGTCGACCAGGGCGGGAACGCCTGCAAAGCGCTTCGCGACATTTTCGGCGCTGAGGAGAAGCGGCGCGGTGGCGCCGTTCTCGTTGGTGATAGCTTCGTTCTGCGTCATCTTCCCGTCCTCCTCGGGATGAGATGGCGCGGGCGCTTGTCGGCCCGCAGCCCTTTCGTCTTCAGGCAGCCTTGTTGATCTCGGCCCGGCGCACGGCTTCTTCCCAACGGCTTTCGATGAAAGCCTTGGCATGCGCGGCGAGCGGATTGTTGTCGGTCCAGGTGTCGCGCCAGATGCCGCACACACGCGACAGGGCTTCATCGACGATGGCGCTGGAGAAGCTCTCGAAGGTGACGTCGCGATTGTGGAAGCCAATGTCCACCAGCGCGGAAAAGATGCTCGCGAAATCGATCGTACCGGTGCCGAGATAGCCGCGGTAGTTCTCGTTGAAGTGGAAATAACCGAGCTTGTCCCCAGCCAGACGGATCGCCTCGGCCTGGCTCGCCTCTTCGATGTTCATGTGGAACGTGTCGAGATGCAGGAAGACGTCGTCACGGCCGGTGTCCTTGATGAACTTCAGGCCTTGCGCGGTCGTGTTCAAGAGGTTGGACTCGAAGCGGTTCACCACTTCCAGAACGATCTGCACGCCGCTATCCCTGGCCACCTCGGCTGTCGCGGCGATGGCGTCGGCGCTGTTCATCCAGCCGGTTCGCGTGGGCAGCCCGTCATACTTGCCGTGCATCGAATAGAGAATGCCGCCCAATCGGATGCCGCCGATGTCGCGGACCGCCTTGACCGCGTCGGACAAGAGCGCCTTTCCCTTGGTGACCACGGCCTTGTCCTCGCTCGAGACGTCCGCATCCGCCGACAGGCCCATCGTGACCACGATCTCGATGTCCAGTTCCTTGGCTTGCTTCGCCAGGCGGTCGAGGTCGAATTTCTCGGGCCGCAGATAAGCGAACTCGATCAGCCGGTAACCATGATCCGCCGACTTGGCGAGTGCCATTTCCAGGCCCTCCTGGGTCAGGCCGTTTGTCCAGACAAATGAATGGATACCAAGACGCCGCATTCAGATCCTCCGATAATTAGGTTTGCATGTTAAAGATACAAACTTGATCCTGAATGCCTAAAATTCAGCTTCGGCGCAAGAGGAATTCTGGCATTGGTCGGCGCGAGCCAATCATGCCGGATTAAAAAAATGCTGGAAAACAAATGGTTGAGAGGCATCATGGAGATGCGAGAAAATTTTCTCTGACCTATGCGAGAAACGGGATATGCAGCTTTTAACAACAAATATCCCGTCACTTGCGCAGACCGAGCGGCATGGACCGCTCGCTCGGCGAGACGCAAGGCGAATGCGGAACGAGCGGAACCCGGTCCAACGTTCGTCAGTTCCTGCCAAGGCATTCGCTTGGGACCAGCCGGCGGACGCCCGATCCTCCGGCTTGCCCAAGCGCGCACCCGGACGCGGCGACGCGCAAACCCTCAGCCGGGAAACAGGTCCAGGATCGACGACAGACGGTTGGCACTGAGATCGATGTCGCTGAGCGGGCCTCCGCTGGGGAGATAGCCAACCACGAACAGACCGGCGGCCCGTGCGGCCTTGGTGCCGGTGCGGCTGTCTTCCACAGCGACGACGGATCCCGGAGCTATGGCGAGCTGCCGGCAGGCCTCGCGATAGGGCGTTGGGTCGGGTTTGCCGACCGAAACGTCGTCGAGGCTGATTGTGAGCCTCATATGGTCGAGCACGCCGAGCGCATCGAGATTGGCATTGACGACTTGCCGGCCGGAATTTGACACGCAGACCTGCGGGATGCCGCGGTCAGCCAGGGTCCGGATCGTCTCGACCGCCTCGGGGATCGGGATGGCGTCCGCCCGGTTGGCGACGTAGTGGGCATTGATGGCGGCGAGCCACTCCGCCTGGTCAAGCCCGACTGGGAGGCGCGGACGCAGCATTGTCCAGACGTCGCCCATATGGATGCCGCGAAAGGCTTGGTCGGGCAGGTCGTCAAGATCGACGTTCCAGTTGCGGCAGCCGGCGAGGAGAGATTGATGATGCAACGGCTCGCTGTCGATCAGCGTTCCGTCGATGTCCCAGGCGACGGCGCGATACATCACGATGGCGATCCCGCTTTGGTCGCGCCAGGAGCCGATAGGCGTGCATAGAGATCGCGATAGCGGCGATAACCGTCGCGGTAGATGTCGGCCTTGCGCGGGTCGGGATCGAGCCGGTCGGCGAAGCTGACGAAACCGGAAACGCCCGACCAGTCGTCGGTCAGGCCGGTGCCGATCGCCGCCGTCCAGGCAGCGCCGATGCAAGAGCCGGGGTGCCCGGTCAGGCGTTGGACCGGCTTTTGCAAGACATCCGCGACAATCTGCATCCAGACCTTGCTGCTTGAGCCGCCGTCGGAGGCGAGATAGCGCTCGGTCCGATGGCCCATGTCGTTAAGCACCTCGACATGATGCGCGATGGCAAAGGCATAGGCCTCGAGCAAAGCGCGCCAGACATGGCCGATATCGTGCGAAAGCGTCAGGCCGTCGATCACGCCGCGGGCCGCTGGATCATGGATCGGCGTCTTCTCGCCAAGGAAATAGGGCAGGATGATGAGGCCGTCGGCACCGGCGGGACGCTCTGCCGCCAGCGCATCGAGCCGCTGGTGTACGGAAATACCCTCGGCCTGTGCCGCGGCCATCTCGCCGCCGGCGAAATTGCGTACGAACCAGTTGAGGGCGGAGCCGCCTGTCGACATGCAGCCATTGGGCATGAACAGGCCCGGCACCAGGTGATAATCGAGATACATGCGCGGATCGGGCTTGATCTGATCGGTAGCGATCAGGATATCGATCGAGCCGCCGAATTTCAGGAGGACATCGCCCGGCTTGGCGACGCCGGCGCCAAGCGCGGAGGCGATCATGTCGGCTGCACCGCCGACGACCGGTGTCCCCGCCATCAGGCCGGTCTCATCGGCGGCCTTCGCCGAAACGGAACCGAGGATCTCATGCGAGGCGATCTTTCGTGGCACGGCCGAGCGCGGTATGTGCGCGAGCGCCACCAGATCATCGTCGATCCGGTGCGTCGAAACATCGACGAAGCCGGCCTCCAGCGCCCAGTTCTGCTCGACCGCACGTTCGCCGGTGAGGCGCCAGTTGATATAATCGTAGGAGCCGAAAACGGTGGCGATGCGGCTGAACACCTCCGGCTCGTGACGCTCAATCCAGCGCAGCTTTGCGGTGACGAGCTGTTGGTTGATGCCGTTGCCGGCCTTGGCGATGAAAGCCGTCTCATCGCATTCGGTCCGCAGTTCGGCCACTTCGGCGCCACAGCGGCCGTCGCTCTGCTGGATGCTCGGCCGCAGCACTTCGCCCTTCTCGTTCAGAAGAACGACCGCCGGCAGCATGCCGGTGGTGCCGACCGCCACGATTTCCTCGGCCTTGATGCCGCTGGTCCTGAGCAACGCCTGCACGATGTCGCGGACATTGGTCCACCATTGCGCGGGATCTTCCTCGGCCCAGCCCGCATGCTCGGAGTGCAGCGTGACGGGGCGCGAGGCGAGGCCCAGCACCTGATCGGGAAGCCGGATCAGGATGCCGATCGTCGAGGTGGTGCCGATATCGAGACCGAGAACGAACGCCATGTCGAATCCATTGAAATGCTGGGAAGGGCAGGCGGGCGAAACCTGTCTGCCTCGTTGTGTCGCACTGCTCGATACCAGTCGATCATTCCGGACGCCGGCCTGCAACGATCGATATGATCACCGCGAGCCGGCGCGATGGCCGGCATCGCCGTGGAAGCCGTCCTCAGCGCAAAGTGGCGACAACATCCATGAAGCGCTTGACCCGATCGCCGTCGACGGCGTTCCAGGTATTGCCACCGATCTTGAAATGGGTCCCGATCACGACGCCGCTCGCCAGCGAAAGGACGTCGCGGACATTGTCGATGTTCACGCCGGTGTTGGCGAAGACCGGCACGTCCTTGATCGTCTCGCAGACGCTGCGCAGGTGGGACTGGTCGGCCGGCTGGCCGGTGATCGGACCGGAGACGAGGATCGCGTCTGCCATTGACGAGAACACCGCGCTCTTGGCACGCAATTCAATCGGGCGCTGGTCGAGCGAGTGTGCGAACTCGGCATTGATGTTGAAGAGAAGCTTCATGTCGTCGCGACCAAGGTTGTGCCGCAGGCGCGAGGCGGCGGCGCAATCGGGCTCCCACAAGCCCATATCGGAAGCGAACAGGCCGGTGAAGATCTCGCGCACGAAACGGGCTCCGGTGGCGGCTCCGATCGCGACGCTGGCAGTCGGATCCCAGAGATAGTTGACGCCAAACGGCACTTTCAGCTCGGGCTTCACCGCCTGGACGATGGCAGTCATGGCGGCAATGCCCTCGGGCGGCGCCTTGAAGACATAGGGGCGGTCGTTCTCGTTGCCGAACATGATGGCATCGACGCCGCCGTTCTGCAGCTTGCGGATGTCGGAGAGTACGCCATCGATCAGCTTGTCGAGGCCGCCATCGGCATCATAGAGGGGCGTTCCCGGCAGGGCACCGATATGTGCCATCGAGATGACAGCCTTCTTCTTGTCGCCGAAAAATTCAAATACCATCGAGTCTTCTCCTTGGGGATAAAGTGAAATGGCGCGCCTCAGTCGCGCGTCAGTGGCGGCGCGATGCGCAGGTCGACCTTGGCCGCGGCGAGCGCCGCGACGATCTTGGCCGGCGGCTCGGCATCGGTGATGAGGATGTCGATGTCCGACAGTGGCGCTATCCGCACCAGCGACATGCGCAGGAATTTGGCGGAATCGCACAGGACGATCTTGGTGCCTGACCGCCTCAGATAGGCGCGCTTCATATCGGTATCATCGAAGGAATAATCGAAGAGGCCGTCCGCTGTGATACCGGAGACGCCGATCACGGCGACATCGAACCACAGCGCCTCGAACTGGGCGATGGCCGCAGGCCCGCCGGTCGACATCTCGTCGGCCCGTACGCGGCCGCCGGCAACATAGACTTCGGGCACACCGCCATTCAGCGCCGCCGCGATCCTGAGGCTGTTGGTGAACACCTTGGCGTGCGGAAGGTCCCTGAGGTGCTCGGCCATCAGATAGGTGGTGGTGCCGACATCCAAAGCGATCGTGCGGTATCCCGAAACCAGCGCGGCCGCGGCCGCGGCAATCGCGGCCTTCGGGTCGCGGCGCTGGCGCAAGCGCGAATCGAAACTCGGCTCTTCGCTGTCCATGGCGACCAGCGGCGGGTTGTCGGCCTCGATCGCGCCGCCATGGATTCGGACCAGCCTACCCTCGCGTTCCAGTTCGACGAGATCGCGGCGGATCGTCATGTCGGAAACGGCAAGTTCGGCCGCTGCCGCGGCGACGGTGAGCGACCCCGTCCGGCGCAGCAAAGCCAGGATGCGTGCCTGCCGGTCGTGCGCGAGAAGGCGCTGACGATCGGCGTCGCGCGGTGCGCCATGCGGCGATGTCTCAGGAAGGGTGGTGTCGTCTGCCATCGATGTATCCGGTGGGTAAGCCGCCGACGAAGCGGTCTGCTGATCTTCACACTACCGCATGATCAAACATTTTCAAACAAAAATATGTTTGCAGTGTTCGATTTTATTGGTATGCATCTCGATATCAACAAAATGCGTTTCGCCAACAAGCAGAGAGAATACGACCATGCCGGCTGTCTCCGTCACGCCTCCCGTGCTTGCCGAACTCGCGGGCAAGCGAGCCTTCGTGACGGGCGGTGGCGCGGGGATCGGCCGGGCGATCGCGACCGCCCTGACGCGGCAGGGCGTCGCCGTGGCGATCGGCGATCTGGATCCCAAGGCGGCACGTCAGGCGGCTGAGGAAATTGGTGGC
This sequence comes from Mesorhizobium ciceri biovar biserrulae WSM1271, assembly GCF_000185905.1. Lineage (GTDB taxonomy): Bacteria > Pseudomonadota > Alphaproteobacteria > Rhizobiales > Rhizobiaceae > Mesorhizobium > Mesorhizobium ciceri. The sequence continues at coordinate 2,562,835 of NC_014923.1, forward strand.
GGTGCCGCCGCCGTCACGGTCGATGTCCGCCGCCGCGATTCCGTCGAGGCGGCCTTTGCCACCGTACTGGAAGCGCTTGGCGGCTGCGATATCCTGATCGCCAATGCCGGCGTGTCCACCATGCAGCACGCGCTCGATCTGACCGATGAGGAGTGGGACTTCAACTTTTCGGTCAATGCGCGCGGTGTATTCCTGGTAAATCAGATCGCTGGACGGCATTTTGTCAAGCAGGGCACGGGCTGCATCGTCAACACCGCCTCGCTTGCCGCGAAGGTCGGTGCGCCGCTCCTGGCGCATTATTCGGCATCCAAGTTCGCCGTGCTCGGCTGGACGCAGGCCTTTGCCCGCGAGCTCGCGCCCAAGGGGATACGCGTCAATGCCGTCTGTCCCGGGTTCGTCAAGACCGGCATGCAGTCGCGCGAAGTCGAATGGGAGGCGCATCTGCGGCAAGTCACGCCCGAACGGGTGGTCGCCGACTATATCGCGCAGACGCCGCTCGGCCGGCTCGAGCTGCCGGAGGATGTCGCCGACGTCGTCGTGTTCCTCTGCTCGGATCAAGCCCGCTTCATGACCGGCCAGGGCGTCAACGTGACCGGCGGCGTCTACATGACCTGACGGCTTTCGGCGGCTGTAGCCGGATGCTGATGCGGGCACGCGCCTATCCAAAAAAGTGAACACATATGATCAGAAGTTAGGCTTTTAATGTTATATTTTGTTCTCTAAGATGACCGTTCGCTCGACTTCGGCCTTCGGCGTCAGCCGGGTCAGACGGGTTCATGAGGAAAGTCTATGGCGTCTATCGAGCTCGATCGCGTTTCCAAGCTCTACGGCAATGGCAATTACGGGGTGCATGAGGTCGATCTCACCATTCCCGATGGTGAATTCGTGATCTTTCTCGGTCCGTCGGGATGCGGCAAGTCGACGACGCTGCGGATGATTGCCGGCCTGGAGAGTATCTCCTCCGGCGATCTTCGCATCGGTGGCAAGAGCGTCGCCAATGTCGCGCCGCGCGACCGAAACGTCGCCGTGGTGTTCCAGAGCTACGCGCTCTATCCGCACATGTCGGTGCGGCAGAATATGGCCTTCGGGCTGAAGATGCGCGGCACCGACGCGGCGGTCATCGATGCCAAGATTGCAGACGCCGCTAACCTGCTCGGTCTGCAGAACCTTCTCGGCCGCAAGCCGGCAGCGCTTTCGGGTGGCCAGCGGCAGCGTGTCGCGCTCGGCCGGGCGATCGTTCGCGAACCGGCGGCCTTCCTGCTTGACGAACCGCTGTCCAATCTCGATGCGCAACTGCGTGCCGAGATGCGGCTCGAACTCGTGAAGCTGCACCGGCGCCTCGGCCGCACCATCGTCCATGTCACCCACGACCAGGTCGAGGCGATGACCATGGGCGATCGCATATGCATCATGCGCGATGGTCGCCTGATTCAGGCCGGCCGGCCGCTTGAAGTCTATGCCGACCCGGTCAACACCTTCGTCGCACGCTTCCTGGCGACGCCGCCGATGAACCTCATTCCGGCCACGCTTCAGGCCGCACCTGGCGAAGGGCTCTCCGTCCTGACCGACAGCGGTGCCGTGCTTGCCGTCCCCGCCCGCCACCGCAACGCTTATGGCGAGCGTGCCGGGCGCCGCGTCATTCTGGGCGTGCGAGCCGAGGATTTCCACGAAAGCCCCGACAAGCCGGACTGGCAGAAGATTGCCGTACGGGTCGTGGCCGTCGAGGCTCTCGGCGCCGAGAACGTCCTGATCGGCCAGATTGCCGGTCACGCCACCGGCAGGGATGATGCTCACCCCGCGGGGGGCGACAAGCCGTTGGAGATCGCCGCCCGCCTCAGCCGTTATTTCACGGCGCCCGTCGGCTCGATGGTCGAACTCTACATCGACCCGCTGCCGATGCACCTCTTTGATCCCGAAACCGAACTGGTCATCGCGCGGCCGAGCCTCATGGGGGCCACGCGATGACCAGCATGGACAGAAACGAACGGCCGGCCTTTCGTCGCCGCTTCGGCTTGCATTTCGGGCTGATTGTCGTCTGCGCCATCGTGCTGCTGCCACCGCTCTGGGTGCTGCGGACAAGCTTCGTCCCCGAGCAGTTGTCCTACAGCAACGAGCTGATGCCGGCCTTTACGACGGACAATTATTCGGCGCTGCTGTCGAGCCGCTTCGGTCAGTCCTACCTCAACAGCCTGATCGTCGCGCTCGGCTCGGTTCTGCTCGCATTGCCTTTTGCCGCCACCACCGGCTATGCCTTCGCCCGCTTCCGCACGGGCGGTCGTTGGGCGCGTTTTGCCGTTCTGGCGACGCAGATGTTGCCGCCCGTGGCGCTGGTGCTGCCGACCTTCACGCTGTTCCGAAGCCTGGAGCTCAGCAATTCGCTGACGGGGCTGATCATCGTCTATGCCGCGCTCAACCTGCCTTTCCTGACCTGGATCCTGATGGGCTTCTTCGAGGGCATTCCAGTCGATCTGGAATGGGCGGCGATGACCGACGGCGCGACCGCCTGGGGCGCCTTCTGGCGTATTGTCCTGCCGGTGTCGATGCCCGGTATCGCGGCCGCCGGCGTGCTCGGCTTCATCCTGGCGTGGAATGAGTTTTTGTTTGCCCTGGTTTTGAGCGGGCCGAAGACGGCAACCATACCGGTTGCGCTTGCGGCGTTGCAGACCTCGAACGGCGTCCAGATCGCCAAGGTTTCTGCCGGCGTCGTCCTTGCCATCCTGCCGCTGGTCGTGGCTTCCCGCTTCATCCAGCGTTTCATCGTCCAGGGCTTGACGTTCGGCAGCGTGAAATAGGCCGGCCGCTCCGAGAGCCGACATGGCTCGCTAGCCGGTTATGAAATCGTGGCGGGATCACCGCCGCGTCCAGAGGGAAAGAGGAGTAGAGAGTTATGACTTGGAACAAGCAGACCTTGATCAAAATGCTGATGACGGCCGTGAGCGGGGCAGCTGTTGTCGGCGCATCGCTTCCGGCCAGGGCGGCTGAGCCCATCACCTTGCACGCCTTGATGGAGGACGTGCCGGAAACCAAGATCATTGAAGCGCTGTTGCCCGAATTCGAGAAGCAGACCGGCATCAAGGTCGAGTTTGAGAAGATCGGCTATCCTGACATGCACGACAAGCTGGTGTCGCAGTTGACCGCGCCGCAGAGCTACTACAATGTGCTCGAGGTCGACTTCCTGTGGGCCGGCGAATTTCCGGCGGCCGGCTGGCTGGCCGACCTGAAACCCTTCGTCGAGAAATCCAAATACGATCTGAGCCCCTTCATTCCCTCGACGCTTGATCTGCTCGGCCGAACCGAGGACCAGCTTTTCCTGGTGCCCATGTACAACTACTCGATGGGCCTCCTCTACCGGAAGGACCTGATCGGCGATGAGAAGCTCAAGGCCGCCTACAAGACGGCAACCGGCAAGGAGCTCGCTTTGCCGACGACGCTCGAAGATTATGTGGCGATTTCCAAATTCATGAAGGCCAATGCCGGCGTCGCCGGAGCCGCGATGCAGGGCCAGCGCGGCGATCCCAACAGCATGGAATTCTCCAACTATCTGTTCTCCGCCGGCGGCAGCTATCTCAATGCCGACGGCAAGGCGAGCCTCGACACGGCAGAGGCCAAGAAGGCGCTCGATCTCTATGTCGACAATATCCAGCACGGCGCCCAGCAAGGTGCCGTGTCGGCGACGCTCGACGACACCATGCGTCTGATGTGCAGCGGTTCCGCCTTCAGCATGGTCACCTATTGGTGGATGCTGCCGCAGATGGACGATGCCGTGAAGTGTCCGACGGTCGCCGGCAAGGTCGGCCTGTCGGTGATGCCGGGCGGCCATGGCGAGAGCGGCGGCTGGGGCTGGGGCATTCCCAAGAACACGTCGCCGGAAGAGCAGGAAGCCGCCTGGACCTTCATCCAGTGGGTGCAGAGCAAGGATGTTTCGGTGAAGCGCGCGCTCGAGGGCCACGCGCCCGTGCGCAGCGATGTCTATGCCGATGCGGCGGTGCTGGCGAAATATCCCTTCTACAAGACCGCCCAGGATGTGGTGGCGACCGGCAAGTCGTTCCCGATCTTCACCTATTCGGCGCAATACGAGGATCTGCTCGGTACCCAGCTTTCGCTGGCGGCTGGCGGCCAGGCGACATCGGACGCGGCGCTGAAGGCGGCTTCCGACGGCCTGCAGGGGCTCCTCGACAAATAGCGGTCCGGCTCGGCAAGGAGACCCGGCGCGGCGATGTCAGCCGCGCCGGATTTTCCAGACCCCGGATCTTGACGAGATCAGCAACGCCACCCCGACCAAGGCTCGGCCACGATGCACAATGCGATCAAAAAAGGATGGGCTGCCCGTGGCCGCGAGTGGCGGACCGGCTGGGCCTTTGCCTTGCCCGGCCTGCTGCTGCTGGCGATCGTGATGGGCTTTCCCCTGGCCTATGCCTGCATCCTCTCGATCTCCTCGATGACCTTGATCAAGCCGCAGCTCCTGCCGCTTGTCGGGTTCAAGAATTTCGCCTCGATGATCGGCGATGAGCTGTTCTGGAACGCGCTCTGGCTCACCGTGCGCTATTCGGCGGTGACCGTGGTCGGCGAATTCGTGATCGGGCTCGGCATTGCCCTGATGCTCAACCGGACGGTCCGGATGAAGCCGGTCTATTTCGCGGTTCTGACCATTCCCATGGCGATGTCGCCGATCAGCGTCGCCCTGATCTGGCGCATGCTGCTCCAGCCCAATCTCGGCATCGCCAATCATCTCATGGAGATATCAGGCCTGCCGCGCCTCGACTGGCTAGGCACGCCAGGCATGGCACTCTGGACGATGGCGGCGATCGACATCTGGCAGCAAATGTCCTTCGTCGTGCTGATCCTCGCCGCGGGGCTCGCCGCTTTGCCGCGCGATCCCTATGAGGCTGCTGAAGTGGACGGCGCGCGCGGCTGGCAGCAATTCCTCTACATCACGCTGCCGATGCTCCGGCCGGTTGCGGCGATCACCATCATCATCCAGCTGATCAACGAGTTCCGGACCTACGATCTGCCCTATGTCCTGACCAAGGGCGGGCCGGGCAACGCGACCGAGGTGCTGAGCTTCTTTGCCTATCGCCGCGCCTTTCTCGGCCTTTCGCTCAACGAAGGCGCGGCAGCCGCGTTCGTGCTGCTGCTGATCGTCCTTCTGCTCACCGTGATCTTCTTCGCCGTCCTCGAACGCTCGCAATCGGGAGAGGGCCGGAAGTAGGGCTGTTAAGCCTTGAGCAATCTATGCGGTCTATCCTGGCCTGCAGATTGTCGAGGGAACATGAAACGCCAGCCGCTTCTGCTTTTCGCCTTTCCGTTTCTCATTCTGGCGGTCCTGGCAGGGGAGCGCATGGCGACCTTGTTGCTGGGCATCTATCCAGCCAGCCCCACCGCATGGTGGCTATGGCTTGAACTGCGCCCTCTGTCGACGGTGCTTTGGCAGCAGGTGGATGTCTGGCTGGGCGGTTCCATGGCTTTCGAAGCCGCTATCCTTGCCGCCGCATCGATCGTCTGCTGGATGGCGTGCCACGCCAAGCGGTCGGCTTTCTTCTTCCTCGCCAACCATATCGCCCTGATTTTCGCCGGGCTGATGATCGCGGTCGGCAGCCATTCGGAAACGGCAAGCACGATTGCCGAATTCACGTCGCCCAAGGGTCTTCCCTATTCGCTGGCCGTCGATTTCACCTTCAAGAACAGCTTGGTGCTGCTTTTGGGCTTCGTGGCCTGTGCCTACTGCCACATCGCCTTTCTCACCGAGGCGCGGGAGCGGTCCGTCCGGGCCATCCGCATCCTGGCGCTGCAGCGCGATCTCTAGATCATTCGCCACTTACACCTTGCACGATCCGGGCTCTGCCGGGTCTAGTTGATCCGGCGGTAATAGACCTTGCCGTCGGGCTGCTGGATGCGCTGGTAATTGGAGCTGGGAGCAGGGGGCGACGCCGATGCGATTCTCCTCCTGGGTGCGGGCGCTTCGATGACGCCGGGTTCGCTCGCGCTCTCGCCGCCGAGGGCTTCGGGCGCTTGCGCCAGCGTGCTGGTGGCGATTTCGGACGGTTCTTCCACGCCCGGCATGGCCTCGCCGCCGGCGACCGGCATAGTCTGCCCAAGCCGGGCAATGCTGGCATCGATCTCGTTGAAGCTGCCTTGCAACTGGCTGTCCAGTTTCTCGAACCGGCTCTGAAAACCGTTGTTGACCGTGTCGAGCCGGGCTGCGATCCGCTGCTCGAATGCGCCGAGCTGCTCCAGCCGCGCCTCGACGAAACGCAGGTCGCTCATGCCCCGATAGAGATAGACCGCGGCCGCCATGTTGACTGCGGTGATCAGAAGCGCGCCGCCGGCGACGATGACGGCGATCGTCTTTGCCTTGCTGGGTTTCCCGGCGGCAGCCGGTTCGCGCTGTTCCTGGTTTCCGATATCGATCGCCGGCATGTCCGGTTCGCTGATCATCGTCATTGGACCACCACCTTTGCGCCGACCGCGACGCGTTTGAAAAGATCGATCACATCCGTGTTGGTGAGGCGAAAACAGCCCGATGTCCCGTCGAAGCCGACACCCGACGGGTCGTTGGTGCCGTGTATGCGGTAGAGCGTGTCGCGCCCGTCCCGCGACAGGTAGAGCGCCCTTGCGCCGAGCGGGTTGTAGGGGCCGGCGGGCACCATTTTCGGCAGCTCCGGCTGGCGCGCGCGCATTTCCTGCGGCGGGCGCCACTCCGGCCATTCGGTCTTCGCCCCCACCTTGACGATGCCGGTCCAGCCGAACCCGTCGCGCCCGACGCTGATCTGGTAGCGCAGCGCCTGGCCCTGGCGGGTCACCAGGTAAAGCGCCTTCTCGTCCTTGCGGATGATGATCGTTCCCGGCTGCTCGGCCGTTCTAAAGGTAACGGCCTTGCGCAGGCTGGGTCCCATCGCCGGCAGCGGCGGCCGCTCCGAAAGTGCTGATCGCGCCTCGGCGAAGCCGTGGACGGACAGCGCCAGCGCCATGCCGAGCACGCAGGCGCCGGCGAGCTTTGGGGCGATCCGGTATCTATCGGGCAGCGTCATCGAGCCGCTCTTTGAACATCCGCTTCAGATCCTTGTTGAAGCGCGCCCGCCCATCCACTTCGGAAGGCGGGATGGCCCTGTTCAGCGCATCGGTCAGAAGCGCATTGTCCAGCGCGACCGACTTGATGTGCGGCGCCTTGAAGATCTTTTCGAGCTCGCTGCGCGAAAAATGGTTCCCGAACCATTTGCGCTTGTGCTTGTTGGCGACCAGCGTGATGCTGACCGCATTGCCGCGCAGCTCGCGGATCTTCTTGTAGAGCCGCTTGCCTTGCCGCAGCGAAGCGACATTGAGTTCGAACACGATGAAGATCTCGTCGCTCGTCGACAGCACGGAATTGTGCCAGGGCGTTTCCAGATTGGGCAGGTCGATGACGATGTCGTCGAAGCGGTAGGCGACGAGGTCGAGCAGCCGGAAGACGAAATCGCTGCCATGCGGCTCGAACGGCAGTTGCGGCCGCTCGAATGCGTAGAGGGTGAGGCCGGACGGGCGCGACAGCTTGATGACGTCCATCAGCTCGACATCGAGCCGCTCCGGCTGGCCGATGATGCCGGCAAGGTCGAACTGGTTGAACAGATTGAGATAGGCGCCGCAATTGGCGCTCTGGAAATCCAGGTCCACGAGACAGGTGGACGCCGCGCGCTCGCCCGATTTCGACGCCAGGAATTCGGCCGCCGACAGCGCCAGCGTCGTGGCGCCGGCGCCGCCGCTGGCGCTGATGAAGGTGATGATCCGGCTTTTCGTTCCCTGGTTGCCGGTGTCGTGGAAGGTCACCGCATTGAGCAGCTCCTTGCCGTCGAGCGGCTTGTGCAGCCAGTCCGAGGCGTTCATGCGCACCAAAACGCGCGTCTGCTCCGAGCTCAGCTCGTCGGAAACCGCGATCAGCGGCACGCTGGCCCACAGCGCGCGCGCCTCGACGATGCCCGGCCTGCCGAGCAGCTCGCCATTGCCGAGATCGAGGATGACGATGCCCGGGCGCGTGTCGGCCGGCGGCCCCTTGAGGAAGTCGCTCGTCTCGGAGACCCTGACGTCATAGATCGCCAGCGCATCGAGCCGCGTCGCCACATCGCGCTTGAAATTCGGATCCGACGAAAACAGCGCCACCTGCTTGCGCTTGGTCGGCGTAACCTTGGTGTTGATGGCGTTCATGGCGCGGTGCTCTTCAAATCTTCGCCCGTGACGGTGCTGAGCATGGAGGGCATGGTGATGTTTCCGAATCCGAGCAGTCCGCCCAGAAAGAAGAAATTGAAGGTCAAATTCTGCAGGCTGACGGTTATTGTCGGAACAGGTCCGCCCAGACGGGTCTGGTAGCCCAAGCCGGTGGCGCTGTAGGTAATCACCACGTTGTCGCGGTGCAGCCCGGGAAAGAAGTGGCACATGCCAACTCGCTGGTCTGTGCCCGCCGCTGGACAGGCGTTATCGTTGGTGTTTGCCGTGTCGCCGCGGAAGATGCGGCTGAAGTTAGCGGCATTGAATGCGCCGGCATTGCTGCACGCTCCTGCGCTGCCGGTGTATTTGCAGACGAAGGGTCCATAGGCGGCAGCTACGACCGGAGCGCCCGGTGTCGTCGTCGGTCCGGCTCCCGTAAGTGCGGTGGCAACTGGATCGGAAATGGAGGCCAGACGTGCGCCGAGTTGCACGGCCTTGGTGGCGGCGTTCCATTGATACAACGCATAACCGAAATCGACGAAGCCGAGCACAAGGGTAAACAGCAGCGTCGATACGATGGCCATCTCCACCATCGTCGCACCGTCCTCGGATTTTGCGAAGTCCCTGATCATGATCAGAACCGGATTAACCGCTCCTCGTGAAGGCCGCCGAGGATAATCGGGCCGATGCCGATGATGGAGAGCATCCCGATCCCAGTGTATGGGTAGGTGCCGACCGCGCGGACGACGCAGACTTGTGCCGTGGTGGAGCGATACTTGGTCACGCCGGCCACCACGGCCTCTTGGCAGGTGTTGTTCATGGTCACCGTGACATCCGCTGTCCGCCAGCCACTGATACGCGGAACGTCTGGAACGCCTGACACTCCCACTGCCGTCTTCCCAAACACCGCGATGTTTGTGGCTACGCCCGCACAGTCGATCGCCGCGAGCCCAGCATCGGTATACAACTTACTGTTGCAGCGCGCGGCAAAGCGGGCACCATCCGTAAGCCCAGCCTCCATCAGCAGCTTGTCGTGGATCAAATTGCCGAACTCGAACACGCCCGCCGACAACATCAGCATCAGCGGCGCGATCAGCGCCATTTCGACGAGCGCTGTGCCGCGCCCATCGCGTTGAAATCTATTGAGATGATGGCCTAGCGTTGCGATCATCATCGTCACCGGTAAAGCTGGGCTTCGTCGCGGAGGAAATTATCAAGCGTTTTCTGACCGTCGTGACCAGTGATGTCGACCAGTTCAACCATCACGGAAGCATCATCCGACGCTGACATGACCGGTTCCGTAAGGAAGAAGCTGCCGAAGGCTTCGACCGGCAGATCGGTGCTATGCCCGGACAAATCCTTGCCTGCAGCTTCGAGTGCATTGCAGTTCAGGATTGCACCATAGAGCAGACGCCGGTCCACCGATGTGACAGGTGGTTGGCAACCAGCCGACGGTGTTCCGAGCTCTCCACCTGTCGACGCGGTGCCCACTAACCCGGCTGATATCTCGTAACGGTAAACCTCATAGCGCGTCGGTTTGGTCGTATCCCATGAAGATGGATGGGCAGCGGAACCGAAGTTGGTGCTCCAATAGCCGGCGAAATCCCAATTTCCGTCGCCCATACGGCCCCCCTGATAGGGAGTTGTCGCATCGCGCGGAAGGCCCTTTGTTCCAGCCTCCGTGAACGAAAGCTGGTTCATGGCAGGGCATTGGTTTACGCTGCCTTTGACCTGTTTTGCCCCTTTTCGGACATTCGCGGAAGGACCGTATTCGGGGCTATTGAAGGTGCCGCCGGCTCCAATCCCAAAACGAACGTTGAAGGCGTCCTGCACCGGACCGGCGTTCTGACCGGTCTTCGTCGAGACGCTTGCAGAATTGTAGCAGCCAATAGGCTTTGACGTCGCAATGGTTTGAGCCAGAGCTTGGGCACCATTTCCCACACCTGCCGGAGGCTCGAGAAAGCCGAAGTTACCGGGACCGGCGGCAGCTCCGCTACCGACTTTCCTCAGTTCGATCAACCGACGATGGACATCTGGATTAGAAACGGCCTGCGCCAGTGTGTATCCGCCCGCCGAATTGGTCCCGTTCACCATCTCATAAGGGTTGCACATGAAGACAGGCGTGAAATCGCAGACGCCCGAGGTGAAGCCCGCCACGGCGACTGCCCCTACGTTAAAGCTGTTGCTGGCGCCGGACGACAAAAAGGAAGCCGGGAAGATTGCATCAAAGCCTGTGGGCGTGACAGTCACTTGGATGAACCGTGTTTGCCCTTCCCCCACGGCGGGATCGGCGTCCGCGAGATAAGTTGCCTGGTTGGCTACTGTTATCTGAATGCCGTCCGCGGCAGGGATAGCTTTCAGAAAGCACCATGAGATACTTCCGGCACTATTGCATCGCTGTGTGCCTCCCGGTTGGCCGGCCAATAGGATTCTTGGGCCTGCTGTCGAGAACTGGCTCTCATTGCGAACAAGCACGTCCATTGCGCGTTCAGCCCTCACCCAGGCCCCGCTGCTTCCGTCTAGCTCGGCCGCCGCTGCAAGTGCAAAGCTGTCGGCGCCCTTCTGTAAATCATTGTGCAGATTGTTGATCCGGCTCATGTCGATGGCCAATAGGGAAAAGCCAATGATTGCCGGCAGCGTGATGCTGACGAGGATCAGCGCTATTCCTCTCTGATCGTTCCAGAAGGCACGAATGGTCCCCAACATGACCTTACTCTCTGCTTTCTTGCGCCAGAGCCCCTCGCATGCCCGACGCCCTCCGCATCCTTCCGTTCAGTTCACTGCGTCACACCCGACCCGCCGACATTGACCGTGATGGCTGGTGGCGGCGGCGGTGGCGGTGGATATTTGTAGGCTTGGGCAACAGCCGCGGCGCGCGTGCCGTCGCCTTCGATATGTGTATTCCTGGAAGCCGGGTTGAGCGGATCGACCGTCTGCAGCATCGAATTGAATTTCTGCGTATCGCCGGCCGCCAGGGTCACCGAGTCGTAATGGTTCAGATAGTCCGCGGCGCAGCCCGACAACGCGCTGGCGCACAGAATGAGGATCAAGGCGCTATTTCTTGACATAGAGCATCTTGTCCTTCGATTTGAAGTCGAGCATGTGGCCATAGGGGCCGGTGACGCCTTCGCCGGTTTCATATTTGCGGACCATGTCCTTGGTCACTTCCAACTGGCCGAGCACGAAGAATTCCGGATCGTTGGCGGGCCGTGTCTTGTCGAACGGTGTCGCCAACTGCTCCCCAGGCTTCACCGGCCGCACGATATGCGGCGTGACGATGACGACCAGCTCGGTTTCTTCCTTCTGGTTGCTCGAACTGCGAAAGAGCGTCCCGATCACAGGCACCTGGCCGAGCCATGGCACCTGGTCCTGGAGCTTGGTGGTCTTGCTGGACAGAAGCCCGCCGACGGCGAAGCTCTGGCCATCGCGCAATTCAACGACGGTCGCCAGCTTGCGGTTGGTGAAGATCGGGTCGCCGGCGGTGGTGAAGCCCGTCAGGTCGCTGACTTCCGGCGCCAGGTTCATATGAATCTTGCCGTCGTCGAGTACGACCGGCGTGAACAGTAGATTGACGCCGAATTGCTTGTACACGATGCTTATCTCGCCATCTTTGTCGAGAGTGCGGATAGGCACTTCCCCGCCGGCGTTGAAGCTGGCCTGCTCGCCGGAAAGCGTGGTGAGGTTGGGGTTCGCGAGCGTGCGCACCGCGCCTTTGGACTCGAGCGCCTCTATGATCAGGTCGACCTTGATGTTGCTGTCGATGACGCGCGTGATCAGCGCTCCGAAGGGAGCCGAGTTGGACAGGAGGCCGCTGAGCAGACCGCCCGGTCCGAGCACGACGCCGTCCTCGTCGACCGCAGCGACACCGGTACCGGTACGTGTTGTGCCATCGCCGTTCCTGCTCTTGATCGATACGCCGAGATCGCGGCCGGTGTTGCGCTTGGCTTCCAGCACGCGCACTTCCAAATTGACCTGCTGGCTGTCGTCTACGATGACCGAGTTGATGACGGCGTCGGGGCCATATTGCTGCGCAACGGCCATGATCGCCGCCAGCGTGGCGCCGTCTTTCACATGGCCGCCAAGCCTGACCCTGCCGTTGACCGAGCCCACTTCGATGCGCGACTTTGGCGCGACCTGGCGGATCGCCTGCGCCATGTCACTGACATCGACGCCGACCTCGATCTGGAGTGCGCCGAGCGAGCGCTTATCCGTGGAAAATAGATTGACCGTGGTGGTGCCGGCGCCCTTGCCAATGACATAGAGCGTCCGGTCGGTCATCGGCTGGGCGTCGGCGATCTTCTCGTCGCCGACGACGATGTCACCCAGATTGGCACTCACCTGGATCGTCACCGATTGCGACATGGGCAGGAAAATACGATGGACTGCAGGGGTCGAGACGTCGATGAAACGGTCGGCCGCATCAACCGCCAGGCTCGACAGCAACAGCGCCGCCAGACACGACAACGCGGTCGTCACTATCCCTAACCAAGAACCCCGCATCCCCGTCTCCCAATTTACTGCCGATGGCAGCACCGTTTTATTAGCCGCACCTTATCATGGTTGTCGCGGCACGTCATATGTCTCGAGCTTCACGCCCCGAAAAACGCCTATTGTCGCCCGTGCCGGAGGTTCCGGCTGCACGTACCTGACCACTTCCTTGAGGACTTCCTTCGTCTCCGGTGCCGCGACAGGAACCGGTTTAGCCCGGCCCAGTTCGTCGAGACGGCTTCCCACTTTTTCCACGGCCTGGGTCAACCCGGCAATCTTGTCCTCGGCGCGCTTGCGCTCGGCGGCAGCCTCCGCTTCGGCCGCTGCCTTCCTGTCGAGCTCCGCCTGCCTGGCGGCGACATCGGCCGGCGTTTCGCCGGTCAGGTCGGAAAGCGTCACCCGCTCGGTCGTTTCGCCCTTGCTGGCGGCGGCCTGGCGCAGCGCCAGCGACAATTGGCCGGCCCCTGCCGCCAGTGTCAGCTTCTGCGCGTCCCTGGTGCTGGCCTCGAGCGTCACCGACTTCACCACCGTCGGGCTATCCTTGCTTTCGTCGGCCACCTGGTCGATGGCGAGCACCTTCATGCTCTGCAGCAGCACGTCGACAAAACTCTTGTCCGCGCCATCGTCGCCGCGCGCCGTGCGGGTGAGTAGAATATCGACCCGATCGCCCGGGAAAACGAAGCCGGCGACGCCGAGCACGTCGTTGACGCGGATGGACACGGCCTTCATGCCCTCGCCGAGCACCGCCGAAAGCGTGGCGCGCTGGCCGGGGCCGGTAATTTTCGTAGCAAGAATCGGCTCATTGACGCCGATCGATTGCAGTGCTTGCTTGGCACCGTCGCCAGCTAACAGGTCTTTTGTTGACTTGAATGCCCCGGCTGGAACCGCGCCCGCCGGCCATGCGACTTCGCGCAGCTTATCTGCGCTCAGAGCGTCACCGAACTTCAGCGGCATTGCCGCAACCACGACCGTGCTGCCCTGGACCACGCCCGTTTGCGCCATGGCGCTACGCTGGCCGGCCAGCCAGATATTGACCAGCACAACGGCCAGAACGCCGAACACGCCGGCGAGAACGATCATGATAAGCGTATTGGCGCGCATGTCCCAAGCCCCAAGCCCCAATGCGGGATTCGCCCGCTGCGATCGGACTCAGGCCCGGCTCGAACGACCCGGGCCTGAATGTAGTCAGGCGATCAGGTGCCGACGCCAGTCGTCGCGTTACACGAACCGACTGATGCTGCTTCGAGGGCGGTGCAGAGCGCCGAGAAACGACCGTTCACCCATCCGCCGATCGCGAGGACAGTCATAATCGATGCAACGGCAATGATGCCGATCAGGATAGAGTATTCGACCATGGCAGCGCCGTTTTCGTCATCGCGGAACTGCCGGGTCATCGTCATGAGCTTCTTCATGTCAATTTCTCCCTTTGGAGTTTCAAACCCGACGAGACAGAGCAAAGGATGAAATCCATACCCAAGCATCCCCCGTCATCTCGATCCTAGGTCCCGAGAAAACGCAGAGTCAAACGAGATTAAGGGTTCCTTAACTTTCATATACGTGATTCGGCAAGAACGTTACAGATACCAATGTTCTCAACAGATTGATTCTTCTCATTTTTCAGGCGCCCTTAACCATTCGTTCACAATTTAGCCGCGGATGTGGCCATATTGAGGAATCATTAGCAATAATGCATATGCCTTTATATCTAAGGGCTTAGGTGGTCTGTCGGCCGAATGGGCACCGAAAGCCAGACAAGCTCGGAACGCGGGATCGGACACGCTGGCCGCGAACAGGCAGCCATGGCAAATAAACACGTTATTACTGGATTCCGATCTTAACTATGTAGAAAGTATTGCAGGTGCGCGAGTCATCCGGGCGCTTGTGCCGCCCTTGGTTAACAGTTAGTTTCCGCTAAAATGAGTCCGAGGGGAGTATAAGCGATTATGCTGGGGCGGTTCATCAAGGGGCCAAGCGAACACCAGGCAGTGACAAAGGTCGAGCCGCCGGCGGTGTCGCCTGTTGCTCAGCCCCTTTCGACCGCCGCTGATATTGAATCGCATGGCGATGATTTTCTGACGCTCAAGGTCGAGATTCATCGCCATCTGATCGATCGTTTCAACCTGACCGCTCTCGAAAGCGCTTCCAAGGACGAGATCCTGAATGAGATCCGTCCGATCGTGAGGGAGTTCGTGCGCGGTCGCACCGTTCCCCTTAACGCGCGCGAACTCGACCAACTGACCAGCGACACCGCCGACGAGATGCTGGGTCTCGGGCCTATCGAACCGCTGCTCAAGGATGATTCCATTACCGACATCATGATCAACACCCACAGGCGCGTTTTCATCGAGCGGCGGGGCATCGTCGAAGAGACGCCAATCCGGTTTCGGGACGAGGCGCATCTGCTGCGTGTCATCAACAAGATCGTTTCGGCCATCGGCAGGCGTGTCGATGAATCGTCGCCCATGGTTGACGCGCGGCTGGAAGATGGATCACGCGTTAACATCGCGGTGCGGCCGATCTCCGTCGACGGTCCGCTGGTGTCGATCCGCAAATTCTCGAAAAATCCCTATTCGCTCGAACGTCTGATGGCATTCAATTCGATCCGTCCGCCGATGATCGACCTGCTGCGGATCGCCGTCCAGGCGCGCAAATCGATCCTGGTTTCGGGCGGCACCGGCAGTGGCAAGACCACGTTGCTCAATGCCCTGTCGAGCTACATTCCCTCGAAAGAGCGGCTGATCACCATCGAGGATGCGGCCGAACTGCAATTGCAGCAGCCGCATGTCGGCCGGCTCGAGACGCGCCCGCCCAATGTCGAAGGTCGGGGCGAGGTGCGCCAGCGTGAATTGCTGAAGAACGCGCTACGCATGCGGCCGGACCGCATCATCGTCGGCGAAGTTCGCGGCGAGGAAGCTTTCGACATGCTGCAGGCGATGAACACCGGCCATGAAGGCTCGATGACCACAATCCATGCCAACACGCCGCGCGATGCGATCTCGCGGCTGGAGCAGATGGTCGGCATGGCCGGTATGCCGATGACGCACGACTCGATCCGGGCGCAGATTGCCTCCGCCATCGATATTATCGTGCAAACACAGCGTCTCTCGGATGGCGGCAGGCGTGTCACCTCCATATCGGAACTGACCGGCATGGAGGGCAATGTCGTGCAGCTTCAGGAAATCTATCATTTCGTCCGCCGTGAGGTGACGGCCGAGGGCAAGGTCGTCGGAGACTTTCGCGCCACCGGGGTCCGTCCGCGCTTCGCTCCGGAGGCGGCGACGCTTGGTCATCATTTCGCCAAGGACGCCTTCAACCCGCAGGTTGCCCTCTGATGCCGACTGGTCAAGCTCTGCTATATTTCATCTACATGCTGGCGGCAGCTTCGGTCATTTTGGCAGGCGAAGCTCTTTATCTTTCCTTTGCCGGCCGCCGCTCCCGGTCAATGGCAGTCAATCGCAGATTGAAACGGCTCGCTGGCGAGGTCCCGGCCGAACAGACGTTACAGGGATTGCTGCGGGAGCGTGGCCTCACGGACTCCGGCGATTTTCTTTTCGGTATGGTCTGGTTGAACAGGCTCTATACCCAGTCCGGCATCACCGGGAATCCCCTGACCTTCGCCGCAACATTTCTGCTCGCAGGGCTGGCGATGGCGTTGCTGCTGGTATTCTTCAATTTTTCGGCTTTGGCGTCGCTTCTTATCTTTTTGGTCATAGGGCTTGTCCTGCCGCTTCTCGTCCTCCGGCGCGCCCGCAACAAACGAATCCGGAAATTTGCTAAACAGCTGCCGGATGCGCTCGACATGATTGTTCGTTCGCTGCGCGCCGGACACCCGGCGTCGGTCGCGATCGGTCTGGTTGCGCGCGAAATGCCCGATCCACTCGGCACCGAGTTCGGCATCGTCTCCGATGAGATCACCTTTGGGCTCAGCATCGAGCAGGCCGTGCGCAAGCTTTCGCAGCGTGTCGGCTTCGAGGGCCTTCAGCTGCTGTCGGTATCGCTGTCGATCCAGTCCAAGACTGGCGGCAATCTTACGGAAATTCTGGCCAATCTTTCCTCTGTTATGCGTGAACGTCAGAAATTGCGAATGAAGATCAGGGCTCTTTCGGCGGAAGGTCGCGTCTCTGCGTGGATCATCTCCTTGTTTCCTATTGTGATGTTCTTCACACTTCAAATCCTTGCGCCAACCTATTACGGCGCCGTCTGGAGCAACCCGCTCGTCTTCCCGGTGTTCCTGATTTTCGGGTTGTGGGCGCTGCTTGGCGACTTCATCATGTACCGGATGGTTACTTTCGATTTTTGACTGGGAGCGACAAAAGAAATTGTTTTCGAACATTCAGGACCTGGGCTTCTTGGTGTCCATTGCCGTCTTTGTGGCGGCGGTGTCCTTCTTCCTGTTCGGTGCGCTTGTCTTCTTGCCGGCTCTGCAGACACGAAAGCTGGTCGCGCAGAGCCTGATGGGCGAAGGAATTACCGACCGCCGATCGATGCTGGGACAAGACCAGCTTGCCAAGCTTGCGGCGCAACGGCCGGTCGATGCCTACTTCAAGTCGATCGAGAAGGAGCGGGAAGAGCCAAACGCCTTGGAAGCGAAGCTGTTTCGCGCCGGCTTTTATCAATCAACCGCACCGCTGATTTATACGCTGTCCCGCCTTGTCGCGGTCTGCCTCGGTTTTCTGGCAATGTATGCACTCCTGTCGCGGGTTCTGCCGCCGCACCTGCCCGGTTTCATCACCCTTGCCGGGTCTGCCCTGTTCGGTCTCGCCTGCATGGTAATTCCTTCCATTCTGCTCGACCGTTTCGAGAACAGCCAGAAACAGATCTATCGCCGGGCCTTCCCCGATTTCATGGACATGATGATCACCTGCGCCGATGCCGGCATGAGCCTGGAGGGGGCGGTCGAACGCGTCAGCCATGAAATGGCCGCTACCCACAAATGGTTGGGAATACAGCTGTCGATCATGAACTTGCAGTTGCGCGCCGGCAAACCGTTGCGGGAAGCGCTACGTGAACTCGCCGATCGCATCGGACTTGACGAGGCGCGGGCACTGGCTGTCCTGTTCCGGCAGTCGGAAGAACTCGGCACCAGTCTCACCGACGCCTTGCGTGTTTATAGCGCGGAGATGCGCGGGCAACGAATCCTGAGTGCAGAGGAACGCGCCAACTCTCTGCCGGTGAAGATGATGATTCCGCTGGGCCTCTGCATCTTCCCGGTCGTGATGATGGTGATCATGTTGCCGGTCATCATTCGCATGAGGGGCATTATCTTCTAGTTTGGTATATGATTTGGTCCTAATGTGAGTCGGGGACCCCAAGGGGACACATTGATGAAGAGGGTTATCGCGGCCGCGGCCTGTCTGCTCATGGCGGTGCTTGCCGGTTGCCAGACGGCGGACACAACCGACGGTGTCGTGCGCACCAACGAGCCGTCGAAGGGCGACGTGACGTCTTTTGGCGATGCTTTCGACGGGCTGAAAACGGTCAGCGACGTCGAGTATTACGCCTCCGACCAGGCCGTCGCGGAGGCCAAGAACCAGTTCCGCGCCGAAAATTACGGCAATGCCGGCGCGCTGTTCTTCAAGGCGACGCAGCTGGCGCCCAATGATGGCAACGCCTGGATGGGGTTGGCTGCCTGCACCGACCGGATCCATCGCTTCGACCTGTCCGACCGGGCCTATGCCAGGGCCTTCAAGCTGGTCGGCGCGACGCCCGAATATTACAACAATGTCGGCTATTCCTACTTGCTGCGCGGCAAGTTGCAGGATGCCCGCTCGAACTTCCTCAAGGCTTATGAGCTGGCGCCCAACGACCCGACCGTCGCCAACAATCTGAAGCTTTTGTCGTCAAGTGTGCAGAACGTCGAGCGCTAGCATGCTGCTCGTCGAGGCCCTGCTGCTGAAGGTGCTCGCAATCCCTCTGCTGGCAAGGATTGCCTGGGTCGATTTCACCACCCAGAAGATTTCCAATCGCGACGTGCTGCTGCTGCTCTGCCTGGGCGCCGGGGGCTTGTTGCTGCTCTCGCTCCAGTCCGGGT
Organism: Mesorhizobium ciceri biovar biserrulae WSM1271; assembly: GCF_000185905.1. Taxonomy (GTDB): domain Bacteria; phylum Pseudomonadota; class Alphaproteobacteria; order Rhizobiales; family Rhizobiaceae; genus Mesorhizobium; species Mesorhizobium ciceri. The sequence continues at coordinate 2,581,529 of NC_014923.1, forward strand.
CGTGGTGGGACATGGGACTGAGCGCCGGTGCAGGGCTTTTGTTGTTCGTGGCGTTCTTGCCCTTCTGGGCGTTGCGCAAGATCGGCGCCGGCGATGTCAAGCTAATAGCAGTCGTGCCATTCCTGATCAGCGGCGGCGCTCTCGCGGTGTTTTCGGTGCTGCTCCTGGTTTTCGCCTTGGCCACCGCGGCGATCGTGAAAAACCCCTTCCTGCTGCCAGCGGGTGCTTTTCGGCTCATCGTCCAGCATCTGGACCGCAAGGGCATGGTGCCGTTCGGCGTGCCGATCTCGCTGGCCGCGATCTGTACGCTGGCGTTCCTGATCTACAAGAGCTTGATCCTGGCGAGCAGTTCTGGGATCCTCAATCAGCTCAACTGACCTCGATAGTTCGCGCGGCTGAACGCGCTGCGATCGACACTTCCCCGAAGCCTTCGCCGGCGCGCTGGCTGACGGAACAAACAAAAAACCCGCCTGTGCGGCGGGTCGCTGGCGCAAATCAGCACCATGGGCAAAAATGTACTATAGCTGAGTGCAGGGAGTCAAGAAAAAATTCCTATCAGGGTGATGGCTAAATAACAATCACAGGGAGAAGGCAGCATGGCGCTTCACCTTTCGGCGGATGCTCCGGTCTCGGTCGCGGCGCCTCCACAGAAATATCTGTTCGGTCCGTTCGTCGATTTTTTCATGCTTGGCGGGAGCGCGTTCCTGATCCTGCCGATCCTGTATTTCGTGCCGCTCAAATATGAGGGCGTCGTGGCGCTGGCGGCGTTCTTGCTGTCGCATCTCATCAACCAGCCGCACTTTGCCCATTCCTACCAGATTTTCTATCGCAATTTCGCACGCAAGGTGCGCGGTGACGGATACGACAGAAGTCTCCAGATCCGCTACATCATCGCGGGCATTGCCGTCCCAATGATCATGGTCGCTTTCTTCGCCTATGGCTCCGTAACCGGCAACGCCCGCCTGCTGGGATATGCCACCAACGCGATGGGCTTTTTCGTCGGCTGGCACTACGTCAAGCAAGGCTATGGCATGCTGATGGTGGACGCGGTGCTGAAGCGCAAATTCTTCAGCGACCAGGACAAGAAAGCGCTGCTGTTCAACGGATATGCCGTGTGGCTGTTCGCCTGGCTCCAGACAAACGTGGTGATCACCGAAAGGCAGTACTGGGGCCTGGACTACTACACATTCGCTGTCCCGCCCTGGCTCCTCAACATCGCGCTCGCGGTCGCCGCTGCCTCCTCGGCGGCCACCGCCGTGATGTTCGTCAATCGCTGGCGCAAACATGGCGGCGCGCTGCCGTATAACGGCGTCGTCGCTTACGTCGTGTCGCTCTATGCCTGGATTCTGTTCGTGGCTCTAAATCCGCTTTGGCTGCTCGTGGTGCCGGCGCTCCATTCGTTGCAGTATCTGGCGGTCGTCTGGCGTTACCAGACCAATGTCGAGCGCGACCGCGCGGATGCCGTCAAGGATCCGGAATTCAGGGTGCTGTCCATTCTTGGGCCGATGTACAGGCTGCGGGTGCTGATATTCATCGTCGCCGGCACAATTCTCGGTGCTCTCGGTTTCTGGCTCGTGCCGATGGCGCTGAGTGCCCTGGTTCCCTACGACAAACAGGTGCTCGGCTCGTCGCTTTTCCTCTTCATCGCGTGGATATTCATCAACGTGCACCACTACTTCCTGGACAATGTGATGTGGCGTCGCGGCAACCCGGAAGTCTCGAAATATCTGTTCCGCTAACCCTCAGTCCGTTGGATGTTCAGTCCCGCAGGAGATCGAACATCAGCTTGAAGAAGCGGTCCGCGTCGACCTCATGGGCGATGCGGGCATTGTCCTTTTCACCGCGCTCGCCCCAGTAGTCGGCGATGGTCGCGCCGAAGGCGTAGGTGCCGGACAGATCGACGCCGATATGGGCAGGGCGCGTGCGCACCAAAGTCGGGTCGATGGCCAGCGCCAGCGCCAGCGGATCGTGCATGGCGCCGCCGACGCCCATCGAGTTGCGGTGCAGCTTCTCGTAGAACAGCAGCCAGTCGTTGACGAGCCGGCCGAGCGGCGTGTCGATGGTGGCGAGTTCGGCATATTGCGGCGCCTCGATCAGCACCTGCATGGTGACGTCGAGGCCGACCATCAGGATCGGCACGCCGCTGTCCAGCACGATCTTCAGCGCTTCGGGATCGCAGAACGCGTTGAATTCGGTCGGCGTGATGATCTCGCTCTTGCGGTAGAACACGCCGCCCATCCAGATCAGTTCCTTGATCTTGGGCAGCACGTCGCGATGCTTGAGGATCATCAGGCCGATATTGCTGAGCGGGCCGGTGGCAACGACCAGGATCGGTTCGGGCGCGGCGCGCAGCCTGTCGGCCAGGAAATCGACGGCATGCTGGTCAACCGGCTTGATCGTCGCCTGCGGCAGGTAGGGCGAGCCCTCGAGCCCGCTCGGGCCATCGGCGGTGCCGAGCACCAGCGGGCGCGCCAGCGGACGGTGGCAGCCCTGCGCGACAGGCACGTCGCCGGCGCCGATATACTCCAGGATGCGCAAGGCATTGGCGGTCGTCTTCTCGACCTCCGCATTGCCGCAGGTCGTGGTGACGCCGATGAGTTCGATGGCCGGCGAGCGATGCGCCATGACCAGCGCGATGGCGTCGTCGTGGCCGGGGTCGCAGTCGAACAGGATAGGAGTTGGCTTGGTCATCATGTCGTCTTTCACGCCGCCCGCTCGTAGCGCGCTATGGTTTTCTTGAAGCCGTCGAGGAAACGCCGGCCGTCCAGGCCGGTGCAGATGCGGGTGGTCTTGGGCCCGCCGCCGGGCAGCAATTGCCGGCCGCGATAGGCGACGGTCTGGCCGCGCGCCAGCCGGCCGTCGAGCACGACGTCGGCGAACAGCGGCTCGGTCATCGTCGCCAGGCCGGGATCGAAAGCCAGCGCCACGGTGATCACGTCATCCATCGGGAACCCGACGAGGTCGAAGAATTCGCGCCAGATGTCGATGTAGATCGGGAAGCTGTCGGCGATCATCTCAAGGACGGGATTGTCCCTGGCGACGGCCTGCATGTCGGCGATGTCGTCGCGCGTCAGCATCGAGTCGGCGACGCGGTTGTCCTCGCAGATGTCGAGGGGGACGAGGATCTTCTCGACATCGGCGTTGAGCACGATGCGCGACGCCTCCGGATCGGCCCAGATGTTGTATTCCGACAGGGGTGTGATGTTGCCCGGCGTCTGGAAATTGCCGCCGAGCACGATCAGCCGCTTGAGTGCACCGGTCAATCGCGGCTCCTGCAACAGCGCCATCGCCGCGTTGGTCAGCGGGCCGGTCGTCACCAGCGTGATCTCGCCCGGATTGGCCATGACCGTCTCGATTATGAAATCGACCGCATGTCCCGACGTGGCCTGCCGCACCGGCGTCGGCGCCGGCGGGTTGAACTTCTTCAGGCGATCGCCGAAGCGGGCAACGAGCCGCTTTTCGAAATGCACCGGCGCCTCCATGTCGGCCTTGGCGTTGCCGACGATCGGCCGCCACGCGCCGGCGTGAACCGGGATGTCGTCACGCCCGGCGAGCGTCAGCGTGTTGAGGACGACGTTGGTGACCTGTTCGATCGGGCCGGCCGCACCGGTCACGGTGGTCACGCCCTCGAGCCGGAGTTTGGGATTGACCGCTGCAAACAGCACGGCGAGAATATCGTCGCCGGCTGAATCCACGTCGAGGATTATGCGTTCCATAAAGGCTTCCTTCACTGGGGATTTTTGCCGCCGGGTTCGGTGTTCCTGTCTACCGACAGCAGTTTCCGCATCGATTCCAGCGTCTCCGCGATGATCCTCGGGCGCGCCCGGTAGGACAGCGCGAACAATGCGATCAGCGCGACGACATAGGGGACGGTGAGAACCAGGTAGGACGGATAGCCAAACGTCTGCAGGCGCAACGAAAAGGCATCGGCGAAGCCGAACAGCAGGCAGCCGGCCAGCACCTTCAGCGGATCGCCGTTGGAAAAGATCAGGATCGCCACCGCCATGAAACCACGGCCCGACGACATGTTTTCGGTGAACATGGTGATGTAGCCGAGGGACAGATGCGCGCCGGCGAGGCCCGCCAGCAATCCGCACAGCAGGGATGCGATGTAGCGGACGCGGGTGATCGAGATGCCAAGCGCCTCGGCGGCTTCCGGCTTTTCGCCGACGACGCGGATATAGAGGCCGAGCCGCGTCCTGTTGTAGCAGACGACCAGCAGCGGCACGGCGATGAAGGCGGCATAGACGAGCGGCGTGAAGCCGGAGATCAGCGGCGCCCAGGAGCCGAGAAGGTCGCGGGCGCCGGGCAGCTGGACTTTCGGCAGGCCGACGATGCCGTGACCGACGATCGAACCGCGCGTGCCGAAGATCGCTTTCATCAGCGAGATCGTCATGCCGCCGGCCAGGATGTTGAGCGCCAGCCCGACGACAACTTCATTGGCCTTGAAGCTCACCACCAGGACAGCAAAAACCAGGGCGAAGACGAGCGCCGCCGCAACGCCGCAGGCGACGCCCGCCAGTGCGGAACCGGTCCAGATCGAACCAAGGACGGCGAAGAAGGCGCCGACCAGCATCTGCCCCTCGAGGCCGATGTTGAAGATGCCGGCCTTGGTGGTGAACGAGCCGCCAAGCGCGACCAGAAGGATGGGCGCGGTGGTGCGAAGCGTCGCCGCGATCAGCGCGACGTTGATGAGCTTGTCTAGAATTTCCATCGCCGCTCCCCTGCCTGGCTGTCGCCGCGCTTTCTCACCAGCACCTGGGCCGACACGCTGAGGATGATCAGCGCCTGGATCACGGTGATGATCTCGCGCGACGCGCTGGTGTCGACCTCAAGCAGCAGCGATCCGTTGCGCAGGGCGCCGAAGAACAGTGCGGTGAAGATGGTGGCGACAGGCGAGCCATTGGCAAGCAGGGCGGCGATCAGCCCGTCGAAGCCGAAACCGGGGGCAAATCCTTCCATGAAGCGGTGATGGACGCCGAGCGTCTCGACGCCGCCGGCCAGCCCGCCGACGGCCCCTGAAAGCAGCAGGACCAGGAAACCCTGCCGTTTCACGTTGACGCCGCCATATTCGGCGAATTTCGGCGCCGAACCGACCATCGTGACGCCGTAACCCCATCTGGTGTAGCGGAAGACAAGGGCTACGCCGACCGCCAGCACCAGGCCAATGACTAGGCCCCAGTTCAACCGCGAGAAGGCGAAGATCTCCGGCAGATAGGATGTCGCCAGGATCGGCGGCGTCTCCGACCAGCCGCCCGGCCGCTTGAACAGGAAGATGGTGAAATAGGATGTGAGCAGCACCGCCACGTAGTTCGACAGGATCGTCGAGACGACCTCGTTGGTGTTGTAGCGGGCGCGGAAATAGGCGGGGATGGCGACCCAGGCCGCCCCCGCCACGACCGCCAGCGCCAGTGCTGCCAGCGTGTGAATGCCCGCGGGCAGGGGCATGGCAAAGCCGACCCAGGCGGCGGCGAAGCCGCCGAGGAACAGCTGGCCCTCGATGCCGACGTTGAACATGCCGCCGCGCAAGCCGATGCAGGCAGCGACACCGCAGATCAGGATCGGCGTCGTCTGCAGCAAGGTCCCGGCAATCTTCTCCTGATCGCCGAAGGCGCCGCGCAACAGTGTCATGAACACACGCACCGGGCTTTCGCCGACCATGAGGATGATGATCGCGCCCATCAGCAGTGCCACGCCGATGGCGATGACCTGGCCGGAAACGGCATGCAAATGGTCTTTCATGATGCGGTCTCCGCGGCGAATTCCGGCGCGGCCACGCCTGCCATCATCATGCCGATGCGCTCCTCGTCGGCGTCATCGCCAGAGACCTCGCCCATGATCCGCCCGTTGAACATCACCAGGATGCGGTCGGCAAGGGCGGCCAGTTCGTCGAGTTGCACGGAAATCACCAGGATCGCGCGGCCGGCGGCGCGCTGGCGCATGATCTCGTCATGAATGGCCTCCTGGGCGCCGATGTCGACGCCGCGCGTCGGCTGGTCGATCAGCAGGAAATCGGCGCCATCGGTGAATTCGCGTGCCAGAACGACCTTCTGGATGTTTCCGCCCGAAAGCCGCTTGACCGCATCGCTCGGTCCGCGCGCGCGAATATCGAAGCTCTTGATCAGCGTTTCGGCGTTTTGATTTATGGCATTCCAGTTGAGCATGCCGCCACGACTCCATGGTGCGCGATGCTGGCGGCCCATCAGGGTGTTGGCCGCTATCGAAGCGTTGCGATCGACCCCGCGTACCATGCGGTCGCCTGGAACATGGGCGAGGCCTGCCTGGCGGATCGCGGCGGGCGAGAGATCGGTGAGATTCTGGCCCTTCAGCCAGGCCCCGCCATGGCTTGCCGGCCGCAGGCCCGAAAGCACTTCCGCCAGCTCCGTCTGTCCATTGCCGGCCACACCCGCGATTCCCACCACCTCGCCGGAGCGGACCGTGAAACTGGCATCGCGAAGAGCCGGCAGCAGGCGATCGTCGCGCGCCCACAGATCCTTCACTTCGAGCACTACGTCGCCGTGCAGCGAAGCGCGCGGCCGGCGGTCGAAGCTCACTTCGCGGCCGACCATCATGTGCACCAACTCGTCCTTGCTGAGCTCGGCCGTCGGCCGGGTCGCCACCTTCCTGCCGTTGCGCAGCACCGTCACCGTGTCGGACACTTCCATCACCTCTTCCAGGTGGTGCGAAATGAAGATCACCGTCATGCCTTCGGCCACGAAGCTGCGCAACGTCTGGAACAATTCACGGCTCTCCTGCGGCGTCAGCACGGCGGTCGGTTCATCGAGGATGATGGTGCGCGCGCCGCGCACCAGGACCTTCAGGATTTCGATGCGCTGTTCTATGCCGACCGAGAGCAACCCGACGCGCTCGGTCGGATCGACCTGCAGGCCGAAGCGCTTCGACAGGTCGCGCGTTCGCGCCACCTGCGCAGCGTGGTCGATCAGTCCATGGCGACGGATTTCCATGCTGAGAAAGACGTTGTCGGCAACCGAGAGCGAGGGAACCAGCTTGAAATGCTGGTGAACCATGCCGAGGCCGGCCTTTATCGCCACGGACGGGTCGGCGATCACGATCTCTTCACCGTTCAGCCGGATCGAGCCTTCGTCCGGCTGCAAGAGGCCGAACAGGATGTTCATCAGCGTCGTCTTGCCGGCACCGTTCTCGCCGATGATGGCGTGGATCTCGCCGCGGCGGACCGCAAGATCGATGCCGTCATTGGCGACGAATGCGCCAAAACGCTTGGTGATGCCAGTCAACTCGACGGCCATCGCGGCATTGCTGTGGAGGGTCGGCGACCCCGGCGTGTTCGACAACATGGCTCTCGCAGATTGGACACTGATCCGCCGCGGCAAGCCGCGGCGGATCAGTCTAGCGCTTTCTTGGGAGGGAGGCGCTGGTGTTGGCTTATTTCGCCTTGGCGATCACGATCTTGCCGTCGACGATGCCCTTTTTGATCTCGTCGAGCTTGGCGGTCATCTCTGCCGGGATCTTGGCGGCGATGTCATCGCAGACCTTGACCTCGACACCGCCCGAGGCGAGGTCGAAAGTGCGGGTGCCGGCGGTGATCTTGCGGCCCTCGACCTCGTCCTTGATCAGCGTATAGACGGCGATGTCGCCGCGCTTCAGCATGCTGGCGAGCACATTTCCGGGGGCCGAGCCGCACATGTCGATGTCGACGCCGATCGAATATTTGTCGACCGCGGCACTTGCCTGCATCACGCCTTCACCCGTCGGGCCGGCGACGTTGTAGACAATGTCGGAGCCTTGGCCGTAAAGCGCCTGGGCAAGTTCGCTTCCCTTGGCCGGGTCGTCGAAGGTTCCGGCGAAGACGGAGTTCACCTTGACGTCGGGCGCGGCATATTTGGCGCCTTGCTCGTAGCCGCCCAGGAAGTTGCGGATCACCGGGATATCGCGGCCGCCGACAAAGCCGATGGCCTTGCCGTCGCCGATCTTGTCGAAGGCGGTGCCCTTGGCTTCGATCATGCCGGCAAGCGCGCCGGCGACGAAGGATCCCTGCTCCTCGGCGAAATTGGCGTAGATCATCTTGGGGTTGTCGAGGACGCCATCGATGAACACGAAGCGTTGGTCAGGATATTCGGCGCTGACCTTTTGCAGCGAGTCCACCAGCTCCCAGCCCATCACGAAGATCAGGTCGTACTGTTTGCCCTTGGCAAGATTCTCGAACTGCTGCTGGTAGTCGAGCGCGCGATTGCCGGTGTCGACCAGCTTGAGATCGATGCCGAAATCGGTCTTGGCCTTGTTGAGGCCGTTGACGATCGAAACGCCAAAACCCTGTGCAAAGTATCCCGAGATGGCGGCCACGGAAACCTTGGCCTGTGCGGCGGCCGGTCCGAACGAAATGGCAAGCATCGTGCCGGCCAGGAATAAACTCTTGAGCGCCCTTTTCATGTCATTCCCCTTCAGCTTTTTTCAGCTTTTGAAGCCACGCTTTGACCATCCCCCACACATCGCCGGGACAACGGCGAGTTCGTTGATGGTCATATGAGTTTAGGAGCGGCTTAACAGGCTGTCAATCGTCATCCGATGCAGTTTTCTTGGCCCTTCGTCCGCTTGCCCGACGTCTGTGCTTGACAAATGTCGATAGGCATAATTGTTGATACTCTAACGAGTTTTATGAACGGCGGGATGAAGGAAGAGAACAATGCCGGCTGTGGTGGTCAGGAAATTTCTGGTTCAGATCGAAGAGATATTCCATGAGGGCGGACCCCACGCGGCACGCCCGCTCAAGCGAGGCGCGATCGTCGCGGTCATCGCCAACCCTTTTGCCGGACGCTATGTCGAAGAGATCACCGGCTTCATGGAAGACCTGAAGCCGCTCGGTCTCGATATGGCTCGGCGCCTGATCGACGCCATTGGTGAGGGCGGCCAGGCCATCGAAGGTTATGGCAAGGGTGCCATAGTCGGCGCCGCCGGCGAGCTTGAACATGGCGCGCTCTGGCACAATCCGGGCGGCTACGCGATGCGCGAACTGCTCGGCAATGCCAAGGCGATCGTGCCTTCGACCAAGAAAGTCGGCGGCCCCGGAACGCGCATCGACATCCCGATCACGCACATAAACGCCTCCTATGTGCGCAGCCATTTCGATGCGATCGAGATCGGCATTGCCGATGCGCCGCGCAGCGACGAAATGGCGGTCATCCTGGCGATGACCACCGGCGGACGCGTCCATGCACGGGTCGGCGGCCTTGCCGCCGCCGACATCAAGGGCGAGGACGGATTGCGATGAGCCCGGAAATCCGCCGTATCATCACCATCGTCGAGGAAACCCGGATCGAAGGCGGGCGGCCTGTCGATCCGCCGACGCGGCGTGCCGCAGCCATTGCGGTCATCCGCAACCCCTATGTGGGTACCTACGTCGAGGATCTGTCGGCACTCAGCGCCATCGGCGAAGCGTTGGGCGAAATCTTGCCCAGGCGCGCCGTCGCTGCTCTGGGCATTGCCGGCGACCGGGTCGAGAGCTTCGGCAAGGCGGCCGCCGTCGGCGCCGATGGCGAGCTCGAACATGCCGCCGCCATCCTTCATCCAAAGCTCGGCGCCCCGTTCCGCGATGTGCTCGGCAAGGGCGCCGCGCTCATTCCTTCATCGAAGAAGCGCGGCGGCCTCGGCGTGCCGCTCGATATTCCGCTCGGCCACAAGGACGCGGCGCGGGTGCGCAGCCATTTCGACGGCATGGAGGTTCGTGTTCCCGACGCACCGCGTGCCGACGAGATCGTCGTCGCTATCGCCGTCACCGATTCCGGCAGGCCGCACCCGCGCGTCGGCGGACTGACCAAAGACAAGGTCGTCGGCAAGGACGGCGTCAGCTAGGATAACCGACATTCAGGCGATGCCGGCCTGCAAACGTTGATTTCCTGCGCTTCCCGTGCTCGCGTACCCGAAAGTACGCTGCGCTCCGGTTCTGAGAAATAAAGATATTTGCGACACACAAAAAAGTCGAAGAAATAGAACCGGAGTTCAGTTTCCAGCCGTCGGATGAGTTCTGTTTGGCGTCCGAAATGATGCAACTCGACGAGGGCGTTCTTAGCCGGTTTCGACTATGAACATCCGTGCCTCTTGGGCTTCCCGACGCTCGGCCTTGATCGGCGCGTATCTCTCGGAATTGTAGAACGCCAGCGCTTGAGCGAGGGTTGCAAATTCAAATACGCCGGCCATCGGGAGCGGCGCGTCCTCGCCCTCAAGAACCTGCGCAACAGGGCCGAAATGTAAGATGCGCCCGCCGGCCTCTTGCAGAGCCGCTTGAAAGCGCGGAGCGACAGCCGCCTGTTTGGCGGCGTCGATGATGCGCAGATTGATATGCACGTACGCTGGCATGGAATTCTCCTAATAATGCATATACACTATTATCCGAGGATGAAATTGTCTAGAGGGCGGACGTGAGCGGTTTTGATCCGGAAACTTTGAAAGGCGTCGCGGCGGAGTGTCCGGGCTTTCAGGCTCGTGCGACGGCGCGTGCGGTCACGCGCTATTACAACGCCTGCTTCAAACCGCTCGGGCTGACGGCCGAGCAGTTCAGCCTCCTCGTGGGCATCGGAGCGGTTGAGGGAACGACACTCGTCGATCTTGCGAACAGCGCGGGAGTCGACCCGACGACCCTGAGCCGAAATCTTCAGAACTTGGAAGGGCAACTTTTGGTTCATTCAAAGGGCGGACGCGGCCGCTTGGGAAAGCAGATTGGCCTAACGATATCTGGGCGCAAGCTTGTCGTCGATGCGCTCCCGTTGTGGAACTTGGCTAAAGCGGAACTGTCCAATCGCTTGGGCAAAGAAAAACTGCGTTCCGCTAGCAAGCTGATGGCCGAGCTGGCCGAGGCAGCAAAAACTTCGCGCATATAACGGCTCGTCGCAACCTGAACCTCAACATACCCTGAACGTCGTCAACTGGGGACGATTTCCGGCACCCGTATCGCCGGCGGGGTGTTGCGGCTGCGGCCTGCCCGCACCTCGCCGTCGATCACGACCATGCCAATGCCTGGAAGATTGCCGAGCGCCACGCTGTCGAGCAGCCCGTCGCCGGCACCGCCGATCGCTTGATCCATGAAGATCAGGTCGGCGGCGCGCCCGACCTCGATGATGCCGCGATCATCCAGTCCGCGCACGCGCACCGTGTTGCCGCTGGCAAAACAGAACGCCACTTCCGGCGCAATACCGCCCAGCGAAGCCAGCATAGTCAGGGTTCGCAGGATGCCGAGCGGCTGCACGCCGGATCCGGCCGGGCTGTCGGTGCCGAGGATGACGCGCGAAAGTTCGCCGCGCTGCCTTGCCAGGTCGAGCACGAACAGTCCGGTGCGCAGATTGCCGTTGTGGACGATCTCAAGCGCCCTCGAACCCTTCTCGCAGATCTGCCGTATTTCCGCGTCGGGCAGGGCGGTTGGCCCGCCATTGACGTGGGCGACGATGTCGGCGTCGACCTCCAGCACGACATCCGCGCCGATACGGCCGGAACCGGGCAGTGACGGACCGCCCGTGTGGGTCATGGAGGTCATGCCGTATTTGCGCGCCCAGGCGATCATCTGCCGGCCGGTCGGACCGTCCTTGACGCCGCCAAGTCCGACCTCGCCGACAAGTGTCACGCCGGCCTCGGCGAGACTGCGGAAGTCTTCCTCGGTAAGGCCGGGTTCCAGGATCGGTGCCCCGGCCAGGATCTTCATGCCGTTCGGACGGAAGTTGGAGAAGGTGCGCTGCGCCGCGATCGCCAACGCCTTCAGCCCGACAAGATCGCGCGGTCGGCCCGGTGTGTGGACCTCGCCAGCCGAAATGATCGTGGTGACGCCGCCATGCACGGTCGAATCCATCCAGCCGATCTGGTTCTGCCGTGGCGTCCAGTCGCCGGCCACTGGATGGGCGTGGTTGTCGATAAGCCCTGGTGCGACCGCGCAGCCCATCGCATCGATGATTGTTGTCGCATTGCCGCTGTCGACGTTATCCGCCTTGCCAATGCCTGATATGCGCCCGTCGGTCACGACGATGGTGTCGGCGTCGATGATCGGCTGGCCGAGATCGCCACTCAGCATGAGACCGATATTGCGGACGACGAGCGTGTTGGCAGACGACTGGGGGTCGGACGACATCGGTTCTCACTTTTGCTGTTATGGAAAAAAACTGGACGCGGCTTATTTGCCGCCGTCGCCATTCGATGGGTCGTCGTCGTTGATGCGCTGGAGCAGGCGAAGCAGCGTCGCCTGCTCAGCCGGTGAGAGCGGCGACAGGAACCGCCGCCCGACCTCGACACTGCGTTCGAGCCGTTCCAGCGTATAGTGGGTCCCTTTGCTGGTCAGCGCGATCATCGTCAGGCGTTGGTCGGTTTCGGAGGCGCTGCGCGTGATCAGCCCGTGTTTGAGCAGCTTGCGCATGACGATGCTGATGGTCGACGGGTCCATCGCCGTCAGCCGGCCGAGATGGTTCTGCGAGACTTCGCCATGTTTGAGGATCGTGGCGAGCGCCGCGAATTGCGTTGGCGAAAGGTCTTCACCGGCCATGACCTGCTGGAAGCGCAGTGTCGCGCGCTGATGCGCCCGGCGGATGACGTGCGCCGGGTGACGGTCCAGTTCATAGCCGGTCTCGGCGTATTGCTGCAGCACTTGCTCGCGGCTCGGGGGTGCATCGCCGCTCGGCGTTTTCGAGGTCGCGCCTTTTTCGGATTGCGGTTTCTTTTCAGTCGTCACACCGGACTCCTATCGCCGCTGTCTCGGATGTCGCCGGTTTGGAAAAGCTCAAGCCGCGACCTCCGCTGGTTGAAGCGACGTCCCGTCGCGGAGGGCTGCGACGACATCAGCCGAATCGCTGACCACGCCGAAATGGGTCGCTATGTCGTAGAGCGAGCTTTCCTGCTCGCGCGGTCCCGTCGCTGCGCAGCAATCGCTTGGCACCACCACCTCATAGCCCTGAAAAAAGGCATCATGGACGGTCGAGCGCACGCAGATGTTGGTGACCACGCCGAAAATGACCAACTGGTCGACCTGCATGTCTTTCAGCGTCAGGTCGAGGTCGGTTTGAAAGAAGGCCGAGTAGCGCCGCTTGATGACATGGATCTCATCAGCGCGGGCGCCGAGATCCTCGATGATCTCCGGCCCCCAGCTTCCATCCAGGCAATGCGGTGTGCGCTTCAGCCATTCGCGCTCGCGTCGCATGCCCGGCCGGTGGCTGTCATGGACCCAGATCACCGGCACGCCGGCGGCGCGCGCGGCCTCGATCACGGCCAGTTGCGGCGCGACCAGCGTCTCGTACCCAGGCAGGACCATGGCCCCGCCGGGCTTGCAGAACTCATTGACCATATCGATGACGATAATGGCCGCACGGCGTGGATCGAGGCGCACCGCATCATCGTGCCGATGTGAGGAAAAACTGTCCACGGACATGGCGAGCTCCTTTGACCGATCGTTGATGCTCATACAAAAAACCCTAGTGGATGCCAAGTCAATCCCGTTCGACGCAAAGCGTGCTGGTCGGCCTTGCGCACCGCGCTCCGACAAGCGTATGCGCTATTTGCCCATCGCGAAATGGCCTTGACAACGCTTGTCAGGCATGTGCTCGATTTGTATGACCATCAATGATATTCAAGCCGCTGAATTGCGGAGCCGAGGCCGAGATATGAAAACCATCGTCACCGGAGCCAGCGGCCTGCTTGGCCGCCATGTGGCCGAGGCTCTGGTTGCGGCCGGCCACGATGTGCTTGGTGTCGACGCCGTGGTGCCGGGTGAGGTCGCATGGCGCCACGCAACCGCCGATTTGACCGATCTGGGATCGACACTGCAGCTGGTGCGCGATTGCGATGCCGCTGTGCATGTCGCGGCCATTCCGCGGCCGACCGGTCGGGCCGGCGGCGAGGTGTTCAAGACCAACATCGCGACCGCCTACAATGTGGTCGAGGCAGCCGCCATGGCCGGCGCCAGGCGCTTCATCTATGCCTCATCCTTCAGCGTTTTCGGCTATCCCTTTTTCGAAAAACCTGTGCGGCCGCCCTATCTGCCGGTCGACCTGGACCACCCGGTCGGCGCGCAGGATCCGTACGGCCTGTCGAAATGGCTGGGCGAGGAAATCGTCGACGCGGCGGTGCGCCGCGGCGCCTTTTCGGCGGTCAGTATCCGTATGCCGTGGATCCAGACGCCGGGTTCATTTTTCGAGGGCGTCGGGCCGCGCCGCGCCACTGCCGACAGTGCCCGCGACCTGTGGGCCTATCTCGACGCGCGCGACGCCGGGCAGGGCTTCCTGCGGGCGCTTGAATGGCAAGGCGACGGCCATCTGCGCGTCCTGCTCAGCGCCGCCGACACCTTCATGGAAGAGGAAACCGAAGCGCTCGTGCGCCGGGTCTATCCCGATGTCGCTCTATCGCGGCCGATCGCCGGCTTTGGCGCCGTGCTCGACACGGTCAATGCGCGCGAAACGATCGGCTTCGAACCACAATATTCATGGCGTTCCTATCCAAAGCCGGAGACCGGGGCATGAAACGATTCGACCAGAAGAAGATCCTTGTCACTGGCGGCGCCGGCGCGATCGGCGGCGCGGCGGTGCGGCGTTTCCTTGACGAAGGCGCGCGCGTCGCCATTGTCGATCGCAATGGCGCGGCGGCGCAGCAACTGGCTCGCTCACTGGGTGAAAACGCCATTGCCATCGAAGCCGACGTCACCGATGAAGCGGATGTGCGGCGCGCCGTCGAGGCGACCGTCGAGACGTTCGGCGGCCTCGACGTGGCGTTCAACAATGCCGGCATTTCCGGCGTCGTCGCTCCCGTTCACGACCTGCCGGTCGAGGACTGGGATACGACCATCCGTATCAATCTGCGCGGTATCTTCCTCGTCCTGCAGGCATCGCTTCGGGCGATGATCAAGGCGGGGACCGGTGGCTCGATCGTCAACATGGGCTCATCCATGGCCGGTTGGGACGTCCTTTCGGGCGGTGCCGGCTATGTCGCTTCCAAACACGGCGTGGTCGGCCTGACGCGGGTTGCGGCGCTCGATGCCGCGCCCTACGGCATACGCGTCAATGCCATTTGCCCCGGCGTGATCGAGACGACGCTTGGCGTGCCGGCTTCCGGTGACGGCGAATTCAAGAGCAGCGTCCAGCATTTCGCCGACCGCATTCCATTGCGCCGCATCGGCCAGCCGGACGATGTCGCGGCCGCCGTGGCTTTCCTGGCCTCGGACGAGGCGAGGCACGTCACAGGCGTGGATTGGCTGATCGACGGCGGCCAGACCCTGCAGAGCTGGGCCAACGCCCCTGATGGCGGTGCGTTTCCGAAATTTCGCTAAAGTCTTTTCGGCGGCATTGCCTGGATGATCCGAACGGCAAGATCGAGATCGGCGAGCCCGCCCGAAAGCGGCGTGCGCGGCTTAACGCCGGCAAGAATGCAATCAGCGAAATGCAGCCATTCGCGGCGGAACGACGTATCCGGAACGCCAGGCAAAACGCGTTCGGATGCAGCCTCGCCTGTCGTTTCACGTAGCCGGACAGTCGCCGAGGCATTGCGGAAATAGGGGTTCTGGAATTCGATCCGCACCTCGTCGCGCTCGCCATGCACGTGGATCCACTCGTCCCACCATTCATACTGGGCAAGCGCCATGTCGAAGAGGCAAGGGACGCCGCCATAATCGAGCACGGCCAGCAGCTGGTTGGGACCGGTCTGCTGTGCATGCACGACGCAGTCCGGCGTGCCGAAAGCGCCGCGCATGACGGCAAGGTCGTGGCTAGCGAGGCTGAGCAGTACAAGATAGAGATCGCGATAGCCGGCATGGTCCACACCGAGCGCCGCCTCGATGCGCCGAGCGACCGTTTCGCGTCCCGCCGCCAACACATCGGCCGGCACGTCGGTGACCCTGGTCTGCGTGTAGAGTTGGCCATAACGGTCGAAACGGCCCGCGAAATCGTGGACATGGATCGATTTCGGCCGGCCGATGGCGGCGATGCGCTCCAGCCCGATCTCATAGCCGGGATCATAGAATTTCATGTAGCCGACAAGGGCGACGAGGCCGCTCCGCTCGGCCTGCTCGACCAGCGGGCGCGCCTCCTCGGGCGTGAAGGCAAGCGGCTTCTCGACGATCAGGTGCTTGCCGGCGCGGATTGCATCGGCAACCATCTCGCCATGATCGTAGGTGCAGATCACGACCGCATCGACATTCGGATCGGCAAGCAGCGCGCGATGGTCCGTATATCTGGCAGTGACGCCATAATGTTCCGCGACCTTGTCGACCGTGCCGGGAGAGATGTCGCATAAGGCGGCGATGCGAAACGCCGGCAACTCCATGAGATAAGGCAAGTGCATCAGCTGGGCGATCTCGCCGCAGCCGATGACGCCGACGCCAATAACGCGATCCTGCATGTCAACCCTTCACGGCGCCGGCCGTCAGGCCGGCGATGAACTGCCGTTGCATGGCGACGAAGACGACGATCACCGGCAGTGTCGTGATCGTCAACGCGGCGAAATAGAGCGTCCAGAGCGAGTCGTATTGCTGGAAGAAGCTGACCAGCCCAAGCGGGATGGTCTGCACCAAAGGGTCGCGCAACAGCAGGAAGGCCAGGAAGAAATCGTTCCAGATCTCGATGAAGCCGAAGATGAGGATCAGCGCCACGCCCGGCCGCACCAGGGGCAGCATGATGTGGATCAGGATCTCGAGCCGGCTGGCGCCATCGATGCGCGCGGCATCTTCGAGGTCGGCCGGCAACGTGATGAAGAAGCTGCGCAGAATGAAGACCGAAAGCGGCAGCGAGGTCGCGGCATAGATGAAGGCAATGCCGAGCCGGCTGTTTATCAGGCCGAGATCGCGCGCCACCAGGAACAGCGGAATGGCCATCACCTGCGGCGGCACCAGCATGGCCGCAACCGCGACTGCGACCACAAGACCGCGTCCGGGGAAACGAAGACGCGCCACCGCATAGGCGCACGGCGTCGCGACGGCCACCAGGATGATCAATGCCGAGCCGGTGACGAAGATGCTGTTGACGATGCGCGATCCCATGCCGGCGATCCGCCAGGCATCGGCATAGTTCTGCAGCACCAGGCTCGATGGCGGACCCCAGACATTGCTGAGCATTTCCTGCTTGGTCTTGAGCGAACCGAACAGCACCCAAAGCAGCGGATAAAGGGTCTCGAAGAGCACGAGAATGAGCGCGGCATAGATGCCGCCAAGTTCGAGGATGCCGCGCATGCCGAGGCGCTGCATGAGCCCGCGACGGCGAGAGCCGGCGGCGCCATCGTTCAGCGAAAGGTTGGCGGCTCTCATCAGACGTCGAGCCTTTGCCGCCGCATCAGGGCCAGCAGGCCGACGCTGGCCAGCCCGACGATCATGAAGAGAACATAGCCGATCGCAGCGGCGTAACTCATGGCGCCGTCCTGGAAGGCCTTGCTCATCATGTAGGTGAGCACCACTTCGGTGGCGTGGTTCGGGCCGCCCTTGGTCAAGACATAGACGATGTCGAAATTGCGCACGAAGGCGCCGGAAAGGCCGAGGATGGTGTTGATGAAGATGATCGGCGTCATCATCGGAACGGTGACGTGCCGGAAGCGCTGCAAGGGGCCGGCGCCGTCCATCTTCGCCGATTCATAAAGCTCCGAGGGGATCGTCTGCAGCCCGGCCAGATAGATGACGGCATGGAAGCCGAGCCATTTCCAGACATCGACGACGATGATCGAGTAGAGCGCGATGTCGGCGTCGCCGAGCCATGATCGTTTCAGCCCGGCGAGGCCGATGAGATCGAGCCCGCTGTTGAGCAGGCCGAAGACAGGATTGTAGATCCAGGACCAGAGCAGGCCGACGGCGACGAAGGACATCGTCACCGGGATGAAGGCGGCGGCGCGAAAGAAGGCGCGGCCAAGCAGCGCCCGGTTCAGAAGCAGCGCCAGCCCGAGGCCGAGCGCGTTTTTCAGGACCACGACGGCAACGACGAAAATCAAATTGTTGCGCAGCGCGCCGAGGAAGGTGCGATCATGCGCCAGCCGCATGTAGTTGGAAAAGCCCGCCCATGTCGGGTCGGAAAACCCGTCCCAATTGTGCAGGCTGAGCCAGAAGCCGTTGACGAACGGCCAGAGGTAGAAAAGACCGAAGAGGATCGCGGCGGGCAGGATCATGACGAAGGCCGTAGCCCCGTCCCCGGCGTCGAAGCGCCAGGTGCCGGATCGGCTCGAAACAGGAGCCGCCTCTTGCGGTCGCGTGCTCATGTGGCCTTCGCGCCTTGCGGGGTCAGCACCAGCCCGAGCGTGTCCCTGATATAGGCGATGCTCTCGAGCGTGCTTTGCTCTGCTGTCTTCTTGGACGCATCCAGCTCGATGATGGCGAGGCCATCGTAGTTTGCCTCCAGCAGGGCGTCGGCGATGCCGGCAAGATCGACGACCCCGGCGCCGAGCTCGCAAAAGGCGCCATAGCGGTCATAGCCCTTCAGCGCCGGATCAACCCTGGTGTCCTTGAAATGCATATAGCGCACGGCCGAAATGTAGGTCTTGACCGCGTCGACCGGATCGGAATTGGTGTGGGCGAGATGCGCCGGATCGATGCACAGGCCAGCGAGGTTGGTATCCAATTCATCCATCATGCGATCGAGCTGGTCGCGGCGCTCGATGAAGGTGTCGAGGTGCGGGTGATAGACCGTCTCGATGCCAAGGTCCTTCGTCCGCCTGCCGATATCCTCGAGCGCCCGGCAGAAGGCGCGGTAGTCGTCGGCCGTGTGCGCCCCGGCAGCGGCTTCCGAGGGACCGCCGCCGAGAACCAGCACCGGTGAGCCAAAGCCCTTCAACATCCTGGTCAGCCCGACGAGCACGTCACGTTCATAAGGCCAGGCGACGGGGTTGGTGAAGATCGCATTGACGTAGAAGGAGGAGAGCTTGATGCCATATTCGCTCTGGCCTTCCGACAGCAGCGCATAGCGCCGCAAGATGTCGGTGTCGGTGGTCACCCCCATCGGCGCCTGATTGCCGAGCTGCATGTATTTGCGGGCGTACTGGTCCGACAGGCTGGTGAAGGCGAGGATCTCGAACCAGCCGAAGCCCTGGTCGGCGAGAAACTTGATGGCTGGCCTGAGCGGAAGGCCGGTCAGGTCCCAGCTGTTCAGATGGTAACCGATCGAGAAGCGCTGCCGTTCGGCGCGATGTGTCGTCATGTGTTCTCTCCGATGGGCGAGGCTGCCCGAAGCAGGCAGCCTCTGTTCTTCTTTCCTGGCATCAGCCCGGCTGGATGGGCGCTCGCTTGCAGGCGCTACTTCAGGGCCTCATTTGGGCGGCCAGCTGCCCTGGGCCTTGAGGTCGTCGAAGATGGTCTGGATCGATGCGGCGGCGTCTTCGGGCGTCGTGGTGCCGCCGACGATGCCGGCGATTGCCGAAGCCGTGGCGCTCGCGACCTCCGATGGCCAGATCCAGTCGAGGAACTTGATCGTGTTCGGGAAGGCCTGCTTGCGCAGTTCGACGGCATAGGCATCGTCGACCTGCGGCACGCCCTTGATCGAGGCCGCGATCGGCTGTTCCGGCGCGAGGTAGAGCGTCGCGACTTCAGGCCGTGTCAGATATTCGATGAATTTGACCGCGGCATCGAGCTTCTCGGGCGGGATCGAGGAGGCGACGCACATGCCGTTGTCGGCACCGCCGCCATGGCCAGGCGCGCCCGGCGTTCCGTCCATTTTCGGAAAGGCGAAGACGCCCCATTTGAAGTCCTTGACGCTCGACTGGAGCGACGGAATTTCCCAGGTGCCGCCATAATACATGGCGCTCTTGCCGGCGGCGAAGGCCGCACGCATGCCGTCCTGGTCGACGGAAAGCGAATCCTTGGAAAGGATGCCATCATCGACCCATTGCTTGATCAGCTTGAACCCCTCGACATCGGGCGCGTCGGTGAACTTCGCCGTGCCCTCGAGGTTCTTCTGCGTCTTGCCGACCGGGTCGCCCGATGCCTGCGAAAAGGTCTCGAAGTACCACATCGGCCACATCACGGTGTTCGAGCCCTGATGCAGCAAAGGGATCACGCCCGCGGTCTTGAACTTCGGCACGGCTGCCTTCAGGTCGTCATAGGTTGGCGGGACAGGAATGGCGAGCTTCTGAAAGAGATCGACATTGTAGAAGATCGTCGATGTCGACAGCGTCGAGATCGGCACGCCATAGACTTGCCCGTTGACCGTGAAGGCGCCAAGTGCAGCGGCGTCGATCCTGTCCTGGAACGGCTTGATCTTGTCGGTAATCGGCATCACCAGTTTGCGCCTGACATAGGCACCATTGGTGTAGAAGGCCGGGCAGGCGATCAGATCCATTTCCTGATTTGCAAGTTTTGCGGTCATCACGCGCTGAATGGAATCGGTTTGTGGCCCCTGGGCATCCCACTCGATCGCGGCGACGTCGGGGTTGGCCTTGAGGAAGCCGTCGATAACCTGCTGCTGGATTTTCTTCTGCTCGTCCGGCGGCTGACGCGGCGCGAGTTCGTCGAGCGCCGAGCCGCCGAAAATCTTGAGCGTGATCCCTTCGGCGTGGCCGATGCCGGGCACTGTAATCAGGCCGAGGCCTAGCAGTGCGGCGGCAAGGATGGGAGCGGCGGGACGTTGTTTCGGACGATGGGTCACTCTCTGCTGAAGGGGCATCTGGCTCTCCTTTACGCCAATGCCGAGGGGCAACCTCGGGACCAATATCGTTGATGGTCATATGATCTTGGTCGCCTGTTGATGTTTTTGTCAATCGGCAAGAATGCCTATTATTTCATCGATCGCACCGCCCCCTTTCGTGTTCGGCGTGGCCCGTGCGGTGTTCGATTTGCTTGAGCATTGATCTGCAAGAATTCGGCAAACCAATTGTCGGATGCCGGCCGCTCCCGCTAAAGGCCAAGCCCCATTCGCGATCTACTTCACGCCGATGCCGGCGGTCAGGCCGCCATCGATCTTGTAGTCCGCGCCAGTGCAGAAGCCGGCCTTCGACGAACACAGGAAAGCGATAAGTTCGGCCACCTCCTCCGGCTCGCCGATGCGCCCGATGGGGTGCGCTTCGCCGAAGCGCTTGTAGGCGGCCTCGACATCGGCGTCCGTGCCGTTCTCGCCGCGGGCGGCCTTCTCCAGGATCGGAGTGCGGATCGAGCCGGGGCTGACGGAATTGACGCGGATGCCGGAGCGCGCATGGTCCAGGGCCAGGGCACGCGTCAGCGTGTGGATGGCGCCCTTGGTGGTGGCATAGGCGGCGACGTTTTGCTGGCAGGCAAAGCCCTGCACCGAAGCGACGTTGACGATGGCGCCGCCGCCCCTGCGGACCATTTCCGGGATGCCGAAATGCGCGGTCAGATAGATCGACCCGACATTGACCGACATCGCCTTGTTCCAGGTCTCGAAATCGGTGCTGACGGCGGTTCCGTACGGATGCACCGCCGCCGAATTGACGACGATATCGAGGCCGCCGAACCGCTCCACGCCGGCCGCGACCGCGTCGCGAACCTGATCGGGCACGGAGACGTCGGCGCCTATCACCAGCGCCCCGGCTCCGGAGCTTTCCAGTTCCGCTTTCAACGCAGCGTTGGCCGCGCGGTCGATGCCGCAGGCGATGATCGCGGCGCCCCCTGCAGCGAGGCGTCTGGCGGTTGCGAGGCCAATCCCGGTTGTCCCCGTCACCAAGGCAACCTTGCCGTCGAAATCCTTCATTGGGAAAACTCCTTCATTCGCTGTCCGAAACCGGTTCCTAGTTTGACACCCATTGTGGTCCAACAATAGGTTGCCATCCTCTCGCAGAAGGAAGCGGCAATGGAACAGTGCTGGCGCTGGTATGGACCAAACGACCCGGTAACGCTCGATCATGTCAGGCAGGCCGGTGCGACCGGCGTGGTGAGCGCCTTGCACGATATCTATGACGGGCGCGCCTGGCCGCTCGAGAGCATTCTGGAGCGCAAGC
Source organism: Mesorhizobium ciceri biovar biserrulae WSM1271 (assembly GCF_000185905.1). Lineage (GTDB taxonomy): Bacteria > Pseudomonadota > Alphaproteobacteria > Rhizobiales > Rhizobiaceae > Mesorhizobium > Mesorhizobium ciceri. The sequence continues at coordinate 2,603,381 of NC_014923.1, forward strand.
GTGTCATCGAGGCCGCCGGCCTGACATGGTCGGTGGTCGAGAGCATTCCGGTCCACAACTCCTTCAAGATCGGCGCGCCGGAACGCGAGCGCTACGCCGGCTACTATCGCGACTCAATCCGCGCGCTCGCCAAGGCCGGCATTGCGACGGTCTGCTACAATTTCATGCCGGTGGTCGACTGGACCCGCACGGATCTCGCCTATCGGCTGCCGACGACGGGCTATGCGCTGCGTTTCGACGCCATCGATTTCGCAGCCTACGACCTGTTCGTGCTGAAGCGCGTCAATGCCGAAGCCGGCTATACCGCTGCCCGTATCGCCGAAGCGGAAGCGCGGCTGAAGGAATTGAGCAGCGAAGCGATCGACAGGATCGAACGCAACCTGATCGCCGGCCTGCCGGCGACCGAGCGCAGCTATGACAGGGACAGTTTTCGCGAGGCCCTGGCGGACTACGATGCGATCGGACCAAAGGAGCTGCGCCAAAACCTTGCCTGGTTCCTGCGCGAGATCATTCCGGTGGCCGAAGAGGAGGGGGTGCGCATGTGCATCCATCCCGACGACCCGCCCTTCTCGCTCTATGGCTTGCCACGCATCGTTTCGACAGCCGAGGATGCGCGTTTCATCCTTAACGCCGTCGACAGCCCCGCCAACGGCCTGACGTTCTGCACCGGCTCTTATGGCACGCGGGCCGACAATGACATCGTCGCCATGGTCAAGGAATTCGCCGACCGCATCCACTTTGTCCACCTCCGCAACATCACCATCGAGGATGACGGCTCGTTCTACGAAGCCGAGCATCTCGAAGGCGGCACCGACATGGCGCATGTTATCCTCGCTCTGATGCAGGAAGAGGCGCGCCGTCGCAGGGAAGGCCGTGCCGACTGGCGCATTCCGATGCGACCAGACCATGGCCATCTGCTTGCCGACGACATCGGCAAGACCAGGATCAACCCCGGCTATTCGCTGATCGGCCGGCTGAAGGGCCTCGCCGAGCTGCGCGGCATCATGCGCGCCATCGAGCGGTTCGAGCTGGCTTGAAGCCGTCTTGCCGGTCGGCTGGCGGGATTTACAGACGATCACGCGCGATTGCGCTTCCGCTGCGACTTATACGCTGTCGCACTGGAAAGTGCGGTCCACGAGAGGCATGGCGGGTAAAGCACTTGTCGGGAAATTATTTGCCGACAGGTCATAATATGCAGCGCTGACGTTCTTCCATCCGGCCCGGATTGGACTTCCTGTTGCTTTGATCGGCACGCCTTGCGTGTCACTTTGAGATGCATTCATGCTCGAAGCTCTTGCCGGTGGTCGCTTCTACTTCTCCTAAGCCAGGGCAGAGAAAAGAAGGAAGCTGACCATGCCCAGAATTGTGCCGGTGCTTGACCTGAGCCGCCTCGAACAAGGTGCGTCCGAGTATCGTACCTTTCTCCTGGACCTGCGTACGGCAGCCCGGGACGTTGGCTTCTTCTATCTCAGCGGCCACGGAATTTCCGCCCCGGAGATCGACGACGTGCTCGATGCCTCGCGACGGTTCTTCGCGTTGCCGGAGGCCGACAAGCTGGCCATCGAAATGGTCAAGTCCCAGCAGTTCCGCGGCTACACCCGCGCCGGCGGCGAACTGACCAAGGGCGCGGCCGACTGGCGTGAGCAACTCGACATCGGCGTCGAGCGCCAGCCCATAGCGCAGGGACCTGGAATTGCACCGTGGACACGGCTGCAGGGGCCGAACCAGTGGCCGTCTGCACTGCCGGAGCTCAAGCCGGCACTGCTTGCATGGCAGGCCAAGGCGACCGCGGTGGCCATTCGGCTGCTGAAAGCCTTCGCACTATCGCTCGATCAGCCCGAGGACGCCTTCGACGCGATCTATCGGGACTCGCCCAACCATCGCATGAAGATCGTCCGTTATCCCGGCCGTGACGCGACCGAAGGCGACCAGGGCGTCGGCGCGCACAAGGATGGCGGTTTCCTCACCCTGCTGCTGCAGGACGACAACAAGGGCCTGCAGGTCGAATATGACGGAAGCTGGGTGAATGTGGATCCGCTCCCTGGAACGCTGGTCGTCAACATTGGCGAACTGCTCGAACTGGCATCGAATGGGTATTTGCGTGCCACCGTTCACCGCGTCGTGACGCCGCCTGCCGGCGTCGAGCGGATCTCCGTTCCCTTCTTCTTCAGTGCGCGGCTGGACGCGACCATACCGCTTCTGACCCTGCCCGAGGAATTGGCGGCCGAAGCGCGCGGGCCGGCAAGCGATCCGGACAACCCCTTGTTCCGCGATGTCGGCACCAATGTGCTCAAAAGCCGACTGCGTTCCCATCCCGACGTGGCACGCCGCCATTATGCCGATCTTCTCCAGGCCGGAGCGGCGGGCTCGTGAGCTCAGCTCTGCACGAATTTTTGCCGTTTCATATGTTTTTTGGAATGCCATTCGTCGCCAAGGCTTCGAGATAGGCGCAAAAAGGTAAAATCGTTTAGCGGTTTCCTCCCATTCCGCTGGACGGTGTTCCCCTCTGAAGGTTCAAACCTTCTTTTGGCCGGGCCGCATTCGAGCCCGGCCATTTTTTGTCCTGGTCCCGGACAGCGCAAAACCTATGCTGCAAAAGGCCGGTGTGGAGGAACAGGATATCTTCCCGAGTTGCGCGGACCGTCCGATCCTGAGTTTAGGATTCGAGCGCTAGTGCTCGACTGTATCGATCGGTCGAAACGACTTTCATGACACAAAAACAATTGCACCTCGGCGCCTTCATGCGCCCCGTCAGCCTGCATACCGGCGCCTGGCGCTATCCGGGCGCCTATGCCGACGCCAATTTCAATTTCGCGCATCTGAAGCGCTTCGCCCAGACCTTGGAGGCGGCGAAGTTCGACGCCTTCTTCATGGCCGACCATCTGGCCGTTCTCAACATGCCGATCGAGGCGCTGCGGCGCAGCCACACGGTCACCTCGTTCGAGCCGTTCACGCTTTTGTCGGCGCTCGCCGCCGTCACCGACCATATCGGGCTGGTCGCCACCGCATCGACCACCTTCGACGCGCCCTATCATGTTGCCCGCCGCTTCGCCTCGCTCGACCATATCAGCGGCGGACGCGCCGGCTGGAACATCGTCACCACGTCCAATCCGGATGCGGCGCTCAATTTCGGCCTCGACGAGCATGTCGAGCATGACGAGCGCTACCGGCGGGCCCGGGAATTCTACGATGTCGTCACCGGCCTGTGGGACAGCTTTGCCGACGATGCCTTCATCCGCGACGCCGAAAGCGGGTTCTATTTCGACCCGGCCAGGCTGCATGTGCTCGACCACAAGGGTGAGCATCTCTCGGTGCGCGGCCCACTCAACATCGCGCGGCCAATCCAGGGCTGGCCGGTCATCGTGCAGGCCGGCGCCTCGGAGGCAGGACGCCAACTGGCGGCGGAGACAGCGGAGGTCATTTTCGCCGCCCATGCCGATCTCGCGGCGGGGCAGCGCTTCTTCGCCGACGTCAAAGGCCGTGCGGAAAGGCTTGGCCGGTCGCGTGACGACATCAAGATCCTGCCCGGCGCCTTTGTCGTTGTCGGCGACAGCGTCGAGGACGCGCAGGCCAGGCGGGCGAAGCTCGACAGTCTCGTCTACTACGAGAGCGGCATCGCCTCGCTGTCGATCGCCATCGGACATGACGCGTCCGGTTTTGATCCCGACGCGCCCTTGCCCGAAATCCCCGAGACCAATGCCTCGAAGAGTGGCCGCGAGCGCGTCATCGAACTGGCACGCGAGGAGAACCTGACCGTCAGGCAGCTTGCGCAAAGGCTGGGCGGCTATTCCGGCCTTGCTTTTGTCGGCACGCCTGAAACAATCGCCGACGAGATGGAGGAATGGCTGATCGGCGAGGGTTCCGACGGGTTCAACATCATGTTTCCATACCTGCCCGCCGGGCTCGATGATTTTGCCGAGAAGGTGGTGCCGGAATTGCAACGGCGAGGGATCTTCAGGCGGCAATATGAAGGGTCGACACTGCGCGAGAATCTCGGCCTGAAGCGTCCGCCCAACCGGTTTTTCGAGTAGAGCCTTCTTCGCAGGGAGATTTTCGATGTCGATCCAGTCCAACACCCGCATCGTGCTCGCGGCGCGGCCACAAGGCCGGCCAAAGCCGGATGATTTCCGCATCGAGACGGTTGATGTCGTCCAGCCGGGAGAGGGCGAACTGCTGCTGCAGATCCTCTATCTGTCGCTCGATCCCTATATGCGCGGGCGCATGAACGCTACGAAATCCTATGCCAGGCCCGTCGATGTCGACGGCGTGATGGAAGGCGGTACCGTTGCGCGCGTCGTGATCTCTCACCACCCGGAATTTACCGAAGGGGATATCGTGTTGTCCCATTCCGGCTGGCAGAGTTTTGCCTTGTCCGACGGTGTCGGGCTGCGCAAGCTGGATCCCGCTGCGGCACCCATCACTACGGCGCTTGGCGTGCTCGGCATGCCGGGCTTCACGGCCTATGCCGGTCTGCTCACCATCGGGCAGCCGAAGCCTGGCGAGACGGTCGTCGTGGCGGCCGCCAGCGGCGCGGTCGGGTCGGCCGTTGGCCAGATCGCGCGCATCAAGGGCGCGCGTGCCGTCGGCATTGCCGGCGGTGCCGACAAGTGCGCCTTCGTGCGAGACGAACTCGGCTTCGATGCGGTCGTCGATCACCGTGCCGATGATTTTGCCGAGCAGTTGAAGGCAGCCTGCCCCGGTGGCATCGACATCTATTTCGAGAATGTCGGTGGTCCTGTCTGGGACGCGGTGTTTCCGCTGCTGAACGAATTTGCGCGTGTGCCGGTCTGCGGGCTGATCGCGCAGTACAACGTCATCGCGGATGCCGGCGTCGACCGGTTGCCGGTATTGATGCAGCAAGTGCTGCACCGCAGCCTGACGATCAGGGGGTTTATCCAGCGTGAATTTGTCGACCAGCGCCCGGCCTTCTATCGTGAGATGGCCGAATGGATATCGTCCGGCCGCGTCCGCTACAGGGAAGATATCGTCGATGGCATCGAAAATGCACCACAGGCCTTTCTCGGCCTTCTCGATGGCAAGAATTTCGGCAAGCTGATCGTGCGTATCGCGGAATAAATGCCGCGCAACGATCAGGCGGGGCTGCTTGGGTAATTTCTGCCGCAGCCGTGGCCGCGGGGCGTGATTGCCAGCAGCCGCCGATCAGCCGGTTGCCGATGACGCTGAGCGGCGAGAAACGCAACTTGCCGATCTGGGCGATGGTCGCGGCGTCGCGCTCGCGCAGGCTTGGATTGCTCACGGCTCGGTTTCTGTCTCGAGTGCCGGCAGTGCCGCCGCCAGCCGGTCCGCCCATTCCTCGATGCCGGACCGTGTCGACAAAAGATCCTGCCGGATCTCGACGAGGACGGCGGCGATGCCGCGATCGTCGCCATGGATGGGCACGGCGTAGTCGGCGTCGCGGCTGATTACATAGGGCACGTTGGCCGCGACATTGAGCGCCGCATCGGTGCGCAGGCCCGAAAGGATCGCTTCGGCGAGACCTCTTGCTTGGTCATGCAGCACGCCGGCATGCCAGGGCCTGCTGACGCCGAGGAAGACCGGCGTGAAAGAATGGATCGTCACGATCCGCGTCTGCCGGCCTGCTTGTGCCCGGCGGTCGAGATAAGCGGTCACCCGGTCATGGAACGGCGAAAAGATGATCTCGGCGCGCCGGGTCCGCTCCGCCGCATCGATGCCGACATTCCCGGGAATGTCGGTGTCTTCCGACAGTACCGGAATGCTGCCTGGCGTGCCCAGTGGCCGGTTGAGGTCGATCAGCAGCCGCGAATAGCCGCTGAGGAAGGCCGGAGCATCGAGCTTCGACGACAGCAGGCGGGTCACTTCGGCGGCGCCGATATCCCAGGCGATGTGGCGCTGCAGATGGTGGGCATCGAGGCCAAGCTGTCGATACTCGACCGGCATGTGGTTGGACGCATGCTCGCACAACAGCACGATATCGGAACGGCCGTGCTCGTTGAGGGCCTCGACGGCCTCGGGCCAATCTTTTTTTGTCACTGCGGTCATCAATAGAGCGTCCGGTAGAGATCGCAGATGGAGGCCGGATCGAGACCGGCAAGACGCTCGGCTTCATGTCGCTTGAGGCCGACGAAGGTTTCGATGAAGACGGGCGCGAACCATCCCGTCACGGTGCCGTCGGCCAGCAGCGCGTCCAGTGCCGCGGGCAGGGTTTCGGGCAGGCGCACCAGACCAAGACTTGCCCGCTCCGCCTCGCTCATCAGTGTCGGGTCGCCGGTGACCAAAGGTGGCGACGGCAGGCCCGCCTCCAGCCCCTCCAGCCCGGCGCGGATGATCGCCGCCAGCGACAGATAGGGATTGCCGGTGGCGTCGGCGGCCCGGTATTCGATGTTGTATTGCCGCGCCGGATCCCGTCCGCCGATCGTCACCGTCGGGCAGATGCGCAGCGACGCCTCGCGGTCGCGGTCGGCAAGCCAGGTGTAGGAAGAACTCCAGCTGTGCGGCTTCAGCCGGTAGAAGGACGACACGCTCGACGCCGTCATGGCGGTCATCCCAGGCAGATGGCGCAGCACGCCGGCACAGAAGGCGCCCGCTTTGGCGGAAAGGCCGCCCGCCAGTGCCGGATCGTAAGTCATCGGCTTGCCGGCCTCGTCGACGAAGCTGAAATGGATGTGGACGCCGTTGCCGACGGCGGTTGGCGCTGTCTTGGGGGCGAAGCTCGCACGCCAGCCGGCATTGCGCGCCAACTCGCGCGTGATTTCGCGGATGGCGACGGCGCGGTCGGCCGCCGTCAGCGCGTCCGCCGGCTCGTGCGTCACCTCGAACTGCTCGTCGCCGAATTCGGCAATGACCACCTCGGGCGCGACGCCGGCTTCCTCGAGCGCCGCCATCAGATTGGGCGCGAAAGGGTCGGCGCGGCGCAGTGCGGCGAAAGACATTGAATGCGCCTGTGCGAAGCCGCCGTCGGCGACGTTGAATTCATGCTCGAAGGCGGCGATGACCGACAGGCCGGTTGCGGCTTTCAAATCGGCCAGCGCGTCTTTGAGCATCGTGCGGGTGCAGCCGAGCCATGGGCTGCCGTCGAGCTCGACGATGTCGCCGGCGACCATGTCGAACGGCGTTGCCGATCCGGTGCGTGTCGTGCGAAAGCGCGCCTCGAGATCGGGGATCAGCCGCAGGTCGCCCGACGAGCCCCAGGGGTTGGGATCGACGATCGAGTTGAACGGTGTCAGCGACAGATTGGCCTGCAGCCAACCGACGCCGGTCGTGGCGGTCTTCTGCAACTTGCTTTCGGCAACGAAACGGCCCCGCGTGACGGCGGAGAGATCCGTGGTGACGACGGCAACCAGAGGCTCGACAGTCGATGTCATGCCGGTTTTCCCAAAGCGTTGAAGCGGTCGACGACCGTGTCGGTGTCAGCCACCCAGCAGTAGCCGCCGAAGGCCTTGAGCGCGATGTCGTGGCGTTCCTGGGTGATGGTGGCGCAGGCATCCGATACGCAGGTGACAAGATAGCCGCGGTCGGCGCCGTCGCGCACCGCCATGTCGACGCATTGATCGGTCAGCACGCCGACCACGACGAGATAGCGGATGCCGAGGTTCTTGAGGAGATAGTCGACATTGGTCGAATTGAAGATGCCCGACGACGTCTTCGGCAGCATGATCTCGTCGCCAACCGGCGCCAGCGATGCCACCGGCAGTCCTTCGGGGAGACTGGGCGCAACATGGATCGGTGTCAGCTTGTGGTCGAGCGAGCGCTCACGGCCGTCTTCGGTCAGGCTCTGAATGATGGTGTGCAGCACCTCGACGCCATTGGCCCGCGCCGCCGCCAGCAGGCGCTCCTGGTTGGGGATCGTCTGCGAGGATGTCTGCCGGTAAAAATAATGATCGGGGCCGCGTTCCGGATGCGATGGATCGGCGCCCGGCTCCAGCCAGATGCGCTGCATGTCGACGAGCAGCAGTGCCGTTTCGCCGGCACGGAAGGCTTCGTCTCGTTTGGGTAGGGCCTGGGTCATGCTTTGTCGTCCTGCTTTACTGATTTGGGTCCCGGTGTCTTGCGGGGGCCGGGTGTTTTGCGCGCGCCGTTCTCTTGCGGGTCGCTGTCGAGCGTCACGGCATTGGCATGCCGCACCTTTTCGAGTCGCTCGATGCGGGCGCGGGCCTCGTCGCCCAGCGTCGAAACGATATGGGCGACCAGCGCTTCCATCTGTGCGATCGCCGGCGCCAGCGTGTCGTAAGGTGAGGCGACTTCGAGCGGGCTGACGATGGTGACTTCGGCGAGATCTGATATCGGCGACAGCCATTGGTCGGTGAACAGGAGGATGCGCACATCGAGGGCCGCCGCCTGTTTTGCATAGGCCATCACATCGAGCTGGTAGCGGCGGTAGTCGAAGACGACGAGCACGTCGCGCCGGCCGAGGTCGGCCAGCGTGTCGAAGATCTGCGGAGAGAGCACGCCGAGATCGCGAACCCCGGAGCGGAACTGCACGAGATAGCCGGCCAGCATGCCGGCGATGTGGCGGCTGAACCGGCCGCCAACCAGCACGACCTCGCCCTTGGCCTCCATCAGCAAGCGGGCCGCCCGCTCGTATGTCTGGACGGGTGTCGCGGCGGTGGCTTTCTGCAAGGCCGTGGTGACGCTATCGAGATAGGCCAGCACGGCGCTGTCGTTGGAACCGCTCTGCCGCTTGGCCTCCATCATCAGCAGCGGCGAGTGCAGTCTTGCCTCGACTTCGGCCAGAAGCCTCGCCTGGAAATCCGGAAACCCTTCATAGCCGAGCTTCATCACCAGCCGCACCACGGTTGGATCGCTGACGCCAGCGCGCCGGGCGAGCGATGAGGCGGTGCCGAGGCCGGAGGTCGGATAGTCCGTCAACAGCAGTCGGACGATCTTCTCCTCCGACGGCGTCAGCGCAAGATCCCCGCGCATCAGAACATCGCGTATCGCCATGGGCCTCCCCGGAATCCGTGTTCTCTTGTTTTGTCGAGTTTATTACAGAGATTTAAATCTCGGTCAACAATGAAGAGATATTGACATTGCGCGATCGCTGGCCCTACCTTGTCGAAAAGCAGCCAAGAGACTGTGGGGAACAGCCATGCGAAATGGAAGCGACGTCATCGTCGTCGGTGCCGGTATTGTCGGATCGAGCGCGGCTTATGATCTGGCCAAAGCCGGTGTGAAGGTCACGCTGGTCGAGCAGACCCATCCCGCCGGCGGCCCGTCGGGCAAATCGTCGGCGCTGCTGCACGCCTTCTACCTGATGCCGGAACTGTCGCAGCTATCCATCCGTGGCCGAGAGATCCTGGTGTCGCTGCCCGAAATCGCTGGCGAAGGATCCTTTGTCACCGAAATCGGCATGATGTGGGTCTGCGGCAACGACAACAAGGCGAGCTGGACGTCGGCAGCCGAACGCATCCGCGGCGAGGGCGCGCGCATCGAGACATTGTCGCCGCAGGCCTTTGCCGATGCCGCACCGGGCTTTGCGCTGGACAATGTCGCCGTCCTGGTATCCGCGCAATCCGGTGCGCGACAGCGCGCCGACCTGGAACTTTGCCGTCGTGCATTGTCATGGGCATCCGGTGCCGCTCGACGATCACGGCACCGCCCGGCATCTCCTGCAGCTTGTCGATGTGCTGGAGAAGGATCGCGACGATCGCTGGCGCACGCGTGAGCTCGGACCAGGCGGCATGGAGCGGCGCATACCTGGTATCATAGGGTTTGACCTGCCGATCGGGCGGCTCGAAGCCAAGTTCAAGATGGGCCAGGATGAGCGCCACTACGACACAGGCGGAGCCATCAGGGTGCTGGAGCAAAACGATCCGGCGCTGGCAACGATGATGAAGGCACACAACGCGCATCGCCAGGACTGACCGCCTGCATGCGGCAAGGAAAAGAAAAATGATCCCCAATCTCAACATCGTGCCCTTCGTCAGCGTCGACCATATGATGAAGCTGGTGCTGAAGATCGGCGTCGAACGCTTCCTCGTCGAACTCGCCGGCTACATCGAGGATGATTTCCGCCGCTGGGAGCTGTTCGACAAGACGCCGCGCGTCGCCTCGCACAGCGCCGAGGGTGTCATCGAACTGATGCCGACCAGCGACGGCGAGGTCTACGGCTTCAAATATGTCAACGGCCATCCCAAGAACATGCGCGAGGGACGCCAGACCGTGACCGCCTTCGGCATGCTCGCCGACGTCCACAATGGCTACCCGGTATTGCTGTCCGAAATGACCATCCTGACGGCGCTGCGCACGGCGGCGATGTCGGCTCTGGCCGCCAAGTATCTGGCGCCGGCCGGCTCCAGCTGCATGGCGCTGGTCGGCAACGGCGCCCAGGCCGAATTCCAGGCGGTGGCCTTCAAGGCGCTGCTCGGCGTCGACAGGCTGAGGCTTTACGATATCGACCGCACGGCCACCGAAAAATGCATCCGCAATCTCGCCGGTCTCGGCTTCGACATGATCGCCTGCGGCACCGCGCAGGAGGCAGTCGAGGGGGCTGACATCATCACCACCGTCACCGCCGACAAGCAGTACGCCACCATCCTCACCGACAACATGGTCGGCTCCGGCGTGCACATCAACGCGGTCGGCGGCGACTGTCCCGGCAAGACCGAATTGCATCGCGATATCCTGCTGCGCTCAGACATCTTCGTCGAATACCCGCCGCAGACCCGCATCGAGGGCGAGATCCAGCAGCTTGCGCCGGATCATGAGGTGATCGAGCTGTGGCAGGTGATGTCAGGCGCCGTGCAAGGCCGGCGCGATTCCGGCCAGATCACGCTGTTCGATTCGGTCGGCTTCGCCATCGAGGATTTTTCGGCGCTGCGCTATGTCAGGGATCAGCTGCGCTCGACCGGCCTCTACCAGGAACTCGACATGCTGGCCGACCCCGACGAACCGCGCGACCTGTTCGGCATGCTGTTGAGGGCGGCCCAGCAGGGTTGAGGCATAGAGTGTTCAGCCAGCCGAACCCCACATGGCATCCGGCACCACCACCAGCTTGCCGACGAAATCCTTGGCAATGAAATCCGCCTGCGCATGGTGGAAATCGGAGAGCTTGTAGACGCCACCGACCAGCGGCCGGATTTTCTTCGCCTCGATGTAACCAACGATGCGACGGAAATCCGCGCGCGTGCCCTGGCTCGAACCATGCAACTGCAACTGCTTGAGATACATGGTCCTGAGATCGAGTTGCACGACCGGACCGGCAATCGCGCCCGCGGTCGTGTAGCGGCCTTCGGGCCTGAGAATACGCAAGAGGTCGTTGAAGATCGCGCCGCCGACCAGGTCGGCCACCACGTCGATCGGTTGGCCGCCGGTCGCTTCAATCACGGCTTGCGGCAGGTCTGCGACGCCACGGGTGATGACCGCCTCGGCGCCGATGTCCAGCACCGCCTGTTCCTTGCCCTTGCCGACGACGGCATAGGGAATGGCGCCGCGCGCTCGTGCCAGTTGTACGATGCCGGAGCCGACGCCGCCCGAGGCGCCGGTGACCAGCACGCGCTCGCCGGCCTTCAAGCCGGCGCGCTCCAGCATCTGTTCACCGGTCAGGTAAGCGCAGCAGAAGGTGGCGAGTTCGACGTCGCTCATGTCGGTATCGACGACATGCGCATTCTCGGCCGGCACGGCCTGGTATTCGGCGTAGCCGCCGTCGCGGCCGTGGCCCATATAGTCGATGTCGGCGAGCGAATCGTCGTCGCGATTGTAGATGGAGAAATCGACCATCACCCGTTCGCCGATACGCTCCGGCGACACGCCTTCGCCGACGGCGGCGATGGTACCGACGGTGTCGGTGCCCTGGATGCGCGGGAAAACAAGCGTGTTGCCCTGGCGCCGCCATGTCGACACGGCGGCAGCGTCCTCCTCCGTGCCATAGGCGCCCTGGCGCACCCAGACATCGGTGTTGTTCATGCCGCAAGCGCTGACCTTGACCAGCACTTCACCTGGCGCAGGCGCGGGCACTTTCACATCGCTGCGGTAGACGAGTTTTTCCGGCCCGCCGTGCCCGACAAGCAGCACGGCGGCCATGGTGGCGGGGAGGGTTCTGGTCATGGCATTCATAGTCGATCTCAGAGATTGGCAAACACGCTCTTGACCGCATCGGCGGTCTTCGACACGACGATGTCGGCTTCCTCGCGGGTCAGGCAGAGCGGCGGCGCGAAGCCAAGAATGTCGCCCTGCGGCATGGCGCGTCCGATGACGCCGCTTGCGGCAAGCGCTGTCGCCACCTGCGGTCCGATCTTCTGCGAAGCGTCGAAGAACACCCGGTCGTCCTTGTCGGCAACGAATTCCACCGCTGCCAGCATGCCGTCGCCGCGGACGTCACCAACATTCCTGTGGCCGCCGACCGCCTTGGCCAGCTCGGCGCGGAAATAGGCGCCGGTCTCCTTGGCATTTGTCACAAGATCCATCTCGTCGATCAGCTCGAGATTGGCGACGCCGGCGGCAACGCAGATCGGATGTGCCGAATAGGTCCAGCCATGGCCGAGCGAACCGAGCTTGTCGGAGCCCTCAACCAGCACCTGCCACATCTTGTCGGCGACGATGACGCCCGACAGCGGCGCATAGGCCGATGTCAGGCCCTTGGCGATGGTGATCAGGTCCGGCTTGATGCCGTAATGGTCGGAGCCGAACATGGTGCCCAGTCGGCCGAAGCCCGTCACCACTTCGTCGGCAACCAGCAGCACGTCGTACTTCTTCAACACCGCCTGGATCTTTTCCCAATAGCCGGCCGGCGGCGGCACGATGCCGCCAGTGCCGAGGATCGGCTCGCCGATGAAGGCAGCGACGGTTTCCGGGCCTTCGGCCAGGATCATCTCCTCGAGCTTGTCGGCACAATGCTGCGAAAACTGCTCCTCGCTCATCGAGCGGTCGGCGCGGCGGAAGTAGTAGGGTGCCTCGGTGTGCAGGATCGGCGCGCGCGGCAGGTCGAAGGCGTTGTGGAAAAGGTCGAGCCCGGTCAGCGATCCCGTCATCACGCCCGAGCCGTGATAGCCGCGCCAGCGCGAAATGATCTTCTTCTTCTCCGGCCGGCCGAGCACGTTGTTGTAGTACCAGATCAGCTTGATGTTGGTTTCGTTGGCATCCGAACCGGAGAGGCCGAAATAGACCCGCGACATGCCCTGCGGCGCGCGATCGATGATCATCTTGGCCAGCGTGATCGAGGCCTCGGTACCGTGGCCGACATAGGCGTGGTAATAGGCGAGGTTCTTCGCCTGGGCGGCGATGGCGTCAGCGATCTTCTGGCGGCCGTAGCCGACATTGACGCAATAGAGCCCGGCGAAGGCATCGAGGCTCTTCCTGCCATTGTTGTCCCACACGGTGACGCCTTCACCGCCGGCCATGATGCGTGTCGGGCTTTCACCCCGCGCGTGCGTGCCCATATGGGTCGAGGGATGGAAGAAGTGGTCGCGATCCCAGGCGGCGAGTTCGTTGGACTGGTCGAGCATTTTTTGACTCCTTTAGGGATGGCAGGACGAACCTAGGCGACGTCCAGACAGAGATACTTCAGATCGGTGAAGGCTTCGAGCCCGTGGCGCGAGCCTTCGCGCCCGATGCCCGATTGCTTGACGCCGCCGAACGGGATCGGCGCGCCGGTGATCTTGACGCGGTTGATGGCGACCATGCCGTAGTCGAGCGCGCGGCCCATGCGCTGCTGCCGGCCACCATTCTCGGTCACGACATAGGCGACGAGGCCATACTCGGTGGCGTTGGCGCGGGCAATCACGTCATCCTCGCTGTCGAACGGCGTCACGGCGGCAACCGGGCCAAACGTCTCCTCGCGCATGATCAGCGCTTCGTCACTGACATCGGCCAGCAGCGTCGGCTGGTAGAACAGCGGGCCGGCCTGGTGCCGCTTGCCGCCGGTGAGGCAGCGCGCGCCGTGAGCGATGGCATCGGCGATCTGTTCCTCCACCTTCTTGATGGCGCGCTCATGCATCAGCGGCCCGATGTCGATCTTCTCGGCTAGGCCATTGCCGGTCCGCAGCGTCTCGATGCGCTTGGCGAAGGCGGCGCAGAACCGATCGTAGATCGGACGCTGGACGTAGATGCGGTTGGCGGCGAGGCAGTCCTGGCCCGACGTGGCGAATTTGGCGTCGATGGCGATATCAACCGCTTTGTCCAGATCTGCATCGGCAAAGACGATCAGCGGGGCATGACCGCCAAGCTCCATCACCAGCCGCTTCATGGTCGGCGCGCTCTGGGCGGCGATCAGCCGGCCGATCTCGGTCGAGCCGGTGAAGCTCATGGCACGCACGCGCGGATCATCGCACATCCGGCCAACGATCGTCGAAGCCTTGCCGGTGACGATGTTGAAGACGCCCACGGGCAGGCCGGCGCGCTCGCCAAGTTCGGCCAGCGCCAGCGCCGACAGCGGCGTTTCCGAGGACGGATGCGCGACGATGGTGCAGCCGGCGGCAAGGGCGGCGGCTGCCTTACGGGTCAGCATGGCCGACGGAAAATTCCACGGCGTGACGACGCCGACGACGCCGAGCGGCTCGCGCCGCACCATCATCTCGGCGTTCGGGAGATGGCTGGTGACGCTCTCGGCGTTCAGGCGTTTTGCTTCTTCGGCATACCATTCGACGAAGGAGGCGGCGTAGTCGATCTCGCCCAGTGATTCCTGCAGTGGCTTGCCCTGTTCAAGCGTCATCAGCAGAGCCAGATCATCCTTGGCGCCGACGATCAGCTCGAACCATTTTCGTAAAATTGTCGAGCGCTCCTGCGGCAACAGCGCCCGCCAGGCCGGGAAGGCGCGCGCCGCGGCATCGATCGCCTTTGTCGTCTGCCGGCCATCGAGCGCGGCGACGAAAGCGACGGTCGTGCCGGTGGCCGGATCGGTGACCTCGAAGCTTTCGGCAGCCTCGCTTGCGGTCCAGTGGCCATCGACATAGGCGAGTTCGCGCAGCAGCCGGCGGTCGGCGAGGCCGTCGAGCGCTTCATGGCGATGCGAGCGGGCGAAATGCGCGGACATGGTCAAAGCCTCCCGGTTCGGACTGATGCGGGAAGACTATCCGCCCGATGCAGATAGAGAGGCTGTTTGGAAGTCCTGGCGTAGAGAGACTCTCTCTATCGGGTTGCCCGGCGAGAGAATCTCTCCGCTCCTATGACGACGCCGGCAAAAGCTCTGCGATGGGCAGCGCCACCTCGTCCTTCACGGTCTTGATGACGATGTAGGTGAAGTAACGATCGATGCCGATCTCGCGGTCCAGCAAGCCATCGACCAGCCGCTGATAGGCGTCGATGTCGCGCGCCATTACCTTCAACAGATAGTCGACGCCGCCGCCGACAGACCAGCAGGCGACGATCTCGGGAACATCGCGTATAACGCGCTCGAAGCGGTCGAAATCGGCCTGGCGGTGGTTGGCCAGCGTCACCTCCATCAGCACGGTGGCAACGGGTGCCACGACGCGCATGGCGATCCTGGCGTGATAGCCCGAGACGATGCCGGCCTTTTCCAGCTTGCGCAACCGCATCCAGCACGGCGTCGGAGACAGGCCGACCTGCTCGGCCAGCGCCAGCTTGGTGATGCGCCCGTCGCGCTGGATGGCGTCGAGGATTTTCAGGTCGATCGGGTCGAGTTTCGCTGATGTCATCAGGGCTCACTTTTTCGTCGAGTACCATGACGGCGCATTATTTCGATTGTCAATTGCACTGATTTCGATCTCTAATAAGTCATGACATTGTGGCAACCCGATCCCGCGCTTATCCGGCGGCCGGCCTATCAGTCGCTGGCCGACCAGTTCGCGCGCGCCATCCATGACGGACGCCTTGCCAATGGCGCGCGGTTGCCGACCCATCGCAGGCTGGCCGACGACCTCAAGCTTTCGGTGCAGACGGTCAGCCGCGCCTATGAGGAACTGATCCGGCGCGGCCTGATTTCGGGCGAGATCGGCCGCGGCAGCTTCGTCCAGACGCAGCGCCGCGAGCCCGAGCCGCCCTATCTGCCGGAGCGGCTCGGTGAAGTCATCGACCTTTCGATCCTGAAACCGGTCTGCGAGCCGATGCATCTTGAGCGGCTGAAGCAGGCACTGGGATGGCTGGCCGAGAACCTGCCGTCGAGTTCAGCACTTTCGTTCCGGCCCAACATGGTGTTTCCCCGCCACCGCGCGGTGGCAGTCGAATGGTTGAGACTGTGCGGCCTCGATGCATCGCCGCAGAACGTCAGCCTGACCAACGGCGCCACCGCCGGCATGACAGTGGCGCTGATGAGCGTCGCGCCGCCGGGCTCTACGGTCGCCACGGAGGCGATCGGCCACCATACGCTGGTGCCGTTGGCACGCTATCTCGGCTTCAACCTGGAAGGCCTGCCGATCGACGACAACGGCCTGATTCCGGAAGCGCTGGATGAGGCCTGCCGGCTTTCCGACATCCGCGCGGTCTTCGTGCAGCCCTCGGTCATCAATCCGACGGCGACGCTGATGGATGCGCGGCGGCGAGAAGAGATCGCGGCGGTCGCGCGCAAGCACGATATTGCCATCATCGAGAACGATGTGCTGGGTCCGCTGGTCGAAGACCGGCCGCCGCCGGTTGCCGCGTTCGCGCCGGAGCGCACGCTCTACGTCACCTCCTTCACCAAGATCACCGTGCCCGGCCTGCGCATCGGCTATCTGGCCGCACCCGACCGCTACGTCGCCGCCGTCGCCAACCGGCATCTGGTTTCGAACTGGATGGCGACGCCGCTGGTGGCCGAGATCGCCACCAAATGGGTGACCGACGGCACGGCGATGGAGCTTGTCCACTGGCAGCGCGCGGCTTTGCGGCGCCGGCAGGATATTGCAGCGCAGGTGCTGGCGGGGGTCGACTATCGCGCCCGGCGAGACGGGCTGCATGTCTGGCTTCAACTGCCCGCGGACCGTGCCGAGGAAAGCTTTGTCGCCCAGGCCCGCCTGCAAGGCGTGGCTATCGCGCCCGGAACATCCTTCCGTATTTCGGGTGCGCCCTGGCACCCGGCGGTGCGTATCTCGCTGGGTTCGACCACCGAGGGGGAACTGCGCGCCGGCCTCGGCGTTGTCACCAAGCTGCTGCTTGGCGATCCGGAGCATCTGCTGCTCGCAATCTAGGTCCGGTTTGCCCGGAAATTGTGCGGAATCAGAATAATTGTCATGATATTATTTTCCCAATTGACATGATTTGGCGCGTTCCGCATCGTTAAGGGGCATAGGCTTCTCCAGCACGGGGAAATACATTTGTCCGCATCAGCGCCCATCATCAAGATCGACAGCATCTCGAAAAGCTTCGGCAGCTTCAAGGTGCTGGACGGCCTGTCGATGCAAGTCATGCCCGGCGAGAAGCTGGCACTGATCGGCCCGTCGGGTTCGGGCAAGACGACGATCCTGCGCATCCTGATGACGCTGGAGCGCATCGATGGCGGTCATATCCAGATCGACGGCGAGCAGCTCTATCACATGGAGCGCAATGGCCAGCTGTTGCCCGCCGATGAGCGGCATCTGACAAGGATGCGCCAGAAGATCGGCATGGTGTTCCAGCTGTTCAACCTGTTTCCGCACAAGTGCGTCATGGACAATGTCACGCTGGCGCCGATGCTGACCAAGGGCACGCCGCGTGCCGCCGCCGAAAAGCGGGCGATGGAACTGCTCGAAATGGTCGGCATGGCCGACAAGGCCAAGAACATGCCGGCGCAGCTGTCCGGTGGGCAGAAGCAACGCGTGGCGATCGCTCGGGCGCTGGCGCTGTCGCCGAAGATCATGCTGTTCGACGAGGTGACGTCGGCGCTCGATCCAGAGCTGGTCGAGGAGGTGATGAACGTCATGCGCAAGCTCGCCGCCGAGACCGACATGACCATGCTGCTGGTCACCCACGAGATGGGCTTTGCCCATGATTTCGCCGACCGGGTGCTGTTCTTCGATCGCGGCAGGATCGTCGAAGAAGGCAAACCGGACGAGATTTTCCGCAATCCCAAGCAGGAGCGCACGCAAGGTTTCCTGAAGAAGATCATCGCGGCCGGACATCGGGTCTGACCGCAATGCCCAGGGCGACGAAGTCGTCCCGAGGCGGCGAGGGCCGCCATGCAACAAAGCAAGACAAGAAACAAGGAGTTGGGAACAATGAACAAACTTGGCATTCTGGCCGGCGTTGCCGGTCTTGCACTGACGGCGGTGCTGGCCGCCTCGATCCCCGGTTCGGCCGATGACAGCAAGCTCGAGCAGCTCAAGGCGCAAGGTTTCGCCCGCCTCGCCATCGCCAACGAGCCGCCCTATACGGCGGTCGCCGCCGACGGCAAGGTTTCGGGTGCCGCGCCTGATGTGGCCCGCGAGATATTCAAGCGGCTCGGCGTCGCCGACGTTGCCGCTTCGATCTCCGAATATGGCGCCATGATCCCCGGCCTGCAGGCCGGTCGCTTCGATGTCGTCACCGCCGGCCTGTTCATGAAGCCGGAGCGCTGTGCTGCGGTCGCCTATTCGGAACCCGTGCTGTGCGACGCCGAGGCGATGCTGGTGAAGAAAGGCAATCCAAAGGGCTTCAAGAGCTATGAGGATGTCGCCAAGGATACGACTGCGACCATCGGCGCGCCGGGCGGCGGCACCGAGGAGAAGCTCGCGCTCAATGCCGGCGTGCCACGCGATCGCGTCATCGTCGTGCCGGATGGCCAGAGTGGCGTGAAGATGCTCCAGGATGGCCGCATCGACGCTTATTCGCTACCCGTCCTGTCGATCAATGATCTGGTCAAGAAGGCCAACGATCCGAACCTCGAAGTCATCGCTCCGGTGCAGGGCGCACCGGTCTATTGCGACGGCGCCGCTTTCAAGAAGGGCGACGAGGCACTGCGCGACGCCTTCGATGTGGAACTGGCCAAGATGAAGAAATCGGGCGAGTTCGCCAAGATCATCGAGCCCTACGGCTTCTCGGCGGCAGCCGCGATGTCGACCAGCCGCGACAAGCTCTGCGCGGCGAAGTGATCCTTCCTTCTCCCCGTTCAACGGGGAGAAGGTGTCACGAAGTGACGGATGAGGGGCGGCGCCAAACCTTCGCAAGTTCGCGCCGCCCCTCATCTGCCTGCCGGCATCTTCTCCCCGTAAACGGGGAGAAGATGCTAAACCCAACGTTGGAAACCGAATGACCCAGTGGTCCGGCTATTTCGGCCTGATATTGCAGGGAGCGCTTGTCACCATCGAGCTGACGCTGATGGGGTCGGTGCTGGCGCTGATCATGGCCTTCCTCGCCGGCATGGGGCGCGTGTCGCGCTTCTTTGCGCTGCGTTGGTTGGCCACCGCCTACATCGAGTTCTTCCGCGGCACCTCGATCTTCGTGCAGTTGTTCTGGGCCTATTTCGTGCTGCCCTTCATCGGCATTTCGCTGACCCCGTTGCAGGCCGGCGTGCTGGCGCTCGGCCTCAATGTCGGCGCCTACGCCGCCGAAGTGGTGCGCGGTGCCATCCAGTCGATCGGCCGCGAACAGTATGAGGCCTGCACAGCGCTCAATCTCGGCCGCTGGCAAGGCATGCGCCACATCATCCTGCCACAGGCGCTGCTGGTGATGCTGCCGACCTTTGGCAACAATGCCATCGAATTGCTCAAGGCGACCGCCGTGGTGTCGCTGATCTCGCTCACCGACCTGACCTTCCAGGCGCAGGTGGTGCGCGCCCAGACCGGCAACACCCTGGTGCCGTTCACCACCATCCTGATCATCTATTTCATCCTCGCCCTGCTCATCTCGTGGGGCGTGCGCTCGCTGGAACGACGCATGGCGCGCGGCCTCGACGGGGTGCGTGCCTGATGGCCAACTCCCTTGTGATAAATTGGGCCTACTGATGGAATGGGATTGGAATTTCGTCTGGGAAATCATGCCAACGCTGATCCAGGGCGTGAAGATCACCATCCTGGCGACGCTGCTCGGCTCGGTGCTGGCGGCGATCGTCGGGCTTGGCATTGCGCTGGCGCGCCGCTCGCCCAACAAGGCGTTGTCGCGCACGGTCGGCTGGGCGGCTGAATTCATCCGCGGCACGCCGCTGCTGGTGCAGCTCTATTTCATCTTCTACGTGCTGCCCGACATCGGCATCCTGCTGCCGCCGCTGGTCGCCGGTGTCATCGGGCTCGGGCTGCATTACGGCACCTATACGGCCGAGGTGTATCGTGCCGGCATCGACAATGTGCCGCGCGGCCAATGGGAGGCCGCCAAGGCGTGCAATTTGAGCGCCAGTCAGACCTGGACCCACATCATCATTCCGCAGGCTATCCCACCGATGATTCCGGCGCTCGCCAATTACTTTATCGCCATGTTCAAGGAAACGCCGCTGCTGTCGGCGATCACCGTGCTGGAACTGATGAACCAGGCCAAAAGCGTCGCCAACACCTACTATCGCTATATCGAGCCGATCACCCTGGTCGGTGCTTTCTTCCTGGTCATCAGTCTGTTTTCGGTCGTGTTGCTGCGCTGGCTGGAACGCCGCTACGGCAAGATCGAGAGGTAACCGATGAAACCTTTGCCCGAGATCAAGGTATATCCAAAACGGCCGGCACTGGATGCGCGTCCGCTGGAGCGGCGCATCGGCCTGATCATCCTGGCCACCGACCACACCAGCGAACCGGATTTCCGCCGCATGGTGGCGAGCGAACGCGTCGGCGTCTATGTCGCGCGCATTCCCTATGCCAACCCGACAACGCCCGAAAACCTGCGCAAGATGCAGCCGGCGCTGACGGCGGGCGCGGCCCTGATCCTGCCGGATGAGCCACTCGATGCCGTCTGCTATTCCTGCACTTCGGCCTCGGTGGTGATCGGCGATGCCGAGATCGAGGCGGCGATCCAGGTCGCAAAGCCGGACGTGCCGGTAATCACGCCGCCGATGGCGGGCGTGCGCGGGCTGCGTGCGCTGGGCGCAAGCAAGATCAGCATCCTCACTCCCTACACGGTCGAGACATCCAGGCCGATGGCCGCCTATTTCGCGGCGCACGGCTTCGAGATCGCCAGCTTCACCTGCCTCGGTTTCGAGGACGACCGCGAGATGGCGCGCATCGCACCGGCGGCCCTCGTCGAACTGGCGCGTGAGGCGACCGACGCCAGCGCCGATGCGCTGTTCGTCTCCTGCACGGCGCTGCGTAGCGCCCTCGCGGTCACCGGCATGGAAAAAACTATTGGACGTCCCGTGGTGACCAGCAACCAGGCGACCGCCTGGAATTGTCTGCGGCTGTGCGGAGATGACACGCCGCGTCCCGAATTCGGCCGTCTGATGACGCAGCCATTTGCCGCCTGATTGATGATCATGACACAGGTCACTCTTGAGCACATTCGCGCCGCGCGTGAGCGCATTGCCGGCAAGGTCGAGCGCACGCCGACCGTGCTGTCCCAAAATCTTTCCGAAGAGCTGGGCGTCCCCATCCACCTCAAGCTCGAACACCGGCAGACCACCGGCAGCTTCAAGCTGCGCGGCGCCTCGAATGCCGTCGCTTCGCTCAGCACCGCGGAGAAGACGCGTGGCGTGGTCGCGGCCTCGACCGGCAACCACGGCCGCGCGCTGGCGCATGCGGCGAAGCTTGAGGGCATGCACGCGGTGATCTGCATGTCGCGGCTGGTGCCTGAAAACAAGCTCGACGAGATCCGCCGGCTGGGCGCGGAAGTCCGCATCGTCGGCGACAGCCAGGACGATGCCCAGCAGGAGGTCGATCGGCTGGTGGCGCAAGAGGGGCTGGTTATGCTGCCGCCCTTCGACCATCCCGACATTGTCGCCGGGCAAGGCACGCTCGGGCTTGAGATGATCGAACAGGTCCCGGATGCCGCCCTCGTCCTGGTGCAGTTGTCGGGTGGCGGGCTCGCCTCAGGCGTTGCCGCGGCCATCAAAGGCGTCAGCCCCGGCACAAAGATCATCGGTGTCTCGATGGCGCGTGGCGCAGCGATGAAGGCCAGCCTCGATGCCGGCCGCCCGGTGCTGGTGGAAGAATTGCCGACGCTGGCGGATTCGCTCGGCGGCGGCATCGGCCTCGACAACCGGCTGACCTTCGCCATGTGCCGCGACCTGCTCGATGATATCGTCCTGCTTAGCGAGGACGAGATCGCCGCCGGCATCCGTCACGCCTATGCGCGCGAACGCGAAATCGTCGAGGGCGCCGGCGCGGTCGGCATCGCCGCGCTGCTCGCCGGCAAGGTCAGGTCGGACGGGCCGGTGGTCGTGCTTCTCTCCGGCCGCAACATCGATATGGACGCGCACCGCAGGATCGTCTGCGGCGAGGCGCCATCGCTCAAGGAGCACGCCGCATGAGCCGGATGACGATCCTCACCGAGCAAGAATTGCGCGCGATCGTGACACTCGATCTCGATGCAGTCGCCTGCGTCGAAAACGCCTTCCGTGCGCTTGCCACCCTGCCGGTGGCGATGCCGCCGATCCTGCGGCTCGACATTCCCGAGCATCGCGGCGAGGTCGACGTGAAGACCGCCTACGTGCCTGATATCGACGGTTTCGCCATCAAGATCAGCCCCGGCTTCTTCGACAATCCGAAGCTCGGCCTGCCCAGCGTCAACGGCATGATGGTGCTGCTGTCGTCCAAAACCGGCCTGGTCGAAGCACTGCTGCTCGACAACGGCTATCTCACGGATATCCGAACCGCTGCTGCCGGCGCCGTCGCCGCCAAACATCTGTCGCGGCAGGACTCGTCAGTTGCCGCGATCTTCGGCGCCGGCGTCCAGGCCGGGTTGCAATTGGAAGCCCTGATGCTGGTGCGGCCGATTGCCGAGGCGCGCATCTGGGCGCGCGACGCGGCAAAGGCCGAGGCAACCGCCGGAGCCCTGCGCGAAAAGCTCGGCATTCTCGTGCATGCCGAGCCCGACGCGGCAAACGCAGTTGTCGGCGCCGACATCATCGTCACCACCACGCCTTCGACCGAGCCGCTGATCAAGGCGGGTTTCGTTTCCGCCGGCCAGCACATCACGGCGATGGGCTCCGACGCCGAGCACAAGAACGAGATCGCGCCGGCAATCCTGCGCATGGCCGATCTCTATGTCGCCGACAGCGCCCGTCAGACGCGGCGGCTGGGTGAGCTGCATCACGCCATCGCGGCGGGCGTGATGGCCGCTGAGGAAGAGGTGACCGAACTTGGCCAGATCATCGCCGGTAAACGGCATGGTCGGCGCTCGGCCAGCGACATCACCATCGCCGATCTGACCGGCACCGGCGTTCAGGATACGGCGATAGCTACGTTCGCCCGCGATCGGGCGCGGGTGGCCGGTTCCGGGGCCATTTTCGAAAGCTGATGCTGGCCAAGGCGTGATCCGGAAAAGTGGGAACCGGTTTTCCGAAAGATCACGCCCAAACAAGAACGACGGGCCGGTTTCAACGAAGTTGAAACAGGCTCAAGGCCCAACAAACGAGGACCAAGAACAATGCAACCGAACCTGAGATTCTCGCGCGGCGAATATGCGGCTCGCCTCGCCAAGACACGCAAAGCCATGGAGGTGAAGGGCGTCGATCTTCTTGTTATCAGCGACCCGTCCAACATGGCCTGGCTGACCGGCTATGACGGCTGGTCGTTCTACGTGCATCAAGCGGTTATCGTGCCGCCATCGGGCGAGCCGGTCTGGTACGGCCGCGGCCAGGACGCCAACGGTGCCAAGCGCACTGCCTATCTCGCGCATGACAACATCGTCGGCTATGCCGATCACTATGTGCAGTCGACCGAGCGCCACCCGATGGATTTTTTGGCCAGCGTGCTTGCGGATCGCGGCTGGGGCAAGCTGACCATCGGCGTTGAGATGGACAATTACTGGTTCTCGGCCGCCGCCTTCGCATCGCTGCAGAAGCATCTGCCCAATGCCCGCTTTGTCGATGCCACCGCGCTGGTCAACTGGCAGCGCGCGATCAAGAGCCCGACCGAGATCGACTATATGCGCAAGGCGGCTCGCATCGTCGAGGCGATGCACCAGCGCATTTTCGACAAGATCGAGGTCGGCATGCGCAAATGCGATCTCGTTGCCGAAATCTATGATGCCGGCACGCGCGGCGTCGACGGCATCGGCGGCGACTATCCGGCGATCGTGCCGCTGCTGCCGTCGGGTGCCGATGCCTCGGCGCCGCATCTGACCTGGGACGACAGACCGATGAAGCGGGACGAGGGCACCTTCTTCGAGATTGCCGGCTGCTACAACCGCTATCACTGCCCGCTGTCGCGCACCGTCTTCCTCGGCAAGCCGACGCAGGAATTCCTCGATGCCGAGAAGGCGACGCTGGAAGGTATGGAAGCGGGGCTGGCCGCGGCCAAACCCGGCAACGTCTGTGAGGACATCGCCAACGCCTTCTTCGCCGTGCTGAAGAAGTATGGCATCGTCAAGGACAACCGCACCGGCTATTCGATCGGACTGTCCTATCCGCCGGACTGGGGCGAGCGCACGATGAGCTTGCGTCCCGGCGACCGCACCGAACTCAAGCCCGGCATGACCTTCCATTTCATGACCGGCCTGTGGCTGGAAACGATGGGACTGGAGATCACCGAGTCCATCCTGATCACCGAAACCGGTGTGGAGTGCCTGGCCAATGTGCCGCGTAAGCTGGTGGTGAAGGATTGAGCCCGATGTCGAATCTACGCTCATCACCGGTCGCGCCGACCGTCGATTTCGACCGCGACGGCGTCCAGCACGGCTTCCTGCGCTTGCCCTACAGCCGCGACGATTCCGCGTGGGGCTCGGTGATGATACCGATCTGCGTCATCCGCAACGGCAACGGGCCGGCAGCTCTGCTGTCCGGCGCCAACCATGGCGACGAATATGAGGGGCCGCTGGCCCTCTACGATCTCGCCAGGACCCTCGATCCCAGGCAAGTCAGCGGCACGGTGATCATCGTGCCGGCAATGAACTATCCGGCGTTCCGCGCCGGCACGCGCACCTCGCCGATCGACAAGGGCAACATGAACCGCAGCTTTCCCGGCCGGCCGGACGGAACGGTGACCGAAAAGATCGCCGATTACTTTCAACGTGAGCTGCTGCCTCGCGCCGACATCGTGTTCGACTTCCACTCCGGCGGCAAGACGCTGGACTTCGTGCCGTTCTGCGCGGCGCACACTTTGCCCGACAAGGCGCTGGAACACAAAGCCTTTGACGCGGTCGCGGCCTTTGCCGCTCCGTTCTCGATGCGCATGATCGAGATCGACGCCGTTGGCATGTACGACACGGCAGCCGAGGAGATGGGCAAGGTCTTCGTCAGCACCGAACTTGGCGGCGGCGGCACGTCGCGCGCGCAAACCGTGCGGATCGCGAGGCGCGGCATTCTCAACGTGCTGCGTCATGCCGGCATTGTAGATGGTGCGGTCGAGAAGACTCGAACCCAGTGGCTCGACATGCCGTCGGGCGATTGTTTCTCGTTCGCCGAAGACGACGGCATGATCGAAACCATGGTCGATCTCGGTGAGCCCGTCAAAGAAGGCTCGGTGCTGGCGCGCATTCATTCCACCGGCCGCACCGGCGTCGCTCCGCAGGAGATCCGGGCAAAAATGTCGGGCATGCTTGCGGCGCGGCATTTCCCCGGGCTGGTTAAGGCCGGCGACTGCGCGGCGGTGGTGGCTGTGCACGTCTGAGCGGCTCCGCCGGGGCCTGCTCCACCCGGTTCGGGTCCATCGTCACTTGTTCTGCGTCCGTCGCGGAGCCCTTCGGCGCGGCGGAAAGAAGCAGGATGGCGGGCGGAGTCGACATTGCAGGAGGATGTCACTATATAGCGGCGGCTTCGACCCGCGCGCCCGAGGGCAGCACCTCGAAGCAACTGTGAATGTGTAGTGTTTTGCGCCATCTATTGTGACGGAAATCGGCTCGGAAACCGGAAAAAAGCAAATAGAAACAGTGGCGCAGCGCTGGGTGTGACCCAGCCAACGGTACCGACCCCTCCAGAATCAGAAAATGCCCTTGACCCCTCGATTTCCTATGGCTCTGTGGACCTTGGACGGCATTGGCTTGCCGGCTGACCGCGACTCGGCTGGAATGGGGACATGCATCCTTTGCGGGATGTCGACGTTTATGATTACCAACCGGCTTTGCCGCCAGGGAACAGCAGTATGAGCGAACACGCCATCGAATTCTTGCGGGGATGGATCGGCGAAAAGGTCCATTGCCAGTCCTCCCAGGCAAGGATCGACAAGCAGGCCGAAACCTTGGCCAAGGAGTGCGCCGCCGAGGCGGCCGAGGTCGGCATTCCGCTGGAGGATATCCAGGAAGAAGTCGGCGATATTCAGGAACTTATCGCATCCCGGCTTGAGGAAGCGGCCGAGGCCGAAGAAAGCCAGCAGGCCCCCAGAAAAGCCGCGGAATGATCAAAGCCGCCGAATGATCGCATAGCGGCGACGTTGTTGCAGCGCGGGCTTCTGGCCCGCGTTTTTGTCTTCAGCCAAACGTCTCCTTCAGCCACGTCTTCGGCAGCGCCGGCACGAAATTCCCGTCCCGTCCAGTCATATCGTCATTGGCAACCAGCGCGTTGAGGATTGCTTCCTCTACGGTCTGGATCACCGCATCGAAAAACGGATCGATGTCGGTATCGGGAATAAAATCGGCACTGGCGATGCGGCCGGATGGCGCCCGCGCGGCGCTCGCATTGGCGGTCGAGAAGGCGATGAAAATGTCGCCTGAACTGTGATACCCGAAGCCTCCGGTCATGGCGACGCCAAGCGGCACCCGTCGGGCCAGCCGCTTCATCTGATGCGGCAGGAACGGTGCGTCGGTGGCGATGACGGCGATGATCGAACCCTTTTCGGCGCGCGGTGTGCCTTCGCGGACAGCCGGTTCGACGAGTTGCGGCCCGGCGCGCAGGCCGCGAATGGTTATGTTGCGCCGTTTGCCAAAATTGGACTGCACGAAGGCGCCGACCGTATAGGCACGGCCGTGCCATTCGACGATGCGCGATGCCGTGCCGGAGCCGGCCTTGAAGCCGAAGGTGATCATGCCGGTGCCGCCGCCGACGCTGCCTTCCTCGATCGGTCCGCCGGCGGCACCGTCGAGGGCCTGCGCAACATGCTCCGACGTCAAATGGTGGCCGTTGATGTCGTTGAGGAAGCCGTCATAGGTCTCCGCCGCCACCGGCAGTCCCCAGCCGCTGTCGAGCGCCGCCGGCAGCACGCTTTGCATCCAGCGCAGCGTGCCGTCGCGGGAAACACCGCAGGAATGCGTGTTGGTGACGGTGATCGGGAAGTTGAAAGCGCCGGTTTCCTCGACGATGTGCGAGCCGGTCAGTTCGCCGTTTCCGTTCTGGCTGAAGATCCCGGCGAAGACCGGGTTGGCGAGGTCGGCAAGCGGCCTGGGCAGGATCGCGGTCACGCCGGTGCGAACCGGTCCCTCGCCGACGACAAGCGTGCCATCGCCCGAGATCAGCGTCGCATAGCCGACCGCGACGCCGGGCACATCGGTGATCGCGTTGAACGGTCCAGGCCGTCCGTCGAAGCCGATGCCGAAATTTCGCGCGCGCGGTTTGCCTGAGGGCGTTGCCAGATGATGCGGATTGTCGGTCATGGTGTCAGAATAGGGATCCCTGATTGCCAGGCTCTTTGGCCTTGGCCGCCGGCTTGGCCACGGCTTTCGGTTTTGCCGTGCCGCTGATTGCCACCGCATCGGCGGTCCCGTCGGCGAACTCGAGCGAAAGCGCCATTCCCGACGCCACGTCGGCAGCCTGCTTGACGACGGCGCCGTCCGCATCTCTCACCAGCGCAAAGCCGCGGGCCAGGACGGCCTTGTGCGACAGCGACGCCATCAACCTGTCGGCCTGGACGACGCGGCCGCGCAGGCGCTCCAGCCTGAGCACCACTGCTTGCGTGCCGCGTCTTGTCAAAGCTGTCAGCAAATCCCTCTGCACGCGTTGCCGCCGTGCCGTCGGCTCGATCGTGATTCGGCCTTGCAGCATGGCCAGTTGCTGCTTGTGCCGCTGCAGCGAAGCCCTGGCACATTTTGGCAATTGATCCGCCGCCCGGTTAAGCTCCGCACGCCGGGCTCTTGCCATCGCACGCAGTGCCCCTTGTGCTCGCAAAAGATTGCGTTCGTTGGTGCGCCGGGCCTCTGCGATGCGCTGCGACAGCATTGCCGGTGTCAGTTTCACGGCAAAAAACCTTGCACGCTTGCGTTCGGTGGAGACCAACAGGCCCCGGCCGAGCCTGGATGTCGCCTCATCGAGGCGCCGGCGCGGCAGCGCCAGCAATTGATCGGGCGAGGGTAGAGCCCGGGCGGCGGCACGGGCGGCCTGCCGCTTGCGCTCGAAATTGCGCAGCACCGCCGCTTTCAGCCGCGCACCGAGGCTGGCAAGCGTTGCTTCGAGGTCGGCCTTCACCGGCACGGCGATTTCGGCCGCGCCTGTCGGTGTCGGCGCCCGCACGTCGGCGACGAGGTCGATCAGCGTCCAGTCGGTCTCGTGGCCGACAGCCGAGATCACCGGAATGCCGGAAGCGGCAACCGCGCGGGCGAGCGCCTCGTCGTTGAACCCCCAGAGGTCTTCGAGGCTGCCGCCGCCACGCGCCACGATCAACAGATCGGGCCGCTGGATGGCGCCATCCCATGCCAGCGCGTTGAAGCCGTTGACCGCGGCGGTCACTTCCGCGCCTGACGTCTCGCCTTGCACGCGCACCGGCCAGACCAGGACATGCAGCGGAAAGCGGTCCTTGATGCGGTGGATGATGTCGCGGATGACGGACCCTGTCGGCGAGGTGACGACGCCGATGACGCGCGGCATGAACGGCAGCAGCCGCTTGCGACCGGTGTCGAACAGCCCCTCGGCCTGCAGCCGCCGCTTGCGCTCCTCCAGCAGCGCCATCAGGGCGCCGGCGCCAGCCGGCTCCAGATTGTCGATGACGATCTGATAGTTGGATTTGCCGGGATAGGTGGTGAGCTTGC
The DNA here is from genome assembly GCF_000185905.1 of Mesorhizobium ciceri biovar biserrulae WSM1271. Taxonomy (GTDB): domain Bacteria; phylum Pseudomonadota; class Alphaproteobacteria; order Rhizobiales; family Rhizobiaceae; genus Mesorhizobium; species Mesorhizobium ciceri. The sequence continues at coordinate 2,632,151 of NC_014923.1, forward strand.
CGGTGGCGATCACCTCCATGCCCTCTTCGGGACGGAACTTCAGCCGGCTCATCGTGCCTTTCCACACCACGGCGTCGAGCCGCGCGCGGTCGTCCTTCAGCGCGAAATAGGCATGACCTGAGGAATGCGGCCCGCGATAGCCTGATATCTCGCCACGCACCCGCACATTGCCGAAAACGTCCTCGACCGTGCGCTTCAGCGCGCCGGAAATCTCGCTCACCGTATATTCGGCGGCGTTGGTGCGTGATTCGGATGCTACTTCGCTCATCCGTCGATTGGGGAACGGTTGGGCGCCCGCGTCAAGGCGGTTGCGTCGGGCCAGCCGTTCATAACCCGCACACCTGGCCCTGCCTACCAGCCGGGCAGGATCTGGTTCGGCTTGGTTCGCCGCAGCTTGGTGAAGGCGAGCGCTGCGAAATCGAACGTTCCGGGGTCTTCGCCGACCGGCACGGAGATGTTGTCCAGGCTTTCCGAAATATGACGGGCGAGCGCATCGACGATCTCCGGCCGCGACGTCTGGCCGCGCATGATGCCGATGCGGCAATCGGGCAGGGCGCCGAAGCCGTCGGCTTCGCCCAGCACCCGCATACCGGGCCTGAGCGCGCATTCCGGCAGCACCGAGATTGCCAGCCCGGAAAGAACCGCGGCGGTGATGACGGTGGCCGAGAAACTGGTGAACAGGATGCGATAGTCGCGGTTCTGCTGGTCGAGCACATCGACCGCGGCGCGCCGCCAGATGCAGTTCGGCCGGCCGAAGGCCATCGGCAGCGTTTCCTGCTCATGCGTTGCATGGTTGGCCGAGGTGACCCACAGCAGCGGTTCGCGCCGCACCACCTCCGACTGGCCGCGCACGTCGTTGTGCGTCACCAGCGCTAGGTCGAGATTGCCGCGCTTGATATGCTCGACCAGCCCCGGCGTCGGCTCGCAGATGACGGTGAGTTCGACGCGCGGATTGGAGCGCGTGAACCGGGCCATGATCTCGGGCAGGAAACGGTCGGCGTAGTCGTCGGGCGTGCCGATGCGGATCGTGCCTTCGAGCCGCCGGTCGTCGAAGGCCGCCAGGGTCTCGCGGTTGAGATAGAGCAGCCGCCGCGCATAGGAGAGCAGCTTGTCGCCTTCCTCGGTCAGCCTGTTGGTGCGCCCGTCCTTTTCGAACAGCGGCTTGCCGATCCGCTCCTCCAGCCGGCGCATCTGCATCGACACCGCCGACTGGGTCCGGTGCACCTCTTCGGCTGCCCGCGTGAAGCTGCCGGTATCGGCGATCGAGATGAAGGTCTGCAATTGATCGAGATCGAGCGGCGATTTCATCGATATGATCCATCACTGGTGTTGATGGTAAAGATTAGAAACATTCGTTGGATTAATCAATCGGCCGATGGCAAATTGGCATTGTCCACATGAAGGCATGTGAATCGAAGCCGGAACGGCCGCTGTCGCCAGCGCCGATCGCAAGGCTTTGCCCGTTCGAGTCTGAAGGAGACCGACAATGACCACGTTCGATTTCGCCACCGAGACCTCGCGCATCACCTCGCGTCCGGCCGTTGCGACGCGCGTGGCCAACACCGTCTCCAACATCTACCGCGCCTGGAAAAACCGCCGCGCCTTTTATCGCCTTGGCGAGATGTCGGACGCCGAACTCGCCGATATCGGCCTGACGCGCGCCGACCTGCATGTCGCCATCGACGTGCCGTTTGGCCGCGACCCGACGGCGATGTTGCGCGAGATCGCCAGTGATCGCATCGAAACGATCGAGGATTTCGCCCGCAAGGTGGCCTGATCGGTTGCTTGTTGTTTGGGTTGCCGTGAACCTTTTCAGGGTTCGACGCGACTGACGAGTATGCAGGCTCCCACTCCCTGCCGGATCCCCCCGGCCCGCCTGCACTCTGCCCGGTCCTCCCAGGACCGGGCTTTTCTCTTTCTACCTCAGCGAAGACCGCCTACCGCCGGTCCATGTCCCGCTTAAACTGGTCGAAGATTGTCTCCACGCCCTTCTGGTAGTCATCACGCTGCTGGGCGCCGGTTTCGAACATCTTGCCGAACAGGTCGTCGAACGGGTTTTTCGGACGGCCGTTCGGATTGGCCTGTGGCTGCGGTGCCTGACGTTGCGGGGGCGCTTGAGGCTGTTGCGGCGCCGGCTGTCCGCCGGGGATGCCGCCTAAGCCACCGCCACCTTGCCGCAGCATCTCCTCGAAGATTTTCCCCAGCGGATTGACTCCGTAGGGGCTTTGCGTCTGCTGGGGCTGCGGCTGCGCCCGCCCCTGCGGCTGCGGCTGAGGCGCGCCACCGCCGAACATGTCCTGCAGCACCTTGCCGAGCGGATTGTCGCCATAGGGATTGGGTGCCGGCTGCGTCTGGCTTTGCGGCTGTGGCTGAGCCGCGCCGCCGCCGAACATGTCCTGCAACACCTTGCCGAGCGGGTTGTCCATCGGGTTCTGGGGCGGCGGCGCCTGGCGCGGCTGCGGCGCCGGGGCCTGCATGCCGCCGCCTTGCCGCATCATCTGCTCGATGATCTCGCCGAGCGGATTGTTGCCGCCGCCGCCAAAACCACCGGCGGCCTGCATCTGGTTTGCCGTCTGCTTGAACAGCCCGCCCATGACCATCGAGGCGATCGCCGGCAGCATCTGCTGCAGGATCTGCTGATTGACGCCGCTGGCTTGCGCCGCCTGGCTGGCCACGGCGCGAGACAGATCCTTCGAACCGAACAGGTGCCCGAGAATGCCGTTGCCCTCATCGACGCCTTGCGGCGAGAAGGCCCGGGTTGCGTCCTCGAAATACTTGGCGTGCTGGCCGCTGGCCATCGCCGTCATGAAGGCGCCGAGCCCATAGGGGTCGGCGGTGTTGCGTTGCAGCCCCTGCGAAAAGGCCGGCAGCAATGCAGCGACCGCGGCTTGCGTCTGCTGCATCGAAAGCCCGTATTGCTGGGCAAGGGCCTGCATGCCATTGCCGTTCTGGGCCTGCGTCAGCATGTCGAACAAGGTGGGCATCGGCGTCTCCTCCGGAAATCCTCGCCGAAGAAGCCTAGTTTGTTTCCACTTCCGATTGAAGCGACTTTTGCCGGCCGGTCAGCTTTGCCAAATCCGAGGGTTAATAGGCGTATTCCATGAAAACCGGCTCGATCGAGCCGCCCCAGCGCGTGTGATAGGCCGACAGCATCTCCTCGGCGCTGGTGGTGCCCCGCGCCACCACTTCGTCCAACGTGTTGAGGAAGGAGGTCTCGTCGTAGCCGTCGCGGTTCTTCTTGCCACGGTTCTTCAGTCCCATGCGGGAAATGACCATCACGTCACGCGCGATCTCGCGCAGCGTGGTGTTGCGGAACGGTGCGGAGATGCCTTGTTCCGGCACGGCATTGCGCATCGCCAGCGTTTCTTCATACGTCCAGCTCGAGGTCAGCGCCTCGGCGGCATCGAGTGCGGCCTCATCATAAAGCAATCCGACCCAGAAGGCCGGCAGCGCGCAGATGCGCCGCCATGGCCCGCCATCGGCGCCGCGCATCTCGAGGAAGCGCTTCAGCCGCACATCCGGGAACAGCGTTGACAGATGGTTCGCCCAGTCGCCCATTGTCGGCAGCCCGTCCGGCACTTCATTGCGCGCGGCCCCGGCCATGAACTGGCGGAAGGTGATGTGGGTCATGTCGTGATAGCGGTCGTCGCGGATGACGAAATACATCGGTACGTCGAGCGCCCATTCGACATAGTCGGCGAAACCGAAATCGGGCGAGAAGCAGAATTCGAGCAGGCCCGAGCGCTGGTTGTCGGTGTCACGCCATATGTCGCCGCGCCAGCTCTGCAAGCCGTTCGGGTGGCTTTCGGTGAAAGGCGAATTGGCGAACAAGGCCGTCGACAGCGGCTGCAGCTTCAACGACACCTGCATCTTGCGGCGCATGTCGGCCTCGCTCTCGAAGTCGAGATTCACCTGGATCGTGCAGGTGCGGTACATCATGTCGAGGCCCTTGGTGCCGACCTTGGGCATGTAGCGCGTCATGATCTCGTAGCGCGATTTCGGCATTTTCGGCGTCTCGGCAAGCGACCATTTCGGGCTGCCGCCGAGGCCGAGGAAACGGATGCCCATCGGTTCGGCGATCTCGCGCACCTGCGCCAGATGGGCATTGCCCTCGCGGCAGGTCTGGTGGATCGTCTCCAGCGGTGCGCCGGAAAGCTCGAACTGGCCGCCGGGTTCCAGCGAAATCGCACCCTGGCCGGTCGGTTCGACCAGGCCGATGATGCGGCCGTCATCGACGATCGGATCCCAGCCGAGCTTTTCCTGCATGCCTTCGAGGATGGCGCGGATGCCACGCTCGCCGCCATAGGGGACCGGTGCATTGCCGTCGACATAGAAGGGGAATTTCTCGTGCTCGGTGCCGATGCGCCATTTGTCGCGCGGCTTGTTGCCTTCGGCCAGGTGCTCGACGAGTTCGTCGACACCTTCGATCGGGCGGAAATCGGTCGTATCGCGCGCCATTTATGAACCCTCTGCACATGACCCCGAAAATCGGCTTTCGACTTTCGCCGGGATCATGTGCCCCAATGGAATGCTACAGTGTCCTTTGCACGTCCGAAAGGAGGCGGGCGCTGTAGGACGATCGGACGATCGCCGGCGCTAAATGGACGAAATGTCAGCAGACGATCAAGCGAAAAATCCTGAGCCACAGGTCAACAGGAATTGAACGTTACTCCGCTCTCCGTCCCTTGCAAGGGATGACGTCTCACCAGTCTCCGACCGTTGCCTGCATCACCGCGAATGCGGCCACCGCCGCCGTATCGGCGCGCAGGATACGCGGGCCGAGCGGAATGGCGGTGACGAAGGGCAGGGCGCGCAGCATCTTGCGCTCGTCGTCGGAAAAGCCACCCTCCGGCCCGACCAGCAGCCCAAGCTTCTTTTCCTTGACCGCCTGCAGCGCGGCCAGCGGATTGTTGGTCGAAGCATCCTCGTCGCAGAAGATCAGCCGTCGCTCTGTGTCCCAGCCGGTCAACAGGCGGTCGAATTTTTCGGCTTCGCGCACCTGAGGCACCGCCAGGATGCCGCATTGCTCGGCGGCTTCGACGACATTGGCGCGCAGGCGATCGATCGACGGCTTGGCCACTTGCGTGTGCTGGGTAATGACCGGCTGCAGGATGCCGGCGCCCATCTCGACCGCCTTCTGCACGAGATAATCGAGCCGGCCCTGCTTCAGCGGCGCAAAGCAGTAGACGAGATCGGGCAGAGGCGGCTGCGGCCGCTGCAGCGCCGACACCTTCAGCCGCACCGCCCTTTTCGTCTTCGCCGATATGGCCGCCGACCACTCGCCGTCGCGGCCATTGAACACCAGGATTTCGGCGCCTTCGCCAAGCCGCAGCACATGCAGGAGATAGTGGCTCTGCTGTTGGCCGGCCTCGAATTCGATGTCCGGCGCGAGATCGTCGGTCACGAACAGACGTTGCATTTTGTAATTGGCGCGCATCGCCGAGGAATGAGCGAGCCTGCCGCCGGCGTCAAGCCTCGGCGGTCGGATGCCACACCGGCCGAAAGCCGTGCCGCAGCACGCAGAGCGTCGTGGCCGGCGTCAGTAGCGAGAGTGTCTTGCTTTTGAGCATGTCGAAATCGTTGGGGTGCTCATATCCCGCAAAGGACCAGCGCCGTGCCTTGCCGCTACGCAGGGCATAAACAGTGCCGCCATCCGCGACCATGGCGCCGTCCGGCAGGCCGGCAAGGTCTTCAACCGCAATCACTGGCGGCTTGCCGCCTGACGCCAGCCGTTCCTTGTGCAGCCGCTTGTCGACCATCGGCGCGCGCGGTTCGGCGATGCCGAAGGCTTCGCCGAAGCGGCCGACGAAATCCCTGGCCCGTTCGCGCTGGCAAAAGAAGCAGGGGCGATGCCCGGCCGCCAGTGCGGTCACCTCGTCGAGGAAGAACAGCTCGGTCCAGCCCGCTTTACCGCCCTTCCGGTTGCGGCCCATCGGTTCGCGCTGCACATTTCGGAATTGGCAGACGCAGATGATCCAGGCTTGAAGCGCCCAGCGCTTTTTCTTGAGCGTCTTCGTCTCGGGGTCGTGGATGATGCCGCGATTGCCGGTGAACATGCCACGATCGGGCACCGCGTGGATGATACCGAACGGATCGACCCGGTTCTGCAGTGGCATAGTTTTCTCTCCGGACACGCATCTTGGCTGCAATGCGAGCGGCATGATATCGGTCGTCGCAGCTTTTTCATGTCAGCAGGGTTTTGCGATGCGGGTGCTGGTGGTCCAGAACTACGACAATACCGGCCTCGGCCAGGTCGGCACAGCACTTGCGGAAGCGGGCGCCGATCTCGACCTGCGTCTCCCTTACAGGGGCGATCCCCTGCCGGATGACGCGGCCGGGCATGATGCCATGGTGGTGCTCGGCGGGGGCCAGAATGCGCTGGCCGACGATGAGTACCCCTATTTCCCGGCACTGCTCGAACTGACCCGCGACTTTGCCGACAAGGATCGCGCCGTGCTCGGCATCTGCCTGGGCAGCCAGCTCGTCGCTCGTGCCTTTGGTGGCGAGAACCGTATCGGCGGCGCCAATGAGTTCGGTTGGCACGGCGTGTCGCTGACGCCTGACGCCAAGGCCGATCCGGTGCTGGGCGCTCTGCCGGCAAAGTTCCCGATCTTCCAATGGCACGACGACACCTTCGTGTTGCCCGAAAACGCCGTGCGGCTTGCCGGCAACGATGTCGCCGAGAACCAGGCATTTCGCGTCGGCCGCGCCGTGTACGGTTTCCAGTTTCACTTCGAGGCCGACCGGCCGATGGTCAAGGACTGGAGCGCGTCCTTTGCCCCGACCATCGCTGCGCGCCATCCCGACTGGGCCGGCAAGCTCGATGGCGAAATGGCCCGCAACGGGCCCGATGCGGATGCCGCTGGCCTCGCCATTGCCCGGGCCTGGGTAGCGACCATCTGAGCGTTGGTCTCTCCGTACCCTCCAGCGTGACATAATTGGCACGCGGCGGTGAAACCGCCTGGGGAAAACGGTTTCATTCTTGGCTTGTGTCCGCCCGCCATCCTAGAAGGCGCGCGCTCTGCATCTTCTGTGCAACGGCTATGAACCTTTTGTGTGACCCGCGCGACACACCGTTGATACAGAACATGCCTAGAAGCGCAAAATCGTCGAAACTTTGAAGCGAATTCTCCGTTTCAACGCATTGGTAACCGCCTGGTGCACAGATGCAGAAAGCTCAACAAGAGATGACCTCCGTGAAAGCAGCGCTTCTGTCCTTTGCCATGTTGTCCGCCATCGTGCTGTGCGGTCTCGGCATCTATGCCGCCGACGCAGCCAACAACCACAACGCCGTCGACGGTTACGGCGTCACCGCCTCGCTGCGCTAAAGCGGGAAGCGTCTTTCGCGTCCTCCGACGCGCGGCGCTCAAGCTTCCTTGATCGTCATTGTCAGGATGCGTTTGTCCGCGCCGTCGACGACGAGCGCGCTCAGCATGCCTGATTGCCAGGCAAGCGTGTCGACATTGACGCGATTTGCCATCACTGCCGCCTCCGGCACCGGCGTGTGGCCGTGCACCACGATCTTCGGATAGAGGTCGGGGTGGTTGTGGAAGACGTCGCGGATCCAGATCAGATCCTGCGGGTTTTGCTTCTCCAGAGGAATGCCCGGCCTGATGCCGGCATGGCAGAAGAAGAAGTCCCCGAAAGTCACGGAAAACGGCAGCGATCGCAGGAAGTCGATGTGGCTTTGCGGCACGGCCTCGACCAGTGCCTGATGTCCTCTGCGCACGGCCGATTCGGCCTTGCCGAACCACACGCTTGTGCCTTCACTGATCGTTACGCCGTAAGACTGTGCCGTCTGGATGCCGCCGAACCGGATGAAAAGCCCTTCCGGGTCAGGGGTCTTGAGAAAATCGAGAAAGCCGATGTCGTGGTTGCCGGCCAGCATCAGGTGACGAGGGTCTCGCTCTTGCGCTTCGATCAGGAAATCGATGACGCCCTTCGAGTCCGGCCCGCGGTCGACATAGTCGCCAAGATGGATGACGCGCCAGTCGGCAGGCGCCTCCTGCTCGATCTCGGCCCTGATGCGCAGATGCATGGCGGCCAGCAGGTCGAGCCGGCCGTGGACGTCGCCGATCGCATAGAGACGGATGCCGTCCGGCCCATGCGCGTCGAGAAAATGGATGCCGGATTCTGCCAACTTTTCGGTGTCTCCGTGGTCAGGCGGTCACGGGACCTGGCGCCGGAGCTGGTCCTTGCCCATGTCGGTGACAAGACGCTTTCCGCACAGCGCCAGCGTGATGTCCATCTCCTTGCGGATGATTTCCAACGCCTTGGTAACCCCTTCCTTGCCAAGCGCCCCCAGGCCGTAAAGAAACGGCCGGCCTATATAGGTTCCCTTGGCACCGAGGCAAAGCGCCTTCAGGACATCCTGGCCGGAGCGGATGCCGCCATCCATATGCACTTCGATCGTGTCCCCGACCGCGTCGGCAATCTCTTCCAGCACGCCGATCGACGACGACGCACCATCGAGCTGGCGCCCGCCATGGTTGGAAACGATGATCGCGTCGGCGCCGGTCTTGGCCGCCATCAGCGCGTCCTCCTTGTCGAGAATGCCCTTGAGGATCAGCTTGCCGCCCCAGCGCTCCTTGATCCAGGCGACGTCCTTCCACGACAGATGCAGGTCGAACTGCTCCGTCGTCCACGATGCCAGCGAGGCCATGTTGCCGACGCCCTTGGCGTGGCCGACAATGTTGCGGAAGGTCCGCCGCTTGGTGCCGGCCATGGCGGCGCACCAGCGCGGGCGGATGGCCATGTCGACGATGTTGGTCAGCGTCAGCTTGGGTGGCGCCGAAAGCCCGTTGCGGATGTCCTTGTGGCGCTGACCGAGAATCTGCAGGTCGAGCGTCAGCACGAGCGCCGAGCATTTCGCCGCCTTTGCCCTGTCGATCAGGTTGAGCACGAAATCCTTGTCACGCAGCACATAGAGCTGAAACCAGAACGGCTTCGTGGTAACCGAGGCGACATCCTCGATCGAGCAGATGCTCATCGTCGACAAGGTAAACGGCACGCCGAATTCCTCCGCCGCCTGCGCCGCCAGCATCTCGCCATTGGCGTGCTGCATGCCGGTCATGCCGGTTGGCGCCAATGCCACCGGCATCGACACTTTTTCGCCGATCATCGTCGATGCCAGCGAACGGTTGTCCATGTCGACGAGGACGCGCTGGCGGAACTTGATCTTCTGGAAATCCTCTTCGTTGGCCCGATACGTGCTTTCGGTCCACGAACCGGAATCGGCATAGTCGAAGAACATCTTCGGCACACGCCGGCGTGCGAGGTCCTTGAGGTCGGCGATGGTCAGGATCTGGCTCATGGGCTTCCCGTTTCGATAGCTAGGAGCGTTTGCGTGCTGGTTCTGTATCGGTGGCGTCAACGCGCTGTTTCAACCTCAGCCGCGAGACGCGCTGCCAGTCGCCGCTGCGCTCGGCCTCCGCCATCGACCGTTCGACATAGGTGATGTGGTCCATCGCCGCCTGGCGGGCGGCGGCCGGGTCGCCGGCCTTCACCTCCGCATGGATCGCCCGGTGCTGCGCGAGCAGGGCGTCGCGCGCGCCGGGCACGGTGAACACCAGCAGCCGGTTCTGGAACACGCCCTCCGACAGCAGCCGATAACAGGAGCGCAGCGTGTGCAAAAGGATGATGTTGTGTGCGCATTCGCAGATCGCGTGGTGGAACTCGACGTCGATCTCGGCCTCGTCGTCGAAGTCGCCGGTCCGGTGCGCATCGTCCATGCGTGCCATGATCTTGTCGAGCAGCGCCATGTCGTCTGGGGTGGCGCGCCGTGCCGCATATTCAGCCGCAACCCCTTCGATCTCGCGGCGGTATTCCAGATAGTCGGTCACTGCCTTGCGGTGCATCGAGATCAGGTCCGTCACCGGTTTGGTGAAGAGCTGGCCGATGACATCGGCGACATGCGTGCCGCCGCCGGGCCTTGTCGTCAAAAGGCCGCGTCCTTCCAGTGCCTTCAGGGCGTCACGCAGGATCGGCCGCGATACGTCGAACTGGCGTGCAAGCTCGCGCTCGCCCGGCAGCCGGTCGCCGGTGCGCAGCACGCCTTCGAGGATGAGGCTCTCGATCTGCTGCACCACCTCGTCGGCGGTGCGCGAATGCTCGATCCTGGAAAAAATGTCGCTCAACAGAATGCCTGGAAGGTGAACCGGTGCCGCAGGATAGAGCCTGCCTCGCCAACTGGTCAAATTATTTATCCAATTGACAAAAAGCAGGCCGATTTCCCGCCCGATCCCGTGATCTTCGGCTAACTTTGCCGTTTGCGTCGTCAGGCCATTGGCACTAGAGGGACGCGAGTGCAAGCGGGTTCAAGGAAACCCCCGGGGAACAAGCCGTGTCAGACGACCCGTCCGATCTCGAATTCCAGCCGCGCGCCAAGGGCAGCGTCATGGGCTTTCCCGCGCATGAGGGCCGGCCCGGCGCACTCGGCGAGGTTCATGCCCGGCCGCATCCGCTGATCGAAAAGCCACGCGTCCTGATGCAACTCGCCTTCATGACGGAGGGCGGCTCCGGCGTCGACCACGCGGTGCTTTCCGAACTGTCGCGGCGCCTCGGCATCGCCGCGCCCGACCGCCAGGCCCGCCACCATGCCATGAAATGGGGCAAGGGCTCGCTGCGCTGGGAGCGGCACACCGAATTCTCGACCTATTTGTGGGAAGGGCCGCTTTCCGAAAGCGGCAGGACGCAGGAGGACTCACCCTTCGGCAACGGGTTTTCCCCGCCGGGAACCTGCATCTCCGGCATCAGGCTCGAAATCCGCAAATGGACGCAAGCGAGCGAGCAACTGATAGCCGGTTTCGATCCGACCAGCCTGTGCTACTCGCTGGTCGAGCGCGGAAACGCCGCCATCGTTACCGATTTTCGCCAGGATGGCGATGGCTTGACGCGCATGCTGCTGCTCGATCGCGGCTTGACCCCGGCGCGCACCGGCGCGTTGTCGCAGCGGCTTATCGACATCGAAACCTATCGGACGCTGGCCATGCTCGGCCTGCCGCTGGCGTTGACCTTGTCCGGCCGCGCCCGCCGCATCGAGGATCGGCTGGCGCAGACCACGCTGGAGATGAAGGTCGCCGGGACACGGGACAGCCAGACCTTGCTGGCCGATCTGACCGAACTTGCGGCGGAGCTGGAGGCGGACGCGGCGTCGAGCCTTTACCGTTTCGGCGCCAGCCGCGCCTATGACGGCATCGTCGGCGAACGGCTGGACGCACTCGAGGAAGAGGCTGTGCCCGGCTATGACACATGGCGCGGGTTCCTGCAGCGCCGTGTGGCGCCCGCAATGCGCACCTGCCGCTCGGTCGAGGAGCGGCAGGAAAATCTATCGCGAAAACTGACCCGCGCCACGACGCTGCTGCGCACCTGGGTCGATGTCGAGGTCGAGAAGCAGAACCGCGACCTGCTTGCCTCGATGAACAACCGCGCCCGCCTGCAATTGCGCCTGCAGCAGACCGTCGAGGGGCTCTCGGTCGCCGCCGTCTCCTATTATGTGGTCGGCCTTGTCGGCTATGTCGCCAAGGGCGCCTCGATCTTCGGCCATGCCTTCGCCCCGGAGATCATTACCGCTGCTTCGGTGCCTGTCGCCATCCTGCTGGTCTGGTGGGGCGTGCGCCGCGTGCGCCGGATGCACTCCGAACCCGGCAAGCCGCCCGGCGAATAGCAGCGGCAGATTGCCGCTGCGTAAGCCTGTCTCTGCCTTGAAGTTGGATTCGCCGCCATTACAGGATTTGCACCCAACGCGCTTCACTGGTAAAAGATTTTGACCAGTCAAGCGAAATGAGGCTGCTGATGTCCGGCCTGGCCATGCCGAAACCAGACGATGCCACGATGCGCCGGCGCGACGAGATCGTCGCCGACATGCGCATCATCGTGCCGGGTGAGGGCGTTGTCGACGCCGCCAATTCCATGCGCGCCTTCGAGAGCGACGGCCTGACCGCCTATCGGCAGCTGCCGCTGGTCGTCGTGCTGCCGCAAACGGTGGCGCAGGTTTCGCGCGTGCTGAAATACTGCAACGACCGCAACATCCGCGTCGTGCCGCGCGGCTCCGGCACCTCGCTGTCGGGCGGGGCGCTGCCGCTCGAGGACGCGGTGCTGCTGGTCATGAGCCGTTTCAACCGTATCCTCGGGATCGATTTTCCCAATCGCGTCGTCGTTGCCCAGCCGGGCGTCACCAATCTCGGCATCACCACCGCCGTCGAGCAGGAGGGCTTTTACTACGCCCCCGATCCATCCTCCCAGATCGCCTGCTCGATCGGCGGCAATGTCGCGGAGAATTCCGGCGGCGTGCACTGCCTGAAATACGGCCTCACAGCCAACAATGTGCTCGGCATCGAGATGGTGCTGATGAATGGCGAGGTGGTGCGGCTGGGCGGCAGTCACCTCGATGCGGAAGGCTACGACCTGCTCGGCGTCATGACCGGGTCCGAAGGGCTGCTCGGCGTCGTCACCGAGGTCACCGTGCGCATCCTGAAGAAGCCGGAGACGGCACGTGCACTGCTGATCGGCTTCCCGACCAGCGAGCAGGGCGGCCAGTGCGTTGCCGACATCATCGGCGCCGGCATCATCCCGGGCGGCATGGAGATGATGGACCGGCCGGCGATCCATGCGGCGGAAGATTTTGTTCATGCCGGCTATCCCCTCGATGTCGAGGCGCTGCTGATCGTCGAGCTCGACGGGCCGGGCGTCGAGGTCGATCATCTGATCGGGCTTGTCGAGGCGATCGCCTACAAGAACGGCTCGACCACCTGCCGCATTTCGCAGTCCGAACAGGAACGGCTGAGCTTCTGGGCCGGCCGCAAGGCGGCGTTTCCGGCCGTCGGCCGCATCTCGCCCGACTACTACTGCATGGACGGCACCATCCCGCGCAAGGAGCTGCCGCGCGTGCTCGCCGGCATGCGCGAGCTGTCGGAAAAATACGGTCTCGGCGTCGCCAATGTCTTTCATGCCGGTGACGGCAATCTGCATCCGCTGATCCTCTACGACGCCAACGTACCGGGCGAACTCGACAAGGCCGAAAGTTTCGGCGCCGATATATTGCGGCTCTGCGTCAAGGTCGGCGGCGTCTTGACCGGCGAACACGGTGTGGGCGTGGAAAAACGCGACCTGATGCCGGAAATGTTCACCCAGATCGATCTCGACCAGCAGATGCGCGTCAAATGTGCCTTCGATCCCAACCATCTGCTCAACCCGGGAAAAGTATTTCCGCAGTTGCGGCGATGCGCCGAGCTTGGGCGGATGCATGTGCACCGCGGGCAGGTGGCGTTTCCGGACATTCCGAGGTTTTGAGGGTGATGACGGCGCGTGAACACCCCCCTCTGTCCTGCCGGACATCTCCCCCTCAAGGGGGGAGATTGGCAGCTTGCGCGCCTCGCCCTTCCGTCATCATTGAAGATTGGCGAAGCCATATGCGACATCTGATCTCCCCCCTTGAGGGGGAGATGTCCGGCAGGACAGAGGGGGGCGCCAGGGAACTCGGCATATCCGAACTCGCATCTGGCGCGGTCTCTTCATGACCACCTTCACCCCGACCACCCCATCCGAAGTCCTGTCCACCGTCGCCTGGGCTGTAGCGGAAGGCTCGCCGCTGGAAATCCTTGGCCATGGCTCCAAGCGTGGCATCGGCCGGCCGCTGCAAACCGAACACACGCTCGACCTGTCGAAATTATCTGACGTCACGCTCTATGAACCGGCTGAACTGGTGCTGTCGGCCAAGGCAGGCACACCGTTGGCCGGGATCGAAAAACTGCTGGCGGAAAACGGCCAGCAGCTCGCTTTCGAGCCGATGGATTACGGCCCGCTGCTTGGTGGCGAACCGGGCAAAGGTACGATCGGCGGTGTGCTCGGCGCTAACCTCTCCGGTCCGCGCCGGCTCAAGGCGGGGGCCGCGCGCGACCATGTCCTGGGCATCAATGTGGTGTCCGGTCGTGGCGAGGCCTTCAAGTCGGGCGGTCGCGTGGTCAAGAACGTCACCGGCTATGACATGTCGAAGCTGATGGCCAACAGCTGGGGCACGCTGGCCGTCTTCACCGACGTCACCTTCAAGGTGCTGCCGGCAGCCGAGACCGAAGTCACGCTCGCCATCCGTAGCCTGCTCGACGATGCCGCGGCCGCCGCCATGGCCCTGGCGCTTGGCTCGAGTGCTGAAGTATCGAGTGCCGCCCACCTGCCGGAGCGGATCGCCGCGCGCGTCGCCAGCGGCAGTCTCGGCAGCGAGGCCGCCACGCTGCTGCGCGTCGAGGGTTTCGGCCCGTCGGTCGCCTACCGCATCGCCGCGCTGAAAACGCTGCTCGGCAATGCCGGCCCGCTGGAGGAGATTGGCGGCGAGGTTTCGCGGCTGATCTGGCGCGACGTTCGCGATTGCAGGCCTTTCGCCGACGGCAGCGAGAAGCCGGTCTGGCGCATCTCGATGACGCCTTCTCAGAGCCACCAGATGGTCCTGACGCTGCGCATGCAGGCCGCCGTCAGCGCCTTTTATGACTGGCAGGGCGGACTGGTTTGGCTGCGCATGGAACAGGGCGATCCGGAAGCCGCTCTGCTGCGCGGGCTGTTGAGGAAACATGGCGGCGGCCATGCGACGCTGGTGCGCGCCGCACCCTCGCATCGCGCCGCTCTACCGGTGTTCGAGCCGCAGCCGCCCGCTCTTGCTGCACTATCGGTCCGCCTGAAACAGGAATTCGACCCCAAGAATATCTTCAATCCCGGCCGCATGGCCTAGGACATCAGCGATGCAGACCAATTTTTCGCTTGCCCAGCTTGCCGATCCGCATGTCGCGGAATCGGAAAAGATCCTGCGCAAATGCGTGCATTGCGGCTTCTGCACCGCGACGTGCCCGACCTATGTGACACTCGGCAACGAGCTCGATTCACCGCGCGGGCGCATCTACCTGATCAAGGACATGCTGGAAAACGGCCGTCCGGCCGACAAGCAGATCGTCACCCATATCGATCGCTGCCTGTCGTGCCTTGCCTGCATGACCACCTGCCCGTCGGGCGTCAACTACATGCATCTGGTCGACCATGCCCGCGCCCATATCCAGGAGACCTACAAGCGGCCACTGCTCGACCGCCTGACCCGCGCCATGCTGGCCTTCGTGCTGCCCTATCCCCAGCGCTTTCGCGCCGCGCTCAAGCTGGCGAAGCTGGGCAAGCCGTTCATAGGCTTGTTCGACAAGGTTCCGGCGCTGAAGCCGCTCAGTGCGATGCTCAAGCTCGCACCGGCCTCGATCCCGGCAGCTTCGCCGATGGCCTCGCCAGGCATCCATGCCGGGCAGGGGACCAAAAGAGGCCGCGTCGCCATCCTCACCGGCTGCGCGCAATCGGTGCTCGATCCCGCCATCAATGAGGCGACGATTTCGCTGCTGACACGGCTCGGCGTCGAGGTCTTGGTGCCGCCGGGCGAAGGCTGTTGTGGTGCGCTGGTCCATCATATGGGGCGCGAACAGGCCGCGCTTGCCTCGGCGAGGCAGAATGTCGACGCCTGGACACGCGCCCTCGACCAGGGCGGGCTCGATGCCATCGTCATCACCGCCTCGGGCTGCGGCACGACGATCAAGGACTACGGTTTCATGCTGCGGCTCGACCCGGCCTATGCCGACAAGGCCGCACGCGTCTCGGCACTGGCCAAGGACGTTACCGAATATCTCTCGACCCTCGACCTGCCCGAACCGGTTCGCAAGCCGGGCACTGTCGTTGCCTATCACTCGGCCTGCTCGATGCAGCACGGCCAGAAGATCACCCGCCAGCCGAAAGAACTGCTGGCCAAGGCCGGCTTCATCGTGCGCGAGCCGCGTGAAGGACATCTCTGCTGTGGCTCCGCCGGCACCTACAACATCCTGCAGCCCGAGATCTCGGCCAAACTGCGCGACCGCAAGGTGAAAAACATCGAGGCGACGGGTGCCTCGATCGTCGCCACCGGCAACATCGGCTGCATCACGCAAATCGCTTCCGCCGCGATGATGCCGGTGGTGCACACGATAAAGCTGCTCGACTGGGCCTATGGTGGGCCGAAGCCGGAAGGTGTTCTGGAAGAGACCCTGATCGCGGCGGAATAGGACGACCTTGGCGGGCGCTTACTCCGCCGCAAGCCTGTCGGCCGTACCGTAGGTCGCCTCGTAGAGCGCGCGCTGGCGGCTGAGCGCGACCATGGTGTTGCGCAGCAGGATGGCGACCGTGATCGGGCCGACGCCGCCCGGCACCGGGGTGATCCAGGAGGCGACCTCGCGCACGCTTTCAGTGTCGACGTCGCCGACGATGCGGCTGGAGCCGTCGGGGGCGATTTCGGAATTGATGCCGATGTCGATGACGGCAGCGCCCGGCTTGACCATGTCGGCCTTGATCAGCCGCGGCTTGCCGACGGCGACGAACAGCGCATCGGCGCGCCTTGCATGGGCGGCGACCGATCGCGTCATGTGGTGGCAGACCGTCACCGTCGCGCCTTCGCTCATCAACAGGAAGGCGATCGGCTTGCCGACGATTTCCGAATGGCCGACGATGACGACTTCCAGTCCCTTGAGGTCGAGGCCGGTTTCCTTCAGCAGCTCGACCGAGGCGGCCGCCGTGCAAGGCGCGAGATCGAGCTGGTTGTAGACGATGTTGCCGATCGAGGCCGGATGCATGCCTTCGACATCCTTCAGCGGATGCACCGCCGCTTGCAGCGTCTTGATGGGGATATGCGCTGGCACGGGCCGCTGGATGATGATGCCGGTAACGCGCGGATCGGCATTCAGGCCGTGGATCGCAGCTTCCAACTCGCCTGCCGTGATGGTGGCAGGAAAGCGCCGTTCCTCGAAATCGATGCCGGCGAGCTCAGCCTTGGCGCGCTGGTTGCGCACATAGACGTCCACCGCATCGGTGTCGCCGACGGTGATCGAGATCAGCTTGGGCGGAAAACCCTCGGCTTTGGCGATCGCTGCGTCCTCGCGAACGGCGGCGATGATGCGCTGGGCGACCGGGCCGCCCTTGAGATAACGGCTGTCTTCGGACAGAGGCATGGGTGAACTCTTTTGTGGAACTTGCCACCGAGATAGCAAAAGAATGCGGCAAAGGGCAGCATGAAAGCGAACCGCTATGCCCGTTGCGCGACGCGTGGGTGGCCTTTTGCCCTCGATTTCTGCTCAAAACGGAAAGGGCAGCGCGGTTTCCCGTGCTGCCCTTCCTGACCGGCCGCATCCCCATACGGCCCGTCCCCCGTATCCCTAAACTGGCCTCGAAACGCGGACTGCTTTGCCGGCCAGGTGATTCGCAAGGACTATTATATCACCTCGACCGTGGTTCCGACATTGACCCGCTCATAGAGATCGACGACGTCCTCGTTGCGCATGCGGATGCAGCCCGACGACACCGCGCCGCCGATCGTCCACGGCTGGTTGGTGCCATGGATGCGGTATTCGGTGGTGCCGAGGTAGAGCGCACGGGCACCAAGCGGGTTCTCCATGCCGCCGGCAAGATAGGTCGGCAAATAGCGGCCCTTGGCGGCTTCGCGCTTGATCATCTGCGCCGGCGGGCGCCAGTCCGGCCACTCGCGCTTGTTGGTGATCTTGTGCGTACCCGACCATTCGAAGCCCGGCTTGCCGGTGCCGACGCCATAGCGCCTTGCCTTGCCGTTCTTCTCGACCAGGAAGAGGAAATTCTGCGTGGTGTCGATGACGATCGTGCCCGGCTTCTGGCCTCCGTCATAGTCGACTTCCTGCGGCAGGTAGATCGGGTTGATCTGGGGACGCGCGACCATGCGCTTGGCCGGCGGCTGCACCGCCGCCGTCTGCACCCGGTCGGGCTGCGCCGGGCGCAGGCGTCGCTGCTGCTGCACCACCTGCCGGTTCTGGCGCACGATGCCGGGCGCATGGCCAAGCTGCAGCACCCAGGGTGCGGAAAGGTCGGGGCTCACCATCACCGGCGGCCTGTCGGCATAGCGGTCGCCGGCGATTGAGGGTGTGACGCCGGCGGCAAACACAGCCACGGCGCCGAGCACGGGAAACAACACTGTCTTCATCGTAACGCACCTTGATCGTCTGATACAACGGGTGGAAACGTCCTCCCGGTTCGGCGATCATTGGCGCGCAAGCAGCAACCGAAACATGAATCGGAATGCGTAAAATGCGGCTTTGTCAGTAAACCTTTTGGTGTGGTTACCGCCGGGTTCAGGAATCTGGTAAAGCCGCAGTAAATGCCGCGCAAAGCGCGTTAACGAACGGATTTTGGCCTATGGACAAGGAACACACCGGCCTGCTCGCCGGCCCCGACGGTGTCGCGCGCTGCTTCTGGCACGGCAATCTGCCCGACTATCTGCACTATCACGATCATGAATGGGGCCGGCCTGTGGCCGACGACCGCAGGCTGTTCGAAAAGATCTGCCTGGAAGGCTTTCAGTCGGGCCTGTCGTGGCTGACCATACTGCGCAAGCGGGAGAATTTTCGCGAAGCCTTCGCCAATTTCGAATTCGACAAGGTAGCAAGCTTCACCGACAAGGATGTCGAGCGCCTGCTCGGCAATGCCGGCATCATCCGCCATCGCGGCAAGATCGTCTCGACCATCAACAACGCCAGGCGCGCCCGCGAAATGGTGGACGAATTCGGCTCACTGGCCGCCTGGTTCTGGAAGTTCGAACCCGGCAAGGACGAGCGGCCGCAAATCGTCGACCTCGCCCATCTGCGCGCGAACCCGACAACGGCCGTCTCGGTGCGGATCTCGAAGGAGCTGAAGAAGCGCGGCTGGAGC
Source organism: Mesorhizobium ciceri biovar biserrulae WSM1271 (assembly GCF_000185905.1). GTDB lineage: Bacteria > Pseudomonadota > Alphaproteobacteria > Rhizobiales > Rhizobiaceae > Mesorhizobium > Mesorhizobium ciceri. The sequence goes on from NC_014923.1 coordinate 2,650,868, forward strand.
TTTGTCGGCCCGACCACGGTCTACGCTTTCATGCAGGCCATGGGCCTGGTCAACGACCACCTCGAGGGCTGCGCCTGCCGCCAAGAGGTCGAGAAGCAGCGGAAGGCTTTCAGGCGGCCGAAATAGGCTCAGGTGCCGTTGGCGCTGGCCAGCACCAGGCCGGCGACGATCGCCACCACCGTGGCCAGGGTCGGATAGATCACCAGCAGGCCGGTCATCAACGCGTCGCGCATGGATGGTCCCTTGCCGGTGTCGGCGGGTACTTCGAACGGTCCGGCAGCCTGGCTGACCATTTTCGGGACGTTGATGTCGGCCGGGCGCAAGCGTGCGGACAATCCGGCATCGCTGTCGATGGCATGGATTCTTGCTGTGCTGGTCATGGCCGCGAACCCCTCATTTCCCGCGCTTTATCGGCGGCGATTGTGTCGGCACGATGCCGCACGCATGGCGGGATTGTTTCATTTGCGGTCCGGATTGGTTTCAAGGAGGTGCGGCGTCGCCTTCTCTCATCGGCAGCGCCAGAGGTCTGACCCTTGCCGCATCCGACCTCTTCGGTTAGGACACCCGCGTTGCGAAAATCGCAACATTGCCGACCTGCAAGCATCATAAAACGCCGAGCAAACACCCCATGGCCGATAAATCGGAAAAGACGAAAGCGCGACTGCCGCGCGGCTTTGCCGACCGCAGCGCCGAGGACATCCGCGCCGTCGAGAAGATGATGGCGACGATCCGCTCGGTCTATGAGCTTTACGGCTTCGAACCGGCAGACCAGCCGCTGATCGAATACACCGATGCGCTCGGAAAATTCCTCCCCGACCAGGACCGGCCGAACGAAGGCGTGTTCTCCTTCCAGGATGACGACGACCAGTGGCTGTCGCTGCGCTACGACCTGACCGCGCCGACGGCGCGTTATGTCGCCGAGAATTACGAGCGGCTGCCAAAACCTTACCGCAGCTATCGCTCAGGCTGGGTGTTCCGCAACGAGAAGCCCGGCCCCGGCCGCTTCCGCCAGTTCATGCAGTTCGATGCCGACACGATCGGCACGCCGGGTGTGGCCGCCGACGCCGAAATGGCCATGATGATGGCCGACGTCATGGAAGCGCTGGGCATCAAGCGCGGCGACTACGTCATCCGCGTCAACAACCGCAAGGTGCTGGATGGCGTGCTGGAGGCGATCGGCCTTGGCGGCGAGGAGAATGCCGGCCGCCGGCTGACGGTGTTGCGTGCGATCGACAAGCTCGACAAGCTCGGGCCGGAAGGCGTGAAGCTTTTGCTTGGCCCGGGCCGCTGGGACGGCGGCAAGGAGGGCGAAGGCGACTTCGCCAAGGGCGCCGGGTTGAACAACGGGCAAGCCGAGGCGGTTCTTCTCGCGACTGCGAGGACTATACAGGCCGGCCAGGATTCCATGGTCAGTTCGAACGCGATCTACCAGGAAGGCGTCGGCGAACTCGCCACGATTGAAACGCTGGTCAGGGCGGCCGGATATGGCGAGGACCGTATTGCCATGGACCGCTCGGTCGTGCGCGGCCTCGAATACTACACCGGCCCTGTCTTCGAAGCCGAGCTTCTGGCCGAAATCCCCAACGAAGACGGCCAGATCGTGCGCTTCGGTTCGGTCGGTGGCGGCGGGCGCTATGATGGCCTCGTCTCGCGCTTCCGTGGCGAGCCGGTGCCGGCAACCGGTTTTTCCATCGGCGTTTCCAGGCTGATGACCGCGCTGAAGAACCTCGGCAAGCTCGATGCCTCGGACGTGATTGCGCCGGTCGTCGTGCTGGTGATGGACAAGGACACCGACAGCCTCGGCCGCTACCAGAAGATGGTGGCGGAGCTGCGCGCCGCCGGCATCCGTTCCGAAATGTATCTCGGCGGCGCCGGCATGAAGGCGCAGCTCAAATATGCCGACCGCCGCGGCTGTCCGGTCGCCATCATCCAGGGCGGCGACGAGCGCGCCAAGGGCGAGCTGCAGATCAAGGATTTGATCGAAGGCGCGCGCATGTCTGCCGAAATCTCAGACAACGCCGAATGGCGCGCGGCGCGCCCGGCGCAGGTGACTGTGGCGGAGGGCGAGCTGGTCGCCGAGGTAAGGAAGATATTGGCGGCGCAGGCTGAGGAGAGGGCGCGTGGCAAGTAGAGGCCGCGTTGGCGCCTCTGGTTTGGGACCAGAGGGTCGTGCAGCACTGAGGTCAGCAAGTTGACCTCCCGCACCCCCGCCATCTCCACCGACATCACCAACCTTTTCGCCACGCGCAACACGCATGCGGTCGAGGTCGCCATACTACAACCCGCCGACCCGTTCCTCGACATGGCCGGCGAGGATCTGCGCCGCCGGATTTTCCTGACCGAAAGCGAGACCGGCCAGACATTGTGCCTGCGGCCGGAATTCACCATCCCGGTCTGTCTCGACCACATCAGCTCGCAGGCCGGCACGCCGCGCCGTTATTCCTATCTGGGCGAGGTGTTTCGCCAGCGCCGCGAAGGCGGCAACGAGTTCTTCCAGGCCGGCATCGAGGATCTCGGCGACCGCGATACCGCGCAAGCGGATGCCCGCTCGGTGGCCGACGCGCATGCGCTGCTGTCGCTGGTGCTGCCTGGCCAGGCATTGGCGATCACGCTTGGCGACCAGACCATTTTCGAGGCGGTGCTGGCCGCCCTTGGCCTGCCGCGCGGCTGGCGCATGCGTCTTGCCCGCGCGTTCGGCTCGGCGCCGATGCTTGAGGCGGCACTCGCCGATCTCGCCAACCCGCCGCGCAACAGCCAGCTCTCAGGTCCGGTCGCCGCTCTGGTCCTCGACGGTGATCTGGACGGTCTTTCCGCCCATATCGCCAGCGGCATGGAAGAGGCCGGCCTGTCGGCGTCCGCCGGACGCTCGCCATCCGACATTGCCCGGCGGCTGATCGAGAAAGCCGAATTGCGCAGCGTTCGGCTGTCGAGCGAGGCGTTTTCCGCGCTGAAGGATTTTCTGGCGATCGACGTTCCGCTAGATCGCGCGGCCGAGGCGCTGGAGACCTTCGCCACCGGCGCCGGTCTGTCGCTCGATGTCGCGCTGGAAAAGTTCGCTGCCCGCGCCAAGGCGATCGAAGCGCATGGCTTGCCGGCCGATAAAATCCGCTACGACGCCGCCTTCGGCCGCCCGCTCGACTACTACACCGGCCTGGTTTTCGAAATCGCGGCCGACAATGGCGACCGGCCGCTGGTCGGCGGCGGCCGCTATGACCGGCTGCTGACCTTGCTTGGCGCCAAGACGCCTATCCCCGGCGTCGGCTTTTCGGTCTGGCTCGACCGCATCGAGGCGTTGCGGGAGACGGCGCCATGATCACGCTGGCGATCCCATCCAAAGGCCGCCTGAAAGAGCAGGCGCTGGACGTGCTGGCCAAAGCCGGGTTAGCCGTCAGCCTGCCCGGCGACGAGCGCAAATACCACGCCCGCGTCGAGGGCCTGGACGATGTCGAAGTGGTGTTCCTGTCGGCTTCCGAGATATCAGGCGAGATCGGCCAGGGCGCAGTCGATCTCGGCATCACCGGCGAGGACCTGGTGCGTGAAAACCTCTCCGACTGGGAGAGCCGCGCCGAAATCGTCGCCCGTCTCGGCTTCGGCAATGCCGATGTGGTGGTTGCCGTGCCGGACATCTGGCTCGACGTCGACAGCATGGCCGACCTCGACGACGTCGCTGCCGATTTCCGCCAGCGCCATGGCCGGCGGTTGCGCATCGCCACCAAATACTGGCGGCTGACCCAGCAATTCTTCTCGCAGAAGCATGGCATCCAGGTCTACCGCATCGTCGAGAGCCTGGGGGCCACCGAAGGTGCGCCGGCGGCGGGTCTGGCCGATGTCATCGTCGACATCACAACCACCGGCTCGACGCTGCGCGCCAATCATCTCAAGGTGCTGGGCGATGGCCTCGTCCTGCGCTCGCAGGCTTGTCTCGTGGCGTCCAGGAAGACACGGGCGGCGGCCGATGAAGCGGTCCTGCGCGACATCGCGGCGAAGATGGCGGCTGCGGTCGGATAGCGGCGGGCCTTCGCCCGCTGCCCCTCAGGGCTCCGAACCCTGCTTGAAAACCCTGACGGCGGCCGTCCCGCGGTGTCGGTAGCCTTGCGCCGGGGTTTTCCTGTATAGGAATTATTTCCTTGACTGGTGAGGGCAGCTACGCTACATTTTTGCCCATGGTGCTGATTTGCGCCAGTGACCGCCGCCCAGGCGGGTTTTTGCGTTTGATGTTCATCAACCAACGGAGGCCCCGAAGCGTCGTGGGACGGATCGTTGCCCTGCCACGACTATCGGCGGGATTTTCACCACCCCCTCAGGCTGATAGGCTCGGCCAATCCCGGGAGGAGAGAGCGATGCCGGTCAATCTCGACGAGCTGAAGAATGCCAGCAATCTGCGCGGACGCGGAGCGCGAGCGGGCGGTGTCTTCGTCGCACCCGTCGATGGTAGGGCGCATGTCTCTGGCGAACGCAGCGTGCCGCTGCTCGACAAGACCATCCCCGCGCTGTTTTCCGACACGGTCAGCAAATACGGCACGCTCGACGCCGCCGTCTTCGTCGACCAGGACAAGCGCTTCACCTGGAGTGAACTTTCGGACACGGTGGATGCGCTGGCCGCCGGCTTCCTGGCACTGGGCCTGGCAAAAGGCGATCGCGTCGGCATCTGGTCGCCCAACCGCTGGGAATGGCTGGTGACGCAGTTCGCCACCGCCCGCATCGGCCTGATCCTGGTCAACATCAACCCGGCCTACCGGTTGACCGAGCTCGACTATGCGCTGAACAAGGTCGGCTGCAAGGCGCTGGTCACCGCTGCCAGGTTCAAGACGTCAGATTATCTCGGCATGATCGAGACGCTGGCACCCGAGATTGCCAAGGCCACGCCGGGCAAGCTCAAGGCACAAAAACTGCCGGCGTTGAAGATCGTCATACGCATGGGTGACGAGAACTCGCCCGGCATGTTCAATTTCGGTGATGTGCTGGCCATGGCCGGGCGTGACGAGCATGACAGCCTCGACCGCATCTCGGAGAAGCTGAAGCCGGGCGAAGCCATCAACATCCAGTTCACCTCAGGCACCACGGGAGCCCCCAAGGGCGCGACGCTGACCCACGGCAACATCGTCAACAACGGCAATTTCGTCACTTCGGCGATCAAGCTGACCGCCGACGACCGGCTCTGCATACCGGTGCCGCTCTACCACTGCTTCGGCATGTCGATGGGCACGATGGGTTGCGTCTCGAAAGGCGCCACCATGGTTTTCCCGGGAGAAGGGTTCGACGCCGGCGCCACGCTGAAGGCTGTGGCTCAGGAACGCTGCACCGGGCTCTATGGCGTACCGACCATGTTCGTTGCTCTGCTGGATCATCCGGATTTTTCCGCCTTCGATCTCTCCAGCCTGCGCACCGGCATCATGGCCGGTTCGCCATGCCCGATCGAGGTGATGAAAAAGGTGGTGTCGCTGATGCATATGGAACAGGTGACCATCGCCTACGGCATGACCGAGACCAGCCCGGTGTCGTTCCAGAGCGGCGTCGACGACCCCCTGGAAAAGCGCGTCTCGACCGTCGGGCGCATCCACCCCCATGTCGAGGTCAAGGCGGTCGATGCCGATGGCGCTACAGTTGCGGTCGGCGTACCGGGCGAGCTTTGCACGCGCGGCTATTCGGTGATGAAGGGTTACTGGGACGACGACGACAAGACCCGCGAGGCGATCGACGCCGACGGCTGGATGCACACCGGCGACCTCGCCACCATCGACGCCGAGGGCTATTGCAACATCGTCGGCCGGGTCAAGGACATGGTCATCCGCGGCGGCGAGAACGTCTATCCCAGGGAGGTCGAGGAATTCCTCTACCGCCATCCAAAGGTCAAGGAGGTGCAGGTGTTCGGCATTCCCGACGCCAAATATGGCGAGGAGCTGTGCGCCTGGATCGTGCTCAAGCCCGGCCAGATCGCCACCGAGCAGGAGGTCAGAAACTTCTGCGCCGGCCAGATCGCCCATTACAAGATCCCCCGCCACATCCGCTTCCGCACCGAATTGCCGATGACGGTGACCGGCAAGCCGCAGAAGTTCTTGATGCGCGAGGCGATGGTGGAGGAGCTGGGCTTGGTGGCGCAGAAGACGGCGTGAACGGGTGAACGCTTCGATCTGTCGGTGCGCGAATGCAGCCACGGTTCGCAGCAGCGCGCAGGGGCTTGCATGAGCGGTTTCGGACGTTCGGTGACTTCATATGCGATGCCGCTGGCCGCCTTGGTGATGGCTGTCGCCGTCAGGGCAGGCGGGCTGTCGGCGGACGAAGGTTCGCTGGGCGTCAGGATACTCGTCGGAGCGCTTTCGAGTGCGATCATGTTCACCACCATTTTCGTGGTGCTCGACCACGCCGAGGCGGTGGCTCGGCGTGTAGGAGAGCCCTACGGCACATTGGTGCTGACTTTTGCCGTGACGGCAATCGAGGTGTCGATCATCGTTTCCATGATGCTGCATGGTGAGAACAACCCTACGCTTGCACGTGAGTCCGTCTTTTCAACGGTGATGATTGCATCTACCGGCGTCGTCGGCACGTGTCTTGCGCTTGGCGGCTGGCGCCATCGCAAGCAGGCAATTGTTCGACAAGGGACCAGCGCATATTTGGCGGTTCTGATCGCGCTGACCATCATGACGCTTATTCTGCCGACCTACACACAAGCTACGGGGCCGGGTACATTTTCGGCAGCTCAACTTGGCTTTGTGAGCGTGCTTTCGGTGCTGCTTTATGCAAGCTTCGTGTTCGCGCAGACCGTCCGCCACCGGGAAGACTTTGTCGAAGGGCAGGCCCACGGCGTTTCGCTGCGGACTGCTCCGCACGAAAGCGTCTTTGCCAGCGCTCTGTTGCTGATGGCCGGCCTGATCGGCATTGTCATGCTCGCCGAGCAGGTCGCGGCAAGCGTCGAAGATACGCTCGTTGCCTACCAGGTGACCCAGGCTGACAGCATTGTGGGGGCAATGATCGCCGGGCTGGTGTTGATGCCGGAGGCCATTTCGGCGGTTCGCGCTTCACTCAACAATGAGCTGCAACGCGGTTTGAATGTCGCGATGGGTTCCGCTTGCGCCACAATCGGTTTGACAATACCGGCGGTCGCAGCCGCCAGCCTGCTGACGGGCAGAGGGTTAACCCTGGGACTTCCAGCGACTGACACAGTGCTTTTGATTTTAGCGCTCTTCATATGCAATGTGAGCTTTAGTACTGAAAGAACAACATTCTTGACGGGCGCGGTCCATATCGTGGTATTTCTTACATACATATTTCTTATATTTGTACCATGAACTCTGGCTCAGGTTGGCGCTTGAGGGCTGGCTCGCGCTGCGGCTGGGCAATGGCCGACGTCGGCTGTAAACCCCGATTGGCATCCAACATCGGTGGGGCGTCCACGCCGCCATGGCGCTGCATCGTCGAAATGAGCAGATGGTCGAGGGCACAGAATTCGTCCAGGGTGATCGGTCCCTTGCCGCGCGGATGGCCGTGCCCCTGGGCGGTGACGAATTCCTCTTCGAACAGTTTCTGCCTGATCAGGCCACTCGAACGTCTTCCGCGGCTCCGATGAAGAGATCGATGTCGCCCTGCTCCAGGTGCTCGACGATCCTCGGCTTGTCGGGCACCGTAAAGGCAACCTTTGCGTTGGGAGCTTGGGATTTGAACCGCGGAATGAGGTCCGGAGCCAGGATCGCTGCCGGATTGTCCGTTGCGGCAATGCGATAGACACGTTTGCTTGTGGCGGGGTCGAACAGATGAGCAGTATTCACGAAATCGCTCAACCGAGCAGCCGGACGAGTTCGGGCTCAAGTGCCAGGGTCGTTCAGCAATTGACGCAGCCGCGTCAGGCGGGCCGACAAGGCCGATTGGGTAATGTTCAATCTCGACGCCGCATGGGTGACGTTCTGGTGCTTCAACAGCGCATCGAGTGTCAGCAGCAAGCCAACGTCGAAATCCGATAGCCGTTTTGTCAATGGGACCTCGAACCAGCAGGCGCTATTCAATCGGTAGCGCTCTCTAGCACGGTTCCGGAGATTGAAGGACAATGGCTTCGAAGTTTACTGCCGCCTATGGCGATTTTGCGACAGGTGCTGCTCCTCGCCACAACGCGGCCCGACCGTTCCAGATGGCACGACTGTTTCCAGCCAGAGGTCCTAACGACGATCGGCCCGCATCTCCGTCGATTTCGGCGCCGTGCCGGGTTCTTGAACGAGCGGTCCGAGCAGCACTTCTCCGAACAGTGGCTGGTAGCGGCGGCGCACGGCCGGGTCTTCCTTGAAGGACAGTGCGTACTGGCCGATCTGGTGGAAATAGGTGATGCGCGCCCGCACGATGCTCTCGTCTTCCGAATAGCCCATGGCGCGGAACGCCCGGATGAGCAGCGCGATGCGCAGATCGTCGATGTCCTTGACTTCCTGAGCGAGCTTTTTCGATGTCCGTGACCAATCGCGAACAGCCAGGTCAAGCAGCGGGCTGAAAGGGGCTTCATCCACCCAGACATGCACGATGTCGGTGAAGAACTGCAGGCCGTCTATGTCGTGGATCTCGCGCATCGCCCAGAACGGCGCGCAATTGCTGTTTCGCCATTCCTGCAAGAGGCCGCCGCGAAGGTCCGCCAGGCTGGCAAAATGGAAATAGAAGCTGCCCCGCGTGACCTTCAACTGCTGCGCCAGGCGGTCGATCTTGACCTCGCCGATGCCGCGCTTTTCCAGCACCTTGCGCGCCGCCGCAATCCAGGCCTCACGGCTGAGCGTCTGCCGCGCCGCTTTTGATCGCACCGCCGGTCGAGGCGGTCGTTTCGTTTTCGCCAGCACGCCTTTCCCGTTCATGAAATTCGAGACCTTCGTCGCCGCGCGCAACGCGCATGGCCGATTCGCCTATCGAACCGCCCCGTGACTGCTTCGCAATTCTCCGTGTCACCGTCTATCGCCGGATACGCATTTTCAGGGCAGTGCACTGATCCGCTCCAGCATCAGCGTGAAGAACGGCGCCGGATCGATCCGGCGCAGGACATTGCAGTTCTTGCGGCGGCCGGTGACGTGCCACCAGTCGACGACGGTCATGCCTATGGTTTCGGGCGAGACGATATCGACCGTCACGGCGCACTGGCGCTGCTCGTAGATCCCCGGGGCCAGAAGGTAACCGGTGACGCACGCATCGTGGATGGGACGCGCCGCCGTCGCGAATTTGTGGGTGCCGTATTGGCGATAGAAGTCGGCCATGTTGGCGGCCTCGATCGCCGCGCGACTGCCGGTGGCGCGCAGGGCGTCGAGCCATTCAGGCGTCATCAGGGCAGTGTAGGTGCAGTCGATGCCGGCCATCGTCACCGGGACGCCGCTGTCGAACACTTTGTGCGCGGCATGCGGATCGACAAAGATGTTGAACTCCGCGGCAGGCGTGGCATTGCCGCCTTGAAAAAAGCCCCCGCCCATCAGCACGACTTCGCGCAGCCGAGGGACGATTTTCGGTTCCATGGTCATGGCCATGGCCAGGTTGGTCATCGGCCCGAGCGTGCAGACGGTCAACGCGCCTTCCGGCGCATCCATGATCGTGCGCACCAGGTAATTGACTGCGTGCTCGCTCTGCAGCGGTGTGACGGGTTCGGGCAGATCGGCGCCGTCGAGGCCCGTTTCGCCGTGAACATACTCGGCCGTGATCAGCTTGCGCACCATCGGCGCCGGGCAGCCGGCATAGACCGGCACATCGGGTCGTCCGGCAAGTTCCACGACCTTGAGCGCATTCTTCGACGTTAGGGCAAGCGGCACGTTGCCGCCGACTGTCGTGATGCCGACTACCTCGAGTTCGGCTGGCGAGCCTAGCGCGAAAAGGATCGCGAACGCGTCATCCTGACCTGGGTCGGTGTCGATGATTATCTTGCGTGGTGCCATTGTGCCGCGTTTTTCCCGTTGCGCTCGAAAGCCTATTGCTGAGGCGATTTGGATGTGTAGAAATACAGTACTGTATCTTATGTTCAAGAGAAGGTGTTCGAATGGACGCACGCGGCGACTTTTCCGAAATTCCGATCATCGATGTGTCGGCGCTCTATGGCGATGACCAGGAAGCGATCGCCGCGACGGCGGCGACACTGCGCCGCCATCTCGAGACGATCGGCTTCCTCTATGTCGTCGGGCATCCGATCCCGCGTGCCGACGTCGAAGCGGTTCGCGAAGCCAGCAAGCGCTTCTTCGCTCTGCCCGAGGAGCAGAAACTGGCGCTGAAGATCGACAGGAATTTCCGCGGCTACCTGCCCTTTGCCGGCTCGACGATCGTGACGTCGTCGGTGGCGACAGTAAGCAAGCCGAACCAGAGCGAATCGATCTTCTTCATGCACGAGGTCGAGGCCGACGACCCCAGGACATTGGCCGACAAGCCGCTGCAGGGTCCCAACCAGTGGCCGGACGAGGCAACGCTTGCTGGCTTCAGGCCAACGATTGAACGCTATGTCGATGAGATGAGCACACTGGCCCGCAAAATGGTCGGCGCCATCGCTCTTTCGCTTGGACTTCCGACCGACAGTCTCGACCGTTATTTCGATCAGCCGACAACCTTCCTGCGGTTGCTGCACTACCCGACGCAGCCGCATGAGGAGGGGCTATTCGGTTCGGCCCCTCACACCGATTACGGCTTCATTACACTGCTGGCGCAGGACAATGTCGGCGGCCTGGAAGTCAAGAACAAGGCGGGCGAATGGGTTCCCGCGCCTCCGGTCCCGGACTCCTTCGTGATGAATGTCGGCGACATCCTGGCGCGCTGGTCGAACGACCAGTTCGTCTCGACGCCGCATCGCGTCATCAACCGGTCGGGGCGCGAGCGCTATTCCCAGCCCTTCTTCTTCGACCCGTCCATGGATGAAACGATCGAGGCGCTGCCGGTCTGCGTGCCGGCCGGTAGCCAGCCGAAATATGAGCCGGTGCTCTACGGCGACTATCTGATGGAGCGCATCGACAAGAACTACCATTACCGCAAGAAAAAGGCTGCGGAAGCAGCCGGTACATAGACGGATCAATGCTTGGCTGCGGCGATGAGGACGCGAGGCCCTGATTGGAGAGCAGACTGCAGGAACCGTTGTAATCAAAAAAGGGGAACGAAAATGAGAGCACATTTACAGATGGCAGGTTTGGCGCTGGCCGCACTTGCCATAGCCTGGAGCGGACCTTCAGGCGCCGCCAAGGTGACGAAATCGGCCGAGGTTCAGCAGACCGGCATGCTGACCGTCGCCAACACGCTGGACTATGCGCCTTTCGAGTATCTCGACGCCGACGGCAAACAGACCGGGATTATCATAGAACTGGCCGGTGAGGTGGCCAAGCTGGTCGGCGCCAAGCTGGACGTGGCGCGCACACCTTTCCCCTCGATGATACCGGGCCTGGCGGCCGGCCGTTTCAAGGTCGCTTGGGAGACTTTCTCCGCCACGCCGGAGCGGCTCAAGCAGGTCGATTTCGTCATGTTCCTGAAGGCCGGCCTGGCTGTTTCGACGTCGCCGGACAAGAAGGCGAGTTTCAGCGGCGACACCCCGCTCTGCGGCAAGCGGATCGGCGTTTCGGCAGGCAGCGCATCGGATTTCCTGGTCGACAAGCTGAGCACGGATTGCACCGGCAAGGGCCAGGCAGCCATCGAAAAATCGGTCTTCAACTCGTCGACGGATATCGTCCAGGCGGTGCTGTCCGACCGCGTCGACGCCCGCATGGACGATGCGACCGCCTCGAGCTATTTCGAGGTCACCAGCAAGGGCCAGCTCGTGGTGCTGCCGACCCTCTATGAAGTCGCGCCGCTCGGCATGGCGATCGCCAAGGACGACAAGGAGACCGCCGATATGATGGTGGGCGCACTCTCCGAGCTGTTCAAGAACGGCACCTACAAGGCTATTCTCGACAAATACGGCATGGGCGCCTACGCGATCAAGGAGCCCTATTTCGTCGGCAGCATGGAGGCGTTGCGCGCCGACTGACAAAGTTTTGTCCAGTCGGACGCACTTTGTTCTAAAACTTTGATCATGCTTTCCGAAATCATTTGGGGCTGATGCGATAGCGGTTGTCGGCGTCCGGTCTCGTGCCGGGCGCCGCTTCCGGATCAAGACCAGGAGAAGCAGCGATGGGCGCGGCCCACCCAAACGAGATACGCATCGAGCCGGGCGTCGCCGAGGCGGTTTCGCGCCTGACCGTCATGCCGCAGCGCCGCTACGGCATCTGGGTCGGCACGGCGCTGGCCCTGCTGGTGGCATTCCTGATCATCCGGGCCTTCGCCAGCAACCCTGCCTTTGCCTGGCCTACGGTGGTGAGTTACCTCCTGCATCCCTCTGTCATGCGCGGCCTTGGCAACACCTTGATGCTCACCGCGGTGATCATGATATTGGCGATCGTTGTCGGCACGGTCATCGCCATCATGCGCGTGTCGCCAAGCCCGGTGCTGCGTGCCTTCGCGGGTCTGTACGTCTGGTTTTTCCGTGGCGTACCGGCCCTGATACAGCTGATCTTCTGGTTCAACCTGTCGCTGCTGGTGCGCGAAGTCTCGTTGACCATCCCCTTTGTCGGCACGCTGTTTTCCGTGCGCACCAATGATTTCATGACTCCGTTCTTCTCTGCCGTCGTCGCCCTTTCCCTGTGCGAGGCGGGCTACATGGCCGAGATCATCCGGGCCGGCATCAAGTCGGTGCCGTCGGGCCAGGCTGAGGCGGCGAGCGCGCTTGGCATGCCGTACCGCATGATCCTGAAGCGCATCACGCTGCCGCAGGCGATGCGCTTCGTACTGCCGCCAACCGGCAATGAGGCCATTAACCTCCTGAAGATGACGTCGCTGGTGACATTCATCGCCGTCGACGACCTGTTCTATTCGGCGCAGAGCATCTATGCGCGCACCTTCGAGACGATCCCGCTTCTGATCGTGGTCGCCTTCTGGTATCTCGCGGTAGTCAGCATCATGTCGGTGGGACAGCATTTCCTCGAGCGACATTTCGGTCGCAGCGATACGCGCCGCGATGCCGTGACGATGCGCTTCCTGCGCAACATCATCAGCCTGCGTGGCATTTCCCGATGAGCGACGTGAAGGACGAAAATCGCGCCCGCTTCGGCGTCCCAGCCGACTCCATGGTTTTCGCGCGCGGCGTGCGCAAATCCTATGGTCCGCTCGAGGTTCTCAAGGGTGTCGATCTCGACGTACCCGTCGGATCGGTCGCCTGCATCATCGGCCCTTCGGGTTCCGGCAAGAGCACATTCCTGCGCTGCATCAACCATCTCGAGAAGCTCAGCGCCGGCATCCTGCTCGTCGACAGTCAGTTCGTCGGCTACGACCTTAGGGACGACAAGCTCTACGAGGTCAAGGACGACCTGCTTTGCCGGCGGCGCGCCGAGACCGGCATGCTGTTTCAGTCGTTCAACCTGTTCTCCCACATGACCGTGATGGAGAATTTGATTGAGGCGCCGACGCAGGTTCGGCGCATCCCCCCGGACGAGGCAAAGGCCGAAGCGGAGATTCTGCTTCGGCGCGTCGGTCTCCTGGACAAGGTCGACCGGTATCCGAGGGAACTGTCCGGCGGCCAGCAGCAGCGTGTCGCCATCGCGCGCGCGATGGCGATGAAGCCGAAAGTCCTGCTCTTCGATGAGCCGACATCGGCGCTCGACCCCGAACTCGTTGGCGAGGTGCTGCAGGTCATGCGCGATCTGGCCGAAAGCGGCATGACGATGGTCGTGGTCACCCACGAGGTAGGCTTCGCCCGCGAGATCGGCGATCAGCTGGTTTTCATGGATGGCGGTGTGATCATCGAACGCGGCGCTCCGCGCGAGATGATTGCCAATCCGGTATCGCCCCGAACCCGCGAGTTCCTGTCGCGGGTGCTTTGACGGCAAAGAGAATCCACCCAAGAGAAGATCACAAAAAAAGCGCGGGCCATGGCCCGCGCCTTCGCATATTCAGCCTTCCAAAGAGCTCAGTCCTTCTCGAAGATGCGCGCCTTGGCGACGACGCCGGCAATGGCGCCGCCGATCAACGGTGCCACGATGAACAGCCAGAGCTGGCCGATCGCCGCAGTTCCCGAAAACAGCGCCGGACCGATCGAGCGGGCCGGGTTGAGCGACGTGCCGGTCACCGGGATGATGGCGAAGTGCAGCCCTGCCAGCGTCAGGCCGATGACCAGTCCGGCGAACGCCGTCGAGTGCTTTTCGGCCGTGACGCCAAGGATCACGGTGACGAAGGTGAAGGTGCCGATCACTTCCCACAGGAAGGCCGAACTGACACCCCATTTCGTCACATCCCAGCCATTGGCGCCGAAACCGGTGGTGTGTCCGCCAACCTGGCCGGAGACGATGATCCACAACGCCAGTGAAGCAAGGACGCCGCCGATGACCTGCGCGATCCAGTAGGGGATGACGTCCTTGGCCGGCAGCCGGCCGGCAAGGAAGACGCCGAGCGTCACCGCGGGGTTGAGATGCGCGCCCGAAATGGGGCCGATCGCATAGGCCGCGGCGATGAGGCCGATGCCGAACGCCAGACCGATGCCTTCCTGGCCAAGCGGCAGCGCGCCGCCGAAGCCGCCCGTCACCACAGAAGCCGTACCGATGAACACCAATAGAAATGTGCCTAGAACTTCCGCCAGATAAGTCTTCATTGCCCTCTCCTCGTGTCGATCCGCCGGTTCACCTTTTCGCGCCGCGAATCACAATCGGAAGAGTATTCGCAACCAGAAAAGTTGGAAAGCAGAGCGGTTGTGCCGGCCGACCTGCTTGTGCGCGCCGGTTGCGCGCTCTAGAGCAGGGCCGGAATAATTTTCTGCGTGACGGAACAAGACAATGCGACTGGGCGGAAGGCTGGCTGCGGCCATCGAAGTGCTGGAAGACATCGGCCGGCGCCACCGGCCGGTGGCCGACGCGCTGAAGGATTGGGGCCTGTCGCATCGCTTCGCCGGCGGCGGCGACCGTGCGGCCATCGGCAACATCGTCTATGACGCCTTGCGCCACAAGCGTTCCGCGGGCTGGCTGCTGGGGCAGGACACGCCGCGCGCCATTGGCTTCGGCGCCCTGCTGCTCGAATGGGGGCAGACGGCCCAGTCGCTCAACGAGGCGCTGGATGGTGACAAGTTCGCACCGCCGCTGCTGACCGCCGCCGAGCTTCAGGCCATCGCCGACGGTCGGCTCGCCGATGCGCCGGACGCGGTGCGGGCGGATGTTCCCGACTGGTGCGCGCCGCTTTTCGAGCGAGCCTTCGGCTCGAGCTGGGCCGACGAGGGCGCCGCGCTGGCAACGCGCCCGCCGCTCGACCTCAGGGTCAACACCTTGCAGGCCAACCGCGACAAGGTGCTGGCCGAACTGACGGGAACCGGCGCGAAACCCGCGGCAATCGCCCCGCACGGCATCCGCATTCCGCCGATCGACGGCGATGGCCGGCACCCGAATGTGCAGGCCGAACCGGCCTTCCAGAAGGGCTGGTTCGAGGTCCAGGACGAAGGCTCGCAGATCGCGGCCGCCCTTGCCGGGGCCGAAGCCGGCATGCAGGTGCTGGATTTCTGCGCCGGCGCCGGCGGCAAGACGCTGGCACTGTCGGCTTCGATGGAAAATCGTGGCCAGATCTTTGCCCACGATGCGGAGAAAGCACGGCTGGCGCCGATCTTCGACCGCATCCGTCGTTCGGAAAACCGCAATGTGCAGGTGGTCACCAAGCCCACGGAACTCGCGCCGCTCGGCAACCACATGGACATCGTGCTGGTCGACGCGCCCTGCACCGGCAGCGGCACGTGGCGGCGCCGCCCCGACGCCAAATGGCGGCTGACGCAGAGGCAGCTCGATACCCGCAAGGGCGAACAGTCGGCGATCCTCGATGCGGCCAAAGCCTATGTCAAACCGGGCGGCCTGCTGGTCTACATCACCTGCTCGGTGTTTGATGAGGAGAATGGCGAGCAGATCGCGGCCTTTCGGGACCGTAACAGCGGCTTTGTTCCCGTCGACCACCGCCAGCTCTGGGACAGCCGTTTTCCCGGCCATCCGGCAGCCGCGCGCATCGGCGCCAAAGGCGACATCTCGCTGTCGCCGGCGCTGAGCGGCACCGACGGGTTTTACTTCTGTGCATTGCGCAGGTCGGCCTGAATCCGATCGAATGTCGCCAATTCCTGACGGATGCGTGGCGCCAGCCGGCAGGCCAGGCCGATTGTGCAGTGCAGCAAAAGCATTTGCCTGCCGTCCATGCCTCTGCAATAAGCTTATCCGCATAAAGGAAGGCAGCGGCCATGGCAGCAAAGATCGTACCCGCCCCGGACTATGAGGATCGCGTCAGGACCTCCTTCGCGCGCCAGAAGGCGATGGCCACGATCGGCGCCGAACTGACGCTGGTGACGCCCGGCATCATCGAGATCGAGATGCCCTATTCGGCGGCACTCACCCAACAGCACGGCTTCCTCCATGCCGGCGTCATTTCGACGGCGCTGGACTCGGCCTGCGGCTATGCCGCCTTTTCGCTGATGCCGGAAAATTCCGGCGTGCTGACCATCGAGTTCAAGGTCAACCTGCTGGCGCCGGGCAGGGGCGAGCGCTTCCTGTTCCGCGGCTCGGTGACCAAGCCAGGCCGCACCATCATCGTTGCCGACGGCCAGGCCTACGCCTTTGCCGCCGACGGCGAGGCCAAGCTGATCGCCACCATGACCGGAACGATGATGACGGTGGTCGGGCGTGATGGCATAGAAGGGTGAGTGGCCGGTTCGCCGCAGGCGAATTCATCGTGCCGGTGGCACGATGAAAGGCCACGGACGCCGGGAGCTGCCGGAGGCAGCGGGTCCCGGCGAGCGGCGGCGCAGATAAGCAGGTGATCGGGCGGAGAGGAGCAAATCATCATGACCGATAAAATTCGCCGCCTGTCGGGCAAGGACGTCCTCTTCGTCATGGCGGCGCAGGCCGAATACGGTCCGCATCTCAAGCAGCTGTTCACGCCATTGATGACAGGTGTCGGTCCGGTCGAGGCCGGCGTCAGGCTAGGCGCTGAACTCTCCTGGCTGAAGTCGCAAAAAACCCTGCCCGACCTCGTCGTGTCGCTCGGCTCAGCCGGCAGCCGGACGCTGGAGCAGACGGGAATCTACCAGGCGGTTTCGGTCAGCTACCGTGACATCGACGCTTCGCCGCTCGGCTTCGAGAAGGGTGCCACACCCTTCCTCGACCTGCCGGTGACCGTGCCATTGCCCTTCAAGATACCTGATATCAAGCAGGCGACGCTATCGACCGGCGGCGCGATCATCACCGGTGCGGCCTATGATGCTGTCAACGCCGACATGGTCGACATGGAGACCTTCGCCTGCCTGCGCGCCTGCCAGTTGTTCGACATTCCGCTGATCGGGCTGCGCGGCATTTCCGACGGGGCGGCGGATCTCAGGCATGTCGGCGACTGGACCGAATATCTTGAAGTCATCGATGAGAAGCTGGCGGAGGCCGTCATGCGGCTCGAACAGGCCATCGGTTCGGGCACGCTTCTGAAAGATTCGCCGCATGAAGACGCCAGACCGCTCTGAAACTCGCAACCCATTGCGTCGACTCGTTTCTTTCTCTAAACGCTCGCCATGAAAACAGCCAATCATCCCGACACCGTCCTGATTGTCGATTTCGGCAGCCAGTTCACCCAGCTCATCGCCCGCCGCATCCGCGAGGCCGGCGTGTTTTCCGAGATCGTGCCGTTCCAGTCGGCCGAAGCGGCATTCAAGCGCATCAATCCGAAAGCCGTGATCCTGTCCGGCGGCCCGGCTTCGACCGGCGATATAGGCAGTCCGCGCGCGCCGCAGATCGTCTTCGACGCCGGCGTGCCGGTGCTCGGCATCTGTTACGGCCAGATGGCCATGTGCGTGCAGATGGGCGGCGTCGCCGAAAGCTCCGACCATCGCGAATTCGGCCGCGCCTTCGTCGAGATCCAGAAGGACAGCCCGCTGTTCGAGGGCCTGTGGGCGCCCGGCCAGCGCCACCAGGTGTGGATGAGCCATGGCGACCGCGTCATCTCCTTGCCCGACGGCTTCGAGGTGTTCGGCAAATCGGAGGGCTCGCCCTTCGCCATCTTCGGCAACATCGAGCGCAAGATGTACGGCATCATGTTCCACCCCGAGGTGGTGCATACGCCCGACGGTGCCCGGCTGCTCAGGAACTTCGTCCACAACATCGCCGGCATCGAGGGCGACTGGACCATGCGCGCCTACCGCGAGCACGCGGTCGAGGCGATCCGCAAGCAGGTCGGCAAGGGCAAGGTCATCTGCGCGCTGTCGGGCGGCGTCGATTCCTCCGTTGCCGCGCTGTTGATCCACGAAGCGGTCGGCGACCAACTGACCTGCATCCTTGTCGACCACGGCCTGATGCGCAAGGACGAGGCCGCGGGCGTGGTGGCGATGTTCCGTGAGCACTACAATTTGCCGCTCATTCTGGTCAACGCGTCGGACCGTTTCATCGACGCCCTCGAGGGCGAGTCGGATCCGGAGAAAAAACGCAAGACCATAGGCCGGCTGTTCATCGAGGTGTTCGAGGAAGAGGCCAAGAAACTCGGCGGCGCCGAATTCCTGGCGCAAGGCACGCTCTACCCCGACGTGATCGAAAGTGTCTCCTTCACCGGCGGCCCGTCGGTGACGATCAAGTCGCACCACAATGTCGGCGGCCTGCCGGCGCGCATGAACATGCAGCTGGTCGAGCCGCTGCGCGAGCTGTTCAAGGACGAGGTCAGGGCGCTGGGCAAGGAGCTTGGCCTGCCCGAGAGTTTCATCGGCCGCCATCCATTCCCCGGCCCGGGTCTTGCCATCCGCTGCCCCGGCGGCATCACCCGCGAAAAGCTGGAGATCCTGCGCGAAGCCGACGCCATCTATCTCGACGAGATCCGCAAGGCCGGCCTCTACGATGCCATCTGGCAGGCATTCGCCGTGCTGCTGCCGGTGCAGACGGTCGGCGTGATGGGCGACGGCCGCACCTACGAGTTCGTCTGCGCGCTGCGCGCCGTCACCTCGGTCGACGGCATGACGGCGGATTTCTACCACTACGACATGGCCTTCCTGGGGGCTGCTGCCACCCGCATCATCAACGAAGTCCGCGGCATCAACCGCGTCGTCTACGACGTGACGTCGAAGCCGCCTGGAACAATCGAGTGGGAATAAAGCTCGGTCGTTCGCCAGCATTCGGCGACTATCGAGGAAGCTTCATTAAGCCTATGAGTTTGATCTGCTTTCGTCTCTATGTCTATCGCTGACTATCGCCCCTAAGCGGAATTATTTGGCGGTAGATCTGACGGCATTCCTTTTCGCGTCATCGTTGCTGCAGACTGATACCGTCACTGCGGCCGGACTCAAGCCTGTTGGCATCTCTCGAGGCAAGGCATTGAATCCAATGGGCTCTCACATAGCCTTGACGGTAAAACCAGTGACGGTAAAGTTAGGCATTTCACAATCCTAGTTACGCCAGTTCGTCTCCTCCTATGCTCACAGACATCGCACTTAAGAAGCTGAAATCAAAAGATAAAATATACAAGGTTGCTGATCGTGACGGTATGTACGCGACCGTGGCTCCCACAGGGCGAATATCGTTCCGATACGACTACCGAGTGAATGGTCGGCGAGAGACGGTGACGCTGGGCCGCTATGGTGAGGGAGGCATTTCGCTAGCAGAGGCGCGTGACCGCTGTCTTGCCGCACGAAAAATGGTGGCAACCGGAAAATCGCCTGCCCAGGAAAAGCAGCGTGACAAGCGGCGCCTGTCTGCGACGGCTACGTTCGGCGATGCCGGCAGAGTATGGTTTAAAGAGGCGAAGATGGCGGACAGCACGCGCTCGATGCGCAAAGCCGTCTTCGATCGAGACATCTTGCCGATTTGGGATAAAAGACTCCTGACAGAAATCACGTCGGACGACTTGCGGGCGCTCTGCGCAAAAGTCAGGGACCGTGGCGCACCAGCAACGGCCATTCATGTCCGGGATATTGTTAAACAGGTCTATGGTTATGCCATTCTGCACGGCGAGAGGATCGCCAATCCGGCGGACGAGGTAGGACCGGCGTCGATAGCCACGTTCGAGGCGAAAGACCGGGCGTTGTCACCCGCAGAAATTCGAATCATGCTGAAGGAGTTGGAAAGTGTGCCGACTTTGCCAACCATTCGGCTGGGCCTAAAGCTGATCCTGCTCACGATGGTTCGGAAAAGTGAGCTTCTGGGCGCGACGTGGGATGAGGTAGACTTCGAGAACGCGGTATGGAGCATTCCCAAAGAGCGAATGAAGCGGAAGAAGCCCCACAACGTCTACCTGTCCCGCCAGTCCCTCGACATTATGATTGCGCTCAAGACTTGCGCTGCGAACTCTCGATACGTGCTTCCATCTCGCTATGACGCCGATGAGCCTATGTCGCGCGCGACTTTCAATCGGATTACCATGGCGATTGTGGACTGCGCAAAAAAACAAGACCTGCCGCTTGCTCCCTTTACGGTGCACGATTTACGTCGGACCGGCTCCACGCTCCTAAACGAGATCGGATTCAATCGCGACTGGATCGAAAAATGCCTTGCCCACGAAGACAGTCGCTCCTCCCGCGGCGTCTATAACAAGGCGGAATACGAACCGCAGCGGCGCCACATGCTGCAGGAATGGGCCGACATGATTGAAGCGTGGGCGGCTGGCAATAAACACGCACCCACACTGCAGCCGATTTCCGGGGCGGCCGTCATCCTCGATCCCATTTGACGGGTCTCGTCTTCCGCGACCGCACGTCTGGTCCCGGGGCCAGTTCGAGCGAACCAGCAGAGGACGCGTTCCGCCGTTCCTGAATCCACGCTTCGACTTCTCCCAGGTCCCAAACGACGCAGCGGGGGGTAAGATTGAACCGTCGGGGGAACTCGCCTCGTTGTTCCATTTCATAAATGGTCGTGTCCGACAATGGAACGATCTCTCGCAATTGCGAGCGGCGAACAGTTCGCACAATCCGTCGCGCCTCAATGTGCGATAGAACCGGAAGGGGGCGGTCCGCTGGCGCGGCCTCTATGCCCTGGCAACTTTCGCGTTGAGGTTGCTTCTGGCGTTTGACCATTTGCCTACCGAAGGGCTCCTTCGGGCCAATGATCGCGCATCTGCTCCAATCTGAGCATAGCTCTAAACTAC
This sequence comes from Mesorhizobium ciceri biovar biserrulae WSM1271, assembly GCF_000185905.1. Taxonomy (GTDB): domain Bacteria; phylum Pseudomonadota; class Alphaproteobacteria; order Rhizobiales; family Rhizobiaceae; genus Mesorhizobium; species Mesorhizobium ciceri. Next base: position 2,671,937 of record NC_014923.1, read on the forward strand.
GATCATATCGTCTCCTTTACCAACCGGCGAGCTTTGCGATGGTCGGCAAGCCTAGGTCTTGCTCACGAGCACACCGAGTGCGGCGACATCCATCACGCGATTGAGCGGACGGCGAACACACCCTGGACATCGGCGGAGTGCTATGCCCCGAAGATCGAATTTGAGACCAGCTTGCCCTGATGCGCAATGCAAAGCAGGTTGTAGCCATAGGAGTAATGCGCGGCGGCGATGTCGAAATCCGCCCAACTGGCCATAAGCTTACGCAGTACGATCAGAAAGGCCGCTTGCGTCGCGTGATTGCGTGGGCTGGCAGGCCCGACGAGGCGACCTCAGCCGCGACCAGGCGGCTGACCAGTTTCCCTGCCGCGTAAATCTCGACCCGGCCGGAACGATCGGCGGGGGTGATCGGAAAAGCAGACAGGCGGTTTGCGAAAAATCATGGTTCAATTCCTCGATCCGTGGGGGCGAAACTGGGCCAGTAGAGGCCGTCAGGCGTCGGCCGCTTGCCGAAGATAGCCTGACCGACGCGCACGACAGTGGCGCCTTCCTCGATGGTCGAAGTCTCCGGTCATGCCCATGGAGAGCCCGGTCAGCGCGGCGTTGTACTTCACGGCTTGTCCCGCAGCCGGCGCAGCAGAATGAAGCAAGGCCGCACCTTGGCCGTGTCGGAGGAAAACAGCGCAAGTGTCATCAACCCGCATGGCCGGAGACGTGGAAGCTGATCGAGAGTCTCCACGAAGGGCAGCAGTGCGTTCGGATGCAGGCCGAACTTGCTGTCCTCGCCAGACCCGACCAGCGGTCCGAAGGCCCAGCCGGGCAAGACGATCGTCGTGCTCGCCGGCGATCTCAAGAACGGAGGCATTCTGGGTGTCACCACCGGCGTGGAGGAAGCGGCAAAGGCGATCGGTTGGGAGGTCAAGGTGATCGACGGCGCTGGCTCCATCGGTGGCCGCACCGCCGCCGGCCAGGCGATGGCCGAAGGTGCCGAAGCTGGCGACAATCATGGACGACGCCGAGCCCGACGTGCTGGCCTACATGACCTTCCCGAAGGAACATCGCGCCAAGCTGCACTCGACGGATGACATCGACAAGCGTGATTTCGGCTCTCCTGTGCGTTTCTTTGTTCGGCTTCAGGTGAGCTGTTTTTTCGCCCCCGCCTACAGGATTTCCCGTGCGAGCGTGTCGAGACGCAGTCAAGGCTGGCCGGTGCGATTGGCGCCACGGCCGGCTGCGAGGTTTCCAGGCCACGCCTTGACGGCGTCGAGCAGGGCGCCATTCTGGAGCGGACCGAGGCGTCGGTCGTGCCGCCACATTTCCTTGTGCTATATTTGTCCGGCACGGACGACCACGTGGCAAAGAGTGGTGCGAGAGGATGAGAGTGCCGCCACGCAGCCGTTATAGTCGTTCCTCGTTTGTGGCGTCCGTGCGCCGCTTCGGCCCTCGTGACCGCCAATGCCGAACCATCAGCTCGTAGGCACGTTCGGCGTTCTCGGCCGAGGCTTTCTCGCTGTTTCGCAACTCCTTCACGTTGTAGGCGTAAGCCGAAACGCGGCGACCGACACCGCGCTCGCCTGGCGCGCAGCCTTGAGAGCGAGCTGCCTCTGCTTTGCCGCCACCAGCGCCGGATGAGCCCAGAAGTAGTCCTGCTCCTTTGTCAGCAGATGCCAGATCAACACGGCGAGCTTGCGGGCGAGCGCCACGGCTGTGACCTGATGGCCGCGCTTGTTGCGTATGCGCAGGAAGAAAGCTCTGAGCGGTCCGGGCGCCTTCGCCGCCGCCCAGGCGGCCTCGACCAGCATGGCGCGGGCATGGGAACGCCCATGTTTGCTGATCCGGCCATATTGCGCCAAGCCAAGACCGGATTGACGCACACAAGGATTGATGGCGAAATAGCTCACAAGCTTCTGCGGTTCGCGGAACCGCCAGATGTCGCCGACGGCGGCGATGATACCACTCGCGACGATGGCGTTCACGCCGGTGATCGTCTGAAGCCGCCGGACTTGCACATCATCAACCGCTTCCTGGGCGATCTCCCGATCAAGGTCAGCCAGATCCTCGGCCAGGCGGTCGATCTCGCGGATGTGGCGAGCGATAGCGGCCCGCTCGTCGTCGGGAAGCACCTGCCGCTCGAGCCAGGCGCGACCCCGACGGTTGAACAGATCGGCATGCGGGCACTTCGGCACGAGGTGCGCCTGCAGGATGCCATGCACCTCGTTCTTCACGCGCGTGCGATGCCGCACGACCTGGTTGCGCCGCGCGACGAGGCGGCGAAGCCGCTCAGTGCGCTCATCGGGAACCCAGACCTCCGGCAGAAAGCCGCTGGCATGGAGCTGCGCCAGAACCCCGGCATCGATCTTGTCGGTCTTGATCCTGGCATGGGCGATCGCCTTCACCTGCATCGGGTTGGCGACAATCACCCGCCCGACATAGGGCGACAGAACCCGCACCACCGCCATGGCGTTGCCCGTAGCCTCGACGACAATCTCATCCGTCCTTCGCAAACTGCGGCCGAACCCTTCCAGTCCCGACCGGGCCATGTCGACCCGTCCGTGATGGCGCAGTTGGCCATCTTCCCAAACCACCACCTCCGCAAAAGGTGCGGTGGATGTCCATTCCAATCACGCGCCTCATCGACTCCTCCTCAAACAGTCGGGAGCCGACGGGCGACGCGACACCTTACGGATCCGCGCTCTCGGCGCAACCGGGCAGGTCGCATGGGCGGCCAGCTTCTAACGCAAGCTCGCTCATCGAATACACCGGCCTGCCCGCACTTGGCGCGCTCCCGGTGCCCCTGTCCCGGATGGTCGCACCATACGCCGAAAATCGATCATCTCCAGCGGGGATCGGATGGCACCGTCATGATCCTACCGGTTACAAATTCCATCGAGCACCTCAACGGCGAGATCAAGCGCAGGACGGAGGTCGTTGGCATCTTCACAAACGACGACGCCATCGTCCGTTTCGTCGGCGCAATCCTGCTCGAACAGAACGATGAATGGGCCGTGCAGCGGGCCAGATACATGACGCTGGAAACCATCAGCCAAATGAGCGATGATCCCCTCATCAGCTTGCCAGCCGTGGCACGCTGATCAGCCCGGCCCCATGCCGGAGAGCGCGGCGACCAAGCCGTCAGCTACACCACTCCCTGGGACACGATCCGTCAACATCTTCCAGCTGATCCCTGGCCGGGGACGGGCAAGCGGATTGATTGACGAATGCTTTTGTTGGCCTGCGACGTGCGAGACAACACTGACATGTGGCGCGAAGCAGTTATTCCGCTTACGCCGACGTAGATGCGCTATCGTTCAAGTCGCGCATAACAAGCATCTGCTCGGAAGTCCAAAATGACCCAACGCCTTCCGAAGGTCCGAAGTTGGCGGAAGACTCGGCCAAGAGTGCCGCCGAACGACCAGATCGCCGAGCACTTGATTAGGAGAAACGATCAACGCGCTACTATTAAACGATTTAAGTGTTGCGAGGAAAACGCGCGTGAATGATAGTATCTTCGCGTCAACTAAATTAGTTGGATGCGTGGATAACGCGGGGTGGGAGCGATGATCGATTCGGATGTATTCGAATTCGTCGAGCGTTGCAGAGCGCACACGGCACCTGGCCCCCTCCTGGATGACGTGCTCCTAACAGTGCGAAATCTCGGATTCGAGCACCTCATTCTCAGTGGTGTTCCGCTTGGCGGACAGAAGCTCGCGCCGATGGTCGAACTCAATGGGTGGCCCGAAGGCTGGTTCAAACGCTACGTAGAAGCTGAACACGCGGCAGTTGATGGAGTTTGCATCTATTCGGCAAAGACACTGAAGCCATTTCTGTGGGCCGACGTGCCGGCAAAGTGGTCCGACACGAAAGGCTCACGACGTGTTGCAGGTGAGGCCACTGAGTTTGGCATATCGAGTGGTTTTGCGGTGCCCATGCTAAGCGTGCACCACTGGCAATCAGTCCTGTCGTTTGCGTCCTCAGCAAAGGTCTGCGCTCTCTCTCCGCGCGAGGAGGTGCAACTGGTCACAATGGCGGTCTACGCGGGTATGGCGATCCAGGCATTGTCGCACGGCGATGAGGTCGAGGAAGGGCTGCTCACCGAGCGCGAGAAGGAAGTGCTCTTGTGGGCCGCTGCTGGTAAGACATCATCCGAAACATCGCAAATTCTGGGTCTGGCGGAGCGCACCGTTAAGTGGCACGCGACACGTGCACGCGAAGCTTTCGGCGTCGCAACGACCACCCAAGCTATCGTTGAGGCAGTGCGCAGGCGCATGATCCATCCCTAATTTGCGTCAACTGTCCCATCGGACAGGTGACGCAGTCCCGGTCAGCTGCAAATAATCGTGAGACCAGCCGGGGGACACGCAATGAGGGACACGCAATGATCGCCGCTTACCTTGTCGACCCTAGTGCCTGGCGCGGCAGTTCACCGCGCATTGCATTTTGGCGCTTGATGTTGGCGATTTGCATGAGCGTGGGTATTGGAATTGGCACGCTAGCTGCAGCGCCGAATACGCCTCAGGAAATCACGGGCAAGTGGACGTACCGAAGCTTCCATAACAACAAGAATCTCGTAACCGACAACGACCAGACCGCTCTCGGTCTGTTCTTTGCGGAAGCTATTTTTACGTTTGATGTTTCTGCCGACAACACACTCAACGGAACGATCGACTGGAATGGCGGTGGCTTGGATCTCCATGGAAGCGTCCAACCAGCTGCATCCGGCGCTCCCTTGACGGTTCAAATCGTAGGAATAGGGCGGCCTGGTACCGGCACTCAGGACTGGGAGTACGACTACTTCGGATATTTGGCGCACTCGTGGCCGCAAGGCGTCGGACAGGTGCCTGCATTGGTCGGGAGCGTCATAAGGGCCAAGCCGCACAACGGAGCACCTGCCGGTTATGTAGCATCGTTCATAGCGGTCCAACAGTGAAGGCTGATCGGTACGAATTCATGAGATCCATTGCAATCAAATCATAGGGGGTCACACGATGCTCACTCGTCGCAGTTTTCTAGCGGTCACGACAGTTGGTTTGGCGGCGCCGGCAATTCTCCGTTATCGACCAGCTTGGTCAGCGGCGGCGCGCGTCCGCCGAAATGCATCCACCATGGCCCCGACCGACCCATTTTTTTCCGATTATGCGCAAGCTGTCGAGGCTATGCATCAGCTGCCGGTGAGCGACCAACGCAACTGGCGAAATCAGGCGCTGATCCACATACGCCACTGCACGCATGGCGTTTCCGACTTCACGCACTGGCATCGATGGTATGTTTCGTACTTTGAGCAGATTTGTTCAAAGCTGATCGGCAAGCCTGATTTTGCCTTGGCCTACTGGGACTGGGAGGAGAGCAAGAGCAAAGTTCCAGATCCCTTCTTCGACCTTCCGAAACTCAATGTGGTCCAATGGAACGACCAATCGAACGAGCAGTCTGACAATTGGGGGCCGGGTAGGGTTACGACTATCGGTGCGCGGGGAATCGCCCGAGCTCAAACCATGACGTCGATCCCGCAATTCGCCAACTCGTTTCTGAAAACGACTCTGGACAGTATTCGCGGCCAATCCGATTTCGAAATATTCACAGGCCTGCTCGAGGGGCAACCGCACGGCAACGCCCATGTCGCCGTGGGATCTCTGCACGGGGCGAGGGGCCATATGGGCAGCGGGATGTCTTCGCTTGACCCCATATTTTGGCTCCACCATTGCAATATCGATCGCATTTGGGCCGAGTGGCAGGTTACCGGAAACACATCTGACGATCCTAAGAACACATATCCTGACAGCTTCTATGACGCGGATGGCAAGCCTGTCGGCAGTAAAACATCGACAGGCGCGCTATCGCTAGGATCGTTCGACTACATCTACGATACAATCGAGCCGACGGTCATCGGACAAATTTCCGAGAAGCTCGATCTGCAAAAATTCGACGCTGGCGGCAACTCGATGATGGCGAAGCTAAATTTGACCACCCCTGCCTCCATAGGATCAGGTGCCTCGCCAGGTCCTGCGCTACCAAACATCGAAAGGGCAGTCGATGTGAAGGTGACCGATTTGGTGCAGGCCCTTTCAGAAGTACGCGTGTTTCATGCGCCGGAAACATCTTTAAAGGCAATCGAGCCGAGCCGCATCGTTGCGCGTTTAGAGGGCGTTGAGACTCCTCAAAACACCGATATTGCAGTTGGCGTATTCGTGAATTGCCCTTATCTCACGCCCGAGACGCCTTCCGACGACAAACTCTGTGCGGGAGTGTTTAGCTTCTTTGGGCCCGGGGGACCGCATGGGCATCACGGCGGCCCAAGGAATGTCTACATCGACTTGACTGACGCCTTGCGGAGTGTCGCGTCGCAAGGTCGTCTGGCGGGGAACGGGTTCAAAGTCCAGTTAATGGCTGTTCCTGTCGCCGAGGGCGTTCCCGCGGACACTCGTATCCCCTTTAAGGGCGTTACGATCCTGTCGGCCTGATTTCAGCCCGAATCGTGGCGCGTATGAAGGTCATGCTACTGCGGTCGAAATGCCCAGATGTCTTGCATCCTTGGGTTAGTTGTCGCGCCTTGGGAATGATGGTGCTGATATCATCTGCAGCCTTGGTCGCGGGCGTTCGTTCAGACCTGGCTTGCCCGCTTAAGGGTCAGGTGGTTTCTGAGACTACTGTGGATGGCGTTGATCTTTTGGGACCGAACATCGCAAGCGCCCGCCACGCCGTTGTAGTTCCGCTAAGAGAGGTCGGGGCAAAAGTCCTGACGTCGGGAGTAATCACGATAAAGGTGAGCCTGCGGCCACTTAGGGTCGATCCAGAAGAGCAATTGCTGCTCCAGGTGCAACTGACCGACAAGACGCTTGACAATGCTCCTATTGCAACGGATGCGGTTTTGCCGGACGCAGCTGGGTCGGCATTCTTCAAACCCCTGAGCGTGGGCGAAAAAAAAGAGGTGTTTCTCTCATTGCCAGCTTGGGAATCTCCGAATCCGCCGAAAGCTGCCATTGTTGGAATTGTTTTGTCGACTGATAAATCCGCCCCAATCAATTCGGCAATCGAGATTCTTGCCGTCGACATTCTAAGCTGAGCTTCTGGTGCCACGACGATGGCATCGGCACGCCGGCTAGGATGCTGGCTGAGGTCCCAATTTTGTCCTCGCAGTTGTCAGGGCGCTTGGCCACCAAGGGCCCAAGGGCCAAGGGCGCAGGTTGAGTCAACTGTCCGATCGGGCAGGTGACTCATATTAGCTGGGCTGCAAGTATCTAACGGGCGATGGGCCGAATTGCCCGCCCGCGGCAAGCGCTGCTAGAATAAATGACAATCGTATCAGGAGGGCGAGATGAAACGGGGCCTCTTCACTTCTTGTACCGCAGTGTCAATGGGTATCGCATTCGCGGCCGCAGCGCAGCAAGTGACCGTCACAGGATGCGCGGAAGCGGGCGTTGAAAACGGATGCATTGTGATGAAGGACGGCGACAAACTCTACAACATCACACGTGCAACACCAAAACCAACGGCCAACACATACGGCACGGTAACGGGCACTGCCAGTGACGGTATCGATTTGTGTCAACAGGGAACCCTGCTCACGGCGGCGCAGTGGAAGCCCGACGCGAGCAAGGTGGGAATACGCAATAGCGTAGATGTCCACACGCTTTTTAGGATCTGCCAGGGCACGCCCGAGTTGGAATTCGCCATCTGAGCAGGCAAAACCTTATCGCTTTCGATTGTCCGAGGGCGTCGGTGCGGGCGCCGGCGCTAAGGCTATAATTGACGTGTTGGTCGCCCTGGAAGGGGAGTTTTGAGGAGGTCGGTGAGGTCACCGGCGCGCCGTCAACTGTCCGATCGGACAGGTGACGTATCTTAGAGGGACTGCAACTATCTCCGCAAGATCGACCAAGGGAGGGCGCCATGATAGCGGCTCATGTCGTAAACGCCCAAAACAAGCATCTCTACGAGCACGAGTTCGACGAGTTTTTACGCCGGCGGCACGATTTTTTCGTGCATCAGAAGTGCTGGCGCCCTCCCAGCCCTGACGGACGTGAACGAGACCAATTTGATACCGACGCAGCGACCTATCTGCTTGGTCTCGAAGACGGTCGCGTGGTGACATCGGCTCGATTGATCCCAACGAGCGAGCCGCACATGGTCTCGGAGGTTTTTCCTCATATGTGCGAGAAGTTCGGCGTCCCCCGGCGACCGGACTGGGCCGAATGGACTCGGACTTTCGTTGTCCCCGACAAACGCTCTACAGGGCTGCGCGGCACGCTAACGCAGCTGTGCTGCGCGGTGATGGAATACGCACTTGACGAGGGTTTGAGTGCCGTCGGCGGTGTCCAGGAAACATACTTCATGCCTCATCACGGGGCCCTCAAATGGCGGGCAGACCCCATGGGCATGGCAAAGGAGGAGAACGGTGAGTGGTACATCGTCGCGTATATCGACGTGAACGAAGCTGCGCTGGCGAGTGTCCGCAAAATCCTGGGTTGTGACCACTCGCTGATCGTTCGACGAGGGATCCAGATGCCCTTCATAAGCGATACGGCATTCTCGAAGCCCAAGCATCGGCAAATGTGCGAATGACCACGAGCAGATGGAGAAGAAGCTATGTCGCGTGTCTATTCTGTCGATGAGGTGCACGTTGAAGGCCTCATGATAATCCCCGACAACCCACCGGCCATCTCCGTATCTGCCAGGGGGTGGGTGCCGACAAGTGGATGGTCGCATCCTGACCTTGCCCCTTGGATGTACATCGTCCCCCCGACAGACGGTATTCTCGATCTCGACTTTGTTGCCAGTCCGCCGACCGGGCTCGCCCTCCAAGTATTCACGCGGATTGGTGTCACGAAGGCGTTTCCTGTTCCGGCTTGGGTGGTTGGCGTTCGCGTTCACAGCTCCACAAACTCGGTTGAGGATAAAATCGGCGGTGCCGCGGCGCCGAGTAAAGAGGCAATCGCTGGCGAAGGTATGCCCCTTCCTTGGCCATTCCCTTGGTGGGCGCCCAAAAGTGTGCGCCGCTAGGACGCCGGGGCTTACCGAAACATTTGTCCAGTTGCGGCCCAATGTCCTTGTTCGTGAGGTAAGATGGCGCGCCCGGTTGGTATCCGTTTTTTGACGGCCTACGCATTTACCGCTTTCGTCGGGACGGCCGGCCTTATCACCGCCGCGAAGACAGCTGATGGGGCGGAAGCCGGTCCGCTGATGCAGCCGCAAATTTGCTCGGCGATCACCACCCGCGGATCCCAACTCAATTTGCCATTCTGCCGGATAGCACCCTCGGAACCGGGCAGCGTTCATTCCGACTTGACTGTGGCCTTAACGGCGACGACATCGCCGGTTCAGGTCGGCGGGTATAGAGTGGAAACCGAGAACTACAACGGGACCTATCTCCCGCCGATCCTGGAGCTCAATGCCGGCGATACTTTAAGAGTTCGCCTCCTGGACGCTCTTGAAGCGGCATCCCAGGCTGGCGGGATGATGCATGACATGCAGATGGAGCAAGCTACCAATCTTCACACGCACGGGCTGATAGTGTCCCCCAACAATGCCGCCGACCCCACGCATGGGAATGGCGACAACGTGTTCGTCTCATTGAGACGAGGCGAGTGGCTCGACTACAGTATTAAGATACCAACTGCTCTGCCCGCGAGTATTCTTGACGGCACTGCCGGAACCATACCGCACCCCGGCGGACTTTATTGGTACCATTCTCATATCCATGGCCTCTCGGCGATGCAGGTCGCGGGGGGAATGTCGGGCGTCATGTCGATTGGCCCAAGCGACGCCAACGTGGTGGTGCGTGACGCAGACCCGATAAGGGAGGGAAAACTAACCAGTGACCTTCGAGCGGTGACGGATACTTCGTACCTGATGCTCCGGGACATCCGGCTGAACACTTCGGTGGATCCAAGCGATGCCTCAGACGACGCCCCGGCACAATGGGTTCGCACCGAAGACCATAATCACTGCGCTCCATCGCGGAGCGATCAACCCCTTCCTGCGACAACTGATCGCAAAGGTTTTTGTCGGAGCCCGAAGGATGCAAACGATATTTGGCTGTTCACTGTAAACGGACAGCGGTATCCAACAATTGATATTGGTGCTGGCCATAATGGCCTATGGCGCATCGCGAATCTGAGCGCCGACGTAACCTACGACCTTCGGATCGTCTCAGCGGTAGATGGAAGTCTATTGCCGTTTGATTTGCTGAGCGTGGACGGCGTGGTTCCGGGGAAACCTTTGTTGCGAAACGCACCGGTTTCGGAAAACAAAGCGGTCCAGTTGTCGACCCTCACCCTTATGCCGGCCGCTCGCGCAGAGATTTACGTTCGCAACGATGGCCAATCGGCCGGCTCACGAACCTATTTCCTGAGGACGGGTCCAGTCAGCACCGGATCAGATCCACAGAGTGACGGTGACAATTGGCCCGAGATCCAGCTGGCCAAAGTGATCCTGGAAGCCTCTCCGAAGATCGTCGGAGAACGCGTTGCGGTCGACCGGAACTTGCCTTACGCCGACCCGGACAATCGTCACCTATTTGTGGCTTTAGAGACCGCGCCGGCTCCGGCATTTCCAACAGGATGCGTCCGCGATATCGACCGGAGCATGCGTGAGCACCGGCGTGTGATGTTTGCGGGAGGTCTAACCCCGGGCACCTGGCGCGTGCAGACTGACCTTATGCATCCGCCCCAGCCGGCGGGAACCTACCCGCTTCAGCAGTTCGCAGCAGACAAGACGGCGCGAATTGGTCCGGTTGGCTTCGACGCCTATTTAGATTCTGCCGGAGAGGTTGACTGGAGCGGCGCGGACGGGCGACCCAAACATGCCTGTGTGCAGCTGTCCAACGGTCACGGACAACTTTGGGAACTCAAGAATCCAACAACCGAACTGCACAACTTCCATATTCATCAGATGAAGTTCCGGCTGGCAAACAACGCCGATTTGACTGCCAACGGGATTGACGCCGAGACCTATGTTGCCCCGGTCAACGCACAATTGGCTTCCATTCGCAACGAAGACAGACAGGGCGCAATTACTTGGCATGATACCCTGCCTATTCCTGCAAACGGAAGTGTATTTGTCGTCATGAATTTCGACGCCCAGGAACAAATCGGTAAATTCGTTTATCACTGCCACATCCTTAAACATGAGGACGCGGGCCTCATGGCGCCATTCGAGGTGGTCCCCTAACGATCAACATCCAGGAAGGAAGCGCTACCATGTCAGCTAAAATCGATCGCCGCTTGGCTTTGCAAATTGGTGCTTTGGCATTGAGTGCCGCTGCATTTGGCGAAAAACGAGCTTTTGCCGACGGAAAAGTTACTCAAATCAAAGTCGGAAAGAGTGCCGACGGCTCAATGGGTTTTGACCCCAAAGAGGTGACAATCACCGCAGGAGACACCGTGGAGTGGTCAAACGAAACGACCTTTGAGCACACGGTGACGCCGGACGCGGATTCTACCGGAAAGTTCGAGGGGACAGACTCTCTAAAACCAAAACAAAAGTATTCGACGACCATTAAGGCGTCAGCCGACCCTATTCACTACCACTGTGATTTTCATCCGACGATGAAGGGGACGATAATAGTCAAATGAAGGCGCAGGGCTCTGAGCCGCAGCCGCACAAACGATCGTGCCGCGGGGGGGCGTACCCGAGCGCCGATGCCTTGGCGATGGACTGACCAGCCTGTTTCGAGCTGATCGCGCCGAGCGGTCTGGGTTTTGCTGATGGTCGATCCCCCGACTTCTCTTCCGCGGCTCTGCCTGCGCCGGCCAAGACGGCCGTCGAGATTGCATTATCCAAACCGCTGCAGCGCACAGGTTCGTGTCTCCAAAAATCAGCCGCGATGCGCGTTCTGTTGTCGGGAGAGAGTGGGCGCCCGCAATACACACAGGTGCGATTTCGAAGCGATGCCGGTAGTTGGGGAGGCGACTCTATCAAACGCGACTGAGTGATCATCGCCTCCCTGTGTGCGCCAAGCGCAGACCACGTTCGCTCCCTGGCTGACAGCGAAGCCAGTTAGGCCCCTTGGCTTTCCGTGACCCGTCGACCAGCTCTACCCTCCAAGCAAGGTGTAAACATTCTGGGTCGGAAGGTCTTTCGACGAACTCTGCAAATTTTGGATATCTGTCAGCAGTTGGAGCACCCGACTTGAACCGTCTATGTTGCCTGCGGGGTCGCGGGCAATGCCATAGCCCTGCCCTTTGTACCAAACGTTGACCAGATTGGCGACGCTATAACCTTTTCCCAGCTTGAAGACCGTGTACGAAGGTCCGCTGGTATGGGGGATGTCATATGCGTTCCCGATCCCCCACTCATTCCTGACGAGGGCGCCCAGATACAGAATGGCTCCCTCCAGCGATCTGGTTCGTAGCCGAACCTTGTCTCCTGATTTTTTCATGGCTATTTCCTTCGAGGAAGCTCCGCAATAGTCACCCGGGCTCAGCTTGACCGTTATTCCAAGGCCTCGCAACGGAATTTCGGGTGCATGTTTGCGGAAGCAGAACCGATAGCCGGCGTCATGTTTGACCAGCCGAACACGGCTTCCGTCTGCCTCGTATCCAGGTGCGCCTCCCGGCTGCGCAATCTGTGCAGCTTGCACTTGGGCGCTGCCCGCGACCGATCGGGAGGTGTCGATGCCGACGGGCGTCGTGTCGCTGACTTTCTCGCCCTCCAGCTTGTATTTCGCCAGAATGTTGATGACGGAATAGTACTCCTGCCAATCGTCGCTGGAGTTGGGGTCATTAGCAACCAAAGTCGTCTTACCGTTCTGCGTGATTTCGATGCCCGAGGTGAAGATGTTGAGCAATATCCGCGCATCGTAGCCCTCGCTGAGATATGCCAGTATGAGTTGCTGCGGAATTGGTTTTTGAATGCCTTGATAGAATTCCTGGCTGCTCAGATTTGCGACAGCAAACGTGTTCGCCGCGGATGTTCCAGCCAGGAATGAGCCCGTGATGGTTTGAAGTGGAAGAGTGCCTGTCCCGCCCCGAAACGGAAACGGCACACCGGTCGTGATTGAACCATTTACCTGGGCGGTACCCTGCGTCGACTGCAGCTCAGTAAACTGCAAGGGTTCAGCGTAAGCAGCCCGCACAACATTGGTCAGTATGCTGTTGCTCTTGGCCTCAGAGGCCTGCTGGTTGAAAGTGTTCGCCCGCGAGCTGACCGTGTCGACCACCGCACATCCAGAGGCCAATAATAGACCGAATAGTGCCACAGTTGGCGCTACTGCAGAAAACGAGAAGTTGGAATCCGGAATACCCTTGGTCATCGTCCCCTCCCTAGTTGACACTTGACTGCCGCGAGTATCAAGTGAAGTCGGTCGGGGTTCAAGCTGACTGCAGATGCATAACCTATGTTTATTTTGGGTCAGGCAACCGAATCTGGCGATTGATCACTTTTCGGCAACATCGGGGATGGTGTCTATGGTTGCGCAGGCGAAGTTTTCCGCCAAGTCGATGTTTGAAGAGCTTGATAAAGGCCCACAATATGTCTTGACCGGTATGGTCAAACTTCACGCAACCGACAGTACTCGCTTGCTGTTCTCAGAGGTCGGTGACTGCCAACACTGGACCGAAATCGATGAGAAACTGATTTCCCGCTTTGAGAACCATGGGCTGGCGACCTGTGGCGACCACCGTCACCCAATCGTAAGCTTGCATCTTGTGCACCCGAATAATCCAGAGGCCAAGGTCTACGCCCGAGCGCAGGCTCAGACAGCCGCCTTTTCAACGCGGGCGCTAGACGCAATACCAAGCGGCGATACCGGTCCCGAAACAGACTGCTACTATGACCGCAAATCCCACATGTGGCGGAAGATCAGTGATAACACGCCATGCCCTAGACGTTGAACCTGATCGGCGGCCAGCTGTTCAACTGGCGCCGTATCTGCAGACACCCGGCTTGGTTCTTGACAGGTTGTCGGTCCGTTACGTGCCCGGACGCTATACCGCCGGCCAGACATCCAAGCCGGTTGACCTACTGCCCTTTCTCGATCAAGCCATGCTGCGGTAACCCCCAAGTGGGAAAGACTGCACGGCTGCGGCTCGGGTTGCACAGCAGCAAGACATGCTGATGCGAGTCTGGGACCGCATACACAGCAGGATTACGTGCGTCACGTCCGGCGCTTTACTGCATTCCTTGGGCGCGCTCCCGACACTGCGACGCCCCAGGATATCCGGCGCTTCCAGTTGCACCAGCATGAGAACGGTGTCGGCCCCGCGACGATCAACGGTGCGGTCTCGGCGTTGCGCTTCCTGTTCATGGTGACACTGATGGGGCGGGAACTGGCGCGTGCGCTGGTGGTCATGCGCTATCCGCGCAAGCTGCCCAATGTGCTGAGCGTGGAGGAAGCGGCGCGGCTGCTCGAGGCAGCACCAGGCATCAAGTACAAGGCTGCGCTCGGCGTCGCCTATGGTGCGGGCCTGCGGGTCTCCGAGGTCGCGCACCTGAAGGTCGATGATATCGACGCCACACGCATGCTGATCCGCGTCGAACAGGGCAGGGACGCAGGGACCGCAACGCCATGCTCTCGCCGCAACTTCTGGAACTGCTGCGGCTGTGGTGGCGCGAAGGCAAGCGGCGCGGGGTGATGCTTCCGCATGGCTGGCTGTTCCCGGGGCGCAGTTGCACCGATCCGATCTCGTCGCGGCAACTGCACCGCGCCGTCCAGGAGGCTGCTGAAGTCGCAGGCATCCGCAAGCGCGTCAGCCCGCATACGCTGCGGCACAGCTTTGCCACCCATCTGCTCGAGCAGGATGTCGACATCCGCGTCATCCAAGTGCTGCTAGGCCACAGCAAGCTCGATACGACCGCGCTTTACACCAAGGTCTCGACCCGGACGATCCACGCGGTCGCAGGGCCGCTCGACCGGCTGATGGCGCTGATGGAAGGCAAGACGCCTCCCGGCTGAACCGGTGCGCGCGGACCTGGAGGTCGCCCATATCTTCCGTGCTTCTGAGCCTGCAGCAGCTCAAGGTCATGTCAGCGATCGAACACTGCCGCACCGCTGCATTGGGTGGTCATGTCGAAGCCTGTGCGGACTGCGGCCAACGGCGGATCGCCTATAACAGCTGCCGCAACCGGCACTGTCCGAAGTGCCAGGGCGCGGCCGCGCGTACATGGCTCGCCGAGCGCGAAGCCGACCTGCTGCCAGTCGGCTACTTCCACGTCGTGTTCACGCTGCCCGCCGAGGTCGCCGTCATCGCGTTCCACAACAAGACGCTGGTCTATGAACTGCTGTTCAAGGCGGCATCGGAGACGATGCTGACGATCGCGGCGGATCCCAAGCACCTCGGCGCGCGCATCGGCATCACCGCCGTGCTCCACACATGGGGCTCGGCAATGACCCACCATCCCCATGTCCACATGATCGTGCCGGGCGGCGGCATCGCGCCCGACGGGTCACGCTGGATATCGTCGCGGCCGGCCTTCCTTCTCCCCGTCAGAGTATTGGGCAAGCTGTTCCGCCGCCTGTTCCTGACCCGGCTGGACGCGCTGCACGACGCCGGACGGCTCAGCTTCTTCGGTTCGATGGCGCACCTGGGCGACCGCCGGGCATTCCTGCGGCACCTATCGCCGGTCCGGAAGAAGCGCTGGGTGGTCTATGCCAAGGCGCCCTTCGCCGAGCCAGAAGCCGTGCTCGCCTACCTGTCGCGCTACACGCACCGGGTCGCCATCTCGAACAGCCGCCTGATCGCCTTCGACAAGAACAGCGTCACCTTCCGCTACAAGGATTACCGCCGTGACGGCGCCAACCGCCAGCAGGTCATGGTGCTCGCGATTGATGAGTTCGTCCGCCGTTTGCAGCCAACATCACAGGGTGATCAGGCTATCTGACAGTGTGAATGAATTCCCGCCTCATCTTCTACTGTGTGCAATTCGGTTGAATGATCCAGTATTTTAGCGAAGGAAGCCGCTCGTCGGTGATCTCTTTCGGACAGACACGGCTGTTTGGATCAGTGTCCCCTCGGAATAGATCCGAGAGATCTCGTTTTACTTGGGCCACGTCAAAAACGAAGGAGTGATTTTGAGCGCCCGGGGTCTCAACACTCGTGGCATCTATAGTGTTGATCTTCTCGGCGACAAAGCGGTCGGAACCACCTTGGCCCAAGCGCTGCCTTCCACCGACGGCCTCCTGTGAAGCGCGCAAGGCCATGTCGTTCGCAGACACGTAGATCGTGAAGCTATCCGCAACCGACCGCAATGAATCGACATGCCTGGCGAAATTGTTCAGGTCAACATCGGGTGCCGCGAACACCAAGTTTCCTATCTTTGCGCTCATCGGCCAGCGTCCGGAAGAGCTCGGGCAGCCCGCCAATATATAGTCGACCATCTGTGCACCCATGCTGTGCGCAAAGACAGTTACGTTTTCGGATCCAAATCTCCCGATCAATTTCTCGAGCACGCTTTTAAAATCTGGACAACTCGATCCAACCGTCTGGAGATCATTGAGATATCCCGACCCGCTGTAGCCGTCCGCACTTGAAAGCCTTACAGTAGCGTCGCCCGCTGACGCCCAATCCAGAACGATCGGAATTCCAGGGTATTTTTCGTTCTCGGATAAGATTGCCATCCTTCGGGTGGCATCATCAAATGTGTTCGCAAAGCCATGAACGAAAACAATCACTTTCTTGCGACCGTTGTCGACGCCAGCCTGCTGAACCGCATCGAGAAAGCTATCCAACGATCCATCGAAAAGAAAGTTGGAGACCTCGCTTGGAGACGCCGATTGCGCGTTGCCGATTACTCCAGAACCAAAGCCAAGATAGCTGGCAACGACCTTCCAAATCGGGCGCTGCTCCGTGTCGACGGAGCGCTGTGTCGGGATAGAAACAAGCGAATGGCCCATGGTAATGGATTGCTCTGGTGCCAACCGATTGTCGAAGGTTAATGGCATCGGTGTACGTATGGCCCGATTAGTAATGTAGAACACGGGAACCGGCTGGCATACTTCGTCGACCATTTCAGCGCATACACTCAATTGTAATTTATTTGCCTTTTCCGCATATTTTTCCCCACCCAGTTCCGAGGCTGCTGTCGCGTATGCATAGGCGGATTTCAGGTCACGCGCTTCTTTCGCGACGTCGGCAAGCGCAAGCAGCGCGTCCGGCTGGCCTCGTGCTGCTGCCTCATTCAAAATAGCAATGGCATCTTTGCGTGAAACCGAACTATCCAACGCGGGCTGATGCAGCAGCAAGGTGCCATACTTGGCTTGCGCATAGGCATTCCCGTTTGCTGCGGCAGCCTTATAGAGGTCGAAAGCCGCAGATGGACTGAAATTCGCACTCTGCGGGGTCAAATAGGCGTCCGCCAGCCTGAGAGACGCGACTTGATTGCCAACGCCGGCTTGCTGCTTCAATAGACCAATCCATTTGTCTTGCTGCTCGGCATCGCCGGCATTCACCGCAATTCCAAATGCTGCGGATAGCGCCTGCGGGTTGCCTAAGTCAGCGGCCTTCCAAATGAGGTCCTTAACGGTGCTATCCGTAGGCGGCTTGGCTTTTTTGTCGATCAGAAAATCTGCATATCCAAGGTAGGATTCGGCCGTGCCGAGCTTAATAGCTTGGTCCCAGAATACTTCGCTTTGGCCAACATTCTCTGGGGTTCCAAGGCCGAACTGGTATGCTTTTGCCAAGTCAAAGGCCGCCCCAGTCTGCCCATTTTTGTATGCGGAGTTGAGCCACTTGAATGACTGGTCGAAGTTCGGATCAGTTCCAACGCCTGAGAGATAGGCTCTCCCGACGGCGTATTGTGATGCGGCATTGTTTTTGTTGGCTGCCTCAAGGTAGTTGATGAACGCAGCAGACGGATCTTTGTCTGTTCCGAGGCCGAATTCCAATGCCGCGCCTAGGCGCAGCTTGGCATCGGGATCTCCTCCCGCAGCCTCCGCCCTGAGTATCGTGAAACCGTTTTGCTTTACATCTGAAGGCGTGTTTCCAAATATTAAACCGTCGATGCTTTGCGGGCTTCGGTCGTTGGCGTCGGGCAGCGGGTAGAGATTTTTATTAGCGGTGGTGTCGGCTGTATCGACCGTCGAAAGCTGCTCAAGGACGGACGGCGGAAGTGCAGTTGGCTGCCCGTTGAAATTTGCTAGGGCTCCTGAAGACGCTCCCGTCGTGTTGACTTGCGCTGAAGCGCCAAGAGAGATGAAGGTCGAAGTCAGTACGATCGCAAGCCTCAAGACGTGCATCGACGCCTCCCATATAAGCTAAGCTCATTTACGCTGTCACAATACCGAGAGTTCTAGGGGAGTGCACGCCAAATTGATCTTGAAAGGTGGCAAGGTGCAAGCTGAGGTCAGGAGCCAAAGGCAGCTTTGGCGCTGTCCCGCCCGAAACTAGACGGTCCGCTCAGAGTTTCGGGCGCCGGCAGGCGTACGAAAGTCCCCGAGGAAGGAACCCGTGGGCCACAGTCGATGGCTATGTGGATTTCGATTTGCGGCTGGTGTCGGCGATGGCGCGACCGCCGCCGGCAAGCGGGTTTGATGCGGACGGACGGTTTCGCCTTTCAGCCACGTGGTATTGTCGGCTCGTCGCGCGGCCGGACGCGACCCGTTCGGCGTCGATGATCACCACGGACACGCGTGGGTCCGTTGCCAGACGCTGGGCGCCTGCGGCTGAACGCTGGAGCATGCCATGCCGGGTCATGGAGAGTTCTCCCGGTTCGTCGCCGTGGAGTCCGGCGGTCCACGCGGCTGTCGCCACCGTTCGAACGTCTCGATGATGATCATGCGTCCGCCGCAGCATCGGCATGGCGGACGGAAGTCAGTCGGTTCTACCGAGTTGTCTTCCTCCGACGGTGGAGCAACGTTCAGCAGTTCGCGCGCCAGCGCGAGGCTGGCCTTGCGCGCGGAACCGGCGAACAGGCCGTAGTGCCGGATGCGATGGAAGCCGCGTGGCAGGATGTGGAGCAGGAATCGGCGGATGAACTCGTCGGTAGCGAGTGTCATGACCTGCTGCCGATCGGGGCCGTCACGGCGGTAATCCTTGTAGCGGAACGTGACGCCGCTCTTGTCGAAGGCGATCAGCCGGCTATTCGAAATCGCGATCCGGTGCGTGTAGCGCGACAGGTAGGCGAGCACCGCCTCCGGCCCCGCGAACGGGGCCTTGGCGTAGACCACCCAGCGCTTCTTCCGCACGGCAGTAAGGCGGCGGAGGAATGCCCGCCGCTCGATCAGGTGCGCGATCGATCCGAAGAAGCTGAGCCGGCCCGCCTCGTGCAGCGCGACCAGCCGGGTGAGAAACAGGCGACGGAACAGCTTGCCGAGAACCCTCACCGGGAGCAGGAAGGCCGGGCGCGACGAGACCCACCGGCTTCCGTCCGGCGCGATGCCGCCGCCCGGCACGATCATGTGGACATGCGGATGGTGCGTCATCGCCGATCCCCATGTGTGTAAGACGGCGGTGATGCCGATGCGCGCGCCGAGATGCTTCGGATCCGTAGCGATCGTCAGCATCGTCTCCGCTGCCGCCTTGAACAGCAGGTCGTAGACGAGCGCCTTGTTCTGGAACGCGATGTCGGCGACCTCGGCGGGCAGCGTGAACACGACATGGAAGTAGCCGACCGGCAGCAGGTCGGCCTCTCGCTCGGCCAACCACGTCCGTGCGGCCGCGCCCTGGCACTTCGGGCAGTGCCGGTTGCGGCAGGAGTTGTAGGCGATCCGCCATTGGCCGCAGTCCTCGCAAGCCTCCACGTGACCGCCAAGGGCTGCGGTTCGGCAATACTCGATCGCCGACATGACCTTGAGCTGGGCGAGGCTCAGGTGACCTGCATGGGCAGCCCGGTAAGCGGGGCCGGCAGCAAGGAACTGTCGGGCGAGATCTCTCCCGGCTTGAATAGGCCAAGCTTGTCGAGCGGGCTCGTAACCGTGCGCACCGTTCGGGTCGCCACCTTCGCGTAGAGTGCGGTGTTGTTGAGCTTGGCATGCCCGAGCAGGACCTGGATGATCCGGATGTCGGTGCCGTCCTCCAGCAAGTGGGTGGCGAAGCTGTGGCGCAGCGTGTGCGGCCCGACCCGCTTGGCGATGTCGGCGGCCTGCGCCGCCTCGACGACTATGCGATAGAGCTGCCGAGTGCTGATCGGCTTCATCGCGTGCTGTCCGGGGAACAGCCAGCCATCGCGGTGCATCACGCCCTGCTGACGTCCGACCTTCCACCACTCACGCAGAAGCCTGAGGAGGTCCTCCGAGAGCATGGCGTTGCGATAGCGCCCGCCTTTGCCGCGTTCGACGCGCAGCAGCATGCGCTCGCTGTCGAGGTCGGTGACCTTCAGCATCGACACCTCGGCGACGCGCAGGCCCGCGCCATAGGCGACCGACAGTGCGGCCTGGTGCTTGAGGCAGGTGGTGGCGTTGAGCAGCCGGGCGACCTCGTCGCGACTGAGCACCACGGGCAGGTTGCGCGGATGCGCCAGCCGGACAAGCCTGCGCGCCAGGTCCGGGCGGTCGAGCGTTTGGGTGAAGAAGAAGCGCAGCGCCGACACGATGCTGTTCATCGTTGGCACGGGAACGCCGTCCTCCTGCTGCTCGATCTGGAACCTGCGCAGGTCGTCGGCGGTCGCGGTGTCTGGTGAATCCCCCGAGGAATGTGGCCTGGCGTCCAATGTCGCGGAGATAGTTGCGCTGCGTCTCGCGTGAGAAGCGCCGCATGTTCATGTCGTCGATCAGTCGCTGGCGCAGCGGGCTGATCGAAGCTTCGAGAACTGGATGGTGCATGGTCAGGCTCCTTGTTGAAGAAGCCCGCCATGCTCTGCTCCAGCCGAACGAGGCTCAACGCGAGCGCGACGACCGGGTCTTGATCTCTACCTCAACCGCAGGCACCCCTCCCGCGCAGTGGGTTCGTTCTCCGGCCCAAATGCGGTCATTCCGGAGCATGTCTCCGAACGTCCGCAAAACGAAGTTAGCCACAGTTCACTGCCAAGGGAGCATGCGGAACGATACGGAAAGCTCTCAGATGTTGGCCCAGGAAAAATTCAACAAAATCAACGATTTTCGTTGGCCCTCCGGGCCCACCATTGCCTATCTTTTATTATATTGTGTAATTATCGCCCTTTTATCCAGAAACGCACACCTGGAGCGGGCGACGTATCTATGGCGCAAAGACTCGGGATTCTTCTTCCAGATGCGAATCCCTGCCAGGAACCTGGGGCTTCATTGCGGCCGAGACGATCCTGCATCAGAACAGGTGATCGCGGAAGCCTACATGGCAGACGTCACCGAACCCCAGAAGCACATCGGAGGCATGGGGGTGATCGCCGGAGCCTACGGTCTTGCACGATCGCCGGTGTCGCCCTGGCCTGAACGTCCCGGAAGCGCTTCATGATCATTATTCGGCTGTCGCCGTGAATTGCAGGGAGCCGTAGGGGTGTTGGTGGATGTTTCGTCTTCGCCATCTAACGGATTGGTTTTTTGATAGTTACGCCCGCTTGTCGTCCGGATGGCCAAGCTCGCAGAACCACCCGCCCAGATACTTCACCGATGGCGCCTTGGGATCCGGAATCTGCGTCTTCGCCTCGACCGCTGCGCGGAATGGCTCGGCGCTGTCTTGCGGGATGAACCCCAGATGGTTGGCGCCGCTGTTGTCGACCATTTTCAGCTTGTTGTCGGATATGCCGAACGAGATTGTGTGCCCGACGCGCGGCGCCGTCAGTGCTGCTTCGACCAGACGAACGCAGTCGGCGAAGGAAAGATACGACCACAGCATGCGTCGGTCGGCCGGTTCGGGAAAGGACGAGAAGATACGCAGGCAAGCCGTCTCAATGCCGAACTTGTCCCAGTAGAGCCGGCTCAGGCTTTCGACGAAATTCTTCGACACGCCGTAGAGGCTGTCGGGGCGCACCGGCGCATCGACGCCGATATGGGCTTCGACTTCATGATAGCCGATGGCATGCACCGAGGAAGCATAGATAACCCGCTTCACGCCGTGTTTCCGGGCGCCTTCGTAGATGTGGTAGGATCCGCGAATGCTGGAATCCAGGATCGTTTGCCATTCGCATTCAAGCGGCGCACCGCCGAAATGCACGATCGCGTCGCAGTCCTTGGTGGCCGCAAGTGTAGCCTCCATGTCGGCGAGATCGAAGACCGCTTCTTCCTCGTGAGAAGCAAGATCGCCGAACGGTTCACGACCCGCCAGGCGGATCGTTTCTGCCAGCGGCACCAGCCCCTTTCGCAGTTCCGAGCCGAGCCGGCCGGCGGCGCCGGTGATCAGGATGCGTTCGTAATGCGGCATGGTCTACTCCACTTGCGCGACGGCGGCGTTGATCCGCGCGATCGCCTCGGCAAGCACCTCCTCGCTGGTGGCGGTGGAGATACGAAAATAGGGTGAAAGTCCGTAGGCAGTGCCCGGCACCGAGGCCACGCGGCCTTCGTTCAGAAGATAGGTCGCCACCGCCGTATCGTCCTCCAGCATGACGCCTTTTGGGGTCCTGCGGCCGATCAGGCTGGCGCAACCGATATAGGCATAGAAAGCTCCTTCCGGCGGCGGCAGCGTCAGGCCGTTGATGCGCCTTATGCCATCGACGACCAGGTTCCTGCGCGCCTCGAATGCATCGCGGAAACGAGCCACCTCGTCCTGCGGGCCATTCAGTGCGGCGACCGTCGCCGCCTGGGCAATCGAGCAGACCGAAGTGACCGACTGGCTCTGGATGATCGACATCGCCTTGACGAGTGGTGCCGGGCCGGCTGCATAACCGACACGCCAGCCGGTCATCGCATAGGCCTTGGCCACGCCGTTGACGATGAGGCTTCGGTCCTTGAGGTCAGGGCAGGCCTTGCCGAAGGATACGAATTCGCGGTTATCGAAGATGATGTGCTCATAGATCTCGTCCGACAGGATGAGCACCTGCGGATGCCTGGCAAGGACAGCGCCAAGCGCCTTGAGATCGTCGGCCGAGTAGACCGCTCCGGATGGATTGCCGGGCATGTTCAGGAACAGCCACTTGGTTCTCGGCCCGATCGCCTTTTCCAAGAGTTCGGGCGTCAGCCTGAAGCCGCCGCTTTCCCTGCATTCGACCGTGACGGGCGTGCCGCCTAGCAGCTTCACCATCTCAGGATAGGAGACGAAATAGGGCGCGGGCAGGATGGCCTCGTCGCCGGGTTCCAGCGTCGCCATCAGCGCGTTGAAGATGATCTGCTTGGCGCCGTTGGCCACGACGATGTCGTCGGCCGTGTAGTCCAGTCCGTTCTCGCGCCTGAACTTCCCGGCCACGGCCTCGCGCACTTCCGGCGAGCCGGCTGCCGCGGTGTAGAGGGTCTGGCCCGCTTTGGCGGCTGCATAGGCCGCTTCGATGATGTGGGCAGGCGTCGGAAAATCAGGTTCGCCAAGGCCAAGGTCGATGACGTCGACGCCTTTGGCCCGTAGCGCCTTGGCAGCCTGCGAGGCGGCCATCGAAGCCGACGGCTTGACCACGGACAGGCGCGAGGAAATGTAGCTCATCGGCTTTTCTCCGAAATATAGCCCCTGGACACGTCCTGTGCCCGGGCCTCCGTACTGCGCCTGGAGGGATCGCCATAGCCGCCACCGCCAGGAAGTTCCAGCACCAGACGACGCCCTGCCGGAACGTGCTGCCAGCCCTTCGGGCGCATCAGCGTGCCATCGTCGAGCCTGACGATGCCGGCGGTTCCGTCCTTGCCGCCATCGCGCCCCTTGGCTGGATGCCTGACCCGGTCGAACATGGCGGAAAAATCGAACTCGTGGCCTTCAGTGGCTGCGATTTCGAGGATCTGGCCGAGACCGCCGCGAAATTCCCCGTCGCCACCGGAATCGGGACGCAGTTCCTTGCGCCAGATGACGATCGGCCCGGTGTGCTCGGTCGCCTCGATCGGCATGGTATGGACACCGGACGGAAAGGCGGTGGCGGACAGCCCGTCCAACGTCGGGCGGGCCCCCATGCCGCCGGAATTGAACATCAGCACCTCGGCGCGGCGTCCATCGCTCCCGGCGACCGGCCTGACCGAGATGTGGATGTTCCACAGTGCCGCCGCCCCTTCGGCAAGGATCTGGCCCGGCAGCGCCTTGGCCAGCGCGCCCAGCACCAGATCGGGCACCATATGGCCGATGACGTGCCGCAGGGAGACCGGCGCCGGCCGCGGGGCGTTCAGGATGTTGGTCGGCGACGATATAGTGAACAGAGCAAGCGAGGCCGCATTGTTCGGGATCTCCGGCGCCACGACGCATTTCAGGGCGTAGCAGGCATAGGCCTTGCTGTAGATGATCGGAACGTTGATGCCCCATCGGCTTGTCGGATCGGTGCCGGAGAAATCGACATTCAAATGGTCGTCCTCAATCGAGACAGCTGCCACCAGCTTGACCGGCGTATCGTAGCCGTCGGTCACCAACTCGTTCGACCAGGTGCCTTTCGGCAGCGCCTTGATGCGCTCCAGCGTCGCGTCATGCGTGCGCGTGAAGATGAACTCTCCCAGCCTGTCCAGCGATGCCAGGCCGATCTCCTTCATCATGTCGACCAGGCGGCGATGGCCGACCTCGTTGCAGGCGGCCAGCGAATAGAAGTCGCCGACGACCTGGTTCGGCTCGCGCACATTGGCGCGCAGGATCTTCACCAGATCGAGGTTCACCTTGCCGCGCTCGGCGAACTTCATGATCGGGATCTGGATCCCTTCCTCGTAGACTGACTTGCCGTCGGCGCCGAAGCCACGTCCGCCAACATCGACCACGTGCGCGGTGCAGGCGAAGAATGCCACCAGTTCGCCGTTCAGGAACGAGGGCGAGACCATGGTGATGTCATGGAGATGGCCGGTGCCTTTCCAGGGATCGTTGGTGACATAGGTGTCGCCCTCGTACATCTCCTCGCGCGGGATCTCGTTCATGAACTGCAGCACGGCCTCGGCCATGGTGTTCACATGCCCGGGCGTACCGGTCACGGCCTGCGCCAGCATCTCGCCGCGCGGATTGAACACGCCGGCCGACAGGTCGCCCGATTCACGCACCGACGTGGAGAAGGCCGTACGCAACAGGGTCAGCGCTTGTTCCTCGACCACCGAAATCAGGCGATTCCACATCACCTGCATGCGGATTTCCAAGATGTCGCTCATGCCTGGACCCCTTTGCGGATCAGGAGGATCGAACCGTCGCTCTGTAGCGCGGCATCGAAGAGAGTGGTGACGACCGTCGACGTCTCACGCTCGACGATCACCGCCGGACCGCTGATGCGATCCCCTGGCGAAAGGTCGGCGCGTTCGATGATGGCTGAAACCTGGACCGTTCCGGTCGCCGGATCGAAAACCTCGCGCGTTTGCGAAGCGGCGACGGTCCTGGTCCCCATGGTGATCTCGTGCCTTGCGGGCGCCGGCCGCACGTCCTGCGCCTTGACCGACCAGGTGACGATCTCGATTTCCAATCCGTCGAGGCCATCAATGGCACGGCCGAAGAAGCGCGCATAATTGTCCCGGAAGGCGTCCTTGAGGCTCACCTCGTCGCCGGGCTTGAACGCCCTGTCGGGCAGCGGCACCGGGATTTCCCATCCCTGGCCGGCATAGCGCATGAAGGCGGTGATCTCGCGGGTGATGGCATTGTTCGTGCCGGCTCGCACGAAGCTCTCGGCGGTCGTCTTCAGCCCGTCGAGCAGCGCATTCACCTCGCATGCATCGAAGCGCGACAGCCGCATCAGCTTGGAAGCCAGCGCCTCGTAGCCGAACGGCGCCTTGAGGAAGCCGATGGCCGAGCCGACGCCGGCGCCTTGCGGGACAAGGCACTGTTCGACGCCAAGCTTCTCGCACAGCCGCGCCGCATGCAGGGGCGCTGCACCGCCAAAGGCGATCATGACATTGTCGGAGATGTTCTTGCCGTTTTCCACCGCGTGGACGCGGGCGGCATTGGCCATATTCTCGTCGACGACCTCGCAGATGCCGAAAGCGGCGGAAACAGAATTGAGCGAAAGCCGGGTGCCGACATCGCGGGTGATCGCCTGCTCGGAAGCCTGCGTGTCGAGCCTGATGGCGCCGCCGGCGAAATTGTCGGGATCGAGCTTGCCCAGCACCAGGTCGGCATCGGTGATGGCCGGGCGGCTGCCGCCACGCCCGTAGCAGGCGGGACCGGGTTCGGACCCGGCACTTTCCGGGCCGGTCTGGATGCGGCCCATGGCGTCGACCCAGGCGATCGAGCCGCCGCCGGCGCCGATCTCGATCATCTCGATGACCGGGATCGAGATCGGCATGCCGGAGCCTTTGCAGAAGCGATAGGTGCGGGCGACCTCGAAGGTCCGCGCCGTGCGCGGCGAATAGTCCTCGATCAGGCAGATCTTCGCGGTCGTTCCGCCCATGTCGTAGGAGACGACGGAGTCCAGGTCGAAGCGCCGCGCCACGTCGGCCGCAAAAATGGCACCGCCGGCCGGACCGGACTCGACCAGGCGCACCGGAAATTCGGACGCGGTTTCCACCGAGATCAGTCCGCCGCCCGAGTGGATCATGAACACCGGACAGTTCGCCCCCATCTCCTTCAGCCGCACCTGGAGGCGCACCAGATAGTCGGCCATCTGCGGCCGGACATAGGCATTGGCGCAAACCGTGTTGAAGCGTTCGAACTCGCGCATCTGCGGCGAGACCTCGGCGCTGATGGAAATCGGTATGTCCAGCTTTCTGGCGAGGATCGCGCGTGCCCGCTGCTCATGCCCCGGGTTCATGTAGGAATGGATGAAGCCGATGGCGACGGCGCCGAAGCCGCCCGCGGCGATGCCGTCGGCGATCTCGTCGAGCGCTGCTTCGTCCAGCGGCTGCAATTCCTTTCCGTCCGCGCCGATGCGCCCCTTGACCGTATAGCGATGCTCGCGCGGGATCAGCGGCGGCGGCAGCTTCAGGTTCAGATCATACTGTTCGAACCGGTTTTCCGTGCGCATCTCGATGACATCGCGAAACCCTTCGGTGGTGACCAATGCCGTCTTGGCGCCACGCCGTTCGATGAGCGCGTTGGTCGCCAGCGTGGTGCCGTGAATGACGATGTCGAGGTCCGCCAGCGTGATGCCGGCGTCGCGCACGACGATCTCGATCCCGTCGAGGATAGCCTGTTCGGGGGCGGCATAGTTGGTCAGGATCTTGGTGGAAAAGATCGTGCCGCGCACATCGACCACAATATCGGTGAACGTGCCGCCGATATCCGCGCCGAGACGGATGTCATTTGCCGTACTGGTCATGCGTTGGCCTTATGCGAAGCGAGCGCTGCGTCGCGCATTTGGGAAAGGGTTTGACGCGGCGTGATCGCCTCCGGGGAAATATCCAGCTCCAGGACCGCGCCGGTCGCGGATGCCAGCGCCCTGCCGAAAGCGCCGGCGAACTCCCCCGTCGCGCCGACCCGCTCGGCGTGGAAGCCATAGGCCCGGGCGATGCCGACAAAATCCGGGTTCTCGATGTTCGTTCCCGACACGCGCGCCGGATAGTGCCGCTCCTGATGCGCGCGGATGGTCCCGTAGATGCCGTTGTTCAGGATGAGGACGATCGGCTGCGCCCCGGCCTGCATCGCCGTCCCCAACTCCTGGCAGTTCATCTGGAAATCGCCGTCACCGGCAAAGCAGACCACCGTGCGTGAGGGAAAGGCCACTTTGGCCGCGATGGCCGCCGGCAGGCCGTAGCCCATGGCGCCGGATTGCGGTGCAAGCAGCCGCGCCTTTGGCCCGAACTTGAAGAACTTGTTTGGCCACACGGTGAAATTGCCGGCGCCGCTGGTGAGGATGACGTCGTCGGGCAGCGTTTCGCGCAGCCAGCGGCTGACTTCGACCATGTCGACCGGGCCCGGCTGGGCAGGCGCGGTGAACGTGCCCTCATAGCTTTGGCGTGCCTGCGACCGCCACGCGGCCCAGTCGCCCTTGACCGGCGAGAGCGCCTTGGCGAAGGCGTTCGGCCCGGCATGGATGCCAAGCGCCGGCACATAGATCTTGCCGATCTCGCGATCCGAAGCATGGACATGGATCAGCTTCTGCTTCGGCTCGGGCACGGACAGCAGCGTGTAGCCATCCGTGGTCATCTCGCCGAAGCGCACATTGATCGCCAGGATCACATCGGCGTCCCGGATCAGCTTCTTGACATGCGGGACCATGCCGACACCGGCCTCGCCGACGAAGACCGGTGAGCCATTGTCGAACTGATCCTGGAAGCGGAACGCCGCGACCACCGGAATGTCGGAGGTTTCGGCGAAAGCCTGGAGCACGGCACGCCCGTCAGCTGACCAGTTGGCGCCGCCGATCAGGATGACCGGTCTGCTGGAGGCGGCCAGCATGGACCGGGCCTCGGCCAGCGCATCGGCATCGGCCGCGGCCTCGAACACCCTGGCAGGCCCGCTGAGCGCCGCGACATCGGTCGGCGTCGTCAGCATGTTCTCGGGCAGGGCGATCACCACCGGGCCTGGCCGCCCGGTGAGCGCCGTGGTCCAGGCCCGGGCAATGATTTCCGGCAGGCGCTCGACAGCGTCGATCTCCACCGCCCATTTCGCCATCGTGCCGAACACCGCGCGGTAGTCGATTTCCTGAAACGCTTCGCGGCCGCGCATGTCGGTGCCGACCTGGCCGACGAACAGGATCATCGGCGAACTGTCCTGCATCGCCGTGTGCACGCCGATGGACGCATTGGCGACACCCGGTCCGCGCGTCACGAAGCAGATGCCCGGCGAACCCGTCAGCTTGCCATAGGCCGAGGCCATGAATGCCGCACCGCCTTCATTGCGACACAGCACGTAGTCCAGCTTTCCACGAGTGTCGTGCAGCGCGTCCAGCACGGCCAGATAGCTTTCGCCCGGCACACCGAAACTCTTGGTCGCGCCGAGCGCGATCAGGCATTCGACAAGAAGGCGACCGCCATTGCGGATCATGCTGCGACATTCCTTCATTCAGGCGGCAAGCGGATCGAGCCTGCCTTTCGGATTCATACGTGCACGCTGGCGCATCGAGACGAAACCAAGAAATGCCGTCTATTCGAAAGTTTTTCTTTCCCGAGAGGCGCGAACCAGGACGTCCGGGTTCATCGTGCCCAGCGGATCGAACGCGCCTTTGAGCCGCGCCATGAGCTCTCGCTCCACCAGGCCGCGATTGCGGTCGGCCATGACCACCTTTGCCCGGCCAAGCCCATGCTCGGCGGCAAAGCTGCCGCCCATCTGAGTGGCAAGAGATGACAGCGCCTCTGCGAACAGCTCGGCCTTGCCGTCGAAATCGGCACGACCTTCCGGCGGAGACAAATTGTAATGGATGTTTCCGTCGCCGAGGTGCCCGAACGGGTTTATCCGCACACCGGGAAGAATGCCGCCGCAGATCTTCGCGCCAGCCTCGACGAAACGGGCGATTGCACCTGGAGGGACGGAGATGTCGTGCTTGAGTTGCTCGCCTTCCAGCCTTTGTCCCTCCGGTTGCTCCTCGCGCAGCCGCCAGAATTGTGCGCGATGCGCACCTGTCGCCGCCAGCGCGCCGTCGCTAACCAGGCTCTGTTCCATGCCCCATTCCAGAGCCGAAGCCAGGATCTCGTCCAGGGGAACGCGTGACGACCCCGATGCCAGTTCGACCAGCAGATAGACGTCGCCCCGTGTCTCCAGTTGGTAGGCAAGGTCGGGCACGTGCTTGAGCGCCAATCGCAGGCCCACATCGGAGAAGAACTCGAGGCCAGTCAGGAATTCCCCGGCCTCGCCGCGCAGGAAGGCGCCGAACGAAACGGCGGCGGCAAAGTCGGGCAGGACCAGAAGGGCGCTCGCTTGCTGCCGAGGCTTGGGGTAGAGCCGCAGGATCGCGCGCGTGACGATGCCGAGCGTGCCCTCAGCGCCACAGAACAGCTTGCGCAGTTGATAGCCGGCATTGTCCTTCTGCACCGCGCGCAGTCCGTCCCAAATCCCGCCATCAGGCGTCACGACTTCGAGACCCAGGACGAGATCCTGCATCATGCCGTATCGGAAAGCCTGGCTGCCGCCGGCATTGGTGCCGATCAGGCCGCCGATCCTGGCGCTGCCTTCGGCGCCCAGATGCATTGGAAACATCAGCCCATGCGGCTCCAGCGCCTCGTGCAGCGTGGCCAGCACGACACCCGCCTCGACGACGATCGATCCGCTGTCCAGATACGGCTTCCCGATCGCCGTCATGCGTGACAGCGAGACGATCACCGCATTCGGCTGCTCGGCGACGGCGGCGCCGCAAAGCCCGGTGTTTCCGCCTTGCGGCACGACTGCCAGTCCGGCCTCGCGACATAGTTTGACGACACTGGCAACCTGCGACGTATTCGCGGGCCTGGCAACGCCAAGAGGTGCGACGCCGTAGCGATTGAGCCAATCGCGCCGGTAGGGCTCGGCATCCCGGCCCGAAAGCCAGCCCTTCGGCCCGAGAATCTCGTGCAGCGCGGTGGCGGGATCGGTCATTGATTTACCCGAGTTAGCTGAGGGCGTGCCGTCCGACACGTCCCGGATCGTTGCTTCCAATCAATGACCCAGCACCTGCGACACGAATTGTCGAGTGCGCTCGTTGCGGGAAGAGGTGAAGAACTCGTCCGGAGGCGCTTCTTCGAGGATCTCGCCGCCGTCCATGAAAAGCACCCGGTCCGCCACGCGACGCGCAAAGCCCATCTCATGCGTCACGCAGATCATCGTCATGCCTTCCGAGGCAAGCGTGACCATGACGTCAAGCACTTCGGAAACCATTTCCGGATCGAGCGCCGAGGTCGGTTCGTCGAACAGCATGATCTGCGGCTGCATGCAAAGAGCGCGTGCAATGGCGACGCGCTGCTGCTGACCGCCGGACAATTGGCTGGGATATTTCATGGCCTGCTCGGGAATGCGCACCTTCTCCAGGTAGTGGCGGGCGGTTGCCTCGGCTTGCGCCCGCGGCTGCTTGCGCACGATCATCGGGGAGATCATGCAGTTCTCCAGCACCGTCATGTGCGGGAACAGGTTGAAGTGCTGGAACACCATGCCGACTTCACGCCTGATCTCGTCGATATTGCCGACATCGTCGTTGAGCTCGGTCCCGAGCACCGCGATGCGGCCGCCATTGTGCTGTTCGAGGCGGTTGATGCAGCGGATCATCGTCGATTTGCCGGAGCCGGAGGGTCCGCAGACGACGATTTTTTCGCCCCGTTGTACGGAAAGGTTTATCCCGCGCAGTGCTTGGAACGTGCCGTAGTATTTGTCGAGGTTTTCGATGCGGAGCGCCGGCTCACCGGTCGAATTGGTTGAGATCACCTGCACGCCTCCTTACCGTTCGCTGACCGACATGCGGCGCTCGAGAAAGGCGCCATAGCGGGATAGGCTGAAGACGAAGATGAAGTAGATGAAGGCGATGAAGGCATAGACTTCGACATAGGCGAAGCGCCATTCGCCGGTGCCATAGGCGGCATTGCCGGAAGCCAGGATCTCGAAGAAACCGACGATGACCACCAGCGAGGTCTCCTTGAACGAGATGACGAACTGGTTGATCGTGGCCGGCATTGCGTTGCGCATGGCCTGAGGCAGGAGGATGCGGCTGATGCGTTGCCAGTAGCGCATGCCGAGTGCCATGGCAGCCTCCTCCTGTCCTGTCGCAACGCCCTGCATGCCGCCTCTCACGATCTCAGCCTGATAGGCGGAGAAGAACAGAGCGGAGCCGAGGATCACGCGGTAAAGCTTGTCGCCCTGGAGCCATTGCGGCAGCGCGAACGGCAGAACCACTGCAAAGGTGAAGAGGATCGATATCAGCGGAAGCGACCGGACCCCGTCGATGATGAGGCCGGTGGTCCGCGAAATCCAGGGCAGCTCCGACCGGCGCAGCAAGGCCAGGCAGATCGCCAAGGGGAAACCGATCAGGCAGGTGGTCACGAAGATGAACAGGGTCAGCGCCAGCCCGCCCCAGGCTTCCTCGCCGACATGGGCAAGGCCAAGCACGCCGCCTTTCATCAATACGTAGAAAAGGCCTGTTCCGGCTCCCCATACCAGCGCGATCCGGCGGCCCGTCCAGAACGCCGGGATACAGCTCAGCACCGTCATCACCACAACGGCGACGCAGGCCAGCGCCGAGCGCCATTGTTCCTCGTAGGGATAGAGGCCGAAGAAGATGATCCGCCATCTCGCTGCGATGACCGACCAGCAGGCTCCCGCTGTCGCCTGGCAGGCTTCCGGCCCGCCGCTGGTGGTGAAGACAGCCGAGAAAACCGCCCAATTCAGCAGCTTCCAGACCAGGAAGACCATGATCGTCAGACAGGCCAGCGACACCACCGCCTGAAGCGGCGTCGCGAAGAAGCGTCGCCTCAGATCCTCAAGCCTGCCGGGAGCGGGTGGAGCGACAATGACCATCTCCATCTCTCAGCCCCTCAGTTGATTGCCCTTGAGGGCAATTGCCTTGTTGATGCGGTTGAAGACGGCGGCAAGGCTGAGGTTGATGGCGAGGAAGCCTGCCATCAGGATGCCGATCGCTTCGAGGGTTTGCCCGGAATGGTTGATCGTCAGCGCCACAATCATGAAGAAGTCGGTGAAGCCCACGGCGATGCCCATCGTCGTCGCCTTCATCAGCCAGACATACTGATTGGCAAGGATCGGCAGCATGGCACGCAGCGCCAGCGGCAGCCGCACCAGCGTGAAGACCCGCCAGGGACTAAGGCCCAAGGAAAGGGCTGCCTCGACCTGGCCGGTGCCGACAGATTTGAAGCCTCCGCGCACGATCTCCGCAATGTAGGAGCCGCCATAGATGGCGATGGCGATAGCGAGGGTGGCGAACTCCGGAGGGATACGCAGGCCGCCTCTCAGATTGAGGCCTTGCAGGGCAGGGAAGTCCAGCAGCGGCGTATCCGGCAGACGTCCGAGAGCCAGAATGATGGTCGCGCAGGCCAGTGCCGCTGCGGCAGCGGCAAACTGGATGGTGCGCCGCTGGCCGATCGGCTGGGCAAGGAGCGACGTCCTGCCCAGCCAGGCTGGCAGCACGATGGCCGCGATCACAGCCACTGTGGCTGCGGCAAACGCGGCACTGCCGACGTTCGGGAATGGGATGTAGAGTCCTCGGCTGGTGAGCAGGAAGCCCCAGGCTTCGTGCGCGCTGCGCGGCGTCGGCAGGTGCGTGATGATCGCATACCAGAAGAAAACCTGGAGGATCAGCGGAATGTTGCGGAAGATGTCCACATAGGTACGGCCGAGCAGCCGCGCCAAATCGTTCGAAGACGTCCGCGCCAGACCGACGATCGTTCCCACGATCGTCGCCAGTATCAGGCCGACGCTCCCCAGGAACAGCGTGTTGATGATGCCGATGAGGAAGTACCACCAATAGGGATCATTGGCCGTGGCGGGCAGCAGCGAGAAATTCACATCCCAACCCGTCGACTTGAACAGAAAGTCGAATCCGGAGGTGATCCCCTGATCAGCCAGGTTGCGGCGGGCGATCACGATGCCGGCAAGCACCATCGCGGCGATCGAGCCGACATAGAGGACCTGCAACAGCGCGTTGCGGACCTTTTGATTTCTCAGCAGGCTGACCATCCAAAGATCCTTGCCGAATTGTCGCCGACCCCGCCCGGCTGTGCCGGGCGGGGCCTGGAGCGGGTGAGTTAAGGACGGATCAGTCGATCACCAGCGGGAACAGGACACCGCCATTGTTCCAAAGGTTGGTCAACTCGCGGTCCATCTTGTAGGGCGAGTCCTTGCCGAGGTCGCGCTCGAAGATTTCGCCGTAATTGCCGACGTTCTTGATCACCTTGTAGGCCCAGTCATCATCGAGACCGAGACCCTTGCCCATGCCTGGCGTGACGCCGAGGAACTTGGCGACTTGCGGCGAGGTCGGCTTGGCCTTGACCTCGTCGACGTTCTTGGAGGTGATGCCTTCCTGCTCGGCGAAGATCAGCGTGCTCAGCGTCCAGTTGGCGATGTCAACCCAATTGTCGTCGCCTTGACGCATGATCATGACTTCAGGCTCGACGGCGAGCACGTCGGGCAGGATGACATGGTCGTCGACCTTGCTCTTGGCGATGCGCGCAATGGCGAGCGTCGGGCCCCACTGCGCATAGAGATCGCAGCGTCCGGAGAAATAGGCCTGCTCGAGCTCCTCGGTCTTTTCGATGAGCACGGGTTCGAGCTTGATGCCAAGCTTGGCCGTATAGGCCGCGACCTGCTGTTCCTGCGACGTGCCGGCGGGAATGCAGATCGT
Source organism: Mesorhizobium ciceri biovar biserrulae WSM1271 (assembly GCF_000185905.1). GTDB lineage: Bacteria > Pseudomonadota > Alphaproteobacteria > Rhizobiales > Rhizobiaceae > Mesorhizobium > Mesorhizobium ciceri. The sequence continues at coordinate 2,705,981 of NC_014923.1, forward strand.
GCCGCCGGCCGCATCCTTGAGCGACTTGAGGTTTAGCTCCTTGTGCGCCATCACCTTGGTCGTTCCGAGGTAATAGGACATGGAAAATTGCAGCCCGAGCTCGGTGTCGCGGCTGAGCGTGCCGCCCGACGCCTTGATGATGATGTCGACATCGCCCGATTGCAGGGACGGCCAGCGCTGCGCCCAGCTGATCGGAACGACCTTCAGTTTTGCCGGGTCGCCGAGCACGGCCGTGGCCACCGCCCGGCAGAGATCGATGTCCATGCCCTTCCAGTTGCCCTTGTCGTCAACTTCGGCGAAGCCGAGGTAAGACCCGTCATGGCCGGTGCAGTTGAGCACGCCGCGCGCCTTGACGGCTTCCAGCGTCTTGCCGCCGGCGGCTTCTGCCGGCGCTGCAAAATGCACAAGTCCAAGGGCCATGGCTGCGGCCCCCCATTTCATCGTCTTCATGTTCCGTCTCCACTGTTGAGGTTGTTTGGTTTCTTGTTGTTGGAGGCCCAAAAGTTCTCTTTCGGAGCTCGGTCTCAAAGCCGCTCCTAGTCGGAAAGCGGGGTCGGTTTCGGCACGGAGGAAATCTTCAGATCGCTGCCCCAGTCCTGCTGGGCGAGCCATCGATGAAGGGCGGCGACCGCCTTCACGCGCAGGTGCCCGCGCGGGACGATCAGGTAGAATCCAGGGACTTCTTCCGGCCGCATATCGGCAAGGGCGTCGCGCCCGACCGGCGCGACCAGCGCGCCCGACCTCAAATCTTCCTCGGCGTCGATGACGGAGACGAGACCGACGCCGATGCCTTGCAGGGTTGCACGGCGCATGGTCGCGGCATCGTCGAAGCTGATGCTTCGGTTGCCGTCCGTCTGCTCGATGGCAAGGTGGCGTAAAATGTCTGGCCAAAGGCGCTTCGACTTGACGGTGTCCAGCAACGTGAACAACGTCAGGTCCTGCGCCGATTTGATGCTCTCGCCGATGGCCGGAGTGCAGCAGATGACCTTCGGATCAGGCACCAGCAGTATGGTCTCGTAGTCCGGCCAATTGCCGTAGCCCCACTGGACGGTCATATCGATGTCGTCGCGTCCGAAATCGGGCAGATCGACCATCGTCGTCAGGCGCAGATCCGCACCGGGCAATATCTCCCGGAACAGAGATAGGCGAGGCAGCAAATAGTGGGTCGCGAAATAGGGGCTCGCATTCAGGTTGATGCGGTCCCGGTAATTCGACTTGGTGACGCGGCGAACACCTTCGGAAAACTCGTCGAACCCAGCTTTGACATAGTGCGAGAGAAGGATGGCAGACTCGGTCAATTCGACCGACCGCCCCTTGCGTTCGAACAGTGTCACCTGAAGCGTGTCCTCCAGTAGCTTGATCTGCTGTCCGACGGCCTGCGGCGTGACCAGCAATTCATCCGCCGCCTGCCGGAAGCTCTTGTGCTGCGCGACGGCGTGGAAGACGCGAAGCGCATTCAGCGAGGGAAGGCGAAGCTTGCCGGTCATCGTCTATTCCACCTCCTTTCGCTTGCGTTCCTGTTGGACAATTCAGCGCCGCCGGCGCGCGAAAATAGCTCAGGCGTATATATAACCACCTGAAACAATTACATTTTCTCCCGTCATGTAGGTATTCTTGGGGCCGCCGGTCATGAGAACCCACTCGGCAATCTCCGCAGGCTCGGCGCCACGACCCAGCGGGCTCGCCTTGGCCAGTTCCTCGAGGAAGCCGAGGGCCTTGGCCCGCTCCGTGGCCATCCCTGCGGGGGCCACCGAATTGACCAGGATCCCGTGTTTTGCGACGTCATGGGCAAAGGAGCGCGTCAGGCTGACCACGGCGGCCTTGGTTGCCGCATAGTGGGCGTTCTGCGGATGCGCCTTGAAGGCATCGACAGAGGTCAGGTTGACGATCCGGCCACGCACATGGCTCTTCGGCTCCTGCGATTGCATGTGGCGAACGGCTGCCACCATCATGTGATAAGTGCCCTTGATGTTGATGCCATTGGAGGCATCCCAATCGGCGTCGCTGATCTCGAGGAGCGGGCGGCGAGGGTAGATCGCGGCGCAATTGATCAGCGTGTCGATACGCCCGAGCTTCGAAACGATGGCGTCGAAGGCGGCTTGGCACTGAGGGCCGACCTGGATGTCGCACAGGGCGGTCGCGGTCGGCAGACCATTGGCGTTTGCCGGGGCGAGAGCGGCTTCGGCGGCGTCCTGGTTGATGTCGATGATACCGATCTTTGCAGCCCCGGTCTCTACAGCCATCCTGGCCAAAAGCGCGCCGAGGCCAGCGCCGCCGCCTACGATCAGAACGGAAAGATCCTTCATTCCAGTTTTTCCTTACTTGGTGCCGCTTGGCGAGGTTGGCCATGTCGGCATGATGTCGAAACGGGTAACGTCGGCCCATGCGGGCAGGCCGAGTACCGCGACCACCATTCTGGCCACGTCATCCGGCTGCACCACTTTGCTGGCGTACATGGCCGCGCGCGCCTTTGCGTCGAGGATGTCCTGGTAGAGCTGCGTCTCGACACGGCCGGCGACGATCTCGGTGACACGGACGCCTGATGGGGAGAGGTCGGCGCGCAACGCGGCGGCAAAGCCTGATATCGCCGCCTTGGTGGCCGAATAGACGGCAATGTTGGAATATGCCGCGTGGCCCGCGGTGGAGCCGGTGAACAGGATGTGGCCAGCCTGCCGCTCGCGCATCTGCGGAACGACGAGGCGGGTAAGCAGGATTGCCGCGCTGAGGTTGACCTCCAGCGTGGTGTCGATGTCGGAGATTTTCATGTCGGCGAAATTGCCCAACGGTGGCATGATCCCGGCATTATTGATCAGCACGTCGATGGTCAGATCCGCCAGAACAGCTTCCAGCGCCTCGCGATCGGTCACGTCGACGGCGATGGGCACGATGCCGGATCGCTCGGCCTGCAACGCCTTGAGCGCGGCCTGGCTGCGCCCGACCGCATAGACATCGTAGCCGGCGTCGCTCAGTGCGATCGCCATGGCCCGCCCTATGCCGCTTGTTGCACCTGTGATGAAGGCTGTCGTCACGTTGGCTTCCCTGATTGCCTGATTTCAGTCTGCGGCCTGGGCCGATGCCGCGAAACCAAGAAAACCAGCAAAAAGGAAAGATAAACTTTCGAATTCTCTTCTCCCGCCCGAAACCTGGACAGGTGGTGACCTCGGCGCCGAGGCTGAAAACCGAAGGAAACGACGGGAAAACGATGTTCTCAGCCTGTGGGAAACGGTTCAGGTCAGCTGGCGGAGCAAAAACATGGCTTTCGCAATACGTGGCTAATTTGAGTGAGTGCGAATGCCTGGGTGATCGAAGCCGGGGGCCGCCTATCCGCCGGTCGGAGCAGGCCTTTTCATATCGGTAAAGAGCGAGGCCGCAGCCGCCTGATGCTCTGCCTCTGTCGCCGCGACGCCCGAAGCCCGTGCCAAAGCGCGCACACGCCCGAGGCTGTTGTGCAGATGCTTGCGCATGGCCTGGCGAGCAGCACGACCGTCCTGCCTTTCGATGGCGTCCACGATGGTTTTGTGCTCGTTGTGAATGCGTGCGTAGTAGCTGTCCTTGAGCGCCGGCGTGACCACGTAGCCCAGTTGAAAGCGCGGAACGATCATCGGCCTGAGATAGCTCAGGAAGCCATGGATGAATTCGTTGCGCGCGGCTTTGGCGATCGCCAGATGGAAATCATAGTCGTAGTGGATCTGGACGACAGCGGGATCCGCTTGCTGGGCGTCGACCTGTTCCATCAGGGCTCGGATTCCGTTCGCCTCCGCATCGGTGCGCCGTTCCGCGCATAGCCCGGCGGACTCCACCTCGACACTCAATCTCAGTTCGAGCAGGGCAATGGTTTCCGGCAAGGTCCTCAGCGCCTCGTCCGGTATCGAGAAATTGCGCGGCGCCGGCGTTTCGCTGACGAACATGCCGCGGCCCTGCTGCGGCACCACCATCCCTTCGGAGCGCAATCGCGCCACCGCTTCCCGCACCACCGTCCGGCTGACGTCGTACTCGGCACAAAGCTCCGCCTCGGTCGGCAATTGCGCGCCGGGAAGCAGAGATCCGGAACGGATCTTTTCGGACAGACTCTCCGCCACGACAGTGGAAAGCGGTTTGCGCTTCGTCATCAGTCTCCCCTTAGCCAGATTCGCGATGATGCCCGAACCGGCAAGGCCATTCAAACCGCCGCGGTGACGATCAGCTCGACCAGCATTCCAGGCTTGGCCATCCGTCCTTCGCCGGAAGAGCGCGCGGGTGCATGCTCCTTCGGCATCCATCCGTCCCAGACCGTGTTGACCTCGTCGAAATCCCTGATGTCGTCCAGCCACATCTGCACGTGAAGGATGCGTGTCTTGTCCGTACCGGCCTTGGCAAGCAGGACGTCGACCTTGCCAAGCGCCTCGCGCATCTGGTCGGCTGCGGACTGACCCGGCTTTGCGACCTGGCCGGTGAGGTAGAGGGTGCCATTGTGGATGACCCCGTGGTGGATGCGGGTGTCGAAGTCGAAGCGCTTGATGTCACTCATTGGATTGTCCTTGTCAGATTTCCGGCCTCCGCCGGATGGGTCAGATTTCCGGCCTCCGCCGGATGGGGTCAGATTGCCGGCGTCTGGCGGATGGGGTTTCCCTGCAGATATTGTGCGTAGGGCGCCTGAACGAGCCAGCCGGCGTCGACGGGCAGGGTGACGCCGGTTATCGATGCGGCCCGGTCGGAGCAGAGGAACAGTGCGGCCTCGGCAACGTCGCGCGGCTCGACGAAGCGGCGCAGCGCGGTGGTCGCCTGGATGGCTTCGGGGTTGCGCTCACCCTTGGCGATCCTGGCTTTCAGCCCGTCCGAAAGCGTGTAGCCGGGTGCCACCGCATTGACGCGTACGCCGTGCGGACCGAGCTCGGCGGCCAGGATCTGGGTCAAGGCCAGGACGGCATGCTTTCCGGGCGTGTAGGCGGGCAGGGACAGCGGCGCGAAGGAGGCAAGCGAGCCGACGTTCAGGATCGCGCCTCGCCCGGCAGCCGACATCAGCCGACCGAACACCTGGCAACCCAGCAAGGTGCCGCGATAGTTCACTCGCCACATCCTCTCGTCTTCGTCCAGATCCTGGTCGAGGACGTGCTTGCCACTCTGCAGGATGCCGGCGCAATTGACGACGACGTGCGGGGCACCGAACGCGTCGCTGACGGCCTGCGCCAGCGCTTCCACCGAGCCGGATTCGGAGACATCGGTCTGGACAAACAGCGCGCGCGGTGCGCCGACCGCCGCGCAGGCGCCAACCGCCTCATCGCCCCGTGCCGCATCCCTGCCGGCGACCACCAGATGGTAGCCGTCCTCGGCGAAGCGCAGCGCTATCGCGCGTCCGATGCCGGAAGTGCCGCCGATGACGACGGCCGTCAATGTCTCAGCCATTGCCGCGACCCTTGCCTTCGATGTCGAAGAATTCGGACATGGCCCGGACCTGGAAATCCATCATCGGGCGCCCCGGCTGAATGCGGCAGCCAATCTCTTTCGCCGCCTTTAGCAGGGGGGTCTCGGCGGGCTCCATGATGATGTCGACGACCGTCATGTCCGGGGTCAGCCGGCTCACATCCAGCGGCAGCGGGTCGCCGGCGTGCATGCCGACCGGCGTGGCGTTGATCGCCATATGCATGCCGGAAGGCTCGGCCTCTCCAACCTGGATGCGGCATTTCGGGAAGACCTGCGCGACCAGCGCCGCCAGTTTTTCGGCGCGACCGGTATCGATGTCGGCCAAGCGGATTTCCTCGGCACCGGCTTCGGCGAGACAATAGGCCAGGGACGCGCCGGCGCCGCCGGCGCCGACCTGAAGGATGCGGCGGCCGGCAATCTCATGTCCGCCTGCCTTGAGGCCATCGATAAAGCCGACGCCGTCGAAATTGTCGGCGTACCAGCTGCCATCGGGCAGCCGGCGCACGGAATTGGCGCTCTGCACCCTCGCGGCGCGGTCGTGAGCGGCGGTGCATTTGTGATAGACCGCAACCTTGTACGGCACCGAGATGATCACGCCCCTGATATTCTCGGCTGCCGTAATGCCGGCCCAGAAGGCCTCGAAATCCTCCGGGCGGCAGCTCAAGGGCACCATGAGGCTGTCGAGGCCCTTCTGCTCGAAGATCTCGTTGAATATGCCGGGGCTCTTGGCATGGGCCACGGGATGGGCCAGCATCACGAAGATCTCGGCCTTGCCGGTTCCGCGCATCGGTTTTACTCCTTTTCTTTTGACAGTTCGTGGCCGCTGAGGATCTCCAGCGCCTCGACGAGGGACGAGTGGTCGGCCTCCGAGCCGCCTGGTCGGGCTGAGCAGGCGCTCATCAGTTGTTGCGCCATCGCGGTGTTCGGCAGCGAGACGCCAAGCGCGCGGGCGCTTTCGAGCGCGAGGTTGAGATCCTTCTGGTGAAGCCGCATGCGAAAGCCCGGGGCGAAGGTCCGGGCGATCATGCGCTCGCCATGCACCTCCAGCACGCGGGACGAGGCAAAGCCGCCCATCAGCGCGGCGCGCACCTTTGCCGGGTCGCAACCGGCCTTGCTGGCAAAGACGAGCGCTTCCGCCACGGCCTCTATGTTGAGCGCGACGATGATCTGATTTGCGATCTTGCAGGTCTGGCCGGCGCCATTGTGCTCGCCGATCAAGGTGATGTTCTTGCCCAGCGTCCGAAAGATCGGCAGCGCGCGCTCGAACTCTGCGGTCGGCCCGCCGACCATGATGGTGAGGCTCGCCGCCTTGGCGCCGACCTCACCGCCCGAGACCGGGGCGTCGAGGTAGCCGGCTCCCGCTTGCCGCAGTTTCGCTGCGAATTCCGCAGTGGCGATAGGGCTGATCGAGCTCATGTCGATGACCAGCTTATCGGCCGACAGCCCCTCCAGGACGCCGTTTCCTCCAAGCAGGACACGCTCCACATCTGGCGTGTCGGGCAGCATGGTCACGATGATCTCGGACATCCGCGCCACATCGCCAGGAGAGGCGACGACCGATGCCCTAAGGTCCTTCGGCAGAGGGGAGCGGTTCAGGACCGTGAAGATCTCATGTCCCGCGTCGACGAGATGGTGCGCCATCGGTGCTCCCATCACACCGAGCCCGATGAACCCGATCTTCATTCTTGAACCCCTGTACGAAGGTTGGTGCGTATTGCATCTTGCAGCAGATTATTGCCGTATGATATAGGACATCATACAAATTTCAACGTCCTTTCGCTCATCGGAGACCGACCGCAAAATGCAAGAGCGCCTCAACACGCTGAAGGCTGCCGTGTCGGCCGGCCGGGCCCATATCGGCATCTGGTGCTCGCTGGCTTCGGCCCTGACGACGGAAATTGTCGCGGGCTCCGGCGCCGGCTGGCTGCTGATCGATGGCGAGCATAGCCCCAATCATCTGCGCAGCATCATGGCCCAGTTGCAGGTCATGGGCGGCTTCGACAGCGAGGCCGTCGTCAGGCTGCCTTCCGACGATCCCAATCTGATCAAGCAGGCCCTGGATATCGGTGCGCGCAGCCTGATGATCCCCAATGTGCGGACGGCCGATCAGGCCCGCGCCATTGTCGCGGCTATGACATATGCGCCTGGTGGATTTCGCGGCTTCTCGGTCGGTCACCGTGCCAACGGCTTCGGTCGCATCGCCGGTTACCACGCCAAGGCGCGTGAGCAGCAGCTTCTCGCGGTACAGATCGAGGATGAATTGGGCGTCGCCAATGCCGCGGAAATTGCGGCAGTGGACGGCGTCGACGTTCTCTTCGTCGGGCCCGGCGACCTTTCCACCAATATGGGTGCGATGGGTAATCCCGGGGCCGCACACGTTCAAGAAGCGATCGCCTCGGTGCGCAAGGAGGCAACGGCGGCAGGCAAGGCCAGCGGGATCCTGGCTCCCGCAAAGACCGATGCCGACCGCTACCTCGCCGACGGCTTCACCATGGTTGCCGTTGGTTCCGACCTCGGCCTGCTGGCGCGGGGCTCGGATGCCTTGGTCGCTTCGTTCAATCAGTAGACCGGAGATACAGCCATGCCGATCCCCCGGTACAAAGCGCCGTCACGCACCGCCTACGACATCGTCATCGTCGGCGGCGCCGTCATCGGTTCGTCCACGGCCTACTGGCTGAGCCAGGCGCTGGGCAGCGGCGCCTCGATCCTCGTCGTCGAACGCGACTCGAGCTACGAATTCTCGTCGACGGCGCTCTCCACCAGTGCGATCCGGCAGCAATATTCCAATCCGATCAATGTGAAGATCAGCCAGTTCGGCATCGAGATCATCCGCGGATTTCAGGAGCGTATGGCACCTTTCTACAAGGACGAACCGGCGCCCGACCTCGGCTTCAAGGAGCATGGGTATCTTTACTGCTGTTCACCCGACGGCGTCAAAGCGGCCCGCGAGCGCGTCGATCTGCAACGCAGTTTTGGGGCCCACACGGTGTTTCTTGAGCCGGGCCCGCTGAAGGATCGCTTCCCCTGGCTCAATGTGGAGGATCTCGGTGGCGGTTCCTGGGGGGCCAGGGAAGAGGGCTGGTTCGATTCCGTGGGGCTGATGAACGGTTTCCGCCGCGCAGCCCGCGCCAGCGGCGTCGAGTATATCGACAATGCCGTGACAGGGCTGGATATCGCCGATGGGCGGGTCATCTCGGTGCGCCTCGCGACCGGCCAGACGGTTGCCTGCGGAACATTGGTCAACGCCGCGGGCCCGCGCGCTCAGCAGGTGGCCGCCATGGCCGGCCTGTCGATCCCGGTCGCGCCCTACAAGCGCTACAGCTTCGTCTTCGCCAGCGCCAACCCGATCCCCGGCCGGATGCCCAATGTCATCGACCTTTCCGGAACATTCGTGCGTCCCGAAGGCGAGCTTTTTCTCACCGGCAACACGCCGCAAGGCGACGGACCGGCCGGCTACGACGACTTTGAAATGCACCATGAAGAGTTCGACGACTACATCTGGCCGGCACTCTGGCACCGCATTCCGTCTTTCGACGCACTCAAGGTCCAGACCAGTTGGACCGGCCACTACGAGTACAACATGCTCGACCACAACGGCATCGTCGGCTTCCACCCGCAGGTGACCAATTTCATGTTTGCCAACGGCTTCTCGGGGCACGGGCTGCAACAGTCGCCAGCCGTGGGCCGGGCCGTTTCAGAACTTATCGTTCACGGGGCTTTCCAGACGCTCGATCTTTCGCCGTTCTGTTACGAGCGCATAGATCGCAACGAGCCGTTTCTCGAGGAAGCAGTGATCTAAAGCGAGACGATCGGTCCCCCATTTTATCTCGGGCATTCAGCGTCCAATGAAATTGCATCTTAGTCAGAGACGTCGTGAAAACTACTCGCTTCTCGCCGGGCTTGTTTCCAACGACTGACGAGTAGCCACTCGACTGTCAGTGACAATTGGTTTCGGATCGCTCTATCTTAGCAGGGGCGTCACGAACCCACGGTCGATCGATTTGGTTGCGGCGCTGCCAGATCTCGGCCAGAGGAGGCCTCGTGGCGCATGAGGAAACGCTCTATGGCGCGGATGATGGCGATCAACAGCAGATTGATCACAAGGTAGAGCACGCCGGCAATGGCGAAGATCTCGAAGATTGCGAAGGTCTGGCTCATCAGCCGCTTGGCGTAGCCGGTGATCTCGAGCACCGTGATCGTCGAGGCAAGGCTGGTCCCCTTGACGACCAGGATGAGCTCATTGCCATAGGCCGGCAGCGCCTGGCGGATGGCGAGCGGAAACTCGATGCGCCGGAACCGCAGCATGCGCGACATGCCGCATGCCTGCGCCGCTTCGACGAGGCCAACCGGAACCGACATCAATCCGCCGCGCAGGATCTCCGACGTGTAGGCAGCCGTGTTCAGCGCAAGCGCCAGCACGGCGCAGCGCGCGCCGTCGCTGATCAACCACCACAAAGCTGCGTTGTCCTTGATCGAGGAAAGTTGGCCAAGCCCGTAATAGAACAGGAAAATCTGCACCAGCAGTGGCGTCCCGCGAAAGACATTGGAATAATATTTGGCAAAGCCTGACAGGAAGCGGTTCGACGACAGTCGCATCAGCGCCAAACCGAGGCCCAGATTGAAGCCGATCAGCACCGAGACGAACGTTAGTGCCGCTGTGACCCACAGGCCCTTGAGCAGGACGGGAACCGCTAGCTGGATGAGATCCATCATAACTACTTTCTCGTCCTCACCCTGAGCAGGCGTTCGATGCCGTCGAACCCGGCCTGGCTGACGAGCGTAATGGCCAGATAAACCACAGCCGCGATCAGGTAGAAGATGAACGGGTGGCGGGTGGAATTGGCGCCAATGAAAGAAATGCGCATCAGCTCCTGAAGGCCGACCACCGAGACCAGGGCCGTGTCCTTGATCGTGGTCTGCCAGACGTTGTTGATTCCGGGAACCGCGATGCGCAGCATCTGCGGCGCGATGATGCGGCGAAAGATCCGGCCGCCCGATAGCCCGAGCGCGCGCGCGGCCTCGATATGCCCATTGGGGATCGCGCCCAGGGCCCCGCGCACGACCTCGGTCGAATAGGCGCCGGAGATCGCGCCGATGGCGATGACGGCGATGACGAACGCATAGCCGCTCTCCGCGACCCCGGCATAGCCGAAAGCGGTCACGACCTTGGTCACGAATTCAACCGAACTGAAAAACAGGAGGTAGATGATGAGCAGCTCGGGCACGCCGCGCACCAGCGAGGTATAGGCATCAACGAGCAGCGAGAGCGGAAATATCCGGGCCCATTTGATCAAGCCGCAGACAATGCCGATCACCAGCCCGGCCGCCATGCTGACGAGACCCACCAGGATCGTTATCGACGCGCCACGCAGGATGGCGGTCACCCAACCCGCTTCCCAAACCTGCCAGAGACCGAATTCCATCTGAGTTGCCCTAGTCTTGTCGTGCCAGCGAAGCGCATGCGCCCGGCGCTCCGGGCGCATGCGAGGGTTCCAAGGCGTTATTTGCAGGCCCGGGAAATGTCCGTCTTGAACCATTTCTCGCTTGCCTTGCCGACCGAGCCGTCCGCGATCAGCTCGCAAAGCGCCTTGTCGATCTTGGCCTTGAGTTCGGTGTTGTCCTGCGCGATACCGACGCCGATGCCTTCGCCAAGCGTCGGGTCGTATGTGCTCTTGATCTCAACACCGACCAGTTGGAAGTTCTTGCCGTCAGGCTTGTCCAGAAAATCCTGCAAGGCGGATTGATCGGCGAAAGCCGTGTCGATACGGCCGCTCGCCAGGTCGATCTGCATCTGGTCAAGCGTGTCGTAGGTTTTCAGGTCGGCATTCGGTGCACGCTTCTCGAGGAAATGCGCGTGGGTCGTGCCAGCCTGCACGCCGACCTTCTTGCCGTCGAGCGACTTCAGCAGCGTGTCGACGTCGGTGATCGCGGCCAGATCAGAACCCTTGGCCGCTACGAACATGTTGGCCAGTTCGGCATAGCCGACGCTGAAATTGATCTCCTTCTTGCGATCGGCGGTGATCGACATGCCCGAGATGATGACGTCGAAGCGCTTGGCCTTCAGCGCCGGGATCAACCCGTCGAACGCCTGCACGACAAAATGGCAGGTCACCGCGAGTTTGGTGCACAGCAACGCGCCGACATCGGCGTCGAAACCGGTGACGTTGCCACTGGCGTCGGACATGCTCCATGGCGGGTAGGCGCCTTCCGTTCCGATGGACAACTCGCCTTCGGCCGCCAATGCGCTTCCCATGCTTCCCGCGAGACATGCGAGCAGCGTCAAGACTTTCAGTTTCATATCAGTTCCCCTTGTTGTTGGTCTTCATTGCCGTTGTCCGGTACGAACCGGACGCTTCGAGAATGCTTCCCTCACAGTGTCCGTGCCAGGAATTGGCGCAGACGCTCCGAGCGCGGGTTGCCGAACAGCTCCGCGGGCGCACCCTCTTCCTCCACCTTTCCCTGGTGGAGAAACAGAACCTTGTGGGAGACCTCGCGCGCGAACTGCATCTCGTGCGTTACGAGGATCATGGTGTTGCCTTCCTCCGCCAGTTGACGGATCACGCGCAGCACCTCGCCGACCAACTCGGGATCGAGCGCCGATGTCGGTTCGTCGAAGAGGATGACTTTGGGACGCATCGCGAGCGTTCGGGCGATCGCGGCGCGTTGCTGCTGGCCGCCTGATAACTGGCCCGGATAATGAGCGTGCTTGTCGGCGAGCCCGACCTTCTTCAACAAGGCGTGCGCATGTTCGATGGCCTTCTCGCGGGGCTCCTTCAAGACGTGCCGGGGCGCTTCGATGATGTTCTCCGCCACCGTCATGTGCGGCCACAGATTGAAGTTCTGGAACACCATGCCGACGCGGGCGCGGATGCGTTCGACCTGCGCCATATCGGCTGGCCCAAGACGGCCGCTCGACAGCGGCTTCATCTTGATCACCTCGCCATCGATGGCGACCTTGCCGCCATCCGGCTGCTCCAGAAGATTGATGCAACGCAGGAACGTGCTCTTGCCCGAGCCCGACGAGCCGATCATGGAAATGACCTCACCGGCATGGGCGGTGAGATTGACGCCCTTCAACACCAAAAGCGAGCCGAAGCTCTTGTGAAGCTCGTCGATCTGCACGGCCGGCGTGGTGATCTTTGCCTTATCAGCGGGCGCCGGATCGGCCGCGACGGCAGGAAGGGTTGGCGGCGTCTGTTCGCTGCTGGTGTCCTGGGTTATCTCGACGGTTCGCAGGTCCGCCAGCGCACGATCGAAATAGCGCAGGCTGCTGGACAGGCACGTGCGTTGCCAGTCTGGGTCATCCGGGATGAAGGCGCAACGCAGAGTGTCGCGGATCCGCTTGCCCAACGGCGAATCGAGCTTGCCGAACAGATGCAGCCAGTTGTCGGCCTGGACCGCTTCCATGACAGCCGGCCCGTCCAACGTGCCGCATTCAACGACAAGCGGCAGCACGCGCGCGTTCGGCATCGCCTTGCGGACGGCATCGGAGACATAGCCGGTCGCCGTTGCCGTGATGCCGGTATCGGTCTTGGCGCCCTGGCCTGTCAGGACTGTCGCCAGCGCCGGCCCGAAGATGGATTTGCCCCAGGCAAGGCCGTCATGCTCGGAACTCGCCACAGAAAGCAGAGCCGGATAACCGTAAGGCCCGGCGCCGGTATGCAGGTCGAAGACGATGGCCTGGCGCGCCGCGCCGGCAAAGGTCTTCAGAATTTCGTTCAAGGTGCGGTTCGACCAGACCGGGCCGCCACCGCCGTAGAACATGCCGTCGGCGAACTCATACTGGCCGGCTTCGACGATCGCCGCCAGCCCGGCATGCCCAAGCCTTTTGCGCGCCACGGCGAGCTTCTCGTCGGCCGCTATGCGGTCCGGTCCCTCCCACTCGCGATACGCCATGGCGTCGTGCAGGCCGGCATAACCGTTGTTGACGGGAGCACTTGAAGACCAGTCGATGAAGTTGCGGTTGAGGTCGACATTGTCCTCGTTGACGCGCCGCGACCAAGCCGTACCCCAGGGATTGATGAGGTGAATGGCAAGGATGGCTGTGTCGCCGGGCAGACGCCGCAGGTTCTTCCGGCCGAGCCAGGCGGTCTGGCAAGTCGAGCCGAACGGGCCCTCGACACCATGCGTACCGGAGATGAGCACGATCAGTTTGCGCGCATCGCGGCGGCCAAGCAGCGCCACATCCGTCGCCAGCGTCTCGCCATCGGGGCCGTTCAGCGGATGAACATATTCAGACAGTTCCGCGCCGGCCCGCTCGGCGGCTTCGCGAAATCTCCTGCGAAGGACGGCGAAATCACGGGCATAGGCGGGGGCTGGCTCATCATGGCGCATGGTCGATCCCACCGGATCGCTGGCGGTTGCGGTCAATCCGTTCATTCCCTGTCGTTCCACCGTGGGGCTATTCATCGTTGTGATCGCTCGTGTTCTGAGGTGGCAATCGGCGCTCATTGCCGGAAAGGAGCGGCCTGGAGGACCGGACAAACCAGGCGTCGGAGGGAAGCACCTTGTCGGGGTTCATGATCGACTGATCGTCCAGCGCTCGTTTCACCCGCTCCATCGCGGCGAGCTTCGTCGGGTCAACCGTCGCCAGCAGCGAATGGATGCGCTTGGACCCAACACCGTGCTCGGCGGAAAAAGAACCGCCAATCTCCCGCAGTTGTTGGTACAGGACGCTCTCGGCAGCCTCCGCTACGTCAGGCGCCAGCGGACCCTGACGGTTGAGGATGATATGCAGGTTTCCATCGGCCAGGTGACCGAATACATAGGGCGCCAGACCCGGTTCGATCGCTGCGAGCCGGGGCAGGATTCTGTTGAGATAGGCCGGAATTTCCGACATAGGCACCGACACGTCGAAGGAAGGCGCTTGGGGATGGGCGCGATAGAGCACGCCGGTGTCCTCGCGCAACCGCCACAAGTCTTCCTCTTGCCGCCGCGAGCCGGCAATGATGGCGGTGGCTTCAGGATAGCGCTCCATCACTTCCGAATAGATCCGCTCGAAATCTTCGCGCAGCGCCTCTTCGCGCGCGCCGCCAAGCGACAGCAGCAGGAACAGTGTCTGGTCGAGCGGCACGCTCGGTTCGGACCATTCATGCGCGGCTGCGGCCAGGCTGAAATACGAGGTCCACATCGCCTCCGCCGCGCGCAAATGTCCCGCATCCGATTCAAGCGCCAGACGAATGACTTGCAGCGCCGCTTCGACAGACGGCAGCCCGAAAAGCGCGGTGGCGGTGGCTCGGGGCGAAGGGTCGAGCTTGACGACCACGCGGGTCACGATGCCAAGCGTGCCCTCCGCACCGATGAAGAGATGCTTCAGATCGTAGCCGGCGGAATTCTTCACCACCCGCGTCAGATCGGAATAGACCGATCCGTCGGCCAGCACGGCCTCCAGGCCAAGGACGCGGTGGCGCATGACCCCGTTGCGAAAGGCCATCACGCCACCCGCATTCGTGGACACCATGCCGCCGATCGTCGCCGAACCGCGCGCGGCAAGATCGATACCGGGCTCCAGGCGGTGCTCAAATGCGGCAGACTGCAAAGCTTCGAGCGTAACACCGGCACCGACGATCGCCACGCGCTCGACGGGATCGAGCCGCTCGATCCGGTTCATGCGTGCCAGGGAAAGAACGATCTCGCCCGGCCGCGAGACACTTCCGCCGACCAGGCCGGTCCGCCCGCCCTGCGGCACGATCGGAATCTCATTTTGACTGCAGATGCGCACCACCGCGGCGACCTCGCCGGTCGATGAAGGCGCAACGACGATGCCGGCGGCGCAATCCGTCCCGTTCGAACCAAAGTCGATCGCCCCGGCATCATCACTGGTCCGCACATTCGAGGCGCCAACGACACGGCGGATCGCGTCGACAACCGACAACGGCACCGCTTGCTCGATCCAGTTCGTTTGCCTGGGAGACGCGTGGCCGCTCATCGCCCCGCCAATCCCTGAAGCGCCGTGATCAGCCGGTCGTTGTCGGCCGGCAAGCCGATGGTGGCGCGCAGATAGTGCTCGTAGCCGGTTTCGCGCCACGCCTTGACGATGATCCCCTGCTTCAGGAGACCGGCGGCAACGCTGGAGCTGTCGCCCTTGCAGTCGAAGAACAGGAAGTTTGTCTGCGACTGGGCAACCCGGAAACCAAGGCCCTTAAGTGCGGCGGCGGTGCGCACGCGCTCGGCTCTGACGCGGCCCGCCGACGCCTTCATCCAGCTTTCGTCGGCCAGTGCCGCAATAGCGGCGACCTGTGCTGCCGCATTGACGTTGAACGGCGTCTTGGCGGCCGCGATCACTCTTGCCAGTTCGAAGCCCGAACAAACGGCATAGCCAACGCGCAGCCCCGCCAGGCCATAAGCCTTCGAAAATGTGCGCAGCACGACATGGTCGATGCTGCTGTTGCGCAGGACCTCGATGCCGTCGGGCGCGCCGGGATCGGCGAATTCGAAATAGGCCTCGTCCAGGACAAGAAGCGTGCCGGGCCGCACGGCGCCGATCAGCCGTCGCAGGCCAGCGTGGTCGAGACCGGGCCCGACCGGATTCCACGGCGAGGATATGAAAACGATCCGTGGCCCGACGGCGATCGCCGCTTCGAGCGCGGCAAGATCGAACCCCATCTCGGGTGTCATCGCAATCTTGACGACATCGGCACCGGCAGCCAGCGGCTCTATCTCATGCAGCCCGAAGCTCGGCACCGTGGTGACGACCGAGGCGCCCGGCACCAGGACGGCGCGCGAGATGGCGGCGATCATCTCCTCGGAACCATTGCCGGCAACGATCATGCCAGGATCGATCGCCAGTTTTTCGCCAAGCGCCGCCCGCAGCGCCGTGCAGGCCGGATCGGCATAGCGCCATGGCTCGAAGGATGAGGAGGCCAATGCGGCCATGACGGCGGGAGAACACCCATCCGGGTTCTCGTTGCTGGCCAGCCGGGCGACATCGTTGCGGCCACTCAGCGCCCGCGCCATCGAGATGTTCATGCCGGCATTGTAGGGCGGCAATGCGGCGATATGCGGATTGAGCGGCAGGCTCGACGCTGGTTTGACCGACTGTTCCAAATCCCGACTTCCGTTTCCCCGCGCCCACGCGCGGCAATCTTGTCAAATATCGAGGACGACTGATCCGCGCGGCTTGGAGCAGCACAACAGCACTTCGCCGCTTCCAAGCTCGTCCAGCGGTTCTTCGAAATAGGCGATGTCGCCCGAGATCAGCCGCGACTTGCATGTGCCGCAGATGCCGGCCCGGCAGCTGAATTCCGGCAACAGACCTTGGTTCTCGGCGAAGTCGAGCAACGATACGGCCGAGCCATCCCAGACGGCCGTCAGGCCCGACTTCCGAAATTCCACGGTTGTCGCTTCCCCGGCCGGCTCGATCCTTGCCGGCTGCGCTGGAACCGCGGGAACTCGCACTGCATCGGGCTCAAGCACCGTCGCCGGGCCGAAGAATTCGTAGGCAATGCGATACCTTGGCGCGCCAAGCTCGCGCAGCATGACGTAGATCGCCTGCATGAACGGCGGCGGGCCACAGAGGTAGAAATCATAGTCATCGATCGGCAGCAAACGCTGCAGCACGTCCCGCGAAATCATGCCTTCGCTATGGAAGCGCTGCTCGGCCTTGTCGCGCTCGGACGGGTGCCGGTAGCAGAAGTGTGCGGTCAGGCCGGGACGGGTCGAGACCAGGCCGGACACTTCATCGCGCAAGGCATGCACATCGCCGTTGTCGCAGGCGTGAATGAAGACGGCACGGCGGTCCGGCAACGAAGCCAACGCATGCAGCATCGACACCATCGGCGTCAGCCCGACGCCGCCGCTGAGCAGCACGACTGGACGGTTGCTGGCCTTGTAGAGCACGAAATCGCCGCGCGGCCCTTCCGCCTGAAGCACATCACCGACGTCGATACGGTCATGCAGGAAGCACGAGCTTATCCCATCGGGAAGCCCCGGCCCGGGTGCTGCCTCACGCTTCACGCTGATCCGATAGGAAGCGCTGTCTGGGGAACAGGAGATACTGTAGTTGCGCAGCACATATCCCCTTTCGCCGGCGGCCTCCCGCGCTACCGGAATCCGGAACACCAGGAACTGGCCCGGCTGGAAGTCGCGCCAGTCCTGTGGATCGACCGGCTCGATATGGAATGAAGTGATGAGGGCGCTTTCGCGCACCTTCGCGACCACTTTCAGGTCGCGAAATCCGCTTCTTGCGATGGTGTCGCGAGCGGTGAATGCATTCATTCGGCAGCTGCCAATTGCTGGCTCTCGCTGGCGATCAGCTTGGCCAGGTTCCGGCGAAAGCGCAGCGGTCCGACATCTATCTTCAGATCGAGATTGGGCGTGCGCTTGTTTGCCATGCCCTTGTGCACGGCATTGAGCACGGTGCGGTCCTCGTCGAAGGCGCCGCGCACAGAGGTGGCGAACTGGCGGGAAACCTCCAAATCGTCGGGGGCGAAATTGCGCATCTGGAACCAGTAATATTTCGTCTGGTTCTCATCGACCGGCGTCATGAAGTTGTAGGAGTCCATGAGGAACACGTCCTCGTGCAGCGGCTTGCCCTCGCCGCCCGTGCGGGCCGGCACGAAGATCGCCTTGATGATGGCGTTGGAGGGGTAGCGCACTTCGTAGTGCTGCTTGCGGTCGCAATTGCCTGAGAATTTGAGGAAAGGCGCATAGAAGGGCGCCGGCGCGGCATCGACCACCCAGCGCCACACGGTCACGCCGTCCGCGCCTACGGTGGTTTCGAGTGGCGCATCCTCCATCGCCTGAACGCCGCCGAAGGAGGACTGGTGGACCCAAGACACATGCGAGGGGTCGAGCAGGTTGTCGGTCATGTAGAGGTAGTTGCAATCGAGCGCCATGGACTCGCCGCGATTGACGCCCCATGCCGGATCGCCCCAGTGGTCGACCGCGAAAATCAGCGCGGGGTCGGCCTTTGCCGCTTCGCCCATCCATATCCACAGCAGCCCGTAACGTTCGGCGATCGGATAGGAACGAACGCATGCCACATGCGGTATCTTTTCAGCACCGGGCACGCGCGTACAGGTTCCGGTGCTGTCGAAGGTCAGCCCGTGATAGCCGCATTCGACAGTGTCGCCTTTGATGCGGCCCATGGACAGCGGCAGCTTGCGGTGGGGACAGGCATCCTCGAGCGCCGCCACCACGCCATCGGTCCGGCGGTAGAGGACAATATCCTCGCCAAGTATCCGGGTCGGCACCAGCCTGTCGGCGACCTCATGGTCCCATGCGGCAACGTACCAGCAGTTTCGAAGAAACATGGCGTCCTCCCGAGCTTGTGACGCCTAAACGAATATCTTGCGGGCCTGGGACGACATAGGGCTTGCATCTGCGTTCTATTTTAGAAAAACTAAATCAAGCTGCCCCCAGGATCGTTGCCCAGGTGAAGAAGACGCCCCCACTGCGTGCGATACAGGCCTTCGAGGCTTTCGGGAGGCGTGGCAGTGTGACGGCGGCCGCCAACGAACTCGGCGTCTCCGTCGGCGCGGTCAGCCAGCAGATCCGCAAGGCCGAAGACGCCCTGGAGGCGCGGCTTTTGGAACGGCGCGGCAGGAGTGTCGCCCTTACCGCGCTGGGCCGCGTTTACCACGCAGCGGTTGCCGTCGGCTTCGAACACATTCGCGACGCCCAGGATCTCATCGAACAGGCCCGGTCCGCGGACACTTTGACCATCTCCTGCCTGCCGTCGTTGGCCAGCAAATGGATCGGCCCGCAGCTCCTGGATTGGCAGGTCGACCACCCCGGCGCGACCGTGCGGCTGGTGGGCGCCGAGACGGAGCCAAGGCTGGGCGCCGAACAAGTTGACTTCCGTATTTCGTACGGCACGAAATATCGTGATTTCGAGCACTACACCGAACTGTTCACCGACTGGGTGGTGCCGGCCTGCTCGCCGACGCTGCTGGCGAAACATCCGGTCGGCAAGCCCGCCGATATTCTCGATCTGCCGCTTCTCAGCATCGAATGGGCCCGCGATCACCGCTCGCCGCCGACATGGGCGGAATGGGCCGCAAGCATCGGCGCGGTGCACCGCAGAACATCCGGCGAAGTGGCCTTTTCCCTGTCGAGCGCGGCGATCGATGCGGCGGCCAACGGAAGGGGCTTTGTGCTGGCGCAACTGTCGATGGCTGCCGACGATATCGCGTCGGGCAGGCTCGTCGCCCCGTTCGACAAGCGGATCAGGCTGCCGGAACCTTATTTTTTGGCTTGGGATCGGGCCATTCTTGAGAAGCCTTTTGGTCCTGAGCTGCGAGCCTGGATTGTTTCGATTTCCAAGCGACTGGGCGCAACCTTAGCCGGATAGTCGAACACCGATCTGGAGACACAAGTTTGCATCTGCCGAGTTCGCGCGCACCAGCGTCTTAAGAGATCCAGACATTGGTCGGCGGTGTGCGGTCCCACGGATTGCTTCAGTTTGCCCTAGATATCTCGACAAAAGTCCGCTTTTTTCGCCCTTCTTGCACCGCTAGCCGTCGGGCGGCTTTGCGACCCAAAACAGCGGCGTTCGCGCCCTCAAGTCAACAGGGGTTCACTCAACTTCCCCGCTGTACGAGATCCCGGCGAACTCGGAGCCCCTGCTTGAGCAAATCCCGACGTACACGAAGTCCTGGCCCCGCCCACCATCGTAACGCCGGCTTCCTCATCAGCGTTCTGTAACCGGCGGCGGGTCTCCAACGTGACCGTGTCGTCATTGCCTGTAACAATTAGATCAAAAGTTTTCTGGCCTGCGAGAGGCGGCCTGCTGTTTTGCTCGAATCACTTGCGATGGAAGGTGCGGCGTTTCGGTGGCAGCCCCAGCGCGCTTTGAAATGGGATAATCCCTCGCAGATCGCCTTTGCAACGGGGATACCAATCTCGGATCGCGAAAGATCGGCGAACCAGACCTGCGAACCACAAACTTCGCCGATTTCATTCAGCAGGTCGGTGACGTTGCTTTCGCCAGCGCTTTCCAGGCCGTCGGCAGGCTTGCCGATGGCGAAACGAAAGTTGCGCACGTCAGCGAAACGCTTCCAGCGGGTCATCCGACAATCGTCATCGCTCATCGTTTTATTACGGGGCCGTTCTGCCCTTTCGGCATGGGCCTGCATTGCAGCTTCGGATTGTATCAATTCCAAAAACGCGGACCGGGCGGCAGCAACCATATCGAAGCTGCACCCGAAACCCACCGCCATATGCTCGCCACTGTCTTCGCAGCTGATCGCCGCCGTCACGATGGCCGTGCGGAAGGACGAGATATCGAGAAGCCAGAGCCTGCGTCCCGTTTCTTGGCGATGCTGCTGGATGTGAGACGCCAAGCCTTGGTCATCAAGCCGCGCGATATCCAGCCGCTTTCTCAGGGAGCCTCGGTGCCACCATATCCCTGTGGCGTCTCGTTCGACGAGTTCAAGCAAGGCGCGGGTTCTTGCATCGGCCCGCGTTGTGCCAGCGGCGCAACCATTGGTGTCGACGTTCAAGCTGCAATCGCCATATGCGACGTCACCAAAGCGGCCATAGCAGAGAAACGCCGGACAAAGCGCGACCCTATCGTCATGGAAGCTGCGAACGGACGCCCATAGCTGGGGATTGTTCAGATGATCCGTTGAAGGGATACTGTCCCAGCCACGCCACACTCTGTTGAGCTGATCGCGATGTCGGATCTGTTCCAGCGAAAAGCCCAATACCTGAATCGCATCGATCCTCATTCCATCGCCTGGAGAGCCGATGCGTGCTGACGCCGTGACGTCTTCGGCTCTGCAGGCCCAGCTGGAAATCTCCGCGGCCTCTCCGAGGCAAGACAGCACGGCCGTGGCGGCATCAAAGCCTTTGCCACTTGCTGTGAATCGTTTCTCATTCCCTTCGAATGGAGCAATGTTGGACATAGCCAGGAATCCACCCGGAACATCGAACACTTCAACGCCAAT
Source organism: Mesorhizobium ciceri biovar biserrulae WSM1271 (assembly GCF_000185905.1). Taxonomy (GTDB): domain Bacteria; phylum Pseudomonadota; class Alphaproteobacteria; order Rhizobiales; family Rhizobiaceae; genus Mesorhizobium; species Mesorhizobium ciceri. The sequence goes on from NC_014923.1 coordinate 2,727,271, forward strand.
GTCGTAGCGTGTCGCGAAGTGCAAAAGAGGCAGCCCATTCTCGGGCGCAGCGACAAGGGTCGCAGCCAGATTCTCCAAAACATCCAAATCATCTTCACTCGACTGGCGGTCCCAGGTCGGGTCGTCTTGGTTCACCGTCATTGGCCGGTCGTGATGCATCAGCAGAGCAAGCGTTGTCCAATGCGACCCGCGCAACAGCATGTTGGCTCTTTCAATATCTTGGCTTCTGCTGTTTACGTAGGGTAAGCGGTGGGCGCCCGTTGGCGACCGAGACGATAGCCGGCGGAGTTGACAATTTCCACAGACGGTCTGGCGATTAGGCTAATCGGCGGTTTCGAGCTTCGCAAGGGCTCGGAGACGTTCTCGTTGGGCAAGCGGAAGGCCTGCGCGATTCTCGCCTATCTGTTACTGAGCGGCAGGTCACGCGAGACGCGCGGGCGACTGGCGGCATTGCTTTGGAGCGAGCAGGACGAGGAGCATGCGCGCGGATCACTGCGCCAGTGCATAAAGGATCTCCGACGCCTGGCAAGCGAGACCAGGCTTAATTACCTCGCGGTCGACAAGCTCGTCCTGGGAATCGATCCGACTGCAATCCGTTCCGACATCGATGAGCTTGAACGTGCGCTCGACGACCGCAATTATGACGGTGCGCTGCTCCTGCTGGCCAAAGCCAGGGATGGACTTTGCGCCGGGTTGGACGATTGCGATCCTGTCTTCGACAACTGGCTGAGAATGCAGTCGACGATGATAACCGACAGGCTGGTGACACGGCTCGCAGCCTGGCTGGCGGCCGAGACAGACCCGAGACAGCGCAAATCCATCGCTGCGTGCATCCTGCAACTTGATCCGTTTTTCGACGATGCCGTGGTGGAGACCATTCGGAGGGTCTGTGAGGAAAGCGGTTATGCCCGCGCCCTAGCGTTCTTCGACCGCTACGCGGCCGAACTCAAAGCGGACATGGATCTGCGACCACCGGCAGAAATCCTCCACCTTCTAGAGGCGCTCAAGCCGGGCAACGACGGTGAAAAGCGGGCGGCTGACCCCGACCTTGCGCAAAGCGATCACGACAGCCGCATCCCAGGGAAGCCGACAATCGCCATCATCATTGCCAGGCGCGAAGCAGAGAACGAACACCTGCAATTTGCCTTGGCGACAGAGCTTCTGGCTTCGATTTCCCGATTTAGGCATTGGACAGCCGTGTCAACGGAGTTGCAAGCCGGTGAATTCTCACTGGATCAGATGCATCAGGCGGCAGGCGAACACGTGGATATCGGCGTCCTCATCCGTCTGATCGACACGGATGGACCAGCAGTGTTCCAAATTACCTGCTATGACTTCCTGCAAGAAGGAGAAGCCTTCGTTCTCACCGTTCCGTCGGATCCGTCTTCCTGGCGCTCGGCCTTCAATGAAGTTTGCGCACGCTTTTCCGCGCGCCTGCAGATTGCCTTGTCCAGTGCCAGGCTGCATCGCATATCGCAAGCTTCCCCGAACCATTTCTCGGCCTATGATTGCTGGCTGGACGGACAGCGGCTTTCGATCATGTGGCGAAAGGACACCGAAGAAGCTGCCATCGCCCGCTACGAGGAAGCCATCCGGCTTGATCCCGATCTGTCCTGCGCCTATTCCAGCCTCGCTGCGGTGCTCAACTCGCGTTGGATCGTCGTTCCGGGTGCATCGTCGATCGAGCAGGATCTAAAGCGCGCATTCGAACTGGCCAAGCGTTCGGTCCTGCTCGACCCATTCGACCACCGCAACCAGGTAAATCTGGCCTGGAGCCACCTTCTGGCGCGACGCTGGGAGCTGGCCGATTTTCACTTCAGCCTTGCACATGAGCAAAATGCCGGGAACCCCGCGACGTTGATTGCCTACGCGCTGGCCAGATCCTTCATGGGTGATCATCAACGGGCATCGGAGCTTTCGAAGCGCAGTTTCGACCTCAATCCCATGCCCGACGCTCACTATCATGGCTACCAGGCGACCATTGCCTTTCTCGCCAATGATCTGGAGGGGTGCGTGGCCGCTGCGGTCAAGAGCGATCAACTGTTCGCCGACATCCACGGCTGGTCGGCGGCGGCACTTGCGTTGCTGAAACGCAACCGCGAGGCCGGGGATGAGTTCAGACGTTTTCTACGCAACCTAACGGCGGCGTGGCAAGGGCCGGGTAGGCTTGACCGCGCTGTCGCCGTGGAGTGGTTCAAGACCGCTTTTCCGATCCGGTTACCAGTCGATCAGGAGAAGCTGGCCCGTGGCATCGAATTGGCAGCCCAGTCGGGCTGACACGGCCGAACCGTTGCTCGCAATTGCGCCGGGTTTCACTTGCAGCGTGACATCACGTAGTCGCCGAGGCGCTTATGATATGCGCTCAAACGGTTTTTCTTTATTTGATCGGGCGGGCCGGCGTTCGGGTCGAGATTGTAGTGATCGGGAAATGTATAGTCCTCACCGGGTCCATCCGCCGGCGCAATGGTGGCGATCGTTTGCTCGACGTCGCCGGTGAAGGGAAAGGCGATGTTCACGATCAGGTCTTGGTCGAAGTATGGTTGGATGGTGATCTCCTCCCAGGTTTTGTCCCTGGGCGTCATGAACCCACGCAGCAGGTCCTTCATCGCCTCCTGATCTCCACTTCTGAAGATCGCTTGCTTGGCCGGATCCTTGATCAGGTCTCGGATGAATTCGCCAAGCGCCTCGAACTGCACATCTTTGAACTTCACCATGTCCACTTCCCCCGCTAAACCAGATTGAGCACTGTAGCGCTGCCGTTATCAGCGCTATTGAAAACCCTGACTGCCGAGCAGGCCGCCAAGCACTTCATCCGATACCTTCGCAGTATCATTGAGATCGAGCAGTCCTGCCAGCGTTTTTGGCTCTACGTCCGGAATGAGCCTGCGAGAGGTGATATCCGTATCGGCAGCCTTGAACAGTGCGGATGCGATCGTGGCGGCCACCACATAGGAGCCAACTGGGCCAAGATGGCTGCCGTCATTACCAAGAACGGACGCCTCCTGGATGATATAGTAGGAGAGAGGTGTTTGCCTCAGGAACTCCGGGTACCGTTGCAAAGCGGCCCGAAGTCGGCCGGCGTTGTAGACGTAACGTTTGGCGCAGGCGGCCGTGGGAAGCATGTCATTGCCCGTCAGGACCGGCACATCGATACTGTTGTCGCCCAGGGCGGTCTTCACCGCACCGGCCACGTCCTGCCCGGATGGCAAACCAAGGTCGTAACAGCGCCAGCAATCCATGAAGGCAACCGGCCGGACTGTGCCGTTCAATTCCGCACTCAGGCCGGCAATCGTCAGTTCTTTCGACAGGAATGGTCCTATGCGCCGGGCACTTTGAGCTTTCGACGGGGTGTCGGCTGAGGCAAACCGGTTCCAGTCGACAATCCAGTTCTCGGGTATTGGAATCTCCCCACCCGGGCGCAGGCTGGAAAAGGACAACATTTTGCGCAGATTGGCTGGTTCTTCGACCGACCTGTCGTTCACGACATAGAACTGCCGGACCATGGCGTGGGCAAAGCGCGACGCACCGAAGGTGAATTCCAAAGGCAGCGCATTGAAAGTCTCAAGTGCCGAGACTCCGGCGCCAAGAAAATCGTCACTGGCGAAAAAATGGTCCCATATTTCCGGAGCCAGAACTTTTCTCAGATAGTCGTTGATGATCACAGTGCGGTAAACCGAGGTCAGATAGATCCTGGCACGCTTGTAAGCTTCTGCTGGGTCGGTGCCGATGCCAAGCAGCAGATCCACGATCCTGTTGTGGATGCCCATGAGTGTGCAGAGCAGTTGCGACAGGACAAGATTGTCGTCGTTTCGCGGATCCGCCACCAAGGGCCGATAAGGCGATCGCCGACCCTCGACACTGATAAACTTGCCCGAGAAGTCGATGCGCGGCAAATCACGGCCTTGCATGGTCTTACCGTCGACCGGAAGCATACTGCCTTTCATGCAAGGCAAGCCGATCGGAAAGCGGCAAGCCGACAGGTCCGCCCCATCCGCAACATCGTAGAGATGGGCGTCGACGATTGGCCCCCGCCCATAGAGCCCCGAAAGGTCAAGGCCTTGCGAGGACGCGTTCTTCAAATGATGGGTTTTGCCTGTCGGCTTGGGCAATCCGAATATTTGGCTGAAGACGATGTCATGGAACACGAATTGGCCGAAATAGGTAAAACCGGCTGGCGTAGGGCTGAGATCGCTGCCTTCAAGTCCATCGGTCGGGCCGACCATTTCCGCCGTGATGTCCAGCAAGCCCGCCTTGGTGCGGTCGATGGCGCTCTCGTCTTCGGTTGCGTCAAACAAGGCGATCGGCACGTCCGCCAGGGACGGGAAGAGCCTGATGCCTCGCAAGATCGGCTTGTCGTTGAGGCCGTCGTCTGAATTCTGGTTTGACCGGTTCGGTATGTTGGCGGCTTCGAAGGAGGACGTTTCGCCGTGGAGCATCGAAGTAGACCTCGTTTTCCAGAAGGATGAATGCGGCCAGGCGAGTAGCTTGGCATGAATCCGGGAGTAGAAACAGACTTGCCCGTCGGTGGTCTGAATGGCGCGGCCCCAGAGCAGAGCGACATTGCCGAGGCGATCATGACACTGACGGATCGAGCTTCGGGCCCGCCGAGACGGCGGTGAACAGCACACAGGACAGAATGACGCCCGCACCCAGAAGCCCGTCGGGCGAAAGCCGTTCACCAAGCAGAGCGGCAGCGGAAATGGCGGCGAACACACCCTCTCCGCTGCAAATCACCGCCGCATGGGACGAAGTGGTGTAGCGCTGTGCAGAAGTCTGCAGGCAAAAGCCGACAGCGGTCGAGAACACACCAAGCATGATGAGTTCTGGCCATGCTGCCATAATTGCCTGAAATGTCATTGTGCCCTGCAGGGCGAAAGGTAGCGTGGCAACGGCCGTGCCGATGAACTGTGCGGCCGCCGTCGCGAAGGGATGGCCATGTGCCTGCACATGCCGCCCGAGTTCGACCGTCCATACTGCAAAACAGATTGCAGTCAGGACGGCGAAAGCGTCGCCGGCGGTTGCCGAACCATTGAAGCCGCCCGCCAGGAGAGCCGATCCCACGACCGTCAGAATTGCGACGAATAGGATCAGTGCACTTGGACGCTCCCTCATGATCAGCCACGCGGCGATCGGCGTGATAACAGTGGAAGCGCTGATAAGGAGGCTCGAGTTCGTCACCGTCGTGCTGACATAGGACAATTGCTGGACCACACAGCCGAGGGCAAAAAGCAGAACCACTCTCGCCACACTTGGAAACCAGCCGGTGTTGGTTTCGGGGTCGCGCTCCCGCACCGCGAATGGCAACGTCACCAGTCCGGCGATCACGCTGGTCAGGAAAACAACCGCCATGGGATCGAGGTGGGCCAGTATGGTCTTGTGGGACACATTGCCCACTCCCCAAATGAGCGCAGCAAGCATTAGCAAGGAATTTGCCTTGAATCTGGACATGATTGATCGCATCACCACAGCGGGCAATGGCTCCAACGGTTTGTGATCGGGTTTGAAAGCGATGATCGGGGCCGACGGACCCCGTCATCGTCGAGGTGGCTGGTGTTGCGCGGAAGAACGCGTCTTTTGGTTCGCGATCTATCCGGGGCCAGCACTCGATATATGTGATCTGCGCAAGACGGGGATGGTGGGCAGCAGGACGGGCGTTGGCGGTTCGTTCTGCTCGAAACTGACGCTGCGCTGAAGAAGCGGAAGGATGGCCTCCGGGGTTGCCGAAACCATTTGCGTGCATCGAGTTGACGAGTTCATGAAGCCAGCCTCGGACATGCTCTCGAAGACGCCGAGAAGTGGTGACCAGAAGCCTTTGAAATTCGCCAGGACCAGCGGCTTGCAGTGCCTTTCCAGCTTGCGAAGCGTCATGACCTCGGTCAGTTCCTCAACGGTTCCGATGCCGCCAGGCAAGGCTACAAATGCATCCGCGTAGTCAAACATGAGCTGTTTGCGGATACTCATGTCGGGAACTGAAATCGTCTGGCATCCCGATAATAGCATTCTCATCCGCTCGATCAGGAACTGCGGGGTGATCGCGATCACGGTTCCACCCCCTTCTGCTGCGGCAATAGCCACCTGGCCCATCAGGCCATCACAGCCACCGCCATAGACCAGGCGAATACCTGCTGCGGCTATCGTCTCGCCAAGGATGGTGGCGCAACGGGCGTGGTCGGGATCGTTGCCAAGCATGGCGCCGCCGAAAACGCAGATCGTGCCGATGCGTCGCTGCAAGGGATAGGAGCGGCCGATCTGTTCTGCGGAATTGTCGGATGATGATCCAAACATGGTGTCTCTCCAAATGAGGTTGGAATAGCGAAGCTTGATCAGCCGGCGGAATGATCGCGGGCTGCGCGAGGTTGGCTCGATCGGAACAGAAGCAGGTCAGCCCAGGACCAGAGCAGGTAACAAACGAGAAGGCTGGCGGGCGTAGACCAATGCTGTGGCTGTTCGACTTCGAATTTGAACAGCGATGCACAGAGTTCTGTCCCGGCGGCGATGAGGGCCGGCAGCCGGCTGAGAAGGACCATGACGCGAAACGGGTCGGGGCCGTATTCCGACAAGTTGAGGATCCGGACACCGGGTCGGTGGCAAGCACTGCCGAATTTTCCAACGGAATGAAGCAGGCCCGATGTCAACGCCAGCAACGGATGGCCAAGTTCAAACAGGGCCAGGCCAAGGCAACCGGCACCAACGCCGGACAGGAAATCACCCAGGCGGTTGAGATTTTCCCTAGGCTTGAGACGTCCGTTCCAGGCGCGATGGTAGATCTCGCCGCTGGCGAAGAAGATCGCCGTCGCCGAGGTCATTGCGATCGCAGCGAAATTGCCCGTCAAATAATGGCTGATGGCGGCCGGCGCGCCTGTCCAGAGGAGTTGGTTCAGATCGCCGGATACGAGAATCTGCGCCGTAATCCCCTGACAAAGACCAATGAGGTTGCCGACATTGTAGGCTCCCCCAGGGCCAGACATCCGTGCCGTTAACGCGCTGCGCCAAGCAAGGAGGCGCGGAGACCGAACCGTGAAGGATGAGGCTGTTTCGCGAGCTGAAATTTCGACTGGGGCTACACGCAGCGGCTTATTGATGTTGAGCGTCATGTCGGGTTCCTCCCTTATGACGCATGCTTTGCAGTGCTCCGCGTGATCTCAACGTGAATTGCGCTGGAATGGGTCCGTCCAGGCTAACAGGCAGATCGCATTGGCGGTTCCTGCAAGGTGACGGTTGATCTACTTCTCTCAATTGCCTCGGCCAGCCTTATCCCGCGGCGAGCTTCTGTGTCGGCGGGGCCTTGCAGCCCTGGCCGACGACATTGTCTAAGCGGATCGCCTGCCGAGCCTCCATTGACAGCCATCCGGATGCACGGGCCGCGAAGACCGGAAATCATCTCTCGACGATCATGCGAAGACACCGGGGAACGATGATCGTTATTTCACGCTGAATTACGCTGAGTTGCCCAACATCACAGCCGCAACGCCAGACTGACATCCGCAAAAGGCTGAGCGGTCGAACCTGAACCTCAACTGAATCCAAGGATGGAATTCGATCATGCTACGCAGCTTGACGAAAACATTCACCGCCATCTCGACAATCGCCGTTCTCATGGCACCTCTGATGACTCCCAATGCGGCCTACGCGAACAGCACCACCGTTCCGCGCAAATGCATAAACGGCGTTTGGGGTTCGGTGAAATATTATGGTGGCAAGGTGCGCATCTCGCTATCCAGCAAGCTTTCGAGACCACCCATTTCAATTCAGCGGGGCAGTGCAACGCACCTTACTCCCGAGGTTGGCGCAATGCTCGCCGGGTCGGCATCCATCTCAAGCTCCTTCGAACGCCCGGCTTGTCTGAGGGTCTTCACAAAATGTTACGTAAGGGAACGTTCGCGCCTGACTCTTCTTAGGCAATCGAGGCGGTTGTCGCCTCGTGCATTGTGAAGGAGAAGAAGAATGCCCAATCAAGGTGGTAGCCACGAACAGCATGTGAAGGCAGGCCAGCAGAGCCACAAGAATGCCGACAATAAAAACCGTCAGCAACAGCAGGCCGCCGGTGGTGGTCAACGGCAGCAGGGCGATGGATCCGGCATGCGTGGTGGAACCCACGAACAGCACGTGAAAGCTGGCGAACAAAGTCACAAAAACCGCTGATCGCGGGTGATTTCAGCAGACCCACCCCGAAGTATCGGGGTGGGTCTGATTGCATCTGAAAGAGGTGCTATCGACGACGCCGCGGTTGGGGTCGCGAAAGTCGCCCCGGCGACTTCGCCGGGGCGACATCAGTCAGGACGCCCAGTCAGGCAGCTTGCTCCAGGGCGCGCTCATTGACACCGCCTTCGCCCAGCCCGGAAAGCGCTTCGTCCGTCGCGACCTCCTCTTTCAATGTCTCGTTGAGGAGCTTGACCACGTCGCTCTTGCCAAGCTGTTCAGCCCACGCGACCAACGTGCCGTAGCGCGCGATTTCATAATGTTCGACGGCCTGTGCCGCGCCGACCAGCCCAGCATCCAGGGCTGGGTCGCCCTTGTATTCGTCGAGAATTTCCGACCCTTCCTCAAGAATGCCGTCGATCGCCGGACAGGTCTTGCCGCGCGCCGGTTTGTCCATAAGTTCGAACACTTGCTCGAGCCGATCGACCTGGCCTTCGGTTTCCATGCGATGTTTCTCGAAGGCCGCAGCCACCTCCTCGGATTCGGCGCCCTTTGCCATCTTCGGCAAGGCCTTGAGTATCTTCTTTTCAGCGTAGTAGATGTCCTTCAGCCCATCGAGGAACAAAGCCTCCAGTCCCTTGGTCGTCGCTCTTTTTGCAGTCGCCATGATTTGTCTCCCTTGGATTGTCGTGAAAGCTCACCGGCGGTGTAGCCATGGACTAACTTTCCATGGAAGCAGTTGTTCCCTGGGGGCGACGTGGAAGGGCAGCGCGTCGAACACCGCTTTTATCGAGGGCCGATCGACATCAAAAGGCGATGGACGATGACGGTGTGAGAACCGCCGGCAGGGGGGACGGAAAGCACCGGGGTTCGTCGCGCCGTATGGAGTAGATGGTGAAAAGAGATACTTCCGATGGGTTCATATACGAAATCATATTTACATATAAAACAAATCATGATGATCTTGCTGTCGTGCAACGGCGGCTAAGGTGGTCGGTTCCGGCGTCCGTCGCCGAGCCTGAATGCCAGCAGATGATCGTGCACAATGAAATCAAAGATGATGTCGCGGTCGAGTGAGCCGTGCATTGGTCGGATGTAGGGAGTGCGGCATGCCCTTTGATGTCATCGTTGTCGGAGCCGGCGCAGCCGGGGCTGTCCTTGCCGCCCGGCTCACCGAAGATGCGGCCACGAACGTGCTTTTGCTGGAAGCGGGGCCGGACTACCGGAGCGGCGAGCAACCTGCCGAGATGGTGAGTCCAAATCCCTTCAACCTGCTGCTTCCCGATCATTTTCAGCAACAATATATGTACCCCGACCTGATGGCTCGCCGCACTAAGCGGCAGGAGCATCGGGTCTACTGGCGCGGCAAGGGGCTTGGCGGTTCGACGGCCGTCAATGGGCAGATTGCCATTCGCGGCGTGCTCCATGCCTTCGACCGCTGGGAGGAAGTCGGATGCAAGGGCTGGTCGGGAGCCGACGTGCTGCCCTTCTTCTGCCGGCTGGAGGATGACCCGATCGCGGCTAATTTTCACGGCAGCGATGGCCCGATTCCGATCTACCGCGCGCCTGTCGAAAGCTGGGGAAGCGTCGACAAGGCCATGCGCCAAAGCGCGATGGCCCTCGGCCATCCCTGGCATGACGATCTCAATGCTCCGGATGCCGAAGGGGCTTGCACCTATCCCATCAACAGTCGAGCCGGCAAGCGCGTGTCGGTCAATGACGGCTATCTGGAAGCTGCCCGCGACCGGCCGAACCTCACCATCATCGGGCAGGCGACGGTGGACAAGGTGCTTTTCGATGGCAAGAAAGCGATCGGCGTTTTGGCCATCGTGGCCGGTCAGGTTCGCAAATTCGAGGCGCCGCTGGTCATCGTCTCGGCCGGCGCCATCCACTCTCCAGTCATCCTGCAGCGCTCGGGCATCGGTCCGGCGGCTCTCTTGAATCGAAAGGACATCGAGGTGCTTGCCGACCTGCCGGTCGGCGAAGGTTTCTTCGACCATCCTTATTGCCGCATCGAACTGAAGCTGAAGCCGGAATTCAAGGCGACCGATGTCGACGCGCGGCATACCAACTGCTGTGTGCGGATGAGTTCCGGCGTGCTGGGTGCCGAGCGCGACGACATTCTCTACGTCGCGATGAACCATGGCGGTATCGGCGTGGAGTCCGACAGCGCCCAGTTCGGCGAGGCCATGGTCAATCTGATCCTGATGGAGGCCAAGAGCCGGGGCACCGTGCAGTTGCGTTCCGCCAATCCCTTCGACCAGCCGATCGTGGAAGAGAACATGCTGGACGATCCAATGGATATTCAGCGCATGCGTATCGCCTATCGCCACCTTGGCGAGATTGCCCGGCAGGCGCCGATCCAGGCGATCGCCGAGCGCGTCCTGCTGGGGGATTCCGATCTGCCTTTGTCATGGCTCGAAACGGCAAGCGACGAGGAGGTCGACAATTTCCTGCTGGCGCAGTCTTCCGATGCGCAGCATGGGATCGGCGGCTGTTGCATGGGGAGGCCCGGCGAGGCCGTGGTCGATCCGGAATGCCGGGTCTACGGTTTTGAAGGGCTGCGGGTTATCGATGCGTCGATCATGCCGCTCGATTGCCAGGCAAACACCAACCTGACCTCGATCATGATTGGCGAGAAAATGGCCGACAACCTGCGCCGGTCCATCTGACAGCTTGCTGCCGAACGGCATACGGTCGCACGGGAGGCCCGCGCTAAAGGCGCGGGCCTTGAATGTCAGCGAGTGACGTCCACGGTAATCGTCTTCAGGTCGCACATTTCCATCAGCGTGTGCCGACCCCCGGTGCGGCCGAGGCCGCTCTGCGTCCCGGCGGCGCCGCCGGCAGGAATATGCGGCTCCCAATAGCAGCTCATCTCATTGATGTTGACGATGCCGACCCTCAGGCTTTCGGCAAAGGCAAAGGCGTTCTTGATGGTGCTGGTGAAGACCGCGGCCGACAGGCCGTAGGGGCTGGACGCCGCAAGTTCCATCGCCTCCTCGTCGGTCTCGAAGGTCAGGACGGGTGCAACCGGCCCGAAGGATTCCTCGACGTTGAGCAGGCTTTCCCGGGTCAGTCCTGTGACGATCGACGGCTCGAAATAGAGATTGGTGGCAAAACCCGACGCCACATTGCCGCCGGTGACGATCTCGGCGCCACGAGCGCGGGCGTCCGCAATGTGGCTGAGCACCTTGTCGACGGCGACCGCATTGTTGATCGGCCCCATCGTCGTCGCGGGATCGAAAGGGTCGCCCATTTTCACCTTCGCGGCCGCTTTCACCAGACCTTCGATAAACCGGTCATGGATGGATTTATGCACCAGCACACGTTCGGTGGCCGTGCAGATCTGCCCGGCATTGGCAAAGCAGCCGGCCCCCACCTGAGCGGCGGCCATGTCGATATCGGCATCGGCCAGGACGATGGTCGGACCGTTGCCGCCCATTTCGAGCAGAAGCGGCTTGCCCGCGCCACGCCGGGCGATCGTCGCGCCGGTGGCGGAACTGCCGGTGAAGCCGATGGCATGGGTGCCCGGATGAACGACGGCCTCGTCGCCCACCTCCGCACCATCTCCCAGAACGAGATTGATGGCGCCGTCCGGCAAGCCCGCCTCGATGAAGCATTCGACAAGTGCCGTGGCAATCAGCGATGTCGTCGGCGCCGGCACCCAGACAACGGTGTTGCCCGTTGCGACGGCCGGTCCGAGATAGTAGAGGCAGGGCAGGGCGAGCGGGAAATTCCATGGCGTGATGATGGCAAAGATGCCCTTCGGCTGCAGGAAGCTGAAGGCGCGCTTGTTGGCATCGGCCAGGGGAAACGCCGCCGTCTCCAGCCACTTCATCTGCTCTGCCGCATTGCGGAAACCGAGAGCTGCCGCCGATGCTTCGGCCTTTGCCTCGCTGTGGAAGGGCTTACCCTGTTCCAGGCAGAGCAGGTGGGCAAGCTCTTCGGCGCGCCTGTCGATCGCGTCGGCGATGCGTATGCACAATTGAGCGCGTGCGAAGGTTCCCATCTTGCGCATGGTCTCGCGTGCGCCTTCGGCGGCTTTCACCGCGCGACCGACATCGGCACGGGTGGAAAGGGAGAGATAGCCGAGATGCTCGCCCGTCGAAGGACTATCGATTTTCAGGAATCTGCCGGAGCTGCCGGCAATCCACTCGCCGCCGATGCGGTTGATGCCGATACGGGCGGCTGCTTCCGGCTCCGAGACGATCGCCATGCCACGCAGGTTGGGGCCTTCGAGAGAAGATTTGAAATGGACTGTCATCATGCGTTCCTTTGGCCGAATTCGGATTGGATGTTCAAAATGGCGGCGCGGCTGCGTTCCACGGCTGCGATGAAAAGTCTGCTGCCGGCCTCCGCGCTTGCCTGCGATGGCGTGCCGATGACGCCGTTGTCGCGGATGGCTTCGAAACGGCGCCAGACGGTGACGGCCGGCGCGGCGTAAAGGTGAGGATCCGGCCAGGATGGCGGAGTGCCGCCTGGCGGGATGAGATCGCGGCGAACGCTGTCGCCAAGCACATGCATCATCAACGACGTTTCAAGCGCGCAAGCGTGACCGGTGCCTGTGGCGGCATCGGGCAGGGCCTGCGCCGCCACGTCGGCGATGAGATCGAAATACGAGAAACCCGCGGTGACGATGCCACGCTTGCCAAGGGTGGTGATCGCCACCTGGATGGCGGCGCGGTTTCCGCCATGGCCGTTCAGCATGACCGGCAGGAAGCCGTCTTCGGCAAGGCAGGTGCAGAGATCGACGAGAACGGCGATGAAGATCTGCGGGCTGAGGCTCATGGTGCCGGAGAAGGAGCGATGATGCTCGGACGAGCCATAGGCGAAAGGTTCGGCGACACGGATGGAGGCCTGTCCTTCCGCCGCGGCGAGCGCAACCGCTTCCGCAAGCCAGCAATCGACGCCGAGCGGCAGATGCGGGCCATGTTGCTCGACAGCGCCGAGCGGTAGAATGACGACGGGTTTATGCACGCCGGCTGTCGCGTGTCTTTCCGTATCCGGGGAGGTCATCAGCGCAAAGCTGGATCCAGGCGGGATCGGCAAGGCCGGAGCTGGCTCGTTCATCGTGCTGCCTCGACAAGCCGGGCCTTGGCGTAGGTCATGCCGGAATCGGCCAGGAGAGCGACCATGATGATTGCTCCCTTGTAGAGTTCGAGGCTGGACGGGTCCGTGCCGAACACCCGAAGCGCCGTCGTCAGCAGGCTGACGATCAGCGCGCCGACGACCGCGCCCCACACCGTTCCCCTGCCGCCGAAAATACTGGTGCCGCCAAGTACGGCCGCGGCGATCGCGTCCAGAAGCAGCGAGGTCCCGCCGATGTTGGGCGTCACGACCGGCACCCGGCTGATCATGATCACGGCTGTCAGGAAGACGAAGATACTGGAGGCGCAATAGACGAGGATCGTGTGTTTCGTCACCGGGATGCCGGCAAGTTCCGCGGCTCCGGCATCCGATCCGAGCGCATAGGTACGCAGCCCGAAACGGCTGTGCCACATCAGGATTGCTGCTACGGCGACGATCAGCAGCGTTGCGAAAATGACATTGGGAATGCCGAAGCTGCGTTCGATGCCGACCGCGCGAAGCGTCGGATCCTTCAGCATCAGGACGCCTTTGGAGGCAACGGCAAGCGTTGCGCCCTGCAGCGCGACCATTGTGGCCAATGTCGTCACGAAGGGCGGTATCTTCAACAGTGCGATAACGGCGCCGTTCGCGAGGCCGATCACCACCATCACGGCAAAGCCGACGAGCAAGGCAAGCGGCAGGCTGGCGCCGCCGTCGATCAGGCTGGCGATGAAGACGGCACAGAAGGCGACGCCGACGCCGGCGGACAGGTCGATGCCTGCCGTCAGCAGAACGATCAGGGCGCCAAGCGCCAGTATGGCGATCGGGGTCGCCTGGGCGACGATGTTGATGAGGCTGGCGGTTGAAACGATGCGGGCGTCGATGAGCGCGAAGATCGCCAGCAGGATGACCAGCAGGATCAACGGCGAGAGGTCGAGAAAGCGCCTGCACCAAATGTTCTGTTGGCGGGTCATGAGGGTTCTCTCATCGGATGTGCCAATCTTCGACCGGTTCGCGCAGGCCTGATTTGACGCTGCGCAGGATTGCATCATTGACGGCGACGGCGCGCAGGGCGTCGTCGAGCGGCATCACGAAAGGGGTTTCGTCGCGAACCGCGGAAATGAAATGGTGGACCTCCTCGAAGAGATCCCCCGTGATGCGGCCATTGACGGTCGGCCAGTGCAAGGCGTCGGGCTGCGACCACTGTCCATGCGATAGGATACGTAGACCGTGGTCGCGCACGTCGAGGTCGATCATGCCTTCAGTGCCGATGATTTCGGTGCGCGCCCAGATGCCGGTCGGAACGGTCGGTGGCAGCGTCCAGCCGAAGTAGAGCTGTCCGCTCATTCCGTTCGACAGCTCGACGGTGGAGAAGATCGCGTCTTCGGAGCGAACTCCGAGCGAAGGCATGAGCTTGGCGACCGATCGGGAGTAGACGGCGATGATGTCTGAACCTGAGATCCATTGCAGCGCATCCACGTCGTGCACGCCGAGGTAGAAGCAGACGCTCGAGTTTCCGTTCATGCGAAGACCGACTTCGCGATTGGTGAAACGGCCGCTGCTGCCGTGGATCGGCTCGCCGATCCGCCCGGATTTCACCGCTGCCGCGGCTTCGCAATAGCGCGGGTCGAACCGCAGGATGTGGCCGACCAACAGACGCGCGCCGTTTCTCTCCGCCGCTTTCGCAATCGCCTTGGCAGCGGAAAGATCATGAGCCATCGGTTTTTCGAGCAGCACCGGCTTGCCGGCATCGAGCAGAGTGCGGCAGACGTCTTCATGCAGCGTATCGGGTGCCGCCACTATGTAGGCGTCGGCGGCATTGGCAGTCAGCGCGGCGGCGGCATCGGTGAAATGCCGTACGCCGAAATCGGACGCGGCCTTGCTTCCCGAGGCAGCGTTCGGATCAACGAATGCCGATAGTTCCGCGACAGGGCTCTCGGCAACCACCTGCGCATGCAGGAGACCCATGTAGCCGGCACCGACGATGGCGATCTTCAATTTGCTCAAAGGGTCCTCCTTACAGGCATGGTGCAAGGTTGGATGCTGGCCGGGGTGCGCAGGCTGGTGGTGTGATCGTGCGATCACCGAAGGCCAGCGTCATCACATCTTCTTCCGTCGCCCCACGCGCCAGCGTGCCGACAGAGTGGCCTTCGCGCATGACGACGATGCGGTCGGCAACGCCGAGGACCTCGGGCAACTCGCTCGACACCATGAGGATCGCCGCGCCCTCGGCCTTCAATCTTGCGATCAGGTGATGGAGTTCGGACTTTGCGCCGACGTCGACGCCGCGTGTCGGCTCGTCGAGCAGGATGATCTTCGGCTTGGTGGCAAGCCATTTGCCGATGACGACCTTCTGCTGATTGCCGCCCGAGAGTTCGATGGCCATCTTGTCGGGCTGGGCCGGCCGCACGCCGAGTGAGCCGATGAGATCGCGCGCGAGAGCCAGGATGTGGCGAGGTCTCAGCAGGCCGAAGTGACTGTTGTCGCGAATCCAGGCGAGGGACAGGTTATCCCTGATCGACATCGTGCCGACGAAGCCTTCCAGATGCCGATCTTCCGGTATGTAGACGATGCCGGCGCGATTGGCGGCCTTGGTGTCGCCGCCGGTCTGCTGCCCGCCGAAAATTCTGAGCGTGCCGCCATGCATGGGATCGAGGCCGGCAATCAGCCTGAGCACTTCGGAGCGGCCGCTGCCCATCAGGCCGGCGAGCGCGACGATTTCGCCCCTGCACACGCTGAGCGTGGCCGACTTCAAGAGCTTGCCATCGGAAATGTTGCTGATCTCGACCGCGGTTTCGCCGACTTGCGCTTCGAGATAGGGGAAGATGTCGCCGACATCGCGCCCGACCATCATGGCGACGATCTCGGCCTCGCTGGTCTGGCTGGTCTGGCGCTCGCCGATGAAGCGTCCGTCACGCAGAACGACGACGCGGTCGCACTGGCTGAAGATCTCTTCCATCTTGTGCGAGATGTAGAGGATGCCGGCGCCGCGAGCTCTCAGCCTGTCGATCAGGTCGTAGAGCTGGTCGCGCTCGCGGTTGGAGAGCGCGCTGGTCGGCTCGTCCATGATGAAGAACCAGGCATCGGACAGAACGGCACGGGCAATTTCCACCATCTGCCGGTGCCCGACGGAAAGCGTTCGCAGCTCCGCGGCAATGTCGATATCGAGCGACAGCTCGTCCATGATGGCCTTCGCATCGCGCCGCATCCGGGCCCGGTCGAGAAATCCCAGGCGGGTGTGCGGCTCGCGGCCGATGAAGAGATTCTCCGCCACCGTCAGGTCCGGCGAAAGGCTGAAATGCTGATGGATGACGCTGATGCCCTTGGCATCGCTGGGGGAGTGGAACTGGACGGCGTTGCCGTCGATGGCGATCTCACCCTCGTCCGGGCGATGCAGACCAGAAATGCACTTCACCAGTGTCGATTTCCCGGCCCCGTTCTCGCCGGCAAGTCCCACCACCTCGCCAGCCGAGACGGCAAAGCTGACACCGTCGAGTGCCTTGACGCCCGGAAAAGACTTGCCAAGCCCGCGCAAGGCGATGCTGTGTTTGCCGACCGATGTTGCGGCGGTGTTGCGGGGCGACGGGGTGGACTTGCGGCCACCGGTCTTGAACAAGGCGGCGACACTCTCCGGCTGGCTGGTGAGAACGGCCACCAGAATGAGGCTCGCGGTCACGAAATAGATCAGGATCTGCGGCACCTGCAGGAAGGACAGGCCGGTGTTGATGACGCCCAGCAGCAGCGCCCCGATCGCCGTTCCCCAGATCGAGCCCTGGCCGCCGGAGAGTTTCGTGCCGCCGATGATCGCGGCTGTGATGGCTGTAAATTCAAGGCCGGTGCCGGCAAGCGGCTGTGCCGAACCAAGGCGGCCGATGGTGAGGATCGCGCCGAGCCCGGCTGTCGCACCGGCAATCAGGTAGACGGAGATGCGCACGAGGTCGACGGGAACCAGAGAGGCCCGCGCCGCCCCCGCATTGCCGCCGATCGCATAGATCCAACGCCCGTATACCGTTCGATTGAGCACGAACCACCAGAGGCTCAGGCAGATGGCGGCGATGATGACGGAGACCGGCAGCAGGCCGATTGTCTCGCGTCCGGCGAAAAGCAGGACCGGATCGGCGACCGCGATGCTGGATGCGCCGGAGAGACTGAGCGCCAGGCCGCGCGCGAACGCCATGGTGGCGAGCGTTGCGATGAAGGGAGAGATGCCGGCAAAGCCGATCAGCGCTCCATTGAGCAGACCTATCGCGGCACCGCCACCGATCGCGGCGAGAAGGCTCAGGCTCGCCGAGCCGGTTGCCGTATAGGCAAGACCCGCGGCGATGCCGGAACAGGCGAGGTTGCTGCCGACGGAAATATCGATGCCGCGCGCGATGATCACGGCCGTCATGGCAAAGGAGATGAGGGCGATGACCGCACTCTGCTGCGCGATGCTGACAAGGTTGCCGGTCGACAGAAAGCGCGGATCGATCCAGCCGAAGACGGCGATGGCGACCAGCAGCACCGCGATGAGAACCGGTTCGTTGCGCCGTAGTAACGGAGAGGTCCAGGACTGGAACATGGGTCGGTCCTCTTATCGAGCATCATGCGCGGTCACCACGGAAGCGGCGACGGCGATCGTCAGGAAAAGGGGACGCCGGATGATACGTCATCCGGCGCTTGAGCCGCTTTAGGCTGTTACTTTGCCAGGGTCATGGCGGTCGCCGGAACCTTGGGACCGAGTTGCTCGGTATAGTTCTTGGCTTCCACCGCCTCCTTGTCGGTGTTGATGTATTCGAAGGTGAGGCCATCCGCCTTGAGCTTCGCCGCCGTCGCATCCGAGGTCACGAAATAGGTCGGCATGTAGAGATCCTGCGGCAGCTTTTCGCCGTTGGCCAGGCGAGCGGCAACGGCGATGTTCCAGTAGCCGACACGATAGGCGCCGGTCAGCACGTCCATCACCATCTTGCCGTCGTCGATCAGCGGCTTCATCTCGGCGTCGCCGTCATAGCCGCCGTAGAGCAGCTGGGTTCCCATCGAACTGGCAACGGAATCGGCTGCCAGGCAAAGGCTGTCGGAGATGCAGCCGATGGCCTTCAGGTCCGGATAGGTGGTGAGCCATGTCTGGGCGGCATTCGTTGCCTTGGCTGCGTCCCAGCCGGTCGGCTCGATGCCGACGACCTTGATGTCCGGAAACTCCTTTTTCAGGGTTTCGACAAAGCCTTTTTCGCGCGTGTCGGACACGAAGTTGCCACGCGAACCGACGAGCAGGGCGACTTCGCCCTTGCCGCCAAGCGACTTGCCGAGCGCGCGGGCAACCATCGACATGTTGTCGTAGTCCGGATAGAGCGTCGAATAGTTCGAGCCTGCCTCGACCTTGTTGCCCATGGTGATCACCGGAATGCCGGCGGCGGTGGCTTTCTGGATCACCGGAATGACCGCGTTCTTGTCGATCGGATCGATCAGGATCGCGCTGACGCCCTGATTGATGAAATTCTCGATGATGCTGACCTGTTTTTCCAGGCTACCCTCGGCGCTCTGCCAGGTGGATTTCACCCCATAGTCGGCGGCAGCCACGTCGCCAGCTTCCTTCATGCGGACAAAGAAGGAGTTCTGCAAGTCGATTGCCGCAAGTCCAAGAACCTTTTCCGCGGCAAGCGAGGGCGTTGCGATGGCGAGTGCAAGCAGAGCAATGGATGCTTTCAGGGAAATGCGCATGTTTCAGTTCTCCTCTTGTTGCGACAGGACGATTCTTCGCCTCTTTTTCATGTCCCGCACGACGACCGTCCCAGCGACAGGCATTCCGGCGGTATTCCGCGGCACTCGTGCCGTATCCATGTCGGGCCGCGTCCTGCGTGGACCGGCCTTTCTCGACCTCAGCCGTTCAGGCCTTCGACACCGGCGCCGCAGACAAGCCCGGCGATGCGGGCGCCGCGCGGTGGCTTGAAAGCTCCGCTCATCAACGCGGCCAGCGATGCCGCGCCGCTGAGGTCGGCGGCGATGCCGAATTCGAACCAGAGCAATTCAGCGGCTTTCTGCATGTCCGCATCCTCGACAAGGACGATGTCGTCGACGTGCTTGGCGACGATC
This sequence comes from Mesorhizobium ciceri biovar biserrulae WSM1271, assembly GCF_000185905.1. Taxonomy (GTDB): domain Bacteria; phylum Pseudomonadota; class Alphaproteobacteria; order Rhizobiales; family Rhizobiaceae; genus Mesorhizobium; species Mesorhizobium ciceri. The sequence goes on from NC_014923.1 coordinate 2,746,546, forward strand.
TCGTAGATACTTTCGTCCGTGCGGCCGCAGGCCATGGTCGCAACCTTCGTCGTTATCTCGGGCAAGCGAACGACACGGCCGGCAGTCAGGGAGGCGTGAAGGGTCGGTGAACCGGTCGGCTCGACACCAACGATCCTGGCGTCGGGTTTGACGTGCTTCAGGACTTCGGACATGCCACTGATGAGGCCGCCTCCGCCGATCGCGACGATGTAGATGTCGGCATCGGGAATCTGGTCGACCATCTCCAGCGCCACGGTTCCCTGGCCGGACACGATCTGCGCATCGGCGAAGGGATGCATGTAGAAGGCGCCGCGCGCTTTTGCCTCGGCCAATGCAGCCTCATGCGCTTCATCCCAGACCTTGCCTTCGAAGCGAACGTCAGCGCCCCATTTGCGCAGCTTTTCCGCCTTCAGCGGGCTTGCATTGTTCGGCAGGTAGATGGTGGCGGGAGCGCCGGCCCGGGCAGCCACATAGGCGGTGGCCAGGCCGTGATTGCCGCCGGATGCGGCGACCAGTCCGTTTTCGATCCGGCCCGGCTCGAGCGTTTTCACCCGGTTCGTGGCGCCCCGGATCTTGAAGGAGCCGCTCACCTGGAGGCATTCGAGTTTCAAATAGACATCATTTTGGAGGTTCGCGCCCGTGGCATGGTCGAGCTTGACGACCGGGGTGCGCCGTATGAAGGGGGCAATGCGCCGGGCAGCCGCCATGATGTCTTCATGGCTCATCGGTCAGTGCCTCCGGATATTCGTTGGCCAGCACGAAACAGCAATTCCCCGGGCGCACGCGGCCGGGTTGACGCTTGGCGAAAACGATGCCGTCGATGGGGTGAAGGAGATCGATGGGCGCGCGCGACGGCGTGTGGAGGAAGTGAATGCGTCCGGCAAGGTCGCCTTTGCTGACGGCACTGCCGAGGGGGCTCAAGGGTTCGAAGACACCGTCCTCCTCGGAAAGCAGATAGCCTTCGCTTCCGGGCACCTTGAGCACGCGTGCGTTGGCGCCAGGGGCAATGTCAGGCGCGCCCTTCAGGACGCCTGCATGTTTCAGCACATTGCGGATGCCCCTGCGGCAGATGGCCAACGCATCCGGACTGACAAGGCCGCCGCCGGCCATCTCGCTGCCGATGACGATCAGCCCCTGGTGATTGGCGGACGCGGTCGAGGTCCGGGTTTCGCCGAGATTGTCGACCATGACAACGGTCGGCGCCCCGAAGGCGAGCGTCGCCTTGATGTTCTTGCGATGCCCCTGCGCGGTCGGGGAGGGCTCGATGATCGCGCTCGGCAGGATCATCAGGGACGAACCGCCGGAGTGGAGATCCAGGAAATAGTCGGCCTTCGGAAACAGGATGTCATGCACATAGGCCGCTATCTGGCTTGTCAGCGTGCCGTTGAAATCGCCTGGAAAACTGCGGTTGAAATTCAACCCGTCGACCGGGGAGGTGCGGGTGCCGGCCTCGACGGCCCGAATGTTGATGGCCGGAATCGCGATGATGCGACCGGCTATATCCCGTGGATCGATCTCGCGCAGAAGCTCGCCGAGCGCGATCGGCCCCTCATATTCGTCGCCGTGGTTGCCACCCTCGATCAGGACCGTCGGACCGTCTCCGTTCTTGATGACGGCCAGCGGAACGCGGACCGTGCCCCAGGCATCGTCGTGCGGCGATTGGGGCACATGGAAGAAGCCGATCTGCTTGCCCTCGCGATCGAAATCGACCGACGTGTAAACACTGTTGTTTCGGGGCGTGATGGTCGCGCGGACAGTGTTTGCTGGTCTCTGGACGGTCATCGGCTCGGCCTCGAAATTCATTGTCCCCGTCATCATGTCAGTTTTATATATGGTGTCAAGTTTGGATATAAAACCAATGGCAATTCCGATTTCTTGTCTCTATCGTGCGTGGACCACCGGGGATTCTTCGAATGGCAGATGACGCAAAAGAGAGTGGCAAACCGACCTATTCGGCCCCGGCGCTGACGAAGGGTCTGGATGTCCTGGAGCTGCTGGCGGAGGCGCGAGCGCCCTTGACGATGAAGGAGATCGCGGAAGGCCTCGGTCGTTCGAAGAATGAGATTTTCCGGATGCTGATCGCGCTCCAGGAGCGTCAATATATCGAGCGCAACGCCGAGACCGACGCCTATTCGTTGACCGACAAGCTTTTCAAGCTGGGGCTGCACACGCCGAGCGCTCAGGATCTCATGTCCGCCGCAATGCCCGAGCTGACGCGGATTGCCGGGGACTCAAATCAGTCGCCGCACCTGGTCGTCTTCAATCATGGCTTGACCGTCGTGACCGCGGCCGTTCCCGGCGGCGAGGACATGGCGTTCACGCTGCGCCTCGGCTACGGCCGCCTGGCCACCGACGCGACCTCCGGCCATGTGATCCTTGCCTTCCAACCGCCAAAGGTCGCGACGCGGATGATCGACGAATGTGCGGCACATTCGCCGGCGCCGCTGGATCGAGAGGCGCTGGAAAAGCAGCTTCGTACCATCCGCGCGGACGGTTACTGGATGCGCGAGAGCCGTGATTTCGTCGGCATCACCGATATCTGCTGTCCGGTCATCGGACCGGACGGCAGCGCCGTCGCCTCCATTATCGTCGCCTATATCAATCGCCATACGCGTGAAAGCCGCCATGCCTTTACTCTGGAGGTCCTGCGTGCTGCCTGCGATCGCATCTCCATGAAGCTGTCACCGCGGGTTCGCTGAGGGGTCGTGGTGCGCTGACGGCGCAGACGAGGCACCGCCCGCGGGACGTTTGCACCGGATTGATAATACCAGTATGGGTCCAGTCAGGAATGTTTTGATCCTGGGTGCTTCTCGCGCGGGAGGAAGAGCAATGACAACCGTGAACCTGATCGGGCTTGTCAGTCGGGAGATGGAAGCGACAGCCTCCGATGTGCCGCTTTACCGACGGTTGAAATCGGCGATCGAGGCAGCGATCCGTTCCAACGCTTTGAAGGCCGGCGCGGTTCTGCCGGGCGAGCGGGTTCTGGCGGAAGCCCTGTCGATCTCGCGTGTCACTGTGAGAAAAGCTCTGGCGTTGCTCGAAGAGGAAGGGCAGCTCAATCGCCGGCATGGTTCCAAAACCGAGATCGGGTCGCGGGTCGAAAAATCGCTTTCGACGCTGACGAGCTTTTCGGAGGACATTCTGGCGCGCGGCCTGAAGCCTGGATGCCTATGGCTTTCCAAACAGATAAGCCGTCCATCGCCAGCCGAAATGATGGCTTTGGGTATTGCCGCAAACACCAATGTAATCCGCATGCGCCGCGTGCGGACGGCCGATGGCGCGTCGATCGCCGTCGAGGTCTCGGCCGTGCCGGTTCGCTTCCTTCCTTCGCCCGAGATGGTTCAGGACTCCCTCTATGAAGCGCTAGATGCACGCGGCTTCCTGCCTCAGAGGGCAATCCAGCGCATGCGCTCGCGCGGCGCATCGCTGGAGGATGCAAGACACCTTCATTGCGAGATGGGCGCACCGCTGCTGATGACCGAGCGCCGCTGCTTTCTCGCCGACGGACAGATCGTGGAATACTGCGAGACACGCTACAAGGGAGACGTCTACGACTTCGTCTTCGAGCTGCAAAGATAATACCAGTCATGAACTGGTTGTAATCTGGTGTTTTCCATTTATCGTGATGGCGACAAGGGAGTGCCGACGTGCAGCGGGAAGACATCGCCAACTGTCTCATCGTGTCCTGCCAGCCGGTTCCCGGCGGCCCGATGGACAGTGCGCAATTCGTGACGGGCTTTGCCAGGGCCGCTCTTGAAGCCGGAGCCAAGGCCCTGCGCATCGAATCCGTGCCTTATGTCGCGGCCGCCCGCCTGGCAGTCCGCGTGCCGATCATCGGTATCGTCAAGCGCGATCTCACCGACAGCCCCGTGCGCATCACGCCCTATCTGGCCGATGTCGAGGCGCTGGCCGAGGCGGGCGCCGATATCATCGCTTTCGATGCGACGGACCGTGTCCGTCCCGTTCCTGTCGAAGCGCTTGTGAAAGCCGTCAAGGCCAGGAACAAGCTGACCATGGCCGATTGCTCTTGCCTTGACGATGCGCGCCGGGCCCTTGCCGCGGGTGTCGATTTTGTCGGCACGACGCTTTCCGGCTATGTCGGCGGGCCGGAGCCGGAGGATCCGGACATCGCCCTCATCGCTCAAATGCGAACCCTGACCCCCTACGTCATCGCCGAAGGGCGTATCCGGTCGCCGGAGCAGGCGGCCGCCGCCGCGCGCGCCGGCGCCTGTGCCGTGGTTGTCGGATCGGCGATCACCCGTACCGAGCACGTCACCTCGTGGTTCCACCAGGCGATTTCCGAGGCCTATGCGGCAAGAGGCACGCAAACCGTGCTTGGCCCAACCGTGCTGGGCATCGACATCGGCGGAACCAAGACCATGGCCGCGCTGGTCAGCGGCGGCAAGGTGATCGAGGACATGATCGTGCCGACGGCGCGAGAGGCTGGACCCGACGCCTGGCTGGCATCCCTTACGCAAAGCACGTCAGCCTGGTCAAGCCGCATCAGTCGTATCGGTATTGCGGTGACGGGGCTGGTGCACGATGGACGCTGGTCGGCGTTGAATCCGGCGACGCTTGGCATTCCCGACGGCTACCCGCTGGTCGAAAGGGCATCCGCTGTTTTCGGCAAGCCTGTCTGTGCGTTCAACGATGCCCAGGCAGCCGCCTGGGGCGAATACAAATTCGGCGCCGGGCAAGGTCGCGACATCGTCTTTTTGACCATCTCGACCGGAATTGGCGGCGGCATCGTTTGCAACGGCCGATTGCTGTCCGGTCTTGCCGGTCACTTCGGTCTGATCCGTAGTTTGTCTGAAGACCAGGCCCCGCTCGAAGACAGCACCTCCGGCCGCTGGATCGCTTCGCAGGCCCTCAAGGCCGGCTTCAAGGCCGATGCCGCCGATGTGTTCGGGCTTGCGCTGAAGGGCGAGGCCTGGGCCGACGCCATCGTCTCGCGGAGCGCCTCGCGGGTCGCGACGCTGTGCCGGGACATTCAGATGATGTTCGATCCGAAATCGATCGTCATCGGCGGCAGCATCGGTCTTGCCGATGGCTATCTCGACCGGGTGCGCGCGCATCTGGGCGAGGTTCCACCGCGCCTTTCCTCCAATCTCGTTGCGGCGAAGCTCGCGGGCCACGCCGGCGTCATCGGTGTTGCCGATCTTGCCGAATGGGCAAGGTAGCGGCGCCGCCGGTCATGCCATGCAAAAAGCATCAAAAAAGAAGGGAACGATCATGAAATTGAGCAGGACGTCTTTTGCGCTTATGGCCACCCTCCTCGCGGGGACAGCTTTGCCGACCTTTGCCAATGCAACCGTGACCGTGCTCGGCTGGCCTGGCGGGTCTGAGGAAACCGCACTGCGGGCAACCGTGGAAACCTACAACAAGCAGGCAAGCGATGCCGACAAGGTGGAGCTGCTGTTCTTCAACCGCGAAGGCTTTTACGACAAGCTGCAGGCCGACATGGCGGCCGGATCCAACGCCTTCGACGTGAACCTCGTCGCCACCTACTCGCTCGGTCGCTACGCGCCCTATATGGAGCCGGTCGATCTTGGCGCGGATGCGGCCAAGGTTTTCGGCGAATCCGTTCTCAAGACGATGCAGTTCGACGGCAAGCAATACGGCGTGCCGACAGACCTTTCGCTGCACTTCATGTACTACCGCAAGGATCTCGTCGACGCCTTGAACAGGGATGACGCCGCCAAGAAGACCTATGGTGAAATCGCCCAGAAATATCTCGGCAAGCCGCTGCAGCCGAAGGACCCGGACAGCTGGACCTGGGACGACTGGGCGGCCACCGCCCTCTATTTCACCAAGCAGGTGAACCCCGACAGCCCGGTGCGCTACGGCACGGTCCTGCAGATGAAGAACCTGCTGTTCAACATGATGGTCTTCCAGTCGCTGCCGCGCTCCTACGGCGGCGACTGGATGGACAAGGACGGCAATGTCACGGTGGATTCGGATGCCTACAAGACCGGCCTCGAGCTCTACAAGAAACTCTATGATGCCGGGTCATCGCCCAAGGATTCGCTGAGCTACGAATATGCGGAAACCAACGCGGCCTTCGCATCCGGTCAGGCCGCGACGGCACTGCAGTGGAATGCCGCGGCGGCGGATCTGACCAGCACCGAAAAATCTCCGGCGGTCGCCGAGGTGACCGGGATCGTCGCGCCGCCGGCAGGTCCCGACGGACGCGCCGATCATATCCACGGCCTTGGTTTGGGCCTCAACAAGAACGCCAAGAACAAGGAAGGCGCCGTCAAGTTCCTGAAGTGGCTCGCCACCGAGGATGCGGCCTTGCTCTATGCGCGCAGCGGCGGTTCGCCGGCATTGTCTCCCGATGTCGTCGCCAAGGTTGCGAAGGAACGTCCCGATCTCGTCAAGCTCGGCGAATTCGCCAGCAAGTACGGCTATGTCATGACCGGAGCGACGTCCGCGAGTGCGCTCCCGGTCTATGAGCTGCAGGCAAAGGAGTTTACCGGCTACTGGTCCGGCCAGCAGAGCCTCGAGGATGCGCTCGCCCACACCAAGGCGGGCATGCAGGACCTTCTCAAGAAATGAACCATTTGCCGGACGCCGGGTCGAGCTCGGCGTCCGGCGCGTTTGGCGGATCGACATGGCCCTTGTGACACGTGCCGAAGGCAGGATGTATCTGACGCCGCTGGTCGGCTTCCTGCTGCTGTTCCTCGGCTTTCCGGCGATCGTCAATCTGATCTATTCCATTTCGGCCGTCACATTCGAGACGCTGCGCAGTCCGGTGTTGAGCGGTTTCAGCAACTATGTCGCGGTGTTGAACGACCGCGAATTCTGGAGCTCGGCCTGGTTCTCTCTGCGCTTCGGTATTCTTACCGCATCAGCGGAATGTCTGATCGGTCTTTTCCTTGCCATCTTCCTGGCGCCGCTTCTGAGCAAGCGACCAGTCCTGATGGCGCCGTTGATGCTGCCGCTGATGGTCGCGCCGGCCATGGTCGGTCTCATGTACCGGCTGGTGCTGCATGAATTTGCGGGCCCCGTCCCCTACTATCTCTTCGAATGGTTCGGTGACAGCCCGGCCTTCCTCGACATCAACAATGCCTTCCGCACCCTTGTCGTCGTGGAGACGCTGCAATGGACGCCTTTCGCCTTCCTGCTCTTCTACATGGCCTATTCGGCCATACCGCTCGACGTGCGCGAAGCCTCCTCGCTCGATGGCGCATCACCGTTTGAGATCGTCCGGTGGATCGACCTGCCATTGATGAAGCCGACGCTGGTCATCGCGTTTTTCATCCGTTTCATCGACGGTTTCCGGGTGTTCGACAATGTCTATGCATTGACCGGCAGTGGTGCAGGAGGTTCAACGACGTCCTTGTCGATCTACATCTACCAAGCCTTCTTCAAGGAAGGGGCTATTGGCAAGGCGGTCGCCGCCTCGGTTGTCCTGTTCATGGCGTCGTTCATCGTTCTCCACTGCCTTAACCGGCTTGCCGGCCGCAGGAAGCGTTGACGATGGCCGGGGCACTGCGCTGGATCGTTTTTGCCATCGCCGTGCTGGCGATGAATTTCCCCATTATCGTGACGCTGATCACATCGCTCAAAAGCCAGCGCGAGCTTTCGACGAACCCCGGTTTGTGGATCAGCCAGCCGACGCTCGACAACTATCTGGAGGTCCTGACGCAGACCAGCCGCTTCAACATCTATGCCTATCTGCTGAACAGCACCGTGGCGGCGCTGATCGGAACCGGCCTTGCGATCGTGCTCGCGTTCCCGGCTGCCTATGCGATCGCGCGCAGCGAGGCGGGAAAGCGCTTGGTCCTGCCGATCGTCATCAATCTTCGCGCCGTGCCGCTGATCATCTTCGCGATCCCGCTTTACATGATGTACCAGTGGCTGGGCCTGCTCGATACGCGGATCGGGCTCGGGCTCATCCTGACCATCGTCAACGCGCCGCTTGCACTCGTCATCCTGGTAAACGCGATTTCAGATGTACCAGTCGAACTCGACGAGGCGGCGAAAGTCGATGACGCAAGTTCCTTGCAGGTGATGATGATGATCGTCCGGCCCGTCATCCGACCGGCGCTCGTCACAACCTTCATCTTCGGCTTCATCACCGCCTGGAACGAATTCCTCTTCGGCCTCATGCTGACAACCAGTCGTGCCGTGCCGATGACGGTCGGCGCATCCTTCTTCTTCGCCGCGAGCGGCGGTGGCGTAAAATGGGGAACCGCTTCCGCCGTCATGATGCTGGGCGCCTTGCCGCCGGCACTGCTGGGTCTTGTGATGTATCGGCAGATATCGGGATCCATGACCGCTGGGGCGGTCAAGGGCTAAAGCAAGAAGAAGTTCGTCTTTCCGACAAATTGGACAACCCAATCCGACAGCGCCAGCGCGCTTGTCAGGCCAGGTGGCTCGATTCCGAAAAGACGGATCAGCCGTCCGGACGGATCTGCCAGAATGGCGAAATCGCCGAACTGCAACCCGTTCGTTTTAGGCCGCAGCCCGCGATGGCTCGGCTCCAGTTCCCCGTCTCTCAGCCCCGGCCAATAAATGGCGCGTAAAATGGTGTGGCCCCGGGCCGGCCGAGGAAAGAAGAAATGGTGCAGCTTGCTGATGGCGAAATCGCGATGGCGCAGACGCAACGCAGTCTGGTTAGGTCCAGCCTAAGCCGAACTACTGAAAATCATAGTTTGTGCAGCGCACCCAACGTGCTTTGCTCCGCCATCGGCTGAAAGAAAACAAGAAAAGAACGTCAGGCGACAGGCTTCGGCGATGCCTCCGGAGCGGGTTTCGTTCGGGCCGGGATAACGCCCGACTTCAGAAAAACAGGGGAACGTGATGACGACAATAATCTCGAAGTTTCGCCGGGCCGCGCTGGTGGCCGGCATTGCGCTCAGCGCCATATCGGTGAGCCTCCACGCCGAAGCTGGCAGCTTGAAACTGGGCATGACGACCTGGGTGGGGTACGGACCGCTCTTCCTTGCCCGTGACATGGGCTACTTCAAGGAAGGTGGGCTCGATGTCTCGCTTGAGATCATCGAGGAAGCATCGCTGTATATGGCGGCTGTTGCCGCCGGCGAGCTCGACGGCAGCGCCTCGACCGTCGACGAGATCATGAAGTATCGTTCGAAGGATGTTTGCTTCAAGTCGGTCTATGCGCTGGATGACAGCCATGGCGGCGATGGCGTGCTCGCGCCCAGCGGGGTCAAGAGCATCGCCGACCTCAAAGGCATGGACGTAGCGCTGAACGAGGGTTCAGTGTCGCAGTTCTGGTTCAATATCCTGCTCAAGCAGGCCGGTCTCACCCAGGCCGATGTGAAGATCACCAACATGACGGCAGACGATGCCGCCGCCGCCTTCATGGCCGACCGCATTCCCGTTGCCGTCACCTGGGAACCGCATCTGACGCTGGCCAAGAAGGAAAACAAGGGACAGGTGCTGATCGACTCCTCCAAGACACCCGGCTTGATCGTCGATGTGGTGGCGCTCAACTGCGACTACATCACGAAGAACCCCGGAGATGTCGAGGCGCTGGTGAAGGGCCTCTACAAGGCCAACGAGTTCATCAAGGAGAATCCTGAGAAGGCGTATGAGGTGATGGCCAAAGGCGTCGGCGGCTGGCTGAAGGATCCGAAGGACTTCGCTTCCTCGGCCGCTGGCGTGAACTTCTACGGTAAGCAGCGCAATGCCGAATTCTTCGCCGGTGGCGAGACTGGCGAAGCCGGCAAGCTGATCAAGCTGGGCGGCGATATCTGGGGCGGCTTCGGCAAGCTCAAAATGGACGTCAAGTATGACGACCTCGTCGATACGTCCTTCCTTGGGAAGTAGCTTGGCCTTGGAAAGTAGCTTGGCCTTGGAAGTAGCTTGGCCTTGCAAAGTAGCTTGGCCTGCGAAGTAATTTGACGTTGCAAAGTGATTTGGCTGAACCGGAGGCGGACCTCGCGCCTCCGGTCCAAGCGGCCCAAAAGGGTATCCCGTGACACTAGCACCGAACACGAGCTCTCTGGTCGGCAATGGCGTGACCGCGAGAGTTGAAGAAGGTCAGGCCGGTCGATCCGTCCTGAAAGTCATCGCCACACCGTTTCGGGCTGTGCCGCGCTCTCTCTCCATTACGCTCGGCTTCATGGTCTGGATCGCCGTCATCGGCGGCTGGTTCGCGCTGACCTATTCCGGAGCGGTCAAGGAAATGTTCCTGCCTCGCCCCGAATCCGTGTTGTCCACCACCATCAGCATGGCGCTTGACGGGTCGTTGTGGGAGCATGTTTTCGCCAGCGTCCAGGTGGTGTTGATCGGCTTCGTCCTTTCGAGCATCGTTGCGGTGCCGCTTGGATTGACGATGGGCACCTATCGCATCGTCCAGGCCGTTCTCGAACCGTTGGTCAATTTCATACGCTATCTGCCGGTGACGTCCTTCGTGCCGCTTTTCATCCTGTGGATCGGCATCGGCATCGAGCAGCGCGTTGCCGTCATCGTCTTCGGCGTCTTCTTCCAGCAGCTCGTCATGATCGCCGACAGCGCTCGCAGCGTCCAGCGCGACCTTGTCAACGCAGCCTATACGCTCGGCACGAAACGAGGCGACACGGTCTTCCACATCGTCTTTCCGGCCACGCTTCCGAGCGTGCTGGATGTGCTGCGCGTCACCATGGGCTGGGCCTGGACCTATCTCGTCGTGGCCGAACTCGTCGCCGCCCGCAGCGGACTTGGCTACATCTCGCTCAAAGCCATGCGCGGCTTTCAGGTCGACGTGATCTTCATGGCCATCGCCATGATCGGCATCCTTGGTCTTTGCACCGACCAATTGTTCCGGGGCATCCGCCGCCTCGTCGCTCCCTGGGCCAATTGAGGAACACGCACACATGGACGCCCTGAATCTTACGACGAAACCAAAGAGTTCCGACATAGGCATCGACAATGTGGTCCTGCGCTACGGCAAGGGTGACAATGCGGTGCTGGCGCTGGATGGCATTTCCTTTCACGTCGTGCCCAACGAATTCTGTGTGATCGTCGGCCCATCCGGCTGCGGCAAGTCGAGCCTGCTTTATCTCGTCGCCGGTCTTGAGGAGCGCACCGGCGGCATGATCGTAGTCGGCGGCAAGCCTGTTACCGAGCCGGGCCCGGATCGCGGCATGGTGTTTCAGGCATATACGCTGTTTCCCTGGCTTACGGTGGCGCAGAACGTCGAATATGGCCCGAAGCGAAAGGGCATTGCGCCGGCCGAGCGCAGGGTCATTGTCGAGCATTTTCTCCACGAGGTCGGTCTGGCAAAGTTCGCCAACCATTACCCGTCTCAGCTGTCGGGCGGCATGAAGCAGCGCGTTGCGATTGCGCGCGCGCTCGCCAATGATCCGGACGTGCTGCTGATGGATGAGCCTTTTGGAGCGCTCGACAGCCAAACCCGTCACAGCATGCAGAAGCTTCTGCTGAGGATCTGGGATCATTCCAAGAAGACGGTCCTGTTCGTTACCCATGACATCGACGAAGCGATCCTGCTGGCGGACAGGGTGCTCGTCATGTCCGGCCGGCCCGGTCAGATCAAGAAGGAAATCCGCGTGGGCCTCCCGCGTCCACGCAGCATGGATCTGGTCATGGAGCCGAACTTCATCGCCATGAAGCGGGAGATCCTCGAGCTCCTGAAGAACGACGAAGACGACGAGCACTAATGCATGTCGCCCAAAAGTGACCTCGGTTTTGGGCGGACGACATGCATGAAACAGACATCAGCAGTCTCGGTATGGATCACGAAACGGGCAAGGCATGAGCATCGAGGCGGCGGAATTTGACTATATCGTCATTGGCGCGGGCTCGGCCGGCTGTGTCTTGGCAAACAGGCTGAGCGCAGACCCGGCAGTTCGTGTGTGCCTGATCGAGGCGGGCGGCAGCGACGACCGCACCAGGGTGCGCGTGCCGGCCGGCATTCTCTCGCTCTACGGCAATCCGAACTTCGACTACGGCTACAAGGGCGTGCCGCAGCCGCTGCTCAACAACCGCCGCATACCCGTCAACCGGGGCAAGGTTCTTGGCGGGTCGAGTTCGATCAACTCGATGGTCTATATTCGTGGCGCCGCGCAGGACTACGATGAATGGGCAGCGCTTGGCTGCGCCGGGTGGTCCTATGCCGATGTCCTGCCGGTCTTCAAGAAATTGGAGCGGAACTGCCTGTTGCAGAGCCCCGCCTATCACGGATTCGACGGCGAATTGCTGGTCGACAATCCGCGCGATCCCAACGTGGTATCCAGCCTGTGGGTTGAGGCGGGCAGGGGCGTAGGCCTGCCCGAGAACCGCGACTTCAATGCCGGTGGCCAACTCGGCCTCGGCATCTACAACGTGACCCAGAACAGAGGCGAGCGCTTCTCGGCCTACAGCGCCTTTGTCCGGCCGGTTCTCGGCCGCTCGAATCTGCGGATATTGTCAGGCGTCGAGGTTCTTGATCTGGCGATTGAACGCGAGCGCGTCACCGGCGTCAACGTGATCAGGGAAGGCGCAACCCAACGGTTGGGGTGCCGAGCGGAGGTCGTCCTCAGCGCGGGTGCGATCGGATCGCCGCGCATTCTGCTTGCTTCCGGCGTCGGCCCGGCCGGGGAGCTGAAAGCAGCGGGGATTGAACCGGTCGCGAACCTGCCAGGCGTCGGTAAGAACTTGCGCGACCATGTCGATGGCATGATCACGGTGCGATCGAACAGCCGCAAGACGCTCGGCCTTTCACTTGCCAATCTTCCGGCGATGCTGGCGGCGCCGTTCCAGTATTTCGCCCGGCGCAAAGGCATGCTGACGACCAACTATGTCGAAGCCGGCGGCTTTGCCAGGACGAAGTATGCCGGGAGCATACCCGACATTCAGTTCCACTTCGTGCCGGGCTATCGCAGCCATCGCGGTCGGCTCGTCGAATATGGCCACGGCTATGCCGTGCACACCTGTGTGTTGAGACCCGGGAGCGTCGGCGAAATCACGCTTCAACGCGACGGCACCCGCCGCAATATGCTCATAGACCATCGCTTCTTCAGTGACGAACAGGATGCCCTGACCCTCGTCGAGGGCATAAAGGTCGCGCGTTCGATCCTGGCTTCGCCGGTTTTCGGCGGCATCCGCGGACCGGAAATCCTGCCTGGGCCCGACGTGAACACCGATGACGAGATTCTCGCCTATCTGCGTGCCGAGGCTCTCACAGTCTATCATCCGGTTGGCACGGCCAGGATGGGCAACGACGCCATGGCGGTGGTTGATCCCGCCGGTCTCAAGGTGCGCGGTTTCGACAATCTGCGCGTCGCTGATGCCTCCGTCATGCCGACATTGATCGGTGGCAACACCAATGCGCCATCCATGATGATTGGCGAAAAGGCGGCTATGGCAATACTGGCGTAGCCGTCTGCGCGCGGCCAATTCAGCATTTAGGAACAAGCTAACCACTGCCACATGAAATCGTAATTTTCGCTGCCCGGTCCCTCCAGTAAACCAACGATCAGACCTCCGCCGCATGCGCAGAAACTCTCGGGGAGAGCCAGAAAGGGCCGCTGAATGCCAGTCGAAACAGTAGACACGCTTGTTGTTGGCGGCGGCCAGGCGGGGCTGGCGATGAGCGAGCATCTGAGCAAGTGCGGCGTGCCCCATCTCGTGCTGGAGCGGGACCGCATCGCCGAACGCTGGCGTAGCGAAAGATGGGACTCGCTGGTTGCCAATGGTCCCGCCTGGCATGACCGTTTTCCCGGCATGGAATTTCCCAATGCCGGTCCGGATGCCTTTATCGGCAAGGAGAAGGTCGCCGACTATTTTGTCGCTTACGCCGACATGATCGCTGCCCCCATCCGCTGCGGCGTGGAGGTCAGGAAAGTGGAAAGGCTTGTCGGCCGTCCCGGCTTCCGGATCGAAACCTCGGATGGCGTGATCGAAGCCAGGAGCGTGGTTGCCGCCACCGGCGCTTTCCAGCATCCGGTCATCCCGGCCGTCATTCCCGGGGACGCCGGACCTATGCAGATACATTCCAGCGCCTATCGCAATCCCGGCCAACTACCCAAAGGCGCGGTGCTGGTGGTCGGCTCCGGGTCTTCGGGGGTGCAGATCGCCGACGAGCTCCAGCGTGCGGGACGGCGGGTTTATCTCTCGGTCGGGCCGCACGATCGGCCGCCGCGGGCCTATCGCGAACGTGACTTCTGCTGGTGGCTGGGGGTTTTGGGCAAGTGGGACGCGCAGGCGCCTGCGCCCGGCACCGAACATGTCACCATCGCGGTCAGCGGCGCGCGTGGCGGCCAGACGATCGACTTCCGGCGCCTTGCCGCGCAAGGGATGACGCTGGTTGGCCGGACCGAATCCTACAGGCACGGTGTGATGACCTTCGCACCCGATCTGGCCAAGAATATCGCGCGCGGCGATGCGAATTACATGTCGGTTCTGGACGAGGCAGATGCCTATGTCGCCCGCAACGGCCTCGACCTTCCCCCGGAGCCCGAGGCCCGCAAGATCGGCCCGGACCCGCAATGCATGACCGATCCCATTCTCGAGCTGAACCTGTCGGAAGCCGGGATAGGTTCGATCATCTGGGCGACGGGATTCACCGTCGACTACAACTGGCTGAAGGTCGATGTGTTCGACGAAAGGGGCAAGCCGAAGCACCAGCGCGGTGTGTCGACCGAGCCCGGCATCTATTTCCTCGGACTGCCTTGGCAATCGCGCAGGGGGTCGAGCTTCATCTGGGGCGTCTGGCACGACGCGCAGCATGTGGCCGACCATATTTCCACGCACCGCAAATACCTGGCCTACCATGCGTCCGCGAAGCGCGAGACCAAGGTGGCATAGACACGGCACCTCAAACGGGATGCCCCGACCTCGAGCCTGATCCGACGGAGACCAAGATGGCGCATACAAGAATTCGAAAGTTCAACACCAAGGACACTTATCCCGAGCAGAAGCTCGACAATGATCTGTGCCAGGCGGTCGTTACGCGGGGCGGCAGGACCGTCTATCTGCGCGGCCAATGTCCGCAGGACCTCGACACGGCCAAGAACATCGACAGCCATGATCCGGTCGAGCAGACACACAAGGTCATGCAGAACATCCGCCAGCTGATCGAGGAGTGCGGCGGCACCATGGAGCACCTGGTCAAGGTGGTGGTCTACATCACCGATGTGCGCCATCGTGAGGCGGTCTACCGTACCATGGGCGAGTATATCAGAGGCGTGCATCCCGTCTCGACCGGCCTTGTCGTGCAGGCCCTGGCGCGGCCGGACTGGCTGGTCGAGATCGACGGCACCGCCGTCATTCCGGACTGATTGCGATGACCTTTTCCATTGTCGCGCGGTGCGGCCGCACCGGCATGTTCGGGGTCGCGGTGTCCTCCTCGTCGCCTGCTGTTGCGGCGCGCTGCGCCTATGCGCAGGCGGGCGCCGGGGCCATTGCCAGCCAGAACGTCACCGATCCTACGCTTGGACTGCGCGGTCTCGAATTGCTGGCGCGCGGCGCGTCCGCGGCGGAGGCTATTGCCATATTGAAGCGCACCGGTGCCTATCCCGAATACCGGCAGGTGCTGGCTGTCGACGCCGCTGGAGCGACCGCGATCCATTCGGGTCCCAAAGCTCTTGGCATCTGGGCGGAGGCGCGAGCTGACAATGTCGCCTGCGGCGGCAACATGCTGGCCCATGATGGCGTGCCGCAAGCGATGGTCGAGGCCTTCCTGGCGTCGGAGGGGCATCTCGGCGACCGCCTCATCGCGACTATGCGCGCGGCGCTGACAGCCGGCGGCGAGGCTGGCCCTGTCCATTCCGCCGGCATGAAGCTGGTGCGTGAGGTGGCGTGGCCGGTCGCCGACCTGCGCTGCGACTGGACCGACGATTGTCCTATCGAGCAACTGGCGGCGCTGTGGCAACTCTACAAGCCACAGCTCGATGCCTATGTGACCCGCGCGATCAACCCATCCGATGCGCCGAGCTACGGCGTGCCGGGCGACGAATAGTCAAGACAGGGGTCACCTGCGATGAGTGAACTCAGCCACAAGGACTGGATCGGCAAGGCGTCCGCGATCCGTTTTCGTGACAAGGCGTTCATCGACGGCAAGACGGTCGCTGCGCGTTCGGGCCGGACCTTTGCCAGCGTCAATCCGGCAACCGGCGAGGTGCTGGCCGAAGTGGCGTCCTGCGGCGAGGAAGACATCGATCTGGCGGTTGCCGCCGCTAGGCGCAGCTTCAACGCCGGCGTCTGGTCGCGCACCAGCCCGGCGCACCGCAAGGAGGTGTTGCTGCGGCTGGCGCAGCTGCTGCGCGACAACCTGCATGAACTGGCCCTGCTTGAATCGCTGGACATGGGCAAACTGGTCAGGGATGCGGCCTCGGTCGACGTCCCCGGTTCGGCGGCGATCTTCCAATGGTATGGCGAGGCCATCGACAAGATCTATGGCGAGGTGGCGCCGACCGGCGAAGGCGATCTGGTGCTGGTGCGGCGCGAGCCGCTTGGCGTGGTCGGCGCGGTGGTGCCGTGGAACTTCCCGCTCGACATGGCAACCTGGAAATGCGCACCGGCGCTGGCGGCGGGCAATTCGGTGGTGCTGAAACCCGCCGAGCAGTCGCCTCTGTCGGCCCTGCTCCTGGCGGAGCTGGCGATGGAGGCGGGCCTGCCTGCCGGCGTGCTCAATGTCGTGCCCGGCCTTGGCGAAACCGCCGGCCAGGCGCTTGGCCGCCATATGGATGTGGATTGCCTCGCCTTCACCGGTTCGACCGCGGTGGGCAAGATGTTCCTGCAATATTCCGGGCAGTCGAACATGAAGCAGGTCTGGCTGGAGACCGGCGGCAAGAGCCCCAACCTCGTCTTTGCCGACTGCGGGGATCTCGATGTGGTGGCCGATATGGCGGCCTTCGGCATCTTCTTCAACCAGGGCGAGGTCTGTTCCGCCAATTCACGCCTGCTCGTCCAGCGCGGCATCAAGGATGCCCTGGTGGAGAAACTGGTGCAGCGTGCGGCGGCCACGCAGCCCGGCGATCCGCTCGATCCGATTTCGAAAATGGGCGCGATGGTCGATAGTCGCCACGCCGCCAATGTCATGCGCTTCGTCGAGGCCGGTAAAAAGACCGCGCGCCTGGTCGCGGGCGGCGACATGGTCACGGTCAATGGGCGCGGCAGCTTTGTCCAGCCCACCATTTTCGACGATGTCGCGCCTGCCGATCCGATTGCCCGCGACGAGATCTTCGGGCCGGTGCTTTCGGTCATTGCCTTCGATGACGAGGCCGACGCGATCCGCATCGCTAATGACAGCCCCTACGGGCTCGCCGCATCGCTGTGGACCGACAGCCTGTCGCGCGCGCACCGCATCGCCGGGCGGCTGCAGGCCGGCACGGTTTCCGTCAACACGGTCGACGCTCTGAGCCCGATGACGCCGTTCGGTGGTTTCAAGCAATCCGGCTTCGGCCGCGACCTGTCGCTGCATGCGCTCGACAAGTACACCGCGCTCAAAACGACATGGATCAAATACTGATGGGCGCCTAAAGCGCATCGCGATCGAACGGATTCAAGTGATGCGCTTTAGGCCTTTGCTCCATGCATGTCGTTTGCGCAAAACCGGGGCCACTTTTGCGCGACATGCATTAGGCTTGATCGAAGCCCTCAAACCGGCAACATAGCCAGCCATGCCGCTACGCTTCACGCTCAGACAGCTGGAATATTTCGTTGCCGTGGGCGAAGCCGGCTCCATCGCCAAGGCGGCCGAGCAGGTCAATGTGTCGCCGCCATCGATTTCGGCCTCGATCGCGCAGCTGGAAACCGAGTTCGGTGTCCAGCTTTTTGTCCGCAAGCATTCGCACGGCCTCTCGCTCACCGCCGGTGGCCGCATCTTCCTCAAGGAAGCCGCCCGGCTGCTCAATGATGCCGATGCCTTGCATGACGTCGCCGGCGATTTTGCCGAGAAGGTGCGCGGCCCGCTGGCGGTGGGATGCCTGCTGACCTTTGCGCAGATCGTGCTGCCGGCGCTGCGCATGCGGTTCGAGCGCGCTTATCCCGATGTGCGCGTGCGCCAGTTCGAGCGCAATCAGGGGCAATTGCTTGAGATGCTGCAGCGCGGTGAAATCGACCTTGCCCTGACCTACGATCTCGAACTGTCGCAGGATATGACCTTCGAGCCGCTGATGCTGGTGCCGGCCTATGTCATGCTGCCGGCGGGCCATCGTTTCGCGACCAAGGCGTCGATCACGACGGAGGAACTGGCCGACGAGCCGATGGTGCTGCTCGACCTGCCGTACAGCCGCGAATATTTCCTGTCGGCATTCCACCAGCGAGGGATCCGGCCCAATATTGCCGAGCGCACCGGCGACATTGCGGTCATGCGCTCCATGGTGGCCAACGGCTTCGGCTACGGCATCGCCAACATGCGGCCGCTCAACACGCTGGCGCCGGACGGCAAGCCGCTGGTCTTCGTGCCCTTGGACGGTGACCTCCGGCCGCTGACCATGGGCGTCGCCTTGCCCAATTCCGAACATCGTACGCAATCCGCCCAGGCGTTCATCGACCACTGCCGGCATTTTGTCGTCGAGCAAGGTGTGTTCGGCGCCGAGCGGGCCGTCGGCCAGGCAGCGCTTCCGCAGAAGTAGCGCCCGGTTACGGCAGTTGCTGGTCGGCAAGCCGCTTAAGCAATTTTTCCAGCATGTCGTCGCAGCGGCGCATCTGCTCGACGCTGACGAATTCGTCCGGCTTGTGCCCTTGCGCCATCGACCCCGGTCCGCACACGACCGTCGGCGTGCCGAGATCGCGGCTGAACAGGCCGCCTTCCGTGCCGAAGGCCATCTTGATGGTATTGTTGGCGCCGGTCAGCGATTTGACGAAGGCGACGGCTTGCGAACTGGCTGGCGTGTCCAGGCCGGGATAGGTGTTGGTGATGTCGATGTCGATTGCTGCCTCGGGCGCGATAGTCGAGGCTTCGGAAGCAATATGAGCAGCCTCCTTGCGCAGGCGGTCGAGAATCTCGTGCGGGTCGTCGGCCGCGACATTGCGGATCTCGAAGTCGACCTGGCAAAGGTTCGGCACGATGTTCAGCGCCACGCCGGCGTTGATCTTGCCGACATGGACGGTCGTGTATGATATGTCGTAGTCGCCGTCGCGGGCGCCATCGCGCACCAGCCGGTCCTGTTCGCGGCGCAAGGCGGCGACGAAGTCGCAGCCGAGATGGATGGCGTTGAGCGCCAGCGGGGCCAGCGCCGAATGGCCTTCGCGCCCCTTGCAAAGCGCGCGTGCGGCAAGCTTGCCCTTGTGCCCCGTCGCCACCTGCATATCGGTCGGCTCGCCGACAATGCATAGCAGCGGCCGATGCGGGGCCGCTTGCAGCATGTCGACCAGGCTGCGCACACCGATGCAGCCGATCTCCTCGTCGTAGGAGAGTGCCAGGTGCAGAGGCGTCTTCAGCGTCATTTTCGCGGCCTTGAGGCACGCGGCGAGCGCGCAGGCCACAAAACCCTTCATGTCGGCCGCGCCGCGTCCGTAAAGCTTGCCGTCACGGTTCGTCATCTCGAAGGGCGGCAGCGTCCAGGCCTGGCCGTCGACGGGAACGACGTCGGTGTGACCGGACAGCATGATGCCGGAAGCATCAGTCGGTCCGATGGTGGCAAAGAGGTTGGCCTTGTGGCCGTCCTCGCTGTGGATGATCTGGCTGGCAGTGCCGTGCGCGTCTAGCAGGTCCGCCACGTAGTTGACGAGGGCGAGGTTCGAGTCGCGGCTCACCGTCGGGAATGCGAGCAGCTTTTCAAGGATCTGGGTGCTGTCCATGCGTCTTGTGCCTCATTGGCCGTCGGTACTTCTAGCATCGCGTGGCCGGGGCCTTGAAGTCGCATTTGGCTCAGTCGGGATTCAGCGGATGCTAATCCGGATGTGTGCGATTAGGCGCGGCCTAACCGGCACAGAAGAAATCTGTTGTTTTCCGGCGCTTGCCGCAACTTATGAATGGTCTCACGGCATCAACCCACTGGGCTGGCCGGCTTGCGTCACGCCTCGAAACCATGATCGGGCGTGCTGCAGGGCGACGCTGGCAGGAAGGCACGTTCCATGCGCAATCCGCGCTATGATATTCTGTTTGAGCCCGTGAAGATCGGTCCGGTGACCGCCAAGAACCGCTTCTATCAGGTGCCGCATTGCAATGGCGGCGGCTATCGCGACCCTTCGGCCGCGGCCGAGATGCGCCGCATCAAGTCGGAAGGCGGCTGGGGCGTCATCTTCACCGAGCAAACCGAGATGCACCACACATCGGAGATCACGCCCTTCATCGAGCTCAGGCTGTGGGACGATGCCGATATTCCGGCGCTGGCGAAGATGGCCAAGGCAATGCACCAGCATGGCGCGCTGGCCGGCATCCAGCTGGCCTACTCAGGCATCAACGGGCCGAACCTCTACACCAAGGAAGTGCCGCGCGGGCCGTCGGCCCTGCCGATCCGCACCTTCACCAACGATCCGGTGCAGGCGCGCGCCATGGACAAGCAGGATATTCGCGACCTGCGCCGCTGGCATCGCAATGCCTTCAAACGGGCGAGGCTCGCGGGCTTCGATTTGGTGTGCCTCTACGGCGCGCATGGCTTCGGCATCATCCAGCACTTCCTGTCCACGGCCACCAACCAGCGCAGCGACGAATATGGCGGCTCGCTGGAGAACCGCTCCCGGCTGATGCGTGAGCTGATCGAAGAGGGCAGGGACGCTATCGGCGACACGTGCGGCCTGACGCTGCGGCTGTCGCTGGACGAGATGATCGGTGAACTCGGCTTTGCCAATTCCGAAGTGCGCGACATGATCGAGATGCATGCCGATCTGCCCGATCTCTGGGACCTGGCGCATGGCGCCTGGGAGGACTGCTCCGGGCCGTCGCGGTTCAAGGAGGAGGGCGCGCAGGAGAGCCTGGTGTCCGGCATCAAGAAACTGACCTCGAAGCCGGTCGTAGGCGTCGGTCGCTTCACCTCGCCGGATGTGATGGTGAAGATGATCAAGTCCGGCACGCTGGATTTCATCGGCTGCGCGCGCCCATCGATTGCCGATCCCTTCCTGCCGAAGAAGGTGGAGGAGGGGCGCATCGAGGACATTCGCGAATGCATCGGCTGCAACATCTGCATCACCGGCGACATGACCATGTCGATCTCGCGCTGCACGCAGAACCCGACCTTCATGGAGGAATGGCGCAAGGGCTGGCATCCCGAACGCATGCAGGCCAAGGGTGATAGCGACAGCGTGCTGATCGTCGGCGCCGGCCCGGCCGGGCTGGAGGCGGCGCGTGCGCTCGGCCTGCGCGGCTATCAGGTGGCCATCGCCGAAGCCGGCACCGAACTCGGCGGCCGCGTGGCGCGCGAGTGCCGCTTGCCTGGTCTCTCGGCATGGGGACGCGTGCGCGACTACCGCCAGTACCAGATCAGCCAGATGTCCAATGTCGACGTCTATTTCGAAAGCCGATTGTCGGCGCAGGAGATACTGGACTTCGGCTTTCAGAACATTGCGCTTGCCACCGGCTCGACATGGCGCCGAGACGGCGTGGCGCGCGCGCATGTCGTGCCGATGCCGATCGACCCGGCCATGCCGGTCTACACGCCGGACGATCTGATGGCCGGCACTGTGCCGACCGGCAGTGTCGTGCTGTTCGACGACGACCACTACTACATGGGTGGCGTTCTGGCCGAGCTGATGGCGCGCCAGGGCGCGAAGGTGACGCTGGTGACGCCGTCGGCCTATGTATCCGACTGGACCCGCAACACGCTGGAGCAGGGCGCCATCCATCGCCGGCTGGCCGAACTCGGCGTCGAGATCGTGCTGAACCGGACTGTGACGCGCATCGTGCCGGGCGGTGTTATCACGGCGTGCGCCTATACGGGCAGCCAATTTGACATCGCCGCGGACGCCGTGGTGCTGGTCACGTCACGCCACCAGGACGATAGTGTCTGGCAGGAATTGAAGGCGCGGCGGTACGAATGGGCCGATAGCGGCATCCGCTCGGTCAAAATCATCGGCGACGCCGAGGCGCCGGGTCCGATCGCCTGGGCAACCTATGCCGGCCACCGCTTCGCGCGCGAGCTGGATGAAGCCGATGTCGGCGACGCACTGCCCTTCCGCCGCGAGGTCACGGCGTTGGCCGCGGAATAGGGCGCCTGCGGCGCGGTCAGCGAATATCGGATTGTTCAACCATACCGCATTGCACAATTCCTTCGCTTGGTCACAATGCAGGCATGGTTCGAACCGCACTCGCCGTCCTGGTGATCGATGAAAACCGCATCCGCGCCGCGATCATCGAGGCGGGGTTGCGCGAGGCCGGCCATGAGCGGGTCACTGTCATCCATGATGTGACCGGCATTGCGCGGCGGATCGCCGAGATCGAGCCCGATGTCATCGTCATCGATCTCGAAAACCCGAATCGCGACATGCTGGAAAACATGTTCCAGCTGTCGCGTGCCGTAAAACGGCCGATCGCCATGTTCGTCGACCGCTCCGACCAGGCCTCGATCGAGGCGGCGGTCGATGCCGGCGTTTCGGCCTATGTCGTCGACGGTCTGCGGCAAGAGCGCGTCAAGCCGATCCTCGACATGGCGGTCAGCCGCTTCAACGCTTTTTCGCGCATGGCGCGCGAACTGGAAGAGGTTCGCGGCGAGCTCGAGAGCCGCAAGGTGATCGACCGCGCCAAGGGCATCCTGATGAAATCGCGCGGCCTCTCCGAAGAGGCCGCCTACACGCTGCTGCGCAAGACGGCGATGAACCAGAACCGCAAGATCGGCGACATCGCCCAAAGCTTGGTGACTGCCGCGGGGCTGCTGGGACCGGCGGAGGACGAATGAGCATGACTGCCGAGCACCAGATCACCGCCGGCTTCATGCCGCTTTTCGACAGCGCCGTGCTGGTCGCGGCGGGCGAACTTGGCTTCGCCGCGCAAGAAGGCATCGATCTGAAGCTGCACCGCGAGACATCCTGGGCCAACATCCGCGACCGCATCGCCATCGGCCACTTCCATCTCGCGCATATGCTGGGACCGATGCCGCTCGCCTGCAATCTCGGGCTGACGCCGCTGGCCTCGGAAACCATCGTGCCGTTCTCGCTCGGCCTCGGCGGCAATTGCGTCACCATCTCCAATGCCGTTTGGGCCGGTATGGCGGCACACGGCGCCGAGGCCGACCTAGACCCGGCGCGCGCCGGTGCCGCACTTGGCGCGCTCATTCGCGAGCGCGCTGCGGCCGGTGGCGATCCGCTGCGCTTTGCCGTGGTGCATCCGCATTCCGGGCACAATTACGAATTGCGCTACTGGCTCGCCGCCTGCGGCATCGATCCGCGCCAAGAGATTGAGATCGTCATCGTGCCGCCGCCCTTCATGGCCGATGCGCTGGCCGCCGGCCGCATCGACGGCTACTGCGTCGGCGAACCCTGGAACAGCGCTGCGGTGGCCGCCGGCACCGGCCACATCGTCACCGTCAAGGCGCGGATATGGCGCAACAGCCCGGAGAAGGTGATCGGCGTGCGCAAGGCTTGGGCAGACGAAAACCCCGAGGCCTTGGCGGCGCTGCTGCGCGCGCTGCATCACTCGGCGCGCTGGTGCCAGGATCCGGCCAACCATGGCGAACTGGCCGGGGTGATGGCGCAGGCCGGCTTCCTCGGCCTGCCGCCGACCGTGCAGATGCCGATCCTGACCGGCCATCTCCAACTGGGCGGCGGTGCGGAGCGGACCATCGACGACTTCTTCCTCCCCTTCGATAAGGCGGCGAACTTTCCGTGGAAGAGCCATGCGCTGTGGTTCTACACGCAGATGGTGCGCTGGGGGCACGTGGCGCACACGCCTGAAAATCTCGCCATCGCCCGCGATTGCTACCGTCCCGACCTCTACCGTTCGGCGCTGAAGCCGCTCGGCGTCGCGCTTCCCGGCGCCAATTCGAAAGTCGAGGGTGCGCTCCAAATTGCCACCGCGGTCGGCGCGACAGGCGCCGGCCTTGTGCTCGGTCCGGACGGTTTCTTCGACGGTCAGATCTTCGATCCTGACGAGATCGATGCGTACATTACCGGCCAGAAATTTGCCGAGATTTAGGCCTGATCATTTCCGCGCCATCCTTGTGCATTGCACAAAAATTGTGCGCGCGATTGCCCTAATGAACAATCTTTGGCCTTCCGGCCATAGGGTTCAGTGCGCCGGCGATCAGCGCAGGCTGCTGATTTCATTGGCCTTTTTCACCTCTCTCAAAACTGGCACGGTTCCTGCTTTGAAATAGACAGGCCCTTTGCGGGTCACGGAACAGGCGTCCAATGGCGGGCGCCACAGGCAAAGCTGCCGCTCAGGTTCATGCGCGCTCCCGGTCACCCGGACGCGAAGACCTGGCTGGCGGCTTTTTTGTTTTGATCAACACGCAATCGACGACGCGGATCTCAAGCCGCGCCCAACCGGAGACGACGATGACGAAACGGATCAGGACTGGAACGACCCTCAAAGACATGACGCGCCGCGATTTTCTGGTCAGCAGCGCGATGACGGCCGGCCTGTTCGTGGCGGCCCGCAAGCTCTTCCCTTCCGGCGCCTATGCCGCGACCGCCACTCCGGAGGTCACCGGCGCCAAGCTCGGCTTCATTGCCCTCACCGATGCGGCCCCGCTGATGATCGCCAAGGAGAAGGGGCTGTTCGCCAAGTTCGGCATGCCCGATGTCGAGGTGCTCAAGCAGGCCTCCTGGGGTGCGACACGCGACAATCTGATGCTCGGCGGCGCGGCCAACGGCATCGACGGCGCTCATATCCTGACACCGCTGCCTTACCTCATGCACACCGGCAAGGTGACGCAGAACAACCAGCCGATGCCGATGGCGATCGTGGCTCGGCTCAACTACGACTGCCAGGGCATTTCGGTCGCCCAGGAATATGCCGGCACCGGTGTCGGCCTCGACGCCTCGAAGCTGAAAGACGCGTTCGCTGCCAAGAAGGCGACCGGCAAGGAAATCAAGGCCGCCATGACCTTCCCGGGCGGTACGCATGATCTGTGGCTGCGCTATTGGCTGGCCGCCGGCGGCATCGATCCCGACAAGGACGTCTCGACCATCGTCGTGCCGCCGCCGCAGATGGTGGCCAACATGAAGGTCGGCAATATGGACGTGTTCTGCGTCGGCGAGCCGTGGAACGAGCAACTCGTCCATCAGGGCGTCGGCTTCACCGCCGCCACGACAGGCGAATTGTGGAAGGGCCATCCGGAAAAGGCGCTCGGCCTGCGCGCCGAATTCATCGAGAAATATCCGAACGCCACCAAGGCGATCCTGATGGCCGTCATGGAAGCGCAGCAATGGTGCGAGGCCACCGAGAACAAGGACGAGATGGCCGCTATCATCGGCAAGCGGCAATGGATGAACGTGCCCGTCGCCGACATCATCGGCCGCCTCAAGGGCGACATCAACTATGGCAATGGCCGCGTCGCCAACGGCACCGATCTCTCCATGAAGTTCTGGAAGGGCGGCGTCTCCTATCCGTTCAAGAGCCATGATGCGTGGTTCCTTGCCGAGAACATCCGCTGGGGCAAGTTCGCGCCGACCACCGACATCAACGCGCTGGTCGACCAGGTCAACCGCGAGGATCTGTGGCGCGAGGCGGCCAAGGATCTCGGCGTCGCGGCAGCCGACGTTCCGGCGTCGTCGTCGCGCGGCGTCGAGACCTTCTTCGACGGCAAGATTTTCGATCCGGCCAACCCGTCCGCCTATCTCGACAGCCTGAAGATCAAGGCATCGGCGTAGCCTGATCGCAAGCGGTGCATGCGCCGCTTGCGATCACTACCTGCCCCAAGGAGTTTTCCCCAGACATGTCGATCCAGACTATCGAGGACACCAAGGTGAAGGCCTTTCCCGCCAAGCCGGCGGAGGTCATCGCCTTCACTGCCAAGGCACGGCGCCGCTTCGAGCCGCTCGCCATCGCCGGCAAACTGGCGAGCGCGCTGGTGCCGCCCATCATCGTCATCGCGCTGATGCTGGTCGTCTGGCAGATCGCCTGTTCGTCGCCGACATCGAGCCTGCCGCCGCCGACCCAGGTGTGGAACGAGGCTTACGACCTGATAGCGCATCCGTTCTTCGACAATGGCCCGCAGGATATAGGTCTGGCCTGGCGCGTGCTGATCTCGCTGCAGCGCGTCGCCGTCGGCTTCGGCCTGGCGGCGGTCGTCGGCGTCGCGCTCGGTGCGCTGGTCGGCCAGTCGATCTGGGCGATGCGCGGCCTCGACCCGGTGTTCCAGATCCTGCGCACGGTGCCGCCGCTGGCCTGGCTGCCGCTGTCGCTGGCGGCGTTCCGTGATTCCAGCCCGTCGGCGATCTTCGTCATCTTCATCACCTCGATCTGGCCAATCATCATCAACACCGCGGTCGGCGTGCGCAACATTCCCGAGGACTACCGCAACGTCTCGCGCATCCTGCGGCTCAACCAGTTCGAATTCTTCGTCAAGATCATGGTGCCGGCCGCCGCGCCTTACATCTTCACCGGCTTGAGGATCGGCATCGGCCTGTCCTGGCTCGCCATCGTCGCCGCCGAAATGCTGACTGGCGGCGTCGGCATCGGCTTCTTCATCTGGGATGCGTGGAACTCGTCGCGGCTGCCCGACATCATCGTCGCGCTCGCCTATATCGGCGTCACCGGCTTCTGCCTCGACCGGCTGGTCGCGGCGGTCGGCGCCTTCGTCACCCGCGGCACAACGGCAAAGTGAGGAGAGGGGCGATGACGGCCTATCTGAAGCTCGACCATATCGACAAATCCTTCACGCGTGGTGCCCAGGTCAGCGAGGTGTTGAAGGACATCAGGCTGACCATCGACAAGGGCGAATTCGTCTCCATCATCGGCCATTCCGGCTGCGGCAAGTCGACCCTGCTCAATCTGATCGCCGGGCTGACCAAGGTGTCGGCCGGCGCCGTGCTGCTCGAGGACAAGGAGGTCGACAGCCCTGGACCGGAACGCGCCGTGGTGTTCCAGAACCACTCGCTGCTGCCGTGGCTGACCGTCTACGAAAACATCAACCTGGCGGTGTCGAAGGTCTTCGGCCGTTCGAAGAGCAAAGTCGAGCGGCATGACTGGATCATGCGCAATCTCGACCTCGTGCAGATGGCGCATGCCAAGGACAAGCGCCCGGCGGAAATCTCCGGGGGCATGAAGCAGCGCGTCGGCATCGCCCGGGCGCTGGCGATGGAGCCGAAGATCCTGCTGCTCGACGAGCCGTTCGGCGCGCTCGATGCGCTGACGCGGGCCCATCTGCAGGACGCGGTGATGGACATCCATTCCAGGCTCGGCTCAACGACGATCATGATCACCCATGACGTCGACGAGGCGGTGCTGCTCTCCGACCGCATCGTCATGATGACCAATGGCCCGGCGGCGACCATCGGCGAAGTGCTTGCCGTGCCGCTGGCGCGGCCGCGCCGGCGCGTCGAACTCTCTTCCGACCGGACCTTCCTGCGCTGCCGCGAGGCGGTTCTGAAGTTCCTCTACGAACGCCACCGCTTCGTCGAAGCCGCGGAGTAGCACCATGAGCGAAAGACTTGTCATCATCGGCAATGGCATGGCCCCCGGGCGCATGCTGGAGCATCTGCTGGAACAGGCTCCAGGCCGCTACACCGTCACTATCTTCAACGCCGAGCCGCGCGTCAATTACGACCGCATCATGCTGTCGCCGGTGCTGTCGGGCGAGAAGGCCTATGAGGAGATCATCATCCATGGCGACGGCTGGTACATCGCCAACAACATCACCCTCTACAAGGGCCACAAGATCGTTGCCATCGACCGGACGGCGAAGACCGTCACCTCCGATCATGGCGTCACCGAACCCTACGACAAGCTCGTCATCGCCACCGGCTCGGTACCGTTCATCATTCCGGTGCCGGGCCATGACCTGCCGGGGGTGCTGACCTATCGCGATCTCGATGACGTGCAGGCGATGATGCTCGCTGCCCAGTCGCGGGCGAAGGCGGTGGTCATCGGCGGCGGCCTGCTGGGTCTGGAAGCGGCGGCGGGCCTCAACGCGCAAGGCATGGACGTCACCGTGCTGCATGTCATGCCGACCTTGATGGAGCGCCAGCTCGATCCGGCCGCCGGCTATCTCTTGCAGCGTGCGGTGGAGCAGCGCGGCATCAAGGTCATCACCAAGGCCAACACCCAGGCGATCACCGGCAACGGCAAGGTCGGGCAGGTGGAACTTGCTGACGGCACCATTATCCCAGCAACGCTTGTGGTGATGGCCGTCGGCATCAGGCCGAATTCGGCGCTGGCCAAACAGGCCGGCATCGCCGTTAACAGGGGCATCGTCGTCGATGCCGGCATGCGCAGCAACGATCCCGACATCTACGCGCTCGGCGAATGTGCCGAGGTCAACGGCCAGGTCTATGGCCTCGTCGCGCCGCTCTACGAGATGGCGCGCGTCACAGCCAGCCAGCTTGCCGGCAACGAAGCGGCGGCCTTCGTCCATATGGACACGCCGACCAAGCTCAAGGTCACCGGCATCGACCTGTTCTCGCTCGGCGACTTCGCCGAGGGCGAGGACCGCCAGGAGATCGTGCTGCGCGATGCGGCGGCCGGCGTCTACAAGCGACTTGTGCTGAAGGACGACCGCATCATCGGCACCGTGCTCTATGGCGAGACGGCGGACGGCGCCTGGTTCAACGATCTCAAGAAAAAGCAGACCGACATATCCGAGATGCGCGATACGCTCATCTTCGGCCAGTCCTACCAGGGGGGTGCCCCGCTGGACCCTATGGCGGCCGTTGCAGCCTTGCCGGATGATGCGGAGATCTGCGGCTGCAACGGCGTTTGCAAGGGGAAGATCACCGGCGCGATCACGGCCAAGGGCCTGACCTCGCTCGACGACGTGCGCGCCCACACCAAGGCCTCGGCCTCCTGCGGCTCCTGCACCGGGCTGGTCGAGAAGCTGATGGTGCTGACCATCGGCGACAAATACAATCCAGCGGCGGTGCAGCCGATGTGCGGCTGCACGACGCTCGGTCATGACGAGGTCCGCCGGCTGATCATCGCCAAGCGCCTGAAGACCATTCCCGCCGTCATGCAGGAACTGGAATGGACGACCTCCTGCGGCTGTGCCAAATGCCGGCCGGCGCTCAATTACTATCTCGTCTGCGACTGGCCGGACGACTACGCCGACGACTACCAGTCGCGCTTCATCAACGAGCGCGTCCACGCCAACATCCAGAAGGACGGCACCTATTCGGTGGTGCCGCGCATGTGGGGCGGAGTCACCAACGCCGCCGAACTGCGCGCCATCGCCGACGTCGTCGACAAGTTCGAAATCCCCATGGTCAAGGTCACCGGTGGCCAGCGCATCGACATGCTCGGCATCCGCAAGGAAGACCTGCCGGCGGTGTGGGCCGATCTCGGCCAGGCCGGCTTCGTCTCCGGTCATGCCTACGCCAAGGGCCTGCGCACGGTGAAGACTTGCGTCGGCTCGGACTGGTGCCGCTTCGGCACGCAGGATTCGACGGGATTTGGCGTGCGCATCGAAAAATTCATGTGGGGCTCGTGGACGCCGGCCAAGGTCAAGATGGCGGTGTCGGGCTGTCCGAGGAACTGTGCCGAGGCGACCTGCAAGGATGTCGGCGTCATCTGCGTCGACTCCGGCTACGAGATACATTTCGCCGGCGCGGCCGGCCTCGACATCAAGGGCACCGAGGTGCTGGGCATGGTCAAGACCGAGGACGAGGCGCTGGAGCACATCGTGGCGCTGACGCAGATGTACCGCGAGCAGGGCCGCTATCTCGAGCGCATTTACAAATGGGCCAAGCGCATCGGCATCCCCGAGATCAAGCGCCAGATCATGGACGATGGCGAGAAGCGCAAGGCCTATTACGACCGCTTCGTCTTCAGCCAGAAATTCGCCCAGGTCGACCCGTGGTCGGAACGCGTTTCCGGCAAGGACAAGCACGAATTCCGGCCGATGGCTTCGGTCGGGTTTGCGCAGGCGGCGGAGTGATGGAGATGAACTGGATAGCAATCGGCTCCATCTCCGACATCCCGCGCCGCGGCGCGCGTTGCGTCGCCACCCCGGAGGGCAAGATCGCCGTCTTCCGCACTGCGGACGATCAGGTCTATGCCATCGACGACCATTGCCCACACAGAGGCGGGCCGCTCAGCCAGGGCATCGTGCACGGCACGGCGGTGACCTGTCCCTTGCACAATTGGGTCATTTCGCTGGAGACCGGCAAGGCGCTTGGCGCCGACGAGGGCGCGGTGCGCACCATCCCGGTGCGGGTCGAGGGCGAGCGTCTGTTCATCGCGCTGGAAGCGCTGGCCAGCCGCGCGGCCTGAACCATGGAGATTGAGGAAGCGCGCGAGGTGAGGACCACCTGCCCCTATTGCGGGGTGGGCTGCGGCGTGCTGGCGAAGGTCGCTGCGGACGGGCAAGTGTCCGTCCGCGGCGACCCCGACCATCCGGCCAATTTCGGCCGGCTCTGCTCCAAGGGCTCGGCGCTGGCCGAGACCATCGACCTCGACGGCAGGCTGCTCCATCCCGAGATCCACGACCGCCGCGCCGGCTGGGATGAGGCGCTCGACCTCGTCGCTTCGACCTTTTCGCAAACCATTGCCGAACACGGACCCGATGCGATTGCCTTCTATGTCTCCGGCCAATTGCTGACCGAGGATTATTACGTCGCCAACAAGCTGATGAAGGGTTTTGTCGGATCGGCCAATATCGACACCAATTCGCGCCTGTGCATGGCCTCCTCGGTCGCCGGCCATCGCCGTGCCTTCGGCTCCGACACCGTGCCGGGAACCTATGACGATCTGGAGTTCGCCGATCTCATCGTGCTGGTCGGCTCCAACCTCGCCTGGTGCCATCCCGTGCTCTACCAGCGCATCGCGGCGGCGCGGGAAAAGCGGCCGGAGATGAAAGTCGTTCTGGTCGACCCGCGTCGCACCATGACCGCTGACATTGCCGATATGCATCTGGCGATCGCGCCGGATGGCGACGTCGCTCTGTTCACCGGGCTGCTCGCCTATCTCGGCCAGCACAACGCGCTCGACCGCGCCTACATCACGACGCACACGACCGGCTTCGGGCAAGCGCTTTTCGCCGCATCGGCGCTCGACCTGGTCGGCGTCGCCGCCGCCACGGGCCTGAGCGAGGACGAGCTTGGCCGGTTCTACAGCCTGTTCGCGGCGACCTCCAAGACGGTAACCGTCTACAGCCAGGGGGTGAACCAGTCGTCTTCGGGCACCGACAAGGTCAACGCCATCATCAACTGTCATCTCGCCACCGGCCGCATCGGCAAGCCCGGCGCAGGGCCGTTTTCGGTGACCGGCCAGCCCAACGCCATGGGCGGGCGCGAGGTCGGCGGCATGGCCAACATGCTGGCCGCCCATATGGAGATCGAAAACCCCGATCATCGCGACCGCGTGCAGCGCTTCTGGAACGCGCCGGCCGTTGCCGGAAAGCCCGGCCTGAAGGCAGTCGAGATGTTCAAGGCGGTTGCCGACGGGCACATCAAAGCGCTGTGGATCATGGCCACCAACCCGGTCGATTCGATGCCGGACGCCGATGCCGTCGAAGCGGCGATCAAGGCGTGCCCGTTCGTGGTGGTGTCGGACGTGCTGGCCCGGACCGATACCGTCCGCCACGCCCATGTCCGGCTGCCCGCCGCCGCCTGGGGCGAGAAGGATGGCACCGTCACCAATTCCGAACGCCGTGTGTCGCGCCAGCGCGCGTTTTTGCGCGTGCCCGGAGATGCGCTGCCTGACTGGCGGATTGTTGCCGAGGTGGGCAAACGGATGGGGTTTGGTGAGGCGTTTTCCTACGCGTCGCCGGCGGAGGTGTTTGCCGAGCATGCCGCGCTGTCGGGGTTCGAGAATGATGGTGCGCGGGATTTCGACATCGGGGCTTATGCCGGGGTTGATGGGGAGGGATATGAGGCGCTTGAGCCGTTCCAATGGCCAGAGGGGGGCGCTCAAGCTGGAGGTTGGCCAGAAGGGGTCGGCACGACTGGGCTCCAGGCTCGCTTCTTCGCCAACGGCAACTTCTTCACACCCGACCGCAAGGCGCGCTTCATCGCCATCCGTCCCACCACGGAAATCCGCACCAGCCCCGATTATCCGCTGATCCTCAACACCGGCCGGATCCGCGACCATTGGCACACCATGACGCGGACGGGGAAAAGCCCGCGTTTGTCGCAGCATATCGCTGAGCCCTTCGTCGAGATCCACCCGGCGGATGCGCAGCGCTTCGGCATCGGTGACGCCGACATAGCGCGCGTTTCCAGCCCGCGCGGTGATGTGCTGGTGCGCGCGCTGGTGACGGCGCGCCAGCGCCAGGGCAGCCTGTTTGCGCCGATGCACTGGACCGATCAGTTCTCGGCAAAGGGCCGGCTCGACACGCTGACCGCGCCGCTGACCGATCCCATTTCCGGTCAGCCGGCGCTGAAACATGTCGCCGTCCGCATCGAGAAATTCGCGGCAAAGGCCTTTGGCTTTGCGGTGGCTCGGCAGCGGCCGGAGCCTAATACTGCGCCCTACTGGGCCGTGGCCAAGTGCAAGGGCGGCTGGCGGGTCGAGCTTGCCTTTGCCGATGACGACATCGACTGGGCGGGCTTTGCCGGGTCGCTGTTCGGTACGTCATTGGGTGCCGAAATATCAGCTTATCACGACCGCGACGCCGGCCAGCACCGCATCGCCGCCTTCGACGACGACCAACTGTCAGGCGCCTTGTTCGTCGCGCCCAGCCCGGTCGCCGTGTCGCGCGGCTGGGCGGCGGAACAGTTGAGTGCCGATCATGTTGATCGGCGCAGCAGGCTGGCGATCGTGGCCGGGCGGCCGGGCGGGATCGACGTCGATCGCGGCGCCATCGTCTGCTCCTGCTTCGGCGTTGGCGCCAACCAGATCGCGGAAGCGGTACGCCGCGGCTGCGGCAGCGTTGCGGCAATCGGCGCGGCCCTGAATGCCGGCACGAATTGCGGCTCCTGCCGCGCCGAGATCAGGGTCATCATCGACGCACAGAGCCTCCAAGCAGCCGAGTGATCGTCCTGACCAAAGGGGCCTGCGCGACGGTGCTGGTTGGGCTATGGTGGCTCAGGCGTGCTACGTCGCGCACGAATCATCCTCAGTCAGGGTCATCCAATGGCAAATCCTCCGCGCCGACCGACAAATCCGATGGCGGCCGCCGAGGCGGCTTTCAAGCCGATGAAGAGGCCGGCTGCCCCGGTCCGAGAGCCCACGGCCGCTCCAGGCGTCAGAGAGCTTGTTTCGATCCGAATCGACCGCGCCGTGCTGGACCATTTCCAGGAGGATGGACCCGGCTGGCAGGACCGCATCAACGACGCCTTGCGGCGTGTGATAGAAGGCAAGCCGATCGTTACCGGGGGTGATCGTTCAGACGACGAGTAGCGGCTGTTCCAGCCGGCTCACGCTTCGAAGTGCAGGATATAGAGCTTGCGCGTTTTCTCGTGGATCGTCCATTCGCCTTTCCAGCCTTTCGGCAGCACCAGCATTTCGCCCGGACCGACGTCCTCGCTGCGGCCATCGGGACCATGCAGCGAGACCCGGCCTGACACGATGTGGCAGGTTTCGGAATTGGTCTCGCGCGAGGCCGTGAAGCGGCCCGGCGTGCACTCCCAGACGCCGACTTCCAGTGCGCCATCCGGCGAGGTCCACAGCGTCGTCGAGGCTTCGAACTGATCGCCGCTGATCGAGGTCGGCTTGGGCTCAGGCTCGCCGAGGTCGATGGAGGCGAGGTGGGCGAAGGTCTGGAAGTCGGTCATGGCAGTCTCTCAATGTCCTGTGATGCGGTCGGCGATTGCGGCCAGTTTCGACGTGTGCTGGAGGCCGGCTTCCTCGCGCTCGTCGGCGACGCGATAGAGCTGATACATCGAGTGGACGCCGAGCCAGCGCATCGGCTCTGGCTCCCATTTGCTGACCTTTCGGTTGACCCAGGGCAGGCGGGTCAGTTCGGTGTCGCGGCGCAGGATAAGGTCGCGCAGCGTGCGGCCCGAAAGGTTGGAACTCGAGACGCCGAGCCCGACATAGCCGCCTGCCCAGCCGATGCCGGTCTGCGGATCGAGCCCTGCCGTCGTGCACCAGTCGCGCGGCACGCCCAGAACGCCGCACCAGGCGTGGTCGATGCGAAGCCTGGCTGTCTGCGGCAGCAGCCGGGTGAGGATGGCGTGC
The DNA here is from genome assembly GCF_000185905.1 of Mesorhizobium ciceri biovar biserrulae WSM1271. Classification (GTDB taxonomy): domain Bacteria; phylum Pseudomonadota; class Alphaproteobacteria; order Rhizobiales; family Rhizobiaceae; genus Mesorhizobium; species Mesorhizobium ciceri. The sequence continues at coordinate 2,780,594 of NC_014923.1, forward strand.
AGGCTTTCGATCGTCGCCTGCTGCGTCTGGCCGCGTACATCCGTTTGCGAGCCGTAACGATAGGGTACGCCGCGTCCGCCCATGGTGATGCGGCCTTCCCTGGTGCGCTGCGCATAGCAATAAGCGTGCGCGGAGTCGCCCAGAAGCTCATGGCCCTCCCAGCCGATCTCGTCCCACAGTAATTGCGGCAGCGGCTCGGTGATGATCTGCGCGCTGTTGAGCGGCAGCCAGAGCCGTTCATTGCCTGGTATGCCGGCCGTGAACCCTTCCGTGGCACGGATGATGATCGGCGCGCGCACGGTGCCGCGGTTCGTCGTGACCTTGCCCTTCTCGATGCCGGTCACGGTGGTCTGCTCGTAGATCGGCACACCGAGCCGCTCGACGGCTTCGGACAGGCCGCGCACCAGCTTGGCCGGCTGCACACGCGCGGTGCCGTGGTGGATATAACCGCCAAGCACATTCCTGATGTTGATGCGGGCCTTGGCCTCTGCCTGGCCGATCAGGCTGACACGCTCGCTCGGCACGCTCCAGCCGATCGCATCGGCATAGGCGGCGTTGATCCGTTCGAGCTGCGGCGGGTTCGTCGCCACCGTCAGATTGTCGACGCGGCGGATGTCGGCATCGATGCCTTCGGCTTCGGTCACCTTGATCACTTCGTCGACCGTGCCATGCATGGCCGTTTCCATGTCGATGACAGCGCCGCGCGTCGAGGTCTGCAGATATTTCTCGCGCGACCAGCTGAAGCCGCCGGACAACCAGCCGCCATTGCGGCCCGACGCGCCGAAGCCGGCGAACTCCCGCTCGACGATGGCGATGCGGATCGATGGATCGGCCTTCTTCAGGTAATAAGCCGTCCACAGGCCGGTGTAGCCGGCGCCGACGATGCAGACATCGGCTTCGAGATCGCCCGGAAGCGGCGCGCGATAGGCCGGCAGGCCGATGTCGGCATACCAGAACGAGACGTTGCCGTTGACTTTGGCGTCCATGTCTAAAAATCCTGCGGGGAAAGAGCGATCAGGTCATCGTCATGTCGGCGCGATCGTCGTCGGCAAGAAGTTTTGCATCGACGACCGACCAGCGCAGATCGACCGTGTCACCAATCGAGAACGGTGTGGCTTCCAGCGACGAGCGTACGATGGCGACCGAGCCGTCGCGCAACGTCACCTGGTATTTCGAGCCGGAGCCCAGATAGATCGCCTCGCTGACTTGACCGGTGAGGCTGTTCTGCCCGGCGGCGGGAGGCGTGTTGGTGCCGGCAAGCAAAAGCTTCTCCGGCCGCAGCAGGACCACCGGTTTGCTGCCGCTGGCGAGCTTGCCGTTGGCCACGATCTTCTGGCCGGCGATCGTCAGGCTGGTTTCGTTTCCGGACGTCAGGGCGGTGCCACGCAAACTGGTCGATTCGCCGATGAACTTGGCCACGAACAGGGTCGTTGGCTCGTCGTAGAGCTGGCGGCCGGTTCCGACCTGTTCGATGCGGCCCTGATTGAAGACGGCGATGCGGTCGGACAGGACCAGCGCCTCTTCCTGGTCGTGCGTCACATAGACGAAGGTGGTGCCGAGTTCGCGGTGGATGCGCTTGATCTCCAGCTGCAGCCATTCGCGCAGTTTCTTGTCGAGCGCGCCGAGCGGTTCGTCCATCAACAGCAGCGGCGGATCGAAGACGATGGCGCGCGCCAGCGCTACGCGCTGCTGCTGGCCGCCGGAAAGTTCGGAGGGATAGCGATGCGCGAAGTCGGACATCTTGACCATGTCCAGCGCGCGCACGACGAGACGGTCGCGCGCCTGCTTGTCCATGCCGCGCAAGGTGAGGGGATAGGCGACGTTCTTGCCGACCGTCATATGCGGAAACAGCGCGTAGTGCTGGAAGACAACGCCGATGTTGCGCTTGTGGGCCGGCAGGGCGACGATGCTTTTGCCGCCAACGGCGAGGTCGCCGGAGGTGAGGTCGGTGAAGCCCGCCACGACGTTGAGCGTCGTGGTCTTGCCCGAGCCGCTGGGGCCGAGCAGCGTCATGAACTCGCCCGGCTCGATATGCAGGCTGACATCGTCGAGTGCGGTGAAATTGCCGTAGCGCTTGGTTGCGCCCTTGATGTCGATGGCCGCGCCGCGTTTCCTCGCAGTCATCTCAACTCCTCGTCGATTTCGAGCTGATGATCAGCCCGGCGCTGATGACCAGCGTCGTGGCAATGAAGATGATGGTTCCGACGGCCGTCACCGTCGGATCGGCGTCGCGGGTGATGCTGGTGAAGATCTGCACCGGCAAGGTCTTCAGGTAGGGACTGGTGATGAACAGCGCGACGATGATCTCATCGAAGGAGGTGACGAAGGCAAACAAAAGCCCGGACAGGATGCCGGGCGCGATCAGCGGCAAGGTCACGGTGCGGAATGTGGTGAAGCGGTTGGCGCCGAGACTTGCCGCCGCCGTCTCCAGCCGCGCGTCGAAGACTTCGAGGCTTGCCGACACGGCGATGATGACGAAGGGGATCGCCAGCATCGTATGTGCGATGACGAAGCCGGTGGTAGTGCCGACGAGCTGGTAGTCGAGATAGACGGCGTAGATGCCGATGGCCAGCACCACGCCGGGCACGATCATCGGCGTGATCAGGATGGCGCGCAGCAGGCCGGCGCCGGAATGTTTCATGCGGCTGAGGCCGAGCGACGCCAGCGTGCCGATCAGCGTGGCGGCGACGGCGACGAGGCCCGCGACCCTCAGCGAATTGAAGAAGCTCGACAGCCAATCGGGGTTGGTGAAGAAATTCTCGTACCATTGCCAGGAGAAGCCGGACGGCGGGAAAGCGAGCGACTTCTTCTCGTTGAATGACATCGGGATGATGACCAGCGTCGGCATCACCAGCCAGACGGCGACCAGCAGGCAGAACAGACCGAGCAGAAGGCGGGATGGTGCCAGTCTCATGATCTGGACGCCTGCTTGTGGCGCTGGCGCATCAGCGGGGCGGCGAGCGCCAGAAGCACGAAGGTCGCGACCAGCAGCACGACGCCCATGGCGCCGCCGCGGCCCCAGTTGAGCAGGCTGAGCACCTGGCTCTGCACCAGCGTCGACAGCATGGTGCTGCGCGGGCCGCCGAGCAGGGCAGGCGTGATGTAGAAGCCGAGCGACAGGATGAAGACGATGATGGCGCCGGCGAAAACGCCGGGAAGCGACAGCGGCAGATAGATTTGCAGGAAGGCGCGTGCCGGGCGCGCACCAAGGCTGCGCGCCGCCTGCACGAGGCGCAGATCGATGCCGCGCATGACCGAATAGAGCGGCAGGATCATGAACGGCAGCAGCACCTGCGCCATGCCGATGACGACGCCGGTCTGCGTGCGGATCAGCTTCACGCCGTCAAAGCCGAGCAGCCTGATGACCGAATTGATGATGCCGGAATCCTGCAGCAGGATGACCCAGGCCAGGGTGCGCACCACGCCGCTGACCCAGAACGGCACCAAAACGCACAGGATGAGGACCAGCCGCAGGCGCGGTCCGACCGCCGTCATGAGATAGGCATAGGGGTAGGCGGCGATGACGCAAACGATGGTGACCCAGGCTGCGATGGAAAAGGTGCGCCACAGGACGGTGACGTTCACCGGGGTGGAAAAGAACCAGACATAGTTCTGCAAGCCCCAAGATGGGTCCGAGAAGCTGCGCAGCGTGACGGTCAGCAAGGGATAGCCCATCGCGGCGATGAGCAAAGCCAAGGCGGGCATCGCCAGCAGCGAAGGATAGGCAGCAAGGCGCAGGCGCCGCTGCGGCGCCCGCACGGCACCTGGCGGCCGAGGATGATCACCCCCGGCCGTCGGCGTATGCGATGTCTGGCTCACGCCGTCACCTCAGCGGTAGCCGGCTCAGTTGCCGGCCATCAGCGCTGTCCACTTGTCGGACGCGGCGGCGAAGTTGGCGACCCAGAACTTGATGTTCTGCTGATAGCCGAGCTTGGCGTGGTCCGGCGTGTTGGTCAGAAAGGCGGCGACGGATGCGTCGACCTTCGGCTGTGCCTCGTTGTTGATCGGCGAGTAGGAGGTCTGCTCGGTCAGGATCTCCTGCGACTTCTTGCCGAGATAGGCGTTGATCAGCGCGTAGGAAGCGTCGGTGTCCTTGGCGCCGACCGGGATGGTCAGCTGGTCCATGACGACCAGCCAGTCCTTCCACACCGGCGTGTAGGCAGCGCCGTTCTTGACCGCCGTCATGGCGCGGCCGGTCCACATGATGATCATGTCGGCCTCGCCGGATTCGGCGAGCTGCTGGGATTCTGCGCCCGTCTTCCAGAAGATCGTGTCGGGACCGATCGCCTTGATCTTGGCGATGCCCTTGTCGATATCGGCCGGCGTCATGGCGTCGACCTTGCCGCCGTCTGCCAGGATGGCCTGTTCGATCAGGCCGCCGAGCGGGCTGCCGCTGCCGTCGATGGCGCGGGTGCCGGGAAATTTCGCGGTGTCGAAGAAGTCCTTCCAGTCCTTCGGCGGATTGTCCTTGTACGTGTCGTTCTTGTACATCAGGACCATGCGGTAGTTCATCGCCGGCACGCTGCACTCGCCGACCTGTCCGGGCGGGATGTGCGAGATGTCGAGCTTGGTCAAATCCAGCTTCTGGAACAGTTTTCCGCAATGCACGAAGGGCGGAAAATCGTCCGTATCGACGACATCCCAGGTCACATTGCCTGATTCGACCTGCGCCTGGAGCTTGGCGATTTCGGTCGGCCCATCATTCAAAAGCTTGACGCCGCTCTTGTCGACGAATTCCTTGAGGGCGGCGACCTGGCCGTCCTGGTAGATGCCGCCATAGGAGACGAAGGTCAGCGTCTTTCCCTTCAGCGAGCCGTCCACCACGGTCCCGGCCGGCGGCGCGTTCTGCGCGTGAGCGGCGGCCGCAAGCAAGGCCAGTGCGGCGGCGCCGACGAACCCGGCCAATCTTGATCTGCTTCCCATTTTCTAACCCTCCGATGGCTTGCTGTTTGATTTTGGTAGGCCGGGCGCGAGCGTTTTCCGGGCTACATATTGGTCGAGGTCGACGGCGCCGCTGGTCGGCGGCGCAATGATCCACAGCACTTCGGCCACCGTATCGCCGACATTGATCGTCCGGTGGGGCGTCGAGGTCGAATATTCGATGCTATCGCCCTCTTCGAGGGTGAAGCTCTCCTCGCCGAGCGTCAGTTGCACGCGTCCGCGCAGCACGAGGAACATCTCGCTCGCGTTGCCGTGCGTGTAGGGCACGTCGCCGGTCGAGCCGCCGACGGCGAACTCGCCGCAATAGACTTCCATCTCGCGGATCGGCCGGCGCGACAGCAGCGTCTTGCGGTAGCCTTCGCTGGTCGGCAGCGCCGGCCGCTCGCTGCGTGTCAGCACCGCGTGCGGCGACACTTCGCATTCGTCGAAAAGATCGGCGAGGCTGATGCCGAGCGCATTGGCAATCAGCATCAGCGTGCTGGTGTTGGCGCCGGAAAGGCCGCGCTCGAGCTGGCTTAGGAAACTGGCGGTGGTGCCGATCATGTCGCCGAGCTGGCGCAGCGTCAGGCGCCGCGTGGTGCGATAGGCCTTGATCCGATCGCCCAATACCGTCGAGCGGCGCGCTTCGGCGCTGGTCGCGGCATTGTCGTTGAGTGCGTGATCCGCAGCGATTTTCATGGCGATCTCAGGGTTCACTTAACATGCTATTAAGTGGGGCGTCCTGGCAAGCGGATTCGCCTGGTCACCTGAAAATCATCGATGGACCTGCAGAGGGCATGATCGGCCGACCGGCAACCCGGTTCAGCTCGATCACTGGATCATGAAGCGCGAACTGAATGGCAGGCTTGCCGCGCCGACGGCCTTCGGGCTGATGGTGACGCGCGCCGGCAGCGCTTCGATGCCGGGGAATTCCCGGCCGATGTCGTCGCACAAGGCCTCGGCAATCTTTTGCGGCGCATAGCTGGACAGGACGACCGTCCTGAACTCGACAAACTGGGTCAGCGCGGAGATCGACGCTTTCAGGCGGTCGGAACACTCGCCCAGCCATGCGCTGTAGGCCTCGCCCAGATCGGGCCACTCAGGGCTGCTGCTCCAGATGATTTCGGACGGGCGCCCGCGCATGGCCAGTTCGCTCTCCAGGCGCATCAGGCCGTGATCGAAGCTGGCGCTGGAGTTTCCCTTGTAGATCTGGTGGTTGAGGATGAGCCTGCTCTGCAGCCGTGCTCCGAGATAGAAGAACAGATAATCGTTGAGCGGCTTTGCGACGCCGAACATACTCTCGCCGCCGGCCGCAGCGGTGATGTCGTTCTGCACGAAAACCGGCAGCTTGATCTGTTCCTCGATCTCGGCCTGCAAGGCCTTGAGCGAGGTGCTCGATCCGTTGCGGGTTGCAGCCATCGTGTCGACATCGTCGGGAACCGCCAGGCCGATGCCGGCAACCCGGCTGCGCGCCTCGACCGGCAGGCTGGTCATGGCTTGCCCGATCGCGCCGAACAGATCGCTGCTTTGCGGAAACGGATTGGCTTCATCCGCCGGCAACTGCGTGTGGAAGCGCACCGTGCCGATGAAGTCGATGAGCGCGATGTCGATCCTGCGCCGGCTGAAGCCGACGCCAACCGCATAGGCGCCCTCCGGGTTGAGTGAAAGCGGGATCGTCGGCGGCCCGACGCGGCCGCGCTGCGCCTCGCCCTGCGAGACCAGGCCCTCCTGCTCGAGCGAGCGAACGATGACTGAAGCCGTCTGCGCCGACAGGCCGGTCTTCTCGCCGATTTCCATCCGCGAAATGCCTTCGTTCTGAAGCAGCAGGGACAGCACCAGCCGCTCGTTGTAGCTGCGGACGCTCAATGCATTCAGCCCGCTCGCACGATCGGCGATGCGCAAGGGATTGGGTGGTGCGAATCTCATGTCAGGCAAAGGTCGCCCCGTCGGTAAGAGCGCGTTGCCTGGCGGCGGTATGGTTGCTCATGTCGAGCGGCTCCAGCCGATGGCATCGACCGCGCGGGCGAGCGCGGTGCCCAGCAATCTGTGCGCCTCGGCATCGATGTGAAAGCCGTCCGCCTTGCTGCACGACACCACCGAGCCGGCATCGAAAAAGTGCAGTTCGAGCGAGTCCGCCAGAACCTCGAACTCGAGCGCGAGCAGGCGCGATTTCTCCGGCGCGCCGGCGAATATGGACTTCCATTCCTTGACGTCGTCCTGCATCGGCGGTGGCGCCACGATCATGATCTCGGGCGTCGAGCCGCCCGGACCTGGCGCCAGCTCCTTGATGTCGTAGACGAGGCAGCCGATCCCCATCGCCACTTCCGACGGCGGCTTGTTGAAGCGGATCTTCAGATCGTTGGTGCCGAGCATGATGATGACGAGGTCGAGCGTCGCATGGCTCTGCAGGCAAGGACGAAGATAGGTTCGGCCGTTCTTGTGGGCGCCCTCGATCGGGTCGTCGTGGACGGTGGTGCGGCCGCTCAACCCCTCCTCGATGACATACCAGTCAGGGCCCAGCTGAGAACGCAATATGCCCGGCCAGCGTTCACCCGGACCATAGCGCTCGAGCGGCCCCCTGCCGGGGATCTGGCCGTGCGTGTTGGAGTCGCCGTAGCACAAGACTGATCGCATGTTTTTCCCGCCGGGACAGACTGCGCGCCGAAGCCGGCGAGCGCCATTCATGATGGATAGTGGAGCGGCGAAAGGCAAGCAAGGGAATAGTCATTCAACCTGACTAACTATTGACAGGGCGAATCCGCTGTGCTTCTAAAGTGCCCGGAGGAGTTCTCGACCGTCATCATCGTCCAGCAGAAGTTGGGCTTCGACACGCATGTGTTCGGGGGCGGGAGAATTGCGCGCATCGGTCGGTTTGTGACGGGGGCATGCATTGGGAGAGCGTCTCGTGGCCATACGAATTTGTAGGCCGGAGCAACCACAAGGAGGAGTGTTCAATGTTAGGATTGCTGAAAACCGTCGGCCTGGGGATGCTCGTTGCGTCCACGCTTGCCGTGACGTCCCTGGCGCATGCGCAAGACGTCAAGCTGATGGACGGCGTGGCGCCGCGCCCCGACGACACGCGCATGACCGCCGCCGGTGCGTTCAAGAAGGACCCGCCCTGGGTCATCGGCATGAGCGACTTCGGTGTCAACGCAAACACCTGGACGGTGCAGGTGGCGCATGAGGCGGAGAACGCCGCGGCCAAGGACAAGCGCATCTCGAAATTCATCCTGCTCGATGCCGGCTTCGACCAGAAGAAGCAGGTGGCCGATATCGAGGACCTGATCGCACAGCATGTCGACGCCATCATCGTTCAACCGGTGACCAGCACGTCGGCCAATGCCAGCATCGCCAAGGCGGTCGCCGCCGGCATCCCGGTCATCCTTCACACCGGGCGTATCGATTCCGACGCCTACACCACCGAAATCCAGGGCGGCGCCGAGCACTTCGGCAAGGTCATGGGCGACTGGCTGGTGAAGACCGTCGGCGACAACGGCAAGATCTGGGTCCTGCGTGGCCTGGCCGGCCATCCGGAAGACACCAACCGCTATAACGGCCTCCTGGAATCGCTCAAGGGCACGCATGTGCAGATCATTGCCGAGGAGCATGGCGACTGGCAGTACGACAAGGCCAAGAAGCTGTGCGAGACGCTCTATCTGAACAATCCGCAGGTCGACGGCATCTGGTCGTCCGGCGCCGACATGACGCGCGCCTGCGTCGATGTCTTCAAGCAGTTCGGCACACCCATTCCGCCGATTTCGGGCGAGGGCAACAATGGCTATTTCGGCCAGTGGATTACGGATGGGTTCAAGTCGATCTCTCCGGAATACAGTCCCGCCCAGGGCGCTGCCGGCGTGCGCGCTGCCGTTGCCCTTCTGGAAGGCAAGCAGCTCTACAAGCGCTATGTCTACAATCCCGACGGATGGGACCAGGACAAGGCCAAGAAATACTATCGCGATGACCTGACCGCCAATGTCTGGTGGCCAAGCGAACTGCCGGAAGACAAGCTCAAGGAATATTACGGCAAGAAGTGACGGCGCCGTGGCTGGCGGGGAGTGGACAAACATTCCCCGCAGGCCGTTCCATGTGTCGAATCCGGTTCGTTCGAGGGTTTCGTGACCAATCTTGTCGAGATGTCCCACATTTCGAAGGCATTCGGAGGGAGCAAGGCGCTCCACTCCGTTTCCCTCGACCTCAAGGCGGGCAGCATCCACGCCCTGATGGGCGAGAACGGTGCCGGCAAATCGACGTTGATGAAGATTCTGGCGGGCGTGCATCAGCCCGATTCCGGCGAGATCTTCATGAGCGGCGAGAAGCTCGATCTGAAGTCGCCGCGCGCCGCGCTCGATGCCGGCATTTCGACCGTTTTCCAGGAGCATTCGCTGCTGCCCAATCTGTCGATCGCCGAGAACATGTTCCTCGGCCGGGAGCCGACGACCCGGTTCGGCTCGATCGACTATCCCGCGATGAAAAGCCAGACCGCCAGGGCGCTTGGCGAACTCGGCCTCACGCTCGACCCGTCGCAACTCGTTTCCAACCTGACCATAGCCGAGCGGCAATTCGTCGAGATCGCGCATTGCATCCAGGCCGACGCCAGCGTGCTCATCCTCGATGAGCCGACGGCGGCGCTCAACGCGGCCGATGTCGATGTGCTCAACCGCAACATCCGCCGGCTGCGCGACAAGGGAAAAGCCATCGTCTACATCTCGCATCGCATGGAGGAGATCTTCGAGTTGTGCGACACGGTGACGGTGCTGAAGGATGGCGCACTGGTCGGCACAAGGACGGTGCCCGAGATCACCACCGACGAACTCATCGCCATGATGGTCGGACGCGAACTCCAGGACCTTTTTCCCGATCGTACGGGCGATGTAGGCGATGAGATACTGCGCGTCGAAAACCTCAAGATCACCGAGACATCGCAGCCGCTGTCGCTGACTTTGCACAAGGGCGAGATCGTCGCCCTGGCCGGGCTGGAAGGGCAGGGCCAGCAGCGCTTCCTGCGATCGCTGATTGGCCGCTACCATCCCTTCGCCGGGACGATTTCCATCAACGGCAAGGCGCTGAAGATGCCGCTCCCGGCGTCGGCGGGCGTTCGGTATTTGCAGCAGCTGAAGGTCGGCTTCGTTCCCGAGGACCGCAAGGAAGAGGGGCTCTTCCTCGCTTTGCCGATCGCCCACAACATCGCCATCGGATTGCATTCGAGGCGCCCGGAACTTGCGCCGGCGCGGCCATATCGAAACGTCATCGCCCGCATGATGGAGGTCATGAACATAAAGGCGGCGGGCCTGTCGGCTGCGGTCGGTTCGCTGTCGGGCGGCAACCAGCAAAAGGTTCTGCTCGGCCGCTACCTTGCCGCCGATCTCGATCTTCTGCTGGTCGAAGAGCCGACGCGCGGCGTCGACATCGGCGCCAAGTCCGAGATCTACCATCTTCTGCGGGACTTCACCGCGAAGGGCGGCGCGGTGCTGGTGCTGTCGCGCGAGACGATCGAGCTGATCGGGCTCTGCGACCGCATCTACGTCGTCCATCACGACACGATCGTGGCCGAAATGCCGGCAGCGCAGGCGAGCGAACACAAGATTCTCGACGCGGCCCTCATGGGCGGCTCCACGCGCCAGCATTAGGGGCCTGCCATGGTTCGTTCGGTTTTCAACATCCTGAATGGCCGGAACACGCGGCAGGGCCTGTGGGGCCTGCCGCTGCTGGTCGCCTTGCTCATTTCGCTGTGGCTGACCGTCGAGACGACGCAGTTCGCCACGGCCGAAAACCTCTTCAACCTGGTTGCCCAGGCGATGCCGCTGATCATCGCGGCGATCGGACAGCTCGTCGTCGTGCTCATCGGCGGGCTCGACCTGTCGGTCGGCTCGGTCATCAGCTTCACCACCGCGGTGCTGGCGCTCGACCAGCCAGCGATTGTGTTGATCCCGGCGGTCTTCGTGCTGGCGGCAGTCATCGGGCTGATCAACGGTCTGGCGATCACCCGTTTCAACGTCCATCCGATCATCGCGACGCTGTCGACGCAGTACATCGTGCTCGGCATCACGCGCATCCTGCGGCCCGTCTCCGGCGGCACGGTGCCGGAGATCGTCATCGATGCCGTCTCGGGCAGTTTCCTCGGCATTCCCTATCCGGTTTTCTGGGGCATCGTCGTGATCCTGGCAGCGTGGAAACTGCTCTACGGATCCCGGTATGGGCTGCATCTGTTTGCGATCGGCGGCGGCATCGCGTCCGGCGCCGAGAGTGCTGCCCGCAATTTCGGCGTCTCCGACCGCCGCAACATCATCCTCGCCTATGTGATCTGTTCCTGTTTCGCAGCCGTTGCCGGTGTCTTCCTGGCCGGGCGCATCGTGTCGGGCGATCCGAATGTCGGGCTGCTTTTCGAACTCGATACCGTCACCGCCGTGGCGCTTGGAGGCACCCAGCTTTCCGGTGGCATAGGCAGCCTGCACGGCACCGTGATCGGCGCGCTGGTCATGGCGCTGCTGGCCAATGGCATGAACCTCGCCAACGTCTCGCCGTTTGTCCAGACCGCGATCAAGGGCGGCATCCTGCTGGCGGTGGTCGGGCTGCAATCCCGCAAGAAGATGGGGCTCTGAAAGATGGCTGCCGTTCTCGCAAATCCGATCGCCCGGCGCCTGCTGCGCATACCGCCGTCCTATTTTGTCTTCCTCGTGCTGCTGGCCACGCTGTGGGTCGCACGGCCGAACATGCTCAACCTCAACATCATGGGTATCTTCGTCAGGCAGATCGTCCCGCTCGGCATCCTGGTTCTGGGGCAGCTCGTCGTCATGCGGGTGAAGTCGATCGACCTTTCCGGCGGCGGCATCATCCTGCTCATCAACTATTTCATTTCGTCGGGCACTTTCCCCGGCGCGTCGATGCCTTTCTTCGTCGTGCTGGCGCTCGGTACCGGCCTCGTCATCGGCCTGTTCAACGGCTTCATGATAGGGAGCCGGCGGGTGTCGGCGGTCATCGTCACGCTGGCGGTCAGCATCATCCTGGTCGGGCTGGTGCAGTTCCTGTCGAGCGGCAATCCGCCCGGCGATGTGCCGAAGCTGTTCAACGACCTCTACAACACGAAATTCCTGTCGGTTCCGACGCCGGTGCTGTTCTGGGTCCTGCTGACCGCTTTGGTGTGGCTGCTGCTGTCGCGGACCGTCTTTGGCCGCTACGTCGCCTCGGTCGGGGAGAATGCCGAAGCCGCGCATTTTTCCGGCGTGCCGGTCCAGCGCACGGTGATCCTTGCGCACACGCTCGCCGGCCTGATCGCGGCGATCGCGGCCCTGGTACAGACCGGTTCGATCGCCGTCGGCAGCGTCCGTGTCGGCCTCGACCTGCCGATCCTGGCGGTCGCGGCAACGATCCTCGGCGGCGTCGTCTTCGGTCGCGGCGACGGTGGCGTCTGGGGACCTTTCTTCGGGGCGTTGTGCTTTGCGCTGCTGTTCGTGGTGATGACCGTGCTCGGCATCGACGAGCCCGGCAAGCTCATCGCGCAGGGCGTCATCATCCTGGGTGCCGCGATCTTCTACGGAGTGCGGGTGCGAAACCCCTGACCTGAGACGGCGAAAGCAAGCCGACCGGTGTTCGCCGGGACCGACAAATCCACGCGTTCAGACAATTGCAAACAGATGGAGAAACATGGATGTCACCGCCAAAAAACATCATGTGCTATGGCGACTCGCTGACCTGGGGCTGGGTTCCGGTCAAGGAGGGGTCGCCGACCTACCGCTACCCCTATGACCAGCGCTGGACCGGTGTGATGGCGGCGGCGCTGGGAGGGGGCTACCACATCATCGAGGAAGGCCTGAGCGCGCGCACGACATGTCTCGACGACCCCAACGATCCGCGCCTGAACGGGGCGAACTACCTGCCCTCGGCCATCGCCAGCCATCTGCCGCTGGACCTGGTCATCGTCATGCTCGGCACCAACGACACCAAGTCCTATTTCCGCCGGACGCCTTATGAGATCGCCAATGGAATGGCGAAACTGGTCGGGCAGATCCTGACCAGTGCCGGCGGCATCGGCACCCCTTATCCGGCCCCCAAGGCGCTGGTCATTGCGCCGCCGCCGCTGACCCCGATGCCCGATCCATGGTTCGAGGGCATGTTCGGCGGCGGGCACGAAAAATCCAGGGACCTGGCCAGGCAGTACAAGGCGATGGCGGATTTCATGAAGATCGATTTCCTCAATGCCGGCGATTACCTCACCACGGACGGTGTCGACGGAATTCATTTCACCGCCGCAAACAACGCCGATCTGGGACGCGCCGTCGCCGACAAGGTCAAGTCGATCCTCGAGCCGGGCCAGGTCAGCACCGCCGCTTGAAGCCGCCACGCCCGTCGGCTTGCGGCACACAGGCCCACGGCGCAGGTGTGTCGCAGGTTCCTCCGGCGATGCACATCGATGCGGGGTCGAACGATGCGTTTGGCCCCGCGTTGATATGGCGCCCGGCGCCGGCAGATGTGCGTCGATCTAGGGGCTTGGCCTCGGAACATCATCGGCCGATGCTTTGGTTTGACGATCGAAGACGACCGCCAGGCCGTTCTTGACGGCAAGTGAGGCGACCATGTCGTCGAGCTCGCGATCGGGAATGGCGGGTTTGAGGACCTGCCGGATGGCCCGATAGGCCTGCTCGGTCGACACATAGTCATAGCGCTTTTTACGCGCTTCCACATATTGCTCGATGAGAATGCCCAATCGGCGGGCGGCTATGTCATCTGGCTGCTGCAAGGGAGCCTCCTCAAGCGTCGATCGTTTGCAGACCCCTCGGATGTAAAAACCCACGCTGCGAAAGTTAAGGCCTGCGGCTGGTCCGAAGCCAAATAAATACGCTGTGGTCATCGACGATCCGCACGGCAGCCAAGCCAAGCGTCGGTCAAGGCCTTGGGCGAAATAGGGCGGCAGCGATCGGCTCCCAAGCGCGGAGCGATCCGCCCAGACGTGCATTCATAACAGCGCCGACAGAGCGGCCATGAAGTGGTCGTTTTCCGAAGTCGAGCCGATGCTGACACGCACATAGGTGTCAAAGCCCTGCTGCTTCCACGGTTTGACGATGACCCCTTGCCGCAGCAGGCCTTCGACGAAGACGGAGGCATCCTGCCGGCAGTTGAAGAACAGGAAATTGCCTCTGGAGGCGGCGACGTCGAGGCCCTTGCTTGCCAGGAAAGTCTCGACGCGTTTTCTCTCCGCCCTGGCCAGAGCTACGACCCTGGCGAGGTGTTCTTCATCGGCCAGCGCCGCGAATGCTGCGGCCTGGGCCATGCCGTTGGCGTTGAAAGGCGTGCGGACGCGGTCCAGCAGCGCGCGCAGCTCCGGGTCGCCGACGATGCCGAAGCCGATCCGCAATCCGGCCAGGCCGAACGCCTTGGAAAAGGTCCGAAGCACGATCCAGGGCCGGTCGAGCTTTCCCAGATAGGGCAGGGATGACGCATAGTCGTCGCCCTTGGCATATTCGGCATAGGCTTCGTCGATGACGATCAGCGTCTCGTCGCTCGTCGCATCCAGAACCCTCGACAGATCGCCGCCGGAGAGCCAGCTGCCGACCGGGTTCATCGGGTTCGAGAACAGCAGCATGCGCGGCCGTTCGCGCACCGCCTCGACCAGCGCATCGACATTGATGGTCAGATCGTCGTTGACGACAACGCGCTTGACGGTAGCGCCCATCAACGTCGTGTAGTCCTCATGCAGCGGAAACGACGGATAGAGCGTGACGACGGCGTCGCCCGGCCGCAACACGGCGCGGCTGATGACGGAGAGAAGATCTTCGGAACCATTGCCGAGGATAATCTGGTCCTCGGCGACGGCATATTTGTCGCCGATCGCCTGGCGCAGCTTGCGCCCGGCAGGGTCCGGATAGAGGCGGAACATCTCGGAGCCGGCATGCATCGTCGTGGCGAGGGTCGGGCTGGGCCCGAGCGGGTTTTCGTTCGAGCCCAGTTTGGCGATTCTGGCCGGTGCGTATCGTTTCCGCACCTCGTCAATGGTCAGTCCGGAATTGTAGGGCGACAGGCGGTTGACTTCGGTGCGGACCATATCCGAGGCTTTCGACACGGGCTGGCTCCTCTGCGGTGGATTTCGTCATCCGTACCGCAGCTGAAATGCTTTGTATATGCTTGTATATGTAAGCTGACCTGATAGTCTCTACGCCGAAGCGGAAACCGACACCGACCAGGAGGATCACATGCGCAACGCTTCTCTCTTCGATCTCTCCGGCAGGAAGGCGCTTGTCACCGGCGCCAGCCGTGGCATCGGGCGCAGCATCGCCGAAGCGCTGAGCGCTGCCGGCGCCGACGTCGCGGTCACGGCGCGCAGCCTGGCCGCGCTGGAGCACACGACGGTCGCCATCCGCGCGGCCGGTGGGGTGGCGCATGCCGTCGCTCTCGACGTCACCGATGTCGGCCGCTGCCGCGCAGCCACCAACGAGGCTGCCAGCCTGCTTGGTGGTCTCGACATTCTCGTCAACAATGCCGGGATGGAGGAGGTGCGGCCCTCGCTCGATGTCGACGAGGCGCTGTGGGACAGGATCGTCGACACGAATCTGAAGGGAGCGTTCTTCTGCGCCCAGGCCGCCGCGCGGCAGATGCGCGACGCCGGCCGTCCCGGCACCATCATCAACCTGTGCTCGCTGACGTCGGAAGTCGGAATCCCAACCGCGGTGCCGTATGGCTCGTCGAAGTCCGGCCTGCTCGGCATGACGCGGGCGCTTGCGGCCGAGTGGGCGGAGCTTGGCATAAGGGTCAACGCCATCGCGCCGGGCTATTTCAGGACGGCGATGACGGACGTTTTTTACAACAACGAGGCATGGCAGCACTCCATGCTGGCCAAGATTCCGCAGCGGCGTTTCGGTGATCTCTCCGACCTGCATGGCATCGCCGTGTTCCTCGCTTCGGATGCGGCGGCCTACATAACCGGCCAGTCCATTCCGGTCGATGGCGGCTTTCTCGCCTCGATCTGATGAGGCAGGTTTATCTCGGTAGTTTCGACGGGAAGGATGATGGAAAAATCGCTGGCGACCGTCACATAGACATGTATATACTTTTGCCCGAGTGAAGCCTCTCGACGGCTTTGATCCTTGTCCAGGGTCGACCTGTCGGCCCGCAGCATATGGCCGGCCTGCGCCAGCCGTCATTGCGTTCCAAGAGTTCCAGGAGAACGAGCAGCCATGTCCGACATCAGCTTCCACGATTTGTCATCCATCGATGCCGACCAGCGCGCCAGTCTGCTGAAGCGCGCCGAGGCCGATCTGACGGTCTTCGTCGAAAAGGTCCGGCCGATCATCCAGGCCGTCAAGGACGAAGGCGACGCCGCCTTGATCCGCTTCGCCAGGGAACTCGACAAGGCCAATGTCGCCGAGGGCGAACTGCAGGTGTCGGAAGCCGAGTTCGACGCGGCGTTCGACAAGGTGGAAAAGGACGTCGTCGAGAGCATCCAGTTCGGCATCGACAACATCAGGCATTTCCATGAGGAGCAGAAGCCGGAAACGATGTGGCTCAAGGAAGTCCGGCCGGGCGCCTATGCCGGCGACCGGTACACGCCGATCGCTTCCGTTGCGCTCTACGTGCCGCGCGGCAAGGGTGCTTTCCCATCGGTGACGATGATGACGTCGGTGCCGGCGGTGATTGCCGGCGTGCCGCAAATCGCCATCGTGACGCCGCCGACATCGGATGGTTCGGTGGACGCGGCAACGCTCGTCGCCGCACGCCTCGCCGGCGTCGGAACCGTCTACAAATGCGGCGGCGCTCAGGCAGTTGCCGCCGTCGCCTACGGCACGGAGACGGTGAAGCCCGCGCTCAAGATCGTCGGCCCCGGCAGCCCCTGGGTGGTGGCGGCCAAGAGCGTGCTGTCTTCGGTCATCAACACAGGCCTTCCGGCCGGGCCGTCCGAAGCGATCATCTTTGCCGATGACAGCGTCGACGGCGGGCTTGCCGCGCTCGACCTGTTGATCGAAGCCGAGCACGGGCCGGATTCCTCGGCCTATCTGGTGACGCACAGCCGCAAGGTCGCCGAAGCCGCATTGGCTGCAATCCCGGAGCACTGGTCGCGGATGACCGAGCAGCGTGTCGAGTTTTCACGCGCGGTGCTGACCGGCAACCGCGGCGGCATCGTGCTGACGGCGTCGCTGGAGGACAGCTACCGCTTCATCAACGACTATGCGCCCGAACATCTCGAGATCCTGTCGAAGGAGCCGTTCGCGCATCTCGGGCGCATCACGGAGGCGGCTGAAATCCTGATGGGGCCGCACACGCCGGTGACGCTGGCCAATTTCGTGCTTGGACCCAATGCGGTGCTGCCGACCAGCCGTTGGGCGCGGACCTACGGGCCGCTTTCGGTGACGGATTTCGTCAAGCGCTCGTCGGTCGGCTATGTCACCTCGGTGGCCTATCCGGAACTCGCTCTGCACGCCCGCAGGCTCGCCCGCTACGAGGGCTTCAGCTCGCATGAGAACGCGGTCTCGGAGATCCGCGACCGCTATCTTGCCGGCTGAGCGGAACCGATCGCGATGAAGGCGGCACGACTTTACGGGCCCGGCGATCTGCGCGTCGAAGACATCGCGACGCCGGGCGCGCCGGATGCAGGCTGGGTGAAGCTCAGGGTCGATGCCGCCGGCATCTGCGGTTCGGACCTGCATAATTTCCGCACGGGACAGTGGATAAGCCGGTCGCCTTCGACGGCCGGCCATGAACTCACCGGCACGGTGACCGCCACCGGCGCGGGCGTCGACGCCTTCGCTATCGGTGACAGGGTTGTCGCCGATTCCCGCTTCTGGTGCGGAGACTGCGCGCAATGCCAAGCCGGCAGGCATCATCTCTGCGCGTCACTGGGCTTCGTCGGAGAGGTCTGCGACGGCGGTTTTGCCGAACAGGCGGTGCTGCCCGCACGGCTTTTGCATATCATCGATGCCGGGCTCGACGAGCGGGTCGCGGCAATGGCCGAGCCGCTGGCGGTGGCGCTGCACGCGGTGCGGCGCCTGCCGAAAACGACAGGATTCGTGCTGGTCGTCGGCTGCGGGCCTATCGGCGGTCTTGCCGCCCTGCTGTTGTCGCGGACCTTCGCCGGCACCGTGCTGATCGCCGACCGCAACCAGAGCCGCTGCGCCCGGGTGGCGCGGGTGACGGGTGCCCGGATCGTCGATCTGAGCCGGGACGCCGTTGCCGCCGCAACTGCCAATGCCCCGCTGCTCGCGGCCATCGAGGCGACCGGCAGCGTCGCGGCGCTCAATCAGATGCTCGGCGTTCTCGATCCCGGCGGTACGATCGCCATGGTCGGCATCTTCCACGGCCGCCTCGACATTGATCCCAATACGCTGGTCGAACGCGAAATCGGGTTGCTGGGATGCCATGCCTTTGCCGGCGAACTGCCCGAGGCCGTGCGGATGCTGGGTGAATTGAGCGAACCGCTGCTGGCGCTGATCGACCAGGAGATCGGCCTGGATGACATTCCGGCTGCCTATGAGCGGCTGTTGGCGGGGCGCAGCGACGGCTTGAAAACAATCATCCGCATGCGGCAACCTGTCGAGTCGTGATTTCCGATGAATCGCCGGAAAGGACTTTTGAAATGATCACTTTGCCCGACACCGCCAGCCCTCTTTACGAGAAGGTGAAGGACTACATCCTGGCAAACATCGGAACGGGCCGGTGGGGCAAAGATCGCAAGCTGCCGTCCGAGAATGAGTTGGTCGCTTCACTCGGCGTCTCGCGGATGACGGTTCACCGGGCGCTCAGAGAATTGACCTCGGCCGGGTTTCTGATCCGCCTGCAAGGTGTGGGAACCTTCATCGCGCCACCGCGGCCACAGTCGACGCTGATCGAGATCAACAACATCGCAGCCGAGATCGTCGAGCGCGGCAACAGGCATCGTTCCGAAGTCCTCGTCCTCGAAACCATCATGCCGACAAAAGAGCTGGCGCTGTCGTTCGAATTTCCAAAGCGCGTCTCGATCTATCATTCCGTCGTCGTCAATTTCGAGAACGATCTGCCGGTGCAGCTCGAAGAGCGCTTCGTCAATCCGAGCCTCATCCCCGACTATGACAAGCAGGATTTTTCGAAGACGGCGACCTATGACTACCTCATGCAGAAAACCCCGGTGACCGAGGTCGAGCATATCATTTCCGCCATCCCGGCGGATGCCGAGACGGCGCGGCATCTGGGCATCGATGTCGGCGCCTGCTGCCTTTTCCTGCACCGCCGGACATGGACGGGCGCGGTGGTGGCGACGATCAGCAAGCTGACTTATGCCGGCAGCCGCTACTCGCTCGGCAGCCGCTATTCCCCTTCAAAAAGCAGCTGACGGAAGCAGGTCGAATGCAAGAGCGACAGATGACGCCGGCACCGAGCCGCACGGCGCGGATCCGGGCACTCGCGCAGCATGATGTTGCCGAAGCACAAAGCGCGCTGGCGGCATTGCTGGGCGACCTGTTCGCGATGCGCCCCCGCAATGTCCGCATCAACTTCGATAAATACAGCCTCAATTCGTTGAACGGCTTCTTCGAGGACGACGGCAAGGCCTACTTCTTCAAGTTCCATCAGGAGGAGCGGGAAGAGGCGATGACGGGCGAGTATTACCGCGCCGAGATTCTGTCGCGCGCCGGCCTGCCGGTTGATCAACCCGTGCATATGTCGGTCCAACCGGGCGAGCAGATCCTTGTCTATCGCCGGCGCACGGATCCGAGGTTTTCGGATGTGCTGTTCGCGCTGGATGCGCAGGACGACGCCGGCAAACGGCGAGAAGCCGTTCTTGCCGAGCGCGACCTGTCGGCCAGGCTGCTCAAGGTCTATCTCGAAACGCTGCATCCGGTAACCGTCGAGGACGTGGCGGCGGAACCGATCCACAGGCTGTTTCATGAGCGGCTGATCGATGCCGACACGCGCTTGCCGCCAGGCGGCCGGCTGGCCGATTTCTATGTCGGCAAGCCGTTCGTCTTTCCCGGTGCCGAGCTGGATTGGGATAGGTTTTCCCGGCTGAAATTCGTCATCAATGGCGAGCAGTACACCGACAGCGTCGGTGAGCTTTTCGATGCCGCCGCTGTGCGCTTGCGGCCGGACCGGCTTACCGATGCAGGCGGCGTGGTCGCGCATGGCGACGCCCACAACGCCAATGTCTGGTACATGGCGAAGGCGGGGAGGGCGGAGCTGTCCTTCTTCGATCCTGCCTTTGCAGGCTCGCATATCCCGACGCTGCTGGCGGAGGTGAAGGCGACGTTCCACAACATCTTCGCCCACCCGTTCTGGCTCTATGATCCGGCGACCGCGACCGAGGCTTTTCGCGCCCATGCGCGGCTGGACGGAAACCTGCTCCATGTCGACACGGACTGGGACCTGAGCCCCGTCCGCCGCGACCTGCTGGAGGTCAAGGCCACAGCGCTGTGGCGGCCACTGCTGCTTGAGCTCAAACGGCGCGGCATGCTGCCGGCCGATTGGCGCGCGGTGCTCCGGGCCGGTCTCTTCCTGTCGCCGACGCTGGTCATGAACCTGCGCGCCGGCGCACGCAGCCACACGCCGGTTTCTTCCCTTATTGCCTTTTCGGTGGCGGTCATGGTCGGCAGCGAACCTGTTGCCGGAACCGATCGGGTGACCGATTTTCTAGACCGGATCGATCCCGGAGAGCGTAAAAATTGAGTCTTTCCAACTTGTATATGCATGTATGTATTTTAGTCTTGACATCCGCTCCCGCTGACGCTGAAATATCCGCGCACTTCACCATGAAGTGGCAGGTAAGACGCCGAGGCACAGTGCCGCAAGAGCAGAAACCCGCAGTCTCACCGGACCGGCTACCTCAGTCAGAAAAAGCGGTCCGATCATCAAGGGGAACAAGGATGATGCGTAACCTAACAGGACAATTTCGCGCGCTCGTGATGGCCGCCGCCATCGGGCTCGCCGCCGCCCCGGCGGCCTACGCGGCCGATGCGGCCATTCCCACCACGCCCGAGGCAGGAGCGTTCAAGATCGGCATCGAGCCCTGGCTCGGCTATGGCCAGTGGCATGTCGCCGAGGCCAAGGGCCTGTTCAAGACGAACGGGCTGAGCGACGTCCAGATCGTCAACTTCGCCGAGGACAAGGACATCAATGCAGCACTTGCAAGCGGCCAGCTCGACGCCGCCAACATCGCCACCCACACGGCGATGGGCATGGTTGCGGCCGGCTTGCCGGTGAAGATCGTGCTGCTGCTCGACGTCTCCATGACCGCCGACGCGATCATCGCCGGCAAGGACGTCACCTCCATCGCAGACCTCAAGGGCAAGCAGGTGGCCTTCGAGGAAGGCACGACGAGCGACATCCTGCTCAAATACGCGCTCACCAGGAACGGCATGTCGATCGACGATGTGAAACCGGTTCCGATGCCTGCGTCCGACGCCGGCAGCGCCTTGATCGCCGGCCAGGTGCCGGTCGCGGTGACGTATGAACCGTACCTCACCGTCGCCATGGCGCAGAACAAGGACCTCAAGCTGCTGTTCACCGCCGGCGAGGATCCCGGCCTGATCAGCGACGTGCTGGTGGTGCGTGACGAGGTGATCAAGTCGCGGCCCGGCCAAGTGCTGGCCATGATCAAGAGCTGGGACGCAGCGCTCAAGGACTACAATGCCGATACGCCCGGTGGGCGCGCCATCATCGCCAAGGCTGTCGGTTCGGACGTCAAGGACCTCAACACCGCCTTTGACGGCGTGCGTTACTACTCACTCGCCGAAAACAAGGCGGCGCTGACCGGTGATTTCACCACCAAGACCTTCGCCGATGTCGAAGCCGCCGCCAAGAACGCCAAGCTGCTGCAGGCCGATGTGACGCCGGAGCAGATGATCGACCCGTCATTCGTCAAGGCGGCGGAATGACCAAGGCCGGATCGCGGTGGTGACGCAGATGCCCGGGGAGCGTCCCGCTCAAACGGATCCGGCTCGTCCCACGAAACAGGCGAGGCGTCGCCGATCCTCCGGCATCGGCGTGCCCATCGCCAGGTCGCGCTTCCTGGTGATCGCGGTGGCCGTGTTCGTCGGGCTCGGCCTTGCCTGGTGGGCGGCGACCGGACTGGGGTTGGTAAAGCCGATCTTCCTGCCATCGCCGGGCAGCGTCGCTATGCAGATCGCCAAGCTCGCGGCCGACGGCACGTTGTGGCTGGACCTCAAAGCCTCGATGTACCGTATCTCCATCGGCTTCCTCATCGCCTCGGCCCTGTCGATACCGATCGGCGTGCTGATCGGCAGTTTCCGTTCCTGGGAAGCGGCCATCGAGCCGCTGGTGGATTTCATCCGCTACATGCCGGTCGTCGCTTTCGTGCCGCTCTCCATCCTGTGGGCCGGCACCGGCGATTCGCAGAAATTCCTGATCATCTTTATCGGCACGTTCTTCCAGCAGGTGCTGATGATCATGGACAATGTAAAACGGGTTCCAGCCGATTTCATCGGCCTTGGGCGCACGCTAGGCCTGCCGGATCGCAAGATCCTGACGCGCATCGTCGTGCCCAGTGCCTTGCCGGGCATCTGGGATACGCTGCGCATCAGCCTGGGCTGGGCATGGACCTGGCTGGTGCTGGCCGAACTCGTCGCCGCCACTTCGGGGCTCGGTTATCGCATCACTGTGTCCCAGCGCTATTTCCAGACCAACACCATCATCGGCTACATCCTGCTGCTCGGCCTGCTCGGCCTCATCACCGACCAGGTGATGAAGGCGCTGGAAAAGGTGCTGTTCAAGCAAGAGGGCCGCTCGCAATGAGGTCCAGCCGATGAGCCCCAAATTGCGGATCGCCGGTCTCCACAAGAGCTTCGGCACGGGCGAGCGGCGCACGGAAGTACTGCGCGATATCAACCTCGATCTTGCCGACAACGAGTTCGTCTCCCTGGTCGGCACGTCGGGCTGCGGCAAGAGCACGCTGCTGTCGATCGTGGCCGGACTGCAGGACTTCGACGCGGGCGATCTCAGCATCGATGGCGCGCCGATCCTGCAGCCTGGTCTCGACCGTGGCGTCGTCTTTCAGTCCTACACGCTGCTTCCCTGGCTGACGGCGCGGCAGAACATCGAGTTTGCCCTCAAGGCCGCTGGTTACGATCGCCCGACCTGCCGCAGGATCGCGCTGGAGCATCTCGAACTCGTCAAGCTGTCTGGTAGTGCGGACCGCTATCCGGCCGAACTCTCGGGCGGCATGAAACAACGCGTCGCCATTGCGCGCGCGCTTTCCTACCGGCCCAAGATGCTGTTGATGGACGAGCCCTTCGGCGCGCTCGATGCCTTGACCCGGCATCAGATGCAGGAATTGCTGACCCAGATCTGGGAGGAACACAGGTTGACCGTCCTGTTTGTCACCCATGATGTGGAGGAGGCCGTCTATCTGTCGGACCGCATCGTCGTCATGGGCATCGGCCCGGGACGTATCACGCAGACATTCAACGTGGATATCGAGCGCCCGCGCCGCGAAGAGGTGATGGAAAGCCCTGCATTCATGGATCTGCAACGCGGCGTGCACAAGGCCATCCGCGAGGGGTCAAGACGCCCCGAAATGGCCTAGGCGCTTGCGGTCGTTTGCAGGTCCAATCACGTCGCCTTGCCGACTGCCGCGTCCAGTTCCAGCTCGCCTTCGGAAATGTCGTCGAACGAGGCGTAGTTCATGTTGTAGAGGCGGGCGTAGAGGCCTTTTCTTGCCATCAGCTGTTCGTGGTTGCCGCTTTCGACGATCTCGCCGTTCTGCAGCACGATGATGCGGTCGGCGCCGCGGATAGTGGCCAGACGGTGGGCGATGACCAGCCCGGTGCGGCCTTCCAGCAGCGTGATCAGCGCCTTCTGGATCAGCATCTCGGTGTAGGAATCGATGCTGGCCGTGGCTTCATCGAGCACCAGGATCTTTGCATCCGCCACCAGCGCGCGCGCGAAGCTGATCAGCTGGCGCTGGCCCAGCGAGAGATTGCCGCCGCGCTGCTCGAGTTCGGTATCGTAGCCATCTGGCAGGTTCTCGATGAAATCGTGCGCGCCGACGGCTTGTGCGGCGCGGACCACCTCCTCGCGGCTGGCTGATGTCTTGTGGTAGCGGATGTTTTCCAGCACCGAGCCGGAGAACAGGAACGGCTCCTGCAGCACCATCGCCACCTGATCGCCGAGCGAATCCTGGGTGAGGTCACGCACATCATGGCCGCCGACCAGAACCTCACCCGACCAGACATCGTAGAAGCGGTGCACCAGCGCCATCGAGCTCGACTTGCCCGACCCGGTCGGGCCGACAAGGGCTACGGTCTCGCCCGGGTTGACGCGGAAGGAGATGTTCTTCAGCACCGGCTGGTTCGGCCTATAGCCGAAGGTGACGTTCCTGAACTCGACCGAGCCGTCCATGTCGCGCGACAGCGCCACGGCACCGTGCCTGTCGCTGACGTCGACCGGCACGTCGAGCACTTCGGAGATGCGCTGGCCCGAAGCCATGGCTCGCTGCATGACGCTGTATTGCATGGTCAGCGAGCGGATCGGGTCGAAGAAGCGCTGGATGTAGAACAGGAACGCCACCATGACGCCGATGTCGAGGCTGTGCGAGAGCACCATCGACCCGCCGACGACGATGACAGTTGCCATGGCGATGCCGGTCAGCGTGTCGACGATCGGCACCATTACCTGCGCGTATTTCGCCGACCTCAAATGGGCATTGAGGTTGGCCAGCACCTTTTCGTCGTAGAGGTCGAAATTGACGTGCTGGCGCTCGAGGCTCTGCACCGTGCGCACGCCATGGATGCCTTCGGCCAGTGCGCCGTTGGCGATCGAGTTGGTTTCGTGCGCGGCCATGAAGGCGACCTTGGCGCGCGGCAGCCAGAAAAGGCGCACGATGAACAGCACCGGCATGGTCGACAGCGTCAGCAGGCCCAGTCGGAAATCGAGCCACAAAAGCACGCTGACAATGCCGAACAACAGCACGATGTCGCCTACCGACATCACCGATGTTTCGAGGAATTCCTGCATCGAATTGACGTCGCCCTGCAGGCGCGACATCAGCCGCCCGACCTCGGTCTTGTCCATGAAGCTCAGCGAGACCCGTTGCAGATGGCTGAACATGGCGCGGCGCAGGTCCGACAGCACGTTTTCGGCCACCTTGCCGACGACTCTTTCCTGCACATAGCTGGCGGCATAGTTGATCAGGATGATCACGGCGAAAGCGCTGATCGCGGCGATCATCACCGATTGGTCCAGCTTGCCAGCCGTCATGCCGTGGTCGATGGCGTAGCGGATGACCAGCGGGATCGCCAGTTGCGTCAGCGTGAACACCAGCACCGCGGCGAGTGAGATGAAAATCCGGTTCTGATACGGCCTCACGAAGCTCCAGATACGCCGCACGATGCGCGGGTCATAAGCTTTGCCGAAGACCTCTTCGTCGTCGCGGTGCGAGCCCACGACCGCCTTTGTCGGTGGCCCGCTGGTGTCTTCCTTCTCGTCGTCGGCCGGTGTCTGCATCACGCGGCTCCCGCCACGGGCCGCTCATCGTCCGGCCGCAACTGCAGGTCATGGAGCGCGCGGTAGCGTCCACCGAGCGCCAGCAACTCCTCATGCGTGCCGCGCTCGACGATCCGGCCGCCCTCGACGAACAGGATCTGGTCGGCATGCATCAGCGAACTCAGCCGGTGCGAGATGATGAGTGTCACGCGATCCCTGGCGAAGCGTTTCATCGCTGCCCGGATCCGCTGTTCGGTGCCGGCGTCGATGGCCGCGGTGGAATCATCGAAGACCAGCACGGACGGCCGCAGCATCAGGCTGCGGGCGATGGTCAGGCGCTGCCGCTGGCCACCGGAAAGCGACGCGCCGCGTTCGCCGACGACCGTGGTGTAACCGGCTGGGAGGCCCATGATGTAGTTGTGCAGCTGCGCGTACTCGGCTGCCTGCCCGATGCGGGTCTCGCGCGCCCAGGGATTGCCGTAGGCGATGTTGTTCTCGATCGAGGTGGTGAACAGGAACGCGTCCTGCTGCACGACGCCGACGGCCTTGCGCAACGATTGCAGCGTCACCTTGCGGATGTCCTGGCCGTCGATGGTCATCGCGCCTGAGGTGACGTCGTAGAAGCGCGGGATCAGGTGCGCGATGGTCGACTTGCCGCTGCCTGGCGGGCCGACGATGCCGATGGTCTCGCCGGACCTCGCCTCGAAGGAGATGCCCGACAGAGTCGGCCGGTCGCCCGCGCCCTCGTAGCGGAAGCCGACATTGTGGAAGCGCAGCACGCCATCGGTGACGACGAGATCCTTGGCGCCGGGCGCGTCCTCGATGTCGAGTTCGGCGTCGAGCAGTTCGAATAGCCGGCTGCCGCAGGTCGAGGCGCGCGCGAAGGAATTGACCATCAGCCCGAGCTGGCGCACCGGCATCTGCAGGATGGTCATGAAGGTGAGGAACTGGGCGAGCGTGCCGACGCTGATCTGACCCGCGATCACCTTCTGGCCGCCGAACCAGAGCACCAGCCCCATGGCGACCAGGAAGGAAAAATTCATGGCGCTGGTGTTGGAGACGCGGATGTCGACGCGCCGATTGGCAAGCTCCAGCGCCGACAGCTTGGCGCGGTCGAATTTGTCGAGCTCATGCCGCTGTGCCGCAAAGGCCCGCACGACGCGGATGCCGCCGAGGTTCTCATCCATCACCCGGCTCAGCACAGACAACCGCTCCTGCAACGTCAGCCAGGTGCTGCGCAGTTTGAGCTGGGTGACCGAGGACCGCCAGGCAACGAACGGCACGAAGCTCAGGCTGAGCAGCCCGAGCATGAGATCGGTGCTGATCAGGAGATAGGCGCCGACGCCGATCAGCACGCCGAGCAGGACGACGCGCAGGATGCCGGTGGAGAAGAACATGCGCACGCCGTCGAGATCGAGCAGGCCGAGCGTGATCAAATCGCCGGTGTGGACCCTGTCGTGGTAGGCGAAGCTCAGGCGCTGGATCTTCTCGTAGAAGGCGAGCCGCAGTTCATAGCCGGTGCGATGACCGACGGCCTCGCCATAGTAGTTCTGCGCCATGGTGAAGAGGCCGCGCAGGATCGAGACGACGAGCAGCGTCAGCGCCGTGTTCCACAGCGCCTGTTCCGCCGCAGCGCCGGCACCCGCGGCCATCACACCTTGCGCCTGGTCGATGGCGCGTCCCAGCAGGCGTGGAATGAAAAGCTGCAGCGTCGCGGCAATGAAGGTCGAGACGATGGTGATGGCGACCTGCCAGGGATGGCGCAGTGTCATGCGCACGATGCGAAGCAAGGTGCTGAGGCCCTTGCCCCAGGACGCTTCCGCAACGTGAGCAAACGATTTGCCGCGCTCCGGCGCGCTGCTGGTTGCTTGCGTGTTCAAGGAAAATATCCAAACCAATCCGGACGTTAGCCCGGACTAATAAAGCAGACTCAATGTGAGCGGTTGACTTGGCGCTATGTTACGCGGGTCTGGCTTGGCCCTTCAAGAGCCAATGCCGGCATCGCACTGTGCCTGAAGGAAAGCGAACATGCGGCTGTGACCCGGCTGGCACCAGCGGCGGAATCCTGCCGATCTTGCCGAAGGGCGTTGGCCGGACGAGGCCAGCGCCCGGCTGTACGCAAGCGCCGGCCGGACGGCATGCGACCTTCCATCCGGCCGGAATCCGGTTTGCTAGGCAGGTATCAGGACGGCGATCCGATGCACGCCGACCTCCTTGCTTGTATTTGTCGCCTCGTCGGTCTTGCCTTTGGCGCAGGTGTACATGTCACCCGTCTTGAGCTTGAATTCCTTGTCGGCCTTCTTGATCGTGAACGCACCTGAAGCAATGGTGCAGACCATATCGTTGTCCATCACCATCTTAGGCGCGTGTGCGCCGGGCTGAAACACCACGTCGACAATTGCGATGCTCTTGTAGGCGGGAATGTCGGAGTTGCCGGTGCTGACCTCAACCATCCTGACACCGGGCGCAATCTCCTTGCCTTCCTTCGGGCCGTATTTCTTCGCTGATGCCGCCAGGGTGAACAGAGGCGTTATCGCGGCAGCCGTCACACCGAGAGCAATTGCAGACCTGCGATTCATGGTTTTCATCGCATCCTCCCACATGTTCGCCATGAACGAATGTGCATGGCTGAAATATATTAGCATAAACGAATGTAATTGTATGCGAGGAAGCTCCCAACCCCGGCATAGCCGCGTGAACTTGGCGGCAGCCGTCAGAGAGGTTCGTACATCGACCATCTGCTTGCCGCAAAAACCCCGCCGCGGCGGACCTTCGGACTGCTGTTGAGCCGCTCAAAAACCCTGGCCGTGCCGCCAGCAGGCGATCCGGTGGCCGGCCGCGACCTCTCGGGCCGGCGGCTCCGCCTTTCGGCAGTCGGGCAGGACCAGCGGGCAGCGGTCGGCGAAGGAGCACCCCGTATTCGGGACGCCGGCTGCCTCGATCTCGATTGGAGCGGATAGTCTCGGCGCAGCTTCGTCGGAGGACGCAGCCAAAAGCAGGGCCGTATAGGGGTGGTTGGGGCCGCGAAAAATCTGGTCGGAGGATCCGGTTTCGACCAGGCGTCCGCGATAGAGCACGCCGATCCTGTCGGCCATGTAGCGCACCACCCTGAGGTCGTGGCTGATGAACAGATAGGTCGTGTCCTTGTCGCGCTGCAGGTCGTTGAGCAGGTTGAGAACGGTCGCCTGGACGGAGACGTCGAGCGCGGAGGTCGGTTCATCGAGCACGACGACCTTCGGCACGCCGGCGAAGGCGCGCGCGATTGCCGCCCGCTGCCGCTGGCCGCCGGACAGCGAACGCGACTTCTGCTCGGCCGTGGCGCCGGCGAGGCGAACCGATTGCAGCAGGTCGCCGACGCGGGCTCTCACTTCGCTGCGGCGCAGGCCGGCGAGCCTGCGCAGCGGGCGGCCGAGGATCGTGCCGATCCGCTGGCGCGGATTGAGCGTGCGATCCGGCGACTGGAAGACCATCTGCACGTCGCGGCGTTCGGCAAGGTTTCTCTTCTCGACGCGCGGCGCGACCGTCCTGCCGAACAGTTCGACCGATCCGGCGCTTGGCGTCTGCAGACCGGTGACGATCCGTGCCAGGGTCGACTTGCCAGAACCGGACTCGCCGATCAGCCCGAAGGTCTCGCCCTGGCCGATGTCGAGATCGACGTGGTGCAGCACTGGCTGGCTGCCGAAGGCATGACTGATGCCTTTGCAGGCGATCGCGATGCGGCGTTCTTTTGGCAGGCCGGCGTCTTCGCCTTGGGCCATTGGGTGCGCTGGCACGCCGTCCGTCTCCGCCAGTCTTCCGTCCCGCTTGGTGTAGTTGAGCGCCGGGATCGAGGCGATGAGCGCCTTGGTGTAGGCGTGAGAGGGGTTGTCGAAGACATCGCTCGCAACGCCGCTTTCGACCACGGTTCCCGCCTGCATCACCGCCACCCGGTCGCAGGAGCGGCGGATCATATTGATGTCGTGGCTGATCAGCAGGATGCTGGTTTTGTGATCCTTGCGTAAGTCGGAGAGGATGGCGATGATCTCGGACTGGACGCTGGCGTCGAGCGCCGTCGTCGGCTCATCCAGCACCAGCAGCGACGGGTCGAGCGCAATGGCAATGGCGATGTTGGCGCGCTGCTGCATGCCGCCGGAGAGTTCGTGCGGATAGAGATCCAGCACCCGCTCCGGATGGCTGACCCGGACGCGGCCGAGCAGTTCGGCGGCGCGCCCGCGCGCCTCTTCGAGGCGAACCGGGCGATGCCGCATGACCGTCTCGGTGATCTGGCGGCCGATCGTCATGCTTGGATTGAGGGCAGCACCGGGATGCTGGTAGACGGCGGCGATATGATTTCCCCTGAGCCGGCGCAGCTGCTCGGCGGAAAGGTCGCGGATTTCGCGGCCCTGGAATTCCAGCGCCGACGCAGTGATGCAGGCGTTTTTCGGCAGATAGCGCAATATGGCGAGCGCCACCGAGCTTTTGCCCGATCCCGACTCGCCAACCAGGCCGAGCGCTTCGCCTTCGCCGATGTGCAGTGACACGCCGCTGACGGCGGGATGCGATCCCTTGCGCCCGTCATAGGCCACGGACAGCTGGTCTACGTTCAGAACCGAGGAGGACATGGGGACTTGAAACCACTTTCTTCCAGCGCCGCCATCGAGGGCAATCGCTTCCGCTTTCGCAATGCATTATCTCTATAAAATTACTCGGATTAAGCCGGAGCGCAATCTACCTTTCTCGCATCAGCAGAGATTGTCGCCATCTGCCGAGGCAGCGCGACGGTCTCCGGAGCAGATCTGGAAGGAGGCCCGGCATGGCTCGAGACCACATGATCCTCAGCGCATTCTTCTTCAACCCGCAGGGCGATCATCGGATGTCGTGGCGCCACCCGAGGGCGCCGGGGCGGGAGGTGCTGGATTTCGAATTCTACCGCGATCTCGTGCAGGCGGCCGAACGCGCCAGGATCGACGCCATCTTCGTCGCCGACCACGTGTCGATCTGGGATTCAGTCAAGAGCGGCGTCGCCCATTACGCCAATGCCCGCCTCGAACCGCTGACGCTGCTATCGGCGCTGGCTAGCGTGACCAAGCATATCGGCCTGATCACCACGGCGTCGAGTTCCTACAGCGAGCCGTACAATGTGGCGCGCATGTTCGCCTCGCTCGACCATATCAGCAAGGGCAGGGCGTCGTGGAACGTCGTCACCTCGGCCATGGATGAGGAGGCGCGCAATTTCGGCCGCGACGGCAATATCGAGCATGCTTTCCGCTATGAGCGCGCGGCCGAATTCCTCGATATCGTCAAGGCGCTGTGGGACAGCTGGGAAGACGAGGCGCTGCTGATCGACAAGGCGTCAGGCCATTTCGCCGACCCCGACAAGGTCCATCCCATCGATCACAAGGGCAAGCACTTCAAGGTGCGTGGGCCGCTCAACGTCTCGCGGCCGCCGCAAGGCCATCCGCTAATCGTCCAGGCCGGCTCGTCCGAAGATGGCAAGAACTTCGCCACCGCCCAGGCCGATGCGCACTTCGCCATCTACAGCACCAAGCAGGATGGCATCAAATACCGTCAGGACATCAACGAGCGGCTGGCCCGCCACGGCAGGCGGCCGGAGAGCTTCAAGATCCTGCCCGGCATCCTGCCGATCGTCGCCGCCTCCGAAGCGGAAGGCCGGGAAAAGCAGGAATACCTGCAGACCTTGCTGCCGGATCAGGTCGGCATCGACCTTCTGTCGAGCTGGAGCGGGTTGGACCTGTCGCTGTTCCCGCCGGACGGGCCGCTGCCGCCACTGCCGGACGAAAGCACGTTCAATGGCGGGCGCACATCGCTCAACCGGGTCAAGCAGTGGGCGAAGCAGAATCTCAGCCTGCGCGAGATCGCGCGCAAGCTCGCCAACAGCGGTTCGGTGCCGACGGTTGCCGGCACGCCGATACAGATCGCGGACCAGTTGCAGGACTGGTTCGTTTCGGGTGCCGCTGACGGCTTCAACCTGATGTTCCCGCTGCTGCCAGAAGACTGGGTGAATTTTGCCGAACAGGTGGTGCCGGAGCTGCAGCGGCGCGGCGTCTTCCCGACCGAATACGGGCCGGGAACGCTGCGCGAGCGTTTCGGCCTGGCGCGGCCCGCCAACCGCTTCGCCGACCAGCGCGACAATGCGCGTGCCGTGTCCTGACCGGAAGAACGATCATGACCGTCGCACCAAGATTGCAGCCGCGCGAAGCGACCGCGCCGCAGCTCGTCAATGTCCTGCACAGCCCCAAGCGTGTGCGCGTCAAATTCGGCGGCCGCACCATCGCCGACAGCCGCAACGTGCTGGTGCTGCGCTCCAACCATTTCCTGCCGATCTATTTCTTCCCGCCGTCAGCGGTCGACCCATCGGTGCTGAAACCTTCGCTGCATCGCGAGCCGCATCCGGTCGGTGGCGAGACCGCCTATTGGGATATCGACAGCGGCGACAGGCGCAGCGCCAACGCGGCGTGGTCGTTCGTGTCGCCGCCGGATGAAAACCTGGCGCCGCTGGCCGGCCGCATTGCATTCACCTGGAAGGCCGTCGACCAGTGGTTCGAGGAGGAAGAGGAAGTCTTCGTCCACGCCCGCGATCCCTATGCACGCATCGATGTTCTGCAAAGCTCGAGCCATTTGCAGATCTGGTTCGACGGCGAGCCGATCGCCGACAGCCACCGCCCGGTGCTGCTGTTCGAGACGCATCTGCCGACGCGTTTTTATCTGCCCGCGGAAGACATCCGGCTGGAGCGGCTGACAGCGTCCGTCACCACGACGCGATGTCCCTACAAGGGCATCGCCTCTTACTGGTCCGGCCTGCTGAGCGACGGTTCGGTGCGCCCTGATATCGCCTGGAGCTACCGGGATCCCATTGAGGAAATGCCGAAGATCAAGGGCCTCATCGCCTTCTATCCGCAGGCCGTCGAACGCATCCATCTCGACGGCGAGCCCGTCGCATAGATTTTCAATCTTCATTTCAAAGCAGGGGTTTCAAAATGACCAGACGCAGAGATATCGACGCAGTTCGCAATCTGTCGGGGGACATCTGGAATGTCGCCGTCGACGAACATCAGGGCGGCTTTCTCAAGCGCCGCGATCTCCTCAGATATGCCGCACTGCTCGGCCTGACCGGCTTTGCCGCCTCGCAGGGATTGGGAGGCGCGCGCGCCGCGGCTGCCGGCGGCGGCACGGTTCGCGTCGGGCTCGGCCAGCCGACCAAGGCGATCGATCCGGTTTCGGTCACCGATCCGGCCAGCATCGGGGTGATCAGCCAGGTCGGCGAGTATCTGATCCTCGACGATCCGAAGGATGGTCTGCAGCCGAAGCTGGCTCTGTCCTGGGAGGCCAACGAGACGGCCAGCCGCTGGACCTTCAAATTGCGGCAAGGGGTAAAATTCCACGATGGCCGCGCGGTCACCGCCAAAGACGTTGTGGCGAGCTTCGAGCGGCTGGTCGATCCGGCCAGCGGCTCGTCGGCGTTGTCCGCCTACAAGGGCATCCTGTCCAAGGGCGGCGCCAAGCTGGTCGACGACGAAACCGTCGCCTTCGATCTCGACGGTCCGAACAGCAACTTCCCGTTCTATGTCTCCTCCGACGTCTACAATGCCGTCATCCTGCCTGCCGACTATGCCGGTGATTTCGAGAAGACTTTCAACGGCACCGGCCCGTTCAAGCTCGAATCCTTCCGTCCCAAGCAAGGCGCCAGCTTCGTGCGCAATGAGAATTACTGGGGCGACAAGGCGCTGCCCGACCGGATCGAGATCAAGTTCTTCGACGACGAGCAGGCACAGGTGCTGGCTTTGCAGGCCGGCCAGCTCGACGTGATCCCAAGCACGACGCGGCTGGAGCTGGCGATCGAGGGCAATCCCAACTTCAAGCTGCTGAGCGTGCAGGCGAGCTCGCACGACCAGGTGCATCTCAGGACCGACCAGGCGCCGTTTACCGACAAGCGCATCCGCCGCGCGCTGGCGCTCACGATCGACCGAGAGGCTGTGGTCAAGGGCCTGCTCAAGGGCCGCGCCATCGTCGGCAACGACACGCCGTTCGCGCCGATCTTCCCCTCGGCCGATCCATCGGTGCCGCAGCGCAAGCAGGACATTGCCGAGGCCAAGCGGCTGCTTGGCGAGGCGGGCGTGCCCAACGGCTTCGAGGTGACGCTGACCACCGAACGCGCCTATGACATTCCCGACTATGCGGTCATCATCCAGAACTTCGCCAAGAAGGCCGGCATCGACGTCAAGCTCAAAGTCCTGCCGCAGGACGCCTATTACGGCTCGGCGACGTTCGGCAGTTCGCCATGGCTGGATTCGGTGCTCGGCATCACCGACTATGGCCACCGCGGCACGCCCGACATCTTCCTCAACGCCACGCTAAAGAGTTCGGGAGCTTGGAACGCGGCACATTTCAACAACCCGGCCTATGACGCGCTGCTGCTTGACTACTCGAAGGCGCGCGACCTGCAGGCACAGCGCCTTGTTGCCCGCAAGATCCAGACCTTGCTGCTCGACGAGACGCCGGCGATCATCAGCTACTTCTCGCAATACAGCCGCATCGTCAGCTCCAAGGTCGAGGGCGTACGCTTCACCGCGATTTCGCATCTCCTGCTCGACCGCGTTTCCTTCGTCCAGGCATGATCGCGACATGCTGACCGGTCGCATTCTGTCAGCGCGTGTGGGCACACTTGTCCTCACCCTGTGGCTGGTCAGCATTCTGGTGTTCTTCGCCGGGCAGGTCCTGCCCGGCGATGTGGGCCGTGTCATGCTCGGGCCTTTTGCCGACGCGCAAGCGGTGGCGGAACTGAACAAGCGGCTAGGCGCCGACCAGCCGGTTCTCGTCCAGTATTGGCTCTGGTTCAGCAAAGCGGTCACCGGTGACTTCGGCACCTCGCTGTCGATGCGCGGGCCGGTGGCGCCCTTCGTGCTGGAAAGCCTCAAGCGCTCCGCGGCGCTTGCCGGGATTATTTTGCTCTTCCTCGTTCCGCTCGGCGTTGGTGCCGGCGTCATCGCCGGTCTCAATGCGGGCCGCCTCATCGACCGGCTGATCGTGATGGCGGGCGTCTCCTTCGGCAT
Source organism: Mesorhizobium ciceri biovar biserrulae WSM1271 (assembly GCF_000185905.1). GTDB lineage: Bacteria > Pseudomonadota > Alphaproteobacteria > Rhizobiales > Rhizobiaceae > Mesorhizobium > Mesorhizobium ciceri. The sequence continues at coordinate 2,814,955 of NC_014923.1, forward strand.
TGTGCCTGATTTCGTTTCCGGCCTGATGCTGCTCATCGTTTTCGGCCTGTGGCTGAACTGGTTCCCGATCTCCGGAGTTGCGCCCGATGGCGCGGGCTTCTGGACGCATGGCTATTATCTGATCCTGCCGGCGCTGCCGCTGGTGCTGAACCTTTCCGGCTATATCGCCCGGATGACGCGAGCAGGCGTGATCGAGGCGATCGCCGCCGATTACACGCGCACCGCCGTCCTGAAAGGGCTCGAGCGGCGCGAGATCATCTTTCGGCACGTGCTGCGCAATGCGCTGACGCCGACCGTCGCGGTGCTGGCGACGCAGACCGGATACATGCTGGGTGGGCTGGTGGTGATCGAGGCGTTGTTCGGCATCCAGGGACTTGGCAATCTGGTCCTGAACGCGGCCAAGGCCCGTGATTTCCCGATGCTGGAGGCAGGCGTATTGGTGATGGCGGCCATCTTCGTGCTGTCGGCGGCGGCCGGCGACCTCTTGCTGGCGCTGCTCGATCCGCGGCAACGCCGCCGGACCTCGCCATGACGGATCTGGCCGAGTTTCCCGCACTGCAGCGCGCCGTGGCGGGCTTTTCGGCAGTGCGCCGGATTCGCAGTGCTTTCGCCGGATTGCCGCCGTCGGTCGTGGTCGGATTGCTGCTGCTTTTGTTCTGGGTCGCTTGCGCCATAGCAGGCAACCTCTTCGTTCCCTACGATCCCTATGCCGAGGATTTCCTGGCGACGCTGACGCCGCCCGATGCGCTGCACTGGTTCGGGACCGATCAGCTCGGCCGCGATGTGCTGTCCCGCATCATCGTCGGTTCGCGCGACATCCTGCTGGTTGCGCCGCTGGCGACGCTGGCCGGGGTTGCCGCCGGCAGCATCATCGGCCTGGTGCTCGGCTATTTCGAGGGCCTCACTGATGCCATCGGCGCGCGGCTGCTCGATACGCTGATGGCGTTTCCGTTCATCGTTCTCGTCACCATGACGCTGGTGGCGATCGGCCCGTCGAACCTGACCGTCATCCTGGTGATCGGCATCGCCTACGCGCCGCTGGTGGCGCGCACCGTTCGCGCCGCCGTGCGTGAGCAGAAGCAGCGCGACTATGTCAGCGCCGCGCGGCTTGGCGGTGAAGGCCCGCTCGCCATCATGTTCCTGGAGATCCTGCCCAACATCAGGGAAACGATCCTCATCGAACTCGTCACAAGGCTGGGCTACGCGTTCTTCTCGATCGCGACGCTGAGCTTTCTCGGCCTCGGCATTCAGCCGCCATCGGCCGACTGGGGACTGGCCGTCGCCGACGGCTATGGCTTCCTGACCGGCGGAAAATGGTGGGTCGTCGTCTTCAATTCCGGGGCAATCGTCTCGCTGGTGATGGCGACCAACCTGATCGCACAAGGCATTGGCGCCTTCGAGAATAGCGATGCATGAGCCTTGATCCGGGCGCCAAAAAATCTCTTTTGCATTGAAGCCTGACGCGCATCCTTATATCGCATGATTATGAAGAAAATCGGGTTCCTGTCGTTCGGGCACTGGACGCCCTCGTCGCAATCGCAAGTGCGCTCGGCTTCGGACGCGCTTTTGCAATCCATAGAGCTGGCTGTCGCCGCCGAGCAGCTGGGCGCGGACGGCGCGTATTTTCGCGTGCATCACTTCGCCCGCCAGCTCGCGTCGCCGTTCCCGCTGCTGGCGGCGGTCGGCGCCAGGACCAGCCGCATCGAGATCGGCACCGCGGTCATCGACATGCGCTACGAGAACCCGCTCTACATGGCCGAGGATGCCGGTGCCGCCGACATCATCGCCGGCGGGCGCCTGCAACTCGGCATCAGCCGTGGCTCGCCCGAGCAGGTGATCGATGGCTGGCGCCATTTTGGCTACGCGCCGCCGGAAGGGCAGAGCGACGCCGACATGGCAAGGCACCACGCCGAGGTCTTCCTCGAGACGCTGCGCGGCGAGGGGTTCGCCCAGCCCAATCCACGGCCAATGTTCCCCAACCCGCCCGGCCTCTTGCGCCTCGAGCCGCATTCGGAGGGTTTGCGCGAGCGGATCTGGTGGGGTGCGGCCACCAACGCCACGTCGGAATGGGCAGCCAAGCTCGGCATGAACCTGCAGAGCTCGACGCTCAAATTCGACGAGAGCGGCAAGCCGTTCCACATCCAGCAGGCCGAGCAGATCCGCATCTATCGCGAGGCCTGGAAGGCAGCCGGCCACAAGCGCGAGCCGCGCGTCTCGGTCAGCCGCAGCATCTTCGCGCTGGTCGACGATCGCGACCGCGCCTATTTCGGCCGCGGCAATGAGAGCCGCGACCAGATCGGCTTCATCGAGGAGAACACCAAGGCGATTTTCGGGCGCAGCTACGCGGCCGAGCCGGATGTGCTGATCAAGGAATTGGCGCAGGACGAGGCGATCGCCGAGGCGGATACGCTGTTGCTCACCGTTCCGAACCAGCTCGGCGTCGACTACAACGCGCATGTCATCGAGGCGATCCTGACCCATGTCGCTCCAGCGCTGGGCTGGCGCTGACGCCGGATCGATCAGGGCCGAGTTTTCCAGGGAGGTACACAATGCCAAAGAAGGCCTTGATCGCCTGGGGCGGCTGGGAGGGCCATACGCCGGAGCAGAGCGCGAAGCTCGTTCGCACCTTGCTTGAGCGAAACGGCTTCGACGTCACGCTGGGTGAGGGCACGGCGATGTTCGCCGGTCCGGAGCTTGCTTCCTTCGATCTCATCGTGCCTGTCATCACGATGTCGACGATCGAAAAGGCCGAGTTGCAGAACCTGACGCTTGCGGTTCGCGGGGGAAGCGGGCTCGGCGGTTTCCACGGCACGATGGGCGACAGTTTCCGCAATGAGCCTGACTATCAGTTCATGACCGGCGGCCAATGGGTGGCGCATCCCGGCAACATCATCGACTACACTGTCGCGATCACCCGGCCGGACGATCCGATCACAAAAGGCATCAGCGATTTCGCCTACCGGTCGGAGCAATATTACATGCATGTCGACCCAAGCAATGAGGTGCTGGCGACCACCACCTTCACCGACGCGCATTTTCCGGGGATAGGCGGCGTCGTCATGCCGGTCGTCTGGAAACGGCGCTATGGGGCGGGGAAGGTTTTCTACAGTTCCCTTGGTCACACGGCGGATGAGTTCGCGGTGCCGGAAATGGCGCTGATGGTGGAGCGGGGTTTGCTTTGGGCGGCGCGGGGGTAGAAGCAGGCGAAGTTCGTGAAAATCTGATGGAATTCACAGGAAATCTACGGAGATATCCAATGAACGATTCCAGTTGGTCCGCTTCCGAAAAGAAGCTCGCCCGCCACGCCTTCGATAAGGCTCTTGAGGCGGCCCTCGCAAAGACGATGGCCGAATTCAAGAGCAAGGCCAGTGCGGTGACGGTTCCCTCCCAGATGTGGGAGCTGGAAGCCTATTTGCGTGAACAGCGGCGGGATATCGATCGGACGTTCGACTACCGCTATTCGCAGCTCCTTTATGTCTTCACTCATCTCATCCGAGCAGGCTGCCTCGATGAAAAGCTGCTTGCCGGTCTGTCGCAAGACAAGCGGGATGTCATTCGGCGGGACCTTGCCTTTGCGGCGGGACGCCCGGCCAGCGGATGACGACGGCAGGGAGTGCGGCCGCGTCCCAATCCCTGCCATGCTGGAAAGCGGCCGTTGTCGTACTACCATCCCGTCACATGGCGAGGGGGATGAGATGGACCATCAGCGTACTGTTTTTCTGATCGGAGCAGGTTCCGTTGGTGACGACGAGCAAGCCGTGTTCACGCTGCACGTGAACGGCGCTGCCTGCAATCTGAAATGCAGTTATCGGGACAAGGTGATCGAGGCAGAAGAGGAAGACTTTTTCGAGGCTCTGTTCCAAATCCGTCAGGCACTCGAAGTCGATGGCCTGCTACCCTTCTGTTACGGAGCAAGCACCAATGTTTATCCGGAAAATACCGTGATGGAGAAAAGTCGCGGATTGATAGCCTGCAAGGTGAAGACGGGGCAATTTCCGCAAGAGAGCGATCTGGTCGACATATTTGATGATGGCGTCGACGTGGTTCCGGTTTTCGTCCATATGCAGCAGGAATTTTGGGAAGAATGGCTGACTTCGCTGCCTTCCTAGCTGCTGGCGTTCATCCAATCCCGCCCGTAACCAGATAGGCGCCGGCGCTGCGCCCATCCTCCAGCCGCACAATAGCCGTCACGATCGAGCCATACGAGCCACGCCAGACGCTGTGGAACCGCTGGTGCTCTGCGGCCGGAACCAATGCCTGTCCACAGCAGCGCGCTCCGCTTCGCTGCATGGCGACAGGCTCGCCGTTGACATGCACCTTGACGCTGGCGTTTTCCGCCTCGGCGTCGATCGGCAGGTCGAGGGTGATGGTGATCTCGTCCTGATCGCCGGTCGTGCGCGTCTCGGCGGCAAGCGCGATGACGAGCGGAGGTGCCTTGCCGTTACCGGTTTGCGTGGGCCGGCGGGAAAATACATCTTCAGTCAGTTCCGGCGTGCGTGGGGGCAGGGTGCGGCGCCGGGTCGACAGTTCGTAGTCGCCGGCCATGCGCAGCAGCCTTTCGTCGTCATAGGCCTTACCGGCGAAGGTCAGGCCGACCGGCATGCCGATATCGGCCATGGTTCCCATGGGCACGGTGACGGTCGGGATGCCGAAATGGCGCCAGACCAGATTGCCGTTGGCGACCCAGGTGCCATTGCGCCAGGCAAGGGCGGCAGATGCCTCGTCGATGTCTGCATCGGCCGGTCCGACATCGGCGGCGGCGGGCAGCGCCACGGCGTCGATGTCTTGGCCGTCCAGCCAGTCCTCGAAATCGATCCGCCTTGTTGCTTCGAGGCCCTTCAGTCCGTCTTCCAGCGTTGGAATGTCTGCGAACGGCGTGACGCCGGACCGGGCCCGTTCCACATATTCTCTCAGATCGAAGCCGCCCTCATAGCGGTCGGGCAGCGTGCCGGGCGGCTGCGGGAAGATCTTTGGGCCGTCGACGGAGACGAGATCGGGCACGGCCGGGTCGGCATTGGCGCGCAAAAAGTCGTCCCAGCCCCAGATGCTGAGATCCCAGAGTTCGCGCTCGGCGAAGTCCTGCGGCACCAGCCCGCGCTCGACCATGGTGCGCGCCCCGGGGCGGTCGCGCTCGTAGTTGGAGACGACGGGGAAATCGACCTCGATCACCTCGGCGCCAAGCCGCTTGAGATCGGCCGCTGCCTGCTCCCACAGGGCAAGCACCGAGGCGCGGGTTTCGATCGGCGCATCGGCCTCGCTGTCGCGGCCGATATACATTCTGGGCACGCCCAGGCGCTTGCCTTTCAACGACCCCGCCAGTGCGAGATCGGTATAACGGGGCGGCCGCACATCGGAGCTTTTCGGCGGCTTGACCCAAGGCTGCGCGCGCCAGAAATCGCCTCGCGCCTCGGGATCGTCGGCGACGATCACATCGAGCAGTTCGAGCATGTCGGGCACGCTGCGCGTATGCGGCACGACGACATCCATGGTCGGCACCAGGGGCCAGTTGCCGCGCACAGAAATGACGCCGCGCGACGGCGTGTAGGCGACCAGCGCATTGTTGGTGGCCGGCGCGCGGCCGGACGACCAGGTTTCCTCGCCAAGCCCGAAGGCGCAGAAGCTGGCCGCTGTCGCCGTGCCGGAGCCATTGGACGAACCCGATGCGAAGGCGGCGGTGAGATAATCGCCATTGTACGGACTTTCGGCGCGGCCATAGACGCCCCGCTGCATGCCGCCATTGGCCATTGGCGGCATGTTGGTCAGCCCGATCAGCACCGCGCCGCCGGCGCGCAGCCGGGCGATGGTGAAGGCATCCTCATTGGCAATGAGATGCTCGAAGGCCGGCGAGCCGGCGGCCACCGTCAGGCCTGCAACCTTGTAGCTGTCCTTGGCGGTGTAGGGGATGCCGTCGAGCGGTCCGAGCACGGCGCCATTGCGGCGGCGCCGGTCGGAGGCGGCGGCTTCCTCGAACATGTCAGGGTTGAGCACCGGGACGGCATTGAGGCTGATGCCGTGCCTGTCGAAATGCGCGATGCGCCTCAGATACGCCCCGACCAGTTCGACGCTGGTGACGGTGCCGTCATCGAGCGCGCGGCGCAGTTGGTCGATCGTCGCTTCGACGAGGTGAAGGCTGGCGTCGGTCATCACGGATCCCACATTTCCACGCACCATGGATGAGCGAGGCCGCAGGCTTCGGCAAGAGCCTATCGCGGTCTTCTCGGAACTTTTGTCCGGCTGGCGGTTTTGGATGTATGGTGCGATTCCGGAATGGCCAGAAGGGTGTGCCGATGACCACGAAATGCGTTGCGATCCTAGCTCTCGCGGTTGCTACGGGCGCGAGTCTTTGCGCCCCGGCCTTGGCTGGCGACCGGCATCACGACCGCCGGGTCCACTCCGAACGCTACGTTCCCGCCGAAGGCGATCTCATCGATATCCTGTTCGGCGGCCCGCACTACTACGATCAGCAGTTGGTGACGACGGCGGCTGGCGCGTGCTCCTACCATCGCGTTGGACCCGACGCGAATGCATTGAACAAGATCAACGATCATCACTGCGGGAAATAAGGCAGTAGGGCAGTAGGGCAGTAGGGAGCGCCTCAACGCTGGCCGCTCTCCTTCATACGCTCGATGATTTCGGCCATCAGCGCCAGGTCGTGGCGGGAATCGGCGAGGTCGGTCAGCGGCTTTGTTCCTTCGGCGATGTGGCGGTGGAAAATCTCGAGTTCATTCGAGAAAGCATCGCCGTAGAGAGGGCCGAAGGCTTTCGTCACCGGGCCGAGCGGGCCGGCATCGGTGACCTCCAGCCGCGTCGGCAGGCTGCGGATGTAGGGCGTGTCGTAGATGATGCGCACGCGCCTGGTGTTGGAGCGCACCTCGATCATTGCGTCGAACAGGCCGAGATCGTCGACCACCGCGTCGTAGAGACAAGCGAAATGGCCATAGTCGAAGGTGACCGATGTGTTGGCGCCGCCATTGGTGCGGTGCGCGGCCAGCACGCGCGCCGGCTCGCCGATCAGCCCGCGCATCGCCGAAATGTGGTGCGAGGAAAGCGCCGTCAGCCCGCGATAGGCGCGCACCAGGTCGGCCGGCGCGTCGGCACCGACGACTTCGCGGATCAGCGCGTCGCGCTCCTTGGCGCCACGCGCCAGCAGGGCCGGGTCTATGTCGTTGGGATAGAGGACGTTCTGGCTCTTCTTGAGGAAATGCCGGCCCTCCGAGATCAGGTCGAAGATGCGGACATGGGTGATGTCGGCGAAGGCCGGCAGCTCGTCCCTGGCGGCCAGATATGCCGGCGCGTAGCGGCGCATATAGCCGACGAACAGGATCTTGTCGTAGCCCGGCATCAGCGCCAGCAGATCGTCGATCTCGCGCACCGTCAGACAGGCGGGCTTTTCCAGCAGGATGTGCTTGTTGGCGGCAATCGCCGCGTGCACGAAGCGGCTGTGGGTGTCGTCGGATGACAGCACGAACACCGCGTCGATGTCGGGTGACGCTATTAGCGCCTCGGCCGTCTCGAAGGTTCTTGCCGTCGGGTGTTGCGAGGTGCACAGCGCCACCAGGCTGGGCGACACGTCGTACACGCCCGCGATCACCCAGCGCTCGCGCTGATCGCTCAGCACCGGCAGATGGATCGACTGGGCGACCTCTCCAAGACCTATAAGTCCGACACGAATTGGTGCCACCGGCAAACTCCCTTTGATTTCAAGTCTGATGCTGCAGGACTATGCCGCGCCGGTGACCAGCGCGACGAGCTCGTTGCCTGATGTCTCCGAGGCGCGCACGGTCGCCGCCATCTTTCCCGCCCGCATCACCCAGATCTGGTCGGACAGGCGGCGGACCTGATCGAAATTGTGGCTGACCAGGATGACTGAGACCGACTGCTCGCGCAGGCGCCGGATCAGCGCCTCGACATTGGCCGTCTCCTGCACGCCGAGCGCCGCCGTCGGTTCGTCCATCACCACCAGCTTGGCGCCGGAGCCGACAGCGCGGCAGATCGAGATCGCCTGCCGCTGGCCGCCCGACAGGCGCCGCACACGCTGGTTGATCGACGGCACGTTGATCGACAGGCGCGACAGCATGGAACGGGCCTCGCGTTTCATCGCCTTGCGGTCGAGGAAAGCGAAGGGACCGATGCGGCGCACGATCTCGCGGTTGAGGAACAGGTTCTGTGCGACCGTCAGTTCGTCGATCAGCGCCAGGTTCTGGTGCACGGTCTCGATGCCGGCCTTGCGCGCCTCGTCGGGATTGGCGAAGGGCCGCGCCTGGCCGTCGAAGAACAGATCGCCGGCGTCGGGCTGATGCACGCCGACCAGGCTGCGGACCAGCGTCGACTTGCCGGCGCCATTGTCGCCGATCACGGCGGTGACCTCGCCGCGGCGGGCCTGGAAGGCGACGTCGGTGAAGGCGCGGATGCCGCCGAAATGCTTGCTCAGCCCTTCGCAGGCGATGATCGCCTCAGCGGCGGGGATGTGATGGGGAGCGCTCATTTCTGATACCGCATGATCAGCGCCGCCAGCACCACGATGGCTCCCACGGCAAGCGGTTGGTAGAAAGCCGACACATTGAGCAAGGTCAGGCCATTGACGAGTGCCGTGAGCATCAGCGCGCCGATGGCGGGCCCAAGAATGCTGGCGCGGCCGCCGAACAGGCTGACGCCGCCCAGCACCACCGCCGCCACCGAATTCAAGAGCAGGCTGGTGTTGATCTGCGGTTCGGCCGAGCCGATGCGGGCGACCAGGAGAATGGCCGCGACGCCGGCGCAGAGACCGGAAATCGTATAGGCGGCGATCTTGACCCGGTTGGTGCGGATGCCGAGCGCGCCGGCACTTTCGGCCTGGCCCCCGGTGGCAAGCAGATGCACGCCGAAACGCGTGTGGTAGAGCGCGATATGGGCGACGATGACGGCTGCGATCGCCACCCATACGGGATAGCCGAACGGTCCGAACGAGCCGGAAGCGAGCCTGAGCAGGAAGGTCGAGCCGACCATGGTCGGTTCACCGCCCGACAGGATGAGGCCAAGGCCAGTGATGCCCGACAGCGTGCCGAGCGTCACCACGAAATCGGGGATTTTGCCTGCCGTAATGATCAGCCCGTTGAGGAAGCCCACCGCGCTGGTGGCGAGAACCGCGAGCACGCAGGCGATGAAGATGCCGTAGCCGGCGGCATTGACGAGGCCGAGGATGATGGCGCCGAGCATGACGGCTGCCGCCAACGACAGATCGATGCCCGAGGTGGCGATGACGAAGGTCTGGCCGATCGACAGCACGACCAGGATCGCAGCCGCCAGCAGCAGCGCCTGCAGATTGGCGACGCTGAGAAAGACCGGCTGGGCGATGCCGAAGACGATGACGAGGCCGACCAGGCCGACGACGGATGCCCAGTCGGCCCAGAAGGAGGGATCGAGGAGGAGAGCCGCCAGGGAGGGACGGCTCTCCTCCGCACCCGCCGAATGGGCGGCGGGTGCGTTGTCTGCAGGTGTGCTCACTTCAGCATCTCGCGGAAGGGATCGGGATAGTCGCCGCCGGGACGCGGAAAATTCTTTAGCGACGCTTCGGCATTGTCCTTGTTGATCAACAGCACAGGTGCCGGCACGTTGGCCGGCAGTTCCTTGCCCTTGGCCGCGACCGCACAGGCTTCGACGCCCATGGCGCCGACGACATAGGGGTATTGGGCGACGGTGGCGGTGAGTTCGCCTGATGCGATCGACTTCAGCGCATCGACAATGCCGTCTAGGCCGATCACCTTGACGTCCTTGCCCGACGTCCGCACGGCGCGCTCGACGCCAAGGGCCATGATGTCGTTGGCGGCGAAGAAGCCGGCGAGGTCCGGATGGGCGGCGAGGATATCGGTGGCGGCGGTCAACGCCTTTTCGCGATCCCAGTCAGCGCTGACCATCACCACGATTTCGAGCTTGCCTTCGACGGCCTGCCTGAAGCCCTTGATGCGGGCGTTGGAGCCGACATCGCCGACGATGCCGGCGACCAGCGCGACCTTGGAACCCTTAGGCACCAGCTTCAGCATCTCTTCGCCGGCCAGCACGCCTGCGGCGACGTTGTCGGTGCCGATATAGGTCGAGACGGCAAAGCCGGCGGCCTTGGCCTGCTCGGGGTCGATGGTCGAGTCGATGTTGACGATCGGCTTCTTCTTTTGGGCGACCGGCACCAGCGCCTGGACGAGGTTGGAGACGCTGATCGGGTTGACCAGGTAGCAATCGAAATCCTGCATGGCCATGGCGGTCAGGCGGTCGGCCTGGCCGGTGGCGTCACCCATGTTGGCGGCGGCTTGGACGCTGACACTGACGCCGTTGGCCTTGGCCTGCTCCTCGATGCCCTTCTGCATGGTCTGGAAGAATGGATTGTCGAGGCCTTTGACGATGGCCGCGACTTTCGCCGTATCCTCGGCCTGGGCGGGTGCCGAGACGATGGTTGCAAGCATGCCGGCGCCAAGCAGGCTCGTGCCGAGTTTCAGGCAATTGAACATGCGCATGGTTTTTCCTCCTCCTGATTGTTTATGGGCTGCATCAATGTCGCCGTCCGGCGACTGCAATGTCCGACGGCGCGCAAGCGACCCCGGCCCCTGGCGCGACGATCCGCCAACGGACTGCTGCCAGCCTGCGGATGTGCGGACTGCAGGCCCGGTTCGGGCGCTTTTCGATGTCAGGCATTGCTCCTCCCAGAGCGCCGGCCGATGCCATGCCGGCATTTGCGCATGTTTTATAAAAAATTGACACGCGTCAAGATTTAAAATGTGCGTAGCGATTTTTGATTGCGCGCCCTGCGGGCATGACTGTCCTGCCGGCATGCGCTACAACCAAGGCGCGAAAAAAACTGCCGGCCTAGGGAACCACTAGGGGGATGTCCGCGTTGGTCGCTACTTTTGTGCAGAGGGAGGTTTGGGGTGGGGCGTTTCGAAATCGTGGAAGAGCCAACGGGTACGTTTTCGATTTTCGACACCGTCACGGAATTGCCGGCAACGGCCAAAGGGGGCGTGTGCATTGGGCTTTATCGGCACGAAGTGCCTCTGGCACTGCTTGCGGCGGTTGAAACGGTCCAGCCCGGCCATTTTTCGCTCCTGCCCTCATTGTCGGTGTTGAACGACTGGCGGGCTCATCGAGACGATCTGCTGGCATGAGCAAAGCTGCCCGATGTCGCATCAAAAATCATACGGTATGGGAAATCACGTCCTGTTGTCGAAAGCGGCGGTGAGGCATGGAAAGCAAGGGGAGGTTGCAGTGCGTTGGGAGGTGAAGCAATGTCTGATCAGGACGACCTGATCCGAGCTGCCATCGGACGGCTGCTCGCCGAGAAGACAGGCGCCGCCGTCATATCGATGAGAGAGAGCGTCACCGAGCTTCTGGCGCTGACCGGTGCCGCACTGGACGAAAGACTCCAAGACCTGCTGCTGGAAATGGCCGAAGTCCGCGGCATGATGGTCGCTCTCGACTTCTGAACATATCCGGCTGGGATGCCGCAGCATGGACCGGCAGCGCTTTCATCGCCGGCAGCCTCTAACCTTACTGCGTCCAATATCGGGCATCGCATTTTAGGCCGAAAGCGGACAGGCAGCTTTCCGCCCGATCGCCAGCATTGCCGGCATGTCGCGGATCGTCGCCGCGACAGCGCGCCTCGCCAAACCTTGGCTCTTTTTCCGACCCTCAAACGTCTTAACTACAGTGAAGCTAAGGAGCAGGGTCGATGAGCCTCAGGAATAAAAAAATCGTGGTCACCGGTGGCAGCCGTGGGCTTGGCCTCGGATTGGTCGAGGCGCTGGTCGAACAGGGCGCCAGCGTGACCGTCGTTGCCCGTGGCGTCGAGGCGCTGGATGCGGTCGGTGCGCGGCTTGGGGTCGCCACTATCCGCGCCGACGTTGCGGAGGAGGGCGCGGCCTATCGCATTCTTAGCGAGGTTCGTCCTGACGTCGTGGTCCTGAATGCTGGTGCCACGCCCCGGATGGGCCGGTTGGATCAACTGAGCTGGGAAGATTTTTCCATCGCCTGGGAAACCGACGTCAAGGCCGGGCTATACTGGCTGCAGGCGGCGCTCAACCTGCCGCTCAAGCCGGGCAGCCGTGTTCTGGTGGGATCGAGCGGTGCCGCCGTCACCGGGTCGCAGTTGTCGGGGGGCTATGGCGGCGCCAAGCGCATGCTGTGGTTCATGGCGAAGTACGCCAATGGCGTTTCGCTGGAGAAGAAGCTCGGCATCCGCTTTCAGGCGATCGTGCCGCGGCAGATGATCCTCGGCACCGGAACAGGCGATGCGGCGGCCGGCGCCTATTCCGGATCCATGGGCATCACGCCCGAACAATTCGTCACCCGCTTCGGTGCGCCGATGCCGCCCCGGACCTTCGGCGACAGGGTGGTTTCCGTGCTGGAAGACCCGCAATATGCGGAGGGCATCGTCTTCGGCCTCAATGGCGACGCGGGCGTAACCGTGATGGAGGGGGCTGCGGCTTGAGCGAACGAGATCCTGCCGTGGACCGCGACCGACGGGAAGGGCTGCTTGCCCTTGCCGCCGCGATGCGGCCAGAGCTGCACCGCTATTGCGCGCGCCTGATGGGCTCGGTCATCGACGGGGAGGATGTCGTGCAGGACACGTTTGCGCGAGCCTTCGTTGCGCTGAATGAGCTGGGCGAGGTGCCGCAGCTCAGGCCCTGGCTGTTCCGCGTCGCCCACAACCGTGCGCTGGACCTGCTGCGCAGCCGCGCGATCCGCGCGGCGGAGCCTATCGAGGCGGCGCTTGAAATTGCCGACGACACCAAAGCCGACCCGGTGGAGATGCTGATGCGCAGGCAAGCTATACAGACCGCAGTGTCGCGCTTCGCGGAGCTTCCGCTGCTCCAGCGCAGCGTCGTCATCCTCAGAGATGTGCTCGACGAGCCGCTGGCCGAGATCGCTGCTTTGCTCGGCATCACCGTCGATGCGGTGAAAGGGCACTTGGCGCGCGGCCGCGCCCGGCTTAGGGAAGTCAGTGCGCAGGCCAGTTCGGCTCCCGATGCGCGTATCGCGTCGGCCGCCGTGGTCCGTTATGCGACCCTGTTCAACCAGCGGGATTGGGACGGCTTGCGCGCCCTGCTTGCCGACGACGTCAGGCTTCATCAGTCCCTGCATGCGACGCGCTCGGGTGCGGCGGATGTCGGCATGTTCTTCACGATCTACGCCAAAAGCGACCGCGTGTGGCTGACGCCGGCCTGGCTCGACGGCCGCGAGGTGATCGCTGTGTTCGAAAGCCATGCCGACCAGAAACCGCATCATTTCATGTGGCTGGAGTGGCGGGAAGGTCAGATCAGCTTCATCCGCGACTATCGCTATGTCAGCTATGTTACCGACGATGCCGAACTGGTGCTGGCCAAGGACGCCAGATCCTTCGGTCGCGGCACCGGGCATTGAAGAGCGGGCGCGCATCTGACCATCATACGGGCGGTGCTGTTCCTGCCCAAGGGGCCGATGCGGGGCTGGGCGTCGCACCGCCTGAGGATGTCTTTGACGTGCCCACGCGTGACATCCCCTAACTCTGCTCGATCAGCGCGCGCGCCGCAGCTTTCCCTGCCGCAAGGATACGATCCGACAATTCCGTTCCCTCCACGGCACGGGCCAGCTGAAGCGTGCCAATGAGGGTCGCAAAGATAGCGAACGCAACGCCCTCCGGATCAGGAGTTTGCGGCGGCAGCTCTACCGACACCTGGTGCACCTGGGTCAGCAAACGCTCGGTATAAAGCTGACGCGTTTCGGGTGGCTCACGGGCGATTTCCGCCAGCAAGGCGGCAGAGGCGCAGCCCTTCCCGGGGTTATCCCGATGCGCCGCCGACAGATATGTGTCTATGGCCATTGCCAAGCCGCCGGAGGCCAATGCTTGCCGTATCTCGTCGGACTGATCCTCGAGAGCTGCAGCGACCGTTTCACGGACAAGCGCCGCCTTTGATTGAAAGTGGGGATAGAAAGCCCCGTTCGTCAGCCCGGCGTCGCCCATGATGGTTGCCAGTCCGGACGCCGCTATGCCGTTTTTCCGAAAGCGTTCCGCGGCGACCTCCAGGATCCGGCCGCGCGAGGCGTCCTTCCTGCCCTTTTCGTAGCGCATGGCTGCTATTCCTTTCTGCTATTGCATTATGGTCATAATCTGATATTACGACTGTAATTTAACGGATGAAAAAAAGCTAGCCCCCCATGAGTTTGGAGCACGAAATGAAAACGAATGCCGGAAAAACCGCCGTTGTGACCGGGGCCTCTTCGGGCATTGGCCGCGCCAGTGCCGAAGCTCTTGCGCGGGCCGGGTTCACCGTCTTCGGAACCAGCCGGCGCAAGGCCGGCAACGATCCGGACGGGGTGACCATGCTGATCTGCGACGTGACCGACAGTGAGGCCGTTGCCGCACTCGTTTCGACGGTGCTCTCGCAGACCGGCCGGATCGACCTCTTGGTCAACAATGCCGGCGTCGGCCAGCTTGGAGGCGCCGAGGAATTCTCGATTGCCCAGGTGCAGGCCCTGTTCGACGTCAATCTGTTCGGCGTTATCCGCATGACCAATGCGGTGCTGCCGTCGATGCGGCAGCGTGGCGAGGGGCGCATCATCAATATCGGCTCTGTGCTGGGACTGGTGCCGGCGCCGTATTCAGCGCATTATTCGGCGGTCAAGCACGCGCTCGAGGGCTATTCGGAATCGCTCGACCACGAGGTTCGCGCCTTCAACATCCGCGTTTCGGTCATCGAGCCGGCATTCGTTCGTACTGTCTTCGACCAGAACGGGATCCAGCCGGATTCGCCGTTGCAGGAATACGATCAAGCCCGAGCTACGCTGGAAGCGCTGCTTCGCGACGTGATGCCTGTCGCCGACCGGCCGGAAGTGGTGGCGCAAGTGGTCGTCAAGGCAGCGACCGATGCCCGTCCGCAACGGCGCTACACCGCCGGCAAGGCTGCGCGCCAGGTCAGCCTGCTGCGTCGCTTTGCTCCCGCGGGGATATTCGACAAGAGCCTGCGGAAACAATTCCGCCTGCCCGTTTGAACGCAGCGAGCAGAGGATTTCACGCACATGCGACACACCAAAATCACTCTCAGAAAGTCACTGCCATGAAGGCATTCGTCGTCGACAAGTACAGCAAGAACGGCACTCTGCGGCTAGCCGAAATGCCGGAGCCGAAACTCGGGGACAGCGATGTCCTGGTCGAGGTCCACGCAGCGGCGGTGAACCTGCTCGATTCCAAGGTCAAAACCGGAGAGTTCAAGCTGATCCTGCCCTATCGCCGGCCCTTCATCCTGGGTCACGACGTGGCCGGGAGGGTTGTGCGCGTGGGATCGAAAGTCCGCAAATTCAAACTCGGCGACGACGTCTATGCGCGGCCGCGCGATGGCCGGATCGGGACGTTCGCCGAGTTCATAGCCCTGGATGAAGCCGACGTGGCCCTGAAACCCGGGAACCTCAGCATGGAGGAGGCGGCCTCGATCCCGCTGGTCGGCCTGACCGCCTGGCAGGCGCTCGTCGAAAGGGCCAAGCTGAAGAAGGGACAGAAGGTCTTCATTCAAGCCGGTTCCGGCGGCGTGGGGACATTCGCCATCCAACTGGCAAAGCATCTCGGCGCGACCATTGCGACCACCGCCAGCGCGGCGAGTGCCGGTCTGATCAAGGGGCTCGGCGCCGATATCGTAGTCGACTACAGGAAAGACGATTTCGAGAAAGTCCTTTCGGGCTACGACGTCGTCTTGAACAGCCAAGACGCCAAGACACTTGAAAAATCACTGAATGTGCTGAAACCGGGTGGCAAGCTCATCTCCATCTCCGGCCCACCGGATCCGGAATTTGCCAGGGAAAAGGGACTGAACGTGGTGCTGAGGCTGGTGCTTCGCCTGCTGAGCCGCGGTATTCGAGCGAAAGCCAAGCGCCGTGGCGTGACGTTCTCGTTCCTTTTCATGTGGGCGCAGGGCGAGCAGCTGAGCAAGATCGCATCGCTCATCGAATCCGGCGCGATCCGCCCGGTCGTCGACCGGATATTTCCCTTCGAGGCGACCAATGAGGCGCTGGCCTATGTCGAAACAGGACGCGCCAAGGGCAAGGTCGTCATCAAGGTCAGATAGCAACTCAGCCGCGATCGAGGTCAGCCGCGCCGGGCTGCGTCGATCGCCGCGACGTCGATCTTTGTCATCTCCATCATCGCATCAAAGGCGCGTTTGGCTTCCTCGCCGCCGGCCGCCATGGCCTCGGTCAGCGTGCGCGGCGTGATTTGCCAGGACACGCCCCATTTGTCCTTGCACCAGCCGCACACGCTCTCCTGGCCGCCATTGCCGACGATGGCATTCCAGTAGCGGTCGGTTTCCTGCTGATCGTCGGTGGCGATCTGGAACGAGAAGGCCTCGTTCTGCTTGAATGTGGAGCCGCCGTTCAATCCGATGCAGGGAATGCCGGCGACGGTAAATTCGACCGTCAACACGTCGCCTTTCTTGCCGGACGGAAAATCGCTCGGCGCACGGTGAACGGCGCCCACGCTGGTGTCGGGAAAGGTCTCTGCGTAGAAGCGCGCCGCAGCCTCGGCGTCCTTGTCGAACCAAAGGCAAATCGTGTTCTTCGGTATCTTTGGCATTGCATGTTCCTTTCGGCGTTGGAGTTGGCGGAGGTCAACCCAGGAGATTGCGTGCCGTGCGCATGAAGATCCTCGACCCGATCGGGATCAGGTCGTCGGGAAAGTCATAGTCGGGATTGTGCAAGGCGGGGTGCCGCTCGCCCGCACCGAGGAAGAACATCGCCGACTTGGCACTATGGCCGAACAGGCCGAAATCTTCCGAGGCGCGCATCGGCAGGGCCTCTTCGCCGTGCGATACGCCCTCTTCATCGAGCGCGCGCCGCAGATGCTCCACCGCGTCCGGCGCGTTGACGCTGGCGACGAAGATCTCGTGATAGTCCCAGCGGGCGGTAAGGCGATGCTCGCCGGCGATCCTGGCGACCAGTGCTTCGGCAGCAGCACAAAGGTTCGCCATGCGCTCGTCACGCCGGGTGCGCAGCGTTGCCCACACCTGCGCATGAGCCGGCGCGATGCCGAACACGGCTTCGCCCATCGCGGCATGGGTGACGGTCAGCATGGAGAAGTCGTCGTCGGCGAAGGTTCCGCGCCCGAGCGCCGGCAGCGCCGGCATCAGCTCACTGATCGCCAGCATCGGCGAGGTGCCGGTCTCCGGCATGGATGAATGGGCGGTCTTGCCCTCCAGCACGATGCGCATGCCGCGTGACGCACAGTTGACCACGCCGGGCTTGAGCCGCACCTCGCCGAACGGCACGCCAGGCAGGTTGTGCAGCGAGAAAGCGAAATCCGGCGCGATCTCGCCGAAGCGGGGATCGGCAACGACGCCGGCTGCGCCATTGCCGGTTTCCTCCGCCGGCTGGAACATCAGCACGACGCGGCCACTTGCAGGCCGCTCGCGCCCCAACTGCCGGCCGAGGGATGCCAGGATGGCGGTGTGTCCGTCATGGCCGCACATATGCGACTTGCCCGGCACGCGCGACGCATGCGGCACGCCTGAAAGTTCTTCGATAGGCAAGGCATCGAGTTCCGAACGGAACAGCACCGTCGGCCCTGCTTTGCCGCTGTCATATGTGACCGCGACGCCGTGCCCGCCGAGCTGTGTCAGCACCTTGTCCGGCCCCGTATCGGCGAGGAAGGCGACGACCTCCTTTGCCGTCTTCTCCTCTTCATTCGAGATTTCCGGATACTGGTGCAGCTGGCGCCGCCACGCCGTCAACTCGACGATGTCTCGGTTGGTCAGAGTCATGCTTTTTCAACCTCCGCTGCATTCTTCATCGACACGTCCAGGCACAGGGGTGCCGCAATGATGAATTGCTAGCGACAAAGGGCAGTTCCCGCCACAGTCCAAGTTTCAGGCTTCGGCAGGCCAGAAACGGCCGTTCTCCCCGGCCATCCGCAGCCTATTGATTGATCTCGGGCTCGACGAGCTTTGCCAGATTTCTGAGCGATTCCTGCCAGCCGAGATAGCAGGCCTCGACCGGAATGACGTCCGGAATGCCGGCCTGGGTGATGTCGATTTCAGTGCCGACCGACACTTTTTTCAAGACCACGGTCACCCGTATCTCGCCGGGCAGGTTGGGATCGTCGAACCTGTCGGTGTAGAGGAGGCGCTCGCCCGGAACGAGTTCAAGGTATTCGCCGCCGAAGGCGTGGCTGTCGCCGGTGGTGAAATTGCGGAACGACATCTTGAACGTGCCTCCGACCTTTGCCTCGAAATTATGGACCGTGCAGGTGAAGCCGTTTGGCGGAAGCCACTTGGCCAGCGCGTCCGCTTCAACGAAGGCGCGATAGACCTTTTCAGGGCTGGTCGTCAGAACGCGGTGCAAACGTACGGTGCCGGGCATTGCTGGATCCTTTCATGAATGCCTGTTCGATACCCCAAGGACGGACGAAGCCTAGCCAGTCCGACATTGGTTTGCGAATTTTTTGACGGGAGGCGGCCTGCCTACGCCGCGGACATGCGTTCGACCCCGAGCTATCAACACGAAGCTCGGGCGAGGCGGCGGATGAACTGCACCGGCTTCGGAGCTGGCGCTCACCTGCTAAATCGAGTTCCTGAGCCATCTTGTTGTTCGGGCGTGTTTTTGTCGATTGCCGCGAACGGCCGCGCGTCCCCGTCAATGCTTCGAACGCCGCCAAATAGGGCAGCGCGTCTTTGCCGTCCATGTGCCGATCATTAGAATTTGCATCTGATCAGAGTTGATTTCCTATCAAGCCGTTAATGCGGCCATGCTGTTAATCAGCATTTGCTAATGAGTCTTTCGAACCTGAGGCAAGCAATGACCAAGAATCTCGGCAATGCACGTCATACGCCGGCGAAGGACCCGCAGGTCTCCCTTCTGGGCAAAGCCGCGCCGGCGCTGTTTCCGCTGGTCGTGGCGGCACTGGGTTACATGGTTGGCAAGCAGTTCTTCGGCATCTAGGCGCGAAGTTCCGTTCCCTCAAACGTCTCGGCGGACCGACCATCTCAGCGCGCGGGCCGCCGTTTGCGTTGCAGCGGCGTGTTGCCGGGCATCAACGTCAAACATGCACGTCGCCAAAGGACAGTTCGCCGTCGTTATCGGCCGTGAAAAAGACGATGGCAAGCAACCCGACATAGAATGCGGCCACGACAACCACGATCGCCACACCGGGAACGGGGCCAAGGGCGGCGCTGTCTACGGCTTCGCGAAGCGAACCGGCAAAGCCGGTCCTGACGCCCACGGTTTGAAGGCTGGGGGTGGATATCTTGAGCACCCAGGCCAGCAAGAGGATCAGGAACAGGTAGATGTAATTTCGCCGCAGCCGACGGGCCAGCGCGACGCGCTGCGACAGCAGGAACTTCGGCGCGCGTAGGCCTTCCCCGACGATGAGCAGCCAGTCCGAGGCAAAGTCGGGCTGTGGGGAAAAGATCTGCGCGAAATAGTGGCGCTCGAACTGGCGTACGCGCGCCCGATAGAAATCGAAGAACCGATAGCGGCGCGCCTCGATCCATAGCAGCAGCAGGATCAGCAGCATGGCGAAAAGCAGCACGCCGTGATGCGCACTGGCCGTCGACAGCGATACCGAAAGCAGCGCCGCCACCACCGTGATTGCCCAGTTGGTTGTCCTGTCCAGCCGGTCGCGCCATCCCGCCATGCGAGCGATCTCGGCGCGGTGAAAATGCGACAGCGTGTTGACGCGCTCCGCCGATGAAAGGACGGGGCCAGCGGGCTGTGCCGACGCGTCGTTCATGGCATCCTCCGGCAAGGAACAGAACGGCCTGCCAGCGGCATTGTTCCCTGTCCTCGAGACCGCCGATCCAGCCGACCAGCCGCGCGTTGACGCCGAGGCGGCTCCGGTCCAGCAGACATCAAGCTGGCGGTTGACCACTGTTTCGCGACATGCCGATCGAAGGGCACGACTGATGTGGACAGCACCGGTGACGCAGGCACCTGCATGCACCAATCACATTACATTACGAGGTCTTGACCCACCCGCGACGGAGTCCAAAATCCTCCGCACCAGTGCCGACGAGGCGCCGGCTTCACGGGCGCCGCGCGGGTCAGGGGCGGTGGCCCTCGGGCAGGCTCAGGTGCGCGAGCCCCCGCCACTGATCCAGGCGTTTCCAACTGGACCGGAGCGCCAATGGCGCAGACGCGCATCGTCCGAGCATGGCAACCAGAGCATGCAAACGAACGATAGACAGGATCAAGAAAGGAGCAAATGCAATGACCATTCGTGATCTGATGCCATGGGGTCGCGATCCGAACCAGGTTCAGACCCTCTCAGGCGACCGCGATCAGGACCCATTCATGAGCCTGCATCGCGAGATGAACCGCCTTGTTGACGACATGTTCCGCGGTTTCGGTTCACGTCTTCCATCCTTGGGCAGGCTCTCTTCGGCGGGCGGTGGCTGGCCTAGCGTGGAAATCTCGGAAACGGACAAGGAAATCCGCGTGACCGCCGAGATACCCGGCATGGAGGAAAAGGACATCGAGGTGTTGCTCGATGACGGCGTCCTGACGTTGCGCGGTGAAAAACACGCCGAAACCGACGACAAGGAACGTCAGTTCTCCGAGCGATTCTACGGCCGCTTCGAACGTCGCATTCCGATCGGCTTCGAAGTCGAAGAAGACAAGGTCGCTGCCGATTTCCGCAACGGCGTGCTGTTCGTCACCTTGCCGAAATCCGAGAAGGCACAGAACAAGATGAGGCGCATCCCCATCGGCGGCAAGAGCACCAAGCACTAGAATGATTGGGGCCGGGCGGGAGGGTCACCCGCCCGGCATCGGCCGAATTTTGCGCCGGTCACATGGACCCTTGAGAATCCCTCTGCCTTCGGCAACATGACGGCGACGGTAGAGGGTATGAAATGAACCAGCCGATTTCTGCCATATCGCCGCGCAAGTCCGTGCCGCGCAACACGCCGATGGCGCTGACCGAGGCGTTGGTCGCGCGCACTATGCGTGCTGTCGAGGATGCCGGGCCGACGCCGGGCATGGTTCACATGACCGACGCCGACTATGCGCGCATCCGCGACGAGGTGCTGGCCGGCGCTCCGGCCGGGCCGCTGAAACTATTTGCCTATGGCTCGCTGCTGTGGAAGCCCGCCGGCGAGGTGAGGGGCGGAGAACGCGCGGTGGCCAGCGGCTGGCATCGTTCGTTCTGCTTCACGGTGCAGCGTTTTCGCGGCACGGTCGAGCAGCCCGGCTTGATGATGGCGCTCGATCGCGGCGGCCAGTGCCAGGGCATGGTGTTCGAGATCGCGGAACCGGTGGCGGCCAACCTCGAAGCGCTGCTGCGCCGCGAAATGACCATCCTGCCCGCCGTCAACGTGCCGCGCTGGCTGCAGGTCAGGACCGAAGGCGGCCCATGTCGCGCGATTGGTTTCGTCGTCGATCCCGCCAATCCGCGTTATGCCGGCAAGCTCGACAAGCAGGCGATCGCGGCGACGCTGGTGACAGCCGTCGGTCATTGGGGCTCGGGCGCGCAATATCTATTCGAGACGATCCGCCACCTCGAAGCCTGCGGCATCCGCGACCGCAATCTGTGGCGGCTGCAGGAACTGGTGGCGGAAGAGATCGGGCTGACCGTCGCCCAGAAGTGATCCGCCCAGAAGTGATCCGCTCAGACGCGGCACGCTTCAGTCGTGTTTGGCTCCGGATGCTTGCAGGCCACAGCACCTTGCGAAGCAAATCTCTGATTTCGTAAGTCTCCGCAGTGAAGGTTTAATGAATTGAAAACAGTTCTGGGCCAACGATGACCTGAACACCGGCGCAGGACACGGTGCGCGTGGGCCAATCATGAAATCCTCGACCGGAGAGCACTACCCAGCGCTGGATCATGTTCGTGGCCTGGCGGCCTTTCTTGTCTTTACCTGGCATTTCCTTCATGCTTCTCCTGAAGGCCCCGTGCCTTATGACTTCGTGCCGGCTCTTCCTATCTTCAGCGTTCTGGATGAAGGGCATACTGGCGTTTCCCTGTTCATGGCGCTTTCCGGCTACCTGTTCGCCAAGCTGCTCGATGGAAAGCAGATCAACTATCTACCCTTCTTTGCCAACAGGGCCCTCAGGCTGCTTCCGCTTCTCCTGGCCATGCTATGCATCGAGGCCTGCCGCAGGTACGTGGCCGGCCAGTCCCTCGACGGGTATTTCACGGGCGTCGGATTGGGGTTTCTTTTTCCCACCCTCCCGAATGGCGGCTGGTCGATAACGATCGAAGCGCACTTCTACCTGTTGCTGCCGTTCTTGCTTATGGTATCCAGGCGGTTTGTGTTCGCGCCCTTGCTGTTCATCGCGGCAGCCATTGTGCTGAGATCCGTCCTGTATGTGCAGATCGGCGAAGTGCAGTCGGCGGCGTCCGCAACCATCATAGGCCATGCGGATCAGTTCCTGGCCGGCATTCTTGCCTTTCACCTGCGTGCCCACGCGAAGAACCAACACTGGCTGGCGCTGGCCGTTCTCATGGCTTTTTCGGGGTTCTTCTGGTGGTTCGATGCAGCCGGCGGATTTTACCAACTGGGCCGCTATCCGTCGCCTCATTGGATATGGATCATCCTGCCGACCCTGGAGGCGGCAGCCTATTCATTCGGCATCGCCTACTACGACACGAGCTTTTCGAGAAAGCGAACAAGCCCGCCGTTCAGGGTACTGGAGAAGGCTGGGGCCTACAGCTATTCGATCTATCTTCTGCACCTGTTCTTCGTCATGCAATTGGCAGCGTTCATAGACACGAATGTCATGAGCGTCAGCAATTTCTACGTCGCATGCCTCTGGTCCGCATTGTGCTTCGTGGCGACGATCCCGATCGGCTATCTCAGCTATACCTGCGTCGAGGCGCCATTCCTGCGCCTGCGTCTGCGCTATATGGACCAAAAGCCCGAAACCGCGGCATCGACCGCGGCTGAGCTTGGATCGGTCATTGCCGATACACCGACCTCGTTCAGCCGTCCCTGAGCCATACCAGCATCTCGCCGGGCTCGCGGTTGTCCCAGGCGAAATAGGGAATGGCGGTCAGTCGCGTCTCGGCGGTGGCCGGCGGCTCGGGCCTGTAGAGCCCGTCCTGCCAGCCGTCGGAGACATCGGCAAGTGCCGCGGTCGACAGCGTCACCACGCCGCCGAGAAGTTCCGGCCGGTGCTGCGCTTCGATGGTGGCCGTCCGCGGCAGCGTCAGGCGATGCGGCTGGCTGTCATTGTCTGATGCCTCGACGCAATAGATCAGCGGGCCGCGTGACAGCGCGACGCGGCCAGCATCCTGGCGCACCTGCGGGTTGGCATAAAGCCGCTCGATCGGCATTTCGAGATCGAGCCGGACATTGTCGCCCTTTTTCCATGTCCGCTTGATCGCGGCGTAGCCGTCGCTGGTGATATCCGCCAGCCTGATGGCTTCGCCGTTTATCTTCAACCCGGCACTGGCGCTCCAGGCGGGAATGCGCAGGTGCAAAGTGAACTCGACCGGCGCCCGCGGTTCGAGCATGATGTCGACGGCGCCGTCCCAGGGATAGCTGCTGACCTGCGTCAGGCTCACCGGGACGCCCGATATATCGAAGCGCGCGGTCGAGTCGCCATAGAGGTGGACGGCCAGCGCATCGTCGGCCAGGCTGTAGAAATAGCTGCCGATCGAGGCGACCATGCGCCCGATATTGGGCGGGCAGCACGGGCAGCGGTGCCACTTCCACCTGTTGTGCTTGCCCCGGCTTTCCAATGGATTCTCGTAGAAAAACAGCGAGCCGTCGAGCGACAGGCCCGAGATCGAACCGTTGTAGAGGGCGCGTTCCATCATGTCGGCGTAGCGCGCGTTCGGCCCCATGCCGAGCATGCGGCTGGCCCAGAACACCAAGCCGACCGCCGCACAGGTCTCGGCATAGGCGCTTTCGTTGGGCAGGTCGTAGTCGCTGGTGAAGCCCTCATTGTGCGCCGACGGCCCCAGTCCGCCAGTGATGTAGAGACTCTTGGTGGTGAGATCGTCCCACAGAAGGTCGAGTGCTGCTCGCAGCGTATCATCGCCATATTCGGTCGCGATATCGGCCATGCCGGAATAGAGGTACATCGCCCTGACAGCATGGCCGACGACCTTGTTCTGTTCTCGCACCGGGATATGCGACTGGCTGTATTCATAGGTCTTGAAATGATAGGCCTTCGGGTCGGCGCCGCGGGCGCGGGCCTCCTCGTCGAAATAATGCGGCTGCTGACCGCGCTGGTCGATGAAGTATCTGGCCAACTCCATATATTTCCGCTCGCCGGTCACCCGTGCCAGCTTGACCAGCGCCAGCTCGATCTCCTCGTGGCCGCAATAGCCCTTCTTTTTGCCGGGCTCCGGGCCGAGTACCGACGCGATGTGGTCGGCATAGCGGCACATGATATCGAGCAGCTTGCGTTTTCCCGTCGCCTGGTAGTAGGCGACCGCGCCCTCGATCAGATGGCCGGCGCAATAGAGCTCGTGGCAGTCGCGCAGATTGGTCCAGCGCTTGCCGGGCTGGATGCGTTGGTACCAGCTGGAGAGATAGCCGTCCTCCTGCTGCAGCCTGCCATACATGTCGATGACGGCGTCGATCTTCTTCTCCAGTTCGGGATTCTTGCGCCGGTACAGCGAATAGGCCGCGGTCTCGATCGTCTTGCCGAGATCGGAATCCCAGAACATCTGCGTGGTCACCGTCGATCCGGTGAATTCCGCGCCCTGGCGGTCGGCTTCGTCGGGCGAGGGCGAGTGGAAGGGGATGACTATGCCGGGCGAGGGACGGTCCGGATCGATCTGCTCCAGCATGCGGGCCTCCACGCAGCGCTCGTAAAGGATATCGGCGGTGCGGGCGGCGACAGCGTCGGCGCGATCGCCCCAGAAGCCGTGCACGTCGACCTGCGGCACCGGCAGCGGGCGGAAGGCGAGCTTCGGTTTCCCGGTTTTTGCGGATGGCGATGCGGTCATGAATTTACTCCATTCTATTTGACGGCCCCGGCCATCAGGCCGCGGATGTAGAAGCGCTGCAGCGCCAGGAACAGGATGAGGCACGGCACCATCATCACGGTGACGCCCGCCTGCACCGCGCCCCAGTCGATGGCGCCGAAGCGGCCCGACTGCAGTGCGGTCATCATCACTGGCAGCGTGAATTTGGATTGGTCGGTCATCAGCACGAGGGCGGCGAGGAATTCGTTCCAGGCGCCGAGGAAGGCAAACAGGGCGATGGTGACGACGCCCGGCCAGACCAGCGGCAGCATCACCTTCCAAAGCATGGTGAGATTGCCGGCGCCGTCCATGCGGGCGGCTTCCTCGATCTCGCGCGGCACTGCGTCGAAGGCGTTGCGCATCATGAAGATCGAAAACGGCAGTTGCAGCGTCACATAAACGCCGACCAGGCCGGTCAGCGTGTTGTGCAGGCCAAGCTTGGTCAGCACCAGGAAGATCGGCGTCAGGATCGACTGGAACGGGATCATGATCGTCGACAGGATGAGGATGAAGAACAGGTCCTTGAACGGAAACCGGAACCGCGAAAAGCCGTAGCCGGCCAGCACGCTGACGGCGACCGACAGCACGACGGTCATCACCGAGACGTAGATGCTGTTTTGCGCCGAGACCCACAGCCCGTCGCCGAAGCTGTTGAGCGTGGCGTAGTTCTCCAGCGAGAAGCCTGATGTCGGCCAGGGCGGCAGCGGCGGCAGGCGCGCTTCGGCCGCCGGCTTGAACGCCGACAGCACCGCCCACACGATCGGCGCGGCAAACAGCACCGAGGCGACGATGCCGGTCGAATGCTCGCCGATGCGGCTCAAGAGCCGGCGGTTGCGGGAAGCGGCCTGCGCCATCAGTCGAGCCCCTCCGGCTTGCGCAGCAGCCACAGCTGGACGAGGCTGAGCGCCACCAGGATCACCAGCAGCACCATCGACAAAGCCGCGCCGTAGCCGAGCTTGAACGACACGAAGGACTGGTTGAAGATCCAGTAGACCGCCGTCAGCGTCTGGTTGCGTGGGCCGCCGCGCAGGATGATGTAGAACTGGTCGAAGGCGAGGATCGAGCCGGCGACCGACAGGATCAGGGCCAGCGCCAGCGTGCGGCGCATCAGCGGCAAAGTGATCGCCCTGAACCTGGCGAACGGACCGGCGCCGTCGATGACGGCCGCCTCCTGCAGATCCTGCGGGATCGATTGCAGGCCGGCCATCAGAATGATCATGGTGAAGCCGGCGACCTTCCAGACGACCATGGCGATGATCGACCAGAAGGCCGGCTGGAAGGTGGCCAAAAGGTTGAACTTCCTGTCGATCAGGCCAAGGTCGTAGGCGGCCGGGCTGAACAGGCCGGAATCGACGTTCAACAGCCATGACCAGAGCAGGCTGGCCGAGGCAAAGCCGACAACCGCCGGCATGAAGAACATCGTCCGGTAAAGATTGGTCAGCGGCCGCGGCCGCTCGACGAACAGCGCCAGCGGAAACGCCACCACGAAGATCGCGATGGTGACGATCACGGTGTAGTAGGCGGTGAAGCGCAGCGCGTTCCAGAACCGGGTGTCGCGCAGGATGGCGACATAGTTGCCGAGGCCGATAAAGCTGTGCTCGCCCATCAGGGGCCAGTTGTGCAGCGACATCCACGCCGTCATGCCGAGCGGGATCAGGAAAAAGACGACGACCAGCGCGACAGCCGGCGCGACATAGAGCAGGCCGATCCATTGGTGGCGGCTGGCGACCTTGCGGGTGCGGGGCGGGGCAGGGGTTGCTGCGGTGATGACGGTCATGGCTGCGCGCTCGGTGCTATTGGGACATTGGCAAAGAACCCTCTCACCCGGATTGCCAACCGAATTGAAGAGAGCAATTCGGGGCAATCCGACCTCTCCCCGAGGGGAGAGGAGGTTGCCGGGGATGGTGCCAGCCTCTTCTCCCCAGCGGGGAGAAGGTGGCCGCGAAGCGGCCGGATGAGGGGGTCTTTTCTCAACGCGATAGCCCTGCCGTTGGCGATGCGGTATCCGGCCACCCGCCCAGGGAGACAGGCGGGCGGCCGGCAGGCGTCCGCTACTTCTGCGGCGCCTGGTCGATGATCGACTGCATCGTTTCCTGCGCATTGGCTATCGCGCCATCGACATCGTCGCCGAAGAAGACCTCGTTGATCATCTGCGTCCACGGGCCGTTGGCGGAGTTGATCAGGTCGTTGAACACCACCGAATAGGGCGTCTTGCCCTTGGCCATGGCTTCGGCGGCGATCTGGTAGCGCGGATCGAGATCCTTCAACGCGTCCTTGGCGATGTCGCCGCGCACCGGCAGGCTTCCGTATTTGGCAAGGATGGTCTGGCCCTCGAGCGAATAGGCGAAGTCGAGGAACTCCTTCACCACGGGCAGTTTCGTGGTGCCCTTGGTGACGACGAAATTGTCGCCGCCCGCAAAGGACGACCAGCCGCTGTCCTTGCCCGGCAGGAAGGTGACGCCGTAATCGATGTCGGGATACTGGGTGTTGAGCGCGCCGATGGCAAAGGCGCCGGACGGCGAGATGCCGATATTGCCGGCGGCGAAGGCGGCAAAGAAATTGGCGCCGGTGTCGGTCTGTGCGCCTGCCGGTACCAGATCCTTCTTGACCATCGAGCGGTAGAGATCGATGGCGCCGCGCAGCTGCGGGCTGTCCAGCGTCGCCTTCGAGCCGTCTTCGCTCAGGATGTCGCCACCAGACGCCCAGATCAGGGGCGTGAAGGTGAAGATGTTGCAGCCGCCGCAATTGCCGGAGAAGTAGAAGCCCTTGATGTTGCCGCCGAGCGCGTTGACCTTCTCGGCATCGGCCGCGATCTCGGCCCAGTTGGCCGGACCTTTTTCGGGATCGAGGCCGGCCTGCTTGAACAGCTTCTTGTTCCAGATCAGCACCGAGGCGTCGGCGGAGAAGGGCAGGCCGTAAATGTGGTCTTTGTAGGTGCCGGTCTTCACATGCGCCGGCGACAGGCTGGCAAAATAGGGCAGGGACTTTGCCCAGTCGGTGATGTCCTCCAATTGGCCGGCTGCGGCGAAGGAGGGCGTGTAGATCAGGTCGAGCGACAGCGCGTCGGGCGCTGTGCCGCCGGCGGCCGCGGCACCGTATTTGGGGATGATCTCGGCATTGGGGATGATATCGAGCTTGACCTGGTTGGTGTGCGCCTTGTTGTAGGCATCGACGATCCTCGGCATGAAATTCGAACCGTCGGCGCGCACCCATATGTTGGCCGTCTCGGCGGCGGCAGTGCCGAGACCGCCGCCCAGAACGGCAGCGGCCAGGGCCAGTTTGGCAATCAGGTTCCTCATGTTCTCCTCCTCCAAGGTTGGCCGCGGTCCGCGGCTTGGCGCCGATTGCGCGGCGCTTCGTTTTCAGCCACCCGGCGGATGGCCGCATGACTGCCGCACCACCAGCCGGCACGGCAGTTTTCGAATGCCGGGCGCGGCGGGCTTGCCGCCGACCAGCGAAAGCAGGGTCAACCCGGCCTCGCGCCCGAGCGCGACC
Source organism: Mesorhizobium ciceri biovar biserrulae WSM1271 (assembly GCF_000185905.1). Classification (GTDB taxonomy): domain Bacteria; phylum Pseudomonadota; class Alphaproteobacteria; order Rhizobiales; family Rhizobiaceae; genus Mesorhizobium; species Mesorhizobium ciceri. The sequence goes on from NC_014923.1 coordinate 2,843,348, forward strand.
AGGTTCATGTCGACAGAGGTCAGCGGCGGGCGCGTCGCCTCGGCCACGATCTCCCAATTGTCGAAACCGATGACGCCGACATCCCTGGGGACGTCGAGGCCGCGTTCGCGCAGAGCATCGATGACGCCGCGCGCGATCTGGTCGTTGCCGCAGAAGACCGCGTCCGGCCTTTCGCTTTTGCCGTCGAACAGTTGCGCAACCGCCTGGTGACCCCAGGCTTCCGACCAGGAGCCGAGCAGCGGCTCGCTGACCGTCAGGCCGTTTTCGGCGAGCACGTCGCGGTAAGCCTGAACGCGCGCGTGTACCACGGCAAAGCTCGCCGGCCCGGTGACGTGGGCGATGCGCTTGCGGCCAAGCCGGCAAAAATGCTCGACGGCCAGCCGGGCGCCGCCAACATCGTCCGAGACGAAGGCAACGGCGTCGGGGTCGGGCTGCGTGAAGGCATAGATCACCGGGACGCGCAGATTGGAGAGGTCGACGGGCAGATGACGATCGATGCGCTTGCCAGTGGCGATGATGCCGTCAACGCGCTTGTCGAGCATGGCGTCGACATGCATCTGGCCCAGCCGCGGGTCCTCCTCGACATTGCACAGGAACACCGAGACGCCATTGTCGACCAGCGCGTCCGAAATGCCCGACATCAGCGGCAGCGAGAAGCGGCCATAGGTATCGTTGGTGAGCAGGCCGACGGTGAAGCTGCGGCGTCGGAGCAGGCTTTGCGCCAGGCTGTTGGGCCGGAAGCCAAGCCGCCGGGCGGTCTCGCGAATGCGTTCGCGCGTCTCGGCTGTCATCCGGCCCTGGCTGTTGAGCGCCTTGGATGCGGTAGCGACGCTGACTCCGGCCTGCGCGGCCACGTCACGCAAGGTGACTGGCTTGGAAAAGACCGGAACAGGCAGATCGTCCGATGGCATCGCGCCGAGAGTCCTTAGTTGGAAAAAGGTTTTCTCTTACCGATCTGAAAGAGGCCCGGCAGGTGGCCGAGCCCGACTGAAATTGTTTGAGAAAACCTTTTCTCAGCTGAGGCTAGACCAGATTGGATCGCCGTTCAAGGGAAAAGCTGGTTGGGCCTCGGCTCTCTTCCTTCGAATGCAAACGCGGGTTAAAGCAGCGCCGGCAGCACTTAGCTCAGGGGAAGAGCGCCAGTCGCAGTGCTGGAGGCCCTCGGTCGAGACGGGGCGGGCTGCCGCTTGAGGCGTGAAGGATCGCAGCGTGCGCGGGATGCGAGGTCCGGCAAAGGGTTGGCGCTGCCGGGCAGCAAACCTGGCCGCAATATGTGCTGGCGGACGGTCTGAAGATCGTGCCGAAAATTCTGAACAGTCCCTCGGGATTAACCTTTCCGTAAATATTTGGCCGCTACTTCAACAGCCATGGCCTCGTGGCGGAGCGGCTACGCTGGAGACGGCAAATCTCTGAAGCCTCGGTTCGATTCCGAGGCGAGGCCTCCAAAATTTCGCGTCGAACAGCAGTCCCAATCTGCCCCAAGGGCAGTCAGTCCCCACGAATAGATTTGTGCGTTACGAAGGCGGTGCGGACCGGACGTTAAAGCAGTCCTGTCTTGCATTTGGCATGCCGGCACGCGCGAAAAGAGTGGTATGGAAGGGAGCCGAGCGTTCTTGCTTCGCTTTTTCCTGACATTCGAGGCCTTTCGTGCGTGAACCGTCGCTGCTGCCCGTCTTTGGAAAACTTGGCCTCAAGGCTCCTGCCGCCCTGGCGGCGGCACCGGCCTCGTCGGCAGGTGTGTCGCACCTGCGGAAGCTTCTGGCCGTGCATAGCGGCATGGTGCTGAAACTGTCGGTCGTCGCCTGGACGGTGCTGATCCTGGGCGCCGTGTTTTTCACGATGCAAGGCTGACCGGCATGGCCAACCGCTACACGCTGCGTATGGAGCTTCCCCAGAGCTGGAGCATCATCGATGTCTTCACCGGCCAGCCTGCGGTGGTCCGGCAAAAGGTGATGGTCGGGATGGGGCCGCGCGAGGCCGAGGACATGATCGTGCAGATGAATGTCCGCGATGTCAAACGCCGCGAACGGGCCGAGCGCAAGGCCTGATCCGTAGCGGCCCGCCGGCGGAAGCCTGCCGCACCGCAAATCAAGGGATTCCCGTGAGAGCCAGCCTGAAGCAGAAGATACTGGAGATTTGCGACCGCAAGATCTCCGAGAAGGGGGCCGGCGTCGGCGTGTCGTTCTATGCGTTTTTCGCCAACAGAAACGACAACCCCGAACTCCTGATGGAAGCCGCCGAATGGTGGATCAGAACCCACCGCCTCGACCATTTCGAAAAGGCTGCGAAGATACGCGCGATGGTCGAGGAGATGGATCTTTAATCGTCGTTTTGAGCGACATGCAATGGACTGATCAGCCGAAATCGGACGCCGTCAGCACATACATGCTCTTGTGGGTGCGGTCGTAGGCCTTCGACGCCACTTCGCGGATGGCGCTGCTCTCGGTGTCGAATGTCTGGAGATAACCGGCTTCATCGGCCGCGGTTCCCGGCCGCATCTTGGCCATGGCGTCGGCGGCGACGGAGAACGAGATCTGGAACATGCCGTCATGGCCGACGAAACGAATGCGCTGGCCCGCCTCGTCATAGCTGCGGCTGCGGTTGGGGAAGGTGAGGCTCATGTCTTGGCCTCCGTGACTTTCTTGGTCACCCGCTTCTTCTTCGGCGTCGGATTGAGGGCCTCGGCGACACGATCGGCCTCTTCCTTGGCCAGCCGAAGCTCCCTCAGCCTTGCCGTCTTGATCTCCCTGGCTCTTGCCTCGGACATATATTCGGCGGTCGCCTTGTTTTTCTCCGCTGTCTTCTTCTGCTTGTCGACAAAGCGGGCTTCAGCTTTTTCCATGATCGTCTGATTGCCTTCGGCCATCGAAGAAATCTCCCTTGCGCCTGAAATCGTGAAAGTGAACTTGTCCGATAAATAGGCACTCGATCGGCAAAATTCAATCTTTTGAATTATTTGACATTCTGCGGATATCACGAAACGGCCAGCTGAAATAATACTTTTGAATATTTAATTTGGTACGCGAATAATTTTTGGCACTCCTATCTATCGAGTGCCAACGCGTCTATAGAGGAGGGGCGTGGCCGCCTGTGCCGGCCCCCAGAAAGAAAGTTCCCATGAAATTTCGGCCACTCCACGACCGCGTCGTCATTCGTCGCGCCGAAGGCGATATCAAATCCAAGGGCGGGATCATCATCCCCGACACTGCCAAGGAAAAGCCGCAGGAGGGCGAAGTCATCGCTGTCGGCCCTGGCGCACGCGACGAAAACGGCGCGCTTGTTCCGCTCGACGTCAAGGCCGGCGACTTCATCCTGTTCGGCAAATGGTCGGGCACCGAGGTCAAGATCGACGGCGAGGACCTTCTGATCATGAAGGAAGCCGACATTATGGGCGTCATCGACAAGGACGAGACTGGCATCATCGACAAGGGCGAGACCGCTGCAACCGACAAGACCGTGGCCGCCAAGAAAGCTGCCTGACCTTATTTTCTCCGAACGTACTGGATAAAAATCATGTCTGCCAAGGAAATCAAATTCTCCACCGACGCGCGCGACCGCATGCTGCGCGGCGTCGAGATCCTTACCAATGCTGTGAAGGTCACGCTCGGCCCCAAGGGCCGCAACGTCATCATCGACAAGGCCTATGGCGCGCCGCGCATCACCAAGGACGGCGTCACCGTCGCCAAGGAAATCGAGCTTGCCGACAAGTTCGAGAACATGGGCGCCCAGATGGTGCGCGAAGTGGCCTCGAAGACCAACGACCTCGCCGGTGACGGCACCACCACCGCCACGGTGCTGGCCGCCTCGATCCTGCGCGAAGGCGCCAAGCTGGTCGCCGCCGGCATGAATCCCATGGATTTGAAGCGCGGCATCGACCAGGCGGTTTCCGCCGTGGTCAAGGAAATCCAGGCGCGCGCCAAGAAGGTCAAGTCGTCGGCCGAGATCGCGCAGGTCGGCACCATCGCCGCCAATGGCGATGCCAGCGTCGGCGAGATGATCGCCAAGGCTATGGACAAGGTCGGCAATGACGGCGTCATCACCGTCGAGGAAGCCAAGACCGCAGAGACCGAACTCGACGTCGTCGAAGGCATGCAGTTCGACCGCGGCTATCTCTCGCCCTATTTCGTCACCAATGCCGACAAGATGCGCGTCGAGCTGGAAGAACCCTACATCCTCATCCACGAGAAGAAGCTCGGCAATCTGCAGGCGATGCTGCCGATCCTCGAAGCGGTGGTGCAGAGCGGCAGGCCGCTGCTGATCATCTCCGAGGACGTCGAGGGCGAGGCTCTGGCGACGCTGGTCGTCAACAAGCTGCGCGGCGGCCTCAAGGTCGCGGCCGTCAAGGCGCCTGGCTTCGGCGATCGCCGCAAGGCGATGCTGGAAGACATCGCCGTGCTCACGTCGGGCCAGATGATCTCCGAGGACCTCGGCATCAAGCTCGAAAACGTCACCATCGAGATGCTCGGCCGCGCCAAGCGCGTGCTGATCGAGAAGGACACCACCACGATCATCGACGGTGCCGGCACCAAGGCGACCATCCAGGCGCGCGTCGCCCAGATCAAGGGCCAGATCGAGGAGACGACGTCAGACTACGACAAGGAAAAGCTGCAGGAGCGGCTGGCCAAGCTCGCCGGCGGCGTTGCCGTCATCCGCGTCGGCGGCGTCACCGAGTCGGAAGTCAAGGAAAAGAAGGACCGCATCGACGATGCGCTGAACGCCACCCGCGCGGCGGTCGAGGAAGGCATCGTGCCCGGCGGCGGCGTCGCTCTGCTGCGTGCCCGCTCGGCGCTTGGCGGCCTGACCGGCGCCAATGCCGATGTCACGGCCGGCATCACGATCGTGCTGCGGGCGCTCGAAGCGCCGATCCGCCAGATCGCCGAGAATTCCGGCGTCGAAGGCTCAATCGTCGTCGGCAAGCTCACCGACAGCAAGGACCACAATCAGGGTTTTGACGCCCAGAACGAGGTCTATGTCGACATGATCAAGGCAGGCATCGTCGATCCGGCGAAAGTGGTGCGCACCGCACTCCAGGATGCCGGCTCGATCGCAGCCCTTCTGATCACCGCCGAAGCGATGATCACCGACGTTCCGGCCAAGGATGCAGCACCTGCGGGTGGCGGCGGTGGCGGCATGGGCGGCTACTAAAACCCAGGATTTGTCCGATCTGTCGGAGATGTGAATGGCGGCCCCGATCGGGGCCGCTACGATTCTCAAGATGATCATCGCAAAGTTTACGCAGTCGCCCGGCTCAATCCCGGGAGGCAATCATGATCTTGCGGCTTTCGAAGGGGACGCAATCCACGCTAGACTGTCCAGGCGGCCGTCTGGTTGCGGAGCTCGCCGGACTTTGGCAAGCGATCGGACGAACCGCCATCCCCGACACGGAGACACGTTCATGTTTGCGGCCAAGGCCATCGACACCTCAGACAAGCCCACGTTCTACCGCGACCTCGCCACCCAATTGAAGGCGCTGCTCGAGGGTGAGCGCGATTCGATCGCCAACGCCGCCAACACCGCAGCACTCATCTTCCAGATGGTGCCGGACCTCAACTGGGCCGGTTTCTATTTCCTGCAGTCGGACGAGGAAATGGTGCTCGGGCCGTTCCAGGGCAAGCCGGCCTGTGTGCGCATCGCCGTCGGCAAGGGCGTGTGCGGAACGGCGGTCGAACTCGGCACCTCGATGCTGATCAAGGACGTGCATGATTTTCCCGGCCACATCGCCTGCGATGCCGATTCGCGCTCGGAACTGGTGGTGCTGCTCGAGGACGATGAAGGCGTCTTCGGCGTGCTCGATCTCGACAGCCCGCTGCCCGGCCGCTTCGACAAGGCCGACCAGGCCGGCATCGAGACGCTGGCGGCGATCTATGCCGCGGCGAGTTCGTTCGAGGACTGAGCTGCGTCCTACGGCTCGGTCTTCAGCGCGCGATTGAAAGCTGCAATCGTCATGTCGATCAGTTGCGCGTGAATATCACCGCGCGATCGTGCTCCACCGTCATCGCAAACCGGGTCGCCGATCTGTTCGGCCGCAATGATGCCGGCAGCGCCGGGCTTACATTCGCCGAACATGCTGTAGTGGCTCGCATCCGCGATCGTCGCATAGCTCGCCTTTGAAATTGCTTTTGCGATCTCGGATGCGTCGGCGGTCACGGGAATCTTTCCTGGTCGGCCAAGATTGACGATAGCGACCGGAATTTTGATACCGGCAAAGCTTTTGACATCGAAGACATCGGATGGGGCAGGATCGATCGCCATGGCGAAATGAATGCGCTCATCCCGGTTGTCCCGACCGGCGGCCTGCAAATCCATGGCGTGAAGATCGACGCCGCTTTGCCTGACCCAGTCGCAGAGCGAGGCATTGAGCAGGTCCGTATCGCAATAGGCCGCCAGCAATTTCGGATCGATGCGGGCACCGGCTATCGCCAGCGCCGTGTTGCCGCCCATGGAAAGACCGAGGACGCCTACTTTGCCTTGTTCGAGGTGCCCTGCGAAGAAAGCGTCCTTCGCCGTCGCGGTCAGGGCAGCCGTGAGATCGGCGGGCCGCAACCAGAGTTTCATCGTCTCGGCGGCGGATCTGTTTTTCCCCGTATTTCCCGGGTGTGTGGGAGCGGCGACGACGAATCCCTGCCTGGCCAGAGGCGTTGCAATCCAGCTCAGGGCGTGTGGAGTTCCCGCCAGGCCAGCGCCATGCGAAAGCAGGATAAGCGGAAATTTTCCGCCAGCGATAGGCGCATCGCGCATGGCGGCCGTTCCGGCGAAAAGCGCGGTGTCGCCTGATATAACCATCTCGCCGCCCGGTTGCGCGGGATACCAGACCGTCACATCGAGATCGATGCCGCGCTCCTTGGATGGGGCAGGCAACTGACGAACGCCGACATTGTCGCCGGCGTCTGCGGGGTGTTGGATGAGCGCCGTGGAAACAGCGACGGCGCAGAGCATAGTCCAGAATTTCATTGAAATCTCCGTTGTCGAACGCGCCCTATAGGTGGCAAGGCCGGAGGCTACAGCGTCCGGGCAAGCTGGCGGTCATGTTCGATTGCAGTGTTAGCGACCCGATGTCAGCGGATCGGAGCGAGGTCCGCGACCTTGATCGCGATCAAGGACGTGCTTTATCGCGATTGAGTACCGTTCAGTGCGGAACGGCGCTGCCGATTTCAGCCGCCCGCCGGTTCGCAAGCGAGGGCGCCGCGTCAGGCGCGTTCCGGTCCCGCCAGGCGAGCGGGGTCATATCGGTGACGCGGCGGAATTCGCGGTTGAAGTTCGACTTGGTCTGGAAGCCGACCGCAAACATGATCTCCGTCACGGACTGATCGGTCTCGCTCAGCAGCCGGCAGGCCTCGGTGATGCGGTGTCCGTTGACATATTGCGAGACGTTCCTGGCCGTGGCCCGGTTGATCGCCATTGAGATCTGCCGTGCTGGAATTCCGGCGCGGCGGGCAAGCCGGTTGAGGTTGAGATTGGCGTCGCGATATAGTTTTTTCTCCTGCATCAACTCGTTGACCCTGGCGATCGCATCGGCGTTCTCGCCGGCGTCGGGTGGGGACGGACTCTCGACGGGCTCGGCGGCATTGAGCGGGACATGGCTTTGGCTGGCCGCAGCCGCCGCCACGCCGACAATGACGAGCATGAAAAGATTGCCGATGCCGATCACGGTTGCCGCGCGAGCGCCATGTCCCGACGCCAGATCGAAGGACACCAGCATGTCGACGGCTCCCGACAGGCACAGCGTAGCTGCCGCGAAAAGGATGGCCCTGTAGACCGGGACCGCGCCGTCGAAGGGCGCAAGGCGAAGCCCGTCGGCGCCGGAGCGAAGCAGCCAGAGAATGGCGGCGGCGTAGGTGAAATCGATTGATGTCAGCGCCACGTCGATCGCCTCGCGCCAAAAGATTATCAGCATGATGATGATGACCGCGGGTGTCGCGTGGAGCCCCAGCAGGGCCGGCCACCGGCGGTCGCTGGTGCGAACCAGGCTCGATACGCCGGCGTAGAGCAGAGACGGCATGATCGCGGCGGATACGGGGGCGATATAGCCGACTTCGCTGATGCCATAGCCCCAGCGCAGTCCGGTGAGCACCGATTGCAACGCTGCAACAAGGATCAGGGCGAGAAACGGCAGGTTCGGTGCTGCCTCATCCTGGCGGCTGGCGACGACCCAAAGCAGGATGAACAGCGACAGGGCGACGACGAAGGGTAAGGGAACAAACGGCATGGATCGGGTGCGGGCTCGCGTGGTGATGCGCGGCAGACCGTAGCCGATGTGATTTGATTCCCAAACTCGCTTGTGCCGTCTGCGTGCCGGCGATCAAGCTCAGGCGAACTTCACCAGCATCAGGCTGAAGCAGCCGATGAACAGGAAGGCCGAGAAGGCGAGCGCCAGCGGGCGCAGGCCGCGCGAGCGCAACTGAGAGATGTCGGCCTGCAGGCCCATGGCGGCCAGGCCCATGGTCAGCATGATGGTGGTGGCGAGCGCCATTGCCGATTTCACCTCGATGGGCACCGTGACCAAGCTGTTCAACGCCACGACAGCGACGAAGGCGGCGACGAACCACGGCATGGGCGGCCGCGCCGCCACCTCACTGCTGCTCCTGCCGCGCGCCATCAGGCCGAGCGCGACGACCGTCGGCGCCAGCATGGCGACGCGGGTCAGCTTGGCGACGGTGGCGATCTCGCCGGACTGGGTGCCGTTCTGAAAGCCGGCGCCGATGACTTGCGCCACCTCGTGGATCGAGGCGCCGGCCCACAGGCCGAAAGCGTGCTGGTCGAGGCCGAGCATGGGCGCCATGAGCGGGAAGCCGAGCATGGCGACGGTGCCGAACAAGGTGATCGAGGCGACGGCGTAGGTGACGTCCTCGTCGCGCGCATCGGTGACGATGTTGGTGGCGACGATGGCCGAAGCGCCGCAGATCGAGGTGCCGGCGGCGATCAACTGCGCCAGCTTGGCGTCGACGCCGATCAGCCGGCCAAGCGTGATGGTGAAAACGAAGGTGGCGCCAAGCGTCGCCGCGACAATGCCGACGCCGCCAGCGCCGATCGAGACCACCTGGCCGAGCGTCAGCTGGAAGCCGAGCAGCACGATGGCGAAGCGCAACAGGCGCTTTTGCGAGAATGCGATACCGGCTTTGGCGTGCACGGGCGTGCCGAGCACGTTGGAGTAGATCATGCCGGCGACGACGGCGAGGATCATTGGACTGAACAGCGCGAAGCCGGAAACATTGCGCGCCGAGAAGGCGACGGCAGTGATCATCGTGACCAGCACGATGCCGGGGACGATGCCATTCCAGCTAAGGGATTTTCGCCCTTGCGCGACATCGGCAGGAAACGCGCTTTTTGGAATATCGTTCGCGAAGTGGGAAACGGAAGACAATGCAATGCTCCAGGCGAGTATGCCGGGAGAATGCCATTCCTAAACCAATCTTTCCAACGAATTATTTTCGTTAGAATGATCGATTTTTACGAACGATCCACGGACGCTGCCGCGCAGACGTCGCTTTCTGGGCGACCTGGATTAAAGCTGCGCCTCGATCGCGGCCTTGTCGATCACCGACCAGACGTTCCTGATTCGGTCGTCGAGGAATTCATAGAAGACGTTCTCGCTGAAGGACACCTTCCTGCCGTTTATAGGGAGCCCGAAGAAGGTTCCCTTCGGCGTGCAGTTGAACTGAAGCCGGCTGGCTAGGAACGGCGGTTCGGCGATCAGCAACTGGATATCGAAATAGAGGTCTGGGATTTCCCGAAAATCGCGCTCCAGCATGTCCTGGTAACCCGACAGTCCGACGCGGTCGCCATTGTAGTGCACCTCGTCATGAACGAAGCGATGCAGCTTCTGCCAGTCCTGATTGTTGAGGCAGGCGATGTAGCCTCGATAGAGGTCGGTCACGGTCACGGCGATGGCTCCGGTGCTGATGCCCGCCATATTGCGACAGGGCTGAAGGCCAGGACGTACAATAAAAGCAACACATAGCGGGCCGTAGTCCTGTTGCCAGTGCCCAAGTTCAGGGAACAATTCCGAATTCGTGTCCGCTCATCACCTGGTCCAATGCACGCTGATCAACGTGCTCGCTGTCAACCGAGGCCTCAAGTTGGGTCAACGGTGCTTGCAGCGTCCAGGTGACACCGTGGCTATCATGCTCGAGAACACCGGTGCCGCTCACCGCGGCTGGAGCGACGCGCCGCAGCACCACGCTGCCGAAACCACCATGGCCGATCGTCTGTACTTCAGGACCATCTCTCTCTTTCCAGATCAGCTGGAACTGTTTCTGGCCGACCAGTCCGGTTACCTTCCATTGCACCGTTATCGTTCCCTCTGCGGCCGAAAGGACGCCGTATTTAGCGGAATTGGTCGCGAGTTCATGAAACGCTATGCCGAGGTACTGGACGGCATTGGGGCTCAGCGTCAGGGAAGGGCCCGACATTGAGATCCGCTCCTCGTTGCCGAACGGTTTGGCCTGCGCAAGCAGCAGTTCGAAGATCGTGGCGCCCTTCCAGTCGCCGGAAACCAGAAGGTCATGCGAGAGCGACAACGCCATGATGCGCTCGCGCACCTGACGTTCGAACTGGGCCGGCGTCGATGACCGCTTGCTGGTCTCCCGGATCATCGAGATGATGACGGAATACTGGTTCTTGACCCGGTGGTTGACCTCGCGCATCAGCATGCGGATGCGATATTCGTTCTCCTTGGCTACTGATATGTCGCGGGCGATCTTCGAGGCGCCGACGATCTGCCCGACGGCGTTGCGCACCGGCGAGATTGTCAGGGATACGGGCACAAGGCTGCCGTCCTTGCGGCGGCGGATGGTTTCGTAGGTCTCGACCTGCTCGCCTTTGCGGATGCGCTCCAATATGCGCGGCTCTTCGTCCAAATGGTCGTCCGGTATCAGCATAGTTACCGACCTTCCGATTGCTTCGTCGGCGGTGTAACCGAACAGACGTTGGGCGGCTGAGTTCCAGCTCCTGATGACTCCGTTCAAATCCTTGCTGACGATGGCATCGAAGGAAGACTCCACGATGGCTGACAGATGATGCCTGGCCTCGTCGGCATGATGGCGGTCAGTGAGATCGAACAGCATATTGACGGCGCCGACCAGTCTGCCCTGCTCGTCATGAAGCGGCGTGGGATAGGGAAGGAACGGCACACGCGTGCCGTCCGGGCGTTGGGAGATAGCCGACTGGTTTCTGACCGGCCGGTTCTCCTTTAGCGCGACAGCCATCGGGCATTGGTCATGCGGCAACACTTCACCGTCGGTCGTGAACAGCTTGTGCGTCACACACCATTGGTCTTTTCCGAGCTCGGGTTCGCGCCCAGCGAAATCTGCCGCGGCCCGATTGAAATAGGTGATCTTGCCTTCGGTGTCGGTGGTGTAGATTGCTACGGGAAGATTATCGAGGATTTGGTGGGGCAGATCAAAGGTCGAGCTCGAGGTTTTCGTCACTTGCGCCACGTATAGGAGTTCCAGTTAACCGCAGTGAACGCGGTGCCGCGGAAATGGTTCCGCGACCATTTCCGGGGATAGTCACCGCAGGCGGCGGCGAGTCAAAGCCGGGTGGAAGCTGCTCACCGACTTACTCCTTGCCCCGGTAGCGCAGCGCTTCGACCAGCAGCGAGAAGGCCGGCGTGGCTTGCCGGCGGCTGGGGTAATAGAGATGGTAGCCGGGGAAGGGCCCGCACCAGTCGGCGAGCACACGCACCAGCCGGCCGTTGGCCAGATGGGCCGTCACCTGCTCCTCAGGCAGATAGGCAAGGCCGAGGCCGGCGAGCACCGCGTTCATGCGCAGCGCGGCCGTGTTGAACACAAGCTGGCCTTCGACCCGAACCTTCAGCTCGCGTCCGGCCTTCTCGAACTCCCAGGCATAGAGCCCGTCATAGGTGGGCAGCCGCAGATTGATGCAATTGTGGGTGGTCAGGTCCTGCGGCGTGCGCGGCTTTGGTCGGGTAGCGAAATAGGTTGGCGAGCCGACCACCGCCATGCGCATGTCGGGGCCGATGCGCACCGCGATCATGTCGCGCGCCACCTGTTCGCCCAGCCGCACGCCGGCGTCGAAGCGCTCGGCGACGATGTCGGTCAGTCCATAGTCGACGATGATCTCGACCTTGATGTCGGGATAGTCGGGCAGCAGCGGGGCGATCGCCGGCCACAGGACCGCATCGGCGGCGTGCTCACCGGCGCTGATGCGGATGGTGCCGGCGGGTTTTTCCCGCAATGCGCTCAAGGCAATGAGCTCGGTCTCGATCTCGTCCAGCCGCGGCCCGACGGTGCGAAGCAGCCGCTCCCCGGCTTCGGTGGGCGACACGCTGCGCGTGGTGCGGGTCAGGAGCCGTACACCCAGCCGCTCCTCCAGCGCCCGCACCGTGTGGCTGAGCGCCGATTGGGAAACCCCGAGCTTGGCCGCCGCCCTGGTGAAGCTTTCCTCGCGCGCCACAGCGAGGAAGGCGGTTAGCTCATTCAGGTTGTCACGTGGCATTCATGAGCCCCCTTCATAAGATCATGCTGGATATAGCACCTAATCGGCACCAATCGCAGACCCTAGATAGGCGTTATCACACCGGGCACCTCCGGCCGTCTCTAAAGCCGGGCGGTCGTGTCATGGCTGTTGCCAGGAAGGGACAAAACCATGGACATCACGCGAAACGGCTCTCAGGCCTCGGCCAAGGGATCGGCCGACTATTTCACCGGTGTGGTGCGCATCGACGCGCCGTTCAAGGGCAGCGAGCCCGCCCGGGTCGGCGGCGCCACCGTGACTTTCGAGCCCGGCGCGCGCACCGCCTGGCACACGCATCCGCTCGGCCAGACGCTGATCGTCCTCTCGGGCGCCGGCTTGGCGCAGCGCGAGGGCGGCCCGATCGAATCGATCCAGCCCGGCGACATCGTCTGGTTCGCGCCCGGAGAGAAGCATTGGCATGGCGCCGCGCCGACCACGGCGATGAGCCACATCGCTATCGCCGAAGCGCTCGACGGCAAGGTCGTCGACTGGTTGGAGCATGTCAGCGACGAACAATACGGGATTTGACCAGGTATCGGCGCGTGGCGCCGAGTTCAACGCCCGAACTCTACGAAGGAGACCACCATGACCGATGTTCCAAGGCTGAAAAGCCCATTCTCCGATATCGCTCCCGCGCTTGGCAGATACAGCCCTGGATCGTTCCGATCCCCGGCACCACCAAGCTCAATCGCCTCGAAGAGAACATCGGATCGGTCACTGTCGCGCTGACGGCGAACGATCTTGCCGACATCGAGGACGCGGTCTCGGCGATCGCCGTACAGGGAGCGCGCTATTCTCCGCAACAGGAAGCAAGGATCGATCGCTAGAGCCAGGCGCAGGCTGAGGGCACTCGACGACCGGGTAGCCATTCCGGCCGACGGCGCAGGAGTTGAGGGGATCGTGCGCGGATCGGGTGGCAGCGTTTCAGTTTGAAATTTGGCCTTCTGCGAACTCGCGTCTTGCGGCCGTGAAAACCTCGCGGGCAGCATCGGCATTCATGATGGCGATTGCCAGCCCAATGACAATATCTGGCCAAGCCGAATTCCACACAAATGCCGTGACCAGGCCGGCGGCAATGATTGCCGCATTGGCCAGGACGTCGTTGCGCGCCGACAGGAAGGCGGCGCGGGTGAGGCTGCCGCTGTGATGGCGATAGCGAGCGAGCATGAGCGCGCACGACAGGTTGACGAGCATCGCGCCAGCCGCTGTGAGCGTTAGCGGAACGGGAGCTGGCGGAATTGGAATGTTGAATTTCTCCCAGGCTGTCCAAAGGGTCGCCAAAGCGGGGATCAGAAGTATCCCGGCCAGCGCCATTCCGAGCCGCGCTCGATTGCGGACGGTCCAGCCCAACGCGACCATGATCAGGAGATTGACGGATGCGTCCTCCAGAAAATCGATGCTGTCCGCGAACAGCGATACCGATCCGATCCAAACGGCTACGGCAAATTCGATCCCGAAATAGGCCAGGTTCAGGATGGCCACCATCCGCACCGCTTTGTTCAGCGTCCCGGTCATAGTTCGCCCATCGATTAGCTGCCGTTGGCACAAAGCATATAGCGATTCTATGCCCTGCGGCGCGAGGACCAGGATCTTGTCGCCATGCGAGACACTGTCGATCGAGCGGTCGCCTTGACATCGCCGCGCTTCCTGTTCCAACTTGGCGCCATGTTCGTTTTCGCGCCTGCCAACACCAAGCGACGTCGCCCCTGCACAGTGCGGAGCGGCAAGCTGACTGCGCGACGACAAAGACCGGCAGGATAGACCCGGTTCTTTCGTTTCCAGCCCCGCCCGCGAAACCGCCGGCGGGATTTTTCATGTCTGGAGCAGTTTGATGACAAACAATTCTTCCATCCGGCTTCGGCCGGCCGCGCCCGCTGACGCCGCCGCGATCCGGGATATCGTGCGCGCCGCCTATGCCAAATGGGTAGCGGTGATCGGCCGCGAGCCTCTGCCGATGCGCGCCGACTACGAGAAGGCTGTTGCCGAGCATCCGTTCGATCTCGCCGTCGAGGATGATCGGATCGTGGGACTGATTGAAACCATGCTGGCCGAGGATCACCTGTGGATCGAGAATGTCTGTGTCGCACCGGATGCGCAGGGCAGGGGGATTGGCCGGCTGTTGCTGGAGTGGGCCGAGCGCAAGGCGATCGAGTCGGGCCGCGACGAGCTTCGCCTGCTGACCAATGGCGCGTTCGAGGCGAACGTATCGCTCTACAAGAGGCAGGGCTATATCGTGGATCGGGACGAGCCGTTCATGGGCGGCATGACGGTCTATATGAGCAAGAGGCTAGCGGGATCACCGGCGATCTGAGGAAGGATTTCGATAATGGCTGCCAAGGTCAGGCTTAAGCAACTCCCGGGGTCTTACGCGGTTTCCCGGCTGGCGGCGGGCGAAACCATTCCCGGTTGGGCGGACGGACCAGGCTTCGTCAGCATCACAAGGACCGACGACGAGCTTTCGATCGTTTGCCTGCAGGACCGCGTGCCGCATGCCGTCAAGCAGGATATCGACTGGGTGGCCCTCAAGCTCCTGGGCCCGTTCGCCTTCGACGAAACCGGTATCGTGCTGTCGGTCATCAGGCCGTTGTCGGAAAACGGGTTGGGCATCTTCGTGGTGTCCACTTTCGATGGCGACCATCTCCTGGTGAAAGCCACGGATCAGGCCGCGGCGAGGCGGTTTCTGGTCGAGGCCGGGCATACCTTGCTGTAGTCCATCCTCACCAAGCCGGTTGCTGCCCAACCGCTCTGGCTCAATCACTGCCGCACTGGCTCAACCACTTCGGGGGTTGTGTTTGACAGCGGCGTTTGTGCATCGTTATCTCCAGCCAGATATGACGGCCCGGCGCGACCATGCGGCCAAGGAGAAAACCATGTCACACAATCTGCAGTTCTACATCGATGGCGCGTGGGTCGATCCTGTTGTGCCCAACACATTGGACGTCATCGATCCCTCGAATGAGGACGCTTTTGCGCAGATTTCGCTCGGCTCAAAGGCCGATGTCGACAAGGCGGTGGCTGCCGCCAAGCGCGCCTTCAACAGCTTTGGTTTCACCGAAGTTAGCGAGCGGCTCGACCTGTTGAATCGCATCATCGCGGTCTACAAGAAGCGCAGTGGCGATCTTGCGGTTGCCGTGTCGCGCGAGATGGGCGCGCCGCGCCAGATGGCGTTGGACAGCCAGGTCGGCATTGGGCTGGCGCATCTGACCAAAATGGCCGAGACGCTGAAGGCTTTCGAATTCCGCCACGTGAAGGGCAATCATCTCGTGGTCAAGGAGCCGATCGGTGTCGTCGGGCTGATCACGCCGTGGAACTGGCCGCTCAACCAGATCACCTGCAAGGTGGGTTCGGCGCTCGCCGCCGGCTGCACCATGGTGCTCAAGCCATCCGAGATCGCGCCGCTCGACGCCATCATCTTCGCCGAGATCCTCGACGAGGCCGGCGTGCCGAAGGGCGTCTTCAACCTCGTCAATGGCGACGGACCGGGCGTCGGCCAGGCGTTGTCCAGCCATCCTGACATCGACATGATGTCGTTCACCGGTTCGACCCGCGCCGGCATCCTGGTGGCCAAGGCCGCCGCCGACACGGTCAAGCGCGTGCATCAGGAGCTTGGTGGCAAGTCGGCCAACATTCTGTTCCCCGACGTCGACCTCGCAAGCGCGGTCAGCAAGGGCGTGGCCGGTTGCTTCAGCAACAGCGGCCAGTCCTGCAACGCGCCAACGCGCATGTTCGTGCCGCGCGAGCGCCATGACGAGGCGGCCGGCTATGCCAAGGTTGCGGCGGAAAAATTCACCGTCGGTCCGGCCGATGCTGCCGGCACCAAGCTCGGCCCGGTCGTCAGCCAAGTTCAGTTCGACAAGATCCAGGACCTGATCCAGGCCGGCATCGACGAGGGTGCGACGTTGGTCGCCGGCGGCCCCGGCCGTCCGGCCGAACTCAACCGCGGCTACTATGTCAGGCCGACAGTGTTCGCCGACGTTACCCACGACATGCGCATCGCGCGCGAGGAGATCTTTGGGCCGGTACTGGCGATCATGCCCTATGACAGCGTCGACGAGGTGGTCGAGACCGCCAACAACACCGTCTATGGCCTCGCCTCCTACATCCAGGCCAAGGACATGAAGAAGGCGCGCGAAGTCGCGACGCGCATGCGCACCGGCAATGTCTACATCAACTATCCCCAGTGGGACGCCGGCCTGCCGTTCGGCGGCTACAAGCAGTCGGGCAATGGCCGCGAATATGCCGAATACGGACTTGAGGATTTCCTCGAGATCAAGGGCATCGCGGGATATGAGGCGGCGGAGTAGGCACCGTACAGTGTGATGCAATAAAGGGCGCGGCCTGCGGTGTGGGCCGCGCCCTTTCATTTTGCAGCCAAGCCTTGCCATCTCCCGCATTCTTGCCAATTGGCAAATACATGCTATATATCTGCCAATCAGCAAGGTGAACGCAATGCAGCTTCAGTCCATCGTCACCACGCCGGCCACGTTCGGAGCCGCTATCTCGGATGAAGAAGCGGGCGCGCTGGCGCGCACCACGGTCAATCTGTTCAAGGCCTGGAACCTCACCGACCTGGAGGCCTGCATCCTGCTTGGCGGTATGTCGGCGCGCACCTGGGCACGCTGGAAGACTGGGGCGAAGGAAGGTGGCATCGGCAGGATCGACCGCGACCTGCGCACCCGCATGGCGCACCTGATGGGCATCCATAAGGGCCTGCGTTACCTTTTCACGGAGCCGGCGCGCGGCTATGCCTGGATCCGCAAGCCCAATGCCACCTTTGGCGGCCAGTCGGCGCTCGACCTGATGCTGCGCGGCGAAATCTCCGATCTCTCGGCGATGCGCGAATGGCTCGATGCGGAGCGTGGTGCATGGTGAGTGGGCTTGCGGTCCGTCGCCGCGTCGACTGGCACCAGACCTTCCGCATCATCCGTTCCATCCACCCACCGATCGACCTGTTCGAAGACATTGCCGACCCGCGCGACTGGGAGGCGCTGGCCGCCGTCGAGGCGAAGACCAACCCGCGCATAAGGTTCGAGATTGGCGATCTCGGCAAGGTTTCGGCCGCAAGGCGGGTTTCCGGCCCCGGCGCCAGCTTCGTGATGGCGCCTTTCGTGCACTGTTCGACGCTGCGGCCGGGACGCTTCTCGGATGGCAGCTACGGCATCTACTATGCCGGCGACAGCGAGGACGTCGCGCTTGCCGAGACCATCCACCACCATCAGAAATTCATGCGCGCCACAAACGAAGGGCCGGGCTGGACGGCGGATTTCCGCGTGCTGATCGGCAACGTCGACCGCGACCTCGATGACGTCAACGCCGTGCCCGGCGTGCTCGACCCGGACGACTATTCCGCCTCGCAGGAGGAAGGGCGGGCGCTGCGGGCAGCCGGCAGCGACGGGCTGGTGTGGAACAGCGTGCGCATGCCGGGCGGCGGCTGCATCGGCATCTTCTGGCCCGATGTCATTGCCATTCCAGTGCAGGGCCGCCACTACAGCTACCACTGGGACGGCGCCCGCGTCGACTTCGTGCGCCAGCACGATACGGGAAAGGTGCTGGCCGTCACGTGATGGTGGGCGGACCCTTTACAGATCGTGGGGGAGTCGGTATTCACGAATCCATAAATCCAAGGATTCGGATATATGAATAGGAAGGGTACTTTGAACGCGCTGGCCGCACTTGGCCAGGAGACGCGGCTGGATGTCTTCCGGCTGCTCGTGCGTGCCGGCCCGGAAGGCATTCCAGCCGGCGAGATCGCAACGAGGCTGGACACGGTCCAGAACACCATGTCGGCGCATCTGAAGGTGCTCGCCCATGCCGGGCTGATCCGTCCCGAACGCGACGGAAGGACCGTGCGCTATGTCGCCGACATGACCGGCTTGCGCGACCTGCTGGCCTATCTGATGGAAGATTGCTGCAATGGCGCGCCGGAGCTCTGCCGCCCGGTCATCAATGCCGTGACCTGTGACTGCTGAGGGGCTTGTGACTGTCCGCCGCGCGCCGTTCGAACAAGGAAGCCATCATGACCGATCATGCTCTGAACGCAGCTGAGGCGGTGCGGCCCGGCATCGGCTTCGTCGAGAAATATCTGACGGTGTGGGTGGCACTGTGCATCGTCGCGGGCATCGCGCTTGGCCATCTGCTGCCGGGCGTGTTCGGCGCCATCGCGTTGGCCGAGATCGCCAGGGTCAACATTCCTGTCGCCGTACTGATCTGGCTGATGATCGTGCCGATGCTCTTGCGCGTCGATTTCGCCTCGCTGGCCAAGGTCGGCACCTATTGGCGCGGCATCGGCGTGACGCTGTTCATCAACTGGGCGGTGAAGCCGTTCTCGATGGCGCTGCTGGGCTGGCTGTTCATCGGCTGGTTGTTCCGGCCGTGGCTGCCCGCCGTGCAGATCGATTCCTACATTGCCGGGCTGATCATCCTTGCCGCGGCGCCCTGCACGGCGATGGTTTTCGTCTGGTCGAACCTGACGCGCGGCGAGCCGAATTTCACGCTGTCGCAGGTGGCGCTCAACGACGCTATCATGATCGTCGCCTTCGCGCCAATCGTCGGCCTGCTGCTCGGCCTGTCGGCGATCACCGTGCCATGGGGCACGCTGATGCTGTCGGTCGCACTCTACATCGTCGCGCCGGTGATCGTCGCGCAACTGGTTCGTGGCCGGCTGCTGGCAGCGAGGGGACAGGCCGGGCTTGAGGCCCTGCTTGCCACGCTGCAGCCCCTGTCGCTGGTTGCCTTGCTGGCGACACTGGTGCTGCTGTTCGGCTTCCAGGGCGAGCAGATCATCGCGCAACCATTGGTGATCGTGCTGCTGGCGGTGCCGATCCTGATCCAGGTCTATTTCAATTCCGGTCTTGCCTATCTGCTCAACCGCCTCAGCGGCGAACGGCACTGCGTGGCTGGGCCATCGGCGCTGATCGGCGCGTCGAACTTCTTCGAGCTGGCGGTGGCCGCCGCGATCGCGCTGTTCGGGCTGAATTCTGGCGCGGCCCTTGCCACTGTGGTCGGGGTGCTCATCGAGGTTCCGGTCATGCTGTCGGTGGTGTGGATCGTGAACCGCAGCAAGGGCTGGTACGAGATGGGCGGCGCCGTCCGGAATACCATGTCGGCTGAGAGGACCTCGAAATGACCATCACCATCTACCACAATCCCGATTGCGGCACGTCGCGCAACACGTTGGCCATGATCCGCCAGTCGGGCGAGGAGCCGGAGGTGATCGAATATCTGAAGACGCCGCCATCGCGCGAAAGGTTGGTCGAACTGATCGCGGCGATGGGCATCACACCGCGCGACCTGCTGCGCGAGAAGGGCACACCCTATGCCGAACTCGGCCTTGCCGACCCGAAATGGTCCGACCAGCAGATCCTCGATTTCATGCTGGCACATCCGATCCTGATCAACCGGCCGATCGTGGTCAGTCCGCTCGGCGTCGTGCTGGCGCGGCCGTCGGAAAAGGTGCTGGACATCCTGCCCAACCCGGAGATCGGCGCGTTCACCAAGGAGGATGGCGAGGTGGTCATTTACGCCTCGGGCAAGCGCGCCGGCTGATGCTATTTCCATAATTTTCGAAATTGGGTTGACGGCGCGAAAAGTGCCGCGTAGCTTATTTCCATGAAACTCGAAAAAGCAGCCGCGCAGCTTGAAGCGCTCGGCAATCCGACGCGGCTTCAGCTCTATCGCATCCTGGTGCGGGCCGGTGATGACGGGCTTGCCGTCGGCAGCGTCCAGGGCAGGCTCGACATTCCGTCCTCCACGCTGTCGCATCACCTCAAACGGCTGGTCGATACCGGGCTTGTCACGCAGGAACGGCAAGCGACGACGCTGATCTGCCGCGCCAACTATCCCGGCATGAATGCGCTGATCGGCTATCTCGCCGACGAGTGCTGCGCGGATGCTGTCTGCGCGCCCGCCGTCGGCAAAGCACTGGCCTGATTTTTTTGCGCTTATAATTCGAACATACCGGAAGGATCGAATCTATGGACATGATGGCAAACCTTCCCGTCGCGGTAATTGGCGCCGGCCCGGTCGGCCTTGCCGCCGCGGCGCATCTGGTCGAGCGCGGCATCCGTCCACTCATCCTGGAGCGCGGCGAAAGTGTTGGGGCCGCACTGCTCGAATGGGGCCATGTGCGGGTGTTCTCGCCTTGGGAATACAACATCGACGCGGCGGCGCGGGCGCTGCTCGACCGCTCCGGCTGGACGGCGCCGGACAGCCAGGGCCTGCCGACCGGCGGCGAGATCGTGCGCGACTATCTGGCGCCGCTTGGCCGGCTTCCGGCGATCGCCGCCAATCTGAAGCTCGGCGCCGAGGTCACCGCGATCACCCGTCAGGGGCATGACAAGGTCGCCAATGAGGGCCGCAAGGACGCGCCCTTCGTCATCCGCTACCGCGATGGCGGCGGTGAGCACCGCTTTCTCGCACGCGCCGTCATCGACGCATCCGGAACATGGTGGCGGCCAAACCCGATCGGCATCGACGGGCTGCCGGTTGCCGGCGAAGGCAAGGCGTCGGCACGCATCGCCTATGGCATTCCCGACGTGGTCGGCAAGGCGAGAGAAGACTATGCGGGCAAGCGCATCCTGGTCATCGGCGGCGGGCACTCGGCCATCAACGTCGCGCTGGCGCTGATGGAGTTGCAGGATGGCGCGCCTGGCACCGAAATCTTCTGGGCGCTGCGGCACGCCAACATCGAGAGATTGCTCGGCGGCGGGCTGAACGACCAGTTGCCGGAACGTGGTGCGCTTGGGCTGGCCGCAAGGCAGGCGATGGCGGACGGCAGGCTGAACATGCTGACGGGCTTCGCCGTCGACCGCATCGAGACGCAAGGCGAGAAGCTTGCCGTCGACGCCCACCTCGCCGGCAAGCCGTTCAGCATGGCCGTGGACCGCATCGTCGTCACCACCGGCTTCAGGCCAGACCTGTCGTTCCTCGGCGAAATCCGCATCGCGCTCGATCCCGTCGTCGAAGCGCCGCCGGCACTGGCGCCGCTGATCGATCCGAACTTCCACTCATGCGGCACGGTTCCCGCGCATGGCATTGCGGAACTCGCGCATCCCGAACCCGGTTTCACCATCGTCGGCTCGAAATCCTACGGCCGTGCCCCGACCTTCCTGATGGCGACCGGCTACGAGCAGGTCCGCTCGGTGGTGGCCGATATTGCCGGAGACCATGCCGCGGCCCGCGAGGTGCGGCTGATGCTGCCGGAGACCGGCGTGTGCAGCGCCGTCGGTGTCGCGACGGTATCGGAAAGCGCCGGCTGCTGTGGCGGGCCTGCTCCCGCCGCTGTCGATGCCTGCTGCGTCAGGGATGCGGCCGCCAAGGCAACGGGCGCGTCGGGTTGCGGCTGCGCAACCGATGCCGAGCCGAGAAGAGCCGTATCGGCCGGCATCGATGCCTGACCGGTCCGTCCTGCGCAAGGCGATCTGGGCGCTTGGGCTGACCCAGATCATCGGCTACGGCACGCTCTATTACAGCTTCTCGATGCTGGCGCCGGCAATGGCACGCGAGTTCGGGCTCACGGAAGGCTGGGTATTCGCAGCCCTGTCGGCCTCGCTGTTTGCCGGCAGCCTGTTCGCGCCGACTGCCGGGCGGTGGGCCGACCGCTTCGGCGCCGGTCGCATCATGACCGTCGGCTCGGTCGCGGCGGCTGTGGCGCTGGCGCTGTGCGCCGTCGCACCCGGCCGCGTGAGCTTCGTTCTGGGATTGCTGGCGATGGAACTGGCCTCCAGCTTCGTCCTCTACAGCGCTGCCTTCGTGGCGATCGTGCAGGTCGGGGTTCCCCGGCCGCAACGCAGCATCACCCATCTGACGCTGATCGCCGGGTTTGCCTCTACCCTGTTCTGGCCGCTGACCTCGGCGCTGCATGCGCATCTCACATGGCGCGAGGTCTACCTTTTGTTCGCCGCTCTCAATCTCGGCCTATGCCTGCCGATCCACGCCTGGCTGATGCGCCTGTCGCGTCGCCACGCAACGGTCACGCCGCATGAGCGCGGTTCCGCTCCCGATGAAGCGGGAATGCCGCTCGATGCGCGGCGCGGCCGGGCCGCATTCCTGCTGATGCTGGCGGGGTTCGCCACCGAGGGCTTCGTGCTGTCGGCGATCCTCATCCACATGGTGCCGCTGACGGCGGCCCTTGGGCTCGGCACCGCAGGCCTGTTCGTCTCGACCCTGTTCGGGCCGGCGCAGGTCGCCAGCCGGTTGATCAACATGCTGTTTGGCGGGCGGCTGCAGCAGACGCACCTTGCCGTCATTGCCGCGTCACTGCTCACGGCCGGGCTGTGTGCGCTGTTGCTGACCACGCCATGGCTGCCCGGCGCCTTCGTGTTCGTGTTCCTGTTCGGCCTCGGCTCCGGCCTCACCAGCATCGTCGGCGGCACCTTGCCGCTCGAACTCTTCGGCCGCGAAGGCTA
This sequence comes from Mesorhizobium ciceri biovar biserrulae WSM1271, assembly GCF_000185905.1. GTDB lineage: Bacteria > Pseudomonadota > Alphaproteobacteria > Rhizobiales > Rhizobiaceae > Mesorhizobium > Mesorhizobium ciceri. The sequence goes on from NC_014923.1 coordinate 2,866,228, forward strand.
TGGCGCGCGGCTGGGATGGGCGAGCGCCGCCCGTCAGTTCACCTCGGCCTTCGCGCCGTTCGCGCTCGCCTTCATGATGACACGAACATCGGTCGCCAATTCCTTGTGGGTGCTGGTGGTCGTCGCCGCGAGCGGGGTCATCGCCTTCCTCGCCATCGCGCTGCTCAGGCGGCGCGGTGGCCCGGCAGCGTTTGCGATTGGCGGCAGCGCGGAAGAGGCGACCTGACCGCCCGCCTTTAGTGCCGCAGAATCTTGCTCAGGAAAGCGCGGCTGCGGTCGGTCTTGGGGTGTGAGAAGAACTCGTCGGGCGTGCCGCTTTCGACGATGGCGCCGGCGTCCATGAACACCACGCGCTGGGCGACCTTGCGGGCAAAGCCCATCTCGTGCGTCACCACCATCATGGTCATGCCTTCCTCGGCGACCGCGACCATGACGTCGAGCACTTCGGAAATCATCTCGGGATCGAGCGCCGAGGTCGGCTCGTCGAACAGCATGATTTTGGGCCGCATGCCGAGGCAACGCGCGATCGCCACGCGCTGCTGCTGGCCGCCGGAGAGCTGTGCTGGATAGGCATTGACCTTGTCGGCGAGGCCTACCTTGGCCAGCAATTCGCGGCCGGCCTTTTCGGCTTCGGCGCGCGGGATCTTGCGGACATGGATAGGAGCGAGCGTCACATTCTCGAGCGCGGTTTTGTGCGGGTAGAGGTTGAACGACTGGAAGACGAAGCCGATCTCGGTGCGCAGCTGAGTCATGTTGGTGGCGGGGTCGCCCAGGCGCTGGCCGTCGACGACGAGGTCGCCGTTCTTGATCGCCTCCAGGCCGTTGACGCAGCGGATCAGAGTGCTTTTGCCCGAGCCGCTCGGGCCGCAGACGACGACCACTTCGCGCGGTTCGACGCTGAGCGTGATGTCCTTGAGCACATTGAGCGAGCCGAACCATTTGTTGACGCCGCGAAAGTCGATCATGCCGGTTTTGGCAAGGCCCGTTTTGGTCATGTTTTCTGGACCTTTGGGGTTGGAAGTCACAACTGCACCTCGCCATGCGCCGCGCCCATGCGCTGCTCCAGCCGGCGGGCCAGCATGATCAGCGGATAGCAGACGATGAAATAGCCGGCGCCGACAAGGAAGAAGACCAGCAGGCCGTTGGGCACACGCTGCACCACCAGCCAGCCGACGCGGGTGAGGTCGGTGAGGCCGATGGCCGAGACGACGGAAGAATCCTTGATCAGCAGCACATACTGCCCGACCAGCGGCGGCAGCACGATGCGCATGGCCTGCGGCAGCACCACCTGGCGCATGCGCTGCCAGCGCGACAGGCCGGACGCCAGTGCCGCCTCGACCTGGCCGGTCGGCACCGAGCGGATGCCGGCGACGACGATCTCGCAGATGAAGCAGGCAGCCAGATTGGTCAGCGCGATGATGCCGGCGGTGAAGGCGTCGAGCTCGATGCCGAACTCCGGCAGGATGAAGAAGATCAGGAAGATCTGCACCAGGAACGGCGTGCCGCGGATCAGGTCGACCCAGGCGCCGATCAAGCCCGAGATCAGACGGTTGCCGCCGGTGCGCAGGATGCCGAGGGCGAAGCCGAGCAGCGTGCCGAGCACCAGGCTGATCAGCGACAGCAACACGGTCATGCCGAGGCCGCGCAGGGCCAGTGGATAGGAGCCGGCGAGGCTTTGCAGTTGTTGCCAGATCATGTCCGCGCCCCCGCTGTGCCGAGCCAGCGGCTGGAGAGCCCAGCCAGTCCTTTCAGGCCGTAATAGAGCAGCAGATAGAAGGCGGCGATGGTGAGGAAGCCTTCCGCCGGCATGAAGCGGTCGGAGGCGAGCAATTGACCGGCGCGTGTCAGTTCCGAAACCGAGATCAGCGACAAAAGGGCGGAATCCTTGACCAGCACGATCGCCTGCCCGAGCAGCGGCGGGATCGTCACCTTGAAGGCTTGCGGCAGGACGACAAGGCGCATGCGCTGGACATAGGTCATGCCCGAAGCGACGCTGGCCTCGACCTGGCCGCGCGGGATCGACAGGATGCCGGCGCGAATGATTTCAGCGATATAGGCGCCGCTGTTCAGCGACAACGCGAGGATGCCGACGACGAGTTCCGGCAGAACGAAGCCGAGCCGGGGCAGGCCGAAATAAAGAAAATAGAGCTGCGCCAGCAAGGGCGTGGCACGCACCGCATCGATATAGGCCTTGGCCGGGGCGCGAAACAGCCAGCCGCGCTGCAGATTCATGGCGCACAGCACGATGCCGACGATGAGCGCGCCGACAAAGGACAGCGCCGACAGCCAAACGGTCGTGACCAGGCCCTGTCCGAACAACGGCAGGTATTCGACGATGGTGCGGAAACTGAAATTTTCGAGCATCGTTGGGTGAAATCCCCAGAGCGCAGGCAACGACAGATGAAACGAAATTCCGGGCGGCTTCGCGGCGTTTAAGATGCGCGCGAAACCGCCTGGATTTATCGCTGCTTAGTGATCCTTCTTCCAGGCGTCGGAATTGACCCAGTAGTCGAGGTTCTTCTGCAGGCGGCCGTCGATAGTGACCTGGTTGAGGAACAGGTTCATCCAGATCAACAGGTCCGGCTCATCATAGCGGGTGGCGAAGGCAAGCGGCTCCTTCGACAGAAGGTCCGGCATGATGGTGAAGGTGCCGGCCGGATAGGCGGTCGACTGGCCTTTGACCGCCGAGACGTCGTTGACGCCGCAGTCGGCCTGGCCGTTGTTGACGGCGTCAAGTAGCAGCGGACCGCCACCCTTGTAGCTCTTGATGTCGGCATCGGGGAAGGCGTTCTTGGCTTCCTTCTCGCCGGTGGCGCCGAGCAGCACGGCGATTTTGGTGCCCTTGGCCTTGCAGTCCTCGGTGGTCTTGAACTTGCTGTCGGCCTTGGTGAAGACGGTGCTGCCCGTGTACATGTAAGGCGTGGTGAACGCGACCTTCATGCCGCGCGCCAGCGTCGGTGTCATGTCGGCGACCAGCAGGTCGGCCTTGCCCGACAGCAGCGCCGGGATCAAACCATCCCAGTCGAAGTCGAGGAAGGTGATTTTCACACCCATTTCCTTGGCCATCAGTTCGGCCAGTTCGACCGAACTGCCGGTGCGTTCGCCATTGGCGCCGACCAGCGAGAAGGGCGGTCCCTGGGTCTGCACGGCGACGCGCAATTCGCCGCGCTTGGTGATGTCGTCGAGCGTACCCGCACTGGCCGCAGCGGTGAGCCCGGCGAGCGCAAGCCCGGCGATGAAAAGTCTTCCGGCGATGAAAAGTCTGGCAATCTTCATTTCGGTATTCCTCCCTGTTGTCGTTAATGTGTGCCCGCGGTTCTCCTTGGGCTCCTTTTTGAGCGGCAGCGCCGTTGCCGGCGGCAGCCACCGTTCGAAAATCTTTCGCCTCAGTCCCGTGCCACCGTCTCGGAAACCGTGATGCCACGCCTGGCCAATTCATCGAAGAACCTGATGTCGGGCACATCCAGCAGCGGGTTCAAAAAGCCGGGTCTGGTGATCTCGCCCCTCGCCAGCATCTGCGCCACGATGCTGGCGGGATAGCCGACGCCGAGGCTCATGCCGAACAGGCCGGAAACGAGATCGCGTTCGATGATCAGGTCCGACGTCACCGTCTTGGCGCGGCCGCCTTCGAGGCCGGAAAAGACATTGCGCATCACGCAAAGATCCTTTTCGCCGGGGCCGTATTGCAATTGCGGGCCGAGCAGCCGGCCAAGGAATTCGCGCGGGCTGTTGGAGGTGCCGGGCACCTTGTCCTCAGAGAGGAAACCGAGTTCCTTCAACGGCGCCCAGAAGGCCGACCATCCCGGCCAGCGCAGTGTGTAGCGGCCGGAGCGGCGCAGCCCTTTTGCGGCGTCCAGCATCTCGACATAGTGCAGCGCGTCGCCATTGGGGAAGGCTTCGAGCCTGCCGAGGCCGGCAACCTCGATTTCATGGATGAACGGATTGTCGTGCTGCTGGCCGGCAGGCACTGCGACACGGTTCCCGTCCTCGATCATCACGCTGTCGCGGTTCTGGCTGACCAGGACCATGTCGAAATTCCAGCTCACCTTGTAGCACAGCGGCTTGGCCATCGCCTTCGGCTCGGGGATGCCGCCGCAATAGGAATCGATCGAAGAAATCGAGTCGAACTGCCTGGCGGCGCGCGCGTAGAGCACGAGGTCGATGCCGGGGTCGAGCCCGCATTCGGTCATGATCGAGACACCGGCCTGTTCGGCGGCCGGCGCCAGGTCGGCGATCGACTTGGCGTAATTGGTGGTGACCAGCGGCGTGCGCGTGGCAATCGCGGCCGTTACCGCCTCGCGCATCAGCGGCTGCGGCAACAGGTCGATGACGGCGTCGACATCATCAAGCACAGTGGCCAGGGCCTGGCCGATCGCGCCCTCAGGCACCACGAAGCGCACGCGGGCAAGATCGGTCAGGCCGGCAAGCCGGGCCGGGCCGTCCGGCGCGGTGTCGACGCAGACAATTTCCTCGACGCCGTCGCTGGCGACGAGGTCGGCGATTGCCGCCCGGCCTTGCAGGCCGAGGCCGCCGAGAACCGCGATCTTCATGCCGGCTCCTTGCGGTCATCCGACCAGCAGCCTTCCGGCAGGCTGACCCATTTGTTGCAGGACGCCATGACGACGAAGGTCTCGCTGCGCACCACTTCGCCCGGCTCGCCGGCGCCGGGGATCAGTTCGCTGGTGACGCGGTAGAGATCGGCGACGTCACCGGCCACCGTCACGTCGACGATGATGTCGAAGCGTCCGGTGACCACCGAGGCCGAATTGACGAAAGGCAGTTCCGAAATGCGCTGCGCCAGTTCGCGGGCCCGGCCGCGCCCTTGGGCATTGATGCCGACAATGGCAGAGATCAGCTCGGGGCGCTCGGTCAGGTTCAGCAGCCCGACGATCTTGAGCAGGTTGCGGTCGAGCAGGTTGCGCAGCCGCGAGCGCACCGTCGGCACCGAAATCGCCAATATCTCGGCGATCCGGTTGATGCCCGGCTGGGCGTCCTGCGACAGCTGTTTGACCAGCCGCCGATCGGTCAGATCGAGATGTTCCCGCAAAGTCCCTGTCTTTCACAAAAGGAAAAAACTTTGGCGATTTTTTTGCCAATGTGTAAACAAGCTACGTCACGAATATTTGAAAAGCAAGGCAATGATTCAGCGCTGATGGGGATAGGTGCTCGCTGTCCGGCTCACGCCAGCGCTGTCGCGAGCAATTTTGCCTGCGGTGTCAACTCGTCGAAGCGGCGGGCGCAGAGGTTGAGCTGGCGCGTTGCCCAGTCATCGGTCAGCCGCAGTGTGCGTAGCGTCCGCGCCGAGCGGCGGGCGGCACTTTCCGGCACGATGGCGATGCCGGCACCTTGCGCGACCAGCCGGCAGACATTGTCGAGGCCGGGAACGCGGATGCGGACATGCAGATGGCCGCCAAGGCGGGCCGCCTGGCGGGCGATGTGCTCCTGCAGCGCATGGCCGGTGCTGAGGCCGACGAAAGATTCGCCGAGAAGCTCAGTGAGGTTGACGGTGCGGCCTTCAAGGCCGGGCCGGTTTCGCGCGGCGATCACCACCAGCCGGTCTATGAAGAACGGTTTCTGCTCGAGGTGCGCAAGGCCGGCCCAGGTGGCGGCGATGCCGAGATCGGCCGCACCACTGGCCACGGCTTGCGCGATCTCATGGCTGGGGCGCTCGTCGAGCTCGATGTCGATGCCGGGGTGCGCGACAAGGAAGGCGGGCAGGATCTCGCGCAGCAACTCGGCTGTGGCGGCGGTGTTGGCCATCAGCCGGACGCGGGCGCGCAGGCCGGTGGCATAGGCGGCGAGGTCGCCGGCCATCGCTTCGATCTGGTTCTGCACCGCGCGCGCATGATGCAGCAGCGCCTGTCCCGCCGCCGTCGGCACCACACCACGGCGGCGGCGCTCCAGCAGCGGCGCGCCAAGCCGCTCCTCCATGCCCTTGATGCGGGCGCTGGCCGACGCCAGGGCCAGTCCGGCAAGCTCGGCGCCATGGGTGATGCTGCCGCGTTCGGCCACCAGCAGGAACAGGCGGAGATCGACCAGATCGAAGCGCATTCTCTTGCTCCTGCGAATATTCAGCGCCGGGAAGGCGGTCGGCCAGCCAGCCTTCGCCCTGGCCGAAGGCTGGCAGCGCAACTTCCACATTGTGATCGGCCGGGATCTTCGTCAAACAGTTTCGAAGGAGATCTTGTGATGAACGAACGAACATCAGGCCGGCTAGGCATTCTTGAAAGCACGGCGATCGTGCTGGCCATTGCCGTGGCCGGCCTTGCCATGGCGCGAGCGGGATCAGGCCTGCGGGGATGCGCGGCGACGGTCGTATCCACCAGCCGCGATGCGGCGCCGGCAAAGGCCGCCAGCCCGGATGCCGACGCAACCGATATGCTGCTGCATGACTGATCCGGCCCTGAAGATACGATCATGCTGAGCGCCGGCATCCTCGCCTGGATCGGCGCCGTGTTCCTCGCCGCCGGCTTCGTCAAGGGTGTCGTCGGCATGGGGCTGCCGACCGTGGCGATGGGCCTGCTGGCGGTAACGATGCCGCCAGCACAGGCCGCGGCACTGCTGCTGATCCCGTCGCTGGTTACCAACCTCTGGCAATTGCTGACCGGCCCGTCCTTCGGCCGGCTGTGCAAGCGGCTGTGGACGATGATGGCCGGCGTGATGCTCGGCACCGTTGCCGGCGCCGGCCTGCTGACCGGCACGCATACGGGCGCGGCCTCAGCGGGGCTGGGCGCCGCACTGGTGCTTTATGCGATCTTCGGCCTCGCCAAAGCCGGCTTCACCACGCCGGCGCGCCGCGAAGCCTTGATGTCACCGCTGGTCGGGGTGGCGACCGGGCTGGTCACCGGCGCCACCGGCGTCTTCGTCATCCCGGCGGTGCCCTATCTGCAGTCGCTGCGGCTGGAGAAAGAAGACCTGATCCAGGCGCTCGGCCTGTCCTTCACTGTGTCTACGGCGGCGCTCGCCATCGGGTTGTTCAAGGCAGGCGCCCTGGCGTCGCCGAGTGCGCAACTGGTGGGGTCGGTCGCAGCCCTTGTGCCGGCGCTGGCCGGCGTGTTCGCCGGCCAGGCGCTGCGCCAGAAGATGAGCGTCGAGACCTTCCGCAAAGTGTTCTTCGCGGGGTTGCTGGCGCTTGGGGTCTATCTCGTGGGGGAGTTGGTGTTCTAGGCGCCGGACTTCCCCAGAGCACTGGCAGGAAGTCGTCAGCCAATGCTTTCGCTGAGATCAGCGAGCGTGACCATGAGTGTCAACGGCTCGACCGGCGAGGGCTCGAACCCGATGGTGATGTAGAAAGCTCGGGCATCGTCGGAAATCGCATGCACCACTATGCCTTTGATGCCCAGTATTTCAGCAGCCTGGAGAATTCGTAGACCGGCATCCCTTACCAGCGCCCGACCGATGCCCCGACCGTGATAGGCTTGGTCTACGGCCAACCTGCCTAGCACTGCGACGGGGATCGGATCGGGCATGTCGCGCCGGAAACGGCTGGAAGCTTCGACCATTTTCACGGCGCCGCTGGCAACGGCATAGTAGCCAATCACACGGTTGCCTTTGCAAGTCACATAGGTCCGGGATGCACCGCCCGCTTGATTGGTGCGAGCACGTTTTTTCAACCAATCGTCGAGCGCTGTAATGCCCGACGAAAATTCCCCGAGTTCGTGATGATCCGCGAGTGGAACCGGGACCGACAGCGTCACGCAGCTTCCCACGGAGCCTTTGTCGTCATCGTGCGGCGCAATCGGTCGTTGGGCTGCGGCGGCGCGTCGAGGCGTGCCAGAAACGCAGCGTAGACATCCGGTTCGACGGTAAACACGAGACGGTTGAGCAACGCTTCCTCAGCGGCGCGTTGCGAGGCTTCAAGCATGAAGTCGGTGCGATTCTTACCGAGCAATTCGGCTGCGCGGTCGATCAGATTGCGAACTTCCGGCTTGACGCGGATGTTGAGCGGAACGCTCTTCGGCACCGGATGATGTGACGTTGGCATGGACGGCTCCTTCGTTGCACATATCTAGCACAGCGTAACGACATTGTCATTACCCGGTTCGATGGAGCATGCGATCCGTAGTAGCCCTAGCGCACGACCAGCACCGGGATCTCCGTGTAGGACAGCACTTCCGCCGTCTGGCTGCCGAGGAGCAGCTTGCCCAGCCCGCGGCGGCCGTGCGAAGCCATGACGATCAGGTCGCAGCCCCGGGCCTGCGACAGTTCCAGAATGGCTTCGGCGGGCCGCTTGTCCTCGACATGCACGACCTCCGCCGAGACGCCGGCGGCGTCGGCCGATGCCTTGCACTTGTCGAGAACTTCCTTGGCGTATTTGCGCGCCTCTTCCTGATAGGCGGCCAGTTCATCGCCGGCGGCGTAGCCGGCCATGGCGCCGCCCCAGGCGAAGATCGGGAATTGTTCGGAGACGGTGATGAAAGTAACAGAGGCGCCGAGACCCTTGGCCAATGTCAGGCCGTGGGTAACGCCCTTGTCGGCCAGTTCCGATCCGTCCGTGGCGATGAGCAAATGTTTGTACATGATGACATGACCTGTTGCGCAAGGACCAATGCCCTTGAGGTGGCGGGAACCTTGTGGAGGCTGGCCTTGATATAGTTGCGGCCTCGGGCCGATCACAGGGCCGGCCCGCCGCGAATCAAGGCCAGGCGACCACGCAGTCTTGTACCAAGCGGATTCCCCTTTGCCGCATCGTCGCCTAAGGTGCCGGTGACATTGAAAGGCAGTCCATGAGCAACTCGTATCCGCAAATCCATCTGGTCCGGCATGGTGAGACGGCATGGAGCCTTTCGGGGCAGCATACCGGCCGCACCGACATGCCGTTGACCCCGGTTGGCGAGGCCGCCGCGCGGGGTGTCGCGGACAGGCTCGAGGGCCTGTCTTTTTCGGCGGTATGGTCGAGCCCGTCGCAGCGCGCCTACAATACCAGCGTACTGGCCGGCTTCGGCGCGCAGAGCGTCAAGAAGGACGATCTGCAGGAGTGGGACTATGGCGCCTATGAGGGGCTGACGACAAAACAGATCCTGGCCGAGCGCCGCGGCTGGAATGTGTTTCGCGATGGGTGTCCAAAGGGCGAGATGGCGGCCGATGTCGGCGCGCGGGCCGACAGGATTATCGCTGGGCTGCGCGAGGCCAATGCCAGCATATTGGTGTTTTCCAGCGCGCATTTTCTGCGCGTGCTGGCGGCGCGCTGGATCGGGCTGCCGCCGGAGGGCGGCGCGCTGCTGGTGCTCGATACGGCCAGCATCAGCGTGCTCGGCTACGAGCATGATTTGAGCGAGCCGGTCATCCGGAAATGGAACCAGAAATAGAGCAGCTTCGGCAGCGGCGCCGCTTACGCCTATCTGTCGAATTTCCTGATCGCCTCAGCGGTTACCGGCGTGAAGAAATTCACCAGATTGCCGTCAGGGTCGCGAAACAGCAGCGAGCGGTTGCCCCAGGGCATGGTGGTCGGCTTCTGCACAGTGATATTCCTGAGGAGGTCCGAGAGCCTGGCGAATTCAGCATCGACGTCGCCGACGCGGAACTCGATGATGGCGGTGTGGTTGTCGGCGGGGCGGGCGATGTCGCCGCCGAACAGCATCAAGGTGCGTGTGCTGCCGATCGCCAGCGTGCAGGTCGGCGTCGCCAGTTCGGCGAAGTCTTCCGTGTATACCGTCACGGGCATGCCGGTGATCTCACCGTAGAAGTGAACGAGACGCTGGACGTCCGACGTGATGATGCGGACGGAGACGAAATTCATTGCATTGGCTCCCTGATCGTTGAAGCCGTGGCCGGCTCCCATCCGACCTATAGGCCAGGCCTCCTGACAGCTTTCCGTCAGGAAGGATCGCCGTGCGGCTGCACCAGCGGCACGCCCTGCTTACCCCCTCAGCAGCGCCAACTCTTCTGCTGTCAAATGCCGTGCCGTACCCTTGGCGAGGTCGCCGAGCGGCAGGCGGCCGATAGCGATGCGGATGAGGCGCAGGACCTCGACGCCGTGCGCGGCGAGCAGGCGACGGATGTGGCGGTTACGGCCTTCGTCGAGCACGATCTCCAGCCAGGCGGTGCGGCCGCCACTGCGCAAAAGTTCGATCGCGTTCGCGGTGAGCACCTCGCCGTCGACGATCACGCCGGCGCGCAACGTCTCCAGCATCGGAGCATCCGGTACCGTGCCGATCTGCACGTGATAGGTTTTCGGCAAATGCGAAGCCGGGTCCATCAGCCGGTTGGCAAACCGGGTGTCGTTGGTCATCAGCAGCAGGCCTTCGCTCGCCTTGTCGAGGCGGCCGACCGGGGAGACGAAGGGCAAGTCGAGCCCTTCCAGGCAGGCATAGACGGTGTCGCGCTGCTGCGGGTCGTCGCGGGTGGTGACCAGCCCGCGCGGCTTGTTGAGCATGAGGTAGACCTTGCGCTCGGCAACCACCGGCCTGTCGTCGACGACGATGCGGTCGCGGTCGAGGTCGACGCGCAGCGCCGCATCGCGCACCACCTTGCCGCCGACACGCACGCGGCCTTCGGCGATCAGCACCTCGGCCTGCGTGCGCGAGCACAGGCCGAGCTTCGACAGCGCCCGGTTGAGACTGACGCCGGGCGCCGCCTGCCTGCCGCTCTGCCGTGTCTGCCGTGGTGTCATGGTGCCGTCTGCGCTGGTGGAGCCGACAGATGCCACGGGCTGCAATGGCTTCGCAAGCGTGGTGCTGTCTTCCTATACAGGGCAAGGGGCAATGGCGGCATCCGTACCGCCTGGAACAGCGATATTGTCGCCGCCGCATCCGCTATAATCTGCACCCCATGAGTGAGTCCGCTGCGCCGATAACCAAGACCGTCGTCATCGGTGCCGAGCCGGCCAAGGTCTGGCGGATACTGACGACGCCAGAAATGATCCCGCAATGGATGTCCGACGAGGAGTTGACCGTCAGCCTGCAAGGGCAGGCCGGCGGCGCGATCGTGATGCGCGGACTGCTGCACGGAATGCCGTTCGAAAACCACGGCACCATCCGCACTTTTGAGCCGGGAATGAGCTTCGCCTACAGCTACTGGAGCACACTGTCGGCCTCGCGTCTGGCGGACGTGCCCGAAAATCACACCGTGGTCAGCTTCGACCTGGCGCCGGCGGATGGGGGAACACTGTTGACACTGACGCTCAGCGACTTCGCCGAACCGGCGATCCGGCCGCATGCCGATCTCTACTGGGGGCCGACCTTGCAGATCCTGAAGGCGGTCTGCGAGCGCGCTTGAGGGCGGGCGGGAGTCATCGCAGCGGATAGGTCGTCCCGCCCTTACGCTTTGGGGTATCGGGCGAGAGCCAGCGCGCGGATGCGGTCGGCGACGGCGCTGTCGACCGGGTTGTAGACGGTCAGGCTCAAATCCGGCCGGCCGTCGACCGCGAAGCCCGAATATTCCAGTTCGATATCGCCAAGTTCCGGGTGCTTCAGGCGCTTTGTCCCGTCGCCATGGCTGAGCACGCCGTTTTCCCGCCACAGGGCGGCAAACTCGGGGCTGGCGCTGCAGAGTTCGTCGACGAGTTCACGCACCTCGGAGACAGCGCCGGCGCGTGCCGCATCGGCCCGGAACGCGCCCACCACGAAACGGGCGAGGTTTTGCCAGTCGTGCTGCCTGGCGCGGATATGGGGACTGAGGAACATGAAGCGCAGAATGTTGCGCTCGCCCTCGGGCAGGGTGCTGTAGTCGGTCAGCACGACCCTCGCGGCACGGTTCCAGGCAACGACGTCCCAGGTGGCGGTCCTGACTATGGCGGGGCTGGCATCGAGCGTGTCGATGAGGCGCTGCAGCCGGGGGCTGACGCCTTCGACGCCCCTGTAGCGGACCTCGGGCGGGCGCCCCAGCCCGAGCATGAAAAGATGTTCGCGCTCCGCCTCGGTCAGCAGCAGCCCCTTGGCGATGCGGTTGAGGACATCGGCCGAGGGTGCGCCGCCGCGGCCCTGTTCCAGCCATGTGTACCAGGTCGGGCTGATGTTGGCGCGCTGCGCGACCTCTTCGCGGCGCAGCCCCGGCGTGCGTCTGCGTCCGGAAAACCCGAATGATGCGGGATCAAGCCGGGTGCGCCGGTCTTTGAGGAACGCTGCTAGTGAGCCGGAATTGGAGGGCATCCTGTTAGCCATTATACCACGATAAGATCACTACTTTAATAGAATAATAGACCAGCAATATTACGCAGGCAACTGTACAGGAGATTTTGCATGCGTATCTTTCTCACCGGCGCGACCGGTTTCATCGGTTCGGCGATCGTTCCCGAACTCATCAAGGCAGGCCACCAGGTGGTCGGCGTGACCCGCTCCGACGCCGGCGCCGAGGCGCTGGCCGCCGCCGGTGCTGAAGTGCATCGCGGAACGCTCGAGGAGCCCGAAGGGCTGTGCGATGGCGCGGCCAAGGCGGACGGCGTGATCCACACGGCATTCGACCACGACTTTTCGCGGTTTGCCGAGAATTGCGAAAAGGACAAACGCGTCATCGCGGCACTGGGCGCCGCGCTCGCCGGCTCCGGCCGGCCGCTGGTGATCACCTCCGGCGTCGGCATGGGCAGCCCCGGGCATGGCCAGTTGGCGATCGAGGACGTCTTCAACGCCAGTCATCCCAATCCGCGCATCGCCTCGGAGCTGGCCGGCAATGCCTTGCTGGACGCCGGCATCAATGTGTCGGTGGTGCGGCTGCCGCAGGTCCACAATCCGGTCAAGCAAGGCCTTATCACGCCGCTCATCGAGATCGCGCGTGAAAGGGGCGTCTCGGCCTATGTCGGCGACGGCCGCAATCGCTACTCCGCGGGCCACCTCCTCGATGCGGCGCGGCTTTACCGGCTCGCCGTGGAAAAGCGGCAGCCGGGCGCGCGCTATCACGCGGTCGGCGAGGAAGGTGTCGAAGTGCGCGCTATCGCCGAGGCGCTCGGCCGGGGTTTGAAATTGCCGGTGGTTTCCATTGCGCCGGAAAAGGCGGCGGAGCATTTCGGCTGGATGGCGATGTTCGCGCCGATGGATCTGCCGTCCTCCAGCGCTCTGACCCAGGCACGGCTCGGCTGGCACCCCACCGGCCCGACGCTGATCGCCGATCTCGACGCCATGCGGTATTGATGCGCTTAGCAACGCTCGAGGTGAGCCGAAGTCTCTGACTTCGTCATCCCTGGACGAAGCAGGAGCGCAGCTCCGTCGCGGAGACCCTGGGCCACGCCGCGACCTTTCGGGATTATGCTCCAGGGCTGACCGCGTAGCGCAGATGGACGAGCCCATGCGCCAGCGCCTCGCAGCTCTTCAGGGACAGCTGCGTCTTGCCCGCCAGGCCGCTCTCGCCGAACTCGACGAAACCCTGATTGGCGGCCCGCCCGTCGATCGCGGGTGCAACGAGAAGGCTCAATTCATCGACGAGCCCGGCGGCGAGGAAGGAACCGTTGATGCTGGCGCCGCCCTCGAGCAGCAGCCGGCTTATGCCGAGTTCGCGTCCGAGGACCTCAAGCATGGCGGCGAGATCGATATCGCCGGTTTCCGCGACGATATAGGACACGCCGTCGGCGGCAAGCTCTGCCAAATGGCTGTCGGCAACGTCGCGCCCAAGCAGCACCACGACATGGTCGCCACCGATGTCGGGTTTGGAAAAGTGAAGCTTGCCCGAGGCATCGAGCGCCACGGCATAACTGCCCGCACCTATTTGCGCGAAATGATAGGGCCGGTCGACCTTGCCGGCATTGGCCGGCGGATGCGCGCCGGCCTTGCTCATCTCGGCCATGGTGACGCGCCCGACGATCCAGGCATCAGCCGCGAGATCATTATGGATATGCTCGTAGAGGCTCGACCACTCGGCCCGGGTGCCATCGGGGCTCGAGGTATAGCGGCTGGGGTGGAGGCTGCCGTCAAGGGATGCCAGCATATGGCAGATGATTTGCGGCTTCATGTTGTTCTCCAGTCGAGTGCTTTGGGTTCAGTCCAAAGTAGTGCCACGCCGGGAGAATGGAAGCCGCACGCCTCATGACGTACCCAGCCGTTGAGACGGCATGTGCCGGCAGGTATCATGACCGGATGTCCGCGAACATAATCCTGTTTCATTCGGTTCTGGGGCTGCGCGAGCACGAGCGGCATCTTGCGGGAAAGCTGGGCGCCGCCGGTCACGCCGTTTCGCTGCCGGACCTCTATGCGGGCGTGGCGACGGACGATCTCGAGCAAGGCTTCGCGATCAAGGCGCGGATCGGCTGGGAGGTCATTTGCCAAAGGGCGCGCGATGCCCTGGCCTCGACGCCCGGCGATACGGTGCTGGCGGGGGTTTCGATGGGTGCAGGCGTGGTCGCGTCAGTCTGGGCCTTGCGGCCGCTGACGGCCAAGGTGCTGCTGTTGCATGGGCTGGCAACCGTGCCTGCGAACATCCGGCCCGGCCTGCCGGTTCAATTGCATGTCGCCGACACCGATCCGTTCTTCCCCGAGCCGGATGTCCGCGCCTGGCAGCACGCCGCCGAGGCCGCGCAAACCGATGTGCGGATCTTCCGCTATCCAAACTCGGGACATTATTTCTCGGATCCAGCTCTGCCCGACTACAACGACACAGCCGCGGCGCTGCTTTGGCAGCGTGTTCTGGCGTTCCTGGATTGAGAAGCAGAGGGGGCGGCCTTGCATTGGAGGTCTTCCGACAAGCGGCCCCCACGCCGGAAATCGAAAATCCGACAATTCCGATAATTTGCCTGGCACCGCTGTTATATCGATGTTGCACAAATGGTTGGCCCTGGGTTAGCATCCCTGCGCAGGCGTCGGTGGGAGGCTCTTTTTACAGCGGCGGCCAGCTGGAGCGGCATGCGTTTTCGGGCGCAAGGAGGATGCTCCACACTTTGAACCGACGCATGATCCTTCCTGAAACCGATCCCGGTTTTCGGGTCGTGCGTTCTTGTGGAGGAGGATCCCATGAACAGACGTGAATTCCTGCTGTCGTCCGCGGCTTTCGGCGCCATGATGGTTGCCGCGCCTTCTGTGTTTGCGCAGGACAAGCTCACTATCCTTGGCTCGGTGCCCAGTCTCGGCTTTCCGTTCTTCGTGCACATGCTGAACGAGATCAAGGCGGAAGCCGCCACGCAAGGCGTCAATCTGACCGAAAGCGACGGCCAGAACTCGGCCACCAAGCAGACCGCCGACATCGAGGCCGCCCTGGTGCAGAAGGTCAACGCCATCGTCATCTCGCCGCTCGACGTCAACGCCCTGGCGCCGGCCATCGAAGAAGCGGTCAAGGCCGGCGTTCCCGTGGTGACGATCGACCGCCGCGTAGACGGCGTCGAGGGCATCCTCGCCCATGTTGGCGCCGACAATGTGAAGGGCGGCGAGGCGGAAGCCAACGCCGTGGTGGCGGCGTTTCCCAACGGTGCCAAGCTGTTCCATCTGCAGGGCCAGCCCGGCGCCGGCCCGGCGATCGACCGCAACAAGGGCGTGCACAATGTCCTCGATCCTCTGAAGGACAAGTATCAGATCGTCTTCGAGCAGACCGCCAACTTCGCCCGCGCCGAGGCGCTGTCGGTGACCGAGGCTGGCCTTGCCGCCAACGGCAAGCCCGACGCCATCGTCTGCGCCAATGACGACATGGCGCTGGGCGCCATGGAGGCTTGTGCCGCGCGCAACTTCACCGACGTCAAGATCTACGGCTTCGATGCACTGCCCGAAGCGCTGGTCGCCGTGCGCGACGGCAAGCTTGCGGGCACGGTCGAGCAATTCCCCGGCGAGCAGTCGCGCACTGCGGTGCGCATCGCGGTGGCCTTTGCCAAGGACAAGACCGAGCCGAAGGAGAAGCTGGTGCTGCTGACGCCAATCGTCATCGGCAAGGACAATCTCGACAAGGCGGAGCGGATTGGCGAGACGAAGTAGGGGTTTGGCGGGGATCGGCCGATTGGCAAAGCCGGCGGGACAGCGCCCCCCTCTGTCCTGCCGGACATCTCCCCCTCAAGGGGGGAGATCGACTGTTCCTCCTGCTTTCGCCAGTTCCCAAATGTTGAAAGAAAAGGTGTCGCCGGTGACACAGCCAATCTCCCTTGAGGGGGAGATGTCCGGCAGGACAGAGGGGGGCGTTCAAGCGCTGACAGGCGACATCAACTGCATGGAAGGAGCCACCCTTGCCGCCAGCCGCTGAAGCCGCCTCGCCCGAACCCATCCTGCTTGCCGTCGAAGGCATCACCAAGCATTTCTCGGGCGTCACGGCGCTCAGCGATGTCTCGCTCGATATCCGCCCCGGCGAGATCCTCGGCCTGCTGGGCGAAAACGGCGCCGGCAAATCGACGCTCTTGAAAATCCTCTCGGGTGTGATGCCGCCGTCGGGCGGCCGCATCACTTTCGACGGTGCCGATTATCATCCCTCCAGCCCGCAGGATGCCAAGCGGCTTGGCATCGTCACCATCTATCAGGAACTGAGCCTGATCCCGACGCTGACCGTGGCGGAGAACATTTTCATCGGCCGCGCGCCGATCGGCCCGCTCGGGCTGGTGAACTGGCGCAAGATGGAGGAAGATTCCCGCACGATCATCGCCCGCGTCGGTCTCTCCATAGATCCGATGACGCCGGTCTCGGCACTGTCGGTGGCCGAGCAGCAACTGGTCGAGATTGCTCGGGCGCTGTCGCTGGAAAGCCGGCTGATCATCATGGACGAGCCGACCTCGGCGCTGACCGAGACCGAGGTGCAGCGGCTGCTGTCGATCATGGACCGGCTGCGCAAGGATAAGGTCGCCATCATGTTCGTCACCCACCGGCTGGAGGAAGCGTCCGCCATATGCGATCGCATGACGGTGCTGCGCGACGGCAGGCTTGCCGGCCACCTTAACCGTGAAGGCGGGCCGATCGCGCTGCCCAAAATCATCGAGAAGATGGTCGGCCGCGCGGCGTCCGAGCTCTACGCCCGGCCGGCGCAACGCGCGGTGGCCGGCGATGTCGTGCTGTCGGTGCGCGGCCTGCGCACCGTGCGCGACCCCGAGGCGCCGCACGCCATCGTGCTCGACGGCGTCGACATAGACCTCAAGGCCGGTGAAATCCTCGGCGTTGCCGGGCTTGTCGGCTCAGGCCGCACCGAACTGGCGCGCGCTATCTTCGGCGCCGACCGCATCGCGGCCGGCACCATCACGCTCGACGGCAAGCCGATCGCCCCGTCATCACCCGCGGACGCCATTGCGCTCGGCATCGGCCTGGTGCCGGAGGACCGCAAGCACCAGGCGATCTTTGCCGCGCTGGGCATCCTGCCGAATTTCTCCATCGCTTCGCTGGGCAGCTTCAGCAACGGTTTCGGCTTCATGGCCGAGCGGCGCGAGCGCGATGCGCTGTCCGGGTTTCGAAAGATGCTGTCGATCCGCATGGCTTCGGCCGAGCAGGCGATCGAGGGCCTGTCGGGCGGCAACCAGCAAAAGGTGATCCTGGCGCGCTGGCTGGCGCGCGATCCGAAAGTGCTGATCGTCGACGAGCCGACGCGCGGCGTCGATGTCGGCGCCAAGACCGAGGTGCACCAGATCCTGGTGCAGCTTGCGGCGCGCGGCATTGCGGTGATGATGATCTCGTCCGAACTGCCCGAGGTGCTGGCGGTTTCGGACCGCATCGTCACCATGCGCCGCGGACGCATCACCGGCCAGATGCCGGGCGTCGAAGCAAACGAGGAAAGACTGATGGAACTGATGGCACTCGACCGCAAGGAGACACTATGAGCGTGGCGGGGGAGCAGGATCAGCGCGGCGGCATCAACTTCGCGCGGCTTTTGATGAGCTTCGGGCCGCTGCTGTTCCTGGTGGCGCTGATCATCGTCTTCACGGTGCTGAAGCCGAGCTTCATGGACCCGATCAACCTGTTCAACATCACAAGGCAGATCTCGATCACCGGGCTGATCGCGCTCGGCATGACCTTCGTCATCCTTACCGCCGGCATCGACCTGTCGGTCGGCTCGCTGCTCGCCTTCTGCGGCATGGTCGCCGCCGTGGTCGCCAAGGGCGGCACGGCCAACACGCTGTCGCTGTCGACGAGCGGCACGCAAGGGTTCGGCTGGTTCGCCGCGCTGCTGGCCGCCATCATCGTCGGAGCCGCTGCCGGCGGCGTGCAGGGACTTGTCATCACCCGGCTGAAAGTGCCGCCCTTCGTCGTCACGCTGGGCGGGCTGACGGTGTTTCGCGGGCTGACGCTGACCATCTCCAATGGCGGCCCGATCTCGGGCTTCGACGCCTCGATGCGCTGGTTCGGCACCGGGCTGATCGGCCCGGTGCCGGTGCCGGCGCTGATCTTCGCGGCGGCCGCCATCCTGTGCCACATCGTGCTGCGCTACACGCGCTATGGCCGCGCCGTCTATGCCGTCGGCGGTAATGCGGAAGCAGCGCGGCTGTCGGGCCTGCGCGTCGACCGCATCCTGGTCTCGGTCTACGTCATTGTCGGCTTCTTCGCCGGGCTCGCGGCCTTCGTGCTGTCGGCCAGGCTGAACTCCTCGGAAGCGGTGGCGGGCATCGGCTACGAACTGACCGTCATTTCGGCCGTCGTCATCGGCGGGACCTCGCTGTTCGGCGGCATCGGCTCGGTCGGCGGCACGGTGGTGGGCGCGGCGCTGATCGGCGTGCTGCAGAACGGGCTGCAGTTCAACAATGTCTCGTCCTACACGCAAAGCATCGTCATCGGGCTCATCCTGATCCTGGCGGTGGCGTTTGATCGGTGGCTGAAGTCGAGGGTAAGAAGGTGAGGGGGACGGTTCTCCCTTCTCCCACAGTGGGAGAAGGGAGCCCCATTCCTTGCAAAACAATCATGCTTTGCTAGAAAGGTTTTGGCGGGTGGCATCGTGAGAGAACCTCATGTTTGCCGATATCATCAGACCGATCACCCTAGGTTTTTCGCTGCTGCGGCGGTTCTGGCCGCAGCTCATGGCACTCGTGCTGGCCGGCGTGCTGGTCGGCGATCTCCTCATGCTGCTGGCGGCGAAGGTGGCGCTGGCCAATCACTTCGCCGGGTTGGCGATGCTGACGCTGGTGGCGCTGGCGCAGCTGGTGATGACGGTGGCAATGTTCCACGTGCTGCGCCCCGGCCTGCCGCATGTGGTGGCCGCGCAGCGCGGCGCCGACAAGGCCGCAACCACCGAGACGCAAACGAAGCCGGGTGCCGAGGCTGACCGGCGCGGCTCGCGGCTGGTGCGGATGATCACCATCGCGCTTCTGCCGTTCTTCGCCTATTATGCCGCCTGGGGATTTCTGGGCGACGTCGTGCGGCAGTATTCGCGCGAAACACTCGACCAGGCCGATTTCGGCCAGAGCGCTGATGTGCTCGACGTGCTCGACTCGCGCTGGCTGCTGGTCTCCGTGGCGGTGTCCTGGCTGATCCGCCGGCTGGCCAAATTCATGCAGGCTAAGACAGGTGCGGAGTCGTTCTGGCAGATCGTGGTGGTGATCTGCGAGACCAACTGGATTTTCGTCGGTCTCTACGTGATCAGCCGCTGGAAGGACTCGGCGCTGCAATGGCTGATGAGCCGCAATTTCTGGTCGGTCCTGCAGGCATCGGTGGACGGGCTGGCAAACCCGGTGCCGATGGCCTCGGCCGCACCCATGGTGCCGGTCGAGATCTCCTCGATCGCGCCGTCGACGGCTGCGATCAACCTGTTCTTCTTCATGCTCCTGCCGCTGATCTGGCTGGTGATGGCGGCGCTGATCTACGGCTATGATGTGCGCGACGATGCTGCCCTGATGCGCGTGCACGGCCGGCTGGAGCGTGCCGGCCAGCGCTATGCCGGCCTGCCGAAATTCCTGCGCGATTTCGTCGAGCATTTCATCGCCGGCTACCGCTCGCGCTATCTGCCGATCGCCAACGGCGTGCGGCTGACGGTCAGCGCCAGCCTTGTGCTGTTGTGCACGCTGGTGGTCGGCTACCGGTTGCTCGACTGGGGCGCGGCCTGGCTGTGGCTCGGCGCGACGCGGCTGATCGGCCCACACGAGCTCGATATCTGGCAGATTTTTTCGCATGCCGTGACGCTGCTCTTCGGCAGCCCGTTCCAGGATTCTTCCACCGGCATCCTGATCGAGCCGCTGCGCATATGCTTTCTCGCCGCCGTGCTGGAGACGGCGTTTTCGATGGCGAAGCGGGCGGGGAAGTGAGCTTTCTTTACGGGGAGAAGGGTGCTGTCACTTCGGCGGCCGCTGAAAACGCAGGAACCAGGGGCGCTCGCTGCCCAGGCCAATGGCTGGGCGGATGGTCTCGATGGCATCCTCGGGCACGATGAAGGTCTCGCCGACGCTGATGATTTCACCCTTTTTGGCGCCGGAGAAGATCGCCGAGGTGCAGTTCATCACGCCGTCCGGCAGGCTGACGCCGGAGATGAAGTCGGGCAGCCAGCGGCGGCCGGCGGCGTCGGTCAGCATCACCTTGCAGCCCAGCCACTGCTTTTGCAGATCGGGATCGCCGACCGTGACGGCGAAGGTGGCGATGACGGCCAAGGCATGCTCGGGCAAGCGGCCGGCCTTGCCGCCGCGCAAATCGGCCAGCCGCCATTCGCTGCCGCCGAACGGCGCGCCTTGGCCAAACTCGACATCCCTGGCGATGAGGTCCTCGCCATGCAGCCATTCACGGATGCTCTCATAGCTGGTTTCGGCCAGCGTCAGCGGCAGCAGGATAGCGAGCGCGGCAAGACCGCGCCGTCGCCATTTTTTCTCGCCACCGCCGGCTGGGTCGATGTCGGTTGAAACCGCGCTCATGTCTTGCCCTGCCGTGTCTGGTCCTGCCGTGTCTGGCCCTGCGGCGGTGCAGGAGCGTCGAGATCGTATAGCGGCAAGACATCCGCCGGTTGACCATCGGCACCGGTCGGAACGGCATCGAGGCTGATGCGAGCCTGGGCGTCGAGCGGGCCGAACTGACGTGCGGCGATAAGCAGGCTGGCGCCTCGGATCTGGTCGGCCGGCAACTCGAAGACGAACAGGCCGCTTCTCTCCAGCTCTGGATCGACGGCATGTGGCGGCATATCCTGGCGATAGCTGAGCCGCTCCGTCTGGCGGTAGCGCAGGCCGGTCGGGCCTTGCCAGGTGCCGTCGGCGACCGTGGTGGAGGTGCTGGTGGCGGTGAGATTGGTCGCTGCCACCGCCCACAGGCCGCTGGTGGTCAGCAGCCTTTCCTGGCCGAACTGGTTGGTCTTCAGCGTGCGCGCAAAGACCATTCTGTCGAGGCGGACATCGAAGCTGCGCGCCCGCACCGTGTCGTGCATGGCGCCATCAATGGGGATCGGCGCGGTGAGTTCGGCATAATGCGGCTTCGACACCTGCATGCCGTAGCTGAGCACCACGGTGGCGGCGACGATCAGGAGATTGCCGATGGCGCGGATCCTCATGAGCCGCTCTCGGGCAGGTCGGCGACCGGCATGGTGACGGTGCCGAGCCGATAGGAATTGAACCAGCCCGGCGTGCCGTAAAGATTGTCGCGCGGCTTGAAGATCTCGGCGGTGACGCCGAAGCTGAGATTTGCCGGCACGGCGGCGTTACCGGCAAGCGGCCAGACATAGGCCATGCGTTCGGTCATGCCGGGATGCAGTTCCGGCGTCAGCGTCGAATCGCGGGCCAGCGCGATCATCGGCGTGGAATCGGGCAGGTCGATCCCGTCCGGCTTGAAGACGTTGAAATAAGCCTTGTCGGATTGCGCCGTGCGATTGGTCAGATCGGCCTCCAGCACCAGCGCCTTCTGGCCTGGTTTCAGCGCCACGCCATAGAGTTTGGCGCGGCTGACATAGGCGCGCGCGGGCTGGACCCGCCAGCGCCCGGCATCGATGGCGGCATCGGGCGGCAATTGCGGCGGGGCGTGGGCGGGCAGGGCGCCGAACGCGCCCATCAGGCCGGCGACGAGCAGGGCGGCGATGGTTCCCGCGCCGGCCGTTATCCAGGTTTGAAATTTTGAGCGGGCAGTCTTGAACATTCCAAACTATGCACGTCGAACGGTCAGCCACCCCTGCGCAGTCTAGAAAGAAAAAATGGCTGATGGAACCCGCAAATGGCTGGTCCAGTCCTCACGCCGCTTCCCTTGCCCAGAGCCTGTGGCCATGGCGGCGGAAATAGCGCGCCACCAGGCGCTGCTGCTTGGCCCTGATCAGGTCGGGCAGGCGCCGCTCCTGGCGCCAGCGCGGTATGTTGCGCCAGCAGGCTATGAAGCGGGCGGCGTCCTCGATTGCCTCCTGCGCCGAGAGTGCCGGACCGATAGCGGCCAGGAACAGCGCCTCCGACGGTTTCAACTCGTCGATCACCGCCTTGCGCCTGACGTGATCCTGACGGGCGTGGGCGATGCCGCTGCGACGGATTGCTTCGAAGGCTTCAAGCAAGGCCAGGCTGTCGCCGGCGTAGCCGCAGGAACGGGCAAAATCGGCGGCAAAAGCGTCCATTATCTCTCCCGGGTCTGATGCAGTGGGCAGGTTCGTGCCCGACTCACATTTTCATATATTTATGAAAGCATAACTTAAATTACGCTAGAAGAAAAACTTCTGGGAAAGTTTGAAAACTGCGACTCGACTCCCGGCGTAAAACACAGGAATATGCGAACAAATCAGGAACAAAGACGAGGCAGGGGCGATGGCATTGCCGGGCAAGGAACCAACGATCGCGCATGTCGCCTCGATCTCGGTCGAGTGCGCCGATTGTGGCCGCAACAGGTGGTGGCGACCCGATCAGCTGAAGCGGTTCGGGGTGACGGGGAATACGCCGCTGTCCGCTCTGTCGGGCCGTATCGTCTGTTCGGTCTGCCGCGCCGACGGACTGCCGGGGACGGCGATTTCGATCCAGGCCGCGTTTGTCGACGAGCGCCAGCGCGTGCGCAGCGAAGCGCGGATGCTGAGCGACAGGGATGTGCCGCTGGAGGGATCGCGGCGGGCTTGAGTGGGAGGGTGCCAGCGCTGGTTCTTCCTTCTCCCGCAGGGGGAGAAGGAAGAGCGTCCCTTGCTCAATACCCCAGCAATTCCTTCAGCGGAATCACGCGCCAGACATGTTTGATGGCGTAGCGGTTGAAGGTCAGCGTCTTCGGCGGGTTGTACTGCTCGACGACCAGCTCGCCCGCCGTGCGCTTGACCAGCTTCTTGATGAAGGCCTTGCCGTTGCGCTCGTTTTCCTCCGGGAAGGTCTCGATCACCACATGGTCGCCCGGTACGGCGTCGCGGCCGCCGCAATAGATCAGGTCGCCGGGCTCGTAACGCGGCACCATGGAATCCGAGAGCACGTGCAGGGCGAACACCTTCGGCAGGTTGCGCACGCCCGGCGGGCGCTGGACGTAACCCGCCGGCTCGCCGTTGAAGGTGAAATCGCCATCGTCGCCACCGACAGCCGCGCCCAGCACCTCGATGTCCATCGAGCTGGCGGGTAGTGGACCCGCATCGGTGACGATCTCCGCATCGGCAACCGGTCCGGCATCGTCGAGAAACACGACCTGCCCCTGGCCCAGCGCAACCGGGTCGACGCGCAGGAAGGCGGCGGTCTTCAGCAGGTTCTCGGTCTTGGGCAGATTGCGGCCGGTTTCCCAGTTGCCGACGGCGGCGACATCGGTGTCGTTGTGCTCGGCGATGTGGCGCATGACCAGGCCGCGCTGCTTGCGCGCCTTGCGGATCGCCGCTCCGACCTTGATCGACAGTTCCGTTTTTGCCATGGCGCCCATGTGAGGGATGAAAGCTGCTCTCGTCTATGAAAGAATGGCTTGCATCTATTTTCGAGTTATGCTTATATCCGGTCATGCAAAACCTGTCCAGCTTTGATGGCGCCGAGTCGCCGGCCTCACGCGAGGCGCGCCCGGCGGTCATAACCGCCCATTCCCTTTCATCCCGGCCGTCCTCCTCCCCGGCCCGGATGAAGCCCGAGGCCCAGTGCCTGACCGCACCAGCCTCGGGTCCGGTCCGCCGCCTGTCTCCGGCGACCGGAACGGCCGGAGCCGCCGCTCCCAGCGGCTTCGGCCCCCAATTCGGCCGGCATGGCGCCGGCGCTGTTTTTGCGGCAGGCCGATCCTGCATCCGCACCGAGGACGGCACCGTCATCCTGTTCGACAGGCTGACGGGCAGGGCGGTTTCCGCCCTGGACAGAAACACGGCCGAAGCGAGGCTTCTGCACCTTGCCGGCGGGAAATCGGCCCAAGCCGGCTGAGGCTGGCCGGCTGAGAGCCGGCTCTTGAAAAACAACCTGACTGCGGCCTGGCGACCGGGTCGAACCTTGACGCTGCCCGACGGCGCGCGGCCGAACTTTGGATGGAGCTGGATATGGCAAGCTATAGCGACGCGGAATTGCACGAGATCGCCCGCTGGCTGAAGGATGGGTTCTCAGCCTCCAGGATTGCAGTCGCGTTCAGCGCGTTGCGCGGCAGTCCGGTGTCGCGCGACGCCATCATCGGCATCGTGCACCGCAACGCCACGCTCGGCGCGATCGGCTTTGCCAATGGCAAGGGGCCGCCGCCGCGATCCAGGCAGGCCGTGGGCAAGCGCGCTGGAAGCAAGCGGGCGAGTGGCGCGTCGGCGAAAGCGACGCCTGTCGTCGGCAAGATGGAGGGCGTGCTTGCCGCCAAGGACATCCATGCGCGTGAAGTGGCCCGGCCCAGGCGCGCGCATTCGTTCGTGCGCGAGGTGGGCGTGCTGATCGCCGACGGCGTGACCTATCGCCTGGAGGCGCCGGCGCCGCCGCGCGCGGCCATCGGCCGGCAGCCGCATGGCGTGGCGATGCGCTTCATCGATTGCCTGTTTTCACGCTGCCGTGCGCCGCTGGATCTGACGGTGGAGGGGGATCCGGACATTTCTATTGCCGAAGAGGGGGCGCCAGGCAGCCGCCCAGGTGCCGACATGCTGTGCTGCGGCATGCGCACCGGGGCGCTGAAAAGCTATTGTACCTACCACCAGGCGCGCTTCCAGCGCCGCGTATTTCTTGCGACGGGGTGAGGCATTGTCTCTTCTCCCCCGTTCACGGGGAGAAGGTGCCGGCAGGCGGATGAGGGGCAGCGCTGACGAGGCAGGATGGAAGCTGACATGAAATTCAAGCATCCGATTCATATGCCACTTACCGAAGCGCTGGCGCCGCCCCTCATTGCCCTGCCGAGCGTTCGCTGTTCGAAAAGCCAAGCAATTGGCTTTTCGTCCGCTGCGCGGATCACACCTCACCCCCGTAAACGGGGAGAAAGAAGCAAAGCCCTATTTCGGCATCTGCCGGCCCTGCTTGGGCGTGCGGCTCTGCATGCTCCTTGCGTCCATCGCTACCGCCGGGTTGCCCTCGCCGACCAATATGCCGGTCACCCGGGCAAAGCCGGTAAACACCTTCATGGCGTCGGCTTCAGAAATCTGGGCGGCGATCGCCGCGCTGCAGGCGTTCAGCGCGCTGCGGTAGACATGGCCGCGTCGCTCCAGCGGCCAGCGCTGGAGAAAATCGGCGGCTTCGCTGACGCTGTCGATCTCTTCGATCTCATCTTCCACCCGCACTTTGAGCGGCACTCCGGTTTTCATCGTACCCACGGCGTTCACCTTCGCTTTGCGCGCGGCTCCAGCTACCGCACCCATAAACGCGCCCCGCAGGGGGCCGGTTGCATCAATTTTTCGGCCGGCGTCCGCTCCTCACGGGCTAGCCACCGCATCCAGCCAATCATGGGCGCGGCTTTTGGGCCTGTCGACCAGTATGTTCTGCTGCTTGGCCGCCCTGGTGAAGGCGTCGAACGCGATGCGCTGGCAGCAGATGCCGTCCACGGCGAGCGTAACCAGCCGGGAAGCCTCGAGATAGCCAGGCGCTGTCTTGTCGGGCCATTGGTGGCGCAGTGCCTCGGCGGCTCCGGCCACCGAACTGACCAGCATGGTTTTGTTGTCGCAAAAGCGCACGGTAACCGGCATGAAGGCTGTCATCGGCGAACCTCCCCTTGGCATGGACGCGACATAACGTCGAAAACTCGCGCCGGTTCCATCAGCCTGGATGCCGGACGGCAGGGATGCTGGCGCGGCGGCGAAGAGGCGACGACCTCCGGTTCATTGAAGGCCAACCGAGCAGCGCTCCGCTCCGCTCTGCCACCGCGTGGGGAGATGCCCGGCAGCGCCGAGGGCGCGCGAAGGATCGCCACGTGCCGGCCTCCACCACCCATCCCAACCAGGAGCCTTCCATGAGCAAAAAGACCAGACCCGCAAAACCGCAGGCGCCGAAATTGCCGAAGGGCGAGGCCGAGCAGGTGCGCATACGCCGCGAGATCGGCCATGATTTCGCGCTCAGGGATGACGCCTTCGGCCGCAAGCGGCTGGCAGCGGGCACGCTGGAGGCTGCGCGTGTCTACGAAGTGTCGAATGACGGCTGCGCCGCGACCGGCGGCATCGTGCGGCTGCGCGCCATCGATGCGCTCGTCGGCATCACCTCGCTGTCGCGCCAGCAGCGCGAGGCAGGCCTGCGCTACCGCGAGGATTTCCGCTGCAGTCAGCAGGCTGATGTCAAGCCGATGCGCTGGACCGAGCGCATCGACGGCGGCCGCGAGGGCGGCGGCATCGCCGACAGCGTTCTCGACGCCGGCAGGGCCTATGCCGCCGCCACAAGAGCGCTAGGCCATTGGGAGGTGGCCGCCGTGGTACGACAAGTCTGCTGCGCGGACGGTTCCCTCAAGCGCCTGTCCGAGCAGACCGGCGAGGGCCGGAACGTGGTGACGAAGCTGCTGAAGGTGGGGCTGGATCTGCTGGCGGTGCATTACGGGATGATGATGAGGCGGTGAGGGGGCATCTCAAGTTGATTACAAGGAAGGGCTCGAATAGATGATATTCGGGCTGCTGCAGCAAATTAGCCGTTTGAAATGATGTCGCGTTTTTGGTGGGTTAATCACAATCAGACGGCCCGCCAAGAGATTGACGGGCAGTATCTCTGGTCTCCTAAAACCGAGAGCAATGGCGCGCGCAGCGAGTTCTACAATAATCTGCGTCGGGCCGCGCCCGGCGACATCGTATTGTCCTATTCCGAGCAAGCGGTGCGTTACGTTGGTAGGGTAACAGATTTCGCATTCACAGCGCCGAAGCCCGAAGAATTCAAAAACACTGGGGCCTATTGGAACCAGGAGGGATGGCTGCTTCCCGTATACTGGACGCCGCTTGCGCCGACGGTTAGTCCGAAGGCGCTGATCGGCAAACTAGGCCCGCTTCTGCCCGCCCGTTATTCGCCGATTCATCAGACCACTGGCTCGGGCAATCAAAAGGCCTATCTGGCGAGCATTTCGCCGGATGTATTTCGCACTATCGTCGCTGGCACGGCTTTCAACGGTGACGCTCTTTTGCGCGGAGGGGCCAACAGCCTCACTTATGAAGTCGTCAACGAAATGCTGGAGGATGCGGTTGAGCGCCGTATCTTGGAAGACATGCAACTCGAAGAGACTGTGAAGAAAAGCGTCATTCAGGCGCGTCGCGGCCAGGGGAAATTTCGCGCGAATGTTGAGACCATAGAGCGCTCGTGCCGCCTCACTGGCGTCACCAACCCCGCGCTCCTAATCGCTAGCCACATCAAACCTTGGCGCCTGTGCAGGTCCGCACAGGAGCGCCTTGATGGCATGAATGGTCTACTGCTGACGCCAGACGCTGATCATCTGTTTGATCGCGGGTTCATCAGTTTCGCAGATGATGGCGAGGTTCTTGTCTCCTCACGTGTCGACAAAACAGATTTGCAGCGTCTCGGGTTCGAACAGTTGGCAATGCAGCGCTTTGGCTTTGCAGAAGCCCCTGCCGTCTGGCGCGCCGGAGCCTTCTCGCCGCCGCAACAAGGCTATCTTGCCCAGCATCGAACGGATGTATTCGTCATCTAAGGAGTCGGATCGGCAGTCGCGCTAGACGAAATCCAGGCCAATGCGCGTCAATGACCCACCGAGGCGTTGGACAAGATTTAGTGCATACTCGTATCGTAACTGACAAACGACTTGCGCGTCCCGCTTCCGTTGTAGCAGTCCTTTTGAACCCCTCTCAGTGACGAGCACCTTGAAGCTGAAAGTCTTTGTGAGCATGCCCTTTTTTTCGGCGTATAGCGTATGCCAGGTGGGTGCTGAAGTGTCGCTTACAGGATCATTGAAACAGAAGCACTTCACTGAACCGGCGATGCGAAGAAAGACATAACGATTTGACTGAACGTCTTTGAGGGGCTTGCCATCAGCGACAGGGTTCAGTTTGACTGCCATAAATGGCAATCGTTCTCCAAAAAGCGCTATCTGGGTGGCTGACAGCTGGGTTGGGACTGTGTCGCACGCTGGAGACACACACACCCAATAATCTTGACCGACGACGAATACATGTCCTGTAGTCAAGTGCCAGCCTTCAGGGGGTTTGCTGCTCACAAAGGCATTGTGCTCGTAATCAGCCTTCAATCTCTCCTGGGGGTTCATCAAGTCAACACCAAAGTGCTCTTTGCTTAGCACTTCTGGAAGATCTGTCTTTGCCTCCGCGTCGATCAGTCTGGCAGCAAAATTCTCAACCCGAGGGAGAATGCCATTCATAAGCTGCTCGGAATGCCTAGCGACGCTTTCGGCGATAAGCCATCGGCGATTAGGGCCTTCGGAGGCCAGGAGGCGTCGGTACCAATGTGCAAGAGCATGCTGGTTGTCGAGCACCGCACTCTGCGCCATGACGCCGTATTCATCCATCTCGGCACGTAGCTTTGCAAGAAATAGCCTAGACGGCCGAGGCTTCCAGGCGTTTAACGCGGACAACAATTCCGAAAGCAGATCGTCGTCGTTACCTTTTTGTGAGAAGGCGATGAACACAGAATTAGTCTTGATATATTTGCTGCTGCCATCATCCCAAACAATCTGCGAATCCGGGCCTGGATTGAAGCGCGACTGGAGGTCCAGCTCGGCCTGCTCCAGGAGGTATTTCAGAATAAGCTTCCGGTCGTCGGATTCCCATTTCAGCTTGCCGCATTCCTCTCTGAACGCCGAGTACGGCTGTTGCGATTTTCCCATAGTTCGGAGGTAGCTGTCGCGAAAGCGTCGTGCATGGACATACTGATCGACGCTAATACTCCGGGTAAGGCGCTCGATGAATCCTTCCAATTCATCTTCGCCTTCGAGCAGCAGTGTCTGAGCCTGCTCAAGTTCTACAGGACCAAGACGCTCGGCGAGCGGCGACATAAGCGAGAGCAACGTCTCTCGGAATACTGTATCTAACTCTTCGCTCGTGTGGACTACAACAAGGTTAAAATGATCATTGCACATAAGGCTGCGGATGATCTCAATGGCAAGCGATCCGTCGCCAGGCTTCGCCTTGTCAAGCTGATAGTCGAGAACAAGGAGGTCTGATTGGTGTAGATGGGCTGCGATTTTGACTTCAGCGCCTGAAGATACGTTGGTGCCGTCATGGATGTCGACAAGGAGAGCGCGTCCAGGGGTCCTGAAGCTGGCGATGACTTTCTTGATGCGAGCCGGGTCCTTGTACCAGTCTTTGGCCTTCTGCTGTTCTTTCTGCCCGTTCCTGGCAATCTCGGCGTCGAGCATTTCGTCGAACGTTGGGTAATCGTCATCTACAATCAAAACCGAACGGATCGGCTTTACGAAAGCCTCTTCCACGAAGGCCGAATAGTGCTCACCGGCCATCGAACTCAACCCCCCTAAATGAAATGAGAAAATTTGCTCCCTTAAGAGGCATCTCAGCCACAGCTGGCTCGTATCGAATCCTGTGACCTCCGGCCGCCAGATTGGCCCTGGCGAGATATAAACCGACGCCCCGGCCGCCCCGCGCTTTCTTCGTAAAGAAAAGGCTGAAAAGGCTTCCGACGTCCTCGGGGTCCACCCCAGGACCACTGTCGGAAATGACAACCTCGTCACCAATAACATCGATCAATATGCGACGCTCCCCCTCTGACGCCGTTCCCACCCAGTAGATGCTGTTATTCAAGAGGTTGATGAAGACCGGGTAGAGTCGTGATTGTTGATCGTAGATCCGAAGAGATCGGAATTTGGCGCTGACGTCTAGAGTTATCTTATTCTTGGCAAGATTGAGTTTGAAGAATTCCGAAAGATAATCGCCGATCTCGGCGCCAGTGATCCAGCGTTGAATGCGCTGCCCTGCCAGCCTCAAAGGCGACAGAAATCTTAGCTGGTCTGTAAGGCCGTCATAGCCGAATTCAATGTCTTGTACGGCTTTGCTGTTGCGAACTTCGTCAGGAAGCCTGCGGAGGGCTGAGCCAATGATATCATCATATGCCTGCAACTCATGTCCCACGATCTCTACGGCGATCCCGAGCTGAGCTAGGCTATTAAGTCGTTCAAGTTCGACGCGAAGATCACTTAGTTCCTCCATTCCAAATGACGCGAGATGTTGGAGGTCTATGCTTTCCTTCAGACTTTCAAGCGCACCAACATAGGGGCCAAAAATCTCGGAATTCTCGAGGTCAGTGTCCTCCTTCATTTTATCCAAAAGCTTCGATGTCGCCGAATACGTCAACTCGCCTCTGTCAAATCTGGCGAGCAGGGGGGATGCTTCATTGTGGAAGTGTTTGTTGCGGTAATTTATCAGCTCCCGGATTCGCTCGAACTCGCCTCGTTGCAATGCGTCGATCGAGCGTTTCCATTGCTGGATTCGGTGGTGGATCTGAGCCGCGTTCCGTGCGATCTGCCGCTCCAGTAGGACGCGCGGTTGTGCTGGACTAATCCGTTCGATCTGCTCATCCAGATCCGTTGCAATTGCAGTCAACAAGGCGGTGGTAGTGCGCATATTGTCGCGGTAGGCGGAATATGTTTCCTCCAGCGGCCCAAGTGACTTGGGTGCGCCTGGCAGGCGCAGATCGGAGGTTTTCTCACGGAAAATTTCAAGCTGCTGCTGCGCAGCCCCAATTTCATTCTCACTGCGGATCGACAGGCTCTGTGCGAAGGCTTCCACCTCTTTGTTGAAGCGAGGTAGTTCGGTTGAGGCCGTTTGAAGCTTTGTGCGGAATTCTCTTCGTTGACGCTGGCGCAGTTTATTTCTCGCTTCGCTCGCCTTCTCGGCTTTGTTGGAAGCTTTAATCTGTGGAAGCACCTCCTCGCGAATATCGGAATCGGAGCCGAAGTATCGCCGCGCTGATAGACGGAGGATATTTGAAACAAGAACCTTCAAGGTCTTGGCTGCTCGATTGTCGAGGAGCCCTTCACGTCCCGCTTTGTCCTTTAGGTTGGAATTGGCGTCGCGCCGGATCGCAAGCCGACCAAACATCTGTCGATGGTTCCAAAACTCACGCCCGGCATTTTTGCTGCGCCTTGATTCGATCTCGAAAAAATCATTGTCGGTTCGGCCATAGGGAAGCACTCTTAGGCCGTCTCGAAACATCATGAAGCCTGAGTAACGCTCAGCCAATTCCTGAAATCGCTGGAACTCCATCCGAGGCAGGGTCGTGTTGCTGGCCTGGAATTCCATCGACGCAATATAGAGCTCGAAGGGGCCGACCTCGGTGTCGGCACGACGCGGAATTGCAAGATCCTTCGGGGGGTCGATGACGCACGGTTCTGTTACCCATTTGCCGAACGCTTTTACCCTGCCAGTAAAGACTCCTCCGGAATCGACGGTGCCAACGAGCTGATGTTCCATCCCGTCGAGAAGACGGCGATCAAACTGCTTTTCCGAGCCCACTATAAGCCGAGGAGTGGGGCCGTCCCATGCGCGAACAAAGTAGGAGAATTCGAGTTGGCTCGCCGCCGACCCTCTTTCGGTAGGATCTAGAAAGGGATCAACGA
Source organism: Mesorhizobium ciceri biovar biserrulae WSM1271 (assembly GCF_000185905.1). GTDB lineage: Bacteria > Pseudomonadota > Alphaproteobacteria > Rhizobiales > Rhizobiaceae > Mesorhizobium > Mesorhizobium ciceri. The sequence goes on from NC_014923.1 coordinate 2,897,814, forward strand.
AACTCGACAGCGTTTCGAAGAAACGTTCGCGCGCAGCTCTGGCTGATGAGTCGGCTACCGTTTCGTCCAGTTCGACGCGCAAGTCATAGTTAATGCGCGCGACCATCAAAGCGGTGCCGTGATCAGAATCCCCTGACCAAACTGGCCATTGGGCAAGATGTCTTTCGCCAAAGGAAATACTTGTGATCGTGGAAAGGATTTCTTCAGACGGAGGCCCGAGCCTGTTCGTGACTCCGGTCGCATGCTCAGTCTCGTAGAGCTGATCATAGGCTCGCCATGCCGCGGTCAGCCGAGCCTTACGAAGGTCGTCTTCACCCCCAGTAACATTTTGTGCCAGACCCTGACCAAGCTCGGGCAGTATGCTGAGAAGCTCTTCCTTCTTCTCGAACTCTGTTACTGGAATGTAAACGTCGCCAAGATTAATGAATGGATTTTCAAAAAGGCGCCAGTCTAGCAATGCCGCAACGAAGGGTTGTGATCTGCGCTTCGATACTAGAAGCAGGACTGGCCCAAGGTTAGCACACGAAAGGCGGCCGATGCCTTTCTGACCCTGTCTTGCTCGTAGTCGGAGGCCGTTGCGATCCAGGAATGGCGTATGATCGACGGTTGCTTTGGACTCTGTTCCGACGACAAGCCATCGTTCTTCGAATTCACGCCTGTTCATCCCATGCCCGTCGTCGCTAATAACGGCGGTCGGCTCGTTCCCATCGTAGATATCGAGAGCTACATTCTTGGCATAGGCGTCGAATGCATTTTTCCAGATCTCGGATATTGCGGTAGGGCAATCCGCTATCTGCTCACGCCCGAGGTGATCAACCGTCCGAGCTTTGGTCTGAAAGGCTAGGTTGGAGATCACGCAGGCTCTCGCTGACGCGCAGCTTTACGAGCCTCAGTGCTCTCCTTCCGAGCGCCGAGAAGTGGCTTGAGGTGCTCAATGAGCAGCTGGGCAAATGCTACGGGAACTGCGTTTCCGACTTGTTCGCCAGCTGCCATCAACCCGCCTTCGAACACAAAGTTATCGGGAAAGGTCTGTATTCGTGCCGCCTGCCGGACGGTTATACCATGATGGAGGGTCGGATGCACAAAGCGACCCTTTGACGGATTAATGCAAGCCGTTGTCATCGTCGGAGCCGGCTTGCTCGGGTCGATGCGACCATAGACATCATTGTGGCCGTCATGGTCAGCGTGGCAATTGAGAGTGCGCCCCGAAACATGACGACTCCCACCGTTGGCCGGCGTGTTTTCAAACGCCTCTAGCAATTCCGGACCGTGCCTCATGTGAATGTCATTAGGGTCGCCTGCATTTGCTGGGAGGAAAGCTGACTGGCATCCGATCCAGGACTTGAGATAGGGTTCGGTCCGACGGAGCACCTCACTCCCGTGCGTCTGCTTCGGAGGCCAGGCTATTTTGCCTAGTTCTTCACCTCTGCGTAGCCCGAGAATGAAAACACGCTTTCGGCGCTGTGCTATCCCATAGTCGCGAGCGTCTAACACCACGGGTTCGAAGACCTCGTAGCCGGATTCATTTCCTTTGGAATAGAAGCGGTCCAAAGCCGCTTTATGTCGCGGCCACAACATGCCAGGCACATTCTCCATCAGGAAAACCCTCGGCGAGAATGCGCGTACGAAGTCAAAATAGATATGAATGAGGTCATTCCGGTCATCAGTGACGCCGGCGTCGTTCAGTCTATGTGTCGAAAAACCTTGGCAGGGCGGGCCACCTAACAGTAGGTCACATGAGGGGTTGCGGCCGAATATTTCTCGGGCCAGTTTCACAGGCGACAGTGTACGGATATCTTCATCTCGGAGGACAAGCTTCGGCTCAAGGGCAGCGAAATTCTTTCGGTACGTCGAGGCTGCACTCTTGTTATGCTCAACAGCAAGTTTGATAGTTAGTCCTGCGTTGCGCGCTGCGAGAGAGAATCCACCAGCTCCCGCAAACAAATCAATGCAGTTCAACAATCTGCCGCTCCGTAACTGTGTTCACGGGCGGTCTTCACAAGTGGGCTCACGTAGCCGCTCCAAATCAATCTTAGCATTCTTTTGAGTTGCAAGCGACTTCTTTCGAGAGCCGTTCCGGACGTGAACTGGCATTCCTGTGAAGGTTCGATTTCTTTGACGTCAAAATCGCGCCGGTGGCCAAAACCGCGGACAGAATATCCCGGAGTCGACTTTCGGTGCGCGTGTCACATTCCCAAATCACATGAACTTGCCACCCCATACTTTCCAAAGATGTAATCGCTTGGGCATCGCGCAATTGGTTCCGCTCGAATTTGGCAAGCCAGAAATCGATATTTGTGGACGGTGTCGACGTTCGGTCGCAGCCTGGATGACGATGCCAAAAACAGCCGTGAACAAAGATCGCAATCTTGTAGCGGGGAAATACTAGATCGGGGGTGCCGGGAAGATCGCGACGATGAACTCGAAAGCGAAATCCTAATTCATGGGCAAGCTTTCGCACTCTGATTTCGGGGACGGTATCTCGCGACCGTACCTTTGACATCATCAACGATCGAGAAGAACTACTTAACGCGCTCAATGTGCTCCTCGACTGCCATTCACAAGGCCGCCTTTGTGCCACGAGCAAATGTAGCTTGCCAAGGCCAAGTTTTCTTCCCCTAGGGAGGGAGGACTCAACACCCTCTAAAACAGCGCCCTCTCCAGCGGCCCCGCCAGCGTCTCGGCAAAGCCCGTCGCCAGATGGTGCCTGTCACGAAACGCCAGCTGGCCTGATATGACGACGTGGCAGGTGGTCGGGCCGCAGAATTGGTTGGTGAGGTCGATGTAGCGGGTGTCGGGCACGCTGGTCACCACGGCGCGCTCGGTGGCGGCGGTGCTGTCGTTGGCGGCTTCGGCCCTTGGCGTGTCGCAGTGCGGCGAGGGTGCCTCGCGCCACCACAGGGTGCGCGCCACGCAGGAGCCGGCGAAGCTGGCGTTGATCGGCGTGTCGCGGATGACTGCCGTCTCGACACCGGCCCGGCTGAAGGCCTGCAAGGTCGAGCGCAGGCCGGCCTGCCAGCGCGCTACTTCGGCGGTGCGTTCGGCGGCGGGCAGATCGCGGGTCAGATTGCCGATGGAAAATTCGGAGATCACCACCAGGCGCGGCTTGCGGCGGATGATCTCCGATATGGCCTGCTCGCGCCAGGCGTCGCATTCGGTGTAGTCGCGCTTCAGCACCGTGTTGAAGGTGGAGAGCCGCGAGGCGCGGCACGATGATTTGAGGTAGGTGACCACCTTGGTGTGGTTGCGCCTGGCTGCTTCGATCAGCGGCGTCGACCAGTGGTCGGCGTGCGAATCGCCAAACAGCACGATGGTGCGGGTGGCATCGGCCGGGCCGAATGTGCAGGGTTTCGGCGTCACCGTTTGGAAGTCGGCCAGGCAGTTCTTGTCGACGGCCCGCGCGATGGAAGGTCTTTCGGCCGCCTGCTCGATGCCGCGCTGCTCGGGACCGATGTTGCGCGTGGCCAGATGCGCATTGGCGTAGGCGACCGCCACGCCGGCACCGGTCAGCGCCAGCGCGGGTGCGAGCGCGCGAGCGCCCACCGTCAGCCAGGCGCCGCGTCGTGCCGGGTTCTCGATGAGGTGATAGGTGAGCACCGACAGCGCCAGCGCCAGCACGCCGCAGCCCAGCCGCTGCGGCACCGTAAGATCGGGCGTCAGCATCCCGGCGTAGACGATGACCGGCCAGTGCCAGAGATAGAGCGAATAGGAGAGCGTGCCGATCCATTGCAAGAGCGGCAGCGACAAAGCGGTGGCCGGGCCAAGGACGTGCCGGTCGGTCCGCCCGTTGGTCTGTTCCCCGCAGCCGCCGCTCAGCAGCACCAGCACGGTGCCGGCAACCGGCAGCAGTGCGTACCAGCCGGGGAAGGGCAGGTCCTCGCTCAACAGGCGATAGGCCGTCGCAATCAGCGCCAGGCCGAGCCAGCCAAGGGCTGGCCGCAGCCAGATGCGGTGCTGCAGCAAAGCCATGGGGACCAGCGTCGCCAGGCCGCCGGCAGCGAACTCCCAGGCGCGCAGCGGCGAGAAATAGAAGGCCCAGGCCGGCGCCGCGCTGGTCAGCCACAGGCAGGCGGCGAAGGAGGCGAGGCCGACCACGCCGATCATGGCTGCGGCCGTTCGCCGGCCCGGCCGCAGCCAGGCGGCCAGCAGAAGCAGCGCCGGCCAGGCGAGATAGAACTGCTCCTCCACCGACAGCGACCAGAAGTGGATGAAGGGATTGCTGGTGGCGTCGGCGGCGAAATAGTCGAACGACCAGCGCAGCAGCCACAGATTGATGGCATAGGCGGAGGCAAACATGGCGCCGCGCGAATAGAGCGCCTGCTCCTGTGGCGCCAGGATGAAGTAGCCGGCGGCCAGCGTGACCAGGATGACGAACAAAGCTGCCGGCAGGAGCCGCCGCGCGCGCCTGGCATAGAAGCGCCAGAGGTCGAGCCGGCCGGTCTCGCCGATCTCCTGCATGAGGTGGGTCGATATCAGCCAGCCCGAGATGACGAAGAAGATGTCGACGCCGGCAAAGCCGCCGGGGAGCGCGGTGAGGCCGAAATGGTAGGCGACGACGCCGCCGACGGCGAGCGCGCGCAATCCTTGTATGTCCGGCCGGAACGATGCTGCCACGACGGCTCCCTCGTGCAAGCCCAGCCCCTGTGCAATGTCGGCGGTGCAGGCCGATATCGCAATGCAACAAATTTATCGCAGTGCAACATGGCAGAAATGGGGAGATGGGCCGGGTGCCGGCCGGGCCCGATCCTTGCGTGGCTGGCTTGTCTGCACACCTGCGGCAGACGCAAAACAGCCCCGCGCGGGGCTGTTTCTCATTCGGGTTGCTGGACTGCTACTTGCTGCCGCCGTTCGCTTTCACGCTGCTGCAGAATTCGGGATGGCTGTTGGCCGCAGTGGCGTCCTTCGCCTCGTCCTCGCAGGCCTTCATCATCGCGGTCTGGTCGTCCGGCGTAAGGGCCTTCCAGGCTTTCACGAAGTCGTCGTTGCTGACCATCGTCTTCATGCTGCTATCGGTGTAGAAGGGCTGCATCTTGGCTGGATCGTCGAGAGCCGACGTTTTGGCAAACGCCGCGCCGCCGACCATCGAAAGTGCCATGGCGCCCAAGCAGATCATCTTGATGTTCATGGGTACTCTCCTGTTGTTTTGGGATCGTCGAAGCAACGATCCATTGGAAAACGACAGGTTTGGGTGAAAGTTCCGGCATTTTTTGCGCAGAAAAGCCGAAACGAGGAAAAATATAGCCGAAAAACTTGAAACTTTCCCCGATTTTTCCCGTAGGAGGCGAGTTTATCGGGTCTCTCGTGCGAGACTGACCACCAGTCGATCGACGCTGGGGTCGTCGAGGCTGACGATATGGGCCATCTGCAGCGCCCGCTTCATGCTGACCCTGGTGACGTCCTGCCGCATGATGACCGGCACAAAGGCCGGCCCCGATCCTGTGAGGACGATCGCCCTGCCGACCAGAACCGGTTCGGAGATGGGAGCCCACTGTACGGTCATGATCGAGGGCTCGCTTGTCTGGCGGCGGTTGATGCCTGTGAAATAGATCCAGTTCAGGCGCGAGATCGCTACGCCGTAGTGGTTGCCGGGCATTCTGGCGCCACCCTGGCCATCGCCCGGGGCCCACCGCGTCACCCGCCTGAAGGTGACCAGCTCGGCCTCACGTCGCAGGAAGGTGACCGAGCGCATCAGAAGGTCGGGGCGGCCGGGAACCGAAAAATAGGTGAAATAAGTGCCGCCGGCGATGGCGGGCGACGGCGGCCGCACCATGTTTTCGTACAGTGCCTCGCGCAGCGATGCGTTGCCGTCGCCGTTGGCTGCGGGAACAGCCGGCTCGCGATACAGCTCGTTTTCGTCGATCTTGAAATAATCGCAGATCAGCCTGGCGGTGGTTTTGTTGGGCACCGCCTTGCCTTGCAGATAGCGCTCGAACTGGGTGCGATTGATGCCAAGCTCACGGCACACCGCGCTGACGGAAGCGTGGCGCTGGACCAGCCGCCTGAGATTGGCGGCGAGATTCTCGCGAATTGGCACGACATCTCCCCGACAGACGTACGGACCAGCATTCAAGCGATAGCTTATATACACTTGCATGCCGTGGCGCTGGCGCGAAGATGGACCTTTGGCCAATAGGCAACGATCCCGTAGAGCGTAGGCTGTACGATTCTGACAGTCCGGCTATGCAAGCCGCGTAAATGGGCGTATTTCGGTGGCAAGAGCGACCTCGGATCGGCCTCTCGACATCCTGTAATGGAGGGCGGTTTGGATCATACCGGCCTGGTCGAGCTTCTGGACTACACGCAGGCGCAATTGACGAAGATCCGCCAGGCGGTCGCGTCAAGCGATCACGCCGGTGCCATGTTCACCATTGATTGCCTTGTCGGAGCGGCGGCCGAGCAGACGAAGTGCAAGCTTGCAAGCCTGGAGCATGCCGGCTTGCCGATCAGCAAGGATGGGCCGATCGGCAGGGATGGGCCGATCGGCAGGGATGGGCCCATAGAAGGCGGTGCGGCACCGCCCGGCAAAGCGACATCGGGCAAGCCGGATGCCGGCAGCAGCCGCTCCTGATCAGGCCGCGCCGATCTCGCCGATCAGCCTTGCATATTCGGCCTCGGCTTCGCCGTAACTGCCATTGGCGAGTTCCAGCAGCCCGGCGCGGTCGCGAATGACGATCTCGCCCCGTCTCGAGCGAATCAACGTGCGGCCTTCGAGCAATTGAAGCGCGACGGTGACGCCTGGCCGCCTGACACCAAGCATGATGGCCAGGAATTCGTGGGTGATGGCGAGATGTTCGCCGGGCACCCGGTCGTCGCACATGAGCAGCCATCGCGCCAGCCGCTCCTCGAGCTTCAGCCGCGCGTTGACGAGCGCGGTGCAGCCGGCCTGGGTTTGTAGTGCGTTGACGAAGCGCAGCAGGAACATGCGCAAGGTCGTACTTGCCTCCAAAGCTGCCTTGAAAGCGCCGGCTTCGATGCGGATCGCTTCGCCTTCGAGTTGGACAAAACAGGCATGCGGCGCACGGTCGTCGCCCATCACCAGGGAGTATCCCGTCATGCCTTCGAAGCCGATGAAGCCCACTTCGGCCTCTTGGCCGCTTGCCGTGCTGGCGACCACCGAACCAATGCCCTGTTCGATGAAGTAGACGGCCTCGATCGGAACATTCGGGGTCACCAGCATCATGCGCAATGGCAAATCGCAGCGCTGCATGTGCGGCTCGAGCAACGCCAGATCATCCGCAGGCATGCGCCGCAGCAGTTGGTTTCGGTACGGATGGTTCCCGTCGGGATAGGGTTTTTTGTCGGGATCAGAGTTTTTGTTGGGATCAGACATGGCGTGGCCCAATGCAGGGCAAGAGCCATCCAATCTCCCAGCCGTCCGTGCCCGTAAAAACGTGAGGACGATGGCCTATGTATAGGGGCTCTGAACGCAGAAAGATATTAATGCGATATGAAATTCGAAGCACGGCGCCCCCCAACGCCTGTTCGCATATGAAAAGATCGGCCTGAATGTTAGTGTCGGAAACGTACCAAACGCCATTTGGTACAAAACCGACATATTTCATGAGAGCGCCGGATCACGCCGATAAAATCCGCTGGCCAATGAAAAGCGCCATGTCGCGCTGGGCCTGGGGACCATTCGAAGAAGGGGGAGGACCGGGGGGAGAATTGTACGATACTTACTGTGATGAGGCCGATGTTGACTCTTGCTCAGCCCGATTTCATTTTTTGACCCACAGCGTCTAAAGCGCATCGCGTTTGATCGGATTTATGCGATGCGCTTTAGGGTCTTTGTTTATGCATGTCGTTCTCCCAAAGCCGAGGTCACTTTTGGACGACATGCATCAAAAGTGGCCGCTGCTCCGAAAGGGGCTTCTTATGTCGAGCCTTCGTAAGCGCAATCCCGGTCTCCATCCTTCCGATCTGCAACTGTGCCAGCGCGTCTTCGATCGGGTCTGCCTGGAGCGCAAATTTGATCGCATGTCGGGGGAGTCGGACGTGCAGCTTCTGGCAGCCACGGTGTTTTCGCTGTTCCAGAATGGCTGCCGCAATGAAGGCGAGTTGCTTGAGAGTTTCAGGCGGACCCGCCAATGACCAAGGCCAGGATCACGTCCGCGGCACCGGCCGAAAACGAACCTTACGACGCTGCGGTCTTCGCCCGGAAATACGGCATGTCGCGGAAGGCCGCGGAGGTCGTGCTGTCCGCGAATGGACCGTCCAGAACAGCCTGTGACGCTGCCGCCCGCTCTTTTATGGAAGCGGTTGCCCGCAGAGCGAAGAGCAGCCATAAACACTGATGCTGCGCCTTGAGCGACTGCCGTCTCGCCGCCGACCCGCGGGCGCGTCCAATGCTACCTTCATCGAACACCGCGAGGCGTCAGCCTGCCGGGCCTGTCGGGCCGATCGGACCGGTCACTCCTGAAGTGGCTTGCTGCGCCGTCACGGCGGAGAGTTTCTGCCGTTTGAGCAGCATCGGCTTTTCATAGATCTTCTTCATGGTCACGGCCTCCCTCCGCAAAGTTCGATTGCGGCAGCGTCATCGCCGGCCGCGCTCCTGTCAAGCGGACCTGGTCGAGGGCCGGCCAACCCGAACGAAAATCCACGCCTCAATTCCTGTCGGCCGGCTTGGAACGCATGCGCGAAACCGTCTCGCGCTCGGCGCGTTTGGAGCGCAGCGGCGGCAGGTCGCGGTCGATCAGGTCCATGTCCTCCAGCACCATATCGCCCATGCGCTTGAAGGCGATGTCGAGCGCGCCGGCGCGGTGAGCCGAGCGCAGGAAGCCGGGCAGGGCGCGCACCGGATGGTCCCGCGCCAGCGGTTCTTCGGGAAAAACGTCGCTGGCGGCGACGATGTGGCCGCTCTTAACCGCCGCCATCAGCGCCGGGAAGTCCACCACGCCGGCGCGGCTGAGCAGGATGAAGGCAGCGCCCTTGCGCATGCCGGCAAAGGCGTCGGCACCGAGAAAACCCTGGTTCTCGCTGGTCACCGAGGCAACGACGAAGATGAAGTCGCTGGTCGACAGCACCTCGTCGAGGGAGGCCGGCTCGACGCCATTGTCGATGAGGATCGATGGCGGCAGCCACGGATCGAAGACTTTGGTGCGGGTGCGGAAACCCGACAGCAGCCGGTTGAGCGCCCGGCCGAGATCGCCGAAACCGATGATGCCGACATCGGCGCCAGACAAGAGCCGCGCCGTCTGGTTGCCGTCGCCGCCCCACAGTTCCTGTCCCTGGCGGAAGGCGAGGTCGGCATCGACGATGCCGCGGGCGAGATTGAGTGCCATCGCAAGGCCAAGCTCCGCGACCGGCTCGGCGAACACCAGGCCGGTGGTGACGACATGGATGCCGCGCGCGAACAACGTCTCGTAGGGCATGTTGTTGATGAGGTTGGTCTCGACATTGAAGACGCAGCGCAGCGCCTTCATCCGGTCGAGCGTTTCGGGCGATATGGGCGGCTGGCCGATGATATAACGCACCTCGGCCAGCATGTCGGCCGGCAGTTTCGCGACGCCGTCAGCGGTCGTCTCGACGATGCGATAGTGCGCCTTGAGCCGCGCCAGCTGCCGGGCTGTGAAGATCAGGTCGAGCGTGCGTGGTTCAGGCGCACTGATGACCAGCGGCAAGGCGCTGTTGGACATGACTATTCCCTCTGTTCCCCAATGGCCAAAATACCTTGGATGAAACGATTTACAACATCGCGCGGCCGAGGAGCGCGCGATTGGCGCTGGGATGAGGTGACCTGTCGGAGCCGATATGTGCCGGCAATGCAACAGTGAAGAATCGTTTGACCGCGATGGCGTGGATACGACGTAAGAACCAGTAATGGCACAATTGACACGGGGCAGGGAATTGGTTCTGCTGGCGCCGTATCAATTTGGAGGGCACTTTACAGTGAAGAAATACGAGAAACCAACCTTGCAGAAGCGCGACAGGCTTTCGGGTGTCACGGCCCAGACTGCCCCATCGACACCTCCGCCGGCCGTCAGTGATTGATTGGCGTCTGACGCATTCGCCTGACAAGGGCAATCAATAGCGGCAATCGATAGGGCGCGACTGGTCGCGCCCTATCGCATATTGGCCACGGGTGCCCGCCGTTGTCCCAGATGCCGGACCTTACGGCCGATGATCATCAGCTGGCGCGCGGTGTTGTTGCGCAGGCGCCGCACGCGCCATTCCAGTCCGGTGTCGGCGGTAATCGACTTGGCATAGTAACTGACCCGCATGCCATCCTCATCGGCAGCCACCTTGACCGGGTCGTCATAGAAGGCGTTGATCTTGTCAGCCGCCATGCCTGGAGTTTCGAGCCAGCGTGGAATGTGAACCGAATGGAGCTGATCGACATCGGTCATCACGCGGCCGATGCCGACGCCCGGCGTCGGACACGTGGTACAGAAAGCATCGCCGATGAAGATGACCCCGTCGCGGCGATGGCCTTGCGTCGTGCTCAGACTGATCTGCCTGACCTCGACAGGACTCGCGACTTCGAAGTTGCCGCATCGCACGGCTATTTCGGGCATCAATTCGCAGAGCATCTTTTGCGGCTCCTGGCGGAACGCCCGCGTCCACGGCTCGGCCACATTGCGATAGAGGAACATGTTCGCCCGCATCTTGTCGCCGAGGGGAAAGATGCTGATGTAGGCGATACGGTCGGCGGCCCGCCTGCTGTAGCAGGTGACGGACTGATGACCGAAATCGCTGGGCGAGATGGCGAGGTCGAATCCCATCGACAGTGAATGCGCCTTCGATTGCTCGATACGCTCGACGCCGACGGCGCGCCGCACCGCCTCGCCGTGACCGGTTGCCACCACCAGCAGGCGGGCATCGATGACGGTGCCGTCGGCCAGCACAAGCCGCTGCCGGTCCGGTCCAGTCGAGACTTCGGTTACCTTGCCGACCGTCAGCGGCACTTGCGCAGGCAAGGCGTCGCGCAGGCCATTGATCAGCGCGCCATAGGAGAATGTGAATTCAGCCTTCTTCTCATGCGCGAAGAACTGGCCGAGGCGAAAGACATGCGTGTCGGTCGTGGAGGTGACGAGACGCTTGAGTGTCGCATCGAGGCCGAGCTTTTCGAACAGCAGCATCTGGTCCATGCCGATCTTCTCGGCCCGGAATTCCTCGTGGTGGACGCGGTGCGGATCGATCAGCGCCACCTTGCGGCCGGCTCGTCCCAACAGAATTGCCAAGGTCGTGCCGGCCATTCCGGCACCGACGATCGCCACATCGACTTGGGCCGGGCCAGCCTCTGAGATACTCATTTTGCTGCTCTTTCTGATGGCAACGGCGCGTTTCACAATCTCCGGTAGAAAATATCTTCCGGACCTAAATCAACCGCAAGCAACCGGCGCGCGTGCTTGGTAGTAACCAATGTTTAGGTTAATCGCGGGCCCGCTGCTTCCAGCGCGGTGCGATCGCCGAGCCATCGATGAACTCAAAGCCGCCAGCCTCGTTGAGCGTGTGAAGTTTACGCCCACTCCATAGCGCACCTGGATTTAAGATGGTTTCAACGACCTGCTCCATGCCGATCAAATCAAGGTGAGAAATGCGTGCGATGCCAAGCGCCGCGCCATAGCTCCTGCGGCAGTCCTGGACCGGGCGCAGCAGGTCGTTGCCGCGCCTGACCATGCGGCCGGCCGGCCGCGCCGAGGCGATATCGATCAGCACGGGATTTTTGGGGTGCGGCGTCCAGGGGCCGCGAAAATCCGGCGCCGACCACAGATGCAGCGCGTCGGAGAAGGCGCCGCCGCCGTCGCGGACGGTGGCGAACAGCCACCAGGCGCCGCCATGCTCGACAAGCGTGGCGTCGCTGGCGACGACACCGGACAGAAGCGTCGCCTCCTTGACCCATCCGCCGGGAAAAGCTGTGGCCCGGTAGAGATCGACCGTGCCGTTGGCGCAGCTTTCCGGCACCATCCAGACCTCGCCGTCGCGCTCGAAGACGAAGGGGTAGGAGAGATGGTAGGGCAGCTCCAACACCGGTTCAGGCCTTCCGAGCGGGCCTGCCGGGCCGAAGGGAACGGCGGAGATGATGGCTTTGCCGAGCCGATGGATATAGTCCTCGACGAACAGGGTCAGCTGGCCCTGGTAGAGGATGGGGAACGGATCGGCGTAGAAGCGGCTGCCGTCGTCCGGCAACTCTTGCCAACCCGACGCCGGATGCGCGCGCAGCTCGAACAGATCGCGGCTCCCGGTTTGCCGCCAGCCGACCTTCCAGTGCGGCGCGTTGTAGCAAAGGTGATAGATCTTCTGGATGATCCGCCGCGCCAGCGCCTTGCCGGCCCTGACCCCAAGCTTGCCCGCCGAGGGCATTGGCGGCGGGCCGCCCACCTGCGCCGGTTCGGGCAGGTCAGGCACGGACTTTGCCGCGCCTGACATGGCAGCTATGATCAGGCTTGCTGTGCGCGCCAGCATATCCTGGAAGGACGCCAGCGCGATGCCGCCATATTCGGTGCCCAGACGCCCGGCGGCGATCGCAACGCCGTTCTCCTCGATGCGGGCAAGCGGCGTGCGACCTGCGAGGATCAGGGCCAGCAAGGCCGCTTCGCCACTGGCGCCGTCATAGGTGACGCGCCAGATCCGTGTGCTTTCCAGCCTGACATCGCCGCAGAGGTCGATGACCAGGTCAGGCGAAGCGGGGGACTGCCGGTAGGGCGCGAGCGCCGAAAGCGGCACACGCTTGGCCAGTCCATCGTGGGACAGTCCGTGGATCGCCGTTTCGAGTTGAAACAGGGCCGCGGCGCTGCGCGGAATGCCACCGCCCGCCGGCCTGACATCGACGGACAGTTCGACGTCTTCGAGCGCGGCGAGGCGCTCCAGCAGCGTGACGTGAAAGGCGCGGACGCAGTCGCCGTCCAGGCGGAGGCTTATCTGCATGTTGGAGGTCCGAAAAGGCGGTGCCCGGCCTTGCCGGCCAGGCCGGTCCGGTCAAATTGTAACCCCATCTGCATTCGTCTCCGCTCGCTGCGTAGCCAACACCTCGATATGTATATTTTTAAGCAAACCGCGTGCCAAAATTCACGTCACCTCTCAACATAATTAACAATGTTTTAACAGTTGGAGGAATAGCTAGGTTAGCGCCGCAAACTGATCTTGCCGGCATATGGAGTATTGTCGGAGGCAGCCATGCAATCATCCCTGCCCATGGTTCCTCAGCAACACTCCCCGGATCCGGCACGCGCGGGATCATATGCAGCCTCCACTGTCGAACTGGGCGATCTGAAGCGCATCCTGGTGCGCCGCCGGTTCTGGATCTTCGGCACCGTCGCACTGCTGACGCTGGTCGCCCTGCTCTACGGCCTATTCACACCGGCGCTCTACAGCTCGGCGGCGGAAATCCTGATCGATCCGCAGGACCTGCAGGTGGTCACCAACGACGTCAATCCCAGCCGTATCTCACCCGATGGCGGCATCACGCAGGTCGAGAGCCAGGTCAGCGTGGTCCAGTCGACAGGCGTGCTGATGCGGGCGATCGCGGCGACAAACCTGACGCAGGATCCGGAATTCAATGGGCAGGGCTTGCTGTCGCGCCTGCTCGGTTCGGCATCAGCCGAAGGCGACAGGTCGGTGCAGACACTCGACGCGCTGCGCCGGCGCCTGGCGGTGAAGCGGGCCGACAAGGTCCTGGTCCTCGACGTCATCGTCACCGCCAAGAGCGCCGACAAGGCCGCCCTCCTGGCCAACGCCATCGCGCAGGCCTACCTGGTCGACCAGGCGAGCGCGCGCGCGAAAATGGCCAAGGACGCTTCCGAGTCGATCACCGCGCGGCTGGACGAGCAGCGCAAGCGCGTCCAGCAAGCCGAAAACGCCGTCGAAGCCTACAAGTCCGCCAACAACATGGTGATGGCGGCAGGCAATCTGGTCAGCGACCAGGAACTGACCGAGATCAACACGCAGCTTGCGGCGGCGCAGAGCCGCACCGCGGCGCTGAAGGCGCAGGTCGATCAGATGCGCCGGCAGAGCGGCACGCCGGACGCAACTTCGGAAGCAATGCGCTCGGCGGTGATCTCGAGCCTGCGGGCGCAGGAGGCGACGTTGGTCGACCAGGTCTCGCAGCTCGGCACGGAGTTGGGGCCGCGTCATCCCTCGCTGATCGCAGCCCAGCAGCAATTGCGCGACTCGCGCCAGCTGATCGCGCGCGAACTTGGCCGCATCGCCACCGCCACCGAGACCGACTACGAACGGGCGCTGGCCAACCAGCAGGCGCTGGAAGCCAAGGTCGCCGGCATGAAGAGCAAGTCGCTCGACACCGATCAGGCCTCGGTGCGGCTGCGCGAATTGCAGCGCGACCTCGAGGCGCTGCGTTCCGTCTACTCGAACTATCTCCAGCGCGCCCAGGAGACGCGCGAGCAGATCAATGTCGACAGCACCAATGCGCGCATCATCTCCAACGCCATGCCCGCCTTGAAGAAGAGCTGGCCGCCTCTGCCGCTGCTGTTGCTGGGCGCGATATTCGGCGGCCTTGGGCTCGGCACCGGTCTGGCGCTGATCGCCGAATATTCCTCGCCGACGGTGCTTTCCAGCGCCCAGATGCAGTCGGCCATCGACGCGCCGGTGCTGGGCGTGGTGCCGGCAAAGTCGGACACAGGCCGGCGCTGGTGGCCTTTCGGCGGGGCGCGCGCCGCCGCCTCCAGCCAGAAGACCGATGCCGTCGTCGGCCTTGCGCTGAGGCGCATGTTCAGTTCGGGCCAGCGTCCGGCGGACTGGCCGCTGGTGCCTTCCATCTTGGTGACATCGTCGCCGGGCGAGGGCGCGCAGCGTAGCCGGGTGGCGCGGCTGCTGGCCAATGCCGCGGCATCCAGGGGCAGCCGTGTGCTGTTCATCGATGCCAATGCTGGCGGCGGCGGCCAGAAGGATCCGCAGCCGGGGATCCTCGATGTTCTGCGCGGCGAGTACGCGTTCGAGGCCGTTAGCCATTACGCCGCCGGCAGCAACGTTGCCGTGCTGGGCAGGGGCCGCTCAAAGGCGGTCTTCCAGGAAGCGCATGGCATCTATTTTGCGCAGCAGATGCTGGCGCGGGCCAGCCGGAGCTTCGAGCTCGTCGTCATCGACGGTGGCGCGCTGGCCGACAATCTCAATGCCTCGCCGCTGGTCGCCATGGCCGACGAGATCGTGCTCGTCGCCACGCTGAACGCTACCCCGATGCGCGACGTCACGACGACTTCGCAGGCGGTCTCCGTGATGGGGCGCCTGCCGACAGCCGCCTTGCTGGTCGACGAGGCCGCCTGATATGGCGGCCAGTTGGAGCGCAAGCGCTTCGAACCATGGTGCTGCCGCACCCCGCGCCGGCACGCCCATCTCCGGCACCTCGGTCGATGCGCTGACGCGCTTCGGACTGATCGCGGCGGTGGCGGTGCTGTTCAGCATCTCGGGGGGCATGCTGTGGCTGGTCGGCTACAATTATGATGGCCTGTTCGGCAACCCGGCGACCAAGATCCACCCGTCCACCTATCTCATCGTCCTGCTGCTTGCCTGGCGCTCCTGCGCATCAGGCAATCCGGTCGGCCATATCGTCCATCTCGCCGACAGGCGGCCGGCCAGCGCGCTGATGGCCGCCATATCGATCGTGCTTCTGGTTGTCGTCATCGCCAGGCAGCGGCCAGGTATGGCCGGCATGATCGATACGTTCGTGGCTGCGGCACTTCTCGTGCTGATGCTCAGCGAGGACGACGAACGGACCTTCGCCGGACTGCAGACCGTCGTCCACGTGGTCATGACGGCGAATGCCTTGCTTGCCCTTTTCGAGTTCGCCACCAAGACGCTTATCTTCCCCTATCGCCTCGACGGCGTGGCGTTTACCACCGATCTGCGCTCGAGCGCGCTGCAGGGGCATCCGCTTGCCAATGCCATGGTGACGTCGATCTATGTGCTTGCGCTGCTCTCCGGTGCCAGATCCCTGTCGATGCCTGTGCGGATAGGGTTGATCGGCTTGCAATGCGCGGCACTCGTCGCCTTCGGCGGCCGCACGGCGATGGTGACGACGGTGGTGCTCGGCGGCTGCTACCTGCTTTTTCAGGGCATCACCAAATTGCGCCAGGGCCGCGTCAATCTCCTGGGTGCGGCACTCGGCTTCATGCTCGCCGCCCTGCTGCCGGTCGTCATCATCGTGGCGGCATATCTGGGCTTTTTCGACGCGCTGCTGGAGCGCTTCGTGTCGGACAGCGGCAGCGCCAATGCCCGGGTCGAGATGTTCGAGCTCTTCAAGCACCTGGAATTGCGCGATCTGATCGTGGGGCCGGATGTCGACCTGATCGACAGCCTGCGCCGCATCAACGGTCTCGAACAGGGCATCGAGAACCCGATCATCCGCACGGTCCTTTATCAGGGCGCCTTCTTCACGCTTTTGCTGACGTTCGGCTTCGTGCTGTTCCTGTTCGAGGTGGCGCGCCGCTGCCATCCCGGCATCTGGCTGCCGATGCTGGGCTGGGTCATCCTGATCAACACTTCGGAAAGCGTCGCGTCGAAGACGACGCTGCTGACCAAGTTCGTGGTGCTGGCATTGGTGCTCTATCGGCCGGCGCGGGCAGCGTTCAGGCCGGTCAGTCCGCCGGCATGGTCAGGCCAAGCGCCGCGATGATATCGGGGTCCAGCGCCCGGGTGGTGTCGTCCATCATGCCCATGCCATCGAAGAGATCCCACAGTGCCCAGGCGAAGCCGAGTTCCTCGGCGCTCCGCCTCACATCGGCGATGTAGCGCCCGCGATCCGGATTGGGCGCGGCGACATAGCGGGCGTCGGTGCGCAGCGCGCCGAACTCGCCCATGATGATGCGTTCCGGCGCAAGGCTATGGCCATCGGCCCAATCGCGGACCTGGCGAAGATATTTGTCGACAAACCAGCGGTCGGGCTGGGCGTCGAAATAGACTTTCAGCACACGCTCGGTCTCGGCATAGGCTGCTTGCTTGGCGTCTTCAGGGGTTTCGGTGTCCTGCGCCATGCGCGCCCTGACCGATGCCAGCGTCTGTTGCAGCGAGCCGGCGGATGCCGGCCACGGCACATTGTTGAGCGACCGATAGACCGGCTCGCGCATCCAGGGCGCGCCCTGATGGCTGAACAGATAGGGCTCATAGAAGTGGAAGGTGAACAGGATCGGCTCGAAGGGCGACAGCGGGCCCGGATCGAGCGCGGTCAGTCCGCTCACCATCGAGCCGCAGCCTCCGGTGACGACCAACGGCAGGGTCGCTGCCGATGCCCTTGCCGCGGTCAGAAGCGCGAGCTGGATTTGCAACCAGACGTTCGACGCGCAGGCCTGCGCCGGTTCGTTGACCGGCTCGAGCGCCACCCTGCCGGGCTGGAACCGCGCCAGCCTGCCGGCAAGCTCGCCGACCAGCCCGCGATAGAGATCGAAAGCGGGTGCGGCGGTGCTGGAGACCATGCGGTCGGGGTTCCAGTAATGGGTGGCAGCGTTGGCCTGGATGTTGACGATGATGCCAAGATCGGCGTCGAGGGTGGCGGTGACGGCGGCGTCCAGCATGTCCAGCAACTGACTGCGCGTCTTGGCGTCGGCGGCCAGGAAAGGGCCGGGATCGACGGGCAAGCGGATGAAATCGAGCCCGGTCTCGCGCAACCGACGCAGGTCGTCTGGGGTCGGCACCGGCCGTTGCGACTGGAAGGGCGGCCAGCCGTAGTCGGTGCGGGGTGCGGGAAATTCACGCGTCAGCGAGAACCAGGGCCAGGCGTTGACGCCGCGCCGAAACCGCGTCCCGGCGGCGGCGCGAGCGATTGGTGCGACCGGGAGCGAGCCGAGAGCCGCTGCAGTGGACAGCGCGGTCCGCAGCACCCGCCGGCGCGACCAGCCTATCATACGGTTCCTGGCGATGCGTGATCCATCGCAGTGGTCTTGGCGGCGGTCATGCCGAGCAGATGATAGGCCTCGTTTTCATAGGCGAGCAGGACATCGTCCCAGCGAAAGGCTTCGCGGGCCCGCGCCCTCGCGGCAACGCCGCAGGCCTTGACCAGGGCATCATCATCCAGCGCCTGCTGCATCCGCTCGGCGCAACTGTTCTTGTCGGTGAAGTAGATCGCCGCAGCCCCTGCGGTCCACCTGTTGTAGGGATTGTCATGCGCGATCACCATGTTGCCGGCCGCCAGCGCCTCGACCAGCGACGGGTTGGTCCCGCCCACCGTGTGGCCGTGCAGATAGGCGCGGGCGTGGAAGCGCAGGGCCTTCACCGTTGCCTGGTCGTAAATGGCGCCCGGCAGCACCACCGAACCGTTCGCCGCCTTGCGGATGGCGGCATGGTAGGGGATGTCGTCGGACAGCGTTCCCAGCACCACCAGCTTCATGTCGCGCTTGGTGGAGCAAAAGGCTTCGACAATCGGCAGGATGTTGTTGTCGGGTTCGATGCGCGCGATCGAGATGAGATAACGCCCGGGCTCGAGGCCGAGCGCCCGGACCGGCGCCTCGGGCGCTGATGCCACCGGATCGGCGCCATAGGCGATGGTGGCGATGGCGCTGCGCGGCCGGCGCGTCGCCAGGTGATCGGCGATGGCGGGGTGATCGGCGACCAGCCGGTGCGAGGCCCAAGCGCCGATCCATTCGTTGAGCCAGAACCAGGTTCGCGCCGCCATCCCCCATTTGGGGCGACGCCACTCGATGCCGTCCATGTTGGTGAAGATCTTGCGCCGCTTCAGCCTGAGCCAGGTCAGGAAGACCGCGCCATTGTAGCCGAGCACCAGGCAAACGCCCTGTCGTCTGGCAGCATCGCGGGCGCATTGCCAGTCGAATTCCAGGGTCGCGCGCGGTCCCTTGGAGGCGACCTGGATGTGAATGAGCTCGATGCCGCGCCAGGTTTCGCTGCGCACCCGCTGGTCGATCCGCTCGACCTCATCCTGGCAATAGACGCCGACCTTCCAGCCGCGCCCGACAAGAAACAGCGCCAGTTTTTCGGCAAAGGTTTCAAAGCCGCCATGGGCCGCGGGTATGCCGCGGGTCCCCAGGATTAGAATGGCGGGCTTTTCTGGTTTCATGGCCGGCGGCACTTTCACACATCTCATATATTAGATATTGCTTAATTTATAATGAGCAGACCGCAACTTTCGTGCCATCTTCCGATTTCGGTATCCTGGGAGGGGATCATGGCGCGGGGTTGTAAAAAAACGGTGTTGAACCCGGTGGTTGTTTCATTCTCGGTCAACCCTTCTGTGCGTAGCTGTATCGAAACGAAGCAATGCCATGGGCGTACGGCCGGCAGTCGGACATATCGAACCGATAGTCGGACATATCGAACCAGGCATGATTCTTGCGGACGGGGTTCTGCCACAATCGCCCAGCGCGATGGTTGTAGCACCCGGCGGGAAACAAAGATGCGGATTGCCTGCGTTCATCAGGGTTATGAACTCTATGGTTCTGACCGCAGCTTCGCGGAGAGCGTGGCTGCGCTGCGCGCCGCGTTTCCGTCGGCCGACATCGAGGTGGTCTTGCCGCGCAGCGGGCCGATCGTCCAGATCCTGGAAGCGCATGCCAGCCGGATCGTCTTCGAACCGCTCTGGGTGCTGAGGCGTCAGGCCATTGCGCGCCTTGCGACAGTCGAGATGGCGCGATTGCCGGTTGCCGTGTTCAGGGCGTGGCGGCGCCTCAAGGCCTGCGACCTCGTCTATGTCAACACCTCGATCGTTGCCGACTATGCGCTGGCCGCGCGCTTGCTGCCTTACAAGGCCGTCCTGCACATCCACGAAATCCCCGAAGGCGCCATGCGCAGGGTACTTGTCGGCCTGATGCGCTGGAGCCATGCGGATCTGATCTTCAATTCGCGCGCGACACGCGCCGCGTTTGGCGATCCCAAGGCGGCGCGCGCATATGTCGTCTACAACGGCGTTGCCGGGCCGGCGGCGGTCGAACCAATGACGTATGACGGCAAGCGCCCATTGCGGGTGCTGCTGCTCGGCCGCATCAACCGGATCAAGGGGCAGGAGGTCCTGCTGGAGGCGATCGCCTCGATGCCGGCAGAACTCCAGGCGAGGGTCGAGGTCAGGCTGGTCGGCGGCGCCTTCGAGAGCACCGAGCGCGAGCGTGCGCTTGCCGAACTGGTCGAAACCATGGGGCTTGCCGGGCGCGTCGGAGTCCTGCCTTTCATTCCCGATCCCTCGGAGCATTATCGCTGGGCCGACATCGTCACCGTGCCGTCGCGGCGTCCGGAATCGCTGGGCCGCGTCGCCATCGAGGCGATGGCTTATGGCCGGCCGCCGCTTGTGTCGGCGATCGGCGGGCTGGTGGAAGTGGTCAGCGACGGGCAGACCGGCTGGCATGTTCCGCCCGGCGACGCAGTAGCTCTTGGCGCGAAATTGCAGGAGATCATCCTCGCCCCTGAGGCCTGGCGCGGGTTTGTCGCTGCCGGGCGCGCGCGCTACGAGGCGATCTTCAGCGAGCCGGTCGCGGCCGCGGCGATCACCGCGATCGCCGCCGAAAAGCTGAAGACGACCATCGCGCGGCCGGGCAGGGCGCCCGCTGCCCGCGCAGCGGAGACACGGCCGTGAAGTTAGCGTTTCCGAGCCATCTGGTTCGACGCCTCGTGCTGATGATCGGCGGCGAGGCGATGCAGAGCGGCTTTCATTTCGCCCTCAACATCATGCTGTTGCACATGCTGTCCGCGCAGGGCTACGGCCTCTTCGCCATCGGCATGGTGATGGGCGGGGTCGGCCTGTCCTATATCAGGTCGCTCACCGCTGTTCCCGCCAGCATCTGGATGAGCAAGAGCACCAACAGCGCCGGCGTCGATACCTATGACGTGGCGTTCGGAACGGCGGCGCTGATCGTGGCGTTGCTGATGGCCGTCGGCACGGCTGTTCTGATGCATGTCCTGGGAGATCCAAGCGGAATTGCCGCCGGCTGCTTCGTCGGTGCCTGGTCGTTGCGCAGCCATATGCGCACGGCTTTCTTCGCACGGCGCCAGCAGCTTGTCGTCTCCATCAGCGATGGCGCTTTTACAGTCGCCGGCTGTGTCCTGACCGGGCTGTCGATCTGGTTGGTCCAAGACCCGCTGCAGACCGTATTCTATGCACTTGCAGCCGCAAATGTGTTCGGCATTTTCGTCCTGGTCCGCCTGGCTCGGCGCTCGCTTCGCATCAGCTTCCGCATGCCGACGCGCCGACGCTATGTCAGGCTCTGGCCCCAACTGCGCTGGTCGGCATTCAGCGCGACCACCACCAACATCCAGGGTCAATGTCTGGCGCTGCTGGTCGCCGGCATTGCCGGGCCAGCCGCCTACGCACCGCTGGCGGCGGTTCTGGTGCTGTTTGCTCCGCTGCGCATCATCAGCCTTGCATTCGTCAACATGACGCAGCCGGATCTCGCCAGGCTGATGCGGAACAATGAAACAGGCCGTGTCTGGACGCAGGCCAAGATCTGGGCGCTCGTCATGGGGCTCGGCGGCCTTGCTTATGGATGTGCGATCATGTTCGTCCTGCCGATGATAAAATCCCAGGCTCTCCAGGACGCTTCGACCTGGTTCATCGGGCTTTTCGTGATCGCGAATTTTGTCCCGATCATGCTCTATATCATGCCCCGCATCGTGCTTGAGATACTCGGCGATTTTCGGATCGTCGCGTTCATCACCACGGGCGGCGCGGTCGTCGGGCTGGCGCTGATCGCGGCCCTGCTGGCAATCGCGTCTCCGCCGTGGGCGTTGTTGGGTTCCGCCGTCTCGGAGATGTTCGTGCTCGTGGCATCGTGGTATTTCGCGCATCACCGCATGTGGAATATCGAGCATCCCGATGAGGCGCGCGACAGCCGGTTGGGCGCGTGGCGGCGGACCTTGCCGTTCGCTACGGCAAAGCGATAGGAAAAAACATGGCAGTCCAGGCGGTGCAAATTGCTGCGGTGACCGGCTCGCCCGATGGCCAGTCCTCCCATCCGGCCACCGTCGTCGCCATTGATGCCTACACGGCGCGGCTCCACACCAGCTTGGAAGCGGTGAGGCCGCTCTGGCTGCGCCTCCAGGCGGACGGTGTGTGCACCGCCCACCAGAATTATGCCTGGGCCGAGGGGATCGTCGCGCGGCTAATGCCGGAAGGTGCGGAACTGCTCATCGTGGAGGTAAACGATGCCGTGACGGGCGCGCCGCGAATGCTGGTGCCGCTGATACGGCGGCCGGCCTTCCGCCATCGGGTGATCGAATGGCTGAGCTGTGGCGTTTGCGACTATTCGGCACCGCTGCTGGCCGATGCCAGCCCGTGGACGATGCAATCGGCGCAGGCCGCGTGGGCTGCGGTGCGTTCCGTGCTGCCGCCGGCGGACCGCATCCAGATCACGGGAATTCCGCAATCGATCAGCGGCGTCGCCAACCCTCTGGCCTTGCTCGCAGCCACGCGCGATTCCCTGCATACCAGCTTCGGCCTCGCCATCGACGGCGACCCGGAAACCGTGCTCAAGCGCCTATGCCGGCCATCCTTCGTCAAGGCCTTCAACAAGGACTGGCGCCGCCTCGAACGGCTTGGCGACGTGGAACTGGTCGAAGCCAACACGCCGGCCCTGGTGGAGGTCATCTTCGGCGGCCTGGTCCGGATGCGGCTCAGCCGCTTTCGCGAACTGGGCCGCTTCGACCTGCTGACGCAGGCGACGGCTGTCGACTTCTATCGAAACGCCGCTCTCGAGGGCCTGTCGGATGGATCGGTGCGGCTCTTCGGGTTGCGTGTTGGTGAAGCTCTGATCGCGGTACAATACCTGCTGATCCATCAAGTCACCGTTCATGCTCTGCTGATCTCAATCGATCAGGGCGCGGTGCCCAATGTCTCGCCGGGACTTCTGATCATGGGCAAGTTGATGAGCTGGGCGCGCGGCCGCGGTTTCGATTATTTCGACCTGTCGGTCGGCAACCAGAGTTATAAGGAACATATGGGTGCCGTGGGTTCGGGCCTGCGCGAGCTTTGCCACGGGATTACGGTGCGAGGCAGCGCCGTGAGCGCAGCCATCGAGGTCCGCAACCGGACCGAGGTGTTCGTGCGCTCCAAACCTCGGCTGCTGAAGAGGCTCCAGGGACTGATGCGGGACTTGCGGCGCCTGCGTGGGGGATCGGAATGACGGGAGAAGCATGTGGCAAGCTACGCGGCGCGAACGACTCCGATAAGGGATTTGCCCGGTGGGCGGTTTTCCCCGACTGTCGCCAACGCTGATGCAACCGCGCACTTCACGGCTCGGCTGCACACCAGTTTCGATACCGTAAGGCTGCTATGGCTGCTGCTTGAGGCGCACGGCGTCTGCACTGCCCATCAGCACTATGCCTGGGTCGAAGGAATCGCCGCACGGCTGATGCCCAAGGACGCGAACCTGGTCGTCATCGAGGTGAGTGACGCCGTGACCGGCGCGCCGGCCATGCTGCTGCCGCTGATGCGGCGCCGGGCCCTCGGCCACCACGTCATCGAATGGCTGAGCTGCCGCGTGTGCGACTACTCGGTGCCGCTGCTGGCGGATGGGAGAGCGTGGACCAGGCAGAGTGCCGACGCCATGTGGGCGGCGGTCCGTGCCGTTCTGCCACCGGCGGATCGCATCCATATCGCCGGGATCCCGCAGCAGATCCACGGCCTGGTCAATCCGCTGGCACTGCTTTCGGTGGCGCGCGACTCCATCCAGGTCACCTCCGGCCTCGTCCTGCATGGCGACCCGGAGACGCTCATCAAGCGGATCTGCAAGCCGTCCTTTGCCAAGGCCTTCCGCAAGCATTGCCGCGGCTTCGAGCAGCTTGGTGGCCTCGCTCTGGTCGAGGCCGACACGCCTGATCTGACCGAGGAGCTCCTGGATGTGCTGCTGGAATTGCGGCTGAAGCGTTTTCGTGAGCTTGGGCGTTTCGACCTCCTGACGCAGGTCCCGGTCGTCGATTTCTACCGCGCCGCGGCGCTGCAAGGCCTGTCCAATGGATCGGTGCGGCTCTTCGGTCTACGCGTCGGTGAAGCCTGGCTCGCCTCCATCTATGTGCTGGTCAGAAAAGGCACACTTCACGCCCTCCTGCTGGGCATCGACCAGAACGCGGTCGCCAATGTCTCACCCGGCCTGACGACGATGGGCAAGCTGATGATGTGGGGATGCGAGCGGGGCTTCGACTATTTCGACCTGTCGGTCGGCGGCCAGGGCTACAAGCAACATATTGGTGCCTCGAGTTCGGTTTTGGCCGAGATCTGCGAACCGGTGACGGTGCGGGGCAGGGCTGCGAACGCAGCCATTCTGTTGCGCAGCCGGGTCGAAGGCATGACGCGGTCGCGCCCCCGGCTGCTCAAAGCCGTTCAGGGCCTGACGCGCCGCTTGCGGCGATTGAAGGACTGAGGACGAGCGTTTGCCGGTCCTGCCGACGACCGATGCAAAGAGGCACCAAGGCCGGCAAGGTTGTTGACAGGGTTGGTTGGCTCTATATTTGAAAGCGCGCTTGACGTTCAGAAATGAGTGTCGTCGGCAGATTTTCTCAAATTGGCGTTTTCGGCAGATCACCTCGATGAATGCAAGTTTAGGAGATGGGATTCGTTCCATCCTCATTATTCAAACGAAGTACATTGGAGATGTCGTTCTGACATCTGCTTTGGTTCGCAATCTGCGTCTTTCTTATCCACAAGCATCGGTAACCATGCTTTGTGCGCCGGGACTCAAGCAGTTCATCGTCGCGCAAGGGATCGCCGATGTTGCCGTTGGCTTTGAATCCCGCGGCAGAGGAAGGACTCTGCTCAAGCGTTTGAGCGACTATCGTGGCGTCATCTCTGATCTGCGGCGTCGAAAGTTCGATCTTAGCATCGACCTTACCGATTCAAAAACCTCGCGGATAATGCATCGTTTGATCGGCGCTCCACTTCGCGTCGGCTTCGATCCTTCCGAGCATCCGATAAAGTTCTGGGAAATCCAGCTTGCAAACGTTCTCGCCGCGACTTTCGGACAGGGTGGCCCCCATTATCTCTACAGGAACCTGTCTCCACTCCACGCGCTTGGGTTGGATTGTCAGGACCCAACGCCTCGGCTGCAGCCGAACGGGACCGCCCAGGAAGAGTGTGCCAGGATTCTTGCGGAAAACGCTTTGGCAAAGAAGTCATATGTGGCCGTGCATGCCGGCGCTAGGTTCGAAGGACGTTGTTGGCCGCCGCAACATTTTGCTGCGGTCATCGACGAGGTATACGCCAAAACCGGGTTGCGATCTCTGCTCGTTGGTGGGCCGGATGAGGGGCTTGCCGCGCAAAGGATCCTTGAAGTGACAGCGTCGCCGGTCGCCAGTGTCGTCGGAAAGGCCTCGCTTGAAGTCCTGACGGCATTGTTGGCCGAAGCATCAATCTTTCTAGGCAATGAGAGCGGCCCGATGCACATCGCGGCATCTGTCGGAACTCCAGCGGTGGGGTTGTACGGCCTGACGTCGCCCGAGCAATGGGGCCCGTTCGGTGTCTCGAACCGGACGCTCCAGCCGGTCATGCCCTGTCCATGCATCGCTCCAGGTGTTTGTAAAGAAAACAACCCCGGTGGGGTCTATTGTGTGCAGCGGCTTCAGGTTGCCGAGGTCGCGGCAGCGACACTCGACCTCATCGGGGAAGTCCGAAAATCCACTCATTCGGGTATGCCGGCCGCTTCGTAGGCTGGCGCCAACAGGCACGATCACGCGCGGCTTCGTCTTCGCGCGCTTCACATCGTGATTCAGGCCGAGACCCGAGCATCTTCAAAAGACTGCAAAATTTAACCGGACTGCAACCTGCACTGCCACGAAATTGACAGGACACCTCGTCTCCGGCATCCTTGGAGCCAGTCGCAAGGCCGCCGACAGCGGCCGTGTTGCGTGTCAGGGCGACCGAGGGCAGTGTCATGTTCAGTCCCGTCACAGGTCAGAATTCCAAACGCGCCGCGGTGCGCAAAGCGCTCGATCGTCACAAGGTCTACATCACCGAGCAGCGTTTTTCGGAGGGCACCTACCAAGCCCGGGTTCTGGTCGATGGCGAGGCCTATTGGGTCGACGAATTCCGGCTGAGCCAGTTGCAGCAAGGGCTGTCGCCGGCGGAGCTCGAGTTGATGCCGGCCGCTGACGATTGAGAGCGTGACTGGCTTGTTCCTGGCCGCCGTGCTTCGATCTTTGCGATGACGACTCCACCAAAGCTCAAAGCCTATCGCGCCAAACGCGAATTCGCCAAGACGCCGGAACCGGTTGGCGGGCTCGTCAGCAGCGACGGCAACCGCTTCGTCGTGCACAAGCACCACGCCACCGCAGACCATTATGATCTGCGACTGCAGGTCGGCGATGTCTTGAAGAGCTGGGCGGTGCCGCGCGGGCCTTCGCTCAATCCGGCCGACAAAAGGCTGGCGGTCGAGACCGAGGATCATCCGCTCGAATATATCGACTTCGAGGGTGTCATTCCCGAAGGCGAGTATGGCGGCGGGCCGATGATCGTCTGGGACACCGGCAGCTGGGCGCCGATGGACGATGTCGAAAAGAGCTTGCGCACCGGCGCCTTCAAGTTCCGGCTGGCCGGCGACAAGCTCAATGGCGGCTGGATGCTGACCCGGCTGAAACCGAAACCCGGCGAGGACGAAAACAAGAAGAACTGGCTGCTGTTCAAAGAGCGCGACCTCGCGGCCGACACTGCGCTTGACATCCTCACGGCCCGGCCGGAGAGCGTCAAATCCGGATTGCGCATCGAGGAGCTGGCGGCGCCGGCAAAGCCCGCCGCCAAACCCGCGCCCAGACAGGGATCGCTGAAGCCCGGCACGCTGCCGGGCGCCTTCAAGGCCCCCATGCTTGCCCGTATCGAGCCGCAGCTGGCGACGCAGGTGCCAAAACCGCCCGATGGCGAAGACACCAAACAAGTCTGGCTGCACGAGATCAAATTCGACGGCTACCGCACCATGGCGCATCTCACTGAGGGCGCGGTCAAGCTGATCACCCGTGGCGGCATCGACTGGACGAAGCGTTATGGCGACCTGCCGCATGCGTTCGCCAAACTGCCGTGCCGCGACGCCATCATCGACGGCGAGATCGTGGTGCTCGACGCCCAGGGCATCAGCCGTTTCGCGCTGCTGCAGGATGCGCTGGCCGAGGGCGCCGGCAGCAAGCTCCATTTCTACGCCTTCGATCTTCTCCATCTCGACGGCTGGGACCTGACCAAGGCGCCGCTGGTCCGGCGCAAGGCGCTGCTCGCGCAGATGCTGTCGGGCCTCGGCGCCAATTCCGCCATCCAGTTCTCCGACCATGTCGAGGGCTCGGGGCAGGGGCTCTACGACCAGGCGTCGGAACTGGGGCTGGAGGGTGTCGTCTCCAAGCGCGCCACGGCCATCTATCAGAGCGGCCGAAGCAAAAGCTGGACCAAGACCAAGGCGCTGCTGTCGGACGACTTCGTCATCGCCGGCTTCACCGTCTCCGATGCGGCCGAAGGGCTGGCGGCGCTCGGAATGGCAGAGTTCGAGGGCGGTGAATTGCATTATCGCGGCAAGGTCGGCACCGGTTTCGATGCCGCCACAGCCGGTGAATTGCTCGCCAGGCTGGAGCCGCTGCGGGAAGGCGCCAGCGCGCCCGAGGGCGTTCCGCGCGAGATCATGCGCGAGATGAACTGGGTGCGGCCGCTGCTGTCGGCGCGCATCCACTACGCCAACCGCACAGCGGACAACGCACTGCGCCACGGCGTCTTCCGCGGTTTGAGGGATGTCGGCCTGTCGACGCCGGTATCCTCGACACGCAAGCGGCTGATCGCCGAGGCTGACCTTGCCACCATCTGGGTGACCAACCCGACGCGCCGGCTGTTCGGCAAGACCGGCCCGACCAAGCTCGACATCGCCGTCTATTACGCGCTGGTCGGCGATTTCATGCTGCCGCACATTCTCGGCCGGCCGGTGTCGCTGGTGCGCTGCCCGACCGGCCTGCCGAAGGATTGCTTCTTCCAGCGCCACGCCTTCACCGGCATGCCGCCCTCGGTGGTGACATTCGAGGCGACAAATTCCGAGGGCGAAACCAAATCCTATCTCTCGGTCGAAGGCGCGAAAGGGTATCTGGCGCTGGCGCAGTTCGGCGTCGTCGAGTTCCACACCTGGGGCACCCACCGCGCCAGCCTCGACAGACCCGACCAGATCGTCCTCGACCTCGATCCGGGAGAAGGGATCGCCTGGCGCGAGGTGGTCGAGGCCGCCGTGCACATCAAGGACGAATTGGGGCGCCTGGGGCTGGTGCCGTTCGCCAAGACCTCCGGCGGCAGCGGCATCCACATCACGGTACCTGTGACAGGCAAGCAGAACTGGAAGAAACTGCACCAGGCAACCAGCGCGATCGCCACGCATCTGGCGACAACGGCGCCTGATACTTTCACCACCACCATGGGCAAGGACAACCGCAAGAAGCGCATCTTCATCGACTACCACCGCAATGCGCGCGGCCACACCTCCGCAGCACCTTACTCCTTGCGCGCCCGCACCAATCTGCCGGCCTCGACGCCGGTCAGCTGGAGCGACCTCGAATCCATCGATGCGCCGCAGGATTTGAATTATTCGTCGCTGCCAGGCCTGCTGGCGACGTCGGGCGATCCGTGGGCCGAGATCGACGAGTTCGCGCGGGATTTGCCGACCCTGCGCTCGTCATCCTAGGGTCTGCGCCGCGTCGCTTCGCTCCTTGCTTAGCCCGAAGACGACGAAGAGTATGATCGACGCTTCGTACAATTTGAATTATCCTTCGCCTGCGACCCTTAGGCGTCCTAAAAGATTTCGTCAGGGATTTGCCTGTATCGTGTGGGGTCGGTGTAGGATTTGCGCGGCGCCAATCGTCCTTCGGACGAAAGCGCTGCAGAGAGTATGATCCCGAAAAGTGGGAACCGGTTTTCGGAGAAGATCATGCTCAAGCTAAAATGTCAGTGCATGACCGCGTAGGAGTGTTTCATGGCGCCCAGGGCAAGTTGGAAAGGTTATCTCAAACTCAGCCTCGTGAGCTGTCCGGTGCGGTTGTATCCCGCCACCAGCGCCAGCGAGCGCATCTCGTTCAACCAGTTGCACAAGAAGACCCATAACCGCATCAACATGAAGCCGGTCGACCCCGAACTAGGGCTCGTCGAGCGTGCTGATCTGGTCAAGGGTTACGAATACGAGGACAAGCAGTACATCATCATCGATGATGCAGACCTCGACGCGGTGCGCATCGAATCCAACCATACGATGAACATCGAGGCTTTCGTCGACGAGGACGAGGTCGACGTCATCTACCAGGACGCGCCCTACTACATGGCGCCCGACGGCGCGATGGCGGAAGAGACCTTCGCCGTGCTGCGCGAAGCGATGCGCAAATCCGGCAAGCTCGCCATCGCCCGCCTTGTGCTGTCGAGCCGCGAGCGCGTGGTGACGATCGGCGCGCGCGAGAACGGCATGTTCGTGTGCACCTTGAGGAACCCGAACGAAGTGCGCGGGACGGCTGAATATTTTGGCAATATTCCAGCTGGCAAGCCCGACCCCGAAATGCTGCAGCTCGCCGAAGCGCTGATCAAGCAGAAGGAAACCACCTTCGATCCGAAGAATTATGAGGACCGCTACGAGGCGGCACTCATGATGATGATCCGCGAGAAGCTGAAAGGCCACAAGCCGATCATTGCGGCGGCACCGGAGCGCGGCAATGTCATCAACCTGATGGATGCGCTGAAGGCGAGCCTGTCGCAATCGAAGCCGCCGGCCAAGTCGAAGAGCAAGGCCGACGAGGTTGCCAAGCCAGCTGCAAAGAAAGCGGCAGCGGGTGGTGCTGCTGAAAATCCGCTGAAGGCCAATCTGCTGAAGGCGGTCGGCAAGAGCAAGAAATGACGGCACCGGCCGGCGCTGTTTTCGGCACCATCGGCGCGCTGGCGGCGTTTCCGCTCAGACTGGCCGCGCGTGAAGTCGAACGCCAGCACGGCCAGCTGCGGCGCGGCGTCACCAGGCGCACCACGCATGTCGTGTGCGGCCGCACGCTGCTCGCTAAGGCCGGGCTCTCCAGGAACGGCGATGCCGAGATCGAGCGCCGTGTCGCCGCCGAGCGCGGGGCCGGGCACAAGCTCCTCAGCGAGAACGGGTTCCTGCGCCTGCTTGGGCTGATGAAGGCACCGGAGGCGTCTTCGCTGTCGCGGCAATCGCTGATCGAGCAATCGCGGCTATCCGGCGCCGAGCTCGATTTGTTGTCACTGTTCGATGCGTTCGAGCATGACGCAGAACCCTATTCCTTCCGCGACCTGATCCTGGCGCGCAAATATGCAGGGCTCGTCGCCGGCGGCGCGACATGGGGGGCGATCGCGCGCTCCGTCCACCGCTCCGGCCCGGTGGCGTCGCTGACCGCCAAGTCGCTCAATGTCGGCTCGCAGCATGGGCGCGCCGATGCGATCTATCTCGAAGGCGGCCAGAGCGAACTCGACGGACAGCTTCTGTTCGATTTGGGCAGCGCCGGTTCGGCAGGCGACGACACACTGGAAGAGTTGTTTGCCGAGGCCGAAGCGGCGGAGGAGGGTGGCGACCATGATGGGGCAGCCGCACTCTACCAGCGCTGTCTCGCCATCGATCCGAGCGATGCGATCGCCGCCTTCAACCGCGCCAACTGCCTGCGCGCGGGCGGCCACGCGGCGGACGCCGCGCATGCCTATATCAGCGCGATAAAACTCGATCCGGCCTTCGTCGAGGCCTGGTTCAACCTCGCTGGGCTGATGAGCGAGCAGGGCCGCGAGGCCTCGGCGCGAAGGCACCTGCAGAAAGCGATCGCGCTCGACAAAAACTATGCCGATCCGGTGTTCAACCTCGCCCGGCTCGAATTCGACGCCGGCGATCTGCCGGAGGCGCGGCGGCTGTGGGTGCGCTATCTCGAACTCGATGCGGAGTCCGAGTGGTCGCGGGTGGCGGCCAAGGGCGTGCAGTTCGTGGATCTGCAGTTGGCGCGTACGGCGGGGTGAGGGATGCTGGCGCTTGAACACCCCCCTCTGGCCTGCCGGCCATCTCCCCCGCAAGGGGGGAGATCGGCAGCTTGGGCGTCCCGTTCCTGCTTGCAAAGTGGGAGATTGGCGAAAGCGGTTGAGCGCGCAATCTCCCCGCTTGCGGGGGAGATGTCCGGCAGGACAGAGGGGAGTGTGACGGAACTCGACCTCTCCAGCGAGACCGCTCCATGACCACCTTTCTCTTCGACGGTCCCGACAGTGCCCCGGTCACCATCCTGCTCGCCCATGGCGCCGGCGCGGCGATGGATTCTCCCTCGATGACCGCCACCGCCAAGGCGCTGGCCGAAGCCGGCTTCCAGGTCGCCCGCTTCGAGTTCCACTATATGGCTGCCCGCCGCTATGGCCACCGCAAGCCGCCGCCGCGGGCCGAGACGGTCAACCCGGAATATATCAAGGCGATAGCCGACCTCAGGGCGAAGGGCGTGACCGGCCCGCTCGTCATCGGCGGCAAGTCGATGGGCGGGCGCGTCGCCTCGATGGTCGCCGACGAGATGTTTGCCAAGGGCGAGATTTCAGGCCTGCTGTGCCTCGGCTATCCCTTCCATCCGCCGGCCAAGCCCGATCAATTGCGGACCAAACACCTCGCCGATCTGAAGACGCCGACGCTGATCTTCCAGGGCACCCGCGACGAGTTCGGCACCAGGGACGAGGTTGCGACTTATGACCTTTCCGATCGCATCGAGGTGATCTGGCTGGAGGACGGCGACCACGATCTCAAGCCTCGCAAGAGTGTTTCGGGGTTTTCGACCGCCGATCATCTGAAGACGCTGGCCGAGACGGTCAAGGCGTGGTCGGGTCGGATCGCTTCCTGAAGCGATGAAGATCGCCTCCTTCAACATCAACAACATCAACAGCCGGCTTGAAAACCTGCTGACATGGCTGGCTGTGGCAAAGCCCGATGTCGTGTGCCTGCAGGAGTTGAAGGCACGCGACATGCAGTTTCCGCGCTCGGCATTGGCGGCGGCCGGCTATGGCGCGGTGTGGAAGGGCGAGCCGACCTGGAACGGCGTTGCCATCCTGGCGCGGAGTGCCGAGCCCGTGTTGACCCGCGATGCCTTGCCCGGCGACGAAGCCGACAGGCAGAGCCGCTACATCGAGGCGGCGGTGAATGGCATTGTCGTCGCTTGCCTCTATGCGCCGAACGGCAATCCCCAGCCCGGCCCGAAATTCGCCTACAAGCTCGCCTGGCACGCGCGGCTGGAGGCGCATGCCGAACAGTTGCTCGACACCGGCCTGCCGGTGGTGCTGGCCGGCGACTACAACATCGTGCCCGAGCCGCGCGATATCTACGCCACCCGCTCCTATGACGACAACGCGCTGGTGCAGCCGGAAAGCCGGGCGTCGTTCCGGCGCCTGCTCGACCAGGGTTGGCTTGATGCCCTGCGCAAGAAGCATCCGAAGGAAACGCTTTACACATTCTGGGACTATCGCCGCAACCGCTGGCCGCGCGATGCGGGCCTCCGGCTCGATCACATCCTGCTGTCGAAGAAACTGGCACGCCGCCTGACCGCCGCCGGCATCGACCGCGACGTGCGCGGCGAGGACGGTGCCAGCGACCATGCGCCGGTGTGGGTGGAATTGAAGTAAGGCGACTGCTTTCATGCGTCGCGCTTGAACGGATCCATGCAACGCGCTTTAAGTCTTTTGTCTTGATGCATGTCGCTGTCCCAAACCGGGGTTCGCTTTTGGCCGACATGCAATAACCTGTCGGCAAAGTATTCCAACGCAGCCGGATCGCCCATGAACGCAATCCTCCACGAGATCTGTGAAACGAGGCTCCATGCCTGACTTGGGCGCTGTCGAGATACTGTTCGCCGCCCTTGTGGTGCTTGCGGCTGCTGTCGTGTCCTGGCGGCTGTGGCGGAAGCGCAGCCGCCGCAAGGGACGGCGGCTGACCAATCCGGCTGCCGACTATGCCGTCCGCACCGACTGGAGCGGCCGCGGGGGCATGCTCAATTACTCGTCCTTCGTCTATTTCGATGTCGATCGCGACGGCAAATACGGCGCCGGAGACCGGCCGATGGCCGGGATCATGGTGCGGCTGTATGATAAAGCCGGCAAGCTCGCCGCGTCCGCGCGCACCAACAATGCCGGCTTTGCCAATTTCCCCATGTCGGTGAAAAGCAGAAAGGCCGTGATCCGCAAGCCGGGCAACTGGTGCTTTGTGGTTTCGGTGCCGCCCGGCTGGCAGGCGAAAAGCGAAAACGACATTCAGTCCCGACACTTCCTGCCGCTGCCGGGTTCGCCGGCCGGGATGGTATCACAGGAGATGCTGCTGCCGGTCGGTCTGGCGCCGCCGCGCCACGTCAGCGGGCGCGTTGCCGGCGATGGACCCGCGACCCTCTCCGTGTCGGGGGACGGGCACGTCCTGGAGACGCGGACACTGGCGCCGGGTGCCGTCTTCAGCTTCGACCTGGCTGAAGAAGCCGACACGGTCAGCATCAGTGGCGAAGGCTTGGAGCGGCGGCTGACGCTGTCGCCCTACTCGGCGGATCTCGGCCTGCTGTCCGCGCAACGCGCCGGCATTGCCACCGATGCCGCTCTCGAAACGATCGGTTTCGATGATGTGACGTCGCGCACCTTCAGGAAAATTCCGGCCGGTCATGCCGGATTGGCGTGGCGCAACCTGAATGCGATGGCGCGCGACTACACCAAGGACAGCCAGGGCTATGTCAATGGCAACGTCTCCGGTGACCATGTGCTCTACACCAGCAGCGGGCTGCCTGCCGAATTCAGCTGCGAACGGCCGTTCGGCTTTCACTCGGTCATGCTGAGCGCCGCCTGGCTGGCGTCGGAAGGGGAGGTGGCGCTGATCGAAAGCTGGCTTGGCGAGCAGCTGATTGCAAGCGATCAGATCACGCTGTCGGCGCTGACGCCGTTGCACTATGCCCCGATGCTCAAAGCTGTAACGCGTGTTCGCCTGTCGACGAAGCACTATTGGCAAATGGTCGTGGACGATTTGGTCCTGACACGCTGAGATTTGGGCATGCCAAAGCGGAGCGAATTTCGCCCCGCTTCAATCAGGTTACGTTTACGATCAGCCCGGCACGATGATAATCGAGGCGCCGTTCGACGCTGTGACCGCCGACAGACGGCCCTTTTTCAAGAACGACGGCTTCACATAAATCTTTTTCATATCAGACTCTCCTAAAATCCCAGCCTGATGATGCCATACTGCGGCCATCTGTCAACCATGCGAGCTGAAAGCAACAAACAATAAACCCAACAATGCGCGACAAGGGGCCAGGGTCCCTATTCTTTGCTTCGGGCCATCCCAAAACCAATTGCACCTGGAGTTTGCTCTCCAGCGCCGGCGCGATCCGCCAGAGATGCGCCGGATTAAAGCGTGACGCTGCTCGGGGCGTTTGCCGTGACGGCGGAAAGCTTGCCCTTCTTGACGAAGGTCGGCTTCGCGTAAGTCTTCTTCATGGTGTTCTCTCCTGAACTCTCGGCGAGCATGGCAGATGCGCGACATGTGTCAACCAAGCCGGGCGCCGACGGCGGCCCTCCTGGCGCTATCGGCTGGCGGCCAGCGCCTGGCCTCCGGCTCGCTCGACGGCACGGCCCGGCTATGGGGCATGGACACCGGCCACCAGATCGCGCTGTTCGACAGCAAGACCGGCCCGATCTATGCGGGCGTCCGCCGCGGTGCTGACCGGCGGCAATCACCGCACCACCCGCGACTGGCCGCCCAACGGCGGTGACGGCGTCGTGCTGTTTGCCGGCGCGTCGGAATGAGCAAATCTTGATCACCTTGTCCGCCGTGCTATGTAAAGCCCATGCCAGCATCCAGCCTCCCAGACAACGCGCCGCTCATCGTCATCGATCTCCAGACCGGTATGTTCGACGGCGTGCACGAACCGCCGATCCATGATGCGCCAGGCATAGTCGAGCGCACCAAAGCGGTGATCGACTGGGCGCGGGGCGGCGGGCGCAAGGTCGCATTTGTCAGGCATGATGGACCCGAAGGCGATCCGTTGGCACCGGATCAGCCGGGCTGGCCGGTTTGGCCCGCACTTGGCCAAGCTGCGGACGAGCCGACCTTTGCCAAATCCGTGCGCGATGCTTTCAGCAATCCCGCCTTCGGCGACTGGGTTGCCGGGCAGGGTGCGGGTGCTGTCGTGCTCCTGGGCGCGCAGACCGATTTTTGCGTGGCCGCGACGGTCAAGGGCGCGATCGCCAGAGGGCTCGGCGCGGCCGTGGTGTCCGATGCGCACAGAACGCTGGACAATGCCAGCGAGAGTGCCGAGCAGGTCATCATCAGGCACAATGGCGAATTCGCCGAGGCCGGCGTCAATCTGGTGACCACAAAGGCGCTTGTCGGCGGCTGAAGCCCGAACGTCGCCGCAGGCCGCATTATCAGGCAGGCCGGCTTGAGGAGTTCGCGAGGGAAGACAGCGCCGGGCGCCTGCCGTGGTCGACGCGGACGGGGGGGGCGCATTGTTGGGATGGCTCGGGCGCCCGCGTCAACCAGGGCGGCTCGTACCGCCGCATTAGCAACATTGCACATTGCGTGCCGCTCGAAACTTCCGCGAAAGCGGAATAGGCCGGAGCAAAAGGGCGGATTCGGCCGAGACTTTCGGCGCGCTTTCCCGGTCCGGGAGTCAAAAAGCCTGCTGGTTATTGGGAATGTCGTTCAAGGCGTTTGCCGGTGCTGCACCGGATCGGCGAGGAACGACACCGCAATCAGGTCGTCGCCATCGATCCGGCCGTGACGATCTTCCATGATGGCCGCGACCTTTTGAAAGGTTTTCATTTCGGCATCCGTCACCCGCGCATCGCGCATTCGGGCTTGGAGATCGGCCAGGCGAACGCCCAAAGCAGGGGATGTCACAGCTTTGCTTATCATCTTCACTCGTCCTGATTGGAAACTGACATGGGCAACCCGCCGCCATGGCTGGCGGCGGGTTTGGGACAATTCCAAGTTCAGTCGTAGACCTTGACGATCTTGCGGGTGCCCGGATCCACCAGGACGGTGCGGTTGTCGACCACCACGTAGCGGTATTTGACGTCGGGGATCTCATGAAGCTCGACCGTGTCCGGCAACGCGCTACCAACATTCAGTTCCACGCCGGGAATCTTGACCGAAGCGAGGGGCTGCTTCTTCACATACTCGCGGATGACCGTGTCCTGTTCAGGCTGGATGACAACGTCCTGAGCGGCAACGGCGCCCACTCCGGCCAACAGCAACAGCGCCGCTGCGGCGCCCGTTAGGTGCATTTTCATACTGTTTCTCCTTGCGAGTCAGCATGACAAGATCGTCCAACGCTGACGGCAACTGAACTTGAGCCAACTGAAAATGTTCCTCAGATTGGGCTTCGGTCGGATGCTGTCTACGACTTAAGTCTGGCCCGAGAGCGCATTGGTCTTGCCGACGGGAACGGCTCTCTGTTCACGGCTGTTTGTCTCCCGGAATTCGGAGAAACAGATGGACAAAAGTGTTGGCCAAGCGCGCTGGTTGCTCGCACCGATTTTCGCGACAGCCGTTACCTTTCTGGTGATGGGAATAGTCTTTGGCTGACATGTCGTCGATCGGCGCAGCAACGTCCCTTCCTGCGCTGAGAGGGTTCGCAAGCCGCTTCGGCGCCTGGCGAACCCTCTATCTTCACCATACGCCGGCCTGCTCGTCGCTATCGTCCAGCAGTTGCTCGTCCAGTTTGCCGCTCGGCTATCGGGCCGTGTGTATCGATCGAGCCGGCGGCGAAGACAAGACACGTTGATCCGTAGGCTGCTCGCTGAAGTAAAGCGAACTGCCGAGAATGAGGAACACGATGCCCACCGCCGTCAATCCAACCATGAGCACGGCAATCGCCGTTCCTGGGCCATAGCCTGTCTTGATGATGGTGGATCGGTGGGCCATCGCAGCGTTCTCCAGACACCCGGCGGTGCCGAGTTCTGCGACAAACGACAAGCGAGGCGCGATGTTCCCTCGTTGGAAGCCTCAATCGGTCACTTTGAGCTTTTGCTTTTTCCTGTAGGACCAAGGTCTTATCTGCCGAGCGCAAAGGTCCAAGGGGCCTTGTTCAGTTCCGATAATGTCCCTTGGATGTTCCGTTACTTTAGGTAAACCTGATATATTGACTGGGCGGAAAACTTAGCTGGCCAAGCAAAATCGCCCGCGAACCGGGCATGGAAAATGTGGCTTTGGCAAGTTCAACAACAGGCAGTCATGTCTCGGGCGACGAATAGCTCACGTCTCGTCGAATCCGCCCTCTCGGGTCTGATCGTGCGTGATTGCGGCTTCTTCCTCATCATCGGGGAGGGCGTCGTCGCTGTCCTGGTACGCGTTATCGTCGTCCTCGTCCGGCAGATCGCCGTTTTTTTCGACGCCGTAACGCATGTCGCCGTTTTCCGGCGCGGACTCTGGCAGGATCTCGCCGCCCTTGATTGCATCCCAATCCTGCTGCTCGAGGGTCGGCCCATCCGCCCTCGGTGCGTCATCTTCGATGTCGGCGCTTGGTTTGTTGCGAGGTGCCATGCTGGCCTCCAATCGTTGAAGAACTGGAGGCGAAACTCGGCGTGCCGGCGTTTGTTCCGGACCCGAAGTGCAAAGACCGGGCGTGCTTCTGGATTGTCGACGGCCGGCGTGTCAGCCCAGCCCCGCCAGCACCGCGGCCGCGGCCCGCACAGTTGCCAAGTTGCCGCGCAAATGGAGAACGCATTGCGGCGACTGACCCTTTACTTGCGAAGTTGCTAAAATAATGAAATGTTGTCCGCGGGAAATGAAATGAGGCAGGGACTGGTTGGAACCGGCGCGGTTTCGACGGTTTTGGAAACCATGTATTTTGGACAGTTTCTGGTAGGAATGTCAGCCACGGCCGTCATCGTCGCGGTCTGGACCTATATGACCACCGGCTCCTTCTGGGAGGCATTTGCCTGGACGATAGCGACGCTGCTTGTCCTGCAGGTCGGCTACTTCGTGCTCGTCGTGAGGCTGATCTTCAGGCGCGCACATGACATCGTGCCGAGCCAGGATCCGGTAGACGCCTTTCCGCCATTGCATCGCGACGGTGTCCAGCTTTGAGACCGGGTGACCGGGACCGATCAGGAATGGCGTTTCCATACCAGGCCGTCCACTCGAGCGCGTGCGCCCGGGCAAACTCGGGGAACGTCGCCACCAGCGCGATCACGACCGGCGGCAAGGTGTTTGGTCGCTGAGACGGCGCCTTCTGAGCATATCCCTGCTGGAGATTTCGGCCCAGCGTTATCATGGGAACAGGACGCATGCGCGACCGCTCCGCATTGTGTTCAGGCCGACAGGTTGGGAACAAGTGCTGATGCTTCGCGTTCTCTGGCAGTGTCGATGAGGTTGCCGCCTCCATCGGTATTGTTATGGCTCGCTCTGCTCCCGGCGGGGCGAGCCCTTTTCGTGCCGAAGCCTTTCAAATCGTCCAGATGAAGAGGCGGATGCGCGGCCGATTTGGCGCACTGGTGCTCAGATTGAATTTTGTCCCTCTAAATATCCGTATATATCTGTGCAAGTTTTCAAACTCTTGAACGCTGTCTGCCGAACGTTTGATCAGCAACCAATCAATATCCAGTCTGCAATCGTAATATCTCCAATTCTGAAGTTACGATGGAACCGCATGGCAGCGGTGGAGTTTTTATGGAGGGCGGAATTCAGTTATCACTAGGAGATGGCCATGAGACTTTATCTTACGAGCGCGGCGACCGCCGTCGTCCTGATGGGCGGGATTGGTGCGGCGCTGGCGGAAAACGTCGTCGTCGTCCAGCCGGAGCAGGAGACAGTCGTTCGCGAATACATCAAGAGAGAACCGCTTGCCTCGGTGAACCTTCTGGGCGTCGAGCTCAAGCTCGGCTCGTCGGTGCCGGATACGGTCGAACTGCGTGAGGTGCCCGACGTCAAATACCGCGTCGCGGTGATCAACGACCAGACGGTCCTCGTCGATCCGGAGACCCGCCAGATTGTTGAAGTGCTGCACTAGGGATCCCGCAGTACTGGACCTTGGGAAAAACCCGCCCCGAACGTCGCGTCGGGGCGGGTTTCCTTTGCCGCGACCCGCGATGGCCTATTCGGCGGCCAGTCTATCCTGCGTCTTGGTTTCGAAATCGCTGGCGTCGTGGCGTTCATGCAGTTGCATGGCAGGCTCACCGAAGGCGCGGTTGACCATGCGGCCGCGCTTGACTGCCGGGCGGGCGTCGATGGCCTTCGCCCAACGCTGCACATGCTTGTACTCGTGCACCGACAGGAACTCGCCGGAATCATTGTACATGCGGCCGAGTGCCAGCCCGCCATACCAGGGCCACACCGCCATGTCGGCGATGGAATAGTCCTTGCCGCCGAGATATTCAGTCTCGGCCAACCGGCGGTCGAGCACGTCCATCTGACGCTTCACCTCCATCGAGAAGCGATCGATGGCATATTCGAACTTTTCCGGCGCATAGGCGTAGAAGTGGCCGAAGCCGCCGCCCAGATACGGGGCCGAGCCCATCTGCCAGAACAGCCAGGACAGCACCTCGGCGCGGGCCGGCTGTTCGGTCGGAAGGAATTCGCCGAACTTTTCGGCGAGATAGACCAGGATCGAGCCGGATTCGAAGATGCGCACCGGTGTGGTGCCACTGTGGTCCATCAGGGCCGGAATCTTGGAGTTTGGATTGACCTCGACGAAGCCGCTGCCGAACTGGTCGCCATCGTTGATCCGGATCAGCCAGGCATCGTATTCGGCACCCTTGTGGCCGCGCGCCAGAAGCTCTTCCAGCATGACGGTGACCTTGACGCCGTTCGGCGTCGCCAGCGAATAGAGCTGCAACGGATGCTTGCCGACAGGCAGTTCCTTGTCATGCGTCGGCCCGGCGATCGGCCGGTTGATGCTGGCAAAGGCTCCGCCGCTCGGCTTGTTCCAGGTCCATACTTTCGGCGGTGTGTAGTCGGTCATTTCGTGGCCTCGTGTCGGGGAAGGATGGCAGGTCGCCATTAACTAGGGCTGCGGATGTGTAAGTTCAACTTGCGTTGAACTATTATCGATGCCCGCAGTGCCAACATCGGCAATTGGGCTTCCTTACCCTTGCGCCTTCTCCTGCGTGGCATACCTATAGAAGATGTCGCCAAAG
The DNA here is from genome assembly GCF_000185905.1 of Mesorhizobium ciceri biovar biserrulae WSM1271. GTDB lineage: Bacteria > Pseudomonadota > Alphaproteobacteria > Rhizobiales > Rhizobiaceae > Mesorhizobium > Mesorhizobium ciceri. The sequence continues at coordinate 2,937,742 of NC_014923.1, forward strand.
CCCACCCAGGACAAAAGCATGACCATCAATCCCAATCCGCGCTCGGTCGTTGCCGTGCGGGCCACTGTTCCCGAAGATGCCTTTACGGCCGGGGCGCTCGGCACGCTCAGGGAAGGCAGCGGCGTCGTCATTCGCAATGACGGGCTGGTGCTGACCATCGGCTATCTCATCACCGAAGCGGAAGAGGTCTGGCTGACCAGCCATGACGGCCGCGTCATCCCCGCGCACGCGCTGGCCTACGACCAGGAATCGGGCTTCGGCCTGGTGCAGGCGCTGGCGCCGCTCGGCCTGCCGGCGGTGGCGCTGGGCGATGCCGGCAAGGCCAGGATCGGCGACGCCGTGGTGCTGGCCGACGGCATCGGCCAGTCGGTGCAGGCCAGGATCGTCACCAAGCAGGAATTCGCTGGCTATTGGGAGTATCTGCTCGACGAGGCGATCTTCATTGCGCCGGCGCACCCGTCCTGGGGCGGTGCCGGGCTGTTCGGCGCCGATGGCTCGCTGCTCGGCATCGGTTCGCTGCGCCTGCAGATGAGCCGCAATGGCGAGGTCGCCGATATCAACATGGTGGTGCCGATCGATCTGTTGCCGCCCATACTCGACGATCTCCTGACGCGCGGCCAGGTGGCCAAGCCGCCGCGTCCATGGCTCGGCGCCCTGTCGGCCGAAAGCGATGGCAGAGTGGTGGTGATGAGCGTGACCGAAGGCGGTCCGGCGGCCAAGGCTGGCCTGCGCCAGGGCGACATCATCTCGGACATCCGCGACGGCGCGGTCGATGGACTCGCCGATTTCTATCGCAAGCTGTGGGAGAGCGGCTCGGCCGGTGCCGAGATTCCGATGCGGGTGCTGCGCGACGGCCGCGAAACCTGGCTGCGCGTCAAGTCCGCCGACCGCGGCAGTTTTCTGAAGAAGCCGCAGCTGCAATAGCGCGTCAGCCACGCGATGCATCCAAGACTGCTCAAAACCTTCCTTGCGGTGGCGCGGAGCCGCAACATCACGCGCGCCGCAGAAGTGGTCCACCTCGCGCAATCGAGCGTCAGCGACCAGATCCTGGCGCTTGAGGCCGAGCTTGGTGCTGCCCTGTTCACGCGCTCGAAAATGGGCCTCGAGCTGACGCCGGCAGGCCTAGCGCTGCAGCCGATCGCCGAGGATTTGTTGCGGCTCGACGGCGAGGCGCGCGCGGCCGTGCAGGCAGCGGCAGGTTCGACAAGCGGGCACCTGAACATCGGCGCGCTGGAGACGATCGCGTCGGCCAGGCTGGCGCCTTGGCTGCCCGGGTTCCAGGCCGGCCATCCCGACATCACCGTGCGGATGAAGGTGGCGGGCAGCGGCGCGCTGCTGCGCCAATTGGAGGATGGCGACATCGATGTCGCGTTCTGCTTCGACCGCCGTGATTTCGCGAAGGGCGCGTCGGATAAACACTTCGCCAGGCGCACGATAGCAGCCGAACCGCTGGTGCTGGTCGCGGCTCCGGGGCAGGGCAGCGTGCCAGGCGACCTTGCCGCGCTTGGCGGACTGCAGTTCGTGGCAACGGAGCCCGGATGTATCTACCGACACATGTTCGACACGGCCTTTGCCGAGGCGGGCGCTGCCGCACCCAGACTTGCCAACGAGGTCGGCAGCATCGGCGCCATTGCGCGGCTGGTGGCGGCCGGCGCGGGGCTCGCCCTCGTTCCACGCCTGGCCGTCACGGATGCGCTGGCACGCGGCGACATTGTCGAAATGCGATGGCCCGGCCAGATGCGGACAGCGCCGCTGGTGATGATCTGGCGCCGCCGGCGCGTCCAGCTGCCGGCGCTTAAGCAATTGCTCACTGCCGCGCGCGACACGCTGCTGCCGGCCCTGCAGCCCGCCAAGGCTGGTTCAGGACTTGAATCGTCGAACCGCTCCAAGGCCTTGTTTGCAAACAACTCCTGACGGAAGCAGCGGCGGTTCAGATCAGGCGGTGGCCGCCCTCGACATGCAGCGTCGTTCCCGTGGTAAAGCCATTGCCGATCAGGAAGGCGATGGCGTCGGCGATATCATCGGGTTGGCCAATCCGCCCGACCGGCAGCCGCTTGGCCATCGCGGCTAACGTCTCGTCCTTCCTGTCGCCGGCCACTTGCGCCCAGATCGTGGTGTCGACCCAGCCGGGTGACACGGCATTGACGCGGATCGGCGCCAACTCGACCGCCAGCGCCCGCACGAGGCCTTCGAGCGCTGCGTTGACAGCAGCAACGACGGAGCCGCGTGCGGCTGGGCGATAGGCGGCGATACCGGAGACGAAGGTCATGGAGCCGGATACTGCCAGCCGCGGCGCACCGTGCTTGGCGAGCAGCAGCGGGCCATACAGCTTGCTCTCCACCACCTTTTGCGCCGCCATCAGGTCAAGCTCCGGCAGCCGCCGGTAGGCGCCTTCGATGTCGGCTGCGGTGCAGACGATGTGGTCGAGTCCGCCAATCGCTGCGAACAGCGCCGAGACCTGGTCTTCGCGCGCGATGTCGACGACGGCCGTCTCCAGCCCGGCGGGATTGCCGAGCGCCTCGCGCGCCTGCCGCAGCCGGTCTTGGCCGCGCCCGGCGATGACAACCGCCGCACCGGCCTCCACGCAGTGCCGGGCCAGCGCCAGACCCATGCCGGAGCCGCCGCCGACGATCAGGATTTTCTGTTTCGAAATGCTCATTTCGCTCTGCCTTTGCTTGGATGGACAAGGGCAGGAATTGGCAGTTCGGCGCGACAGAAGGAAACGGAAGAAACCGATAGTGCCATCGGAAAGGCCGATGGAGCAGGGCGGACGAGCGCCGTCTCTGGCTCAGCGCACCAGCGGACTTTCCCAGACGACAAACAGCAGAGCTTTCAGCTGGGCAAAGCGCTCCTGCCCAAGTTCGGTGCGCCATTCCTCCTCGATGTCGTGCAGGATATCGACCATTTTCCAGAACGCGGCATGACCGCGTTCGGTGGACCGCACCACGCGCGCACCGCCATCGCCGGGAATGTCGGAGCGGACGAGGTAGCCGTACCCTTCGAGACTGCTGAGCAGCTGGTTGATGGCCTGTTTGCTCATGCCGGCACGCTCGGCGATGGTCCCGGGCCGCGCGCCGTCCGGTCCGGGAAACTGCAACACCGCCATATGCGGCAGGCGCAATTCGTCGAAACCGGCGGCGTTGAGCTCCCTGATCAGCCGCCGCTGGATCGCTTGTGCCGGCACGCGCAGCAGGGCGCCGATCAGCAGGTTCTCGGTCTTGGTCTGTAGAACTTCCGTTGAGGTGGGCATTGACGATCCGGTAAATTGAGTTTACTGATAGCGAGTAAATGTAATTTACCGGAGGGCTTTGCGCAATGTCGGTCATGAATCTTCAGGTCAATCCAGCCAATGAGACCATCGGCGACAAGGGGCTGTCGATTCGCTTCCTGGTGACGGGCGACAGTTCGAACGGCAGCATCGCCGCCTTTGAGTTGAGGGTTGCCAGCGGACTGCGCCTGCTGGCGCCGGCGCACAGCCATGATCACTACGAAGAGACGATCTACGGCATTGAAGGGGTGCTGACCTGGACCGTCGACGGCAAGCCGATCGAGGTTGGACCGGGAGAAGCGCTGTGCATCCCGCGTGGCGCAGTCCATCGCTTCGACAACAATGGCAGCGCGGATGCGAAAGCGCTGTGCGTCGTCACACCGGCGGCGATCGGTCCGGACTATTTCCGCGAGATATTCGCCATGTTCCACGCCGCCGCCGGCGGTCCGCCGGACAAGACTGGGATGATGGATATCATGCGCCGCCACGGGCTGACGCCGGCAGCGCCGCCGCCAAGCTGAAGTCGGTCGAAGAGGCGCCGGTCACGCGCCGCAAGCGCTGAAGGTGGTGCCGGGGTTCCAGTCCTTGAAGGCGATGGTCTGGCCTTCGACCGAGACGGTCCTGTGCTTGGTGCTGCCGTCCGGCTGCTTTTCGCTGCTGGTGCCTTTGCCGGTCAGCACATTGTACGCGCAGGCGCTTTCGGCATTCTCCTTCAAATAGTCATAGTGGTCATAGGCGAAGCCGGCGACGATGAAGGCATCATTGCGCCAGGCGATGGTCAGCGTCATGTCGGTCCGTTCGCTGCCGATCTCCATCGCTGGCAGGTAGAATTTGATCGAGCCGTTGGGCAGCATCGTCAGTTCCGGCTCGGTGTCGGAGTTCTCGTAGCCCGCCCGCTCGTAGCCGTTCCATTCCCCTTGGATCTGCTCGTGCACGATCTCGACGGGTTTGAGGTAATTGTGCTCCTTGTCCCTGAGGAAGAAGTGGACGTCCATCGGATGGCCGGGTTCGGTCTCCACCACCATGGCAAGATCGACGGCGCCGTCGCCATTGAAATCGCCAGTCACAGCCGTGATGATCTTCCGGGTTTCGATCGGCTCGGCGAGGGTGGCCGTGGGGAGAAACAACACAAAGGCGAGCAACAGAGATTTCATGGCGTATTCCCCCGGGAGCGAGACGGCGTGCCCGAGCACGAGCATGGCAGGTATTCCGGGACTTTCTACAGTGGGGTGGGAAGAAAAATGTTCGGGCCGACGGGCGCGAAGGAACGCCGTCCGCGCCTGCCAAGTCTGCTGCCGGAAACTGACAGCAATTCATGCCACGATGCTGGCCAATGACGATGGGCATGATGCCGGAGGCAGGACGACAGTGAGAGCGATGACGCGAGCGGCAACAGCATCGAACGGGCAGGCCGACTGATGGCGCCGATCAAGGTCGATCCCGCCAAGGTCCACGAATTCGCGGATCCTGCCGGCTTCTACGCCTGGCTGAGCAAGCACCACGCCACGGAAGCCGAAGTCTGGATCAAGATGCACAAGGTGGGGTCCGGATTGAAATCGATCACCCCCAAGCAAGCCATCGACGTGGTGCTGTGCTTCGGCTGGATCGATGCGGTGCGCAAAGGGTTGGACGACAAGAGCTTCCTGCAGCGCTACACGCCGCGCGGCAGGAAGAGCATCTGGAGCCTGATCAACATCGACAATGTGGCGCGGCTGGTCGAGGAGGGCCGCATGACCGAGCATGGGCTCAAACAGGTCGAAGCGGCGAAGGCGGACGGGCGCTGGGCGCGCGCCTATGGCAGCGGCAAGGAGATGAAAATTCCCGATGATTTGCAAGCGGCCATAGACGCCGAACCCACTGCGAAGGCGATGTTGGCAAAGCTCAGCGCGCAAAACCGCTTCGCGCTCGCCTTCCGCATTCACAACATGAAGACGGAGGCCGGGCGCAAGAGGAAGATCGAAGCGTTTGTGGCAATGCTGAAGCGCGGTGAGACGATCCATCCGCAAGGCAGGAAGTGAGGTTTGGCGCGAGTTCGTCTTCGGCGCCACAAGCCTGTCCTCAAGGGATCCCTCGTTGCGCGAAGCGCTTCAGGATTTGAATCGCGAAATTGTTCCAACTGCTTGTTTTCGCGCAATTCGGGGTCGGCGTGGCGCGGCCGCTTCAGCAACGACATCGCTGGTGGACGGAGGAGGGCACGGCGGCTACCCTTCGAAAGCCGCGACGATCGAGCGGCGGACCGGTCGCTGGGAGTCGTTGCCGTTGAGAAGAGTTGCTTCGTGGACGATGGCGCTGGGTCTCATTGTCATCGTCGCGTGTGTGGGAGCCGGGGTCACGCTTGCCCAGACTTCGCCCGATCAGACTTCTCCCGACCTGGCTTCCCCCTCGGCCTCGCCGGCAAAAGAGATCTCGGTCGGGATAAAACAGGCGCCGCCTTTTGCGTTCAAGCTGCAGGACGGCAGCTGGTCGGGATTGAGCATCGACCTCTGGCAGAAAATGGCCGGGCGGCTCAACCTGCGCTTCCACTATGTCGAAGTGCCTGCCGTGCAGGACCAGATCGATGGCGTCGTCAGCGGCAGATTCGATGCGGCGATGGCCGCGATCACGGTCACGGCCGACCGCGAAAAGGCCGTCGACTTCACGCAGCCCTTCTTCACGACCGGGCTCGGCATCGCGACGCCGCTCAACAACCAGCCGTCATGGCGGCCGGTGCTGCATGCCCTGACGTCGTTCGGCTTCCTGCAGGCGGTTCTGGCGCTGGTCATCATATCGGTGGTGGTCGGCGTCCTCATCTGGATGTTCGAACGCCGGCACAATGACGATTTCGGCGGCGGCGTCGCCAAGGGACTGTTTTCCAGCATGTGGTGGTCGACCATCGCCGCGACGCAGGCCAGCACCGGTGATTTCGGCCCGCGAACCGTGCCGGGGCGCGTGCTGGCCGCGCTCTGGATGATGGGATCGATCATCGCGATCGCGGTGTTCACCGCAGGTGTCACATCGGTGCTGACGGTGACGCAGATGGAAGGCATGGTGCAGGGCGAAAGCGATCTCGCCGCGGTCAGGGTCGGCGCGGTGCAGAGCTCGTCGACGGCGTCCTATCTGGATTCGACCCAGATCCGTCATCAGGACTTTGCCTCGATCCAGCAAGGCCTCAACGCGCTTCGCGCCGGCAAGATCGACGCGCTGGTGCACGACAAGCCGCTGCTTGGCTGGCTGGTCGGGCAGAATTACGCGACAAGCCTGCAGGTTCTCGATGCGACGTTCGACCAGCAGCAATATGCCATTGCGCTGCCGCTCGGCAGCCCGTTGCGCAAGTCTCTCGATGTCGCCCTCCTGCAGACCATCGAAAGCGATTGGTGGAAGCAGGCCGTCTTCCAGTATCTGGGCGAGAAGTAGCCGGCAGCAATTTCAGCGGTGCTATGCGCTGGAAGAACCGCCGTCGCTATCCGAGAGTGGCGGCCTGTCTTTCAGGGATGGATGGTTGCTGTCACTGGTCCAGGTCGACCGGTGTCACGCCAAGAAGTTTCAGGGCATTGGCATAGGTCCGGATGCCTTGCGCCTGCTTGCGCTCGGCACAGAACCGGTTCGCCTTGTCCTGGAGTGCCGTTGCCTCGGCGATCTGGCTCGCGCTGGCACCGGGTTTGGCTTTGGTCTGGATGGCTCCGTCGAGTTGAAGACCGAGCCGGCTGCAATATTCGCTCCGGGTGACCGCCGCATCCGACTGTGCGACCGCAAGCACGGCGAGCGAAATGCCTGTCAGGGCACCCATCCATCCGGTCGAACGTCGTTGCATGTTTCGGGACCATTTCTTCGCGTTGTGCCGCAGGCCGCGTGACCGCCGCGAGGGTGGTTATGACAGGCGATGTTTTCGCGAGTTTTTCCCGGATGTTGAATCTTGTTTCTGGAGTGTGTCTGGCGGTGAAGCTGCCAATCTCCCCCACGAGGGGGAGATCGGCGGTGTGCGGCGCTTGCGCCTCTTCCTTTGCGGCTATCCTTCGCGTAAGGCGCCGGGCAAATCGTTTCACGCAAGCAAAATTCCCCGGACACCGCATGATCAGACTTGAAAGCATCAGCAAGCAGAACGGCCGTCAGCTTGTCTTCATCGAAGCGTCGGCGTCCCTGCAGAAGGGCGAGAAGGTCGGCCTCGTCGGGCCGAATGGCGCCGGCAAGACGACGCTGTTTCGCATGATCACCGGCCAGGAGCAGCCAGACGAAGGCCAGGTGCAGGTCGATCGCGGCGTCACCATCGGCTATTTCAGCCAGGATGTCGGCGACATGGAAGGCCACAGCGCTGTCGCCGAAGTGATGAACGGCGCCGGGCCGGTCAGCGAAGTCGCGGCCGAAATGGCGGCCCTCGAGGCGGCCATGGCCGATCCCGAGCAGGCCGACCAGATGGACGAGATCATCGAAAAATATGGCGAGGCGCAGCACCGCTTCGAGGAACTCGACGGTTATGCGCTGGATGGCCGCGCCCGCGAAGTGCTGGACGGTCTCGGCTTTTCGCAGGAGATGATGGACGGCGATGTCGGAAAGCTGTCCGGCGGCTGGAAGATGCGCGTGGCGCTGGCCCGCATCCTGTTGATGCGGCCCGACGCCATGCTGCTCGACGAGCCGTCGAACCATCTCGACCTGGAGAGCCTGATCTGGCTGGAATCCTTCCTGAAGAACTATGATGGCGCGCTGCTGATGACCTCGCACGACCGCGAGTTCATGAACCGCATCGTCAACAAGGTGGTCGAGATCGACGCCGGTTCGCTGACCGCCTATTCCGGAAACTACGAATTCTACCAGCAGCAGCGGGCGATCGCCGATAAGCAGCAGCAGGCTCAGTTCGAGCGCCAGCAGGCGATGCTGGCCAAGGAGATCGCCTTCATCGAGCGCTTCAAGGCGCGCGCCTCGCATGCCGCGCAGGTGCAGAGCCGGGTGAAGAAGCTGGACAAGATCGACCGCGTCGAGCCGCCGAAGCGCCGCCAGACCGTGTCCTTCGATTTCCTGCCGGCGCCGCGCTGCGGTGAGGATGTCGTCACGCTGAAGAACGTCCACAAGGGCTATGGCAGCCGCAGCATCTATGAGGGGCTCGATTTCCAGGTCCGCCGCCGCGAGCGCTGGTGCATCATGGGCGTCAACGGCGCCGGCAAATCGACGCTTCTGAAGCTGGTCGCCGGCGCTTCCGAGCCCGATACCGGCACGGTCGCGCGGGGCCCAAGTGTCAAGATGGGATATTTCGCCCAGCACGCCATGGAGGTGCTGGAAGGCGAGCGCACTGTGTTCCAGACACTGGAAGACGCGTTCCCCCAGGCCGGCCAGGCGCCGCTGCGGGCACTCGCAGGCTGCTTCGGCTTTTCCGGCGACGAGATCGAGAAGAAATGCCGTGTGCTGTCAGGCGGCGAGAAGGCGCGGCTGGTGATGGCGCTGATGCTGTTCGACCCGCCCAACCTTTTGGTGCTGGACGAGCCGACCAACCATCTCGACATCGCCACCAAGGAGATGCTGATCACGGCACTTTCGCAGTATGAGGGCACCATGCTGTTCGTCTCGCACGACCGGCATTTTCTGGCGGCGCTTTCCAACCGCGTGCTGGAACTGACGCCCGAAGGCATCCACACCTATGGCGGCGGCTATACGGAATATGTCGAGCGGACGGGGCAGGAAGCGCCGGGCCTGAGGAGCTAACGGCTACCTCAGCGAGATGCTCATGCCGCTGAGGTCGGCGTTGACCTGCAGGCCGACCTGCCTGCCCGTCAATTCGAGCTGGGCGCCCTTGTCATTGGTCATGACGATCACCTGAGCCCCTTTGCCAAGCGCGCCGCCACCGCCCGCCGCACCGTAGACCCCGGTCACATCCCGCGCACGTTTGATGTGGCGCACGGTACCTCGGAAATAGGTCTTGGAGACGCCGAAGGCGAGACCGCCCGAGACGCCGCCGACCGAGATGGGATAGCGGCGGCCATGGAAGGTCAGCGTTCCTTCGCCTCCGGAGCCACCGACGAAGAAGGCCGCCTTGTAGACGGCGAAGCGGATCGTGCCGCTGTCGGCATGCGCGGCGCTGGCAAAGCCGATGCTCGCGGTGGCGACGGCGGCAACCGCTATGGAACGAAATCCGGATGAAATCTTCATGGTGAGAACTCCTCAATGTCGCCGCTTTGCCGGCCAGGATGTCTGGGTGGGATCAAAGCTACAACTGAACAGTCTCGCCCGCGGTTTGGTTCCAGGCCCCGTGATTTGGTTCCAGGCATCGTTCGAATCCGGCTGCGGGAAGGCCGGGGAGAGGGCGGAGGGTGGGGAGGGCACCTGACCGCAGCTATCGCCTTGTGGGATGAACAGGTCTATGCAGGCCTTCACAAGGCTTAGGAGAGGCTTCGGATGAGAATCGCAATCTGCCTCGCATTGGCTGCGGCAGTGGCTGGGTGCGCGACCTCCCCGGTCGACTATGAGGCGTCGCTTTCGCAGCAGGACCAGAAATGGGCCTCCCCGGCATGCCAGCAGGCCCGCAGGGCGGCTTCGGATTACGAGGCTCGCGAGAAAGAGCATCCGGGGTGGGGTTTCGGCGTCTTGCTTGGTCCATACTCGATGGGGCTCGTCGCAGCCATCAAGGAGCATGAGCAGAAGCAACGAAAGCTGTTCGCCCGCGAAGTGCACCTGCAATGCTCAAGCCTGCCGCTGCCGAAGGAACTGCAGGGCGACTTGAACCCTGCCGTACCGCCGACCAAGTATCCATAGACTGCCGCGCCTTCCGGGCGGAAGGCGCCGGGGTGGCCGCCGTCATTGGCGGCACCTCGATCTTCGGGGGCCGCGGTGTTTACACCGGCACCATCCTCGGCGCCCTGATTCTGGCCGTGCTGACGACGCTGCTGACGATCCTGCAGATGCCGGAAGGGGCAAGGCGGATCTTGTCGGGCTGATCGTGCTGTTCGTGACGGCGGTTTATTTGAGGATTGTGGAGGAGAGATAGGGGCGGGTTAAGGTGAATGGCTGCTTTTGGGCCGAATTCAGACAGGCAGCTTTTGGCGCAAGGATGCGAACTACTGCCGTTCAACCAATGATAAAGGCTCAGATCGAATTTTGGTGCTTCTTCAAAATTTGCACCTATTGAGGATGCGCCACGGCCAGCCCGCGAGGACCGATCCGCTCTCAAAAAGCGTGTACAGGTTGACAACACCTTGGCCGCTGCAACATCCTGCCGGTTTTTAGACTGGGAGGTAGCATGACTATTTCGATCAACCGCCGCACCTTTTCCATAGGCGCGGGCGCTCTGGCTTTGGCTGCGGCCGGATTTTCGCCGGCACGCGCGCAGCAGGCGTTTTTCCGCATCGGCACGGGCGGAACGTCCGGCACCTACTATCCGGTGGGCGGCCTGATCGCCAACGCCATCTCGGCAACCGGGGCGGCCGGCGTCGAAGGCTTGGTCGCCACCGCCACGTCCTCCAACGGTTCGGTGGCCAACATCAGCGCCATCCAGTCGGGCGCGTCCGAATCGGGCTTCACGCAATCCGACGTCGCCTACTGGGCGCATTCGGGCACCGGCCTCTATGAGGGCAAGCCCAAGATTGACGACCTGCGCCTCATCGCGACGCTTTATCCCGAGACGATCCATTTGGTCGCGCGTGCCGACGCCGGCATTAAGTCGGTGGCGGATCTCAAGGGCAAACGCGTCTCTCTTGACGAGCCGGGCTCCGGCACCATCGTCGATGCGCGACTTGTGCTTGGCGCTTACGGTCTGGCTGAAAAGGACGTGCAGCCCGAATATCTCAAGCCTGGCCCGGCCGGAGAGCGGCTGCAGGATGGCGCCATGGACGCTTATTTCTTCGTCGGTGGTTATCCGACGGGCGCAATCGTTGAGCTTGCCACCACCAACAACATCACGCTGGTGCCGATCACCGGCCCGGAGGCCGACAAGCTGCTGTCCGAGCAGAAGTTCTTCTCCACCGATACCGTGCCGGAAGGCACCTACAAAAATGTCGGCGAAACCAAGACCATTTCCGTCGCCGCTCAATGGGTGACCAGCGCCAAGCAGACCGACGACCTCGTCTACAAGATCGTCAAGTCGCTTTACAGCGACGAAACCCAAAAGGCCCTGCAGGCAGGCCACGCCAAGGGCAAGCTGATCACGCTCCAGAACGCGGTTACCAGCGCTGGCATTCCGTTTCATCCCGGCGCAGAGAAATTCTACAAGGAAGTCGGCACCCTGAAATAAGAGCCATTTGGACCGGCTGACAACAACGAGGCGGAAGGGATGCTTTCCGCCTCTTTTGTCTGGAAATTCAGGACACGGAACCGGCCATGAGCGATGACGACAAGATCAAGCTTTCCGCAATGGAGTTCGATGAGGAGAACGCTCGCGAACTGGAGGAGAAATTCGACTCCGAAATCCGCTTCCGGCCACTGACCCGTGTCGCGGGCTGGCTGGTCGGCTTCCTCCTGGTGGCGCTGTCACTGTTTCACTACTACACCGCCGGTTTCGGCCTGCTGCAGGAAATGCTGCACCGGGGCATCCACCTGTCGATGGTGCTGGCGCTGATCTTCCTCGTCTTCCCGCTGGTGAAGAAAAGCTACGACCAGCCCGCGCGGTCCAGCCTCCTGCGGCCGCTCGGCATACCCCTTTTCGACTGGCTGCTGGCGATCGCTGCGGTCGTCGTCGTCATGCACGTGCCTATGATCCCGCTCGACGACCTTGCCTTCCGCGTCGGCAATCCCACGGCGCTCGACGTGGTGTTCGGCCTTATCCTCATCCTGCTTCTGCTGGAGGCGACGCGCCGCTCCGTCGGCATCCCGCTGCCCATCATCGCCGTCGTCTTCATGGCCTACGCGCTGTTGGGGCGGTACATGCCGAGCATTCTGGTGCACCCCGGCGCGTCCGTCTCCCAGCTTGTCGATCACCTTTATCTGACGACGCAGGGCATCTACGGCATCGCGCTCGGCGTCGTCGCCACCTACGTCTTCCACTTCGTGCTGTTCGGCGTCTTCGCTACCCGCATTGGCCTCGGCCAGCTCTTCCTCGACTGCGCGGCGTGGGTCGCCGGCCGCTACGCCGGCGGTCCCGCCAAGGTGTCGATCTTCGGCTCGGCGCTGTTCGGCATGATTTCCGGCTCGTCGGTCGCCAACACCGTTACCGTCGGCTCGCTGACCATCCCGGCGATGATCAAGCTCGGCTACAAGAAACATTTCGCCGCAGCGGTGGAAGCGGCGTCCTCGACCGGCGGTCAGGTGACGCCGCCGATCATGGGCGCAGCGGCCTTCCTGATGATCGAATTTCTCGAACTGCCCTACACGACCATCATTCTTGCCGCCATCGTGCCCGCCTTCATGCACTTCTTTGGCGTGTTCATGCAGGTGCATTTCGAGGCCAAGCGAACCGGCCTCAGGGGGCTCAGGCCGGACGAGATGCCCGATGTCGTCGAGGCGCTGAAGCGGGACTGGCCGACGATCATCCCGCTCGTCGTTCTCATCGGCGTGCTGCTCTCGGGCTACACGCCCTACATGGCCGCCTTCTGGGGCATCACCTTGTGTATTCTCGTCGGCTTGCTCAATCCGCGCCGGCGCATGTCGGTCGCCGACATCGTGACGTGTCTGCGCGACGGCGCCAAATATGCGCTCGCAGTCGGAGCCGCTGCCGCAACCGTCGGCATCGTCGTGGGCGTCGTCACCCTGACCGGAGTGGGCTTCAAGCTGTCCTACATCGTCACATCGACGGCCGGACACCTTTCCCTTCTCTTCGGCACCTTCATCCCCGAGGCGATCTTCTCGGCCCAGGGCCTGACCCTATTGTTCACCTTGATCATGACTGGCGTCGTCTGCATCCTGATGGGCTGCGGCATCCCGACGACCGCGAACTACATCATTATGGTGACGATCGCGGCGCCGGCGCTTGTCATGCTCGGCACCGAGCCGATCGTCGCTCACTTCTTCGTGTTCTATTACGGACTGCTGGCGGACATCACGCCACCGGTGGCGCTGGCGGCGTACGCCGCCGCTGGCATGGCGGGGGCGGACCCGTTCAAGACCGGCAACACCGCCTTCCGGCTGGGGATGGGTAAGGCACTGGTTCCTTTCGTGTTCGTCTTCTCACCGTCCCTGCTGCTGGTGACGAAGGATTTCACCTGGCCGAACTTCTTCCTCGCCTTTTTCGGCTGCGTGCTGGGCATCACCTGCCTGGGCGCCGCGCTATCGCGCTATCTTCTGGTGCGCACACGCCCATGGGAAAACGTGCTGCTCGTGTTCGCCGCCCTGCTTCTGGTGGCACCCGAACTCTATTCCTCGCTACTCGGCGTGGCGCTTTTGGTCCCGGTCCTGCTGCGCCAATGGAACGCACGCCACACTGAAGAGGCGCAACCAGTCTGATCAGCGCCGCTCCAACGCAATCCTTCCCGGAGTTTCGACGTCGCGCATATGAGGGGGCGGACGGAAAGAGAGGGCGGACCATCGAGTCCATGACATTCCGCTGCGGGTTCTCGGCGCCGAGCGAGCTTCAGCCTAGTCGCGAAGATGTCCGCTCGTGAGAAGAGGCGATGAGCCGTGGCGATGACCGGCATGGGGCGCAAATCAGACCCTCCTCCCGGTCGAATCCAACAGCGGTTTTTGGCCTTCTTAGAATTACGAGAATTACGGGAATTACGGTGACAGTGCACCTTTTACCCTGCCATGTGTCCGCCTATCCCCCCGCCAGCCGCGGCAGCAAAAAAATCTCCGCCCCCTGCGGCAGCTTCTTCGACCACGTATCGCGATAGATCGTCCCGTCGATGGCAACCGCGATGCCCTTGTCGATCAAGGGCTCGAGGCCGGGATACTGTTCAGCCAGCTTCCTGAACAGCTCCCTTATGTCCTTGGCCTCGATCTCGACCTTGCTGTTGCCTCCGGCGGTCGCGGCGAGCGAGCCCCAGAGCGTTACTTCGACCATTCCCGTTCCGCCTCGATCGCCGCCAGGATGCGCGGCGGCGACATCGGGATGTGCGTCATGCGCACGCCCGCGGCGTTCGACACCGCATTGGCGATCGCCGCCAGCGGCGGCACGATCGACGTCTCGCCGACGCCGCGCACCCCGTAAGGGTGGTTAGGGTTGGGGATCTCGAGGATCTGGGTGTCGATCATCGGCAGGTCCGAGCAGACCGGGATGCGGTAATCGAGGAAGCCGGCGTTCTGCAGCCGCCCGTCCTTGCCGTAGATATACTCCTCGTTGAGCGCCCAGCCGATGCCTTGCGCGGCGCCCCCCTGGTACTGTCCCTCGACATAGGTCGGGTGCACCGCCTTGCCGGCGTCCTGCACGACCGTGTAGCGGATGACCCTGGCGGCCCCGGTATCGGGATCGACCTCGATATCGCAGATATGGGTGGCGAAGGAGACGCCGGCGCCATCGGCGACGAGCTCGCTGTGGCCGGCGATCGGCCCGCCGGTCTTGCCCGACTCGACCGCGATCTCCTTCAGCGACAGCTTGCCGAGATTGCCGTGCTTCTCGCCCTTGGCGATCGCGTGGCCCTTTTCCCAGACCACGTCGTCGACGGCAATGTCCCACATCTGCGCGGCGCGCTCGCGCAGGATCAGAATCGCATTGCGGGCGGCCGAGATCGTCGCCATGGAAGAGGAGAAGGTGCCGCGGCTGCCGTCCGTCATGTCGTTGTAGCCGAGGCTGGACGTGTCGGCGACGATCGCCTTGACCTGAGAATAGTCGATGCCCAGTTCCTCCGCCGCCACCAGCGACAGCGACGCGCGCGAACCACCGACGTCGACTGTGCCGACGGCAAGCGAGACCGAGCCGTCCATGCCGATGTTGAGGTCGGTGCAGGTCTGGCCGCCGAAGTTGAACCAGAAGCCGCAAGCCATGCCGCGGCCCTGGTTCTTGCCCAGCGGCGCCTTCATGTGCGGATGGCTCTTCACCGCCTCGAGCGTCGGGCCGATGCCGATCGGGCCGTAGACCGGACCGTAGGAGGACCGTGTGCCTTCCTGCGCGGCGTTTTTGATCCGGAAGTCGACCGGGTCCATGCCGATCTTCTTGGCCAACTCGTCGACGGCGCTTTCCACCGCGAAGGCTGCCATGGGTGCGGAAGGCGCGCGATAGGCCGCGGTCTTCGGCCGGTTGACCAGCACTTCGTAGCCGACCGTCTTGACGTTATCGAGCTTGTAGCAGGCGAACGCGGTCATGGCGCCGATCTCGGCCCAGGAGCCGGCATACGGGCCGCAGCTGTAGCGCAGCGTCGCTTCGGCGGCGGTGATCGTGCCGTCCTTGCGGGCGCCGATCTTGACGTCGATCGAGGTGGCGCTGGTCGGGCCCGAGGCGCGGAACACCTCGTCGCGGGTCATCACCAGCTTCACCGGCCGTCCTGCCTTGCGCGACAGCGCCAGCGCCACCGGCTCGGCCCAGACATGGGTCTTGCCGCCAAAACCGCCGCCGATCTCCGAGGAGGTGACGCGCAGTTTCGAGGCTTCCATGCCAAGCAACTGGGCGCAGTGCTGGCGGTAGACGAAATGGCCCTGCGTGCACACCCAAAGGTCGGCGGTGCCGTCGGAACTGAAATTCGCCACGCAGGCATGCGGCTCGATATAGCCCTGGTGCGTCTGCTCGGTCTTGAAGGAGCGCTCGACGATGAAGTCGGCCTGCCCGAAACCCTGATGGACATCGCCATGGCCAAACTGGCTGCGCTTGGTGACGTTGGAGGGTTTTACCGGTTTTTCCTCAAGGCCCTCGGTGAAGATGGCATCATTGATCAAGGGCGCCGTGTGCTTCGCCGCCTCGTCGACATCGGTGACGTGCGGCAAAAGCTCGTACTCGACCTCGATGAGCTTCAGCGCCTGCCTGGCGGTGCGGGCGTCGATCGCGGCGACCGCGGCCACCGCGTGGCCGTCATAGAGCGCTTTCGTGCGCGCCATGCAATTGTCGAGGACGTCGTACATGGCGGCATCGCCATCGGTGAGGTCGGGCAGGTCGGCCGCGGTGATCACCGCCTTGACGCCGGCGAGCTTTTCCGCTTTCGACGTGTCGATCTTGACGATCCTGGCGTGGGCGTGCGGGCTTCTCAGAACGCGCCCGACCAGCTGGCCGGCCATGTTGAAGTCGGCGCCGTAGCGCGCGCGGCCCGTCACCTTGTCGATGCCGTCGGGACGGATCGGACGTGTGCCGACGGAGGCGAATTTACGTCCGGAAAAACGTGGATCGAAATTCATCTCAGGCTCCCTTCATCACGATGGCCGCATCCTGGACGGCGCGCACGATCTTGTCGTAGCCGGTGCAGCGGCAGAGGTTCCCGGCAAGGCCGAAGCGGATTTCCTCCTCGGTCGGGTCGGGGTTCTTGGCCAGGAGGTCCTTGGCCGCGATCAGGAAGCCCGGCGTGCAGATGCCGCATTGCAATGCGGCGTGCTCGAGGAATTTCTGCTGCAGCGGGTGCAGCGTATCGCCATGCGCCATGCCCTCGATGGTCTCGACGCGACGGCCTTCAGCCTCGGCGCCGAGCACCAGGCATGAGCACACCAACCGGTCGTCGAGGATAATGCTGCAGGCGCCGCAGTCGCCGGTGCCGCAGCCTTCCTTGGCGCCCGTCAGCCCCAGCCGATCGCGCAGGACGTCTAGCAGCGTCTCGTCGGGCTGGCACAGATACTCGACAGCATCGCCGTTGATTGTCGTTGAAACTGCAATTCCAGCCATCATTTGCCTCCTGCACGTGCATAGGCTGATGTGGCGGCCCGCTGGGCCAGCACACCCGCAACTTTTCGTCTGAATTCGATAGTGCCGCGCTTGTCGTCGATCGGACGGCAGGCGCCCGCACAGACCTTGGCGAGCCGTTCCAGCGTCGCCTCGTCCAGCCTGGAGCCGACGAGCACCTCCGCGGCCTCTTCAACCAGAAGCACCGTCGCCGCCACGGCGCCCAGCGCCACGCGGGCCGATTTGACGACACCGTGCTCGTCGAGCGTCAGGTTCACCCCGGCGCTGACCACCGCGATGTCCATCTCGGTGCGTGGAATGAAACGCAGATAGGCATCGCCAGACCGCGGCTCGCGCTTGTCGAGCAGGATCGCCTCGATGATCTCGCCTTTGGCCAGCGACGTCTTGCCCGGCGCGGTCGGTACGCTCTGCACGGGGATCGTGCGCCGGCCCGCCGGCCCGACGACCGATGCCCTGGCGCCGGCGGCAACCAGCGCCGGCACGCTGTCGGCGGCCGGCGAGGCGTTGCAGAGATTGCCCACGATGGTGCAGCGGCCCTGCACCTGCTTGGAGCCGATCAGCTTGGCCGCCTCGACGACACCAGGCCATGCCTTCTTGAGGGCGATGTTCTCCCCCAGGACGGCGCAAGGGACCGCGGCGCCGATGCTGAAGCCTTCAGCCGTTTCCCGGATCTCGCTCAAGCCATCGATCGCCTTGATGTCGACGATCAACTCTGGTTCGGCAAAGCCGCCCTTCATCCTGACCAGGAGGTCGCTGCCTCCGGCGAGGATGGCGGCCGCACCAGCCGACCCGGCCAACTGGCCAACGGCATCTTCTATTGAAAGCGGACGTATGTAGCGCATCGTCTCCCCTTGGTCATCGCGATTTCAGCGACCGTTATAAACAGTCTCCTCATAATGGCTATCCGGTTCGTCATCTGCGGCGATTAGGCCAGGCGCCGCAATATCCAGTCCAACAGGCCGAAAGTGGCGCACTGAATGGCAGCAACCGGCTTAGGAATGATTTTCGTGAAACTTCGGTCTGGATCAAGTGCGCTCATTCGGTTTTGTCCGCTTTTGGACCGGAACGGCCCTTAAGCCGGCAGAGCCGCTGCTTGGCCGCCCCGGCTGAAGCTCCCTGTGTTCGGCGGCCGCCCGAAACGCCTGCGGCGGCTGGCCAAGGGTACGCAGGAAGGCGCGCCGCATGCGTCCGGGATCGCCAAAACCGGCGGCTTCGGCGATGCGCTCAAGCGGGAGATGGCTGGTCTCGATCGCCGTGCGGGCCGTCTCGAGGCGCATGCGCTCTACCGCCTTTGCCGGCGTGACGCCGGTCTCGGACGTGAAAGCGCGGGCGAAGTTGCGGGGGCTCATGGCCGCGTGATCGGCCAGGCATTCGACGGTCAGCGGTTCGGCCAGGTTTGCCCGCACCCACTCGATCAGCGCGGCGAAGCGGCCGGTTCGCCCGCCCAGTTCGACGAAGGCCGAGAATTGCGACTGGCCGCCCGGCCGGCGCTGGTGCATGACGATCTGCTGTGCGGTGCGGCGCGCCACTTCAGCGCCAAGGTCATCTTCGACGAGGGCAAGCGCCAGGTCTATTCCGGCCGAGATGCCGGCCGACGTCCAGATGTCGCCATCCCTGATGAAAATACGCTCGGCATCCAGCCTGACCTTCGGGTAGCGGCGGTGGAAGTCGTGACTGCTGGCCCAGTGCGTGGTGGCGCGGCGGCCGTCGAGCAATCCCGCCCGTGCCAGCAGGTACGCGCCGGTGCAGACGCTGGTGGTGCGCCGCGCCGGCACCCGCCTCAACCAGGCGACGATCTCTTCCATCGCCTCGATGGAACGGATGATTTCGCCGCCCGATACGATGACGGTGTCGAAAGGGCCGTCGCGCAGAGGTCTGGTGAGAAGCTTCAGGCCAGAGGAGCTTTCAACGTCGCCGCCGCCGGGCGACAGCAAAACCAACTCATAGCTGTCCGGGCGGCAGCGCTCCGCAATCTCGAAGACGGTTGTCGGCCCGGCCGCATCCAGAAGCTGGAAACCGGGGTGAACGACGACGGCAACGTGCCTGCGCATGGCAGTATTCGCCCGATTTATGTCATTTCGGACGAAACCTAACGCCGGTAGCCTCGTCGTCAAGCCATCTGGAGACCGGCAAAAGTCCTGGACGAAACGCTGCGTGCCATCGCTGCCCGCCATGGTGCCCGCACGGCAGACTTCGTCGCCATGCAACTCGAATATCCCCGGCCACGCGCATCGCCGTGACGTCGCGAAGTCGACGGGCATCTGACCGGCTCGGGGGGACTTTTCACGGCAAGGGAGTGACTGATGAAAGCATTGATCGCCGGGGCCGGTATCGGCGGCCTCACCACTGCTCTGTTCCTGCATGAGACAGGCATCGAGGTCGAACTTTTCGAGCGGGCCGACGACATCCGCGAACTTGGCGTCGGCATCAACATGCTGCCTCACGCTGTCAAGGCGCTGGCCGGGCTTGGGCTGATGCCGGCGCTCGACGCGGAGGGCGTGAGGACACGCGAGCTTGTCTACACCAACCGCTTCGGCCAGATCGTATGGCAGGAATTGCGGGGCATCGATGCCGGCTATGAGGTTCCGCAAATCAGCATTCATCGCGGCAGGCTGCTGGGGCTGATTCACCGGGCCGTGGTGAACAGGCTTGGCGGCGACGTCATCAGCACGGCAAGCCGTGTCGATGCCTTCGAGCAGAACGAGGGCGAGGTCGTGGCGCATTTCCGCCGGCATGACGGCTCGCGCGGCGAGGCCCATGGCGACCTGCTCATAGGCGCCGACGGGATTCATTCCGCCGTCAGGGCCGTGCTCTATCCCGAAGAAGGGCCGCCGATCTGGAACGGCACGATGCTGTGGCGCGGCGCCACGCCGTGGCCGGTGTGGCGCGACGGGCGCACCATGGCGGTTGCCGGCGGCAATTTCGCCAAGTTCGTCTACTATCCGATCGAGCCGGATCGCGAAGAGACCAGGCTGACGAACTGGGCGGTGATGGCCAATACCGGCGATAGCGGCACATCACCGCTGCGTCCCGGCGACTGGAGCCGCCCGGGCGTGATCGACGATGTGCTGCCCTTCGTGCGTGACCGGTTTCAGCTTGATTTTGTCGACCCTGCCTCGATCATCCAGGCAACGGATGGCTTCTACGAATATCCGAACTGCGACCGCAACCCGCTGCCACGATGGTCGTTCGGGCGGGTGACGCTGCTCGGCGATGCGGCGCATCCCATGTACCCGGTGGGGTCGAACGGAGCCAGCCAGGCAATACTCGACGCTGGTTGCCTTGCGATGCATCTGGCCGCAGGACCGACCGTCGAAGCCGCGCTAACACGGTATGACGGGGAGCGGCGGCCGGCCACATCGGCCATCGTGCTCGCCAATCGGCAAGGCGGACCGGAAGCGGTCATAGACATGGTCGAGGCCCGGGCGCCGCATGGTTTTGATGACATCGACGCCGTCGCTTCGCGCGAAGAACGCAAAAGCGTGGTACGCGGCTATGCGTCCGTGGCCGGGTTTGCAAAACCGAGTTGATCGCGAGTGGCGCGTTTTTGCAGCCTACAGGTTTGCCTCGGCGAAGATGCGCGAGGCCCAGTCGAGGAAGACGCGAAGGCGCGGCGAGAGCTGACGGTTCTGCGGGTAGAGCGCCGACAGCGGCGTCGGCGATGGCGGATAGTCGGCCAGCACTTCGACCAGCGTCCCTTCGGCCAGATCTTTCTCGAAGCGATAGCGCGGCGCCTGGATGAGGCCGAGGCCAAGCCGCGCCAGGTCGGCGGCGGTATCGGAATTGTTGGCGGCGACGCGGCCGGGCAGCCGCACCTCACGGATATTGCCGGCGACAGTGAATTCGAACGGAAGGGTCTCTCCGGTGCGCGACGAGACAAAGCCCACCGCCTGGTGACCGTCGAGCGCATCGGGGGAGGCGGGCGTGCCGTGGCGCTCGAGATAGGCAGGGCTGGCGCAGGTGATCTCGTGGATCATCGCGAGCCGCCGCATGATCATGCCGCTGTCGGGCGGCTCGCCGACGCGGATCACGCAGTCCACGCCTTCACGCACGAGATCGACCAGCCGGTCGCTCTGGCCGATCTGCAGGTCGATGCGGGGATAGCGGTCGAGAAACTCCGGCAGGCGCGGCAACAGGAATGTGCGGGTGAGCAGCGTGCTGGCGTCGATGCGCAGCAGGCCGAAAGGCTCGGCGTTGCGGAAGGCGGCCTCGGCATCCTCGATCTCGGCCAGGATCGACAGGCAGCGCCGATAGTAGGCTTCACCATCCTGGGTGGCGTTCACCTGCCGCGTCGTTCGTTCCAGCAGCCGTGCGCCGAGATGCTCCTCCAGCCGCCGGATGGCTTCCGTCGCGGTTGAGCGCGGCAGGCCGAGATCGGCCGCGGCAGCGGTGAAGCTGCGCCGCTCCAGAACGCGAACAAAGAGCCGCATCGTGTCCAGCCGATCCATGCTCTTTGTTCGCAGTTTCCGAATAGTGATGTCAATGGGTGGATGATTATCCGGAATTCGGCTTGGCCTATATCCGTGTCACCAACACGGAGAGACTTCGATGACAAATCAAACCAGAACCGCCATCGTGACCGGCGCCTCCAAAGGCATCGGCGCCGCCATCGCACAGCGGCTCGCCCGTGACGGCGTCGCCGTCGTCGTCAACTATGCACGGGGCCGCGCGGAGGCCGAAGAACTGGTCCGCGCGATCGAGACCGGCGGCGGCAGGGCGATCGCCGTGCAGGCCGATATCGCCAATCCGAACGGCATCGCCGTGCTGTTCGACGCCGGCGAGAAGGCGTTCGGCGGCATCGACATCCTCGTCAACAATGCCGGCATCATGAAGATTTCGCCGATCGCGCAGACCGACGATGCTTCGTTCGACACCCAGATCGCGATCAATCTCGGCGGCGTGTTTCGCGGCATGCGGGAAGGTGCGCGCCGGCTTCGCGACGGCGGCCGCATGGTCAATTTTTCCAGCAGCGTCGTCGGTCTCTACCAGTCGGGCTACGGCGTTTACGCCGCCACAAAGGCGGGTGTCGAGGCGATGACCCACATCCTGGCCAAGGAGCTTGGCGCGCGCCGTGTCACCGTCAACGCGGTGGCGCCCGGACCGATCGAGACCGCGCTGTTCACGGACGGCAAGAGCGAGGCGCAGATCGAGGCCATCGGCAAGATGATCCCGCTCGGCCGGCTCGGCCAGCCCGACGACATTGCCGGGCTGGTCTCGTTCCTGGCCGGTCCGGACAGCTTCTGGGTCAACGGGCAAATCATCCGCGCCAATGGCGGCGTGGTCTGAGGCGGCAACCAGGCCGGCTTGGCTCTCCTGACTGCCTGACTTCCACACTCGAAAAGCTAAGGAAACATCATGCCATTCGCCAACATCAAGCTACCGCAAGCGGCCCTCTCCAAAGCGCAGAAGGAAGACCTCATCCATCGGACGACCGCGATGTTCGTGGACTTTTTCGGTGAGGGCGTGCGCCCCTACACGATGGTGCTGGTCGAGGAGGTCGCCGACGGAGGCTATGGCCGGGCCGACGAAGTGTTCGTCGTGCCGGAAGTTTTTCGCGCGAAGGAGTAGTGCAGGGCTAGACCTCGAAGAGGCGCCTTTCACAAATTGAACCCTTGCCGCATCAGCCATCCTTCGTCGCACCGACCCAGTCGGCGGCCACTTCGGCAAACAGCCAGTCGCGGAACGCCTTGATCTTTTTCTGGCGCAGCGCGCCGTCACGGTAGACGACGTAGTAGCGCGAGGCGGATTTCAGCGCGAGATCGAAGGGACGAACCAGCCGCCCCGCAGCGAGGTCGGCCGAGACCAGCGCGCTTCGGCCGAGCAACACGCCTTCGCCATGCACCGCGGCTTCGACGGCGAAGGTGGCGGAATCGAAGCGCACGCCGCGCTTGGGATCGATGCCGTCCACGCCGGCCTGTTGCAGCCATGTTGCCCAGTCGATGCGAAAGGCGTCGTGGATCAGCTTGTGATGCCGGAGATCCCCGGGCTGGCGCAGCGGATGTTCGCCTTGCAGCAGTTCCGGGCTGCAGACCGGGAAGACCTCTTCATCAGCGAGAAACTCCGCCGTCACGCCGGTATAGCCGCCCTTGCCGTAGCGGATGGCGATGTCGATGCCGTCGCTGACGAAATCGGAAAGCACGCCCGAGGTCGACAGCCGCACGTCGATGTCGGCGTTGGCGCGGTGGAAGCGATGCAGCCTCGGCACCAGCCAGCGGCCGGCAAAACCGTCCGATGTGCTGACATTCAGGATGCCTGCCGTGCGGTCGGGCGTGGCGGCGATGGTGGCGGCGGCGATCTGGTCCAGCGCCGTCCGGACTTCCGATGCGTAGGCGGCGCCGACCGACGTCAGGCGCACGGACCTCGTTCCCCGATCGAAAAGCTGGATGCCCAGCCTGTCCTCGATATTGCGGATGGCGCGGCTGACCGCGCCATGGGTGACGTTGAGCTCACCCGCCGCCTTGGAGAAACTCAGATGCCTGGCGGCGGCCTCGAAGGCGGGCAAGGCAGTGAGGGGCGGCAGTCTGCGCGGCATGGTCCACCTGTGAGTGTTGCTCACAAATCATGCACAAAGAGTCGTTTGTCGTCCAGCCCGAAAATGTCCAATCTATAGGGGTAGCAGCGGATCTTGATCGGCTTTCCCATCTCGCCGCTGCGCTGAACGACCAGAAACAGTGTGAGCAATCGTCATGCTTGTCCCCTTGCGGACGGCGTCGGCACGCTTGCGCCTACTGAACCACAGGAGACGAACCATGAAACCGATTCTCGAATCCATCAGCGCCGCGACGAGCGGTCTTGCACTCAGAGCCTCTGCAGTCGTCGAGCGCCGCCGCATGCTGCGCCAAGTTTCACGCTTCTCGAACCATCGCTTGCACGACATCGGATTCGAGCGCGACTGGGACGGCTCCATCCTGCGCAATGGGAGGTCGATATGACCAGCACCCTGATCATCGGCGCGACGGGGCTGCTGGGCAGCGAGATGGCGAAGGCCAGCGCCCGCAATGGCGATCGCCTGCACGTTCTGGTTCGTCCGGCAACAGCCGGCGATGAAGAGCGGCTGCATTCGCTGAAGGAGCTCGGCGCCAAAATCCACGTCGGCGATCTCGACGACTATGACAGCCTTGTCCGCGCCGCCAGTGCGGTGGACCGCGTCATCAGCTCGGTGCATGTGCATTCGGCCAGCGAGATGACGCTGGTGCGGGCGCTGAGCGATGCCGGCGTTTCCCGCTATGTGCCTTCCGCCGGCTTCGGCCTCGACTTCGCCGCCGCCGCACCGGGCTCGATCCCGCCACTCGATCTCAAGCGAGGCGTGTTCGACGCGATCAGGCAAGCCGATCTGCCCTATACGGTGATCTACACCAATGGCTTCTTTTCGACATGGGTGGCGACGCTGGGCGATCTGATGCGCTTCGGCTCGTCGCCCTTGCCGCCCGAAGAGGTGACACTTTATGGCGACGGCAATGTGCCGGCGACGTTCGTCAGCGAGAAGGACATCGCCGCCGTGACCTTGCGCGCGCTGAACGACCCCAATGCCATCCGCAGCGAGATCCGCATCGCCCGAAACAAGATCACCCAGAACGAAATGATCGATCTGTGGCGCGGGGTGAGCGGCCGCTCGCCGCGCATCGTGCCTCAGAGTGCGGCGGAGCTTGAGGCGATGATCGCGTCAGCCCCCTGGCTCGGACTGCTGCGGGCATTCTGGATACGCGGCGAGACCGCGCTCGAGACGGCCACGCCGGAAGCCGGAGTGCTGTATCCGGAGCTGGCTTTCGAGACCATCGAGAGCGCCTTTGTTGCGATGGCGGACGCCGCTGGGCGATAGGAGCAGGAGCGCGGCGCTGAAGCTGACGTAGTCGGCGCGGCCGATGAATCCGGCTCGCGGCGTGAGCCGCCCGAGAAGGGCTGGCCTCACCCGTGCGGGCCTGTATCATGGTCATGTGAATTCCTGGGAGGAGGCTTGTGCATGCGGCTGAATCGGAATCTCTGTCAGTGGAGGGTTTGGGTCTTCATCGCCGCAATGGCGCTTTGGCCGCACGCGGCGCCGGCCGATAGCCTCACGCCCGAGCGCATCACTGCTGCCCTGTCGAAGCTCGAAGCGCTTGCCGAAGCCGCCGTCGCGGACGGTGCCGTACCCGGGCTCGCCATCGGCGTCGTGCGCGATGACGAGGTGATCTTCCTCAAGGGTTTTGGGCATCGCGAGGTCGGCAAGCCTGAGACCGTCGACGCCGACACGGTGTTCCAGATCGCCTCCCTTTCCAAGCCGGTTTCCGCCACCGTCGTAGCGGCGTTGGTTAGCGACAGGATCGTGTCCTGGGATTCGAAGATCGCCGATCTCGATCCGGCCTTCAGGTTGGCCGATCCTTATCCGGCAAGCCAGCTCACCGTCCGTGACCTGTTTTCGCATCGCAGCGGGCTTCCAGGCACCGCCGGAGACGACCTCGAGGACATTGGCTACGACCGCGTCGAGATCCTGCATCGCCTGCGGTTCGTGCCGCCATCGTCGAGCTTTCGGGCCGGGTATTCTTACAGCAATTTCGGATTGACAGAGGGTGCCGTGGCAGCCGCGACACCGACGGGAAAGCCCTGGGAGCAGGTCGCCGAGGAGAAGCTCTACCGTCCGCTGGGCATGGCCTCCACGAGTTCCCGCCATTCGGACTTCGTCAAGCGAACCAACCGCGCCGCGCTTCACGTCAAGGTCGATGGCGCCTGGGCAGCGAGGATAGAGCGCGATCCGGATGCGCAGGCGCCCGCCGGCGGCGTCAGCTCTACGGCACGTGACCTCTCGCAATGGGTGCGCCTCATCCTCCACAACGGCGTTTATGCCGGCAAGACACTGATTGCCGCCGATGCGCTAAGCCAGACGCATGTTCCGCTGATAGCGCGCGGCAACAACCCCGTCTCCGGCGGCGCATCGTTCTACGGCCTCGGCTGGAATGTCGAATTCGGCCGACACGGCCTGAGCTGGGGCCACGCCGGCGCTTTCAGCGTCGGCGCGCGTACCCTGGTGACAGTCTTCCCAAAGGAAAAGTTGGGCATAGTCATCGTCACCAACGCCTTTCCGACTGGCCTGCCGGAGGGATTGTCCGACAGCTTCGCCGATCTCGTCTTCGACGGTAAGGTCGAGAAGGACTGGGTCAAGGCGTGGAATGATATCTATGCGGGCCTGTTCGGTCCGGCGGTCGCGGCGGCCAAGGCCGCCTATGCCGCGCCGCCGTCTCCGTCACGGCGAGCCGGGCCGGGCAGTGTCTATGCTGGCCGGTACGCCAACGACTTCATCGGCGACGCGATTGTGTCGAAAGCGGGAGACGACCTTGTACTCAAGGTAGGCCCGGCCGCCGGCCGGTCCTATTCATTGAGGCATTTCGACGGTGATCTTTTCCTGACCTTCCCCGACGCGGAGACGCCGGACAGCCCCTCGGGTGTAAGTTTCGTGGTCGGCGCTGACGGCAAGGCGTCGGCCATGACTGTAGGTTTTCTCGACGACAATCATCTCGGCACGCTGCAACGTGTGGGGGACTGACTTCCAAATCGACCGGTCCCGCCGGGAGTCAGGATGCCGGGCCGTATCGGAGCAGTTTGAAGCAATCGCCGTTGCCCGATTTCGTCTGTGCCAGCGAGGGCTTCGATCTGTCGATCCATTCCTGATGTGACCTCGCGTCGGCTTCGATCGCGTCGACCGGTGCAAGACTGACAAAGCTGCGTCCGTGGCTGAGAAGCCAGCACGCACGGCCGAGAAATCGCCTGCTGCGCTGGCGCAAGAGGTCGGCATCGTAGAAGATGTCGAGCACCTCGTGCTTGATCTTGCGCTCGGTTTCAGGATTGGCGATCGCAACCTCGATCGGCTCGCCGCCGATCGCATCCTGCAGGTCCTTGTAGTCGAGGGTGAGTTGGGTGATGGCATATTTGATCTCGCTCTCGTCGCGCACGATGTCGAACCATAGCGTCGGATCGAGCTGGTTGACGACGAACGACGACTCGAAATCGCGCGACAGGTTGAGGATGTCGAAGTCCCGGATGTCGACGTCGCGCTCAACCAGCAGGATTTCGCGGATCTGCTTGCCAAGCTCCGCTCCCTGCGCGCCGATGGCGGCGTTGGTTCCACCAAGTTCGGGACTAACGTAGGCCCCGCCGTCATCCAGCAGCGCGTCGAATTCGCCAAGTGACTCGACGAGGGGAGCGCCGCGAGCGATGCGCGCCGCCAGCTTGGCCAGAACCTGCTGGAGATCCGTTTCGCGTCTGCGCTGGTCCTGGTAATTCTGCTGGAAAAAGAAGATGAACAGCGACACGCCGATGCCGATCAGGATCACGCCCAACTGCGAGAAGATGTTACGGTAGTATTCCAGCAGCTTTTCGCGATGACGCACGTCGTCGCGCACACTGTGGGCGACGCGCAGATTGACGATCAGCGACAGGATGAGCAGCCCAGTACCGACGAGGATGAGGCCGCCGATGAGCAGGTAACCATGGCCTGTGCTGAAGTCCATTCGTTTTCCCTGAAGCCCAGACTGCGCAGAATAGTGCCATTTTGGCTAAATACCTACGGATTTGCAGGCGGTGGATTTGATGGCGGCGACCACCCCAGAAGGTTGACCCGCCTGGCCATCCGGCCGATAGCTCCGCCAGAAACTGCCCCGAGAACCCTGATGACTTCAGACACGAACCTCCACGATGCACGCTCCGCCGATCCTGACACCGCCTGGCAGGCGGACGTCCGCGCCGGGGTGCGCCACGTCCGCGACCTTGACCGCCTCCCGCTGTCGTCAGCCGAGCGCGCAGCCGCCCAGGCCGCGGCGGCGAACCACAAGGTGCGCGCGCCCAAAGCCTATCTCGACCTGATCGACTGGAACGACCCGGCTGATCCGATCCGGGCGCAGGTCATCCCGTCTCCGCAAGAACTTGAGGAAGCGGAAGGCGAACTCGACGATCCGATCGCCGACCATGACTTCAGCCCGGTGCCGCGCTTGACGCATCGCCATGCCGACCGGGTGCTGTTGTTCCCGACCTACCAATGCGCGGTCTATTGCCGGTTCTGCTTCCGCAAGGAATCGCTGACCTCGATCGGCAGGGGTTATACGCGCGAGGCGCTGGAGCCGGCGCTGGCCTATATCGCGGATCACCCCGAAATCCGCGAGGTGATCCTGACCGGCGGCGATCCGCTGTCGCTGCCCGAGAAGGCGCTGGCCGAAATCCGCGCGCGCATCGAAGCGATCGCGCATGTGCGGCTGCTGCGCATCCACACGCGCGTTCCGGTGGCGCTGCCGTCGCGCATCACGCCGGGGCTGGTTGCGGCCCTGCAGGGCCGGCTGATGGTCACCATCGTCACCCATTTCAACCACGCGCGGGAAATCACTCAGGCCACGGAAACCGCCTGCCGCACGCTGCGGCAAGCCGGCTTCGTGCTGCTCAACCAGAGCGTTCTGCTCAAAGGCGTCAACGACAGCGTCGAGGCGCTGGAGGAGCTCTGCCGCGAGCTGATGTATCGCCTCGGCGTCAAACCCTATTACCTGCACCATGGCGACCTCGCGCGCGGCATGGCGCACCGGCGCACGACGATTGCGCAGGGGCAGGCGCTGGCTGAAGCGCTGCGCGCGCGGCTGTCGGGCATCTGCAACCCCGTCTATGTGCTCGACCTGCCGGAAGGCGGCGGCAAGGTGCCGATCGGGCCTTGCCATGTCGAGGGACGGGACGGCGAGAACTGGCGGCTGCGCGGGCTCGATGGCGAGGTGAGGGCGTATACCGAGATCGTTGGCGAATAGGGCTGCGCGCTAACCCCTGTCTTTCTCGATAAACGCCAGCACCACCACGCGCGGGACAACGCAGTAGGCGAGCCTGGCCTTGCGGCCTGTCTTCGTCGTCGCGCGGCCTGCGTTCAGGTCGACGGTGATGTCCTCATAGCCCAGCACCTCGCGATCGAGCGGATACACGGCCTTGTAGACGGCTTCCTTGGCGGCAAAGAGGATGCGGCCGGCAAGATGCCGGTCGGCTGCGTCCGTGCGGTCCGCAAATGTTGTCACGAGCGCCAAAATGTCATCCGGGAGAGGCTGCGCGGGCTCGACGTCGATGCCGAGCGAGGCGATATCGCCAATCGGGGCAACCGCCGCCACGGCCATGTCGTCGTCGTGGGCGAGCGAACCGGTTATCCCGTCGGGCCAGACCGGCGCGCCCGTTGGCGTGCGCAGGATGGCGAAATCGTTGACGCCGATATCCGCCAGCAGTCCGTGCGCGATCCACCGGGCCGCGCCGCTGGCGCGCCGCATGGCCGGTTGACGCGCGGCGATGGAGTTCGCTTCCCCGGGCAGCAGATGGGCGTCGTCGCCATCGCGTATAAGCCGGCATCCGACCCGGACACACTTGGGTGCGATGGCGGCCATCGCTTCAGCCAAGGCGATTTCCTCGGGCAGCCGCGTCACGGCTCGTGCGTCCGTGCCGGCAAAGCGAGATCGGCGATCATTTCTCCGTCCTCGTCGAGCCCTTCTTCGACGAAACCGGCGCTGCGATAGAGGTTGCGCGCCGCATCGTTCTCCGGTTCGTAGCAGATCGAGACGTGGCTGATGTGGCCGAGCCCCCGGATTTCGCCCAGCACCTCACGCAGCGCGGCCTTGCCGTAACCTTTGCCTTGAGAGGCGCGGTCGATCATGAAGCGGTAGATGCGCGCCTCGTCATCATCCTCGGGCGCCTCGTACATGAGGAAACCGACGACACGGGTCCCGGCCATGACGACGCGCGGCCGCGCGTCTTCGTCGGTTTCGGCTTCTTCCAGCGACTCCGCATTGCTGGCGACGAAATCCATCTGCTCGGGAGCCAATTCCAGGGCCGCGACCAAGGCGCGGTTGGCCCTGGTCACGGCAACGAGACGGATGTCTCCGGTGTTCAAGCCGATGCCCTTCTTCAAGCCGATGCCGTGGCCGATGCCTTGGAGCCATTGTCGGTGATCGGCTCGACGAAGCGATGCAGCTTGGCCGGATTGCCCCGCCATATGGAGTTGGGCTCCAGCTCTTCGCCCTTCATGACGAAGGAGTCGACATCGACCACCGAGCCTTCGCCCATCACGACGCCGTAATGGACAAAGGCGGAGGGGCCGAGCGTGCAGCCCTTGCCGATGCGGATGAAGTCGGACTTGAAGGCGCCTTCCTCCAGCGAATGGGCCTGGATGACGCAGCCCTCGTTGAGGGTGGCGTCGTCGCCGATCTCCACCAGCGAGCGTTCGGTGAGGTTGCTGCCGCCGTCATAGACACGGCTGCCGATCTTGACGCCCAGCATGCGCAGGATCATCGGCCGGAACGGCGTGCCGGCGAACAGCCGCACGATCGGCGAATCCGCCAGCTTCCAGTGGCGTTCATGGCGCCAGAACGCCACATCGTAGATCGTCGTCATCTGCGGCTTCAGCCTGCCGAAACCAAGACTTGCCCGTTCCACGAAGATGTAGAACGGAATGGTGATCGCCGAGGTCAGGAGCACGGCGACGAAAAGCGCGACTTCAGCCCATTCGGTGTAGTAGTTCAGCGCCCGATCCCAGATCGCCAGCGTGGCGAACAGCATGACCCATTGCGTTGCCACGAACAGCAGGATCGTCACCAGATTGTGGCGGTTCTTCAACGGGATGCGCCGGCGCCGGTCGTCCTCGTCGATGCCGGCGATGAGCTCCTTGTCGCGGTTCACCATGCGCGGGATTTCAAAGGCAGGCGAACCCAGAAGCCCGACATTCTCGCGCAGCGGCCCGTCGATGGGGATCATCACCTTGGTGCCGAGCAGGACGTTGTCGCCGGTGCGCCCGTCCGGCGGATAGTAGATATTGTTGCCGAGATAGTTGCGCTCGCCGATCCTTGTCGGCTCGAGCCTGAAGGCGGCGGCGGATTTGTGCATGTTGATCATGAACAGCCCGTCCGACACCATGGTCTCGGTGCCGATCTCGCACAGAAGCGGGTTTTCGTGCTGCTGGTTGGAGCCGAAATTGGAGCCGGTCTGTACCACCTTGTTGAGGTTCCAGCCGATCGCTCGCATGTAGTGCACGATCGCCGAGCTGTCGCCGGCCAGCAGGCCGAGCACGCGCGAGTTGCTGGAGAATTCAGCGACGGTCTGCAGCCAGTAGCGGAAGCCGTACAGCGTGTAGGTGCGGCCGGGCTTCAACAGCAGGCTGACCAGGCGCGGCACCAGCGTTGCCGCCAGGAAGGATGCGGCCATGTAGCCGAACAGCGTGACCGTGGTGCCGATCGCGACGACGCCGATGGTTTCCTGGTAGTCGTCGCCGACATTTTCCCAATAGCTATGGAATAGCAGCGGCAAGGGGGTGACGATGGCAAACAGCCCGATCAGCTGAACCGCTTCGAACAGGAAGCGCCGGATGTTGGACGGATCGACGTTGCGCACCTTGCAATAGTCGGCCGTGGTCGGCACGGCCGGCGAGCCATGCCAGCGTTCGCCGTCGGGGATGCTTTGGCCGCGATGCAGCGAGGACGAATGGCCGAGCTGGGCGCCGTCGCCGATCCGGGTGTCGATGTCGAGCGTCGAGCCGACGCCGACAAAGGCATCGCAGCCGATGGTCAGCGGCCCGGTGTGGATATAGCCGGACTGCGCCCGGAAGCCGAGAATCATCGATTCCTTGCGCAGGATGGTGTTGGCGCCGATCGAGATGAGATCCGTGCAGACGGGCACGGATTTCGATTCGATGACGGCGTTCTTGCCGAGCCTGGTGCCGAGAAGCTGCAGGTAGATGCTGTAGAGCGGGCTGCCGCGGAACAGCACGACGGGGGCCGTGCGGATCAATGTCTTGACCACCCAGAAGCGGAAGTAGCGCACGCCCCAGATGGGAAACGCTTCCGCCTTCCAGCGGCCGACGAGCACCCATTTGGCGAGGACGGCAAAGCCCGACATGCCGAAGAACACGGCGGCCGAAAGCGCCACGCACCTGATGTAGAGCTGCAGCGGATCGTCGAGCGCGTCATACATCCAGTTGAGGCCGCCATTGATCGCCCACAAAGCGCCATAGCTGTATAGCGCGTAGAACAGCAGCTGTGCGGCGCCGCAGGTCCAGTAGGCGAAGTTCGAGGCCCGGCGGGTGAGGACGGGCTCGTTGGTGGCAGTCGCCATCTCGTCCGCCACGCCCAGGTGAAGTGCCAGCCGCGCCACGGTCGGGTGGAGATAGATGTCGCGCATCGACGCCGTCGCCCATTCCTTCCTGGTGCGCAGACGCGCGCAGAAATGCGCCATCAGCAGCGAGTTGGCGCCGAGATCGTCGAAGAAATTGTCCTCGACGGACACTTCGTCGAATTTCAGCACCGCGGCCAGCGCGTCGGCCAGGAAACGCTCGTCGTCATTGCCGGGCGCGACCATGGCGCGATCGCCCGAAAGCCGCACGCTTGTCGGCTTCGGCAGCTGGCGCAAATCCACCTTGTTGGAAACCGTCATCGGGATAACAGGTAGTTCCTCGAGATAGGAGGGCACCATGTAATCCGGCAGCCGCCGCTTCATCGTCCTGGCGAGGTCCGCGCGCGAGATCGCCGGGTGGCCGGCCTTCGCTGCGAAATAGGCGACGAGTTCGACGCGGCCGGGCTCGATCTCCCAGGTGGTGACGGCGGCCTGGGCGATTTCGGGCTGGTCGAGCAGCACCGCCTCGATCTCGCCGAGCTCGATGCGGTAGCCGCGGATCTTCACCTGGGTGTCGATGCGGCCGGCATACTCGATCTCGCTTTGGTCGTTGATGCGGCCAAGGTCGCCGGTGCGGTAGATGCGCTTCGACGGGTTGTTCGGCAGGCCGACGAAATCGGCGATGAATTTCTGTTCGGTCAGGTCGGGCCTGTTGAGATAGCCGACCGCGAGCCCGATGCCGGCAATGCCGATCTCGCCCAGTTCGCCGGGCTCGGCGAGTTGCGGCAGCGATGCGTCGAGAATGACGATCGAATAGGTCGGCAGCGGCGCGCCGATGGTGACGGGACTGTCCGGTGTCAGCGCGCCCATGGTGGCGGTGACGGTCGCCTCGGTCGGGCCATAGGTGTTGAGGATCTGCCGCCCCGGCTTCGACCAGCGCACCACCAGATTGTGCGGGCAGGCCTCGCCGCCGACCAGCAGCGTGCGCAGGCTGGGCACATCCGATGTCATCGACGACAGCAGCGTCGGGCTGCAGGCGATGCAGGTGATGTCGTGGAGGCGCAGGAAATCGGCGAGTTCCTCGCCCACCAGCGGCATCTGGCCCGGTGCCGGCACCACCGTCGCGCCGGCGACGAACGGCACCCAGATCTCTTCGGAGGAAAAGTCGAAGGCGATCGTCATGCCCTGGTAGACGCGGTCGCCCGGCCGGTAGCCGTAGGAGGCGGCGGCAACGCGGATGAAGTTGACGAAACTCTGGTGCTTGATGACCACGCCCTTGGGCTTGCCTGTGGTGCCCGAGGTGTAGAGGATGTAGCAGGTGTCGTCCGATAAAGCGGCCTTCGCATGCGGCTTCAGCGGCGCGTCGGACTGTTTGGAGATTTCGGCAGCCGCGCTGTCGATCAGCAGATGCGGGACCGGCAGCTGACCGGCGCGCGACGCATAGGCGGCGATGGTGACGATCAGGCTGACGCCGGCGTCCTCGATGATGAGCGCCATCCGCTCCTCGGGGAACGCGGTCGCCAGCGGCACGAAGGCAGCGCCCGCCTTCATCACGGCGAGCAGCGCGACATAGGTCTCCGCCGAGCGGTCGAGGATTAGCCCGACGCGGTCGCCCGGCTTCACGCCGCGCTTGACCAGCAGGCGGGCGAACTGGTTGGCACGGCTGTCCAGTTCCCGATAGGTCCAGACACGCCCGTCGGAGATCACCGCCGGCAACGCTGCAAAGATTTCGGCGAGCTGTTCGAAGACGGTGTCGAGCCGTTCGCCGGGCAGGCCTTGCCGGGCAAAGTCCGCGCCCGTCAGGATTTGCCCGCGCCTGGCTGTCGCGGGGACCGTTCTTACCAGCGCATCGACACTTGCCGGACCGCTCTCCAGCCCCGATCGGTCCGCGTCCAGTTCGGCGATATCGACACCGTGATCCATTTCCATACTTTCCCGTCCAGGCCGGGCGTCGCCCGGCACGGCCATTTTTCCGGTTGTTGTGGGATGCTTATGCCATCCGATCTTTTCGGCAGTTTTTCCGAACTGTTGAATATTGTTTCTGAACTGTGTCTGGGCGGGGTTTTGAGCCTCCCTTGGCGGTTGCGCCCGGCGGCAACGCCGGCGCGCGCGCCAGCGTTTTTCTGGAACCAGCCTTGAGGCCCCGCATTCTATGAGCAGGGACTGAAGGAGCGTGTCGTGAAAGCGGTTTTGGGACTGGTCTGCGGCTTCGTGTTGACCCTTGCGGTCTTCGGCAGCGGACTGGGTTTTGCTGCCTGGCTGCTTGCCGCAAAGCCGCCGCGCCAGGCAACGGCCACCGTCAGCGTGGCAGAGCTGTGGACCAGGAAGGCGCGGCCGGTGAACAAAGCGGGGCAGGGTCTGGAACGCCTGCCGGCTGCCCAGCCCGCGCCGCCCGACATCCCCGCCAAACCGCAGGAAACACCGCCCGACCCGACGGTCACCGGCGCCATCGCGCCCAAGGCAGCCGACCTGCCGCCTCCGCATCTCGCCTGGTGCGCCAGCCGCTATCGCTCCTACCATCCGGACGACAACAGCTATCTCTCCTACAGCGGGCAGCTGCGTCGCTGCGTCTCGCCCTATTTCCAAGCCGCCGGTCAGGCCGGTCAGGCCGCTCAGCCGGCTGCCGGTGATGGCGACGAAAACGGCGCCGGCCTGGGCGTGTACGTTGCCGACGAAGGCGGCGCCGCACTTTCGGCCGGCCATGTCGATTCCTGCTTCAGCCGCTACCGCTCCTACCGCCCGGAAGACAACTCCTACCAGCCCTATTCCGGCGGCCCGAGACGGCAATGCCAGTAGAGCCCGCGCGCCGCCCGGCATGGCGATCCGATCGCGCGGATTTTCCGGAGCGTCCGCATTGGCGCGGCGTTCAACCCTGACCCCAAGGAGGACTGACCATGAGCGACGACCGGGACGACAGGATTCGTGAGCGCGCCTACCAGATCTGGGAACGGGAAGGCCGCATGCACGGCGACCCCGAACGGCACTGGCACCAGGCCGAGGCCGAGATCGACCGCGAGTCGGCACTGCCGCTGACGGCGGAGGATGCGCTGCCTGAAACCGGCGAGATCGCCAGCACCGACGTGCTGGAGGTCGAGGCGCTGGCGGTGCGCACCGGCATATCGGGCGACGAGGCGCAGGAACTGCTCGACCGCCTGGGCAACGACCGCGCGGCAATCGAGCAGGCCGCCCGCAGCCTCAAGGCCAAAAGGCGGCGAAACCCCGATGAGGGACTGGCGAAATGATCGGAAGCTGAAGAACGGAAAATACCGGCTGGATTGCGCGGCGGCCCCGAAAGCCCGCGCCTCTGGCGGAGGACGCGGGCCGATCGGACGGCCGATCTTCGGCAGGCGATGGAGGGCACCACCTGCCGCACAGATCAACAATTAGCTATGGCTAATGTTCCGTCAAGCTGGATCTGAATTTACTTTCGTTCGAATGTCGGCCTCCACCGCAATTGCGCCGCTGGCTTTTGGCCGGGAATGAACGGGTCCGGCGGGCAGCTGGTGCTGACGTCGATAGGAATTTTTTCCTTGACGGGTGAGGGCAGCTATGCTACATTTCTGCCTATGGTGCTGATTTGCGCCAGTGACCCGCCGTCCAGGCGGGTTTTTGTTGACCCGTCGCAAAGGCGTCACCCGCAAGATTTCTACGCCACGCGTGGTTGAGCTGGCTTGACCATTGTGGCGAGTACGATGCCGGCGACGATGAAGGCCGCACCGACCAGATCGTAATCGTGCAAGCCCTCGCCGAGCAGCAGATAGGCGAGGATGGCCACGAACACCGTCTGCAGGTAGAGCAGCATGCTTGCCCGGCTCGCGCCCAGCGTTTGCACGCTTTTGTTGTAGAGATAGTACATCAAGGCGCCGCCGGGGCCTGCCAGATAGGCGAGCGCGAGAAGGCTGTCGACGTCCATGGCGGAGCGTTCGTCGTTGAACAATTCCCACAGATGGAAAGGCAAGGCGACCAGCGCACCGGCGCAGAGCAGCAGCACGACCATCGGCAGGAGTTCGATGCCGAATTTGGCACGGCGCAAAAGCACGGTGTAGAGGCCCCAGCAGAACGCGCTGCCGACGATCCACAGCTCGCCGGCGTTGACCTTGAGTTGCAGCAGCGCCTCCAGGTTGCCGTGGGCGACGATGAAAATCATCCCGGCAAGCGCAACCAGCGCGCCAAGCGACTTCCACAGGCCGAGCGGCTCGCCAAGTACGAAACGGGCAAGCACCATCGTCATGACAGGCGACAGCGCCATGATGATGCCGGCCGTGGTGGCGTCGGTGTGGTTGAGGCCGTGGTAGATCATACCCTGGCAGAGCGTCAGGCCGATCGCCCCCACGGCGACGACCTCCAGGGCGCGGGTTCGCAAAAGCCCGATCATCGCCTCGTGATGACGGTGCACGATCGGCAGCAGGATGGCGCAAGCAAGCGTCAGCCGCCAGAAGCAGAGGCCCCAGGGCGGCATTTCAGGCGCCACCCATTTGGCCGCGATGTAGACACCAGCCGAAAGCAGCCAGCACAGGACGGCGGCCGGATAGCCGGCCAGGGAGGGGCCGGCCACGGGTTGCGCGGCTTCATGCGCTATCGGCATTGCCTGCATGTCATGCCTCCCCTTCGATGACCTCGGCCAGACGGGACAACATAACCTGTGTCGTTGGGTCGTGCATCCGTTTTGAAAGGTGAGAAGGAATCTGGGCTCGGCCGATCGTGAAAACGATGTCAGTCCGCCTTGTCGGCAGAAGGCATTGCGGAAACGTCCATCCACATCGCGCCCACGGCATGGCCATCGGGATCAGCGAGGTCGCGGGTATACATGAACCCATGATCTTCGATCGGATTGATGTCGGCGGTGCCACCGTTCGCGGCAGCAGCCGTGGCCATCGCATCGACCGCCTCGCGGCTGTCGAGCGACAGCGCCAGCATGACCTCGCTGGACGTTGATGGCGGGATGGGGCGCGTGGTCATGGTCTGCCATTTTTCACGGCTGAGCAGCATGAAATTGATGTGGTCGCTCCACACCATCCCCGCGGCCGCCTCACTGGTGAAGCTGGGATTGTTCTTGAACCCGAGCGATTCATAGAACGCCTTGGATGCCTTCACGTCGCTCACCGGCAGGCTCACGAAAATCTTCTTGCTCATCGATCATTCCTTTCGTTGTCGGGATGCCAGCGAGTGGCGCCTGCTGTAAGACGGTTGAGCGCCCGCAGATCCGACACCGCATCTCAACTTTTCTCAAATCGCCAGCGCAGCGGCGTCGGGGCACGCGTTCACTCTGGTATCGGGTGCCCGCTTTTCGCGAGCGCCACCGGCACCAGGCCGCGATGGAGATCGAAAGGGAGGCGGCCCTGCCGCTGGCGGCAAACGCCGCGCCGCCGCAGACGAGTGAGATCGGCGGCACCGACGTGCTGGAGGTCGAGGCGCTGGCGGTGTGGACCGGCCTATCGGGCGACGAGGCGCAAGCACTGATCAACGCCTGGGCGACCGCTTGCACTATTGCCTGGCAGATGTGAAACGACCAGTCTAGGGCCATGATTGCGATCTACAGAAACAACTGGGGCATCCAAAGTCTCCAACCGATGAGACAAGAAGATCATTGAGCGCACGGCATATTGCATGCGCTCCCCGAGCCAGTTCCGCCATTCTCATCGTTGCACGTTTGAAGCTTCGATGTCACAGTTGCGTTGGGGGACATCGAATGACAGAGCTGGCGAAAATTGACCAGGCTTGCGCTCAACCGCTTGCAGATTTGGGACGCGACTGGGCGCAAAAAGAAGTTGTTGATTATCCTCACGGTTTTCAACTCCATTTAGCCATTTGTCGTGGTTCGGACGTTGGTCGGTGCGAGGTTTCGCTGACATGATCGACTGGCGGCGGGGCGGATGGACCGGGAGTATCAATAGATGGGTACGACTGGAGGTCAAAGAACTGCTTCGTGACAACGTAGTCGCCCGGAGGTCACGATATGGCCCATTGCATCGGATATTGCGAACCTTCTTTGCGGTCAGCAGCTTCGGTCGTTTTGTGACGCTTTATCTGCTGCTCGACGTAGCTGTCGTGATCGGCGAGTTTGCTATTGCCCACTTCGCGCCAAACTGGATTCCCGACTGGACGGCGTCAGGTCCTCCTCCGCAGCCCGACGTCAAAGCGATCATCCTCAATGTATCCAGCTACCTGATCACCGCACAGGTCGGGGTGCTTGGTGTAATCTCACTCGCTCTGGCGCTCGTCACCCTAATTGCGCAACGAGAGAACTCGTCAACGGACGTAAAGCTCTACTATCATGAGTCGCTCGCCTTCGAAGTCGTAGCAAGTTGCGTTGCTTTGCTGGCCGTGATGTGTGCCCAACTACTCTGGCCGCTACAGTTCTCGTTGCACAGATTCGGTTTTGGAACCAATTTTCAAGCTTTCAAGCTGGTGTTGCTCGGCGCTCACTCGGCTTGGTTGCTCGTAAATCTGGCGGGCTTGGCACATTTCATCGCGACGACCTTCAACTTCGTACAGCAGTCAGCAAGAGAGAAACTTCGCGAGCGCTATACGGTCAATTTCGTCCAACCGCTGGAAATGAAGGCGCGGTTGCGACAACAACTATACGCCCTTGCGACGCAGGAACTGCTGGGTTCCGATCAAGCCAACGATCAGCCTAGCGCCACTTTTGGATTCGACTTTGGCGGCCCGCATATCTCTGAGATAAACACCAAATTTGAGCGGCGGATGGCCCTATATGACGTTCGTATGATCTGGGTTCGATGGGTACTTCGACGCTGGGTGGTGCGCTGCAGTCGTGCCGCCGTGTCGCAACCTAGTTTGCGAACATC
Organism: Mesorhizobium ciceri biovar biserrulae WSM1271; assembly: GCF_000185905.1. Taxonomy (GTDB): domain Bacteria; phylum Pseudomonadota; class Alphaproteobacteria; order Rhizobiales; family Rhizobiaceae; genus Mesorhizobium; species Mesorhizobium ciceri. The sequence continues at coordinate 2,976,545 of NC_014923.1, forward strand.
GCCTACCACTTGGGGTCGGTGGATACTTGCGCGCTGGTCGACGTACCGGAATGGTGGTGCCAAAGCACTCCCTAAACCGCGTGTCCGGCCAACGGGTTATCAGGGGCCTATATTGTGGTTCACGCCGCACATCGATGAGCCATTGAATGGAAGTGTGAGTTGGTGCCGGCGCCGGGGCGGCGTGGCACTGAATCGCCTCGAGCTTTGGGTTTTACGGCGTGCCTTCTGCTTCAGGGGGGTCAACGATGAATCGTGATCTGCCGACGCCCGCAGCGATCCTCGAAGAATTGGCTGACAAGGTAGCGGCAAACATAGACCGCCTGGCTCCTGTGGCCTTCGATGGCGCGTTTCGGGAAATGATCCGCTATCACAAGTTCTTGCTCGCGCTGAATGCTTCCCGGACCCTCGATGGTGCTGCGGTTAACTACGCCGAAGTAATAGGTGACGCTTGGAATGCGCCACACCAAGATTGGATACGCCAGTATCGACGCCTTTTCGAGCGCGCTGCCGGTCGCATCCCCGATGACGATCACTTCATCCGAGCGCTTGCCTACACGCCAAGGCGTCTTCTCCCGGCGGAGAGCGACCCTGAGCTTTCGGCAAGCATCGTTCGTGGCATCCTCAGCCTTATTCCTATGCTGATGCACCGGCTTGAAGACTGGGTGACGAAACGGACTAGCCTGGACACGCCGAAAGGCGAGGCTGCCTCGCAGCGTCTCGCCTTGGCAGGCTCGGACGCCAAGGCATACGCCAACGTGCTGCCTGAGCTAGTTGGTGCTTGGGAGGGTTTGCTGCAGCAGGCTCCGACAATGTATCGGTGGCCTGAGACTGCTGGCGAGGATTCCGATGCCGCCTGGTTTGCATTCCGAAAAAGCTGGCCATTAATGTGGCAGCACCTATCGAGCACTGCGTACTGCTTAGCTGTTGCGGTTTGGAACGAAGACGAAGCGGGAACCGCTCTTTTCCGTGAGGCATTGGTCCGATGGCCAGCAGCACTTGATCATCGCCTTGAGGACCGCGCCGAATTCCGGCACCGACGCTTGCTATTCCCCAACATTCTAGACCTTGGATGGAAGGAGGCCAGTCGGGTTGCCGAGCCGCTTTCACATAGAAATATGCCGCCGCCAACGCCTAGGCAGCTTTTCGCAGCTATCGTACGCGGCGCACACGACGACGTGGTATTACTGACCGCCACGTTGCTGTTGTTCTGGACGATCAATGACAAGCAGGCTTCTGATATCGGTGGCAGAACTGCTCTTGCTTTGCTTCGCCGAGAGATCGACGATACCAACGGCTATCGATCCGGTGCACGAGAGCTTAGTCTTCAATCGTTGCTCTTCGATCTTCTTCGACCTGAGTTGGCCGGAGAGCGTTACAGCCAGGGTTCCTACGCAGGTACTCTCGATAGTCTGGTTGCGTCGCTCGACAATATGACGGAAAGACGGGTTGTGCCGGGGCGCGTGTTCGCGCCCTCAACACTGCACGACCGCGAAGGCCTTTTAGCCGCCGTGTTGGCGATCATGGTGGCCGCCGTACCTGAGAAAGGTGACGGGGGTGTTGGCCAACGGATAGCTGAACTCGCCGCAGACGAGAGTCTGCTGCCGGGCGGTGATCGATCGCTCCGGAACATTCTTCGTGAATTGCGCCAATATCAAACCTCTTTAGCGCAGAACTTGTCGGCAACTAAACGGGGCACTGAGCTTCTCGCTCCTGGGCGAGACGCGAAGGTACTTCCTAAAAAGCTGGCCGAAATCATACATGCGGCTGAAATTCAGATCGAAGCAAAGCGCCTAGAAAGGCTTAAGGAGCGCCCTGTCGACACTAAAACCCTTGAACGCATACGATTAGCCATTGAGTCGGCACTGCTGCATGAGCCACCCGAAGTTCCTTTCTTCTCAAATGTTCAAGTCGTGGGTGTTCCTCAAAAAGACGGACGTACGAACGATGCTGCGTTCGGCGGTATCGAGAAGGCGCATTTGATCGATCCGCCTATGGACAGCATTGGCTCCAGCTTCGGTGAGATTTTCGTGTCAAGGTCCCGACGACTGGCGGGTCAGTATGCTTGGGATAATTTTACGAGCCGGCCTCGTGTCATAGTCGACGTGATCGCTAGAGCTGAGGAGGAAGCATTTTGGCGCGCAATCGCCGAACTTGTTGCGCAGGTTGGGCCTGAACCGGTCCTAGTTGTCTCAAGAAATGCTGAGGGTCGAGCGCTGAGGCATCTGCTGTACAGCCGGGAGGAGGACCGACCTAATCTGGTTATCGAGCGGCGCAATGGAGAAAATCGTTTCAATACTTACATCGCAACCGTGGAAGGAGTTGATGTATATGGTGCGGATTTTCCTGCGGGCGAAGCGTGGCTATTTTCTGGACAGGCGCTCGTTAGAATTGACTATCAAGAGGTGGGCGATGGACTGCATGTCACCGTTGATTTCGAACCGACTGAGGAGTTGAAGGGTACACTTCGAGTGCGTATCCGCCAGCGGTTCGAGTGGGCGCAAACACCAATCTTCGAACTTCACGCGCCTGACCCCGAGGAAGATGAAGGCAACTAGCCATAAATGCTCCGGGCTGGGAGGGTCGAAGATGGCTACTCGCCGGTCGTTGCGTAATACATGCGAGGGCTGTGGTCCCACATCCATCTTTGGCGCTCCCTCCCCATTAACCATTCGTTAACCATTCCCTCGCTAGCGTTTACCTCTCAGTAAGGATTCGCCAGCCGTGACCTTTGCCGCCCCCCTCGAGGCCAAATCCATTCGTTTTCGTGCCCGCTCTTTCGTCGCTTTCACATTGACGCCGGAGGCGCCTTTGGACGTGTGGCTGGAGGGGCTCGACCACTGGATCGGCAACTCGCCGGGCTATTTTGCCGGGCGGCCGGTGGTGCTTGATCTCAACACCTTGAAGCCCGATGTCGCCGCGATCGAATCGCTGGTCGGCGTGCTTGGCCATCGCGGCATCCGCGTCTACGCCATCGAGCTCGACGGCCACGCCGCACTCGAGCCCAACCTGCCGCCGGTGCTGGTCGGCGCCAAGGAGGCGACGACGGATGGGCTGCTGCCTCGCAAGGCGTGGGAGGATGTTTCAGGTACATCAGAGGGCGAGGCCGAGGGCAGGGCGCCTGAAGCCGGCCCCGACAGGGACAAGATCGGCAAGGCTGGCGCAAGCAAGGCGGGCGATAGCGAGCCGCAGGTCGAAGCTTCGGGCACGCTGATGATCAAGGCGCCGATCCGCTCGGGCCAGGCGATCGTGCATCCGCATGGCGATGTCATCGTGCTCGGCTCGGTCGCTTCCGGGTCGGAGATCATCGCGGCGGGCTCGATCCATGTCTATGGCACGCTGCGCGGGCGCGCTTCGGCGGGTGCGCTCGGCAACAGGGGCGCGCGCATCTTCTGCCGCAAGAACGAGGCGGAGCTGCTGGCGGTCGACGGCTGGTATGTCACCGCCGAGGAGATGGAAGGCGTTTCGCGCGGCAAGCCGGTGCAGGCGTTTCTCGACGGCGATGCGCTGCGGGTTTCGACGCTGAGCTGACTTTCGTTTCGATATTGGGGCGGCCGAGGGCCGCCCGGCCAAGAACAACAAATGACAACAACGGAGGCTTTTCAATGGGCAAGGTAGTGGTGGTCACCTCGGGCAAGGGGGGCGTCGGCAAGACGACCTCGACGGCGGCCCTAGGGGCGGCCGTGGCCAAGACCGGCAAGAAGGTGGCGCTCGTCGACTTCGACGTCGGCCTGCGCAACCTCGACCTGATCATGGGCGCCGAGCGGCGCGTGGTGTTCGACCTCGTCAACGTCATCCAGGGCCAGGCCAAGCTCTCGCAGGCGCTGATCCGCGACAAGCGGGTGGAGACGCTGTTCCTGCTGCCGGCCTCGCAGACGCGCGACAAGGATGCGCTGACCGAGGAAGGCGTCGGCGAAGTCATCGACAAGCTGCGCTCGGTGTTCGACTACGTGTTCTGCGACAGCCCGGCCGGCATCGAGCGCGGCGCGCAGCTCGCCATGCGCTTTGCCGACGAGGCGGTGATCGTCACCAATCCGGAAGTGTCGTCGGTGCGCGATTCCGATCGCATCATCGGCCTGCTCGACGCCCGCACCTTGCGGGCCGAGCAGGGCGAGCAGATCGCCAAGCATGTGCTGGTGACGCGCTACGACGCGGCACGCGCCTCGCGCGGCGAGATGCTGTCCATCGACGACGTGCTGGAAATCCTGTCGGTGCCGCTGCTCGGCATCATCCCGGAAAGCCAGGATGTGCTGCGCGCCTCCAACCTCGGTTCGCCGGTGACGCTGTCGGAGCCGCTCAATTCCGCTGCCAAGGCCTATATCGACGCTGCCAGGCGGCTGGAGGGCGAGGAATTGCCCGTCATCGTGCCCTTCGAGCGCAAGGGCTTCCTCGATCGTCTTTTGGGAAGGAGGGCGGCATGAACCTGCTCGACATGTTCAAGCGGCGCTCCAGCGCCCCGGTGGCGCGCGAGCGGCTGCAAGTGCTGCTCGCCTATGAGCGCCGCAACCGCAGCCAGCCCGACCTCGTCTCCATCCTGCGCGAGGAGATCATGGCCGTCATCGCCAAGCATGTGCAGATCGACCAGGATTATCTGCAGGTCTCGATGGACCGCGGCGAGACCATGTCGACGCTGGAAATCGACATCCAGATCCCCAACAAGAGCGCCGTGCCGCTGGCCATGGCGGGGTGAGGGCAAGTTAGAGGGAGCCGCGATCCTTCGCGCCCCCCTCTGTCCTGCCGGACATCTCCCCCATAAGTGGGGAGATTGGCAATTTCTGCGCTTCAGTTCTTCTTGCAACGTTGGCGATTGGCGAAAGCCGCATGACGTCCAATCTCCTCCCGTGTGGGGGAGATGTCCGGCAGGACAGAGGGGGGCGCTGTCCCGCCGGCAGAACCGGCTTCGCACCCTCGCACCGCATCGCTCGCAGCGTCCAAACCCCTAAAATGTCCCAAATTTACCTTTGTGCCGACGGGGCTTCCCCTGCGCAAGCAGCGGATGTAGGCTATATTAGCAATTCGTTAAGTTCTAAGCGAGGTATGCGTAAGGGGAGTTTGGCGATGAACTTCAGAGGCCTGATCAAGCGTGCTGAAGACGTGGATAAAGCAATCCAGGACCTGCAGATCGATTTGGCGGACGCGCTGGATGCAAGTCTCGACGCCGACGACCTGGCGCCGCCAGAGAGCGACGATGTGCCGGATGCCCAGGCGGCAGCCGATGACGGGCCACCCCAGGCCGATGCGGCAAATGACGACAATGCCGGGAATGCCGAGGATGCGGGCGCTGCGGACAGTTCCGAAACCGCGCCAAGACTGACCGCCCATACACAGACCCGGCTGGCTGCATTGAGCGCCTTCGAGGGGCTCTTCCACGACGCCAGGGACTATCTGGAGGAGATCAACGACAAGCTGTCGGAGATCGGCACCTCACACCATCTGACGCGCGAATTCCTCAACATCCTGCACAGCGACATCCTGCGCGCCAACGAGCTGGAGGTTGCCAATGCCGCCCTGGCCGCCGAACAGAGGGCGCTTTCGGAAAAGCTGCACGACGCGACGCGAAAGCTGCGCGAGCGTGACGGCGCTTTCGAAGCGCTGCAGCAGCGCGAGACAAGCCTGGTCCAGGACCGGGAGACGCTTCGTGCGGCACTTGCCGCGGTCAGGCTGGAACTCGTCGAGACAGCCAATGCGAGCGCCAAACGCGAGGCGGAGTTCGGCGACATCGCCAAGCGGTTGACCGCCAGGACGGTCGAGGCCAACAGGCGCTTGCGCGAAAGCAAGATGCTGCGCGAAAAGCACGTCAACCTGTCGATCGAACTCGACAAGGCGCTGAAGCGGGAATCGCAGGCGCGCCACAGGCTCGACGAGCTGTCGGCGGTCCATGCCACCGAAGCAGCGCGGCTGGCGGAGCTGCTGGCGGCGCTCGGCAAGAGCGAGAAAGAGGAGATGCGGCTGCAGAAGTCGCTCGAGGCGGCACAGGCGAAACTGTCGGAAACGACCGAAGCGGCCCGCATGATGGAAGGCGACAAGGAAGCCGAGCTGGCTCGCAGCCAGGCGGAAATGCGCGGGTTGAGCTCGGAGATCCAGAACCTGCAATCGCGGCTGGAGCAAGTGTCGAGCGAAAACGGCGAAGCCGCAGGCGAGATCGCCAGGCTCAAGAGCGAACTGAACGATGCCCTGGCCGAAAAGAAGATCGCCGATGAAAGATTGTCCGCGCTGAGCCAGGAGAGCGAAAGCGACAAGATGAGTCTTTCCAAGGTGAACGCCAACCTTTCTCAGCTGACGCTGCAACAGGCGTCCGAACAGATACAGTTCGACGTGCAGAGGCAGGAGTGCGAGGACCTCAAGGCCGAAATCGCCTCGCTCAATGCCCGGATCAAGGAACTGCTGCCCTATGAGCGGCTCCACAAGGCCACCAATGGCAGGCCGCGCGAGGACGGCGTGGTCGAGATGGCCGGGGCGATGGCGAAGAAAGCACGGACGACGGGCAGGCGGCGCATGCGCAGGAATGTCGGCGCCGCCACCTGAAGCGTGTCGCGCCTGAAGGATTCAGGCGACCCGCTTCAGATCCTTCTTTTGTGCATGGGAGGCCGGCACCTCACCCGGAGAGTAAGTCCAATGGGGCACCGGCCAGGCGGATCGACAGGTCCGCCGCACAGACAAGGTAGCGCGCCTCGGTCCCGCACGGCATTGGTGCGATCACGGAAGGTGCCAGCGGCAATTCCCCTGGCTTGTGATTCGAACCCTTGCGACGACCCGCCGGCCGGAGGCTGCAAACACACCCGGAAACGATCGCGGGCCGGCCCGGCGCCTTCTCAGTCGAGCGGTTCGTGCTGGTAAAGCTCGTCCATGCTGAGCGAGGCCAGGGCGCCGAAAGGGGCCTGTTTTTTCACGCGGCCGCCGCTCAGGATGACCACGTCGTCGCAGAACGAGATGGTGCTGTGGTGATGGCTGATGACGATGGTCGTGCGGCGGCCGGCTCTCGACTTCAGGGTCTCGACGATGGCCGCTTCCGACAGCCCGTCCACCGCATTGGTGGCTTCGTCCAGGATGAGGAGATCGGGATCGCGCACCAGGGCTCTCGCCAAGGCGATGCGCTGCCTCTGTCCCGCCGACAGATTGACGCCCCTGTAGCCAACCAGGGTGTCGTAGCCCTGAGGCAGCCTTTCGATGAATTCATGCGCTTCGGCCAGTCTTGCGGCGGCCTCGGCATCGCCGGCTGTCGCGGCATCCTGGCCGTAGGTTATGTTTTCAAAAATGCTGCCGTCGACCAGTTCCAGTTCCTGGCTGGCCAGGGCGATGTGCCGGCGCCACTGGCTGGCGTCGATCCGGTCGAGCGGCGATCCATCGACGAGGATGCTGCCGGTGTCCGGTTCGACGAAGCGGCACAGGAGATTGACGATCGTCGTCTTGCCGGCGCCCGAGCGGCCGATCAGCGCCGTCGAGCGGCCACCGCGGATCTCGAATGCCGCCGCATGCAGCACAACCTCGCGCCGGTCCGTGCCGGAATAGGTGAATGTCACATCGTCGAACTTGATGCCCTGGCGCAGGCCGTGGAATGGCCCGTCGCCTTGCGGCGGTTGCGGCTTGCCTGTGGGATCCAGCAGCCATGTCACCTCCTCAAGCGATCCGCTCAGGCCTTGCATCTGGCTCCACGACCCCTGCAGGGCCCGCATATGCGGCTGCAGCCTGTAGAGCAGGATGACGAAGGCGATGATCAGCGGGAAACTCACCTGCGCCAGCCAGGCGCCGATCACCACCGCCAGGAACAGCATGGCGTGGAGAACCTCCGTCAGCGGCGGCAGCGCTCCCTGGCGCACCAGCAGCGCGAACGAGGCGCGGCGAACCGCATCCGACGCCGTGTCGAATATCGCCTTTTCCCGGTTCTCCTGTCCGAAGATGCGGATCAGCCGTCCGGCATGCACAAGGTGAAGCATCTGCGAGGCGAGGTGGCCGTTGCGCGAGGCGACGCTGCGGCTTGGCTCCTTCAGATTGGCTGAGAGGATGGCGTGCGCGATCTGGACGAGCGCCAGTCCGAGCGTGACCAAAAGCGTCATGCGCCACGAAAGCAGCAGCAGGAAAGCCAGGAGGATGATGGCGGCCGATGCGCTGACGATGGCCGACAGCATGATCTGGATCGCATCGGAAGCCCGCCAGGATTCGTTGGAGATGATGTTGAGCAGGCGTCCGGGATTCTGCCGCAGGAAGAAGGGGTAGCCGACCCGCAACAGCTGCTCCGACAGGGCGCTGCGGATGGAATGGCTTGCCTTGCCGGAGATGAAGGTCGTCAGCAGCGTGTTGGCGAAGGCGAAGACGTTCTTCAGGATGATCGAGCCGAGGATGGCGGCTGAAATGACGACCAGCCGGTCGCGCTCGCTCAAGCCCGATCCGACGTGCTGGAGGACAGCGGAGAAGCCTGCCATTCCGGCGGCATCCCCGTGTCCCATGATGATGCCCAGCAACGGGATGATCAGGCCGATGCCGAACCCTTCGAGGACGGCGCTGACCAGGCCGAGAACCACCACCGCCGGAAGCAGGCGCAGTTGCCGCTTTCCGAACGCCCGGAACAGCATCGGCAGGTTTGGCGGCAGCATTGGCATTACAGCGTTTCACCTCGCCTGGGCATTGGCTTGTTGATCTTGCCGCACCGGTTCGGCTCGCGGCCGTCTGACCAGCAGGAGAACCGCGAACCTGGCCGCGCCGAGCAAATTCATGGCGACGATCGGCCAGTGCGACAGGTTGAGTTCACGATCGAAGGCGGGTCCTCCCGCCAGTTCCCGGAAAGCCCCTCTTGCGGCCCAGTAGAAATGGCGAAGCAGCCAGGGCGCGTGGCGAACATGCTTCAGGCAGAGCCCGCCATTGCCCAGGCTGTAGTCGCGATGCAGCTTTTCGATGGCTTTGCGATCCCGCCGGCCGTGATGATGGAAAATCGTCATGTCAGGCACATACTCGACCGCGATGCCGAGCAGCATCGCGCGCACGAGATAATCGGTATCCTCGGCCGACCGCAATGGTCCGCCGGCGCCGAAGCGTTCGTCGAAATAGCCGATGCGGGCCGCGACATCGCGGTGCATCGTCATGTTGCAGCCCAGCACGAAACCGCCGGGATGAACATCTGGCGTCAGCCGCTCGCGCGCCCACGACCGCTTGATGGTGAACGGCAAATCCCGGGGATCGCCAAGCTCGACACGGCCGCCCCGGATGAGCCATTGTTCCCCGGACGCATAGTGTCGCTCCAGATCGCGCAGATAGTCGCGATGGAGCGCGCAGTCGTCGTCGACGAAGACCAGCACACGGCCGCGCGCGCGCCTCAGCCCGGCGTTGCGCGCAGCCGCCAATCCGGGGCGCGGCTCGCAAACGGGCGTGAACGGAATGTCCGACGCAGCCGCGATGCTGGCCAGGCGTTCGGCCGTGCGGTCGCTCGAACCGTTGTCGACGACCACGAGTTCGGCGGCGAAGCCGGCATGTGCGCGGCATGCGGCTTGCACCGACTTGATGCAGGCATCGAGCACGGCGACGCGGTTGCGCGTGCAGATGATGAAGCTGACTTCCGGCGCCGCTCGTTCCGGGCGGGGACCGGCCGGGGCGGGGCCAAGCGCCGTCGAACGATCGCGCTGCAGGGGTTGGTTGGCTTTGACGATCATGCCTCAGCCCGCCTGATAAGGTGCCAGAACCGCTGCGGCGGGCGCGGATTTGAAGAAGTATGCCATGGCATCGGCTTGCCTGGCGGCCGACAGCGAGGCGCGGCTGAGCCAGGGCGCCCAGGCGCCGGGCCGCAGGGCATATTGTTCGCGGCGCCGGATGACGTTCCATTTCGCGGTCCGCGTCAGCAATTCATGCGTCAGCGCGGGCTGGTTTTCGTCGGCGACGAGCTGGTAGAGGAAATAGAACAGGTTCAGCGCGCCGGCCTCGAAGCTCGGCCGCGTCGCCGCCGGCAGCGAGCGGATCTCCTGCTCCAGCGCGACGATGAAGTCGGCCGCACGGGCGACGGCGCCGTGGCTGACCGCATCGCCAATGTCGCGCAGGTCCCGCGTGGCCTGCGCCAGGCCCTCGCGCTCGAGGTTCTCGGCCACGATCCGCAAATGCGTCCTGCGCATCTCCTTGACGTGCCGGCTGGTCACGCTTGCCTCATGGACGCGGTAGACGACCAGGTTTTCGGGCATCATGGCTGCCGGGTAACGGCCGGCCAGCCGCCTGAAAAGATCGAAATCCTCGGCATGCCGGTAGGCCTGGTCATAGTGCAGGACGCTGTCGTCGATGACCTTCCTGTTGTAGACGACCGTCGGGTGCATGAAGATCGTGAAGAACATCGCCAATACAGGGATGCGGCCGAACTGGAACACCGGATCGGGCCTGCCCCTGGCGATGCGGCCGCGGATCAACATGTCGACGCCGGCGCCGCAGAAGCCCAGTTCGGGCCGCCGCTCGAACAGCGCCACCTGGCGCGACAAACGCCAGGGATAGGCGACGTCGTCGGCGTCCATCCGCGCGACCAGTTCGCCCCGGGCGATCGCCAGCCCTTCGTTGAGCGTCGCGACGAGGCCACGGTTTTCGCGCGAGATGATCGAAATGCGGCTGTCGGCCTTTTGGCATCGCTCGAGTATCTCGAGCGAATTGTCGGTCGAACCGTCATCGATCGCGATGATTTCCAGGCGACTGTGATCCTGCCGCAGGATGCTTCCCAGCGCGGTGGTGAGATAGGGACCGGCATTGTAGACCGGCAACAGGACGGAGACGAGCGGTGCGGCGGTCATCGTCTTGCATCCGTGCGCTGGAGTTCGAGCGCCGGTGTGCGGCCATCGGGCGATCCGCCAGCCGCCGTCGCGAGCCAGCCGCCATGGCTGCCCCGTGCGGAGCGGGTGCGCGCGACATAGGGGAAGTGGCGCTTCAGGCTGTTGAGCGGCCTCTCGAAAACCACCCAGGAAATCGAGGCCGCGACAATCGTGGCGGCACTCGCAACCAGGAAACGCCCTGGCCCTTGCTCCGAGACGTTGAGCGGAATCCAGGGTTGCGCTTTGACGGCGAGCGACAGCAATATCGGATGATAGAGATAGACGCCGTAGCTGATGCGGCCGAGGCCAAGCAGCGGCGGCAGTTCGGCAAGCTTTCCCAAAGTGCCGCCAAGGCCGCGCGAACAGGCTGCGACGATGACCATCAGCGGCACCAGCGGCAGGACTTGCCGCACCAGCCAATGGGTCCATTCGAGCATCGGATCGGCGGGCGCAGGCACAAACCACTCGATGACAAGGAATGCGGCCGCGAAGGCAGGCCAGCTGAGCCGCATCCAGTGCGGCAGGGCCGCGCCCCTGGATCGCCAGCAGGCAAGCAGCGCGCCCGTCGCCAGCGCATCCATGGATGCCGGCGGCAGCAGGTCGCGCGCCAGCGTCGTGTTGGCGGTGAGCGGCCAGTAAAAGCGATAGGCCAGCGACAGTGCGATGACGCCGATGCAGATCTGTTCGAAGCGGCGGCGCGGGGCCAGCAGGACGACCAGCGGCCAGGCAAGATAGAACTGCTCCTCGATGCTCAGGCTCCAGAAATGGCACAGCACCCAAGGGTTCCAGTCATTGCGCAGCGCATACCAGAAATTCGACAGGTAAAGCGCATGCCAGACCAGCGATCCCCTGGATTGGTCCAGGTCGACCAGCCAGACGAAACCCAGGACGGCGAAATAGGGCGGAAATATCCGCAAGCCCCGCCTGATATAGAAGGATCGCAGCGCAGGACCGGTCTCGAATTCGGCGGCCGAACGCGCTTCCAGGAGCAGGCGCGTGATCAGGAAGCCGCTCAGCACGAAGAACAGCCGCACGCCGATATGGCCCCAGAATGAAGATCCTCCAGCGGCGAAGAAATGGGAATACAACACCATCGTCACGGCGATGGCTCTCAACGCATCCAGTTGGATGTCGCGTGCGCTTCCCATCAGCGGCATCCGCCAGCGTGATGGCCGCGACCAAGCCGCCACCCGGCCGTTTCGAGCGGCAGGCCAAGGCGGACGAGACCCGCCAGAGCGCAGGCATCGTCGAACCTACGCTCGAAATCGACGGACGGGTGGCTCAAGCTGGTCAACCTGGCGGGATCCTCCACGGCGCATATCCAGTCGCAAACGAGTCCCCCAGGAGATCGTTCGGCTACGGCATTGTGCGGCGCAACACAAAAAATCTACCCAGCTGAAATACTTATGTGAGCAAGCGCTAAAAAATTGAGAAAACCGAGCGTTTCTCGTCAATTCTGGCGATTTTTCTCAGAACTTAAACGCTGTGGTTTAAATTTTTCCGATGTTCCCGCCTCGGTTGATTTGCGAGCTCGTGGCTTGAGAGCCTAGTTCTTTGTTAGACCACAGGAAATTCCGTAATCTATATTTTGTCTATATGGATCCGGCCCTGGCTCCGTGAAGAAATGATTTGGAACCATTAGCTTTGCGCGGTGCAGCATCGTCTCTGTTTTTCGTCGTTGCCACGCGCAACGCCCATTACTCGGCTGACCGCCAACCCTCACACCGCGTCGAACACCACCGTCTGCTCCAGCCCGCCGCCCCGGCGGTTTTCCAGTGTTACCGTGCCTCCGTAGCGCTCGATGATTTCCTTGGCGATGGCGAGGCCAAGACCAGCTCCGGGGATCGATTGCAGGCGGCCGGGGTCGACGCGGAAAAAGGGCTCGAACGCCTTGTTCAGGAGTTCCGGGGGGATGCCCGGCCCATGGTCCGATATGGTCAGCACGGCGCGATTGTCGGCCGCGGCCAGGTCGATGCGGCACGCCTTGCCATGGGTGGCGGCGTTGACGATCAGGTTGCGCAAGGCGCGGCGCAGGCCGAGCGCGCCGGCGCGCACGCAAACCTTGTCCAGGTGCCCGATCGAGACGGCATGGCCGAGCGACACCATCTCGGCTTCGATATCGCGCACCGTCTTTGCCAGGTCCACCGCTTCGACGGCGTCCTGGTTGACCTCTTCGCGCACCAGGCGGATGGCGCTGTCGGCGATGCGATCGAGTTCGTCGAGGTCGTGAAGCCATTTGTCGCGTTCGTCGTCCAGGAATTCGGCGCGCAGCCGCATGCGCGTCATCGGCGTGCGCAGATCATGGCCGGCGGCCGCGACCAGCCGCATGCGGCTTTCCATGGCGGTCCGCAGCCGCGACGAGAGCTGGTTCAGCGCATGCGCGGTGGCCTTGACCTCGGCCGAACCCACTTCCGGCACCGCCGCCAGTACGCCGTCCGATCCGATCTTGGAGACGGCGGCCTCCAGCATTTCGAGCGGTCGGATCAGCACCGAGGTGAAATAGACCGATACCGCCGTGGCGCCGGCGACGATCAGCGAGATCCAGCCGGCCAGAACCAGCCATTCTCGCCGCGGCGGCTTGAGGTGCGGCACCTCAATGATCGCCCATCGGCTGTCGGGCAGGTGCATCGATGCGATCTGGCCGGGTTCGTCCGGCTTCTCGTTGACGACCGCGGGAAAGTCGAGGCCACGCCGGTGCAGGATGTCGTTGAGCATCGCCGTTTCCGCACGAGCCACCTTGCCGCCCGCTGGATGGTCGGCGAATTGAACCCGCAGGACGTCGGGGATCGGCCCCGGCAAGAGCCGCACCACCAGTTCCATCTGTTGGGCAATCCAGGGCACGGTCAGTTCCGGCGGCGGCCCGCCGCCGCGCACGCTGATGACGGCGGCCGTCGCCAGGCCGACGACGCCGACGATCGAGGCGACCAACAGCAGGATGAGACGGCGGCGCAGCGAATTCACGCGTGGCTCTCCACGGTCTCGACACGCGCCGTGAGCTGGTAGCCGCCATTGCGCACGGTCTTGAACAGCGGCCCGTCGCCGGTGTCGGAAAATTTCCGGCGCAGCCGGCTCACCAGCACATCGACCGAGCGTTCGAGCGGATCGCGTTCGCGGCCCTGCGTCAGGTCGAGAAGCTGGTCGCGCGACAAAAGCCGGCCGGGACGGTCGAGAAACACCTGCAAAAGATCGAACTCGGCGCCGGTGAGGTCGACGGCCACGCCTCGCGCATCCGTCACCTTGCGGGTCTCCGGTTCCAGCCTATAGCTGGCAAAGCGGTAGATGCGCGCGCGCGGCGGCGCGGGCGCCTCCTCGGGCGTCGAGCGCCTGAGCACGGCGCGGATGCGGGCAATGAGCTCACGCGGGTTGAACGGCTTGCCGAGATAGTCGTCGGCGCCGAGTTCCAGGCCGATGATGCGGTCGACATCTTCCTTCAGCGCGGTCAGCAGGATGATCGGGGTGTGCGGCTTGCGGTCGCGCAAACCGCGGCAGATATCGAGCCCCGAGCCGTCCGGCAGCATCACGTCGAGCACGATCAGGTCGAATTGGCCGGAGCCAAGCCGTTGCTCGCATTCGCGCCGGTCCGCCGCCGCCGTGACGCGAAAGCCCTGGCTGTCGAGGTAACGCTGGAGAAGCGTCCTGATCTCGCGGTCGTCGTCGACGACGAGGATATGGGGTTGTGACTGCATGACCGTGCCGTTGCCGATGAATATTGGGACCCGTGATGCAGGGGCTTGCCGCGATTATAGGAGAGCCGCGCCCGAGCGGCATGGAAAATTGCAACCGAACGTTTCCGGCGGGGCATGGGAAACATTCGGAAACAAATTGCCCTTTTGCGGAAACCTTCGGCAACACGCCGACGCGAAGCGGACAAAGACGCTTCCTATCCTCTGAACCGTCCGAAGCATGAGAGAAAGGAACATCTTTATGCCAAGCAGACTTCTTGCGCTCGGCCTGTTTTCCGTCGCCGCAATTCACCCCGCGCTGGCGGCGCAGCCCGACCCCGGCGCCGGACCCGGTGAGCCGCCCCCTGTCATGGCCATGCAGGATGGGGCAGGCCACGGCCGGAATGGACCCGGCCCGCATGGACCGATGCGACCTGGTTCGCAGGGTTTCGGCCCGCAAGGCTTTGGCCCCCGCCGCATGGGTCCGCCGCCGGAATTCATGCTGGCCGCCCGGCTCGCCGCGCTGGAGACCCGCGTCGGCATCCGCACCGAACAACTCGACGCCTGGCGCGACTACACCAGCGCGCTGCAGGCGGTGCTTTCGCAGCCTCGGCCTGACCGCGGGCGGCCCGTTGGTGCTGAAGCGAAGGACCCCGACGCAGCAGGCCCGGGCGGCAAGCCCGATCCCTTCGCATTCCAGGAAAAGCTGGCCGACGACGTTACCGCCCGCGCGGTTTCGGCCGGCAGACTGAAGGAGGCGATCGCTGAACTGCGCGCCAAGCTGACGCCCGAACAACTCGAACTCCTCGCTTCGGCGGAACGTGCCCATGGATCACCCCCCGGTCCCTGGGGCGGTCCGCCGAACGATGCAGCCGGCCCCAGAGGCCTGCCCAACGATGGCAGGCAGCTCCCGCCCCAGCCCGGGAACGACGAGCAACTCTGACCGACTGCACCGGCCGGCCCGGTACCCAACCCGTTCTCGGGTCGGCCGGTTCTCCGGGGATGGCGGGCGTATCTCCGCCATCCTCGTTTCGATCACGCCCAGTTCGAATCGCGCCAATTCGAACCATGCCCAATTCGAACCCTGCAATGGAAGCACGACAATGTGGGAAGCCATGATCATGCTGCGGCTGCTCGCGTCCGCCAGCCCGAGGCTCTCGTTCGGTCCTGTCGGGCGAGGCATGCCGCTGGCCCCGCCGGCCGACACGCTGAAGGGCGCGATCCGCCTGAGTTTCGCCGGCTGGCGGTTGTCGCTCCCGCTGTCGCAGCCGCTCGACAACCATGGGCATGATGACCGCAAGATCGCGTGAATTCCGGCAAGGCGCTTGGCATGTCCTCGCTGATCGGCATAATGATGTTGGTGGGCATCGCGGCCGGCTACTCGACCTTCGAGCAGCTCCGGCCGCCGAGAAGGAGCGCGACATGAGCCGCTTCGAAGCATTGCTCGTCGCCGCCCGCAGACCGGCGCGGCCCACCATCAAGATATCGGCCGGCATGCCTCGACCAAGCGGTCGATTGCCCGCGCCCGCAACTCCAGCGAAAGATCATTCAGTCCATGTCTATCCAGCCTAGCCCGTCTTTGCAGCCGGCACGCCGTCTGGCGCCCTGGGCCGCGATGTTCGCATCCGCCTTTCTGCTGGCGGCCTGCTCGCAGGAGAGCAGCGCCCCCGCCGGCATGGGCGCGCCCGGCAAACCGGAAGTCGGCGTCGTCACCCTGCATCCGCAATCGGTGGCGATCACCGCCGAACTGTCGGGACGCACGGCGGCCTCGCTGGTTGCCGAAGTGCGCCCGCAGGTGAACGGCATCATCCAGCAGCGCCTGTTCAAGGAGGGCAGCGAGGTGGCGGCTGGACAGCCGCTCTACCTCATCGATCCGGCGAGCTACAAGGCGTCCTATGACAGCGCGGTCGCCGCACAGCAGAAGGCGGAAGCGGCGGTGCCTACGGCGCAGGCCAAGTTCGACCGTTATGCCGGCCTGTTGAAGCAGAACGTTGTTTCCAAACAGGATTATGACGATGCCGCCGCCACGCTGGCGCAGGCGCAAGCCGATGTCGCATCGGCCAAGGCCAGTGCCGAGACCGCGCGCATCAGCCTCGACCGGACCTCCATCACGGCACCGATCGCCGGGCGCATCGACAAGTCCACGCTGACGCCGGGCGCGCTGGTGACCGCGAACCAGGACACGGTGCTGACCACCATCCGTGCCCTCGATCCGATCAATGTCGACGTCACGCAGTCGAGCACCAACCTGCTCAATCTGCGGCAGGCGATCTCGGAAGGGCGGCTGAAGTTCAGCGGGCCCAATGTCAGCGTGAAGCTGAAGCTCGAGAACGGCACCATCTACACGCAGACCGGCAAGCTGGAATTCGCCGGCGCCAATGTCGACCAGACCACCGGCACCTTTGCGCTCAGGGCCGAGTTCCCCAATCCGGACCGCCTGCTTCTGCCCGGCATGTATGTGCGGGCACTGGTCGAGGAGGGCGTTGCCCAGAACAGTTTCCTGGTGCCGCAGCGTGCCGTCAGCCGCAACACCAAGGGCGAGGCCACGGCGATGGTCATCAACGCGCAGGGCAAGGTCGAGACGCGCGTGCTCGCCGTGCGCAACAGCGTCGGCAACAACTGGCTGGTGGATTCGGGTGTCGGCGACGGCGACCGCGTCATCGTCGAGGGCATGCAACTGGTGCGCCCCGGCGGCGATGCGACGGGTGTCGAAGTGACGATCGACGAGACGACCGGCGAGGTCAAGGACCGCGGGCAGAGCACTTCCGCCGCACCGGCCGCGTCCAATGCGGCGAAACCGGCGCCTGCCGCCGCCACCGGGAACTGAGCGATGTCCGTATTCTTCATCAACCGGCCGATCTTCGCCTGGGTGATCGCCATCGTGATCATGCTGGGCGGCCTCCTGGCGCTCACCTCGCTGCCGATCTCGCAATATCCGCAGATTGCGCCGACGACAGTCAACATCAGCGCCACCTATCCGGGCGCCGACGCGCAGACGGTCGAGAACTCGGTGACCAAGGTCATCGAGCAAGGCATGACCGGTATCGACAATCTCGACTACATGACGGCGACGTCGACCTCGACCGGTTCGGCCTCGATCACGCTGACCTTCACCACAGCGGCCGATCCCGACACCGCCCAGGTGCAGACGCAAAACAAGCTGCAGCTGGTGCAGTCGCAGCTGCCGCAGGTGGTGCAGAGCAACGGCATCACCGTCTCCAAATCCTCGACCGGCTTCCTGATGGTCATCGGCTTCGTCTCGACCGATGGCAAGATGAACTCGACCGATCTCGCCGACTATGTCGACGCCACCGTCAACGACACGCTGAAGCGCGTCGAGGGTGTCGGCTCGACGCAGCTGTTCGGCTCCGGCTATGCCATGCGCATCTGGCTCGATCCGGACCAGCTCGCCAAATATGCCCTGATGCCGAGCGATGTGGCGACCGCCATCGAGGCACAGAACACGCAGGTTTCGGCCGGCCAGCTCGGCGGCCTGCCGGCGCGCAAGGGTCAGCAGCTCAATGCCACGGTGACGGCCAAGAGCCGGCTGCAGACCGCCGAACAGTTCCGCAACATCATCCTGAAGAGCCAGACCGACGGCTCGCTGGTACGCCTCAACGATGTCGCCACCGTCGAGCTCGGCGCCGAAAGCTATACGACGCAGGCCAATTACAACGGCAAGCCGGCGGCCGGCGTCGCCGTCAATTTGGCGACCGGCGCCAACGCCATCAACACCGCCGAAGCGGTGCGTTCGACGATCGCCCGGCTGAGCTCGACCTTCCCGCAAGGGGTCGAGGTCGTCTATCCCTACGACACTTCGCCTTTCGTGCGGCTGTCGATCGAGGAAGTGGTCAAGACGCTGGCCGAAGCGATCGTGCTGGTGTTCCTGGTGATGTTCATCTTCCTGCAGAATTTGCGCGCCACCATCATCCCGACGATTGCGGTGCCGGTGGTGCTGCTCGGCACGTTCGGCGTGCTGTCGCTGTTCGGCTATTCCGTCAACACACTGACCATGTTCGCCATGGTGCTGGCCATCGGCCTCTTGGTCGACGACGCCATCGTCGTCGTCGAGAATGTCGAACGCGTGATGCAGGAGGAGGGCCTGTCGCCGAAGGAGGCGACGCGCAAGTCGATGCACGAAATCACCGGCGCGCTGATCGGCATCGCCACGGTGCTTTCGGCCGTGTTCGTGCCGATGGCTTTCTTCGGCGGTTCGACCGGCATCATCTACCGGCAATTCTCGGTGACCATCGTCTCGGCGATGGTGCTGTCCGTGCTGGTCGCCCTTGTGCTGACGCCCGCACTTTGCGCCACCATCCTGCGGCCGCCCAAGGACCATGCGACGCAGACCGGTCCGTTCGGCTGGTTCAACCGTGTCTTCGACCGCGGCACGCTTGCCTACCGCGACGGCTCGCACGGCATCATCAGCCGATCCTGGCGCTTCCTCGTCGTGTTCCTGGCCATCGTCGTTGCCGTGGGCTGGATGTTTGCCCGGCTGCCGAGTTCGTTCCTGCCGGAAGAGGACCAGGGCATCCTGATCACCAGCGTGCAGCTGCCGGTCGGCGCGACGCAGGATCGCACGGAGCGCGTGCTGGCAGAAGTGACCGACCATTATCTCAACCAGGAGAAGGACGTCGTCGACGGGGTGTTCACCGCCTCCGGCTTCGGCTTCGGCGGCGCAGGGCAGAATGTCGGCATCGCTTTCGTGCGGCTGAAGGATTTCGACCTGCGCAAATCGCCGGCTTCCGCCGCGCAGGCCATCGCCGGCCGGGCGATGGGCGCGTTTTCGAAGATCAGGGACGCGCAGGTCTTCGCGCTCGCGCCTCCCGCCATCCAGGGCTTCGGCAACACCAACGGCTTCGACTTCTACCTGCAGGACGTCAACGGCGCCGGCCATGACGCGCTGATCCAGACGCGCAACCAGCTTCTGGCCCTGGCCGGGCAGAGCAAGGTGCTCGCCAACACAAGGCCCAACGGCCAGGAAGACCAGCCGCAATTCTCGGTCGACATCGACCAGGAGAAGGCCAGCGCGCTGGGCGTCAGCCTGGCCGACATCAACAACACGCTTTCGACCGCCTGGGGCAGCGATTACGTCAACGACTTCATCGATCGCGGGCGGGTGAAACCGGTCTATCTGCAGTCGGACCCGAACTTCCGCATGCAGCCGGAAGATTTGGACAAATGGCAGGTCCGCAACGCCAGCGGCGCCATGGTGCCGTTCTCGGCCTTTGCCTCCAGCCACTGGACATTCGGCTCGCCCAGGCTGGAGCGCTACAATGGTTCGGCGGCGGTCGAGATCCAGGGCGCGGCGGCCACGGGGGTCAGCTCGGGTGCCGCCATGGACGAGATCGACAAGCTCGTCGCGCAACTGCCTGCCGGCTATTCGCACGAGTGGACCGGGCTGTCGCACCAGGAGAAGCTTTCCGGCAACCAGGCGCTGTCGCTCTATGCGATCTCAGCGCTGGTCGTGTTCCTGTGCCTGGCCGCACTTTATGAGAGCTGGTCGATCCCGTTCGCGGTCATGCTGTCGGTGCCGATCGGCATCTTCGGCGCGCTGCTGGCGGCCAGCCTGTTCGGCCAGTCCAACGACGTTTATTTCAAGGTCGGCCTTTTGACCACGATCGGTCTCGCCGCCAAGAACGCCATCCTCATCGTCGAGTTCGCCATCGAGCGGCAAGCCGCCGGGATGGGGCTGGTCGAGGCGACGCTGGAGGCGGCGCGACAACGGCTGCGGCCGATCCTGATGACGTCGCTGGCCTTCATCCTCGGTGTGCTGCCGCTGGCGATCGCCAGCGGTGCGGGCTCGGGCGCGCAGAACTCGGTCGGCATCGGCGTGATGGGGGGCATGATCGCGGCGACGGTGATCGGCGTCTTCCTGGTGCCGCTATTGTTCGTCACGGTGCGGCGCATCTTCAAGGGCAGGGCGGCCAAACCAGATACGGGCGAGACGCCGGTGACGGCCACCCAGCAATAAGGAAAACTTCACATGACAGGTTTGGAACGTGGCTCGGTGGCCGCGAGGCGGCTTCTTGCGCCTATGCTCACCGCTGTCCTGCTCGCGGGATGCGTCGTCGGTCCGGATTATCAGACACCGATACTGGCAATGCCGGCGAATTGGAGCGGCCAGAAGCCGACAAAGCCTGCCCAGCCGGCACGACTGTCAAAATGGTGGCAGCGGCTACGCGATCCCGAGCTGAACACGCTTGTCGAGGAAGCGGTTGCCGGCAATCTCGATGTCGCCACCGCCAAGGCAAAAATCCGCGAGGCGCGCGCCAGCTATCGCCAGAGTGCCGGCACATTGCTGCCTTCGGCCGACGGCTCCGGCTCGGCCTCCCGCAACAAGTCGGCCGAGACCACATCAGGCTCTGACGCCACCTACAGCGAGTACCAGGCCGGCTTCGATGCAAGCTGGGAGCTCGACCTGTTCGGCGCCAACCGGAGGGGCGTAGAGGCCGCGCGCTACGGGCTGAACGCCTCGCAGGAGGAACTGCGCTCGACGCTTCTCACCCTGGTCGGCGATGTCGCTTCCTATTATACCCAGGCGCGCGGCTACCAGGCCCGCATCGCGCTCGCCCGTCGTTCGGCCGCGTCGCAAAGACAGACCGCCGAACTTACCCGCACCATGGCGCAGGCGGGCACGGCGACCGCCGCCGATGTCGCCAAGGCAATGGGTCAGGCAGCGAGCACCGAAGCCGCCGTTCCGACGCTGGAGGCAAGTTATGCGCAGGCCGTGCATCGTCTCGCGGTGTTGGCCGGCCGGCCGCCTGCCTCGCTCAACGAGCGGCTGAAGCGGGTCGCGCCCATTCCTGCACCGCGCCTGCCGATGCCCACCGGAATTCCCGCCGACCTCCTGCTGTCGCGGCCCGATTTGCGCATGGCGGAGCGCCAATATGCGCAATATACCGCCAAGATCGGCCAGGCCGAAGCCGCCCGCTATCCCTCGGTCAGCCTGACGGGAGACATCAGCACGGCGGCGCTGAAGCTTGGCGATCTCGGCAAGAATTCGTCGATCGGCTGGTCGTTCGGGCCGACGCTCAGTGTGCCGCTGTTCAATGCCGGCCAATTGCAGGCGGCCGTCGAGTTCGCCAAGGCGCAACGCGATCAGTATTTCATCGCTTACCGGTCTTCGGTGCTGACGGCGCTCGAGGATGTCGAGAACGCGCTGGTGCTGTTGTCGCAGGAGCGCATCCGGATCGGCAAGCTCGCCTCGTCCGCGAAGTCCTATGGCGAGGCGGCAAGTCTCGAAGGCACGCTCTACAAGGCCGGCGAGACAAGCCTCCTCGACGTGCTCGACGCCCAGCGCTCGCTCTATTCGGCCGAGGACTCGCTGCTGCAAAGCCGCGTCCTGCTGGCGACCAACTACATCGCCCTCAACAAGGCGCTCGGCGGCGGCTGGGATGGCGCGGTCGACAGCGCCAAGCCGGAGATCGTCGACGTCAAGACCGGTCCACGGCTGGCGTCGAAGCCGGCCTCCTGAGGCACTCTCAGGCAGCGGCGTCAATTCGGCAGGCACGCCGCCATCGCCGATGCGGGGCGTGAAAATGCGGACTCCATGTTTGGCGATGGCGGGGTGATCGCATCGCTGTTATTGATGGTGCCCACACAGCACAGGCGCCGCAGATGACATCCGATACACAGAAGGCCGAAGCGGTCGGGCAGCTGCTCGAAACGCCGGACCTTGCCAGCGCGCTCGAAAGCGAACAGTTCAAGAAGTTCCTCGACCAGGTGCCGATCGCCATTGCCGTCTCGGACCTGGGTTCGAAGGAGCGTGTCGTCTATGCCAATCCGGAATTCGAGAAACTGTCCGGCCTCAAGGCGGCGATGCTCGCTCGCCAACACTGGGCGGCGCTTTCCGGCACCGGCCTGCACAAGCAGAAGGACCGGCCGCTGTTCGAGGCCGTGGTCGAGGACACTGATTTCATCGGCACGTTCCGGCTGGAGCGGAAGGAAGGCCAACCGACTATCGTCGACGTCTATTCCAACGTCATCGAGGACGACAATGGCAAGGCCTGCTTCCGGCTGGTGGCGCTGGTCGACGTTTCGGCCCATGGCGAAACCGAAGATGCGCGATCGATCGACGAGCGCATCCGCGAGAAGGACACGCTGCTGCGCGAATTGCAGCACCGGGTGAAGAACAATCTGCAGATGATCACCGCACTGATCCGGATGGAGACGCGCAACGCGGCCGAACCGGATCAGAAGCGTTTCGAGAGGCTGGCAGGTCGCGTCGATGCGCTGGCAATCCTCTACCAGACGCTGTCGGGGGACGATGAAAAGGATGAGGTCGATCTTGGCGTCTATCTCAGCCAGATCGCGTCGGCGGTGATGAACTCGCATGCGGTCGAGGGCATCCGCCTCGACATGAAGGTCGACACCTATCCGGTGTCGATCAATGTCGCCATGCCGACCGGGCTGGTGGTGAACGAACTTTTGACCAATGCGCTCAAACATGCCTTCCAGGGACGTGACGGCGGCACGATCACGCTGCACAGCATCGTTGACGGCGATGGCTGCCGCATCGTGGTCGCCGATGACGGCATTGGCTTGCCGGACGGCGAGAGCTGGCCCAAGCGCGGCAAACTCGGCGCGCTGATCGCCCGCTCGCTGACCGAGAATGCCAAGGCGGAGTTCGACGTGACGTCGAGCGCCGGCGAGGGCACGCGGGTGACCATCCTGTTCAAGCGCTCGGCTGCCACCGCCGCTTAGCGCGCGGGAGCCAAGCGGCATAGGTGGCCGTCTCCGCTTGGCTGATCTTCGACCTGCTCATGCCGGCCTTGCCTTCCCCGCTATCTCCCTTCGCGTCAATGCCCCTACTCCAGCGGCAGGGTAGGGTGAAACCCAGGTGCATCGATGCCAGTCGCAAGCCGCGCTTTGCCGTGCTTGACAGGCTTAATTAATTTATTAACATTAGAAAATAATAGGGAGGAAGAATGGGCGCGCATCACGGAGCGATCCTGCGAATCCTGCGCGACGACGGTCCGCAGTCGCGCGCCGAACTGGCGCGGCGCACCTCGCTGTCGCCCACCGCCCTGACCCATCTGACGGCCCATCTCCTGCGGGAAGGCACCGTGGTCGAGCTCAACCAGGCCACCGCCGGCGATGCACCCGTCGGCCGGCCGGCGATCGGCGTCGCGCTGGTGCCCGACGCCCTGTCCGTGGTTGGCGTGCACATTGGCGCGGGAACGATCGACGCGACCATCACCGACCTCAGGGCCGCCTCGAAAGCCATGGCCTCGCAGCATTTCGACACCGCCACCAGCGAACCCGCCGCGGTGATCGGCATGGTGGTGCGGATCGTCGAGCAATTGATCAAGAAGACCGGCGTCGACCGTTCGCGCCTGATCGGCCTGGGGCTCGGCGTGCCGGGACCGGTGGACACCAAGCGCCGCCGCAACCTGCAGTCGGTCAATTACGACTGGAAGGACGTGCCGTTCGCCGACAAGCTCGAAACGGCGCTGCGCATGCCGGTGGTGGTCGAGCACAATGTCAGCGCGATGGCGCTGGCGGAATCGCGCTACGGCATCGGGCGCGACACGACCGCGCTGCTCTACATCTATCTGCGCACCGGCCTCGGCGCCGGCCTGGTGATCAACGGCATGCCGTTCCGTCCCGGCGGCTACGGGGCCGTCGAGCTCGGCCATGTCCAGGTGGTCGAGGATGGCGAGCGTTGCGCCTGCGGCAATGTGGGCTGCCTGGAGACGTTTCTGTCCGAACGCGCGCTGGCCCGCGCCGCCCATATCGACACGCCTCATCCCAGGCGCCTGCTGGCCGCGGTGGAGAAATATCCCGACGTCTGGAACGCGGCGCTCCGGCATCTGACGACGGCCATAGCGACGGCGACCAATTTGCTCAATCCCGATCTGATCGTCTTTGGCGGTCACCTGGCCGAAGCCCCGGAAAGCTTCATCGATCATATAAGGCGGGGCGTTCCGCCACGCGTCCTGCCGCCGATGCGCGACGTGCTGCGGGTCGAGCGGTCGAGCCTCGGTCCTGGTGCCGGCGCCATCGGTGCTGCTGCGGCGGCGCTCGACCATTTTTTCTATTCGGGAGTGTCGCGATGAGCGAAGCGTCGAAGACGACACGCTCCGGCGGCGGCTCGAACGAGGATCGGGGTATCGACTATCGCGGTCTCGCGCTCAATCTCTGCGGGCTCGTCGCCGGCATCGCCATCGGGTGGGTGCTGACGGCGGGCGGCGCGGTGGGCCTGCCGCCACCGCCACAGGTTGCGTCCAGGTTTATCGATCTGATCGCAAACGGGCAGCTCGCCACCGACATCATGTCGAGCCTTGCTCGGGTGATGACCGGCTTTCTCCTCGGCGTCATCCTGGCGATCCCGGTCGGCTTCGTCATGGGCTGGTACAAGGTCGCGCGCTCGCTTATCGAGCCGTATCTGCAGTTCTTCCGCATGATCCCGCCGCTGGCCATCATTCCGCTGGCGATCGTGACGATGGGCATCGACGAGACGCCGAAGGTCTTCGTCATCTTCCTGGCGTCCTTCCTGGCCAGCGTCGTCGCCACCTATCAGGGCGTCATCAGCGTCGACAAGACGATGATCAACGCCGCGCGCGTGCTCGGCGCCAAGGACATGACCATCTTCCTGCGCGTCATCATTCCCGCATCGACGCCGTTCATCCTGGTCGGCGTGCGCATCGGCCTCGGCTCGGCCTGGGCGACGCTGGTGGCCGCCGAACTGATCGCCGCGCAGACCGGCCTCGGTTTCCGCATGCAGCAGGCGCAACTCTACTACGACCTGCCGACCATCTTCGTCAGCCTGATCACCATCGGCCTTCTCGGCCTTGCCATGGATCGCATCCTTTTGGTGATCGAGCGCCGGCTGACCGTCTGGCAGGAGCGCGTGTGATGCCGCCCAGGATCGCCCCAAAGATCGTCTTCGACAAGGTCACGCGCCGGTTCGACCTCAAGGACAATGCCTTCGTCGCGCTTGACCGGCTGTCGCTCGACATCGCCGACGGCGAATTCGTCACCGTCGTGGGTCCGTCCGGCTGCGGTAAGTCGACCGCGCTCAACATCGCGGCCGGCCTGCTGAAGCCGAGCGAGGGCACCGTGCTGGTCGATGGCAAGGCGGTCGAGGGGCCGGGTCCGGAGCGCGGCATGATCTTCCAGCAATACGCGCTGTTTCCCTGGCTCACCGTACGCCAGAACGTCGAGTTCGGGCTGCGCATCAAGGGCGAGGAAGCTTCGCGCCGCCGGCAGATCGCCGAGCGTTTCATCGATCTCGTCGGCCTTGGCGACTTCGCCGACGCGCTGCCGAAGACGCTTTCGGGCGGCATGAAGCAGCGTTGCGCGATCGCCCGGGCCTATGCGGTCGATCCCTCGATCCTTTTGATGGACGAGCCCTTCGGGGCGCTCGACGCACTGACCCGCGTGCAGCTCCAGGACCAGTTGCTCGACACCTGGAGCCGGGAGCGGCGCACCGTGATGTTCATCACCCACGATGTCGACGAGGCGGTCTACCTCGCCAACCGCGTCATCGTCATGGCGGCGCGGCCCGGCAGGCTGAAGGAGATCATCGACGTCGGCCTGCCTTACCCAAGAACCGAGGAAATCCGGCTTTCGGTGGAGTTCATGAGCATCCGCAACCGCGTCTGGCAAGCCGTTTACCACCAGTAACAGTGACAGGAGGAGAGTATGGTGACACTGACAAGACGTAACCTGATCGCATCATCGGCGGCACTTGCCGCGTTCGCTGCCTCTGGCATCCGTGCCGGAGCGGCGGGAACGGCGGCACGCATCGGCTACAACGGCGATTTCTGGGGCGCCAGCGTTGCCGGCGTCGCGGCCGACCAGGGCTTCTATGCCAAGCACGGCGTCGATGCCAATATCAAGGTCTTCACCAACGGCCCCATCCAGGTCCAGGCGCTTGGCGCCAACAGCCTGGAATTCGGCTATCTCGGACCGGGCGCGCTGTGGCTGCCGGCGAGCGGCAAGGCCAAGATCATCGCCGTCAACGATGTCGGCTTCTCGGACCGGGTGATCGCCCAAGCCGGCATCACGTCCATCGCCGGCCTCAAGGGCAAGAAGGTCGCGATCGCGGCCGGCACCTCGGGCGACATGCTGTTGCGGCTGGCGCTGCGCAAGGCCGGTATGGCGATGACCGACCTCGACATCGTGCAGATGGACCCGAGCACCATCGTGGCGGCCTTCGCCTCCAAGCAGGTCGACGCGGCCGGCATCTGGTATCCGTTCGTCGGCATCATCCACAAGAGCGTTCCCGATCTGATGGAACTGGCCAAGAACGACGACTTTTATCCGCAGACCACATTTCCGAGCGTCTTCATTGCCCGCAACGATTTGGTCGAGGGCAATCCCGATCTCGTCCGCAACGTGGTGCGCGCCATCAAGGACGCGCAGGATTTTCGCGCCGCCAACCAGGACAAGGCGATCGAGATCACCTCCAAGCTGCTCGGCATTCCTGCCGACCAGCTGAAGACGGAAGCCGGTTATGGCCGTTTCATGACCTCGGCCGAACTGATCAAGCTAACCAAGGACGGCACCGTGAACGGCTGGTTCTCGACGATGAACGACCTGTTCAAGACCTTCGGCAAGCTCGAGACCTCGCTCGATCCCAAGGACTATTATCTGGGCGATCAATACATTTCGGCCTGACGGCCTTCTTGAAATCGCCCCTTGCAAACCGCAAGCCCCGGCAGCGAACCGGGGCCTGTTTCCTGACAATCACAGCAGCGACGAGCCATCCATGAACGTTCTCTATATCGACATCGACAGCCTCAGGCGCGACCACCTCGGCTGCTACGGCTATCATCGCAACACCTCTCCCGTCATCGACAGCCTTGCCGGCGAGGGCATCCGCTTCGAGAACGTCTATGTGTCCGATGTGCCTTGCCATCCGTCGCGCACGGCGCTGTGGAGCGGCCGCCACGGAATGCGGACCGGCGTGGTCGGCCATGGCGGCACCGCCTGCGAGCCGTTCCGCGAAGGCGCCGAGCGAGCCTGGGCCGGCACCTTCTACGAGGAAGGCTGGATGCGGGCGCTGCGCGATCTCGGCTACCACACCACGACCATCAGCAGTTTTGGCGAACGGCATGGCTGCTGGCATTGGTATGCCGGCTTCAACGAGATCATCAATCCGGGCAAGGCCGGCATGGAGAACGCCGACGAGGTTTCGGGCCTGGCGATCGACTGGCTGAAGCGCAATGGCTCGGCAAAAAAATGGTTCCTGCACGTCAATGTCTGGGACCCACACACGCCCTATCGCGCGCCGGACGCTTTCGGCGACCCCTTCGCCGACCAGCCGCTTCCCGACTGGATGACCAGGGCGGTATTCGAGAAGAGCCATGCCGGCTACGGCCCGCACAGCCCGCAGGAACCCTCGGGCTTCGACGTCGAGCCGGGCGGATCGAAATACCGGCGCATGCCGTCGCCGATCAGCGACATGGACACCGTCAAGGCCTGGTTCGACGGCTACGACACCGGCGTGCTCTATGCCGATCATCATGTCGGTCTCATCGTCGAGGAGTTGAAGCGGCAAGGCCTGTTCGACGACACGATCATCGTCATCGGCGCCGATCATGGCGAAAACCTCGGCGAGCTCAACGTCTGGGGTGATCATCAGACGGCCGACGAATTCACCTGCAACGTGCCGCTGGTCATCCGCTGGCCCGGCGCCGAGGACATGCGCGGCGTCAATGGCGGCCTTCACTATCATTTCGACTGGGCCGCCACGCTGATCGATCGGCTCGGCGGCAACGTTCCGGCGCTGTGGGACGGGCGCTCCTTCGCGCCGGCGCTTGTCGCGAAGGAGGAAGGTGGCCGCGATTTCCTGGTGCTGAGCCAGGGTGCGTGGGCAGTGCAGCGCGGCGTGCGGTTCCGGCTCGGCGGGGCCGACTGGCTGATGCTGCGCACCTATCATGACGGCTACAAGGATTTCGGCCCGGTCAGCCTGTTCAATCTGAGTGAGGATCCGCATGAGCAGCATGATCTCTCAGGCTCCCGAAGCGATGTGGTCGATCATGCCAGCCGGCTGCTCGAGGACTGGCGCAGCGCCATGGCCATCCGCAGCGACAGCGATGTCGACCCGCTGGTGACGGTGATCCGGGAAGGCGGGCCGTTCCATTGCCTTGGCGAGTTGCCGGGCTATCTCGAAAGACTGCGCCGGACCGGCCGCACCGATGCGGCAGCGGCCCTCGAGCAGCGCCACCCGGCACCGCCGCCACGGCGCAAATCGCTGAACTGACCGGCCGGCGGCACTTGGCCGTGCCCTAGCAGCCAGTTGCCGCTGCCTCACGACAGGCCGGCCGGTTCGCCCTATCTCCATGCCGCCGGTCGGGTTTGGACCCGGCGATATGGAGGATGGGATCACGTGACATCGACGCCGATTGCCCGTCGCGAAGCGGCGCCCTTGCCTGTCGCAGCACTGATGGGCGCCATGGTGTCGATCCAGATCGGCGCCACCTTCGCCAAAGGCCTGTTCCCGCAGATCGGCGCGCAAGGGACGACGACGCTCAGGCTGGTCATCGGTGCGCTGATGCTGATCGCGGTGCTGCGGCCCTGGCAGATGCGGCCCTCGCGTGCCACCATGCCGTGGCTGGTCGCTTATGGGGTGACGCTCGCCGCCCTCAACCTCCTGTTCTACGCAGCGCTGGCAAGGATTCCGCTCGGCATCGCGGTGGCGCTGGAGTTTACCGGCCCGCTTCTGGTGGCGACCTTGACTTCGCGGCGCGCCAGCGACTTTGCCTGGATCGCGCTGGCGGTGGCCGGCATCCTGCTGTTGTCGCCCTTCGTTCGTTCCTTCGCGCCGCTTGATCCGATCGGGGTGATGCTGGCGCTGGCGGCCGGCGGCTTCTGGGCGCTCTACATCGTGCTGGCCCAGAAGGCCGGCGCGGAGCTTGGCACCCGCACCACCGCCTACGGCATGGCCATCGCCGCCGTGCTGGTGCTGCCCTTCGGTGTCGCCCAGGCGGGATCCGCGCTGCTGGCGCCGTCGATCCTGGTCAGCGCGCTGCTCGTCGGCCTGTTTTCCAGCGCATTGCCGTTCTTCCTGGAGATGGTGGCGCTGACCCGCATGCCGGCGCGCATCTACGGCACGCTGACCTGCCTGGAGCCTGGGCTGGGTGCACTGGCCGGCTTCCTGTTCCTGCATGAAAGCCTGACCGCGACGCAACTGGCCGGGATCGCTGCCGTTGTTGTCGCCGCCTTCGGCACGGCGCTGACATCACGGCCGCCGGTTCCATCGCCGGAGTAGGGGAACGATTCGTCGGCACTGGGTATTTTCGAGTAATCCGAAATTCAGCCAGCCAGATCCGCGAAATCAGGCCAATCCTTGTCCAGGACGGCACTGAAATTGTCGCCTGGCGCACAAGTATTTCCGGCTCTGGACAGACCGTGATCTGGTCCAATACGGTGCGTGTCGAAATGAAGACGCGATTGTAGAAAAGGCCGGTCGTCCCTTGCAAAAGAACGTCTTCTCATCGGCGGATCTGCCGCCGCATCTGGATCATCGCGCACGCTTCGCGCTCTGGCAGGACATCCATGTCGCCGAGATATGGTCGGTCGAATACACGATTTCGGAAAGACTGTCGTTCGAAGCCGCGATCGAAGCCACCGCTGTCGGGTCGCTTGTGCTTGGGCAGATGGCCGGGACGATACGTCATGCCAGCCGCAAGGCGGGCAATATCGCCGCCGACGGTCGCGACGGCTATCTGCTGCTGGTCAACAATGGCGATACGGTGCTCAGCGGCACGCAGATTGGCCGCGATTATCACGTCGGCAAAGGCGAGGCCGCCCTGGTCTCGGCTTCGGAAGCGTTGCAGATGACCGGCGGCGACAACAATGTCTGGGCCAATGTGGTGCTTCCCCGTGCCGTGCTGGAAAATGCCTTCGCTCATATAGAGGATCGGCTGGCGTTGACCGTCGGCGCCGACAATGAGGCGCTCGGCATGCTCAAGCGCTATTGCAGCTTCCTGGAAGCAGGCCCGGCCCTGGTCTCGCCCGACCTCATCGGCCACGCCACCGAAACCATCGTCGACCTGATCGGCCTGGCGACCGGCGCCAAGGGCGAAGCGGCCGAACTGGCGGGCCTGCGCGGTCTGCGCGCGGCAAGGCTGCAGGCCATACTGCAGAAGATGCGGGACAATTTCGCCGATCCCGCCATTTCGGCGCAGGGCGTTGCCGGGCAATTGCGGCTCTCGGTCCGCTATGTCCATGACCTGCTGCAGGAAACCGGGGTGAGCTTTGCCGAGCGCATTCTCGAACTGCGCTTGCAAAGGGCGCATCGGATGCTGTCCGACAGGCGCAACGACCGCATGCGGATCAGCGAGATCGCGCTGCTCAGCGGTTTTTCCGACGTGTCCTATTTCAACCGCTGCTTCCGCCGCCGCTTCGGTTCGACGCCGGGCAGCGCCAGATAGTTTCCGACAGCCACCGAATGCACGGCGCGCCGATCGACTGAGGCTGAAAAGCCACACCGACCGGGAAAGCGCCGTGGTGCTTTCCCCGACAATTCGGGTGCGGCCCAGCCCAAGACGCGGCCGGCGGACAATGCAACACCGGATTTCTCGACAACAGCTGGATCTCCGCAGCTCATTTGTGCGGCGGGGAAGCAACATGGGGCAGCACACAACAATGAAAATTCTTCTTCTCGCTACAGCCATCATTCTCGCGCCGGCCGGCATGGCATGCGCGGCGGATATTGCTGAAACCTCGCCTACCTCAGCCTACGACTGGTCCGGCCTCTATGCCGGCGTCGACATCGGCTACGCGGCCGGAAAATCCAATCTGTTCATCGCCGGCGGCGGACTGGGCGGGGCCACCGATCTCAACGTTGGCGTCGATCCGAACGGATTTATCGGCGGCGTCCATATCGGCGCGAATTACCAGATGGAGAACAGCTTCGTGATCGGCGCCGAGGCCGACATTGCGTATGGCAACATAGATGGGCTGACGGCCCTCGACGCCGGCGGCGGCGGCGGCGTCACCACGTTGCTCAAGAGCGAACTCAAATGGTCCGGGTCGGCGCGGCTGCGGGCCGGCTATGCTTTCGATCGGACCTTGCCCTACATCACTGCAGGCGTCGCTGCGGCCAAGTATGAGCTTATTGCGGTCAGCGCCGGTGGCCCTGCCGCCGAAGTAACGCTCCACAGCGACAGCCATGTCGGCTGGACGGTTGGCGCCGGCATCGAGCACGCCTTCACCGACAGGTGGATCGCTCGAGCTGAATATCGCTACTCGGACTTCGGCAGCCAGGACCTCTCGGTGGCCGCCGGCCTGCCCACGGAAACCCATGTCGACCTCCAGACACAGGATATCCGGGTCGGGCTCAGCTACAAGTTCTGATCCGCTGAAGCTGCTGATCTCCCCTTGAGGGGGGGGTGAGGAGTGGTCCGCGCAGCGGACGGAAAGCCAATCGCTTGGCTTTCCGAACGACGAACGCCTGGAGCGAAAGCGAAGGGCCGGTTCCGGCAGGCCAGAGGGGGCGGTCCGGCTGGGCTCGGCCTGCTGTTGCGGATGACGTTGGCGCTTTACGCGCGGCGACCCCCTCTGTCGTCTCCGTGGCGCTTTGTTCTTGATCTCACGGTTAGTGGCACGCGAATAGGCGTCGAGCGGAGCCGCAGGGTCAGCGCCGGGCGAGCGGGACGGCACAGACATCGGCGGTCCTTGATGCTTGTCCATGAAATCCGCGAAGTCCAGAAGGATGCGGGCGGCGGTGAACCGGGCAAGTTCCTTATTGTTTGTCTTGTCGTAGATAGACCCTGCCGAGGAAGGCCGGCTCGCCGGAGCGCCGGCCGCCCAATGAGCCTGCCACCAGCACGACAAGCGTCAGCAAGTACGGCAAAGTCATCATGAGATAGACAGGAACGTCGGCGCCTATGGCTTGTAGTCTAGGCACAAGCGCATCCGCGCTTCCGAAAAGAAGCGCACCCCAGAGAGCTCGAGCCGCGTTCCAGCGCGAAAAGATGACGAGCGCAACGGCAATCCAGCCGCGCGACGCGACCATTCCCTCCACCCAGACATGACTTGTGGCGACTGAGAGATAGGCTCCGGCGAGACCACAAAACAGCCCGGACGCCAGGACAGCCCCGAACTGAACCAGTTGCACGTCGATACCCGCGACATCCGCGGCGGCCGGGTTTTCCCCGACGGACCTCAACCTGAGGCCATGTCGGCTTTTGGAAAGCCACCACCAGAGCGCGCCGACCAGGGTCGGCAGCGCCAGCGTAACCGGGTCCTGCACCGCGAAAATGCGGCCGAATGCCGAACCGCGGTCTATCCCGAAGAGGTCGCCAAGTGTGGAAATGCCAGAAAAGGTCTTCTGCACGTAGGGTCGCCCCACGACCCCGGTGATGCCCAGTCCGATTGCGACGACGGCTAGGCCGGCGAGCGTATGATTGGCGCGCAAGGCGACTGTCGATATTCCAAACAGCAGAGCGAGAGCCATCGCGGCCGCTGAGCCGGCGGCAAGACCAACCCAAGGATCGGCTCCGGAAAGCACCGTCATCGCGCCGGTCAAGGCACTGATCGCCATGAGCCCTTCCGCTCCAAGATTGAGAACGCCGGCTCTTTCGCAGATAATGAGGCCGAGGCTCGCCAGCAGCAACGGTGCCGCATAGCTCGGAATGATGGCAATCCAGCCGATCAGAAAATCCATGCAACTGTCCCTTCCTAGTTCTTGGGCCGTTTGAGCGAATAGGAGCTGAAGAACTGCGCCATCAAAATCGACATCAGTACCGCGCCTTGCATCAGCACGATCATCGCTTCGGAGATCGAGTAGAAAACCTTCAGGACATTCCCGGCGGTGAACACCGCGCCGAGCGCGAAAGAGATCACGACCACCCACAATGGCTTCGCGCGGGCCAGGTAGGCGATCACGATCGCGCTGAAGAGATAGCCGTTGCCGACGGACTGGTTGAGGCGGTGCTCCGTCCCCGCCACGATCATCATGCCGGCAACGCCTGAGAGAGCGCCGGAGAGCAGCACGAGCCCCACGGCTATGCTGAGCACCGGCAGGCCCGTGGCGAGCGCGGCCTTGGCGTTGAAACCTACAGCATCCGCGTAGAAGCCGACCCGGCTGTGTTCCATGACGAACCAGATGGACAATGCGATAACGGCGACCAGGAAGATTCCGGCATGCAACTGCCCCCATCCCAGAACGAGAAACCAGCTCGCCTCGGGAAAGGTGGCGGTCACGGGAAAGCTGTTGGAAGGGTCTCTCCAGACCCCGAACAGAAGATGCTGCACGAGCAGAAACGCGACGCTTCCCAGCAGCAGGGTCGAAATAACCTCGTTAACGCCCCACTTGAGTTTCAGAAAAAGCGGAATCGCAATCCAGGCGGCTCCCGCAAGCGCCGCCAGAACGAACATCGTCGGCAACCTCAGCACTTCAGGCCCGCTGCCGTTCAGCGCCACCCAGGTTGACGCGATCGCGCCGAGCCATAGCTGGCCCTCCACGCCGATGTTCCAAAACCGCACGCGCATGGCAACGCCGGAGGCGAGGCCGACTAGCACCAACGGTAAAGCGGCCGTCGCCGTCTGGGAGAGGCCGTCCGAGGTCAGAAAAGTTGCAATCAGGAACTCATCCACAAGAGCGCTTGCCGGCACGCCCGCATGCACGAGCAGCACCGCCGAAACCGTCAGCCCGACCAACAGTCCGCCAACATAACTGAGACTGGTCAACAAGAAGCCGGGATTTTGCCTGCGAACAAGGAAAGCTGTGTCAAGCATGGCCTGCTAAAAGGCCTCCTATCCATTCAGGCGTGACGTCGCCGGTCTGACGGCAGCCGGCGATCCTTCCTCTGTTCATGACGGCCACCCGATGGGACAGGGACATGACCTCCTGGAGATCCTCGCTGATCAGAAGGCAAGCCGCGCCGGCTTCCACAGCTCTGCGGATCGCCGATCGGACGAACTCGGCCGCTTTCATGTCCAGCCCGCGAGAAGGGGAATGCGCTATGAGAACCTTCAGGCCGTGATCGAGCTCCCGCGCGAGCAACACTTTCTGCGCGTTTCCTCCCGAGAGCAAAGAGGCCGGCCGTTCCGGCGTCGCGCCGCGGATATCGAACGCATCGATGGCCTCGGCGGCCTTCTCGCGCATCGCCCGCCGGCTCAGGAGAAACGGGCCGCCGAAGCTACCGCTGGCGACGGTCGTGAGCGCGAGATTGTCGGCAATGGAAAGCTCCCGGATCAACCCGCTGTCAAAGCGGTCGGAGGGGATGACGCGCAAGCCGGCCTCGCGGCGCTGGTCTGGCTTGGCGGTGGATATGTCCTGGCCATCCAGTACGATCGCGCCGGCGCCGGCACGGTCGAGTCCGAGAAGGCAGGCAACGAGTTCCTCCTGCCCGTTCCCGCCGACGCCGGCGATGCCAAGGATTTCGCCTACATGCAGCTCGAACCCGAGATCGTTCAGGCTTTGCCCGTGAGCGGTCGCCCGTGCGGAAAGCCTTTCCACGCTCAGACACACATCACCCGGCCGAGATAACGGCCTGCCCGCAACCGTCAAGGCATCGCCGACCATCAACCGCGCCACCTCCGCTTCGGTGACGTTCGCAACCCGCGCACCCTCAAGTACGGTCTCGCCGTGCCGCATGATCGTTACCCGGTCGCAGAAAGCGGCAACCTCCCGGAACTTGTGCGTGATCAGAACCACGGCGTGACCTTGCCTCGACAATCGTTGGGCAAAAGAGAGGAGCGTGCGCGCTTCCTCGTCGGTCAGCACCGCCGTCGGTTCGTCCATGACCAGAATTCGGGCGCCCAGAAGCATGACCTTGATGATCTCGGCGCGCTGGCGTTCGGCGATCGAAAGATTCGCTACCAGCTTGTGCGGATCGACGGGCAGGCCGATCTCGCTCGACTTGGCGGAAACGATCGCCGCCGCATCGGTCAGCGTTTTCACAGCAGCCTTGCGGCCGAAGCCGAGGAGAACATTTTCGGCAACCGTAAAACTCTCGACCAGCCGGAAATGCTGATGGACCATGCCGAGACCGGCGGCGGCGGCTTCCAGCGGGCTGCGCAAACTGATCGCTTCGCCGTCGATCGATTGGTCGCCCCCGTCTGCTACATAGACGCCGGCCGCCACGTTCATCAAAGTGGACTTGCCTGCACCGTTCTCACCGACAATGGCATGCACCTCCCCCCATTCGAGACAGAAGGACGCATCGCGGAGCGCGGCTTTGCCGTCAAACGACTTGCCTATGCCGCGCATCAACAGAGCCGCCGGCGTGCCCAGCGGTTGTCGCATGTCGCCCGCTTGCTGAAGCGCCGTCGTCATTACTTCGCCGGCATGGTGCCGATGACACCGTCGACGAAATAGTCCATCGACCAGAGCGCCGCATCGTCGACCTTCCCGCCGACATCGACAACGATGGTGCCGTCTTGCTTTTTCAGAGGGCCCTGGAATGGATCAAGCTTGCCGGCGATGATCTCCTGCTTTGCTGCCTCGACCTTTGCCTTGGTCTCCTCGGAAACCGAGGGGCCAAAAGGAGCAAGCTCGACCACGCCGGTTTCAAGGCCTTCGAAAGCGCCGTATTCCTCGGGTTTCCAGTTGCCGTCGATGATCTCCTTGATCGTCGGCACAAGATATTTCTCCCAGCGGAAGATGACGGAGGTCTGGATCGTCCGCGGCGCGGCATGCGACATGTCGAGCTGAAAGCCTATCGAAGGAACGCCTGCCTTTTCGGCGGCGTCGAGCGCCGAGGTCGCGCTCAGATTCGTGGCGAGCACGTCGGCCTTCTGGTCGAGAATGGCCTGGGCGATCTGCCCTTCCTTCACCGGGTCCCACCAGGAGTTGGCGAAGACCGCGACCGTTTCGATCGTAGGATCGACCGAACGGGCCCCGAGTGCAAAACTGTTGATATCCCAGTTCACCACGCCGACCGGAAAGCCGGCGAGGATGCCGATCTTCTTTGTCTTCGTCGCCTGTCCTGCCGCGATGCCTGCAAGGTACCAACCCTGGTAAGTGCGGGCATAGAAGCTTTCCATGTTGGCCCCATTCTCCGTGCCCGAAGCACTGAGAAACGCCACATTCGGATAGGCTTTGGCCGCTTCGGCCATTGGGGCGCTGTAGCCATAGGTGGTGCCGATTATGATGTTGAAGCCGCGCTTGACGTAGAGATCGATCGCCGCGCGCAGCTTCGTGGCCTCTTCCGGTATGTTCTCCGTCACCGAGACGGGCACCTGTAGCTGTTCCTCCAAGGCCTTGCGCCCGGCCTCGAGGGCTTCGTTCCATCCGCCGTCTTGCGCTGAACTTGCGTAGATGAACGCGACCTTGGGCGCCCCTTCCAGAGTAAAGGCATAAGCGCCGGACGTAGCACAGAATACGAAAACCGTGGCCGCCGCCGCGAACAGGCGAACTGAGTCGGACGGCTTCGTGTTGCGCTCTTTCATTTCGTGGTTCCCCTTGTTTTTCTTTGATTTTCTCAGCCGGAAGCACGCCGCGCCCATGCAGCTTCCCTGCACGGTGACGATTGCCGCCGGAGCGTCTTTTTTGATTTGGCAAAAGCGAATTGGCTCTTGTGCAGTGCATAACAGCCGATTACGTTCGTTCATGCAACAAAAATAATCATGCTCATTTTTTGGGCACTTTGTGCAGAAATGTGAACGATCAAATGAACACCGATGCTCTGGCATCATTTGTAAAAATCGCGGAACTGCGGTCATTGTCGGCCGCGGCGAAGTTGTACGGCCTGCCCAAATCCACGCTCAGTCTCCGGCTCAAGCAGCTTGAAGACGATCTGAAGGTCGCTCTGTTCGAGCGCTCCGGCCGTGTCCTGTTGCTCACGGAAGCAGGGCAAACCCTGCTCGGGCACGCGCGGCAGATCCTGCAAAGCTGCGATACGGCGCGGGCCGCCGTGACGGAACTGAGCGACGACGTGACGGGAACCTTGCGGATCGGCGCCACGGGGGAGTTCGGCACGGCCTACTACACGCAGATGCTCATGGCGTTCAGAAAGCTCTACCCCAAGGTGGAAATCGAACTCACCTTCTTTTCGCCGCACGTTCTCTACGCGCCAGAGAGCCTCGATATGCTCGACGCCGTGATTTCATGGGACGAAGGTATCGAAGTCGGCGAAACGCTCTCCACCGCAAAATTCGCACTCTTTGCCAGCAAGAGTTATGTCGAGCGTGCCGGGATGCCACGAAAACCCGCCGATTTGGCGGAACACCAGGGCATTGTCTATCGCACCTCGGCGGGCCTGCAGCACTGGCGGCTACAGAAAGGTACCGCGCAGGAAAGTATCTTGCCGCGCAGCAACCTGATCGCCAACGAATACTGGACTATCAAGTACTTCGCCGTTGCGGGCGAGGGCATTGCCTATCTACCGCACTTCTTCACCACGATCGAGTGTGAACGCGGCCACCTCATTCCGTTGCTCGACACATGGGAGTCCGCGGAAAAGCGGGTCAGCATCCGCATATCGCGCCCGCACGCCCCATCGCGTAAGATGACCGCGTTCATGGATGTCTGCGGCCGCTACTTCTCGCCCGGCTTCGTTTTCACGGGGCCGCGCTACTACGTCGAAACAATCTTCGATGCAAGCCAGCAAGAAAAGGGAACAGAAAAATGAAGGTCCTTGAAACCGGTAATGGCGCGCGTGCAATGAAAGGGGGAGGGCTCGACCCGCAGCGTGTCAGCTTCGACAAGATCCCGATCATCGATCTCGAGCCCATGTTCGCAGGCAACGAGGCGGCCAAGCGAAAGCTCGCCCAGGAACTACGCAAGGCCTGCACGGAAGTCGGCTTCCTCTATATCAAGAACCATCACGTTCCGAAGGATGTCATCGATGCCACGTTTGGGGTGGCGGAGGTGTATTTCGCCGAATCCGATGACGTGAAGATGGAGAATCACGTTTCCAAGTCAAAGAATAATCGCGGTTATGCGGCAATATTGGAAGAGAATACGGATCCGACCGCGCGCGGAGACCTGCACGAATCCTATGATATTGCGCTGGATGTGCCAGCCGACGATCCGGACGTGAAGGCCGGCAAAGTACTCTACGGTCCCAACCAGTGGCCAGCGGGCAGGCCGGAATTCCGAACGGCACTGGAAGCCTACCATGCCGAGATGCTGACGCTGAGTGGCCACCTGCTCCATGCCTTTGCTCTGGCTCTTGGGTTGGAGGAGACATATTTCGACCTGCTGGTCGGCAAGCCGCTCGCAACTTTGCGGGTGCTCCACTATCCACCGCAGTTTGGCGAGATCGATGACCGCCAGATCGGCATTGGGGCGCATTCGGACTATGAGTGCTTCACGATCCTGGCCCAGAAGGATGGTATTTCAGCCTTGCAGGTACTGAATGCAACTGGCGAGTGGATTGCGGCCGATCCCGTCCCCGGCTGCTTCGTCGTCAATGTGGGAGATCAGATGGCGCGTTGGACCAATGACCTTTTCGCCTCGACCGTCCACCGCGCGGTGAACCGTTCCGGCAAAGAACGCTATTCGATCCCGTTCTTCTTCGGTCCAAACTATGATGCCGTGATCGAGGTGCTTCCCAGTTGCATTGATGAGGATCATCCTGCGAAGTACCCTCCGATCACGTCGGGCGAATACGTCAACGGCCGCTTCAAGGCGACATTTGCGCACTATGCCGCGCAAAGCGAGGCCGGCGCCGAAACCGCGGCTTAAGCGGATAATCCTGTCATGCGCGGCCGCTCCTGTGGCCGCGCATCGCATACCCGCCGTCCGTCGACCGAGATCAATATGATAGCACCCTCGATGGGTAGCGTCGGGTTAACTGATTAGCCATGGCGTCACCAGAAGAACCCATTTCGGTTTGACGGTGGATGTGGCTAATTTTTCGGCTTTGAGGGCTTGGTGGAGCGCGGTCTTGCCGATTTGGGCTTTGAGCAGCAACGGAGCAGAAAACCTGCATAAGGAAGTCACGGCTCGTCGTCCGGGTCAGCGGTTTTCGGATCGCGTGGCGGGCCTCGGTTTCGGCTATGGCCGCGGCAAGGCACAGCCAGTCGGCGATGCTGAGGGGGGTAATGTTTTCAGGGGGCATTTTGCCGGTGCCAAAATGGATGTCGCTCATGGTCTTACCCCTCGATGGTTGCGCGAGTGCTGAAGGTGAAAGTGTGGAGGGAGCACCACCGCCCGAAGCTGCGGCCTGGCCTCCCCACAAGGGGACCCTCAAGGGGGAGATCGGCCACCGCCCTTAAATCAGCTTCTCCAGCGTGATCGGCAGATCCCTGATCCTCTTTCCCGTCGCATGGAACACCGCGTTGGCAATCGCCGGCGCCACGCCGACAATGGCCAGTTCGCCAACGCCCTTGCCGCCGAGCACCGAGGAATGCAGGTCGGGGATGCCGACCGAGATCACCTCGATGTCGGGGATGTCGGCATTGGTCGGCACGAGGTAGTCGGCGAGGTTGTTGTTGACGATGCGGCCGTGGCGGCGGTCGACGATGCCTTCTTCGAGCAGCGCCTGGCCGATGCCCATGATGATGCCGCCCTTCCATTGGCTTTCGGCAAGTTTCGGGTTGTAGAGCCGGCCCGAATCCAGCGCCGACACCACACGCGATACACGCACCGTGCCAAAGTCCTCGTCGACGCGCACCTCGATGAAATGCGCGCACCAGGAGTGGCGGGAATAGTCGCCCTCGGTGTGCGGCACCGACATGGCGATGGTGGTGTAGTTCTTGTAGCGATCCTCTGGCGTCGAATTGGCCGGCATGGTGTCGCCGGTGGCTTCGATGTGGTCGCGGCCGACGCTCTTGAGCAGTTCGGCGACGGAGACATCGGGGCCGTCGCCGCGCGGCGAAGCGATACGGCCATTGGCGACGACCAGCGTGTTGGCCTGCAGCGCGTGGAAGGGCGAGCGTGGATCGCTGATGGCGAGGCCCACCAACTGGTCGAGGGCCGAGGTTGCCGCCTTGTAGACCGCACCCGTCATCACGCCGGCCAGCCGCGAACCGCCGGTGACGCCGGCGCGCGGAAAGCGGGAGTCACCGAGCTTCACCACCACGTCGTCAGCTCGCACGCCGAGCGTTTCGGCGGCGGTCTGCGCCAGGATGGTGTAGGTGCCCTGGCCCATGTCGATCGAGGAGCTTTCGACCTCGACCGAACCATCGGCCAGGATGCGCACGAGCGCCTCGCCATAGGCGCGTCGCACCGGATAGGTGCCGGCGGCGACGCCCCAGCCGATCAACTGGTTGCCGTCGCGCATCGAGCGCGGTTCGGGTGTGCGCCTGGACCAGCCGAAGCGTTCGGCGCCTGCAGCAAAAGCCTCGCGCAACTGCCTGGTCGACCAGGCTTTTTTGGCATGTGGATCCTGCTCGGCATAGTTTCGGAGCCGGATCTCCAGCGGATCGATGCCGACCTCGTAGGCAAGCTCGTCGATGGCGCTTTCGATGCCGAAGGCTGAGGGGTTTTCGCCCGGCGCGCGCATGGCGCCTGGCACCACCGAATTGACCCGTACGACATTCTGCTTCGAGGAGAAATTCGGCGTTGTGTACATGATCGAGGTGACCGATCCGAGCGGCTCGACCCACATGCCGTCGATGGATGTTTCATTGACGCCGCGATGCACGATCGACTGGATCTTTCCCTGCACGTCGGCGCCGATCGTCACCGTCTGGCGCGTCGCCGCGCGGCCGCCATAGCCGGTAAAAGTCTGCGGCCGGGTCATCACCAGCCGCACCGGCCGGCCGAGCATTTTGGCCGCACAGGCGGCCACCGCGCCATGGCTGAGCGCCAGCGCCTTGGAGCCGAAGCCGCCGCCAATATAGGGCGACACCAGCCGCACGTTCTCGAACGGCACACCGAACCACTCGGCATAGGTGCGCGCCATGCCGTCCAGCCATTGGCTCGGCTCCCACACGGTGAGCCGGTCGCCCTCCCAGCGGGCGATCAGGCCATGCGGCTCCATCGGCGCCTGGTACTCGCGCGGCGTGTTGTAGGCGGCGCAGATGCGGACCGGCGCCGAGGCAAACGCACCTTGCGCGTCGCCCCACTCCTTGGTCATGGCGTCGATCGCGATGCCATCGCCGGCCTTGCCGTCGCTGAGGTCAACGATGGCAGGCGTTTCCTCATAGCTGACCTTGACCAGTGCCGCCGCCGCGACCGCCCGCTCGAAGGTCTCGGCGACCACGGCGGCGACATGCTGACCCGAAAAGGTGATGTCGCGCGCGAGTGGGCAATACGGCTTGTCGGGCGGCGGCGTGCCGAACCAGTCCGCCGCGGTTTTCAGGCTGATGATGGTGTCCGGCGTCAGCACCTGCAGCACGCCGGGCGCCACCTCGGCGGCAGTGGTGTCGATCGCGCGCACCTTGCCCGATGCAATCGTGCTCTCGACCAGGACGGCGTAGGCGAGGCCTTCGAGCTGCTGCTCGACGGCGTATTTCGCCGCACCGGTGATCTTGGCCGGGCCGTCGATGCGCGACAGCCGGCCGCCGACGGCTTCGGCAAAAGCGCCGTCGGACGCATCCCCATGCCTGATGTTGTGAACGGTCATGCCGTCTCTCCCAATTTGCGGATGGCGCGGGCGACGACGCGCGGCGCCAGTTCGACCTTGTAATGGTTGGCGCCATGGTCGACAGAGCCTTCGACGGCGAGCAGGCTGGCGGCGCGCACAGTGTCCGGCTCAAGCACCTTGCCCTTCAGCGCGTTTTCCACGGCCCGCGCACGCCACGGCTTGGTCGCGACGCCGCCAAGCGCGACGCGCAAATCGCGGATCGTTCGGCCGTCAGGTTCGAACTCAATGCCGACCGCCGCGCTCGCGGCGGCAAACTCATAGGATTGCCGGTCGCGGATCTTGAGATAAGTCGAACGCCGGGCAGAGGCCGAGCCGGGGATCTCGATCCCGGTGATCATCTCGCCCGGTTCGATCGCATGTTCCCGATCCGGCGTGGTGCCGGGCAGCAGGAAAAAGTCGTCGACCGGGATGTGGCGCTCGCCCAGATGCACGATCGCATCGAAGGCGACCAGCGCCACGGCGAGGTCGCCCGGATACATGGCGATGCACGCGTCGCTGATGCCAAGCACCGCATGGCCACGGGTAACGCCGCCGATCGCCGAACAGCCAGAGCCGGGCTGACGCTTGTTGCAGGCGGGGAAATTCGCCGGGTCGCGGAAATAAGGGCAGCGCGTGCGCTGCATCAGATTGCCGCCGATAGTCGCCATGTTGCGGATCTGCGCGGAAGCCGCCTGCCACAGGGCTTCCGATACCGCAGGAAAGCGGCTTTTGATGTCGGCATGGTCGGCGACATGGCTCATCCTGGCCAGCGCGCCGATGGTGGCGCCGCGTTCGTTCACCTCGATCCTGTCCAACCCTTTGAGATGAGCGATGTCGACCAGCGTCTCGGGCTCGGCGACGCCGCATTTGGCGAGGTCGATCAGCGTGGTGCCGCCGGCCAAGAGCATGGCGCCGGGCAGGGCGGCCGCCTGGCGTGCCGCATCGAGCGAATTGGCGCGCACATACGAAAAATCCCTCATGATGCGGCCTCCAATGCTGCCTGGCGGACAGCGGCGACGATGTGCGGATAGGCGCCGCAGCGGCAGAGGTTGCCGGCCATATACTCGCGGATTTCTTCGTCGGAGCCGGCATGGCCTTCGCGGATGCAGGCGACCGCCGACATGATCTGGCCCGGCGTACAATAGCCGCACTGGAAGGCGTCCTGTTCGAGGAAGGCAGCCTGCACGGGATGCATTTCGCCCTCCCGTGCAAGCCCCTCTATGGTGGTGACGGTGCGGCCCTCGACTTGTGCGGCCAGCGTCAGGCAGGCCAGCACGCGCTCGCCGTCGATATGCACGGTGCAGGCGCCGCACTGGCCGTGGTCGCAGCCCTTCTTGGTTCCGGTCAGGCCGAGGCGATCGCGCAAGGCATCGAGCAGCGTGACGCGCGGCTCGAGTTGCAGATCGTGATCACGGCCGTTGATGTCGAGATGAACTGGGATCGTTGTTTTGGTCATGGGCGTCGGGCTCCAGTTGCTTGACGCGAAGTCGTTGATTTCATCTTTGGCAGCCGGCGGGGACCTGGCGCCGGCTGTGCGGCCCTTCGCTGCCGCTCCCCGCCTTCGGGCGTTCAGCCCCTTAAAAAGGTCCACTGGACTTTTTGGTGCGCCCGAAGGCGGACCGGGCCTTCACCATTCGTCGTTCGGGAAGCCAAGCAATTGGCTTCCCATCCGCTAGGTGGACCACTCCTCACCCCAGCAGGTCCTCGATGCGGACCGGAAAGCGCCGCGGCCGCACGCCGGTCGCATGCCAGACCGCATTGGCGACGGCGCCGGCCGTGCCGGTGATGCCGATTTCGCCGACGCCCTTGATGCCGAGCGCGTTGACGTGAGGGTCGTCCTCGTGGACCAGCAACGCCTCGATCGATGGAACGTCGGCATTCACCGGGACATGATATTCGGCGAGGTTGGCATTCTGGATCCGGCCAGAGCGCCGGTCGGTGATGGCTTCCTCATGCAGCGCGAACGAGACGCCCCAGATCATGCCGCCATAATACTGGCTGCGCACCAGCCTGGGATTGATGACCCGTCCGGCGGCGAACGCGCCGACCAGCCTTGTGACACGGATCTGGCCAAAATCCGGATCGACCTTCACCTCGGCAAACACGGCGCCGTGCGCGTGCTTGGCATAGGCCTCCTGAGACGCCGGGTCGGGAGCGCCCTTGCCGTGGCCCTCGATCTCGGTGAGGCCCGCGCGCGTGAGGATCTCGGCGTAGCTTTCACCGCGGCTTTCATCGTCGCGCC
Source organism: Mesorhizobium ciceri biovar biserrulae WSM1271 (assembly GCF_000185905.1). Lineage (GTDB taxonomy): Bacteria > Pseudomonadota > Alphaproteobacteria > Rhizobiales > Rhizobiaceae > Mesorhizobium > Mesorhizobium ciceri. The sequence goes on from NC_014923.1 coordinate 3,020,637, forward strand.
GATAGAGGCGGCCGCCGCGCGCCAGCACGCCTTCATTGCCGGCGCCGTAGAGCGGCGAGCCCTCGTCGCCGGTGGCGAGATCGGCGAGCCTGGCGATGACGGCGGCGCCCGCATTGTGGATCGCCATGCCGGCCGTCGCCGTGTGGCCGGAGCCGCCGGCAATGCCTGCATTGGGCAGATCGGAACTGCCGGCCCTGAAATCGACCTGGTCGATATCCAGTCCCAGTCCGTCGGCGGCGATCTGGGCGAAGGCGGTCCAGGCGCCTTGCCCCATGTCCTGAGCGCCGGTCTCCATCACGCCGCTGCCATCGGCTCTCAGCACCGCCCGCGCTTCGGCCTGGAACATGATCGCCGGGAAGGTCGCCGTGCCCATGCCCCAGCCGGTCAGGAAACCGTCGGCGTCGCGCATCAGCCGAGGCTGAATGGGGCGGCTCGCCCAGCCGAACGTCTCGGCCGCTTGCCTGTAGCATTCGCGCAGCGCCTTGGAGGAAAACGGCTTGCCGGTCATCGGCTCGACCTCGGCATAGTTCCGCAGCCGGAATTCCAGCGGGTCCATGCCGCAGGCGTAGGCTGCCTCATCGATAGCGCTCTCCAGCGCGATCGAGCCGGTGGCTTCGCCGGGCGCCCGCATGAACAGCGGCGTACCGGTATCGAGCCGCACCGCATCGTGCGAGGTGGCGATGGCCGGGCTGGCATAGAGTGTGTGCGAGGCATCCGCCGCCGGTTCGAAGAAATCGTCGAACGTGCTCGACGCGGTCTTGGCGTGATGGTCGAGTGCCGTCAGCCGCCCTTCGCCATCCATGCCCATGCGCAGCGTCTGGCGCGTCGGCGCACGGTGGCCGACCGGCCCGTACATCTGCTCACGCCGCAGCACCAGCTTGACCGGACGGCCGACGAGACGCGCCGCCAGGATGCCGAGCACCTGCGGCCCGGAGATCATGCCTTTCGAACCGAAGCCGCCACCCAGGAACGGGCTGCGGATGTGGATGTTCTCCGGCGCGATGCCGAACAGGCCGGCGATGCGGCCCTGCGCCATGGCAAGGCCCTGGCTCGGTGTGTCGATCGACAGTGTGTCGCCTTCCCAGGCGACGACGATCGCATGCGGCTCCATGGCGTTGTGGTACTGGGCCGGCGTCTCGTAGGTGGCTTCGATCCGCGTCTTTGCCGATTTGAGGCCGGCCTCGACATCGCCCTTGTGCTGCACGGCCGGACCGCCGACGCCGACAGCACGCGGGACGATACTTTCGGCGCCGTCGAGGCCAACGCGCGCCGGCATCACTTCATAGCGCGGCGACAGCAGCGCCGCCCCCTCGGTCGCCGCCTCCAGCGTCTCGGCGATCACCACGGCGATGCTCTGATTGGGGTAGCGGACCTGGTCGTTCTGCAAGAGGTCGAGCCGGAACATGAAGGGATGGTCCTTGGCGTCCGGATCGGCGGCGAGCGCTGGCCGGTTCTTGGGCGTCATCACCTCGACCACGCCCTTGTGTGCCTTGGCCGCCTCGACATCCAGCGCAGCGACGCGGCCGCGCGCGATGCTAGAGACAGCGAGCACGGCGTAGAGCATGCCGGGCGGATGGTTGTCGGCGGCATAGCGCGCGGCTCCGGTGACTTTCAGAAAGCCGTCGCGGCGGGTCAGCGGCTGGCCGATGCTGGAGCCTTGCCGGGCATGGGCGGGTTGCTGGTTGAGGCTGAGTTCAAGCGTCATGGCGCGCTCCAGGAATGTTCGAGAACGGGGAGGCAGGAAGGGCCGGCAGACGCTCGGGCGTTCCCGAAAGCGCAGAGATCAGCGCCCTGATCACGATGCGGCGGGCAAGCTCGATCTTGAAGGCATTGTCGCCGGAAGGGCTGGCATCGGCCAAGGCAGCGTCCGCGGCGCTGGCGAAGGTCGCCTCGCTGGCGTCCGCGCCAAGCAGGACGGCTTCCGCCGAGCGTGCCCGCCACGGCTTGGCCGCGACGCCGCCCAGCGCCAGCCTTGCGGCGCGGATCTTGCCGCCGTCGACGACAAGCGCTGCTGCGGCCGATACGACGGCAAAGGCATAGGAGGTGCGCTCGCGGACTTTGAGGTAACGGGCATTGGCGGAGAAGGAGGCAGCCTCCGCCGGCAGGCGCACCGCCACGATCAGGTCGCCAGGCTCCAGCGCATTCTCCCGCTGCGGCGTTTCGCCGGGAAGCCGGTGAAATTCCTCCAGCGAAACATGGCGCCGGCCCTTCTTGCCTTCGATCTCGACCACGGCGTCGAGCGCCACCAGCGGCACGCAGAAATCCGACGGGTGGGTGGCGATGCAGGCGTCGCTCCAGCCGAGCACGGCGTGCAGGCGGTTTTCGCCTTCCAGCGCGTCGCAGCCGGTGCCTGGCTGGCGCCTGTTGCAGGCGCTGGCTGTGTCGTAGAAATAGCTGCAGCGCGTGCGCTGCAACAGATTGCCGCCGACGGTGGCGGCGTTGCGAAGCTGCGCCGAAGCGCCCGACAGCAGCGCCTCGGCCACCGCCGGATAGGATTTGGCGAACGCCGGATCGTAGGCAAGGTCGGCGTTACGCACCAGCGCACCGATGCGCAGGCCACCATCGTCCAGCCGTTCGATGCGGTTGAGTTCCGGCAGCCGGGAGATGTCGACGATACGCTCGGGACTGGTGATGCCGCCTTTCATCAGGTCGAGCAGATTGGTGCCGCCGGCGAGATAGGCCGAGCCCGGCTCGGCTGCCGCGGCGATGGCGTCGGGGATGGTGGCGGGCCTGATGTAGTCGAAGTCTCTCATGCCGCGGTCCTCCGGTCGGCTTTGACAAGCTGTTGCTGGGCTTCCAGGACGGCCTCGACGATGCCGCCATAGGCCGCGCAGCGGCATATGTTGCCGCTCAGCCCCTCGCGGATGCGTTCGGGGTCGTCGCCGGCCTGGCCCTCGGCGATCAGGCCGAGCGTGCTCATGATCTGGCCGGGTGTGCAGAACCCGCACTGGAAGCCGTCATGGGCGATGAAGGCGGCCTGCACCGGATGCAGTTCCTCGCCGTTGGCGACGCCTTCGATGGTCAAGACCTGGGCGCCGTCATGGCTGACCGCCAGCGCCAGGCATGAGTTGATGCGCTTGCCGTCGACCAGCACCGTGCAGGCGCCGCATTGGCCGCGGTCGCAGCCCTTCTTGGTGCCGGTGAGATCGAGCCGCTCGCGCAGCAGGTCGAGCAGGGTTACGCGTGGATCGACCTCCAGTTGGTGTCGGTGGCCATTGATGGTGAGGGTAATGGGAAGGCTGGTCATGGGCGTCTGGCTCCAGTTGCTTGACGCGGATGGGATTGAACTGGTGCCTTGCCGCAGAAGGGCAAGGTAACCGTTGGGTCAGGTCTTGACGGCGAAAGCGGAGATGGCGGATCTCCCGCGAGGCAGGCGGGCAGGGGAGATGTCGGCTTGCGTGTTCGAAAGACGTGACATACCGGTTCCCCTGATTATATGATAAAGGTGCTCCACTAAAACGGAGGCGCCTCCGTTTATTACGTGGTGGCTGACCCTGCCGGGTTCAAGCCCCCTGACACGATGTGGAGAAAAAATTGGCCAGCGAGCCGTCCGCCATTGCTGAACAGAAGGCCGAGGCCGTAGAGGCAAAGCCGCTGCGCGCCGATGCGCGGCGCAACCGCGACCGGCTGGTCGAGGTGGCGGTGTCAGTCTTTGCCGAGCGCGGCATCGATGGCTCGCTGGAGGAGATCGCGCGCCGCGCCGGCGTCGGCATCGGCACGCTCTACCGGCATTTCCCGACGCGCGAGCATCTGGTCGAGGTGGTCTATCGTCGTGAGGTGGAGGCGCTGTGCGCGGCCGCCGGCGAGCTTGCCCAAAAACATCCGTCCGATGTCGCGCTGGAACAGTGGATGCAGCGCTTCGTCGACTACATCGCCACCAAGCGCGGCCTGGCGACCAGCCTGCGCATTGTGCTCACCACCAATTCGACGCTGTTTTCCGACACGTTCGGCCGGGTGTCGCAAGCCTTGCGACGCCTGGTCGAGGCGGCGGTGGCCGACGGCACCATCCGCGGCGACGTCGACGCTTCCGACGTGCTGCACGCGCTGGGCGGCATCTATTCAGCGCCCGACACCCCCGAATGGCGCGACCGCTCGCGCCGGCTGGTCAAGCTGTTGATGGACGGGTTGCGGTTCGGGGCTGCAAAGGCAAAATGAGGCGACCAGATTCCGGCCGTGCAAAACCAGACCTATCGATGAGTTGAGGGGATACGATGTATGTAGGCCGTTCCTACAAACTGATCGATTTCGCGCTGTGGTCGCGGCGCAGCGTCATCTACATGGTGGTGGTGAGCGGTCTGGCCGTGGCGGCCTACCGTCTTCCAGGCATCGCCGGGTTTTCGGTGCCATGGTCGGTGGTGCTGGTGCTTGGCACCACCGTGTCACTCGTCGCCGGGTTCAAGAATTCGCAGGTGTTCACCCGCAGCAGCGACGCGCTGCAGGCTTTTACGCAAATTATGGCCAGCAGCCGTTTGTGGTCCAATTTCTGCAGGGATTTCCTCGACGCGCCGACGGCCAGACAGCTCATCTATCGCCACATCGCCTGGATGACGGCATTGCGCTTTTCTCTGCGCCGGCCGATGCCATGGGAGTCCATGGCGCGGGCCGCCAATATCGAATACCGGCGGCGCTACCGTATCCATGAGGATGCGAGCTCGGTCGGCGACGAATTGCGTCCGCTGCTCGCCGAACAGGCCGAGGACGTCCTGAAATCGCCCCAGCCGGCGATAGCCCTGCTCGAACTGCAATCTGTCCAGGTCAATGCGCTGTTCAAGGACACAAAGCTCCCTCCTCAGATCTATGGCGAACTGACCAAGCTGATCCGCGACTTCCATGACCAGCAGGCGCGCTGCGATCGCATCAAGAACAATCCCTATCCCCGGCAATACGCCATCGTCAGTTCGATGTTCGTGATGATCTTCTGCACACTGTTGCCGTTCGGGGTCGTTCCCGTCTTTGCCGATATGGGCAAACTGGGTGGCGCGCTCGGGTCGATAGCGATCTGGCTGACGATCCCGTTCAGCACGCTGCTCGGCTGGGCCTACATGTCTCTCGACCAGGTCGGCGAAAGCAGCGCCAACCCGTTCGAGGGCAATGCCAACGACGTTCCGATCTCGCAGATTTGCCGCGACATCGAGATCGAGTTGCGTAGCGGGCTCGGCGAGAGCGACCTTCCCAAGCCCCTGCTGCCGGTCAACGACATCGCGACCTAGGCAGGATCACGACGAAGGCGCGGCCCGGCGGTCCCCTTCATCGTGCTGCTGGCGGAGGACGCTCAAACGTCAAGGCAGACCTTGCCGAAATGCTTTCGGGATTCGTAATGCGCGAAGGCGGTGGCGATGTCCTGCAGCGGAAAGTGGCGGTCTATGACGGGCTTCAGCCTGTTGGACTCTATCGCGCGGATCATATCCTCCTGGTCGGCCCGGCTGCCGATGGAAATGCCGCTGATGCGGATCTGGTTGGAAAACAGGGCTGGGATAGACACTTCCGCCGCAAAGCCGGTCAGGACGCCGACCAGCGCGATGTGACCGCCCGTGCGGCAGGCGACAATCGACTGCGCCAGCGTGGCGGGTCCGCCGACCTCGATCACGTGATCGACGCCGCGCCCGCCCGTCAGATCCTTGGCCTTGCGGCCCCAGTCCGGGACGGACTTGTAGTTGATGACGGCGTCGGCTCCGAGGCGCTTGAGCCTTTCCAGCTTCTGCTCGTCGGATGAGGTGGCGATGACCCGGGCGCCAGCGGCCTTGGCGAATTGCAACGCGAACAACGATACACTGCCCGAGCCGAGGACCAGCACTGCGTCGCCCGGCTTCACCTTGCCGCACACAACCAGGCCGCGCCAGGCAGTAACGCCCGTGCAGGTGAGCGACGCCGCCTCGACATGCGTATAGCCTGCCGGTGCCCTGGTGAAAGCGTGCGCCGGCATGCAGACATACTCGCTGGCGAAGCCGTCGAAACTGTCTCCCGGAATATCGCGCCGGGTGCAGGGCGTCATGTTACCGCCCAGCCACCAGGGATAGAAGACGCTGACGACGCTGTCTCCGGGCCTGAGTGCATCGACACCGTCGCCGAGGGCAATCACTTCGCCGGCGCCGTCGGAGAGCGGAACGCGGCCGTCGGCGAGAGGCATCTTGCCTTGCACGGCAAAGTCGTCGCGCATGTTCAGCGCGCAGGCCCGGATCCTGACCAGCACCTCGCCCGGCCCTGGCTGGGGCGGATCTTCCTCGACCAGGTCGAGATTGCCCAAGCCGCCCGGCGCTCTCAGCCTGACCAGTCTCATTGTCTTCTCCGATGTGTGGGGTGTCTAGAATTGGAAGGGCCTAGCGGGCCTGCCGGCCGGAGATCACCCGCAGCCAGGGCGCCAGATGAAAGGCGCTCATCAGCAGATACATCGCAGCCATGCCCGTGAGGGGCGAGGCGTCGGTGCCCATGCACTGCATGGCCGCATCGCCGCTGAAGATGCAGGTGAGCAGCGCCATCACGGCGAAGGTCGGTGCCGCGGCAAGGCAAACCCAGTCGGCCAGCCCGAGGGTGGTGGCTTCTGGGATCGTGCCGCCGGCACCTGTGTGGATATCGCTCATCGCCTTGATCCTTGATGATCATGCCAGTCACGACAGGTTCCTCTCTCCAGGGAGTGGGGAGAGGAACCCAGACTGGACAACCGTTACTGCTCGCCCTTGTCCCTGAACGCGGCCTCGCCGGCAGCAGACACTTCTTCCCATTTCTTGTCGGCCCCGGCGTCGTAATTGTCGTGCCAGTTCCACCAGGAGTAGAGTGGAGTCTGCGGATAGCCTTCGGGCGAATCCTCCCAGATTTCCTGGCGGCCGAGCGGCGTCGCGTCGAGATAGCTCCAGACGGTGCCCATCGCTTCGTCGCCGCGGCTGTTAATCAAGTAGGTGCGGAAGATGCGATCGCCGTCACGGATGAAGACGTTGTGGCCGTGCCATTCGTCGACACCGAAGTCCTTGTCGAAACTGTCAGTGATTGTGTACCAGGGCATCTGCCAGCCCATCCGCTGCTTCAGCCGCGCAATGTCGGCCTGCGGGGCACGCGAAGCGTAGGCAAGCGTGGTGTTGCGGGCGTTGAGATGGGCGAGGTGGCCGACCTGGTCGGCGCCCAGCGAACAGCCGCGGCAGGCGTGATCGGGCCAGCCATGCACGCCGGGCTCGAAGAAGGCGCGATAGACGATCAGCTGGCGGCGGCCTTCGAACAGATCGAGCAGGCTCGCTCTGCCGTTCGGTCCCTCGAACACATAGGCCTTGTCGACTTCCATCCACGGCATGCGCCGGCGCTCGGCGGCCAATGCGTCCTTGGCGCGCAGTGTTGCCTTTTCCTTCACCAGCATCTGTTCGCGGGCGGCTTCCCAGTCCTGCCTCGAAACGATGGGCGGGGTCTTCATTGCGATGTGCTTGGTCATTGGTCGTCTCCTTTGCCAGTCGGTTGTCGCTTGCTGTCAGCCAGAATAGGGCGGTGAAGCGGGAGGGTGGGAGTTACAAGTGTGACGGGATTTGCAGGAGCCGGCCCGTCGCAGCAGGGGTGGCGCATCCTCACGGTGCCTTCGGCCGGGTGGAGAGGAGTGTCGGTTGGCATTGTCGGTTCTCCCTTGGCGTGCCGCGCGTTGCCGATAGTTGCCGATGCGGCTTGCCGGTTGACGGTACGGATTTAAGTTAGGGCGGCGACGCACAAGGGTGGGAGTTACAAGTGTGACGGGATTTGAATGGATTCGCTGATCACCGCGGCTGCGCTGGCACTGGCCGGAGGCGACCCGCTCGGCGCGCTGGATCGCGTCGCCTTGCGCGAAGACCCGCCGGCGCTGGCGCTGCGCGGCATTGCCATGGCGCAGCTCGGCGATCTCGATCGCGCCAAGGCGCTGCTGCGGCGTGCCGCGCGCGGCTTCGGCCCGAAAGAGGCGGTAGCGCGTGCCAGATGCGTCGTTGCCGAGGCCGAGATCGCGCTGGTCTCGCGGGATCTCGGCTGGCCGGCCAAGGCTTTGGATGCGGCGCGGGCGACGCTGGAAAAGCGTGGCGACCGGCTGAACGCAGCGCATGCCGGCCACCTCAAGGTGCGGCGCCTGCTATTGATCGGCCGTCTCGACGAGGCCGAAGACGTGCTGGCAGGGCTCGACCCGGCACCGCTTCCGCCGGCCTCGCGCGCCGCCCACGAACTTGCCGTCGCCGGCATCGCAATGCGGCGCCTCAAGACGAAGCCGGCGCGCAGGGCGTTGGAGTGGGCACGCCACGCCGCCCGCCAGGCCGGCATTTCGGGGCTCATCGCTGAGGTCGACCGTGCATTCCTGGCGCTGGACACGCCGGCGGCGCGGCTGATCGCGGCTGGCGAGCAGCGCCCGTTGCTGCTTGAGGACGTCGAGGCGTTGCAGGCGTCGCCGGCGCTGCTGGTCGATAATTTCCGATATGTCGTGCGCCAACAGGAGAAAACGGTCTCGCTGGCCACGCGCCCGGTTCTGTTCGCGCTGGCCCGTACGCTCGCCGAAGCGTGGCCAGGCGATGTGTCCAGGGCGACGCTGATCGCGCAAGCCTTCGGCGGCAGGCACGCCGATGAATCGCATCGGGCGCGGCTGCGGGTCGAGATCGGTCGGCTGCGCACCGAATTGCGGAGCCTGGCCGACATCGGCGCCACCAGCCAGGGCTTTGCGCTGGCGCCGCGCCACGCACGCGAGGTGCTGGTGCTGGCGCGGCCGATCGAGGAGCGGCACGCGGCGGTGCTGGCTTTCCTTGCCGACGGTGAATCCTGGGCGAGTTCGGCGTTGGCGCTGGCGCTTGGCACCGGGCAGCGCAGCGTGCAGCGGGCGTTGGAGCAGCTTGGCGAGGCCGGCAAGGTGCAGTTTTTCGGTCACGGCCGGGCGCGCCGCTGGATGACGCCTCCACTGGTGGGATTCACGACCACCTTGTTACTCCCGGCCCCGCTGCCGAACGGTTAGGAAGTGACATCGGATCTCAATGAGGACAAGGACATGAAACAGTCAACGGCCGAAATCCTGCGCGAATACGGACCCTTTGCCGATGTGGAGAGGGTGCATGGGGTGAGCTTTGACGGCAGCAATGTCTGGTTTGCCTCGGGCGAGAAGCTGAACGCCTTCGATCCGGAGAGCGGGCAGAACCTGCGCTCGATCGATGTCGCGGCGCATGCCGGCACCGCCTGGGACGGCCAGCATTTCTTCCAGCTTGCCAACGACCTGATACAGAAGATCGACCCTGATACCGGCCAGGTGCTGGCGACCATTCCGGCGCCCGGTGGTGGCGGCGATTCCGGGCTGACCTGGGCCGAAGGAACGCTCTGGGTGGGACAATACCGCGAACGCAAGATCCACCAGGTCGACCCGGAAACCGGTGCGATCCTGCGCACCATCGAATCCAACCGCTTCGTCACCGGGGTGACATGGGTCGAGGGCGAGCTGTGGCACGCCACCTGGGAAGGCGACCAGAGCGACCTGCGCCGCGTCGACCCGAAATCAGGCAAGGTTCTGGAGAAGCTCGACATGCCGGCCGGGATGGGTGTGTCGGGGCTGGAATCCGATGGCGGCGACCGCCTTTATTGCGGCAGCACATCCGCCGGGGTGGTGCGGGCGGTGCGCCGGCCGCGGTGAGGATGCGGCCGACGCCGAAGTCACACTTGCAGGCGCACTTCACACGGCAATTTGTCCGCTGTCGGCTGGCCGTTGCCCCTTGTCGGACCTAGATAGGCTGTGCGCCGGGCGGACGCCCGGCCCAGCTTTGCAAAGGATCCCTCATGCCTGAACAGCCCACCATGCCCGAACAGATTGCATTGAACGACGGCTCCGCCATTCCCCAACTCGGCCTCGGTGTGTGGCAGGTCGACCAGGACATCACCGCCGACGTGGTGGGTTGGGGCATCGAGGCCGGCTATCGCCTGATCGACACCGCCGAAGGCTATCAGAACGAGGAAGGGGTCGGAGAGGCGATCCGCAGTGCCGGCGTGCCGCGGGCTGAGCTGTTCATCACCTCGAAACTGCGCAACGGCGCGCATCAGCGCGATGCCGCGCTGCGGGCCTTCGACGAGACGATGGAGAAGCTCGGCGTCGAACAGATCGACCTGTTCCTGATCCACTGGCCTGTGCCCAGCCAGGACAAATATGTCGAGGCCTGGAAGACGCTGGTCGAACTCCGGCAGGCCGGCCGCATCAAGTCGATCGGCGTTTCGAACTTCAACCAGGACCATCTGGAGCGGATCATCGGCGAGACCGGCGTGACGCCCGTCGTCAACCAGATCGAGCTGCATCCCCAGTTCCAGCAGCGCGGTGTCAGGGACTTTCATGCCAAGCACGACATCCGTATCGAAAGCTGGAGCCCTCTGGGCAGCGGCCGGCTGCTCGGCGATCCGACCATTGCAGGCATCGCCAAAAAACATGGCAAGTCCGTCGCACAGGCGATCATCCGCTGGCATCTCCAGGAGGGGCTGATCGTCATTCCAAAGTCGATCCGCAGGGATCGCATCGCCGCCAATTTCGATGTCTTCGATTTCGAACTGGATGCGCAGGACCTGCAGACGATCCGCGGCATGGATTCGCCCGAGGGCCGCAACGGACCCAACCCCGCCACGGCCGCGTTCCTGTTCTGAGAGGCAAGTTTTAACGAGCTGGCAACGAAACTGCTAATCTCCCCCACGAGGGGGGAGATTGGCAGCTTTGCGGCTTTCGCCAATTTCTTGCGCCCCTCAAATCCCGGACCCATCCAACTGCTGGGCGTCTTCGCCTTCCCAGGGCGCCGGCATCGACGCGCGGCTGAGGTTGGCGGTGGGCAGCGGCATCCAGCATTTCAGTTCCGGGTCGGCGTATTCGATGACGCGCCCGGGCGAAGAGTCCGACGCGCGCCAGCCTTCCGAGGCGAACTGGTCGGCACGCGACCAATAGGCAAGGTCGACTTCCGCCGGTCCCTGCTCGGACGGACGCACAGTGACCAGGATGCGGCTGCCGTCCTTCGGCGCCGTCGACATGTGGCGCCACCGTTCGGGCTCGTCCATCGCATTCCTCCTCGCACTCGTAGCGTTGGGAGGAGTGTCGCCTCGTGGTCCGAAGGGGTCAACCCAAAGTTTGCGCCAGGCATCGGCTGATGACCCCTCCAGACGGTGCCTGCACAGTTGTGCGCAACACGCCGCGGGCGGTCATGCACGCTCGACGGGCCGTGACCCAGTTGATAAGCCCGTCTGCGAAAGGAGCGCCTGAGTCGAGATGACCGTTGCGATCGAGATGGGACAGACGACCGCAGGCGCCCCGGCGAAGCTGGATCTCGAGGAACTGCTCGCGACGCGCCTTTTGGTGCAGGGCAATTCGGGCTCCGGCAAGTCGCATCTGCTGCGGCGCCTGCTGGAGCAGAGCGCGCCCTGGGTGCAGCAGACCATCATCGATCCCGAGGGCGACTTCGTTTCGCTGGGCGACCGTTACGGCCATCTGGTGATCGATGCCGAGCAGCATACCGAGCGCGGCCTGCAGGCGGCAGGCGAGCGGGCGCGCATGCATCGCGTCTCCACCGTGCTCAATCTCGAAGGGCTCGACGCCGAGAACCAGATGCGGCGTGCCGCCGCCTTCCTCGGCGGGCTGTTCGAGGTCGCCCGTGACCACTGGTACCCGATGCTGGTGGTGGTGGACGAGGCGCAGCTGTTCGCGCCGGCGGTGGCCGGCGAGGTTTCCGACGAGGCGCGAAAGCTCTCGCTCGGCGCGATGACCAATTTGATGTGCCGTGGCCGAAAGCGCGGGCTGGCCGGCATCATCGCCACCCAGCGGCTGGCAAAGCTCGCCAAGAACGTCGCCGCCGAGGCGTCCAACTTCCTCATGGGCCGCACCTTCCTCGATATCGACATGGCGCGTGCCGCCGACCTTCTGGGCATGGAGCGGCGCCAGGCGGAGGCGTTTCGCGATCTGGAACGCGGGCAGTTCATGGCGCTCGGCCCGGCGCTGTCGCGCCGTCCGCTGGGCCTGCGCATCGGCCCGACGGATACGAGCCCGCGCAACGGAACGCCGCGGCTGATGGCGATGCCGGAAGCAGCACTCGAGGATGCACGCGCGATCATCCTGGCGGCGCCGCCGCCCGAAACGGTGCGCACGCCGCGCCGCCCGGCGTCGCCGGACCTGCTCGACCAGTTGATGGCGGCGAAGTCGGCGGCCTTGGAAATCCGCCCCGAACCGGCGGAGCCGCAAGTCAGCGCCGAGGATCTGGCCGAGCGCCGCGAGCGCGTGGACCGCGTGCTGCGCGCCATCCTGGCGCAGCCCGACGCCGGTTTTCGCGTAATCGGGGTACTCTATCAGGAGTTCGTGGTCCGCTGCCGCATCGAAGGCCTGGCCTCGGTCGTGCCCGACCTGCCGGAGTTCCGCCGCATGCTGACGCGCGCCCGGGCCGGCCTTGGGTCAGAGACGACGCAGGACGACGCATGGCGGGACGTTTCCGTCCGCGCGTCGCTGCTGCCCGACGACATGCAGGGCGTGTTCATGATGATTGCCCGCGCGGCGAAGGAGGGCTGGCCTTGCCCGAGCGACGCCGCGATCGCCCGCGCCTACGGCTCGCACTCGCTGCGCCGCGCCCGGCGCCTGTTGACCTATATCGAGGAGCAGGGCCTCATCGTCTGCCAGCTCGACGGGACAGGCCGGCGCACCGTGACACTGGTCGAATTGGCCTGGGCCACCGCACCGGGAGATCCGAATGCCGAGGAGGTGGAGCAGGGAAGCCTGGCGCTGTGAGGCGGCGCGGGTGCTTTGAGCGAATGATGCGATAGGCTTTTTCAGTCACCGTCATCGCGACAAATTTCTGATGGCAACCGTGAAATCGCCGACGGCGAGATGCGTCATGCAGGCGCTTGCGTTTCGATGGCGCTCACCGGTTCGCCCCAATCACCCACTGTTCCTGATCGACGAGCGTGCCGGTCATCGGCCCGGCAGAATCCGAAAGCAGGAAGACGGCGAGGTTGGCGATATCGCTGGTCGAGAACAGGCGGCCGAAGGCTTGCGAGGCGTTGGCGGCATCGAGCCAGCCCGGCCCGTTGCCCAGCGTGTCGGCTTGCATGACGCGTTCGGCCGGCGTGTCGGTCCAGCCGACATTGATGCCGTTGACGCGGATGCGATCGAAGCGATGGGCGTTGGCGGCGTTTTTGGTCAGCGTGGCCAGCGCGCCCTTGCTGGCGGAATAGACGGCGAGCTCCGGCGAGCCGCAATGGGCGTTGATCGACAGGATGTTGACGATGGCGCCGCGCTCTCCGCGCTTCTTCATGTCGGCGATGGCCGCCTGCATGAGGAAGAACGGCGCCCGCGCGTTGACCGCGAACAGCGAGGCCCAGCCGTCGAGATCGGCATCGACGAAGGAGGCCCGGTCGGTCAGTCCTGCGGCGTTGACCAGCGCATCGATGCGGCCGAAGCGCTCGATGCAGGCTTGCGCCAAAAGGGCAGGGGCTGCCGGGTCGGCGAGGTCGGCGGCGACGAAAACCGTCGGCGTGCCGAGCAGCGAAAGCTCTTCCGCAACGGCATCGCCGCGCGTCTTCTCGCGCCCGGTGACGAGCAGGCCGCCGGCGCCGCAGCGCGCCAGCGTCTCGGCGATGGCGCGGCCAATGCCTTGCGTCGAGCCGGTGACCAGCGCCACCTTGCCGTTGAGTTGGAGCTCCATTCCTCTTCCCCGCCTCGCATCTGATTTCAGGCTAGCGCGGCGCGATCGTTTTACAATACGGAAATTGGAAATCTTGGAGTGGAGGTTGTTGGCTTCGCGCTGCGTGGGGCCGGCGGGAGCCTGCCCCAATGTCGTGACCCCTACGTAGCGGAGGCCGTCGCAAAGACGCTAGTGGACCGTGATTATGCCCTCGACGGCCCGCCATTCCGAAGGCTGGATGAGCCGGTGATGAGCAACGCGAACCGAATGGAGCGGACCATCGAGTTCGCGCTCCCAATATTGGAGAAAACCCTTGAGTTCGGGAAAGGCCGGAGCGAGATCATAGTCCTGCCAGACATAGAGCTGAAGCAGGCTTGGATGATCGGGCAGGTAATAGTGGATTTCGGCCGTCGTCAGGCCATAACCTTCCATTTGCAGGCGGAATTCGTTGCTGACCATATCGGCCATGTCTTTCTCCTTCTCCGCTGAGGCATCCAGCCGGCGGGCATTTGTGTCGAACCCGCCCAATGCCGGGCCGGGCCGATCGGTTCTGTCGACCCTCTTCAAACAACGCCGCGAGAAGCTCGCGGGTTCCGAAAATAGCCACGCCATAACAGTGCCTTGGCGCTCTTTCTTGTCGAATATAAAAATTTTTGCGCTGGTCTCTTGAAACCGAAAAACGGCAAAACTAGCTCGATATGCGCCGCGATGCCTGACGAAGGGTCGCGGCGTTCCGCACCGGTCCGATATTGCCGGTTCGGTGCGGAGGAACCTCAAAACCTGTTTGTCCACGAGGAGAACGACATGGCGTTCCGTCCATTGCATGACCGTATTCTGGTCCGCCGCCTTGAAGCCGAGGAGAAGACCTCCGGCGGCATCATCATCCCCGATACCGCAAAGGAAAAACCGCAGGAAGGCGAGGTGCTCGCCGTCGGTCCCGGCGCCCGCGACGACAGCGGCAAGCTTGTCGAACTCGATGTCAAGGTCGGCGACCGCATCCTGTTCGGCAAATGGTCCGGCACCGAGATCAAACTCGACGGCGAGGACCTGCTCATCATGAAGGAGAGCGACGTGATGGGGATCATCGATGAGATCGCCGAAGTGAAGAAGGCCGCCTGACGGCTTCTTGTATCCAACCAGTCAACGAATGCTGCCTAGATAAAGGAGTGATCCAATGGCTGCCAAAGAAGTGAAATTCCATACCGAAGCGCGCGAGAAGATGCTGCGCGGCGTCGACATCCTTGCCAATGCGGTGAAGGTGACGCTCGGTCCCAAGGGGCGCAATGTGGTCATCGACAAGTCGTTCGGCGCGCCGCGCATCACCAAGGACGGCGTCACCGTCGCCAAGGAGATCGAACTGGAGGACAAGTTCGAGAACATGGGCGCCCAGATGGTGCGTGAGGTGGCGTCCAAGACCAACGACCTTGCGGGCGACGGCACGACGACCGCAACGGTGCTTGCACAGGCGATCGTCAGGGAAGGGGCCAAGGCGGTTGCCTCGGGTATGAACCCGATGGATCTGAAGCGCGGCATCGACAAGGCGGTCGATGCGGTGGTCGCCGAACTGAAGACCAATGCCCGCAAGGTCACTCGAAACGACGAGATC
Source organism: Mesorhizobium ciceri biovar biserrulae WSM1271 (assembly GCF_000185905.1). Classification (GTDB taxonomy): domain Bacteria; phylum Pseudomonadota; class Alphaproteobacteria; order Rhizobiales; family Rhizobiaceae; genus Mesorhizobium; species Mesorhizobium ciceri. The sequence goes on from NC_014923.1 coordinate 3,035,844, forward strand.
GCGCAGGTCGGCACCATCTCCGCCAATGGCGATGCCGAAATCGGCCGCTTCCTCGCTGAGGCGATGGAGAAGGTCGGCAATGAAGGCGTCATCACGGTGGAGGAGGCCAAGACCGCCGAGACCGAACTCGAAGTCGTGGAAGGCATGCAGTTCGATCGCGGCTACCTCTCGCCCTATTTCATCACCAACCAGGACAAGATGCGGGTGGAGCTCGACGAGCCCTATGTACTGATCCACGAGAAGAAGCTCTCCAATCTGCAAGCGATGCTGCCCGTGCTCGAAGCCGTGGTGCAGTCTGGCAAGCCGCTCCTGATCATCGCCGAGGATGTGGAGGGCGAGGCGCTTGCCACGCTGGTCGTCAACAAGCTGCGCGGCGGCCTCAAGGTCGCGGCCGTCAAGGCGCCGGGCTTCGGCGACCGCCGCAAGGCCATGCTGGAGGACATCGCCATTCTCACCGGCGGCACCGCGATCTCGGAAGATCTCGGCATCAAACTGGAAAACGTAACGCTGCAGATGCTGGGCCGCGCCAAGAAGGTGGTGATCGAGAAGGAAAACACCACCATCGTCGATGGTGTCGGCCGCAAGGAAGAGATCCAGGGCCGTGTCGCACAGATCAAGGCGCAGATCGAGGAGACCACCTCCGACTATGACCGCGAAAAGCTGCAGGAGCGGCTGGCCAAGCTCGCAGGCGGCGTTGCGGTGATCCGGGTCGGTGGCTCGACCGAGGTCGAGGTCAAGGAGCGCAAGGACCGTGTCGACGACGCACTGCATGCAACCCGCGCGGCCGTCGAGGAGGGCGTGCTGCCCGGCGGCGGCGTCGCCTTGCTGCGGGCGGCCAAGGCGCTCGATACCGTGCAGACCGACAATTCGGACCAGAGGACAGGTGTCGACATCGTGCGCCGTGCCATCGAAACGCCGGTCCGGCAGATCGCCGAGAATGCCGGCGCCGAAGGCTCGATCATTGTCGGCAAGCTGCGCGAGAAAAGCGAATTCGGCTGGGGCTGGAACGCCCAGACCAATGAATTCGGCGATCTCTTCGGCCAGGGCGTTATCGACCCGGCCAAGGTGGTGCGCACCGCCCTCCAGGACGCGGCATCGGTCGCCGGCCTGCTGGTGACCACGGAGGCGATGGTGGCCGAGAAGCCGAAGAAGGAAGCCGCCGCCCCGGCAATGCCCGCCGGCGCCGGCATGGACTTCTGAAGTCGCGGCCCAATCCGCCCGCTCCCCTGGCGGGGAGCGGGCGTCAGTCGAAGAGAGAGTGGAGGTAAAGATGGATGCAATGGCTGGCCTCGGATCCGTACCGGCTCCTACGCATCAAGCGAAGGAGTTCCTGGCCTATGAAACAGAATGCAGGAACGTGCTGAAGCCGCTGCTAGCAGGGCTGCTCGACATGGCTGAAGCCGCCGGCTGGAACCGGCGAACCGCGGCGTCGGCACTGATGTTCCTCGCAGCGCAGCAAGTGTCGGCAACATCCGAGGTATCCGCCGGCAGCGGCTGAACGGAAATCGGCCAGTCCCTTCACCTATCCGCGGCGGGCCGTGCTTCCCGGTGTTCGGCCCGCTGCAGGCCCTGAACAATCGAGAGGAGGCACAAGCCATGAATCGCGGGCAATTCGAGGAACCGGTCACACTTCTGGTCGGAATGGGCTTTCCGAGGAAGATCGACAGCGTGATGGAAGCCTATGCACTGCTGCAGGACTGGCCGAGCGCCGGCCGCAACGGCGCCCATGCCATCGCACTCAACGCTTGCAAGGCGGGCATCGTTGGCGAAATCGATCCGGAGACGGTGCGGGCCACGCTGGTCAGCTTCGCGCGCCGCCACGACATACTGGTGCCTGACATGGTTACGCCGCTCGCGACGGTGGCGGGTGGTGCGCTGCGCACGAGCTGAACTGACGATGACGGCGCTGCAACAGCGCCTGAACACGCTGTTCTTGCGATAGGCCAGGCGCCCACCGGACACGTTGGAATTCCGTTTCGGGCGGTAGTGTTCTCGTTGGTCAGTCGAGCGAACGCGTCAGCAAGACTGACCTGTTCTGCCCGAATAGCGCCTCTGAGCGCGCCCTTCCGGTTAAAAAAGTATCATCCGTTGTCTTGAATCGTGGTGGCGCCTGTTGTCACGAGCCGGTACCGTGGCTCTTGAAATGCAGAGCCGAAACCAATTCGGCCGGTTTAGGGAATTGGGCCGAACGCGGCAAATATCCGTGCCGGCCCGGGAGGAAACGGACATGGAACCGGACCTGGAAGTTGTCCAGATACGACGCGGTGAGTCCTTCAAGGCGTGGTCGCATGGCTACCCCTTCCATACGGTGCGCTGGCACTTCCATCCAGAATATGAACTGCATCAGGTAATCTTCACCAACGGCCGCTATTTCGTCGGCGACTTCATCGGCGAGTTCGAGCCGGGCAATCTGGTGCTGACGGGGCCGAACCTGCCCCACAATTGGGTCAGCGACATCCCCAAGGACAGCTCGATCCCGCTGCGCGGCCGCATCATTCAGTTTTCCGAAAGTTTCATCGGCGATGCCATGCATGTGCTGCCGGAGCTGGCGGGGCTTGCGGCTCTGCTCGAGGCGTCGCGGCGCGGCGTGCTGTTTTCCAACCGCACCAGCAAGGCGCTGGCGCCATTGATGGAAGAGATGATGCAGGCGCAGGGCGTGCGCCGCATCGAGCTGTTTATGATGATCGCCGGCCTGCTCAGCCGCGCCCAGGAATTCCAGCTGCTGGCAAGCGCCAGCTATCGGCCCGATCCGTCGGGCTACATGACCGCCGGCATGAACAAGGCGCTCGCCTATATCAGGGAGAACCTGACGCAGCTGTTCGACGAGGCGGATCTCGCCGCCATCGCCGGCCAGTCGACCGGGGCCTTCTCGCGCTCGTTTCGCCGCCACACCGGCATGTCGCTGGTGCAGTATGTCAAGCGGCTGCGCATCAATCTCGCCTGCCAGATCCTGATGAGCGATGAGCAGGCGTCGATTACCGACATCTGCTACGAGGTCGGCTTCAACAACCTGTCCAATTTCAACCGGCAGTTCCTGGCGGAGAAGGGCATGCCGCCCTCGCGCTTCAGGCGCCTGCTGGCCGACAACATCAACGCGGGAAAAGCCGCTTAACGGAGGAGCCAGGGAGGAACCAAGGGAGGATTTTTCTTTTGCATGACGGACGTGAGCCGCGTTGAGCGGTTCGCGATGGGGAACGCTTGTCTCGAATTCCTCCGTCGGCGGAGGACGTCGGCGCGGCTCGAAAGTCCAGCGCCGGACCCTGGTTCCCCTGCAGTTGGGGCGAGGGTGGATGGGTGTCTTCAGACCACCAAAGCAGTCAACGACCTTCTTACAACATATCCAGAAACGGAGAAGACCGAATGACCAAACTTTCAATTTCATTGAAGTCCACTGGCAAGTCCGCCGGCATGGCAGCGCTTGCGCTGTCGCTGCTGGCAGGCACCGCCGCTATCGCCAAGGCAGCCGAAGTCACCGACGCCACCGTCGCCTTCCTGATGCCTGATCAGGCCTCGACCCGTTACGAACAGCATGATTATCCCGGCTTCGCCGCCGAGATGAAGAAGCTATGCCCGGGCTGCAAGGTGCTCTACCAGAACGCCGATGCCGACGCCTCGCGCCAGCAGCAGCAGTTCAACTCGGTGATCTCGCAGGGCGCCAAGGCGATTGTGCTCGACCCCGTCGACTCGACCGCCGCCGCCTCGCTGGTCAAGCTGGCGCAGAGCCAGGGCATCAAGGTCATAGCCTATGACCGGCCAATCCCGACAGCGCCGGCCGACTTCTATGTCTCGTTCAACAATGAAGGCATCGGCAAGGCCATCGCCGATTCGCTGGTCGAGCACCTGAAGGCGCTGAAGGTCGATCCGGCCACCGGCGGCGTTTTACAGATCAACGGTTCGCCGACCGACGCGGCGGCCGGCCTGATCAAGAAGGGCATCCATGCCGGCCTCGACAACAGCGGCTACAAGATCCTGGCCGAATACGACACGCCGGAATGGGCGCCGCCGAAGGCGCAGCAATGGGCCGGCGGCCAGATCACCCGCTTCGGCCCGAAAATCCTCGGCGTGGTTGCCGCCAATGACGGCACCGGTGGCGGCGCCATCGCGGCCTTCAAGGCGGCCGGCGTCGATCCGGTGCCGCCGGTGACCGGCAATGACGCGACGATCGCGGCACTGCAGCTGATCATCGCCGGCGACCAGTACAACACCATCTCCAAGCCGAGCGAGATCGTGGCGGCGGCCGCCGCCAACATCGCCATCAAGCTACTTTCCGGCGAGACGCCTAAGGCCGAGATGACGCTGTACGATACGCCCTCGCAGCTGTTCACGCCGGCTGTTGTGACGCAGGAAAACCTGAAGGCCGAGATCATCGACAAGAAGATCAACACCGCGGCCGAGCTCTGCGTCGATCGTTACGCGGAAGGCTGCAAGAAGCTGGGCATCGGGAACTGACCGCGACCCTTGCCCGCTCCGCTGCCTGGCCACCCGCGCGGTGGCCAGGCAGCGCTCATGCGAAATTTTTGAACCGGTTTTGAAAGGCTTCCTGGCATGACCGATACCTCGGACGAACCGGTTCCGGCAGGCGAGCTGGTGCTCAGCCTGCGCGGCGTTTCGAAGAATTTCGGCGCCGTTTCGGCGCTCACCGACATCGATCTCGATGTCCATGCAGGCGAAGTGGTGGCGCTGGTCGGCGACAATGGCGCCGGCAAATCGACCCTGGTCAAGATCCTGGCCGGCGTGCATCAGCCGAGCTCAGGCACGATCAGTTTTCGCGGCAAGCCGGTGACGCTTGCCGATCCGAGTGCCGCGCTGACGCTCGGCATCGCCACCGTGTTCCAGGACCTGGCGCTGTGCGAGAACCTCGACATCGTCGCCAACATCTTCCTTGGCCGCGAACTCAGCCCGCTGCGGCTGGACGAGGTGGCGATGGAAGTGCGCGCCTGGACGCTGCTCAACGAGCTTTCGGCGCGCATCCCGAGTGTCCGCGAAGTGGTCGCTTCACTGTCGGGCGGCCAGCGCCAGACGGTGGCGATCGCGCGCTCGCTGCTGCTCGAACCCAAGCTCATCCTGCTCGACGAGCCGACGGCAGCGCTTGGCGTGGCGCAGACGGCGGAAGTGCTCAATTTGATCGAGCGGGTGCGCGACCGCGGCCTCGGCGTCGTCATCATCAGCCACAACATGGAAGACGTGCGCGCCGTCGCCGACCGCATCGTCGTGCTGCGGCTTGGCCGCAACAACGGCATCTTCTCGCCCGATGCCTCGAACCAGGAACTGGTCAGCGCCATCACCGGCGCCTCGAACAATTCGGTGTCGCGGCGCGCCGAGCGCAGGCAGGCCAGGCAAGACCAGACCCAGGAGCCACGCCCATGAGCCGCGAAGCCGAAGCCGCCCCCGTGCCGCCGCAGCTCGACCGCGCCGATGTGCGCGTCAAGCACGAGGCGGGGATTGGCGGCGCCATCCGCCGGTTCTTCGACCGGGTCCGCTCGGGCGATCTCGGCTCGCTGCCAGTGATTGTCGGGCTGGTCATCATCTGGACGGTGTTCGCCAGCATCAACCCGATCTTCCTGTCGAGCAGCAATCTGGTCAATCTGCTGTTCGATTGCTCCACCGTCGGCGTCATCGCGCTCGGCATCGTCTGCGTTTTGATGGTCGGCGAGATCGACCTGTCGGTCGGTTCGATCAGCGGCTTTGCCTCGGCCATGGTCGGCACGCTGTGGGTCAACCAGGGCTGGCCGGTGGCGCTCGCGATTCTGGCCGCTGTTGCCGTCGGCGGCTTCATCGGCGCCCTCTATGCGCTGCTGTTCAACCGGCTCGGCATGCCGAGCTTCGTCTCGACGCTGGCCGGCTTGCTGGCGGTGCTTGGCCTGCAGCTCTACATCCTCGGCTCGACCGGCTCGATCAACCTGCCCTACGGCTCGAACCTGGTGAATTTCGGCCAGTTGCTGATGATGCCCAAACTCGTCTCGTTCGCTCTGGCGGCCGTGCCGGGCATCGTCATGCTGATCACCGGCCTGCGCACCGTCGCGCGCCGCCGCGCCGCGAACCTGTCGGCGCCGTCGACCGGCGGGCTCGTCACGCGCGCGGTGGTGATTACGGTCATTCTCGAGCTCATCGTCTTCTATCTCAATCAGGCGCGCGGCATTCCGTGGATGTTCGGCCTGTTCGTCGGCCTGGTCATATCGATGCACTACGCGCTGACGCGGACCAAATGGGGCCGCTCTATGTCGGCGGTCGGCGGCAACCGCGAGGCGGCGCGGCGCGCCGGCATCAATGTGCGGCTGATCTATTCCAGCGCCTTCGTGCTGTGCTCGATGCTGGCGGCTTTCGGCGGCGTGCTGTCGGCGGCCCGCCTTGCCTCGGCCAGCCAGCAGGCCGGCACGGGCGACGTCAACCTCAACGCCATCGCGGCGGCCGTCATAGGCGGCACCAGCCTGTTCGGCGGCAGGGGCAGCGCCTATTCGGCACTGCTCGGCATCATCGTCATCCAGTCGATCGCCAGCGGCCTGACGCTGCTCGATCTGTCCTCGTCGCTTCGGTACATGATCACCGGCGCCGTGCTTGCCATCGCGGTCATCGTCGACTCGCTGGCACGCCGCTCGCGTGTCTCGCATGGCCGGGCCTGAACCCATCAACAGGAAGCAAGACATGAGCCAAGAACTGTCCGGAAAAGTTGCCGCCGTCACCGGTGCCGCGTCAGGCATCGGCCTCGAATGCGCCAGGCATATGCTGGCGGCCGGCGCCACCGTGGTGCTGGTCGACCGCGCCGAGGCGACGCTGAACAAACTGTGCACCGAACTCGGCCCCAAAGCGATCCCGCTGGTTATCGACCTGATGCAGCCGGCAAGCGTCGCCACCATGATGCCGCAAATCCTGGAGAAGGCCGGCCAGCTCGACATCTTCCATGCCAATGCCGGCGCCTATGTCGGCGGCGAGGTGGCGAATGGCGATCCCGACGTCTGGGACCGCATGCTCAACCTCAACATCAATGCCTGCTTCCGTTCGATCCAGGCGGTGCTGCCGCACATGATCGAACGCAAGACCGGCGACGTCATCGTCACCAGTTCGATCGCCGGTCTGGTCCCGGTGGTCTGGGAACCGATCTACACGGCCTCCAAGCACGCCGTGCAGGCCTTCGTCCACACGGTGCGCCGGCAGGTCGCCAAGCACGGCCTGCGCGTCGGCGCCGTGGCGCCCGGCCCGGTGGTGACGGCACTGGTCGACGACTGGCCGAAGGCCAAGCTCGAAGAGGAACTCGCCGCCGGCGGCCTGATGCAGCCACGCGAGGTGGCCGAAGCCGTGATGTTCATGCTGACCCGGCCGCGCAATGTGACGATAAGGGATTTGGTGATTTTGCCGCAGAGCAATGATCTCTAAGGGGAGTAGGGCAGTAGGGCAGTAGGGCAGTAGGGCAGTAGGATTGCTCTGCCGTTCAATGCCCGGGCCCGAGCCAAGCCACCATCCCCTATTCCCGTACTGCCTTACTGCCCTACTCCCCTACTGCCCTAAACCGAAGGTTTCCCCCAATGTCCCACTTCCTCGGCATCGACGTCGGCACCGGCAGCGCGCGGGCCGGGGTGTTCGACCACACGGGAACCCTGCTTGCCTCGGCCAAACGGGACATCGAGGTCTGGCGCGAGGCCGGCGACATGGTCGAGCAGTCGAGCAACGACATCTGGCGGGCGGTTTGCGCGGCCACGCGTGAAGCGGTCGCGCAATCGGGCGTGGCGCCCGAGGCGATCGCCGGCATCGGCTTTGACGCCACCTGTTCGCTGGTGGTGCTGGGCGAGGGCGGCGTACCGTTGGCTGTTGGCCCGTCGAGAAATCCCGAACGCAACATCATCGTCTGGATGGATCATCGCGCGGTCGAGCAGACGCGCCGCATCAATCGCAGTGGCAAGGCGGTGCTGAACTACGTCGGCGGCATCATCTCGCCGGAGATGGAAACGCCGAAACTCCTGTGGCTGGCCGAAAACCTGCCCGCCACCTTCAATGCCGCCTGGCAGTTCATGGACCTCGCCGACTTCCTCACCTGGCGGGCGACCGGCAGCCTTGCCCGTTCGGTCTGTACGGTGACCTGCAAATGGACCTATCTGGCGCATGAGAGCCGCTGGGACGAGACGTATTTCCGCAAGATCGGCCTCGGCGCGCTGGCCGACGAGGCATTCGCGCGCATCGGCACCGAGATCGTGCCGGCCGGTGCCGCACTCGGCGGCGGATTGACCGCGCAGGCAGCAGCAGACCTTGGTCTCAACCCCGGCACCGCCGTGGCGGCCGGACTGATCGACGCGCATGCCGGGGGCGTCGGCACGGTCGGCGCGCGCGGCGATTTCGGCAGCGTGCTGTCGCGCATGGCCTATGTTTTCGGCACCTCGGCCTGCACCATGTCGTCGACCGCCGAGCCGGCCTTCGTCGACGGTGTCTGGGGTCCGTATTTCTCGGCCATGGTGCCGGGCCTGTGGCTGAACGAGGGCGGCCAGTCGGCAGCTGGTGCTGCGATTGATCATCTGGTGCGCATGCACCCTGCAGCCGGCGAAGCGACCGCCAAAGCGCAAGCCGAGGGGCTCAGCCTCAGCGCCTGGCTGTCGCTGCAGGCGCAAAGCCGCAATGGAGCCGCGGCCACGCCGGCCCTGGTCGGCGGCATCCATGTCGTGCCGGAGTTCCTCGGCAACCGCGCGCCTTTCGCCGACCCGGACGCGCGCGCGCTGATTGCCGGGCTCGATCTCGACACCAGCCTCGACAGCCTGGTCGGGCTCTATGTCGCCGGGGTCTGCGGGCTGGGCTACGGCGCGCGCCAGATCGTGCGGGCCGAGCATGACAAGGGCATTCCCGTCGACACCATCGTGGTCAGTGGCGGCGCCGGCCAAAGCCCGCTGGTGCGCCAACTGCTGGCGGACACCACAGGCATGGTGGTGGTGGCCTCGACCTCGCCGGAACCGGTGCTGCTCGGCTCGGCGATGCTGGGCGCGGTCGCCGCCGGTGCCTACAAGGATGTGGCGGCGGCGATGGCCGGCATGTCGGAACTCGGCGAGGTCTATCATCCCGACGCTACGCTGGCCGGCTGGCATGCCAAACGCTTCGCGGCGTTCGAATTGCTGCAGCAGGCGGGCAAGGCCATCCGAGGCTGAAGCGAGTGGCTTCTGTCCGGCTTTGTCAGGAGCGTAGCGAACACCGCTTGGCGGTTTAGCCGGAAGCTGGCAGCTTTGTTCTGTCGTGGACCCTCTAGCAGCACGCGACGAGGGCAGGGCGACAGGACCAGGAGGCCCTAATGGTGGACGAAGCTAAACCGCCGCTACCATTCGCATCGGATGAGGTGCCGTGGACGGAATGGTCCGATGTGCCACGCTTCGGCCTGCGCTACCGGCATTTGTCGCTGGCTGCCCTTGGCGAAAAACACCGTGTCGGCGTGGCAATCGAGGAGCTTCCGGCTGGCAAGCAGTCCTCGCCGGCGCATTACCATATTTTCGAGGAAGAGCATGTCTTCATCCTCGAAGGGGCGCTTACCGCGTATGTCGGCGGCGCGGCCTATGCCATGAAGTCCGGCGACTACATCTGCTTTCCCGCCGGTGCCGCGGCGGGGCATTGCCTGATCAATACCAGCGACGCACTGTGCCGCTATGTCATCGTCGGCGAGCGCAACCCGAATGAAGTGGTCGTCTACACCGCCTCCAACAAGGTGCTGGTACGCGCCCTGGGCCGCCGCGCGATCTTCGATCTCGCAGCCATCCGAACTTACTGGGACGGCGAGAACACCGGCCTTGCCGCCGGCGATCCGCTGCCGTCGGATGTGACGGCCGGTGTCACCAAACCCCCGGCCGCGCCGATCCCGCCGATCGCCAGCGATGCTGTCGAATGGAAGGTCGAAGGCGAAGGCCCGCGGTTCGGCGGCCGGTCCAGGCACCTGACTTATGCCGCGCTGGGACGCTCCGACTATCATGTCGGCATGCTGATCGAAGCGCCGGCGCCCGGCATGCGCCTGGCGCCCCGGCATTACCATATGCTCGAAGAAGAGCATGCGCTGATCCTGGAAGGGGAGGTGACGCTGCTGCTTGGCGAGGAGCGCCACGAAATGAAAACCGGCGACTACGTCTGCTTTCCAGCCGGCCTGGCGGTCGGGCATTCCTTCCTCAACAGCGGCACGGGGCCGTGCCGTTACCTGATGATCGGCGAGAAAAATCCCAACGAGGTCTGCGTCTATCCAGATTCCAACAAGATGGCGGTCGACGCCTTGCGCCGGCGCGACGGCATTTTCGACATGGGAGCGGTGAGGCGGTACTGGGACGGCGAAGAGATGGAGTAGCCCCCGGCTTCACAGCTCCTTCTCCGCCAACTCCCTGAATTCGTCGGGAACCGAGCGCGCCGCCTCCAGTGCCACGGTGCCGTAGCCGACCGCCTGTTTGCCGAAGCGCTCGCGGATCTTGTCGATGGCGCGGTCGGCGTCGAAGCGTGCTAGGCCCTTCTTCGTGCCGGGCCGGCGCCTCTCGTCGGCGAGGCCAAGCGGCAGGTGGAGCTGCAACTCGAGGCTTTCCTCGAGATGCGAGACCGAGATCGCCAGCAGCGAGATCGTTTTCTCCTGTGGATTGTCGGCAAGCACGCCGCGCACCAGATCGCCGGCGATCTCGGCCAGCATCGCGGTTGCCGAGATCGGCTGGTCAAGCGTGATCGAGCGGGTGACGGCTCTGAGATCGGCAAAGCGCACGCGTACCGTCACCGTGCGGCCGGGCCTTGCCTTGGCGCGCAGCCGACTGGCGACGCGGTCGGCCAGATGCAGCAGTGTCGGCACGATGACCCGTGCCACAGCCGGCTTCTGGCCAAGCGCCGATTGGGCGCCGGCCGAATGCGCGCGGCGCTTCGTCTCCAGCTTTCGCGGGTCGCGGTTCCAGGACAGGGCGGCGAGCTTTTCGCCGGCGGCGGGACCGAGCAGGCGCGTCAGCGCGCCGCGATGCGTCCTGGCCAGTTGACCGATGGTCTCGACGCCGATCTCGGCCAGCCGCGCCCTGGTCGCCGGGCCGACGCCCCACATCAGTCCGACCGGCAGATCATGCAGGAAGGCGAGTTCCGTGCCGGGTTCGACGACCACCAGCCCGTCGGGTTTGGCGACCTGCGAGGCGATCTTGGCCAGATGCTTGGTGCGCGCCACGCCGATCGAGATCGGCAGGCCGAGTTCGGCCCGCACGCGGCGGCGGATGGTTGTCGCGATCTCCTGCGGCGAGCCGAACAGATGCGTGCAGCCGGCGACGTCGGCAAACGCCTCGTCGATGGAAATGCGCTCGACTACAGGCGTAAAATCGTCGAGCACCTTGATCGCCGCATCGCCCAGCCGCTGGTAATGGCTGAAATTGCCGCCGACGAAGATCAAATGCGGGCAGAGTTCGCGCGCCCTGCGCCCCGGCATGCCGCCACGCACGCCGAAGGCGCGCGCCTCATAGGAAGCGGCGAGCACGACGCCGCCGCCCACCGCGATCGGCTTGCCGCGCAGCGACGGATCGAGCAACTGCTCGACAGAGGCGTAGAAAGCGTCGAGATCGGCATGCAGGATGGTGGCTGTCGTTTCCATCGACCGCACATCCGCAGTTGCTGATAGAATAGAACAAATAAAGAACAAAGATGGATGGTTGTCAAGCGAAGAGCGATTGGGTGCGGCAACAGCCATGCCGGTTCGGCTTGAACGCAACCGCCTAGACACTATGCTCCGTTCGCAGCGCCGCTTTCATCTTTTCCAGCGCTGCTTCGCCGCCTGCCGCCAACTGGTCGGTAATCCTGGCCAATCTCTCGTCGGCCTTGCGGTGCCTGCTGCCCCAGGCGCCGAGCGTCGCCAGCACCGGCAATAGGTCGATGCCTGCTTCGGTCAGCCGGTAGACCGTTCTCAAGCCATGCGTCGGGTCGTCGCTTCTGGTGAGGATGCCTTCGTCCTGAAGCGTTTGCAGTCGCTCGGCCAGCGTGCGCGAGGAGATGCCTTCGTCGGATTGCAGGAATTCGCGAAAGTGCTTTTTCCCGGCGAAGACCATGTCGCGGATGATGAGCAGCGTCCAGCGGTCGCCGATGAGTTCGAGCGACAGGTTGATCGGGCAGTCGGATTTTTCGCGCGTCGCCATCTATGGTTCCATTTCTAAATCACTTTACTATTGACATCGTTTTGGCCTTGCGTCAACAGTTCCAAATGTAAACTGTTTTGCGATAGCCGTGAGGAGAATGACGGTGAAAAAGCTGGTCCTGCAGATGCAGATGTCGGTCGACGGCTTTGTCGGCGCCACCGAGGACCATTCCTGGCAGCTCTGGGAGTGGGGTGACGAGAGCGCTTGGGACGATGAGCTGAAGCAGGACTTCAACGCTGTCTTCACAGGCGTCGATACCATCCTGCTCAGCCGCAAGATGGCGCAGGAGGGCTATCTCACCCATTGGGGCAATGCCGCCAAGAAGTTTCCGCACGATCCGTTCTACGCCTTTGCGCAACGCATCGTCGACGCCCGCAAGGTGGTGCTCAGTGATAAGCTCAAGCAATCGGCCGGGGAGCCGGCCTGGGAGCGCACGAGCGTGGCCAGCGGCGACCTGCCGCGCGAAGTCAATGCGCTGAAAGCGGGCGAGGGCGGCGACATGGCCGTGTTCGGCGGCGCCGGTTTCGCGTCGGCGCTGATTGCGGCCGGGCTGGTCGACGAGTTTCAGCTTTTCATCAACCCGGCGGTGCTGGGTGCGGGCCGCCGGATTTTTGATCAGGGCGGTTTTAGAAACCTGCGGCTGCTCGGCTCGAAGACCTATGACTGTGGCATGGTGGTCAGTCGCTATGCACCGGCGGGGTGAGGGGGACCTCCATCTTCTCCCTGCTCACTTCGCATCGTGAAAAATAATCCCGACCGTGTGGCGCATGCCTGAGCGCAGCCGGCTGACGCCATGATGCAGGTTGACGCGGTAATTGCCTTTGGTGCCCTGCACCGGCCGGTTGTGGACGGCAAAGACAACGGCGTCGCCCTGGCGCAGCGGCACCACCTCGACCCGGCTCTGCATGCGCGGCCGCTGCTCGGTCAGCGCGAACTCACCGCCGGTGAAATCCTGGCCCGGCTCGGAGAGCAGGATCGCCACCTGCAGCGGAAAGGCGAGGTCGCCATAGAGATCCTGGTGCAGGCAGTTGAAGTCGCCAGGCACATATTGCAGCAGCAGCGGCGTCGGCCGCGTCTGGCCGGCGGCATGACACTGATCGAGAAACGCGGCATGCGTCGCGGGATAACGCATGGCCTGCCCCATCCGCTCGTTCCACCGATTGGCGACCTCGGCCAGCCTGGGATAGAGCGCGCTGCGCAGGCCGCCCAGAAGGTCGGGCAAGGGATAGCGGAAATAGCGGTACTCGCCCTTGCCGAAGCCGTGCCTGGCCATATGGATGTGGCTGCGGAAATGCTCTTCTTTGGGATAGAGGCCGGCGATCTCCCGGCATTCTTCGGGCGAGAGCAGCTTTTCAATCACCGCGCAGCCGAAGCCGTCGAGTTCGGCTGCAAGGGCGGGCCAGTCGTAACCGGCGACACGCGTCCGAGCAGCTTCAACCGCCGATGCGGCAACCCTGGCATGGGCATTCATATCGTAGCCTCCTTATCGATCAGAGCGCGCTTGCGCTCGACGCCCCAGCGGTAGCCCGACAGCGTGCCGTCGGCGCGGACAACACGGTGGCAGGGAATGCCCAGCGCAATCGCGTTGGCCGCACAGGCCGTCGCCACGGCACGGGCGCCGTCCGGCTGGCCGAGGCGCTGGGCCAGCGCGGCGTAGGTGATGGTGGCGCCGCACGGGATGCCTCGGAGCGTCTCCCACACGCGCTGCTGGAATGGCGTGCCGCGGCGCAGGTCGAGCGGCAGGTCGAGGCCGACGCCAGGCATTTCGATGAAGCGCGCGATTGCCGCGAGATCGTCGCGCAAGGTGGCCCCGTCTTCGACCAGTAGCTTGCCCGGGAAGCGATGGCCAAGATCCCGCTCCAGCGCGTCGGCGTCCGAGCCGATCAGGATGGCGCAGACGCCGATAGCGCTGCGCGCCGCCAGGATTTTACCGATCGGGGATTCGCCGATGGCGTAGGTTATGATATCGAGGGCGGCGAGCTTGGTGGCTGTCGCCGGAATATTGGTTTGTACGAGGTTCATTGCCTTCACTCCTTTGTCTGTGCCTGAACCCTAGCCACGTGCTGATTGGCGCTCACTCCGATGCTTGCTTTCAAATTCGAATCTCCAAGGCAGGTGCTCTACGGCGCCGTAGAGCGCTGATTTGGATCATTGGCACTTCGCCTGAGGACGTCATGCGACACGGGTGACGGAAATTTCGCCCAGCACGAACACTTCGCCTGATGACAGGCGCAACTCAACCTCGCCGGTTGCGGTGCGGCTCCATTCGGCTTTGCCATCATCGACCATCTGGCCGATGGCGGTCATCACCCATGATTTCGCGTCAGGGGCGCGGCGGCTGCCGGCAGCTTGGGTCTGGATGTTCGCATCGGTGGTGGGAGACCTTGCCATCGCGCGCATTGCCGGTCCTCGTCAGGCCCGCACCGACCGGTTGGCATTGTCGGACGCTGCCTCGCGGTCGAGCAGCGCGCGCTTGCGCTCCGCGCCCCAGGCGTAGCCGGAAAGTGCGCCGTCCTTGCGGATGACGCGGTGGCAGGGAATGGCGACGGCAAGATTGTTGGCGGCGCAGGCGGCGGCGATGGCGCGGGTCGCCTTAGGTGCGCCTATGCGATGCGCGATCTCGGCATAGGAAACCGTTTGGCCGGCGGGGATGGCGCGCAAGGCCTGCCAGACGCGCTGCTGGAACGCCGTGCCGCGGACGTCGAGCGGCAGGTCGAGGCCGAGCGCCGGAGCCTCGACGAAACCGACGACGCGGGCGACCAGCGCCTCGTAGTCGCGGTCGCCACCGATCAGCCGTGCCCTGGGGAAACGGTCCTGCAGGTCGCGCACCAGCGCGTCGGGATCGTCGCCGAGCAGGATCGAGGCGACGCCCTTTTGGCTGGACGCGACCAGGATGGTGCCGAGCGAGGTCTCGCCAACGGCGAAGCGGATCTCTTCGTCGGCGCCACCGGCGCGATAGCGCGTCGGCGTCATGCCGAGCATGCCAGTGGATTTCTCGTAAAAACGTCCGCTTGAGTTGAAACCGGCATCGTAAATCGCCGTCGTCACGCTGGTGCCGTCTTCCAGGCCCTGGCGGACCCTGGCGGCGCGGTGCGCGGCGGCATAGTCCTTCGGCGTCAATCCGGTGACCGCCTTGAAGATGCGGTGGAAATAACCGGCGCTGCGGCCGGCGGCATCAGCCAATTCAGCGAGCGAGGGTTCTTCCTCGCTCTGCTCGATCCTGCGGCAGGCAGCGGCGACCATCGCCGCGTTGCCGGCCTCGAGCGACGGGCCATGTGGATCGCAGCGCCGGCACGGGCGAAAACCGGTCGCCCTGGCCTGGTCCAGCGTGTCGTGCAACTGCACATTTTTCGGATTGGCGCGCCGAGACGGACAGGAAGGCCGGCAATAGACGCCCGTCGTCGCCACCGAATACCAGAATGCGCCGTCGGCGGATTTGTCGCGCGCGACGATGCGCGCCCAGCGCGGATCGTCGGTGATTTGCAGCGGCGCGGACTTCAGATTCTTGGCCAGGGTGATGAACATGACCGCATTGAAGCCACCACAAGCCGGCCCCGCCACCCGTTTCCTGACAAGTGCCTGGAGAACCTCACTTGCCTTTCCCAATTTGGGAAAAACCTCTTGTTCCCAATTTGGGAATTTGCTATATCAGGTCATGCAGATAATTGCCAAGAAGGCGCTGAAGGATTTTTGGGCAAAACACAATCAGGCCGAAGCTCCTTTGACGGCTTGGTATGTGGCTGTCGGGAATGCTGATTGGAAGACCCCGGCTGACGTCAAGGATGCGTTTGGAGCGACAGTTGATTTCGTCGGTGACAATCGCATCATTTTCGACATTAGCGGCAACAAGTATCGTTTGATTGTCCACGTCGCCTACAAGTTTCACCGCGTTCTGATCAAATTCGTCGGCACGCACAAAGAGTATGACAAGATTGATCCGGAGAAGGTGTGATGGAAAACATTCGACCCATTAAGACCGAAGCCGATTACGATTGGGCGATCGCCGAAATCACTAAATATTTCGAAAATGAGCCGGAGGTCGGCTCTCTCGATGGTGACCGGTTCGACGTTCTCGCAACCCTGATCGAGGCTTATGAGGATAAGCACTACCTGATTGAAGCACCGGATCCCGTTGAAGCCATTCATTCGCACATGGAACTGTTCAACCTGTCGCGGAAGGCGCTGGCCGAGGTGATCGGATCATCACCCCGGGCGACCGAGGTGTTGAACAAAAAGCGCGCACTCACCCTGGATATGGTCTTCAAACTGAACAAGGAATGGAAAATTCCCGCCGAAGTCCTCGTGCAACCCTATCACCTTGCAAATGACAGGGGCCGCAGGCGCGCCTAACATGCACCGATTCTCCTAAGCCGCGCGTTTGGGCTCCACCGCGAACGGGCTGAGGCCGAGCCAGGTCTGCATCTTCCTGCCGATGGCCTGGTCGCCGGTCAGGGCAACCCTGGCGCCGGCCTTCTCGACGGTCAGCACTCCCATCCAGATCGCCGTCATCGTGTGCAGGTCGGTCGAGACGTAGAGATCGACATCGAAGCCCGGATCGTACCAGCACAGATCGACCTCACCGTGCTTCTCGACGATCAGCCACCACGACCGTTTGGACGCCGGGAGATCCTGATACAGGAATTGTATCACCGTGCGCCCTTCAGGCAGCGGCGAGGGGTTTAGATTGCGCCGCATGTCCCACATCAGCAACGACGGATCGAGGTTCTTCAGCGACAGCCGGGACTCGACCCATTTCTGCCCCCAGAAGCCCATCGCCTCGACGACAGGACGCAAATCCCGGCCGGCTTCCGTCAGCCGATATTCGAAGATGCCTTTTTCGCCCGGCACTTCCTTGCGCTCGAGGATCCCGGCGATCTCAAGTTCCTTCAGCCGTTGCGACAGAAGGGTCGGCGACATTTTGGGGACGCCGCGGCGAAGATCGTTGAAGCGGGTCGAGCCGGCCACCAGTTCACGCATCAGCACCATGGTCCAGCGGGTGCACAGCACCTCAGCGGCCATCGATAGCGGGCAGAATTGTTTGTATCCGTGCTGGCTCATGATTGGTGCCTCTCCCTCAAACCTGACCGAATATTAGGCCTTCATGAATGAAGCGGCCAGTACGGAAACTGTACTGCCCCGGTACAGATCGCGGACTGGTTGGCGAGGGTCCTGCCATGCGAGCCTTTTGGCCGGTTGCACGGGATACGCCTGTGCACCGCAACCAGGAGACCACCATGACCGCCTACGTTATCGCAGACATCAAGATAAACGACCCGCAGTGGGTGCCGGCTTACGCCGCCTCGGTGCACGATCTCGTCCACAAGCATGGCGGCAGATATCTGTCGCGCAGCGGCAATGTGAAAACGCTTGAAGGCAAGCCGCTCGATACCACGCTGATCGCGCTGATGGCGTTCCCGTCGGAAGCGGCGGCGCGCGCGTTCACCACCGATCCTGCCTACGCGCCCTTCGTCTCGGCCCGTCAGGACGGCAGCGACAGCCGTTTCCAGATGATCGACAACACCGATCTGGCCGGAACGATCCCGTATCTGCCGAAGGGATGATCCTTTTCGGTAGCCGTTACATCAATTTCGGGATCTCCAAGCAACAACAGCCACAGCGCTTGCCTGCCGGGCCTCCGTATTTTCGGCGGCCGGCCAGCTGTGCTTTTTCAAGAAGAATGGAATGAAGATGATATCAAACTTTCGCAGCGGACTTCTTATGGCGGGGACCATGCTGGCAATCTGCACCACCCTCGCGCAGGCGCATCAGGAGCCGGCTGAAGCTGCCTCCGGCCCCAACCCGCTGGCCGACAAGGTGCGGGCTGTCAACAGCCGGTTTGTCGACGTCAAGGCAGCGGTATCAGAGGGCTATGCGCCTATTCCTTGTGCCAGCGGCATCACCGGCGGCGCCATGGGCATCCACTATGTCAACGGCCAGTATCTGAAGGACGACAAGATCGACATCGCCCGTCCCGAAGCTGTGATGTACGAGCCGATGGCCGATGGCACGCTGAAGCTGGTGGCGGTCGAGTACATCACTTCGAAAGGACCGGCATCGGTGGACGGCCAGCTGTTCAACTTCAACAGCGCCCCCAACCGCTATGGCCTGGGTGAATTCTACGAGCTGCATGTCTGGGCCTGGAAAGGGAACCCGACAGGCACGTTCGCCGACATGAATCCGAAAGTGTCATGCGAGCACGCAATGGCGCCGAGCCAATAAGCAATGAGGCCAGGCGGCATTGACGCCGCCTGGCCCGAACGATCGCTTTGCCTGATCGCCTCAGGCGGTCTTGATCAGACCGAGCTGGGTGAGGGCGGCGACGCCGTCATCGAGGCCGATTTCCTCGACGATCCTGCCGTCAACCACCTTCAGCACCGTGGTGCCGGTGAAGCGCATGGTGCGGCCGGTGGCGGCCGGCAGCGAACCGACGAGGAAGTCGCCGAAGGCTGGGCCGGTATGCGTGCCGCCGCCCTCCCACTGGCCGACGACATAGTCGCCCTCGGCAATCAGGTCGGCGGTGGCCCAGAAGTTGAGGTCCGGGAAGGCGGCGCGGAAGTCGGCCATGAAGGCCTTGATGTCGTCGCGGCCGCGGCGCGGCTCGTGCAGCGAATATTTCAGCAGCATGTCGGGTGCCGCGATCTCGTCGACGACCGACAGATCGCAACGTTCACCCCAGAAGTGGGTGAACCATCTGACGACGACGGCCTTGTTGTCTTCTTGCTTGGTCATTGGAAGGTCCTTGTTGTTGTCGTGCATGGGATCATCGGCGCCGCCGATGATCCAGGGGTCACCGGCTTGCGCCGCTGACCTGGGCAGCAGTAGGACGATCCGCCAGACACAAAACTCCGGTTCCTGCCGGCCAATCGAAAAGGCGGGTCCGGCGCCGGGCAGGGCCGCCTGGGCCGGAACCCGTTCCGCTGAGCCCAAGCATGGCTGCCCCGCCTCAGCTAGACCCTGGAAATCGGATGGCCACGGGAGAAGGCGATGGCAATGAAGAAGACCTATGAAAAGCCGAGGCTCGAGAAGCGCGAAAGACTGTCCGGCGTGACGGCGGGCAATGTCGTGTCGTCGACCTGGGGAAATTGACGGCTGCCTGGAGTAGTTCGGTACGGCCTTGATGAACAGGGGCTCCCAATCAGACGTCGAAACTCCGCCCGCGCGGTAACTGTTTCTTCTCTGGTTTTGCCGCAGATTGCGCCGCGGTGGAGCAGGCGAAGCAGACGATGGCGCGTCAGGATAAGAAAAGTCGCAATGGAACGTTCTGGGCAAAAGCCCTGGAGCGCGCGCATCTTGGCGTCTGGGACTGGGATCTTGTGACCGGCGACTGCTTTTATTCCGCGACCTGGGCGCGGATGCTAGGCTACGATGAGAGCGAACTGGCCAACACCAGCGACCTTTGGCTGCAACTGACCCATCCCGACGACCGCGAGCGGGCGCTGGCCAGCGGCGACCGCCACATTGCCGGCCTGACCGACGCCATCGAGACCGAATTGCGGCTGAAGCACAAGCAGGGACATTGGGTGTGGGTGCTCGATCGCGGCGGCGTCGTCGAGCGCGACGCGATGGGAAAGCCGCTCAGGCTGATGGGTGTGCAGACCGACATCTCCAAGCAGAAGGCCGCCGAGGCCGAACTCGAGCAGGTCAATGTGCGCTTCCGCCTGGCGCTCGCCGCCAGCGGCACCGGCATCTGGCACCACGACCTCGCGGGCGGCAAAAGTTATTGGGACGAACGCACCAGGGAGATTTTCGGGCTCGTCTCCGACACCGCCGAAGTCGAGCGCGACCACTGGTTCGGCTATCTGCATCCGGACGACAAGGACGCCGCGTCGCGCGCGCATCTGGTGCCGCTCGAAACGGACAAGGTCACCGCCGTGCAATACCGCATCGTGCGGCGCGACGGAGAGGTCCGGCACATAGAATCCCTGCTGCGTTTCATCGCCGACCCGCAAATCCGGGACCGCCGGCTGGCGGGGCAGATCCTGGGCACGGTGCGCGATATCACCGAAGACAAGCAGCGCGAGCAGGAGCTTGCCTATGCGGCCCGCCATGACGCGCTCACCGGTCTCTTGAACCGCGCCGCGTTCGACCGGCTGCTGGCCGATCATATCGCGGCCGCGCAGTTGCTGCCGCTTTCCGTGTTCTATGTCGATCTCGACTACTTCAAGGCGCTCAACGATTTTGCCGGCCACGCGGCCGGCGACCTGGCACTGAAAAGCGTTGCGCAAGGCATTCTGGGCTGCCTTCCCGCGACGGCGCATGCCGCGCGCCTGGGCGGTGACGAGTTCGCGCTGCTGATGCCCAATTGCGATGCGGCGCAGGCCGGGCGGCTGGCCGACGCGGTACTTGCCGCGGTTCGCGATGCCGAACTTGGATCGACGGCCACGTCGCGCAAGCTGGCGGCCTCGATCGGTATCGCTTTCGTCGATGACGCCGACACGACGGTGGCCGACGCGCTGGCCTGTGCCGACGACGCCTGCTACGCGGCCAAGGCCGCCGGGCGAAACCGATTTGCCGTCTTCTCCACCGATACGGCATCGGGTTCGGGTGGCCTCAACGCGGCGCGCATCGTCGCCGATACGGTCGATGCCATGGAAGACGGCAGGCTGAAGCTGTTTGGCCAGGAAATCCATCTTCTGGGCCGCCCCTGGCAGGAAAGCCGCCATGTCGAAGTCTTGGCCAGGCTCGCCGCACGCAACGGCCGGCTGGTGCCACCCGGGGAGTTCATTCCGGTGGCCGAGCGGTTCGGCATCGCGTCGCGGCTCGATCGCTGGATCATCCGCACCGCGCTGTCGCGGCATGGTGCCGCCTTGCGTTCGGGGGCGCTGACGCTTGGCTTCAATCTGTCGGCGCAGACGCTGAGCGATCCGCAGCTTTGGGACTTCGTCGACAGCGTCATAGAAGAAACCGGGGCGCCGCATTCGGGCATCGGCTTCGAGATCACCGAAACCGCCGCCGTCACCAATTTCGATGCCGCCGAACAGTTCGTGCGCAAGGCGCGCGAGCGGCGCTGCCGGGTCGGCCTCGACGATTTCGGAGCCGGCATGAGCTCGTTCGAATATCTCCGGCGGTTCCCCGTCGACACGATCAAGATCGACGGTTCCTTCATCGAGCACATCACGCAAAGCCGCTTCGACCGCGAGATCGTGCTGGCCATCACCAGCATTGCCCGTAGCCTCGGTTGCGACGTGGTCGGTGAGAAGATCGAACGGCAGGACACGCTGGCCATGTTGAGCGACATGGGGGTCGCCTTCGGCCAGGGATTTTTGCTGCACCGGCCGGAGCCGCTCGAGCGAATTGTCGCGCGCGCAACCAAGGGAGCGACGGCCCGCAAGGCATCGTGATCCGGGTGCGGCGAGCTTCAGGCCAGGCCGGACTGGCCTGAAACTCGACACTTTCTATCCGGTTCGCCGCGCCGTCGATTGCGGGAACTCCAGCACTCCAGCCTCGGGTCGCCTGTGCTGCGCCTCCGTCACCGCTTCGATCAACAGATCGAGCGCGTCACAGGCGGCACGGCTCGTCTCGTCATTGCCTTGCAGATAATGATAGGCGCGTTCGAGGTGGATGCGGGCGGCTGAAAAATCGCTGGTCAATGGTCCCTCCATGATCCCGCCCTAAAAAGAGCTTGCCGGAGACGAGGGAACGCCGGGTAAATATCCACAAGCGGCTTTTATTCAAATGCCGCCGAATGTTGTGAGCAGACGCGCGGCGTTGAAGCTGCCGATCTCCCCTACGAGGGGGAGATTGGCAGTTTCAACGCCGCACAGCTACACTGCGGCCCCTTGCGCAAGGTGACATCGATGATCGTCCAGGCCTGCATCAACGGCGCGCGTCCGCGCGATTTCCACCCGAAGCTGCCGTTGACTGCCGAGGCAATGGCCAGCGATGCGGCAGCCTGCGTCGCCGCTGGAGTGGCCGAACTGCATATCCATCCGCGCGGCACCGACGGACGCGAAAGCCTGGCAGCCGTCGACGCCACGGTGCTGGCGGTGCGCCGGACCTGCCCGGGAACACTGGTTGGCGTGTCGACCGGCGCCTGGATCGAGAACGACGTCGAGCGGACCCGCGCGGCGATCGCCGGCTGGCGAGACCTGCCTGACTATGCTTCGGTCAACCTGTCCGAACCGGATGCGCCCGCCGTGATGGAGTTGCTGCGCCAGCGTGGTGTAGGCATCGAGGCGGGGCTAGCCGTCGTCGCCGATGCCGAGCGCTTCGTAGCGCTTCCTGGCCACAACCAGGTGCTGCGCATTCTGATCGAGATCGATATCCCCGACCTGTCCGCTGCACTCGATGAAGCGCATGGCATCGCCGCCGTACTCGAGCGCGCCGGGGTAGGGCGGCCGATCCTGCTGCATGGCGTCGACACGACTGTCTGGCCCCTCGTCGAGCTTGCGCATCGCCAGCGCTGGTCGACACGGGTCGGTCTGGAAGACGGCAAGACGCTCGCCGATGGCAGGACGGCCAAGGACAATGCGGAAATCGTCGCTGCCGCCGTGGCGATCTTTCGCGGTGCGCCCGTCGTTGCCTCATAGGCAAGCGGCTTGACGTTTCCGTGCGTGCGAAGGTCTCACGACAAAGGTCGTCGCTCTCCAGCATCCAGCAACCATTGCCGCACGGCTTGCGTCGGCTCGGGATGGCGCTGTTTTCTCGGCATCACGACATAAAAATCCTGCGTGCCGCGCATTTCGCCGCTGACGGGCTGAACCAGACGGCCGGTGGCGAGTTCGGCGGCGACGAGAAAGCGGCTGGCCAGCGCGATGCCCTGGCCGGCGACGGCCGCGTCGATGGCGAGGCCGGTTTGGTTGAAGCGCATGCGTTTGAGTTCGGTCGTCATCTTCAGGCCGATCGCCTTTTCCATGAATTCCGGCCACAGATTGTGGGCATCGTGCAGCAGCACGTGGTGCTGGATTTCGGAGGCCGCGATCTCGATCGCGCCGGCCGGCAGCAGGGCCGGGCTGCACACGGCGACGATCTGCTGGGGAAACAACAGGTCGACGACCAGCCCGGCGCCGAAGGGTGGGCGGCCCTGCCTGACCGCGATGTCTACGCCGTCGGCCTGGAAGCTCGACAGGCTTTCGCTGGCCAGCACGCGCAGGTCGACCAGCGGGTTGTGCGCGACGAAGTCGTGCAGCCTCGGGATAAGCCATTTGGTGGCGAAGCTCGGCGTCACGCTGATCGTCAGCCGCGCCGGCTCGGGACGAAGCAGCAGCGTCGCCTCCGAGATCAGGTCGAAGGCGCGGCGGATGTTGGGGACATAGGCGCGGCCCTCATCGGTCAGCGCCAGGCCGCGCGGCAGCCGCTCGAACAGCTTCGTGCCGAGATCGGCCTCCAGCCCGCGAATGTGCTGGGCGACCGCCCCTTGCGTGACGTTGAGCTCTTCGGCCGCGATGCGGAAGTTGAGATGACGCGCCGAGGCTTCGAAGGCGCGCAGCGCATTCAACGGCGGCAAGCTGAGGAAGGTTTCGGGCATGCAGTAGTTTTTCTACAGGTTGATTTCAGGCATTCTGGTTCGAACCGACGGGGAAAACCAGCTATATCGACGCTCAACTCCCGAAAACACCGCTTGCGGTGCCCGCAAACCCTGAGAGGAAAATCCGATGAGTGTAGAAAAAGTAGCTGTGGTGGTGGCCGGCGGCAGCGGCATGGGGGCGGCGGCGGCCAAGCGGCTGGCGGCGGACGGCTTCAAGATTGCCATTCTTTCCTCTTCGGGCAAGGGCGAGGCGCTGGCCAAGGAGCTTGGCGGGCTCGGCGTCACCGGCTCCAACCAGTCGAACGACGATCTGCACCGCCTCGTCGACCTGACGCTGGAGCGCTATGGCCGCATCGACGTGCTGGTCAACAGCGGCGGCCACGGGCCGCGCGCGCCGATCCTCGAGATCACCGACGAGCAATGGCACACCGGCATGGACGTCTACCTCCTCAACGTCATCCGGCCGGTGCGCATCGTGGCACCCCAGATGGTCAAGCAGAAGGGTGGGGCCATCATCAACATCTCGACGGCCTGGGTGGTCGAGCCGAGCCCGATGTTCCCGACGTCCGCCGTGTTCCGAGCCGGCGTTGCCGCTTACACCAAGATCTTCGCCAACACCTATGCCGCCGACAATGTGCGCATGAACAATGTGCTGCCCGGCTGGATCGACAGCCTGCCGGCCACCGAAGAACGCCGCGACAGCGTGCCGATGCAGCGCTACGGGACTTCGGAAGAGGTCGCCGCGACCATCGCCTTCCTGGCGTCGGAGGGCGCCGGCTACATCACCGGCCAGAACATCCGGGTCGACGGCGGCATTATACGCGCTATTTGAGGGCGTCGGCCGGGAGGGGATTCCGGCATCTCACCCCAAGGAGCAAATAATGCGGCTTTTGATACTCGGCACCGGCTGGATGGCGCAGGAACATGCCCGGCGCTTCAGCACCATCGAGGGCGTCGACATTGTCGGCGCGGTCGATGTCGATCCGGCGCGGGTCGGCGAGTTCGCCGACAGCTTTGACATTCCCAACCGCTTTACCGCACTGGAGGAGGCGCTGAACTGGGGTGAGTTCGACGCTGTGGCCAATGTCACGCCCGACCGCATCCACCACCCGACCACCATGGCGCTGATCGCCGCCGGCAAGCCGGTGCTGTGCGAAAAGCCGCTGGCCGAAAACTTCGGCAAGGCGACCGAGATGGCCGATGCCGCCGAGGCTGCCGGCATCGTCAACATGGTGAACCTCACCTATCGCAATGTGGCCGCGCTGCAGAAAGCGCGCCAGATGGTGCAAGCGGGCGAGATCGGCACCGTCAGGCATGTCGAGGCGTCCTATCTGCAGAGCTGGCTGGTGTCGAAATTCTGGGGCGACTGGCGCACCGATCCGAAATGGCTGTGGCGGCTGTCGCGCGGCCACGGTTCCAATGGCGTGCTCGGCGATGTCGGCATCCACATCCTCGATTTCGCCAGCTATGGCGCAGCCGTCGACATCGACCATGTATTCTGCCGGCTGCGCGCCTTCGACAAGGCGCCCGGCAACCGCATCGGCGACTACGGACTCGACGCCAATGACAGCTTCGCCATGACGCTGGATTTTTCCAACGGCGCCTTCGGCGTGGTGCATGCCAGCCGCTGGGCAACAGGCCATCTCAACGAACTGCGTCTGCGCATCTATGGCGAGAAGGGCGGCATCGAAGTGGTGCACAATCTCGACGGTTCGACGCTCAAGGCATGCGTGGGGGAGAATGTCGAGAACGCCATATGGGAAGAGCTCGACCCCGGCACGGTGGAGACCAACTACCAGCGTTTCACTGACGCGGTGCGCACGGGCGTGCAGGCCGAACCGTCCTTCCGCCATGCAGCCGAATTGCAGAAGGTGCTGGATCTGGCCGTGGTGTCGGACGAGAAGCGGGCCGAGCTGCGGGCGAACGCGGAAACGCGGTGAGGGCTTGTACCTTGCGCCCATACCGCAGTAGCTGGAAGGGGCCGAGTTCTGTCAGCCCCCCTCTGGCCTGCCGGCCATCTCCCCCGCAAGGGGGGAGATCGGCAGCTTCAATTGCTGCGCCTGTCTTGCAACGCTGGAAATTTGCCGAAAGCAGATGAGAGCACAATCTCCTCCCTTGCGGGGGAGATGTCCGGCAGGACAGAGGGGGGCGCTGTCCCTCCGGCATTTCGTGGTAAGTCATCAGTGCCCGCCTCCTGATCCGTGTCAGGTGGCTTCAGGGGCCGGTCACGAGCGAAAAAACCAGTTTCTGCAAATTCCCGCCATTGCCGAATTCGCTACGGTCGAAGTCGCGGCTTGCCTGCACCCGCGCCTTCGAGATCGCGTCGAGCCGCTTGACCACCTCGGCCCTGGTCTTGCTGCATTTGGGATCGTCGGCGACGGTCAGGCCGTCCGTCGCGGCTTGGATGTCGTGGACCATCTGGACCATGCTGGCGCCATGCACCTTCTCATGGGCGGCGACGCCGGCGATGAAGGTGTCCCAGTTCTTCTGGACGGCCGGCGGCAGGGAGCGGGAGGGTTTCGGCAAAGTGTAGGTGACGATCAGCTTCGGCCGCCCGGCCGTCAGCACGCAGTCCTTGCCGCTGGGCTTGTAATCCCTTAGCCCCCAGGTCAGCTTGAAATTGGTGTAGGCGATGGCGCGGGCAATGCCGAGCTTTGGCCCTTTCTCGCCGATCGAGCGGTAGAGTTCGGCGCCGGACTGGCCCGAGATCGCGTAGGGCTCGATCTTCTCGACCGGCTTCCACTCGGCATGAGCGGTGAGCGGCAAGGCCAGCAGGGCGGCAAAGGACAGACACAGGCGAATGCAGGCTCTCAATCCAACTCTCCGCGAAACAGGACTGGCTGCCGCAAGGGGCAATGCCATCGGATCGCTTTTCCTATATGCTGGCGACGGGCGCTGCAAATGCCCTGAAGGCAGTCAATTGGGGGGAGCCATGAGAGTTGCACATCTCGTCGTCGCCGGTGCGGTAGCGGTCCTGCAGGCCGCGCAACCGGCGTTTGCCGCGTCGTGCGGCGGCTGGAGCGCCAGGATGGAGGAAGACGAGGGCGGCAGCGTGCTGACGGCCTCGGTCTGCGGCGGGCCGAAAGGCGATGCGTATCTGATGCTGACCTGTTTCGACACGCCGGTGCTGAGCTACGATCTCGGCGCCGACGGCCAGCAATTGGAGCCTGGCATCAGCGGTTCGTTCGCGTTCAAGGCCGATGGCAAGACGGTAACTAAGGCGCTGCAGCTGGAGGCCATGTACAACTACTTCGTGGTCAACCTGGCGAAAGCCGATCCGCTGCTCGACCTGTTGCGCGGCAAGGGCGATGTGTCGGTCGGTTCAGCCAAATATGGCGAGATCAGCTTTCCGCTGAAGGGTTCAAGCGCGGCCATCGGCAAGGTGCTGGCGCAGTGCGGCAAGGCCCAGCCCGCCGATGGGGACTGAGGACTTCGTCATCCGAGGGCCTCCGAGACGGAGCTGCGCTCCTGCTTCGCCCTAGGATTGTTTGAGCAGGATCAGGTAGTTTGGCGGCCGGGACTGCGGCCCATCACCCCACCCAGTCGTACCGTCGCGGCCATCAGTTCCTCGTCCGAAAACCCGGAAAAACCCAGCACCAGGCCTTGCCGGGACGCCCCGCCGATGAACATCGAGGACAAGGCCCTGGCGCCGACACCTGCCGCCTTCGCCGCCTCGACGATCGCTGTGTCCGGCCCGGCGTGCGTTAGCGTCGCCATCAAGTGCAGCCCCTGTTCGGGCACGGTTACCTCGAGGGCATCGCCGCAATGCGTCTCGAGGCCGGCGACCAGCACGTCGCGCGCGGCTTGCACCCGGCGGCGCACGCGCCTGAGATGCGCGGCGAAATGGCCCTCGTTCAACAGGTCGGTCAGCGCGCCTTCGGCCAGCGTCGAGGGGAAGCGGTCGGAGCGCGCCCTGACCGCCATCACGGCATCGAGCAGCGCTTCGGGCACCACGATGTAGCCGATGCGCAGGCCGGGGAAGAGGATTTTCGAGAAGGTGCCGAGATAGGCGACACGGCCCGAGCCGTCCATGCCCTGCAGCGAGGTCAGCGGCGGGCCGGCATAGCGGAACTCGCTGTCGTAGTCGTCCTCGATGATCCAGGCATCGTTGCGCCGCGCCCAGTCGAGCAAAGCGAGACGGCGGCGCATCGTCATCGTCACGCCGAGCGGATATTGATGCGAGGGCGTGACATAGGCCGCGCGCGCCTTGGAGCACAGGCTTTCGCCGATCTCGGGATCGAGCCCTTCGGCGTCGACTGGTACGCCAAAAACCCTGGCGCCGCTGCCGGCCAGCACGGCGTGCGCCATGGGATAGCAGGGGTTTTCGATCCAGACGGCATCGCCGGGACGAAGTGCTGCACGCACCAGGAGATCCAGCCCCTGCTGCGTGCCCGACGTCAGCACGATCTGGCCGGCGTCGCAGCGCACGCCGCGTGCGGTCCTGAGATAGGTGGCAATTGCCGTGCGCAGCGGCAGGCCGCCGCGCGGATCGCCATAGCGGAAATGCTCCGGTCCGGGGCGGGTGAGGTGGCGCGACAGAAGGATGCGAAACATATCAAGCGTGCGCGGATCGGAGACCGCAACGCCAAGGCCGCAAGGTAGCGGCGCCGCGACCTCGATCTCCGCTGGACGCGGCTTGATCAGCGTCAGCGGCAGATGCGGCACATCAGGCGCGACGAAGGTGCCGGCGCCGACCTTGGCGACCGCAAATCCCTCCGAGATCAGCATTTCGAAACAGGCAACCGCCGCCGAACGCGACAGGCCGAAGCGCTGTGCGAGATCCCGGGTGGTCGGGAGTTTCGCCCCGGTGGCCAGCGCGCCGGTCTCGATCAGCCGCCTGAGCGCCGCATAGAGCTCGCGGCTGCGCGGGCCGTCGCCCGGCAGGACCGGGATCAGCGCCGACCAATCCGGAAAATTGGTCCGGTTTTTCTTCATAGGATTGGTTCTTTTATCGACCAATGTCATGGCGCATGGTTGGCAGACGACAACCAAGGATGCAAGCCGTGAACGACACGCCAGCCAGTTTTCCGACCACCAGCCGCAACCGCGTCAAGCGCCTGCACGAGCGCGGCAGCTATGACCATGCGGCAGTCTTCGCGGTGCTGGATGCCGGGCTGCTGTGCCATGTCGCCTATACGTTCGACGGCCAGCCCTATTGCACGCCGACCATCCACTGGCGCGAGGACGACATGCTGTACTGGCACGGCTCGTCGGCCAGCCGCATGCTGCGCAATCTGCGCGGCGGCACGCCGGCCTGTCTCACGGTGTCGCATCTCGACGGGCTGGTGCTGGCGCGCTCGGGCTTCAACCATTCGGCCAACTATCGCTCGGCGATGTGTTTCGGCACGGCGCGAATCGTCGACGAGCCGCAGGAGAAACTGAAGGCGCTGGCCGGCGTCGTCGACCGTTTCTATCCCGGCCGGAGCGAGACCCTGCGGCCGATCTCGGCGCAGGAGGCCAAGGCGACGACGGTGATCGGCATGCGTATTGAAGAGGCATCGGCGAAGGTGCGCGCCAAGGGCGTCGGCGACGACGAGGAGGATTACGGGCATCCGGTTTGGGCCGGCGTCATCCCGGTGCGGATGGTGGTCGGCGCCGCCGAGCCGTGTCCGAGGCTGATGCCTGACATGGAGCGGCCGCGGAACCTGGCTGGATATGCCGAGGGCGCGCGGCTCGATGAGGCGCTGACGCAGGCGCAGCGGGTTTATGAGGGCGAAGTTTAGCCCGCGCCTAGTGGGAACGTATTCAAATCTTGCCGCTGCCGCCGCCTCGCGATATCTCGACACCATGATCACCTTCCGCCGTGCGCAAGCCTCCAACCTGCCTGATATCGTGGCCATGCTGGCCGACGACCCGCTTGGCGCCGGCCGCGAGGACGCTTCCTTGCCGCTGGCGCAAGGTTATGTCGACGCTTTCAACGCCATCGACGCCGATCCCAATCAGCTGCTGGCGGTGGCCGTGGATGGCGGCGAGGTGGTCGGCACCTTGCAGATATCTTTCCTTGCCGGGCTCTCGCGCAAGGGCGCGTGGCGCGGCCAGATCGAGGCGGTTCGGGTTGCCGGCCGCCGGCGCTCGGACGGCATCGGCAGGCAGATGATCGAATGGGCGATCGACGCGTGCCGGGCGCGCGGCTGCAGCCTCGTCCAACTGACCACCGACAAGGGGCGGGCGGACGCGCATCGTTTTTACGAAAGCCTCGGCTTCACCGGCAGCCATCTCGGCTACAAGAAGAGCCTTTAGGCGGTCGGAAAACGCTGCAACACTTTTGTGGAACTGCTCGCGGCGTTCGAGCAGTGCGCCAGCGCTGGCGCATTCGGGAAACCGTTCAGGCACACTTCAATTCGCGGCCAAGAGGGGATATAGGTCAGTCAAGTTGACCTATATTGCAGCGTCCGGGGAGGCGTGCCGTGACCCTTATGAACCTGTTGGCTTCGCGCTCGTCGCGCATGAAAGCGTCCGAAATCCGCGAGCTGCTGAAGCTGCTCGACCAGCCGGACATCATCTCGTTTGCCGGCGGTATTCCCGATCCGGCGCTGTTCCCAGCCGAGGCGATCCGCGACGCCTATGCCGATGTGCTGGGTGGCGCCGAGGCGGGCGCTGCGCTGCAGTACCAGGTCTCGGAAGGCTATCTGCCGTTGCGGCGCTGGCTCGCCGGGCAGATGGGCAAGCTCGGCGTCGCCTGCGACGAGGCCAACATCTTCATCACCTCCGGCTCGCAGCAGGCGCTGGATTATCTCGGCAAGCTGTTCCTGTCGCCGGGCGACACCGCGCTGGTGACGTGGCCGACCTATCTCGGCGCGCTGCAGGCTTTCAACGCCTATGAGCCGCGCTACGACCGGCTGACCCCGGCCGGCGGCAACATGACGCCCGATGCCTATCGCGCGGCGGCGGCCGCCAATGGCGGCAAGGCCAAATTCGCCTATCTGGTGCCGGATTTCGCCAACCCGACCGGCAACACGCTGAACCGTGAGCAGCGCGAGGCGGTGCTCGACCTTGCCGGCGAACTCGACATCGCCGTCATCGAGGATGCCGCTTACCGCGCGCTGCGCTATGACGGCGAGGGCGAGCCGCCGATCCTGGCGCTCGATTGTGCCCGGTCCGGCGGCATCGACAAGGCGCGCACGCTCTATTGCGGCTCGTTCTCGAAGATCCTGTCGCCGGGCATGCGGGTCGGCTGGGTGTGCGCGCCGCGCCACATTGTCGAGAAGCTGGTGCTGATGAAGCAGGCCTCGGACCTGCACAGCCCGTCGATCAACCAGGTGGTGATGCATCGCGTCGCCGAAGCCGTGTTCGAAGGCCAGGTGGAAAAACTCATCGACGCCTATCGCGAGCGCCGCGACGGGCTGCTCTCGGCACTGGAAGCCCACATGCCCGAAGGCGTGACCTGGAGCCGCCCGGAAGGCGGCATGTTCGTCTGGGTGACACTGCCGGAAGGGGCCGACGCCACCGAGCTTCTGGCTCGGTCGGTGAAGGAAGCGCGGGTCGCCTTCGTGCCGGGCAACGCCTTTTATGCCGATGGCACCGGGCGCAACACACTGCGGCTGTCCTTCACGCTCGCCGACCGGCGCGCGGTGAGCGAAGGCATTCCAAGGCTAGCCGCCATCCTGAAGGGATAGGCCGGCGCTGGAAGCCGGCTTTTCCTCCGCCGTTACAGTCACCAGCCGCTCAAGCTTTGAAAGCCTGGTGCGAGCGAGCTTGCGGACCGGCCTTTCGAAACCTTCTTCGCCGTTTTCGACGACGAAGACCAAGGTCATGAAATCGAGCATGAATTGGTCGATGGCTGCCGCGACCTCGCGCGACCTGCCCTTGAACCGGCGCAGCAGAGCGGTTGCTTCCTCGATATCGTCGACAGCGGCGCTGTCGACCAGCGCTTCGAGCCTCTGAAAACAATCCAATCGCAATTCCTCCCACCGCGCCACCAAACCCGGTTGCGAGCGGAAAGTTCCAAACTGTGAGTGGTCTCGCGAAGAAATCGCCTCCATTGCTTGAATTCCGCGGACGGGCCATCGGCAATTTTTTTGTTCGGGTGGAACCTCCGCGGCCAACAAAGGTTCTTACCAGGTCTGATCCCCCCTCAGACCCCTGAAGGCTAGACATGCTTTCCAAAGGCCCGCCGGATCCCCTCCCGGCGGGCCCTTTGTCTGCTGGGAAGTATCCGCATTGACGACGCCCTATCCCAACCTAAATTCGAACCCACACGAGGAGGCGTT
This sequence comes from Mesorhizobium ciceri biovar biserrulae WSM1271, assembly GCF_000185905.1. GTDB lineage: Bacteria > Pseudomonadota > Alphaproteobacteria > Rhizobiales > Rhizobiaceae > Mesorhizobium > Mesorhizobium ciceri. The sequence goes on from NC_014923.1 coordinate 3,067,610, forward strand.
TTCATGGAAACCCAGGAATTGCATCGCGGCCGGCTCATCGACCACATCCAGCTGGTGGTCAGAAACCTCGCGGCCAGCCGGCGTTTCTACGAGGCGGTCCTGCAGGCGCTCGATGTCCCGATCGGCGGTAGCGGCGCCGACTTTTTCTGGGCCGACGAGCTGTTTGTCTCCACTGCCGACAGCCGGGCCGCACAGGGAAAACTCACCGGCCGCCATCACCTGGCTTTCCAGGCAAGGGACCACGCCATGGTCGACGGCTTCTACAAGGCCGGGCTGGCGGCCGGCGGCACGGACAATGGCGCGCCGGGCGAACGGCCCTATCACCCCGGCTATTACGCCGCCTTCCTGCTCGATCCGGACGGCAACAACATCGAGGCCGTCCATCACGGCCCGCATCGTCGCAGCGCCGCTTCGGTGAAGATCACCTTCTAAGCTGCCGATATTCAGCCGGCCGGGATCGCGGACGCATGGGCGATGCTGGAGAGAGGCTGCCTTGCGTTGCCAGATCGGTGGCCCCGATGCTAACCGTGCAAATGGCGGGTGGGAATCGGTCCCGAAGCAACGTCCGCCACAAATTTTCAATAAAACTCCCCTTACCCCCCGTGGAGATATTTTTTTTTATGCAAAACCCAGCAAGGGCGATCTGTGCCGCCACGCTTCTATTTGCGATCGGGGCCGTTGGCCTCACAAGTATATCATCCTTTGCTTATATTTCATCGGCGCAGGCCCAGGAGGAATATCTTCCGACCGAGAAGGATTTTGTCGGCAAATGGAAACTCAACGGCGGAGCCATCCGGCCGCCGCGCGATATGAAGGATGCGCCGACACCGGAACAGGAAGCGGCCGCCAGTGAGTTCCAGCAGACGGTGACCGCGTTTTACGGGGCGTTCGACTATCTGGAGATCACGGCAGACGGCCGCTACAATTTTCACCAGCCCGGGGATCCGACGTCGGGGCCTTGCGTCTGGTGCGGAACCTGGTCGTTCAGCAAGAGTTCGGCGTGGCTCGAGCTGGATACGGCGCCCCGGCTGGATATCTACGCCAAGGACGGCGACATGCAGATGACCTACACTGTCGAACCCTACGAAAAATCGAAATATGCGTGGCTGGTTTTCGGCTGGGCGAAGGCCGAGTAGGCGGCGCGCAGCATTCACCACGTTCGTCATCCTCGGGTCTCCGCGACGGAGCTTCGCTCCTGCTCCGCCTGTGGATGACGAAAGCGGGAGAGGCTTCCGCTAACCCCGGATGTCAGCGATGGTTGACCGAAACGGAAGATGACATCTTCTGGGTCGCGCCACTGAACGTCACGGCTTTTCATCCATCTCGTATCCTCGTATACGAGATGGAACCAGCCGACCGAGGAGACCGCATGAGCCCGCCGCCTGAAACCGTGCCGTTTTTCAGCCAGTGGGAAACGCCTGACATGACGCTGGACGTGCTCGCCGACGGTGCGGATGTTGCGCTCAGGCGCGATCCGCTATGGAGGCGATCCGGGGCGGAGACCCTCGACGAATACGCAATCTGGGCCGCCAACATCTGCGGCATGGCCTGCCTTAAGATGATCCTGGCCAGCCGCGGCGAGATCGTGCCGACGATCGAGCTTGCCAGGCGCTGCACCTTATATGGCGGCTATGTCGTCAATGAGAGATCGATCAAGGGGCTGATCTACGCGCCCTTCGTCAGCTTCGTGAAGGAAGCTTTCGGCCTGCGCGCCGAGGTGATGACCAATGTCGCCACATCAGACATTCCGACGATCATGCAGCGGACGCGCTTCTTCATCGCGTCGGTCAGCAGCTCGATCCGCTGGCCCGAGCGTGAGCCGCCCTCGAAGGGCGGCCATCTGGTGCTGATCACCGCGGCATCCGACGAAGGTTTCCGCTTTCACAACCCGTCCGGCCATGAGCCCGCCACACAGGCAGACGCAGTGTTGTCACCGGCCGATTTCGACCGCTTCTTTGCCAATCGCGGCATTGCCGTCGCCATTTGATTTTTTGACAGTCGAGGGATTTCGATGACCGACAAGACAAGAGTGGCCATCCTCTATGGCGGGCGTTCGGCCGAGCACGACGTGTCGCGCCTTTCGGCCGCCAATGTGCTGAAGGCGATCGACCGCACGCGCTACGATATCGTGCCGATCGCCATTTCGCGAGGCGGCAGGTGGCTGCTGCAACAACTCGATCGCGCCGCGGCGATCGGCGATGAGGCGGCAGGGGCGCCGGCCTCCGAAGACGGCCCGGAGGTTGCTTTGTTGCCCGGCGGCAAGGGCCGGCTGGTTGCGGTGTCGCGGGATGGTACGCAGCCTGAGCTGCCCCCCATCGACGTCGTGTTCCCGGTGCTGCACGGGCCGTTCGGCGAGGACGGCTCGGTGCAGGGCTATGCCGAGGTCGCCGATGTCGCCTAGGTCGGCTGCGGCATTCTCGCCTCGGCCGCCGCCATGGACAAGGACGTCGCCAAGCGGCTGATGCGCGAGGCGGGACTGGCGGTTGCCCGCTCCGTCACCGTGCATCGAAACGGCAAGCATTCCTTCCAGGAGATTGCCGGGACGCTCGGCCTGCCTTTCTTCGCCAAGCCGGCGCGCCAGGGCTCGTCCTTCGGGGTCAGCAAGGTGAATGACAGGGACGGCTTCGAGCAGGCCATCGACACGGCTTTCCGCTACGACGGCAAAGTGTTGATCGAGGAATTCGTCGAGGGCCGCGAGATCGAGTTCTCGGTGCTGGAGCGCGCCGACGGGTCGCTGACGGTGTCGCTGCCCGGCGAGATCATTCCGGCCGGCAAGCACGGCTTCTACACCTATGAGGCCAAATATCTCGATGCCGACGGCGCGCTGGTCAAGGTGCCCGCCGATGTCCCGGCCGATGTGGCCGAAAAGGCCAGGGATATGGCGCGGCAGGCGTTCCAGGCGCTTGGCTGCGAAGCCATGGCGCGCGTCGATTTCTTCCTGCGCACCGACGGCAGCCTGCTTGTCAACGAGGTCAACACCATTCCCGGCTTCACCGACATCTCGATGTATGCCAAGGCGCTTGCCGCCTCAGGCATCGGCTACAGCCAGACCATCGACGTGCTGATCGAGCACGCGCTGGCCAGGCATGCGGCGCGCTGATCCGATCGGGCGAGCCTGACTTCCATTTAGCCCTTCGGGAGCGGCCGGTGCGGGCCGGATCATTGCCTGTGAGCGCGGCGTATTTCATCGTTGGCTAAAGTTGCACGTCCGCTCTATATGCCCGATCATGGCATTTGGCAGGGAGGCATCACGTGGCCAATCGTCGAAACGGCACGGCGTCTCCGGCTGATGGGCTGGGGGACGCCCTTTCAGCGGCCGCGCCCCATCCGCGAACCTCTTTGCCCAATGTGGCGGCCATCGTCACGACAGTGGCGGCACTGTATTTCGGGCGCGAGGTTTTCCTGCCGATCGCCATCGCGCTGCTGCTGACCTTCGCACTGGCGCCGCTTGTCGCAGCGCTAAAAAAGCTCGGCATTCCCCGGATTGCCGCCGTCATCGCCAGCGTGCTCGGCGCCTTCGCGGCGCTTGGCCTGTTCTCCTTCATCGTCGCCACGCAGGTCAGCGAACTGGCGCAGAACATCCCGGTCTACCAGACCAACATCCTGACCAAGATCCGCTCGCTCAAGGAAACCGGGGTCGGCGGCGGGATCCTTGCCAGACTGAGCAAGGTGGTCGAGCGGGTCGGCCAGGAGATCGACAGGCAAGACCCCTCGCTGCCGGTCGCCACCCCGGAAAAGCCGCCGCGCGAGCCGGTGCCCGTCGAGATCGTCGCGCACGAAAGGCCGCTTCAGGTCCTGCAGAATGTCGTCGGGCCGCTGATCAGCCCGCTTGGGTCGGCCGGGCTGATCATTGTCGTCGTCATCTTCATGCTGCTCGAGCGGGAGGATCTGCGCGACCGCTTCATTCGGCTTGTCGGCTACGGCGACCTCCACCGCACCACCGAGGCGCTTCAGGATGCCGCCAAGCGGGTGGGCCGCTATCTCCTGATGCAATTGGTCGTCAACATCGTCTACGCCATACCGATCGCGATCGGGCTCTGGGCCCTCGGTATTCCCAATGCGCTGCTGTGGGGGCTGCTGGCCCTGGCGCTGCGTTTCGTTCCCTATATCGGCCCGATCATAGGCATGCTTTTGCCGCTGTTCCTGGCGCTGGCCGTGGCACCGGGCTGGTCGCTCGTGCTGTGGACAGCCGCCTTGTTCGTGGTGATGGAACTGATCACCGGCAATGTCATCGAACCCTGGCTCTACGGTTCGCGAACGGGACTGTCGCCGCTGGCGATCATCGTCGCGGCGATTTTCTGGACGTGGCTCTGGGGGCCGCTCGGGCTGATCCTGTCGACGCCGCTCACTGTCTGCCTGGTGGTGCTGGGCAGGCACGTGCCGCAGTTTGAATTCCTGGACGTGCTGTTCGGCAACGAGCCCGTGCTCGAACCCCATGCGCGCCTGTACCAGCGGCTGCTGGCCGGCGATCCGGAAGAAGCCACCGATCATGCCGAGGAGATGCTGGAGGAGAAATATCTGGTCGAATTCTATGACAAGGTTGCCATTCCGGCGCTTCTGCTGGGCGAACAGGACCGTGTGCGCGGCGTCATGGGCGATTTGCAAAGGCGGCAGGTGGCGGCCAGTGCCCTGATGCTGGTCGCCAATCTCGACGACAGCGCGCAGGAGGAGGCAGGCGAGGAGGAGGGGCCGCCCGTGGCCGCAGAGGCGAGCGACGATGACGATCCCGGCGGGGAGGACGAGACCGAACTGCCCGATGGCACGGATATGTCCGTGCTTTGCGCCGGGGGGCGTGGCGAGCTCGACGACGCCGCTGCCGCGATGCTGGCGCAGGTGCTGGAGGTCCAGGGCGCGACGGTGTCGAAAGCCAGCTTTGCCGATATGGAACCCGCCGGCATTCGCCGCCTTGAGCTCGAAACCGTCGACACCGTCGTGGTCGGATTCCTGAACCGGGATTCCATCAAGCACGCCCGCTTTCTGGTCCGCCGGCTGAAGCGTGCGAAGGCCGCACTTCGCGTGGGAATCGTGTTCTGGTCGGAGGCCGACAGCGAGGACAAGGAGACGGCGGGCAAACTGGCGCGTGACATGAACGCGGATTTCGTGGCGCATGGCATGGTCGACGCGGTGCTGGGCGCGCTGTCAAACGAGCCGCCGGTCGCGCTCAAGCTTGTCGCCAAACGGCGCATGCGGCGACAGCGGGCCGCGTCCAAGAAGGTTACCGCGGCAGTGGCGGGTTGACCGAAATCGGCGGAAGGCCCATGGAACAAGGCGGCCCCCCGCGCGGCCTTACGGAATTGGCCACCCCGGCGGTGAGAAATGCTCGAAATTCGCCCAGCCCACGAAGCCGACCGGTCGGCGATCGTGCAACTGTGGCATCGGGGCTGGCATGATGCCCATGCGCATCTGGTTCCAGCCGAAATCCTGGCGTACCGAACGCCGGCGCATTTTGCGCTGTGGCTGGAGCAATCCACCGATGCCTTCCATGTGGCGGCTGCCGATGGATTGCTTGGCTTCGTCTCGATAAACGGGGCGGAGCTGGTCAAACTCTATGTAAGCCCGCAAGCACGGGGAAGCGGAACCGCCCGCGATCTGCTGTCTTATGCCGAGCATCTCTTGTGCGAACAGGGCGTGGCGGAGGCCGAGCTTTTCTGCACGGCGGGAAATGTCCGCGCGCAGAGATTTTATGCCCGCGAAGGGTGGCGCTTGAGCCGCAGCTTCGAAGACGCACTTTGGCTGCCGGATGATGTCGCCGGCAGGTTCACCGTGGAAACCCACTGCTATCGGAAGCATCTGGGCTTTCGTTAGCATCACTATTCGGAACGAGCTTGGCGAGATTATCGCGGACGCTGGAGCAGGCGCCCCCTACCGGTCGACCATCGCCATGCCCCGCTCGGTGTAGCGCGGGCCGGAGATTTTTCCCGGCGCGAGCGCTTCGTCGAGCGCGGCCATCTCGGCGGCATCGAGTTTGATCGCGGCGCCGGCGACGTTCTCTTCCAGGTATTTTCTGCGCTTGGTGCCGGGGATCGGCACGATGTCGATGCCAAAGCCGTCGCCCTTCGCCAGCAGCCAGGCCAGCGCGACCTGGCCGGGCTTGACGCCGCGGGCAGCGGCGATGTCGCTCACCTTGGCGGCCGCCTCGACATTGGCGTCGTAGTTTTCGCCCTGGTAGCGCGGGTCGTTGCGGCGATAATCGCCGTCGGGATAGTCTTCCGCACGCTTGACCTGGCCGGTGAGAAACCCTCGGCCGAGCGGCGAGAACGGCACCAGGCCGATGCCGAGTTCGCCAAGCAGCGGGATGATCTCCGGCTCCAGATTGCGCTCCCACAGCGAATACTCGCTCTGCAACGCCGACACCGCATGCACGGCATGCGCCCGGCGGATGTTGGCTGCACCCGCTTCCGACAGGCCGAAGAAGCGCACCTTGCCTTGCGCGACGAGTTCGCCGACGGCGCCCGCGACATCCTCCATCGGCACCGCCGGGTCGACGCGGTGCTGGTAGAGCAGGTCGATACGGTCGGTTCCGAGGCGGCCGAGCGAGGCTTCCACCGCCTCTCGAATGTGCTCGGGCCGGCTGTCGGTTCCGGTCTGCTTGCCGTTTTCGATGCGGAAGCCAAATTTCGTGGCGATCGTCACCTGGTCGCGCTTGCCCTTCAATGCCCGGCCGAGCAGGGCTTCGTTGTCGTAAGGGCCATAGACTTCGGCGGTGTCGAGGAAGGTGCAGCCGAGGTCGATGGCACGGTGCAGCGTGGCGATGGATTCGGCCTCGTCGGCCGGGCCATAGGACTGGCTCATGCCCATGCAGCCGAGGCCGATGACCGAGACCTGCAGCCCCTGGCTGCCGAGCTTGCATGTTTTCAGGGTCATGGCAGGCGTTCTCCGGAGGGGGCGCAGCGATTATAGCGTCAGCAGGTTCAATCGATACGCCTATTCGATCACGATGTGGCTATTCGATAAGGATGTGGCTATTCGATCAGGATGTGGGCTTCGCGCGCTGCTTCGACGAGCGCCGCCCTGGCGACGTCGGGGGCAACATCGCCGCTCGTCGCCCGCTGGCAGGCGCGCAGTGCGGACCGATGCTTCGGGCTGCCTGCGTCACGCCAATGTGTGGTGAGCAAATCAATGGCCTGCTGTGTGTTGGACAGATGATGGATGGAACCGGTGACGCCGACCGAAACCGCCACAGGTTTGGAGAACCATGCCGTTTGCATTGGAACCACCTCAATTGGGCTGAAGCAATAAACGCTTATGGCCGCTCAAGGTTTCGTCGCTACCAATCAATCTGGCGTGATAGATTGCCGATACCCCCAGCGGCATTGGGCCCCACATTGTCCGCGGGGCTCACATGTTCGAGGCGACGTCGCGGGTGGGCGGTGTTTTGGGTTTGTGGGCGGCGCGTTGCCGCGTCGCCTGGTGGGCAGGGCGGGGTTTGACCGTGTTCACGGTCGTGGGCGCCTGCGCCTTGCGGCGCTTGAGCCAGTTGGCTGATAGTTCGGCAAGGAGACTGCGCAAGTCTTTCACGACGTCCTCCTCTTGTAGGGCGACAAGGTAATTGCCGTCGCCCCAACTTGTTCCACCGCAAACTCCTTCCGCCAAAAATAAAAGTTCTTGCCGGCGAAAGCGGTCGGGCATCACCTGCCGATATAGGCGGCCAGTTCGTCCGGCGTCCCGTTCGGGAAGGCCTGTTTCAGAAAATCCAGGAACGCCGACACGCGCGGGCTGAGCAGCCGCCGGGAGGGGTAGAGCGTCCAAAGAGCGATCTCAGGGGCGTCGATGTCCCCCCAATTCACCAACGTGCCGTCAGCCAAATCGTGGGCCACCAACGAAATGGGAAGACGTGCCGCACCGACCCCCGCTCGCACCGCATCGCGCACCATAATGAGCGTTCCCAAAGCGAGGACCGGCTCGATTTTGATCGTCGACCGGCCACCCTCGGTCTTCACGTGCCATGTTTGCCGTTCGCCTTTCCCGCGCGCAACGGCAGGGGCCGGTCCACCGGTGCGAGGAAGGTGAGGGCTCGCCACGACGACCAGCCGGTCGCGGAGAAACGCCCGTCCGACCAAGCTTTCGTCGGGATCCGGGTTGACCCGGATTACCAGATCGTAGCCTTCCTCGATCATGTCCACAGCCCGGTCCTCCGTCGTGACCTCCAGCCTCACCTCCGGAAATTTGAGGGCAAATCCCGCGGCGATCCTCCCCATCGCGGTCTGAGAAAAAAGCAGGGGCGCGCTGATCCGCAGTCTCCCCTTGGGTCTTTGACCGCCCGAGGCGATCGCCGCGGCCGTCTCGTCCAGTTCGGCAAGCAACGCCCCCGTCCGCTCGAAAAGCGCCCGTCCTTCCTCGGTCAGCTTCAGGTTACGCGCACCCCGTTCAAACAGGCGCAGGTCAAGGCTGCTCTCCAAGTCTCCAACGCGCCGCGACAGGGTTGCCTTGGGCCGGCCGGTGGCCCGTGCCGCCTTGCCGAAACCGCCATGGCGGGCAACGAGGTTGAAATCGGTGAGGGCCAGAATATCCATAGGTGTTCCACCAGTGAGACGGTGCGTCTAAAATTTCGGTCTGTTTGAGTGTTTGTGAGCCACACATATTGGGCCTGTCAAGCAACCCAACAGGAGAAATTCCATGACCATCCTCGTTACCGGCGCCACAGGCAATGTTGGCCGCCAAGTCGTCGAGCACCTCGTCAAGCGCGGCGCCGACGTCCGTGCTCTCGTCCGCGATCCGTCGAAAGCCAGCTTCCCGGCGGGCGTATCGGTCGCGCAAGGCGACTTTCTCGATGTCGATTCACTGCGCAAGGCCATGTCCGGCGTTTCCACCCTGTTCCTCTTGAACGCCGTGGTGCCGGACGAATTCACCCAGGCTTTGGTCGCGCTGAACGTCGCCCGATCGGCGGGCATCGAGCGGATCGTCTATCTCTCGGTGATCCATGCCGACGTGTATGTGAACGTGCCGCATTTCGCCGGCAAGTTCGGCGTCGAGCGAATGATCGAGCAGATGGGCTTCCAGGCTACGATCCTGCGCCCGGCCTATTTCATCCAGAACGACCTGATGATCGAAGACGTCATCACCGGCTATGGCACCTACACAATGCCGATCGGCGCCAAGGGTCTCGCCATGGTCGACGTGCGTGATATCGCCGAGATCGCCGCTCTCGAGCTGCTGCGCCGCGAACGGTCCGCGGAGCCGCTTGCGCTCGAGCGGATCAACCTCGTCGGTCCGCAGACACTGACCGGGACGGATATCGCGGCCATCTGGTCCGACGTGCTCGCCCGGCCGATCAGCTACGGCGGGGACAACACCGAAGGTTTCGAGCAGAATCTCAAGCAGTTCCTGCCTGCCTGGATGGCCTACGACATGCGCTTGATGGGCGAACGGTTCCTGACCGACGGCATGCTGCCCGAGGCCGGCGACGTCGAGCGCCTGACCGCGCTTCTGGGCCGCCCTCTGCGTCCCTATCGCGACTTCGCCTCACAAATCGCCGGCTCTGCCTGACGGAACGGCTCCGGTCATCACCCGGTTCAGAAACAGCAGGGCGGCCTTTTGAGAAGGCCCCCTGTTCAACCGGTACCGTCTTACTGCAGGGTGGCCGGACCAGGCCCGTCGCGTTGGGCGATCATCCGCCCGCCATCGTCGCCACCGAGACCATCCACGAACAGGCCAGCCACGCCGTCGAAATTGGTGAGCCCGTCGAATTCAATTGCGGCGCCAATCAGCTGGGCTGCCTGGAAGACAAGGTATTCGACGTCCTCGAGGGCGATGTTTTCGGCCAGGTTCCTGACCCTTACATGTTCCGCCACCGCCGTGATGCTGACGATGCCGGTCTTCCTGAAGGCGATCTGGACCGCTGAACGGACGTCATCGCGCAGTCGCGCCGAGTAATCATACCGCATCGAAACCTCCCAAAGGGAACGGTTTTCTGTTCAGGTTGCACAATGCGGCAGAGGCTTCGTCTTGGCAAGTCACGAATTAAATAATATCTAAACAAATCAGCTAGTTAGCATAGTTATGCAAGTATGCGCCTTACGCCGAATACCATCAGGCTCATCATGCGCATGAGAAGCAGTTCACTCATCCCGAGGTCTTGACGCGCTAGGAGCGCTTTCCTAACTATTAGGTAAGCGAGTTGAATACTCATTCGAGGTATCGGGATCCTGAGCGAGGGAGCGCGATGACTGAACTGGAACGCCCGGAACGGTTGCAGATCATGCTGACGTCAGACGAGCTGGCTGCGCTGGAAAACTGGCGCTTCGACAAGCGTATGCCGAGCCGTTCGGCCGCGGTCAGGGAATTGCTGCGGCGCGGGCTTGCCTCGGACGGGTTCCTGACGGCGGAGCAAGGGGCGAAGTCGCAAGACTTCGGCATCCTGCCAACCGCCGGCGGCAACGGCATTTCCGAAAGCGGCAAGGAGTAACGGGTCACCGCGCGTGAGCCGCTCGAGTCCTTTCAGGCTGCCGGTCGCCGCAACGCGGTGCCGGCCGGCCCAGCGGACCATAACTCTCGATTCAGAGGATGTTGGTCGTCACTTCGACGACGATCGCGGCACCTTCCAGGCTGCCATTGGTGACGTGCACGACACGCGATACCCGCAGATCCTGCGTGGTTCCATCGATCGACAGCGCAACGCTTTCGCCGATCCGCGGAACCGCCTGAAAAACCGCGTCCGTGGCCTCCGGCCGGTTGTCGATCGATATGCGGCAGTTGACGGTCATGAGATGTCTCCTGTGTCGGCCCGGTGGTCAACGCGGGGTCCGCGAAATGGTTTCAGGAGCCGGATGCAACTTGACGGCGCCCAGATCCGTAAAACACTAATTGCTCCATTGTTCATCGTAACGGAGCAACAGGGCCCGCTGGGGGCGTTGGGGCTGCCCCGGCGAGCTTGATCCGCCTTGCCAGGGGCGTGGCATCACCGGGGTATGGAGACGAGTTTCGGCGCCCGCAATTCCCCGGCCATCCTTGCCGCCTGGAAAATTGTCATCAAAACCAGGATGGGCTCACCCTCGGTCGGGTTGATGGTCAGCACGACGCGGCCAAGCTCGTCGCTCATGCCGCAAGACCAGTCCTTGACGGCTATCACCTTTCTCGCGGCCATATGCCGTTCTCCTGCACGGGAGGTTCTCTGCCGGCTACGCCGTCTGGAGTTGGTCGACAGAACCTTCGCCTGACATTGCAACCAGCCGAAATGCGGCAAATGCGGCCAATATCATGAAAACCGCCGTGACGTTCAGGGACATCGTCGACGCAAGGACGCCCCCGTCAAAGCAACTCAGTTCCATGCGCTGTACCCCTTCAAGCCACTGACGGCCTGGATGATGATCCTGCTTCGAGTGAAATACAAGCGCGCGCTAATGTGCTGAAGCCGGCTGGCCAGTCTGCGCGCGGCTTCGAACCAGCCAAGCGCTTGGTTGCTGGTTCCCGCTCAAGGGCTCGAACCTCGATTCACGCCTTCAAAGGGCGCTGTCCTACCATTAGACGAAGCGGGAAAATGCACGTTGCGCCCCACCCCTAGCCGGTTCGCGCGCCGGGATCAACGCACTGCGGCGGCAAAGCCGATTGGAAGCGCGGTGTCAGTCCGGAAAGTTGGTGACAGGTTCCTCGCAGCGGTAGACCGGGCAGCTGCCGTCACGGGTCGGGACATAGGCCGACATCGGCACCTCCGGCCAGTCGCATTCGTTGCCGAACTGCCTGACATAGCGGTCATAGGTGTTGGGGCCTGTGGTCAGCACCACGGCATGGCGGCTTTGGAGCAGTTGCCGGAGCTGGTCGCAACTCATCGTGCGGGTGTCGGGCCTGGCTTCGGCGAGGCCGGTCGCGGCCAGCAGGATCGCTGCCGTCAAGGCAATTCGGCGCATTGGCATGGCTGTTCCTCGAATGGACATATCGGCCGAAACTCGCATCCCGCCGGGTGGTTCCGCAACCGCCGGCTCGCCGTCTGTGGCAGCGCAACCAAATGGTCCGTCGTGCATTGCTGGGGATGGATGGCAGGAAGCCCTACAAAACTCCGCAATGGCGGCCCGGAAGCGGGGATCGCGAGGCCATGTGCTGTTCCTTCTGCGGCGGGCGCGACCACAGCTACGAGGACTGTCCGCAAAGGAATCCCGACGCCGATGCAGTGCCCGTTGCGCCGCCCAACGACGCTGGCTCCGAAAAAGCAGGCCGATGAGACGGACAGGGCGAAGCGGTCACCGGGCTTACAGCAGCTCGACTGGATCGGCATTTACGGCCGCAGAGGCATTGCCGAGATGGAGGGCCGGGCATTATCGTGACATGCGTGTCCGCGACCGCAAATGCGGAATGCTGCGCACCGACTGCAACCAAAATGCCCGGTCAGGCATTTATGGCAGGAGGGGGATCCTCCCGGACGCTGGCGGGAGGCGGCAAGGTGGGGCCACGACGGGGCAATGACAGAATTGGCAAGCGTCGATAGCCTGCTCGAAATCACTGCCCACGCTCGGCTGGCGGCGATTGTCGATTCGTCCTTCGACGCCATCGTCAGCAAGGACCTGAACAGCATCATCACCAGTTGGAACGCGGCGGCGCAACGCATGTTCGGCTACACCGCCGAAGAGGCCGTCGGCCGCTCCGTGCTCATGCTCATCCCCGATCATCTCAAGGATGAAGAGACCGACATCATCAGCCGGGTTCGCAAGGGCGAACTCCTGGCCAGCTATGAGACTATCCGCCGGCGCAAGGATGGCGGCCTCATCGCCGTGTCGCTGACCATTTCGCCGATCAGGAATGCGTCCGGCGAGATCATCGGCGCATCGAAGATCGCCCGCGACATCACCGCCAGCAAGGAGAGCGAGCGTCGGATCAGGCTTTTGCTCCGCGAGGTGAACCATCGCGTCAAGAACCAGTTCGCGGTGATACTCTCGATGATCCGGGAGACCAGCAAACGCTCGACCGATCCGCGCGAGTTCGAGGAGATGATCCGTTCCCGCATCATGGCGCTGTCGCGGTCGCACGATCTGCTGGTGAACTCGGAATGGGCCGGCGCCAGCCTCTTCGACCTTGCCCAGGAGCAGCTCAAGCCGTTCGGCCACGAGGCGCGGGTATCGCTTTCCGGACCGCTTTTGACCCTGCAGCCGAATGCCGTGCAAAATCTCGGCATGGCGTTCCATGAACTCGGCACCAACTCTTCCAAATATGGCGCGCTGGCGAGCGAGGCCGGGCGGCTGGAGATCACCTGGCGGATCGTCGAAGGCGCTTCGGACAAGCTGGAAATCCATCTGCTCTGGGACGAGACGATGCCGGTGCGTGAGGGAGAGCGGCCCGGGGGGCGGCAAGACGAAAGCACGCGCAAGGGTTTCGGCACCGTCGTCCTGCAACGGGTCGCGCCGCAATCGCTGAACGGCTTGGCGGTGCTGGATCGCAGCCCGGGCCATCTCAGCTGGTCGCTGACGGCGCCGCTGGATTCGATCATCGTTCCGCAGCTCGGCGCTGACCTGCCTGAAACCGAAACGTCCTGACCCATCAAGGGGAGGGCGAAGGTAACTCCGATCGCGCGGAGATGCGGTGACCGGTCTCACTGAAGAAGCCGGCCAGCAGATCGGCCGTCCGCGCCGGGTCCTCCTCGGGGAAGAAGTGTCCACCCGGCATCGCCTGGCCGCGCACATCCTCAGCCCAGCCGCGCCACAGCGCCAGTGGTCCGCCTTCGCCGGCATACCAATCCGCCAACGCGCCCTGACCGCTCCATAGCGCCAGCAGCGGGCAGCGGATGCGCCGGCCGGCTGCCTTGTCGGCATGGTCATGCTCGCGGTCGAGCGTGGCTGCCGCCCGATATTCCTCGCAGATGGCATGGGCGTGGGCAGGCGTACGCAGGGCCTCCACATAGGCCTGACGCACTTCGGCTGGAAACGCCGATGGCTGTGAGCCCCAGCCGTTGAGCGCATTGTCGACGATCGCCTCGGCGGCGCCGGACAGGATCTTTTCGGGCAATGGCTCGGGCTGCGCCAGCAGCGACCATGGCCAATAGCCCAGCGCCAGCCTGGCGTCGGCGCGGTCCCAGGCATCGGCGGTCGGCACGATGTCGAGGACGGCGAGCCTGTCGATGCTGCCCGGATGGTCGAGCGCCATGCGGTAGGCGACACGCCCGCCGCGATCATGGCCGGCGACCATGAAGCTGCTGAAACCCAGCTTCTCCATCAGCCTCACCAAATCGTCCGCCATGGCGCGCTTGGCATAGGGTGCGTGGTCCGGAGTGGACGCCGGACAGGAGCTGCCGCCATAGCCGCGCAAATCGGCGCAGACGACGCTGAACCGGCTGGCCAGAGCCGGCGCGATGTCGCGCCACATCAGATGCGTCTGCGGGAAGCCGTGCAGCAACAGCAATGGCGGCCCGGTCCGGCACGCAGGCAGAATATGCCGGCATCGCCGGTGTCGATTTCCGCGCTTTGAAAACCTTCGAACATGATCGCCTCCGGCACGCGCAACGGCCGGCGAACGGGTTTGGTTGCAATGCCGCCCGGCGAGGCGGCCAACCTTTTTCGTCGACAGGCGTTGTCCCTGTGAAGGGAAGGTCGCCGCAGGCGACCGTGAAAGAAAGAAGGAGGCAGTGATGAGAACTCTCGCCATCATGCCATTCGGCCTTATGCTGGCGCTGGCAGTGCCGGCCGCAGCCCAGCAGCAGAACGACAGCCAGGCGCCGCAGGCCGACAAATGCAGGGCTCAGACCGGGCAAGAGGCAAAACAGCAGCCTGAAAAGCAAGCCGATGACGGCAATTTGACCGCGAAGCTCAACGACTGCGGCGGCGTGCTGAAACCGCCCCCGACGGGAGACCAGGGCATGGCGGCGCCGGCCCCCGACGAAGGCAAGACGCCGGTGATCAAGCCGGGTGAAGTTCCACCCCAGCCGCCGAAGCAATAAACGCCGGCTCCCTGGTATTATCGCACAAGCTAATGGAACCTCGTTTTCTCGGGAGCGTTTTTCTCACGACTTGGAATTTGGAGAGATTATCGTGAGAGATATTGCAGCCACAGCCACGTTGCTTGCATCGATCGCCATCGTGATTGCATTGATTCTTCTGGTGCCGAAGAGCTTTGGATTCGAAACCTCTCAGCCGATTGTCCAGGGCGAGCTTCCAACGAAATGACAAAGCAGGCGAGGCACGACGCCCCGTCTGCTTCTTTGACATCTACCGCACCAGTACGCCGGCGTGGCTGCAGAGCGCTGCGAACGCTTCCTGCGCCTCGGCGGCGCCTGTCTGGGTTTCCAATGCGGCTTCGATCTTCTCGCGCGCCGCCTGGTAGAAAGGGCCGCGCTTGGCCTGCGGCCAGTCGATCAGGATTTCGCTGGCGTCCCTGAGCGTGGCGACGTCGCGGATCGTGTCCGAGCCATGCGGCTTGATCCGCATCGGTGTGGGCAAAATGAGCTCGGACATGGCCCTGTTCCAACTACTGCAGGAGTTTTGCTTCGCGCGCGGCGTCGATCACCGCCCGCATCGCTTTTTCCGGCGGCGTCCAGCCATCCAGCGCATCGCGGCAGCTGCGCAACGCCGCCCGGTAGCGCCGTCCCTGGCCAGCCGGCCAGTCGCCGAGGCATTCCAGGCCTTCCCAGGCGCTGCGGACGATGCGCTCGCGCTCAGGCGCGAATTTCAGCCTGATGGGGCGGGGAAACATCTTGTCGTTCAACGGTCGTCTCCATGATTGCCGCAAGTCGCAGGGCGACATGCGTGAGAGGCGTCCGGTAACGTCGGCGGCAGGGCAGGGTTCCCTTGCCCGGAGATCAAATCTCTGCGTCGATGTCCGACAGCGATCTCGGCGTCGGCGCTTCGGCGTTGTACGCCGCTGGGCGGTCATGCTCGAACTGTTCGGCGCCGGGCAAAGCGTGCAGCCAGGTCTCGCGCCTGGAGGTCCACAATTCATATTCGGGCACGAGATCGGTCGGCGCGATGTCGAGGCTGCCGATTGCCACCTCGGCCTCGTTGTCGTCGACCCAGGCGACGCGGCCGCCGCATGTCGGGCAAAAGCTGCGCGTGCCATAGGAGCTGACGAGGCCGGTGGTCTCGAAGGCCTCGCGCGGCCAGATGGCAAAGGCCGAATAGACCGAACCGCCGGCCTTGCGGCAATCCTTGCAATGGCACAGGCCGACGCGCAGCGGCGCGCCGTGAACCTCGAACTGCACGCCGCCGCACAGGCAGCTGCCGGTCCTGCGTATGGTGTCGGACATGACAACCTCCCTCAATGCGTGGCGCTGCGGGCCGGGTGGGACAGATGCTCGTCTGCCGTTTCGTTGGCCAGGATGAGAAACCGGGAAAAAGACATCCTGTTCACCGTACCACCAGGCCCGGTTGACGCAGCCCGCAGCGTCTTCAACGCCGCCCAGGCGAAATGGTTTCGGCTAGCCGCGGGCCGCCATATGGGCGTCGAGCTTCTTGCGCGAGGGTCCGTAGCGCTTGATGATGGTCTGTGCCTCGCTTGGCGGAATGCCGTATTTGCGGGCAAAGGCGGCAACCTCGTAGGGCTCTTCGCCCGAGACCTGCTTGCGGTCCTGTTTCGTCTTCGACTTGTCGTCAGCCATCTCAGGCCTCGCTTTCTGTTGTCGGGGAAACGCGCAACCTTCGGCGCCCGCGATCAACACGACATAACACAGATCGGCGCCGCCGGTTCCACCAGGCGACACGGCCAGGCTGCAACCGGCCTGTATCAGGCCGATGGCCGCATCGGGTCGGCGTCGGCAGCGTGGTCGCCGTCGCATTCGGAGCATGCTGCGCTGAGGCCGGGGCAGCCGCGCCGGTGGGTGCCGGCAGGGCAACAATGGCCGTTGGAACTCGTCCAGCGCGGACATTGGAAGACCTGGCCAGCGCCGCCGCAGCCGCTGCATTCCAGCGTCGCCGACCCCACGCCACGAGGTATCGCCCCAAACCTGACGCTTGTTCGCAAATTTCAGCCCACCCAAAATTGCTGCACCGGCACACCGCTGCATTAGCCCCGGCTAACAATATCACATTCGTGATTACCAACAAGTTTTCAATCGCGATGCGCCGGAGAGCCGTTCGGGCCGGCGTGTCGTCAGGCCGGCTTCAGCCGCATCGCGGCGAGATACATGAGCGCCGAGGCGGCCTGCCCGCGGTCCCAGCCGGCAGCCTCGACCTTGCGGAGCAGGGCGTCGAGATGCGGAGCCAGCATATCCCTGCATTCCTGTTCATAGGCGGTGCTCATCGCCGGATGCCGCGGTGCGCCGATGGTCAATGCCTTGGCCATGTCCGTTTCCCCCTTTGAGCGAGCAACGCTATACCGTCGGCCGACAAACCGAAGATCGCTCCCTGCCGTCGGTGTGAGGCTTCGAAGCCTGCTTCGACCCGCGGCAAGTGCCCTGTCGAGAAAAATTGGCCTGGCGTGTCGGATCTGGCGCCCGTCGCGCGTCCTAGGAGCGAGCAACCTGCAAAGCTGGAGAACGAGCATGTCGTCGCAAATCACTCAATCGCCGTGGCAGACCGCGGCCCTTCTCATCGCCCGGCTGATTTTCGCCGGCGTCTTCCTGATGGCGGTGACGTTCAAATTCATGGGCATGGCGGCCACCGCCGGCTATATCGCCGCCGCCGGCTTTCCGTTTCCGCTGTTCCTGGCCTGGTGCGCGGCGATCCTGGAAGTCGTGCTGGTGCTCTGCTTCCTGACCGGCGCCTTCTTCACGCAGGCGGCCCTGGTGGCCGCCGCCTATGTGCTGTTCCTGGCCCTTGCCTTCCACGGACCCAGCCACTGGGCCGGCAACCAGGCCGAGTTCGGCTTCTTCATCGACCATTTTTCGTTCCTGGCCGGACTGCTGTTTGCGGCGGTGCATGGACCGGGCAAGGTGCTTTCGCTCAATTTGGGATGGCCGGGCAGGGCTTGAGGCGAGGGCAGTGGGCCACCGCGGACGCATGCCGGCCCGCCGGCACCGTTCACAGCTGGTCGTTGTAGGGTTCCTTTATCTTGCCGACCATGCGGGCCAGCTTTGAGAAGGACGGCAGCTCCGCCTCCGGCTGGCACTGGTTGGCGAGTTCCAGCAGCCGGATCGGAAAGTTGACGGCGTCGCGGCTGGATGCGGACATGCCTTCGGATCGTTCCTCGTTGGTTTCGCCGGCCTCGGTCTTGCGCAGGGCCAGGTCGATTTCCTCCGCCGTCAGCACCCCCTTTTGAACCAGGAGACGATTGATCGAGGCGACGGCCATCAACAGGCCTTCGAGTTGCAGGTTGGCGACATTCATGGCGATTGCTCCCGTGGCTGGGGTTGAAACGCACGAGCGGCATTTCCGCTCCAGAAAGGCTGCGGGCGAACGCCTATTCCTGCGTCAGCCGTTCGCCATATTCGCGCCACAGCGCCTTGACCTCCAGGTTGCCGAGGTTGCCGATCGAAACATCCCCACAGCTGATGGCGACGGCGCCGACGTCGTATTGGGGTAGGCGTTGGCGACGAAACGGATGGCTTCGCCCAGCGAACGCACGCGGATGACTGGATCGGCCTGACCCTGGCCGGTGCTGCACACGCCGGAAACCGTGGCTGGTGCATGCCGCATCCTGAACACGGATGCCATGGCTGGTCTGTCCATCGTCCTCTCCCACAAGGCCGTGCGACGGGAATCATTCCATGAGCTTCGACGAATGATTTCACACCTGCCGGCTTATGACCAGCCGCCGGCAAAAGCAGGGTTTTATGCGCTTTGCCAGCGTCGCTCAGCGCGGGAGTTTCGACCAGACTAGGAATTTTTTCTCAGAAAGTGGTTGACGGGGTGAGTGCAGCTTCGCCTTCCAGACGCTGAGCCCTGTGATCGGCACCGACGACATTGTGCTGTCGTTCTACCAGTCCGACGACACAGTCGGGGATATCCAGGCAGCCGCGCAAGGCATCATCGACCAGGCCCAGGCCGCTGCGGACGTAGCGACGGGCGCCATGACAACCGTGCTCGATCCGCAATTCGCGACCAAGGCGACGGCGGAGGCATTTTCCCCACCGATAGCACCCACATACATCCGCACCGCCTTCTACGACAGCTCTCAGGTGGCAGGCAGTGGCGCTGTGTACCGCAAGAATGGAACGAATGTCGGGGATTTGGTGATCATGCTGAGCGATGGCATGACGAAGACAGGCTATACGCTCGCCTCGACCCCGGTGACGGCATCAATGCTCGGGGCGCGTGGTAACGGTACAAATGCCACGGCTGCTATCAGTGCACTGCTCGCGGGCAGCTATCCGCATGTGCTGATTGACGGCTCCTACCAGACCGACGGCAACCATACGATCTCGACAGCGAAGAAGCGCGTCGAATGCCTGGGCGGCTCTGCCCTGATCCTGCGCGCGCCAGTCGGTGCCGTTACCGGCCACCATCCCGTCATCGATATCGCTGCCGATGACGTCCTGATAGACGGGGACCTCACGATTGATGGTGGATCACATGCCGGCTACCAGGCTTCTATCGGTATTCGCGTCGGCCTCTCCACTGGTGCACGCCGGAAGCGGCCGACAATCCGCGGCGTGAAAGTCCGTAATCTCGGCCTTGCCGGTGTGATGGCGCTCTGTGTCGACAGCCCGACGATTGAGGACATTGACGGCTATAACATCGTCACGCCAACCGGCGGCGAGTTTGGCGACACGGTTTACGTGGCCGGCGTCCGCAAGCCGATCGTGCGCAACATCCGGTCGGCGAAGTGCAAACGCGACGGTGTCGTGTTGACCTATACGGGGAATCTAAACACCACCGACGTGTTGGTCGACGGGGTTTTCGCCGATGCACATCTCGACAGCCCCTCCGCCGGTGTCTGGGTGGAGATGACCGGTGCGCGAGATCCGCGAGGGATCATAACTAACGTGGTGGCGAATGACTGTCTGATTGGCGTAGCTGCGACTGACGCCAACAGCGAGATCGTCATTTCGAATGTCAAGGCAATCGGCAACCGGCTCTCCGGTAGTTCTGCCGGTAACGTCTTCGGCGTTCAGATTCAGTCGGGCCGGCTCGATAACTGGTACATCGATCGCTACAACACAGCCCTGCAATTGGAACCAAACGGCGAATATCAGTTCGCCCTCAGCTCGCAAGTTGGATCGTTTGCGATTAGCGAAACGGTCAGCGGCGGCACCTCTGGCTCGACCGGAACCCTGCGGTTCCAACATTTTGAAATCGTCATTACCGGTTCAACCCTCGACTATGAACTCGGTGAGACGGTGACAGGCGGTTCATCCGGCGCGACGGGCATCTTGGTCGACTTCTTTGCCAACGTGCTGAGGGTCTTGCCGATAAGCGGAACGTTTCAGGCCGCTGAAACAATCACTGGAGGCACCTCTGCGATTGCCAAAACGGCAAACAGCGCGACCCAGCGCATCTATGTGCGCGGTTCGGCCGGCATCTTTCGGGCTGGCGAGACTATCACGGGCGGAACGTCAGGTGCCACAGCCGTAATCGCCGCGCCCTACCAGACGCCACTTGCGATCGGCCCGGGCACGTTGATGAACTGCTCGACCGACGCCATTGTCGTTGCGAACGTAGTGACACCGGCGAGCCTTAGCCTTTCTGGCATCAGGGGAAACACCCAGTCGCATGGCGTCCGGTTCAATCTTTCGGTGGGCCAACGGCTGCGCAAAGCCAGTCTCAGGGACATCGCCCTGAAGAACCCGACCTCCATTGGCGTTGCCTTTCGGGTAACCACCGGCGGCGCGATAGACGAAATGCTGGTCGATGGCTTTGACATGACGGAATGGGTTGGCGATGGCACCGGCAGTTCCATCACGGCCGGCACCGTGACCAGGTTTATTGGCGGCAACAATCCCGGCCTGCAGGGGACGTCGAGTGTGCCGATCAATCTGAGCGTTAACACAACGCTGTCCGGGCTTCACAACCGGGCACTCTGCCATAACAACGGCGCCGGCGCGACGTGCACACATACGCTGCCGCCTGCCGTGCCTGGCCTTCGGATCGGCTTTGCCGGAGTACACGCAACCCATGTCATGAACATCGAGCCCAACGGGACGGACACGATCAAGGGCGGCGGTGCAGGCAAATATCTCATTCTCGATCCCGGCGAGCGTGTAACCCTGGAGGCCTATACGGTAGGACTGTGGGTTGTCAGTTCGGCTATCGGCTGGTCAGGGGATTTCGAAGCCTAGGATGAATTCGCAACTTTGCGTAAGGGTACTGCGTCATGCCTAAGTTGATCGTTGCGAGGATGACGAAAACTAGAGGATACGTCAGCTTCAATTTTGTGGCCAACAACACAATCGACAGGCCAATGCCCAAGAGCGGCAAGCTCAACAAATACATGGCAATCCCTATAACTGCCCATAAGCCGTATCGGAGCAGAAAGTCGAGGCCAACGCCGAGATAGCCAAATGTGAAGAACATCGGTATCTGATTTTCGCTTAGGCCAAACAACGTTATCCGCTGGTAGGAAAATGCCCACTCCATCATC
This sequence comes from Mesorhizobium ciceri biovar biserrulae WSM1271, assembly GCF_000185905.1. GTDB lineage: Bacteria > Pseudomonadota > Alphaproteobacteria > Rhizobiales > Rhizobiaceae > Mesorhizobium > Mesorhizobium ciceri. The sequence continues at coordinate 3,088,979 of NC_014923.1, forward strand.
TGATCGTGCTGCGTGCCTTCGATATAGAGTTGCGATCTTGTTTCAAGATTCAGCAATGCCCAATATATAGTGATTGAAAGCAGCGCTATGCCGCCGGCGGCGACAAGAATCCTCCATCTTCGAACGGCAAAAAATTGGTGGAGCCCAACAATTCCGCAGAACATTGCGACGAACATCATGCCGCCCAGCGACATCGTCGCGATCGCTGAAAGAATGCCTAAAATTGAGACCTTAGAGAGCTTGCGCGAGAGGGCATACTCGCCAGCAAGCAGGCTTGCGATCATAGTCGAATGGGTACCCGGTTCATTCGACAAGCCTGCAAAGCGCGGCACTCTGCCGACGGCAAGCTCAAGTCCTTTCTTACTCATGACCGTCTGATCACCAAGGCCAAGACTTGCAAGCGGGTCAAAATAAGTTCGGAACGCCACGAAATAGAAAATCTGGAACAGGACCATAAGCGCGTGCGCAGCGATCGCCCATCGCAAACCAACCAACAAAGGACGACTGTCTCTGGCAAAGCAAGCTGGAACGAGGATGAGAGCCAAGCTGCTGCCAATAGTGCCTAGGACTGCTTTAGTGCCGCCATCTTCGGTGAAAGTTCCGCACATCCCGACTAGTAGGAAAGCAACGATCCAAAAAGAATTCGCCTTGACCGGCGCATTTAATAGCGGGATCAGCATGAGAAGCCCGAGGTAGCAAAAGGCGGCTACCCCGAATTGAGGCAGATAGACACTTTGCAGACTCATTGCGATGACGGCAGAGGCGGCGTAAATTGTCTTCAGTTTTTCAGCAAAAGTCGACTGCGTCGCAATGGGAATACTTTGCGTTTTTGCGTAATAGTGCGACATGGTTCTAGCAGGACTTGTACGTAGGGATCGTCCCGCAAAGAATGCCGGAGTCTGTCAACGCCGTTGCCAAGTCAAGCGCCCCGTTAATCTTGCATTGCGCTACGACAAATCTACCCAAGGTTGCCACCGTCTTCCCATCGCATGGGGTGCCGCCGCCAACAGGCTTACATTTCACATAGGCATTTTCATAAGAAAGCCTAACGCTCTGGGCTACTTTTTCCGCAGACGTCGTACCTGATGGCCTAACTCCACAGAGAACAATGGAAGTGCCATTCACCTCGAACGAACTAGCGGTGAGCACGGTCAGTCGACCTTTGATGTCCTTTATTTCTGCCAGCTTCGGCACGGCTTTGGGAGCCTTGGGAGTAGCGAATGTTAGGACGCCGATAGTCATGACCGCTCCAAGTCCGACGGCAATGGCAATGAAAGCAATTGGTCTCACGGCTGTCTCACCTCGAATCGGCTATCACTGCGCCTTTTATAAACGCGATTGTTCCCCCAGTTCGGCCAAACTCTGTAAATCCACGCCTGGTTATGTTCCGCTCCAACTCCAGCGCTTCGGCAGGGCCGGTCAATTTGGGGTGGAACTCGATGATGAGTTTTTCAAATAACTCAAAATGGTTTGGCGGAATGCTCGTTTCGGCGCCTTCGATATCCATGATTAAGACGGTTGGCCTAAACGGCAGGTCTGAAACGATTGTCGGGATTGAGAGCATAGGTATTGTGAGTCGTTCGACTTCGTTGTCTCGAGGCAACGCGCTGGATGACCAGAAATTTCGGCTTATACCGAAGCTGATAGAACCGTCGGACGGACCTACAGCGACGGTCCTAAGAATGGGCAAGCTTATCCCATTGAGGCGAAAATTCTCGCGGATGGATGCCTCTAGGCGAGGGTTTGCTTCGACCATGCAGTAGTCATCGATGCCGATGTCGATCATGCAGTTCAACGCCATGAAGCCGATCGCGCTGCCGGCCTCCAGAACCTTGTCGTGGCGACTCAGGAAGCGCAAAGCAAGAGCCGCATCTTGATCCTCGTAACCTCTGGCCATCACGTACCGCATGCGGCGGGAAACGCCATCCAAAGACAGCGTGATGTTCCGGACTGTTACCGTTCTTCTGCCGGCGGTAAGAATTTCAAAGCCAACATCGCGCACGTTCCGAATAGCTTCCAAGATCATCTCGGTTCCTTACGAGCTGGAATCAGCAGCCGAAAGTAAACGCGCCGGCCCTGCCTCTGGCAAGGTGCGTGACTCATATCCACGGCTTGCCCGGTTCAAGGTTTTCTCCGACTGCGGACTTCCTGTCATCGCATCGCTCATCGACTGAAGCGCCCGCGCTTCCCGCCTCGCATTTCCTAGACCGTGAGGTTCCTCCAACGGTCTCCCCCGACCATAGTTCAATGAGGAAAGGAAACACCATGGACCGCAACTTCGCGCGGGCGCTTGCGCTTGTTCTCAAATCGGAAGGCGGGTGGTCGGACAATCCGGCTGATCCTGGCGGCGCCACCATGAAGGGCGTGACGCTTGCCAGCTTCCGCCGCTATGTGAAGGCGGGCGCGACAAAGGCGGATCTGCGCGCGATCAGCGACGCGCAGGTCGCCACCGTTTATCGCCGCTTCTACTGGGACGCTGTGCTCGGCGCCGAGTTGCCCGATGGCGTCGATCACGCGGTATTCGATTTCGCCGTCAACAGCGGGCCTGGCCGGGCGGCCAAATATCTGCAGGCGGCGGTCGGCGTTGCGCAGGACGGCCGGATCGGACCGGTCACCGTCGCGGCGGCCAAGGCAAAGCCGGCCGGTGTGACCATCGATGCACTTTGCGATGCGCGGCTGGCGTTCCTCAAGCGGTTGCCGACATGGGCAACATTCGGGCGCGGCTGGTCGGATCGGGTCAGGTCGGTGCGGGTTCAGGCCCTGCTGATGTCGGCGCAGCGCCCCGCCGCACCGGTGACCGCGGCGGCGCCGCCCAGGGTCGAAACATCGGCCAATGGGGCGCCGTCGGTTCGTCTCGAGCAGCCGACGCCCGGCGGCAAGACGGCTGCCGTGGCCGGCATCCTCGTTCTCATGGCCGGAGCGCTCGCGGCCGTCCGGCATCAGATCGCCGATTTTTTCGGGAGCCTGTTTCGATGACATGGTTCAACACCAATGCGCTGCACAATCTCCTCAACACGCTGATCGCCATCATCTGCGGCGGCGCGCTCGCCGGCTTTGACTGGACGCTGCTCGGCGTGAGCGACCGCACCGCCCTTCAGATCAGCGGCGCCATTGCCCTTGCCAAGATCATCATCAACGCGGTGCGTGACGGGCCGCGCGGCACGGTCGCGCCGGCCAAGGAGACATGAGATGGGAACACTCGCTTTCGCGCTGCTTGGCCAGGCCTGGCCGTATCTTCTGGCAATGGGCGCCGCGCTCGCCGGTGTCTGGACGGCCTACGCCAAGGGCAAGGCCAACCAGAAGGCCAGGCAGGATGCCGCCGACGCCGCGGCGCGCACCGAAGCCCAGGAGATCGACGATGCCGTCGCCGGCCGGGCGCCGGACGACAACAGAGGGAGGCTGGCCAGATGGTCAAAATCATAGCGCTCTCGCTCCTGCTGGCCGGCTGCACCACATCAGGCGGATCGTTCTGCGCGGCCGGGCATCCCATCCGACCGACAAGGGCAGAGGCGGCGGCCCTTTCCGACGCGTCGGTGGCGGCGATCCTGGCTCATAACGAAAAGGGCCAGAAACTTTGCGGCTGGAGGCCATGATGAACGATCTTTTCGACCTGCTCGGCATCAAGGGACCGGTCGTGGCGGCGGGTCTCGCCGGCGGCGTTCTGCGCGCGCTGTCGCGGCATCGCTACAAGCTGCGCGAAATGGTGGCCTCGCCGATCTGCGGCGCGCTTGCGGCGGCCTATCTGACGCTGCCGGCGGTCTCCTACGCCAGGATCGCCGGCCTGCCGATGCCCGATCCCGCCGACGACACCACCACACTGGCGGCCGCCTTCCTGATCGGCGTCTGTGCGATGTGGATTTCGGACGTGCTGTTCGAGTTTGTGGTGCGGAGATTCAAACCGGGGGTGGAGGAGTAGCTGTTGGCACCGTGTCGTCTGTTGGCTGCTGCCTGACGGAATTACCGAGACAGGTGGACCTGGCGCGGCGTGGCTCTCATTTCCAGGACCGACCGCTGCCCGCTTCGGCTCACGCCGGGGCGGGCTTTTTTGCATTTCCGATCGGCCATTGCTGAGCGGCATTCGAGTTGACCGGTCTCGTCATTGTCCGTTGTGATAAGCAAGTTAATCATGTCGGTTATGCATAATGATTATTGTTAATTTTTGATTGAAGCACCGAAACTAGATAAAGACTTGAGCGGATGAAGTGTTCATATATTGTTAAGCAAGAGGTAGACCACAGAAGACGGAAGCCATCTCCATCATCAAACGGGAGTAGCTTTCATGAACAAGTTCACTGTTATTTTCGCCGCTGTTGCAGTTGCATCGTCCGTTGGAGCCGCCGAGGCAGGTTGTGGGTGCGGAGGTTCGGGCGGCTGGGGAGGCAATTCGAGCAGCCTGATCAATGTTTCGCCGTCCATCGACCTTGGCAAGATCACCGCGCTGAACGACGTGCTCAGCGGCAACAACATCCTGAGCGGCAATGTCGTCTCAGGCATTCTAAACGGCAACAAGACCGGCATCGTCGGTGGCGTTCTGAGCGGGCTCGGCGTGAACCTGCTGGGCGGCAACAGCTACAGGCTGGGCAAGCGCCACTAGGCCGGCGCTGCATTTCAACTGTCGAAGGCAACCCAAAATAGCCCGTTCCGGTGCGCCGGGCGGGCTATTTCGGGTGTTGGGCCGATCAAGCGAGGATGTTGACCGCGCGTGCCGCGACCAGCGCGATGGTCAGCAGCGAGATCATGGCCTCGGCCATCATCAGCAGCTTGGCGCGCTGGGAAAGGGGCAAGGTATCGGTGGGCGAAAACGCTGTCGCGTTGGTGAAGGCGAGGAAGAAATAATCGACGAAACCGGGCAGCCAATCTCGGAGGTCACGGTCGTTCAACGTCATCTGCGCGAACAGGAAATCGGCCTGCGCAAGCTTGACGAGGCCGCAGGTCGGCGGGCCGCCGCGGTCGGTGCTCCAGAACCACAAGGCAAAGACGATGACGTTGGTGACCCAGATGTTGAGTGCGTCGATCAGCAGCGTCGTGCCGCTGTTGCCGGCATGGCCCTCCAGCAAGGCACGCACCAGCAGGACCAGCGAACCGCAGTTCATGATGCTGATGATGGCGGTCATGGTCAGGGCTGTTCTGCGGATCATGACCCGAAACTGGCCGATCGCATGCCACTCGTGGTCCTCGACCGCCTTGCGGGTGGCGGCCTGTGTCCAGGCGGTGGCCACCGACAAGGGCAGCAGCAGAGCGGCCTCCAGCGCGGGCGCTAGCCAGCGCGGCCCGAATGAGAGATTGTTGATGACCAGAAGCTGCAGGCAGATGATGACGAGAACGGCCGCACGGGCCATCCAGAAATCGAGCGCACGGTAGTGGATGATGGCATGGTGGTGGCGCATTTATCAAATCCTGGATGCTTTTTTGGGGACGGGAACCGGTCAGGCGTAGGCGACGCCTGCCGCGATCACGCCCGATGCGCCGTGCCCGGCATGTTCAGGGCGCTCCGGGACGGCGTGTTCCATTGTTGTCCTGCTGGCATGTGATGATGAGAGAGGCGGCATGGTGGCGCGAAACTCTGCCTCAATCTTGGTTTTGCCATGGTCACCCAAGTATACATTTTCGTAAGCTTCGAGTTCTGGGCTGTTCCAAAAACCGTCCGGTGTGATTTATCCACCGCATGACGCGAATCGACGAACCCATGAACGGTTGGCTGCCGGTCGGCAGTTCTGTTCCAGGCGACTGGCGGCAGTCGTCGATCTGGCAGGGGCTGACGCGCTATCCAGAAGCCGGCCTAGCGCTTTTATGCCTGACACAGATCCTGTGCTGGACCGTGGCGCCCGCGCTTGTCGACGTGTCACCGCCCAACGATGTCGTCGAAGGCTTCATGTGGGGCCGCGAATGGGTGCTGTTGACCTACAAGCATCCACAGCTTCCCGGCTGGCTGCTCGAGATCAGCCATCTTCTGACCGGATCGTTCCGCTGGCCGCAATATCTCGTGGCTCAGCTAACGATCTCGGCCACTTTCGTGCTAGTCTATCTGCTGGCCCGCGACATGCTCGGGCGAACCCGCGCGCTGGCCGCCGTGCTTCTGATGCCGTCGCTCTATTTCTTCGGCTGGCCGACCCCACAGTTCAATCATGACTACGCGCAGATGCCCTTCTGGGCCGCTATCTGCTGGCTGTTGTGGCGTGCGGGCCGTGGTGGTGGGCCGGGCTGGTGGCTGGCGCTCGGGCTGGTGTCGGGCGTCGGGCTCTATGCCAAGCTTTCCACCGGCCTATTATTGCTTTTCGGGGCGATCTGGCTGCTGTCGGACACACGCGCACGCAGTCGGCTCGCCACGCCCTGGCCATGGCTCGGGCTCGCGGTTTTCGGCGCTGTCGCCGCTCCACTGGCCGCCGAACTCTGCCGCGTCGATTTCCTGCCGCTGACCTATGCCGCCTGGCGCGATCAGTGGGTGGTGGCCCATCGCTCCCGCTTTTATTATATCGGCGTCCAGATGGCTGGGCTCTGCGGCTTTCTTCTGGTGCTGGCGATATCAGGGCTGCTGCGGCGCTCGCCCGCGCCGCAAAAGCCCGTCGGGCGCGGCACGCTGGTCTATCTCTTGTGGATGGGGGTTGGCCCGGCGATCCTCGTGATGGTGGCGTCCCTGTTCACCGGCGCCGGCGAGGCCTGGGGCGCGCCGATGTACAATCTTGCTGGCGTTGTGGCGCTCGCCTTGCTGGGCCATCGCCTCGGCGCCATCGAGATGCGAAAGCTGGCGATCTGCGCGCTCATCTCCATTGTCGGCATATCCGGTGCCTATGCGGGCATCCGCTGGACGAAATGCAATCTGCGTGGGCGCATGGACGCCGTCTGCTGGCCGGCGCAAAAGATCTCGGATGAGGCAGAGGCTGTCTGGCACGCTGCGACGCCCGATCGGCTCGACATCGTCGGCGGCCATGCCCTTATTGCGCCGCTGGCGGGCCTCAATGCCTATGACAAGCCGTCGATCTTCACCGAACTGAACATGCAGTACGCCCCCTGGATCACCAAGGAGCGGCTGCGCGAGCATGGCATATTGCTGGTCTGGCCCGGGCGCGATGTGCCATCTTATCTGCAGGCGTGGGTGGGCGACATCCCGGTCAAAACCGTTCTTTTCGACTGGTCGCTCAAGGCGCCGCCGGTGGCGATCAGCTTCGCAGCCATTCCGCCTGGCGCGCGGCAGTTGCCGGGTGCTATCGACGGCCTCGCCCGACCGAGCAACTGAAGCAGATCCGCCGGTCCGCTGGACGAAGCAGGTGACAATGCCCATCTATGTCCAGACAAACTTGCCTTTGAGGAGACGTGATATGGCGACTTCGACCGAACGCGCAGTCCTTGCCGGTGGCTGCTTCTGGGGTATGCAGGATTTGATACGGCGCTATCCCGGCGTCATTTCCACCCGTGTTGGCTACAGCGGCGGCGACGTGCCCAACGCCACCTACCGCAACCACGGCAGCCATGCCGAAGCCATCGAGATCAATTTCGATCCGGCCATCATAAGCTATCGCACGCTGCTGGAACGCTTTTTCCAGATCCACGATCCGACGACCCGCAACCGCCAGGGCAACGATGTCGGGACGAGTTATCGCTCGGCGATCTATTACACCAGCGACGAACAGAAGCGCATCGCCGAGGACACGATCGCCGATGTCGATGCCTCGGGCCTGTGGCCGGGCAAGGTCGTCACCGAAGTCGCACCCGTTGGCCCCTTCTGGGAAGCCGAGCCCGAGCATCAGGACTATCTGGAGAAATATCCCAACGGATACACCTGCCACTTCGTCAGGCCGGGGTGGAAGCTGCCGGTTCGGGAAAAAGCGGTGCCGTAGATACACTGATACGACAGGATTTGAGAAGCCGCGGAGCGCTCGCTCCGCGGCTTCTTTTCATTGCAATTCCTACTTGCCGCAATGGTTGTCGTTAACTGTCGGCGCGGTGGTGCCCGGCGACGTACCACTGGCATCGGGCTGTGCGCCCTGCGGATGGGCAGGGCAATTTTCATCCGCGTTTGAATTCGTGGCGCCCGGTGCTACCGTCGTACTGTTGGTCGTGCCGGGGTCTACCGTGTTCGGCGAAGCCGGCGTATTTGGGTCGACGGTGACCGACTTGCCGCTGCCGCCGGATCCGTCGGTGCCGCTTGTGCCATTGCTCTGCGCCATGGCCGATGTCGCCAGGCCAATGGTGAGCGCCGAAGCTGCGAGGATTTTCATGAACATGGTTTGTCTCCATTGTCTGTGAACTCGTCGCGTAGCGACTGGTGGGACAACCTCGCGGCCTGGTGAAGGTTCCCGATAAATTCTCGCGCCGGCAGAGCCAGCCGCTCCCGCCCTGGCGCAATGCTTTTGGCGCAGTGCGATAAAAAAACGGCTTTTCCTTCAACTCGAATGATGCTTTAAGGCGCACATCCACAGGGGTGCTCCGTACGGTCGGGGCTGAGACGGGGGCGGCAAGCCCACAGACCCTAGAAGCTGATCTGGGTAATACCAGCGGAGCGAGGCGGGCGATGTTTTCAGGCGCACAGATTTCCCTATATCCCATGACCGACGATTTCGTCGGTGTCATCCTTGGCGCGCTCGGTGCGCTCGATCCCTGGCGCGACAAACTCAGGATCGAGACCGACGACATCTCGACCTTGCTGGTCGGGCCGCCCGAAGTGCTGTTTCCTGCCATGCGCGACCTCTTCGTGGCGGCGGCACGCAGCGGCAAACATTGCGTGTTGTCGGCCACCATCTCGCGCGGCTGCCCTGGCGAGCCGGACGATCCGATCTGCCGCTCCGATGCGTTTGGCGGGCCCGTCGGTCCACTCGGCCCCCGCAAGGACGCGGCCATCGCGGCGGTGCGCAATGCTGCTGCCACCGGCCAGCCGGCGGCGGCGCAGTTCTCGCTCTATGTGATGGGCACAGACGACCACATGGACGAGATCTACGGCTGCATAGACTTTCTCAAGCAGTCCGGCGTCTATGAGCGCTCCAAACATTTCTGCACGAAACTGCGCGGTGATGCCGGTGCGATCTTTTCGGCGCTGGACGAGGCTTTCTGCCGTTTCGGACCAGGCGCTGGCCACGTAACCCTCGACGTCACGGTCTCGGCCAACAGCCCGTCGGCCGTCTGAAGCCGCGCCGCTCTCGCGGCCGTCAAAGGTTATCTCCCGTGGTCTCATCATCAGTCGCTTCGCGCCCGATCGCGAGCTTTCTCGTCAAGGCAATGCCGGCCATGATCTCGGCCGGTTTGCTCCTGCTGGCGTGGGAGCTTTATGCCACCTATTCCGGCATCAGGGCCACGATACTGCCGGCGCCGTCACGCGTCTTCGAGCAAGCGATGCTCAATCGCGAGGCGCTGGCCGACAATGCCGTTCCGACCATCCGTGCCACGCTTCTTGGCTTTGCCTGTTCGCTCAGCGCCGCCTTCGTGCTGTCGATGCTGGTCGACTTCTTCCAGCCGCTGCGGCGTGCGTTGTTTCCCGTCTTCATCGTCAGCCAGACCTTGCCGCTGGTGGCGGTCGCGCCGCTGGTGGTGCTGTGGTTCGGCTTCGGGCTGGCGCCCAAGATCATGCTGGTGGCGCTGGTCACCTTTTTTCCGATGCTGGTTGCATTGGTCGAAGGCTATGAGGCGACCGAGGCCGAGATCGGGCAAATGCTGCGCGCCATGGGGGCAGGGCGCTGGCGCATCTTCCTGCTGGCGCGGCTGCCTTCGGCGCTGCCTTACTTCTTTGCCGGGTTGAGGATCTCCATCACCTATGCGGTGGTCGGCGCCATCTTCGCTGAATATGCCGGTGCCGCGAAGGGTCTGGGCATCTACATGCTCAACGCCAAAAACAATTTCCGTCCTGATCTGGTTCTTGCCGCCGTCGGTGTCAGCGCGGCGCTGACCCTTGTCCTGTTCGGGTTGACCGTGTTGCTGCAGCGCCTTGCCATGCCCTGGGAGCGAGCCGACAGGGAAACTGCCGGGAAGGGGGCCTGGCGATGAGCCGGCTCGAACTGCGGCATGTGCACAAGGCGTTCGGTGGGCTCGACGTGCTGGCCGATATTTCGCTCAGCGTCGGCGCTGGTGAGTTCGTCTCGATCCTTGGACCCTCGGGTGCCGGCAAGTCGACGCTGTTCCAGCTTCTGACCGGCGCCGAGCATGGCGAGGGCGAGATGTTGTTCGACGGCGCGCGGCTCGACGACCACGGCAGGCACTTCGCCTTCATGCCGCAGCGCGACGCGCTGATGCCATGGCGGCGCATCCTCGACAACACGACGCTCGGGCTCGAAGTGCAAGGTATGAGGAGACAGGCGGCGCGGGCGCGCGTTGCGCCGTTGTTTGCCGAATTCGGGCTTGCCGGCTTCGAGCGGCATTTTCCCGCGCAGTTGTCCGGCGGCATGCGCCAGCGCGCGGCCTTGCTGCGCACCGTGGTGCAGGAGCGCGACATGCTCCTGCTCGACGAGCCGTTCGGCGCGCTCGATGCGCTGACCCGCACCGCCATGCAGCGCTGGCTCGAACAGATGTGGCGGCATCATCGCTGGACGGCGCTCTTGATCACCCATGACGTGCGCGAAGCCGTGTTCCTGTCCGACCGCATCTATGTGCTGTCGGCGCGCCCGGCCCGCATCGTGCGTGAAATCAAGGTGCCGCTGCCGCGCCCGCGCAGCCTTGGCGGCGATGCCGCGCGCCAGGCAAGCGCGCTCGAGGCCGAAATCCTCGACATCATCCTCAACCCCAACCCATCCAAAAGGACACGACCATGACTGACTTGACGCGCCGGCAGGCCTTGCTGCTCACGCTTGCCACAGGCCTTCCGCTCGTTGCCGGATCGGGGCGAGCCCAAGCACAATCGGCACAAAAGGTCACCGTTGCCCTCGACTGGACGGTCAACACCAACCACATCGGACTGTTCGTCGCCCGCGACAAGGGCTTCTATCGCGAGGCCGGGCTCGAGGTCGACATCCTGCCTTACAGCGATGCCGGTGCGGGCACGCTGGTCGCAAATCGCGTCGCCGATTTCGGCATCAACGGCACCATCAGCCTGTTCACCCAGAGAACCGCCGGAGCGGACCTGAAGGGCGTCTATGCGGTGGTGCAGTCCGAAACCGGCCGCGTGGTCTTCAATGCGGCACGCAACGAGATCGTAAGCCCGAGAAGCCTCGACGGCTTGATCTATGGCGGCTTCGGCAGTGCCTGGGAAAACGCGCTGATATCGACCATCATCCGCCACAACGGCGGCAAGGGCAATTTCGAGACGGTGACGCTCGGCACCTCAGCCTATGAGGCGCTAGCCAATGGGTCGGTCGATTTCACGCTCGAAGTCTCGACCTGGGAGGGTGTCGAAGCCGAACTCAGGGGCGTCAAGCAGCGCAGCTTCGTCTATGCCGATTATGGCGTGCCTGACGAGCACACGACGCTGATCTCTTCGAGCGAAGCCTATCTCCAGGCCAATCCCAAGCCTGCGGCCGACTTCGTTCAGGCGACGCGACGCGGCTACCAGTTCGCTGTCGACCACCCCGACGATGCGGCAACCCTGCTGATCGCTGCAAACAAGGATGCCTTGACCAATCCGGCGCTGATCCACGCCTCGCTGAAGGCATTGATCGACGGCCATTATCTACGCAGCCAAAGCGGGGCCATCGGGACGATGGATCCGGCCAAGATGGAAGCGATTGGCGACTATCTCTTCGCCTCCGGCATTTTGCGCGATTCCGACGGCAAGCTGGTTGCTCGACGCCCGGATTTCGGAAGCTATTTCCGCAACGACTATCTGAGCTAGTCTGGCAAAACCAAATGACATGGGTCGCCAGTCTTTCTGGGCGACCGCGGGGAGCAGGTCGTCTGGAAGTGGCGCCCTGGCTCCCCGACAGCCAATTTAAGACCGATCTGATCTTGTTGATTAACTGCCCGGCAATGGTTGCGTGCAAAGGTCGCCCTGAGGGATCATTGGGGTGTCTGCATTGCTCATATCAAAAAGCGAGGCGCTTTCGCACGTCAGTGACGGCACGATTCTGTCCGCAGCCCGAAAGCGTGAGATCCTGGTGGATTTGCGCGAAGGTTTCTTTCGGATCTGCGCGCTGGCCTTCGCGGGCATGTTCGTCTACCGCGGCGTGTATCACCTGATGCTCGACCCGACGCGCATCAATGTGGCGCTGGTGGCGATTTCCGAGATCCTGACCTTTACCTGGCTGCTTCTGTCGCGTCGGCCGAAGGTTCGCGACTGGAACCCGCTCACGGTGGTTGTCTCCGTGATCGCCAGCTTCGGTGTCGGTTTCATCGACCTGGAGCCGGGCGTGGCCATCATCCCGGTCCATGTTGCGGCGCCGCTGCAGGCCCTGGCGTTGGGGTTCGTGATCTGGGGAAAGATATCGCTGGGGCGTTCTTTCGCCATTCTGCCGGGCAATCGCGGCGTGATGACGGGCGGTGCCTACCGTCTGGTGCGGCATCCGATCTATGCCGGCTATCTTGCCGGCCATGTCCTGTTCCTGCTATCGGCCTTTTCCTTCTACAATCTAGCCGTCTACGCGGTGATCACCTTCTTCCAGGTGCACCGCATCCTGCGTGAAGAGGCGCTGCTGGCCGCCACGCCGGAGTACCGGGACTATATGAAGCGCGTCCACTACAGGCTGTTCTACGGCGTCGTTTGACAAGCGCCCCGGCGCGCAGCAACCACACTGGCAACGTTGATCGTCAATAGACCTGCGCATTGTTTGTGCAAACTAATATTACAACTTTATTATTTCAGAAATTTTGAGATATATATACCACACTTCAATTTCAGTATTCTCTCTGTGAAGCTGAAACTCACTACCTCGCGTAATTGCTTCTGCAATCGGCTTCTCGCCATCTCCGGCCGATCGGAAAGCCCGCCACACTGGTGGGCTTTCTGCGGTCCACAGGCGTGCCGGAATTAAATTCTGGTTGCCATCACCAGGATGGCCGTTTCTGTTGCTGGCGAGACTTCTTCCGCGCGCGATGCCCGCCACAATCGCGGAACGGTAGGCCTTTGGAGCGCTCGTCTTTTGAACATCGCAGCTGCGACGTTCAATCCTACGGCGCCGGCTCTTATGGCGGCGGCGGCCTTGGGCTCGTGCTGCTCATCGTCATCGTGCTTGTCGTACTCGGGTGCATCTAGCCGGGTTATCGCCAACTGATCGCAATCTCGTGAGCGCCCCAATGTCGGCGTGCACCGGATTGTGATGCAGGCAAGCCGGCTTGTGATCCTGCACTCTGCAAAACTTTCGTATGGTCATTGCGGTCCACACCCCCCCCGTGGAAACAAGAGGAGAGGGTCCCACCCCTTGTCCTCCTCCAAGGCCCGCTCCGGTTCACCGTAGCGGGCTTTTGCTTGCTGGCGAGGCAAAACCGGCTCGCATCAAACCCTATGGGCGAGGCGTTCAGATGCTGGCGCCAGTCGACTACTCCATGTCAGGCACGTCACCGCTGACGAAGAGCGTGTTCGGCGGACCATATTCGCCCAGCGTCGGATCGGCCTCACGGCTCCAGGCGATGACGCCGGAATGCTTTGCCGTCAGAGCCCTGGCGGTGCGTATGGCGCGATCCTCGCTCTGCTGGTCGGCGGGTCCAAAGGCTGGGAACAACTCGCCATCCTCACCGCGATCGAACGCGACCACGACGATCAGCCTGGGATTTTTCTGGCCACTGGAATCGGACATCTTGCACCTTTGGCGCAGAACCTATCACATTGCTCGGGGTTGAAGGCCGCGAATCGATGAATGCCGACTTTGGGGAGTGGCATCGTGCAAGATCAGCGTTTCGATGAGCCGGTCAGGATTGCGCTCGGCCGATCGCGAAACTCAATCTTCAACGTGGAGCGGGTCGCTCAGGCTGCCGACATCCTGCTGAACCGCTGGCCGGTTGCGACCGGGCAAAAGCATATGGTTGCCCGCAAGGCCTGTCTGGCCGTGCTCGAGGGAAAGAAAGAAGTCTCGGCGGCAAGAGCGGCGTTCATCAACGCCGCTATCGAGGCGGACATCCTCGTCGAACCGCGTGAGGTGTCGATCCCGTAGCCTGCCCCTGGTGAAATTGAATCAGGATCTGGCTCCATCCCCTTGATGTATGCCCCTTTTTGGCGATCGCCGACCGGCTTTTCAGGGCTATTGACCTGCCTCTCGGCACGCCCTGCACGGTTATCCCGCACATTTCGCTGCCTGTTGGTCAGTCTTCGGCATCTGTTGACATAGCATCCGGGCCTCGGTATTGAACAGGATTATACAGGTTCATTGAACAGGTACCCTTATGAAGCGGCGCGCGGTTCAACTGTCTCCCGGCACGGGCAAGCCCGAGCAGATCGCCACCGTCCTCGAACATGAGATCCGTTCCGGCGTCCTCGGTTTCGGCGACCGCCTTCAAAGCGAGAACGAACTCGTCCAGCGCTTCTCCGTTAGCCGCAATACGGTCCGCAAAGGCCTCGAGGAACTGTCCAGCCGCGGGCTGATCACGACCAAGGTTGGTATCGGCTCGTTCGTCACCTTCGACGGCAAGCCGGTCGACGACTCGATCGGCTGGTCGCGCGCGCTGGCCGATGCCGGCGCCAATGCCGAGACGCGGACGCTGCGGCTGGAGGTCATCGAAGACCCCGATCTGGCTGCGCTGCTTGGCATCGAAAGCCCGTTCTTCATCGCCGTCGACCGGGTGCGCACCAACGCCAGCGACGGCCATGCGATCTCCATCGAGCGCAGCCGGTTGCCATTGTCCTCCGAGCTCGAGGACGTACCGTTGCGCGGATTGCGCGAGGGCTCGCTGCACCAGACGCTGCGCGTCGCCGGCCTCATTCCCGACCATGGCGAGGAATGGGTCGAGATCGAGATGCTCAATGCCGAGGATGCGGCCATCCTCGGCTGCCCGCAAGGCACGCCTTTCCTGCGTGGCCGCCGGCTGACGCGCGCCGCCGACGACCGGCCGATCGAGTACGTCACCAGCCTGCTCAATCCGGCGCATTTTGCGCTGCATATGAGGTTCTGAGCGATGTCGGATGCGACCAGCAAGGCTATTGATCGCGCCATGGGGGCGCTTGTCGGCGGAGCGCTGGGCGATGCGCTCGGCATGCCGACGCAGCTTTTGTCGCCGGTTCGCATTGCCGAACTCTACGGCCATGTCGAGGATTTCATCGAGCCTTTCCCGGATCATCCGGTATCGAAGGGACTGGCCGCCGGCACCATCACCGACGATACCGAGCAGGCGTTGCTGCTCGGCCGCATCCTGGTCGAATCCGGCGACCGTTTCGACCACGCGCGCTGGGTCAATGCGCTGCTCGACTGGGAACGCGAGGTTAAGGCGCGTGGCAGCTATGACCTTTTGGGGCCATCGACCAAACGCGCCATCGATGCCATCAACAATGGTGTGCCGGCTGAGGAAGCGGGGCGCAGCGGCGACACCAATGGTGCGGCGATGCGTATCGCGCCGGTCGGCATCATGATGCCGCTCGAACCGTTGGAAGGGTTCGTCGGCAAGGTGGCTGAGACCTGCCGGGCCACGCACAACACCTCGATTGCCATCGCCTCCGCCGCTGCCGTTGCGGCAGCCGTCAGCCGCGGCGTCGCCGGCGGTGGCTGGCGCGACGCTTCCGCCAGCGCGGTCGCGGCGGCGAGGCGAGGGGCGACACTCGGACATTGGGTGACCGGCGGCGACATCGCCGCGCGCATCGTCTGGGCGCAAGACATCGTGCACGGCAAAGCGATCAGGGATGCGATCCGGCTGATCACCGATCTGGTTGGCACCGGCGTCGCCAGCCAGGAATCCGTTCCGGCGGCCTTCGCCGTGCTGGAAGTCGCGCGTGGCGACCCATGGCAAGCAGCCGTCATCAGCGCCAATCTCGGCGGCGACACCGATACGATCGGCGCCATCGCTGCCGGCATGGCCGGCGCCTGCAGCGGTTTTTCCCGATTGCCGCAACAGCATATCGCCCGGCTTGTCGGCCTCGACATGTCGGAGGTTCGCGCGCTCGCCGCCGATCTCGTGGCAGCAAGGATGGCGAAAATCGGTTCCGGCAAGGACGCGGCGGAATGAGCGGCCGTCTCGTCCATGTCGGCAGTGCCGTGGTCGACTATGTCTACCGCATCGACGCCCTGCCGGCGCCCGGCATGGAAAAGACGGCATCGAGCTTTGCCCAGGTCGCCGGCGGCGGCTTCAACATGATGGTGGCGGCCAGCCGCACCGGCATGCAGGTGGTGTTTGGCGGCCAACTCGGCAGCGGGCCCAATGGCGATTTCCTGCGCGCTGCGTTCATAGCCGAGGGTATCGAGACACTGACGCCGCCATCGCCCGTGATGGACAGCGGCAACTGCGTCGCCATGATTTCGAGCGACGCCGAACGCACCTTCGTGTCGTGGCCTGGTGCGGAGAGCGTTCTCAGCCTCGACATGATGGCGCCGGTCGCGGTGGCACCGGGTGACTGGGTGTTCACCTCCGGCTACACGCTGAGCTACCCCAAGAGTCGCGATGCGCTCACTGATTGGATCGAGGCGCTGCCGACAGGTATTCCCTTCGTCTTCGACCCGACGCCGGTCATCACGGACATTCCGCGTCCCATCCTGTCGCGGGTGCTTGCCCGCACCACATGGCTGAGCTGCAACACGACGGAAGCCGCCGAGATTGCCGGCCCAGGCGATGTCGAGGGCCTCGCGGTACGGCTGCTGGGCGACCACTGCCCGAAAGCAGCGGGCGTGGTCATCCGCTCCGGGGCAAAGGGTTGCCATATCAGGTTGGCCGACGGCACGGCGCAGACCGTTGCCGGCTTCAAGGTCACCGCCATCGACACCAATGGCGCCGGCGACACCCATATCGGTGCTTTCGTCAGCGCGCTGGCGCGCGGCATCCCGCCCTTCGAGGCAGCGCGCTATGCCAATGCGGCAGCGGCCATATCGGTCACCCGCCATGGCGGCTCGTCGGCGCCGACCGACCACCAAATCCAGACATTCCTGAGCCATGCCGCCGACCCGTCGGGAGCAGGCCGGACACAGAAGGCCAATGCATAACAGCTGGAAAGCCTGACAAGCCCGGGAACCGGGCAAACCCACAGAGAGGAACCAACCATGCGCATGCCCGACTTGACTGCTCTGCTGACGGCGACTGCCGTCTTTACCTCCGCACTCGCGTTCGCCGCCAAGGCTGACGAAGTGCATGTGCTCAACTGGAAGGGATACGGCGCCGACGAACCATGGGCGGTGGAGGCTTTCGAAAAAGCGACCGGCAACAAGGTCGTCAACGACTTCTTCAATTCCGAACAGGAAATGCTGACCAAGATCCGGACCAATCCCGGTCTCTACGACGTGGTCATGATCAATGCCGCCTTCAACGACCAGGCGATGGACGGCAAACTGATCCAGCCGATCGACGTCTCCAAATTGCCGAACTACGCCGACATCAGCAAGGACAAGGCGGGATCGCCGATGCTCGTCCATGACGGCAAGGTCTATGGCGTGCCGTGGGTGTGGGGCCTCACCGCGCTCGCCATCAACGACAAATCCTTCGACAAGCCGCCGACGAGCATCGCCGAGATGTGGGATGCCGCCCATAAGGGCCGCGTCGTCATTCGCGACGATGCCGTCGAAGCGGTGCAGTTCGGCGCCATCGCAACGGGCCAGAACATCAACGACATCAAGGATATGGATGCGGTCAAGGCGAAGCTCACCTCGCTGATGCCGCAGATCAAGACCTTCTGGAGTTCGGAGAACGACTGGAACCAGATGGTCGCCTCCAACCAGATCGACATCGGCACCTACTGGAGCGGCTCGGCCGATCGCGCCAAGACGCATTTCAAATTGCCGGTCTCTCTGGTCGTGCCGCAGGAGGGTGCCGTCGCCTGGCTCGACGCGTTTTCCATTCCGGTCGGCGCCAAGAACGTCGCCGGCGCCGAGGCTTTCATCAACTACATGATCGACCCGAAATTCTACGTCGAATGGGTCACCAAGGTCGGTGCTCCTGTCTCCGCCAACACCAAGGCGGTGGAAGCGCTGCCCGAGGATGCCTTCAACCGCAAGGTCATGGGCGACCCCGAGGTGGCCAAACGCATCCAGTTCCAGGCGCCGATCACCGATGCCCAGCGCGAAGCCTATCTGGCGCTGTGGCAGCAGTTGAAGGTCGACGTGAAATAGAGCCAACATCCCGGCCAGCCGGCGGTTCGCGCCGGCTGGCGTTTCAATCCTGGGGGAGGGTATCATGGCAGCTGCGACAGCGTCGCGAAGCGGGCTGAGATCGGCATTGCCGCTGCTGGCGCCAGCCTATCTCTGGCTGACGGTGGCGATCTTCCTGCCGCTCTCGGCCATGGTCTTCTTCTCGTTCATGACCGAGCTGCCGCTGTCGGGAAAGCCGTGGACATTCACCCTTGGCAACTATGCCACCTTCTTCTCGCAAAGCCTCTATCTGACACTGCTGCTGGCCTCGCTGCGGCTTGGCCTCGAAGTGACGCTGTGGTGCGTCGTCATCGGCTATCCCGCCGCTTACGTGCTCGCCAAAGTGCTGAAGGGGCGCAGCCGCGAGGCGATCTTCCTGCTCGTCATCTTGCCGTTCTGGTCGAACGGGCTGGTGCGCATCTTTTCCTGGGCGATGGTTTTGCGCGAGGGCGGCATTCTCGACACCGCGCTCAACGCCGTGCTGCCGTTCAAGATCAACATCGACCTGATGTATTCCTATCCAGCCGTCATCATCGGGCTGGTGCATTCCTACGTGCCTTACATGGTGCTGACCTGCTATCTCACGCTGCAGGCGATCGATGATTCCCTGATTGAGGCCGGGCGTTCGCTTGGCGCTTCACGGCTACAGGTGCTGAAGCGGGTGATCATCCCGCTGTCGATGCCCGGATTGGTCGCGGGTGCGGCCCTGATCTTCGTCCCCGTCGTCGGCTCGTTCATGGAGCCGCGCATCCTCGGCGGTCGCACCGGCACCTTCTACGGCACGGTCATCGAGGACCAGTTCGTCGCCGTGTTCAACTGGCCGCTCGGTGCCGCGCTTTCCTTCATCCTGCTGGCCGTGGTGCTGGTCATCCTGGCGGTGGCGTCGCCGGTGCTGCGGAGGGCCGCGTGATGGCGACGACCCGCGTCCTCGAATGGCTTGGCCGCTTCTACATCGGCCTGCTGCTCGCCTTCCTCTATCTGCCGATCATCATCATGGCGCTGATGTCGTTCAACGTCTCGCCCTTCTACCAATTGCCGTTCGAATGGACGACCGAATGGTACGCTTCGCTGTGGCAGAACGACCAGCTGATCGCCGCCACCTGGAACAGCGTCGAGATCGCCGTCATCACCACCGTCATCTGTGTCGTGCTCGGCTCGGCGGCATCGCTGGCGCTCTATCGCTATGAGTTTCGCGGCAAGAAATTCCTGCAGGCGCTGTTGTTTCCGCCGATCGCCATTCCGTGGCTGATCACCGGCACGGCGATGCTGATCTTCTTTTTCGGCGTCGGCATCGGTCGCGGGCTGCATGCGATCCTGCTTGGCCATGTCGCACTGGCGCTGCCCTATGTCATCGTCGTCGTCTCGGCCCGGCTGCAGACCTTCGCGCCGGAGCTGGAAGAGGCGGCACGCTCGCTCGGCGCCAACCAGTGGCAGGTAACGAGGCGCGTCACGCTGCCTTGGATCATGCCAGGCGTCATTGCCGGAGGGCTGTTTGCGTTTGCAGTGTCGTTCGACCAGTTCGTGGTGTCCTATTTCCTGGCGACACCTGGGCAGACGACGCTGCCGGTGGAAATCTACGCCGCGATCCGCAAAGGGTTCACGCCCGAGATCAATGCGGTCTCGACGATCATCATTGTCGTGTCGATGGCGCTGATGCTGCTCACGGCGCGGTTCTTCAAATTCGGCGGAGAGAAATAATGGCCGGCGTGCAGGTATCTGATGTCTCGCGCAGTTTCGGCGCACACAAGGCGCTGGACAATGTCTCCATCGATTTCGCCGATGGCGGATTCTATGCGCTGCTGGGGCCGTCGGGCAGCGGCAAGACCACGCTGCTGCGCCAGATTGCCGGTTTCGATTTTCCCGATTCGGGCCGCATCACCATCGGCGGCGAGAGCGTCGAGCGGGTGCCGGTCGAAAAGCGGCGCATCGGCATGGTGTTCCAGAACTATGCGCTGTTTCCCAATATGAGCGTCGCCGACAATGTCGCCTTCGGCCTGTCGGTGCGCGGCGAGGCCAAGGCGGTGATTGCAACGGAGGTGCAGCGCGCGCTCGATCTGGTGCAGCTCGGCAAGCTTGGTGGCCGCCGGCCGCACCAACTCTCCGGCGGGCAGCGGCAGCGTGTGGCTCTCGCCCGCGCTATCGTCACCAAGCCGCGCGTGCTGCTGCTCGACGAGCCGCTCGGCGCGCTCGACAAGGCGCTGCGCGTCGATATGCAGATCGAGCTCAAGCGCATCCAGCGCGAGATCGGCATCACCACCATCTTCGTCACGCACGACCAGGAAGAAGCGCTGACGATGAGCGACCGCATCGGCATATTGCGCGACGGCAGGCTGGTGCAGGAGGGGCCGCCGGAGGAGATCTATGACAGGCCGAAGAGCGAATTCGCCGCCACCTTCCTCGGCGACGCCAACATTTTTCGCGGCGACAGCACGGGCGATGGCATCAGGCTTGCGGACGGAACGGCGATTGCCGCTGGTGTGGGTGCCAAGCTTGCCGCCGGCGCCAAGGCGAGCTGTGCCGTGCGGCCCGAACGCATCCGCATCGCCAGGGATGCCGGAACACCGGATGGCAACGCCAACATGCTCAAGGGACAGGTTTCCAAGCGCATCTTCGCCGGTAGCAACAGCACCTATTTCGTCGAGCGTGCTGGTCAGACGTTGAAAGTGATTGTGCAGAATACCGGCATGGAACGGCTGGCAGAAGGTCAGGATGTCGTGCTGCGCTGGTCGCCTGAAAGCACGGTGTTGATCGCGGCGAACTGATCCTCACCGGGTCTTGCCAGACCGTCCGCAATCAGGGACAGCATAGACGGGCACGACCCGGAGCATACCGATGACCCTGGAACTGACTGCACGCGACCGATCCATGCTCGACGGCGAGCATGGCCTGTCAGCGGCTGCTGCCATGAAAATCCTGGTCGCCTTTTCCAACGCGATCGGCGCGGGCAGCCTGCTCGACATTGCCGGCGCCCATATCGACGGCTGTCTCTACCACGGCAAGGCAGGGCTCGATTTCGTCGAGCGGCTGGTCGAAGGCGGTGGCCGCGTGCAGGTGCCGACGACGCTCAATGTCGGTTCGTTCGATCTCATCCATCCCGGCATGGTGAAAATGCCAGCGGCGGAAGAGGTGCCGGCGCGGCGGCTGATGAAAGCGCATCTGGAGCTCGGCTGCCAGGCGACTTTCACTTGCGCGCCTTACCAGACGCGGTTCCGGCCAAGCTTTGGCCAACAGATCGCCTGGGGGGAATCCAACGCCATCGTCTTTGCCAATTCGGTGATCGGCGCGCGGACCAACCGCTATGGCGATTTCATCGATCTGTGCTGCGCCATGACCGGGCGCGCGCCGGCCTGGGGTCTGCATCTGAGCGAGAACCGGCGTGGTCGGATCCTGTTTGAGCTGGATGTTCCGGACAGCGAGCCGAGCGACAGCCTTTTCGTCGGCGTCGGGCTATTGATTGGGCAAGCGAGCGGCGACCGCGTTTCGGTGATTGCCGGCCTGCCGCGGCCGCGCGACGAGGACCAGCTGAAGGCGCTGGGGGCGGCGGCGGCAACGACCGGTGCTGTGGCGCTGTTCCATGCGGTCGGCATCACGCCGGAAGCGATGACGCTTGATGAGGCGTTCCAGGGTCATGCGCCTGACGAGACGATCCGCATTACCCGCGCCGATATCGACCATGCGCTGGCCAGGCTGTCGACCGTGCCCGACGGTGCGCCGCTGGCGGCCGTGTCGCTCGGCACGCCGCATTTTTCGCATGAGGAATGGATGCGACTGTTGCCGTTGCTGCGCGAGGCAGCACCGGGTAGGCGCATTCCGATCTATGTCAACACCGGCCGCGCGACGCTGACGCGATTGCAGGAGGAGGGCGCGCTGGCCGGTATGGAGGCGTTCGGCCTGATCCCGGTCGCCGATACCTGCACCTATGTCACATCGATCCTGGAACGCCTCGATGGCGTGGTGATGACCAATTCCGGCAAATGGGCGCACTACGCACCCGGCAATATCGGTGTGTCCGTCGCCTTCGCCGAGATGCGGGATTGCATCCGCTCTGCTGCGGCCGGGCATGTTGTGCGGAGCGCGTCATGACGCGACCGGTGGAACGAACCGGCACTTTCCAGCTGGCCGGTGACGCTGAGGGCCAGGCGCTGGTGTTTTCGCAACCGCTCAGCTTCTGGGGCGGCATCGATGCCGAGACCGGCGAGATAACAGACCATTCCCATCCGGGCCTCGGCCGAAATGTCGCCGGCAGGATTTTGGTCATGCCGAGCGGGCGCGGCTCGTCGTCTTCATCCTCGGTCCTGGCCGAGGCGATCCGCAGGGGCACGGCGCCGGCCGGTATTCTTCTGGAGCGGCCGGACCCGATCCTGGCGGTCGGTGCCATCGTTGCCGAATTTCTTTATGACATCCGCATGCCGCTGGTGGTGTGCGATATTTCGAACCTTGTCTCCGGTGATCAAATTGATATCGGCATCGGCAAAGACCGCGGGCCGATCATCAGAGTTCACCCCGCCATCAATCCGGCAGAGCCACGCCGCCAATAGGCCGCCGCCAGCGTTTGATCGCGACCAAGCCCCAGCGTGTCGCGCCAACATTCGCGCACGATCTTGGCGGCAGCGGCTTCCGCGGCGAACCAGCCGAAGGCCGAACCGTCCTGCGGCCACGCCACCGAGCGGACAGCCTCGGCCAGCAGTCTGTCCTCGCCCGCCGCCACGCCATCCCGTGTCAGCCAATGAACGTCGATGCCCGTGCCATTGTTGATCGCTTGTCTTTCACCATCATTGGCGATCTCGACGAAGGCGACGCCTTTTGTCCCGGCCGGTAGCGTCTCCAGCAGCCGAGCCAGCGCCGGCAAGCCGGTTTCGTCGGCGCCCATGACGTACCATTCTGCCTGCCGCACCGGACGGCCGACCGGGCCCATGATGCCAACCTTCATGCTGGGCGCGGCCTGCATGGCCCAGGCGGAGCCGACGCTCTCGCCGGGATGGATCAGGAAGTCGACATCGATGATGCCCTTTTCCACGTCAAGCGCGCGGATGGTGTAGACGCGCGCCACCGGGCGCCGGTCGTCGGTGGGCCAGACCGGTAAGCCATTGCCGCCCAGCACCGGCCACAGCGGATCGGGGACGTCCCTGGTCGGAAACAGCATGCGGATATGCATGCCGCCGAACTTGGCGAAGCGCGAGAGGTTCTCGCCGGCCAGACGAATGCGGCGCATATGCGGAGTGAGGTCGCGAACATCGGTCACCACCATCTCGCGGAACTGGGCGAGGCTGGTTTCGCCTGAGAGATCGCCGGTCCAGACGATCTCGGGGTTTTCCTCCTTGGCGTAGACCTGTACGGCTGTGGCGAGCAGGTCCTTGATACGGGCGAGCCCGTCGCGGTCGGCAGCATAGGCCCGCATCACCAGCCGCTCCATGTCGAACGAGGCGCCGCCGAAGGCAAAGCGGAAATCGATGCGCTGTCCCTGATGCGAAGCATCGGCCTCGAAGCTGCGCAGCCTGTCGGAGATGCTGTCCATGTAGTCCGGCAGACGCCGCAGGTTGAGCCGTGCCTCGCAGGCCAGTTCACGCACCGATGCTTCGTTCATTGTCAGCCTCCCATCCTGCCGGTGAGGGCCACCTTGAAGGTGCGGCCCTTGCCCTGTTCTGTTGCCGCCGAGGTCGACCATGCGCTTTGCGGATCGGTGTAGGCGGTGTTGAATATGTTATCGACGCCGAAATCGAGCTTGAGGTTGTCGTTGACGCGCCAGTTGGCGAAGACATTGACCAGATCGAAACCGTCATCGACGACCGGCACGGCGTTGGGATTGGTGCGGCTGGTGCGGGTGATCTTGCCGACGCTGAGATATTGCGCGCCGACGGTGAGCTGGTCCTCCAGCATGCGGAAGCCGATCGTGGCCGAGAAGCGGTCGAGCGGCGTGTTGTTCAACGCCTGGCCGGAATAGACGCCGCTGACGACCTTGGCGTCGATCAGCGCGCCGGAGAGGTTCACGAAACCCCAGCCATAATCATTAACCATCTCGGCCTCTACGCCCTTCAGGCGTGCGTCGCCGATGTTGATTGCCGTGCGCGGCAGCACGGTGAGGTCGACGTCGATGTAATCCTCGACGTCAGTGTGGAAAACGTTGACCTTGGCGCGCAGCCGATCACCCGCCGTCAGCACATCGTCATATTTCACGTTGACGCCGGCCTCCCAGTTCTTTGCCGTCTCGGGCTGCAGCAGAAGATTGGGCCGATATGTATCACCGCCGCCATGCGCGCCGCCGCCACGGAAGACATCCTGCAGACCCGGCGCCCGGTAGCCTTCGGAATAGGTGCCATAGAGCTGGAAGCCATCGAATGGCGTGACGCCGACGGTGAGGCGCGGCGACCAACGATCGCCGGAGATCGAGGCTTCCTGCGGTGACGGGATGCGCGTCTCGCCATCGAGCTGGTAGCCGTCATAGCGCATCGCCGCGATGACCTGCAGCCAGTCCCCGTAATCGCCCTGCCACTGCAGGAAGCCGCCATAGCCCTGCTGTTGGCCAGCGCCGAAATGCGCCGCTTCCGAGGAGGCCTCGAGATAGTAGTAGTCGAGTCCGTAGGTCAGCGTATGTGCTAGTCCCCAGACGTCGAACCGCGAGGAGTTCTTCACATTGAAACCTGTCGTGGCCACGTCGTAGAAGCGGAAATTGCCGATCGCCGAGGTCGGCCAGACCTGAGTGTGCTCGGCGCGGGTGCGGTTGTGATAGGCATTGGCGCTGAAGTCGATCAGCGCGTTGTCGTCGGGCTTCCAGGTGTAAGCGGCGGTGTAGGTCTGGTTGGTGGTGTCGGTGTCATAGCGGCTCAGGGTCGGCGAGGTCGAGCCGCTCGATCCGGTGATCTGGTCGTTGTAGCGCTGCAGGATGGCGCCGAGCTTCAGCTCATGGCCATCGGCCGGCCGCAACGTCGCCTTCAGATAGCCGCTGGTCACCCGCTCGCCGGTCCATGGCACGGTGTCGCCATTGCCATCGGTGTAGCTGTCGCGGTCGCGGTAGATGAGGTTGCCGATGATATCGGCATCGTCGCTGAAGCGGTAGGCACCGGTGGTGCTGGTGGTGAAGCCGTCGCCATTGTCCTCGTAGCCGAGCTTCTCGCTCAGCGCCCAGCGCTCATCCTTCTTGAGGAAATCGCCGGCATCCTTGGTCTCGAAGGAGACGACGCCGCCGATGCCGCCGGAACCATAGGCATTCGACACCGGACCGCGAATGACGGTGGCTTCCTTGATCAGGTCGGGTTCGACATAGAACGAGCCAGAGCCATGACCGACGCGCCAGTAGTCCTGGCGGGCGCCGTCGAGGGTGACGACGACGCGGCCATATTGCTCCAGGCCGCGGATGTTGATGGCGGTTGCGGGATCGTCGCCATTCATCGAGGCAGCGACGCCCGGTGTGGTGCGGAAGATGTCGGCGGCTGTGTCGGGCTGGATGCGGTCGAGTTCGTCCTGATCGACGGCGCTGATGGCGGCCATCGATTCGATCACCGCCGTTTTGATCATCGTTGCCGAGATGGTGATCACGTCGAGCATCGTCGCCGGCTGGTTCTGCGCGACACTGGCCGGCGCCAGGCGGCCGGTCTTGGCGGCGGCCTTTTTCTCCCGGTCCTGTTCCTGCGCGCTGGCAAGAGGCACGGCGCAGAGGCCGAGCACGAAGGCGAGCGCCGTGCTCGCCATCAATGTCGTGTTTGTTGTCGTTGTCATGCAGCCCCCAAGCAAAAGCAAAACTGCTGGCGGTGGCTGAGCGGCCTTGGCTGGCATTATTGAAAATCCCTCGACCAGGCAGGTCAGGGCACGGGTCACATATTAAAACATGATGACATAAGTCAACTTTAAATTTATAGCCGACCATCCTCGAAAAGCATCTGGCACGGGAACAGCGGCATGGTCGGCAGTTTAGGCGAAGGCAAGACGATCCACTGGTCGCAACCGGGCAGGATCGCGGCGGTGCTGCTTCTGGCACTGTCGGTGCTGGTGCCTTCCTGCGGCTTCAAGGCGCTGGCCGCCGAGACCGTTGTCGATGCGCTGGGGCGAACCGTCGTGCCGGGCGCGGCGACCCGGATCGTGACGCTCGGTTCCGACGTCACCGAGATCGTCCACGCGCTGGGCGCCGGCGGGCGAATCGTCGCTATAGATCGCGGCAGCAAATATCCGCCTGAAGTCGCGCAAAAACCCAATGTCGGCTACCGCCGCCAGCTTTCGGTCGAGGGGCTGGCCAGCCTGCGTCCCGACCTGATCCTGGCCGCAGAAGACAGCGGGCCTCCTGAAGCGGTCGAGGTGCTGAAGTCGCTGGCAATCCCGATCGTCTTGGTCCCGCAGGACAACAGCCCGCAAGGCATCGAGCACAAGATCACGTTGATCGCCGCCAGCCTTGGGCTCGAGGACAAGGGCAAGGCGGTGTCCGCCGAGGTGCTCACCGCCTTTCAGGCTGCCGCGGATCTGGCGTCGCAAATTCCGCCGGAGCGGCGCAAGAAGGTGGTGTTCTTCCATGGCCTGGTACGTCTGAGCGCTGCCGGCGCGGGTACTTCTGCCGACGCCATCATCCGCTACGCCGGCGGCCTCAACCCTATGGACATCGTACAGGGCTACAAGGCGGCGTCGGAGGAAAAACTGATCGAGATGGCGCCTGACGTCATCCTGATGATGAGCGACGGCAAGGGCGGGCCGTCGGCCGAGCTGGTGTTCGGCAACCGCGCGCTGGCGGCAACGCCGGCGGCAGCCAACAAGGCGCTGGTCGTGCTCGACGGCGCCTACATGATCGGCTTCGGCCCGCGCACATCGGATGCGATCCGCGACCTGGCGAAAGCGCTCTATCCGGAAGGGGAATGACGTCGCGAAAATCGCAAGACGGTTCGGCTGGGCAGTACAATTTCGTCGCCGAACCCCGTTGCGCTTCATAAATGCTGTCCGTCCGGATTTCTCCGGATCGGCTTCCGCCCGAACAAACTTGGCGGCTCGGCCTGAAACATTGGCACGATATTCTAAGCCGCGCGGTTGACCGTGAATGCGCTCTCCAGCCTATAATTATACTAAATTCATAGACTAACTGCGAACGCTCGGAGCGCTCGCATCTTGGCCTGTGAAAATGGTTGCACAAGGGAGCGCATCGATGCCGAAAACAGAGTCCAATCCGGTCGACCTCGGCACCAGGGCCGCCGACTTCCTGCTGCCCGACGCGCAAGGTGTGCTGCACCGCCTTGCCGATTTCGACGCCAAGCCGGCCTTGCTCGTCGCTTTCATCTCCAACCGCTGCCCGTTCGTCGTGCTGATCCGCGAGCAGCTTGCCGCTTTCGCCAGGGATTACGCCGGCAAGGGGCTGCAGGTGGTGGCGATCAACGCCAACGACCACGAGGCGCATCCGGAGGAGACGCTCGCCCGCATCGGCGAGGAGGCCGAAAAATTCGGCTATTCCTTCCCCTATCTCAAGGATGCGTCGCAGCAGACGGCGAAAGCCTATGGCGCGGCTTGCACGCCCGACTTCTTCCTGTTCGGCACTGACCGGCGGCTCGCCTATCACGGCCAGTTCGACGATGCACGGCCGGGCAACGGCAAGCCGGTGACGGGTGCCGATCTGCGCGCGGCGGTCGATACGGTGCTGGAGGGCGGCAGGCCCACTGCCAGCCAGGCGCCGTCGATCGGCTGCAACATCAAGTGGAGCGCGGGCAACGAGCCGGTGTGGTCTTCCAGCGCGGCCCGCGCGGCCTAGCGCCTGCTTCGACTTTATTCGCCAGGTCTCCATGCCCAAGCCGCAAAAATCCGCTTCCGACAGCTTGCTGCTCCAGGCCGACGTGCTGGTGCTGGGCGGCGGTCCGTCGGCAGCTTGGGCAGCAGTCGCTGCGGCCGAGGCCAGCGCCAAGGTGGTGCTGGCCGACAAGGGCTATCTCGGCACCAGCGGCGCCACCGCGCCGTCCAACACCGGCACCTGGTGCGTGCCGCCGGGCGACAACAGGCATGCCGTGGTCGAGCGACGCTGGCAGCGCACCGGCGACCTCGCCGACCCGCGCTGGATGCTGCGCTGCGTTGACACCGCCTACCGCAACCTGCTCAGGCTCTCCGAATGGGGCTATCCCTTCCCGAGCGAGGATGACGGCCGGCTCTACATCGCCAATCTGCGCGGCCCGGACTACATGCGCTTCATGCGCCGCCGCGTGCTTTTGGCCGGCGTCACCGTCCTCGACCATCATCCCGCGCTCGAACTTTTGTCGGACGGCGATGCCATCGTCGGCGCCGCCGGTGTCGCCAGGCAGATCGGCCAGGATTGGCGCGTCGACGCCAACGCGGTGGTGCTGGCGACCGGTGGCTGCGCTTTCCGCGAGCGCATCCTCGGCGCGACCGGGCTGACCGGCGACGGCTATCTGATGGCGGCGGAGGCCGGCGCCAGCCTGTCGGGCATGGAGTTCACCGGCAAATACACGCTGGCGCCCTACGGCTCCTCGTTGAACAAGGGGCTGCCGTTCCGCTGGGCGTCGTTCCATCGCGAAGATGGCTCACCGATCGTCGGGCCGACCGGCGAGCCGTTGCGCAACGGCATCGGCGACCGCGAGGAGGAAGTGGCGCGCGCGCTGATCGACGGCCCGGTCTACGCGCGGCTCGATCAGGCCGAACCAGCGCTGCAGGGCTGGCTGCGCCAGGGCCAGCCGAATTGCTTCGTGCCCTATGACCGCGCCGGCATCGACCCTTTCAGCGAGCTGTTCCGCATCACCCTGCGCGCCGAAGGCACGGTGCGCGGCACGGGCGGCATAGACATCGTCTCCGACGATTGCGCCACCGGCGTACCCGGCCTCTATGTCGCCGGCGACGCGGCCAGCCGCGAGATCATGACCGGTGCGGTGTCGGGCGGCGGCGCCGTCAATTCGTCCTGGGCGCTGGCCAGCGGCTGGTGGGCGGGCAAGGGCGCTTCGACCCATGCCAAGCGCCGGACCGGCAAGGCATTCCGCACTGAGGTGCAGTCGCTTGGCCAGGCTGGATTACGTCCTGCATCATCGCCGCGCGTCGACATCTCGGCAGGCGAAGTCATCGAGGCGGTGCGCAGTGAGGTGACGCCGCTCGACAAGAATTTCTTCCGCACCGGCGAAGGCCTGGAGAAAAGCGGCGAGCGGTTGGAGAGTGTCTGGCGCGACGTGCGCGACCATCTGCAAGGCGACGGGCTGGATAGGGTCCGTACCCGAGAGGCAGCTTCGATCGCCGCCGCCGGGCGCTGGTCCGTGGCCGCAGCGCTGCACCGCACCGAGAGCCGCGGTATGCATCGCCGCACCGATTTGCCGGGCAAGAGCCCGGCCTTCGCGCACCGGCTGGTCATCACCGGTGTGGATGCGTTCCGCATCGCAGGCGCGCCTGAGCGGCTGGCGGAGCTGGCGTCATGATCGAGATCGTCTCGGCCACGCGCTGCGTCGAATGCGACATCTGCGTCAAGGTGTGCCCGGCCAACGTCTTCGACGCGACCGAGAGCGGCGTGCCGGTGATCGCCCGCCAGGAGGACTGCCAGACCTGCTTCCTGTGCGAGATCTACTGCCCGACCGACGCGCTCTATGTGGCCGAGTTCGCCGAAGGGCCGACCGGCATCACGGAAGCTCAGGCCGACGCCCGACAACTGTTTGGCTCCTATGCCCGCGCGCTCGGCTGGAAGCGCGGCAAGGCCGGCGGCTCGGAATTCGACCCGACGCACCGCATTCGCGTGGCGCAGTGAACCGATCGGAGACAGATATGGACCGTATCGTCGTCAGCGACATCAGCAAGACCTTCCAGCTCAAGCCGGGGCAGTTCGTCACCGTCGATGGCGAGGCGACCGACCGCGTCACCGTGCTCGACGGCGTTGACCTCTCGATCCGTAAGGGCGAGTTCATCACGCTGGTCGGCCCCAGCGGCTCGGGCAAGTCGGTGCTGCTCGACATCATTGGCGGGCTGACGCAGGCGACCGGCGGCGACGTCAAGCTCGATGGCCGGCGCATCACCAGGCCCGACCCGAAGACCGGCTATGTTTTCCAGCAATATGCGCTGTTTCCCTGGCGCACGGCGCTCGCCAACATCGAATATGCGCTGGAAGTGCGCGGCGTGGCCAAGGCTGAGCGCACGGCGACGGCCCGCCATCTGTTGTCGCTGTTCGGCCTTGCCGGCTTCGAGGACCGTTTTCCCAACCAGCTGTCCGGCGGCATGCAGCAGCGTGTGGCGATCGCGCGTGCGCTGGCCAGCAACCCGGAAGTGTTGCTGATGGATGAGCCGTTCGCGGCGCTCGACCAGCAGACGCGCGAGCTTCTGCAAGGCGAGCTGCTGCGGATCTGGGGCAAGATCAACACGACTGTCATTTTCGTCACCCACTCGATCGACGAGGCGATCTTCCTCGCCGACCGGGTGGTGGTGATGACGGCGCGGCCGGGCGCGGTGAAGGAGATCATCGATATCGACCTGCCACGGCCGCGCGACGGCGACATCCGCGCCAGCGCCGAATTCAATCTATATCGCGCTCGCGTCTGGGACGTGCTGCGCGACGAGGTCAACAAGGCGCAGAAGGACTGGACTCTGTCGCCAGCCTTCAGTCACTGAGGAACTGGACCCATGGCCTATCTGACCGAGAAGTTTGGCTCCGCTGGAGCGCTCCACCTGTTTGCCGGCGCTGGCGAAACGGTAGCCGCCGCCAGGTCCCCGCCATCAAGGCCAACGCCAAGATCCGGAGCAAGAAAGCGAGCCACGGCACATTCCTCTATGGCTTGCCGCTGCTCGGCCTGTTCTTCCTGCTGTGGGAGATCGCGCCCCGGCTCGGCTGGCTGAACCGCATCTTCTTTCCGCCGCTGAGCGAGGTGCTGGTCGCCTGGTGGGCGCTGCTCGCTTCGGGCGTGCTGATCGAGCATATCGGCATAAGCCTGCAGCGTGCCGCGATCGGCTTCGCACTCGGCGTGGTGGTGGCCATCCCGCTCGGTCTGTTGATGGGGCGCTATTCGCTGTTCGAGAAGGTTTCCGACCTTTTGGTGCAGACGCTGCGCAACACCTCGCAATTCGCACTGCTGCCGGTGTTCATCCTGCTGCTCGGCATCGGCGAGGAATCGAAGGTCGCGATCACCTTCTACTCCTCGGTTTTCTTTCTCCTCGTCAACACGATCAGCGGCGTCAAGTCGGTCGATCCGCTGCTCATCAAGGCGGCGCGCTCGATGGGCACGTCCGACTTCGACCTGTTCCGGAAAGTCATCCTGCCGGCCAGCATTCCCTCGATCGTCGCCGGCGCTCGGCTGGCGGTGAAATCCTCGCTGTTCGCGGTCATCGGCGCCGAGATGCTGGCGGCCAAATCCGGCCTCGGTTTCCTCATCCAGAATTCGCAGCTGATGATGGAAACGGCCGACATGTATGCCGGCATCCTGACGCTCACCGTCATCGGCCTGACCGTCAATTACCTGCTCGTCTGGTTCGAGCGCTGGGCAACAGCCTGGAAGGGCCAGTCCGAGACCTCGCTCATTTAAGCGGCCCCATTCATTCCAAACAGGAAGGATTTTCCCATGCCCAACATTCCATTCGACGCAATTCGCCGGCTGCTGCTGAAGGGCGCCATTGCCGTCGTCATCGGCCTTGGCGGCATGCCTGCCTTCGCACAGGACAAGCCTGACATCATCCGCATCGGCAGCACGGCGCCGGGGCACCTCAAATTCGTCCTCGCCCAGAAGGACGGCTGGTGGGACAAGGAATTCGCCAAGGACGGCATCAAGGTCGAACTGGTGACCTTCAACGGCGGCTCGGAAGCCACGACGGCATTGGCGACCGGCGCCATCGAGTTCACCTATACCGGCAACAATCCGGCGCTGCGCGTTGCTGCGTCCGGCGCCGACGTCAAGCTGATCGGCCTGTCGAGCTATGTGAAGGCCGGCGGTTCCTACATCGTCGTCAAAACCGACTCGCCGTTGAAGACGCTGCAGGATCTCAGGGGCAAGAAGGTCGCCTATCTCACCGGAACGGTGCGGCATTCGAACTTCAGCAAGGCACTGAACAGCGTCGGCCTGACCACCAA
The DNA here is from genome assembly GCF_000185905.1 of Mesorhizobium ciceri biovar biserrulae WSM1271. Taxonomy (GTDB): domain Bacteria; phylum Pseudomonadota; class Alphaproteobacteria; order Rhizobiales; family Rhizobiaceae; genus Mesorhizobium; species Mesorhizobium ciceri. The sequence goes on from NC_014923.1 coordinate 3,121,082, forward strand.
TGACGTCGAAGGTCTGAACCTGCCTTTCGAGGCATCCGGCCCGGCGCTGCTGCGCGGCGATATCGACGCCATTGTCGAGACGGATTCGACGGCGGCCAAGCTGGTCGACACCGGCGAGGCGCGGGTGCTGTTCGACACCAGCACCCATCCGGAATGGAACGTGCCGAACGTCATCTCGGTCAACGGCGCCTTCGCGGCGAAATATCCCGATCTGGTCAAGCGGCTGCTGAAGGTCGACATCGAGATTTCGCGTTGGGCCGACGCTCATCCGGACGAGACGATCAAGACGTTTGTGGAGGCGACCAAGTCGTCGGAGAAATCCGTCCGCAAGACCTATGCCGACGGGGTGTTCCACCAGGATCCGAAACTAACCGACGACGCGATCGCCGCCTTGCAGGGCGAGGAGAAATTCATGGCCAGCGCCGGGCTCCTGAAGGGCTCGATCGACTACGGAAAATGGGTCGACAAGAGCTTTGTCGATGGCGCCGCGGCTGAAATCGCTGCGGTCCAATAGACTGGAAGCATCGAGCGGGGCGGGCGCTTTACCGCGCTGCCCCGTTCGTCTGGTCCGTCAAATCTCAGGGATGTTCTCCTTGAAGATCACCTGCAGCCTTGGCTGGTGCAGTTCATAGGGCAATCCCCGGACCGCATGGGTCAAAGTGTTGAGCGCTTCGCGGGCTTCGACGCGCGGGTTCTGGTCGATGACCGCGTCGAGCGTGCCGTCGAGCAGAAGGTCCTTGGTGCCGTCCGTCACCTCGTGGCCGAGGAAGACCATGGACTGGGCGCGGCCGTGCTCCTTGAGCGCGCGGGCGATGCCGGTGTTGCCGGCGCCGACATTGTAGATCGCGGCAAGGTCGGGGTGCCGCTCCAGCAGGGCCGATGCCTCCGAATAGGCCTTCTCGCGGTCGTCGAGCATTTCGCGCATCTCGACGATCTGCAGGTTGGGTGATTCCTCGGTCAGGACGTGGCGGAACCCCATCTCGCGTTCTTCGTGGCCGCGATAGGACAGCGAGCCGGCGAACAGCGCCACCTTGCCCGGATGCCCCGATCCCATGAAGCGGTTGAGCAGATAGCCGGCCAGCCGCCCGGCGGCGCGGTTGTCGATGCCGATATAGGCGACCCTGGGCACATGCAGGATGTCGGAGGCGATGGTCACCACCTTGATATCGTTGGCCGACAGGGATCGGATCGCTTCGCGCACCGTCGGATGGTCGAGTGCTATAACGCCGACGCCTTGCGTCTGTCCGCGCAGGTCCTGCAGCAGGCGGGCGAGCCGGTCAGGATTGAAGCCCTCGATGGTGGCGATATGGACATCGAGGTCGGGCCGCGCCAGAGCCTGTGCCTCGATGTGCCGGTGCAGCATCTTGATGAAGGAATTGGTGCCGGCCGGCAGCGCGAAGTCGAGCCGGATGACCTCGCCGGGCGCAGGCCGTGGCGGCGCGCCGTTCGGGCCTTCGGCGATGTAGCCGAGGCGCTGCGCCATTTCGAGCACGATTTCGCGCGTGCGCGCCCGCACGCCGGGTCGGTTGTTGAGCACGCGGTCGACGGTGGCGGCCGAGACGCCGGCTTCCCGGGCTATGTCAGTCAGGGTGGAACGCACCGTCTTTCATCTCCTGCATGCGTCAGATCGGCTGGTGACGGCTTCCCCGCCATCGGCGATTCTGATGGGAAATGATGTATCCGCCCTTAGCCCATGCGCAAGCCGCCGCGCTAAATCAAATAGTCCGGCAGGGCTGCGCAGGGGCGGGAAGGGTCGTGTGCCCTCAAATTGAAGCACCCGGCATGATGCATGGATCCCGTTTTTGTGCATTTCCTCGCCCTATTGCGATGTTGTGAGGTGTTTTGATTATTTATGATGTTGACAGCCTTGCCATGCTGCCGTCAATATCCCTCATAAGGGCCGTGGAGGAAACGTGGCCCTGAGGGAGGAGTTTCAATGTCTGACTTGATCCGCATCTCGCGGCGCCGGCTGCTGGCATCCGGAGGAAAGGCGGTTGTGATCATGGCCGCCGCTGGTATCGCGCCCCAATTCATTCGTCCCGGCCGCGCCTATGCGGCCGACGCGCTGGCGCCAGGCATGATCGGCGGCCCGACGGGCTTCGATGGAGCCGAGCGCTACCAGTATGGCGCCGACACGCCGGAAGGCCGCGCCATCGAGGCGGCCAAGGCTCTGAAGGGCGCCGGCAAGGCGCCCGCCAAGATCGTGCTCGGCCTGTCCGACGGCTCGATCGGCCAGCTCACGCAGCCGTTCCCGGCCGGTGCGCCGTCGATCAAGGAGCTGTGGGAAAAGGAAACCGGCATCGCGATCGAAATCGTCGGTTTGCCGAACGGCCAGGAATTCACCAAGACGATGCAGGACATCTCCACCAAGGGTGGGGCCTATGACATCTATTCGACCGAATGGAACCGCCTCGGCGACCTCGCCGAAACCGGCGGCATCGCCAAGCTCGATGACTTTGTCGCGCAGCACAAGCCCGAATGGGACGATCCCGTCAGCGGCTATGTCAACGGCGCCAAGGGCGTGTCGCTGCTCAACAAATACCGCGGCTCCAACTATGGCGTGTCGCTGGACGGCGACTTCCAGACCTGGGTCTACCGCACCGATTTGTTCGGCGACGAAGCCGAGAAGAAGGCCTTCAAGGACAAATACGGCTACGATCTGGCGCCGCCGAAGACCTGGAAGCAGCATGGCGACATCGCCGCCTTCTTCCAGCGCCCGGACAAGGGCCTGTTCGGCTCGACCGACCTGCGCAACCAGGGCTGGGGCTACACCAACTGGTACCAGCGCTATGTCTCGATGGCTTCGCCCAACCAATTCCTGTTTGGCGATGACGGCAAGCCGATGATCAATTCCGAGCAAGGCATTGCCGCCACCGACGAATATGTCGCTTCGCTCGCACATCATTCGCCGGATGCGATCTCCTGGGGCTGGCCGGAGCAATACGGCAACTTCGCCAAGGGTGGTGCGGCGATGACCTGCGCCTTCTCCAACCTGCCGAAATTCCTCGACAATGCCGGCAACAAGGACTCAGCCGTCACCGGCAAGATCGGCTCGATGCTGCCGCCCGGCCGCGAGATCGACGGCAAGCTGATCAGCCGTTCGGTGCTGTGGTTCTCGCTGACCGGCATGGTCTCGTCACAGTCGAAGAACCAGGAGGTCGCCTACCTCCTGCTGCAATGGCTGGGCTCGGCCCGTATCTACGCCTGGATGAGTGCCAATCCCGGCGGTTATCTGGACCCGTTCCGGCTTTCGGACTTCTCCGATCCGCTGGTGCGCCAGACCTATCATGCCTACCACATGGACGTCGTGCGCGAGACGGTGGCGCGCACCGTGCCGACCATCAACTATCCCGGCGCGACAGCCTTCCACAATGCGCTCGACGAGAACCTGATGGCGGCGCTGACCAAGGCCAAGACATCGGAGCAGGCGATGGCCGATACCGAGGCAGAGTGGAAAAAGATCGCCCGGCGCACCGGCGAGGACAAACTGCTCGAAGCCATCAAGACCAACAAGGAGGCCTGGCCGACAGTTCTCGATCCAATCGTCTGATCCTTCTCCCTGGATCATATCGAAGGAGGGGAGGAGCTTGCTTCTCCCCTCCGCCCACAACGCCACCAGCAAAGCCGCCAGATGAAGCGTTCCGTTCCTTTCCTGATATTCCGCTATGCCGCGATCTTCGCGGCCATGGCGGTGACGCTGGTGCCGATCCTGTGGATGGTGTCGATGGCGTTCAAGCCGATCGCCGAATGGTCGGCGACCGGCGCCGACCTGACCTGGTGGCCGAAGAACCCGACGCTCAGCAATTTTCGTTTCGTCTTCGGCGAGTCGACCAACAATTTGATCGTCGCGCTCGACCGTAACGCGCTGAAGCCGATCCTCGCATCGCTGCTGTCGGCGGTTTTCGGCACGGTGATCGCCATGTCGGCGGGCACTGCGGCGGCTTATGGGCTCTCGCGTTTCGGCTCCGGCCAGAACCTGCCGCTGGCGCTGATCCAACTCAGGATCTTTCCGCCGATGGCGGTCATGATCCCGGTGATGATCATGTGGGCTTTCCTCAACTTCACCGATAGCTGGTGGGGCCTGGCGCTGATCTACGGCATCGTCACCTTGCCGTTCGCCTTCTGGCTGATGAAGACCTTCTTCGACGACATGCCGCGTGAGATCGAGGAGGCGGCGCTTGTCGAAGGCTGTTCGCGGCTGCGCGTCTTCACGCGCATCACGCTGCCGATGATGCGCGCGCCGCTGGCCAGTGCCGCGCTCTTCGTCTTCATCCTCAACTGGTCGGACTATCTGATCGCGCTGCTTCTGACGACGCGCGAATGGGTGACCATCCCGGTCTACATGGCCTCTCTTTCTTCCTCGATGACCGGGCAGCTCTATGGCGCCAAGGCAGCGCTTGGGCTGATCGCGGCCGTGCCGCCGGTCATCATGGGCATCGCCATCCAACGCCATCTGGTGCGCGGGTTGACATTCGGGGCGCTCAAGCAATGAGCGCGGTGACTGTCATGACTTCCAAGGATGAGGTGAAAGCCGTCGGAGCAAAGCCGGTTTCGCGCGATGAGGGCGCAAGGCTGGGTTTCCGGCTGACATTGCCTGCGCAGATCCTGGTGCTGTTCATCTCGGCCTTCCCGCTGTTGATGCAGCTCTACATCAGCGTCACCGACTGGTCGCCCCTGTCGGGCACCGGCTGGTGGAACGCCTGGTCGATGTGGAACAGCTTTGCCAACTACACCGATCTCGCCGCCGACGCGCGCTTCTGGAGCGCGCTGAAGCGTACGGCCATCGTCATGATCGTCTGCGTGCCGGCGGAATTCCTGCTTGGGCTGGCGCTGGCGACACTGTTTGCCGACGATTTCCCGGGCAAGCGCGTCTTCTATTCGATCCTGCTGATGCCGATGATGGTGGTGCCTGCCGTGGCCGGCTACATGTTCTTCATGCTGTTCCAGTCCGGCGGCCCGGTGAACGACATCTTGTCGGCGCTCACCGGATCTCCGGTCACCATCGCCTGGCTGTCGGATCCGACACTGGCGCTGATCGCGGTGATGGTCGCCGACATCTGGCAATGGACGCCGCTGATGTTCCTCATCCTGCTTGCCGGCCTGGTCGGCGTGCCGGAGGACCAGATCAAGGCGGCGACGCTGCTCGGCGCCAATCCGTGGCAGCGCTTCGTCACCATCGTGCTGCCGAAGATGAAGACGATCATCATCATCGCGTTGGCGATCCGGGTGATCGAGAACTTCAAGATCTTCGACACGCTCTACATCATGACCGGCGGCGGTCCAGGCGTCGCTACCGAAACCATCTCGGTCTACATCTACAAGCTCACCACGCAGGACCTGATCTGGGGCTATGTGGCGGCGATCGCGCTGGCCATTTTGGTCGTGCTGTCGATCGTCGCGGTGTTTGCCATGAAGCGCATGGCGCGGGCACGCGAGGTTCCGGCATGAGCGCCATCCACCTGCAAAACCTGGTCAAGAAATTCGGCGACTTCACCGCGCTGAAGACCATGGACCTGGCAATATCAGATGGCGAGTTCATGGCGCTGCTCGGCCCGTCGGGCTGCGGCAAGTCGACCACGATGAACATGATCGCCGGCATGGAAGAACCGACCGGCGGCAAGATCCTGTTTGGCGACCGCGACATGGCCGGCGTGCCGATGGGCCGGCGTGGCGTCGGCTTCGTGTTCCAGAACTACGCCATCTTCACGCATATGACGGTGCGCCAGAACCTTGCCTATGGACCAAAAATGCGAGGTGCCGCGAAAGCCGAGATCGACCGTCGCGTCGGCGCCATCGCCGAGATGCTGCAGCTTTCGCCGCTGCTCGACCGCAAGGCCGACAAGCTGTCGGTCAACATATTGCAACGGGTGGCGATCGGCCGCTCGGCGATCATGGAGCCGGCGATCTTCCTGCTCGACGAGCCGCTGTCCAATGTCGACGCCGCTTTCCGGGCCGTCATGCGCACCGAACTGAAGCAGCTGCAGCGGCAGTTCCGCCAGACCATGGTCTATGTCACCCACGACCAGCTCGAGGCGATGACCATGGCCGACCGCATCGCGGTCATGGATCATGGGGTTTTGCAGCAGGTCGGCACGCCGCTCGAGGTCTACAACGATCCAGCCAATGTCTTCGTCGCCCGCTTTATCGGTGCGCCGGGCATGAATCTGCTCAAGGGCAGGCCGGCGGAGAGCGACCGCGGACTGGTCGTCGATCTCGGACCGTTGGGCGTCACGCCGCCGCTGGCGGGCGAACTCGCAGCGGCCATGCGTGGTGCACGCGGCGAGGTGCTTTACGGATTCCGGCCTGAACAGGCGACGTTGGTGCAGAATGGGCAGGGCCTCGCAATGCCGGTGACCTTTGTCGAACGGATCGGTGCGCGCACCATCGTTCATCTCGGCCAGGGCGAGGCGGCTGTGAAAACGGTGTTCGACAATGATGTCGGGCTGGCTATCGGCGATACCGCTGTCGTCGCTCCCACTACGTCGTCAGTGCGCGTTTTCGACGCCGCTACCGGCCTTGCGATGAAGGCAGGTTGAGATGGCCGATATCGTCTTCCGTAATGTGACCAAACGCTACGGCAATACACTCGCCGTCGACGACGCCTCGTTCACCGTCAACGACAATGAGTTCTTCTGCTTCTTCGGTCCGCCGCTGTCGGGCAAGTCGACCATCCTGCGCCTGGTGCTCGGGTTGGAGACACCTGACACCGGCGAAATCCTGATCGGAGGCAGGCCGGTCAACGCGATGTCGCCGGCCGAGCGCAACGTGGCTATGGTGTTCCAGAACCTGGCGCTGTTTCCGCATATGAGCGCGCTCGAAAATGTCCGCTTTCCCCTGGTCGAACGCCGGGTCGCCGAGGCCGAGATCAAGCGGCGGGTCACCGACGTCGCGGCGAAGCTGCATATCGGCCATATCCTGCACAAGCCGCCGGGACAGCTTTCGGGCGGGGAGCGGCAGCGCGTGGCGATCGCCCGGGCTCTGGTGCGCGATCCCAATGCCTATCTGATGGACGATCCGATCTCGGCGCTCGACGCCAGGCTGCGCGAAGAAACGCGCGTCGAGCTGAAGCGCATCCAGCGCGAACTCGGCAAGACGCTGATCTACGTCACGCATGACCAGGAAGAAGCGATGTCGGTCGCCGATCGCATCGCCATCCTGGAGGACGGCAAGATCAGGCAGATCGGTACGCCGGCAGAAATTTACGACCGCCCGGCCAGCACCTATGTAGCAAGGCTGCTTGGCTCGCCGATGATGAACATCCTCAGATCGGCGCGCGGCGATGGCGGTGTCGAAGCGGCTGAAGGCACGATCCGCATCGACGACAAGACAGCGCCCGCCGACGCCGTGGAGATCGGGCTGAGGCCGGAGGACATCAAGGTCAGACCGTGGGCGGATGGGGGCCCGGGCCGCCCGGCGCGAGTGTTCGAGGTCGAGCCGCTTGGCGGCTACACCGTGGTGACGCTCGCTGCCGGGCAGGCGCGGTTGAAGGCATTACTGCGCGGCCAGCCCGACATCCGGCCGGATGCCATGGTGGCGATATCCTGCGAGCCGGCCAGAGTGCATTATTTCGAACAGAGCGGCGGGGCGTTGGCACGATGACGGCCGCCGCAAGGAAAGAGTTTCGGGAGGAAGAGATGGCAAGCAAAGGCTTCGAGCCGGACGTGAAGGTCCGCACGAAGGAATACAAGATCGGCTGTGTCGGCGCAGGCATGATCATGGCCGAGTGCCATCTCGCCGCCTACAAGGAAGCCGGGTTCCCGGTGGTGGCAATCGCCTCGCGCACCAGGGCCAGCGCCGATAAGGTGGCGACGCGCTGGGGCATTCCGACCGTCCACGACACACCGGAAAAACTGATCGAGGACGAAAATGTCGAGATCATCGACCTTGCTTTCCCGCCCGACCTGCAGCCGGCGCTGATCCGTCACGCGCTGAGGCAGAAGCATATCAAGGCGATCCTGGCGCAGAAGCCGCTGGCGCTGTCAGTCGAGGAAGCGGTCAAGCTGCGCGATGAGGCGGCCAAGGCCGGCAAGATCCTCTCGGTCAATCAGAACATGCGCTACGACCAATCGATGCGCGTCTTGAAGCAGATCATCGACAGCGGCGCGCTGGGCGACATCGTCTTCGCGCAGATCGACATGCACGCCATCCCGCATTGGCAGAGCTTCCTCGAGGATTATGACCGGCTGACGCTCGCCAATATGAGCGTGCATCATCTCGACGTGCTGCGCTTCCTGTTCGGCGATCCCGACGAAATCACCACGCTGACACGCAAAGACCCGCGCACGAAATTCGACCACTCCGACGGCATCACCGTGTCGACGCTGCGCTTTCCGTCCGGCGTGCTTGCCGTGTCGCTGGAGGATGTCTGGTCCGGTCCGCGCCAGGATGGCTACAAGGACGACCAGCACATCAACTGGCGCGTCGACGGCAGCAAGGGGGTCGCGAAGGGCACCATCGGCTGGCCGACGGGCGCTGCCTCGACGCTGACTTACGCCTCGACCGAGACGACCCGGGGCGAATGGGTCAGCCCGAGCTGGGACACGATGTGGTTCCCGCATGCCTTTATCGGTGTGATGGAGCAGCTCCAGCACGCGGTGAAGACCGGCACGCCGCCGGCGCTGTCGGTCGCCGACAACGTCAAGACCATGGCGCTGGTCGAGGCGGGCTACCGCTCGATCGACGAGGCCCGCACGGTCAAGCTTTCCGAAATCGCTACCTGATCACCGCAGCTGAAACACCAAACAACTGAATCGCTTACAGGGAGGAATTCACACCATGATGCAGGCAGGTATTTTCACGGGCTATTTCCCGTACGGCCTCGAAGAGACGGCGAAGAAAATCCGCGGGCTCGATTTCAACACGGTGCAACTCGACCTCCACTTCAAGGACGTCGACCTGTCGGCGGGGCAGATCACCAAGGATAAGGCCAAGAAGGTGCGCGACGTCTTCCGCGATCATCACCTGCCGGTGTGCTGCATTTCCGGCTACACAAATATTATCCACCCGGACAAGGCCGAGCGCGACAAGCGCGTCGGCTACCTCAAAGAGATCATCCGCAACGCCCGCCATTTCGGCAGCCCGTATGTGATCTCGGAAACCGGCACCTACAACACCGAATCCGACTGGGTGCATCACCCCAAGAACAAGACCGAGGAAGGGTTCGAGGAATGCCGCAAAGTGGTCGCCGACCTTGCCCAGACGGCCTATGACCACGGCGCGGTCTTCCTGCTCGAAACCTATGTCAACAACGTCGTCGGCTCGGTCGAGGAGACGGTCAAGATGTTCGCGCAGGTCGATCACCCCGGCCTCGGTCTGCTGATGGACCCGACCAATTATTTCGAGACGCATAACATCGACAGGATGGACCAGATCCTGAACCAGGTGTTCGACACGCTGACCGACAAGATCAGAATAGCTCACGCCAAGGACGTCAAGCGTTCGGGCGGCGACAAGTCCGAGAAGCACGCCGATATCGGCGACGAGGACGCGCTGGAGAGCCATACATTCCGTGGCGTCGGTGAGATCGAGCTGCCGGCGCCGGGCCTCGGTTCGCTGAACTACGACCTCTATCTCCAGCGGCTGGCGGAAAAGCATCCGAACATCCCGGTGATCATCGAGCATCTCTCGGAAGACGACGTGCCGAGGGCCAAGAAATTCCTCGACGGGAAGTTCCGCGCCAACGGTCTGTGACGGCCTTCTCGCGCCGCTGGTTCGCGGCGGCGCGGTTCGGTTCCAAAGTAAGGGAGGAGAAAAAATGTTGAAATTCGCATTGAAACTGGCGGCTGCCGTAACGCTGCTCGCCGGCGTCTCGTTGCGCGCGCCGGCAATGGCGCAGGATGGCCAGAAGACGTTCTACTTGCTGTCGCATGGCGGTCCGTCGGATGCGTTCTGGCTGGACTGGAATGCCGGCGCGACCAAAGCCTGCGACCAGCTCAAGGTGACCTGCAAGATCTCATTCAGCGGCGGCGACATGGCGGCGCAGAAGGAGGCCTTCAATTCCGCGCTTGCGGCCAAGCCCGACGGCATCGCCACCACCTCGGCCCAGCCGGGCTTGTGGACGGAAGAGGTGAAGGCGGCCAAGGCAGCCGGCATCCCGATCGTGTTCTTCAACACCGACGATCCGGCGACCGGACGGCAGGCCTATGTCGGCGCCGATCTCAAGGAGGCGGGGGTCACCTGGGCCAAGTATCTTGTCGACCACAAGATGGTGAAGCAAGGCGACAAGGTGTTCCTGCCGGTGGAAGTGCCGGGCGCCAGCTATCAGCAGCTGGAGACCGAAGGCATCGCCAGTGTCTTCGATCCGTTGGGAATCAAATATGATGTGGTCGATTGCGGCACCGACCCGGCCGGCATCATTGCCAAGATGACCGACTATATGGTGGCCAACAATCCGCCGGCGATCATCGCGCTTGGCGATTCCGTCGCGGCCAGCGTCAAGCGGGTGTTCGACGGCGCCGGCGTGCCGGCCGGCAAGATCCCGGTCGTCGGCTGGGGCAATTCCAAGGAAACCGCGGAAGCCGTCAAATCCGGTTTCGTCAACGCGGCCGCCTGGCAGTTCCCGTCTGCGCAGGGCTTCATGCCGGTGGCGCTGCTCGGGCTCGCCGCTTCGGGTGAGCCGATCGGCTACGACATCCATACGTTCAGCCTCTACGACGCCTCAAGCGTCGAACCGATCCTGAAACTCTACGACACGAAGTGAAAACCGGTGCCCGCGGCGCAAGCCGCGGGCGTCTCTTCAAAGCATGGTTGAAGCAGTCATGATGATCGCCGCAGAAGACGAAATGCCTGTCGGGAAACGCAGACCGGGCCTTATGCGCTCGCCGCAATTCTCCTCGCTCGTCATCCTCACTGTCCTGCTCGCGGTGTTCGCCATTGCCGATGCCAATTTCCTGTCGCCGCTCAACATCTCCAACATGATGGCGTTCCTGCCCGAGCTCGGCATCATCGCGCTCGGTATGACGCTGCTGTTGACGGCGGGCGAGTTCGACCTGTCGGTCGGCGCCGTGTTCGGGCTGGCCCCGGTCGTCGTCATGCTCCTGGTGCAGAACGGCGGCGTGGATATAGGTGCCGCCCTTCTGGCCGGGCTTCTGCTGTGCATCGCCATCGGCGCCATCAACGGGCTGATCGTCACCAAGATCGGCATTTCGTCCTTCCTGGTCACGCTGTCGATGCTGCTCGTGGTGCGTGGGGCAGCGCTCTACATCACACAGGGCTTTCCGCTGAAATCCTGGGACCAGCCGGGTTTTTTCGTGACGCTGCTGGCCGGCAGCTTCAATGTCGGCTCGTTCCGGTTCTACACCTCGCTGTGGTGGTTCATCGGTCTCTCGCTGCTGGCAATCTACGTGCTGCGCTATGCCAAGCTCGGCAACTGGATCAGCGCCATCGGCTCGAACCGCAACGCGGCGGTGGCGCGTGGCGTGCCGGCGGACGCCGTCAAGGTGTGGCTGTTCATCCTGACTTCGGTTCTGGCGGGGCTGGCCGGCATGATCAGCGCCTTCCGCATTTCGGCCGCTTCACCGGTGGCCGGCACCGGCTACGAGCTCGAAGTGATCGCCATGGTGGTGGTCGGCGGGACGGCGCTGACCGGCGGACGCGGCACGATCCTCGGCACCATCGTCGGTGCGCTGATGCTGCGCGCGATCCGCAACGGCATTGTGCTGATCGGCGTGCCGGGCCTCGCCTACAACATCTTCGTCGGCCTGATCATCCTCGCCATGCTCATCCTGCACGCTTTGCTGCAGAAGAACGCCGCAAGGGGCTGACGATGGAAGTTCTCCGGCTGCAAAATCTGCAAAAATCCTTCGGCAGCGTCCGCGCACTGAAGAATGCGTCCTTTGCCCTCAAGGAAGGCGAGGTGGTGGCCCTGCTCGGCGACAACGGCGCCGGCAAATCGACGCTGATCAAGGCGATTTCCGGTGTGTTTCCGATCGACCGTGGCGACATCTATGTGCGCGGTGAAAAGGTTTCGATCCGTTCGACACGCGACGCGATGGACCTCGGCATCGAGACCATCCACCAGGATACATCTCTTGCGCCGGATCTCAGCATCGCGCGCAATCTTTTCCTTGGGCGCGAGCCGGTCAAGCTGAAATGGCTGGGCGTGTTCGCGCCGCTCGATTTCGCCAAATTGCGAGACGCGGCGTCGGCGCTGTTGAAGCGCGTCGGCATCTCGAAAAAACTCGACGCCGATGCGCTGGTCTCGACGCTATCGGGTGGCGAGCGGCAGTCGATCGCGATTTCTCGCGCCATGCAGTTCGCCGCCAAGGTCATCATCCTCGACGAACCGACCAACAATCTCGGTGTCGAGGAAACCCATGGCGTGCTGCGCTTCGTCAAGGAGGTGCGTGACGCCGGTCATTCGGTGCTCTTGATCACCCACAACATCCATCACGTGTTCCAGGTCGCCGACCGCATCATCGTCATGCGCCGCGGCGAGATCGTCGCCGAGCAGACGGTTGCCGATACCGATCTCCTGACCGTGGAAAGCATCATCACCGGCGCCGATATGTCGGCGCTGCTGAAAGAGACGAGAGCGAAGTGAAGAAGTTGGCCGTCACATGGTAGAACTCTACGGCAAGACGCTTTCGCGCCGGCAGGTGTCGGAACGTTCGGGCATGCTGTCGCAATTTGCCGGCGTGCGGCTGATGACGCTTGGCGACGGCGTGGAACGCGGCATCCGCATGCTGGAGTTCCGCACCGGCTCGGGCCTGCGCTTCACGGCACTGGTCGACCGGGCGCTCGACATCGCTGACTGCGACTTCAAGGGCCAGGCGATCGGCTGGCATTCGCCGAGCGGTTTTCGCCACCCCGGCCTGCACGATTATGAGGGGGAAGGGGGGCTCGCCTGGGCGCGTTCGTTTTCAGGGCTGCTTGTCACCTGCGGCCTCGACCACATATTGGGCCGGGAAGAAGTGCCGGCCGATAGCTACAACTACCCGGGCAGGAAGACCGTGATCCATTCGCTGCATGGCCGCGTCGGCACCATTCCGGCGCGGCTGACCGGTTATGGCGAGACCTGGGACGGCGACCGCTGCGTGCTGTGGGCCGAAGGCACCGTGCAGCAATCGGCAGTGTTCGGCGAGGATCTGCATCTGATCCGGCGTATCGAGGCCGATGTCGGCGGCAACGAGATCCGGCTGTCGGATCGCGTCGTCAACCACGGTTTCAACCGCACGCCGCACATGTATTTTTACCACGTCAATGTCAGCCATCCCTTGCTCGACGAGGGTTCGCGCTATCTGGCGCCGATCCGCGACGTCGTCTGGGCTGGCCATGCCGGCGAGCGCTACCAGGCGCAGAAGGTGGGTTACCGCACGATGCCGGCGCCGCAATCGGGTTTCAGCGAGCAGGTCTGGCAGCACGAGATGGCGGCGGACGCCAATGGCGAGGTGCCGGTGGCAGTGGTCAACGATCAGCTCGGGCTCGGCTTCGAAGTGGTGACGCGCAAGGACCAGCTGCCTTGCGCCTATCAATGGCAGAATTTTCAGGCGGGGCAGTATGCGCTGGGCATCGAACCCTCGACGCATCATGTGCTCGGCAATCTCGCGGCGCGCGAGCGGGGCGAGATGATCTGGCTGGAGCATAGTGAAAGCCGTTCTTACGACGCAGTGTTCCGGGTGCTCGACGGCGCCGGCGCGATCGCCGAGGCCGAAGCAAAGATCGCGTCGATCGCCAGGCAGCCGCAACAGGATTATCCTGTGCCGTCGGGTAATTTTCCGGGATTGGCGGACAGGGCATGAGGCGAAACGAATGCTCCGGCTGGCGGGCCGGAAATCGGAGGTCGATGTGATGGAGAAAAAGCGCGACTACAGCCTGGTCGGGGAAAGCACGCGCATCGCGATCGAGACCGGGCTGGCCTCGGCCGAGTGGTATCACACCGATGTGCCGCGCAAGGCGATGAAAGAGCTGATGCAGCGCTCGGACGGCCCGGCGATCCGCGACACGATCATCTGGATCGTTGCCATATTGGGTTCCGCCGCCGGGATCGCCTGGTTCTGGGGCACGTGGTGGGTGGTGCCGTTCCTGCTCGTCTATGGCGTGCTCTACGGCTCGTCCAGCGACTCGCGCTGGCACGAGTGCGGCCACGGCACCGCCTTCCGCACACGCTGGATGAACGATGCCGTCTACCAGATCGCCAGCTTCATGCTGATGCGCAATCCGGTGACCTGGCGCTGGAGCCATGCCCGCCACCACACCGACACGATCATCGTCGGCCGCGACGCCGAGATCGCGGTGATGCGTCCGCCGGACCTGCTGCGCGCCGCACTCGCCTTTACCGGTGTTCTCGATTTCCGCTATTCGCTGCCGACGCTGGTGCGCAATGCGTTCGGCAGCATCTCGCCGGACGAGAAAAGCTTTATTCCCGAGATGGAGCTTCACAAAGTGGTCACAGCCGCGCGCTGGCATGTCGCCATCTATGTCGCGGCGATCGGGCTGGCGCTTTATCTGTGGTCGTTCCTGCCGCTGGTGCTGATCGGCCTGCCGCGCCTCTACGGCAGTTGGCACATGGTGCTGACCGGCCTGCTGCAGCATATCGGCCTGGCCGACAATGTCACCGACCACCGGCTGAACACGCGCACCGTCTACATGAACCCGATCAGCCGCTTCATCTATTGGAACATGAACTATCATGTCGAACATCACATGTTCCCGATGGTGCCCTATCACGCGCTGCCGAGGCTGCACGAATTGATCAAGCACGATCTGCCCGAGCCGAACCCTTCGATGTGGCATGCCTATCGCGAGGTCTGGCCGGTGCTGCTGAAGCAGCTTCAGTACGAGGATTATTTCCTCAAACGTGAATTGCCGCCGACGGCGCGGCCGTACCGGGACGAATTCCATGCACTGACCGTTCCGGCGGCGGCGGAATAGGGGAGAAGCAGATGGCCGACTGGGTTGAAGCGTGTGGCGTCGACGATGTCGAGGAAGAGGATGTCATCCGCTTCGATCATGGCGGCCGTACCTTCGCCATCTATCGCAGTCCCGATGACGAGTACTTCGCAACCGACGGATACTGCACGCATGAGAAGGCGCATCTGGCCGATGGGCTGGTGATGGACGACATCATCGAATGCCCCAAGCACAATGGCCGCTTCAACTACAAGACGGGCGTGGCTCGAGGCGCACCGGTATGCGTCAATCTCGCCACCTATCCAGTGAAGGTCGAGGCTGGCAAAGTGATGATCCAGATCGGCTGACCTGCCGCCGAATGCAACTGAGGGAACCCTTTTGATGAGCCGAAAAAGACCGACGGTGGCGGATTTGCGCGCCATGAAGGGCAAGCGACAGCTGACCATGCTGCGTGTGCTGACGATGGACGAGGCCGAGGCCGCGGAGCGCGCAGGGGTCGACATCGTCTCGGTGCCGCCCGAATTGGTGCTCAACCCTGAGTACCGCGACGCGGCGCCCAGCCTGTTCACCATGCCGGGCGACAATTTCTACGAGATCGGCACGGCGGACGATTTCGTGCGCTGGGCCTTCCGGCTCTACAAGGCCGGCGCCGACGCGGTCTATTGCAGCGCCGGCTACGCCACGATCAAGCGGATGGCCGATGACAATATCCCGGTGATCGGCCATGTTGGCCTCATTCCTTCCCGCGCGACCTGGACTGGCGGCTTCAAGGCGGTCGGCAAGACCGCCGACACCGCCATGGAGGTCTTCGCGGCGGTGAAGCAGCTGGAGGCCGCAGGCGCCATCGGCGCCGAGATCGAGGTGGTGCCGGTCGAGGTGGCCAAGGCGATCTCGGAGCGGACGTCGCTGATCATGCTGTCGATGGGAGCGGGTACCGGTTGCGATGCGCAATATCTGTTCGCCGACGACATTCTCGGCCAGAACCGTGGCCACATGCCCCGTCATTCCAAGGTCTATCGCAATTTCGCCGCCGAATATGATCGTTTGCAGGCCGAGCGCATCGCCGCGTTTTCGGAATATGTTGCCGACGTGAACAGTCTCGCCTATCCCGAAGACAAGCATGTGGTGCATATGGATCCGGCTGAACTCAGCCTGTTCATGAAGAGGGTCGACGGGGCGTGAAATCTCAAGGCAATGATGCGACGGACGAGGCCGCGCCGGTTCATATTCTCACGCTTTCCTGCGAGGATCGGCCGGGGATCGTCGCCGCCGTCACGGCGGAGCTTGCCGCGAACGGCGCCAACATCGCCGAAAGCAGCCAGTTCTGGGACCGGCAGACCAATCGCTTTTTCATGCGGATCGCCTTCATCAGCCCGCCAGGCTCGACCGGGGACAGTCTGGCGCGGGCCCTGGAATCGAGCGTCGACCGCTTCGGCATGAAGACCGCGCTGGTCGATCAGGGACGCCGCCCGAAGATCATCGTCATGGTCTCCAAGTTCGACCACGCGCTTCTCCATCTGCTGTACCAGATCAGGGTCGGCTGGCTGAACGCGGAGGTTGCAGCCGTCGTCTCCAACCACGAGGATGCCCGCCGCTTCGCCGAGCTGGAGGGCATTCCCTACCACCATTGGCCGACCACCAAGGAGAACAAGGCCGAACAGGAACAGAAGCTGCTGGACCTTGTGCAGCGGACAGGGGCCGAACTGGTCATCCTGGCGCGCTACATGCAGGTCTTTTCAAAAGGTCTGTCGGACCGGCTGTTCGGACGGGCGATCAACATCCACCATTCGTTCCTGCCGAGCTTCAAGGGCGCCAAGCCGTACCACCAGGCTTTCGACCGCGGCGTCAAGCTGATCGGTGCGACGGCGCATTACGTCACTTCCGACCTCGACGAGGGCCCGATCATCGATCAGGAGACCGAACGCGTCACCCATGCGATGAGCGCCGAGGATTTCGTCGCTGTCGGGCGCGACATCGAAAGCCGGGTACTGGCGCGCGCCGTCAAGCTGCATCTCGAAGCCCGCGTCATGCTCAACGGCCACAAGACCGTCGTCTTCTGAGAAGCCGCGTCAGGCCGGCCAATTTCCGCCGGCGAGCGCGGCGTAGAGCGCTTCGGCGTCGATGCCGAGCGGCCGGTCCTCTTTCAGCATGGGGACGAGCGAGCGTATCGCCGCGTGAAGTGCGGCCGTGCGCGGCGCCAGTGTGAAGCCGTCACGCAGGTCGATGGCCTGCGCGGCGGCCATCAATTCGAAGGCGATCAGCCGCCGCCACAGCGCGATCATCCCTGTGCATTTCGCAACCGCCAGAGGTGTCTGCGTGGCGTGATCCTCGACGCCCTCCGACACGGCCAGAAAGTCGAGCATCACCGGATTGGCCTTATGGCGGATGGCGGCCAGGATCGAGGTCACTGTCTTCTGTAGCGGTACGAAGCCGGCGGAGGCGCCGCCGACCGGCGACAGATATTTCGGTAGGCCATTGCGGCCCGAACCGGTGAGCTGGATGAAGCGCGCGGCACCGGCCGCGGCACATTGGGCGATCGCCAGGCCGAGCGTCTCAAAGGCGAGCGCCAGTGCGGCGGTGTGGAAATTGCCGGTCGACAGTACCAGTTCATCATCGCCCAGCACCAGCGGGTTGTCGGCGGCGGCGTTGAGCTCGATCTCGACAGCCTGTCTCGCCTGGCCGATCGCCTCGATCAGTGCGCCATGGACCGACGACATGCAGCGGATCGACAGCGGGTCCTGCAAGGTGGTCGGTGCCGGCGCGTCGTCTCGGACGAGCAGATTGTGCAGCACCTTGGCTGCTTCCTGCTGGCCGGCTGCCGGGCGCGCCATATGCAGGCGCGGGTCGAGGATGGTGCGGTTGGCACCAAAACCTTCTATGGTCAGAGCCCCGGCATGCTGTTGCTGGGCCAGGGCAGTGAGGGCATCCGTCACCGCAAGTGCGCCGCTGCCGGCGGAAACCGCCGATGCGTTGATCAGCGATAGCCCGTCCTTGGGCGCCAGGCTGATCGGGGCGAGGCGCGCCATCATCAGCGCCTTGGCCGCCGGTATGCGACGGCCCTGATAGTCGGCTTCGCCTTCGCCGGTGAGCATGCGGGCGAGTGCCGTCATCAGCACCAGGTCGCCGGCGCCGATCGAGCCGAGCGACGGCATGACGGGATGGACGCCGGCATTGAGCGCGTCGACCAAAGCAACGAAGACGGAAGGCGAAAGGCCGGATCCGCCAACCGACAGCATCGCTGCACGCGCGGCCATGCTTGCCCGCACCGCATCGACCGGCAATCCTTCGCCGACGGCGCCGCTGCGTCCCTCCAGCAACTGGCGCTGGAAGGCTCCGGCATCGCCCTCTACAGCAGTGCCGAGATTGGCGCCGAGCCCGGTGTTCAGGCCATAGATCTGCTGGCCGGACGCTGCAGCCTGGTCGAGCACTCTTCGTGCCTTCTCAAGCCTGCCGATGACATCGGGTCCGATCTCCACCTTGCGCCCATCGCGGGCGACTGCAGCGACATCGCCGACGCCGACGCCGGTTCCGGTGAGGACGAGCGCGCTCATGCGAAGCGCAGCCTCTGACCGATGCCTTGCGCCTGCGCCTTGGCCAGCATCGCCTTGCCCAACGCGATATCAGACAGCGACAGGCCACGATGCCAGAACAGGATCGTTTCGTCGTCGCTTTCGCGCCCAACTTTCAGGCCGGCGGCGATCTGGCCGAGCTCGGCATGCAGCGTCTTCTCGCTCAGCCGCCCGGTCTCGACATGGGCGCGTAGCGAGCCGAACTTGCCGCCCTTGCACTGGCCCCAATCGTCGACGACCATTTTCTGCATTATGTCGGTCAACGACAGTTCCACCGCGCTCATCGTGCCATAGGGCACGACCAGCGCGCCGGGCTTGATCCATTCGGTCTTCAGCAACGGCTGCGGCTCCGGCAGCCGCGAGGCCTCGACGACGATGTCGGCGCCCTCGATGCAGCTTTTCCAGTCGGCCACCGCTGTGACCGTCTTGCCGAGATCGGCGGAGAGTTCGGCGGCAAAACCGTCGCGGCTTTCCGGGCGGCGCGAATGGACGCGAATCTCGTCGAAATCGAAGAGATGGTCGAGCAGGCGCACATTCCAGTAGGCGGTGCCGCGCGCGCCGATATGGGCCAGCACCTTGGAATTCCTGCGCGCCAGATGCCTGGCGCCGATGGCGGTGACGGCGCCGGTTCGCATGTCGTGATGACGGTGGCGTCGAGGATGGCCCGCGGCGCGCCGGTGCGCGGGTCGAACAGGTTGAGGATGCCGAATTCGGAAGGCAGGCCATGCAGGTAATTGTCGACATAGTCGCCGACGATCTTGACGCCGGCCGTGTCGAGCGGCGCGACGTAGCCGCGCAACACGTTGAAATGGCCGTGGAAGGACGGGTCCGGCTCGAGATGGACGCGCGGTTCGATCACCGTCTGGCCCTTGCCTTGCGCCACCAGGCCAGCCTCGACGGCGGCGATGATTTCGCCATCGGTCATGGCAAGGGCATCGATATCGAGGGCATTGAGGTAGTCGATGTAGATGGGCTTCATGTTACGCGTATACTCTCCTCGACGGCCCCATCCATTCCATAGCAGGCCATGGCGGCACACGAAAGTTTGTTGCGACGTCTCTGGACGCCGCCGGGGAGATGCTGTTCAAACCGGTTCCGTCATGACTGCCATTCCCGAGACCGCAACCTTGTCCGAAACGGCCATCAATGCGCGGCGCGTGGCGCTGATCGTCGCCATCGCCTTTTTCATGCAGTTGCTGGATTCGACGATCATCTCGACATCGCTGCCGCAGATGGGCGCCTCCTTCGGCGTGTCGCCGGTGGCGATGAGCATCGGCATCACCGTTTACATGCTGACCATGGCGGTGTTCGTGCCGCTGTCGGGCTGGCTCGCCGACCGGTTCGGGGCGCGCAACATCTTCCTGCTGGCGATCGTCCTGTTCACCCTGGCTTCGCTCGCCTGCGGCCTCTCGCAAACCCTGACCCAGTTCGTCGCCGCACGTGTCGTGCAAGGGCTCGGCAGCGCGCTGATGACGCCGGTTGGGCGCATTCTCGTCCTGCGCAATGCGCCGAAATCCGAACTGCTCAACGCCACGGCGCTGATCACCTGGCCAGCACTGTTTGCGCCGGTGGTCGGGCCGGTGCTCGGCGGCTTCATCACCACCTATCTGTCCTGGCACTGGAATTTCTTCATCAACATCCCGCTCGGCGTGATCGGGCTGGCGCTGGTCGCCCGTTTCATCCCAGGCGACCGCGAGGCCGACCCCAAGCCGCTCGACTGGCCCGGTTTTTTCCTGACATCGGCGGGACTTGCCTTGCTGCTCTACGGTCTCGAGCGTATCGCGCATCCCGAGGACGGCGTGCTGCCGACAGCGCTGCTGATCGTAGCCGGCATCGTCCTCGGCTGGCTGGCGGTGCGCCATCTCAGGCGCGCGCCGCATCCGCTGCTCGATCTCTCCTCGTTCAAGGTGCTGACCTTCGCCATCTCGACGCTTGCCGCCGGCACCATTTTCCGGGTGGCGATCAACGCCACGCCGTTCCTGCTGCCGCTGCTGTTCCAGGTTGGCTTCGGCCTTTCGCCTGTCGATGCCGGCTTGATGATCCTGGCCTATTTCCTTGGCAATCTCGGCATGAAGACGGTGACCACGCCGACGCTGCGCCGTTTCGGTTTCCGCTCGGTGATGGTCGTCAACGGCATCATCGCCTCGGCCTCGATCATGGCTTGCGGAGCGATCTCGCCGCAGACGCCGCAAGCGCTGGTGGTGGCGCTGATGCTGATTGCCGGCCTGTCGCGCTCGATGCAGTTCACCGCCCTTAACACGCTGGCCTTCGCCGACATCGATGCGTCGCAACGAAGCTCCGCGGCGACGCTGTCCTCGATGCTGCAGCAGGTGGCGATGCTGTTTGGCGTCGCGGTGGCGGCGGCGATCCTTAATCTGTCGCAGATCGTCAGGGATCGCCCCGCTCTCGATCTTGTGGATTTTCGAGTAGCCTTTCTGGTGATCGGCGCCATCGGGCTGGTGGCGGCGTTGCGTTTTCTCGTGCTCCCGCCAGGTGCGGGCGCGGAGGTTTCCGGGCACTCGCCGGGAAATTCAGATCGATTTTTCCGCCTGATGCGGAGATAAATTCCGTCCTGTCCCTTTGCCTTGGTGCAGCGCTTTCGCGTGCGGCCGCAATGGCGCAACCAATTGCCAAAAGCGCAGAGTTTTCCGCGCATTGCGCCAGCTTCGGCAATCGATGCGTCCACTCGATAAATATCGCAGCCGGCCTGGCGCGGATTCATTTGACGAACCGGCGTTGGGCCGATTAGCGTTCTTTCCCAGGGATGGCAGCGCTGCCATCGGGGCAAACGCAGACATGAACACCATCGGCTGGCCAAATTTCAGGAGCCTGAACCAGGAAGGCATTGTCTTTGCCATCGCCGTGGTGCTGTTCGTTGCAGCGGCTATAGGCCTGCCAGGCTTCATCGACCCCAACAATCTCGTCGCCATCGTCCGCTCCGTGTCGGTGCTGGGCATCCTTGCGCTCGGCATGGCCGTGGTCATCATCGGCCGCGGCATCGACCTCTCTGCCGTCGCGATCATGGCGATGTCGGTCGCCTGGTACCTGCAACTGCTGAATTCGGGGACGCCGGACGGGCTTGCCTTCGCCTATGTGCTGGCCGGTGTGCTGGCCATCGGCCTGCTCAATGGTTTTCTCGTCGCCTATGCCGACGTGCCGGCGATCTTCGTGACGCTGGCGACAGGCTCCTTCGTCTTCGGCTATGTACGCTCGCAACTGATCACGCAGGATGCCGTGCCGGTGCCGCAGGGCCATTGGGTCGAGTTGCTCGGCGGCCTGCGCTTCCTCGACATTCCCATCGAGGTTTTCGTCTTCGCAGGGCTGGCCTTCCTGTTCTTCCTGTTCCTTCGCTACACCAAATGGGGCCGCTATATCTATTTCGCCGGCGATAATCCGGTGGCCGCCCGCAACATCGGCATGCCGGTGCGGCCGATGCTGGTGCTGCGCTATGTGCTTTCCGCCTTCGTCGCACTGGTCGCCGGCCTGCTGACGGCGGCCAGCCTGCATTCGATCAATACCCGCGTCGTCAATTCGACGCTGCTCTACGATATCGTGCTGGTGGCGGTTATCGGCGGCATCGGCCTGTCCGGCGGGCGCGGCGGGGTGCGCAACGTGCTGGTCGGTGCGGCACTGATCGGCATCCTGCTCAACGCCATGACCATCATCGACATTCCGCTGCTCTACCAGAACCTGATCAAGGCAGCGATCCTGCTCGGCGCCATCATCGTCGACGGCATCATCAATCCACGTGACGAGCAGACCGCCCAGCAGGGCGACATTTAGACCTGAACTGCGGCGGACGGTTGGGGCCGGCCGCTTATAACAACGACCAAAGCAAAAGGATCCGACATGAAACTGATCAAGACACTCATGGCCGCCGCCACGGCGCTCGCTGTCACCGCCTTCGTGGCGCCAACCTTCGCCGCCGACGATCCGGGGCCGGCTGCGTACGCGCAGGCGCTCAAGGGCAAGCGCGTCATGCTGGTGCCGCTGGCAATGGGCTTCGACCTGGCGCAGGGCTGGGCGCACTATCTGAAGACCGAAGTCGAGGCCTGGGGCGGCGTGTTCGAGACGCGCGACCCGAACTGGGTCGTCGATGCCGGCGCGCAGGCGATCACGGACGCCATCTCCTCGGACACCAGGCCGGATGTGCTGATCATCCACGCGCCGGACCTCAACTCCTATTCCAAGCTGATGAAGAAGGCACAGGCCGCCGGCACCTATGTCATCCTGGTCGACAATCCCGCCAACTTCCCGGCCGACGCCTTTATCGGCAGTGACTGGGACCGGCTTGGCCAGCTCGAGGCCGAAGCGGCGATCAAGGGCTGCGGCCCGAACTCGTCGAAGAAGATCGGCCTGGTGCAGGGTGACCAGGCGAATTCCTCCAGCCTCTATCAGTATGCCGGCATCATGAAGGTGCTGGACAAGAATCCCGACTTCAAGGTGGTGGCCAAGCCCGATTCCAACTGGGATGCGACGACCTCGCGCAACGTGACGACGACGATGCTGCAGCAGAACCCGGATATCTGCTCGATCATCGATTTCTGGGATGGCGACGCCACCGGCGCGTCCGCCGCGATCCGCGATGCCAAACTCGACGGCAAGGTGTTCCTGGTCACCACCGGCGGCGGCGAGAAGGCGGCCGATTGCGACAAGCTGGTCGACGGCACCTATGGCGCTGTGGTGATGACCGATCTTGCTCGCCAGTCGGGCGACATGAACGCCATCATCAAGTTCCTGCTGCAGAGCGGCCAGCCGGCCGGCACCTCGCACACCTACATCTACACGCTGGAGAAGGCGACGACCAAGGCCGACCTCAAGCCCGACAGCTGCTGGGACCTGAAGGCGCTGCAGGCACAAGCGGCGGCGGCAAAGTAAGCCGCACCTTTTCGACTGAAGTACAAGCGAGGTGACCGGAAGGATCCGGTCACCTCGTCCCCTCATGGAATAGCAGCAGCCGATGTCCTTTCGCGAACGCCTCCAGTCCTGGCGCTACAATCTCGTGCCCGACCATGTCGTCGGCGAGATACTGACCAAACGCTGGACCGACAACGCCATTCCGTTCCTGGCGCTGGTGGCGACATTGGCGACCTTCGGCTCGGTCATTCCCGGCTTCTTCAAGCTGACCGCTTTGCAGGAATCGACCCGCCAGCTCGGCGAGTTCTCGATGGTCGTCACCGGCATGACGGTGGTGATGCTGGGTGGCGGCATCGATCTGTCGGTCGGCTCGATCTTCGCGCTGTCGTGCTTTTCCGCCGTCTATGTCTTCTTCATCCTCGAACAGTCGATCTGGCTGGCGCTGGCCGCATCGCTCGCCACCGGCCTCATCTTCGGCGCCATCAACGGCTACCTTGTCGGCTATCTCAGGCTGCGCGCCTTTCTCACCACGCTGGTGACCTTCATCTTCGGCCGGGCGCTGTTCGACATCCTGGTCACCACCTATGCCGCCGATGTGCAGCTCTCGACCGCGACATCGGATGTGCTCGACTTCATCGGCGACAGCACCTTCTGGGGGCTGTCCGTCTCGGTGTGGCTGGCGATCATCCTGGCCATCGTCACCCATATCGCGCTGACGCGTTCGCGGCCGGGCTGGCACGTGCTGGCGGTCGGCGGCTCCAGGCGCTCGGCGCACAATGCCGGCATCCGCGTGCGCCGCACCGTGTTCAT
Source organism: Mesorhizobium ciceri biovar biserrulae WSM1271 (assembly GCF_000185905.1). Taxonomy (GTDB): domain Bacteria; phylum Pseudomonadota; class Alphaproteobacteria; order Rhizobiales; family Rhizobiaceae; genus Mesorhizobium; species Mesorhizobium ciceri. Next base: position 3,145,168 of record NC_014923.1, read on the forward strand.
GACCTATGTCTTCTCCGGCTTCTGCGCCTCGATCGGCGGCTTCCTCATTGCTTGCCGGCTGAGCGGGGCAGGGCCGGGAACCGGCCTCAACCTCGAGATCATGGCGCTGACGGCGGCGGTGGTCGGCGGCGTCAGCCTCGGCGGCGGGCGCGGCTCGGTGATCAAGGGGCTGATGGGCGCAATCATCGTGCTGACCATGACCAACGGTCTGATCCGCTTGGGCTACGGCACCGGCACCAACCAGATGGTGCTCGGCATCATGTTGGCGGTGGCGGTGACCATCGACATCCGCTGGCTGAAGAACCGGCACAAGGTGCTGAATGAGGTCTATGTCGCGCCGGTCTATCTCAAGATGGGCGAGACACAATCGGCCGCACCCGGCTCGGGCACGCCATACGAACTCGACAACAGGCTGTCGGCCGCAGAGCATATCGGGCTTGGCGAGCTGGAGGGGCCGGAAGACGTCATCCTCGACCGCGACGACAATCTCTATTGCGGCACGCGCCATGGCGAGATTGTCCGCTTCTTCGCGCCGGACTATGTCAGGTCGGAGGTGTTTGCCCATATCGGCGGTTTCCCGCTGGGGCTGGCCTTCGACAAATCAGGCAATCTGATCAGCTGCGTCGGCGCGATGGGGCTCTACTCCGTCTCGCCGGATCGTGAGGTCAAAAGACTGTCGGCCGAAACGTCGCGCTCGTGGACCTCGATCGTCGACGATGCACGGCTGCGTGACCCCAACGACTGCGATATCGCACCGGACGGCCGCATCTATTTCACAGATTCAACTAAGCGATATGACGCCCACGATTGGGCGCTGGACTCGATCGAGAACCGCGCCACCGGCCGGCTGCTGGTCTACGACCCGAAGGACGGCTCGACGAAGACGTTGCTCGACGGCTATCGCTACACCAACGGTGTGTGCATGGCGCATGACGGCAAGTCGCTGTTCTTCGCCGAAAGCTGGGCCTGCCGCGTGCACCGCTATTGGCTGGAGGGGCCGAAGGCCGGCACCGCCGAATGCGTCATCCGCGACATGCCGGGCTATCCCGACAACATCAACCGCGCCTCCGACGGCAATTACTGGATGGCGTGGCTCGGCATGCGCACGCCGAGCTTCGACCTGTCGCTGCGCCATCCCGACATGCGCAAGCGCATGACGCGCCGGCTGCCGCAGGACGAATGGCTGTTCCCCAACATCAACACCGGCGGCGTGGTGAAATTCACAGAGAAGGGCGGCATCGTCGAGGCGATGGGCGACCTCACCGGCGGCGCGCACCCGATGGTCACCTCGATGCGCGAGCACAAGGGGTATCTGTTCGTCGGCGGCATCCTCAACAACCGCATCGGCCGCTACAAGATTGCAGGCGCCGACCCGAACTGGACCAGCCCCGCTTCCTATTGGGGAGCAAAGCCATGATCCTCGACCCGGTGCTCGACCTGTTCCGCGGCAAGGCGGTGACCATCCCGCCGCTCGACGGCGCTTTTCGCCCCAATACGCGGCTGGATGATGCGCCGGCTTTTGCCGAGCTGACGGAACCGGATAATCTGCTGGTTACCGGTGACAGGCTGCTGGTCTCCAGCGGCAACGCCATCCATTCGATTGCTGCTGGAGCGCAACCTGTCGTGGTCGAGACCTTTCCGTCTGCCGTCACCGCGCTGGCGCTGTCGCCATTGGGCGAACTGACGGTCGGGCTGGAAAGCGGCAAGTTGCTGATTGGCGGCAGCGACGTTTCACTGCCGGCCGGGATCAGCTGCATCACCGCACTAGCCTATGCGGATGACGGCACGCTGTGGCTGGCCAACGGCTCGACCGAGCATGCGCCATCGCAATGGGCCGCCGATCTGATGAAGAAGGGCGTGTCCGGTTCGCTCTGGAAGCGAGGCGCCGCAGGCGGTGATTTCCGCAAACTCGCCGGCGACATTGCCTTTCCCTACGGGCTGCATCCTGTCGGCGAGGATCTGCTGGTTAGCGAAAGCTGGCGTCACCAGCTTGTTCGCTTCGATGGCGCTACCGGCAACCGCTCGACGGTGCTTGCACATCTGCCGGGATATCCCGCGAGGCTGTCGCCGTCCGCCGATGGTGGGGCCTGGCTGACCTTGTTTGCGCCGCGCAACCGGCTGATCGAATTCGTGCTGCAGGAAACGCATTACCGGCAGGACATGCTGAGCCAAGTGCCGCCGGCCTACTGGATCGCGCCGGCACTGGCGTCCAGCCGCAGCTTCCTCGAGCCGCTGCAATGCGGCGGCATCCGCACCATGGGCATCCACAAGCCGTGGTCGCCGAGCCGCTCCTATGGGCTGGTGGTCAGGCTCGACCAGAAGATGCAGCCGCTGTTCAGCCTGCACAGCCGCGCCAACGGCACGCGTCATGGCATCTGCAGCGTTGCGGAAAAGGATGGCCGGCTGTTTGTCGCCTCCAGAGGCGGCGACTGCGTGCTGGCGATCGACCTCGCTTCGGGAGGTTTCTGATGGAACCGATCGTTCGGCTGGAAAACGTCACCAAGAATTATCGCGGCGTGCCCGCGGTGAAGAACGTCAGCTTCGAACTGCGCAAGGGCGAGATCCATGCGCTGCTCGGCGAGAACGGCGCAGGCAAATCGACGCTGACCAAGATCATCGCCGGTGTGGTCGATGCCACTTCGGGCAAGATGTTCCACAAGGGGCAAGAGATCGCCTACGCCTCGCCGCACGCAGCGCTTGAAGCCGGCATCGCGATGGTGTTCCAGGAGACCAGCTTGGTGCCGTCGATGACGGTGGCGCAGAACCTTTATCTCGGCACCGAAAAGTTCCTCAACCGGCTGCGCGGCACCTACATTTCAGCGCAGCAGTTCCTGCAGTCGCTGAATTTTCCGGTCGACCCCAACGCCATGGTGGCAACGCTGGGTGCGGCCAAGCGGCAGATGGTCGAGATCGCGCGCGCCGTCCACCACAATGCCGAGATCATCATCTTCGACGAGCCGACGGCGACGCTGACGCCGGAGGAGAAGCGACACTTCTTCGCGCTGATCCGCCGGCTGAAGGCGGGCGGCGTCTCGATCGTCTTCATCAGCCATGCGCTGGAAGAGGCGCTCGATATCGCCGACCGCATCACCATCCTGCGCGACGGCGAGCTGGTCATTACCGACGACACATCCGCCTTCGACCGCGACAGGATCGTTTCCGCCATGGTCGGGCGCACGCTATCGGGACAGATCTACCGCCAGCGCGACGAAGCGAAGCTGCGCAAGGCGGGCAAGAAAGTGCTGTCGGTGCAGGACATTTCGATGAGCAATGTCGTGCGCAACACCTCTTTTTCGATCTTCGAGGGCCAGATCACCGGCGTGTTCGGGCTGATCGGCTCCGGCCGCACCGAGACATTCAAGATCGTCTCAGGCATCTACAAGCGGGATTTCCTGCGCGGCGGCGCGATTGAACTCGATGACAGACCGGTGCGCTATCTCGTGCCGAGCGAAGCGGTGGCCGACGGCATCGTCTATGTCACCGAGGACCGCAAGAGCGAAGGCATCTTCGAGACGATGGGCATTGCCGAAAACCTGTTCGGCGGACTGCTGGCGGCGGGCCGCGAAAAGGCCTGGGTGATCAACACGCAGGAGATGCGCGCGCTCTCGGCCGAATGGACGAAGACGCTGAACATCAAGGCAATCAACGACAATGCGCGCGTCGTCGAGCTGTCAGGCGGCAACCAGCAGAAGGTGGTGATCGGCAAGGGGCTGGTGCAGAAGCCGCGCATCGTCATCTTCGACGAGCCGACACGTGGCGTCGATGTCGGCGCGATCGCCGAGATCCACCAGATCATCAACCGGCTGGCCGATGAGGGGCTGGCCGTCGTCGTCATCTCGTCCTACCTGCCGGAGATCATGAACCTGTCCGACCGCATCCTGGTCTGCCGCCAGGGCCGCATCGTCGAGGAGTTTTCGCCGGCAGAGGCCACGGAGGAGAAGATCATGTACGCGGCCGTGCATTAGATTCAGGTGAGGCCGGCCTGCAAATGATGGCTTCCTGCGCTTCCGGTGCTCACGTACGAAAAGTACGCTCCGCTCCGGTTCTCGGAATCCACCATTTTCGACTCGGCCTGACCTGAATCTAGACGCCGGCGCTGGAAAAGTGAATCGGACGAGTGGATTGGCCGCAATTGCTCAAGACCTGATTCAATTCACGCAACGATCCAACGAAGGAAAAACCCATGGCCACCACAAAACTCCTCAGCGATGCCGAGGTCGAAAAGATTCCCGCCGTGAAAGCCGTGTTCGACGACATCCGTACGACGCGCAAATCTGATTTCGTCAACAATTTCTGGCGCGGGCTGGCCAATGATCCTCCGGCGCTGAAGCGGATCTGGGAACAGTTGAAGGTGGTGATGGTCGCCGACAGCGCCATCGATCCGCTGACCAAGGAGATGATCTACATCGCGGTGTCGACCGCCAATGGCTGCTCCTACTGCGTCCACTCGCACACGGCGGCAGCCCGCGCCAAGGGCATGACCGATGCGCAGCATGGCGAACTGGTGTCGATCATCGGGCTCGCCGGCCAGACCAACCATCTGGTGACGGCGATGCAGATTCCAGTCGATCCGCAGTTCGAGGTGAAGTGAGGCGTCACACCGGCCGGTAAACCTTCTCCGCCGTGTTCCAGAAGATATCCGCCTCGGCCACAGCACCATGCTTGGCCACCGCGTCGCGGTGCGCCTTGATCAGCTCAGCGTGGCTGGTCCACAGCTTCTCGATCGGGAAGTTCGAGCCGAACATCAGATGGTCGGCGCCCAGGATATCGATCGCGTTGTCTACGACATAGGCGATCAGCAGGGGATCGTTGCGGTGGACGAAGGTGCCGAGGCCCGACAGCTTGGCGTAAAGATTGGGCGCCGCCGACAGCGTTTGCAGGCCTGCCTTCCAGGCCTCGGTGGTTTCCGGTTCCATGCCGGTCAGCATGCCTGCATGGGTGAGGATGAAATTCGTTTCGGGGTTCTCGCCGACCAGCGTCAGGCCGTCCTTCATCTGGGCGGGGAAGAGCTGCAGGTCGAAGGACAGGCCATAATCCTTGAGCCGCGCCACATTGGCGCGCACTTTCGGGTCGATCACCTGATCGGCGGAGGCGGCGAAGCGGAAGGCCGGGGTCTCGTGCCAGTGCAACTGCATGCGCACGCCGCGCAGCAGCTTGTATTTCATCAAGCGATCGATCTGAGGCCTGATATCGTCGACGGTCATGTCGGTGTAGCCGACGATGGCATGCGGCCAGCCGGTTTCGTCGGACGTCTTCTGCAGGAAAGCGACTTCCTTCTCGAAATCCTCCTTGGCCCAGTTGGTCTGGACGTAGACGGCCTTCTCGACGCCTGAATCCCTCTGGTCTTCGAGAAATTCCTCGATCGGATAGTCGCGCCGGATCGGTTCGTAGGGGCCGAAGATGCGCGGCACCATCGGTCCGACCAGCCATGGCTGGTCCTGTTGGCGCCAGATGTGAAAATGTGCGTCGATGGTTTTCTGCATCATGAAACCCTCTTCCAGATTGTCGCCGCCGCCGGAGCAGGGCGGGCGAGCGACAGGATGAAATCGGTGAGACCGGCAAGCGACGAGCCGTCGACGAGATCGTCGAGGTCAGGCAGGATGGCGCGAAGTGCCGCCGTTGCCGGCCGGAAGCGCGGGTCGCCGGCCAAAGGTGTGGCCAGCGACAGCCGGAAGGCGCGGGCGCTCAGCCGCCGCATGGCTGTCTCCAACTCGGCATGATCGCCGCGTTCCAGCGCGTCGGACAGGATGACGATAGCGGCACCGCGTGCAAAGGCTGAAAAGCGCGGCACCGAGAGGAAAGCGAGCAGCGTCGGCCCCATCCGGGTGCCGCCGTCCCAATCGTCGACCTGGGCAGCGGCGCGGGCCAATGCCTGGTCGCGGTCGCGGATGCGCAATGCCGTGGTGATGCGGGTCAGCCGCGTGCCGAAGGTGAAGATTTCGGCGCGGTCGGCACCTTGCACGGCGGCATGCGCCAGCTTGAGATAGTCTGCGGTGTGCAGCTTCATCGAGCCGGAAACGTCGATCAGCAGCAGCAGCTTGCGCGGCACGGTCTGGCGGCGGCGCAGCAGCGGCGAGGGCACGTCGCCATCGGCGCTGACGATTTCCCGCAGCGACCGGCGCAGATCGAGCTTGCCGCGCGAATGCGTGCGCACGGTGCGGAACGAGCGGCGGGCGGGCAGGGCTGAAGCGAGCCTGCGGCGGAAAGCGGCAAGGTTGTCGTCGTCGCGCTTGAAATCGCGGGTACTCAGTTGTTCGGCTCCGGAAGAGAGTTCGCCACCTTCCTGATGGCTGATGACCTCGACCTCTTCCTGGCTCGCACCGCCATCATCCTTGATGCGGGTTTCCTCGTCGGCGTCGCCTTCGACCACGGCGGACCTGTTGCCATAGAAATGGCTCTGGAAATGCGCTTCGAATTCGTCGCGGCGGTCGGGCGGCGGCGCCAGCGTGGCAAGGGCGGCCTCGCGGATGTCCGCAATCGAGCGCGGCCCGAGCAACGTCACCGCCTGCATGAAACAGGAGACTTGCTCGGGGGCTATGGCAAAGCCGTAGCGGCGCAAGAGCCTGGCAAAATCCAGGAATGGCGAGGCGGCGCGGGGGAAGCTTGTTTCCCGCATCATTCTGTGTCGCCCCCCTCTGTCCTGCCGGACATCTCCCCCTCAAGGGGGGAGATTGGCAGCTTCGGCGCTTCGCTCTGTTCGGCGACGTCAGCGATTAGCGAAAGCGGGGATGACATCCGATCTCCCCCCTTGAGGGGGAGATGTCCGGCAGGGCAGAGGGGGGTGCTGTCCCGCCAGCTTTGCGGAATGCGCCAGTCGCGGCTCACGCCAGCGCCTCCTCGACAATCCGGCCAAGCTCCGGCGCGATGTAGGAGAGGTCTTCCTCGTCCTTGATCAACACGCCGATGGCGCGGCGGAAGGCTTCCGGCCACGGGCTGCCGCCCTTCTCCAGGATGGTCGCGGCATTGGCCCATTCGACGGCCTCGGCAATACCCGGCGGCTTGGCCAGCGGCCGGGCGCGGATGGTCTGCACGGCCGCCGCCACTGCGCGCGCCGTTGCTTGCGCCACATCGCCGGCGCGCAGCATGATGATGGCGGCCTCGCGCTCGGCGTCGGGATAGCCGATCCAGTGGTAGACACAGCGGCGGCGCAGCGCCTCGGCAAGCTCGCGGGTGCGGTTCGAGGTCAGGATGACGATCGGCTGTGCCGTGGCGCGGATCGTGCCGCGTTCGGGAATGCTGATCTGGAAATCGGAGAGGAATTCCAGAAGCAGCGCCTCGAATTCATGATCCGAGCGGTCGATCTCGTCGACCAGCAGCACGCGCTGTTCCGGCGCCTTCAGCACCTGCAGCAGCGGCCGGGCGATCAGGAAACGGTCTTCGTAGATGTCGATCTCATGCTCGCCGGCGTGGCGGATGGCGAGCAGCTGGCGTTGATAATTCCATTCGTAGAGCGCGTGCGCGGCGTCGATGCCTTCATAGCATTGCAGCCGCACCAGATCGCGGCCGAGCAGCGCGGCGATCGCCTTGGCCGCTTCCGTCTTGCCGACGCCTGGTGCGCCTTCGAGCAGCAGCGGCTTCCCCAGCCGGATCGCCAGGAAGATCGCGGTCGCAAGACTGTCGTCGGCCAGATAGCGCGAGGCGGCAAGATGCTGCGCCACCGCCTCCGGTGAGATTGCGACAGTCTCGGCGCTTGTCCCGTTCATTCCAGCCTCAGTTCGCCGCTTGCGCCTTCAGCGCGCGCAGGACGCGCTCCGGCGTGATCGGCAGCGTGTCGATGCGCACGCCGACAGCGTCGAAGACGGCATTGGCGACCGCCGGGATCTGCGGGTTGGCGCACATTTCGCCCGGCCCCTTGGCGCCGTATGGCCCGTCCGCCGATGGCCGCTCCAGCACGATGATCTCGGTCTCGGCGAGGTCGCCGGGGCCGGGCATCAGATACTGGTTGAAGTCGGTGCCGCCATGGTCGCGGTTGGGATAATAGGGCTCGGTCGTCTCGTAGAGCGCGTGGCTGATGCCCATCCACGAACCGCCGACCAGTTGCTGTTCGACCATTTTCGGGTTCAGCGCGCGGCCGATCTCGAAGACGTTCTTCACAGTCAGCACGGTGACCTCGCCGGTCTCGTCGTCGACCTCGACCTCGGCCACGGTGCAGGCATGCGCGTAGCAGGTCGACGGCTTCATCGCGCCGGTTTCTTTCTCCGGATAGGAGCGCGGAATCAGGAACATGCCGCGGCCCGAGATCGAGCGGCCGCGCTTGAAATGCGCCGACAGCGCGACATCGAAGATCGAGATCGATTTTTGCGGGGCGCCCTTGACCAGGATGTTGCCCTGGCCGTCTGTCTCGAGGTCGGAGGCGTTCACCTCCAGTTCCTCGGCGGCCACTTCCAGCATCACCTGCCGCGCTTCCCTTGCCGCCTGGATGACGGCGTTGCCGGCGCGGTGCGTACCGCGCGAGGCGAAGGTGCCCATGCAGTGCGGGCCGGTGTCGGTGTCGGCGGTGTCGACGACGACGCGGTCTGTCGGCACGCCGATGGTCTCGGCGCAGATCTGCGCCATGATCTGCTTCATGCCCTGGCCGAGATCGACGGAGGACAATGTCACCATGAAATTGCCTGTTGGCGTCGAGTGCACCAGCGCCTGCGTTGGGTCGCCGCCGAGGTTCATGCCGGTGGGATAGTTGATCGCGGCAACGCCGCGTCCGCGCCTGATCGCCATCTCAAGCTCCCTTCACGTAGGAGGACATCGCCAGGTACTTTTCCGCCACCGGCCAGTTGGCGGCGCGCGAAGCTTCCTGCATGCATTCGATTAGTGCGGCGCCCTCTGTCGGCTGGCGGTGCGCTTTCATATCACCGTCGCGATAGGCGTTGATGAAGCGGAATTCGAGCGGATCCATGCCGATCAGGCGCGCCAGCTTGTCCATCTGCACCTCCAGCGCGAAATCGCCGATGGTGACGCCGAAGCCGCGCATGGCCGACGACGGCGTGCGGTTGGTGTAGACGCAGTAGGTGTCGATCCAGACGTTCGGAATAGTGTAGGGACCGGGATAATGCCCCGCGCCCTTCTGCGCGCCATAGGGCGAGTGGCGCGAATAGGCGCCGGCATCGGTGTATCCGGTGACCTTGCGCGCGACGATGCGGCCATCTTTCATGACGCCGTCCTTGATGACGACCTTTTCAGCGGCGCGCGGCGACGAGATCTGCATCTCCTCCTCGCGGCTGTAGATAAAACAGACTGGTCGTCCTGTTAGTTTTGCGCCGAGGATGGCGATCGGCTCGACGATGACGTCGACCTTGCCGCCAAAACCGCCGCCGACTGTGCCGCCGACGAAATGCAATTTGCTGCCCGGCATCTGCAGGATGATCGAGGTGTTGTCGAGCGTGAAGAACATCGCCTGCGTGTTGGTGTAGCAGGTGAAGCGGTCATTGCCCTCGGGCGCCACCACGCAGCCGGTGGTCTCGGTCGGCGCGTGCTCGATCGGCGAAGACTGGTAGCTCTGCTCCAGTATGTGGTCGGCGCCGGCGAAGCCCGCCTCGACATCGCCGAAGCGCACCTTACGGCACTCGCCGCTATCATAGAGGTAATAATTCTGGCCGTGATATTCGTTGACCAGCGGCGCGTCGGGTTTCAGCGCCTCTTCCATGTCGAAGACGGCCGGCAGCACCTCATAGTCGACCTTGACCTTGGCTGCGGCCTCTTGTGCCGCGCGCTCGGTTTCGGCCAGCACCGCCACCACGGCCTCGCCCTTCCAGCGCACCTTGCCGTCGGCAAGCACCGTCTCGTCCTCCGGCCCGATCTGGATCAGGATCAGGATGGTGTAGACATTGTGCGGCACGTCCTTGGCGGTCAGAATTTTCACCACGCCCGGATGTTTTTCCGCCTCCGAGGTGTCGATCGAACGGATGCGGGCATGGTGATGCGGGCTGCGCACCATCTTCAGGTGCAGCATGCCGGGGAAATTGCGGTCGGCGAAAAAGGCGGTCTTGCCGGTGACATGGCCAGGCGAATCCGAGCGCGGCCTTGGCTGGCCGATCTCGTGCAAATCGTCCTTGCGGAGATCGGCGAAGTAGTTCTTGCGCAGTTCCATTGTTTTGGACCCCTCAGGCCGCGTTCTGCGAATTGGCGCGGGCGGCGGTCAGCACCGCCTGGATGATCGGCTCGTAACCGGTGCAGCGGCAGATGTTGCCCGACAGCGCCTCGACTACCTCGTCGCGGCTGGGATTGGGCGTGTGGTCGAGCAGCGCCTTGGCCGCCATGATCATGCCCGGCGTGCAGAAGCCGCATTGCGTGGCGAACGTGTCGAGGAAGGCCCGCTGCAACGGGTGCAGCACGCCGCCTTCCGCAAGACCGGATGTCGTGGTGATGGTTGCACCATTGCAGGTCTCGGCCAGCGTCAGGCAGGAGAGCCGGAGTTCGCCGTCGATGATGACCGAACAGGCACCACAAGTGCCCTGATGGCAGCCGCCCTTCGGCGAGGTGTCACCGATCTTGTCGCGCAGCGCCTGAAGCAGCGTAGTGCCGCTATCGATAAATTCGGCCTTTTCAGAACCGTTGAGCGTGAACTGAACCGGGATCTTTGCCATGTTTTCCTCCTTGCGCGCCTGCCCGAACCAGCGGACAGACGCGCGCCCCCGAACAAATATTATGCGAGCAGCAACCGGCCGAGATGAACCGGCAGGACTTCGGCGCGATACCAGGCGCTGGCGATCGGGTCGGTGATGGGCGAGGTGCCATCACCGGCCGCGGCCAAGGCCGGCGCGATGCCGTCAGCGGTCAGCGTTCGGCCGATCAGCGCTTTTTCCGCCGCCCTGGCGCGCATGGGCCGATCCGCCATGCAGCCGAGCGCGATCCGCGCCGAGGTCACGGTGCCATCCGACGACAGTTCCAGAGCACCGGCTATGCTGAGCACGGAGACGCCCTTGGGCTTGACCCTCGACACTTTCAGGAAGCGGAAACTGTCGGCCTTCGGAAGCGTGAAGCTCACGGAAGTGACGACGGCGCGGCTGCCGTCCCGATTGGCCAGGAAGGTCTCGATCGGCGTTTCGCCGCCATCGGTGCTGACCGTCGCATCGAGCGCCAACAGGGCAACGGCGAAATCGCCATAGGGGGCCGGGGCAAAAAGATTGCCGCCGACGGTCGCCATGTTGCGGATGGCCGGGCCGCCGACGGCGCGGGCGGCCTTGGCGAGCGTGCCGAGCTCCGGATGGCCGGCGATCGCCGCCATGGTCACCGAAGCGCCGATGCAGACTTTATCGCCGGCAACGGCGATGGTGGACAGGGACGGCTCGGTCGACCTGATAAGGCCGGAAACCGAAACGTCGCCTTCATTGGCCGCGCGGACGACCAGCGTGCCGCCACCGAGATAGCGGGTGCCGGCCGCCTTCAGTGCCGCGTTCGCGGCTTTCACCGTTGCAAAAGTCTGCAGTGCCAGCGCCATGGTCTGGCTCCTGTCAGCTCTGGCCGGCGAAATGGCTTTTCAGGGCATTGAAGCCGCCCTGAAAGACATTGGCGCCCATGCCCTCGGCCAGCTTGTCTGCCTCCTCGGGGGCGGCGTCGAAGCTGGCGGTCCATTCGGCGTAGGTGCGGTCGCCATCGGTCACGCGCCGCAGCTGCAGGGTCGCCTTGTGGTTGGTCAGCGGCTGCGGCGTCTCGAGGATGGAGTAGCTGACCAGGAAATTCTGATCGGAGAAGTCGAGCAGCTTTTCGCGCAGGCGGGCGCCGCTGGCGAGCTGGAAATTGCGCACGCAGCCGATTGTGGTGGCATCCTTGCCGTCTTCAATGTGGCTTTCCACCATGCGCGGATGCCAGTCCGGCAGCCCGTTGAAGTCGCGTATGCGCGCCCAGACCTTTTCGACCGGCGCGTCGATGACGCTGGAGATGGTGACTTTGGCCATTCAAAATGTTCCCTTGCAAAAGCGATCCGGTGCAAGGGTAGGGCGGCCATTTCAGCGACGCTTATCAATGCGTCTTGAGCGCCTATCAAGGAGTCTGAAAAAGGGCGGGGAGTCTGAAAAAGGGCGGGGAGTCTGAAAAAGGGCGGGGAGTCTGAAAAAAGGGCGGCTGGCTCAGGCGATCGCCCGCGCGGCCTCGCGGTAGAGCGTCGGCGGCACGCCGACATGGTCGCGGAAGAAGCGCGAGAAATTGCCCTGCGTGGTGAAGCCGAGATTGCAGGCGACCGAGATCAGCGGTTCCTGCGACCATTGCAGCTGCCGCACCGCTTCCTCCATGCGCAGCGTGTTCCAGTAGACATTGGGCGTCAGATTGGTCTGTTCCTTGAACAAAGCGAAGAAATGCGGTCGCGACAGGCCGACGCTGCGCGCCACGTCGTCGAAGCAGATGCGCTCGCAGACATTGGCTCTCATCAACTGGATTGCCTTGCGGACACGAAAATCCTGCATGGTGTTGATGCGGACACGGCCCTCCTGCGGCGCCGAGGCGTCGGCGGCGTCGAGCACGCTATCGATGAAACGCTCGATCTCGTAGTTGGCGATGTCGTCGACGCTCTCATTGTCGCTGAGGTGGTCGAGCAGATTGGCGGCGGCCTGATGCAGCCACGGTTCCAGCGTGATCGCGGCTTGTGAAAACAGCGGCGCCGACGAAGGCAGGTCGCGGCGGCGCCGCGCCCAGTCGGGATCGATGTAGAAGGCGAGAAACAGACCGGGCGTCCCGTTTTGCGACAGAACATGGCTGTGCGGCTGGAAGGAGTTGATGCCGGCGGCCGTTCCAGGCCCAAGCCGGACGGTCTCGCGGCCGATGGTCATTTCGCCGGCCGTACCTTCCAGCCAGATGATGAGATGGGCCTCGACATGGGCATGGGTGACGAAGTCGCTTGCGACATTCAGGATAGAAACATGTCCGAACCGGCCCCAGTAGAGCCTGATCGCTTCCGTCATGGGTATATCCTCCCGCAGGCGACTGGCCTCCCTTCGCCTGCAGTGGGGATTGTGCGGCCGAGTTCGGGGCCGCGTCAAGACGCGCGGGGGCGGCGAGGGCGAATGACGGCCAGTGAGGCCGGATTTTCAGACTGAGCGATACGCACTGGAACGAATGGCGGTCGGGAGAATTGCCAACCTCAAACCGAAGCCGTCATGCCGCCATCGACATACAGCGTATGGCCGTTGACGAAGGACGAGGCGTCGGAGGCAAGGAACACCGCGGCGCCGATCAACTCGTCGACATTGCCCCAGCGCCCGGCCGGCGTGCGCTTTTCCAGCCAGGCGGAAAATTCGGGATTGTCGACCAGCGCCTGGTTCATCTCGGTGCGGAAATAGCCGGGCGCGATCGCATTGATCTGCAGGCCGTGTTTGGCCCAATCGGCGCACATGCCCCTTGTCAGGTTGCGGATCGCGCCCTTGGTGGCGGTGTAGGGCGCGATGTTCGGCCTTGCCAGTTCGCTCTGCACCGAACCGACGTTGATGATCTTGCCCTTGCGGCGCGGGATCATGTGGCGGGCGACCGCCTTGGCTGCATGGAAGGCGCCCGACACATTGGTCTTGAACAGGCGCTCCCATTGCTCCTCGGGAAAGTCCTCGAGCGGGGCGCGGAATTGTATGCCGGCATTGTTGATGAGGACGTCGATGGCGCCGATCTCGGCCTCGATGCGGGCAATGTCCTCGTTGACCGCCTGAAAATCGGTGACGTCGAATACCGAGGCGTGCGCCTTGAAGCCGGCGTTGCGCAGCTTTTCGACGGCGCTGTCGATCCTGGCGGCGTCGCGGCCGTTCAGCACCACGCTTGCCCCATGTTCGGCCAGGCCCCGAGCCAGCGCGAAGCCGATGCCCTGGCCGGAGCCGGTCACCAGCGCCAGCCGGCCCTCGAGGCTGAACAGGGAGTTGGCCATCAAACCGTCTTTTGTTTGACCATGATCTCCGGACAAACGGTTCCGTTTGTCCGAGAAAACCGGTTTCCACTTTTCGGGATCATGGTTCTAGTCGCTGCGGCGGAAATTGCGGATGCGGTCGAACAGCACCGCCAGCAGGATGGCGCCGCCGATGAAGACGCCTTGCCAGAAGGCATTGATGCCGAGCAGGCCGAGACTGTTGCGGATCACCTCGATCAGGGCCGCGCCGACGATGGCGCCGAAGGCGGTGCCGACGCCGCCGGCCAGATTGGCGCCGCCGATGACGGTGGCGGCGATTACCTGCAGCTCCATGCCGGTGCCGAGATTGGTGGTGACGGCACCCAGCCAGCCGGTCTGGATGATGCCCGCAATGCCCGCCGACAGCGCCGAGATCATGTAGACGGCAACCTTGATCTGGCGCACCGGAACGCCGGTCAGCGTTGCCGCGTGCTCATTGCCGCCGATGGCGAAGATATGGCGGCCGAACTTGGTCCAGCGCAGGATGAAGCCGGTGATCAGCGCCAGAAGGATCATGTAAAGCACCGGGTTGGCGATGCCGAACACCCAGGCGCCGCCGCCCAATGACAGAAGCTTGGCATGGTCCGGCCCGAACTGGAAGACCACCGTGTTGTTGGAGGCGACCATGGCGAGGCTTCGGGCGATCGACAGCATGCCGAGCGTCACCACGAAGGGTGGAAAGCCGAGATAGGCGATCAGCACGCCGTTGAAGGCGCCAATGGCGAGCGCGGTGGCAATCGAGGCCAGGATGCCGACCTCGATCGAGTAGCCGGCATGCATGGTGACGGCCAGCACCATCGACGACAGGCACAGCACCGAGCCGACCGACAGGTCGATGCCGCCGGTGATGATGACGAAGGTCATGCCGAGCGCGATGATGGCGACGAAGGTGATGTTGCGGGTGATGTTGTAGAGGTTCTTTGAGGTGGCGAAAGCGTCGGTGGCAAACGACAGGAACACGCAGGCAAGGATGACCGCGATCACCACCCAGAAAGTCTGGCTGGCAAACAGTCTCGCGGCCAAGGATTGCTGCTTATGCTCGATCGGCTGGTCAATTGTCAGTGCCATCGTCGACCTTCATCTGCTGTGCGTGGTGGAATTCGCTTGAAATCAAACCTGTTCGATAGCGCCGGTGATCAGCCCGGTGACTTCCTCGGGCGAGCTCGACGCAATCGTCTTGTCGGCGACCTTGCGCCCGCGCCGCATGACGATGACGCGGTCGGCGACGGTGAACACGTCAGGCATGCGGTGGCTGATCAGAACGACGGCGATGCCCTGATCGCGCAAATGGCGGATAAGGTTCAGCACTTCGGCGACCTGGCGCACCGAGATCGCCGCCGTCGGTTCGTCCATCAGCACGATCTTGGCCTGCGACAGCATGGTGCGGGCAATCGCCACCGCCTGGCGCTGGCCGCCCGACATCTGCTTGACGAGGTCGCGCGGACGGGTCTCGGACTTCAATTCGGCGAAGAGCTGGCCGGCACGCTTGTACATCGAGGCATAGTCGAGGATCCGGAACGGCCCCACGCCGCGCCGCAACTCACGGCCGAGATAGACATTGGCGGCGGCAGTCAGATTGTTGCAGAGTGCAAGGTCCTGGTGGACGATCTCGATGCCGTGCTGGCGGGCTTCCGCCGGCTTGTGCAGGATCAATTCCTTGCCGTCCATGTGCATGGTGCCATGGCTCGGGCGGAAATTGCCAGCGATCATCTTGACCAGCGTCGACTTGCCGGCGCCGTTGTCGCCCATCAGGCCGACCACCTGTCCGGGCTCGATCGACAGCGAAACGTCGTTGACGGCCTGGATAGCGCCGAAATGCCTTGAGATGTTGGTGAGTTCGAGAACCGCCACCAGCCTTTGCCTCCCCGTGCTTTGCGACCTGCAGCTGTTACCGGCGTGGATGCCGACGCTGCTTGGCCTCGCTCTCCCCGGCTCCTCCCGAAGACGGCGTTAGCGTTCTTTTACGCAAAAGCCGGCGCACGTCAATCAATTGTCGGACGAATTGGGCCAGGACTATTTTAAAAATCCGTTTTGTAGGACAAATAGCATTGACGTTGGCGCCAAGCCGATATTAGCTAAGCGTCGGAGGAGATTATGCCGATCCTCGCTGGCGGTTCGCCGGCCGGAATTGGCGGAGGTTTGACGGTCCAGGATCCGGCGGCACCTGTGTGTGAGCTGGTCTGAAGCCGAATCTGGAAATGCTTATCGATCTGTCCTGGCGATACGAGCGCTCGCGAAACGACCCTCGGTCATCACGCATCCGGTCGATCTGTATGGCGGGCACGCCGTGTCCGTTTGTTTCAAGGGAGGACTGACATGAGGAAAACACTTTTGCTCGCCGCCGTCGCCGCCATGGCGTTGGGTGCCGGGCCGGCTTTGGCCAAGAAACAGCTCGTCATTGTCGTGAAAGGTCTCGACAATCCGTTCTTCGAGGCCATCCACCAGGGCTGCGAGAAATGGAACAAGGAAAACGCCAGCTCGGAATATGAATGCTTCTACACCGGTCCGGCGTCGACTTCGGACGAGGCCGGCGAGGCGCAGATCGTCCAGGACATGCTGAGCAAGGCCGACACGGTGGCGATGGCGATCTCGCCGTCCAACGCGCCGCTGATCGCGCAGACGATCAAGAGTGCCAATCCGTCGATCCCGATCATGACGGTCGATGCCGATCTCAGCAAGGAAGACGCAGGTCTTCGCAAGACCTATCTCGGTACCGACAATTACCTGATGGGCAAGAAGATCGGCGAGTACATCAAGAAGGGCAAGCCGAATGGTGGCACGATCTGCACCATCGAAGGCAACCCGGCAGCCGACAACATCCTGCGCCGTGCGCAAGGCATGCGTGACGCACTGTCGGGCAAGGAGGGCCTCGCCGCACTTGCCGGTGAAGGTGGCTGGACCGAAGTCGCCGGCTGCCCGGTGTTCACCAACGACGATGGCGCCAAGGGCGTGCAGGCGATGACCGACATCCTCGCCGCCAACCCCAAGCTGGACGCCTTCGGGATCATGGGCGGCTGGCCGCTGTTCGGCGCGCCGCAGCCCTATCGCGATCTGTTCGGACCGCTCAAGGACCGGATCGCCAGCAACGACTTCGTCATCGGCGCCGCCGACACGATCGGCGACGAGATTGCGATCGCTCGTGATGGCCTTGTAACGGCTCTGGTCGGCCAGCGGCCGTTCGAAATGGGCTACAAGGCACCGTCGGTGATGATCGACCTGATCGAAGGCAAGGCAGTCGCCGATCCGGTGTTCACCGGCCTCGACGAGTGCACCAAGGATACGGTCGACACCTGCATCCAGAAGTAGGTTCTCGATTTCGGGGCGCCCGGCTGCGGGCGCCCCGTCATTCCTGGACGGAAGCGATAATTCCCGAGCGGACGCAATGATTGGGGCAACCGGCTCCGGCTTTGCTGCGCCCGTGATCTGGATTTTTCGGCAACGAGATCGGCGCCCGTGCGGTTCGGACCAGTCCGGACGACAGACGGTCGACGCATTGGAACGTGGATGCCGGACGAGAAGTCAAGCAAGCGAACCGACCGGGCCAAGGCACAAGCCAGCCACGGCCCGGCTGTCATGCGCAAGGCCGGTGCCGCGCATTTTGCGGGAGCGAGCGTCCATGTCTCGCTGGCCGGCGAGATCGGCCTGCGGATCGTGCGTGGCGACTATCCGCCCGGCACCATCCTGCCCAACGAGTCCAGATGGGCCGAGATCTTCAATGTCAGCCGTTCGGCGGTGCGCGAAGCCATCAAGATGCTGATGGCGAAAAGCCTGTTGGCCTCACGCCCCAAGATCGGCAGCTGGGTCGAGCCGAAGGAGCGCTGGAACCTGCTCGACCGCGACGTGCTGGCCTGGTACGCGACGGCGCCCGACCGCGAGGCGTTCCTGCGAACCGTGCAGGAGTTTCGTCATATCATCGAGCCGGAAGCATCGGCATTTGCCGCCATACGGCGCAGTGACGAGCAAATGGCGGAAATCAGCCAGGCCTGCCGCGAGATGGGCGAGGCCTTGAGCCTGCAGGAGCGTATCCGCGCCGATACGCGCTTTCATCTGGCCATCCTGCGCGCCTCCGGCAACGACCTCCTTGTGCCGCTCGGCGTGTTGATCGAGTCGGCGCTCGACCATCTCTTCGCATTCACGACACAGCAGGTCGCCGATCAGCGCCAGGCGCAGAAGCTGCATGAGGCAATCGAAAAGAACATCCGCCTGCAGCGCCCAGCCGCCGCGCGCAACGCCGTGCACAAGCTGCTTGCGGATACCGATGAAGGGATCGGGCGCTGGAGGCGGTGATCGGCGCCTGCGTTGGGCAATCGGTTAAATGGTCTGCTTCTTGCCATCCTTCATCGGCATCAGGTCGACGCCGTTCACCTTGCCGATATGCGTTGCCAGCATCGGTACGAATTGCTCGGCCGGGCCGGTTGCATGAGCACCGGCGAAGGCGTTCTTGGTGGCGTTGCCGAGCGGGTTGGCAATGCCGGCCGCACCCGCCATCGATTCCAGATAGGTCAGGTCCTTGAAGGCATTGGCGATGGTGAATTTGTGCGCGTCGCGGTCACCTTCCAGCGTCCAGCGCATGAAGGTCTGGTAGAAGCCGCAATCCATACGGCCATTGCGGATGACGCTGTCGAAGCGCGGCGGCGAGAT
The DNA here is from genome assembly GCF_000185905.1 of Mesorhizobium ciceri biovar biserrulae WSM1271. GTDB lineage: Bacteria > Pseudomonadota > Alphaproteobacteria > Rhizobiales > Rhizobiaceae > Mesorhizobium > Mesorhizobium ciceri. The sequence goes on from NC_014923.1 coordinate 3,163,664, forward strand.
GCCGACCTTCTCAGCCAGTGCCAGTGCCTCGGAATAGATCGCGGCGTAGCCGAGCGAGATGAAATTGTTGAGCAGCTTCATGCGATGGCCATCGCCGGTGTCGCCGATATGGACGATGCGGCCGGCCCAGGTTTCGATTACCGGTTTCACCCTGGCAAAGAGGGCGTCCGGCGCGCCGACCATGGCGTCGAGTGTGCCTTCCCAGGCTTCCTTCGGCGTGCGGCTGAGCGGTGCGTCGACAAAATCGATGCCGAGCGCCTTGAGTTCAGCGGCAAGCGCAATGGTCGAGACGGGGTCGGAGGTCGAGCAGTCGACGACGACGGAACCTTTCTTCAAACCCTCCTTGAGGCCGCCCGGGCCGCGAATGATGGCTTCGACCTCGCGCGAACCGGTGACGCAGATGAAGACGATTGTCGATGCCGCCGCCACATCGCGCGAGGTCGATGCTTCGGTGGCGCCGCGGCCAAGCAGGTCTTCCGCCGGCTTGCGGTTCTTGCGGCCGAGAAAGGTCAGGCTGTAGCCCTTGTCGACGATGTTCTTGGCGATCCCGTGGCCCATCAGGCCAAGCCCGATGAAGCCGATCTTTTCGCTCGCGGCAGTCGTGTTCATGTCTTCAAGTCCTGTTGCAATGATTGATGTCAGGCGCTGCCGTTTTGCAGGCGAGGGTGGTTGCGGATGGCGATATTGTCTGACAATACACATAAATTCCTGAGGATGTGGAGAGCAAAATGACGAAGCGGATCATGTTCACCGGCGGCAGCGGCAAGGCCGGACGCCATGTCGTCCAGTATCTGGTCGAGCAAGGCTGCCAGGTGCTCAACATCGACACCAGGCCGCTCGACAACCCCAAGGTGCGCACGCTGATCACCGACATCACCGACAGCGGGCAGGTGTTCAACGCACTGTCGAGCTATATGGGCCTGCATGAATTCGACCCCTCGCTGCGTCCGCAGCCGGTCGATGCGGTGGTGCATTTCGCCGCCATCCCGCGCATCATGATCACCACCGACAACGAGGTGTTCCGCATCAATGCGCTCGGCACCTACAATGTCATCGAGGCGGCAGTTAAGCTCGGTATTCGAAAGGTAATCATCGCCTCCAGCGAGACCACCTATGGACTGGTCTTCGCCAACGAGCCGCGCGATCCAAAATATTTCCCGCTCGACGAGGAGTATGACGTCGATCCGATGGACAGCTATGCCTTGTCCAAGGTCGTCAACGAGAAGACGGCGCGGGCCTTCGCGCAGCGCAACGGCACCGACATTTATGCCCTGCGCATCGGCAACGTCATCGAGCCGCACGAATATTCGCTGTTTCCGAAATGGTTCGCCGATCCGGGTTTCCGCAAGCGCATCGCCTGGAGCTATGTCGACGCGCGCGACCTTGGCCAGATCACGCTGCGCGCCATAGAGAAGGACGGGCTCGGCTATCAGGTGTTCAACGCGGCCAATGACGACACCTCGTCCGACCTGCCGACAGCCGAACTCTTGAAGCGGTTCTACCCCGGCGTGCCGGTCAAGGCCGAACTCGGCGAATACGAGACGCTGCTCTCCAACCGCAAGGCGCGTGACGTGCTGGGCTTCCGCCCGGAGCATAGCTGGCGCAAATACGTCAAGCAGGCCTAGGCATGTCGACACTCAGGTGATGCCGGCCTGCGAATGACGGCTTTCTGCGCTTCCGCCTTCGCCGGCCGAAGCACTTATGAGTGGTCGTGGCAGTCAAGGCTACGGCCGGCGTAGGCCGATGCTCACGTACCCAAAAGTACGCTGCGCTCCGGTTCTTGAAATCCGTCATTCTCGGCTCGGCCTGACCTGAATATCGACATGCCAATCAAGCGGCGGATCGGGGCTGATCTGTGCACAGCGGGCAGCTTTGCGATGCAAGCCGCTTGCCGCGCTTGACAGCCTGCTTAATACGGACTTTCTGGACCCCATGCGGGACGCGAAGCCGAACAAGGAAAAATCGTTGGGGAAAGCGGCCTCCGGGGACCCTCCGGGCGGCGTTCGCCGGGCGGACGCCGCGCGTATTCCCGGCGCCAGCGTCCACGCCTCGCTGGCCAGTGAAATTGGCCTCAGGATCGTGCGCGGCGATTATCCGCCCGGCACCATCCTGCCCAATGAAGCGAAATGGTCGGAGACCTTCAGCGTCAGCCGCTCGGCGGTGCGCGAAGCGATCAAGATGCTGATGGCCAAGAGCCTTTTGGCCTCACGTCCCAAGATCGGCAGCTGGGTCGAGCCGAAGGAACGGTGGAACCTGCTCGATCGCGATGTGCTGGCCTGGTACGCGACGTCGCCGGATCGCGAAGTGTTCCTCAAGACGGTGCAGGAATTCCGCCATATCATCGAGCCGGAAGCGACCGCGTTCGCCGCGATGCGAAGAACCGACGAGCAGATGGCCGAGATCAGCCTGGCCTGCCGTGAGATGGGCGCGGCGACAAGCCTGCAGGAGCGGACCCGCGCCGACACGCGCTTCCATCTCGCCATCCTGCGGGCTTCGGGCAACGACCTGCTGGTGCCGCTCGGCGTACTGATCGAATCCGCCTTCGATCATCTCTTTGCCTATACGACACGGGAGATCGACGATCTCAACCACGCGCAGAAGCTGCACGAGGCGATCGAGAAGAACATCCGCCTGCAGCGCCCCGACGCGGCGCGCAATGCTGTGCGCAAATTGCTCGCCAACACAGACGGCGTCATCCGCGCCCGGTAGGGCTGGACGGGCCGCTAATCATCCTTGTCACGTCCGAAGGCGCTGCGCAGCTCGCCCTTGGCGTCCTCAAGCACTTTTTTGCGCGCGGCAGGCAAGTTCTTGCCGGCTCGGTTGATGTAAAAATTCAGCATCGACATGGCGGATTGGAAAGGCTCGGCCTTGCGCCTGTGGCTGTGTTCGGCGGATCGTTTCAGCGAGGCGGCGATCTTCCTGGCGTCGTCGGATTCGAAGACGTGATCCTCAAGATCCATTGCGTTGCTGTGCTCGGTCACCTCGGCCGACCATTTTTTCCTGGTGGCGGTCATCGCAGGACTCCTTTGCGGGGTGGGTTGCCGGGAAACTCCGCACATCGGCATCGGTTCCGCCCTGGCTCTGGAGCCACGGATTTGCCCGCTGTGGCGCTGCTGCGGCCTGAGAATGCGCCGATAGTGGCGCAAACGGCAGCCGATCTCCGAGACCGCCGACAGGAAACGCCTTGACCCGAACCGACAGCCTCCAGCCCGGCCCCGGCATCGACAGCTCCTATGCCTGGATGCGGCTTGCCATCTCGATGCTGCTGGCGACGATCGGCGCCGTGGGCATGTGGGCTGTCGTCGTCGTGCTACCCGCCGTGCAGGCCGAGTTCGGCGTCGACCGCGCCGCGGCGTCCATGCCTTACACGGCGACCATGGTCGGTTTCGCCGCCGGCAACGTGCTGGTCGGCCGCGCCATCGACCGGATGGGTTACTGGATCCCGGCGCTGATCTCTTCGATTGCGCTTTCCGCCGGCCTGCTGCTCGCGGCGCTATCGACCTCGATCTTGCAATTCACGCTTGCCCAGGGAGTGCTGATCGGTATCGGCACGTCGGTGATCTTCGGGCCGCTGATCGCCGATATCTCGCACTGGTTCAACCGCCGTCGCGGTGTTGCGGTCACGGCGGCGGCGGCCGGCAATTATCTTGCCGGGGCGTTGTGGCCGACCATCATGCCGACGCTGATGAAGGCGGAGGGCTGGCGCTTCACCTATGCGGCAATCGGCATCTTCTGCCTGGTGACAATGGTGCCGCTGGTGCTGATGCTGCGGCGCGGTGCCCCGGCGGCGGCCGTCGCGGGTTCGCCCGGAAGCCGGTCGGTGCAGCCGATCTCGCTGTCGCCGGCGGCCTTGCAGGTGCTGCTGGTCGTCGCCGGGCTCGGCTGCTGCGTGGCGATGTCGATGCCGCAAGTGCATATCGTCGCCTATTGCATGGACCTTGGCTACGGCGTCGCACATGGCGCCGACATGCTGTCGATCATGATGGCGGGCGGCGTCGTCAGCCGGCTGGCGTCCGGCTTCCTCGCCGACCGTATCGGCGCCGTGTGGACATTGATGATCGGCTCGGTCCTGCAGTGCCTGTCGCTGCTGTTCTACATCCCGTTCGACGGGCTTGCCTCGCTCTATGTGGTGTCACTGGTGTTCGGCTTGTCGCAGGGCGGCATCGTGCCTTGCTACGCGATCATCGTGCGCGATTATATGCCGGCCAGAGAGGCCGGCCAGCGTATCGGCATCGTCATGATGGCGACCATCTTCGGCATGGCGATCGGCGGCTGGATGTCGGGCTGGATCTACGATTTGACCGGCTCTTATGCGGCTGCGTTCCTGAACGGCATTGCCTGGAATATCTTGAATATACTGGCTATCGTTCTGTTATTGTGGCGGTCGCGGCGATCATTGACGGTTGCAGCTTAAGCCTTATTCCGGGCGCACAAAATGCATCTCGATCTTCACGGTAAGCCCATTCTTCTAACAATAGCGGTGTGGGCCTGCACCGCGGGATGCCTCGCAGGCGCCGCCGCAATTTTCTATTCGATTATCCTGGTGCTCGGCAGAACCGGGGCGCTTGTAGACACTACTGAGGAAAGATCACTTGGTTGGAGCGAGCGAGCCGGCCGCAGGAATAGCCGTTTCAACAGATTTCTTGTTGCTGACGAATTCCGATCGCTTCGCAAGCTCCTGTTTGGAGCATGGGCCGGATTTTTAGTCTCGTTTGGTCTTCTTTCTCTGCTGATTTTTCTCTTTGGGGAGCGGACATTGACCTAGCGTCGAGAAGGAAGCGCGCGGATAAATATCCCACTTTGACAACATATGACGGCTGCGGGCGCGATGGCTTCCGATCTGTATCTTGCGAGGACTCGATTTTGACCAAGCCGCGCACGCGCCGGGGCGGCGGCCGCCCGACCATCGCGGATGTCGCGCGCAAGGCCGGCGTCGGCGCCATCACCGTGTCGCGCGCCCTGCGCGAGCCGGAGCGTGTCTCCGAAGAGTTGCGCCGCCAGATCCAGGCCGCCGTCGACGAACTGGGCTACGTGCCGGACCCGAATGCCCGGGCGCTGGCCTCGGCGCGCGCCGAGGTGTTCGGCGTGCTGGTGCCGTCGCTTACCAACAACGTCTTCGCCGAGGTGGTGCGCGGCATCTATGACAGCCTGTCGGCCAGCCCGTTCCGCATCCAGCTTGGCAACACCCACTATTCCGGCCTCGAGGAAGAGCGGCTGCTGCAACTGTTCGGTTCGCAACGGCCAGCGGCGCTGATCGTCGCCGGCATCGATCAGACGCCGGCTTCGCGAAAGCTGCTGGAAAGTGCCGGCTGCCCTGTGGTGCAGGTGATGGAAACCGGTCCCGATCCGGTCGACATGATGGTCGGCTTCTCGCATCTCGATGGCGGGAGGGCGGCGACCGAGCATCTGATCGAGGCCGGCTATCGCCGCGTCGGCTTCATCGGCGCGCGCATGGATCCGCGTTCGCAGCGGCGCCTTGCCGGCTATCGCGCGGCGATGGAGGCCGCGGGCCTGTTCGACCCGCGCCTCGTTACCACCACGCCGGTGCTGTCCAGCGTGTCGCTCGGCCGCGAGATGTTCCGCGACGCGCTGGCCAAGGTGCCGACACTCGACGGTGTCTTCTGCAACAATGACGACATCGCGCTCGGCGTCTTGTTCGAATGCCATCGCGCCTCGATCGCGGTGCCGAAGACGATCGGCATCGTCGGTTTCAACGATCTCGACATGATGCAGGTGGCGTTTCCTTCGGTCACCAGCATCCGCACCCATCGTTATGAGATCGGCCGGCGTGCCGTCGCCATGGCGCTTGCTGCGATCGCCGGCAAAAGACCGGAGCAACGGATCGTAGACCTCGGTTTCGAGCTCAAGCGCCGCGAGAGCACGGCGCGTTGAAACGCACAGAAGCGACTGTGCGAATGCCGGTTTACACGCCAATTTGGTAGCGCTACCATCTCCTACAGGCAGGTGCATGAACGACAGGTCGCACTTGTTTATTATACATAAGCGACAACTAATACTTGTTTATTATGGATAATATGATAGTTTTCGCCCCGCTGGCGGCGACAAGGGAGGTACCGGGTCGGCCATCACGGGCGGCCGAGGAAGCGCATGGCGAGGCGGGAGGTGCCAGTCCATCGCGCGAAAAATTCGCATTGCGAAACGAACAATCAGAACTGCAATCGGGAGGATTATCGATGATCAAGTCACTTGTTGGTGGCGTCGTTGCCGCCACTGCATTCGTCATGCTCAATTCGGCCGCCATGGCCGCCGGACCCGAAATCGTGTCGGGTCCCGCCGCTCAGGCGGACTGTTTCGCGCCGTGGAGCGCAGAGACCAAATTCTTCAAATATCCCAAGAAGGAGGGGCCGTTCCGCATCGCCTTCGCCAATGGCTATATCGCCAACACCTGGCGCATCCAGATGGTGCAGACGGCCAAGGCCTACGCCGCGCAACCTGAAGTCAAAGCCAAGATCAAGGAATTCAAGGTCGTCTCGACGGGCGAGGACGTGCCGGCACAGATCTCGGCGATCAACAATTTCATCGATTCCGGCTATGACGCCATCGTCACCGACGCCCAGAATCCGACGGCCTTCGGTCCGGTCATCAAGCGTGCCAAGGAAGCGGGCATCGTGCTGGTCGCCTTCGACAACATTCTCGACACCAAGGACGCCATCAACGTCAATGTCGATCAGAAGGGTCTTGGCGAATTGTGGGCCAAGTGGCTGGTCGGCAAGATACCGAACGGCGGCAAGATCCTGGAAGTGCGCGGCGTCGCCGGCACCTCCGTCGACACCGATCGTCACAACGGCATCCACGAGGTCTTCGATGCGTCCGGCAAGAAGTGGGACGTGACCGAAGTCGCCGGCAAATGGGATGACGGCGTGGCACAGAAGGTGACCGCGGATGCGATCGCCACCAACGGTCCGTTCGACGGCATCACCGGGCAGGGCGGCGACACCGGCATCGTGCAGGCGATGATCGACGCCAAGCATCCATTCGTGCCGTTTGGCGGCGAGACCGAGAACGGCTTCCGCAAGTTCTGCGCCGCGCATTCAGCCGACGGGCTGAAGTGCTCGTCCGCGGGCTCGGGCCCGGCTCAGGTCGCTGTCGCCATCAAGACAGCGATCGCCGCACTCGAAGGCGAAGTCGTGCCACAAGAGGTGAAGCTGCCGCTGGCGATCGCCGAAGACCCGAACATGAAGGAAGGCACGGATTACTTCCCCAAGGAATCCGACAATTTCTTCGTCGGCAATTCCTTCCCGACCTGCGGCATCAATTTCAGCGCCCAGGAAATCATGGGTCAGACCAAGGAAAACCAGTAAATCATCGCTGGCTGTCACCTGGCGCCGCGGCTTGAGCCGCGGCGTTTGTCTCAATTCCACAATCGCCCTGGGAGGGCCGATGGACGGTGCGGCTCCGCTCTTTCGTATGGAAGGCATATCCAAGCGCTATGGCGGTGTACGCGCGCTGGAGAAGGCCGAGCTTGTTGTCGAAGCCGGCAGCATCCACGCCATTCTCGGCGAAAACGGCGCCGGCAAGTCGACGCTGATCAAGGTCATGGCAGGTGTCGTGGCGCCCGATGAGGGCCGCATGACGCTGGACGGGCGCGAGGCGACCTTCGCTTCTCCGGGTGCCGCCAACAAGGCCGGCATCGTCTGCATCTTCCAGGAACTGTCGCTGGTCCCCGAGCTAAGCGTTGCCGACAACATCGTCATTTCCGATCCGCCCAAACGCTTCGGCATGATCGACCGCAAGGCGCAGCGCCGCATCGCCGAAGAAGCACTTGCTCGTGCCGGCGCCGCCGACATCCACCCGCTGGCGCTGGTCAAGGACCTGCCATTGTCGCGCCGGCAGATGGTCGAGATCGCCAAGGCATTGGCACGCAAGCCGCGCATCCTCATCCTCGACGAGGCGACCTCCGCGCTGACTGCCGCGGATGTCTCGAAGATCTTCGCGGTGCTCAAGCGGCTGCGCTCGGAAGGGCTGGCGCTGCTTTACATCTCGCACCGCATGAACGAGATCGCCGAACTGGCGGATCAGTGCACGGTGTTCCGCAACGGCCGCAATGTCGCCAGCTATCCAGCCGGCTCGAAGAGTGACAATGAGGTGGTCGAACTGATGATCGGCCGCGAATACAGCCATATCTTTCCGCCCAAGCCGACGGCCGTGCCTGCCGCCGCGGCCCCCAGGCTCGAGGCCCGCAAGCTCTCATGGGCCGACCGGCTGCACGACATCTCGCTGACCGTCAGGGCAGGTGAGGTGGTCGGCCTTGGCGGCCTCGACGGCCAGGGCCAGCGCGAATTGCTGCTCGCCTTCTTCGGCGTGCTGCGCGGCCTCGGCGGCCAGATCCTGATCGACGGCAAGCCTGTGTCGATCACCAGTCCATCCGTTGCGCGCGACGACGGCATCGGCATGGCGCTCATTCCCGAGGACCGCAAGACCGAAGGGCTGATGCTGCCGATGACAGTGCGCGAGAACCTGTCCTTCGCCGCCCTCGACCGGCTGTCGAAAGCCGGCATCATCGACCGTGCCGCCGAGCAGCGGCTGATCGACGACATGGTCGGCCTTTTGGCGATCAAGACGGCGGGCCTCGACATTCCGGTCGGCGCGCTTTCGGGCGGCAACCAGCAGAAGGTGGTCATCGCCAAATGGCTGATGCGCCAGCCGCGCATCATTCTGCTCAACGATCCGACGCGCGGCATCGACGTCGGCACCAAGCAGGAGCTGTACCAGCTGATGCGCAAACTGGCCGACGCGGGTGCTGCGATCCTGTTCTACTCGACCGACTATGACGAGTTGATCGGCTGCTGCGACCGTGTGCTGGTGCTCTACGACGGAGCGGTCAAGCGCGAGCTGGTCGGCGCCGAGATCACCGAGCGGGCGCTGATATCAAGCGCGCTCAACATCCATGGCGAGGACAGCCCGGTGGGCCTGGGAGTGGGCGCATGAAGGATTGGCGTTACTGGCTGGCCGAGCAGCGCGGAACGCTGCTGGCGTTCGGCATCTTCATCGTCATGTTCGTCATCTACACCTCGAACCATCCGGCCGGCTTCACCGCCAATGTGGTGCAGACGGCGGCCAACAAGGGCGTGCTGCTCGCCTTCGTCGCCATGGCGCAGACGCTGGTGGTGATCACCGCCGGCATCGACCTGTCCGTCGGCATGATTTTTCTCCTCACCAACTGCCTGGCTTCGTGGCTGGTGGTGGGAACGCCGATGCAGACGACGCTCGGCGTCATCGCCGTGCTGGCGGTGGGACTGCTGTGCGGCGCCATCAACGGCGCCATCGTCATCTATGGCCGGCTGCAGCCGATTGTCGCCACCATTGCCACAGGCGCCGTCTATTACGGCATCGGCCTGTTGCTGCGGCCATTTCCGGGCGGCTCGGTCAATGAGGACCTAGCCGATGCGCTGACCGGCCGTGTGTTCGGCGTGGTGCCGGCAAGTCTCGTCGTGCTGCTGGCCATCGTGCTGGTGATCTGGGTGCCGTTCAGCCGCTCGGTGCTTGGCCGCGCCGCCTACGCGGCAGGCTCATCGGAGACGGCGGCCTACATGTCGGGTGTGCCGATCCGGCGCGGCAAGTTCGCCGCCTACACGCTGGCCGGCCTGCTGGCGGCGATCGGCGGACTGTTCCTGACCTTCTTCACCTATACGGGTGAGGCGGCCTATGCCAGCGGCAACTCCTACACGCTGTTTTCGATCGCCGCCGTGGTGCTCGGCGGCGTCTCGCTGTTCGGCGGCAAGGGCAGCGCCATCGGCGCCATCTTCGGCGCACTGGCTTTCCGCACGATCGGCGACCTGTTGTTCGTCTTCGATTTCGATCCGCTCTGGCAGCCGCTGTTCCAGGGCGTTATCCTGCTGGTCGCCGTCAGCCTCGGCGCCTTCGCCCTGTTTCGGGTCCGCAACCGGCTGGAGTGGTTCCTGTGAGCGAAACGACGCTTGGCGGCATTGCCGGCCGCATGCCAAGATTCATCCGCCGCGCCGATCCGGCGGTGCTGACGGCCTTTGCCTGCATCGTGCTTTTGCTGTTCTTCGGCAGCCTCTATTCCAGAAGCTTCCTGTCGCCTGAATATCTCCTGCAGCAGCTCAAGGTGGCTTCATTCCTCGGCGTCATCGCGACAGGCATGATGCTGGTCATCCTGCTCGGCCAGATCGACCTGTCGGTGCCGTGGGCGGTGGCGGCGGGCGCCATGATGGCCTGCGCCGCGGCGGCGTACGGCCCGGTCGGCGTGGCGTTGGCCATCCCGTTCGGCATCATCTGCGGCATGCTGATCGGCGTCGTCAACGGCATCGGCGTCGCCTATCTGCGCATCCCCTCGATGATCATCACATTGGCCACCAACGCTGTCGCGCAAGGGCTGATGGTGGTCTACACCGGCGGCTTCTCGCCGCAGGATTCGGCGACGGGCGCGATGCGCTACCTGGCGACCGGTTTCGCCATTCCGGGCGTGCCCAACGCCGTCATCATCTGGGCGCTGATCGGGGCCGCGATGGTGTTCGTGCTGACGCGGACCGGCTTCGGCCGCACCGTCTACGGCATCGGCAACCGCGAGCGCGCGGCCTATCTCTCCGGCATCGACACAAGGCGCGTGGTGATGATCGCCTTCGCCGTCTCCGGTGGGCTCTCGGCTTTCGGCGGCGTGCTTCTGGCCGGCTATGCCTCCAAGGCGGCGCAGTCGATGGGCGACGCTTATCTGCTGCCGTCGATCGCCGCGGTGGTGCTTGGCGGCACCTCGATCCTGGGTGGGCGCGGCTCCTATCTCGGCACTGTCGCCGGTGTCATCCTCATCACGTTGCTGCAATCCATCTTGTCGGTCATGCAGATGCCGGAGGCGGGGCGGCAGATCATCTACGGTGTCGTCATCGTCGCCATGCTGCTGCTCTACGGCCGCGCGCCGGCAAGCCGCTGACAGTGGACGAAGCGGCAGCACAGGCGCCGACGAGCGCCCCCGGCTCGGTGCCGGCCATCGTGGTTATGGGCGTCGCCGGCTGCGGCAAGTCGGCGGTGGGCATTGGGCTTGCCGCCGCTCTGGGCGTTACCTTTATCGAGGGCGACAGGCTGCATCCGCCGGAAAACGTCGCACGCATGGCAAGCGGCGAGCCGCTTACCGATCAGCTGCGCGAAGGCTGGCTCAACGCGATCGGCGAGCGCATCGCCGCGTCGGTGGAGCAGGGCAAAGGCGTGGTCGCCGCCTGCTCGGCGCTGAAGCGCAGCTACCGCGACCGGCTGAGCGGCTTCTGCCCGGAAATCGTCTTCCTCTATCTGGAGATCGACCCTGGTACGGCCAGGCAGCGCGTCGGCAGCCGCAAGGGCCACTTCATGCCGGCGAGCCTGGTCGACAGCCAGTTCGCCATCCTCGAGCCGCCGGCTGCGGATGAGCGCGCCTCGAAACTCAATGCCACACGCCCGGTCGGTGAGCTCGTCGCCGCCGCGGTCCGCCTGATACGCCGGTCATGAGCCTTCATCCATTCCGATGCCGATGCTGTCCGAGACCTCGGTCAGCCGCTGCCGGCGGGACCACGTCAGCATCTGCTCGGGGTAGAGCTTCAGCGCTTCCAGCAGGCGGTCGCGCTTGAGCAGGATGTAGTGCGCCTGCACAGTCATGTTCTTGGCGCCATCCCTGGCCATGTCCGTTGCCGGGCTGACAGATGCCTCCGGCGTCAGCTCGGGGCTGAGCACGGCCCGGTATTCGATGAAGGGAACCACTTCGAAGGTCGACATGGCAAACAGGGCTGTCCTGCCCCTGGCGGCGAAATTCGCCGGCGCCGAGGCGAGATGCGTCCAGCCGCTTTCGCCCATGGCTGCCTCGGTGAAGGTCGTGCCGGCGTGGACGGTGTTGGTCATCGTCACCACGCCATTCTGCTTCAGGATCTTCTGGATGCGGATGGTGACCTGATAAGTGTCGTCGCGGCCAAAGACGACCCGGCTTTTCAGGAACCGGTTTTCGACATCGATCAGCGGCGGATTGAGGAAACGCAAGCCGAACGCCGATTCGGAAATACCGTGGGTGTTGACGCTCACCTGATGCGCTTCGATACCGGCCTCGTACAGCGCGCGCTTGCCGATGATGGTCTGGGCGGTGAACTGATCGCACCAGAGGATGGCGCCGTGGCCGCGCTGCAAGGCCGACCGCAGCCCCGCCAGCCCTTCCAGCCGGATCATCGGCGACCAGCGGCCGGCCACCAGATGAGCGGCGAGCTGCAAGCGGCGGCGGTGGCGCGCTGCCAGCAATCCCTCGAACAGCTTGCGTGCATCGATACCATCGCCCAGCACCGCGAGCGTGGCGGCAGCGTAGGCCGGGAATTCCTTGCGCATATGGCGCTTGAGGCGAAACCTCGATATGCGGCCGCAGATCGGCGCCCACCACCGCACCGGCAGTGCCGCCGCCACCACGAGATAGAAGATAGACAGCAGGCCTTCGCGAAGATCCTTGTTGGAAAAACGGCGAAGCCGGCCAGGGCGAACCAGCTTGCGGCTGAAGAAGCGCACATCCTCCGCCCGTTCCGGGACGAAGACGTCGGCGATGATTTCAGTGCGGAAACTGGCTGCCGACGGCAGCTTGCGGGCGGCCTTGCGGGATTTTGCTAACCACCACAGCCTCATCGGTCCAGCCCGTTCTTCGAACCCCGCTTTACTGCGTCGGCTTGGGCCGTGCAAGGTGGTGTCCGTGCTCGAGACTTCTGCAAATTTCGCTTGCCCTAGACTTAAGATAAGCGCGCCGCTTACGAAGTGTTGATTTCGAGGGCAGGACGAAGATAGTCGTATCGCTATTCCATATATGGCATCAGCACATCTTCGATCCATTTCATGAACGCGCGGACTCGGCGCGATAGATTGCTCCGATGTGCGACGACGAGGGACACGGCGAGCGGCCGGCGACGAAAATCGGGTAGGATCTCGACAAGCGCTCCACTCTCCAAGTATCGGCCAATGCCCAAGAGTGGCGCCTGGATCAGGCCAAGGCCGGCGAGGGCCGCTGCTTCGTAGATCTGTGCGCTGTTGACGTGTAGCGCACCTGGCAACTGAAGCGTCGCGTAGCTGTCGCCGTCCGGATATTCCCATCCATAGGGTCGCGCGCCCAGCAGCGTCGAAAAATGAATTGCCCTATGTTCCTGACGCTGGAGATCTTCCAGCGATCGAGGCACGCCATGGCGCGCCAGATAGGCGGGACTAGCTGCGTTGGCCATGCGCAACAGGCCCAACGGGCGGGCAATCAGGGTCTCGTCGCGAATGGGTCCAAGCCGCAATACACAATCGAACCCCTCTTGAACCAGATCGACTTGCCGATCCGTACTCGACACCTCCAGCTCCAACTCGGGGTGAGCCGCCATGAAATCCGGCAAAGCCGGTACGATCGTTGTGCGCGCCACTTCGGTCGGAAGGTCGACCCGCAAACGGCCGCGAAGTGCCACGCGGTCGCCTGCGAACATCGAGTGCAAATCATCGACTTCAGCAAGCAGATCGCGGGCGCGGGCATGAATCGCGTCCGTCCTCCGTCAACCGCACGCTGCGCGTCGTCCGGTGCAGAAGCCTGACACCCACATCTTCTTCCAGCTTGCGGACCGCCGTTGAGGCTCTCCCCTTTTGGATGCCCAGGCTATCGGCCGCGCGGGTGAAGCTCCCCATTTCCGCGACCGTTGTGAAAATGAGGATGGGTTCGAGATTCTGCATTTTCGTGCCTCGGATTGTTCCCCAAAAAGAGAACAGTTGGTTCATTTTCTCGGCATTTATCACAGTTGAGAGGCACAGTAAGCTTCGAATATGGGATCTCCCCATCGGAGAATGACAAGTGTCCGAAACTGTGAACCTGCATCAGACACCGGAAACTATGACCTTGCATCGCGCCCTGTGGGCCGGCCGGATCATGAGCGCGTTTGTCGTCATCGCCCTGACGGCAGATGGCACTGTTCAGCTTTTCGCGCCGGCACAGATCGCCAGCATGTTGCAGGAAACCGGGTTTGCGATGGACCTGACCCGTGTCGTGGGTCCGATCATCCTCGCCTGCGCCATCCTCTACGCCATCCCGGTCACCGCCGTCCTCGGCGCGATCCTGGTGACGGGCTTTTTGGGAGGTGCCATCTGCGCCCATCTGCGCATCGGTGAGTTGGGGTCGCCGCCGGAAATCATCTCCCTGCTTCTGGGCGCGATGACCTGGGGCGGCCTCTATCTCCGCGATCCCCGTATCCGGGCCATTCTGCCGCTCATCCATTGAACCAACAGGGGCAGCTCTGTCCCCCGACATCAGGAGAAACACATGTTCCTAGTAATGGGAATCACGGGAAAAGTTGGCGGCGCAACGGCAGAGCATCTGCTGGCGCACGGCAACGAGGTACGCGCACTCGTCCGCAATCGCGACAAGGCGGCCAATTGGGCGAACCAGGGCGTGGAACTGGTAGACGGCGACTGGAATGATTCGGCAGCCATCGAGCGAGCCCTCAAAGGCGTCGAAGGCGCGTTCGTCATGTTGCCCCCTGTCTGGGCGCCGTCGCCCGATTACAAAGAAGCGAGGAGCGTGATTGCTAGCTATGTCGAGGCTCTGACCAAGGCAGCGCCGCCGCGAGTGGTTGCGCTTTCGTCGATGGGTGCGAACCGAACAAGCGGGCACGGGGTGATCGCGGCCTTGTCGCTTCTGGAGCAAGGGTTTCGCGGCCTGACATCGCCAACCGCATTTGTGCGCGCGGGGGGATTCTTCGAAAATTTCCTCTACGGCTTGCAGGTCGCGCAGGGCGGAATGCTGCCGGTCTACTACAATCCGACAAACCGGAAATCGACCATGGTTGCGACGAACGACATCGGCGCAGAGGTCGCAACCCTTTTGACCGGGTCGACGTGGTCAGGGCAGCGCATCGTCGAGATAGGTTCGATGGTCACCGCGGATGAAGTCGCGGAGCAGTTGGGTGAAGTCCTGAATCTCGCCGTGAAAGCCTTTGCAATTCCGCGTGCGGGGTGGGCGGAAGCGTTCGAGCAATTCGGCATCCCGAAGGGGCACTCCGGACCTGCCGAAGAAATGTTCGAGGCCGTGAATGCGGGATGGATGGACCTCGGTGTGGCGGGTACGGAGCACGTAGCGGGTACGACGTCCGCACGCGCTGTATTCGAGGCTGCGTCTAATGTGAACGGATAGGCCAAAACTGCATGAGGTTCTCCGTGATTTCGAGCTTCGCAACCCGAGATTTGGAGAACCTCTCCTTCAATGCAGGAATCTCTATCTGAACGCGATCGGCTTGAAGTCGGTGGTTTAGATCTGCGACGTCAGCTCGACCGGAAAATCGTCATTGTCGGCATCGCGCATGGCGGCGAGGCTGCGATTATCCAGCACTTCGGCGATTGCCTGCCGCACCTCCAGCATCATGTGGCGGACCTGGCAGGTCGCCTCGTCGCAATCCTCGCAGCGTTGATACTGCGTGCGGCTGGCGCAAGGGATTGGCGCCAGCGGCCCGTCAAGCACGCGCACGACATGGCCGATCTTGATTTCGGAGGCCGGCCGGGCAAGGCGGTAGCCGCCTTCCTTGCCTTTGCGGCTCTGGACGAAGCCGGCATTGCGCAACTCACCCAGAATGGCATCGAGGAATTTCTTCGGGATGTTGTTCGCCACAGCGATGTCATTGACGAAGGCCAATTGGCCGGCCGGCAGGCCAGACAGATGCACGAGGGCCTTGAGGCCGTATTTGCCTTTTTTTGTCAGCATGCGCAGATCAACCCATAAAAGCCCCAACCACTCGCATCTGGCGACTGTTTGTGTGCAAATAATGACGTCTTCGCCGCGCGATGATGTTTCGCGAAACAGCCACCAAATTGCACGTTAGGCATAAACGCGTTGATTCTTTGTAACGTTTTGCACTGAGAACGCGGATATTCCGCTGATAACCAGGTTATCGGCGTTCAAAAACGAAAAAAGCCGGCAGCGCGCCGGCTTTTTCGTCTGCTGTGCAGGTATCGCTGCCTCAGCGGCTGCCGTAGGTCTGGTCGAGCAGGCCGCCGGCGGCGAAATGCTCTTTCTGCACCTTGTCCCAGCCGCCGAAAACGTCTTCCACCGTCAGCAGCCGGACATCGGGGAAATCGGCCTTGTATTTCGCCGCCACAGCGGCGTCGCGGGCTCTGAGGCCGTTGCGGGCGGCGATGTCCTGGCCCTCCGGTGTGTAGAGGAAGTCGAGATAGGTCTTGGCCAGATCGCGCGTGCCGTGATCGTCGGCAACCTTGTCGACGATGGCGACCGGGAATTCGGCCAGCAGGCTGACCGAAGGCGTAACCTGCTCGAACTTGTCGTCGCCATACTCCTTGCGGATGCCGCGCGTCTCCGACTCGAAGGTGATCAGCACATCACCGATCTCGCGCTGCACGAAGGTGGTGGTCGCGGCGCGGCCGCCGGTGTCGAAGATCGGCACGTTGTTGAACAGCTTGGTGATGAACTCTTTCACCTTGGCGTCGTCGCCCTTGAAGGCTTCCTTGGCGTAGGCGGTGGCCGCCAGATAGGTGTAGCGCGCATTGCCGGATGTTTTCGGGTTTGGGAAGATCACCTGCACGTCGTCGCGCACGAGATCGTTCCAGTCCTTGATGTGCTTGGGGTTGCCCGCGCGGACAAGGAACGAAGGCAGAGAATAGAAGGGCGAGGCATTGTCAGGGAAATCCTTCTGCCAGTCGGCCGAGACGAGGCCCTTCTTGACCAGGAAGTCGATGTCGATGACCTGGTTGAAGGTAACAACGTCGGCGCCAAGGCCCTCGGCGATGGCGCGTGCCTGCGCCGAAGTGCCGGCATGCGACTGGTCGACGGTGACGCCCGGATGCTGGGCGATGAAAGCCTTGTTGACCTGCACGAACAGTTCGCGGCCGACATCATAGGATGCGTTGAGCAGTTTGTCGGCCGACCAGGCTTGGGAGGATGCAAGGAACAGGCCGGCGACGGTGGCAAGCCCGAGGAAAAATCGTTTCATGAAAACAGGCTCCGATGCAATGCGTTGATGGTCGGACCATAGCCGTGACGTATCATGCGCGACGAGGCATGCGCTGTCGGTTCGCGCCCTCGTCGTGGGAAAATATATCGCCTAAGTTGGCACCTGTTGGAATTCTGTTCCAGGAGATGGCTACCTTCGTCGGAGTTTTTCTGCGCCTTGTTTGCGGTGCTGCATGGCATATACAAAAGGCAGATACAAACAGCTGCCGCCATGCCCCAGAACCGTCATTCAACAACGCCGCCCAAGGAGGCGAAGCTGTTTCGCAACAACCGCAGCCCAACACGGGAGAGTTCACCCGGATCAGGAATCTGAAGGTCGAAAACTGGTTGGCGTAGCGCTTGAGCCGAGAATCAAGCCGCCGGAAAAAGCTTCCAGCGGCCGGGGCGGAACGCCACCCGGCTTTTTTGCGCCGCGGGATGATCGACCGGCAACTCGATTTCGACCCGCTGACGCTCACCACCGATTTCAAGCTCGACCCGGCGCGTGCCGGCGACGCGCCGGCTGGCGGCGACCGTGCCGGCGATGCAGCCGCTGCAGCCGTCCAGCAATTCGACATCGTGCGGGCGGAAGTAGAGCGTCGCATCGCCCGAGGGCTCGTTGGGCGCGGCAAGCCCGATCGGACGGTCGGCGAGCCAGATCTCGCCATTCTCGACTTTGACGGGAAGCGAGCTCGATTCACCGATGAAGCCGTAGACGAAGGGCGAGTTCGGCGTGTCGTAGATGTCGTCGGCGGTGCCGACCTGCTCGATGCGACCCTGGCTCATCACCACGACGCGGTCGGCAAGCTCCAGCGCCTCTTCCTGGTCGTGGGTGACGAAGACGGTGGTGTGGCCGGTGGCGTCATGGATTTCGCGCAGCCAGCGGCGCAATTCCCGGCGCACCTGCGCGTCAAGCGCGCCGAACGGTTCGTCGAGCAGCAGCACCTTGGGTTCGATGGCCATGGCCCGCGCCAGCGCCACGCGCTGCCGCTGGCCGCCGGAAAGCTGCGCCGGATAGCGCTTTTCCAGCCCCGACAGCTGGACAAGGTCCAGAAGCTCGGAGGCGCGGCGGCGGATCTCCTGCGCCGGGGGGCGCGACGGCCCGTGCCGGACCTTCAGGCCGAAGCCGATATTGTCGGCCACCGTCATGTGCCGGAACAGCGCATAGTGCTGGAAGACAAAGCCGACATTGCGATCCTGGATCGACTTGTGCGAGGCGTCCTCGTCGCCGAAGAAGATGTTTCCGCGCGTCGGCCGCTCCAGTCCGGCGATCAGCCTGAGCAGCGTCGTCTTGCCGGAGCCGGACGGCCCCAGCAACGCGATCAGTTCGCCCGACTTGATATCGAGCGACACGTCGTGGAGGGCCGGAAACCGGTCAAACTCCTTGCGCACGTTGGCAACGCGAACTTCCATGCAAATCCCTCTGTCAGTGTCCGCGCGTCGCGGCGATCTCGGCGCCGTAGCGCATCTCGAGAAGTGTTTTCAAGACCAGCGTGACGAGCGCCAGGCCCGCAAGCAATGAAGCGACGGCGAAGGCGCCGACGGCGTTGTACTCGTTATAGAGGATTTCGACATGCAGCGGCATGGTGTTGGTCAGGCCGCGTATATGGCCCGACACCACCGAGACCGCGCCGAACTCGCCCATGGCGCGCGCATTGCACAGGAGCACGCCGTAGAGCAGCCCCCATTTGACGTTGGGCAAGGTCACGTACCAGAAGGTCTGCCAACCATTGGCGCCAAGCGAAAGCGCTGCCTCCTCGTCGCCATTGCCTTGCTCCTGCATCAGCGGGATCAACTCGCGGGCGACGAAGGGGAAGGTGACGAAGATTGTGGCCAGCACGATGCCCGGCACGGCAAACAGGATGACGATGCCATGCGCTTTCAGCCAGGTGCCGAGCAGCCCCTGGGCGCCGAACAGAAGCACATAGACGAGGCCCGATATGACCGGGGAGACCGAGAAGGGAAGGTCGATCAGCGTGGTCAGGAAGGCCTTGCCCTTGAACTCGAACTTGGCGATCGCCCAGGCGGCGGAGATGCCGAACACAATGTTGAGCGGTACCGAGATCGCGGCGACCAGCAGCGTCAGCCGGATCGCCGAGCGTGTGTCGGGATTGCCGAGCGCTTCGGTGTAGGCACCGATGCCCTTGGCGAAGGCTTCGTTGAAGACGATGATCAGCGGCAAGAGCAGAAAAATGCCGAGGAAGGCAAAGGCGACGGCCATCAGGGCCAGGCGCGCCGGGCGGCTTTCCGTGACCGCCGCCGATTGGCTTTCATGGTGCGGTTCGTAGGATTTGATCTCCGGATCAGCCATAGCGCTTGCGGCTCCACGACTGTGCGAGATTGACGACCAAAAGCATGATGAATGACAGAGCGAGCATGATCGCCGCAATCGCGGTTGCCGCCGGGTAATTGTATTCCTCCAGCCGGATGACGATCAGCAGCGGCGCGATCTCTGATTTGTAGGGCAAGTTGCCGGCGATGAAGATGACCGAGCCGTATTCGCCGACGCCGCGCGCGAAGGCGAGCGCGAAGCCGGTGACGATGGCCGGCGCCAGGCCCGGAAACAGGATGCGGGTGATGATCTGGAAACGATTGGCGCCAAGGGTGGCCGCGGCTTCCTCCACTTCCTTGTCGATCTCCTCCATGATCGGCTGCACGGTGCGCACGACGAAGGGCAGGCCGATGAAGATCAACGCGATGACGATACCCAGCGGGGTATAGGCGACCTTGATGCCGAGCGGCATCAGCAATTTGCCGATCCAGCCGTTCGGCGCGTAGAGCGTGGTCAGCGCGATGCCGGCCACAGCCGTCGGCAAGGCGAAGGGCAGATCGACCATGGCATCGACGATGCGGCGGCCGGGGAAGCGGTAACGCACCAGCACCCATGCGACCAGCGTGCCGAAGACGACGTTGACAGCAGCCGCGACGAAGGCAGTGCCGAAGCTGATTCTCAGCGCATTGATGGTGCGGCGATCGGTGGCGATCGCCCAGAATTCAGGCCAGCCAAGGGCGGCCGAGCGCCAGAGCAGCCCGGATAGCGGGATGAGAATGATGAGGGTGAGGTAGGCAAGCGAGAAGCCGAGCGTCAATCCGAAACCCGGAATGACGCTCGGCTGCCTGAATCGCCACCCCGCCTGGGCGGGTGCTGTGGTCATGTCGTCCTGAATATCGACTGCTTACTGGGGCTTGTAGATCTGGTCGAATATACCACCATCGCCGAAATGATAAGGCTGTGCTTTTTTCCAGCCACCAAACTGTGGATCGTCGATGGTTACAAGTTTGATCGGCGGCAGCTTGGCGAGGTCCTCGGCCGGCACCAGATCGGGCTTGGCAGGACGATAATGGTTCTTGGCGATGATCGTCTGCGCTTCCTTGGAGTAGAGCCAGCTCAGATAGGCTTCGGCGATCTTGCGCGTGCCCTTGGCATCGACATTGGCGTCGACCACCGCCACCGGCGGTTCTGCCAGGATGGAGGTCGGCGGGTAGACGATGTCGAAATTGTCGGCGCCGAACTCGTCGAGCGCCAGATAGGCCTCGTTTTCCCAGGCGATAAGCACATCGCCGAGACCCTTTTGCGCGAAGGTCACGGTCGAGCCGCGCGCGCCGGTGTCGAGCACCGGAGCATTGGCGTAGAGCTTGCCGACGAACTCCTTGGTCTTGGTCTCGTCGCCCCCGTCATTGGCGTTGGCGTAGGCCCATGCGGCGAGATAGTTCCAGCGCGCGCCGCCGGACGTCTTGGGATTGGGCGTGATCACCTGGACACCGTCCTTGACGAGGTCGCTCCAGTCGTGAATGCCCTTGGGATTGCCCTTGCGCACGAGGAAGATGATGGTCGAGGTGTAGGGCGCCGAATTGTTTTCGAATTTGGTGCGCCAGTCCGGATTGATCTTCTTCGACTTCGAGACGATGGCATTGATGTCGCCTTCGAGTGCCAGCGTCACCACATCGGCGTCGAGGCCGTCGATCACGGCGCGGGCCTGGGCGCCCGATCCGCCATGCGACTGCTGGACGGTGACCGTCTCTCCGGTCTCGGCCTTCCAATGGGCGACGAAAGCTTCGTCATAGGCCTTGTAGAGCTCGCGTGTCGGATCGTAGGAGACGTTGAGAATGGTGGTATCGGCAAACGCGAAACCGAGCGTGCCGAACTGGACAGATGTGGCGACCAGTGCGCCGAGCAGTTTCCTGAAATGAGGTTTGGTCATTTCTGCCTCCGTTGAACCCGCGCCAAATCTACCGAATTGGTAGAAATTAGATGCATTCAATGTTGCCTTTTTTGCCCCTCTTGAGAAAATGTTCGGCGCCATTTCGTCCTTTGGAGAAATATTTTCCTCTTGCGGCCAAAGGAAGAATCCATGGCCCTGCCACTCAGCCTATCTAGCAATGGGTAGTGCCGAGGCAAGGTGTGGAATTTGATCCGGTGCCTCAATCGGCGGTGATGCGAAAGTCGAAACGCTGTTCGGCGAACGGTTCGCTTTTCAGCGTGAAGTGCCACCATTCCCTTGCATAGTTCTTGAAGCCGCCCGCGCGCATGGCTTCGACAAGCATCTTGCGATTTGCCGCTTCACTGGCAGGGCCGCGGTATGCGGTTTCGCTCATTGAATCAAAGCAGTCGAAACCGGTACCGAAATCGAGCGTGTCGGCATCCCCGGTGCCGCAGGCCGGGTTCGGGCTGGACCTGCGGTCCATCCGGGCGACGGCGACGTCGACGGTCGAGCCACGTGAATGGGTCGACAACTCTCCGACATAGCCCTTGGCGATCAGGTCGCTGCGCCTGACCTTCGGATACCATTGCGGATCGGGCGGCCCGCCCTGTTTTGTCCATTCGCCCATGTCGGCGACGGCGCGGGCAGGGCGGTAGCAATCGAACACCACCAGGGTCAGGCGTTTGGCCGCGATCGCTTTCTGGACGACGGAGAGTGCCTTCGCCGCATCCTCTGTGAGGATGCAGACCGGGGCGTCATAGCCGTTCACCTTGCGGTGCAGAAAATTATCCGATCCGGCGTAGCGGATGTCCTGGCGGATCGAGGGGTCGACATCGGCGAGCCGGACAAAGCCGGCGGGGAGTGGGTCAGCGAGAGCAGGGAGGGTGATTACCGGGACAAGGATTGTTGCTGCCAGTGCTGAGGCTGCCGACAGGAAAGGATCGCGCGAGGCACCCCCCTCTGCCTTGCCAGGCATCTCCCCCGCAAGGGGGGAGATTGGCAGCTTTGGCGTCCTGCTCCACCATTGATAACTGGCGAAAGCGGCAAGGACATCCGATCGCCCTCCTTGCGGGGGAGATCGCCGGCAGGCCAGAGGGGGGTGCCTCGGAACAGGCATGGGTGAGTATCCTGCTATCCGCTGAGCCTGTGGAAAGCCAATTCCACGAATCGCTTGCAGCCGTCTATTCGACAAACACCTTCACGCTCGCCGCACGTCCCGCGGCGTCGATGACGGTCAGCGTCGAATATCCAGCGCCGTCGGGCTGCCAGGTCGCGGTGCGGCGACGGTCGATGCCCACCAGCGGCTTGCCGTTGGCCAGCCAGCGGAACGGCGCACGGCCGCCTTGCAGTTTCAGCACCAGCGGCGAGGCGTCGACCGAATTGGTGCCGAGATCGACGCGGGCGCCGTCGGGCGGGAAGATGATGGTCGGTGCGGGTTCGGTCACTGTCGCCTGCACCAGACCGTCCGCTCCGGCGCCGAAGCGGGCGAGCGTCACCGGCAGGTCCTCGCGCCTGGGGCTGAACAGTCCGGGCGGCTTGCCCGGCAAGGGGACGGCGACCAGGCCCGAGCGGACAAAACCCTCGAACAGGATGGGAGCGGCCGAGACATAACCGGACAGTCCGGGCACCGCGCCGGCGTCGGGACGGCCGACCCAGACACCGAGCACATAGCGGCCGTCGAAGCCGACCGACCACGCGTCGCGGTACCCGTAGGACGTGCCGGTCTTGTAGGCAATGCCGCGCTGCAGGGCACCCTCGGGCGGCTTGACGCCCGACAGTATGTCGATGATCTGCCAGTTGGCCTGACCGTCGAGGATGGTGGCGCTGGTGCGCTCGGCATTGGCCGGCTCGGTGCCGTCATGCAGCGTGTGCGTCTTGCCGCCATTGGCGAGCCCTGTGTAGAGCTGGACGAGGTCGCGCAGCGTGACGCCTACGCCGCCAAGGCCGATGGCCAGGCCCGGCGCCTCGTTGACCGGCAGTATGGGGCTGACGCCGGCCTGGCGGAAGCGCGCCATCAGCCGCGTTGGCCCGACCGCGTCGAGCACGCGGATCGCCGGCACGTTGAGCGACAGTTGCAGCGCTTGCCGGATGCTGACATCGCCCTGGTAGCCCATGTCGAAATTCTTCGGCCGGTAGCCGGAGAAATCGACAGGGCTGTCATCGATCAGCGTCTCCTGCGCCACCAGGCCCTGTTCGAAGGCAAGACCGTAGATGAACGGCTTCAGCGTCGAGCCGGGCGAGCGGACGATCTTTGTCATGTCGATCCAGCCGGAGCGGTTGGCGTCGAAGAAATTGGCCGAGCCGACTTCGCCGAGAATGTCGCCGGTGCGGGAGTCGGCCAGCACCATGGCGACCGACAGGCGAGGGCCGAGCTTGGTGGCGGCGTCCCTCGCCACCTGTTCCAACCCTTCCTGGACGCTCTTGCGGATCGTCAGTTGCAAGGGCTGGCCGGGGACGGCCTTGGGCAGCATCGCATAGGCTGCATGCGCAGCGAGGGCCGGCAGGGTACGGCGCAGGCCCGAGACATCGTCGAGGGCGGCACGCGCGGCCTCGCGCTCGCCGAGCAGTCCGGAAGAGACCATGCGGGTCAGCACCCGGTCGCGGGCGGCGTGGGCGATCTTCAAATTGCGGTCGGGCCGGCGTTTTTCCGGCAGCTGCGGCAGGGCGACGAGCAGGGCGGATTCGGAAACGGTGAGCCGTTTCGGCTCCTTGCCGAAATAGGCCAGCGAGGCGGCGCGCACGCCTTCCAGATTGCCGCCATAAGGCGCCAGCGTGAGGTAGCGTTCGAGGATTTCGCGTTTCGACAGCCGCCGTTCGATCTGGATGGCGCGCAGCATCTGCTTGATCTTGGAGCCGAGGCTGCGGCTTTCGCGCGGCTCGATCAGCCGGGCAAGCTGCATCGAAAGCGTCGAGCCGCCGGAAACGATGTGGCCGCTGGTGGCGAACTGGCCGGCGGCGCGCGCCAGCGCCAGCACGTCGACGCCCTCATGGTCCCAGAAACGTTTGTCTTCGTACGTGACCAGCATGTCGACGAATTGCTTGTCGACCTGGTCGAGCCGGGTTTCGAGCCGCCAGTAGCCGTCCGGCGTGGCGAAGGCGCGCAACAACTGGCCGTCGCGGTCCTGGACTTCGGTGGAGACCGTGAGTTCGGCCGGAAGCGGGGGCGGGAAGGCGCGGTCGAGTTCCCAGAGGGACGCGGCGGAAAGGGCGAGGATGCCGGCGCACCCTGCCGCTCCAACAGCGAATTTGCGAAGCATCTTCATGGCAGTAAAGATGCCCCCTCATCCGGCCGCTTCGCGGCCGCCTTCTCTCCGGTGGGGAGAAGAGACTGGCGCCAGCGCTGGCCGTCTCCTCTCCCCTCGGGGAGAGGTCGACCGAGCGAAGCGGAGGGCGGGTGAGGGGGCACTTTGCTCATCGCGTCCATCACCATCAGCGCCTTACGGCGCCTTGATCTCCATCATGCCGGTGGCGGTGCGGGCCGAGTATTGCGGCCGATACATGTCTTCCACCGTTGCCGCGGGGTGCGCATAGGTACCCGGCGTCACGGCGCGCACGACATAGGCGAGGGTCAGATTGTGGTCGTGGTCGCCGTCGGCCGGGTTGAATGCCGCGACGAAACGGTCGTCGCGGAATTCGAGATGGGCCGCATCGGTCTGCGCCAGCCACGAGAAGTTCGTCAACTGGGCGCTGGAGACCAGGCCGGGATTGTCGATCTCGAAGCCGGCCGGCAACAGGTCGGTGACCAGCAGGCGCGATGGCCATGTGTTCTGCTCGTTGACCTTGAGCACGACGACATAGCGTTCGTTCTGCGTCGCCTCGGTGACATTGGCCTCGGTGCCGTCGAGCTTGTAGTAGGTGCGGCTGATGGTGAAGCCATCGCCGCCGGCCGGCAGGGGCTGGACCGGCGACGCCACCGTGGTGACGACGGCCTGCAGCGGGGTCTTGCCGGTGTTGGCGATGGTCAGCGGGCTGTCGACAAGGTCAGAGCCTTCGACCTGGTCGGAGTAGCCGCCGGAATGTGCCGCGCCATTGACGGTCAGCGTGATCGTATCATTGCCTTCTTTCAGCGCGCGGGCCGCCAGCAGCATCCAGGATTCGTCCTGGGTGCTGGTCCAGCGGGCTTCGGCGCGTTCCCTGGTCACCAGCCTGATCAGCTCCGGCACGATTGTCGGTACCGGCTTGGATTCCGCCGCCAACGCCAGCATCGCCGCGCCATCACGCAGCCGCGAACCGTAGTCGGAGCGGTAGTAGTCGTAGTCGGTGGTCGACTTGGCCAACTGCAGGGCAGTCTTGAACGTCGATTCCGCACGCGGTGTATCGCCGTAGAGCGCCAGGCTTGCCGCCAGCTGGGCAACGGCCATCGGGCTGGAAAAAGCTTCGAGCTGCGTGTCCGCATAGTAGCGCAGGTCGCCGATCGAGGCCTTCTTTTTGCGGGCCAGAACGTAGAGGGCGTAGGCGATCTCGCTGCCCCGGTCCTGGACGCTCTGGTCGTAGCCGAGTGAGTTCTGCAGGTTGCTGAGCGCCTGGTTCATGGCCAGGCTCGGCACGTCGTATTTCTGCTCGCGCGCCCTGGTCAGGAAGTCGGTGACATAGGCATCGAGCCACAGATCGCCGGAGCCCGGCCCCCACAGGCCGAAGCTGCCGCCCGAGGCCTGATAGCTCAGAACCTTGTAGATGGCGTCCTGGATGCGGCCATGGATATCTGGATCGCTGGCCATGCCGATGCCTGACGCCAATTCATTGACGTAGAGAAGCGGCATGGCGCGGCTGGTGGTCTGCTCGGCGCACCCATAGGGGTAGCGGTCGAGCGTCATCAGCAGCGAAGGCACGTCGAAGGCGGCAGCCTGCGAAACGCCGACGCTGACAGAGGCGCCGTCGAGCAGGCTTGCCGCGAGCAGCTCCTTGTCGACGCGAAGCGCGCCGCCATCGCCCTTGAGGTCGACCACCAGGCGGGTGGTGACCGGTAATTGCGCCGGGCGCACCGGCACATAGAGCGTCTGCTCGACCTTGGTGCCGTCGGCATGGGCAAGCTTGATGGTGAGCGAGGCATTGCCGGCCGTCTGAGCGATCAGCGGCACGGTTAGCGTCTGGCGCTTGCCCTGGGCGAGCGTCAGCTTCTGGGGCAGGGGCTTGTCGCCCGTCGACAGGTCGCCCGTCGTTTCGATCGAGAACGCATAGTCGCCGGCCGGACCATCGGTGTCGGCGACGTCGAGGCGCATAACGGCGGCGTCACCAGGCGCCAGGAAGCGCGGCAGGCCGGCGGTGATGACCACGGGATCGCGCACGATCACGTCGGACTGGGCGTGGCCGACCGCGTCCTTGGTCCAGGCGACGGCCATGACGCGCACGGTGCCGTTGAACTGCGGGATGTCGAAGTCGACCCGCGCCTTGCCGTCGGCGTCAAGCTCGACGACGCCGGAGAAGAAGGCGACCAGCTTTTCGGTCGGCGGGCTGCCTTGCGCCTGCATGTTGGCGCCGTCGCCGCCGGTCCTGAGCTTGCCGGCGTTGCCCAGAGAACCGTCGATCAGGCGACCGTAGATGTCGCGGATTTCCATGCCCAGCATGCGCTGGCCGAAGAACCAGTTCTCCGGATCCGGCGCCTTGTAGCTGGTCAGGTTGAGGATGCCGACATCGACGGCGGCAACCATGACATAGGCATTGCTGCCCGGCTGCACGCCGGCGACCGAAACCGGGATCGACAGCTGCTGGCGCGGCATGGTCTTGTCCGGTGGCGTCAAGGTGATGGCTAGCTTCTTCGAACCCGGATCGACCTTCAGCCATTTCACGCCGATGGCGCGGGCCGGCATGCGCGTCTCCTGCGCATCGCCCGGCCGGAACAGGGTTGCGGTGACATAGGCGCCGGCGCCCCAGTCGTCGCCGACCGGAATGTCGACGGTGCTGCCGCCGGCCGGCACTGACGCCGTGATGGTCTTCAACAGCTTGTCGGAGCCGATGTTGATCAAGAGTTCGCCGGCAAAATGCGGCGAGATTTTCAGCTTGGCCACTTCGCCGGCGGCATAATTGTCCTTGTCGAGGGCGATTTCGAGGCCGTCAGGCGTTTCGGTGGTGGTCGAGGAGACATACCAGCCGGCGTCGAACTCGTAGCTGGTCGCCGGTCCTTCGGGATCGGCGGTTTCAACCTCGAGCCTGTACTGACCCCAATCGACCGGCACGGAGACCGTTGCGTCGCCGTCGGCGTTGAGGTCGACCTGGCCGTTGGCGATCGACTTGGTGAAGGTCACCGGCTCGTAATTCCACGAATTGTTGGAGCGGTACCACTGGTAATTGCGTTCGACCTTGACCAGCGTCCATTGCGCGCCTTTCAGCGCCTCACGCTTGCCGTCGGGATCGACGGCGATCAGGCTGAACTTGGCCGTGCCGCCCTGCGGCACTTCATTGTCGGCGAAATCCGGACGAATGCCGATCATATGGCCCTGCGGGCGGATGCCGATGTTGAGCGAGCGCTCGATGGCGCGGCCGCCGGTTTCACGCATCCTGACCGTCACCTTGGCGTCGACCAGCTTGGTGGTCGAGGGCAGTTGGTCGACGGAGACCGGGAAGGTCACCTTGCCGTCATCGCCAACCACCGGCAGATCGGCGAGGGGGGTGACCGTGGGTTCGGCCGACTGCTCGTCGGCGAGACCGAAGGAAAAGCCCTGGAAACGGTCCCAGTCGCGCGACGTCGACAGCGTCAGCTCGCCTTCCAGCGCCAAGCCTGCTGCCGGCGCGCCATAGAGGAAGCGGCCGTCAATGTCGATGTTGGCGGTTTCGCCTTGGGCGATTTCCTGCTTGTCGGCCTTCATGTCGAATTCGATGCGATCCGGCACGAAATCCTCGACCAGGAACATCTGGCTGGCCACCGCGGGCTGCTTGGGATCGGTGTAGATCGACACCGACCAGGTGCCGCGCATGGCGTTGGGGGCGAGCGGCAGGTCGACGGCATGGCCGCCGGCCGATGCGCCGTCGCTGACGATACGGCGGTCCTCGACGCCGTCGGGGCGCGAGAAGATGAAGGTCAACGGCAGGTTTTCGACCGCCTTGGCGGCACCGTCGCGAGCAAGTGCGGCGACATGAACATCCTCGCCGGCGCGGTAGATACCGCGTTCGGTCCAGGCATAGACGTCGAGCGCACCTGGCGCCGCGCGCCCGGTGACGCCGCGGTCGGACAGGTCGAAGCCGGCCCGGCCCATGTCGAGGAAGACGAAGTCATTGTCGCCCTGCTTTGCCATCAGCACGGCCGGCACCATGCCGCCGTCGCCGCGCGTCAGGCCGGGGTTGAAGACGGCATGGCCGTCGGCATCCGACGTCGCCGTGCCCAGAACCTCATTGTTCCTGGCGACCAGCGTCAGTTCGGCGCCGGCGATCGGCTTGGCGCTGCCCAGCGAACGGGCAAAGACATTGAGCCCGTCCTGACCGGTATAGGTCGACAGGCCGATGTCGGAGACGACGAACCATTGCGTGGCCATCGAGTTGTAGTCGTCGCTCTTGTCGTTGACGGCCTGGGCGGTCAGCACGTAGACGCCGGGCTTGCGCTGCGGCACCGCCTGGTCGACCGGGAAGGAGGTGGTGACCTCCTTGTTGAGGTCATTGGCGATGTCGAGCTGGCCTTGCCAGACCGGCGCGCCCATCTGCTCGGAAATGTTGGAGATGTCATAGCCGTCCAGCTGGTGCAGGAACTGGTAGCCCGACAGAAGCTGGGCGAGCGAACGATCGCCGATGCGATAGAGCTTCATCTCGGCAGCGTTCATGTTGACGGTAACGATCGGAATGCCACGGCGCGCGCCGGCCGGCAGCACGAAGCTATCACCGGTGAAGCGGGCGGACGGTGCGCGGTCCTGGACATAGATCGACAGCACCACGGGTGCCGCGGTCACTTCGCCGATTGCCGCCGGCAGGCCGGCGCGGAAGGTGACGTCGTAGTGCTGGCCATGCTCCAGCCCTTCGACGCAGATCTGCTTGTCCTTGGCCTGGACGCCCTTGGGCGGTGCATTGTCGACGGTGACGAATTGCGCGTAATCGACGCCGGTCTTGACCAGATCCTCGGAGAATTGCGCGCAGATGCGCGGCGCGCTGGTGTCGGCGTCGATGGTGTGGTCGATAACGCGGAAACCCTTGCGCGCCTTCAGATCGGCATAGTCGGCCTGGACCGCCGGCGACGGGTTCAGGGCAAGGCTCGCCTCATAGGCCTGTAGCGCCGGCCGGTAGAGATCGCGCTTGTCGAGGCCGTTGCCGAGCAGCGCCAGCACTTCGGCGCGCGTCTTGGTGGTGCGCAGTAGTTTATAGGCATTGAATGCGGCCGAAGTGCCGTTCGTCGGCAAAGTGGAAGCTTCGGATGTGCTGGCGGCGGGCTGCACGGCCAGCGTTTCACGCGCCAGGTTGAGCCAGAGCTGGCCATCATCGGGCAGTACCGAGACAGCGGCCTCGTATTTCAGCATGGCGGAGCGGTGGTCGCCGGTCAGCACGGCCTGTTCGGCGGCACTCAGCAAGGCAGCCATGCCTTCTGTCGGCTTGTCATAGGCCGGGCCGAGCAGCTTGTTGCGGTATTGCTGGGCCTGGTCGGCCATCCAGTTGGGGAAGAAGGCGAGTTCCGGCGGCGCGCCGATATCAGGATCGCCATCGATGTTGACGACCTTGCCGGCGACCGCGCCATTGAAGGTTTTCAACTGGTTGTAGTCGGATTTGAGGAAGCACCATTTGGCCTTTTTATTGTAGGTGAAGGCGCGGCAGGCCGGGTCTCCCAGGCATGTCGTCTTGCACTGGTCGATTGTCACATTCTGGTCGGACCTGAGATCAAAGCCGAAATAATCGGAATTGTCCGTTGTCGCGATACGCCGGGCTTCGGCCGCCTGCGAGACGCTGCTCCAGGCCAGGACATTGGCCCAGGCAAAAAACAGGAGAATCAGAATCGAAAGACCACGAGCCGCGCGCATTGCCATAACACCCCTCCAGACACAGCTGACGTCCGGGCATGATCAAGCTTCAGTCAGGCTTGTCAACACAAGGACGCGGCAGGGGTCCGCCTGCCAACGGTTTCCTTTCCGGTCGATGACCGGTAGTACCTCCATAGGACAGGGGATCACGCTTTCTTGCGGCGACGCAAAAGGTGTGAATTCCAAGCCCGTCCTATTTCAGACAATTGGATTGTGGCCCCTTTACGAGCGCTTCAGAACTTCATTCCAATTTTAGTTTTGTAACCTAGGTTGTCTTAATGCTGGCGCATGAAGAGCAGATGTCAGGAGGTCTCGCGCCAGGGCGTGCGCTTCCGCGCGCCCTGCTGCTGGCCATGATGTGCTCGACCGTGCTCGTCGCCGAATCGCCCCCGGCGGCCGCTTTCGAGCTTTTCGGCATCAAGCTGTGGGGATCGTCCAGCGACGAGGATGCCGACATCGTCGATCCGCTGCGCTACGCCGTGACCATCAATGCCCCCGACGCCGACAAGGACCTGGTCAAGAAGCTCGAAAATGCCTCGGCGCTGAAGAGCGACGAGGAGCGTCCGGTTTCAGGCTCGCTCGGGCTGATGGCCAAGGCGCGCAGCGACCGCGAACAGCTTGTCGCCGCGCTCTATGCCGATGCCCGCTACGAAGGCGTCGTCACCGTCACCATCGACGGCAAGGCGCTCGACGATTTGCCGCCGGATGCCGAATTCAAGGGTCCGCAGCCGGTTCCCGTGGCGATCGACATTGCTACCGGGCCGAAATTCACCTTGGGCAATATCAGGCTGCAAGGCGACGCGGCAGGACTGATGAGCGCCGATTATGGCCTGATATCAGGCGGCGACGCCGGATCCGGCGCAGTGCTCAAGGCCGAGGCGCTGATCGTGCGGACGCTGAAGGAGCAAGGCAGGCCGCTGGCAGAGGTGACGGACCGCCAGATCGTCGCCGACCATGCCACCTCGACGCTCGACGTGACGCTGACGGTCGCCGCCGGACCGGTCGCCGGCTATGGCCCGACCACCGTGGAAGGCACCGAGAAGGTCGACCGCGACTTCACCGAATACATGACCGGCCTCAAGCGCGGCCGGCAATACTCGCCGCAAGAGATCGACGACGCGCGCGACCGGTTGCTGGCGCTCGAGGTCTTCAACAGCG
This sequence comes from Mesorhizobium ciceri biovar biserrulae WSM1271, assembly GCF_000185905.1. Classification (GTDB taxonomy): domain Bacteria; phylum Pseudomonadota; class Alphaproteobacteria; order Rhizobiales; family Rhizobiaceae; genus Mesorhizobium; species Mesorhizobium ciceri. The sequence goes on from NC_014923.1 coordinate 3,194,884, forward strand.
TGACGTTCAAGGAAGCCGACAAGCTCGATGCCGACGGCAACATTCCGATCGGCGTCCAGGTCAGCGAGCGCAAGCCACGCTATTTCGGCGTTGGCGGCACTTTTTCCAACACCGAGGGGCTGGGCCTTGAGGGCTATTGGGGCCACCGCAATTTGTTCGGCCGGGCCGAGAAGCTGCGCATCGATGGCAAGATCAGCGGCATCGGCAGCAACGATCTCGGCGAACTCAACTACAATGCCGGCATCATGTTCGAGAAACCCGGTGTGATCGGACCGGCATCGAAGTTCTTCGCCGGCGTCAAGACGGTGCTCGAACATCCTGATGCCTATGACCATTTCTCGGTCAAGGGCAGCGCCGGCCTGTCCTACGAACTGACCAAGAAGCAGACGGTTTCCGCCGAGGTGGCGCTCGACTATTCCCGCATCCACGACGCTTTCGGCAAGCACAAATACCTGATCGCCAGCATTCCGCTGCAATATGTCTACGACAACAGGGACAACCGCCTGAACCCGACCAGCGGCTTCCGGGTGCTGGCCTATGCCGAGCCGAGCTACGACATTTTGAATGGTGCGGCCTTCCTGAAGCTCAAGGGCGAGGGATCGGCCTATCAGTCGCTGGATTCGGCTTCCAAGTTCGTGCTGGCCGAACGTGTCGCCATCGGGTCGATCGTCGGCACCGGGCTTCAGAATGTGCCGGCCGACCGGCGCTTCTATTCCGGCGGCGGCGGTTCGGTGCGCGGCTACGCCTATCAGGGCATCGGTCCGAAGGATTTCACCGGCCAGCCGATCGGCGGCCTGTCCTTCTTCGAAACCTCGGTCGAGATGCGCATCGCCATCACCGATACGATCGGCATCGTGCCGTTCGTCGATGCCGGCACCGTGTCGACCAAATCGGTTCCCGATTTCTCCGATGTCAAGGTCGGCGCCGGCGTCGGCCTGCGCTATGTCACGCCGTTCGGGCCGCTGCGCATCGACGCGGCCGTGCCGCTCAACCGCGATCCGGGCGATCCGCATTTCGGCATCTATGCCGGCATCGGACAGGCATTCTGAGCGATGAAAACAGTCTGGCGCATCCTCCGCATTGTTCTCTACACCCTGCTGATCGTGATTGCGGGAGCGATCGGCGCGCTGGTGGTGCTAACCAAGACCGAGCGCGGCCGCGACAATCTCGCCGGCATCATTTCGCGGCTGGCATCGACCGACGACCGCAAGATCACGGTCAGCGGCATAGACGGCATCTGGTCGGGAGCCCTCAGCGTCGACCATGTCGTGCTGGAGGATCGCGAGGGTGCCTGGCTGGTGGCGCGCAAGGTGGCCGTCGACTGGTCGCCGCTGGCGCTGCTGTCGAAAAACTTCAGCGCCGACCGCATCGCTGCCGAGCGCATAGAACTCGCCCGGTTGCCGGTGGCCAGCACGCAGCCGGCGCCGAGAGGCGGCACGACGACGCTGCCGGTTTCCATCGACATCAAGCAGATCGACCTGCCCGAGATCGCGCTTGGCCAGCAACTGGCCGGCAGCGGCATCGCCGAACTTGCCGCCAGGGGCATGCTCAAGGCCGACGCCGCGCCGCTGGCGGTCGAGACGGTGCTCAACGTCACCCGCCATGACGGCAAGCAAGGCAATGTCGATGCCAAGATCCACTTTGCGCCGGCGGACAACAGGCTCGATCTTGACCTCAAGGCCTCGGAGCCGGCAGGCGGCATCATCGCCAATCTGCTCAAGCTGCCCGATACGCCGCCGGTCGACATAATTGTCTCGGGCACCGGGCCGCTCGCCAATTGGAACGGCATCGGCACGTTCTCGGTCGACGGCAAGATCGTCACCCAGCTGACAGGCCGGCACCAACTGACCGACAAGGGTAATCATGTTGAGGCCAAGGGCGACGGCGATTTCGCTCGCTTCCTGCCTGAGAATCTCAAGCCGCTGTTTGCCGGCAAGACCAGCTTCGATGTCGCCGGCACCGCCACATCGGCCGGTGGCGTCAGTGTCGACCGCGCCAACATCGACAGCGATGCGGTGCACGGCACCGCGACCGGCATTGTCGATCCTGCCGGCGCCAGCGACCTCTCGATCGAACTCGCCGCCAAGGGTCCGCCCGTTGTGATCAGCGTCGGCAGCAAGGCGCAACCGATCACGCTGGCGATCAGCAATGCCACCGCCCGCGCCTTCGGCGACGGCAAGGCACCGATCATCGACATCGGCGCCTCCTTCGTCTCCATCGTTGCTGGCGGCACGCGGCTGGATGATCTGGCGGCGCAGATCCATTCCGACGGCTTTGACATCCAGAACCGCGCCGGGCCGGTCACCGTCAAGCTGCAGGCGGGTGGCCTCAACACCGACGTGGCGACGCTGGCGCCGCTGATCACCGGCAAGATCGATGTCGATCTGGCCGGGTCGGTCAGCAAGGATGCCATTGCCATCGACCAGGGCACGCTGCGCTCCGACGCGCTCAACGCCTCTCTGACGGCGACGGTGGCGCTTGCCGACCTGTCGATGCAGCTGAAGATGAACGCGGATGCCGTGGCGACGGCCTTTCCGCCGCAGATCGCCTCGGTGCTTGGCGCCCGGGTGAAATTCTCGGCCACCGCGGCCCGCGATCCGCAGGGATCCTTCGCCGCCAACTCGATCGAATTCACGTCCGGCACGCTCAGCGCCGCCGGCACGGCCAGCATGCAGGGCACCGACATCCAGGCCGACATCAAGGGCAAATTGGGCGACGTTTCCGTGCTGTCGCCGACAGTCGGCGTGCCGGTTGCCGGTGGCGTCGATTTCGCGCTGTCGGCAAGCGGCGCGATGACGGCGCCGGATTTCACCGTTACCGCCGACAGCGACAGCCTGACGGCATCGGGCCGCACGGTGAAGAGCATCAAGCTGACGGCGAGCGGCAAGGCCGATATCACCAGTCCCGCCGCCAACGTATCGCTGACCGGCTCCGTCAACGACCAGCCGCTCGATATCAAGGCAGCACTGGTGACAAGCGAGGGCAAGCGTTCGATCAACGGATTCCTGGTCTCGCTGGGCGACAACAAGGTCTCGGGCGATCTCGCGCTGGACGACACGTACATGCCGCTCGGTACGCTGACGCTCGACGCGCCCGCTATCGACCAGTTGGCCGCACTGGCCGGCCAGGCGGTGACGGGCGACATCGACGGCACCATCGGCTTTGCCAAGGAGGGCGACGCGCCCTCCGTCGCGATCGATGCGAAGAGCACTTCGATCGCGCGTGGCGACGTGACGGCCAAGGCCATCACCGTCAATGCGCTGATCGCCAATTATCTCAAGGCGCTGGCGATCGCCGGTTCGATAAAGGCTGACAGCGTCACTTCCGGAACCACCGAAATCAGCGGCATCGGCGTCGACCTGAAGCGCGACGGCGATTGGACCAATTTCACCGGCGGCGCCACCATAGCGGGCATTCCGGCGACCGCTGCCGGCCGGGTGAAGATCGCCGACGGCAAGACGAGCGTCGAGATTACCTCGGGCGAGGCGACGGTTCGCGGCATCAAGGCCGCAATCGCTCAGGCGTCGACACTGAGCATCGCCAACGGCACGGCCAGCATCGAGAAACTGGCGCTCGATGTCGGCGGCGGTTCGGTGACGCTGTCGGGCACTGCCGGTCAGACGCTCGACCTCGCGGCGCAATTTTCGGCACTGCCCGCGGCGCTCGCCAATGAATTTTCGCCCGGCCTCGACGCTGTCGGCACGCTCAGCGGCACGGCTGGAGTGACCGGGCCGCCGGCCGCTCCCGATGTCCGCTTCAATGCGCAACTGGCCGGTATCGAAACCAGCCAGACCCGGCAGGCCGGGCTCGGGCCGCTGGCTGTCGACGCGGCAGGCAGTTACACCTTGGCTGGCGGTGTTGTGCTCGATCAGGCGACGCTGACCGGCGACAAGATTTCCGGCAAGGCGACCGGCACCCTCAATCCGAACGGCGCCAGCGATTTTGCGCTCGATCTCATCTCATCCGGCCCCAGCCTGCCCCTGACTGTCGGCAGCGCCGAGAGCCCAGTCAAGATCGAAATCCGGTCCTTGTCGGCAAAGGTGGCGGGCGAGAGCACGCGGGCCCGCCTGGATGTCTCTGCGATCCTGCCCTCGATCGTCACCAGTCCAGCGAGGGTGGACGGGCTTGCCCTGGCGTTGCACTCGGATGCGTTCGATCTCAAGAACCGCGCAGGGCCAGTTTCCGGCACAGTGTCGGTGGACAAGGTCGGTCTCGACAATCCGGTGATTGCGCCGCTGATCGCCGGCAAGGTCACGGCGGCGCTCAGCGGTCGCCTGACAGCCGATGCGGTTGCCATAGACAGCGGCTCGCTCAAGAGCGATGCGCTGAACAGCCAAGTTGCCGGCCAGGTATCGCTGCGTGACGGTGCCATCGACCTCAATCTGAAGGCGGATGCCCCATCGTCGGCCCTGCCGGCGGCGGCGCGCGGCATGCTTGGCGAACGCGCTGAGATCAGCGCCACGCTGAAGCGCGACCCCAACGGCAGTATCAATATAGGCGGATTGAAGCTGACCTCGGGCGCGCTGACCGCAGACGGGCAAGCCAGCCTTGCCGACAACAAGGTGGCCGCCGACATCAAGGGTGCGCTGAGCGACATCTCGCTGCTGTCGAAAGACGCCAAGGGCGCCATCGCTTTTGCGTTGAACGCGCAGGGCCCGGCCGCGGCGCCGGACCTGTCGTTGACCATCGACAGCGACCGCCTTCTCGTGGCGGCGCGAGAGATCACCGGGCTGAAGCTGACCGCCACCGGCAAGGCCGATGCCGCCAATCCGGCGGCGAATGTGCAGCTGACCGGCAATGTCGCCGGCCAGGCGCTGCAAGGCAGTGCGGTGCTGGCGACGGCGGACGGCAAGAGCGCCATCAATGGCCTGCTGCTGTCGCTCGGCAAGAACAGGATTTCCGGCGATCTGGCGCTGGATGAAAAGTTCGTGCCGGTCGGCACCATCGCGCTCGACCTGCCCGATATCGGCCCGCTGGCAGCACTTGCCCTGGAGAAGGCCGAAGGCGATGTGCGCGGCACGATCGCCTTTTCGAAGAACGGCAATGCGCCACAGGTCGCAATCAAGGCGGCGACAGCATCGATTACGCGCGGCGACCTGCAGGCGAAAGCCGTCTCGATCGATGCGCTGGTCGCCAACTATCTGGCGGCGCCCGTGATCTCCGGAAAGATTCGCGCCGACACCGTCACGTCGGGCGGCACCGTGATCAGCGGCATCGATGTCGACTTGAAGCGCGACGGCGACTGGACCGGCTTCTCCGGCGGCGCAACCGTCAAGGGCATTCCGGCACAGGCCGCCGGCCGGGTGAAAGTGGCCAACGGCACGACGACCATCGAGCTTGCCTCCGGCCAGGCGACCGTACAAGGCATCAAGGCGGCCATTGCCCAGGCCTCGACCGTCAGCATCGTCAACGGCATGACGACGCTGGACCGGCTCGTGCTCAACCTTGGCGGTGGTACGGCGACGGTGACCGGCAAGGTCGGCACGGCGCTCGACATCAATGCGACGCTGGCGCGGGTGCCGATGTCGCTCGCCAACAGTTTCTCGCCGGGGCTCGACGCCGCCGGTTCGATCTCAGGCACGGTCAAGGTGACGGGTACGCCGGCGAACCCCGCCATTGCCTTCAACCTCGACGCGGCCGGCGTGCAGACCTCGCAGACGCGCGGTGCCGGTGTCGGTGCGGTGAGTGTCTCCTCGTCGGGCACCTTCGGCGGCAACAAGCTGACCTTCAATGCCAATGTCGGCGATGGCGCCGGCCTTGGCCTCAAGGGCGGCGGCACCGTGACGACGGCCGGCACGCCGTCACTGGTGCTCGACTTCAATGGCGTCGTGCCGTTCGGCCTGCTCAGCCAGAAGCTGGCCGCGCAGGGCCTGTCTTTGTCTGGAACCGCCAATGTCAACGTGCAGGTGCGCGGTCCGGCGACATCGCCCGTCATCGGCGGCAGCATCAGCACCTCGGGTGCGCGCCTTGTCGATGCGCGCTCCGGCCTCGCCGTCAACGATCTCGCCGCCGATGTCTCGATTGCCGGCGGCGTCGCCAGGATCAACCGGCTGACCGGAACGCTGTCGACGCGCGGCAGCCTGTCGGCCAGCGGCACGGTCGGCATCAACCCGGCGCAGGGTTTCCCGGCCGACCTGTCGATCAAGCTGGTCGACGGCCGCTATACGGACGGCAGGGTGGTGACCGCCAATCTCGGCGGCGACCTGACGATCAAGGGACCGCTGACCTCCGCACCGGTCATCGCCGGCACCGTCAATCTCGCCAAGACGGTGATCACCGTTCCCGACAAATTGCCGGGCTCGCTGGCGGCGCTCGACGTCAAGCACAAGAACGCGCCGGGCGCGGTCAAGGCGCAGGACAAGGCGCTGCGGCCGCCGACGACCAGCGGCAAGGGCGGCGGTAGCGGCCTTGCGCTCGATGTCACGGTCAACGCGCCGAATCAGATCTTCATCCAGGGCAGGGGCGTTGATGCCGAACTTGGCGGCTCGCTGAAGCTGACCGGCCCGGCCTCGTCGCCGCAAGCGGTCGGCACCTTCACCTTGCAGCGCGGACGACTGTCGATCCTCGGCAAGCGGCTGACCTTCACCGAAGGCACGGTCGGGTTTTCCGGCTCGCTGGTGCCCTATCTCAATTTGACGGCGACCACAACGACGACCAGCGCCACCGTCACCATCGTGGTGTCGGGCGAAGCGACCAATCCGAAGTTCACCTTCTCCTCGGTGCCGGCGCTGCCCGAGGATGAGGTGCTGGCGCAATTGATCTTCGGCCGCTCGATGTCGAACCTGTCGCCGCTGCAGATCGCCCAGCTCGCCGAAGCGGCGGGGCAGCTGGCCGGCGTCGGCGGCTCGACGTCGCTGCTGGAAAACCTGCGCAGCGCCATTGGCGTCGACGATCTCGACGTCACCACCGACGACCAGGGCGGCACGGCGGTTTCGGCCGGCAAATACCTCAACGACCGCACCTATGTCACCATCCAGAAGGGCGACAAGCCTGGCTCGGGCAAGGCAACGATCGACCTCAATGTCGGGCGCGGCGTCAAGCTGCGCGGCGAGGCCAACGATGCCGGCGAAGCCAAGGGCGGCATCTTCTACGAGAAGGAATACTGACAGTCCGGCGGGGCTTTTGGCCTCATGGTGGATCGATTCTGGTGCTGTGCGGGCCAGAGTAAATGTCTCAGTTTAATCGACTATCGCGATTCCAGAAGAATCCGTCGGACAGTAGCAAATTTGCGCCAAGACTGTCGTTATCACGCGAACCGCTCCCCTTTCAAAGTTGCACATTCCCTAACATGTTCTCAATCCACGCCGTCTTTGACATCATGGCCTGGATGCGGAATGTTAAAAGGCGGAAAGCCAACAATGGGAGTTAAGTCATGACAATTTATAAGAGTAATGGCGATCGCGTTCCGGATCACATCCTGGCCATGGCCGAAGAAGCCAAGGCAGGCAAGGTGGACCGCCGCGAATTCCTGGCCATGGCCAGCGTCTTCGGCGCATCGACGGCAATGGCTTACGGCTTGCTCGGCCTCGCCGATCCGACGCCGGCGAAGGCCGAAGAGGTAAAGGGCAAGAAGGGCGGCACGCTGAAGATCGCCCAGTGGATCAAAGATCCCAAGGACCCGCGCAAGGCCGACTGGTCGGAAATCGCCAATGCCGAGCGCCAGGCGCTGGAGCCGCTGGTCAAGTACACCTCCGAATACACGTTTCGCCCCTATCTGCTGGAAAGCTGGGACGTCAACGACGACGCCACGCAGTATACGCTGCATGTGCGCAAGGGCGTCACCTGGTCGAATGGCGATGCCTTCACCGCCGATGACGTCATCTTCAACCTGAAGCGCTGGGCTGACAAGAAAGCCGAAGGCAATTCCATGCCCGGCCGTCTCGGCTCGCTGGTCAAGGACGACAAGCTCGACGAAAGCGCCGTGACCAAGCCGGACGACCACACGGTCGTGCTTAAGCTCAGCAAGCCGGACATCGCGCTGATTCCGAACATGTGCGACTATCCCGGGCTGATCGTCCACAAGACCTTCGATGAGAAGGGCGGCGACTTCAAGGCCTGCCCGATCGGCACCGGTCCGTTCGAACTCGTCTCCTACGATGTCGGTCAGAAGGTGGTCTACAAGCGCCGCACCGATGACAAGTGGTGGGACGGCGAAGTGTTCCTCGATGGCCTGGAATTCATCGACTACGGCACCGATCCGGCAGCCATGGTCAGCGCTTTCGAGGCCGGCGAAGTGCACACCAACTTCGAGACTTCGGCCGACTATGTGTCGATCCTCGACGGCATGGACCTGGTGAAGTCGGAAATCGTCACCGCGTCGACCATCGTCTGCCGCACCAACGTCAACAACAAGCCCTATGGCGACCAGAAGGTGCGCAACGCGCTGCAGCTTGCGGTCGACAACAATGTCGTCTTGCAGCTCGGCTACGGCAATGCCGGCTCGGTCGCCGAAAACCACCATGTCTGCTCGATCCATCCGGAATATTACGAGCTGCCCAAGGTTGCCCGTGATCCGGCCAAGGCGAAGGCGCTGATGGCGGAAGCCGGCCAAGCCGACTTCGAACACGAGCTGATCACCGTCGACGAAGACTGGCACAAGAACACCGGCGATGCGATCGCCGCCCAGCTGCGCGACGCCGGCATCAAGGTGAAGCGCACCGTTTTGCCGGGTTCGACGTTCTGGAACGACTGGACGAAGTATCCGCTGTCGATGACCAACTGGAACATGCGTCCGCTCGGCGTCCAGGTTCTGGCCATCGCCTATCGCACCGGCGAGGCCTGGAACGAGGCCGGCTGGTCGAATCCGGACTGGGATGCCAAGCTCAATGCGGCGCTCGCCGTTGCCGACGCCGCCAAGCGCAAGGACATGATGAAGGACATCGAGCAGATCCTGCAGGATTCCGGCATCATGATCCAGCCGTACTGGCGCAAGCTCTACAGCCACTCGGTGAAGGCGGTGCAGAACTATAAGATGCACCCGACCTTCGAGCGCGACTACGGCAAGGTCTGGCTCGACCAGGCTTGATATCGCATCGACATGGAGGGAAGGGGCTCGCTCCCTTCCCTCGCTCTTTGCATTGTCCGTCCCTGCTGGTCCGCACATTCTCAAAAAAGTTGCGGACTCGCGGGCAAGGCCATGCAACAAAAACAGGGTTGATCGCATCCGAAGGCCTGTTTGACAGCCAGCCCCGCCGGTCACGGCAGGGTTGGCTTTCATAGCCGGCTCAAACCCCAACCCATCGGCAGGGGGCCGCCATGCTTTCCTTCGTTATCAGGCGTCTTGGCACCATGGCATTGACGATGCTGTGCCTGACCATGGTCGTCTTCTTCCTGATCAACCTCGAACCCAATCTGAAGAAGCTGGCGATCAGCCAGACCGAAATGCATACGTCGGCCGAGCAGCTCGAGAGCTGGCTGGTCAACCATGGCTACCGGCAGAACTTCTTCGTCCGCTACGGCCAGTGGCTTGGCGTCTTGCCCAAGCAGCCGGTAACCGACCCGGCGACCGGTAAGCCGGCGCAGCGTTTCTCCTTCTGCAACGATCCGCTAGTGCCGACCTTTGCCGGCGTTTTCCAGGGCGATTTCGGCTGCTCGACCAAGTTCAAGGCGACCGTCGCCTCAAAACTGTTTCCGGCACTCGGCGCTACCGGCATCCTGATGTTCTGGGTGCTGGCGGTGATGGTGCCGATCTCGCTGCTGATCGGCATTCTGGCCGGCATGCGTGAGGGGTCGCGAACCGACCGGGTGCTGTCCGTGGCGTCGATCGCCTCGACGGCGACGCCTGAATATGTGTCGGGCGTCATCTTCACCGTCATCTTCGCCTCATGGCTAGGCTGGCTGAACGGCTCGGCGGCTTCGGCCAGCCAGGGCATCACCTTCTACAATTTCACACTGCCGGTGATGACGCTGGCGATCTACGGCATCGGCTATATCGCCCGCATGACGCGAGCTTCGATGGTCGAAGTGATGACGCAGCAATATATCCGTACCGCGCGGTTGAAGGGTCTCTCCTTCGGCAGCGTGGTGGTCAAACATGCCTTGCGCAACGCGCTGATCGCACCGTTCACCGTCATCATGCTGCAATTCCCTTGGCTGCTCACCGGCGTCGTCATCGTCGAGGTGATGTTCCGCTACCAGGGCTTCGGCTACACGCTGGTCGAGGCGGCCGGCAACAACGATATCGACCTTTTGCTCGGCTGCTCGCTGGTCTCGGTGTTCATCGTCTTGATCACGCAGCTCATTTCCGATGTGGGCTACGCATTTCTCAATCCGCGTATCAGAGTTCAGTAGGGAGCGAAGCCGATGCCGGTTCAATACATCAGTGGCTTCACCGTCGTTTTCGAAGTGCTGTCGCGCTTCTGGCCGGTCTGGATCGCGCTCGTCATCGTCATGGGCGCGAGCTTCGCCTACAAGAAGAAGCTGGCGCTCTACGGCCAGCTGTTCGACAGCGGTGTCGGCATCGTCGGCGTCGGCATCTGCCTGTTCTGGCTGTTCACGGCGATCTTCGCCGCGACCATATCGCCCTTCGATCCGCTGGCCCAGATTCCGATCATGAAGGACGTGCTGCCGGGCGCCGTCGAACCGCAGTCGGGACTGACCTATCTGTTCGGCGGCGACAAGCTGGCGCGCGACGTGTTTTCGCGCATGGTCTATGGCAGCCAGATCGTGCTGATCATCGCGCCTGCCGCGACCGGCTTCGCGCTGATGGTCGGCATCACGCTCGGCCTGCCCGCCGGCTATTACGGCGGCAAGATCGACACCGTGCTGTCGTTCCTGGCCAACCTTGTGCTCGCCTTCCCGGTGATCCTGCTGTTCTACCTCTTGGTGACGCCGGGCATCATGGACACGCCGATCCCCTATGGCATGGCCGGCGTCTTCTTCCTGTTCCCGATCATCTTCTTCAGCGTGCTGTTCTGGACCCGCTACAAGAATCGGCCCGACCGGCTTTACATCCTGCTCGGCATCACCCTGATCCTCGGTGGCTGGATCTATCTCGGCCTTGTGTTCGATAAGGACCCGCTGCACATCGTCCATATCGATCCAAACCAGCTCAACATCTTCGTGGCGGTGGTGTTCGCCTCCAGCCCCGGCGTGTTCCGCATCGTGCGTGGCCTGGTGATGGACATCAAGACGCGCGATTATGTGGCGGCGGCGCAGACGCGCGGTGAATCGCCCTGGTACATCATGCTGTGGGAGATCCTGCCCAATGCGCGCGGGCCACTGATCGTCGATGCCTGCCTGCGCATCGGCTACACCACCATCCTGCTCGGCACGCTCGGTTATTTCGGCCTTGGCCTGGCGCCGGAAAGCCCGGACTGGGGCACCGCGATCAAGGACGCCAGCCGCCTGCTGCGCTCCTTCATCCATCCGGCGCTGCCGCCGACCATCGCACTGATGTCGTTCGTGCTGGGCTTGAACCTGCTCGCCGACTCGCTGCGCGAACAATCGATGAAAGACTGATGTCGCGGGTTTCGACCCGATGGGCCTGAGAGAAACAGGTCTGGAAGAACCAGGATTGGAGCGACCCATGAACGAGGCAGTTCGAAATCCCGCCAAGCCGACCCCCGGGCCAACCAAAGGGCCGATCATCGAGATCGAGAACCTGTCGATCTCCTTCTTCACCCGCAAGGGCGAGATACCGGCCGTCATGGATTTTTCCTGCACCGTCATGCCGGGCGAGGCGATGGGCATCGTCGGCGAATCCGGCTGCGGCAAGTCGACCGTGTCGCTCGGCATCATGCGCGACCTCTCCAACATCGGGAAGATCGTCGGCGGCAAGATCAAGTTCCAGGGCAAGGACATGGGCGAACTCTCCGACGAGGAGTTGCGTTCCATCCGCGGCAACAAGATCGCCATGATCTACCAGGAGCCGATGGCGAGCTTGAACCCGGCGATGAAAGTCGGCCAGCAGCTGATGGAAGTGCCGCTGATCCACGACAAGGTGTCGAAGGAAGAGGCCTATAAACGCGCCCTCGATATGGTGCGCTCGGTCAAATTGCCCGATCCCGAGCGTATGATGCGCTCCTATCCGCACCAGCTCTCCGGCGGCCAGCAGCAGCGCATCGTCATTGCCATGGCGCTGCTGTCGAAGCCGGCGCTGCTTTTGCTCGACGAGCCGACGACGGCGCTCGACGTGACGGTGGAGGCGGGCATCGTCGATCTGGTCAAGGGGCTGGGCGAAAAGTTCGGCACGTCGATGATCTTCGTGTCGCACAATCTCGGCCTGATCCTGGAAACCTGCGATCGCATCACCGTGATGTATTCGGGCGAAGCGGTGGAGACCGGCAAGATCAAGGACGTGTTCGACCGGATGCGCCACCCCTATACGCAGGGGCTTTTCCGCTCGATCCCGCTGCCGGGCGCCGACAAGAACTCACGGCCGCTGATCTCCATCCCCGGACAGCTGCCGCTGCCGCACGAGCGGCCCAAGGGCTGCAATTTCGGCCCTCGCTGCCACCATTTCGTCGAGGGTGTCTGCAACGCCGCCGAAATCCCGATGATCGAGGTCGCTGGTCACGAAGGCCATTTCTCGCGCTGCGTGCGCTTCAACGAGATCGACTGGGAAGCGCTGCCACCCGGTGCCAAGAAGGTCAATGAGCGCGTCATGCCCGGCGCGCCGGTGCTCAAGATCGAGGACCTCAGAAAATATTACAGGGTCGGCGGCAGCGAGGTGTTCGGCTCGAGCGAGGGCCGCGTCGTCAAGGCCAACGAGACGATCTCGTTCATGGCGCGCGAATCCGAGACGGTCGCCATCGTCGGCGAATCCGGCTGCGGAAAGTCGACGCTGGCCAAGGTGCTGCTCGGGCTGGAGACGGCAAGTGCCGGCACGGTGACGCTGGGCAACACGGAAATCCAATCGACGGGCATCGACAAACGGAGCGTCGACACGGTGTCGTCGATCCAGATGGTGTTCCAGAATCCGTTCGACACGCTCAATCCCAGCCATTCGGTCGGTTCGCAGATCATCCGCACGCTGGAGAAGTTCAATGTCGGCAAGACGGTTGCCGATCGCCGCAAGCGCATGCTGGAGCTGCTCGACCTGGTGAAGCTGCCGCGGGCATTCGAAACCCGCAAGCCGCGTCAGCTTTCGGGCGGCCAGAAGCAGCGCATCGGCGTGGCGCGAGCCTTTGCCGGTGACGCCAAGGTGGTGGTGGCCGACGAGCCGGTCTCGGCATTGGACGTGTCGGTGCAGGCGGCGGTGACCGAACTGCTGATGGACATCCAGCGCAAGAACAAGACGACGATGCTGTTTATCAGCCACGATCTGTCCGTCGTTCGCTACATCGCCGACCGCGTCGTCGTCATGTATCTCGGCTACATCGTCGAGCAAGGCACGACCGACCAGATCTTCGCACCGCCCTATCATCCCTATACGGAGGCGCTGCTGTCGGCGATCCCGATCGCCGACACGAGTGTCGTGAAGAAGCACATCGTGCTGGAAGGCGACATCCCGTCGGCGATGAACCCGCCATCCGGCTGTCCGTTCCAAACCCGTTGCGGCTACAAGAAGCTGGTGCCGGACAATCTCTGCGAGACCAAGGTGCCGCCGGTCAAGCATCTCGGCGACGGTCATATGAGCCTGTGCTGGCTCTCCGACGACGTGCTGGCCAAGATGGAGCCCGTGATCAAGTTCGACAAGGAACACGCCGCGCACGAAGGTATGCCGGACGACGCGTCGCATGGCGATGGCCCCGGTTTTGCTGGCACGCCACCAAAGCGTCCGCGCGGCAAAAGGCCGAGCTGACCGTCCGAAGATCGAGATCAACGATGCGGCAAGATCAGTTCCCGCACTCGCTCAACTGCTGGGCATAGTCCCGCGCCATCTTGTCGGTGGCCCGGGCATAGCCCTGCACACCGGCATCGCCCCTGTTGCCGCGGCCATAGGCGGTCCAGCCGAGATAGTAGGCAAGGTAGAGATTGTAGGTGTCGTTGCGGGCGACGCCGTAGGTGTCAGATGTCTTGGAATGATACCAGCCGACGAAATCGACCGCATCGGCGAATTTCGTCCGCCGCGCCGCCCAATTGCCGGTCTCGCGCTGATATTGCGACCAGGTGCCGTCCAGCGCCTGCGAAAAGCCGGTGGCTGTGGAGACGTGCTTCCACGGAATGAAGCCGAGCAGCTTGGTACGCGGCGGCCTTGCATTGCTCTTGAAGCCCGATTCCTTGCGGACCGTCGCCATCAGTACGGGAACGGGGATGCCATATTTCTGTTGGGTGCGCTCGGCGGCAGACTGCCAGTTGTCGAACCAGCCGTCATTCTGGTCGAAGACGGCGCAAACATTGTTGATGTGATTGGGCGGCGTGGCGCAGGCCGAAAGCGCCAGCAGCACGCAAACCGCACCAATTTTACTAAAACTCGAACTACGCATCGGCAGAGCAATAGGCCGAAATCATAAAGGGAATCTTGCAGCGTCCATTAACGCTTCGCCCGAGCGGTCGCTCGAGGAAATCCCATATCAACAATCCGACATATTTCGTCGTGTTCTCTAAATGGATACTGCAGAAATGCCGCCGTGGCTAAAATCACGCCCGCAAACGGCGTATTTATGACAGCTTGCCTGGTTTGCCGGGGCTTTGATGCCAGGCATGAACGAACCAAGACGCAAACGCGGCGCCGAGCGCACCAGCAATCGGGGGCCATCGGCCATTCCGCAACTGCCGCTCAGGCGGGTGACCAATCCCTATCCGCCAATGGCCATGCTGTCGCCCGATCAGATCGAGCAGATCCATCAGGCGTCGATGCACATATTGGAGAATTTCGGCATCGAGGTGATGAGTCCGCGCGCGCTGTCGCTGTTCGAGAAGGCCGGCGCCAGGGTCGATCATGCCTCAGCGATTGTCCGCATCGATCGCGGCCTGATCGAAGACGTGCTGAAGACCACGCAGCCCAGCTATGTGTTGACGCCGCGCAACCCGGCCAACGCGGTTCATCTGGGCGGCAACACCATCAATTTCACCCTCGTTGCCGGGCCGCCCAATGTCCATGACATGGAGCGCGGCCGCCGCGCCGGCAATTTGCGCGACTATTCGGATCTCACACGGCTGGCGCAGCATTTCAACTGCATCCACATGCTGGGCAACCAGGTCTGCGCGCCGGTGGAGCTGCCGGCAAACTCCCGCCATCTCGACACTTATTTCACCAATCTGACGCTGACCGACAAGAGTTTCCATGTCTCGGCGATCGGCCGGGGCAGGGCATTGGACGGCATCGAGATGATGGCGATTTCGCGTGGGCTGACGCTCGACCAGATGCGCGACGATCCCGGCATCACCACGATCATCTCGGTCAACTCGCCGCGCCGCTTCGACGAGATGATGGCCGAAGGCCTGATGACCATGGCCGAGTTCGGCCAGTCGGTGGCGGTGACGCCGTTCACGCTGATGGGGGCGATGAGCCCGGTGACGCTGGCCGGGGCGCTGGCGCAGCAGAATGCCGAGGCGCTGTTCGGCGTCGTGCTGACGCAGCTTGTCCGTCCGGGCGCGCCGGTCATGTATGGCGCCTTCACCTCCAATGTCGACATGAAGTCGGGCGCGCCGGCCTTCGGCACGCCTGAGAACACCAAGGCCAACATTGCGTCAGGGCAACTGGCGCGGCGCTACGGGCTGCCCTACCGCACGACGCCAGGCTCGGCTTCCAATGCCGCCGACGCGCAGGGCGCCTATGAGACGCTGATGGCGCTGTGGGGCGCGGTGCTCGGCCACGGCAACCTCGTCTACCACGCCGCCGGCTGGCAGGAGGGCGGGCTGACGGCGTCGTTCGAAAAACTCATCATCGATGTCGAGATGATCCAGCATATGATGGAGTTCTTGCGCCCGATCGAAGTCAATGAGGCGGAACTCGCCGTCGAGGCTTTGGGTGCGGTGCCAACCGGTGGGCATTTCTTCGGCGAGCCGCACACGCTGGAGCGCTACGCCACTGCCTTCTACCAGCCGATGCTGTCCAACTGGCAGAATTACGAAGCCTGGCAGGAAGCCGGCGGCCTCGACGCCACGGCACGCGCGACGCGGCTGTGGAAGAAGGCGCTGGAGGACTATGTCGAGCCGGTGATGGATATCGCCGTGCGCGAGGCGCTAGAGGCTTACATGGCCAGGCGCAAGGAAGCGATCGGGCAGGGCGAGCCGTGATCGTTCCCAGCTTGAATCCATTCACCCATTCAACTCACTGATATCAGAGAAAAAATCCATGAAATCGCATGCAAAGGTCGTGGTCATTGGCGGTGGCGTCGTCGGATGCTCCGTGTTGTTCCATCTCGCCCGCCACGGCTGGACCGATGTTGTCCTGCTGGAGCGCGACGAGCTGACCTCAGGCTCGACCTGGCACGCGGCCGGGGGCATGCACACCATCAATGGCGACCCCAACGTCGCCAAGCTGCAGAAATACACGATCAATCTCTACAAGGAGATCGAGGAGCTTTCCGGCCAGGCGACCGGCGTGCATCTGACCGGTGGCGTGCTTCTGGCAGCGACCGAGGCGCGGCTCGACTGGCTGCGCGGCGTCGTCGCCAAGGGCCGCTATCTCGGCATAGAGCTCGAGGAGATCTCGCCCAACGAAGCGGCCGAACTGATGCCGCTGCTCGATCCCAAGCAGTTCGTCGGCGCGGTCAGGAACAAAGAGGACGGCCATCTCGATCCCTCCGGCGTCACCCACGCCTATGCCAAGGCCGCGCGGAAACTTGGGGCGGAAGTGGAGCGTTTCACCAAGGTCGAGGACATCGTGCGGCGCCCTGACGGGCTGTGGCGGGTCATCACCAACAAGGGCGAGGTGGTGGCCGAGCATGTCGTCAACGCCGGCGGCCTGTGGGCGCGCGAGGTCGGCCGCATGGTCGGCCTCGAACTGCCGGTGCTGGCCATGGAGCACATGTACCTGATCACCGAGGATATGCCGGAGGTCGCCGCCTGGAACGCCAAGACCGGCACCGAGATCATCCACGCGGTCGACTTCGATGGCGAGCTTTACCTGCGCCAGGAGCGCGGCGGCATGCTGATGGGCACTTACGAAAAGGCCAACAAGCCATGGTCCGAATACCAGACGCCATGGAATTTCGGCCATGAATTGCTGGCGCCCGACATCGACCGCATCGCGCCGTCGCTTGAGGTCGGCTTCCGCCATTTCCCGGCCTTCCAGAACACGGGCATCAAGCAGATCATCAACGGGCCTTTCACCTTCGCGCCCGACGGCAACCCATTGGTCGGGCCGGTGCGCGGGCTGCCGGGCTTCTGGGTCGCCTGCGGTGTCATGGCCGGGTTTTCGCAAGGCGGCGGCGTCGGCCTCGCTTTGTCGAACTGGATGATCGAGGGCGATCCCGGCGCCGACATCTGGGCGATGGATGTCGCGCGCTACGGCGACTGGGCGACGATGGCCTATACCAACGCCAAGGTGCGCGAGAATTATTCCAGGCGCTTTTCGATCCGCTTCCCCAATGAGGAGCTGCCCGCCGGGCGGCCGCTGAAGACGACGCCGGTCTACGACCTGCTGTCGGCCAAGGGTGCGCAATGGGGCGTTGCCTATGGGCTGGAAGTGCCGCTGTGGTACGCGCCGGAAGGCGTCAAGGACGAATTCTCCTGGCGCCGCTCGAGCGATTTCACGCAGGTCGCCAAGGAGGTCGCCACAGTTCGCGACGGTGTCGGCCTGTCGGAGATTTCGAGCTTCGCCAAATACAAGGTGACGGGTGAGGGAGCGGCCGCTTGGCTCGACCGGATGCTTGCCTGCAAACTGCCCAAGCCCGACCGCATGACGCTGGCGCCGATGCTGAAGGAAGACGGCAGACTGATCGGCGATTTCACCCTCGCCAATCTCGGAAGCGAGGGCTGGTTCCTCGCCGGCTCCGGCATCGCCGAGCAATACCATATGCGCTGGTTCGAGAAGCACCTGCCTGACGATGGATCGGTCCGCATCGAGGCGCTGGGCGCGAAGCTCACCGGTCTGTCGATCGCAGGCCCGAAGGCGCGGGATGTGCTGGCAAAGGCGACGCGCTCGGATGTCTCCAATGCGGCCTTTTCCTTCATGGCCATTGGCCGGATGGATATCGGCATGGCGCCGTGCCTGGTCGGCCGTGTGAGCTATACCGGCGATCTCGGCTACGAGATCTGGGTGGCGCCGGAATACCAGCGCGCCGCCTATCAAGCACTGATGGCGGCGGGCGGGGAATTCGGCATCGGCCTGTTCGGCTCGCGCGCCCTCAATGCGCTGCGGCTGGACAAGAATTACGGCTCATGGGGGCGCGAGTACCGGCCGATCTACGGGCCGCTGGAAGCGGGGCTCGACCGCTTCGTTGCTTACGGCAAGGACGCCGATTTCATAGGCAAGGCCGCGGCGCTGGCCGAGCTCAGGCAGGGCGGCAAATTGCGCCTGCGCGCTTTTATCGTCGATGCCGACGATGCCGATGTCATTGGCGATGAGCCGATCTGGTTCGATGGTGCGGTGCGCGGCTGGGTGACGTCGGGCGGCTATGCGCATCATTCGAAGAAATCCGTCGCCGTCGGCTATGTGCCGAAGGAGATCGCTGATGAGAGCGACGGCTTCGAGATCGAGCTGCTGGGCAAGCGCCATGCGGCGCGCATTCAGGCGGTGCCGCTGTTCGACGCCAATTTCGAACGGATGCGTGCTTGAAGCGCTTCGGCTTCGCCGATGCGCTTCAGATTCCTGTTTTGTGGATGTCGTTGTCCCAAGACCGCCGGGCACTTTTGGGCGACATGCACCAGGCCCGCATCCTCTTTCTGGCGTCAGGCGCTGCGGCGGCTGTCCAGCGCGAAAGCGCCGGCGCCGGCAAACACCAGATAGAGGAAGATGAAGCAGAACGAGATCGCCGAATCGCCGCCATTGTTGACCGGGAAGAAGTCGCGCGGCATGTGCGCCATGAAATAGGCGATCGCCATTTCGCCGGCCAGAAGGAATGCCACCGGTCGCGTGAACAGGCCCAGCGCGAGCAGGATGCCGCCGGCGAATTCGAGGATGGCGGCAGTCGTGGTCAGCCCGGAAAGGGCGTGGGGATCGACGCTGACGGGGAAGTTGAACAGTTTCTGGCTGCCATGCTCGATGAACTGCAGCGCGGTCATGATGCGCAACACGCCGAGCGCCTGCGGCTGGTATCTGGAGAGGCTTTCGAAAAGCTTCATAATGACTCCATTTTCAATCCGTCCGGCCATAGATTATCGCCCAGGAATGGACCATTCACTTCCCATGGCCTGGCGTCAACAATCGGTGATTGAAAATGTCCCCAGCTTGACCCTTCATATTTTTCCCGCAAAGGTTGCATTTCTATCGTTGTGGTTGTATTAGTGCGGCCACTCTAGAAATGTGGGTTCCCTTTGCCATGAAAAAAGTCGCCATCAGCCTCTTCGCAATTCTTGCAGGCACCAGCTTTGCCATGGCCGAGGACGCCGGCTGTGAGGCCTTCAAGTGGCCCGTGACGCGGGAGCAGACCCTGTTTGCCGCGGCACCGGCAACGCCGTCCGGAGCGGCACTGGCGGTTGGTGCGGCTGCGGACCTGGCGCTGGTGCCGGTAGAGAAAGCCGGTTTTGCGGTAGCGCCCGAACGTGCGCCGGCATCAGACAGTTTCGGGGCCGTCGCCAGCGTGGAGGTGCCATCCGAGGGAGCCATCCAGATAAGTCTGTCGGGGGAGGCCTGGATCGATGTCATCCAGGATGGCCAGGCCATCAAGTCGGCGGGCTATAGTGGCGTGAAAACATGCCCTGGCATCCGCAAGAGCGTGCGCTTCAAGCTTGCGCCCGGCCCGGCCACCGTCCAGTTCAGCGGCGCGAAAAAAGCTGAGTTGAAGGTTGCGGTGCTGGCGCCGGAATGAGGCGGCGCCAGGCAGGGGGAGAGGCCTTCATCGGTGGTCCGATGAAAGCCCGCACTTTGTGTCAGCGGTGTTCGATCGCCGTCAGCGGACTGGCGCCATCAAGGCGAAGTGCGCGCCTTGCGGGTCCTGGCACTGCACGATCCAACTGCCGCCGGGGACCTCCATCGGCCCCATCAGGATCTTGCCGCCATTGTCGGTGACCCGTTTGGCCGCCGCGTCGATGGCCGCAACGTTGAAGTAGAATTGCCAGACCGGGACCGGGATCTGCGCGGGCTTGTTCATGATGCCGCCGCCGGATTCGGGGCCGGCCGTAAAAGTCTGGTACGTGCCCATCGGGCCCATGTCGAAATCGCCGGCGTCGACCCAGCCGAACTGGTCGGAATAGAAATCGAACGCGGCTTTCCAGTCCGACGTGTAAAGCTCGTGCCAGCCGATGTGGCCCGGTGTGCTGGCCGGCACGACAGGCTGGTCGGGACCGTTCGGCTGCAGGAACATGAAGGTCGCGCCTTGCGGATCGGCGACGACGGCAAAGCGGCCGACGCCCGGAATGTCGTCGGGCTGGCGGTGAACGGTGCCGCCGGCTTTCTCCAGCGATGCAGTTGCGGCATCGACATCCCTGGTGTGGATATAGCCGAGCCAGGCAGGCGGCATGCCCATCTTGGCGGCATCCTCGGGCAAGGTCATCAGGCCGCCGACGCCACGTTCGCCGACATTCATGACGATGTAGCGCGGCATGCCGGGTGCCTTATCGAAGGGCTGCGCCGTCCAGCCGACCACTTGGGTGTAGAACGCCTCGGCGGCGTCGAGATCTGATGTCATCAATTCGTACCAGAAGAAGGGCATCGGGGTTTTTGGCATTTTCGGTCTCCTCACCTTTCATGGATCGATCGTCGTCCATCATAGGACGATCCTCACGACGGAAATCCGACACCGCCCGGACAACAATGGGTGTGTGTGCCAAGCGTTCCCTGATTGCGCATCCAGCGGTTTTCGATTTCTCTGCGGTGATGAGGGGTTGTCGTCCATGCGCTTGATGTCGCTCACGCCCGAGCTTGTCGCACTGTGCCATCGGGAAGAGGCCGATCCCGGTCCGGACCCGAGCTGGACAGACATGAACGACGAGGACTTTCGAACCCTCGCCTCGCGACTGTCCAATGAAGCCGATGAGGGACCGTTATGGGTGTTCGCCTATGGGTCGCTGATCTGGAAGCCGGAATTCGAGTCGGTCGAGCAACAGCTCGCCACCGCCTTCGGCTGGCACCGCTCCTTCTGCCTCGACATGGTGCGCTGGCGCGGCAGCGCCGAGCAGCCTGGGTTGATGATGGCGCTCGAGCGGGGCGGGCGCTGCAACGGCGTGATCTATCGCTTGCCGGAGGGTGAGAAGCCGGCGCAGATCGAAAAGCTGCTGCGGCGCGAGATCAGCGACCATGAAAGCATCGAGACGGTTCGCTGGCTGCCGGTGCATACGCCGCAGGGTAAGCTGCGCGCGCTCGGCTTCTGGGTCGGCGTGAAGGGCAGGGGAACGTCGCTGAACCAGCCGCTGGACAGAGTGGCGAGCGTGCTGGCCAGAGCCTGCGGGCATATCGGATCCGGCGCCGAATATCTCTACAACACGGTCAGCCATCTCGAAGCATTCGGCATCCGCGACCGCAATCTGTGGCGATTGCAGGAATTGGTGGCGCAGGAGGTCAGGGCCATCCATGGCCGCAAGCTTGAGCCTGGCCTTTCGCTCGCACTGCAAGCCCGACCGCAGTCGCAATAATATGAGTAAAAAAATCATGTTATTGCCGAGCCTTTTCAGTGACTTGCGTCGAAAATTGACCAATTGATAAAAAAATAAAACGTGCTAGCCTTCTCCAAAAGAAAACATGGGGAACTGACGATGCCAGAAGGCCAATTCAGGGAAGGCATTGCGGGCGGCAGGCTCTCGGCCGACCAGTATGCGGATAATTTTTCCGACCTGCATCCGCCGCTCGATCACCACGAGGCGCTGGTCGAATCCGATCGCTGCTATTTCTGCTACGACGCGCCGTGCATGAATGCATGCCCGACCTCGATCGACATTCCGCTGTTCATCCGCCAGATCTCGACCGGCAATCCGATCGGTTCGGCCAAGACCATCTTCGACCAGAACATATTGGGCGGCATGTGCGCCCGCGTCTGCCCGACCGAGACGCTGTGCGAGGAAGTCTGCGTGCGCGAGGTGGCGGAAGGCAAGCCGGTGCAGATCGGCCGCCTGCAGCGCTACGCCACCGACGTCGCCATGGGCGAGAACAAGCAGTTTTATCCGCGCGCCGAGCCGACCGGCAAGACGGTCGCCGTGGTCGGCGCCGGGCCGGCCGGCCTTGCCGCCGCGCACCGGCTCGCCCGCCACGGCCATGACGTGACCATCCTGGAGGCGCGCGCGAAGGCCGGCGGCCTCAACGAATACGGCATCGCCGCCTACAAGAGCGTCGACGATTTCGCCCAGGCCGAAGTCGACTACGTGACCGCGATCGGCGGTATCGACATCCAGAACGGCAAGGCGCTCGGCCGCGACTATCAGCTGTCGGATCTGATCCGCAATTACGACGCGGTGTTTCTCGGCATGGGCCTTGGCGGTGTCAATGCGCTGCGTGCCGATGGCGAGGACGCTGACGGCGTCATCAACGCGGTCGAGTTCATTGCCGAGCTGCGCCAGGCCAGCGACCTTTCCGGCCTGCCGGTTGGTCGCCGCGTCGTCGTCATCGGTGGCGGCATGACGGCCATCGACGCCGCGGTACAGTCGAAGCTGCTCGGCGCCGAGGAGGTGACGATCTGCTACCGGCGCGGCCAGGAGCACATGAATGCGTCTGAGTTCGAGCAGGATCTGGCCGCTGCCAATGGCGTCAGCATCCGTCACTGGCTGCAGCCGAAGCGGGTGATCGCCGAGAGCGGCAAGGTCACTGCCGTCGAACTCGAATACACCGCCCTCAACGGCGACAGGCTTGCCGGCACCGGCGAGACGCTGACGCTCGTTGCCGACCAGGTGTTCAAGGCGATTGGCCAGAGTTTTGTCCCGGCCGCCCTCAACGGCAGCGGTGCATCGATCGACCTCGAAGCCGGCCGCATCAAGGTGGATTCGGAAGGGCGCACGTCGCTTGCCAAGGTCTGGGCCGGTGGCGACTGCATCTTCGGTGGCGACGACCTGACCGTCTCGGCGGTCGCGCAGGGACGCGACGCTGCGGAGAGCATCAATCGGGCACTGACCTCGAACGGGAGGGCATGAGCATGGCGGATATCAGAAACAATTTCGTCGGCATCAAGTCGCCCAATCCGTTCTGGCTGGCCTCGGCGCCGCCGACCGACAAGGCCTACAACGTCATCCGCGCCTTCAAGGCCGGCTGGGGCGGCGTGGTGTGGAAGACGCTGGGCGAGGAGGGCCCACCGGTGGTCAACGTCAACGGTCCGCGCTACGGCGCGATCTGGGGCGCCGACCGCCGCCTGCTCGGCCTCAACAACATCGAACTGATCACCGACCGCGACCTGCAGGTCAATTTGCGCGAGATCAAGCAGGTCAAGAAGGACTGGCCCGACCGCGCCATCGTCGTCTCGCTGATGGTGCCCTGCGTCGAGGAAGCCTGGAAGGCGATCCTGCCGGTGGTCGAGGAGACCGAAGCCGACGGCATCGAGCTCAATTTCGGCTGTCCGCACGGCATGTCGGAACGCGGCATGGGCGCCGCCGTCGGCCAGGTGCCGGAATATATCGAAATGGTAGTGCGCTGGTGCAAGCAGAACACCCGTATGCCCGTCATCACCAAGCTGACGCCCAACATCACCGATGTGCGCAAGCCCGCGCGCGCAGCACATGCCGGCGGCACCGACGCGGTGTCGCTGATCAACACCATCAATTCGATCACTGGTGTCGATCTCGACAGCTTCGCGCCGCAGCCGACCATCGACGGCAAGGGCTCGCATGGCGGCTATTGCGGGCCGGCGGTAAAGCCGATCGCCATGAACATGGTGGCCGAGATCGCGCGCGATCCGGAAACGCAGGGCCTGCCGATCTCCGGCATCGGCGGCATCACCACCTGGCGTGACGCGGCCGAATTCATGGCGCTTGGCGCCGGCAATGTGCAGGTCTGCACGGCGGCGATGACCTACGGCTTCAAGATCGTGCAGGAGATGATCGCGGGCCTGGAAAACTGGATGGACGAGAAGGGGCACGCCTCGCTCGACGACATCGTCGGCCGCGCCACGCCCAATGTCACCGATTGGCAGTATCTCAACCTGAACTACGTCGCCAAGGCGCATATCGACCAGGATGCCTGCATCAAGTGCGGCCGCTGCCACATCGCCTGCGAGGACACTTCGCACCAGGCGATCACCAGCATGGTCGACGGCGTCAGGCACTTCGAGGTCATCGAGGCCGAGTGTGTCGGCTGCAATCTCTGCGTCAATGTCTGCCCGGTCGAGAACTGCATTACCATGGAGCCGCTGGCAGCCGGTGTGATGGACCAGCGCACCGGCAGGCCGGTATCGCCGGTCTACGCCAACTGGACCACGCACCCGAACAACCCGATGGCCAAGGTGGCTGCGGAGTAGGAACTACCCCCAAGAGAAAATCGGCGCTTTCGAGCGCCGTTTTTCATTTTCCTATTGCAGATAAGAATTATCCACGATAGTATGTATCCATGAATAAGGAACCTGTTCGATGAAGCTGGGCGAGGGTGTTGAAGCAGCCATCCATTGCGCCGCCACGCTGGCCAGTGTGGAAGGCAATAGCACCATGCCGGGCGCCGCTCTCGCCGAGGCCTTTGGCCTTTCGCCGAGCTATCTGCTCAAGCATCTCAACATGCTGAGCGCGGCGCGCGTCCTGGAATCGGTGCCCGGGCCTGCCGGTGGCTATCGGCTGGCGCGGCCAGCCGAGCGCATCACGCTGCTCGACATCGTGCTGGCCGTCGAGGGCCGCGAGCCGGCCTTCCGCTGCGGCGAGATCCGCCAGCGCGGTCCGGTGAAGCTCGATGCGTCGGCCTATGTGAAACCCTGCGGCATCAACGCCGCGATGCTGAAGGCCGAACGCGCCTATCGCGCCGCGCTCGCCGAGACCAAGCTGTCCGATATCGTGGCCACCTATGCGGCAGAAGGCGATCCCAGGTCGCTTGCTGCGAGCTGCGCCTTTGTCGAGCGCCACCAGCGGCCGCAGAAATCCAGTTAACCCCAAAACCTCAAAACCCAAGCAGACGTGAAAGGACGAGACGATGAAACAGAGGCTGCAATTTTTCGCCAAGGCGCCGGAGATCATGAAGGCGGTGTCGGCGCTCAACAAGGCGGTGGACGAATGCGGGCTCGAGGTGAGCCTGCTGCACCTGATCAAGCTCAGGGCTTCGCAGATCAATGGCTGCTCGTTCTGCGTCGAGATGCACAGCCGCGAGGCCAGGCGCGACGGCGAGACCGAGCAGCGGCTCTATCTGGTTTCAGCCTGGAAGGAATCGCCGCTGTTCTCGGAGCGTGAACGCGCGGCTTTGGCCTGGACCGAAGCCGTCACCCTGATCGCCAACAACGGCGTGCCGGACCAACTTTATGCACGTACGCTGGAGCATTTCTCAGAAGAGGAGCTGGTCAAGCTGTCCGTTGCGCTCGGCATGATCAACACCTGGAACCGGCTGTGCATCCCGTTCCAAGCCATACATCCGATGCCGGCGGCCAAGGCCGCCTGATTGTCCAATCATGTTGGGAGCGCCGTGGAGAGCGCGCTCCCACTGCCTTAAACCTTTAAAGGGGAGAGTTTGATGCCTGCGGATTTGCCTTCGACCTTGTTGTTTCTCGCTCGCTTGCTGCTCGGCGGCGCCTTCGTTTTCGCCGGCCTGCGCAACATCCAGAACGCGGCCTTCCTGACCCAGCTGATGGCCGCGCGCGGTGTGCCGCAGGCGCGGTTGGCACTGTGGACTGGTATCGTGCTTCAGGTCGCCGCCGGTGTGCTGGTCATCGCAGGATTGTGGACGGCACTCGCGGCCACGGTGCTGCTGCTGTTCCTCATCGTCGCCACGCCGATGTTCCACAATTTCTGGGACCATCAGGGTCCGGACCGTGCGTCCCGCATCAATGGCTTCGTCGGGAATGTTGCCCTGAGCGGTGGCTTTCTGACCCTGATCGCGCAATCCGTTTGACGCACAGTTCCATGCCGACTGCGGCCTCTGGTGCCGACGGCTCGACCATAAAATCGGAACCAATCGAGCCGTTGACGCATTTCACACCTGCATGCCCAGCATCCAGGATGAAATATGAAAATCGCCCATGTCGCGCCGCTTTATGAATCGGTGCCGCCAAGGCTCTATGGCGGCACCGAGCGCATCGTCTCGTATCTGACCGAAGCGCTGGTCGATCTGGGTCATGAGGTGACGCTGTTTGCCAGTGGCGACAGCCAGACCTCCGCGAAGCTGGTACCCAGCCGGGAACGCGCGTTGCGCCTCGATCCGCGTCCGCTCAAATCCGAGATCGCGGCGCATCTTTCGATGCTTGCGCAGGTGAGGGAACGGGCGTCGGAGTTCGACGTCATCCACTTCCACCTCAGCCACTTCCTGCATTTTTCCTTCTTTGAGGATATTGCGGAGCGGACGGTGACGACGCCGCATGGCAGGCTGGATTATGTCGACCTGGCGCCGGCCTATGAAAGGTTCCCGCGCTTTCCCCTGATTTCCATTTCGCACAGCCAGAAGGCGGGCCTTGCCAACGCCAACTGGTTGGCGACGATCCATCACGGATTGCCGACTGCTCTCTACGAACCGACGTTCGAGACGGCCGCCGAAGAACCCTACCTTGCCTTCCTCGGCCGGTTCTCACGCGACAAGCGCCCGGATCGCGCCATCGAGATCGCCTTGCGTTCGGGGCTCAAGCTCAAGCTCGCGGCAAAGATCGGCGACGACGATCGCGCCTATTTCCGTGAGGTGGTCGAGCCTTTGATCGATGGCGATCGCGTTGTCTATGTCGGTGAGATCGAGGAAAACCAGAAGGCGGAATTTCTCGGCAAGGCGGCAGGCCTGCTGTTCCCGATCGACTGGCCGGAGCCGTTCGGCCTTGCCGCTATCGAGGCAATGGCCTGCGGCACACCGGTCATCGGCTGGAGTTGCGGTGCGCTGCCGGAGATCATCGATCAAGGCGTCACCGGTTTTATCGCTGACACAATGGATAGCGCGGTCGCTGCGGTGCCGGACTTGCTGCAACTCGACAGGCGAAAGGTGAGGGCCGTTTTCGAAAAGCGGTTCTCCGCCCGAAGAATGGCCGGCGACTATCTGGCCGCCTATGCGGGCCTGATCGGCGTCCCGAGCACGGCGAAGGCGTCTTGAGCGGCGACGTGCTCAAGTCACGGCAACGAAACAACAGGGATCTGTGACGAATGGCCCAACTCGATGAGCGCCAGCTCGATCCTGCGGTCGCGCTTGCATCGCTCGACGCCACCGCCCCTCGCGAGCCGCATCGGTTGTTTGCGCTCAAGCAGGGCGATTGCTTCGCCGTTGCCGACGCCTATGGCGACATACGTGGCGCCGGCGACGGTTTCTTTCGCGACGACACGCGGGTTCTTTCCGAGTTCCGGCTGACCGTCGGCGGCAGGCAGACATCTCTGCTCGGCGCCTCGCTCAGCCAGGACAATGTGCTGTTCACCACCAATTTGACCAATCTGCCGATACAGAGCGCCGGTGGACGCGACATCCCGCAGGGAGCCATTCACATCGAACGCGTCAGACTGCTTTGGCAGGACAGGCTGTTTGAACGCATCACCCTTTCCAATTACAGCCGGGAACACTCGACGATCAGCGTTTCCCTGCACTATTCCGCCGATTTCCGCGACATGTTCGAAGTGCGTGGCTCGACACGGCCGAAGCGCGGGCTGGCCCATGCCGCCGAAACAAACGCGACGTCGGTCCTGCTGCGCTATGATGGGCTCGATGGCCTGGCCCGCCTCTCGGCGATATCGTTCTCGCAGGTGCCGGACCAACTGAGTGCCAACCGTGCCGATTTCCTGATCGCCGTGACCAAGCGTAGCAGGAAGGTGCTTTATGTCGAGGTCGGTCCCGAGGTGGCCGACAAGCCCGACCGCGACCGGTTCCGCGCCGCTGCCGCCCGCGCCCGCTTTGGCATGCGGGCCAAACGTCGCCATGGCGCGACGGTGCGCAGCTCGGGCCGTGTCTTCAACGACTGGGTCGAGCGCGCCCGCGCCGATGTCGCGTTGCTGACCACCGAGCTGGCGACCGGCCCCTATCCCTATGCCGGCATCCCCTGGTTCTCGACGGCGTTCGGCCGCGATGGCGTCATTTCGGCGCTGCAGATGCTGTGGCTCAATCCGGGCCTGGCGCGGGGCGTGCTGGCCTTTCTGGCCCAGCATCAGGCGACCGAGACATCGCCGTTCAGCGATTCCCAGCCGGGCAAGATCATGCACGAGACCCGCAAGGGCGAAATGGTGGCGCTGCGGGAGCTTCCCTTCGGCCGCTACTACGGTGGCGTCGATACGACACCGCTCTACATCTATCTTGCCTGTGCCTACGCCGATCGTACCGGTGACATGGCGTTCATCGACGGCTTGTGGCCGTCGCTGTGCGCCGCGGCCGAATGGACGGAGGAGGCGGGCCGGGAGACCGGATTTGTGACTTACCAGCGAGCGGCCGAGTCCGGCCTCGCCAACCAGGGATGGAAGGACAGTTTCGATTCGGTCTTCCATGCCGATGGCCGCATTCCCAAGGGCCCGATCGCCCTTGTCGAAGTGCAGGGCTACGTCTTTGCCGCCTTCCGGGGGCTGGCGGCACTTGCCCGTCGCCGGGGCGAGAACGACAGGGCCGACCACTGGGATGATCGCGCCGAAGCGATGCGGGTTGCCGTGGAACGGGATTTCTGGCTTGACGATCTCGGCTTCTATGCGCTGGCAATCGACGGTGCCGGCGAGCCCTGCAAGGTGCGGACCTCGAATGCGGGGCATCTGCTCTTTGTCGGATTGCCTGAGCCGGCGCGGGCCCAGATGGTGGCTGACCAGCTGCTTTCCGCCTCCTTCCATTCGGGCTGGGGACTGCGGACGCTCGCCGACGATGCCGTGTTCTTCAATCCGATGTCGTACCACAATGGCTCGATCTGGCCGCACGATACCGCCCTTTGCGGTGCCGGGCTGGCGCGCTATGGCGAGCGCGAAAGCGTGGTTCGCCTGATGAGCGGCACGTTCGAATCCGCGGTCCATTTCAACATGCGGCTGCCCGAACTGTTCTGCGGTTTTACACGTGCGCCGGGCGAAGCACCCATCGCCTATCCCGTCGCCTGCCTGCCGCAAGCGTGGTCGGCGGGCTCCGCTTTCATGTTGATGCAGGCCTGTCTTGGCCTGGAGATCGACGGCTGGGAGGGTGAGATTCGCGTTGGCCGCCCCAGGCTGCCGATCGGCATCGACACGCTGACACTGCGGCACCTGGGCGTCGGCGACCGGGTCGTCGATCTCACCTTCCAGCGCGTCGGCGACCGGGTCGTCGCTTTCCTGGCCGACCGCCATGAAGGGCTGGTGCCGCTCATAGTAAGAACATGATCCGAACAAAATTGGCGGAACCGATCCAGGCCTTGTGCGTTGCAAAAACACTGGTCCGAACGCCGACCACGTGGCCGGCGGACCGTTTCAAACGGGAAACACGAACAAACGGTCGCCGACGGCCGGGGTGAGTTGACGTTCAATGACAAACTACGGTGCGGACCTGCTCTGGGTTCTGATTTTCGCGAGCCTCGGTTTTTCCGCTCTTGCCGTATTCCTCTCCATATCGCGGCACCGTCGCCGTCATCCTCCTGCCGTCCCACATACGGCAGGCGAAGATGTGGCGGCTGAGGCCGCGCGCAAGGTGATACGGGAGTTCGAAAAGAACGGCCAATCGGCCGATGCCGCGCTGGTGACCTGGTCGCCAGAAACATTGCGCAAGATCCTGGCCGACGATCTGCCCGATGCGCAGGTTATCGTGGTGTCCAATCGCGAGCCGTACATCCACAATGTGAAGGACGACGGCGTCGAGTTGCTCGTCCCGGCCAGCGGGCTGGTGTCGGCGCTCGAGCCCATTACCCGCGCCTGTGCGGGCACCTGGATCGCCTATGGCGGCGGAACGGCGGACCGCCTCACCGTCGACGACCACGATCGCGTGCAGGTGCCGCCTGGCAATCCGTCCTACACGTTGCGCCGGGTCTGGCTGACGGAGGAAGAGCATCAGGGTTATTATCTCGGTTTCGCCAATGAGGGCCTTTGGCCGCTTTGCCATATCGCCTTCACCCGGCCGATTTTTCGCGCCTCCGACTGGGCTGCCTATGAAGCCGTCAACCGGAAGTTTGCCGATACGGTGGTTGCCGAGGCGCGCAACGAGCGGCCGATCGTGCTGGTTCAGGATTACCATTTCGCGCTGCTGCCGCGCATGATCCGCGAGCGCCTGCCGGAGGCGATCGTCATCACTTTCTGGCACATCCCGTGGCCAAATTCGGAAGTGTACAGCATCTGCCCATGGCGTGAACGCATCCTCGAAGGCCTGCTCGGCAGCTCGATCATCGGCTTCCACACCCAGTTCCATGCCAACAATTTCACCGAAAGCGTCGATCGCTTCCTGGAAAGCCGCATCGAGCGGGCCGATGCGGCCATCTCCTACGGCGGACGGACCACATTGGTGCACGCCTATCCCATCTCGATAGAATGGCCGGCGGACCTGCTGGCGAAACTTCCCGCTGTCGACGATTGCCGCGCTCGCATGCGCGAGAGGTTCGGCCTTAAAGCGGATGTGAAGCTGGCCGTCGGGGTCGAGCGCCTCGATTATACCAAGGGCATTCTCGATCGGTTTCACGCTTTGAACGAATTGTTCAAGCGACAGCCTGAGTGGATCGGAAAGCTGGTCTTCCTGCAGATCGCGGCACCCAGCCGCGGCACGCTGCCTGCCTACAAGCTGCTCCATGACGAGTGCCACCGTTATGCCGAAGAGCTCAACCGGCGTTATGGCAGCGAGGGCTACAGGCCGGTGATCATGGTGGCCGAACATCACTCGCAAGAACAGGTCTACGAGATCTATCGGGCCGCCGACATATGCATGGTCACCAGCCTGCATGACGGCATGAACCTCGTCGCAAAGGAATTCGTCGCCGCGCGCGACGACGAGCAGGGCGTTTTGATGCTCAGCACATTCGCCGGCGCCTCGCGCGAATTGCTGGAGGCGCTTATCGTCAACCCTTACGATGCCGCCATGATGAGCGGAGCGCTGTTGCAGGCACTGACCATGTCGCCCGAAGAACAGCGCGAGCGCATGCGCCCCATGCGCGAGACAATCCGCAACAACAATGTCTATCGCTGGGCCGGCAGCATGCTTCTGGATGCGGCACGTTTGCGCAAGCGCGGGGACCTCGATCGGGTGACCGGTGCCGTCAGCGACCCGCCGCCCAGCGTCGACAATGTCGTCTCCATTTTTGAGCGCAGACGGGTGGCGATGTCATGAGCGATGCGCTGCAAAATATTGTTGGCGAGACCCTGCACAAGCCGCAGGCCGTCATGGAGAAACCGCACACTGTGCTGACCGGCGAATGGGCGTTGTTCCTCGACATCGACGGCACCCTGCTGGAACATGCCGAACACCCGGACGCGGTCTCGGTCAGCGACGAGCTCCGCTCCTTGCTGCAAGGCCTGGATCGCAAGCTGAACGGGGCATTGGCCTTCATAACAGGCCGTTCCGTCGCGGCTGTCGATCATCTGTTTCAGCCTTTGAAGCTGCGCGCCGCCGGGCTCTATGGCCTGGAACATCGGCTCCTGCCGAACGACGACGTCGAAGTCGCGGATGAGCCGGCGGATATTTCTGCGCTTGCCGACGAGATCGAGGCCGAGCTCGGTCGTGGCGCCTATATCGAGCGCAAAGGACGGGTGCTGGCCATCCACACGCGCGCCGCCCCGCATCTGCTTCCGCGCGCGACGCAGCTTGTCGAGCAGGCGCTGGCCACGCTGCCAAAGGGCTACCGGGTGGTTCCCGGCAATGCCGGTGTGGAACTGCTGCCGCTCGAGGCCGCTAAGGGCGCCGCGATCCGGCGTTTCATGGAAATTGCGCCATTCACGGGCCGTCGCCCGGTCTTCCTGGGCGACGACACGTCGGATGAAAACGGTTTTGAGGCCGTCAATGATGCCGGCGGCATATCGATACGCGTCAAACCACCAGCGCACACCGCAGCGCGGTACGGGCTTGCCGACGTTGTCGAGACGCTGGGCTGGCTGAGAGGTCAACTTTAGATCCAGCCGACGCAACCGCGATCGCGCCTCCTGGAAAGGGCAAGGAAAGGAACGGTTTCGATGGGACGCTTTGCACAATTGGTCCGAGAGATCACCCCGAACTGGCTGCACTCTCGCTCCTCCCGCCATGACATTGCCGACGTTTCACCGACCGACGCGGATTTCAGCTGGCAAGAGGCGATCGACAACAAGATGTATGGGGCTGATACGCCTGATTATTCCTATGTTCCGGAAAAGACCGCTTCAGATGCGATGAGACCGGGCGGTGACAGCCCCGGCGGAAAGAGCGTGCGGGGTGATCCAAAGAGAGCCAATTGAGGGTGAAAGCCTGTCGGCGCCCGAGGAACGCTACGCCGCAAATCGCAGTCCGCCGTCGCAGGTCAGCACCTGACCGGTCATGAAGCCGTTGGAGACGAGGAAGGCTATTGCCGCGGCGACGTCTTCGGCGCGACCGATGCGGCCGACCGGGGTCCTGCCGGCATAGTCGGCAAACAGCGCCTGCCTCTGCTCCTCGGCCAGAAAGTCCCACCAGGGCGTGTCGATGACGCCTGGCGCCACGACATTGACGCGCAGCGGTTTCAATTCCATCGCCAGGATCGGCACCACGGTCAACAGCATGCCGTTGATGGCGGCGATACCGGCGACGCCGGGCGTTGCGAGCTGCGCCGACACCGCCGAGATGAAGGTGACCGATCCGGCCTTGTTGAGTGTCGGCAAGGCGGCCTGCAGGCAGGACAGCTGCGGGCGGACCTTTTCCTCCACGCCACTGCCGATGTCACTCAGGTCAAGCGCCGGGAACGGGCCGAGGCCCTTGCCGCCGCTGGCCGCGAGCACCAGATGGTCAAATGGACCAAGGCGCTCGAAGAATTGACGGACCTCATCCGGCTTCGACGCGTCGAAAGCGGCCTTCTCGGCAGCACCGCCAAGGCTCTTCCAAGCGCTCTTCAGCTTGTCCTCGTTGCGGCCGGTGATGGTTACCTTCATGTCCGGGCCAAGCAGTTTGCGCGCCGTCGCCAGCCCGATGCCGGACGAGCCACCGATGATGACGGTGTGTTGGATTGCCTTGGTCATCAATGCTGTTCCTTCGATGTGGGGGAGGCCGGGCCGATGAGGTCGAGGCTCAAGCTTCTCAGCTGTTGCCTTGCCTTGGCGTCGTAGGCCTGAGCATCGGCGCGGGATTCCCGCAGGCCGTCGAAATAGAGGCCGCTATTCCCGTTGAGCGTGGGTGAGGTGGCGAGATTGAGGATGGCATCGGCGCCGGTCTCGACCGAGCTCCACGGCGTCACCCCGGCCTGCCGGACCATGGTTGTGTTCATGTAGCTCGCCGGATGCAATGCGTTGACGGTGACGCCGGTGCCTTGCAACTGTTCGGCCAAATCGACGGTGAACAGGATCTGCGCCAGCTTGCTCTGGCAATAAGCGCGCACCCCGTCATAGGAGCGGGTCAGCATGACATCGCTGAAGTCGATCGCCTGCTGCCCCGCAGAGGCGACATTGACGATGCGCGCCGGCGCACTGGCCTTCAGCAATGGCAGGAGCTCCGATGTCAGCAGGAAACCGGCGAGATAGTTGACCGCGAAGCGCAGTTCATAGCCGTCGGCACTCACCTGCCTTTTGGCACCTTGGCCCGCTGTGCCGATGCCGGCATTGTTGATGAGGATGTCCAGCCGGTTCGTCCGGGCGCGCACCGCCTCGGCGAGGTGGCGCACCTCGGCCAGCGAAGAGAGGTCGGCGACCAGAAGCTCGGCCTTGCCGCCGGCGGCTTCGATCTCGGTGACAACAGCCTTGCCGCGCGTTGCATCGCGGCCGTGCACCAGCACACGGGCGCCCGCGGCGCCGAGCCGTTGCGCGACAACGCGGCCGACGCCGTCTGTCGAGCCGGTGATGAGGATCGTCTTGTCTTTGAGTTCCATGTTCAGAGCCTCCGTTCTGTTGCTCTGAACGGAAGATGGGGCAGTTGGCGCTGGCCAAACAGTTCAAACTTTATCCTGGTATCAATACTGCTATAATACGCGCATGGAGTCCCAACCTCACGCGGCCCCCACACGTTCGGCTGAAGACAGCCGCCGGCGCGAACTCGGCGCCTTCCTGCGCTCGCGCCGCGAAAGGCTGACGCCCTCGGCCGCAGGCATCGCCATCGGTCTCAGGCGACGTACGCCGGGCTTGCGCCGCGAGGAGGTGGCGATGATCGCCGGTGTCGGCACGACCTGGTACACATGGCTGGAGCAGGGGCGGGAGGTCAGGCCCTCGGTCGAGGTGCTGACGGCACTTGCCGAAGCACTGTGCCTCGACGCCGCCGAAAAACAGCATCTTTTCATCCTCGCCGACCGCCAGCAGCCGGAGCGCCGTGCCGTAGCGCCGGAAAAGGTCGATGGCCCGTTGCTGCACATGCTGCAGAGCCTGGTGCTGCAGCCGGCCTATGTCGTCGGGCGGCGCTGGGACGTGCTGGCCTGGAACCCGGCGGCGGTGGCGGTGTTCGGCGATTATGGTCTGCTGGAGGGTGACGCCCGCAACATCGTCCACATGGTGTTCACGAGCCCGCATCACCGGCACCTGCTGGTTGACTGGGAGCAACTGGCGCGCACCGTGCTGGCCTCGTTCCGGGCCGCGAGCGCCCGCTATGTCGGCGATCCGGATTTCGAGCGGCTGATCGAGTTGATGACGCGTTCGAGCCCCGAATTTCGTGCCTGGTGGCCGCAGCGCGACGTCGCGCATCGGTTGTCGGGGGTGAAACATGTCCGGCACCCGAGCGCGGGCGCCATGACCTTCGAGCATATGAGCCTGTCGATCGGCGACGGCTCGGACATGAAGCTGATCGTCTACACGCCGTTAGCCGAGCAGAATTCGATCGCCAAGCTGCAGGCATTGCTGGACGCGCTGCCGGCCGAGCGGCGCAGCGCCTGAGGTTGGCTGGCGTCCCCCTCGGCTTCGTCATCCACGGGCGAAGCGGACGCGGAGACCCGAGGATCCATGCCGGGACGTTTGCCGAAGAGTACTACGGAGCAGAATTTGGACCTTTGCGGCGCGTTGAAGTCGCGGCATGGATTCTAGGGTCTGCGCCGCGTCGCTTCGCTCCTTGCTTCGCCCTAGAATGACGAAACCATTTAGCCCTTCGGCTTCAGCCCATCGAGGAACAACTGCTCGAGAAATCTTGCCGCATCCTCGAAGCGGCCGTCGCCGCCGCGGTTCGGTCCGAGCACGGCGCGGACCTGGACGTCGAAATCGGCATAATGCTGCGTCGTCGCCCAGATCGAGAAGATCAGGTGCCAAGGGTCGGTCTTGGCGATCTTGCCGGCGCGCATCCAGCCCTTGATGACGGCGGCCTTCTCGTCGACCAGCGTTTTCAGTTCGCCCGCCAGCAGCGGCATGATGCGCGGCGCGCCTTGCAGGATCTCGTTGGCGAACAGCCGGCTCTCGCGCGGAAAATCGCGCGCCATCTCCAGCTTGCGCCTGATGTAGCTGCGCAGTTCGGTTAGGGGATCGCCAATGTCGTCGAGTTCGCGCAGTGGCGCCAGCCAGGTGTCGAGCAGGCGCTGCATCAGCGTTTCGTGGATGTCTTCCTTGCGCCGGAAATAATAGAGCAGGTTCGGTTTCGACATGCCGGCGGCTTCGGCGATCTGGTCGATGGTCGAGCCGCGAAAGCCGTTGGTGGAGAAGACCTCAAGCGCCGCCTCCAGGATGAGTTCGCGCTTTTCCTGCTGGATGCGGGTGCGGCGAGGGGCATCCGTGCCGATGGTCACCGTTGCAAGCCCTCGTGTTGAGGCTCATCTGGACCAATTCTCTGGACCAGTTTTTCCCTAGCCTGTGGAACGCACTTCAGGTGCCGCATTTCCGCTAGTAATCCTTGACCGCCTACAGGGCGGTGCTAACGTTTGTCCAATCGGTCAAAAATTTGCGTAGCATGAAAACGCGGCAAAGACCAAGCGTTGGGCGCAGCGAAACAGTTTACAAGGGGAAGTCCTGGTCATGTCCAACCGGCTGAAAGTCACGCCGAACGATCTCAGTGCATTCTGGATGCCGTTCACGGCAAACCGGCAGTTCAAGCAGGCGCCGCGCATGATGGTGTCCGCCAAGGACATGCATTACACAACCAGCGACGGCCGCAAGGTGCTCGACGGCACCGCCGGCCTGTGGTGCGTCAATGCCGGCCACTGCCGTCCGAAGATCACCGAGGCGATCCAGCACCAGGCTGCCGAACTCGATTATGCGCCGGCCTTCCAGATGGGCCATCCGATCGTGTTCGAACTGGCCAACCGCCTGGTCGACCTGGCGCCCAAGGGCATGGACCATGTCTTCTTCACCAATTCCGGCTCGGAATCGGTCGAGACGGCGCTCAAGATGGCGATCGCCTATCATCGTGTGAAGGGCGAGGGCTCGCGCACCCGGTTGATCGGCCGCGAGCGCGGCTATCACGGCGTCAATTTCGGCGGCATTTCGGTCGGCGGCATCGTCACCAACCGCAAGATGTTCGGCACGCTGCTCGGCGGCGTCGACCATATGCCGCACACGCATCTGCCGGAAAAGAACGCCTTCACCAAGGGTGTGCCGGAGTATGGCGCGGAACTCGCCAACGAGCTGGAGCGTATCGTCGCCCTGCACGACGCTTCGACCATCGCCGCCGTCATCGTCGAGCCGGTCGCCGGCTCCACCGGCGTCATCCTGCCGCCGAAGGGTTATCTGGAGAAGCTGCGCGAGATCTGCACCAAGCACGGCATCCTGTTGATCTTCGATGAGGTCATCACCGGTTTCGGCCGTCTCGGCACACCGTTCGCCGCCGACTATTTCGGTGTCACGCCCGACATCATGACCACCGCCAAGGGCGTCTCCAACGGCGTCATCCCGATGGGCGCGGTGTTTGTGAAGAAGGAGATCCACGACGCCTTCATGACCGGCCCCGAGCACATGATCGAGTTCTTCCACGGCTACACCTATTCGGGCAACCCGATCGCCTGCGCGGCCGCACTCGGCACGCTTGACACCTACAAGGAAGAGGGCTTGCTGACCCGTGGCGAGGAGCTGGCGCCGTACTGGGAAGACGCGCTGCATTCGCTGAAGGGCGAGCCGAACGTCATCGATATCAGGAACATCGGCCTGATCGGTGCGATCGAGTTGGCGCCGATCGCCGGCCAGCCGACCAAGCGGGCCTTCTCGGCCTTCGTCAAGGCGTTCGAGCGCGGCGCGCTGATCCGCACCACCGGCGACATCATCGCGCTGTCGCCGCCGCTGATCATCACCAAGGGCCAGATCAACGAATTGATCGACCATGTTCGCGATGTGCTGAGGTCAATCGATTGACGGACTGACGCGGTCGGTTGAGGTCGGCGCGGCAGCGCGCCGACCTGACCTTTTGCTTGCAACGAACCATTACAGTCAGGCGGGCAACGCACCGATCCCGGTCAGGATCACCCGCTTGATATTTTCCTTGGCTTCCCGCCATTGCCGGTCGGACAGAGGTTTTCCGCCATTGAGTGTCTCGATCTGATGGCCGAAATCGGCGTAGTGCTGGGTCGTGGCCCAAAGCATATAGAGCAGATGGCGCGGATCCACCGGGTCCATCTTGGCTTCCTCGATCCAGCGCCTGATGATCTCGACGCGGCCGTCGGTCCATTCGCGCAGCGTCGATTCCATATAGTCCTGAAGCACCGGCGCCCCGTGCATCACTTCGGAGGCCCAGACCTTCGAGCCGTCGGGATGGCGGCGTGATATTTCCATCTTGGCGTCGATATAGGCACTGATGCCGTCTATGGGCCCGCGCGCCGCGTCGAAGCAATTGGCCGCCTGTAGCCAGATTTCAAAGATGTTTTGAACGACCGACCGGTAAAGCTCTTCCTTGGTGGCGAAATAGTAGTGGAGATTTGCCTTCGGCAGTCCGGCCAGATCCGCAATCAACTGCATCGTGGCGCCGCCAAACCCTGCCTCCGCAAACACCTTCTCTGCAGCGACGAGAATGGTTTTTTCATTCTCTCGGCGGATCTCCTGTCGCCGCATGGGGCGGGTGGGTTCTGCCATGTCTACCCCAAGATTCTAGTTGACCGCTTGGTCAGGTTGTGTAGTTTAAAAGCTGACCATACGGTCAAGCTGTAAATCACTCAAGGGGCGACAAGACCCCCGGTGTAGATGGGAACTCGAGATGGCCGCACCCGGCGAGAATCTGCGAATCAATTCAGACCGTTTGTGGGATTCCATCATGGAGATGGCGAAGATTGGCCCCGGCATTGCCGGCGGCAACAATCGCCAGACCGTGACCGACGAAGACGGCGAAGGGCGGCATCTGTTCAAGCGCTGGTGCGATGCGGCCGGGCTCGAAATGGGCGTCGATGAAATGGGCACGATGTTTGCCCGCCGCGAAGGCACCGATCCCAGCCTGCCGCCGGTCTATGTCGGCAGCCATCTCGATACGCAGCCGACCGGCGGCAAGTATGACGGCGTGCTCGGCGTACTGGGCGGGCTTGAAGTGGTGCGCTCGCTCAACGATCTCGGCATCAAGACCAAACATCCGATCGTCGTCACCAACTGGACGAACGAGGAGGGCTCGCGCTTCGCGCCGGCTATGATGGCGTCCGGCGTGTTCGCCGGCGTGCTCGACCAGGCCGATGTGTACGGGCATGTCGACAAGCAGGGCAAGAAATTCGGCGAGGAACTGGAGCGTATCGGCTGGAAAGGCCCCGAGAAGGTCGGTGACCGCAAGATCCATGCCTTCTTCGAACTGCATATCGAACAGGGACCGATCCTCGAGGATGAAGATATCGACATCGGGGTCGTCACCCATGGCCAGGGCCTGAAATGGCTGCAGGTGACGCTGACCGGCAAGGAAGCCCATACCGGCTCGACGCCGATGCCCAAGCGCCGCAATGCCGGGCTCGGCATGGCGCGGGTGATCGAACTGGTGCATGAGATCGCCATGGACTACCAGCCCGATGCCGTCGGCGCGGTCGGCCACATGGAGGTCTATCCCAATTCGCGCAACATCATCGCCGGGCGCACCGTCTTCACCGTCGATATCCGCTCGCCGGAAAAGGAAGTGCTGGACGCGATGGATGGCCGCATCCGCGAAGGCATCGACACGATCTGCGATGCACTCGACATCCGCTACGAGATCGAACAGGTCGGCGCTTTCGATCCGGTGACTTTCGATGCCGGCTGCGTCAAGGCGATCCGCGATGCCGCCGACCGCCTTGGCTATTCCCATCGCAACATCGTTTCCGGTGCCGGCCACGACGCCTGCTGGATCAACCGTGTCGCGCCCACCGCGATGGTGATGTGCCCTTGCGTCGATGGCCTCAGCCACAACGAGGCCGAGGAGATCACCAAGGAATGGGCTTCGGCGGGTGCCGATGTCTTGTTCCACGCGGTGGTGGAGACGGCTGTCATCGTGGAGTGAGCTTAGAATCCACCTTCCAAACGACGCTCGTAAAGAAGCGCGAAGAGAACAAGGGAACAGTCAATGACCAAAGTCATCCGAAACGGCACCATCGTCACCGCCGACCGCACCTGGAAGGCCGATGTGCTGATGCAGCACGGCAAGATCGTCGCCATCGGTTCGGGCCTGCATGGCGACCATGAGTTCGACGCCACCGGCTGCTACGTCATGCCGGGCGGCATCGACCCGCACACCCATCTCGAAATGCCGTTCATGGGCACCTATTCGGCCGATGATTTCGAATCCGGCACGCGCGCGGCGCTCTCCGGCGGCACGACCATGGTGGTCGATTTCTGCCTGCCGGCGCCGCAGCAGTCGCTGCTCGAAGCCTTGCAGATGTGGGACAACAAGACCTCGAAGGCGTCGTGCGACTACTCCTTCCACATGGCGATCACCTGGTGGGGCAAGCAGGTGTTCGACGAGATGGCCACGGTCGTCGACAAGGGCATCACCTCGTTCAAGCATTTCATGGCCTACAAGGGCGCGCTGATGGTCGACGACGACGAGATGTATGCGTCGTTCCAGCGCTGCGCCGATCTCGGCGCGCTGCCGCTCGTTCATGCCGAGAATGGCGACGTGGTGGCGGCACTGTCGCAGAAGCTGCTGGCTGCCGGCAACAACGGCCCCGAGGGCCACGCCTATTCGCGGCCGCCCGAAGTGGAAGGCGAGGCGACCAACCGCGCCATCATGATCGCCGACATGGCCGGCGTGCCGCTCTATGTCGTGCATGTCTCCTGCGAGCAGAGCCACGAAGCGATCCGCCGGGCGCGCCAGAAGGGCATGCGGGTGTTCGGCGAGCCGCTGATCCAGCATTTGACGCTGGACGAGAGCGAGTATTTCGACAAGGACTGGGACCATGCGGCGCGCCGCGTGATGAGCCCGCCCTTCCGCAACAAATCGCACCAGGACTCGCTGTGGGCCGGCCTGCAGGCGGGTTCGCTGCAGGTGGTGGCGACCGATCATTGCGCTTTCACCACCAAACAGAAGCGCAATGGCGTCGGCGATTTCACCAAGATCCCGAACGGCACCGGCGGGCTTGAAGACCGCATGCCGGTGCTGTGGACCACAGGCGTCAACACCGGCCGGCTGACGATGAACGAGTTCGTCGCGGTGACCTCGACCAACATCGCCAAGATCCTCAACATGTATCCGAAGAAGGGCGCCATCGTAGAGGGTGCCGACGCCGACATCGTCGTCTGGGATCCCAAGCGCAAGAAGACAATTTCGTCCAAGAAGCAGCAATCGGTGATCGACTACAATGTCTTCGAGGGTTTCGAGGTGACCGGCCTGCCGCGGTTCGTGTTCTCGCGTGGCGAACTGTCGATCCAGGAGTCCGAGGTCAAGACCAAGCCCGGCCATGGTGAATTCGTCGGCCGCGAGCCGAATGCGGCCGTCAACCGGGCGCTGTCGACGTGGAAGGAAATCTCCGCGCCGCGCAAGGTGGAACGCACCGGCATCCCGGCGACCGGGGTTTGAGGTGCGGCGCGGGGGACTTCTTTTCGCGGCAGTTTTGCTTCTGGTGGCCAGCCAAGTGTCGGCGGCCGGCATCGACCTAGCCAAACCTTATGGCAACAAGTCCGGCTGCATCAACAAGAACGGCCAGGAAGTCTACGCCGAGGACATGCTGCTTCTAACCAACACCGACTTCATCACGGCGACGAGCGCTTGCACCTTCACCGGCAAGAGGGTCCAGGCCGACGGCTCGCTTGTGGTGAAGGCGGAGTGCGAGGCCGAAGGCGAAGAGGGCAAGTCGCCCGCCACCTTCATCATCAAGCACAGCACCAAGAACGCCAAGAAACTGTTGATCGCGGATGCGGACGGCACCGTCTATGGGGAAGTGTCTCGGTGCCGATGATTGCCGAAGCTGGCGGGCGCAAACCTCAAGCAATTGGCCGACGGGCGCCTAGCCCGGCGAAGTCAGCTTCCGGCGACCAGCGCATCCAGTTCCGGCAGCAGGACGACGCTCTCCTGTTCGTTGGGATCGGTGCGCGCAATGACGGCAGAGGACGGGGCGCCGCTCAGGTTGGCCGGCAGATGCGGCACGCCGGCGGGGATGTAGAAGAGATCACCGGCCTTGACGACGATATGATGCTC
This sequence comes from Mesorhizobium ciceri biovar biserrulae WSM1271, assembly GCF_000185905.1. Taxonomy (GTDB): domain Bacteria; phylum Pseudomonadota; class Alphaproteobacteria; order Rhizobiales; family Rhizobiaceae; genus Mesorhizobium; species Mesorhizobium ciceri. Next base: position 3,236,420 of record NC_014923.1, read on the forward strand.
GAGCCGGTCGCCATACCAGGTGTGAACTTCGCCGGAGAGCACATAGATCGCCGTCTCGTGGCTCTCGTGCATATGCGCCTTGGCGCGGGCGCCGGGCGGCATGGTGAGCATGTGCATGCAGATGCCGGAGGCACCGACGGTCTCGGCGGCAATGCCGGCGAAATAGGTCAGCCCCTGCTTGCCTTCATAAGTGCTTTCAGGGCGGATAAGATGACAAGTGGGTTTGGGCGACATCGGGGAAACTCCGGGCGTCGATCGCGTGGGACAAGGTCAGAGGGACAGGGCCAAATGGGACAGGGTAAGTGGAAAACAACATCGCGATAAAAGCAATCGGATTCCAGCCGCCGCAGGAACGGAAACAGGCAGGCGGCAACCGATGACGGGGAATTCGCCAGCCGTCGTCGCGGCAAGCAAACTCGGGCTGACCTTCCAGACCAATGACGGGCCGGTGCAGGCGCTGTCCAATGTCGATCTGACCATCGGCAAGGGCGAGTTCGTCTCCTTCATCGGGCCTTCGGGCTGCGGCAAGACCACGCTGCTGCGCGTCATCGCCGATCTGGAGAAGCCGACCTCGGGGGCGATTTCCGTCAATGGCATGACAGCAGAGCAGGCGCGCGAGAAACGCGCCTATGGCTATGTCTTCCAGGCGGCGGCGCTGTTTCCGTGGCGGACCATCGAGCGCAATGTGGGGCTGCCGCTGGAGATCATGGGCCTATCCAGGGCGGAGCAAGGCGAGCGGATCAAGCGCACGCTCGGCCTCGTCAACCTCTCTGGATTCGAGAAGAAATATCCCTGGCAGCTCTCGGGCGGCATGCAGCAGCGCGCCTCGATTGCCCGTGCGCTGGCCTTCGACGCCGACCTGCTGCTGATGGACGAGCCGTTCGGCGCGCTGGACGAGATCGTGCGCGACCATCTCAACGAGCAGCTGCTGGAATTGTGGGGACGCACCAACAAGACCATCTGCTTCGTCACCCACTCCATTCCGGAGGCCGTCTATCTGTCGACGCGCATCGTCGTCATGTCGCCGCGCCCCGGCCGTGTCAGCGACATCATCGAATCGACGCTGCCGAGAGAGCGGCCGCTCGACATCCGCGAGACGCCGGAGTTTCTGGCGATCGCAGCGCGGGTGCGGGACGGGCTGCGCGCGGGGCACAGCTATGATGATTGAGGGGCAGGATGAGCTTCCTCCTCTCCCCAACGGGGAGAGGGTGGCCGGAGCGAAGCGGAGGTCGGGTGAGGGGGCGGCCAACCGCGCCATCCTAGGGCGCCGCGAAGCGGCGCGCGTAAAGGGAGCGGCCAACCACGCTTTTGTCATCCTAGGGCGGAGCAGGCACGAAGCGGCCTGCGCAGACCCTAGGATCCATGCCGCGACGTCCGCCGAAGGGCGCAAGCGGCTGAGAATACCCGCCAAGCAGGGCGAGGCACAGGGAGCCATGTTCAGCACCGTTGCGGAGCATAGAGGTAACGGCATGGATCCTAGGGTCTGCGCCGCGTCGCTTCGCTCCTTGCTTCGCCCCAGGATGACGAAGACCTGGGATTGCCGCCCTCTCCTGTTGGCGAGAGGAGGGGAGCGACCCTGATGGACACCTTCCGCGATAAGCTCGTTCCCGTCACCTCCATCCTCGTTGGCGTGATCGCGCTCTGGTATGTCTTCGCCGTCATCCTCAACACGCCGTTCCAGCGCGATCTCGATCGTCGCGCCGGTGAAACATCCACGTTCAGCGAACTCATCGGCAAGACGCTGTCGCAGCCGAAGCCGACATTGCCGGCGCCGCACCAGGTGGCGGTGAATTTCTTCGAGAACACCTTCCTGCGGCCCATCACCTCCAACCGCAGCCTGGTCTACAATGCCTGGGTGACGCTTTCGTCGACGCTGCTCGGCTTCGCTTTCGGCACGGCGCTCGGCATCATCATCGCCGTCGGCATTGTCCATGTGGCGACGCTCGACCGCAGCCTGATGCCGTGGATCATCGCCTCGCAGACCATTCCCATCCTGGCTGTGGCGCCGATGATCATCGTCGTGCTGGGGGCGATCGGCATCAGCGGGCTCGTCCCGAAGGCGATGATTTCGACCTATCTGTCGTTCTTCCCGGTGACTGTCGGCATGGTGAAGGGGCTGCGCTCGCCCGAGATCATGCATCTCGACCTGATGCACACCTACAATGCCAGTCGCGCGCAGACCTTCTGGAAGTTGCGCGTGCCTGCTTCGGTGCCGTTCCTGTTCACCTCGATGAAAGTGGCGGTGGCGGCAAGCCTGGTCGGCGCCATCGTCGGCGAACTGCCGACTGGCGCTGTCGCCGGCATCGGCGCCAAGCTGCTCGCCGGCGCCTATTACAGCCAGTCCATCGACATCTGGTCGGCGCTGGTCGCCGGTTCGGTGGTGGCCGCCCTTCTGGTCATGGTGGTCGGCATTGCCGGGCGCCTCGTCGACCGCGCCATGGGCGGGAGGCCGGCATGAACTGGCTGAAACCCTCCTGGCAGGCAGTGCTGGCGATCGTGCTGTGCCTGATCGCAGTGGCGCTCGGCCCGATCGCCGCGCCGAAAGTCGATCCACTGGCGCAGCCTGCAGGGACGTTGATATATCCCTATGTGGCGACGACCTGGCTGATCTTCGGCGTTCTGCTTGTCGCTGCTTTGATCTCGACGGCCAGAATACCGTCCATCGTCGAAGCCGTTGTGCTTTTCATCGGCGCGCATTTGCTCGCGTGGCTGCTGATTGGAGGCATCACCGGTTTCGAAGGCCTGGCGCGGACGCCGTACTTCCTGCTTCTCACCGCCGCATGGCTGCTTGGCTGGCGCTGCGTGGCGGTGCTGTCATCATTGCGTCCCTTCGCCAAATGGGCTCGCACCGCGCTGCGCCTGATCATCCCGGCCATCTTCGGCGCCTGGATCCTGATCATCTGGGAAGCGGTGACGCGTGGGGCCGGCATACCCTTCATCCTGCTGCCGCCGCCAAGTGCCATCGGCGCGCGCATCGCCGGTTCGCTGCCGGTGCTCGGCGCCGATGTCCGCCAGACCATCTTCAAGGCGGTCATCTTCGGTTATGTCGTGGGTAGCGGCGCCGGCTTCATCACCGCGGTGCTCGCTGACCGTGTGCCTTTCCTGCGGCGCGGCCTGCTGCCGATCGGCAACATGGTCTCGGCGCTGCCGATCATCGGCGTCGCGCCGATCATGGTGATGTGGTTCGGCTTCGACTGGCAGTCCAAGGCGGCGGTGGTCATCATCATGACCTTCTTCCCGATGCTGGTGAACACGGTCGCCGGTCTGGCCGCCTCCGGCCATATGGAGCGCGACCTGATGCGCACCTACGCGTCGGGCTACTGGCCGACGCTCTTGAAGCTTCGGCTGCCGGCAGCAGCTCCCTTCATCTTCAACGCGCTGAAGATCAACTCGACGCTGGCGCTGATCGGCGCCATCGTTGCCGAGTTCTTCGGCACGCCTGTCGTCGGCATGGGCTTCCGCATCTCGACCGAGGTCGGGCGGATGAACATCGACATGGTCTGGGCCGAAATCGCAGTTGCAGCACTTGCGGGTTCGGTCTTTTATGGCGTGGTCGCTCTTGTCGAAAGAGCCGTCACGTTTTGGCATCCCTCTGTCCGTGGTGGATAGGGGCGGTGGGTTTAGGGCACTAACTTCAGAGGGTAACAAAATGAAAAGACTGATTATTCCCGTTCTGGCTGGCGCGATGTCGCTTGCCGCTTTCCAGGCAATGGCCGCCGACAAGGTGACGTTGCAGCTGAAATGGGTCACGCAGGCCCAGTTTGCCGGCTACTATGTCGCCAAGGCCAAGGGTTTCTATGAGGCCGAGGGTCTCGACGTCGACATCAAGCCGGGCGGTCCCGATATCGCGCCCGAGCAGGTGATCGCCGGCGGTGGTGCCGACGTTATCGTCGACTGGATGGGCGGTGCGCTGGCTGCCCGCGAAAAGGGCGTGCCGCTGGTCAACATCGCCCAGCCGTTCAAGAAGGCCGGCATGGAACTGGTCTGCCCGAAGGACGGCCCGATCAAGACCGAAGCCGACTTCAAAGGTCACACGCTCGGCGTCTGGTTCTTCGGCAACGAGTATCCGTTCTACGCCTGGATGAACAAGCTCGGCCTGAAGACCGAGGGCGGCCCGGACGGCGTCACGGTGCTCAAGCAGAGTTTTGACGTGCAGCCGCTGATCCAGAAGCAGGCGGACTGCATCTCGGTCATGACCTACAACGAATACTGGCAACTGATCGACGCCGGCTACAAGCCGGAACAGCTGACCGTGTTCAACTACTCGGCCATGGGCAACGACCTGCTCGAGGACGGGCTCTATGCGTCCGAAGACAAGCTCAAGGATCCGGCCTTCGAAGACAAGATGGTGCGTTTCGTGCGCGCCTCGATGAAGGGCTGGAAATATGCCATCGACAACAATGACGAAGCCGCAGGCATCGTCATGGACGGCGGCGGTCAGGACGAGAACCACCAGAAGCGCATGATGAGCGAAGTCGCCAAGCTGATCGACAATGCCGACGGCAAGCTTGACCCGGCGACCTACGAGCGCACCGCCAAGGCGCTGCTCGACCAGAAGATCATCACCAAGGAGCCGACCGGCGCCTACACCACCGCCATCACCGACAAAGCGGTCAAGTAAGCCTAGCCGGCAACACATCTATCCAGAAAGCGGCGCCTCCGGCAGAAATGTCAGAGGCGCCGTTCCTTTATGGTGTTCATGACGAAGCTGGTCTCGATCGAGGCGACGCATTTCAGCCGCGCGATCTTTTCCTTGATGAAGCGCTCGTATTGTTCGAGGCTTCCCGTCACCACTTTCAGCACATAGTCGCGCGAACCGGTGACGAGGTGGCATTCCAGCACCTCTTCCCAGCCGCGGATCGCGTCCTCGAACATCACGATCTCGTCTTCGTTCTGGCGGCCGAGCCGGATGGTGGCGATGGCGACCATGCTCCAGCCGAAGGCTGAGGGATCGACCAGCGTGGTGTAGCCTCTGATGACCCCGGTCTCCTCCAGCCGCCGCACACGCCTCAGGCAGGGCGACGGCGACAGGCCGATGCGCTCGGCAAGCTCGTTGTTGGTGATGCGGGCGTCGGCCCGCAGCTCACGCAGGATTTTCAGGTCGAAATCGTCGGCTATCTTCTGCTGCACTTTCGGTCTCTCCAGGCAATTTGTTGCGGGGATGCAGCCATGTGAGCCCAAAAATAGCAAGGACTGGCGGAACGAGATCGCATAAATTGCCGTTCACTATTTCACTCGAACAGGCAGGAAAAGCCATGACCGCGCCACGCCCGTCGAAAACCCATATCGGCAACCACAAGCTCCATCCGGAGACGCTGATGCTGAGCTATGGCTTCGATCCGCAGCTGTCGGAGGGCGCCGTCAGCCGCCGGTGTTCCTGACCTCGACCTTCGTGTTCAAGTCGGCGGAGGAGGGACGCGACTTCTTCGACTACACATCCGGCAGGAAGGAGCCGCCGAGCGGCACCGCCTCCGGCCTGGTCTATTCGCGCTTCAATCATCCCAACAGCGAGATCGTCGAGGACCGGCTGGCGATTTATGAGGGGACGGATGCCTGTATCCTGTTTTCATCGGGCATGTCGGCGATCGCCACGACGCTGCTCGCCTATGCCCGTCCGGGCGACGTCATCCTGCATTCGCAGCCACTCTACGGCGGCACGGAGACGCTTTTGACGCGCACGCTCTCCGGTTTCGGCATCGGTGCTGTCGGTTTCGCGGATGGCGTGGACGAGCCGGCGGTGCGCACGGCCGCCGACGCGGCCGTCGCGAAAGGCCGCGTGTCGATCATCCTGATCGAGACGCCGTCAAACCCGACCAACAGCCTGGTCGACCTCGCGCTGATGCGCAAGATCGCCGACGAGATCGGCGCGAGCCAAGGGTCTACGCCGATCATCGTGTGCGACAACACATTGCTGGGTCCGGTGTTCCAGCGGCCGACCGAACATGGTGCCGACGTGTCGGTTTATTCGCTGACCAAATATGTCGGCGGCCATTCCGACCTGATCGCAGGTGCCGCCATGGGCAGCAAGGCTATCACCAAGCCGATCAAGGCGCTGCGCGGCGCGATCGGCACGCAGCTCGACCCGCATTCCTGCTGGATGCTCGGCCGCTCGCTGGAGACGCTGTCGATCCGCATGGAGCGGGCCAACGACAATGCTCGCCTGGTTGCCGAATTCCTGCGCGACCACGCCAAGGTCGACAAGGTGCACTACCTGCCGTTTCTGGGCGAGAATACGCCGGCCGGCCGCGCCTACAGGGCGCAATGCAGCGGCGCCGGATCAACCTTCTCCTTCGACATCAAGGGCGGGGAGAAGGCGGCTTTCGCCTTCCTCAACGGATTGCAGATCTTCAAGCTGGCGGTGAGCCTCGGCGGAACGGAATCGCTGGCCAGTCACCCCGCGGCCATGACCCATTCGGGCATTCCCTTCGAGGTGCGCCAGCGCATCGGCGTGCTGGAGACCACGGTCAGGCTGTCGATCGGCGTCGAGCATCCGGACGATCTGATCGCCGACCTGACGCAGGCGCTGGCGGCGGTCTGACCGCTATCGCTAAAGCCGGACAGGACGGCCCCTAGGATCTCTATACGTCATCACAAAAACGTGTGGTTGGATACATTGTGCCGCCAGGCCGTTCCGTTGGCGCATGCGCGCGCCGGGGAGCCGCGACGCGTGCACAGTCAATCGGAGGTTCTTCATGCGCACCCAATCCTTCTTACCGGCGCTGTCGGCGCTGGCCATTTCGACCGCTTTCCTGTTCGCATCGCCGGCCCTGGCAGCCATGGAAAAGTTCAAGGCGACACTAGACGGCAGCCAGCAGAGCCCGCCCGTCACCACGAAGGGTAAGGGCACGGCCACTTTCACCTTCGACACGACCAAGAAGAAGCTCAACTGGAACGTCAAATATTCCGGCCTCAGCGGACCGGCGACGGCCGCGCATATCCATGGCCCTGCGGCGATGGGTGAAAACGCCGACCCTGTCATCCCGTTCAAAAAACTCAAGAGCCCGATCAAGGGGTCGGAGACGCTCACTGATGCCCAGGCGGCTGACCTTGAGGCCGGCAAGTATTACGTCAACGTCCACACCAAAGCGAACCCGAATGGGGAGGTCCGCGGCCAGATCGAGAAGGCGAAGTAGCTGACCGTTGAAGGTTGGCGGGACAGCGCCCCCTCTGTCCTGCCGGACATCTCCCCCTCAAGGGGGGAGATCGAATGTACTTCGGGTTTCGCCAATCGCCAGTGTTGGAAGAAGGGCGAGACGACGAAACTGCCAATCTCCCCCCCTTGAGGGGGAGATGCCCGGCAGGGCAGAGGGGGCGTGAAGGAACTCGACTTGCCCCGGTCGGCTCTCAAACCTTGTCGCGGATCTGGGTCATCGTCCGGGTCGGGGTGATCGCTTCGGGGTCGAGCCGGATCTCGACGATCGCCGGCTTGCCGCTGGCGCGGGCGCGTTCGAAGGCCGGGGCGAAGTCCGCCGTCTTCTCAACCGTTTCGCCATGGCCGCCATAGGCGCGGGCGAGAGCCGCGAAATCGGGGTTCTTGAGGTCGGTGGCCACCACGCGGCCGGGATATTCGCGCTCCTGATGCATGCGGATGGTGCCGTAGATGCCGTTGTTGACGACGACGACGACGATCGGCAGGTCGTATTGCACGGCAGTGGCGAATTCCTGCCCGTTCATCAGGAAGCAGCCGTCGCCGGCGAAAGCGACCACGGTGCGCTCTGGAAACAGCTCTTTGGCGGCGACTGCCGCAGGCGTGCCATAGCCCATCGAGCCTGACGTCGGTGCACCTTGAGTGGCGAAGCGGCGGAAGCGATGGAAACGATGCACCCAGGTGGCATAGTTGCCGGCGCCGTTGGTGAGGATGGCGTCGTCGGGCAGCATCTTTTCGAGATAGTTCATGATCGGGCCCATCTGGACCGGGCCGGGGCCGCTTTCGGGTGGTGTCGACCAGTCGAGATAGGCGGCATGCAGCTTTGGCGTCTCGGCTGCCCAGACGGGTGCGGAGGCCGGCTTGCGTTTGGCGAAAGCGTCGACGAAGGCGGACGGCGAGGCGTTGATCGCCAATGCCGGCCTGTAAACGCGGCCGAGCTCGCCGGAATCGGCATGGACATGGACCAGTGTCTGGGCCGGGTAGGGGCTTTTCAGCAGCGTGTAGTCCGAGGAGGGCATTTCGCCCATGCGGCCGCCGATCAGCAGCACGAGGTCGGCCTGCTTGATCGCTGTGGCCAGCTTCGGGTTGATGCCTATGCCGACATCGCCGGCATAGTTCGGATGCAGATGATCGAACAGCATCTGGCGGCGGAAGGAACAGCCGACCGGCAGCGACCAGGCCTCGGCGATCGTGCGCATTTGTGCAACCGCCTCGGCGTCCCAGCGCGTGCCGCCAAGGATGACGAAAGGCCGCTTGGACTTGGCCAGCAGTTTCTCAAGCGCATCGAGTTCGGCTTCCCCGGCCCGCGTTTCGACCGGTGTGTGCGGCAAGGCGACGGGCGCCTCGACGACACTGGTCAGCATGTCTTCGGGCAGCGAGATCACCACCGGGCCGGGACGGCCCGATGTCGCCACGGCGAAGGCGCGGGTGACGAATTCTGGGATGCGCGAGGCGTCGTCGATCTCGACTACCCATTTGGCGATGTCGCCGAAGAACCTCTTGTAATCCACCTCCTGGAAAGCCTCGCGCTCCTTGGCGTGGCCGGCGACCTGGCCGATGAACAGGATGACGGGTATCGAATCCTGCATGGCGATGTGGATGCCGGCCGAGGCATTGGTGGCGCCGGGGCCGCGGGTGACGAAGCAGATGCCGGGCTTGCCGGTCAGGCGGCCGTGGCAATCGGCCATCATGGCGGCACCGCCTTCCTGGCGGCAGACGATGGTGCGAATCGCTGAATCGTGCAGCGCGTCGAGCACCGCCAGATAGGATTCACCGGGCACGCAGTAGATGCGGTCGGTGCCGTTGGCTTCGAGAGCGTCGACGATGAGTTGTCCGCCGGTCTTCATTGTCCAGACTTCTCCAGTTCGGCAAGGATTTCTTGCGTGTGCTCGCCCAGGCGCGGCGAGGGGCGCTCATAGACCAGCGGCGTGCCCGACATCACCATCGGCGCGCGCACCGAAGGCAGAAGATTGCCATGGCCGTCGTCCAGGTCGAGCCGCATGCCGCGCGCGATCGTCTGCGGGTCGGCGAACATCTGGCCGATCGTGTTGATCGGGCTCGCCGGCACGCCGGCCGCTTCGAGCTTTGCCAGCAGCGGATCGCGGTCGAAGATCTTCAGCGCTTCGATCACATGCTCGCGCAGCTTGACCCGGTTGGCGACCCGGGCGGGGTTGGTGGCGAAGTCGGGATTGGCCGGCAGATCGTCCAGCCCGACGGCAGCGCAGAATTTGGCGAACTGGCCGTCATTGCCCACCGCAAGGATGATGTGCCCATCCCGGACCGGCACCACCTCGTAGGGGGCGATGTTCATATGCGCATTGCCCATCTGCACCGGCGATTTGCCGGAGACGAGATAGTTCAAATTCTGGTTGCCGAGCGCCGAGATCTGGGTGTCGAAAAGCGCCATGTCGACATGCTGACCTTCGCCGGTCTGCTCGGCATGGCGCAGTGCTGCCTGGATGGCGATGACCGAATAAAGGCCGGTGAAGATGTCGGAGATGGCGACGCCGGCTTTTTGCGGCTCGCGGCCGACCTCGCCGGTGATCGACATCATGCCGGCCATGGCCTGGATGATAAAGTCGTAGCCGGCGCGCGGTGCGTACGGACCGTCCTGGCCGAAGCCGGTGATCGAGCAGTAGACGAGGCGCGGGTTGATCTTGCGCAGGCTGTCATAGTCGAGGCCGTATTTCTTCAGGCCGCCGAGCTTGAAGTTCTCGATCAGCACGTCCGAAGTGGCGACCAGGCGGCGCACCGTCTCGGCGCCTTCCGGGGTCGAGAAATCGATGGCGATGGAGCGCTTGCCGCGGTTGCAGGAATGGTAATAGGCGGCCGACAGGTTCTCGCCGTCCTTGCCCATGACGAAGGGCGGGCCCCATTTGCGGGTGTCGTCGCCGCCATCGGGGCTCTCGACCTTGATGACATCGGCGCCGAGATCGGCAAGCAACTGCCCGGCCCATGGCCCGGCAAGGATGCGGGCGAGTTCGACGACGCGGACGCCTTTCAGCGGGGGCTCAGCCATGGATCACCGTGGTTGCCGCAATCACTGCGATTGCTGCGAAAGCAGAGCCTCTATCAAGCCCTGCAACGGCTGTCACGGCTCTTGCAATGGGCCAATCCGTCACGCTTTGAGGACTTCGTCGGCCCAGGCGGCGAAATCATCCATGATAATGTCGCGATTCACCTCGTTCAGGCTTTCGTGGCGGGTGTCGGCATAAACCTTTGAAACCAGATTCGAAAAGCCCATCTTGCGCATGCGATTGGCAAGATGGGTGATCCCTTTGCCATAGTCGGAAGCCGGATCCTTCTCGCCTCCGACGATGCTGACGGGCAGGTCGCGCCGTATACCGGCAAAGCCGGCATCCTTGCCGCCGTTCAGCGCCATACCGACGACGTCGCGCCACATCGACACCGAAGCGTCCCAGCCGCACAAGGGATCGGCAATGTATTTCGCCACTTCCGCTTCGTCGCGCGACAGCCAGTCGAACACTGTGCGGTGATTGGGCACCGCCTTGCCCCAGGCCTGGAAGGTGAGTTTCGGCAGCAGGCGCGATGGCACGTCGGAGCCGAGCCGCATCCGTTCCCAGGCAAGGATGCCGAGCGCAAGCTGCCCAAGCGGGCCTTGGGAGAAATTGCCGTTCCAGATTGCTGCCGCGTGAACGCGTGGCGAGTGGCGCAACAGGTAGTTCAGCGCCACCGACGCACCCATCGAATGGCCAAACAGGATGACCGGTCTGTTTGGCCGTTCGCGGGCGATGAGATCATGGATGACGTCGACGTCGGCGATCACCTTGGCGGCACCGTCCCTGTCGGCGAACCTGCCGAGCGGAGCGTCGGACGCCTTGGTCGCGCCGTGGCCGCGATGATCGTGGACATAGACGTCGAAACCGCGCGAGCCAAGAAAATCGGCAAAGCGGGCATAGCGCGCTGCGTGCTCGGCTAGCCCGTGATTGATCTGGACGACGGCGCGTGCCCGGCCATCGGCCTGCCTGACGAAAAGATTGAGCTCGGCACCGGTCGGCGAGGCAACCACGCGCTGCTGGCTGAATGACATGCCGCCTGATCCCGCCCCTGCTTTTGTCGTCGTTGGCTTTGTTTGCGCCGGCCCACATTATGCGTCAATCCGGCAAACCCGCTTTTCGCGACGATGTTTCTTGCGTTCGGTCAGCAAAATATCGCAATTCTGACATGGAGACAGCTTCAGTCTGTCGCCCACTTCTTCAGCCGGGGATTCTCCATGCGCATCGGTGTCGTTTTCGGATTGGCCATGTTGGCGGCGTCGCTGGCCGGGGCCGCGCATGCCGACGTGAAGATGAGCGGCAGCTTCGTCGCCGACGCCGCCTGTCCGGCGACGCAAGCGATCAAGAACGGCAAGAACCCCGGCAATGTCTCGACCGATGCCGGGCAGAGCTATCAGTTGCTTGCCGGCAACAAGGATACGCCGACGCATTATCTCATCCTGGTGCCGGGCGCCGATCCGGAGCGCCGCTGGGTGAAGGTCAGCTGCGGCCATGTTTCCGGCAGCAGCGCGGCGACCGTGCCGGCCGCGCCTGACGGGCAAGGCAAGCCGGCGGCATCGGGGAAGCCCGAATACGTCTTCGCGCTGAGCTGGCAGCCGGCGTTTTGCGAGACAAAGTCGAACAAGACCGAATGCAGGGCACAAAGTGCCGGCGATTTCGACGCCACGCATTTCACCTTGCACGGCCTGTGGCCGCAGCCGAATGGCAATTTCTATTGCCAGGCGACGGCGAGTGACAAGGCCAACGACAATCCGGCCCACTGGAAAGACCTGCCGCCGGTCAATCTTGACGCCAACACCCGCACAGAACTCGACCAGGTGATGCCTGGAACGGCCTCCCACCTCGAACGGCATGAATGGATCAAGCACGGCACCTGCTACGGCAAGAGCCAGCAGGACTATTTCTCCGACGCGCTGAATTTGATGCGCGCGGTGAACAGTTCGCCGGTGCGCGATCTCTTTGCCAAGAACATCGGCGGCAAGCTGACGGCCGACCAGATCCGCGGCGCTTTCGACACTGCCTTCGGGGCGGGAGCAGGGGACCGCGTGCGCGTTTCCTGCGTCATCGATCCGTCGAGCGGCAGGCGGCTGATCGGCGAACTGACCCTCGGCCTCGCCGGCCCGATCGGCCCGAACAGCGCGCTCAAGGACCTGCTGCTGGCTTCGGTGCCGACCAACAAGGCAGGCTGCCCGACCGGCACCGTCGACGCTATCGGGTTCCAGTAAGGGCGGCTGAACGGCCCCCAGACTGCACGAGCAGCGGTCCACACTTGTCCGTGTGATTGGCCTGATCTGGCAAAAGCGATTGCCGTTCGCCGCCGCATCGCCTACATAGCGGCCAACCTCCATTCAATTCGACAAATCCAGTCGGTTTTTCAGGGAAAGCGCGCGTGGCACGCCAGTTCATCTATCACATGGCCGGCCTCAACAAGGCCTATGGCACCAAGAAGGTGCTCGAGAATGTCCATCTCTCCTTCTATCCGGACGCCAAGATCGGCATCCTCGGCCCCAACGGTTCGGGCAAGTCGACGATCCTCAAGATCATGGCTGGGCTCGACAAGGAGTGGAACGGCGAAGCGTGGCTCGCCGAAGGCGCCACTGTCGGCTACCTGGCGCAGGAGCCGGCGCTCGATCCGGACAAGACCGTGTTCGAAAACATCATGGAAGGCGTCGCTGCCAAGACCGCCATCATCGAGCGCTACAACGAATTGATGATGAACTATTCCGACGAGACGGCCGACGAGTCGGCCAAGCTCCAGGACGAGATGGATCGGCTCAACCTGTGGGACCTCGAACAGCAGGTCGAGATGGCGATGGAAGCGCTGGGCTGCCCGCCCAAGGATTCGGAAGTCACCAAGCTTTCGGGCGGCGAGCGCCGCCGCGTCGCGCTTTGCCAGCTTTTGCTGCGCCAGCCCGACCTTCTGCTGCTCGACGAACCGACCAACCATCTCGACGCCGAAACCACGGCATGGCTGGAAAAGCATCTGCGTGCCTATCCGGGCGCCGTGATGATCATCACCCACGATCGCTACTTCCTCGACAACGTCACCGGCTGGATCCTCGAACTCGATCGCGGCCGCGGCATTCCCTATGAGGGCAACTACACCAAGTACCTCGAAGCCAAGGCCAAGCGGCTCAAGCAGGAAGGCCGCGAGGACGATGCCCGCCAGCGCGCCATCGGCCGCGAGCGCGAATGGATCCAGTCGAGCCCGAAGGCCCGCCAGACCAAATCCAAGGCGCGTATCCAGGCGTTCCAGGATCTTTTGGATGCAGCCGACAAGCGGCGTCCGAGCGATACGCAGATCGTCATCCCGCACGGCGAGCGGCTCGGCAATGTCGTGATCGAGGCGGAAGGCCTGTCGAAGGGCTTTGGTGACACGCTGCTCATCGACGGCCTGGAATTCAAGCTGCCGCCCGGCGGCATCGTCGGCGTCATCGGCCCGAACGGCGCCGGCAAGACGACGCTGTTCCGCATGATCACCGGCCAGGAAAAGCCGGATGCGGGTTCTGTGCGCGTCGGCGAAACGGTGAAGCTCGGCTATGTCGACCAGAGCCGCGATGCTCTCGATCCGTCGAAGACGGTGTGGGAAGAGATTTCCGGCGGCGCAGAAGTGGTCAAGCTCGGCAAGTTCGAGGCCAACACGCGCGCCTATTGCGCTTCGTTCAACTTCCGTGGCGGCGACCAGCAGCAGAAGGTCGGCAACCTCTCCGGCGGCCAGCGCAACCGCGTGCATTTGGCCAAGATGTTGAAGACCGGCGGCAATGTGCTGCTGCTCGACGAACCGACCAACGATCTCGACACCGAAACGCTGGCCGCGCTCGAAGACGCGCTGGAAAATTTCGGTGGCTGCGCGGTCATCATCTCCCACGATCGCATGTTCCTCGACCGCCTGGCGACGCATATCCTCGCCTTCGAGGGCGACAGCCATGTCGAATGGTTCGAGGGCAATTTCGAGGATTACGAGCAGGACAAGATCCGCCGCCTCGGGCCAGATGCCGTCAACCCGCACCGCATGACCTACAAGAGGCTGACGCGGTAAGGGGTTTTCCGGGCGGCGATCTCAACCGGCATGAGGAGCTCAAATGGCTGATTGGTCCGCCGCCCAATATCTGAAATTCGAAGACGAGCGCACGCGGCCCGCGCGGGATCTTGTGGCGCAGGTGCCCGTCGACTTTCCACGCCGGGTCGTCGACATCGGCTGCGGGCCTGGCAACTCGACCGAACTGCTTGTCGAGCGCTGGCCGGATGCTGAGGTGAGCGGCTTCGACACTTCGCCCGACATGATCGAGAAGGCGCGGGCTCGCTTGCCCGAGGTCACCTTTGATCTGGCCGATGCCTCCAAATGGCAGCCGGCGGAGCCGGTCGACGTGATTTTTGCCAATGCGGTGTTCCAGTGGCTGCCCGAGCATCCCGCAGTCTTCCAGCGGCTGATGGGTTTCCTCGCGCCAGGCGGCGCGCTTGCCGTCCAGATGCCCGACAATATGGGCGAAGACTCGCACCGCCTGATGCGCGAGACCGCCGCCGAAATGCCGTTTGCCGAAAAGTTCAAGGGCGCGGCACGCGGGCCGTTGCCGCCGGTGTCGTCCTACTATGACCTCCTGTCGCCGCTCAGTGATCGGCTGGATATCTGGCATACCATCTACAACCACCCGCTTGCCGACGCGCAGGCGATCGTCGAATGGGTGAAGTCGACGGGCCTGAAGCCGTTCCTCGATCCGCTGGATTCCGACGAACGGGCGATGTTCCTCGAAAGCTACACGGCCAAGATCGCCAAGGCCTATCCGAAGACGGCTAGCGGCAAGGTGCTTTTGCGCTTTCCACGCATCTTCATCGTTGCCAAGCGGGCCTGATTATCCATGTTGCACGAGGACCAGTCCGGCCTAAACCTTTGGTTTAAGCCGGCGTAAACCGCCGCGGTGAGAAAACTGTTGCGCCGGAGCGTTCCGGCGCCCACATGAAGCCCGCAACGCCTGCGGATGGGACGGACTGGACATGCATCGCGTCATCATCAGCGGCATCGGCGTTGAAATTCCCGAACCCACAATCACCAATGAAGAGCTGGTGGCCAGCTTCAATGCCTGGGTCGACGCGGAGAATGCGCGCCGCCTGGGCACCGACGAGCCGCCGCTGGCGAAATCGGATAGCGACTTCATCGTCCACGCTTCGGGCGTGCGCACCCGTCATGTGATCGAGCGCGAAGGCATTCTCGATCCGACCCGCATGTCGCCGCGCATTCCGGCTCGGCCCGACGATGCGCTGTCGCTCGAAGCCGAGTTCGGCATCGCCTCGGCGAAGAAGGCTCTCGAGCATGCGGGGCTACAGCCGTCGGATATAGACCTGGTGATCTGCTCGGCCTCGCATCACCAGCGGCCCTATCCGGCGATTGCCATCGAAATGCAGGAGGCGCTGGGCACCAAGGGCGCAGGCTTCGACATGGGGCTCGGCTGTTCTTCGGCGGCGGCGGCCTTGCACATCGCCGTCAATTTGGTGCGGTCCGGCGCGCACAAGCGCATTCTGGTGACGACGCCCGAGATCATCACCGGCCATCTCAATTTCCGCGACCGGCAGACGCATTTCATTTTCGGCGACGCTTCGGTGTCGATGGTGGTCGAAGGCCTGGCCAAGGGCGACAAGCGGCCGGGGCGCTTCGAGGTGCTCGACACGCGCATCTGGACGCAGATGTCGAACAACATCCGCACCAATCTGGGCTACCATACCCGCACCGCCCAGGATGATCCTTACATGATCAATCTGGAAGGCAATCTGATCAAGCAGGTCGGCAACAAGGTGTTCAAGGAAGTCACCGTCGCCGGGCAGAAATTCATCGTCGAATTCCTCGCCGAGCACGGGCTGACGCCGCAGGCGATCAGGCGCTTCTGGCTGCATCAGGCCAATGCGCGTATGAATGCGATGATCCTGAAGCTGTCGTTCGGCCACGAGGTCGATCACGACCGCGCGCCAATGGTGCTGGAGCGGCTGGGCAACACGGCGGGCGCCGGAGCCATCGTCGCGCTGTCGGAGAACCACGCCGATATGAAGCCGGGCGATTTCGGTCTGATCTGCGCCTTCGGCGCGGGCTATTCGATAGGCGGCGCGCTGTTGCGGATGCTTTGAGGCTGCCGCGTCATGCTGGTGCGAACGGCACCAGCATCGGAACGCGCGCGGCATAGTCATCATAGGCGCAGATGGTGCCCTTGGCTGCCATGGTGGCGAGGATCGCCAGCAGCAATCCGGTGTAGATCGGATGCCGGACAAGGCCATACGGGCCGGTGTTGACGACACGGTGCCCGGCCTTGGCGGTGATGGTGCCCGACCACAGCCTGCCAAGATGCAGGCGCGCCCACCAGGCAAAGGCGATGCCGATGGCGATCAGGGCGACACAGATCCAGGCTTCGGGGAGATCAGGCATCCACAGCCTGAGCCGGCCTTCATAGCCGTGCGCCGGAATGAACAGCAGCACCGCGCCGGCTACCCAGAGACCCCGATAGCGGGCCACCGCCTTGAACCCGGCGCGCTTCTGGGCAGGGTCGGACCACAAAGCGGCGACGGCCCAGCTTCCTGCCCAGATCAACCAAAGCAACGTGATTGCCGTCACAGGTCGCATGATCAGCCTCCGCAAACCGTCTGGACGTCACTATGAAACCGGCACCGCGCGCCGGCAATGCGGTGCGAGATCGATGACAGGTAAGAAAAGCGTGATCGCGATCCTATCGGTGCTGTTGATCGGACGATCAGCACTTTCGACTGGACGCCGCGAAGCGCGCCCGGCTAATTCGCTGGATGACGAATAGAAAGAACGCCATGCCGGATCTCTTCCCCGAGGCTGAAAAGCCGGTTGAAATCATCGCCGCGCGAAAGCTTGCCGCCAGGGCGGCAGCGCTTTACGTGGCGTCGGCGGACCATTTTCAGACGCGCCCGGTGGACGAATTGCGGCTGGGTTTCGACGGCATATCAGGCGATTTCCATGCTGGACCGACGCGGCGCTCGGGCGGGCGCGAGCCCTGGTATCCGCGCGGCACTGAAATGCGCAACGAGCGGCAATTGTCCATCGTGGCAGCGGACGAGCTGGCGGTTGTCGCCGAGCGCATGGGCCTGGCCGAGATCAAGCCGGAATGGATCGGCGCCAATCTGGTGATGGAAGGGGTGCCGAACCTCTCCATGCTGCCGTCCGGCACGCTGCTGTTCTTCAAGGGCGGCGTGACAGTCAAGGTCGACGCGCAGAATGGCCCGTGCCGCATCGCCGGCCGGTCGATCGCCGAAAACGCCGGAATGGCCGACGTCGAAGCCGGCGCGCTGCTGTTCCCGAAAGCGGCGAAGCGGCTGCGCGGCATTGTCGCCTGGGTAGAGAAGCCAGGCACGGTTAGGGCAGGCGAAGAGATATCGCTGCGCGTGCCGGAGCAGTGGATTTATCAAGCCTGAGGGCCGGCTACGCCGCCCATGGAGCGGCGCAGCAAAAGCGCTGGACTTCAGCCCTTGCGGTTCTTCTTCACGCCTTGCGCCATGATGGAAACGTCGTCCCACTTCTCCCAGGTGGCAATGCGGTTGGCGTATTCCTGCTTGATCATCGGCAGGCCGCCATCGCCGAAGAATACCCGCAGCGGCGGCTCGGCGGCGTCGACAATGGCCAGCATGGCCGGCCCGGTGGCGTCTGGATCGCCGGCGACCGAATTGGCGCGGCGCTCGGCCATCTTGGCACGGGCGGGCGCATAGGCCTCGATCGGCTGGGACACCTTGGCCGACGGCCCGGCCCAGTCGGTGGAGAAACCGCCCGGCTCGACCAGCGTCACATGGATGCCGAATTCCGCGACCTCGATGCTGAGCGACTGGCTGAAGGCCTCCAGCGCCCATTTCGAGGCGTGGTAGAGGCCGAGCGAGGCAAAGGCATTGACGCCGCCGATCGACGAGATCTGGATGATGTGGCCGGAACGCTGTGCCCGCATGATCGGCAGTGCGGCCTGAGTGACCCACAGAGCGCCGAAGACATTGGTTTCGATCTGGTCGCGAGCTTCCTGTTCGCTGACCTCCTCGATGGCGCCGAAATGGCCGTAGCCGGCATTGTTGATGACGACGTCGAGCCGGCCAAAACGCTTGTGCGCCTCGGCGACAGCGGCATCGACGGCTTTCTTGTCGGTGACGTCGAGCTTTATCGCGGCAACCCTGTCGCCGTATTTCTCGACGAGATCGGCGAGCGTGCCGGCATCGCGGGCGGTGGCCGCGACGCTGTCGCCACGCGCGAGTGCGGCCTCGGCCCAGACGCGGCCAAAGCCTTTCGACGATCCGGTGATGAACCAAACCTTGTTTGTCATGATCTTGGAGTCCTTGCCCCTGCGGGCGTGATTTTGGATGAAAGCGGAGGCTTCTCCGCTTTCGGGCATATACGGTCGATCCTCTGATTTTCCAGAGGCGACGGGAATCTTTTGACAAAGACGCCTGAATTATCGGGGATAATTCACCTGAGACGACCAGGCCGGGTCATCGTGCTTTTGCCAGTAGCGCGCCATCAGCCGGCTGGTGATCGGTCCGACCTTGCCATTGGCGATCGCCGCGCCGTCGATCTCCGTCACCGGCATGATGCCGCCCGCAGTGGAGGTGATGAACACCTCGTCGGCCTCGCGCAATGCGGTGACGCTGACATCGGTCGCCGTGGCGGCAAGGCCTTCTTCTGCACAGAGATCGAAGACGGTGCGGCGGGTGACGCCGGGCAGCACGCCGGTGGCCGGCGTCGATAGTTTGCCGTCCTTGACGCAGAAGACGTTGAAGCCCGGGCCTTCGGCGACATTGCCGTTGAAGTCGAGGAGCAACGCGGTCTCTGCACCGCGGTCATAGGCATCGTAGAGGCCGCGCACCAGATCGAGCCAGTGGTAATTCTTGATCGCCGGGTCGATCGAGGCCGGCGGAATACGCATCTTGTCGCTGATGGCGACGCGCAGGCCGCGCTGCAGCTGCTCGGCGTTGGCGACCGAGCCGAACGGCACGGCGAAGGCCATGAAGCGGTTGACCGCCTGGCGCGGGTCGCGGCTGAAGGTCGGCGAGGCGCCGCGCGTGCACAGCATCTCGACATAGGCGGCGCGATGACCGGACAGCGCCACGCAATTGTGCAGGATTTCGGTCACGCCGTCGCGGTCGAAGGGAATGGTCATGCGCAGCTTTTCCAGCCCGCCGAGGAAGCGGTCGAGATGCAAATCGAGGCGGAAGAAGCGGCCGTTCCAGACATGCACGGTGTCGTAGGTTGCGTCGGAATGCAGAAAACCCCAGTCCAGCACCGAGATCTTGGCCTGCGACATCGGCAGGTATTGGCCGTCGAGAAAGGCGATGCCGTCGGGGTAGAAATGCGGGTCGACATGGTGGTCGCCAACCACGGGCAGTTGCTTCTCGTCCTGTGTCGTCGCCGTGTGGCTCATCGGGGCCTCCTGTCACGCAAGGCGAGTCAGCAGGCTATCGGCGCAGGGCAGAACGCATAGAGCCACCCGCCCGGTGCTGTTCGGCCTCGATGACGATCTCGCCGATACATTGGATCGGAATTGCCTTAGATTGCGCGCTCTGAACGGGAGGGGGAAGATGGGCAGGCTTGGGGCCGTCATAGCAGCCATGACGATGTTCGCCGCCGCGGGCGAAGCCAGCGCCCAGTGCGCGCGCGAAGGCGAGGAATTGTGCCAGGGCGGGCAGACCTATCGCTGCGAGAAAACCGGCAGCGAATTGACACCGATCTTCCAGAACCTGCCTTGTGCGGTGAACGTTCCGTCGCTGAGCGGCACCTGGGTCGGCAGCGGCCATCAAAGCCCGGCGGGTGACGCCGGGGCCGACTGGCCGATCGCCATGACCATCAACGATGGCAGCGCGTCGATCGACTATCCGTCACTCGGTTGCGGCGGATCGCTGTCACAGACGTCCAGTGACGGCATTTCGGCGGAATACCACGAGAGCATCACCTACGGTCAGGACAAATGCATCGACGGCGGCAACATCACCGTCAGGTTTTTCAAGGAAAATCTGTCCTGGACCTGGATCGGCCAGGCCGATGGCCAGCCCTATAATGCGGTCGCAGTGCTTAAGCGGAAGTAGCCCTGGTCATTCCTCCTCGTCATCCGCGTCGAGCAGGCGCGTCGCGCGCCAGCGGGTGAGCACGACGTTGGTCTGCTCGATGACGAAGAAACGCGCCGAGTCGCGGTCGTAGCCTTCGCTCAGCAGTTTCTCGTAATCTGTGTGCATGTGGCGGATATGGGCAATCGTCGCCAACCATACGGCGATGCCTGGTGGTAAGGTCTTCATGTGGACCGCGCCGGCGTCGCCGCGGATCTTCTCCATGTCGGCATAGGGTGCCAGCGGCAGAAGTGCTGTCAGCGCCTTGGCGATGGCGCGGCGGCGACCGGTGGGCGCCGTCATCGCCGACCCCCGGGCTCGTCGCGCCCTTCGATGGTCGCCTCCGGTATAGCGTCGGTCGAGGCGAAATAGGGTTTTATGTCGATGACCGGAGTGCCGTCGAGCACGTCGATGGCGTCGAGATCGATGCGGCCGGTGTTCTGGTCGAGCCCGACGAGCCTGGCCACATGCAGCCCGATTGGGTTGGGGCGGGCAGGGGAGCGCAGCGAAAATACGCCTTTTGCTTCGGCCGCATGGCGTGGTTTCTGCACAATCAGGTCCCGCGGCGCGTGATGCAGCCAGGACAGGATGATGACGTGGCTGGCGCGCTCCAGCCCCCGTAAGCCATTTCGGTAGGGCGCGTCGATGGTCAGCACTGCCTTCTGCCCGGTCTCGCGCGCGGCGCGCATGTTCTTCGGGCAGGTTTCGCGCGTCGTCCACGGCGAGGCAATGCAGCCGATGAAGACGATGCCGTCATCCGGCGGCATCAGGGCGGGATCGTTTTCCAGCCTCTGCTCGCCTTCGCGGGCTTCGAACATCTCACGCGGTCCAGTCATGGCCCATGTCTCTTAAAACGCCACACAAGCGGCATTTTCTTGTCCGGAAGCGACATAGCGCTTGCAAGGTTTCGAAAACTGACATAAACATATGTTTATATCTTTTCAAAGAGAATACGCTGATGCATGTCTCGCTCGACACTATGGTGGATACGTTAAAGGCGGCGGCCGAATCCAGCCGATTGCGCATACTGGCACTTCTGTCGCGCGGTGACCTCACCGTTTCCGATCTTACCGAAATTCTCGGCCAGTCGCAGCCGCGCGTTTCGCGGCACCTGAAGCTGCTTCTGGAGGCAGGGCTGATCGGCCGCTACCAGGAAGGGTCCTGGGCCTTCTTCCGCCTGTCGGATGCGGATTCCGCGCGTGACTTCGTCATGGGCCTGGTTTCCGGCATTCGCGGCGCCGATCCGCAGGTCGAGCGCGATCTTGAGCGCCTGGCCTCGGTCAAGCGCAAGCGGCAGGACCGGGCGGTCGAGTATTTTTCCGTGAATGCGGCAAGCTGGGACCATATCCGCTCGCTTCATGTGCCGGACCGCGCCGTCGAAGCCGCAATGCTGAAACTGGTCGGCAAGCGGCCGTTCCAGTCGATGCTCGATCTCGGCACCGGCACCGGGCGGCTGCTCGAAATCTTCTCGCCGCTCTATCGGCGCGGTGTCGGCATCGACATGTCGCGCGAGATGCTGACCGTGGCGCGCGCCAATCTCGACAAGGCCGGCGTTTCGAACGCGCAGGTTCGGCAGGGCGACATCTTCGCGCCGCCGGTCGAGCGCGATGCCTTCGATCTCGTCACCATCCATCAGGTGCTGCACTATCTCGACGATCCCGCCCGCGCCATCCACGAGGCGGCTCGGCTTTTGCGTCCGGCAGGACGCCTGGTCATCGTCGATTTCGCGCCGCATGCGCTGGAATTCCTGCGCGAGGAGCATGCGCATATGCGGCTCGGCTTTTCCGACCGGCAGATCGCCGACTGGTTTTCGGAAGCCGGCCTCGATCTCGAAGATGCCCAGGAGTTCGAGCCGCGCGGTGGCAATGAGGCGAGGCTCACCGTGAAACTCTGGCTCGGCCGCGATCGGCGCCTGCTGATTGCCGATCCTTCCAACGACACAAGGCAGGCCAAAGCGAACTCGATGGGGGAAATCGCATGAACCAGTTCCGCTTTTCCCGCCGCCCCGACATCGGCGACAAGGTCAGGGTTTCCTTCGAATTCTTCCCGCCGAAGACGGACGAGATGGAAGCGAGGCTGTGGGAGACGGTCACAAGGCTGGAGCCGCTGAAGCCGAAATTCGTCTCGGTGACCTACGGCGCCGGCGGCTCGACACGGGAGCGCACCGCGCGCACTGTAAAGCGCATCTTGACGGAAACCGGTATTCCTGCAGCGGCGCATCTGACCTGCGTCGGGGCAACGCGCGACGAGGTCGATGCGGTCATCCAGGATTACAAATCGATCGGCATCAACCGGTTCGTGGCGCTGCGCGGCGACCCGGCCTCCGGAGTCGGCGAGCCCTACCGGCCGCATCCCGGTGGCTACGAGAATGGCGCGGAACTGGTCGCCGGGCTCAAGACGATCGCGGATTTCGACATCTCCGTCGCGGCTTACCCGGAAAAGCATCCGCAAAGCCCCGATTTCGCCACCGACATCGAGATGCTGAAGCGCAAGGTCGACAATGGCGCGACGCGGGCGATCACCCAGTTCTTCTTCGACAACGATCTCTACGAGCGCTATGTCGAGCGCGTCCGCCGCGCCGGCATCTACATCCCGATCGTGCCGGGTATCCAGCCGGTTCACAGTTTCAAGCAGGTCGCGAACTTTTCAGCGAGGGCGGGCGCGCATGTGCCCGGCTGGCTGGCGGAGCGTTTCGAAGGCCTCGACAAGGACCCGCAGACGCATGCGCTGGTGGCATCGGCGGTGGCAGCCGAACAGGTCATGGACCTGGTCGAGCGCGGTGTCGGCGATTTCCACTTCTACACCATGAACCGCGCCGATCTGGTCTTTGCCATCTGCCATATGATCGGTATTCGCTCGCACGAGGCGGCGGCCGCCGGATCAGCCGCGGCATGAGGTCGGGCTCAACAACAAAAGGCCGGGAAAAACCCGGCCTTTTGAATTGGTTGGACTATTTGGGTGCTGGTCTTCCCCGCTTTGGCGGTCAGGGAAGGAAGCCCATAATGAGGGCTCCGATAAAGGCGAACGCAGCACAGATCATCAATGCGTTGATAGGCCTCGTAAGTCCCATGACATAGCCTCCTCTTAAAGAGCTATGTCATGGAGTCTAGGTTCATTTGTGCCACAGGCAAGCGGAAAATGTGCTGCATTGCGACGTGATTGTGAAATCCGCGACATGTCTTTTGCCGTTAGGCTTTGAAACTCCTAGGCAAATACCGACTTCAGACCTGTGAATAAAATGTGGCCGGCTCGTGTCGCTGCCGTGTCATGGCAGCGCTACCGCCGCGAAAGTCGAATTCGACTTTCGCGGCGATGTGGGGGTTCAAAGGACGCGCTAACGTCTTCCAAGGACGCGCCCGTCGATGGTGATGAGGCCGAGCGCGATCAGCACCACCCCGCCGATTTCGAACAGCTCCAGCCGCTCGCCTAGGAACAGGAAGCCGAGCAGCATGGCGCTGGCCGGCACGACAAGCGTGACCAGCGAGGCGTTGGTAGCGCCCGCCGAGGCGACGAGGTTGAAATAGAGGATGTAGGCGACGGCTGTGGACAGAAGTGCCAGCGCCAGCACCGCCGCCCAGACCGGCGGCGAGGCCGAGAACAGGCCGGATGGGCCGTAGGTGAAGAGCACGATCGGGATCATGATGATGGTCGAAGCGGTCAACTGCCCGGTGGCGACGACCGGCGAGGGCACGCCCCTGAAGCGGCGGGCGACCATCAGCGCAATGCCATAGGACAGCGAAGCGCCGATCAGCGCGAATTTGGCCCAGACGGGGCCGCCGAGCCCGGCAAGCAGGCCGGGGCCGATCATGACGGCCGTACCGGCGATGCCGAGCGCAATGCCGGCGAGCTTGTTCCAGGAGAGCTTTTCGTCCGATGTCAGCGCATTGGCGAGGATCAGCGTCCAGAACGGCGTCGTGGCGTTGAGCACCGAGGCGACGCCGGCGCCAAGCTCCGTCTGGCCGGCGAAGATCAGCGAAAAGGGCACGACGTTGTTGGTGAGCGCCAGCAGGAAGAACAGGCCGGCATGGGGAAGGGCGAGGCGGAAGGACGGGCCACGCAGACCGAGATAGATCTGCAGCGCGATCGCCGCGATGGCGACGCGAAACAGCACCAGCACCAGCGGATGAAGTTCCGCCACCGCGATGCGGGCAAAGAAGAACGAGCCGCCCCAGATCGCGCCGAGCAGCAGGAGCTGCCCCCAGTCCTTGAGCACCATCGGCCCGCGCGGTGCTGATGTCGCGGCTATTGTCATGTGAGTCGCCCTCCCAGACGGCCTGAATGCCAGTCAGTCAGGCAGAAGCCATATCGGACTCAGTGACAAGAGCCACCCGAAACCTGATCGCTGGCAAGCGTTGCTGGCAAAGACCTAGCGCCCCAGCGTCAGCCGCACGAGACACAGAATTGTTTTCATTAGCCGCTAGCTTGGATTAATTGTGCGCAGCCGAAGTGAGGATTCGTCCATGCAGCGATTCGAGAATGCCCGCGAGGCGGCACTGGCGCTTCGTCCGGACGATCCGGTCTATTGCTTCCGCCCGCAAGTGCTGATGGCGGATGCCAGGCAGTTCATGGGCATGTTCCCCGGCAAGACCGCCTATGCGGTCAAGACCAATGGCGAGCAGATCGTGCTGAAGACGCTGGTCGAAGCCGGCGTCAAGGCTTTCGACGTCGCTTCGCCGGGCGAGTTCGCCGCCGTGCGTGCCGTTTCCCCCGATGCCGAGATGCTCTACATGCACCCGGTCAAGGCGCAGTCGGACATCAAGCTGGCGCTGGAGAAATACGCCATCCGCGTCATTTCGCTCGATCATGAGGACGAGATCACCAAGCTGACCCGCGTGGTGCGGGCTCTCGACATCGATCCGGGCTCGATCAGCGTGTTCGTGCGGGTGCAGACCAAGGGGCATGCCGCCTACGAACTGTCGAAGAAGTTCGGCGCCGGGCCGGCCTATGCCGTCGAGCTCGCGGAGCGGCTGAACCGCACCGGCTACAAGGTCGGCCTGTGCTTCCATGTCGGCAGCCAGATCGAGGATCCCGACACCTATGAGCGGGCGCTGGCTTCCGCCGACTGGGTGCGCAACCGGCTGACCTTCGATATTGCCGGGCTCGATGTCGGCGGCGGTTTCCCCGCCGAATACGGCCACGACCCCAACCGCAAGCAGATCGAGATGCCGTCGCTTGGCCAGATCATGTCGCGGCTGTCGGGCGATCTGAAGGAGTATCAGTTCGACCAGATGCCGCTGGTGGCTGAGCCCGGCCGGGTGATCGTGGCGCGCTGCCTGTCGCTGATCGTGCGGGTGTTGCTGCGCAAGGGCAAGCGGCTCTACATCAATGACGGCATCTGGGCATCGCTGTCGGATTCATGGACCGGCAAGATCACGCTGCCGGCGCGCTTCATTCCCGACCCGGCGATCCGCTCGCGCAATGGCGAGGAGAAGAACATCGTGCCGTTCAAGGTCTGCGGTGCGACCTGCGATTCCGTCGACATCCTGTCGCGGCCGTTCTGGCTGCCGGAAACGGTCGATACCGGCGACTGGATCGAGATCGGCCATATCGGCGCGTATTCGCTGTCGCTGAGGACCCGCTTCAACGGCTTCTATCCCGACACCTTCGTCGAGGTGACGACGCCGTTCGACGAGGGCGACGCGCCACAGGGTTTTGCCAGTTTGGAGACGATGGCGGATTGAGGGGAATAGGGCAGTAGGGGAATAGGGGAATAGGGGAATAGGGGAATAGGGGAATAGGGGAATAGGGGAATAGGGGAATAGGGGAATAGGGGAATAGGGGAATAGGGGAATAGGGGAATAGGGGAATAGGGGAATAGGGGTGGCGGCAGTCACTGCTTCGGGCTAATTTGCCCTACTGCCCTATAATTTTCCCAAAAGCTCCGGCGTCGGCCAGCCATCCACCGGCAAACCTAGCCGCGTCTGCTCCTTGCGGATCGCCTCGCGGGTGTTGGTACCCAAAATGCCGTCGACGGTGCCGACATCGTAGCCCTTGGCTTCCAGCTTGGTCTGCAACGCCTTCATCTGCTCATTGTTGAGACCGGTCTCGGGATTGCGCGGGTCCAGCGGCGGCGCGCCTGCCAGCCGTGCGGCAAGGTTGGCTGCCGTCAGCGCATAGGTGAAGGACTGATTCCATTCGAGATAAACGTCGAAATTGTCGTAGGTGAGGAAGGCTGGCCCCTTGCGGCCCATCGGCAGCGCGAGGCCTGCTTTCAGGCCGTTATCGACCAGCGGCGCGCCGCTGGGGTAGGTGACGCCCCATTGCGCCCACTGCGACAGCGGCAGCTTGTTGGTGCGACCGGTCTGATCCCACGGCATGTCTTCGGGCACGCGGACTTCCTGGATCCAGGGCTGGTCGCGTTTCCAGCCGCGCGACAGCACCTTGTTGGCAGTGGTCATGATCACATCAGGCACGCTGCCGCGCAGGTCGATCTTGCCGTCGCCGTCGCCGTCGACGCCGCGTGCCAGATAGTCGGAGGGCAGGATCTGCGTCTGGCCGATCTCGCCGGCCCAGGCGCCCCTGACATCGGCCGGCAGCACGCCGCGATCGATCAGTTCCAGAAGCGGCACCAGCTGTTGCCGGAAGAGCTGCGGCCGGCGGCAATCATGGGAAAGCGTCACCAGGGCGCTCAGCGTGTGGAAGTCGCCCTGCACGGCGCCGAAATCGGTCTCCAGCGCCCAGAAGGCGGCGATGATCGGCGCCTGGACGCCGAACTGCTGGTCGGCGCGGGCGAAGACATCCGCGTATTTCTTCATGTTCGCCGCACCTTGCTTCAGGCGATAGGCCGAGATCATCCGGTTGGAAAACTCGACAAAGGTTTGGGTGAAGACGCCCTGGGCGCGGTCGCGCGCCAACACCTTGTCATCTAAGGTTGCCGCTTCAAGGGCGTCGAGACCCACTGCACCTACGCCGGCCGCCTTGGCTTCCGCGGCGACGCCCTGCTTCCAGGATTCGAAGTCGCCGCCGCATTCCTGCGCCATCGCCGGCAAGGCCGTGGCGCACAGGGTCAGCGCAGCCGCGAGGACTTTGGAACGCAGTCGCATCAGCTTCCTTTCGAAACGAACAGGGGGTCATTTGTTGTGCTCCCCCCCGGGAAGCCCAACGCCCTGAATTACCGGCGGTTGCACTCTTTCCCGCTGGCTGTGTCGAAAAGCAGGCGGCAGGCCCGGTGTCAACGGTGTTCTGCGGCAGCTTCTCTGCTGGAGTGATTTGATGTAGGGCAGTGCTGCCGTTGAACCTGACGTCAACGGGTGTTCTGCCGCAGCCATTTGTTCCAGGCGGCTTCGCTGCCGTTGAAGACGTTGATGTCGGACTTGCCGGTCATGCCGGGAACGATGCCGGTTCCGGTGTACTGCCAGAAGGTGAAGGGGTGGCTGCCGTATTTCTCACGCGGATGGCCGGCGACGGAACGCAGCCAGTAGGGATAGCCGCGGAACCCTGACAGCCCGTTGTCGTCGAAGAAGTCGACGGAAGTGTAGATGATCGGCTTCTTGCCGTAATGGCGTTCGACGATTTCGAGGAAGGTGGTCATCTCCGCGCGCACCGTAGCGGCGTCGGGACGCAGCCTGCAGGTCGGCGATTGCGGGTTCCATTCCATGTCGAGGACCGGCGGCATCGCCGAGCGATCGACGGGGACGTTGCGGATGAACCAGCGCGCCTGAACGGCAGCCGGGGTGCAGAAATAATAGAAATGATAGGCGGCTCGCGGAATCCCGTTGGCCTTCGTGCGCGCCCAATGCTCGCTGAAATACTCGTCGAAACGGTCGCCGCCCTCGGTCGCCTTGATGAAGGCGAAGGAGATGCCGCTGGCCCTGGCAGCCGGCCAGTCGACCGAGGTCTGGTATTTGGAAACATCGGTGCCGTGGACGGCATAGTTCCACGGCGCGCCGCTCTCCCATTCATGCGGCTTGGAGTCGGCAAAGCGCGGCGCGCGCACGGCAACCGTCGGGCTGCTCGAAGCGGATGGCGACAGCGGCGAGAGATCGTCGACGGTCGAGCAAGCACCAAGCAGCGCTAGCATGATCAGGCCCGCAAGACGGCGCATCGCAATTCCCGAGCCGGATTCAGCCGGTCGCTGATGGGTCTTTACACTGTTGGCCTGCTTTGTGATCGGGCCCCCTCCGAACGATCGCCCCACAGCATCGCTCAGCATATCCTGTGATCGCCGATCATGGTTGATAATCCGTTGATGACGCTCGACAAGCATTGTGATTTGCGGAAGCAATGGCGGCAAATCGATGACATAAGGGTCGCGCAGGGCCCGGAGGAAATAAATGCGGATCGTGGTCAAGATCGTCAAATGGCTGCTTGGCCTGATCGTCCTAGTGATCGCAGCACTTTTTGCCTGGCTTTATATCGCGCCACCGGAGTTGATCAGGGTTGGCTCGGGCTACTCGGCCAAGATCGTCTGTTCGAACGTTTTTATCGCCGGCCGCGATCCCAATGAGGTGCTGGCCGTCGACGTGCAGGCACCCGGGCATCCCCTGCTGCGGTTAATGCGGGTTTCGGTGGACAAGAACAGGGGAACGGTGTCTGCCGGCCTGTTCGGTTTCCTCGGCAAGAGCGTCGCCGTAGCCCGCGACGGGCTTGGCTGCGCTTCGGTTCCGGACGGCGACGTAGGAAAGGTGCGGCGGACCGCGATCCAAGCGGAGCCGTCCGCAGTCACCATGGGCGACCTGTGGCCGGAAGGCGAACGGGTCGAGGCATCACAGGATCCGGTTGTTGCCAAGCTGCTGGACGATGCGGCGCTGATCGGCACCGGCATGCGCGCGGTGGTGGTGGTCAAGAATGGCCGTGTCGTCGCCGAGCGCTACGGCGATGGCTTTTCCGCCAGGACGCCGCTGCTCGGCTGGTCGATGACCAAAACGGTGAATGCCGCCATCGTCGGTACGTTGGTCAAGGACGGCAAGATGGCTTTCGACAACAAAAACCTGTTTGCCCCGTGGAAGGCGGACGGCCGCGCCGCGATCAGCCTTGCCGACATGATGGCGATGTCGAGCGGGCTGGAGTTCAACGAGGATTATGGCGACGTCGCCGACGTCACGCGCATGCTCTATCTCGAACCTGACATGGCGGGCTTTGCCGAATCCAAGCCGCTGGCTGCAGAGGTCGGCAAACAGTTTTCCTATTCGAGCGGCACGGCGGTGATGCTGTCGCGCCTCTGGCAGGACGCGGTCGGCGACAAGGCCAGGGCGCTGACGTGGCCGCGCACGGCGCTATTCGAGCCGCTCGGCATGCACAGCGCGGTGCTTGAAACGGACGAGCAGGGCACCTTCGTCGGCTCGTCCTATCTCTACGCGACCGCGCATGACTGGGCGCGCTTCGGCCAGTTCCTGCTGCAAGGCGGGGTGTGGAACGGCAACCAGATCCTGCCGACCGGTTTCGTCGACTGGATGCGCGAGCCGGCATCCGCCTCGAAAGTCTACGGCAAGGGCCAATTGTGGATCGAGGCCCCGGGCGATGAGGAAAACCCCGGCGCCGGCGTCGCGGCAGGCCTGCCCAAGGACACGTACTGGATGGAAGGCCATGACGGGCAGACGGTTGCCATCATTCCCTCGGAGCAGTTGGTGGTGGTGCGGCTGGGGCTGACGCCTGCCAAGCTTGGCTATCGGCCGCAGACGATGGTGGGGGCGCTGATGAAGGCGCTGCATTAAGGTGCATTGACATTCAGGTGAGGTCGGCCTGCAAATGGCGGTTTCACCTTGGCTAGCTGCGCGGCCCGATAACCGCCAGCCAGGCATAGCCGCGATAAAGCGTGCGGAAACGGAAGCTTGCGCCGGTTCGCCGAGATTCCGATTCCAGCACTTCGCGCAACGATTCACGCGGCGCGACGTGGAATTTTTTCAGCCAGCCGCGCAGCAGCGCACGGAACCAGCCGGGCAGCCCTTCCTGCTGGCCGAAATCGACGATGTGCAGCGAACCGTTCGGCGACAGGGCGGCAAGTGCCGCCGATACTGTTTTTTCCCAGCCGGGGATCATCGACAGCGAATAGGACACGAAGACACGGTCGAAGCGTTCGACATCGAAGAGTGCACGGGCATCGAAATCGGTGGCATCGCCCCTAGCCAATATGACGCGACCGGACAGGCCCTCGCGGTCGATCGCCTTTCCGGCCGTCTCCAGCATTTCGGCCGAAATATCGAGGCCGAAAAAGCGCGCATGGGGATAGCGGCGGGCAGCCAGAATGATGTTGCGCCCGGTGCCGCAGCCGAGTTCAAGCACGGTGCCACCGACAGGCACGTCGAGGCCTGATATCAGCCGGTCGCGGCCGAGCAGGTAGTATTTGCGGGTCAGGTCGTAGATGTGGCGCTGCCAGCGGTAGACGCCGTCCATCAGTTCGGCATGATTGGCCTTGAATTCGGGGCTGGCCGGCAGCTCGCTGGTGCTCATGCCGCGCGCTTCACATAGAGATGGAAGCCGCCATAGATGGCCGAGCGGTCGCGGGCCGAAAATTCCCGCGAAGCCTGGTCCTGATAGTCCCATTGGTCGAGCAGCGAACTGGAGACGCGACCCGGCAGCAGGCTGGGCTCGGCGGCGGTGCGGAAGATGACGCGGGCGCCGGCCGAAGCCGTGCGGGTGATTTCCGCCCACAGCGCGTTGAGCTGATCGTCGGTCATCCAGTCCTGTGCGTCGAGCAGGACGAAGCGGTCGACCGCGCCTGCATCCTTGCCGGCGAGAAACTCGATCAGATTGGCATGGTGGATGGCGACGCGGCCGACATTGCCGCGGATGGTCTCGTAATTCTGCTTTTCGAGATAGGCGGGCAGGGCGGCCTCGCCGGGGTTCGGATAGCGGCGGGCAAAGGCTTGCCAGGCGAAGTAGTTATTCTCCAGCGGAAAATCGCAAGCGAGTTTTTCCAGCCGGGCTTTCAGCACGCTGGCCATGGTGCCGTCGCCAGAAGTGATCAGCGAATCGTACTGCGCCGGTGGAATGCCGAGGCCGAACAGTGAAGCCTTGCGCGACGTCGCCCATCTCAAAAGCTTGTTGTCGAAGACCGGCGCCAACTCCTCGTTGAAGAAGCGGCGCTGCTCGCCGATGTTCCTGGCCTGCATGATGCCGGCTGGGTCGACGCCGAAGAATTTTCCCGTGCGATGGCCCATGGCGATGAACAGGCCGAGCAGGCCGGTCTGGTAGAAATTGCGGTCGAACACAGTGATGCGACGGCGGCCGCGCCAGTTGCGGCGCTCCCAGTAGTGACGGCTGACAGGATCGAGATGCGGCGCGATGAAACGGTCATACGCTCTCGAATTGTGGCTGGTGTCGGCGGCGCCGAAGAAGCGGAACAGGTCGCCCTGCGATGGCAAATGGCGCACCGCCTCCAGCTTCATGCGGTTCAGCGCGATGTGCGCGGTGTTGAGGTCGACGGCGTCGACCCGGGCCGGCGAGCGCGTGAGGTAGGCCAGGATGTTGCAGCCGCCGGAGGCGATGGTGACGACACGGTGGCCCTGGCCAAGCTGCATCGCCTCCATGTCGACATCGGGGTCTTCCCAGATCTGCGGATAGACGAGGCCGGAGAACAGGAAGGCGAACAGCCGCTCCGAAATGCCGGCCTTCGACAGCGGGCGGTTCTGATAGACGGCCTTTCCAACTTCCTTGCCGCGGCGAAAAACCAGATCTGCGGAAACGTCCGTCATGGCAAGATGATTCCCCATTTGCTTTGCGGCAAGCGGGTAACTCAGGGTCATGACAGGCCGGTGACAGCCTGTTGACGCCTCTTCTTACGGCTTGCCAAATCCCCCCGGCGTCGGCGTCGTCAGGATGACGGCGTCTCCTGCCTGCAGCACGGTCTGGTCGCAGGCTTTTAGCAGGTCGATCGTGCCGTCCTTGCGGCGGATCTTGGTCGAGCCGACCTCGCCATCGCCGCCTCCGTCCAGCCCCTTGGGAGGACGGTTGCGGTGCGAGGACAGGATCGCGCATTCCATCTTTTCGAGGAAGCGGATGGTGCGTTTGGTGCCGTCGCCGGCGCTCCATCTGCCCTTGCCGCCGGAATTTTCCCGAATGTGGAAATCCTCGAGCAGCACGGGGAATCGCAGCTCCAGCACTTCGGGATCGGTGAGGCGCGAATTGGTCATGTGGGTGTGGACGCCGGAGGTGCCGGCAAAGCCGCGGCCGGAGTTCATCTGGCCGGCCGGCGAGCCGGAGCAGATCGTCTCGTAATATTGATACGTCTTGTTGCCGAAGGTCAGGTTGTTCATCGTGCCTTGGGCGTTGGCCATGGCGCCCATGGCGCCGAACAGCGCGTTGGTGACATGCTGCGAGGTCTCGACATTGCCGGCGACGACGGCGGCGGGGTAGGCGGGTTTCAGCATGCAGCCATCGGGAATGATGATGTTGATGGGCCGCAGGCACCCGGCATTCATCGGGATCATATCCTCGACCATGACGCGGAAGGCGTAGAGCACGGCGGCGCGGGCCACCGGCTCGGGCGCGTTGAAATTGTTCTTCATCACCGGCGAGGTGCCGGTGAAGTCTACCGTCGCCTCGCGCTTTTGCCGGTCGACCGTGATCTTCACCTTGATGATCTGGCCGGTGTCGGTCGGGTATTCGTACTCAGAACTATCCGGCAGCCGCTCCAGCACGCGGCGCACGCTTTCGGCGGCATTGTCCTGGACATGGCCCATATAGGCCTCGACGACATCGAGGCCGAAATGGGCGACCATCTTGCGCAGTTCGGCTACGCCCTTCTCGTTGGCGGCGATCTGCGCCTTGAGGTCGGCGATGTTCTGGTGCGGATTGCGGGCCGGGTAGCGGTGATCGGTGAGCAGCGTTTCCAGCTCCTTCTCGCGGAAGCGGCCACGGTCGACGATGCGGAAATTGTCGAACAGCACGCCTTCCTCGTCGACCGTGGTGGCGAGCGGCGTCATCGAGCCGGGTGCCGTGCCACCGATATCGGCATGATGGCCGCGCGAGGCGGCCCAGAACAGGATTCTTTCCTTGGCATCATCGAAGACCGGCGTCACGACAGTGATGTCCGGCAGATGCGTGCCGCCATTATAGGGTGCGTTGAGGGCAAAGACGTCGCCGGGGTGGATGTCGCCGGAATTCAGCCGGATGATGGTTTCGACCGAGCGGTCCATCGAGCCGAGATGTACCGGCATGTGCGGCGCATTGGCGACCAGCGCGCCGGTCCGGTCGAAGACGGCGCAGGAAAAATCCAGCCGTTCCTTAATGTTGACGGAATAGGCGGTGTTCTGCAGCGTGACGCCCATCTGCTCGGCGATCGACATGAAGAGGTTGTTGAAGACCTCCAGCATGACCGGATCGGCCTCGGTGCCGAGCGCTGCCTGCCGGCGCTTTTTCTCGACGCGGCGCAGGAGCACATGGTTCCTGGCGGTGATTTCGGCCAGCCAGCCCGGCTCGATGACGATTGTCTGGTTCGGCTCGATAATCAAGGCAGGTCCCGCAACCCTGTTTCCCGGCTTCAGCGCCTCGCGGCGGAAGATGGGTGAAGTGCGCCACTCTCCCTCGGTGAAGATTTCGCGGGTCTGTGAAGGGCTTACGGCAAGGTCTTCGGTTCGCGATTCAGTTTCGTCGCGCCCAGTGCCGCCAGTGTCGGTGCCTTCGACGCCGACGGTCTCGACGATCATCGGCTTGTCGTCATAGACGAAACCGAACTGCGCCTTGTGGGCGATTTCAAAATCGCGCCTGGCCTGGAAAATCGAATCCGCCTCGAAATTCACCGGCAGTGTCGTGTCGGTGCCATCGTAGCGAATGTGCAGCACCGGCTTCGTGGCGACCGTATCCTCGCCGATGCCTTGCGCCGCGAGTTCTGCGACAACGGCTTTTCTCAAGATGGCAATGAGGTTGCCGATCTCCGTTCTGGACTCTTCGGCAAGCGGTTTCAGCAGCGCCTGCTGGCGCGAGGCAAAGACCGAGGACAGGCCGATGCCATAGGCCGACAGAAGACCTGAGAAGGGATGGATCAGCACCGCTTCCATGCCGAGCGCATCGGCGACCAGGCAAGCGTGCTGGCCGCCGGCGCCGCCAAAACAGTTCAAAAGATATTCGGTGACGTCGTAGCCGCGCTGCACGGAGATCTTCTTGATGGCATTGGCCATGTTTTCGACGGCGATGGTGACGAAGCCCTCGGCGACAGTCTCGGGCGACCGGCCGTCGCCGATTTCGGCGGCGAGTGCGGCGAATTTTGCCCGTACCGTCTCGACGTCGAGCGTCTGGTCCTGGCCGGGTCCGAAAATGGCCGGGAAGAAATCGGGCTGCAGCTTGCCCAGCATCACATTGGCGTCGGTGACGGCGAGCGGGCCGCCGCGCCGGTAGGCTGCCGGGCCGGGATTGGCGCCAGCCGAATCCGGCCCGGCCCGGAAGCGGCTGGCCTCGTAGTGCAGGATCGAGCCGCCGCCGGCGGCGACGGTATGGATGCGCATCATCGGCGCGCGGATGCGCACGCCGGCGACCTCGGTGTCGAAGGCGCGCTCATATTCGCCGTCATAGTGAGCGACGTCGGTCGAGGTGCCGCCCATGTCGAAACCGATGACCTTGTCGAAGCCGGCGAGCCTGGCCGTCTCGACCATGCCGACGACGCCGCCGGCTGGTCCTGACAGCAGTGCGTCCTTGCCCTGGAACATGTCGGCGGCGGTGAGACCGCCCGAGGACATCATGAACATCAGGCGGGGAAATTGATCGCTCTCCCCCACAAGGGGGGAGCTTGGCGCCGCACCCAACTCTCCCGCCACCCTTTGCACATAGCGCGACAGGATCGGCGACAAATAGGCGTCGACCACCGCGGTGTCGCCGCGGCCGACCAGCTTGATCAGCGGCGAGACCTCATGGCTGACCGAGACCTGGCTGAAACCGAGTTTGCGGCAGACTTTCGCCACGGCCTTCTCGTGGTCGGGGTATTTCCAGGCGTGCATGAAGACGATGGCGACCGCATCGATGCCATCGGCCCTGGCCTGTTCGATCGCCGGCCGGCAGGCGGCGATATCGAGCAATTGTTCGACGCAGCCATCGGCGCGCACACGCTCGTTGATTTCGATGACGCGCTCGTAGAGCTGTTCGGGAAGGATGATCTCCTTGGCGAAGATGTCCGGGCGCGCCTGGTAGGCGATCTTCAGCGCATCGCGGAAGCCCTTGGTGATGAGCAAAAGCACGCGGTCGCCCTTGCGCTCCAGCAGCGCATTGGTGGCGACCGTGGTGCCCATCTTGATGTCGCCGATTAGGCCGCTCGGGATCGTGTCGCCGGCCGACAAGCCAAGAAGGTCGCGAATGCCCTGGATGGCGGCATCGTTATAGGCTTCGGGATTTTCGGAGAGAAGCTTGCGCGGGTGCAGCCCGCCTTCCGGATCTCGGCCGATGATATCGGTGAATGTGCCGCCGCGGTCGATCCAGAAATCCCATTTTTCGGTCATGACAGCCCCTGGCGCTCTTCTGTTCGATCGGTGTTTCGGCACATGCTGTTAGTTCGCTACGGCCTGAGCGGCAATCGCAAATGAACCAGACGATGTTACATGCGGAAACGCAACGTTACGAAACTCATGGCCGGCTGACGCATTTGTCCTTCGACCGCTCACGGCAACGTGAGCGTGTGTTGAAGGAGAGACAAATGAAAAAGCTCATTCTCGCGTCCGTTTCCGGTTTGGCCTTGCTTGGCGTCGCCGCCTGCAGTGACAGCGGTACGGACAACACCACCACCCAGAGCACCAACCCGCCGGCCGCCGAGGAACCGATGAAGCCGGCCACCCCGGAAGCCACGCCGCCGGCCGCGACGCCTCCGGCAACGGATAATTCGACCACGAAGAGCATCACACCCGAGAAGCCCGCCGAGCCGGCTCCGGCAACACCAGCTCCTGCGCCCGCGCAGTAGTGAGCAAGCAGTACTTCTTGTGATGAATGAGGAAGGTCGGCTCGCGCCGGCCTTTCTCATGTCGTCCGAGCGCCGTGGGCCAATCCCTCTCGCGCGCCGGATCGATTTGTCGCGCAAAGCCTGCGGCACTGTCCCGGCTTGATAGGAGGGAGCGGTGGCTCTAAGAAGCAGGCCATGTCGATTTGGGATCGCCTCGGCGAGTTCATCACCCGCGTTTCATCCTCAACCTCGTCGGGTGTCGTCGACGTTGTCGAGGCTGTGCGCACGGTTTTCTCCGGCGATGCGGATTTGCGCCGGCGTGTCGCCTTTTCGGTGGCGATGATCGCGCTGTCGGCCAAGATGGCCAAGGCCGATGGCATCGTCACCCAGGACGAGGTGCGCGCCTTCCAGGAGATATTCGAAGTGCCGCCGAAGGAGACGCGCAATGTGGCGCGGCTGTTCGATCTCGCCCAGCGCGACGTGGCCGGTTTCGAAACCTATGCCGAGCGGATGGCCCAGATGTGCGGTTCGGGGCATTCCAACTGCGTGATGCTTGAAGACATACTCGACGGTCTGTTCCACATTGCCAAGGCCGACGGGCTGGTGCACGAGCGCGAAGGCCATTTCCTGCACCGCATCGCCGAGATTTTCCGCATCGACGAAGCGCATTACGAAGCCATCATGGCCCGGCACGTCAATCTCGGCGCCGGGGATCCCTATGTCGTGCTGGGCATCGAGCGCGGCAAGCCGTTCGAAGAGGTCAGGAAACGCTATCGCAAGCTGGTTTCCGACAATCATCCGGATCGGCTGATCGCGCGCGGCCTGCCTCAGGAATTCATCAAGATCGCGACCACCAGGGTGGCGGCGATCAATGCCGCCTACGAGATGATCGAGCGGGGCCTGCGCCACGCATGAGCGGCTTTCTGCCCGACGAGCCACGTGCCGAAGTCAGGGTATCGCCGAATTTCGGCCCGCGGCGCGAGACAACACCCAGGCCCGACATGATCGTGCTGCACTACACAGGCATGGCGACCGGCGCCGGGGCCGAGGCCTGGCTTTGCGATCCGGCCAGCGAGGTCTCGTCGCATTATCTGGTCCACGAGAATGGCCA
This sequence comes from Mesorhizobium ciceri biovar biserrulae WSM1271, assembly GCF_000185905.1. Classification (GTDB taxonomy): domain Bacteria; phylum Pseudomonadota; class Alphaproteobacteria; order Rhizobiales; family Rhizobiaceae; genus Mesorhizobium; species Mesorhizobium ciceri. The sequence continues at coordinate 3,273,574 of NC_014923.1, forward strand.
TATCGTGCAGATGGTCAGGGAAAGCGACCGCGCCTGGCACGCCGGCAAGAGTTCGTGGTTCGGATGCGCCGACATCAATTCCTGTTCCGTCGGCATCGAGATCGTCAATCCGGGGCATTCGCTGGGCTATCCCGGTTTTCCCCGGCGGCAGATCGATGCCGTGATCGGGCTGTGCCGGGGGATCGCCGGTCGGCATTCGATCGCCGCCGAGCGGGTACTCGCGCATTCCGATGTTGCGCCGGGGCGCAAAATCGATCCCGGCGAGAAGTTTCCGTGGCGGGCGCTATTCGAGGCCGGTGTCGGCCATCTCGTTACGGCCGCCCCCGTCAGGCGAGGCGCTACTCTGACAACCGGCGACACCGGCGGCGATATCGAAGCGTTGCAGTCGATGCTGGCGCTCTACGGCTATGGCGTTGAAATATCCGGCGTTTTCGACCGGCAGACGGAGGCGGTGGTCGAAGCCTTCCAACGGCATTTCCGGCCGCGCAAGGTGGACGGCGTTGCCGACGGCTCGACGCTGCGGACGCTGCAAAGGCTGCTTGCTTCCGTGAAGCGCTAATCCCCGGGAGACCTCTCCCAAGCAATTCTTTCCAATCCTTAAGTTACAGGCTGTCACTCAAAGTGACTTGCCTGGCCTTGTTTGACACCAATTCGGGCGTCAAACGGCTGACGTGTAGATGTCGGACCCCAAGCCCCCCCGGGTTGTTCCGACGTTGGTTAGGCGTTGCTGCGTGAACATCTTCGCGCGGTTCAGACAGAACAGGATCACATGCAGAAATTTACCGTTTTAACGGCAGCTCTTGCTGCCGGCGTAATGACTTTTGCCTTCAGTGCGGCGCATGCAGCGTCATTCAGCCCGCGGGCCGATCAAGGGTTTCCCGTGGTATCCGCAAAAAGCGGCAAGGCAGGCCACGACGCCAAGGCGACAAAGCAGGCATCCGCCAAAGCGGAGACGAAGCGGGCTTCCGCCAAAGCGGAAAAGGCAAGCTGGTCCAAACCGAAGAAGTCCATCGCCAAAAGGCAGACGAAGCGCGGCCGCAAGACCGTCGACATGACGAGAACGGCATCGATCGGCCTCAGGAACGCGGCGGAGTCGACGGCCGCGGTGGCGAGCAGCGGCCAGTATTCCGCAATCGTTGCCCGCTATGCGGCGATCGAAGGCGTGCCCGTGTCGCTCGCCTCGGCGGTCATCAAGATCGAGAGCAACTACCGGCCCAACATCGTCGGCAGCGCCGGCGAGATCGGCCTGATGCAGATCAAGCCGGCCACGGCTCGGATGATGGGCTATAGCGGCTCCGCCAAGGGCCTGTTCGATCCCGACACCAACATCAAATACGGCATGAAATACCTTGCCATGGCACGGAGCCTCGGTGGCGGCACGACCTGCGGCACCATTCTGAAATACAATGCCGGGCACGCCGCAACGCGGATGAACCCCGTGTCGGCAGCCTATTGCGGCAAGGTCAAGGTGCAGATGGCTGCGCTTGGATCGCCCGCATAAGTCAGCTTTTTCGTTTGCGTTTTCGGGCGTGAACCCCTTTATACGCTCTGCCAGCTGGCTGGGCGGCCGCACCCGCAAACGCCGAAAGGTCGTGGGTGAGGAAAGTCCGGGCTCCATGGAAACACGGTGCCGGTTAATGGCCGGCGGGGGCGACCCCAGGGAAAGTGCCACAGAAAGCAAACCGCCACGATCCGGCTTGCCGGATTCGGGGCAAGGGTGAAAGGGTGGGGTAAGAGCCCACCGCGCGACTGGCAACAGGAGCGGCACGGTAAACCCCACCGGGAGCAAGACCGAATAGGGACGGTGCGAGGGGAAACCCTCGAGGGCTGTTTCCGGCTCACCGTCCGGGTAGGTTGCGTGAGGCGCATGGCAACATGCGCCCAAGATGAATGGCCGCCACGTTCTCGCCTCGCAAGGGACGAGGGCCATACAGAACCCGGCTTACAGGCCAGCTGGCAATTTCTCTCCCCCGATATCAACAGAAATCTCTTGAAATCAGCAGGTTGCGCCCTCGGGCGCGCCTGTTGATTCAAGCCTGTCCGGCCGTTCATCCGAGCCGGGAGCCGCTGATCCCGTCCAGCGACGTCTCGATCGCTTTCCAGAGCTCTTCCACCGGCTCGCAGCCGACCGAGAGGCGGACGAAACCGGCGGAGACCGCATCGCCTCGCTTCAGGCGCCGCTCGGCGGAGGTGTGGACGCCGCCGAAGGATGTCGCGGCCTGCATCAGGGCACAATTGTTGATGAAGTCCTCGGCTTTGTCTTCCGAGGCGAGTTCGAAAGAGATGAGAAAGCCGAAGCGCTCCATCTGGGCGCGGGCTAGGTTGTGCGACGGGTCGCCTTCAAGCCCGGGATAACGCAGGCCGCTGATTGCCTTGTGGCCCTGCAGTCGCCGCGCGATGACTTCCGCCGAGGAACACATGCGATCGAAGCGCACATCCAGTGTCTCCAGGCCGCGGTGCACCAGCCAGGCTTCGAACGGACCGGGAATGCTGCCGGAAACTTCGCGCCAGCCGGTCACGGCGGCGATGATATCGGCATTGCGACTGGCGACATGGCCGAACAGCACGTCGGAATGGCCATTGGGTGCCTTGGTGTCGGCGGCAACGACGATGTCGGCGCCGTGGTCGAGCGGTCGTTGGCCGAGAGGGGTCATGGTCGTGTTGTCGACCACAAGGATCGCGCCGGCTTTGTGGACAGCATCGGCAACGGCGGCGATATCGCAGATATCCAGCCCCGGATTGGCAGGGGTTTCGACAAATGCCAGCCGATAGCCATCGAAGCCGCCATCGAGGAAGGTCGAAGTCGGCCTGGCATCATAGGTGATGCCGAGCGGCTTGAGGAAGCGCTCGGCCAGCGCTCGTGTCGTGTGATAGCCGTCCGATGGCAGCAGGATACGGTCGCCGGCCTTGAGCACGGCAAAAAACGCCGCCGAGATTGCCGCCATTCCGGAAGGGAATGCGACGCAGGGCGCGTCCTCCAGATGGGCCAGCATATGCTCGACCGCGTCCCAGGTCGGGTTGCTGAATCGCCCGTACTGGTTGAAGCCGGTGGCGTCGCCGGGCGCATGAAAGATGGCGGCCATGGTCAGCGGCAGGGGAATGGAATCGCCCATGGCAAGCCCGCTGCGACGCAGGTGAGGAAGCGCTGCAGCGCGTGACTTTGCTGTTTCAGACATCGAATTTCAGACCCTGTTGGTGACCGGCTGGATGTGGCGAGACGCTATGCCCGGCAGCGGCTCGCGGCAAGGCGCGTCCGGTTGGGCCAGGCGGCTCTAAACGCTTCGTTAGGCTTAATAGACCATAAAGACGAGACGTGTCGTCACGGCTGCTCTCTTTGGTCGGGGCGCGCGTGTTTGTGAAGCCTATTCCCGTTGACGCCCATAGTGCCCCATGATATCCCATCCAGACATCAAAGCCTTCGTTCCGTGTCAGGGTAAAGCGTACGCCAATCGGGCAGCCGCGGCGGCTGCGCGTTTGCTGGTTTTTGCCTGTGCGGACGAGGCTGATACGGGGCAGGGAACGCGCTGCGGCGGCGCGTGCGACAAGATGCAGAGGGGTGCGGCGGCGCAAGCGGCTGTAGCGTTTAATGGACCGGTTTCTGTCAAACACGGTGAGCAGGATCGATGCGAAGGGGCGGGTGTCCGTTCCCGCGCATTTCCGTGCCGTCGTGCAGAAGCGCGGCTATTCGGAACTCTATGCGCTGCGCTGCCTGGACCTGCCGGCGATGGATGTCGGCGGGCTCGACCTGCTCGACCGCTACGAGCAGCGCATAGCGCTCGAGGATCCCTTCCTGCAGACGGCGGACGATATGTCGTTCTTCTGCCATGGCGACGGAACCTTCTTGAAACTCGACCAGGACGGCCGCATCACGATGAGCGATTTCCTTCGCGAACACACCGGCATCTCGGCGGAAGTGGCCTTTGTCGGGCGCGGCAATTTCTTTCAGATCTGGGAGCCGGGACGGCTTGCCGCCTATGGGGCGCAGGCGCGGGCACGGCTTTTGCAGCTTCGGCAGGGGACGAAGCCTGGGGAGCGACCGGAATGACGGCAGGCCACGGCGATGACCTTCCTCGCGCCGTAGATGGGCACGCCGTTGGCGGATCGGCCCGCCACATTCCGGTCCTCCTTGCCGAAGTGCTCGAAGCACTGGTGCCGGCGCAGGGCGACCTCATCATCGACGGCACGTTCGGCGCCGGCGGCTACACCAGGGCCATTCTGGCGACAGGCGCCTCCGTGGTGGCGATCGACCGCGATCCGGATGCCATTGCGGCCGGGCGCGATCTTGAAGTGCAGTCGGGTGGTCGGCTGCGGCTGGTGCAGGCGCCGTTCTCGACGCTGGACGAACATGTCGAGAGCGCCGACGGGATCGTGCTCGACATCGGCGTGTCCTCGATGCAGCTCGACCAGGCGGAGCGCGGGTTTTCGTTCCGCGCCGACGGGCCGCTCGACATGCGCATGGCGCAATCGGGCCTCAGCGCCGCCGACGTCGTCAATTCCTTCAAGCCGGGCGATCTTGCCCGCATCTTCGGCTTCCTCGGCGAGGAGCGCCATGCCGGACGCATTGCCCGCATGATCGAGGCGCGCCGCGAAAAGCGCCCGTTCGAGCGCACGTTGGAACTCGCCGACGCCATCGAGACGCATATCGGCCGGGCGCCGAAGGACAAGATCCATCCGGCGACGCGCGTCTTCCAGGCGCTGCGCATTTTTGTCAATGACGAGCTTGGCGAACTGGCCAAGGCCCTGTTTGCGGCCGAACGCGCTCTGAAGCCGGGCGGACGGCTCGCCGTGGTCACCTTCCATTCTCTGGAAGACCGCATCGTCAAGCGTTTCATCGCCGACCGGGCCGATGTCGCGACCGGCTCGCGTCACCTGCCCGAGGCGCATGCGCGCACCGCGACGTTCCGCAAGGCGGGCGGCGGCGTGACGGCCGGCGACGCCGAGGTGGCGGCCAATCCGCGCGCCCGTTCGGCCAGGCTACGCGCGGCGGTCCGCACCCAGGCGCCGGCGCGCGGCAGCGACTTTTCGATTTTCGGCCTTCCAAAGCTTCCCGGTATCGACCGGCCGGGGGAGAGGTAGCTAAGTGTTTCGTACCAGCGACATTGTCCTGATCGCCGTCATGGTTGCGGTCGCGGCCCTTACCTACAAGGCCAAGCGCGAGGCCGAGGAACAATTGGCCGCCGTGCAGAAGATCCATGCGCAGATACGCTATGAGGAGGACACGATCGACCTGCTCAAGGCCGACTGGAGCCTGCTTACCCAGCCGTCGCGGCTGCAGAAGCTCGCCGAACTCTACAAGTCGCAGCTCGAACTCGAGCCGGTCAGCGCCCGCCAGATCGGCGGTGTCGGCGACCTGCCGGCCAAATCCCTTGACATCCAGGACATCTTGTCGGGACGCCAGGGCGGCATGGCTGATAGTTCGGGCGGCAAGGCGCCGTCGGACGGCAGGGATCCCGTGGTGACCGGAGGCATCGCCCAATGATCGGTAAACTGCTGAAACGTCGCGCCAGGACGAGTGAAGATGGATCGATCGTGGTCGAGGGCGCCCGCAAGGCGACCGGCGGCAAGGGCAGGACGCGCATCGTCATGACGATGGCGGTGTTCTTCGGCATCTTCTCGACCATATCAGGGCGGCTGGTCTATCTCGGCTTCCAGACCCCCGATATGTCGGGCGGTCCGCAGAGCCGGGTGACGGCATCGCGGCCCGACATCGTCGACCGCAACGGCGAAGTGTTGGCCACGGACATCAAGACGGCGTCGCTGTTTGCAGAACCACGCCGGATTGTCGACGCCGACGAGGCGATCGAGAAGCTGTCGACGGTGCTTCCGGACATCGACTATGAGCAGACCTACCATAAGCTGAAGAGCGGCGCCGGTTTCGTCTGGCTGCAGCGGCAGCTGACGCCCAAGCAACAGTCCGACATCATGCAGCTCGGCATTCCCGGTTTCGGCTTCCGCACCGAAAAGCGCCGCTTCTATCCGAGCGGCGAGACCTCGTCCTACATTGTCGGGCTCACCAACATCGACAACCAGGGCATCTCCGGCATGGAGAAATATGTCGACGAGCAGGGGCTGAGCGACCTGCAGGCGTCGGGCCTTGCCATTGCCAAGGATCTCAAGCCGGTAAAGCTTTCGATCGATCTGCGCGTGCAGCATGTCGTGCGCGACGAGATCGCCGCCGGCCTGGAGCGCTATCGTGCCATGGGCACCGGCGCCGTTGTGCTCAACGTCAAGACCGGCGAAGTGGTGGCCATGGCCTCGGTGCCGGATTTTGATCCGAACAATCCCTACAACGCACAAGACAAGGACCGGCTGAATCGCATGTCGGCGGGCCTCTACGAGATGGGTTCGACCTTCAAGAGCTTCACCTCAGCCATGGCGCTCGATTCCGGCAAAGCGACGATGGCGAGCCGCTTCGATGCTTCGCATCCAATCCGGGTCGGCCATCAGGCCATTCACGATTTCCACGGCAAGAACCGTGTGCTGTCGTTGCCGGAGGTGTTCCTCTACTCGTCCAACATCGGGTCGGCCAGGGAAGCCGAGATGGTCGGCATCGAGGGGCATCGCGAATTCCTGCATCGCCTTGGCATTCTGGACAGGATGCAGACCGAATTGCCGGAGACTGCCCGTCCGACTGAACCGAAGGTCTGGAAACAGGTCAATTCATTCACCATCGCCTTCGGCCATGGCGTGTCGACGACGCCGCTGCAAGCGGCTGTGGGCTGCGCGGCGTTGATGAATGGCGGCTTCCTGATGAACCCCACCTTTCTGGTGCGGACGCAGGCGGAAGCGATGGCCACCGCCAAGAGAGTGGTGAGCGAAAAGACCGTCGAAGGCATGCGCTACCTCTATTCGCTCAATGCCGAAAAGGGCTCTGCCAGAAACGCCAGAGTCCCCGGCTACCGCGTTGGCGGCAAGACCGGAACCGCCGAGAAGGTCATCAATGGCCGCTACTCGAAGGACTTGAATTTCAACACCTTCGTCGCCGCCTTCCCGATGGACGATCCGCAGTATCTGGTGTTTACCATTGCCGATGCCCCGCACCCGGAAAAGCCCGGCATGACGGATGTCGCGGCTGCGAATGCTGGGGTTATGGCCGGCAATATCATCAGGCGTTCAGCTGCCATGCTTGGCGTGAAGCCAGATTTCAGCCATGAAAATGGTGCAACGCTGGTTTCCTATCAGTGATTCTTAGGGCGCGCCGGCAACAGCGCGCTATTTTGTTGCGGTGAACGGGACTCGATGAAGCTCAGAGATCTAGCCGGTATCCTGCCCGTCGAGGGAATAGCTTCCGTCGATCTGGAGGTTACAGGGATTTCTTCGGATTCCCGCCAGGTAAAAGCGGGCGTTGTCTTTTTTGCGCTCGCCGGAACCAAGGCCGACGGTGCCGTTTATGCCGAAGATGCCGCCGCGCGCGGTGCGGCCGCGATCGTGGCGGGCAAGGGCAGCACCATTGCCGGGCTCCCGGTTCCGGTGCTGGCGGTCGACGATCCGCGCCTGGCGCTGGCGCAGAGTGCGGCACGCTATTTCGGCAAGCAGCCTGAGATCATGGTCGCGGTGACCGGCACCAGCGGCAAGACCTCGGTCGCAGCCTTCACCAGGCAGATCTGGGAGCAAGCCGGTTATGCCGCCGCTTCGATCGGCACCACCGGCGTGGTGGCGCCTGGGCGCAACGACTATGGTTCGCTGACGACACCCGATCCGGTCGCCCTGCATCAATTGCTGCAGGAATTGGCCGATGCCGGCGTCACCCACGCCTCGATGGAAGCCTCCAGCCATGGGCTCGACCAGCGCCGCCTCGACGGCGTGAAGCTGGCCGCCGGCGGCTTCACCAATCTCGGCCGCGACCATATGGATTATCATCCGACCATCGAGGATTATCACCGCGCCAAATTGCGCCTGTTCGACACGTTGCTGCCGAAGGGCGCGCCGGCCGTGATCTTCGCCGACGATCCATGGTCGGCGCCGACGACCGTGGCCGCAAAGGCTGCCGGGCTCAATGTGCTGACGGTCGGCCGCCATGGCGACTTCCTCAGGCTGAAACGGGTCGAGCACGAACGCCACCGCCAGCGGGCCGAAGTCGAGGCCGACGGCGTGCTCTACGAGATCGACCTGCCGCTGGCCGGTGATTTCCAGATTTCGAATGCGCTGGTTTCGGCGGGTCTTGCCATTTCCACGGGAACACCTGTCGCCAAGGCCTTAATGGCGTTGGAGAAACTGAAGGGCGCGCCGGGCCGGCTCGACCTCGTCGGCACCACCGGCAATGGCGCGCCGGTCTATGTCGACTATGCCCACAAGCCGGACGCGCTGGAAAACGTGCTGGCTTCGGTGCGGCCGTTCACCACCGGCCGCGTCATCGTCGTGTTCGGCTGCGGCGGCGACCGCGACCGGGGAAAAAGGCCGATCATGGGCGAAATCGCGACGCGGCTTGCCGATGTCGTCATCGTCACCGACGACAATCCGCGCTCCGAAGTGCCGGAAACGATCCGTGCCGCTATTTTGGCCGCTGCTCCAGGTGCCATCGAGATCGGCGACCGGCGCCAGGCGATCCACGAAGCGGTCGCCATGCTGCATGCCGGCGACACGCTGATCGTGGCCGGTAAGGGCCACGAGGAAGGCCAGACGATCGGCTCCGAGACCTTGCATTTCTCCGATCATGAGGAAGTCCGCGCGGCACTCACGGAGCGCGCAGCATGAGCTTGCTGTGGACCTCCGAAGCGCTGGTTGCCGCCATGGACGGGCGGCCGCTCGGGCCGATGCCGGATGGCATTTCAGGCATTTCGATCGACAGCCGCAGCCTGCAGCCGGGCGACGCCTTCTTCGCCATCAAGGGCGAGGCGATGGACGGCCATGACTTCGCAACCGCCGCCATCAAGGCTGGCGCTGGCGTGCTGGTGGTGGCCGAAGGCAAGCTGCCGTCGCTCGGCCGGCTGACAGCGCCGATCATCGTCGTCGAGGACGTGCTGGTCGCGCTGGAAAAGCTTGGAGTTGCATCGCGCGCCCGCTCGAGCGCGAAAATCATCGCTGTGACCGGTTCGGCCGGCAAGACCACCACCAAGGAAGCGCTGCGCCATGTGCTGCAAGCCGTAGGCAAGGTGCATGCCTCGGCGCAGTCCTTCAACAATCACTGGGGCGTGCCGCTGACCTTGGCGCGGATGCCTGATGATTGCGACTATGCCGTGTTTGAAATCGGCATGAACCATCCCGACGAGATCCGTCCGCTGGTCAAGATGGTGAGGCCGCATGTCGCCATCGTCACCATGATCGCGGCGGCGCATCTCGGCTTTTTCCGTAATCTGGACGAGATCGCCAAGGCCAAGGCCGAGATTTTCGAGGGGTTGGAGCCCGAGGGGGCCGCCGTCCTCAACCGCGACGATGCCCGATTCAAGCTGCTCGACAAGATGGCCCATGCCGCCGGTGTCGAGCACGTCTACGGCTTCGGCGAGAATGCGCGCTCTACCTTCAAGCTCACCAAATGCGAACTGCATGCCGATCATTCCGACATCACCGCCAGGATCGGCGGCCACGAAGTGACGGCGCGGATCGGCGCGCCCGGTCGCCATATGGTGCAGAACGTGCTGGCGGTGCTGGGTGCGGCGCATCTGGTCGGCGCCGATCTCGACAAGGTTGCTTCAGCACTGGCCGATCTCTCCGCCGAGCGCGGGCGCGGCAAGCGCCATGTGCTGCGCCATCCCGGTGGTTCGACTTCGAGCCACCCCGGTGGACTGATCACGCTGATCGACGAAAGCTACAACGCCAATCCGGCATCGATGGCTGCTGCGATGGCGTTGCTCAACGCGACGCCGGTGACGGGCGAGGGCCGCCGCATCGCCGTGCTCGGCGACATGCTCGAACTCGGCGACCATTCGACCAAGCTGCATGCGGCCCTTGCCGATCTCATCGTCGGCACGGGCACGCAGACCGTTTTTCTTGGCGGCCCGGAAATGCGGGCGCTGGCCGAAGCGCTGCCGGCTGACATCAAGACGGAATACCGCGCCGGTGTCGAGGAGCTGAAGCCGGTGCTGCTTGCCGCGCTCAAGCCGGGTGACGTGGTGATGATCAAATCGTCGAAGGGCATCGGTTTTGCAAAACTGGTCGATGCGCTGCTGGGCAAGTTCCCGGCTGAATCGACAGCCAGAAAACAGACCTAGGTCGGGGGACGAAAGCGCATGTTCACACTGCTCGTCGATTTTGCGGACAAGGTCTCGGTCTTCAATGTCTTCCGCTACATCACCTTCCGCACCGGTGGCGCGCTGATCACGTCGGCGCTGATCGTCTTCATCTTTGGACCGACCATCATCAATTCGCTGCGGCTGCGGCAAGGCAAGGGCCAGCCGATCCGCGCCGACGGGCCGCAGACACATTTCAAGAAGGCCGGTACGCCGACCATGGGCGGGCTGATGATCCTGTCGGGCATCATCGGCTCGTCGCTTTTGTGGGCGAACCTGTCGAGCATCTATGTCTGGGTGGTGCTGCTGGTGACGCTGGGCTTCGGCTCGATCGGCTTTTACGACGACTATCTGAAGGTCACCAAGCAGTCGCATCTCGGCTTTTCCGGCAAGGCACGGCTGGCGCTGGAATTCGTCATCGCCGGCATCGCCGCCTGGGTGATCATGCACAATGGCCAGGCGCCGTTCTCGTCGTCGCTGACTTTTCCCTTCGCCAAGGAATTCATCGTCAATCTCGGCTGGTTCTTCATTCCGTTCTCCTGCTTCGTCATCGTCGGCGCCGGCAATGCGGTGAACCTGACCGACGGCCTTGACGGCCTGGCGATCGTGCCGATCATGATCGCGGCTGCCTCCTTCGGCGTCATCGCCTATCTCTCCGGCAACGCCGTGTTCGCCGAATATCTGCAGATCCATTTCGTGCCCGGCACCGGTGAACTGGCGGTCGTGCTCGGCGCGGTCATCGGCGCTGGCCTCGGCTTCCTCTGGTTCAACGCGCCGCCGGCGGCGATCTTCATGGGCGACACCGGATCGCTGGCCATGGGCGGCCTGATCGGCACCGTCGCGGTCGCCACCAAGCATGAGATCGTGCTGGTCATCGTCGGCGGATTGTTCGTCGTCGAAATCCTGTCCGTCATCATCCAGGTCGGCTACTTCAAGATGACCGGCAAGCGGGTGTTCCTGATGGCGCCGATCCACCATCATTTCGAAAAGCTCGGCTGGACCGAAAGCCAGGTGGTGATCCGCTTCTGGATCATCGCCGTCATCCTGGCGCTGGTCGGCCTGTCGACCCTCAAGCTGAGATAGGAAGCCCTTTGATCCCCGCCGCATCCTTTTCAGGCAAGCGCGTTTCGCTCTTCGGGCTTGGTGGCTCGGGGATCGCGACGGCGCGCGCGCTGATCGAGGGCGGCGCGGACGTGCTGGCCTGGGACGACAATCCCGACAGTGTGGCCAAGGCCGCCATTGCCGGTATCGCGACCGCTGATTTGCGCGGCGCCGACTGGGCGAAATTCTCGGCCTTCGTGCTGTCGCCTGGTGTGCCGCTGACGCATCCCAAGCCGCATTGGACGGTGGAACTGGCGCGCGGCTCAGGCGTCGAGATCGTCGGCGACATCGAGCTTTTCTGCCGCGAGCGGATGCTGAGCGCGCCGACAGCGCCTTTCATCGCCATCACCGGCACCAACGGCAAGTCGACGACGACCGCGCTGACCGCGCACATCCTGAAAGCCGCGGGACGCGATGCCCAGATGGGCGGCAATATCGGCCGCGCGGTGATGACGCTCGATCCGCCCGAGCCCGATCGGCACTATGTCGTCGAGTGTTCGTCCTACCAGATCGACCTCGCGCCCTCGATCAATCCGACGGCCGGCATCCTGCTCAATCTGACGCCCGATCATCTCGACCGCCATGGCACCATGCAGCACTACGCCGCGATCAAGGAGCGGCTGGTGGCCGGCAGCGAGACGGCGATCGTCGGCATCGACGATTCCTGGTGCGCGCAGATTGCCGAGCGGCTGGAGCGGGCGGGGCGGCATGTCATCCGCATTTCCAAGCGCCTGCCGCTGACCGACGGCTATTTCGCCGATGGCAGCAATTTGATGGAAGCTGTGCACGGCCGTTACAGCCGTGTCGCCTTCCTCGAAGGCATCGGCTCCTTGCGTGGCCAGCACAATGCCCAGAACGCTCTGGCTGCGGTCGCCGCTTGTCTCAAGATCGGGCTGGAGCTTGGTGAAATCCAGTCGGGACTGGAAAGCTTTCCCGGCCTCGCGCACCGCATGGAGCAGGTCGGCCGCAAGGACCATGTGCTGTTCATCAACGATTCCAAGGCGACCAATGCCGATGCTGCGGCGCCGGCGCTGTCCAGCTTCGCGCGCATCTACTGGATCGCCGGCGGCCTGCCCAAGGAAGGCGGCATCGAACCCTTGCGCGGCTTCTTCCCGCGCATCGCCAAGGCCTATCTTATCGGCGAGGCGGCGCCGGCGTTTTCGGCGACGCTGGGCGAGGCCGTGCCCTACGAGATTTCAGGCACGCTGGCCGCGGCGGTCGAGCACGCCGCGCATGATGCGGCTAAGGACGACAGCGGCGAGGCGGTGGTGCTGCTGTCGCCGGCCTGCGCCAGCTTCGACCAGTTCAAGAATTTCGAAGTTCGCGGCGAAGCCTTCAGGCAAGCTGCGAATGCTATCGAGGGTGTGAAACCCATCGGAGGGGCACGATAATGCAGAGCCGTCTCGACAAAAGTCCGGTTGCGACCTGGTGGTGGACGATCGATCGCTGGTTCCTGGCGGCGTTCCTGTCGCTGATGGGCCTCGGTATCGTGCTGTCCTTCGCGGCGAGCCCGGCGGTCGCCGAACGCATCGGCCTCGACAGTTTCCACTTCGCCACCAGGCAGATCATCTTCACCGTACCGGCGCTCGGCGTGATGCTGGCTGTGTCGTTCCTCGATTCCAGGCAGATCCGGCGGATGGCGCTGATCATGCTGTGCCTGATGCTGGTGCTGATGGTGGCGGTGCTCTACATCGGCGTCGAGGTGAAGGGCGCACGCCGCTGGGTGTCGCTTGCCGGCCTGTCGATCCAGCCGTCGGAATTTTTGAAACCAGCCTTCGTCATCATGTGCGCCTGGCTTTTCGCTGAGCACAAGCGCCAGCCCGACATTCCCGGCAATCTGTTCGCCATGTTGCTGCTGGTACTGGTCGTGTCGCTGCTGGTGGCGCAACCGGATCTCGGCCAGACCATGCTGACGACCGGCACCTGGGGCATCATGTTTTTCATGGCCGGGCTGCCCTGGCTGTGGATCGTTGCGCTGGGTGCCGCCGGCGTCGGCGGCGTTTTCGCCGCCTATACGGTGTTCCCGCACGTTGCCTTGCGCATCGACAAGTTTCTTACCGGCGAAGGCGACACATTCCAGGTCGATATGGGACGCGACGCGCTGATCAATGGCGGCTGGTTTGGCGTCGGACCAGGTGAGGGCACAGTCAAGCGGGTCATTCCCGACAGCCATGCCGACTTCGTCTTCTCGGTCGCAGGCGAAGAGTTCGGGCTGATCATGTGCTTCTTCATCATGTCGATATTCGCCTTCATCGTGCTGCGCGGCCTCAACACGGCTCTGAAGGAGCATGACGATTTCACCCGCTACGCGGTCGGCGGCCTCGTCACCGTCTTCGGCCTGCAGGCGGTCATCAACATGTGCGTCAACCTCCAGCTTGTGCCGGCCAAGGGCATGACGCTGCCGTTCATCTCTTATGGCGGCTCCTCGCAGATCGCCATCGCCATCTCGATGGGGATGGTGCTGGCGCTGACACGCAAGCGGCCGGAAAAGCGCAAGCAGATGGGCTTTGGCCTGTCGCAACGCGCCGTGCCGGCGGAGTGATATGGCCAGAGGCGTCATCCTTCTCGCGGCAGGCGGCACCGGTGGGCATCTTTTCCCGGCCGAGGCGCTGGCGCATGAGCTGAACGAGCGCGGCTGGTCGGTGCACCTGGCGACCGACGACCGTGCCGAGCGTTTCGCCGGCCATTTTCCGGCTGCCGCCGTCCACCCGATCCAGTCGGCGACGATGGGCTCGAAAAACCCTTTTGCCCTGCTTGGTGCCTTCTGGAAAATCTGGCGCGGCGTGCGCCAGGCTTCTGCCGTCATCGCCAGGATCAAGCCGGATGCCGTCGTCGGCTTCGGCGGCTATCCAACCTTGCCGCCGCTCTACGCGGCGACACGGCGCAAGGTACCGACCCTGATCCATGAGCAGAACGCGGTGATGGGGCGCGCCAACCGGGCGCTGGCCGGCCGTGTCGACGCGATCGCCGGCGGCTTCCTGCCGCAGGACAGCAGTGCAGCCGGGGTCAAGACGGTGACAACAGGCAATCCGGTCCGGCCTGCGGTGCTGGAAGCGGCCAAGACTGCCTATGCGGCATCTGCCGGGGATCAACCGTTCCGCCTGCTGGTTTTTGGCGGCAGCCAGGGCGCCCAATTCTTTTCCGATGCCGTGCCGGGAGCCATTGCGCTGCTTTCCGACGCCCAGCGCAAACGGCTGGTCATTACCCAACAAGCGCGCGCCGATGACGTGGCGCGGGTCAAGGCGGCCTATGCCACCCTTGGCGTCGCCGTCGAGGTCTCGCCCTTCTTCACCGATATGGCGGCACGCATGGCGGCCGCTCATCTGGTGATCTCGCGTTCCGGCGCCTCGACCGTCTCGGAGATCGCCGTCATCGGCCGGCCGGCGCTGCTGGTGCCTTACCCCCATGCGCTCGATCACGATCAGGCGGCGAACGCGGCGGCCCTTGCCGCTGCCGGCGGCGGCGAAGTGCATCCGCAATCCTCGCTCTCGTCCGAACGCATCGCAGCGCTTGTCGGCGGGCTGATGGACGACCCCGATCGGCTGACGGCGATGGCGGCGGGTGCGAAATCGGCCGGCAGGCCGGACGCGGCACGGTTGCTCGCCGATCTTACAGAGGCTATTGCGTCCAAAAAAACCGTTTCGGATTTCAGGAAGGGGACGCAAGCATGAAGATGCCGCAGACCATCGGCCTTGTGCATTTCATCGGCATTGGCGGCATCGGCATGAGCGGCATTGCCGAAGTGCTGCACAATCTCGGCTACAAGGTGCAAGGGTCCGACCAGGCCGAAAGCGCCAATGTGCAGCGGCTGCGCGACAAGGGCATTGAATGCTTCGTCGGCCATAGGGCCGAGAATCTCGGCGATGCCGAGGTGGTGGTCGTCTCGACGGCGATCAAGAAATCCAACCCTGAGCTGAAGGCCGCGCGCGAAAAGCTGCTGCCGATCGTGCGCCGGGCCGAGATGCTGGCCGAACTGATGCGCTTTCGCCAGGCGGTGGCGATCGGCGGCACGCATGGCAAGACGACGACGACGTCGATGGTGGCGACCTTGCTCGATGCGGGCGGGCTCGATCCGACCGTGATCAATGGCGGCATCATCAATGCCTACGGCACCAACGCCCGCATGGGCGACGGCGAATGGATGGTGGTCGAGGCCGACGAGAGCGACGGCACCTTCCTGAAACTGCCGGCCGAGATCGCGGTCGTCACCAACATCGACCCCGAGCATCTTGACCACTATGGCAGCTTCGACAAGGTGCGCGAGGCGTTCCGCCAGTTTGTCGAGAACGTTCCGTTCTACGGTTTTGGCGTGATGTGCACCGATCACCCCGAAGTGCAGGCGCTGGTCAGCCGCATCGAGGACCGCCGGGTCATCACCTATGGCGAGAATGCGCAGGCCGACGTGCGCTTTACCAATCACCGCATGTCAGGTGCCATTTCGGAATTCGACGTGGTGATCCGCGACCGCAAGACCGGCGGCCAGACTGTCATAGCAGGCCTGCGCCTGCCGATGCCCGGCCGTCACAACGTCTCCAACGCGACGGCAGCAATCGCGGTCGCGCACGAACTCGGCCTGTCGGCCGAGGCGATCAAGAAGGGCCTGTCGTCCTTCGCCGGCGTCAAGCGCCGCTTCACCCATACCGGTTCGTGGGACGGCGTCGAAATATTCGACGATTACGGCCACCATCCGGTCGAGATCTCGGCGGTGCTGAAGGCGGCGCGCAGCGCCACCCAGGGTCGTGTCATCGCCATTGCCCAGCCGCATCGCTTCACCCGGCTGCATGATCTGTTCAACGAGTTTTCCACCTGCTTCAACGACGCCGACACAGTAATGGTGGCGCCGGTCTACGCGGCCGGCGAAGAGCCGATCGACGGCGTCAGCTCGGACGCGCTGGTGTCGCGCATCCGCGCCGGCGGTCATCGCGACGCGCGCTACATCGAGGGCCCGGCGGCGATTGCGCCCATCGTCCGTGATCTGGCCAAGCCGGGCGATTTCGTCGTCTTCCTTGGAGCCGGCAACATCACCCAATGGGCCTATGCGTTGCCCAAGGAGCTTGGCGGGACCGTCTCATGATGCACGGCCAGGCCCTGATCGACAGACTTGGCGACCGGCTTGCCGGCCTGCGTGGCCGCCTGACGCCGAACGCCGAGATGGACAAGATCACCTGGTTCCGTGCCGGGGGGCTGGCTGAAGCGTTGTTCCAGCCGGCCGATGAGGAGGACCTTGCCGCGTTCCTGAAAGCCGTTCCCGAAGAGATACCGCTGACGGTCGTCGGCGTCGGCTCCAACCTTCTGGTCCGCGATGGCGGCATCGAGGGCTTTGTCATTCGGCTTTCGGCCAAGGGCTTCGGCGATGCCGAGGTGATTTCGCCAATCAGGATCAAGGCGGGAGCTGCGACCCCCGACAAGCGCGTCGCAGCGGTGGCGCTCGAGGCCGGCATTGGCGGCTTTCATTTCTACCACGGCATTCCGGGTGCAATCGGCGGTGCGCTGCGAATGAATGCCGGCGCCAATGGCGTCGAGACGCGCGAGCGCGTCATCGAAGTGCGAGCACTCGATCGCAAGGGCAATGTGCAGACGCTGAGCAATGCCGATATGGGATACGCCTATCGCCATTCGGCGGCTCCCTCCGGGCTGATCTTCACCTCCGCCGTGTTCGAAGGCTTTGCCGAGGACAGGGCGACCATCAAGGCTGCGATGGAGGCCGTGCAGAACCATCGTGAGACCGTGCAGCCGATCCGCGAGAAGACCGGCGGCTCGACCTTCAAGAATCCCGACGGCACATCGGCCTGGAAGGAGATCGACAAAGCGGGCTGCCGCGGCCTGATGATCGGCGGCGCGCAGATGTCGCCGATGCATTGCAACTTCATGATCAACACCGGAACCGCGACCGGCTACGACCTTGAATATCTCGGCGAGACGGTGCGCACGCGGGTGCTGGAGAATTCCGGTATCCGGCTGCAATGGGAAATCAAGCGCATCGGCAATTTCCGGCCAGGGCATGCCGTTCAGGAGTTTCTCGGGCAGCTCCTTTAAGGTGCGCTGATATTCAGGTGATGCTCCGCTCCGGTTCTCGAAAGTCATCGTTTTCGACTCGGCCTGACCTGAATCTCGACACACCTAGCGCCTCGTTGAAGTTCATGTGATGCATGAACTTCAACGAGGCGAAAAACGGTCCGCGACCGTTGCCGCAAAGACTCAACGACACGCTTTTCGCATCCATTTTCTTAGAAAGTGAATCTCTCGGAATCGTAAGCACTTGCCAGTGAATCAACTCTCTGATTCTCTGCTCGAAAGCGTTTCCTGATTTGAGTCGTTCGACGCGTTTTCAGCGTTTTCCGTCTGGGGGCAACCTGCCGGGAGACTCTGACTCAATGTTGCGGAAAATCTGGTTTTGGTCCGCCGTGAGAGAGGGGATGCCGGGGAATGAAAAACAAGCATGTGGCCGTCCTGCTGGGTGGTTTTTCGTCCGAGCGGCCCGTGTCCCTGTCCTCCGGAAAGGCTTGCGCCGATGAGCTTGAGAAGGAAGGTTACCAGGTCACCCGCGTCGATGTCGGGCGCGATGTCGGCTCCGTGCTTGCCGAGCTCAAGCCCGATGTCGCCTTCAATGCGCTGCACGGCCCTTTTGGTGAGGATGGCACCATCCAGGGCATCCTCGAATATCTCGGCATTCCCTACACCCATTCCGGCGTGCTCGCCTCGGCTCTGGCCATGAACAAGGAGCAGGCCAAACGGGTTGCCAAGTCGGTCGGCATCGTGGTCGCCGAATCGAAGGTCGCCAGCCGCTTCGCCATCCAGAACAAGCATCCGATGAAGCCGCCCTATGTGGTCAAGCCGGTCAATGAGGGTTCGAGCTTTGGTGTCGTCATCGTGCATGAAGGCCAGTCGCATCCGCCGCAGGTTCTTGGCTCGTCGGAGTGGAAATATGGCGATACCGTCATGGTCGAGCGCTACATCCACGGCAGGGAGCTGACCTGCGCGGTGATGGGCGATGTGGCGCTGGGGGTCTGCGAGATCATCCCGACCGGCCATTCCTTCTATGACTATGATTCAAAATATGTCGCCGGGGGATCAAAGCACGAATGCCCCGCAAAAGTTTCACCGAATATTTACCAAAAAATACAAACACTGGCGCTCAAGGCTCACCAAGCGATCGGCTGTCGGGGCGTTTCCCGGTCGGACTTCCGTTATGACGATCGGCATTCCGAAAACGGCGAGATTGTCTGGCTCGAGGTCAACACCCAGCCGGGTATGACGCCGACGTCCTTGGTGCCTGAAATCGCCGCCCATGCCGGGCACTCGTTTGGCGATTTGTTGAGTTGGATGGTGGAGGACGCTTCGTGTCTGCGTTGAAATGGGGACAGGGTAGGGAGAGGGGCGCGGCCGGTCCGGCGCTGTTCGGCCTGTCGTTGTCGTTGGACCATTTCGTGCTGCCGCGGATGCTGCGCCGCCCGGTGCGCATTATGGCGCGCCTCGGTGTCGGGGAATTCCAGGCGCCGCGCTTTTCCGCGGCCATGATGTCGGCCGTGCTGATTTTCTCGAGCAGTGCTTATGGCGCCTATCTCGGCGGTCATGTCGACGGTATCGTGCAGAGCATCACCGCCCGTACCGGATTTGCCGTCGATCAGGTCAAGGTGGTGGGCAATCGCCAGACCTCGGAAATCGATATACTCGACAGGCTTGAACTCGACGGCTGGACGTCGCTGATCGGCTTTAATGCCGAGGCCGCGCGGGAACGAATTGCGACCTTGCCGTGGATCGAGGTCGCGGCGGTGCGCAAGGTCTACCCGCATACGCTGGAAGTGCGTGTCGAGGAGCGTGAGGCTTTCGCGCTCTGGCAGCAGGGTGACGAGCTTTCGGTCATCGAGAGGAATGGCGCCATGATCGCGCCGTTCTCGGGCGGCAAGCAGGTGCTTCTGCCGCTGCTGATCGGCACCGGCGCGCCGGCGAGCGCGCCCGATTTCCTGGCCAAGGTCGAAAAATATCCCGAGCTCGCGAACCGGATCAAAGGTTATATCCGTGTCGGCGAACGGCGCTGGGACCTGAAGCTGGACAATGGCATCACCATCAAGCTTCCCGAGGACGACGAGGATCAGGCGCTCGCCGAACTCGTGAAGATGGATCATGACAGCGGTTTGCTGTCGCGCGACATCGCCGCCGTCGACATGCGCCTGACGGACCGGCTGGTCGTGCAGTTGACGGCGGAAGCGGCGACGCAGCGCGAAGCCGCCCTCAACGAGAAACCCAAGAGCCTGAAGCGCAAGCCGGAGACGAAGATATGAGCTGGCTTGGCAGTCCTGGCGATGCCGCGTCGCGCCGGTCTGGCACCCTGACGGTGCTGGATGTCGGTTCGAGCAAGGTCTGCTGCATGGTGGCCAAGCTCAAGCCGTGCGATGACGGCAAGCTGCTGCGCGGCCGTTCGCACCGGATCCAGGTGATCGGCATCGGCCATCAGAAGTCGCAAGGCGTGAAGTCGGGTGTCGTGGTCGATCTCGACAGGGCGGAGCATGCCATCCGCCTTTCCGTCGACGCTGCCGAGCGCATGGCCGGGCTGACGGTTGATTCGCTGATCGTCAACATGACGGCCGGCCGGCTGAAGAGCGAAGCCTTCTCCGCCACCATCAATCTTGGCGGCCACGAGGCCGACGAGGCCGACATCAAGCGCGTTCTCGGTGCTGGCGCCAAGCAGGCGCTGAAGGCCGAGCGCGAAGTGATCCATTCGCTTCCCGTCGGCTTCTCGCTGGATGCCGAACGCGGCGTGCGCGATCCGCGCGGCATGGTCGGCGACGCACTCGGCGTCGACATGCATGTGCTGACCGGCGACGCCGCGCCGATGCGCAATCTGGAGCTGTCCATCAACCGTTCGCATCTGTCGGTCGAGCGCATGGTGGCGACGCCCTATGCCAGCGGGCTGGCGGCGCTGGTCGACGACGAGCTGGAAATGGGTGCGGCCTGCATCGACATGGGCGGCGGCACGACGACGATCTCGGTGTTTTCGGAAGGCAAGTTCGTCCATGGCGACGCCATCGCCATCGGCGGCAATCATGTCACGCTGGACATGGCCAAGGGGCTGTCGACCTCGCTTGATGCCGCCGAACGGCTGAAGGTGATGCATGGTTCGGCGCTGCCCGGCAGCGCCGACGATCGCGACCTGGTCTCGATCCAGCCGATCGGTGACGATGGCGACGTGCCCTTGCAGATCCCGCGCTCGGTGATGACGCGCATCGTGCGCGCCCGCATCGACGAGACGCTCGAACTGCTGCGCGACCGGCTGAACAAGTCCGGCTATGGCAATGCAGTGGGCAAGCGTGTGGTTCTTACCGGCGGCGCCAGCCAGCTTGCCGGCCTGCCGGAGGCGGCGCGCCGCATCCTGGGACGAAATGTGCGCATCGGCCGCCCGCTCGGCGTGGCCGGCCTGCCGGAAGCGGCGAAGGGGCCGGCCTTCTCGGCCGCGGTGGGGCTTCTGATCTACCCGCAGATGGCGAGCTTCGAGAGCCATCCGGCGAAAGGAATTTCCGGTCTCAAAATGACCGGAACGGGCGGAAAACTGCATCGCATGAGTCAGTGGTTGAGAGACAGTTTCTAAAATTGACGGGGACAGCCCCATAGGCGGCCGCGGCGGCGAAGCGGCGTGAAAGGCAAAGGACGGAGACAATGACCATCAATCTGCAAAAGCCGGACATCACCGAGCTTAAGCCGCGCATCACCGTGTTCGGTGTCGGCGGCGGCGGCGGCAATGCCGTCAACAACATGATCACCGCCGGTTTGCGCGGCGTCGAGTTCGTGGTGGCCAACACCGA
Source organism: Mesorhizobium ciceri biovar biserrulae WSM1271 (assembly GCF_000185905.1). Classification (GTDB taxonomy): domain Bacteria; phylum Pseudomonadota; class Alphaproteobacteria; order Rhizobiales; family Rhizobiaceae; genus Mesorhizobium; species Mesorhizobium ciceri. The sequence continues at coordinate 3,294,641 of NC_014923.1, forward strand.
CGCTCAGGCGCTGACTATGTCGAAGGCAGGCCGCCTGATCCAGCTCGGCGCTCACGTCACCGAGGGGCTCGGTGCGGGATCGCAGCCGGAAGTCGGCCGTGCGGCGGCGGAAGAGTGCATCGATGAAATCCTCGATCACCTGACCAACACCCATATGTGCTTCGTGACAGCCGGCATGGGCGGCGGCACCGGCACCGGTGCTGCTCCCGTCGTTGCCCGCGCAGCGCGCGAAAAGGGCATCCTCACCGTCGGCGTCGTCACCAAGCCGTTCCACTTTGAAGGCCAGCGCCGCATGAAGACCGCGGACTTCGGCATCGAGGAATTGCAGAAATGCGTCGATACGCTGATCGTCATCCCCAACCAGAACCTGTTCCGGCTGGCCAATGACAAGACCACCTTCGCCGATGCCTTCGCCATGGCCGACCAGGTGCTCTATTCCGGTGTCGCCTGCATCACCGACCTGATGGTCAAGGAAGGCCTGATCAATCTCGACTTCGCCGACGTCCGTTCCGTCATGCGCGAGATGGGCAAGGCGATGATGGGCACCGGCGAAGCTTCGGGCGAGGGCCGCGCGATGGCCGCCGCCGAAGCGGCGATCGCCAACCCGCTGCTCGACGAGACCTCGATGAAGGGCGCCAAGGGCCTGCTGATCTCGATCACCGGCGGCCGCGACCTGACGCTGTTCGAAGTCGACGAAGCGGCGACCCGTATCCGCGAGGAAGTCGACCAGGACGCCAACATCATCCTGGGCGCCACTTTCGACGAGGAACTCGAAGGCGTCATCCGCGTCTCGGTGGTTGCCACCGGCATCGACAAATCGGCGGCTGAAATCGCCGCTGCGCCGATCTCGATCCGCACGGCGCCTCCGAAGCCGGTCAGCCGCCCGGCGGCTCAGATCGCGGAGGCTCGCCCGGCGCCTGTTCAGCAGGCGGCCTACGAGCCACGCGCTGTCGACCCTGTCGCCGAAGCCATCCAGCTGGCCGAAGCCAATGCCGCGGCGATGGCGCAGGCGCGCCCGGCTCCTGTCGCTCACGCAGAAGATTTCCGCCCGCAGAGCAAGATCTTCCAGGCGCCGCCAGCACAGCCGATGCCGCAGCCGGTGGTCCAGCAGATGCAGCCGGCCCCGCAGCCGCGCGAGATGCTGCGCGAAGCCCCGCAGCCTATTGCCATGGCACCTCAGCGTATGCCGCGCGTCGAGGACTTCCCGCCCGTCGTCAAGGCCGAGGTGGATGCCAAGAGCCGCCCGGTTGACCACGAGAACAACAGCGGACCGATGGGCCTGCTGAAGCGCCTGACCAACGGACTGACCCGCCGCGAGGAAGAACCCGCAAGGCTGCAGCCGGCGCAGCCGCGCGAGCCCAAGCTGCGCCAGGCCGCGCCCGAAGTGCGCCGCCTCGCCAGCCAGGATGCGCAGCTCTATGCGCCGCGCCGTGGCCAACTCGACGATCAGGGCCGCCTGACGCCGCAGGTGAGGACGACTCAGGAAGACGATCAGCTGGAGATTCCGGCGTTCCTGCGCCGCCAGGCCAACTGATTGGTAAACGGACTGTAACATTTGTTAACAGGCAAGCGAGGAATCGCTTGCCTGTTAACGTTTTAAATGATGTGATTTCAACCACTTACAAAGTCGCACCCATTCCAGTTCGCGGTTACACAGAGTAAGAAACCGTGATTTGGAGTCTCCCTGACGGGACATTATCTTCGCTGCCTACCATCATCGGCTTGCCGGGATTTCGGGGGAAGTCGCCCTGCCAGCCGATTCACACAAGAGCCGCGCCCTCGGGCTGGAGAAGCGGACCTAGGCATTACGGGCTTATGGGGATTGTCTTGCACGACTATCAGACGACATTGAAGACGCGCGCGTCGCTTACCGGCACCGGCGTCCACAGCGGCAAGGAAGTGTCCATCAGCTTCATGCCGGCGGATGCCGACACCGGCATCGTTTTCCAGCTTTTCAACGGTGCCGAGCAGGGCCGCGAGTTTCGTGCCCTGGTCTCGGAAGTCGGCGCCACCGACCTGTGCACCATGCTTGGTGATCCCGCCGGCGAGCATATCGCCACGGTCGAGCACATCATGGCGGCGCTGTTTGGGCTCGGCATTGACAATGTCGCTGTCGAGATCGACGGTTCCGAGGTTCCGATCTTCGATGGCAGCGCCATGGCGTTCGTCGAAGCCATCGACCAGGCGGGCATCGAGACGCTTTCGGTCAAGCGCCGCTATATCAGGGTCATCAAGCCGGTCCGCATCGAGAACGGCGCCTCGTGGGCGGAGTTTCGGCCCTATGACGGAACCCGTTTCGAGATCGAGATCGACTTCGAAAGCCCGGCGATCGGCCGTCAGCTGTTTGCCTCCGACCTCAATGCCGATATTTTCCGTCGCGACATCGCGCGCGCCCGCACCTTCGGCTTCATGAAGGATGTCGAGCGGCTGTGGGCTGCAGGCTATGCGCTCGGCTCCTCGCTGGAGAATTCGCTGGTGATCGGCGACGACAACCGCGTCATCAATATGGGCGGCCTGCGCTATCCCAACGAATTCGTGCGCCATAAAACGCTGGACGCCATGGGCGACCTGGCGCTGGCCGGCGCCCGCTTCATCGGCTGCTTCCGCTCCTATCGCGGCGGCCACAGGATGAATGCCGCGGCCCTGCGCCGCCTGCTGTCGGATCGCACGGCGTTCGAGATCGTCGAGACGACGCGCCGGGAGCGTGGCCGCAGCGCCGAGATGAACGCCGTCAACGCGCCGCTCTACGCGCCCTGGATGATCTGATTTTCCCAGTTTTTTCGGGTTCCATGGGGGATTGCGCGTGTTGCAGGAATGCACCACCCGCCAGTGAAATTGCATTGATGTCCAAGCTGCGTCCGGCCGCCACAAAAATGTGCGATTGGCCGGAGATAGCGTTGCCGGGCAAGGCGGTTATGGTTTATGGCTGCTGCCGTCGATTAGTGCATGTCGTTCAAAAGTGGGGACCAGTTTTGAAACAATGGCATGCAACTGGCATTGAAATAGCGCCGAAAGGGCGAGATCCAATCATGTTCTTCAAGCGAGTTGGTCAATTGAAAGCACCGCAGAGGGCCGTTTTCCTGGCGCTTTCAGTAGTTGTTCCATCGCTCTTCCTGTCGGCCTGCATGTCGTCGGAGAAAGATATCGACCTGTCGACCTATGTCGACCAGACCGAGCCGGCCGATGTTCTCTACAACCAGGGCCTTGCCAATCTCAATGCCGGGCGCCTGCAGGAGGCGAGCCGCAAGTTCGACGCCGTCGACCGCCAGCATCCCTATTCGGAATGGGCCCGCAAATCGATGGTGATGGGCGCTTTCGCCGACTATCGCCAGGGCAATTACGACGAGGCGATCGGCTCGGCCAAGCGTTATCTCACGCTTTACCCGTCGACCGATGACGCTGCTTATGCGCAGTACATCATCGGCTTGAGCTACTACCGCCAGATCAAGGACGTGACGCAGGACCAGAAGGAAGCGCGTCAGACCGTCCAGACGATGCAGGATCTGGTCACCCGCTGGCCGACATCGGAATATGTCGACGACGCCAAGGAAAAGATCCGCTTCGCCAACGATCAGTTGGCAGGCAAGGAGATGCAGATCGGCCGCTACTATCTCGAGCGGCGTGAATACATCGCCGCCGTCAAGCGCTTCCGCACCGTGGTCGAGAACTATTCCAACACGCGCCATGTCGAGGAGGCGCTCGCACGTCTGACCGAAAGCTATTACGCGATGGGTCTGACTTCGGAGGCGCAGACCGCCGCCGCGGTGCTCGGCACCAACTACCCTGACAGCTCGTGGTACAAGGATTCCTACAAGCTCTTGCAGAGCAATGGGCTTGCACCGCGCGAAAATGCAGGGTCGTGGATATCCAAGGCCGGAAAGATGATCACCGGCGCCTGACGTATGAGCATCGACTGAAGCGTTCACAGCGCTTTTCGGATTGATCCGGTGCTCAAACAAAAAGATAGTGCGGCGCTGCGACTGCAAATGGTCGCGTGCCGTTCTAGATTCGGGTTCTGATGCTTTCCAGACTGTCGATCCGCGATATCGTCCTGATCGAGAAGCTGGATATCGACTTCCAGCCGGGTCTTTCTGTGCTGACCGGCGAAACCGGTGCCGGCAAATCCATCCTGCTCGATGCCCTGTCGCTGGCGCTCGGTGCGCGCGGCGACGCGTCGCTGGTGCGCCATGGCGCGGCCCAAGGCCAGGTCATCGCCGTCTTCGACGTGCCGCGCAATCATCCGGCGCGTGCGCTGCTTGCCGACAATGCGATCGAGGATGACGGCGACATCATCCTGCGCCGCCTGCAGACGGCGGATGGCCGCACCCGCGTCTTCGTCAACGATCAGCCTTCGAGCGTCACGCTGATGCGCGATGTCGGGCGCGCGCTGGTCGAGATCCACGGCCAGCACGATGAACGCGCGCTGGTCGATCCCGGCGCGCATCGCGAGGTGCTCGATGCTTTCGGTGGCCATCTCGGCGCCGTCCGCTCGACCGGCGAGGCATGGCGGCACTGGCGCGCCTGCGAGCAGGAGCTGTCGCGCCACCGCGCCAAGGTGGCGGCGGCCGCGCGCGAGGCCGACTATTTGCGCGCCGCGGTGGCGGAGTTGACGAAGCTCGATCCGCAGCCGGGTGAGGAGACGGATCTCGCCGAACTGCGCGCATCGATGATGCGAGCCGAGAAGATCGCTTCCGAAATCCATGATGCGCAGGATGTGCTGTCCGGCCCGTCCTCGCCCTTGCCGCAACTGGCCAGCCTGCTGCGGCGGCTGCAGCGCAAGGTGACCGAGGCGCCCGGCCTGCTCGACGACGTCGTCAAGTCGCTCGACGAGGCGATGTTGTCGCTCGACGCGGCGCAATCGGGGGTCGAGGCAGCACTGCGCGCCACCGAATATGATCCGCAGCGGTTGGAGAAGGCGGAGGAGCGGCTGTTTTCGCTGCGCGCGGCCTCGCGCAAGCACAGCGTCGCCGTCGACGATCTGGCGCAGCTTCGCGACACGATGTCGGCCGATCTTGCCGATCTCGATGCCGGCGAGGAGCGCCTGCACGGGCTGGAAAAACAGGCCGCCGCGGCACGCGAGGCCTACGACATTGCCGCCGCGCAGCTGTCTTCGCTTCGCCACGCGGCGGCGGTCGGCCTGACCAAGGCGGTGATGGCGGAATTGCCGGCGCTCAAGCTCGAACGCGCCGCCTTCATTGTGGAAATGAAGAGCGAGGCCGAGAGCCGCATGGAAGAGGGCATCGACCAGATCGAATTCTGGGTGCGCACCAATCCAGGCACGCGGCCCGGGCCGATGATGAAAGTGGCGTCCGGCGGCGAACTTTCGCGCTTCCTTCTGGCGTTGAAGGTCGCGCTGGCCGACCGCGGCTCGGCGCCGACGCTGGTTTTCGATGAAATCGATACTGGGGTGGGCGGCGCCGTCGCCGACGCGATCGGCCAGCGGCTGGCGCGGCTGTCGAAGCGCGTCCAGGTGCTCTCGGTGACGCATGCGCCACAGGTCGCGGCACGCGCGGCGACGCATTTCCTGATCTCCAAATCCGGCACCACCGACCGTGTCGCCACCGGCATTGCCGAGATGGACCGGCCGGCGCGGCAGGAAGAGATCGCGCGCATGCTGGCCGGCGCCACCATCACCGACGAGGCGCGCGCCGCCGCCGAGCGATTGCTGCGCGAGAACACCACGGCTGCATAAGAACAACGCGTGTCAGGGATCGAGTCAGGATATGGCTCCATCCTGCTGTTCAGGAATGATTTTCCCAAAATCCTGATCTATTGTGGCGGGCCACCGTCCGGGGAAGGAAAGCATGGCTGAAAAACCTGTCGATTCGCTCAGTGAGAGCGAGGCCGAAGCCGAGCTGAAGCGGCTGGCGGAAGAGATCGCCGAGCACGACCGGCGCTACCATACCGAAGATGCGCCTGTTATCACCGATGCCGAGTATGATGCGCTGGCGCGGCGCAACCTTGCCATCGAGGAGCGCTTTCCGGCGCTGGTGCGCGAGGATTCGCCATCGCTCAGGGTCGGAGCAGCGCCCGCGGAAGGCTTTACCAAGGTGCGCCATGCCGTGCCGATGCTCAGCCTTGCCAAGGCCTATACAGACGATGACGTCACGGACTTCATCGAACGCGGGCGGCGGTTCTTCGATCGCGACAAGGAGCTCGACATTGCGTTCACGGCCGAACCGAAGATCGACGGGCTATCGGCTTCGCTGCGTTACGAAAACGGTGTGTTCGTGCAGGGCGCAACGCGTGGCAATGGCGCTGTCGGCGAGGACATCACCGCCAATTTGAAGACCATCGCCGATATCCCTGCAAAGCTGAAAGGCTCGGGCTGGCCCGAAACCATCGAGATCCGCGGCGAGGTCTACATGACCTATGCGGAATTCGAGGCGCTGAAGCAGCGCTCGGCCGCCGTCGGCGGCCAGGACTACGTCAATCCGCGCAACACGGCGGCCGGGTCGCTGCGCCAGAAGGATCCATCCGTCACCGCCAGCCGCAACCTCAAATTCTTCGCCTATGCCTGGGGTTACACGACAGCGGATCCGGCTCCGACCCAGTATGATTCGGTGCAGAAATTCGCCGAGTGGGGATTCAAGATCAGTCCGCTGATGGTGCGGGCGAAATCGGCCGAGGAGTTGATCGCGCATTATCATCGGATCGAGGAGCAGCGCTCGGCGCTCGGCTACGATATCGACGGCGTCGTCTACAAGGTCGACCAGCTGGAGTTGCAGCGCCGCTGGGGCTTCGTCACCGGCGAACCGCGCTGGGCGATCGCGCATAAATTTCCGGCCGAACAGGCGATGACGACCGTGCAGAAGATCGACATCCAGGTCGGCCGTACCGGTACGCTGGCGCCGGTCGCGCGGCTGGCGCCGGTCACGGTCGGCGGCGTCGTGGTCGAGAACGTCACGCTGCACAATGAGGATTACATCAAGGGCCTGGACTCGACCGGCCAGCCGATCCGCGACGGCATCGACGTGCGCATCGGCGATACGGTCGTGATCCAGCGGGCAGGCGATGTCATTCCGCAGATCGTCAGCGTCGTCATCGACAAGCGGCCGGCCGATGCCGTGCCGTACGAATTCCCGCATACCTGTCCGATCTGCGGCTCGCCGGCGACGCGCGAGATCAACGAGAAGACCGGCAAGGAGGATTCCCGCCGCCGCTGCACCGGCGAGCTGATCTGCCCGGCGCAGGCGGTGGAAGGATTGCGCCACTTCGTGTCGCGCGGTGCCCTGGACATCGAAGGCCTCGGCGCGGAGAACATAGACACGTTCTTCAACGCGGGATTGATCAGGACCGCCGCCGATATCTTCACGCTCAGGGATCGCCGTCCGGCTGTCACCAGGGCGCTGGCGGAACGGCGCGAGGAACAGGCGAGGCAGCGCGAGGCCGCATCGGGCAAGACGCGCAAGAACGTGCGCAGCGTCGAGGACCGCAATTATGAGGGCCTCGACAAGCTGTTCGCGGCCATCGACTCACGCCGCGAGCCGGAACTCGACCGTTTCATCTTCGCGCTCGGCATCCGCCATATCGGCGAAACGACGGCGGCTGTGCTTGCCCGCACCTTCTCGACCATCGAGGAACTGATCCGCGTGGGCAAGGAAACAGCGGCAGCGGAAGATCCGCACAGTGTCTTCCCCTCGGTCAACGGTATCGGCGATACCGTGATCGACGCGTTGCGCGACTTCTTCGGCAATGAGCGCAATGACGACGTGCTTGATGCGTTGCTCCGCCAAGTCAAGCCGAAGCCGTATATCGTCAACGTCTCGGCCGACAGCGAGGTCGCCGGCAAGACGGTCGTCTTCACCGGCTCGCTGGAAAAGATGACACGCTCCGAGGCCAAGGCGATGGCGGAGCGCCTCGGCGCCAAGGTCGCGGGCTCGGTTTCGGCGAAGACGGATCTGGTGGTCGCCGGGCCGGGTGCCGGCTCCAAGCTCAAGCTCGCCAGCGAACTCGGCATCGAGGTCATCGACGAAGATGCCTGGCTGGCGCGGATCGGCAAGGCCTGATGGACGGCGCATTCAAAGGGTTCGGCCCAAAAGCCATTCCGTTCCTCAAGGCGCTGGATTTCCACCAGAGCCGAGAGTGGTTTTTGGAGAACCGTGACTTGTTCGAACAGGAATTGCGCGATCCGCTCAGTGATCTCGTCGACACGCTGACCGAGCGCTTCGCAAAGGCGGGTCTCGGCCTGCGCGGCGACCGCAAGAAGTCGCTGTTCCGAATCAACCGCGACGTGCGCTTCGCCAAGGACAAGCGGCCTTACAACAGGCATTTGTCTGCCATCCTGTCGCCCGACGGCACCAAGATGGAGCAGGGCGTGTTCTACGTCCATGTCGGGCTTGAGCGCTGCTTCGCCGACATTGCCTGGTGGCAGCCGGAGCCGGCGCTGCTGCTGGCGATGCGCAAAGCCATCGCGACGAAGCCGGACAGGTTTCGCGCCCTGGTGGCGGCGTTGAAGAAGAACCGGCTTGAACTCGAGACCGAAGGCCGTATGAAGCGTACGCCACGCGGCTTCGAGGAAATCAGCGATCCCGACCTTGTCGCCGCCATCCGCAACCGGCATTTTGTCGTCCAGCATGTTATCGATCCCGCGGGAATCCATACGGCTGATCTGGTCGACGAGCTCGTCGATTTCACCTTGCGCGCCAAGCCGCTGCTCGACTGGGGCAGGGCGATCGAGGGCAAGATCCTGAAGGAATAAGCGTCTAACTCAGCCGATCCAGCGATCATTTCCGCTGATCGTTTGGCTCAAGCGAATTCGTGTGACACGGCAAGCCGCGCCACCTACATACCGCGCTTCCCTTGTTGTTGTGCATGTCGTTATCCCCCTTTTGGGCGACATGCATCAGGAGTGGTTGATGGCGACGGACGTAATTTCCGAGAGCGGCGACAGAAGCGATTTCTGGCAAGGCGTGCGGCTGTCGATGCCTGTGGTGGTGGCCTCGGCGCCGTTTGCGGTGCTGTTCGGCGCGCTCGCCGTGGACAATGGCTTCTCGGTCCTGGAAGCCTTTCTGATGAGTGCGCTGGTCTATGGCGGCGCCAGCCAGATGGTCGGCATCCAGCTGTTCGGCCAGCATGTGGCGCCGTGGCTGATCGTGCTGTCGATCTTCGCCGTCAATTTCCGCCACGTGCTCTATTCCGCCGGCATCGGCCGGCGCATCGCGCACTGGCCTGTCATCCAGCAGGTACTAGGCTATTTCATCCTCACCGATCCGCAATTCGCGGTGGCCGAGGCGAGGGCGCAATCCGGCCAGACGGTCGGCTTTGCCTGGTATCTGGGACTTGGCTTGCCTGTCTATCTGTTCTGGATCGTCGAAAGCGCGCTTGGTGCGCTGTTCGGCAAGCTGATCCCCGACACGCACGCGCTGGGCATCGATTTCCTGCTGCCGATCTATTTCCTCGGTCTCGTGCTGGGCTTCCGCAAGCGGCCTCTGTGGCTGCCGGTGGTCATTGCCAGCGCTGCCGCCTCCATCATCGCCTACAAGACCGTGGGCTCGCCCTGGCATGTCTCGATTGGCGCTGTTGCCGGTGTGCTGCTGGCGGTCATCCTGCCTCCCCACCATAGCGGCGTAAAGGCACGGCCATGAGCACGACCTTCTGGATCATTATCGCCGGCGCAATCGCGACCTATCTGACGCGCATCGGCGGGCACCTGGTGATATCGCGCTTCGATACCATCCATCCCCGCGTCGAGGCCGGCCTCAATGCCGTGCCGGCGGCGGTGCTGACGACGCTGGTAGCGCCCGAGCTGTTGAACGCCGGCCCGGCGGAATGGGCCGCACTGGTGGTCACCGCCGTGGTTTCGCTGCGCGGTGGGTTGATGGCGATGTTTTTGGCGGGCGCGGCGGTATTGATCGTGGCGCGGCAGTTCGTCGGGTAGGGCGTATCGATATTCAGGTGATGACGGCCTGCAAACGGCGGCTTCCTGCGCTTCCCCGTTCTACCGCGTCGCGGTAGAACTGAGCTCACGTACCCAAAAGTACGCTTCGCTCCGGTTCACGGAACCCATCGTTTTCGCTCGTCCTGACCTGAATCTCGACACGCCCTCGGCGCCTCAGAAAAATCAAATCTTCGCGTCGTGCGGCAGCGGCGCGGTGGCCTTCTCCAGCCAGGCCAGCGTTTCGCCGTCGAGCATCGGGCCGATCTCGGCCAGCACGCGCGCGTGGTACGAGTCCAGCCAATGCAGCTCGTCACGCGTCAGAAGGTCCGACTGCACCAGCCTGGTATCGATCGGCGCCAGCGTCAGCGTCTCGAAGCCGTGCATGGCGATGTCGCCGCCCTCGATCTCTTGCGCCGGCGTCACCAGGATCAGGTTCTCGATGCGGATGCCGTAGGAGCCTTCCTTGTAGTAGCCGGGCTCGTTGGACAGCATCATGCCTTCGAGCAGCTTTTCGGTGCCGGTGCGGGCGATACGCTGCGGCCCTTCATGCACGGCAAGATACGAGCCGACGCCATGGCCGGTGCCGTGGGCGAAGTCGCAGCCGTGCTTCCACAGCGCCATGCGCGCGACGGCATCGATCTCGGAGCCGCGCGTGCCGGCGGGAAAGCGCAAGATGGAAATGCCGATCATGCCTTTCAGCACCAGAGTGAAGCGTTCGCGCATCTCCTGCGTCGGCTGGCCGATCGGCACGGTGCGCGTGATGTCGGTGGTGCCGTCCTGATACTGCGCGCCGGAATCGAGCAGGAACAGCTCGCCGGCCTGCAGCTTGCGGCTGGTGGCGCGCGACACGCGGTAATGCATGATGGCGCCGTTCGGGCCGGCGCCCGAAATGGTGTCGAAGGAGACGTCGCGCAGCGGCATCTGGGTTTCCTCGCCGGTCCGCCGGCGCTGTTCCTCCAGCCTGGTGACGACAGCGATCTCGTCGAGCGAGCCGGGTTTTTGCCGCTCCAGCCAGCACAGCAATTTCGCCACGGCCGCACCGTCACGCCGATGCGCGGCGCGCGAGCCGTTGATCTCGGCCTGGTTCTTGGTGGCGCGCGGGATTCGGGCAGGATCTGCTGCTGCAATGACGGCGCCGCCATTGTCCTCGACCAGCATGCGCAGCCGGTCAGCCGCCAGCACCGGGTCGAGCGCGATTTTCGCGCCACTCTTGGCAAGCGCTGTGATCGCGGCTTCGAATTCGCTGGGCTCATGCGGCTCGGCGAGCTGGGTGAGGTAGGCGGCGACCTGGCGCGAGAATTTGCGCTTATCCATGAAAAGCTGGTGCGACCCATCGGCGGCGAGGATGGCGAAGCCGAGCGCCAGCGGCGTGTGCGGCACGTCGCCGCCACGGATGTTGAAGGTCCAGGCGATGGAGGAGGGGTCGGTCAGCACCGCATGGGTGGCGCCGTCCTTGGCGATCGCCGCCGCCAGCCGCGCCAGCTTGTCCTTGGCGAGCTCGCCGGCAAAGCCGATCGGGTGGAGCTCGACCGGGGCCACCGGCGCGTCGGGCTGATCCTTCCAGATGATGTCGATCGGGTTTTTGTCGAGCGGCACCAGTACGGCGCCGTTCTTGTCGACTGAGGCCTGCAGCGCCTTGACCTCGCTGATCGTGTGCAGCCATGGATCGAAGCCGAGTCGTGCGCCCTTGCCGAGATTGTCTTTCAGCCAGACTGCCGGGGGATTGTCGACCAGGCTTTCGATCGAAAAGACGTCGAGATCGACCTCGCTGCGCACCTGCAGCGTGTAGCGCCCGTCGACAAAGACGAAGGCGCGGTCGCGCAGGACGATGGCGACGCCGGCCGAGCCGCTGAAGCCGGTCAGCCATTTCAGCCGCGCCGAACGATCGGCGACATATTCGCCCTGATGCTCGTCGGCACGCGGCACGATGAAGCCGTCCAGCCCGTTGGCTTCAAGCCATTGGCGCAGCAGCGCCACGCGCGGTTCGCCGACGGCCGGGTCGCCCGCGGAATCGAAGGTCTGGAACATGGTGGGCCTCCTGCATGTCCGCGCAACCGTAGCGTACGGTCGCGGAAATCGGAATCGATTTCCGGCTGCGCGCAACCTGCTACAGCATCGCCGGACTGACAACTGGGGGAATTTGGTCCAGGCTCGGTCGGTGCCGGTCTAGTGCTTCAGGTGGATCGTCACCCAGCCCTCGCGGTGCAAGGTTCTGACATGGCGGAAATTCTGGCCGACATAGGCCGAGATGACCGCGTCCCGCTGGCGCTCGAGGATGCCCGACAGCACGATCGAGCCGCCAAGTGCGATATGATGGGCCATTTGCGGCGCCAGCCGCATCAGCGGCCGCGCCAATATGTTGGCGACGATCAGATCGAAGGGCGCGCGCTTGCCGAAGATCGGATGGTGAAAGCCGGGCGCGGTTGCTGTTTCCACCAGTGCCTTGACGTGGTTGAGCCGCGCATTGGCGGCAGCCACCCGCACCGCCACCGGATCGATGTCGGTGGCCAGCACCGGAATGTGCGCCAGCTTGGCGACGGCGATCGCCAGTACCGCGCTGCCGGTGCCGAGGTCGAGCGCATTGCGCGGGTGTTCGCGCCGGACCACTCTTTCCAGCATTTCCAGGCAGCCGGCGGTGGTGCCGTGATGGCCGGTGCCGAAGGCAAGGCCGGCTTCGATTTCGATGGCGAGTTCGCCGCTGTGGCGTTTCCTGCGGTCATGTGCGCCGTGGACGAAGAAACGTCCGGCACGCACCGGCTTCAGCTCTTCCAGCGAATGCGCCACCCAGTCGATGTCGGGCAGGGGCTCGCGCTCGATCGGCTTCGACAGGGAAAGGCCGGCAAGGATGTCCTTCAAGCGGGTCTCGACCGCATCGACGTCGCCATCGGCATAGAGCGACACTTCGTGGATGTCCTTGTCCTCGTCGACCTCCAGCACGGCGATCGGCAGCCCCTCTTCCTCGAAGGCCGCCTCAAGCGCCGCGAAAATGCTGACGGACTCGATCTTTCCGGTGGTGAAGTAAAGGCGCGTCTGGGTCATGAAATGGTAATCAGCCTTTCGCCGCCAGCCGCTTCAGCTTGGCGATGGCCGTATCGGCGCTTTCGCCGTAGGCGATTGTGCCGGCAAAATCGCCCTTGGCGTTGAGCAGCAGCACCGAGGCGGTATGATCCATCGTGTAGTCGCCGTCGCCGGTGTCGACCTTCTTCCAATAGATGCCGAACGACTTGGCCATGGCATGGACCTTGTCCGGAGCGCCCGTGATGCCGACGATGCGGTCGGAGAAATTGCTGACATAGGCGTTCATCACCTCAGGCGTGTCGCGCTCCGGATCGACCGATACGAAATAGGCGTGCAGGTTCTTGCCGTCGTCGCCGAGCGTCTTCAGCCAGCCGGCCAGTTCGAACAGCGTGGTCGGGCAGACCTCGGGGCAATGGGTGAAGCCGAAGAAGACGACGCTGGGCTGGCCCCGGAAGGCGGCTTCGGTGATCGGCGCGCCTTTCTGGTCGACCAGAGTAAAGGCGGCTCCGAATGGCTCGCCGCCATAGTGGCCGCGATACCAGTCGAAGGTCAGCCAGCCGATGCCGGCCGCCATCAGGACGAGAATACCGACCAGGATAGAACGCATCATCAGAAAAGTCCGTCTGCAGAAATCGTCGCGCCGGCTCAATGCCGCGCCTGTGCGACAGTCTTAGCGGTTCGGCCCCGCACAGGCAAAGTGCCGCGTTGCCGCAACCGCTGCGGTGTCGACCTATCTGCTTGCAAAGCCGGGCTGCTCGCCCCACCTGTGACCGGCAACTCGAACCGCAGGAGGGTCCCTTGCAACGACTGATTGGGCACGGACTGATTGGGCGAAGACTGATCGGCGGTGCCTTGGCCGCGTGCGTTGTCCCAGGTGCCGGGGCCGCCGTGGCCGATGAAGTCGGCAAGGTCGGCGTCGACTGGCTCGGCAACGACATCATCGTCGAGGCGATCAAGGACCCCAAAGTGGAGGGCGTGACATGTCACGTCTCCTATTTCGATCGCGGCATCATCGATCGCCTGCACAAGGGCAACTGGTTCGAGGATCCGTCCGATTCCTCGATCTCCTGCCGCCAGACCGGCCCGATCACCATCGGCGACATCGACATGAGCGAGGGCGGCGAGGAAGTGTTCAAGCAAGGCATCAGCCTGATCTGGAAGAAGCAGGTGGTGAACCGTATCTACGACAAGGCCAACGAGACGCTGATCTATCTCTCGCATTCGCGCCAGGTGCAGAACGGCTCGGCGAAAATGTCGGTCACCACCGTGCCGCTCTACGGCCAGAACGTGGTGTGGAGCAAAGGCAAGCCGCAATAGGCGATTCAGTTCCTTCCCGGGCGCACGATTGGCCCCGCTTGCGGGACCAATCGCCTGGGCGAATCCTTGCCGGGAAACGATCTGACGGACGATTGGCCCCGCTTGCGGGACCAATCGCCTAGGGGTAAAGCCGCCGGCATGGAAAGTTCCGAAGATCTCGTCCCGAAAGACCCCGAGCCACGCATCCATCCGACCGCGGAGTTGAAGGCGTGCAAGCTTGGGCGTTATGCCTCGATCGGCGAGCGGGTGGTGCTTCGCGAGGTCACCGTCGGCGACTTCTCCTATTTCGAACGCCATTCGGAAGCGATCTACACGACGATCGGCAAATTCTGCTCGATCGCCGCCAACAGCCGCATCAATGCGCTGGAGCATCCCATAGAGCGGCTGACCCAGCACAAGCTCAGCTACCGGCCGAACGAGTATTTTCGCTGGCTGGGCGTCGATGCCGCCTTCCGCGAACGGCGGCAGGCGAAAGCCGTGACCATCGGCCATGATGTCTGGATCGGCCACGGCGCGGTGATCATGCCCGGGGTCACCATCGGCAATGGCGCGGTGGTCGGCGCCAACGCAGTGGTGACGCGTGATGTGCCGCCCTACGCGATCGTCGCGGGCGTGCCGGCGAAGGCTCTCCGGCCACGCTTCGCTCCGGATATCGCGGCGCGGATCGAAGCTCTCGCCTGGTGGAACTGGCCGGTCGAAAAGCTCGCCAGAGCGGTTCCCGACATGCAGGCAATGCCGATCGAAGCATTCCTCGATCGTTGGGAAAACGACGCCGTCTGACCAGCTCAAGACGTCGACGGTAACCAATTTTCTTAACGTAAAATATTAAAGTTAAGAAATGGAAAACTGATTGTATCCGTGAAATTAAACACTCCAAGGTTGCAAGACTTTCGGCAAAGTGCACTACTCGTTTCGGGGGTAAGTCGTAAGAAGTCGAAGAAAACACTACTAGCAACAATGGAGAGAAGTCATGAAGAAGTTCGCTTTTGTACTCACCGCTGCTATGGTTTCGTTCTCGACTGTCGGCGCCTATGCCGGCGGCTGGGGAGGTAGCTCGGGTAGCCTGATCAATGTGTCGCCGTCCATCGGTGTCGGCCAGGTGACCGCGCTCAATGGCATCCTGAGTGGCAACAACATCCTGAGCGGCAATGTCGTCCAGGGCATTCTGAACGGCAACAAGACCAACGTCCTTACCGGCGTTCTCAGCGGTATCGGCGTCAATGTCCTTGGCGGCAACAGCTACAAGCTGGGCGGCCGTCACTGAGCAGGAAAGTCACGGGCATCCTTATGTCACGTGTCGTGGGCAGGAGGGTCTTCAACACCCTCCTGCCTCCGCTTGTGGGCCTACCCAGTCAAGCGCGGGAATGAGCTAGATCTTCGCCCGCAGGCCCACAAATGCATCGACCGTGTGTTCGCGCTCGTCGATCACGGTCTTGAAGGTCTCGGAAACGTCGACGCGAACGACAATGGCCATCGATTTGGTCGCGTTGTACGTCGCTTCGGCATAGACGCCCTTGCGGCGCTCCTGGTTCTCGTAGAGCAAATTGTCCTTGAGCTCATAGAAGATGCCGGAAGCGATGCCGAGGTTTTCGCGCACCTTCATGCCAAGTTCCAGTTCCGCGCGCTGCAGCCACGAAGCCAGGGGGTCGTCGGTTTCGGACGTTTCGTAGCGGCCGAAATAGGTGCCGCGCAGCTCGAAGCCGTGCGGCAGAGGCTTGCCGAAGGTGACTTGCCAGGTCGGACGCCAGCGCTGGTAGATGTTATCGGCGCCGCGCAGGAACTGCGCACCCAAGGCCACGCCGAGCGTCGAACCATCGGTGGCCTTGTAGGCCGCCTCGGCGCGCAGCGTATAGGCGTTGAACGACAGGAACAGCGGCGGGTAACCGATTTCCTCGACGCTGGCGAAGAGCGCAGACGCGGACGCGCCGAAGGCAAGCTGGCCAACTGTTCGGGTGACCCGAGCCGCCAACTGGAAGAGATTGCGGTCGGCATGCAGCTTCGCCGGCAAGATGAGATCTTCCTGGAAATGCGTCGCGCCGAGCTTTTCGTAGCTGTCGGCGGCCTCGAGGATCAGCGATGTGGCGTTGCCGAGGTCGATGCCGAGTTGTGTCTGGGCGCCGAAGACCTGCTTGAACTCCCGCGTACCCAGCGTCAGCGGGCCGATATCCAGATTGTCGCCGGTGCTGGAGACGCGATAGCTCAGCGATCCCCTCAGTTCGAGACCCGGGCCGAGCCGGCGGAAGGCCTCGGCCGACAGCGACAATCCGCGGTCGTCCTCGATCGACGTCTTGTCGTAATGCGTTACCTGGAAGTCCGCGCTGAATTTCGCGTTGGCGTCGTTGTCGCCCCATTGCTGCTGCAGCGAACCGCGCAACAGTGTGTACCAGTCCTTGACCGCATGGTCGCTGTCCAGCGCGTTGTTGGTCCAATGCCTTTCGAGACTGCCGGTGATTGTCGGATCGGTCGCTATTTCGGCAGCCGGTGCTGTTGATGGTTCTGCCCTGGCGGTCACGGCCGCGCAGGCCATCAGCAGGCCTAGGCCGGCGCTGCCAAGCAATCTGCGGGAAAGTGGAGCGACCGTCTGTCCTTCTGCCGGTCGGCGCTTTCGGGAAACCATGCTCCGCGCTCTCCGGACTGAAACCCCTTCCGCCATGCGGGGGTGGCGCAGCGGAAGGGGCTGGAGGTAAACCGCTGTGAAGCGGAAGGAACAGGCACTCTTGCCTGCAGGAGTACTGTGGCATTGAACCCATAAGGTGTGTTTTCAAGACTATTCTCCCTATGCGTGTAGGCAATTGTACCTGAGGTATTTGTTCGCATCGGGAACCTGAAGCGGTCGCTGATTGTTTCTCATCGCGCCGCAGCGTCGAGGATTTCGATAGATGGAAAAGCATTTCACCAAGGTTGCCAACTGGGTCGCCCGCATAGCCGGCCTGCCGCCGACATTCGCCGTCTGTTGCCTCATCATCATCGCCTGGGGGGTGAGCGGTCCGTTCTTCGGCTTTTCGGACACTTGGCAACTTGTCATCAACACGGGCACGACCATCATCACCTTCCTGATGGTCTTCCTGATCCAGAACACTCAGAACCGCGACGGCGCGGCGATCCAGGCCAAGCTCGACGAACTGATCCGGGTCGGCAAGGGCCACAACCACTTCATCGGCATCGAGCATCTGACCGAATCCGAAGTCGAGGAAATCCGCGCCAAATGCGAGCGTGCGGCAAAGCGGCATGACGAACAGATCGCCGACATCGCGGCGAAGAAGGCCGTGGCACAGAAGCGCGGGTCGAAAAAGCAAGCGGCCTGAAGATCAGCCTTTCATGAAGGCTGCGAAACTGCCTTTGTGGTCCGGATGCCAGCGCGACAAAGCGGGGCGGTTCTCGATGATGTCGCCGATCGCCCAGGCCATGCGCTTTTCATCCAGCGGCCGGGCCGCCTCATTGTCCGGGCACAGGATGTAGAAATCTCCCCTGGTCAGGGATTCCAGCATGAAATCCACAACCTGTTCGCCGGTCCAGGCGCCGGCCGGTTTTTCCGTCGCACCCTCGGTCAGACCGGTAAAGGTGAAGCCGGGGATCAGCAGATGGGCAGCGACATGGGCGCCGGGTTCGTTGCGCAACGCGTGCGCCAGGCCTTCCGTGAAGGTTTTCACTCCTGCCTTGGAGACATTGTAGGCAAGATTGCCGGGCGGCGTGGTGATGCCTTGCTTGGAGCCGGTGTTGACGATCAGACCCGGCCTGGCCGAGGCCAGCATGCGCGGCGCGAAGGCCTCCACGCCATGCACAACGCCCCAGAAATTGATGTCCAGCAGCCGTTTCCAGGCATCGCGGTTTTCCCACGGCTTTCCGGGGTTGTCGCCGACGCCGGCATTGTTCATCAGCAGCGACACGCCGCCGAAGGCGCCGAACGCTCTCTCGGCGAGGCGGTCCACCTCATCCGCCTTCGAAACGTCGGCGGCGACGGCAAGCACGGCATCGTCGCCGGCAATCGCGGAAACGGCGCGCGAGGCGTCGTCAAGCCGCGCGCCGCCAATGTCGGCCAGCACGATCTTCATGCCTAGCAATGCAAGCCGCTTGGCGGCCGCCAGACCGATGCCGCTGGCAGCGCCGGTGATCACGGCGGCATTGCCTGGAGCAAGCGCGGGCAGGGCGGTCTGGATCTCGGCGTCGGTGATCATGGGCGATGGATTCCTTGTTCGATGGCGCCGAACTTAACGCCGGAACGGGCCGGTGCAAGCCTCTGCTCGTCTTGTCGGGTTGACCAGTCCGGCCGAGGCTGCGCATGTTGCCCTTTGTCCCCGCAAAAGAGATTTAGGCCTGGGGACAAACGGAGGTTCCTGATTGACGGACTGGGTTTCAATTCTGAAGGAGCAGACCGCCATTGGCGACCAGATGGGCCGCGAGGTGCCGCAGATGCTGGCCAATCCTGACATCAGCGAAGCGCAGGTGAAGACACTCTTTTCCGCGCTGGAGAAACAAGCCGAGTTCGTCGAGAAACTGCGCATGGCGCTGGAAAAATTCGGCCATGATTTCTCGATCATCAAGGCCGCGGAACGGCTGGAGGAGCTCTATGCCGACCTCGCCGCATCGGTGGCGGAAAAACTGAAAGCGATGCGCAAGTAGGGCAACTCTGGGAAAGCCGTGCAGCGCTTTGCCTTGAAAATGTGTGAAGACAGCTACTTTTCGATCACCCGCGCAAAGCGCCTATCCGGTACGAGCCATATCATCGCGACCAGCACATAGAGCGCGACGCCGATCCACTGGCTGACGAAGGTCAGCACGACGGCCACGATATAGACAGCCAGCGAGAGCTTCCCCTTGCGGTCATTACCCAGCGCCTTGGCAAAGGCGGTATCATTGCCGTGCAGGCGATGCAGCGCGGCGGCGAGTATGGTGTAGGCGATGGCGCATAGCGCGAGGTCGGTGCCATAGACTGCTACCGGCACCGGCGCAAAGTGGTTCTCGCCCATGAAGGCTGTGGTCACCGGCATCAGCGACAGCCAGAACAGCAGATTGAGGTTCGCCCACAGCACGCGCCCGTCGACCCGCTGAACGGTGTGGAACATGTTGTGCAGATTGTTCCAGTAGATGCCGACATTGATGAAGGACAGCACGTAGCAGAAGAAGATCGGCCACAACGGCACCAAGGCGGAGAAATCCTCGCCATGCGGCACTTTCAACTCAAGCACCATGATGGTGATGATGATAGCCACGACGCCATCGGTGAATGCCTCGACCCTGCCTTTGCCCATGGATCCCACCTTTGCCCGCGATGAATTGTCGAAAGAGAGTAAACGCTAGCGGATGTTGAGGAGCCAATAAATGGCAACCGTGAAATTCCTCAACCATGTCCAAGGAAAATCCGGCATCAGTCCCGTTGGCCAGGACGGTTACGGCCGCCCACCTGTTGACTTTTCTTGGCTTGGCCGCTCCTCTTGCAGGGCTATCTTGGCCGGAGCAGGTGAACGGCCGGGATTCGAATGGAGGGGACTGATGAGATTTCGTTTTCTGCTTGTGGCCGCGACCATCCTGGCCGCGGTGTTCGGGACGTCCGCCGCGGCCTTCGCCTACAGCGCTCACACCTCGACCAACCTCAACGTCCGCAGCGGGCCGGGAGCGGGATACGCCAGGGTGGGAACGCTGCCCGCCGGCTTCAGAGTCAATGTCACTGGCTGCCAGCCGGGCTGGTGTAGAATCCATGGCGGCGGCGTGAGCGGCTGGGCCAGCGCCGGTTATCTTGAACGCACCCAGATCGTTCGCCCGCCAATCATCATCGTGCGTCCGCCGCATCGGCCGCCACACTGGCACAAGCCGCACCGTCCTCCGCACCATCGGCCGCCGCACAGGCCGCGTCCCGGCAAGTGCAAGATCGCGCCCGGCTTTGCTTGCAGGTAACGCCGACCGATCGAACGATAGATGACGGATCGGAGCCGCTGGCCCCGATCCGAGCCTGTTCAGCCGGCGGACATCCCGCTCAAGCAATGCCCACCGTGCTGTCAGGAGCCTGCCTGTCGGCTGGAACGTCGTGGATGAAACCGCGTTAGATCCTCGATCCCCGGAAATTGGTGACGAGGTTGGCCATGGCCATTCGCGATTTTGCGCATACGCACCAAGAGGCAGGTGGCGATGCTCTCGCAATCCCCACCGTCGCCGCGATGATTGCGGTGCTGTTTGCCGGCAGCACGGTGCTGACGCCGCTCTACATCGTCTACAAGCAGCAATTCGGCTTTTCACAAATCACCCTGACGCTGATCTACGCCGTGTATGTCGTCGGCAATCTGGCGGCACTTCTGATGTTGGGCAGCGTCTCCGATATTGTCGGACGCCGGCCCGCGAGCCTGGCGGCCATGCTCGTCGCCATCGTCAGTGCGCTTGTCTTCCTGTTTGCCGTAAACGTCGTCTCGCTCGACGTCGCCCGCATCCTGAGCGGGCTTGGCATCGGCGTCGGCGCGGGGACCGGAACCGCGTGGATTGCCGAGCTTCTTCCCGGCGCGGACAAGTCGCGCGCCAGTGTGATTGCCACCAGCACCAATTTCCTCGGCCTCGGCCTCGGCGCACTGATTTCGGGATTTCTGGCTGAATACGAGCCATGGCCGTTGCGGCTGATCTTCATCGTCTATCTGGCAGCACTTTTGGTGGTGACGATCCTGGTCTGGCGCATTCGCGAAACGGTGGCGAAGCCGGACGGCCTCGGGGGGATCTCCTTGCGGCCGCGACTTTCCGTCCCGGAGGAAATCCGTGCGCGCTTCGTCGCGCCGGCGGTGACCGGCTTCGGCGCGATGGCGCTGGTCGGGTTCTACGCCGCGTTGGCGCCGAGCATCCTGGCGCAGCAGCTGCATGAGACCAACCATGCCGTCGCTGGCGCGCTGTTCTTCGAGCTGGCGATCGTCACCGCGATCAGCATTGTCGTTCTGATGCACATGAAGAGCAACAAGGCGATGCTGGCTGCGCTGGCATTGATGATCCCAAGCGTCTCGTTGGTGATGGCGGCGCAGATATTGGCCTCGATGGCACTGATGGTTGCTGCGACGGCCTGTTGCGGCGTTGCGGCGGCGCTTGGTTACCGTGGCGGCCTGCAAGTGGTGAACGAGATCGCGCCCAAGGATCGTCGCGCCGAAGTGGTGTCCAGCTTCTTCATCTGCTGCTTTGTCGGCAACGCCTTGCCCGTCATCGGCATCGGCATCGTTTCGACCTATGCCAGTTCCGTCGCTGCCAGCCTGGCGTTCGCCGGCATGATCGTGGCGTTTTCGTTGGTGGCGCTGGCTTTTGGGCTGAAACAACAACGGCGTTGAGGGCCTGGAGCGGTCCAGCGGAACCGGGTTGGCTTCAGCCGTTCGGTGTTTCAGGCGAAAGATGCGCGCGTCCGCGCGGCACGCCAAGACCGGTGTCCGGCGGCTCGCCGGCGGCCGGCCTGTCCTCGATCATGTGCGTGGTGCGCCAGCGGCCGAAACGATAGTAGGCCGCCGCCAGTACAAGCGAGCTGATCGAACCCGCCGGGAAGCTCCACCACAGCGCTTCCTCGCCGATCACGCCACGCATGAAATAGGCAAAGCCGGTGCGCACGACCAGCACCGAAATGACCAGGATGATCAGCGGCGGCATCACGGCACCCGTGGCTCGTACGGTGGCAAACAGCACGATGGTTATGCCGAACAGGATGAACGACCACGAGGCGACATTGTTGATGTGGACGGCGATGTCGATCGCCGCGCTGTCGCTGCTCAGGAACAGGCTCAGCACCGAACGATCGAAAACCGACAGCACGGCAACCAGTGCGCCGGTCAGGACGAGGTTGAAGCCGACGCCTGAGGCGGCGATGCGGCCGATCCGGTCCCAGCGCCCGGCGCCGACATTCTGTGCCGCCATCGAGGACACCGCGGCGCCGATGGCGAGCGCCGGCATCTGGATGTAGGTCCACAGCTGGGCGGCGATGCCGTAGGCGGCGGCGACCTGTGAGCCGTAGGAATTGACTATGCCCATCACCGTCAGTGCCGCCGCCGAAATGACGATCATCTGCAGGCCCATCGGCACGCCCTTGAAGACGACGATGCGCAGCAAGGTGGGATCGGGCCGCAGCAGAGCGAGGTTGGCGCCGGCCAGCCGCAGCGGATGCTTGCGCACATAGAGCACGATCAGGATGGCGATCACGCTAACCGTCTGGCCGATCAGCGTGGACGTGGCGGAGCCCGCGATGCCGAGTTCGGGAAACGGTCCGATGCCGGCGATGAGCAATGGGTTGAGCACGATGTCGAGGACGACGGCCAGCGCCATGAAGAAGAAGGGGGTGCGTGAATCGCCGGCACCGCGCAGCACGGTCATGACGAAGGACAGAAGGTTCATCATCGGCACGGCGACGAAGATGATGCGCAGATAGGAGCGCGCCAGCGGCAAGGCGTCGGCCGGTGTGCCGAGCGTGTTGAGAATGGCGTCAACCCAGATCCAGCCGCAGACCGCGAAGACAACCGAGACGAGGAAGAAGAACGTCGCGCTGGTGCCGACAATGCGGCGCGCCTCGGGCAGGTCGCGGGCACCGACCGACTGGGCCACCAGGATGGTGGCCGCCATGCCGATGCCGAACACAGTGCCGAGGATCAGGAACAGGACGAGGTTGGCGTTAGAGGTGGCGGTCAGCGCCGATTCGCCGAGAAAACGGCCGACCCAGACGGCGTTGATCGAGCCGTTGAGCGACTGCAGCACGTTGGAGCCGAGCACCGGCAGGGCGAACAGCAGAAGCGTGCGCGGGATCGGGCCGCTGGTCAGGTCGCCGGTGCGCCGGCGCGCGGGCATTTTTTCGTCCATGGCGGGCAACTCGGCGGATGGTGATTTGGATCCAGTCCACGATGATATCGCAGGCGGGACCGAGATGCACCCTTGCGAACGCGCGGCTGAAAGGCCGCTGCCCCGTTCATGCCTGCCGCGAGCCCAGCGGACGCGCCAAGCGCGCCCGCCCGTGCAGTGGCCGTTACTTCCCGGCGAGACCCGGCAGCGTGACCTGATAGACCAGGAACATGGTGTCGACATCGGCGCCGTCTTCCGCCTTGTAGGGTGCGCCGACCTGAAAACCGTCCTGGGCGAGGAAGTCGTTGTCGTTGGCGACGAACAGGAAGTAGTCGTCGGGCAGCTTCGGATCGAGAACGCTGACCACCGACATCGCCTCCCACTTCTCCGACAGGTTGTTCTTGTCGTTCGGCGCGCCATTGTGCAGGCCGAAGCGGCCGAGTTCGCCCTTGTCGTTGATGTCGATGAACGGCGTCAGCTTGGCCGGCATCACCGACGGGTCGAGCACGCCCTTGGGCGCCAGCGGCTTGTCGGCGGCATCGAAGGCGCCGCCGGCGATGTCGGTCGCGGCCGAGACGTCGACGACGAAGATCTGGCGCACCAGCGAGGTGTCGCCCTTCAGCCCCTGGCCGTTGCCGCTGTCGCGCGCCAGCATCAGGAAGGTCTTGTCGGAGAGCGCCACGATCTCGCTCTGCGCGGCGATCTTGGTCTTGCCCTTGGCATCCTTGAACACCGGCAACGGCACGACATACTCATGCGCCAGTTTGAGGTGGGCGAGGTCGGACGCGTCATAGACCAGCGCACGCGTGTTCTGGCGCGTCGCGGGCGAATCGCCGCCATCCTGCCGGGGCGCCGATTGCAGCACCGCGATCAGGAACTTGCCGTCCGGCGTCATCGCCATTCCCTCCAGGCCCTGGTTGTTCTGGCGGCCGGTCTCGGGGTCCTTCGGATCGGGCTCGGCGGCACCGGGTCCCGGATTGTCCGAGGCGAAGTTCGGCGTGCCGTGGCGCATCGGCACGAAGGCGGCCGGTGGCTGGGTTGCCGACAGCAGATGCCCGTCGGCGGAAAACCGATAGATGTTCGGGCCGTATTCGTCGGAGATGAACATCGAACCATCGGGCAGCCGCACGATCGCCTCGTTGTCGAGCGCCAGCTTGCCATTGTCGGCTTGCGGCAGGATCGGCATGTCGCCGCTTGCCGCGCGCACGCCGTTGAGTGGGTCGAGGCCTGTGGCATCAGCCCCCTTGTCGTCGGTGAGAAGCATGGTGTCGGCGAGCGTTGCCTTGACGCCCGTCTGCTCCTGGCCGGCAGCAGGTGCCGCGCCCGGTGCGACCGGAGCAAATTCGATGGCGATCGTGTTGAGGCGCGGCCGGTAGTCGGTGGTGCCGACGACATTGTAGCCACGGTCCGGCAACAGCCAGAGCGAACCCCTGTAGCCGGCGGTGTCATGCGTCCAGCCTGATGCGTCGATCGCCATGCCGGAACCCGAGCCGAAGGTCTCGCCGAACTTGTCGCGCTGAGCGGCCGGGATGCGGCCGACGCCGACCAGCCCCTTGTTGACGAGGCCGCCGACGGTCGCGGTGCTGTCGGCGAGCGCCGGCGCCAAGGCGGTGAACAAGGCCAGCGCGACGCCAAGCGACGCGGGTCGATACAGGTGCTTCATGGATAATCCTCTTTGTGACGGATGTGCCGGAGCGGCCGCGGGACGAAAAACTGAAAGAGGTGCGACATCGATGATGCTGCGCAAGCCTCCCCGAAATGCGGTCTACGGCGCGAACATGATGCTTGCGTGACAGCGCGCAGTGCATGCCGGCGGTCGACGAAAAACGATGCGCGCGCCGGCACTGGACACTTATGTCTAGTAGATATATGCTCCAGTCTTCGGACCAACCGTGGAGGGGAAGCCTTGAAGTCGCACTACCGCGCAGTCGTCATCGGAGGTGGCGTGGTCGGAGCCTCGGTGCTCTATCACCTGACGCGGTTCGGCTGGAGCGATGTGGCGCTGATCGAGCGCGCAGAACTGACGGCCGGTTCGACCTGGCACGCGGCGGCAGGCTTCCATGCGCTCAACGCCGATCCCAACGTGGCGGCGCTGCAGGACTACACCATCAATCTCTACCGGGAGATCGAGGCCGAATCCGGCTGGGATATCGGCCTGCACATGACGGGCGGCGTCAACATCGCCAGCGATCCCGCGCGCTGGGAGTGGCTGAAATCAGCCTGGGCCGTGTTCCAGTCTGTCGGCATCGAGACCGCGCGCCTGGTCACGCCCGACGAGATCAAGGCGATCTGCCCGATCGTCGACGTCACCGGCGTGCTAGGCGGCCTGCATGATTCCAACGAGGGTCACCTCGACCCGTACGGCACCACGCATGCCTATGCGGGTGCTGCGAAGAAGCGCGGCGCCGACATCATCTTGCGCAACCGGGTCGTCGAGCTGAAAGCACGTGCCGACGGGCGCTGGGACGTCATCACCGAGCAGGGCACCATCATCGCCGAGCATGTCGTCAATGCCGGCGGGCTGTGGGCGAAGCAGCTCGGCCGCATGGCCGGCGTCGACCTGCCGGTGACGCCGATGGAGCACCACTATTTCATCACCGATGACATTCCGGAGATCGCAGCACTTGACAGGGAAATCGGCATCGCCGTCGATCTCGACGGCTTTTCATACCTGCGGCAGGAGCGCAAGGGTGTGCTGCTTGGCGTCTATGAGCAGAACCCAAAGCACTGGAACATGGACGGAGCGCCGTGGGACTACGGCATAGAGCTGATCCCGGAAGACATCGACCGCATCAGCCCGGAACTCGCCAAGGCGCATGAGCGCTTCCCTTGCCTGGCGACGGCCGGTATCCGCAAATGGGTCAACGGCGCCTTCACCTTCACGCCGGACGGCAATCCGATTGTCGGGCCGGTGCGCGGCCTGAAGAACTACTGGGTTGCCTGCGGCGTCATGGCCGGTTTCAGCCAGGGCGGCGGCGTCGGCAAGTCGCTGGCCGAATGGATGATTTTCGGCGAACCGCAGGCCGACATCTTCGGCATGGATATCGCTCGCTACGGTGCCTTCGCCGCCAACCGCGAATATCTCAGGCAGACGACGCGCCAGTTCTATTCGCGCCGCTTCGTCATGACCTTTCCCAATGAACGGCTGCCCGCCGGCCGGCCGCTGAAACGCCCCGGCGCCTATGACGGCATGAGCGCGGCGGGATGCGAATGGACGGCTTCCTGGGGGTTGGAAATCCCGGCCTATTTCGCGCCGATGGGATTTGCCGAGAACACGACGCTGCGGCGCTCCAACGCCTTCGACATCGTCGGCGAGGAGGCGCTGCAGGTGCGGCGCGCCGCCGGCCTGGTCGATATCTCGGCCTATGCGCGCTATGCGGTGTCGGGGCTGGGTGCGGAGGCGTGGCTGGACCGGCTGCTCGCCTGCCGATTGCCGAAGCCGGGGCGGGCCGGCCTGGCGCCGATGCTCGGCCATGACGGACGGCTGAAGGGCGACCTCACCGTCTTCAACTGGGGCGGCGGCTCTTATTGGCTGATGGGCTCCTACTATCTCCGGGAATTCCACATGCGCTGGTTCGAGAGCCATGCGGCGGAGGGCGTCACCATCGCCGACCTCTCCGACACGATGAGCGGCTTCCTGCTCACGGGGCCGAATGCGCGGGAGATTCTGGAGCGCACGACGCATCAGGATGTTTCCAGCGCAGCATTGCCGTTCATGGCCTGTGGCGCATTCGACATCGGTATGGTGCAGGCACGTGTGGCGCGGCTGTCGATCGCGGGCGAACTCGGCTTCGAAATCAGTTGCCCCGTGACCATGCACGCCACTCTGCGCGACACGCTGCTGGCTGCGGGCGAGGATCTGGGCCTTGCTGAAATCGGCTACTATGCGCTCAATGCGCTGCGGCTGGAGAAGAGCTTTGGCATCTGGTCGCGTGAATTCACGCAAGGCCATACGCCGGGCCAGACCGGTCTCGACCGCTTCATCGCTTTCGGCAAGAGCGACTTCATCGGCCGCGAAGCAGCGTTGAAACAGCGGGAGGCCGGCAGCGGCCAATGCCTGGTGACGCTGGAAATCGATGCGCTCGACGCCGATGCCAGCGGTTTTGAGCCTGTCTGGCATCAGGGCCGACGCGTCGGCTTCGTCACCTCGGGCGGCTATGGCTATACGGTCGGCAAGAGCCTGGCGCTGGCTCTGGTCGACCGCGATTTCGCGGGCGAGGGCACCGCGCTCTCCGTGCATGTCGTGGGTGAGGAACGGCCGGCGCGTGTCGTCGCGGCCTCGCCCTACGATCCCCTGGGCAAGGCAATGCGGCAATGAGGAGGATTTCCGATGGTCGATGACGCGGCACGGGACAGCAGGCGCGAGCGCCGGCGTGGACGCACGGGCGAGGCCGGCAGCGAAAGCAGCCGCCGTCCCAATTACCATTCGCTGAAGAACCCGTTCCTGCCGCAGCCGATCTTTTCGGACGACCAGGTGGCTTCGATCCACGACACGGCGCTGCGGGTGCTGGAGGAGCTCGGCATCAAGGTGCTGCTGCCGCAAGCGCGTGAGCATTTTGCCAATGCCGGCGCCCTGGTCGATCCAGACACCGACATGGTGCGCATCGGCCGTGACATGGTGACGGCGGCACTCGCCTCGGCGCCGAAGTCGATCCACGCTTACGCCGGTTCGCGCGCCCGCGATCTGACGCTGGAGCTCGGCTCGATGACCTTCCTGGCCGGGTGCGGGGCGCCGAACGTCACCGATCTCGAGCGCGGCCGGCGGCCGGGAACACTGGCGGATTTCGAGGATCTGATGCGGCTGGTGCAGCATTTCGATGTGCTGCATATGCTGGGGCCCTGCATCGAACCGCAGGATGTCGACAACCGCTTTCGGCACTATGCCGTCAACCGCGCGCAGTTGACGCTGTCGGACAAGCTCCCGTTCGTCTTCGCGCGCGGAACGCCGCAAGTCGAGGACGGGTTCGAGATGCTGCGGCTGGCGCGCGACTTGTCGGAAGAGGAGTTTCTGGCAAGCGCGCATTGCTACACCGTCATCAACACCAACTCGCCGCGTCAGCTCGACATTCCGATGGCGCAAGGCATCATCGATTTCGCTCGCGCGGGCCAGGTCTCCGTCATCACGCCGTTCTGCCTGGCGGGCGCCATGGCGCCGATAACGGTCGCCGGCGCGCTGACGCTGCAGCATGCCGAAGCGCTGGCCGGGCTGACGCTGGCGCAGATCGTGAGGCCGGGTGCGCCGGTCGTCTACGGCTCGTTCTCCTCCAATGTCGACATGAAATCCGGCGCGCCCGCCTTCGGCACGCCCGAGCACGTCAAGGCGACGCTGGGCGCCGGCCAACTGGCGCGCTTCACCGGGCTGCCTTGGCGGTCCGGCGGCGGCAGTGCGGCCAACACCTCCGACGCGCAGGCCGCGCACGAGACGCAGTTCGCGCTGTGGGGCTCGGTGCTGGCCGGGGCGACGATGTGCATCCATGCTGCCGGCTGGCTGGAGGGCGGCCTCAGTGTCTCCTTCGAGAAACTGATCACCGACATCGAGGCGCTACAGACGGTGGCTGAACTTTGTGCTGCGACGCCCGGCGACACCGACACGATTGGTTTCGAAGCTATCGCCGAGGTGCAGCCGGGCGGGCATTTCTTCTCGGCCAGCCACACCATGGCCCGCTACCGCACCGCTTTCTACGAGCCGCTGGTGGCCGACTGGTCGAATTTCGGCAACTGGACGCAAAGCGGCTCGAAGACGGCGAGCGAGCGCGCCACCGGTGTCTGGAGGCGGGTGCTTGCCGATTTCGCGCCGCCGACCTCGGCCGTCGCCACATCAGGCGTGCTGGACGAGTTCATCGCGCGGCGCACGGCAGAGGGCGGAGCGGCGCCGGTGTCTTGAGGCTGGCTCCCGCTGATCGCCCTGGTTGTGGCGTGATCCGGAACCTATAGCGCCTCCCGCGCATTCAAGGCTGCGGCCGGTGCACTGCGCACCGGTGTGCTGTTTGAGGGGAGGACGACATGGGTTTCGACCAGTATCACGAACCGCCTGAAGAACTGTCGCAGGAGGTGCGGACCTTTGCCCGCATGATCACCTCGCTGATCGAGGAGGCGGAAGCGATCAGCTGGTACGAACAGCGCATGTCGGTGGAGAAGGACCCGCAGGCGCGCGCCATCATGAAGAACGCGCAGGGCGAGGAGTTCAAGCATTTCGGCATGGATCTCGAATTCCTGCTGCGCCAGAAGAAGGACTGGCGCGCGGAACTGAAGGAAATCCTGTTCACCACGGGCGACATCGTCAAGGCCGGGGAGCGAGGCGAGAAGAAGGTGGACTAGGGTATGTCGATATTCAGGTGAGGCCGGCCTGCAAACGACGGCTTTCTGCGCTTCCGGTGCTCACGGACCCGAATGTCCGCTCCGCTCCGGTTCTCAAAAGCCATCATTTTCGGCTCGGCCTGACCTGAATCTCAACACACCCTGGCTCAGCGTTTGACAAAATTCGCCAGGTCCTGCTGCTTCGATTAATCGCTGTCGCGCGCGACCAGCTCCAGCGGCCAGACCTCGCGGATGATCCGCGGACCCTCCGGGCCGGCGAAGGCGGGAAGCGACGCCAGCAGCATTTCCGCGAGCCGTTGTCCCATCGGCTCCAGCGCCGGGCGGAAGGCGGTCAGGGCTGGCGAGAAATAGCGGCAAAGCGGCGTGTCGACAATGACGGTCACCGCCATGTCGTGGCCCGGCCTGATGCCCATCTCTGCCAGCGCCTTGCAGCCGCCCAGCGCCATCGCGTCATTGTTGAAGATGATGGCGGTCGGCGGAGCCTTGGAGCGCATCACCTGCGGCGTCACCTCGTAGCCGCCGGCCTCGTTGATGAAGCCGGACGCGATCAGCTCGGGGTCTACCTCGATGCCGTGCCGCCGCAAGGCCTTGCGATAGCCGGCCAAAAACAGATAGCCGAAATTGAGGTCGAGCGACGGGCGGACGGCGGCGATGCGGCGGTGGCCGCGCGCCACGAGGCGGTCGACCGCGTCGGCGCCGGCCTTCTCGAAATCGAGGTCGAGGGAAGGGTAGGACTTGGTTCCGGAGCGGCTGCGGCCGAGCGTGGCGAAGGGAAAGCCGGCCTGGGTGAGATAGTCGATGCGTTCATCCTCGCGCCGCGTCCAGGCCAGCAGCACCGCATCGGCGCGGCGCGTCTCGACGACGCGGCGCAGGCGCTCCTGCTGGTAGTCGCCCGGCGCGCCCATGACCACGGTCAGGTCGAGCCCGCTTTCCGCAAGCCTGGCCTGCAGCCCGATCAGGAACGGAATGAAGAACGGCTCGCCATATTGCTGGTCGCCCGGATGCGGCTGCAGCATGAAGGCGATCGAATGGGTGGCGCCTTGCCGCAGACTGCGGCCGGACTGGTTCGGCGAATAGTTGAGCGTCCTGGCCGCCTCGAGCACGCGCTGGCGCGTGTCGGCATTGACGTCGGCGCGGCCGTTCAGCGCCCGCGACACCGTGCCGATCGAAATGTTCAGGTGACGGGCAAGGTCATGAATGCTGGATGCCAAGTGACTGTACTCCCCTTGCTTGGCTAGCACCGGTAGCCGCTCAGGCCAAGGCGACAGGACGATTTTCACGAGCGGCCAATTGACATTCTACGCCTTCGGGTGTGTTCTCGTAAACGTTTACGGAAAAACGTTTACGGTCATGCCGTGGATGCCGTGACGATCGGTCTGGAGGGACCGAGCGGAGGAGGAGCGCCGGATGATCAATGCCGTCCTGGTCGGCTGCGGAGCGATGAGCAAGGCCTGGCTCGATGCCGCGCAGCAAGTCGACGGGCTCGCCATTGTCGGCCTCGTGGATCTCGATGCCGACAGGGCACGGGCGCGGGCGCACGAATACGGCCTCACCAATGCCGTCATCGGCAGCAGCCTCGATACCGTCCTCGATCAGATCAAACCGCAAGCGGTGTTCGATGTCGTGGTTCCCGCCGCCCGGCGCGCGGTCGCGCTGTCCGCCTTTGCGCACAATTGCCATCTGCTGACGGAAAAGCCGCTCGCCGACAGTCCGAAAAATGCGCGCGCCATCGTCGAGGCCGCGCGTCGCGCCGGGCGCATCCATGCGGTCGTGCAGAACCGCCGCTATGTCGCCAATGTCAGGCGCATCCGGAGGTTCCTGGACTCCGGCGCCATCGGTGCGCCGACCAGCATCCACGCCGACTTCTTCGTCGCGCCGCATTTCGGCGGTTTTCGCGAGGAGATGGCCCATGTGCTGCTGCTCGACATGGCGATCCACACCTTCGACGCCGCTCGCTACATGGTGAATGGCGAGCCGGCCGGCGTCTATTGCCAGGAATGGGAGCCGGCCAGTTCCTGGTACAGGCAGGGATCTTCGGCCAGCGCCGTCTTCGATCTCGGCGACGGCAAGGTCTTCACCTACGCCGGCAGCTGGTGCGCGGCCGGCTTCCGCACCAGTTGGGAAAGTGCATGGCGCATCGTTGCCGAGCGCGGCAGCCTCATCTGGGACGGTCATGACGATTTGAGGGCAGAAGCAGTGATGCCGGGCCGCGAGGGAATGTTCGATAAAACCCAGCCGATCGAGGTGCCGCCGCTCGATGCGTCCGATCGCGTCGGCGGCCATCTCGGCATTCTCCAGGATTTCATGCACGCCATCGAGACCGGCACCGAGCCGGAAACGCGCGGCGGCGACAACATCAAGAGCCTGGCCATGGTTTTTGGCGCCATCGAAAGCGCCGAGACCGGCCGCCGCGTGACAATCGCAGAGGAAGCACAATGACGCCGAACCCGCTTCTCGACATCCGGATCGGCACCATGGTGCGGGCCAATCTCGACGACCCGGCGGCTTACATCAAGCAGATCCTGCCGCTCGGCTTCGAGAGCATCCAGCCCTTCTTCTGGCAGACGCTGGGCGGCAAGGATTTGCCGCGGCTGGCCGGCCAGATCCGCGAGGCGATCGGCGATGCCGACGTCACCGTGTCCTCGCTCGGCGTGTTCGGCAATCCGCTGGAAGACGGCGAGGTCGATCGCGGCGTGCTCAAGGCTTGGGAGACGGTCATCGACAATGCGCATCTGTTCGGCACCTCGATGGTCAGCGGCTTCACCGGCCGCCTGCGCGGCAAGAAGCTGACCGACAGCCTGCCGCGCTTCAAGGAGGTCTGGGGACCGCTGGCCAGACGCGCCGCCGACAAGGGCGTGCGCATCGCCTTCGAGAACTGCGCGATGGACGGCAACTGGGCCGCCGGCGACTGGAACATCGCCCACAATCCGGACGCCTGGGAGCTGATGTTCAACGAAGTGCCGGACGACAATCTCGGGCTGGAATGGGAGCCCTGCCACCAGCTCGTCTATCTGATCGATCCGATGCCGCAGATCCGCAAATGGGCGCCGCGCATCTTCCACGTCCACGGCAAGGACGCGACGGTGCGCTGGGATGTCATCCGCGAGCATGGCGTGTTCGGCCGGCTGCCCTTCGTGCAGATGCGAACGCCGGGCTTCGGCGACAGCGACTGGACGCGGGTGATCAGCGAATTGCGGCTGGCCGGCTACAAGGGGGCCATCGATATCGAAGGTTGGCACGACCCGGTCTATCGCGGCGACCTCGAGATCACCGGCCAGGTGCGGGCGCTGGAATATCTCAAACAATGCCGGGGAGGGGCCAGCTACCTGCCGAACCCGATGTGAGGATCGGCCGGCGGGAGGAGCCGGCCGGGATGTCTGCAACGCACATTGCCGAAGCGAATGTCGAAACCCCTCGCTTGCGAGGACAAAAAGGGAGGATAAGTGCATGAGCATGACGATGAGAAGGACAGTTCTGCGCTCGACCGTCGTGGCCGCCGCCACGGTGCTTGCCGCTGCGATCTCCACCTTGCCCGCGCAGGCGCTCGACGCCAAATGGTGCAAGGACGTCCACATCCGTTTCTTCGTCGGCGGCGCCGAGGGCGACGCTTTCGGCACCATCGTCTACAATGGCGCCAAGCAGGCAGAGGCCGATCTGGGGCCGAAGGTCGACTACATCTTCTCCCAGTGGGACATCGAAAAGATGGTTCAGCAACTGCGCGAGGCCGTCGCGGTCAAGCCCAACGGCATCGCCATGATGGGCCATCCGGGCGACGCATCGATCATGCCGCTCGCCGAACAGGCGCACAAGGATGGCATCAAGATGATGTACCAGAACGTGCCTGTGCCGAAGGTGGTGGAAGCGTTCGGCGGCGGCTATGTCGGCGCCCAGCAGGAACAGCAGGGCCGCGCGCTCGGCGCCGAGGCGTTCAAACTGGGCAAGCTGAAGGCCGGCGACAAGGCGATCATGATCGGTCCGTTCGAAAACGAAAGTCGCGGCGCGCGCGAACGTGGCACGGTGGCGGCGCTCAAGGAAGCCGGCGTCGAGGTCATCCAGTTGTCCTCACCGCCGAGCGGCGAATGGGCGTCCGATCCCAATCTGGCTATTCCGGTGATCACCGCGGCGCTGCTCAACAATCCCGACGTCAAGGCGGTCGGCTATCCCGGCGGGCAGATGCTCGGCAATGTCTCGACCTATATGCAGGCGGCCGGACGCAAGGCGGGCGAGATCTTCAATTTCGGCTTCGACACCAGCCCGCAGATCGTCGAGGGCTTCAAGGGTGGCTGGGTGCAATTGACCGCCGACCAGCAGCCGTTCCTGCAGGGCTATCTGCCGATCCTCAGCCTCTGCCAGCAGGTTGTGCTGGGGCTGGCGCCGATGAATGTCGACACCGGCGCCGGCTTCGTCACGCCCGAAAATTACGAGATCGTCGCCGAGCTCGCCAAGCAGGCGCTGCGCTGACCTCCCAAGCCGCCGGCCGGGATCTCAGGCCCCGGCCGGCGGGACCGCTGGCGACGACGCCGGCACGAGACAATGAAAGCGAGCATCCGATGGCCGAACGCCTCATCGAACTGCGCGACATCAGCAAGTCCTATGGCCAGGTCTATGCACTGGGCGGGGTCAATCTCAGCGTCGACCGCGGCGAGGTCGTCGGCCTGCTCGGCGACAATGGCGCCGGCAAGTCGACGCTGATCAAGATCCTCTCGGGCGTGGTCAAGCCGACCAGCGGCGAAATCCTCGTGCGTGGCAAGCCGGTGACCGGGTGGAGCGCGGCGCGTTCGCGCGAGGCCGGCATCGAGACGGTGTTCCAGGACCGGGCGCTGGCCGTGCAGCAGACCATCGTTCGCAACATCTTCATGGGCCGCGAGCTGACCGGCTTCATGGGCTTTCTCAGGGTCAACAAGGAGATCGAGGAGGCAAGCCGGCTGATGCGCGAGATCGGCTTCACCTCGAAAGTGTTCACGCCGCAGTCGATCGTCGGCCAGCTTTCGGGCGGCGAACGCCAGGGCGTGGCGATCGCCCGCGCCATCTACAAGCAGGCCGAGCTGATCGTCCTCGACGAACCGACGACGGCGCTGTCGCTGACCGAGACCGCCAAGGTATTCCATTTCGTGCGCCAGGTGCGGGCGAGCGGCCGCTCGATCCTGTTCATCGGCCACAACATCCATCATGTCTTCGACATCGCCGACCGCTTCGTGGTGCTGGACCGCGGCAAGGTTGCGCTGACGACCGACCGCAGCGAGGTCAAGTCGGCCGAAGATCTCATCAACTTCATGGAAGAGGTCGCGCATCCCGGCGGATTGGCCGGGCTGCACGATGCCGGCGACGCGGAGCAGAGAGCACGATGAGCAAGACCATGGAGCGCGACCTGCACGAGCCGTCCGCCGGCATTCCCCGTCCCAGTTCTCAAAAGGAATGGAGGCACCCATCCGATCACTGGATGCGCGGCTTCATCCTCGACAACCGTGCCGCGCTCGGCACGCTCGCCGTGTTCATCGTCATGATGACGGTGTTCCTGATCGCCAACCCGACCGTTTTCACCACCTGGTATCTGTACCGTTCGGTGCTGACGACGCTCCCCGTTGCGCTGTTCGTGGTGGTGCCGCTGGTCTTCGTCGTCACCTGCGGCGAGATCGACCTGTCGTTTCCGGCAACGATGGGCTTCGCCTCATGGGTCTTCGCGCTGGTCGTGCAGGCCGGTTATGATCCGTTTCTCGGCATCGCCGCGGCACTCGTCACCGGCATGCTGCTCGGCTTCCTCGTAGGCTCGCTGGTCGTCTATGGCGGGCTGTCGTCGTTGATCGCCACGCTGGGCATGAATTTCCTGTTGCGCGGCCTGATCCAGATCATCAACGAGGGCAAGTCGATGGCGCTGACCAGCCTCAGCGACAGCTGGGCCTACACGATCTTCTCCAGCCAGCTCCTGGGCATTCCGGTGCAGATCTTCTGGGCCATCGGCTTCGTCGTGCTGTCGGCGATGCTCTATAACCGCCATCGTTTCGGCGCGCAGGTGAGGGTGGTGGGTGACAATCCCGACAGCGCCCAGCAGATGGGCATCGACGTCAAGCGCGTGCGGGTGAAAGTGTTCGTCTTCGTCGGCATCGGTGCGGCGATCGCCGGCACGTTTTCGGTGATGATCAACTTCACCTGGTGGCCGACCGCCGGCGACGGCTACCTGCTGCCGGTGCTGGCCTCGGTGTTCGTCGGCGGCACCCCGACCTGGGGCGGCATCGGCACGGTCGCCGGCGGCGCCATCGGCGCGGTCACCGTGTCGTTTATCCAGACCGGCGTCGTGGCGGCGGGCCTCAGCGGCTTCTACGTGCAGTTCTTCAACGGCCTGATCATCATCCTGTCGCTGCTGGGGCACAAGTGGAATCAGGCAAGGTATCGGTGAGGGTCACACCGGATAATAAACCCGTCGAGCAAGCGTTTCGTACCGACCAGACTACCGCATCTGTTCAAGGACAAAGCGCTCGTTGCTCGCGCGGCTTTTTTGTTACCGAGTGATCACGAAAATGATAGATTTGCTGAGGATGGGACTCAATGGGTAAGCAATGGCTACTGAGCGGCGGTTTCAGGTTTTTGTTAGTTCCACTTATCAGGATTTAGAGGATGAGCGCCGAGAGATAATACAGGCTCTTTTGGAGCTCGATTGTATGCCGTCAGGCATGGAGCTGTTTCCAGCTGCAAATGACGATCAATGGACGTTGATAAAAAGAGTTATAGATGACTGCGATTATTATATAGTTATAATTGCTGGAAGGTATGGCTCTGTCTCTGATGATGGAATAAGCTATACCGAAATGGAATACCGATACGCTCTTGAGAAAAATAAGCCTATAATTGGGTTTCTACATAAGAATCCAGCTCAAATTCCATCCGTAAAGACGGATATCGATAAAGAAAAAAACGAGAAGTTGGAAATATTTCGAGACTTGGTCAGAAAGAAAATGATCAAATTTTGGGAAAGTCCAGCAGAGCTAGGCTCGGTTGTGAGTCGTAGTTTGATTCGGTTGATCAAGGACAATCCCACGCATGGGTGGGTTAAGGGAGATAACCTGAGTTCTGATGCGGCCAGAGAAGAGATTTTGAGGCTGAAATCAAAAATTGAAAAGCTTGAAAGCGAGATAGAAGTTATATCTACGATTGACCCTGACATTCAGAAGAATCTTGCTCGTGGAAGTGACAAGGTTGAAGTCGAAGGCATAGTTCTGATAAGCGATCATGGAGGATCCTACAATGCTTCTAGGTATACACACAAAACGGAATTGACTTGGAATGATGTATTTTCCGCTGTATCTCCACTTTTGCTCGACGAAGGATCAAAGAGGGATATCGAGAGAAGAATTGTAGAAGTTGTTACAAAGAAAGACATTGAATTGTTTAGGAAGTTTGCAAAATCAAAATCGAAGACTTTCGCCGAATTTGAGATAAATGATAATTCTGTTGAAATGTGTGTAGTACAATTTATTGCACTTAATTACATCGAAAAAGGAATTAAGCGCCGGCCTATCAATGATCGAGGCTCTTACTGGAAGCTGACCCCCATAGGAGAGAAGGCTATGTATGAGTTGCGGGCAATTCGTCGCCCGTCGGATCCGGCTCTGTTTGATACGCTTGTGTAGCTTCACACCGCCGCGACAAACCCGTCCAGCACGCGTTTCTGGCCGGCTTTGTCGAAGTCGATGGTCAGCTTGTTGCCTTCGATGTTGGATATATTGCCGTTGCCGAATTTCTGGTGGAAGACACGGTCGCCGACGTTGAAGGCGGACGGCTTGTCGGAGACGGATTTGGCGACCAGTTCGCCGTCGATGGTGCGGCCCTTGACCGAGGTGCGGCCGGCGCCGTAGCCGCTGTCCGTCTCGCCGTAGCCGATGCGCTCGACCTGGTGGCCGGAGCGCGAGCCCCAGTTGCGATCGGTCGCCTCGGTGCGGTTGGCCTGCGCGCGCTGCCAGCCCGGCGTCGCATAGGTGTTGGAGAAGGCGCCGGATTTTTCGCTGTCGGCGCCGACATTGTCGAAGCGCGAGGCGCCATAGGGGTTCTGCCGTCCTGCGCCCTGGCCGCCGCGGCCGGAGGCAAAGGAACCGCCGCCATAGGAATTGCCGTAGCCGCCGTAGGAGTTGCCGCTTTCAGCGACCTCGACATGGGCGTTCGGCAATTCCTCGAGGAAACGCGACGGGATCGTCGACTGCCACAGGCCATGGATCTGGCGGTTGGAGACAAACCAGATATGCAGGTTCTTCTTGGCCCGCGTCAGGCCGACATAGGCGAGGCGGCGCTCTTCCTCCAGCCCGGAGCGGCCGCCTTCATCGAGCGCGCGCTGATGCGGGAACAGGCCTTCCTCCCAGCCGGGCAGGAACACGGTCTCGAATTCGAGGCCCTTGGCCGAATGCAGCGTCATGATCGAGACGGCGTCGAGCCCGGCATTCTGTTCGGCGTCCATGACCAGCGCGACGTGCTCGAGGAAGGAGCGCAGCGATTCGTACTCCTCCATCGAGCGGATCAGCTCTTTCAGGTTCTCCAGCCGGCCGGGGGCTTCCACCGAGCGGTCGTTCTTCCACATGTCCGTGTAGCCGCTCTCTTCGAGAATGGTCTCGGCGAGTTCGGTGTGCGGCGTGGTTTCCAGCGCCTTCTGCCAGCGCTCGAAATTGGCCGCCACTTCGCGCAAGGCGGCGCGCGGCTTCGGCTTCAACTCGTCGCTTTCGGCGAGCTTGGCGGCGGCCTCCAGCATAGGGATGCGCAGCGCACGGGCGGTGTCGTGGATCTGGCGGATGGTGGCTTCGCCCAAGCCGCGCTTGGGCACATTGACGATGCGCTCGAAAGCGAGGTCGTCGGCGCCCTGCGCGACGACACGGAAGAAAGCCATGGCGTCGCGGATTTCCAGGCGCTCGTAGAAGCGCGGGCCACCGATGACGCGGTAGTTGAGGCCGAGTGTGATGAAGCGATCCTCGAAGGCCCGCATCTGGAAGGATGCACGGACAAGAATAGCCATGTCGTTGAGATTGTGCTTCTGGCGCTGATAGGCCTCGATGGTCTCGCCGATGGCGCGGGCTTCTTCTTCGGAATCCCAGGCGGCGTGGACATTGACCTTGCCATCCTCGGGATCGTTGCGATCCGTGAACAGCGTCTTGCCGAAGCGGCCCTCATTGTGGGCGATGAGGTGGGAGGCGGCACCAAGGATGTGCGCGGTCGAGCGGTAGTTGCGCTCCAGCCGGATGATGGTGGCGCCGGGGAAATCCTTGTCGAAACGCAGGATGTTGTCGACCTCGGCGCCGCGCCAGCCATAGATGGATTGGTCGTCATCGCCGACGCAGCAGATGTTTACGGTGGCGCGGGTTTCGGCCGAAGAGCGCCCAATCTCCCCCGGCTTGCCTTGAGGCCTTTGCGCCAACAGCCGCAGCCACATGTACTGGGCGGTGTTGGTGTCCTGGTACTCGTCGACAAGGATGTACTTGAAGCGCTTATGGTATTCCTTCAGCACGTCCGGATTGGCGCGCAAGATGCGGATCGGGTGGCAGAGCAGGTCGCCGAAATCGCAGGCGTTCAGCGTCTTCAGCCGCTCCTGATAGGCCTTGTAGAGTTCGCGGCCCTTGCCGTTGGCGAAGGCGCGCGCGTCGCCCTCGGCGATGTCGGCGGGGCCTTGCCCCTTGTTCTTCCAGCCGTCGATCATCTGGGCGAACTGCTTGGCCGGCCAGCGCTTGTCGTCCAGCCCCTCGGCCTGGATCAACTGCTTGATCAGCCGCACGACGTCGTCGGTGTCGAGGATGGTGAAGTCGGAGCGCAAACCGGCGAGTTCGGCATGTCTGCGAAGCAGCTTCACTCCAATCGAGTGGAAGGTGCCGAGCCACGGCATGCCCTCTACATTGCCTTCGCCGATCAGGATACCGATCCGCTGCTTCATCTCGCGCGCAGCCTTGTTGGTGAAGGTGACGGCGAGAATCTCGGAAGGCCAAGCCCGTTTGGTATCAAGTATGTAGGCGATGCGGGTGGTGAGCACGCGGGTCTTGCCGGTGCCGGCGCCGGCCAGCACCAGAACCGGGCCCTCCGTTGTTTCAACAGCTAGCCGCTGCTCCGGGTTGAGGCCCTTCAGATAGTCGGGTGCGTTGTTGTGTCCGCTGCGGGCAGCCATGGCGCGCGCGGCGATACCCGACGGGGCCGAGGGCCGCGCATTGGGTTCGTCGAAAAAGGGCATGTCTTCGGAAAAGCCGGACATCGCCCCGAATGTAGTGATTCGGTGGGGAAAGACCAGAACTGTCTACGTTTTGTTCCGCTAAAGTGCTGGCGGCAAGGATGTACGGGCTGTTCAGGCCTTGCGGTAGCCGAGAGCGACGAAAAATCGCTGCCCTAACGAACGCGCCTCATCGGTCATCACGGCGCCGAGTGCCGTCTGCATCCGGTCGTAGTAATGGCTGCCCGCAGGGGACGCGAGAAATGCCGCGTAAAGCCTGAGATCGTCGAGCGACAAGTCACGATAGGCGAAAGCATTTCCTTCCATGATCCCCTTTTCGGCTTTTTCACGAAGGTTGCCGGCCTGCTTGTGCACCAGCACCATTATCTGCTGATCCGATAAAGGCTGCCCGGCTGCCGCGAGCATTCCCGAAACCATCGCATAGCCCATGTTCAATGCGATCGCTTCAGCCATGTCCACGGCGCTGGTATCGTCGACGATTTTCCGGTACAACGCGAGCCGTGCCGGATCTCCCGCCTGAAGTCCTCCAAGGATTTTCGGACCTTCGATCTTCTTGCGCCCCAGGGCTTGCGGATCGGACGCTTGGATCTCCAGGGCTGTGACCCGCCTGCCCAATGGTGAATCGAAGAAAGCAGCCAGATCGGTGAGATCGACGGGCTGCAACCGGCCCGTCATCCGCGCCTCTACGGCTTTCTCCATCCTGTCAGCGTCAAAAGCGCCTTCAGCGGCGGCGGACAAGGCTTCCTTGACTTTTTCCGGCCCCGGCACGGATTTGATGCCGGCGACTATGCTTGGGCCGAGGCCGGCCAGCATCTCGTGGAAGCCGCTTGCCTTGTTGATCTCCTCGAGCGTTTGTGCCGACGCCGGTTGACTGCCAGCCATAAGCACGACGAAGCCGAACAGCGCGCCGGCAATGCGCATCCATGGCGGAAAGACGAAGGGCATGACTCGGTCTACTCCACGGTGATGCTGCGACGGAGACTGCTCGATAACCCGACCGCAGGCAAGATGAATTGCCACCTTGGCGTGTGGGCCAGCTTGACAGGCGGGGCGGGCAGGAGAAAGCTGTGCGCAGGGCAGGAACGGGAC
Organism: Mesorhizobium ciceri biovar biserrulae WSM1271; assembly: GCF_000185905.1. Taxonomy (GTDB): domain Bacteria; phylum Pseudomonadota; class Alphaproteobacteria; order Rhizobiales; family Rhizobiaceae; genus Mesorhizobium; species Mesorhizobium ciceri. The sequence continues at coordinate 3,335,227 of NC_014923.1, forward strand.
ATCGGGCTGTCCTTGGCGTGGCAAAGCGCAACAGTCGAAGGAGTATCATCTTGGCTGTCACCATCACCTCCCTCATTCTTTTCCTAATCGGCCTGGCACTCGGCGGCGGCGGCATCCGCCTGGCGATGCTGGGCGGCAGCTGGTACTATGTCGTTGCTGGCCTTGCCTTCCTGATCGCCGCCTGGCTGCTCTACCGGCGCCGGTCCACCGCACTGTGGCTCTACGCGGCGATCGTGCTCGGCACGCTGGCCTGGGCGGTCTGGGAAACCGGCTTCGACTGGTGGGAACTCGGGCCTCGCGGCGGCGTCATCGTGCTTCTCGCTTTGTGGCTGCTGACGCCGTGGGCGAGACGGGGTCTTGTCGGCCCTGACGCACGCGCGCCGCTGATCCTTGCCGTGCTGGCATCACTGGCCGTCGCCGGTTATTCGATGACTTCGGATCCGAAGGACATTGCCGGCGAACTCGGCACCGACAAGGTGGTCGCCAACGCCAATCTCGGCAATGACGTGCCGGCCGGCGAGTGGCATTATTACGGCCGCACGCAGTTCGGCCAGCGCTACTCGCCGCTCGACCAGATCACATCGGACAATGTCGCCAAGCTGCAGCCTGCCTGGACCTACCAGACCGGCGACGTGAAGGGTCCCGACGATGTCGGCGAGACCACCTATCAGGTGACGCCGCTGAAGATCGGCGACACGCTCTACATCTGCACGCCGCATAATTTCGCCATCGCCATCGATGCCGCGAGCGGCAAGGAGAAATGGCGCTTCGATCCCAAGGTCAAGCTTGACAAGGACCGCCAGCACCAGACCTGCCGCGGTGTGGCCTATTACGCCGATGCCGCCGGCGCCGCCGGCCAGCCCTGTGCGACCCGCGTCTACCTGCCGACCTCGGATGCGCGGCTGATCGCGCTCGACGCCGCCAACGGGCAGATCTGCCCGGCTTTCGCCGAGGGCGGCACGCTGAACCTTCTGACCAACATGCCCTATCCGAAGTCGGGCTATTATTACTCGACCTCGGCACCGCTGATCTCAGGCGGCAAGATCATTGTCGGCGGCGCGGTCAACGACAATTATTCGACGCAGGAGCCGTCCGGCGTCATCCGCGCCTACGACGCTGCCACCGGCGCGCTGGTGTGGAACTGGGATTCCGGCAATCCGGACCAGACGACGCCGCTGCCGGCCGGCCAGACATATACCGCCAACTCGCCCAATATGTGGTCGACGCCGAGCGCCGACGAGAAGCTCGGCCTGCTCTACGTGCCGCTCGGCAACCAGACGCCGGATCAGCTCGGCGCCGGGCGCAGTGCCAATGTCGAGAAGTTCTCGTCGTCGATCACCGCGCTCGACCTCAACACCGGACAGGTGCGATGGGTGCGGCAGACCGTGCACCACGATCTCTGGGACATGGACGTACCGGCGCAGCCGAGCCTGATCGACATCACCAAACCCGACGGCACGGTGGTGCCGGCGCTGGTCGGACCGACCAAGCAGGGCGATCTGTATGTGCTCGACCGCCGCACCGGTGAGCCGGTCATCGCGGTCAACGAAGTGCCGGCGCCCGGCGGCGCGATCGAAGGCGACCACACATCGCCGACGCAGCCGGTCTCCGACCTCACCTTCATGCCGAAGCCGCTGACCGGCGCCGACATGTGGGGCCTCACCATGTTCGACCAGTTGGCCTGCCGGATCGAATTCCAGGGCCTGCGCTATGAGGGTCGCTATACGCCGCCTTCCGTCCAGGGCTCGCTGATCTACCCCGGCAATTTCGGCACCTTCAACTGGGGTGGCGTCGCCGTCGACCCGGTCCGGCAGGTGCTGTTCGGCATGCCGACCTATCTGGCGTTCAAGTCGCAGTTGATCCCGCGCGATCAGGTGCCGCCGCCGGACGAAGGGCGGGGCAGCGAACAGGGGCTGAACCGCAACGAGGGCGCGCCCTATGCGGTGGTGATGGGACCGTTCCTGTCGCCGCTCGGCATTCCTTGCCAGGCGCCGCCCTGGGGCTATGTCGCCGGTGCCGATCTCAGGACCGGCAAGATCGCCTACAAGCACCGCAACGGCACCGTCTACGACATGACGCCGCTGCCGCTGCCGCTGAAGGTCGGCGTGCCCGGCATCGGCGGGCCGATGATCACCGCCGGCGGCGTCGCCTTCCTGGGGGCCGCAGTCGACGACTACCTGCGCGCCTACGACCTGACATCGGGCAAGCAGCTGTGGCAGGCGCGGCTGCCGGCCGGCGGGCAATCGACGCCGATGACCTATACGGTCGCCGACGGCCGCCAGTTCGTGGTCATCGTCGCCGGCGGCCACGGTTCGGTCGGCACCAAGCCGGGTGACTATGTGATGGCCTACGCGCTGCCGAAGTAGGGGCGACAGGGTAACGCGATCTTTCAGAGGTCGCGCCGCCCCTCATCTGTGCCGGTGTCCTTTCCCCGCATAGTGACGGGGAAAAGTGCCCGACTGGGCGATGAGGGGCGGGAATCTTCCGATCGGCCCGTTGTCGATCAGCCAATCCCCAAATGACCCTTCAGGCTGGGCACCGAGCCGAGCACCTTGTTGGTCAGGTCGGGGCCGGCGGCGGCTTCGGCCTGCTGGATCAGCGTCGCGCCGGCCTTCTGGATCTGCGCCATGTCGAGCCCGGATGCCTTGAGCGCGGCGATGCCGTTGATCAGCGCGCCGGCCTTCTCGCCGAGAACGCCGCCAAGCGCGCCCTGCAACGACGACAGAAAACCGCCACCGCCGGCCGGAGCGGCGGCCATGACGTCATATTGATGGGCGAGGTCGTCGGCGCCGGGGATTTTGGCGAAGAACGCCGAGGCGCTGGTGCCTTCCGCCTCGTGTTCGAGCACCGAGAAAATGGTGCCGACGACTTTCTCCGTCGTCGCCTGGTCGAGGCCCGCCTTCTGCGAAACGGTGTTGACGATGTCCTGGACGTTCATGGCGTCACCTCAACCCTGGGTTTTCGTGTTGCGGTTCCGCTCAGTGCGGACCCTGATCAACGATAGTCTGCCTGCATTCACAACCATCGAGCGTAGGGCCAAAGCGGCGGCCCCCGCAAGGACGACCGCGCTGGCGAGGATCGGGGAAGGCATGGTCATGGTCTCGCTTCCTTCTGGGTCTGAGGCACGCGGTCAAGATACCGTCGATAGCCACCTTCCTTCACGATTGTGGCAGCGCCAGCAGGATTTATCGCCAATGACTAAAAAGTGATGACACGGCCGCGCATGGGCACCGGCTTTGCTGCCCGGACGCGGCCGGCGGCATACGCCCTGAGGCGATCGACGGCAGCGATGAGTGCTCGACTGGATGATGCCGGCTTGGTCCCTATGTAGCTGGGAATTGAAGCCCGAAGCAGAGGAGCCCATCCATGACGAGACCCGACGCCAAGCCCACCATCACCCAGGCGATGATCGACGCCTATGACGAGTACACGCATCTGACGCTCGATCGCCGCCGGTTCATGGAGCAGTTGACCCGGCTTGCCGGATCAGGTGCGGCGGCGGCGGCGATCGCGCCGCTTCTGGCGGCAAATTCGGCGCGAGCAGCAATCGTCGCCGACAACGATCCGCGCGTGAAGGGCGAGGACATCAGCTACCCCGGCGGCAGCGGCGAGATGAAGGGCTATCTGGTCAAGCCGGCGAACCAGGCGGGCAAGCTCGGTACCGTCATCGTCGTGCATGAGAACAGGGGGCTCAACCCGCATATCCGCGATGTGGCGCGGCGCGTGGCGCTGGAAGGCTTCGTGGCGCTGGCGCCGGATTTTCTGTCGCCGCTCGGCGGCACGCCGACCGACGAAGACAAGGCGCGCGACATGTTCGGCAAGCTCGATCCGGCGCAGACCATCGCTGACGGTGTTGCGACCGTCGCTTTCCTCAAGAGCGACAAGGACGGCAACGGCAAGGTCGGCGCTATCGGCTTCTGCTGGGGCGGTGGCACGGTTAACATGCTGGCCGTCAACGCGCCCGATCTCAGTGCCGGCGTTGCCTATTACGGCATGCAGCCGAAGGCCGCCGATGTATCCAAGATCAAGGCGGCCTTGCTGCTGCACTATGGCGGACTGGACAAGCGCATCAATGCCGGCATCGACGCCTTCAAGAAGGAACTCGACGCGGCGCATGTCGACTACACGGTCTATGTTTATGAAGGCGCCAACCACGCCTTCAACAACGACACGTCGGCGGCGCGCTACGACAAGAAGGCGGCTGACCTCGCCTGGGGCAGAACGATCGCCTTCCTTCGGGAAAAACTGAAATGACTTCAGCTGTCATGCCGCCGGCGCCCAGGCGGTTTCGAAGGCCGGCGACAGGGTGAAGCCGGCCGGCCGCGCCGAAACGGGGGGCGGGCGGCGCACGCCTTCCTGCAGGTACCGCAACGCCGACGTCAGCCCGTTCATCGTGTAAGGCTTGGCTATGACGCCGATCGCGCCGGCGAAATGATCGGGGATGCGCTTCGGATTGGCGGTCATGAACACCACCGTCGAACTCTTCCTTTCGCCTATGTACTTGGCCACGTCGATGCCGGACGGCCCGTCACTCAGATGGATGTCGACGAAGGCGATATCGGCTTCGGTCGCATCCGCCATGGCCATGGCTTCCGCCGAAGAGGTCGCCCAGCCGACGACGCTGTGGCCGGCGTCCTCGACAAGGCTCTCCAGCTCCATTGCCAGCAGCGCTTCGTCCTCGATGATCAGGACCTTGAGCGGCTCAATCATGACACATTCCCTTTTTCCTGAGGTTCGTTCGGGATCGAGATAACGACCTTCGTGCCGGGGCCGGTGTCGCGCCATTCGATCTCGGCATGCAACTGGCGGGCGAGCGATTTGATCAGCCGCATGCCGAACGAGGCATCGCCGTTGGCGTCGGCCATGCCGACGCCGTCGTCCGACACCTCGATATTCAAGTGGCCGTCGGGCTGGCTCATTTTGATGCCCAGGCGGCCGGCCGACATTCCGTCGGGCTTGGACTTGAAGGCATGCTTCAGAGCATTGGTGACGAGTTCGTTGACCATCAGAGCGACGGGCGTTGCCTTTTCCGCGGAAATGACGATCGGTTCCAGGTCGAGAGCCGGACTGATCTCAGAGCGCCCCGACGCCGTCAGCAGGTCTGTCACCAGATCCTTGGCGAAATCCGCCACATCGAACTTGCTGACGTCCTTCGACTGATAAAGCCGCCGATGCACCGTGCTCAGGGCTTCGATGCGCTCCAGCATGGTGGTCAACGAACGCCTGATCGCTTCGTCCCGTATGGTCCGCCGCTGCATAATGATGAGGGAAGAGATCATCTGCAGGTTGTTTTTCACCCGGTGATCCACCTCATGCAGCAAGGTGGTCTGCGCCTCGAGGGCGGCTTCCAGTTCCGCGGTGCGTTCCTTCACCGCCTTTTCGAAGCGGTCCTTCTCCGCGTTAATGCGACTCTCCGATTGTTTGCGATCCGAGACGTCGAGCTGCGATGCGAAAAAGAACTGCAAATCGCCTTTGTCGTTCGAAACGGGGCTGATGTAGAGCGCGTTCCAGAAGGTCGAGCCGTCCTTGCGGTAGTTCAGGATATCGACGCTGACATCGGTTTCATCCTCGATCGCCGCGCGTATCTGTTCGACAGCGGCCTTGTCGGTCTTCGGTCCCTGCAGGAAGCGGCAGTTCCTGCCCAGAACCTCATGACGCTCATATCCGGTCAGTCGCAGGAAAGCGTCATTGGCGAACACGATAGGATTGTCCTGCTGTCGGGGATCGGTAATGATCATCGACATGCGGGTGGCGCGGATAGCCGCCGCGAACGGATCGCCCTTGCCGTGCTCGACATGCAGATCGTCCGTCATGTGCCATGCGTCGGCAGGCTCCCTGGTCCGTTTCCATTCCATTCTGTCACTCCAAGCCATTTTCGCGGGTGACAACGGATCAGACGCCGATTTGGTTCAATCTTGAGCCTTCCTGTCGCAGTTCGTACCGAGAATCAGGCCTCCGGAGTTAGCCGGCCGATGCCGGCTTGTGGAAGGCGACGCCGGCGACCACCAGCGCAATGCCGAGGCAATCGATAAAACCCGGAATCTGGCGCAGCACGACGACGCCGATCAGCGTCGCGGTGACCGGCAGCAGCGACAGCATCAGCGCGAAGCTCGCGCGTGGCAGCCGCGACATGGCGAGCTGGTCGCAGATGTAAGGAATGACCGACGAGCAGATGCCGACGCCGATGGCGGCGAGCAGCAGCGGCAGTGAGAAAAAGGCCGGCAGCGCATCGGTGAAGCCGATCGGCAGCACGACGATGAAGGCGATCGCCATGGCAGCACCCAGGCCGGCGATGCCGCTGCCGGCGCCTGAAGCGGCGACGCGATGGCCGAGTACGATGTAACCGACAAACAGCGCCCCGTTGAGGATGGCCCAGAACAGCCCGATGGGATCGTCGGACCATCTGACATCGATGAGCAGCAAGGTGCCGGCGACGGCGATGGCAAGGGCGGCGAGATTGCGCGTGCTCCTGAGGCCGATCGCCGCGACGCCGATGATGCCGACGAATTCGATCGCCGCCACCAGCGAGATCGGCAGTCGGTCGAGCGCCAGGTAGAACGAACAGTTCATCACCGCCAGACAGGCGCCGAAGGCCAGCAACAGCAGCCGCGTCGTGCCATCGGCGCGTGCGAAGCTTCGCCATGGACGGGTCAGGGGTGCGAAGATGAGTGCTGCCGTGGCGATGCGCAGCCACGCCATGCCGAGCACGCCGACATGCGGGAAAAGCAGCACGGCGAAGGCCGGCCCGAGATAGTGGAAGACGGCGCTGACGCCGAACCAGACATGCGGCGGCAGTTTTTCCGTCAGCTTGCCCAGGGTGAAGTTGCCCGGGGCAGGGGTCGCCGCGAGAGCTTGCGTTTGATCATCCATCGGATCAGTATCGCAGGCAGATTTGCCTATTTATATAGATGATGATTAGCTCTTTCGGCTATCTTTCTCCCGGAATAAAGGAGTTTTCCATGAAGCGCCTTCGAACTGAAAGCGCCGATCTCGATGCCGCCGACATGAAGATCCTGCGCCTGCTGGAAAAGGACGCGCGCACCAGCACGGCGGAGCTGGCACGCTCGGTGGGCCTGTCGGCACCGAGTGTGGCTGAGCGCATCAAGCGGCTGCAGGAAAGCGGCGTCATCGAGGCCTATTCGGTCAGGATCAACCCGACGGCACTCGGCCTGCCGCTGTCGGCATGGCTGCGCATCCGGCCAGTGCCGGGGCAGTTGGCCGTCGTGGCCGAGATCATCCGCGAACTGCCGGAGATCGTGCAATGCGACCGCGTAACCGGAGAGGATTGTTTCATCGCGCTGGCGCATGTCGGGTCGGTGGTCGACCTCGAGCGGGTGATCGACCGCATCATTCCCTACGCGATGACCAACACGGCGATCATCCAGTCCTCGCCGGTGGTGGCGCGTTCGGCCCTGGCGGCGTTGAGGCGCCAGGCTTGACCTGCGGGGATTGTTCCGTTCGAGGACCTTATGCGTGGCCGCGCTTCATGCGCGCCTGTTTCAGGATGGCGCGCCAGCGGATCATGTCGAACGGGATCGGCTCGTTGTTGTTGGCGATGTGGAAGATCTCATTGTTGACGTTCTTGAGCGAGCGCCAGAAATCGTAGTCGGTGATGCGCGGATCGGCAGCCAACCTGTCCACCTCGACCTTGATGTCGGTTTTCATGCACTTTCCTCGAACCGGCGCCGCGCCGCCCGTGTCGCTACCTCGATGCAGATCGTTTTCGACCGGCCCGCTGAGTCGCGCAACGGCTCAAATGGCTTGTTCCCGTTAAAACCTTGGTAAGGTTAACGAGGGCGCCGCGCCGCTTCAAGCGCCGCCGCCGGTCGACGGCAAGGTTCTGCGATTTTAGATCGCCGGTGTGGCTTTGAAGCCGGAAACGAGACGTGTCGGCATCGCCCTATTTGCGTTTGATGCCGATCGAGCGGCCGGCCCGTTCCGGCATCGGCAGGGCCGAATGGGCGGCGCGCATGTCTTCGACCCTGGCCAGCACATCGGCGGGGAAGGGCGCCACCTTCGGCCCGGACATGTCGACATGCAGCGACAGCGATTCGGAAGTCGCGGCCAGCCAGCCGTCGACATGGCGGATTTCCTGATAGGCCCGCAGCCGCTTGTCGTCATGGTCGATGAGCTGGAAAGAGACCGTGACCTTGTGCTCGAGATGCAGCTCCTGCACGTAGCAGACATGGACTTCGGCGGTGTAGATGGTGAGGCGGCGATCCCTAGCATAGTTCGGTCCCATGCCCATTGCCTCGAAGGCGTCGTCCGAGCAGCGGTCGAACAGCACGTTGTAATAGGCCATGTTGAGATGGCCGTTGTAGTCGATCCAGTCCTTCTCGATGTCCATGGGTTTCGAGACGAAGGGAGTGGGGATGGGCATCGAAACTTCCTTGTTCTGGTGCTGGACAGAGCGTGGCTCCGGAGACTCTATTTGTTCTGACGCAATTTCGGACGGAAAACCGCTTCACACTTTTCCTGGAATTGCTTTACGCATCCATAGACGCATAACAAGCATGGACGCTGGTCCATTCGCGGAGGAATTCATGGCTCTGAGCGACCTCAACCCGGTCGAACGCAACGAGGAAGGCATCGCCGCGGTGCTCGGCATCCTCAAGCAGCAGCTCGGCGAGCGATTCCAGACCGGCCAGGCGATCCGCTCGCAGCATGCACATACCACCACCTACATTCCGACGCAGGCACCGGATGGCGTTGCGTTCCCCGAGACGACGGCCGAGGTGCAGGAGATCGTGCGCGCCTGTGCGGCGCACCGCGTGCCGGTGATCGCCTTCGGCGTCGGTTCCTCGCTGGAGGGTCACACCAACGCACCCGGCGGCGGCATATCGGTCGACACCTCGCGCATGAACCGCATCCTGGCCGTCAATCCGCAGGATCTCGACTGCACGGTCGAACCCGGCGTCACCCGCGAGGATTTGAACCGGCATCTGCGCGACACCGGCCTGTTCTTTCCGATCGATCCCGGTGCCAATGCCTCGCTGGGCGGCATGGCCGCAACGCGGGCCTCCGGCACCAACGCGGTGCGCTACGGCACGATGCGCGAGAACGTGCTGTCGCTGACCGCCGTCATGGCCGACGGCGAAACGGTGACGACCGGCAAGCGGGCGAAAAAGAGCTCGGCCGGCTATGATCTGACGCGGCTGCTGGTCGGCTCGGAAGGCACGCTCGGCATCATCACGTCGCTGACCTTGAAGCTGCAAGGCATCCCGCAGGCGATTTCGGGCGGCGTCTGCCCGTTTCCGAGCGTCGAGGCGGCCTGCAACGCGGTCATCGCGACGATCCAGATGGGCATCCCGGTGGCGCGCATCGAACTGGTCAACGCCTTGCAGATGCGGGCGATGAAGAATTATTCCAAGCTCGACTATCCCGAAAGCCCGTGCCTGTTCGTCGAGTTCCATGGCAGCGATGCCGGTGTTGCCGAACAGGCCGAGACCTTCGGCATGATCGCGGAGGAGAATGGCGGCGGGCCGTTCCTGTGGACCAGCGTCGCCGAGGAGCGCACCAAACTGTGGAAGGCGAGGCACGACGCCTACTGGTCGTCGCTGACCCTGCGGCCCGGCGCCAAGGGGCTGTCGACCGATGTCTGCGTGCCGATCTCGCGCTTTGCCGAATGCGTCATGGAAACCGAGGCCGATATCGCCGAGATGGGCCTGATCGCGCCGATCGTCGGCCATGCCGGCGACGGCAATTTCCACGTGCTGGTGCTGATGGATGTGAACGATCCCAAGGAGATCGCGCTGTCGGAAAAGTTCGTCGCGCGGCTCAACATGCGAGCCATCGCCATGGACGGCACCTGCACCGGCGAGCACGGCATCGGCCAGGGCAAGATCGGCTTCCTGCGCCACGAGCTCGGCCACGGCGTCGACATCATGCGCACCATCAAGCAGGCGCTCGATCCGCTTGATATCATGAACCCGGGCAAGATCTTGCCGGGAAACTAACCGATTTTCCGACGCAAGGTTCGTAGGCGGCCAGTCTTGACCGCGCCACCATTCGGGCCGAGGCTTGGCCGGTAGCAGGGCCTGAAGCCAACAGGCGTGCCAGCGGAGGAGGATGCCATGGCGATTTCACGCAAGGAAGAAGCGCGCGCGCTGAGTGCCGACGAACACGATCTGGTGGAGAAGTCTCACCATCCGGCGGTGCAGGAGCTCTCCGACGCCGATCTTGCCGGCCTGGTCAAGCTGTTGCGGGAGCGGCGCGACAAGGCGCAGACCGAAGCACACCGCCGCCGGCGTGAGATCCGGGGCAAGGGCGCGGCGAAGGGCGCTACGCCTTCGAAGGCTGATGGCGGGTCGCAGCTCAAGCTTGCGGTGCTGGCCATGGCCATGCGGCGCCTGAATGGCGAGGCCGAGCGGCGCCGGCAACTGGCCGCCAGCGTTTCGCTGATCGAGAATGCGCGCAAGGCATTGGTGATGAAGCAAGGGGCGGCATCGGACGGCCCCGCCTTCAACTCGCGCACCGCGCGCAGGGGTATGCGGCCGGTGGCGAACCAGAGGGCGCCGGATCTGGTCCGGCCAATGGAACTCGGCCGGCAGCGCAGGGCGGCCAAGGTGGCACAGGCAAAGCGCGACGCACGCTGAATTCGCGGTGATCGCGGGCTGAAATCGTTGAGGACGCCTGCCTACCGTGCGGCAGGCTTCGCCTGTCCGCCCTCGACAAGCGTCTGCAGCATGGGGCGGGTTGGCGCGAAGAATGTCGTGCCGGTGTGCGGCGTGGAGAAATCGAGCAGGCGGTCGTAGGCGCCCGGCGGCTCGCCGATATACATGCGCTGCAGCATTTTTTCGGTGACCCAAAGATATCTGGAATAGCCGATGAAGTAGGTGCCGAACTCGTTCTGCCCCGGCCTGCCGAACGGCATGTTGTCGCGCAAAATATCGTACTCGTTGCCGGCGGCATCCTCGATGGTGGCCAGCGACTTGTGCGATTTGCGCGGCGCATCGTCATCGTCGATTTCGATGTTGTCGATCTTGGTGCGGCCGATGATCGCTTCCTGCTCGGGCGTCGGAATGCGCGCCCAGGCCTGCATCTCGTGGAGATATTTCTGGACGACGACATAGCTGCTGCCGGCGAAGTCGGCGTCTTCATCGCCGATGAGCGCAGAGGCGGGCAAGTCGAGGCCGGTCGGGTTGGCGGTCCCGTCGACGAAGCCGAGCAGGTCGCGCGCATCGAAATAGCGAAAGCCGGAAACCTCATCGATGACGCTTACGCCGTCACCGAGATTGTCGAGCAGGATGCGCTCGAACTCGAAGCACATGTCGGGTCGCTCGGAGCGGATGTGGAAGAGAAGATCGCCGGCGGTCGAAGGCGCCGAATGAACGGCACCCTTGATCGGCGCGAACGGTTTCAGTTCCAGCGGCCGCCGGTCTGGAGAGAGACGATCCCAGAGATCGCGGCCGATGCCGGCGATGCACGACAGCCGCCCGGAAAGGTCGCGGAATCCGACATTTTTGACCAGGTCGTCGAGTTTGCCGAGCACCGACGCAACCTTGGCGAGCGCGCTCTGCCCACTGGCGACGGCGACGACAAGAAAGACCGCCGAAAGCGACAGCGGAGCGTCGACACTTTGCGCATCGATCGGCACGCGATCCCAGTTCTTGCCCGACATCCGATTTCTCCGCTTCGCCGGGATTTGTTTCAGATCACCGGAGATCGCGCAACTGGATGAATTGCCTCTTTATCGACACGCGGATGCGGGTAGAGTGCGGCGGAAATTCAACCAACCTGTTCGGAGCTGATGCTCGCACGCCTGTTCGTGATCTTCGGTGGCCTGTTCGTGCTGGTGCTGTGTGCGGCGCTGGTGGTGCCGTATTTTATCGACTGGACCGGCTACCGCGCCGACTTCGAGCGCGAGGCGAGCGCCATTCTCGGCCGCAAGGTGACCGTGCAGGGCGACGCCACGGCAAGGCTGTTGCCGTTCCCTTCGGTGACCTTCTCGAATGTCGCCGTCGCCGGCGGCACCAACGGCCAGCCGGCCATGACGGTCGAGACGTTTTCGATGGATGCGGAACTGGCGCCCTTCCTGCGCGGTGAAGTGCTGATCTTCGACATGCGGCTGGTGCGGCCGAAAGCGACCATCGATATCGCCAATGACGGCACTGTCGACTGGGCGATACGGCCGTCCTCGCCCTTCGACCCCAGCCAGATCTCGATCGAGAAGCTGACGGTGACGGAGGGTCAGATCGAAGTTCGCCATGCCGCTGGCGGGCGCAGCCATCTGTTTTCCGAGATCAATTCGACCGTCTCGGCCAAGTCGCTGGCCGGCCCATGGCGCATGGACGGCACGCTGCGGCTGGACGGGTTGCGCACCGCGGTCACCGCGTCCACCGGCAAGGCCGAAGGCTCAGGACAGATGCGGTTTCGGCTGAAGGCCGATCCGGACGCGTATCCGCTGGTCATCGAGACCGACGGCAATGCCGGCATCGTCAATGGGGCTGCCGTCTACTCCGGCCAGTTCAAAATCTCCGGTGCCGACAAGAACAGCGCCGAGCTGCGCGGCACCGATGGCGAGACGGTGAAAGTCTCGGCCGGTAAGCCCGATCCGGGCTTTCGGCTGAACGGCAAATTTTCGCTCGACCACCAGAAACTCGGGGTCGACGAATTCCGCTTCGAGACCGGGCCGCTCGACAACCCCTACACCGCCGATGGCAAGGCTTCTGTCGATCTCGGGCTGAAACCGAGTTTCGCCATCGAGGCCAATGGCGCGCAGGTGCAGTTCGACGAGGCGGTGGGCGCCGAAGCCGGCGCCGGCCTGACGCTGGACCAGCGCATCGCGGCGTTCGAGCAAGCGCTGCTCGATATGCCGAAGCCGACCATCCCCGGCACTGTCGAGGTCAAGCTGCCGGCGGTGGTGGTCGGCGACACCACGGTGCGCGACGTGCATCTTTCCGCCGAGCCGGTCGATGGGGGCTGGTCGGTGAAATCGCTTGCCGCGACCTTGCCCGGCCGCACCACGCTGGAAGCCGATGGCATGCTGGTGCTCAATTTGGAAGGTCATTTCGGCTTCAACGGCTCGCTGCTGCTGGCCGTGGCGCAACCTTCCGGCTTTGCCGCCTGGCTGTCGAAGGATGTCGACGAGGCGATCCGCCGCCTGCCGGCCGCCGGCTTCAAGGCCAAGGTCGACCTCTCGCAGAAGCGCCAGGCCTTCAGCGATCTCGAACTGATCTTGGGCAAGGCGAAGTTTTCCGGCCGCATCGATTCCAGCCAGCCCGACGATGCCAAGCCCTCGGTGCTGATGCGGCTCGAAGGCGGTGATCTCGATGTCGACGGGCTGGCGGCCTTCGCCTCGATCTTCGTCAGCGACAAGGGCGCCAATCGCTTTGCCGACCGCGACCTCGATTTCCAGATCAAGGCCGGGCCGGTCAACGCCGGTGGGTTGACCGCCGACACGGTCGACACGGCGCTCAGGCTGCGCGACGGGCTGCTCGAAATCGACCGGCTTTCGGTGGGCGGGCTGGCCGGCGCCTCGATCAGCGCCACCGGCCGGATCAAGGATTTCCCCGCGAGCCCGACCGGCAAGCTCGATGCGTCGGTGGTTGCCGTCGATCTGAAGCCGCTGATCGATGTCGCCGCCCAGCACTATCCCGACAGTGCCGTGCTCAAGGGACTGTCGAGCCGTGCTGCTGCCTATCCCGAGCTGTTCCAGGATGCGCGCATCGACCTGGTGGCCAGTGCGGCCGACAATGGCGACGGCACCACGGGCCTGGCGGTAAGCGGGCAAGGCAAGGCCGGCGGCTCGGCCTTTTCGGCGTCGCTGTCGGGGAAGGGCGCGGTGGACAAGCTTCTCGAAGCGCCGGTGGCGCTGACCTTCAACGCCAAGAACCCCGATGCCACCGCGCTGCTGGCGCTCTATGGCCTGCCGGCGCTGCCGCTCGGCATGCTGGGCGAGGCAAACACCGATATTCAGGCCAAGGGCACGTTTGGCGGCGGCCTGGCGACGAATTTCAGCCTTGCCGGCAATGACTTCAAGGCCGGTTTCGAGGGAACGATCGCCGACACGCCGCAAGGCCTCGCCGCCAAGGGCAAGCTCAGCCTCGATGCCGCCGACATCGAGCCATGGCTGATGACGTCGGGCATCGGCCTGCCGGGCATGGGGGCGGGCATGTCGACGTCGCTCGCGGCGCAGGGCGACTACGGCAACGGCCTGCTGGTGCTGGACGAACTCAGCGGCGCCATCAACGAAGCGGCGGTGTCCGGCGACGTCAATATCGATGTAAAGGATGGCGTGCCACATCTGGCCGGGGCGCTGGCGCTCGACGAACTCGACCTCGATCCCCTGGCGGTGGCGCTGTTCGGCGACTCCGCCTTTCTAGCCGACAAGGAGGGCGCAGCCAAAGACCGGGCAGGCAAGGGTGGCGTGTGGCCGGCGACACCGTTCAGCCAGAAATCCAGCCTGCCATTCACCGCCGACCTCGACCTGACGACGGCAGCACTGGCCGCCGGCCGGTTCGCCACCGCCTATGACGCCGCCTTTTCGCTCAAGCTCGACCAGGAAGGCATCCGCGTTTCGGATCTCAAGGCGAAGTTGCTGGGCGGAGCGCTGACCGGCCTATTCGAGTTGAAGAACAACAACGGCACCGGGCTGTTCTCTGGCCAGATGAAACTGGCGGGCGCCGATCTGGCGACCGTGCTGCCGGATGCCGGCATCAGCGGCATCGGCGATTTCTCGACGGCGCTGTCAAGCAGCGGCAAATCGGTCGAAGGGATGGTGGCTGCCTTGTCAGGCTCCGGAACTGCGGCGTTGAAGGGCGTGAAAGTTGCTGGCCTCAATCCAGATGCGTTCAGTGCGTTCCTCGCCAAGGCGGATGCGATCGGGCGCGACATCGATGCGGCCAAGACCGCCGGCTTCGCGCCCGAGATCGCCGCTGATGGCAGTTTTGCCGCCGGCGATACCGACATAGCCTTCACGGTTGCCGGCGGCACGCTGCGGGCGCCGCCGGTCAGCCTGGAAAATCCAGCGGCGACCTTGTCCGCCGACATCACGGCGGATCTCAACGCGGCCACGGTGTCGGCCAAGGGTGCGATCACTTATCAGCCTGGCGACGAGGCGCTGGTCGGCTCCGAGCCGGTTGTGAATTTCACCGCCGAAGGGCCGTTCGGCGCGGTCAAACGAGCATTCGACAGTGAGCCGCTGGCGCAGTTCCTGACCCAGCGCGCGCTGGAGAAGGAGCAGCAGCGCGTCGAGGCGATGCAGGCCGCGCTGCTCGAGAAGCAGCGGCTGCGGCGCGAAGTGCGCTATTACGCTGCGCTGCAGGATGCTCGCGACAAGGCGGCCGAGGAATTGCGCCGGCAGGAGGAAGCAGCGCGGCTCAAAGCCGAAGCTGACGCCAAGGCCGAAGCCGAAGCGGATGCACAGGCTCAGGCTGAGGCGGACGCAAAGGCTCAGGCCGACGCGGAGGCGAAAGCCAAGGCGGACGCAGATGCCAAAGCCAAGGCCGATGCCGAAGCGAAGGCGGCTGCCGAAAAGCAGGCCGCCGACGAGGCCGCCAAGGCGCAGGCCGAGCAGGAGCGGCAGAAGGCGGAAGAGGCGATGCGTATTGCCTCGCAGGAAAAGGCAAGGCTCGAAGCCGAACGCAAGGCCGCGCAGCCTCCGAAGGTGGAGCGGGCGCCGCTGCCGCAGGCCAACGACAATCCGCCGCCGGCCAAGCCGAAGCCCAATCCGTTCACGATCGACAATCTGCTGAAGTCGCTGCAGTAGTAGTCGACTACCCACGGTCTCGATCGAGCAGCCGCCGCAGCATCGGTTCGATGCGTGACAGTTCGTCGAGATGCGCCGCCGACAGCTCGGCCAGGCAATCGTCGGCGCGCTCGGTCAGTTGCAGCAGCACGCGGCGATGGTCGTCCTTGTCCTGATCCCTTGTGACCAGCCCTGCCTCGCCGAGACGGTTGACCAGTTCGACGGCGCTGTGGTGGCGAATGCGCAGGCGTTCCGCGAGATCGCCAACCGTCACCGGGCCGCCGCCGGGGAATCCCTTGATCGCCAGCAGCGCCTGATGCTGGCGCGGGGTCAGGCCGGCGTCTTCCGCCTGGACCTGGCTGAATTCGAGGAACCGGCGGATCAGGTAGCGAAACTCCGACAGCCGCTGGTAATCGGCCTGGCTGATGGCGGGACGTTGTTCTCGTGGCTGCGACATATCAGACATGTGTTCGTTTTCCGGCGAAAGCTCAAACGGATTTCGGGCGAAACCGGCTTGAATATTTATATCGTGTTACGATACATAGCCACCGACAAACCCGGCTGGCCGCTTCGACCGTGCCGCATCCCAGACATACGGCCGCCGCCAGGAAGCAACTGCCATGAAGACCCATCATTCGAACCCGGAGCACCTGCGCGATTTCACCACGGATCCCAGGGTTCTGCTCGTCGCCGCCATTGCCGTGGTGGTGGCGACAGCCGGGTTGTTTGCCGGCATCGCGCTTTTGAAGCTGATCCGGCTTGCCACCAACATTGCCTATTTCGGCCAGTTCTCGCTTGCCGACCTGAAGCTCGAGAACACGCCGCTTGGGCTTGCCGCCGTCCTCGTTCCGGTGATCGGTGCGCTGATCATCGGCCTGATGGCGCGCTATGGCAGCGAGAAGATCCGCGGCCACGGCATTCCCGAAGCCATCGAGGCGATCCTGCTCGGGCGCTCGAAACTCGACGCCAAGGTGGCGATCCTGAAGCCGCTGTCGTCGGCGATCTCGATCGGTTCCGGCGGACCGTTCGGCGCGGAAGGACCGATCATCATGACAGGCGGCGCGATCGGCTCGCTGATCGCGCAGATGCTGCCGGTCAGCGACAACGAGCGCAAGACCCTGCTGGTGGCTGGTGCGGCAGCGGGCATGACCACGGTGTTCGGAACACCGATCGCCGCCATCATGCTGGCGGTCGAACTGCTGCTATTCGAATGGACCCCGCGCAGCTTCATTCCGGTGGCGGTCGCGGCCGTTATCGCCGAGGTCGAGCGCACCATGCTGCATCTGCCCGGGCCGATCTTTCCGTTTCAGGGCGGCATGGAGGTGTCTTTTGTCGGCCTTGCCGGCTGGGTGGCGATCGGCGTTTGTGCAGGACTTCTGTCGGGACTGCTGACGCAGATGGTCTATGCCTGCGAGGACGGTTTTCAGAAGCTGCCGATCCACTGGATGTGGTGGCCGATGCTTGGCGGCCTGGTGGTCGGCATAGGCGGGCTGATCGAACCGCACGCGCTCGGTGTCGGCTATGACAACATCACCGACATGCTGGATGGCCGCACCGTCGCGACGGCGGCACTCCTGCTGCTGGTGGTCAAGGCGATCATCTGGTCGGTAGCGCTCGGCTCGGGAACGTCGGGAGGTGTGCTGGCGCCGCTGTTGATCATGGGCGGGGCTATGGGCGCTGTGCTCGCCGGCGTTCTGCCTGCCGCGGATCCGGGTTTCTGGGCGCTGCTGGCAATGGCCGCCACCATGGGCGGCACGATGCGCGCGCCGCTGACCGCCACGTTCTTCGCCGTCGAACTGACCGGCAACACACATATGCTGGTGCCGCTGATTGCCGCCTGCGCCGCGGCGCATGCCGTGACCGTGCTTCTGATGAAGCGTTCGATCCTGACCGAAAAGATCGCCAGAAGGGGACACCATCTGGTTCGCGAATACCGTGTCGACCCTTTCGCCCTGACCCGGGTGCGCGAGGTGATGACGTCGCAGGTCGAAAGCGTGCCGGCGACGATGACGCTGCATGGCGCAGCAGCCTTCCTGACGGCGCCGGAAACACGGCATCCGAGTTTCCCGGTGGTCGACGAGAACGGTCAGGTGCTGGGCCTCATCGATCCGCCGGCGATCTTGCGCTGGAGACGCGCCGGCACGCACCGCACCACCACGCTTGGCGCGTTGCTGGCCGGCAGCAAGGTGACGCTGGCCTATCCGGACGAATATCTCGAAGGTCTCTCCGACAAGCTGCTGATGGCCAACGTCTCCCATCTGCCCGTCGTCACTCGCGAAGGCTCGTTGCTGGTCGGCTATGTCGGCTGGAAGGATCTGATGCGCGTGCGGTCCAGGAAACAGGCCGAGGAGCGCGAGCGTTCGACCTTGCTTGGCTTTGGCACCAGACGCAGGAAAAAGGACGACGCGGTCGAAAGCCTTTAGATACTCTCTCCTCGCTTCGCCCACTCCAGCACATGGAGCCTCAACGCCGAGGACAGGTTGGTGTCGCGGGGCCGCGTCTCGTCGACTTCGGCGACAAGAGCAGCGAGCGTCAGCTCCCTGGTCGCCGCGATCGCGACGAGGTCGTCATAAAAGGGCTTTTCAAGCGAGTAGCTGGTGCGGTGGCCGCGAATGGTCACCGAACGCTTTTCGACCGGGCTCATTGACGGCCGGGGTCGCCGGGCTTTTCACGACGATGCCCGGCAACGAATTTTTCGCTCTTGTCGGCGGCGACGCGATCGCGTTCCTTTTCGACCTTGGAGCGGCCGTGCAGCGCGCGGTTCTGTTCGGCGGCGCGCAGCTTTTCGTCCCGCGCCTTCTGCTTGCGGGCCTGGCGGAGATTGACGATTTCGGCCACGGCGTAAGTCGCCGGCCTATTTCTTGCGGAAGGCGTCGAGCGAGACCACTTCGGCGCCCTTGGTAGCGGCGTCCGCGGCCGCGGGCTTCTTCTCCGCCTCGGCGGCGGCCTTCTTCTCGGCCTTCGGCTTTTTCTCGGAGACGATGGTCAACGGCTCCGGAGTTGGCGCAGCCGGTTCATCGGCTGCCGCACCATCCGTCTTGACGTCGAATTCGAGTTCGAAATTGACCGAGGGATCATAGAAGCCGCGCACGGCCGAGAACGGGATTTCGAGTTTTTCCGGCACATCGGAGAAGGACAGGCCAACCTCGAAGCCGGTATCGGTCACCTTCAGGTCCCAATACTGGAACTGAATGACGATGGTCATCTGCTCGGGATAGCGCTCGCGCAGCCGCGAAGACACGCGTACGCCCGGCGCGCCGGTCAGGAAGGTGATGAAGAAGTGGTGGTTGCCGGGGAGGCCGGTGCGCGCGACCTCGGCCAGGACCTTGCGCATGACGCCGCGCAACGCCTCCTGGGCCAGAATGTCGTAGCGGATGTGGTCGTCGGCCATGTGGCGGTCGGGTTCCGTTGAATCGTCCGCATAGCTGTAATCAAGCTTGAGCGCGGCGTAAACCGCATATAGATCACGCTCGCGCGGAAGCGAAGACTATTGCCAGCGATTTGATCGCTCAGGCGCTGGCGAGCGCGCTTTGCTTTTCGGACGATGCCGCAGAGCGGCGCTTGCCGAAGGCGCGCAGGAAGGTGCGCACGCCATTGGTCGCGGATTGCAGCACCTCGTCCTCGCGCGGCGAGCCGCCAAGCATGAAGGTGGTCTGCAGTTCGGCATTGACGAGGCCAAGGAACTGGCGTGCCGCCACGTCCGGGTCCTCGATCGTGAGATAGCCGCCATAGGCGAGGCGGGCGAAGCGGGCGGCGATTGCCGGCCATGTCCTGCCCGGTCCCTGTTCGCGCCATTCGGCAAACAGTTCGGGATAGCGCTCGCCTTCGGTCTGGATCAGCTTGCGCAGGAATTTTCCATCGCGGTTGCAGATGCAATTCTGATTCAAGCGCACCGCAAAGCCGATCAGGTCGGCTTCGAGATCCCCCGGCTGATCGGGGAAGGTGGCAATGGTGGCGAAGATTCCGGCATTGCAACGTTCGGTCAGATCACGGACCACAGCGACGAACAGTTTTTCCTTGTCGCCGTGATGGTTGTAGATGGTCTGGCGCGAGACGCCGGCTTCGGCGGCGATCAGGTCGATATTGGCGCCGGCGAAACCTTCGCGGCAAAACACGGTGGCGGCGGAGTCGACGATCGACAGGCGCTTGGCCTCATGACCGCGTGGCGGGAAAATGTCAGGAGAAACGTGCAGCTTCATAAAAAACTATATAGAGGCGATTGACGATTTAGACAAGAGTGTCTAAATTTGTGGACACAAGATAAAGAGATTTCGCATGAGAGAGACGAACAGAACTCGCTCTCGAGGTGTCGGAATCTCACGGGATGGAACGTCCTAGGTTAGACGTCGCCTGGCGGCGGCAACCAGATTTGAAAGAAGCCTCTATCATGAGTCCCAAATTCCTCCGCATCGCGGTCGTGCTCGGCTTGTTGTCCGCCATCGGCCCGTTCGCCATCGACATGTATCTGCCCGCGCTGCCGTCGATCGGCGCCGATCTGCATGCCGGCACCGCTGCCGTGCAGATGAGCCTGTTGATCTTCTTCCTGTCGATGGGCTTTGGCCAGATCGTCGTCGGGCCGATCTCCGACATGGTCGGCCGCAAGCTGCCGCTCTACGGCGGCCTTGCGCTGTTCATGGTCGGCGGCATCGGTTCGGCAATGGCGCCGACCATCGAATGGCTGATCGCTTTCCGCTTCCTGCAGGGGCTTGGCGCCAGCGCTGGCATGGCCGTTCCGCGCGCCATCGTGCGCGACCTGCATACCGGCAATGAGGCTGCCAAGCTGATGTCCTTGCTGATGCTGGTATTTTCGGTGTCGCCGATCCTGGCGCCGCTGACCGGCAGCGTGATCATCGAGAATTTCGGCTGGCGTGCCGTGTTCTGGACGGTGACGGGCGCGGCTCTGCTGGCCACCATCCTTCTGGCGACTTCGCTCAAGGAGACGCGGCCGGTGGAAGATCGCGCCGGGTCCTCCTTCGGCACCGCGCTGTCGGCCTACCGCTTCCTGATGGGCGACCGTAACTTCCTCGGCCTGACGGCGATTGCCGGCTTCGGCATTGCCAGCTTCTTCGTCTATCTGTCGAGCTCGTCGTTCATCCTGATCGACCATTACGGCCTGTCGCCTTCGGTCTACAGCGTGTTCTTCTCGATCAACGCGGTCGCCTTCATCGGCATGTCGCAGATGACGGGGCTGCTGGCCGAGCGCTTCGGCCTGCGACGCGTGGTGCGCGTCGCGGTGACCGGCTATGCCACGACGATGGTGGTGCTGTTCGCGGTGATGGCGACGGGCATCGACCGGCTCGACGTGATGGCGGCGCTGCTGTTCGTCGGCTACGGCTTCCTTGGTCTGGTCATTCCGACCACGTCGGTGCTGGCCATGGAAGAGCATGGCGAGATTGCCGGCACGGCGTCAGCGCTGATGGGCACGCTGCATTTCGCCATCGGCGCACTGGCCATGGGTGTTGCCGGCGTGTTCTTCGACGGTACGCCGCTGCCGATGGTGGCCGGCATCACGCTCTGCGCGGTGATTTCCTTCACGCTGGCCAAGGTCACGCTCGGCCGTTCTCGCGAGGCCGTCGAGGCTCCGGCCGAGTAGTAGACTTTCGATGAGAACGAAGGGGCCGGCTCATGCCGGCCTCTTCGCCATTGGGCGCGGACAGTTCCGTCCGAAAGGCGTTGACGACGCCCGGTTTCGGCTGTAGCAGCGATGGTCATGATGATCGCAACGGCTCTCGTGGTGGTAGGAAAGCGCATGGGCAGGATGGTGTAACCATCCGGCGATAGCCACCCATGCGCGGTAAACAGGCTCCTGACGGGGCCTTTTTTTATGCCCGAAATCCGGGCGATGCCCCGTCAATCATCCTCATCACGCAATACACCACGGATCAGAACCATGACGGGCGAGAACCCTATTCAAACCGCGAGCAAGCGCATGACAGGCGCGGAGATCGTTCTCCACGCACTCAGAGACAATGGCGTAGAGCATGTCTTCGGCTATCCTGGCGCCGCCTTGCTGCCGATCTACGACGAGATATTCCAACAGGATGACATCAAGCATATCCTCGTGCGCCATGAGCAAGGTGCGGGCCATGCCGCCGAAGGCTATGCACGGTCTACGGGCAAGGTCGGCGTCATGCTCGTCACATCCGGTCCAGGCACGACAAATGCGGTAACGCCACTGCAGGATGCGCTTATGGATTCGGTGCCGATCGTCTGCCTGACAGGACAGGTGCCGACAACGCTGATCGGCTCCGATGCCTTTCAGGAATGCGACACGGTCGGCATTACGCGGCCCTGCACCAAGCACAATTCGTTGGTCAAGGACGTCAACGAACTGGCGTCAACGATCCACAGGGCTTTTCACATCGCCAAGTCCGGACGACCGGGACCTGTCCTCGTCGACATGCCAAAGGACGTCCTGTTTGCCACCGGCGTGTACACGCCGCCCTCGGATGCTGCTGCACTGAAGAGCTGTCGGCCGACGGTGGAGAGCGACATCAACGAGATCGGCAAGGCGATAGAGTTGATGGCCAATGCCCGTCGTCCAGTCATTTATACCGGCGGTGGCATCGTCAATTCCGGCATGGAGGCATCGAGACTGCTGCGGGAGCTTGTCGAACTGACTGATTTCCCGATCACTTCGACCCTCATGGGGCTTGGCGCATATCCGGCATCCGGCAAGAACTGGCTGAAAATGGTCGGCCTGCACGGATCGTACGAGGCGAACATGGCCATGCATGAGTGCGACGTTATGCTCTGCATCGGCGCCCGCTTTGACGATCGCGTGACTTCGCGCGTGGAGGCTTTTTCACCGAACTCAAGGAAGATCCATGTCGATATCGATCCCTCCTCGATCAACAAGACCGTCCGTGCCGACGTCGGCATCCAGGGCGATGCCGGCAAGGTGGTGGACAGCCTGGTTCGCTCATGGCGTGCGCTGCCGCAAAACCCTGACAGAAGACGCATCGACGAATGGTGGAAAAAGATCGCGCGCTGGCGCGGGCGCAACTCCTTCTCTTACGAAATGAGCAACGAGGTGATCATGCCGCAATACGCGGTCGAGCGTCTCTACGCGCTGACGAAGGATCGCGACACCTACATTACGACCGAAGTTGGCCAGCATCAGATATGGGCGGCCCAGTTCTACGGTTTCGAAAAGCCGCGTCGCTGGATGACGTCGGGCGGCCTTGGTACGATGGGTTATGGCTTGCCGGCGGCATTGGGCGTGCAGATCGCGCACCCGGAAAGCCTCGTCATCGATATTGCCGGCGACGCATCTGTCCAGATGACGATGAAAGAGATGTCGGCGGCGGTTCAGTACAATGCGCCTATCAAGATATTCATCTTGAACAACTCTTACATGGGCATGGTTCGCCAGTGGCAGCAAATGCTTCACGGAAACCGGCTTGCGCATTCCTATTCCGAAACTTTGCCCGATTTCGTCAAACTGGCTGAAGCGTTCGGTGCGGTCGGCATACGTTGTGAGAAGCCGGCCGACCTCGATGATGCGATTCAGGAAATGATCGATGTAAACCGGCCGGTGCTCTTCGACTGCCGTGTTGCCGAACTCGCCAATTGCCTTCCGATGATCCGGACGGGCAGAGCCCATAATGAGATGCTCTTGCCCGGCGAGACCTTCGCCAGTGCAACCGATGAGATCGGCCAGGGACTGGTATAGACCCCAGAGCGGGATGCATTCGAATTGAATCGTGCATCCCGCTCGATTGCGTCCGACTTCAAGGCTACAGCCCGGTTTGCGCCAGCACGAAGCGCAGCCGCGCCTCGACGGGGGCCAGCGGCAACGGAACCATCTCGTAGCCCAGTTCCGTATAGACGCCGACCAGCGCATGGTGGGTACGCTCGGCCTCGTCGAGCGTCTGCCTGCGCTCTTTGTCCTGCGAAGATCTCCGGCCAAAGCGGGGCGACGAAGACGCGCCGATGATAGCGGAAGCGCTCTGCGGCAGCGTTGATGTGTTCGGGTATCGGCAGGCCGCTCAGCCTGAGATAGCCGAGCGTGTCCGGAACGCCGCGATCGAAAAAAACAGGACGCCCAGTCTGTTCTTGCGCAATTTGATACGAGCGCATCTCCCATGACAGCATCAACTCGGCGAACAGGGCGCGATCGTGCCAAGGCAAAGCGGGTCCGCCAATGGCGGACTGGTCGCGGATAATGCCACGCCCGGCTTCGACCGAGGCGGCAAAGCCTGCCCGGCGCAGGGCTTCGATCAAGGTGGTCTTGCCGGAGCCGGGACCGCCGGTCAGCACAAAAAAGCGATCGGAATCGTTTTGCATGTTTTGTCCATGGCGAGGGAGCACGCGGCAGGGCGCGTTCGCGGCGGAACTGCCGTCGCGCATGCTGGATATCGGAGGAGGGGAGAAGTGGAGGTTTCTGTTGCCAGGTACCTCCGAACCCCGCCTAGAAGTGCGAACCTCTAGGGCTTGATTTGAAGCTATCGCACCGCTTACGCGGCGAGACGTGCTTCCGCATAGTTGTCATTTGCAACTACAGGTTTAGCCCGATGACGGTGGTACCATGCCGGGCAAAAGTACGATCTTTACACCTTCGTCGATCCTATTTCGCCCCCAGCAAAAACCGCTCTGTCGTCAACAGCGGCTTTTGGTGGAGGCGCCGGGTACCGCCCCCGGGTCCGAACGGCTTATTTCATCGCCCATTTATCGCCATAGTCGGTCAAGCCGACAAACCGAATATAGGGGGCGATCGCAGGAAATGAAAGGCCGCAATGGCACTTTGTCCCCGTGTCAAAACCGCAAGTCCGAAGGGTTGACTTGAGCGCGGTCTCAACCGAAGCTTTGCCACGGTGAGGAGTTATCGACATAGCGCACAAGTTGCAGCAGCGCCACAGCCCTCATCGATCGGATCCGTGGCGCCGACGAGGGGAATTTTGATGGCCGACTATCTTGCAGACGTGAAGAAATACGATGCCTCGGCGAGTGCCGACGTGGTCGACAAAATCGTGAAGCATCTTGGCATTGCGCTTCGGAACCGCGATTCCTCGCTGGTGTCTTGCACCGATCCGAAGGAACTGGAGCGCGTCAAGGCTGGCTGGGTTGCCAAGAAGCTCGGCATATCGGACGACAGCAAGGCCGACGCTTCGATCGAGAAGGTCTGCAAGGCGATGGCCGCCGACAACACCAAGAACCGGGTTACCTTCTACTACCTGGTTGCCAAGGACCTGGGTAAACTCGGCTCCCTCTGACGGCCGCGCTTCAATTCGCCGGGCTGGCGCGGTCCATGCGCCAGCCGGTGATGTTGTTGGGGACTGACTGGCTTCGGGCATGGCTTGCGCGCTGCTTTGTGGTGTTCGATCGCCCGTCTGTCAGTTATGATGGCTGGACAACCGAATCGAGCCGGAACCGATGCGCCAGTATCTCGACCTCCTGCAGCACGTGCTGGACAACGGCGCCGACCGCGGCGACCGCACCGGCACCGGAACGCGCTCCGTCTTCGGCTACCAGATGCGTTTCGACCTGGCGCGCGGCTTTCCCGTCACCACAACCAAGAAGCTGCATCTCAAGTCGATCATCCATGAGCTTCTGTGGTTCCTGGCCGGCGACACCAACATCAAATATCTCACCGACCATGGCGTCTCGATCTGGGACGAATGGGCCGACGAGAATGGCGATCTCGGCCCGGTCTACGGCAAGCAGTGGCGTTCCTGGCCGGACGGCCATGGCGGCTCGATCGACCAGATCGCGAATCTTCTCAAGGAGATACGCAGAAATCCTCAATCGCGGCGGCTGATTGTTTCGGCATGGAACCCAGCCGAGGTGGAAGCGATGGCGCTGCCGCCCTGCCACTGCCTGTTCCAGTTCTATGTTTCGCAAGGGCGGCTTTCCTGCCAACTCTACCAGCGTTCCGCCGATATCTTCCTTGGCGTGCCGTTCAACATCGCGTCCTATGCCCTGCTGACCTTGATGGTGGCGCAGGTGACAGGGCTGAAACCCGGCGATTTCGTCCACACACTTGGCGATGCGCACCTCTACTCGAACCATTTCGAGCAAGCACGCGAACAGCTGCGGCGCACGCCGAGGACGCTGCCGACGATGTGGATCAATCCGGAGGTGAAGGACCTCTTCGCCTTCCGCTTCGAGGATTTCCGGCTGGAAAACTACGTCGCCGACGCGTCGATCAAGGCGCCGATCGCGGTCTAAGGCCGCAAATTTCAGTCGATGCCGACCATCACGTCCGAGGCTTTGATCACGGCATAGGCCTGCTTGCCCTTTTCGAGCTTGAGATCGGCGACGGCCTCGTTGGTGATCGAGGCGGTGACGATGGCGCCGCCGCCAATGTCGATCCTGACATGCGAGGTGGTGGCTCCCTTGACGATCTCGGCGATCGTTCCCTTGAGGACGTTGCGGGCGCTGATCTTCATCGGAGTTTCCTTTCCAAGGTTTCTTTTCCCGGTCTTACCCAGAACAATTGGTGTCGTACAGACGCTTTCATGAGGCGCCGGGTCTTCCCTTGTTATATTCATACGGATATATCGGTCAGCAGGCTTCGAGCCGGCCGGATTTCAAACCAGGGAGAGTTTTCCATGACGCGCAAAGGTTTTGGATCTAGGGCGATCGCCATTGGCGGTTTGGCTGCGGCGCTGATGGCAGTCGTGCCGGCAGCGCATGCGGAAGACAAGGTGGTGGTGTTTGCCGCAGCCAGCCTCAAGGACGCGCTCGACGCGGTGAACAAGGCCTGCGAGGCCGATGTCGGCGAGGCGGCGACTGTCTCCTATGCCGCGAGCTCGGCGCTGGCCAAGCAGATCGAGGGCGGGGCGCCTGCCGACGTCTTCATCTCGGCCGATCTCGACTGGATGAAATATCTCTCCGACAAGAAGCTGACCAAGCCGGACACCGAAGTGAAGCTGCTCGGCAATCAGATCGTGCTGGTGGCGCCGAAGGACTCGGCGGTCGACACCAGGATCGAGAAGGGTTTCGACCTCGCCAAGCTGATCGGCGACGGCAAGCTCGCCATGGGCGATTTCAAGGCGGTGCCGGCCGGCAAATACGGCAAGGCCGCGCTTGAATCGCTCGGCGTCTGGTCCTCGGTCGAGGGCAAGGTGGCGCAGGCCGAAAACGTGCGCGCGGCGCTGAAACTGGTTTCGACGGGCGAAGCCGCCCTTGGCATGGTCTATGCCACCGACGCGCATGCCGAAAAGGGCGTCAAGGTGATCGGCACCTTCCCGGAGGATTCGCATCCGCCGATCATCTATCCGGTTGCCCAGACCGCCGATTCGAAGGACAAGGATACGCCGGCTTTCCTGAAATGCCTGCAGTCGGCCAAGGCGGCCGCGCTGTTCAAGGATCAGGGATTTACCGTGCTCGCGCCGAGCAACTGAGTTCCAAGGGGCACTATGAACTGGCTGCTGGACCTCACTCCCGACGAATGGAATGCGGTCCGGCTGTCCATCAAGGTGGCAACGGTGGCGATGCTCGCCAGCCTGCCGCCGGGCATCTTGATCGCGCTGCTGCTTGCCCGGGGACAATTCTGGGGCAAGACCGTTGTCAACGGGCTGGTGCATCTGCCGCTGATCCTGCCGCCGGTGGTGACCGGCTATCTGCTGCTGCTCACCTTCGGCCGGCGCGGCCCGGCCGGTGCCTTCCTGGCGGAGCATTTCGGCATTGTCTTCTCCTTCCGCTGGACGGGTGCGGCGCTGGCTTGCGGCGTCATGGGCTTTCCCCTGATGGTGCGGGCGATTCGGCTGTCGATCGAGGCGGTGGACCGTAGGATGGAAGCGGCGGCGGGAACGCTCGGCGCCAATCCGCTCTGGGTGTTTGCCACCATCACGCTGCCGTTGATCCTGCCCGGGCTGATCGCCGGCGCCATCCTGGCCTTCGCCAAGGCGATGGGCGAGTTCGGCGCCACCATCACCTTCGTTTCCAACATTCCCAATGAGACGCAGACATTGCCGTCGGCGATCTACACCTTCACGCAGGTGCCGGGTGGCGATGAAGGGGCGCTCCGCCTGACGCTGATTTCCATTGTCATCTCCATGGCAGCACTTGTGGCTTCGGAGGTGCTGGCGCGGCGTGTCGGCCGGCGGCTGGACATCGAATGAGCGTTCTCGTCGACATCAGCCATCGGCAGGGCGGTTTCGCCATCGGCGCCCGCTTCGAAAGCGCCGGGCGGCTGACGGCGCTGTTCGGAGCGTCGGGGTCGGGCAAGACGACGCTGATCGGCATGATTGCCGGCCTGATCCGGCCCGACAAGGGACGCATCGAGGTTGACGGCCGTGTGCTGGTCGATACCGGTGCCGGCATTTTCGTGCCGAAGCACAAGCGCCGCATCGGCATGGTGTTCCAGGACGCAAGGCTGTTTCCGCATTTGAGCGTTGCCGGCAATCTTCGCTACGGCCGCTGGTTCACGCCGCCGGCGGAGCGCTACGCCGATATCGATGCCGTCGTCGACCTGCTCGGCATCGGGCCGCTCATGAACAGGCGGCCGGCAAAGCTCTCGGGTGGCGAGAAACAGCGTGTGGCGATCGGCCGGGCATTGCTTGCCAGCCCCAGACTGCTGCTCATGGACGAACCGCTGGCCTCGCTCGACGAGGCGCGCAAGGCTGAAATCCTGCCCTATGTCGAAAGGCTCCGCGACGAGATCAAAATCCCGATCGTCTATGTCAGTCATTCGGTCGCCGAAGTGGCGCGGCTGGCCAGCGACGTGGTGATGCTGGCGCAGGGCAATGTCGTTGCCAGCGGGCCGACCGAGGCGGTGATGCAAAGGCTCGACCTGTTGCCGGCGGAGGAGCGCGGTGAGGGCGGCGCCGTGCTGGACACCAAGGTGCTGCATCACGACGAGAATTTCGGCATGACCGTGCTCGGCTCGGCTGCGGGCGAGCTCCGGGTGCCACAGCTGGCGATGAAGACAGGTACGCCGGTGCGCATCCGTATCCGCGCACGCGATGTGATGATCGCCACCGAAAAGCCGAGGGGTCTCAGCGCGCTCAACATCCTGCCGGGAACCATTACCGCGATGAGCCCTGGCGAGGGACCGGCGGTCGAGGTCGGTATCGACTGCAATGGCGTAACCGTGCTTGCCCGCATCACCGAACAGTCGCGGCAGGCGCTGAAGCTTCATCTTGGCGGCAAGGTTTTCGCGGTGATCAAGACGGTGAGCTTCGATCGGGCGAACACCGGCGCCGGCCTGCCCGCCGAGACGGGTGGATGATCCCGCTATGTCTTTTTGGAATAGCGGTTTAGCCAGGGAGCTTCTAGTATGACGTTGGGATGTGACCGCGGAGAGCAAAGATGCCGTCGCTGAGCTTGCGGATAAATCTCGATCCCGACGGGCGCGTCGGGCCGGGCAAGATCGAACTCCTGGAACAGATCGCCGCCTTCGGCTCCATCTCGGCCGCCGCGCGCGGCATGGAGATGTCCTATAAGCACGCCTGGGACCTGGTCGAGGACATGAACCGGGTATTCGGCAAGCCGCTGGTGGCGGCACAGACCGGCGGCCGCAAGGGCGGCGGCGCACAGTTGACGGCGGTCGGCCTGGCAGTGGTCAGCCGCTTCCGCGCCATCGAGCGCGCGGCGGCGGCCGCGGCAGCGACGCATATGGAGGCGTTGCAGGCGGAGATTGAGGCTGGGTG
Source organism: Mesorhizobium ciceri biovar biserrulae WSM1271 (assembly GCF_000185905.1). Taxonomy (GTDB): domain Bacteria; phylum Pseudomonadota; class Alphaproteobacteria; order Rhizobiales; family Rhizobiaceae; genus Mesorhizobium; species Mesorhizobium ciceri. Next base: position 3,364,513 of record NC_014923.1, read on the forward strand.
AGGGAGTAGGGCAGTAGGGCAGTAGGGCAGTAGGGCAGTAGGGCAGTAGGGCGGCATTCGCGTGCTGTCTTCCAACACAAAACGTCATTCACCTACTGCCCTACTGCCTTACTCCCCTATTGCCTTCCTATTCGGGCTTGCGCAGCAAATAGCTGTCCATGATCCAGCCCTTCCGCCGACGGGCTTCCTCTCGAACTTTTTCGATCTTTGCGCCGATGTCACCGATTCTGCCGGAGAGAGTGATCTCGTCTTCCGTTCCGAGATAGGCGCCCCAATGGATGACGACATCCTTGTCGGCCAGCGTGTTGAAGGCGCATTTGCCGTCCAGCAGGACGACCGCGCTGCCGGCATTGTCCGGCATGCCTTCTTCGGTCAGGCGGCGGCCGGTGGTAATGAGGACGGAATCACCGATGCGGTTCAGCGCCATCTTGTGGCTGGCGGCAAGTGCCTGGACGGCGGTGATGCCGGGGATGACCTCAAGCTCGAACGCCACATCGCCTCGCAGGCGCACGCGCTCAAGGATGCGCAACGCGCTGTCATAGAGCGAAGGGTCGCCCCAGATCAGGAAGGCGCCGCAGCCGTCGCCTGCAATCTCGTCGCGGATCAGGCCTTCGTAAATGGCGGCGATGGCTTCATGCCAGTCATCGACGGTCGAGCGGTAGGAGGGCGCCGGCCCATCTTCTACCGGGAGGTCGCGCACCGGCACGTCGAATTCGACGCGCCGCGACTTCGGATTGGTGACGAAGCGGTCGCAGATCTGACGGCGCAGTTCGGCCAATTCATTTTTTTTCGCGCCCTTGTCGGGAATGAACAGCACATCCGCCTGGTTCAGGCCTGATATGGCCTGAACGGTCATGTGGTCGGGATTGCCGGCGCCGATGCCGATGACGAGAAGCTTGCGCATGGGCGAACTCCTGCCCGATCGGAACCCGTTAGTCCAGACCGCGCAGGCGCCCAGACCGCGCAGGCGCGTGTCCAGACCGCAGTCCAGCTCCCTTTGGTGCGTCCGCGGATACGGAAGGGCTTTGAACGCCACATTGAAACGGCTAGGGTCCTGCAGGCATTCCAGCCGAGGGGGCTTCCATGTTGCGATATGTTCTGACCGCCGTGCTGGCCTTGTCGTCCGCACCCGCTTTCGCCAATGATTCGGTTGCCGAACTTGGCACCGGCGGCCTGATCCTGTCGCGCAGCGATGCCGTGGCGATGCAAAGCGAGGACCTTTTCATCTCGCCGGAAAAGGTCACGGTCGACTATGTCTTCCACAACAACACCGATCAGGATGTCCAGGCCATCGTCGCCTTCCCGATGCCCGACATATCGGGCAATCCCGAAGAAATCCCGGCGATTCCTGAAAATCAGAGCGATAATTTCCTCGGTTTCGAGGTGACGATCGACGGTGTCGCCGCAAAGCCGCAGCTCGAGCAGAAGGTGTTGGCGCTCGGCATCGACATCAGCGCTGAGCTGAAGGCGCAAAACGTGCCGTTCTATCCTTTCGGCGATGCGGCGAAGGCGGCGCTGGCGAAGCTGCCGCAAGCGGTTGTCGATGACTGGGTCAACCGCGGCATCATCATCGAGGACACCGGCAGCGACGGCACCGAGACGAGCAAGGTCTACACCCCGTTCTGGCAATTGCGTTCGACCTACTGGTGGGGCTCGACCTTTCCGGCCAACAAGGACGTCCATGTTTCCCACCACTACAGGCCGAGCGTCGGCGGCACGTCTTCGGTCAGCTTCTTCTACGACGGCAAATTCCAGGGTCAGTATGCGGCCTACAAGACCCGGTATTGCATGGACGGCACATTCGAAAATGCGGTGCGCAAGGCGGCCAAGGACGACCCTGACGGCTACCCCAAATATTTCGAGAGCCGCATCGCCTATATCCTGACCACCGGCGGCAACTGGGCTACGGGCACGATCGGCAAGTTCAAGCTGACGATCGACAAGGGCAATCCGAAAGCCCTGGTCTCGTTCTGCGGCGACAATGTCAAAAAGACCGGACCGACGACATTCGAGATGACGGCGGATGATTTCTACCCCGAGCGCGACATCGACATCCTGATCCTCGAGCCGACGGACGAAAATTGATGCATGTCGCAATCTACGTTGCCATTGCCGAGAACGGCGTGATCGGGCGGGACGGCGGGCTCCCGTGGCGGCTCTCCACCGATCTCAAGCGCTTCAAGGCCGATACGATGGGCAAGCCTATCATCATGGGCCGCAAGACCTATGAGGGCATCGGTCGGCCGCTGCCGGGCAGGTTGAACATCGTCGTGACCCGCGACGAGACCTGGCGCGCCGAGGGCGTCGAGGTGGCACATTCGCTCGAAGCCGCGATCCAGCTGGCGACGGTGCGCGGGCGCGGCATGGCCGATGTCGACGAGGTGTGCGTCATCGGCGGCGGCGAAATCTATGCCCAGGCCATGCTGCTGGCCGACCGGCTGCACGTCACCCATGTGCTGGCAGCGGTCGACGGCGACGCGCATTTCCCGCCGATCGATCCCGATTCCTGGCGCATTGTCAGCTCGCAGGACGTCCCAGCCGGGGAAAAGGACAGCCACCCGACGCGCTATTCGGTTTACGAGCGGCGTCGCGAGAGACATTGAACGAAAAAAGAGCCATTGAAGGAAGACAAAGGGTCGCGACTGGACCAAATCGGACGAAGTCGGAAGCGCATCGCGTTGAAAGCGCCCCGTGGCGTGCCTATAGAAGAACAATACTGGATTTTGCGCCGTAATGCCGGCGCTTGAGGGAATTCCAAGCGAAAGGACATTCATGCCCTGGAACGACAAAAGCGGCGGTGGCGGCGGCCCATGGGGTGGCGGCGGCAACAATCAGGGACCCTGGGGGCAGGGTCCAAAAGGACCGAGCGGGCCGCAGGGCTCGCCTCCCGATCTAGAAGACATCATCCGCCGCGGCCAGGACCGGCTGCGGCGCGCTCTTCCGGGCGGCGGCGGCGCGAGCCCGGCTATCTTCGCGCTGATCGCGGCTGCACTTGTGGTGCTGTGGGCGTTCAAGGCGGTTTACACCGTGCAGCCCGATGAGGTCGCGGTCGAACTGCGCTTCGGCAAGCCGAAGACCGAACTGTCGCAGCCTGGCCTGCATTTCCATTGGTGGCCGCTCGAAACCGTCGAGACGGCCAAGATTTCCGAGCAGCTCGTCGATATCGGCGGCGGCGGCGCGACAAGTGGCAATACGTCCGGGCTGATGCTTACCGGCGACCAGAACATCGTCAACGTCCAGTTCTCCGTGGCCTATCAGGTCTCCGACCCGCGCGCGTATCTGTTCGATGTGTCCGATCCCGACGGCATGCTGCGGCAGGTTGCCGAAAGCGCCATGCGTGAAGCCGTCGGCCGCCGGCCGGCGCAGGACATCTTCCGCGACGACCGCCAGGGCATTGCCGCCTCGGTGCGTGAGATCATCCAGACGACGCTGGACGGCTACAAGGCCGGTCTCAACGTCAACGCCGTCTCGATCGAGGATGCGGCACCGCCACGCGAAGTGGCCGATGCGTTCGACGAGGTGCAGCGCGCCGAGCAGGACGAGGACAAGTTCGTCGAGCAGGCCAACCAGTACTCCAACCAGAAGCTCGGGCAGGCGCGCGGCGAGGCCGCACAGATCCGCGAAGACGCGGCCGCCTACAAGAACCGGGTCGTGCAGGAAGCCGAGGGTGAGGCGCAGCGCTTCATCTCGGTCTATGACGAATATGCCAAGGCGCCCGATGTAACGCGCAAGCGCCTCTACCTGGAAACCATGGAGAAGGTTCTGAAGGATTCGAGCAAGGTCATCGTCGAGCAGGGCAACGGGCAAGGGGTCGTTCCCTATCTGCCGCTGCCGGCATTGCAGCCGAAAGCGCCGGCACCGGCCGCCCCCGTTACGGGAGGTAACCAGTGATGGCCAACCGTCTTCCCATCATCGTCGTCGCAGCAGCGGTTATCCTGTTCCTGCTCTATTCGTCGGTCTTCGTGGTCAATGCGCGCCAGCAGGCGCTGGTGCTCAGGTTCGGTGAGATTGTCGACGTCAAGAGCGAACCCGGCATCTACTTCAAGGCGCCGTTCTCGTTCTTCGACGCCGACACCGTGCAGCTGATCGAGAACCGGGTGCTGCGCTTCGATCTCGACAACATTCGCGTCCAGGTCTCGGGCGGCAAGTTCTATGAGGTCGATGCCTTCATCGCCTATCGCATCTCGGATCCGCGGGTCTTCCGCGCCGCGGTGTCCGGTCAGATCGAATTGGCCGAGGCCCGGCTCAGGACGCGTCTCGACGCTGCCTTGCGCCGTGTCTATGGTCTGCGTGATTTCGAGGCAGCACTCTCCGAAGAGCGCGGCGTGATGATGCGCGAAGTCCGCGACCAGCTCAGGCCCGATGCCACATCGCTCGGCCTGCAGATCGAGGATGTCCGCATTCGCCGCACCGATCTCACGGCCGAAGTCTCGCAGCAGACCTTCGACCGCATGAAGGCGGAACGCCTGGCGGAAGCTGCCCGGCTGAGGGCGCGCGGCAATGAGGCGGCACAGCGCATCACCGCCCGCGCCGATCGCGAAGTGGTCGAGATCGTCGCCGAAGCCCAAAAAGAGTCGGAAATCCTGCGCGGCGAGGGCGAGGCCCAGCGCAGCGCCACCTTCGCGGGAGCCTATCAGCGCGATCCGGCTTTCTTCGACTTCTACCGGTCGATGAATGCCTATGGCACGGCGCTGGACAACACCGGAACGACGATGGTGCTGTCGCCGAACTCGGAGTTCTTCCGCTTCTTCCGCAATCCCGACGGCAGCGAGGGACCGGCAAAGCCGGCTTCGCCTGCGCCAAACGCTCCGGCGACGGCACCCGCCGCGCCGGCGGCACAGCCCAGCACCGGCCAGTAGCGGCCGGTGCAGGATTTTCTTGCCGCCATGGGCCTCGTCCTCGTCATAGAGGGTCTGGTCTATGGCGGCTTTCCCGGCCTGGCCAGGAAGCTTGCCACCGAAGTGCTGTCGCTGCCCGAGAACGCGCTGCGGATTGCCGGGCTGGCGGCGATCGCGATCGGCGTCGGCATCGTCTGGCTGGTACGAGGCGCATGAGGGCGGCGATGATTTATCCTCTGCCGATAGTCATAGCCGCAAACGTGCCGTATTTTTTGCCAACATGGCGTGACGCGGCGTTTTCGTCGAAGCGCTTTTCTTTTCAAGAATACCGGGAGGCTTCTCGATGACATCCAATACAATTTTGCGCGCGGCGCGGCGGACATTCATCGCCGGCGCGGCGGCACTTCTTGTCAGCGCCGTCGCTGTCCCGTCCTTCACGGCGCCGACATTTGCCGCCGATGGGCCCGCTTCGGTCGCCGATCTGGCGCAAGGCCTGCTCGGCGCGGTGGTCAACATATCGACCTCGCAGACGGTCAAGGGTACCGAAGGCCCGGGCGCGGTGCCGATGCCGCAATTGCCCGAGGGTTCGCCCTTCCAGGATTTCTTCGACGATTTCTTCAAGAACCGTGGCGGTGACAAGGACAACGGCTCGCAGAAGGTGCAGTCGCTGGGCTCCGGCTTCGTCATCGATGCCGAGCAAGGCATCGTCGTCACCAACAACCATGTCATTGCCGATGCCGACGACATCGAGGTCAATTTCTCCGATGGCGTCACCTTGAAGGCGACGCTGGTCGGCACCGACACCAAGACCGATGTCGCCGTGCTCAAGGTCGATCCGAAAGGCCACAAGCTGACGGCGGTAAAGTTCGGCGATTCCACCAAGATGCGCGTCGGCGACTGGGTGATGGCGATCGGCAATCCGTTCGGCCTCGGCGGCACGGTGACGGTCGGCATCGTCTCTGCCCGCAACCGCGACATCAATTCCGGCCCCTATGACGACTTCATCCAGACCGATGCCGCGATCAACCGCGGCAATTCCGGCGGACCGCTGTTCAACAGCGCGGGCGAAGTCATCGGCATCAACACGGCGATCATCTCGCCATCCGGCGGCTCGATCGGCATCGGCTTCTCCATCCCGTCGCAGCTCGCGTCCGGTGTCGTCGACCAGTTGCGCCAGTTCGGCGAGACGCGGCGCGGCTGGCTCGGCGTGCGCATCCAGCCGGTGACCGACGACATCGCCGAAAGCCTCGGCATGGCGACCGCAAAGGGTGCGCTGGTTGCCGGCGTGATCAAGGGCGGCCCGGTCGACAATGGCACGATCCAGGCCGGCGACGTCATCATCAAGTTCGACGGCAAGGATATTCATGAGATGCGCGACCTGCCACGTGTCGTCGCCGAAAGCCCTGTCGGCAAGGCGGTCGACGTGCTGATCGTGCGCAAGGGCGTTGAACAGACGGTGAAAGTGACCCTCGGCCGGCTCGAGGATGGCGAGAAGGCCGCCAACGCCGAGGAGGGCAACACCGATCAGGACAAGGGCGACAAGGCTCCGGCCGTTTCCACTGCTTCGGTGCTCGGCATGACGGTCGGCGAACTGAACGACGAGACACGCAAGAAGTTCAGCATTGCGGCCGATGTTTCGGGCGTCGTCATCACCGACGTCACCAAGGACTCGGCCGCCGCCGAACGCGGCATCCAGCCCGGCGAGGTGATCACCGAGATCGCACAGGAATCGGTTGCTACCCCCAAGGACGTCATGGACCGGATCGGCGCCTTGAAGGAACAGGGGCGCAAGAATGCGTTGCTGATGCTGGCCTCGAAGACCGGCGAGCTCAGGTTCGTGACGATCAGGATGGACTGAGGTCCGGAAGATCGACAACACGACAACACTGAAAAAAGGGCGGCTAGCGAGCTGCCCTTTTTCTTGCCTGCCAGTCCTGGCGCGACAGTCTGTAGAGGACATGCCGTTTGAGATGCGGATGGCTGTCGGGAATGCTGGGGTGGTCGAAATCGCCGGACGGATCCGCGCTCATGCCGAGGCGTTGCATGACGGCGGTGGAGCGGCGGTTGGCCGCGACGGCGAATGACACGATTTCATCGAGGCCAAGTGTCTCGAAGCCGTAGGCCAGCCACGCTTCGGCTGCCTCGGTGACATAGCCTTTGCCCCAGAACTCAGGTGCCAGCCGCCAGCCGATCTCGATGGTGCCGGCTGGCAGGGATGGCACATGATCGGTGTCGAGGAGACCGATGAAGCCGATGCATTCACCGGTGGCGGTGATCTCGGCGGCAGCAAAACCGTATCCGTCCTTCGTGGTCCAGGCCCGGAGCTCGTCCATCTTGGCATCCGCCTGGGCGCGGTCACGGCGGAATGGAAAGAACTCCATCACCCGGTCGTCGGAGTTGATGCGGTGGAACAGGTCGCGGTCGCGATCCTCCCAGTTGCGCAGGATCAGGCGCTCGGTACGCATTGGTTTCATTGCACAAAGTCCTCCTGCCTGTAGCCCTGCATATAGAGCAGCGCGGTCAGGTCGCCATGATCGATGCGGACCTTGGCCTGTGCCGCCACCGTCGGCTTGGCGTGAAGCGCGACACCGGTACCGGCAAGGCGGATCATGTCGAGATCATTGGCGCCGTCACCGACGGCAATGGCGTCGGCGGGCGTCAGGCCGAGGCGCGCTGAAATTTCGATCAACGCGTCGGCCTTGGCGGCGCGGCCGAGGATAGGTTCGCCGACCAGGCCGGTGAAGCGCCCGTCCTGCTCGAGCAGGCGATTGGCGCGGTTCTCCTGGAAGCCGAGCATTGCGGCGATTCGCGTCGTGAAGACCTCGAACCCGCCAGACACGAGTGCCGTCCAGGCACCGTTGGCGCGCATGGTCCGGACCAGAACACGGCCGCCCGAGGCCAGCGTCAGGCGATTGGCGACGATGCGATCGACCACGGCGGCGTCGAGGCCCTTCAGCAACGCCACCCGCTCGCGCAAAGCCGGTTCGAAGGCGATCTCGCCATTCATGGATCGCGCGGTAATCGTGGCAACATGATCCTTGACGCCGATCTCGTCGGCCAGCTCGTCGATGCATTCCTGGTCGATCATGGTCGAATCCATGTCGGCGATCAGGATTTTCTTGCGGCGGGTTTCTGCCTCTTGGACGATCACGTCGACCGCCTCGCTGGCGAGTGCCGTGCGCAAGACGGCACTCGCAGCGGCCGCGTCGGCTGCCTCAGGCAGGACGAGATCGCAGGCGATACCTTCGGCCAGCCAGACAACAGCGCTTGCGCCGACCGACCGTGAGGCCATATTCGCAAGCGACAGCGACAAAGCGTGCTCAGTGGGACGGGAAACAAGCGTGGCGATGAGCGGCATGGAACATTCCGGCGGGCAGGCGGGCAAGGGCCGCGTGAAGAACGCGATCCTGATAGCCGGGCCGACCGCCAGCGGCAAGTCGGCGCTTGCGCTCGATCTGGCCGAGCGCAGGGGTGGCGTGATCGTCAATACGGATTCCATGCAGGGCTATTCGGTGCTCGACGTGCTGACTGCCCGGCCGGAGGCGGCCGACCTCGCCCGCGCACCGCATTTCCTCTACGGCCATGTCCATCCGGCGACACCCTATTCCACCGGCGCCTGGCTGCGCGACGTGATGAAACTGATCGACGACGGCACATTCTCCGAACGGACAGCGATTTTTGTCGGCGGCACCGGGCTCTATTTTCGCGCATTGGCCGAGGGCATTTCGGAAATGCCCGACATTCCGCAACGGGTCCGCGACCGTTGGCGCTACGAATTGAAGGAGCAGGGCGCCGTCAAGCTGCACAGCCTGCTGCTGCGCGAGGATTCGGCGGCCGCCATGATGCTCAAGCCAACCGACAGCCAGCGCATCGTGCGGGCATTGGAGGTTCTCGATGCGTCTGGCCGTTCGATCCTGGAATGGCAGGCAGAGCGCGGCCAGCCGCTCATCGACAGGCAAAGCGCGCATTTCCTGGTGATCGAGCCGGATCGGGCGGCGTTGGTCGGACGCATCGACAAACGCTTCGACCAAATGCTGGACAAGGGCGCGCTGGACGAGGTCAAGCGGCTTGCGGCACTTGGCCTCGATCCCGAATTGCCGGCGATGAAAGCGATCGGCGTTCGCGAACTGCAGGCGGCGATGGCCGGAGGGATTGGCTTTCCCGAGGCAATCGAACGCGCCAAGATCGCGACCAGGCAATATTCCAAGCGGCAAACCACCTGGTTCAGGCATCAATTGGGGCCGGAATGGCTGAGGTTGCACCCCGGTGATGATCTGGAAACCACGATCTCAGCGCTTGCTTCCGATGCAACCTGAAAAGTTTACCTGCAAGGAAAGGTTCCCGTTGTGGTTGTCCAAATTAACCCTCCGTAAGCCCGCCCATGCCATAAGGTCGATGGGCACTTTTCCAACGGGGAGCAGATGCGTTTTCACAAGGCGGAATCAGCGTTTTTCGTCTTTATATTCGTGATCCTGGCCGCCGGCCTGGTGACGCTGCATGCTTATGGGCTTCTGCAGTCCTTCGCCGACGAGTTGCATACGGCTTCGGGTCTGGACAAGGTCATCTACCTTAACAAGCTCTTGTTCGCGACCGGCGTGCTCCTGGCCACCGCGCTGTTCTTCGGCATTTTCTTCATCTATCCGCTGATTCGAAAACAGGCGACGGAGGAGGGCAAGCTGCGCGCCATGACGGTCTCGCTCAGCGCGCGGTCGGAAACACTCGAGCATGCGGCGCTGACCGACGGCCTGACCGGCATGCAGAACCGGCGCTATTTCGATGATGCGCTGAAGGAGTATCTCGAGGAGTTCCGGCGCATCGAAAAGCCCGTCGGGCTGATGATCCTCGATCTCGACCATTTCAAGCAGGTCAACGACACCCACGGCCATGACGTCGGCGACGAAGTGCTCAAGGCCGTCGCAAGCTGTCTCAAGGATATGACGCGCTACCACGATGTGGTGGCGCGATTGGGCGGCGAGGAGTTCGCCGTGGTCACGCCCAACATGGACGCCGAGCTTCTGGGCAAGTTTGCCGAGCGCATCCGCAAGGCGATCGCCAACATGTCGGTGCTGTCGGGCAATGTCCGCCTCAAGATCACCACCAGCGTCGGGCTAGCCGTCTGGGACCGCAAGGAAACAGCGGAAGAGTTCTATCGCCGCGCCGACCGCCAGCTTTACGAGGCGAAGAGGCAAGGCCGCAACCGCGTCTGCGCCTAAAATCCCGTCCCTGAATTCGTGAGGCTGGCCGTCTGGCGCCGTTTTCTGTGCTTCCGATGCTCACGGACTCAAATGTCCGCTCCGCTTCGGTTCTCGAAAACAGCACCACCCGACTCGGCCTGACGAATTCCCTGACGGGATTTACCCAAGCGGTCCAGGCAGGGCGCGAGCTTAGCGCGGCTTCTCAATCGGCCGGCAGAACAGCCGGGTCGCAAGCTCAATCGTTTTGCGGGCGCAGGCCGAAGGTTGCGGGCTTGAGGCCGTAGCGCATGTCGAAATCGTCGTCCGATGGCGGGCGTGCGGCGGGTGGCTTGCGGTAGTCGGGGTCGCCGGCCTGGCGGCCTGAATCCACGACCTCGGCGAAGGCCATCGCCTGCTGCGTTGATTTCGGCACGTTGCGCAATCGTTCCACGATCGCCACCAGATCGACGTCGTCGCCCGGCTTCGACGTGGCCTCTTCGCGTTTGGCGGTGCCGGGAAGCAGGTGGCTCGGCAGTTTTTCGAACTTCAGCCGCATGGTCGTCGCCACGCCTTCGCCGAAGGCGATGGCTTCGCGCTGGCCCATCGAGGACAGGAAGGCAAGCGTCGAGGCGGAAGAGTCGGCTATCGCCGAGCGGATGATCGCCTGGTCCTGCTCATTGGCAAGCCGCATGGCGAAGAAGGTCGAGCATTGCGACAGGATGGTCGGGTCGAGCTCGCCCGGACGCTGGGTGACGACGCCGAGATAGCAGCCATATTTGCGGCCTTCCTTGGCAATGCGCGACAGCGCATGCCTGGTCGGCGCGAATCCGAGACGCGGGTCGGCCGGCATATAGCGGTGCGCCTCTTCGCACAAAAACAGAAGCTGCAGCTTGCCTTCGCTCCACAGAGCGAGATCGAAGGCCAGGCGCGCCAGCACCGAACAGACGGAATTGACCACTTCGGACGGCATGCCGGCCATCTCGAAGCAGGTCACGGGGCGGCCATGATGCGGCACGCGGAAGATGTTGCCGATCGTCTCGTGGATGGTGTCCTCGATCAGGCGCGAGTTGAACATGAAGCGATAACGTGGATCGGCCGCCGCCGATTCGATGCGCGTCTTCAGCGATTTGAGCGTCGGGCGATCGGTCTTGCTTTCGAGCATGCCCATGCGCTCATCGATCTGCTTGAGCAGGTCGGCGATGCGGTAAGGCACTGGCGTATCGGCGGTCAGCGCATCGCTGCCGCGCCTGATATAGGAGCCCGAATTCGGGTTGCGGTAGAGATTCTTGGCGGCCGGGATCAGGTCGCGCAAGGCATCGATTTCTTCCGGCTCGGTCTCGCGGCCCCGGAACAGCACCTCGGCGAATTCCTCCAGCGTGAACATCCAGAACGGAAGGTCCAAGGTTTTGGAATCGACCCTGACGCAGTATTCGGGCAGCGATGCCGCGAACTCGTTGTGCGGGTCGAGGATCAGGATGCGCAGATCCGGCCGTGCCGCGATCGACTTGCGCAGCAGCAGCGAAACGGCGGTGGATTTGCCGACGCCGGTCGTGCCGACAATGGCGAAGTGACGCGCCAGCGTATCGTCGATAGCGATGTTGGCGGCGATCGTCTCGTCCTGCGCGAGCGTGCCGATCGTGATCGAATGACGCCCGGCAAGGTCATAGACCGCCTGCAGGTCGCGGGTGCGGATGCGATGCGCAACGGCGCCGATATGCGGATAGGTGGTGATGCCGCGGTCGAAGACCGGTCTGGCGCCGGGCTCCGCACCGTCACGGACTTCGCCGATCAGTTCGATGCTGACCTCGATGGCGTTCTGGCCCTCATTGCTCCAGGCGCGGTCCGACTTGCCGATCGCGTAGACAAGGCCGACGGTTCGCGTCGATCCGAGATTGATGGAAATCATCTTCCCGACTGTCCACAGGCCGGTCACCGCGCCGTCGGCATCGTCCGCATAGGCGCTGATGGTGGCGCGAGCGCCGTCGCATTGCACGACATTGCCGAGGATGCGCTTGTCGTTCTGCTCGCTCTGGCGGCGCTCCTGCGAGGTCGGTTCCCCTACGGGGGCTTCGCGTTCGACATACATGGACAGGCCAATCCCCATTTCCCCGGAGAGTCGATCCTACCCGAATGGGGTTAAGGCCCGATGAGGTCGGATGGTGTAGAGAGCATTAAGGGGCCTGTGAAAATTGTCGCAAGGCGGCTCTTCTCCGGCGTCAATATTTCGCTATAATAGACATATGGATGATATAGCGAACGAAATTTCCTCGACGATAGGCCGCAGGATACACGCCGAAAGGGTCATGCGTGACTGGTCCCTGGCCGAACTGGCGGAGCATTCCGGCGTCTCGAAGGCGATGCTCAGCACGATCGAGCGAGGCAAGACCAGCCCGACGGCGGCGCTTCTGGTGCGCATCTCGTCGGCCTTCGGCATGACGCTGTCGACCTTGATCGCGCGCGCCGAGCTGCAGGGCGGCAGGCTGCTGCGCGAGGCCGACCAGCCGGTATGGCGCGATCCCGATACCGGCTATGTCAGGCGGCATCTTTCGCCGGCTGGCGATATGCCGCTGGAACTGATCAAGGTGCATCTGCCGGCGGGCGCCAGGGTCAGCTTTCCGGCTGCTTCATACGCCTTCATCAAGCAGCAGATATGGCTGATTTCCGGGCGGCTCGAATTCATCGAAGGCGATATGGCGCGCAAGCTCGAGCCCGGCGACTGCCTGGCGCTTGGGGCGCCGTCGGACTGCACCTTCCATGCCCTGGAGCCCGGCGCCGACTATCTGGTCGCCCTGGTCAGAGGCTGACACAATGGCAAAGAGACCAAAGCGCTCCCACAATGGGGGGCCGCCTCTCGATGAGTACAAGGGCCCGCCATGGGGCACGGGCGATCCCTATATTTTCCTGGCCTGGCAGGCAGCGCACGCCAAGGCGTGGAAGGCGCCGAGCCACGAGGTCATGCTGTTGCGCATGGACAGAGCCGAGCGGCTTGGCCTGACCTACGAGGAGTACACGCTCGAGATTCTCGAGCGCGGACGGCACCTCGGGCACGAAGATGCCGACCGCATCAGCGCCATCAAGGCGGCGCGAAAGCGTCGCCGCGCGCGCCATCTGGAGTGACGGCAATGCGCCCGCTTCTATCGCAATCACAGGATATCCCGCACATGAACTCGATCGAGATCGCAACCCTGACCCCGGCTGCCGAGACGCAGGACGGGCTGGCCGAATTGCTGGTCGCAACGGTGGCGGCAGGCGGTTCGGTCAGCTTCATGCATCCCTTGGCGCCGCAGGCGGCGAGGGGTTTCTGGGAGAAATCGCTGGCCGCGGCGGCAAGGGGCGAAAGAGCGGTGCTTGGCGCCTGGGACGGCAAAAACCTGGTCGGCACCGTGACCTTGCTGCTCGACTGTCCGCCCAACCAGCCGCACCGGGCCGAGATCGCCAAGCTGATGACACGCACAGACTACCGGGGCAGGGGCGTGGGAACGCGCCTGATGCGGGCCGCCGAGAGCCTTGCGGTGGAGAAGGGCCGCACGCTGCTGGTTCTGGACACGGCAACCGAGGAGGGCGCCTCAGGCCTCTATGAGCGGTTGGGCTTCACGCTGGCCGGTGAGATACCGGACTATGCACTGAAGCCGCATGGCGGGCTGACCGGCACGCTGATCTACTGGAAGCGGATCGGGCAAATCTCGTAACCAATCATGCCGGCGCGGAGAGGCGCGACAGCAACCACTGGCGGAAATCCTGCTCGGCGCCGGTCAGGCGCGCTGTCGACGCCTTGGTCAGAAAATGGCCCGATGTGCTGGAGAGTTCGAAGTCGGAAAGCCTGACCAGCGTCTTGCTATCGAGCGCCGCATCGACCAGCGGCCGCGAGCCCAAAAGCACGCCGGCGCCGGCCTTGGCCGCTTCCATGGCGGCAACGAAGCTGTCGAAGCGGTGCGATCGCCTGGGATGGCCGGCCAGCCTGGCGGCAGCGAACCATTCCGCCCACATCGCGCGCGCGCCGGCAACCAGAAGCAGCGGCAAGGAGGTCCAGTCTGCGTCGCCGACCAGACCCGGAGCCGCCACCGGCACAAGCCGCTCGGCGGTCAGCCTGTCGGCTTCGCGGCCGGGGAAGGATCCGTTGCCGAAACGGATATCGAGCACCGAGCCCGGCAGGTCGTAATCGGTAGGGCGATGGATCGTCACCAGGTCGAGCTGGATGCGCGGCAGTGCCTTCGCGAGATCGGGCAGCGCCGGAACCAGCATCAGCAAGGCAAAGGAAATCGGCGCCCGGATGGTCACGGTCTGGACGGCGCGCGGCTCGAACAGTTCCGCGGTGCTGTTGCCGATGGTGGCGAAGGCCGACTGGATGTGGGGGAGGTAGGCTGCCCCCTCCGGCGACAGGGCGACGCCGCGCGCCAGCCGCGAAAACAAACGTGTCTTCAGCCGCTCCTCGAGAAACCGGATGTGCTGGCTGACGGCCGCCTGGGTGAGGCCAAGCTCGGCTGCCGCAGCGGTGAAATTCGACAGCCGCGCCGCAGCCTCGAAACTGCGCAGCCAGTCGAGCGGCGGCAGGGGTGTGGTTCGAGACATTAGTATATCGTGGTCATTGCCCAAAATATGATAATTTGAATTATGCCTCTCGCGCGATCAACATGCAATCGAAACCCTGCGGGTCAGCTGCGGGGGACGCAATGGACAGGAACGGATCTCCATGCTCACCCAGGCGCTGATCGGCGACGAAGGTAGAACAATCGAACTTGGCTGGAAGGACGGGTCGCGCAGCCGCTTTCACGCCATGTGGCTGCGCGACAATGCGCTGGACGACAAGACGCGCAGCGCCGGCAATGGCCAACGGCTGATCACCATCCTCGACATTCCCGCCGACACCAGGATCGGCGCGGCATCGGTCAAGGGCGGTGCCCTGGAAGTCAGCTTCGTGCCGGAGCAGAAAACAGTGAGTTTCCCGGCGGCATGGCTGAGCGCCAACGCCTATGATCGTGACGCGGCCCGCCAGCCCGGCTGGACGGACGAGGCCACCGTGCGATGGACCAAGGCCTCGATGCAGAATTCGGTGCCGCGCGCCGGCTATGCTGCGGCCAGCCATGATCGCGCTGTGCTGGGGCAATGGCTGTCGGCGGTGAAAGCCTATGGCTTTGCGGTGATGGACGATCTGCCGGCCGAATCCGGAGCGCTGTGCAAGGTGTCCGATCTGTTCGGCTATATCAGGGAGACCAATTACGGCCGCTGGTTCGAAGTGCGCGCCGAGGTCAATCCGAGCAATCTCGCCTACACCAATCTCGGGCTCCAGGCGCATACCGACAATCCCTATCGCGACCCCGTGCCGACGCTGCAAATCCTGTCCTGCATCGAGAATACGGTTGAGGGCGGCGAATCCAGCGTCGTCGACGGGTTTGCCGTCGCGGCTGCGCTGCAGGCTGAGAACCCGGAAGGCTTCCGGCTGCTGAGCTCATGCCCGGCGCGCTTCGAATATGCCGGCTCTTCCGGTGTGCGGCTGCAGGCGAAGCGGCCGATGATCGAGCTCGGGCCCGATGGCGAGCTGATCTGCATCCGCTTCAACAACCGCTCGCTGGCGCCGACGGTCGACGTGCCCTTCGCCGACATGGAGGCGTACTACGCCGCCTACCGCCGGTTCGCCGAACTGATCGAGGATCCATCCTTCGAAGTGACGTTCAAGCTCGAAGCGGGGCAGGCTTTCATCGTCGACAACACGCGCGTCATGCACGCCCGCAAGGCGTTTTCCGGAACCGGCAAGCGCTGGCTGCAGGGCTGTTACGCCGACAAGGATGGCCTGCTGTCGACGCTCGCGTCGATAGAACACGGGTTCAAGGAGGCGGCGGAATGAGCAGCCAGGATTTGAACGCGGACAATATCGTCGAATTCATTGCCGACATCTTCGAGCGCCGGGGTGCGGAATCCTACCTCGGCGAACCCGTCACCATGTCGGAGCACATGCTGCAGGGCGCCTGGTTCGCCGAAAAGGACGGTGCGCCGGACGAGCTGGTGGCGGCGGCGCTGCTGCACGACATTGGCCATTACACCAGCGAGTTCGGCACCTATTCGCCCGAGGATGTCGAGGACAAGCATCATGACGAAGCCGGCGGCGAAGTGCTGGCGCCGTTCTTTCCACCTGTCATCGTCGAATGCGTCAGGCTGCATGTCGCCGCCAAGCGCTATCTCTGCGCCACCGATCCGACTTATTTCGGCAAGCTGTCGCAGGCCTCGGTGCATACGCTGTCGCTGCAGGGTGGGCCGATGAATGCCGAGGAGGTGGCCGAGTTCCGCAAGAACCCGTTCCATGAGGAAGCGGTCCGGGTCCGCATCTGGGACGAGAGCGGCAAGATTGCCAACATGAAGACGCGGACGTTTCGCGATTACGTGCCGCTGTTGCAGCGGGTGGTGACGCAATTCGCGGCGGGTAAGCCGGCGTAATTCCCTCAAAGGAAGGAGGCAGGGTGCAAGCCCTGCCTTCTTTCTTCCGGCTTCGCCGGAATCGCGCTCGCCTACCCCTTGTGATGCACCTGCTGCAGCCCGTAGACCGGCGTCGCCAAGCCGGCCTGCCTGGCCTTCAGCTGCAGCGCCAGGAATTGTGAATAGTGGCGTGACTGGTGCAGGTTGCCGCCGTGAAACCACAGCGCTTCCTGCTGTGTAGGCTTCCACATGTTGCGCAACTCGCCTTCCCAGGGGCCGGGATCCTTGGTGGTGTTCGAGCCGAGGCCCCAGCATTTGCCGACCTTGTCGGCGGTTTCGCGCGATATCAGATCGGCGGCCCAGCCGTTCATCGAGCCGTAGCCGGTGGCGTAGACGATGAGGTCCGCAGGCAGTTCCGACCCGTCGCTGAGCAGGACCGAGTGCTGCTTGATCTCTTCGACGTCGACGCCGCTCTTCAGCTTGATCGAACCATCGATGACCAACTGCGATGCGCCAACATCGATGTAATAGCCAGAGCCGCGCCTGAGGTACTTCATGAACAGGCCGGACTCGTCGTCGCCCCAGTCGAGCATGAAACCGGCCTTTTCCAGTCCCTTGTAGAATGCCGCATCGCGTTTCTTCATCTCGGCATAGGCCGGGATCTGGAACTCGTGCAGGATCTTGTAGGGCAGCGAAGCGAAGATGAGATCGGCCTTGGCGGTGGTGATGCCATTCTGCAGCGCCTGCTCCGAATAGAGCGAACCCAGTCCGATTTCCATCAACGTGTCGGACCTGGAGATATGGGTACTCGAGCGCTGCACCATGGTCACGTCGGAGCCGGCTTCCCAAAGTGCGGCAGCGATGTCATGGGCGGAATTGTTGGATCCGATGACAACGGCCTTTTTGCCGGCATAGGCGTCGGGACCCGGATGCTTCGACGAGTGGTGTTGGTCGCCCTTGAAGGTCTCCATGCCCTTGAATTTCGGCAGATTGGCTTTGCCGGACTGTCCGGTCGCCAGCACCAGCTGCTTCGGCTTCAGCGTGATGTCCTTGCCGTCACGGTGGACGACAACGGTCCATTCCTTCGTCTTGTCGTCATAGGAAGCGCTTTTGGCTTCGGTCGAGGACCAGTAGTTCAGCTCCATTACCTTGGTGTACATTTCCAGCCAGTCGCCGATCTTGTCCTTGGGCGAGAAGACCGGCCAGTTCTTGGGGAAATCGATATAGGGCAGATGGTCGTACCAGACCGGGTCATGCAGGCAGAGCGACTTGTAGCGCTTGCGCCAGCTGTCGCCGGCACGCTCGTTCTTCTCGATGATGATGGTCGGCACGCCAAGCTGCCGCAGCCGCGCGCCGAGCGCGATACCGCCCTGGCCGCCACCGATGATCACCGTATAGGGCTGCGTCTTGAAGCCGAGCTCGGCGGCTTCCCTCTCGCGCTCTTCCTTCCATGTCGGACGGTTCTTGCCCGAGCCGTGCCTGGCGCCCATCGGCCGCGCGAAGCCTGCCGGCTCCTCGTGGCCTTTCAGTTCGGCCATGGTGGTCAGCAGCGTCCAGATCTTGCCGTTCTTCAGCCTGATATGGCCGAAGCCGCGTGCCGCCTCCGTCTCGAAGCTGATCCAGCCCTCGATCAGTTCGCCGCTCTCGGTCGCGTCCTCGCCCTTGGCGATGGCGAAGTGCGATGGCCTGGTGTTCGACAACTGGCTTTTCAGCATGTCGCGGACCTGGTCGCGGCCTTCCATGGTCTTGATGTTCCAGGTGAAGGTAACGAGGTCGCGCCAGTAGCAATCTTCTTGAAAGCAATCGACCGCCTTCTCGATGTCATTGGCAGCAAGCGCGGCGCCGAATTGGTCGAGTACGTCAGACAGTTTCTTGCTAGAGGGCTTGTCGAGCATCAGGTTTCCTCCCGTGAAATCCAGATCGTCATGGTGATGGCTCCGACGGGCTTGCCGCCGGACGATCAAGTATCGTCAGAGATGGCGGCCCTCGTCACGCCCCACCATAGTTTCCAGCGGTTTCAATGGTTTATTCGCAAAATGGGATCACCCGGCGGTTTCGCAATCGCCCGGGCGCCGGAAACGAACGTCCCATTTGTGAATGCCGCGCCGGTCGCGCAAAGTTGATGGTCAAATGCCGCAATGCGGTCACCGGGGCCGATAACAACCGATCGGTGAGAAGCCGGGAAGCGGTGGCGGGCAGCAGGGCGGTTCCCGGGATTTTCTGGATGCGGAACTCTGGAGCCCGTTATGATTATCATATCCTTTTTCCAAGCGTCTTCACGCCACTCTCTCGGCCGGCGTGGACGTGCTGCAGCAATGGCCGCGGTCATGGCCTTGAGTGCGACGGTGACCGGCCCGCTGGTGCTGCCCGGAACACAGGCGCATGCGGCGGAAATTTCCGTCACCGTCCGCGAAAGGCTTTCGAACTATGGCGGATGGCGAACCTCCAGCCGCTTCGGCGATGTCTGGGTTCCCTCGGTGCATACCCAATGGCGGCCCTACACCGAAGGCAGGTGGGTCTGGACTGACAATGGCTGGTACTGGCAGTCCACCGAGCCATTCGGCGATGTCGTCTATCACTATGGCCGCTGGGCGTATGATCCCGATTTCGGCTGGGTGTGGATCGCCGGCGATCAATGGGCGCCAGCCTGGGTGGTCTGGCGTCAGGGCGGCAATGATGTCGGCTGGGCTCCGGCGCCGCCCGACGTCGGTGCCGCCTTCGACGACGCCTGGTGGTGTTTCGTGCCGGTGGCGGCGATCGGCGCGGTGGATCTGGTCAGGGTGGTGCGGCCGGTTCAGGAGAACGTCGTCATCGTGCGCAACACGACATTCATCAACCAGACGGTCGCGGTCAACAATGCGCCACGCGTGCGGCTTGGCAACCAGGTGGTTGCAATCAATGCCGGACCCCGGCTGCAGCAACTCCCGAAGCCAGTCATCGACTCGATCAAGGCGGCAAGACTGGTTCCTCCGCCCAAAGGCGTGTTTGCCAGTGCACGTCTCGATGCTTCCAGGGGCGCCGAAATCAAGAAGCTTGCCGGCAATGCAATGGGGAACGGGCAAATCGTGGCGGGCCCCAAGACTGCGATCGGCGGCAAGGCCATTTCCCCGGGCGCGGTGGCTGCCAGCAATCCAGCCGTCGTGAAGCCTGGCAACACTGTGCGCAAGCGGATGGTCGCCGGCAACGGCGCGAAGGCCGATGCGCTCAAGCTGCATGCCGACAGGACCGCGGGCGATGGACGTATCGTTGTCAAATCGTCGGCCAAACCGGGGTCGGCCAAGCCGGTCTCGGGGCAGCGTCCTGCACGCGGTGCCGGGCAACAGAAGCCGCATCAGCAGGCGATGGCAATGCACATGCCCCAGCACCATGGCCCGGCAAGGGTGGCACCTCACCATCCGCCAGCGAAGATGCAGGCGAGGAAGGTGTCCAACTGCGATCCGCGCGTTTCCCGCTGCAAGGCGCCGGGCTGATCGCCTCAATCGCGCCGGCACGCTGTGCGCGCCGGCGCGATTTTTCCCGTTGACAGGTCGCCTTGCCCGCCCTTAGTGTCCGCCACCATGAAAACAGCACTCATTCTCGTAGGAAAGCGCGTGGGCAAGGCGGTGTAACCGCCGGGCGAAAACCCCCCATGCGCAAGACACAGGCTCCCTCGGGGGCCTTTTTTATTGCCTGAAACACGACTAAACGACCAGCAAACGCCCAATGGCGACAGTACGGGACCAGACCGATGAGCAACGGACAGAACGAGCGGCGCGAGATGACGGGCGCCGAAATGGTGGTGCAGGCGCTGAAGGACAATGGCGTCCAGCATGTCTTCGGCTATCCCGGCGGCGCTGTCCTTCCGATCTATGACGAGATTTTTCAGCAAGACGAGGTCGAGCACATACTGGTGCGCCATGAGCAGGGCGCCGGCCATGCGGCGGAAGGCTATGCGCGCTCGACCGGCAAGGCCGGCGTGATGCTGGTGACCTCCGGCCCGGGCGCCACCAATGCGGTGACGCCGCTGCAGGACGCGTTGATGGATTCGATCCCGCTGGTCTGCCTGACCGGGCAGGTGCCGACCTCGCTGATCGGCTCGGACGCTTTTCAGGAATGCGATACGGTCGGCATCACGCGCCCCTGCACCAAGCACAACTGGCTGGTGAAGGACGTCAACGAGCTCGCCGCCACCATCCACGAGGCCTTTCATGTCGCGACCACCGGCCGTCCCGGTCCGGTCGTCGTCGACATCCCGAAGGATGTGCAGTTCGCCAAGGGATTCTATGTCCCGCCGCAGATCGCGCCACGCACCAGCTACCAGCCAAAGGTCCAGGGCGACCTGGAGAAGATCAAGGCGGCGGTCGAGTTGATGGCGGGCGCCAAGAAGCCGATCATCTACAGCGGCGGCGGCGTCATCAATTCCGGCCCGGAAGCGAGCCATCTGCTGCGCGAACTGGTCGATCTCACCGGTTTCCCGATCACCTCGACGCTGATGGGCCTCGGCGCCTATCCGGCATCAGGCAAGAACTGGATGGGCATGCTCGGCATGCACGGCACCTATGAAGCCAACATGGCCATGCATGATTGCGACGTGATGATCTGCATCGGTGCGCGCTTCGACGACCGCATCACCGGTCGGCTGACCGCCTTCTCGCCGAACTCGAAGAAGATCCACATCGACATCGATCCGTCGTCGATCAACAAGAACGTCCACACCGAGGTGCCGATCATCGGCGATGTCGGCCGGGTGCTGGAGGATATGGTGCGGCTGTGGCGGGCGAGCGCCAAGGCCGACAAGAAGGCGCTCTACCCCTGGTGGGAGCAGATCGCCAAATGGCGTGCGCGCGACTCGCTCGCCTACAAGATGAACAACGACGTGATCATGCCGCAATACGCCATCGAGCGGCTCTACGAACTGACCAAGGGCATGGACACCTACATCACCACCGAGGTCGGCCAGCACCAGATGTGGGCGGCGCAGCACTATCGTGTCGAGAAGCCGAACCGCTGGATGACGTCGGGCGGGCTGGGCACGATGGGTTATGGCCTGCCGGCAGCACTCGGCGTGCAGATCGCGCATCCCGACGCTTTGGTCATCGACATTGCCGGCGACGCCTCGGTGCAGATGACGATGCAGGAGATGAGCGCGGCGGTGCAGCACAATGCGCCGATCAAGATCTTCATCCTCAACAACCAGTATATGGGCATGGTGCGGCAGTGGCAGCAGTTGCTGCACGGCAACCGGCTGTCGCATTCCTATACCGAGGCGATGCCGGACTTCGTCAAGCTGGCCGAGGCCTATGGCGGCCACGGCATTCGCTGCGAAAAGCCGGACGAGCTGGACGACGCGATCAAGGAGATGATCTCGGTCAGGAAGCCGGTGCTGTTCGATTGCCGCGTGGCGACGCTCGCCAACTGCTTCCCGATGATCCCGTCGGGCAAGGCGCATAACGAGATGCTGTTGCCCGACGAGGCGACCGACGAGGCGGTGGCCAATGCCATCGACGCCAAGGGCAGGGAACTGGTGTAGCCGGCAGAACCAAGGCAGGGCTGTCGCGAGAAAGCCCTGCGCAAACAAAGAATTAGCTCAAGAGCTTGAAATCGAGATTCATGTCATGAACGCACAGCTACAACCGACCGGTTCGGCCTATTTTATCGCCAAGGAAACGGAAAAGCCGGAAAACCACACGCTTTCCGTGCTGGTCGACAATGAGCCGGGCGTGCTTGCCCGGGTCATCGGCCTATTTTCCGGGCGCGGCTACAACATCGAGAGCCTGACGGTCTCCGAGACCGAGCATGAAAAACACCTGTCGCGCATCACCATCGTGACGCGCGGCACGCCGCATGTGCTGGAGCAGATCAAGCACCAGCTGGAGCGCATCGTGCCGGTGCACCGCGTCGTCGACCTGACCGTGCGCTCGCATGAATCCGGCCAGGAGCGGCCGCTGGAGCGCGAACTGGCGCTGGTCAAGGTCGCCGGCATCGGCGAGGCCCGGGTCGAGGCGCTGCGGCTGGCCGATGCGTTCCGCGCCAGCGTCATCGACGCCAACACCGAGCATTTCATCTTCGAGATCACCGGCAAGGGCTCCAAGATCGATCAGTTCATCGCCATCATGAAGCCGCTCGGCCTGGTCGAAATCTGCCGCACCGGCGTGGCGGCGTTGAATCGCGGCCCGCAGGCGATGTAGTCCTTCGGTGCTGGCGCCGGTCGCGCCAGCCAGCTTCCACAGTGAGACTTCTGGCCCCGCTGTGGGCCGTCCGTGGGCCTTTGCGGGTTGCCGCGAAGAGACAACGATCCTGTTGTCGGGGAGGATATCCATGTCGCTTGACGCTTTCCTTGCCCTGCTTGTCTACGCCTTGGTGACCTCGATCACGCCGGGGCCGAACAATCTCATGCTTCTGGCATCGGGCGTGAATTTCGGCATCGTCAGAACCGTTCCGCACATGCTTGGCATCAGCATGGGTTTCCTCGTGCTGCTGCTTGCCGTCGGTCTTGGCCTTGGCGCTGTGTTGACGGCGTTTCCGGCGCTGCATACCGCGCTCAAGATCGCCGGCGGCGCCTATCTTCTGTACCTCGCCTGGAAGATCGCCATGTCGCGCACGCTGACCGGCAAGGGCGAGACGAAGGCGCGGCCGATGCGCTTCATCGAGGCGGCTGCATTCCAGTGGGTCAATCCCAAGGCGTGGGTGATGGCGATCACCGCCATGGCCGTCTATGCCAATGCCGAGCACCCGTTCCTGTCGGTGGTGTTGATCGCTGTGGCCTTCACCGTCGTCAATTTGCCGAGCGTCTCGGTGTGGGCTGGGTTCGGCACCGCGCTGCGCGGTTTCCTGTCGGACCCGGTACGGCTGAAATGGTTCAACATCGCCATGGGCGTGCTGCTGGCGGCGACGCTTTGGCCGATGCTCAAATAGGTCGAGACGCGCACATTCTGGTCGTCTCAGGCCGGAAGGCGATGGCTCGCAAGCCGTCGGATGGGGATTCAGCCCGTGTTGCACATCCATTGTGCAGTGCACATTAAATCTTCGTAATGCCGTGTTTTGGCCCTTTTCCGACAAAGGCGCGTCCTATCTATTCGGCGAAATCGCGGCAACGGGCCGTGATTTGCGCTAGAGTAGAACCATCGGACCACGACGTGTCGGGTGGAGAGGGCCTTTGACCATGCGTGGAAAAGTCGTTCTTTCGTTGCTTGCCGTCGCCTGTGCGGGCGCGGCCTGGCTCTATGTGTCTCCGGACGCGCTGAGCAAGGCTCAGCAGCTCATCGGCGCAAAGCAGGTCGCTGCCGCGGACAAATCGGCAACCGGCAAGCCGGCAGCGGGCGACAAGGCGGCAGGTGGCGGCGGTGCCGCCCGCTCGGCTTCCATCCTCTCGGCCGTCGCCTCGACAGCCGATTTCCCGATCCGGCGTTATGCGATCGGCTTCGTCTCGTCTCCCGCCGTCGTCAACATCAACGCGCGGGTGTCCAGCCAGATCGTCTCGATCGACGTCAAGGATGGGCAGATGGTCAGGGTCGGCGACGTTCTGTTCTCGCTCGATGACCGGGCGCTGAAGGCGCAGCTTGCCAAGGATCAAGCGGCGCTCGCCAAGGATCAGGCGATGCTCGCCAGCTCGCAGTCCGATCTCCAGCGCGCCAAGGATCTGGTTGCCAAGCAGGCCGGCACGCAGCAGACCTACGACCAGGCCGTCGCCGCGCAGAAGGCTGCCGCTGCGACCGTTGACGCCGACAAGGCGACAATCGACGCCGACAATGTCCAGCTTGGCTTCGCCACGATCACGGCGCCGATTTCCGGCAGGCTGGGTGCGGTCAGCGTCGCCGTCGGCGATCTCGTCACCGTCAGCAATGGCAACAGCAGCACGGCGACCCCGCTGGTGACCATCACCCAGATGGACCCGCTGCAGGTCAACTTCAATCTGCCGGAAAGCAATCTCGCCCTGCTGCACAAGGCGCTTGCCAATCCGCAGCAGGGCGCGGTGACACTGACCAAGGATGGTGACCCGACGCCGATCGGCAAGGGCACGCTCGATTTCGTCGACTCCAGCGTCGACACCGCGTCGGGCACTATCGCGACGCGGGCAAGTATTCCCAATGCCGACCTTTCGCTATGGCCCGGCCAGTATGTGAATGTCGTGCTCGACGCCGGCATCATGCCGCAGATGACATCGGTTCCTACCGTCGCCGTGCAGCCAAGCCAGAAGGGCCCGTTCGTCTATGTGGTCAAGCCGGACAACACCGTCGAGATGCGGCCGGTGCAGGTGGCGCTGACCGAAGGCGACAACAGCGCCATCAGCCAGGGGCTGAAAAGCGGTGAGAAGGTTGTCACCGAGGGCCAGACACGGCTGAAGGACGGCGCCGCGGTGCATGAAGGCAAGACCACGGCGGGTGCCGCCGCGCCCAAGGTGGCCGAGGCGACCAGGGCCGGCGAGGCCGCCCAATGATTTCCGAATTCTGCATACGCCGGCCCGTCGCCACCCTTCTGATGTCGTTCGCCCTCGTGCTGGGCGGGCTGTTCGCCTACAAGTTCCTGCCGGTGGCCGCACTGCCCAGCGCCGAATTCCCGGTGGTCAACGTCTCGGCCTCGCTGCCCGGCGCCTCGCCGGAAACCATGGCGACATCGGTGGCGACGCCGCTGATCAAGCAGTTCGCCACCATCGCCGGCATCGATTCGATCTCGACCACCAACTCGCTTGGCCAGACCTCGATCGCCATCCAGTTCGTGCTCAACCGCGACATCGACGCGGCGGCGGCCGACGTGCAGGCGGCGATCGCGCGCACGCAGAAATCATTGCCGCCGCAGATGACGGCGCCGCCGAGCTATCGCAAGGTCAATCCGGCCGACGCGCCGATCCTTTTGATGTCGCTGGTCAGCGACACGGTTCCGCTGACCGACCTCGATGCGTTCGCGGAAAACGTCATCTCGCCGTCGCTGTCGACCATTGACGGCGTGGCGCAGGTCTCGATCTTCGGCCAGCAGAAATACGCGGTGCGCATCCAGATCGACCCGACCGCGCTTGCCGCACGCGGCATCTCGATCGATCAGCTGCAGGCGGCGGTTGCCTCGGCCAACAGCAACACGCCGCTCGGCGTGCTCCAGAACGACAAGCAGCAGCTCACCATCACCGCCAACACGCAGCTGACCGACGCCGCCGGTTTCTCCAACATCATCATCGCCACCAAAAACGGTCACCCGGTACGGCTGGGCGAGGTGACCCGCGTGGTCGATTCGGTGCAGACGACGACGACCGCAAGTTGGTACGACGGTACGCGCGCGATCATCATGGCCGTGCAGCGCCAGCCCGACGCCAACACTGTCGACGTCGTCGACAAGGTCAAGGCGATGCTGCCGTCCTTCAAGGACCAGATGCCGGCCGCCGCCGACATCAAGCTGCTTAACGACCGCTCCAGTTCGATCCGGCAGGCGGTCAGCGACGTGCAGTTCACGCTGCTGCTCACCATTGCCCTGGTCATCATGGTGATCTTCGTGTTCCTGCGCCGGGTGACGGCGACAATCATCCCGGCCGTGGCGGTGCCGATCTCGCTGATCGCCACGCTCGGCGCGATGTTCCTGTTCGGCTTTTCCATCGACAACATCTCGCTGATGGGCCTGACGCTGGCGGTCGGCCTCGTCGTCGACGACGCCATCGTGATGCTTGAAAACATCTTCCGCCACATGGAGGAGGACGGGCTGTCGGCCTTCGACGCCTCGCTGAAGGGCGCGCGCGAAATCGGCTTCACCATCATCTCGATCTCGATCTCGCTGGTGGCGGTTTTCATCCCCGTGCTGCTGATGGGCGGCGTCATCGGGCGCATCTTCAACGAGTTCGCCGTGGTGGTGACGGTCGCCATCCTGGCGTCGATGTTCGTGTCGCTGACGCTGACGCCGATGCTGTGCTCGCGGCTGCTGTCGGTGACCAAAGCCGACCGCGACAAGCATGGCCCCGGCCACAAGCAGGACCTCGTCACGCGCGGCTACGACAGGGTCTTGAGCTTCTGCCTGCGGCACACCTTCCTGGTGTTCCTCGTCTTCGTCGGCACCGCGGCAGCGTCGGTGTGGCTGATCCAGACTTCGCCGAAGGGTTTCTTCCCGCAGGAGGACATCGGCCAGATATCGGTGACCACCATCGCACGTCAGGACATCTCTTTCGACGCCATGTCCAGGCTGCAAGGACAGGTCGCCAGCGTCTTCTCGCATTCGCCCTATGTCGACCATGTGGCGTGGTCGGCGGGCAGCGGCAACAATGCGCTCAACCAGGGGCAGCTCTTCGTCCAGCTCAAGGGCAAGGACCAGCGCCCCGATATCGAGAAGGTGCTTGCGGATCTGCGCAAGCAACTGGCCGGCGTGGCGGGCATCGAGACCTACATGCAGCCGGTCCAGAATTTGAGGCTGGGCTCGCGGTCGTCCGCAAGCGCCTACCAGCTCGTGGTTCAGGGCCTTGATACCGGCCTCACCGATATTTGGGCGCAGAAACTGAACGACGCGATGGCGGCCGACCATGCGAACTTCACCGACGTCACCAGCGACCTGCAGAACAATGCGCTGCAGGCGACGCTGGTGGTGGATCGCGACAAGGCCGCCCAACTCGGTATCGATACCGACACGTTGCGCTCCGCCCTCTATGGCGGGTTCGGCACCGACCAGGTTTCGACCATCTTCGGTTCGGCCGACAGCTATGAAGTCATCACCGAGCTCGATCCCAAGATCGAGTGGTCGCCCGAGCGGATGCTGGCCATCCAGATGAGGACGGCGAGCGGCAGTCTTGTTCCGCTCGGCGCCTTCGCCCGCGTCGATCGCACGGCCGGCGCCCTGACCGTCAACCAGCTCGGCCAGCTTCCAGCCGTGACCATCTCCTACAATCTGCCGCAGGGCGTGGCGCTGGGCGACAGCGTGACGCGCATCAATGCGCTGAAAGAGCAGATCGGCATGCCGACGGTGATCTCGACGACCTTTGCCGGCACGGCCAAGACCTTCCAGGATTCGCTGGCCAACCAGGGTTTTCTGGTCGGCGGCGCAATCCTGACCATCTACATCGTGCTCGGCATCCTCTACGAAAGCTTCATCCACCCGCTGACCATCCTCACCGGCCTGCCATCGGCCGTACTGGGAGCGGTCGTTGCGCTGCGCTTCGCCGGCATGGATCTGTCGGTCATCGCGGTGATCGGCATCCTGATGCTGATCGGCATCGTCAAGAAGAACGGCATCATGATGGTCGATGTCGCGCTCGAACTGCGACGAGAAGGCATGTCGGCGACCGAGTCGATCCACAAGGCCTGCCTGATGCGCTTCAGGCCGATCATGATGACGACGCTGGCGGCACTCATGGGCACATTCCCGATTGCGCTCGGCACCGGCGCCAGCGCCGAACTGCGCCAGCCGCTGGGCGTTGCCGTTGTCGGCGGCCTGCTTGCCTCGCAGGCACTGACCCTGTTCGTGACGCCGGTGATCTATGTCTACATGGAGAATTTCTCGGGCTGGCTGGTCGGGCTTTGGTCGAAGCGCAAGGGCGAGCCGGGCTCGGTCGAAGCGGGGGATCAGCCCTCGCTGTTCAAGCCCAGGGAAGACATGCTGCCCGAGCCGCAGCGGGCGGCCGCCGAATAGGGGGTAGAGCTGGCGCCATGTGCCGTTGGCCCAAGCCCTCATGCTTGCAGCGGCATCACTGCAAACGTAGTTTGTGGCCATGTCACACGATCATGATCACGACAACGAACTCGATCCGTTTGCCGCCCGCGTGCGTGCGCTGGAGACGATCCTCGCCCAGAAGGGTCTGATCGATCCGGCCGCGATCGACGTCATCGTCGACACCTACGAGACGAAGATCGGGCCGCGCAACGGCGCCAGGGTGGTGGCGAAAGCCTGGCGCGATCCAGCCTATGCCGACTGGCTGAAGCGCGATGCGACGGCGGCGATCGGCTCGCTAAGCTATACCGGCCGCCAGGGCGAGCACATGCAGGCGGTGTTCAACACGCAGGACACCCATAATCTCGTCGTCTGCACGCTGTGCTCCTGCTATCCATGGTCGGTGCTTGGCCTGCCGCCGGTCTGGTACAAGGCGCCGCCCTATCGTTCGCGCGCGGTGATCGATCCGCGCGGCGTGCTGGAAGAGTTCGGGCTGACGCTGCCGGCGGACAAGAAAATCCGCGTCTGGGATTCCACTGCCGAGCTGCGCTATCTCGTCGTGCCGATGCGGCCCGAGGGTACCGAGGGCTGGAGTGAGGAGCGGCTGGCGGAACTGGTGAGCCGCGATGCGATGATCGGCACCGGCCTGGCGGAACAGCCGGCATGAACGGGCCGCAGGATCTCGGCGGACTGATGGGGTTCGGCTCGGTCGCGCCGGAAAAGGACGAACCCTATTTCCATGCCGCGTGGGAAAGGCGGGCGCTCGGCGTGACGCTGACTGCCGGCGCCATGGGCGCCTGGAACATCGACGAGAGCCGGCATGCACGGGAAGCGCTGCATCCGGCTGTCTACTATTCATCGAGCTACTACGAGATATGGATCAAGGCGCTGGAGGTGCTGTTAAAGCGCCATGGCTTCGTCAGCCAGCGCGATCTCGAAGCGGGCAAGGCAGTCGATCCAGCAGCGACTCCCAAGAGGGTGCTGAAGGCGGAAAACGTGCCCGCGGTGTTGGCCAAGGGCAGCCCTTGCGACCGGCCGGTGGCGCAAGCGGCGCGGTTCAAGGCGGGCGACGCCGTGCGGACCAAAAACTTCAACCCGACCGGCCACACGCGGCTGCCGCGCTACGCACGCGGCAAGCACGGCGTGATCGAGGCGGTGCACGACGGTTTTGTTTTTCCCGACAGCAACGCGCATGGACACGGCGAAAATCCGCAATGGGTCTACACCGTGGTTTTCGAAGGATCGGAGATCTGGGGCGAGGGGGCCGACCCGACGCTACGCGTGTCGATAGACGCCTGGGAGAGCTATCTTGAGCCGGCGTGAAGAACTGCCGCCAGGTTTCGACGAGCCGGTGTTCGCCGAGCCGTGGCAGGCCGAGGCCTTCGCCATGACGGTGGCGCTGCACGACAAGGGCCTGTTTTCGTGGAGCGAGTGGGCGCAGGCGCTGTCGAGCGAAGTGAAAAGACCGGGCGCCGCAGCGGACGGCCATGATTATTACGAACATTGGCTGGCGGCACTGGAAAGCCTGCTTGCCTCGAAGGGACTGGCTGCCAAGTCGGATGTCGACGCGATGGCTGAGGCCTGGGAGCGCGCGGCACATGCCACCCCGCACGGCAAGCCGATCCTGCTGGAGAACGATCCCCAGCGGATTCGATAAGGTCTGGGGTGAGCTTGTATGTTCCCTTTACGTTCTTGTCCGTGCCTGATAGCTTGACCCGTCGGCGGCACTGAAGCGTCCCGGCGCATCGATGATGATGGCGGCTGTCTTGTCTTTCCCTTGCGAATCCGGTCTCTCGCGCTGATGGAATTCTCTCCCCAACAGGACGAGGCGCTGCAAGCGGTTGCCCGCTGGCTCAAGACCGGCCAGCCGCAGCTGTTCCGTCTGTTCGGCTATGCCGGCACCGGCAAGACGACGCTGGCGCGCTATTTCGCCGAACATGTCGACGGCCAGGTGCAGTTCGCCGCCTTCACCGGCAAGGCCGCGCAAGTTCTGCGCTCCAAGGGGGCGGTCAACGCCCGCACCATCCATTCGCTGATCTATCGGCCGAAGGGCGAGGAATCGGTGGCCGACGAGGTCACCGGCAAGACCTCGATGTCGCCGACTTTTTCGCTCAACCGGCAGAGCCCCATCTCGCGGGCCAAGCTGGTCGTCATCGACGAATGTTCGATGGTCGACGAGCAACTCGGCCGCGACCTGATGAGTTTCGGCACGCCGATCCTGGTGCTCGGCGACCCCGGCCAGCTGCCGCCGATCTCGGGCGGCGGCTTCTTCACCGACCATGAGCCCGATTTCCTGCTCACCGAAATCCACCGGCAGGCGCGCGACAATCCGATCCTGCGGCTGGCGCTCGATGTGCGCGAGGGCCGCGAGTTCATGCGTGGCGACTATGGCACGGCGCAGGTGATCGGCAAGGAAGACGTTACCCAGGAACTGGTGCTGAAGGCGGACCAGGTGCTGGTCGGCACCAATCGCACGCGGCGCCGCTACAATCAGCGGCTGCGCGAGCTCAAGGGCTTCAACGCCGATTATCCGCAAGCCGGCGACAAGCTGGTCTGCCTGCGCAACGATCCGGCAAAGGGCCTGCTCAACGGCTCGCTGTGGAAGGTGATGACATCGTCGCGCGAGACGGTGAAGCCCGGCATCAACCTTCTGGTGTCGCCGGAAGAGGACGATCCGGATCGCGGCGTCGCCAAGATCAAGCTGCTCAAGGCGGCGTTCGAGGATCCGGACGCCGATATCCCCTGGCAGCAGAAGAAGCGCTTCGACGATTTCGACTATGGCTACGCGCTGACCGTGCACAAGGCGCAGGGCTCACAGTGGAACGAGATCGTGCTGTTCGATGAAAGCTGGGCCTTCAAGGAAACCCGCCAGCGCTGGCTCTACACCGCCATCACGCGGGCGGCCGAGCGGCTGACGATCGTCAGGTAGGGGCGCCGGATGCTGTTGCCCCGATAGGCTGTGCGGCAAGCCATTGCCAGGCGGCAGCCTCGTCCTCCGTCCTGAAATGCCTGATTTCGATGGGTGGTGAGGACGGCAGAAAGCGTTGTGCGTCCGCTATCCAGTCCGGTTCGCCGATCGTCGCGCAACGGTCGACATGTTCCAATGCATGAATGGCGCCCTGCTTCAGGGTCTCGTCAGCGATGTCGGCCCAGTCGACGCCGTCGTGGTCGACGAGGCGCACCAGCACATCGACGCGCGGATGCAGGGCGTAGGCTGCCTCCAGCAATCCGAAAAGATTTTCACCATCGGCCGCGGAAACGTGCCCGACGACATCGATGGCGAAAAGGTCGTCACGGCTGGTCTCGATACGGCGGATTGCCGGCACCTCATCAAGAAAATTCATCGGCGCTACCTTTCCCCGCTGGTTCATCAGGCTTGGAACACCCGAAACCCCCAGTCTGTTCCCACCAAAGGCATTACTGTTCCCGCCAAAGGCATTATAGGTGGGCGCGTCTAACGATTTCCGAGGCCACCCGCATGCCTGCAAAGCTCTCCGTCAACCTCAATGCCATCGCCATGCTGCGCAACCGGCGCGACCTGCCGTGGCCAAGCGTCACCGGCCTCGGCCGCATTGCGCTGGCGGCCGGAGCGCACGGGCTGACAGTGCATCCACGCCCCGACGAGCGGCACACAAGACTCTCCGATGTGCCTGAGATCCGGTCGCTGATCGACGACGAGTTTCCGGGCGCGGAATTCAACATCGAGGGCTATCCGACCGAGGATTTCCTGCTGCTTGTGGAAAAGCATCAGCCTGAACAGGTGACCTTGGTGCCGGACGATCCGGCCCAGGCGACATCGGACCATGGCTGGAACTTCGCAACCCAGGCCGCGTTCCTCACACCAATCGTCAAGCGCCTGAAAAAGGGGGGCTTTCGCGTGTCGCTGTTTTCCGATCCGGACCCCGATTGGGTGGCGGCCGCATGCGACACCGGCGCCGACCGCATCGAGCTCTATACGGGTCCATACGGCAGCTATCACACAGATTCCGCCAAAGCGGCCAAAGAGCTGGAAAGGCTGGGAAAAACAGCCGACGCCGCGCTTGCCGCCGGGCTTCAGGTCAATGCCGGGCACGATCTGGTGGTCAGCAATCTGCCGGCACTTGCCAGGCGCATTCCGGCATTGGCCGAAGTGTCGATCGGACATGGGTTGACAGCCGACGCGTTGGAGTATGGCATGGCCGGCACGGTGGGTCGGTTCCTCAAAGCCTGCGGGTGGTAGCAATGGCAGCCTCGCATGGCAGGCATGGCTGCCATTACGCGACGGCACTTGATATTGCATTGCAGCAAGCGTAGAGCACCGCGCGCTTATCGGAGTGTCGTCCATGGCCCTTACCAATAATGGTAGTGAGGCAGAACCCGTCGAACAATCGAGCCATTCGGAAGTCGAACAGCACAGCACCAAGGTTCTGATGCTGGGCGCGCTCGGTGTCGTCTATGGGGATATCGGCACCAGCCCGATCTACGCCTTTCGCGAGGCGCTGGTGGCATCTTCCGGCGGAGAAGTGGCCGACCGCGGTGACATCCTGGGCGTTTTGTCGCTGATCATCTGGTCGCTGACCATCATCGTCACCATCAAATACATCATGTTCGTGCTGCGGGCGAACAACCGCGGCGAGGGCGGCGTGCTGTCGCTTATGGCGCTGGCGCGCGGCAGTTTCCCCAAGCGCTCGGCGCTGATGCTCGGCATCGGCATCGTCGGGGCGTCGCTTTTCTTCGGCGACGCCGTCATCACGCCGGCGATTTCGGTGCTGTCGGCGGTCGAAGGCATGAACGTCGTCACGCCGACCTTCCAGCCTTATGTCGTGCCGCTGACACTGGTCATTCTCGCCATGGTATTCGCGGTGCAACGTTTCGGCACGGGCGGCGTGGGATTGGTCTTCGGTCCCGTGACGGCGGTGTGGTTCCTGGCGATCGGCCTTTCCGGCCTCAACCACATCATCGCCGATCCGGAAATCCTGTGGGCGATCAGCCCGCACTACATCGTCGCCTTCCTGATCAATTCGCCCGATGTCGCTTTCGTCACCATCGGCGCCATCTTCCTCGCCGTGACCGGCGCGGAAGCGCTCTATGCCGATCTCGGCCATTTCGGCCGCAAGCCGATCGTGCTCGCCTGGCTGTGGGTCGTGTTTCCGTGCCTGCTGCTCAATTATGCCGGGCAGGGCGCTTTCGTGCTGGCCAAGAACGGCGTCGTCGGCCATCCGTTCTTCGAAATGAATGAAGGCTGGACGCTGATCCCGATGGTCGTGCTGGCGACCGCCGCCACGGTCATCGCCAGCCAGGCGGTGATCTCGGGCGCCTTCTCGTTGACCAGGCAGGCGGTGCAGCTCAACATGCTGCCGCGCCTGGAAATTCTGCATACGTCGGAGAAACAGTCCGGCCAGATCTACATGCCGCGCGTCAACCTGCTGCTGGCGCTGGTGGTGATGATGCTGGTGGTGGGCTTCGGCGAGTCCAGCAGGCTGGCATCGGCCTACGGCATCTCGGTGACCGGCAACATGCTGGTGACCACGGTGCTGTTGTTTGTGGTCATGACGCGGATCTGGAAATGGAAGCTGTGGCTGGCGGTCTCGCTGACGGCGCTGTTCGGCTTCATCGACGTCGGTTTCTTTGCCTCCAACATCGTCAAGGTGTTTGAGGGCGGCTGGGCATCGCTGGCCGTTGCCTTCACCATTGTGCTGGCCATGTGGACCTGGGTGCGCGGCAGCCGCTATCTGTTCGACAAGACCCGCCGCAACGAGATCCCGCTCGATTTCCTCGCCGGCAATCTGTTGAAGAAGAAGCCGCAGCTGGTGTCAGGCACCGCCGTGTTCCTGACCAGCGATCCGCTCAGCGCGCCAACCGCACTGATGCACAGCCTGAAGCACTACAAGGTGCTGCATGAGCAGAACGTCATCCTTTCAGTGGTGACCGCGCCGCAGCCGGTGGTGCCCGACAGCGACCGGGTCAAGATGGAGACGGTCAACGAGCTGTTCATGCGCGTGACTCTGACCTTCGGCTACATGGAGCAGCCCAACATCCCGCGCGCGCTGGCGATCTGCCGCAAGCAGGGCTGGAAATTCGACATCATGACGACTTCGTTCTTCCTGTCGCGGCGTTCGCTCAAGGCCTCGCCCAATTCCGGCATGCCGGTGTGGCAGGACCGGCTGTTCATCGGCCTGGCGCGCACGGCGGCCGACGCGACGGAGTATTTCCAGATCCCGACCGGGCGCGTGGTGGAGATCGGCACTCAGGTGGCCATCTAGGACATGCCGATATTCAGGTGAGGCCGGCCTGCGAACGGCAGGTTCCTGCGCTTCCGGTACTCACGGACCAAGTGTCCGCTCCGTTCCGGTTCTCGGAACCCACATTCTCGGTCCAGCCTGACCTGAATCTCGACATGTCCTGGCGAATGAGCTGTGTCTTGCGGCACAGTCCATGTCACTCCGCTTCAACCGGCCAGCGCGGCCTTGTTCGCCTCGAGGAACTGCTTCAGCGTTTTTGGCTTGCGGCCGGAAAGCGTCTCGATCGCGTCGGTCACCATGGCGATGCGGCCGGAGCGCGTGTTGACGTCGAAGGACACGATGACTTCAGCAAAATCCTCGGGAACGCCTGATGCCTTTACCCCTTCGGTGAGCGCTTCATCCGGAACCTGCAGGACATCGAGCGACTTGCCGGTGACCTCGCTTACCAGGGCGGCAATCTCTGCCGTGGTGTAGGCGTGCGGACCGGTCAAGGTGTAGGTCTTGCTTTCGTTTGAAGCGCCAGCGAGGCTGGCGGCGATCGCCGCTGCCATGTCGTCGCGCGCACCGTGGGCAATGCGCCCGTCGCCGGCCGACGTGTACCATTTTCCCGAGGCGATCGCGTGCGGCAGGGCCATGAACAGGTTTTCCTGGTACCAGCCGTTGCGGAAGATCGTGTAGGGGATGCCGCTCGCCTTGATCGCCTGCTCGGTGCTGTAGTGGTCATCTGCAAACAGGACCGGCGATACCGGCTCCGGATTGGGCATCGAGGTGTAGAGCAGATGCGAAATGCCGGCATTTTTGGCCGCGGCGACGGCATTTTCGTGCTGCTTCAGGCGCCTGCCGCTTTTGAGATCGAGATCGCCGGTCGAAATGATCAGCACCTTGTCGGCGCCTTTGAATGCGGTTTCCAGCGACGCCGCGTCGTTGAAGTCGGCGGCCCTGACAACGACGCCGCGCAGCGCCAGATCGGCCACGCTTTCCGGATTGCGTGTGGCGGCGATGATGTTTGCCGGTGGAACTTTGTGCTTGTCCAGGAGATATTGGATGACGCCGCGGCCGAGCTGGCCGGAAGCGCCGGTGACGAGAAGGGTTTCGGTCATGGAAGGTCCTGACATTGCGCCGCTAAGGCCGTTCGAGTGGCAGTCTCAAAAAGAGACCAGCACTAAAATAGGAATTGACCTGGTGCCGTAAAGAAGGCAGTTTTTCGGGAGGTAGGCACACGCAGGGAACCAGCCATGGACGGCAAGGTCATCAATCTGAAATCGAAGTTGGAGGTCTATAAGGCCATCTCAGGCGGCGGTAATATTGCCAATTGTCCGGTTCGCGAGGTCATTCAAGGGGTGAGCGGCAAATGGAGATCGCTGCTGATGATGGCGCTGGCTG
The DNA here is from genome assembly GCF_000185905.1 of Mesorhizobium ciceri biovar biserrulae WSM1271. Lineage (GTDB taxonomy): Bacteria > Pseudomonadota > Alphaproteobacteria > Rhizobiales > Rhizobiaceae > Mesorhizobium > Mesorhizobium ciceri. The sequence goes on from NC_014923.1 coordinate 3,400,129, forward strand.
AAAAACCCTATCGCTTCGGCGAGTTGCGGCGCCTTGTGCCCGACATTTCGCAACGCATGCTGACCCAGACGCTGTACGATCTTCAGCGCGATGGCTATGTGCATCGTGAGGTGTTCCCGACCAAACCACCAAGCGTCGAATACAGCCTGACCGATCTCGGGCGCTCTATGTTCGGTGCCTTTCATCAATTGATTCTGTGGGCCGAACTCAACCATGATGCGGTGCGCGCAGCGCGCGCCGATTTTGATGCGTCCCAGGCTTGAACGGCCGCCAAGGCCCAGGCTTGAACGACCGCTAAAGCCCCAGGGTGCGGCTTGATTTCGCCGGGCTGCTGAAGGATTGTCCCGGCCAGTTCGGCTGTGGGGGCATTGGCATTTCCTACGACATCGCAATAGCAGGCGCCGGGCCGGCGGGACTGGCCATGGCGCTCTATCTCAAGCGCGCCGGGCATCGGGTCACGGTCTTTGAACGCTTCGATGAGCCGAAGCCGGTCGGCTCCGGGCTGATCCTGCAGCCGACAGGGCTGACGGTGCTGGCCGATCTTGGCCTGCTCGACGACATGCTGGCGCTGGGCAGCCGCATCGACCGCCTGCATGGCGCCGATGCCACCACAGGCCGTACCGTGCTCGACGTCCGCTACGATGCGCAGCGCGGTGGCCGCTTCGGGCTGGCGGTGCACCGGGCGGCCTTGTTCGGCGTGCTCTTCCGCGCCGCCCAACGCGAAGCGATCGCCATCGAAACCGGCGTCGAGATCGAGGCCTTGGAGACGGGCGAACGGACGACGCTGATCTGCGGCAACGGACGAAGGGCGGGGCCGTTCGACCTCGTCATCGACGCCAGCGGTTCGCGCTCGAAACTGCGCGGCGCAAGCGCTGCAGGCGAGCCACGACCGCTCACTTATGGCGCGTTCTGGGCCTCGCTTGGCTGGCGCGGCGACGGTTTCGATGAGCGCGCGCTGCTGCAACGCTACGACAGAGCGAGCGTGATGATCGGCGTGCTGCCGATCGGCCGGCCGCAGCCGGGCGCTGAAAGGATGGCGGCATTCTTCTGGAGCCTGAAGCCGTCGGACGCCGATGAGGTGCGCGTCCGGGGCCTGGATGCCTGGAAGGAGAGGGTGATCCGGCTGTGGCCGCAGAGCGAGGCGTATGTCAGCCAGATCGACAGTTTCGACCAGCTCTCGCTGGCGCGCTATGGTCACCACACGATGAAGCGGCCGGTTGGGCGGCGGCTGGCCATCATCGGCGACGCGGCGCACTCGACCAGCCCGCAGCTCGGGCAAGGGGCCAATATGGCGCTGCTCGACGCCGCGGCGCTCAGCCATGCGCTGGCGCGGACGGACAGTGTCGAAGCGGCACTTGAAGCCTATGCGAGGGCGCGGCGCTGGCATGTCCGCATCTTCCAGGCGCTGTCGCTGGCATTCACGCCGTTCTACCAGTCGGATTCGGTGGCGCTGCCCTTCATCCGCGACAGGCTGGTGGCGACGGTGGCAAAAATCCCGCCGGCGCCGCAGTTTCTCGCCTCGATGGTGGCGGGTACCGTAATCGATCCGTTCAAGCGGATAGGACTGGTCGAAGCGCGGTGGCCGGATCGTTTTGGCCAATGAGGCTGGAAAGGTACGATCCCTTTGCCCGCAGGAAGGTATGCAGGCGCTGTGGGTAGTCCGGCGCCACGGCTTGCCTGATCGACGGGCGTTCACTCAAAGCCTGGCGCCAGGCGCGGACGAGGGGCTTACGGTCAAGAATGCCGAAATCACCGATCCGGTCGAAGACATCGAGATAGCGGAAGACCGGACCGTAAACGGCGTCGACCAGCGAAAAGTGCTTGCTGGCGAACCAGGGGCCGCCAGGCTCGTCCGTCAGCTCGGCTTCGAGACGGTCGAGCATGGCGGATAGCGCGCTGGATTCGTCAAGGAAGCCGGCCTCGGTCGATGTTGAATAGAACCGACCGATTGCGTTGAGGGTTGCCGAACCGAACTCGATCCATGCGCGATGCCGGGCGCGGGCATAGGGATCGGCAGGGTGGAGGGGATTGGCTTGCGTCTCTTCGAGGAATTCCAGGATGACGGCCGATTCGAAGATCACCGTTTCCTCGCCATTTCGCTGCACGCGCAGCAGCGGCACCTTGCCGAGCGGCGAGATCGCCTTGAACCAGTCCGGCTTGTTGGCGAGGTCGATATCGACGCGTTCGAACGGCACGCCCTTTTCGGTGAGCGAAATCGCGGCGCGCTGCACATAGGGGCAGAGATGATGGCTGACGAGAATGAGCTTGTCGGCGCGTTTGCAGATTTCGTGTTTCATCTGCATATGCATCTATGTAGATGCATATGCATTGATCGTCAAGCTTGATGCAATTGCATCTATCGTCTAAGGATGCGCCATGACCGAGAAAGCCACGCCTTCGCCCGAAGCCATCAAGGCCTGGGCTCGCCTGATGCGCGTATCGCGCCAGTTGATGGAGAGCGCCGAAGAGGCATTGAAGGCCGCCGGTCTGCCGCCGCTTGCCTGGTACGACGTGTTGCATGAGCTTGCCGAGGCGGGCGAGGGCGGGTTGCGGCCGTTCCAGCTCATCGAGCGCACGCTGTTCGCCCAATACAACATTTCGCGCCTGCTGACCCGGCTCGAGGCCGATGGGCTCGTCGAGAAACTGCCGGTGGCCGATGACGGCCGTGGCCAGACCATCCGCATCGCGGCCAAGGGGCGAGAGATACGCCGCCAGATGTGGGCTGTGTACGGACGCTCGATCGCCGAACTGGTTGGCGCCAAACTGTCGGCGGATGAGCTGACCATGGTCTCGGCACTGCTTGGACGGTTGCGCCATCCGCCAGCCGGCGATTAAGCGAGCCTGTCGCGCCAGCGCCTGTCCATTTTGCAGATATTTTGCTCTCGTCCTCTTGCGCACGGCCTCGGATCGCGCAATATGCCGAACCGTAACGTACGGTACGGCTTATCGGGAATGCCGACCTTTCGAGAGAAGAGCGTGTTGCACATCGTGCCTGACATCGACACCAGCGAAGCGCTGACAGAGCGGCAGAAGGCCGTGCTCGACGCGGCGTTGCGGCTGCTGGTCGAAGAGGGCGACCAGCTGACCATGACCGCCGTGGCGCGCCGCGCCAGCTGTTCCAAGGAAACGCTCTACAAATGGTTCGGTGACCGCGACGGGCTGCTGACGGCGACGGTGCAATGGCAGGCCTCTAAAGTGCGGGTGGCACCGGTCGACCGCAAGGGGCTCGATCTTGCCTCGCTGACCGCGAGCCTCGAGCGCTTCGCCTCGGATTGGCTCAAGGTGATTTCCAGCGACACGTCGATCGCGCTCAATCGGGTGGCGGTCAGCCATGCGGGCTCCGGCAAGGACAATCTCGGCGCCGTGGTGCTGGAGAACGGCCGCTTCGCGCTGGCCAAACGGCTGAAGCCGGTGCTTGAGGCCGGCCGACGGACCGGGCTTTTGGATTTCGCGGATGCCGAGACGGCGTTCCGCACCTTTTTCGGGCTGGTCGCCCGCGATGTGCAGATCCGTCTGCTGCTCGGCGACCGGCTGGAATTGACTGAGGCGGCGATCGGCGGCGATGCCGCGCGGGCGACGCAGCAGTTTCTCGCTCTTCATGGAGCAACAACCGGCCGCAAGGCCCTAGAGCCGGATGATTTCAGGTCAAGTCGACCTGAAATCTGAATCCGTCTCTAAATCAAGAAGATAGAGCATGATGTCGTCCGAAAACCGCTTCACACTTTTCGGCATCATGCTCTGATTTATAAACGGGAAGGAAGACAAAATGCGTGTCTATTACGATCGTGATGCCGATCTCAATCTGATCAAGGGCAAGAAGGTCGCCATCATCGGCTATGGCAGCCAGGGCAGGGCGCATGCGCTCAACCTCAAGGATTCCGGCGCCAAGGAGATCGCAATCGGCCTCAAGGCCGGCTCGGCAACCGCCAAGAAGGTCGAGGCCGACGGTCTCAAGGTGATGAGCGTGGCGGACGCGGCCAAATGGGCCGACCTGATGATGATGGCAACGCCGGACGAACTGCAGGCCGACATCTACAAGAACGAGATCGCCCCGAACATCCGCGATGGTGCCGCGATCGCCTTCGCGCACGGCCTCAACGTGCATTTCGGCCTGATCGAGCCGAAGTCGACGGTCGACGTCGTCATGATCGCGCCGAAGGGTCCCGGCCACACGGTGCGCGGCGAATACCAGAAGGGCGGCGGCGTGCCGTGCCTGGTCGCCGTCAACCAGGATGCCTCGGGCAATGCGCTCGACCTGGCACTGTCCTACGCCTGCGGCGTCGGCGGCGGCCGTTCGGGCATCATCGAGACCAATTTCCGCGAGGAATGCGAGACCGATCTGTTCGGCGAGCAGGTCGTGCTGTGCGGCGGCCTGGTCGAGCTGATCCGGGCCGGTTTCGAGACGCTGGTGGAAGCCGGCTACGCGCCTGAGATGGCCTATTTCGAGTGCCTGCACGAGGTCAAGCTGATCGTCGACCTGATCTATGAAGGCGGCATCGCCAACATGAACTACTCGATTTCGAACACCGCCGAATGGGGCGAATATGTCTCGGGTCCGCGCATCATCACCGCCGAGACCAAGGCCGAGATGAAGCGCGTGCTGAAGGACATCCAGACCGGAAAATTCACCTCGGAATGGATGCAGGAATACCGCGCCGGCATGTCCCGCTTCAAGGGCATCCGCCGCAACAATGACAGCCACCAGATCGAGGAAGTCGGCGCCAAGCTGCGCGCGATGATGCCGTGGATTTCCAAGAACAAGCTGGTCGACAAGGCGAAGAACTGAGCGAAATCCACAAGCGCTCGAAAATAGCAGCTTCCATGAACAAGAAACGGCGCCACGTGGCGCCGTTTTTTCATTCTGTCGGTCAGCTCAGCTACAGGGCCAGCCCATCAATAGGGTGAGTAGCACTGCTGGCGCGGGCCGTTGTAGGGCTGGAACGTGTTGTCGTAGGCCCGGTACGACCGGTAGCGGTTGTAGCACCATTGGACATGGGCGCTCGAAAGCCGTCCCGCGCGGTAGTAGCGGCGCGGCGCCGGCCGGTCATAGTAGTCGTAGTTGTTGTACATGCTGCCGAGGCCAAGCCCCAGGCCAAGGCCCAGGATCGCGGCACTCGCGCCATCATCGTAGTAACGGCCGCCGCGATAGTGATGGCGACCATGGCGCCAACGCCAGTTGTCTCCACCATTCCAGTGACCGCCGCCGCCGTGCCAATGCCGACGGCCGCCGTCCCAATTGCCCGACCGGCGCCATCTCCAATTGTCGTTGTTGAACTGACGGTTGTTGTTGCCGCCCGCCCAGCTGTCGCGGACCGGTGTGACATTCGGCGCCGCGGTGCTGGTGGGAATCGACAGGTCCGGTTGCATGATCGGGCCGGCGGCGGACGGTGCCGTGACGCCGGAAAGGATACCCAGGGCTAGCAGCCCCGATTTGACCGTGGAAGAAAAGAGCGAATTCATTGCACTCTCCAAGAGTTACAGGCCCCACGCCCACCCGAGGAATGGGGCAACAATGGATGTTTGCATCTGAACGGCGGATGAACGGAAAGGTTCCGTCAACCATGACGCGAACGCGCCCAGGACCAATCGATCTCAGATGGTGGTCCTGCGCGCTTGTTTTCCGAAGCACTTGCGGGCAAAGGTCATGGCATGTCGCTGCGCCTTGCCACCTTCAATGTCGAGAACCTGATGAACAGGTTCGATTATTCCGGCTATCGCAACCAGCTCAACGAGGATCGAACGCTGGCGCTGTTCGATATCCAGAGCGAGGCGGAATACAGGATGCTGGAGCAGGCCCGCGCCATCGCCCAATCCGACGACACGCGCCAGCTGACGGCGCTGGCAATCGCTGCCACCCGGGCCGACATCATCTGCATGCAGGAGGTCGACAACATCGAGGCGCTGAAGGCCTTCGAATATGGCTATCTGTTCAAGATGGTGGGGCAGGGCTACCGGCAGAAATACACCACATCGGGCAATGATTCACGCGGCATCGACGTTGCCGTGATGATGCGCAATGAGACCGCCCAGGGCCAGCCGATCGAATTCGTGCGCATGACCAGCCACGCCTATGTCACCTACGAGCAGTTCGGGCTGCACACGCCGGAACTCGAGGCACTGGGCAATCAGGCCAATGAGCGCATTTTCCGGCGCGACTGCCTGGAGATCGACGTCACCGTGGGCGGCGTGCCGCTGACGCTCTATCTCGTGCATTTCAAGTCGATGGGTTCGCCGCGCAACGGGCTCGACGGGCGCGAGGCGACGATGCCGGTGCGCATCGCGGAGGCGCAGGCCGTGCGGCGCATCATCGAGGAGCGCTTCGGCAAGGACTATGCCGCCGACAAACGCTGGGCAATCTGCGGCGACATGAACGATTACCGCCAGCGTGTGAAGGTGGCCGGCGATGCGATCGACGGCTATCGCTTCGAGGTCGTCGACGAAGCCCTGTCCTGCATCAACGTGCTGACGGCCGGCGGCTTCTGCGAAAACGTCGTCGAGCGGCGGCCGGAGATGAACCGCTGGAGTTTCTACCACACGCGCGGACCGGAAGAGCGGCATCTGTGCCAGCTCGACTACATCCTGCTGTCGAAGGGGCTCGCCGCCAGCAACGCGACGGCTGTTCCCGACATCATCCGCAACGGCCAGCCCTGGCGCACCATTTTTCCGCCGGGGCAGGAGGTCGACCGCTTTCCGCGTGCCGGCTGGGACCGGCCGAAGGCGTCGGACCATTGCCCGGTGGCGATCACGCTGGACATGACCTGACGCATGAGTTTCGACCTGCCACGCAACGTCATCCTGCCGGTCGACGCCATCGACGTCCGGCTCGATCCCGGTCCGCACCCGTTCGCAAGGGACAATGCAGAGGCGATCGCCGAGAACTGGCAGCACGAAATCGCTGCCAATCCGGCGCTGTTCGACGGCATGGTGGTGCTGCTGTCGCAGCTTGCCTACCGCGACAACCGTCTCGCCGGCCGCTGCCATGCGGTCAACTATTCGACTTTCATGCTGTGGCGGAAGCGGCGCGAGAATTCGGGCGCCGAGCATGCCTATGCCCATGCCATGCTGGTGGCTGCCGACAATGCGCTGGTGGCGATCCGCATGGGTCCGCACACGGTCAACGCCGGCCGCGTCTATTTTGCCGCCGGCTCATTCGAGCCGGTCGATTTTCGCGATGGCCTGGTCGATGTCGATTTCAACATGATCCGCGAAGTGCGCGAGGAAACCGGCCTCGACCTGTCAGGGGCTCATCGCGGCAAGCGCTACCACGCCATGTCGACCAACAGCGGCACGGTGATCTTCCGCCGCTACCACGCGGCGGCGCCCGCAGACGAGATCGCCCAGCGCATCTCAGCCTTCGTCGCCACCGAAACCGAGCCGGAGATCGACGGGCCAGTGATCATCCGCCATGCCGCCGACCTGCCGGTCGGCCTGTCACCGCACATGAAGCCGCTGATCGAGTGGCATTTCGCAAACGGGAGTTAAGGGCGCGTCTTGTTCTGTGCCGCGTTGCGATCGTTGCGGGCGGCGACGAGGAACAGGATGAAGCCGATGCCCAGCAAACCGCCCATCGCCATTCCCATGGTCTGGCCGACGACTGCCTGAAAATCGGCTGTGACGCGATCGGGATTGGCCATGCCGAAGCGGGCGAGATACCACCAGATGCCTGCAAGGAAGGCCTCGATGACGACCATCGTCAGGATCAGTCGTGCCTTCTTGCTCATTGGCTATTCCTCCACCCAAGCGTGAATTGCCCTAGCATCATGAACGGCGCGGCGACAGTGGCGGGTAGGGTGGAAACGTCTAAGGCTGTGCAAAACCGGTCTGAGCGCCGGCCGCGTTTCGGCCGGTTGCCCTATTCGTGCCTAAGTGCGTCGATCGGGTCGAGCCTGGCGCCGCGCAGCGCCGGGAAGAAGCCGAACACCATGCCGATCAGGGCGGAAAAGCCGACGGCGAGCAGGATCACCGCCGGACTCGGCGCAAACGGGATGGTCAGCGTCACCGCGGCGAGGCCGGCCAGCGCCAGCCCGATCAGGATGCCGATAATGCCGCCGAGCAGCGACAGCACCGTCGCCTCGGCCAGGAACTGGATCAGGATGTGCTTTTCATGCGCGCCGATGGCGAGCCTGATGCCGATCTCGCGGGTGCGTTCGGTGACCGACACCAGCATGATGTTCATGATGCCGATGCCGCCGACCAGCAGGCTGACGCCGGCGACGGCGCCCAGCATGCCGGTCATGGTGGTTGTGGCGCTGGCCATGGCGTCGGCGATCTGGGTCATGTCGCGGATGGCGAAATCGCTTTCACGATCGGGCGTGATGCGTCTGGCGTCGCGCAGAATGTCCTCGACGCGCGGCTGCAGCTCGCTGGTCGGCGTGCGGTCATCGGCGGCGATGTAGATGTTGTCGATGTCGCGGTTACCGGCGATGCGGCGCTGGTAGGCGTGCAGCGGCATCAGCACGACATTGTCCTGATCCTGACCGAAGCCGGTATAGCCCTTGGGCTCGAGCAGGCCGATGATCTTGCAGGAGGTGCGGTTGACGCGGATGATCTCGCCCTCGGGATCGCCAGCGCCGAAGAATTGTTGGCGCACCGTCTCGCCGATCAGGCACACGCCTGTGCCCGAGCGGGTTTCGGAATCGCTGAACGGGCGGCCCGACACCAGTTTCCAGTCGCGCGCATCGAGATAGGCGCTGTCGGTGCCGGTGACGCCCGAGGTCAGGCTCTCGGTGCCGAAGATGACCCGGACCTGCTTTTGCGAAGCCGGCGAAATGGCGCGGGCGCCAGTCAGATGCGCAACCAGCGCCGCCAGCTCCTTTTCGGCCAGCGGACGCACCACCTGGTCGAGCCCGCCCGGGCCACCGGGACCGGCCGGGCGACCGGAGCGGACGACCAGCAGATTGCTGCCGAGCTTGGAGATGTCGGCCTTGACCTTCTGCGTGGTGCCCGAGCCGATGGTGAGCATGGCAATGACGGCGGCAACGCCGATGACGATGCCGAGCAAGGTCAGGAACGAGCGCAGCACGTTGCGGCGGATCGAGCGCAGCGACAGGCGGACGGTTTCCCAGATCATGGTTGTGCGATCTCCAGCTTCCTGGAATCGGAGGCGACGTGGCCGTCGAGGAAGCGGATGGTGCGTTCGGCATAGTCGGCGACGTCGGCCTCGTGGGTGACCATGGCGATGGTCAGGCCAAGCTCCTTGTTGAGCCGCGTCAGCAACTCCATGATCTCGTGCGTGCGGGCGGTGTCGAGGTTGCCGGTCGGCTCGTCGGCGACGAGCAGCGTCGGCCGCGTGACGATGGCGCGCGCGATCGCCACGCGCTGCTGCTGGCCGCCGGACAGTTCGGCCGGCGTGTGGTGCTCGCGGCCGACAAGGCCGACCTCCGCCAGGGCCTGCATGGCAAGGTCGCGGCGCTCGCGGGCGGCCACGCCGCGATAGATCAGCGGCAGTTCGACATTTTCGGCCGCCGTGGTGCGGGCCAGCAGATTGTAACCCTGGAAGACGAAGCCGACATAGAGGTTGCGCAGCATGGCGCGGCGGTTGCGGTCGAGGCGGCCAGCGTCGATGCCCATGAAGGAATAGGTTCCGGCCGTCGGCGTGTCGAGGCAGCCGATGATGTTCATCGCCGTCGACTTGCCGGAGCCGGACGGCCCCATGATGGCGACGAATTCGCCACGCCGGATGGCAAGATCGACGCCGGCCAGCGCATGCACCTTGGCCTCGCCCTGGCCATAGCTCTTCCAGACCTTGTCGAAGGTGATGAGGGCAGCACCGGCGGCCACGGCATCAGCTCCGCTGCTGCGACGCGGTGATGACCTGTGCGCCTTCGTTGAGGCCCGAAATGATCTCGGTCAGTTCGCCGTCGGTGGAGCCGATCTTGACGTTGACCGGGTGCGGACGCCCGTTCTCCAGCACGTAGAGCGTGCGCGAGCCGTCGGTGGGCGCTGTCGCGGCCTGGCGCTGGCGGTTGCCGCCGGGGCGGCCCATGCGGCCGGTGAACAGGTCGCTGAGGCTCCAGCCGCGTGCGGCCTGTTGGGCAGGACGATAGCGGAAGGCGGTGGCCGGTACGGTGAGCACGTCCTTGGCCTGCTTGGTGACGACCGAAACGGTGGCGGTCATGCCGGGCCGCAGCAGCAGCTCGTTGTTGTCGACCTCGAGCCGCGCATTGTAGGTGACGACGCCGTCAGTGGTGACCGAGGCATAGGAGATGTCTCGGATCTCGGCATCGAACGGCCGCTCGGGGAAGGCATCGACGGTGAAGCGGGCATGCTGGCCGGATTTGACCGCACCGATGTCGGCCTCGTCGACCGCCGCCACCAGTTCCATGTTCCTGAGATCGGCGGCGATGATGAACAGCACCGGCGCCTGCAGCGAGGAGGCGACCGTCTGGCCGGGATCGACCGAGCGCGTCAAAACGATGCCGTCGATCGGCGCATAGATGGTGCTCTTGGCAAGGTCGGTCTGCTGCGCCTTGAGGTCGGCCTGGGCGATGGCGAGGTTGGCCTGCGCACTGTCGAGAGCTGCCTTGGAACGGTCGCGCGTGGCGGTTGCTGCTTCAAGCGACTGGTCGGTCGCCATGCCGCGCCTGGTCAGTTCGGCGGCGCGCACCAGCGCCTTCTCGTTTTCCGCCAGCGTAACCGTGGCGTCCTCGACATTGGCGGCGGCGGCCTTGGCCGAAGCTTCGGCGCGCTCGATCTGGACTTCGAGTTTCACCGTGTCGAGTGTCGCCAGCACGTCACCCTTCTTGACCTGCTGGTTCTCCTCGGCCGAGACCGAGCGGATGATGCCGGACAGTTCGCTTGAAATATCGACCTGGGTGAGTGGCTGCAACGTGCCGGTCGCCGACACCGCGACGGTGAGGTCGGCCTTGGCGGCAGGCACTGTGGTGTAGTCAATCCTGGCCGGCGAGCCCGCATACCATTGATAGAGGCCAAGCGCGGCGGCGAGCACGATCAGCGCCAGCAACGCATAGAGCCACCCACGACGGCGCGATCTGCGCCGGCCTGTCTGGTCGAGCCCAAGCGCCGTCTCGATGGCGGAATCCGATTCCGTCTTTGGCAGATTGACAATCTGGTCCACGCTGGACCCCTATAATGCGCAATGTCCCTATCTGTGCACAGATCAGGCTTACCGGTTCAAATATCAAATTAAATTTCGCCCATGTTGGGATTGAGGCAGGAATGAAAACCCGGAATTACTTGCTTTACGATGTGTTTACGACCGAGCGACTGGCCGGCAATCCTTTGGCCGTCGTGCTCGATAGCAAGGGATTGGACACGGCCGCGATGCAGGCCATCGCGCGCGAATTCAACCTGTCCGAATCGGTGTTCGTCCTGCCGCCGGACAATCCCAAGCACAAAAACCGCATCCGCATCTTCACGCCCGACTATGAAATGCCGTTCGCCGGCCATCCGACGGTCGGCGCCGCGATCGCGCTGGCCGAACTGGCGGAAGAGGGCGGCGCCGGCATCTTCGTGCTGGAGGAAAACATCGGTCCGGTGCGGTGCGCCGTCAGCAAGCATGACGGCAACACTTTTGCCGAGTTCGACCTGGCCAAGCTGCCGGAGCCGCTGAAGCTCGATGCCGATCCGGAGGCGATCGGTGCCGCGCTTGGGTTGACGCCGCATGAGATCGGCTTCGAGAATCACCGCGTCGCGTTCTGGTCGGCGGGCGTGCCCTATGTCACCATCCCGGTTGCCAATCTCGAGGCGGCGGGCCGCATCCGGCTGGACAACCAGGCATGGTCGGAACTGGCGCCGCGCAAGAGCGAGTGGGCCTTCGCCAGCCCCTATGTCTACTGCCGCGAGACGGTGAACCACGAAAGCGCCTTCCATGTGCGCATGATCGTGCCCGGCACGCCTTCCTACGAGGATCCGGCGACCGGTTCGGCGGCAGCCGCCTTTGCCGGCGCCATCATGCATTTCGACGCGCCGACCGATGGCATTTCACAGCTGTGGATCGAGCAGGGGCTGGAGATGGGCCGGCCATCGCGCATCCGCCTCGAACTGACCGTGCAAGGCGGAAAACTGGCCTCGGCGCGCATCGGCGGCAACGCAATCAAGGTGGCGGAAGGCAGGCTTTTCGTCTGATCGAACGCATGCTCGGTCGATTTGTCGGGAAATGATTCCGGCAGGGCTGGACAGGACCGATGGTGGCGGCTATATGCCCGCCAACGCCGGTTTTTGCCGGCCGAGTGGGTGCGTAGCTCAGTTGGTAGAGCAGCTGACTCTTAATCAGCGGGTCCACAGTTCAATCCTGTGCGCACCCACCAAATTCCTAGAAGAGTTGGTGGAAAGACCCTGAAAGCGAGACGCGTTTGGCGCATCTCGGGCAAGGCTGTCCGACCGTGATTCTTCAAACGCGCTATCCGGATCTTGTGGCGATTTAGCCGCGTTGAAAAATGCGGCTCAGAAACCGGCCGAATCGAAAAGCAAGGCTCCTTTCCCCGGCTGCAGCTTCGTTGGCGCCAATTCCGTCTTTTCCCCCCGGAGAAATCGCTGACGAGCCACCAGAAGAAGACCAGGAAGACAACGAAAATGCCGGTGTCGATCGGGCCATGACTTGAATAGCTGCTGTGACGGAACACAACAGCGACCGCCCCGGCGATAACACCGCAGCTGCGGCAGGATGAAATTTCTTCATCCACAAAAATCGATTTGAGAATCGCCGTTACGGTAAGATGCCTCCTTTGTCGTGACAACGGCATCTTTGTCGGCCGATACGGGGAATGAATAACTACTTCTCCGAAACGCCAGCCTCTGCAAAACTCGCCATGCGGGCATGGCACTCCAGCGCCGAGCGGACGATGTTGACGGCGAGGCAGGCGCCGGAGCCTTCGCCGAGCCGCATGCCGAGATCGAGCAGCGGCGGCAGGCCGAGCGCTTCGAGCAGGCCGCGATGGCCTGACTCAGCGGAGACATGGGCTGCGATGGTGTGGGCGAGGCCGGTCGGATGCAGCTTCGCCAGCGGGGCTGCGGCGGCGGTGCAGACGAAGCCGTCGAGCAGCACGGGTATGCCGAGATGGCGGGCAGCCAGCGTGGCGCCGAAGATGGCGGCCAGTTCGCGTCCGCCGAGTGCGGCAGCAATGCCAAGCGGATCGGCGAGGGCTGCGGCGTGGCGCTTCAGGCCGGCTTCGATGGCGACCACCTTGCGCTTCAAGCCGGCGTCATCGACGCCGGTGCCGCGCCCTGTCCACTTTTCCGCGCCGCCGCCGAACAGGGCTGCTGAAACGGCCGCTGCCGGCGTCGTGTTGCCGATACCCATCTCGCCGAAGCAGATAAGGTCCAGATCCTTCGTCACCGCATCATAGCCGGCCGAGACCGCCGCCAGAAAGGGCGCTTCGTCCATTGCCGGACCTTGGGTGAAGTCGCCGGTCGGATGGTCGAGATCGAGCGGGATGACGTCGAGTTCGGCGCCGGCTATGCGGGCAAGCTGGTTGATGGCGGCACCGCCGCCAGCGAAATTCGCCACCATCTGCACGGTGACTTCCGAGGGATAGGCCGACACACCTTGCGCGGTGACGCCGTGGTTGCCGGCGAAGACGAAAACCTTGACGCGGTCGAGTTTCGGCATGTCGCGGCCCTGCCAGCGCGCCAGCCACGCGGCGATGGTCTCGAGCCGGCCGAGGCTGCCTTGCGGCTTGGTCAGCGTGTCCTGGCGGCGTGCGACCGCATTGGCCGCGGCATCGCTGCCAGCCGGCAGGTCGAGGCAGGCGGCGCGCAATTCACTAAGGGACTTGAAGGGCATGGGGGCAAAGTCTCCGAAAAGGAATCAGGCCGCGAGAATCAGGCCAAAGGGATCAGGAAAGCGCTACGGAAGCGACGAGCAGCACCGCGATCTCGCTTGCCTGCTGCAAGGCGCCGATCGTGTCGCCGGTCTGGCCATCGATCTGGTTGAGGCAAAGGGCGCGGAAGGCGGCAAACAGCAGGCCAAGCAGGATCAGCGCGAAGACGGCGCCGCCCAGCCCGAGCAGGAGAAGCGGGATCGCGCCGAGCAAGGCGCCGGCTATGGCGGTTTCCTGCGAGACGGTGCCGGCGTCGACCGAGAGGCCGTTGACGCGCGCTGGAGGCAAGAGATGCATGAAGGCGCCAAGCAGGCCGCGCGAGGCCGCGTGTGCGGCCAGGAGGGCAAACAGGGCCTGTGTGGGATCGACGAACTCCGACAGCGCGCTCCAGCGGATCAGCAGCGACAGAGCCAGCGCCGCCGCGCCATAGGCGCCGATGCGGCTGTCGCGCATGATCTCAAGTTTGCGGTCGCGCGATTTGCCGCCGCCAAACCCGTCGGCGACGTCGGACAGGCCGTCCTCATGCAGGCAGCCGGTGGTGAGCAGGGTTGCCACAAGGGCAAGTGCGGCCGCCGGCCCCATGGCAAGGCCGAACCGTTCCGCCGTGGCAAAAACGATGGCGCCGATCAGGCCGACGACGAGACCGGCGATGGGGGCGGCCCAGATCGCCGCGGCAAGGCTGCGGCCGCGAAAATCGAAGACTGGCAGCGGCAGCCTGGTGAAGAAGACCAGGCAGAGCGCGATATCGTCGACGACCTGTCGTGGTGAGAGGGCCAGATTCCCGAATTTCATGCTCTAGCCCCTCGCAATCGCATGGAAGAAGGTGCCGCTGACATGGCCGCGCCGGTAGCCCGAGGCGCCGATCGGATTGCCCTGGCCGTCGGCAAGGTCGGCCAGCGGCTCGTCATTGCCGGTGGCCGTCATCTGCGCATAGTGGAATTCGTGGCCCCGGATCAGCGCGCCCTGTGCACCCAGCGGACAATCGGCACGCAGCCGCGCCTCGCGGTAGCCGAGGTTCATCTTGCGCCTGGCGAAGCTGGTGGCATGGCCGAGCAGGCCGAGCATCGCATGCGTTTCGCCCGACGCGTCCTCCAGGGCTTCGCCGAGCACCATGAAGCCACCGCACTCGCCATGGATGGGCTTCGTCGCGGCGAAACGCGCCATGCCGGCGCGGAAAGTCGCGGCGGCGGCGAGCTTGCCGGCGTGAAGCTCGGGATAGCCGCCCGGCAGCCAGCAAACGTCGCAGGTCCCGTCGGGCGCTTCGTCGACGAGCGGCGAGAACGGGACGATTTCCGCACCCGCCTTGCGCCAGTAGGCGGCGACATGCGGATAGAGGAAGGTGAAGGCGGCATCCTCGGCCAGCGCGATGCGTTGGCCCGGCGGCGCCAGCGCGTCGTCGAAACCGCCGGGCGCCGGAGTGAGGGGCGTCGCCAGGGCCATGATCGCATCGAGATCGAGCGACTTTTCCGCCATGTCGGCCAGCCTGTCGAGATGCGCCATCAGGTCGTCATATTCGCCAGCCTGGACAAGGCCGAGATGCCGCTCGGGCAGGTTCAGCGTGGGATCGCGCAGGATGGCGCCGACGACCGGCAGGCCGATCGCCTCGATGGCCTCGCTGCACAGCTTGCGGTGCCGCTCGCTGCCCAGCCGATTGAGCGCGACACCGGCCATGCGCACGTCAGGATCATAGGTGGCAAAACCCTTGGCGACAGCCGCCGCCGTGGTCGACTGGCCGGAGACGTCGAGCACCAGCAGCACCGGCAGGCCGTAGAGGCGGGCGAGGTCGGCGGCCGAGCCGGTGCGCCCCGGCGAGGCCGGAATGCCGTCGAACAGTCCCATGGCGCTTTCGAGGATGACGAAATCGGTGTCATCGGCGGCTTGCGCGGCAAGCGCGTTGAGCAGCGATGGCGGCATCGCCCAGCTGTCCAGGTTGACGCCGGACAGCCCCGTGGCGGCGGTGTGGAAGCCGGGGTCGATATAGTCGGGGCCGGATTTGGCGCCGCGCACTTTCAAGCCGCGCCGGGTCAGCGCGCGCAGGATGCCGATGGTGACGCTGGTCTTGCCGGAGCCGGAGCGCGGCGCGCCGATGATGATGGCGCGGGCCGTCATGCTTGCCCCGCCAGGGCCGCGCGCATGGCAACGATGCCGCCAACGACGATCAGCGCCGGCGAGGCCAGACCGGCGGCCGCTGCTTCCTCGGCAATGGTGGCGAGCGTGGCGACGACGGTTCGCTCCTGCGGCGTCGTCGCGGCGACGATCACAGCCGCCGGTGTCGACGGCGCCAGCCCGCCATCGAGAAGGGCGGCTGATATCAAGGGCAGGTTGGCCATGCCCATATAGACGACGACAGGCTGGCCGGTGCGGGCGATCGCCGCCCAGTCGAGATCGTCATCGGTGCCGGCGGCGTGGCCGGTTGCCAGGATCACCGCCTTGTTGATGCCGCGCATGGTGGCGGGGATGCCGGTCGCGGCCAGCGCACTGAGGCCCGAGGTCAGGCCGGGCAGTACGCGGAACGGGATGTTTTCCCGCGCCAGCGCCAGAGCTTCTTCGCCGCCACGGCCGAAAATATAGGGATCGCCGCCCTTCAGCCTGACGACGCGGCGGCCTTCGCGTGCGAGCCGGACCAGCAGGGCGGTGATGTCGTCCTGTTTCATCGACGGTTTGCCGCCGCGCTTGCCGGCAAAGAAAAGCTCGGCTTTTTCGGCAACTGCGACAATGTCAGGGGACACCAGTGCGTCGTAGACCAGCGCATCCGCCTCGGCCAAAGCCGCCAGCACTTCGAGCGTCAGGCAGCCGGGGGCGCCAGGGCCGGCGCCGGCCAGCCAGACATGGCCCGGCTCGAGCCGGCGCGGCTTGAAGTTCAGCCGGGACAAGGCTTTTTCGAGCGTGGCGTTTTCGCCGGTGTTTTTGGTGCTGCCGCTCACAATCCGTCCCGTCCGCGAAAACGCCGCTGATAATGGGCGTCGTATAATGAACTCTCGCCAAAACCTCGCGCCGCCAGCGAGCGGCCGACGAAGATGATCGCCGTGCGCTCCATCGGATCGGCGGCGAGCTGTGCCTCGATCGTCGCCAGCGTGCCGGTCAGCACGCGCTCGTCCGGCCAGGAAGCGCGGAAGACGACCGCCACCGGGCAACCGCCGCCATAGTGCGGCGTCAGTTCGGCGACGACGCGGTCGATGGCGTGGATGGCCAGATGAATGGCAAGCGTGGCGCCGGTGCGGCCAAAACCGGCCAGCGTCTCGCCGGGCGGCATTTTTGAGGCGCGCCCGGAAATGCGGGTCAGCACCAGGCTTTGCGCCACTTCGGGAATGGTCAGCTCGCGGCGCAATGCGGCGGCGGCAGCGGCGAAGGAGGGGACGCCCGGCGTCAGCGTATAAGGGATGCCGTGCTTTTCCAGCCGGCGGATCTGCTCGGCGACCGCGCTCCATACCGACAGGTCACCGGAATGCAGCCGGGCGACATCCTGGCCTGATTTGTGCGCCTCGAGATAGGCGGCCTCGATCTCGTCGAGCGACATCGGCGCGGTGTCGACCAGCTTTGTCCCCGGCGCGCAGTGCTGCAGCAATTCGGGCGCGACGATCGAGCCGGCATGCAGGCAAACCGGGCAGTTTGCCAAAAGCCTTGCGCCGCGCAGCGTGATGAGGTCGGCCGCACCTGGACCGGCGCCGATGAAATGAACGGTCATGGCGCATCTCCGCTGATGGCGATGGCGCAGGTGACCGGGCCGAGCACGGTGCGGGGGCCAAGCAGTTTTGCGCCTGTGCCGGCCACGGCGAGGGCGGACGCCTCGGAGACCGATGGTGTGCCGGCAACATCCTGCGAGAGATCGGAATGGCTGAGCGTATCCGACGAGGCAGCTTGAAGTGCTGAGTCGTCGACGACGATGACGGGAAGACTCAGCGTGCGGCCAGCGGCGGCGATCGCTTCTTCATCCTTCTTGAACGCGGCAGTCGCCAGTGCCGACAGCGCCGTCATCGCCAACCCATGCGCCTCCAGCGCCGTTTCGATCGCCGCAAGCACCTCTTCGACGCCCACGCCCTTTCGGCAGCCTATGCCTGCGACCATCATGGCTTCATCCAGCTCCATTGCGTCACTGGCATGGCCGGCCGCCAGGCCTGCATCGAGCCGACCGGCGAGGCCCGCGAGATGTTTATACGCGTGAGATCGCCGCCGAGCTTCGTATGCTGGGCAAGAAGCAGGGCTTCCATCTCCAGCGTCACCGCGTTGGCGACGAGACGGCCGCCAGTGTGCAGGGCCTTGATGGCAGCTTTCAAGACACCGGCATCGCTGCCACCACCGCCGATGAAGATCGCGTCTGGCGTGTCCAGTCTGGCAAGCGCCTTCGGCGCGCTGCCTTCGACCACGACAAGGCCGGGAACGCCACAGGCAGCGGCGTTGCGACCAATACGGGCAGCGCGCACCGGATCGGCCTCGATGGCAAAAGTGCGCATGGAAGGGTGGGCCAGCATCCATTCTATGCCGATGGAACCGGAGCCGGCGCCGATGTCCCACAGCAACTCGCCGCGCCGCGGCGCCAGCGCCGACAGGGTGATCGCGCGGATTTCGCGCTTGGTGATCTGGCCGTCATGGTCGAACAGGTGATCGGCAAGGCCTGATGTGAGCGGCAGCACGCGCGCGTCCGGACCGGATTCAACTTCGACCGCCAGCA
The DNA here is from genome assembly GCF_000185905.1 of Mesorhizobium ciceri biovar biserrulae WSM1271. Classification (GTDB taxonomy): domain Bacteria; phylum Pseudomonadota; class Alphaproteobacteria; order Rhizobiales; family Rhizobiaceae; genus Mesorhizobium; species Mesorhizobium ciceri. The sequence continues at coordinate 3,418,579 of NC_014923.1, forward strand.
CGTTGAGCGGATTGAGGTTTTCGAGGTCGAAGGCATCGGCGCGGACCGAGCGCTGGGTCTCGCTTGGCCCACCCAACGCCTCCAGGATCGTCAGCCGCGATGCGCCGAAGTCGAGTTCCGCGAGCAGGCGGGCAATCGCCGCGGGGGCCTCTGCATCCGAGGTCAGCACCAGGATGCGCGCGCCTGGCTGCAGCAGCGGCCGGATCAGGTCGAGCGGCCGGCCGTGCAGCGAGACGGTTTCGATATCCTGCAGCGCCCAGCCGAGCCGGGCGGCCGCCAGTGAAACGGCTGAAGGCGCGGGGATAACGTGCATCTCTTGCGCCTTGACCTTGCGGGCGAGCGTGGCGCCGACGCCATGGAAGAACGGATCGCCGGACGCGAGCACACAGACGTTCCTGCCGGCGAGCGCCAGCACGTCAGCCATCTCGGCATCGAAGGGAACCGGCCATGGGCGCGGCTCGCCCTTGGCGAAGGAAGCGACAAGGGCGAGGTGCCGCTTGCCGCCGAAGATGATCTCAGCCTGGGCAATCCGCTGCTTGGCCTCGTCGCCGAGACCCGCTAAACCGTCCTCGCCGATGCCGACGACTGTCAGCCAGGCGGCTCGCGATTGACGCTCAGCAGGCATGATGACCCACCGTATCCTGATCCTCGGCGGCACCACCGAAGCGCGGCAACTGGCCGGAAAACTGGCGGCGTGTGCCTCGGTCACACTGTCGCTGGCCGGCCGCACCGAAAGCCCGGTCGCGCAAGGCGTGCCGGTGCGAAGCGGAGGCTTTGGCGGCGCCGACGGGCTGGCCGCTTACCTCACGGAAACGGCCACCGATCTGCTGATCGACGCCACGCATCCCTATGCGGCGCAAATCTCCGCCAATGCCGCACAAGCCGCGCGCATGGCCGGCGTGCCGATCCTTGCCCTGCGGCGTCCCGGCTGGGAGCCTGTCGAAGGCGACCGCTGGACGTTGGTCGGTACGGTCGGCGATGCCGCGCAAGCGCTTGGACCGGCGCCGCGCCGCGTTTTTCTGGCACTGGGCCGGCAAGAGGTTGCGGCTTTCGAAGCAGCGCCCCAGCACCACTATCTCATTCGCAGTGTCGATCCGGTCGAGCCGAAGCTGGCCGTGCCCGACGCCGAATATCTGTTGGCCCGTGGCCCGTTTCGCGACGCGGAGGAACGCGCGCTGCTCGAAAGGCACCGCATCGATGTCGTGGTGTCCAAGAACAGCGGCGGCGAGGCGACCTTTGGCAAGATCGCCTCGGCGCGGGCGCTTGGCATCGAGGTGGTCATGATCCGCAGGCCTGATCTGCCGGACGTGCCCTCGGCTGAAACCGTCGAAGCGCTGGCCGCCATTGTCGATCGATTTGGGGTCGATCATTTTGTCCGTCCCGTGGACGAGCGCGGCGTGTAGACCAGCGCCGGCTTCTCCGTGCGCTTGATAATCCTGGTTTCCGGCGAGCCGATGATGATGCAGGTCGCCATGTCCGCCTTTTCAGCCTCGACATCGGCCAGCAGGCAGACCTCGATACGCTCGTCCGGGCGACCGGCGGCGCGGCCGAAGATTACCGGCGTGGTGCCCGGCAGGATGGCGGTCAGGCACTCGAAGGCGCGGCCGAGTTGCCAGGGGCGGGCCTTGCTGATCGGGTTATAAAGCGCGATGACGAAGCCGGCACCGGCCGCCGCCAGCAGGCGCAGTTCGATCAATTCCCATGGCTTTAGATTGTCGGAGAGCGAGATGGCGCAGAAATCATGGCCGAGCGGCGCCCCGATGCGGGCGGCAACCGCAAGCATGGCGGTGATGCCGGGCACCACGGCGACATCGACCGCGCGCCATTCGACCGGACCGGCCTCGATCGCCTCGCAGACGGCCGCCGCCATGGCGAACACGCCGGGATCGCCGCCGGAGACCACGGCGACGTCATGGCCCTCTGCGGCCTTGCTCAATGCGTCCTTGGAGCGGGCGAGTTCCTCGCGGTTGTCGGAAGCGACGCGGGTCTGGTCCGGGCGCAGGTCCAGCCGATCGAGATAGGGCTTGTAGCCGTAAAAGAATTTCGCCTCGGCGACAGCGCGGCTGGCCTCCGGGGTGACCTGATCGGCATTGCCGGGCCCAAGGCCGATGACGGTGAGACGGCCACTCATACCTGCGCTCCCACGGCGCCGGGGCGGCCGGACCAGCCGGCGACCAGCACGATGGCGAAGTAGGGCGCCTTGTCGTCCTTTTTGTCGGCAAGCTTCATCGAGACGCTGCCGGCCATGGTGCCGCGCTCTACATAGACGGCGCGCGACAGCTTGGCCGTAGCCTCCAGCGCCCGCCTGATCTTGGGCAGGTTGCGGCCAACCTTCATGATGACGGCGGCATCGGTGTCGGCCAGCCGGCGGGTGAGCTCGAATTCGCTCATCGTGCCCGGCAGCACGGTGAGCACGTCGTCGCCCTGGACGATCGGAATACCGGTCTGCGACCAGCAGCCGGACATGGCGGTGACGCCGGGGATGACTTCGGTCGGAAAACGATGGGCGAGGCGCACATGCAGATGCATGTAAGAGCCGTAGAACAGCGGGTCGCCCTCTGACAGCACCGCAACCATTCTGCCGGCTTCGAGGTGCTCGGCGACCTTCTCGGCCGACTCCTCGTAGAAAGCCGTGATCTGCGAGCGGTAGTCGTCGTGATCCCTGGCGATTTCGGTTGTGACGGGATAGAGCAGCGGCAATTCCGTCATTTCGGGCCGGAACTGCGCTTCGACGATGGCGCGGGCGTTGCTGTTGTTGCCGCGCTTGGCGAAATAGGCCACGACATCGGCCTCGGCCAGGATGCGGGCGGCTTTTAGGGTCAGCAGTTCGGGGTCGCCAGGACCGGTGCCGACGCCAACGAGGCGGCCTTTGAGAAAGGCGTTCACAGGCCAGGCCTCGCCAATGAATTGAGCGCGGCGGCGGTCATGGCACTGCCGCCAAGCCGGCCACGCACGATGGCGTAGGGAACGCCATAGGAGTTCTCGGCCAGCGCATCCTTGGATTCGGCCGCACCGACGAAACCGACCGGCATGCCGATGATGGCCGCCGGCTTCGGTGCGCCATCGCGCAGTTTTTCCAGGAGATAGAATAGCGCGGTCGGCGCATTGCCGATGGCAACCACAGAGCCGGCCATGCGCTCGCCCCAGAGGTCGATGGCGGCCGCCGAACGGGTGTTGCCGATTTGCCTGGCAATGTCGTGCGTACGCGGGTCGCGCAAGGTGCAGATCACCTCGTTGCCCGCCGGCAGCCTGGCGCGGGTGACGCCATGCGAGACCATTTCCGCGTCGCAGAAGATCGGCGCGCCGGCCGCCAAAGCGGTGCGGGCGGCGGCAACGAAATCGGTGGAGAACACAAAATGACTTGAAGCTTCGACCTGGCCGCAGGCATGGATCATGCGAATGGCGACATCGGCCTCGGCTTCGGAGAAGCGCGACAGATCGGCCTCGGCGCGGATGATGGCGAAGGAGCGCTCGTAGATCGCCGTGCCGTCATGGATGTAGTCGTAGGCGGCCATGCTCATTTCCGTTTTTCAGTTTGGGCCTGTCGGTAGGCCTCGGCGATACCGGCCGGCCCGAGCCTTGTCAGGCAAGCGGCGGCGGTTTCACCTTGATATCGTGTGCTGCGGATCATCGCCGCGACGCGGCCGATGCCGCGCGCGGCGTCATAGCCCGGCCTGTAGCCGGCAGGAAGGGCCTTTGCCGTCGCGTTCACGACAAGTCCGGCTCCATTTTCGCCGCCGACGATCGTCAGCGCTGCCGGACCGGGGTGGGCGCAGCCTTTGGCACAGCCGGAAATGTGAAGGGTGAAGTCGAGGATGTCGGCTGTTTCAGCGGCTATCGTCTCGGCGATGTCGCGTGTGGCGATGCGGCCGGAGGCGCAGGCCGGCATGCCCGGGCAAGCGGCAATGCGCGTGCGCGGGTCGGCGGGGGCGATGACGAAGCCGAGGGTGGCGGCTGTGTGCTGGAGGGGGCGGTTGGCGGCGGTTGGCTGACCGAGGAAGAGCAGGGCGCGACCGGGGGCGAGGCGGATTTCGGTTGTACCGAGGGTGAGGGCGTGTTGGGCGAGGGCGATGATGTTGTCCGCCGGCATGCTGCCGTAGGGCAGGGCGATGCCGAGGGCGGTGGCATGGCCGGCTAAGGGGAAAAGGCCGATGGGTTTGCGCGAGGCGCCCCCCTTTGCCCTGCCGGACATCTCCCCCTCTAGGGGGGAGATTACGCCGTCACCGATGGTTTCGCCAATCTCCGGTGCTGTTAAGGAAAAGCCGGCGTCGAAGCTGCCAATCTCCCCCCCTGAGGGGGAGATGTCCGGCAGGACAGAGGGGGGCGCCTCGCGCAAACTCGTCGAGCACAGCCAACCCGCCAAAGACACTAATTGCCTCTCCGATAAATCCCTTGCGTGGGCCTCGCGGCCTTTCTCTGCAACCATCCTTAGAGCTGCAACGGCAATATCGCGCGCCGCACCTTGATCGGCAAACGCCAGCGGCCTCGCATTCCTCCCGTCACCCGCGACAGACACGCGCCACCGAACTCCCGCATCGGTGCGCGTTGCAGCAAGCCGCACGTCGGCCGTGACCGCATCCATGGCGAGTTGCCCGCAGCCGTCCACGACGACCGACACCTTCGGCCCTAGGCGTTGTACGAGCCCAGCTTCTTCGATCGCAGCCCTGATACGTTCAGCCAGCGGCCGGGGATCGGCAATCTCTTGCGGATCAATGCCGGCCAGCGGCCCGGTCTCGACCGGCACGCCGGTGCGAACCGCAATATCAAGCGCATCGACCTCCGCCGCCAGCAGCGCAGCACTTTGCGCCGTCAGGCCGCGTATCTGCAGGCTGCCGCGCGCGGTGACTTCCATGATGCCGTTGCCGTGCCGCAAGGCGGATTCGGCTAGTCCGATCAACGACTCTGGCGACATCCCCCCAGCGACCGGGTTGAGCCGCACCAGCAGGCCGTCGCCGGTTTGCATCGGCGCCGACAAAGCCGGACAGGCGCCGCGGCGCGAGAAGGCGCTCATGCCGCCACTCCAAGCGCTTCTGCCTCGGCGATCAGGGCTGCGAGATCGTCGTCGATGGAATTGCGCAAGGGGTGCCAGAGACTACGCCGGCGCGCCGACAGGAAGCGTTCGGCAATGATTTTTGCCGCGGCGGGGTTCTCGCGCAGGATGAAGGCGCGGACCATGGGATCGCCTAGATAGGCATCATGAACCGCCTCGATCAGCGTTCCCGAAATGGCGTGCGTGGTTTCGGCGAAGCCAATCAGCCGGTCGACGGTTTCGGCGAATTCCGAGGCGCCGCGCGGGCCGTGGCGCATCTGGCCTGATATGAAGCGTGGATTGACGGCGCGGGCACGCACGACGCGCGCTACGGCCTCACTGATCGAGCGTGGCTTCGGCTTTTGCGGGTCCGTGGTGTCGAGCACGATGACGTCGGCATTCCTGCCGAGCGCCGCAACTGCTGCGGAAAAGCCGCCGATGAAGGCGACATCGGCGGAGCCCTCGAGGATGTCGCGGCCGGGGTCGTCGCCGGTGTGGACGAGAAGATCGGCTTCGGCGATGCGGCCCTCGAAGGCGCCGGGTGCGGAGATGCCTTCGCCCCCGGCGCCGCCATAGGCGTGCGATGTAGCGTCGAGATAGGCGCGGCCGATTTCGTCGCGCGCGCTCCAGTTGCCGGAGGACAAGATATCCTCGACGCCGGCGCCGTATGTGCCCGGCGAGGTGCCGAAAATGCGCGGGCTGATCTTGCCGTCGGCGCGGGTCTTGGCCGCGAGCGGGTTTTCCGAATCCTCCTCGTCGCGCGCGGCAACCGCGTTGGCTGCGGCATCGATCAGCGCGATTTGGGTCGGGAACATGTCGCGGAACAGGCCGGATATGCGCCAGGTGACATCGACGCGCGGACGGCCCAGCATGGCCGGCGGCAGCACTTCGATGCCGGTGATGCGGCCGGTCGCCGAATCCCATTGCGGCCGGCAGCCCATCAGCGCCAGGCCTTGAGCGATCTCCTCGCCGCCGGTGCGCAGCGATGCCGAGCCCCAGAGATCGATGACCAGCGAGCGTGGCCAGTCGCCATGCGACTGCATGTAGCCGCGCACGACTTCCTCCGCCGCTGCCCTGCCCAGATCATAGGCGGTCGGCGTCGGCATGGTGCGCGGGTCCGAGGTGAACAAATTGCGGCCGGTAGGCAAGACGTCCGAGCGGCCGCGCATAGGCGCGCCGGCCGGCCCAGCCTTGACGTGGCGGCCATCGAGCGCGGCGAGCAGCGCCGTCTTCTCGGCTTCAGCACTTTGCCGGCGCATGGCGTCCGGCTCATCCTCCGGAGCGCGGCCATAGATATGCAGCCCGTCCTTGATGGCGAAATCCTTGAGGTCGCAGAGCCAGGCATCGATGCGGCGCAAGGCCTCGTCGGGCGCGTCGGTTCTGGCAACGCCGGCTTCAGAGGCGAGACCGGTTTTTTGCGCGGTGTCGACGATCAGTTTCGCCAGTCGGTCACGGCGGCGACGGTCGAGCCCGTCGGCCTGGGCATATTCATCGACCAGCCGCTCGAGCTTGTGCTGGTTTTCGTCCAGCCCGGCGCCGGTCAGCGGTGGCGGCAAATGGCCAAGGGTGACGGCGGCAATGCGCCGCTTGGCCTGCGCCGCTTCGCCCGGGTTGGAGACGATGAAGGGATAGATGACGGGCAGGGGACCGGTGACGATCTCCGGAAAGCAGTTTTCCGACAGAGCAACGGTTTTGCCCGGCAGCCATTCAAGCGTGCCATGGGCGCCGACATGGACCAGCGCGTGAACGCCGAGCGACTTGCGCAGCCAGAGGCCGAAGGCGATCAGCGCATGGCGCGGGGGCAGCGTCGGGTCGTGGTAGTCGGCGCGGCGGTCGACGGAGCAGCCGCGGTCGGGGGCGAGGGCGATGGTGACGTTGCCGAAGGTGGCGGCGCGGAAGGGGAAACGTGCAGTGGTCGGTCGCGAAGGTTGGCGCGAGGCGCCCCCCTCCGGTAGAACAGAGGGGGGCGCCTCGCGCAAACCTGTCTCGTCTTCTGCCTTCCCCCAAGCAGCCTCGACTGCAGCAATTGCACCTGTCGGCAATTCCGTCGAAAGAGCGAGATAATCGTCCAGCCCCAACCCGTCGGCACTCCGCTCAAGCAAATCCAGCAACCCACGCGGCGTCTCCGGAATTCCCTCAACCACATAGCCCTGCTCCTTCAGGTCATGCAGCATGGCGAGCACGCTGGACGGCACGTCGAGGCCCACGGCGTAGCCGGTGCGGCCAGGAGCGCTAGGGTAATCCGGGATCAGGATGGCCAGCTTGCGCCCGGCGCGGGGCGTCTCCTGCAACTTGATGAAGGCCGCGACGCGGTCAGCGACCTGCGCCACGCGATCCGGTTCCGGCCGGTTGGCGAAGGCGCGGTGGCCGAGTGCGGGATCGGTCTCGGTCTCGCCCTTGAAGGAAATGGCGCCGGCGAGGACGCGGCCGTCGAGTTCGGGCAGCACGACGTGCATGGCGAGGTCGGCGGGTGCCAGGCCACGCTGGTTGTTTTGCCAGATGTCGCGGCGGGTGGTGGCGACGATGACCTGGAAGACAGGCACGCCGGCGCGGTCGAACAGCGTTTCGATGCCGGGTTCGGCGCCTGAGGCGAAGGCGGTCGCGGTGATGATGGCGGCGGGCTTCAGCGCCGTCAGTGCTGTTTCCACGAAGGCGAGGGAGGTTGGGTCCTTGAGGCTGGAGACGAAGATCGGGACTGGGTCGATGCCGCGCTGCCGCAGCGCTTCAACAAGCGCATCGATGGGCGCGACATCGGCGGCCAGCAGCATCGAGCGATAGAACAGGATGGGGATGATAGGAGCGTTGGCGTTGTAAGCGCCAGCATTCGATAAGTCCGGCTTCTCTACAACTCCACTTCCAGGCACGTAAAAACCAGCTTTCGGCACCACCACCGGGCCGATAACTTCCGCATCCGACCCCGCCAGCCGCGCCAACCTCCGCACCAGCGCGCCCATATTCGCCGGGCCGCCCTCGCGGAAATAGTCGAGCAGAGCGTCAAGTTCTTGGCGCGGCAGCGTCGAGGCTTCGATCAGGCGCAGATCCTCGTCGCGGCATTCGCCGGGCAGCAGCGCCAGTTTTATGCCGCGTTCGCGGGCGGTCGAGGCAAGCTGGTCGCAGCCGTAGCGCCACCAGTCGTAGCCGCCGAGGATGCGCACGAGGATGATCTTGGCATGGCGGGCGACGCGGTCGACCCAGAGGTCGACGGACATGGGATGGCGCAGGTCGCGCAGTGCGGACAGCCGCATCGAGGGCAGGCGGCCGGCATCGGTCCTCCACGCCGCCGCCAGTCCGGCGAGGTCGCTGTCGGTGAAGGACAGGGCCACGATATCCGCCGGCGTCTGCCGCAGATCGACCGGCTCGGCGAGGTCGTCGAGCGAGGCGGATGTCGTGGTTAGGATGTGCATCGCAATCCGTGTCCGAAATCAGCCGGCGAGTATACGCTCGATCGCCGGGCGGTTCAGCCCCTTCAGGCCGATGACGACGAGGCGCGAACGGCGGTCGTCCTGCGCGGTCCAGGCGCGGTCATAGTAATGATTGACGCGCGGCCCGACGGCCTGCAGCAAGAGCCGCATCGGCTTGCCGCCGACCTCGACGAAGCCTTTTACGCGCAGCACGTTCTCTTCTTCGGCGACCGTGGCGACACGCTTTGCCAGCTCGTCCGGATTGGCGATCGAGGCAATGTCGACGATGAACGTGTCGAAGTCGTCATGCTCGTGGTCGAATGCGCCGTCATGATGGGACTTGCGGTTTTCGATGTCGTCCTCGACGGCGAGACCGAGCCCGAGCAGCACCGAGGGATCGACCTTGCCATGCGAGGTCGGCACGATCTTCACCGCGCGGGCGGAGTGTTCGCCAATGATGGCATTGGCGCGGGCGGTGCCGGCGGCGTCCATCAGGTCGCTCTTCGACAGGATGATCAGGTCGGCGCAGGCGATCTGGTCCTCGAACAGTTCTTCCACCGGATCGTCGTGGTCGAGCGTCTCGTCCCCGGCGCGCTGCGCCTGGAGGGCCTCCATGTCGTTGGCGACGCGGCCTTCGGCCAATGCCGGTCCGTCGACCACGGCGATGACGCCATCGACGGTCACCCGGCTTTTCACGCTCGGCCACTGAAAGGCCTGGACCAGCGGCTTGGGCAGTGCCAGGCCCGAGGTTTCGATCAGGATATGGTCGACCTTCGGCGTCAGCGACAGGATTTGGTCGAGCGCCGGGACGAAATCATCGGCGACAGTGCAGCAGATACAGCCATTGGCCAGTTCTACGATGTTTTCCTCGGGGCAGGTGTCGATACCGCATCCCTTGAGGATCTCGCCATCGATGCCGATGTCGCCGAATTCGTTGACGATGATGGCGATGCGCTTGCCGCCGGCGTTTTCCAGGAGATGGCGGACCAGCGTCGTCTTGCCGGCGCCGAGGAAGCCGGTGACGACGGTGCAGGGAACGCGGGATACGGAAGTGGTCATGGTCAATCCTTCAGCATGTCGATGGGTGGAATGCGGGCCACGAGGCCGCGCTTGAGGCTATCGGGGCGGCCACGCCACGGGATCAGGCCATCTTTCGAGGTGGCGAAGAGCTTTGCGCCTGTCACGAGGTCGGCGCCGCTGGTCGCGGTCAGGTCGCCGAAGACATAGCTCCAGCAGCCGTCGCGCAGGATCGCGGCGCTGAGGCGCCGCTTGCAATTGCCAAGGCATTCGACGCTGCGGATGCGGATATCGTCGCCAGCGGCGGCGCGGCGCGTGTCGTCCGTCAGCAACTCGCCGGCGCGGGGATGAGCGTCGGAGCCGGTCTCATTGCGGCAGGAGCCGCAGACGATGATGGTGACGCCGGCCAAGGCATCATCATGGCCGGACGAAATATCCGCTGTGCCAGCCGAAAAACTGCTGTCGTGGTCCAAAGATCGGGCTCCTTGCCCGGAAACCCGCCGGGCGATCGGATTCTACAGTCGCAGACGGCAGGTCTCCTGGCTCGCGAGTCATCGCCTTGGGTAGCCGCCTTCCCGGGAATTCCCAGTGGTTTTCGGCCTTGGCTCTTCGCTTACAGTTGCGGGGACAGCCGCGGATTTGGGATTTTGCCCGGCACCGCATTCCCTCTTAGCCCTTGCCGTTGCGGGCAAGGGACCATCTGGAACCGGATTTAGGCTTTTGCGGGCGGCGGTGTCAACGCGAGCTTACGACACGGCTATGTCGGCCAGCGCCGCGCCCAAATCGCCGGCAGGCGTCACTTCGATGCGTTCGAGCCCGAGCCAACCTTGCATCTGCTTCAATTCCTCGAACAGCTCCGCAGCGGTTTCAGGCGGCGCACCGGGCTCGGCATAGGCCGCATGGACCCGCAGTATGCTGGCCGGGCGATCGGCCTTGAGGTCGATGCGCGCCACGATCCGGTCGCCGAGCAGGAACGGCAGGACATAATAGCCATACTGCCGCTTGTCGGCCGGTGTGTAGATCTCGATGCGGTAGTGGAAATCGAACAGCCGCTCGGTGCGCGAGCGCTCGAAGACGACCGGATCGAAGGGTGCCAGCAAGGCGCGGGCCCCGACTTTGCGCGGCAGACGGGCGTCCCGGTGAAGATACGCCGGCTTGTCCCAGCCTTCGACACGCACCGGCAGCAACTCGCCCGTTTGAACCAGTTCCTCCAACCGGCCTTTCATATCGGCCGGCGACAGGCGGAAATAGTCGCGCAAATCGCCTGAAGTCGCCACGCCGTGGGCGCGGGCGGAAATGCGCAGCAATTCGCGGTGCGCGTCCTCAGGCGTCGGCACCGGCAGATCGAGGATCGCCTGCGGCAGCACGCGCTCGGGCAGGTCATAGAAGCGCTCGAAACCGCGGCGGTGCGCCGTGGTGATGCGGCCGGCCCAGAACAGCCATTCGAAGGCGTGTTTGGCATGGCTCCAGCCCCACCAGCCGCCCGAACCTTTCTGGCCCTCCAGCGCGGAAGCGGCGATCGGGCCGCGCTCGGCGACCTCGCGGTAGATCTCTTCGATGTAGGCGGCGTGCTCGCGGCCCCATTTGGCGAGACCCAGATACATTTCCTCGCCCCGCTCGGCGCGCTGCATGCGCCAGCGCATCAGCGGGTATGTCTCGACCGGCAGGAAGGAGGCCTCGTGCGCCCAATATTCGAAAACCATGCGCTTGCGCGTCACGGCCGCGTTGTCGAGCAGCGAGAACGGGTAGGGGCCAAGGCGCGAATAGAGCGGCATATAATGAGCGCGCACCACCGCGCTGACGGAATCGATCTGCAACAGGCCGGTGCGGGAGAGGGTGCGGGCAAAATGCCGGCGGTCGGGCGTGCCGGTCGGGCGAGGATCGAGGAACCCCTGGGCGGCAAGGGCGATGCGCCGGGCCATCGGGAGCGAGATCTTTTCCTTCATGCAGGTATCACTTTGACGTGTTTTGACCGAGGGTCGAATGGCTGATTCCAACCCATGCTAGCAGGGTTTTGGCGGCATCCATGTCAGGAGAGAAAAGTGGAGTAAAAAGCGAAGGAAATCAAACAGGAGCGGATCGGACCAGTTTGCCGCGATATGCCGTCCAGGTCGATGTTTTGAACAAGGTTTGACTTGCTTCGCTGGAAGTGCTGCGCTAACCCTCGCCGCGTTGCAGCATAGGCCCTTAAAACGGTTCAGCGGTTAAACTGTCACGCTTCCGCATTAGGGTCCGGTGCTGTAATCAACGTGGATTGGCGCCAACGGAAAGCCGAGCATGAACGCACTCTTGAGCTCATACCTGCCCATCGTCCTGTTCATAGGCGTGGCGCTGGTTGTCGGCCTGGCGCTGCTGGCCGCGCCCTTCCTGGTGGCCTACCGCAATCCCGATCCCGAAAAGCTTTCCGCCTACGAGTGCGGTTTCAACTCGTTCGACGACGCCCGCATGAAGTTCGACATCCGTTTCTACCTGGTGTCGATCCTGTTCATCATCTTCGACCTGGAAGTAGCCTTCCTGTTTCCGTGGGCGGTGTCGTTTTCGAAGATCGGCATGCTCGGTTTCTGGTCGATGATGGTTTTTTTGGCGGTGCTGACCATCGGCTTTGCCTATGAATGGAAAAAAGGAGCGCTGGAATGGGATTGAACGACAGTTCAGGCACCCTCGTCGCGCCGAAGCCCAAGGGCATCATCGATCCCAACACCGGCAGGCCGGTGGGGGAGGACGATCCCTTCTTCCTCGAGATCAACAACGAGTTGGCCGACAAGGGCTTTCTGGTCACTTCGACCGAGGCGCTCATCACCTGGGCGCGCAGCGGGTCGCTGATGTTCATGACGTTCGGCCTCGCCTGCTGCGCGGTCGAGATGATCCACACCTCGATGCCGCGCTATGATTCGGAGCGGTTCGGCGTCGCGCCACGCGCGTCTCCGCGCCAGTCCGACATCATGATCGTCGCCGGCACGCTGACCAACAAGATGGCGCCGGCGCTGCGCAAGGTCTACGACCAGATGCCGGAGCCGCGCTACGTCATCTCGATGGGCTCCTGCGCCAATGGCGGCGGCTATTACCACTATTCCTATTCGGTGGTGCGCGGCTGCGACCGCATCGTGCCGGTCGACATCTATGTGCCCGGCTGTCCGCCGAGCGCCGAAGCGCTGCTCTACGGCATTCTTCTCTTGCAGAAGAAGATCCGCCGCACCGGCACGATCGAACGGTAAATCCATGACCGCATCCCTGAGCGAACTGTCGACCTATCTCGGCGAGAAGCTGATCGGCCGCGTGAACGAGGCTGATATCGCCTATGGCGAACTCACCATCCATGTCGAGCCGCGCGATCTGGTCGAGGTGATGACCTTCCTGCGCGACGATGCGCGCTGCCAGTTCATCTCGATCATCGATGTCTGCGGCGCCGACTATCCGTCGCGGGCCAAGCGTTTCGACGTCGTCTATCACCTGTTGTCGCCGAAGCAGAATGTGCGCGTCCGCGTCAAGGTGCAGGCCGACGAGGAAACCATGGTGCCGTCGATCACCGGCGTCTATCCCGGCGCCGACTGGTTCGAGCGCGAGACCTACGATCTCTACGGCGTTTTGTTCTCCGGCCATCCCGACCTGCGCCGCCTGCTGACCGACTATGGCTTCGAAGGCCATCCCTTGCGCAAGGATTTCCCGCTGACCGGCTTCGTCGAGGTGCGCTACGACGACGAGGCCAAGCGCGTTATCTATGAGCCGGTCGAGCTCAAGCAGGAATTCCGCAATTTCGATTTTCTGTCCCCGTGGGAAGGTACGGATTACGTGCTGCCGGGTGACGAGAAGGCAAAGCAGTAAATGGCTGAAACCTCCGTCCGCAACTTCAACATCAATTTCGGCCCGCAACACCCCGCGGCGCACGGCGTTTTGCGCCTTGTGCTGGAGCTGGACGGCGAAGTCGTCGATCGCGTCGATCCGCATATCGGACTGCTGCATCGCGGTACCGAAAAGCTGATCGAAGCCAAAACCTATCTGCAGGCGGTACCCTATCTCGACCGGCTCGACTATTGCGCGCCGATGAACCAGGAACATGCCTTTGCGCTGGCCGCCGAGCGTCTGCTCGGCATCGAGGTGCCGAAGCGTGGCCAGGTGATCCGCGTTCTCTACAGCGAGATCGGCCGCATCATGTCGCACATCCTCAATGTGACGACGCAGGCGATGGACGTCGGTGCGCTGACGCCGCCGCTGTGGGGCTTCGTCGAACGCGAAAAGCTGATGGTGTTCTATGAGCGCGCCTCCGGTTCGCGCATGCATGCCGCTTATTTTCGGCCCGGCGGCGTCCATCAGGACCTGCCGCGTCAACTGGTCGAGGACATCGGCAAGTGGATCGACCCGTTCCTGAAGTCGATCGACGACCTCGACCGGCTGCTGACCGGCAACCGCATCTTCAAGCAGCGCAATGTCGATATTGGCATCGTCTCGCTGGCGGATGCCTGGGCCTGGGGTTTTTCGGGCGTGATGGTGCGTGGCTCGGGTGCAGCCTGGGATCTGCGCAAGTCGCAACCCTATGAATGCTATTCGGAGATGGATTTCGATATTCCGATCGGCAAGAACGGCGACTGCTTCGACCGCTACCTCGTGCGCATGGAAGAAATGCGCCAGTCGGCGAAGATTATGCGCCAGTGCGTCGACCTTTTGCTCGGCAAGGAGAGCACCGGCCCGGTGTCGAACCTCGATGGCAAGGTGGTGCCGCCCAAGCGCCAGGCAATGAAGCGCTCGATGGAAGCGCTGATCCATCACTTCAAGCTCTACACCGAGGGTTATCGCGTGCCGGCCGGCGAGGTTTACGCCGCTGTCGAGGCGCCGAAGGGCGAATTCGGCGTCTATCTGGTTTCCGACGGCTCCAACAAGCCCTACCGCTGCAAGCTGCGCGCGCCGGGTTTCGCGCATCTGCAGGCGATGGATTTCCTCTGCCGCGGCCACATGCTGGCCGACATCACCGCCGTTCTCGGCTCCCTCGACATCGTGTTTGGTGAGGTCGATCGCTAAATGTCAGTCCGCCGTCTCGCAGAAGCCAGCGTCCAGCCAGCATCCTTCGCCTTCAACCGGGCGAATGCCGCGGCTGCGAAGCAATGGATCAAGAAGTACCCGAAGGGCCGTGAACAGTCGGCCATCATCCCGCTTCTGATGATAGCACAGGAGCAGGAAGGTTGGGTGACGAAGGCGGCGATCGAGACGATCTCCGACATGCTCGGCATGCCGCGCATCCGCGGGCTGGAAGTCGCGACCTTCTACACGCAGTACCAGTTGAATCCGGTCGGCACGCGTGCGCACATCCAGGTCTGCGGCACCACGCCCTGCATGCTGCGCGGTTCGGAAGCGCTGATGGATGTCTGCCGCTCCAAAGTCCATCACGACCAGTTCCACACCAACGACAAGGGAACCTTGTCCTGGGAAGAGGTGGAATGCCTCGGTGCCTGCGTCAACGCGCCGATGGTGATGATCTTCAAGGACACGTTCGAGGATCTGACGCCGGAACGCCTGGCTGAAATCATCGATCTCTATGACGCCGGCAAGGGTGCTGCGGTGGAACCGGGGCCGCAGAATGGCCGCACCGGCTCGGAGCCGGCCTCCGGCCTCACCACGCTGAAGAGCGAAAAGGCGATCCTCAAGTCGACCCGCGACAGGGAAGCCAGGGAGGCGGCCAAGGCCGCCAGGGCGGCACCCGACGCGATCGTCGCAGCGCCGGTGCCGGCGCCGGCCGCGGCCCCTGTCGCACCGTCCAACACCAGCAAGCCGAAGACCGACGCCCCTGAAACCAGCCCGGCGTTGAAGACGCCTTCAAAAACCAAGGTCGCGCCGGCGGTTGAAAAGGCGGCGAGTGTTGCCGCTCCACTGCATTCGGCCGCCAATGCCAACAAGGCAGACTCCAAAGTCGAGCAGGTTTCCAAGCAGCGCAGTGGCCCCATCACCAAGGCCGAGCCGGCCTCCGCCTTCAAGGCGCCAGAGGTCAAGGTACCGGCCGCCAAGCCGGCCAAACCGTCGCTCGGGGACAAGAACCGCCCGGCCGGCATCGACAGGCCGGCACAGGTCGATGACCTCAAACTGATCTCCGGCGTCGGCCCCAAGATCGAGGGCATCCTGCATACGCTGGGCATCTTTACCTTCGCGCAGGTCGCGTCGTGGAAGAAGGCCGAACGCGAGTGGGTGGATGGCTATCTCTCTTTCCAGGGCCGCATCGATCGCGACGACTGGGTCAAGCAGGCCAAGGCGCTCGCCAAGGGTGGCGTCGCCGAATACATCCGCGTCTTCGGCAAGAAGCCGGTCTGAGGGACGAAAAATGCTCGGGGATAAAGACCGCATCTTCACCAATATCTACGGCCTGTTCGACAAGTCCTTGGCCGGCGCGATGGCGCGCGGCGCCTGGGATAACACGCCCGGCATCGTCGCCAAGGGCCGCGAGTGGATCGTCAACGAGATGAAGGCGTCGGGCCTGCGCGGCCGTGGCGGCGCCGGCTTTCCGACCGGCCTCAAATGGTCGTTCATGCCCAAGCAGAGCGATGGCCGGCCGAGCTATCTCGTGATCAACGCCGACGAATCCGAGCCCGGCACCTGCAAGGACCGCGACATCCTGCGCAACGACCCGCACACGCTGGTCGAGGGCGCGCTGCTTGCCGGTTTCGCCATGGGTGCGGTTGCCGCCTACATCTATGTGCGCGGCGAGTTCATCCGCGAGCGCGAGGCGCTGCAGCGCGCGATCGAGGAGGCCTATGAGGCCAAGCTGATCGGCAAGAACAACACCTCCGGCTACGATTTCGACATCTACATGCACCACGGCGCCGGCGCCTATATCTGCGGCGAGGAGACAGCGCTCCTCGAAAGCCTCGAAGGCAAGAAGGGCCAGCCGCGGCTGAAGCCGCCATTCCCGGCCAATGTCGGCCTCTATGGCTGCCCGACCACGGTCAACAATGTCGAATCGATCGCGGTTGCGCCGACCATCCTGCGCCGCGGTGCGGCCTGGTTCTCGTCCTTCGGCCGGCCCAACAATGTCGGCACCAAGCTGTTTTGCATCTCCGGCCATGTCAACAATCCGTGCACGGTCGAAGAGGCGATGTCGATCCCGTTCCGCGAACTGATCGAGACGCATTGCGGCGGCATTCGCGGCGGCTGGGACAATCTTTTGGCGGTCATACCGGGCGGCGCTTCGGTGCCGCTGGTGCCGGCCGAGCAGATCATCGACGCGCCGATGGATTTCGACGCGCTGCGCGACCTCAAATCCGGCCTTGGAACCGCGGCTGTCATCGTCATGGACAAGTCGACCGATGTCGTGAAGGCGATCGCGCGGCTTTCCTACTTCTACAAGCACGAGAGCTGCGGCCAGTGCACGCCATGCCGCGAAGGCACCGGCTGGATGTGGCGGGTGATGGAACGGCTGGTGCGCGGCGAGGCGCAGAAGCGCGAGATCGATATGCTGCTCGACGTCACCAAGCAGATCGAAGGCCATACGATCTGCGCGCTGGGCGACGCGGCGGCATGGCCGATCCAGGGCCTGATGCGGCATTTCCGCGGCGAAGTGGAGCGGCGCATCGACGAGTTTTCGCGCAATGCGCACCGGGCCGAGCCTGTGATGGTGGCGGCGGAATAGAAGAACGTTTTACGCGGACGAAAGTCCGCAGCGAAGGGCGGGGCGAACGACGAAACGACCAGGAGAACTCTATGGCGCCGTATTCGAACCCGCTGATGCCCAATTTGGACCAGATCGACAAGATGAACCAGGACTTGACCAGGATGATGCCGAAGGAGATGGCCAGTGCCGTCAACCTTTTCGTGCATCCTGTGGCGGGTGCGGCGGCGATGTCGGCGCTTGGCCTCGGGCTTGCCAATCATGCTTTCGGCGTCTGGCTGGGCGCGTTTTCAGGTGCGGCAGAAGCCTCGCAACGGCTGCTGCAGCCGATCGTCGATGATTTCGAGGCGCGCGTCGCCCAGTTCGATGAACCGAGTCCTTCCTCCACCAAGGCACGGGCAACGGCGAAAACAATGATCGCCGAGGCGCAGTCCTTCGCCAGGGAGGTCACCGATATTGCCGCCAAGGAAGCCGCAACTGCCGTGCCGGCCGCAAACGCCGCTCCAGCAACAAGCGGCGTCGGCGATGTGCTGTTGCCCGAGGATTTCAGGCAGCCCAAGGCCATGCAGAAGCCGGCGAAACCGGCGGATCTCAAGGCGATATCCGGCATCGGGCCCAAGCTGGAGAAGGTTCTCAACGGCCTCGGTATCTGGACGTATGCCCAGATCGCGGCATGGACGCCGCAAGAGGTTGCCTGGGTCGAAGACTATCTGTCGCTCGGCGGCCGCATCGGCCGCGACGATTGGACAGCCCAAGCGGCGGCGCTCGCCGTCAAGAAGTGAATGAAGTGCCCGACGTGGTCTCGACCGCGTCCGGAAAAAGAGATTGCGGGAACTCCGCAGGGGTTTGAGGCGAATGGCAAAGCTCAAGGTCGACGGGAAAGAGATCACTGTACCCGACCACTACACGCTGCTGCAGGCGGCGGAAGACGCTGGCGCGGAAGTGCCGCGCTTCTGCTTCCATGAGCGGCTGTCGATCGCCGGCAATTGCCGCATGTGCCTGATCGAGGTGAAGGGCGGGCCGCCCAAGCCGCAGGCCTCCTGCGCCATGAACGTGCGCGACCTGCGTCCCGGCCCGAATGGCGAGGCACCGGAAATCTTCACCAACACGCCGATGGTCAAGAAGGCCAGGGAAGGCGTGATGGAGTTCCTGCTGATCAACCATCCGCTGGATTGCCCGATCTGCGACCAGGGCGGCGAATGCGACCTGCAGGACCAGGCGATGGCCTTCGGCGTCGATTCCTCGCGCTATCACGAGAACAAGCGCGCGGTCGAAGACAAATACATCGGACCGCTGGTGAAGACGGTGATGAACCGCTGCATCCACTGCACGCGCTGCGTCCGCTTCACCACCGAAGTCGCCGGCATTTCCGAACTGGGCCTGATCGGCCGTGGCGAGGATGCCGAGATCACCACCTATCTCGAACAGGCGATGACCTCGGAGCTGCAGGGCAATGTCATCGACCTTTGCCCGGTCGGCGCGCTGACCTCGAAGCCATTCGCCTTCCAGGCGCGGCCGTGGGAGCTGACCAAGACCGAATCCATCGACGTGATGGATGCCGTCGGCTCGGCGATCCGCGTCGATAGCCGGGGCCGCGAAGTGATGCGCATCCTGCCGCGCGTCAACGAGGCGGTGAACGAGGAGTGGATCTCCGACAAGACCCGCTTCATCTGGGACGGCCTGCGCACGCAACGCCTTGACCGCCCCTATGTGCGCAAGGACGGCAGGCTGGTTGCTGCCAGCTGGGCCGAGGCCTTCGCCGCGATCAAGGACGCGGTGTCGAAGACGGCGCCCGAAAAGATCGGCGCTATCGCGGGCGATCTCGCCGCCGTCGAAGAAACCTATGCGCTCAAGCTGCTGATGGCTTCGCTCGGCTCGAAGAACACCGATTGCCGCCAGGATGGCGCCGCACTCGACCCGGCGCTCGGCCGTGCGAGCTACATCTTCAACCCGACCATCGAAGGCATCGAGCAGGCCGATGCGGTGCTGATCATCGGCGCCAACCCACGCTATGAAGCCTCGGTGCTCAATGCCCGTATCCGCAAGCGCTGGCGGACCGGCAATCTGCCGGTCGGCGTCATCGGCGATGTCGGCGATACCCGCTACGATTACGAACAGCTGGGCGCCGGGCCGGATTCGCTTGGGGATTTGGCCAACGGCAACGGCAAGTTCTTCCAGACGCTGAAGAAGGCGACACACCCGCTGATCATCGTGGGACAGGGCGCGCTGGCGCGTGCCGATGGCGCGGCCGTGCTCGGCCAGGCGGCCAAGCTCGCGGCCGCCGTCAACGCTGCTCGCGCCGACTGGAACGGCTTTGCCGTGCTGCACAATGCGGCCGGGCGCGTCGGCGGTCTCGATCTCGGCTTCGTGCCGGGCGAGGGCGGCAGAAACGTTGCCGGCATGCTGGGCGAAATGGAGCTCTTGTTCCTGCTCGGCGCCGACGAGATCGACATGGCCAAGACCGGCGGCGCCTTCGTCGTCTATATCGGCACGCATGGCGACCAGGGCGCGCACCGCGCCAATGTCATCCTGCCGGCGGCCGCCTACACGGAAAAATCGGCCACCTATGTCAACACCGAAGGGCGTGTGCAGCAGACCAACCGCGCCGGCTTCGCGCCGGGCGAGGCGCGCGAGGACTGGGCGATCCTGCGGGCGCTGTCGGATGTGCTCGGCAAGAAACTGCCGTTCGATTCGCTGCCGCAGCTGCGCGCCAAGCTTTATGGCGAATACCCGCATCTGGCCCGTATCGACCAGGTCGCGGCCGGCAACGCCGAGGATATCGCCGAGGTGGCGAAGCTCGGCGGACGGCTGAACAAGGGCACCTTCACCTCGCCGGTGAAGGATTTCTACCTGACCAACCCGATCGCGCGGGCATCGGCCGTGATGGCGGAATGCTCGGCACTGGCCAAGAGCGGCTTCAAGCAGGCGGCGGAATAAGCATGGACACTTTCTTCTCCTTCTACGTGCTGCCGGCGCTGCTGATCCTGTTGAAGTCAGTCGTGCTGATCGTCGTTCTTTTGATCTTCGTCGCCTACATCCTCTACGCCGACCGCAAGATCTGGGCGGCGGTGCAATTGCGCCGTGGCCCGAACGTCGTCGGCCCCTGGGGCACGCTGCAGGCTTTCGCCGATCTGTTGAAGTTCGTCTTCAAGGAGCCGGTCATCCCGTCCGGCGCCAACAAGGGCGTGTTTCTTTTGGCGCCGCTGGTGTCGGCCGTGCTGGCGATCTCGGCCTGGGCGGTCATCCCGGTCAGCCACGGCTGGGCGATCGCCAACGTCAATGTCGGCATCCTCTATGTCTTCGCCATCTCCTCGCTCGAGGTCTACGGCGTGATCATGGGCGGCTGGGCGTCGAACTCGAAATATCCGTTCCTCGGCGCGCTGCGCTCGGCCGCGCAGATGGTGTCCTACGAAGTCTCGATCGGCTTCGTCATCGTCACCGTTCTGCTCACCGCCGGCTCGCTCAACCTCACCGATATCGTGCTGTCGCAGCATGACGGAATTGGTACGCGGCTTGGCCTGCCCAACACCTTCCTCGACTGGAACTGGCTGGCGCTGTTCCCGATGTTCATCATCTTCTTCATCTCGGCGCTGGCCGAGACGAACCGCCCGCCCTTCGATCTGGTGGAAGCCGAATCGGAACTGGTCGCCGGCCACATGGTCGAATATTCGTCGACCCCGTTCCTTTTGTTCTTCCTCGGCGAGTATGTCGCCATCGTGCTGATGTGCGCGCTGGCCACCATCCTGTTCCTCGGCGGCTGGCTGCCTCCGTTCGACTTCGCGCCGTTCACCTGGGTGCCGGGCGTCATCTGGTTCGTGCTGAAAGTCTGCTTCGTGTTCTTCGGCATCTCCATGGTGAAGGCCTTCGTGCCGCGCTACCGCTACGACCAATTGATGCGGCTTGGCTGGAAAGTGTTCCTGCCGATCTCGCTGTTCATGGTGGTCGCCACCGCGGCCTTCCTCAAGATCACGGGGTTTGCGTGATGTCCGCTCTTTCCCAAGCCGCCAAATCGCTGCTGCTGCAGGATTTCGTCAGCGCCTTCTTCCTGTCGATGCGCCAGTTCTTCGCGCCGAAGGAGACGATCAACTATCCGCACGAGAAGGGGCCGACCAGCCCGCGCTTCCGCGGCGAGCATGCGTTGCGCCGTTACCCGAACGGCGAGGAACGCTGCATTGCCTGCAAATTGTGCGAGGCGATCTGCCCGGCGCAGGCCATCACCATCGAGGCCGGCCCGCGCCGCAACGACGGCACCCGCCGCACGGTGCGCTACGACATCGACATGGTGAAGTGCATCTATTGCGGCTTCTGCCAGGAAGCCTGCCCGGTCGACGCCATTGTCGAGGGGCCGAATTTCGAGTTCGCGACGGAGACGCGCGAGGAACTCTACTACGACAAGGACAGACTGTTGGCGAATGGCGACCGGTGGGAGCGCGAGCTGGCGCGCAACATCTCGCTGGACTCGCCCTACCGCTGATATTTGACGCATGGACGGGGCGAGGGGCCTCGTCTAAGGACACAACGAAACTTGCGGCCGGAGGCGGCAGCAAACATCGAAACAGGACGGTTGTCCTGTTTGTACAGGAACCCGGGGGATCCCCAATGTTGAGTGGACTAGAGGCGGCCTTTTTCTACCTCTTCGCCTTTGTCGCGGTGGCATCGGCGTTCATGGTCATTTCGTCGCGCAACCCCGTGCATTCGGTGCTGTTCCTGATCCTGACCTTCTTCAACGCCGCCGGCCTGTTCATGCTGACCGGCGCCGAGTTCCTGGCGATGATCCTGCTCGTCGTCTATGTCGGCGCGGTGATGGTTCTGTTCCTGTTCGTCGTCATGATGCTCGACGTCGATTTCGCCGAACTGAAGAGCGGCGCCCTGCAATATGCGCCGATCGGCGCGCTGGTCGGGCTGATCCTGGCGGCGGAGCTGATCGTGGTTCTCGGCGGCTACACCTTCGCGCCGCAGCTCGCTTCGACGGTCTCCAAGCCCATTCCGGATCTTGCCACGCGGACCAATACCGCCGCGCTCGGCGACATCCTCTATACGGACTACCTCTACTACTTCCAGATTTCGGGCCTCGTGCTGCTGGTCGCCATGATCGGCGCCATCGTGCTGACGCTGCGCCACAAGCCAGGCGTCAAGCGGCAGTCGATCGCAGCCCAGGTCGGCCGCACACCGGCGACCGGCATGGAAATCCGCAAGGTCAAGACAGGCGAGGGACTCTGAGATGGTTGTCGGCATCGCACATTATCTGACCGTATCGGCTGTTCTGTTCACGCTCGGCGTGTTCGGCATCTTCCTGAACCGCAAGAACGTCATCGTCATCCTGATGTCGGTCGAGCTGATCCTGCTGGCGGTCAACATCAACTTCGTCGCCTTTTCGGCAGCACTCGGCGATCTGGTCGGCCAGGTGTTCGCGCTGTTCGTGCTGACGGTCGCGGCGGCCGAAGCCGCCATCGGACTTGCCATTCTCGTCGTCTTCTTCCGCAACCGCGGCTCGATCGCGGTCGAAGACGTGAACATGATGAAGGGTTGACGGAACCACCATGTATCAGGCCATCGTCTTCCTTCCCCTGCTCGGCTTCCTGATCGTCGGCCTGTTCGGCACGTCGCTCGGCGCCAAGGCGTCCGAATACATCACCTCGGGTTTCCTGGTGGTCGCGGCCGTGCTGTCGTGGGTCGCGTTCTTCACCGTCGGTTTCGGCCATGGCGAGGTGTTCACCGTGCCCGTGCTGCGCTGGATACAGTCGGGTGGGCTGGAAGCGTCCTGGGCGCTCCGGATCGACACGCTGACGGTGGTCATGCTGGTGGTGGTCAACACCGTGTCGGCGCTGGTCCACATCTATTCGATCGGCTACATGCACCACGATCCGAACCGGCCGCGCTTCTTCGCCTACCTGTCGCTGTTCACCTTCGCCATGCTGATGCTGGTGACGGCGGACAACCTCGTGCAGATGTTCTTCGGCTGGGAAGGGGTGGGGCTGGCGTCCTATCTGCTGATCGGCTTCTGGTACAAGAAGCCGTCGGCCAATGCCGCGGCAATCAAGGCCTTTGTCGTCAACCGCGTCGGCGATTTCGGCTTCGCGCTCGGCATCTTCGGCGTGTTCGTGCTGTTCGGCTCGGTCAATCTGGGCACCATCTTCGCCAATGCGGCGACGTTCATCCCCGCTGAAGGCGCGCCGCAGGGTGCCGCGGTGCTGACTTTCCTCGGCCATGCGCTGGACAAGCAGGCGGCCATGACGATCGTCTGCCTGCTCCTGTTCATGGGCGCCATGGGCAAGTCGGCGCAAGTGCCGCTGCACACCTGGCTGCCGGACGCCATGGAGGGCCCGACGCCGGTTTCGGCCCTGATCCATGCCGCCACCATGGTGACGGCGGGCGTGTTCATGCTGGCGCGGTTGTCGCCGCTGTTCGAACTGTCGCATTCGGCGCTGACGGTCGTGACCTTCATCGGTGCCTTCACGGCCTTCTTCGCGGCCACCGTCGGTCTCGTCCAGAACGACATCAAGCGCGTCATCGCCTATTCGACCTGCTCGCAGCTCGGTTACATGTTCGTGGCGCTCGGCGTCGGCGCCTATGGCGCGGCGATCTTCCACCTGTTCACGCATGCCTTCTTCAAGGCGCTGCTGTTCCTCGGCTCGGGCTCGGTCATCCACGCCGTGTCCGACGAGCAGGACATGCGCAAGATGGGCGGCCTCAGGAAACTGATCCCGACCACCTACTGGATGATGGTGATCGGCACGCTGGCGCTGACCGGCGTCGGCATTCCGGTGACGGTCATCGGCACCGCCGGCTTCTTTTCCAAGGACGCCATCATCGAGAGCGCCTTTGCCGGCCACAATTCGGTTGCCGGCATGGCCTTCGTGCTTTTGGTCATCGCCGCCTGCTTCACCTCCTTCTACTCCTGGCGGCTGATCTTCATGACCTTCCACGGCAAGCCGCGGGCGAGCCATGAGGTGATGCACCATGTCCATGAATCGCCGCCGGTGATGCTGGTGCCGCTGTTCATCCTAGCTGCGGGCGCGCTGTTTGCCGGCGTCATCTTCCACAACGCCTTCATCGGCGAGGGCTATGCCGAGTTCTGGAAGGCATCGCTGTTCACATTGCCTGACAATCACATCCTGCACGACATCCACGAATTGCCGCTGTGGGTCGAACTGTCGCCCTTCATCGCCATGCTGATCGGCTTCGCGCTGGCCTGGAAATTCTACATCCGCTCGCCGGAAATGCCGGTCAACCTGGCCGCGCAGCATCGCGGGCTCTACGCCTTCCTGCTCAACAAGTGGTATTTCGACGAGCTCTACGACTTCTTGTTCGTGCGGCCCGCCAAGCGCCTCGGCCACTTCCTGTGGAAGACCGGCGACGGCACCGTCATCGACGGCCTCGGCCCCGACGGTATTTCGGCGCGCGTCGTCGATGTCACCAACCGCGTCGTCAAGCTGCAGACCGGCTATCTCTACCACTACGCCTTCGCCATGCTGATCGGCGTTGCCGCACTCGTCACCTGGATGATGCTCTGATGACCGCCTGGCCAATCCTCTCGCTGGTCACCTTCCTGCCGCTGGTTGGTGTGCTGCTTATCCTGTTCATCAATGACGACAGCGAAAATGCACGCCGCAACATCCGCGCCATCGCGCTGTTGACGACGACGTTCACGTTCATCATCTCGCTGTTCATCTGGACCGGATTCGACAATTCGCAGTCCGGCTTCCAGTTCGTCGAGAAGGTCGCCTGGCTCGATTCCGGCATTTCCTACCATATGGGCGTCGACGGCATCTCGATGCTGTTCGTCATCCTGACGACCTTCCTGATGCCGCTCTGCATCCTGGCCTCGTGGGAATCGATCGAGAAGCGCGTGAAGGCCTACATGATTGCCTTCCTGCTGCTCGAAACGCTGATGATCGGCGTGTTCTGCGCGTTGGATATCGTGCTGTTCTACGTCTTCTTCGAAGCCGGCCTGATCCCGATGTTCATCATCATCGGTGTCTGGGGCGGCAAGCGGCGCGTCTATGCCTCGTTCAAGTTCTTCCTCTACACGCTGGCCGGTTCGGTGCTGATGCTGCTCGCCATCATGGCGATGTTCTTCCAGTCCGGAACAACCGACATCCCGACGCTGCTGACCCACAACTTCCCGGCCAACATGCAGACCTGGCTGTGGCTTGCCTTCTTCGCCTCCTTCGCGGTGAAGATGCCGATGTGGCCGGTGCACACCTGGCTGCCCGACGCGCACGTCGAGGCGCCGACGGCGGGCTCCGTCATCCTGGCCGGCATCCTGTTGAAAATGGGCGGGTACGGCTTACTGCGCTTCTCCTTGCCGATGTTCCCGCTGGCGTCGGAAATGTTCGCGCCGCTGGTCTTCGCGCTGTCCGTCGTCGCTATCATCTACACCTCGCTGGTGGCGCTGATGCAGGAGGACATGAAGAAGCTGATCGCCTATTCGTCGGTTGCCCATATGGGCTTCGTCACCATGGGCATCTTTGCCATGAACCAGGAAGGCGTGCAGGGCGCGATCTTCCAGATGCTCAGCCACGGCCTCGTCTCCGGCGCGCTGTTCCTGTGCGTCGGCGTCATCTACGACCGCATGCACACACGTGAGATCGCGGCCTATGGCGGGCTGGTCAACAACATGCCGAAATACGCCACGGTGTTCCTGATCTTCACCATGGCCAATGTCGGTCTGCCCGGTACCAGCGGCTTCGTCGGCGAGTTCCTGACCATGCTCGGCGTGTTCCGGGTCAACACATGGGTGGCGTTCTTCGCCGCCACCGGCGTCATCCTGTCGGCCGCCTACGCGCTCTGGCTCTACCGCCGGGTGATCTTCGGCGCACTGACCAAGGAGAGCCTTAAGGGACTGCTCGACCTGTCGCCGCGCGAGAAGGTGATCATCTACCCGCTGGTCGTGCTGGTCATCTTCTTCGGCGTCTATCCCGCCCCGGTCTTCGACGCGACGGCCCAATCGGTCAAGTCGCTCGTCACCAATGTCGCTGCATCCATCGGCGCCGCGCAGACCGCGGCGGCGAACTGACCAGAGGTTTTGCGAACCATGACGCCGGACCTTCTCTCCAGCCTGTCGCTCTCGACGCCAGAGCTGATCCTTGCCGTCGGCGCGCTGGCGCTGCTGATGGTCGGAGCCTATTCGCGCGCCAACACGGCCAACACGGTAACCGGCCTCGCGGTTGCCGTGCTGGCGATCGCGGGCGCCTGGCTGATCTTCCGAACCGGGCAGGGCAGCGCTTATGGCAATGCCTTCATCCAGGATTCCTTCGGCCGCTTCATGAAGGTGCTGGCACTGGTCGGCTCGGCGGTGACGCTGGTGATGTCGATGCGCTTCGCCAAGGCGGAGCGTTTCGACAAGTTCGAATATCCGGTGCTGATCCTGCTGTGCACGCTCGGCATGATGCTGATGATCTCGGCCAACAGCATGATCGGCCTCTATCTCGGCCTCGAGCTGCAGTCGCTGGCGATCTATGTGCTGTGCGCGATCAACCGCGACAATCTGCGCTCGACCGAAGCGGGCCTCAAATATTTCGTTCTCGGTGCGCTGTCGTCGGGCATGCTGCTCTATGGCATCAGCCTGGTCTACGGCTACACCGGCAACACCGGCTTCCAGGAAATCGCCACGGCACTCGGCAGCGGCGAGCGCCAGCTTGGCCTCGTTTTCGGCCTCGTCTTCGTGCTGGCCGGCCTTGCCTTCAAGATTTCCGCGGTGCCGTTCCACATGTGGACGCCTGACGTCTATGAGGGCGCGCCGACTCCGGTGACGGCCTTCCTGGCGGCGGCGCCGAAAATGGCGGCGATGGCACTGATCGTGCGCGTCACCATGGGCGCGTTCAAGCCGATCGCCGCCGACTGGCAGCAGATCATCGTCTTCATCTCGATCGCCTCGATGGCACTCGGCTCCTTCGCCGCAATCGGGCAGACCAACATCAAGCGCCTGATGGCCTATTCCTCGATTGGCCATATGGGTTACGCGCTGGTCGGCCTTGCCGCCAACAGCCAGGCCGGCGTGCGCGGCGTTGCCATCTACATGCTGATCTATCTGGTGATGACGCTCGGCACCTTCGCCTTCATCCTCGCCATGCGGCGCAAGGAAGGCAATGTCGAGCAGATCAGCGACCTGGCCGGCCTGTCGTCGACCAATCCGGTCATGGCGACGATCCTGACCATCCTGATGTTCTCACTCGCCGGCATTCCACCGCTCGCCGGCTTCTGGGGGAAATGGTACGTCTTCCTCGCCGCCATCAACGCCAATCTCTACGCGCTGGCGATCATCGGCGTGCTGGCCTCGGTAGTGGGCGCCTATTACTATTTGCGCATCATCAAGATCATGTGGTTCGACGAACCGGTCGGCGGCTTCGTGCCGATGGCGACGGAATTGCGTGTCGTGCTCGGCGTCTCCGGCGCCTTCGTGCTGTTCTACGTGTTGATCGGTGGGCCGATCGGCACCTATGCCGAAGCCGCCGCCAAGACGTTTTTCTAGACGGCATGGCATTTCGGCTGGCTCCAACCTCGGCGTCGGAAGGGTTCCGGCTCGAGGCGCATGAGAGCGTCGGCTCCACCAATGCGCTGGCACTGGACCACGCAAGGGCAGGCGACTCCGGCAAATTGTGGGTCGTTTCCAAGAAGCAGGAAAGCGGGCGTGGCCGGCGCGGCCGCGTCTGGGCGACCCCGGAAGGCAATCTGGCGGCGACGCTGCTCGTCATCACCAAGGCAGAGCTTCGCCTTGCCGCGACATTGGGCTTCGTCGCAGGACTGGCGCTGGCCGATGCACTCGATGCCGTGGTGCCGAAGGGCCGGATCGCCATTGGCCTCGACGGTGGCAGCGAAGGAAAAAACCGTTTCGAGCTGAAATGGCCGAACGACGTGCTTGCCTCCGGCGCCAAGCTGGCCGGCATCCTGCTGGAATCGGCAATCCTCGAGGGCGGCCGTTTCGGAGTGGCGGTCGGCATCGGCGTCAATGTGGTGGCGTACCCTGAGGATTTGCCGTATCCCGCAACTTCCTTGCGCGCGCTGGGCGCGGCATGCGATGCGGAAACACTGTTCCTGGCGCTGTCGGATGCCTGGAGCGAGAATGCCCGATTGTGGGATGAGGGGCGCGGAGTTGCCGCCGTCAGGCGACGGTGGCTTGATCGTGCCGCGGGGCTCGGCGGCGAGGTTGCCGTCAGAATTGACGGTAATGTGGTGCGCGGGGTGTTTGAGACCATTGACGAGGACTGCCGTTTCGTGATCCGCGACGATGAAGGTTCGGTTCGGACGATCGCCGCCGGCGATGTGCATTTCGGCGCGGTCGCTTCGGCCAGGGCATAGGGCCGTTCATGAACGGTTCTAACCTGTTTGTTTTTGCGCAACTCCGGTGGGAAAACCGTTACACACTTTTCCCGGAATTGCTTTTGAGCTTGGCCTGAGGGCCAGGAAGGGAAAAATCATGGCGAAAGCGGAAAACGCCGAACTCGTCTTCGTGCCGCTCGGCGGCGTCGGCGAGATCGGCATGAACTTCGCTCTTTACGGCTACGGGCCGCCCAGCGCGCGCGAATGGATTGTCATCGATGTCGGAGTGACCTTCCCCGATGCCAGCCTGCCGGGCGTCGACCTGGTGCTGCCCGACACACGCTTCATCGAGGAGAACCTCGCCAATCTGCGCGGCATCATCATCACGCATGCGCATGAAGACCATTACGGCGCGCTGCTCGACACATGGCCGAAGCTGAAGGCGCCGGTCTGGATGACGCCGTTCAGCGCCGGCCTGCTGGAAGCCAAGCGGCAAGGCGAGCAGGGCGCGCCGAAAATACCGGTCACGATCTACCGGGCGGGCGAGAAATTCACCGTCGGCCCCTTCGAGATCGAAGCCATTCCGGTCGCGCACTCGATTCCCGAGCCGATGTCGCTGGCGATCACCTCGCCGGCAGGCACCGTCATCCATACCGGTGACTGGAAGATCGATCCGGAGCCGACGATCGGGCCAAAGACCGACGAGGCGCGTTTCCGCGCCTATGGCGACAAGGGCGTTCTGGCGCTGATCTGCGATTCGACCAATGCGCTGCGCGAAGGCGAGTCGCCTTCGGAAGTGGCTGTGGGCGAGGGCCTCAAGGGCGTCATCCAGGCTGCCAAGGGCCGTGTCGCCGTCACCACGTTCTCCTCCAATGTCGGACGTATCGTCTCGATCGCCAAAGCGGCCCGCGATGCCGGACGCCAGTGCCTGGTGCTTGGCCGTTCGCTGAAGCGGGTCATCGATGTGGCCGGAGAACTCGGCTACATGGACGGTCTGCCGGAGTTCATCGCCGAGGAGGATTTTGGTTTCATCCCGCGCGAAAACCTGGTCATCATCTGCACCGGCAGCCAGGGCGAGCCGCTGGCCGCACTGGCCAAGCTGTCGCGCGAAGAGATGAAGTCGGTGTCGCTGACGGCAGGCGACACGGTGGTGTTTTCCTCGCGTACGATTCCCGGCAACGAGAAGGCGATCCTCGAGATCAAGAACCGTCTCATCGACCTCGGCGTCAAGATCATCGAGGACGGCGATGCGCTGGTGCATGTCTCCGGCCATCCGCGGCGCAGCGAATTGCGCAAGATGTATGAATGGGTGCGCCCGCAGATCGGCGTTCCCGTGCATGGCGAGGCGGCACATCTGGTGGCGCAGGGCTCGCTGATGTCGACATCGGGCATCGGCCAGGTGGCGCAGGTGCGCGACGGCGACATGCTCAGGCTTGCTCCCGGCCCAGCCACCATCATGGATCAGGTGCCGTTCGGCCGTATCTACAAGGATGGCAGACTGATCGGCACCGATCAGGCGATGGGCATCCGCGACCGGCGCAAATTGTCCTTTGCCGGCCACGTGGCGGTCAATGTCGTGCTGGACGACAAATATGAGCTTGCCGGCGACCCCGATTTGGTCGCCATCGGCGTCGCCGAGGCCGATGGCCGTGGCGAGTCGCTGGAAGATCTGATGATCGATGCGGCAATCGGCGCGGTGGACTCGATCCCCCGTCAGCGCCGAAAAGACCTCGACCTGGTGCAGGAAGCAGTGCGGCGCGCCGTGCGCGGCGCCGCCAACGAAGCCTGGGGCAAGAAGCCGCTGGTGACGGTGTTCGTCACTCGCTGAGGGGAGTAGGGCAGTAAGGGAGTAGGGCAGTAGGGATTTCGATACGAGGCAGGTCAGCTTTTCCCCTATTGCCATACTGCCCTATTGCCTTACTGCCCTGGGGAAAACCTATGCTCGGACGTCTGAACCATGTCGCGCTTGCCGTGCCGGATCTGGCTGCTGCCGTAGCGGCCTACCGCAACACGCTCGGCGCGGAGGTGACGGCGCCGCAGGCGCTGCCGGAGCACGGGGTGACGGTGGTGTTCGTCAATGTCGGCAACACCAAGGTCGAACTTCTGGAGCCTTTGGGCGAGGGATCGCCGATCGCCGCCTTCCTGGAGAAGAACCCCTCCGGCGGCATGCATCACCTTTGCTATGAGGTCGACGACATCCTGGCCGCGCGCGATCAGCTCAAGGCCGCCGGCGCCCGCGTGCTGGGCGACGGCAATCCGAGGATCGGCGCGCACGGCAAGCCGGTGCTGTTCCTGCATCCGAAGGATTTCTTCGGCACGCTGATCGAACTGGAGCAATCATGAGCTGGGTTTCGTTCACCGCCCTGTTTTTCGCGACCTGGTGGGTGGTGCTGTTCGCCGTGCTGCCGTTCAGCGTGAGGACGCAGGACGACGATCACGACGTGACGCTCGGCACGGTTCCGAGCGCGCCGCGTGGGCCTCACATGCTGCGCGCCGTGATCCGCACCACCATCGCCACCGCGATCCTGATGGGCATTTTCTATGGCCTGACGCATGGGCTGGGATACAGCCTCAACGACATCCCGCACATCGTGCCGGAATTCAGCCAGACGCCGGCTAAATAGACTGTCCAGCGACGGCGTTTTCATATGTCGGAACCGGGCGGGTTTCGGCGGGGAATGTCGTGCCGTTTTGCGGCCTGACGAGCGCTGACGCCGGGTAAGGTGGTTTGGCAACGCGTTGCGCTAAGCAGATGATTGCACAAAAAAAATGCAAGGCACGAGGCCTTGCAATTTAAACGCGTCCGATCTGTTTCCGGTTTCCGGCGGCAGCGAGTAACCGCGCCTAGATCGCATCCTCCCAAGACTTTGACCGCGTAGGAGAGCAGATTTTTTTCTGCCCTCTCGGTTATCGAGGTACATTAGCCTAAGGCGAATGAAAATGTCACGAAGAATTTTGCCTTGAAACGGGCATTCTCGTGCTGCACTGCACAATAGTGTGGCAGGCGTTGCTTGGCGAACGATCACCAAGACGCGCACAGTGACCGGGAGGCCTTGCAGCGCCGTGGGTCTTCTGGACGGGCGAACGGCGGTGCGACGCTTCTGATCCCGGCTACCCATGTTTTTTGGAAGTCGATTCCGCTTTTCGGGCCGAAGCGTCCGGGTTCCCATTCCGCCTTGAAATGGCTATGAAGCCGGGTCAAGCAAGCCAAAGTCGCGCCGATTCTGACGCGGCCCTCCTCACTCACGGACCTGCCCATGCGTTTGTCGCGCTATTTCCTGCCGATCCTCAAAGAAAATCCGCGCGAGGCCGAGATCGTCTCGCACCGGCTGATGCTGCGCGCCGGCATGATCCGCCAGCAGGGGCAGGGCAGTTTCTCGTGGCTGCCGCTCGGCAAGCGGGTGCTGGACAAGGTATGCCGCATCATCCGCGAGGAGCAGGATCGCGCCGGTGCGCTGGAAATCTTGATGCCGACCATCCAGTCGGCCGATCTGTGGCGCGAAAGCGGCCGCTATGACGACTACGGCAAGGAGATGCTGCGCATCAAGGACCGGCAGGACCGCGACATGCTCTACGGCCCCACCAATGAGGAAGTGGTCACCGAGATCGTCCGCGCCTATGTGAAGTCCTACAAGGACCTGCCGCTCAATCTCTACCACATCCAGTGGAAGTTCCGCGACGAAGTGCGGCCGCGCTTCGGCGTCATGCGGTCGCGCGAGTTCCTGATGAAGGACGCCTATTCCTTCGATCTCGACTTCGAAGGCGCCAGGGCGGCCTACAACAGGATGTTCGTGTCCTATCTCCGGACTTTTACGCGCATGGGGCTGCAGGCTATACCGATGCGGGCCGACACCGGGCCGATCGGCGGCGATCTCAGCCACGAATTCATCATCCTGGCCGACACCGGCGAGAGCCAGGTCTACTGCCACCGCGACTATCTTGCGCTCGATGTGCCCGGCGCCAACACCGATTTTGCCAACGACGCCGAGATCGCCGACATCGTCAAAACATGGACGACGCCCTACGCCGCCACCGACGAGATGCATGACGAGGCGGCGTGGGAGAAGATCGGCGAGAGCGACAAGGTTTCGGCGCGCGGCATCGAGGTCGGCCACATCTTCCATTTCGGCGACAAATATTCCAAGCCCATGGGCGCCAAGGTGACCGGACCCGACGGCAAGGATCATTTCGTCTCCGGCGGCTCCTACGGCATCGGTCCGTCGCGGCTGGTCGCGGCGATCATCGAAGCCAGCCATGACGACAACGGCATCATCTGGCCGGAGGCGGTGGCGCCGTTCGACATCGGACTGATCAACATGAAGGCGGGCGACGCCGAGTGCGACGGCGTCTGCGACGAACTGCATGCCGCTTTCGTCGCCGCCGGCAAGGACGTGCTCTACGACGACACCGACCAGCGGCCCGGCGGCAAGTTCGCCACCGCCGACCTGATAGGCCTTCCCTGGCAAGTGATCGTCGGACCGCGCGGTGTCGCCGCCGGCGAGATCGAGATCAAGAACCGCAAGACCGGCGAGCGCGAGACGCTGCCGATCGCGGACGCGAAGAAGCGCTTCGGTGTCGCCGCATGAGCGAGGCGGTGGCGGCAAGATCGGTCGGCGCCGGACCCTTTTCCATCTTCGAGCGCATGGTCGCCTGGCGCTATCTGCGTTCGCGGCGCAAGGAGACGGTGATCTCGGTGATCGCCTCGATCTCGTTCCTCGGCATCATGCTGGGCGTCGCCACGCTGATCGTGGTCATGGCGGTGATGAACGGTTTCAGGGCGGAGCTTTTGACGCGCATCCTCGGCGTCAACGGTCACCTGATCGTGCAGCCGCTCGATTCGCCGCTGGAGGACTATGCGCAGGTCGCCAGCCGCATCAACGGTGTAGCAGGCGTTAAATACGCCATCCCGCTGATCGATGGCCAGGTGCTTGCGCAAGGCAATGTCGGCGGCGGAACCGGAGCGCTGGTTCGCGGCATACGCGGCGAGGATCTGAGCAAGATCGCCATCGTTGCCAGCAACATCAAGCAGGGTTCGATCGCCGATTTCGATTCTGGCGAGGGCGTTGCCATCGGCAAGCGCATGGCTGAGAATCTCGGCCTGACGCTTGGCGATACCATCACCTTGATTTCGCCCGACGGCGACGTGACGCCGATCGGCACCACGCCGCGCATGAAGGGCTACAAGATCGCGGCGATCTTCGAAGTCGGCATGTCCGAATATGACACGTCCATCGTCTACATGCCGTTTTCCGAAGCGCAGCTTTATTTCAACATGGACGGGCGGGCGCAAACGATCGAGATTTATGTCGACAATCCAGACGATGTCGATGCGCTGAAACCGAAAGTGGAGGCGGCGGCGCAGCGGCCGATCGACATGGTCGATTGGCGCCAGCGCAACGAGACCTTCTTCTCCGCGCTGCAGGTCGAACGCAACGTCATGTTCATGATCTTGACGCTGATCGTGCTGGTGGCGGCGCTGAACATCATCTCCGGCCTGATCATGCTGGTGAAGGACAAGGGCCACGACATCGCCATCCTGCGCACCATGGGGGCGTCGCGCGGCGCCATCCTGCGCATCTTCCTGATGACGGGTGCGGCGATCGGCGTGACCGGCACGCTTGCCGGTGTGCTGCTTGGCGTACTGATCTGCACCAACATCGAATCGATCCGCCAGTTCTTCTCGTGGATGACCGGTAAGGTGCTGTTCAATCCTGAACTCTATTTCCTCAGCCAGTTGCCGGCGAAGATGGATCCGCGCGAGACGACCTATGTCGTCCTGATGGCGCTCGGCCTGTCCTTCCTGGCAACGGTGTTTCCGGCATGGCGCGCCGCGCGTCTCGATCCGGTCGAAGCCTTGAGGTACGAATAGTGGCCGAGGTCATTATCGAGCTGAAGAGCGTCGAGCGGCACTACGTCCAGGGACCGCGAAAGCTCACCATTCTCAATGGTGCGGACTTCTCGCTGAAGCGCGGCGAGATGGTGGCGCTGGTGGCGCCGTCTGGCACCGGCAAGTCGACGCTGCTGCACACCGCCGGCCTGCTGGAGCGTCCCGACGCCGGCGACGTCATCCTGGCCGGCCGCGCCTGCGGGCGGCTGTCCGACGACGAGCGCACGGCGATCCGCCGCAACGATGTCGGCTTCGTCTACCAGTTCCATCATCTGCTGCCGGAATTCTCGGCGCTGGAAAACATCATGATGCCGCAGCTCATCAAGGGGCTCAGCCGCAAGGATGCGGCCGAGCACGCGGCGCAGCTGCTCGATTACATGCAGATCGGCAAACGCGCGGCGCACCGGCCGTCCGAGCTCTCCGGCGGCGAACAGCAGCGCGTTGCCATTGCGCGTGCGGTCGCCAATGCGCCGCTGGTACTGCTGGCAGACGAGCCGACCGGCAATCTCGACCCGGTCACCGCGTCCTATGTGTTCGAGGCGCTGGCGGCGCTGGTCAAGCAATCGGGCCTCGCGGCGCTGATCGCCACCCACAATCACGAGCTGGCATCGCGCATGGACCGACGCGTCACCTTGGCCGACGGCAAAGTGGTGCCGCTCTAGGGCACGGCGATACTGGGGGGAGGCCGGCCTGCGAAAGGCGGCTTCCTGCGCTTCCGGTTCTACCCCGTCGCGGTAGAACGGTGCTCACGTACCCAAAAGTACGCTCCGCTCCGGTTCTCGAAATCCACCATTCTCGGCTCGGCCTGACCCCAGTCTCGTCGTGCCCTGGTCGGCGCTGGGCAACCGTCGTTCGCCCGTCAACCTTTTCTTAACCCTGCCGATTTGATCGCCCGGAAATTCGGGCACGGCCGGATTGTGCGCCTTGACATTTGAACAAAATTAGAACAAAATACGAACATATCAACAACAGGAGAGAGTTATGACCGATCTGGTTCAGGATGTCATCTCACTGGTTTGCATGAGCACCTTTCTCGTCTCCATGGCGATCTGGATTGGAGCCATGTGATTTGGCGGCGTTCGCCGCCGTGGGTCCCATGCGGTCGAAGACCGCTCCGCCGTTAAGCTTTTCTTGCCGCAGCGACGTTAGAGTGCCCCGGCAAGACAGGGAGCAACGTCCAGGTGTCGCCCATCGTCACGGCCATTCTGGTGGCCAGCAATCTCGGGCTGATCTTTCTGTTGATGACGGTGCCGCTTGGTTTGCGCACGGTCCGGCTGACCTGTCTGGTGGCGATGGATCGGCAGCGCCTCTGGCAGGCGCTGTGGCCGCTCGGCAGCGATGCCGGCTGGTCCGGTGAGATCCTGTCCGCCGAGGCCCCGGACGGCGAGGGCGTGGCCCGCATCACGCTGTCCTGGGAAGGTCGCGACGGCAAGCCGATCGAACGCAAGTCGCGGTTTGAAGACGTCGTCGAAGGCAGCCGCTTCTCGATGCGTGTCATCGAGGATACGGCACTCGACGCTTCGTTCTGGAAGGATTTTCGCGAAACCGCCGAACTCGTTTCGGAAGGCAACAGCACGCGGGTGACGCTCAGCCAGACCGATCGCTATCGTGGCGTTGCCTTCCTGGTGTTCCGCTATTTCGCCCTGCGCCGCGAACTCTCCAAGCTGCAGCGCTGGGCGCGGACCGGAAAGTATCGCAAGGGCGGCTGGTTCGAGCATCCGCTCAGCCAGGTCGGCTTTGCCGGGCTTTCGGCGCTGATCCTGTGGCCATTCTTCGGCCTTCACTTCGGCGGTTTGGCACTGGCCGCGATCCTCACATCGGTGGTCGCCTTGCATGAGCTTGGCCATATGGCGGCGTTCCGGCTTATGGGCCACAACCGTGCACGGATGATCTTCATTCCGCTGCTCGGCGGCATCGCCATTGGCGGGCGGCCCTATGACAGCCGTTTCGAAGTGGCTTTCGTGGCATTGATGGGCGCCGGCTTCTCGGCCTTCCTGGTGCCGATCGCCATCGCCGCAAGCACCTTTGCCGGCGCGGAAGGTCACCGGCTGGCGGCGGCCCTGCTGGCGACGCTGGCGGGCTTCGCCGCACTGTTCAACATCGCCAATCTGGTGCCGGTGTGGAAGTTCGACGGCGGCCAGGTGCTGCGCCAGATCTGTCCGGGACCGGTCGCGCTGGCGCTGGCTTCCTTCTTCCTGCTCTCGGCTTTCCTGGCCGTGGGTTGGCAGGCCGGCTTTTCCGCCACCTTCCTGCTCGCGACGGGAGCGGTGTTTTCGCTCCTCAGCCTGCTGACTATGAGCAGCGGGGTGAAGCCGCGTCACGAGCTGAAGCCGATCCGCACCATCGACCGGCTGGCCATGGCGGCGGCGTTGCTGGCGGTGTTCGCCATCCATGGCTATGGCGTGTTGTGGGCCTCCGCCCAGCTGATTTGAGCCGTACCGGATCCGGAAGGATCAGCCGGCTTTGCGGGCCGCTTCGACAGGCAAGGCCGTGGCGGGACCGAACACATCCTCGAAGGCGGATTTCAACGCCAGGTCAAGATCGGCCATGGTCAGGGGAAGGCCTAGGTCGACGAGGCTGGTGACGCCGTGGTCCTGCACGCCGCAAGGCACGATGCCGCTGAAATGGTCGAGATCGGGCTCGACATTGATGGCGATGCCGTGAAAACTCACCCAGCGCCGCAGCCGGATGCCTATGGCCGCGATCTTGTCCTCCGCCGGCGAGCCGTCCGGCAGAGCAGGGCGATCCGGCCGCACGACCCAGACGCCGACCCGGTCCTCGCGGCGCTCGCCCCGCACATTGAAAGCGGCAAGCGTGCCGATGATCCACTGTTCGAGCGCCGCGACGAAGGCGCGGACATCCTCGCGCCGCCGCTTCAGGTCGAGCATGACGTAAGCGACCCGCTGGCCCGGCCCATGATAGGTGTATTCGCCGCCGCGTCCGGCCGCGAAGACCGGGAAGCGGCTGGCGTCGATCAGATCCTCGCCACGGGCGCTGGTGCCGGCCGTGTAGAGCGGCGGGTGTTCGACCAACCAGACCATTTCGCCGGCAGCGCCGCTGCGGATCGCCTCGGCGCGCGCCTCCATGAAGGCAAGTGCCTCGGGATAGGCGGTAAGGCCGGGCTCGATCAGCCATTCGACCGGTGCCGAGCCGGGAAGCGGCAGGAACGACGTGGCGATCTGGCTGCGTTCGGTCATGGCGTATCGTCTTTTCGTTTGTCCATGGCGCGCCCAAAAACGCCTCGCACCTTTGGGCGACATCAACTTGCCTTCCATATGGCGATATCAGGCGCAAACGTCCAGTTCCGGCGCTGCGTTCGGGCCCTGTGGAGCATTATGCCAATCGCCTGACATTATTGCTTGCCGTGCACTTGTTTCACCGGAAACGATTTGCTACACGCCGCGAGCCGGTCGGTTCCGGCTCTACCACGTGCGGTCGTGGCGGAATTGGTAGACGCGCAGCGTTGAGGTCGCTGTGGGGCAACCCGTGGAAGTTCGAGTCTTCTCGACCGCACCATTCTCTTCCCAGAATCCGATTTGTACCGGTCTCGCCCGCTGCGGGCCGGACGCATTTCGTTGATATTCCCGCGCTTTACGCCACTTTCTTTTTGAGCGTCGGATTTTCCCAAAACCGGTTTCCTCTTTTGGGTCCGATGCTCTAGACCTGATTTGCACCTTTTCCGGGATTCTTGTGGCGGGAGGCGCTGGTGGAAGGCGAGCACGAACGGACGACCGGCGCCGGGGCCGCCGAGGACAACCACGCCGACATCTATGGCGAGGACGGCGCCGTGCTTTCGTCCTTCCTGGCGCGGATCGGCGCGGCGATCGCCGACCGCGACACGCTGACCCTCAAGCATGAAGTCGACGACCTGCACCAGTCGGAGCTCGGCGATCTGCTCGAGGCGCTGCATCCCGAACAGCGCCGCGCGCTGGTCGAACTCCTGGGCGCCGATTTCGACTTTTCCTCGCTGACGGAGGTCGACGAGGCGATCCGTATGGAGATCGTCGACAATCTGCCCAATGCGCAGATCGCGCAGGCGGTGCAGGAGCTCGATTCCGACGACGCCGTCTACATTCTCGAGGATCTCGACCAGGAAGACCAGGACGAGATCCTGTCGCAACTGCCGTTCACCGAGCGGATCAGGCTGCGCCGCTCGCTCGATTATCCCGAAGAGACGGCCGGCCGCCGCATGCAGACCGAGTTCGTCGCGGTTCCGCCGTTCTGGACGATCGGCCAGACCATCGACTACATGCGCGAGGACAACAATCTTCCCGAGCGCTTCAGCCAGATCTTCGTCATCGATCCGAGCTTCAAGCTGCTCGGCGCCATCGACCTCGACCAGATCCTGCGCACCAAACGTTCGGTCAAGGTCGAGGAGGTGATGCACGAGACGCGGCACGCCATTCCGGCCACCATGGACCAGGAAGAGGCGGCGCGGGAATTCGAGCAGTACGATCTTTTGTCGGCCGCGGTCGTCGACGAGAACGAACGGCTGGTTGGCGTTCTGACCATCGACGATGTCGTCGACGTCATCCAGCAGGAGGCCGAGGAAGATCTGATGCGCATGGGCGGCGTCGGCGACGAAGAGCTTTCCGACAGCATCTTTTCGACCTCGCGCTCACGCGTTCCGTGGCTGCTGATCAACCTTCTGACCGCGTTCCTGGCGGCGTCGGTGATCAGCCTGTTCGACCGCACGATCGAACACATCGTGGCACTGGCGGTGCTGATGCCGATCGTCGCGGGCATGGGCGGCAATGCCGGCTCGCAAACCATGACCGTCACCGTGCGGGCGTTGGCGACCAGGGATCTCGACATCTACAATGCCGGCCGCATCATTCGCCGCGAGATGGGTGTCGGCTTCATCAACGGCATCGTCTTCGCCATCCTGATCGGCATCGTCGCGGCAGCCTGGTTCCGTGATCCCAATCTGGGCGGGATCATCGCGGCGGCGATGATCATCAACATGTTCGTGGCCGCCCTGGCCGGCATCCTGATCCCGCTGCTGCTCGATCGTTTCAAGGTCGATCCGGCGGTCGCTTCGGCGGTCTTCGTCACCACGGTTACCGACGTCGTCGGTTTCTTTGCATTTCTCGGCATTGCCACGTGGTGGTTCGGCGTGCCCTGAGGGCACGCCTTTTGGCTCAATTGACTTTTACGTAAATGCCGTGCGAGGCTCGCGCGGGGCGCCATGTCGATTCCGGCATGGCATGGGTTTTGGTTCGGGACAGAAGGGTGACGCCGCCATGGCGATCGCCCCGGTGTTTCGGCGTGTGGGAGTGGCAATGCGAGAATATTATTCGATCACCGAGTTGACCCGCGAGTTCGACGTGTCGACGCGGACGCTGCGCTTTTATGAGGACGAAGGGCTGGTGCAGCCGGTGCGGCGCGGCCGCACGCGGCTGTTTCGCCCCTCCGACCGGCAGCTCATTCGCCAGATCATGCGCGGCAAAAGGCTTGGCTTCTCGATCAACGAGATTCGCGAAATCATCCAGATGTACAAGGAGCCGCCCGGCGAAGTCGGCCAGCTCAACCTGATGATCAAGCGCATCGAGGAAAAGCGCGAGGATCTCCGGCAGAAACGCCGCGACCTCGAGGAGACGCTGGCTGAACTCGACCAGGCCGAGGAGTCTTGTGTGGAGCGGCTGGTGGAGCTTGGCGTGAATACCTAGGCAGAGAGTTTGAGGGACAGCGCCCCCCTCTCTCCTGCCGGACATCTCCCCCACGAGGGGGGAGATTGGCCGCTTGAAAGCCAGCTCAAATCCAGCGGCGCACGCGTTTGGCGTAGTCGCGGTATTTCTTGCCGAATTTTGCCGCCAGCACCTTTTCCTCGCCTTCGATCGCCACCTTCTGCGTGGCATAGGCGGCGATGAACGCCAGCGGCAGGAACCACACGATGCCCGAGACAAAGGCGACGCCGATCAACAGCAGCGTGTTGGCCAGATACATCGGATTGCGGGTGACGCCGAAGGGACCCGTGGTGACCAGGTGATCGGGTACAGCGTTGGGGTTGAGCGTGGTCTTGGCCCGGATCATGGTGCGGATCGCGGTGAACCAGAGTGCGGCGACGGCAAACAGCGCCACCCAGCCGGCCGCGAACAGGATATCGCCCAGCAGGTCGCCGATCCAGGGCAGGGGATAGAGCAGGCCCAGTGCGATGCTGATGGCGATGGCGGCGATGTAGATCAGCGGCGGCCACGGTATGAGCCCCGGCTTCGGCTGGTTCTCGGTCATTCGGCCCCTCCCTCCATCAACTTGCTGTCGGTCTTGGCGGTGCACATGCCGGCGAGATCGGACAAATGCGCTTTCCACTCCGCAGTCTGATCGTTGTTGTAGAGCCTATCAAGCGTGGACTCGCCCTCGAGCGTATCGAGCATGCAGACACAGTAGCTCGTACAGAACTCGGTGTCGCGCGACTGCTCGCAGGACAGCTGACAGGTTTTGAGGAAATTCACCTGCGGGGTTTCGACCTGCGCCGGCATGATCTGCGAGAACAGCCAGACGCAGCCGATCAGCAGCGGCTGATGGATCAAATAGAAAGCCAGGCTGTGCCGGCCGATGAAGACCAGCGGGTTGGCCAAGCGACCGGGCGCCAGATTGGCAAGCCTGGCAAGCAGGCCGGCACCTGCGGCGAGTCTCGTCACCGCGATGCCCGCAAGCACGGCGCCGAACCACGGAAACAGCGGAACGTAGTCGTTGGAGCGCGGATTGTTCGCCGACAGGCCGACCCACCACAGCCATGGGTGATCGAAGGCCTCGGAGCGCAGATAGACGGGGGCGGCGATAACGAGCGCGGCGACGACAAGCGTCAGCAGCGCCGGCAGGCGCAGGAAGGCGAGACCGAGCAGGCTGGCCAGCGCGATCTCGTGCAAGATGCCGAAGAAGATGAAGCCGTCCGGAGTGGCTATGCGGGTGACGACCGAAATCGCGATCGCGGCTCCGGCGACCATGGCGAACCGCTTCCAGAAGCCGTTCCAGCGGATTTGTCGGCCGTGGGCGAGATACAGGCTGACGCCGACCAGGAACAGGAAGGTCGAGGCGATGCAGCGCGCGTAGATCTTCCACCAGCCGAAGGCGGTCAGGCCGGGATCGGTGTAGCCGAAGAACTCCAGATCCCAGGTGAAATGGTAGCTTGCCATGGCGATCAGCGCGATGCCGCGCACGATGTCGATGGCGACGATGCGCTTTGGTCGATCCTGAACGGGTGCGGTCGGCGTTTGGATGCTCATGGTCTCGCATTCTGATTCAGCCCCGCTGGAGGACTATCACGGTTGCCCGGGACAAAAGAAGACCGGCAACCCTGCCGATAGCGCCGGATCAGCCGCGGCATTGGGCCAGTGCCGGAAAGCCTTTGGCCGGCTTCGCTTTTGCCGGATGCACGTCGGTTTCCTCTTATTGGCGCTGAGGTCGCCACGGCAGATTTGACCCGGTGAATCTGCTTCGGGGAAAGCAATGTCCACCCATGTGCGCCATCCGATCTGGCTACCGGCCCTCAAGGCCGCGGACGCGCGCACCTTCGCTTCGCTCTATGCGGTCGAATCCTTCGCCCGCGCCACGGTGTCGAGCGTCATCCCGATCCAGGCTTACGAGATCCTGCACAACGAGCAGATCGTCTCGATCCTCTACACCGTCGTGGCGATGCTCGGCCTGTCGGTGACATTGTTCATGCCGATGCTGATCCGCCGTTTCGCCCGGCGCTGGGTCTACACGGCGGGCGCCTGCCTGCTGGCCATCGGCTCGCTGTTCTTCGTCACCGACACGCTTGCCGGGCAACTGGCCGGCATGCTGTGCCGGGTGATGGGCGCCAGCGCGCTGTCGATCACGCTCAACCTCTACATCATGGACCACATCCGCAAGACCGACTTCATGCAGGCCGAATCGCTGCGCATGGCGTGGTCGATGCTGGCCTGGACCGGTGGGCCGACGCTCGGCATCTTCCTCTACACGCGCTTCGGCGTCTATGCCGCGCATGGCGCGGTGGCCGTGTTCGCGTTAGCCCTGCTGGCATTGTTCTGGACCTACCGGCTCGGCGACAACCCGTCGATCCGTCCCGGCAAGACGCGACCAGCCAATCCGCTCGCCAATATCGGCCGCTTCATCGCCCAGCCCCGGCTGCGGCTGGCCTGGCTGATCGCGTTTGGGCGCTCCTGTTTCTGGACGACGTTCTTCGTCTATGGGCCGCTGTTCATGGTCATTACGGGTGAGGGCAAGCTGGCCGGCGGCCTGCTGGTTTCGGCCGGCAACGCGCTTTTGTTCATGGCGATTTTCTGGGGCAAGGCGGGAAAGCGCTTTGGCGGCCGCAGGACCATGACATTTGCCTATTTCGCCATGTCGGTCGCGCTTCTGGCGGCGGGCTTCGTCGGCGAAACCGTTCCGCTGCTGACCGGCGCCTTCCTGCTCTGCGGCGCCTTCTTCACCATTGCACTCGACGCGCTCGGCTCGACCGCCTTCATGCGCTCGGTGCGCTCCTATGAAAGATCGCAGATGGCGGCGGTCTATCGCACCTATCTCGACTTTTCCGAGCTGACGCCGCCGCTGGTCTATTCGGTGGTGCTGGCCTTCTTCGGCCTGGGCTCGGTGTTCGTCACGCTCGGCCTGCTGGCGGCGGTCTGCGGCTTCGTGACGTGGCGCTATCTGCCGAAATCGCTTTGACCTTCATGGCGCATTCGCAACGGTCGCCGGCGGAATTTGGTTTGCCGGACGCGAGGATTCTGCCTATAGTCGCCGGTGTCGCCGGTTCCATTTTGGAGCCAAGAGGGAATGCGGTAAGGGCGGATTTCGCCCAATGCCGTGGCTGCCCCCGCAACTGTGTGCGGTAGTCCTCTCCATATGCCACTGAAGATTTTTCTTCGGGAAGGTGGGGAAGGACGCTGATCCGTGAGCCAGGAGACCTGCCGGCGACAGGAAACTGACTTCGATGCCCTCGGGTGGAGGGCGAAAGGACAAGACATGACTA
Source organism: Mesorhizobium ciceri biovar biserrulae WSM1271 (assembly GCF_000185905.1). Classification (GTDB taxonomy): domain Bacteria; phylum Pseudomonadota; class Alphaproteobacteria; order Rhizobiales; family Rhizobiaceae; genus Mesorhizobium; species Mesorhizobium ciceri. Next base: position 3,461,716 of record NC_014923.1, read on the forward strand.
CCGCTTCCGTCTCCCTCGGCGCTTCCGTCTCCTCGCAGTCGCGCTTCATGCAGCTTGCGCTCGCCGCGCTGCTCGGCATTTTCGTGATGGGCTTTGTCGGCTTCTCGCATATCGATGCGGTCCACAATGCGGCTCACGACTATCGCCATTCGATGGCGTTTCCCTGCCACTGACGAGGGGCTGACATCATGAACCTGTTTCGCAACGTCGTGTTCATCGCGGCGATCGCAGGGCTCGTGGCCGGCGTCGTTCTCGCCTGCATGCAGGCCTATGCGACCGTGCCGCTGATCCTGAAGGCGGAAGTCTACGAACAGGCGGGCGGCGGGCATCACCATGACCATGCCGCTCCGGCAGCAACGGATAGCAATGCCATGAGCACAGCCGCTCCGGCCCCTGCCGAAGCGACTGCTGCGGCGGAAGACGAGGGCTGGGCGCCGGCAGACGGTTTCGAGCGTTTCGCCTTCAGCGTGCTTGCCAACATCGTCACCGGCATCGGCTTCGGGTTGATCCTGGTCGCGGTTTCCGAATTCGCCGGCGGTATCGGTGGTTGGCGCCAGGGCGTGTTCTGGGGCTTGGCCGGCTTTGCCGTGTTCACGCTGGCGCCGGGTCTCGGCCTGCCGCCGGAACTGCCGGCCATGCCGGCCGCCGATCTCACCCAGCGCCAGATCTGGTGGTGGGCAACGGTGGCGGCAACCGCTGCCGGTCTCGGCCTGATCGCGTTCCGCAAGTCGCTGCCGCTGGCGATCCTTGCCGTCCTTTTGATCGTCGCACCGCATGTTGTCGGGGCACCGCAGCCCGACAGTTACGAGACGGCGATTCCGGAAGGGCTGCATCACCAGTTCGTGGTGGCGGTGACCGTGACCAATCTGGTGTTCTGGCTGGTGCTCGGAGCGGTAGTCGGTGTGGTGCGCGGTCGTTTCACCGGCACCGCGACCAGCCTGCGCGACAGCTTTGCCTGATCGCAAGACACTGACCTTCCTCATCGGCGGTGCGCGCTCCGGCAAGAGCGCGCACGCCGAAATTTTGGCGACCGCCTTGCCGCCGCCCTGGACCTATGTCGCCACGGCGCAAGCCTATGATGACGAGATGCGTGAGCGCATCGCGTTGCACCGGTCGCGGCGCGGCGACGGCTGGACGACCATCGACGCACCGCTCGATCTCGCCGGCGCGCTTGCCGCCTTGCCGGGCGATCGGCCGGTGCTTGTCGACTGCCTGACGCTGTGGCTGACCAACCATATGCTGGCCGAACACGATCTGGACCTTGAATGCCGGCGATTGGCGGAGGTGTTGTCGCGGCCGCGCGGACCCTGGTTCGTGGTGTCCAATGAAGTCGGCCAAGGCATCGTGCCGGACAATGCACTGGCGCGCCGCTTTCGCGATGCCGCCGGCCGGCTCAACCAGCAGGTCGCGGCGATTGCCGATACGGTGCTGCTGATGGTGGCGGGGCTGCCGCTCAAGGTGAAATGATATGACCGATATCGACAATAAGGATGAAGAGCGCCACCGCGCCAAGATGGCCAAGCGCAAGGCGGTGCAGGATGCCGAGGTGGCGAGCAAGACGGTCGAGAAGGGATTGCTCATCGTCAACACCGGCCCGGGCAAAGGCAAGACCACGGCCGCCTTCGGGCTGGCGCTGCGGATGCTCGGCTACGGCAAGCGCGTCGGTGTCGTCCAGTTCATCAAGGGCAAGTGGCACACCGGCGAGAAGGACGCCTTCGCCGCCTTCGGCGACCGTGTCGTGTGGCACGCGATGGGCGAGGGGTTCACCTGGGAAACCCAGGATCTGAAGCGCGACATCGCTGCCGCCGAAGCCGCCTGGGCCAAGGTGCTCGAACTGATGGCCGATCCGTCGATCAGCCTGCTGGTGCTCGACGAATTGAACATTGCGCTGCGCTACGACTATCTCGATCTCGACAGAGTGGTTGGCGCGCTAAAAGCGCGGCGCGAGGGCCTGCATGTCGTTGTCACCGGCCGCAACGCCAAGCCGGCGCTGGTCGAGGCCGCAGACCTCGTCACCGAAATGAGCGTGACCAAGCATCATTTTTCCGCCGGCGTGAAAGCGCAGCAGGGGATCGAGTTCTGAGTGTTCCTCAACCTCCCCAGACGGGGGAGGGTGAGGTTAGGTCACAACGATGACAACGACCGAAACCAACCCGAACAGAGCGATCAGCAGATAGTCGGCGACGCGATAGAGTTTCAGCGCCTGCCTGATGTCGAGGCTGTCGGCTTCACGCCGCCCACCTTCGCCCATGAAGACGTCGTCGACCAGCACGCCGCCATAGAAGCGCGGGCCGGCGAGCGCCAGGCCGAGCGCACCGGCCATCGCCGCTTCCGGCCAGCCGGCATTGGGCGAGCGGTGTTTTTTCGCGTCGCGCCGCACCGCATGCCAGGCTTTTTTCGCATCAGCGCCTTTGACGAAGAACGCCGCCAGCACGATCAGAAGCGCCGTCAGCCGCGACGCCGGCAGGTTGATCCAGTCGTCGAAGCGCGCCGCCGCCCAGCCGAACGCCTCGTGGCGCGGGGTGCGGTGGCCGATCATCGAATCGGCGGTGTTGGCGGCCTTGTAGGCGGCGCCGCCAGCCAGGCCGCCGACGCCGGTCCAGAAGGCAGGGGCGACGATGCCGTCGGAAAAGTTCTCGGCCAGGCTCTCGATCGCCGCGCGGCAGACACCGGCCCTGTCGAGCGTTTCAGGGTCGCGACCGACGATCCGCGAAACGGCAAGGCGGGCCAAAGCAAGGCCGCCGGTGTCGAGGGCGTCAGCCACCGCCTCGACATGCTCATAGAGGCTCCTCTGCGACAGCAGCGACGTTGCCAGAAGGGCCGTGATGACCAGGCCCATGGGAACGAACCAGAACAGGATCTGTACGCTGAGGCCGATCACCGCCGACACCAGCACGATGACCAGCAGCGCCTGGACACCGCGCTTGCGACGCAGCGCGTCGGGATCAGTGGCGCGGTTGAGCCTGCGGTCGAGAAAGGATATCAGCCTGCCGAACCACGTCACCGGATGGCCGATGGCGCGAAACAGCCAGTCGGGGTAACCGAGGGCGAATTCGACGACCAATGACAGGAAAGCGATCAGGACTGACATGAAGCTTCTTAATGGGGCGGTTGTGGACCATGGTGGAAGTCTTGGCCGCGCGAGGGTGCTTTTCCCCAACGCCCTGCTGCCTTTCGTCGACCTCTCGACCGGTATCAATCCGCACTCCTACCCGCTTTTCGACCTGCCCGCCACCTCGCTGTCGCGGTTGCCGGAAGCCGCGCGCACACGCGACCTGACAGAGATCGCGGCCAGTACTTACGGCGCGCCGTCGCCAGCCAACGTCGTGGCGGCGCCGGGCACACAGATCCTGTTGCCGCGCGTTGCGTCGCTCATTTCGCCCGGCAAGGCGTTGGTGCTGGGTCCGACCTACGCCGAACATGCCCGCGCTGCCGCGATCGCCGGGCACCAGGTGGCGGAGGTCGATAATTTCGAAGCGTTGGCGGACGCCGACCTCGTCATCATCGTCAATCCGAACAATCCGGATGGACGTGTCATAGAGCGCGACCGGTTGCTGGCTCTGGCCGCCGGATTGCGCGCCAAGGGCGGACTGCTGGTCGTCGACGAGGCGTTCATGGATGTCGGCCCGCGTCAGCACAGCCTCGCGGGCGATGTCGGTCGGGGCGGCCTCGTCGTGCTGCGCTCGTTCGGCAAGTTCTTTGGCCTGGCCGGACTGCGGCTCGGCTTTGCACTTTCCGATACTGCGACGGTCGACCGGCTGGATACGCAGTTCGGACCATGGGCCGTCGCCGGCCCGGCGCTGGAATATGGCATCCGCGCGCTTGCCGACATCGGGTGGCAGGACGTGATGCGGGCGTCGTTGGCCGGTGAATCGGCGCGTCTCGATGCGCTTTTCGGCCGCTTCGGCGTTCCTGTTGCGGGCGGAACCACACTGTATCGTTTCCTCAGTCTGACCAATGCCGCCGATTTGTTTGCAGCGCTCGGCGAGCGCGGCATCCTGCTTCGCCATTTTGCCGACCGGCCTGACGTTCTGCGCGCCGGCCTGCCGGGCAGTGAGGAGGAATGGCAGCGGCTCGAATCCGCACTTGCCGAATGGGCGTCGCGGCGCGAGCATCAATCGAAGGGTTCAAAACAATGATCCATGTCTGCTCGCTGGCAAAGATCGAGGAAACGGTGGCCAGGACCGGCGCCGACCGCATGCTTTCGCTGCTCGCCGCCGGAACGGAGGTGGTGCGGCCGGCCTCGATCTCGAGGGAAAACCACCTGCATCTGGTCATGCACGACATCGCGGTGGCGCAGGACGGCATGACCATGCCGGGCGAAGATCATGTCCGCAATCTGCTCGATTTCGCGCGCCGGTGGGACCGGGCAAGGCCGATGCTCGTGCATTGCTATGCCGGCATCAGCCGCTCGACGGCTTCGGCCTATATCATCGCGGCAGCACTGGCGCCGAAGCGTGACGAGGCCGAATTGGCGCGGACGCTGCGGGCGCTGTCGCCTTCGGCAACGCCCAATCCGCGACTGATCGCCGTGGCCGATGCGTTGCTTGAGCGCAACGGCCGCATGGTCGAGGCGATCGAATCGATCGGGCGCGGCGCGGACGCCTTTGAAGGCACGCCCTTTGCGCTGAGGATCGATGTGTAGTTTTGAGCGGAACGATACGACCGTTGTAAGTTAGCTGAAGCCTCCCCGTCTTCGTCATCCTCGGGCGGAGCAGGAGCGAAGCTCCGTCGCGAAGACCCGAGGATCCATGCCGCGACCTTTGTCGAGGAATGCAGCGGAGCAGACTTCTGCACCGTAGCAGCGCTTCCGAGTCCCGGCATGGATCCTGGGGTCCGCGCCGCGTCGCTTCGCTCCTTGCTTCGCCCCAGGATGACGAGGGCAGAAAGGCTTCCGCTAAATTGGGAGCCGGCGATCTGCCATCGGACGGTCAGAACATCTGTGCCTCGCAGTTAGGCTACTTCAGCCAGTCGGCAAGCTTCGCCTTGCGCACATCTTGCAGCAGGCTGATGAAGCCGTCGGCCTGATATTCTGCCGTCAGCCGGCCCTTCTCCGCCGTCGCGATGCTGGCGTCGCCGACGACGCCGTTCGGGTTGAGATCGCTGGCGATCCAGGCGAAGGCGTGGGTGCCGGTGTGGCGCAGCAGCGAAAATTCCTTTTCGGCCTTGGCGACATTGGAAACGAAACTGTCTGATTTGCCCATGTCCACGAGGTCCGGCCGGAAATGCAGCATCAGCGAGGTCTCGACATCGCCGCCATGGATGCCGTGACGGTCCTCCAGTTCGGTATACATGCCGGCCGGACGACCAAAACGCTGCCAGCTGGTCTTCACCGCCAGCATCTTTTCGCGCACGCGCAATTCGCGCGTGACGATGCCCATGATCTCCTCGTTGCCGCCATGCGAATTGACCACGATCAGCTTGCGCACACCGGCGCGCGCGATCGACAGGCCAAGCTCGGTCCAGGCTTCGATCAGCGTGGTTGCCGGCAGAGTGAGGGTACCCGGCGCATGCAGGTGTTCGTTGGACTTGCCCACGGCCTGCACCGGCAGGATGCGGATGTCGAGATCGTCGGGCAGGCGCGAAATGACCGTGTCGAGCATGCCGTTCATGATCGACGTGTCGGTCGAAACAGGCAGATGCGGCCCATGCTGCTCGATCGCCGCCACTGGCAGCACGGCGATGGTCGCCTCGGGATCGATCGAGGCGTATTCGGTGGTCCGGTAGTCGCCCCACCACACGCGTCTTTTGGGTACGGTCATGTCATGCCTCTTCAATGGTCAGGCAGACCTAGCGCGGGACGGGCGGCCTGTCGATCACCCCGCCGCGATGGCCTCGATTTCGACCTTGAATTCGGGCCGGGCAAAGCCGGAAACGATCATCAATGTCGACGCTGGCGCGGGGCTCGAAAACAGCCGGTCGCGGACGTCCATATAGGGCCGCAGATGCGCGCGGTCGGTGACATAGGCGTTGATGCGCACGATATCCCTGAGACCCAGGCCGGCTTCGCCGAGAACCGCCGCGATGTTTTGAAAGCAGAGTTCGGCCTGCGCTCCGGCGTCTTCGGGAATCAGGTCGTCGGCGGTGATGGCGACCTGGCCCGAGCACAGCACAAGCCGCTTGCCGGCCGGCACCTCGACGCCGTGACTATAGCGGGCAAAGGGCGGCTTGATGGACTTCGGGGTGAGGAATTTGAACATGGCAATCTCCTGGATGCCGCCACCTAAAGCCGGACTCATTACACCTTCAAGATGGCGGTGCATGTTGCCCGGGCGATTGTGGACAGCCGTTCAAAAAATAGGCACGATGCCTTCCGTACAGCATGACCCGTTCGCGCTTGGCATGGCAACGTCTTTCAAGCGGGCGGTCCCGGCGCCAGACGCCGGTGGCATGTGTCTTGCTTCTTGAATCTTTGGTGTCGAGCCTGGCGCGTGGCGCGCCGGAGCAAACAGAGGGTGGTGTCGATGTACGGAAAACAGAAGATCTCGGTGGCGGTTGTGGCCCTGCTTGCAGCCAGCACGCTGGGTGCGGCTGCGAATGAGAAAGTCACCTTCGGCACCAACTGGTTGGCCGAGCCGGAACATGGCGGATATTACCAGTCCGTGGCGGACGGCACCTACGCCGCCTGTGGCCTCGACGTCACCATCATGCAGGGCGGTCCGCAAGTCAGCGGCCGGCCGATGCTGCTGGCCGGCAAGATCGATTTCTACATGGGCGGCAATCTGCTGTCGGCCTTCGATGCGGTCCAGCAAGGCATACCGATGCGCGTGGTGGCGGCGGATTTCCAGAAGGACCCGCAGGTCATCATGTCCCACCCCGGCGAGGGGCTCGACAAATGGGAGGACCTGAAGAACGCCGACCAGTACATATTGGGCGACGAGGGCGTGCAGACCTTCTTCCAGTGGATGGTCATCGAACTCGGCTTCGACGCCTCCAAACGCGCGCCCTACACCTACAACACCGCTCCCTTCCTCGCCAACAAGAAGTCGATCCAGCAGGGCTACGTCACCTCAGAGCCGTTCGCGGTCCAGAAGGAAGGCGGCTTCGTGCCGAACCAGTTCCTGCTCGCCGACTATGGCTGGGACACTTATTCGACGACGATCGAGGTGATGCAGGACACGATCGACAAGAAGCCGGAGGTGGTCCAGTGCTTCGTCGATGGCTCGGCCAAGGGCTGGTACAAATATCTCTACGGCGACAACAAAGCCGCCAACGACATGATCAAGAAAGACAATCCCGACATGAGCGACGAGCAGATCGCGTTCTCGATCGAGCAGATGAAGAAGTTCGGCCTGGCCGATTCCGGCGACACCGAAAAGCTCGGCATTGGCGCCATGACCGACGCGCGGATCAAGAGTTTCTACGACAAGATGGTAAAGGCCAAGGTCACGCCAGCCGGCATCGACATCAAGAAGGCCTACACGCTGACCTTCATCAACAAAGGCGTCGGGCTCGAGCTGAAGAAATAGGCCGCCCCGGAATGATAAGGGAAAAAGTGGCGCAAGCGCCGGCTGCGTCGGGTGCGGCCCCGACGCTCCTGGCGCTGAAGGGCGTCGGCAAGGTGTTCTCCAACGGCGTGACGGCGCTCAGCGACGTCGACCTGACCATCCGGGAAGGCGATTTCGTCAGCCTGCTCGGGCCGTCGGGTTGCGGCAAGTCGACGGCGCTGCGGCTGATCGCCGGCCTGTCGACGCCAACTTCCGGCGTGCTCGATTGGCGCGGTGGCGGCTCGCTCGACCGCTCGAACATCGGCTTCGTCTTCCAGGAGCCGACGCTGCTGCCTTGGGCCAATGTTTTCGACAATGTCTGGCTACCGCTTCGGCTGAAAGGCATTTCGCGCGCCAAGGCGACACCGACGATAACGGAGATGTTGGCGCGGGTTCACCTGACCGGTTTCGAAGACGCAGTGCCGCGCGAACTGTCAGGCGGCATGAAGATGCGCGTATCCATAGCGCGCGCCATGGTGACCAAACCGCGCGTACTGCTGATGGACGAACCGTTCGCGGCACTCGACGAGATCACCCGCTTCAAGCTCAACAACGATCTCCTGGAACTGTGGCAGGACGAACGGTTCACCGTCGTCTTCGTCACCCACAGTGTCTTCGAAAGCGTGTTCCTGTCCAACCGCGTCGTCGTCATGGCGGCGCGGCCGGGCAGGGTGTTCGACGAACTCGCCATCGAGGCCTCCTATCCGCGCGACGAGGCGTTTCGCACCTCGCCAGACTATGCGGCACTGTGCCGTCAGGCCTCCGACGTGCTGGTCAAGGCCATCAACTCAACAGCAGGCGCGCATTATGACGGCCATTGACGAGCGGATGCTCCAACTCGATCCCGAGGAAGCACGCCGCGTGCGCCAGGCGCGGTTCGAACGGATCGGCCGCTGGGTGCTGCCGCTGGCGATCATGATCCTGGCGATCTGGCTGTGGGATCGCATCTGCGTGTGGAACGAGATCCCGCAATACATCCTGCCGCGTCCCGGCGTGGTGCTGTGGACGCTCTACAACGATGCCGGCCTGCTGTTTTCCTCGCTGCTGGTCACCTTGCGCATCACCTTTCTCAGCTTGGCTCTGGCGGTCATAGGCGGGGTCGGGCTGGCGGTGCTGTTCGCGCAGTCGAAATGGGTCGAGATGTCGTTCTTCCCCTTCGCCATCGTGCTGCAGGTGACGCCGATCGTGGCGATCTTTCCGCTGATCAACATCTATGTGAACGACCAGACGACCAAGCTTCTGCTGTGCGCCTGGATCGTCGCCTTCTTTCCGATCCTGTCCAACACCACGCTTGGCCTCAACTCCGTCGACCGCAATCTGCGCGACATGTTCAAGCTCAACGGCGCGACGCGATGGCAGCAATTGCGCTATCTCAGGCTGCCGGCGGCGATGCCCTATTTCCTCGGCGGGTTGAAGATCGCCGGCGGCCTGTCGCTGATCGGCGCCGTGGTGGCCGAGTTCGTCGCCGGTACCACCGGCCAGTCGTCCGGCCTTGCCTCGCGCATCATCGAGGCCGGCTACCGGCTCAACGCGCCGCGGCTGTTCGCGGCGCTGTTCCTGATCTCGCTGACCGGCATTTTAATCTTCCTCGTGCTGTCGCTGATATCGCATCTCATCTTGCGGCGCTGGCATGAAAGCGCGCTGAAGCAGGAGCGCTAGGCCTTGATTCCCAACACTGGTTCATACCGGCTTACCAACGTCAGGCTTCACGCGTCCCTGACACCGGGGCTCGCTGCTGTCCCCGATAGCGATGGCTTCGCGCTTGCCGACGTCACTGTCGCCGACGGCAAGATTTCCAACATCGCCGCGCATGGCCGATTGAAAGCGTCTGCCGACGCCGTCGATCTCGGCGGTCGCATCGTGCTGCCGTGCTTCGTCGACTGCCACACGCATATCGACAAGGGCCATATCTGGCCGCGAAAGCCCAATCCCGACGGCACGTTCATGGGCGCGCTGAATGCCGCCGATGCCGATCGTGTGGCACGCTGGAGCGCCGAGGATTTGGCGCGGCGGATGGATTTCTCGCTGCGCTGCGCCTACGCCCATGGCACAAGGGCGCTGCGCACCCACATCGACAGCGTCGCGCCGCAGGAGGAAATCTCCTGGCCGGCGTTCGAGGCGATGCGCGAGGAATGGCGCGGCCGCATCGAGTTGCAGGGCGCCTGCCTGCTCGGCGTCGAAGGCGTGCGCAACAAAAAGTGGTTCGACAGGCTGGCAAAGAGGGTTGCCGCGGCAAAGGGCGTGCTCGGTGTCGTCACCTATATGGCGCCGGACCTCGAAGAGCTGCTCGATCACGTCTTCGCGCAGGCCATCAAGCATGGCCTCGATCTCGATTTCCATGCCGACGAGACCAACGACATTTCCGCCATATCGCTGAAGAAGATCGCCGAGGCCGCTCTGTGGAACGGTTTCGAAGGAAAGATCCTCGTCGGCCATTGCTGCTCGCTGGCGCGCCAGCCGGATCTCGACGTGCTCGACACGCTGGACAAGGTGGCGAAAGCGGGGCTCGCCGTCGTCTCGCTGCCGATGTGCAATCTCTATCTGCAGGACCGGCGCGCCGACGGCACCACGCCACGCTGGCGTGGCGTGACGCTGCTGCACGAGATGAAGGCGAGGGGCATTCCGGTGGCGGTTGCTTCCGACAACACGCGTGATCCCTTCTATGCCTATGGCGATCTCGACATGCTGGAGGTCTACCGCATGGCGACGCGCATCCTGCATTTCGATCATCCGGTCGCCGACTGGCCGCAAGCGGTCACCGCGACGCCGGCCAAGGTGATGCGGTTTGATGGCTTCGGCACGCTGGCTGCCGGCGGTGATGCCGATTTCATCGTGTTCAAAGGCCGAAGCTGGACGGAATTGCTGTCGCGGCCCGAATCGGATCGCATCGTGGTGCGCGGCGGCAAGGCGATCGACCGCCAATTGCCAGATTATGCCGAACTCGACGAACTGATGGTGGAATGATGGATGTTTCGGCGCTCAAACGCGATCTCGAAGGCCTGAAGGTCGACGACAATCCGGCCATCGTCCAGCAGAAGAGCCGTGACTTCTACTGGTACAGCCCGGTGCTGAAGCAGCAGCTCGACCATGTCACCGGCGACCTGATCGTGACGCCGAAGAACGAGGCCGAACTGATCCGCGTGCTTGCCGCCAGTCATCGTCATGGCGTGCCGGTGACACCGCGCGGCAGCGGCACCGGTAATTACGGCCAGGCGATGCCGCTCTCCGGCGGCGTCGTGCTCAACCTTGCCGAGATGAACGAGATCAAGTCGATCGCTCCGGGTCGCGTCGTGACCGGGCCGGGGGCGATCCTGGCCGATATCGACAAGGCAACGCGGGCGCATTCCGGGCAGGAACTGCGGCTATCGCCCTCCACCTACAACACAGCCTCGATTGGCGGCTTCATCGCCGGCGGTTCGGGCGGCATCGGCTCGATCAATTTCGGCGGGTTGCGCGATTTCGGCAATGTGCTTCGGCTGCGCGTGGTGACCATGGAGGCCGAGCCGAAAGCGCTCGAGCTCACCGGCGCGGATCTGCACAAGGTGACCCATGCCTACGGCACCAACGGCATCATATCGGAAGTCGAGATGCCGCTGACCGCGGCGTATGACTGGATCGACGTCATTGTCGGCTTCGACGCTTTCATGGATGCGGCCCGCTATGGCAATGCGCTGGCCTGTCAGGATGGCATCCTGACCAAGCTGATCACGCCGATAGCGGCACCCGTGCCGCAGCTCTATTTCAAGCGGCACCAGAAATTCCTGAGCGACGGGCAGAGCATTTGCGTCGTCATGGTGGCGCAGCATGGGCTGGACGCTTTTCTTGCCTTCACCCGGCGTGCCGGCGGCGAGGTGATCTACAATGCGGCCACGGCGACGCCGGATGAGAAAAAAGGCCTGCCGCCGGCCTATGAATTGGCTTGGAACCACACCACGCTGAGGGCGCTGCGCGTCGACCCTTCGATCACCTATCTGCAGTCGCTCTATCCCTTTCCCAACCAGCTGGCGCTTGTCGAGAAGATGGATGCGATGTTTCCGGGCGAGGTTTTCTCGCATCTCGAATTCGTGCGGCTGGACGGCAACATTACCTGCTTCGGCCTGCCGCTGGTCAAGTTCACGACCGAAGCGCGGCTCGACGAGATCGTGCGCCTGCATGAAGCGAACGGTTGCCCGATCTTCAACCCGCATCGCTACACGCTGGAAGAGGGCGGCATGAAGCAGACCGACGCGGTGCAACTCGCCTTCAAGCGCCAGACCGATCCGCAAGGGCTCCTCAACCCCGGCAAGATGATCGCCTGGGAGAACCCGGACTACGACTACCGTTCCGGGCGGACTTTTTTGTTCAGGGGGCTGCAGAAGGTAGGATGATGAACATCCTCGTCCTCTACGCCCATCCGGTCGAGACCAGCTTCAATGCCGGCCTGCACCGGATGATCGTCGAGCGCCTGACGGCGGCGGGCCATACGGTCGACGACTGCGATCTCTATGCCGAGGGTTTCGATCCGCGACTGACGCGCCAGGAGCGGCTGGACTACCACAACCCACGTGGCCCCGCCGACGCTGTCGCGCCTTATGTCGAGCGCCTGCTGCGCGCCGATGCGCTGGTGCTTTCCTATCCCGTCTGGAACTATGGCTTTCCAGCGATCCTGAAAGGCTTTTTCGATCGCGTGTTCTTGCCCGGCGTGTCGTTCAAATTGGTCGACGGCAAGGCGCAGCCGTCGCTGCACAACATTCGCAAGGTTGCGGCGGTGACCACCTACGGCGGCAGCCGGTTCCGCGCCCTGCTGATGGGCGATCCGCCGCGCAGGCTGATCAAGCGGATGCTGCGCGCCACCGTCAAACCGGGCGCGCCGGTGACCTACCTCGCGCACTACGCGATGAACCTGTCTACCGACGGCTCGCGCAAGGCTTTCACGACCAAGGTCGCGGCCCGCATGGATGAGTTCTGATGCGCGCACTGGTGGTCTACTGCCATCCGGTACCCGAGAGCTTTTGCGCCGCCATCCGCGACACTGCCATCGACGTGCTGATGCGACGAGGCTGGGAGGTGCGGCTGCTCGACCTCTATGCGGAGAAATTCGACCCGGTGATGGGCTGCGACGAGCGGCGCTCCTACAATGACCAGGCGCCGCAGGACCCGGCACTGAAGCCGCATTTCGAACTGCTCAACTGGGCCGAAGCGATCCTGTTCGTCTATCCGACCTGGTGGTACGGACTGCCGGCGATGCTGAAGGGCTGGCTCGACCGGGTGTGGGCGACGGACGTCGCCTTCAAGCTGCCGACCGGCAAGGGACGGATCAAGTCGCTGATGACGCATGTAACCAAGGTCGGCGTCATCACCACCTGCGGCGCGCCGACCTGGTGGAGCGTCGTCGTCGGCCAGCCGGGACGCAAGACCCTGCTGCGCGGCATGCGGGCGCTGTGCGCCACGCGCTGCCGGACGTTTTTCCTGGCGCACTATTTGATGGATGCCTCGACGCCGGCGACAAGGGCGGCGTTTCTGGCGAAGGTGCGAGGGAAGCTGGAAAGGTTTTGAGAGGGCGACTTTCCCTTCCTTCCCCCCCACAAAGGGGGAGGCGAGAAGGCACTACATCCTCGTCCGCTCCGATTTCGGATCGTACATCGGCTTCAGCGAGGCTTCCGCCGCAAAACGCTCGCCGGCGATTTCGATCTCATAGGACGACGCCAGCACATCCGCCTCGCTCTCGCCCTCGCAAGGCACATAGCCCAGCCCGACGGCGCCGCCGAGGTGATGGCCGTAATTGCCAGACGTTATCGGACCAACGATCTTACCGTCGCGCAGGATCGCCTCGTTATGGAAGAGCAGGGGTTCCGGATCCTTCAGCCGGAACTGTACGAGCCGGCGTGACAGGCCGGCTTCCTTCTTGCGCAGCACCGCGTCACGGCCGATGAAGTCGCCCTTGGCGGTCTTCACCGCGAAGCCGAGGCCGGCTTCCAGCACATTGTCCTCGTCGGTGATGTCATGGCCGAAATGCCGGAACGCTTTTTCGATGCGGCAGGAATCCAGCGTGTGCAGGCCGCAGAGTTTCAGGCCGACATCCACACCTGCCTCCTCGACCACCTCGAAGACATGGGCCGCCTGGTCGGTCGAGACATAGAGCTCCCAGCCGAGTTCGCCGACATAGGTGACGCGGTGGGCGCGAGCCAGGCCCATGCCGATTTCGATCTCCTGATACGTGCCGAACGGATTTTTCTCATTGGAGAAATCGTTCGGGCTGACCTTCTGGATCAGCTTTCTCGCGTCCGGGCCCATCAGGCAGAGCACGCTTTCGGCCGCCGTTACGTCGGTGACGACGACGAACTCGTCGGCGACGTGCTTGCGCAGCCAAGCCAGATCGCGCTGCAGCGTGGCGCCTGGGACGACGAGGAAGAACGCCGTCTCGGACAACCGCGAGACCGTCAGGTCACTCTCGATGCCGCCGCGCTGGTTGAGCATCTGGGTGTAGACGATCTTGCCCGGCGCGACATCCATGTCGTTGGCGCATAGTCTTTGCAGGAAAGCACAGGCGTCGCGGCCCTCGACACGGATCTTGCCGAACGAGGTCATGTCGAACAGGCCGACGCCATTCCTGACCGCAAGGTGTTCCTTGCGCTGATTGTCGAACCAGTTCTGGCGCTTCCAGGAATAGCGGTATTCGCGCTCCTGGCCCTCGCGGGCGAACCAGTTGGCGCGCTCCCAGCCGGCGACTTCGCCGAAGACAGCGCCGCGCGCCTTCAGATGCTCGTGCAGCGGCGAGCGCCTGACATTGCGCGACGTCGCCATCTGACGATAGGGGAAATGATCGGCATAGAGCAGACCAAGCGTTTCAGAGACGCGCTCCTTCAAATAGCGGCGGTTCTTCTGGAACGGCTGGGCGCGGCGGATGTCTACTTCCCACAGGTCGAAGGGGGCTTCGCCGTCATTGATCCACTGCGCCAGCGCCATGCCGGCGCCACCGGAGGAGACGATGCCGATCGAATTGTAGCCGGTCGCCATCCAGTAGCCGGACAGTTCCGGCGCCTCGCCGAGATAGTAGCGGTCGTCGGGCGTAAAACTCTCGGGACCATTGAAGAAGGTGTGGATGCCGGCGGTCGCCAGCATCGGCATGCGGTTGACGCCCATTTCGAGGATCGGCTCGAAATGCTCCATATCCTCCGGCAGTTGGTCGAAGCAGAAATCTTCACGGATGCCGTCCATGCCCCAGGGCTTTGCCACCGGCTCGAAAGCGCCCAGCATCATCTTGCCGGCGTCCTCCTTGTAGTAGGCACACTCGTCGGGCACACGCAGCACCGGCAGGCGGGTGAGGCCGGGGATCGGCTCGGTGACGAGGTAAAAATGCTCGCAAGCGTGCAGCGGGATGGTGACGCCGTTCTGCGCTCCCAGTTCGCGCGCCCACATGCCGGCGCAGTTGACGACGATGTCGGCCTCGATCGTGCCTTGCTCTTCGCCTTGTGTCCAGGACACGCCCGTGACGCGGCCGGCCTTGCTGTGGACCTTGGTGACCTTGACGTTCTCGACGATGGTCGCACCGCGCTGGCGCGCGCCCTTGGCCAGTGCCATGGCGATGTTGGCGGGGTCGCACTGGCCGTCGAGCGGCAGATGCACGGCGCCGACGACATCGGAAACATTGAGATGCGGGTACATCTCGCTGACTTCCCTGGGCGAAATCTCGCGCACGTCGACATCGAAGGCACGCGCCAGCGACGCTTGCCTGTAGATCTCGTGCTTGCGCTCCTCGGTCAGCGCCACGGTGATCGAACCGACCTGGCGCATGCCGGTGCCGACTTCGGTCTCTGCTTCCAGCTTGACGTAGAGGTCGGCGGAATATTTCGCCAGCCGCGTCATGTTCTGCGAACCGCGCAGCTGGCCGATCAGGCCGGCGGCATGCCATGTCGTGCCCGACGTCAGCTGCTTGCGTTCGAGAAGCACGATATCGGTCCAGCCGAGCTTGGCCAGGTGATAGGCGACCGAGCAGCCGGAAACGCCGCCGCCGATGATGACCGCTCTTGCTTTGGCGGGAACTGCCTTGGCGATCATGCTGCCTCGCAACGGTAGCTGGAAGCAAAGCGGCGCAGACGAAGTGCAGCTTCCTGCAGCACGGGTTCGGGCTGGCAGAGGCTGATGCGAATGTGGCCGGCGGCCGCCTCGCCGAAGCTGGAGCCGGGCATCACGCCAACCTTTTCCTTGTCGAGCAGGGCCCAGGCGAATTTCTCGTCGTCCGGCTCGACGGCCGAGATGTCGAGCATGACATACATGCCGCCCTCCGAACCGCGCACGGTGACATCGTTCATGCCCCGCACGGCGTCGAGCAAGACGGTGCGGCGTGCCGCGTAGCGTTCGGCGATCTCCTTGACGCCGTAACGGTTCTCCAGCGCCTCGGAACAAGCGATCGAGATGAAGGCCGGCAGGCCGTAGGTCGTCACCAGATTGAGATTGATCATGAGCGTGATCATCTGCTCCGGTCCCGTCAGCCAGCCCATGCGCCAACCGGTCATGCCGTGGCTCTTGGACATCGAATTGATGACCAGCGTGCGCTCGGCCATTCCTGGCAGCGAGCGCGGCGAGACGTGCTCGCCGCCGCCGAGCGTCCAGTAGACTTCGTCCGACAGCAGCCAGAGGTCGTGCTCCCGGCAGACTTCTGCCAACTGTTCCAGCCGCTCGCGCGAATAGACCGCACCGGTCGGATTGTTCGGCGTGTTGATCAGGATGGCGCGCGTGTTCGGCCGGATTGCCGCGCGGATCATGTCGGCTCGCGGCTGGAAGCCATCCTCGGCCGGTGTCTCGACGACGGTGAAATCAGCGCCAGCGGCGCTGAACGTGTTGGGATAGGTGGCATAATAGGGTGCCACGACGATGGCGTGATCGCCCTGGTCGAGCACGCCCTGCACGGCCGCGTAGAGTGCGGCCTGGCCGCCCGGCGTGGCGATCACCTGATCCGGCGATGTCTCGACGCCGGTGCAGGCGCTCGAGGCTGCGGCCATCGCCTTGCGCAGGCGCGGCAAGCCGGGAAGCGGGGTGTAGTGATGATTGCTGCCGCGAACCGCGGTCACACAGGCTTCAATGGTCTGCGAAGGCGTGTCGAAATCATGGTCGCCAACCGACAGCATGATGATGTCTTCGCCGGCCTCCTTGCGCGTCCAGGCGGCGAAATGGACTTCCCAGCCGTCCTTGCCCGAAGGCACGATGCCGGAAATGCGCGATGATGGTCTAGGCATGCAAAACTCCCGAAATTTCGTAGCCGGCCTGTTCGAGCCGGTCGCGCAGGGCGGCGATGTGCGGTGGTCCGACTTCGCAGCAGCCGCCAACGATGCTTGCGCCAGCCTCCACCCAGCCGATCGCCTGGTCTGCATAGGCATCCGGGCCAAGGTCGTGACGAGCGTGCAGCACATCGACGGTGCCGCCGTGCTTAAGTGCTTCGGTTGACGTGAAGCCATTGGCATATGCGCCGACCGGGCCGCCGAGGCCGATCAGTTCAGGCAAAGCCGCGGCGATTGCTTCCGGCCGGCAGCAATTGACCAGCCGCGCTGCGACTGCCAGGCCGTCGAGCGCGCTTGCCGCGGTGGCAATGGCTTCGCCGCTGCGCAGCCGCGGCTTGCCGTGGTCAGCCAGCGTCCACGATACCCATACCGGCTTGCCGCTTTCCGATGCAGCGGTCACCGCTGCGCGGGCTTCGTCCGCCGACGCCATGGTTTCACACAGGAACAGGTCGACGCCATCGGCCTGCTCGGCAACGATGCGGCGGTAAATCTCGAGCGTCTCCTCGAAGGAAATGGTCAGTGCCGGTGCATAGCTGCCGAAAAGCGGCGACAGGCAACCGGCGATGGCTGCATCGCCGGCCTCGTCGCGGGCCTGCCTGGCCAATTCGATGCCGCGCTTCTGCAATGGCTTGAATAGGTCTTCCGCACCTTCGCGCGCCAGGCGTTCGGGTGTCGCAGAATAGGTGTTGATGGTGATGACACGTGCGCCGGCACGGATGAATTCCGCGTGCAGGTCGCGCACCAGATCCGGTTCGTCGATCAGCACCCTGGCCGACCATAGCGGCGTCGGCTCGGATTGGCTGCGGCGGACCAGTTCCTGGCCCATGCCGCCATCGGTGAGGATGATTTTCTTCATGCGCGCAGCCTTTCGTTCTTCGGATCCCACAGCGGTTCATCCTTCTGCACGATTGCCTGAAAGCGGTCACCGAAGATTTCGACCTCGACTGATGTACCTGGTTTGGCCAGGTCGGCGCGCAGCATGCCGAGCGCGATCGACTTGTCGATGCGATGGCCCCAGCCGCCGGACGTCGTCTCGCCGACGATCTTGCCGTCATGCCAGAGTGTAGAAACTGGCGGAGCGTCGCAATCGCCGGGGTTTTCCACCACCAGCGTGACGAAGCGCTTCTTCACGCCTTGCTGCTTTTCGTTCAGCAGTGCCGCCTTGCCACGGAAGTCGGGCTTGTCCCATTTGACGAAGCGTTCGAGCCCGCCCTGCAGGATCGAATAGTCGGTCGACAGGTCGCCCTTCCAGGTGCGGTAGCCTTTCTCAAGCCGGAGCGAATCCAGCGCGTACATGCCGAAAGGCTTCAGCCCGTGCTGCTGGCCTGCGGCGCAGACGGCATCGAAGATGGCGGCGGTGTCGTCGATCCTGGTGTGGATTTCCCAGCCGAGTTCGCCGGCGAAGGAGACGCGCACCAGTTTGGCCCAGCGGCCGGCGATCTTCGTCTCCTGATGCGTCAGCCATGGCAGAGTGAGGTCGGCTTCGCAGACATCGGCGAGGATTTTTCGCGAGTTCGGGCCGGCCAGGATCTGGGTCGAGAATTCTTCGGTCCGGTCGATCAGCTTGAACGGTGCGTCCTTGGGCATGCGCGACTTCAGCCATTCGAAATCATGCCACTGCGCGACCGCCGCGGTGATCAGCGTCATCAGGTTCTCGTCGTGACGCACGACGGACATTTCGGTGACGATGCGGCCCTTGTCGTCGGCGAAATAGACGAGACCGATGCGGCCTGGCTTCGGCACCAGTCCGGTGACCTGCAGGCTCAGCCATTCGGCGGCACCTGGACCATCGAGATTGAAGCGCGAGAACCCAGGCAGGTCCAAAATGCCGGCAGCGTCACGCACGGCCAGGCATTCTTCGCGCACACGATGCTGCCATGGCCCGTCGCGGCGAAAGGTCAGCGTGGCTTCCTCGGAGATGTCATCGCCGTCCTGCGCGTACCAGGTGGCACGCTCCCAGCCATTATAGGCGTCGAAGCGGCCTCCGAGCGCCTTGATGCGATCGTGGATCGGCGACAGCTTGCGGTCGCGGCCCTCCGGCCAGGCATGGCGCGGGAACTGGATGGCGTATTCGTTGCCGTAGATCTCCATGCCCTTGGCGACGCAATAGTCCGGCGCCGCGGCATAGGAAGTGAAGCGGCGCGGGTCGCACGACCACATGTCCCATTCGGTCCGGCCCTCGGTCACCCATTCGGCCAGCACCTTGCCGGCGCCGCCACCCTGGGCAATGCCGAAGGTGAAGACGCAGGCCTCGAAGGCATTGGGAACGCCGGGCATCGGGCCGATCAGCGGATTGCCGTCCGGCGTATAGGGGATCGGCCCGTTGATCACCTTGGACAGGCCGGCCGTGCCAAGGATCGGCACGCGGGCGACGGCGTCGGCCAGATAATGTTCCAGCCGGTCGAGATCATCGGGGAACAGCTGGAAGGAAAAGTCCTCCGGCATCGGGTCATTGTGGCTGGCCCAATGCGCGCGGCAATTGCGCTCATAGGGGCCGAGATTCATGCCGTTCTTCTCCTGGCGCAGATAGTAGGAGGTGTCGACGTCGCGCAGCAGCGGCAGCTTCTTGCCTTGTTCCTTCGACCATGCCGCGAGTTCGGGGATCTCCTCGAACAGAATGTACTGATGGCTCATCACCATCATCGGCACGTCGCGGCCGAACATCCGGCCGACTTCGGCGGCGCGGTAGCCGGCGGCATTGACGACGATCTCGCAGCGGATCTCACCCTGTGCCGTCTCGACCACCCAGTCGTCGTTCTCGCGGCGCACGCCTGTGACCGGGCAGAAGCGGATGATCTTCGCGCCCATGTCGCGCGCACCCTTGGCCAGCGCCTGGGTGAGTTGCGCCGGATCGATGTCGCCGTCGCTCGGGTCGTAGAGCGCGCCTTTCAGCTCATGCGTCTCGATGAAGGGATAGCGACGCTGGATCTCGTCGACACCGACAATGTCTATGTCCATACCCTGGTAGAGGCCCATGCCCTTGGCGCGCTGGAATTCCTGCATGCGCTCGAGCGAGTGGGCAAGGCGAAGCGAGCCGGTGACGTGATAGTTCATGGGGTAGTCGACCGCGTCGGCCAGCCCGCGATAAAGCTCGGTCGAATAGCGCTGCATGTTCATCAGCGACCAGGACGAGGAGAAGGTCGGCACGTTGCCGGCGGCATGCCAGGTCGAGCCGGAGGTCAGCTCGTTCTTCTCGAGCAGCACGCAGTCGGTCCAGCCCGCCTTGGCGAGATGATAGAGCGCGGAGGTGCCGACGGCGCCGCCTCCGATGATCACCACGCGCGCCGTGCTCGGCAAACCCGCCATGTTCTTCTCCAAACTTGAACTCAATAGACGGGTGGTGAAACCACCCAGATGACAATTGCCGGCTCGGCACCCGGATTGCGCCAGCGGTAGGGCTTGCCTTCGAAGCGAAAGGAGTCGCCCTCGCCAAGCCGATGCCAGACACCTCCGATCTCGATGTCGAACAGTCCGGACGCGACGTATCCGGCTTCCTCGGTCGGCCGCTGCGCCTCGGCCTTCAGTTCCGCGCCCGGCGCGAAGACCGAACGCACCATCTCGAAGCTACCGCCGAGATCGGGCGACAGAAGCTCCTCCACCAGGCCGGATTCGCTTGTGCCAAGCGTGCGGCGCCTGCCGGCGCGCACGACCACGCCGCGCTCGCTTTCGACAGGTACGTCATGGCTGAAGAACAGGCTGATCGGCACGCCGAACAGTTCGGCGAAGGCTCTGAGGTCACCGAGCGACGGCGTCGACAGGCCACGCTCGACCTGGCTGACCCAGCCGACCGAACGGCCTAGCTTCAGGCCGATCTCGGCGAGCGTCAGCCCGCGCGCCTTGCGCAGGGCCCTGATGTCGCCGGCCAGCACGCGTTCGTCAGGTCCCTGCAATGTTCTTGCGGTAGTCGAAGGCAAAACGCTCTCTTTATGAAAAATCACCGACAAATTTCATGAGAAATCAAGCTCATGAAAAAATCAAGCAGATTTTCACGGATGCACAAGATTTGCTTGCGCGATTTTGACGGTTCATGCAAAGGCTCCGCCGAGAGCGGCGAGTGGGGACGTCCGATCGAGACAAAGGGTAAGGGACGGCCCATGCTGGAAAATAACCCCCGAATCGAGGGCGACGCCGAGATTGTCGACGAGGCGATCCTGTCGCGCCGTTCGGTGCGCGCATTCCTGCCCGACATGGTCGAAGACGACACCATCCGCGCCATTCTGGCGGTTGCGGCGCGCGCCCCATCCGGCACCAACATGCAGCCATGGAAGGTCTATGTCACCAAGGGCGAGAGCAAGCAGCGCATATCGGACGCCATTCTCAATTCCGGCATTCGCGCCGAAAAAGCCGATTGGGACGAGTACCGGTATTATCCCACGCAGTTCTTCGAGCCGTATCTGACGCGACGCCGCGCCAACGGTTTCGGCCTCTATGGCGCGCTCGGCATCGGTCGCCGCGAGGTCGACAAGATGCGCGCCCAGCACGACCGCAACTTCGTCTTCTTCGACGCGCCGGTCGGCATGATCTTCACCATCGATCGCCGCCTCAACCAGGGTTCATGGATCGATTACGGCATGTTCCTGCAGAACATCATGGTCGCAGCTAGAGGCAGGGGTCTGCACACCTGTCCGCAGGCGGCGTTCGCGCCCTATCACCGGCAGATCAGGCCGGTGCTCGACATTCCGGACGAGGAGATCGTCGTCTGCGGCATGGCGCTTGGTTATGAAGATACGTCAAAACCTGAAAACGCCTTCCGCACCGACCGCGTGCCGCTGCAAGAGTGGGTGACGTTCAGCGAATAAGCCAGCCGGCCTCATTCCGTGTTCATCTGTGCGCCGTGGCCGCTGACATGGGCGCCGTCCTGGGGTGTCAGCTTGAGATAGGCGAGCAGCGCGCAGAGCGTGATGATGCCCTCGATCACGAACAGGATGCGGAAATCGTCGGCGACGGCGGGGCCGCCGCCCGCCAGAAACGACAATGCCGCGGCGGCCAGGCCGACGCTGATCGCCACCGCCAGCTGCCATAATATGTAATAGAGCGCGCTGAAACGGGCGAGCTGCTCGGGCGCGATGTCGGAATAGGCGAGGTTGCCGGTCGAGGCCCATTGCGCGGAGCGGAAGACGCCGAAGACGAAGATGTAAGTGAGCACGATCCACACCGGCGTCGTCGCCTGCATCAGCGCGAAGCCGGCAACCAGGGCGGCGACGATGGGCGTGTTGTAGACCAGCACGCGGCGAAAGCCGAAACGGTTGAGGACACGCGGCATGAAGAACCGCATGGCCACCGAGCCGACCGCGGCTACGAAGGTCAGCGATCCCGCCTGCACCGCGCTCATGCCGAAGCCGAGCTGGAACATCAGCGGCAGCAGGAAGACGACCGAGCTAAGGCCGATCGTGTCCAGCCCGCCGCCGGTGAGGAACGAAATGCGGAAGGTACGGATGCGCAACAGCTTGAGATCGAGCAGCGGATTGCGCACGCGCAGGCAGTAGAACGAGGCGATGGTCAGGATGACGAGCGCCAGCGCCAGTTCGCCGGCGATGATGCCGCCCGCGGCGTCCTTGGCGGCAAGCGAATCCATGCCGAAGACCAGCAGGACCATGCCGCTGCCGACCAGCAGGAAGCCCGGAAAATCGAACGGCGTGCGCACGGGCTTGGTCATCGTCGGAAACAGCGAGGCGGCAAGAATTGCCGCCGCCAGCGCGAACGGCACGTTGATGAAGAAGATCCAGCGCCAGGAAATGTAGGTGGTCAGCGCACCGCCGACGAGCGGACCGACCAACGGTCCGGACTGGCCGGCCAGCGAGATGTACATGTTGATCTTGAGCGTTCGGCTGCGCGGAAAAGTCGACAGGATGACGACCTGGCCTAGTGTGCCCATCAAGGCGCCGCCGAAGCCTTGCAACGCACGCGCACCAACCAGCGTCCAGATGTTGTCGGACAGCCCGCAAAGCGCCGACGAGGCGGCGAACACCAGCAAGGCAAAGCAGTAGACGTTGCGCAGGCCGAAGCGGTCGGCGGCCCAGCCGCCAAGCGGCATCGAGATGATCAGGCTGGCGACATAGACGGTGATCAGCAGGCCGAGCTGGCTGGGCGGACGGCCGAGGCTTTCGCTGATGCCCGGCAGCGCGGTCACCACGACATTCTGGTCGAGGCTGGTCATGAACACGCCGCAGGCGACCGTCAGCGGCAGCAGGAGCAAGGCTCTGGCCGGCACATCGGCGCGATCCGTGGCGCCGGCGGATAGTTCTGCGGTCATGGAGATGTTCGAACCAAACGAATGTGCCGACTCTTGAAGAAGGGATTTCATATCCCTGGGCCGGTTGGGCGGCCGCATTTTCGCACCATGGGCGCCTGCGGCCTGAGTCTCTAGCGGCAGAAACGGCTGGCGTTGATGCCAGAAGCAGGAGCGATGCGACCTTTCGGCGCCGCCTATTGCACCTCGTAGCCGACTTCCTCGCTGGCGTGGCAGAGCGCCTTCCAGAACGAGCGTGCAAACGAGCGGAAGACATAGATGTCGAACTGGTCGGCGCCGGTGCGCTGGATCTGGGCGAAGACGTCGTGATGAGCGGTCGAGCGGCCGGCGCCATTGGGAAAGGCCGGCAGCGAAAAGTCGATGGCGAAGAATTTCGCCAGCACCCATTCGGCCTTCGGCCCGGCAATGCGGATGGCGGTGCGGCCGTGCGAGAGATCGGTCACCGTGCCGATGGCCGAGGTCACCACCTTGGCAAAGGCAGCGGCCAGCCCTTCGGCCTCGTCGGCAACGGTGAACTTTCCCGGCGCGAAGCCGAACACTGACTTGACCCCGTCGCTCACTCCGCCGCCGGCGCCATCGGGAAGCGCCAGCCCGGTGACGGTGCGGATGGCTGCGATCAGCCTCTTCTCCTCGCCGGGCCAGGCGGCGAGTTGCACGATCGAGCCCGGCCTCGTCTCGGTCAGGATGATCTCGACGCCATGCTCGAAATTGCCGTGCGAGCCGACGTGAAATTCCGGCTCAAGCGGGGATTGGTGCTCAACCATGCATGCGGCTCCCGTCCGGATCGAAGAAGTGGTTGGAGACGATCTCGACCGGTCCGAACCGGTTGCGCAAGGGATCGGAGACGTGGGCGCGCGTGCCGTGCCGTGCCTTGCCGCCCTCGACCAGCGCCAGCGCGATATGTCTGCCGAGCGCCGGCGAATAGCAGCAGGCGGTGATATGGCCGATGGAGTCGTGCGGATTGGCTTCGTCAACCTCCTCGACGATGTGGGCGCCACCGTTGAGCGGCCGGTTATCGAGAGCGATCAGGCCGACCAGTTCGAGGCGGTCCGATGCGATCAAGCCTTCGCGGTCCATCATCGCCGAGCCGATGAACGGCTTCTTCTTCGACAGCATCCAGTCGAGATGCAGGTCGCGCGCCGTGGTGCGGCCGTCGATCTCGGCGCCGGTGACATGGCCCTTTTCGATGCGCATGGTGCCCAATGCCTCAAGACCGTAGGTGACCAGCCCGAACGGCTTGCCGGCTTCGACAAGCGCTTTCCAGACATGGGTGCCATGGCCGGCGCCGGAATAGACCTCGAAGGCCATTTCACCGGAGAAGGACAGCCGGCAGATCATCACCGGCACGCCTGATATTTCGCCGCGCACGATGCCCATGAAGGGCAAGGTGGCGTTGTCGACCGACGTGCCGGTGACACAGGCGGCGAGGATCTGCCTGGCCTTCGGGCCGCCGATCGCGGCACCTGCCCATTCGTCTGTCACCGAGGTGACGTGGACTTTCAGCTCCGGCCAGATCACGTCGAGGAAATATTCCAGATGCTGCATCACCTTGCCGGCGTTGGCCGTGGTGGTGGTCATCAGAAAATCCTGCTCGCCGAGCCGCCAGGTGGTGCCATCGTCGAAGGCGAGGCCGTCCTCGCGCAGCATCAGCCCGTAGCGGGCCTTGCCGACGGCCAGCGTCGAAAACATGTTGGTGTAGACGCGGTCGAGGAATGCGGCGGCATCAGGGCCTTGCACCGCGATCTTACCCAGTGTCGAGACATCGACGATGCCGGCGCTTTCGCGCGTCGCCTTGGCTTCGCGCACATAGGCCTGCTCGACCGTTTCGCCTGAAAGCCCATAGATCATCGGCCGGTACCAGAGGCCGGCGGAATACATCGTCGCGCCATTGGCCAGATGCCAGTCATGCATCGGCGTCAATCGTTCTGGCTTCAGGTCGCCAAAACGCTCGGCAGCCAGCGAGCCGATCGACACCGGAGCAAAGGGCGGCCGGAAGCGTGTCGTGCCGACCTCGGGGATCGGCTTGCCCAGCGCCTCGGCCATGATGGCAAGGCCAGGCACGTTGGAGCTCTTGCCCTGGTCGGTCGCCATGCCGAGCGTGGTGTAGCGCTTGAGATGCTCGACCGAGACAAAGCCTTCCCGGTGAGCCAGCCGCACGTCCTCGGCCGTGACGTCGTGCTGGAAATCGACAAAGCTCTTGCCCTTGGCCCTGATCTCGAACACCGGGGCGGGGTCGGGATCGCCAGGCACTGCTTCGACGGTCGGCAGCATGGACGGTGTGCTCTGCCCGCCTGCGGCGGCGAGGCCGGCGGCGCGGCCTTCGGCGATGGCTTCGGCCGTCGAGAAGCTTCCGGTGAAGGCGCCTGCGCCGATCCAGCTCTGTGTCGGCTTTGGCGGCAGGAAAGCTTGCCGCGCGGCGTTCCATTCCGCCTTGGCGCCGGCCTGGCTGGCCAGATGGATGGTCGGCGACCAGCCGCCGGACATCAGCAGGCAATCGGCATGGATACTGCGTGCATCACCGATGAGTGCCCCATTGGCCAGGTCGAAGCGCTGCAGCTTGAGGCCGGACAGCGCCTTGCCGCCTTCGGTGGCGACGACGGCATGGCCGGCAAAGATCTCTGCCTCGGCTTCCGCGGCCAGCTTGCGCATCTCCGGCGAAAGTTCCGGCCTGACATCGGCGATGGCGACGACCGCGGCACCGGCCTTCTTCAAGGCGACAGCCGCCCTATAGGCGCTGTCATTGTTGGTGAACAACGCGATCCGCTCGCCCGGCAGCACGCCGAATTCGTTGGCATAGCGCTCGGCGGCATGCGCCAGCATCACGCCTGGCCGGTCATTGCCGGGGAAGATGAGCGGCCGCTCGAACGCACCAGTGGCGAGGACCACGGATTTGGCGCGGATCGCCCAATAGCGATGGCGCGGCTCGCCCTTGCCGGGGTGCTCCTTATGGTCGCTGACCCGTTCGAGCGCGGCAAGCGTGTTGTTGTCGTAGTAACCCCACACCGTGGTGCGCGGCAGAAGCCGGACATTGTCGCGGCCTGCGAGCTGGGCGACGGTGCGCCGCGCCCAATCGGCGGCAGGCGCGCCATCGATCGTTTCCTCGGACCAGTTGGCCGAACCGCCGAAATGCGGCTCGAGATCGGCCAGCATGACGCGCGCACCCTGATCGGCGGCGGCCTTGGTGGCCATCAGGCCGGCCGGCCCCGAGCCGACGACCAGCACGTCGCAAAAGGCGTTCATGCGTTCGTAGCGGGCCGGGTCTTTCGCCGATCCGGCACTGCCGAGACCGGCTGCGCGGCGGATGAAGTGTTCGCAGAACATCCAGAAACGCGTGCCCTTGAGCGGGCCGAACACCGGTCCCATGAAGGTCTTGTAGTAGAACCCGGCCGACAGGATCTTGCCGCCGAGCTGGTTGACGGCGTTGATGTCCCAGGCAAGCGAGGGAAAGCGGTTCTGGCTGATGGCAACCAGCCCGTCATGGATCTCAACCATGGTCGCTGGAATGTTGGGCTCGCGAACCTCGCCCTTCAGCACTGTCACCAGAGCGTTGGGTTCCTCGACGCCTGCGGTGAGCAGGCCGCGTGGGCGGTGGTATTTGAACGAACGCCCGTACAACGTGACGCCCTTGGCCAGCAGGGCTGACGCCAGCGTGTCGCCGGCATGGCCGGTGTAGGCCGTGCCGTCGAAGGTGAAGCGGATGGTTTTCAGCCGGTCGATGCGGCCGCCGGTGTCGGCGCGGCGCGGGCTCATGCCTTGTCCTCCGCCTTGTGGCGGGCGGCCGACCCATGATCGCCGCGCGCAAAGGCAACGCTGGAAATCTCATGCGTCAGCGTGTTGCGCACGACCTTGAGATGCGCGCGGCAGCCGCCGGAATGTTGCCAGATCTCATTGTGGTCGCCGGCCGGATTCAGCCGGTCATAGACATAGGCGTTCCACGCCTCGAAATTCTGCGAGGCGGGGTCGGGACGCTCACGATTGCCGTCACCCTGATAGGTGAACTCGATGACGTCGCGCGGGCCGCAATAGGGGCAAGTGATCAACATTGGACTCTACCTATTGCCTAATGCAGCCGCGGGTTTGCACCCTGGCCCTTGTCGTCGATCACCAGCCCGCGGTGGAAGCGGTCGAGCGTGAAGGGCGCGTTGAGGTCGTGCGGCTGGTCCTTGGCGATGGTCCAGGCGAAGCACCAGCCGGAAGCCGGCGTCGCCTTGAAGCCGCCATAGCACCAGCCGCAGTTGAGATACATGCCGGGCAGGGGGCCGGCGGTGATGATCGGCGAGCCGTCCATCGACATATCGCAAACACCGCCCCAGGAGCGCAGCATGCGCACGCGCGCGAGGCCCGGAAACAACGCCAGCATTTCGCTCATCACCTCGTCGACGACAGGCAGATTGCCGCGCTGGGCGTAGCTGTTGTAGCCGTCGATGTCGCCGCCATAGATGAGGCCGCCCTTGTCCGACTGCGACATGTAGAAATGGCCCATGCCGAAGGTGACGACCGTGTCGATGAAGGGTTTCAGCGATTCCGTGACGAAGGCCTGCAGCACATGGCTCTCGATCGGCATCGTCTCGATGCCGGCCATCTGCATGACGCGTCCGGTGCTGCCGGCGACCGCCACGGCCACCTTCCTGGCGCGGATGTCGCCGCGCGAAGTGGTGACGCCTGATATGCGGTCGCCGTCGCGCAGGAAGCCGGTGACCTCGCAATTTTCGATGATGTCGACGCCGCGCCTGTCCGCGCCGCGCGCATAGCCCCAGGCCACCGCATCGTGGCGGGCGGTGCCGGCGCGGCGCTGCATCAGGCCGCCGACCACCGGGAAGCGAGCGCTGTCGGAGATATCGAGCGCCGGAATCAGGCGTTTGATCTCAGTCTTCGTCATCAGTTCGGCATCGACGCCGAGATGGCGCATGGCGTTGCCGCGCCTTGCATAGTCGTCGAACTGGGCCGGCGTGTGCGCCAGGTTCAGGCAGCCGCGCTGCGAGAACATGACATTGTAGTTGAGCTCGTGCGACAGGTTCTCCCACAGCTTCATCGAGTGTTCGTAGAAGCGGGTGTTGGCAGGCAGCAGATAATTCGAGCGCACGGCCGTGGTGTTGCGGCCGACATTGCCGGAACCGAGCCAGCCCTTTTCCACAACGGCGACATTGGTGATGCCGTGTTCCTTGGCAAGATAATAGGCGGTCGCCAGCCCATGACCGCCGCCACCGATGATGATGACGTCATAGGACGCCTTCGGGTCAGGCTTGCGCCATGCCGGCTTCCAATCCTTGTTTCCCTTGAGCGCGTTCGCGAGCAGCGAAAAGGCCGAGTACTCTGCCATTGATGTCATCCGGTTCGGGCGATGCGGCAGACTATAGAGCAGGCCGCATCCGCAAAGCCAATATTGCGCCATCGCCTTTCGACTGGCCGACGCCCGGGATGGGATCACTCGGCGTGAGTGATCGGTTGGGGCCAATGATCGGATGGGCTCGCGATACGACGGCTTGCCCCATGATAGGGCCGTCTTTATCAAGGACAGGCTTTCAAATTGCCTTTGCCGCCGATGAGTCGCCAACAAATCATGCTTTTCCGATTGCTTCGTCTCATCCTGGTACTCACGCTGGTCGTTTCGGCGCCGCTTTCGTTTAAGGCGATGGCGCAAGCGCTCGGCCAGGGCTCGGCCGGTTTGGTCGCCGATCAGCAAAAGGTCATCCAGGATCTAACGGCCAAGACGGACGATCTCGAGAAGAAGATACAGCAGGACGGTGAGGACGATGCCTCACTCGTGGAGATCCGTCTGCAGCTGGAGGACCTGTCGCGGGCGGCACTCACCAGTGCGCTGGTATTCCGCTCGCGGCTCACCGAGATCAACAATCGCATCGAGGTGCTGGGTCCTCCACCGGCGGCGGGCCAGCCGCAGGAGCCCGACATCGTGACGGGCGAGCGTCAGGCGCTTGCATCGGAAAAGGCCGAGATCAACGCGGTCGTTGCCAGCGCACAGAACCTGTCGATCCGCATCAGTGGGCTGATCGACAAGATCGGCAATATGCGTAGCGAGCTGTTCCGCAATCTTTTGACCAAGCGCTACGTGCTGTCGGATGCGCTGAGCCCGCAGGTGTTTTCCGACGCCCGCGACGAGTTCGGCAATCTCTACAAGGCGGTGTCGTCCTGGTTGAGCTTTGCCTTCAAGTTCAAGTTCCAGGCGATCCTGGCGGCAACCTTCGTGGCGCTCGGGCTGGCGCTGGTGCTGCTGGTTGGCGGCAGGCGCCTGTTCGGGCGGGTGTTCGAAGCCGACCCCACCAATGAGGACCCATCCTATCTCAGCCGCCTTTCGGTGGCCTTCTGGTCGACCTTGCTGCCGACGCTGGCGGTTGCCGCCTTTCTTGGATCGACGATTTTCTTTTTCAATTATTACAATGTGTTGCGCGGCGACATTGGGCTCTTCCTCAACGCGCTGGCGACCGTCATCGGCGTGGTGTTCTGCGTCAACCGGCTGACCAATGCGGCGCTGGAACCGCGGCTGCCGAACTGGCGCCTGATCCCGGTCGAAACCGGGCCGGCGCGCTGGCTGGTGCGCCTGGCCACCGCCATGGCCGTGGTCATCAGCGTCAACACCTTCCTATCGGTGATCAACGACAAGATGGGTTCGCCGCTGTCGCTGACCATCGCCCGCAGTTTTGTCGCCACCATCATCGTCGGCATCATCCTGATCCTGATGGCGATGCTGAGGCCGTTCAAGGCGCGCGACGGAAGCTGGCGGCCCTGGCCGGCATGGCTGCGCTACCTGTCGCTGGGCCTTGGCCTATTCACCATCATAGCCGCCTTGCTCGGCTATATCGGCCTTGCGCTGTTCGTTTCGCTGCAGGTCGTCGTCACTGGCACAGCCTTGATCACCGCCTATATCGGCTTCCTGTCGGCGCAGGCGATCGGCGAGGAGGGTGCTTTCGCCAACACCTCCGTCGGGCGCTGGCTGTCGGCCAATTCCAGCTACGAGGATACGGCCCTCGACCAGCTCGGCCTTGTCGTCAGCGTTGCCATCAATGTGATGATCGTGCTGGTGTTCCTGCCGCTGATCCTGCTGATGTGGGGTTTCCAGCCCGGCGATATCCAGGCTTGGGCCTACAAGCTCGCAACCGGGATCAACATCGGCTCGGTGACGATCTCGGTCACCGGCATCCTCTCCGGCATCGTCGTCTTCGTCATAGGCTATTTCCTGACGCGCTGGTTCCAGGGCTGGCTCGACGGCTCGGTCATGGCGCGTGGCAAGGTCGATACCGGCGTGCGCAACTCGATCAGGCTGGCGGTCGGCTATGCCGGCGTCGCGCTGGCGGCACTGGTCGGCATCTCGGCGGCGGGCATCGACCTGTCCAGCCTGGCACTGGTCGCCGGCGCTCTTTCCCTCGGTATCGGCTTTGGCCTGCAGAACGTGGTGTCCAATTTCGTTTCCGGCCTGATCCTTCTGGCCGAGCGGCCGTTCAAGGTGGGCGACTGGATCGTTGCCGGCGACGTCAGCGGCACGGTCAAGAAGATCAGCGTGCGCGCCACCGAGATCGAAACCTTCCAGCGGCAATCGGTGATCCTGCCCAATTCGAACCTGATCAACAACGCCGTCGGCAACTGGACGCACCGCAACAAGCTCGGCCGCGTCGACATCAAGGTCGGCGTCGCCTATGGCAGCGACGTCAAGCAGGTTCATGCCGTCCTGCTGGAGATCGCCCGCAGCCACCCGATGGTGCTGAAGAACCCCGAACCCTTCGTGCTGTTTTCCAATTTCGGCCCTGCCGCCCTGGAATTCGAAATCCGCGTGTTCCTGGCCGACGTGATGAACGGCAACATCGCGCAGAACGACATCCGTTTTGCCGTCCTCGAAAAATTCAGCAGCGAACACATCGAGATCCCCTCGACGCCGCGCGCCGTGGTCGAGGCCCACAAGCCCAAGGCCTGGCCGACGGACGACGACAAGATCGAGGCCGACTTCGCCGAACAGGAGCAGATAAGGGCCGAAGCCGAGGCGGAGAAGAAGCGACTGGTCAAGTCTCGCAAAACCAAGAAGCCGGACCCGGACTAGGCTCGGACTCCGTCGACCTCAATCCTGCCCGGAATCGATTGCGGCATGAATGGGGCATTCAGTTGCGGTTCAGCTTCCATCTCATATAAGCTCCATGCAAAGGCGAAAATGCCTTGCCAAATGCAACAGAGGCGGTGGGAACACCGATATTGCACCATGTGGAAGTCTCTCGTCGCTGCAGTCGCCCTGGTCGCCGCCATCGGCTCGGTCCATGCCGCGAGCGCGGTCAACAAGGACGCCGAGACCCGCACGCTGGTCGTAACGGAGGGCGGCAGCAAGACCGACCTTGCGCTGGCCGGTGGCGAAACGGTTGAGTTCTGCCCGAACGGCTGCTTCGTCACCTTGCCCAATGGCGATCTCGAAGCCCTGACCGGTTCGGAAACTGTCGAGATCTCGGGCGGTGTCGCCCGCATCAAGTAATCTTGGCGTCACGATTGTAGAGGCCGGGCATTTGCCCGGCCTTTTATCGTTTCCGGTAGCGGTTGTTTAACAATGACACCGGAAATACCGCCATGGCAGCCGTCTGCAACCGTGCGTTTTAACGTTCGCTACGCCATCGCCCGCTATACCAGCCTCAAGACGCCGAAAAGCGGCGCGCAACTCTACGCGGGCAGGGCAGGACGGACATGGATGCGCGATCGGACAGGAACGCAATACCGCTTGCGGTCGATCTCGACGGCACGCTGATCGCAACCGACCTGTTGTGGGAAGGGCTGTTCATCCTTCTCAAGAAGAACCCGCTCTATATCTTCCTCGTACCGTTCTGGATCGCCGGCGGGCCGGCGCGGCTGAAGCAGGCGATCGCGCAGCGCATCGACATCGATCCGGCATCGCTGCCCTATCGCGAGGTGCTGCTTTGCCGCCTCCGGACCGAGCACGCCGAGGGCCGCAAGATCGTGCTGGCGACCGGTACGCCGCGCAAGTTCGCCGACGCTATCGCGGCCCATCTCGGCATTTTCGACCAGGTGCTGGCCACCGATGGTCTCGCCAATCTCACCTCGGGCAGGAAGCGCGCCTCGCTGATCGCAGCCTATGGCGATGGCGGTTTCGACTACGCCGGCAACAGCCGCCATGACCTCCAGGTCTTCGATGCCGCACGCAACGCGATCGTCGTCGCGCCCGACCGCCATGCCGCGCGCTGGCAGGCGGCACATGGCGCCGAGACGGTGCCGGCGCCGAAGCCGACTTTGCGGACCATCGTCAAGATGCTGCGCGTGCATCAGTGGCTGAAGAATTCGCTGATCGCAGTGCCGATGGTGCTCTCGCATGAATATTTCAACACCGACATGATCTGGGAATGCCTGCTGGCATTCGTCTCGTTCAGCGCGGTGGCATCGGCCATCTACATCCTCAATGATTTCTTCGACCTCGCGCTCGACCGCAAACACCTCACCAAGCGCAACAGGCCGTTCGCCAGCGGCGCGCTGTCGATCCCGTTCGGACTTGGGGCGATCGCGGTGCTTCTGGCGATCGGCATCGGCACCGGGCTGTTCCTGTCGCCCGAATTCATGGCTGTGCTCGGCGGCTACATGGTCGTCACCACCGCCTATTCGCTGTCGTTCAAACGCATGCTGCTGGTCGATGTGCTGACGCTCGCCGGCCTCTACACGATCCGCGTCCTGGCCGGTGCGGCGGCGACCGGCGTCGACGTCTCGTTTTGGCTGCTGGCCTTCTCCATCTTCTTCTTCCTGTCGCTGGCGCTGGTGAAGCGCTTCGTCGAACTGCGCACCACCGCCATTCCGCCCGGCGAGCGCATTGCCGGTCGCGGCTATCGCACCGAAGACCAGGAGATCGTCGCCCAGGCCGGCATGGCCTCGGCCTTCTCCTCGGCGCTGGTGCTGGCGCTCTACATGGACAGTGTCGCGGTGCGGGAACTCTATCCGCATCCATGGCTGATCTGGCCGCTGGCGCCGATCGTGCTCTATCTTACCATGCGCGTCTGGATCCTGGCGCGCCGCAACGAGATGCATGACGATCCGGTCGTCTTCATCATCCGCGACTGGCGCAGCCAGATCGTGGTGCTGATCGGTGCGGTGATGCTGGTCATCGGGGGCTGGTAGGCATGGCCGCCGGACGTTTCCAAAGCTTTGGCCTTGCCACGCCGCCGGCGCCGCGCGCCATCGGTGCCGACGAGGCGATCGCGCTGCTGAAGGGCGGTCAGGCCAAGCCGGCGTCGCTGCTTGCCTATGGCAATGGCCGCTCCTACGGCGATTCCTGCCAGAACGGGGCCGGAGCGGTCGTCGATATGCGATCGCTGAACCGGATCCACGCCTTCAACGCCGAAACCGGTGTTCTCAAGGCGGATGCCGGCGTGCTGTTGTCCGACATCATCGCCCACGCTGCCCCCTACGGCTTCTTCCCCGCCGTTGTGCCAGGCACGCAATTCGTCACGCTCGGCGGGGCCATCGCCAATGACGTGCATGGCAAGAACCATCACCGGCGCGGCACCTTCGGCTGCCATGTCGAGAGCTTCACGCTGCTCAGGTCCGATGGAAAGACCCATCGCTGCTCGGCGACAGACAATGCGCGGCTGTTTGCGGCGACGATCGGCGGCATGGGGCTGACCGGCCTCATTCTGTCGGCCTCGATCCGGCTGATGCGGGTGCATTCCCTCGACATCGTCGAAAGGGTGACGCCGTTTCGTGACCTCTGCGAATTCTTCGACCTGGCCGCGGCGGCCGATCAGGCCAACGAATATGCGGTCGCCTGGATCGACCAGCTTGCCGGCGGTCGCAACAGCGGTCGCGGCCTGCTGCTCACTGGCAATCACGCCGAGCACGGCTCGCATGCCGCTTCGCGCGCCGGCGGCAATTTCTCGGTGCCGGTCCAGCCGCCGTTCAACGTGCTCAACCGGCCGTTCCTGACCGCCTTCAACGCTGCCTACAGGTGGAGGAAGAGCCGGGCAACGGTGCCGCGCCAGGCCGGCTACCAGGGCTTCTTCTTCCCGCTCGACGGCGTGCGCGATTGGAACCGGCTTTATGGGCCGAAAGGGCTGTTCCAGCACCAGAGCGTGGTGCCGGAACAGACGGCGCGCGAGGCCGTGCCGGCATTGCTGGCGGCTGCAAGGCAAGCCGGGCAGGGCTCGTTCCTCACGGTGCTGAAACGCTTCGGCTCCATCCGCTCGCCGGCGCTGCTGTCGTTTCCGCGTCCCGGCTACACGCTGACACTGGATTTCCCCAACAGGGGCGCCGCGACGCTGACACTGCTGCGGGAGCTCGACCGCATCACGGTCGAGGCCGGCGGCGCGGTCAATCCGTACAAGGACGCCCGCATGGGGGCCGAAATCTTCGCTTCGTCCTTTCCCGAATGGCAGCGGCTGGAAGCGCTCCGCGACCACGCCTTCATGTCCGACTTCTGGGCGCGCACTGCGAAGAAATTGGATGTGCGGCGAGGCTCGGTCGAGGCAGCCGAATAGATAAAATCCGAATAATTATTGGTTAACAGATGGTTGATAGCGCGATTCACTCAAAACAATGTTGGGACTTCACCAAATGTTTGCGGGTTTGTAGTAGGAAGTGTGAAGGGGTGGCTTGGAACTCATGAAATACATCGTCTTCATTCTCTTTACAGTCATGACCAATGCCGCGGCGCAGCTGATGCTGAAGCAAGGCATGATGTCGCTCGGACCGATCTCGTTCGAGGGCGTCAATCCGCTCGTCAAGCTGCTGCAGATCGTCTTCAGCCCCTGGGTGTTCCTTGGCCTGTGTACCTTCGTCATCTCGATGGCCTCGCACCTCTATGTGCTGTCCAAGGTCGAGCTCTCCTTCGCTTATCCGTTCCTCAGCCTCGCCTATGTTGCCGTCGCCATCTTCGCTTATTTCGTCTTCCGCGAGGACCTCAATGGCTGGCGGGTCGCCGGCATCGCCTTCATCTGCGTCGGCACGGTGCTGATCGCGCAAAGTGGCCGGGATTTGGGTGGGCAAGGGCATGAGGACCAGGCCGCTTCCATCACGCCCGACAAGATCCAAGCAAACGAGATCGTTCGATGAGACATATGATTTTCGGCGGTGACGGTTTCGTCGGCCGCCATCTTGCCCCGAAGCTTGTGGCCGATGGTGAAGAGGTTGTCGTCGCCGACATCGTCAAGAGCGACCTGCCGCATTACCGCAGCGTCCGCTTTATCCAATGCGACGTCACCGATCCGGCCTCGGTCGCCGCGATTGGGCTGAAGGCCGACGACATGGTCTACAATTTGTCGGCCAAGATGCTGTCGCCGATCCAGGTGCGCGCCAAGCGGCATGACTTCTTCTTCCCTGTAAATTTCCATGGCACCGAGCACATCATGCAGGCCATGGACGGAGCCGGTGCGTCAAAACTCGTCCACTACACGACCGACATGATCTACGGCCACACGGTCACGCAGCCTATGACCGAGGAGCACCCGGTGGCGCCGCTGGGCGAATATGGCTGGTCGAAGCAGAAGACCGAGGAGCTGGCGGCCGAGTGGCGCAAGCGCGGCATGTCGATCTCGCTGTTTCGCCCGCGCCTGATCATCGGTCCCGGCCGGCTCGGCATTCTCGAAAAACTGTTCAAGCTGATCGACTGGAATTTTCCGGTGCCGATGATCGGTTCGGGCAGGAACCCTTATCAGTTCATCTCGGTGTTCGACTGCGCCGAAGCCGCCCGCGCGGCCTGGAAGGCCGGCGTGCCAAACGAGGCCTATAATCTGGGTTCACTCAATCCACCGCCGGTCAAGAAGCTGCTCGGCGATCTGATCAGGCATGCCGGCTCGAAATCGATCCTGATCCCGACACCGGGTTGGGCGGTCAAGCGCACGCTGGACCTGCTCGACCTGATGAACATGCCGATCATGGACCCGGAACAGTATCTGATCGCCGACGAGGAATGCGTGCTCGACGTGTCCAAGGCCGGGCGTCAGCTCGGCTGGGCGCCGCAATATCGCGACGAGGACATGCTGATCGCCGCCTATAGCGAGTACCGCGCCAAGAAAGCCGGGCACGCGGTCGCCACCACACATGTGCCCGCCGAATAGCGGCTCGCAAAACAGCTTTCGTTGCGCACGATTGCGGTCGTGCGTGCAGACAGGAGATTGAAATGACCGTCATGGCCAAGCCCGAACAGACGAATGCGCGCACCATGGTCAGTGCGCCGGCGCTGTCGCCCGCCACCATCGCCAAGCCCAACCTGATCAGCGTCGAGCAGGCCAAGGCGATGGACGTCGCGGCAATGACCGACCTGTTCAAGGCGCATCTCAACCCCGGCCAGCTGCATTTCATGAAGCTGCTCGGCTTCCACAAGATCAAGATCGAGCGCGCCGAAGGCATGTTCTACATCGACCAGAACGGCCGCAAGATCCTCGACTTCTTCGGCGGCTTCGGTTCGCTGGCCTTTGGCCACAACCATCCGCGCATCCTGGAAGCACGCAAGAAATTCCAGGAGGAGAAGCGCCAGGAAATCGCTATCGCCTTCATGTCGCAATATGCGGCGGCACTTGCGCACAACATCGCCAAATGCTCGCCCGGCGATCTCGACATGGTGTTTCTGGGTTCGTCCGGCTCGGAAGCGATGGAAGCGGCGGTTAAGCTCGCCGAGCGCGCCGCCGGTCCGAAGCGGCCGAAGGTCGTCTATGCCGAGAATTCCTTCCATGGCAAGACCAAGGGCGTGCTCGGCATCACCGACGGCCAGCTCTACCGCGCCGACTTCAAGGTGGCCGAAAACACGGTCCGCATCCCGTTTGCCGACATCGAGGCGGTCGAGCGCCTGTTCCGTTCCGACCCGGAGGTCGGCGTCATCGTGCTGGAAACCATCCAGGGCGGCGGCGGCATCATCCAGGCGCCTGCCGAGTACTGGCAGAAGCTGCGCGCGTTGTGCGACCAGTATGGCGTGCTGTGGGTCGCCGACGAAGTTCAGTGCGGCTACGGCCGTTCGGGCCGCTTCTACGCCTTCGAACATTACGGCGTCGTTCCCGATGTGACGGCGCTGGCCAAGTCGCTCGGCGCCGGCAAGGCGGCGGTCGGCGCGATGATTGCGCGGCGCGAGGTCTACATGAAGGCCTATGGCACGCCGAAAACGGCGATGATCCATGCCATGGCGACCTTCGGCGGAATGGGCGAGGCCTGCGTCACCTCGATCGAAGGGCTCAACGTGCTCTACGACGAGGGGCTGATCGACAATGCCGCCGTCACCGGCGACTATTTGCTGCAGCGCCTGCAGGCGCTCAGGGAAAAGTACCCGAAGATCATCAAGGATGTGCGCGGCAAGGGGTTTATGGTCGGCCTGGAGTTCCACGACTTCTCGCAGACCTTGCCGATGGTGCTGCGGCCGATCGTCAGCGTGCTCGACGACAAGCTGAAGGGCTCGCTGTCGGGCTTCGTCGGCGCGCTGCTGCTGCGCGACTACGACGTGCTGGTCGCCTTCACCGAGTACAACCGAAACGTCATCCGGCTGGAGCCGCCGTTGATCTGCCAGCGCGAGCATGTCGACCGCTTCGTCGATGCCTTCGACAGCCTGCTGTCGCGCGGCATCGTGTCGATCGTGAAGGATTTCGTCAAAAGCCAGGTTCGTTAAGCGAGTTCGCTGGGTACAACGATGCTGACCAAGTCGCCCGCTCCACAAAACCCACTCGACCGGCTCACCGGAGCCGGCCTGGCGTGGGGCGAGGGGACTTATGCGCGGCTGGCGGCACCGATCGGCGCTGCGGCCTTCGCGCTCTACATCCTTTTTACAGCGCTCACGGCATGGGTAATGCCCGACGCCAATTGGGACATGCTGCCCTATCTCGCTATATCGGAGGAGGGCACCTATCCCGATGCACAGGCGCTGCACGACTATGCCTACAACACAGTCAAATCGGGCGTTTCGGCAAGCGATTATAAGGCGCTGACCGATGATGGCGGCGGCTTCCGCAGCCACATGACAGAGAATGCCGCCGATTTCCATTCGCTGCTCGGCATGTACCGGATCAAGTTCCTCTACGCCGAGGTCCTGTCGACGATGGGCGCGGTGATGTCGCCGGTCGAGGCGATGCGCCTGGTATCGGTGTTCTCCGTGCTGCTGTTCGGCGCGATCGCGCTGCTTTGGCTGCGCTCGGAAAAGGCATTGGCTTTAGCGCCTATGGTCGGCGCGGTGCTGATCATGGCCGATTTCGGCGATGCGGCGCGCGCTTCGACGCCGGATCTGCTCACGTCAGCGCTGCTGCTCGGCGGGCTCTATGCCTATGTCCGCGGGCGCGAGATGGCGACCGCGATCCTGCTCTTCCTCGCCTTCATGGTGCGGCCGGACAACATTGTTTTCCTTGCTGTTTTTACCGTGCTGCTGGTCGCCTTCCGGCAGAAATCGTGGGGCGCGCTGGCCGGCTTTGCCGCTTCCTTCGTTGCCTATTTTGCCATCTCGCACTGGGCTCATCATCCCGGCTGGTGGCCGCATCTGTGGTTCTCCAGCATAGAGCAGCATTACAATATGGACGGGTTCGAGCCGCCATTCTCCATCGTTGCCTATCTCAGGGCATTTGCCACCTCGCTGCTGCGTGCCGTCAGCCTGAACAGCTGGGTCGGGGTGTCGGTGCTGGCACTGGCCGGCTGGTTTGCCGCCGCCCGCGCCGGCTTCCGCCTCGACCGCCGCGCCGGCATCCTGTTTGCGGCACTGGTGCTCGGCGCGCTGGCGAAGTTCACCGTCTTCCCGATCCACGACACGCGCATCTATTTCCCGCATCTGATCCCGCCATTCCTGCTGCTGGCGACGCCGCTCATGGCGTTGTGGGCGGCCGCGGCTCGCGGTGAGAATCGCGCTGCCATGCAAATCATTCCTGGAGACAAGTCATGAGTTCGCTATCCAGCCTGGCGCGCGTTGCCCTGTCGCTCGGTCTTCCCAGTGGCGTTCTCGACCGCGGACCATCGCTGCGCGGCACGAAGTTCCTGGCCAAGGCGGCGCTGAAGGCGCGGTTCGGTGGGGCAGGGCGGCCGTTCCAGATGGTCAATGTCGGCGCCTGCGACGGCGCGCTGTTCGACGATGTGACGCCGTGGCTGCACCGCATAGCTGGCGCACGCGCGATGCTGGTCGAGCCGATCCCGTACAATCAGAAACGGCTGCGCGCCAATTATCCCGACACCGGCCGGTTCATCATCGAGCCGGTGGCGGTGACAAAGGCCAAGGGGACGATCACCGTCCACACCTTCGATGCCGCCGCGCTCGAGTCCGGCACACTGCCCATCGAATTCATCGGCTGTTCGTCGGTCACCGACACCAATCTGATGTCGGGCAAGAATGCCTGGGGCGAGGCCGACACCAACTTCAACAAGTTCGCCCCGCACCTCAGGGACATCGAGGTGCCATCCGAGACCTTGCAGACGCTGCTCGACCGCAACGGCATCATCCATATCGATGCCTTCCTCGTCGATTGCGAGGGCGCCGACTGGATCGTCTTCGAACAGCTCGACCTCAAGCGCTACCGTCCCGGCATGATCAAGGTCGAGGTCGGCGCGCTGCCGGCCGCCGAAATCGGGCAGGTCGTGGTCAAGCTGAAGACATCAGGCTATCAGGTCGGCTTCCAGGCCGAAGACATCTGGGCCTTCGCCTGAGTTAGCCCACCGAAAAGCGAACCGCCCCAGGCGCCCGATGTGAAGCATTCTGCCGTCTGGTCGCTCGGCTTTTTGCCAATGTCGCAAACAGGCTTCAATCGCCCTGCCGCTCCGCCCTATAGTCCGCCCGCTTTATCACTTTGGAGTCGCGGGCAATGGCAGAGTTTCCGAAAAAGGCGAGGGTCGTCATCGTCGGCCTGGGCGGTATTGTCGGCGCATCGATCGCCCATCACCTGATCGAACGCGGCTGGGATGACATTGTCGGCATCGACAAATCAGGCATCCCGACCGATATCGGCTCGACGGCGCACGCCTCCGACTTCTGCTACACCACCAGCCACGATTTCCTGTCGTGCTGGACGACGCTCTACTCCATCGATTTCTACGAGAAGATGGGTCATTATGCGCGTATCGGCGGCCTCGAGGTCGCGCGTGTCGGCGACGACAGCCGAATGGAAGAAATCAAGCGCAAGATCGCCTCCGCCAAGGCGTTTGGCACGCGCGCCCGCCTGATCGAGCCGGCCGAGATCAAGGAAAAATTTCCGCTCATCGAAGAAGCGATTGTTCAAGGTGGTCTTTGGGATCCCGATGCCGGTCTGGTCATCCCGCGTTCGCAGACGGTCGCCGGCAAGCTGGTCGACCAGGCGGAAGCGTCGGGCAAGCTCAAATCCTTCGCCAACACATCGGCCCGGTCGCTGGTCGTCAAGGACGGCCGCATATCAGGCGTGGTGACGGACCGCGGCACCATCGAGGCCGACTATGTCGTCGTCTGCGCCGGGATTTGGGGCCGGCTGATAGCGGAAATGGTCGGCGAAGACCTGCCGGTCATGCCGATCGACCATCCGCTGACCTTCTTCGGCCCCTACAACGAGTTCGCCGGCACCGGCAAGGAGATCGGCTGGCCGCTGCTGCGCGACCAGGGCAACTCGGCCTATATGCGCGACACCGGTGATCCCAAGACCGCCGAGGGCGGGCAGATCGAATGGGGTTATTACGAAGAGACCAATCCGCGCCTTTGCCACCCGCGCGACCTGCTGG
The DNA here is from genome assembly GCF_000185905.1 of Mesorhizobium ciceri biovar biserrulae WSM1271. Lineage (GTDB taxonomy): Bacteria > Pseudomonadota > Alphaproteobacteria > Rhizobiales > Rhizobiaceae > Mesorhizobium > Mesorhizobium ciceri. Next base: position 3,502,332 of record NC_014923.1, read on the forward strand.
AGAAGGACCAGGCGCGGCTTTCGCCGTCGCAACGCGATCTCGACATGGAACAGATCCTGGCGCCGCTCGAACGCGCCATGGAACTGACGCCGATCCTCGGCGAACTCGGCTATAATGAGAGCCATTCGTTCAATGGACTTCTCCAGGTAACCGCGGATGGCGGCCCGTCGATGGGCGAAAGCCAGAAGGTGCGGGGTCTGTGGTATGCCGTTGCCATCTGGGTCAAGGATGGTCCCGGCATGGGCAAGCTGATCGCCGACTGGATGACCGACGGCCGCACCGCAATCGATCACCATGCCATCGACTATGCACGGTTCTATCCGCACCAGACCAAGGAGCAGTTCATCTGGGACCGCTGCACCGAGACGGCGATGAAGGTCTACAATCCGGCGGTACATCCGCGCGAGCCGTTCTCCAAGGCCCGCAATATCCGGCGCTCGCCGTTCTGGGAACGCGAGAAGGAACTCGGCGGCTATTTCATGGAACTCGGCGGCTGGGAGCGCGCCCACGGCTATGCCGCCAACGAGCATCTCCTGGAGAAATACGGCAACCGGGTGCCGGTGCGTGAGAACGAATGGGACAACCGCCATTTCTGGCGCGTCTCCAATGCCGAACATCTCGCCATGAGCGAGGATTGCGGCATCGTCAACCTGTCGCATTTCGCCATGTACGACATCGAAGGTCCAGACCATGTCGCGCTGCTGGAATGGTTGTGCGCAGCCAAGATTGGCGGCGACAACAACATCGGCAAGGGCATCTACACCCACTTCCTCGACGAGGAAGGCATGGTGCGGGCCGACTTTACCGTCATTCGCATGGCCGACCGCTGTCGTTTGATCGACGGCGCGGATGCTGGCCCGCGCGATTTCCAGTACATGCGCCGCACGGCACAGGACAAAGGTTTCGACGTCACCATCACCGACGTGACCGAGAACTATGTGACCATCGGCATCTGGGGGCCGAACGCCCGGGCGACCTTGCAGAAAGTGGTCGAAAACCCGGACGGGCTCTCTGTTGAGAACTTCCCATTCGCGGCGATCAAGCCGGTCCGGATCGGCGGCAAGGACGTCACCGCTTTCCGCATCTCCTATGTCGGCGAGCAGGGCTGGGAACTGCATATGCGCTACGAGGACGGTCTCGCTGTGTGGGATGCGCTGCGCTCGACCGGCGTGATGCCTTTCGGTGTGGAGACCTATGCCAACACGCGCCGCATGGAAAAGAGCCTGCGCCTGCAGAACGCCGACCTTCTGACCGAGTACAATCTGCTCGAAGCGGATCTCGCTCGTCCAAAGGTCAAGGAGAACGATTTCTGCGGCAAGGCGAAGCACGTCGAATACCGCGCCCGCGAGCACCAACCGGCCATGCTGTGCACGCTGGTGATGACCGAGAATGTCGATTCCAAAGGCGTTGCCCGCTATCCCGTCGGCACCATGCCGGTGATGGATCCGAAGACCGGCGAGACGCTGGTCGACGAACTCGGCCGGCGGTCCTTCACCACCTCGATGGCCTATGGCCCGACCATCGGCAAGAATATCGGTCTTGCCTATCTGCCGTGGGCGTACGCCCAGGAAGGCCGCAAGCTCACGATCGAGTATTTCGGTGAGACATATCCGGTCGAAGTGGCGGCTGTCGGCTACAAGCCGCTCTACGATCCGGAGAATTTGAAGCCGCGCAGCTGATTGCTAGCCGGCGCAAAGGGCATGAAGGCAAAAGCCTGGCCATCGGCCGGGCTTTCTTTTAAGCCGACGGTTTTCGCTTACCTTCGCGGCATGTCTGCTTTTGCCTGCGCAAGACATTTCCTTTCAGGCTGCGCCGCGTTCGCACTGACGCTCTGGTTGACGCCCGCGGGCCAAGCTGACGAGCCCGTCGATATCGAGCTGGTGCTGGCCGTCGATGTCTCGCTGTCGATGTCTCCGGACGAACTCGAGATCCAGCGTCACGGCTACGCCGCGGCACTGACGCACGACAATGTGCTGCAGGCCATTGCCGATGGCGCTTATGGCAAGATCGCCGTCACCTATGTCGAATGGGCCGGCACCAACTGGCAGCGCGTCATCGTGCCGTGGACGGTGATCGCCAGCCGCACCGACGCCGAGCGGGTGGTTGCGCAACTATCCGCTCAGCCGCCCAACAGCGCGCGGCGCACCTCGATCTCCGGAGCGCTGGAGTTCGGCAATGACCTGTTCGCCGAAAGCGGCTACCAGGGCACGAAGCGGGTCATCGACATTTCGGGCGATGGCCCCAACAATCAAGGCGCGCCGGTCAACCTGACCCGCGACGATCTGATCAAGCAAGGCATCGTCATCAACGGCCTGCCGCTGATGACGCGAGGCGGTTTTTCCGGCGCCTACGACGTCAGCAATCTCGATCGCTACTACAGCGACTGCGTCATCGGCGGACCCGGAGCCTTCATGATTCCGGTCAATGACTGGACGCAGTTTCCCGAAGCCATCCGTCGCAAGCTGGTGCTGGAACTCGCCGGCCCGGCCTCGCCGCAATGGGCGGCAGAAGAAGCCACGCATCCGCCGGTGGTATTGGCGCAGGACAAGCCCGCCACCGACTGCCTGGTCGGCGAGAAAATGTGGCGCAACCGCAGCTGGATGTTTGACAGCCGCTAGGCGACCGAAGCATTGGCAAATTGGCCGGACCGCGCTATCCAGTCGGAGGGGCCGCGGCAAAAACCGAGGAAACATCAGATGAAACGTCTAGCCATCCTGACTGCTGTCGCGTCCGTGCTTTTTGCCGACGCCGCCAGCGCCCAATACAATGATGAGCCCGCCTGCATGATGTTCGAGCACGCGAATTTTCGCGGTCGGTCCATCGGTATGGGCCCCGACGATTCCGTGAACTTTCGCGGCGGCCAGTTCTGGAACGACCGTGTGTCGTCGGTGATTGTGCGCCGGGGTTGCGCACTCATTGCCTATGAGGACTCCCGGATGGGTGGCCGCTCGATCGAGATCCGGCGCCGGATCCGCGATTTCGGCGGCAGCGACTGGAATGACCGTATATCGTCGGCGGAGTGCACCTGCGACGATTATTGAGGCCATTTTGGATTAGCCACGATGGATTTCTGGCGGTGGTAGCCATTGGCCGACAGCAGAGCCGGGCCTGCCGGTTGCCTCACCAAGCTGTTCATTGACAAGCCGATTGGCGTCTGTGAGACAATTCCCCAGCAAAAACAAAAGGGGAACCGACATGAACAGGATCGCCGTTCTTACCGCAACTCTGACACTTGCCGCCGGCCTGTCCGCACCGGCGATGGCTGCCACCTCGGTCACTATCGGCATCAGCGGCTGGACAGGCTTCGCGCCGCTGACGCTTGCGAAGCAGGCGGGCATCTTCGAGAAACACGGACTCGACGTGACCTTGAAAAAGGTGCCGCAAGCGAGCCGGCCGCTCGCCATCGCCAGCGGCGACCTGCAATGCGCGGCCACCACGGTGGAGACCTGGCTGGTGTGGAACGCCAGCGGCGTCACCACCAAGCAGATCTTCCAGCTCGACAAATCCTACGGCGCCGACGGCATCGTCGCCCGCAACAACATCAAGACCGTCGCCGATCTCAAGGGCAAGAACGTCGCGTCATCGGCGCCGGGCACGTCGCCCTATTTCATGCTCGCCTGGGTGCTGAACAAGAACGGCATATCGACGAAGGACGTCACCGTCGTCAATCTGGAGCCTGATGCGGCGGCGCAAGCTTTCCTCGCCGGGCAGAACGACGCCGCCGTCACCTACGAGCCGTTCATCTCGGCGGTGCGCGACAAGTCGGACCAGGGCCATATCCTGGCGACGACGCTCGACTACCCGATGGTGCTCGACACGGTGGGCTGCACACCCGAATTCCTGAAAACCAATCCGGATGCCGCCAAGGCGCTGGCCGACAGCTATTTTGATGCACTCGACCTGATCAAGAGCGATCCGCAGAAATCCTACGAGACCATGGGTGCCGACGTGAAACAGTCGGCCAAGGAATTCGAGGATTCGGCGAAATACCTGAAATGGGCCGACCGGGCGGAGAACAAACAGTTCTTCACCAAGGAATTCCAGGACTTTTCCAAGACCGCCGGCGAACTGCTGCTGCAGATGGGACTGATCAAGGAAGCGCCCGACGTCACCACGTTGGCTGACACCAGCGCGGTTTCGAACTGATCGTTCGGCCTTTGACCATCAAGCGGCGGCGCCTGGCGCTGCCGCCTTCTCTTGGACAAAGCGCGATTTGAGCATGGGGACCATTTGAAAATGGCGACGATTTGACGATGCGCCCCTTGCATCCCGTCTCGCCGGGCATCCGAACCGTGCTCGGCATTTCCTTCTTCGTGCTTTTCGTGGCCTTCTGGGCTTGGATCACGCTAGGCGGCCACGTCAACCGCATCTTCCTCGCCGATCCGCTGTCGATGCTGCGGGATGGCTGGCGGCTTTTGGTCGAAGACCGTTTCTGGCTCGACGTTCTGATCACCATCTGGCGCGTCTTCGGCGGCTTCCTGCTTGCCTCGGTCGTCGCGGTGCCGCTTGGCATCGCGATGGGCGCCTGGAAGCCGGTGGAGGCGTTTCTGGAGCCTTTTGTCTCCTTCGCCCGCTACTTGCCTGCGTCGGCATTCATCCCACTGCTCATCTTGTGGGCCGGCATCGGCGAGCTGGAAAAACTGCTGGTCATCTTCGTCGGCTCGGTGTTCCAGATCGTCCTCATCATCGCGGTCAAAGTTGGCGGCACACGACGCGATCTGGTCGAGGCCGCCTACACGCTGGGTTCCACCAACAGCGGCATCGTCAACCGGGTGATCATGCCGGCCAATGCGCCGGAGATCGCCGAGACGCTGCGGCTGGTGCTCGGCTGGGCCTGGACCTATGTCATCGTCGCGGAACTGATCGGCTCGTCATCCGGCATCGGCTACATGATCATCAACAGTCAGTCGCGGCTGGCGACGGGTCAGATCATCTTCGGCATCATCGTCATCGGACTGATCGGGCTGTTGTCCGACTTCGCCTTCAAGGCCTTCAACCGCTGGCTCTTTCCGTGGAGCCTGGCGTGAACAAGCTTCTCATCGAGGGCGTTTCGCGCACCTTTGCCGGCGTGCGCGGCGGTCAGCCGGTCAAGGCGCTGATGCCGATCGACCTGGCGGTCGCCGCCAACGACTTCATCACTATTCTGGGGCCGTCCGGCTGCGGGAAGTCGACACTGCTCAGGATTGTCGCGGGCCTGGAAGCATCGAGCGAGGGCCGTGTGCTGCTCGACGGCAAGGCGGTGACCCGGCCGGGGCCGGATCGCGGCATGGTCTTTCAGTCCTACACGCTGTTTCCCTGGCTGACTGTGGCGCAGAACATCGCTTTCGGCTTGCGCGAACGCGGAATGCCCGAAAAGGAGCGGGACGGGGTCGTCGCTTCCTACGTCAATCTCGTCGGCCTGAAAGGGTTCGAGAACCATTGGCCGAAGCAGCTCTCCGGCGGCATGCAGCAGCGCACGGCGATCGCCCGGGCGCTGGCTAACGATCCGGAGATCCTGTTGCTGGATGAGCCGTTCGGCGCGCTCGACAACCAGACGCGCGGTCTGATGCAGGAACTGCTGCTCGGCATCTGGGAACGGCGCCAAAAGACGGTGCTGTTCGTCACCCATGACATCGAGGAGGCGATCTTCATGGCCTCGCGCGTCATCGTGATGACGGCGCGGCCCGGCCGCATCAAGTCGGATGTCGCCATCGACCTGCCGCATCCGCGCCATTACACGCTGAAGACCAGCCCGGAATTCTCGGCGCTGAAAGCGCGGCTGACCGAGGATATTCGGGTCGAGGCGATGCGCACGGCGCAGGCGTAGTCAGACCGACACAGCCTGATCATCTGGAAAGATACTTGGCTCGCTCAACAGACGCTTGAGGCGAGGAAGATCACGTTTCGGGGCGTCCAGAGCCGCCTTGAACGCTAGCCATTTTTCGACATCGAGAGGAAAGATGCGCCGGTCGGCCAGCCTTTCGGGTCGAGTCGTTCTCGTACTCACGTGACACCTCTGCTCAGGCGGCCAGCAGTTGCTTGCGGTCGACGCGCTCCTGCTGCGGCGAGCGGGCGTAGAGTTCGCGGTAGCATTTGGAGAAATGCGAGGCCGAGACGAAGCCGCAGGCGACCGCCACCTCGACCACTGGCATCGAGGACTGGATCAGCAGGTGCCGAGCGCGGTCGAGTCGGATTTCGAGATAATAGCGGGCGGGGGAGCGGCCCATCTCGGTGCGGAACAGCCGCTCGATCTGGCGGCGCGACAGGTCGACATGATCGGCGATCTCGATCAGTGACAGCGGCTCCGACAGATTGCCCTCCATCAGTTCGATGATGGTCAGCACTTTCGAGTTCTGGACGCCGAGGCGGGCGCGCAGCGGCAGGCGCTGGCGGTCGGTGGGGCTGCGCACGCGGTCGGTCAGCACCTGCTCGCAGACGCGGTTGACGAGGTTCTCGTCAAAGTCGTCGCCGATCAGCTTCAGCATCATGTCGAGTGCGGCGGTGCCACCGGCGCAGGTGTAGATGTTCTGGTCGATCTCGAAGAGGTCGGCAAAGACATTGGCCTTCGGGAACGCCTCGGAAAAGCCCGGCAGGTTCTCCCAGTGGATGGCACAGCGCTTGTTGGACAACAGGCCGGCGGCGGCGAGGATATGCGCGCCGGTGCACAGGCCGCCAACGGCGACGCCGCGATTGTATTCCTCGCGCAGCCAGGCGAAGGCGGACTTGTTTTGGTAGCGCTCGACATTGATGCCGCTGCAGACGATGGCCATGTTCGGCCGATCGGGGCCTGCCATCTTCTTGCGTTCATCCTCGAGCGACGTGTTGACCGCGCATTCGACTCCGTTCGAGGCGCGCACCGGCTTGCCGTCGATGCTGGCGAGGCGCCATCGATAGGCCTCGTAGCCGAGCATGCGATTGGCCGAGCGCAGCGGGTCGAGCGCGGTCGCAAAGGCGATCATGGTGAAATCGGGAATAAGGAAGAATACAAACGACCGCTTGATCGGATGCTTTACGGCGTTCAAGGGAACCTCACACAGCCATGGCGCGAACAGGATGTCGCGAATAGCATAGCGACATCAGGAAAAACCATGTCTGTCAATCGGCTACGCCGCTACGACAAGATTAAATTTGCGACATGGGTCGCAAATGGGCAATCGGCGTGCAGCGGGGCCCGGAAGTGGCACGAACTGTTCAAGGGACAGGCAGCGTACAGCCTGTGCGCAGAACAAAAACGCCGCTCTGGCTGGAGCCAGGCGGCGTTGCAGTTTTAAAGCAGCGGCAGGGATGCGCTGCCTGGAAAATCTTCAGGCGACGAAGCCGAGGCGCGCCGCATTCATGGCGCCAGTCTGGCCGGGCATGGTGTTGGCGAGACGCTGACGCTCGAGAGCGGTGGTCAGGTTCATTTCGCGGCGGGCAAAGAGGCGGGCAAAAAGCTTCATAATCATCTCCATTCGGTTGCTCAGACGGGTCGCCTTCGCTTGATGGAGTGGGGCAGCTCGTTTGCTGGCGCTGATATAGGCTTGTGTAAGCAGAAACTAAATCGCAAAAGCGAACCGCTTGATATGAAATGCGACATCGATTGCGACAGATTTGGGCAAGGTGCCCAAAATTTACGATCATTTACAAGGCATTAAGTGAAAACAGGAGCTGCTATGCGGCTTTCTCATATGCGTCATGCGTTGGTGACATGGCTCCAAAACTCATTTGAATACAAATAAAATAGAGAAGGCCTGCCGGGCGGTTCGCGCGGCAGGCCTTCAGCACATAGTACACACGATCTACTTTGCTCCAGCCCAGGATCCGATGCCATTGCGAGTACCGGTCTTGGTGTCGGAAGCCTCAGGCCAGCCGATATCCTTCTGCAGTTCGATCGGCAAGGAACGGATGGCGCGCTCGGTCTGGTAGCGGGCGCGTGCCGCGCTGAATTCGGTCGCGATGCGACCAAGAGACGACAGGATAGACATTTCTTTCTCCTTTGGTGGCTGGCGGGTGCCAGACAGCGCGTTGGTTACGTCGGGTTTGTTTCAACTTCATTTCGTGTCGAATGCAGGTCTGTGTCGGGTCGTTTCATGGCTGCTTGTGGCAGCTGCCTCATTCGATGGAGTTGACTATCCTCCCAATCTGATGTTCAATCAAACGAAATGGAATGATGTTTTGTATCAGAAAAATTGAAGGTCGGTTGCCATGAACGCCCCGCTCAATCATCCGCTGCCACTGCTCGATCTCGACGTTTTGCGCACTTTCGTGGCGATTGCCGAGACCGGCAGCTTCACCACCGCCGCCAATGCCGTCTTTCGCACGCCGTCGGCCGTCTCCATGCAGATCAAGAAGCTGGAGGACATTCTCGGCCGCTCCGTGTTCGCGCGCGACGCCCGCTCGGTGTCGCTGACCACGGACGGCGAGATGCTGCTCGGCTATGCCCGCCGGCTGCTGTCGATCAACCGCGAGGTGGTGTCGAAGTTCATCATTCCCGAGATTGTCGGTGTCGTGCGGCTTGGTTCGCCGGACGATTACGGCGAGCGCGTGCTGCCGCATGTGCTGAAGCGTTTCGCGCAGTCGCATCCGTCGATCGCCGTCGACGTCACCATCGACCAGAGCAGCAATCTGCGCCGGCGCATGGACGACCGGGCGCTCGACATCACGCTGCTGACCAATTCCTACAAGACCAGCGCGCTCGGCGCCGAGGTGCTGCTGACCGAGCCGATTGTCTGGGCCGGCGCCAAGGGTGGCTGCGCGCATCTGCGCGAGCCCTTGCCGGTGTCGCTTTGGGAAGAGGGCTGCGCCTGGCGCGCCGGAGCGCTCGATGCGCTTGGCCGCGAGGGCCGCAACTACCGCATCGCCTATATGAGCGCGCACACGGCCGGCCAGCGCGCCGCGATCATGTCCGATCTCGCCGTGGCGCCGCTGCCGAAGTCGTTTCTCGGCAACGACATGGTCGAACTCTGCCCGAAGGACGGCATGCCCGACATCGGCACCTACAATCTGGCGATGGTGGTGGCGCCGGACGCCAGCGCGCCGGTCAAGGCCGTCGCCGACCACATCCGCGCGACCTTCGAAGTGTTCCGGGAAACCGGCAAGTTCTGACCGGCTGGTAAGGACGACAATATAGAGCTACTCCGCCGCTTCGGCGGGGCGCTGTTCAGGCCTTAGTCTCGTGTCTTGCACGATCCGGCTCTCCCCGAGAAATTCGACGATGCGCTCGCGGGCGCGCCGGGCCTCCGGCATGTCGATCAGCGGCCAGACGTGGAACATGCCTTCCTCATAGACAAGATCGATTTCAACGCCGGCGGCGCGGGCTTTTTCCGCGAAGATCAGATTGTCGGGCGTCAAAAGATCGCGCGAGCCAGTCAAAAGCAGTGTTCTTGGCAGCACTGACAGATCTCCATAGACCGGGCTGATATGCCAGTCGCTGGGATCGATGCCGGCACTGTACAGACGAATCGCCTCTCGTCCGCCAGCTATGCCCAGCCAGGGGTCGTTGCGTTCCGCCTCGAACACTGCGGGATTGGTGAGCGACACGTCGAGACCCGGCGAAATGAGCACATGTCGTGACGGCAGGGACAGTCCTTCTTCGGCGGCCATCATGGTCAGCACCACAGCCATGTTGCCGCCGGCGGAATCGCCCATGAAGACGATGTCCTCGGCCCCCGTCTCGGCGAGCATCTGCCGGTAAACATCGCCAACCATCCCGAACATGGCGTGGAAATCATGTTCGGGGGCGATTGGATAGATCGGCACCGTGATTGCGTAGCCCAACCGATCCGCCATGTCGGCAATCAAGTGCCAATGATAGGGCGTGATTTCAAAGACATAGGCGCCGCCGTGCAAGTAGAGAATCCGCTTCTGTTCGCCGGACTTGGGTGGGATTTCGTATACGGGGAAGCCATCGACCGTATGCATCTCGATGTCGAGACGCTGGTGTAGCGAGGCGGGCGGCCGGTGGTTCTCGGTCTTGCGCGCGGCCGCGATCCAGCGCTGCAGATTTTCCGGACTGGCAAATGCCTGCTTACGGCTGTGCCGCAAGACAAAAGACACGACATGGCTTTTCAAACTTGGCATGCGAATACACGAACTTCGGCCAAAGCCGACTAAGAGAACCCCCCTAAATCGAAAGATTGTGCCGTGGCTGAAAATGTCAAGATTTGCGCCCGCGTCTACACGGCGGTTTGATCCGCGCCGCAGTGGTCAGCGACGCGGTAAAAGTGCGGCTCGCAGCCGGTTGCTGGTGGTCGCCGGAGACATGCGAGGTCCCCGGCGCATGCCGAGCAATTTGCATTTGTCGGCGAAGGTCATCAGCGCGCGGCGCTCCAGATAGCGCTGCTGAGGGATGCCCTTTCACTGGATCGCGGCGACACCGGCCAGCCGATGTCCTTCTGGATCTCAGGTGGCAGGCTGTTCAGCAGGCGCCGCGCCTTGCTGCGGTCATGGGCTTGTCTGATGGCGGTGCCATAGCGGCTCAGGCTTTCGAGCATTGACATCGTTGTCTCCCCTGGAGCGTTGCAGCGGCTGAAAGATATTTCCTGCCTGCCGTTCGATGCCGGTTGAATGCGCCTGCCATGTATCTGGCGAATTTCACGAAAACAGCGTTTTGGTTTCCGGATCAGACGATCCGGAAACATTTGCATGCAAATGAGTTTCGAAAGGTGTTGGCGGGGGCGGGCCGCTTATTCCCGTCCACGCCTCCGCCCCTCGTGGCCTTCGCGCGAACGCCGGCGCGGAGCGGCGTCGCCGGCAACGCCATCCTCGCTGACCGTCTTGCGCGGCGGCAGTTTCACCGCTGCCGACAGTTTCGGGAACGGATCGACCTTGTTGGGCAGCGCCATGGCGTAGACGAAATGCTCCTGGAATTTCGGTTCCAGCGCCGTCTCGATCTTCTCGATCTTGCTGACCGTGTCCTCGATCTCGCGGCGGTAGCCGCGATTGAGCAGCGCCATGCGCGCGCCGGCACCGGCGGCGTTGCCGACCGCCGAGACCTTGTCGAGGTCGCAATCCGGGATCAGGCCCAGCACCATGGCGTATTTCGGATCGATGAAGGAGCCGAAGGCGCCGGCGAAATGGATGCGGTCGACATGCCCGGTGTTCTGCTTTTCCATCAACAGCTTGGTGCCGGCATAAAGCGCTGCCTTGGCAAGCTGGATGGCGCGCACATCGGTCTGGGTGATGGTGATCTTCGGCCCATCTTCCGTCAATGCGGCGGAGCCGTCCTTCAGCACATAGGAGAAGGTGCGGCCGTTGGCCGTAACGCGTGGCGAGCGCGCCGAAAGCCCGCCGTCGATGACGCCGTCCTCGGAAATGATGCCGGCGAGATACATCTCCGCCACCACTTCGATGATGCCGGAGCCGCAGATGCCGGTGACGCCGGTCGCCTGGACGCTTTCCAGGAAGCCCGGCTCGTCGGACCACAGTTCAGAGCCGATGACGCGGTATTTTGGTTCAAGCGTATCGGGATCGATGCGCACGCGCTCGATGGCGCCGGGCGCTGCTCGCTGACCGCCGGAGATTTCGGCGCCCTCGAAGGCAGGGCCGGTGGGCGAGGAGGCCGCAACCACCCGCTGGCGATTGCCGAGCACGATCTCGGCATTGGTGCCGACATCGACGATCAGCATCATCTCGTCCTGGCGATGCGGGCCTTCCGACAGCGTCACTGCCGCCGCATCCGCACCGACATGGCCGGCGATGCAAGGCAGCATATAGAGCCTGGCGCCCTGGTTGAGCTTGAGGCCGATGTCGGATGCCTTGATGTGCACCGCGCCCGAAACGGCGAGCGCGAAGGGGGCACCGCCAAGCTCGGTCGGATCGATGCCGAGGAACAGATGGTGCATGATCGGATTGCCGACGAAGACGCTGTCCAGGATGTCGTTGCGCTGGACATTGCCTTCGGCGCAGACCTTGTCGACGAGACCCGAGATGGCCTCACGCACGGCGACCGTCATGCCCTCGCGGCCGTCCGGGTTCATCATCACATAGGAGACGCGGCTCATCAGATCCTCGCCGAAGCGGATCTGCGGGTTCGAGGTGCCCGACGAGGCGGCGACGCGGCCCGACAGCAGCGACACGAGATGCATGGCGATGGTGGTCGAGCCGATATCGCAGGCCAGCCCATAGGCTTCGTTCTTGAGGCCGGGCCAAAGTGCTACGACGCGCGCTGTCTCAGAGTCGGCATCCTTGTAGATGGCGGCGGTCGCGGTCCAGTTGCCCTTGCGCAGGATGCCTTGCACCTGCGGCAGCAGATAAAAATCGAAATCGAGGCTTTTCAAACCCCAATCGTGCATCAGCGCGATCTTCAGCCGGTCGAGATCACCAAGCGGCTTGTGCATGTCGGGTTCTTCGATCTCGACATAGCACATGCGGATCGCCGCATCGCGGGCGATGACCCTGGTGTCGGCATCCTTGCGGATGGTCTGCGCGTTGATGACCGTATCCTGCGGCACGTCGATGACGAGGTCGCCGAGGATTTGCGCCGAGCAGGAGAGGCGACGCCGTTCGGGTAGGCCGCGGACGCGCTCATAGCGCTCTTCCTTGGCGCCCTTGGGCGTGATGTGGTCGTTGGAGGAGGTGATCTTGTGCTTGGCGAAATTGCCTTCCTGCACTTCGATCTGGCAACGCCCGCAAGTGGCGCGTCCGCCGCACACACTTTCGACATAGACGCCGAGCTGGCGCGCGGCGTCTAGCACGGGTGTTCCAACAGGAAACCGCCCGCGCTTGCCCGACGGCATGAACAGCACGAGCGGGTCGGTGATGTTTGCAGGTGAATTCACGATTGCGCGCTTATCCTCGGCCCATCCGGGCTTCACGGCCGCCACGGCGGCGACCCCCATTGCCGGCGCCGTCGCCCGGCGCATTGACTTGCGTCGGGGCGGCAACGGCCTGGCCGCCTTCGGCCGGCTTATAATCCTTGTAGGTGCGGATCCAGTTGGTGCAGTTCTCGTCGGTGCCGTTCAGCACATTGGCGCCGCGCACGGCTTCCATTTCCTGCGGGCGCACCGGGTTCATGATGGCTGAGGTCATCCCGGCGCCGATCACCATCGGGATGAAGGCGGCGTTGATGCCGTGGCGATGCGGCAGGCCGAAAGAGATGTTGGACAGGCCGCAGGTGGTGTTGACCTTGAGCTCTTCACGCAGGCGACGCAGCAGCGCGAAGACCTGGCGGCCGGCATCGCCCAGCGCGCCGATCGGCATGACCAGCGGGTCGACGACGACGTCATGCGCCGGAATGCCGAAATCGGCGCAGCGCTCGACGATCTTCTTGGCGACGGCGAAACGCACGTCCGGGTCCATCGAAATGCCGGTTTCGTCGTTGGAGATGGCGACGACCGGCACGTTGTACTTCTTGACCAGCGGCAGGATGGCTTCGAGCTTTTCTTCCTCGCCGGTGACGGAGTTGACCAGCGGGCGGCCCTTGGCAACCTTGAGTGCGGCTTCGATCGCGGCGGTGACGGAACTGTCGATTGACAGCGGCAGGTCGACCAGCCCTTGCACGATCTCCAGCGTCTGCACCAAAAGGCCGGGTTCGGTCTCGTTCGGATTGACCGAGGTGACGCCGGCATTGACGTCGAGCATGGTGGCGCCACAGGCTGCCTGCTCCAATGCGTCCCTGATGACGGTCTCGAAATTGCCCGCGATCATCTCGGCGGCCAGCTTCTTGCGGCCGGTCGGGTTGATGCGTTCGCCGATCACGCAGAACGGCTGGTCGAAGCCGATGATGATTTCTCGTGTCGCCGAAGCGACGATGGTACGGGTCATAAATTCTCTCCGCCGTGATATAAAGATTTCTTTATATCGTTGTCTGGTTTCGTTCAAGCGAATGGGTGGCCGTCCGCGCCGTCAGTGCGCGGTCTTCACCATGTCCACCTGCGTTTCGGTAATGTCGTCGTGCAAGATGCTGTCGAGCCGGTCGGCGACAAGCTGATCGTCGCGGCGGATCTCACGTTTCCATGGCTGGCGGCCCTTCAGCACGCCCGATTCATCGACGATCTCGGCAACATATTCTTCCTGTCGGTAGGCCATCACGTGAACGCCGGAAACACCTGATATTTCCTTCACCTCGTTGATGATGTCGATGCAGAGCTGCTTGCCCTCCTTCTTCTGGTCCTGGGCGCCTTCCAGCCGCTTGATGACAGAATCGGGAATATGGATGCCCGGCACGTTCGAGCGGATCCACTTGGCCGTCTTGGCCGAGGCGAGCGGCCCGACGCCAACCAGGATGAAGCATTTTTCGGTATAGCCGAGGTCGCGCACCTTTTGCATGTAGGTGCGGAACATGGGCACGTCGAAGCAATACTGGCTCTGTACGAATTGCGCGCCGGCGGCGATCTTCTTGCCCAGCCGGTGCGGGCGGAAGTCGATCGGCGGCGCGAACGGATTGATCGCAGCACCCAGGAAAAGCTGCGGCGGCGTCGTCAGCTTGCGGCCGGACAGGAACTTGCCGTTGTCGCGCATGATGCGGCAGGTTTCCAGGAGCGACATGCAGTCGAGATCGAACACCGGCTTGGCGCCGGGCTGGTCTCCGGCCTGCACGCCGTCACCTGTCAGGCACAGCATGTTGGCGACGCCCATCGCAGCCCCGCCCAGTACGTCGCCCTGGATGGCGATGCGGTTCTTGTCGCGGCAGGCGATCTGCATGATCGGCGCATAGCCCATGCGGGTCAAAAGTGCGCAGATGCCGACCGAGGACATGTGGCAGTTGGCGCCCGATGCATCGACGGCGTTGATGGCGTCGACCCAGCCGTCAAAGATTTTCGCCCTGTTGTAGACGTCTTCCGGATCGGCGCTGTCGGGCGGGTTGAGCTCCGTCGTCACAGCGAACTCGCCGCGCCGCAGTACGCGCTCCAGCCGACCGCGCGAAGTGTGGCCGGGCAGGGGTTCGAGCGGCAGGTGGATGCCGGCCGGGTTTTCGTCGCGCTGGCGGCCGATCATGCCGACGCCCCGGTGCTGGCCGCCTCATTCTTGGCGGCAGCGGCGGCTTCGCGCGCGGTGGCCGCCTGCGCGGTCACCCGCAGCCAGGCCGAGGTTTCACGCAGCGACTGGTCGACCGGCTTCTGCACGGTCAGGATCCTGTCGCTGTGCACCATGTTCTGCGAGCCTTCCCAGGCCTTGACCCAGACGCAGGGCATATCGGGCTCGACCTCGCAATTGCCGTTGGCGCGGACACCGCCGCAAGGGCCGTTGCGCAATTGCTTGGGGCAGTTCATCGGGCAAGACATGCCTGTCGAGGACAAGATGCACTGGCCGCACATGCGGCAGTCGAACATGAAGCCCTTGACGCGCTTCTCGACAAATTTGATCGGCCCTTCGACACGGCCATAGCCTATGCCTTTCCATAAGGGATGGAGGAGCAGGAACATGTCGGCGAATTTGGCGTAGAACCATTCGAGTAATCGCGAGTGCCGCACCGACCATAATCTGACCGCGAAGGAACGCTGCACGCGCCGCTGCGGCGATACGTCGGCCGGCTTGTAGTCGGATTTCGGCGCTGCCTTCTTGACCAGAGTGGCCTGGGTAACAGCCGGCCTCTCCTTGGCAGGAATGGTTTCAGACATTTTCTTTGCCGCCCGCCTTGACCAGAGCGACCAGCCGCTCGCGGTCATATCTCGTGTCGATGTCGTTGAATGCCTTCTCGACTTCGGCTTCGAGGTCGTCGCCGACCGGAATGGGATCGGCTTTGCGCCATTCGGCCAGATAGTCGTCTGTACCGCCGGCGCCGGTGCGCATGGCGCACATGTCGATCGCCTCGGTAAAGCGCAGCGGCAGTTCGCGCTTGGCGTTCTGCCGGCCCTTCTTGACGATCACCTGGGCAGGGATGTCGCGCCAGTAGACGACGATCAGATCGGCCATGAATTCTCACTCCTCGAACTATCGAGCATTGCCGCAAGCGCAGTGGTGCCGCTTGTTATGGGACGACGCGCGCGCATTCAAAAGCGACGCATATCGATGTCGTAAAATGAAAGGTGGGTTTATTCGTTTGCGGCGTGTGCCGGCGCCCGGTCCAGCGCGTCGGAAACGCTGGCGCGCAGTATGCCGTCCAGGACGAAAAACGCGCTACCAGATGCCAGTTCTGAGGCCCGTCCAGACGTAGAACCAGATCGTCGGATGATACCAGAGTTTCGAAGGCAGGCCGGGATCGATCGTCGTGAGTTTTCCAGCCAGTGCATCGCTGACAGCCTCGACGCAGATGTCGCGCGAGAACGCCGTCTGGCGTAGCGCGTGACTTGAGATGGTGTCGCCTTTTTTCGATCTGCCGCGCGCCTGCTTCAGCACGCCACCAGTGTCGACGCCAGCGTCGACGAGGTGGACAGTCGTGCCGAAATTCTGCACATCGCCTGATACCAGAGCCCAATAGCCGCCATTCATGCCGCGATATTTCGGCGTGATGCCCGCATGGTAGTTGAGCACCGGGCAGGGCATTTTGCTCAGCATCTCAGCCGAGATTAGTCGGCAACCGTTGAGCAGCACAACGCCTGGCCGGATCTTCTGGATCGCCTGCAGGCACTCAAGCCCATTGGCCGAGGCTACCGGGATGATCTCCTGGCCTGGTCGCGGCTCAACCTCCAGCTTCTCCTCGGCAATCAGTCGCGCGCTATGGCCGGCCAGGAATCGCTTGCCCAACCTACTCAGTACCATCGTGCCAAGCTGGCCGATGGCGGAAATCCAGCCTTGGCGGCGAGCCCGGCCACGCAGCAATTGCTTTTTGGATTCAGGCGTTTCGAGGACGACGCTGACAGGACCTACGCGGTCGGCGATCGCATTGATCATAGCCCAGACATGCTGGCCGCCTCCGGTGACGACCACGATCGGACGCGTATTGGATTCTGATGCTGCCATGGATCTTGCCCCCTCCAAGCAACCGTTCTCGACAATAGACGGGATGCTAGGGTGTCCGGGTTAATCCTTGGTGATCAGCTCTTCGATACACAGTCAGCGCTTGAATTCGATGATATCGAGCTTCGATTCATAGTAGGGCGCCGGAAATTCGATGCGCCATTCCTTGGCGCTGTTGCGGAAGGCGTAGCCGACCTGGTCGGTTTGCGGACCGCTGCCATAGGGCTTTGCCGGATCGCTGTTGACATAGAAGGAGCCGAGATAGATCGCGCGTTTCTCGCCATCGTCGAAGAAACGGCCCCTGGTGCGCTGCGAGCCGCTGATCTTCTCCAGCCGCCAGCCGGAACCGTCATCGGTCACCTTGCACTTGAACCAGCCATAGATGACGAGCGGCAAAGGTCCGCCGGCCTTGATGGTGCGGCACTGCCAGTTGCCGGTCAGGTCCTTGTCGGAAAAGGCCACCAGCGGCTTTGCCAACAGGGCATCGAGTTGCTTGACCTCGGCCGGGTTGCCTGTCTTCGCCTCGGCAAGGGCTGCCTTGCGGGTCTCGCCATATTTGTCGAGCCGCGTCTTGTCGGCCGGGGTGATGAGTTTCTGTATCTCGCCGTCGGCATGGGCGGGCAGGGCCAAACAGAGGAGGCCGAGTGCAGCTATCAAGAGGCGAGGGGTCATCAGTGCGTTTCCATGGCTGGCAGTCTGTTTGCTTGTGGCGCACACCTTACCCGTCCACGGCGGCCTGTCATCTAGCCTTGAGTCATCGCGGGGCAAGAATTGCTTCAGGCGCCTGCAGCCGCCTGCGCCATCCCGGCCGTCAGGTCGCCATAACCGGTGGCGCGGCGTTCATAGACGAGACCGAGCATTCTGGCGGCTTTTTCGGCGACCTTGTCGAGTTCCGGATCGTTGGTCTGGGCGAGGTAGATCAGCTTCTCGTAATTGCCGAAATAGTCCTTGATCAACTCCGGGTGCTTGTCGAGGCCGAGCGGTTTCATGAAGAAAGCGTCGAACTGCCGGCAGAGGAAGTCGGTCATGTAGAACGACATCATGTCGTCGTCTGCGACTTTCGCATAGGCCTCCATGCCCTGGTAGAAGGCGAAGCAATGCGGGCCGGCCATGCGCTCGACGCCATGCTTCTCGCAGATGCGGTCGAGCAGACCGCCGGTGCCGCAATCGGCATAGCCGACGAAGATGTTGCTGTAGCCTTCCGTCTTGGCTTTTTCGATTGCCTTGTCCATGGCCGGTGCGATGCGGTCCGGGTAGAAATGGAATTCCGCCGGCAGGCAGGTCAGGTCGAGGTGATCCAGCCCGAGCTGTTCCTTGACGGCCAGAACTTCGCGCGCAATCATCCCGCAGGCGATGACGAGCAGCCTGTCGTCTTGATTCGGTTTCGTTTTTTGCGTCTTGGCCATGGAACCAGTCGAGCGGCCTTCGTTGTTGTGGCGCTAATTTATCTGTTGAGGGAGACACCGTCCATGAAACTGCTGCGCATCACGCCGATTGCCATCCTGGCCTGCGCCTTGGCCCTTGCGGCCTGCGCGAACACCGTCCGTGGCGTCGGCAGGGATGTCAAATCGACGGCCAAGGCGGTCGAGGACACCGTCACCAAGCCCTGATCCGCACGCGGCCACCTCATCATCTGGTAACAAAAAAGCCGCGCTGCAAGGGCGCGGCTTCTCCTGTCGTCCAGGCCGAATTGGCCAATCAGGCCGAAGCGCGCACATTGTGCTTGCGCTTCATGAAGTCCTTGGCGGTCTCGACCGCCACCGCCGCGTCGCGGCAATAGGCATCGGCGCCGACGGCCTTGCCGAATTCCTCGTTCAGCGGTGCGCCGCCGACCAGCACGACATAATCGTCGCGGATGCCCTTTTCCTTCATCGTGTCGATGACGACCTTCATATAGGGCATGGTCGTGGTCAGCAGTGCGGACATGCCGATGATGTCGGGCTGGTGCTGTTCGATCGCATCGAGATATTTCTCGACCGCATTGTTGATGCCGAGATCGATGACGTCGAAGCCAGCGCCCTCCATCATCATGCCGACAAGGTTCTTGCCGATATCGTGGATGTCGCCCTTGACGGTGCCGATGACCATCTTGCCTTGCTTGGGCGCGCCGGTGGCGGCGAGCAGCGGGCGCAGGATGAACATGCCCGCCTTCATCGCATTGGCGGAAAGCAGCACTTCCGGCACGAACAGGATGCCGTCGCGAAAATCCTCGCCGACGATGCGCATGCCTTCGACCAGCGCCTCGGTCAGCACCTTGTAAGGCGCCCAGCCGCGCTCGAGCAGGATGTTGGTGCCTTCTTCGATCTCTTCCTTCAGCCCGTCATAGAGATCGTCGTGCATCTGCTGCACCAACTCGTCGTCGGAAAGTTCGGAAAGGATGATCTCGTCGTCGGACATTTGTATCGAGCTCCTGCCGGCATCGCGACCATGTCGCAAGGCACATATCTTCGCGTTCATACCTAACCCGCTGAGGGCATGTATCCATAGCTGATTTGCGACTTCCCGCAAAAGGAAAGCGACCGTAACTCTCTTGGAATTCTTGTCGATTTTGCGACAGGCGTTGGCGCTGGCGGGCCGTTTCGAATAGGGTGCATGGCTACGATCTGGCAAGAAGCGGCGAGAGCAGCCGCTATGGATTCCAGGCAAGAACAGATTCAGGGAAGAACACCATGAGCGAACACGCGGCAGTCGATCAGGAAGCGTCAAACGCGCGACGTGGGCGCGGCGCCAGCGGCGGGGCTGCTGCCCGGCGGGCCGCGCGTTCGGGCGGAGGCCCGGGCACGCAGCTCACCTACATCAAGCGCAAGATCAACGTTTACGAGGTGCTGGACGAGGAAGGCCTGGCGCTGATCGAGAAGAACACCGACACGGTTCTCGAGGAGATCGGCATCATCTTTCGCGACGATGCAGAAGCGCTGCAACTGTGGAAAGAGGCCGGCGCCGACGTCAAGGGCGAGCGCGTGCATTTCCCGAAGGGGCTGTGCCGTTCGGTGCTCAAGACCGCACCGTCCGTCTACACCCAGCACGCCCGCAATTCCGAGCGTTCGGTGCAGATTGGTGGCAATGCCACCGTGTTCGCGCCGGTCTATGGCCCGCCCTTCGTGCGTGACCTCGACGGTGTCAGGCGCTACGCGACGATCGAGGATTTCCAGAATTTCGTTAAGCTCGCCTATATGGCGCCGTCGATCCACCATTCGGGCGGCACGGTATGCGAGCCGGTCGATGTGCCGGTCAACAAGCGCCACCTCGACATGATCTACAGCCACATCAAATATTCCGATAAGCCGTTTATGGGCTCGGTGACCGCGCCGGAACGCGCCGAGGACACCGTCGCCATGGCCAAGATCGTGTTCGGCGACGATTTCGTCGAGAACAACACGGTGCTGACCAGCCTGATCAACGCAAACTCGCCGATGGTGTTCGACGAGACCATGCTCGGTGCGCTGAAGGTCTATGCGCGCCACAACCAGGCCTGCATCGTCACGCCGTTCATCCTCGCCGGCGCGATGAGCCCGGTGACGGTTGCCGGCACGCTGACGCAGGTTCTGGCCGAAGTGCTGGCCGGCGCGTCGTTCACGCAGCTCATCCGGCCAGGCGCGCCGGTGCTGTTCGGCACCTTCGCCTCGTCGATTTCGATGCAGTCCGGGGCGCCGACCTTCGGCACGCCGGAGCCGTCGCTGGTGTCTTATGGCGCCGCACAGCTGGCGCGCCGTCTCGGCCTGCCGTTCCGCACCGGCGGCTCGCTCTGCGCGTCCAAGGTTCCGGATGCACAAGCGGCTTATGAAAGCGCCAACACGCTGAACTCGACCATCCTGGCCGGCACCAATTTCGTGCTGCACTCGGCCGGCTGGCTCGAGGGCGGGCTGGCCTCCTGCTACGAAAAGTTCATGATGGACATCGACCAGCTCGGCATGACGCAGAAATTCTCCGAAGGCGTCGACCTGTCGGAAAACGGCCAGGCGATGGACGCCATCCGCCAGGTCGGGCCGGGCAGCCACTATCTCGGCTGCGACCACACCCAGGCCAACTTCCAGACCGCCTTCTACCGCTCCAACATCGCCGACAACAATTCCTACGAGCAGTGGCTGGCCGAAGGCGAGAAGACCGCGCCGCAGCGCGCCAACGAACTCGCCCGCCGCTGGCTGGAAAGCTATGAGGCGCCGCATCTCGATCCGAGCATCGACGAAGCGTTGAAGGACTTCATCGCCAAGAAGAAGGGGTCGATGCCCGACGCCTTCACTTGAAAGGAGCCCGAGTCAGGCGGGGCTAAAGTCGCCAACATCATCCACAAGGAAGTCTGGCGGAGCGCGTTCTCCGATCCGGACAAGAAGGGATGATTACGCCCGCCGGCAGCGTTGACCGCATTGCTGCGGCGCTTCTCGCCAACGGCCTTGTTCTTCGCGGCGGCTTCAATTTTACGCCAAGCGATGCGCCGCCAACGGGATCATCGGGTGCGCCGGCAGCGGCCGTCCTGCTGGTGGGGCAGGCGGGCGCGGCATCCTGGCCGCATTTCCTGCGTTGGTGGGAGCAACAGCCACAGGCAATCGCCAATCCGCTCGACACATGGTCGCGCGAAGTGATCGGCGCCGTGGCGCAGGATTTTGGCGCACGGGCGATTTCTCCGTCGGACAAGCCCTATCTGCCGTTCCAGCAATGGGCGATGCGGGCGGAGGGGCTGAAACCGTCGCCGCTCGGCATCCTCATGCATCCGCGCTACGGGCTATGGCATGCCTACCGCGGTGCGCTGCTGTTTGACGACGAAATTCCAGTTCAAGTTGCCGAGGCAGCGCCCCACCTTTGCGATAGCTGCGCCGAGAAACCCTGCCTGAAATCCTGCCCGGTCGACGCCTATTCCGTGCAAGGATTCGCTTATCAATCCTGCCTGGCGCATGTGGGGGGAGCGAATGGCGAACCCTGCCGCAGCGGCGGTTGCCTCGATCGCAATGCGTGCCCCTATGGCACGGGGTATCGCTATCCGCCGGAGGTCCAGGCCTTTCACATGGCGAGCTTCGCACGAGCCACCAGCTGATCCGTTCCCATTGCATGGTGCTCGTTGGCTTCGATGAGCATCTTGACGGCAGCTAGAAGCAGGCCTATTCATCAAGTCATCTGATGACTTATGAATAGGCCTATGCAACCCGCCACCAGAACCAATCTCACCGACAGCGCCACCAGCAGCCTGCGTGCGGAGATCGTCAGCGGCCGCTGGGGCGTCGGCGAGCGCATTCCCAATGAGGCAGCCCTGACCGACCTTCTGTCGGTCAGCCGCGGCACGGTGCGCGAGGCGGTGCGGGTGCTGGTCTCGCAAGGATTGCTGGATACGCGCCAGGGCTCGGGCACATATGTGCGCTCTACCGTCGATGCCTCTGCCGCGCTCGACCGGGTCAAGCGCACCGGCCTGCGCGATCAGTGGGAGGCGCGGGCGGCGCTCGACCTGGAGGCGGCACGGCTCGCCGCCATGCGCCACACGCCAGCCGATCTTGAGACGATGCGGCAACTGCTTGCCGAACGCGGCACCGTCGCGGGCGGCGGAAGCGATGCCTTCATCCGGCGCGATCTCGCTTTCCACAAATCGGTTGTCGCGGCGTCCGGCAACAAAGCGATGATGGAGCTCTACGACTTCTTCACCGCCGCCATCACCGAGACCATCCATGCCACCATCGACGGCGATCTGCCCGAACCGGACCACCAGGCGCATGCGGCAATCGTCGACGCCATTGCCGCGAGCAATCCCGAGCGCGCCGTTGCCGCCGTTCGCGCCTTCATGGCGCCGGTGCTTGCCCAACTTGAAAGACTGCTTTCGCAATGAACCAGAGTTTTCGTCAGCCTGACCCGACGGCGCAATCCGCCGCCATCGAGGGTCTGGAACTCATCGATGCCGAGGCCGACAGCCTGCCCGCGCCGCAGCGGCCTGAACTGCGCAGCCGTGCGGCGCGCATCGTGCTTGGCGCGAGCCTTGTGCTGATCGCCTTCAGCCTGCGGCCGCTGTTTTCCAGCCTGTCGGTACTGCTGCCCGAGGTGATGCAGGCAACCGGACTGTCGACGACGGGCGCCAGCCTGCTGACGACGCTGCCCGTTCTGTGCCTGGGTCTGTTCGCGCCCTTCGCGCCAAGACTTGCCCAGCGCTATGGAGCCGAACGCACTTTGCTCGGGGCGCTCACCTTGCTGGTGCTGGGAACCGGCCTGCGCTGGTTCGGTACGGTTCCCCTGCTGTTTGTCGCCACCTTCCTTGCCGGCGGCGCCATTGCCATCGGCAATGTGCTGCTGCCGGGCCTGGTGAAGCGAGATTTCGCCGACAAGGCCGCCGTCATGACCGGGCTCTACACCATGGCGCTCTGCGCCGGCTCGGCGGCCGCCGCCGGCTTCACACTGCCGATCGAGCATTTTGTCACCGGTTCATGGTCCGGGGCGCTTGCTGCCTGGGCGGTGCCTACACTGGTCGTGCTTTTGATCTGGATTCCGCAGGCGCTGGGCAGCCGTCGGCAGGTCGGTCATCGGGGCTTTCGCGTCGTTGGTCTCTGGCGCGATCGCCTGGCTTGGCAGGTGACGCTGTTCATGGGCCTGCAGTCGGCACTTGCCTATTGCATCTTCGGTTGGCTGGCGCCGATCCTGCGCGAGCGTGGCTTCGATGCGGCCACCGCCGGCGCCATGGTTTCGGTCTCTGTCATGGCGCAGGTCATCACCTGCCTCGCCGTGCCGTCCTTCGCGATGCGGCTGAAAGATCAGCGCGGCATCAATGTGGCGCTCGTTGCCACGGCGGTGATCGCGCTGCTCGGCATTCTGTTCGCACCGACCTCGACCGTGCTGTTCTGGGCGATCCTGCAAGGCATCGGGCAGGGCGGCCTGATCGCGGCTGCCATGAGCCTGATCGTGCTGCGTTCGCCGGATTCGCATGTCGCCGCGCATCTTTCAGGCATGGCGCAAGGCGTCGGCTATGTGCTGGCGGCATTCGGCCCGCTGCTGGTGGGCCTGATCCGCGACTGGACCGGCAGTTTTTCGGGAACGGCGTTCCTGTTCGTCGCGCTCGGGCTTGGCGTAGCCATTATGGGGCTCGGTGCCGGCCGCGCGCTGCATGTCGGTGCGCGGACGGTGCGAGAAGGCTAGCAATAGCGTCACGCAATCCCGCACGAAATTTTGACTGCCATGCTCAGGGAGCGCCTTGCCGTATAGGCTTGCGCGGATATGTATCGCGCATCTGTCGAACGGAGCGAGCGATGACGAAACACGACCTTCAGATCAAGACCAGGGATGGTGTTGCCAATGCCGGGCTTTTCCGCTCGGCAAACGCATCTCCTGCCAAGGCCGGCGTCATTCTCTATCAGGACGCCTTTGGTCCGCGGCCGGCGCTCGACAGTATGGCCGAGCGACTGGCGAATGAAGGCTATGCGGTGCTGGTGCCCGACCTGTTCTACCGCAATGCACCCTACGGGCCGTTCGACGCCAAGACCGCCTTCGCCGAGGAAAAGACCAAAATCCCGCTGATGGCGCTGGTCACCGGCACGACGCAGGACATGACCATCAGCGACAGCGGTGCGTTCCTTGAGGCGCTTGCGGCGGAAGGCATCACTGGGCCGATCGGCACGGTGGGATATTGCATGGGTGGCGGCCGGGCGTTGAATGCCGCCGCTACCTATCCCGACAGGATAAGGGCGGCCGCAAGCTTCCATGGCGGCAATCTCGCCAGCGACGCCGCCGACAGCCCGCATCGCAAGGCAGCCTCGATCAAGGCGCGTGTCTATGTCGGCACATCCGGCGTCGACAGGAGTTTCCCGCCAGAACAGTCGGCGCGGCTGGCCGAGGCGCTCAGGGTTGCGGAAGTAGATCATGTCATCGAGAACTATGCCGGCATGGCGCATGGCTGGTGCGTGCCCGATCACAGCGTTTTCAATGCCGCGGGCGCCGAACGCCACTGGAAGCGCTTGACGACGTTGTTCGCAGAGACGCTGATCTGAGCCTTTGCCTGGCTGTTCTTGCCTGTTGGCTGTCCGCCCCGTTCGCGGTATCAGGCAGCACAAATGCGCTGCGCCGGATGAGTGGGCCGAGCGGGAACGAACAGCCTGATGCAATCCTATGATGTCGTGATCATCGGCGCGGGTGCCGCCGGAATGATGTGCGCCGTGGAGGCGGCCAAGCGCGGCCGTTCTGTGCTGATCCTCGATCATGCGGCGGCGCCTGGCGAGAAGATCCGCATCTCCGGCGGGGGCCGGTGCAATTTCACCAACATCCATGCCAGCCCGAAGAATTTTCTGTCGGGCAATCCGCATTTCTGCATTTCGGCGCTCAGCCGCTATACGCAACGCGATTTCATCGCCCTCGTCGAACGCCACCGCATCGCCTATCACGAAAAGACGCTTGGGCAGTTGTTCTGCGACGGCTCCGCACGCCAGATCATCGACATGCTGGTCTCGGAAATGCAGGACAAGGGCGCCGAACTGGTGCTGTCGACCAGCGTTGAGGATGTCCGCAAAATCGTGGAGGGGTTTGTGCTCACTCTCTCCACGGGCACGATTAGCTGCCAGTCTCTGGTCGTGGCCTGCGGCGGCAAGTCGATCCCCAAGATGGGGGCGACCGGTTTCGGCTACGAGCTTGCCGAACGGTTTGGGCTTGCCATCGTCGAAACGCGGCCGGCGCTGGTGCCGCTGACCTTCGACGCAAACACGCTCGAACGGCTGGCGCCGCTGGCCGGCAACGCCGTCGACGCGGAAGTCGCCTGCGGCAAGACGCAGTTCTCCGAAGCGATGCTGTTCACGCATCGCGGCGTCAGCGGACCATCCATCCTGCAGATCTCGTCCTATTGGCGCGAGGGCGACGAAATCCGCATCGCCATGCTGCCGGGAGTTGATGTGGCGGACCTCATTCGTAGTGCCAAGCGCGGTAATGGGCGGCAGGCGGTGCAGACCGTGCTGGCAAATCACCTGCCGAAGCGGCTGGCGCAGTCGATCGCCGAACGCACCGGGATCGACGGCAACCTCGCCGATCTTGCGGACGCCCAGATCAAAACCATAGCTGCCGCAGTCAATGACTGGCGCATCAAGCCTGCCGGTTCTGAGGGCTACCGCACCGCCGAAGTGACACTGGGCGGGGTCGACACCAACCGGCTGGACCAGAAGACGATGCAGGCGAAGTCCGTGCCGGGCCTGTTTTTCATCGGCGAAGTCGTCGATGTCACGGGTTGGCTGGGCGGCTATAATTTCCAGTGGGCATGGTCGTCGGGCTGGGTGGCAGGCCAGGCAGCATAGACTTACTTCCGTGGCTCCGCCCCAGTAGCTGCCGGCGCCTTTTTCTTCTTTTTGGCCTTGTTGTAATCGATGGCGGCACGGACGAGCTCTTTCAAAGCGCTCTCATTGAGCGTGTCGCCCTTGAACACATCGATAGCCCGCCACACCTTGCCGCCAAAACCATTGTTGAACAGCCTGTCGGGATCCGGCAGGCTGGCGCCATGGGAAAAGGTCAGCTTCACCTTGTCCTTGTGGGCGTTGCCGACCACGATGTTGCCGTCGAGGCACCATACCGGGCTGCCCATCCACTTCCACTCCTCGATGATGTCCGGGTCGGCTGCAAGGATGGTCTTGCGGATGTCGGCGAGCGTCTCGCCGCGCCAGTCCGAGAGACCGGCGATCAGCTGGTCGATCTGTTGCGAGGGGGTCATTTGGTGTCTCCTGTGCGTCGACGCGTTCAACCGCTGCCTGTCACCAGCGCGCCAGTTGGGTAATCTGAACGAGGTTGCCGCAGCTGTCGTTCAGCTGGGCGATGGTTGAACCGGTCACCTCGGTCGGCGGCATGGTGAACGCGCCACCCTTCGCCTTGATGCGCTCGTAGTCGCCCTTGACGTCGTCGGTGAAAAACATGACCGCAGGCTGACCCTGCTGGAAGATGGCTTCCTGATAGGCTTTGGCGGCCGGGTTGTCGTTGAGCGCGAGCTGCAGTTCGGTTCCATCAGGCTCTTCAGCCGAGGTCACTGTCAGCCAGCGATAGGGCCCGTTGCTGAAATCGGCCTTCTTGGTGAAGCCCAGCACGTCGGTGTAGAAGCGCAATGCGTTTTCCTGGTTGTCCACATACACGCTGGTCAGCTTGATCTTCATCGCTCTTTCTCCTCTGTCGTATTCTTGCGTCTGTGGCCGCTACGGGGTCCAGCCGGGCAGGGCGGCGGCCTGCTTGATCCATTCCGCCATTTGCGCCTCGTCGAACCGGTCTTCGCGGATGTCGATCCAGCGCACATCCTTGCTCTTGGCCGTGCCGCCTGGTGGGATCGGTTGCAATGAGATGCCACTGAAAAAGGTCATCTTCACATAGTGGGTGAATACATGGAAACTCGCGAACCAGCCCTGGCCTTCGATGCCGTAGAAGGGTGAGTTCCATCGCACGGCCTTGCGGACGTCAGGCACGTTGCCCACGATGAGCGCGTCGAGGCGCTCGCCCAGGCCGCGCTTCCAGTCCGGCATCGCAGCGATATAGGCCTGCACCGGGGCGTCGCCGTCGCCCTTGGCGATTTGCGGGTTGCCGCCGGAGAGCAGCACTGGCGCAGCCTTGGCTTCGGTCGATTGTCCCTGCGTCTTGGCCACTCTGCCCCACTCCTACCCGCCGGCACGCTGCACGCCGCGTCCCTTGGCGGCATAGGGCAGCACGAACATGTACAGGCCGCTGAGCAGCAGCAGGAGGAGCGGCAGGAGCGGCGAGTAGACCACCCAGGCGGGAGGCTGCCTGAATGCCATGGTGGCGAAGTTGGCGATGACGGTCAGCGCAAAGATGATCGACAGCCAGCGATGCATTTGCCGAACCCACTTGTTCCAGTCCAATAGATCCTCCTGTCAAAACAGCCGGTGCGGACCACCGATCCGCACCTGCGGGTTTCAATCTATCCGCGCCAGGACCTGACTCAGATTTGCAAAGTACTGCCGCCACCCGCTCGTCGCGCCCCGATACGCCTGCTCCTGATCCGGCCGGAAGCCGGACTGTTCCATACGCAACCGGGTGCCTGTGCTGGTTGGCACGAGGGTCCAGGTGACGACACTCTCAAGGCCATAGGCCTGCCACGTGTAGGACAGTGTCTTGTTCAACTCGACGGCTGTTACCTGACAGTCCACAACGATGCTTACGTCAGGTTGCGGTTCCTTCCGCAGCTTGAAACGGTGGTCCACGACTGGCTTGAAGTCGTTCTTCATCAGCCATTCCTCGATCAGATGCGGTTGGGTCAGCGCGCGCCAGATTTTTTCCGGCGGATAGGGGATCTCACGTTCGACGATGACAGAGCGCGTTTCGGTCGCAATGTTGGTCATTGGTCCATTCTTTTGAGCAAATTTTCGAGATCGTCGAACCGGCTCTGCCAGAACGCGTTCATCTGGTTCGTCCAGTCGGTCAGTGGGGAAAGTGCTGCCAGTTGGGCGCTATAATGGGTCTGCCGTCCTTGATGGCGATCGCGCACCAGCCCGGCCTGCTTGAGCACGCCGAGATGCTTCGACACTGCAGGTTGAGAGACCCCCGACTGAGCCGTCAGGGCGCCGACCGTCTGCTCGCCTTGCCGGCACAGGCGCTCGAAGATCGCGCGACGCGTCGGATCGGAGAGCGTTCTGAAGAGGACATCGTGAGCGTTCGTCATCCGGGATCGATAACCCTGTGGCTATTGATTTACGTATAACTGTCGAGATATGGATATGTCAAGCGGGGGTGTTGGCGGTCCCGATCCGACGGTTTTCAAAAAAATCTTTCCATTGCCCCAAGGATTAGCCATTAGCCTTCGTCCAACAGGCAAATGATGGCGATGATGCTGGATGAGAGCGAAGCCTCCGACGCCGAACTGATCGGGCGGGCGAAGGGCGGAGACAGGAGGGCCTTCAGCACATTGCTGGAAAGGCACTATGACTTCGTCTATCGCGCCGCCTATCGCTGGTGCGGCAGGAAGGCCGATGCCGAAGACATCGCCCAGGAAGTCTGCGTCAGGCTGGGCAAAGCGATCCGCGACTATCGCGGCGGCGGCGCCTTCACCACATGGCTCTATTCCGTGACGATGAACGCCGCGCGCGACGTGATGAGAAAGTCCGCCCGCGAGACCGTGAAGACTGAGGCCTATGGCGTCCATGCACTGATCTCGGGCGAGGCGTCGGTCGAACCGGAAGACCCTGCCGAAGCGCTGTGGGCGGCCGTCCGGCGATTGCCGGACAAGCAGCGCGACGCGGTGCTGCTGGTCTATGGCGAAGGGTTGAGCCATGCGGCCGCGGCCGAGGCGATGACAATCTCGGAGACGACGGTTTCCTGGCACATCCATGAAGCGAAGAAACGGCTGAAGACGCTGATGCGCGCGGCCGGGGAAGTGTGACCATGGCTGACGACAACGAACTCAACAGACTGCGCGATATAGCGGCGCCGGCGCCCGCCAAGGATGCCAAGGCACGTGCTTTCGAAGCCGCCCTGCGTGCATACGATCAGGAAAATATTTCTGCCGTTACCCAAGGATCGGTTGGCGGGCTTCGTCTCACAGAGCGAGCACAAAAGCTCTGGAGCGAGATCATGCAAAAGAAACTCATTGCCACGCCGGTTCTTGCCGGGCTCGTCGCCCTGCCGATCGCCGGATACGCCACCTTCCATATGCTGAGGGAACAGCCGCCGAAATTCGGCGGCGACGAGAAAATCACCGAGACGCTGGCCGACAAGCCGGCGACCGTGAAGCCGACGCCCGCCGAGCCGAAGCCGGCTCGCAGCGAGCTGGAGAAAGACAAGAAGGCCGACGCCGATGTGGAAAGCCGCGACGCGGCCGATGCGCTTGTGGCGCCGGCCTCGCCGCAGAAATCCGAATCGACCGTTGCTTCCGGCGCGGCACAACAGAATGCACTGGAGCGCGGTGTGCTGG
The DNA here is from genome assembly GCF_000185905.1 of Mesorhizobium ciceri biovar biserrulae WSM1271. Lineage (GTDB taxonomy): Bacteria > Pseudomonadota > Alphaproteobacteria > Rhizobiales > Rhizobiaceae > Mesorhizobium > Mesorhizobium ciceri. Next base: position 3,531,973 of record NC_014923.1, read on the forward strand.
CCGAGCCTGCGCCACCGGCACCGACAGGCGAATTCGCATTGGATGGCGCCGTAAGTGCGCCCAGTACGTCGCGGGCCCGCATGCCGGCCGAGTCCAAGCTGATGGCGCCGCAGCAGCCGTCGACCTTGCCGGCCGACCAGATGCAGCCGCAACCGGAAAACCGCGACCGCATCGAGGATTTCAAGACCAATCCGGTGCATGCGGCACTCGAGGATCCGGTCTCGACCTTCTCGATCGACGTCGACACAGCCTCCTATTCCTTCGTGCGCAGCTCGCTGAAGCAGGGCACCCTGCCGCAGGTCGATACTGTTCGCGTCGAGGAGATGATCAACTACTTCCCCTATGACTGGAAGGGTCCGGAGTCGGCCTCGACACCATTCAACTCGACCGTCAGCGTCATGCCGACGCCGTGGAACACGCATACCAGGCTGATGCATGTCGCCATCAAGGGTTTTGACGTCAAGCCGACCGAGCAGCCGAAGGCCAATCTGGTCTTCCTGATCGATGTCTCGGGCTCGATGGACGAGCCGGACAAGCTGCCGCTGCTCAAATCGGCTTTTCGGCTGCTGGTCAGCAAGCTGAAGGCCGACGACACCATCTCGATCGTCACCTATGCGGGTGACGCCGGCACGGTCCTGGAGCCGACCAAGGCGTCCCAAAAGGACAAGATCCTCAGTGCCATCGACAATCTGACGCCCGGCGGCAGCACGGCCGGCGAGGCGGGCATCAAGGAAGCCTACAGGCTGGCGCAGAAATCCTTCGTCAAGGACGGCGTCAACCGGGTGATGCTCGCCACCGACGGCGACTTCAATGTCGGCCAGAGCGACGACGACGATCTGAAGCGGCTGATCGAAAAAGAGCGCAAGACCGGTGTCTTCCTGTCGGTGTTCGGCTTCGGCCGCGGCAATCTGAACGACCAGATGATGCAGACCATCGCCCAGAACGGCAACGGCACCGCCGCCTATATCGACACGCTGGCCGAAGCCGAGAAGGTGCTGGTCGAAGATGCATCGTCGACGCTGTTCACCATCGCCAAGGACGTCAAGATCCAGGTCGAGTTCAATCCGAACAAGGTCTCGGAATATCGCCTGATCGGCTACGAGACCCGCGCCTTGAACCGCGAGGATTTCAACAATGACCGCGTCGATGCCGGCGATATCGGCTCGGGCCATTCCGTCACCGCGATCTATGAAATCACGCCAAAGGGCAGCGGCGGCGAACAGATCGACGCGCTGCGTTATGGCCAGGCGTCGGTGGACAATGGCGGCGTTGCCAATGCGGACGAATATGCCTTCGTCAAGATCCGCTACAAGCTGCCGAATGAAGACGTCTCGAAGCTGATCACCACGCCGGTGACCTCGGCCAACGAGATCTCGTCTTTCGACCAGGCCAGCACCGACCAGCGCTTCTCCGTCGCGGTCGCCGCCTTCGGCCAGAAGCTGCGCGACGAGGATGCGACCGCGAAGTTCGGTTACGACAAGATCATGGAGATCGCCACTGCCGCTCGAGGAGCCGACCCGTTTGGGTACAGGTCCGAGTTCCTCTCGCTTGTGCGCCTTGCCTCGGCGCTGGGCGGTAATCGGTAGTGGTGATGACGGCCGGTTCTTTCAGATGGGATCGTTCTGACAGGGGAAACCGACCGCGGGCGGGTGAGGCATGCCGGCGAGGGGTTCATTCCCTTGCCGGCCTTTTTTCGGAGAATCTCCAGGTCGTTAAATTGCGCGGCATTTCCGGTAGCGGATCGCAACCCCCTGCTTGTTACGCAGGACAGGTGTACCGGGCTTGAGGGAGCCGAAATTGCAGATCAGGACTATCGCCAACCCGACACCGCCGGCACGAGATGCTTCGGCGGTTTCATCGGTCCCATCATCGGAATCCAGGCGTATCAGTGACGATGTCGCGCAGGCGCGCCACACCGCCATGTCGGCGCTGACCAACGACCGCTTCCGCATCATGCTGGAGCAGATAACCGATCCGGTTTCATACGGCGCGCTGATGACGATGCACAGCGACAATGTGGTCGACTTCAAGTCGGCGCAGTCGAGCTACGCCGACAACAGCGAATAATCGAAACCGATAAGCTCAGGCCCGGCTGCGGCGGCGCTCGCGGCGGGCTTCGCTGGTCTCGGCGGTATTTTCCGTCGCCACCTTGTTGCGCATCGGGCCGATGCGCTCGACGATCGCGGCAACCGTCGGACGGTCCGCCTTGGTGTGCGCGTCGAGCGCCTTGCGCATGGCGGCAAGGTGCTGGAACGAGGTGCCGCAGCAGCCGCCGATTATTTTGGCGCCGCCATCGACGGCGAGCCTGACATAGTCGGCCATCAGTTCGGGTGTGCCGGAATAATGGATTTCGGTGCCGCGGAATTCGGGAATGCCGCAATTGCCCTTGACGATCACCGTTGCCTCCGGCTTCGCCTCGGTCATGTCGAGCAGCGAGGCCAGGATGTCAGACGCGCCGACGCCGCAATTGGCGCCAACGCCAAGCGGCGCCGCCGACAGCCCGTCGGTGACGCCGTGGATATCCCTGGGTAGCAGGCCCATCATGGTGCGGCCGGCGGTGTCGAAGGAACCGGTATAGGTGTAGGGCAGGCCGACGCGGATGGCAGCCTCGGCGGCGGCGCGGATCTCGTCGGGAGCAGACATCGTCTCGATCCAGGCGACTTCGGCGCCGCCTTCCTTGAGACCCTCGATCTGCTCGGCGAAGGCGTCGACCGCCTCGTCATAGGTCATGGCGCCAAGCGGCACCAGCAATTCGCCGGTCGGTCCGACCGAACCGGCGACGATCACCTTGCGGCCAGCTCTGTCGGCGACGGCGCGCGCGATCTCGGCGGCGCGCTGGTTCAGCGCATGCACGCGATCCTGCGCATGATGCAGCTTCAGCCGGTGGCGGGTGCCGCCGAACGAGTTGGTGAGGATGATGTCGGCCCCGGCATCGACGAAATTCTGATGCAGGCTGGTGATGGTGTCGGGCGCCGTCTCGTTGAGCAGCTCGGGCGCCTCGCCGGCTTCCAGCCCCATGGCGAACAGGTTTGTGCCGGTGGCGCCATCGGCCAGCAGCACGCCCTTTTCGGCCAGCAGAGCATCGATCGGGTTGGTGGTCGTCATCGGATTGGCTTTCATGTTTCGAAGTCGAATAAGGATATAAAGAAGTCTTTATGTGTAGTCAATGGAATGGCGGCAACGCGGCCACCAATGCGGAGGCCGGTTTCCGTCCGAAGGATCATTGTTGCCGAAGATCAGACAGTGCCTGTTGGGAACGACATGCCGGCCAGTCTGTGCGCGAAGCCGGACGCCTCGTGCGCATTGATGTCGGCGGCCCGGATCAGATTGTCGAAGTGCTGGATCAGCGTCTGGATCGGCTGAGTGGCGTTGAGCACCAGATACATGTCGCCGACATAGATGGCGGCGCGATAGGGTCCGAAGATGGTGTAGGGGATCGAATAGCGCATGCGCCCGTCATAGAGAAACAGCCGGAAGGTCGGATAGAGGTCGTCGAGCAGCGTCGCCATGTGCAGCAGCTGCGCGCGCCGGTCGGCTTCGGGGAAACGGTCCCAGACACCCAGCCCGCGGGCAAATATCTCCAGCGTGTGGCGCGGCATGCAGACTTCCATGTCGGTCTCAGGCCGCCTGTTGTAGTCGATGCGGTATTGCGTTTCGCCGGCCTGCGCCAGGCGGCTCTTGTTGGCGATGCCGGCTTCGTAGTCGACCAGCGCTTCGGTGCGCAGAAGATCGGGAATGCCGGCAGGCACGTAGCGGATCTTGGTGCCTGCCGCCTCGGCATGCCATTTGGCCAACAGCGTGCGGTCGAAACCATCCGGTGCCTCTTCGATCTCCAGGCTTTCGCGGATTTCGCCGGTGAGACCTTCGTCCTGGCTGAGGCCGAGGAGCCAATCGAGCGACACCTTGAACTCGGCGGCGATGTTGAGCAGTGTTTCGGCGCGGGGCAGGCGCGTCGAGGCGCCCGACAGCAGTTGCGACAGCGCCGAGCGGTCGATGCCGACCGCGGTTGCGAAGGCCGACTGGTTCAGGTCGGAGCGTGTCAAGAGCATTTTCAGTCGCTCGCGGAAGATCGTCGACAGGTCGCGCTTGTCCATGTCCGTGCTCCACCTGGATTGAGGAAAAATTTGCGCCGGAACCGCTCCTAGGGTGGCGTTAGGCGTAAATGAATCCCTAAGTCTGTTTACAATGTATAACATGTGCGGTCAAAAATGCGCAATCGCAACAGTTTGTGCACTTTGTCTCGTTGAGTGGAATCATTTCTCCTGACACAATGCTGTCAGGAATCAATTGGGATTCCGGCGACTGAGGGGCAGTGGTCGATAGCATGACGAGCAAGAGCATCAGGCGACACAGCGTACGGGCCATTGAGTGGCCAACCGTGGTACTCGCCTTCTTCTGCTACGCGACATGGCTCGCCACCGGTTTCCTGCTCTGGCCTTCCTATCCCGTCCTGGCGCTCGCCGTCCTCGCCTTCACCGCCGCATTGCAGTCGTCGATCATGCACGAAGTGCTGCACGGGCATCCGACGCGCAACGCGCGGGTCAACGAAGCCTTCGTGTTTCTGCCGATCGGTCTGGTCTGGCCGTTCCGCCGCTTCAAGACCATTCATCTGCGTCACCACGCCGACGAGCGGCTGACCGACCCGCTCGATGACCCGGAAAGCTATTATCAGGCGCTCTGGCAGCATGACGAGCTGCCGCCGACGATGAAATTCCTGCTCAAGATCAACAACACCATGGCAGGCCGCTTCGTGCTCGGCCCGTGGCTGTCCTGCGTCGGCTTCTTCATCGACGATGCCAAGCAGGTGATCGCCGGCGACAAGCCGATCCGCAAGGCCTGGCTGCTGCATGCGATCGGCCTGGCCGTCGTGCTGCCGATCGTTCAGTTCGGCTTCGGCATCCCGCTGTGGCTTTACATTCTGGTGCCGGTCTGGCTCGGCCAGTCGCTGATCTCGATCCGTACGTTCGCCGAGCATCAATGGTCGGAACATCCGGAAGGCCGTACGGTGATCGTCGAGCGCTCGCCGCTGTCGTTCCTGTTCCTCAACAACAATCTGCATTTCGTCCATCACAAGACCCCGACCGTGGCCTGGTACAAGCTGCCCAAGCTGTTTCGCGACCGCCGTGAGGAATGGCTGCGGATGAACAATGGCTATGCCTATCCGAATTATTTCGCGCTGGTCAAAGCCTATGCGTTCAAGGCGAAAGAGCCGATCGTGCACCCGGTGCTGCGGCGTGCGCCTGAGCCGGGCAGGGCCTTCAAGCCGCGCATCAGGGCGCGCAGCATCAGCGGGCTCGGCAGTGCGCCGGTTCCCGCCGAGCCGCCCAAGGAATAATTCCGGCCTACCCGGAATCCGTGTCGGCCAATTCTGATTGGACGCCGCGTTTTCGCGATCCTTTTTCCAGACATGATGATTTGATATCGGCATGAGTGAATTGGTTGCGGCGTTGCCGATGTATGATTGGCCCGAAATGCGCGATGAGGTCGACGCGCAATGGGTGCTGCTGCGCGATGCGTTTCGGCAAAAGGGGATCGACGCGCCGGAAGCCATCGTGCGGCGCAATGGCGACCTGCCGCCGGTGCCGGGCGGAATTCGCGATGCTGCCGGTGCATTGATCGCACCCGATCCCGCGACATTGCCGCCGGATGAACTCGATTTCCATAGATTGTGGCTGCATCCTTTGCTGCTGTTCGCGCAGACCTGCTGGGGGCCGATGGAACTTGGCCTGTCCAGGCATGTGCAGGTGGTCGGCCAGCCGAGCTATGACGCCTATGAAGGCGGGCAGGGCGAGCTCTATTCGAGCGCTCTGGTGATGCGGATAGGCGAGGGACCGGAAGTTCGATCGCCTGCGGATGGCAGCGCTCTCATCCCGCTCGATCTGATCCGCGGCAAGCGCTTCACCTTCAACAGCCTCGATTCCATGTCGGGCATCATTGCGCTGACGCGCGACCTGCGAGCGGCCGACGAAGGCTTGGACATCTTTTCGTCGCGTAGCGAGAGCGGCGGTCACCGCGCTTCAATCGTCGCCATTGCCGAGGGCTGGGCCGATGTTGCAGCGATCGACTGCGAAAGCTGGGCGCTGGCGCAGCGCTTCGAGCCAGCAGCGCGGAAAGTCGCGATCGTCGGCTGGACCGGACGGCGCAAAGGCCTGCCGTTCATCACGGCGAGGGCAACGCCGGAAAAGACAGTCAGGGCAATGCGAGAAGCGCTTGCCGGACTAACCGAGCAGCCTCGTATCCAGCGGGTAGGTTGAGAGCTGTTCGTTGCCGGTCTCGGTGATCAGGATCTGCTCTTCGAGCTTGACGCCTTCGCGCCCGCCAAGCCGGCCGATATAGCTTTCCACGCACAGCACCATGCCAGGTTCCAGCACGCCGTCCGGCGTGTCCGATGTCCAGTCGCTGGCATGCGGCAAGGTAGGGTATTCATCGGCCAGACCGACGCCGTGATAGAGCACGCCGTAGCGCGTCGGGAAGCAGTCACCCGGCGGCACCGCCGAGGCTTCGACGAGGTCGCGAAACGAGATGCCTGGCTGCATCAGAGCCGTGTTGTGTTCGATCTGGTCGGCGGCGATGCGGAACAGGGCGCGCTGTTCATTCGACGGGTTTGCATCACCGCACAGCCAGGTGCGCGACAGGTCGGCGCAGAAGCCGTAGGGGCCGATCAGGTCGGTGTCGAAGGCGACGAGATCGCCAGCCTCGATCTTTCGCGAAGAGCATTCCTGGAACCACGGATTGGTGCGCGGGCCTGACGTCAGCAGTCGCGTCTCGATCCACTCGCCGCCGCGCGCGATGTTGCCACGATGCAATTCCGCCCATAGCTCGTTCTCGGAAATGCCCGGCTTCAGCGCCAGTTCCATCTCGCCCATCGCCGCTTCGCAAGCGACAATCGCCCGGCGCATGGCGAGGATTTCGTCCGGCGATTTGATCAGCCGCGCGTTCTCCATCACTGCTTCGCCATTGCCGATGGAAATGCCGAGGCGAGCCAGCTCCTCGACGCCTTCGGGATTGATGTGGTCGACGGCGATGCGGCTGTTGCCGCTACCATGTTCCCTGACCAAATCGGCTATTCCGGCGGCCCAACGGCGGACCTTTTGCTCGGTCAGCTCACCGCCATAGAGATACATCCACGACATCGCCGGCCGCACCTCGTTGACGACGCCAGAATGGTCGGACAGGTGCTCGCAGGAAAAATAGTCGAACAGCACCACCGGCCCCTCGGTGGCGACAAAACAATGCCGCGTCGGATTGTGCGCCACCCAAAGCTGCATGTTGGTGCTGTCGGTGGCGTAGCGGATGTTGACGGGGTCGTAGAGCAGGGCGCCGGCATAGCCGCGCCGCTTCAGCTCGGCGCGGATACGCTCCAGCCGGTATTTTCGCATCGCCGCCAGGTCGGGCGCGGCAATGCCTGCCGCCGCCCACTCAGCCTCGGCCTGCGGGCCATAGCCCAGCACATGCTGGTTGAGCGAACCCGCCTTCTGGCGGGAGGCGTCGCGCAAAGCTTCGATCGAGCCCGGCTCGAACGGCATGATCTTGCGGTGGCAGCCAAAGCTGCCCTTCGGCCCCGCGCTGTCCATCGTCGAACCTCAGGTCCGCATCTTCTCGCCGCTCGGATCGAAGGGCGCTTCGACATTGATGCGGGCCGGGCGCCGGTGACCGAGGATCTCGATCTCGAACAGCCCGGCACTTTCGTCCTCGGCAAGCGCTGCGGGGATGTAGCCCTGCGCCATCGACTTCTGCACATAATGCGCATAGCCGCCCGACGTGACCCAGCCGACCACGCGCCAGTCGCCGTCGACGATGCCGCGCACGGCGGATGCGCCTTCGGCAGCCTTGGAGCCACGTATTTCCTTGCCGCCCTTGTCGAAGCGCGGCGCGCCATAGCCATGCGGCTTTTCCACCGTGCCGTAGTCCTTGCTGACCTTGGCCCAGATCGGCTCGTCGCCCATGACATCGGCATCGGTGGCATCGACGATGAAGGAGACGCGGCGCAGCTTTGGCCCCTCGGCCTGTTCCTTGGCGGCGGCCTCGCGGCCGATGAAGTCATTCTTCTCGAGCTTGATGAAGCGGTCCATCGCGCCCTCGAACGGTCCATAGATCGGCCGCAACTCGCGGAACCAGGTCGGAAAGTTCTTTTCGAGGCGCATGGAGAGCAGAGCGCGCATGCCGAAATCGACAAGGCCGAATTCCTCGCCGGCGTCCTTAATTGCTTTGTAAACCAGGCGTTCGTAGGCCGGCGCCATCCAGATTTCATAGCCGAGGTCGCCGGTGTAGGTGATGCGGTTGACCATGCAGGGCGCCCCGCCAACAGCCATCTCGCGGAAATCCATGAAACGGAAGGCTTTTGTCGAGACGTCGACATCGACCAGTTTCTGCAGCAGGTCCCGTGATTTCGGCCCGGCGATCGACAGGCCGACCAGCGTCTGGTCGAAGCGGTGGATGCGCACCGTTCCGTCCTTCGGCAGGTGCTTCTCGAACCAGCGCATGTGGTATTTCTGCGCCGCCGAAGAGCCCCAGATCATGAAGCGGTCTTCTGCCGCCTTGGCGATGGTGAAGTCGCCGATCAGCTTGCCGAACTCGTTGAGCATCGGCGTCAGCACGATGCGGCGGGTCTTCGGCATGCGGTTGGTCATCAGCCGGTTGAGGAAATCCTCGGCCGCGGGTCCCGAGACTTCGTATTTGGCAAAATTGGCGATCTCGGTGACGCCGACGCGCTCACGCGTGGCGCGCACTTCCTCGCCGATGGGCCCAAAATCGTTGGAGCGATGGAAGGAGACGATATCCCTGGGTTCCTTGCCTTCAGGTGCGAACCAGAGCGGGGTTTCGAGGCCCCAGCTGTCGCCCATGACGGCGTTGTTGGCCAGCATCGTGTCGTAGAGCGGCGTCGTCTGCGCCGGACGTGCCGCCGGCAGTTCCTCATTGGGGAAGCGGATGGAGAAGCGGCGCGAATAGTTTTCCCGCACCTTGGCGTTGGTGTACCGCAGGCCGGCCCATTCACCGAAGCGTGTAACATCCATGCCCCAGACATCGAAGCCAGGATCGCCATGCACCATCCAGTTCGACAGCGCCAGACCGACGCCGCCGCCTTGGCTGAAGCCGGCCATCACGGCGCAGGCGCACCAGAAATTGGTCAGGCCCTGCACCGGGCCGACCAGCGGGTTGCCGTCCAGCGCGAAGGTGAAGGGGCCGTTGATGATCTGCTTGATGCCGGCCTTCTCGATGCCGGGGAAATGCTTGAAGCCTATTTCCAGCGACGGCGCGATGCGGTCGAGGTCCGGCGGCAGCAATTCGTGGCCGAAATCCCATGGCGTGTTGACCGGCGACCACGGCTTGCAGGCCTTCTCGTAGGTGCCGAGCAGGATGCCGTTGCGCTCCTGGCGGGTGTAGATCTCGCCCTTGAAGTCGAGCACGCCGATCATTTCGCGGCCGGTCGATTTGTTGAACTCCTCGACCTCCGGCATCGGCTCGGTGAGCAGATACATGTGCTCCATGGCAAGAACCGGCAGCTCGACGCCGACCATGCGGCCGATCTCGCGCGCCCACAGGCCGCCGCAATTGACGACATGCTCGGCCTTCACCGTGCCCTGTTCGGTGACGACATTCCAGGTGCCGTCGACCTCCTGCGTCAATTCCACGACGCGGTTGCGCAGCACGATCTCGGCGCCGAGTTTTTTCGCCGCCTTTGAATAGGCGATGGTGGTGCCGGACGGGTCGAGATGGCCTTCGACCGGATCCCACATGGCGCCGACGAAATTGGTCTCGTCCATCAGCGGGAACATCGCCTTGGCTTCGGAAGGGGTGATCAGCTCTGTGTCCATGCCGAGATACCGGCCCTTGGCGTGGGCAAGGCGCAGGAAGTCCATGCGCTCGGGCGTATCGGCCATCATCACGCCGCCGGTCAAATGCAGCGAGCAGGACTGGCCGGATATCTCCTCGATCTCCTTGTAGAGCTGCACCGTATAGGCCTGCAGCTTGGCGACGTTGGGGTCGCCGTTCAGCGTGTGGAAGCCGCCCGCCGCGTGCCAGGACGAGCCGGATGTGAGTTCAGAGCGCTCGATCAGCATGATGTCGGTCCAGCCGGCTTTGGCCAGGTGGTAGAGAACCGAGCAGCCGACGACGCCGCCGCCGATGACAACCGCTTTTACGTGAGATTTCATCTGGATAGGTCCGCTTTTGGAGAGATTGAATCGGGGGAGTGGGGCGTGCCTGTTTCGCGACGGCTGCGTGTTTCGTGAATGGCTTCCCCCACTCCGTCGCTGCTTCGCAGCGCCACCTCTCTCCCCTCCGGAGGGAGAGGAAGGGCGCTAGCCGGTATAAGCTCGCGCCCTTCCTCTACCCCGTGGATCGGGGGAGAGGTGGCGAGCGCAGCTCGACGGAGTGGGGGTCGACCGTTCATCAACAATACTGCCGATCAAAAATCGGTCGGCGCGCCGCCTTCGGACCGGCGCTTGGCGACGAAGGCGTTGAGTTCCTCGCGGATGGCCGGGTCCATGTAAGGCTCCTCATAGGACGCCAGCCGCTCCTTCCAGACCTTGTTGGCCTTTTCGAGCGCCGTCGGTGAGCCGGCTTCCGCCCAGGTCTCGTAATTGCGCCAGTCGGAGAGGATCGGCGAGTAGAAGGCGGTCTTGTAGCGGTCCTGCGTGTGCTGGGTGCCGAAGAAATGGCCCCCGGGGCCGACCGACTGGATGGCGTCGAAGCCGAGTGCCTCTTCGGAAAGGTCGAGCGGGGTCAGGAATTCGGCCACCATCTGCAGCAGGTCAATGTCCAGAATGGTCTTCTCGTAGGAGCAGCGCAGGCCGCCTTCGAGCCAGCCGGCGGCATGCATCATCAGGTTGCCGCCGCCCTGGATGGCGCCCCACAACGAGAACACGCTTTCATAAGCCGCCTGCGCGTCGACCGTGTTGGCGGCGCAGGTGTTGGAGGTGCGGTAGGGGATGTTGTAGCGGCGGGCAAGCTGGCCGCCGACGAGCTGCGCCTTCATGTATTCCGGCGTGCCGAACGCCGGTGAACCGGACTTCATGTCGACATTGGAGGTGAAGCCGCCATATCCGACGGGGGCGCCCTTGCGCACCATCTGGGCGAAGGCAATGCCGGCAAGCGCCTCCGCGTTCTGCTGCACCAGTGCGCCGGCGATGGTGACAGGCGCCATCGCACCCGACAGGGTGAACGGCGTCACGACGACGACCTGGCCCTTGCTCGACATCTGGATGATGCCTTCCATCATCGGCACATCGAGTTTCAGCGGCGAATTCGTGTTGATGATGGTGAAGACGGACGGCTCTTCGAGCATCTGCTCGTGGCTGATGCCGCGCGCGATCCTGGCGATCTCGATGCCGTCGACATTGCGTTCCTTGCCGAGCGAATAGATGTGGAACACCTTGTCGGTGAGCACACTGAGATCGCGGATGCATTCGAGATGGCGGACGGATGGATGGATATCGGTCGGCTCGACCGGGTAGCCGCCCGTGCAGTTCAGAATGTTGTGCATCTGCGCGAGCTTGAGGAAGTTGCGGTAGTCCTGCTGGTTGCCGGGCCGGCGGCCGCGATCGATGTCGGAGCAATTGGGCGCCGACGCCATCATCGAGACGATCACATTGTTGCCGCCGAAGCGCACATTGTGCGCAGGATTGCGGGCATGGATGGTGAATTCCGACGGGCAGTGCGACACCAGGTCGAGGATCATGTCGCTGTCGAAGCGCACCCGCTCTGAGCCGTCACGCACGTCGGCGCCATGCGCCTTCATGATGCTGCGGGCCTCGTCATGCAGCACGTCGACGCCGATTTCCCGCAGCACGCGCAGGGAAGCGAGGTGAATCGATTCCAGCTCGTCGTCGGAGACCAGCCTGGTTGGCGCCAGAGGGTTCTTCAACTGGCGAAAAGCCGGCTGCTCGAACGCGGCCGAGCCGCCGGCGCGCTTTCCAGCGCGGCCGCCGCGACGGGCGCGGTCGGTGGCCAATGCCGGTTCTGAGGGTTGTAGGGCGACGGTCATGATGGTCCTCGTAGGATGCGATAGCGGGCGGCATAATGGACCGGCGGCTGTCCGGCCATTGCGGAGGCGACGACCACTAGGGCGAGGGAAGCGACATGCCGGAACGGCAGGTGCCCGGCCGCGACATCGGCGTGATTAGGTTGCCGCGTTGGAGCAAGCGGATTTCGGTGGCCGGCCCTTTCCTTCCGGGGATCGAACCGATAGCTACTTGGCTTGCCGGCCTGATGGCCAGCAGTTCATCTGGATGGCAGCATGGTCGCGACCGGCTCGAGCGAAGGCGAAGCAGGAACGCAATGGGCAGCGCTTGCCGGCGTCACCGCGGCACTTGCCATGTTTGGCGCCGCGCAAGGGCTGAGCTCGCCGCTGTTCACATTGCTGATGCAGAAGCAAGGCATGTCGCCGGCGCTGATCGGCCTGTCGGCGGCGATGATGCCGCTCGGGCTGATCCTGTCGGCTTCCTTCGTGCCGGCGGCGGTGCGGCTGGTCGGCGGGCGCAACCTGGCGGTCGGCTGCTCGCTGATCGGCGCGCTCTGCTTCCTGGGCATCGGCTATCTGCAGGACTGGGTGGCGTGGTTCGTCATCCGCTTCATCATCGGCGTGGTCATCAATCCGCTTTATATCCTTGGCGAGGTGTGGGCGCTGTCGCTGGCACCGCCGTCGCGGCGCGGCCGGGTGATGGGCGTGTTCAACACGCTGATGGGCGCCGGTTATGCCGCCGGACCATTCGCGCTGACCCTGCTCGGTACGTCGGGCTGGGCGCCTTTCATGGTCGGCGTCGCCGGCTTCGCGCTCTGCGCGGTGATCCTGCACGCCGTCTCGTCAAAGCTCACCGGCTTCGAGGATGACGGCCAGCCTGCCAGCGGCCTTGTCGGGTTTGCCAAAATGGCGCCGGCGCTGCTGCTTGCCGTGCTTGTCTCGGCGGCGGTCCAGCAGAGCACCTATGCGCTGGTCCCGGTCTTCGGCGCCAGCTATGGCCTGGCGGAAGCCGTTCTGGCCTCGCTGGTGATGGCGCTTTCCCTCGGCAACATCCTGCTGCAGATACCACTCGGCCTTCTGGCGGAGCGTTTTGGCGGCCGCGCCATGATCATCGTCTGCGCACTGGCAACAACCGTTTGCGCGCTTTTGCTGTCTCTGCTGATCACAACGCCGTTGATCTGGGTGGTGCTGCTGGTGATGGGCGCGGTCGGTTACGGTGTCTACACCATGGCATTGGTCGAACTCGGCAGCCGGTTCAAGGGCTCTGTGCTGGTCGCCGGCAACGCTGCCTTTGCGCTGATGTGGGGCGTTGGTGGCATCGTCGGCCCACCCGGTGCGGGCCTGCTCATGCAAGGCATCGGCCCACTTGGGCTGCCGGTGGTTATTGCCGCTCTCGACGCGGTGCTGGTGATGTTCGCGCTGTACCGCTCATCCATGCGCCGAGCTTCCTGATAAGCCCAACCTCCTGACAGGCCCAGCCTCCTGACAGGCACTGTCTGGAGCAAGCAGTTTTCGCCCGCCAGGGGCTTACCTCTGCGCAACTCAATCGCTAATCCTGCAGCCCGACAGCGGTGCGTACATGAATTTGGTTGAATCGAACAAGGACGAGACGATGCAATGGGCGGCGATCACCGGTGTGATCGCGACCGTCTCGGTGTTTGCCATCGCGCAAGGGTTGTCCTATCCGCTGCTGAGTTTCATCCTGCAGCGCCAGGGCGTTTCGCCAGCGATGATCGGCTTGTCGGCGGCCATGACGCCGATTGGCTTCATTCTGTCATCGCCGTTGATCCCGGCGCTGGCCCGCCGATTCGGGGCAGGGCGCACCGCGCTCACCTGTGCGGCCCTTTCGGCTGTCGTGCTGGCGCTGATCGGCTGGACGCAAAATGTCTATTTGTGGTTTCCCCTGCGCTTCCTGATCGGCGTCGTGACCAATCCGCTCTATGTGCTGAGCGAGATCTGGGTGATCGCGCTGGCACCGCCGGCCCGACGCGGCCGCGTCATGGGTGTCTATTCGACGATCATCTCGGCCGGTTTCGCGACCGGGCCACTATGCCTGCTTGCAGTTGGCACTGAGGGCTGGCCGCCCTTCCTCGTCGGCATTTTCGCCTTCGTGCTGTGTGGCATTTGCCTGGCCTCGGTGCTGCCGCGTTTGCCCAAGGTCGACGAGGCCGGGCACCAGGTTTCCGTCCTGGGTTTCGTGCCGCTGGCGTGGCTGCTTTTGTTCGCCGTCATAGTCGCCGCCGGCTTCGAACAGGGTGCGCTGGCGTTGCTGCCGGTCTATGGCACCCATCACGGCATCACCGAAATCCGCATGTCGGCGCTGCTGTCGGTGATGATCGCCGGCAACATCGCCATGCAGGTGCCGCTCGGCCTTTTGGCGGAAAGGCTTTCCGCGCGCCTGGTGCGGCTTGCCTGCGTCGCGATCACGGTGCTCGGCTGCGTCCTGCTTCCGCTTCTCATCGAGTCGCCGCTGATCTGGCCAATGATCTTTGTCTGGGGCGCGGTTTCCTACGGCATCTACACGATGTCGATCATCGAGCTCGGCGAACGCTTCACCGGCTCCGCACTGGTCGCCGGCAATGCGGCCTTCTCCTTGATGTGGGGCGTCGGCGGCATCGCCGTGCCGCCGCTGGCGGGGGGCGCCATGGATGTTATGGGCGCCGGCGGACTGCCGATCACGCTTGGGCTGCTGTGCCTGGCGCTGGCCATTGCGAGCCTCGCTGGTCGGCGGAAAGCCTCAATTGTGCGCTGAACATGGTGAATATCGACGGCCTGTCGGCGTTGGCTTTTTCAAAGCAACGCGTTTATCGGAGACCTCATGACCAAGCCTGCTACCCAGACGCCGAATTCTGCCCCCACGACCGACGATCCCTTTCTCTGGCTGGAGGACAGGACAGCTAAGCAGTCATTGGACTGGGTACATCGCCAGAACGAGATCACGGTTGGCGAATTGCAGGGCGATCCATCCTATCAGGCGTCGTTCCGGACCGCGCTCGACCTGATGACGGCCGAGGACAACATCGCTGTCGGCGCGGCAAAAGCCGGCCATGTCTACAATTTCTGGCAGGACAAGACCAATGTGCTCGGCCTCTGGCGCCGCACGACCGTCGCTTCCTACAAGACCGAGAAGCCCGACTGGGAAACGATCATCGACTTCGACCAGCTTGCGGCGAAGGAGGGGATAAAATGGGTTTTTGGCGGCGCAAGCCGACTCTATCCGGACTTCAACCGTTGCCTGGTGAGTATGTCGCCGGATGGCGGCGACGCCAGCGAGATGCGCGAATTCGACATCGCGACCAAGTCGTTTGTCGAGGGTGGGTTTCGTGCCCCCGCTTCCAAGTCGGGTTTCAGCTGGCTGGATAAGGACACCGTGATTGTTTCGGCCGCTTTCGACGAGGCCGACAAGACCGAGTCCGGCTATCCGCGAGTCATAAAGCTGTGGAAGCGCGATACCAAGCTGGAAGACGCGACGCCGATCTTCGAGGCGCAGAAAGAGGATCTCGCCGTTGGTGCCGCTGTCGAGTACGACGGTGACAGACGCTATCTGGTCCTGGCTCGAACGCTGAATTTCTTCGCTTCGCACATCTTCCTTCGGCTGCCTTCCGGCGAAAACAAACAGCTGCCGCTACCGGACGACATGACCGATACGGCAATATTCAGGGATCAGCTCGTGTTCGGCGTGCGCAGTGCATGGACGGCGCCCGGCGGCACGGTTTGCAAGCCCGACGGCCTCTATTCGCTGGACCTGGCTCGCTGGGTCGAGACCGGCGCGATCGGGCCTGTCGAAACCTTGTTCGAGCCGGCCTATCGCGTTTCCATAGCCGGCATTGCCCGCACGCGGGACCGGCTGTTCATCAGCCTGATGGACAATGTGCGCGGCAAAGTCGTCGTCTGCGAGCGCATGGATGGCAACTGGTCGCTGAAACCGGTGGCGCTGCCCGAAAATGGCAATGTCGGCATCAGTCATGCCGAGCAGTTCGGCTCGAGTGTCTCCTTCTCCTTCACCGATTTCCTGACCCCGAGTTCGATCATCTGGTCCGACGACAATGGCGAGACGCTCGCCACCGTGAAGTCGCAGCCGGCGCGTTTCGATGCCTCGCCGCTGATCTCGGAACAGTTCGAGGCGCGCTCCAAGGACGGCACGATGATCCCCTATTTCGTCGTCAGGCGGCGCGACCAGAAAGGTCCGGTGCCGACGCTGCTTTACGGCTATGGCGGCTTCGAAGTGCCGCTGCTGCCCGGCTATGCCGGCGTGCGTGGTAAGCTGTGGCTGGAGAAAGGCAATGCCTATGTGCAGGCATGCATCCGTGGCGGCGGCGAGTTCGGCCCAGCCTGGCATCAGGCGGCGCTCAAGGGCAATCGTCAGAACGGATTCGACGATTTCGCAGCGGTCGCGCAGGACGTCGTCAAGCGCGGCATCGCGACAGCAAGCTCGCTCGGCATCCAGGGTGGTTCGAATGGCGGCTTGCTGACCGGCGTTTCCTTGACGCAGCATCCCGAGCTTTTCGGCGCCGTCATCATCGAGGTGCCGCTGCTCGACATGCTGCGTTACGCCGAATTGCCGCCTGGAGCCTCGTGGATGGCCGAATATGGCGATCCGTCGAAACCCGAAGACGCGAAGTGGCTTTCAGCCTACTCGCCCTACCAGCATGTCGACGCCGCTGCCGCCTATCCGCCTGTGCTGCTGACCACATCGACCGCTGACGATCGGGTCCATCCCGGCCATGCGCGCAAGATGGCCGCCCGCCTGCAGGAAGCCGGCCATGCGAGGACGCTGTTCTTCGAGGAGACCGAGGGCGGCCATGGCGGGCGTGGCGACCGCCGGCCGCAGGCGGCGCAGACGGCGATGAAATATGTCTTCCTGCAAAGGGCGCTGACAGCCAAGGCCTAGAGTCATTCAGTTATGGGCCAAGCAAAGGGTGGTTCTCCTCGAGCAGCCTTTGCTCTAAGGTGGCTTCCATGGCTCTCGTCAGGACGTTGATTGACGCATTTGAGGCTCGCGCATTGCGGGTCGCGGTGACGCCGTCACCGCGCACGCTGCGCGCCGAGCTTTTGCGGCTGTGCGCCCGCATCGGCTATTCGCCACCTCTCTTCCTCTGAAGCATTCGCCCCGGCTTGGCCGGATAGAATCCAGAGGGAAGATCAGACATGACCTATCAGAATTATTCGCTGAAGCAGCTTCAGCAGATCGACGCCGCGCATCATCTGCATCCGTTCACCGACCACAAGGAAATGCGCGGGGCCGGGTCGCGCATCATCACCCATGCCAACGGCCCTTTCATCTACGATTCCGAGGGGGCTGAAATCCTCGACGGCATGGCCGGGCTGTGGTGCGTCAACATCGGCTATGGCCGTGACGAGCTGGCCGAGGCCGCCTATGCCCAGATGAAGGAACTGCCTTACTACAACTCCTTCTTCAAATGCTCGACGCCGACGCCAGTGCTGCTGTCCAAGAAGCTGGCGGAGATCGCGCCGAAGCACGTCAACCAGGTATTCTACGGCTCTTCCGGGTCGGAAGCCAACGACACCGCGCTGCGCCTCGTGCGCCACTATTGGGTGCTGGAGGGCAAGCCGGAGAAGAACCGCATCATCTCGCGCAAGATGGCCTATCACGGCTCGACCGTTGCCGGCACCTCGCTCGGCGGCATGGATGGTATGCACAAGCAGCTCAACGGTGCGGTGCCCAACATCGTCCATGTGATGATGCCCTATGCCTATGAGCTGGCGCTGCCTGGCGAGAGCGATCATGATTTCGGTCTGCGCGCGGCCGGGGCTGTCGAGGAGGCGATCCTCGAAGCCGGCGCCGACAAGGTTGCCGCGTTTATCGGCGAGCCGATCATGGGAGCCGGCGGCGTGAAGATACCGCCGGCGAGCTATTGGCCGGAAGTGCAGCGCATCTGCCGTAAATACGATGTCCTGCTGATGCTGGACGAAGTCATCACCGGTTATGGACGCACCGGCGAATGGTTTGCCGCACAGACACTCGGCATCGAGCCAGACACGATCACCACGGCCAAGGCGCTGACCTCGGGCTATCAGCCGCTGTCGGCATTGCTGGTTGGCGACCGCATCGCCTCGACGCTGGTCGAGAAGGGCGGAGAGTTCAACCATGGCTACACCTATTCCGGGCACCCGGTGGCCTGCGCCGTGGCGCTGAAGAACCTCGAGATCATCGAGCGCGAAGGGCTGGTCGACCGCGTCCGGAACGACACCGGCCCTTACTTCGCCAAGGCGTTGCAGGAGCGCATTGCCGGACATGATCTGGTCGGCGAGGTCCGTTCGATCGGACTGATGGGCGCGATCGAGATCGTCAAGGACAAGGCGACCAAGGAGCGGTTCCTGCCGGCTGGAAGTGCGGCGGTAACCGTGCGGGATCACGCCATCACGAATGGCATGATGCTGCGCGCCACCGGCGACACGATGATCCTGTCACCGCCGCTGATCTGGACCCGCGATACGATCGACATGGCCTGCGACCGCATCTCGAAGGCGCTGGATCTGGCGCAAGCCGATCTTCGCAAGCGGTAGAACTCGACCCCCCCCCGCTGGGCGCTCTTCGGCGGGCGCGCCCAGCCTTGAGACCATGCCGAAGCGGCGAGGGAACGAATTCCATCACAAGCGCGTAGTGTGTGGGGCAGCGGCTGATTCGGCCGCCACAAGGGGTTTGTTTCCATGAGAAAAACCGGCAAGAGCCGACGGACGCGAGAAGCGGCCAGCATCAGCGGCGACCTGATGCTGGCGCCGCTGGTGGCGATGATGCGGCTGCCGTTGATGGCCATGGATGGCGGGAGCCGCCAGCCATGGAGTACGGAGACGGCGCGTGCGGTCAACGAGAAGACCGCCGCTATGGCCGAAGGCGCGTTTGCGGCGCAAATGTCTTTCCTGCAATCGGCGTCGCGGTTCTGGCCGGAAGTCTTTTCCGGCCGCACGCCATCGCTGTTCAACGGGGTTGCGGCGGAGCGCTCGATCAGCGCCGCGCTGAAGCCGGCAAGCCGTGCCGTGAAAGCGAATTTTCGCCGGCTGTCCAACAAGACCTGACCGGGGTTGCAAAACTTTGATTTTGCGCATCGAGGAGCGCATGCGCTAGAATCAGTCCGTACGTTACCGATTGGGGACATGATGGCCGGACAACCGCTCAACCAGCCGGCTGAAATTCCAGCCGAACTCGACCGCTGGAACTGGGGCGCCTTCTTCCTCAACTGGATCTGGGGCATCGGCAACAGCACCTTCATTGCGTTGCTGGCGCTGATCCCTGTCGTCAACATCATCATGATCATCGTGCTGGGCGCACGCGGCAGCCGCTGGGCCTGGCAGAACCGCGCCTGGCGCGACCCGGAGCAGTTTCGCAAGACGCAGCGCAACTGGGCAATCGCCGGCCTTGCCGTCTGGGTGGTCGGGATTGGCGGCTGCGCGACGATGGTCGGCAGCATTCCCTACGTCCTGAAAGGCAGCGATGCCTATCTCATGACGATGGACAGGCTTCGCGCCGACGACCGCGTCAAGGCGGCGTTGGGTGATGATTTGACCGACAGTTTCTGGGTCGGCGGCCATCTCAACGTCGATGCGAATGGGGCTGGTAACGCCCAGTTCGGCATTCCGGTCCACGGCGCCAGGGGCAAGGGCACGGCCTATTCGACGGCTGTCCGGACAGCCGGCACGTGGAGCCTGCGCCTGCTGGTCGTCAGGGTCGAGGGAGCCGATGCGCCGATCGTGCTGATCAACGAAGATCATGTCCCGATCCCGAATGCTGCAATCGGAATATAGCTAGGCAAAACGCAAAAAAGCGGCCTGAACGCGGGCGCGACAGCTGACAGTTCGGCCGGCTTCGTGGCCCAACAGTCGGGTGACCACTGCAGCGTTCCAGACAAGGAAATATGCTGAAAAGCCGGATGCTGTCTGACAGTATGCGCATGCGTTCATGTGGACCGGTGGCAATTTCAGACAAGGGCACGCGCATATGGTGAGTTCCTTTCGTGCGGTCGTGGTCGGTGGCGGCTGTGTGGGCGCCGGCATTCTCTACGGCCTGGCAAAGCGCGGCTGGACCGATGTGGCATTGCTGGAGCGAACACAGCTTACGGCCGGCTCGACATGGCATGCCGCGGGGCTCATCCCCTCTTACGCGCGCAGCCGCAATGTCGGCCGCATGATCGCCAGATCGATCGCGATCTATGAAGGCCTGGAGGCGGAGACGGGCCAGAACGTCGGCTGGCACAAATGCGGGCAACTGCGCATTGCCAACACGCGCGACAGGCTGGACGAGTACAGAAGCTACATGGACGTTGCCGAGGTCCAGGGAGTGCGGGCCCGGATCGTATCGCCCGCGGAGGCGCGAGAGATCTGGCCGCTGCTCGACAACAACACCATGCTAGGTGCCCTCTACCATCCCGATGACGGCCACATTGCACCCGCCGATGTCACCCAGGCCATGGCCAAGGGTGCACGCGACCTCGGCGCGAAGATCCATCTTGATACCGAGGTCGTGGGTTTCGAGCGGATGCCGAGCGGCGGGTGGAGGGTCAAGACCTCACGCGGCGACATCGTCTGTGAACATGTCATCCTTGCAACAGGCAATTACGCACGCCAGACAGGCGCCATGCTGGGCCTGGACATTCCCGCGATTCCGATCCTGCACCAGTATTGGATCACCGAGGCGGTTCCCGAAATCGTGGAACGCAAACGGCTTGGTCTTCCGGAGATGCCGATCCTCAGGGACGAGGGTTACGAGGGCTATCTGCGCGAAGAGGGAGACGGGCTGATGTTCGGTCCCTATGAGCGCACCGAGCAGCTCAAGCTGTTCGCCGAAAACGGCGTCCCGGAATGGTTCGGCGCCGATCTGCTCGATGAAGATTTCGATGCCGTTTCCTGGAACTGGGAGCGCGCCACCGAACTGGTTCCCGCGCTCGGGCGCGCCGGCATCAAGCGCAATGTGCGAGGACCTTTCCAGATGACGGCCGATGAACTGCCGCTGATGGGGCAGGCGTGGGGCCTGGAGAATGTCTGGCTCGCCGAAGGGGTGCCGGGGGGCATCCTTTGGGGTGGTGCGATTGGCTACTACCTCTCCGAACGGATCGTGGAGGGTGGCAACAGCATCGACACGGCGGAGCTGGATCCCCGCAGATTCGGCCTATATGCCAACAAGAACTGGACCCGGGCCAAGGTCCGGGAAGCCTGGGGCACCCACGCCGTACAGCACTATCCGGGCCAGGACATGCCGGCGGCGCGACCGCAGAAAACGGCCCCGTCCTATGACCGCCTAAGTCAGCTTGGCGCGGTATGGGATGTGTTGAACGGCTGGGAGATGCCGAGCTGGTTTGCGCCCGCGGGTGTCGAGGCGCGCAATGTCTACAGCTGGCGCTGGACCCCCAAGGGGAACCACGTCGCCGCAGAGGTCCAGGCTGTCCGCCAGGCCTCCGGTCTGGTCGAGATGACACCAATGACCAAGTTCGAGGTCGGCGGGCCGGGCGCCGAGGGCTGGCTCGACGGAATCCTGGCCAACAGACTGCCGCGTCCCGGTCGTGTCGCTCTTGCCCATCACCTGACGCCGACCGGCGGCGTGCAGGCCGAGTATGTGGTGGCGCGGCTGCAGAGCGACCTGTTCTATCTCATATCGACGCCGCGCGCCGAACGCTGGAACCTTGACGATCTCGGCCGGCTGTTGCCGAAGGACGGCAGCGTGCATCTGCGCAACGTCACGGAGGATCGCGGCAGCTTCACGGTGGTTGGGCCGAAGGCGCGCGACATACTGCAGCCGCTGACGGAGATCGACCTCTCCAACGAGGCCTTCCCATGGTTCAGCGTACAGTCCGGCACCGTCGGCATGGCCAGCGACGTACGGCTGCTGCGTGTCAACTATTCGGGTGAGCTGGGATGGGAACTCTATCATCCACTCTGCTACCAGCGGCATTTGCTGGATGCGCTTCTGGCATCGGGAGAGGCACACGGGCTGAGGCTGGTCGGACTTCAAGCGCTGGAATCGCTTCGTCTCGATAAATCCTACCGGGCCATGTACCGCGATATGAACCCCGAATTGTCCGCCTTGGAAAGCGGCCTCGAGCGCTTCATCAGCCTCGACAAGAGGGACTTCATCGGCCGGGCGGCACTGGTCGCGAAACAGCAGCAGGTTACACGCCGGATCGCCACACTGTCGATCGACACGGACGGTGCGAGCGCATTCGCCTTCGAGGGCGTTTACCGCGAAGGCGAGCTCGTCGGCCACATCACCTCGGCGGGCTACTCCTACACTTTTGGTCACGACATCGCACTTGCGCTGCTGCCCCTGGAACTTGTGTCGCCCGGTACCGAGCTCGAGGTTTCGATCCTCGGCGAGCGCCGCGCGGCAAAGGTGATCGCCGACTCGCCCTATGATCCGGAAGGCGCCCGCGGGCGCATGTGAGGTATCCCGGAGTACAGTTTACGGTTCTTCGATGTCTCAACCGTGCTGCAGGGTAAAACGCAAAAACCGCGCTCCATCGGGAACGCGGTTTTGCCAGATACGCATGGCGCTTCGCTACGCAAACACTTTGCGAAACTTATGGCACTTGTCGAAACTTACGGGCTCCGGTACGCGAGACCTGATCCGGAGCGCCGGACGGATGAGATGTCCGCCTCACAGTCCGTTTTATAGGGACATCGTTACCGCGGAGTTATCGAGAGCTTAAGCAAATCTAAATTTTCATTTTTTCCACCGAAGGAAACCGGAAAAATCCGCCAAATCCGTGGGTTACGCCGGATTACCCCGGAGAAAATTAATTATGCCGGAGAAATCGACGCCGCCATGTCCCTGGGCGTTGAACAAGGCATAAAGCTGAGCCGCTTCGGCACCAAGCGGCGTTACAGCACCCGCACCTTGGGCGGCTTCCTGGGACAATTTCAGGTCTTTCAGCATCAAGGCGGCTGCAAATCCTGGGTTGTAGTCCCTGTTTGCGGGCGAAGTCGGCACCGGGCCGGGCACCGGGCAGTAGGTGGTCAAGGACCAGCACTGGCCGGAGGAGGTCGAGGCGACGTCGAACAGCGCCTGATGCGACAGGCCGAGTTTCTCGGCCAGAACGAAGGCTTCGGCGACACCGATCATCGAAATGCCGAGGATCATGTTGTTGCAGATCTTTGCTGCCTGGCCGGCGCCGTCGCCGCCGCAATGGACGATGCGGCCGGCCATCGGCTTCAGGATCGGCTCGGCGGCAGCGAAGGCATCATCGGAGCCTCCCGCCATGAAGGTCAGCGTGCCGGCTGCGGCACCCCCGGTGCCGCCCGAGACCGGTGCATCGATCGACGACAGCCCGTGCTTCCTGGCGACGGCATGGGCTTTGCGGGCTGACTCGACGTCGATGGTCGAGGAATCGATAAAGAGTGCGCCTTGCCTGGCCTTGGGCGCGATGTCTTCGTAGACGGAGAGGACATGCTTGCCTGCAGGCAGCATGGTGATCACCACGTCGGCATCCTTCACCGCGGCCAAGGCATTCGCCATAATCGTCACGCCATGTTCCTTGGCGACGGTGAGGTTTTCCGGAACGAGGTCGAAACCGTTCACCGCATGCCCGGCCTTGACCAGATTGGCGGCCATTGGATTGCCCATATTGCCGAGGCCGATGAAGGCGATCGTCGTCATTGTCTGTCTCCCAGAGTTGCTGGCTTCAACGGCCAATCAGCGCGCGAGCTATGATGACGCGCATGATCTCGTTGGTGCCTTCGAGGATCTGGTGCACGCGCAGGTCCCGCACCAGTTTCTCGATGCCGTAGTCGTGCAGGTAGCCGTAGCCGCCGAGCAGCTGCAGTGCGTCATTGGCGACATTGAAGCCGGTGTCGGTGACGAAGCGCTTGGCCATCGCCGACCATTTGCCGGCATCCGGCGCCTTGCGGTCGAGCTTCGAGGCGGCGGCATAAAGGAAGATACGCGCCGCCTGCAGCTCGGTCTCCATGTCGGCCAGCCTGAATTGCAGCGCCTGGAACTGATTGATCTTCGAGCCGAAAGCCTTGCGCTCGGCGGTGTAGGACAGCGCCTTGTCGAGCGCCGACTGCGCGCCGCCCAGCGAACAGGCGGCGATGTTCAGCCGGCCGCCGTCGAGCCCGGCCATGGCGATGCCGAAGCCAGCGCCTTCGTCGGACAGAAGGTTCTCCGCCGGCACCTTGCAATCCTCGAAGATGACCTGGCGGGTCGACTGCATGTGCCAGCCCATCTTGTGCTCGTTTGCCCCAAAGGAGAGGCCCGGCGCATCTCTGGGCACGACGATGGTGGAAATGCCTTTCGGCCCGTCCGCGCCGGTGCGCACCATGACGGCATAGACATCGCTGTCGCCGGCGCCGGAGATGAACTGTTTGGTGCCGTTGAGCACATAGTCGCCGCCGCTTTTCACCGCACGGGTCTTGAGCGCCGCGGCATCGGAGCCGGAGCCTGGCTCGGTCAGGCAGTAGCTGGCCAGCCATTCCATCGAAGTGAGCTTCGGCAGGAAGCGCTGGCGCTGTTCGTCATTGCCGAAACGGTCGATCATCGAGGCCACCATGTTGTGGATCGAGATGAAGGACGAAAAGGCCGGATCGGCGTGCGACAGCGCCTCAAAGATCAGCACAGCGTCGAGCCGGCCAAGTGCCGAGCCACCGACATCGTCCCTGATATAGATGCCGCCGAGCCCGAGCGGGCCGGTCTCGCGGATCACGTCGGCCGGGAAATGCTTGTTGCGGTCCCAATCGAGCGCATTCGGTGCGACACGGTCGGCGGCGAAGGCCTGCGCCATCTCCTGGATGGCGCGCTGCTCCTCGTTGAGTTCGAATTGGCTGGTGCTCGCATCGACCGCGGCGTCCATGGCGTGCTCCCTGTGTGCTGGCCAGCTAGCTCGCTGGCCTGTTGTTTTTGGCTTTGCGCGCGCACCAATCTAGACCAATGATGCCGCCGCGCAACCCGATCCCCTGCGGAGCGGCTGTGCATCAATGCATGTCCGGAGCAAGATGTGACGACAAAATTCGATGAACTGCTGGGCCGGTTCCACGCATACCTTGCGACCGTGGATCATGTCCTGATGCGCGATGCCGTGGCCCGGATCGGCTGGGACATGCCGGCCCGCACGCTAGAGCCGCGTCCGCTTGCCTGCCTGCGCCATCTCGATCGCGCCGCCGAACTGGCGCCTCCGGATGCCAAGCCGCTGGTGCAACTGCTTGCCGGACGTCGGAATGATTTCCGCTGGGGGCAGACTTATGGCGAGGCGGATTTCGGGAAAGAGTTCATCGAGAATTACGGCTGGCTGGAAGTGTTCGGCACACGTGGCCACTTTGCCAATGACGCGGCCGCCGCCGGCCTGCTGATTCTTGGACCAGATATCGTCTATCCCGACCACCATCACGTCGCCGAGGAAATCTACATTCCGCTGACCGGCGGCACCGAATGGCGCATGGGCGAGAGCGGCTTTTGCATGCGTACGGCCGGCGAGGTCGTTCATCACGCTTCCAACGTCAATCACGCCATGCGCACGGGCAAAGACCCGTTGCTGGCGCTGTACATCTGGCGCGGCGGGCCGTTGGCGCAGAAATCCGATATCACCGGAACCGTGGCGCAGGGCAGGGACTGATGGCCAAAGCGATCATGCTGCAAGGCACGGGTTCCGACGTGGGCAAGACGGTGCTGGTCGCCGGCCTCTGCCGCGCGGCAAAAAAGCGTGGGCTGAAGGTGCGGCCGTTCAAGCCGCAGAACATGTCGAACAATGCCGCCGTCGCCGAAATTCCAGGTGACAACAATGCCGGCGGCGGTGAGATCGGCCGCGCGCAATGGCTGCAGGCGATCGCTTGCGGTGTCGCACCATCGGTCCACATGAACCCGGTGCTGCTGAAGCCGCAGACCGATGTCGGCGCGCAGGTCATCGTGCAGGGCAAAATGTTCGGGGAAGCGCGGGCGCGCGACTACCAGGCGATGAAGGGCCGGCTGATGGACGCCGTGCTGGAGTCCTGGGGCAAGGTCGGCGAGGGCGCCGATCTGGTCATCGTCGAGGGCGCCGGCTCGCCGGCCGAGATCAACCTGCGCAGCCGCGACATCGCCAATATGGGCTTTGCCACGCGCGCCGATGTGCCCGTGGTGCTGGTCGGCGACATCGATCGCGGCGGCGTCATCGCTTCGGTGGCCGGCACGCATCTGATCCTGCCGGAAGAGGACCGGCGCATGATCGCCGGCTATCTCATCAACAAGTTCCGCGGCGACGTTTCGCTGTTTGACGACGGCCTGAAGTCGATCGAGACATTCACGGGCTGGCGCTGTTTCGGTGTCGTTCCGTGGCTGAAGGCGGCGGCACGCTTGCCTTCGGAAGATTCGGTGGTGCTGGAGCGGCTGGCGTCCGGCGAAGCGCGCGCGTTGAAGGTGGCGGTGCCGATGCTTGGCCGCATCGCCAATTTCGACGATCTCGACCCGCTCAAGGCTGAGCCGCAGGTCGAGGTGGTGTTCGTGCCGCCGGGAAAGCCGCTGCCCGCCGATGCCGGTCTGGTGGTCATTCCAGGCTCGAAGTCGACAATCGGCGATCTCTTGAAATTCCGCGAGAACGGTTGGGATCGCGACCTTCTTGCGCATCGCAAGCGCGGCGGCCATGTCGTCGGTATCTGCGGCGGCTTCCAGATGCTCGGCCGTATGGTGCGCGATCCCGACGGCATCGAAGGCAGCGTCACCGAAGCCGAAGGGCTCGGCCTGCTCGACATCGAAACGGTGATGGAGCCGGAAAAGACGGTGCGCAACGTCAGCGCCCGTTCGGTGCCGTTCGACCTGCCGCTCGAAGGCTATGAAATCCATCTCGGCCGCACCACCGGGCCGGATACGCTGAGGCCGTCTGCAGTCATCAATGGCATCGATGACGGGGCAGTGTCGGCCGATGGCAAGGTGATCGGCACCTATATGCACGGTCTGTTTGGCGCCGACGGCTTTCGCGGAAGATTCCTCGAAAGCCTCGGCATCAAGGGCGGCGGCATCGATTACCGAGCCGAGGTCGAGCGGGCGCTGGACGAGGTCGCAGCCGAGCTGGAGACCCATCTCGACTGCGACGCGATCTTTGCACTGGCGCAGTAATTCGCGGTTGGCTCAGCCCTTGTCGCTTGCCTTCGGCCAGTAGGTGCCGAAGGACCAGACGTTGCCTTCCGGGTCGCGGCAGATGAACTCGCGGCTGCCATAGTCGCGGTTGGTCAATTCCTGGATGATCGTGGCGCCAGCCTTCCTGGCCTTGGCATAGGCGGCATCGGCATCATCGACGGCGATGTAGATCGACTTGCCGCCGCCTGAGCCGGGTTCGCCGACCATCTTGCCGTAGTCGTCGTCGCGCACGGTGCCCAGCATGATCATCGAGGAGCCGAAGACCAGTTCGGCATGGTGCACGACGTCGCCTTCGCCATAGCGGGCCCGGACGCTGAAGCCGAAGGCTTCGCCCAGCCAGTCGATCATCTTTGCCGCGTTCCTGTAGCGCAAGGCGGGGTAGAGGCGGGGCGCTTCGGTGGTGGCGGTCATGTCGATCTCCTTCAGTGGGGTTGGTCGATGCCCCACTGTGGGTAAAGGCCACTCCAGCGTCTTGAAGAAATGTTACCTGGCCGAGATTCCGGTTGGTGTCTCGCCGGCGAGGTCGCGGAATTCGCGCACCAGATGCGCCTGGTCGGCATAGCCGCAATCGGCTGCGATATCGGCCCAGTCGACGGCCTGCTGCCTCGACAGGCCGAGCGCGCGGTTGAAGCGGACGATGCGCGACAGTGTCTTGGGGCCCATGCCGATGGCGTTGGAAAAACTGCCGGCGAGATGTTTGCGGCTCCAGCCCAGCCTTTCGGCGATCGATGCAACGCGGGTCCGGCCGCCGGATGTGATGATGCGGTCATAGGCCCAGGCGATTTCAAGTGGCGTCTCGGCGGCATTCTCGAGACGGGCGGTGACGAAGGCTTCGGCCATGTCGAAACGCGTCGTCCAATCCGGCGCATTGCCCAGCCGTTCACGCAGCGCCAAGCCCTGAGCGCCAAGCACGTCGTCGAGGACGACCATGCTGTCTGTCAGTTCGCTCATCGGCAGGCGGAAGAAACGGCGTGCGCCAAGCGGCGTGAAGTTGACCTGGACGCAGCAGGCGCCGCCGAAGGATTCGATCACCACCGGTCCGGCAAAGAGGCCGGCGGC
This sequence comes from Mesorhizobium ciceri biovar biserrulae WSM1271, assembly GCF_000185905.1. Lineage (GTDB taxonomy): Bacteria > Pseudomonadota > Alphaproteobacteria > Rhizobiales > Rhizobiaceae > Mesorhizobium > Mesorhizobium ciceri. Next base: position 3,560,046 of record NC_014923.1, read on the forward strand.
GAAACTGGCGAAGCGGTCATTGTCGCCGGGCGCCTTGCCGAGGCCGATGGCGAAGGGTTCGGCGAAGCTGATGACCAGCGGTACGGTGAGCGACGCATATTCGACGTTGCGCATATGGCCGGGCGCCATTTCGCGATAGCCGCAAATGTCCGACACAATGCCCTGAAGTCGAGGATCGGGCAGGCGCCGGCGCATCTCAAACCGCCCGGCGACGGACCGGTCCTGCTCTTGCTGGGGTTGCATCTTGACTGGCATCGGCCATCCTCGCGCCAGTCAAATCTAACAGACCCAGGGCCGGAATCAAAAGCGCCCGGCTTTTGGCCGGGCGCTCCTCGTCCCCACTTCAAGGGAAATGGTCAGGCGCCGCGCATCAAGCAGCCGCCGGCAAGCACGATGAAAGCAATAAGCACGATCCACACCGATGCGAGTGGAATGAATGAGAGAACGCCAAGCGCGGCGAGAACGCCGATGATGGCGATAACAACGGAGATGATAAAAACGATCTGGGTAGGTGCGCTAAGATTCATGTCTGCCTCTCCAACATGATTCGAACAGCGGCATCCTATCAGGGCGCGGGATCACACACCAATCAAGGCCCGCAGCGGGTTCGCCGGGTCAGCCAGCAACTTCACAGCAAGCGCCAGGCATACGATCACCAGCAGCGGCTTGATCAGTCTTGCGCCGATGCGCATGGCCAGGCTGGCGCCGACGCGAGCGCCGAGGAACTGGGCGACGCCCATCATCAGACCGATCTTCCAGTAGACGACGCCGAAGGCCGCGAAGACGATGAAGCCGCCGATGTTGGAGGCGAAGTTGAGCAATTTGGTATGCGCCGTCGCCTTGAGCACGCCGTAGCCGGCAAGTGCCACGAAGGCCAGCATGTAAAAGGAGCCGGCGCCTGGCCCGAACAGGCCATCGTAGAAGCCGATGGCGGGCACCAAGGTCAATCCAAACAGGAACGGCGACAGGCGCTCGGCGCGGTCGACATCGTTCATGTTGGGCTTGAACGCGAAGTAGAGCGCGATGGCGATCAGCACGATGGGCAGGGCAGCCCGCAATATGTCACCCGGCACGATCGTCGCCAGCAAGGCGCCGATGGCGCTGCCGACAAGGGCCAGAAGCGCCGACGGCAATTGCCGGCGCAGGTCGACATGACCCTTCGACGCGTAGTGGATGGTCGCCGAGCCCGAGCCGAACATGCCTTGCAGTTTGTTGGTGGCGAGCGCCTGGACCGGCGTGAAGCCGGCAAGCAGCAGCGCCGGCACTGTGATCAGCCCGCCGCCGCCGGCGATCGAATCGACAAAGCCCGCGGCAAAAGCGGCGAAAGCGAGCATGGCGACGGTCTGGATGCTAAGGTCGATCATCTGATGTATGGGGGTGTCCGGCTGGCTGAAATATCGGGCGTTCGACCACGGCCGCCCTGTTTGCGCAAGATCGATTCCGCGCTACCTCTATCCCAGCGCATCGCGCCTGGATTGTGTTTGTGTAGTTAACCCGGAAAGAGGCTCCTGATGGCATTCGCATTGCTGGACCAGATACGTCAGATATTCGACGGCGACCCCGGCGTGCGCAAGGTGGCGGACGATCCGGTCCTATCGGCGGAACTGCTGATGCTGTTTCGCATGATCCTGGCCGACGGGTCGGTCAGCGAGAGCGAAATGGTTGCCTTCCGGCGCATCTGCAAGGATGCCTTCGGCATTCCGGAAAGCAGCATCGACAGCGTCATCGAATATCTCAACGAGTTCGGCTACGAGACCAATGGCTCGCAGGCGATTGCACTGTTCCGCGATCTCGACGTCGAGCGGCGCCGGCAATTGGCCAAACATATGGCAGAGATCGCCAAGGCGGATTCGCAACTGGCCGAGAGCGAGATCCGCCTGCTGCGCCGCACGCTCGACCTGCTCGATATCAGTCCGGTCGATGTGGTCAAGACGCAGGAGTGATCGGGCCGCCTTCTCTCCTGATCAGCCTTGCTCCCGCAGCCGCTCCGCGATCGCCCGGTGCAAGTCAGGGGCGGCGGTGACAAGCGCCTTGGCAGCCTCGGACTGCGGGTGGTCGAGCACTTCGCTCGTCTTGCCGCGCTCGACGATCTTGCCGTCATGCATGACCAGCACCTCGTCCGTGATGGCGCGGGCCACGGTCAGGTCGTGGGTGATGAAGAGGTAGGCGATGCCGAGCTTCTGGTTGAGCTCTGCGAACAGATCAAGGATCTGGGCGCGGATCGAGACATCGAGCGCCGAGACCGGCTCGTCGGCAACGACCAGCTTGGGGCGGGTGATGATGGCGCGGGCGATCGACAGGCGCTGGCGCTGGCCGCCGGAAAATTCATGGGGGTATTTGTCCATGTCGCTGATGCCGAGGCCGACTTCGTGCAGGGCATGCGCCACCATCTCGCGGCACTCGGCGCGCGTCGGCTTTTTCTCCAGCACATGCAGGGGTTCGGCAACCAGCTTTTTCACCTTCTGGCGCGGGTCGAAGGAGCCATAGGGATCTTGAAAAACGACCTGCATATCGCGTCGCGCCGGCTTCAGCTCGGCTTCGCTCTTGCCGGTTATGGTCCCGCCGCGGAACCGGATCGAGCCCGATGTCGGCCGATCCAGCGCCAGGATCATGCGGGCGAGCGTCGACTTGCCGCAGCCGGAGCGACCAACCAGTGCCACTGACTGACTCGGCGCCATCGACAGCGAGACGTCGTCGACGGCGCGGATACCAGGCGCGCGCTTGAACAGCGAAGTGCGCCGGCCGGGATAGTCGCGGGTCACGCCCTCGACCTGAAGCAAAGGGCGGCCCGTCTCGATGCCATGCGGCCTGGCGCGCGCCGGCACATGCATCGAGGCCTGCGCCAACTGGCGCGTGTAGGGGTGGAGCTGTTCGGATAGCGTGCGTGCGGTGTCGCCGGCTTCCATCACCTCGCCGCGGCGCAGGATGGTGATGCGGTCAGCCATCTCGGTCACCACGGCGAGGTCATGCGAGATCAGGAGCAGGCCCATGCGGCTCTCCGCGACGAGGTCGCGCAAAAGGTCGAGGATTTGTGCCTGCAGCACCACGTCGAGCGCCGTCGTCGGTTCGTCGGCGATCAGCAGCTTCGGCTTCAGCGCGCAGGCGATGGCGATGACGACGCGCTGGCGCTGGCCGCCCGACAGTTCGTGCGGATAGCGCGACAGCGGGAATTTCGCTTCGGGCAAGCCGACACGGTCGAGCATTTTTCGCGCCCGGTCTTCGGCCTCGGCGCGGCTGGCCCTGGTGTGCCAGCGTATGCCTTCGGCAACCTGTTCGCCGATGGTCTTGACCGGATTGAGCGCCGTCATCGGCTCCTGGAACACCATGCCGATGTCGTCGCCGCGCAGCGCGCACATCTGGTCCTCGGTTGCTGCCAGGATGTCGATGCCGTCGAATGTGACACGTCCGCTGGCGCGCGCGGCATGGGGCAGAAGCTGCATCACCGTCAGCGCTGTCATCGATTTGCCGGAACCGGATTCGCCGACCAGCCCCATCACCTCACCGGGCGCGACGGAAAGCTCCACACCCTTGAGGATCTGCGTGTCGCCGATGGTCAGCGACAGGTTCTCGATGTCGAGCAGGCTCATCGCTGCCGCCGCGATTTCGGATCGAGGATGTCGGCGATGCCGTCGCCCAGGAGGTTCAGCCCCAGCACGGCGACAACGATCGCCATGCCCGGAAAGATCGCCATCCATGGCGCCACCACCATGCGGGTCTGCGCGTCGAACAGCATGCGGCCCCAGCTCGGCATTGGCGGTTGCGCACCCAGGCCCAGATAGGAAAGCCCGGCCTCGGCCAGGATGCCCAGCGCGAACTGGATGGTGCCTTGCACCAGAAGCAGCGTGGCGATGTTGGGCAGCACATGTTCGATTGTGATCTGCGTGCTGCTCTTGCCGGCGGCGCGTGCGGCGAGAATGAACTCGCGCGGCCAGATCGCCAGCGCGCCGGCCCGGGCGACGCGCGCAAAGACCGGGATGTTGAAGATGCCGATGGCGATGATGGCGTTGACGGCGCCCGGCCCGAAGATGGCGGTGATCATGATCGCCGACAGCAAAGCCGGGAAGGCGAAGACGAGGTCGTTCAGCCGCATCAGCGCCTCGTCGACGAGGCCGCCGCGTGCCGCGGCAAAGGCGCCGAGCGGCACGCCGACCCCCATGCCGATGCCGACCGCGACCAGTGCCACGGCAATCGAATTGCGGGCGCCGACCATGACCATCGACAGGATGTCGCGGCCGAAATGGTCGGTGCCGAACCAGTGCGCCAGCGAGGGCGCTTGCGTCTTATCCGATATCACCAGTTTCGTGACGTCATAGGGCGTCCAGGCATAGGAGACGACAGCCATTGCCAGGATCAGCAGGGTGATGACGAAACCGGCAACGAAGGCGGTATTCCCGAACGCCTTGCTCAGGATGCTGCCGAACGTCTCTTCTGATATGTCGATGTGCAGTGTCATTGCCGGCTTCTCAGGCGCGGATCGACGACCGCATAGGAAAGGTCGACCAGCAGATTGACGGCGATGACGGCGGCGACCAGCAGCATGACGACGCTTTCGACGACGATCAGGTCGCGCTGGGTGATGGCCTGGAACACCAGCCGGCCGAGGCCGGGCAGATAGAAAACATTCTCGATGATGATGGTGCCGGCAAGCAGGAAGGCGAACTGCAGGCCCAGAATGGTCAGCACCGGAATCATGGCGTTGCGCAACGCGTGCCGCCACAGCACAGCTCGGTAGGGCAGACCCTTGGCGCGGGCGGTACGGATATAGTCCTCGTTCAGCACCTCGATCAGCGCCGAGCGGGTGACGCGCGCCAGAATCGCGGCTTGCGGCAAGGCAAGCGCCAACGCCGGCAGCAGAAGCGACTTCAAGGCTGGCCAGACGCCGGCACTCCAGCCGGGAAAGCCGCCAGCAGGAACCAGCCGCAGCCAGACGGCGAAGACATAGATCAGCATCAGCGCGAACCAGAAATTGGGCACGGCGACGCCAAGCTGTGCGGCGCCCATGGAAATCGTATCACCGGCCCGTCCACGCCGGCTGGCGGAAAACAGGCCGACGGGAATCGCGATGAGGGTGGAGAGCGCAAGCGCAATCAGCGCCAGCGGCAGCGAGACGGCCAGCCGCTCGCGCACCAGATCGATGACCGGCACCGAATAGGTGTAGGAGCGGCCGAAATCGAGGCTGAGCAGGCCGCCCGTCCAGTGCAGATAGCGCCAAGCCAGCGGCGCGTTGAGGCCCATCTGGTTGCGCAGCAACTCGACCTGGTCGGCACTGGCATTCATGCCCAGCATTAGCCGCGCCGGATCGCCGGGCAGGATCTCCAGGACGGCGAACACCACCATGGAAGCCAGCACCAGCGTGGCGATGGCGATGGCGAGGCGTTTTAGGAGGTAGGCGGTCATGGAAGGTGAGGGATCACTCGCTCCACTTCACCTTGGTCAAATCATTGGCCTGGATCGGGGCGTTTTCCCACAGCCCTTGCAGGTTGGCGTCCCAGACGCCGATCTTCGGCAATTCATAGAGGAAGCCGACCACCGCATCGTCGGCCAGGATCTTCTGCGCTTGCCCCAGCAATTCCTTGCGCTTGGCTTCGTCGGAGGTGACGCCGAGATCGGCAATCACCTTGTCGAAGGCCGGGTTGTCGTAGTTGAAGTAATAATCCTTGCGCGAATAGATATCGATGTCGTTGGGCTCGGTGTGGGAGACGATCGTCAGGTCGTAATCCTTCTTGGTGAACACCTGGTCCAGCCACTGTGCCCATTCGACCGGAATGATTTCCAGATCGATGCCAACGTCGCGAAGCTGCGAGGCGATGATTTCGCCACCGAGACGGGCATAGGTGGGCGGCGGCAGTTTCAGCGTCGCCTTGAAGCCGTTCTCGAGGCCTGCCTCTTTCAGCAATTCCTTGGCCTTGGCGACATCATGCGGGTAGCGGCCGGTGAGGTCGACATAGTCCTTGTTGGCCGGCGACATATGCGAGCCGATCGGCTGGCCGAGGCCGGCCGAGGCGCCGTCGATGATGGCCTTGCGGTCGAGCGCGTAAGAGATCGCCTGCCTCACCTGCAGCTTGTCGAAAGGCGGCTTCTTGTTGTTGATCGACAGGATGGTCTCACCCTCGGTCGCGCCGATCACCACCTTGAAGCGCGGGTCGTCCTTGACCTGGGCGACGCTGTCGGCATCGAAGAACGGGAAAGCCTGGATGTCGCCCGAGAGCAGCGCCGGCACATAGGCCGCGGCATCCGGCACGATGCGAAACTCGGCCTTGTCGAGCGACGCCGGCGTGCCCCAGTAATTGTCCGATTTGACCAGCGTGATCGACGATCCCTTGGCCCAGCTCTGGAACTTGAACGGGCCGGTGCCAATCGGTTTTTCCTTGTTGGTGTCGGCAGATTCCGGCGCCACGATCACCGCGTCGCCCCAGCCCATATTGTAGAGGAACGAGCCCTGCGGGTTCTTCAGCGTGACCTTGACGGTTGCCGGGTCGACCACGTCGACCGTGTCGATGGCGGCGAACAGCACCTTTTGCGCGTTGACCGAATTGTCGGCGCGGGCACGATCGAGCGAGAATTTCACGTCGGCGGCATCGAAGTCGGTGCCGTCATGGAATTTCACGCCGGTGTGCAGCTTGAAGGTGTAGACCTTGCCGTCATCGGAAATGGTCCAGCTTTCGGCCAGATCCGGCAGCACCTCGCCATTCGGCCCGATGCGCGTCAGGCCTTCGAACACATTGGCATAGAGAACCTCGTCGATCGCTGCGGCGGCACCGGCGGTCGGATCGAGATGCGGGGGTTCGAGCGGAATGCCGATGACCAGGTCGGTTCGCGCGGCGAACGCAGAGGTGCCGGCGGCCAGCGACAGCACCGCGGCCGCCAGAATGGTTATCCACAATTTCATCGTGCAACTCCCCATGCGTTCAGACACGTGCTCGAACCCGAGTGATAGAAGCGTGATTTCGCCACGGAGTAAATTGCGTTTCGTTCTGCCCCTTGGCGTGGCCGGGAATGTTTTTATCCTGGCGACCGCATCGGCAGTCGAAGCTTGTCGCGGTGCGCACCTTATCCCGTGGCTGTGCCGCGCAGCAGCACGTTGAGCCCTATCGCCATCACCTTGGCCGATTCCACCATGTCCGATATGCCGACCCATTCGTCCGGCCGGTGGGCGAGGTCGAGAATGCCAGGCCCATAAGCGATGCAATCATAGATATGGCCGATGCGAGCTATATGCTTCTGGTCATAGGTGCCGGGCGAAATGACATAATCGGGTTCGCGGTCGAAGATCGCCATGATGCCTTGCGCAACCGCCTTGACCACCGGCGCGTCGCGCTCGGTCATCAGCGGCAGCACTTCCATCAGGTCGCGGATTTCATAGTCGAATTTTGTCCGCTCGCGTTTCAACCGGTCGAGAATGCCGGTCACTTCACCTTTGACGGTGTCGAGATCTTCCTCGAGCAGGAAACGGCGGTCGATGGTCATCCGGCAGGAGTCGGGCACGTTGGGCGACGGCAGGCCGGGCCGGAAATCCTCGGTCTGGCCGCCATGGATCGAATTGATGTTCATGGTCGAGCGTTTTGCTCCTTCGGGCACGACCGGCATGCGCGTCATCTTGCGGTCGAGCGCGGGAAACAGTTCGTCCTCGAAGGCCCGCAGCACGGCGCCCATGTGGCGCACCGCATTGTCGCCGAGAAACGGCATCGAGCCGTGCGCGATCTCCCCCTTGGTCTCGATCTCCGCCCACCAGACGCCACGATGGCCGAGGCAGATGCGGTCCTTGTTCAGCGGCTCGGGAATGATGACATGGTCGACCCTGGGTTTTGAGAAATAGCCGAGCCTGGCCAGATGCGCGACGCCGCCGAAGCCGCCGGATTCCTCGTCGACGGTGCCGGATATTTCGATGGCGCCGGGAAAATCAGGGAAGACTTCCAGGAAGGCCTCGGCTGCGATGATAGAGGCGGCAAGACCGCCCTTCATGTCGCAGGCGCCGCGGCCATAGACCCTGCCGTCCTTGACGATGCCGGCGAAGGGATCGACGGTCCAGCCATCGCCGGCTTCGACCACGTCGACATGCGAGTTGAAGTGGACGCAGGCGCCTGATGATCTCCCGTCGAAACGGGCAACGACATTGACGCGCGGGTAGCGGTCGGTGTCGCCGGGCGTGCCTTCGGCGCGGATGAACTCGGTCTCGAAACCGCTCTTCTTCAGCCGCGCGCCGAGATATTCGGCGCATGGCCGGTAGGCCTCGCCGGGTGGATTGATGGTCGGAAAACGGATCAGCTCGGCGGTCAGCGCGACGACGTCGTCGCGCCTGTCATCGATTGCCTGGAGGAGTCGCTGGTTCATGCGCAGAGTTGAGCAGCGATCCCAGCGATTTTGCAAGCCCGCCGGCGATCAAGCCGGTGCGGCGTGTCGTTGCGGCAACTATTGCGGGAAATCGTTCAAATTCGCTGCTTTGGATTGGCGAATTGGTCAAGGTGTGTGTGTTAGCCCGTGCATCTGCCATTAAAAAGATGAAAAACAATCAGGCAGGCAGGTTAGGGGCAATCAAAGGGGTTTGATCGCATGAAAAAGACAGTTCTCATGGCAACCATGTTTGTTGCAATGCTGTTCGGTGCTTCGGGGCAGGGCTGGGCAGCCAGCCTCGTTGCAAATATAGACGTGTCGTCGCAGACGATGACCGTCAGATATGGCGCGTCGGTTTACCGGTGGAGTGTCTCCACCGCCCGCACCGGCTACTTCACGCCGCGCGGCACCTATCGGCCGCAGCGCACGGCCAGGATGTGGTATTCGCGCAAATACCATATGTCGCCGATGCCCTATTCGGTGTTCTTCCATGGCGGCTATGCCATCCATGGAACCGGCGCCGTCAGGCAGCTCGGCCGCCCGGCGTCGCATGGCTGCGTGAGGCTGCACACGGCCAATGCCGCCACGTTCTATTCGATGGTGCGGGAAGTGGGTTTCGGCAACACGCGCATTGTCGTCACCAACTAAGGCGGTTCAGGTTCGCTGTTGTCTGCTGGCGCTGGGCTAACCCCACGCCAGCAGCTCTGCCTAAGCGTTTGGGACCGCCTTTGCCTGCGGTCGCTTTCGACGCCCGCCGCTGATCTCCCACCTTTTGTGGAACCACATCCACTGGCCGGGATCTTCTCGCACCCAGCGCTCGACGACGTCGTTGAGACGCTGGGTGGTGGCACGGACATCGACGCTGCCGTCAGCGGTGCGCGGCAAGGTTAACTTGTTCTCGATTTCGAGCCGGAAGCGGTTGCCTGGCAGCCTGACGCAGCGCGCCGGATAGACGTCGCAATCGTAGTGGCGGGCAAGGGTGGCCAGCACGCGATTGCTCTGGCAGGGACGGCCGAAGAATGTCGTCTCCAGTCCATTGGAGAATTTCTGGTCGACAAGGATGCCGATGTTGCCGCCGTTCTCCAGAACCCCGGCCAGGGCGAATGACGCGCCCGCCATGGATGGCAGCAACGAGCCCATGGTCGAGCGGCGCGTCGAGAGGATGTAGTCGGCGAGATAGGGATTGTTAGGCGGGCGAAACAGCGCAGTGATGTTCATGCCGAAAGTCGCGGCCGCCACCGGCAGCAATTCGAAATTACCGAGATGACCGGTGAAGACGATGTGCGGCTTCTCTTCGCTGGCTATTTCGACGAAGTGGTCAGCTCCCTTGACCTCGACGCGGCCGGGCTCGCTGGCCGCGGGGTCGTAGTCGAAGAGGGCGTCGAGAAAGATGTATTCCGCGGCCAAGCGAGCCATGTTGCCCCACATGTCGGAGGCGATCGCCTGGATCTCGGCTTCGCTCTTTTCCGGATAGGCCTTGCGCAGATTGTCGACGGCGACCTGATGGCGTCCAACCCGGGGGCCGACCAGGCGAGCGACGCGGTCGGCGAAATTCAGCGCACTGTCGGCCGGCAGCAGGCGCAGGACCCAGATGATCATCATCGCTGCCCGCGCCACCAGCCAGTAATTGAGCTGGCGCAGTTGCCTGCCGTAACGAAATTTGAGGTCCCGGCGGAACTTCTTGAATACAGAGGTCAAGGCTCTAGCCGACGCGCAGGATGATCTTGCCGAAAACGTCGCGGCCTTCCATGCGCTTCAGCGCGGCGTCGATACCGTCGAAGCCGACTTCGGTGTCGATGACGGGTGCGACTTGTCCCGCCGCCATTTTCTGCATGGCGTTGGCCATGTTTTCCATGCGGCAGCCAAAGGAGCCAAGCAGTTTCAATTGCTGCTGGAACAGCTGCATCAAATTGATCTGCGTCGACACGCCGGAGGTCGAACCGCAGGTCACCAGGCGGCCGCCACGCTTCAGGCACAGCATCGAGGCGGCGAATGTGTCGGCGCCGACATGTTCAAAGACGACGTCGACGCCCTTCTTCTTGGTCAGCTTGCGCACGACGCCCTCGAAACGGTCGTCGCGGTAGTTGATGACATGGTCGGCGCCGAGCGCCTTGGCCTTGTCGATCTTGTCGTTGGAACCGACCGTAGTGATGATCGTGCAGCCCATCCGCTTGGCCAGCTGGATGGCCGCCGAGCCGATGCCGGATCCGCCGGCATGGATAAGGATGGTTTCGCCGGGTTGAAGCCTGGCGTTGTCGAACAGCATGTGCTCGACGGTGCCGAAGGTGACGGGCGCCACCGCCGCGCCGATGTCGGTCACGCCGGGCGGGGCAGGGACCAGCAGGCGGGCCGGCAGGTTGATCTTCTCCTGCGCGAAGCCGTCGAGATGGAAGCCGTGAACGCCCGAAACATGTTCGCAGAGGTTGTCGCGGCCTTCGCGGCAGGCTCGGCAGAGGCCGCAGGTGCGCGCGCCATAGATCGACACCAATTGTCCGGGCAGCAGGCTGGAAACGCCGGGGCCAACCGCCTCGACCTCGCCGGATGCCTCCGCGCCGACGACCAGCGGCAGCTTGCGCTTGGCGAAGGCCATGCCGCGCCAGCCCCAGACGTCGATATGGTTCAGCGCTACTGCCTTGATGCGCAGCGTGACTTCGCCGAGTGCCGGCGGTGGAGGAGGCGGCAGGTCCACCGTCTCAAGACGGCGGTCCTCTATAAGTTGCAATGCGCGCATGGGGCCTGTCGGTTCAGTCTGGCTGAAAAAGGTCGCTTAGACCGGTTCCCGCGCCATGACAAGGCAAGTGTTCTGGCCGCCGAAGCCGAAGGAGCTCGACAGAACGGTGCGGACTTCGGCGTTGCGCTTCTTGTTCGGCACCACGTCGAGCACGATCGCGGGGTCGGGATTGTCATAGTTGATGGTCGGCGGAATGACGCTTTCGCGCATCGTCATCAGCGAGAAAGCCGCCTCGACAGCGCCCGCCGCCGACAGCGTGTGACCGATCATCGATTTGTTCGACGAGACCGGCATAGAGCCGATCCGCTCGCCGAACACCGTCGACAGCGCCAGATGCTCCATCTTGTCGTTTTCGGGCGTCGAGGTGCCGTGGGCATTGACGTAGTCGATCTCGTCTTCACCCAGTCCGGCATCGACGAGAGCGGCGCGGACCGCGGCGATGGCCGGTGAAGCGTCCGGTTTGGAGCGGGTGCGGTGGAAGTCGTCGGCCTTCTCGCCGCAGCCGCCCAGGACGCCGAGAATAGTCGCGCCGCGAGCCAATGCCGTCTCAAGCGATTCCAACACCAGCGCCCCCGATCCCTCGGCCAACACGAAGCCGTCGCGATCCCTGGAGAAGGGTTTCGACGCCTTTTCGGGGATGTCGTTGTGCGTGGAGAGCGCCGAAAGCAATGAGAAACGGATCAATGCCTCGGCGGTCGCGGAACCGTCCGCGCCGATCGACAGCGCACGGTCGCATTCGCCGCGTCGGATCGCCTCGACACCGAGCTGAATCGCGGTGGCGCCTGAAGCGCAAGCCGTCGACAGCGTGATCGGCAGACCACGCGTGCCAAGGCGATCGGCAAGGCGGCCGGCGATCGAACCGAACTGGGTGGTCTCGAAAATATCCAGCTCTTTCAAGCTACGCGCGACCCGAAGCAGTCTTTCGGCGGCGGTGTCATCCTTGTCCTTGTCAGAATTGTAGAGCGAGAAGCGCTCGGCCCAGTCGAGTTCGACTGGCGGCGATGCGAGGAAGAGCGGTCCGCCGAAATCGCTGGAATCAAGACCGGCTTCGCTCACCGCTTCTAAGCCCGCCAGCTCGGCTAGCTCATAGGTGAGTGGGCTGGCGCCTTTCGAACTCGACGGCAGGAAATCGACCATGCCGGAGATGCGGGTGTTCAATTGATCGATGGGAAAGCGGGTGATCGGGTGAATGCCCGACTTGCCGGAGGTCAGTGCCGCCCAATTGTCTGATTTGCCGACGCCAAGCGAGGTCACCACGCCGATGCCGGTGACGGCGACGATCGGCCTGCCCATGTGATCTCTGAGATTGGCCATCCGGGAGCCCTCTTATCGTTGCAGCATGGATCGTGGAGCCGCGTTACGCGGCATTGACCAGCGCCATGCCCTCGAATTGGTGATAGCCGATCGCCGTTGCAAGGACGGATTGGGGAACGCCTTCGAACGGCGTCTCGGCTGCGGCATCAAAAACAGGATAGGCGGCCTTGCGGTCGACAGCGAGTGCCGCCAGTGCCACAGCGAAAGGAAACTGTGCTTCCTTCATGTGCCCGGTCAGCGTCGAGAAGCCACGCGCGGCGATCGCCGGATTGGCATCGAGCGCTGCCTTCTCGGCTGTTGTCGCCGCATGCGCGCCCGATGCGCCCGACAGGGTCAGCAATTTGCCGTTCGGCAATGCAGCCTGCTTGAGCAGCGCGGCGATCTCGGCGTCGAGTTCTCCCCGTGGCCGCCGGGCACGGCCGGAGACGACCGGTCCAAGTTCTGCATAGATCTTGCGGCCGCGGCTCATCGCGTGTTCGCGCTGCTCCAGCACCAGGAAGGCGCCGCCGGAGCCGGTCACGACGCCACCGCCCTCAGTGCCCTGTCTTTGCCAAACCGGCTTCCATGGGCCGCGATGCAGATAGCCGGCGAGTTCATAGCCGAGCAGCATATCGGAATGTTCGGTCTGGAAGGCACCGCCGACCAGGATATGCGTCGACTGACCCGAGCGGATGCGTGCGGCGGCCGTTTCAACCGCGGCGACACCGGCACCTTCCTCGCCCATGAAGGTTCTGGACGAACCGGTGACCTTGTGGACGATGGAGATGTTGCCGGCGAGCAGGTTGGACAATTGGGCCAGAAACAGTGTCGGGCGCAATTCGGTGGTCAATTTCTCGTTGAGCAGTACATCGCGGTCATTGCGGCTTTCCGAAGCGGCGAGAATGGCGGCATCGACCGCCTCGTCGCGCTCGCCGCCGCCCGCCGCCACAACCATGTCCATGGTCGCGCAGAGTTCGTCATTGCCCTTGATGCCGGCGTCGTCCAGTGCAAGGCCGGCAGCATAGGTGCCGAGCCTTTGCCAGGTTTCCATCTGGCGCTGATCGCCACGCTTGGCGATCTGCAGGTTCCAGTCGATCTCAGGCAGCGGATGGACAGTATAGGGTGCAAAGCGCGTCGCTTCGAGCACCGGCCGCGGGCCCGGTTGCGCGAGCTTCTGCCAGTGGGCGTCAGGACCTTCCCCCAGCGAGGAGACAAGGCCGATACCTGATATGACGACGTCGCGGGGGCTGCTCATGTGCGGCTTTGTGGGTCAGGCGGCAGAGCGCGTCAAGATCGTGCGCTTAACTGACGTCAGGCGGTCTTGGCGGCGACCAGCGCGTCGATCTTGGCGCACAGGTTCTTCATGACGAAGTAGTCGTCGGTCGAAGCTTTGCCGTCATTGACCTCCTGGGTCCACTTTTCCAGCGGCACCTTGATGCCGAATTCCTTGTCGATGGCAAAGACGATGTCGAGAAAATCGAGGCTGTCTATGCCGAGATCGTCAATCGTGTGGCTCTCGGGCGTGATGGTGTCGATATCGATCTCGCTGGTGTCGGCAATGATCTTGGCGACTTTGTCGAACGTGGTGGACAAGGGCTTTTCCTTCGGTTGCGGGCGGAATCTGTCCGCATCTTGTTTGGGCGCTGTCTAATCGGTTTTTTCCGGCAGGAAAAGGCCTGATACGCCGGGCGCAGATGGGTAGGGTTCCTTCGAAACGCAAGAAGGGCCGCCGGTTTACCCGGCGGCCCTTCTGTTGACGCAACGTCAGCCTTATTTCGATGCGTGTCGTTTTTCCAAAAGCGGAACACTTTTGGCGACATGCATCAGCTGTCGCGAAGCTTGACCAGATCGTTCAGCAGCCCGCCTGTTCCATTGTGGACGGTCAGCCGCTCGACCTTGCCGGCGATGGTTTCCAGCGCCTCGAGCTCCTTCAGCCGCAGCATCACCGGGTTTTCCGCCATCACCCTGGCCGTGTTGAGGAGGGAACGGGTCGCGTTCGTCTCCTCGCGGCGACGGATGATGTTGGCCTCGGCCTGTTTTTCGGCCGACACCACCTGGTTGAGGATCTCGCGCATCTCGCCCGGCAGGATGACATCCTTGAGCGCGATATCGCTGACCTCCACGCCGATCTCGGCCATGTCGGCGCGGACCTTGGCTGCCGCTTCCTCATCGACCGTCACCTTCTTTTCGAGGATCTGATCGAGTGTCAGCGCGCCAAGCGTCTTGCGGAAGGCATATTGCAGGGCGCGGTAGAGGGCTTCGGAGAAGTCCTTCACCATGCTGACCGCCTTGACCGGATCGACGACCCGGTATTCGGCTGCGATGTTGACGCGGATCGTCACGCGATCCTTGGTCAGCACTTCCTGCCCGGCAACGTCGAGCGACTGGCGCTTGAGGTCGACGACCTTGATCTGCACCATGCGTCCGACGTTCCAGAAGCCATGCACGCCCGCCGTCAGCGTCCTGACCAGGACACCGTCGATGAACAGCAGTCCGGCCTGACCATCGACGACCGGATGGACGGACATCAATTCCGCCTTCCGGGCCTGGCCGAGCCGGCGCATGATCGCCGCATCGATGGCGAGATCGACTGACGTGTCGATCAGCGTCACCTTCCACGGGCCGGCAGCCGTCCACAGCACGAGCTTGCGGTCCGGTGCCAGCACGGCGTGCAGATTGCCGTCACGCTCGATGACGGCGACATCCGTGCGCCCGGTGCGAACGACGGTGAAATGACGCGCGGCCACATCCGGAAGCTTGTCGAACAACGCCTTCTCGTATGCCGAAACGAATTCCGGGTTCTTCAGATCGTGCCGAGACACTTCGAGGCTGCCGCGCCGGTTGGCGAGCCAGTGCTCACCCGGCAGCAGGACAGCCTTGATCTCCCCCTTGTGGGAGGGCGAGGGCACGTTCGTTTTCCTTTACGAGGACGCGCTCGCGTCCAAGAACCTTGTCGAGAATGGTCATTGTCTTACTCCTGTCGGGCATGGCCCCATGCGAGGCGTCACGTCATGCGTCGATCTTCCCTTCGTTTCTCGTTTCACGTCGTCTCTTGCGTCGTAGCCCGGGCACGAATGATCCGGGGACTGGTGGCATCGAGCCGTGGCGGGCCTTCGGGAGCGGATCGCGGGGCAGCGAAGCGGGCGCAGGAGGCCTTAGCCTCCCTTGCCGGCGACACCGCGCCTTGATCGTCACCGCGGGCCTGGCCGCGAGCCGATGGCGAAAGACGCTTGGGATGATCCGCGCCCGAAGGCTTGGGTCACCCGTCCAGTCTTTCGCATTCCAGTCCCCGGACCGTTTTTCGGATGGCTTTTCAAGGCCAATGGAGAAGGAATCGAACCTTCGACAGTCAGATTAACAATCTGATGCTCTAACCAAACTGAGCTATCCGTGGTGCAGATGAAGGGACTCGAACCCACAACCTCCGGATTATGTCCGGCGCTCTCCCAGTTGAGCTACATCCGCGATCCCAATCCCCAAAGCGGCGCCGTATGCAGGGCGGCAATGCCGCCTGCACGGGCGGAGACGAAAGCTCCAACCGTTGTGCTCGCTTCGGTTCTCGTGACCGGGAGCGCGCCTATAGCCCCTGCGACGGGTTGTCGCAAGCGGCATTGTCACGGCGAATTTGCGGCTTCTTTCAACGGTGGCATTTCAGCAACACCGCTTTCGGCGTCAGCGATCGCGCGCAGCACGCTCAGAAGGTGACGCGGCCGAGCACGCGCAGGCCATCGCCTTGCGGCTCGACGACGACGGCCTCACCTTCGCGCGGTGAGATGCCGGTCAGTGCCACGATGTCTTCCAGATGGGTGACCATGACCAGATTGTCGGAGCCGGAATAGGCGCGGATTTCCTTCAGGATCGCAGCGGTCTGCGCGGCCTTCTGCGTCTCGTCGCCTTTCAGGAGATCGAGCGGTGCAAAGAGTTCCGGGTCGGCCTCGAAGGCGATGCGGGCGGTGTCGAGGCAGCGGCAATAGCGGCTGGACAGCACGCGCTCGATCGGTGCCGCCCGAGCGGCAAACAGAGCGCCGATCTTGCTCGCCTGCTGCTTGCCGCGCGCCGACAGGTTCATCTGGGTGGCGCAGCTGTCGATGTCGAAATTGGCCGGATCGGTGGTGCCGGTGACCATGGCATGGCGCAGCAGCACGACGTGTCCGCCGTCGCGCAGCAGCGCCCAGCCTGCATCCGTGGCGTGCGCCACGCCGGGAACAACAAGCAGGAACAACGCCAAGGCAAATCGAATCATCCGCTATCCTTCTGCGGTTCCCGGCAAGGGGTTCCGGTGGCAGGACATATAGGGACGGTAAAGCCGGCCGAAAGACAAGGCGCGGTCGGCGGGAAGCGTAGACCTACTTCTTCGCCATCTGCTTCTTCACCAGATCGACCTTCTGGTCGGTGAGAGGGATGGCTGGTGTAGCCGGCTTCGGTAAAGCGCTGCTTGGCGTTCTCGAAGAATCCGATCGCCTTTTGATATTCGGCCTTGCCGCCGCCATAGCTGGCCCGATTCCAGCTGACATCCCCGAGATTGTTCTGCGCGAAGGCCATTGCATCGGAAGGCTTCCCTGGTGAATACCTTCAGCGTCGCCGTGAATGCGGCCTCGATCGGTGACGCTGCGCGCGTCGCTTTTCGTCTCGGCAACTGCAAGCGCGGTCGCGGCAAGACAAAGCAGTGCGGCGACGAAAGCCGTCAGCCATGCCCGCTGCAAAAGACGGAGGTTCGAGAGTCGGACAAAGGCTATTTGTCGTCCGTGTCCGCCCTGATGATCCAAGCCCTCTATAACACTGCCAGCCGACGATGATCAAATTCAGGCGCGATTGCGTCGCGGTCCTGGCTCGCCTATCACGGGGAACCCGCCCCTCACGGTAAAAATGTCTCCGCTCACCGAAACCGTTCTTTTCGTCTTCAGCCTTGTCGCGCTCGGCTACCTCGCCGGGCTCACCGGCTATCTGAAGCCGGCGAGCGGCGAGGGGATTTCGGAATTTGCCATCAACGTGGCGATGCCGCTGCTGCTGTTCCAGACGATGGTGAAGTCCGACTTCCATGGCGTGGCGCCTTGGCCGCTGTGGGGCGCTTACTTCACGGCGGTTGCAATGACATGGGCTGCCGGCCATCTGGTGACGACGCGGATCTTCGGGCGGGACGCACGCGCAGGCATCGTCGGTGGAGTGTCGTCGTCCTTCTCGAATGTGGTGCTGCTGGGCATTCCCTTCGTTCTCGGCGTATTCGGGTCCAGGGGATTCGAAGTGCTGTCGCTGCTCGTTTCCGTGCATCTGCCGACCATGATGATGGCTTCGATCATCATGTTCGAGATATTTGGCCGCGGTGGCAGTGAGCCCGTACACCCGCTGCGCATCGTCCAGAGCTTTCTGAGAAGACTGTTCACCAATCCCCTGATCATCGGTATCCTGGCCGGGCTGGCTTGGCGCCTAACCGGCGCGCCGCTGCCGAACCTTGCCACGCGGCTGGTCGATACGCTGGCTGACACTGCCGGGCCAGTGGCGCTGTTCGCCATGGGGCTCAGCCTGCGCCGTTTCGGCATTTCGGGCAATGTCCGGCCGGCATTGGCGCTTTCGGTGCTGAAGCTGTTCCTGATGCCGGCGCTGGTGCTGGTCTTCGTCTGGTTGCTCGGCATGCCGCCCTTGACGGCCAAGGTGGCGGTGATGGTGGCCGCGATGCCATCCGGCGTCAATTCCTATCTGATCGCGGTGCAGTTCAACACCGGCCAGGCGCTGGCGTCGAACCAGATGACCATCGCCACGGCCTGCGCCGCCGTCACCACCGCGTTCTGGCTGACTGTTGTCTTGCACGTTTTCGGGTAAGGCATCGGTGTAAGCACGTCAGTCTGCTCTCGTCTCGCTCTGGCCCAAGCCCTATATGCCATCTTGCGATTGCTTGCGTGCCTTGCCCTCGGTAAAGAGCAGTGGCTCCGGCGTGCCGGCCTCAGTCCATGGCGCACGCGCACCGAAGATTTCACAGACCCGCCCGTCAGGGCGCCGAACGGAGGATAGCATGCTTCAGAAAACCAGCCATTTCATGCGGCAGGCCAATCTCATCAATGGCGAATGGGTGCAGGCCGACAGCGGCCAGACGGTCGACGTCAACAACCCTGCCACCGGTCTCAAGATCGGCACCGTGCCGAAGTCGGGCAAGGCCGAGACCCGCCGCGCCATCGAAGCCGCCGCGGAAGCTTTCAAGACCTGGCGCAAGACGACCGCGCTCGAGCGCTCGAAGCTGCTGCGCAAGCTGCACGACGCGATGATGGACAATCAGGACGTACTGGCCGAACTGCTGACCATCGAGCAGGGCAAGTCGCTGTTCGAATCGAAGGGGGAGATCGGCTCGGCCGCGTCCTACATATTGTGGTTCGCCGAGGAAGGTCGCCGCACCTATGGCGACGTCGTGCCGTCGCCATGGGCGGACCGCCGCATCCTGGTGACCAAGGAGCCGGTTGGCGTCATCGCCGCCATCACGCCGTGGAATTTTCCGTCCTCGATGCTGGCCCGCAAGCTCGGCCCGGCGCTCGCCGCCGGCTGCACCGCCGTGGTCAAGCCTGCGTCGCAGACGCCGTATTCGGGTCTCGCCTGGGGCGCGCTCGCAGAGGAAGTCGGGTTCCCCAAGGGCGTCGTCAACATCCTGACCGGTTCGGCCAGCGAGATCGGCGACGAGATCTGCGCCAATCCGCTGGTGTCGAAGATCACTTTCACCGGCTCGACCGAGGTCGGCAAGCTTCTCATCCAGAAGTCGTCGGTCACCGTCAAGAAGGTGTCGATGGAACTCGGCGGCAACGCGCCGTTCATCGTTTTCGACGACGCCGACCTCGAGCGTGCCGTCGCCGGCGCCATCACCGCCAAGTACCGCAATTCCGGCCAGACCTGCGTTTGCACCAACCGCTTCCTTGTCCAGGCAGGTGTCTATGACAAGTTCGTCGAGAAGCTCGCTGCCGCCAGCAACGCGCTGAAGGTCGGCTCCGGCCTCGAGGACGGCGTGCAGCAGGGACCGCTGATCGACGAGAAGGCGGTCGAGAAGGTCGAGGAACTGATCGCCGACGCCACATCAAAGGGCGGCAAGATCGTTGCCGGCGGCAAGCGCCATGCGCTCGGCGGTTCGTTCTTCCAGCCGACGGTCATCGCCAACGCGACACCCAAGATGCGCTTCATGAAGGAAGAGATCTTTGGCCCGGTCGCACCGGTGTTCAAGTTCGAGACCGAAGAGGAAGCCGTCGCCCTCGCCAACGACACCGAATTCGGCCTTGCCTGCTACTTCTACACCGGTGACCTCGGCCGCGCCTTCCGAGTGATGGAAGGGCTGAAATACGGTATGGTCGGGGTCAATGAAGGCCTCATCACCACGCCGGAAGCGCCGTTCGGCGGCGTCAAGGAATCCGGCCTCGGCAAAGAAGGCGGGCATCAGGGCATCGAGGATTATCTCGACACCAAATATGTCTGCATCGGCGGCCTCGGCCTCTGATAGGCTATCCCTGGGATGGGGAGGCCGATGGCCTGCCCATCTCTCATGGAAAAACCAGCCGAAGTCTTCTGGATCAACTGGCATTTACGGGCATGGCGATGAAGGACGGCGAGGTTTTCGGCACGACGCAGGCTGGCGAGCAGGTGCGTCGCTTCACGATCAGGGGCGGCGGCATCACAGCCAACATCATCGGTCTGGGCGCGATCATCCAGGATTTGCGCCTGACCGGGCACGATGCTCCGCTGGTGCTCGGCTACGACAGTCTGGAAGGCTACGAGACGGATACGGCCTTCTTCGGTGCGGTCGTCGGCCGCTATGCCAACCGCATCCGCGACGGCCGCTTCACCATTGGCGGCAGCCGCTACCAGACCGAGCAAAACTTCCTCGACAAGCATACGCTGCATGGCGGCTCGCAAGGTTACTCCCACCGGCCGTGGACGGTTTCCTTGCATGGCAGGGATTTCGTCACGCTGACGCTGCACGATCCCGACGGCACGATGGGTTTTCCCGGCGCGCTCGACGTCACCTGCACCTACCGGCTGAAGATCCCCGGCACGCTCAGCGTCGAGCTGACCGCCACCTGCGAGGAGCCGACGCTGTGCAATCTCACCCAGCATTCCTATTTCAACCTTGATGATGGCGGCGCAGGCGACATTCTCGACCACAGGATGATGCTGAATGCCGGCGCCTACCTGCCGGTCGATGGCGACATGATCCCCACAGGCGTGGTCAAGCCGGTTGACGGCACGCCATTCGATTTCCGCCAGGCGCGGCCGCTGCGCATGGAAACCGAGGGTGATCAACTGCCCTACGACCAGAATTTCTGCCTTGCTTCGGCACGCGGGCCGCTCAAGCAGGCGGCATGGACGCAAGGCGCCAGTTCCGGTGTCGAGATGGAGGTCTGGACCACCGAGCCCGGCGTCCAGCTCTATACCGGCCAGTATGTGACGCCGCGCACCGGGCTGGAAGGGCGGAACTACAAGGCCTATTGCGGCTTCTGCCTGGAGCCGCAGATTTGGCCGGACGCGCCGAACCGGCCTTATTTCCCGCAAGCAACGCTGTGGCCGGGCGCGATCTACCACCACGTCACGGAATACAGGTTCCGCCTGCCCTAGTTTTTCCGACCTTAGCCTTCGAAAGCCGCCCGCAGCGTCTCGAACGGCGCCAGCGCGCCGCGCACTTGCACCACGGCGGCGGCGACACGATGCGCACGGCGCGCGGCTTCCTGCGGGTCGTGGCCGGCAAGACGAGCCGCAAGATAGCCGCCGTTGAACGAATCGCCGGCGCCGGTCGTATCGGCGGGGGCGGCGACATGGATCGCCGGGACTTCGCGTAGTGTTTCTCCTTGGGCAATCAGGGCGGGCTGCTCGCCGTTCTTGACGACGACCTCGCTAACCAGTTGCCTGAGTCGCTCTGCGGTCGCTTGCGGTGTTGCATCGCCAAACAGCATCTGCTCGTCGGGGAAAGTCGGCAATGCGATGTCGGTGGCGGCAAGGGCTTCGACGATCGCTGCCTGTGCATCCTCGCGATTGCGCCAAAGCCGCGGCCGGTAGTTGGGATCGAAGGCGACAAGTGAACCGGCCGAGCGCGCCTTGGCGACAGCCGCCAGCAATACGGCGCGCGCGGCCTCATCCAGAATTGCCAAAGTGATTCCGGAAAAATAGACAAGCGCCTGATTTACCAGGTTTTCCGACAATGCAGCTGGGTCTGAGGCGAGCTGCCGCGCGGCGGCGTCGCCGCGCCAGTAGGTGAAGGAACGCTCGGCCCCGGTCAGCGTGATGGCATAGAGGCCAGGCCGTGCGCCCGCTATGATCGGGCTGGAGCCGATGCCGATGCCGTTCTGGCCTAAGAAATCGATCTGGGCTTGCGAGAACGGATCGTCGCCGAAGGCCGAGACATAGGTTGCCGGCCGCTCAGTGCTCAGCGCGTGCAGCGCCCACAGCGTGTTGAACGTGTCGCCGGCAAAGCCCATGCGCCAGTTCGGTCCGGTCTGGCCCGACAGTTCGAGCATGCATTCGCCGATCGAGGCGACGCCGGTTCCCGCCATCTACAATCCTCCAGTGGTTCCCGGTGCTGTAGCTTTTTGCCATCGGCAGCGCCATGCTTGGCAAGCAGGGTTTTTTCCGCCACAGCGTTTTCCCACAGGCTGGCGGGATGCGATCCGTTCGGCAGAGCGTTGTCTGCAGAAGAGGAACCGGTTTGGCATCGATATGGCGTTATCTTCTGGCGGGTCTTGGTCTGGCTGCCTTGCTGGTCGCCATTCTCGCGGTCGTCTTCCTGACGGCGCCGCGTTCGTCGCTGCCAGCCGGCCCGGATGTCGCGCGGACGAAGAAAACCGACAACGGGCTGTACGTGGCGAGTTTCGTGCCGGAACGGGGCGTGGTGCGGCAGGGCGAACTGGAATCCTGGCTGCTGACCCTGAAAACAAAGACAGGGGCTTCGGTGGAGCGCGCCGCGATCGCCATCTCCGGCGGCATGCCGCAACACAATCACGGCCTGCCGACCAGCCCGCAGGTCACCGATTACCTGGGCGAAGGCCGTTACCGCATCGAGGGGCTGAAATTCACCATGAGCGGCTGGTGGCAACTTCGTTTCGCCATCTCATCCGGCGCCGGCTCCGATACAGTACTGTTCAACGTGGTGCTGTGAGCGATCGATGAAGCGCCTTTTCCGCTTTCTGGCGCTGATGGTCGCCGTCGTCCTCGTGGGCTGCGGCAAGCCTGATTTTTCCGACGCAGAAAAGAAGACTATCGCTTCGCTGGCGCTGTCGTCGCTGCCGGCGCTCAAGCCCGACACCACCAATCATTTTGCCGACGTGCCGGCCGCCGCCGCACTCGGCTCGACGCTGTTCTTCGATCAGGGCATGAGCGGTGACGGGTCGGTATCCTGTTCGACCTGCCACAAGATCGACCGCCAGTTCCAGGACGACCTGCCGCAGGCGGTCGGCGTCGGCCACACCAACCGGCGCACCATGCCGCTGGCCGGCGTGGCGCACGATCCCTGGTTCTTCTGGGATGGCCGTCGCGACAGCCTGTGGGCGCAAGCGTTGACGCCGCTCGAAAATCCGCTGGAGCAGGCGGGAAACCGCGCTGCCTACGCGCATTACATCAAGGCGCGCTTCGGCGAGCGCTATGAGCGCATTTTTGGGCCGCTGCCCGATTTTTCCGGCATGCCGTTGAATGCCAGCCCACTTGGAAACGATGCCGAGAAAGCAGCCTGGAATGCCATGAGCAGCGCGCAGCGCGACGCCATCAACGGTGTCTTCGTCAATATCGGCAAGGCGATTGCCGCCTTCGAACGCTCGATCGCGCCAGCGCCAGCGCGCTTCGACCGCTTTGCGCTGGACCTCGCCACCGGTGCCGAGCCGAAGGGCGATGCTGTCTTTTCCAAACAAGAAATCCTTGGGCTTAAACTGTTCATCGGCAAGGCCAATTGCGTGACCTGTCACAACGGCCCGCGCTTCACCGACAACAGCTTTCACAACACCGGCGTGCCGCCTGTTGCGGGCCTGCCGCCGGATCGCGGCCGCATCGATGCCGTGCACCAAGTCGAGGCCGACCCGTTCAACTGCCTTGGCGCCTATCGGGATGGCGACGTTGCCGCCTGCGGCGAACTGCGCTTCATGGTCAAGAATGCGCCACAACTCATCCGCGCCTACAAGACGCCGTCTCTGCGCGGAGCGGCAACGCGACCGCCCTATATGCATGCCGGGCAGTTTTCGTCGCTCGACGAGGTCGTGGCGCATTATGCGAAGGCCGCGCCCAGCGTCGAAGGGGTATCAGAGGTTCACCCGTTGGAGCTTTCAGACCGAGAACGCGCTGCTCTGGTGGCGTTCTTGAAGACGCTTTCGGAGTGATCTACCGATCCTTCACGGTCTCCATCGCCACAAAGGTCGAGGTCTGAGCGACATGGGGCAGGGCCGAGATGCGCTCGCCGAGGACGCGGCGGTAGGCGGCGATGTCCCTGGTGCGGACTTTCAGCAGATAATCGAAGCTCGATGCCATCATGTGGCACTGTTCGATCTCCGGCACAGCCTGTACGGACCGGTTGAAGGCGTCGAGCGCGGCGGATCTGGTGTCGGACAATTTCACCTGGACGAATGCGACATGGCCTTCGCCCATGCGCTCGCGGTCGACGATCGCCTGGTAGCCTCTGATATAGCCGTCCTTCTCAAGCCGCTTCACCCGCGCCTGCACCGGCGTCTTCGACAGGCCGACCTTTGCGGCCAGTTCTGACATGGAAAGCCGGCCATCGCTTGCAAGTGCGGCCAGGATATTCCGATCTATGCGGTCCAATTGGTCTTCTGTCATCGAAATCGCAGTCCAAATGTCAATTATATGCCGCTAGGATAGATCGAATGACCTGCAATGTCGATTTCTTTGGACCGGCCGAAATTTTGCACTTGTGCTAGCTTGCGCCATTCGGTCCGGTGACCGCCGGCCCGATCCCCTTTGCTCGATCCACGGGACCGCCATGCCAGCGCTCGATGCCATCCGCCAGCAGATCCGCGCCAACTACCTGCCCGACGAAGACGAGGCCGTGAAGCGGCTTGCCGAGGCGACGGGGCTCTCCGGGAAAGACCGCAAGGCGATCTCGGCTCGCGCCGCCGATCTGGTGCGCGCGGTGCGCGGCTCGTCGGATCCAAGGCTGATGGAAGTCTTCCTCTCCGCGTACGGTCTCTCCACCAAGGAAGGCGTGGCGCTGATGTGCCTGGCCGAGGCCCTGCTGCGCGTGCCCGATACCGAGACGATGGACGACCTCATCGCCGACAAGATCGCGCCGCACGACTGGTCGGCGCATTCGGGCGGTTCGAGCTCCATCTTCGTCAACGCCTCGACCTGGGCGCTGATGCTGACCGGCCGCGTCCTCGACGAAGGCGAGGGCGGCATCGAGGGCACGCTGCGTTCTATGGTGCGGCGGCTGGGCGAGCCGGTCATCCGCAAGGCGGTGGCCGCCGCCATGCGCGAGATGGGCGAGCAGTTCGTGCTCGGCCGCACCATCACTGAAGCCGTCAAGCGCGGCCGGCCTATGACCCAGAAGGGTTATCTCTATTCCTTCGACATGCTGGGCGAGGCGGCCCGCACCGAGGCCGACGCCTTGCGCTATCACAAGGCCTATGCCGACGCGATTTCGTCGCTCGATTCCGGCTCCAACGGTCCTGATATCAGGCAGAACCACGGCATCTCGGTCAAGCTTTCGGCACTGCATCCGCGCTACGAGGTGGCGCAGAAGGAAGAGATGCTGCCTGTGATGGCCGAGCGGCTTTTGTCGCTGGCGCTGGCCGCGCGCCACTCGCGCATGGGTCTCAACATCGATGCCGAGGAGGCCGACCGCCTCGATCTATCGCTCGACGTCATCGAGCGGGTGCTGGCCGAGCCGGAACTTGCCGGCTGGAACGGGTTTGGCGTGGTGGTGCAGGCGTATGGGCCACGCGCGGCCTTCGCCATCGACTGGCTCTATGCGCTGGCCAAGAAATACGACCGCAACATCATGGTTCGGCTGGTCAAGGGCGCCTATTGGGACACCGAGATCAAGCGGGGGCAGACGTTGGGACTCACCGGCTATCCCGTCTTCACCCGCAAGGCCAACACCGACGTCTCCTACATGGCTTGCGCCAAGAAGCTGCTTGGCATGACCGACCGCATCTACCCGCAGTTCGCCACCCACAACGCCCATACCGTCGCCGCCATTCTGTCGATGGCTGACAATCGCGACGCCTTCGAGTTCCAGCGCCTGCACGGCATGGGTGAGGCGCTGCACGAGACGGTGCGACGGTCCGAAGGCACGCGCTGCCGTATCTATGCACCGGTCGGAGCGCATTCCGATCTACTGGCCTATCTGGTGCGCCGGCTGCTGGAGAACGGCGCCAACTCCTCCTTCGTGCACCAGCTGACCGATGAGGATGTCGAGCCGGAGGACATTGCGCGCGATCCGCTCGAGACGGTCGAAAGCCAGGGTCCGGCAGTCAATCCGGCGATTGCCCGGCCTTCCCAGATTTTTGGAGCCGGGCGTCGCAATTCGAAAGGATTCGACATCACCGACACGGTGACGCTGGCGGCGATCGACAAGGCCAGGGCGGCCTTCGCCGGGCCGGATCGCTGGCATGCCAAGCCGATTACGCGGGCCGCCGGCTATGGCAAGCAGCGTCCGATCGTCAACCCGGCAAAGCCTTCCGAAGTGGTCGGCACGGTCAGCGAAGCAGCTGCCAAGCAAGTCGCGACCGCCGTGCGCTTTGCGGTGGAAGCGCAACCGGCCTGGGCGAAGCGTCCCGTCGCCGAGCGCGCCGCCATCCTCAACCGTGCCGCCGATCTCTATGAGGCGAATGCCGTCGAGTTCTTTGCACTCGCCACCCGCGAGGCCGGCAAATCGCTGGCCGACGGCGTCGCCGAGGTGCGTGAAGCCGTCGACTTCCTGCGCTACTACGCCACTGAGGCGGCCAATGCGGAGGCGGGCACGCAAGCGCGCGGCGCCATTGTCTGCATTTCGCCGTGGAATTTCCCGCTCGCCATCTTCACCGGCCAGATCGCGGCAGCGCTCGTCACCGGCAATTCGGTGATCGCCAAGCCGGCCGAGCAGACGCCGCTGATCGCCTTCCGCGCCGTCGAACTGCTGCGCGAGGCCGGCGTGCCGGAAGACGTCATCCAGTTGCTCCCTGGCGACGGCCCATCGGTCGGCGGGCCGCTCACCGCCGATCCGCGCATCGCTGGCGTCTGCTTCACAGGTTCGACCGAGGTTGCCAAGCTGATCGAGAAGCAGCTGGCCGGGACGGCCGCGCCCGACGCCATGCTGATCGCCGAGACCGGCGGCCTCAACGCCATGATCGTCGATTCCACCGCGCTGCCCGAACAGGCGGTGCGCGATATCCTCGCCTCCGCCTTCCAGAGTGCCGGCCAGCGCTGCTCGGCGCTGCGCGTACTCTACGTGCAGAAGGACGTCGAGAAGAAGATGCTGGAGATGCTGAAGGGCGCCATGGAGGCGCTCAACGTCGGCGATCCCTGGCGGATTTCGACCGATGTCGGCCCGGTTATCGACGACGAGGCGCAAAGCTCGATCCGCGAGTATTGCACGAAGATGGGCCTGCAGGGCAGGCTGATCGCCAAGCTCGAGGCGCCCAGGGAAGGTCGCTTCGTCGCGCCGCATGTCTTCCGGGTCAAGGGTATCGAGGACATGGAGCGCGAGGTGTTCGGGCCGGTGCTGCATGTCGCCAGTTTCGACGCCGACCAGATCGACGCCGTCATCGCCGCCATCAACCGCAAGGGTTATGGCCTGACCTTCGGCCTGCACACCCGCATCGAGGGCCGCGTGCAGCATTTCGTCGATGGCATCCATGCCGGCAACATCTATGTCAACCGCAACCAGATCGGCGCCGTCGTCGGTTCGCAGCCGTTTGGCGGCGAGGGGCTTTCCGGCACCGGGCCGAAGGCCGGCGGTCCGCACTATCTCCGCCGCTTCCGCAAGGGGCCGGAGGCCGGCACCCATGTGCAGGATGGCCACAAGGTCACGGCGACCGAGCTTGCCGACAATCTGCCTGATCCCACACTTGGCGGCTGGTCGACGCGTCCGGACCGGATCGCCATTCTGAGGAAGCATCTGCGCGGCAAGGGTGCTGCGGCCATTGGTGCGGCCGCCGGCATCGATTTCGGCCAGGTCGACCTGCCCGGGCCGACCGGCGAAGCCAACACGCTCTCGCTGTCGCCACGTGGACGGGTGCTGTGCCTTGGTCCCGATGGTGATACGCTGCTGGCGCAGACGATCCAGGCGCTCGCCGCCGGCAACGCGGTGCTGGCCGTTGCACCGGGCGCGCCGGCAGCCCTTTCCGCTCTGACCGGCAAGGGCCTCCCGCTGGCCGCCATCGACGGGCGGCCTGATCCGGTCGAGGCACGCTCGTTGCGCGTCGATATCGTTGCTTTTTCCGGCACACCAGAGGCCGCGCGCATCGTGCGCAGGGTTATCGCTGATCGCTCAGGCCCGATCGTGCCGCTGGTCAGCGAAGTGTTGAACCCGGCGGCTTATGCACATGAGCGGGCCGTCTGCGTCGACACCACCGCCGCGGGCGGCAATGCGAGCTTGCTGGCCGGAGCCTGACTCCGGCCGGTCGATAGAGCCATTCACCGTTTCGTGGAAACGGTGAATGTCTCTATCTCTTTTGTTTTATGCATGTCGTTGTCCCAAAACCGGGACCACTTTTGGGCGACATGCATTACGCGCCTTCGACGACCGAAAAGCCCTCGAACTGGGGGTGGCCGAGATAGTGGACCTTCGTCGTGCCGACATTCCTGTGGGCGGCGCGGAAATTCTCGGACTTGGTCCAGGCGATGAAATCATCGTGGCTCGCCCACACCGTGTGCGATGCAAACAGCGTGTAGCCTTCGGTCTCGTTGACCGGGCCTCGCAGCAGGTGGAATTCGCGGAACCCCTTCATCTCCGCAAGGCTGGAATCGCGGTTCTTCCACACGGCCTCGAAATCGTTCACCGAGCCGGTCTGCACCTTGAAGCGGTTCATGGCGATGTACATGGTGGTTTCCTCTCACAGGGATGTTGATGATTTGCGGCCGCAGCGTTTTGTTCTGCGCACATTCAAAATGGGCCGATTTCGGTCTCGAACTCCAAACTTGCGCTTGCTGCCTGTGGTGGAATCGAAGGGAAGGGGGCTGCTTTGCGGATAATGCCAAGCGCCGCCTGATCGAAAGCCGCCGACCCTGAGGTCTCCAGGATGCGCAACTTATTTATGTTGCCCTTCCTGCCTATGACGAATTTAACAACCGCATTGTTGCGTGCCGCCAGTTGTAGGGACGGCGGCAGAGTGCGATTGACGCTGCCGAGCTTTCTAAAGACATCGCCGCGGTAGTTATCTTCCGCGGCAGTGCCTGCCTCGTTTTGCCTTTTGCCCTTGCTGGCCGCTTGCGCCGACAGGTCCTGGCCATCCGCCGTGCCGCGCTTCTCATCCGCCGTCTTTGACTGGGCAGCTGCCGGACTGGGCCTCGCGCTGGGGATCGGCGGCTGTTCTGGAACGGCGACAGGCGTCTCGGTGCTCCTGGGCTGAACGGTCGGCTGTGCCGGCGCTTCGGTCTTGGGAGCCACGCTCTGATCATCGGGGCGAGGGGCGCCGGCCACCAGTATGTCCGGGGTGACCGCCTGCGGTTTGACAGCTTCCGGCAAAGACTTGAGCGGCGGCTTTGCCGCTTCCGCGGCAGGTTGGGAGGCCTCCGTTGGCTGCGACGGCTTGGGCGGTGTTGCCGGCTGTGGTTTGGCCGGTTGCGGGCTGGGCACCAGTGCAACGTTTATTGCCGTCGGGTCCTTGTCCAGCGCGCTGCCGACCACGTTGGTGCCCGACTGATCACTGCCTTCCGGCTGCTCGGCATTCTGGGAACTCGAAATCCCCGAAGGCGAGATCAGAAAAGCCGCCGCCACGGCGGCATGGAGCGCGCAGGAGACGACGATCGCCGCCGTCCATTTGCGGTTCCAGGCCGACGGCCGCGGCAGCGCGAGCGGCTCGGTTGGCTCTATCGCCAGCTCGGCGCCGGCTTCGGGGAGGGGGCTGATATCCTGCATGTCTCGCCGCGAGACCTGCAGCGACAAGAGCAGAATTGTCAAATCAAGATCGTTCGCTCGCAGCGGCAGTCGGCAGTGGCCGGCAGCTGGCCACGCCGCTTTGTTTTGCAGGAATGCGGGATGCAGTCCCACCTCAGACGCCGAAGGCGATACCGGTCTTGGTGTCTGTCTTCAGCTTTCGCATGCAGGCGTTCGGTTCGACGCCGGTACCGGTGCATTCGGTCGCGCTGTTGATCAGCACGCGGCTGACTTTCGAGCACTCGGTGCCGGCCAGATCGAAACGCGTCACCTTGGTCTTGCCGGCCGGCAATTCCTTGAAATCGAGCACGGTCAGCCGGTCGACGACGCCTGCCTCGTTGAACAAGGCGATCTCGAAGGCAGCCTTGGACAGGTCGGCGCCGAGATTGTTGTTGACCACGAACGTCAGGCGGCAACCCTTGTCGGAAGGTTGCGCACCATTGAGTTCCAGGGTGAGCGCGGGGACCGGCGCGGACTCTTGCGCCCACGCCGAAACCATCGCAAGCGACATCGCCAGCATCGAGGTCAGCAGACGAAGGGGTGTCGTCAAGCTCGTCATGGCAATCAGCCTCCAAACCGCATCGTTGCCGCCAGCTTCAGCGTTATGCCGGGCTCGTAGGCCGCGAAAACCGGCTGCGGCGGCTGGCCGGCCGTGGTCAGGTTGAGCGGGTTGGCGTATTTGACATCGAACAGATTGTCGGCGCGGAAATCAATCTTCAAATTGTCCGTTGCCTGGTAGCTGGCAAAGGCATTGACCAGCGTGTAGTCCTCGGCGATCGGATTGCCCTTGGGCTTGCCATTGTATTGCACTTCGCCGCCGACGGTCAGCTTGTCCTCGAGGAAGCGCAAGCCGAGCTGCGCGGTGACCTGGGATGATGGGATCGTGGCGAGATCCGCTTCCACACCCTTGTAGGAAATGGTGTGACCATTGGTGATTGAAGCCGAGAGCCCGGCATAGCCCCATCCGGCATCATAGACGCCCTCCAGTTCGAAGCCGTCGATCTTGGCCTTGGCAAAATTCTGGTACTGGAAGCATATCGGGATACCGGGTCCGCTCGGGCAACCGGCTGTCGGGTCAAACCGCGACAGGGTAACGCCATCGATGTAATCTTCGACATCATTGTTGAAATACGCTGCCTTGATGCGCAGCGCATCGCCGGCTTCGAGGATGTCGTTCTGCTTGTAGTTGACGCCGAATTCGACGGTCTTTCCAGTCTCCGGCCGCAGATTGGGGTTGGGCAGGAACGGGAAGGTGACGCCCGCCGGATGGCGACCGCTGATCAGTGTTTCCGACAGGGAGGGTGACCGGTATCCTTCAGCATAGGTGCCGTAGAATTGCAGGCCGGCAAGGCTGGCGCTGTCGAAAGGCGAGACGCCGACGGTGATGCGCGGCGACAACCGGTCCCCCGACGTTTCGTGTGTGTCATCCTTGAGGCTGTAATTGTCGTAACGCACCCCGGCAATGACTTCGAGCCACTGCCAGGTGAGCTTGTCCTGGACATAGGCGCCGGAGACGTTGCGCTTTCCGGAAGGCGTGTAGAAGCTGTCGCCGCCTGCGGTGCCGCCTGTCTTGACATTGTCGCCGGCCCAGTCGCCGCCATATGTCAGCTCGTGCGCGATTCCCGCGGTTTCGAATCTGGATGTGTTCCAGAGGTCGATGCTGGTCGTGCCGATGTCGAATGTCGACGTCGAGCCAGCCGGCAAGACAACGGGAAGGCCGGTGACCGGATCAAAGCGGTTTTGCGGGACAAGGCTGGTCAGATCGAGGTTGGTCTTGTTGTAGGAGGTGTTGATGTGGAGATCGAGCCAGCTCTTGTCCTCATCCGTGATGTTGTAGCGCGCCGTGAAGGTGTTCGACTTCAGGTCGGCGTCATTGACCGGCGCACCGCCGCTGATCTCGTTCCAGCCATCGCTTGAGCCGACCCAGCCGAGCTTCAGTTCGCTGTTGTCGGTCGGGCGTATGCTGGTCTTGAGCAGTCCGCTCAGCACGTCGAAGCCTGTGCCCTTGACGGTGTCGCCGCCGCCATCCTTATAGTCGTCATAGTCGCGGTAGACGATGTTGCCCAGCACGTCCCAATTCTCGTTAATGCGGTAGGCGCCGGATGCACTTGTGGTCCAGCCCTTGCCGTTGCTCTCATAGCGTCCCGTGACGGAACCGGCCCATGTCTCGTCAGGCTTGAGGAAATCCTCGGCATCCTTGGTGTCGAAGAAGACGACGCCGCCGATGGCGCCCGAGCCGTAGGTGTTGGCTACAGGACCACGGATAACATCCACGGATTTGACGAGTTCGGGGTCGATGTAGAAGGTCGACTGCGTGCCGTGGTCGGAGCGCTGGAAATTCTGTCGTGCGCCGTCGACGATGACTGCGACGCGACCGAAATCCTGCAGGCCGCGGATGTTGATGCTGGTGCTGACGCGCCTGGCGTCGGCCTGCGCCGCGACACCGGGCACGCCGAGCAGCACCTCATTGGGCGTCGTCGCCATGCGGCGGTCGAGCTGTTCCTGGCCGACATGGCTGGCCGATGCCAGCGATTCGATCGCCGTCTCGCCGGTGCGGCTGATGACGAGGATCTTGTCGAGCAGCGTTGCTCCCGCTGGTGCTGCCTTTTCCTCTTCAGCCTTCTTCGTTTGATCTGTCGGCTGCGCCGCCTGCTGGGCGTTGGCCAGTTGCCCCGATAAGGCAATCGCCGCCACACTTGCCAGCAATGCCGCCGCGCCGTTCGCCGCCGACCGGCCGCGCCATTCCCAAGTCACAAACCCCATGCCCCAACTCCAAAGTCCAGGTTTGATGCTGGCTGGCCCGGGGCTGGCTGGCATTTTTGATCGTCGCCGGCGTCTTAAATGTTGACTCATTTAATCCGGTATTGCACTGACTAGTAAACATGAGTATTCAAGTCAAGAAATGAATCGGATTACGCAACGCCTAGCCAGACGCCCGGCACAGGAAAGGGATCGATCCAGATGAACACCCACAATCCCAACGATTTTCGCTATCGCGTCCGCCGTCCCGACGATGCCTCCCCCCGTTTCGACCGGGTTCCGCTGGCGGTACGAACCCTTTCCAGCAACACCCTGTTCCAGGGCGAGCACGAGATAGGCATCGAGCATCACGGTGCACTCTACCGGCTGAAGATCACCCGCCAGGGCAAGCTCATTCTCAACAAGTAAGACAAGGCAACAGGGACCGAGACATGGATCAGCGCGTAAAATCCGCCCCGCATGAAATCCGGCGGGCACGGACAGACAATCCGAAGACGCGCGAGCGTGATCTGGCTGCCCATCTCGGCATTTCGGAAGCCGAACTGATCGCGGCGCATTGCGGCGACGGCGTCGTCCGCATCGAGCCGCGCGTCAACGATCTTCTGACCGGCCTCGAGGCCGTCGGCGAGGTCATGGCGCTGACCCGCAATGAAAGCGCGGTGCACGAGAAGATCGGCGTCTATGACAAGGTCGTCACCGGCACCCACAATGCCATGGTGCTTGGCGAAAACATCGACTTGCGCATCTTCCCGAAGGTCTGGGCGCACGGCTTTGCCGTCGAGAAGCGCGACGGCGACGAAATCCGCCGCAGCCTCCAGTTCTTCGATGCGGCAGGCGAGGCCGTGCACAAGGTGCATCTGCGGCCGGCCTCCAGCCTCTATGCCTATCAGAAGCTGGTCGCCGCGCTCGAATCGTCCAACCAGGAACCGACGGTCGACATCTCGGGGCCACTCCCCGATGACGAGATCCATGGCGACGAAGCGGCCGCCAATCTCGACGATCTGCGTGACCGCTGGAGCCGGCTGACCGACGTGCACCAGTTCTTTGGTATGCTGAAGACGCTGAAACTAAGCCGCCGGCAGGCGGTGCGCCTGGTTGGGCAGGACTATGCCTGGCAGCTCGACAATGAGGCGGTCCGGGCCATGTTTCATCATGCCGCGGAGGGCGAGATGCCGATCATGTGCTTTGTGGGAAACCGCGGCTGCATCCAGATCCATTCCGGTCCGATCAAGTCGATCAAGCCGATGGGACCATGGATCAACGTGCTGGACGAAACCTTCCACCTGCATCTGCGCACCGACCACATCCACGAGGTCTGGGCCGTGCGCAAGCCGACCAAGGACGGTCATGTCACCTCGCTCGAGGTCTATGACGCCGACGGCAAGATGATCATCCAGTTCTTCGGCAAGCGTCATGAAGGCGAAAGCGAGCGGGACGACTGGCGCTTCCTGGCGGAAAACCTGCCGCGCATCCCAAACCCGACCGCAGCCTGAGAAAAAATGCTATGAGTGTTTTCCCAAGATTGTCGGCTGTGCGCGAATTTATTTTGGGGCCGGTGATCGGTCTCTCCATGGCTGCTATCGCACTGCAACCCGCCAGCGCCGCGGATGGCACGGCCGTGTTTGCCGATCCTTCAAAGATCGTGGCCATTGGCGGCTCGATCACCGAGATCGTCTATGCTCTCGGCCAGGAAAAGCATCTGGTGGCACGCGATTCCACCAGCCGGTTCCCAAAGGCGGCGCTTGAGCTGCCCGATGTCGGCTATATGCGCGCGCTGTCGCCGGAAGGTGTGCTGTCGGTCGACCCGACCGGCATCCTGGCGCTGCATGGCAGCGGCCCCAAGGAAGCAGTCGATGTCTTGAAGAAGACGAGCGTGCCGTTCATCGAGGTGCCCGAGCACTACAGCCACGAAGGCATTCTGGAGAAGGTCCGCATCGTCGGCAAGGCGCTCGGCGTCGACGCCAAGGCCGAGGTGCTGGCCAAGGAGCTCGATGCCAAGCTCACGGCCGCCGAGAAGCAGACGGCTTCGATCAAGGAGCGCAAGCGCATCCTGTTCGTGCTGTCGATACAGGGTGGCAAGATTCTGGCGGCCGGCAGCGAGACCGCCGCCGACGGCATGGTCAAGCTGGCCGGCGGCGTCAACGCGGTCGAGGGCTTTTCCGGCTACAAGCAGATGTCCGACGAGGCGATCATAACCGCCCGGCCGGACGTGATCCTGATGATGAGCAATGCCGGGCCTCCGGTTTCGGACGACGAACTGTTCGGCAATCCGTCGATCGCCTCCACGCCGGCCGGAACGGCGCACAAGCTGATCCGCATCGACGGCGCCTATCTGCTCGGCTTCGGGCCGCGCACGGCTGATGCCATCCACGACCTCGCTGTCTCGCTTTATGGCGGGCAGGTCACGGACTGAGCAGGCAGATCATGGTCGATCAATCGATCGCCGGCCCGGTGATGGCAAGCGTATCCGAAGGCGACCGGTCGGGCCGCGCCCGCATCGTCATCCTTCTGCTGTGCCTGGGGCTCGCGACTGCCGTTTTTCTGTCGCTGACATCGGGGGCTTCGGACGCATCGGTCGCCAACGTCATCGGGGGCCGGCTGTTCGGCGCAGTGCCTGACGACGCCGCGTTGAGCGCCCGCGACAGCCTGATCGTCTATGACATCCGCCTGCCGCGCGTCATCCTCGGCATGCTGGTCGGCGCGGCGCTCGCCGTCTCCGGCGCGGTCATGCAGGGGCTGTTCCGCAATCCGCTGGCGGACCCCGGCCTGATCGGCGTCTCGGCCGGCTCCAGCCTCGGCGCGGTTGCCGTCATCGTGCTCGGCGCGACGATATTGGCTCCGGTGACAGCCTTGCTCGGCACGCTTGCCCTGCCGCTGGCGGCCTTCTGTGGCGGGCTCGCCACCACGCTGATGCTCTATCAGGTCGCGACGCGGCGGGGGCAAACCTCGGTTGCCACAATGCTGCTCGCCGGCATCGCGCTGGCGGCGCTCGCCATGGCGCTGACCGGCATCCTTATCTTCATGGCCGACGATCGCCAGTTGCGCGACCTGACCTTCTGGCAACTCGGATCGCTCGGTGGTGCGACC
Source organism: Mesorhizobium ciceri biovar biserrulae WSM1271 (assembly GCF_000185905.1). Lineage (GTDB taxonomy): Bacteria > Pseudomonadota > Alphaproteobacteria > Rhizobiales > Rhizobiaceae > Mesorhizobium > Mesorhizobium ciceri. The sequence goes on from NC_014923.1 coordinate 3,595,283, forward strand.
TGGGCGAAGATCGCGTCGGTAGGGCCGATCATCGTCCTGGCGCTGGCGGCGATGCCGTTCCTGGCACGCGGCCTCAACGCGCTGGCGCTTGGCGAGGCGACCGCCGGCCATCTCGGCATTCCGGTGCAGCGGCTGAAATACACGGCCATCGTCGGCGTCTCCGCCGCGGTCGGCGCATCCGTCGCCGTCAGCGGCGGCATCGGCTTCGTCGGCATCGTGGTGCCGCATCTGCTGCGCCTGCTGATTGGTCCGGACAATCGCTATCTGCTGCCGGCGTCGGCGCTGCTCGGCGCCTCGCTGCTGCTTCTGGCCGATGCGGTCGCACGCACCATCGTTGCGCCGGCCGAACTGCCGATAGGCATCGTCACCGCGGTAGCGGGCGCGCCGTTCTTCCTTTGGATCCTGCTGCGCAAGCGCGGCGTGGTTGATTTGTGAGGCTTGATGATCGAGGCAAAGGATGTTTCGGTTGATATCGCCGGCAAGCCTATCGTCAGTGGTGTCGATTTCCACGCGCGGCCCGGCGAGATCGCCGCCATCGTCGGCCCCAATGGTTCGGGCAAGACGACCTTCCTCAAAGCGCTCTCCGGCGAACTCGCCTATACCGGCCGCGTTGCCCTCAACGGCCGAGATCTCTCGACGATGAAGCCGGCCGAGGCAGCCGTCCATCGCGCGGTGCTGCCGCAGGCGACGATGCTGTCGTTCCCGTTCACCGTGCGGGAAGTGGTCAAGCTTGGTCTTGTCGGCGGCCGTTCGGGCGCCTTGCCGGGCGAGGATGCGCGGCTGCCGGAACGGGCGCTGGCGCGTGTCGATCTCGACGGCTTTGCCGGCCGTTTCTACCAGGAGCTTTCCGGCGGGGAGCAACAGCGCGTTCAGTTGGCGCGCGTGCTATGCCAGGTCTGGGCGCCGGTGCTCGACGGCAAGCCGCGCTTTCTGTTCCTCGACGAACCAGTGTCCAGCCTCGACATCAAGCACCAGCTGATCATCATGAACATTGCCCGCGACTTCGCCAGAAGGGGCGGTGGCGTGGTCGCCATCCTGCATGACCTCAATCTGACGGCCATGTATGCGGAGCGGATCTTCGTCATGCATCGCGGCCGGCTGGCCGCCGCCGGATCGCCGCGGGACGTGCTGAGCGATGATCTGATCGAGAAAGTGTTCGACTGCCGGCTCAAGGTCGGCGTGCTGCCGGCGGGCAATATGCCGTTCGTGCTGCCGCAGTCGGCGGTCTATTGATATTCAGGTGAGACCGGGCCTGCGAATGGCGGTTTCCTGCGCTTCTCCCGCCAGTTGTCGAAGTCGGCGCCGCCCCTCATTGCCCTGCCGGGCATTTCTCTCCGCAGAACGGGGAGAAATACGCTAGGCAGCCGGGGCGCGGCGCTCCATCAGCATGTCGATGCCGAGCAGGTTGCGTACATTCGGCCGCGCCGCTACCAGATCGGCGATCGTATAGCGGGCGAGCACTGCGAAAAACGCATTCAGGGCCTCGCGCAGCGCCGAGTTCAGCGCGCAGCTGTCGACGAGCGGGCATTCGGCGGCATCGTTCTCGAAGCATTCGGCCATGGCGAAGCTCTCTTCCGTCACGCGCACGACATCGAACAGGCTGATGGCTTCGGCCGCCCGGCCAAGCTTGACGCCGCCATTCCTGCCACGCACGGTCTGGACGAGGCCGTGCTCGACCAGCGGCTGCAGGATCTTGAACAGGAAAAGCTCCGACACCGAATAGGCGGCCGCGATCTCAGGAATACGGCTCAATCGGTCGTCATTTGCCGCGCAATACATCAAGATGCGCATGGCATAGTTGGTCTGGCGCGTAAGCCGCATATTGTCCTCACAAGGCACTGGGGCGGTGCAACCCACGCCAGATCTGGAAATTTTGCTGATGCGGCTTTGACCCGAAATTCCGGATTCGCCACATTGGCCAAGGCGGAATATGGCCTATACCTTGGAATAATTCCAGACTAGCTTGGCGCGATAGATGAATTTTCTCCTCAACTTTGTGTGCGCAGCCGGGCAAGATGCCGGGCGAAACCGGCTGTCGCGGGTATTCGGCCGTCGGAACACTAGATAGGCTGAGATCGACGAGGAGCGGCTCACCCATGTCACAATCGGCTTCGCCCTTGACGCCGGTCCGTTTCGATGCCGAAGCGGATGCCAAGCTTTCCGCGTTGCGGCGAACGAAATTCCTCGCGGCGGCCGCGCTGGCGCTTTGCGTACTGGTGTTTGCGCTCGCCAAATCGTTCGAGCACATCCATGCGTGGCTCGGCTTCGTCGCTGCCTTTGCCGAGGCGGCGACCATCGGCGGCCTCGCCGACTGGTACGCGGTGGTGGCGCTGTTTCGAAGGCCGCTGGGGCTGCCGATCCCGCACACCGCCATTATCCCCGAGAACCAGAACCGCATCGCCGACAATCTCGGCCGCTTCATCGAGGTCAACTTCCTGGCGCCCGAACCGGTGCGTGAAAAGCTTGCCGAGGTCGATTTCTCGGCACTCGTCGCCGATTGGCTGGCCGATACGGAGCGCGCCGCCGGCCTGTCGCGCTTCATCGTGCGGCTGGTGCCGCAGACGCTTGCGGCGATAGAGCAATCCGGCCTGCGCGGCTTCGTCACCAGCCGCATGCTCGAACAGATCGAAAAGGTGCCGCTGGCGCCGCTGGCCGCCGAACTGCTCTCGGCGCTTACCGATGATCGCCGCCATCAGAAATTGTTCGACGAATTCACCAAGGTGATCGGGCGGTTCCTCAATGACGAAAAAGCGCTGGCAACGATGCGCGAAAAAATCCGCGAGGAACTGCCGTCGCTGTTCAACCTGTTCCGCGCCGACGCCTATCTCCTGAAGAAGATCGTCGCCTCGGCGGGCTCGCTGCTCGACGAAGTGAGGGCCGATCCCGACCACCCGATGCGCGCCGAATTCGACGGCTTCGCCCAAGGCTTCATCGATAAGCTGAGGACATCGAAACAATACGCCAAACGGGCCGAAAAGCTGAAGCGCGACTTCCTGGGCCGGCCGGAGGTCAAGGGATTGGCCGGCGACATGTGGGCAAGCCTCAGCCAGTTCATCGAGCAGGATGCCAAGGCGCCGAATTCGGTCATCCGTGCGCACCTCGCCAACATGTTCGTCGAGGTCGGCCGGCATCTTGCCGGCGATGCGCAGATCCGGGCCGACATGAACCAGGGGTTCGTGGTGGCGCTGGCGTCGTTCGTGGAGAGCCAGAAGGCCGGCGTGTCGACATTCATCGCCGACCAGGTCAAACGCTGGGACCTCGCGCAACTGACGCGGCTGATCGAGATGAACATCGGCCGGGACCTGCAGTACATCCGCTTCAACGGCATGATCATCGGCGGCCTCGCCGGTGTCGTGCTCTATGTGGCCGAGCGGCTGTTCCTCGTGAATTGATGCGCGGCCAGACTGGCGCTCATTCCTCCGCGTCCGAATGGACTCACGGCACGCGAGTGTTATTCTCCATCCGAGGGTGCCCGCATCCGCGGCAAAGGGGAGCAAGCAAGCATGGCAAAACAACCGGAATCCGATTCCTTCATGGACATGTTCGGCAGGTTCGGCCGCGACCTGAAGGTGCCGAATGTCGATGTCGAGGCGATCCTCGCCCATCATCGCAAGAACCTCGAAGCGCTGGAGAAATCTGCACGAGCCGGTGCCGCCGGCGCCACCTCGCTGTTGTCCCGGCAGCGCGAGATGCTGCAGGATACGCTGCGCGAGGTCACCGATATGGCGCAAAGCTACAGGGCGCCGGGCAATCCGCAGGAACTGATGGCCAAACAGACGGAGTTTGCCAGAAAGTCCTTCGAGGCCGCGTTGAAAAATGCCAGCGAAGTGGCTGAACTGGTCAAGAAATCCGGTGCCGAATCGGTCGACATCCTGCGCACCCGCATCAAGGAGGCGATGGAGGAAATCCGCGCCGGCTACGAGAAGAAGTAGCGGATGTGGCCGGGACCGGTTCATGGCTGCCGGCCGCCCTGAAGCCCGGAAAGCCCGAGTTGGCCTGCGACTGCGCCGGCGGCGTGGCTCGATTGCGGCCGAGATCGACGGAACGGATTCGCGTAGAGCGAATTGACAGAGGCCGTCAGTTCGTGGTCCGGAGGCTCTGGAAGCGATCGGGAAACCAGGAATGAACGAAATACGGCCTAAAACGCCGCCTACCTACGAGCAGTTGAGGACGATGGCCGGGCTGGAACTCGGCGTGTCGGAGTGGACGACGGTCGACCAGAACCGCATCGATCAGTTCGCTGAATGCACCGGCGACCATCAATGGATTCATGTCGACCCTGAAAGGGCGCGGCGGCAAAGCCCGTTCCGCACGACGATCGCGCATGGCTATCTGACGCTGTCGATCATCGGCGCGCTGGCGCTCGGCATGGGCATCGTGCCCGAGAATACGCAGGCCGCCTTCAATTATGGCTTCGACAAAGTACGCTTCCTGGCGCCGGTCAGGGTCGGCGCCCGCATCAGACTGCGCATCACGCTGCTGTCCATGGAGGACAGGGGCCCGGGCCAGTATCTGATGAAGGCGGCCAACACGGTCGAGATCGAAGGCGAGGAAAAGCCTGCCTTGACGGCGGAAACGCTGGTCATGCTCTATGAACGCCGCAAGCGGGCAGGTGCCTGAGCCTGTTTGGAATTCTACTCTCTGAGCGGTGTGCGCGTCACGAAGCCCTGGATTCTGCGCGGCCTGTGGCGCGGGCCGAGAGCAGTGCGAGGAACAGCGCAGCCAGCGCCAGCACCGTCGCCGTCTGAAAGGTGACCTGCATTCCCCGGGCGGCGGCCTCGGAACTCAGAAGACCAATGCCTTCGTGCCCTTCGGCCGATGCGACGGCGAATATAGCGCCCATCAACGAGGCGCCGGTGATGAGCCCGAGATTGCGCGAAAGGTTGAGCAGACCGGAGACGACGCCGCGCTGACCCGCGTCAACGCCGGTCATGACGGCTGCATTGTTCGACGTCTGGAACAGCGCGTAGCCGATGCAGGTGACGGTGATCGCAACGACATAGCCGGCAATGCCGAATCTGGTCACGGCGAGCGACAGCAGGAACGTGCCTGTCGTGAGGCTGAGCAGGCCTGCGACCATCATCCTATGAGCGCCGAAGCGGTCGGTCAGGCGTCCGGCGACCAACGCCGACAAGGTCGAGACGAGCGGGCCGGTCGACAGCACCGCACCCACCATTGCAGCATCCAGCCCGAGCCCGCGCGACAGGTAGAACGGAGCCACCACCAGCGTCGCCATCATCACCGTGGCGACGACGAGGCTCATGGCGAGACTGGCACTCAGCTGAAGATCGCGGAAGCTGGCAAGCCGGATCAAGGGGTTTTTCACTCTCGCCTGCGCGGCGGCGAAAAGAAAAACGCCGGTGCCGGCGGCGATCAGCAGGCCGATGTTGAGCGTGCCGAAATTGCCTCTGCCCAGCGTCATCGCCAGCGCATAGGCGGCCAACGTCAGGGCCAGCAGGGCGGTGCCCACGACATCGAACGTGCCTCGGTCGAGCCGCGCGGTTTTATTGCGTGCCGGCAGGGCACGCCAGGCAAGAACGAAGGTGAGCACTCCCAGCGGGACATTGACGAGGAAGATTGCCCGCCAGCCGAAGCCGGTGATCAAAAGGCCGCCGAGCGAGGGGCCAAGTGTCGTGCCGATCGCGGACAAGGCGCCGAGCAGGCCCATGGCGCCGCCGATTCTGTCTTTGGTCACGGTTTCGGCGACGAAGGCCAGCGTCAGCGCCATCATCAGCGCTGCGCCAAGTCCCTGCACGGCGCGTGCGGCAATCAGCAGCCAGAGTGTCGGCGCCAGGCCGCAGAGCACCGATGCGGACGTGAACAGCGCGATGCCCCCAAGCAGCAACGGTCGGCGCCCGAACATGTCGGCCAGCCGGCCGGCGCTGACGATCAGTGTGGTGATGGCGAGGAGATAGGCCAGAACAACCCATTGCACGGCCTGGAACGTCGCGCCGAAATTCTGCATCAGCGACGGCAGCCCGACGCTGGCAATGCTGGTTCCCAGCGACGACAGCAGTGTGGCGAGCGACAGGCTTGCCAACGCCCAGCCGGCGGATTGCATCCGTGGTGGCGCCGATGTCAGCGCGTCCGGATTTTGCTCAGCGATTGCCACGGCGATCTCCTTCCATCAGTCCCACAACCGGAACTGCTGGAGATCTAGTTCCTTGGCGAATGTGGCGGAAGGCGCAGCATTTGCATCTTATTCGTGCGTTTGGCGCCATATCATGTCATGATCTGCCGATGACATCACCCGATCTCAACTTACTGTTCGCTCTCGACGTCCTGCTGACCGAAGGCAGCGTGGCGCGCGCCGCCAGCCGCCTACGCCTCAGCCCTTCGGCGATGAGCCGCACGCTGGCGCGACTGCGCCAGGCGACGGGCGATCCGCTGCTGGTTCGCGCCGGTCGAGGCCTTGTGGCGACGCCGCGTGCGGAAGAACTGCGACAGCAGGTAGGCCGTGTCGTCCAGGATGCGGAGGCGATCCTGCGCCCTGCCACCTTGCTCGATCTCCCGAACCTGGACAGGGTCTTCACGCTGCGCACCAATGAGAGCTTCGTCGAAGAGTTCGCACCTCGTCTCGTTGCCCGTATCCAGGCCGATGCGCCCGGCGTGCGGCTGCGCTTTGCACCGAAGTCCGACCGGGACGTCATGTCGCTGCGCGACGCGGCGATCGACCTGGACATAGGCGTCGCTGGCGAGACCGGCCCGGAGGTGCGCATCCAGGCGCTGCTTCGCGACCGCTTCATCGGCGCCGTGCGAACGGGCCATCCCTTGACCGAGGGCGCAGTGACGCCTGAGCGCTATGCCGCAGGCCGACACATCAGCGTTTCACGGCGTGGCCGCGAGAAAGGCCCGATCGACGAGGCTTTGAACCGGCTCGGGCTGCGGCGGACCGTCGTGTGCATGGTTTCCGGTTTCTCGGCAGCCCTTGCCATGGCCCGCACATCAGACCTGATCGCCAGCGTTCCGGAGCGGCATACCGAGGGCGCACGCGCCGGCATGCGCAGTTTTCCCCTGCCGGTTGCCACCGCGGAAGTCACTATCTCCATGCTCTGGCATCCGCGCCTCGATGCCGATCCGGCGCAACGCTGGTTGCGCGACTGTGTGCGGGAGGTGTGTGCGGCGTCGCGCTGACAACGATGAGAAGCCTGCGCCAACCGCCCAGGCTTCTCATCTGTCCAGTCTATTCGGTTTGGCGTTTCTGCAAATGCCTCAGTGCGCTTAGTGTGAGCGTCGCCATGACCGAACAGTAGGCGACCAGCGGCCACGCCGTGTCTCCGCCGAGCAGGACGACGAACAACGTGCCGAAGATGCCGACGACAAGGCTCTGGATGCAGAAGTAGAGTGCGACTGCGGTTCCCGCGACATCGCCAAACGCCTCGAGTGCACCGTTTGCGGTGACTGAGACAATGAAGACGATACCCACGGCAACGACCCACATCGGCAAGATAAATGTCGCGAAGGACGGCTGTGCGAACAGTTGCCCCACTGCCAATAGCGCCGCGCCGAACAGCAGCATCGCCATGCCCCTGATGGCACTGCCGGCGATGCCCCAGCTTGCAATGAACCTTCTGGCGAAGCGGGTGGTGACGATCATCACCAGCGCCGCGGTGGCGAAGGCTAGACTGAAGCCGAACTGTGAAAAGCCGGCGCGATCCATGAGCACCCGTGGCGCAGTCGAAAAGAACACGAAGAAGGCGCCCATGGCGGCACTGAATGCAAGCGTGTAGGTCCAGAAGGCAAGACTGGAGAGAATGGGTCGAAGCGCCATTCGCCTGGTATCGCCATTCGAGGGGCGGGTTTCGTGCCATTTCGGCCATGCGTTGAGGGTAGCTGCCGTGGCCAGGACTCCGAGCGTCAGGAAGATCGCCCGCCAGCCGAAATTGTCGGCAATCAACGCACCGGCAACCGGCCCCAACGCCGGCACGAAAGCCAACATCGAGCTGAACAGGCCGTAAATGACGGCACTTTCGGCTCTTTGCGCATAGACGTCGCGAACCGTTGCGAAGGTTGCAACGAGAATGGCGGACGCACCAATGGCCTGCACGACGCGCAGGACGACGAAGACAGCGGCCAGCGAGGTGCTGGCGAGCAGAAAGGAAGCGCCTGAAAACAAAAGCGCGCCACCGATCAGCACCGGGCGCCTGCCGATCCTGTCGGAAATCGGGCCGAAGACGACTTGGCCGAGCCCAAGACAGATCATGTAGAGGCTCAGCGTCAGCTGGATGACATCAGGCGATGTCTCGAGGATCCCCGGCATCGCCGGGACAATCGGGAGGTAGATGTCCATGGCCAGCGAGGCCAGGATGTCGAAGGGCGCCATCAGCACCATGGCTGCTGGCAGGGAAGTGGTCCATGTCGGGTTTTTTGGAAAAGGCATGATTGAACATCCGCTCAAATGGCTACATTTGGCGGCGATCTGCCGTTCTCACTGAAGATGGGAAATGACGGGCCGCCGCAACAACGAAGTGCTGTTGCGGCCTACTTGTCTGCTGACTTGCTGGTTCCCATAAACGCTATCCCGGAAAATGATGGCGCGAATATTCTCTCGAGTGCGCTCGCGTTTCCCTAGCAGCCGAAGGTTGCACAGGCAACAGGATCAGCTTGATGCGCGTCAACGCGCCATCGCCGCCTCGAGCACCCTGAAAATCCGCTCGTCCGCGCATTGGGCAACGTTGAAGCGCAGGAAGCGGCCAGCCGTTCCGGACAGGCTGAATGCGTTGCCGGGCGCCAGCACGATGTTGTCGGCCAGCGAGCGGCGGGCGACTTCGGCCGCATCGACGCCGTCCGGCAGGCTGCACCACAGGAAGAGGCCAGCCGGCTGGTCGATCCACGGCGTGATGCCGATCGCTTTCAGGTGGGCGGCCGTCTCGCCCATGGCGCGCGCAAGCTTCGCACGCAGCAAATCCATGTGCTTGCGGTAGCTGCCGTCCTTCAGCAACGTCAGCACCAGTTCGGCCGCGAGCCGGCCGCCGCCGAAGGTCGTGGCGATCTTGAGGTCGGTCAGGGGCTCGATCCAGTCGCGCGGTGCGGCGATGAAGCCGCAGCGAACCGATGCCGACAGTGTCTTGGAGAAGCTGCCGATATGGACAACGCGGTTGAGACCATCGAACGCCGCCAGCCTGGGGGCGGGCGCATGTTCGAAATCGGCGAAGATGTCGTCCTCGACAATGGTCAATTGCGATTGATCGGCGAGTTTCAGCAGCCGGTGCGCGGTGACTGGCGACAGCACCGCGCCGGTCGGATTGTGGATGGCGGAATTGGTGATGTAGAGGCGTGGCCGATGCTCGGCCAACGCCTGCGCGAACAGATCGATATCCGGCCCCGACGGCGTGTAGGGAACGCTGACGACCTTAGCCCGGTGAGCGCGCAACAGGGCGTGGAAGTTGAAGTAGCAGGGGTCGTCGACCAGCACGGTGTCGCCGGGCTCGATCAAGAACCGGCACAGGAGGTCGACGGCCTGCGTGCCTGATTCCGTCAGCATGATCTGCTCGGGCGAGGCCTCGATGCCATGCCCGGCCATGCGTCGCGCCAGCAATTGCCGCAGCGGTGGTAGGCCGAGCGGCGTGCCGTAATCGGCCAGTGCGACATCGTCGGCACGCGCCACCGTGCGCAGTGCCCGGCGCAGCCCTGCCTGTGGCATCCATGAAGCGGGCAGCCAGCCGCAGCCGGGCTTCAGCATGTCATCGCCGGCCTCCAGGGACTGTCGCGAGATCCAGAGCGGATCGACGGCGCGGTCGAGGCGGGGGCCGATTTCGGCCAGCGACAGCGGCGCCAGCGATCCGGCGGCATAGAAGCCGGAGCCCGGCCGCGAGCGGATCGCGCCTTCGGCGGCGAGCCGCTCATAGGCTTCGACCACGGTGGATTTGGACACTCGCATTGATTTGGCAAAGGTGCGGATCGACGGCAATTGCGCTCCCGGCGCCAGGCTGCGCGCCGCGATCCGTTGGCGGATCGTCGCCATGACGCCTTCGACCAGCGTACCGCCGCTCTCGCTTCCTGTAGTCTGCTTGTCCATCCGTACTGCTCTGCTGACCATGACAGTTTTGCATAATTGTACCGCATTGTCTCTGGCGATACTACCGGCTCCGCGCGATACGGAGCCGACAAACGGAGCATACGATGGACAAGACCGCGAGTGGCTGGATGAATGGATTCATCGGCGTGTTGATCTTCAGCGGCTCGCTGCCGGCGACGCGGGTGGCGGTCAGGGAATTCGATCCGACATTCCTGACCTCGGCCCGGGCGGCGATTGCCGGACTGCTTGGCCTTGCGCTCCTGCTCCTGTTTCGGCAGAAACGCCCGGAGCGCGGCGATCTGCTGTCGCTGGTGATCGTGGCACTTGGCGTGGTTGTCGGCTTTCCCTTGCTGACCGCGCTGGCGCTCGAGCACGTCACCACGGCCCATTCCATTATCTTCGTCGGCCTGCTGCCGCTGGCCACTGCGATATTCGGCGTGCTGCGCGGCGGCGATCGGCCGCGCCCGGCGTTCTGGTTGTTTTCATGCATAGGCAGTGCGCTGGTCGCGGGCTTTGCGCTGACGCAGGGCGTGACGGCCTCGCCGGTTGGCGATGGTCTGATGCTGGCTGCCATCATCGCTTGCGGCCTCGGCTATGCCGAGGGCGCCGCGCTGTCGCGCAGGCTCGGCGGCTGGCAAGTGATCTGCTGGGCGCTGGTGCTGTCGCTGCCGATCATGCTGGTGCTGACGCTGCTGACCATGCCGCCGTCGTTCGACGGCGTCGGCGTCAGTGCGTGGATGGGGCTTGCCTATGTCTCGCTGTTCAGCATGCTGATCGGCTTCGTGTTCTGGTATCGCGGGCTGGCGCAAGGCGGCATCGCCGCGGTTGGACAGTTGCAGCTGCTGCAGCCATTTTTCGGGCTGGCACTGGCAGCGACGCTGCTGCACGAGCAGGTCAGCCCGCTGATGGTGGTCGTTACGCTTGGCGTCGTGCTTTGCGTCGTAGGCGCCAAGCGATTCGCGAAGCAGGAATTGCCACGACGCGCGATTGCCTGACGACGGTGCCGTCCTCGCCTAAAATTTCGTCACCACCCCAATGCCGATGCCCTCGAAGCCGCCCATCGCCATCAAGGCTGCGGGCGCCTCGTCGAGGCTGATCCTCTTGCCGACGAGCAGTTCCGGCTTGAGCTTGCCGTGGCGGATCATCTCCATCATCGCGGGGTAGCGATAGGCCTGCATGCCGTGGCTGCCGAGGATTTCGAGCTCGAAGGCGATCACCTTGTCCATCGGCACCTGCGGCCGGGCATGCTCGCCCAGCATCAGACCGACCTGCACATGGCGGCCGCGCCGGCGCAGATTGGATATCGAATTGAACGAGGTGGTGGGGTGGCCGAGCGCGTCCATCGACATATGCGCGCCGCCATTGGTGATCTGCTTGACCGCCTTGACCACGTTCGGCGTTGTAGATGCATTGATGGTGGCGACGGCGCCGATCTTTTTGGCGAAATCCAGTTTCTCGTCGGTGAGATCGATGGCGATGACATTGGCGCCCATGGCGCTGGCAATCATAATCGCCGACAGGCCGACGCCGCCGCAGCCATGCACCGCGACCCATTCGCCCGGCTTCACCCGGCCCTGGTCGACAATGGCTCGAAACGAAGTGACGAAGCGGCAGCCGAGGCTGGCGGCGGTGGCGAATTCCATCTCGTCGGGCAGGCGCACAAGATTGGTGTCGGCATGTTCGATGGCGACATATTCGGCAAACGAGCCCCAGCCGGTGAAGCCAGGCTGTGTCTGGTGCTCGCAGACCTGGTGATTGCCCGAATTACACTCGAAGCAGCGGCCGCAGCCGACGGCGAACGGCACTGTGACGCGCTCGCCGGCCTTCCAGCGCGTGACCTGCTTGCCCGCGGCGACGACGATGCCGGCAAGTTCGTGGCCCGGCACGTGCGGCAGCGTGATGCCTTCGTCATGACCCATCCAGCCATGCCAGTCGCTGCGGCACAGACCGGTCGCCTCGACCTTGATGACGACGCCATCGGCTGCCGGCTTCGGATCAGGAATGGTCTGGATCCTCGGCGCTTCGCCGAATTTCTCGAAGACGACGGCTTTCATCGATAACTCCAAATAATTTCACGGACCACGCGCATCGAAGCGCGAAGATAGCCGATTCCTTGGCGCGGCGAGTCCGAAATTGATGCCGTCGATCAGGCCTGGGACGCGGGAGCCGTGTCGAGCAGCGGCTGCCAGGCTCGGAACCAGTCGTCGGCCTCAGCGTCCCATGGCCAGATGCCTTCAGTCGTAGGAAAAATCAGCTGCAAGACACGGAAATCCGGGCCGTCGTAGAACCAGAGATCCAGCCGAAATGCTCGGGGTAGTGCTCGATATGAACAGCGCCGAACTGGCAGTCGAAGTCTTTGACGAAGCCCGACGTTCGCTGTCCTGGTTCGAAAACCTCGCCTGAGTGGACCCGTCTGCAATACTCGTTGATGATGGACTGCGAGATTTCAGGCCTCAGACCTATCACGACCAATTCTGGAGCCCCGAAATTGTGCTCGATACCGACTGAATAGGCGAAGGGCGCCAGGTCGCCTTCCTCCAGCACGTACAGGATATGGCAGCCATAGGCCTCGATGTCGGCAAGCGCCTTTACTTCCTCTGGATCGGTGGCTTCTCTATTCGGCATCGATCTGGTTCTGGGGCGCCGCTTTCTTGAAGGCCGGCAGCGCCATGCAGGCGGCATTGATGCGCGCGATCGTCGGGTAGGGCGTCAGATCGACGCCAAAGCGGGCATTGCTGGCAATCTGTGCGGCGAGGCAGATGTCAGCCAGACCCGGCGCGTCGCCATGGCAGAATGTTCCGGTCTCCGCCGACAAGGCCAGGATCTTTTCAAGCGGCTGAAAGCCCTCGTTCACCCAGTGGCGGAACCAGTTGACGACGTCCTCGTCGCCGGCGCCGAACAGCGTGCGCAGCGAGGTCAGCACGCGCAGATTGTTCACCGGGTGGATGTCGCAGGCGATCATCTGCGCCAGCATTCTGACCCGTGCCCGACCGGCCGCATCCCCTGGCAATAGCGGTGGTTCCGGGCTGGTCTCGTCGAGGAATTCGATGATCGCCAGCGATTGCGTCAGCAGCGTGCCGTCGCCGAGCACCAGCGCCGGCACCAGCCCTTGCGGATTGACCGCGAGATAGGCTGGTTCGAGGTGCTCGCCATGGCGCAAATGATGCGGGACGTAGTCGTAGCTCAGCCCCTTCATCTCCAGCGCGATCCGCACCCGATACGAGGTGGAGGAGCGGTAGTAGTTGTGCAGGACGAGTTCGCTCATGGCCTCACTTCGGCTGGCCGATGGTCACTTCGATGGTCCCGATGCCGTCGACGCCGCCGGTCATCGTGTCGCCGGGGCCAACCGCGCCGACGCCTGCCGGCGTACCGGTGAAGATCAGGTCGCCGGGCTCGAGCTCCATCGCCTCGCTGCAGATCGACACGATATCCGGTATCGGCCAGATCAGTTCGGCGAGGTCGGCATCCTGCCTGACCTTGCCGTTGACGGCGAGCCAGATGCGGCCCTTTTGCGGATGTCCGGATTTCGCCGCAGGGACCAGCGGGCCGCAAGGGGCGGAGCGGTCGAAGGCCTTCGACCAGTCCCAGGGCCGGGCAGCCTTTTTGGCCTCGTCCTGCAGGTCGCGGCGGGTGAGGTCGATGCCGACGCCGTAGCCCCAGACATGGTCCAGCGCCTTGTCGCGGGCAATGCGGAAGCCGGCTTTGCCGATCGCGGCCACCAGTTCGATCTCGTGGTGCAGATTGGCCGTCAGCGGCGGGTAGGGGATAGCGGTGCCGGAATCGACCACCGCGTCGGCCGGCTTGGTGAAGAAGAAGGGCGGATCACGCTCGTCATTGCCGAATTCGCGGGCATGCGCCGCGTAGTTGCGGCCGACGCAGTAGATACGGCGCACCGCAAAACGATCGGACGAGCCGGCAACGGCCACCGATGCGGTTGCGGGCAGGGGAAGGACGAATTCTGTCATCAAGGGTCTCTGCTTGGTTGCCGGAGCATTCGATCGATTTAGGGCCTGGACAAGGCGATCTGGTCGAGAAAGTGCCGGCGGCACTTTCCGTCGGAGATGGCGATATACTATTTGGCAATAATCTGGCCATGGTGGAGAGGTTATTCTAATTGCTCACGAACTGAAATGAACCCCATGACCGCAACCCACGATCGCGCCCGGTTCCTGATCATCGACGACCATCCGCTGTTTCGTGAGGCGCTGCACAGCGCCGTGCAGATGGCCTATCCGGAAGTCGACACGGTGGAGGCGCGCTCGATCACCGAGGCGCTCGATCTTCTGGCCGATGCCAAGCCGTTCGACCTCGCGCTTCTCGACCTCTCGATGCCCGACGTGCACGGTTTTGACGGCCTGCTGCAACTCCGGACCCGCTATCCGCGCCTGCCCGTGGTGATCGTCTCTGGTTACGAGGAGCCGAAGATCATTTCCGAAGCGCTGTCCTATGGCGCTGCCGGCTTCATCCCGAAATCGGCGCGCAAGAGCGACCTCGCCGCAGCCATCCGCTCGGTGATGGAAGGCGCGATCTATGTGCCGGAGACCTATGAAGGCCGGCCGCCGGACGCCGACAGCGCCGACCGCGCCGACATGGTGCAACGCCTGTCGACGCTGACGCCGCAGCAACTGCGCGTGCTGCAGATGCTGCGCCAGGGCCTGCTCAACAAGCAGATCGCCTACGAGCTGCAGGTGGGAGAGACCACGGTGAAAGCGCATGTGTCGGAAATCCTGCGCAAGCTCAATGTGTACAGCCGCACGCAAGCGGTGATCGAGGTGTCGAAGCTGGACAATGCGGAGTTGTTTCGCGATCAGGCTGGGTTTTGAGGGCGGGCGTCCACCGTCATGGCTCATGACAGCGAAAGTCTCATCAGCGGGCGGGCCGCATCGCGGTGCGCGATGGCTTGGAAACCTGCGCTCTCGAAGGTCGACACGTAGCCGCTACCCGTTGCGCTCGGCGACTTGCCGCCATCGAGCGGCATCGCCTCGATCGCCTTCGCGCCATGTCGTCTTGCGTGAGCGATGCTCGCCTCGATCAGCGTTCGCGTCATCCCGCGGCGACGATAGCCCTTGCGGACGTAGAAGCAGGAGATGAACCATGTCTCTTCCCTGCGATCTTCTGCCCCGATCCATCTTTTCTTCAGGTAAGGCACGGCTTCGATGGGCGTGATTTGGCACCACCCGACGGCCATTTCTCCATCGAAGGCCAAAAGGCCCTGAGGCACATCGCCCGATAGCGCCGCTTGCTGAAATTCGTGCCGATTCCGATCGGGCGGCTGCTTTCGGTAAGCCGGGCCGATCCTGCCATACATGCACCAGCAACGACCGACAGGCCCGCTCGCCGAAAACAGATCCACGAGTGCCGGCCAATTCTGTCGAGAAAGCGGTTCGACTCGAAAGCTCATTGCCCACAAACGCCGACAGTCGCCATCGGGTTCGGTTGCCGCGCAGCAATGTCCGCTTTCTCGTCCATCGCGACGGCGCCGAAGCGGCCTTGCCAGAAATGCCCGGTTTTCCTTTGTCGTGTGTGGATGACCCCGGCATAGGCACGGTGCACCTTGGCGAGCGCACGACGCAGGCTAGGCACCATGCCCAGATGCCGAAACCGGCGGCACGGCAATGCTCGACCAGTAGGGTCTTGTAGAGACTTGGCGCGCCCGTTACCGCGTTGCCTTATGTGGTGAGGCAGGCCGGGAACGACAATGCGGCAAGGCGGGCCATGCGGTCAGTCTACATAAGGCGATGCTGGCAAATAGGGTAAAAAGTGCACTGTCACTGTAATTCTTCTATTCAGAAATAATATCGGTATATATCTCAATTATCTGCTCTATCCCCGTGTCGTAGTTCAGGTTAGCAGAGGATATTTTTGTCAATTTGTTGATCTATTAGTTTGTCTCCTATTATTCTATAATTGATTTCATTGATGTATTCTTAGTATTTTTCTTAAAGGAATCATATTCCCCAATATCTCTCTGATCATGGAAAGGATAATGGATGCTGTCAAATACAGCTGCCAATATCGAAAATTCCTTGGCGGTGAACTTATATTCTTTCATATTGTCACTGATTAAATCCTGGGGTTGAATTACGGTGACAGCGCACTATTTTCCTTTGACCGCCTGCCTCGCTTCCGCAATTTCACGGCTTTTCCGGTTTTCCCGAAAATCCGGTCCTGAAATGCCTCGCTGCCCGCCGGGCGACCGATGCTCTCGGCCTTGCGCAAGGCGTCGAACGCCGCGACATCCGTGTCGAGCAGATCGAATAATCCGATCGACGACGGCAACCGGTCCTTCATCGGCCGCAAATCCGTGACGTCATCGGGTTCACCTGTCAGATGTGCCCGAGCGTTTGACCAGGGCCAATCCGCCGCCTGCTTTGCCAGTCCGGCGCGCACGGGATTCAGCCCGACATAACGTACCGCCGACAGGAGATGATCCTCGTCCATGGCGACGGCGCCGAAGCGGCCTTGCCAGAAATGACCGGTTTTCCTTTGTCGAGCGTGGATAACGCCTGCATAGGCACGGTGCACCTTGGCGAGCGCACGCCGCAGGCCATCCGGGTCGGCTGGCGTGAGGATCAGGTGCACATGGTTCGGCATCAGGCACCACGCCCAGATGCCGACACCGGCGGCGCGGCAATGTTCGACCAGCAGGTTTTTGTAGAGCGCGTAGTCTTGCGGCGTGAAAAACACCTTGGCGCGCCCGTTACCCCGCTGCGTCACGTGGTGCGGCAGGCCGGGAACGACGATGCGGGCAAGGCGAGCCATGTGGTCAGTTTATGCGCGGCGATGCCGGCGAATAAGGTAAAAAGTGCACTGTCACCGTAATTCGAGCAAACGGGGCAAAAGGTGCACTGTCACCGTAATTCCCACGGTGAAGGCGCACGTCTCGGAGATTCTGCGCAAGCTCAATGTCTACAGCCGCACGCAAGCGGTGATCGACGTTTCGAAGCTGGACAATGCGGAGCTGTTTCGCGATCAGGCGGGGTTTTGAGCTTTTACCCGTCACCTCGTTGCTTCACATGGTGTGGCAGCCCGGGAACGATAATGCGGGCAAGGCGAGCCATGTGATCAATTTACACACAATGACGGCCGGGCGAAGATGGTAAAAGGACACTGTCACTGCAATCCGAGAAGTTGCTCGACACTCTCTCTTGTGATCGGACCATATAGCGGCGGTGTCGATAGGGTTGTAATAACCATCTTTATCCAATTGGCATCTGATCCATAAAATGCTATATCGTCTCGAAGTTCTATTGCGTCTGCCCATGCTTCTAGATCAGTTTTGCTCAAATTTCCATCTAGAAATCTCTTCATAACGCTCTCAACATCTGTTCGATTTAAAATAACAGGATCTCCATCATAATCCCAAGAAAAAGTATTTAAGGCATTTATACATGAATCTATTGGTTTCTCCAATCCTATCAAAGATTTTACCGCCTTTATCCTATCTTCGTTGATCATTTGCTGACCTCGTGATCGTTGACGCTAACCGCTGACCCTTTGTCAGATCCGCTACCGCCGCTTCCGGACTTAGGACTGTCAGCCTTCGATAGCTTATCTTTGTTGGAAACTAGCCCCCCAAGCGGGTCGAACACTTTCTTGCTGTAACTTAGGGTTTTTCCGTTCATGTCGACCACCTTCTCATACGTGGCATAGGAACCGGGAACCTTCCCAGGTGAAACGGTTGTAAAAGTTGCAGTGCCTTTTTGGACAGATATGGAAACATTCTCAGTTGAATTGCTCGGCACTTTACCCATGTAGTTTTTAAAGCTTGACAACTGAGAGGAGCTTAATTTTTCTGTTACTGTATCCAAGGCCTTTTTCATAGCTTCCGACCTGGATAGCGCCACTGCCCCAACTGCGCCAGCCGGAGCAATCAGCCCTGTCTCTGCGGCGACCATTTCGGTGGCAAACATTGCCGCTTCAGGAAAGGCAGCACTTACAGCTGCCGCTGCTTCCGGCGCTGCGACAACAGCTCCAACACCTAACGCGGCAATGCCTCCAATTGCCGCGCCTTTCGCGGCATCTTGCTCGACGTCGGCGAGGGCTTGTACTTGGGTTCCGACTTCCCGGTTGATGTAGCTTCTAGCGATACCCTGTAAATCGGCATGCCCATTGGCGTCACTCTTGTTTACCGGATCATTCTGAGCATAAGCATATCGGTTGGTGCCAACACCTTCCTTGGTCGGATCCCAATCATCCGGCGAAATGAACCTCCCCAGCACCGGATCCATGTATCGTGCATTGAGATACAGCAGGCCGGTCTCGGGATCGAAGCGTTCGCCGATGTAGTTCTTCTGCGTCTGGAAGCCGGTGTTGAGGCTTTCGCCATAGGTGGCGTAGCTGGTGGCGTCGACGACGGTGCCCGACATGTCGGTGACTTGGCGCACCGAGGCGAGATGTTCGCGGTGCAGGAAGTATTTGGTGGTGCCGACGACCTTGATGTCGGGATGCGGATAGCGCGTGTAGATCTCCGCGCCCGGTGTTGCCGGATTGATCTCGACATTGGCGTCGGGATAGAGCGTCGTGGCGAAACTGGATGACTTCTTGGCCCGCGCACCATCAGGTCCATAGGCGAAATTGACGGTGTTGGAGGCGCGGGTGACCGTCTTGAGGCGATTGGCCTCGTCCCACACAAAGGTGCGGCTGCCGTCCGAGGTCAAATTGCCGTTGGCGTCGTAGGCCATCGCATTGGCGCCGACCGAAATTGGCGCATGCGGACGAGCGGCGCTGGCCGGGGGATAGACATAGGTGCCGGCGACGCGGGTGCGCGAAGTCATGTTGTCGTTGGCGGCGTAGACAAACGTCTCGTCCAGCGTGTTGTCGCCGAGATTGTCGGCCGTGGTCAGCCGATCGGCACTGTCATAGACATAGTGCCAGCTGTTCGGACCCGTGGCCGAGGTTCCAGCGATGTCGGTAATTCGGCCGAGGCTGTCACGGGTAAACTGGCGATCCATTACTGTCCCGGCGCCGAGCGTGGTGGTTATCCGAGTCAGCCAGCGCCGCGTCGGCGAGTAGGTGAAGGACGTTTTCACGCCATTGGCGTAGGTGATCTCCTTGGTCTGGCCGTCAGCTTCGTAGAGCGTCGAGGTGATGAAGCCGGGCGCCGAATAGAGCTTTTTGCCGGCGGTGTATTGCAAATGCGCTGTCGGCGTGCCGAAGTCGAGCTGCACGGGAAAATACTGGCTGCGAAGCGTCTGGCCGGAGCCGTCGTGGACGTTGAACGTCGTGTGGGTGATCCCCGCGATGGTGGCATCCTGACGGGCGACCTTGCCGAGACCGTCATAATTGTAGAGCTGCACGGCGGCGGCGTTTTCCGAGCGGGTCAGTTGGCCGATGTTGTAGTAGCCTGACGCCGCCTGATCGTAGGTGTTCTGCGTCAGCGTCACCGGGCTGCCGCCCGGCGCGGTTGCCGTCTTCAGCGTCAGCCGGTCCATCTGGTCATAGGCGAGCGTGGTGACCGTGCCCCTGGCATCGGTCTGTTTGATCAGCCGGTTGGCGGCATCATAGACATAGGTCCAGGTGCCCAAATCGGGATCCGACGCCGACAGCCGGTTGCCGACCAGGTCGTAGGTGTAGGACCAGTTCGAGCCGCCGGGATCGCTGACGCTGATCAGCCGGCTCAGCAGGTCGTAGCTGCGGTATTCGGTCAGTGCCATGCCAACGACGTCGCGTACCACCGCTGTGGTATCGCTATGTGTCGACGTTACGGTTTTGGTCTGATGACCAAGTTCGTCAGTGAGCACTACCCCATAAAGCCACGGATTGAAGCTGCTCGAGGTTGCAAGATAGTGGAAGTAAGTGCGTTGGCTGGCATCCGGATTGACCGTCTTCACCAGCCGGTCGGCCCAGTCGTAGGAGTTGGTGGTCCATTGCGCGGCCTCGCCGACAAAGCGCGGGAAGGCGGTGCGCAGTACATTGCCGCGCGGGTCGTAGTCGGTGTCGGCGATGCGACTTGGCCCTGCCGCCGTCTCGCCGGAGGTTTCGACGCGATAGACCCGGCCAAG
Source organism: Mesorhizobium ciceri biovar biserrulae WSM1271 (assembly GCF_000185905.1). Taxonomy (GTDB): domain Bacteria; phylum Pseudomonadota; class Alphaproteobacteria; order Rhizobiales; family Rhizobiaceae; genus Mesorhizobium; species Mesorhizobium ciceri. The sequence continues at coordinate 3,615,305 of NC_014923.1, forward strand.
CCCGTCATAGTAGGAGCGGGTAAAGGTTTCCCCGACCCAATCGGGCAGCGGCGTGTATTCGACCAGCGCTTGTGTCGCCGGATTGCCCTCGTTCTCGAAGCGCGGCCTGACATAGGGGCCAAGCACGTTCTGCTGCACATAGTATGGCCGGCAGAAGGCGTCATAGGTGAAGGTCTTGATGATGCCGTTCGGATCAGTCTTCGTCGCCGGCAGCCCGCACACGACATTGTAGGTGGCGGTCGAAACGAAGCGGGTATCGGCCGGCTGCCCGCCGGTGGCAAAATAGCGCGATGCCCGCTCGGTTACCGGATAGAGATGATAGGTGGGGTCGTAATCCCATTCGGTCTTGTGACCGAGGTCATTGGTTGACGAGACCCTGTTGCCATAGGTGTCGTAGGTGAAATACTGATTAACCGTCTTGCTCGCTGAGACATCGCTGAAGGTTTGCGCCAAGGTCAGATTGCCCTTGTTCGGCACTGCCCAAACGTCGCTTGTGTTGCCGTCGTAGTAATTGTGCCGATAGCTGACATAAGGGTCTGCTGCATTGAGCCCGGCATGCGTGCGTTCGGCGATCGGGGCCGAGACGATATAGGCCGATGTGTTGGGCGAGAAGAAGCGTTCCGTCCAGGTTTCGTCGCCGCCGAGATCGGTGCGGCCATAGTCCTTGATGCTGGTGACATTGTTGTAGGCATCGAAGCCCCGCTCGACCCGCTAGCTGCGCGCAACATTCTCGGTCAGCGTCGTGTCGGTGGCCGTGTTCTGCACGGTGTAGGGTTTTGCCGTCGTGTTGACCGCATAGGTCTCGGCCACCTGCTTGTGGACGACGCCGGCGCCATCCTTCCACACCGTCAGCGACGGCAGGCCAAAGCTTGCCAGGTCCTGGCGATAGGTGGTCTCGATCTTCGAGGGGGCCGTCTCGCCATTGGCCAGCGGTTTTGTCTCGACGATCGAGGCGAAGCCCAGGAATTTGCGCGCCGCCGGATCGTATTTGCCGCCGGCATAGGTGTAGGTGCTCACCGCCGTCTGGCCGCGCCCATCGCCGACCGAGAGTTTTGTCACCGCATGCACGACCTGCGGCAGGTAGTTGTTCGCCCAGGTCGATGATGACGCGTACTCGACCGCGACCGTGCCGCCCAGTTCCGTGGTGACCTGCCGAAGCAGGTTCGGATTGCCCGTGCCCGCGTTCGAGATGAACATGCTGGTGCTGTAATTGGTAAAGTCAGGCAATCCATCGCCGTTGAAATCGCCGATGGTGACGCCTGCCATAATCGACGCCGGCAGTGTAAACTGCACGGGTGTCATTGATGTGGACGAGGGGCGAAGAGAAAACGCCCTGACGGTGTGGGGTTCCAACGGTTGAGTACTGAACGCGTCACCAGCAATCGTAATGACATCCATCCGCCCGTCGTTGTCAAAGTCACGAAGAACCGCAGAGTTGCCAGCGATAGACGACACCGAGTAATTCTTGAAACCGACACCCGTCGACAGCCATACACTGGCGGTGTCATCACTGCCCTTATATCGAAACAGATCCGTTGCACCGTCGCCGTTGAGGTCCCCAAGTACGCAAGGGCCATCTTGTCGGAAACAAGTAATCGGGAACGAAGCACCATTTGGCTTCCAGCTACCGCTCGACAAACCGCCCTTTATGACACTGGAAGGAGCGCGCGCAAACAACGGCTGTTGACGGCCGCCGCCTAGGAAATCGCCAACTCCAACCATACTATCTATAAATGGGTTCAGTCCATTATTGGGGTTGATCGTGTCGATGCCGTCACCGTCAGCGTCGGTGATGGTCGCCGCAGGTGGTCCGCTGGTTTGACCCGACGGAATTGCATAGCATACCTCCTGATAGCCAACGGGAGCGGTCAGGTTGCACGCGGCAGCAGTCATTGCCAGTGCGGCGTCTGTTTTAACGATCGACTTGGTCGTGGTTGTCGTGACCTGACCTGTCGCTCCATTAGTCTGGGAGACTGATGTGGATTCCGCAAAATCGATCGTGGGCTTCGTCGAAACAAATCGTCCCGGCTGAGAAAAGAAGGCTGGATTGTCGTCGATATCTCCCGCGCCTACGACCTTGGCAATGATAGGATTCGGAAATCCGCTCTGTGAAAAAGTTACGATTCTTTTTGTTCTCGATAGACTTACACTTGGAGAGCCATTGTGGCCGCCACCATTATAGGTTTTCAAGACAAAATCGCCGAACATCTCATCTCGGCCATCAAAATCGAGATCGCTTACCTCCAGAGTCCCTGAATCATTTGCTTTCCTTATTGAGGCCAAAGCTGACGTGTTTATGGGCGAATACACCCCATCGGTATTCTGATAGGTCATCTGGCCAAGCACTTTCGCGGTGCCGCCGGTGATGGTGCCGTCGACGGTGCCAGTGGCATCGGTGCCATAGCGGGTGACCTGGGTCAGACGTGAGGTGTTGGAGAACGGCGCCTGGTCGTAGGTCAGTTTGTAGGCGCCGCGCACGACGCCGTTGACGGTCACGCCGATCGTCTTGATGCGCTGGCTAGTCTCGGAAATATCGCGGCCGTTGCCCATCAGGATCACGTCCGGACGGGTCTCGTAGTAGAAGGTGATCGCGGTGCCGTTGTAGGTGACACTCGCCGGATAGCAGACCGGGCTTGCCGGGCAAGAGTAGCTGTAGGTGACTGTGTTGCCATTGGTGTCGCTGACTGAGGTCAACAGCCAGTGGTAGCTGGTGGCAAGATCATAGGCCGGCGTGCCGGCGGTTGGCGTCAGATTGGCAACCGCCGCCACTGAGCGGAACGTCGAGACGGTGCCGTCGCGATCGGTCACCTTCCATTCATTGCTGGTGCTGTTGAGCGCAATGCGGCGGTAGGATTCATTTTCGGTCGCATGCGTGCCGCCGGTCGAACACGACGGGGAGACCATGCCGGCAACGCAGGCGACCATGGCCTGGCCGTCGAACAGGTAGACGTCATTGGCATCGTAAGCCGGCATGCCATAGCCCGGACTTGCCCGCTCGATGACGTCAAAACCATCGAGCCCCCAGGCATATCCGAGCCAGCCCTGATAGAGACCGCCAAGCTTGGTCTTGCGCGAGGAATTGTAGTTCAGCGCGACCTGCGGCTCGATGCCGTGGAAGGCAGGAACATCGATGCCGATGGCATAGCCGAGATTGCCGTTGCCCGATGTCTTCGGCAGGTCCACCTTCGAGGTGCCGATCGCCTCGGGATCGCCGCTCTCCGCCGTCGTGGCGGCTGCGACCGCTGCCTGCGCCTCAGGCGCAGCTTCGGCATCGGTCGTCTTGGCTGCCGCGCCGGATTTGGCATCCGTCGTCTTTGTGCTGGTGGTTTTGGCATCAGTCGGCTTGGCGGCCGTTGCCTTGGCATCAGTCGGCTTGGCGCCAATCTTGGCCGCCGCATCCGGACTGCCGGTGGCCGCCCCACCTGATGCCGCATCTCCCGCCGCACCCGCCGACGCGCCTGACGCTGGCGTGCCATCGGCCGGCTTCCCGCTGCCCAGCGCCGCGCCGCCATTGCCGTAGCCGACAGGCGCAGATGTGCCAAGACCGGGCGAAGTGCCTTGCGCTTCTTGCGCAAGAGCCTCTATCCCTGCATTTCCTCTAATATAAGATATGAAAGATGTATCCACGCCGAATACACCAGCGGCAAGCAAAGCCGCGCCAAGAAGCAACCGTTTCATGAAATCCCCCGACCCAGTTGCTTACAGATACTCCTCCTTCATTTGGCCGATACGACACCAACTGGTCACGCCAGGAATATCCACAGATTTATTTGCCGGAGGACGCGCTCCTTTCAAGACGATCGGAATAGCGCGTGAGAAGTGATCAGGCCAGCAGATGCGCCAGAAGCGCCCTTAGTTGCGCCGGCTTCAGCGGCTTGCGCATCAGTTCGATGCCGCCGGAGCGGGCGGCTTTGGCGACCGCTTCCGAACTGTCGGCGGTGACGATCAGCGCCGGCACGGCGCGGCCGAGATAGTCGCGGACTTCGGCGATGGTCGTGGTGCCGAGATCGCCGCCGTCGAGATGCTGGTCGGCAATGACGATGTCGGGCACCCAGTCGGTGTCGCCAAGCATGTCGAGCGCATCGTCGGTCGAGGTCGCGGCCCGCACCAGGCATTGCCAGCGTTCGAGGAGGAAGGTCATGGCCTGCAGCACTTCGATATCGTTCTCGACCAGCAGCACCTTGGTGCCGAACAGGCCATAGCCGCGCGGCCGTTCCATGTCGGCAACGCTGGCGATGGCATCGGCTGGCGCACCGATGCCGACGGGTACATCGATGTGGAAGATCGTGCCGCGTCCGACCTTCGACGAGAATGTCACGGGATGACCGAGCGCGCTGGCCATGCGGCGCACGATGGCGAGCCCGAGCCCGAGACCGCCACCGTCCAGTTCGGCATTGGCCGGCGAGGTGCCGCGGTGGAACTCCTCGAACACCGCCTCGCGCTGGTCGTCGGGAATGCCGCAGCCCGTGTCGGCGACGTCGATGCGGATGGTGTCGCCGCGATGCCTGGTGCCGACAAGCACGCCGCCCGAGCGTGTATAGCCCAGCGCGTTGGAGAGAATGTTCTGCAGGATACGGCGCAGCAGCGTGCGGTCGGAGCGGACCACGGCATGGACCGGCCGGAATTTCAACGACAGGCCTTTCATCTCCGCCACCGGCAGGAAATCCGAGCGGAGCGACGAGAACAGCGCCTCCAGGCTGACGTCGCTTATGTCGGGCTGCACCACGCCGGCATCGAGCTTGGAGATGTCGAGCAGGGTTCGCAGCAGGTCCTCCATCGTCTCCAGCGAGCGCTCGACCTGCCGCACCAGTTTCTTGCCCTCGTCGCTGGTCTGAACTTCGGCGAGCGCCGAAACCGAAAGGTGGGCGGCATTCAGCGGCTGCAGCACGTCGTGACTGGCAGCGGCGAGGAAACGGGTTTTTGACAGGTTCGCCAGTTCGGCGTTTTCCTTGGCGGCACTGAGGTCAATGTTCGACTGCTCCAGCCGCCGCAAGGTCGAGTGAAGTTCCTCGGTACGTGTACGCACCCGGTTTTCCAGCGAGATCGTGGTCTGGAACAGCGAAAAGGCGTTGCCTTGCTGGTCCATCGAGCGCTCGACGCGGCTGACCAGTGCCGCGTTGATCTTCTTCAGCTTTTCAAGATCGTTTATGTCCCTCAGCGGCATCTTGTTGCGCCGTCCTATTCCGCCGCCTGGCGCTCGCCGAAGGCGATGCCGGTGAAAGTCTGGTTCAGATGCATCGACCGGTACTGTTCGCCATAGGTGCCGAAGCCGATGACATTGTTGACCCGGTAGAGTTCCGAGATCTCGCGAAACACCTGCCGATTGCGTGCGTCCAGCCGGCGCAGCACGCAGTCGAAGCCGAGGATCATGTCGATACCGCCAAGCCTCTCCTCGACGTCGCGCAGGGCGGCGCGCGTCGATTCCACCATGTCCTTGGGCTGAGCGATCGACAGCACGACGCCATCGTCTATGGCGCAGAAGAACGACAGCGAGCCGTCGGCATGCATCTTCTGGATCGACCGGCAATAATATTGTCCGCCCACCTTCACCACCACGGGATGCGAGGCGAAGCTCAGTGGCGTCAGCATCTGCGCGACGATACCGACGGACGCGGCATATTCCTGCGCCGCATTGGTGGCGTTGAACTCGCGCACGATGCGGTGATCTGGATCGGAAGCCGTCACAACCAGTTTCTCATCGGTGGGAACGAAATTGTCGGTCTTGAAGACATGGAAGGGAATTTCGGTCGATATCAGCACGATGATGGCGCTGTCGGAGGTGACCTTGCCGTTCGAGATCAGGCGCGTCGTCTCGAATTTCAGATCGTCGCCGGCGGAGCCGCCAAGCAGCGGAATGTCATCGAGACCCCAGTGGATGGCTGAACTCACCGCTTCTTCGGCATAGGAGAGCCCGTCGATGAAGCAGAGCGCGAAAGTGCCTTTGGTCCGATCGCAACCGAGGCGCGCGCGCAGCGATCGCCGCAGGGTCTCGACCTCGCCGGTGATCCTGTCCATACCCGACGAGGACAGATTTTCGACCATCACGCTGACGGCGGTAAACGCGGGGGACGGAAGCAGCATGGCCAGCACATGACCATCCTCGAGACCTTGCGGCGTGATCTCGCCGGCAGTCGAGCAGCCGGCGTGGTGGAGCGCCGGCGCGTGGGTCATGAGCGCCTGGGAAAGGGCGCTGGCTTCGACCAGGCTCTGGGAAAAGAACAGCAGGGCAAAGCCCGCGTCGATGGCGGCTGCTTCCAGTGCGATCGCCTTGGCGAACGCCTCCATGTCGGGCTCGTCCGTGGTGAGCGCCGACAGGCCGCATGCATAGCGCGTCTGTGAATTGGCCAGCGATGTTCTCCGCATTTCCTCCGACGCTTTTTTGTGCGCGGCTGTTTTAAATGCTTCTGGCGCGCGGGCGTCGACCGACATTGTTGCCTTCAATCGGCGGTTTGGCAATGGGGCCACCGGCACCGCATGTTTGGGGGCGGCCATGACCGAAAGTACAATGTGCCGCGTTTGCGACGTGCTGTTTTTTGTCCGATGTGCGGTGTACCAATAACGCATGGCCGATGCGCCAACGCCGCGTTGGCAACGTGATGACCAAGGTTGATACCCAGGGAGGGACCATGTCGGACGTTTCGTTGATGGTGAACGGAAAGCGGGTCAGCGGTGCTGCCGAGGACCGAACACTTCTGGTTCACTTCCTGCGGGAAAATCTCGGCCTTACCGGCACGCATGTCGGTTGCGACACCTCGCAATGCGGTGCCTGCGTCGTCCACGTCGACGGCAAGGCGGTCAAATCCTGTACGATGCTCGCGGTGCAGGCCTCCGGCTCGACCGTGTTGACGATCGAGGGCCTGGCCAATGGCGCCGACCTGCATCCGGTGCAGGCCGCCTTCAAGGAACATCACGGGCTGCAGTGCGGCTTCTGCACGCCGGGCATGATCATGACGGCGACCGACATGATCGGCCGCCACCCCGAAGGGCTCGACGAGGCGACGGTGCGTGCCGAGCTCGACGGCAACATCTGCCGCTGCACCGGCTACCACAACATCGTCAAGGCGATCCTCGCCGCATCGACGACGATGAAGGGGTCGAAGGGTAAGGCGAAACAAGCTGCTTAGGCAAGGGAATATGGGAGTAGGGCAGTAGGGGAGTAGGGCAAGAAGGCCAACGCAACGAGGCCCTTTTTCCTACTCCCTTACTCCCCTGCTGCCCTACTCCCATAAATTCCGGAGGAATTTCTGATGGGCATTGAAGGTGTTGGCGCTCGGGTCGCGCGCAAGGAAGACAAACGATTCATCACGGGCGCCGGCCGCTATGTCGACGACATGGTGGTTCCCGGCATGAAGCACGCCGCCTTCGTGCGCAGTCCGCACGCGCATGCGCAGATCAAGAAGATCGATGTGAAGAAGGCCCAAGGCATGCCCGGCGTCATCGGCGTGCTGACCGGCAAGGAACTCAAGGCCGATGGCATCGGCAATCTCATCTGCGGCTGGATGATCCACTCCAAGGACGGCTCGCCGATGAAGATGGGGGCATGGTCGCCACTCGCCTTCGACCGGGTCCGTTATGTCGGTGACGCCGTCGTCATTGTCGTCGCCGAGACCAAGGGGCAAGCGCGTGACGCCGCCGAGGCGGTCGAGATCACCTACAAGGAGTTGAAGGCCGTCGTCGACGCCTCCAAGGCGATGGACAAGGGTGCGCCGCAGATCCACCCCGAAGCGGACAACAATCTGATCTTCGACTGGGACATTGGCAATGCCGACGACACGGAAGCGGCCTTCGGGAAGGCAGCCCATGTGGTCAAGATGGACATCATCAACAACCGGCTGGTGCCTAACGCCATGGAGCCGCGCGCCGCACTTGGCCATTACGACAAGGCCGAGGATCACTACACCTGCTGGACGACCTCGCAGAACCCGCATGTGGCGCGGCTGGTGATGAGCGCCTTCTACAATGTCGCGCCGGAAAACAAGCTGCGCGTGATCGCGCCCGATGTCGGCGGCGGTTTCGGCTCGAAGATCTACATCTATCCCGAAGAGATCGTCTGCCTGTGGGCGTCGAAGAAGACCGGCGTGCCGGTCAAATGGGTGGCTGACCGGACCGAGAGTTTTCTGACCGACGCGCATGGCCGCGACCATCACACCCATGCTGAAATGGCCTTCGACAAGGACCACAGGATCCTCGGCCTGAAGGTCGAAACCCAGGCCAATCTCGGCGCCTATATGTCGCTGTTTTCGTCGGCGACGCCTACCTACCTCTATGCGACGCTGCTGTCGGGCCAGTACAATATCCCGGCCATCCACGCCAATGTGAAGGCGATCTATACCAACACCGCGCCCGTCGATGCGTATCGCGGGGCAGGGCGGCCGGAAGCGACCTTCGTCATGGAGCGCATGATGGAGACGGCGGCCCGCCAGTTCGGCGTCTCGCCGGCCGAGCTGCGGCGCAAGAACTTCGTCACAGCGTTTCCGCATCAGACGCCGGTCATCATGTGCTATGACGCCGGCGACTATGCCGCTTCGCTCGATGCGGCAATGAAGGCGTCGGATTATGCCGGCTTTGCCAAGCGCAAGGCCGCCGCCGCCAAGAAGGGGCTGCTGCGCGGCATTGGCATGAGCTGCTACATCGAAGCCTGCGGCATCGCGCCGTCTGCTGCCGTCGGCTCGCTCGGCGCCGGTGTCGGCCTTTGGGAATCGGCGGAAGTGCGCGTCAACGCGGTCGGCACGATCGAGGTGCTGACTGGCTCGCACAGCCACGGCCAGGGCCATGAGACGACCTTCGCGCAACTGGTCAACGAGCGCTTCGGCGTGCCGCTCGATTCGGTCTCGATCGTGCATGGCGACACCGACAAGGTGCAGATGGGCATGGGCACCTATGGCTCGCGCTCGGGTGCAGTCGGCATGTCGGCCATCGTCAAGGCCCTCGACAAGGTCGAGGCCAAGGCCAAGAAGATCGCGGCACACCTGCTCGAAGCCGACGAAGGCGATATCGTCATCGAGAATGGCGCGCTGAAGGTCGCCGGCACCGACAAGAACGTGCCGTGGTTCCAGATGGCGCTGGCCGCCTACACTGCCCACAACCTGCCGGGCGGCATGGAGCCCGGGCTGAAGGAGACGGCGTTCTACGATCCGTCGAATTTCACCTTCCCGGCGGGCTGCTATATCTGCGAGGTCGAGGTCGACCCGGAAACCGGCGTCACCGAGATCGTCCAGTTCGTCGCTGCCGACGATTTCGGCAACATCATCAACCCGATGATCGTCGAGGGCCAGGTGCATGGCGGGCTGGCGCAAGGCATCGGCCAGGCGCTGCTCGAAGGCGCCCATTATGACAATAGCGGCCAGCTTTTGACCGCGAGCTACATGGACTACACCATGCCGCGCGCCGGCGATCTGCCGTCGTTCAAGGTCTCGACCTCGAACACGCCATGCCCGGGCAATCCGTTGGGGATCAAGGGCTGCGGCGAGGCCGGCGCCATCGGCTCGCCGCCGGCGGTGATCAACGCCCTCACCGACGCCATCGGCAGCAACGATCTTGCCATGCCGGCTTCGCCGTCCACCGTCTGGGCCGCGATCCGCGCGACGAAACACTGAAAGCGAATAGCGAATAGGGAGTAGCGAATAGGGAAGAGAAGGCGGTGCGACTGGATAGATCCTATTCGCTATTCGCTACTCCCTATTCGCCCATTCACCCAAGGGAGAATTCCATGTACGCAGTCAACTATCACCGCGCCGCCTCGGTCGCCGATGCTGCCAAGCTGGTCAAGACAGGCGACGCCAAGCTGCTTTCGGGCGGTATGACGCTGATCCCGGCGATGAAGACGCGGCTTGCCGCGCCGTCCGACCTTGTCGACCTGTCGCGGATCGCGGAGCTGCAGGGCGTCAAGGTGTCGGGCAAGACCGTCACCATCGGCGCCACCACCACGCATCACGCCGTTGCCAATGACGAGAAGCTGAAGAAGGCCTGTCCGGCGCTTGCCCATCTGGCGTCACTGATCGGCGATCCGGCGGTGCGCCATAAGGGGACGATCGGCGGCTCGATCGCCAACAACGACCCGGCGGCCGATTATCCGGCGGCGCTCCTGGCGCTGGGCGCCACCATTATCACCAACAAGCGCGAGATCGATGCCGACAAGTTCTTCAAGGGTCTGTTCGAGACCTCGTTGAAGGAAGGCGAGATCGTCACCGCCGTCACCTTCACCGCGCCGGCCAAGGCGGCCTATGAAAAGTTCCGCAATCCGGCATCGCGCTACGCCATCGTCGGCGTGTTCGTTGCCAAGGGCAAGGATGGCGTCAGCGTCGCCGTCACTGGAGCCGGCGATGACGGCGTCTTCCGCTCGAAGGAGATCGAGGCAGCATTGGCCAAGAATTTCGCGGCCTCGGCACTGGAAGGTGTGAAAGTGCCGGCGAAGAATCTGATGACCGACATCCATGCCTCGGCCGATTATCGCGCCAATCTGATCGCGGTGATGGCCAAGCGCGCGGTTGCGGCAGCCAACGCCTGAGAAACTGTTTGGAAACTCTACTCCGGCGGCCATCTGATGGCGTTTTCTGTGCTTCCGGTGCTCACGTACCAAAAGTACGCTCCGCTCCGGTTCTCGAAACCACCACCATATGACTCGCCAGGGCGAGTTTCGAAACAGTTTCTAATACGATCGGTCGCAGACAAGGAAAGGGGGCCTCCGTGGCCCCTTTTCTCGTGCGGCGGCCTGCATCCGTTCAGTTGCTGATGGAATCGCTGCCGCACTGCTTGAAGCAAATCCCCGCCGAGCCGGAGGCCGGACCTGATCCGGCAGCAATCTCGCACTTGCACAAATCCATATTGCACTGCAATATGGACTGGGCGGGAATGCGAGCTGGGTTCGAAATGTACCGTCGTACCCTTCGCATACCTATTGCGAGAGGATCGGCATGACCGACATTTCCGCGACGCATGTCGTTCCGTCCCGATCCGCCGCCGACAGATCAACCAGAACAAGACTGGCCTATCTCGACGGCTGGCGCGGGCTTTCGATCGCGCTGGTTCTGATCGGCCATTTCTTTCCGGTTCCGGGAATCAATCTTGGCGTGCTGGGCGTCGAATTCTTCTTCGTGCTCAGCGGCCGGCTGATGGGCGAGATCCTGTTCATCGAACGCTACCCGCTGAAAAAATTCTTCAAACGCCGCTTCTCCCGCATCTATCCGGCTCTTCTGGTCTTCGTAGTCGTCGCGATGATCGCGCTCTCCGGCACGTTCCTCGCCTTCAAATGGAAGGCCGCGCTGACGGCGCTGACATTCACCTACAATTATGCCGGCATTCTCGTGGCTCGGGCAGGGGCGCTCGACCATATCTGGTCGCTCTGCATCGAGGAGCACGCCTACATCATCCTGGCGCTGATCAGCGTCATCGTCTCAAGTCGCTCTCGCGTGGTCGTGCTGCTCCTGGCGCTGGCCTTGCTGGCCATGGCCAATGGCGCGGTTTCGTACTGGGTCTTGGGGATGGACTACGAAACCACTTATTGGCGCACGGATGTGCACATCGCGTCGATCCTCCTGTCGGCTTCGATCTGCCTGCTCAAGGCCGACGGCAGGCTGCCGGCGTTTTTGAGAGGCAAGCATGTGGCCCTGGTGGCAACGGTCTGTGCCGTTGTCCTGTTCCTGGATCGGGTGCCGACGCCGATGCACTATCTCTTCGCGGTGCCGCTGCTGGCTCTGGCCGTCAACGCACTCGATTTCAGCCCACGGTATTTTTCCGGATTGCTGTCGTCCTGGCCGATGGCGACGCTGGGGCTGTGGTCGTACTCGCTCTATTTATGGCAGCAGCCGTTCTACAAATTCGTCTATGAGCAAGGCAGCGCGCCGATACCGATGCTGGCCGCGGTCTTCGCTTGCGCGGCCTGCAGCTACTACCTCATAGAGCGCCCGGCGCGCGAATGGCTCAACCGCAACTGGTGAATGCCGTCGTGCCCGGCCAGATGATCGTGAGTGCAGGTGGAGGGATCGTGCTTCGTAAGCAGACGATCCATTAATTGTTTCTAATCTAACTTTCGGGAAAGCAATGACCTGCTTTCCGATCTGGGCCAGTCTCATTAGACATTGGTCTTATGGCAGGCATTCCTTATTGCCTCGCCGGCTTACCCGCCTAGTTTGTTCGCAGGACACATCTGAGAAGATGGTTCGAAGACGCATCTGGGAGGATGGAATGGATACGACCGGGGAAAGGGCGGGCGGCTGGCTCGACCGCTCACGCACCGTCGCCGAGCCTGGCTTCAGCAGGTGGATGGTGCCGCCGGCGGCGCTCTGCATCCACCTTTGCATCGGCCAGGCCTATGCGTTCAGCGTTTTCAACTTGCCGATGTCTAAGCTGATCGGCATCACCGACTCGGCGCCCGACGACTGGAAATTGACCGGCCTCGGCTGGATTTTCTCGATCGCGATCCTGTTCCTGGGCATTGCGGCGGCGTTCGGCGGCGGCTGGCTGGATCGCGTCGGTCCGCGCAAAGCCATGGTCGCTTCTGCCTGTTGTTTCGGCGGCGGCTTCATTGTCTCGGCGCTCGGCGTCTATCTGCACCAATTGTGGATCATCTATCTCGGCTACGGCGTGCTGGGCGGCATCGGTCTCGGCCTCGGCTATATCTCGCCGGTCAAGACGCTGATCACCTGGTTTCCGGACCGGCCGGGCATGGCAACCGGCATGGCGATCATGGGCTTCGGCGGCGGCGCCTTCATCGCCTCGCCGCTGTCGGTTTATCTGATGAAGCTGTTTTCGACGCCTGAGCACATCGGCGTCGCCGAAACCTTCCTGGTGCTGGGCATCGTCTATTTCGTCTTCATGCTGATCGGCGCCGTTATCGTCAGGGTGCCGCCGGAGGGCTGGAGGCCTGCCGGATGGACGCCGCCGGCGGCACAGAATGCGATGGTGACGACGTCCAATGTCCATCTCGACGATGCGTTGAAGACGCCGCAGTTCTGGCTGCTGTGGGGCGTGCTGTGCCTTAATGTGACGGCAGGGATCGGCGTGCTCGGCCAGGCCTCGGCGATGAGCCAGGAGATGTTTCCGGGACGCATCACGCCTGCCGCTGCCGCCGGCTTCGTCGGCCTGCTGTCGATCTTCAACATGCTCGGCCGCTTCTTCTGGGCCTCGACCAGCGATTATATCGGCCGCAAGACAACTTATGCCATCTTCTTCGCGCTGGGCGTCGTCCTCTATGCGGCGGTGCCGTGGACCGGCCAGACCGGCAGCGTTTTCCTGTTCGTGCTGTTCTACGGGATCATCCTCAGCATGTATGGCGGCGGCTTCGCCACCATTCCCGCTTACCTGCGCGACGTCTTCGGCGTGCGTTACGTCGGCGCCATCCACGGCCGATTGCTGACCGCGTGGTCGGTGGCGGGCGTGCTTGGCCCGGTGCTGGTGAATTATATCCGGCAGTACCAGATCGACAGCGGCGTTGCGAAGGCCGACGCCTACACGGTCACCATGTACATCATGGCCGGCCTGCTGGTTGTCGGCCTCCTGCTCAACCTGATGATGCGGCCCGTCAATGCGCGCTTCCACATGAAGACCGAACCAGCGGTGGCTTAGAGTCAGTTCCATCCCGATAGAATCGGGATGGGCTCTATCTTATTGTTTGAGCATGATCTTTTCCGAAAACCGGAGTCCACTTTTCGGGATCAGCTCTGAGGAGACCGACCATGGCGCAAGACAACGAGAATTCGATCAAACTCACGCTGGCCTGGCTGCTGGTCGGCATCCCGTTGGTCTGGGGGTTCTGGATGACGCTGGTGAGTGCGACAGCCCTGTTCCAGTAGTCCTCGTCTTCGTGCGCGGATCTGCCTGGTCTGTCAGGCGCTGATCTGCCTGGCGTAATAGCGCACCGCTTTCTTGCCGCCATGGATGACGGCGCCGCCGGCCTCGACGAAGCCGAGCGCGGCGTGAAAGGCGTCCGAGGCGGGGTTCGGCGGGGCGGTGTTGACTTCGCAGGTGACCAGCGTGTGGCCGGCGCGCTCAACATGGCCGAACAGGTCCTGATAGAGCCGGCGGGCGTGGCCGCGGCCGCGTGCGTGCGCCGCCACGACGATCCGGTCGACATAGACGAAGCGCTCATAGCGTTCGCGGAACCACAGGAAATTCGGGCTGTCGTAGAGGGCGTCCTGGTCGAAGGTCATGATGAAGGCTTCGAGATCGCCGATGCGCCTGGTGTAAAATGCTTCGCCAAGCAGGAAGGACAGCCGCTCAGCCTCCAGCCACGACAGTTCCGCGGCATGCTCGTTGTTGAGCGCCAGGATCGCCGCTTCGTCTTGCCCCGATACACGGGCTATCGGGGGAGGGGTCGAGGTCATGCCTTGGCTGCCGCGATCGTTGCCGCTACCAGCGGTGTGTCGGTCAGCGTGTTGCGATACTCGCGATCGAGATCGGAGCCACCCATGCCGACATGGGGATTGCGGTAGTCCATGGCACTCGGCACATCCTTGAGGGCGGCAAAATGCATTTCGGACAGGCCGGTTTTGCTGCGCACTTCGGCAATGTTGTGCAAATCCAGTCCGCCGCAGCCGAGGATGACGATGCGGTCGCCGGCCTGCCGCACCAGATCCGCCAACAGCGGCAAGCCTTCGATGGCAGTGTCACGCTGGCCGCTGGTCAGCACGCGGCCGACCTTGCTGCGGATCAGCGATTCGAGCGCCTCGGCCGGCTCGCGCGTCATGTCGAAGGCGCGATGGCAGGTGACGTTCAAGGGGCCGGCGGCCTGCGTCAGTTCGCTCATGCGCGCCTCGTCCATGGTGCCATCGGCGTTCAGGCAGCCAAACACCACGCCGGGCACGCCGAGTTCGCGCAGTGCCGAGACATCTGCCAGCATCGAGGCATATTCGGTCTCACTGTAGAGAAAATCGCCGCCGCGCGGCCGCACCATGACATGAAACGGCACGTTTGCCTGCTCGATGGCGGCGCGGATCGTGCCGAGGCTTGGCGTAATCCCGCCTTCGACGAGGCTGGCGCACAGTTCGACCCGGTCGGCGCCGGCGGCTTGCGCCGCGAGAAGGCCGTCAATGCCTTCGACACAGATTTCGATCAGCGGCAGGCGGAGAGCTTTGGTCAAGGGGCGATCCATTCCATGATTTCCCGGCCAGCCCTACCACCGCGCCGGTTGCTGCGAAAGCGCGAACAGACTTTCGCGCCGGGCACGGACTTCGCGGTTATTGGCGCAATTCCGTGTTCTTGGCGCCTTGCTCGACCTGATCGATCACCAGAAGCTTCACCTCGATATCACCGATATTGGTGGCCCGATGCCACTGGCCGATCATTTCGATGATGAAATCGCCGGCCTTGTAGGTGTTGCTGTCGCCGGTCTTGACATTGGTGACCTTCAGCGTGCCGGCCTGGACATAGGCATAGCGCGGGAAAGGGTGCCTGTGGACCGGCAAGGTCGCGCCCGGCGCGATGTCGTAGGTCGAGACCAGCACCTGCACGTTCTTCTGCGGCAGCGTGATCGGTTGGCCGGACGCGGTCGTCGTGCGCGACGCAAGAGGGGTCACGACGACAGGCGTGCCGCTACTGTCCAGCGCGTGGGCCGGGTTCGCGGAAAAGGGCTGCCGCGAGCAGCAGTCCGGACATCAAAATTTTTCGCATGATTCGCATCCACCCCTGGCGTCAACATCGCGCAGTGGCCACCAGCACGCAAGGCAGCGCCTTGGGCACCTGCCTGCCGGCCAAAAATATTTTTGTCGCCCCTCTTGAAGGAAAAAAACACGATTACCAGATCGTTTTCCGTCGAGGCTTCGGCTCGACATACTGGCGTCGCAGCGACGCTGCGACAGCCTCGTAATCCATGTTGCTTCACGGAGGATATGGCTATGAGAAGCTCTGATTATACCCCTCTTTACCGCACAACGGTCGGCTTCGACCGTCTCTTCGATATGCTCGAAAAAAGCGTACGCTCCGACTGGCCTCCCTACAATATCGAGAAGACCGGCGAGAACGACTATCGCATTACGATGGCTATCGCCGGCTTCGCTCTCGATGAGGTCGAACTCATGCAGAACGGCCCCGAATTGTCTGTCGTCGGCCAAAGGAAACCCGACCAGGAAAATCGGGAGGTCCTTCATCGCGGCTTGGCGACGGGCAACTTCAAGCAGGTGTTCAAACTTGCCGACCACGTAAAGGTCAAGGCGGCCAACCTCGAGAATGGCTTGCTGTCAGTGGACCTGGTCCGCGAAGTGCCCGAGGAACTCAAGCCTCGGCGCATTGAGATAGGGTCCGAAGCCAAAGCGGTTTCGCTCGAGCAACCCGGCAAGAAGCAGTTGATCGACTCGGATGCGGAGCCTCAACGCGAGGTCGCCTGATCACTGGAAGCTAAATCTACGGTCCGCCTCCCGGTTCGGCCGGGAGGCACAGATCGCGGAGAATGGAGATGAGAACCGAAACTTACAGTTTTCACCAACCTGAACCGAAAAATCTTGCCGCGGAATCCGCCGGATTGCGGACGCCAGATGATGTGCTGAACGAGGAGACGATGACGATCGGTGCAAAGCGGGCTTTGCTCGCTTTCTGGGCTTCCGACGTTCATGCGGTTCCTGACAATCCCGCGTTGCGGCAATTGGACAACGGCGCCATCGTGGAAGTCAGCGACATACTTCGCGCACTCCGCCTTCTGGACGAAACCGGGCGGGAACCGCGTGTTTCAAAGGAGTCGGGAACCGTCAGCCTGTCTTTCGACCGGCGCCGCAAGAAGAGCCGGCTCGGTTGGATGCGGCGCCCCTGGCGGGATGACGATGATGATCCGCCGCCAATCCCGGCCTTTGCAACGGTGCCGCCCGGGCGTGGAGGCGGCGGCATGTTGGCCGAGCCGGAGCATGCAATCGCATGATGACCCAAGCCAGCAACAACCAACGTGCGGAATGGAGGATCACATGAGTTACAGGACGTTCGACCGACCGGTCCTGGTCAAGAATGGCGAGTTCGTTCAAGAAATAGGGTGCCTCGACGATGCGTTCGACTTCTTTGAGGAGTGGCCAAGGGAACGGCGAGGTCCGATTTTCGAAACGGCCTTTCGAGCTTGCCAGCGTGCTCACGACGGCCAGGTTCCGCTGACGGTGGCGCGCGATGCCGTCGCCGGCTTCGCAAGATCCGTCAAAATCTTGCAGGACCCGCTTGCCCAATTCCCTTGGATGGACGGCACAAGGTCAGGTCGTGGTGGGGTAACCGCTTAGCCTTGATAAGGGGCGGCGCCATCAGGATGGTTCGGCTGCATGGTCGTCGTTTCCGCATCGCTACAAGGTGAGCTGCCCTGCCAGCTCACCTTTGGCGGGCGGTTGTTGTTCGAGCCGTTAGTACGGTTTTTTGGCGGGCGCGTCCGCGTCGCCATCAGCGGCATGCGACACTATCGCAGATTATGCCACGGCCCTCAGCGGAGGCTCCGCCATTGTCCCCAGGCCGTCGCATTCCGTGCAGGCACCCGTTTTTCCGGGGCAGCCACCCCGATGGGTTCCCTGAGGGCAGCAGTGTCCGTTTGACGCATACCATTTGGAGCAGTCGAAAACCCTGCCGCTGCCATGACAGCGCAGGCATTCCATATTTGATGAAATCATACCCAATTCTTGCCCAACCCAAACGCACTCGCCCCATGCCGCAAGTAACAGGAATCATTGCGCTTTCAAGCACACTGCCCTGACTTAAATTGGGGGGATCGACGGATGGCCGGCATCGATGGCGAACTATCGTTGCGCCGTAATTGCGTTGCTCGTGAAAACCTTGCTCGTCACAAGCCGGGTTGGGCATTGGTCGGCACCAGCAGGCTGCGCCGCCTTGTCCGGTTCCTTGTCGGCAGTGACAGCGACTACGTCGCCGGGCTGCGCGTTGGCGGCCTGTGTGGCCGTGGACGCGAAGAGGACCGTCTGAGTGATGAGAGCCGAAACCGCGGCAACCTGGACCAGCACGGCGGCAAGGGCGATCTTCTTGAGCATGCGAGAAAACGCTTTTTGGCGCTCCCGGTTCCCCCATTCAGGTTTTCGGCTTGCTGCGGGAACAAGGGACCGGCAGTGCGGTTAACTCGATTATGCCGAGCAAGATCAAAGAACCACCATCGAAGCCCGAACCGGAGAAGCTACCTGTCCGACGTCGGGACAAAGAAGCCCCGCCAGAGCTTGAACATGTCGACCCGCCACCACGAGATGTGCGAGAGGCACCGGCACCCAACCCGAACGGTGACAAGAGATGAAATCCTGATGAGATCGCCGTGAAGAGATCGCCGTGATCGAAGCGCGCTGCATAGCGGCGCCAGGTCAAGTTGAGGATCAACCTGCGGCTGCCTGCGGTTTTCCAGACATGCCATAGATCAGCCCCTATGGGCGACCTGACCGTCTCAACGCTTTGAAGAATTTGGCTCCCCGGGCCGGATTCGAACCAGCGACCAACCGGTTAACAGCCGGTTGCTCTACCACTGAGCTACCGGGGAACGGAGGCTCTTATGTGAGTGGCGCAGCCTATAGCTGCCCTTTTCGGCTTTGCAAAGAAGCTTTTCACATTTTTCCGAGGCTTTTTCGCATGGGCCTTTCTCGCAATCGTCGAAGGATGCCCTCATATTAGCCGTCTTGGCAGGGATATGGAACCGAAAGCGCGGCGGCGGCTTTGGTTTGAGCATGCTTGCGAACGATCGAAACGGGTCAATCTTTC
The DNA here is from genome assembly GCF_000185905.1 of Mesorhizobium ciceri biovar biserrulae WSM1271. Classification (GTDB taxonomy): domain Bacteria; phylum Pseudomonadota; class Alphaproteobacteria; order Rhizobiales; family Rhizobiaceae; genus Mesorhizobium; species Mesorhizobium ciceri. The sequence goes on from NC_014923.1 coordinate 3,633,953, forward strand.
GAGACGATGACAGCACAAGACAACCAGATGCCGGCGCGCAAAATCTCTGTTTTCGGGCGCGAGTTCAAAATGCCGCGCTCGCGCGGGCTCAGAATCACGATCGGCATCCTGCTGACCATCGGTGGCATCCTCGGTTTCCTGCCGATCCTCGGCTTCTGGATGGTTCCGCTCGGATTGCTGGTGCTGTCCTATGAATTCGCCATGGTCCGCCGTCACCGGCGTCGCTTTGTCGTCTGGTGGGAACGGCGTCGACGGCCCGATTGACCGCCGATAGCGCAAGGTGGTGTTTCAGTGGGCGGCGTGCTCTTCCAGTGCCTCACGGATCTGCTTGAGAACAGCCGCGGCCGAGGCAAGCCTTGCCCTGTCATGCGGCGACAGGGATGCGTTTCTTCTCCCATCAGGCTATGCTTAACTGTCCGCTAATAAAGCGGTCCGATGATTTGCCGGACGCCGTCCGGACTGACGCGAGGAAACCGTTCGGAATGCAAGGTGGCCGCTTGACGGCATTTTCGCCGCAACCTATTGGAACCGGGTGGAACGCCGGGAGCAATGAGGCCTCGTGGCGGAGTGGTTACGCAGAGGACTGCAAATCCTTGCACCCCGGTTCGATTCCGGGCGAGGCCTCCAATGCCCGGGCCCCCGCGCGGCAGCGCAGGGGCCTGAAGTTCCTGACACAATGGACCGCGGTTCTGGCGCGGCAAGCGGACTGGTTGGGACATGAGCGCTGATTTCTCCGAACTACGCGTCAAGATGGTCGACGGCCAGGTCCGCACCACAGATGTGACCAGCGCGCCGCTGCTCGATGCAATGCTTGTCGTCCCAAGAGAGATGTTTGTCGGCGCCGACCAGCGCGATCTCGCCTATATCGACGAGGACATCCGCATTGCAGCCGGCGCGGACGGTTCGCGCTACCTGATGGAAGCGTCGCCGTTGGCCAAGCTTATCCAGCTGGCCGAGATCAACCCGACCGATTCGGTGCTCGATGTCGGTTGCGGAACAGGCTACGCCTCGGCCATCCTGTCGCGGCTGGCCGGGTCCGTAGTGGCGCTCGAAAACGATTCGGCGCTGGCGGAAACCGCCAGATCGACGCTTTCGTCGCTTGGCTGCGGCAATGTGACCGTCGTCCAGGGCGCGTTGCCGCAGGGGCATGCCGCCAAGGCGCCTTATGATGTTATCTTTATCGGTGGCAGTGTCGCGGAAGTGCCGGCCCCGTTGCTCGACCAGCTTGCCGAAGGCGGCCGACTCGTCGCCGTCGAAGGGCAGGGCAATTCCGGCGTGGCCCGTCTCTTTTTCAAGGCCGGGGGGGTTGTAACCGGAAGACGTGCATTTAATGCGGCAATTAAGCCACTACCGGGGTTTGAACGCATTCGTGCTTTCGAATTCTGAATGATTTGGCCTTGCAGCAGAGGCTTTGTCATGGTCGCTTGCATTTGAACGATCGCTGCTGATGCCAAACTGGGGGCACTTTGGGGGTGAGCAGCAGGGAACACGAACACGCGGCGCCGGCTGATCTATGAGAGAAGCAGGCGCGGCGCGGTTCCCATGGAAAACGAATGAGGGTTTAACCGTGCCGTCTTTACGCAAGTCACTTTTCACCGCCGTCCTCGTTTCGGCGACCATGCTGTCCCCACTGGCCGCTTCAGCCGAAACCATCTCCGGCGCGCTTGCAAAGGCCTACCAGTACAATTCTTCACTGAATTCGGCCCGTGCCGGCGTTCGCGTCACCGATGAGGGTGTCGCCATCGCCAAGTCGGGCTACCGCCCGGTTGTCACCGGCTCGGCGGATATCGATTATTCGAGCAGCCATCTCAACGGCACCAATTCAAGCGTGCGGCTGACCACCGGCAATTTTGGCGTTCAGATCGACCAGACGCTGTTCGACGGCTTTCAGACCAGGAACAATGTTGCTGCCGCCGAAGCGCAGGTCCGGGCCTCGGTCGAAAGCCTGCGCAACACTGAAGAGGGCATCCTGTTCAGCGCGGCGCAAGCGTATATGAACGTCATTCGCGACCGGCAGGTCGCCGTGCTGACCGAGCAGAACCTGCAGTTCCTGACCGAGACGGCGCGCGCGGCGCGTTCGCGTTTCGAAGTTGGTGAAGGCACACGCACCGATGTCGCCCAGGCCGACGCCTCACGCGCCGCCGCCGTGGCATCGCTGAGTGCTGCCCGGGCGCAGGCGCTGGCAAGTGCGGCGCTCTATCGCCAGATCGTCGGCGACGAGCCGGGCAAGCTCAAGGGCGCTTCGCCGGTGGCAAAGCTGTTGCCGTCGAGCCTCGCCGCCGCCGTCGGGGTGGCCTCGAACGAGCATCCGGCCATCCTTGCCACGCAGCATCTGGTCGACGCCGCCGCGTTTTCGGTGAAGTCGGCCGAAGGCGCGCTGTTGCCGCAGCTGTCGGCTTCCGCCGGCGTTTCGAGCGCCTATCGCAATACCTCGCCTTTGCCAGGCGTCGGTTCGCAGGATGGCACGACCAATTCGGCCAGTGTCGGGGCAACGCTGACCATCCCGATCTATTCAGGTGGCCGCACCTCGGCGATCGTGCGCCAGAACAAGGAATCACTCAGCCAGGCCCGCATCCAGGTCGACGTCAGCCGCGACCAGGTGCGCCAGGCCGTAACCGCCGCTTGGACCGAGTACACCGCCGCGCAGCAGCAGCTGACGGCCAACAGGCAAGTGATCGAAGCCGCGAAGCTGGCACTGAACGGTGTCATCGAAGAGCGCAATGTCGGCCAGCGCACCACGCTCGACGTCCTCAATGCGCAGGCGACGGTCATCACCGCCCAGATCAACCAGGCCGGTTACGAACACGATGTGGTGGTGGCGAGCTACGCCATCCTGCAGGCGACCGGCCGTCTGTCCGTCGACCGCCTTGGCTTGCAGGTAGCGAAATACAAGCCTGAAGAGCACTACAACGCGGTCAAGGACAAGTGGTACGGACTGCGCACGCCGGACGGCCGCTGAGGCGTTCGGCCTGAACTGGCCGTGTTCCCTGCTTGAGCAGGATCTTTCGCGCTGCGGCTCTCGGGTTCAGATGGCGCTAATCTGTTGAAATCCCACAAGTCCCCAGATTGGGGATTCTCGTGCGGCGATCCGTCGGTTACGCTGTGGCCATGATTCGATCCGGCTCTGCCGGAGCGGAAAACCCAACAGGGGTCACAAGGGCGGCGGATGTGACGATGGCAACGGCAAGCAGCGCACAGCGCGAACCTTCCATGGAAGAGATACTGGCTTCCATCAGGCGGATCATCGAGGACAGCGACGGCGGCCGCAAGCAGCCGGGCGACGCCGATGAGCTGAGCCAGGATCTGGAGCGCGCGTCGAGCGCCTATGCAGCCCCCGACGTGGAAGCTTTTCGTGCCGACCTGCATGCCGCCCCCGAGGGCAGGAAGCCTGTCACGCTGGCGGAAGTCCAGTCACAGCTGCCGCCGGCCGAGCCGGTGGTGGCGCGCATGGAAACGCCGGTGCGCCCCGATCCCAGCCCGGCAAGGCCATCGATGACACTCGCCGAGGTCAGCGCCCGCGTTGCAGCGGAGCCAATCACGGCTGAAGCGCCAATATCGCGTCCTGTCGCCGACGCTTCCATCGCCGATTGGCGTCGCGAGATCGCCGCGGTTGGCGAGCAGGCCAGGGCGGTGTCGGACCGGAGCGAGGCACGCAAGACGGCTGCCCAGCCGTCCGTGGAGGCTCCAGGGGATGAACCGGCCGCGAAACCGGCTACCGAGCCGTCTCGTCCGGATGCAAGCGTGGTGCGGCCGGTGGCGGCCAGCGACGCGCCGCGTCCGGCGATCGTTTCCGAGCACACCGGCCGTCAGGTCGCGGCTGCCTTTGGCGAGCTTTCCGACGCGTTTGCCAGCCGCAGCAAGAAGACATTCGACGAGATGGCCGAAGAGATGCTGCGGCCGATGCTGCAGGATTGGCTCGACAACAATCTGCCGACACTGGTCGAAAGGCTGGTGCGCGAGGAGATCGAGCGCGTGGCGCGCGGGGCGCAGTAGTTCCCCATGCCGATTGCCCAGAGGAAACGGCGCCTTCGTGGCGCCGTTTCTTTTGGCGAAGTCGTTGTCGGCAGGACGACGGATCGCGTTCCGTTGAAATGACTGAGGCCGCGCCTATCTGGTTGTGAGGGTCCGAGACAGCCCTTGCGGTTGACTTGGCCAAAACCTTCCGATTTACACCGGACCAGCAAACTCCCGACAGCGCGGACCATTTTCCCATGCTTGAAAAGACCTACGACGCCAAAACCGTCGAGCCGAAGATCGCCAAAGTCTGGGAAGAGGCCGACGCGTTTCGCGCCGGTGCCGGGGCCGAGGAGGGGGCGGAGGCCTTCACCATCGTCATCCCGCCGCCGAACGTCACCGGCTCGCTGCATATGGGACACGCGCTCAACAACACGCTGCAGGATATATTGGTGCGCTTCGAGCGCATGCGCGGCAAGAACGTCCTGTGGCAGCCGGGCATGGACCATGCCGGCATTGCCACGCAGATGGTGGTCGAGCGGCAGCTGATGGAAAAGCAGATCCATCGCCGCGACCTGACCCGCGAACAGTTCATCGAGAAAGTGTGGGAGTGGAAGGCCGAATCCGGCGGTGCCATCTTCAACCAGCTGAAGCGGCTCGGCGCCTCGGCCGACTGGTCACGCGAACGCTTCACCATGGACGAAGGCCTGTCCAAGGCGGTGCTCGAAGTGTTCGTCACGCTCTACAAGGAAGGGCTGATCTACAAGGACAAGCGTCTTGTGAACTGGGACCCCAAGCTGCTCACCGCGATCTCCGATCTCGAGGTCGAGCAGCAGGAGGTCAATGGCAATCTCTGGCACTTCCGCTACCCCGTCGAAGGCAAGGTCTTCGACCCGGAAAACCCGAAAACCTTCATCACCGTGGCGACGACGCGCCCGGAGACGATGCTGGGCGATACGGCCGTCGCGGTGCATCCCGACGACGAGCGCTTCCGGCATCTGGTCGGCAAGAACATCGTCCTGCCGATCGTCGGCCGCAGGATTCCCGTGGTGGCGGATGAGTATTCCGATCCGGAAAAAGGTTCGGGCGCGGTCAAGATCACGCCGGCGCACGACTTCAACGATTTCGAGGTCGGCAAGCGCCACAAGCTGCCGGCGATCAATATCCTGACCACGGAGGCGGCGGTAAGTCTCAGGGACAATGAGGATTTCCTTGCCGGCCTCGAGGTGACGCCGGAGCGCCAGGCGGTCTGGGACGAACTCGACGGCCTCGATCGCTTCGTCGCGCGTAAGAAGATCGTCGAGCTGATGGAAGAGGGCGGCTTCCTCGAAAAGGTCGAGCCGCATCGCCATGCGGTGCCGCATGGCGATCGCGGAGGCGTGCCGATCGAGCCGTTCCTGACCGAGCAATGGTATGCCAATGCGGCGGAGCTGGCCAAACCGGCAATCGCTTCAGTGCGCGAAGGTCGCACGAACTTCGTGCCGAAGAACTGGGAAAAGACCTATTTCGACTGGATGGAGAACATCCAGCCCTGGTGCATCTCGCGCCAGCTCTGGTGGGGCCACCAGATTCCGGCCTGGTACGGGCCGGATGGGCGCGTCTTCGTCGAGAAGACCGAGGAAGAGGCGCTGAGCGCCGCGATCGAATTCTATCTGGCGCTGGAAGGACCGTGGAAGGCCTGGGTCGAGGACAAGCTGGAGAACTTCAAGCCGGGCGAGATCCTGACCCGCGACGAGGACGTGCTGGACACCTGGTTCTCGTCGGCGCTGTGGCCGTTCTCGACGCTGGGTTGGCCTGATGAGACTCCCGAGCTGAAGACCTACTACCAGACCGACGTGCTGGTGACCGGCTTCGATATCATCTTCTTTTGGGTCGCCCGCATGATGATGATGGGCCTGCACTTCATGGACGAGGAGCCGTTCCACACCGTCTATGTCCATGCGTTGGTGCGCGACAAGAACGGCGCCAAGATGTCGAAGTCGAAAGGCAACGTCATCGATCCGCTCGACCTGATCGACGAATACGGCGCCGACGCGCTGCGCTTCACCCTGACGGTGATGGCGGCACAAGGCCGCGACGTGAAGCTCGATCCGGCGCGCATCGCCGGCTATCGCAATTTCGGCACCAAGCTGTGGAACGCGACGCGTTTTGCCGAGATGAACGAGGTCGCGCGCAATGACGATTTCTGGCTGAACGACGCCAAGCTGGCGGTCAACCGCTGGATCCTCACCGAGCTGACGCGGGCGGCGCGCGAGATCACCGACGGCATCACCTCATACCGCTTCAACGAGGCGGCGGGCGCCGCCTACCGCTTCGTCTGGAACCTGTTCTGCGACTGGTACCTGGAACTGCTGAAGCCGGTGTTCATGGGAACCGACGAGGCGGCCAAAGCCGAAAGCCGAGCCTGCGTCGCCTTCGTGCTCGACGAGATCTACAAGCTGCTGCATCCGATGATGCCGTTCATGACCGAGGAACTGTGGGCGCAGACCGCTGGCGAAGGCAAGCAACGCCCCTCGCTGCTGTGCCATGCCACGTGGCCGTCACCGGACTTCGAAGACGCCGAGGCTGCAGCCGACATCAATTGGCTGGTCGACCTCGTCTCCGGCATCCGCTCCGTGCGTTCGGAGATGAACGTGCCGCCGGCAGCCATCGCACCGCTCGTCGTGGTCGGCGCCAACGATGTGACACGCGAGCGCCTCGTTCGCGAGGAGTCGGCGATCAAGCGGCTGGCGCGGGTCGGCGACATCTCGCTTGCCGATATCGCGCCCAAGGGTTCGGCGCAGATCGTGCTCAACGAGGCGACGATCTGCCTGCCGCTTGGCAGCCTGATCGACCTCGCCGCCGAGGCTGCACGGTTGCAGAAGGAACTGGCCAAGGTGACCGAGGAGATCGCGCGCCTGCACAAGAAACTGTCGAACGAGAGGTTCGTGGCCAGCGCGCCGGCCGAGATCGTCGATGCCGAGCGTGAAAAGCTCGCCGAATACCGCGATGCACAGGACAAGCTGTCGATCGCGCTGGCCAGGGTTCGCGACGCCGGCTGAGGGTAGATTCGCGAGACTTTAGACCCCTCTAAAATGCTGGTTTTCCGCCTGGAAAATCAGCATTCCGTTGCGTTAATATTGACGTAAACGGAAGTTTTAGCCCCATTGTTGCCATAATGTAACAATGGGACTCCCGGACCCCAAAAAAGGCCTGTTTTCGAGCCTTTTGGATGGTTCTCTCTGTTTTTTGAGAGCCGCTCAGCCTTCACAGACCATTTTTCGGCCTTGCCGCACCCGGTTGCATTTCCTCGAAAATGCGGCTGGCCAGTGTGTACATGTACGCCCGCGAATTCGTTGTTGCACCGTTAACCTGAATTGGTTCTAGCTTGGTGCACTCGAATTCGGGGAGGACATTTCATGACTATTCTGCGACTGAAGGCGCTGCTGGGGGCGGGCTGCTTTTCGCTGGCTTTGATCGGGACGGCGATGAATCCGGCACATGCCGGCGGCCTGGAGCGTGGCGGCTACGATATCGATCTGCTGTTCGATCCGGCTCCGTTCGCGACCGAAGCGGAAGCGACCTATGTGATGCCGGACCGCAAGTACGAGAATGCGCGCGGTCCAGGCGGAGCCGATCTCGGCTTGGGCACCTCGGCCGACGGAGCCGAGGGCTATTGGGTTCCGCGCGTGGGAATGAAGGTCCAGGTCGTGCAAGGCGTGGATTGTATGGTCGATTATTCGCAGCCCTGGGGCGCGCATACCGCACCTGGCATGTGGAATGGTGCGCTTTCCAATACGGAAACCGATATCAAGAGCAACAACTACGCTGGTACATGCTCTTATAAATTTGATGCGGGCAAGGGCCAACTTCGTTTTATCGGCGGGCTGTTTTACCAAGACATCTCGGGATTCAAAGAAAGCTTGGTAAACGTCCTCCCAGCATTGACAGGCCGTGTCGATCTCGAGGCCAGTGGCTGGGGTTGGCGCGCAGGCGTCGCTTATGAAATCCCCGACATCGCGTTGCGCGCGAGCCTTGTCTACAATTCGAAAGTCAAGCTCGACAATATCTCGGGTGCGCTCGACCTCACCAGTATTGGCAGAGGCGTTACCGATATTTACGGATCAACACAGTACATGCCTGATTCCGTGGAGCTGAAGTTGCAGTCGGGTATCGCTCCCGGCTGGCTTGCCTTCGGTTCGATCAAGTGGGTGAACTGGAGTTTGCTGCAGAGCGTTCCTATCTGCCCGGTGGGGGCTCCGTCCTCACTTTGCTTCACCAACGGCCCGGCAGAGGCAACCTCCCTTGACCTGATGTATCGTGATGGCTGGACCGTATCAGGTGGTATCGGCCACAAGTTCAACGATCAGTGGAGTGGAGCCGGTCAGTTGACTTGGGATCGCGGCACCTCGCATGGCTTCGGCGCGCAGACCGACACCTGGACGCTGGGTGGCGGCGTCGCTTATACGCCGAAGCCCAACATTGAGGTTCGCCTGGCCGGTGCAGTCGGTGTGCTCACCAGTGGTCATTCCGGCATAGTGATTGGCGAGAACGGAAAAATTATTGGTGACGACGCCACCTACGATTTTGGCAACGATCTGGTCACGGCATTTTCCGGCGGTATCAAGATCAAGTTCTAACCTGTTGAGAATTTTACAAAAAGGCCGGGCAATACCCGGCCTTTTTCATTTGGGCGGCTCTTGCCCGTGCGCCATTCATATAGGCCGCGTGCACATAAGCCGCGCTGTTGCCGCCCTCCTGCTATTGTGGCGTTTTGGCAACACTTTCTGAACAACCCCTGCGCTGGAAGCCGGGCTGAGGAAATTGCCCATTTCCCGCCATAAACCCGGCGCACCTCGATCTTGTCTCGGGACACGCGCCAAAAGGCTCGGCGAGGGGGCAGGCCGCTCCGCCCCATTTGCAGGGAAGATGGGGCAAGGAAGAGTATGGACGCCAAAGTCATCTCCAAGGCTAAGCTCCCTAGCCGCTATGTGACCGTCGGTCCGGCGCGTGCGCCGCATCGTTCCTATCTCTATGCCATGGGTTTGTCGGCGGCCGAGATTGCGCAGCCGCTGGTCGGGGTCGCCTCCTGCTGGAACGAGGCGGCGCCCTGCAACATTTCGCTGATGCGCCAGGCGCAGGTGGTCAAGAAGGGCGTCGCGGCCGCCAGCGGCACGCCGCGCGAATTCTGCACCATCACCGTCACCGATGGCATCGCCATGGGTCACCAGGGCATGAAGTCGTCGTTGGTGTCGCGCGAGGTCATCGCCGATTCGGTCGAGCTCACCATGCGCGGCCATTGCTACGACGCGCTGGTTGGGCTCGCCGGCTGCGACAAGTCGCTGCCCGGCATGATGATGGCCATGGTGCGGCTCAACGTGCCGTCGATCTTCATCTATGGCGGTTCGATCCTGCCCGGCAGCTATCGCGGCCGCCAGATCACCGTGCAGGATGTTTTCGAGGCGGTCGGCCAGCACTCGGTCGGCGCGATCAGCGATGACGAACTGCTTGAGATCGAGCAGGTCGCGTGTCCCTCGGCCGGTTCCTGCGGCGCCCAGTTCACCGCCAACACCATGGCGACCGTCGCCGAGGCGATCGGCCTGGCGCTGCCCTATTCCTGCGGCGCGCCGGCACCCTATGAAATGCGCGACCGGTTCAATTTCGCCTCGGGCGAAAAGATCATGGAGCTGATCGCCAGAAATATCCGGCCGCGCGACATCGTCACGCTGAAGGCGCTGGAGAATGCGGCGACCGTGGTCTCGGCTACCGGCGGTTCGACCAACGCGGCACTGCATCTGCCGGCGATCGCGCACGAGGCCGGCATCAAGTTCGACCTGTTCGACGTGGCCAAGATCTTCGAGAAGACGCCTTACATCGCCGACCTCAAGCCGGGCGGCAAATATGTCGCCAAGGACATGTTCGAGGCCGGCGGCATTCCGCTGCTGATGAAGACCCTGCTCGACCACGGCTATCTGCATGGCGATTGCATGACGGTGACTGGCCGCACTTTGGCCGAAAACATGCAGCACGTTGTCTGGAATGAGCATCAGGATGTGGTCCGCCCGGCCAACAGACCCATTACCCAAACCGGCGGTGTCGTGGGCTTGAAGGGAAACCTGGCCCCCGAAGGCGCGATCGTGAAGGTCGCCGGCATGGCGGAGTTGAAATTCTCCGGTCCGGCCCGCTGCTTCGATTCGGAAGAGGAATGTTTCGAGGCGGTGACGCATCGTAACTACAGGGAAGGCGAGGTTCTCGTCATTCGCTACGAAGGACCGCGCGGCGGCCCCGGCATGCGCGAAATGCTGTCGACGACGGCAGCACTTTACGGCCAGGGCATGGGCGGCAAGGTGGCGCTGATCACCGACGGGCGCTTCTCGGGCGCGACGCGCGGTTTCTGCATCGGCCATGTCGGCCCCGAAGCAGCCGTGGGTGGCCCGATCGGACTGCTCAGGGATGGTGACGTGATCTCGATCGACGCGGTGAACGGCACGATCGATGTGGCGTTGTCCGATAGCGAACTGGCGGCGAGGGCAAAGACATGGAAGGCGCGCGCGACCGATTATCAGTCGGGCGCGATATGGAAATATGCACAGACGGTAGGGCCGGCGCGCGATGGCGCGGTGACCCATCCTGGCGGTGCGAAAGAAACACACTGTTATGCGGACATCTGAGTTGTTGAGGTCATCTGTCTTTTCGGCACTGGTCGTGGCCGCCACGTTTGGCGCGACCTTTGGCGCCGTCGGCCAGGCCATGGCCTTCGACGACAAGGTGTTCGACGACAAGACCGGGGTGAAGCCGCAATCGAGCCCCTGGGCGGTCTTCCAGTTCGGCTTCTCCGCCTACAAGAATGGCCACAAGGAGCAGGCTGCCGAGGCCTACAAATACGCCGCCGAAAACGGCCAGATCGGCGCCACCTGGAAGCTTGCCCGCATGTATGCCGAGGGCGACGGCGTGGCGCGCGACGACTATGAGGCGTTCAAGTTCTTCTCCGAGATCGTCGACCAGGATGTCGAGCCCGGCTCGCCTGAGGAAAGCTATGTCTCCGATGCGCTGGTGGCGCTTGGCGACTATTTGCGCACGGGCATTCCCGGCAGCCCGGTCACCGAGAACGAGGTGGCGGCCCAGGAATACTACATGCGCGCGGCTGCCAACTACCGTAACCCGAACGCACAGTTCGAGATGGGGCAGATGTTCCTGAAGGGCGAGGGCGGGGTGAAGGCCAGTGTCAAGCAGGCCGGGCGCTGGTTCCAACTCGCCGCCGAGAAAGGCCATGCCGGCGCCCAGGCGACGCTGGGCCATCTGTTGTTCCAGAGCGGCAAGATCGTTCGCGGCCTGGCGATGATGACGGCAGCGCTCGAACGCGCTTCGCCGGCTGACCAGCCCTGGATCCGCGGCATGCAGGAAGAGGCATTTGCCACCGCCGGCGAGGCCGACCGTCGCACCGCCATCTCGCTGGCCGATGATATCCTCACCAAGGGCAACAACGCGGACCAGTAGTTTTGCTGGCGGCTGAACTGCCGATCTCCCCCACGAAGCGGGAGATTGGCTCAGTTCGCGATCGGCTCCGTCGGCACCATGCTGGGCGCCGGCGTCGAGATCGGCGTGACATGGGGGTGTGGCGCCAGCGTGTTTTCCGGGCAGCTATCCCCGATCTTCGTCCACGAGGTGTTGTTGAGCACCATATCGCAGCGGGCCAGATGGCTCTGCTCGGCCACCGTCAGGCAGGCGACCTGACCGATCTGGTAGGATTTTCCATTGGCCAAGCATTCCTGGTCGGCAAATGCCGTACCAGGAACGGCCATGGCAAATGCCAGGCCAATGGGACAAAGATGAAATCGTGTGCTCATGGAACCCCAGCCGCCATGCTGGTCTGCAATGAACGGCGCGAAATGTGGCGATATGAGGGTTCAGCGCAGACGGGCCCGGCGAGGTTCTCTCAAGCCGGCTGAAGCGCGAGATCGATCGCCACCGGGACATGGTCGGACGGTTTTTCCCAAGCGCGCACATGCTTTTCGATAGAGGCCGATGAGAATCGGTTGGCGGCTTCCGGCGACAAAAGCAGGTGGTCGATACGGATGCCGTTGTTCTTCTGCCAGGCGCCGGCCTGATAGTCCCAGAACGTATAGGTGTCGCGCGCGTCGGTGACCGCGCGCACCGCCTCGGTGAAACCAAGATTGAGCAGCCGACGGAAGGCCTGTCGCGTCTGCGGCTGGAACAGGGCGTCGCCCAGCCAGTTCTCCGGAAACCGTGCGTCGATCGGCTCGGGAATGACGTTGTAGTCGCCGGCGAGCACCAGAGCCTCCTCAAGTCTCAGCCGTTCTTCGGCCCAGCGCTCAAGCCGCGCCATCCAGGACAGCTTGTAAGGAAACTTCTTCTCGTCATCGATCGGATTGCCGTTCGGCAGATAGAGCGAGGCGACACGCAAGGCGCCCTTGTCGGTTGAGAACACGCCTTCGATGAAACGCGCCTGTTCATCGGCATCGTCGCCGGGCAGGCCCCTGATCACCTCGTCGAAGCGCAGCTTCGACAACAGCGCGACGCCGTTGAAACCCTTTTGGCCGTGAGTTTCGACATTGTAGCCAAGCGCCTCGATCTCGGCGCGCGGGAACTGCTCGTCGACCGTCTTGATCTCCTGCAGGCAGACGATGTCGGGTGCGCTCTCGGTCAGCCAATGGGTCAGGTTGCCGATGCGGGCGCGGACACCGTTGATGTTCCAGGTGACGATTTTCATGGCGGTCTCGATGCTGTTCAGTTGGGCTCTTGCGGCGGATGGCGTTCGACGAGGCCGATCGTATTGCCAGCCGGGTCCTTTAGGAAGGCCATCCATTCGCTTTCCCCCGCTGGACCGAACTGGCCGTCCGTGTCGCGATGGACAAGCGTTGGCGGCGCGGTGAAAGGCACGCCGGCGGCAGCAGCCGAGGCATGGAACTGATCAAGGCCTGATATGTCGAGATAGACGGTTCCGGCCGGTACGCCGTCGGTGAACAGCAGCCTGATTTCTCCGGCCATGATGAAGGCGATGCCCGGCGGATCGAAGCGTGCATGGACGGCCATGCCAAGCACGTCGCGCCAGAAAGCCAGCGTCACGTCGAGATCACGGCCAGCCGACAGCGCGATCTGACGGACCGCACCGATGGCAGGCATTCTATATGGAGAAACTCGTGCCGCAGCCGCAGGAGGCGACGGCGTTCGGATTGCGGATCTGGAACGACTGGCCCATCAGATCGTCGACGAAATCGATCACAGAGCCGCCCATATAGACCAGCGACAAATCGTCGATCAGCACGGTGGCGCCGTCCTTCTCGATGGCGACGTCGTCGTCGTTGCGCGTATCGACCAGATCGAACTTGTAGGAGAAGCCCGAGCAGCCGCCGCCTTCGACCGAAACGCGCAGCGCCGTCTTGCCGGCTTCGTTCGAGACAATCCTGGCGATCCGCTTGGCGGCGGCCTCGGTCATATCGACTTTCATGGCAGTCTTGGCATCAGCGCCCATGGGCGTCACCTTGCTTTCGGTTTCACATGATAGGTATGAAGCGCGAGGGGCCAAGTCAACCTGGCTAAGTCAAACGCGGCAGCATCAGCCATGACCAGTGAGTTGGGCGACATCGGATTCGGCTATCGGCCACGCGCCGCCTATGCCTGCGATCCGGCAAACTCGCGCGGACGGCTGTTCGACGAGGTGGAGAGCCCGACCCGCACGCCATTCCAGCGTGACCGTGACCGCATCATCCATTCGACGGCCTTCCGGCGGCTGAAGCACAAGACGCAGGTCTTCATCGCCCATGAAGGCGACCACTATCGCACCCGGCTGACCCATTCGATCGAAGTGGCGCAGATAGCGCGCGCCCTGGCACGGGCGCTGCGCGGCGACGAGGATCTGGCCGAGGCGGTGGCGCTGGTGCATGATTTCGGCCACACGCCCTTCGGCCACACCGGCGAGGACGCGCTCAACGAGAAGATGGCCGCCTGGGGCGGCTTCGACCACAACGCCCAATCGCTACGCATCGTGACAAGGCTGGAGGCGCGCTACGCCGAATTCGACGGGCTCAACCTGACCTGGGAAACGCTGGAAGGCCTGGTCAAGCACAATGGGCCGCTGACGGATGCCAACGGCAAGGGTCTGAAAGGGCCGGTGCCACAGGCGATCCGTGATTATTCGCAACTGCACGATCTCGAACTCGACCGGTTCGCCGGCATCGAGGCGCAATGCGCGGCGATCGCCGACGATATCGCCTACAACACGCATGACATCGACGACGGGTTGAGGGCAGGGCTCTTGACGCTGGACATGCTGGAGACGGTTTCGCTGCCCGGAACGATCCTGAAAGGCGTGCGCGAACGCTATCCCTCCCTCGATGCCGTGCGCACCGGCCACGAACTGATGCGGCGGCAGATAACGGCCATGGTCGAGGACGTGATCAGGTCGACGACCGCCAATCTCGATCGCATCAGGCCGCCGAGCGCCGATGCAGTGAGGGCAGCTGGCGAGACGATGGTGGTTTTCTCGGCCGAAATGGCTGCCCTGGAGAAGGAACTGAAGGCCTTTCTGTACAAGCACCTCTACCGGCACGCGGAGGTTATGCGGGTGCGCGCGGATGCCGAGCAGATCGTCAAGGATCTGTTCGACGCCTATTTCGCCGATCCGCGCGCCATGCCGGATGGCTGGCGCGAGGGGCTGGATCGGGCCGATGATCGCATCAAGGCGCGCAGCGTCGCCGACTTCCTGGCGGGTATGACCGACACCTACGCGCTCAAGGAACACCGGCGTTTGTTTGACCATACGCCTGAATTGGGCTAGGGCGGGCTCGATTTTGCCGGCCAACGAGCCGGATTCGCTGCAAAGCCGCCAGAGCCAGACCCCAGAGTCACACAAATGAACATCTTCGCCGATTTCACCGCGCGAATCATAAAAGCCGTCGAAGCGCTTGATCTGAAAGACAAAGACGGCATTTCGCCTGACCTGTCGCGCATTGCCGTTGAGCCGCCGCGCGACGCCAGCCATGGCGACCTGGCGACCAATGCGGCGATGGTGCTGGCCAAGCCGACCGGCCAGAACCCGCGCGCGCTGGCCGAAAGACTGGCGCAGGCTCTGCGCGACGACAAGGATGTCGCGGCAACAGAGGTGGCCGGCCCCGGTTTCGTCAATCTCAGGCTGAAGGACGGCTTCTGGCAGACACATCTGACCGCACTGCTCGGCGAGGGCCGCAACTATGGCCGCTCGACGGTTGGCGGCGGCAGGAAGACCAATGTCGAATATGTCTCGGCCAATCCGACCGGACCGATGCATGTCGGCCATTGCCGGGGTGCTGTCGTCGGCGACGCACTTGCCAATCTGATGGCCTTCGCCGGTTACGACGTGACCAAGGAATACGTCATCAACGACGCCGGCTCGCAGATCGACGTGCTCGGCCGTTCCGCATTCCTGCGTTACCGCGAAGCGCTGGGTGACGACATCGGCGAGATTCCGGCCGGGCTTTATCCGGGCGATTACCTGGTGCCAGTCGGCCAGGCGCTGGTCGCGGAATTCGGCCGCTCGCTGCTGCAGATGCCCGATGACGAGGCGCTCGCCATCGTCAAGGATCGCACCATCGATGCGATGATGGCGATGATCCGCGAGGACCTGGCGATGCTCAACGTGCATCACGACGTGTTCTTCTCCGAGCGCACGCTGCACGCCGACAATGCCAGGAAGATCCGCTCCGCGATCAACGATCTGACGCTGAAGGGCCATATCTACAAGGGCAAGCTGCCGCCGCCCAAGGGCGAGAAACCCGACGATTGGGAGGACCGCGAGCAGACGCTGTTCCGCTCGACCGCGGTCGGCGACGACATGGACCGGGCGCTGGTCAAGTCGGACGGCTCATTCACCTATTTCGCCGCCGACGTTGCCTATCTCAAGGACAAGGTCGATCGCGGCTTCGTCGACCTGATCTACGTGCTCGGCGCCGACCATGGCGGCTACGTCAAGCGGCTGGAAGCCCTGGCGCGGGCGATTGCCGGCGAAGAGGTCAAGCTCACCGTGCTGCTTTGCAATCTGGTCAAGCTGTTTCGCGAGGGCGAACCGGTGCGCATGTCGAAGCGGTCTGGCGATTTCGTGACGCTGCGCGAAGTGGTGGAGGAGGTGGGCCGCGACGCGATCCGCTTCATGATGCTCTATCGCAAGAACGATGCGCCGCTGGATTTCGATTTCGCCAAGGTGACCGAGCAGTCCAAGGACAATCCGGTGTTCTATGTCCAGTACGCCTCGGCGCGCTGTCATTCGGTGTTCCGGCAGGCGAGCGAGCAACTGGGCGAAGCCAATTTCGACCGCAACAGCTTGGCGTCGGCCGCGGCATTGCTGACCGACGAGGGCGAGATCGGCCTGATCCGCAAGCTTGCCGAATACCCGCGGCTGATCGAGTCCGCCGCCCTTGCGCTCGAGCCGCATCGGCTGGCATTTTACCTCTATGATCTGGCTTCCAGCTTCCACGGGCACTGGAACCGTGGCACGGATAATCCGGACTTACGTTTTGTTAAGGTTAACGACCGACAATTGACGCATGCCAGACTAGGGCTGGTGCAGGCTGTTTCGGACGTTTTGACGTCCGGCCTGACGTTGATCGGGGCCGCCGCGCCCACTGAAATGCGTTAGGTTTGACTAAATAACCTGTCACCTTTTGCCCACATTGCGCTGGTAAGGGCCAACCCTACGCGACGTCCATGGCGTCCGAATGAGTGCGAGTTCGGGAACAATAATGGCAGACAGAACCCAGCTGAGAGTAGCCGACAACAACGACATCGCTGAGGATGATCCGTTCGCGGAACTGACCAGGATCATGGGATTCGACCCGCGCCAGCCGGTCAGGCCGCAATCGCCCGCCCAGCCGCAGGCCCCAGCCGCCGATCACGGGCTCGAAGAGGGCGATTTCGATATCGATCTCGAGAAAGAAATGATGGGCGAGTTCGGCGCTGACGACAGCGACGCCGCTCCGGTTGTTCAGGCTCATGAGCCGACTTTCGTGCATGAGCCGGCATTCGAAGCGGCTGACGCCAGCGCGATGGACGACGAGCTTTCGGTGTCGCTCGACGACGATTTCGAACTGGACATGGCTGAGATCGACGACCACGTCGCCGGCGCCAGCCATGCGGTCGCCGCTGAAGCCGTGCCGTCCGTCGAGCCCGCTTTCGCGTCCGACATTGGCGATGCCGTCGCCGGTTCGCTCGAGGACGTGTCCCCCTTCGAGGACGATCAGTCGATGGCGGACGAGCTTGCCGCCTCGCTCGACCAGGACCTTCGGATCGATGAGGAAGCCGAAGAGGCCCTGTACAGCGTTGCCGATACGCCCGCTTCTGTCGAGCCGGTTGCCTCCGATGACGAATTCGACGATGCGGTGGCAATGTCGCTTGAAGACGAGCTGATGCTCGACGACCATTCGGCGGCGGAACAGTCATTCATGGCCGCCGATCCCGTCGAGCATGCCATGCCGGAGCAGGCGGCGGCGCTTGACGGCCAGGCAATCTCCGACGAGAGCTTTGCTGGCCTCGACGATGCCATGGCCGATGTCGACATGGATTTCGACGTTCGCGCGGATGAGCCGATCGCCTTCGACGAGCCGGAAGCGCATGAAGTGCTTGCCGATGCTGCGGACTCAACAAGCGAGATTTCCAACCCTGAAGGCCTGTCGGACGATGCCTTCGACCTGAACTTTGAAGATTCGTTCGCCGAAACGGTCGAAGAGCCGGTCGCCGAAGTTGCTGCCGCTACGGTCCAGCCGGCGGCGCCAGAAGCCAATGTCGCGCCGGCGGTGCACGCCCCGATTGCGGACGAACGGAGCCTGGAAGACGAGTTGAATGCGCTGCTGGGCGCCATGACTTCCCGCACGGCGCCGGCGGCCAGCGAGCCTGTCACGGCTCAGTCGGCTGTCGCTGCCCCGCCGCCTGTTGCCGAGCCTGCCGAGGAACCGGCCGACCTTGTCGGCGACCTCGACTGGGATCTTGACGAAACCACGCCTGAGCAGAATCGACATGTTGGCACGGCCCAAGCGGCCGACGCGGATATTGACGATCTTATGCTTGATGAACTCCAGGATCCGAACTCGGACACCATTGGCGATGTCGATTTCGACGATGATGCGTTGGACGCGGCTTTGGCCCAGGGCCTTGATCCGCGTGACGAAGCCGCTCCCCGGGACAATTCGGCGGATTCTTTCGATTGGCTTGCGGAGCGTTCCCAACCGACAGAGCCGACGCGTTCGTGGAGCCGCGTGACGCCGGTTCCGCAGCAGCCGTCATTCAGCACGCAGCCTACGTTTAGCGCTCAGCCGGCCGCTTCGGTGGCATCATCCATGGCCGCAGCGCCGGCAGTCGCCGCCATGACGTCCTATGGTTCGTCCGAGCCGGTCGAAACCTTGGCTCCCGCTGCCCCAGTATCGGCGCCGCAATCGCGCCAGCCGGCGCGTTACGAAGACATGCCCGATGTCGAGACGGTCGATGTGCCCGAGCGTGTCGTGGCGCTGGCGGACGATCTCGATATCCCCGAACTGCACTTCGAGGAAGACCAGCCGGCGTCGCCTGGCTATGACGATCTCGATGCCGAGTTCTCCAGCCTTCTCTCCGAGATGAACGCGGTGGAGGTGACTGCCGCCCCAGCAAGCAACGCGGCCGGCGCGTCTTACGATGATGGCTCCTATGCCGCGGGCTTCAAGCCGGGCTATGACAGCCTCAAGCCGGGCTATGACGGGATCAAGCCGGGCTATGACGGGGTCAAGCCGGGCTATGAGCCGGAAGCGCGAACCTATGCGGCGCGGCCGATGGAAATGTCTGCCCGCGCGGCGCCGCCCACGGGTTATGCCGACGCCTCGGGCTACGACCTCGACAACCTGCCGGGGAGCCAGCCGGCTTCCCAAGCCGATGATTTCACCGTCGATGAACTCGACTACGATCCCGAACTCGACGAGGAGATGGCTGTTCCGGGTCTCGGCGAGCGTGAGGCCGCAAGGCCGTCGCGCGGACGCGGCCTGTTCATCGCCGCGATTGTCGGCGCGGTCGCGGTCGCGGGCGGTCTCGGTGCCTTTGCGCTGTCCTTTGGCGGCAAGGGCGGCAGCGAAGCGCCCGTCATCGTCAAGGCCGACAACGCGCCGATCAAGGTCAAGCCGGAGAATCCGGGCGGCGCCGTGGTGCCCAACCAGGACAACAAGGTCTACGACGCGGTCAGGGGCGCCAAGCCCGCCGAGCCGGTCCAGGAAAAGCTGGTCACCAACACCGAAGAGCCGGTGGACGTGCAGGCGAAGGACCCGGCCCGCGCCATCGATCTTTCGCCGGACCAGAATGCAGCCGGCGCTGGAACCGATGTCGGCAATGCCGCGCCGATGGCCGGCGCCGCTTTGGCCGACAATACGGCGCCAGCTCCCAAGTCCGAGGACCGCATCGCGCAGGTGCTGCAGGATGCAGACAAGGGCACAAATGCCGATGTCGTCGCCATTGCACCGCGCAAGGTGAGGACCATGGTGGTCAAGTCGGACGGTTCGCTGGTGCCGCGTGAAGATCCGGCGGCTCCCGCCGCTCCGCAAGTGGCCGCTACCGAGCCGGTCGATCCGGCGCCGCAGCATGTCGCCCCGGCGGCGCAAGCCGATGCCGACCAGACCGGTACCGTGGCGCCTGCCGCCGCCCAGGCGGACGACGAGCCGGCCCTCAAGCCGGTGGCCAAGCCGAAGGCCGAGGCCAAGGCCCAATCGGCCAACACGCCGGCAAAGGTTCCGCTCGCGCCGCAGCGTCCGTCCGACCAGCCGGTCGATGTCGTCGGCGAGGTCAAGCCCGATCAGGTTGCGTCCATCGATCCGGCATCGACCGCGGCCGGCGGTGGCTCGTGGTCGATGCAGATCGCCTCGCAGCCGACCGTCGAAAGCGCCCAGTCCAGCTATCAGGATCTGCAGCGCCGCTATGGCAGCGTGCTTGCCGGGCGTACCGCCAACATCGTCAAGGCCGAGATCGCCGGCAAAGGCACGTTCTACCGCGTGCGCGTTCCGGCCCAGTCACGCAATGACGCGATCAATTTGTGCACCAGCTACAAGGCCGCCGGCGGCAACTGCTTCGTCTCGCGCTAAAGCCGGAGCCAACCGATTGAAAGCCGGCGCGGTCCACCGCGCCGGCTTTTTTCATGGGGAAAGCAGATCCGGCGTTGCCCTGGATGAATCCCTGGCGATTCCCTTTGATCGCACAAAGCCCTAAACTGCCGACATGACCGAATCAAAATCCATGATCCTCGGCTGCGCCGGGAAATCGCTCACCCGCGAAGAAATCAATTTCTATCGCAATGAATGCCCGTGGGCCTTCATCCTGTTTGCACGCAACATCGGCGAGACCGAACAGATCCGCGATCTGGTCGCCGAGATGCGAGACTGCATAGGGCGTCCGGACGCGCTGGTGTTCATCGATCAGGAAGGCGGCCGTGTGCAGCGCTTGCGGCCGCCGCTGGCGCCGAACTATCCAGCCGGCGGCGCGCTGGGCGCGCTGTGGCGCGACGATCATGATGCCGGCGCCCGCGCGGCCTGGCTGATGGCGCGGCTGCATGCTTTCGACCTGTTACGCTACGGCATCACAGCCGATTGCCTGCCGGTGCTCGACGTGCCGATCGAAGGCGCCAGCGATGTCATCGGCGCGCGTGCCTACGGCAAGGACCCGCGACCGGTGATCGAGCTCGGCCGTGCAGCCGCGGAAGGGCTGATATCGGGCGGCGTGCTGCCGGTCATGAAGCATATTCCGGGCCATGGACGTGCCTTTGCCGACACGCATTTTGAACTGCCAGTGGTCAATGCCTCGCTCAGTGATCTGCAGCGGCATGATTTCGCCCCGTTCAAGGAGCTTAGCCATCTGCCGATGGCGATGACTGCGCATGTCGTCTACAGCGCGATCGACCCTAACAATCCGGCGACCACCTCCGGCAAGGTCATCGACGAGATCATCCGGCGCGAAATCGGCTTCGACGGACTGCTGATGAGCGACGACACATCGATGAAGGCACTTTCTGGGGATTTCCCGACAAAGGCGGCCTCGATCCTTGCGGCGGGCTGCGATCTGGTCCTTCACTGCAACGGCGTTTTCGAGGAGATGGCCGGCATCGCATCGCGCACCACGGGGCTTGAGGGCACGTCGCTGGAGCGCGCCAAGCGGGCGCTGACCTATATAAAGGACCGTGACACGGTCGAAGAAACCGAAATACGCGCCGAATTCGCCACCTACTTCGATGCGGTGGCATAGCAAGGGAAAGTGACAGGCAGTGGCGGAGACATTGGAAAGCAAGGCCGCGAAGGCCGCACCGATGGACCGTCTGTGGGCCGAAAATGACGATTCACGCGTCACCGGCGACCCGTCGCTGGTCGTCGACGTGGCCGGCTTCGAAGGTCCGCTCGATCTTCTGCTGCATCTTGCCCGCACCCAGAAAGTCGATCTGGCGCGCATTTCGATCCTCGCGCTGGTCGAGCAATATCTGACCTTTGTCGAGACAGCGAGGGCGCTCAGGCTGGAGCTTGCCGCCGACTATCTGGTGATGGCGGCATGGCTGGCCTTCCTCAAGTCCAAGCTCCTGATCCCCAAGCAGCCAGGCGACGAGGGCGAAAGCGGCGAGGAACTGGCGGCGGTGCTGCAGTTCCGACTGAAGCGGCTGGAAGCCATGCGCGACGCCTCGGCGCGTCTGGTCAACCGCAACCGGCTCGGCCGCGACGTGTTCGCGCGCGGCATGCCGGAAATGGTCATCATCGAAAAGCGCAACGCCTATTCTGCCTCGCTCTACGATCTCTTGACCGCCTATGCCCAGCAGCGCCAGAAGCAGGCGATCAACAATGTGACCATCGCCAGGCGCGGTGTCTGGTCGCTCAAGGACGCGCGCGACATCCTGACCCGCCTTGTGGGAGCCGTGAGCGACTGGACGACGATGGAGAGTTTTCTGATCGCGTACATGACCAGTCCCGAGGAGCGGCGCACGGCGATCGCGAGCTCGTTCGCTGCCACGCTGGAACTGGTGCGCGAAGGCAAGATGGATGTGCGGCAGGATCAGACGTTCGCGCCGATCTACCTGCGCGGCCGAACGCAGACAATCAAGGCAGTCGAGGTGGCATCATGAGCGAACGCGCCAACGCTTCGGTTGTCCCGTTCAAAGTCGGCGATGAACCCGAAGAGGGCCCGCTTTCCCAGGATCCGGCCGAGCAGCAGCTACAAAACCCGGCCGAGCGACTGCATCTGGCCGAGGCTGTGCGCATGGCCGAGGCGATCGTGTTCGCCAGCGCCGAACCCGTCAGCGAAAAGCAGCTTGCGGCACGCCTGCCGGACGGCATCAACATCGCCCTGGCCATGGCCGAACTGCAGCAGATCTATGCGCGGCGCGGCGTCAATCTGGTGCGTGTCGGCGACGCCTGGGCGTTCCGCACCGCCGGCGACCTGGCTTTCCTGATGAGCAGGGATACCGTCCAGCAAAGGAAGCTCTCCCGCGCGGCCCTCGAAGTGCTGGCGATCATCGCCTATCACCAGCCGGTGACGCGTGCCGAGATCGAGGACATCCGCGGCGTCGAAACCTCGAAAGGCACGCTCGACACGCTGCTGGAAACGGAATGGGTGCGCATGCGCGGCCGGCGAAAGACACCCGGACGCCCGGTCACCTACGGCACCACGGAGACCTTCCTCGACCATTTCGCGCTGGAAGAGATCCGCGATCTTCCCGGCATGGAGGAACTGAAGGGGGCCGGCCTGCTTTCGGGCCGCATGCCGTCGAATTTCTCCATTCCGCAGCCGCCGGCCGATCCCGATGCATTGACCGACGACGAGGATGCGCTGACCGATATCGATCTCGAGGAACTCGGCCTGCTGACGCCGCGCGTCACGGAAGATTGACTGGCATTGGCGGCCGATCTGTCGAGGATGCGCGGATTCGTAGCGGGGCCGCCACGTCGAAAATGCGTGACATCCGCCACCCTTTCATAAACTCTGTCGCAGTTGTGTTTGAATCCCAACGCGAAAACGCATAAATCATCGCCAGGGAAAACATTCGAGAGAGATTTGCTATGGGTTCATTTTCGATTTGGCACTGGATGATCGTGCTGGTGATCGTGCTTTTGGTGTTCGGCCGCGGCAAGATTCCCGAGCTGATGGGCGACATGGCCAAGGGCATCAAGAGCTTCAAGAAGGGCATGGCCGACGACGACGTTGCCGAAGACAAGCGCACCGTCGAACATCGTGCCGACGAGACCGTTGCGGCCGCGAAGGAAAAGGCCAGCAAGAGCTGAGCCTAAAGGTTCTAGTCGGAACAGAGTGTCATGTTTGAAGTCGGCTGGACCGAAATGCTGGTCATCGCGATCGTCATGATCGTGGTCGTCGGGCCCAAGGATTTGCCCAATATGCTGCGTACCTTCGGCCGCACGACGGCGAAGCTGCGCGCCATGGCATCCGATTTCCAGAAACAGTTCAACGAGGCGCTGAAGGAAGCCGAGCTCGACGACGTCAAGAAGTCCGTCGATGAGCTCAGGGGCATGAGCCCGATGGCCGAGATCAGGAAGCAGCTCAATCCGTTCGAACAGGCCGCGGCCGACGTTCGCTCCGGCGTCGACGCGGCGATGAAGCCGAAGCCGGCAGCCGATCCGGCAACGCCAGCCGCTTCGACCCCGCAGGCGGCCGAGCCGCTGAAGAACGGTGCAACGACCATGCCCGGCGTCAACGGACCGGAAGCAGCGCCGGCAGCGCCGATTTTCCCGGCGATGACCGACGAATCGGTGGTAACGTCATCAGTGCCGACGACACCCGTCGTGGCGCCGAAGGCGTCCACGGCGAAGAAGGCAGCCAAGCCTGCACCGTCAAGGGCGACGCCGGCTATAAAGGCTTCGGCAAATGGCGCTAAAGCTCCTGCAAAAACGGTCACCGCTAAGGCCACGCCTGCGCCCAAGGTGCCAGCGAAGCCCGCGACGGCGGCAATGCCTGAAACGCCCAGGGCCAAGACGCCCGCTGCGGCCAAGGTGATCGCGTCCAAGACCGTAGCGACCAAGACGGGGGCGAAAATCGAACCGAAACCTGCTGCGGCCAAGAAGCCGGCGGCCAAGAAGACGGCTGGAGCCGCCAAGTGAGCGTTTCGGACACCGAAAAGGACGAGATCGAGAAATCGTCGGCGCCGCTGATGGAGCATCTGATCGAGCTGCGCCGGCGGCTGATCTGGTCGCTGGGCGGTTTCTTCGTTGCCTTCCTGGTCTGTTTCTTCTTCGCCAAGAAGCTGTTCAACCTTCTGGTCGTCCCGTTCAAATGGGCGACGCAGTGGGCAGGCCTCGATCCGCACAAGGTCGAGCTGATCTACACGGCGCCGCAGGAATTCTTCTTCACGCAGGTCAAGCTCGCCATGTTCGGCGGCATGGTGATCGCCTTTCCGCTGATCGCCACGCAGATCTACAAATTCATCGCGCCCGGCCTCTACAAGAACGAGCGCAACGCCTTCCTGCCGTTCCTGATCGCGTCGCCAATCCTGTTCCTGATGGGTGCGTCGCTGGTCTATTTCTTCTTCACGCCGATGGTGATGTGGTTCTTCCTCGCCATGCAGCAGGCCGGCACCGACGATCAGGTGCAGATTTCGCTGCTGCCAAAGGTGTCGGAATATCTCAGCCTGATCATGACGCTGATCTTCTCCTTCGGCCTGGTGTTCCAACTGCCGGTGGTGACCAGCCTGATGACACGCGTCGGCATGCTGTCGTCCAAGGGGCTGGCCGAGAAGCGCAAATGGGCGATCGTCATCGCCTTCGTCGTCGCGGCGGTGCTGACGCCGCCCGATCCGATGAGCCAGATCGGCCTCGCCATTCCGACCATCCTTCTCTACGAGGTCTCCATCTGGGCTGCCCGGCTGATCGAGCGCGATCAGGAAAAGCAGCGCGTGGCACGCGAGAAGCAGGACGCGGCGGAAGAGGTCGCCGAGAAGAAGCCGGCGGACGCGTCCTCCACCTGAACGGCGCCGCCGCGTCTGGCCAGCCTCGATAGGAATTTTTTCTTGACCTGGTGACGGCAGCTATGCTATGATTCTCGGTATGGTGCTGACTTGCGCCAGCGACCCGCCGCAGAGGCGGGTTTTTCATTTCAGGCTCTCCTCCGCCTTCAGCCGAAAGCGCGTCAAAGCGTGATCGCATGCTTGCGTTCCCCATGCCCCATCTTGCATCGATCGAGGATGCGGTTTACGCCCTCTGGCTGAAACGCATCGCACTGAAAGCAATGCGTTTCACTTTTGTTTGAAGCATGTCGTTGTCCCAAACCGCTGCGCACTTTGGGCGACATGCTACCCCGGAGCGTTCAAACCATGCTTGACATCAAATGGATTCGCGACAACCCGAAGGCCCTTGTCGAGGCGCTGGTGAAGCGCTCGTGGTCGGCTGACGAGGCGCAGTCCACGGTCGGCGGGCTGATCGCCTCGGACGAGGCGCGGCGCGAACACGTTACCGAGCTACAGACCAAGCAGGAGCGCCGCAATGCCGCGTCGAAAGAGATCGGCAACGCCATGCGTTCGGGCGATGCTGCCCTGGCCGAGACGCTGAAAGCCGAAGTCGGCGAGATCAAGGTCTTCATCCAGAACGGCGAGGCGCGCGAACGCGAGCTCGACAAGGCGCTGAACGATGCGCTGGCGGTGCTGCCCAACGTACCGTTCGACGACGTGCCTGTCGGCAAGGACGAGCACGACAATGTCGTCAAGCACATCGTCGGCAAGGTACCGACGCGGCCGAACTGGGTGAAGGAGCACTTTGAGATCGGCGAAGCGCTCGGCATGATGGATTTCGAGCGCGCGGCAAAGCTGTCGGGCTCGCGCTTTACGGTGCTGAAAAACGGACTGGCGCGGATGGAACGCGCGCTCGGCCAGTTCATGCTGGACCTGCATACGACCGAACACGGCTACGAAGAAGTGATCCCGCCGTTGATGGTCAAGGATAATGTTTTGTTCGGCACCAACCAATTGCCGAAGTTCGAGGAAGATCTGTTCTTCACGCCGCACGGGGAGGGCAGGCTTGGCCTGATTCCCACCGCCGAGGTCCCACTCACCAACCTTGTGCGTGAGGAAATCACCGCGCATGAAAAACTGCCGCTGCGCTACACCGCGCTGACACCGTGCTTCCGTTCGGAAGCGGGCTCGGCCGGGCGCGACACGCGCGGCATGCTGCGCCAGCATCAGTTCTACAAGGTCGAGCTGGTGTCGATCACCGATCAGGAATCGTCACTTGCCGAGCATGAGCGGATGACGCAATGCGCCGAGGAAGTGCTGAAACGGCTCGGCCTGCCGTTCCGCACCATGACGCTCTGCACCGGCGACATGGGTTTTGGCGCACGCAAGACCTATGACATCGAGGTCTGGCTGCCCGGCCAGAACGCCTATCGCGAAATCTCGTCCTGCTCGGTGTGCGGCGATTTCCAGGCACGCCGCATGGACGCCCGCTACAAGGACAAGGACGGCAAGGGCAACCGCTTCGTCCACACGCTCAACGGCTCGGGCACAGCCGTTGGCCGCGCGCTCATCGCCGTCATCGAAAACTACCAGAACGAGGATGGCAGCGTAACCATTCCTGAAGTGCTGCGGCCTTACATGGGCGGTCTGGAAAAGATCGAAGCGAAATAATGCGTATCCTCCTGACCAATGACGACGGCATTCATGCCGAGGGCCTGGCGTCGCTCGGACGCGTCGCACGTACGCTGTCCGACGATGTCTGGGTGGTGGCGCCCGAGCAGGACCAGTCCGGCTATGCGCATTCGCTGTCGATCTCGGAGCCGCTGCGGCTGCGCAAGATTGGCGAGAAGCATTTTGCCGTGCGCGGCACGCCGACCGATTGCGTCATCATGGGCGTCAAGAAGATCCTGCCTGGCGCACCCGACCTGATCCTGTCCGGCATCAATTCGGGCGCCAACATCGCCGACGATGTCACCTATTCCGGCACCGTCGCCGGCGCCATGGAGGGCGCGCTGCTCGGCATTCGCTCGATCGCGCTCAGCCAGGGGTACAGCTATGTCGGCGAAGATCGCGTCGTGCCCTACGAGACGACGGAGGCGCTGGCGCCGGCGCTGCTGAAGAAACTTATCGCGACGCCATTGCCGGACGGCGTGCTGCTCAACGTCAATTTTCCCAACTGCACGCCCGAGGAAGTCGCAGGCACGGTGGTCACCTCGCAGGGCAAGCTCGTGCACTCCCTGTGGGTCGACGAGCGCCGTGACGGGCGCGGCCTGCCTTACTACTGGCTGCGTTTCGGCCGCGAGCCGGTCGAAGGCAAGCAAGGCACCGACCTCTACGCCTTGCGCAACCGGCTGGTGTCGGTGACGCCGCTGCAGCTCGACCTTACCGCCCATGAAATCCGTGACCAACTGAGCAAGGCGCTCGCATGAACCAGGGCCTCCCGATCGACGACCGCGAAGGTTTTGCCGCCTTTCTGCTGCGTCTGCGCGGCCGGGGGACTGTGCCGAAGGCGCTGATCGCGGCCTTCGAGGCGACGCCGCGGCGCGGCTTCCTGGCGGCCCAGTTCCATCAGATCGCCTGGTCGGACCGCATGCTGCCGATCGAATGCGGCGAGGCGATCGAAGGCGCCGACATGCAGGCGGCGGTGATCGCCGCACTCACCATCGAGCAGGGCAACCGCGTGCTCGAGATCGGCACCGGCTCGGGCTACACCTCGGCGGTGATGTCGCGGCTGGCCGCTCGGGTCATCACCACCGATCGCTACAAGACGCTCGCCGAGCAGGCGCGGCAGCGCTTCGAGGCGCTCGGCATCGGCAATGTGATCGTGCGCCACGCCGATGGTTCCGGCGGGCTGCCGAATGAAGGGCCATTTGACCGCATCGTCGCCTGGGCCGCCTTCGACAGCCTGCCGCGTTTCCTGCTCGACCAGTTGTCGAGCGGCGGTATCGTCATCGCTCCGATCGGCCCCGAAGAGGGCGAACAGGTGCTGGCCAAGCTGACCAAGGTCGGCAGCCGCTTCGAGCGTGAAGACATCGGCCTCGTTCGCCTGCAGCCGATCCTGCGCGGTGTTGCCGCTGTTATCTAGCGCGGATGTCGATGTTCGGCCGCGTCGTGCGCCCGTCTTCGACCCCGGCTGGCCTGACCCGAAATCTTCGCACGGCTCGCTCTCTAATATTTTAAGAAAAATTGCGTCGGATTCCATGAGGTTAACCGTCGAGTAACATTAACGCGCTTTAATCATGCCTAGTTTGTACCGGGTATGTGCGGGTTAGTGCGATGCAACTCAGTGTTTTGAAGACAAACGGTCGCAATCTGGCGCGAGGCTGGGCCATTCTGATGGTCGCGGGTGCTGCTGCGGGGTGCAGTTCCCAGGTTTCGCGGTTCAATGGCGTCGACGACGTCTTTACATCCTCGACCAACAATCAGCGCGCCATCATCAACAAGCAGGATGCCGTACAGCAGCCCTATCCGGGCGATGTCGCCGCCGCTCCGATCGATGGCAGCCATACACAATCGGTCAGCCGCTCCAGCCTCGAGCCGGTCTCGACGCGACCGCTGCCGCCGCCCGTTGCCCAAGCGCAGCAGGCGCCGGCATCGAAGCCGGTGCGCACCGCATTGGCCCCGGCACCGCATGTCGACAGGACCACGACCGGCACCGTCGCTCCGGCGGCGTCGCCTTTCAAGGTTTCGCAACCTGACGAACCCCGCGTGGCTGCTTCCGGCACTCCGCATGCAACCGAGATCGTCGTCAGGGACGGCGAAACGATCGGCGGCCTGGCGCAGCGCTACAAGGTGCCGTCCGACGTGATCATGAAGGTCAACGGGCTGAGCGCGACCAAGGGGCTGAAGACCGGCCAGAAGCTGGTCATCCCGGCCTATGCCTATTCCAGCAAAGGCGAGGCGAAGGTCGCGGATGCCAAGCCGGCGAAAGACGGCAAGCACAACCTGCCGGCCACTGCGCCGGACAAGGTCGCCGTTCTGCCGCAGCAGCCGAAGCCTAAGGAAGGCAAGTCCGCCGCTCAGGTCGACGCGTCGGCCGCAGCAAACCAGCCCAAGGAGCCCAAGCCGCAGGTTGCCAAGACGACCGGCGCTGCTGGGACCTACACGGTCCAGTCGGGCGACACGATGTCTTCGATTGCCAGGAAGACCGGCGTCGGCGTCGTTGCTCTAAAGCAGGCCAACGGGATGAAGGACGGACTGCTCAAGATCGGCCAGACCCTGAAGGTGCCGGCCGGCGGAACCGCGACCGTCGCCGCTGCCAAGCCGGCCAAGGTCGATCCGGTGACGACGGCCACCACGCAGCCCGCGGCAAAGACCACGCCGTCTGAAACGCTGGCGTCCTACACGCCGCCGAAAAAGGATTCGAAGGTCATCCAGCAGGCCGAGGCCGACGATGCCGTCGCGCCTGATGCCACCGGCATCGGCAAGATGCGCTGGCCGGTGCGCGGCCGCGTGATTTCCGGTTTCGGCTCGGGCAAGGACGGCGTCGATATCGCCGTGCCGACGGGCACGCCGGTCAAGGCGGCCGAGAACGGTGTCGTCATCTATGCCGGCGACGGCCTCAAGGAATTCGGCAACACGGTGCTGGTGCGCCACGAGAACGGCCTGGTCACCGTCTACGGCCATGCCAGTTCGATCGAGGTGCAGCGCGGCCAGAAGGTCAAGCGCGGCCAGGAGATCGCGCTGTCGGGCATGAGCGGCACGACGGACTCGCCGAAGCTGCACTTCGAAGTGCGCAAGAATTCGGCGCCAGTCGATCCCTCCGGTTATCTCGAATAGTCGGGGCTGTTTCGAATAGAAGAAAAAAAGCAATTTGCGGGCCGTCTGACCTCCAGTCCGGCCCGCCGGCTCAGCCCGTTCCGAAAGGAGCGGGCTTTTTCAGTTCCGGTGCGCCGCGCCAGTCTTCAAGCAAGATGGTCGCGCAGAGTGTCGGCGATCATGACGCCAAGGCTGCTGGCCTTGACGCCGAGAAGCGTCTCCGCGTCGGAGGAATCGACCAGCAAGGGTTTGTCGAAGAGATAGCTCATCTCGATGAGCTCATGCATGCCCAATGCTTCCATTTCGGAGATGGAATAGGAGCGTGTTCCTGGAATTTCACGGTGAAGCATTGCCGCGGTCGCCCGGATGAGTTCCCGGGGTGGGGCGTGTTGCGATGGAACATGGAACGCCCGTCCCCATTCGCCCGTGTAGCGCGAGGCAGCGACCAGTGTCCTGGCCACGTCCTTCGTGAAGGACCAGGCGTGAGTTGCGTCGAGGTTTCCGATGAAAGCCGTCGGTTTCCCTTCGATTATGGAGGGCAGCGCGACCAGTGAGAAAGAGCTGATCGCGCCATGTCCAAGATAATCGCTGGACCGCACTTCGACGGCCGGCACGTCCGCACGGACCGCCCGCTGCCACATGATCGTCCGCGCGGTTCCTTTCTTCGAAGTCGGATCCAGAGACAGGTCGGAGTGAAGCGGGTTTTCGGCATCTTTGCCATAGCCATAGAGGTTTCCGAGCACCACAAGCTTCGCGCCGACCGCTTCGGCAGCCCGCACGGTGCCGTCGATGATTGGGAAGAAGTCGGTCGGCCAGCGGTGATAGGCGGCCATGGCGCACATGAAGATCGCGTCGGCGTTTCGGCTGATACGCGCCAGTTCCGCGGCATTGGTGGCGTCGGACTGCACGGTCCGGACGTTTTGCAGCGCGTTCGAACCGACACTCCGGCTCGTCAAGACAACATCATGGCCTTCTTCGCCCAGAAGCCGCGCGGTCTCGCGACCAACCGGGCCTGCTCCCACAACAACATAGAAACTCATGGCATAACCTCTCATCCAAGTTTTATGGAGAGGCGTAGGTACATAGCCACGGCATTGAAAATCGCGCGGGAATTGCCAAGTCTTGAACAGGTTTTGCCATGAATCGAGAAAGCATGCTCTCGCAAGTCGCCCCGGCCCGATCCCCGTCCGACGTAACATTGGCCTCCCGGCATGTCGAAGCCGGGGTCCATCGTCTGCTCCGGGCGCCACACCATCGCATCATGGTGCATGCAAGTGCCGCGACGCGCTCCTACTGCCATGAGGTTGGACGATATTTCGTCAGGCGCGCCGGCCATATCGACCTGGTGCCCGCCGGTCAGGAGGGTGGGTTCGAGGCTGAGACCCCGTTCGACACGATCGAGATCGCCTTACAACCGGCCTTGATGGAAAGGGTGGCAGCCGAACTTGGCGGCAAGGCGCGCGCATTGCCGCTCGGCACACGTCACCTGCTTCGTGACCAGCGCATCGAACACCTCGCGCGAGCACTGGAGAGCGATCTCAATGCGAGTTCGCCGAGTGGGTCGTTGTTTGTCGACAGCATCGGCGCCGCGCTCGCTGTGAGGCTGCTTGGCCTCGATGAACCTGATATTGATCGCGCGAGCCGATTGTCGGATACTCAGCTCAAGCGCGTGCTGGAGCATATCGAGGTTGCGCTGCACGAACCCCTGTCGATCCATCGACTGAGCCGGGTTGCCGGCGCCAGCAGTTCGCACTTGCGGACATGGTTCAAGGCGGCGACGGGCTTCACCCTGCACCGCTACGTGCTACGGCGTCGCGTCGAACGCGCACGCGTCCTGCTGCAGCAAGGCGATCTCAGCACAAGCGAGGTGGCGGAATTGACGGGCTTCGCGCACCAGTCACATCTGGCGCATTGGATGCGGCGTGAGATCGGCCAAACGCCGCGTGATTTGCGGCGGTCGCAGCCGCCCAAATGATCTTGTCATCGGATGGCGTTGGCGACGCTATCCAACGCATCAGTCCTTCAGCGGTTTGCCGAGCCGGCCAGCCAGATCCTGGGTGAACTGCCAGGCGACGCGGCCCGAGCGGCTGCCGCGCGTCGTCGCCCATTCCAGTGCTTCGGCGCGCAGCGTGTCGGGATCGATTGTCAGCCCGTGATGGCGGACATAGCCGTCGATCATGTCGAGATACTCGTCCTGCGAGCATTTGTGGAAACCGAGCCACAGCCCGAAGCGGTCGGACAGCGACACCTTTTCCTCGACCGCTTCGGACGGGTTGATCGCGGTCGAGCGTTCATTGTCGATCATGTCGCGGGGCAACAGATGGCGGCGGTTCGAGGTGGCGTAGAAGATGACATTGGCTGGACGGCCCTCGACGCCGCCTTCGAGCGCTGCCTTGAGCGATTTGTAGGAGGTGTCGTCATGGTCGAAGGAGAGGTCGTCGCAAAACAGGATGAAGCGGAAGGGCGCCGCCTTCAGCAGACCCATCAACTTCGGCAGCGTGTCGATGTCCTCGCGGTGGATCTCGATCAGCTTCAACGGCAGGTCGGACCTGGCCTTGGCGTTGATCTCCGCATGCACGGCCTTGACCAGCGACGATTTGCCCATGCCGCGCGCGCCCCACAACAACACATTGTTGGCCGGGTAGCCGGCAGCGAAGCGTTCGGTGTTGTCGACAAGGATGTCGCGGACGCGGTCGACGCCACGGATCAGTTCGATGTCGACGCGGTTAACCCTGTGCACCGGTTCCAGATAGCCCGGATCGGCCTGCCAAACGAAGCAATCGGCCTCGCGGAGGTCGGTTTGGGGCACCGGCGGCGGGGCAAGGCGGCTCACCGCTTCGATCAGCCGGTCGAGTTTCTGGTTCAGGGCCTCAATGCTGCTGTCGGTCATGTCTGTCTTTTGTTTTCGCGTTTTTGATGTCTTGGGGCGTGAAGCTGCCCGATTTCGCCTGATACAAAACCGGTTGCAACCTTTTGTTCGAGCATAATTTTTTGCGGAAACCGGCTCGCGCTTTTTGCGATCCTGCTCTAACACGGCTCAACAGGCCGGAAAAGCAGCCGATTTGGCCGGCCGCGCAGTTGCATTGACAACTTTACCGACTATATTCCGGCCAAATTTCAAGGGGCCGCCAGATTGGCGGCTGTTTTCAAAATTCAGGAGTACCTCGATGTTCGTGACACCGGCATACGCCCAAGGCGTCGGCGCTTCTCCCGACATGTTCATCAGCATTTTGCCGTTTGTCCTGATTTTCGTGATCATGTATTTTCTGATCATCCGGCCGCAGCGCACGCAGCTGAAGAAGCGCGGCGAGATGCTGGCCGCGGTCCGTCGCGGCGACACGGTCGTCACCGGCGGCGGCTTCGTCGGCAAGGTGACCAAGGTGATCGACGACAACGAGCTCGAGGTCGACCTCGGCAATGGCTTGAAGGTGACGGCGCTGCGCTCGACGATCGCCGATGTGCGCGTCAAGGGCGAGCCGGTGGCTAACCAGAACGCCAAGAAATAATCCAATTTTAGGCGGAGCGATCCGCGGACACGCTCTGACGGACGACGCCATATGTTGTATTTCTCGCGCTTCAAGATGATCCTGATCTGGGTGGCCGTGGCCATCACGGTGATCCTCGCCGCGCCCAACCTGTTCTCCGCCAGCACGCTGGCGCAACTGCCCAACTGGGTGCCGAAGCGGCAGATGACGCTCGGCCTCGACCTGCAGGGTGGTTCGCACATCTTGCTGGAAATGAACCAGAACGATCTGATCAAGGACCGGCTGGAGACGACGCGCGACGAAATCCGCACGCTGCTGCGCGACGCCAAGATTGGCTATACCGGCCTTGCCGGCACCGGGCGGACCCTGCAGGTTCGCATTACCGATCCCGCCCAGATCGATGCCGCCAAGACGGCGCTGAAGACGCTGACCGATCCGGTCGCCGCCGGCCTGTTCACCGGCGGTTCCGTGCAGGAAATGACGCTCGACGATTCCGAACCCGGTCTGCTCAAGTTCAACGTCACCGACGCCGGCATCAAATACCGCACATCGACGGCGCTGACGCAGTCGATCGAGGTGGTCGAGCGCCGCGTCAACGAACTCGGCACGACCGAACCCATCGTGCAGCGGCAGGGCGATGATCGTATCCTCGTCCAGGTGCCGGGCCTTCAGGACCCGCAGAGGCTGAAGGAGATCCTCGGCCAGACCGCCAAGCTGACCTTCCAGATGGTCGACCAGTCGATGCCGGTGCAGGACGCGCTCAACGGCCGTCCGCCTGCCGGTTCGTCGGTCCTGTATTCGCAGGACGATCCGCCCGTCCCCTATCTGATCGAGAACCGCGTCATCGTTTCGGGGGAA
Organism: Mesorhizobium ciceri biovar biserrulae WSM1271; assembly: GCF_000185905.1. Taxonomy (GTDB): domain Bacteria; phylum Pseudomonadota; class Alphaproteobacteria; order Rhizobiales; family Rhizobiaceae; genus Mesorhizobium; species Mesorhizobium ciceri. Next base: position 3,667,913 of record NC_014923.1, read on the forward strand.
AACCTCGTCGATGCGCAGGCGACCTACAATTCGCAGAACAACGAGCCGGTGGTGTCGTTCCGCTTCGATTCGAAAGGGGCGGCGCGCTTCGGTCAGGCCACGGCGCAGAATGTCGGCAAGCTGTTTGCCATCATCCTCGACAACCAGGTGATTTCGGCGCCGCAGATCCGCGAGCCGATCCTTGGCGGCACCGGCCAGATCTCCGGCAATTTCACCGCCCAGAGCGCCAACGATCTCGCCGTGCTGCTGCGCGCCGGCGCACTGCCGGCGACGTTGACGGTGATCGAAGAACGTACAGTGGGTCCGGGCCTTGGCCAGGATTCGATCCATGCCGGCAAGGTCGCCGGCATCATCGGTTCTATCCTCGTCGTTGCCTTCATGTTCGTCGCCTACGGCTTCCTCGGCTTTCTCGCCAACATCGCGCTGGCGGTGCACGTGGCGATGATCGTCGGCGTGCTCTCGCTGCTTGGCGCGACGCTGACCTTGCCTGGTATCGCCGGTATCGTGCTGACCATCGGCATGGCGGTCGATTCCAACGTGCTGATCTACGAGCGCATCCGCGAGGAGCGGCGCGCCGGCCGCTCGGTCATCCAGGCGATCGATACCGGTTTCACCAAGGCGCTGGCGACCATCGTCGATTCCAACATCACCTCGCTGATCGCCACCGTGGTGCTGTTCTATCTTGGTACCGGTCCGGTGAAGGGCTTTGCCATCACCTATGCCATCGGCATCCTGACGACCGTCTTCACCGCCTTCACCTTCACCCGTCTGCTGGTCTCGATCTGGCTGCGCCGGGCTCGCCCGAAGGAATTGCCGAAGGCGCCGGTGACCTTCGTTCCCCCCGGCACCAAGATCCCCTTCATGGGCATCCGTCGCTGGACGTTCACGCTGTCCAGCGCACTTTCGATCCTGTCGGTGGTGCTGTTCATGACCGTCGGCATCAACTACGGCATCGATTTCAAGGGCGGTTCGCTGATCGAAGTGCAGGCCAAGAGCGGCAATGCCGATCTCGCCGACCTCCGCGCGCGGCTGACCGAACTCAACATCGGTGAAGTCCAGGTGCAGCAGTTCGGTACGCCGAACGACGTGCTGATCCGCGTCGGGACGCAGGATGGTGGCGAAAATGCCGAGCAGACCGTCATCGACAAGGTGCGCGGCGAGCTGCAGGATAATTATGACTTCCGCCGCGTCGAAGTGGTGGGACCGACCGTGTCCGGCGAGCTCGCCAAGCAAGGCACGATCGCCATGCTGATCGCGCTGCTCGGTATCCTGATCTATGTCTGGTTCCGCTTCGAATGGCAGTTCGCGGTCGGCGCCATCGTGGCGACGGTGCACGATGTGGTCATGACGCTCGGCTTCTTCGTCATCTCCGGGCTGGAGTTCAACCAGTCGTCACTGGCGGCGATCCTGACGATCATCGGCTATTCGCTGAACGATACGATCGTGGTCTATGACCGTGTCCGAGAGGATCTGCGAAAATACAAGCGCATGCCGCTGCCGCAACTCCTGAACAACGCCATCAACGAGACGCTGTCGAGAACGACGCTGACCTCGGTGACGACGATCCTGGCGCTGCTGGCGCTGGTTCTGTTCGGTGGCGAGGTGATCCGCTCGTTCACCATGGCCATGCTGTTCGGCGTCATCTTCGGCACCTATTCGTCGATCTTCATCGCCGCCCCGCTGCTGATCCTGTTCAAACTGCGGCCGCAGGCTACGGCCGACGAGGAGAAGCCGGTCAATGGCGGCAAGGCGGTCGCGACCTGACGCGCGCCCCCGAAGAGGTTTAACGGTGACCAGCAAAGGCATCGTCATCCGCGAGGCGCATTTCCCGGGCCGCGCGCCGATCGAAGCCTACGGCAATGGCGGATTCCGCTTTGCCGACATGTCGCATCGCGGTTCGCTGCTCTGTCTGCCATCCGGCATCCATGGCTGGGAGCCGGTGGACCCCTTGGCGCTGACGGTGGCGGATTTTGACAGGCTGCTGTCCGAGGCCGACAAGATCGAGATCCTGCTGGTCGGCATGGGCAGGGATCTTCGGCCGTTGCCCGCTGCATTGCGGGCCGCGCTGAAGGCCGCCGGCGTTGCATCCGACCCGATGTCGACGGGGGCCGCGGTGCGGACCTACAATGTCCTTCTGGCGGAAGAGCGCGCCGTGGCCGCCGCGCTCATTGCCGTCGATTGACATGTCTCGAAGCGCTGAAATCGTCATGGACGCGGTGCGCGCCGCCGATCATGATCGTTATCTGACCGCGCTCTACGCGCCGGACGGCAAGCGCGACGCGCTGTTTTCACTCTACGCCTTCAACGCGGAGATATCAGGTATTCGCGATCGCATCCATGAGGCGCTACCGGGCGAGGTGCGGCTGCAATGGTGGCGCGATGTCATTGCCGCCGGCGGCGAGGCCGGCGCCGGCCATCCCACTGCCGAAGCCGTGAACGCTACGATAGCGACATTCGGCCTGCCGAAGCCGGCCTTCGAGAACATGCTCGATGCGCGCATCTTCGACCTCTACGACGACCCGATGCCGTCGCGCACCGATCTGGAAGGCTATTGCGGCGAGACGGCCGCAGCGCTCATCCAGCTTGCGGCGATGGTGCTCGACCCCGGCGAGGCGCCGCGCTTTGCCGAACTGGCGGGCAGGGCAGGCTGCGCACAGGCGATGACCGGCCTGCTGCTGCTGTTGCCGCTGCACCGCCAGCGCGGACAATGTTTTGTCCCGGCCGACATTCTGGCGGCAGCGGGATCGTCGCCGGAAGAATTCGTCACCGGCGACGGCGGACCCGGCGCCAAACGCGCGGTGGCGGCGATGATGGCGCTGGCACGGGAACATCTTTCCGCCTTCGAGCAAGGCGCACCGGCTCTCCCGGTCTCGCTGCGCCCGGCATTCCTGCCGCTGGCCCTGTCGCGCGCCTATCTCGGCAAGATGGAGAATGGCTCGCCGCTCGAAGGCGTGGCGCGGCTGTCGGCCTTGCGCCGGCATTGGCTGTTGCTGCGCCGCGCGAGCAAGGGGTGGCCAGCACTTTGACGTAAACGTCAACCGTGCTAAGAAGTCTCCGCGCCAAAACTGTCGCCATAGACGACAGGCCGGCCGGAGGAGATACCCATTCAATGAGCTTGCCTTTGCTGGTTGCGATCGTCGCCCTTGGCATCGCGCTGTCGGTTGCCGCGGTGCATTTCACCGGCGGCAGCAAGACGGCGACGCTCAGTGGCACCGATCAGGCAGTGAGCCGATTCGCCGAGGATTTTCCCGACGAGATCGTGGCGGCGGTCCGCCTGACAGCAGATGCCGGGACCGCGTTCCTGGATATCGGGCGAGGGCGCTTCGGAATCGTTCACAGCGTAGGCGACTGCTTCTTGACCCGCATCGTCACGCCTCAAGATGTCACGATTTTGGACACTGGAGACGGGAATACGGTCTCGCTGCGGCTCGCCGATTTCACCTGGAAGGGCGGCCGCTTCCGCTTTGCCAGCGCAACGGATGCGCAAGGCTTGCTGAAGGCGCTTGAGCCGCAGAGTTTCGGCGGAGAGGCGGCATGATGGACGACTACAATTTTCCGCAGGTCACTCAACTGGCCATCCCGTTCTTCGTTGTCGCGATCCTGATCGAGCTTTGGCTGGTGCGCACCGGCCGTGCCAAGGGTTCGTTCGAAACGCGCGACACATTGACCAGCCTGATGATGGGTACCGGCAATGTCGTTGCTGGGCTGCTGCTTGGCGTCGTGTCCTACTGGGCGTTGCTGTGGCTCTGGCAGCTCCGCGTCTTCAATCTCGGCCTGTCGATCTGGGTCTTTCTGGTGGCCTTCCTGCTCGATGATCTGCGCTACTATTTCTATCACCGCATCGCGCACCGGGTGCGCTGGGTTTGGGCCGAACACGTCAACCACCATTCCAGCCAGCACTACAATCTGTCGACGGCGCTGCGGCAGAGCTGGACGGGCCTGTTCACCTTCATGTTCGTGCTGCAGGCGCCGCTGGTGCTGCTCGGCTTCCACCCGGCGGTGATTGCCTTCACCTTCGGCTTCAATTTGGTCTGGCAATTCTGGATCCACACCGAGACCATCGGCAAGATGTGGGGCTGGTTCGAGTTCGTCTTCAACACGCCTTCGCACCACCGCGTCCATCACGCCACCAATCCGCGCTATCTCGACGCCAACTATGCCGGCACGCTGATCATCTGGGACCGCATGTTCGGCACCTTCGTCGGGGAACTGGAAGAAGACCGGCCGCGCTACGGCATCGTCAGGAATCTCGGCACCTTCAATCCGCTGAAGGTGGCATTCCATGAATGGATCGGCATGTTCAGGGATGCCTTTGCGCCCGGTCTGACCTTGAGCGATCGCCTGAACTATCTGATCAAGCCTCCCGGCTGGAGCCATGACGGCTCGCGCGAGACTTCGGAGAGTTTGAAGGCTGCCTATGTCAGGCGAAATCCTGCTGAGGCGGGGAAGCCGGGATTGCCAAGCGTGGGTGTCGAGCCCGCGGAGTAGAACTTCTTATGTCAGGAGGGTCCGTCGTCATCGCTGTCGTACGCCAATTGCGCGATTCGTTCCCTCACTTGCGCGATGGCGTGATCCAGCGGAATAGCGGGACGCGTATCTTCGATCGAAGCCTTTATCTTGGCCCGGATCGCGGCTAGGCGCTCGGCATGCTCCTCTTCCTCGCGCTGGAAGGCCCGGAGCGCCGCGCGGATGACTTCGCTCGCCGAGCCGAAAGAGCCGTCTTCGACTTTTTGGCGGATAAGGCGGGCCATTGCTGGCGTGACTGTGACAGAAAGTTTCTCGGCGAATTCCGTGGAACGGCTCCCATTGGACAGCAAGTGGGATTGTATCCTGCTTCATCCGTGCGGCCAACGATGAGGTCCTAGCGCCTGGGTTTCGCCCGGCCGGCTTCCGAACCATCCGGCATGGTGGCGCTAATGCGCCGAGTTGTGCCGAAATGCCGGCCGAATTCATGGCCCCCCAAATCTGTAAAATTGGCTTCGAACTCAACCAGCGCGTCGACAATAGCCGGCGCCTCCGAGCTGGGAGCCTCCTGCGTGAATCGTGCACTGAGGTAGACGCCATGAGGATGTGAGGGATCCAGACGGGCTTGGATCGCCCAGAAGGATGACAGCGAATAGATCGCTTTCATGAAATCCAGAATTAGCCGGTCATTGTAGGGACCTTCGACAGGCTGAACGGCAATGATTCTCTTCAAGCTTCGATCACGGTTCTCATTGTAATTTTCATTTTCGTACAGCCAACCTTGGCCCCCGTGAGGCTGACCTATTAGCGCCTCGATAGCGGGTATATGAACTTCGCGCAGCTTCCGCAGGTTGGTGCATCTGACATAGATGCTCCAGCAAATTTCGTAGTCGCCGGCGAAAGGTTCGCCACTCGGCGGCAGGTCCGACGGCAGAAGCTGGTGCAGCTCGGAGTGCTTGGCCATGGACTACTCGGCGGCTTGCGCTTGTGCCGGCAGCCCTAGCCATTCTCGGCAATCAGCCTGCGCACGCGATGTGATGGCGTGCCGCTTGGCAACGGTCTTGTCCTTGCCGCGCATGCGTTTGCCCTCGGCCTTCGGAGCTTCGACAGGTGGGAACAGGCCGAAATTGACATTCATCGGCTGGAATGAGCGCTTTCCCGGCTCGTCATCGGAGACAATATGACCGCCGGTGATGTGGTTGAGCAGAGCGCCGAAGGCCGTGGTCAGCGGCGGCAGGGACGGAGCAAGGCCGAGCCGCTCCGCTGCGGCGAAGCGGCCGGCGAGCAGGCCGATGGCCGCACTTTCGACATAGCCTTCGCAGCCGGTGATCTGGCCGGCGAAACGCAGGCCGGGCCGCGACTTCAGTTGCAGCGAAGCGTCGAGCAAGGTCGGCGAGTTGATGTAGGTGTTGCGGTGCAGGCCGCCGAGACGGGCGAAATCGGCGTTTTCGAGACCCGGTATAGTGCGGAAGATGCGCACCTGCTCGGCATGCTTCAACTTGGTCTGGAAACCGACCATGTTGTAGAGCGTGCCCAGCGCATTGTCCTGCCGCAACTGGACGACGGCATAGGCCTTTACCGTCGGATTGTGGGCATTGGTCAGCCCCATCGGCTTCATAGGCCCGTAGCGTAGCGTCTCGACACCGCGCTCGGCCATGATTTCGATCGGCAGGCAGCCGTCGAAATAGGGCGTGCCTTCCCATTGCTTGAATTCGGTTTTCTGGCCGTCGACCAGCGCTTGCACGAAGGCAAGGTACTGGTCCTTGTCCATCGGACAATTGATGTAGTCCTTGCCGGTGCCGCCTGGCCCGACCTTGTCGTAGCGCGACTGGAACCAGCAGGTATTCATGTCGATCGTGTCGAAATGGATGATCGGCGCAATGGCGTCGAAGAAGGCGAGCGCATCGGCGCCTGTCGCTTCCGCGATCGACTGGGCAAGCCCGGGGGCGGTCAACGGACCCGTGGCAACGATCGTCTGGTCCCAATCCGTCGGCGGCAGACCTGGCACTTCCTCGCGCCGGATGGTGATCAGCGGGTGTGCTTCGAGTTTTTTCGTCACGGCATCGGCGAATCCGTCGCGATCGACGGCCAGCGCGCCGCCGGCCGGAACCTGGTTGGCGTCGCCGGCGCTCATGATCAACGAGCCGGCCAGCCGCATTTCGGCGTGCAACAGGCCGACCGCGTTGTTGTCGGCGTCGTCGGAGCGGAAGGAATTGGAACAGACGAGCTCGGCCAGGCTATCGGTCTTGTGCGCATCGGTGCCACGAACGGGCCGCATTTCATGCAGGATGACGGGCACGCCGGCTTGCGCTGCCTGCCAGGCGGCTTCGGAACCGGCGAGGCCGCCGCCGATGATGTGGATTGGGTTTTTGCTCATGAGCGCCGGAATAATCGCTTGGTGCGGCGATTGCAATTGCCGTGCGCGGTGCGGGGCAAACAGCTGCTGATGGGAGCGCCTCCTGAAAACAACAACACCCGCCGGGGGAGGAGGTCCGGCGGGTGTCGTTTTTGGGGTCGACCTTCGGGAGGAGGTGAAGGCCGGCCATATTCGTCATCGCCGGGGAGGAGGTCGGCTTTGACGAAATTCCTTTCGCCATTTTTAGAAGGGGCGAAACCTCTGGAGCAAAATTCGTCTTGCCCCTGGGAAACAGCGCCCGCCGCGGGAGGAGGTGCGGCGGGCGCCGTTTTTGTGGCCAACCCTCGGGAGGAGGTGAAGGTCGGGCCGATTCGTCATCGCCGGGGAGGAGGTCGGCTTTGACGAAAACTCTTTCGCTGTTTGAAAAGGAGCGAAACCTTTGGGGCAAAATTCGATTTGCCGGGAAACAACGCCCGCCGCGGGAGGAGGTGCGGCGGGCGCCGTTTTGGTGGTCAACCCTTGGGAGGAGGTAAGGGGTGACCGTATTCGTCAAGGTCGGGGAGGAGGTCGACCCTGGCGAAATTCCGTCTAGATCGCCTGGCGGGCGATGATCTTGATTTCGTCGCGGACGATACCGAGATCATGCAGCTGGCGGTTCGAAAGGCGACCCAGCTCGGTAACCGTCTCGCGATAAACGCGCCAGTTACGATAGTTGCGGATCAGGTTCATTGTCGTTCTCTTTTTCAAAACTGGTTCGGACCATTCGCGGTCCGAAGAATTAGACCGCCTTGCGAGCGACGTAAGGAATGTCGCTGCGGCTGATGCCGAGGTCGGTCAGTTCACGGTTGCTCAGGCGGCTCAGCTCGGACACGGTGTCCCTGTAGCGGCGCCAGTTGCGGTAGTTGCGGATCAGGTTCATGGTAGTTCTCGTTTCGTCTTTCTTGCGGATCATTCCGTTTGTGTACGAACTATAAATAGGCGGACCCATATCGATTTAAAAGCGCTATGGCTGCATGGCAGCAATGCAAATTGTGCAATGCAGCATTAACGCGCGTTCACGGACCTGACACAAAGAAACCCGAATCGGAAAATGCCTTAGCGCCAACGGCTTGACCGGATCGGCTGCAAAAAAGACCAAACTGGGGGAGAAGCAGCATGGCGAGCTATTCGTCGCGGGTCAGGGCGGATATCGCGCGCTGGCAGCAGGCCGGCATGATCGACCCCGCGACGGCCGATTCGCTGGCGCGCGATGTCGAGGCCAACGAGCGCAAGTCGCTGAGCTTCGGCTCGATCCTGGCTATGATGGCCGCCTTGCTGTTCGGCGCTGCCATCCTGATTTTCGTCGCCGCCAATTGGGACGCGATCCCGAGGCTGGCGCGCGTGGCGGCGCTGTTTGCCGTCATCCTTGGCGGCTATGTCGGCGGCGCGGTGCTGAAGGCCCGCGACCATGCGGCAATCGGGGAAGCGCTGTGGATCGTGGCGGCCGCGGCTTTCGGCGGCTCGATCGCGCTGATCGGCCAGATGTATCATCTCTCGGGCGACGAGGCCTCGGCTCTGGTGACCTGGGGCGCCGGCACGGCGCTGGCGGCGGTTGCGCTGCGATCGAACCCGCTGACGGTGGCTTCGGTCGGCATCGCCGATGCCTGGCTGTTCCTCAAAGGCTTCGACTATTACAGCCGCAGCGATTTTCCGCACGGCTTCGTCATGATGGCGATCGTGCTGTTTGCCGTCTCGTTCTGGACCCGCAGCCAGGCGGCGCGCCACCTGATTATCCTGTCGGTGCTGTTCTATCTCATGCTGCTGGTCACCAACCACGACACGCTGCAGGTGGCGATCCCGCTGGTCGTCGCCTCGGCGCTGCTGTTCGCGGCCTCGGTCTTCGCGCCTGGCCCGGTCGACCGGGTCGTGCAACTCGGCGGCCGCTTGCCCTTGCACGCGCTGCTCGGCTTCCTCACCGGCCTCGCAATGATCCAGTTCGAACTCGCCGACGAGAGCACCTACAACAGCGGTTTTGCCCTCGCTTCGGCGATCGCGCTGGCCGGTGTTGTCGCCGCGATCGTGCTGGCAGGACGGGGGCACCGTGGGCTACGCTGGCTTGCCTATCTCGGCTTCGCCTTCGAACTCGCCATCATCTATGTCGTGACCCTGCAATCGATGCTCGATACGGCCGGTTTCTTCCTGGCCGCCGCGGTGCTGCTCGGCATCCTCGCGGTTGTCATCATCCGCGTGGAAAAACGCATGAAGGGCCCAGACGCCAAGGGAGCCACGGCATGATCACCGGGAAAAGGCTTGTCATCTCGGCGCTGGTGGTGGCGCTCGTCCAGATAGGCTTCCTGAGCTGGATCATCGCCGGCCGGGCGGCGATCCTGCGCAACGGCAAGGAAGTGCTGCTGAAGGTCGAACCCGTCGATCCGCGCGACCTCCTGCGCGGCGACTATATTATCCTGGGCTACGAGATTTCACGCATACCGGTGAAAATGATCGCCAACATTCCGCCCGACAAATTTTCAAGCGACGATACGTCGATTGTGGTGCGCCTGAAGAAGGGCGCCGACGGCTATTGGCAGCCGACGGCCGCCTGGTTCGGCAAGGCGCCAACGATGGCAACCGCCGACGAGGCCGATATTCTAGGCCACATCGCCGAAGGCTGGGACCTTCGCGGCGAAGAGGCGACCATCGCGCCGGACTATGGCATCGAGCGCTTCTATCTGCCGGAAGGCGAGGGGATGGCGATCCAGAACGACATGCGGGTGCGGCCATTCGGCATCCGTCTTGCGCTTGCCGGCGACGGCACCGCGCAGATCAAGGCGCTGGTCGACGGCGACAAGACGCTGTTCGAGGAACCACTCTACTAGGTCCCTTATTTCCGATGGTGTGAAGCATGCCAGTTAGCCTGTCGACGCGTGACGACATCAACCTCGACACTGTCTTCCGCGTCGCCTGGAAGAAGGACACGGTGGAGATCAGCGAGAAGGCCTTGCAGCGCATCGCCGAATGCCGCGCCTCGTTTCTGAAGCTGATTGAATCCGATCCGCCACCGGTCATCTATGGCGTCACAACCGCCATGGGGGAATTGGCAAGCCGAAAGCTCGAACCTGACGAGCGTGATCGCCATGCGCGCATCAAGGCGTTTGCCGCCGCCACCTCGTTCGGCGATCCCTTGCCGGATCGCGTGGTCAGGGCGATCGTGCTTGCCCGTCTGACAAATTTCATCGAGGGCAACGCCGCCACCACGCCGCGCATCGCGCTTGCCGTGGCCGCGATGCTCGACGGTGGGCCGATGCCTGTCGTGCCGGCCTCCGGCCAGGGCGGCGCCGGTGAGATCCTGGCGCTCTATCCCTTGTTTGCAGAACTTTCGACGCGCTTCGACCTCGAGGTCAAGGAACGCGGCTCGCTCATCAACGGCTCGCCCTGCGCCGCCGCTTTGGTGGCCGACGCAGCGCTCGCGGGGCGCCGCCGCATCCGCATGGCGCAAAAAGTGTTCGCGCTGTCGATCGAAGCGTTTCGCGCGCCGCTCGAGCACTATGACGCGGCGCTCGACACGCTCTGGGGCGATGAGCATGAAACGGCTGCCCTGCAGGGATTGCGGGAGTTTCTGGTTGGCGCCGGCGATGGGCGACGCAACTATCAGGCGCCGGTCAGCTACCGCATCGTGCCGCGCGTCCTCGGCCAGGCGCATCGTGCGCTGGCGACGGCCGAGCGGGCGGCCAATGTGTCGCTGGCCTCGATATCGGACAATCCCGTCTACATCCCGCCCGACGATGCACATCGGCTCGGCCGCTGCATCTCGACCGGCGGCTATCACAATGCGATGGCAACGCCGGCGCTGGACGATCTGGCGGCGATATGGGCCGACATCTGCCTGCTCTGCGACCGCCACGCCTCGAAGCTTCTGAACGGCAAGGTGTCGCTGCTGCCGGATCTGCTGATGACCGGACGTCACTCAGCCGACAGCGATGGCCATGGCAATGTCGGCTATGTGCCGATGGCGATCACCGGCTATCTCGAACAGGCCAAGCTGGCGGCGCAACGTACCTTCATTCCGGGCACGGAATCGGCTGGCGCGGGGCAGGACGACGTCGCCACGACGGCGTTCTTCGCATGGACCAAGGAAGCGACCGCCGGCCGCTGCGTCGATGCCGCCATGGCGATGCTGGCAATGATCGCCTCGCAGGCGCTGCACGTCACCGAACGGACGCCGCCGCCGGCACTGCGTTCCTTCGTCGATCAAATCAGAGCTATCGTGCCGCCTGTCGGCGCCGATCGCGTGCTGGGGCCGGAGCTTGCCAGGTTGGCGGAATGGTTCACTGAGAAAGTGTTCGAGGCGTAGAGATGCCAACAAAGCGGTAGCCGGTGAAATTGGTGCACCTGAACGAACCTGCCGAGCTTCAGGTGGCCTGCCACCCGAAGCTCGAAGAGCGAAGGGTGGTGCGGACGACGGGAATCGAACCCGTACGATCAGAGATCGAGGGATTTTAAGTCCCTTGCGCGATTGCTTGGTTTGTTGCTGGCCAAGGGTTCTGAGCGTCTAGCCCTCCCACATCGTCCCTCGAAGTGTGGGAGTTTCCCACTCAATTCCCACTGGGTTACCGTATGTGGGAAATGCCTTTTTCGCTTTCCAAATAAGTCGGCGCCGCCTAAGTCTGCGGCGTACGCGGGCGTGGTGAAATTGGTATACACACCGGACTTAAAATCCGGAGGCTTCGGCCATGCGGGTTCAAGTCCCGCCGCCCGCACCATGCTTCCCAAAGGATCGAACGCATCACGGAACAGAGGCAATTTAAGCATGGCTAGGCGACCAACGAAAAAACCAGCGAAAAAGATGTCGGCCGGACCGCACAGCTTGGCGCTGCGATTGGATGTCATGGGGGTAACCGCATACATGACCAAAGCTGCAATTGACGAGCTCATCAAAGAGCTAGTCAGGATTAGCAGGTCTGATCCGGAGGAACTCCACGATGTGCATGTTGCGATGCACTTCGGCGGCTGGACGCCCTCAGGCGAATACATCGCGCCGAGTTTCGGCCATCACCATGGGCTTGGATCAATCTTGACTAAACTGCGCAACGAGCAACTGAAGGACGGCATGACGAAGGCGGAAATCGAAAGCGGCATCACGCCAGATGAGGCGTATCGGACTTTCGATATTACCATCATGCATGTGTCTCCCGAGGTAGTTCGGCGCGCGGCCATCGAAAACGAAGCGGCCGAAGAACAGCAGAACTGACGAGCCGCAGGTATGCGCGAGAGAAGTGTTTTAAGTCCCTTGCGTCTACCAATTCCGCCACGTCCGCAGGCCAGCCCTTTTCAGACGCCAGACACAGGCCGTCAAGTCGTGTTGTTGAGCGTTCGCCGAACGTGCAAACAGACCGGGCGGCTTGATGATACTGGCGCGATCACGGAATTATCGGCGCGGCGGGTAGTGGTAGGATGCCTTGTGGTGGATTTGATCCGCCAAGGCCGGCGCCTCTCAGGCCCAACCCATTCCCCCCGCCCACTGGGAGCGTCGGCCACCCTTCCATGAAGAGAGCCCCTCAAGTGGTCGCCTGGGCCGGCAGCGTCGCGATTGTGGGCCTGGTCAGAACTTGTAGCTCAAATTGATCCCGACCGTATTCAGCTTCACGTTCTGATCGCGATCGTTAAAGGGTTCTGCCACCTCGTAGTGCTCGGAGCCGAAATCATAGTAGCGATACTGCGCGCCGACGACGAACTTGTCGGTCAGCGCGTAGTCGACGCCGGCACCCACGGTCCAGCCGACATTCGTGCGCGTGCTGTCGAACGCCGGACCCGCGACTTGCGATGTTTCGATGCCGGCAAAGGCGACGCCGCCAATGCCGTAGACCAGCAGGCGGTCCATGGCGTAACCCGCCTTGGCGTTGACCGACCCGAACCACTTGATGTCGGTGCCGAATGTGCTTCCCAGCGCCGATACCGTCGTGCCGCCGACCGAGGAATAGTTGAGATCCGCCTCGGCGCCGAGCACCGCCTGGTCGAATTGCCACAGGCCGGCGACGTGGCCGCCGACAAAACCGCCGTCAATGTCGGGCGCGATGGAAAACGGCGCACCTTCTGTCACCGATATATCGGATTGGCCCCAGCCATAGCCGGCCTGCAGACCAGCGTAATAGCCCGTCCAGTCGAATCCGGGCGCGGTCATCGGCACGTCGACCGCCGGGTCGGCTGCAAAAGCCGGCACGGCCAGAACGGCAAGGAAACCGGCACTAGCGACCATCAGTCGACGCATCGAACTCCCCGAAATGACGGTTCAGAAAGATCCTCGTCAGAAGGATAACCGCATTCGCCGCAATCGCAATCCCCCTGTCGCCGTACAGAATCCTCTATTTGGCATCGATGAAGTCCAGCACAGCCCGGCTATATTCATCCGGCGCTTGCAGCATGGCGAAATGACTGGCGTTGGGCAGGATGATCAGCTTCGCACCTGGGATGGCGGAGGCGATATAGTCGGTGTGTTCGCGCTTGATCGCCTCATCGTGGTCGCCGGCAACGATCGCCGTCGGCGTGATTATCTCGGCAAGCTGTTCCTTGCTCCACGCCGGCTCGCTCTCCCACATGTGGCTCATCTGCGCCACGAAGGCGTCATACTGGTCCGGTGTTTTCGACATCTTCTTGTAGTCGCGGCCGGAGCGGTCGATGTAGGCGGTAAAGGTCTTGTTGGTCATCACGCCCGGATCAAGGCCGTCGGTGGTTACGTTGGCGGCTTGCGCGAACAGCCTTGTCAGCCGCTCCGGATGATGCAGTGCGATGTCGATACCAATGATGCCGCCATCGCTCCAGCCGACAAGCGCGGTCTTGTCGATCTTCAGGTGGTCGAGCAGCGCCAGATAGTCCGACGCCATCAAGTCGTAGCCATAGGGCTGCTCGGTGCGGGTGGAGCGGCCGTGGCCACGGCTGTCGGCGACGATCACCTTGTGCGTCTTGGAAAGCGTGGCCACCTGGCTGGCCCAGATGTCGCCGTGGCCGAGGCCGCCGTGGATGAGCAGCACCGGATCGCCCGCGCCGAAAACGGCGTAGTACATCTGGATGCCGTTCACCGGCGCGTATCCGCTCTGATCGGGTTTGGGCATGGCCGCTGGTTCCGGCAAGGTCTGCCAACGCTCCTCGGCCACGGCAGAAGTGGTCGACGCTGCGAACAGGATAACGATGGCGAACGCTTTCCAAAAACGGGTCATGTCTTCCCTCATATGGTTCGGTTCGCGGTCAGCATCGCCTTCCAGCCGGATTAGTCAACAAGCTCGCCCTGACGCGGTATGTCGGACCGACGGCTCTGGCGGCGCCCGCCGACATTTGCGAGACTGGCGGCAACCGAGGAATCGCCAATGACGAAAGCAACGCCCGCAAAACCCAGACCGTGGACCGAGATGGCGACACATCTGGTCGATGTCGCCGTGGGGCGCAAACCCGCTGACATGGTCGTGCGCAACGGCCGCTGGGTGAACGTTCATTCGGGCGAGATCATCGCCGGCACCGACATCGCCATTGCCGGCGGGCGCTTTGCCTATTGCGGGCCGAATGCCAGCCATGCAATCGGCCAGGGCACCAAGGTGGTCGATGCCGGCGGGCGTTATCTGGTGCCCGGCCTCTGCGACGCGCATATGCATGTCGAGAGCGGCATGGTGACGGTGACCGAGTTCTGCCGGGCCGTCATTCCGCACGGCACCACCTCGATGTTCATCGACCCGCACGAAATCGCCAATGTTCTGGGTCTGCCCGGCGTGCGGCTGATGCATGACGAAGCGGTCGCCATGCCCATCAACGTGCATGTGCAGATGCCGTCCTGCGTGCCTTCGGCGCCGGGGCTGGAACATGCCGGCGCCGAGCTGACGGTCGCCGATGTCGCGGAAGCGATGACCTGGGAGAACATTATCGGCCTGGGCGAAGTGATGAACTTTCCCGGCGTCGTCGCCAACGATCCGGTGATGTCGGGCGAGATCGCGGCGACGGTTCATGCAGGCAAGACGGTCGGCGGGCATTATGCCTCGCGCGATCTCGGCCTGCCGTTCCATGGCTACGTCGCCGGCGGCCCCGAGGACGATCATGAGGGCACGCGCGCCGAGGACGCCATCGCCCGCGTGCGCCAGGGCATGAAGGCGATGCTGCGGCTGGGCTCGGCCTGGTACGACGTCGCCTCGCAGATCAAGGCGGTGACGGAGAGCGGCATCGACCCGCGCAACTTCATCCTGTGCACCGACGACAGCCATTCCGGCACGCTGGTCCAGGAGGGCCATATGGACCGCGTGGTGCGCCACGCCATCCAACAGGGATTGAAGCCGGTGACGGCGATCCAGATGGCGACGCTCAACACCGCCCAGCATTTCAAACTGGAGCGCGAGATCGGCTCGATCGCGCCGGGCCGGCTGGCCGACCTGCTGATCGTCTCGGACCTCGCCGCAATGACCATCGACGAGGTCTATGCACGCGGCGTCAGGGTGGCCAAGGGCGGCAAGCTCGAAATCGACATTCCGGCCTATGATTACCCCCGGACGGCGAAGAACACCGTCAAGCTCGGCAAGAAGTTGAAGGGCGACGACTTCGATATCGCCGCCCCCAAGGGCGCCAACGAGGTTCGGGTGCGTGTCATCGGCGTCATCGAGAACCAGGCGCCGACGCGCGCGCTGGAGGCCGATCTGCCGGTCGAGGACGGGCTGGTCGCAATGGACCGCCGCAACGACATCTGCCAGATCGCGCTGGTCGAGCGTCACAGGGGCACGGGCGGCGTCACCAACGCCTTCGTTTCGGGCTTCGGCTATATGGGCGACTGCGCCATGGCGTCCAGCGTAGCGCATGACGCCCACCACATCATCTGCGTCGGCACCAACAAGCAGGACATGGCGCTGGCGGTAAACCGTCTGGGCGCGGTCGGTGGCGGCGTCGTGCTGTTCTCCAAGGGCAAGGAACTGGCGCTGGTCGAAATGCCGATCGCAGGCCTGATGTCGGACGAACGGGCGGAAATCGTCGCGGCCAAGGCCGAGAAGCTCACCGAGGCGATGCGCAAGATGGGCTGTTCGCTGAACAACGCCTACATGCAGCACTCGCTGCTGGCGCTGGTCGTCATTCCGGAGCTCAGGATTTCGGACGTCGGCCTGATCGATGTGACGACATTCCAGAAGGTCGATCTGTTCGTCTAGGATTGTTGCTATTCAGGCCATGCCGGCCTGCAAGTAGCGATTTTCTGCGCTTCCGGTGCTCACGTACTTAAGTACGCTCCGCTCCGGTTCTCGAATCTCAACAATCCTAGGGCCAATGCCGCCCGCCGGCTCACCCGCCGGTGGCGATGGTCAGCACCTTGAACGGCGTGGTGATGACGATCTCTGCGACCGAGCCGACGGCCTTGCCGAGGCCCTGGCCGAGATTTTTGAGCTGTGTCGGGTCGGGTTCGTCCGAGGCGAGGCCCGCCGGCGCCCGCAGCCGGTCGCCGAGCAGTTGCACCAGCATCGGGTTGTCGGCGAATTTGGCGTGGTTGAGGCGGTCGCCGCCCTTGGCCTGGGAAAGATCGACCACCGACACGCCATAGCTGGCGAGGTCTGCAGCGTTGCCGTAGTCGCCGACGCGCGGCTTGTCGCCCGAGATCAGGGACGAGAGCTTGAGAGCCCGGTCATCCGCAGAGAGGAGGATGGCGAACGGCTTGTCGGGTTTGCCGTAGCGGATCATCTGCTTCTTGAAGACGTCGACATCGATGTCGGGCGAGGCCAGGATGACATAGCCCAGCTTGCCGCCGAGATCCCGGTCGCCGGTGATGGCAAGCTGGCGCAGCGCCTCCATGGTCACCCAGGTTCCCATCGAATGGGCGATGATGTCGATGCTCTTGACCTTTGTCTTGGCCAGCATCCGGAGCGTCGCCTCGAGGTCGTCGCGCGCTGCGTTGGCGCTTTCCTTGTCGTAGATGTAACCCGTGGTCTTGCCGCTCGAAGCCCAGGAGAACAGCACCGGGGTGCCGGGATATTTGGTGTCGTGGGCGATCTGCGTCAGCCGGTAGATGCCGTCGTCAAAACCGTTGTTGAAGCCGTGCACGAAAACCAGCGCACGGTCGCCGCGCATGGAAATGTCGGCGCCGACCGCTTTGGCGAACTGGGGCGCGCCCTCATAGAAAGTGACGTCCTTGGCGGTAAAATCCTTGGCAGGATTGCTGTTTGCCGATCCCTTGGCCCGCTCGATGGCGCCGACCTGATGGCTTTTGGGAACGGTGACGTCGACACGGGCAAAGCTGGTGGTCAGCGAGCGATCGCCGTCGTAAACCTGTCGCGGCTCTTTTGTTGCCCTCTGGCGGGTGGTGGCGACGAAGATTTCATGCGTGGCCGCGATGTCGGATGCGGGCACCGAGACCGTCGTCCTGTTGAGCAGGTCGTGCGTTTTCCCGCCAGCGCAGCCGGTGACAGCGAGCGCCAATGCAACGACGAGGTAGCTCTTCGAACGCACGGTCACACGCAGGCTCCCGCAAAAGGGGACGTCAAACGCGTGACGTCGCTGGCTATTCCGATAAGGCCAGCGACCGGCGCGGTCCAGTTCAAAGTGAATCCATACGTCCGCGATGCCGGGCAGGCATGGCCGCGAGACCGCACCTATTGGCCAAGCAGGCTGATGCGGTCGGTGACATCACGGTCGCTGGCAAAGCCGTCATCCTCGCGCAGCCGCTGGCCGATCATCTTCACCAGCGTCGGATTGTCGGCGAACTTCGTATGGTTGAAGCTATCCGATCCCTTGACCTTGGACAGGTCGACGACCGTCACGCCATAAGAGGCAAGATCGGCGGCATCCTTGTAGTCGCCGACACGCGGCCGTGAACCGGCGATCAGGCCGGAGAGCCGCAGCGCACGGTCGTCGTCCGACAACAGCAGGATGAACGGCTTGTCGGGCTTGCCATAGCGCCGCATCTGGCTCTTGAACACGTCGACATCGATGTCGGGCGAAGCCAGCACCACGTCGCCGAGCTTGCCGCCGAGATCGCGATCGCCGGTGATGGCCATCTGGCGCAGCGTTTCCATGGTGACCCAGGTTCCGAGCGAATGTGCGACGATGTCGATGCGCCGCGCGCCGGACTGCTCCAGCATCCTGAGCGTCACTTCCAGTTGGTCGCGGGCAGCGCTGGCGCTTTCCTTGTCATAGACATAGTCGGTGGTCCTGGCGCCCGATGCCCAGGAAAACAGCACGGGCGTGCCGGGATAGCCGGAATCATGGACGATCTGGGTCAGGCGATAGACGGCGGCATCGAAGCCGGTGTTGTAGCCATGCACGAAGACCATGACGCGGCCGCCGCGCGCCGCGATGTCGGCGTTGAGCGCGCTGGAGAATTTCGGCTGCGTGTCGTAGCCGACGACCTCGGAGGCCATGAAATATTTGGCCGGGTCGTCCGACTTGCCGCGCGAGCGGCGCTCGATCTGGCCGGTCTTGTGAAGCCCCGGAACGGTGACGTTGACGCGGGCATAGTTCAGCGTCGCCGACCGTTCGCCGTCGAAAACCTTGTTGGGATCGTCGGATTTCTTGCGCGTCGTGGCGATGAAGATCGAGTGGTTGCCGGCGATCTCCGTCACCGGCGCCGACACCATGGCGCTGCCAAGCAATTCCTGTGTTTGCTGGCCGGCGCAGCCGGCGACGAACAAGGCCAGGACAACGGTAAAAATCTTCTTCAAAGGCACGCCTGAATTTCCAACTCCGGCCGAAAGGCCTGTCTATCCTCACGATACCTCCCGGACAGGCAGAGTGCGGCAGAACTAAGTCCTGTCGAGTCGAAATGTGATCGGCGCCCCGCTGCGGCCATCGCAGTGTTGCGCGAAAGCCAAAATGGCGGGAAACGGCTGCGTGATGTGCGCAATGAGCGGCGTCGCCGCCGGCCCTCCAATCCCCGCGGAGATAGCGATTTCATACCGCCCGATGCGAGGGGGCATGAGAATGCACCCGCAAGTAGCTGAAAATATTTCGCAAAATTTCCCCCGGAAGGACGTAAATGATGGACGATGGCGCTGGGGAGCCGGATATGTGATAGGCGGGCTCGCGCCGCACCTGGTCATGGCGCTCAACAACCGAACGTTCGCGACCCGATTAATGATAGAGATCCGCGGACAGCATGCAACGCAAGGTGATTTTCCCCAGGGGTGGTTTCCGATGAACAGTTTCTCTTCCCGCGTTGCTGCCGCTGCCGCCGCGATCCGCCAGATCTTCCCTGAAACGCCGCTACAGGAAAACGACTATCTGTCGAAAAAGACCGGTGCGCGGGTGCTGTTGAAGCGCGAGGATCTGTCGCCGGTCCGCTCCTACAAGATCCGCGGCGCCTTCAATTTCTTCCGCAAGACACTGGCGGCCGGCAACGAGGCCGAACTGTTCGTCTGCGCGTCCGCCGGCAACCACGCGCAGGGCTTTGCTTTCGTCTGCCGCCATTTCGGCAGGCGAGGCGTCGTGTTCATGCCGGTGACGACGCCGCAGCAGAAGATCGACAAGACCAGGCTGTTCGGCGGCGATTTCATCGAGATCAGACTGGTCGGCGATTTCTTCGACGATTGCTATCGCGCTGCCCTGGAATTCACCGACAGTTCCGGCGCCCATATGGTGCCGCCTTTCGATCACAAGGACATCATCGAGGGCCAGGCAACCGTCGCCTACGAGATCGCGGACCAGATGCCGGGCGCCCGCATGCCCGATATCGTCATGCTGCCGGTCGGCGGTGGCGGACTTGCCGCGGGCGTCACCCACTATTTCGCCGATCAGGGCAGGGAAGCACGCTTCGTCTTCTGCGAACCGGCAGGCGCGCCGAGCCTGCGCGAGAGCCTCGCGGCGGGGAAACGGCTCAAGCTCGCCAAGGTCGACAATTTCGTCGATGGCGCCGCGGTGGCCGAGATCGGCCGCGAGCCGTTGCGTCATCTCAAGGATTTTCCGGCCGACACGGTGCGGCTAATCCCGGAAAACAGGCTCTGCGCCACCATGATCGAGATGCTCAATGTCGAAGGCGTCGTGCTGGAGCCGGCCGGCGCGCTGGCGATCGATGCGCTCAAGGATTTCTCCAAGAAGGAGATCAGGGGCAAGACCATCGTTGCCGTGGTTTCGGGCGGCAATTTCGATTTCGAGCGGCTGCCGGACGTCAAGGAACGGGCGTTGCGCTTCGAGGGTCTGAAGAAATACTTCATCATCCGTTTTCCGCAGCGGCCGGGCGCGCTGCGCGATTTCCTCGAACTGCTCGGACCCGACGACGACATCGCCCGTTTCGAATATCTGAAGAAATCGGCGCGCAATTTTGGTTCGGTGCTGATCGGCATCGAAACCAGGGACCGTCGCAATTTCGATCGGCTCAAGGCGAAGTTCGAGGCCGAGGGCGTTCAGTATCAGGACATCACCGACAACGAGACACTGGCCGGGTTCATCATATGAGCGATCGGATGATTGATCCGGGAAAAATCTTCGTCGCGCTGTTTTCCGGCATCAATGTCGGCGGCAACCGCATCGTCAAGATGGCGGAGCTGCGGTCGTTCTTCGAGGGCCTCGGCTTTTCCGACGTCGCCACCTACGTGCAGAGCGGCAATGCCGTGTTCCGGGCGAAGAAAGGCGACGCGGCGGCACTGGCGAAACTGCTCGAAGCAGCCTTCGAGAAGAAATGGGGGTTCCATTCGCGCATCATGGTGCGCGATCTCTCCTGGTTCGAGAAGCTGGTGCGCGAAAATCCCTATCCGGAAATTGCCGCGGACCACACGAAGCTGCACGCCTATGTGCTGGAACGCGAGCCGACCGCCGATGAGGTGGCGCGGCTGACCGAAAAGTGCACCGGCCCCGAACGCTTCGAGATCAAGGGCGATGTGCTCTACCTCAGCGCACCGAATGGGCTGGGCAAATCGGTGTTTGCCGGGCTGATCCCGCGCACGCTGAAAGTGCCGGGTACCGCGCGCAATTGGCGCTCGGTGCAGGCGCTGCTGGAGATGGCCGCACACGCCGGTGAGAAGTAGTTCGCCGGCTAGGCGGGAGTTGGCTTCCAGTCGAAAGTCAGTTCTTCGCGGAAAGCAAAGCGCTTGATGTGATCGGCGACAACGCTTTCCAGGCGCTCGATCGATCCTGCTTCTTCAGTCGACACCGTGATATGCAGCGCTGCGGCATCGGCAGCCATGACGGTACGGCCTATTGAGAGATCGATGGTGCCATGGGTGGGATCGAACTCGACCGGGAATTTGTGTGCCCAGTGCTTGCACAACTGCTGCAGGTAGCGGCTGGCATGTTCGGTGGCGACGTCGGCATGGCTGGTCGGCATGAATTCTCCTGGGCAAGCGCCCTTTTGCATGGCTGGGCGCCGGCCCAAGCCTGGCGCCTCAGCCAGACAGATAGGCGCCGCCCCTGAAAAACCAAACGGTAGCGGGGCCGTCAGCCTGGCATTGTCCGCTCAAGACAGCGTGATCGGCTACCAGCTTCCGGTGTTCGCCATCGAAGCCCAAGGCTCAGCCTTGGCCTTGGCCGGGCCTTTCTGCAAAAGCTCGATCGAGATGCCGTCCGGCGACTTGACGAAAGCCATGTTACCGTCGCGCGGCGGCCGGTTGATGATGACGCCATTGTCCATCAGATGCTGGCAGGTGGCGTAGATGTCGTCGACCTCGTAGGCGAGGTGGCCGAAATTGCGCCCGCCCTTGTAGTCTTCGGGATCCCAATTGTAGGTCAGTTCGACCAGCGGTGCCTTTTCATTGATGCCGCTCTCCTCGTCTTCCGGTGCGGCGAGGAAGATCAGCGTGAAGCGGCCCTGCTCGTTTTCGTAGCGGCGTACTTCCTTGAGGCCGAGCTTATTGCAGTAGAAGTCGAGCGAGGCATCGACGTCGGCGACGCGGATCATAGTGTGCAGATAGCGCATGTGATTTCCTCGATAAATTGCGTTGCGGCGCAACATAGGGTCGGCCCTGTCAAAGGGCAATCGTGCGGCGGTGCGCAATGCCGGCAAAGAACAAATCCGGTATTGCCCCAATGAACCGTGAAAAAAGGCACGGCAGGTCTTGCACACACCGGAAGCCGCAGTGTTAATCTGTTGGCAAGAATCAGTTGCGGTGTTCTTGAAAAGAGGGGGCATTCTTATGGGGGAAAAGGCCTCTTTCATGGGGCGGGACGGAACCCTTGGCGACGCCTTGCAGCGTGACGAAGGCGGCGACGCTTCTGATCTGCTCGAAGTAGCCGGCGCCATCAAGTGGTTCGATGTGGCCAAGGGTTATGGTTTCATCCTCCCGGATGACGGCATCTCGGGCGACATCCTCCTTCATGTGACATGTCTTCGAAGAGACGGCTTTCAGACGGCGCTGGAAGGCGCACGCGTGGTCTGCCTCGTCAAGCATGGCGAGCGCGGATTGCAGGCCTTCCGTGTGCTCTCCATGGATGTCACCACCGCGGTCCACCCGGCCGAGATGCAGGAGCAGCGCACCCATGTCGCTGTGACGCCGGAGAGCGGTCTCGAACGCGCCTTGGTGAAATGGTTCAACCGCACCAAGGGGTTTGGTTTTCTCACCCGCGGCGAGGGTACCGAGGACATCTTCGTCCATATGGAGACCTTGCGCCGTTACGGTGTCACCGAGCTTCGGCCCGGACAGGTCGTGCTGGTTCGTTTCGGGCGCGGCGACAAAGGCCTTATGGCCGCCGAAATTCACCCCGATATGGGGACCTTGCCGGTCTCGCACTAGGGCGTTTCCGGCCGAGGATCTCGAATGGCTTACAGGAACTGGCTGACCGCGGGCGCGATGTGCGCGATTGCCTTCGTCGCCGCCGCCGGTGGTTACTTCTATTCCGAAAAGCCAACCTCGGCGGACAGCCGGGCAATGATCCTTCCGGCCGATCCAGCGCCATTGGTCGTGGTGACGAAAGGCGGTGATCGCTCTTTCTCCATCGAAGTCGCCGACACCGCCGCGGAGCGCGAGGCTGGCTTGATGTATCGCCAGGATATGGCGGACAACCACGGCATGCTGTTCGTCTTCGAGGTCCAGCAGCAGGTTGGCTTCTGGATGCACAACACCCCGATGCCGCTTGATCTGATTTTTGTCGGCCAGGATGGCAAGATCCGGGCGGTCAAGCACGGCGAGCCGCAATCAGACGCCGTCATTTCGCCTGGTGTACCGGTGCGTTTCGTGCTCGAGCTCAAGGCCGGCACTGCCGCCAGGAACGGCATCGAGTATGGCGACCTTTTGCGCCATCCGGCGGTGGGCACGGTGTCCGGCCCCGGCATGCCGCCGGCCGACAATGGCGATGCACCCAATGGCGGTGGCGGTTGAGTGCGCAAGCGGGGTCGCTGATGCAGTTTTTCACCCATGACGGCTTCGATCTTGCTTTCCTCGAGCGCCAGCCGGAATCGGGCGAGGGCGATCCGGTGCTGATGATCCACGGCTTCGCTTCGAGCCACTATGTCAACTGGGTGTCGCCCGGCTGGTTCAAGACGCTGAACGATGCCGGTTACCGCGCCATCGCCTTTGACAATCGCGGCCACGGCGCGTCGTCCAAGAGCTATGATGAGGCCGACTATACGCCGGTCAAGATGGCCTCCGATGCCACTGCCTTGCTCGACCATCTCGGCATCGAGCGCGCCCACGTCATGGGTTATTCGATGGGCGCGCGCATCGCGGCGTTCATGGCGCTGTCCGATCCGGACAAGGTGGCGACGCTGGTCTTCGGCGGCCTCGGCATCGGCATGATCGACGGTGTCGGCGATTGGGATCCGATTGCCGACGCGCTGCTTGCCGAAGATCCGGCCGCGACCAGCCATCCGCGCGGCCGGTCGTTTCGCGCCTTCGCCGACCAGACCCGCAGCGATCGCCGTGCCTTGGCGGCTTGCATCGCCAAATCGCGCGAATTGCTGAGCGAGCAGGATGTTGCCCGCATCGCCCAGCCGACGCTGGTCGCAGTCGGCACGACCGACGACATAGGCGGCTCGCCCGATGAGCTTGCAGCGTTGATGCCGAACGCCAGGGCCTTCCACATCGAGGGCCGCGATCATATGCTTGCCGTCGGGGACAAGACCTTCAAGCAGCGCGTGCTGGAGTTCTATGCCGAAAATCCGCTCTGAGCGGAGGGCCCGGGCAGCGAGAAGCAGTGCCGTAGTCGGGGACGAGGCTGCTTGGCATCGTGATAGGCGCCTATCCTGATTGTCCTTAGCCGTTTGCAAGGGCCGCCAGCGATCGCGCGATGTTTTCCCGGGCCTGCGGTTCGAAGCGCTGGCGAAACTCTTGCGTGTGGAAGATATGCGGGCGGGCGAGGAAACTCTTCAAGACCGCACTGCGTCCGGCTCGCCACATCGGCTCCTCCACCCAGTGGTACTCGCGCCGCACGGCGCGCTCATAGGCGTCGAAGGCGTCCGGTGCGGCACCCAGGATCGACAGGTCCATATCCAGGAAAAGACTTGCGTCCCGTGTGGCCGTCGCGTCGTCGAACGGCGGCACCTGGTGCGTGGCGGTGGCGACGATCATTGCCGAGATGCGGTTGATACGTGAAGGATCTGCGCGGCCCGCCAGCTTTTTTTCGGCAAGGGCGGCACTTTGCGCCTCATTGTCCTTGGCCTTGCTGTCATAGACGGCATCGTGGAACCAGATCGCCGCTTCGATCGCCTCTGGATCGGCCAGCAACCTTCGATAGTCGCCAGCCAGCGCCAGCATCGCTTCGATATGGGCAAGGTTGTGGTAGTGGCGGCCTTGTGCCCGGTAGAGCCCTGAGAGCTCGCTTTTCAGCGCGTCGTCGATCAAGGGTTCGTTTTCCATGGCTGCTTGAATTCCCGCGAACCAAATCCATTTGACAAGGCACTAAGGAAAATTGAGTTCAATCGTGCTATGATCTGGCTTATATGTGCGGCCAGGCAGCAGGCAAGCACAACAGGCAAGCCAGGCAGGACGCAGGACGAGACGGCGATGAACAGCATCAGCATTTCCCGACACAGCGCATTGAAGCCGGTCGATCCGATCTGGCGTTCGATCCGCGACGAGGCCATGGAGGCTGTCAACCGCGACCCGCTGCTCGCTGCATTCCTCTATTCGACCATCCTCAACCAGGACAGCCTGGAAGAAGCAGTCATTCATCGGCTGGCCGAGCGGCTGGCGCACCAGGACATCGGCTCCGATCTCATCCGCCAGACTTTCAAGTCCATGCTGGCCGACGACAAGGAGTGGCCGACGACGGTACGTGTCGACATCCAGGCCTATTACGATCGCGATCCGGCTTGCGACCGCTTCATCATGCCGGTGCTCTATTTCAAGGGGTTCCACGCCATCCAGACGCATCGGCTGGCGCATTGGCTGTGGAACCAGGGGCGCAAGGATTTCGCGCTCTATCTGCAGAGCCGCTCGTCCTCGGTCTTCCAGACCGACATCAACCCGGCCGCCCGCATTGGCAAGGGCATCTTCATCGACCACGCAACCGGCCTCGTGGTCGGCGAGACCGCGGTCATCGAGGATGACGTGTCGATCCTGCATGGCGTGACGCTGGGCGGCACCGGCAAGGCCGGCGGCGACCGCCACCCCAAGATCCGCTACGGCGTGCTGATCGGCGCCGGCGCCAAGATCCTCGGCAACATCGAAATCGGCCATTGCTCGAAGATCGCGGCAGGCTCGGTGGTGCTGTCGCCCGTACCGCACAACAAGACGGTTGCCGGCGTGCCGGCCCGCGTCGTCGGCGAGACCGGCTGCGATCAGCCGTCGCGCCAGATGGACCAGCTTTTGCCGTCGCAGACGATGGATCAGGTCGTCAGTTTCGACATCTGATCGTCATATGTCCGCTGCCTGAGGCCGTGGGCAGACATGGGCGATTGTTCTCGCCCAAGGTCTTTTGAGATTCAGGTCAGGCCGAGCCGAAAATGGTGGGTTCCGAGAACCGGAGCGGAGCGTACGTTTGGGTACGTGAGCACAGTTCTACCGCGACGCGGTAGAACGGGGAAGCGCAGGAAACCGCCATTTGCAGGCCGGCCTCACGTGAATATCAACAGACCTTAATCAGGCCGCTTGCCTTTACATCGCCATTGTCGACGTGCCAGAAGCGCGTTCGAACGAGCAAGCCCGATGATCGGAGAAGACTGTTGAAGCCGGACGAAATCAGAAAGCTGGACGCCTATTTCAAGCGCGTCTTCCAAAACCCCAAGCTTGAGGTCAAGGCGCGGCCGCGCAAGGACGATTCGGCCGAGGTCTATGTCGGCGACGAATTCCTCGGCATCGTCTTCAAGGACGAGGACGACGGCGACTACAATTTTTCGATGGCGATTCTCGACATCGATCTGGCCTGAGCCAGCAAATCTTGCGGTCGGCCGGCTCATGCGGCCGGCCAGCCGGTTCTCTTGAAGCGTTCTTAACGTCCCGCCTTCAGAACGCGCCCGGCTTCGGTGGCGATTGCCGCGTCGAGCGCCTGCCAATCGCCCAGAAACTCCCTTGGGAAGCGATAGGTGAGGCTGAGTTCGTCGCCGACCTGGATGTCGCGCTCGCAAGGCGCCAGCGATTGGTCGGCACTCGGCCCGCTCAGGCAACGGGCCACGAACGGCTCTTTGCCGGGGCGATTGCCGACAACCAGCACCTCGTTCAGATAGCCTGATTTCTCGTTGAAACCATAAATCATCGTGCCGCCAGGCCCGGCAGTGCCGGGTCGGGTGATCAGCGCGCTGTAGATCGGCGCGAAGCGGCCGCTCATGTCACGCGACATCATCTGCTGTTCGAAGGACAGGAAGACGATGCTTTTGGCTGTCCCCGTATGGTTGAAATCATCCCGCGCGGCCTCGCTGTAGCCGTCCATCTGGGGATAGCGCAGATAGAGGTCGAGCCGCGAGGCGATGCCGTCGCGCCGGGCCTGGGCGAAACGGATGGCATTGGCCGGGACCGTGATGACATTGTTGCCGATCACCACCTGGTGGGCTGTTGCGTCGTCGGTGTATCCGGCCATGGCGATCGAATGGCCGAACCATTTGCCGGCAAGGCTGATCGCCACCGACAACAGGGCGAGCACCGCGAACCCGTAGAGCACCCGCTTCATCAGCCTGGAATCGACCACGGTGAGTTCGTTGGCGAGCGCTGCCTGCTTCATCTCAGTCCTCGGTTCTCGGGCCGCCCGTCCGCCTGCAGTGTCCCCGGGCGGCACACATCGCACGGCATGGCTCTTGCAGCCTGCATGGAACGACTGTGCAATTTCATGGTAAACGGAAAGTTAAGATGGGACCGCTGGAACTCACACTCTTTGCTTTTGCCGTCGGGTTGACGGCCTGCGGGCTGGCCGGATCGGCCATGGAACTGGTGTCGGGCCGCAAGGTCGCCTTCACCGAACCCTATGTGTCGCCGTCACATGTCTTGCGCTCGCTGCTCGCCACGGCCTGTGCGGGACCGTTCATGCTGGTCAACGACGCCATCGATGCCCGGCGTCAGCGCCGCATTTCAACGTTGGCGCTGATGTCCTGCGGCTGCACGGCAATTGCGTGGACCTTGGCGCTGGGCGTCGTCGTGCTTGCCATTGCCTCATGGTCGGTCCGTCTCCTAGGGTCCGAGCTGCCAGGCTGAGACGATTCGGAGACCAGAAATGCCGCTTTATGCGATCGATGGAACAGAGCCCAGCTTCGCCGATGCGGACTCGAACTGGATCGCGCCCGATGCGACGCTGATCGGCGACGTCAGGGTCGGACGCAATGCCGGCTTCTGGTTCGGCGCCGTCATCCGCGGCGACAATGAGCCCGTCGTCATCGGTGCCGACACCAACGTGCAGGAACACACGGTCATGCACACCGATCCCGGTTTTCCGCTGACGATCGGCGAAGGCTGCACGATCGGCCACCGCGCCTTGCTGCATGGCTGCACGATCGGCGACAACAGCCTGATCGGCATGGGCGCCATCGTGCTGAACGGCGCGAAAATCGGCAGGAATTGCCTGGTCGGCGCCGGTGCTCTGGTTACCGAGGGCAAGGAATTCCCGGACAATTCGCTGATCGTCGGCTCGCCGGCCAAGGCGATCAGGGTGCTGGACGACGCGGCCGTGGCAAGGTTGCGCGGCTCGGCCGCGCACTATGTCGCCAACGGCAAGCGCTTCAAGGCGGGGTTGAAGAAGGTTTGAGGCTACCTGGCATTTGCTGGTTTCTTAGCGCCTCAACTCACTGTCCGTCAGTTGCGCCCAGCCATCGCATCGCGCAGCAAGGAAGCACCGCCTTCAAAGCCGGCAATCTCGGCTTCCTCGATCGCGGTCCTGTAGTCATCGATGCGGGTTTCGAGCGCCGGGTCGGCGCCCGCCGCCAAAAGCAGGCGGATCGCATCGACACTGCGGATGGCCACCGAATAGTGCAGCGGAGTCCAGTCGTTGACGCCCCGCATGTTGGGGTCGGCGCCAGCTTCGATCAGCACCCGCACGATGTCCAGCCTATTGGCGCGATCGGTGGACAGCGCCGCAATGATGGACGGAAACCCGCCATGATCCTGATAATTCGGATCCGAGCCCGCCTCCAGCAAGATCGAGATGAAGCTGACGGGGCTCCAATAGATCGCATATTCCAGCGGATGCCCAAGGCCGAACTCAAACGGCATGCGCTCGTCGAACCATCGGGAAGAGCCGCCCAAGGCTAGACCGAGGCCGTCGAAGTCGCCGGCCTTGAAGGCATCGTCGATCGCCTTGAAGAGGCGATGACGCTCGCATCGATCTTCCGGGATTTCCAACATCGCCGTGTTCCAGAAGGCGAAAACCAACGGCCTATATTGCCCCGATCCCCTGCGCGTGGAAAGGCGGTCGTCCGATGCGTCCAGTAGGTCGACGATGCGCATACCATTTCACGGATTGCTGATATAAGTCATCGCTGAATAATAATCTGCATCGCGGAGGTAGCTTTCCGGCATGCCATTCCAGCTCAGTGAGCAAACGCAGCAAATTCTTTCGCTAATTTGCATTCCGTTAGCTGGCGTCTTCATTGGTATGGCCTTGGAACGTCTCCTATCGAGGAAACGGAGGCAGGCATGGAGGGAGAGCAATAGCAGGCGCTGGGCGAGAGAGCGCAGAGGGGGCGACATTCTTAGCGGCCTATGGGTTGCCCCGAAGCCTGTTTCCGCGCCACCGAAACCGACTGATCCTGCTGACCAGTTGCGGATCGTCATGGGTGCGAGCTTCACTATTCAACCGCTCCTCAACAGGAGTGAAGTGCGCGTCTTCAAGGAACTTGATCGCATGGTGATCAGCTGCAATCCGGGATGGCAGGTGATGGCCCAAGTGTCACTGGGCGAAATTTTGCGCAGCGCGAACGCTGACGCCTACAGCTGCATCAACTCGAAACGAGTGGACCTTCTTCTTGTGGACGAGACTTGTCTGCCTCGACATGCGCTCGAATACCAAGGCCATGCGCATCACCAAGGCACAGCAGCAGCACGTGATGCGGTCAAAAAGGAAGCGCTGCGACGTGCTGGCATCAGTTACCATGAGATCGTCGGCGGTCACACGACACCTTCGGAACTCAGGCGACTGGTTGAGAGGCTGGTGGACAAGCCCACCGCACCGCAATAGCTGACCTTTTGCAACGCAGATTTCTCGGAACCTGATTGGTTTTCGAACGGCCATAGCCAGAAATGGCGGAGCCGGCCCGGGGACGGGGCCGGCTCCTTTCACCCGGTCGTTGGGGACGGGGAGGGTGGGGACTCGACCGGGTTTCTCCTGAAGCGCCTCGCATTCACGCGGCGCGCTTGATCTCTGTTAAATCAGCGGACGCTGGCGACCGCGTCGGAGCGGCCGTCATTGATCGTCACCCAAACGCCGGAATTCTGGTCCGACTGGCGCTTGAGATAGGTGTAGTCGGTGTCCGTCCAGGACAGGACCTTGGTCTCAAGATTGTCGAGGATGAATTCTCCGAGGCTGGTGCGCACGGTCAGCACCGCGTGGCCGTCGCCATTCGGCTGGCGCGCCACCGTCATCAGCAGATTGCCGGCGGGGACGCCCGCATCCATCAACTCGCGGCGCTTTTCCAGCGCGTAATCCTCGCAATCGCCATAGCCATTGGCCGGATAGGCCCAATATTCCTCGACACCGTAGTTTTCCATGTCGGTGCGCGGCTTGATGCGGGTGTTGACCGAATTGTTGATGTTGACGATCGTCGCCCACAGCTTGCGGGTCAGTTCGACCGGCGCACCCCTGCGGGTCCGTTCGCTGCATTCGCCGGGAATGCGCTGGCAGAACTCATAGTGGCCAACAGGCTGGGTGGTGCGTCCGCCGGTGTGCATATAGGCCGGTCCCGCGGCATATGCTGATCCCCAAGCGGAAAGCTGCATCGCCATTGCCGCCAGCAACAGCTTGCCCCTCGTTTTCTTCATTGTTGTGGTCTCCCCGTTCGAAGGAGACATTGCCACATGTGGATTTATTTGACGCAAAAGCGCGAAGTAGATATTGAGTAAAAGTCCAATAGAATAAACGTAAAATTTGAATCATTTGAGTATTAATTCGTTTGGATCTGAAGGCTCCCACCTCGGGCGCGGAGCGCTCCCAGAAACAAGCTCCCAGAAACAAAAAACCGGCCGCAAGGGCCGGTTCCTGGAATGTTGCTGTCGGGCCTGCTCAGGCGCGTGGCGTGTTGAATTCGGAATCAAGCGTTTCGGGACGCTGGATCACAGCGAATTCGATGGCGACGCCATCCTCGAAATGACGCACGACCTGCCCGCGCATGGTGCCAAGCATGACCTGGATGCCGATCGCCGGTTTGACGTCGATTTCGACAGCGGCGCCGGAGAGCGAAAGGTCGATGATGCGGCACTGGTACTGGCGGCCGTCGGTGAGCTGCAGCACGCTTGTCGGATTGCGCGGTGCGACGCGCTCGTGGCGGCGATCTTCCGGCAGGTCGAGTTCATGCTTGTTGGCCAGCCAGGTCAATTGCGCGGCCAGCTTGTCCTTCTTGCGATCCGACGCAATGACGGTCATCGCGAAACCGTCCTGCAGGGTGCGTGTGACGACGCCTTCGATGCGGCCGATATGATCGATGTAGGCGATGATTTTTTCGCCGGGCATGCCGATGCGGTCGGTGCGAAACGCGACATTGCCCGGTGACATGTCGACGACCTGGCAGGGATGTTCGGTGCGGTCTTCCAGCATGAAGCGTCCGTAAATTTTAACCCGGACGCGCTGAAAGTTTCGCCTTTCAGCTTGGGACGGCGCATAGTCGACCGCCGCTGACCTCATGACTGCCTACACCCCGTTTGGCATCCCGCGCGCCGATGCGAGGAACTTCATCACAGAAGTACAACAAAGCGGGTTAACAAAGGGGAAAAGCGGGCGCTCCAGCGTTTTCCTTTTTGCTGGCCGTGGTGCCAAAACCGCCGCGCAGTTTTGGGCGACGTGCATCAGGTCTCAAAAAACAGCGGACTATTCCTCGCGCCCGCCATCGAAGACGACGAGATGACGGATGCGACGCACCCGGCCGAGCGCCGAGATCGTCTCGGGTGCCCCAAGTTCATAGGGAACAAGCGAGGGAACATCGATCGCCGGGCGATTGTTCAGAAGCTCCTTCTCCGGATCTATGACGCGGATTGAATCGATCAACGCATCGGTGATCGGATCGGCACCCAGCCAGAAGGGTTTCTCCACGGCGCTGATGACGCCCAGGCAGCGCGGATTTTCGACGCCGCCGTCCAGCGGCAGGGCAAGCAGTTCGAACTTATTGGAGCGCCCGTTGCGGCTGAAGCCCTCA
Organism: Mesorhizobium ciceri biovar biserrulae WSM1271; assembly: GCF_000185905.1. Classification (GTDB taxonomy): domain Bacteria; phylum Pseudomonadota; class Alphaproteobacteria; order Rhizobiales; family Rhizobiaceae; genus Mesorhizobium; species Mesorhizobium ciceri. The sequence continues at coordinate 3,699,346 of NC_014923.1, forward strand.
TAGCTGATGAGCACGACCGATTTCTGCTCGAACACGCCATGGATCAGGCGCGAGACGAGCCGCTGGTCCTTCTCGCGCCACAGCGATGGAAAGGAAAACCCCTTGAGCTCGCGGCCGTAGCAGGCGCAAAGCCTTGTGCCGGCCAGCCGGAATACGGCCTGTCCGCGCGTGTCACGTTCCAGGATAAAGGTGTCGGCCAGCAGCGACTTGATGTCGGCCGGTTCGACCTCCGAACGCTTCGGGGCGGGGCGTCCATCACGCAGGCGGTTCCAATATTGGAACAGCGTGATCGATCCATTCTGGTTCATGCTATGCTGCTCCGCGCAATCTGTCGTCTGATGTCCCATCGGTGAACAGAAGGGCGCCCTCCGAGGACCTACATGCGTTGCGGAGCAGGAAGCGTGCCAGCGTCGTTAACACTTGTTCACGGGTCGGGGCCGTTAAGGTTAACAAGTGGTTTACGTTGCGTCTGAGCGAGCCCCGTGGCACACAAAAACCACTCCAGAAGCGGTCGTTTCGCGACGATCGGCAGCACTTCAGTCAGAGTTTTAGGGGAGCAGGGGGCTCGACCGGCCGTTCAAGGGAAACCTTGAACGGCTTCTTTTTTGATTCGCGCCAGATGATTCGCGGTTTGCTGTTCGGTCCGCGTTAATCTAGATGCTCGAACCTGGAATCCCGCAGTGAGTGCAATTTCAAATGAGTGAACCGGTAATTCCCTCGGAAGCCGACCCGGTCGAGGGCGCGCCCGAGCCGCGGCGCGAGCCGGTGTTCAACCTGCCGCCCGTCGTGCTGGCGGTGATCGGCATCTGCGTCGTCGTCTATCTGTTGCAGCAATATGTGTTGAGCGAATCCCAGCAGATGACATTGCTGTATGACGGGGCCTTCATCCCCGTTCTCTACACCGGGCAATACGGCTTCGACTGGTTCCTGTTTTCGCGGCCCTTCACCTACGCGTTCATGCATGGCGGCTTTGCCCATATCGCCATCAACATGGTGTGGCTCGCCGCGTTTGGTTCACCATTGGCAAACCGTCTGGGAACGCTGTGGTTCGCGCTGTTCTTTGCCGCAACCGGGCTGGCTTCGGTCGCGCTTTTCTGGGCACTGCATCCTTACGGTGAGGCGCCGCTGGTCGGGGCTTCCGGTGCGATATCAGGCATGATGGGGGCTGCGGCGCGTTTTGGCTTCCGCACCGATCGTTCGGCCGGCAAGGCCGCCTTCGCCGGCCCGGTGCTGCCGATCGCATTCGTGTTGCGCTTGCGCGGTGTCGTGATTTTCCTTGCCATGTGGATGGTCATCAATCTCGCCACCGGCCTGCTCGGTTTTGCCCCGGGGGTAGACGGCCAGATCGCCTGGGAGGCCCATATTGGCGGCTTTGTCGCCGGCTTCTTCGGCCTGCGCTGGTTCGACAGGAGATGGCAGGCGCCCGAATGGGAGACGGCCGACCACCACACTTGAAATGCAACCGATCACGGCGCACGATGTTCACTCTTACGTGAAGGCCGGTCAGGGCAGGAACCGGCAGGCAAAGCAGAGGAGGACGCCATGACGGTTAAGGCAATTCTCGAGAGAAAAGGCCATGACGTGTTGACGCTCGGGCCGAACGAAAAGCTTAGCGAAGCCATCCGTATCCTGGCAGAGCACAAGATCGGGGCGCTGGTCATCACCAATGGCGATCGCAAGATCGTCGGCATCCTATCAGAGCGCGACATCGTCCGGGTTGTCGCCCGCGAAGGTGGAGCCGCGCTCGATATCCCCGTGCGTTCGGCGATGACGCCGAAAGTGAAGATCTGCAACGAAAACCACACCGTCAACGAGGTGATGGAGATCATGACCCGAGGCCGCTTCCGCCATCTACCGGTGGAAAAGGACGGCATGCTCGATGGCATCGTGTCCATTGGCGACGTGGTCAAGCGCCGCATCGAGGATGTCGAGCGCGAGGCCGACGAGATCAGAGCCTACATCGCCACCGCCTGAGCGGTGAGGCGAACCGCCGGCCGGAGAACCGACCGGCGGAGCCGTGGTTACCTGTTGTCGAGTTCGGAGCGGACGAGTGCGAGCCCGCGCCGGGTGATGCGGTAGGGTCCACCGTCAGACGAAGAAACAGCCTTCTTCCGCTTCAGTTTTCGAAACAGCTCGAGATCGACGCCCGGATAATGCCAGCCGTCGCGGGTCAGGCATTTGACGGAGGCGATCCGTTTCTTCTCGTTCTTTTCGATTTCAATGCGTCCGCCCTGCGCGAGCAGGTGCAGGATGCGCTGTTTCCACAGCGCCGCGCGTCCTCTTGGACGCGCAAAGGACGCTGTGGCACTTATGATTTGGCGCATGATCCTTTCCGAAAATCGATACCGATTTCCGGGGTCATGCGCTGCGCGAAATATCCATGTGAGAGTTTTCCGGGAAAACAAAAAATGCCGCCGCCGCGAAGCTTCGCGGCACGGGGTTTCAGGTTTTCTGCCCTGCCTCGCCAAGAGGTCAGGGCCTTACCGGGACTGAGAGTAAGTGGACATCCACTCTCCATTGGAATGGACCTCCTATAGGCGAACGCGGCTGAAAAGGCCAGTCCGCGGCTTTGCGCTTGTGTTTTTTGGGCGCTTGTCTCTTTTGGCGGTTTGCACTAGCGAAGTTGCACACCAAAGTGTGCGAAACGCATTATCCGCAGTTCCAATACGCAGGCCACCATGTCCCTCATCGACACCCGCACGCCCGACGCCAAGCGCCTTGTTTCCGGTGCCACCGGCGACTGGGAGATCATCATCGGCCTCGAGGTCCATGCCCAGATTACATCGGAAGCAAAGCTGTTTTCCGGCGCCTCGACCGCTTTCGGCGCGGCGCCCAACGCCAATGTCAGCCTGGTCGATGCGGCGATGCCCGGCATGCTGCCGGTCATCAACGAGGAATGCGTCAAGCAGGCGATCCGCACCGGCCTTGGGCTGAAAGCGCAGATCAACCACAAGTCGGTCTTCGATCGGAAGAACTACTTCTATCCAGACCTGCCGCAGGGCTACCAGATCTCGCAGTTCAAGCAGCCGATCGTCGGCGAGGGCACGGTGATCGTTTCCGTTGGCCCCGATCGTCAGGGCGAATTCGAGGACATCGAGGTCGGCATCGAGCGGCTGCATCTGGAGCAGGATGCCGGAAAGTCGATGCACGACCAGCATGTGACCATGTCCTATGTCGACCTCAACCGCTCCGGCGTGGCGCTGATGGAGATCGTCTCCAAGCCCGACATGCGCTCGGCCGACGAAGCCAAGGCTTATGTCACCAAGCTGCGCACCATCGTGCGCTATCTCGGCACCTGCGACGGCAACATGGACGAAGGTTCGATGCGCGCCGACGTCAACGTTTCGGTGCGCAAGCCGGGCGGCGAGTTCGGCACGCGCTGCGAGATCAAGAACGTCAACTCGATCCGCTTCATCGGCCAGGCCATCGACTACGAGGCGCGCCGGCAGATCGCCATTCTCGAGGATGGCGGCAAGATCGAGCAGGAGACGCGGCTGTTCGACGCCGCCAAGAGCGAGACGCGTTCGATGCGCTCCAAGGAAGAGGCGCATGATTACCGCTACTTCCCCGATCCGGACCTCTTGCCGCTGGAATTCGACCAGGCCTATGTCGATGCGCTGGCCAAGGAATTGCCGGAACTGCCAGACGACAAGAAGGCGCGGCTGATCGCGTCGCTCGGCCTGTCGGTCTATGACGCCTCGATCCTGGTTTCGGAAAAGCCGATCGCCGACTATTTCGAGAAGGTGGCCGCCGGCCGCGACGGCAAGCTCGCCGCCAACTGGGTCATCAACGATCTGCTCGGGCAATTGAACAAGGCCGGAAAAGACATTGAAAACGCTCCGGTTTCCCCTGATCAGCTTGGCGCGGTCATCGATCTGATCAAGGACGGCACCATTTCCGGCAAGATCGCCAAGGACCTGTTCGAGATCGTCTGGAATGAGGGCGGCGATCCGCGCCAGCTGGTGGAGAGCCGTGGCATGAAGCAGGTCACCGACACCGGCGCCATCGAGAAGGCCGTAGACGAGGTGATCGCAGCCAACCCCGACAAGGTCGAACAGGCGCGCGCCAAGCCGAGCATGGCCGGTTGGTTCGTTGGCCAGGTGATGAAGGTGACCGGCGGCAAGGCCAATCCACAAGCGGTCAACGACCTCGTCAAGACCAAGCTGGGCATCGAGTAGCGCGGTGTTTGTCCGCACCGCAGGTGAACGTGATCTGACGGCCATCCGGGCGCTGCTGGTCGAAACCTGGCACACGACCTATGACGCGGTCTATGGCCCTGATCGGATCGACCGGGTCATCGAGGATTGGTGTTCGCCGGCGAAATTGAGAGCTAGCCTTGAGCGGCCGAATGCCGAATTCCTGGTCGCCGACGACGGCAAGCGCATCGGCGGCGTCGCCTATGCCGAAAGCGTCGAAGGCGGCACCGTGGTCGACCTGCAACAGCTCCATGTCGCACCCGACCTGCAAGGCCGGGGCATCGGCGGGATGTTGCTCGATGAGGTGATCGAGAATTTTCCGGAAGCCCGCTCTCTACGCATCGAGGTCGTGGAGCAGAACAAGCGTGCGGTCGCCTTCTATCTGGCCAACGGCTTTGCCGAGATTGGCCGGGCCGACAATTATGGGCCGGCGCAGTCCGGTATTGCTGCGTTGATTCTTGAGCGGATGCTGACCGCCTGAGCGCTCGATGATCGCGCGATTGCATCACGTTGTTGCGAGTGGACCCTCGAGCGCACGGCTTTCATTTGACGGCGCAAATATCGAGCGCAAAGCTGTGGCCGCTGACCCCAGCCATGATCGGTGTTTGACCGGTGGCATGCGAGGCAGCTTGGGGAATCGTCATGCCAAGCTTGCCGGAACTGATGCCGACACAGGTGTCGGACGAGACCTTTGGCAGCGTCACCTATCATATAGCGGGCGAGCTGGTGCCGGTGCTTTCGGTCGATGTCACGCGCATGCCGGTCTATTTCGAGCACCACATCCTTTTGTGGAAGAATTCCACCATCACCATCGGCCTGAAATCGCTGAAGGGCGCCCTGAAGCGCATGATGGCCGGCATCCAGATCTTCGTCACCGAGGCGTCGGGGGCGGGCATCATTGCCTTCAGCCGCGATGGGCCGGGCCACATCGTGCCGATCCATCTCAGGCACGGCGAAGAGATCCAGGTGCGCGAGCACCAGTTTCGCGCCGCCACCGGCAATGTCGACTACACCTTCGAACGGGTGCGCGGCCTGGCGACGATGCTGTTCGGCCAGAGCGGCTTTTTCATCGACCGCTTTCGCGGTGATTCCGGCGATGGCATCGTCTGGCTGCACGGCTATGGCAACGTCTTCGAAAAGACGCTCGCCGCCGGCGAAACCATCGACATCGAACCGGGCGGCTGGCTGTTCAAGGATGCCTCGGTCAGGATGGAGACCAAGATCGATCGCCTGTCGAGCGGCTTCTTCGGCGCCAACATGAATTTCATCGTCAACCGATTCACCGGACCGGGCCGTGTCGGCATCCAGTCGATGTATCTGCATATGCCGACCGAGGAATAGTTCGGCGAAGGCCACTGGCGGGCAGCAATGGCGGCCACGATCCGGCCATGCGTCATCGCGGCGTTTGCCGTGCCGGCTCACCACGGATATGCAAGGGCCATGACCAAATTGTTCCGCACTGCGGCGCTGGCGCTGCTCGCCATCATCATTTTCGCGACCTTGTCGCCGATCCAGATGCGGCCGCATCTCGCTGAAGCAAATGTCGAGCGTGCCTTGGCTTATGTCCTGCTAGGCTTCGCCCTGGCGGTCGGCTTCCCCAACCGACTGTATCAAGTGGTGATCTTTGTGGCTGTGATCGCCGGCATGCTGGAACTGCTTCAGCTCATTGATCCCGGTCGCCATGCACGCCTCATCGATGCATTGGTGAAAGCCTTTGCCGGGGTGGTTGGGATCGTCGCGGGACACCTGATCGTCAGGGCCGGCCGGCAAAAGAGCGAGAGCTAGGCGCGGCAGCAATCCGCCGCGGAGGATCGAGCCTTCGCTAGGCAGCGGGAACCCCCACATTGTCGATTAGCCTGGTTTTGCCGAGCCATGCTGCTGCGAGAAGACGCCCTTCGCGGTTTCGACGCCATGGCGCAAGCGTCAGGCTTTCGCGTGCCTCGACATAGTCGACCTTCTGGAAGCCGACGGCGATGAGGGCGCGGCTGGCCTCTTCGGTTGCGTCGCTCTGGTCGGCGCCGCCCGCCAGAGCCACTGCCGTTTTGCGCAATATCACGTTGAGTTGGCGGGCGACCTTCAGTTCGGCCTCATCGAGATAGGCGTTGCGTGACGACATGGCGAGACCATGCGCGTCGCGTATCGTCGGGGCGCCGACGATCTCGACGGGCAGGTCGAGATCGCCGCAGAGCTGTCTCACCACGCAAAGCTGCTGGTAGTCCTTCTCGCCGAAGACCGCAAAGTCGGGCGTTGCCTGCAGGAGGAGCTTTGCCACCACGGTGGCGACGCCGTCGAAAAAGGTCGGCCGAAAGTCCGATTCGAGCCCGGCGGAGGGGCCGCCGACCGAGATTTTCGTGGCGAAGCCGGCGGGATACATCTCGCCAACCGTCGGCGTGAAAGCAAGGTCGGCCTTTGCCGCGCCGAGCCGGTCGAGATCGCGGGCGAGTTGGCGCGGGTACTTGTCGAGGTCTTCGCTCGGCGCGAACTGTGTCGGGTTGACGAAGATCGACACGACGCAGCGCTCGGCTTTTTCGAGTGCGATCCTGACCAGCGAGATGTGCCCGTCGTGCAAAGCGCCCATAGTCGGCACCATGGCGACACGAAGGCCGTCACGGCGCCAGTCATGGATTTGCGTGCGAAGTGCGGCAACGCTGTCGACGACGACGGGTTGGCTCATGCGTCATCCCTGCTGTTTGTCGCCGAAAAGACATGGCCGGGGCCCGGGAATGTCCGGTTTCGCACTTCTGCTGCATAGCTCTTTGCGGCATGCGAGATCACGCTGCGCAGGTCGGCGTATTCCTTGACGAATTTCGGCACGCGATCGACGGTCAGCCCGACCATGTCGTCGATGACCAGGATCTGGCCGTCGCAGTCGCCGCTGGCGCCGATGCCGATGGTTGGGATGGCGAGGCGGCGGCTGATATCGGCGGCGACCCTCTCGACCGTGCCTTCGATGACCACCGAGAAAGCCCCGGCGTTCTCGACGGCGAGCGCATCGCGAAGCAATGCCGCAACAGCCTCCTCGGTGCGGCCTTTGATCTTGTAGCCGCCGTCCTTTTCGACCGATTGCGGCTGCAGGCCGATATGCCCCATGACCGGAATGCCGGCGGCGACGATGGCCGCGATCTGGCTAACCATTTCGACGCCGCCTTCGAGCTTCACCGCCTGGCAGCCGGTTTCGTCGACGACCCGCCGCGCCGAGGCGACGGCAAGTGCTGCCGTGACCTCATAGCTGCCAGCCGGCAGGTCGACGACGACGCAGGCACTGGCCGAGCCGCGCATCACGGCTTGCCCATGCGCGATCATCATCTCCAGGGAGGCACCCAGTGTCGTCTTGTGGCCATGGAGGACCATGGCGACACTGTCACCGACCAGAAGCAGATCGACATGGTGATCAAGCAGACGGGCGATGGGATAGGTATAGGCGGTCAGGCAAACGATCGGCGTGCCGCCCTTGCGGTGGCGAATCGCCTCGGCGCTGATGCGCATGTCGGTGGTCGGCAATTCCGTGGCCAATCGTCACCTCCTTTGGCCTCAAGCCGGGCTGGATACAAGCATGGGCGCGCAGAGCTTTAGAAACACCGCAAAGGCTTGGCAAGCGTGCATGCAGCCACCGGCAGGATCACAGGCTTGTGTGGGGTTTCGGGAAAGCCATTTGCGCACACGCCGTGGCAAAACCCTTGCCTTCGGCAAGGCCTGACGCCATAAGCAGGAAACGGGCGCTGCCGGCGCGAGGGTTTTGAAATGAAGACTTTCCTTACGCAGTTTTTCACCTGGTGGAACAGCCAGACGATAGGAACCCGCCTGCACACGTGGCGGTATGGCAAGAAGGTCGGCCAGGACGAGACCGGCAATTTTTACTACGAAGGCGGCATCGATTCGGAAGGCCGCACGCGCCGCTGGGTCATCTACCGCAATTATTCGGAAGCTTCGGCGATACCGCCCGGCTGGCACGGCTGGATGCACCACCGTGTCGACGTCGCGCCGTCCAGCGAGGACTACAAGCCACGCGACTGGCAGAAGCCGCATCAGCCCAATCTGACCGGCAGCCCGGCGGCCTATCGCCCGAAGGGCTCGGTGCTCACCAATCAGCATCGCCCGCAGGTCACCGGCGACTACGATGCCTGGACACCCGGGTCGTAGCGACAGGGTGCAAGCCGGTCCTTTATCGCCACAATTGGTGTTTAGCTGCTTGCTGATCAGAAAACGGCGACTAGCCTTGGCGATCGACAGAATCACCCGGGCGCGAACCACCGGTATCTTTGCATGAGCTTTTCTTACTCAATATCGGCCAGTCTGGCGCTAGCCGCCGGTCTTGCCGTCAGCACCGTGGCCTTCGCCGCTTCGCCTGAGCCCGCGGCACCCGCGCCGGCGCCGCCCGCGGGAGCGGACCGGGTTACCAATGCCGTTGCCGAGTTTGCCGGTATCGACAAGATCACCGGCCGGATCATCACCTTCGATGTCTATATCGACGAGACGGTGCAGTTCGGCGCTTTGCAGGTGACGCCGCGCGTCTGCTATTCGCGGCCGCAGGCGGAGGCGCCGAAGACCGATTCCTTCGTCGAGGTCGACGAGATCACGCTCGACCGCAAGATCCGCCGCATCTTCACCGGCTGGATGTTTGCCGAAAGCCCCGGCCTCAACGCCGTCGAGCATGCCGTCTACGACGTCTGGCTGAAGGCCTGCAAGCAGAAGTCGGATGTGCCGGCGCCCGACGGAGCCAAGGCTGACGCAACCAAAGCGGAGGCTCCCAAGCCCGCCGCAGCCAAACCGGAAGCCGCGACCACTCCGGACGTCACAACGCCTGATGTGACGGAGCCGGACGCTTCGGAACCCGATACTACCGACACCAACTGATCCCCCGGAACCGTCCTGGCCACAATGCGTTGGGCCACGGACGAGCGCACATTCATGCGTAAGGAGGATCTTCCGATGTCAGACAGCAAACGGATCACGGCTAGCAAGGCCGAATTGCTGGAACTCGAAAAGGGATTCTGGACGGGCGACTCCGCCTACTACGCGGCCAACGCCGACACCGAATGCCTGGTGGCATTTCCGCAGATGGCACAGGCGATGGACAATGCGGATCTGGCCAAGACCGCGGCCAAGCCCAACCGCTGGCGCAACCTGCGAATGGATCTCAAGGGCATTATCGAGCCGGGCAGCGACATCATCATGCTGACTTACGAGGCGCGTGCGACACGGGAGAATGGCGAGGCTTATGCCGCGCTGGTCAGCACCGGCTACGTCCATCGCGCCAACGGCTGGAAGATGATGTTCCATTCGCAAACGCCATTGGAAGCCGCTACCGGGAAGTAGGCTCAATCCTCAGGGATAGAATATTGCCTCGCCCTTCAACGCATCGGCGAGCATCTTCTCATACTTGCCGCGCGGCATGTCGACCGCGCCGAACCGCTTGAGGTGCTCGGTGGTGAACTGCGTATCAAGCAGAGCAAAGCCCCGCGCCTTCAAACGCTCGACGAGGTAGAAGAGGCAGGTCTTGGAAGCGTCCGTCTCTCTGGCGAACATGCTCTCGCCAAAAAACACCCGGCCGAGCGACACGCCATAGAGGCCGCCGACCAGCCGGTCCTCACGCCACGCTTCGACCGAATGACAATGGCCTATCCGATGCAACTCGATATAGGCTTCGCGGATCGGCGCATTGATCCAGGTCGAGCGCCGCTCCGCGCGCTTTTCGGCGCAGCCGTCGATGGTCGCCTCGAAATCGAAATCGAAACGGATGTCGAAGGGATGTTTCTTGATCGTTTTCCAGAGACTTTTCGGCGTGTGAAAGCCGTCAAGCGGGATGATGCCACGTGTCTCCGGCCGCACCCAGAACACCTCCGGGTCGCCGGCACTTTCTGCCATTGGGAAGACGCCCGAGGCGTAGGCCTTGAGCAGCAGGTCGGTGGGGATGCGATAGCCGGGCGCGTAGGGGCGGGTCATCGCGTCTCCGCGCTACTCTTCCTTGGCCAGGTATTTTTCCAGCCAGTGGATGTCATAATCGCCATTGGCGATGTCGGCATTGCCGACGAGATCGCGAAACAGCGGCAGCGTCGTCTTGATACCGTCGACGACGAACTCGTCCAGGGCGCGGCGCAGGCGCATCATGCACTCGACGCGGTTACGCCCATGTACAATCAGCTTGCCGATCAGGCTGTCGTAATAGGGCGGGATCTTGTAGCCGGAATAGACGCCGGAATCGACGCGGATGCCCAGACCACCCGGTGTGTGGAAATGGGTGATCGTACCGGGCGAGGGGGTGAAGGTGCGTGGGTCCTCGGCGTTGATGCGGCATTCGATGGCGTGGCCGTTGAACTTGATGTCCTCCTGCTTCACCGAGAGGCCGCCGCCGGAAGCGACGCGGATCTGCTCATGCACGAGATCGATGCCGGTGATCGCTTCCGTCACCGGATGCTCGACCTGCAGGCGCGTGTTCATCTCGATGAAATAGAACTCGCCATTTTCGTAGAGGAACTCGATCGTGCCGGCGCCGGAATAGCCGAGGTCGGCGATCGCCTTGGCGCAGATGCCGCCGATACGGGCGCGCTCTTCGGCATTGAGGGCCGGCGAGGGCGCCTCTTCCCAGACTTTCTGGTGGCGGCGCTGCAAGGAACAGTCGCGCTCGCCGAAATGCACGCCGCGGCCAAAGCCGTCGCCGAACACCTGCACCTCGATATGGCGCGGCTTTTCCAGGTATTTCTCGATGTAGACCGCATCGTCGCCGAAGGCCGCACCGGCTTCCGTGCTCGCCGTTTGCAAGGCGACCTCAAGGTCGGCCTCGGTAAGCGCTACCTTCATACCGCGCCCGCCACCACCGGCCGATGCCTTGATGATCACGGGATAGCCGATCTCGGCGGCAATGCGCCTGGCTTCCTTTTGGTCGGTGACGGCACCGTCCGAACCGGGCACAACCGGAATGCCGAGGCGCTTGGCGGTTCGCTTGGCCTCGATCTTGTCGCCCATGATGCGGATATGGTCGCCGGACGGACCGATGAAGGTGATGTTGTGCGCGGCCAGTATGTCGGCGAACTTGGCGTTCTCCGACAGGAAGCCGTAGCCCGGATGCACGGCGTCGGCGCCGGTGATTTCGCAGGCCGCAACGATCTGATGGATGTTGAGATAGCTGTCGCGCGATGGCGGCGGACCGATGCAGACGCTCTCGTCCGCGAGCCGCACATGCATGGCGTCGGCATCGGCGGTCGAATGCACCACCACCGTCTGGATGCCGAGTTCCTTGCACGCGCGCAGTACCCGGAGGGCGATTTCGCCGCGATTGGCGATGAGGATCTTCTGAAACATCAGGCCCGCTCTACTCGATCACGACGAGCGGCATGCCATATTCGACCGGCTGCGAATCCTCGAAAAGGATCGCGGTCACCGTGCCGGCGCGTGGCGAGGGGATCTGGTTCATCGTTTTCATTGCTTCGATGATCAGCAGCGTCTGGCCTTCCTTGACCTTCTGGCCGACTTCGATGAATGCCTTGGCGTCCGGCGACGGAGCCAAATAGGCCGTGCCGACCATCGGTGAGGTGACCGCATTCTTGGAAAGGTCCGCCACCACAGGCACGGCAACGGCGGCAGCCTGCGCTGCTGCCGGCGCATAGGCCGGTTGCGGCGCCGCGATTGCATGGACGGCCGGCGCCTGCCGCGAGACGCGCACCTTCAGGTCGCCCAGTTCAACCTCGATCTCGGTGAGGTTGGTGTCGTTCAGTATGCCCGCCAGATCGCGGATCAGTTGCTGGTCAACACCGGTCTTCTTTATCGACATTTTCGAGCCTTCTGTTTGTTGGCCGGTCATAGGCGTGCGGCCAGCGCCTGTAGCGCCAGCGTATAGCCGAGCGGCCCAAAGCCACAGATCATGCCGACGGCGACCGGCGCGACCATGGAGACGTGGCGGAATGGTTCCCGCGCATGGATGTTGGAAAGATGAACTTCGGCCACCGGCAATGGTGCGACGGCGCGGATGGCGTCGTGGATGGCAATCGAGGTGTGGCTGTAGGCGCCCGGGTTGATGACGATGCCGACAGCCTTGTCGCCGGCTTCCTGAATCCAGTCGACAAGGTCGCCCTCATGGTTCGACTGGCGGAAATCGATCTCGAACCCCAGCGCCGTGCCTGCCTGCTTGCAGTCGTCGGCGATCGCGGCAAGCGTCTTGCCGCCATAGATGCCCGGCTCGCGCTTGCCGAGCGCGTTGAGATTGGGACCGTTCAGGACGAAAACCGTTTTCAAAAAAGCCGACCTTTCCCGGCGCCGTCATCAAGCCGGCGCGCTGGGCCCTCTATAATGGGCATAGCCGCCCGCGGAAAGAGCGCAAGTACGTTCTTTCACTGTCCACAACAGGCGGAAATGTGCCAGTGAGAGATAGCTGGCGAGCAAGATCAGAGCGCGGCTTTCGCCGCCTCGATCTTTTCAGCCAGCACTTCCTGCCCGAGCGCCCCGAACACCACCTCGTTGCCGACGACATAGGACGGCGTTCCGGTGATCGCCAGCTTGTTGGCAAGATCGTAGGTCTTGGCGAGGGCCTCGTTGATTGTCGGGTCCTTCATCTTCTCGCGCAGCGCCGCTTCGTCGGCGCCGAGCGACAGCGCGACCTTCATGGCCGCCGCCTCGGTGGCGCGTCCCTGACCGCCGAGCAACGCATTGTGGAACTCGCCGTACTTTTCCGGGTGCATCAGGTGGAAGGCCATCGAGACCACGCTCGCCTTCTGCGAATCCGGTCCGAGGATGGGGAATTCCTTGAGCACGAAACGCAGGTCCGGATCGGTCTTGGTCAGCGCCTTCATGTCGTCGATGGCACGTTTGCAGAAGCCGCAATTATAGTCGTAGAACTCGACGATGGTGACCTTGCCGGTCGGATTGCCGACGACGCCGTCGAAGGCGGAGTTGAAAATCTGGTCCTTGGCATCCTTGATCACGCCGAGATGAGCGATGCGCTGCTCTTCCTTCTGCTTGGCCTCAAGCGCGTCCTGGACCTCCAGAAGAACTTCCGGGTTTTTCAACAAATAGTCGCGGATGATGCCTTCGACCTCGGTGCGGTCGATCTTGGTATCGGCCGCCGCCGTCTCGACCGGCTGTGCGGTCCCGGCCTTGGCGATCTGCGGGTTTCCGGCAACGAATCCGAAAGCCAGCATGGCCAGAGCGACCGCAACCCCCGTGGTGCCCAGCAGCAGTGCCTTTTTCATCGTTCCTGTTCCTTCTGCCTGTTTTCCGGTCTGGCTATGTCGTGGCGCGGGGCCGGAAGGTTCACTTGATCTTGGTTGACGGCTTGTAGTTTATGATATCCTGGGCGCGAAGCCAGCGCGGCTCGCCGCGTTTCATCTGCTGCTGCGCCCGCATGGCGAAAATCTTCGCATCCTTGTAGTTGCCGGAATAGAAATGGCTTTCGGCGGTGGCAAGTTCAGCGCCAGGTATGTCGCCCAACTCGCCATAGGCCTGCGCCAGATAGCGATATCCGGCTGAATTTTCCTTGTCGCGACCGAGGCCATTGTTGATCTGCACGACGGCTTTTTTGAGGGAGTCGGGCGTGCCGACGGCCATCAGCGCCTGGCCCACGGACACCGGCAGCAGACCGGACCGAGCCGAATCGAGGCTGACCGCCTTGGCATAGGCGTCCGCGGCTTCCTTGGGTTTGTTGGCTTTCATCAGAATGTCGCCGCGCAGTTCCTGGAAGTAGGCATTCTTCGGTTGCGCCTTGATCAGTGCATTGGTCTTGGCGAGGGCGGCGGCGATGTTGCCGAACAGGTAGGTCGACTGGGCGTCGCCGTACTGGGCGGCGAGGGTTCCTTGCATCTTTCGCATCAGCCGGGACGCGGCCGCCTGGCCTTCCATGTAAACGGCGATCTTCACCCGCATCATGTCATGGCGCTGCTGCAGCGCGGGCGGGTCCGGCCTGTCGACATTGGGGTCCTGTTTCACCAGCACTTCGAGATTGGCGATGCGGTCCTGCGGCATCGGATGGCTGATCCGATACGGATCGACCTGGGCGCCCGAAAGCGAAAGTGCGGTCTGGAAGCGGCGGAATGTCTTCAGCATGCCCATGCCGGACTGGCCGGTGGCGTTGAGATAGGTGATCGCCGAGCGGTCGGCCGTCATCTCCTCGGTGCGCTGATAGGCGAGGATGCTGCGCTGTGCCATTTCGCCGCCGCCGGCAGCCACGCCCATGCCGGCGCCGGCGAGACCGCGGCTGCTGGTTGTGGCACCGGCGACAATGGCGCCGGCGCCAAGCAATGTCGCGATGACGGCCATCGTCTTGGCTCGTTCGAGCTGGTCGCGCAGCTTCTGCTGGTGGCCGCCGGCAATATGACCGGCTTCGTGCGCGATGACGCCGATGATCTCGTTGGGCGTTTCAGCCGTCATCAGCGCGCCGGTGTTGATGAACAGCCGACGCCCGGTAACGAAGGCGTTGAAACTCTGGTCGTTGACCAGAACGATGTCGATGCCGTCATTCGCCAGGCCGGCCGCCCTGAAGATCGGCCGCGCGTAATCGCGCACCAGCGCCTCGATCTCGGCGTCGCGCACCACCGGCACGTTCTGGGCGAAGGCGCTGACCGAGCTCGACATTGCAACGGCAACGCCAAGCGAAAGCGTCGCGAAGACGCGCGCTGCCTGGGCAATCGTCGATCTGGGTCGGCTCAACATGATGTGTCCACTGGTAGACGAGCGGGCGAAAGATGAAAAGTCGGCGCCGGAAACTTCCTCAACTTGTGATCCTCACATCAATCGGGCATTTGTGCGGCACATGCGCCAGTGCCTGGCGCCGTCAGTCATCGGGAATACTGGTTAATGGTCGTTTCGCTCTCACGCCGCGGCAATGTCGAGCCCTTCCATGCGATGGACATTCTGGCAGAGGCAAACCGGCTGAAGTCCCAGGGCGTGCCGGTTGTTTCGATGGCCGTCGGCCAACCCTCCGATCCCGCACCGGTTCTGGTTCGCGCCGCAGCAGCCAAGGCGCTGCAGGATGGGCGCATCGGCTACACCGACGCGCTCGGACTGGCAGGTTTGCGCAAGGCGATCGCCGGACACTACGCCGATCACTACGGGCTTGAGATCGAGCCTGGCCGGATCGCGGTGACCACGGGATCGTCGGCCGCCTTCAACCTTGCCTTCCTGGCGATGTTCGATCGGGGTGACCGCGTCGCCATCGCGGCACCCGGTTACCCTGCCTACCGCAACATCATGGCCGCACTCGGCATCGAGGTGGTCGAGATCGAGCTCGGCGACGCCGCCTACCTGCATGCCGGCCATTTGGAAGCCGCGCATCGTGAAAAGCCGCTGAAAGGCGTTCTCTTCGCCAGTCCCGCCAATCCAACCGGCGCGGTCATACCAGCCGATGAACTGGCGGCCCTGGTAAGGACGGCACAGGACCTCGGCATCGCCGTCATCTCCGACGAAATCTATCACCGGCTGGCCTATGCCGCCCCCGACACCACGGCACTTGCCTATGGCGGCGATGTGACGGTGATCAATTCCTTCTCCAAATATTACTGCATGACCGGCTGGCGAATCGGCTGGATGGTGCTGCCGCAGGAACTGGTGCGGCCGGTCGAGCGCGTCGCCCAGAGCCTCTACATCTCGCCGCCGGAGCTATCGCAGATTGCCGCGATCGAAGCGTTCAGGGCGACCGAGGAACTGGAGGCGGTAAAAGGCCGCTACGCCTGGAATCGCGAGCTCTTGCTGAAACGCCTGCCGGAACTCGGCTTTCCGCTGGCGGCGCCCATGGACGGCGCCTTTTATGCGTTCTGTGACGTCACCAGGCATACCAATGACAGCATGGCCTTTGCGCGAAAGATGCTGGCCGAGGCGCATGTTGCAGCAACGCCCGGCCGCGACTTCGACACTCAGGCTGGGCACCGGACCATGCGTTTCTCCTATGCCGGCAGCCACGACGACATGGTCGAGGCAATGGTGCGCATCGAACGCTGGTTGAGGTAGCACCATGCCGGAACTTGAACAGGCCCCCAAACTTGATCGGGCATTGGCCGAAGTCGCCGCCGAAATGGCCGAGCGCACCGATCGCGGCGACGTCGCTTCCTACATTCCGCAGCTGGGCAAGGTCGATCCGAAGAAGTTCGGCATCGCGGCGGTCACCAATGACGGCCGCGTGCTGATGGCCGGCGATGCCGACCAGGCATTTTCCATCCAGAGCATCTCGAAAGTGTTTACGCTGACACTGGCGCTCGGCAATGTCGGTGACGCGCTTTGGCAGCGGGTAGGCCGCGAACCGTCAGGCAATCCATTCAACTCGATCGTGCAGCTCGAGCATGAGAACGGCATTCCGCGCAACCCGTTCATCAATGCCGGCGCCATTGTCATTTCCGACATCCTGCTTGCCGGCCACCAGCCGCGCGAGGCGATCGGCGAAATCCTGCGCTTCATCCAGTTCCTCGCCGACGACGAAACGATCATCATCGATCGTGAGGTCGCGGCGTCCGAACGGGCCACCGGCTATCGCAACTTCGCGCTTGCCAACTACATGAAATCCTTCGGCAATCTCCACCACGCGCCGGAGCTGGCGCTGGGCGTCTACTTCCACCATTGCGCCATCGCAATGAGTTGCCGGCAACTGGCGCTCGCCGGCCGCTTCCTCGCCAATGGCGGCAAGAACCCGGCGACCGGGCATTCCGTGGTGTCGGCCGAACGGGCACGCCGCATCGGCGCGATGATGCTGACCTGCGGTCACTATGATGGCTCCGGCGATTTCGCCTTCCGCGTCGGCATCCCCGGCAAGAGCGGCGTCGGCGGCGGCATATTGGGCATCGTGCCGGGCGTGGCGTCGCTTGCCGTCTGGTCGCCCGGCCTCAATGCCAACGGCAACTCCAAGCTGGGGTCGATCGCGCTGGAAAAGCTGGCCAGGATGATGAACTGGTCGATCTTCGCGCCGTGATGCATGTCGCCCAAAAGTGCGCAGCGGTTTTGGGACAACGACATGCATAAAAATCAAAGAAGCGTTTTAGCCTTTCGCAATCCGGAATAGCGCCAGATAAGAAAATCCCGCACCGTCTTCGAGACGGCGCGGGATTTTTTGTCAACAAACTAGCTCAGGTGGCTGAAAGGCTTAGAAAAAGCCCTTCCGCTGCCACCATCCGCCGCGTTTCGGCTTGTCGTCGGTCTTGTCGTCGGTCTTGTCCTCGGCCTTGGCCGCGGGTTCTTCCGCTACGGTCGAAGACACCACCGGCTCGACCGGCGCATTCACCGCCGCCGGCTTGCGCCGCGACGGGCGGGCCTTCGGTGCCTTCTCGACAGCCGCTGCTTCGTCGGACGCCGTGGCCGGCGTCTCGACCGGTGCTTCCGCCTCGGCAGCCGGCTCTTCGGCGACGATTTCGGCTGCGGCCTTCTTCGGCTTGGCGGCACGGCGTGGCTTCTTCGGCTTCTCCGTGCTCGGCGCGTCGTCATTGGCCGGAGCAAGCACCACCGGCTCTTCGGCCGCTGCGGTAACCACCGGCTCGCTGGCGATCACCTCGGTTGCCGAGACTTCGCCTTCGGACGCGTCGGCTGCTTCGCCAGCACTTGCCTCAGCCTCGCCTTCACCGTCTTCGCGGCGGTTGCGCTTGCCGCCGCGCTTGCCGCGCCGGCGCTTCTTGCCCTGGCCTTCGTCCGAAGCTTCAGCTGTGGCAGGAGTTTCGGAAACACCAACAGGGGCATTGTCGTCCGCTTCCGCGTCGCCATCTCCGGCGGCCGAGTCCGAGTCCGAAAACTCGCCGGCCGGAGCCGAGACGGAAGCACCGTCCGCAGGGGCGCCATGTTCGCGATCGCGATCCTTGCCGCCACGCCGACGCCGACGCTTGCGGCGCTTGCGGTCGCGGCCTTCGCCTTCCTCACCACCGGCAGCGGGCCGCGGCTGCTGTTGCTGCGGCTGCTGGCGTGGCTGTTCTGCCTGGATCGGCGCCTCGTCGTCTTCCTCGATGACGGCAATCTCATCCTCGGGCTCGTCCGGCTCGACATAGGCCGGGAAGCTGCGCGCCTCGACAAAGCCTTCCGGCTTTTCAGCCAACGCGCCGCGGAAGATCGCATAGTGCTGCGAACCCACCGAATCGTCGGCCTCGACGGTGATCGTCAGCCCGAAGCGGCTTTCGAGTTCCACCAGCGTGCCGCGCTTGTGGTTGAGCACGTAGAGTGCTGTCGCCGCCGGCGTCCGCACCGTGATGTGGCTGCGCGAATCCTTGAGCAGGAATTCCTCGATCGCCCGCACCACCATCAGCGCGACCGACGAATCGGAGCGCACATGGCCGGTGCCGCCGCAATGCGGGCAAGGCTTCATGGTCGATTCCAGCACGCTGGCGCGGATGCGCTGGCGTGACATCTCCATCAGGCCGAAATGCGAGATACGGCCGACCTGGATGCGCGCACGATCGTTCTTGAGGTGATCCTTCAGCCGCTTCTCGACGGAGCGGTTGTTGCGGTTCTCCTCCATGTCGATGAAGTCGATGACGATCAGGCCGGCAAGATCGCGCAGCCTTAGCTGACGCGCGACTTCCTCGGCCGCTTCCAGATTGGTGTGGAGCGCGGTGTCCTCGATCGAGTGCTCCTTGGTGGAGCGGCCCGAATTCACGTCGATGGCAACCAGCGCTTCGGTCTGGTTGATGATGATGTAGCCGCCGCTCTTCAGCGTCACTTGCGGCTGCAGCATGCGGTCGAGCTGTGCCTCGATGCCGTTGCGTACGAAGATCGGCGTCGTGTCGCGGAACGGCTGAACCACCTTGGCGTGGCTCGGCATCAGCATGCGCATGAAGTCCTTGGCCTCGCGGTAGCCTTCCTCGCCGGAGACAAGAATCTCGTCGATATCCTTGTTGTAGAGGTCGCGCACCGAGCGCTTGATCAGGCTGCCTTCCTCGTAGACCAGGGCAGGGGCCGTGGACTGCAAGGTGAGATTGCGGACATTTTCCCAAAGCCGCATCAGATATTCGTAGTCGCGCTTGATCTCTGCCTTGGTGCGGCTCTCGCCGGCGGTGCGCAGGATGACGCCCATGCCCTGCGGCACTTCGAGATCGGCGACGACCTCCTTGAGCCGCTTGCGGTCGACCGCGCTGGTGATCTTGCGCGAAATGCCGCCGCCACGCGCCGTGTTCGGCATCAGCACCGAATAGCGGCCGGCCAGCGACAGATAGGTGGTCAGCGCCGCGCCCTTGTTGCCGCGCTCTTCCTTGACGACCTGCACCAGGAGGATCTGCCGGCGCTTGATCACTTCCTGGATCTTGTACTGGCGGCGCACCGGCTTGCGGCGGTTGCGCACTTCTTCCAGCGCATCCTCGGCGCCGACCGATTCGACCTCGTGATCGTCCGGATGCGAGGACTGCACTTCTTCCAGCATGCCGCGATCATTGTCGCCGGAGGTCGCTTCGCTGCCTTGTTCGGCCAGCGGGACGGCTTCGGAAATCACATCGGCCTCGACCGAGGCGGCGATCGACGTCGGGCCGCCTTCGCGGATTTCGCCTTCGTCCTGTTCGGCCGAATCCTCGCCATGCTCGGACGCATCTGCATGTTCGGACGAATCAGCCGCATGTTCGATGATCTCGGACGTGTGCGAGATGTCCTCGACACCAGCGTCGGCACCTTCTTCTGCCTCGTCGGCAGCGTCGCTCGCCTCGCCGGAATCGGCTGCATCGCGCTTGTGCTCGCCCCGGTCGCGGGGCTTGCCGCCGCGCCTGCGGCCGCGCCGTCCGCGATCGCGGCTCTGGCGATCATCGCCGTCGCCGTCCTCGTTCTCCTCGTCCTCAGCCTCCTGCGCTTCCGCGCGCAGCAGTGCCTGACGATCGGCGACCGGAATCTGGTAGTAATCGGGGTGGATTTCACTGAAGGCGAGAAAACCGTGACGGTTGCCGCCATATTCGACAAAGGCTGCCTGAAGGGAGGGCTCTACGCGCGTTACGCGGGCTAGGTAGATGTTTCCTTTGAGCTGCTTCTTGTCCTGGGATTCAAAGTCGAATTCTTCAATACGGTTACCGCGTATGACGACAACGCGTGTTTCCTCCGGGTGGGAGGCGTCTATCAGCATTTTGTTGGGCATTATTTCGTTTCCCCCCGGCAGCCGTCAGCCGCAGCTTGCGAGGCAAAGCCTGCTGCTGCGTGTCTGGAATGTGGGTGCCGGATATTTGAACGTCCGTCGGCCGCCGCTTGAGCGCCATGGCGGTGCCGCCCGCAGCCATAATGGCGCGGTTTGATGCGGACCTTTCCATGATTGCGCTTGAAGCCATCGTCACCAACAGAACCTTTTGAACCAAAGCCCGGACGAACCGGACCAGCTTGTTTGCTCATACAGAGCCGGCACGGGAACAAACCCGGCCGTTTTCCTCACGCAGGCGATTCCCCCGCCACGGGAGCACGCCTGCGAAATTCGTCGCGATCACCTGAACCCTTTTCGCCTGAAGCGAAAGGAGCCGCCTTTACGTCTGACCCTGTAGCAAGAAGCTGCGGAGGAGGGCGGTTCCAGGATTGCAGTGATCCACCATCGCTTTTATGATTTGGCGGGGTGGATGGCAACCCCGATTTCCGATGCCGGCAAAAAGCCGTTCCGTAGCGTAAAGCCAGGCTTGCGGCCCTGCATGAAAAGGCTTGGTTAACCTTCTCTGGATACCAATCGTTAATCGAGTTCGCGGCCTAACCGGCATTTCGACGAAACGACCGGGCGCAGGGCGCCAAACCGGGAGCGACTGCAAGAGAGATGGGATTGGCGGACTTCACAGACAAGGGATGTCCTGTCGGCGGCCGGATCCTGGCCGCTTTCTGCCTCTTGCTGCTGCTGGCGGCCTCATCCGTCTTGTCTTCAAATGCCAGTGCCGCCGACGCTCCGCTCGTGGCAAAAGGCTACAAGATGGCCGGCGATGCCACCAAGATGCGCATCGTCATGGATTTCGACCGCGAACCCGATATCAAATGGTTCCTGCTGCGTGGTCCCAACCGTCTTGTCATCGATCTCGCGAATACGAGATTCGCCGTGGATGCCAAGGATTTGAAGGCGCGGGGCCTGGTCAAGGGCGTGCGCCTGGGCGAACTCGGCGAGGGCGTTTCGCGTCTGATCCTCACCGGCAAGGGACCCTTTGCCGTCGACAAGTTCGACGTGCTCAAGAACGAGGACGGAACCGGCTACCGCATTGCCATCGATATGTCGGCGGCATCCGAACGCGAGTTCGATGCCGCACTTGCCAATCAGGCGCTGACCACCGGATCGACCGTTTCGACCGACAAGGGAGGGCGGGTCGGCACCGGGCCGGTCTCCAATCCGGGCCATCGGTTCACCGTCGTCATCGACCCCGGCCATGGCGGCATCGACGGCGGTGCCGAGGGCCTGAACGGCACCATCGAAAAAAACGTCACGCTGGCCTTCGCCACGGAGCTGCGCGACAAACTCGCGGCGGTCGGCAATTATGATGTGTTCATGACGCGCGACACAGACGAATTCCTGCGTCTGGACGACCGCGTGCGCATTGCCCGTCAGCATGAGGCCGACCTGCTTATTTCGATCCATGCCGACACGATCAGCGTCAAGGGCATTCGCGGCGCCACCGTCTATACCGTCTCCGACAAGGCTTCGGACCCCGAGGCGCAGGCGCTTGCCGACCGTGAGAACCTCTCCGACCAGTTCGCCGGCATGGAAATCAAGAACGACAACAAGGAAGTCACCGACATCCTGATCGACCTGATCCGCCGCGAAACACACAATTTCTCGATGAGTTTCGCCCACACGCTGGTTGGCCAGTTGTCGACCAGCGTCGGTCTTATCAACAATCCGCAGCGCTCCGCGGGTTTCAAGGTGCTCAAGGCACCCGATGTGCCGTCGGTGCTGGTCGAACTCGGTTATCTCTCGAACGCCAAGGACGAGGCGCAGTTGCTCAACGCCGACTGGCGCGGCAAGGCGGCCCAGAGCATAACCAACGCCGTCGCGCTGTTCGCGTCGGCCAAGGCCGGATCGGGAACCGGAGGTTGACATGACCGGCGACGCCTGCAACCAGAGGCGGCGTTGCGCGACGACAACACCCAGTGCTTTTATTTCCGGCCAGCAGCCGTGAAATCAGGCATTGCCGTATTTTGTCCACATGGCGGCGACAAGGGTTTTCGATTACGGATTGGGACCGGCTCGAAAGCTTGCGTGAAAGGCGGCTTCGTTTAGGAAATTCCCGAACCAAGGACTGGAGCGGGTATGATTCGTCTCATTGGCTATTTTTTCGGCATCGGCACGACGCTGGCCCTTCTGGTCGCGGCGGGCGTTGCGATCTACATCGGCCATTTGTCGAAGGATCTGCCCGACTACGAGGTGCTGGCCAAATACGAGCCGCCGGTGACCACCCGCATCCATGCGTCCGACGGCGCGCTGATGGCGGAATATGCGCGCGAACGGCGCCTGTATCTGCCGATCCAGGCCATTCCGGACCGCGTCAAGGCGGCCTTCCTGTCGGCGGAAGACAAGAATTTCTACAATCACCCGGGCATCGATGTCACCGGCCTCGGCCGCGCCATCATCGTCAACCTGCAGAATTTCGGCTCGGGCCGGCGCCAGGTCGGCGCTTCGACGATCACCCAGCAGGTGGCGAAGAACTTCCTGTTGTCCTCGGACCAGACCTACGAGCGCAAGATCAAGGAGATGATCCTCGCCTTCCGCATCGAGCAGGCCTATCCCAAGGATCGCATTCTCGAGCTCTACCTCAACGAAATCTTCTTCGGCTTCGGCGCCTATGGCGTCGCCGGTGCGGCGCTGACCTATTTCGACAAGTCGGTCAACGAACTGTCCGTGGCCGAGGCCGCCTACCTGGCCTCCCTGCCCAAGGGGCCGAACAACTATCACCCTTTCAAGCATGCCGATCGCGCGATCGAGCGCCGCAACTGGGTCATCGATCAGATGGTCGAGAACGGCTATGTCACGCGTGAGGAAGGCAACAAGGCCAAGGCCGAGCCGCTGGGCGTGACGCCGCGGCGCAGCGGCACCTATCTGTTCGCCGGCGAGTACTTCACCGAAGAGGTGCGCCGCCAGATCATCGCCCGCTACGGCGAGAATGCGCTCTACGAAGGCGGCCTCTCCGTCCGCACCACGCTCGATCCGAAGATCCAGCTCATTGCCCGCAAATCGATGCAGAACGGGTTGATGAAATACGACACGCTGCGCGGCTATCGCGGGCCGGTGACATCGATCGATGTCTCGGGCGACTGGGGCGTGCCGCTTGGCGCCGTCAAGGGACTGGAGGATGTTCCCGAATGGTCGCTCGCCGTCGTGCTCGACAGTTCGGCGACCGGCCTGTCGATCGGCCTGCAGCCCGCACGGCAGGCGTCGGGCGAGATCGTCAAGGAGCGCGTCGAAGGCACCATCAGCAAGGAGGACATGGGTTTTGCCATGCGCCATGTGGTCGCCGGCAAGACCGTCAAGGCCAAGTCGCCGGCGGAGGTGCTGAAGCCGGGCGACGTCATCTTCGTGCAGAAAAACGATGGTGCCGAGGGCACCTACAGCCTGCGCCAGGTGCCCGAAGTGGAAGGCGGCCTGATCGCCATGGACCCGCACACCGGCCGCGTGCTGGCCATGGTCGGCGGCTTCTCCTATGCGCAGTCCGAATTCAACCGCGCCACGCAAGCCATGCGCCAGCCGGGCTCCTCGTTCAAGCCGATCGTCTATTCGGCAGCGCTCGACAATGGCTATACGCCGGCCTCGGTGATCATGGACGGGCCGATCACGATCCAGAGCGGCAACACGAGCTGGACGCCGAAGAACTATGACGGCACCGTCGCCGGTCCGGCGACCCTGCGCTCCGGCATCGAGAAGTCGCGCAACCTGATGACGGTGCGGCTTGCCAATGACATGGGGATGAAGCTGGTGGTCGAATATGCCGAGCGCTTCGGTGTCTACGACCATCTGGCACCCTATCTGCCAATGGCGCTGGGTTCCGGCGAAACCACCGTGATGCGCATGGTGTCGGCCTATTCGATCATGGCCAATGGCGGCAAGTCGATCAAACCGTCGCTCATCGACCGCATCCAGGACCGCTACGGCAAGACGGTGTTCAAGCAGGACGAACGTGGCTGCCAGGGTTGCAATGCGCAGGAATGGCAGAACCAGCCGGAGCCGGAGCTGGTCGACAATTCCGAGCAGGTGCTCGACCCGATGACCGCCTACCAGATCACCTCGATGATGGAAGGCGTCGTGCAGCGCGGCACCGGCGCCACCATCGGCGAACTCGGCCGTCACATCGCCGGCAAGACCGGAACCACCAACGACGAAAAGGACGCCTGGTTCATCGGTTACACGCCCAACCTCGTCGTCGGCCTCTACATGGGCTATGACACGCCGCGCGGCCTCGGCCATGGCGCCACCGGTGGCGGCCTCGCAGCCCCGATCTTCAAGGACTTCATGCGAGTGGCGCTGGACGGCACGCCCAATGTCGACTTCAAGGTGCCGGAAGGCATGAACCTGGTCGCCATCAATCGCAAGACCGGCATGCGTGCCGCATCGGGCGATCCCGGCACCATCATCGAAGCCTTCAAGCCGGGCACCGGTCCCGCCGACAGCTATTGGGTGATCGGCATGGGCGCGGACGGCTCCAATGCCACCGGTGGCGCACTGTCGCCGCAAGCCAATCAGGCTATCCAGTCCGGCGGCGGCGGCCTCTACTGACGATTTTCAGGGGCGGATGGGCTGGCCTTGGGCCGGCCCATTTTGCTTTACAGCCGGCGGCGGCGTGCCTATGTATCGCGCCGACCGATTTCAGCAAACAGGACAGAACAGCCAGCCATGCGCGCGGAAACGCAGAATATTGTCGACGAGATCAGGCAGGCGATAACCCTGCTGAGGAGGCATCTTTGACTGGGATCAAGCCATAAAGCGGCTTGAATACCTCAATGTGCGCGCCGAGGACGCCAGCCTCTGGAACGAGCCGCTGGAAGCGCAGAAGCTGATGCGCGAACGCCAGAGCCTCGAAGAAGGCATCGCCTCGGTGAAAGGTCTGACGCAGGCGCTGGAAGACAATATCGGCCTGATCGAACTCGGCGAGGAAGAGCGCGATGAGGGCGTGATCGCCGAGGCGGAAGCCGCGATCCGCTCGATGCAAGGCGAAGCGAAGGCCCGCCAGGTCGAGACGCTGCTGTCGGGTGAAGCAGACTCCAACGACACCTATCTCGAAATCCATGCCGGTGCCGGCGGCACCGAAAGCCAGGACTGGGCCTCGATGCTGCTGCGCATGTACACGCGCTGGGCCGAGCGGCGCCGTTTCAAAGTCGAAGTGCTGGAAATGCATGACGGCGAAGAGGCCGGCATCAAGTCCGCCACGTTGATGATCAAAGGCCACAACGCCTATGGCTGGATGAAGACGGAATCGGGCGTTCATCGCCTGGTGCGTATTTCGCCCTATGACAGCAATGCGCGCCGGCATACGTCCTTCGCCAGCGTCTGGGTCTATCCGGTCATCGACGACACGATCGAGATCGACGTCTCCGAATCCGACGTCCGCATCGATACTTATCGCTCGTCCGGCTCGGGCGGCCAGCACGTCAACACCACCGATTCGGCGGTGCGCATCACGCATCTGGCCACTGGCATCGCGGTCGCCTGCCAGGCCGAACGTTCGCAGCACAAGAACAAGGCCAAGGCCTGGGAGATGCTGCGCTCGCGCCTTTACGAGGAAGAGCTGAAGAAGCGCGAGGCGGTTGCAAACGCCACCGAAGCATCGAAGAGCGATATCGGCTGGGGCCACCAGATCCGCTCCTATGTGCTGCAGCCCTATCAGTTGGTGAAGGATCTCCGCACCGGCGTCGAGAGCACCAGCCCGTCGAGCGTGCTCGATGGCGACCTCGACGATTTCATGGAAGCCTCGTTGTCGCAGCGCATCGAAGGCGGTGCCGGCGAAGCCGTGGCGGACCTGGACTAGGATATGCCCATATTCAGGTGAGGCCGGCCTGGCCTCATCTGAACATACCCCTGCGCACCACAGCAATGGAGGAGAGAGTGCCGAGCAAGCTCACCGGAAAATGCTTTTGCGGCGCGGTTCACTACGAGGTGGCCGACGAATTCCTCTATGCCGCGAATTGCCATTGTTCGGACTGCCGGCGCACCACCGGTTCGGCATTCAAGCCTTTCGCCGGTATCGAGCGTGAAAAGTTTGTCCTCACCGAAGGCGAGGACAAACTCCTGATCTTCGGCGACCAAAGCGGCCACAACGCGCATTGCTGCCAGTGCGGCTCCTTGCTTTATTCGCTCGTGCGCGACGGCGCCTACGTCCATGTCGCCATGGGAACGCTCGTCGACGACCCATCCATTCGTCCAACCGAGCACATCTTCGTCGGTTCGAAGGCGGGCTGGTTCACCATCACCGATGACCTGCCGCAGTATCAAGAGCACGTGATTGCCGGCTCCGACCAGCAATAGGCTGGAACCACAGCGGGCCAATCCCGTTTATTCGACGCCCGTTTGCCGGGAATTGACCTTGGCCTCATCTCGTCGGCGGTAGCGGATGCCTGACGTCTGTAGAACGATGTCGGGAATGCATGTTCTTGCGCCGACCAAGGAATCAGCCCAGCATCCAAGGGCTGGGAGAGAAAAAGCATTTATGGCCGGACGCGGCATATCTGCGACCCGACGATCCGGCCACTGGGAAGATACGTTCCGGGAACGGGCAAGCGAAACGCTTGATGCTCGTTTGAAAGGAACGTTTCCATGTCTGCTGCCACACTCAGATCGGCCAATGCCGTTCAACCGGCTGGCCGACTTTTGTTTTCCCTGTTCGCGATCGGCGCGATGGCAATGCTGACGGCACCTGCCTTCGCGCATGACGCCACGCCCACGGCGGCAAAGCCACAAGGCTGGAGTTATCCGTTCGCATGCTGCGCCAACTATGATTGTCGCACGACCCATACGGGCGAAGTGCTGGAGAAACCCGAGGGCTATGTCATCGCCGGAACGGGTGAGGTCGTTCCAATGACCGACAAGCGTGTCAAGGACAGCCCGGACGGCGAGTTCCATTGGTGCGCGCACCAGGGGGGCCTCGACGCCGGCAGGACAATCTGCCTGTTCGTGCCGCCGCGCTCGTATTGACGATAGGAACGCATTCCGACGTCCGCCTGATCGCGTGTGACGGGACGGGCTTGCTGAGACCAGCCTGTCGCGGTAGCGCCGGGTGATGCTTGCTGACAGACAGTTGTCAGGAGCACCTCTTTATGCTGCCTTTGCCGCACAGGGGGGCGGCGACAGGAGGAGTTCGTTGATGACCATCAAGGCAAGCTGTCATTGCAAGGCGACGACATTCGAGGTTTCGCAAGCACCGCAGACGGTGACGCAATGCACCTGTTCTTTCTGCTCGAAACGCGGCTCGCTCTGGGCCTATTACGTGCCTTCGCAATTCAAGCTCACCAGCCCGATGGAGAACGTCTCTTTCTATCGTTGGGGGTCGAAGACCGTAAAGCACGGTTTTTGCGCCACCTGCGGCTGCGGCACCTTTACCGAAACGCCGGACTGGTCGACAGGCGAGCCGGATTTCGACAATCCCAAGATCAGCGTCAACTCGCGGCTGTTCGATGATTTCGATCTCGAAAAGGTCGAAGTGGTTGTCATAGACGGCAAGAACCTCTGGTAGCTTATCCAAACAATTCCGGCACGGCGATGCGGCGCCACCACCGGGTATTGGTCTCTCGGGAAAAGCCGTGAACGGCGCTTTTGCCGTTCCGCTTTTCGCCGCAATTCATGGTACAAGTCGCGGGAAGGGCTGATTTGGCGCCACCGCAAGGCGTGACTTGGAGAGGGACCATCCTATGAAAAAGACTGTGCTCGTCGTCGTGGCGACGGCTGTGCTCGTGAGCGCCTGCACCACTACCGATCCGTATACAGGCGACCAGAAGATTTCCAACACGGCGGCCGGCGCCGGCCTTGGCGCCCTGGCGGGTGCCAGCCTTGGCCTGCTTGCCGGTGGCAACGACCGCCGCAACGCACTGATCGGCGCCGGCATCGGCGCGCTGGCCGGCGGCGCCATCGGCGCCACGATGGACCAGAACGAGGCCGAACTGCGCCGGCAGCTCGAAGGCACCGGTGTCAGTGTCACCCGCAGCGGCGACCAGATCATCCTCAACATGCCGTCCGACATCACCTTCAACTCGGATCAGGATGCGGTGAAGCCCGGCTTCTACCAGGTCCTGAACTCCGTCGCGCTGGTGCTGAAGAAGTTCAAGCAGACCACGGTCGACGTGTTCGGCCACACCGATTCGACCGGTGGCGACCAGCATAATTTCGATTTGTCGCAGCGTCGTGCTTTGGCGGTGGCGAACTATCTGTCCGGTCAGGGCGTGGATCAGCGGCGCTTCGCCGTCACAGGCTTCGGCAAGACACGTCCGGTCGCATCCAATGCCACAGCCGAAGGTCGGGCGCAGAACCGCCGCGTCGAGATCCAGCTGTCGCCGCTCACCTGATCCGTCCGGCAAGCGGATGCGAAACGGCCCTCATGCGGGGCCGTTTTTGTTTGAGCTGACATCGGCGCTCTGGATGGGCACGGTATAGATTTAGTTATTGCTAAAATATAGCTTTCCGGCGGCCATGGAAAGGAATAGCATCATGGCAGTCCAGCGGGGATGAGGCGGTGTAACCGGCCGCGCAATCAGCATTTTTCCGCCTCGGTCTTGCACGGCCAGATCAGAAATCTGGGAGGAATGCATGACAAGAACAGCCAGCCTTGGGCGCTGTGGCGTCCTCGTTTTAACAGGTTTGGTAGGCGCGTGGCTGAACGTTGCTTCGGCTCGGGCCGAGGACGCCAACAAGGCCGACATTGAAGCCTTGAAAAAGTCGCTCGCCAAATATGAGGATTACACCGCTGCCGTCCGCGATCTCTATCTGTCGACGGTCGGCTGCGTCTACTACAGCGGAGAAAAGATAGCGGGCGCGATGGATTACCCGAAGGGCGCCATGGGTATTCACTTCGTCAATGTACCGAGTGTCGGCCAGAAGCTCGACCCGATGCACCCCAACGTGCTGATCTATGAACCGACCAAGAAGGGTTTGCGGCTGGTGGGCGCGGAATGGCTGGTGCCTCTGACGCCGGACATAAAGGAGCCTCCGAAGCTGTTTGGCCAAACCTTCATGGGGCCGATGGAGGGGCACTACCCTCTCATCCCGAAGGAGTTCGTCCACTATGACCTTCATGCCTGGCTCGGAGACAATCCGAACGGCATGTTCAGTCCGACGAACCCGAACGTGAAATGCTCGAAGGCCGAGTTTCCGATGCTGGAAAAACCGACCAAGATGATGCCTGGGCCGATGTAACGGGCGAACCAGGCTGGAGCTCTACCGAGAAGGCAAGCCGGATGGCTGGCTTGCCTTCGAAGCGGTCGGGATCAGACCTTGGCGACGATCCGCATGAAGGCCGGCATGTCATCGCCGAAGCCAACGGTGGAATCGTTGTCTTCCTGGTGACGTTGGCGGGCAGGGCGGCTGTTGTCTCGCTGCGGCCGGGTATCGCCGCGTTCCGGTGCGCGCTGTTCGTTGCGATCGGACGATTTGCGCTCGGTGTTTTCCGAACGGATCGCTTCCTTGCGCGAGCGCCGTTCGCCGACGTCGGCGGCTGCCGCTGCGACCTCGGCCACCGGCTGGTCCTCGCGGACTGTTTCCGGTGCCGTGTCTTCGCTGCGCTTGGCGTGGCGTTCGCGCGGTTTGCGCTCGCCGCCCTTTTCCCTGCTGCGGTCGTCGTCCTTGCGGCCGGCGCGGCGCGGTGCGCCCTTGCCACGGCGCGGAGCATCGTCCTCGCCGCCTTCGCTGGCAACCACCGTCGACAAGTCGCCGTCATGCCATTCGATCTTGTTGCCGATCAGCCGCTCGATGGCGTCGATGTATTTGGTGTCCGACTTGGTCGCGATGGTGAAGGATTTTCCGGAGCGTCCGGCGCGGCCGGTACGGCCGATACGGTGGACATAATCCTCGGCATGGATCGGCACGTCATAGTTGAAGACATGGCTGACGTCGGGGATGTCCAAGCCGCGCGCGGCGACGTCGGAAGCGACGAGGTAGCGCAGCTTGCCGTCGCGGAAATTGGCCAGCATCTGCATGCGCGCGCGCTGGTCCATGTCGCCATGCAGCGCACCGGCGTCGAAATCATACTTCAGCAGCGAGCGGAACAGTTCCGACACTTCGATCTTGCGGTTGCAGAAGATGATGGCGTTCTTCAGTTCGGCATCTTCGGCCTTGATCAGGTTGCGCAGCGTCTCGCGCTTGTCCCACGGCTTGGAGCCTGATTTGACCAGCCGTTGGGTGATGTTGGTGGCGGCGGACGCGGCCTTCGAGACCTCGACGCGCACCGGCGCATGCAGGAATTTCTCGGTCAGCTTGGTGATTTCCGGCGGCATCGTCGCCGAGAAGAACAGCGTCTGCCTGGTGAACGGGATCATCTCGCAGATGCGCTCGATGTCGGGAATGAAGCCCATGTCGAGCATGCGGTCGGCTTCGTCGATGACGAGGATCTCGACGCCATTGAGCAACAGCTTGCCGCGCTCGCGGTGATCGAGCAGGCGGCCGGGCGTCGCGATCAGCACGTCGACGCCGCGCTCCAGCTTCTTGTTCTGTTCGTCGAATGAGACACCGCCGATCAGGAGCGCGATGTTGAGCTTGTGGTTCTTGCCATATCGGATGAAATTCTCTTCGACCTGCGCGGCGAGTTCGCGCGTCGGTTCCAGGATCAGCGTGCGCGGCATACGGGCGCGGGCCCGGCCGTTTTCGAGGCGGGTCAGCATCGGCAGCACGAAGGAAGCCGTCTTGCCAGTGCCGGTCTGGGCGATGCCCAAAATATCCTTGCCGAGCAAGGCGTGCGGGATCGCACCAGCCTGGATCGGCGTCGGCTGGGTGTAGCCGGCGTCGGTGACTGCGGAAAGGACCTTCGGCGACAGGCCGAGGTCTGCGAAGGTCAACGCTTCTTGAGCGGTCGTGGTGTCTGAGGACAAGTGTTGTTGTCTTTGGCTGGTTCGGGGAAGCGCAACGGCGTCTAATGGCGTCGCGGCAAGCGCCACGCGCCTGCAAGATCGGTATTGCAATTAGGAGCAAGCCCTCGATTTGTCAACAGAAACGGGCAGCAATGGCACGATTGTGAAGTTGTAACCTTAATCGGGATGCTTAATCGACCTGTCGGTCGCAGCGCCGGCTCAATAGCGGAACTGTTCGGCGAGAATACGCTCGTTCCAGGAATGATTGGGATCGAACAGCAACGTTGCTGTCGCGGTGGGTGATTCTCGCACCGTCACCGAGGTCACCGCCTTGACCTCGGTATGGTCGGCGGCGGCGTTCACCGGCCGCTTTTCCGGCTCGCGGATGTCGAAGCGCACTGTCGCTTTGTTGGAGAGCAGCGCGCCGCGCCAGCGGCGCGGGCGAAACGGGCTGACCGGGGTCAGCGCCAGCAGCGGCGCGTCGAGCGGCAGGATCGGCCCGTGCGCCGAAAGATTGTAGGCGGTGGACCCGGCCGGGGTTGCGATCATGACGCCGTCGCAGTTCAGTTCCTCAAGCCGGACCTGTTCGTCGACGGTGATGCGGATCTTGGCCGTCTGGTACGATTGACGCCACAGCGCCACCTCGTTGATAGCCAGTGCCGAAATCGTTTCGCCTTCCGAGGTCACGGCCAGCATCTCCAGCGGGCGGATGGTTTCGGCGACGGCGGCTTCGAGACGCTCGGTCAGGCCACCGGAACGATACTCGTTCATCAGGAAGCCGATGGTGCCACGGTTCATGCCGTAGACCTTCTTGCCGGTCCCCATCGTATCGCGCAGGGTCTGCAGCAGGAAGCCGTCACCCCCAAGGGCAACGACGATCTCGGCCTCCTCGACGGAAGACTGGCCATAGCGCGCCGACAGGCTTTCCAGCGCCGTCTTGGCGTCAGCGGTGTCGGACGAGACGAAGGCGATGTGGCTGGCGGCTTTGCTCATGGCTCCCCGATGACGACCGGTTGGCAGCGGCAGGGCCGCGCCAATTTCGGGGTAGCATAGGCGGGTTAGGTCTGCAAACGGAGCCGCCATCCCGGATGGCAATGCCATTCCGGGATGGCGAGGCGACCGCGGGACGGCGGATGCGGACATGCGTTCGCGTATCATGTCAAAGGCTACGCGAATGTGATGGTTAAGACCGGCCTTAAAGTCTCGTAAAGCCGGATCGGTCATGTTAGCCGGCAGTGGATGGGTGGCGTGGGGGCTAGCCAGTCGAGGCCGACATATTGCCGGTAACACGCCTGATCATTGTCTTTCTGATGCTGGGAAGCTTCGCGCTGCTCTTTGCCGAACTGGTGCGCCAGTCCGAAGAGACGAGCTTCCGACCGCAGCCCACGGCGTCGCGCTGTGGTGACGCAGCCGGAGCGCCATGCCCGCAAAGGGCGCTGTAGCGCTGTAACCTGATCATCCTTTCGGATGACCGGCGGCATTGGCGGCCGCTTCGGTGCGCGACATCGCGCGGCAGTTTCTCTCCTTAAAAGCAGAGGCCGGTCGGCTGCCGCACGTTCCACTCGTGAAAGCTTGCTGTTTGCACTCGCGGCGCTTGGCGGTGTAGATGGGTGCACCGATTGGCGGAAAGGTTTTTGGGTAGCCTCGTATCCGCCGTTGTTGGGAAACAAGCCCTGCGGCTCGTTGACTGGCCGGGTGTCTGGAGCAGGGGGTTCCATGTCGCGCAGCGTGTTGATTTCTGGTGGCTGCGGCTTCCTCGGCTCACATCTGGTCGACCGTCTGTTGCGGCGAAGCGATCTGGAAAAGCTGATCGTCGTCGACAATCTTTGGACCGGGACGCGAGACAACGTCGCACATGTCGCCGATCCGCGTTTCGATCTGCAGATTGCCGATGCCGAAAGCTTTTCATCCCTTCAACGCTTCGATGAGATCATTCATCTCGCGTCGCCGGCTTCGCCGCTTTGGTACATGCGCGAGCCGGTACGCACGATCAAGGCCAACATCGGCGGCGCGCTCAATCTTCTGACGCTGCTCAAGCCCGGCGGCCGTTTCTGCTTCGCCTCGACCTCGGAAGTCTATGGCGACCCCCTGGTTTCACCCCAACCCGAGAGTTACAGGGGATCGGTGGACTGCACCGGTCCCAGGGCCTCTTATGATGAAAGCAAACGCTGCACCGAGGCATTGCTGTTCGAACAGCAGCGGGTTGTCGGGCTCGACATTCGCGTCGTCAGGATTTTCAACACATATGGGCCGCGAACCCGCATCGACGACGGACGCGCCGTTTCGAACTTTGCCATCCAGGCTCTGACAACCGGGGTGCTGACGGTCTATGGCGACGGGTCCCAATCGCGCAGTTGGGGTTATGTCGACGACATCGTCGAGGGGCTGGAACGTTACTTCTGGCGCGACGGCATCTCGCATCGCGGCCCTCTGAACATCGGCAACGATCACGAGGTTTCCGTCCTGCGCATCGCGGAATTCGTCAGGTCGCTTGTCCCCGGCAGCCGCATCGAGCACCACCCTCCGGCTCCCCAGGATCCGACAAATCGGCGTCCGGACCTGACGTCGGCGAGGCATGTCCTTCCTGGCTGGGAAGCCAGGACGGGCTATCAGGAAGGCATCGGGCGCACCTTCGATTGGTTCCGTCAGCGAATTGCGGCCGGAACCGTTGCGGCCCCAACGGCCTGACGCGCCCGACGTCGCGGCCAAAGCTCTTTCCTGGCTGCCCACTTGGTCACCACCGCATCGGGCGCATCGATCGGCGAGCCATGGCCGTATCCGCATAAAGATATTGACTGCATGTTTAGTCATAGTTACTCCTGAGGTCGCGAATTGAGTTGGACAGCCGGCGCCAGCCGGTGAATGGCCACCATGAAGAGGGGAATATCTCGACTGCGATGCGGCTTGCCGTTGCCGGTGCGCCGCATGCCGCAAATGCGATGTCGACGGCCGTTCTCGTGCCGTCGATCGGCATTGTCGCGGCCATCTTTTCGTCAGCAGGAAACGGACCTGAGGCCGTAACGCCGCCGGTCCCAACAATGGGAGCATACAGCATGAACTGGAAACTGACCGCGACGGCCATCGGCCTGTCGCTGCTGACTGTCACGGGCGTTGCCCATGCCGACGGCGAACTCAACATCTACAATTGGGGCAACTACACCAGTCCCGACCTGATCAAGAAGTTCGAGGAGACCTACAAGGTCAAGGTCACCGTCACCGACTATGATTCCAACGATACCGCCCTGGCCAAGGTCCGGCAGGGCGCCTCCGGCTATGACATCGTCGTGCCCTCGGCGAGCGTCGTGCCGGTCTGGATCAGCGAAGGTCTGCTCTTGGAGACCGATCCCAACAAGATGGAGAACTTCAAGAACGTCGATCCCAGGTGGGTCGATGTTCCATTCGATCCAGGCCGTAAATATACCGTTCCATGGCAGTGGGGAACGACCGGCATTTCGGTGAACAAGTCGGTTTATGCCGGCGACCCCAACACATCGGCGATCTTCCTCGACCCACCCCCCGAACTCGTCGGCAAGATCAATGTCGTACCCGAAATGGGTGACATCATGTTCCTCGCCATCGCTTACGAGGGTGGCAAATATTGCAGCAGCGACATGCAAATGCTGAAGAAAGTGCATGACAAGCTGGTGGAGGCCAAGGCGAAATGGCTTTCGCTCGACTATGCGGCCGTCGATGGCCTGGGCAGGGGCGACATCGCCGCGGGCGTCAACTGGAACGGCATATCGCTGCGCGAGCGGCTTGAGAACGACAAAATCGTCTATGGCTATCCCAAGGAAGGCTATCCGATCTGGATGGACAATGTCGCTGTCCTCAAAGACGCCAAAAACGTCGACAACGCCAAGCTGTTCCAGAATTTCATCATGGATCCGCAGAATGCGGCACTGATCTCAGCCTTTGCGCGTTATTCGAACGGTATCAAGGGCTCGGAAGCCTTCATGCCCGACGACATGAAGACCGCGCCGGAAGTCAACATTCCCGCCGATTTCGCCGCCAAGGGCCAGTTCATGCAGGCATGCCCGCCCGACGTGCAGGCGCTCTACACGAAGATCTGGACCGACCTGCAGAAGTGACCTGACCAAGCTTTCCCGCGCCGCTGCACGCGGCGCGGTCATCTCCGTCCATGCAACGCGATGCGCAGATCGCAGGAGACTCCCCATGACCGATCTCGACCTTTGCTACATGCCGGCCAGCGAGGCGCTGCGGCTGTTCAAGGCAAAGAAGCTTTCGCCCGTCGAACTGATGCAGGCCACCATCCGCCGCGCCGAAGCCACCAAGCCGACGATCAACTGCCTCACCTTCACGCATTTCGACGAGGCGATGGATCTGGCCAGGAAAGCCGAGGCGAAATACGCCAGGGGCGCCCGTACCGGGGCGCTCGAGGGACTGCCGATCGGCATCAAGGACGAGAGCTACATCAAGGACAAGCCGACCTCGCACGGCTCGCTGCTGTCCCGGGATGCCATCGGTGGCCATACGTCGACGATGAACGAGCGCATCATCAAGGCCGGAGGCATTGTCCATGCCCGCACGGCGACGCCTGAATTCAGCTGCGCCGGCTACACCTGGTCGAAACGCTGGGGCGTGACGCGCAATCCGTGGAACCCGGATTTCACGCCCGGCGGTTCGTCCGGCGGTGCCGCGGCGACGCTGGCGTCCGGCACGTCGTCGATCGCCACCGGCTCGGACATTGCCGGGTCGATCCGAATTCCCGCGTCGGCCTGCGGTCTTGTCGGCTTCAAGCCGCCTTACGGGCGCAATCCGGACGAGCCGCCGTTCAACCTCGATTTCTACTGCCACACCGGACCTTTGGCGCGAAACGTCGGGGATGCGATCCTGCTGCAGAATGTCATGTCCGGACCGAGCCCGCTCGACATCGCCACGCTCCGCCCCAAACTGCGCCTGCCCAGCGACTACAAGCCGATCAAGGGCTGCAAGATTGCTTTCTCGATGGACCTCGGTTCTTTCGAGGTCGATCCGGACGTGCGCAAGAACACGCTTGCCGCCTGCGATGTGTTTCGCTCGCTTGGCGCCACGGTCGAGGAAGTCGATCTGGGCTGGGGCGACGACGTGCTCAAGGCGGGCATGGCCTATCTCGAACATCTGTTCGGCGCCTCGCTGTCGCAACTGCTCAAGGAGCACGGCAAGGACATGACGAGCTATGCCAGGCAGTTCGCGGAGGACGGGCAAAGGTCGAAGGCGACGGACTTTGTCGGAACACTGGAAGTGGCGGCCAGGATGTACCAGACGCTGGGGCCGCTGCTGGAGACCTACGATGTGCTGATCTGCCCGACCAACGCGCTTCCCGCCGTGCCGGCGGAGTTCGATCAGACAACGGGCACGGTCGAGATCAACGGCAAGCAGGTGAACCCGTCGCTTGGCTGGGTTATGACGACGCCGTTCAACATGATGAGCCGCTGTCCGGTTCTATCCGTGCCGTCGGGCCGGGCGGCAAGCGGCGTGCCGACAGGCATCCAGATCGTCGGCCGCACCTATTGCGATGCCGATGTCTTCCGGGCGGCCATGGCCTATGAGACGGCCAAGGGGCAGTGGTACACAAACGCCGAAACGCGCCCGTCGCTATAACAGGGCGATGCGGCCCTTGCCGCGATCGTGGTTGATCTGCGGTTTCGGTTGTGGTGAGCCGACGCCGGACACCTCGAATAGACGGATCCGTGGCGGCGGCGTCGGTGATCGCCGGCAGAAGGTCCGAAAGGAGCTGGACGAAGATGGCGCAACAAAAAGCTGCGGCGGCAAAACGCAAAGGCGCAACGGCGAAGAATGGACGTGCCGCAAACGATGCCGCGCCGCCCAAGGACCGTCGGCGCGAACGCGGCGAAGCCAGCGTGCAGCGGATCATCGACGCCACCATCGAGCTCATCGCGGAGGAGGGGCTGGCAAGCGTCACCATGCAGCGCATCGCCGAACATGTCGGGTCGTCCAATGCCCTGGTCGTCTTCCATTTCCGCAGCAAGGAGAACCTGTTTCGCGCCGTCCTGCAGTATCTCAGCGATCGATATGATGAGCTGTGGGTGACGCTGGTGCGAGCGCCCGGCCTGTCGCCGGTTGAGCGGGCCCTGGGCGCGGTCGATTGCGCGCAACGTTTCGCCCGCCAGCACCCGAAATGGGTTTCGGTCTTTGTCGTGTTCTCCAGCGACCGCAAGAGCATGCAGATCTACAATGAGATCGGCCTGCCGAGCGATCTTGCCTACACCGCCGAAGCGCGCGAGCTGCTGATCGAGATTTCGCGCAGCGGCGGTTACACCGGCGTCGACATCGACACGCTGTCGGAGAGCCTGAATTATCTGGTTCATGGCGCCTGGTACTGGGATCATCTCAATCCATCCAGCCGCGACACCAACGTGCTGCGCAAGACCATGCTGCTCCTGCTGCATCAGGCATTCCCGCGGCATTTCGAACTGATGCGCTAGAGCAATTCCAGGAAAAGTGTGAAACGGTTTTCCGTCCGGAATTGCGCCAAACAAGGAGTTGGAGTGGTTCGCCGTTTCCGTGAAACGGTGAACCGCTCTGACCGCTTTCAGGGCTGCCGCAGATGGCAGCCGGCTCGCCGCTTTTGTTCCAGATACTCGTCGACGAGCTGGCGGTAGCGCACTTTGCCGAAACTCGGGAAATGGCCGCCATGCACGACCGAGACATCGAGGTCGCGCATACGCAAGAGCGTCGCCATGTAATCGGGGATATCCGAGTGGTAGACATCGTCGATCAGCGGGCCGTCATAGATGATGTCGCCTGATAACAGGATGCCCGTCCTGTTTTCATAGAGCGCGATGCCGCCGGGCGAATGGCCGGGCGTGTGGATCACCTCGAAGGCACGATCGCCGAGATCGACGACGTCCCCATGCTCGAGCAAACGGCCGGCCGGTGCGGGCAGAATGCCGTAGCGCGCCGTGTCCCAGCCTTGCGGCATGCGATCGAACATTTCGTCGGTCGCATAGGTGCCGGCTGCCGTCCACTCGTTACGCGGATCGGCGAGGATCCCGGCCTCGGCGGCGTGCACGCAGCGCTCGGGAAATTCGTGGTGGCAGCCTATATGGTCGAAATGCGTGTGGCTGGCGACGCAAATCAGCTTGCGCTCGCTGACCAACGGCACGTGACGCCTGAGGCTGAAATGGCCAAGCCCGGTGTCGAACAGGAGATCGCGATCGCGGCCGCGCACATGCCACATGTTGCAGCGGAAGAATGGTTTTATCCATGGCTCGTGGATCAAGGTTACGCCATCGCTCATGCGGATGGTCTCGTACCAGTCGGGAGCGTCGATGACCGCAAGCGTTGCCATGTTCAATCCGTCAGCAGGATGATCTGATCGGTATCGCAGGAAATCGCGACCCTGTCGCCCGGCTGGACGGTCGCCGTCGCGGGCAATTTGGCGATGAAGTGGAGCGAAGGGTCCTCGACGGAAACGGCGAGCACGCGCTTGAAGCTGCCCTGGAAGACCACGTCGCTCACCTCGGCCGTGCCAAGCCTGACACCGCCGCGCGCCTCGCCGAGGACAAGATGCTCCGGCCGTATGGCCAGCGCAACGGCAAAGCCGACCGGCAAGGCGCCAGGCAGCGAGACCGGCCCGACCGGCGTCGCGACGGTGCTTGTCCTATCCTTCGCCTCCGTGACCGTGCCGGCGAGGATCGTGCTTTCGCCCATGAAGGTCGCCGAAAAACGCGTCGCCGGCCGTGCGTAGACGCGCTCTGGCGGACCTTCGTCCTCGATGCGCCCGTCATTCATCACCACGCAATGGTCGGCCAGCGCCATCGCCTCTTCCTGGTCGTGCGTGACATGGATAAAGGCGGTGCCGACGCGCTTCTGGATCGCCTTCAATTCATCCTGCATCTGCCGGCGAAGTTTGAGGTCGAGGGCGCCGAGCGGCTCGTCGAGCAACAGCACCGCCGGCTCGATCACCAGCGCCCGCGCCAGCGCCACGCGCTGCCGTTGGCCGCCGGAGAGCTGATGCGGCTTCTTGTCGAAGGCAGAGGCGAGACCGACCAGCGCCAGCGCTTCACGCGCCTTTCCCGCGCGTGTCGCGCCGTCGACGCCCTGCATGCGCAGGCCGAAGCCGACATTGCTGCCGACGCTCATATGTGGGAACAGCGCATAGTCCTGGAACACCGTCGTCGTCGGCCGCTTGGCCGGCGGCACCGACGTGCAATCCTCGCCACGGATGAACACCTTGCCTTCGCTGGGGGTGACGAAGCCGCCCAGAATGGACAAGAGCGTCGTCTTGCCGGAGCCGGACGGCCCGAGCAGGATCGTGTAGCTGCCGGGCTCGATCTGCAGCGAGACATCCTTCAGCACGGTGTGCTGGCCGAAGCGATGCGAGACACTGCTGATGTCGACGAGGGGCGCGCTCATGCGGGCTTTCTCCGAAGCAATGTCAGTTCAAAAAACACCACCAGCACGATGGAGACGGCGAAGACCAGCGAGCCGACGGCATTGGTCTTGGGATTGAGGCCGGAACGCAGCAGGTTCCAGATCTCGACCGGCAGCGTGGTGTCGAAGCGGGTGAGCAGGAAGGAGATCACGAATTCGTCCCAGGAGAAGGTCATCGACAGGAAGAAGCCGGCGAAGATGGCCGGCGCCATGACCGGCACGGTGATCAACAGCAGCACCTTCCATTCCGGCGCGCCGAGGTCGCGCGCGGCGCGCTCGATGTTGATCTGGTGGTCGCCCATCTGGCTGTAGATGATGGCAAAGCACAGCGGCAGATTGATCACGACATGGCCGATGCCGGCGGCAAGCAAGGATTTCGGTACGCCGGCCCAGTTGAACAGCACCAGCAGCCCCATGCCGATGATGAGATAGCTGACCGTCAGCGGCAGGGTGATCAGCCCGCGCAGCAGGCCGGAGCCGGGCAGGACGAAGCGGGCAAAGCCCCAGGCGGAAAGGAAGCCGAGCGTCACGGCGGCGAGCGACGAGATGGACGCGACCAGCAGCGAATTGACCAACGCCGAAGTCAGCCGTGGGTCCGAGAGCACTGCGTCGTACCAGCGCAGCGACGGGCCGGTGAAGGGCGGGATCGGGAACGACGTCGCCTGCAGCGAAAACAGCACCAGCACGATCACGGGCAGGAAGATGAAGCCGTAGACGGCAAGCGCGTAGAGCCAGGAGGCGATGCGGACAATCCTGCGCATCTCAGG
This sequence comes from Mesorhizobium ciceri biovar biserrulae WSM1271, assembly GCF_000185905.1. Taxonomy (GTDB): domain Bacteria; phylum Pseudomonadota; class Alphaproteobacteria; order Rhizobiales; family Rhizobiaceae; genus Mesorhizobium; species Mesorhizobium ciceri. Next base: position 3,739,565 of record NC_014923.1, read on the forward strand.
CCCGCTCGATCTTCAGCCAGCGGGCGCAGGCGAGATAGGCGATGGTGACCACCGCCATCAGGATGATCGACAGCGCCGAGGCCAGCGGAAAGTCGCCGCGCCGGCCGATCTGCATCATCACCAGCTGCGGCATCAGCAGCTCGTTGTTGCCGCCCAGGATCTGCGGCGTGATGTAGTCGCCGATGCACAGCACGAAAGTGAGGAAGGCGCCGACCATGATGCCGGGCAAGGTCAGCGGCAGCACGACATGCAGGAAGGTTCGCACCGGCCCGGCGCCGAGATCGGCGGCCGCCTTGCGGTAGCTGGGGCTGAGCTGCTTGAGATTGGCGAAGATCGTCAGCGTCAACAACATGACGAAGAAGTGCACGAAGCCGGTGATGGTGGCGAAACGCGTGTTGGCGAGATGCACAGGCTCGCTGATGAGGCCCGAGCCGGTCAGCGCCCGGTTTACGACGCCGTTCTGCGCCAGCACCAGCAGCCAGGAATAGGAGCGCACGACATAGGAGGTCCAGAACGGCAGCACCGCCAGCATCAGCGCCAGCCGCTGCCAGCGCTCCGGCACCTGTTCGGCGAGGATCCAGGCGAAGGGATAGGCGAGCAGCACCGAGACCACGGTGACGATCGCGGTCACCTCAAGCGAGTTCACCATCGCCTGCCAGTAGGAAGGGTTGGTGAAGAATTGGCTGTAGTTGGACAGCGTGAAGCCGCCGCCCTCATGCGCCGTCAGGCTGGAAAACCCCATGGCAATGAACGGCAGCACGAAGAACAGCAGCGTCCAGCCGAGCGCCGGCGTGACCAGCGCCCAGGGCAGAGCAGAGCTCGCCCGGGGCAGGGTATGGCCCGCCCGGGGCAAGGGGTTGTTTCCAGCCGAGCTCATGAGCGCTATCGGCTCATTTCGCCTGCAGCATTTCGGTCCACATGTCCTGCATCTTCTTGTCGAGATCGGCGTTCGGCGCCGGATAGGCCTGGGCACGCGTCAGGAAGCCCGGCTGTTCGTCGAAGCGCAGCACCTTCTTCTGGTCGTCGGTCAGTGCTGCCTTGGTGTTGGCCGGCATGCCCCAGTAGCAGGAGGAGGTGGCAAGCCGCGCCTGGCCCTCCGGGCTCATAATGTACTGGATGAACTTCAGCGCCATGTCCTTGTTCCTGGAATCCTTGAACATGGCCAGCGACTGCGACCACAGAACCGCACCTTCTTTCGGGATGGAGAAGTCCAGCGCCGGGTTTTCCTTGGCCAGGCCCGCCGTCACCCATTCGCCGCCGCCGACCAGTATGTCGACCTCGCCCGTCGCCAGCGCCGTCTGGCTGGCGGTCACTTCGCCGACCAGCTTGGCATTGGCTTTCATCTTCAAGAGCTCGTCCTTGAGGGCGGGCAGGTCGGCTTCGGTGAGATCGGCCGTCTTCTTGCCGATCGCCAGTGCGGCCATGCCGATGACCGGCAGGTAGTAGTCGTAGATGGCGACCTTGCCCTTGTACTTGTCGCCGGTCAGGGCCGCCATCGACTGCATGTCGGCCGGGTCGACCTTGGTCTTGTTGTAGCCGATCGTGTTGTAGCCGAACTTTTCGGTGATGCCGTAGCGCTTGCCGCCGACCATGGTGGAGCCGTCCATCTTCACCTGCGCAAACAGGTCGGCCAGCGGCAGCTTGTCTTCCGGCAGCGGCTCGAACAGGCCTTTTTCGACGCCGCGCGGCACGTCGATCGAATCGATCACCATCACGTCCCAGTCGCCCGGCTGTGACTGTTCGACGATGGCGAGGCCAGCGCCGGTGCCCTCGAATTCCTTGACGTTGACCTTGACGCCATTGGCCTCCTCGAAGGGCTGCAGCAGTGCTGGATCGGCATGATCGCACCAGATCAGCGCGTTGAGGTCGGCGGCCTGGACAGCGCTGCCGGCTGCGAGCAACAGCGCCGCGGCCGCGCACGCAGCATGCAGATGGCTCTTCAACATGGAAAGCGAATTCATGGTCTTGGAATGTGCGGACATCGAGTGTTCTCCCTTGCCTTTGTGGCTTCTTGCAAAAAATTGAACCAATTCTAAAATTGAGTCAATTCTGTTTTTGTGGCAAGAGGCTGGAATGAGCGGATTGCGGGCAAGGCAAAAGGCGGACCGGCACAGGCGCATCATCGAAGCGGCGGCGGAACTGTTTCGAGAGGCCGGCTATGAGGGCGCCAAGATAGAGGCGATCGCCACGCAGGCCGAGGTCTCGGTCGGCACCATCTACAACTACTATGAGAACAAGGGCGACATCCTCGGCGCCATCGTCTCGCTGGAGGTCAATGAGGTGCTGAATGCCGGGCAGGGCGTCGTCGCCAGGCCGCCGGCCAATGTCGGCGATGCGCTGGATACGCTGATCGGCATCTACATCGAGCACTCGCTGCACTATCTCAGCAAGGAGATGTGGCGGCAGGCAATGGCGATCTCGACGCAACTGCCCGACAGCCCGTTCGGCCAGGCCTACACCGCGCTCGACCGCGCGCTGACCGAACAGATCCGCGCCCTGATCGCCCGCCTGCAGGCGCTCGGCCTGGTGCGGCAGGACATCGACGGAGCAGCGCTCGGCGAACTGATCTTCAACAACATGAACATGATGTTCATCGAATTCGTGAAGCGCGACGCGGCGAAAATACCGGAGCTGCGCGCGGCGATCCGAAGGCAGAACCGGATTTTGGTGGCGGCGATCGGGGTGTGAAGGAGTCAGGAGCAGACAGGAGAAATCGTCGGTTCGACATAACTTCATTCACACGAGGGCTCGCCTCTTGAGTTGAATCTAAACCTTGTACAACTTAAAGGGGCATAAAAAGGAGAGGGGTAAATGGGGGCGTTTTCCATCTGGCATTGGGCGATCATGCTGCTGTTGATCGGCGTGCCTGTTTTCTTTGCTGTTCGATCGGCCGCGAAGCCGTCGCAGAATCCTGAGACTCTTGTGGGCTTCGGCGGCTGGCTGATGCTGCTGGCTATCGGTCAGGCATTGTCACCGCTGCCCACACTCGCCGAATTGGGGGCCTCCAGCGATGGCTACAACCAGCTCATGCTGGTGCCGAATGGACCCATGGTGGTCTATGGCGAGGTTGCCCTGCTGCTGGCATTTATGGTGTTTCAGCTTGTGGTGCTCGTTGCCATGCTGAGGCGGAGCCTTCGGTTCAAGCAGTTGTTTCTCATCCAATGGCTCGCAATCCCGGTGGCGGTCATACTGGACGCGATCTGGGTCTCCACCGCGATCGGGGTTTCGGTTCGGAAAGTGGTCACTGGCGAGGCGCTTGCGACGTACATAGTCTCGTTTGTGCTGATAGGGCTCTGGGTCGCCTACGTCTACAAGTCCGTCAGGGTGCGGAACACCTTCACCAGGGTTGGGGCATCCACCCAGGTTGCTGGCGCGTCGTAGAAGAAGGCACAACTTGGAATGTTGGAACTGCGCGCGGCGATCCGCGGGCAGAACCGAATTCTTGTGGCGGCGATTGGGGTGTGACCTCGTGCACCACTATGTCGCCATCGAACCTGGAACGGCCAGATCCTGAGCCGACCGACCTCGACCATCATCCGTGACGGCTGCGACCTTTTGGAAGGTCTTTATTTCGGCCTCATTTATACGTGCTGCCCGCGCTCTCGCCTGGAGATCAACCAGGCGCGCCACGAGCGCTTGCGACGTCTCGACTTCAGGGTTCATCATTTTCATTTGTCCGATTGAGTGGCGATCTGACGAGCGCAACCCGCCGGCATCCCTGCCGGCGGGCCTGGCCGGTTCGAAGTTTCAGTCGTAGACTTTCACAATCTTGCGTGTGCTCGGGTCCACCAAAACCGTTCGGTTGTCGACCACCGTATAGCGGTATTTGACGTTGGGAACCTCGTGGAGTTCGACCGTGTCTGGCAGAGCCGTGCCGACATTCAACTCCACCCCCGGAAGCTTCACAGAAGCCAAGGGTTGCTTCTTCACGTATTCGCGGACGACGGTGTCCTGTTCCGGTGTGATAACCACATCCTGTGCCGCAACCGCGCCGACGCTGGCCAACAGCAAGAGCGCCGCAGCGGCGCTGCTTAGGTGCATCCTCATTTGTTTTTCTCCTCTTGTAACCTGGCGGCAGCACGATCGGCTGGGCGCCAGCCACCCGAACACGTCGCCAGGCCAAACGTTCCTCATACGGGCCTCTGTCTGAATCCGCGCAGGACCAAAGTCTGGTTGGAAAACGCAATGGTCTTACCCGTTGGGAGTAGGCGGAACGGCTTAGGCCTAAAGGTTGTTGTCTCTCCAATTCGGAGAGAAACAGTGGAAAAAAGTGTCGGCCAGGCGCGATGGTTGCTCGCACCGATTTTCGCAACAGCCATCACCTTCTTGGTGATGGGGGTCGTTCTTGGCTGACATGGCGTGGATCGGCGCAGCTACGTCCCTTCCTGCGCTGATAGGACCCGTGAGCTGCTTCGACGGCGGGCGGGTCCTGTATTTCACCGTGCGCCCATGCATGCTCATTCGGCAGGCGTGGGCGCATTTCTAGCACATGTACCTTGGGAGGTTTATTATGGATCGGCGATCCTTCTTGACTGCAATGTTTGGCGTTGCCGGGGCAGCGGCTCTTGCAAGCGCTGTCCGCCCAACTGACGCAATGGCGGGTGTTCCAGGGGCCGGACACGGCATCCTCGATGAACTTGAGACGCCACAAACAGAGACCTTTGAAGAAGACGCACAGGCAGAAGTGCAGCAAGTCTACCATCGGGACTGGCACTACCGTCCCCACCGCCGCCGGCGGGGCTGGAGACGGGTTTGCCGCAGTTATTGGCGGCATGGTCGCCGTCGCGTCCGGTGCTACCGCCGACGTGGTCCTTCGGTCGTCCTTCGATTTTAACTGATTTCCCGCCTCGGCCCGTTCCGGCTCACGCGCCGAGAACGGGCCGGTTTAGATTCTTTTCGGTGAACGATCACAATGACATTGGTCCAGAGATCGAATGAGAGTGGCAGCGCGAACCAACCGGGAAATGGCAACGATGATCGTGCGCCCGGGTTTGTGGCCTCCGTCGCTTTGCCGGACAAAGAAAACATTGCCGACCTTGTCAGGCGAACAGAGCGCATGGCCATCTTGGTGGTTCTTGGACTGAGCGGCTGGTTGATGCTCGTCCCCGCTATTTATCTTGTGCTGACGCACGGGATATGAAGCTTGCGGGACATCCGTGCGCGCCCAGGGTTGGATTGCAATCGCATCGGATCGCGGCTTCCGCAGCCGTTTCGTGTCACCGGCAATATGGGCGGGACGGGCTGTATTGCTGGCGCGAGGCGCAGGTGCTTGGATCACCGCGGCCTACGTCCGGCATGCTTGGAGCGCTATAATCCAACTAGCCGAACGTAATCGGCTTCTGGCTTGCCGTAGGTGCCGTTTGCGCAGGCCGCAAGTCCGCTGCGGTCCCTGATGTGCACTTCGCCACGTCGAGAATAGATGAAACCACGTCCTTCCAGCACTTGCAGCCCAACGGTAACGCCTGGGCGTCTTGCTCCAAGCATGACGGCGAGAAACTCATGGGTGATCGCAAGGCGCTCGCCGTGGACCCGATCGTCACACATTAGAAGCCAGCGCGCCAACCGCTCTTCAAGGTTTGATTTTGCGTTGATCAGGGCCGTATAGCTGGTCTGGATGTGGAAGTAGTGGACATAGCGCAACAGGAAAAGGCGCAACGTTGGGCTGTTCGCAAGAGCCTCCTTGAAGGGCTCGGTTCCCATCCTGAAAGCGCTGCCGGCCGACTGAACGTAACATTGATGCGCTGCATAGTCAGCGCCCATCACGAGCGCGGCACCGGTCATTCCCTCAAAGCCGACAAGGCCTACCTCGGCTTCCTTACCTGAAGCCGTCGCGACCACAGAAGCGATGCCGTCCTCCAGGAAGTACACCGTCTCGATCTCCGAATCGGCTTTCTCTAAGGTCGTTTTCGGCTCGAGGTCACACAGTTCAAGGTGTGGCTGCAAAAGCCCCAGGTCACCAGGGTCAAGCCTACGCAACAATTGGTTTCTGTAGGAATCGTTCTCTGGATTGGTCATAGCTCAATCCCGCTTGGGGCAAGAGCTTTCCAATCTCCCTGCCGTCTGCGCCCGTAGACACGTGCAGACGATTTAAAAAATATACGCCCTCTGGCGCGCGATTGACAGTGAAATGCGACCTGATGCGCGGCGTCCCCTCAGCCGCCGAATTACAAAACAGGGGTGTACAAAGTTAAAGGGTTGGGATCGTACAGAACTCTGCTTCGTACGAATCCGACAATTTGTGATCGCAGCCAACGAGCCGGCATGATGTACATGATTATCAATGTCGAGGCAGAGCGACGAGAGGGCACTGGTAGGACCGACTGGCAAGGCGACGGCTGTGCCCCATAACGGGTCAAAAGTTTTTGGCATCTAAATTGCTTTCACAGGTATGGGGTGGGCGAGAGCCCGTCGCTTCGCAAATGGAGCGGCGGGTCTACCCTACCAGTGACTGTCGAATGGCCACGGCAGCAGAATGTACCGCCTTTCAGCAGAAACTAACGGAACATCCGTACTCGCCCGAAGTTGGATTGCAGGAAGCGTCGCATGCGGGCTTCCGCAGCCCGTTTCGTGTCACCGGCAATGTGGGCGGGACGGGCTGCTTTGCGTTGGTACGCAATTTATACCGCTGACTACTTGTGGGTAATCCAGTCCAACAAGCCAACGTTAACCTGCTCGCACCCGACATATTCGCGGACCAAGCTTTCAGCCAGGTGGCGCCATTCACACTCGGGAACGCCTGTTTCCCTGACCAGGTTTCGAAACGCCGAGCGGAGTATGTCGGCATCGAAGGCCGAGACGGCAACAGGACCTGGCTCCGGATCTCCCTCCCGGGCCATGTCATCGCGATGACGTTGGCGAAGGCGCTTGAGCAGTTCGCGCGAGGCCTCGATTGCGCGTCGGGAGTGGTCCATATCACGGCGAAATGAGGCAGTTCCGGCCAGGGAATGGTGCCGCAACCGAAAGCTGGTTTCTATAACCGCGCGTGCGACTTCTATATGCGTTTCTGCCATCGCGGCCTCCCTTCCTGCGAAAGGATTTATTTACTCTCTTGTCACGCGTGACCCAAGAAGGATTCAACGTACGGTTTGGTACGAAGGGATGGCGCGCAGATGGGCATGGTCCCGAACGAACGAAGGGCCTGAACGGCAAACTATTTGCGATCCAGGCCCCTAGCCGTCGGGTTCGCGGCGACATTGCGCCCGCGGAATGCCATTCACAAGCTGGACCTTGGTCTTGCCATTCCCGCGGAGGGCGTCAAAGTCGGAGACGCGCTGAACAGTTAGAACTTCATCGCGATGCCGACGCGGAAATCGTGCGTCTGAAGCGTGTGTTCCAGCGTGCATCCGCCGCCACAATATTCAAGCGACTTCTTGCCGAAGAAGGAGAAGTCGTATTCGCCGCGCAAGAACACGTTGTGTGTGAGCGCGACGTCGATGCCTGCTCCAACAACACCACCGACCAAGGTGGCATCCCGCTCAGCGTTTCCACCCGGGTAGAATGTCTTCAGCTTTGCAGCGGTTACACCAGCCGTGACGAACGGCATGTAGGCTCCCATGTCCATGCCAACGCGACCCTTTACGGATCCGAACAAACCTGTGGAGGCGTCAAGGACGCCTGGGCCTGGAATATCGTCGAAGGTGTTCTTCTTGAAGCGGTAGCCAAGCTCGCCTTCGACGCCATAGACAATCTTGCCGGATTGGAGGTTATAGCCTGCAAAGCCGCCGACCGTTGCCGAGCCGACATTATGCGTTGCGCCAGCCTGGGCGCCCGGTCCATAGATCTTGTAGTGTTCCAACGTTCCGGCACCGAACACGCCGGCGTATGGCCCTTGCCAGGTCCATTCAGGGGTATCGACAGGAGCGATCGTCATATCGGCAGCCATGGCCGGAGCCGCGGAAAGCGCAACGAATGAAGCGAGCAAAAAAGCTTTCATGAAATCCCCATCAAAATCGCCAATCGCCTTATATCGATGAGCCTGCAACTTTGTATATAGCTAGGAAGTCACACCCGTAGGCTAAGTTGCTGCGCCTGAATTCGGCGAAATAGGTATCGGGATGGCCGGTGCAAGCAGGCATCCCTCGAAGAGCTCAATACTTCCGCGTCAGGCTTCGATGCGGGCATTATCGAGAAATTCAAGTGCTGAGCGTGGAAGGGTGCCGTTCTGATCTTCAATGAAGCCGCTGCCGCACGGATCAGGCTTGCAGCTGTGTTCGCGAAGAATGCCGATGGGTATACCGGACGGCTCAATCCGCAGCAATCAGGAAGGATGCCGTCGACGCCATAGTTAGGCGGCGGCGCGCAGGGCGGTGACTCGCCCAATGTCCGGGTCCCTTCTCAGCCATCTATCGGTAAAGTCCCGGGTATTTGGCCTTCTCAGCCTGGCAATTTCCCGCTCTCTGGACCGCCATGGCGTAAGCTCTTTCATAGGTGCGAATGGCCTTCCGGAACTTAGGAGGATTAGGCGTCAGGTGTTTTTCTAATCCCCTCGTACAAAAGCACAGGGACAGCAATGATAGCTTTTCCATCTTCTGTAGGCCTCAGCCGGCACCTTTGCATAACGCCGTTGAGGTTACCTGCCATTTTAGCGGCCAAATTTAACTTGGCATCGGGCATCCCGACCAGGAAGTGGATATTGTCCTGTCCTGCCGAAGCCGCCGAAGACGCGAAGCAAATTGCGGCGGCGAGTGCGACCAAAATGCGGATCAAAGTGACGTCCCCCCAATATTCCCAAATCTGAGCCAGGCTGAATATTTGGCAACCTAGCACCAAGCACACTATCCACAAATATGACACCTTCAAAACGCTCTCGCTCGATGCGCCAATGGGAGGGACTGACCTTAGGCGAATCGATTTGCTGGTGGCGCCGGAACCTTACGAGCCGGAGGAGGACGAAGAGGATGATCCGGATACGGTGATGCTCTGGGGCGGATACTCGCGTTGGCAAATGAAAAATTCCAGGTGGATAAGCGGTGGATCGAACCCGAACCTTGTTTTCTAAGCTTTTGAAAATGTTATGGTTTTTGCATTGTGCTGGTGCCCCCGGACGGAATCGAACCGCCGACCTTCGGTTTACAAAACCGCTGCTCTACCAGCTGAGCTACAAGGGCACGGCGCTCCGGTTAGCATATTTGTTGCGCCAGTAAAGACAAAACTCCGTTTTTTCCCGGCATGCCGCATGGGCCGTCGGCGAGGGCATCCTGAAAACCGCCGGATTGCTTCCTACATCTAGGGAAGGGTGCAATCGCTTCGAGCAGGGGTGTCGCATGATCAGATTTGTCATCATTCTTCCGATCATCTTCGTGGCCTGGATGCTGCTGGTGAAGATCATCAGCGACGTGAAGAAGGCCAATGTCGACTGGACCGGCGTCACCACCATCATCGGCTTCATCGCGCTGGCGTTCTGGCTGCGCCATGTCACGGGGATGGGGTGAGGGAATAGGGGAATAGGGGAATAGGGGAATAGGGGAATAGGGGAATAGGGGAATAGGGGAATAGGGGAATAGGGGAATAGGGGAATAGGGGGCGACGGGTCATTGGTGTCCTTGCCGTCGCCGCGCTGGCGTCAACGGCGTCCCACAAAAAATCTCCTCAACCTTTCGAACCTTTTGCTGCGCCGCGCCGACTGATGGTCAGAGGCGAATGGGTCGCCTCGATCAAAAGATCCAGGAGATCATCATGTTCAAGCGCACTCTTACCTCGGGCCTCGTCGCCATCTTCGTCGCCACCGGCGCGCTCGCCGGCACTGTCGGCACGTCGTCAGCCCACGGCATGCATGGCCATCATCATCACCACCACAACCATCACAAGAAGCACTTCAAGAAGTTCTGGTGGAAGCACTACAACCACCACCACAACCATCACCACAGGCACGGCAGGGTGATCATTTTCCTTTGATGGAGGGACCCAATTCCCCAAGAGGGCGGCTTCGGCCGCCCTTTTTGCGTTCGGCGATCACCTTGTGAAGTCGGGCGGCAAAGCTGCTGATCCCCGCAAGCTACGGCATGCACACATTTCCAAGCAACTGGTCTTTGGCGATAGAGTGCATGGCAGCTTGGCGCATGCATTGCCTATGCGGCGCTGGTCCCGCTCCGTCTCGGCTTCGCCGAGCCAACGCTCGCCCACCAACGCTCCTTTCCTTTCCCTCCGGAGGGGGGAAGGTGGCGCTGCGAAGCAGCGACGGATTGGGGGACCCACGCGGCAATCGGGCCTCGGGCCGATCAGTCACCCCAGTCATAGCGGGTATGTGCATGGCGTAGCCCCAGCAAATGGGGGAGATTGGCCGCATCAACGTCCTCTCCAACCTCTTCCAGTCGCCGTCAGCGTGGACCTCGGTCCATCCGATTTCCCGGATCTCAGAAAAATCAAAAAAAGTTCGAACCTTTTTCCTGGCTGCGACGACAGATGATCAAGAGGCGGATGGATCGCCTCGGTCAACGAAGCAAGGAGATCGTCATGTTCAAGAACACACTCGTTTCCGGCCTTATCGCCACCGCCGTCGCCGCCGCCACGCTGGCCGGCACCGTGCAGCCTTCGGCCGCCCACAGCCATCACCACAACCGCGAAATCGGCATCGGCATTGCTGCCGGCGTCGGCGGCTTCGTCCTCGGCAGCCTGCTCGCCCAGCCGCGCACCGTCTATGTCGACGAAGGCGGTGGCTCGTGGCATGTCCGCCGCTGCTACGATCGCTATGCCAGCTACGACGCGGACTCCGATACCTATCTCGGCCACGACGGATACCGCCACTATTGCCGTCTCTGAGGGGAGGACCCGTTCAGCAACAGAGGGGCCCATGCGAGCCCCTCTTCTGTTGTCTGGATGGTAGCGGTGCGTGCTCCATCGGCCGCTTCAGCGCAGAACTGAAGGGATTGGTCCGGCGACAGATCGGACAGTGTACAGAGATTTTCCGAGCGTCTATCCTGGACCGCGAAACGCGGGGAGAGACCCTTGGACGAGCAGGACCCCAGGGAAGACCTGGTCGAAACGGTTTTCCGCAACGGCACCGTCACCACCGTCGGCATCCTGCTGGCGTTTTCGCTGGGCTTCATCACCCATTGGGCCGCCAACCCGATCCCGTGGCAGACCTACCATCTTGTCGCCGTCCTGCCGATCCTGGCCGGCATTGCCTTGCAGATGCGGGCGCTCTCGCTGCTGCTCGACACGAAATGTCTGCAGCGGCGCATCTATGAACGCGCCAACCGCATCTTCATGGCCGGCCTGATATTCACCGCCTGCGGCGTCGGCATGGCCATCCTTCTCGATTTCTTCGATATCGCGACCAGGAGCGCGCTGCCCGGGGCGGGCTGATCAGCCGGTTCGCACGCCGCCGATCATCCTGGTCACCTCGGCTGCCGCATCGCGCACCAGCGGGCCGATCTCGGCCAGCCGCTCCGGCGTCACCCGCACCGTCGGCCCCGACACGGAAACGCCGCCGATCGGCTCGCCGAATTCGTTGAAGATGGCGGCTGCCACGCAACGCATGCCGGGGTGCCGCTCCTCGTCGTCGACCGACCAGCCGCGCAGCTTGATCCGCGCCAGATCGTGGGCAAGCGCCGAAATGTCGGACAGCGTCCTGTCGGTGAAGCGCTGCAGGCCTGCCTTGCGCAGCATGGTTCCGACGCGCTCCGGCTCGAGATGCGCCAGTACCGCCTTGCCGATGCCGGACGCATGGAAGGGGCTGCGCGTGCCCGGCCGGAAGAAGGCGCGGATCGCCTGATGCGTCTCGACCTGGCTGACGAAGACCACGCAATCGTCCTCGGCGACGCCGAGATTGGCGGTCTCGCCGGTTCTCTCCATCAGCTCCTGCATGACGACACGCGCGCGGTCGACCAGCTTGCGGCGGCGCAGGAAGGCCGCGCCCATGCGGTAGGTCTCGACGCCGATCGACCACAGCTGGTCTGATGTGTCGAATTCGACCATTCCGTGGTTTTGCAGCGTCGTCAGCATGCGGTAGGCGGTGGAGGCGGCAAGCCCGCTCTGCGCCGATATTTCGCTTAGCGACAGGCCGCTGCCTTCCGCGACAATGGCCAGGATCCGCAGCGCCCGATCGAGCGACTGCACCGAACTGGCCTCCGAGGGCCCATTGAAAGCGCGCGGCCGGCCGCGCTGGCGTTTTTCCGTGGTTTCCATGGCGTCATTCTCGACCGATTTCGCCAAATGCACAATGAAAAAGTTTTTCACTGATATCGCCGGCCGAATTGCTGGAAAACGGAAAATCCAACAAAATCATCGTATAGCCGTCGTTTTCTATAAATGAAAAAATATTCTGAAAAAATTGAAAAATAGCCGGCGTGCTGGCATCCTCAGCCAATCCAACAATGACAAACCCGTGGAGGGCTGGAAAATGGCCAGGATGCGCGCTGTCGATGCCGCGGTTCTCGTTCTCGAAAAGGAAGGCATTTCCTGCGCTTTCGGCGTGCCGGGCGCGGCGATCAATCCGTTCTATTCGGCGCTGAAGGCGAGGGGAACGATCCGCCACGTGCTTGCCCGTCACGTCGAGGGCGCCTCGCACATGGCGGAAGGCTTTACCCGGGCCAAGGCAGGCAATATCGGCCTGTGCATCGGCACTTCGGGTCCGGCCGGCACCGACATGATCACCGGGCTCTATTCGGCCGCCGCGGATTCCATTCCGATCCTGTGCATCACCGGCCAGGCGCCCCGGGCGCGGCTGAACAAGGAGGATTTCCAGGCCGTCGACATATCAGCCATTGCCGCGCCGGTCGCCAAATGGGCGGTCACGGTCATGGAGCCCTATCTCGTCCCCATGGCGCTGCAGAAGGCCTTTCACCTGATGCGCTCGTCGCGGCCGGGTCCGGTGCTGATCGACCTGCCGGTCGACGTCCAGCTGGCCGAGATCGAATTCGACATCGATGCCTATGAGCCGTTGACGCCGTTCAAGCCGGCCATGACGCGCGCCCAGGCCGAAAAGGCGTTGACGATGCTCAACGCCGCCGAAAAGCCGCTGATCGTCGCCGGCGGCGGCATCATAAACGCCGACGCGTCGGATTTGCTGATCGAATTCGCCGAGATTTCAGGCGTGCCGGTCGTCCCGACCTTGATGGGCTGGGGCGCGATCCCCGACGACCACCGGCTGATGGCCGGCATGTGCGGGCTGCAGACCTCGCACCGCTATGGCAATGCGACGATGCTGGAAGCCGATTTCGTCTTCGGCATCGGCAACCGCTGGGCCAACCGTCACACCGGCTCCGTCGATGTCTATACCAAGGGCAAAAAATTCATCCATGTCGACATCGAGCCGACGCAGATCGGCCGCGTCTTCGCGCCGGATCTCGGCGTCGTTTCGGATGCTGGTGCTGCGCTGAAGATGCTGCTCGACGTCGCCACCGAGTGGAAGACGGCAGGCAGACTGCGCGACTGGTCCGGCTGGGCGAGGGAATGCCAGGCGCGCAAGAAGACGATGAAGCGCAAGACGCATTTCGACCAGGTGCCGCTGAAGCCGCAGCGTGTCTATGAGGAGATGAACAAGGCGTTCGGCCGCGACGTCACCTACGTCACCACGATCGGCCTGTCGCAGATCGCCGGCGCGCAGTTTCTGCATGTCTACAAGCCGCGCAACTGGATCAATTGCGGCCAGGCCGGCCCGCTCGGCTGGACCTTGCCGGCTGCCCTTGGCGTGCGCGCCGCCGATCCCGACCGGACCATCGTGGCGCTGTCGGGCGACTATGATTTCCAGTTCATGATCGAGGAACTGGCGGTCGGCGCCCAGCACAAGCTGCCCTATCTCCATGTCGTGGTGAACAACGCCTATCTCGGCCTGATCCGCCAGGCGCAGCGGGGTTTCTCGATGGACTTCGAGGTCGACCTTGCCTTCGAGAACATCAACCGGGCAGGCGATCCCGAGGCCGGCTACGGCGTCGACCATGTTGCCGTCGCCGAGGCCATGGGCTGCAAGGCGGTCAGGGTGCGCAAGCCGGAAGAGTTCGCCGGTGCCTTCAAGGAGGCGCAGCGGTTGATGAAAGAACACCGGATTCCGGTTGTCCTCGAATTCATCCTCGAACGCGTCACCAACATCTCGATGGGCACCGAGATCGACAAGATCACCGAATTCGAGGAGCTTGCCGAGAGCCACGAAGATGCGCCGACGTCGATCGTCATGCTGGATTAGGCTTGGCGGAGAAAAGGAGAAAAAGAATGCCGCGTTTTTCAGCCAATCTTTCGATGCTCTTTGGCGAGCATGAGTTCCTCGACCGTTTCGATGCCGCCGCCCGCGCCGGCTTCAAGGGCGTCGAATATATCGGCCCCTATGACCATGCGCCCGATGCCGTCGCCGCCCGGCTGAAGAAGAACGGCCTGACCCAGGTGCTGTTCAACCTGCCGGCCGGCGACTGGGGCAAGGGCGAGCGCGGCATTGCCGTGCTGCCGGACCGCGTGCCGGAATTCCGCCAGGGCATCGCCAAGGCGATCACCTACGCGCAGGCGCTCGGCTGCCAGCAGGTCAATTGCCTGGCCGGCATCGCGCCCGCCGGCGCCGACCGCAAGGTGCTGGAGGACGTCTTTGCCGAAAACCTCGCCTTCGCGGCGGAAAAGCTGGAGCAGGCCGGCATCAGGCTGCTGATCGAGCCGATCAACACGCGCGATATCCCGGGCTTCTTTCTCAACTATTCCGACCAGGCGCTGGCGCTTATCGACCGTGTCGGGTCGAAGAACCTGTTCCTGCAATACGACATCTATCACATGCAGATCATGGAGGGGGATCTCGCCCGTACCATCGAGGCAAACCTCGACCGCATCGCGCATATCCAGCTTGCGGACAATCCAGGCCGTCACGAGCCGGGGACGGGCGAGATCAATTTTCCCTTCCTGTACGAGCACATCGACCGCATCGGCTATTCGGGGTGGATCGGGGCGGAATACAAGCCGAAGGCCGGGACGGAGGCTGGGCTGGGGTGGTTTCAAGCATTAGCCGGGCAGGGAAGTGCTGCGGCCTAGCCAACGCCGCGCCCCCTCATCCGGCCCTTCGGGCCACCTTCTCCCCGGTGGGGAGAAGAGACAGGCACCAACGTCGGCATTCTCTTGTCCCCTCGGGGGAAGATGGCCGCGCTAGCGGCCGGATGAGGGGGCGTTTCACACAAGCAACTGGAGAACCAAAATGGAAACCATCGGCTTCATCGGCCTCGGCATCATGGGCGCACCGATGGCGGGGCACCTGTTGGACGCGGGCTACAGGGTCATAGCCAGCGACCATCGATCGAAACTCTCAGCCGATCTCGTCGCCAAGGGCCTAACGTCAGTCACCGGCCATGCTGCCGTGGCGAAGGCCGCCGACATCATCATTCTGATGGTGCCCGACACACCGCAGGTCGCCGATGTGCTGTTCGGCGAGAATGGCGTCGCGTCCGGCCTGACCAAAGGCAAGCTGGTCATCGACATGAGCTCGATCTCACCGATCGAGACCAAGATTTTTGCTGGGAAAATCAACAATCTAGGCTGCGACTATCTCGATGCACCGGTCTCGGGCGGCGAGGTTGGCGCCAAGGCGGCGTCGCTCACCATCATGGTCGGCGGCGAGGAGAAACCCTTCGAGCGCGCCAAGCCCGTGTTCGAGAAGATGGGCAAGAACATCACCCTGGTCGGGCCCAACGGCGTTGGCCAGACCACCAAGGTGGCCAACCAGATCGTCGTCGCGCTGACCATTGAAGCCGTCGCCGAAGCGCTTGTTTTTGCTTCGAAAGCCGGCGCGGATCCGGCCAAGGTCAGGCAGGCGCTGATGGGCGGTCTGGCGGCCTCGCGCATCCTGGAAGTGCATGGCGAGCGCATGGTCAAGCGCACCTTCGCGCCGGGTTTTCGGATCGAACTGCACCAGAAGGATCTGAACCTCGCGCTGGAGGGCGCGAAAGCGCTCGGCGTGTCGCTGCCCAACACGTCCACCACGCAGCAGCTGTTCAACGCCTGCGCGGCCAATGGCGGCGCCAAGGAGGACCATTCGGCACTGGTCAGGGCGCTTGAGAGGATGGCCGATTTCGAGGTCGGCAGCGAGGCAGCCGGCACCCAGGGCAAAGCGGCATAGGTCAGGAGAGGGCGGCGCAACGTTCCCAAGCCGCCAACTCCTGGCCCATCGAAGAACGGGTTCCGGCGTCTGTCGGGACCCGTTTCTCGTCGAGATGGTTTTTTGGCTTAGCCGCGCTTCAAAAATGCCCGTGCCACGTAAAGGCTGATCGCTGCGGCATTCGATACGTTGAGCGAATGGATGGCGCCGGGCATGTCGAGCCGCGCCAGCGTGGTCACCGTCTCGCGGGTCTTCTGGCGCAGGCCTTTGCCTTCGGCGCCCAGCACCAGGGCGATCTTTTCTCCGGCAAAGCTCTTTTCGAGTTCGGCCGGCGCGTCCGAATCAAGTCCCATGGTGCGAAAGCCGGCCTCGTGCAGCTGGCCGAGCGCTTCGGCGAGGTTCTTCACCTCGATCTGGTCGATGTGCTCCAGCGCGCCGGAGGCGGATTTCGCCAGCACGCCCGATTCCTGCGGGCTGTGGCGGGCGGTGGTGATCAGCGCGCCGGCGCCGAAGGCGACCGCCGAGCGCAGGATGGCGCCGACATTGTGCGGGTCGGTGATCTGGTCGAGCACCAGCACCAGCTTCGCGTCACCAAGCGCATCGAGCCGCTTGGCTTTAAGCGGCTCGGCCTCGATCAGCACACCCTGATGCACGGCATCCGACCCTGTGATCTTGTCGATATCCCTGGGTTCGACCAGTTCCGTCTTGAAGGGCAGGGCGGCGAGATCGGCGATTTCGAGGCGCTCGGCCGCATTGCGCGTCACCAGCATCTTCCTGATCTTGCGGCGCGGATTGTCGAGTGCGGCGCGAACCGTGTGCAGGCCGTAGAGCCGCACCAGTCCGTCCGCGGCATTTTCGCCCGGCGGAACCGGCTGTCGAGGCCGGAACGCCGGCGCGCCGCCGCTTTTCTCGTCGCGATAGGCGCGGCGCAGCTTGGCGTAATGGGTGTCTTTGGGGGTGTTGGTTTTATCGCTCATGGCTGGCTTCTATAGCGGTGTCCTCCGGCCAAGGATATGGCCCGCCGTCACAGCCGGCGAACAACATCGAAAAACGCTGGCTGCGCGGTTGACACCCAATGGCCTTGCCGCCATAAGGCGCTGCGCTGGTTTCGGAGAACACATAACTCGGGTCCGGATCGGCGCGAATGCCTCGTTGCATGGCTCCGGCGGCAGACTGGAGAGGTGCCCGAGTGGTTAAAGGGGACGGACTGTAAATCCGTTAGCTTAGCTTACGTTGGTTCGAATCCAACCCTCTCCACCACTGCCGGCCCGGAAGCCCTGAAACGCGACAAGAATCGGACCGAAAAGTGCATGGCGCTTTTCGGATGAATCCGGTACTTCAGGTAAGGCGCGGGTATAGCTCAGTGGTAGAGCAGCAGCCTTCCAAGCTGAATATGCGGGTTCGATTCCCGCTACCCGCTCCAGACACTCATCCCATCACCGGCAAGCCGAAGCACTGCGCACGAAGCGCAGCGCTCCAATTGTCGTGGCTGCGCCGCGTCAGCTGTTGAACGCGGATGCGACCTGGTGCTGCTGCGGCACCTGGCCGTTCGGCGTCAGCTTGTCGACGATGCCGGGCAGGGCGGTGGACAGTTGCTTGAGCAGTTCCTGCTCGTCCAGTCCGGTCCGTTGCGCGATCTCGCGGATGATCTGCGGTCCGATCGCGGCGCCAAGATCGTTGGCGTTGATCGACTGGTTCTGGCCGGTTCCGACCCAGGAGTCCGCGGTGTTGCCGTGACCGGCGTCCCGGAGCTTTTCGAGCAGTCCGCCCAGGCCGCCCAGCAGGCCACCGTCGGCGGATGTGGTTTCCGTCGGGACGGGGGCGGTCGGAGCGGGCGCGGGAGACTGTTCCGGTTCTTCGGCACTTCTGCCGCTCAGCATCTTGCCGACCAGCAATGCGCCGAGTGCGATCATCAGAGGTTTGGTGATGTTGCCGCCGGGAACGGCGTTGTCAAAAAGTCCCATCGTGGATCCTCCATAGCGACCAAGGCCCGACCCCTCCTCAACAATGAAGCATTCGGGCGGAATTTCAAGCTGGCTTGAGGTTTTGACAATCATATGAAAATGTTCGGCTGGCGAGGGGATGGAGAGGAAAAAATGGGTATCATCAGCTGGATCATTCTCGGCGTGGTCGCCGGCTTCATAGGCAGCAAGATCGTCAACAAGACCGGCCAGGGTGTCATAATGGATATCGTGCTGGGCATCGTCGGCGCCATTGTCGGCGGGCTGATCTTCAGTGCCTTCGGCGCATCTGGCGTCACCGGTCTCAACATCTACAGCCTGATCGTTGCCGTCATCGGGGCGGTGGTTGTTCTGTGGGCCTACCATCAGTTCAGCGCAAGGCGGACGCTTTAGGCGCCTGCGGATCGTCTGAGGTTTCGAGTTTCTGAAGGCAAGGCCGGCTTCAGGCCGGTGTGCCCGGCTGTGGCTTGCCTATGGCATCGGGGCGGCGAAAACAAAGATCGGCGTTCCCGCAATGAAACCAGGCTAGGCGACGACGGCCAACCGGCGCTGGCGCCGATCCAGCGACACGATGGTCAGCCCGCTGCCGACGACCAGCAGGATGCCACAGATCGCCAGTGTGTTGGGGAATTGCCCGAACACCAGCAGGCCCGAAATGACCGCCCAGACGGTGAAGCAATAGTAGAACGGCGCCACGGCGCTGGTCGGTCCGACGCGATAGGCCATGAAGATGAAGAAGTGGCCGAAGATCAGGAAAAATCCAGCACCTGCCATCAGCAGCAGGTGATGCGCCCCGGGCATGACCCAGCGCTCGGAAACAAGATGCGCGGCGCCGGCGCCGATCAGCACCACCACGACGGCGGAAATCGCCACGATCATTCCCGGCACCTCGGCCGAGACCCGCCGGCCGGCTAGGTCGCGCGCCGCTGCAAGGGCTGCGTTGCCGAGCGCCAGCAGGGCATAGACCGAAATGCCTTGCATGGTCGGCTGCGCCACCATCAGCGCGCCGACGAAGCCGAGCCCGATCAGCGCCATGCGCCGGCCGCCGATCCGCTCGCCAAACAGGATCGAGGAGCCAACCAGCATCAAGAGCGGCGTGATCTGGCCGAGCGCGGTGGAATCGGCGATCTGCATGTTGGCGAGCGCGACCACATAGCAAAGGATCGCCGCCAGCTCGAGCACGTTCCGGCTCAGGACGCGCTTGTCGAAGATCAGCGGGATCTGCTTGCCGTAGCCCAGCGCGAACAGCAGCGGGAAGCCCCAGAGGGCCGCCGCGGCACCCCGCAGAAACAGCACCTCATAAGACGGCAGGCCCGCCGTCGCGAGCTTCATCATTGTATCGTTGACGAGATACGACCCCGTCGAGACGATCATGAACAGCGGGCCGCGGATAGAGACAGTGATGAAATGCATCCGGCCACAAGATCAGAGGCGGATGGCGGCGGCAATGGTCCATGGCCTGGCCATGATTCAGACAGGGCCGGGCAAGCAAGCCGGCGCTTTCGCGGCCTCGATCGGTCGGCCCGCTACCCCTTCATTTTGCCCGGAGCCTTCCTATATCAGCGCCACATCCCCGCAATCGGATCGATGGTTCGGACTGAGTGAGACGGCACCCGGCCAAAAGACGCTTGTGTTTTTTGGCCTTTGTCGCTAATCGCCCCGCATTCGACTGAACTGAAGGTCTTCGACCGAACTGAAGATCCGGGCCGTCCAAGGAAAGAGACAATGGCAAAAGGTAAATTCGAGCGTAACAAGCCTCACGTGAACATCGGCACGATTGGCCACGTCGACCATGGCAAGACGTCGCTGACGGCGGCGATCACCAAGTATTTTGGCGAATACAAGCGCTACGACCAGATCGACGCTGCCCCTGAAGAGAAGGCGCGCGGCATCACGATCTCGACGGCTCACGTCGAATACGAGACGGCCAACCGCCATTACGCTCACGTCGACTGCCCCGGCCACGCCGACTATGTGAAGAACATGATCACCGGCGCCGCGCAGATGGACGGCGCGATCCTGGTCGTGTCGGCTGCCGACGGCCCGATGCCGCAGACCCGCGAGCACATCCTGCTGGCCCGTCAGGTCGGCGTGCCGTCGATCGTGGTGTTCCTGAACAAGGTCGACCAGGTCGACGACGCCGAGCTGCTCGAACTGGTCGAGCTCGAGGTTCGCGAGCTTCTGACCAAGAACGAATTCCCCGGCGACGACATTCCGATCGTCAAGGGTTCGGCTCTGGCTGCTCTCGAAGACTCGGACAAGAAGATCGGTGAAGACGCGATCCGCGAGCTGATGGCTGCGGTCGATGCCTACATCCCGACGCCGGTTCGTCCGCTCGACAAGCCGTTCCTGATGCCGATCGAAGACGTGTTCTCGATCTCGGGCCGCGGCACGGTCGTGACCGGCCGCGTCGAGCGCGGCGTGGTCAAGGTCGGCGAGGAGCTGGAAATCATCGGCATCCGTCCGACGACCAAGACGACCTGCACGGGCGTGGAAATGTTCCGCAAGCTGCTCGATCAGGGCCAGGCCGGCGACAACATCGGCGCGCTGCTGCGCGGCGTTGATCGTGAAGGTGTCGAGCGCGGCCAGGTTCTGGCCAAGCCGGGCACGGTGAAGCCGCACAAGAAGTTCGTGGCCGAAGCCTACATCCTGACCAAGGACGAAGGTGGCCGTCACACGCCGTTCTTCACCAACTACCGTCCGCAGTTCTACTTCCGCACGACCGACGTGACCGGCATCGTGTCGCTGCCGGAAGGCACCGAGATGGTGATGCCGGGCGACAACATCACGGTCGATGTCGAGCTGATCGTGCCGATCGCCATGGAAGAGAAGCTGCGCTTCGCTATCCGTGAAGGCGGCCGCACCGTCGGTGCCGGCATCGTCGTCACCATCAAGGAATAACCGAGCCCGGCATTCGCCGGATCGACAAGAAAGGGCGGTCTTCGGGCCGCCCTTTTCGTTTGCCGGGCTATCGGCTGCCGCCCCGTCGGCCGAAGCCTGTTGCAAGGCTCTGGACCTCGTCTAGTATAGGTTGCATCAAGGGGCTTTTTCCAAATGGTTCCAAGGCGGTATTTTCATCGTCGGGCATTGTGGCCGCTGGCTCTGACCTGGCTGATTGCGCTGCTTGCCACAGGCCCGGCAGCCTTCGCGGCGGATGCGGCGCCGGATCTTGGGCCGACGATGCGGTTCGGCATTGTCCGCAGCAACGCAGCGGGGTGCGAGCCGATCTGTCCGGAATGGATATCGGCCGAGGGCTCCATAGAAGCCGGAACTCCGGCGCTCTTCAAACGCATGCTGAAGACGCTTGGCGGGCGGAAACTGCCTGTTGTCGTGGATTCTCCCGGCGGCAATGTCGAGGCGGCGCTGACGCTTGGCCGGCTGATCCGCAAGAACAAGCTCGATATCGCCATCGGCAAGACGGTGTTTTCCAGCTGCCAGCCCGACGCGAAGGGGTGCCAGGACCGTGACGCCCGCTACTTCGGCGATGTCATCGACTATGGCGCCATGTGCAATTCCGCCTGTCCTCTGATGTTTGCCGGCGGTATCAGGCGAGTGGCCGGCGAATGGGCCTATCTCGGCGTCCATCAGATCACCACGACCTACATCCGCACGAAATTGCAATACCGGACCACCTACCGGATCGTCGGGGGCAAGAAGAAGATCCTCAACACGAAGATCGTCAGCCGCAAGAACGCCGGCAGCTACAAGACCTACGAAATGAGCAAGTCGGTGGAGAAAAAGCTGGCGGCCTACCTGGACCAGATGGGCATCGAACAAAGCATGCTCGAAACGATGAAGGGCACTCCGGCCAGCGAAATCCACCAGATCGCCCTCGATGACATGCTGGCGATGAAGCTGGTCACCAGCACGGACGCCGTGGGCCTGTTGACCGCGGCGAGCCTGTGCGAACCCGGCCGCCTGGCCACGAATTGCCGGGAGGTGCCGGGGAACAAGCCTGATGGCCTGATGGCGACCGCGGCCAGGCCTACTCCGCCAGCGATCGAACCCGAGGCGGCGCGGCGCGATGAAGACATGCGCTTCGTTGTCGTTCGCGGCACCAATCCGCTCTGCAATCCAGACTGCCCGGAATGGATCTCGGCGGAAGGCGCGATCACCCCCCAGACCCTGCAGAAGCTGCGCCAGCTGCTCGCCACGCTCGGCAAACGGCAACTGCCTGTCGTGATCAGCTCGAAGGGAGGCGACCTGTTCAGCGCCCTGGCGGCGGGACGGCTTATCCATGAAAAGAAGCTCGACGTCGCCGTTGGCCGCACCGATTTCGTCGGCTGTGACCCAGGAGCGTGGAATTGCCTGGCCAAGGAGGGCGCCTATGCCGGGCTGAGCATCGATGCGGGCGTGGAGTGCGATTCGGCCTGCGCGTTCATGCTTGCCGGCGGCATCAGGCGGCTTGTCGGTCCCCAGGCGCGACTTAGCCTCTACCCGATGGGGCAAAAGCTGATGGTCAAGGCCTACCTGGAGGAGCTGGCGATCAGTTCCGCCCTGTTCGCGGCGATCGAGCGGCGCTCGGTCGAGCGCCGGCTGGAACCCGACATGATGCTGAAGGTTGGCCTGACGACGAGCCTGCAATCGGTCGACGCGCTGACCGGCGCCACCATTTGCGAGGCGGTGCCAAGACCCGAGAATTGCCGGATCCGGCCTTCCGCCAATGCCGAGGCTGACGCGCCGGCCAAATTGTAGTGGGCGACGGAGCCCGAAACTGGCCATCGAGGCAGGTTGAGCCGCTTTCGATTTTTCCGCTATCGTCGCTGCTGGCGGCTTCAGGCAGGCGGAGGATCGAGAATGGGCCAGGATATCCCGACACTCTACGAATGGGCCGGCGGCAGCGAGGCTTTGAACCGGCTCACCCAGACCTTCTATGACAAGGTGGCGCAGGACCCGATCGTCGGGCCGGTGTTCAAGACCATGTCGCCGGATCACCCCGCCCATGTCGCGGCCTTCATCGGCGAGGTTTTCGGCGGACCGAAGACCTACAGCGAGCAGTTCGGCGGCCACCGCGAGATGGTCATGCACCATCTGGGCAAGCATCTCACCGAGGAGCAGCGCCGCCGCTGGATCAGCCTCCTGGCCGATGCCGCCGACGCGGTCGGCCTGCCTGACGATCCGGAATTCCGTTCGGCCTTCATGGGCTATGTCGAATGGGGATCGCGCCTGGCCAAGATGAACTCCAATCTCGGCGAAACCTGCGATCCGCAGACGGAACCGATGCCGGCCTGGGGCTGGGGTGTGCCGGGCGGCCCCTATCAGCCACCGGGTACAAACTAGCGTCCAGTTCGCCATGGAGGTGTTGGGCTGATGCCGGAAGATGTGAAGATCATACGTTGGCGCGAGTGGGACGGACCGGGTCTCGAACATTTGGTGCTGCAGGAGCGGGCAGGGGAGGTCTCGGCCGACTCTGTCGCAGTCTGCTCCGGGCAAACGCCTTTTGCCGTCCGTTACCGCATCGCTTGCGATGTCGGCTGGCACGCCAGGCGTGTCGTTGTCGATATGATCGGTAGCGGCCGCACGCTTGTTCTTGCCGCCGATGGCGATGGTCGCTGGACCAGGGACGGCCTGCCGATGCCGGAGCTCGACGGCATTTTCGATCCCGACCTGACCATCACGCCGTTCACCAACACTCTGCCGATCCGGCGATTGCAGCTTTCCGCCGGGCAGAGTGCCGAGATAACCACTGCCTTCATCGACTTCCCCGCCCTCACGGTCGTCGCCAACCCGCAACGCTACACATGCCTCGAAGAGGGCAGGCGATATCTCTATGAATCGCGCGCCAGCGACTTCAGGCGGGAACTTGAAATCGACCGCAACGGGCTGGTTGTCGACTATCCCGATTTCTGGCGCAGAGGTTAAGGCGTGTTTGCATGCAAACCGCTCTTTACAGAGCGTGCGGAAGCTTTTAGGAAGCGCCTGCTGCGCCGACATGCGCACGTACGGGCATAGCTCAGTTGGTAGAGCGGCGGTCTCCAAAACCGCAGGTCGTAGGTTCGAGCCCTGCTGCCCGTGCCATTCCCTGAATGGCATTCAACCCAATGTCTCGCCGTTTCGGAATGGCGTTCAAAACGATATTTCCATGGTCCGACCTTTGAAAATCGGCGACCCGCTTGCCATATAGGGTCGATTGGGGCATAAGAGCGCCATAGCCGGGACGGAACGACTGGATGGTTCCGAGGCGGTGTTTGGTCATAAAGCGGAGACTTGCCACTTGCGTGGATCAAGAATCGGTTTTATGTAGACGAAACAGACACGCGACGCGTGGAGCTGGGAAACCGGCTTTACGCGTCTGATCTGCATGGGCGAAATGATTGCGCTGATTCGGCGCGAAATTCGCTCAGGCGGCACGTCCCGGCCAGCGGGATCATCCAGGAGACCCGGCCAACGGGTCTTGAAGACAGAGCGGCATATGGCTTCGAAAACCACAAATCCTTTCGTCTTTCTCCAGCAGGTTCGCGCGGAGACCGCCAAGGTGACTTGGCCGTCGCGGCGCGAAACGATGATCTCGACGGTGATGGTTCTGGCCTTCGCAGTGATCGCGATGATCTTTTTCTTCACCGCTGATCAGCTCATGGGCCTCGCGGTCGAACAGATTCTGGGCATCGGACGCTAAGTCCGGCGATTACGGAGAAGTCTTGAAATGACCGCGCGCTGGTACATCGTCCACGCCTATTCGAACTTTGAAAAGAAGGTCGCCGAGGATATCGAGAACAAGGCCAAGCAGAAGGGCCTGTCTGCCGACATCCACCAGATCGTGGTTCCGACCGAGAAGGTCGTCGAAGTTCGCCGCGGCCGCAAGGTCGATGCCGAGCGCAAGTTCTTCCCGGGCTATGTGCTGCTGAAGGCCAATCTGACCGATGCCGTGTTTTCGCTGGTCAAGAACACGCCGAAGGTCACCGGCTTCCTGGGTGACTCCAAGCCGGTGCCGATCACCGAGGCGGAAGCGCAGCGCATCCTGAACCAGGTGCAGGAAGGCGTCGAGCGGCCCAAGCCCTCGGTCACGTTCGAGATCGGCGAAGCGATCCGCGTTTCGGATGGTCCCTTCGCGTCGTTCAACGGTTTCGTCCAGGAAGTGGACGAGGAGCGGGCGCGGCTCAAGGTGGAAGTTTCGATCTTCGGGCGCGCCGTGCCTGTCGATCTGGAATTCGGGCAGGTCGAAAAGGGCTGATCCGAAATCCCTGAAGCCGGTTTGGCGATCAGGGGAGGCGGCGCGGAAGCGCGGCCTGAGAACGGTGGGAGACGAATGCGGCTTTAGCCGGCCGCATGGATCGCACCACCAGACTGCAACCGCCGGCATGACCGGCATAGACAAAGGCAGGAAAAGAGATGGCTAAGAAAATTGCAGGCCAGCTCAAGCTCCAGGTGAAAGCGGGATCGGCTACGCCGTCTCCCCCGATCGGCCCGGCGCTTGGTCAGCGTGGCATCAACATCATGGAGTTCTGCAAGGCGTTCAACGCGCAGACCCAGGAAATGGAAAAGGGATCGCCGGTTCCGGTTGTCATCACCTACTATCAGGACAAGTCCTTCACCTTCGTCATGAAGACGGCGCCGGTGAGCTACTTCCTGAAGAAGGCGGCGAACCTGACCTCTGGTTCCAAGGAGCCGGGCAAGGTCAAGGCCGGTACGGTTTCGCGTGACAAGGTCCGCGAGATTGCCACCGCGAAGATGAAAGACCTGAACGCAAACGACGTCGAAGCGGCCATGCGCATGGTCGAGGGCTCCGCCCGCTCGATGGGTCTGGAAGTGGTGGGCTAAGATCATGGCAAAGATTGCAAAGCGTGTATCGAAGACCCGCGAAGGCATCGATCCCAACAAGGCTTATGCCCTGGGTGATGCGCTGAAGCTGCTCAAGGACCGTTCCTCGGTGAAGTTCGATGAGACCATCGAAGTCGCCATGAACCTCGGCGTCGACCCGCGCCATGCCGACCAGATGGTCCGCGGCGTGGTCAACCTGCCGAACGGCACCGGCCGCTCGGTACGTGTCGCCGTGTTCGCCCGTGGCGACAAGGCCGACGAAGCGCGCGCCGCCGGCGCCGACATCGTTGGTGCCGAGGATCTGGTCGACATCGTCCAGAAGGGCACGATCGATTTCGATCGCTGCATCGCCACGCCGGACATGATGCCGCTGGTCGGCCGTCTGGGCAAGGTGCTCGGCCCGCGCGGCATGATGCCGAACCCGAAGGTCGGAACCGTCACCACCGACGTTGCCGCCGCCGTCAAGGCGTCCAAGGGCGGCGCCGTCGAGTTCCGTGTCGAGAAGGCTGGCATCGTCCATGCCGGCGTCGGCAAGGTCTCGTTCGACGTCAAGGCCCTGGAAGAGAACATCCGCGCCTTCGCCGATGCGGTGACCAAGGCAAAGCCGACTGGCGCCAAGGGCAACTACGTCAAGAAGGTGTCGGTCACCTCGACGATGGGCCCGGGCCTCAAGCTCGACGTCGCGACGCTCAACGCGTCCTGATACGAACATTTGGATCGGCCGCCAAGCGGCTGATCCGCAAGTGAATTCCGGACCTCCGACTTGTCGGCGGCCCGGTACCGGAAGCCGAAAGGTTTCCGGACATCCTGTCCGAGATTGCAGGCGGCCCAGAAGCCTTAATTCGATTTGGGCCTGCATGAGACGGGTGAAGACCGGACAACGGAGCGATTGCTCCAATGAAAGGTTCGAACCGTGTTTGCCTTTTGTCTGCGCATCGCCGGCTTGACTGTCGATGTGGCGAAAGGGGGCAGGATCCTCGAGCGTCGTTCGGGAGATCCGTTACTGGATGGCCCGGCCGACAAAAGGCAACCCGACGCCTGTCCTCGTCAATGGGATGTTCCCGTTAACAGGATTGGGGTCAACTGGAGATAGGCAGTGGACAGAGCGGAAAAACGCGAACTCGTCACGGGCCTGAACGGTGCGTTCTCGAACGCAGGTTCAGTGGTCGTGGCCCACTACGCCGGTATCACCGTCGCGCAAATGAACGACCTTCGGTCGAAAATGCGCGCTGCCGGTGGCACCGTCAAAGTCGCGAAGAACCGTCTCGCCAAAATCGCTCTTCAGGGCACGGACTCCGCATCGATCATCGAGCTGTTCAAGGGACAGACGCTGATTGCTTATTCGGAGGATCCGATTGCGGCGCCGAAGGTCGCGTCCGATTTCGCCAAGGGAAATGACAAGCTCGTCATTCTCGGCGGCGCAATGGGCACCACCTCGCTCAATGCCGACGGTGTGAAGGCACTCGCCACACTTCCGTCGCTCGATGAGCTGCGCGCCAGGCTGGTTGGCATGATCGCCACGCCGGCAACCCGGATCGCCCAGATCGTCAATGCGCCAGCGGCCTCGGTCGCGCGCGTCATTGGCGCTTACGCCCGGAAGGACGAGGCGGCATGAGGCCGTTCCTCGCTATCACAAACACACGTTCGAACCTTATGAAGGAACACAACAATGGCTGATCTCGCAAAGATCGTAGACGACCTTTCGAAGCTGACCGTCCTCGAGGCGGCCGAGCTGTCGAAGCTTCTGGAAGAAAAGTGGGGCGTTTCCGCCGCTGCTCCGGTGGCGGTTGCCGCTGCTGGCGGCGCTGCGGCCGCTGCTGCTCCGGCCGAGGAAAAGACGGAATTCGACGTCGTCCTCACCGACGCAGGCGCTCAGAAGATCAACGTCATCAAGGAAGTCCGCGCCATCACCGGTCTTGGCCTCAAGGAAGCCAAGGATCTGGTTGAAGCGGCTCCGAAGCCGGTCAAGGAAGCTGTTTCCAAGGCCGACGCTGACAAGTTCAAGGCCCAGCTGGAAGCAGCCGGCGCCAAGGTCGAACTGAAGTAAGCGTAAAAGCGGCGGGCGGCCTCGCGCCGTCCGCCACTCCCTTCGCCCGAAGGGAGAGCGCGTAACGCGAGATTTGCGAGAACCTCTTTCCTGAGGGCCGAAAACCGGCCTTCAGGAAACGGGTTTTCTCCCGTTCTAGCCGGCCGCCGACAGGCGCCGGGAAAACAGACAGAGGGTTGCCGCCAAGGTGGCCCAGTATGCAAGGCGAGCCGCGGCGAGGCTCGTCCCGAGTTTAGAGCTAAGGAGCGACGATGGCCCAGACCCAGACTTTCAATGGCCGCAGACGCGTACGCAAGTTCTTCGGAAAGATTCCGGAAGTTGCGGAGATGCCGAACCTGATCGAGGTTCAGAAGGCATCCTATGACCAGTTCCTGATGGTGGCGGAGCCCAAGGGTGGGCGTCCGGACGAGGGGCTGCAGGCCGTTTTCAAGTCGGTCTTCCCGATCTCCGATTTTTCCGGCTCCTCCATGCTGGAGTTCGTGAAGTACGAGTTCGAAGGACCGAAATTCGACGTTGACGAATGCCGTCAGCGCGACCTCACCTATGCCGCGCCGCTCAAGGTGACGCTGCGCCTCATCGTGTTCGATATTGACGAGGATACCGGCGCCAAGTCCATCAAGGACATCAAGGAGCAGGACGTCTACATGGGCGACATGCCGCTCATGACCTTGAACGGCACCTTTATCGTCAACGGCACCGAGCGCGTCATCGTTTCGCAGATGCACCGTTCGCCGGGCGTCTTCTTCGACCATGACAAGGGCAAGTCGCACTCGTCGGGCAAGCTTCTGTTTGCCGCGCGTGTCATCCCGTATCGCGGTTCGTGGCTCGACATCGAGTTCGATTCCAAGGACGTCGTGCACGCCCGCATCGATCGCCGCCGCAAGATTCCGGTGACGTCGCTGCTGATGGCGCTCGGCATGGACGGCGAAGAGATCCTGTCGACCTTCTACAACAAGATCACCTACAAGCGTGCCGGCGACCATTGGCGCATTCCGTTCAACGTCGAGCGTTTCCGCGGCCTCAAGGCTGTCGGCGACCTTGTCGATGCCGATACCGGCGAAGTCGTCGTCGAGGCCGGCAAGAAGATCACCGCACGCCAGGCACGGGCGCTTGGCGAAAAGGGTCTGAAGGCGATCAAGGCGACCGACGAGGACCTGCTCGGCAACTATCTGGCCGAGGACATCGTCAACTACGCCACCGGCGAGATCTTCCTCGAGGCCGGTGACGAGATCGACGAGAAGACGCTGAAGGTGCTGCTCGGCACCGGCGAAGAGGAGATCAAGGTTCTCGACATCGACCACGTCAATGTCGGCGCCTATATCCGCAACACGCTCAACGTCGACAAGAACGAGAGCCGCCAGGACGCGCTGTTCGACATCTATCGTGTCATGCGCCCCGGCGAGCCGCCGACGCTCGAAACCGCCGAAGCCATGTTCAACTCGCTGTTCTTCGATAGCGAGCGCTACGATCTGTCGGCCGTCGGCCGCGTCAAGATGAACATGCGCCTCGAGCTGAAGGCCGAGGACACCGTGCGCGTGCTGCGCAAGGACGACATCCTGGCCGTGGTCAGGACGCTGGTTGAACTGCGCGACGGCAAGGGCGAGATCGACGACATCGACAATCTCGGCAACCGCCGCGTGCGTTCAGTCGGCGAGCTGATGGAAAACCAGTACCGCGTCGGCCTGCTGCGCATGGAGCGCGCGATCAAGGAGCGTATGTCCTCGATCGAGATCGACACGGTCATGCCGCAGGATCTGATCAACGCCAAGCCGGCGGCTGCCGCCGTGCGCGAGTTCTTCGGTTCCTCGCAGCTGTCGCAGTTCATGGACCAGACCAACCCGCTGTCGGAGATCACCCACAAGCGCCGCCTCTCGGCGCTTGGACCGGGCGGTCTGACCCGCGAGCGCGCCGGCTTCGAAGTGCGCGACGTGCACCCGACGCATTACGGCCGCATCTGCCCGATCGAGACGCCGGAAGGCCCGAATATCGGTCTGATCAACTCGCTGGCCACCTTCGCACGCGTCAACAAGTACGGCTTCATCGAGAGCCCGTACCGCAAGATCGTCGACGGCAAGCTGACCAATGACGTCGTCTATCTCTCGGCGATGGAAGAGGCCAAGCACCACGTCGCGCAGGCCAATGCCGAACTCGACAAGAACGGTGGTTTCGTCGACGAATTCGTCATTTGCCGCAGCGCCGGCGAAGTGATGATGGCGCCGCGCGAAAACGTCGATCTGATGGACGTGTCGCCCAAGCAGATGGTGTCGGTGGCCGCGGCCCTGATCCCGTTCCTGGAAAACGACGACGCCAACCGCGCTCTGATGGGTTCGAACATGCAGCGTCAGGCCGTGCCGCTGGTGCGCGCCGAGGCGCCGTTCGTCGGCACCGGCATGGAGCCGATCGTCGCCCGTGACTCGGGCGCCGCCATCGGCGCCCGCCGCGGCGGCATCGTCGACCAGGTGGACGCGACGCGTATCGTTATCCGCGCCACCGAAGATCTCGATCCGGGCAAGTCCGGCGTCGACATCTACCGGTTGATGAAGTTCCAGCGTTCGAACCAGAACACCTGCATCAACCAGCGCCCGCTGGTTCGCATGGGCGACCGGGTCAACAAGGGCGACATCATCGCCGACGGTCCGTCGACCGAGCTCGGTGATCTGGCGCTCGGCCGCAACGTGCTGGTCGCGTTCATGCCGTGGAACGGCTACAACTACGAGGACTCGATCCTCCTGTCCGAACGCATCGTCGCCGACGACGTCTTCACCTCGATCCACATCGAGGAGTTCGAGGTCATGGCGCGCGATACCAAGCTTGGACCGGAGGAAATCACGCGCGATATCCCGAACGTCTCGGAAGAAGCGCTGAAGAACCTCGACGAAGCCGGCATCGTCTACATCGGTGCGGAAGTTCAGCCGGGCGACATCCTGGTCGGCAAGATCACGCCGAAGGGCGAAAGCCCGATGACCCCGGAAGAGAAGCTTCTGCGCGCCATCTTCGGCGAAAAGGCATCCGATGTGCGCGACACCTCGATGCGCATGCCTCCTGGCACCTTCGGCACCGTCGTCGAGGTGCGCGTCTTCAATCGCCACGGTGTGGAGAAGGACGAGCGCGCCATGGCGATCGAGCGCGAGGAGATCGAACGCCTCGCCAAGGACCGCGACGACGAGCAGGCCATTCTGGACCGCAACGTCTATGCGCGTCTTTCCGACGTGCTCGTCGGCAAGGAAGCGATCGCTGGACCGAAGGGCTTCAAGAAGGGCTCGACGCTGTCCAAGGATACGCTCGACGAGTATCCGCGTTCGCAGTGGTGGCAGTTTGCCGTGGAGAACGAAAAGCTCCAGAGCGAGCTGGAAGCGCTGCGTGGCCAGTACGACGATTCCAAGAAGGCGCTCGAGCAGCGTTTCATGGACAAGGTCGAGAAGGTCCAGCGCGGCGACGAAATGCCTCCGGGCGTCATGAAGATGGTCAAGGTCTTCGTGGCCGTGAAGCGCAAGATGCAGCCCGGCGACAAGATGGCCGGCCGTCACGGCAACAAGGGTGTCGTGTCGCGGATCGTTCCGGTCGAGGACATGCCTTTCCTCGAGGACGGCACGCATGCCGATATCGTGCTCAACCCGCTGGGTGTGCCGAGCCGCATGAATGTCGGCCAGATCCTGGAAACGCATCTGGGCTGGGCATGTGCGGGCATGGGCAGGAAGATCGGCGAGCTGATCGACACGTACAAGGCAGCGGGCGACATCAAGCCGCTGCGCAAGACGCTCGAGAGCTTCATCCCGGCCAACGACCGCAACGAGCCGGTTCGCGACTATGACGACGAGAGCATCGTTCGCCTCAGCGAGCAGATGCGCCGCGGCGTCTCGATCGCGACCCCGGTGTTCGACGGCGCGCATGAGGCTGACATCAACATCATGCTGGAGCAGGCGGGCCTGCACAGCAGCGGTCAGTCGCAGCTCTATGACGGACGCACGGGCGAGCCGTTCGATCGCAAGGTGACGATGGGCTACATCTACATGCTCAAGCTTCACCATCTCGTGGACGACAAGATCCACGCGCGTTCGATCGGTCCGTACTCGCTCGTCACCCAGCAGCCGCTGGGCGGCAAGGCGCAGTTCGGTGGCCAGCGCTTCGGCGAGATGGAGGTCTGGGCGCTGGAAGCGTACGGCGCCGCCTACACGCTGCAGGAAATGCTGACGGTGAAGTCCGACGACGTCGCCGGCCGTACCAAGGTCTACGAGGCGATCGTGCGTGGCGACGACACCTTCGAGGCCGGCATCCCGGAGAGCTTCAACGTTCTCGTCAAGGAAATGCGGTCTCTCGGCCTCAACGTCGAGCTGGAGAACACCAAGCTCGACGACAACCCTGTCCGGCTGCCCGACGCGGCCGAGTAAGGCAATGGCGCGCCACGGCCGTCCGCGGCGCGCCTCGAGCATGATCCCGAAAAGTGGCTACCGGTTTTCGGACAGGATCATGCTCAACCAGGAAGAATTCGACGGCCAGTGGCCGACAAAGACGGCGGGCGTTTGGCTCGCGACTAGATGCAAGGGATCTTCGAGGATCCCGAAAAGGAGAACGGCATGAACCAAGAGGTCATGAATCTCTTCAATCCGCAGGCGCCTGCGCAGGTGTTCGATTCCATCCGGATATCGCTTGCCAGCCCTGAGAAGATTCTGTCCTGGTCTTTCGGCGAGATCAAGAAGCCGGAGACCATCAACTACCGCACCTTCAAGCCGGAGCGTGACGGTCTGTTCTGCGCGCGCATTTTTGGCCCGATCAAGGACTATGAGTGCCTGTGCGGCAAGTACAAGCGCATGAAGTACAAGGGCGTCATCTGCGAGAAGTGCGGCGTCGAAGTCACGCTGTCGCGCGTTCGCCGCGAGCGCATGGGCCATATCGAGCTGGCGGCACCGGTCGCCCATATCTGGTTCCTGAAGTCGCTGCCGTCGCGCATCGGCACGCTGCTCGACATGACCCTGAAGGACATCGAGCGCGTCCTCTACTTCGAGAACTACATCGTCACCGAACCTGGCCTCACCGCGCTGAAGGAGCACCAGCTGCTCAGCGAGGAAGAGTACATGATCGCCGTCGACGAGTATGGCGAGGATTCGTTCACCGCCATGATCGGCGCCGAGGCCATTCATGACCTCCTGGCCGGCATGGACCTGGAGAAGATCGCCGGCGACCTGCGTTCGGAACTGGCGTCGACCACCTCCGAGCTGAAGCAGAAGAAGTATCTGAAGCGGCTCAAGGTCGTCGAGAACTTCATGGAATCCGGCAATCGTCCGGAATGGATGATCATGAAGGTGGTTCCGGTGATCCCGCCGGACCTGCGTCCGCTCGTCCCGCTGGACGGCGGCCGTTTCGCCACGTCGGATCTGAACGATCTCTATCGCCGCGTCATCAACCGCAACAACCGTCTGAAGCGGCTGATCGAGCTGCGCGCCCCCGGCATCATCGTGCGCAATGAAAAGCGCATGCTGCAGGAAGCCGTCGATGCGCTGTTCGACAACGGCCGTCGCGGCCGCGTCATCACCGGCGCCAACAAGCGCCCGCTGAAGTCGCTGTCCGACATGCTCAAGGGCAAGCAGGGCCGATTCCGTCAGAACCTGCTCGGCAAGCGCGTCGACTATTCCGGCCGCTCGGTCATCGTGACCGGTCCGGAGCTCAAGCTGCACCAGTGCGGCCTGCCCAAGAAGATGGCGCTCGAACTGTTCAAGCCCTTCATCTACGCCCGTCTCGACGCCAAGGGTTACTCCTCGACCGTCAAGCAGGCGAAGAAGCTGGTCGAAAAGGAGCGTCCGGAAGTCTGGGATATCCTCGACGAGGTCATCCGCGAGCATCCGGTGCTGCTGAACCGTGCGCCGACGCTGCACCGTCTCGGCATCCAGGCGTTCGAGCCGATCCTGATCGAAGGCAAGGCGATCCAGCTGCACCCGCTGGTCTGCACGGCCTTCAACGCCGACTTCGACGGCGATCAGATGGCCGTTCACGTGCCGCTGTCGCTGGAAGCGCAGCTTGAAGCCCGCGTGCTGATGATGTCGACCAACAACATCCTGCACCCGGCTTCCGGCGCGCCGATCATCGTGCCGTCGCAGGACATGGTTCTGGGTCTCTACTATCTCTCGATCGTCAACCAGAACGAGCCGGGCGAGGGCATGGTGTTTGCCGACATGGGCGAACTCCAGCACGCGCTCGAGACCAAGGCGGTGACGCTGCACTCCAAGATCAAGGGTCGTTTCCGCACGGTCGACGCCGAAGGCAAGGTCGTGTCGAAGATCCATGACACCACGCCTGGCCGCATGATCATCGGCGAGCTTCTGCCGAAGAACGTCAACGTGCCTTACGAGACCGCCAACCAGGAGATGACCAAGAAGAACATCTCCAAGATGATCGACACCGTCTACCGCCATTGCGGTCAGAAGGAGACGGTCATTTTCTGCGATCGCATCATGGCGCTCGGCTTCAGCCATGCCTGCCGTGCCGGCATTTCGTTCGGCAAGGACGACATGCTGATCCCGGATGCCAAGATCAAGCTGGTCTCCGACACCGAGGCTTTGGCCAAGGAATACGAGCAGCAGTACAATGACGGTCTGATCACGCAGGGCGAGAAGTACAACAAGGTCGTCGACGCCTGGGCCAAGTGCTCGGAAAAGGTCGCCGACGAGATGATGGCCCGCATCAAGGCGGTCGAGTTCGAGGACAATGGCCGTCAGAAGCCGATGAACTCGATCTACATGATGTCGCACTCCGGTGCGCGTGGCTCGCCCACCCAGATGCGCCAGCTTGCCGGCATGCGCGGCCTTATGGCCAAGCCGTCGGGTGAAATCATCGAGACGCCGATCATCTCGAACTTCAAGGAAGGCCTGACCGTGCTCGAGTACTTCAACTCGACCCACGGCGCCCGCAAGGGTCTGGCCGACACCGCCTTGAAGACGGCGAACTCGGGTTACCTCACCCGTCGTCTGGTCGACGTGGCGCAGGACTGCATCGTCAACTCCGTCGACTGCGGCACCGACAAGGGCCTCACCATGCAGCCGATCGTCGATGCCGGTCAGGTCGTTGCTTCGGTCGGCCAGCGCGTGCTGGGCCGTACGTCGCTCGACGACATCACCCATCCGGTGTCGGGCGAGATCCTGGTCAAGGCCGGAACGCTGATGGACGAGCGTGACGTGGAACAGATCGAAAAGGCCGGCGTCCAGTCGGTCCGCATCCGCTCGGCACTGACTTGCGAAGTCAGGGTTGGCGTCTGCGCGGTCTGCTACGGTCGCGATCTGGCCCGCGGCACCCCGGTCAACCAGGGCGAAGCCGTCGGCGTCATCGCGGCGCAGTCGATCGGCGAGCCGGGCACCCAGCTCACCATGCGTACCTTCCACATGGGCGGTACCGCGCAGGTGGTGGACAGCTCGTTCCTTGAAGCCTCGTATGAGGGCAAGGTCGAGATCCGCAACCGCAACGTGGTGCGCAACTCCGACGGCCAGCAGATGGTCATGGGCCGCAACATGGCGGTGCTGATCCTCGACGAAGCCGGCAAGGAGCGCGCCTCGCACCGTCTCACCTATGGTTCGCGCATCTTCGTGGACGATGGTGACAAGGTGAAGCGCGGCCAGCGTATCGCCGAGTGGGATCCCTACACGCGTCCGGTCCTCACCGAAATCGAGGGCAGGGTGTCGTACGAGGATCTGGTCGACGGCATTTCCGTTCAGGAAACGGCCGACGAGTCGACCGGCATCACCAAGCGTGAGGTCATCGACTGGCGCTCGACGCCACGTGGCAACGACCTGAAGCCGGCGATTGCGATCCAGGACGCCAAGGGCAAGGTCGGCAAGCTGTCCAAGGGCGGCGACGCCCGCTTCCTGCTCTCGGTCGAGGCCATTCTTTCGGTCGAGCCGGGTTCGCAGGTTCGCCCCGGCGACGTTTTGGCGCGTATTCCGATGGAAAGCGCCAAGACCAAGGACATCACCGGCGGTCTGCCGCGTGTTGCCGAGCTGTTCGAGGCACGTCGTCCGAAGGATCACGCCATCATCGCCGAGATCGACGGCACGATCCGCTTCGGCCGCGACTACAAGAACAAGCGTCGCATCATCATCGAGCCGCATGACTCGACGCTTGAGCCGGTCGAATACCTGATCCCGAAGGGCAAGCCGTTCCATCTCCAGGACGGCGACGTCATCGAGAAGGGCGACTACATCCTCGACGGCAACCCGGCGCCGCACGACATCCTGGCGATCAAGGGCGTGGAGGCACTTGCTTCCTACCTCGTCAACGAGATCCAGGAAGTCTACCGTCTGCAGGGCGTGTCGATCAACGACAAGCACATCGAGGTGATCGTTCGCCAGATGCTGCAGAAGGTCGAGATCACGGTGCAGGGCGACTCGACCTACATCCCGGGCGATCATGTCGACGTGATCGAACTGGAAGAGGTCAACGAGCGTCTGGTCGAGGACGGCAAGAAGCCGGCCGAAGGCCTGCCGGTGCTGCTCGGCATCACCAAGGCATCGCTGCAGACGCCGTCCTTCATCTCGGCCGCCTCCTTCCAGGAGACGACGCGAGTGCTGACGGAAGCTGCCGTTGCCGGCAAGACCGACATGCTGCAGGGCTTGAAGGAAAACGTCATCGTCGGCCGGTTGATCCCGGCCGGTACCGGCGGCACGATGAGCCAGATCCGGCGCATCGCCACCTCGCGCGACGAACTGATCATCGACGAGCGCCGCAAGGCCTCGGGTGCGGAAGTCGCCGAGCCGATGCTGGCCGACATGACCACCGCCGCGCAGTAAGCGCGGACGGCAACGATCTCAGGCAATAAGGCCGTCGGGGCAACCCGGCGGCCTATTTCTTTGTGCTATTCGGACACCCTCTCGAAGCGAAGCAGATCGCCCGGCTGACAGTCGAGATAGTCGCAGATGCGCTCCAGCGTGTCGAACCGGATACCCTTGACCTTTCCCTGCTTCAAAAGAGAAAGATTGGCCTCGGTGATGCCGACATATTCGGCCAGGTCCTTTGACTTCACGTTTCGTTCGGCGAGGACGACATTGAGCCTGACCCTTATGGGCATGAGCTGATCCTCATCAGATGAATTGCGCGTTTTCTTCGGCGAGTGCCGATGCCTCGGCCATGACCCAGGTGATGACAGCGACGATGCAAGCTGCCAGCAAGGTCAGCATCGTGTCGCTGTCGAGACCGAGCGTCAGCCGGTGCTGGCCGGCAGGCGCGTCCCAGCTGAGCAGAACGGACAATGCCGCCGCCGAAACCGGTTTCAGCAAGGCGGATGCCAGCAGGCCGAGGCCAAAGTATCGCAAATTGCTGATGGCGCCCTGACCGAAGAAGTTGCCGGACGCGAAAGCGCCAAAGCAGCGCCTTGCGGCCATGAGCGCGAAGACGAGGCAGGCAAGCGGCACGAACGAGATCGCGAACCCGACCAGTCTTCGACCGAGGCCAAGCTCGCTCAGCCATTCCTGCGGGACTTGCGCATCGGCCGCGATCGAACTGGCGGAGACGCTGAGCCAGTAGAACAGCAGACCGATGGTCAGCAATATGGCGAGGACGACAAAACACCTCGCCAGCACTAGGCTGAAAAGTCGGATGCGTCTCAATCTAAGCTGGCGGGCAGGATCGGCGGGGACAGCCGTGATGACAGGTTCAATCATCGCCGTTATCACTCCATCGTAATGAATTATCGTTTTACAATAATTTATTTATGCGCAATGATGATTCTTGTCAATTCCTCATCACAGGAGAAACCTATGCCTTCGTTCAAACGCCGGATTGCCGTGGCAGCCATCGCGATTGTCGCCGCGTCCATAACGCCTTTTGCTGCCATCGCCCTCCCGTCGACAGCGACAGGCCGGATATCGGTGGGGCAGGTGATGGAAATGCTCGACAAGGCCGACACGAGCCCGGTCGCCAGGCAAACGCTGGTCGCCTATGTCGCCGGGGTTGGCGAAGCCGCCGGCGTGATCGCCGACACGATCGGCAATGGCGGCCTCGTTTCCTGCAAGAGTTCTTTCAGCCTGGATACACGAGCGGTGCGCGCCGCCCTTGAAGCGGGCGCCCCTCGTCAGGGTAACTGGTCTCAGACACCGGCGACGCCACTGATCATTGCCGACATGGTCAAGCGTGCCGGTTGCAGGACCAGGAATTGAGCCTGGCGATCCGCTGGTTCTCAGTCGCGCGACAATCCTGTCGCGCGACTATTCCCAACCTGCGACCCCCGCGCGCGATCAGCGAGTGCGGTTCCAGAGCTCAATCGAAAAACGCCTCGACTACGTTGCGCTTGCCGAGCATGAAGGCGTCAGCGACATGCTGGAGCGGGGCCAGATCGACATCGGAAACGCCGGCGCGCACGATCTCGGCGAAGCGCTTGTAGAGCATCGGATATTCCGCTTCCGGCTCTTCGTGAATGAGCTTGCCATCGATGGCGAGCTTCGAGCCGCCGCCCGACAGCACCATGGCGCCCTTGTCGGTGTCGGCCAGGATGTCCCAGCTTTGCGGGCCTGTCTGCAGCCAGTCGAGGTCCATCGTCACCGGCAGGCCATTCGAGGTGCGGAAGGTGACGCGCGCGGCAACCGGGGAGGCGCGGTTTTCGGGAAAGTCGAGCACCGCCGAGGTGATGAACATGGCCGGCAGGATATGGGTGGCAATCGACAGCGCGTTGATGCCGGGATCGAAGACGCCAAAACCGCCGGGAGCCCAGATCCATTCCTGGTTCGGGTGCCAGCGGCGCACATCCTCTTTCCAGTTGATGGCGGCCGAGCGGATGCGGGCTGAACTTAGAAAAGCACGTGCGGCCTCGACGGCCGGCGCATAGCGCGAGTGCCAGCTGGCGAACAGCGAGACGCCGTTGTGCGCAGCCAATGTCTTGAGGTCTTCGACCTCGCTGACAGTAGCGCCCGGCGGCTTCTCCAGGAAGACATGCTTCTTTGCCGTCAGCGCCGTCCGCGCCGCGTCGTAGCGGAATTGCGGCGGCATGCAGAGCGAGACGGCCTCGAGCTCGGCTACGGCGTCGAGCATGGCTTCGATGGTGGGGAAATTCGGGATGTCATCCACCTTGCCGTGACGGCTGGCGGCCGCGACGAGGCGATAGTCCTGGTCTTTCGCCAGGGCCGGCAGGTGCTGGTCGCGGACGATCTTGCCGACGCCGACGATGCCTATCTTGATGGGCTGGGACACGGCCGCTCCGTCTGTTTGATGATGGTGATGGCTTCTTATCAGAACACTTGCCTCGGGCAAGCCGAAGCCGAGCAGCCAAGCTCAGCCTTCCCTTAGCGGCAGCACATTTGTCGGCTGGGAAGGCCTCGGTCGCCGATTCGGTTCGGCAGTCGATTCGAAAGCTGGACCGGGGTCAGATCGGCACGTCGAAGGTAACGATCGACACTTCGCCTTCGAGCGCGCCCTGGAAGGCGGAAATATGCGGCTCTTCGTCGGGGATGCCGTCCATGTCGCCGATCTGGTCGAGCTCGGCCTCGGCGTAACCTTCGGCGGCAAGCGATTCGAGCGCCCGGCGCACCGCCGAATCGTCGTCGGGCGCAACCAGCATGACGTGGACGCCTTCCGGTTTGCCGCCTTTTTTCTTCCACACCCGGCCGGTGATGATGGTGACCGGGCGTTCTTCGTTGTCGTTCACGGGCCGATTCCTCTTGGCAGCGGGTGGGCGGGCGAGGGGGTTTTGACTGCTCATGCGGCCTTTTCGCATGAAGCAAGGCCGCGCAACAGCGCAAACCCATTCACTTTGCCTGAAGGCTTGTCACTTTCTTCCTCGCTCTTGCAAAAATGCGAAAGAAAATTACATGCGGTTTTCGCATGGCTGCCAAGCCTTGGTCGGCGCGCAATATTTGGTGCTCCGGGCTTGACGGTCCGCGGTCTTACGGGTAGAAGCCGCCCAGTCAGAACCGATGTGAGGCTCTCCCTTCCGAAGCGACACGCTTTGGAGTTTGCCTCAAACAGGGTTCGTTTTACGAGCGAAAAGACATTTCCGGCGTGCACGAAGCGGCTTCCGCTTCCTCTGCCTTTTGTTCGGGCAAGACCGCGAGGCGCGGTTTATGGCCCGAATTTGCGTATGGAAATGACGCTTTGAGCGGCCCTGACCGGGCGAGACACGGAATTGAGAGACAAGAGGGTTTAATGCCTACCGTCAACCAGCTGATCCGCAAGCCGCGCATTGCGCCGGTGAAGCGCAACAAGGTCCCGGCCATGCAGCAGAACCCGCAGAAGCGGGGCGTCTGCACGCGCGTCTATACAACGACGCCGAAGAAGCCGAACTCGGCGCTGCGCAAGGTGGCCAAGATCCGCCTGACCAATGGTTTTGAAGTGATCGGGTACATCCCCGGCGAAGGCCACAACCTTCAGGAGCACTCCGTGGTGATGATCCGCGGCGGCCGCGTCAAGGATCTTCCGGGCGTTCGCTACCACATCATCCGCGGCGTGCTCGACACGCAGGGTGTGAAGAACCGCAAGCAGCGCCGTTCGAAGTACGGCGCCAAGCGTCCGAAGTAAGATTTTCCGGCCTTGGCGCTCCTTGAGTGCGTCGGGCTATGAGATTGAGAGACAAAAGCCATGTCGCGTCGTCACAGTGCAGAAAAGCGTGAGATCAATCCGGACCCGAAGTTCGGCGATCTGATCGTCACCAAGTTCATGAACGCCGTCATGTATGACGGCAAGAAGTCGGTCGCCGAGACCATCGTCTACGGCGCGCTCGACCAGGTTCAGTCGAAGACCAAGCAGGAGCCGGTCACCGTCTTCCATCAGGCGCTCGACAATGTCGCGCCGCATGTGGAAGTGCGTTCGCGTCGTGTCGGCGGCGCCACCTACCAGGTTCCGGTCGACGTGCGCCCCGAGCGCCGCCAGGCATTGGCCATTCGCTGGCTGATTGCTGCGGCCCGCAACCGCAACGAGACCACGATGGTCGACCGCCTCTCCGGCGAGCTGATGGACGCGGCCAACAACCGCGGCACCGCTGTCAAGAAGCGTGAAGACACCCACAAGATGGCTGAAGCCAACCGCGCTTTCGCGCACTACCGCTGGTAAAGCGCGAACGAGACTGAGAGGCAGCTACGATGGCCCGCGAATACAAAATCGAAGACTACCGCAATTTCGGTATCATGGCGCATATTGACGCCGGCAAGACGACGACCACCGAGCGCGTCCTCTACTACACGGGCAAGTCGCACAAGATCGGCGAAGTCCACGACGGCGCTGCCACCATGGATTGGATGGAGCAGGAGCAGGAGCGCGGCATCACCATCACGTCCGCCGCGACCACGACCTTCTGGAAGGCTCGTGACGGCAAGATGCACCGCTTCAACATCATCGACACCCCCGGCCACGTCGACTTCACCATCGAGGTCGAGCGTTCGCTGCGCGTGCTCGACGGCGCCATCGCGCTGCTCGATGCCAATGCCGGTGTTGAGCCGCAGACCGAGACTGTCTGGCGCCAGGCCGACAAATATCGCGTTCCGCGCATGATCTTCTGCAACAAGATGGACAAGATCGGCGCCGACTTCTATCGCTCGGTCGAGATGATCGGCTCGCGCCTCGGTGCGCATGCTGTTGTCATGCAGCTGCCGATTGGCGCCGAGACCGAGTTCAAGGGCGTTGTCGACCTCGTCGAGATGAACGCGCTGGTCTGGCGCGACGAGACGCTGGGCGCTGCCTGGGACATCGTCGAGATCCCGGACGACCTCAAGGCTCGTGCCGAAGAATACCGCGAGAAGATGATCGAGGCTGCCGTCGAAATGGACGAGACGGCGCTTGAGAATTACCTCGAAGGCAAGATGCCGTCGAATGACGAGATTCGCGCGCTGATCCGCAAGGGCACCATCGCGGTCAAGTTCTACCCGATGTTCTGTGGCTCGGCCTTCAAGAACAAGGGCGTGCAGCCGCTGCTCGACGCCGTTGTCGAATATCTGCCGTCGCCGGCCGATGTTCCCGCCATCAAGGGCGTCGATGCCAAGACCGACGCCGAGATCGAGCGTCATGCCGACGACAACGAGCCGCTGTCGATGCTCGCCTTCAAGATCATGAACGACCCGTTCGTCGGTTCGCTGACCTTTGCGCGCATCTATTCGGGCAGGCTCACCAAGGGCATCTCGGTCGACAACACCGTGAAGGGCAAGAAAGAGCGCATCGGCCGCATGCTGCAGATGCATGCGAACTCGCGCGCCGACGTCGAAGAGGCTTTTGCCGGCGATATCGTTGCTCTTGCCGGTCTCAAGGACACGACCACCGGCGACACGCTGAGCGATCCGCTGCATCCGGTCATCCTCGAGCGCATGGAATTCCCCGATCCGGTCATCCAGATCGCCATCGAGCCGAAGACCAAGAACGACCAGGAAAAGATGGGCCTCGCCCTTCACCGCCTGGCCGCCGAGGATCCGTCCTTCCGCGTCAAGACCGACGAGGAAAGCGGCCAGACCATCATTTCCGGCATGGGCGAACTCCACCTCGACATCATCGTCGACCGCATGCGTCGCGAGTTCAAGGTCGAGGCCAATGTCGGCGCACCGCAGGTGGCCTATCGCGAGACGATCACCCGCAAGCACGAGCAGGACTACACGCACAAGAAGCAGACCGGCGGTACCGGTCAGTTCGCTCGCGTCAAGATCCTGTTCGAGCCGAACCCCGATAGCAGCGAGTTCGAGTTCGATACCAAGATCGTCGGCGGCGCCGTGCCGAAGGAATACATCCCTGGTGTCGAAAAGGGCATCAACAGCGTCATGACCTCGGGTCCGTTCGCGGGCTTCCCGATGATCGGCGTCAAGGCGACCCTCATCGACGGCGCTTACCACGATGTCGACTCCAGCGTTCTGGCCTTCGAAATCGCCGGCCGCGCCTGCTTCCGTGAAGCAGCACCCAAGCTTGGCGTGCAGCTGCTCGAGCCGATCATGAAGGTCGAAGTCGTGACGCCGGAAGACTACGTCGGCAGCGTCATCGGCGATCTGAACGGTCGTCGTGGCCAGATCCAGGGTCAGGAAGCGCGTGGCGTCGCCGTTGTCATCAACGCGATGGTGCCGCTCGCCAACATGTTCAAGTATGTCGACAACCTGCGCTCGATGAGCCAGGGCCGTGCGGCCTACACGATGCAGTTCGATCACTACGAGCCGGTTCCGACCGCAGTGGCCCAGGAAGTCCAGAAGAAATACGCGTAAGGGTTCCTTAGCCACCGACGTCGCGTCCCTTGCGCGGTGCCGGATCTGAAGAGCGAATAACAATTTCCCCCAAGCGGGTAGAATAGACGGAGAACGATTATGGCCAAAGGTAAATTCGAGCGTAACAAGCCTCACGTGAACATCGGCACGATTGGCCACGTCGACCATGGCAAGACGTCGCTGACGGCGGCGATCACCAAGTATTTTGGCGAATACAAGCGCTACGACCAGATCGACGCTGCCCCTGAAGAGAAGGCGCGCGGCATCACGATCTCGACGGCTCACGTCGAATACGAAACGGCCAACCGCCACTACGCTCACGTCGACTGCCCCGGCCACGCCGACTATGTGAAGAACATGATC
This sequence comes from Mesorhizobium ciceri biovar biserrulae WSM1271, assembly GCF_000185905.1. Classification (GTDB taxonomy): domain Bacteria; phylum Pseudomonadota; class Alphaproteobacteria; order Rhizobiales; family Rhizobiaceae; genus Mesorhizobium; species Mesorhizobium ciceri. The sequence continues at coordinate 3,782,834 of NC_014923.1, forward strand.
ACCGGCGCCGCGCAGATGGACGGCGCGATCCTGGTCGTGTCGGCTGCCGACGGCCCGATGCCGCAGACCCGCGAGCACATCCTGCTGGCCCGTCAGGTCGGCGTGCCGTCGATCGTGGTGTTCCTGAACAAGGTCGACCAGGTCGACGACGCCGAGCTGCTCGAACTGGTCGAGCTCGAGGTTCGCGAGCTTCTGACCAAGAACGAATTCCCCGGCGACGACATTCCGATCGTCAAGGGTTCGGCTCTGGCTGCTCTCGAAGACTCGGACAAGAAGATCGGTGAAGACGCGATCCGCGAGCTGATGGCTGCGGTCGATGCCTACATCCCGACGCCGGTCCGTCCGCTCGACAAGCCGTTCCTGATGCCGATCGAAGACGTGTTCTCGATCTCGGGCCGCGGCACGGTGGTGACCGGCCGCGTCGAGCGCGGCGTGGTCAAGGTCGGCGAGGAACTCGAGATCATCGGCATCCGTCCGACGACCAAGACGACCTGCACGGGCGTGGAAATGTTCCGCAAGCTGCTCGATCAGGGCCAGGCTGGCGACAACATCGGCGCGCTGCTGCGCGGCGTTGATCGTGAAGGTGTCGAGCGCGGCCAGGTTCTGGCCAAGCCGGGCACGGTGAAGCCGCACAAGAAGTTCGTGGCCGAAGCCTACATCCTGACCAAGGACGAAGGTGGCCGTCACACGCCGTTCTTCACCAACTACCGTCCGCAGTTCTACTTCCGCACGACCGACGTGACCGGCATCGTGTCGCTGCCGGAAGGCACCGAGATGGTGATGCCGGGCGACAACATCACGGTCGATGTCGAGCTGATCGTGCCGATCGCCATGGAAGAGAAGCTGCGCTTCGCTATCCGTGAAGGCGGCCGCACCGTCGGTGCCGGCATCGTCGTCACCATCAAAGAGTAATTTGGACTTAAACCGATCTGTCGCGGGCGCGGGAGTTGCCCGCGCCGCGCCAGAACAAGGAAGTGACGCATGAACGGACAGAATATCCGCATCCGCCTTAAGGCGTTTGACCACCGCGTGCTCGACGCCTCGACGAAGGAAATCGTGTCGACGGCCAAGCGTACCGGTGCAAACGTCCGCGGCCCCATTCCGCTGCCGACGCGGATCGAAAAGTTCACGGTCAACCGGTCGCCTCACGTCGACAAGAAGAGCCGCGAGCAGTTCGAGATGCGCACGCACAAGCGTCTGCTCGACATCGTCGATCCGACCCCGCAGACGGTCGATGCTTTGATGAAGCTCGATCTGGCCGCCGGCGTCGACGTCGAGATCAAGCTCTAAGGGAATGAGAGCGCGGTAAGGGGCGGTGCCCCTGGCCCGGAACTCTAAAGGAATTGAACCGATGCGTTCAGGTGTGATTGCAAAGAAGGTGGGAATGACCCGCATCTATAACGATGCCGGGGAACATGTTCCCGTCACCGTTCTCCTGATGGAGAACTGCCAGGTCGTGGCCCAGCGCACGCAAGAGAAGAATGGCTACACCGCCGTTCAGCTCGGCGTTGGCCTTGCCAAGGTGAAGAACACGTCGAAGGCGATGCGCGGCCATTTCGCGACCGCTTCCGTCGAGCCGAAGGCGAAGGTCGCCGAGTTCCGCGTCTCCGCCGACAACATGATCGATGTCGGCGCCGAGATCACCGTCGAGCACTTCGTCGCCGGCCAGAAGGTCGATGTGACGGGCACGACGATCGGCAAGGGCTTTCAGGGCGTCATCAAGCGCCACCACATGGGCGGTGGCCGTGCAACGCACGGTAACTCGGTTTCGCACCGTACGCACGGTTCGACCGGCCAGCGCCAGGACCCGGGCAAGGTGTTCAAGGGCAAGCATATGGCTGGCCACATGGGCGACACCCGCGTCACCACGCAGAATGTCGAGATCGTATCGACCGACGCCGACCGCGGCCTGATCCTGATCCGCGGTGCGGTTCCCGGATCGAAGGGCGCCTGGATCCTGGTTCGCGATGCGGCCAAGGTGGCACTGCCGGCCAATGCGCCGAAGCCTGCCGCGATCCGCGCCGTTGCTGCCGAAAGTGGCGCCAAGAACGAGGCTCCGGCCACAGAGGGAGCGGAATAATGGATCTCAAGATCACAACGCTGGGCGGCAAGGACGCCGGCAAGGTGGAACTCTCCGACGAGATTTTCGGCCTTGATCCGCGCGAAGACATCCTGCAGCGCGTCGTGCGCTGGCAGCTTGCCAAGAAGCAGCAGGGCACGCACAAGACCAAGGGTCGCGCCGAGATCGCGCGCACCGGCGCCAAGATGTACAAGCAGAAGGGTACGGGCCGCGCCCGTCACCATTCGGCACGCGCTCCGCAGTTCCGCGGCGGCGGCAAGGCCCACGGCCCGGTCGTTCGCAGCCACGAGCACGAACTGCCGAAGAAGGTTCGCGCTCTCGGCCTCAAGCATGCTCTCTCGGCCAAGGCCAAGAGCGCGTCGATCATCATCATCGACGAGCTGAAGCTGACCGAGGCCAAGACGAAGGCGCTGATCGCGAATTTCGCGACGCTGGGCCTGACCAATGCTTTGCTGATCGGCGGCGCCGAGCTTGACAAGAACTTCAAGCTGGCGGCGACGAACATCCCCAACATCGACGTGCTGCCCATCCAGGGCATCAACGTCTACGACATTCTGCGCCGCGGCACGCTGGTCCTTTCGAAGGCCGCCGTCGAGGCTCTCGAGGAGCGTTTTAAATGACCGACCTTCGTCATTACGACGTGATCGTCTCGCCGGCGATCACCGAAAAGTCGACCATGGCCTCCGAGCAGAACAAGGTCGTCTTCAACGTCGCCAAGAAGGCGTCGAAGCCGGAAATCAAGGCCGCCGTCGAAGCGCTGTTCGGCGTCAAGGTGATGGCCGTGAACACGCTTGTCCGCAAGGGCAAGATCAAGCGCTTCCGTGGCACGGTTGGCCGCCAGAGCGACGTCAAGAAGGCGGTTGTGACGCTGGCCGATGGCCAGTCGATCGACGTCGCGACGGGTCTCTGAGCAAGGCCGCGAGGACAGAACAATGGCACTGAAAAAATTCAACCCGGTAACGCCCAGCACCCGTCAGCTGGTCATCGTCGACCGCTCGGGCCTCTACAAGGGCAAGCCCGTCAAGGGTCTGACCGAAGGCCTGACCAAGTCGGGCGGCCGCAACAATCACGGTCGCATCACCGCCCGCTTCATCGGCGGTGGTCACAAGCGTTCGTACCGCATCATCGACTTCAAGCGCCGCAAGTTCGACGTCGTCGGCACGGTCGAGCGCATTGAGTACGATCCGAACCGCACCGCCTTCATCGCGCTGATCAAGTATGAGGATGGCGAGCTGTCCTACATCATCGCTCCGCAGCGTCTGGCTCCCGGCGACAAGATCGTGTCCGGTGAATCGGTCGACGTGAAGCCGGGCAATGCGATGCCGCTGGCTTCGATGCCGGTCGGCACCATCGTCCACAACATCGAGCTGAAGCCGGGCAAGGGCGCTCAGGTCGCCCGTTCGGCAGGTGGTTACGGTCAGCTGGTCGGTCGTGACCAGGGCATGGCGATCCTGCGCCTCAATTCGGGCGAGCAGCGTGTCGTTCACGGCTCCTGCATGGCCACTGTTGGCGCCGTGTCCAATCCGGACCACGGCAACATCAATGACGGCAAGGCCGGTCGCACGGTCTGGCGTGGCAAGCGCCCGCACAATCGCGGCGTGACCATGAACCCGGTCGACCATCCGCACGGCGGCGGCGAAGGCCGCACATCGGGTGGCCGCCATCCGGTTTCGCCCTGGGGCAAGCCGACCAAGGGCAAGAAGACGCGGTCCAACAAGGCGACCGACAAGTTCATCCTGCGCTCGCGCCATCAGCGCAAGAGCTAAGAAGAGGTAACGCCAAGTGACTCGTTCGATTTGGAAAGGCCCCTTCATTGACGGCTACCTTCTCAAGAAGGTGGACAAGGTTCGTGAAGGTGGTCGCAATGAGGTGATCAAGATGTGGAGCCGTCGCTCCACCATCCTGCCGCAGTTCGTCGGCTTCACCTTCGGTGTCTACAACGGCCAGAAGCATGTTCCCGTCTCGGTGAACGAGGACATGGTCGGTCACAAGTTCGGTGAATTCGCTCCGACCCGGACCTATTACGGTCACGGCGCGGATAAGAAGGCGAAGAGGAAATAATCATGGGCAAGGCCAAAGCTCCGCGCAGGCTTGCTGATAACGAAGCGCGCGCCGTATTGCGCACGATCCGTATCAGCCCGCAGAAGCTGAACCTGGTTGCCGCGCTGATCCGCGGCAAGAAGGTCGCGACAGCGCTTTCCGATCTCGAATTCTCGGCCAAGCGGATTTCCGGCACGGTCAAGAAGACGCTGGAATCGGCAATCGCCAACGCGGAAAACAACCACGACCTGGATGTCGATGCGCTGATCGTGGCGGAAGCCTATGTCGGCAAGTCGATCGTCATGAAGCGGTTCCATGCCCGTGGCCGCGGTCGCGCCAGCCGTATCGAGAAGCCGTTCTCGCACCTCACGATCGTCGTTCGTGAAGTCGAAGAAAAAGGGGAGGCCGCATAATGGGCCAGAAAGTCAATCCGATCGGTCTTCGCCTCGGCATCAACCGCACCTGGGATTCGCGCTGGTTCGCGAACACCGGCGAGTACGGCAAGCTGCTGCATGAGGACATCAAGATCCGCAAGTATCTCGAGAAGGAGCTCAAGCAGGCTGCCATCTCGAAGGTCGTGATCGAGCGTCCGCACAAGAAGTGCCGCGTCACCATCCATGCCGCGCGCCCGGGTCTGATCATCGGCAAGAAGGGCGCCGACATCGAGAAGCTTCGCAAGAAGCTGATGGAGATGACGAAGTCCGAGACGCACCTCAACATCGTTGAAGTGCGCAAGCCGGAGATCGACGCGACCCTGGTCGCCCAGTCGATCGCCCAGCAGCTCGAGCGTCGTATCGCGTTCCGCCGCGCCATGAAGCGTGCCGTTCAGTCGGCGATGCGCCTCGGTGCCGAAGGCATCCGTATCAACTGCGCCGGCCGCCTCGGCGGCGCCGAGATCGCGCGCATGGAATGGTATCGCGAAGGCCGCGTGCCGCTGCATACGCTGCGTGCGGACGTCGACTACGGTACGGCCGAAGCGCACACGGCTTATGGCATCTGCGGCGTCAAGGTCTGGGTGTTCAAGGGCGAGATCCTTGAGCATGACCCGATGGCTTCGGAGCGTCGGGCCAGCGAAAGCGATGCAGCGCATGGCGGTGGTGGTGATCGCGAACGCGGTCGTCGTCGCGAAAACGCCTGAGACATTTAGGAATTTGGAGTTAGAACGATGCTGCAGCCAAAGCGCACAAAGTTCCGCAAGCAGTTCAAGGGCCGTATCCATGGTACCGCAAAGGGCGGCACCAACCTGGATTTCGGTGGTTTCGGGCTGAAGGCGCTTGAGCCGAACCGCGTCACCGCACGTGAGATCGAGGCGGCCCGCCGCGCGATCACCCGTGAAATGAAGCGCGCTGGTCGCGTCTGGATCCGTATTTTCCCGGACGTGCCGGTCACTTCGAAGCCGACCGAAGTCCGCATGGGTAAGGGCAAGGGCGCGGTCGATTACTGGGCGGCGCGCGTCAAGCCAGGCCGCATCATGTTCGAGATCGACGGCGTCAATGAAGAAACCGCCCGTGAGGCACTGCGTCTCGGCGCGGCCAAGCTCTCGGTCAAGACGCGCTTCGTGCAGCGCATCGCAGAATAAGGACGGGCTGATCATGAAAGCCGAAGACATCCGGACCAAGACCCAGGACCAGCTGACCGACGACCTGGCCAGCCTGAAGAAGGAGCAGTTCAACCTGCGCTTCCAGAAGGCCACCGGCCAGCTCGAGAAGACCGCGCGCGTGAGACAGGTTCGTAAGGACATTGCGCGTATCAAGACCATCGCTGCGGAAAAGTCCGCGGCTAAGAAGGCTTAAGGACGAAAACCATGCCAAAGCGCATTCTGCAGGGCACCGTCGTCAGCGACAAGAACGAGAAGACGGTTGTCGTCAAGGTCGAACGGCGCTTCACGCATCCCGTGATGAAGAAGACCGTGCGCATGACCAAGAAGTACAAGGCGCACGACGAGAACAACGCCCACAAGGTTGGCGATCAGGTGTTCATCCAGGAATCGAAGCCGATTTCCAAGGACAAGCGCTGGATCGTCGTGTCTTCGGACCAAGCCTGACCTCGGGCGTAAACAACGAATTTTGGACAGACCGGGGAGGGGCTTTGAGCCCATCCCGTTAGAAGAGAAGAAGGCGGCCAGTCATGATTCAGATGCAAACAAACCTCGACGTCGCGGATAATTCCGGCGCCCGTCGTGTCATGTGCATCAAGGTGCTGGGCGGCTCGAAGCGGAAATACGCTTCCGTGGGCGACATCATCGTGGTGTCGATCAAGGAAGCCATTCCGCGCGGCCGCGTGAAGAAGGGCGATGTGATGAAGGCGGTCGTGGTTCGCACGGCCAAGGACATCCGCCGCCCGGACGGCAGCGTGATCCGTTTCGACAAGAACGCGGCCGTTCTCGTCGACAACAAGAAAGAGCCGATCGGCACGCGTATCTTCGGACCGGTTCCGCGCGAACTCCGCGCCAAGAACCACATGAAGATCATCTCGCTCGCGCCTGAAGTGCTGTAAGGAGCCGGACCAATGCAAAAGATTAGAAAAGGCGACAAGGTCGTCGTGCTGGCCGGCAAGGACAAGGGCCGTTCGGGCGAAGTCCTCTCGGTACAGCCGAAGGAAGACACCGCGCTGGTGCGCGGCGTCAACATGATCCGCCGTCACCAGAAGCAGTCCCAGTCCCAAGAGGGCGGGATCATCACCAAGGAAGCGCCGATCCAGCTGTCGAACATCGCGCTGGCCGACCCCAAGGATGGCAAGCCGACCCGCGTCGGCTTCATCTTCCAGAAGGACGGCAAGAAGGTGCGCGTCGCCAAGCGCTCGGGAGAAGTCATCAATGGCTAAGGCTCAAACCACGAAGCCCAAGGCTGAAAGCAAACAGTCCAAGGCTCAGAACACGCCGCGCCTCAAGCAGGTCTACAACGAGACCATCCGCAAGGCGCTGCAGGAACAGTTCGGCTACGACAACGAGATGCAGGTTCCGCGCATCGACAAGATCGTGCTGAACATGGGCGTCGGCGAAGCGACCGCCGATTCGAAGAAGCCTTCGATCGCGGCCGAAGACCTGGCGATGATTGCCGGCCAGAAGGCCGTCGTCACCCGCGCCCGCAACTCGATCGCCGGCTTCAAGGTCCGCGAGAAGATGCCGATCGGCGCCAAGGTCACGTTGCGCAAGGAACGCATGTATGAGTTCCTCGACCGCCTCGTGAACATCGCACTGCCGCGCGTCCGCGACTTTCGCGGACTGAATCCGAAGAGCTTCGATGGCCGTGGCAACTACGCCATGGGCATCAAGGAACACATCGTGTTCCCGGAGATCAACTACGACAAGGTTGATCAGATCTGGGGCATGGACGTCATCGTTTGTACGACTGCGAAGACGGACGACGAAGCCAGGGCATTGCTCAAGGCCTTCAACTTCCCCTTCCGCCAGTAACGGCAGCGAGAAAAGGAAAATCTGAAATGGCAAAGACCAGCTCAGTCGAGAAGAACAACAGGCGCCGCAAGCTTGCCGACCAGTACGGTCCCAAGCGGGCTGCGCTCAAGGCGATCATCATGGATCAGTCCAAGCCGATGGAAGAGCGTTTCCGCGCTCAGCTCAAGCTTGCCGCCATGCCGCGCAACTCGGCCAAGATCCGCATCCGCAACCGCTGCGAAGTCACCGGCCGTCCGCGCGCCTACTATCGCAAGCTCAAAATATCGCGCATCGCGCTTCGTGATCTCGGCAATAACGGCCAGATCCCGGGCCTGGTCAAGTCGAGCTGGTAAGGAGGACATAACATGTCATTGAGCGATCCTCTCGGCGATATGCTGACCCGCATCCGCAACGCGTATGGCCGCAAGAAGTCGAGCGTTTCGACGCCGGCTTCGCGTCTGCGCACCCGCGTCCTCGACGTGCTGAAGGCTGAAGGCTATATCCGCGATTACAGCCAGACCGACTTCGACAACGGCAAGTCCGAAATCGAGATCGAGCTGAAGTATTTCGACGGCGCGCCGGTCGTGCGCGAAATCGCCCGCGTTTCGAAGCCAGGCCGCCGCGTCTATGTTTCGGCCAAGTCGATCCCGCAGGTCGCAAACGGCCTCGGCATCGCCATCCTTTCGACACCGAAGGGCGTGATGGCCGACCATGAAGCACGTGAACAGAACGTCGGCGGTGAGATCCTCTGCCAGATCTTCTGATCTGGCAGTTGACCGCAAAGTGGAATCCGGTCTTCGGATCGTTCCCGAAGACAGAGACCTGAAACAAGAGAAGTGACGAGGACAACAAAATGTCTCGTATTGGAAAGAAACCCGTTTCGCTGCCGCAGGGCGTGACCGCGACCGTCAACGGCCAGACCGTGACGGCGAAGGGCCCCAAGGGTGAGTTGAAGTTCGTGGTGAACGACGAAGTGCTGGTCAAGATGGAAGGCAGCGAGATCGCTGTCCAGCCGCGCGACCAGACCAAGACCGCCCGCTCCAAGTGGGGCATGTCGCGCACGCAGATCGTCAACATCCTGCAGGGTGTCAAGGACGGTTTCGAGAAGAAGCTCGAGATCACCGGCGTCGGCTATCGCGCGGCACTTCAGGGCAAGAACCTGCAGCTGGCGCTTGGCTTCAGCCATGACGTCGTCTATGAGACGCCGCAGGGCATCACCATCACCGTGCCGAAGCCGACTGAAATCACTGTGGCCGGCATCGACAAGCAGCAGGTCGGCCAGGTTGCGGCCGAGATCCGCGAGTATCGTGGTCCCGAGCCTTACAAGGGCAAGGGCGTCCGCTACGCCGGCGAGAAGATCGTCCGCAAGGAAGGCAAGAAGAAGTAGTAGGCCTGGCCTCGAGAAGTTGAAGACTTTTCGGAAAGGGCCAAGCCAGGAGTGTAACGCCGCGGGGAGCGGTCGCGGGAGGCGCTTTCGCCTACCGCATATGGCGGCCCCCGTTTTTTGAAGGCAAGGAAGACCATCATGGGTACCAAGGAATCCACGCAGCGCCGCGCGCAGCGCGTCCGTCGTCAGATCAAGAAGGTCGCCGGCGAGCGTCCGCGTCTGTCGGTCCACCGCACGTCGAAGAACATCTATGTGCAGGTCATCGACGACGCCAAGGGCCACACCATCGCCGCCGCTTCGACGCTCGAGAAGGACTTCAAGGGTTCGCTCAAGACCGGCGCCGACACCGCTGCCGCCACCGCGATCGGCAAGCTGATCGCCGAGCGCGCCACCAAGGCCGGCGTCAAGGAAGTCGTCTTCGACCGCGGCGCCTACATCTATCACGGCCGCGTCAAGGCGCTCGCCGAGGCTGCCCGCGAAGGTGGCTTGAGCTTCTAAGCATAGTCCCGAAAAGTTGCAGACTTTTCGGATAAAGATTATGCGAAGGAAATGATTTCGCCCCCGGTGACCGTTTCCCGATTTATTCGGGGCGAGGCACCGGATCTTATCAGCAACCGTGCTTCCGGAAAAAAACAAGGAACAGGATATGGCACAGGAACGTAGGGATGGCGGCCGCGGCCGCGATCGTGAAGAACGCGATGACGGCATGGTGGACAAGCTCGTCCACATCAACCGCGTCGCCAAGGTCGTCAAGGGCGGCCGTCGCTTCGGTTTTGCCGCACTCGTCGTCGTCGGCGACCAGAAGGGCCGCGTCGGCTTTGGTCACGGCAAGGCGCGCGAAGTGCCGGAAGCTATCCGCAAGGCAACTGAATCGGCTAAGCGCGACATGATTTTCGTGCCGCTGCGCTCGGGCCGTACGCTGCATCACGACGTCGAAGGACGCTGGGGTGCTGGACGCGTGCTGCTGCGCGCCGCCAAGCAAGGTACCGGCATCATCGCCGGTGGCCCGATGCGCGCTGTCTTCGAGACGCTCGGCATGCATGACGTGGTCGCCAAGTCGATGGGTTCGTCGAACCCCTACAACATGGTTCGCGCCACCTTCGACGCGCTGAAGAGCCAGATGCATCCCAAGGATGTGGCTGCTGCTCGCGGCATCAAGTATTCGACCCTTCAGGCCCGCCGCGGCACCGCCGTTGCGGCTGAAGAATAGTCGATCTGACCAGGGATTTTGACCATGGCCAAGAAAGCAACCAAGACCATCACCGTTGAGCAGATCGGTTCGCCGATCCGCCGTCCGAAGGAACAGCGCGCGACGCTGGTCGGCCTCGGCCTCAACAAGATGCACAAGCAGCGCACGCTGGAAGATACGCCCTCCGTGCGCGGCATGATCGCTGCCGTCCAGCATCTCGTCCGCGTCGTGGACGAGGGCTGAGCCAGAGCGCAGGAGAAGTCAGATGAAACTCAACGATCTGCGTGACAAGGACGGCGCGACGCACTCCAAGAAGCGTCTCGGCCGTGGTATCGGCTCCGGCTCCGGCAAGACCGGCGGTCGCGGCGTCAAGGGCCAGAAGGCGCGCTCCGGCGTCGCCATCAACGGCTTCGAGGGTGGCCAGATGCCGCTCTACCGGCGCCTGCCGAAGCGTGGCTTCAACAACATCTTCGCCAAGAGCTTCACCGTCGTGTCGCTGGCCCGCATCCAGGTGGCCATCGACGCCAAGAAGCTCGACGCCAAGGCAACCGTGACGGCTGAATCGCTGGTTGCCGCCGGCGTCATCCGCCGCGTCAAGGACGGTGTGCGCATCCTCTCGGATGGCGAGATCAAGGCGAAGCTCGCCTTTGACGTCGCCGGCGCCTCCAAGGCCGCGATCGAGAAGATCGAAAAGGCCGGCGGTTCGGTCAAGCTGCCGCAGGAAAAGGCAGCTGCCGAGTAACGGCAATTTGAAGCGCGATCGGCAGGAGTGGGATCCGTTTTTGCTCACGATTTCGCTTTGATCTGCTCAACGAGGCGGCCGCGTCAACGCGGCCGCTTGCATGTTTAGAGCCCGGAGCTTATCTCGTGAGCTTCGGTGAAACGCGCCGCCTGACCTCAGGGCCATCAAGCGTTACCAAGCGGAGAATCAGGCATGGCTTCGGCTGCTGAACAATTAGCCTCGAATCTGAATTTCTCGGCCTTCGCCAAGGCGGAGGATTTGAAGAAGCGCATCTGGTTCACGATCGGCGCGCTGCTGGTTTATCGCCTCGGCACCTACATCCCGCTTCCCGGTATCAATCCCGACGCCTTCGCCCAGGCCTTCTCTTCGCAGAGCAAGGGCGTGCTCGGCATGTTCAACATGTTCGCCGGCGGCGCCGTGCAGCGCATGGCGATCTTTGCGCTCGGCATCATGCCTTACATCTCCGCCTCCATCATCATGCAGCTGATGACCTCGGTCATCCCGTCATTGGAAGCGCTGAAGAAGGAAGGCGAACAGGGCCGCAAGGTCATCAACCAGTACACGCGCTACGGCACCGTGCTGCTTGCGCTGGTCCAGGCCTATGGCATTTCTGTCGGGCTGGAAGGCGGCAACGGCATCGTCAGTGACCCCGGCATGTTCTTCCGCATCTCGACCGTCGTCACGCTGGTCGGCGGCACCATGTTCCTGATGTGGCTGGGCGAGCAGATCACCGCCCGCGGCATCGGCAACGGTATTTCGCTGATCATCTTCTCCGGCATCGTCGCCGGCCTGCCGCACGCCATCTCCGGCACGCTGGAGCTTGGCCGCACCGGCGCGCTGTCGACCGGCCTGATCCTGGCGATCATCGTGCTGGCTATCGTCGTCATTGCGCTCATCGTGTTCTTCGAGCGCGCCCAGCGCCGTTTGCTGATCCAGTATCCGAAGCGCCAGGTCGGCAACCGGATGTTCCAGGGCGATACCTCGCACCTGCCGCTGAAGCTCAACACGTCGGGCGTCATTCCGCCGATCTTTGCCTCGTCGCTGCTTTTGCTGCCGGCCACCGTCGCCGGCTTCTCGCAGACGACGAACCTGCCGGCGTGGGCAAGCACCGTGCTCGCCTCGCTCGGCCACGGCCAGCCGCTCTACATGCTGTTTTATGCGGCGATGATCGTGTTCTTCGCCTTCTTCTACACCGCGATTGTCTTCAACCCGAAGGACACCGCCGACCAGCTCAAGAAGCATTCGGGCTTCATCCCGGGCTATCGTCCGGGCGAGCGCACCGCCGATTATATCGATTACGTTCTCACCCGCATCACCGTCGTCGGCGCCATCTATCTGGTGCTGGTGTGCCTGCTGCCGGAGTTCCTGATCTCGGCGACTGGCGTACCATTCTACCTTGGTGGCACATCGCTTCTGATCGTGGTCAGTGTCACGCTCGATACGGTTGCGCAGATTCAGGGTCACCTGATCGCGCACCAGTATGAAGGCCTGATCAAGAAGTCGAAGCTGCGCGGGGGGAAGAAAGCCAGATGAGGTTGATATTGCTTGGGCCGCCAGGAGCGGGCAAGGGGACGCAAGCACAAAGACTGGTAGAAAAACACGGCATACCCCAGCTCTCGACGGGCGACATGCTGCGTGCTGCCGTCCAGGCAGGCACCGAGGTTGGCAAGCGCGCCAAGGCGGTGATGGATGCCGGTGAACTGGTGTCCGACGCGATCGTCAACGCGATCGTCGCTGAGCGTATCGATCAGCCCGACTGCGCCAAGGGGTTCATCCTCGACGGCTATCCGCGGACCCTGGTGCAGGCGGATGCGGTCGAGCAGATGCTGTCGGATCGCTCCCAGGGGCTCGACGCCGTCATTGAACTCGTGGTCGACGACAAGGCCCTGGTTGGCCGGATCGTCAAACGCGCCGACGAGGCGCAGGCCGCCGGCCTTCCCGTTCGCAAGGACGACAATCCGACCGTGTTCGAAGAGCGCTTGAGGGAATACTACAAGAAGACGTCGCCGCTGATTGGCTACTACTATGCCAAGGGCAAGCTCCGCAGTGTCGACGGCATGGCCGATATCGACGCCGTGACGGAACAGATCGAAGCGGTGCTCAAGGACGCGGTGCGGGGAAATTAACGATTGCACTTGACGGAGGCGGTTCGCTGCGGTATGGCGGCCCGTCTTCCTATCAGGCATGAGCTTTGCTTGTCCGCAAGGGCAAGGCAGCCGCATTGAACTGGAAACTCCCGCATGGGCCGGCCTCCACCGGACGCGGGGCAACTTAAGACAGCGCCGAGCCTACCTTGTTTTTGAGGATTGGCCGGCCCACATGGAGAAGGGAAGAACATGGCTCGTATAGCCGGCGTCAACATTCCGACCAACAAGCGCGTTGTCATTGCGCTTCAGTACATTCACGGCATTGGCAAGCGGTTCGCCCAGGAGATCGTCGACAAGGTCGGCATCCCGGCCGAGCGCCGCGTCAACCAGCTGACCGACGCGGAAGTGCTGCAGATCCGCGAGACCATCGACCGCGATTACCAGGTTGAAGGCGACCTGCGCCGCGAAGTCTCGATGAACATCAAGCGGCTCATGGACCTCGGCTGCTACCGCGGCCTGCGTCACCGCCGCTCGCTGCCGGTCCGCGGCCAGCGCACGCATACCAATGCGCGCACCCGCAAGGGCCCGGCCAAGTCGATCGCCGGCAAGAAGAAGTAATTTTTTTAGGGGAATAAGGGAGTAGGGGAGTAAGGCAGTAGGGAATGCCCGCCAGTCGGGTCGCATTTTTCCCTACTCCCTTACTGCCCTATTCCCCTACTCCCTTACGAAGGTGGAGCCGCTGGCATTACGGCGGTGTAGAGATCAACTGAAAGGACTATCATGGCCAAGGAAGCCGCTCGTGTTCGCCGTCGCGAACGCAAGAATATCTCGTCGGGCGTTGCCCACGTCAATTCGACCTTCAACAACACGATGATCACCATCACCGATGCACAGGGCAATTCGATTGCCTGGTCGTCGGCCGGTGCCCAGGGCTTCAAGGGTTCGCGCAAGTCGACCCCGTTCGCTGCCCAGATGGCTGCCGAGGATGTTGCCAAGAAGGCCCAGGAACACGGCATGCGCATGCTCGAAGTCGAGGTCTGCGGACCCGGCTCCGGTCGTGAATCGGCACTGCGCGCCCTGCAGGCGGCCGGCTTCACCATCACCTCGATCCGTGATGTGACGCCGATCCCGCACAATGGCTGCCGCCCGCGCAAGAAGCGTCGCGTCTAAGCATTTACCGAACGCCGCGCGAGCGCCCTTGGGCGCTCCTCCGTGGCATTCCAGGTCGCCCGCCACGATTGGATGGTGGCGGGTCAACGGAAGGAAAGCATCATGATCCAGAAAAATTGGCAGGAACTGATCAAGCCGAACAAGATCGAGTTCTCGTCGAAGAAGAAGACGCTGACCACGCTGGTCGCCGAGCCTCTCGAGCGTGGCTTTGGCCTGACGCTGGGCAACGCGCTGCGCCGCGTGCTTCTGTCTTCGCTGCGCGGTGCGGCTGTTACCGCCGTGCAGATCGACGGCGTTCTACATGAATTCTCGTCCATCGCCGGTGTGCGCGAGGACGTGACCGACATCGTCTTGAATATCAAGGAAATCGCCATCCGCATGGAAGGCGATGGTCCCAAGCGCATGGTCGTTCGCAAGCAGGGACCGGGTGCGGTTCTTGCCGGCGACATCCAGACGGTTGGCGACGTCGAGATCCTCAACCCCGACCACGTCATCTGCACGCTGGACGAAGGCGCTGAAATCCGCATGGAATTCACCGTCGACACCGGCAAGGGTTACGTGCCGGCCGACCGCAACCGCGCCGAAGACGCGCCGATCGGCCTCATCCCGGTCGACAGCCTTTATTCGCCGGTCAAGAAGGTCTCCTACAAGGTCGAGAACACCCGCGAGGGCCAGGTTCTCGACTATGACAAGCTGACCATGACGATCGAGACCGACGGTTCGATCACCGGCGAGGACGCAGTGGCTTTCGCCGCCCGCATCCTGCAGGACCAGCTCGGCCTGTTCGTCAACTTCGACGAGCCGCAGAAGGAAGTCGCCGCCGAGGCCGTCACCGAGCTCGCCTTCAACCCGGCGCTGCTCAAGAAGGTCGACGAACTCGAGCTTTCGGTGCGTTCGGCCAACTGCCTGAAGAACGACAACATCGTCTATATCGGCGACCTGATCCAGAAGACCGAGGCCGAGATGCTGCGCACCCCGAACTTCGGCCGCAAGTCGCTGAACGAGATCAAGGAAGTCCTGGCGGCGATGGGCCTGCACCTCGGCATGGAAGTGCCGGACTGGCCGCCGGAAAACATCGAAGACCTCGCTAAGCGTTACGAAGACCAATATTGAGCATGAATTCCAAGGATCGGCGGCGTGGGCCGCTCGATCCGACGGTCATGCGGAAAACCATCAGAGGCCGCGGCCTCTTGAACAACTGAAGAAGGAAAAGAGCCATGCGCCACGGTTTCAAAGGCCGCCGCTTCGCCCGAAGCATTAGCCATCGCAAGTCGATGTTCGCCAACCTCGCCGTGTCGCTGCTCGAGCACGAGCAGATCGTCACAACCTTGCCGAAGGCGAAGGACCTGCGTCCGATCGTCGAGAAGCTGGTGACGCTCGGCAAGCGTGGCGACCTGCACGCCCGCCGCCAGGTCATTGCCCAGATCGGCAATGAAGGCGTCGTCAAGCGTCTGTTCGACACCATCGCGCCGCGCTACGCCAACCGCAATGGCGGCTATCTGCGCATCATGAAGGCGGGCTTCCGTCACGGTGACAACGCCGCCATGGCTGTCATCGAGTTCGTCGATCGCGACGTCTCGGCCAAGGGCGCCGGCGACCGCGCTCGCATCGAGGCCGAAAGCGCTGACGCGGACGCCGCAGCCGCATAAGGCTCGGTTTT
Organism: Mesorhizobium ciceri biovar biserrulae WSM1271; assembly: GCF_000185905.1. Taxonomy (GTDB): domain Bacteria; phylum Pseudomonadota; class Alphaproteobacteria; order Rhizobiales; family Rhizobiaceae; genus Mesorhizobium; species Mesorhizobium ciceri. The sequence continues at coordinate 3,798,583 of NC_014923.1, forward strand.
CCCAAATGAGTTCAAAGGGGCCTGCGGGCCCCTTTTTGTTTTCTGAAAGCAGCAAACCGCGCCGGAATCCGATTTCCGGGCATGCCCCTGGGGTTTTGGCCCAAAATAGTCGGATTTCAGCGGCTTAGCCTTTCATTTTGCACAATCGTCGGGACAATGCCCCCGAACTTGCCTTGGAGGATTCGCGAATGCGCGCCAGAAGACTGCCCTTTGTTCTGCTTTTCGCCATCATGGCGTTTGCGGCCGCACCGGTGGTCAGGCAGGCATTGGCCGAGGAGACCAAGACCGATCCCGGCCTGTCAGATGTGCTGACCGACCTGCTGCATGGCGTCGAGGGCGAGAACGCGACGTCCGGTCCCGACAAGCGCGTGCCGTTCGGTCGCGAGGAGGTGCAGCTGTCGTTTGCGCCGCTGGTCAAGCAGACGGCGCCGGCGGTGGTCAATGTCTATGCCTCGCAGACCGCCAAGGTGACATCGCCTTTCGACGGCGATCCGTTCTTCGAGGAATTCTTCGGCCGCTCGCAGCCGCGTGCGCAGTCTTCGCTGGGCTCCGGCGTGCTGGTCGATCCGACTGGCGTCGTGGTCACCAATTACCACGTCATCAAGGATGCCGACCGGGTCAAGGTGGCGACCGCTGATGGGCGTGAGTTCGACAGCAAGGTGCTGCTCAAGGACGAGACTCTCGACCTTGCCGTGCTCAAGATCACCTCGGACAAGCCGTTTCCGGTCATTGCCATCGGCGATTCCGACGCGCTCGAGGTCGGCGACCTGCTGCTGGCCATAGGCAACCCCTTCGGCGTCGGCCAGACCACCACCAGCGGTATCGTCTCGGCACTGGCCCGCAGCCATATCGGCGTCTCCGATTCCAGCTTCTTCATCCAGACCGACGCCGCCATCAATCCCGGCAATTCCGGCGGCGCGCTGATCAACATGGGCGGCCAGCTGGTCGGCATCAACACGGCCATCTACAGCCGCAGCGGTGGTTCGATCGGCATCGGCTTCGCCATTCCCTCGAACATGGTTCGCGCCTTTGCCGACGCGGCCAAGGCCGGGCTCGACTTCTTCGAACGGCCCTATATCGGCGCCGAGTTCGAAGCGGTGACGCCGCAGATCGCAGAATCGCTCGGCATGGAGAAGCCGACCGGTGCGCTGGTCTCGTCGGTCGAGGCGACCGGACCGGCCGCCAAGGCAGGGCTCAAGCCTGGCGACGTGGTGCTGCAGCTCAACGGCAAGCCGGTCGAGAGCATCGAAGCGCTGGACTACCGGATGGCGACGCTGTCGATCGGCACCACCGCCAATTTCGCGGTTCTGACCAAGGGCCAGCAGGCGGCGATGGATATCGCGCTGGAGCGTGCTCCGGAAGGCATGAAGGCTGCCGAGGTGACGCTGCATGGCCGCAGCCCCTTTTCGGGCGCCAAGGTCGCGGAGCTGTCGCCCCGGCTCGCGCAGCGGCTTGGCCTGCGCACGGACATCAAGGGCGTCACCGTGGTCGACATCAACCGCGATTCACCGGCCGCCGATTTCGGCTTCCAGCCGGGCGACATCGTGCGCGAGGTGAACGGCACCACCATCGATACCGCAGCGACCCTGGAGCTGGCGGCCAAGACGGATACGCGCTGGTGGCGCTTTACGGTCGAGCGCGGCGGGCAGATACTGCGTCAGGTGTTGCGTTATTAGGGCTGGGTTCCGTGCATTCGGGCTCATGCTCCAACGAAAAAGAAGTGCATGGCCGATCTGTTCAGCGTCGATGAACCGGAAAAGAAGCCGCCTGGGCGGCCGCTGGCCGACAGGTTGCGGCCGAGGAACCTTGGCGAGGTCGTCGGCCAGGAGCATCTGACCGGGCCTGACGGCGCGCTGACCCGGTTGATCGGTTCCGGCTCGCTCGGCTCGATGATTTTCTGGGGGCCGCCCGGCACCGGCAAGACCACCGTGGCGCGGTTGCTCGCCGGTGAAACGAGTCTCGCCTTCGAGCAGATATCGGCTGTCTTTTCCGGCGTCGCCGACCTGAAAAAGGTGTTCGAATCAGCCAAATTGCGCCGTGCCAATGGCCGCCAGACCTTGTTGTTCGTCGACGAGATCCATCGCTTCAACCGTGCGCAGCAGGACAGTTTCCTCCCGGTCATGGAGGACGGGACAGTCGTGCTGGTTGGCGCTACGACCGAAAACCCGTCCTTCGAACTGAATGCCGCTTTGTTGTCACGCGCGCGCGTTCTGGTCTTCCATTCGCTTGGCGAGGAGAGCATCTCCAAGCTGATGGCGCGGGCGGAGGAGACCGAGGGCAGGGCGCTGCCGCTCGACGACGAGGCGCGGGCCATGCTCATCCGCATGAGCGATGGCGACGGCCGCGCCTCTCTTACCCTGGCGGAGGAAGTCTGGCGAGCAGCCAAGCCCGGCGAGGTCTTCGATCCCGAGGGTCTGCAGCGCATCGTCCAGCGCCGCGCGCCAATCTACGACAAGGGCCAGGACGGCCATTACAATCTGATCTCGGCGCTGCACAAATCGGTACGCGGTTCAGATCCTGACGCGGCTCTCTACTATCTCGCACGCATGTTCGATGCCGGCGAGGATCCGCTCTATCTAGGCCGCCGGCTGGTGCGCATGGCCATGGAAGACATCGGCCTTGCCGACCCGCAGGCGCTTGTCGTCGCCAATGCCGCCAAGGATGCCTACGACTATCTCGGCTCGCCCGAAGGCGAACTCGCCTTTGCCGAGGCCACCGTCTATCTTGCCACCGCGCCCAAATCCAACGCCGTCTACAACGCTTTCAAGGCCGCCACGCGGGCCGCCAAGGAACACGGCTCGCTGCTGCCGCCCAAGCACATCCTCAACGCGCCGACCAAGCTGATGAAAGAGGAGGATTACGGCGCGGGCTACCGCTACGACCATGACGAGCCGGATGCCTTTTCGGGGCAGGATTATTTTCCGGAGAAGATGGGTCGCCAGACCTTCTATGATCCGCCCGAGCGCGGCTTCGAGCGCGATATCAGGAAGCGGCTCGATTATTGGGCAAAGCTGCGCAAAGAGCGGGAATAGCCGGCTTGCGTGAGGCTATTGACCAGATCCAGAAGGCAGCCAGCCGGCCGCGGTAGCAGGGCCGTTGTGTGGTAACCCAAAAAACCTTATCAAGGCGCACGACCGGGCGGTGGCCATTGCCTTGATTTGGGCACCTCATTCGCAACAGGATCGCGCTTGGCGCGTGGAAAAATGACAAAAAATCTTCGCAAATCCCTTCGCAAATTCGCCATTGCCATCCCGCTTCTCGCCCTTGGCTTCTATTTCATCCCCATCCTGACGACGATCTTCATCGTCTGCGGCCTGATCGACGTGCTGCGCAACGACCGCAAGGATCTGTCGCTGTTCTCAGGCTATTTTCTCGGCAACGGCCTGTTCACCTGGCTGCTTTCGCCGTTCAACCTGCTGGTCGACCTCTTGTGCTACAGAAATCCTGGCGTGTGGAAGCTGGAGCAGTTTCCCGCCGACTATCAGCGCGAGGTCAACGAGGTCCTGGATATCTTCAAGGCGCGCAAGGATGAGATCATCGCCGATATCGATGCCAATTTCGGCGCCGGCCGGCGCGGCATGTATGTCTACCAGTGGTACGGCAAGCACAGGATCGACAACGTCGCCGAGTTCAACAAGGATTTCAAATACATCAAGACCATCGCCGTTTCCGTCTTCAGCAAGCGCGAATCGACGTCCTGGCATTTCGGCCCGCTGCGGCTCAGCTTGCGCATTCTCTACAATCTGATCCCGGTGAAGTCGGAGATTTTCGTCGAGTGCGGCAACGTCAAGAATTACTGGTACGAAAATCCGCTGTTCATCTTCGACGACACGCTGCTGCATCGCTCGGTCAACGAGTATGACGGCCGCCGCTACTGCGTGTTCATGGACATTATCAGGCCATCGCCGGTTCCCCGCCTCATCGCGGGTATGCTGGCCATCGTCTCGGTGAGCGTCGAGCGCATCAATTCCATGTTCTACAAGAACTGGAAAATGATCGGTTCGACCAAGCCGAAGAATGCCGGGACGACCTAAGCTTTGGAAAATCGGTGCTGCCGGCCCTGCCGGCAGCGTCTGGGTGCTCTGCATGTGAGACTTGGCCAATCCTTGTCGGCCGCTCATGCGCCGGAACGGATCCTGGCTGCATAAACGGTAGTCCGGGCTGGCTTTGATAGTTCTGCCTCTTCTCCTTCTGGCGGCCGCAAGTGACGAAGAACAAATCTCTCGGATTTTGGGCAACGACATATGTGTGTACCGCTCTGCTGGGAGTTGCTCTTGCTCTCATCTATGTAGGGCTTGAACAGCCTGTCTATTACTGGGACTTCGCTGCCTATTTCGACACGTTTAGCCGGCAGGGCACGCTCTTGGTTCAGAGCCCTCTCGAGTGGCTCAGCCATTTGAGGACCTCGATCGCCACCGACGACTACAGTGCGGCGATCCTGGTGCCGCTGATGCCGTTTCACATCATTTTTGGCGATTCGAGGTTTTCCTACATCGCCGGAATAGTCGCTGTTTACCTGGTTCCGACCGCTCTTCTCATCGGCAGAACAAGCTATCTGGAGGCGGCGACCGGGACGCTTTCATGCCGAAGCTGGCTCACCGTATGGATTGCGGCCTTTCTCTACACGCCCTTCTGGGCGGCGACGCTTCGTGGGTTGCCGGACATTGCCGGCTGTCTCGCGCTTTGCGCGGCAACCTATTTTCTCTGGAAATCGAGGTTCCTGACCCATGAACCGGTGATCAGCGGCATGCGTGTCGGCGTATGCCTGTGGTTGGCATTCGTGCTGCGCCGCTGGTATGCTTATCCCGTCATCGGGGTCGGAACTTCCGCGGCCTTCTTCTGTTTTCTGCAGGTCGCGAAAGACCGCGACGTCCCGGCACTCCGCAATGCCGCCGTCGGGGGCCTGTGTGTGATCCTCGTGGTTGTCGGAGCCGCGCTGACCTTCCAGCAACCCCTGGTCCTCAAGATACTGGGAACCAGCTATGGCGACCTTTACAGCGGATACAAGACAAGCTTCGTTTCACAGGTTGACCAGGTAGGATCGCGGCTCAGCTATGTGAACTGGCTGTTGATCGTATTTGGCGCTTACATCTCCATCATACGCCAAAACAGATTTTCCCTGTTCTGTGCCGTTGCTTCGGTACTTACCTTCTTCCTCTTCACCCGCATGCAGGACCCGGATCGCCACCATTCGGTGCCAATGTTTCTTTGGCTTTTTCCTGCCTACGCCCAGGCAATCGTTGCGATCGTTTCGATGCCGGCGCTGAGATCGCGATGGTCGACCGCCGCGATAGCCGTTGCCGCCGTGCTGGCGTTTTTCGGTACTTTTTTCCCGATTGGCCGCCAGGTGCTGTCACCGGTCAGCTACGTCTTTGCCAGGGAAGCCACGCTCCCGCTGCAACTCGACAATCTTCCAGAATACAGGCGCCTTATCGATGACCTTCTTGGAAAGATGGGACCTGGGGACCGGTTGTCGGTATTTGCGTCCAGCGGGATCATGAGCGACTCATTGCTCTATGAAATGGACAAGGACCTTTACCCCCGCATCGAGTGGGCTTGTCAGGTCGATAGTCGCGATCGGTTCAGACCGGCGGCGTTGAAGTCCAAATACGTTGTCGTGACCGATCCGCCCGTTACCCATCTGCAGCCGGGTGCGCAGCTCTGTGTCTCGATACCGGACCAATACATTGTCGAGGGCAAAGGCATCGGCGCTGCATACAGGCGCATCGCGGCGTACCAACTGTCCGGCGACGTCAAGGGCTACCTCTACGAACAGGTGCGCCCTATCGGCAAAACGGAGATCGATGACCTCTATAACGAGTTCAGGAAAAAATATCCGGGATGGGCAACGCCTGAGTGGTGACGAGCTCGGCTGATCCGTGCGGTTGCGCCCACAACGAGGGATTGACCGGGCAGCCCCGCGGGGGCAGTAAACGGTCATGTTCAATCTGTTTCTCGTCGTCGTCGGTGGCGGCATCGGTGCCGGAATTCGTCACCTTACCAACATCGGCGCGCTGCGTTTTGTCGGCCCCGACTATCCCTGGGGCACGATGGCCATCAACGTCATCGGCTCCTTCGCCATGGGGCTGTTCATCGCCTCCATGATGCGCCGTGGCGGATCGAACGAGGTCAGGCTGTTCGTTGCCACCGGCATTCTTGGCGGCTTCACCACCTTCTCAGCCTTTTCGCTCGATTTTGCGACGCTGTGGGAGCGGGGAGCCACGCTGCCTGCGCTGGGTTATGCCCTTGCCAGCGTCATTGGCGCCATTATCGCCCTGTTTCTGGGACTTTGGCTCGCAAGAAGCCTGCCTTAGTGCTATTGCCGCGCCAAGAACAGGCCGAGCTTTGCTCGGGAAACGGATAAGCGACAAAAAACATGGCAGGCGTTGAACAGATCACGGTGGAAGCCGGCGAGGCGGGCATGCGGCTCGACCGCTGGTTCAAGACCCATTTCCCGGGCCTTGGTTTCGGCCATTTGCAGAAGCTTCTGCGCTCCGGCCAGATCCGTGTCGACGGCGGCCGGGTCAAGGCCGACACCCGTGTCGAGCCCGGCCAGATGGTTCGCGTCCCACCGCTCGAGGTTGACAAGAAGGGCGAGAGTGCGCTGACCGGCCACTCGATCCGCAACCAGGGCGATGCCGATGTCCTGTCGAAAATGCTGATCCATGAAGACCCTAAGGTTTTCGTCTTCAACAAGCCGGCGGGCCTTGCGGTGCAGGGCGGCTCGGGCGTCACCCGCAATGTCGACGACATGCTGGAGGCCTGGCGCAGCCCGAAGGGCGAGAAGCCCAGACTGGTTCACAGGCTCGACCGCGACACTTCGGGCGTGCTGGTCGTCGCCCGCACCCGACTGGCCGCCATGAAGCTCTCGGAAGCGTTTCGCGCCCGCGAGACCAAGAAGACCTATTGGGCGCTGGTCAAGGGCGTGCCGCCCAAGCGCGAGGACAAGATCTCGACCTGGCTGATCAAGGAGCCGACGCCGGACGGTGACCGCGTGCGGGTCGCCGCGCATGGCGAAAAGGGCGCCGATCACGCTGTGTCCTACTACCGCGTCATCGAGCAGGCGGCGCAGACGATGACCTGGCTGGAGATGGAGCCTTATACCGGCCGCACCCACCAGCTTCGCGTTCATGCCGCCTACATCGGCTGCCCGATCCTGGGCGATCCGAAATATTTCGAGGCCGACACCAACTGGGACTTTCCCGGGGGCATTCAAAACCGCCTGCATCTGCACGCCCGCCGCATCATCATTCCGCATCCGGACAAGGGCGTCATCGATGTCACGGCGCCAATGCCACCGCATATGCGCCAGAGCTGGAACCTGATCGGCTTCGACGACGCCAGCGCGGAGGACTGATCGTGAGCGGCGCCACCGACGCGCTCGACCGGCGCGACACGGTCGACCTGGCCGCCGCCGCGATCATGGTCGGGCTGACCTTTTCCTGGGGGCTGAATTACGTCGCCGCCAAGATCTCCTATGCTGGCTATGATCCGGTTTTCCTGTCGATCGCGCGCTCGATCATCGGCGGCATGTGTGTCTTTGCCTGGTGCCGGTGGCGCGGCATCGCGCTTTTCACGCGCGACGGGACCTTGCTCGCCGGCATCTTGGTTGGCGCGCTTTTCGGCATCGAGTTCCTTTGCCTCTATGTCGGCCTGGAGCATACGACCGTTGCCCGCAACACGCTGCTGGTCAACACCATGCCGTTCTGGATGCTGCTCGGCGGCCATTTCCTGCTCGGCGAGCAGATCACGTTGAGAAAATTCCTTGGCCTGCTGCTGGCCTTTGCCGGCCTTGCCGCGGTGTTTTCCGACAAGTTTGGCGGCGGCGGAGACATGCTGTTCGGCGATCTGCTGAGCCTTGGCTCCGGATTCTTCTGGGCTTTGACCAACATCCTCATCAAGCGGTCGAAGCTGGTCGAGGCGAGCGCCGAGAAGCTTCTGCTTTACCAGCTCGCCGGGGCAGCGATCGTGGGCGTATTGGTGCTGCCTCTCGCCGGCCCGCCCGTTCGCGACCCGACCGTGCTGCCGACCTTGGCGCTGCTTTTCCAGGCGGTCTACATCGTCGCCTTCACCTATGTGCTGTGGTTCTGGCTGCTGCGGCGCTATCCGGCGTCAGGCCTGTCCAGTTTCACCTTCCTGTCGCCGGTTTTCGGCGTGCTGTGCGGAGCCATGTTCTTGAATGAGCCGCTGACCATGCGCATTTTCCTGGCACTTGGCCTGATTGCCGCCGGCCTGATCATCGTCAACCGGCCGGCGCGCAAGCTGACGCCGGTGTAAGAGAGACCTTCATGCGTGACATCCTCAACGACCTCGAAGCGGGCAAGTATCTCTCCGACCCGGATCCTGTGCGCCGCGCCCAGATCCAGATGAAGACGCCTCTGCCCAAACGCTTCTACAAGGCCGCCTCTGTGACACCTGTCGACAATGGCTTTGCCGTGCATCTCGACGGCAAGCCGGTGCGGACGCCGGGCAAGGCGCTGCTGGTGCTGCCGACCGAGGCAGCAGCCGCGCTCGTCGCCGACGAGTTCGCCGCCCAAAGCGAGACCATCGATCCGGTGAAGATGCCCGTGATGCGCCTCGTCAACACGGCCATCGATGGCGTTGCCAGCGACCCGCAGGCGGTGCTGGAGGATATCCTGCGCTTTGCCTCATCCGATCTCACCTGCTATCGCGCCGACGCGCCGCAAGGGCTGGTGGAGCGGCAGAACCAGCATTGGGATCCGGTGATCGACTGGGCGAGGACACTCGGAGCCCGCTTCAATCTGGCCGAGGGCATCATCCATGTCGAGCAGCCGCGCGAGACCATCGCCGTGCTGGGCAGCCATCTTGCCCAGCGCGCCGAGCCGCTGCGGCTCGCCGCCATTCATGTGATGACGTCGCTGACCGGTTCGGCGCTGCTGGCGCTGGCTGTCGATTTCGGCGAGATCGACGCTGAGGCTGCCTGGGCCGCTGCTCATGTCGACGAGGACTGGCAGATCGAGCATTGGGGGCAGGATGCGGAGGCCGTTGCCCGCCGCGCGGCTCGCAAGCGCGACATGATGGCTGCCGCCGGCCTGCTGCAAGCGCTCAAGGGCTAGGGGTTTCCCAACTCGCCCGGTTTCATCCCGCAGCGCACCTAATACCAAAGTCATAATCCCAAAGACGCGCTGCCTTTGGCGGGCGCTTTCTGTCATTTTTCCCCGATGGCTGTCGTTGAGTCCGTGCTCGGAGGAGAACGCGGACAGTGTCGCGCAGCATTGAGAACGGGTCTCACGGGAGGATAACGCAATGGCAATAGCATCGACCGCCGGCGGAACAAGCCGCGGCATGACGCGGGAAGAGAAGAAAGTCATCTTCGCTTCCTCGCTCGGCACCGTTTTCGAATGGTATGATTTCTATCTCTATGGCTCGCTGGCGGTGTTCATCGGTTCGACCTTTTTCAGCCCAGCCATTCCGGAAGCGACCCGCAACATTTTCGCGCTGTTGGCTTTCGCCGCAGGCTTCCTTGTGCGCCCGTTCGGCGCACTGCTGTTCGGCCGCATCGGTGACCTTGTCGGCCGTAAATATACTTTTCTTGTCACCATGACGATCATGGGCCTGTCGACCTTTCTGGTCGGCTTGCTGCCCGGCTATGCCACTTTGGGCATCGCCGCTCCCGTGATCCTGATCATCCTGCGCATGCTGCAGGGCCTGGCTCTGGGTGGCGAATATGGCGGCGCGGCCACTTACGTCGCCGAACATGCGCCGGACAACCGGCGCGGCTACTACACCTCGTGGATCCAGACCACGGCGACGCTCGGCCTGTTCCTATCGCTGGTTGTGATCCTGATCGTACAGGCTTCATTGAGCAAGGAAAACTATGCTGCCTGGGGCTGGCGTATCCCGTTCATCGTGTCTTTCCTGTTGCTCGGCATCTCGATCTGGATTCGGCTTTCGCTTTCCGAATCCCCGACCTTCCAGCGCATGAAGGATGAGGGAAAGGGCTCCAAGGCGCCGCTGACGGAAGCCTTCGGCCAATGGAAGAACGCCAAGATTGCACTGCTGGCGCTGCTCGGCCTCACCGCCGGTCAGGCCGTGGTCTGGTACAATGGCCAGTTCTACGCGCTGTTCTTCTTGACCAACGTGCTCAAGGTCGACGCGCAGTCGGTCAACATCATGATCGCGGTCGCCCTGGCGGTCGGTTCGATCTTCTTCGTCGTCTTCGGCTGGCTCTCCGACAAGATCGGCCGCAAGCCGATCATCATGGCGGGCCTTGCGCTGGCGATTGTCTGCACCTTCCCGCTGTTCAAGGCACTGACATGGGCTGCCAATCCGGCACTCGCCACGGCGCAGCAGAACACCAGGGCGACGGTGACCGCGGCGCCGGGCGACTGCAAGTTCCAGTTCAATCCGGTTGGCACGGCGAAGTTCACGACATCCTGCGATATCGCGACTTCGTTCTTGACCAAGAACTCGGTTCCCTATGACGTGGTGTCGACGGCTGCCGCCGGCACACCCGCATCTGTCAAAATCGGCAACGAGACGGTCGAGTCCTATGACGCCATCGCCGCCGGTGATCAGGCCAAGGCCAAGGAAGCGGCCTTCATCAAGGCCGTCAATATGTCGCTGCAGGACGGCGGCTATCCGCTGAAGCGCGCGGCAGCCAAGGTTGCGGACCAGAAGCTCGATGCGTTTGTTGCCGCCAACCCGGAACTGAAGCTGGACGCCGCTGCCATCCGTGCCGGTGAAAAGGCGACGGTGCCGATCGACCAGGCGGTCAAGGACAAGCTGCTGACCACCGATGAGGCAGCGGGCGCACCCGAAGTCACCGTCTACAACATTCCAGGCGGCGGCGCGTTCGCCATGTTCGCCGATCCTGCAGCAGTGAACTGGCCAATGACGATCGGCATCCTGTTCATCCTGGTGCTGTTCGTGACCATGGTCTACGGGCCGATCGCGGCGATCCTGGTCGAGATGTTCCCGACCCGCATTCGCTACACCGGCATGTCGCTGCCCTATCACATCGGCAATGGCTGGTTCGGCGGCCTGCTGCCGGCAACCGTGTTCGCGCTCAGCGCCTACAAAGGCGACATCTACTATGGCCTTTGGTACCCGGTGGTGATCGCGGCTATAACGCTGGTCATCGGCATGATCTTCGTCAAGGATACGCTCGGCACCGACCTGCACGCCAAGGAGTAGGCAGCCCCAGCGTTCAAAAGAAAGCCCGGCGCGAACGATCGCGCCGGGCTTTTTCTTTTCAGGCCAATTCGTTGGCGAGGGCTGCTGCCCTTTGTGTCAGCTCTTGCGGCCCCGGGTCTCTTCCTCGATGGCTGCCTCATGGTACCAGCCGTCGCCGAAATCCGCGCGGGCACCACGCAGCGAGGCAAGCTCTGCCGCAAACTTAGCCTTTCCGCTCAAATTTGAGGCAGAGAGGCGTGCTGCCGCCGGGAACATCAAAATTTTGGCCGACGGTCGTGTGGAAATGACTTCCATTGCCGGGTTCCTTTCTTCCGCCGAACCTTTTCGATTCAACTTGGCCCGAAGATAAGGTCTGCAATCAAGTTAGGCAATATGCCTATGAAAAGATCAGCATTTGCACATTATTTGTGCAAATAAGGACCGTGATGGAATCCGGGCGCATTGCTTAGGCGGCTCACCGACTTCCGGTGGATGCCGCGTCAATTTTGTCGCACCCTCCGGACCAAGAATGGCACACGAATTGCATTTTAAGTGTGCGGCAGGCCGGCTGCTGACGGCAGACGCATGTCGACGCCGTTCAGTGTTCGGTGATCAAGCAACGAGAGGCTAGAATGACGAAATACAAGCTCGAGTATATCTGGCTCGATGGATATACCCCGGTCCCCAACCTTCGCGGCAAGACGCAGATCAAGGAATTCGCCGAATTCCCTGAACTAGAGCAGCTGCCGCTGTGGGGCTTCGATGGTTCCTCGACCCAGCAGGCCGAAGGGCACAGCTCCGATTGCGTGCTGAAGCCGGTTGCGGTCTATCCGGATCCCGCCCGCACCAACGGCGTGCTGGTCATGTGCGAAGTCATGATGCCCGATGGTGTCACGCCGCATGCCTCAAACAAGCGCGCCACCATCCTCGATGACGAGGGCGCCTGGTTCGGCTTCGAGCAGGAATATTTCTTCTACAAGGACGGTCGCCCGCTCGGCTTCCCCGAGAGCGGCTATCCCGCACCCCAGGGCCCGTACTACACCGGCGTCGGCTATTCCAATGTCGGCTCCGTCGCGCGTCAGATCGTCGAGGAGCATCTCGACCTCTGCCTCGCCGCCGGCATCAACCACGAAGGCATCAACGCCGAAGTGGCCAAAGGCCAATGGGAATTCCAGATTTTCGGCAAGGGCTCCAAGAAGGCCGCCGACCAGATGTGGATGGCCCGCTACCTCCTGCAGCGCCTGACCGAGAAATACGGCATCGACATCGAATACCACTGCAAGCCGCTCGGAGACACCGACTGGAACGGCTCTGGCATGCACGCCAACTTCTCGACCGCCTATATGCGCGAAGTCGGCGGCAAAGCCTATTTCGAAGCGCTGATGGCGGCTTTCGACAAGAACCTGATGGATCACATCGCCGTCTACGGCCCGGACAACGACAAGCGTTTGACCGGCAAGCACGAGACCGCGCCGTGGAACCGGTTCAGCTATGGCATTGCCGACCGTGGCGCCTCGATCCGCGTGCCGCATTCCTTCATCAAAAGCGACTATAAGGGTTATCTGGAAGACCGCCGTCCGAACTCGCAGGGCGACCCCTACCAGATCGCCTCGCAAATCCTGAAGACGATCGCCTCGGTTCCGGCAAGCGCTCAGGTTTCAGCCGCCGCGTAAGTGTTTCGGACTGTATGACAAGAGGACCCCGGCGTTTCGCGCCGGGGTTCTTTTTTGGCCGTTACCCGGCTGACTGCATTCCCGGTAAAACATACCCAGAAAAAGTCAGGCAGTTCCGGCGGTCGCTAATCGCCCGTGAGTTCCGGCCGCAGCCGTGCGGGTCTGCGGCGGTCACTCGCCAGAAAGCCCGGAAAACCGCCTTTTCCAGCCCTTGTCCGGGGCGATGGATCTTCCATAAGCATCTGTTCATGCAACGGAATCGGTCATTCGCCACCCGGCTGGCGGCGTTGACAGATCACGCTACGGCATGCGTATTCGCGGGCCTTGGGGTTACGTCACGCAATGCTGTTCGGACGGGCGGGGTTTTCTTGAACGGCGGCATTGGCGTGGGCGCCGGACGAGCGGTCACTGTAGCCTGAGACAGTGCTCCGCTCGCTCCTGGCTCCGACGTTGGCGGCCGAACCGCCTCCCTTGATCATTTACTGAACACCGCCGAGTTGTGATTGAAGCGACGCGCTCAAAAGCCGGCCGCTCCGATGGACCGTAGGTCCAAGAATCCGGGCATCCTATGATCGTCGAAGACGAAAGGCGGATACGGCTGTCCATGCGCGGCTGCCGTGCAGGCGAGGCATGCCGGTCGGCTGGCAATCCTATTGGAGCGCAGCAAAAAGCCCTTGAAAGAGGGACGTCTTTCAAGGGCTTGAGCATTATAGCTAATCTTGGACCGAGATTGAATCTCAGACGGAGTAGTACATGTCGTACTCGACCGGATGCGGGGTCATTTCGAAGCGCATCACTTCGGCCATCTTCAGCTCGATGTAGCTGTCGATCTGGTCGTCGTCGAAGACGCCGCCGGCTTTCAGGAAGCCGCGGTCCTTGTCGAGGCTCTGCAGGGCTTCACGCAGCGAGCCGCAGACGGTCGGGATCTTCTTCAGCTCCTTCGGCGGCAGGTCGTAGAGATCCTTGTCCATCGGCTGGCCGGGATGGATCTTGTTCTTGATGCCGTCGAGGCCGGCCATCAGCAGCGCTGAGAAGGCGAGGTAGGGGTTCGCGCCCGGATCTGGGAAGCGGACCTCGACGCGCTTGGCCTTCGGCGACGAGCCGAACGGGATACGGCAGGACGCCGAGCGGTTGCGCGCCGAATAGGCGAGCAGAACCGGCGCTTCATAACCCGGCACCAGGCGCTTGTAGGAATTGGTCAGCGGGTTGGTGAAGGCGTTGATCGCCTTGGCATGCTTGATGACGCCGCCGATGAAGAACAGGCAGCTTTCCGACAGACCGGCGTATTCATTGCCGGCGAAGGTCGGCTTGCCGTTCTTCCAGATCGACATGTGGACGTGCATGCCCGAGCCGTTGTCGCCGAAGATCGGCTTCGGCATGAAGGTGGCCGTCTTGCCATAGGCGTTGGCGACCTGGTGGACGACATACTTGTAGATCAGCATCTTGTCGGCGTTGCGCACCAGCGCGTCGAACTTGATGCCGAGTTCGTGCTGAGCCGCCGCCACCTCATGGTGATGCTTTTCGACGCGCACGCCCATCTCGGCGAGCACGGTCAGCATTTCCGAGCGCATGTCCTGCGCGCTGTCGATCGGCGGCACCGGGAAGTAGCCGCCCTTGATGCGCGGACGGTGGCCGAGATTGCCGGTCTCATAATCGGTGTCGTCGTTCGACGGCAATTCCGTGGAGTCGAGCTTGAATCCGGTGTTGTAGGGATCCGCCTTGTACTTCACATCGTCGAACACGAAGAATTCGGCTTCCGGGCCGACAAAGATGGTGTCGCCGATGCCTTCGGCCTTCATGTAGGCCTCGGCCTTCTTGGCCGTACCGCGCGGATCGCGGTTGTAGGATTCACCCGAAACCGGATCGAGGATGTCGCACAGGATGACCATGGTCGACTGCGCGAAAAACGGGTCCATGTGGACCGTTTCCGGATCGGGCATCAGCACCATGTCGGACTCGTTGATGGCCTTCCAGCCGGCAATCGACGAGCCGTCGAACATCACGCCATCGGCGAACATGTCTTCCTCGACCTCGATGACATCCATCGTCACGTGCTGCAGCTTGCCCTTCGGGTCCGTGAAGCGCAGGTCGACGAATTTCACGTCGTTGTCCTTGATCTGCTTCATGATGTCTTTGGCTGTCGTCATGTCATGTATCCCTGTGTGATGACTTTTTTTGATGATGACGTTTTTCGGGAGGATGGCGCGGTCGGTCAGACCGCGTCCATGCCCGTTTCGCCGGTGCGTATACGCACGACTTCCTCGATATTGGAAACGAAGATCTTGCCGTCGCCGATACGACCGGTCTGGGCCGCCTTGCGGATGGCCTCGATCGCACCTTCGACCGCGTCGTCGCCAAGCACGACCTCGATCTTCACCTTGGGCAGGAAATCGACGACATATTCGGCGCCGCGGTAGAGTTCGGTGTGACCCTTCTGACGACCGAAGCCTTTTGCTTCGGTGACGGTGATGCCTTGCAGTCCGGCCTCCTGAAGCGCTTCCTTCACTTCGTCGAGCTTGAATGGCTTGATGATCGCTTCGATCTTTTTCATGTAAAAAGTGGCCTCCACTGCCAAAAAAACGGGTTGTGACCCCCCGCTTGCGCCTCCATCAAGCACGAACTGTGCCAATTCAGCGGATTCTAAGCGGTCTCATAAGATTTCAAAGCCGCGCCGCACCGGGATGCAAATTCGCGTCATTCGCTGCACCGGAAGCGGCATGGACTGCCAGAGCCTACACAGCGCCAGCACCCACGTCCGCACAAAAATCGGGCATATTGCCTATCCCCCAGGCAATTTTCTGCCCGCGATGCTTTCGTGCCAACGTTATGGCTGCAGATCTCGGCAACTCCCCCTTGTTTGCTTAGGATCGAAATCGGACAATGCTTGATCGCATGCGGATCGGCAATCCATGAGCAACGAACTTCTTTCCCCGGCCGAAATGAGCGAGGCCGATCGGCTGACGATTGCCGCCGGCCCAGCCGACGGCATCGGCCTGATGCGGCGCGCTGGTGGAGCGGTCGCGGCCGAGGTTCTCAAGCGCTACCCCTCGGCAAAGCACATCCATGTGCTGTGCGGGCCCGGCAACAATGGCGGCGATGGCTATGTCGTTGCCCGCATCCTGGCCGGCAGCGGCGTCGGCACATCGGTCTGGGCATCCGGCGCGCCGAGGCCGAAAAGCGATGCGGCGCTCGCCGCCGCGGAATGCCCGATCAAGCCCCGGCCGCTGTCTGACTTTGACGCCAAGCCTGGCTCGATCGTGATCGACGCGCTCTATGGGGCGGGGCTGTCGAAGCCGCTGTCCGGCGACGCCGCGAAAGCCATCGATACAGTGACAGCCCTGAGCCTGCCCGTGGTCGCGGTCGACCTGCCGTCCGGCGTCTCTGGAAGGAGCGGTGACATATTGGGCAGGGCGTTTCGTGCCGAGGTCACCATCACCTTCGCGCGGAAAAAGCCTGGCCACCTGCTGCTGCCGGGGCGCGGGCAATGCGGTGAGATCGTGCTCGCCGATATCGGCATCGGCGACGGCGTCATCGCCCAACTCGCCGTTTCGACCTTCGAGAATGTGCCGGACCTGTGGTTGCAGGATTTTCCGGTGCCGGCGGTGGACGCGCACAAATACAAGCGCGGCCATGTCGGCGTCTTTTCCGGCGGTCCCAGTGCTACGGGCGCGGCGCGGCTGTCGGCGCTGGCCGCCGCCAGAAGCGGGGCAGGGGCGGTCACCGTGCTGTCGCCTGGCAATGCCATGCAGGTGAACGCGATTCACCTGACCTCGATCATGCTGCGCGAGGCGGGCTCGCTCGAGGAGGTGCAGGAATTTCTAACGGTGCGCCATCCCGGAGCGCTGGTGTTCGGACCGGGGCTCGGGCCAAAGCCCAAGGTCGGCGATTTCGCCCTGCAACTGATCAAGGCTTTGGAGGAGGAAGCACGCGACGAGGCGACCGCGAACCACGCCAGTGCGATGGTTCTTGATGCCGACGCCATCACCTCTCTGGCTCACCAGCCCTCGGCACTGTTCGAAGCCGCCCGTCAGCCGAATGCGCCTGCCTTGATAGTCACGCCGCATGAGGGCGAATTCGGCCGCCTGTTCCCTGATATCGCCGGGGACAAAACCATGTCGAAATTGGACAAGGCGCGAACGGCCGCCGCGCGGGCCAACGCCGTCATCGTCTACAAGGGCGCCGACACGGTCATAGCAGCGCCCGATGGCAAAGCGGCGATCAACTCCAACGGTGCACCGTGGCTGGCCACAGCCGGGTCAGGCGACGTGCTGTCGGGCATCATTGCCGGTTTGCTGGCGCAAGGCATGCTGCCCTTCGAGGGCACCTGCGCGGCGGTGTGGTTGCATGCCGAAGCCGGCAGCCGGTTCGGACCCGGTCTGATCGCCGAGGACCTGCCGTTGGCACTGGTGCCGGTGTTGCGCGACCTCTTCGACGCGCGCACGGCTGCCCAATGAGCCGCGCGCTCGTTCTGTTGCTTGCCACCCTCATCGCTGTCTTCATGGCGCCGACGGCGCGCGCCGAAGGTCCTGTGACGATCGTCGACGATCCGGCGGTGCTCGCCGCACTCGATGCCACGGGTTTCGGTTTCGCCGATGTTTTGGGGGTCGACGGCGAGGGCGGTCTGAAGACGCTCTACGACGAGGCGCCGGCCTTTCACGCCATCGTCGAAACGGTTGCCTCCGATGTTGCAGCACTTC
Source organism: Mesorhizobium ciceri biovar biserrulae WSM1271 (assembly GCF_000185905.1). GTDB lineage: Bacteria > Pseudomonadota > Alphaproteobacteria > Rhizobiales > Rhizobiaceae > Mesorhizobium > Mesorhizobium ciceri. The sequence continues at coordinate 3,816,089 of NC_014923.1, forward strand.
GTGCCGATATGAAAGCCGGCGGCCGGACGCTCTACGAAGTCACCGACGGCAATGTCGGCCGCATCATGGACATGCGCTGGCTGAAGACCGACGCCGCGCGCTTCCGGCTGGTCGGCGTCATCAACCGGCTCGATCGTCGCGACTTCGCGGTGCTGCAAGGCGACAGGAGCTGCGGCGAGGTGCGCTTCATCTACCGCCTGGCCTACAGCTTTCGCAAAAACGGCAAGCTGCTGGCGTCGCGCCTGCCATTCAATTTCAATGCCGTCTACAGCGCCGCCCCCGACGCCGATGGCGGCTGCGTCGGTGTTGCCGGGCGCTGGACGCCCCAGCTTGACGAGAGCGTCGATGCCGGCTGGCTGACCGGCGGGCCGCTGGAGAGAGCTGGGCTCACCTTCAAGCAGCTGGAGCTCAACGCACAGGTGGTGCGCTTCCCCTCCGGCCAGGAAACCGAGTTCGGTGGCCAAGCGGCCTATCTCATGCGGATATTCGACATCGATGGCGCCGATATCAGCGAAAAACCGCTGGAGAACACGCCCGACACCGCACGGCTTTCGCAGGATGCGGCGCTGAAGGCACGGCTCGCCGTCTATGTCGGCGCCAATTTGCCGGCGGTTGACGAAGGCGTCTATGAAATTCCCGACGAGTTCCTGGCCAAAAAGATCATCTCATGGTCGACCTTCGGCAGCGCGCGGCAGGCCAATCATCCGTTTACGCAATTGTTCCAGCCCAAGGAATTCGCATCGCTCGATTATTCCACGCTGAAACTGGTGCGCACGCCGGAAGCGCTGGTCGAGCGGCTGGACAATGGCGCCTGCCAGGGTTGCCATCAGGCCGGTTCCACTGCCGGCTTCCATTTCATCGGCCTTGACGACAAGACGACATCGCCGCTCAACCGCATCGAGGTCGGCATCTCGCCGCATCTTCATGCCGAGATCCCGCGCCGCCAGGCCTGGCTGCGCGCTACAGCTGAGGGCAGGGAGCCAAACCGCTTTCGTCCGCTCTCCTTTGCGCCGCCGGCAGCCTGGACGGACGCCGCGGTCGACTACGCACCGGCCGAGATGGCCATGCCGTGCCTGATGCCGGAAGATGCGGACCGCTTCGGTGCGACCTGGAAATGCGGCGGCGGCACCGTCTGCACGCCGCTGGCCACCGCTTCGGGCGTGCACACGAAACTGGCGCAATGCCTGCTGCCGAAAGACAGCGAAAAACTGTTTTCCGGTCATCCCTGCCTGACCGGCTCGATCGCCAGCAATGCGGCGCAGCCTTTCAACGACCGCTACAGCAAATCGGGCCAGTTCGCGGCCTTCGCCTCGGACATTTCCCGTACCGCCTACACCTGCCGACCGCCGAAGATCGGCGTGCCTGGCGGCATCGCCTATCGCGGCTGCGACGACAAGGACCGCTCCTTCGCGGCATTCAAAGCCGGCAAGCCGATGCCGAACGAGATTTGCGGGCTGGTCGGCGGCAAGAAATTCGACATCTGCGTGGCCACCAACAATTTCGACCAATGCCTTGGCGGCGCCGTCAATCGCGGCAACCGGCCGGCCTGTTCGGCCGATCATTTCTGCCGCGAGGACTATATGTGCCAGTCGCTGCCGCCTGACACGCCCGGCATCGGCAAAGTGAAAGGCATCGGCTTCTGCTCGCCGACCTATTTCATCTTCCAGATGCGCATCGACAATCACGCGACACCGTGGGGCAGCCCTGTCCGCGCCACCATGGGGGCGGGGTTCGGGGCGGCGGAAGAGGAGTGAGTTGCCGGCGCCTCACAGCGGGATGTTGTCGTGCTTCTTCCAGGGGTTCTGCATATCCTTGTTGCGCAGCATGCGGAGCGCCCGCGCGATGCGGCGGCGGGTCGAGTGCGGCATGATCACCTCGTCGACATAACCGCGTTCGGCGGCGACGAAGGGCGACAGGAAGCGATCCTCGTATGCCTTTGTATGGGCTGCGATCTTTTCGGCATCACCGATGTCCTTGCGGTAAATGATCTCGACCGCGCCCCTCGCACCCATCACCGCGATCTGTGCCGTTGGCCAGGCATAGTTCATGTCGCCGCGCAGATGTTTTGAGGCCATCACGTCATAGGCGCCGCCATAGGCTTTTCTGGTGATGACTGTGATCTTCGGCACGGTGGCCTCGGCATAGGCGAACAGCAGTTTCGCACCATGCTTGATCAAGCCGCCATACTCCTGCGCCGTGCCCGGCAGGAAGCCGGGGACATCGACGAAGGTGACGATCGGGATCGAAAAACAGTCGCAGAAGCGCACGAAGCGCGCCGCCTTGCGGCTGGCGTCCGAATCGAGCACGCCGGCCAGCACCATTGGCTGGTTGGCGACGAAGCCGACCGTGCGGCCCTCGACGCGCCCGAAGCCGGTGACGATGTTCTTGGCGAAATTCTGCTGGATCTCGAAGAAGTCGCCTTCGTCGGCGACCTTCAGGATCAGCTCCTTGATGTCGTAGGGCTTGTTGGCGTTGTCGGGAATCAGCCGGTCGAGCGACAAATCATGGTCGGTGACCGACTGGTAGCATTCGATCTCGGGAAGCTCCGATGTGTTGGAAGCCGGCAGCAGGTCGACCAGCCGGCGCATCTGCAGCAGCGCCTCGACGTCATTGTCATAGGCGCCGTCGGCGATCGAGGATTTCGTCGTGTGGACGGAGGCGCCGCCGAGACTCTCGGCGGTCACCGTTTCGTTGGTCACGGTCTTCACCACATCCGGCCCGGTGACGAACATGTAGGAGGTGTCGCGCACCATGAAGATGAAATCGGTCATGGCAGGCGAATAGACGTCGCCGCCGGCGCATGGACCCATGATGACGGAAATCTGCGGGATGACGCCTGAGGCCAGCACGTTGCGTTGAAAGATCTCGGCGTAGCCGCCGAGTGCCGCGACGCCTTCCTGGATGCGCGCGCCGCCGGCATCGTAGAGGCCGATGATCGGCGCCCGGTTGCGCAGCGCCATCTCCTGTACCTTGATGACCTTCTCGGCATGCGCTTCCGACAGCGAGCCGCCGAACACGGTGAAATCCTTGGCGAAGAGATAGACCGGGCGGCCGTTGACCGTGCCCCAGCCGGTGACGACGCCGTCGCCGGCGATCTTGGTCTTCTCCATGCCGAAGTCGGTCGAGCGGTGTTCGACATACATGTCGAACTCCTCGAACGAGCCCTCGTCGAGAAACACCTCGATGCGTTCGCGCGCGGTGAGCTTGCCCTTCTTGTGCTGGGCGTCGATGCGCGCTTGGCCGCCGCCCATGCGGGCGATCTCGCGGCGGCGCTCGAGTTCCTTCAGCACGTCCTTCATCGATTACCTCCCAAGCCAGCGGCATTTCGTGGTAATCGTGCCGGCAAGCGAGCGCAAGCGCCGCTTGCTCCGTCGATTTTGCTGCGCTGCAACATGAGCCCCCTTGCATTTGGTGGCGAACTGGGCCATATGCGGCGGCATAGGCGCTTGGGCCGGGACTTATCCGGCCTTCTCGACGAATGAGACTGGTTGCGTCTGTTTTCCCTCTTTCCGGTATATCGGCCCTTTTTCCGGTAAATCACAAAGCGGCGAAAAAGCCCCGTGGCATGATGCCTGCGGGCACGACAGCGCAGCCGAGTGGACGAACCCGTCCGCCCGCCTTGTCGTTTCATGAAAATTTGTTCGACGGCAGGTTGCGCCCTGCCGCCATCGATGTTTGCGGCCAGAAGCCGCGTGAAAGAAGATTATTTTGACCAACGAAAACACTTTGCCCGGTAGCAACACTGCGGAACTCACCGGTTTCGCGGCACTGGGTATTACGGGCGCGCTGCTCAAGGCCACCCACAACGCCGGCTTCACCGAGCCGAAGCCTATCCAGGCGCAGGCGATCCCGCCGCAGATGGAAGGCCGTGACATTTTCGGCATCGCCCAGACCGGCTCTGGCAAGACCGCGGCCTTCGCTCTGCCGATCCTGTCGAAGATCATCGCACTCGGCACCAAGCGCCGGCCGAAGACGGCGCGTGCGCTTATCCTGGCGCCGACGCGCGAACTCGCCGTGCAGATCGAGGACACGATCAAGATCCTCGCCAAGGGCGCGCATGTCTCGACCGCGCTCGTGCTTGGCGGCGTCTCGCGCTTCAGCCAGGTGAAGAAGGTTGCGCCCGGCGTCGATATCCTGATCGCAACGCCCGGCCGGTTGACCGACCTGGTGCGTGAGGGCGACCTCATGCTTGCCGACACCAAATGGCTGGTGCTCGACGAGGGCGACCGCATGCTCGACATGGGCTTCATCAACGACGTCAAGCGCATCGCCAAGGCGACCGCGCCCGATCGTCAGACGGTGCTGTTCTCGGCGACCATGCCCAATGAAATCGCCGAACTGGCCAAGGGCCTGCTGAAGAACCCGATCCGCGTCGAAGTCGCGCCGCAAAGCACGGCAGCGGCCGAGATCGTGCAAGGCGTCGTCTTTGCCCGCACCAAGCAGAAGCGCCAGGTGCTGTCGACGATGCTCGCCGATGAGACGATGAAGTCCGTCATCATCTTCTCGCGCACCAAGCATGGCGCCGACAGGGTGACCAAGGACCTCGAGCGCGATGGCTTCAAGGCCGCCGTCATTCACGGCAACAAGTCGCAGAACGCCCGCCAGAAAGCGCTGAACGATTTCCGCGACGGCTCGGTGCGCATTCTGGTGGCGACCGACATCGCGGCGCGCGGCATCGACGTACCCGGCATCAGCCATGTCGTGAATTTCGATCTGCCTGATGAAGCCGAGAGCTACGTCCACCGCATCGGCCGTACCGGCCGCAACGGCATGGACGGCATCGCGATCACGCTTTGCGATCCTTCCGAGAACAGCAAGCTGCGCCAGGTCGAGCGCATCATCCGCACCAAGCTGCCGATCGTTGCCGACCATCTCGGCAGCCCCGATCCGCTGCGCAATCCGGCTGAAAAGAACGAGCGTTTCGAGCCGGCCAATGACCGCAACGACCGCAATGGCCGTCGCGACGGCAGGCGGCCCGGTGGCGAGAACAAGGGCAACGGCTTTGGCAAGAAGCGCTTCGGCGACAAGCCGGCCTTCGCCGGCGAGCGCAAGCCGGACGGCGCCAAGCCGGCCTTCAAGGGCAACAACAAGCGCCGCTTCGGCGGTAAGCGTCCGGCTGCGCGGGCCGCGTAAGCCAGACCGCGCTGCAGTCAGTCAAGCTTCGGCTGGCTGATTGCCGAGACGAAACAAGAAAAGGGCGGCCGAAGCGATGCTTCGGTCGCCCTTTTTCGTCGCCTACTTCACCACCGCTTCGATCCAGACGGCGATCCTTTGCGCCAGAAACGCCGTGGTCGATGGCGACAGCGCGTCGCCGGCAATGACGTGATTGTCCGGGTCGCCAGTGTCGTCGACCGGAACCAGTTCATGCGGCGCGCCCCAGCGCCCGGCAATCTCGCGGCTGCGGTCGGCCCGCACCACTTTGTCCGAATCAGAAAAGATGAACAAAGCAGGGACGGTCGCCTTCTCCACCGGCGCGCCATAGGCAAGCTCGGTCAGCGCCTGCATCGGCAAGGTTGCTTCGATCGGATAGCGGGTGGTCCAGAATTTTTCATTCAGCGCGTTGCGCGGCACGAAGCTATGTTCCTTGCCGGCGACCAGCCTGGCGATTTGTTTGCCCCACGGCATGGTCAGGATCCCGGCGCCCGAAGCCTTGACGCCGAAGTTCGGGGAGATGAACGCAATCGCCGCCACCCCGTCCGACGCACCGGGCTGCGTTGCCGCCCAGACCGCCAGCGAGCCGCCGGTCGAAGTCGAGATGACGATCACCTTGTCGCCGATCGCCCGGCCGATGGCGAGCGCCTCCTCATAGTCGTTGATCCAGGCATTGATGCTGCCTTGCGTCATCGCCGCGCCATCCTGCCCATGACCGGTAAGCCGTGTGTAGAAGAGATTGGCGTCAAGCTGTTCCGCCACTTCGTCAGGCAGCGGGCGGACCTCGCCCTTCGATGCGGAAAAGCCGTGGATGTAGACGATCGATAGCGGGGTCCTGGCATGCACCAACGGATCGGCCCAGACGATCTCCTTCTCCAGCCCGTCTCGGATTCCGGGGATGGCGGCTTCCGCCTTTGCCACATAGGCCTGCGGATCGTCGCCGATGAGCGAGGGATCGAAACGGATCGTGGTGTCGACGCGAACGCGCGGGCCGAACACGAAGGCCAGTGCGAGAACGGCAATAAGGCCCAGCACAGCAAGCACGATCCGTCGCCCCATCGCAGACTCCACGCAGCACTTGTCTCAACCATGGCGACGGCGGCCCGAAAACGGGGAGCCCGCCAATTTCTCAGGCGTCCTATTCGATCGGCGGCTTGCGGTCGTAATGCAGAGGCCGCGCCTTCCAACTGGTCATCAGGCTGATAAACCCTCTGCACAGCGGCCTCGGCAGCAGGGCGAGCAGTTTCAGCGGCCAGCTTGTCCGGCGCGGGAAATGGACTTCGAAACCGCCCGACTTGATGCCTCGCGCCATGCGGCGCGATGCCCGGCTGACCGGCATCAGTCCCGGCATCGGCAGCATGTTCTTCTCGGTCAGCGGGGTGTCGATGAAGCCTGGGTTGAACACCTGGATACGCACGTTCATCTTGTCGAAATCATACTTCAGCGACTCGGCCAGGATGTTGATGGCCGCCTTGGTGCCGCCATAGGCGGCCGTTGTCGGCCAGCCGAAATAGGACGTCACGGAGCCGACCAGCACGACATGGCCGCGCGCCCGCACACGCATGCGTTCGACCGCAGGCACGAGGCCGTTGATGATGCCGAAATAATTGACCTCGAAGGACCGGCGAAAGTCGTTGACGACAAGATTCTCCCCCGGCGTCGAAATGTAATTCCCAGCATTGAAGATGGCGAGCACGATGGGACCGAGCTCCTTCTCGATCGCACCGACGGTCCTTGCCATGCGCGGCTCGTCGGTGACGTCGCAGGGAAAGGCCGTGACGCTGCCCGGCATCTGCGCGGTCTCGACGACAAGCGTGTCGATCGGATCGTCGTCGAGCGCCGTCACCGCGACGGCATAGCCCTGGGAAGCAAGATCCCTGGCCAGGGCACGGCCGATGCCGCTCGATCCGCCCGTGATCCAGGCGACGCCGTGCTTCGGGTTGGCCCGGTAGAGTGTCATGCTGCGCCCTGTCGACTTGTTGGTGCTTTGCTCTAGCGATGAAGAAATCGAATGAAAAGCTGCTTTTCAACGTCAGCCGGAAAATGAGCTGTGGCGCAAGAGGTCGGTTTCGGGAAGCGTTGACGCAACTACAGTACCGCAAATGCGACTGGACCAGACAAATTCTTGCCTTGAAACTGCAGCTTCGGGTTTCTAGGGTTTCGGCGCACCTACACAAGGAATCCTGAATGCCCCGTTCTGTGATCGACGCGATCGGCAAAACGCCTTTGATCCGCCTCAACAAAGCTTCGGAACAAACCGGTTGCGAGATCCTGGGCAAGGCCGAATTCATGAATCCGGGCCAGTCGGTCAAGGATCGCGCCGGCCTGTTCATCATCCGCGATGCCGAGCAGCGTGGGCTGCTGAGACCCGGCGGTGTCGTCGTCGAGGGAACGGCGGGCAATACCGGCATCGGGCTGACGCTGGTCGCCAAGGCGCTCGGCTATCGCACCGTCATCGTCATTCCCGACACACAGAGCCAGGAGAAGAAGGACACGATCAAGCTGCTCGGTGCCGAACTGATCGAAGTGCCTGCCGTGCCCTATAAGAACCCTAACAATTATGTGAAACTGTCGGGGCGGCTGGCCGAGCAACTGGCGCGGACCGAGCCGAACGGCGCCATCTGGGCCAACCAGTTCGACAATGTTGCCAACCGTGACGGCCATATCCGCACCACAGCGGAGGAAATCTGGAGCCAGACCGGCGGCAAGGTCGATGGCTTTGTCTCGGCGGTCGGTTCCGGCGGCACGCTGGCCGGCGTCGCCTTTGGGCTGAAGGCGAAAAGCAAGGATGTGAAGATCGCGCTGGCCGACCCTCTGGGGGCTGCGCTCTACTCCTTCTACACCAGCGGCGAGCTGAAGTCCGAAGGCAGCTCGATCACCGAAGGCATCGGGCAGGGGCGCATCACCGCCAATCTCGAAGGGTTTACGCCGGATTTTTCCTTCCAGATCCCCGATGAGGATGCGCTGCCGATCGTCTTCGACCTGATTCAGGAAGAGGGCCTTTGCGTCGGTGGCTCGACCGGCATCAACATTGCCGGCGCGATCCGCCTGGCCAGGGAATTGGGTCCCGGCCACACCATCGTGACCATTCTTTGTGACTACGGCACGCGCTATCAGTCAAAACTGTTCAACCCGGAATTCCTGCGCGAGAAGCAACTGCCGGTGCCAGGCTGGATGGAGCTGAAGAGCACAATTTCGGTGCCGTTCGAAAAGGTCGCGTGATGGCAAACAGGACGGATGCCCTGTTTCGTGACGACGCCTATCTGCGCACGGCGGATGCGACGATCGTTGCCGTCAACGACCGCGGCGGCATCATCCTCGACCGGACGATCTTCTACGCCACTTCGGGCGGCCAACCGGGCGATACCGGGTGTCTCGAACGCGCGGACGGCAGCCGCATCGCCATTGCCGCTACCCTCACCGGCGAGACCAAGGACGAGATCATTCATGTGCCGGCGCCGGAGCAAGCAGTGCCACAGGTCGGCGAGACGGTGAGGCTGGCCATCGACTGGGAACGCCGGCATCTCCTGATGCGCATGCATGCGGCTTGCCATTTGCTCACCGTCGTCTGCCCGTTTCCAATCACCGGTGCCGCCGTTTCCGAGGACGACAGCCGTGTCGACTTCGACGCTCCGGATGCCGGCTTCACCAAGGAGGACATCACCGCCGGGCTGATGGAGCTGGTGCGGGCCGATCATCCGATCTTTGTCAGGCTGATCAGTGACGAGGAACTGGCCGCCAATCCCGGCCTGGTGAAATCCAAGAACGTTCGGCCGCCGGCCGGCACCGGCAAGATCCGCCTGGTCTGTATCGGCGACAACGCCTCGGTGGACAGCCAGCCCTGCGGCGGCACCCATGTGAAGAGCACTGGCGAAGTCGGCGAAATCCACATCGGCAAGATCGAGAAGAAGGGCCGTGAAAACCGGCGCTTCCGCATCCGCTTTGGGCCGATGCCGGCAAACTGAACAGACAGTGATCGCCAAAAGGCGAGCAGGAGCACAAAATGGCCGAGGACAGCCCCTTCACCGTCGACGCAGACTGGCTGCAGCAACGTCTCGGCGAGCCGGGCCTGACGATCATCGACGCATCCTGGTATCTCCCGGCGCAGAAGCGCGATGCGCGCGGCGAGTACGATTCGGCCCACATCCCGGGCGCACGATTTCTGGATCAGGATGCGGTTTCGGATCCGGATTCGCCCTTGCCGCATACGCTGCCGTCACCGCAGCATTTTGCCCAGTATGTCGGCGCCATGGGCGTTTCGGCCGATGACACCATCGTCGTCTACGATGGTCCGGGTTTCTTCTCGGCGCCCCGGGCGTGGTGGATGTTCAGGGTCATGGGCGTCTTCCAGACCTATATTCTGGATGGCGGCTTCGATGGCTGGAAAGCCGCCGGCAGACCGGTGACGGCTGAGCCGACGAAGATCGCGCCAAGCGTGTTTCATGCCGATTTCGACTCCGGGCGCGTCGCCAGCCTCGCCGACATGCGCCGGATCGTCGACACCAGGGCAAGCCAGATCGCCGACGCCCGTGGGCCGGGCCGCTTCACCGGCACTGAACCTGAGCCGCGCGCGGGTATCCGCTCCGGCCATATGCCTGGCGCGCGCAATCTGCCCTATTCGGCGCTGTCGGAAAATGGCGAGTTGCTGTCGAAGGACCGCCTGCGCAAGGCGATCGAGGAGGCCGGCATCGATTTGTCGAAACCTGTCGTCACCTCATGCGGCTCCGGTATTACCGCAGCGGTGGTGACGCTGGCGCTGGAAACGCTTGGCCATGCCAACAACAGGCTTTACGACGGCTCATGGACGGAGTGGGGCGGGCTTTCCGACACGCCTGTCGTGACCGGCCCCGTTGTGATCGGCAAGGAATGAAGACGATGGAAAACGGCGCGCTGGAAGATATTGACGTCACGGTGACGTTTCTCGAGATGCATGTGCCGCCGGCCTATTCGCCGCCGGTGCCCTACAACCGTCAGATCGCGCTGCTGAAGACCAAGGACATTCCGCTGCATTTCTACCGCTATCTGATGGACCGGGTGGGGCGCAAATGGCACTGGGTCAATGTGCTGAGGCTGGATGACGACGAGCTTGCCGCCGGCATTCATCGCGAGGATCGCGACATCAGGGTCCTTTATCTCGACGGCGCACCCGCCGGCTTCTTCGATCTCAAGCCGCATCTGCCGGAAGAAGTCGAGCTCGCCTATTTCGGCATGATGGAACATGCGACGGGACAAGGCATCGGCCGCTGGTTCCTGGGCTCCGCGATCGCTGCCGCATGGTCGCATGGGCCGAAGCGGGTGACGGTGCAGACCTGCACGCTCGATCATCCGGCGGCTCTGCCGCTCTACCAGAAGCTCGGCTTTGCACCGGTGGCGCAAAAGAAGGAAATCGTGCATCCGCTGCCTTTCGCCGAGCGCGCGGCCAGCGTCATGCGGCCCTAGCCGGAAGCTGACACCAGCTCGAATCTGAACCTGTCGTTCATCGGCCCTTCGGGCTGCTTTTGGCATGTTGCCCGCACCATCAATGCGGCAAAGGCCGAAGGAGACGAAGACATGCTGACCCGCCGTACACTTGCCGCCGCGCTGATCGCGGCGATTGCCATGCCAAGCCTGGCCGCAGCCCAGGCGACAACGCCTTCGGCCGCGACGATCGAGCGGAAGCTCGAGGCGGCACCGCGTGTCAAATTGCGGCCGAACGAGCGCGTCACCATCCGGGAATTCAAGCGGCGCCCGGATTTGCGCCGCATGGCCCGCTCGATCGATATCCAGTCGATCAACTTCGCCTTCGGTTCGGCGGCTATTGCCAACTCGCAATACGACAAGATCGAGACTATTGCCGACGCGCTGCGGCGAATCCTGCGCCGCGATCCCGGCGCCCGCGTGCTGATCGAGGGCCATACCGACGCCGTCGGCTCCTTCCAGTCGAACCAGGCCCTGTCCGAACAACGCGCCGCTTCGCTCAAGCGCACATTGGTGCGCGAATTTAGGGTGCCCGGCCATGCACTGGAAACCGTTGGTTACGGTGAGGAGTTTTTGCTGGTGCAGACGCAGAACGAAAACTGGCAGAATCGCCGGGTGACGCTGCGCCGCTTCGACGATTTCATCCGTTGAGTCGCAGCTCCGAATTTTAATTAGCCGGCGCCTTTGACAGGAATCTGATGAGAGCCGATCGCCGAGGGGCGATCGGCTTTTCGACATTTGGCAGGAATCGGGTGGGCGGCGAGGGTTCAAGGACATAATTTCCAATCACGACACCGGAGATTTTTCCATGACCATCCAGTTCAAAGCTTTGCCGACCGAAGCTGTCAGGACGCTGCAGCGTGGTGGCGTCGATGCTTATGGCCAAACGCCCGAGCGAAAGGTCTCAGATGGTGACGGCATGCCTTGCCGGCATTGTTTGAAGAACATAGGAGCCGGCGATGCCTATCTTGTTCTGGCATACAGGCCATTCCCGCAGCTTCAGCCCTATGCCGAAACCGGGCCGATCTTCCTGCATGCCGAGGAATGCGACGGCGCTGCCGAGGGCGAGGCGCTGCCCGAGATTCTCGACAGCCCCGACTACATCGTGCGCGGCTATGGCAGGGATGACCGTATCGTCTATGGCAGCGGCGGCGTGGTCCCGACCGGAGACATCACCGGGCGGGCCAAGACCTTGTTGGAACGCGACGAGATCGCCTACGTCCATGTCCGCTCGGCGCGCAACAATTGCTACCAGTGCCGCATCGAGCGCGCTTGAGGCTGAGATTAGCCGCTGGAAACAGCTGTCGTACTCCCGTCGCATAGTCGCGATAGAAAGCCATTGTCGATCGATTTGCCGACCGCGGATGAACCGGCGGCAAATCTCGTCATCGAGGAAGCGGGGCTTTGGCTCCGCTTTTTTGTTGCCTGCGTTTGGAGCAGACGTATTCCACGCAAGAAAAAAGCCCGCCGGCATGGCCGACGGGCTGCAACTGTTTGGCTGGAGGGCCTTTTAGTTGAACTTGTACTTCGCGCCGAGGCGCACGGTCTGGAAAGACGGGGTGTCCTCGAGAATGCCGCCCGAGCCGAAGTCTTCCTTCTGATACTGCGAATAACGGTATTCCAAACCGACGGTCATATTGCTGGAAACGGCAGTTTCCAGGCCGCCACCGATCGAGAAGCCGCTTGAGCCCCAATCATAGATGTCAGCGCTACCACCACCGGGCGCTTCCGCATGCAGATCGAAGTGCTGCCAGCTGTAACCGCCGAGCACATAGGCCAGCGTTGATTCGTTGACCTTGGCACCGATTCGAGCGAGAGCATCGAAGCCGTAGTCGGCATCGCCCTTGATGGAAACGGGGCCGAGATCGAGCTTGGTCTGGATGCCGGAATAACGGGCATCCAACTGAACGCCAGCGACCCAGCTGCCGAAATCATGATCATAGCCGACGCTCGCCTCGCCGAACACGCCTTCGCCGCCAATGCCGTTGAGCTCGCCGCTAGCACCCAACCCAAGATTGAGGTTTAGATCATGCACCATCGTGCCGGCACCGAGCGCACCACCGGCATAGAAGCCGGTCCAATCGTAAGTCGGGGCGGCAAAGGACGTGCCGCCACCATTTTGCGCGCCGAAGCGATAGTTTGCCGCGATATGGAAGGTGTGGGTGGAAGGCTCGATATCGAGAGAGGCATCGCCAAGATCGAGTACCGACTTGTCACCGTAGTCCGCGTAGCGATATTCGGTCTTCAATGTCCAGTTGCCACGCAGCACGGTTTCCATGCCAACGCCGAGCACATAGCCGCTGCGGTTCTGCGAAAATTCCAAGCCGTCCGCGGCGCCCGATCCGTCAAGTTTGAAATGCTGCCAGGTGTACCCGCCGAGTACATAGCCCAACGTATTCGGATTGAGCAGGTAACCGGCACGCAGGCCAACATCGAAGCCATAAGAGTTTGTCAGATCGACATCGCCGCCTGCAATGCTCAATGAGGGACCAATGTTGCTCAGATTTGCGTCAATGAAACCACCGAGCAGGAAACGCTCCGAAACCATGTAATCGTAGCCTGCCGTCAATTCACCAAAGACGCCATTTCCACCAAGGCCATTGAAGTCTAGGCCAGGTACGCTGAATTTGTGTACGCTGGCGCCAAAGCCGCCGCCGATGCCGACATAAGCACCGCTCCAGTTAAAGCCGGCAGCTTCTTCTACCGGCTGCACGACGTCTGCTGCGTGAGCAGCAGATATCAAAGCCACAGCAGAAACAGCACCAAGAAGAAAAGATTTCGCGGATGTGCGAATGAACATATGCCCGTACCCCATGAGTAAACCCAGAATGTCTCTAGCAGGGAACCGGCCGGCACGGGAATGACAAATATGCAACAATGATGAGCAAAGTGCCGTCGCGTCACATCTTTCGGCGCCATGCTTTGCCTGAAAAACAGGCTCGCAAGAAAAAACCCGCCGGCATGGAACCGGCGGGCTGGATTGAAAGGAGCTGTTTTTCGCGAAAATCAGGCGGCGAGTACCGCTTTCGGCTCGACCAGTTCGTAGCCGAGCGCCTCGGCGACTGCGCGGTTGGTGATCTTGCCCTTGTGGACATTGAGGCCGTTGCGCAGGTGGTGATCGTCGACCAGCGCCTTCAGGCCCTTGTCGGCGAGCTGCAGGCCGTAGTGAAGCGTCGCGTTGTTGAGCGCGTGGGCCGACGTGACGGGCACGGCACCCGGCATGTTGGCGACGCAATAGTGGATGACGCCGTCGACCTCATAGGTCGGGTCGGCATGGGTGGTGGCGTGCGAGGTCTCGAAGCAGCCGCCCTGGTCGATGGCGACATCGACCAGCACCGAGCCTTTCTTCATGCCCGACAGCATTTCGCGCGAAACCAGTTTTGGCGCCGCGGCACCCGGGATCAGCACCGCGCCGACGACGATGTCGGCTGAAAAACACTCTTCTTCCAGCGCCTCGACAGTCGAGTAACGGGTGTGGACGCGGCCGGCGAAGAGATCGTCGAGCTGGCGCAATCTCGGGATCGAGCGGTCGATGATGGTGACGTCGGCGCCAAGGCCGGCCGCCATCCTGGCCGCGTGCAGGCCGACGACGCCACCGCCGAGCACGGTGACCTTGCCGGGCAGCACGCCGGGCACGCCGCCCAGCAGCACGCCGCGGCCGCCATTGGCCTTCTGCAGCGCCGTGGCGCCGGCCTGGATCGACAGGCGTCCGGCAACTTCCGACATCGGCGCCAGCAGCGGCAGGCCGCCACGGTCGTCGGTCACGGTCTCGTAGGCGATTGCCGTCACGCCGGACGCAAGCAGGCCCTTGGTCTGCTCCGGATCCGGAGCAAGGTGGAGGTAGGTATACAGGATCTGGCCTTCGCGAAGCTGCGCCCATTCGCTGGGCTGCGGCTCCTTGACCTTGACGATCATGTCCGACTTGGCGAACACCTCGGCGGCCGTCTTGGCAATCGTGGCGCCGGCGGCGCGATAGGCGTTGTCATCGGCGCCGATGCCGGCACCGGCCCCGGTCTCGACCAGCACTTCGTGGCCATGGGCGACATATTCGCGGACCGAGCCGGGGGTGAGGCCGACGCGGTATTCGTGGTTCTTGATTTCCTTGGGGCAGCCGACGCGCATTTTCTTCTCCTGATCCGGCCCTTTTGGGCTCGTTCCCTGTATGGCTGGAGTGAACCACGAATCGTTGCGCAGGTGTTTGCGAATGCGCTTGCGCCCACCGGCCGGTTTCGATAATCGTTGCGCGAAACAGCAAGATATTCGCAGGATTCACGAATAATGCCGCTCGACAGGATCGATATCGCCATTCTCGAGGCTTTGCAGAAGGATGGCAGGATACCCAATGCGGCGCTGGCCGAGAAGGTCGGCCTGTCGCAGTCGGCCTGTTCGCGCCGGCTCGACAATCTGGAGAAATCCGGAACCATTCGCGGCTACCACGCCCGGCTTTCCAATGCGGCACTTGGCCACCAGATGACGGCGATCGTGCACATATCGCTGTCGGGGCAGTTCGAGAAGACGCTGTCGGATTTCGAGGCGGCGATCAAGCGCTGCCCGAACGTGCTGTCCTGTCACCTGATGTCGGGCGAATACGACTACATCCTGCGGATCGCGGCGAAGGATCTCGTCGACTATGAGCGCATCCACAAGGAATGGCTGTCGGCGATGCCGCATGTGACCAAGATCAATTCGTCCTTTGCGCTACGCGAAATCGTCGACAGGACCGCCATGGGCATGAAGCCGGAAATGGCCTAGGCCTCCGTTACCACCCGATCCATCGGAATGTCGTGCGGCTGCGGGTAGATGGTCGCGATGCGCTGCAGCTCGTAGCCGACGCCGATGACCAGTGGCTTGAACGGCATCGCTGCCAGCGTACGGTCGAAGAAACCGCCGCCATAACCCAGGCGGTAGTTCAGGGGATCGATGCCGACGATCGGCGAGATGACGATGTCCGGCAGCACCGGATCGCCCTCGGCCGGGATCGGGATGTTCCAGACACCTTTCTCCAGCCGGTCGCCTGCTTTGTAGGCGCGGAAGATCAGCGGCTGCCCCTTCTCGATGACGATGGGCAGGGCGGTGCGGCCGCCGCGTTCGTTTATGGACGCCATCCAAGGCCGCAAATCCGGCTCGCCGCGAAACGGCCAGTAGAGACTGACCATGCGGCCGGCGATCTCGCCGATTACCGCGTCGAGGCCATCGGCGATGCGTTGCGACATTACCGTTCGCGCGTCGGCCGAAACAGCAAGACGCGCGGCGATCAGGCGTTCGCGCTCAGCCTTGCGCCAGCGTCTCACATCGGTCCAGTCGCTCGAAGGCGCACGGAATTCCGGATCGAGTTCGTGCATGAAACAGGGCGGCGAAGAATACTGCGCCGGAGCATCGTCGTCACGATCGTTGGCCATGCCTCACCTCATCGCGTATTCGATGACGCTATACCTCGCGATACGATACAACATGTGCATTCACGACATGCAACGACGAGTCTCGGGCACTGGCCATCTGTTGTTGCATTGCACAAAAATACCTACATGCAGGACAGGCAATCTTGCTATCAAGGTGAACGAAATGAACGAAGCCAGGCATCATGTCGTCGTTGTCGGCGCGGGTTTCGGCGGCCTCGAGTTCACCCGTGCGCTTGCCGGCGCTCCCGTGCGCATCACCATGATCGACAAGCGCAACCATCACCTCTTCCAGCCGCTGCTCTACCAGGTGGCGACGACGGCGCTGGCCACCTCCGAGGTTGCCTGGCCGATCCGCCACCTCCTGCGCAAGCGCAAGGATGTGACGACGCTGCTCGCCAATGTCACCGGTGTCGACCGCGCCGGCAAGCGCGTGCTGCTCGACGACGGCAGCGCGGTCGCCTACGACACGCTGCTGCTCGCCACCGGTGCCCGCCACGCCTATTTCGGCCATGACGAATGGGAGCCGTTCGCGCCTGGCCTGAAGACGCTGGAGGACGCCACCACCATTCGGCGGCGAATTCTCCTGGCCTTCGAACAGGCCGAGCGGGAGGCTGATCCCGCCAAGCGCCAGGCGCTGCTGACCATTGCGATCGTCGGTGGCGGGCCGACCGGCGTCGAGCTTGCCGGCACCATCGTCGAGCTGGCGCATGACACGCTGCGCGGCGAGTTCCGCAACATCGACACGCGGCAGACGCGCGTGGTGCTGATCGAGGCCGGCGACCGCATTCTGGCCAATTTCGCACCGAAACTTTCCGACTACGCCAACAAAGCGCTCGAGCGGCTCGGCGTGACGGTCGAGCTCGGGCGGGCCGTCACGCGCTGCGACGCAGAAGGTGTCGTGTTTGGCGATAAGCAACTGGCCGCCCGAACGATCCTGTGGGCAGCCGGCGTTGCCGCTTCGCCAGCCGCTGAATGGCTGGGAGCGAAGGCGGACCGCGCGGGCAGGGTGCTGGTCGAGCCCGATCTAAGTGTGCCTGGCAGCCCGGAGATCTTCGTCATCGGCGACGCCGCTCATGTGCTGCGGCCAGACGGGCGGCCGGTTCCCGGCGTGGCGCCTTCCGCCAAGCAGGAGGGCCGACATGTTGCGGCTACCATCAAGGCCAGGCTCGGCGGCGACACGACCGCGCGTCCTTTCCACTACAGGCATGCCGGTGATCTGGCGACGATCGGCAAACGCGCCGCCGCCATCGATTTCGGCTGGATCAAGCTCACCGGCTGGCTCGCCTGGTGGCTGTGGGGAGTGGCCCACATCTATTTCCTGATCGGCTTTCGCAACCGGCTTGCTGTTTCGCTGAGCTGGCTATGGATCTACGCGACGGGGCAACGCAGCGCGCGGCTGATCACCCAGGGCGACGACGACAAGGGCTGATTTCTTCACCGGCACCGTTCATCCGCACGTCATCTGTTGCTGGTCGACTGACCTTCCGATGCACGCAACTTCTTGAATGGACTTGAGCCGATTTCGGCGCGAAGTTCGCTTCGGGGCAGGGCGTGTCACGTTGTCGATGAGGAGAAAACATGTCGCAACTGCTCCATCCCGTCTCCCGCCGCGATTTCCTCGCTGGCACCGCAGCTACAGGGGCGCTGATCGTGCTTCATCCCTTCTCCGCTCGCGCACAGGCCAACCAGGCGCATCTCCGGATCATGGAGACCACCGACATCCATGTGAACGTGCTGCCTTACGATTATTACGCCGACAAAGCGAACGACACGCTGGGCTTGTCGCGCACGGCCTCCCTGATCGACGCCGTGCGCAAGGAAGCGGTGAATTCGATGCTGATCGACAATGGCGACCTGCTGCAGGGCAATCCGATGGGCGACTACATCGCCTATGAGAAGGGCCTGAAGGACGGCGACCTGCATCCGATCATGAAGGGTATGAACCTGCTCGGCTACGAGTGCTCGACGCTGGGCAACCACGAGTTCAACTATGGCCTGTCGTTCCTGGACAAGGTGCTGGCCGGCGCCAATTTTCCCTTCGTCTGCGCCAACCTGATCCGCGGCACGGAGCTTGCCGCGAACCCGCGCGACGACAAGCTCTATCTCAAGCCCTATGTCATCCTCGACAAGAAGATCAAGGACGGTTCGGGCGCCGAGCAGCCGATCAGGATCGGCATCATCGGCTTCGTGCCGCCGCAGATCATGGTCTGGGATCTCAAGAACCTCGAAGGCAACGTCAAGACGCGCGACATCGTCGAGGCGGCCAAGGCCTGGGTGCCGCAGATGAAGGAGGCGGGCGCCGACATCGTCATTGCGCTGTCGCATTCCGGCATCGACGTGAAGCAGGGCGACATGATGGAGAACGCCTCGTTCTTCGTCGCCGGCGTCGACGGCATCGACGCGGTGTTCACCGGGCACCAGCATCTGGTGTTCCCCGGCAAGAAGGATTTCCAGTCGCTCGATGGTGTCGACACGCAAAAGGGCACGCTGCAGGGCAAACCCGCCGTCATGGGCGGTTTCTGGGGCTCGCATATGGGGCTGATCGACCTGATGCTGGAACGCGACGGGTCGAGATGGAAGGTCGTTTCCGCCACCTCCGAGGCGCGGCCGATCTTCGAACGCGTCGACAACAAGAACAAACCGACTGTCCCGGACGACAAGCGCATCATCGCGGCCCTTGAGCAGGACCACCAGGCAACACTGGCCTATGTGCGCCGCCCCGTTGGCAAGACCTCCGCGCCGCTCTATTCCTATTTCGCGCTGGTCGCCGACGATCCGTCGGTGCAGGTCGTCAGCCAGGCGCAGACCTGGTACCTCAGGGATATTCTGAAGAACACGCAATGGAAGGATGTGCCGCTGCTGTCGGCGGCCGCTCCGTTCAAGGCCGGCGGGCGCAACGGCGCCGACTACTATACCGACGTGCCCGCCGGCGATATCGCCATCAAGAACGTCGCCGACCTCTATCTCTATCCCAACACCGTGCGTGCGGTCGAAATCACCGGTGCGCAGGTCAAGGAATGGCTGGAAATGTCGGCCGGGATCTTCAACCGGATCGAGCCAGGGAAGGCCGACCAGGCCCTCATCAACACCGACTTCCCATCCTACAATTTCGACGTCATCGACGGCGTCACCTATAAAATAGACCTGTCGCAGCCGCCGAAATACGATGCCAAGGGCGGGCTGGCTAACGCCGGCGTCAATCGCATCGTCGACCTGAGTTTCGATGGAAAACCAATTGACCCCAAACAGAAATTCGTCGTCGCGACCAACAACTACCGGGCCGGTGGCGGCGGCAATTTCCCTGACATCAATGCCTCGAAGATCATCTATGAAGCGCCGGACACCAATCGCGACGTCATCGTCCGCTACATCGTCAGCGAGGGTACAATCAACCCGTCCGCGGACGACAACTGGTCGTTCGCGCCGCTGCCTGGAACCAGCGCCGCGTTCGAAACCGGCGCCAAGGCGAAGGATTTCATTGCGCAGCTGAAATCGCTGAAGATCGAGCCGGCAGGCGAGGGCGAGGCAGGTTTCGCGAAATACCGCATCCTGCTTTGAAGGTGGTTCGGGTCGGCTCGAGTCCCGGCCTTATGGCGTGGATTGAGCCGGCTGGGTGAAACGTTCCTTGATGTCAGGCATGACGAGATCCAGCGCATCGGTGGAAATGCCGCCGGAATAACCGTTCGGCAGCTGCTTGATCAGTTCGGGATCGTCCAGCCCTTGCGAAAAGTCGCCGCCGGTGTACGGGCCGAGCAGATAGACGCGGCTGTCGACGCCTTGCATGCGATCGAGAAACCGGTTCGGCCAACCCCACATCCATTTCGCGATGTTGACGGGAATGAGCAAGGTACCTTTTCGGCAGGCATCTGGAACATAGCCGCTCCAGCCAAGCGCGGCATAGCGCAGAATGCATTGCGTCAGCGACGCGCGGCTCAGCGTATGCATGTCCGGCAGTGCTGCCTTGACTGCGGCAATCGGCTTGTCGCCGCCATAGACCGAGAGATAGAAGCGCTCGTTCGGCGATAGCATGGCAAGCCGTGCGGCCAGCTTTTCGCCTTCGCCCGGATCGTTGCTCTTGACGTTGATGTTGAAGCGGCGGGCCGGGAAGTGCGCCAGAACCTCATCCAGCGACGGCATCATGCCGAGACCCTTGCCGCGAAACGGAAAGGTCTTGCCGCCATCCGCCGTATAGCCATAGCCGACATCGAGGGTCTTCAACTCGGCCATGGAATGGTTGCGTGTTTCTCCCTTGCCTTCCGTGCGGCAATCCAGCGTCCAGTCGTGGAAGACGGCGAAATTGCCGTCTGTCGTCGGGTGAACATCCAGTTCGAGCGCGTCAGCGCCCAGCGCGAAGGCGGCTTCCATCGAGGGGATCGTGTTTTCGAGGTAGGCATGGCGCGGCGGCAACATACGACTGGCCGTGCACGTCTCACCCGTCATGCCTTCCCGTGCGTAGTCCTGGGCAAGGCCGCGATGGGCAAGCACTTCCGGCTTGCCGGCGGGGCGGCTCGACAACAGCGAGGTGTTGTTGAGCCAGATGCCCGCCGCGGCGACAACAATGATGCCGAAGAAGATCGTCCGTTTGCGCATCAAGTGATTTCCGATTCGTCCGTCCTGCGCGGCATCCTGCTTTGCGATCGGACTTTTTGACGGCGACCGGGCGGCGATATCGAGATCATCCTCGATATCGCCTGGTCGGCGGCAATGAAATCGAAGAACGTGTCGACTTACGCCTTGTAGACCACCTGGCGCACGTCGATGTAGCTGGCGCGGAATCCGGCCTCGCAATAGTGCAGGTAGAACTCCCAGAGCTTCTTGAAGCGGTCGTCGAAGCCGAGCGGGACGATCTTCTCCCATGACGCCCAGAACCGGTGGCGCCATTCGGCAAGCGTGCGCGCATAGTCATCCGGAAACACGCGCTCGCGCAGATGGGCAAGGCCATGATCCTTGCCCAGTGTCTTCAGGATCGACGGTGTCGGCAGCATGCCACCCGGGAAAACATAGCGCTGGATGAAATCCGGCCTTGCGCGATAGGTGTCGTAGGCGGCTTCGTTGATGGTGATGATCTGCAGGCCGGCGGTGCCGCCGGGTCTCAGGCAAGCCTTCATCTTGCCGAAAAACACCGGCCAGTATTTCTCGCCGACCGCCTCGAACATCTCGATCGAGGCGATGCGGTCATAGGTGCCGGTTTCGTCGCGATAGTCCTGCAGCTTGATGTCGACCTTGTCGGCAAGGCCAGCCTTGGCGATGCGAGCCGTTGCAAAATCGTGCTGCTCGCGGCTGATCGTCAACCCGGTGACGCGGCAGCCGATCTCGCGCGCGGCGAATTCGGCGAAGCCACCCCAGCCACAGCCGATTTCCAGCACATGGTCCTTCGGGCCGATCCCTGTGTCTTTCGCCAGCGCGCGATATTTGGCGGCCTGGGCGCTTTCCAGGTCGTTGGCGCCGGTCGTGTAGAGCGCCGAGGAATAGGTCATGCTCGGATCGAGCCATTGCTTGTAAAAGGCGTTGCCGAGGTCGTAATGCGCCGAGATATTGCGCTTCGAACCGGTGCGGGTGTTCTGGTTGAACCAGTGGCGGATGCGCTGGACGGTGTTGATCAGCCAACTGGTGCCGCCCGCGATACGCTCGCCAATGACCGAATTGACCACGAATAGCTCCAGGAAGCTGGTCACATCAGGGCTTTCCCAATCGCCGTCCATGTAGGATTCGGCTACGCCGATCGTGCCGCCGGAAAAGGCGCGGCCGGGCAAGCGCCAATTCTTCAGCACCAGTTCGGCATCTGGGCCAGGTCCCTTGCCGCCGACGAGGACGGCGCGGCCGTCCGGCAGCCTCACCTTGAGCGAACCGCGCGGCAGGTTCATCGCCGCCGACAGCACCATGCGCGCTTTCGCCGGCAGACCTTTGACGATCTCGGCGAAATTGAACTCATCGAGCCTGACCGCGTCGCTCAATGCTGCGCCAAAAAGTTCCTTTTGTGCCATCTCGTGCCCCCTGGATTTCCGCGGTGTCGGGGCAGATTGCCGAGCCACGGTTCTCTTGGATCATTCGCCAGCTTCGAACGCCGTTGCCGGTCCCGGGCGCTGACCGGCTCAGTGACGGGCGGGCTCGAATGAAACACGCGCTCTTTTACCAGAGCTTTAGCGCTTCCCAGTGAATCCCTGCGGCGATCTTCCACGTCATGCGGCGAAACTTCAAGAGGCAGGCCGCAAGCGGGGCTGTGCCACGCGGAATGCTTGCGCCAGCGAGAATCCGCTTTTTTGCACAGCAAAGGCCGAGCGCGCAAAAAACGCCTATGGTCGCAGAATTGCTCGTGCGATAGATCTAGCCATGCGTTATGTAATCGTCATTGCCGCCATCGCGTTTTTCCTGATCTGGGATGGCATGTACAATCAGGGCCGCTATCTCGACACAACAGTGAGAGAGCTTAGCCATGTTGTGCGATATGTTACCGGCAGAGCTTAACTCCAGTGGCGGCAGCCGCGACATCCTAGTCGATTGACGCCAACGTCCTGCCGTCACAAAAGACCCCAGCATTTTGATCGAGGAGGCGGGGTTGATCCGGCATATCGTTTTCTTCAGCGCGCGGCGAAAAGAGGATGTCGAGGCTGTGCGCACCGGCTTGCTGGCGCTCGGCAACATTCCTCACTCCAGCCTGTTCGAGGTCACGCTCAACACCAAGGTGGATCCGCTGTCGGACGAGGTCGACGTGGTCGTCTATGCGGAGTTCGCCGATGACGCCGCGCTGGCCGCCTACAAGGCGCACCCGCTCTATGCGCAGACCACCAGCAAGGTCAAACCGATGCGCGAACTGCGCTATTCCGCCGATGTCGTTGCCGGAAGCTGATCGAGGCTTTGTCCCAACTGGTGCCTTTTTCGACGTCCGGTGAACTGGCGGGGGCGAAATGGCCGGGATTGCGATCAAGTCTTGAACCGATTTGCGGAATGATGCACATCGCGGCTGCATGACCCGAACCATCACTGGCACTCATCCGCTCGATCACCTGGTGCTGCCAACGCAGAGCCTTGAGGTGGCGCGAGCCCGGCTCGCCGCGCTTGGCTTCGTCGTGGCCCCGACCGGCATCCATCCCTTCGGAACGGAAAACTGCTGTGTTTTCCTGGCCGACGGCACGTATCTCGAACCGCTGGCGGTCGGCGACGAGCAGGTGGCGGCAAAGGCTATCGCGGACGGCAATGTCTTCGTCACGCGTGATCGCGCCTATCGCGACAGCAACGGCGACGAGGGGTTTTCCGCCATTGTTCTAGGTACGGGCAATGCCGATGCCGACCATGCACGCTATGTCGATGCCGGCATCTCGGCTGGAGACATGCTGGGTTTTTCGCGCGCTTTCACCGACCCGGCCGGCAAGAGCGACATCGCATCGTTCAAGCTCGCTTTCGCGGCCGGAGCCGAAGCCACGGACGCCTTCCTGTTTGCCTGCGAGCGGGTCAACGCGCCTGATGTCGACCGCGCGGCTTTGCAAGCCCACGCCAACGGCGCGACCGGAATTGTCGAGATCTTGGCGGTCAGCGATGCGCCTGGAAAGCAGCATGAGTTGATTTCTGTCACGGTGGACAATCCGGCCGCCGAAAGGCAGGGCGGCATGTTTTCCCTGCCGAATACATATTTGAGCGTGCTTGACCGCGCGGCTTTCACCGCGCGCTTTGGCCTGCCGGCCGGCGCGCCGACAGATCTACGCTTCGCAGCGGTGGTCTTTTCGGTTCGGAACGCCGATGTGACATCGAGGCTGCTTGCGGCCAATTCCATCCAACACGATATAGCGGGCAATGATATTGTCGTGCAGCCTGCACCCGGACAGGGCGCGGCTTTCATCTTCCGGGAGACCAAATGAACAAGCCCGTCGCGCCCAATTCAGCGGTAATTGTCGGCAATGTCGTCTTCGACAACAAGGCGGCTCTGTCGCTGATCGCCGGCCCGTGCCAGTTCGAGTCGCGTCAGCACGCTTTCGACATGGCCGGCGCGCTGAAGGAACTGACCGGCAGGCTCGGAATAGGCCTCGTCTACAAGACCAGCTACGACAAGGCCAACCGCACCTCGCTGTCGGCGACGCGCGGCGCCGGCATGGACGCGGCACTTCCCGTCTTCGACGAACTGCGCAAGGAATTTTCGCTCCCGGTGCTGACCGATGTCCACACCGAGGAGCAGTGCGCCATCGTGGCGCCGCATGTCGATGTCCTGCAGATTCCGGCTTTCCTGTCGCGCCAGACCGACATGCTGGTCGCCGCGGCGAAAACCGGCAAGGTCATCAACGTGAAGAAGGGACAGTTCCTTGCCCCCTGGGACATGAAGAACGTCGTCGCCAAGATCACCGGATCCGGCAATGCCAATGTGCTGACCACCGAGCGCGGTGCTTCTTTCGGCTACAACACGCTGGTCTCCGACATGCGCGCTTTGCCTGTCATGGCAGAGATCGGCGCGCCGGTGATCTTCGATGCGACCCATTCGGTGCAGCAGCCGGGCGGGCAGGGCGGTTCCTCGGGCGGTGAACGTCGTTTTGTCGAGACGCTGGCGCGCGCGGCCGTCGCTGTCGGCGTTGCCGGCGTCTTCATCGAGACCCATCAGGATCCTGACAACTCGACCTCTTCCGACGGCCCCAACATGCTGCCGTTGAAGGACATGCCCGCTTTACTCGAGCGGCTGATGGCATTCGACCGCATCGCCAAGGGTCTCTAGGCCGGAGATATCCTCTGTCGACCGCCGATGCTTGTGGACGGCGCAAGCCGCCTGTACGCTCGACCGGCAAATGAGCGTTTTGGCAGGAGGAAGCCGTGTCTGTCGCCCGCGTCACCGAAATCACATCGTCGTCGAAGAAGAGCTTTCAGGACGCCATCGAACAGGGAATTGCGCGCGCATCCAAAACGCTGAAGAACGTCGAGGGCGCCTGGATCCAGGACCAGAAGATCGTCGTCCAGGACGGCAAGATCGTTGCTTATCGCGTCAACATGAAGGTTACCTTCATCCTCGCGGAGTGATCGGTCGACGCCGAAAAAGTCGGGAACCTTCGCCCGCGCCCCTCATTGTCCAAGTATGGTTCGAAACCACAATGAGGAGCACAATCATGGCAACCCAGACTGGCCACACCCAAGCCATCGCCGCTTCGCGGGTCATCGGCACATCGGTCTACAACACCGAAGGCACAAGCATCGGCAGCATCGAGGATGTGATGCTCGACAAGATGACGAACGGGATCATGTTCGCGGTCATCGGTTTTGGCGGCTTCCTTGGCATCGGCGAGAAATATCACGCCATTCCGTGGGCAAGCCTCGACTATGATGAGGACAAGGGCGGTTATGTCGTACCGTTTTCCAATGAACAACTCATGGCGGCACCGGCCTATTCGATCAACGAACTGACCGGTGCCGATGGCGAGGCGGCGCGCGACGAATCCTACAATTATTACAAGGTCACGCCTTACTGGCATTAACAACAACGACAAAGCGGCCCCGTCGAGAGAGACGGGGCCGCTTTGGATTCCGGCTTATTCGCTGACGTGTAAGGGGGCCATCGCCTTCGGCGGCGACTGCTGATTGTCGCATGACGTCAGGAATGCCGCCGCGATTAGAAACAGACTCACGATACCGCTCAACTGAGACATGGCGAAACTCCTCCTGTTTCGCCCCGCGCGCTGCACCTTAACCGGAAGTCAGCCGACCGTACATGACTTATGATGACGGCGATTTGCGCTTCGTGAATCGTTCGGAGGCCGATGCCGCGGCAATAATTGCCAGCGGGCCGATTGCCTTTTGCAGCACTTTGGCTAAGACGTGCGGCATTCTTCAGATCAATCGAGGACATCGCAAATGACCGCCATCGTCGACATTGTCGGGCGTGAAATCCTGGACAGCCGTGGAAATCCGACCGTCGAGGTCGATGTCATTCTCGAAGACGGCTCGATGGGCCGCGCGGCGGTGCCGTCGGGTGCTTCGACCGGTGCCCATGAGGCCGTCGAACTGCGCGACGGCGGCGCCCGCTATCTCGGCAAAGGCGTGCTCAAAGCCGTCGAGGCGGTTAACGGCGAGCTGTTCGAGGCCATCGGCGGCATGGAAGCCGAAAACCAGATCCATATCGACCAGACCATGATCGAGCTCGACGGCACGCCCAACAAGAGCCGGCTTGGCGCCAACGCCATTCTCGGCGTTTCGCTGGCGGTGGCCAAGGCGGCCGCTGATGCCGCCGGCCTACCGCTCTACCGTTATGTCGGAGGCACCAAGGCGCATCTCCTGCCGGTGCCGATGATGAACATCATCAATGGCGGCGCGCATGCCGACAACCCGATCGATTTCCAGGAATTCATGATCCTGCCGATCGGCGCGCCGACGCTGCGCGAAGGTGTCCGCTGGGGTTCGGAAATCTTCCATACGCTGCGCAAGAAACTAAAGGATGCCGGCCACAACACCAATGTCGGCGACGAGGGCGGCTTTGCCCCGAACCTGAAAAGCGCTCCGGTGGCGCTCGATTTCATCATGGAATCGATCGAGCAGGCCGGCTTCAAGCCGGGCGACGAGATCGCGCTCGGCCTCGATTGCGCCGCGACCGAGTTCTTCAAGGACGGCAACTACGTCTATGAAGGCGAGAAAAAGACGCGCGATCCCAAGGCCCAGGCCAAATACCTGGCCAAGCTTGCCGCCGACTATCCGATCATCTCGATCGAGGACGGTCTTGCCGAGGACGATTGGGAAGGCTGGAAGTACCTGACCGACCTGATCGGCAAGAAGACGCAGCTGGTTGGCGACGATTTGTTCGTCACCAACACGGCGCGGCTGCGCGACGGCATCCGCATGGGGGTTGCCAACTCGATCCTGGTCAAGGTCAACCAGATCGGCTCGCTTACGGAAACGCTCGACGCCGTCGAGACCGCGCACAAGGCCGGCTACACCGCCGTGATGTCGCACCGCTCGGGCGAAACCGAGGATTCGACCATTGCCGATCTCGCCGTCGCCACCAATTGCGGACAGATCAAGACCGGCTCGCTGTCGCGCTCGGACCGCATGGCCAAGTACAATCAGCTGATCCGCATCGAGGAAGAGCTCGGCAAGCAGGCAAGCTACGCCGGCAAGTCGGTGGTCAAGGGCTGATCCGGAAACACCGGCTCATCGATACCGGACAAAAGGGCGGGAGCATTCCCGCCCTTTTTCGTTTCGGCGCCGCCAAACAGGTCACCCGTAACCGTCCGTTAAGCACAATCGGGCGAGAAAGATCGTGAGCCGCCTGAGTTCGCGGGCTGGAGCCGGATGATCTCAGGTCTGTTCGACCTGAAATCTGAATCCGACTCTAAATCAAAGAGATAGAGCATGATGTCGTCCGAAAACCGCTTCACACTTTTCGGCATCATGCTCTAGAGGAATCGGGCGATGTGGACGCGTCAGCACAAGCAGAGAAACACCGGCCGGCTGATCATTCCCTCGCTTTGCGTGGCGTTCCTGGCCTATTTCGGCTTTCATGCCTATCACGGCGAATTCGGTATCTACTCGAAATATCAGCTGGAAGCCCAGACGGTTGCGCTGCAGGGCCAGCTCGATGCGATCAAGGCGCGCCGCATGGAGCTCGAGCGCCGCGTTCGGCTGATGCATGAAGGCACGCTCGAGAAGGACATGCTCGATGAGCAGGCGCGCAAGGCGCTCAATCTGTCCCAAGCTGACGAAATCACCATTATGTTGCCGGCCTCGGCGAAATAACTGATTTCAAGTTAATCACCAATATTTTCAATGATTTTAATCGCTTAGGCGCATGCCAGCTATGCAAATTCGGCATGGCGCAACGCTTTGACGCGTGTTAGCCTCCCTAAAATCGGTGGGGAGGAGCTGATCTCCCCAGAGCAGATTTCATCCTGCTCTAATGTCCACGAAGAGACGCCAACAGGGAGTGATGCATGGCCACCGCCGCCAGAAAAGCGCCTGCCAAATCCAAATCCGACGGCAAATCGGGGCTTTCGGCCCCCAAACCTGTCGAATTCACCAAGGACGAAGAGCTTGCCGCTTACCGGCACATGCTGCTCATCCGTCGTTTCGAGGAAAAGGCCGGCCAGCTCTACGGCATGGGTTTCATCGGCGGCTTCTGCCACCTCTATATCGGCCAGGAAGCGGTCGTCACCGGCATGAAGATGGCGCTGATCGACGGCGATCAGATGATCACCGCCTATCGCGACCACGGCCACATGCTGGCGATGGAGCTGTCGCCGCGCGGCGTCATGGCCGAGCTGACCGGGCGTCGCGGCGGCCTGTCACGGGGCAAGGGTGGCTCCATGCACATGTTCTCCAAGGAAAAGCACTTTTATGGCGGCCACGGCATCGTCGGCGCGCAGGTGTCGCTCGGCACGGGCTTGGCCTTCGCCAACCGCTACCGCGACAACAACAATGTCTCGCTGACCTATTTCGGCGACGGTGCGGCCAACCAGGGCCAGGTCTATGAAAGCTTCAACATGGCCTCGCTGTGGAAGCTGCCGGTGATCTACATCATCGAGAACAACCGGTATGCCATGGGCACCTCGGTGTCGCGCTCTTCGGCGGAAACCAATTTTTCGCACCGTGGCGCTTCGTTCAAGATTCCCGGCATCCAGGTCGACGGCATGGACGTGCGCGCTGTCAAGGCCGCCGGCGACCAGGCGACCGAATGGTGCCGCGCCGGCAACGGGCCGATCATTCTCGAAATGCAGACCTACCGCTACCGGGGGCACTCGATGTCCGATCCGGCGAAATACCGCTCGAAGGAAGAAGTGCAGAAGATGCGCTCCGACCATGACCCGATCGAACAGGTCAAGGCGCGGCTCATCGAGAAGAAGTGGGCAACCGAGGACGAGCTTAAGACCATCGACAAGGAGGTCCGCGACATCGTCGCTGACGCCGCCGAATTTGCCCAGAACGATGCAGAGCCGGATCCGTCCGAGCTCTGGACCGATATCGTATTGTAACGGGAGGGCAAGGACATGCCGATCGAAATTCTCATGCCCGCTCTCTCGCCGACCATGGAAGAGGGCAATCTTTCCAAGTGGTTGAAGAATGAGGGCGACAAGGTCGTCGCCGGCGACGTCATCGCCGAGATCGAAACCGACAAGGCGACGATGGAAGTCGAGGCCGTCGACGAAGGCACGCTTGGCAAGATCCTGATCGCCGCCGGCACCGAAGGCGTCAAGGTCAACACACCGATTGCCGTTTTGCTGCAGGACGGCGAAAGTGCCGGCGATATCGGCAAGTCCTCGGCTCCCGCCAAGGCGGAAGCACCGGCAAAGGCAGAGGCTCCAGCCGCGGCGGAGGACAAGGCGGAGGCCGCAAAACCGGCTGCCGCGCCGGTGGCTGCTGCACCGAAGACGGAAATCGCCGCCGATCCGGACATTCCGGCCGGCACGGAGATGGTCTCGACCACGGTGCGCGAAGCGCTGCGCGATGCGATGGCCGAGGAAATGCGCCGCGACGGCGATGTCTTCGTCATGGGCGAGGAGGTCGCCGAATACCAGGGCGCCTACAAGATCACGCAAGGGCTGCTGCAGGAATTCGGGCCGCGGCGCGTCGTCGACACGCCGATCACCGAGCATGGCTTTGCCGGCGTCGGCGTCGGCGCGGCGATGGCCGGCCTGAAGCCGATCGTCGAGTTCATGACCTTCAACTTCGCCATGCAGGCGATCGACCAGATCATCAACTCCGCCGCCAAGACGCTCTACATGTCTGGCGGCCAGATGGGTGCGCCGATCGTTTTCCGTGGACCGAACGGCGCCGCCGCACGCGTCGCCGCACAGCACTCACAGTGCTATGCCGCCTGGTATAGCCACATTCCGGGCCTGAAAGTGGTGATGCCCTACACCGCCGCCGATGCCAAGGGCTTGCTGAAGGCGGCGATCCGCGATCCCAATCCGATCATCTTCCTCGAGAATGAGATCCTCTATGGCCAGTCCTTCGACGTGCCGAAGCTGGATGATTTCGTGCTGCCGATCGGCAAGGCGCGCATCCACAAGACCGGCAAGGACGTCACCATCGTCTCTTTCGGCATCGGCATGACCTATGCGGTCAAGGCGGAAGCCGAGCTGCGCGGCTTGGGCATCGATGCCGAGATCATCGACTTGCGCACGATCCGGCCGCTCGATCTCGACACCATCATCGCCTCGGTCAAGAAGACCAACCGGCTGATCGTTGTCGAAGAGGGATATCCGCAGAACTCGGTCGGCGACCATATCGCCAACCAGGTGTCGCAGCGCGCCTTCGATTTCCTCGACGCGCCGGTCATCACCATCGCCGGCAAGGATGTGCCGATGCCCTATGCCGCCAACCTCGAGAAACTGGCTTTGCCGAACGTCGGCGAAGTCATCGAGGCGGTCAAAGCCGTCACATATCGCTGAACCGGGCGGGAGGACAAAATGCCAATCAACATCACCATGCCGGCCCTGTCGCCCACGATGGAAGAGGGCAATCTGTCCAAGTGGCTCGTCAAGGAAGGCGACAAGGTTTCGCCGGGCGATGTCATTGCCGAGATCGAGACCGACAAGGCGACGATGGAAGTCGAGGCTGTCGATGAGGGCACGGTAGCAAAGCTCGTCGTTCCCGCCGGCACCGAAGGCGTCAAGGTCAACGCTCTGATCGCCGTGCTCGCTGCCGAAGGTGAGGATGCAGGCGCTGCCGCGAAAAGCGGGGGCGATGCTGCTCCAGCGAAAGCCGAGGCCAAGCAGGACAAGGCGCCAGTCCCCCCACCCGTGGGGGAGATGTCGACGAAGTCGACAGAGGGGGGCGCTGTCCCGCCGTCCTCTCAGCGCGAGACGCCCCCCTCTGGCCTGCCGGCCATCTCTCCCACAAGGGGGGAGATCAGCCAGTCGCCGGAAGGACGCACCTTCGCGTCGCCGCTCGCACGTCGCATAGCCAAGGAAGCCGGTGTCGATGTGTCTGCCGTGACCGGCACCGGTCCGCATGGCCGGGTGGTGAAGGCGGATGTCGACGCGGCGATTGCCGGTGGCGGCGCCCAGGCGGCGCCTGCCGCCAAGGCTCCGGCTGGCGTGCCGGCTGCTGCTCCTGCCGCGCCGGTAAAGGCGATGTCGGACGATCAGGTGCTGAAACTGTTCGAACAGGGCTCCTATGACCTCGTCCCGCATGACAATATGCGCAAGACCATTGCGCGCCGCCTGGTCGAGGCCAAGACCACCATTCCGCATTTCTACCTGACGCTCGACTGCGAGCTCGATGCGCTGCTGGCGCTGCGCACGCAGATCAATGCGGCAGCCCCGGTGAAGAAGACCGACAAGGGTGATGCTCCGGCCTACAAGCTGTCGGTCAACGATATGGTCATCAAGGCGATGGCGATGGCGCTGAAGGCAGTGCCCGATGCCAATGCCTCGTGGACTGAAAGCGCCATGGTCAAGCACAAGCACGCCGATGTCGGCGTTGCCGTGTCGATCCCCGGCGGGCTGATCACACCGATCATCCGCAAAGCCGACGAAAAGACGCTGTCCACCATCTCCAACGAGATGAAGGATCTGGCCAGTCGCGCGCGCAGCCGCAAGCTGAAGCCGGAAGAGTATCAGGGTGGCACCACGGCGGTGTCCAATCTCGGCATGTTCGGCATCAAGGATTTTGCCGCGGTCATCAACCCGCCGCACGCGACCATCCTGGCGGTCGGCGCCGGCGAGGAGCGGGCAGTGGTCAAGAATGGCGAAATCAAGATCGCCACCGTGATGTCGGTGACGCTGTCGACCGACCACCGCGCCGTGGACGGTGCGCTGGGTGCCGAACTGCTGGTCGCCTTCAAGCGCCTGATCGAGAACCCGATGGGCATGCTGGTTTAGGGAAGCGAGAGGGCGGTGCGGATAGTCTTCACCAGCCTCTTCGCTTTCATCATTTCCGGATTCGCCACCGGACTGGCTGCTCGGAAACGGGCGGTCACAACCCATGGATGGCGGGTGAAGCATGGGTTGATCGACGCGCAGGTGGGTGCATGAAGACGGTTCTTTGTTACGGCGACTCGCTGACCTGGGGCTACAATGCCGAAGGTGGCCGCCATGCGCTGGAAGACCGCTGGCCAAGCGTGCTGCAGGCCGGCCTTGGCAGTGGCGTCGAAGTTATCGCCGAAGGCCTCAATGGCCGTACCACCGCCTTCGACGACCACCTGGCCGGTGCTGATCGCAACGGCGCCAGGCTGCTGCCAACGGTGCTGACGACGCATGCGCCGATCGACCTGATTGTCATCATGCTCGGCGCCAACGACATGAAGCCGTGGATCCACGGCAATCCCGTCGCGGCCAAGCAGGGTATCCAGCGGCTGATCGACATCGTGCGCGGTCACGACTATCCGTTCGACTGGCCGGCGCCGCAGATCCTCATCGTTTCGCCGCCTGTCGTCAGTCGCACCGAAAATGCCGAATTCAAGGAAATGTTTGCCGGCGGCGACGACGCCTCGAAGTTTTTGGCACCGCAATATGCCGCGCTCGCCGATGAGGCCGGCTGCGGCTTCTTCGACGCCGGCAGCGTGGCGCAAACCACACCTCTCGACGGTGTTCATCTTGACGCCGAAAATACGCGAAACATCGGCGAGGCGCTGACACCAGTCGTGCGCGTCATGCTGGAATTGTGAAGGAGAAAACCCGTGGCTGAGAACTATGACGTCATCATCATCGGCTCCGGTCCCGGCGGCTATGTCACCGCGGTGCGTTCCGCGCAGCTCGGCTTCAAGACGGCGATCGTCGAGCGCGAGCATCTCGGCGGCATTTGCCTTAACTGGGGCTGCATCCCGACCAAGGCGCTGCTGCGCTCGGCCGAGATCATGCACTATTCGGATCACCTGAAGGATTACGGGCTGAAGCTCGACGGCAAGGTCAGCGTGGACACATCGGCCGTCGTTGACCGCTCGCGCAAGGTGTCGCTGCGGCTCAATGGCGGCGTTGCCTTCCTGATGAAGAAGAACAAGGTCGACGTCATCTGGGGCGAGGCCAAGCTTTCGAAGGCGGGCGAGATCGTCGTGTCCAAGACGGCCAAGAAGCCGATGGAGCCACAGCCGCCGGTGCCGAAAGGCGTCAAGGGCGAGGGCACCTATACCGCCAAGCACATCATCCTGGCGACCGGCGCCCGGCCACGCGCGCTGCCCGGCATCGAGCCGGACGGAAAGCTGATCTGGACCTATTTCGAGGCCATGGTGCCGAAGGAGATGCCGAAGTCGTTGCTCGTCATGGGGTCGGGCGCCATCGGCATCGAATTCGCCTCCTTCTACCGCACAATGGGCGCCGAGGTGACGGTGGTCGAATTGCTGCCGGCGGTGATGCCGGTCGAGGACGCCGAAGTCTCGAAGTTCGCGCAGAAGCAGTTCGAGAAGCAAGGCATGAAGATCATCCTCGAAGCCAAGGTGACCAAGGTCGAGAAGGGCACGAACTCGGTCACCGCGCATGTCGAGATGAAGGATGGCAAGGTCGAGAAGATCACCGCCGACCGGATGATCTCGGCCGTCGGCGTGCAGGGCAATATCGAAGGCCTCGGACTCGAGGCGCTTGGCGTGAAGACCGAACGCGGCTGCGTCGTCATCGATGGTTACGGCAAAACCAATGTGCCGGGCATCTACGCCATCGGCGATGTCGCCGGCCCGCCGATGCTCGCCCACAAGGCCGAACATGAGGGTGTCGTGTGCATCGAGAAGATCGCTGATTTTCCTGGCGTACATGCCACCGACAAGCTGAAGATTCCGGGCTGCACCTACTGCAATCCGCAGGTCGCCTCGGTTGGCCTGACCGAAGCCAAGGCCAAGGCCGAGGGCTGGGATATCCGGGTCGGGCGCTTCCAGTTCGCCGCCAATGGCAAGGCGATCGCGCTCGGTGAGGATCAGGGCTTCATCAAGACCATCTTCGACAAGAAGACCGGTCAATTGCTCGGCGCCCACATGGTCGGCGCCGAAGTGACCGAACTGATCCAGGGCTTCGTCGTGGCGATGAACCTGGAGACGACCGAGGAAGAGCTGATGCACACCATCTTCCCGCACCCGACGCTGTCGGAGATGATGAAGGAAAGCGTGCTCGACGCCTATGGCCGCGCGCTCAACGCGTGATAGATTGAAAGCGCTGCTACAGATGGAACCCGGCGGCAAGGTACATCGTTTGCGGATGCACTTTCATCCATCACACAAGGAGAAGGCATATGCACCTGAATGGCGTCGGCTGGATAGCAGCCATCATCATCGGCGGCCTGGCAGGCTGGTTCGCCGAAATGTTCATGAAGAGCAACACCGGCATCTTCATGAACATCGTTATGGGCATCGTCGGCGCGATCGTACTGAACGCCATTCTGCAGGCTCTCAATTTTGGCCCGTTCGGCGTCGGCTGGATTGCCTATCTGATCACCGGCTTTATCGGTGCCTGCCTGCTGATCTGGGCGGGACGCCTGGTGCGCCGCTGACATCCCTGAAGAGCTGCCATGCGAAAAAGGCTGTTGCGGCATGCGCCGCAGCGGCCTTTTTCTTTGCGCCGAAAAGTCCTAGATGACGTTATGACAACGAACGCCTGACTGGCGCTCGCCAATGAACCAGGTTTCCCGATGGTCACTGTCCTCGATACGATCGCCAACGCACCGCGCCTGCGGCATCCGGAAAAGGCGCACAAGCCTGATCAGGATGTCCTGCGCAAGCCCGACTGGATACGCGTCAAGGCGCCGACGTCGAAGGGCTATGCCGAAACGCGCGAAATCGTGAAGTCGCACAAGCTGGTGACGGTCTGCGAAGAGGCCGGCTGCCCCAACATCGGCGAGTGCTGGGAAAAGAAGCACGCCACCTTCATGATCATGGGCGAGATCTGCACCCGCGCCTGCGCTTTCTGCAACGTCGCCACGGGCATTCCAACTGCTCTTGACCCGGATGAACCGGCCCGCGTCGCGCATGCGGTCAAGCAGATGGGCCTTACCCATGTCGTCATCACCTCGGTCGACCGCGACGACCTCGCCGATGGCGGTGCGCAGCATTTCGCCGAGGTCATCCGCGCCATCCGGGCGGCGACGCCGCTGACGACGATCGAAATCCTGACGCCCGACTTCCTGCGCAAGGACGGCGCGCTGGAGATCGTCGTGGCGGCCAAACCCGACGTCTTCAACCACAATCTCGAAACCGTTCCGTCGAACTATCTGACGGTTCGTCCGGGCGCCCGCTATTTCCATTCGATCCGGCTGTTGCAGCGGGTCAAGGAGCTTGATCCGTCGATCTTCACCAAGTCCGGCATCATGGTGGGGCTGGGCGAAGAACGGAATGAAATCCTGCAGTTGATGGACGATCTGCGTTCGGCCAATGTCGACTTCATGACCATAGGCCAGTATCTGCAGCCGTCGAAGAAGCACCACCCGGTGATCCGCTTTGTTACGCCGGAGGAGTTCAAATCCTTTGAGACGATCGGCCGGACCAAGGGTTTCCTGCTGGTGGCGTCCAGCCCGCTGACGCGTTCATCGCATCACGCCGGCGACGATTTCGCCAAGCTGCGTGCGGCACGGGAAGCGATTCTCAAGAAATCAGCTTAATCAGCCGGTTTCATGCCAAAATTCGAAGCCACCCGACGCGTATCCCATACACCCGAGCAGATGTTCGCTTTGGTCGCCGATGTTGAATCCTATCCGCAATTCCTGCCGCTTTGCGAAGCGCTGACGGTTCGCTCGCGCAAGGAGCGTGACGGGCGTACCGTTCTCCTTGCCGACATGAGCATCGGCTACAAGGCGATCCGCGAAACCTTCACGACGCAGGTACTGCTGAAGCCCGACGAGAACACCATCGACGTGAAGTACATCGACGGGCCGTTCAAATATTTGAGCAATGTCTGGCGTTTCGAACCCGACGGCGCCGGTTGCGCCGTCCGCTTCTTCATCGACTACGAGTTCAAGAGCCGCATTCTGGGCGCGGTCATGGGAACCATGTTCGATCGTGCCTTCCGCATGTTCGCCGAAGCCTTTGAGAAGCGCGCCGACGTCATCTACGGTACAAAACCGTCTTGAGGCTTGCGCATGCTTTTCTGGATAGCGAGCACCGTTGGACTGGCGATCGCCTATCTCTTCGGTTCCATGCCCACGGGTTATCTGGCGGGGAAGCTGCTCAAGGGCATCGATATCCGGGAGCATGGCTCCAAATCCACCGGGGCAACGAACGTTTTGCGGGTCTTGGGAAAATGGCCGGCGTTGGTGGTGTTGCTGGTGGATGTGCTGAAAGGTGCTGCGGCGATCGTCTTTGCCCGCTGGTTCTATCCCTGGTTCATCACGTTGCCGTTGGTTACGCCATCGACCCCGCTTGACCTGCAAGCCTGGGTGCCTTGGGCTGTTTGCCTGGCCGGAATTGCCGTGTTGTTGGGACATGGCCGTTCGATCTGGTTGAATTTCACAGGTGGCAAATCCGCTGCGACGGGGCTTGGCGTGTTGCTGGCTCTGTCTTGGCCGGTAGGTGTGGGGGCTGCGGCGGCTTTTGGTGCTGTGCTGGCTACGTCTCGGATAGTTTCCCTGAGTTCGATGGTAGCGGCGTTGACCGCGATCGCCCTCATCTGTGGCCTGGAGCAACCGTTGGCCTATCGGTTGCTGGTGATTGCGGGCAGCATCTACGTGGTTATGCGCCATCGTGCCAACATTCAGCGGCTGCTGGCTGGGACGGAGCCACACTTGGGGCAAAGCAGCCCGGAATCGAAAACGTAGCCGCAAATCCGGTTTTCGGGTCCGCCCGCCCAACGTTTTATAATCCTATCCGAGTGCTTGCAGGCCCAGTTCCAGCGCTTGCCGGACCGTTTCGCGACGGATGAAATCGCGGCCTTTGTCTGCAAAGAGTTGGTGCTCGGCGACAATCGGTCGGCCGTCCAGCGCAACCCCGAACCAGACCAGGCCGACCGGTTTTTCCGCGGAACCGCCGCCAGGCCCGGCGATCCCGGTAACCGCCAGGGTCAGCCCGGCGCGCGAACGGGTAAGCGCGCCTGTCGCCATTTCGATCGCGGTCTCGCGCGAAACCGCGCCATGCGCATCGAGCGTGGCGGCGGAAACGCCGAGCATGTCCATCTTGGCTTCGTTGGAATAGGTGATGAAGCCGCGATCGACCACGGCGGACGAGCCGGCGATGTCGGTGAGTGCCGCGATGATCATGCCGCCGGTGCAGCTTTCCGCCGTTGCCAGCATGATGCCGCGTTTCTGGCTGGCTTGCAGCAAGGCATTTGCCAGGTCGCTGTTGGTCATTCCGGCACCTCGCCGGGAAACACCACGCTGGCAGTGGCGATCGCCGCAATGCCTTCCTCGCGCCCGACGAAGCCGAGCTTCTCGTTGGTTGTCGCCTTGATCGAGATGCGATCCGCGGAAATTGCCAGCATCTGCGACAGGGCTGCCGTCATCGCCTCGCGGTGCGGGCCGACGCGCGGCGCTTCGCAGATCAACGTGATATCGGCATTGGCGATGCGGCCGCCGCGCTCGCGCACCAGCCCTGCCGCATGCTCGACGAAGATCCGCGACGCAGCGCCTTTCCACTGCGGGTCGGACGGCGGAAAATGCGTACCGATGTCGCCGGCGCCGCAGGTCGCCAGCAACGCATCGGTCAGAGCATGCAGACCGACATCGGCGTCGGAATGGCCGGACAGTTTCTTGTCGTGTGCAATGGCGACTCCACACAGTGTAACATGGTCGCCGGGCTCGAAAGCATGGACGTCGTAGCCATTGCCGGTCCGGATGTCGGGAAAGCGCACACGTTCGCCGGAAAGCCGCTGGTCCGCCATGGCAATATCCCGGGCCCAGGTGAGTTTGACATTATCCGGCGAGCCCGGAACGATCTTGACCGGAATATGCGCCCATTCGGCGATCGCGGCATCGTCGGTAAAATCCATTTTTCCCAGATGATGGGCTTTCTCGTGCGCGGCAAGGATGGGCCAGAACGGAAAGCCCTGCGGCGTTTGCGCCGCGTGAAGACCGCTGCGCGAAACGGTTTCGCCAACCACGCCGGAGGCCGACTCGCGCTTCAGCGTGTCGGCGACGGGCAAAGCGGGCAATGCGCCCTCGCGCTCGCCGATGGCGGCGATGGTGCGATCTATCAGGTCCGCATCGACAAACGGACGCACGGCATCGTGGATCAGAACCTGCCCCGGCGCGTGGTCTCTAAGGGCAAGCAGGCCGAGCCGGACGGATTCCTGCCTGGTCGCCCCGCCGATAACGGCGCTAACGCGCTCGGCGTTGGTGCCCGCCGCCTGCCGGAACAGTTCATGGTCGTCGGCATGAATGGCGACGACGATCTCGCTGGTCCGCGGGTGGGCCAGAAAAATGTCAAGCGTGTGTGCGATAACGGCAAAGCCGCCAATGTGTTGATATTGCTTCGGTCCGTTGGCCTGTCCGGCGCGCGCACCACGGCCGGCCGCGACGATTACCACCGCGACCTTGCCATCCGCACTCGAAACGTGATTTTCACTTGCGTCAGTCATTGCAGATTGGCTTAGCGCACGATCCCGAAAAGTGTAATCGGTTTTCGGCAAAGATCGTGCGTCAAATATGAATCCCAAAGCGTCCTTTGCGCGTCCCACGGGGCGCGCGGCGCTTTGGCCACACCCAATCCCGAAGGCCAGCATTTTCCCAATTGCGCCTTAATGTGGCGTCATTCCGCGTTGCACATTGCGGCCGATATGGCTAGAGAATGTGCAACGAATGAAGATGCTTGGTTTTTGTGCATGGTTAATTTGACCAAATTGGCCGCGCCGCTTAACGTCGGCGGCGTGAAACTCCGCAATCGCGTGTTCCTCGCGCCGATGTCGGGCATTACGGACGAGCCGTTCCGGCAGCGTGCCCACGCGCATGGCGCGGGCCTGGTCGTGTCCGAAATGGTTGCCAGCGGCGAGCTCGCCAAGGGCAGGGCCGGTTTCAACCTGCGCATACGCCACTCCGGCCTGCCCGTCCATATGGTTCAGCTTGCAGGCCGCGAGGCGGTGCACATGGCCGAAGGTGCCAGAATCGCCGCCGGCGAGGGCGCCGACATTATCGACATCAACATGGGATGCCCGGCCAAGAAGGTCACTGGCGGCTACGCTGGTTCGGCATTGATGCTGGATCTCGACCACGCACTGTCGCTGATCGACGCCGTCGTCGGCGCGGTCGAGGTGCCAGTGACGGTCAAGATGCGGCTTGGCTGGGACGAAGGCGCGCTCAACGCGCCGATGCTGGCGCGCCGCGCCGAGCAGGCCGGTGTCAGTATGGTGACCGTGCACGGCCGAACGCGCTGCCAGTTCTATCAGGGCAAGGCCGACTGGCGTGCCATCGCCCGCGTCAAGGAAACCGTGTCCATCCCGGTCGTCGCCAATGGTGACGTCTCTTCGCCGGCGGAAGCGGCCGACATTCTCGATCAATCGGGTGCCGACGCCGTGATGATTGGCCGTGCCCATTATGGCGCGCCTTGGATCGCAGGTGGCATTGCGGCCGCAGCGACAGGCGAAGCGACGCCAAATATTCCACAGAACCCGACGGCGCTCGCCGACTACATCGTGGCCCACTATGAGGATATGCTGGCGCTCTACGGCGCCGAAAGCGGCCTGCGCCAGGCGCGCAAGCATCTTGGCTGGTATCTTGATCGGCATGCCGGCGGCGTCGCCGACGACAGCCGAAAGGCCATACTGACCGCATTCGAGCCCGCGCGCGTCATTGCCTTGCTGCGCGATGTGTTTTCGCGCGATCCGCAACCTTTGACCCTGCGGAGTGCCGCATGAACGCCGCCGCCGGCCAAGGCGCTGAAATGGCGGATGCCGCCCAGATCGTGCTCAACACCATCCGCCGCCCGGTGATCATGATCAGCGAGGAAGGCTTCATCACCTTTGCCAACGCCGACGCGGAGGACTTCTTTCGTTCAAGCGCGACCATGCTCGCCCGCAACACGTTGTCAAAACTCATTCCCTTCGGCAGCCCGCTGCTGACGCTGGTCGACCAGGTGCGCGAGCGCCTGGCACCGGTCAACGAGTATCGCGTCGACGTGTCGTCGCCGCGTCTCGGCATCGAGAAGGTCGTCGATCTCTATGTCGCGCCGGTACCGGAATTTCCGGGCTCGGTGGTGGTTATGTTCCAGGAACGGTCGATGGCCGACAAGATCGACCGGCAGATGACGCATCGGGGCGCAGCGCGCTCGGTCACCGGCCTGGCCGCGATGCTTGCCCATGAGATCAAGAACCCGCTCTCCGGCATCCGCGGCGCTGCCCAGTTGCTGGAACTGTCGGCTTCCGACGAAGACCGTGCGCTGACGCGGCTGATCACCGACGAGACCGACCGCATCGTGTCGCTGGTCGATCGCATGGAGGTGTTTTCCGACGAGCGGCCGATCGACCGCTACCCCGTCAACATCCATGTCGTGCTCGACCATGTGAAGGCCATTGCCAAGAACGGTTTTGCCAAGAGAATCAAGATATTGGAGGACTATGATCCTTCGTTGCCTCCGGTGTTTGCCAACCGCGACCAGTTGATCCAGGTGTTCCTCAACCTGGTCAAGAACGCCGCCGAGGCGATCGGCAGTGACCCGCAGGGCGAGATCGTGCTGTCGACCGCCTTCCGGCCAGGCATCCGTGTTTCCGTTCCGGGCACGCAGGACCGCGTGTCGCTGCCGCTGGAGTTCTGCGTGCGCGACAATGGCTCCGGCGTCTCGGAAGATATCCTGCCGATCCTGTTCGACCCGTTCATCACCACCAAGCCGAACGGCTCGGGGCTGGGGCTGGCGCTGGTCGCCAAAATCGTCGGCGAACATGGCGGCATCATCGAATGCGAATCGACGCCGCGCGGGACCACATTCCGCATCCTGATGCCGGCCTGGAAAGAAGCGCCATACGGCGCCGATGAAGACGGTGAAGGAGACCGCAAATGACCGTTCGCGGCAATATTCTCGTCGCCGACGACGATGCGGCGATCCGCACTGTCCTCAACCAGGCGCTTTCGCGCGTCGGCCACGAGGTGCGCGTCACCTCCAATGCTTCGACTTTGTGGCGCTGGGTGGCGGCGGGCGAGGGCGATCTGGTCATCACCGATGTGGTGATGCCGGACGAGAACGCCTTCGACATGCTGCCGCGCATCAAGAAGGCGAGGCCGGAACTGCCGGTCATCGTCATGAGCGCCCAGAACACCTTCATGACGGCGATCCGCGCGTCTGAAACCGGCGCCTATGAGTATCTGCCCAAGCCGTTCGACCTGACCGAACTGCTCAACATCGTCAACCGGGCGCTTTCCGAGCCGCGACGGCCGAAGATCGATGCGCGGCCGGAAGAGCAGCCCGATGCAATGCCGCTGGTCGGCCGTTCGGCCGCCATGCAGGACATCTACCGTATGCTGGCGCGCATGATGCAGACCGACCTGACGGTGATGATCTCGGGCGAATCCGGCACCGGCAAGGAACTGGTGGCGCGCGCGCTGCATGAATATGGCCGCCGCCGTGGCGGCCCGTTTGTCGCCATCAACATGGCGGCGATCCCGCGCGACCTGATCGAATCGGAACTGTTCGGTCACGAGAAGGGCGCCTTCACCGGCGCGCAGAATCGCTCGACCGGACGCTTCGAGCAGGCTGAAGGCGGCACGCTGTTCCTCGATGAAATCGGCGACATGCCGATGGAGGCGCAGACCCGCCTGCTGCGCGTGCTCCAACAGGGCGAATACACGACGGTTGGCGGACGCACGCCGATCAAGACCGACGTGCGCATCGTCGCCGCCACCAACAAGGATCTGCGCACCCTGATCAACCAGGGGCTTTTTCGCGAGGATCTGTTCTATCGCCTCAACGTGGTGCCGCTCCGGCTGCCCGCGCTGCGTGAGCGCTCCGAGGATGTGCCCGACCTTGTCCGCCACTTCTTCAAGCTCGGCGAAATGGAAGGCCTGCAGACCAAGCGCATTTCTTCCGGCGGCATCGAGTTGATGAAGCGCTATCCCTGGCCGGGCAATGTACGCGAACTGGAAAACCTGGTTCGCAGGCTCGCCGCGCTCTATTCGCAGGACGAGATTTCCGCCGAGGTCATTGAGGCCGAGCTCAAGACCGGCGAACGTCCCGTGGTGCCGGGTGGCGGCAACCTCATTCCCGACGATTTGTCGATCGGTCAGGCGGTCGAGCACTTCCTGCAACGCTATTTCGCCTCGTTTGCCGGCGATTTGCCACCTGCCGGGCTTTATCAACGCATCCTGTCCGAGGTCGAGTTTCCACTCGTCCTGGCCTCGATGACGGCAACCCGCGGCAACCAGATCAAGGCCGCGGAACTGCTTGGCTTGAACCGCAACACGCTGCGCAAGAAGATTCGCGAACTCGGCGTCAACGTCTACAAATCGTCGCGGCAGGGCTGAGCCCTGATCTGAGCCCGCGCTCTTTTCAGGGGATCGGCTCGCGAAAGATTTCCGTCTCGGTCACACTTGTTGCATAATCGCCACAATGCGTTGCATACATCCGACGCAATCATGGCACTAGACGGCGACATGGCCCCGCAGGCACCGACCACAAACCAACCGCTTTTCAGCGAACCCGGCGCTCGTGACGGGCGCCGGCTGCTTGCGCTGCCAGGCGTGATCGCGGTCGTCGGCGCGCTGATGACGGCGGCGATCTCGTTCACCATCCTCGTTGGCGCCACGCCGATCACACCGAACGAGTCGACGACGCTGGCGTTGATTGCCCTCAACGCGGCTTTCGTCCTGATTCTTATCGCGCTGGTCGGGCGTGAGGTGCACCGCATCCTGATGGCGCGCCGGCATGGCAAGGCCGCTTCGCGGCTGCATGTGCGCATTGTCGCCATGTTCGCCCTGGTTGCCGCCATTCCGGCCATCATGGTGGCCATCATCGCGTCGATCACGCTCGACATCGGCCTCGACCGCTGGTTCGAGATCCGCACCAAGACGATCGTCAATTCGTCGCTGTCGATCGCCGACGCCTATGTTCAGGAAAATGCCCGCAACCTGCAGGGTACGACACTGTCCATGGCCTATGATCTCGATGCGTCACGCACACTCTACGGTCTTGATCGTACCGGCTTTCTCGACCTGATGAACAAGGAAGCCGTGGGCCGTTCGCTGGCTCATGCGGCGCTGATCAAACCTGACGGCTCTTTCGTCATGAGCGCCAAGACCGACACGGATTTTGCCATGCCTGAGCCGCCGGAAGGCGCCGTGGCCAGCGCTGCCGACGGCAAGCCGGTGCTGATCGAGCCGAAAACGCGCAACATCATGGGCGCCATCGTCAAGCTGCGCGAGATCGAAGGGCTATATCTCTATACCATTCGCCTCGTCGATCCCGAGGTCATCAAGGCGCGGCAGATCGTCAGGTCCAACACCGACGAATATCGGGGGCTGGAAGACAACCGCCGCACCTCGCAGGTGGCGTTCGCGCTGCCCTATCTTTCGCTGACGCTCATCATCATCCTGTCCGCGATCTGGACCGGCATTGCGGTCGCCGACCGTCTGGTGCGGCCCATTCGCCAGCTCATCGGCGCCGCCGACGAAGTGGCGACCGGCAATCTCGACGTCGCGGTTCCGGTCAGGCCCTCGGACGGCGA
Source organism: Mesorhizobium ciceri biovar biserrulae WSM1271 (assembly GCF_000185905.1). Taxonomy (GTDB): domain Bacteria; phylum Pseudomonadota; class Alphaproteobacteria; order Rhizobiales; family Rhizobiaceae; genus Mesorhizobium; species Mesorhizobium ciceri. The sequence continues at coordinate 3,859,545 of NC_014923.1, forward strand.
TGTCGCCTCGCTCGGCGATACGTTCAACAAAATGCTTCTCGAACTGAAATCGCAGCGCAACGAGATCCTGTCGGCCAAGGACCTGATCGACGAGAGGCGACGCTTCTCCGAAGCCGTGCTTGCCGGCGTTACCGCCGGCGTCATCGGCGTCGATCCCTACGGCATCGTCACCATCGTCAATCGTTCGGCCGAGGCGATGCTGGCCATATCCGCCAGCGCAGCCCTTGGGCAGAACCTTTCCGCCGTGCTGCCGCATGTCGGCCGCGTCTTCGAAATCGGCCGCAAGTCCGGCAAACCCGTCTATCGCGAGCAGGTGACCTTCTACCGCGCCGGCGCCGAGCGGACCTTCAACGTTCAGATCACCATCGAGGCCGGCGATGACGGCTCGGAGGAAAAGTCCTATGTCGTGACGGTTGACGACATCACCGACCTGGTCCAGGCGCAGCGCTCGTCGGCCTGGGCGGATGTGGCGCGGCGTATCGCCCACGAGATCAAGAACCCGCTGACGCCGATCCAGCTCTCGGCCGAACGCATCAAGCGCCGCTATGGCAAGGTGATTACCGAGGACCGCGAGGTTTTCGACCAGTGCACCGACACCATCATCCGGCAGGTCGAGGATATCGGCCGTATGGTCGACGAATTCTCGGCGTTCGCGCGCATGCCGAAGCCCGAGATGAAGGCCATAGATCTGCGCGAATCGCTGCGCGAGGCCTCGTTCCTGGTCGAGGTCAGCCGCGCCGACATCACTTTCGAGCGGATCTTCGGCAGCGAGCCGCTGAAGGGCACGTTCGACAGCCGGCTGATGGCGCAGGCTTTCGGCAATGTGATCAAGAACGCCGCCGAGGCAATCGACGGATTGGAACAGAAGGATGGTTCGCACGGCATAATCCGGATTCAGGCCGGGCGCCAGAATGGTGTGATTCGAATCGACGTCATCGACAATGGCAAAGGCCTGCCGCGCGAGAATCGCCAACGGCTGCTCGAGCCCTACATGACCACACGCGAGAAGGGCACCGGACTTGGCCTCGCTATCGTCAAGAAGATCGTGGAGGACCATGGTGGCAGGCTGGAACTACACGATGCTCCTGCGGACTTCCACGATGGGCGCGGCGCGATGATCAGCATCATCCTGCCGCCTGCGGCCGCAACGGCTCCGCGCGGCGAAAGCAGGGCGGAAAACGAAAGAGAAACTGAAAAGGTCGGTAATGGCGTCTGATATTCTCATCGTCGATGACGAGGAAGACATCCGTGAACTCGTCGCGGGCATACTGAGCGACGAAGGTCACGAAACCCGCACCGCATTCGATGCCGACAGTGCGCTCGCTGCTATAGCTGATCGCGCGCCGCGGCTGATTTTCCTCGACATCTGGCTGCAGGGCTCGCGTCTCGACGGGCTGGCGCTGCTCGACGAGATCAAGACGATGCATCCGACCTTGCCGGTGGTGATGATTTCCGGCCACGGTAACATCGAAACGGCGGTCTCCGCCATCCGTCGCGGCGCCTATGACTTCATCGAAAAACCGTTCAAGGCCGACAGGCTGATCCTTATTGCCGAACGTGCGCTCGAGACCTCGAAATTGCGGCGCGAGGTTTCCGACCTCAAGCTGCGCAGCGGTGAAACCTTCGATCTGATCGGCATGTCGTCGGCGATGAGCCAGTTGCGTCAGACCATCGAACGCGTCGCGCCGACCAACAGCCGCGTGATGATCATCGGCCCGTCTGGCTCGGGCAAGGAACTGGCCGCGCGCGCCATCCACACGCTGTCGGCGCGCAAGGGCGCGCCTTTCGTGACGCTGAGCGCCGCCAACATCACGCCCGAGCGTATGGAGATCGAACTGTTCGGCACCGAATCGAATGGCGTCGAGCGCAAGGTCGGCGCGCTCGAGGAGGCCCATCGCGGCATCCTCTACATCGACGAGGTGGCCGACATGCCGCGCGAGACGCAGAACAAGATCCTGCGCGTGCTGGTCGAACAACAGTTCGAGCGGGTAGGGGGAACCAAGCGGGTCAAGGTCGATGTCCGCATCATCTCCTCGACCTCGCAGAACCTCGAAGCGATGATTGCCGACGGTCGTTTCCGCGAGGATCTTTACCATCGCCTGGCGGTGGTTCCGGTCATCGTCCCGGGACTGGCCGAGCGGCGAGAGGATATTCCCTACCTCGTCGACAACTTCATGAAGCAGATCGCCCGCCAGGCCGGCATCAAGCCGCGCCGTATCGGCGACGACGCGCTGGCCGTTCTGCAGGCTCACAACTGGCCAGGCAACGTTCGCCAGCTGCGCAACAATGTCGAGCGCCTGATGATCCTGGCGCGCGGCGACGACGTCGATGCGCCGATCACCGCTGATCTGTTGCCGGCCGAGATCGGCGATGTCATGCCGCGCACCCCGAATCAATCCGACCAACACATCATGGCGCTGCCGCTCCGCGAAGCGCGTGAGCAGTTCGAGAAGGATTACCTGATCGCCCAGATCAACCGGTTCGGCGGCAACATCTCGAAGACCGCCGAGTTCATCGGCATGGAGCGCTCCGCTCTGCATCGCAAGCTGAAGTCCCTGGGCGTCTGAGCGCGTCCAGCCGCCGCCGTGGTCCAACCATTTGCCGGTTACGCCCGCGGTGGAATCGCATAAGAAAGCCCGAGAATTTCTGAGGGGTCGCCAATGCCGCGCATTGCCTATGTCAACGGGCGCTATGTCACGCACGCCGACGCTGCCGTGCATATCGAGGATCGCGGCTATCAGTTCGCCGACGGTGTCTATGAGGTCTGCGAAGTGGCGCGTGGCTTCATCGTCGACATGCCGCGCCACCTGGCCCGGCTGAACCGTTCGCTGACCGAATTGTCGATCGCCTGGCCGGTCACCTCTCACGTGCTGCCGCTCATTCTGCGTGAGGTGGTCAATCGCAACCACGTCGCCAATGGCCTGGTCTACGTGCAGGTGACGCGCGGCGTGGCCAGCCGCGACTTCGTCTTCCCTTCCGCCGACACCAAGCCTTCGCTGGTGGTAACCGCCAGGAAGGCTGACCCTGCCGCTGGAGCGAAGCGAGCCGAGACCGGCATCGCCGTCATCACCGTGCCGGAGAACCGCTGGGATCGCGTCGACATCAAGACCGTCGGGCTGCTGCCCAATGTATTGGCCAAGCAGAAGGCCAAGGAAGCCGGTGCGCAGGAAGCCTGGTTCGTCGACGATGAAGGCAACGTAAAAGAAGGCGGCTCGTCCAATGCCTGGATCGTCACCCGGGACGGCGTCCTGGTCACCAGGCCGGCCGAGCATGGCATCCTGCGCGGCATCACCCGCACGACTATGTTCGAAGTGGCGGCCAAGCTTGGCCTGAAGATCGAGGAGCGCGGCTTTTCCGTCGCCGAGGCCAAGACGGCACGCGAGGCGTTCATCAGTTCCGCAACGACGATCGCCATGCCGGTGGTGACCATCGATGGCGACACGGTCGCCAATGGGCACCCCGGCTCAATAACACTTTCGTTGCGGCAAGCCTTTTTTGACATTGCGGAAAAAAGTCCAGCCTGATAACCGCACAGGTGGAATGAACATCAATATATCTCGTTCTGCTTGTCGTTACTGACGACAAGACGGTGTTTGCGAGCTTGACATGCGCCCGTTAATTTGGCGCATTGGCTTGCAAACCGAAGGGGATCGGCGAAAGACAAGAACAATGGCGGAACGATCGCAAAACCTTCAGGACCTGTTCCTGAATTCAGTTCGCAAGAGCAAGAACCCGCTCACCATCTTCCTCATCAACGGCGTGAAGCTGACCGGCGTGGTCACTTCGTTCGACAATTTCTGTGTCCTGCTGCGCCGCGATGGTCACTCCCAGCTCGTCTACAAGCACGCCATTTCCACGATCATGCCGAGCCAGCCGGTTCAGATGTTCGATGGCGAGGAAAGCCAGGGCGCCTGATTGGCACGTGAGAAAGACGCGGACGCCACCGTTCGCGGGAAACCAGCGCATCACCCCGGGACTGAGGCCAAGGGCCCGACCCGGGCCGTGGTCATTGTGCCCGTCCTTACCCGCCACCAGCGCAACGACGACGAGACCAACCGCCCGCGGCTGATGCGTTCGGCTGATGCGCGTCACGACGAGGCCGTTGGCCTTGCCCGCGCCATCAACCTTGATCTGATTCACACCGCGGTGGTGACCGTCAACGATCCGCGCCCGGCGACGCTGCTCGGCAGCGGCAAGGTCGCCGAGTTCGCGGAAATCGTCAAAGAGGGACATGCGGAAGTGGTCGTCGTCGACCATCCGCTGACCCCGGTGCAGCAGCGCAATCTCGAGAAAGAGCTGAACGCCAAGGTGCTGGACCGCACCGGGCTGATCCTCGAAATCTTTGGCGAGCGCGCGCGCACCAAGGAAGGCACGCTGCAGGTCGAGCTCGCCCATCTCAACTACCAGAAGGGCCGCCTCGTGCGTAGCTGGACCCATTTGGAGCGTCAGCGCGGCGGCGCCGGATTCCTTGGGGGCCCCGGCGAAACACAGATCGAATCCGACCGGCGGCAGTTGCAGGAAAAGATCATCAAGCTGAAGCAAGAGCTGGAAACGGTGCGGCGCACGCGCGACCTGCACCGCGCCAAGCGCAGGAAGGTGCCGTTCCCGGTGGTGGCGATCGTCGGCTACACCAATGCCGGGAAGTCGACGCTGTTCAACCGGCTGACCGGGGCGGATGTGCTGGCACAGGACATGCTGTTCGCCACGCTCGACCCGACGCTGCGCCGCGTGCGCCTGCCACATGGCACGCCGATCATCCTCTCCGACACGGTCGGCTTCATTTCGGACCTGCCGACACATCTGATCGCGGCTTTCCGCGCCACCCTGGAAGAGGTGGTCGAGGCCGACCTCGTGCTTCATCTGCGCGACATTTCCGATCCGGACACGGCCGCCCAGGCCGAGGATGTCGAGCGTATCCTTGCAGATCTTGGCGTTGACGCTGGTGATGCCAAGCGGGTGATCGAAGTGTGGAACAAGATCGACCGGCTCGACGAAGGCAACCGGACCCGGCTGCTTGCAGACGGCGCCGATGCCAACAAGGCGCCGCCGATTGCGGTGTCGGCGGTGACCGGCGAGGGCATCGATGCGCTGAAGGCGATCATCGAAACGCGGATGGCGGGCGAACTCGAAGACCTCACCGTGACGATCGAGCCGGCACAGTTCGGCCTTGTCGACTGGCTTTACCGCAATGGCGATGTGGTTTCGCGAAGCGACAATGACGACGGCAGCGCCACCATCTCGCTGAAGGCCACGCAAAGCGCGCGCGAAGAGATCGAAAACAGATTGCGTCGTAAAAACAACGGATAATCCGGAGCAGTTCCAGGAAAAGTGTATAGCGGTTTCCGTCGGGAGTTGCCCGAAAAGAGAGACTACTTCGCGGTCTTTGCTTCCTGCCAGAGCGCTTCCATCTCGGCCAGATCAGCCTTGTCCAGCGTGTTGCCGGCTTTCTCCAAAGCCTGCTCGACATAATGGAAACGTGAGCGGAATTTCTCGTTGGTGCCGCTCAGCGCTGCTTCCGAATCGAGCTTGAGGTGGCGACCGAGATTGACGACGGCAAACAGCATGTCGCCGAACTCGTCCTTGATCGAGGCGGTGTCGCCCTTGGCCAGCGCCTCGCGCAATTCGCCGATCTCTTCCTCGATCTTGTCGAGGATGGGTGCTGCCTCGCTCCAGTCGAAGCCGACGCGGGCGGCCTTCTCCTGAAGTTTCAGCGCCCGGGTCAGCGCGGGCAGGGCGACCGGCACGCTGTCCAGAAACCCCTTGCCATTGTCTTCGGGATCGAGACCGCGCGCGAGGCGGGCGCTTCGTTTCTCTGCCTTCTCTTCTGCCTTGATCTTTTCCCACATGCCCTTGGCCATGCCGGCGCTGCGGGCCTTTTCGTCGCCGAAGACATGCGGATGGCGTCGGATCATTTTCGTCGTGATGGCTTGCACCACATCGGGGAAGGCAAACTCGCCGGCCTCCTCGGCCATTTGCGCGTGGTAGACGACCTGCAGCAGCAGATCGCCGAGTTCGTCGCGCAGATCGTCGAGGTCGCCGCGCGCGATGGCATCCGCGACCTCATAGGCCTCTTCGATCGTGTAGGGCGCGATGGTCGAGAAATCCTGTTCGATATCCCAGGGACAGCCGGTCTTCGGCGCCCGCAGCGCCGCCATGATCTCGATCAGGCGCGAAATGTCTTTCGATGGCGTCATAGGGCTGATGCTATCGCGCGGCCGGCCGCGCGGCCAACGCTGTCAGCCGGCGAGAGTGCCTTGTCCACAGGCGAGCCACGTCAGTCGAGCACCGAGATGATCGCTTTGGCGAGGTCGTCCATGCCGTCCTCGGGCAGGCCGGCGACATTGATGCGGCTGTCGCCGACCATGTAGACGCCGTGCTCGGCGCGCAGCCGTTCGACTTGCGCTTCGGTGAGGCCAAGGCGGGAGAACATGCCGCGATGGCTGGCGACGAAATCGAAGCGGTCGGAATTGGATTGCCGGCGCAGGGCTTCGGCGAACTGGACACGGAGTCTCAGCATGCGCAGCCGCATCTCTTCAAGCTCGGCTTCCCAGTCTGCACGCAAGGCGGCGTCCTCCAGCACGATGCGTACGGCTGCTGCCCCGTGGTCCGGCGGCATCGAATACATGGCGCGCGCCGCCGACAGCATCTGGCTCATCGCCACATCTGCCTGTGCGCCGTCCTTGGCCAGGATCATTGCTGCGCCGACGCGGTCGCGGTAGACGGCGAAATTCTTCGAGCAGCTCGACGCGACGACCATTTCCGGAACTTTCGCCGCCAGCAGGCGCAAGCCGAGGGCGTCGGCCTCAAGGCCATCGCCAAAGCCCTGATAAGCGATGTCGACGAACGGCAGCAGCGCGCGCTCGACGACCAGATCGGTAACGGCTGCCCACTGTGCCGCATCCAGATTGGCGCCGGTTGGGTTGTGGCAGCAGCCATGCAGCAGCACGACGTCGCCGCTCTTTGCGGTCCGCAGGGCCGCCAGCATGTCGTCGAAGCGAACAGCACCCGACGCGGCGTCGAAATACGGGTATTCACGGATCTGCAGGCCGGCGGCGCGCATCACCGGCATGTGGTTCGGCCAGGTCGGGTCCGACAGCCAGATGGTTGCGTCCGAACGCGTCCGCTTCAGCAATTCCGCCACCAGCCGCAGCGCGCCGGAGCCGCCAGGCGCCTGTGCGGCGCGGATGCGCGTCATGTCGGCGCCCGGACCGAAGGCGAGCTTGGCCATCACCGTGTTGAAGCCGGTATCGCCGGCAAGGCCGAGATAGGTCTTGGTGTCCTGGGCCTGCAGCAGGCGCTTTTCCGCCTCGCGCACGGCGCGCATAACCGGCGTCTTGCCGTCGCGATCCTTGTAGACGCCGACGCCGAGATCGACTTTGTCGGGGCGCGGGTCGGCGCGATAAAGGCCGATCAGGGCCAGGATCTTGTCGGCGGGGGCGGGCTGCAGGGTCTCAAACATCGATAGGGCTCCAATGGCGGCGGAGTGATACGCAAATCGGTCGCGTTTCGCCAGCGGTTTTAGCTAGGTGCTCCAGCCCGAGACGGCTGGGAAGCCTGCCCTGCGCGCTCATGGATGAGGGTTTGAAGGGAACCTATTGATGCGCGTCGGAAATGACCAGCCGGCACGAGCAGAGCGATAACGCCATCCTCTGCGCCGGCATGAGCGCTTCCGTGCGTAATTTCGGCTTTGCCTCGGCCAGCGGTCAGCGGTCAGCCCCCGCCGGGCCTGTCTTTCACAGCCTGCCGCAACAGACAGGCGACCGCGCCCAGCACCATCAAGGCCAGCCCGAACCATGTCAGGGCATAGACCAGATGGTTGTTGTGGAACGAAACGACCGTCAGGCCGCCGACCGGCCACCCTCCCGGATTGGGCGTGGCATCGGCATCGATGAAATAAGGAGCGACCTGCCCGACGCCTTGCTTGGCGGCGATCGCCTGTACATCGCGCGAATACCAGCGGTTGGCAGCCGGATCGTTGGTGCGCAGGAAGCCGCCTTTCGGTTCGCTGATGCGCAACAGGCCGTGAATTCCGGTATGATCGTCCGAGGGCTTGCCTGCGAGGCGGGTTGCCGGATCGCGCTTGTCCGTCGGCACGAAGCCCCTGTTCACCAGAATCGTGAAGCCATCATCCGCTCGGAACGGCGCCATTACCCAGAAGCCACCGCCGAGATCGGTGACCGCCTGGACCAGGGTCTCGCGATCACCGAGAAACCGGCCCGTGACGACGAGGCGGCGATACTCGTCATCCCTGGCGTTGATCGCTGGCCAGGCCGAAGGCGCCGGGGCGGCCACGGGTACTGCCTTGAGACGCTGGTCGACACGCTCGATCAGGTCGAGCTTCCAGACGCGGCGCTCCAGCTGCCAGATACCGAGCGCCGAGAACCCTGCGATGCCGATGGCTCCGCAAAGGCAAAGCATCAATAGCGTCCATCTCGAACGCGTAACCCTTTGGCCGTCGCCTGTAGTCGGATGCGGTGTCGTCCGCGCCTGTTCGTCCAAAGCCAGGTCCCGCTCTCAGGGTATCTGACTCATGTCATGGCCGGGCATCATGTTGACGTTCAGATGGTACATGACCCAGAGCGAGCCCGTCAGCGCGATCATCACCAGGATGAGGGTGAAGATCAGCGCCATCATGGTCCAGCCGCTCTCCGACCTGGTGTTCATATGCAGGAAGAACACCATGTGGACGATGATTTGCACGACGGCGAAGGCCATGATGGCAATCGCCGACGCCATCTGATTGCCGAGCGCGTTGGTCATGACCAGCCAGAAGGGAACGGCGGTCAGCACGACGGACAGGCCGAAGCCTGTCAGATAGCCGGCCAGCGAGCCGTGATTGACGCCGTGATGCGCGTGGCTGTGGTTGCTGGTGTCTGTTTGGTGCCCGGCGCTCATCGCAACATTCCCATCAGATAAACGAAGGTGAAGACGCCGATCCAGATGACGTCGAGGAAGTGCCAGAACATGCTCAGGCACATCAGGCGCCGCTGGTTCGCGGCGATCAGCCCATGCCTGGAGACCTGCACCATCAGCACCACCAGCCAGACCAGGCCGAAGGTGACGTGCAGGCCATGTGTTCCGACCAGCGTGAAGAACGACGAAAGAAAGCCGCTGCGCTGCGGCGTCGCCCCCTCGTGGATGAAATGGGCGAATTCGTAGAGTTCGATGCCGAGAAAGGCGAGGCCGAACAGGCCGGTGATCACCAGCCACACCTGCATCGGCCTCACTCGCCCTTTCGCCATCTCCAGCATCGCGAAGCCGTAGGTGATGGAGGACAGGAGCAGCATGGTGGTGTTGAGCGCGACCAGCGGAAGATCGAACAGGTCCTTCGGCGCGGGCCCGGCGGCGTAGTTGCCACCGAGCACGCCGTAGACTGCAAACAGCATCGCAAAGATGAGGCAGTCGCTCATCAGGTAGATCCAGAAGCCGAGCATGGTGCTGCTGCCGCTCTCGGCATGGCCGTGGTCGTCTTCCAGGTGGAAGATCGTGTCGTCGATCACGGTGTCGGCGTGTGCCATGGTGCTCATCCCGCCTGGCTGGTGGCTGCGAGCAGGCGTGTCCGCTCGTCCTCGACGCGGGTGACGTCGCTGGACGGAATGTGGAAGTCCCGGTCGTAATTGAAGGTATGCGCGATGGCGTAGCCGATCAGAGCAACGAAGCTCACGATCGCCAGCCACCAGATGTACCAGATGAGCGCCACGGCAAGCACCACGCTCAACCCAGCCAGAATGACGCCGGCTCCGGTGTTGCGCGGCATGTGGATGTCGTGGAAGCCCGTCAACGGACGCTGGTAACCGCGATTCTTCATGTCCGCCCAGGTGTCGAGATCGTGGATGACCGGCGTAAAGGCGAAATTGTAGGCCGGGGGCGGCGACGAGGTTGCCCATTCGAGTGTACGCCCGTCCCACGGATCACCGGTGTCGTCGCGAAGCTGCTCGCGCCGGCGCACGCTGACGAAGATCTGGATGAGGAAGGACAGGATACCAAGCAGGATCAGGAAGGCGCCAAAAGCGGCGATGATGAACCAGATCTGCAGCGAGGGATCCTCGAAGGTGCGTAGCCGGCGCGTTACGCCCATCAGGCCGAGGATGTACAGCGGCATGAAGGCGAACCAGAAGCCGACCACCCAGAACCAGAAGGACATCTTTCCCCAGAACGGATCGAGCCGGAAGCCGAATGCCTTGGGGAACCAGTAGCTGATACCGGCAAACAGGCCGAACAGCACGCCGCCGATGATGACGTTGTGGAAATGCGCGACCAGGAACAGGCTGTTGTGGAGCACGAAGTCGGCCGGCGGAACCGCGAGCAGCACGCCGGTCATGCCGCCGACGGTGAAGGTCAGCATGAAGGCGACTGTCCACATCATCGGCAGTTCGAAGCGGATGCGGCCGCGGTACATGGTGAACAGCCAGTTGAATATCTTGGCGCCTGTCGGGATCGAAATGATCATCGTGGTGATGCCGAAGAACGAGTTGACGCTCGCTCCCGACCCCATGGTGAAAAAGTGATGCAGCCAGACGAGATAGGACAGGATGGTGATGACGATGGTTGCGTAGACCATCGAGGTGTAGCCAAAGAGCCGCTTGCCGCAGAAGGCCGAGGTCACTTCGGAAAATATGCCGAAGGCCGGCAGGATCAGGATGTAGACCTCGGGGTGGCCCCAGATCCAGATCAGGTTCACGTACATCATCGGATTGCCGCCGAAGTCGTTCGTGAAGAAGTTGGTGCCGACATAGCGGTCGAGAGCCAGCAGGGCCAGCACCGCCGTCAGCACCGGGAAGGCGGCGACGATGAGCACATTTGTGCAGAGCGCGGTCCAGGTGAAGATCGGCATTCTCATCATGGTCATGCCAGGCGCGCGCATCTTGACGATGGTGCAGACCAGGTTCACGCCCGACAACAGCGTGCCTACGCCCGCCACTTGCAGCGCCCAGATATAATAATCGACACCGACATCGGGACTGTAGCCGATACCCGACAGCGGCGGGTAGGCGAGCCAGCCGGTGCGCGCGAATTCGCCGACGAACAGCGACATCATGACGATGACCGCGCCGCCGACCGTCATCCAGAAGCTGAAGTTGTTGAGGAACGGAAACGACACGTCGCGCGCACCGATCTGCAGCGGGACGACGAAATTCATCAGGCCCGTCACCAGCGGCATCGCCACGAAGAAGATCATGATGACGCCGTGCGCGGTGAAGATCTGGTCATAATGATGCGAATTGAGATAGCCTTCCGAACCGCCGAAGGCCATCGCCTGCTGGAGCCGCATCATGATGGCGTCGCTGAAGCCGCGCAGCAGCATGACGATGCCGAGCACCATGTACATCACACCGATGCGCTTGTGGTCGACGCTGGTGAACCATTCGCGCCACAGATAGCCCCAGAGCTTGAAATAGGTCAGCGCGCCGACGAGGGCGATGCCGCCCAGCGCGACGACTATGAAGGTCGCGACCACGATGGGCTCGTGCAGCGGCAGCGACTCGAGCGTAAGCCGGCCGAAGATCGCCTTGAGAAGAGCAGGATTGTCGAACATGTCTTGCGTGGCGCCTCAGGAGTTGAAGGGCGACCGAAGCGTGCCGGTTGCGGAAGGTGACGGCAGTCGGATCGACAGGGGCAGTGGCCGTTGCAGACCAGCGCCGACTATCGGCGTCGAGGTCATCGGCGTGGCGGATTGATCAGCCTTCGAAGCGGCCAGTGCTTCTTCGGTCGTGCATATGCTGGCGACATAGGATGGGGCGGGGCCGAATATCGTGCCGCGCCGGGCGAACTTGTCATACAGCAGCGGAAGGGTGTTGCGGATGCCGGCCATTCCCAGACCGCCCTTGGCATCGATCTGCGACATCTCGCTCATGCACATCTTGCCGGGCTCGACGCACATGTTGAGGATCGCCTTGTAGAGATCGCTATCCACCGCCGCATAGTGGCGCACGGGTTGGTTCTCACTGGGCTGTTCGAGCTCCAGATAGCCGTTTCGGTCGAGCTTGCCGCCGCTGTCCTTTGCCTTCGCGATCCATGCCTGAAAACCGGCATCCTCGAGGCCGTGGAACGCGAAGCGCATTCCCGAGAAGCCGGCGCCGCTGTAATTGGCAGAGAACCCTTCATAGTCGCCGGACTTGTTGATGACAGCGTGCAGCCTGGTTTCCATACCCGGCATCGCATAGATCTGGCCGGCCAGTGCTGGAATGTAGAAGGAGTTCATCACCGATGCGGAGGTAATGCGAAAGCTGATCGGCCGGTCGACCGGCGCAGCCAGTTCGTTGACCACGGCGACGCCGTATTCCGGATAGATGAACAGCCATTTCCAGTCGAGCGCGACGACTTCGACCTCAAGCGGGCGCACGTCCGGCGGCAGCGGCTTGCCGGCCGCTACACGTCCGATCGGACGATAGGGGTCGAGCAGATGGGTGCCCATCCAGGTCACCGCGCCCAGGCAGATGATGATCAGAAGCGGCACAGCCCAAATGACGAGTTCGAGATGGGTCGAGTGGTCCCAATCCGGCTCGTAGCGCGCCTCGCGGTTGGACTGGCGGTATCGCCAGGCAAAGAATATGGTGAGAGCCATCACCGGTATGATGACGATCAGCATCAGTGCCGTGGACACCATCAGCAGGTCACGCTGCTGCTCGGCGACGTCGCCGGCAGGGTTCAGGACGACCATGCTGCAGGAGCCGAGCGATGCCAGCAGGGGCAGCAGGAAAAGGGTACGGAGACGGCTCAATGTATGACCTGTCGGTTGTTCCCCCCAGTGCTAACCGTACCGCGGCGATGAAGGCATTGGACAATTTGTCCAATGCCGCAATGACGCGGCAGGCGTCATCAAAGCATCTGGCCCGCGCACATGGCAAGCGATCGTATGAGACCGCGGCGGGGCGACGGAGAATGCTGTGAGCCCAACTTCGAAGATCGAAGCCGACGCAAGACGGATCAACGCGCGGCATCATGAGGTGAAGCCCGGCGAAATCGCCGTTGGCGTCATCATCGGCAGGACGTCGGAATTCTTCGACTTCTTCGTCTACGCGATCGCTTCCGTCATCGTTTTCCCCAAGCTCGTATTTCCTTATGCCGACCCGTTGACCGGCACGCTCTACTCCTTCGCCATCTTCGTGCTTGCCTTCATCGCGCGGCCGATCGGGACGGCGATCTTCACCGCGCTCGACCGCGCCTACGGACGCAGCGCCAAGCTCACCATCGCGCTGTTCCTGCTGGGGACCTCGACCGTGTCGATCGCCTTCGTGCCCGGTTACGACCAGATCGGCCCGGCTTCGGCCTGGCTGCTGGCCATGTTCCGGATCGGTCAGGGACTGGCGCTGGGCGGGACATGGGACGGACTTGCCTCGCTGCTGGCGTTGAATGCCCCCGAAAAGCGTCGCGGCTGGTATGCTATGATCCCGCAGCTGGGCGCGCCACTCGGGCTCATCGTCGCCAGTGCCCTGTTTGCATATTTCGTCGGCAACCTGTCGGCTGAAGACTTCTTCAGCTGGGGTTGGCGCTACCCGTTCTTCGTCGCCTTCGCCATCAACGTCGTCGCCCTGTTCGCGCGGCTGCGCATCGTGGTGACGCCGGAATACACCAAACTGTTCGAAGGCCAGGAACTGGAGCCGACTTCCGTCCGCGAGACGTTGCGCGCCGAAGGGCGCACTGTCGTGCTCGGCGCTTTCGCGCCGCTGGCGAGCTTCGCCCTGTTCCACATGGTGACGGTGTTTCCTCTGTCCTGGATCTTCCTGTTCACGCGCGAGGGACCGGCACGGTTCCTGGTCATCGAGACGATCGGAGCCTTCTTCGGCCTGGCGGCAATCGCGATCTCGGGCGTCGTTGCCGACCGGGTCGGGCGCTGGCCCTTGCTTGGAGGCTCGGCGGTGGCCATTGCCGTGTTCAGCGGTTTCGCGCCACAGCTGCTCGATGGCGGCTTCGTCGGAGAGTCCGTCTTCATGGTGTTGGGCTTCGTCCTGCTCGGCCTGTCGTTCGGCCAGTCTTCGGGAGCACTCGCCTCGAATTTTTCAAAGAACTACCGCTATACAGGTGCTGCGCTGACCTCGGATCTCGCCTGGCTGTTCGGCGCCGGCTTCGCCCCCATTGTCGCCCTGTTCCTGTCCGCCCATTTCGGGCTGATCTCGTCAGGCGCCTATCTGCTGTCGGGAGCGCTATGCACGCTGCTGGCGCTGCGGCTCAACCAGCGCCTGGATCGGACTCCCGCTTGAGTGACCTGCTTGGCCAGGGCTGGGGACCTCCCGGCCCAATGACGCTGCACGACAAGACCAACAAGCAGAATTTTCTGCTTCTGATCCAACTGCGCTGGATCGCGGTCGGCGGTCAGATCGTGACGATCCTGTTCGTCCGCTACGCGCTTGGCATCGGGCTGCCGCTGGTGCCGATGGCAGTGGTGATCCTGCTGCTGATCGCTCTCAACGTCGCCAGCCTGCGCCGGCACAGCAGCCAGGACGCGATCACCAACACCGAGCTGTTTCTTGGACTGCTGCTCGACGTCACCGCGTTGACGGTCCAGCTTTACCTGAGCGGCGGCGCGTCCAATCCCTTCATTTCGCTTTACCTGCTCCAGGTCATCCTGGGCGCGGTACTGCTGGAGACATGGTCGGTCTGGGCGCTTGTCCTCATTGCAAGCACGTGCTTCATCGCGCTGACCACCTTCTACCGTGAGATCAGCCTGCCCGCCGCACACGGTGCCGGGCTGTTCAGCCTGCACATTCAGGGCATGTTCATCTGTTTCGTCCTGGCGGCAACGCTTCTGGTGCTGTTCATCACCAGGGTCCAGAACAACATTCGCACCCGCGACGCTCATCTTGCGGATTTGCGCCAGCAATCGGCGGAGGAGGCTCACATCGTCAGGATGGGCCTGCTCGCCTCTGGCGCCGCGCATGAGCTCGGCACGCCGCTGGCTACGCTTTCCGTCATCCTCAACGACTGGCAGCGCATGCCGGTTCTCGAGGCCGATCCGGATCTGGCGCAGGAAATCCGGGAGATGCAGGGCCAGTTGGACCGTTGCAAGAAGATCGTTTCGGGAATCCTGATGTCGTCGGGCGAATTGCGCGGCGAAGGCACGGTTCGCACCTCCGTCGATGCCTTTCTGGCGGAGCTGGTGGCCGAATGGAAGTCGACACGGCTGCCGCAAGGTTTCGAATACACCAGGCGTTTCGGCGCCAACCAGGAGATCGTCTCCGATCCCGCGCTCAAACAGGTGATGTTCAATGTACTGGACAACGCACTTGAAGCGTCGCCTCTATGGGTCGGTTTGATCGTCAGCCGCCACGCGGACGATCTCATCATCGAAGTTGTCGACGCGGGACCGGGATTTGAAGAAGCCATGCTTGCTGAATTCGGCAAGCCCTACACGTCGACCAAGAACCGGCCAGGTAGCGGGCTCGGCCTGTTTCTGGTCGTCAATGTCATCCGCAAGCTGGGGGGCAGCGTCACCGTAAGAAACAGAACCGAGGGGGGAGCTTCGGTTACGTTGCATCTGCCGCTGGCTGCTCTGTCTCCGCGAGGGCACAATGCCGACTGAACGCACGCTGCTGATCGTCGAGGACGACATCGCCTTTGCCAACGCACTGCGCCGGTCTTTCGAACGGCGTGATTACGAAACGCATAGCTGCCGGAGCGTCGACGGCGTGCAGGCGCTGATCGGCACCGTTGCCTTCCAATATGCCGTCGTCGATCTCAAGCTTGCCAGCGGCTCGGGCCTTGAGTGCGTCAGGGCGCTGCACGAACACGATCCTGAAATGCGGATCGTCGTGTTGACCGGCTTTGCCAGCATCGCCACCGCTGTCGAGGCGATCAAGCTCGGCGCCTGCCAGTATCTCGCCAAGCCCGCCAATACAGACGACATAGAAGCGGCTTTCGGCCAGGTCGAGGGCAATGCTTCGGTGCCGCTCGCCGAGCGGCCAACCTCGATAAAGAACCTCGAATGGGAGCGCATCCACGAGACGCTGGTGGAGGCCGACTTCAACATTTCCGAGACGGCACGACGGCTGGGCATGCACCGCCGGACGCTGGCGCGGAAGCTGGAGAAGAGGCGTGTGAAGTAGGCACGATCCACCGGGCATGGCACATCGTGGCGATGCCGATGATAAGATTGATGCCGGCATCAATCGTTGCATTCGAACGATGTCCTCCAAAGGAAAAAATTGGCAGGGCAGGGATTAAAATCCCCACATGTTCCGTAAACAGGACATGAAACCGCCGATGCCACGCTTTGACATCATAGGACAGCTCGGTTCGCTGCGCCGCTATGCGCGCTCGCTGACGCGCGACAGCACCGACGCCGAGGACCTTGTCCATGACGCGCTGGTGCGCGCTTATGAGCGGCGCAGCACCTTCCGCTCCGGCGGAAACCTGCGCGCGTGGCTGCTGTCGATCGTCCACAACACCTTCATCGACAGGATGCGGGCCCGCAAGTCCGAGGCGTCGCGCGTCGAACAGGCTGGATACCTGGCCGACGGCAGCACGCCGGCACCACAGGAACATTCGGTGCGCCTGGCGCAGGTGCGCCAGGCTTTTTTCAGCCTGCCGGAAGAACAGCGTTCAGCGCTGCACCTCGTCGCTATCGAAGGCCTCTCCTATCAGCAGGCCGCCGATGCCAGCGGCGTGCCGCTCGGCACGCTGATGTCGCGCATCGGCAGGGCGCGCGCCGCGCTGCGCGAGATGGAGGAGCCGGCGAAGGCAAAAAACCACCTCAGGATCGTTGGAGGCCCTTCATGACCGCAACTGTCGATCCCGTGACGGATATCGACCTCGACGCCTATGTCGACGACCAGATCGACGTCACCCGCCGCATCGAGGTGGAGGCATTCTTGTCCGCTCGCCCGGAGGCGGCGGCGCGCGTGATGTCGGATCTCAGGACCCGCGATGAACTGCGCGTGGCGCTTGCCGGCTCCAAAGGTATGGCACGGCCCGCGACCGCCGATGCCGCGCGGCGGCTGGAGAGGGGGCTTGCCCGCGGCCGCATCTTCGGTGTGCTGCAGCGCGCCGCGGTGGTTGCTGTCTTCGTCGCCGCCGGGTGGCTGGCGAACGGTATCATCGGGCCGATGTCGGTGACCAAGGTCGTCGCCTCGCCGCAGCCGCCCGCCTATGTCGACGACGCAGTGCGGGCCCACAGGACCACGCTGGTGCGCGAGAGCATGCCGTCGCAGCCCGAGGCGCCCAACTACAACGCCGGCGAGATTCGCGCCGCGACCGCCATCGTCATGCCGTCGCTGCCCAAGGATTGGAAGGTCCGCGACGTGCAGATCTATCCGTCCCGCTTTGGTCCGAGCGTCGAGATGGCGGTCGAGACGAAAGACATGGGGCTGGTGTCGCTGTTTGCGATCCGGCCTGGAACCTTCGACGTCGTCAAGCCGACGATCGCGCCCTCGGGCGACATCTCATCGGCCTATTTCCAGATCGGCGATGTGGCTTATGCGGTGGTCGGACGAAGCGAGGTCCACGACCTCGACCGCGCCGCAGAGACGCTCGCCAAGACGCTCTACTGATCGATCCACAAAGGAGAACGCAAATGAACACCCCCAATCTGGGATATCGCGTCGCCGCCGGCGCCCAAACCGGAGCCGTCTTCGACGAGGGCCTGCGCCAGCATATGCTGCGCGTCTACAACTACATGGGTGTCGGCCTGGTGGTCACCGGCCTCGTCGCCTTCATGATCTCATCGACGCCGGCGCTCTACGTGCCGATCTTCTCCAGCCCGCTGAAATGGGTGGTGATGCTGGCACCGCTCGCCTTCGTCATGCTGTTCTCGTTCAAGATGCAGACCATGTCCGCGGCGAATGCCCAGGCGATGTTCTGGGCCTTCTGCGCGGTCATGGGCCTCTCGCTCGCCTCCGTGTTTCTGGTGTTCACCGGAACCAGCATCGCGCGCACCTTCTTCATCGCAGCCACCATGTTCGGCGCCACCAGCCTGTACGGCTACACGACAAAGCGCGACCTGACCCAGTTCTCGTCGTTCCTGATCATGGGCCTGATCGGCGTGGTGATCGCCAGCATCGTCAACATCTTCCTCGGCTCGACCGCGCTGCAGTTCGCCATCTCGGTGATCGGCATCGCCGTGTTCATCGGCCTGACCGCCTGGGACACGCAGACGATCAAGGAACAGTATGCCGAGAATTTCGACGCGGAATCGCGCCAGAAACTTGCCGTCTTCGGCGCCTTCTCGCTCTATCTGAACTTCATCAACATCTTCCAGCTGCTGCTGAATTTCACCGGCGAACGCGAATAACGACTATCCGCTGTGGGCAAGAGCGAGGGTTATTGCTCTTGATGCGGAGAGGTGGCCGGAGGGAGATCCTCCGGCCACAATTCGTTCCTGCAGAACCAGGCTGCACCTTGAGTCCCGAAGCGCTTTTGCTAGTCTGCCCACCGCGCCGGCCTTCAACAACGACCCGCGAGGAAATGTGGCACAGGACAGCCAAACGCTTCATGGCGACGGTATCTCGGCGACCATCGTTGCGCAGGGCGCCGAACTGATTTCGCTGCAAGATGTGCGCGGATTCGAATTCCTGTGGCAGGCGGGGCCGGAATGGCGGCGTCACTCGCCGGTGCTGTTCCCGATCGTAGGGCGGCTGGCGGGCGATCATCTGCGCCATCGCGGCCGGACCTATCCAATGACGCAGCACGGGTTCGCGCGCGACAAGCCGTTTGCCTGGGCGCGGAAGGGACCGCGATCCTGCACGCTGGTGCTTGCCGACGACGCCGACACCCGGGCGCGCTATCCGTTCGCCTTTCGGCTTGAAGTGACCTACACGCTGGTCCGCCAGCAGCTTGATGTGACTTTCGACATCACCAACACCGGCGATGAGCCGCTGCCGGCATCGATCGGGGCGCACCCGGCATTCAATTGGCCCTTGCAGCCGGATCTGGCCAAGACGGATTACCGGCTGATCTTTGCCCACGATGAACCGGCGCCGATCCGCCGCCTTAAGGACGGACTGCTGCTGAAAACGCCGCAGCCGACGCCTGTCGAAGGCAACATACTCCCGCTCTCCGAGCGGTTGTTCGACGAGGACGCGGTGATCATGGACCAGCCCGCCAGCTCCAGCGTGCGTTATGCCGCCGAGCGTGGCCCGGCGATCGAGATGTCCTGGCAAGGGGTTCGGGAGTTGGGCGTCTGGTCAAAGCCGGGCGGCGCGCCGTTCCTGTGCATCGAACCCTGGCACGGCCTTGCAAGCCCGGTGGATTTCGATGGTGATTTTGTCGACAAACCAGGCCTGATGCTGATCGCGCCGGGTGCAAGTCGCGTGATGAGCTATCAGGTACGTCTGCTGCCAATAGCCAATTGGAGTGCGCTCAGTGAATTCTGAAACGATCGAGATCTACCATCCACGTGGTGTTTCAAATTTGGGCCAATGGGACATTGGTGGTCTCAAGCTCAAAGTCTATGGTCTCGTCGCAGACAACAGAAAGATCGACGAACCCATGGCGACTCTGGCGCAGTCATTCGTGCGACAGGAGGTTCTGCCGCGTGTGGCGGACGAGGGTGACGAGAATGGCATGGGCTTTGTGATCATTCATCCTGGTGAGCTCGGTGTGTCCATCTTAGCTCACTGGTGGATACAGGGTTCGGTGCTTTGTCAGCACATCTATCGGAAGCTGTATTCCGCAACCGAACCGATGGACACGGTTAAGAGACCTGTTATTGCCTGTGTTTGGGAATTGGCTCTGATGAATGCCGAGCAGGAAGCTTGGCGAAAAACGATGATGAAAGGCGAGCCCAATCCATTGGGATACATGGGCGCTTGGGCTGACTTCGAAGCTGCATAGAGGCTGCTCATGATCGACTATTGCGTGGTCGCCCAGATCGTCGGTGCCCAATGAAGCTGTACTTCAGCCGCAATCCCAATCCTCGATTGGCGGTCGCGATCGCACGCTATCTCGAAACGAAACTGGACTTCGAATTCGCCTCGCCATTCGCTGCCGGGCAAATGGAGAAATTTCGCCGGTTAAATCCCAACCTCTCACTGCCCATCCTTGTGGATGATGAGGGAAAGAGCCTCTGGGAGGCAGACGCCATAGCCTGCAGGCTGTCGCGCCACGCGCATTCGGATTTCTGGCGTACCGGCGATGACGAACCCGAGATGATCCGGTGGCTCAGCTGGGGCAAAGAGCACTTCGCACTCGCTTGCGACACGGTGCATTTCGAACGTGGGACGAAACAGCGGTACGGCATCGGCCCGATCGATCAGAAGCGGGTGGAGGAGGGCCTGAACCAATTCCATACGGCTGCGGCAATGCTCGACGCCGTGCTTGCCGAGCGGCAGTGGCTGGTCGGCAATTCGGTTTCCTATGCCGATTTTCGAATGGCGACCTTCCTACCGTTCAACGACGCCGCCAGACTGCCGCTCGACGATTATCCCTCTGTCAGCCGCTGGTACCGTCGACTTGAAGACATCGACGCCTGGCGTGACCCTTTCAAAGGGATGGATGCACCCGAATTGCCGCCGGTGCCGCAAATGGCCGTCGCGGACCAGCGGTGAGAACGCGCGCGAAGAGCAGCGCAGCAGGCCGAACCTACCAAGGCGATGATGTGCGGGGGACCGGATGAACATCTATGTCCTGAGCGTGATCGAAGGACAGGAATGGGTCCTTCCTCGGCAGGCGGACGACTACCAGCTGTTTTCGACGCTCTGCGGCCGGAAGCAGACACAATGGCATCCGCCCAGGATGGAGATCCTGCGCGAACACGACGACGGTACGCTCCGGCAATATTCAGATTTTCCATGGCTTGGCGAGCATGTGCTCATCCTGCGAGCGAGGGCGTCGAAGTTGCTTCGGCCAACCCTCCAACCGTACGGTGAATTCCTGCCGCTTCCTGCTGACGAGCCAATATCGCTCTTCAATGTCACCACCGTGATCGATGCGCTGGACGAGGAACGTTCAAAGATCGTTCGCTTTGACGATGGCGGCGTCATGGTGATCGAAAGCCTCGTCCTTCGAGCGGACGCAATCGGCGGTACCGAGATATTCAAGCTGCCCGAGCGTGCCGACGGGGTGCGAACATCCGATATTTATCTGCAGGAGACGATCGTACGCCGGATCGGGGAGCTTGGGCTCAAGGGCATTGCTTTCAACCTGGTCTGGAGCGACGAGCCGGTCGGACGAGGCAGGATCGAATACCCAGGTGTCAAAAAGGGCATTTCAACCGCAAGCTCGCTCACGCGCCTTTGGGCCGCTCTGCGGCGAAGAGCGGGATTTTGACATCAAACCTGCCGGACGACGGTGCCGACCACATTGACGAGAAGGCGCGCGGCGGTCAGCGCTGACAGGCCGTCGATATCGGCCGGAGGATAGAACTCGACAAGGTCGAACCCTGCGATCCTGGCCCGCCTGCCGAGGCCGGCGATCAGGTCGATTACCTGCGTGTAGGTGAGGCCGCCCGGTGTACGCGCCGCCACGCCCGGCATGATGCTTGGATCAAGGCTGTCGCAGTCGAGGGTGACGACGACCCGCGCGGCTTCCGGAATATGCCGTAGCGCGGCCTCGACGCCCTGGGCATGAACCTCGCGGGCGGTCACGAAGCGGCTGCCATAGCGCCGGGCTGCTTCGATTTCGGCGATGCGCGCGCTGCCGACGCTGCGCAGACCGACCTGCACCATGCCGGCGACATGCGGCATCTCGCTTGCCCTGCGCATCGGGCTCGAATAGCCGTGGCGTTCGCCATGAACCTCGTCGCGCCAGTCTATATGGGCGTCGACCTGCAGGACCCAGACCGGCCCGTGCTCTGCAAAGCCGGCGAGGAAGGGAATGGTCATGGAACAGTCGCCGCCGATCAGGATCGGCACAGCCGGCAACGTCAGGATCTCGCGCGTTTTTGCCTCGATCCTGGCCCGGTTGCCGGCATTGTCATGCATGGTGGTCAAGATATCGCCGGCGTCGATGCAAGAGGCCGGCTTGCCGTCGAACAGCGGGCCGCCAAGATCGAAATCCCAGTGCTCGACGAATGCGGCATCGTCCTGGCTGGCAGCACGGATGGCGTTGGCGGCCAAGGCATAGCCGCTGCTGTCCCTGCCGGGATAGGTGCTGCCGTGACCGGCCCCGAAGATTACCGCACGAGGGACGTGGCTATCTGCAAGACGGTCGGGAAAGCCGAGAAAGGGAGGCGAGGGGGTCATGCCTTTATGGTCCTGATAGTGGCTTGGCGCACGCCGATCGGCTGCGGTTAGATCAAGCGCCTCGGCTTCAGCTTTGTGTGCCCGATTGGGTAAGCCCAATAAACCCCAAAACGATCGAGATCGAGCACCCACGGGGTGTTTCAAATTTGGGCCAATGGGACATTGGCGGCGGCATGGGCCGATTTCGAGGCGACATAGAGACTTGCGCCGGCGATGACGTTGGGCCGGGCTTGGATCGGCAGGCGCGATCCCGAAATTTCCAGTACGTGACGAGAATGAACCTTTGGCTGGCCGCCCGGTAGCGGAACCAGGCGGGGTTCACGTTGTTACCACAGCGGGCGACTGCCGGTTGCCGGATTCGGAGTCATCGTTTCATGACCAATGGCCCATTGCCTGAAAACGTTCTGGTCTCGCTTCCCATGATTGACGCAAAGGCGGCGCCGACGCTCAAAAATGCCGAGGCGGAGGTATTTTATACCGAAGCAATCCGCGAGCTTACCGCCACCGACATTCCCTTTCTGGTCGCCGGGACCTACGCGGTAAGCGCCTATACGGGTGTCACCCGCCAGACCAAGGACCTCGATATCTTCTGCAAGGCAGGCGACTACGCGCGGATCCTCGCCCATTTCAAGCAGCTTGGATATGCCGTCGAAATCGAGGACGACCGGTGGCTCGGCAAGGTGTTCAAGGGCACGCATTTCTTCGACGTCATATTCGGCTCGGCCAACGGCACGGTGCCTGTTGGCGACCTGTGGCTGGAACACGCCCGCCAAACCGAGCTGTTGGGCAGCAGGGTGCGGATCATCGGCCCGACCGAACTCATCTGGTCCAAATGCTTTATCCAGGACAGAGGGCGACACGACGGCGCCGATATCGCTCATACGATTCTCAAGGCGGGCGATCAGATCGATTGGCACCGGCTGCTTTCTTATCTGGAGGTTCATTGGGAGGTTCTGTTGATGCAGCTTATCAATTTCAGATGGATCTATCCGAGCGAGCGCGATCATATCCCGGCGTGGTTGCTCGATGAATTGCTCGACCGCCTCGCCAAGCAACGGCAATTGCCGTCTCCAAGGATGAAGATCTGCCGTGGGCGGCTGCTTTCGCAAACCGACTACGAGATCGACGTCAAGGAATGGGGCTTCGCCGGTGTCGGTGGTGTGGGAGAATTCCGTGATGGCTGATCCCGTCAAGAGCAGCGCGCCCAAGGACGGCGCACGCGCGCTCAAAGTTGCCGCGGTCGGGGATCTCCATGTGCGGGAAGATGCGCAAAACTCGTATCGAGACCTCTTCGGCGAGATATCGAGCGAAGCGGACATTCTCGTTCTCACGGGAGATCTGACCAATCTCGGCAAGCCTCGTGAAGCGGAGATGCTGGCCGAGGATCTGCGCAACTGCTCGATCCCGGTTGTGGCAGTCCTCGGCAATCATGACTACGAGTCCGGTGCGGTGGAAGACGTCACGAAGATCCTGCGGCAGGCGCATGTTCACCTCCTCGACGGGCAGACAGTCGAAATCGAGGAGGTCGGTTTTGTCGGCGTGAAGGGATTCATAGGCGGCTTCGGGTCACGCATGCTCGGCTCATTCGGGGAACCGGCGATCAAGACGATGGTCGCGGAAAGCGTGAACGAGGCAATGCGACTTGAAAATGCGATGCGCCAGGTGCGGGCCAAGCGCACGCTGGTGATCCTTCACTACGCGCCGATTGCCGACACCGTCGCGGGAGAACCGCTGGAAATATTTCCGTTTCTGGGCTCTTCACGTCTGGCCGAAACGATCGATCGATTTCAGGTCAGTGCTGTCGTGCACGGTCATGCACATCGCGGTTCTTACGAAGGCCAAACGCCTGGCGGAGCCAAGGTCTACAACGTCGCCATGCATGTGGCCAAGCCTGGCGGCCGCCCCTACGCCTTGCTGGAAATCTGATGCCAACGGCTTGCGCCGTCGATGCCCATTGGCCTGGACTCAGTTGGTGGCGTTGATCGACCTCGCCAACTCTTCCAGCTTGCGGGGATCGTTGCCGTGACGGCGCACCAGTTCGCGTGCCTGCCTTGACGGCAAATCGGTCGTGGCGGCCAGCTGTCGCACCTGCTGATCGTCGATGGCGACCTGCGGCAATGTATGGTCGATATCTCCTGACTTGTCCTTCATCACGCTTCTCCTTGGTCGATTTCGACGACAACGGCTCGAAAATCCGACCGGTTCCGAACGATCTGCAACTTTTGCGCCGGCATCCGTGGGCGGACCAACGTGCGCCTGCCTTGAGGGCGCAACGATCTCGATGGCTGGATTCTGCCAGGAACCATGCCACGGCGGACGAGTTGTTCCGACTGAACGGAGATAGTTAGATGCCACAGCCAAGACAGCCAGACCCAAATCGCGATATGCCCGTGCCGCCTCCAACATGGAAGCCGGAGCCGATCGAGGAACCCGAACCGGAAACGCTTCCGGACGAGACTCCGCTGCCCAACCCCGACGAGAATGAAGAGCCTCCCGTCCACGCATGAGACGGGAGTTTCTGCATCGCGGGGCAAGCGCGCAACCTCCCGAGGACTAACGATCTATCTCGCCAAACACGATGTCGAGCGACCCGATGATCGCGGCAACGTCGGCGATCATGTGCCCTCGAGACAGGAAATCCATCGCCTGCAGATGGGCGAAAGATGGCGCACGTATTTTGCACCGGTAAGGGACGTTGCCCCCGTCAGAAACCAGATAAACGCCGAATTCTCCCTTTGGCGCTTCAACCGCGGCGTAGACTTCTCCCGCCGGCACGCGATGCCCCTCGGTATAAAGTTTGAAATGCTGGATGGTCGCTTCCATAGAGCGTTTCATCGTGGCGCGCCGCGGCGGCGTGATCTTCTGGTTCGGAATCGCGACCGGCCCCTGGCCTTCGGGTGACCGCAGTTTTTCCAGGCATTGCTTCATGATCCGCACCGACTGGCGCATCTCCTCCATACGGACGAGATAACGGTCATAGCAGTCTCCGTTCTTGCCGACGGGGATGTCGAAATCCATGTCAGGGTAACATTCGTATGGCTGTGCCTTGCGCAAATCCCATGCCGCGCCCGATCCGCGTACCATCACGCCGGAAAACCCCCAGCGCCAGGCATCATCCAGCCCGATCACACCAACATCGACATTGCGCTGCTTGAAGATGCGGCTGCCGGTGAGCAGATCGTCGAGGTTGTCACAGACTTTGAGGAACGGATCGCAGAAAGCCCAGATGTCGTCGAGAAGCTTCGCAGGCAAATCCTGGTGCACGCCGCCGATTCTGAAGTAATTCGCATGCATGCGAGCGCCGGAGGCGCGCTCGTAAAAGACCATCAGCTTCTCGCGCTCCGCAAATCCCCAAAGCGGCGGCGTCAGGGCGCCGATATCCATGGCCTGGGTCGTGACATTGAGGAGATGCGACAGAAGCCGGCCAATTTCGCAAAAAAGAACACGGACAAGCTGCCCACGCTTTGGAACTGTTATGTCGAGCAGTTTTTCGGCGGCGAGGCAGAACGCATGCTCCTGGTTCATCGGCGCGACATAGTCGAGCCGATCGAAATAGGGCAGCGCTTGCAAATAGTTCTTGTGCTCTATGAGTTTTTCGGTGCCTCGATGGAGCAAGCCAATATGCGGATCGGCACGCTCGACGATCTCGCCGTCCAGTTCGAGCACCAACCGAAGAACACCATGGGCGGAGGGATGCTGTGGCCCGAAATTGATGGTGAAGTTGCGAACGGCGGCTTCGACCATTGCTGCTCTCCGCGACTGCATTTCGTCGATTCAGTGATGCGTATGGTTCGATGCCTCAAGTCGTCGTCTGAATGATCAGCGTCAGCGTGCCATCGCCATCTATGTTTGCAGCGACAACCTGCGAGGAATTGAGCCCATTCGCTCTCAAAGCCGACGTCGCCTGAGGTGAGGCATCGACGGAGCTTTGCAGGCGAAGCAAATCTTCGGCGCTGGTCTGGTTAATCACGGCATCGGCCTGCGCCTTGATTTCGTCCGGCAAATCCTCGACGGCGACAATGGCGACGCCGGTGAAATTCAAACCGGCAGAGCCTGGATCGGGCGGCGCCAGCTCCGGCTGCGCTTCGCCCTGCGGTGGCGTCACCTGGGGAAGCTGCGGTCCGATAGTTTGGGCGTAGACGGGCTGAATGGTGACCGCCCCGGAAAGCGCGACAGCTATCGTCAACATGCGCATGGTCGCTCCTTGCATTCTTCGAGGGAGATTTTGAAGAAACCCCCATGCTGAGCGATGGTTCCGCAAGGCCGGTCCCACCGGGCGATTTCGCCCCAACTCACCCCAGAGAGACGCCGAAAACCCTGGCCAAGGCGTTCGTCACACGGCTGTCTCCAACCGGTCGGGCAGCTCCGTACGGAATCGTACCATCGATTGATCTGCACCTTGGACAGGATCAAAATGAAGCTGAGGTGACCATGGGAGGGAGCCGCATGAGCATCGCCAGATGGGCAATAAGACCTGTCGGTACCGCCAAGGCGTTTCTGGCAGAAGAGCTTCGAAGTGCGCGATACGGCGACATCGTTTCGGTCAAAGCGGCGATAGAGGCCGCTCGCAGGGACGCGCCTTATTTGCAGGATACAGATGATGAATTGATGGAGACGATCATCGAGCTGGCACGGGAACTGGGTCTGGCCGTCCTTTTTGACTCTCGCGATTGACCGATGAGCCATGGTCGATGCGATTTGGTACGAAATCGACAATTGGCTCATGGTCGAAAATGCGCAATCATTGGGAAATGGGACGACGGCTGGACGACAAACTCGATTGCAAGGCTTGTGGGACCATCCAAATGGACATTCCCGACGACGCCAACGAGTCGACGCCAATTCATTGCAGCAATTGCGGCGCCTTTCTCGGCGAATGGGGTGAATTGCAGGATGATTTCTACCGCCAGGCTCGCGGTACCGAAGCTTTCGACTTGCGCAACGGAACCATTATCAAGAAGTAGCGCGCAACAATGCGCCCCCGGATGACACAGGTAAATCCACAGGGGGGTGGCAGATCTAACCGACGTCGATCACGACCATCAGCCCGCCGCCGCCCTTTTCCTCGACATTGTTGTTCGTCGTGTGATGCGGGATGTGGCAATGGATGAGCCACTTGCCGGGACGCCGTGCCTTCCAGACGACGTCATAGCGCTGTCCTGGCCCGACATTGATCGTATCGGCCAGAAAGCGCGCCGAGGGAGGAAGCGTCTCACCGTCACGAGCGACGACCTCGAAGGGTCCGCCATGGATATGCATGGGATGGACGAAGCCATTATTGGTGCCGATGAAACGCACCTTCAGCGTCTCGCCCACCTTCATGGGGATGGCGTCGGTTGCGGGATAGGCCTTGCCGTTGATGGTGAAGAAGTTCGGCATACCGCCTTCCATCGGCATCGAAGGGTAGGTCAGTCCATCGCGCACCAGCCATTCCTGAAGTTCGATCACATAGTCGTGGTCAGCCTGAACCTCGTCGGCGGGATTGGCAGGGTCGATGATCAGCGCCCCATAGAGCCCCAGCGCCTGGGTACGGTCCGGCTTGGCATGCGGATGATAGAAATAGGTCCCGTGCTGGGTCGCGGTGAATTCGTAGGAATAGGATTGCCCAGGCTCGATCGGCGGCTGGGTGATCTCGGCGGGCCCATCCATCTGGTTCGGCAGGATCATGCCGTGCCAATGCACCGTGGTCTCCTCAGGCAGGTCATTGGTGACGTCGATGCGAACCTTATCGCCCTGGCGAATGTGGATGCGCGGACCGGGGATCTGGCCGTTGTAGGCATAGGCGTCGACCGCGACATTGGGCAGGATCTGCCAGCGGACCACTGAGGGCCTGAGGTCGAACACCTTGACGCCGTTCTCCAGGCGGAATGGCAGTTCCTGGTCGCCTTTGGCGGCAAGGCCATAGGATGCCGTGACGCGATGCGGATCGGTTGCAGCCATGTCACGCATGGCTTCCGCCGGCGTGTCGCGGCCCATGATCATGCCTTGCGGCATGATCGCCCCGCCGACGTCACGTGCCGAAAGCGTCAGGTTCAGCCAGTTCGCCGGTGCGGCCATGCCAATCGCCAGCGCCAGCACCGAGACCATGCCGAGGGCTGCTATCTGCGGCGTCGTGGCGTCCGTCTCCATCTGATGGCCGTTGCGTTTGGGTTTGTGGGATGTGTTGGCGTGGCCTTGTCGTCGATCATCGCCGGCGCGGGCATGATGCGTAGCGTGCTGTTGCTGGGCGGTCGGCTCTCGACTGCTCATTTCGGCCGCCTGCGGGCGCTGCGTCATCAACCCGTGCTTCAGTCCGCGAGCGACCAGCCAGACATTGGCGGGATAGGCAAGCGTGAAGCCGGCAATGACGCCGATCGACATCACGCCCCAGAACAAGAACTCGGTCGGCTCCATCGCGCGCATGTCGCGCCCCATCATCAGGAAGCTCATGACGGGCGCCATGCCGGCCATCATGAAATTCATCGAGATGAACTCGGGCAGGAAGCTCTTGCGCACATTCTCCCAGTAGGTGCCGCCCATCATCGATTTCATGAACAGCGACTGGAAGATGAACAGGCCGAAGGCGAAACCCGCCAGATATTCGACGATGAGGTCGAGCCACATCGGCAGGCCAAGCGTTGCCGTGATGACCGCCGCGAGAATGATGCCGGTTGCATCGCCGGCAACGCAGTGGATGGTCGAACCGACGCCTTGCTTCCATAGCGGCCTGGTGAAGTCTTCATGCTCGCCCGGTCGTGGCTCCTTGTCTGCAAGCACATAAAGCAGCAGCCCCAATGGACCCATATAGAGGGTCACCAGGATGAAACCCCATTTCATCACCACCGGTTCGGGATTGTTGCGGTATTGATCGAAGCCGACATAGAGCGTCGAGGCGGCGGCAAGAGCGAACCAGACGGCAAGGAAATAGTCGATTGGCTGGATGAACATGGATGCATCCCGTCGCGGATCAGCGGTTTGTCACAAGCAGCCCCCGCCAATGAACGCAGAACGTGTGTTTATGATCCCGCCGGCCCAATCCGGTTGTGTCGAATTCTCCAGCCTGGCGCTCTTGTCGAAGCATTACGGCGCGGTAATTCCCTTGAAGGCGTGGGCGCTTCGCTGCCTCAACAGGAGCTGGCCATGAAACATCAAACACTCGACCAACTGCATGCCGTCGCCAAGATTGAATCGTCGGCTGCATATTCCGCAATGACACGAAATCAGCGCATAGAGCGCTGGGCTGAACTGCTGGAGCGTAATCCCGAGCGATGCCTTGGCGCGTTTGCAGGCACCGAACATCTGCACCCCGAAGCACGTGCAATGATGCGGGGCGAGGGAACCGCAATTTCGGTTGCTTTCGAAGATCCAGTGCTGCGCGCATCGGGTTTGAAAGACGATACCTACGGCGAGGCAAAGCGCTTTTTCGAGCTGAACGACTGGCAGTTGCACGACATCGTCTGCGATTGCCACGTCGGCTCAACCATGAAAGCGCGCTGGGCTGCGACGCGAGTCCGCTCAGCCGTCAGCGGCAGGTTCTTTGCGTGGTTGCGGCAAAGGATAATGCGCTGACCCAGTTGGGGATCGTCGTCGCCCGCTGCGGCTTACGATCCCCTGTCTTGCCGATTGGATGTCTTGCCGATTGGATGTCTTCCGATCGGATATCTTGCGATGCGGATCAACGCTTGTCCTGGTATAGCCGGTCGGTCGCCCGGTCGCTTTCCCTTCGTTCGGCGGGCCCACGCCGGCGGCGTGCGATAACTGCATAGGCCAACAGCACGATCAGCAACAATGGGCCGCCGGCAACGACGACCAACCACATGATATCTCCAAACATGGCGGCATCTCCTTTCCCAGACAACCGGCAAGGAGGAGAACCGTTCCGCGCAGCAGCAGGGTAATGCCACCTCGGTCATCAACTTACGGATTGCGTTCGTAGGTTCCGATGAGTTCTGCCTGCTCGAGCGAGTGTTTCTGCGCCTCCCGCCAGATGCGCTCGACGCCTGCGCTGGCCGGAATGGCAAGGCTCGGCGTGTCGAGCGCGGCCAGCCGGAAATGGTAATGGTGGACGCCATGTCCGACCGGGGGTTCAGGGCCGTCGTAATAGGCGTTGCCAAAATCATTTGTTGCTTGCCTAAGGGCACCGGGACCTGGCTTGCCGCTTTCCGCCTCGGGAAGTTCCCTTGTCTCCGCGGAGATGTTGAATACCGCCCAATGACCAAACGTTCCGCTCGGCGCATCAGGATCCTGAACGACGAGAACGAGGCTTTTGGCGTCGTCCGGTACTCCAGACCATTTCAGCGGCGGCGATACGTTTTTGCCGTCTCGTGTATATCTTTCGGGAATTGGTCCGCCTTCGGCAAAGGCGGCGCTGCTGAGGGCAAGTGGCATGGTTCACTCCTTCCGGGGAAGTTGATCGCAGCGATGCCAACGGCATGCTATTTGTTGGTCCGCATCTTTTGTCTTGGATCGATCCCGCCAGCAGCGGTCGTGTCGTTCTCGACATCACCTTCGACCGTGTTCTCGCCTTCAAGCTCGAACTCTTCGCCTTCCTTGATCGTTCCCTTGGAAGTCCCGATACCAGGATTGTTCGCCAAGTCGGCATCGCTCGGTTTTTTCCATTTCGGATGTTTGGTTCCGGTCATGAGAAAACTCCTTCGACGGGATTTCAGTTTAAAAAAGCAAGCCAGATGGGCCGTTCCGGTTCCAGGGCTCTGCTTCATCGGCTCGCCGCGCGCGCCGGTTAGAGCCCGAATGGATAGGTGTCGGGAACGCCGGTTCTTGCATGCTCCGGGCCAAGCGGCGTCACTGCCGCGGTTTTGTCGAACCATAGGAACGCGTCGAACTGCTGGGGCAGGGAAGCGTCCGCATAGTGGCTGCCCAGCTCGGTTTCCGGCCGGTAGATTACCCCGATGAATCGCTCCAGCCTGCGTTCCAGCAGCCGCTCACGCAGCGTCTTGTCGCGCCCGAGGTCGAGCAGGAACCGCGACACGAGAGAATCGTGGCAAAGCCGTTCGTAGCTGTCGGCGTGCGACGCGCGAACCTGCTTCACCTCCATTTCGCCATCCCAGTCGCTTGCGGCCGCTACAGTGCCGGAATGCGTGCCCATACCGACTAGCGCTGCCTCATCGCCGAAACGCTGCCGGCAGAGCTGACCGATGTTCAGTTCGTCCCTGACGACACCCATCTCGGTAAAGCGGGCATCGCCGATATGGGAATTGTGCGCCCACACCACCGCCTTGGAGTTGGGGCCGCCGGCGTCCAACAAATGTTCCAAGGTCTCGAACATATGGGTGTCGCGCAGGTTCCAGGACTCCGCACCGCCATAGTACATGATCCGGTAGTAGTGTTCGGCGGACGCGATCAGCCGGGCATTCTGACTGGCGTCGAGAAAGTCGGTTCCGTCCTGTTTTGCATAATCGAGTTGTCTGGCGAGCAAGTCCCGGCATTGTTCCAGCACGGCTTTCTCGCATTTTTTATAGCCGGCGGTGAGCACCGCACGGCCGTAGGTAGACGGTTCGTGTTGCCAGGGCGTCAGGCAACCATACCGTTCGCGTGCGATCTTGGCTGCCTGGGGATCGACCCGGTCGAGATAGTCGAGGACCGCGCCTATGGACCCGCTCATATTGTAGATGTCCAGGCCGTAGAACCCTGCTTGCTCCGAAGGTTCTAGCTTCTCGTTGCGACGGCGCATCCAGTCGGAGAAGGCCGCGACATCGGTGTTGCGCCACATCCACGTCGGAAACCGCTGGAATGGCGCACCGGCGCCTGTTCGCGGCCGACGATGGCGAACGTAGCGGTCGATCGCCGCCGCATCGGGCCAGTCCGCCTCGACCGCGACGATGGTGAAGCCGTGCCGTTCGATAAGCCTGCGGGTGATCGCCGCGCGCGCCCTGTAGAACTCGGACGTGCCATGGCTTGCCTCGCCAAGCAGAACGACGCGCCGGTCGGCGAACCGATCGAACAATGCGCCGAAGGCCGGATCGTCGAAATCGGGCAGCGGTTCAGCCGCGGCCGCGATCATATCGGGCAGGCTGATCGGATGCGGATGTCGAAGTGGACGACCGACCTTGGTGACGGTGCCGTTTTCCGACCAACCCTGCTCGCCGATGAGAGGGACGAAGCGCACGCCGCCGAAATCCTCCTCGCTGTAGGTTGCGGCACCTGTCCGGGTGACTTTGAGCAGGCGTTGCAGATCGGGGTCGTCGCCGACCGGAATGACGAGCCTGCCGCCGACATCGAGTTGCTCCTGAAGGGCGAGCGGTGCGCCGGGACCGCTGGCTGTCACCACGATGGCATCGAACGGCGCCGCCTGCGGCCAGCCCTTGGTGCCATCGCCTGTCCGGACCTCGATGTTTCGATAGCCGAGTTTTTCAAACCGCCGTTTCGCCGTTTCTGCCAAACCGGGATGACGCTCTATGGTGTAGACCTGTTCGACGATCCGGCTCATCACCGCGGCGGCGTAACCCGAGCCGGTGCCGATTTCGAGCACGTGGTCACCCGGTTTGACGTCCGCCATTTCGATCATGAATGCGACGATGTAGGGTTGCGATATGGTCTGGCCGTCGGCGATCGGCAGCGGCGTGTCTTCATAAGCAAATTCCTCGAAACCGGGTTCTACGAAGGCCTCGCGTGGAACTTCGCGCATCGCCTGCAGAATTTCACGGTCATGGATGCCACGCCGGCCGACGTGGATATTGACCATTCGATCACGGGCACGAGGAAGATCGAGCATTTTTTAGCTCCCTTTGGTGCAACGCTTCGAGGTTGTCCTTCGCGGTAGCTGCCTTGAACCTGGCCTTCGCGATTCCAGTTTCTAACCGCTGGAGGACTTCAAGGTTCCCGCCTATTTGCGGACAGAGCCGCTCGCTCCAGCGGGATAGCGACCGGTCTCTTGGCCGCTCGGGTCGCGACACTGTCCCGGACGGCGGCAGTCGGGGGTTGCTCAAGCGCAAAGATGCCCCAGTTATCACCAGCGAACCGAAAGCTGGAGATGTCGATGAACGACAAGGCTGCCACGACGCCGCAGGCTATCGGCCACGAACGGATCGACCTCATGGACCGTTACTGGCGCGCCGCGAATTACATCTCGGTCGGCCAGATCTATCTGCTCGACAATCCGCTGCTGCGCGAACCGTTGAAGGCCGAGCACGTCAAGCCTCGGTTACTTGGCCATTGGGGCACGACGCCGGGCCTGAATTTTCTCTACCTGCATCTGAACCGCGTTATCCGCGAACGCGACCTCGATGTTCTGTTTATCTGCGGCCCGGGCCATGGCGGTCCCGCAATGGTCGCCAACACATGGCTCGAGGGCACCTATAGCGAGATCTATCCCGATATCGGGCAGGGCGAAGACGGCCTCAGGAAACTGTTCCGGCAGTTTTCCTTTCCCGGTGGCGTGCCAAGCCATGCCGCGCCCGAGACGCCAGGCTCCATCCATGAGGGCGGCGAATTGGGATATGCATTGGTTCATGCCTTCGGTGCGGCCTTCGACAATCCGGGTCTGGTGGTTGCCTGCGTCGTTGGTGACGGCGAAGCCGAGACCGGTCCGCTGGCGGCGGCATGGCATTCCAACAAGTTCCTGAACCCAGCGTCGGATGGCGCCGTCCTGCCGATCCTGCATCTAAACGGCTACAAGATCGCCAATCCGACGATCCTCGGCCGCATGGACGATCAGGAATTGCGAGACCTTTTCGCCGGCTATGGCTACGAACCGTTCTTCGTCGAAGGCCACGAGCCGCTTGCCATGCACCGGTCCATGGCCGCGACGCTCGACACGGTGCTCGATCGCATCCGTTCCATTCAGGAGCAGGCACGGGCTCCGGGATGGCATGGTCAACGCCCGAAATGGCCGATGATCGTGCTGCGCAGCCCCAAGGGATGGACCGGGCCGAAGGAGGTCGATGGCGATAAGGTCGAGGGTTTCTGGCGCTCGCATCAAGTGCCGGTATCGAACGCTCGAGGGAATGAGGAGCACCGCAAGATCCTCGAAAACTGGATGCGAAGCTACGAACCGGGAGAGCTGTTCGACGAAAGCGGGCACCTGTTGCCGGAGCTTGCGGCACTTGCCCCGACAGGGACAAGGCGCATGGGCGCAAGCCCGTACGCAAATGGTGGCCTGCTGAAGCGCGATCTGATGCTTCCAGATTGGAAAAGCCTGGCGCTGGAAGTGCCGCGTCCAGGTGGCGTCATTGCCGAGGCGACGCGGATTTGCGGAAGCTATCTTCGCGAGGTGTTCCGCCTCAATGCCGAGGCGCGAAACTTCCGCCTGATGGGGCCGGACGAGACATCCTCCAACCGCCTCGACGACGTGTTCGAGGTCACCGATCGGATCTGGATGGAGCGCATCGAGCCCTATGACGTCCATCTTTCCCGTGATGGTCGCGTCATGGAAGTGCTGAGCGAGCATCTCTGCCAGGGCTGGCTTGAAGGCTATCTGCTCACCGGCCGCCATGGCCTGTTTTCATGCTATGAGGCCTTCATTCATATCGTCGATTCGATGGTCAACCAGCATGCCAAATGGCTGAAGACCTCCGGCGAGCTCGCTTGGCGCAAGCCGATCGCCTCGCTCAATTACCTTTTGACCTCGCATGTCTGGCGGCAGGATCACAATGGTTTCAGCCATCAGGATCCGGGCTTTGCCGATCTGGTCGCCAACAAGAAGGCCGACACGGTAAGGCTCTATTTCCCGCCGGACGCCAACACCCTGTTGTGGATCACCGATCATTGCCTGAGAACCTATAACCGCATCAATGTCATCACCGCCGGCAAGCAGCCGGGACCGCAATGGCTGTCCATTGAAGAAGCCGGAGCGCATTGCAAAGCTGGAGCGGGCATCTGGGAATGGGCCGGCACGGTTGCTCAGCACGAGGAGCCCGATGTGGTCATGGCCTGCGCCGGGGATGTGCCGACCCTGGAAACACTGGCCGCGACAGACATTCTGCGCTCCGCGATCCCCGACCTGAAAATCCGCGTCGTCAATGTTGTCGACCTGATGACATTGCAGTCGAACACGGAGCATCCGCACGGCCTGCCCGACGGGGACTTCGACGCGTTGTTCACGAAAACACGGCCCGTCATCTTCGCCTATCACGGCTATCCCTATCTCATTCATCGCCTGACATACCGCCGCGCCAACCATGACAACATGCATGTGCATGGCTTCCGCGAGGAGGGCACCACGACGACGCCATTCGACATGGTGGTGCTCAATGAACTCGACCGCTACCATCTCGCGCTCGCCGCCATCGAACGCGTGCCGGGACTGGCCGAAAGGGCCGAAGGGCTTGCCGGCGAACTCCACGGCAGGTTGGCGAAGCACAAGGCCTATGTGCGCGAGCACGGCGAAGACATGCCCGAAATCCAGAAATGGAGCTGGCCCGACAAAGCCGCGACAAAGGGGCGCCAATGATGCGTCGGTCGATCCTGGCGCTGAATGCCGGCTCGTCCAGCATCAAGTTCGCGCTTTACGATCTTGTCTCATCACGGGATATGCAACTCGTTTCACGCGGCACGCTGGACCTGGGCGACAAACCCACACTGCGCGCAAAAGCGGCCGACGGAACGGTGCAGTGCGATCGGCCGCTCACCGCCGACAAGCGGCGTGACGCGGCCATAGGCGAGATGCTGAATTGGGTGCAGGGCGAAATTGGGGAAAGAAACCTGATCTGCGCCGGCCATCGCATCGTGCATGGCGGAAGCGAGTTCATCGAACCTGTCCGTCTGACCCCAGACATCATCGACGCCATCGACAAACTTACGCCGCTTGCTCCGCTGCATCAGCCTCGCAGTCTCGCGCCCGTCCGTGCAATAGCCGCCTTGCAACCGGACCTGCCACAGGTTGGCTGTTTCGACACCGCTTTCCACCAGACGATCGATCCGCTCGTGCGGCGCTTTGCCCTTCCGCGCCAGTATGAAGAGCAAGGCTTGCGCCGCTACGGGTTCCACGGTCTCTCCTATGAATACATCGCCGGGCGGCTCAGCGAGATATCGCCAATTTTCGCGGCGAAACACACGATCGTCGCCCATCTCGGCAATGGGGCAAGTCTTTGCGCCCTGCACGGGGGCAAAAGCATCGATACCACGATGGGTTTTTCGGCCCTGGATGGCCTCGTCATGGGCACGCGGTGCGGCGCCATCGATCCCGGCGTGCTGTTGTATTTCCTGCTGGAAAGAGGCATCGCGGCGGAAGAACTGCAGGCGATGCTCTACGAGAAGTCGGGCCTGCTCGGCGTATCCGGTATTTCCGGCGACATGAGGACGCTCGAAGCGAGCAATGATCCTCGCGCGCAAGAGGCGATGGCGCTTTTCGCCTTTCGCGCCGCGAGAGAGGCCGCGGCGCTTGCAAACACGATGGGTGGCCTTGAATGCCTGGTGTTCACCGCCGGCATCGGCGAACGGTCCGCGACCATCCGCAAGGCCATATGCGAAAAATTGACCTGGCTTGGCGTGGTGCTTGAAGATCGCGCCAACAACACCCACGCCGAGATCCTCAGTCGTCCCGAGAGCAAGGTGGAAGTACGGGTGATTGCGACCGATGAGGAAAGTGTCGTTGCACGTCACAGCCGCATGGTGATGCAAGCCTGAACGCTCGCCTCGGCATCGGAAAATCGGCTGTCGATTCGGCCCGATGAAAGCGCGGGCAAGGGTATTCCCTGTACGAAAATTACCAAGCAAGCGGTCGGGGGAACCAACTGCCCATAGAAATATTGTGCGAGCAATCCCGGCTAACCCCGAGATCGTCGGCCGATGATCAGGCCGACAGCCTTACTTCAGGCATTGGCTGAGGAATCCATGTTTACGGACGACGTTGCGGTGAGGCGCCTGAAAATCCTGGTCGAGCAATATGTCGAGACACGCAAGAAACGCCACGATGTGATCTCTACCGCCAAGGCCGGGACCGCAATTCGAGAGGTGATGCCAAGTTGCCCGCTTTCCGGAAAGGCCTTCGATGATCTGATAGCGGCCTGCGCCATCGAGCATGGCCTCGCTGTGCTCTTCGACAATCCGGGGACATCAGGCACTGAAGTCTGAGGCTGGCGCTTCCGATGCTACCGTCGCGATGAGCAGGAGTTCAGTCGGCATGTCCAGGTACTTTTTCGACCTTCGAGATGAGAGCGGAAGCTTGCAGGAGGATCCCGAGGGCCAGGAATTTTCTGATCTCGCGAGCGCTGAGGAAAACGCGATGGCGTCGGCGAAGGAAATCCTTGCCGAAGAGCTGCTGCATGGCAGGCCGCTGCGTACCGGATTGACCTTCGAGATTTTTGACGAGAACCGCAACCTGGTGCTGCGCTTTCCTTTTGCGCTCGCGGCCGAAAAGGCCGGGGCACCCCCTTAATCCCGAATTGCCTGGCCGATCACCTGCAGGGGCCATACAGGTCGCCTCATGCGGATCCTATCCTTCCGCCTTGAAGTTTCTGGCTTCCTTCTCGACCTTGGGGTTGTCCTTGCCATGCTTTTGCATGAGCTCCTTGGCCTGCTTGGGTGAGACGTCGGTGGTCTCTGCCAAGCGCAATGCCTTCTTGTCCTTGCTTTCGGTCTTCTGCTTCTTGGCCGTCATGGCTCTTGAACTCCCTTGAAGCCTTTTCCGATCGATCTTTGCCGGTGCGAACACCTGAGCATGTCCAGATGAACACTGTCGTTGCCTGGCTTGCTTCGACGACGAGACGTCAACGAGACGATGCCGGTCAGGTTCCGTGCATCGCCTGCTCATGTCCAAACTTGTCACGCCACGCGGCGGTACCGATGGCGGTCGCGGATGAACTCATTGAAGAAGCGGCCTTTTGAGGAAGCTTTGGTGAAAGCGGCATAAGTTGCCGGTGCAACATCCTCATATTCGTAGCGTCTGCCGCTCGGCACAAACCAGACCGACAGGATCCTGGTGGCGGGATCGTATTGCGCATTTCGGATCACGGTCGATGGCATGGTCGCACCCGACAGGTCTGCCCGAATAACCCGTTAGCGATCGTCAGGTTCCGCCGATATCCTGGCGTCACGCACCGCGACTACCGGTCGCGCGGGTTGCCGAACTTCGGGTCGCGCTTCCTTGAATATCGGTCGATGCGTGGCAGGCTGTCATCAAACTCGATCCACGGCAGCCTCAGGTCCCAATAGGCATGGGCTTGCGGCCGAAACCCTTCAGGGTTGTCAAAGAAGCCGATCGTCACATAGAACTCGTCCGGCAGGCCTTCGTCGCTATAGCCTATCGAGCTTCCACAGTCTGGGCAGAACGTGCGGGTGACGCCTGGCGTTTGGGAAAAGGCCTTCGGCGTCCCTCTAAGGAGCTGAAATTGCTTCGGCCGGTAACCAACCCAGATCGTCAGCGGACTTCCGATGGCCCGGCGGCAATCGTCGTCGTGATCGTAGCATATCCAGAAAGGCTCTCCGTCCAGGGCTGCGGCGATCCCTCCGCAGAAGCAGGCTCCGGTTTCGCGCCGCATCGTCTGTCCACCCTGTTGCGCCTAAGAGAGAGCGGCCGAGTGGCCGCTCCCGTTCAAGGTGAAGTCCTTGAAATCATGCATCGTGATGCTCGGGCATGCTCTTGAGCTGATCCTTGGTCCAGTTCGTCACCGCGTGAACGTCGCCGTCTTCATCGCGCATGAATTCCAACTGGCTTGCGGGAACGGCCACCGGCTTGGCGCCAATGCCGAGAAAGCCGCCGACATCGATGACGACCTGACTGGCGGCTCCTGAGCCGTGCACATGCGAAACGCTGCCGACTTTGTTGTCGTCTGCGTCGTAAATCGTGGCGTCTTCGAGAATGTCTGGTGTCAGTTCGGTGCTTGTGAGGCGTACGTGGTTGGTGTGATCCATCTTTCGAGACTCCTGTTGGGTGGAATTATTTGAACCTCTCAGCCGAGCAATCGTTCCGAACAATTCCGGGGGCGACGGACGGACGACGCAAGGACGCTAGAAGCCTCAACTCAGCCTCCGTCCGAATTGACTCGCAAAGCTCCGTACGGAAGCGTACAAAAGGAAATCGTCAGCAGCACAGTTGGGGCGCTGACGCTTGGGAGTGACCATCGCTCTTGCCCATCACGAGGCATGGTGTTGCACGGCGAAGGAGCCCGAGCACCCCGGTCTGCCAGTGGGCGCGATGACCGCGCTGGCGCGGGATACAGGCGCCACTGAACAACAGATACGCGAAATCATATCGCTCCTCGGGTTCGATCGCGCCTCTATCCTGCGGGAGGCTCGTTTGCTGGCGAAAGATAGTCAGCCAACAAGGCCTTCGAGTCTTCAGCAGTAACTGTCGGTTTCATACCAACGCGCCCGCCCGTCTAGTGCTGCGCGAGACGAAGTCTATGGTTCGTTACCGTCCGCTCGTTCGACGGGCGCGGCCGGCTAAGAGATCCCAGTGCTCTTGCCCAAGGGAAAAGAGTCTCGTGGATTACCAGACACTGCAAGCCAAGAGCGAATTGCTTCGCCGGATGAGCGCGGACGATTTCGCGCGGCTACGTCCGCATCTGGCGAGTGTTTTTCTTGAGTTGCGCGCGCCGCTGGAGACCGCGGGGCAGAAGATCGAAGCCGTCTATTTTCTGGAAAGCGGGCTGGCCTCGGTAGTGGCGAGGACTTCGCCTGCGACCGAAGCCGAAGTCGGAATCATCGGGTTCGAAGGAATGACCGGTTCGGCCCTGGTCATGGGGGACGACCAGGCCAACTTTGATTGTTACGTCCAGTCGACATGCGAGGCTCTCCGGATAGAGGCTGCCCCCTTCGTCGAAGCCCTGGAGGACAGCCCTACATTGCGGTCGTTCCTGTTGCGCTATGTCCAATATTTCCATGTTCAGACAAGCTATACGGCATCGATCAACGCGCGGCAGAGCCTGGAAGTTCGACTGGCAAGATGGCTTTTGATGTGCAGCGACCGCACTGTCGGCGACAGGCTTATGATAACCCATGAATTTCTGTCCATCATGCTTGGTGTGAGGCGTCCGGGGGTTACCGTCGGCCTCCAGATGATCGAAAGTTATGGTTATATCCGAGCGCGCCGCGGAGAGATTACGATCCGCGATCGAGACGGTCTCATGACGTTGGCGCGAGATTCTTACGGTCCACCCGAAACCCAGTACCGCCGGCTGGTCGGAGATTTGGGCTCGAAGCATCCCGCGAGGCAGGAGCGGCCTCTCGTTTGAGCGCGCCGGGCCAACGGAGGCTTCTCCGCCACTGAGCCGACAACAGGACATTTCGAGTGGCCGGCGCGATGATGCCGGTGAGACACCGTTGCCTAAACCCGCGCCGGCCACTGCGGCATGTTTTGGGGATGCCGCGTTGCCAATCTAGTTGCCGACAAGCAACTGGCAACGAAGGCTCACGGTTTGGTAAGAACCGTACGTACATGCACGCAACTCCCTCGGTCGCGTTCAAGGCATGCTCGCGAAATCCTGAGTTGAATACAGTCCCTCGATAAAGTCCGAATTGGCAGGCCCTGTCCGTCGTTGGGGTGACGTCCGCAGGGTGGGTGCAGATTGGCTGGCCAGGTTCCGATATTGCCAGGCGGGCTGGCCTTCACCATCTTAGCTGGGATGGCGACACCCAAATCGAAAACACTCGACTCCGGCTCATCCGGGCTTCAGCACGATCTCTTTGGTGCTGCCGACGACCTGCCGGAAGGTTTCTTCTATCAGCCCGAGTTGATCACGGCGCAAGAAGAAACGGAACTCGCCCGGCATCTGGAAGGCCTTCCGTTCGAGGCGTTCGATTTCCATGGCCATCTGGCAAACCGGCGCGTCGTCGGTTTTGGCCTGCGTTACGACTACGACAGACGCCAGGTCGTCGAGGCGCCGCCGATCCCTGACTTCCTGCTGTCCCTGCGCGACAAGATCGCAGCGTTGGCAGGCCGGCCCGCCAACGCCTTCGCGCAAGTGTTGATCAACGAATACCGGCCCGGCGCCGGCATCGGCTGGCATCGAGACAAGCCTCATTTCGAAGACGTTGCGGGTGTTTCGTTGCTGGCGCCTTGCAGCTTCCGGCTCCGGCGGAAGAATGGCACCAAATGGGACCGCCGGACCATCGTCGTCGAACCAAGGTCGGCGTAT
The DNA here is from genome assembly GCF_000185905.1 of Mesorhizobium ciceri biovar biserrulae WSM1271. Taxonomy (GTDB): domain Bacteria; phylum Pseudomonadota; class Alphaproteobacteria; order Rhizobiales; family Rhizobiaceae; genus Mesorhizobium; species Mesorhizobium ciceri. The sequence continues at coordinate 3,900,673 of NC_014923.1, forward strand.
CTCATGACCGGACCATCGCGCATGGAATGGGAGCACAGCATTCCGGCGGTTGACCTGCACCGCTACTCGATCACCTTGAGGACATTGCGCGCCAACTCCGCATGAGCATCGCGCGCCGAGCCGTTCTGAGGCATTGCCAGCGCCATCACGAGTTCTTGAACGCAAAACGGTTCCGGGAACCTCCCAACCACAAGTTGGTTTGGAGGACAGGTACAGCTTCAAAGGTGGAGAATGTCCATGGCCCGTGCCCGATCCGTGTTGGTGGCAGCCAGGCGTCCGTTCCATAAAACGCCGATGGCGGTCGCAAACGCATGTTTCGTCGGCACATTGCTGACCGACGTTGCCTATTGGCGAAGCGCTGAAATAATGTGGGCAGATTTTTCCGCCTGGCTGCTCCTTGCCGGCCTGGTTGTAGGCGTGCTCGCGGTCCTTGCAGCACTTGTCGATTTGTCTACCGGCCGACTTGCCCGTCAAGCCGGGCCTGCATGGCCATATCTCCTTGGCAGCCTCGTCGTGCTCGTCATATCGCTCTTCAACGCACTGGTGCACAGCCGTGATGCCTGGACCTCGGTCGTGCCGACGGGGCTCATCCTGTCCGCCGTCGCCGTGATCGTTATCCTCTTGCTGGGACTGCTGGGATGGAGTTCCGGCCACACTCAAGTGGAGGTGGTCGAATGAATGTCTCCGCCAGACATATCCGGCGTATCGCGAGCCTCGGTCTGCTGTTCGGATCGATTTTGGCGCTGCCCGCATGCAGCGATAACGAACCGGATCCCACCGATCAGGTCGGAGCAAACCCGACGCTGCCTGAACCTATTCAGTATCTGGTGCCGCCCATGCATGTCGCGTCGGTCGTCGGTTGGAAACAAGACGAGAAGCCGACCGTCGCCAAGGGTTTGCAAATCCAGGCCTTTGCCAAGGGCTTGAGGCATCCGCGCTCGCTTTACACATTGCCGAATGGTGACGTTCTGGTGGTCGAATCCGTGGCGCCGCCCGGTGCCGCGATCAAGCGGCCGAAAGACCTGATCATGGGCTGGATCGAGTCGATGGCGACCTCGGGCGGCGGCACCGAAGGAAGCAACCGTATCACCCTGCTGCGGGATACGAACGGCGATGGTCTGCCCGATGTCCAGGAGGTCTTCCTCGATCATCTCAATTCGCCCTTTGGCGTGGCCCTGGTCGGCAACGATCTCTACGTCGCCAACACCGACGCCATCGTGCGTTATCCCTACACGTCGGGCGACACCAAGATCACCGCGCCGGGCGCCGTGCTGACGCCATTGCCCGGCGGACCTATCGATCACCACTGGACAAAGTCTCTCGTGGCCAGCCCCGACGGGTCTCGGCTGTATGTCGGCATCGGATCCAACAGCAACATCACCGAGAACGGCATCCAGGCGGAAAAGGACCGGGCCGCCATCTGGGAAGTCGACAGGGCCACTGGCCGCTATCGTATTTTCGCGAGCGGCCTGCGCAATCCCAACGGGCTGAGTTGGGAGCCGCAGAGCGGCGCGCTGTGGGCTGTGATCAACGAGCGCGACGAGCTCGGTCCTAACCTGGTTCCCGACTACATGACCTCGGTCAAGGACGGCGCGTTCTATGGTTGGCCGTACAGCTACTATGGTCAGCATGTCGACCCGCGCGTGATGCCGCAGCGGCCGGACCTCGTCGCCAAGGCGATCCCTCCCGACTATGCCTTGAGTTCCCACGTCGCACCTCTGGGCTTGACGTTCTACACTGGAACCAACCTGCCGGAGCTCTATCGCAACGGCGCCTTTGTTGGCGAGCATGGTAGCTGGAACCGCAAGAGCTTCAACGGCTACAAGGTCGTTTTCGTGCCGTTTAAAGACGGTCATCCAGATGGCAAGCCGCAGGACGTCGTCACCGGTTTCCTCGGCAAGGACAACAAGGCGCACGGGCGGCCCGTCGGCGTTGCCGTCGACAAATCCGGCGCGCTGCTGATCGCCGACGATGTCGGGAACACGGTCTGGCGCGTAACTTCCACGAGCCAGTAGGCACCTGCATAACGCTGATCGCTTCACTATCTCGGTGCGAATTCCACCAGCGCCTTGACGAATTCTGCCGGTGCCTCGATCGGCAGGAATTCGCCGCAGTTGGCGATCATGTGACCTTGCAGGTTCTTTGCGCCAGACATCCTCAGACCTTCGAGGTAATCGTCAATCGATCCAAAATCCGCGTCGCCGCGGATATAGAGGATCGGAACTTCGATGCGCGCCGGGGCATTGGCCTCGGCATCCTGCTTGAACGCGCGATACCAATCAAAGCCGGCCTTAAGTGCCTCCGGCCTCGCATAGGCCTGCGTCAACGTCTCCCGCATTTCATTGGTCAATGCTTCGGGACGGCCGGCGAGCAGATCGAAGAAAAAATCGAAGTAGGCGCGTTGATGGCCCGTCACCAGCAACTCCGGTAACTCAGGCACCGCATGAAACGCAAAGTGCCAGATGCCCGGGTTTGCGACTACCTTCGTCCATGGATGAAGGCCGGGGATAACCGTATTCATCGGCACCGCGCCGACGATGCGACCGCCATGATGGCGAGCAGCAGCGAAGGCAATCATGCCGCCCACATCGAAGCCTGCGACGACGATGGATTTGGCCCCAAGCGCCTCGGCGGCTGAAATCACAATACCGGCAAGAACCTTCTTTTCCGCCGACGGCGGAGTGCCACGCGATTCACCGATCTCCGGAAGATCGAAAGCCAGCGTAAAGTACCGTGTGCCGAGTTCATCGATCACGCCATCATAGATTTTCCGGGAATGGGGCCAGCCGTGCAGAAGGATCAAGGCCGGTCGGCGCGGATCGCCGGCCGTGGATACCGCCAGCTGCATATCGCCTGCTTCGAGGGTCTGGACGAGCATCGTCTATCCATTTTCGGGAACTCAGAAGAAAACGAAGAGCGAACGAATAGGTTGCTCCACCAGTTCGGTCTGCGTCGCTCGCCGCTGTCCGTTCTCCAACGTCTGTGCTCAAGGACCCAGCCCGCTTTCTGAGCCGGCTCGACCGTCACCAAGTGGGAGGAGGGGGCCATCCATCGGCCCTGTTGGTCCGCCTGCGGAACAAGCATTTAACCCTGGCGTTAGAATGCCGGGCGATCCCGCAACGGGCGAATGGGCAGTCGCGAAGTCGTCGCGGCGGTTTGCAATTAGGACAATGCAGGGAGATTCACATGCCGCTTACGGCCTTCGCACTCAATTGCTCGCTCAAAGCTTCGAACGACAGGGAAAAATCCTCCACCGATCGGTTGCTCGCCGATGTCCTGGCGGCGTTGATGCAATACGATGTGAAGGGCGAGATCGTGCGTGCGCTCAGCCACGATATCAAGCCCGGCGTGCTCTCCGACATGGGCGAGGGCGACGATTGGCCGAAACTCAGAAAGAAGATACTGGCGGCCGACATCTTCGTGCTCGGGCTTCCGATCTGGCTTGGCCAGCCCTCGAGTGTGGCCAAGCGCGTCCTGGAGCGGATGGATGCCTTTCTCGAGGAGACGGATGACAGAGGGCGAATGCCGGCAGCAGGAAAGGTGGCCCTGGTGGCCATCGTCGGCAATGAGGACGGTGCGCATCACTGCCACGCGGAATGCTTTCAGGCATTGAACGATGTCGGCTTCACCATCCCGGCCAATGGCGGGGTCTACTGGGTTGGCGAGGCGATGGAGGACGTCAACTATGTCGACCTGCCGGCAACTCCGGAAAAAGTCTCGGGTGCGATCGAAATGGCAGCCTCAAACGCCGCCCATCTCGCTGGATTGCTGAAAGACCAGGGCTATTCGGGCGTCTCGGGATGACCTTTGTTCGCCTAAACAACTTTGAGCGGCCAGACCTTGCAGCGTCGATGAGGTCTCAATCGGGAACAGGAAGGCTTGTAGCGAGTTCATATTCTCATCAGCCGGCGACCGCCGCTCCGTCTACACGGCGCGAAGCCGCAAACAGGAGAGCAAGTCATGGGTCTCGGCACAATTCTTATCATCATTCTGATTATCGCATTGCTTGGCGGCTTTAGTGGACTTGGCGGCGGGCCATTCTACGGCACCGGCTATTACGGGGGCGGCGGCCTCGGTCTTCTGCTGCTTATAGTCATAATCCTGGTCGTGCTCGGGCGTCTCTAGCCGAGTCCGCCATGCGGTGGCAGATTGTATCACCTGCCGCTTGCGGTTCTCTTCGGAGTTGCTTTGAATCCATAGCAGTCCGGCAATGACGGTCCGCCCTCTGGAGGGCGGACCACTCGTCGGACATATCAGGTCAAAATCAGCACGATCTTGAACGTATCCGGATCAACGATGACGATCCGACCGTCCGCAAGCACGAAATACTCGTAGCTTTCGTAAGCGGGAACGATCTTGACGATACGAGCCGGCAGCCGATGCAGCCTGACCTTGTGCCGCGGAACTTCGACGCCGACGCTGATGTCAAAATTGACATTGGACACAGGCTCGACCTTCGTCTCCCGGATAATCTGAGTGACTTGGGTTTTCTGCTCCACCGTCACGTTGTTGATGGAACCGGTCGACGTCGTATCCTGTGTCGAGGCCTTGCCCTGGGCCTGCTGGTCGGTGGTGGTGCCGGCCTTGCCCTGAGCCTGCTCGTCGGTCTGCATCTTGGTCTTGCCCTGGGCCTGCTGGTCGGTGGTGGTGCCGGCCTTGCCCTGAGCCTGCTCGTCGGTCTGCATCTTGGTCTTGCCCTGGGCCTGCTGGTCGGTGGTGGTGCCGGCCTTGCCCTGAGCCTGCTCGTCAGTCTTCAGCTTGGCTTTGCCCTGGGCCTGCTGGTCGGTGGTGGTGCCGGCCTTGCCCTGAGCCTGCTCGTCAGTCTTCAGCTTGGCTTTGCCCTGGGCCTGCTGGTCGGTGGTGGTGCTGGCCTTGCCCTGAGCCTGCTCATCGGTCTTCAGCTTGGCCTTGCCCTGGGCCTGCTGGTCGGTGGTGGTGCCGGCCTTGCCCTGAGCCTGCTCGTCGGTCTTCAGCTTGGCTTTGCCCTGGGCCTGCTCGCCCATCTTGGAGCCGTTCTGGCAGTCAGCCTGCCCGGAAGCGCAGTTGGCGTCTGCGCCAGATTGGCTTTCGGTCTGTTGTGTCTGAGCCGCCGCCGTTCCACAGCCGAGCCCGATGGCCAGCATGCTGGTAATGAGAACACGTTTCATGGGAAATCTCCCTGGGTAAGGTTCGTCCCTTCACTGGGTAGAACCAGCACCCAAAAAAAATGTTCCGAGATAGATGCGTGAGTGCTAAAAAACGACCCCGCCTGAGATCATACGATCGCGGGCGGAAGCCGCCGTTAAAGCGACCTTTTCAACCTTGGCGATTGCCCTAGCTGTCTCCGGAGAGGAGACCGACATGGCAATCTATAGTCTGAGAGTGGTCAGCTTCATTTTCGTTGCCCTGGCTTTCGCTCCGGCCGCCGCGCATTTCTTCGCTATGTTCAACAAGATGAAGCTCGACGGGCCAAACTATCTGGCTGCGCAGCGCGCCTATGATGGATGGAGCCTGTTCGGCATCGTGGTGCTGGGAGCATTGCTCTCCACGGCCGCCCTGGCGATCCTGCTCTATCGAGCGAGCGCATCTTTCGGCTTGGTTGTTGTCGCCTTTCTAAGCATCGGCGCCACGCAGTTTGCCTTCTGGACGCTGACCTATCCAATCAATCAGGCGACCCGGAACTGGACTGTCCTCCCTGAAAACTGGGAGCTGCTGCGGCGCCAATGGGAGTATTCGCATGCCATCGCCGCAGGCCTCAACGCCTTGGCGTTGCTGGTGCTTTTCATATCGGCGCTTCGCCCTGCGGTGCGTTGAACGACCACGTCGTCACCAGCACGGCCAGCGGGCAGGAACCACCATGAAGCGGAATCATTGAAACGCCAGATGTTCCAGCGCGGCAGGAAAAATGAAACGGTACTATTTTGATCTTCAAAACGGTGACGGCACGGTACCCGACGATGACGGGCAGCTGTTCGAATCCCGGGAACAAGCCAGAGCGGAAGCAATTCGTATTTTGCAGGATGTCGCCCAAGACGAAATGCCCGACTGCGATTTCGTCAAGATAACCGTCAAGGTACGCGATGAGATCGGTGCGCAGATGTTTGAGGCGTCGCTTGTTCTGACCTCCGGATGGAGCGTTTGATGTCGCAGTGCTAGCGGCGATACCGCACCGGGATTTGCACGACATTCTCCGATCCAGGCAGATCAAAGGCCATGGCCAGCTGACGTACGGAGGCCATCTCCACGATCAGTTCTTCAATCGAAAGGTCTGGCAGGCCGGTCTTCACCCTCTGCCTCACCCTGGCCGCAAGTTCATGAACCCGCACCGGGACGAAAAGCGGGCTGTCGTCCAGCAGCTTGCTGATTTCGATGACCACATCGGCGTCGATGTCTTTCGGCAATTCCCGCATGAGCGTCACCTCCAATCGAAGCAACAGCCCGCCATGTCGATGCGACGGGCGATCCGGCTTTGAGCGCCGGGCAGTGGGATCGGAGAGGGACGTGCTCGGCGCTGGCCGATATCCTGATTCATAAAACTGCGAGCATAGGTGTGTCACGAAAAAATATCGGTACGAAATTTACCAAGCCGGTCATCCCATGCAATCCACAAGGGCCTTCCCGAAATCCGGCAGCGGCTGTTGCCGACAGAGGAGGAACAAAAAATATGGCCCGGAATTGAGACTGACGAATTGGAGGATCTAGCCATGGACAGCAGGGAAGAAAAGATCAAACGACGGGCCTATGAAATCTGGGAACAAGAGGGCCGGCCGGTAGGCCGCGAGCAGGAGCACTGGGATCGGGCCGTGCAGGAGATCGAAGCTGAGGGTTCGGAGACTGAACGTGGCCCGGTTCTGCCTGACCCGACAGTTGCGGCCGATTCCAATAGCTCGAAGCGTTGATCGGCAATCCCATGGCGTCTTGAGGACCCCGGTCGGGCAACCAAATTGGCGGAACCTCGTTTGCCGGGCATCAACCAGAGGAGGTTTCGATGAAGAGGTTCTTTTCATTCCTGGTCTTGGCCGCTGCCCTTGCGCTCGGCGCCTGCGACAACAACACCGAGCCGATGAAAGCCACCAGCAACAAGAACCCACAGGTTGATCAGGCCGCCAGACCAGGCCCCACGACTGGCGGCGACCAGCCAGCTACGGTGCCTCAGAGCAAATGAACTCCGTCTCACATTGCGACACACCTCTGCTGCGCGTCGCCTATCTCGATGGTGGACCGCAGGACGGCGCCCCGGTTATCCTGCTGCATGGCTGGCCCGACGACGCGACGACATACGCTCGTATTTCGCCGATGCTTCATGAAGCTGGCTTCCGGACGTTTTCCCCTTGGTTGCGAGGCTTTGGGCCGACATCGTTCCTGTCGAAAGAAACCATGCGCTCGGGCGAGATTGCCGCGATGGCGCAGGATGTGCTGGATTTTGCAGATGCGCTTGGCATCAGCCGCTTTGCAGTTGTCGGACATGATTGGGGCGCTCGGATATCCTATCTGCTCGCGTCGGTTTTTCCGGACCGCATCAAGTGCTGCGCTGCGCTGTCCCTCGGCTGGCAACCAGGCAAACCAGCAACGCCGGCGCCCGAACAGGCGAAAGCATTTTGGTATCAATGGTTCATGGCGACCGCACGGGGCGCCGAGTTCGTACGAAAGAACGGCAAGGAATTCGCCAGGTATCAGTGGGACAGCTGGGGTCCATCAGGCTGGTTCGACGACGCCATTTTCGATGGCGTTGCGAGCTCGTTCGAAAATCCTGACTGGGCGGATGTGACGTTGCATTCCTATCGGGTCCGGTGGGAAGAGGCCGAGCCCGATCCGCGTTATGCCGAACTCGCCCGCCGGCAAGCAACGGTCAAGATCATCACCGTGCCGATCCTGACGCTTCACGGTGGTGACGACCGCGTTGTGTTTGCCCAGTCTTCAGAGGGGCTCGAAGGGCATTTCACCGCGTTCTACAGGCGGGTGGTGCTGGATGGCATCGGACACTTCCCGACGCGTGAGGCTTCTGATCAGGTTTCGCGAACGTTGGCTGCATTTCTCGATAGCCATGGCAAGCGCTGACGGAGGGGCGCCATCGACCCCATAGTAAAGACCGGAACCTGACGCATCGCCGCGCATTTCGTCTCCATGCATGACGAACCGAAATGCGGTCTCGCAATCAATCGGCAGCCAGGGAGAATTTGGATGCAAGCTTCAGGCGCAATCTCAAGACACCATGCTGGCCAGTTGGCCATAGAACCGTTTGCGGGCACGGTGACGGTACGATTTTCCGACGCCATAGTCGCTGCCACGGAACGGGCGAAAGTGCTTCAGGAAGAAGGACATGAGCCCGTGTTCTATATTCCTTTCGAAGACATCTATTTTGACCTTTTCGAAAAAACGAACACCACCAGCCGCTCCCCTTTGAAAGGTACCGCGAGCTACTGGCGCGTCCATGCCGTGGGCAGCTCGGCTGACGATTTCATGTGGGCATACGAGACGCCTGAAACCGCGGCGCGGGCCATTGCACGTCATGGTGCATTCGATCCGGAAAAGGCGCGCATCGATGTCGAGCCCGCGGAGGACAGAAGGCATACGCCCCACGTCACGGAGTAGATTGCCCGTTCTCACCGGCGCGAGCTGAAATTCAAGGCTGGTGCTAACCGCGTGGAAACTCTTCATCAAGGATGCGTAGTGCCTCCTCGTATCTGACGGTTGATGCCCCGGCCTGTCGTGCCTGCCAGATATTGTCCGCCAGATCCGCGCGCTTCACCGGCAGCGCCAATGGATTCGATGCCGCTCGTCGCACGAACGCGAAGTAATCCTCGCCGTCCCTGCGCGACATGGCGTCGACGGCCGACGCGATCGTCGGGCCAAAACCGGCCTCTTCCAATCTGGTCCGGTCCCAGCCTTCGCCCTTTTCCAGGACGTCATGGAGATAGGCGACGACCTTCTGATCCTTGGTTTCGACCGCGTCAACGACACGGCGACAGTGCTCGATATAAGGTCGCCCGGTCTTGTCGCGCTGTGCCGCGTGGACCTCTTCGGCAATCTTGGCCGCCCGGTAAAACATGCTCATCAGGCTTCCCCTTCAGGCATGGTTTCACCATCGCTCCTCGGTGTCGTGGTGCGGCAGGTCCATTCCGCAGCAAACCCAGCCAAGTCGCTGCCTCGATCCATAATTGTAGCGCGGCTCCAGGCGAGCCGGATCGTCGAACGTTCCGACATGAAGCGCGATCTCTCCCGGCGATGCGTCATAGGCGAGGCTGAGCGGCGATCCGCAGGCGGAGCAGAACCCCCTGCAGGCAATCGGCGAAGACCTGCGATAGGTCGGCGTCGCATCGGTCCAGGTCACGCTTTGGGAAGGTACCCAGGCCAGAACCGCGAACGCACTGCCGGTCGCTCGCCGGCACATATCACAATGGCAGTAATGCACTCTCGGTTCGCTTCCAGCGCGGAAGCGGATCGTGCCGCAGAGACATCCTCCGCTCAGTTCCATTTTGGCGCCCCGGTTGACTTGCGGCTCCAACGCCTCTCGCGCGGTCTCATGCGAGCACCTCCATTCATCACAGCGAAAACGCCGGTCATTTGCGTCGGTTCCTGTTGGCTATCTCAGGAACCAGTGCTTGCGCGCGGCGTTGCGTGTCTTTGCTGGCAAGTGAGGAGTCAGGGAATGCTTGGCCGGTCGGAGACGCACTGATGTCGATGCCGGGGCTGGCATACGGTCCCCTGGGCGATCGATGCATGCATGTCTGCGTGGACATGCAGCGGCTGTTTGCCGAGCCGTCTCAATGGGCAACACCCTGGATCACCCGGGTTCTCCCGCAGATCGAGACGCTGGTCGAAAGACGCGCGCCGCAGACGGTCTTTACACGCTTCCTGCCAGCCAAGAAGCCGGGGCAGGGCGTCGGCACCTGGAAGCGCTATTATGAGCGCTGGGCTTCACAGACGATCGAGACGATCGGGCCTGAAATGACCGAGCTGTTGCCGTCTTTAGCCGGCTACTGCCCGCCAGCGGCGATCATCGACAAGCACATCTACTCGCCCTGGTTCGAAGGGCGCCTCAGAGCCTTCCTGGTGGAGCGCGGCATCGATACGCTCGTCATCACCGGTGGCGAAACGGATGTTTGCGTTCTGGCCACGGTGCTCGGAGCCATCGATTTCGGCTATCGCGTGGTTCTCGTCACGGACGCGCTATGCAGTTCTTCCGATGCAACCCACGACGCACTGCTGACCGTTTACCACCAACGTTTCGCGCAGCAGGTCGAGACGGTTGAGATGGAAACGGTTCTCTCGAACTGGACTTGACGTTCGCTAACTCGGCTCGGCGGAAAGTGTCCATGCTTCCTTGCGCGGTTTGGCTGCCTATCTGTTAAGAGAATAACGGACACCAGAACGGGTAGCAGACGTGACGCAACGATCGGGAAGTGCTGATCTTCCACTCCATGGCGGGCGCGTGCCAAAATGGCTCGGCGACCGCATGACGCGTCTTGGCGCCGTGATGTGCGAAGCGATCATTCATCACTATGGTCGAGACGAACTGCTGCGGCGGCTGGCACATCCGTTCTGGTTTCAGTCCTTTGGTGCTGTCATGGGCATGGATTGGCACTCGTCGGGGATCACGACCAGCGTCGTGGGCGCTTTGAAGCGTGGCCTCACGCCGCTTTCCGGCGAGCTCGGCATTCATGTCTGCGGTGGTCGCGGCGCGCATTCGCGAAAAACCCCGCATGAACTCGAAGCCATCGGCCAACGCGTCGGCTTTGACGGAGCGGGCCTGGCCACCGTCAGCCGTCTTGTCGCCAAGGTCGACAGCGCCGCAGTCCAGGACGGTTTCGATCTTTACCTGCATGGTTTCATCGTCACCGATGACGGTCGCTGGGTCGTGGTGCAGCAAGGCATGAACGGTGACAGCAAGGTGGCGCGCCGCTACCATTGGCTCTCCGAGGGGCTCAAGAGTTTTGTCGACCAGCCGCATGCCGCCATCGAGGGCATCAATCAAGGCGAGATCGTCAACCTGACCGACAGGCGCGCCGACGCGTCGCGCCAAGGGCAACTGAACCTTTTGCAGGAGCTCGGACCCGATCGCATCCTGGGCGAGCTTGCGGCATTGGAGCGTTGCGCGGAGCCGAGGCGCCGGCAGGAACCGGAGCAGCCGCTGCTGCCGCATTTGGTCATGCCGGCCCATCATGACGTTCGCGAAAGCGATGTCGTCATGCATCGTCTTCACGGCAATATCGCCGCCGCCGCGGACCGCGGTCCCACCGATTTCGCCGAGCTCCTTCTGGTCCCCGGCGTCGGCGCGCGCACGGTGCGCGCGCTGGCCCTCGTTGCCGAGGTGGTGCATGGCGCGCCTTGCCGCTTTTCCGATCCCGGCCGCTTCTCGCTGGCGCATGGCGGCAAGGACAGGCATCCATTTCCAGTGCCGCTGAAGGTCTATGATGAGACGATCGGGGTTCTGAAGTCGGCCGTGCAAAAGGCAAAGCTCGGTCGCGATGAGGAAATCGGTGCCTTGAGGCGGCTCGACGATCAGTCGCGGCAAGTCGAACGATACGCAACCGGCCCCAGCCTGAAGGAAATTGTCGCGGGAGAATTCGACCAGTCGCATCTGCTTGGCGGGCGCAGCGTGTTCGGGTGGGAAGCGGCCCCGGACACAGCACCTGCTGAGCGGAGCAAGAAGGCCTGAGAACGAGCTAGAGCGGCTGTAGATCAATCGTCCAGATCGATGAGCGCGACACCGAGATCCGGGCGCTTGCTGCGGCGCAGATGGCCGGGCGCTTCCACCAGGGTGATTTCGAGCGTTGGCCGAACGATGCCTTCAAGCAGATGTCCACCCCGGGTGGTGCCATCGCTCAATCCCAGCACCGCATGGACGTGCAGGCTGGGCTTATCGTCATCACCCAGTGCGACATCGCCGATCGCGCTCAGAACCTCGCACTGTTCGTCGATAGGGATTTTGCGGTAGGTCTTCGCGTCCGGATCAAACCAGCCCACGGTGGCTTTTTCGAAAGCCCCTATGGCGGTCAGGGACGCGCTGCCGATCTTCTGGTCGACCGCGAAGGCGGTCAGTGCCGCGAACGCTTCTTCGCCTGGGTCGAGCACCAGGACAAACGTCCTTTGTCCGCCGATCTCATTGACGAGCTGCGATTTCATCCCTGTGCTTCCATCGTTCGGCCCCATTGAGCGCCGCCGTCAGATCAATGGGCGCGGTGTTCCGCATTGCGCTTGCGAGTCGCTGCAGCTTTCTTTGCCGATTCCGATCGGCTTGCGGCAGACCGTGATGCCGATGCCTTGCCGCCGCTTTTGCCGCCTTTGTGCGCCGCCGGATGGCCCGTGTGTTTGCCGCGGCCGGAACCGCCTTCCTTCTTGCCACCGCCATCGTCCTTGTTGACGGTTGCCCATGCGCGCCGCTCTGCCTCCTTGTCGGAAACCCCGCGCTTCTCATAACCTTCGGCAATGTGGTCGGCTTTACGCTCCTGCTTGTCAGTGTACTTCGATTTGTCGCCTCGTGGCATGGCCAGCTCCTCCTGTTGAACAAGGGCTGAACGTCGACTCGACGCGCTGGTTCCAACGGAAGTTCGCGAAGCCGAGGCCGCATGGCGGGGCAGCGCCATACACCGCCGCGGCGCGAGCTAACGCTTTTCGGGCCGGGGAGAGCGCAGCAGCAAGGCGAGGGGAACGAGCAGTGCGGTCGCTACCGCGCAATACCGAAAGACATCGATATAGGCGAGCAATGAGGCCTGCCGCGCTATCAACTGTCCTATCCAGCCGACCGCCTGCTGTTTTGCGTCGATCATCGGCGAGCCTTGAGCCACGAAGTGCTCGGTCGCCTGACGCAGAACCTGCTGGTAGGCCGGTGACGACTGTGCCGTGTGGCCGACGAGGTTTGCCTGATGGATTTGCGCGTTCTGGGCTATCACTGTGTTGGACAGCGACACGCCGATGCTTCCGCCGATGTTGCGGGCAACGTTGATGAGTGCCGACGCCTGGTTCGTCTGCTGCGGAGCAAGACCGACGTAAGCCGCCGTCGAGATGGGGATGAACAGGAACGGCAGACCGATCATCAGGAAGATGCGCGCGAAGGCAAAGAAGCCGAAACTGACGTCCGGGGTGAGCGATGTCATATGCCAGAGCGCGACAGCGACGACGGACATGCCTGCCATGATCAGGTATTTGGGCTGGACGATGGCGCCGGCAAATCCGGAAACCGGCATAAGCATCAACATTGCGATGCCACCCGGCATCATCGACAGGCCCGACAGGGTCGCCGTATAGTTGAAGGCGGTCTGCTGCAGTTGCGGCATCAACTGGGTGGTGCTGAACAGCACGGCGCCCACCGCCATCATCACCAGGAACGATGTGCCGAACTGGCGGCTGAACAGCAGGCGGACGTCGACGATCGGATCGCGGTGACTGAATTCCCACGGGATCAGCAGCAGGAATGAGACCGCCGAAATCGCCGCGAAGGTCACGATGAAACCTGATGCGAACCAGTCGTTGCGCTGGCCCTCATCGAGAAAGATCTCCAGGCAGCCAAGTGCCGTGGCGACCAGGATGAAACCGACCCAGTCTATTCTGAGGCCGCCCTTCAACCGTTCCTGCCGTTCGCGCTCGAGCACGTCAGGCTCGACCACCAGCCACTGCACCAAGGCAAGCGACATGATGCCGAACGGGACATTGATGAAGAATATCCAGTGCCAGGAGAAATGGTCGGTCAGCCAACCGCCGATGGTCGGCCCGACTGTCGGTGCGACGATGACGGCAATGCCGTAAAGAGCAAATGCCTGGGAGCGTTTTTCGGGTGGAAAGGTGTCGGCGAGAATGGATTGTTCGCTGGGTGCCATGCCGCCGCCGCCGAGGCCTTGCAGGATCCTGAAGACGATGAGCATTTCCAGATTGGGCGCCAGGCCGCACAGCAGCGACGCTATGGTGAAGATCGCCACGCAAAGCATGTAGTAACGCTTGCGGCCGATGACGCTGGCCAACCAGCCGCTAACTGGGATGATCACGGAATTCGCGACCAGATAGGTGGTGATCACCCAGGTGCTTTCGTCCATCCCGGCCGCGAGGCTGCCGGCGATGTTGCGCAGCGCCACGTTGGCGATCGAGGTGTCGAGCACCAGCATGAAGGTGGCGATCGAGACGACGACTGCGATCAGCCACGGATTGCGCCCGCCGGCGGCGGACCGGCTTTCGCTCCGTTCACCAGCCATTTCGACGGCGCTCATCTCACCTTGACTGTCGGCACCACCGACAGGCCTGGACCCAGCAGCACGCCCGGCGGTCGGTCGAAGACGATCTTCACGGGCACGCGCTGCACCACCTTGACGAAGTTGCCGGTGGCATTCTCGGCCGGCAGCAGGCTGAAGGCGGTGCCACTGCCCGCCTGGATGCTGTCGACGCGGCCGTGGAAGTTCTTTTCGGGATAGGCGTCGATATCGATGTCGACGGGCTGTCCCGGCCGCATCAGATCAAGCTGGGTCTCCTTGAAATTAGCCTTCACCCAGACCTCGTCGGGAACGAACATCATCAGCACCTGACCAGGCTGGGCGTAGGTGCCCTTGGCGGCCGTGATACTGGTGGCGCGACCGGTGACAGGCGCGGTTATGATGGTGCGCGACAGCATGGTGCGGGCCTGCTCCTGGCTGGCCTTGGCTTGATTGAGCTTTGCTTCCGCGCTCTTGGTCTGTGCCTGCAGAACAGTGACCTGGCTTTTCGCGGCAGCGACGTTTGCTCCGGCGCTGTCGAGGGCGGCCTGGTCCTGGCGCAGGGTAGAAGCGGCCTGTTCCGCCTGCTGTTGGGTGGAGGTTCCCTTGGCCAGCAGCTCACGGTTGCGCTTGTCCTCCGCTTTGGCAAACTCGAGCGCGGCCTGGGCCTGCGCCACCTGCTTCTGTGCCGCATCGATCTTGGCGTTTTGTGCTTCGATCTGTGCGCCGACATCGACGATCTCGGCCTGCGCCGAGGCCACACCGGCGTCGGCTTCCGCCAGGCTTGCCTGATAGTCGCTGTCGTCGATGCGCAAGAGCACGTCGCCGGCTTTCACAGACTGGTTGTCGGTGACCGCGACATCGGTGATACGACCCGATATCTCGGCACCGATCGTCACCGTGCGGGCGTCGATGAAAGCATCGTCGGTCGATTCATACTGACGCGCGTCCAGCCACCACAAGACCAGCCCTACGGCAATCAGCAGCACTGCGAGCAGGATGGCGATGGATATGTAAGGGTGCCGCCGAGGGAAGCTCAGCAGGCTGGGCTTTGGTTCTCCGGCCTGCTTGTCCTGCTTGTGCTCCTGACCGTCGGCCTGACCGGCGTCTTTCCGGTGTTTTGGCGACGCCTCTGAGGTGGCCCTGCGTGGCGCGGCGTGCGTGTCGCCGGTTCAGGTTCTTCGGTTTGGGTTTTCGCGTCCACGGGAGAACTCCCAGGAGTTTTGACGTGGCCAGTCAACGACAACTGGTCGTAAAAGGTTCCTGGCGACCGGGCACGGTTTCGCGCCTGGCGGAATTGGTTCAGCCGATTGCCAATCTGACCGCGATGGCCAGGATCACAATACCGACCAAGCCGGCTATGAAGATAACCCGACGCGTGCGCGTTCGCAGGATGATCTCGCCCTGTCTCGCCTGCTCCGCAGAGAACACAGGTCCATTGTCACCGTCCTTGTCATGCCGACCATCGCTCATGATCGCCTCCTTCCGGCCCTTGGCACACACCGGCTCTTGGCACACAACCATCGCTCGACAGGCGAGGTTCCGGTTATATCGATCCCGCCAGCAGAAAAAGGATCACAGGCTCGTGAGGAGGGAACTTTGTCCTCCGCGACTGGTTTGGGCCGCTTGAGACCCAGCCAGCCCGGAGCCAGCCATGCCCGATGCCAAGATGTCCAGTGGCCTGAGCAGACGCATGTTCATGACGGCCTCTGTTTCGGCGGCGGCGGCGATGCCGCTTGTGAATTCCCCGACGAGAGCTGCCCAGCCAGCGTCCGCAAAGCCAGCCGAACCGCGCGACTTGTCGGCGGTTTCAATGCGTATCAATAAACAGACCTACAATCTCGCGCTCGACAATCGAACCAGCCTGCTTGACGCTCTGCGCGACCACGTCGGCCTGACCGGCACCAAGAAAGGTTGCGATCACGGTCAGTGCGGCGCCTGCACGGTTCTGATCGATGGAAAGCGGGTACTGTCCTGCTTGAGCTTTGCCGTCATGAACCAGGGGCGGGAGATCACAACGGTGGAAGGCCTGGCCTCGACGGACGGGGAACTGCATCCGGTCCAGCAGGCCTTCGTCGACCACGATGCCTTTCAATGCGGCTATTGCACACCGGGTCAGATCATGTCCGCCATCGGTTGCATCAACGAAGGCCATGCGGGGTCGGAAGATGACATTCGCGAATATATGAGCGGCAATCTGTGTCGCTGTGCGGCCTATCCCAACATCGTTGCGGCGATCGTCCAGGCGCGCGACGAGATCAGGAGGGCCTAGGATGCGCCCCTTCGTTTATGAAAGACCAACCAGCGTCTCCGCTGCAATCGCCATGGCATCCCGTGTCGATGCCGTGCGCGTTCCGCCAACCGGCGCCGACACGCAATTCATCGCCGGCGGCACCAATCTGGCCGACTACATGAAGCTCGGTGTCGCGCAGCCGGACCGACTGCTTGACCTCAACACTCTTGCCGAGCCGGCCTTGCGGCAGATCAGGATAAACGATGACACGATCCGGTTTGGTGCACTGGTCCGCATGGGTGAAGCAGCCGACAACGTTGACGTCCGGCGGCGTTGCCCCGCCCTTGCCGACAGCCTGAAATTCGCCGCCAGCGGTCAGCTTCGCAACATGGCGAGCCTGGGCGGCAATGTGCTGCAACGTACGCGCTGCGAGTATTTTCGAGAGATTTCCTGGCCGTGCAACAAGCGCGAACCCGGCTCCGGCTGCGCTGCGATGGAAGGGTCCAATCGCCAGCACGCCGTGCTGGGTACGAGCGATGCCTGCATCGCCACGTATCACGGCGATTTCGCGCAGGCGCTGGTTGCGCTCGATGCCACCGTCGAGATCGAAGGTCCGCGGGGAAGGCGCACGCTTGCATTTGCCAAGCTGCACAAACGGCCGGGCGACACGCCCGACATCGAGACGGATCTCGCCGCCGACGAGCTCATAACCGCCATCGAAGTGCGGCTCGAACGGTGGAGCAGCCGGTCGCGCTATCTGAAGATTCGCGATCGCGAATCCTACGCGTTTGCGTTGGCGTCCGCGGCTGTTGCGCTCGACATGGATGGCGAGACGGTAAGGAGTGCGCGCATTGCGCTTGGTGGTGTGGCGACGGTGCCGTGGCGGGCGCGCGAAGCAGAGGACGCGCTACAGGGCAAAGTGCTTGACGAAGCCGCGGCGCAAGAGGCTGCCGAGGCTGCCTTCGCCGATGCCAGACCGCGCGAGCATAACGCATTCAAGATACCGCTCGGCAAGCGCACGCTGGTGCGGGCGCTGCTCGAAACCCGGGATATGAAGGGCTGAGCCATGAACCAAGCTGCACCCGCCCCCAGGGAAAACCAGGGCGATCCGGTTGTCCGCATTGACGCCCGGCTAAAAGTTACCGGACAGGCCGGCTATCCCGCCGACATCGTCACGGCCAACGTCGCCTACGGTGCCCTTGCCACCAGCAGCATTGCCCGGGGCAAGGTTTCGGGACTTCACACGAAAGACGCCCGGGCCGTACCCGGTGTGCTGGACATCGTCACCTATGACGATATGGACAAGACCGACACGCCGAAATTCGGCAACACCGGCGCAAGTTCGATCGGGCCTTTGCACGACAAGACGGTTTTTCACGACGGTCAGATCATCGCTCTGGTGGTTGCCGAGACCTTCGAGGCGGCGGAGGAAGCCGCAATGTTGATCCGCGCCGACTATGAGGACGAACGGCCCGCCGCCAGCTTTGATTCCAAGGGCGTGAAGATGGAGCCGGCTGCCGGCAAAAACCCAATGTTCAAGGAGGATGCGAAGGCCGGTGATTTCGATGCCGCCTGGGCGGATGCGACGGTAAAGATCGACGAAAAATATTCGACGCCGACCCAGCATCACAATCCGATCGAACTGTTTTCGACCACCGCAATATGGCAAGGCGACCAGTTGACCATACACGAGCCCAGCCAGAACGTTACCGGCTGGAAGGTGGAACTGGCACGCCAGCTGAAGCTCGATCCGGCCAATGTGCGGATCGTCAGTCCCTATATCGGCGGCGCCTTCGGCTCCAAGGGGCCGATGACGGCACGCACCGCTATCGTTGCCGTCGCGGCGCGACGCATTGGCCGCCCGGTTCGTTGCGTCGTCAATCGCATGCAAGCCTTCGGTACGCAGACCTATCGCGCCGAAACGCGGCATAGGATCCGCATGGGCGCCGGCAAGGACGGCCGCATCACGGCGTTCGGACATGAGGCCTGGGAGGTGACGTCACGCCCTGACCCTTATGTCGTCGGCGGCACGTCCGCCACCGCGCGCATGTACAATTACGGCGCCGTTCTGACGCATGTTTCGCTGGTTCACGCCGACCGCAACACGCCTGGCTACATGCGATCGCCGCCGGAGACGCCTTATGTCTACGCGCTGGAAAACGCCATGGATGAAATGGCCGTGGCCCTCGGCATGGATCCTGTCGAGTTTCGTCGCATCAATGAACCGGAGAAGGAGCCCATCGGAGGCAAGCCATTTTCCAGCCGCTCACTCATCAAGTGCTACGACCAGGCGTCGGAGGCCTTTGGCTGGTCGAAGCGCGATCCCAAGGTCGGCTCGATGCGCGACGGCGACTGGCTGGTCGGGATGGGCTGTGCGACGGCGATCTATCCGACTGCCGCCGCGCCCTGCGCGGCCCGGGTTCGTCTCACCGCCGACGGCGAGGTTCGAGTCCAGTGCGGCTCGCATGAAATCGGCACCGGCGTTCGCACCATCGCCGGCCAGATGGCGGCCGAAAGACTGGGCATCGGCATGGACAAGATCAGCGTCGAGATGGGCGACAGTGCCTTGCCGCCGGCTCCCGTGTCGGGCGGATCGATCTCGACCGCCAGTGTCTGCTCGGCGGTCATGAAAGCCTGCGACGCGATACGCGGAAAGCTGTTCGCCGCCGCTGCGGGCAGGGGGGCTCCGCTGGCCGGTTCGGGCAATGCGAAGCTGGACTTGAAGGACGAAGAGGTCGTCACCGAGACCGGCAAATCCGCAAAGCTGGCTGATGTCTTCAAGGCTATGCAAGTCGGCGCCATCGAGGAATATGCCGAGTTTGCGCCGAAGGGTTCTTCGCCTGAAGCCCTCAGCAAACTCTATGCCGGACAGTCGGAATTTCATGGGGGAGAGAACGACGAAGATTCGGTCAAATATGCCTTTGGCGCCGAGTTCGTCGAAGTGCGCATCAACAGCTATACACGCGAAATCCGGGTCCCGCGCATCGTCGGGGCCTTCGCCGCCGGGCGCATCATGAACACGCGCACCGCGCGCAGCCAGCTGATGGGTGGCATGATCTGGGGTATCGGCCAGGCGTTGCACGAGGCGACGGAAATCGATCAGCGACACGCGCGCTACGTCAACCGCGACCTGCAGGACTATCTCGTGCCGGTCAACGCCGACATCAAACAGGTCGACGTTATCCTGGTCCCCGAAATCGACCATCAGGTCAACCCTGCCGGCGTCAAGGGTTTGGGCGAACTCGGCAATGTCGGAACGGCTGCTGCCGTGGCGAGTGCCGTCTATCATGCCACCGGCAAGCGCATTCGCGATCTGCCGATCAGAATAGACGATTTGATAGGCTGACGATCAAGAGTTCTGGACCAAGCATGGAACTCGTAACCCATAAGAAATTCAAAAACGGCAGGTTGATGCCGTGGGGAAAAGGCACGGTCGTCTCCGGAGCAAGGGGATTTGTCTACCTTTGCGGAAATACGGCAACCGCCGAAAATTATGATCCGACCGGAAAGAGAGGAGGGGGATTCACTGGCGATGCGGCGGCACAGTGGCGTGCAATTCTGGCGAACATCAAATCAGATCTGGAAGAACTCGGCAGCGCGCTCGACTATCTCATCCGGCTGACCTTCTTCATCAAGGGGCCATTTCCCGATGGCGGCGTTCTGAGTTCACCCAATTTTCGTCTCGACGTACTGGACGAGTTCTTTGCCGAGCATTGCCCGAAGCACTGCAGCTATAACAACCCGCCGCCTTCGGAGGTGATCGGAGTTGCAGCGCTTGCGCAAGCCGACATCGTCGTTGAAATTGTTGCGGTGGCGGCGTTGCCTGACTGAAGAATTTCGCATGCAGCGCTGGCTTGATTGACTTGGCTCTCGCGTGTCACTCCGGGGCTGTGGCGGGAGCCGTGTAACGGCGGCGCACGGCATCAAGCACCCGCTTGCGGCTCTCCTCCGCCGACAGGGTCTTGTCCTCTTCCGCCTGGGCGGTTTCGCGCGCCAGGTCCTTGTCCCTGATCTGATGTCGAAACCATTTGGAATAGTCGCCGGTGCGCAAATGAAACTCCCAGGTCTTGTCATCTATGCCCTCGGCGATCTGAGCGAAGATCATCAGATTGTGAGCCCTGAGATTCATCGCATTCTCAGGGCCATGGAAATAGAAGCTGCCGGCTTCGTCGAGCTGGCCTTCGGCATATTTCCGGCTGTGCCGCTTGAGTGACTGACGTGGTTCGACCACTTTGACCGTCTTGACTTTTTTGCCTGCCTGCGGCCGCCAGAACAGCACGCGCGCACCTTTCGGGCTGGGGATGACTTTCGGCGGCTCAATGCCGGTTTCACGGCAGAAGACCTTCACGACGTCCTTTGCCTTGGGGCCAAGCGCAATGATGGCTGTCACCAGGCGCAAGGCGTCTGTCGAGATCGCCTCGGGGTGAACGGTGATCAGGATTGTGCCAGGCAATTCCAATGACAGAACCGCCCGCGTATCGTCGCGCCGCTTGGGCAGAAGATGATGCGCTTCATCGATCACGAGCCAGTGCGGTCTCGCGGTGCGCCGGCGGAAACTGCTGAGGCCAGGCAGCAGGTCGGCAAAGAAATCCGGCCTCTCGTCGACCCGCAGGGCCAGTCCATTGACGACTATATTGCTGTCGGCCTTGGCGATCAGATCCAGCACTTGCGCCTTTGTCGGCGCGCTTGAGCCGTCTCCCAGGCGAACGGCGCCTTCGAGGCCATCATAGTCGCCTTCGGGATCGAAGACACAAAACTGAAAGCCGCTTTCGACGAAGCGCTCGGTCAGCGCGGTGGCCAAGGTGGATTTACCGATACCGGAACTCCCGGCAATGAGGATCGTGTCGCTCGGCGACAGGTAGGTATCGTCGCCGCCAGATGATCCAAGAACGATGCCGTCATGGCGCTTCGGCACTATCGCGTGATCACGCTTTATCAGCTTTGCGATCAGTTGCTCCACGCCTTTGCCTCGGGCGCCACGCATGACCAGGTTGGCTGTATCCTTGACCGCCGGAATTGCATTGTCGACGGCGACGCTGCAGCCACAGGCTTGCAGGAACGCATGATCGTTCTCGGCGTCGCCGACGCCGACGACGTTGTGCGGCGAAAGTCGAAGGTCCTGAAGGGCCGCGGCGAGCCCGGTGGCTTTGTTGATGCCGCTCGGCAGGATCATCACCGCGCCCTTGTTGAAGATGATTTCCAGTTCGAGCCCCATCTTCTTGATGACCTCAAGCACGGTCGCTTGATGCGGTTCCCAGGTCGCGACGATCGATCGTCCGACCGAAAGCGGCTTGACGCCCTGCCTCTTCAACCTGGCGACGAATTTGGGCTCGGGCGGCGGGGCGATCACCCGCTCTTCCTCGCTGGCCGGCGTGTAGATCATCGCGCCATTCTCAGCGACGACCTTGTCGAAGAGGCTAAGCTCGGGAAAGACGCCCTTGAGATCGGGCAGTTCACGCCCGGTGACGAGAACCAGCTTGCGGCCGCTTTTCTTGAACCGCTCAAGCGCAGTGAGCGTTTTCTTGGCGACGACCCCATCATGAGCCAGCGTGCCGTCATAGTCAGTCGCCAATGCAATGAAATACATTCCGCCAACCCTTCTCGGTTCCGATTGCTCTGCGACTAGAACGTGTGATCGAGACAAAGGCTCCCCACCGACCGGATCGCAGGTCTTGGAGAAGGGGGAACGGGTCCGCCCTCGGAAATCAGGAACTCCTTCGGTGCCGGCACGTTGACCAGACAAGCCGGGAACCGTCCCGGTCTTTGTTGGCGGCGCAAACCCCGTCGCCGAAATCCACACCAAGCGCAATGAAAGGTAAGGCCATGGGCTTCTTTTCGAAGGACATCAAGACACTCGACGATCTCTTCGTGCACACGCTGCGCGACATCTATTACGCCGAAAAGCAGATCGAGAAAGCGCTGCCGAAGATGATCGACAAGGCAACCGACCCGCAATTGAAAGCCGGATTTGAAAAACACCTCGATCAGACGAGAGGCCATGTCGAGCGCGTCGAACAGGTGTTTGAGTTGCATGGCGTCAAGGCCAAGGAGGTCAACTGTCCGGCAATCGACGGCATTCTCGAGGAGGCCGACGATGTGAGCGGTGACGTCGATGACAAGGAGGTTCTCGACGCGGCGCTGATTGCTTCGGCGCAGGCCGTCGAACACTACGAGATGACGCGCTACGGCACGCTCATCGCCTGGGCCAAGCAGCTTGGCCGCACCGACTGCGCCAATGTGCTGGCCAAGAATCTCAAGGAAGAACAGGCGACAGATCGCAAGCTCACCGAAATGGCGGAAAGCAAGATCAACCTGCAGGCAGCCGAATAAGGCTGCAATCCGGCCGGCTGGTAACTCGGCCGGCCGGATTGCCGGTAGGTTCCATCCCGTCAGCGAGACGGGTCGACGCCCAGTGCCGCTGATTGCTTGCGCAGCGCCTCACCGTCATCCTGCGGCACATGCCGAGCAGACCCTGCGGTTTCCGTGTAGATGCGATACGCTACACAAGCGAACGCCACCATGAAAAGCAGACGGCCCATCCATCCTACTCCTTCGTTGCGGATTTCGTTTCGGCCATCCTCAGTACCCTCCGACGACGGGCAAGATCTCGCCGGTGATGTAGCTCGAGCAATGCGGCGAAGCGAGGAACACATAGGCCGGCGCGAGCTCTTCCGGTTGCGCTGGTCGTTTCATTGGCGTGTCCGCGCCGAATTTCGAGACGTCGTCAGCTTCCTTGTCCGACGGATTGAGCGGCGTCCACACCGGACCCGGTGCTACCGCATTCACCCTTATGCCCCTGCCGATGAGATTGCCCGACAGGGCCCGCGTGAAAGCATGGATGCCGCCCTTGGTCATCGAATAGTCGACCAGCTGTTTTGAACCGTCGATACCGGTTACCGAACCGGTGTTGATGATCGCCGAACCGGGTTTCATGTGCGGCACCGCTTCCTGCGCCATATGAAAATAGCCGTAAAGATTGGTCTTCAACGTCGTGTCGAAATGTTCTTCGGTGAGCTCGCCGAAGTCGCTGGAATGGATCTGGAACGCAGCATTGTTGACCAGCACGTCGATGCGGCCGAATTTTTCAACGGTCTCCATGACCGCCTTGTGGCAGTGGCTGCGTTCGCTGACATCGGCCTTGACCAGGAGGCAGCGTCGTCCCTCCTTTTCCACCGCGGATTTGGTCTCTTCAGCGTCCTTGTCCTCGGCCAGATAGACGATCGCGACGTCGGCGCCCTCGCGGGCGAACAACACCGCCACCGAGCGGCCGATGCCCGAATCGCCGCCCGTGATGAGCGCTACCTTTTGGTTGAGTTTTTTCGATCCGAGATAGTAAGGCGCATCGTACAGCGGCGCCGGCTCTATGGCCCATTCATGTCCCGGTTTGGGCTGATGTTGCTCAGGGAAGGGGGGCTCGGGATATTCGCGGGCGCCAGCCTGCATGGCGCCTTGCAGCTTCCCATCGCCTTTCGATTTGTCCTTGGCATCGATGCCACGTTGGATATGGCGCTGCTTGGCCGCTTCACCGGCTATTTCCGACTTCATCTGCATGATCGTCTCCTTGGCTTGGAGAGAAAACAACGCATGTCGGCCAAAAAGGTTTGCGCAAAAGATCGACTGCAGAGAGGATTCCGACCAGCGGTTGGCAATGCGTGGCGACGACATCGCCAACTGCAACAATTCAGCTGCAATGCAGCCGCACCAGCCACCGCCGCGACGGGATCGAGCACCCGGGGCTTGCCCGCTGCCTGCGCCGCCTTGGCGGCGAGCCAAACGTGACGATGTGGACTGGGAAGCTCTTGCGTCAAACTGGCGTGCGCAAAGCAGCGCCATCCGGTCTGCTCCGGGCGGAGCGCCGGAATTCTATCTTGGCGAGAGGCCGTCGAGCAGGAAGTCGAGGCCTCTTCGGAAGGCGCCATCCCAATCGTTGTCCAACAGCAGACGAGAGCGTTCGATTGTCGGGTAGTGTTCGCTGAGATGTGTAAGACGCTGCTGTGCGGCTGCCCTGTCTTCTTCCGAGAGGTCGAAGCTTGCCCGGGTGAGGGTAGCGCCCATCACATAGTTCCAGAGCGACCATATCGCGGCGTTCAGATCCGCGTCCGCAACACCGGCTCTGGACAAGGTCTTGCTCAGCATTTCCAGGCGACCGAGAATGTTCCGACCGAGCGCCCGGCGCGGCAACAGCGATGCCGACCAAGGATGGCGCAACATTCTGGCGCGCCAGTCTTCGAGCATATGAACGACGTCTCCGCGCCAGTCCGGAGACTCACCTGTTTCAGGCGATCCGCGATGTTCGAGCACCGAATCGACTGCTAGATCAAAGACATCCTCCTTGTTGTCGACGTGCCAATATAGACTCATCACACCCGAGCCGAGGCGATCGGCCAGCCGACGCATTGTCAATCCGTCTATGCCCTGGGCGTCCAGCAGTTCCACCGCGGTCGCCACGATACGCTCTCGAGACAGCGGCGGCTCGGTGCTCGCTTGCTGCACGGGCTGGAGCGACACGCTTATCCGTTGATCCCCTTTGCTCCGGGCGCCGCTGCGTTTGGCTACCATCCGTCGTCCTCGCTTTTTCAGAACATCGATTTTGACCGGCAACGCGACAAATGTCGATCTTGAGCGATTGACTCGTACGACGTACCATACGATGACTCGTACATCGCACGATTCACGTAGCGATTAGGTTAAAGTTCAATCTGCAGGCGCCAGGGTAGGTTGCTCGCAGGCTGCGGAGCCAAGCGAAAAACCATGTCACGCGCAATCAAGCATCTGCTTATCGGAGGGCTAATCATCATGACCATTGCAGTCCCCACTGCGTCGCCGGCGAACGAGTTCAAGCTGACTATTGTCAATCCACAGGCACTCTACGACCCGTCGCCGAATGGCTACAGCACCGCCGTAATCGCACCGCTCGGAGCTCGGATCGCCTACATCTCCGGGCAGGGCGGCCAAGACAGCACAGGAACCTTGTCACCGGATTTCGCCGTCCAGGTGAAGCAGGCCTACGCAAATTTGCATGCTGCGCTTGAGGGCATCGGCGCCAAGCCGGATCAGGTGGCGAAGCTCACGGTCTTCGTGGTCGACCACGACATGTCCAAGCTCGAGGTGTTGACCAGGAACGTCAAGGACATGTTCGGCGAGGCGCTGCCGGCGCAGACTCTGGTTCCCGTTCCCAAGCTTGCAATCGATCCCATGCTTTTCGAGGTGGAGGCCACCGTTATTCTGGAATAGTCGCTCCGATTGACCCGATCGTTCGAACAAAGAGTCGAGCGCGCTGCCGACGGCTGCGCGCTCACAATATCGAGCGGATGTTTCCAAGCCTCACGTGTTTCCAGGCTGAAGCCTCCAAGGGAACTGGAAAGTGAAGTCGGGGACCGCCGCATCCATGCCGCTCGCCGTATCCAATGTGGCGGCGATGTAGAAATGTCGCTCGCTCTGCAAAGTAGAAATGTCGCCAGGGCCTGTTCGAAGGGCAGGGCGCAGCAAGTTAGAAATGCGACAGTGAGGCGCTTCTTGGCACCGACGTGAGCGTCCGATCGGGCGTCAGCTGGCCGGGGCTGCGCAGCCCGATCGGGGGCGATCCAGCTTGGCTCTCTGACTTTAACTTTGAGAGCCCGCCTCACTCGGCAGCGGTCAAGCTTGCCAGTGCCTGTTCTCGCCGCGCGATGACTGCAGGATCGTTCATGAAGTCCGTCCTGCGGCCCGGCTTGGTTCCGCGCTTCTTGTAGGCACTCTGCTCGCTGTTGGTCTTGATCTTCGGCGGAGGCCGCGCCTCATCCTGCTGAGCCTTGATCCAAGTCAGCACTTCGCCGAGCCGCTTGTTCTCGGTGACCGCCGTGTGCGTGACGCGCTGCTCCTTGTCGAAGACGGTGTAGGGCAAGGAACACGCTCTCCATCGAACATCCAGCCGACCGTCGGCGAACTCATGGATATCGACGTATTTGCCGACCAGTCCGCACGAAAGTTCGTTCTTCTCAAGCATGATCTGCCTGCGTTCGTAGGAGAACGACAATTGCTGGCCGACATAACGCTGCTCCCGCTTGCACAGCACGTCACGCAGCCGATCTGGCGCAACATTCAATGCGCGATGCAGATTGTCCGGTCGGGCAGGGACCTTGGCGAACCTCTCGTTGAAGTCGACCATGAACGCCGGCAGGAACGCATTGGCCGCCTCGATGTCCGATATCCCGGCAAGCCGCAGTTCCTTCACAAGCCGGTCCTGCAGCGTCCGATTGACCCGTTCGACCCGGCCCTTGGCCTGGCTGGAATTGGCACAAAGGATCTCGATGTTGAACTCAGACAAGGCACGCCCGAACTGCGTCATGCCGCGGCCGGCGCGAGCCTCGGCCTTCGCCACCCGAAACACCGTGTGCTTGTCGGAATAGAATGCGACCGGACAACCGTGCGTCTTCAGATAAAGCTCCAGCGCTTCGAAGTAGCTGAACGTACTCTCCGACTTCACAAAGCGAAGTTGTTGAAGCGCGCTGGTTGCGTCGTCGATGAAGACGAGCAGGGTGCATGGGTCGCCCCGCTCCTCAAACCAACGGTGATCGCTGCCGTCGATCTGCACCAGCTCGCCATACGACTCCCGACGTAATCTGGGCTGATGGAACGTCCTGCGGTGCTTTCGGGACAGCCAGATTCCAGCTTCCGCCATCCATTTGCGCAACGTCTCTCGTGACACGACCAGGCCGTGGTTCGCCGCCAACTTCTCGGCCGCCAAGGTCGGCCCGAAGTCGAGATAGTGTTCCCGAACCAACTGAACCGCCAGTTCGCCGATGCCGGCGACATATCGATGGTTTGACGGTCGTCCTCGAGCCTTGTGCCGAAGTGCTGCGGCGCCTTCGACGCGGAACGCCTTCAGCAGACGCTGGACCTGGCGGGTCGTCATATCCAGCACATGCGCCGCCGAGACGACCGTCATGCGCTGCTCCAAAACCTTCGACAGCACCTCGATGCGTTGCAGCTCGCGCTCGCTCATTAAGATCAGTCCCAACCCGCCGTCTCCCTCGCTCATGGACGAGCAAGGCGACATTCCTACTTTGCGGAATCAAGACATTTCTATTTTGCGGCAATAATCCAAAAGTCGCATAAGATAGATTATGGAACTAACGCATGGGCCAAGAACTGTAAATTGCCGCTGATTCTCATAGGCTTGAGCCGATTGTGGCGTATTGCCTTGAGCGGATCGCCAACGCTAGGCTGTTGAAATGAAGATGGCAAACAGCGAGATCGAAGCGGCAATCGAAGTGTTCGTGCATGGCTTCAGCGCTGATAGGAGCCGCACCTTTCCTTACGAGGCCAGCCGCGTTGGACCATTGTGGCTGATGCGCGATGCCGAACGCAAGAATCCTCGCGATTACCGCGGCGAAGAATGGGTCGTCCATGACGTCGCCGCTCAAGAGACCGATGCCGTCGTGCGGCAGCATGCGCGGCCGGGCTTTGCCATTTCCGTTGTGATCGCGAACGACGATCCGGACGGGCCGACACGAACCGCCTACAAAGCTCTCGGCTACCGGCTGCTGCGGACCGAAGGCTTTTTCGTCCACCGATTGCACCGGATTCCGAACCCGCCATCGGTTGCTTCGGTCGAACGCGTGCAGACGGCCGAACGGGCGGCACAGTTGGGAAAGATCATCCGCAGGCAGCCGATCCCAGACGATTTGCTCGGCGACACCGCGCCGTTCCGCCAGTATGTGGCAATCGACGGCGCCGACATCGTTGGGCGCGTTCGCAGCCTGGATGCCGTGGGAGCCACCTGGTGTTCGAGCATGTATGTCGAGCCGTCGCACCGGCGTCGCGGCATTGGTCAGGCTTTGATATCGAAAATGTTGCACGACGATCGCGCGCGCGGGTCAAGGTACTCGGTGCTGGCAGCAACCCATGCCGGGGCGCTGCTTTATCCCCGGATGGGCTACGAGCGGATCGGAACGCTGCTGATATTTGCACCAAGGAGCCGAAAGCCCTCATGAAGCTCTATTCGCATCGTGCTGATTCATAAGGGATTTCTATAACCATGCCGTCATAGGCGGGTTCGACATTGGCTGGTGTCTCGGCCATCACCGAGACGTAGTCGAGCGGCACGTGCATATGTGTCAGCACCGCATGTATCGGCGCCAGCCGCTGGATCCATTCAAGCGCTTCGCCAAGTGACAGATGACTTGGATGCGTCCGGTACTGCAGCGCGTCGATGATCAGCACGTCGAGGTCGCCCAGCCGTTCGGCGGTGGGTTCCGGAAAGTCGCTGATGTCGGGGCAATAGGCGAGACCGCCAATGCGGAAACCGAGCGATACGATGTCGCCGTGGATCTGCGGCAGCGGCTCGAGGGTGAGGGTACCCCCCTCTCCTTCGACGACCACCGGCCTGGTGTGGTCGATGAGATGCGGCCTGACGATCGGCGGATAGGAACTGCCTTGCGGCGTCTCGAAACAGTATCCGAACGCTTCCCGCAGCCGAAGCATCGTCGCCCTGTCGGCATGGACGTCGATGAGCTGGCGCTGATCGAGGACGAAACCGCGCAGATCGTCGATGCCATGGATATGGTCGGCATGCGGGTGGGTATAGACGACCGCATCGACACGTTTGACGCCGGCCAGCAGCATCTGCTGCCGAAAATCCGGCCCCGTGTCGATGACGACAGTCGTTCGGCTGCCGTTCGCCGCAATCCGCTCGACGAGCGCGGCGGCACGGGTGCGCCGGTTCCTGGGGTTGTCGGGGTCGCAATTGCCCCAATCGCCGGTGATGCGCGGCGTACCTGGGGACGAGCCGCAGCCGAGAATGGTGAGGCGCAGCCGGTCAGTCATCGTTCAGGCACTTTGCTCTGCAGGCCGCGGCATCTTGCCGAACAGCCGGAAGAAATTATCTGTGGTCAGATCGGCGATTTCAGCTTCGCTTACCCCGATCGTTTCGGCCAGCACTTTGGCGGTATGGGCGACATAGGCGGGCTCGTTGCGTTTGCCGCGAAACGGCACGGGCGCCAGATAGGGCGCATCGGTTTCGACCAGCAATCGGGCATGCGGGACATCGGCGGCAATGGCACGCAACTCAGCTGAATTCTTGAAGGTCAGGATGCCCGAGAACGACACGTAGCCACCGAGAGCGACGCCCACCTCGGCAAGCCGGCGCCCGGAAGAAAAGCAATGCAGGATGAAGGGGAAGGCGCCCTTCCCTGTTTCGTCCTCGAGAATATCAGCCATGTCGGCATCGGCATCGCGCGAATGGATGACCAGCGGCAGCCCCGTTTCACGGGCGGCGGCGATGTGATTGCGAAAGCCTTGCGCTTGTGCATCGCGTGGCGCCTTGTCGTAAAAATAGTCGAGACCGGCCTCGCCGATGGCCACTACTTTCGGGTGCGCGGATAGCCGCACAAGCTCCTCGACCGTGATATCCAGTTCTTCGGCCGCATTGTGCGGATGAGTGCCGACAGAGCAATAGACTTCGTCGAAAGTTTCAGCGATCTCAAGTACTTGCGGAAAACGCTTCACGCGTGTCGAGATCGTCACCATACGGCCAATTCCGGCGGCTGAAGCGCGGGCGACGATGGCCGCCCGCTCCTCGGCGAAATCTGGAAAATCCAGATGGCAGTGGCTGTCGACGAGCATCAGATGTTCGCGTCCGGCTGTTCGACGTAACGCGGAAACACGCCTTCCGGCACCGGCAACGCAGTGCCGGGCACAAGCGCGTGATCCGCGTGGACATGCACGAAATCGCGGCTCTCCGCCGGCACCGCCAGCAGGTCGAGCA
This sequence comes from Mesorhizobium ciceri biovar biserrulae WSM1271, assembly GCF_000185905.1. Lineage (GTDB taxonomy): Bacteria > Pseudomonadota > Alphaproteobacteria > Rhizobiales > Rhizobiaceae > Mesorhizobium > Mesorhizobium ciceri. The sequence continues at coordinate 3,930,812 of NC_014923.1, forward strand.
GTTTCGCGGCCGAGCCCGGAGTGAAGGGCTGACACAGCACCGCCACGCGGCGCACGACTTCGGCGGTTGTCCACAGCACCGTTTCCATGCGCGCCAGGTTGGTCTTCTTCAGCGCCCATGGTGCCTCGCCGGCGAAGTAGCGATCGGCTTCCGCCACCACGCCGAAGATCGCTGCCAGCGCCAGATGGATGCCCTGCTCGGCGACCGCCTTGCGCGCGATGTCGAGCGCGGCGGCGGCCTGATCCAGGATCGCTCTGTCTGCATCCGTCAGCTCGCCGCGCTGCGGCACCACGCCGCCGCAGTTCTTGGCGATCATCGACAGCGAGCGCTGCGCCAGGTTGCCGAGGCCGTTGGCAAGATCGGCATTGGTGCGGTTGACGATCGCGTCATGGCTGTAGCTGCCATCGTTACCGAACGGCACCTCGCGCAGGAAGAAGTAGCGCACCTGGTCGAGACCGTAGTGCTCGACCATCGCGAATGGATCGACGACGTTGCCAACAGATTTCGACATCTTCTCGCCGCGGTTGAACAGGAAGCCATGCGCGAAGACGCGCTTTGGCAACTCGATGCCCGCCGACATCAGAAATGCCGGCCAATAGACCGCATGGAAGCGGACAATGTCCTTGCCGATGATGTGCGTGGCCGGCCAATAGTGCCATTGCTCGGCCTTTGTGTCGGGATAGCCGGCGGCGGTGATGTAGTTGGTCAAGGCGTCGACCCAGACATACATCACATGCTTGTCGTCGCCTGGCACCGGCACGCCCCATTTGAAGGTCGTGCGCGAGATCGACAGATCCTTCAGCCCCGACTTGACGAAGCTGAGCACCTCGTTGCGGCGCTCGGTCGGACCGACAAAGTCGGGCTGGCTCTCATAAAGCGCCAGCAATTTGTCCTGATAGGCGGAAAGCCGGAAGAAATAGCTTTCTTCCTCGTTCCATTCGACCGGCGACCCAAGCGGTTCGCGGCGCACGCCGTCGTCGCCGAGCGTCGTCTCGCTCTCGTCGAAATAGGCTTCCTGGCGCACCGAATACCAGCCGCTATAGCGGTCGAGATAGATGTCGCCATTGGCGGCCATCGCTTTCCAGATCGCCTGACAGGATTCGTAGTGGCGCGGTTCGGTCGTGCGAATGTATTGGTCATTCGAGCCGCCCATCGCCTCGGTCATTGCGCGGAAAATCGCCGAATTGCGGTCGGCCAGCGCCAGTGGCGTTATGCCTTCCTTCTCGGCCGTTTGCTGCATCTTCAGGCCATGCTCGTCGGTGCCGGTCAGGAAGAAGACGTCCTTGCCGTCCAGGCGCTGGAAGCGTGCCAGGGCGTCGGTTGCAATGACCGTATAGGCGTGGCCGATATGCGGCTTGCCGTTCGGATAAAAGATCGGGGTGGTGATGTAGAATTTGTCGCGTGACATGAATGAACCGTCATGAATGTCTGAATGGAAAGGCGTGGCGGTGGATATCGTATCGAGGCAGCATTTGCCATCCCGATCCAGGAAACCCAGTCACATTCGCATTGCAGAATTCAGGCGGTCGATCATGATCAAGGCGTGCTGCTTCTTATCGAGATTGTAAGTATCGGTCTCAGATATAGCGTCCAGCGCCTCATGCCAAGTGTCCGACAGCGTTTTGGCTCGTGCGAGATCGCCAGCCAGTGCTGCCTGGCTTGCCGCGTCCGACAACAGGTCTAGCGCCCGGCGGTTGAAGATATCGAACTGGATCGCCTGATCGCGGCCGGCCACGGCTTCGGCGAGGCGGAACGCGCCGCCGACATCGCTCTTTCTCCCGGTGACCAGAGCGTCGAGCGTCGAAGCGATCTCCAGCCCGCCATACTGCGTCAAGAGGATCGCGTTGCGGGCGCTGCCCCCTGCCCGCTCGACCAGTGCCGCGCGCGCCGCCGGATCCTCAGGCGGCGCCGGCTCGGTCGTTTCCAGCACCGCCATCAGGTCGTCGGCGTCGAGCGGCGTCAATCGCACCACCTGGCAGCGCGACCGGATCGTCGGCAGCAGGCTGCCCGGAGCATGGACGATCAGGATGAAAAGCGTTCGTGCCGGCGGCTCTTCAAGATTTTTCAGCAAGGCATTGGCGGCATTGGTGTTCATGTCGTCGGCGGGGTCGACGATGACGACCCGGTAGCTGCCGTCATGCGAGGTCAGCGACAGGAAGCGGCTGACCTTGCGGATCTCATCGACGGTGACGACCGTCTTGAAACTCTTGGTCTTGTCGTTCAGCGGCCGGGTCAGATGCAGCACGGAAGGATGCGCCCCGGTGGCGATCTGGCGAAACAGCGACGACGCCGGATCGGGAGCGGCAAGGCTTTCCGGCGCCTGCGCGAAATCCGGGTGCTTCAGCAGATGATGCGCAAGGTGGAAGGCGAGCGTCGCCTTGCCGATGCCGACTGGCCCGGAAAAGATCAGCGCATGCGGCAGCTTGCCGGCGCGATAGGCGGCGGTGAGCACGCCTGCAGCCTGGCCGTGCCCGACCAGAAGGGGCGTTTCGGAGGGCTCCGGCACGCCGTCGAGCGTGTCATGCTGCTCGGGTGCGATGCGCTCGAAGATCATGCCGGCGTCGCCTGCCTGTCGCGTGCCGGCGTTCTCGCCGCCAGTGCCGCGAACACTGCCGCGGTGACGACGTTCTCAACCGCGTCGGGCTCGGCGGCTGCGTCGACGACGATGCAGCGCTCCGGCTCGGCCTTGGCGATCGCCAGAAACGCCTCGCGGCGGGCCTGGTGGATCGCCAGCGTCTCCTTTTCGAAACGGTCGGCGACTGCCTCGGCGCCGCGCCGCAGCGTTGCGCGCCTCAGGCCTTCCGCTGGGTCGATGTCGAAGATCAGCGTCATGTCCGGCATCATGCCGTTGATGGCGACCTGTTCCAGCGCATCCATGAACGCCGGATCGATGCCGCCGGTGACGCCCTGATAGACGCGTGAGGAATCGAGGAAGCGGTCGCAAAGCACGATGGAGCCACGCTCGACCGCCGGCCGGATCACCTGCTCGACATGATCGGACCGCGCGGCGGCGAAAAGCAGCGCTTCCATCTTCGGCCCGAACGGTTCGGCTGCGCCCGACAGCAGCACATGCCTGACCGCTTCGGCGCCCGGCGAGCCGCCGGGTTCGCGGGTAAGCAGGACATCGTATTTCTTGGCGCGCATCTTCCTGGCCAGCCGCTCGATCTGCGTCGACTTGCCTGCCCCCTCGCCGCCTTCGAAGGTGATGAAAAAACCGCGTGCCAACCGAGAGGCCTTCTTGTCCATGGCTGAATGGGATTGTAGCGCTCTAGATAGTCCGCGTTGGGTCAAACGTCCATGCCGTCGATTTTTTGCCCTTATGCATGCCGTTCCCCAAAACCATGGCTGGTTTTGAGCGACATGCGTTAGCGCAGCCAGCCGACCGCCAGTTCCTTGACGGCATCGAGCGCGCGCTGCGGCAGCGTGCCGACGCCGATCGATTCGGCTGCGAAAAGCGGCGTCTCCTGGCTCAGCGTATCGCCGATCCAGACGCGCAGCGCACCCACCGGCTGCCCCTCCTCCACCGGTGCTGCAACCGGGCCGTCATAGACGATCCTGGCCGTCAGCTTGTCGCGGTTGGTGATCGGCAGGAAGATGTCGATCGGTCCCTTTGCCTTCAGCGTCACCCCGGATTTGGCGCCGCCGAAAACCTGGGCTTCTCCAACCACCTCGTCCCTGGCGAAAATTTCAGTCTTCTCGAAGGAGCGGACACCCCAGTCGAGCAGCTTTCGCGCTTCCTCGGCGCGCTCCTTGTCCGAGGCCAGCCCGCTCATCGCCGCGATCACCCGGGTACCATTGTGGCTGAGCGAACCGACGATGCCGAAGCCGGCTGCCTCGCTCGCCCCGACCGCCAGGCCGTCGGCGCCGATGTCCATCGCCAGCAGCGGATTGCGGTTCCTCTGTGAGATCTTGTTCCAGGTGAAATCCTTTTGGGCAAAATAGCGATAGAAATCCGGATAATCGCGCCACAGGTGCAGGGCGAGCTGCGCCAGTTCGCGCACGGTCGTCTGCTGGCCATCCGCCGGCAGGCCGGTCGAATTGACGAAAGTCGACGTCTTGAGGCCGATCTGGCGGGCGCGTTCGGTCATCTGCACGGCAAAATTGTCTTCGGATCCCGACATGCCTTCGGCGATGACGATGCAGCCGTCATTGGCCGCCTGCACGGTCACGCCCTGAATCAGGTCTTCGAGCCGGATCGACGACTTGAGCTTGGCGAACATCGTCGATGTTCCCGAAGGCGCGCCACCCTTGCGCCAGGCGTTCTCGCTGACCACGAACGTATCGTCGAGCTTCAGGCGGCCCGATTTGATGGCGTTGAAAACCACTTCCATGGTCATCAGCTTGGCCATCGAGGCCGGCGGTATCGGCTTGTCGGCCTCCTTGGAAAACAGCACCGTCCCGGTCTCGGCATCGATCATGAAGGCCTGCGCGGCCTTGGTCTCGAACAGCTGTGCACCGGCCGGAGCCTGGAAAAACAGCAGCAAGCCAAAAACCAGAAGTCCGGCGAGAGGCGGGAGCAAGCGAAATTGCATGATGTTCGACCCGTTGGCCGGCACCGCCGGCAAGCCCGTGAAAAGTATCAGGCTTTTTGCGCGGCGGATCAACCGCGCAGCGGAAATCCCATCAGGCTTGCGCTCAGTTGCGCACAGCCAGCGCATCGGGCGCGCCATGCGACCAGGCAGCCTGCAGCAAATCATCGAGATTGCGGTGGCCATCGGGATAGAGATTGACCGAATACCAATCCTCGCCATCGAGTTCCGAACGCTGGATCTCGATCTTGCCGTATGCGGCAAGCTCAGCGGCAACACGCTTGGCCTCCGCTGCATCCTCGAACGAACCAGCCGCGACGTAGTCAGTGGACGGACCGGCCGTTGGCGGCTGCCGTTTCCATGATTGGAGCACATCGGCCGGCGACATGCCGTCGCCACCCATCGCGGCGAAGGCATTTGAGGTGCGTTCGACCCGCTCGTCGGCATAGGACAGCGAGGCCACGGCAAACGGCGATTGCGGCGGCAGATTGATCTGCGGACGCTCCGGCACGATCGGGCCGAAATCCGGAAGCGCCAGATCGCCATAGGCCGACGACTGCGTCGACATGATCGGCTGGACAGAACCGGAATCGGTCAACTGGCCCGGAAACGGCACGGCAGCAGTGCCGGCAGGCAGGCTTGGCGACGGCCCGTTCATGGCGACCATGACGCCGGTCGGCAGTCCATCCGACGGGTCTGGCGCCCTGTTGCCGGGATGATAGGAGGCCATCAGATACTGGTCGTCATCGCCGTCGAGCGGCGCGCGGCCGACATATTCGACCTTTACCTGAGCGGTGCCGGTGTTGGCATAGTCAAGCATCTGGGCAGCGCGCTCCGATACGTCGATGATGCGGCCTTCGTGATATGGGCCGCGATCGTTGACGCGAACGATGACCGAACTGCCGGTCTTGAGATTGGTGACGCGGGCATAGCTTGGCAGCGGCATGGTCGGGTGCGCCGCCGTCAGATGGGTCATGTCGTAGACTTCGCCATTGGCGGTAAGCCGGCCGTGGAAGGCATCGCCATACCAGGAGGCCAAGCCGACCTTGGCGTAACGCTTGTCTTCCTTCGGGTAATACCACTTGCCGCGGACCTGATAGGGTTTGCCAAGCTGATCCCTGCCGCCGCCACGTTGGATGCGCCCGTTCCGGGAGATCACACGCGGGCTTGCCTTCACGCCATATTCGGATTCGGCGAAATATTCCTTGGAGCGGGTCTTCTTGTTGACCATCGCTTTCGGCTCAGGCTGCGACGCGCAGGCAGCCAGCAAGGCGGCCGACATGGCGAACAACGCGACGGTAGCAGCGCGACGAAGACGCGGTGGCGTCACAGCCTGCATTTTCCTGATGTCCCCTTCAGTCTCAACTCAAGGCGTCGCGTTCAACCACCAGAGGAGCCAAAACACTCACCCGACAATACCAACGACGCTTAAAACCCGGATCCTTTGTGCGCAGGAATTGCTTATCACGGTATTAATCGATTGTGGCCGCAACCGGGCAAGATTGTGGCGTCTCCACCGTAAGAGCTCTCTGAAAAGTAACGGTTTTCGTGCTTCCACGCGAGAGATGTGATGCCCTCTGCCACAGAAAGCCTGGCTTCGCTCCTGCCCGCCGTGCCTGCCAATTGACCGGGCTTTGTCGGGCAGCGGACCGACCGCCGGAACAAAGAAATGCGCCGCTAGTTTCATCCGCAGGGCACTCGAACAGAAGGACGAGCATGATGAAAATGACTTCATTGATGGTCGCGATCGCGATGTCGCTTTCTGCCGGGTCTGCGATCGCCGCATGTCCGGACAAGTCAGCTTCGAACACCGGGACCGATGCCGGACAGACCGCCGGTATTTCGAAAGATGGAACCCACGCGCCTTTAGAGACTCCGAAGGCCATGGGCAACGCGAACAAGCCAGCCGCCAAGGATGGCACCACGATGCCGTTGGCGGGCGCTGAAGGCGGCGGCGACAAAAACCTTGCAACCTCGCAGCAGGACATCGAGGCGCAGCAGCACGGTGATAAGGCCGCGGCGGCAAAGGCGGACGAAAATTGCAAAGACTGAGGACCGTACAGGCCGGAGCCGATTTGCAGCTTCGGCCTTCCTCACCAGTAGCTGTTCCCTTGGCGAAAGTTAAATCTGCGGGATACCGCAGCTGTCCCAAGAGGCTGACCCGTAGGGATTCCCTCCGCCCAATTCCGAGGATGGCTTGGTCGGTAGGTCGCGCCCTCGGTTGGGCCTGCACGAAAGCCCTCCAGCGTCAGGCTTCTTGTGTTCGCGCGCAAACCTGTACATCGCCAGTCGGCGGGCTCCTTCTTCATCATGCACCAATGGGATAGCGAGTTCCGGTGCTCGATTGCGACAAACTCAGAGCCTGCCAGGACGGCAGGAACCGACACAGTGGTGGTTGACGCAGCCCTCAATGCCGCTTTACAGGAATGAGGCGTGAACCAGCCGGGAGCGCCTTCGGTGCCAATCCGGTACCACAGGCCAAACGAGTTGGCCCCGCGCTGCCCAAATGGTTGAAAAACCACGATGGAGGAATGGCCGAGCGGTTTAAGGCACCGGTCTTGAAATTCGCTCATTGGCGTCCCTGCCCCTCCCTTTCAATCCTACCAAATCCTTCTCTGTCATGGTGTTGAGTGGTTTGCGGGTGCCTATCCTGCTATGCTTTCCCGGCTAGTACCGTAGCGTTGCGTTGCAAAAATCGTAGCAACTCGTTCTTCGAGTGTTCTGCCTCGACTTCAGCCAAATTCCTGCGACTATCGGCCCGGCTATGCGACGGGGAAAAGGGTAGAGCCAATGACGCTACCAACGTGGTTTCCTGAACTGAAAGACGTTGTGCTGTTTGCTCTGGCTCTGTGGGGAGCCGCCCTCTCAACCGTTAACTGGTGGAAGACAGGTCGGCGCGACCAGCGTCTGATCAAGGTCGATCTAGGCTCGGGCATGGCCAATGTTGGGCCGATGTCCGGCAGAGCCTTCGCCCATTTCAAGGTGACAAACGTCGGCCATCGTGCGGTCACGGTTGCGTCTATTTGGTTGGAGATGCCTAAAGGCAAACGCATGTTCTCGACGTCAATCCTCAACATGCCAGGAATGGTCGACACACCATTGCCGGCAACGTTGAGCGACGGCCAATCTGCTCATTTGTGGATGAGCTATCAAAGTATCGGGCGCGCGGTGGCTGATCAGGGAATGGAGTCGGCAACACTTTCCGCCGTATGCGAAGACAGTTCCGGAAAAACACATCGCAGCGGCTCTTGGGCCGTCAATTCTGCCGAGTTTGTTGACATGTAGCGGCCACCGTTCGTGCCAGACCGCAACCAAGGCTGTGGGTCTGCGTTGAAGCTCGGATCCCAATGGAGGCTCGAGAATGGATCCGGCGACCGCTGCAGTATTGCTTTTACTCTCTTGCAGCCAAGGTCAGGCTCCCGTCTGCAAGCCCATTGATGCCGCGCCGACCACATATGCGTCCCTTGACGTGTGTCTGGCATCTTTGAAGGACAGGCTCGCAGGTGCGCCAAACGGGAAAATCGTCGGACGATGCCGTCCTGTCGACGAGACTGTCACCGGTTCACTGCCCGCCGGGTACACCACCGTTGTTGTCACGCGGGGCGTTGGGAATAAAGCCATCAGCAACAACTACATCGTTCCGCACAAAGAATAAAAGGCCCGCCTCCGTGAGGCAGCGGGCCAAGTGTTTCAGGCTGCGCCTTCCGAGGCCCTGACCGCTTCATCCAATGCTTCTTCCGGAAGGAATGACCAGAGCAGCGCGTCAATGTCCTCAGTCTGGAGGTCGCCGTATTTGCCAGTGGCGAACTCCATCAAGAACTTGGCCCTAACGCGATGTTCCTCCATGGTGGTGCAGCGATAGGTGCACACAGCGTTCAGCGCGTAGCGTTCGGCGTCGGAAGCCTCGTTGCGTTCGTTGATCGCCTGTTCAAGCCCGACATCGCTACGCCGTGCCCGCTCTTCCTTGATCAGTTTCTTCAACGTCCGCAGATCGGCCTGCTCGGCCTTGCGAAGCGCGGCGCTCGACTGCTTGCCAAGATCTGGCGCCACCTTGGCCAGTGCCGCCAGCTTCTGTTGCTGCTCGGCATACCGTCGCTTGATGTCATCGCTCAGATCGGCTTCGATGCTCTCCAGTTCGCTGTAGCGGAGGCTACGAGACTGCCCCCCTCCAATGGACAAGGGAACGAAGAGTTCGGCCGTCTTCGGCAGATGCGCCTCTTCCAGGTCGGTTGCCACATCGATCGCGGCGATGAAGCGGGCGTAGGCAGCGTGCTTCGCCTCGATGAGGCCTTCCAACTCACGAGACACGCTAGGGGTAGATGCGTCCCCTGCCCTCGCCCTCGCCTCTTGGCCGGCGACAGCTATTGCAGCCGTAGCGATTGCTGATGACGAGAGAATGGCGCGGCGATTGACATGCTGGTTCATGATTGATGTCCCTGCTTGGATTGTGGGGGGTGTTGCCCGCTCAGCAATGGTCACCGAGTCGTGGCGCTGAAGCGACCCGAAGAGACGGCGGAGCTGGGGAAATCCTGGCGAGCCGTTCATCATGGTTTCTCTCCGGTAAATCCAAAGGGCTGGAAAATGGGCATGCCTTCGGCGGCTGCCCGAACAGAGCTGTTCGGCATGGTCTTCTCTCCATCAGATGTTAGCGATTTTCGCTATGGATAACCATAAACGCTATTAACCTAAATGCAAGCGTTATTCGATAGGGCTAGCGTTTATCGCTAGTATGCGCTACTGGAGAAGAATGATGACGCCCGCTCAATGCCGCGCTGCCCGCGCCCTTCTCAACTGGTCCCAGCAGGATGCGGCCGACGCGGCGAAGATTGGCAACGCAACAATCCGCAACTTCGAAGCCGGCCGATCGACACCGCAAAATGCCACGCTTGAAGTACTTCAGCGCGCATTTGAGGCGGCGGGAGTGGAGTTAATCCCAGAGAATGGCGGCGGAGCGGGGGTAAGGATGCAGAAGCCGTGACCACCAACACTCCCCGCGCCCGCATGTCGGCCAAGCGTCGACAAGCTATCTTCACCGAGAATTGCACCGGCCATAACATCGCGCCGTGCTGCAACTGCAGCGAGCCGGTGCACCGTCACAACGACCGGTGGACTGTCGAACACAAGCGCCCCTCGCCCTTCTAGCTCCGGACGTGAACACCAACTGCGGCCCGGCTCATTTCGCTTGCGGCGGGGTGAAGACCCACACCCAGGACTTGCAGAGGATCAGGAAGGCAAAGCGCCAGCAGGCCCGCCATGAAGGCACAAAAAAGCCGGCTCGAGGTTTCGACCCCGGCCGGCTTGAGATTCGATTGGCGCAGCAAACGCTATGTTCGCGTACCTGTTTTAGATGTTTTCGCCTAGACGCTGTCGCCAAGCTCTATCGCGGTATCCTGCGCTCAGCTGGCTAAACGCATGAAATGATGGCGGCCTGCGGCAGGCGAGACATTCTTCACGGTGTCGGCCCAAGCCAGAATCCTTATAGACATACCCAACGAGAATACCTTGAGAAGCAAAGCGAGGGTAGACGTGATCAGAAATACGATGGTAAAAATCGGTGAGGCTGCCATGACAGATTTCATGTGCAAGACAATCAACCGTTTGGCGTCTTCACGCTCAAAAAAGGCTCGATCTTCTCCCGTAAGGTCCCTTTCCACCCTATGAGTCAGCACAACGAGCGGAAACACTACCGACGCCATTGCCATGAACCGCCAGTCAAAGACATCATCCACCATCGAGCTAATGAAAACCTTCCTGTCTTCGCTGACAGACGGATCAACTAAGAGTTTGCGCACTAGATCCGCAAACTCATCCCTTGTGCGCTCGGTCATTTTCAGAATGAGCGAACTAATCAGGGGGTAACAAAATGTTGCCACTATCGCAGCCATGACGATTGCCGACATTACAACACGTCCTTTCTGGCTCTGCCTGGTCGCCTAACGTTCGTACCCATCCTTTGGTTCACCGGAATTTTGCGCAACGACGCGCCTTTCAGGCGGTCAGTGTAACGGCGCTTCTGGGCACGGAGGGTCGCGTCGTAGGTGATATAGTAAAGGCCGAAATACAAACAAATCCCTATGATTGTCAAATCTCGGTGTTCAGTGAGCGCCTTGGTGAGGTCATCAAACCACCCGAAAAGCCACGCGAACGCCTGCACTGCGCACGTCGCAGTGACAAGTTGTCCGCCAGCCGCTTTGAAGAATTTGCCCAAGAAGACTCGCCCGCCTCACCCGGTGACGACCTATACGTACTGCAATTGAACTTGCCAATGGGCCGCTCTCCTCTTTCATAAGAGTTGGCGTCCGTCTCGGATCGGTAGTGGGCCCTTGCTTGCGCTTTTAGGGGCCTCTCGGCGCCTTCCTCCTCAACTCCTCAAGCTCACGCTTCATGTCCTGGGTGACATCGCGGGTGCCCTAGACAGACCCGAAGTCTTGCCGAAGCTCATCAAGCCGCCGGCACCGAGCATCAAGGTGTAGTTACGGTCAAAAACTCGTTGGCTGCGTCTTCCCGCTCAAATTCTTCACGTGCGTTGACCCCGATCTGCTGGAATGTCGAACGGAAGTGGGCACTATCCAGCCGTAGGCGATCGAACCGGCCCAGTGGTGTGCCACTGGATGAACTCGACTTCTTTCCCGGTGACGTCCCGCACCGCCTTTAAGAGCACCTCATGCAGGACGCGCGTCTGCCGGTAGTGGTCGCAGTACGGCGATATGAATGGCTTGACGATGCTCAGGTGCAGCGCTTCCGCTGCCACCAGAAAGCGATCTATTTCAGCCTGTGATAATTGCTTTGACGGTTTTGACCTAGCCATGGGTAGCGAGCTCCGTTAGAGGGTGATCGCCGCAACGGGAGGATTATATTCCTCATCTGCTTTGGGCTGGCAAGCGCTGTCTATTGCTTATCCCGGAAATCGAGCAGCTTGGCATGGCGAAGCTTCTCCTCGCCCTTCAGGAACCGCACGCGACCGACCAGACCAGGCTTGAGCCATTCGGCCTTTTCTTTCTTTAGACCGATCGGCACTGGTCCCCCGACCTTCCCTTGCACGCGATCCCATAATCGCTGACGCTTGTCGGCTTTAAAGGCAACGAAGGCGCCGCCAGCATAGCGACCCTTGTCGGCCATGAGCACCATTGCCGGCTTCCCAGCCTCGCGCTGCACGCCAATGATGTCCATTTCCTTTTCGGCATAGCATTTGATCTTTCGCCAGTTCATCGTCGGCCCGCTGCGGTAGACGCTGTCCTTGCGCTTTGAGACCATGCCCTCCAGCCCCGCCCTGTCGACCAGGTGATAAACCGCATCGCCAGTGCCGGGCATGGCTTTGCTGACCTGAATGCGGCCGACGGCTGGTATCAATGCCTGCAGGATCTCGCGGCGGTCTTCCACCGGCATGTTGCGCAGATCATGCCCGTTCAGGTGCAGGAGATCGAATGCCACCAAATACAGGTCGCGCGACGGCTTACGGCGGGTAACGGCTGATTGCAGGGCGTGGAAGTCGGACAGGCCGGCTTCGTTGACCGTGATTGTCTCGCCATCGATGATGAAACTTTCCGCCTCGATCGCCTCCGCCTCTCCGGCAAGTTCGATATAGCGGCCGGTCCAGTCGTAACCGTTCTTGGTGAACAGCCGGATCCCGTTTTCATCCTTGATGATTTGGGTCCGATACCCGTCGAATTTGATTTCATGGAGCCATTCGTCGCCTTGCGGTGGCGTGTCGACCAGCTCGGGTTCCATGGGCTTGATGAACTTCAGAGGCATGCGCTGACTCGCATAGTGCGATTCAATTAGCGCGCGCTAAAATGGTTCCGGAACATTTTAGCCATCCTGCATGTTCCAGTGCATGCCGACGATAGACACAGAAGAGTGCAGAGCGGCGCTATCCCTGATCCGGCGAACGATCGAGGATCATTGTCCGCCTGGCGTTCTTCCGAGCGAGGAAGCGGTGAACGGTCTTTATGGACCGGAACTCATGCATGAGGCGGCCGCGTTGGCCACCGCCATTGTCAAGACCGTGGACAAGCTGACATTGAGTTCGACGAGGATTCCGCCGGCGCCCAGCATTAAAGCTTAGCTGTGGATAGTAACGGCATCTTCACCATGGCGAATGAAGGCAATTGCGGGCACGGGCGGCAGGCGTAGCGTCGATCTGTCGGGGCCCACCTCCGACATTTCCAAGCGTACCCAGACTGGGCGATCGGCGACCCCGCCCCTTACCCGTGTTGCCGATCGCCCGTTCGCCGACCTAGCGCCGCGGCTGAACTAATCCGAGCAAAAAAGAAAAAGCCGCCGGCCGGAGCAGCGGCGGGGTTGGCTTCAGCCTCATGGGGGCCTGGGGCAGTAGTCGGCACGATCAGGCAGACCAAAAACGGGTTGAGCGACCGTGCCGACCATAGCTGGACACGAGGGTGGGCCTAATGTCCAGGCTCCAGATGCTACCGGTACACGTTCGTTGCAACAACTACGCCTGATGGCCTAGCGCGTGTAAGCGGGAAAGTGCTGGAGGGGGCGAGATATGCATGCGTTGAAACGGCTCATTGCCGCCGACAACATGCGGCTGAAAGAAGACGCCGGGGCGGAAGCGCCGCTAGCGATTGCGCCTGCAATCATGCGGGTCGGCAAAACTGATTTCTAGCATCTGAGTGCCGCCAAAAAATTGTTTTTCTAGAAGTGACTTTCGGCTTTATATTTTTACTGTAATATTAGGCTCATCTCAATTTGGGCGCGGAGGGCTGCGGCTATGCCACGGCATGCGATAACTATTGCCTCTATGCAAATTGCACTGATCACACTGGTATATGGGCTAATGCCTATTCCCGATGCCTCCGCATGCGGGGGTATTTTCGATGTCGAATGCAACCTTAATAACGGAGGGCTGAGCCCGGAAAATTTGGGGCGGCAGGCAGAGAAAGCTGGACAGGACGCAGCGAATACGGTGCAGAAAGCCGGACAGGACGTGGCCAATGCTCTTAACGAGCTTCAGGCGAGCCTTCTGAGCGGGCCAGCGCTAGAGCAAGCCATTATATCGTCGCGCAACGATGCGATTAATGGTGCAGGGCCGATACCCCCCCAGATTCGGCAGCAATTGACTGGCTATGCTGACGAGGATTCCATGAATAGGGTTCGCTACAAAGTTGGAGACAATGGCTTCGTCAATCTCGCGCATCTTCTTGAGCAAGGGGGGTTTGCATCTGCCGTCACCTTAATCGACGTTGTCGTCTTTCGAGGCCCCAGTGAAGCGGCGGACCCTTCGATTTGGGCCCATGAACTAAAACACATCGAGCAATATCGCGATTGGGGCGTGCACAGCTTCGCTGTACAATATTCACGAAATGCACGTGGCGTAGAAGATCCGGCTTACGAAAAGGGGAACGGATTTTGGCAGTGGAGACAGTCTGCATCTTCGGGGCAACAACAGGCTGGAACATGGCAGCAGCCTCAACTAGTGCCCGCGCAGCAGCCAAACGCGGGCGCCTTTTGCTATATTAATGGCTTCGGCCGATTTGGGCCTGGGCCTTTCCAGCAATTTGGAGCCCCCTGCTTTGTAGATCTGGTGCAAGGCCGAGTGTGGGGACAGGTCGGTCCTTGAAAGGTGTTTGACCTTTCGAGATGGGCGCTAGTCGTCTCTTCTCGAAAGCACTGAAGGGAGGCACGCCACATGTCTTCCCTCGCAGCGCAAGTGCTTCATACGGTTGATCAGCCTGCACGGGCCTCCCCGGCCTAGCCTCTGACTTGGCGGTTCCAAAAACCTCGCCGAGTTGGGGCAGCGGTCGAGTTGCATCCTTCGATTAATTTTTACAATAAACTCTACCTAGAAAGGATTGATCAATGTAAATACCTTTTCTAGTCTGAATTTAACGGGGGGATTATCATGTTGCGTGCGTTTTTAGTGGGCTTGTCCTTAGTGACCGGAATGTCAGCGGCCTATGCGGCGGACCTGACGTTGGAATGTGCCGTGACAAGATCACGGGACGACGGCACACAACGTTCTTACAAGTTGCGATACAATATTACGTGGGATACGCGGGCGGTTCGCATATACCAGGACAATGGTACCGGATGGTCCTTCGTGAGGGACATCAAGTTGGCAGATGCTAACAATGATGAAATCGTGCTTGAAAACACTGACACATGGTACACCGCCATCGACCGTTCAACTGGCAAGATTGCGAGTATAAAAACAAAACAAACAGGGTCGTAGGCATGCGGGGAGAGTGCGAAGCGTCGACCGCTGACGGGAAAAAGTTCTGATTTCGCCATCGTTCGCTCCTTACGCTCACCGCAAATCAGCGTTATGTTCCGCTAATGTCTAGAAACACCGTTCTCCAGTTCATTGCCGCCACAGTCGCTGTTGCCGTGCTCGCCGGTATACACCAGGGCCTGGGCTGGATTCTGGACCAGATGACCACGCAATTCATCTATGGCGCCGCTTCAGCGTCGGTCGTCATCTTCAGCGTGTTCGCCGTCGCCTTCTGGATGGAAGGGTCAATTACGTTCAGAGGAGGAAAGCAAAAGCGCCCGCGCGATACGATCGACCTGTGACTGTTGCAGCCGAGATCCTTGGCCTGCCTTCATCAAGGCGGCAAGAACCGGGCTGCGCTGGCCGCTTGCCAAGGCGGTGGCCATTTGAGAAATGGCTTTGTCGTTGCCACCGTTGCGGAGAGCGTTGACCACTTTTTCGGCCGAGCGCAACCCCGCCGCGCGAGCCGCACCACGAACGCCGCCGGCAATAAAGCCTTCAGGAACGCCAAATCCCCGGCTCGTCTCACCCGTGATGGCATCCTGAGCGGCGATTCGAGCGGCGCTTTCGGAATTGCGCGTGACGATGTTCGACGTGTCGGCAAACAGCTTTTCCCGGTCGAGCAGATCGATGATGGAGCGGGCCTTGTCGGACCCGAACAGTGTCGACAGACGAGCCCTATTCCAGTCGCCTTCGCCCTTGATGAGCCGCTGAAGCGCAACGCGGTCGTTTGCGTTCGTTCCGACGATCCGCTCTATCTCGGCCCGAGCGCCCTCGCGAAGTCGAACGGGCACAGCGGACGGCCCGACTTGCAGGCCTTGCGGCAATGCGCCCTGCCGGACGTCGGCGGCGAGTTCATCGGGGCGGGGCGCTTCCCGGCCGCTTGAAAGCACGGATTGACCACGCTGGACCGCCTCCTTCTGCCGGGCCAGCTCGGAATATTTCGCGTCAACCTCCTTGATGCCCGGAACCGATGCCCGAAGCTCGTCATCAACAGCCTGCCGCGCCGTGGTCAGGGCGTTGACGGCGTTCGTTCCCTGGGTTGTCTCCAGCATGTCGTCGATGGCGTGCCGAGTGTTCAGCAATTCGCCCGCGTCCGAAATTAGAGACGTGCCGGGAGGCGGTTGGCCATTGGCCCGAGCTCGAGCAATGTCGGCCGGCGTTGGCTGATAGTCCAGCATCGAGCGGACACGCTGCACAAGGCGCTGCGGCTCGCCGCGCAACGTCTGGGCTTCTGTTTCGAGATAGCGGGCAATCGGCAACGTGTCGACCGGGCCAGCATCGCGCAACGCCTCTCGATACTCCGGCGCTAGGCGCTGTTGATTTGTATTGGCGCGATCGATGATGCGTGACGGCGTGGGGGCCTCGCCAAGGGTCTGGTTCAACGCAGACCGAATACGCCAATTGGCGTCAGCGTCACGCGCTCCGATGGCGTTGCGAACGATTGCCTTGCCCTCGCCAGGCGTGGCAGCAATGGCGCCGGCCGTGTGCCGCATGTTCGGGCCAAGATCCATCAGCATGCCATTGTTGCCGAGCTGGGCCAGCTTTGCCGGCTCAACGGCATCCTGCCGGGCAGCGTCCACCAAGACAGACACGGCACGCTTGTCGAGCCCCAAGGCGCGAGCTACGGCCCCAATATGCAGGTTGTCGGCAACCGCCTTCACGCCCTTGCCGATGAGCGGACCGACGACAGGAGCCGCCAACCCAGCGCCAAGGCCCATCAAACCGCCCTTGAATGTCTCGCGCGGATCGCCGCCAGACCGGACGGCGCTATCTGCCGCATTGATCATTCCGCCGGTGCCACCGCTGATCAGCGCCTGGGCAGGGACAGAGGCCGCGCCGATGCCGAAAGCCTCCGGGGCCACCATCATTGCAGGCAACGTGCCAGCAACCGCACCTGTCACGTTGCCAAGCGTCCGCGCGACCGGGTGGGCATCGCGGCTCGCCTCGTTCATGCGGGTCATCTCCGCATTGACTTTGGAATAGGGTTCGTCAGTGAGTAGCGAGCCTATGCCAGCGGACGCGGCTGTAAGACCCTTGTCGATGTAGGGACCGGCGATCGGCACGCCCTCGCCTGTCGAGGTGAGATAGGTTCCCGTGGCGCCCATATCTGGGTTCGGAACAAACGTAGGCGCCTCGTGACCTTGCTCCGGCTTGGGGCCGCCGCCTGCCAAGATCTGCTGCGCCTTGGCAATTCCAGCCTTCGCGCGTGCGTTGGCATCACCAACAGCTCCGCTGTCCAGTGGCGCGGCGGCCGGCAGAGACTTCGCAATCTCTTCAACCGCCGCGTTCTGTTGCTCGGGCGTCATTGACAGAAAGGCGTCGTCGACCTTGACCTTTTGGCCCTGGATGTTGAGCGTTGCCATCAGGGTTCAATGCTCCATTTCAAGCCGTTGCTCGTCGTGCCGGCGCCGGTCGGCTCCGCAGCCGGAGCATCACCGCCGCCGCGACTGCTCCTGATGGCGTCGACCATCGCACGGACGCGCGCCAGCTTGTCGTTCACCGATTCCTTCGCCTCGCCCGGCTTGGGCGTCAGGATGGAAGCCTGATTTTCCACTTCGGCCGGTGCCGCCGTGGCGCCAGATACGCTGTAGAGGTAGGACGCAATGATGGTCTTCAGCGAGTTCGAAGCGCGCTGATAGTCCGACGATTTCAGGTAGTCCGCCCCGTAGTCCGAACCGTGCGGCACGGCTGAAAGCGCCTGATCCGACAGGTTGGACAAGGCGGAGAAATTGTCTTCGACAATCTTCAGCTCGGGCGCGACCACGGAATACAGCTTGGCGTCTCGCTGCTGCTGCTCGTTCGGCGGCTTCGACTTCGGACCGGTCAACGGGACAATGCCCGCGTTCTGGTTCGGAGACTGGTTTTCCGCGCGCGGGCTCGTCGGTGCAATCGGAGCCGGGGAAGCGGCCGGAGGAGCTTGCGAAGGCGCAGGCGCGGCTGGCACTTGCGCAGGTGCAGCAGGACCAGCGGTAGGCGGCGTGATGGGCTGGGGTGCCTGTCCCGGCATCTGTGCGACGATACCGGAAGGCGTCAGGAACATCATTTCTCCATTGGGGCCCGTGATGGTCTTGCCGGCCGCGATCTGGGCCGCCTGCTCCTGTGTGACCTTTTTGTTATTCACCAGCCAGTTGAGCGCCTGGGCGTCGACTGCATTTCCCTTGAACATGTTGCCTTGGCCGCCGCCAGGCGATGCGGCGACAGCTTTCGTTTCGCCAGTGCGCTTGTTGTACAGCGTGCCGTCGTCCAGCTTTTCCCAATCGGTTTGCTGGCCCGTATAGACGGCCTGATGGGTTTTCGGATCTACTAGAGAGCCGCCAACCTCAATGAGCTTGTCCTGGTCGACTTGCATCTTGCGCTCGTCGAGATCGAGCCGAGCCTTTTCGGCCGGCGTCATCTGCGGATTGCGCAGCCGCTCCGTTTCGATACGGGTTTTCTCCATATCGAGCCGGTTCTTTTCCATCTCCATTTGCGTGGCCGGATCGGCTTCGGCCATCTTCTGTTTCAACAGAATGCCAACCACGCCGCGCTGTTGTTCGGACAGTCGGGGATCTGTCGCCGCCTGCATGAGCTGCTGAACGGTTGGACCGCCGCCTGCGAACTGCACGCCCTGCGGGCCTGGCGCCGCACCAGGACCGCCGGCAAGCACAGCACCCGTCTGGGGGATGCCGCCATTATCAGCCGCACGCGGCGACTGGACGCCAGCTTGTTGCGGAGCCGCAGAAAGGGCCTGCGCGGGCGTCTCCTGCGGTCCAGAGGCGGCAGGAGCAACGAGCGCATTGGCGACGGCGGTGCCTGCGGGTGCGATGCCCGAGGCTGGGTCAAGGCTTGCCACTTGCACCGGGTCCGAAGTGGAACCGCTGAACCGCGATACAAACGAGTTTGCCTGTGCGATGCGCCGCCCGGCCTCGCCGCCCGGTCGATCATAGCCCGCGAACTTCCAGGCATTGTTCATAATCTGCTGGGCTTCGGTCGGCGACTTCGCCGCATTCAGCCGATCGATCAGCGTCGGGTCTTCCTGAAGAAAGAACTGCGCTTGGATCTGCGGCGAAGGGTTGCTCGGATCGCCGCCGTTCTTGGCCGCGAATTGTCGCATCGCCTCGAAACGCGGACCGCGCCACGACAGGATGCCGCCTGCCGTGCCGGCCTGACCGCTTTCGCTCGGGTCCGACCACGAACCGAAGGCATTCTTCGGATTGAACCGGCTTTCCGCGTTGGCAGTCGAAGCGACAGCGGCGAGGCCATTGGGGTTGGTGACTTTGCTTTTCACGGTGTCCATGAAACCGGAATAGATATCGTTGCCCGACAGATCAGGAGCCGGACCGGCCGCCCCACCCAGTCCCGGCGTAACATTGCCGCTGTCGGCCGAGGGAGCCCCACCAGCAGCAGCGGGCGTCGGTCCGGCGCCAGTGGAGCCGAACAGCGCCGAAAACACGCTGTCACCGCTCTTACGCCAGTCGGCTTCCGCCCTGTTAGCCCTGCCGTTGGCCATACGATAGCCAAGAGCCTCGCCAATGGCAGAAAGGCCCTGCCCGACTGTCTTGGGTGCTACCGGCCCGCGAAGGGCGTCTGCGATGGCGCGAAGGCGTGCGAGTTCTTCCGGCGTCTGGACGCCCGTGTCTCCGCCGAAGATGAAAGCCGGCTGTGCGGTCATGCGAATGCCCTCCCGTAGTCGACGGCATCGAACCCGTTGACCGTCGTCACCGCATAAGGCCGATAGGCGCGAACCTCGTCAGCCATGACGCCGACCTGTTCACCGCCGCCCCAGAGATATTCGAACACGTACTTCGTCAGGCCGTTCGCAAAGGTGCCGATTGCGCGGATGTTCTTCTTCAGCCGGCGGTCCGAAAACTTGATCAGGTTCGCGCCCAGACCGAACAGGCCGCCCATCAAATCGCTGCTGCTGCTGGCGTCCTGCTGCCACTTCTGAAGCTGCTGATTGTAGTTGGTGTTGATCAGGCCTGCCGTGTCCGTTGTCGGAATGGTCGGCATGTTCGCGTTGACGAAGTTCGGCTGGCTGACCTGTGAACCCGAGAGCAGCGCCGTCAGGTTGTTGATCGGGGCCGAATTCTGGGCCAAGGCCTCCTGCACCGCCTGCCCGCGACCGGACAGCAGCAACGAATTGTAGGCGTCGTTTTCGCCCTGGTCCTGGATGTTCTGCGCTTGGGCGTAGTTATCCGAACCTGGACGAATGCCGCGATTGATCAAGTCCGCTTCGTTCGCCTGCCGGCGAGCATCGAGCGCCGGCTGAAGGCGCTTCATGCCGAGATCCATCAACCGGCCTTCCGTTGCGTCGTTGGACAGGTCGACCGGCTTGGCGAGCCAATCCTTCAGAAACGACGATTGGCCGGCGGCCAGTTCGCCCAGGTTCAGCTTTGCCTGGTCGGTCTGGTCCTTGATCGCCTGACCGGTTCCCGACAACGTTTGCGTGGCCGTGTAGGTCGGGATGTCATAGGACTTTCCCGTGTAGGGATCATTCCACTTGTAGGTTCCCGTCTGCGAATAGTTCAGCGAGCCATCGGGCGTCACCTGATTGACGTTGCCGAGGTTAGCATTCGCAATCGCGGTGCCGACGTTCGTTGCGGTCGACGCTGCTGAAGTCTCTTTCGGATCGGGCGGTGCGGGAGCGTCTGGGGCACACATGGTCAGGGTCTCCTAGAGGAAATAGGTCATGGCGATTGCCGACCGCTTGAAGCCCACGCGCTCGCACATTTTTGCAACGCGTAGATCGGTGGCGATGGTGACGTGCGCCCTGACGCAGCCGCGCGCTTTCAGTTCAGTCAGAATATGCTTGGTGAACCGGCGGCCGATGCCGTTGCGATGGTCCGGCCGCATGTAAATCGTGTCCTCCTGGGCGATCATCTCGGAATTGTGCATGTCTTGGGTGATCCAGATGAAGGCGTACCCGACGGCCTCGCCATCGCCGGCCCTGACGACAAAGCAGAGAAGATGCCCGGCGGAGCCGTAGACGTTCAGGCGCGGCTTGAATTCGCCCATCGCCATCCCTTCAGCAGCCATGCGAGCCTGCATCTCGCCATAGTGAGTGCGGCACATGGGCTCCAGCTCGGGCCATGCTTCGTTGAAATTCTCGATGCTGATGGCGTAGTCAGACAACGACGCCTCCCGTTTCAAAGGTGACATCGAGCTGAACGAACTCGGTGACTGGTCGCTGGTTAAGGAAACTGGTGATTTGCAGTTGCGGCTGCATCACGTATCCCGTCTTGCCGATCGAAATCCATTGCCCGCCGCCGACCGATGCCACCGGCTGCGCCTGGTCCCACTTCGCGACATCCCACTGGCCCGAATCCCACAGGTCCGCCGTGCCGCCATCCGCTGCCGGAGGGGCTGGCGGCAGACTGACGGAATAGTTGACCGAGAAAGAGATTTTCGGGTTGTAGGGCGTGGCGCTGAGAAAGGTCGGGCGTGCCTGGTGGACGGTCTTCAAGCCGCCCAGCGACTTCATGTGATCCGGGTTGCCGACATAGGTGTAGTAGATCGGCAGGCCATTATCGTTGCCCGCAATCTCTGCCTCGAAAACCGTGCCGTCATTGGTGCCGAAATAGAGGCGGCTGTCATGCAGTTCGATGCAGCGCGTGGCCCAGCCGACGAACTTGCACCAAGCCCCGGTTTCGAGATTGACGACGAACGACCACGCTTCCTGTCCGTCCGCCGTCACCGGCAACGCGACAATCGCATAGTTCATGTCTGGCCACTTGATGATTTCCCACGGCAGGGAAAGCCGGCGAGCAGCCTCACGCTTCCAGTCCGGTTCGATGTTCCTGGAGATGGCCGCAAGCGACAGTGCAGCCGCGTCCTTGTTGATTGCCGCAGAGATCGGAACGAGGCCTTCCTTCGTTGCAACGATCAGATCGCCGCCGGCTCGCATCGTGCCGCGCTTGCCCATCGGGTCAGTCAGGTCGTAGCGGCCGACAAGGTTCCATTCCGCTTGCGTGGTGCCAGCCGGGTTCGAACCTTCGAAGATGGCGGCCTCGCCTTCGGTGGTGACAAAAACGCATTTGTCGTCGATGCCGTCGCCAGCATCGAGGGACCACGTTGCGCCGAACAGCAGCGAGCCGCCGCGCTGGAAAATGCCTGACAGGTTCAGAGAGCCCAGGGCGCCGGTCACGCTGTCAACGTTCAGATATCGCGCGCGCATAGTGCCGTTCTCGATGAAAAACAGCCGGTTTCGATAGAGCCAGACGTGAGATAGGACGGAAGTCGCCACTCCGGTAATCGCGGCGGAGATCTGCACCACGCCGCCCGGAATGTCTGCTTTTGCAGAGCCGGCAATCGAGCCGGTGACGGTCTCGTTGTCCTGAAACGTCCCGGTGATGCTCTGGATGTGGAGCGAGCCGGTGGCGCCGTTGTCGATCGACTTGACGACAGTCGCGGTCGCGCCGCTGGTGCCGCCCGTGATCGTCTGGCCAGTCACATAGTTGACGGTCTGGGTATCGAAGTTCAGCCGATATGTCGGCAAGCCGTTGACGGCCGACCAGTCGAAGCTGGTGCTGTAGAGCTGAAGGAAGTCGGTTCCGTTGACTGCGACCACGAACGAGCCGCCGGACGTGGTGAAATTGACATAGGAATAGTAGCCGGAAGTCTGGCCCGAGACGGCGGCGGCCGGCGGCGAAGTCGGCGAAGCCGGTGCGGTGACATCGCGAATGGTCGTCGCATCACACGCCCAAATCTTCTTCGTGCCACCCGCGTTGTAGGTGATGAAGCTTTCAACCGGAACGGCGCCGATCGTGGCGCGCTTGATCGAACCGCCGCGCATGCTGATGCCGGTAGAGGTCGGAAGGAAGTTCTCGAGCGTCTGGGCCGAAAACGGCTTGGATTTCACAAGGCTCTGATTGGTCACCCATCCGGCAACGGGTGCGCCGAAGGTGTACGGCTGGGCCTTAGCCGCAGCCGGGACCGGAACAGCCTTGCGGCGGCCGGGGAAACGCTCGCCAAGCCTCACGGCGCACCTGTGACAGTCCCAGGCCACGCGACATTGCGACCGCGCCAGCTAAGGGGTGGCAGGCCCGACACGACCGGCTTTGAACCGGGGTCTTTGTCGATCATGCGGAGTTTCAGCGTTTCGAAGTCGTCTTGCGCCTGCTGATAGGCAAGGCCCTTGTTCTGCTTCCACCGGTAGATGATGGCGAGCTTCAGCAACCGCTCGGAGAGCCTGAACGTGTCGGCGTCTTCCGTGAACGCCGGCTTCAGCGAACTATTGCTGGCTTGGACGATCTGGTTGGAGACGTAAAAGAATTTCACCGTCTCGCTGTTGGCCATGACCGGCCATTGGTGAAACTGGTCACCGAAAATAATCCAGTAGCCGTTCACCGTGGCGATCGGCGTCACCTGAAGCTCAATCCACTGATCCGGGCTGGTCAGATGGTTCGTTGCCCACAACCACCGGGACGACCACAGCGACGATGTTTGCTGCATCCGCTCATAGTCGTCCGGGAGATTGAAATCGGCCGCGATGCCGTCACCCGTGAAGGTCTTCAGCACCAGCAGCTTTTGCCAGTCGTAGGCGTCGACGATTTCCGACGCCATGACGTTGGCAAGTTCCTGCATCTCAACCATTTCTCGATTGGTGGCGCCATAGACCAGCGTCGGCACGTCCATGCCGAGTACGGTCGCTGCGCCCTTCACCACATCGAGAATGGACATCAGGCGGCATCCTTGGCTTTCGCCTTGGGCTGGGTGCGCTCTTCAAGCAGCGCTTCCATAGCGGTCATTCGTTCGACCATGGCCGCGTTCTGCTCCGCCATCTGTTCAATGATGGCGTCCTTCTGGGCCTCGCGCTCGGATGCCTTGGCCGCGTCGGTGTGTTCGAGGAACATCTTTGCCTGCTTGCGCATCTCGCGCATGTTCGGCAGGCGCACCTTGTCCATCTGGCCTTCCTGAAGGTCGCGGACTTCCTCCACCGTGCGAATGCCAGACTGGCGAAGCACTTCGGCCTGCTCTGGCGAGACGCCAGGCCACGCCGCCAAGGCCATGCCGTTGACCGGGATGTCCTGACCCTTCTTGAAAGCGTCATAGGCCGGCTCGATCTGCATCCACCGGGCCGTCATGAACTTCAGCTTTTCGCCGTCCTGGTCCTCGCCCATCTTCGACGGGTCAGGCAGCATCAGGCGGACGCGATCGGTCGTCTTGGTGTTCATCGGTGAATGCGACGGGGAATAGGTCACCCAGTCCTCCGCCTGCCGCTCCAGAATGCGTCGGCCGCTAGCGTCGAGCTTGTAGCCCTTCAAGTCGCATTTCTCCGCCACCGGATCGCCTTTCACCGGCAACATCTCGTAGCTCGTCTTGAACCCCATCACTCGGATCATCGGGGCTTGGTTTTCGGACATTTGCATTGCTCCTGAAACGTGGCGGGCGCCGAAGCGCCCAATTACTCGCTGATAAGGTCGCGAAGGTCCGGAAACTCCGCCAAGATGGCGTCTGCCTGGTCCTCGTCGAATTCTGCTGCCTTGAAGGCTTCGGCCGCGCGAAGGCGCTCGCCGCCGTTCCAAAGCTTCTTGATGTGCTTCTCTGCGCCGGTATCGGCTGACGCGGCCTTTGCTGCTGCTCTTGTCATTTCCGTGCTCCTGCGGTTGAAAGGGAGACGGGCGGAGCCGAAGCCCCGCCCTAAAGCCGGATCAGTATGGGAAGGCGCACATGACAATCTTCGCCGAAGCGTCGATTGCGTAGGCGCAGACCGTATCAGTCACGGCGGCGGCAACCTTCAGGGTGCCATCCGTGGTGGCCGACAAGACAAGGGCGTTGCCGTCCGCGCCGGAAACCAGCGCGGTCGTGAGCGTTGCCACACCCTTGACCTGTATCCAGCCGTATTCGCCGTTGCCGGGAGCAGCAGCGAGAACGCCGGCACCGTTTGCGGCGGTGTCGGATACATCCGAGGTCACTTCGTTCGACTGCCCGGCAGAGACGCCGCCCGGTGCGTAGAAGCCGACCACGTTGTTGGCGACGGCGGCGATTGCGCCGGCACCGGAGTTGTATTTCACGAAGCGATAGACCTTGCCGTCATACGATTCGTAGGTGTCGCCAAGGCGGGGTGCCTTGCCGCTTTCCGCGCCCGTGAGATCGGCCGCGGTGTAGGTCTTGGTGATGTTGGCGCCAACAAAAGAGGTCATGATTTTCGCTCCTTATGCCGCGTCGAACAGGACGCCCTGAAGCGACCGGTTCGAGGTGACGAGGTTGCCCATCCAGTAGAACGGGATGACAACAGCGTCCTGGTTGACGGGCTTCTTCTCGTCGTCCTGCGTCCACTGAGCTTCCTTGTGCTGGTCGACGTAGACGTAATCCGTGTTGAGGAAATAGCCCTTCTCAGCCGTGGTCGTGAAATTCGTGTTGTCGTCGAAAATCACGTCAGCGGTCTTGTACTTGAGGCCGATGAACCCGGACTGGGCCATGTCGGCGTCCATGTACCGCTGCAACTGCTGTTCGCCGAGTTCGTAGAGCGAATAGAAGTCGTGGCTGAATGTGATGATGTCCGGCTTGTCGGCGCCGCGCGTCAGAGCAAGCCAGAGCTTGTTCATGTCCGCCTTGAACGATGCCGCGTTTGCTGCCGAAGGCGAGGCGGCAAGATTGGTGCCGGTGGCCTCCAGGAACTTGTTGCGCCAGAACGTCCAGGTTGCGGAATCGATGCCGCCGACCGTGCCCTGACCGTTGGTCTGGAGAATGTTGGCCAGGCCGCCGATCTGGTTGGACAGCGAGCCATCCGAGTACAGATCGACAGAGAAGTTGTTCGCGGCGGTCTTCAGCGCGTTGCCCTTCTTGGTCTTCACCAGGTTGATCATCGCGAACTTGCCGCTGTTCTGGCGAAGCTCCTTGCCGCTGGAGACGACATGCAGCGCGACTTGCGCCCAGTCGAATTTCGCGGACGTGACGACATCCGAGCCGTTGGTGTTCAGCGTGTCGAGGCCGGCATAGCGCTGGTAGGTGTTGTTTTCCGCATATTCGAGCTGCACCTGAATTTCGGTGCCGCCATCGAGGTTGCGGATCTTGTTCTTCTTCTTCAGTCGGTTGAGGAAGGCGTTGTTCTTCGAAACGTTGTCCGCCACCTCGTTCGCGCTGTTGCGAAGCGTGGTGGACACCATTTCAGTGAAGGTGGTCGACGGACCAGCCATGGTGTTTAACCCTTTTGATTGCGATCATAGACAGCGGCCAACTCTTCCTCTTCGGTGAGAGCCCGACCCTTGCCTGATGCGGTTGATGGGATGTTGACGGCGGCGGCCCGACGAGCGCCTTCGACCTTGGCGGCACCATTGGTAGCGGCTGGCTTTCCAGCGGCTGCTTTGGCCCGAAGATCGGGGTCGGCGTTCACGGCCATGTCGTAAGCCAGACCAAACACGGCCTCTTTCGAGGCGGCATCGCCAAGCTTCCTTCGCGCCTTGTGGATTGCTTCAACCATGTCGACTTCAGGGATTTCCGAGTAGAGCGGCTTGTCGGCTGACAAGCGGGTCAACTCAGTTTCGGCCGATGTCTGATCGGCGCGTTCCTGAAGCTTCTGGTTTATGCGGTCGTCGATACTTGCGGGGTTTCCAACCGTTGCGAGCAACGTTTTCAACCCGGCAATCTCTTGCCGCAATTCGCTTTCGCCCTGCTGGACGGTCTGGCCAAAGGCTGCTGCGATTTTGTCGCGCACGCCGTAGCTGTCGATGATGGCCATGATGGATTCGACGGGTGCCCGGTCAAGGTTGGCCTGGGCATTGAACAGGAAATCTATCGCCTTCGCGGGCGTGACCACAGAACCATCAGCGAGCTTGCGGCCCTTCTGCGGGTCGAAGTAGTGGGAATGCCGATCGATGACTTCCTGGATGGGCTTGACGGTCGAAAGCTGCCGGCCGTGATCGGACAGGCGGCCCTGTAGCTCCTGCTCACGAGCAGCGACAAAGGCGCGGATTTCGGCGGGTGTCTTTTCCCATGCGCCCTTGACGACATCGGCGCCCTGGAGACCCTTCCAGTTATCAGGCAGGGGAACCGAACCGGCGCCAGGCGTCAGACCATCGCCAGCCGGTTCCCCGCCATCACCGCCTTTCGGCGATACCGTGTCGGCCGCGTCGGACCTGTCGGCGCTGACGAACTTGCCGTTTTCGCGCTCTGCACCGTTGTCGCGTTCGTTCTTGTTCCAGATTGCTTCAAGCGCCGTATCGTCGGCGGCAGCATTGTCGTTGATCGCACCGGCATCGACGACGACGGGTGCGGCTTCAGCCACGGCAGCAAGTTGAGCGCTCATCGAAATTCCTCTGACACCTGAAGGCCCCGCTTCTGGCAGAAGTCGGGATTGCGAAATTTGCCATTGGTCGGGGAAAGGCTGGGCTCGTACTCGACGCAATTGTGTTTCTTCAGATCGTCGCGCCGCTGAGAGCGTGAGCCGATTACCGCGCCGTTGATCGGCGAGCGGTACTCCGGAATATCGGAGATAACATTCGGCATACTGATCTGGCCGGCGAATGGCTTCTCCATGGGAGCGCCCGTTTGCCGGTCGACAAAGATGCCGTTTCGAAACACGTACCGAGCCATTTCAAGTCCCGCTTGGAGGCAGGATGAAGGGTGCGGTCTGTCGGTGCGAAAAGATAAGCCGTTTGAAAAATCAGGCTAGCAGAAGGGCCGTGGTAGCCTCGTCATCGGCCATCTCCGCCAAATGGCGCTGTATCATCAACTGGCCCATCTTCTGCTCCAGCATCGCGGCGAGATCCACGGCGGCCGGCTGATCCACAGGCACGCCTGCCCGCAGTGCTGCGATGATTTGCGGAGAAAGCTCCGGCCACTCGACTACCTCATGGACCGGCTCTTGCCGCTCGTTGAGATCGACGATTTTGCCGTCTCGCACGTACTTGATGGGCCGGCGGTAAAAGCCGGGATCGCCACCGAAAGGATGGGCAATGACAGGCGATTCCGCCGCAGTCGGAAAGTACCTGTTCGGGAAGTACCGTTTCCCGAAATAGCGGTCAGCAAACATCAGTTCGGGTCCAGCGTCACGCCCAGGCGGTTTCCGTCAGCATCGACCGAGGCCACAATTCGGTTCCTGGTGTCTGAAACATCGCGGAAGACAGCGGTCGCGGTCGTCATTCCGCTGGCCTTGCCGAGCAGCGAAGCATTCTGCAGCCTGGTCGACTGGCGGAAGGTCAAAGCTCCATCCACCACAGTATCATGAACGGCTGTTGCGACAGTCGTGGCGCTCGGGATGTCGCCGACAGCAGCGGGAGTGGCCGGGATGTTGTCGGTCTTGACCTTGATCGCTCCGGTATCAGCCTTGACCGCAGCGATGTCGGCCGAGAATGAAGCTCCTGCCGGGGCGCCAAGGCGGTTAAAGATGGCAGTAGTCGCCGTGGCGATATCCGATGCGTCGGCGGGATCGGGCGGCAGATTGATGGTCTTGTTGCCGATCGCGGCTAGCTGGGTGTCAAGATTGGCCGAGGCCATACCGACAGCGGTGCGCACGCCCGGCGCATCCAGGTCGTTGAAGCCTGTCACCCCTGTTCCCTTGGCCAGGACAATGTTCGTGCCGGCGGTCAAGATGCGCGTGGTGGTCGACCAAACGGCATCGAGCGCGTTGGCCGCAAACTTGGCGGCAGTAAGCGCGCCGGCCGCGAAGGTGTTGGCGGTGATCGCGCCGGAGTTCCATGCCGTGCCGCCAGCGTTCACCACGTTGACGCCGAGTTGCGCGGTGGTCGCGCTCACGGCAGAGCCCGCGATATGCGTCATGTTCACCTCCGGCCGACCAGCGGCAAATGCGCCGGCAGCGCCGCCGAACTGGGTGACATTCGAGGCCGCCACACCGGCAGTCAGGCTGATCTGTCCGGTACCGGTGCCAGAGGAAAGCAACACGCTTGCGCCGATGTCGCGTGCGGTCTGCGCTGTGCCTGCGATTGCAGAAACGTCAACCCTGCCGTTGGCGTCCACAAGCTGGGTTCGGCCGCTCGTCGTGTCGCGGCGGAACAGCTCAATAACCCGGATCACCGGAGCCATGCCCGCAACGTTGATGTGGACGACGTATTCCTCTGCGTCGGAGGCAGCAGCGATGGTGGTATCTTCATCAATCAGGAGGCGGTAAAGACCGGGACAGTTGACGCTATCCAATTCCACGATGGTCGGGGTGGTGTAGAACGCACGATTGAGGCCGTTGCGCTCGCGCAGAACGGTGAACCCCGTGAGGCCAGTCTTCTTCGTCTTCAGGTCAACGCTGTCGACCGCGACGAAGTAGATGTATTGGTCGACTTTGCCGGATGGAATTCTCATGGGCTTGGAGCCACTTCGCCGTTCAGGCCGACGCTGAAGAAATCAATCTCGACGTCGGGGTTGGTCGTGACTTGAGTAAGGCCAACCCAACCGGCAGCAGCCACCGAAGCATCGACTACGGTTTCGTCGTAAGCCCCAGGTTCAGCGGCTCCGTCGTGCCACGTCTTCCTGCTCAATGAAGTGCCGTTCACTCGAAATCGTGTCCAAAGCCAATCGTTGGCCACCAAATTGGGGGACGGTCCAAACGAGGCTACCCCCAGAGCGGTGAACGTACCGCCGACATACTTGCCCATCTGGGTGACGTACTGTGTGCCGCTAGTTTGACCACCGGGAGCGCTGCGGTAGCCTGCTTCGGATGCCGCAGCCCCCGCACCTCTCGCCCAAGGAGCGATAAGATTGTCGTTGATTACCCACGCCTCGATCGTGCGCATGCGCATCAGTATCTCTACGTCGGCGGTGTTCGGCACTCGGTTCCACGAGAGCGCTTGGCGATTGGCGGCTGTCTTTGTCCAGCGCAAAGCCTTGCCACCAAGGGAACCCGGAACAGTTTGGACAAGAGCGGTAAATCCCCCCGCCACCCACCTGCTCGTCCAGTCAGACGGCTGCGCTCCCACGGTGTATTCCGAGAAGAACGTCATGTATTGGTTCGCGCCGATGATCGGGTTCAGCAGCCCCTCCATGAACTGGATCGGTTGGCCGGGGTAGAACTGCCCTTGGTCAAACATTAGCCGATGTTCGCCCCAGCCACAGCGTCGGCGACCGTCTTGAGAGCGCTGTACTCCGTGACCATCTTGGCGAGCTTGGCCTTCACACCCGCCTCGTAGGCATCGCTGGTGCCGTAGGCGTTGATGGCCGAGATGACCGCCGCGTAGTCTGCCGGGATGGCAGCAAGAGCGGCAGAGGCCGAGGTGGCGTTCGCCTTTGCCTTGATCATTACCTGCCGCTGGTCATAGAGACGCTGGGCAATAGCTGCCATGCCAACTTCGATTTCACTGGTGGTTGCCATTTACTGCATTCCCTGTTGCTGTTGAGGCTGGACTGTCTCGACGCCGGCCGGGCGGCCCTGCTGGTCCTTGATGATCCGCTTCGGCGCCGTCAGCGCCTTGGTGACTTCCAGCATGAATTCGCCGAACATCTGCCGTTGCGCGGCAAGCTCCTTAAGGACCGCTTCACCGCCGATGGGGTCGATTTGAATTGGCGGAGGAACAATGCCGTTCGCGGCCAGGACCTGGTTCTGGTCGGTTGCAGCCGCAATCTGTTTGGAGCGCAGATCGAATTCCTTTTCCTTCATCGTCATGTCGTGCTGCTCACGGGCGAACTGCATATTTTGTTCTGCCTGGGCACCCTTAAGCTTCGCATCAGCAGCTTTTGCCGCCTGGTCCTCCGCTCGCGCCTTCGCGTCCGCTTCCGCTTTTTGTTCGGGGCTAGGCTTTGGTGTCTCAGGCTGTGCGGCTTTCGCCTTGGCATCGGTGACCATCTTTTCCAGAACGTCTTCAACAGACTTGCCGAGATTGAACAGGCGCGAGTTGGCCGCGAAGATTTCGACGGCAACCTCTTTCGGAAGCTCGCCGGACTGGACCATTGGGCCGACAGCCGCCCAGTACGCGCCTGCCCCTTGCAGGAATTCCGCCGCCTCGGCTTTCTGCCGCGACAGGTCCGCCTTCACTGTGGAATCGCTTTCGACATCGATGCGGTACATGGTCGATAGCTTCTGGGTGAGAAGCTGCTGAACGCTCTGCATCTGTGCCAGCTTGGCCCGCCGGGCCTTCTCCGCCATCTGCGCAGCCTGGGTGGCCTGCTGATACTGCTGCAACTGGTCGGGCGGCAATTGCGCACCCTGAGGAGGCGGTGGCGGTGGTTGAATGGGCGTGAGATCCTGTTGCGTCGGGATGATCTGGACACCCGTCATCTGCTGAAGCGTTTCGTGTGAAAATTTCGCAGGGATGATTTCCGACATCATCACGAACAGATCACGCGCGCCGCGTTCCATCATGCGCTGCATCTTCTGGATCCGCAGCGAGCCCCACTGTGTCTTGATCTGCTGGGCGCCAAGCGTCTCGTTGGATTTCGAGGCACCGCGAACGATGTCCGATATCCCGGTGATTTCGTAAATCGCCTGCTTGGTCTGCTCACGGGCGTTGTACAGCTCGCGAAGGACAAGGATGAACTTTTCGACCGGCCAGAACGCGACGGCGCCAGCGAGCCCGCCATTGGCCGCCCAGATGTCGGCATTGCCGATCGGAACGAATTCCGTGTCGTCGGCCGCCAGCATGTTGGCGATGTCACCGGCATCTCCCGAAAACCAGCCTTTCACCTTCATGTGGTTGGTGATGATGTTGATGCGCTTGGTGGTCAGGTCCAGCTCGTCGGCGAGCTTCGAATAGATAGAGAACGGGTTGACCGGCATCAGGCGGCCTGTGAGTTCCACCGGCTGCACAGGCGTTGCGATCGGGAAGAAATTCGTCAGGCCCAGCGGGTCGTCTACCGTCTTCAGGATCACGCCCGTATCATCAACGAAGTACACCTTGAGGCTGGTTTTGCACCAGATTTCCCAGCCGGTCAGATCATTGTCGGACTCGCCGCGCGCCTTCTTTTCCTGGTCGCTCGTCTGCATCCCGATCATGGCGGAATCGAACGCCGTATCTTCGTTCTCGCGCGAGACGACGAAGCGGAATGACAGCCATGGGCAATCACTCCAGCGCTTGGCCGGGCCATGGCGGAAGTCACGCCAGCTTACGGCCTCGAATTCGATGCGCTCGTTTGCGAGGCGTTCGGGCTGGCTTGCCGCAGGAGTGCCGCCAGATGGCGATGAATAGTCTTCCCCGCCTTCAGGCTCACCGCCAGCCTCTGGAGCGCCAATATCTGCGCTCGCGTCATCGGCTGCGATTTCATCAGTCACGTCCTTTACGATGTCGCTCTTGAACCGGAGCCGCACCACGCCGCGACCAGCCAGGAAGGCGTCTTGGGCCTCGCCCTCCAGTTCGACCTGGAGCTTTGAATCGTCGACCTGAACCTTGATCGACCGCTCGATGATTTCAGCCACGTCCTTGCCGGCTGGATCTTCATCGGCGAAACGGCGGCGCACGTCTGGCGCGGGCGGGCTGTTGATGACTGCCGGAACGATGGTTTCGACGTTGGCATAAAGAATGTTGAAATCGTAGGTGGTGCCGAGCGTTGACGGGGTGAAGTCGTTGCTCGCTGTTTCGCCAGTGAAGGCCTTGACCGCCTTTTCCGCGTCGTCCAGCCACTGCTTTTCAAGTTTGCCGGCTGCTTCGACGCGGTTCAGCCATTTGGCTCCCTCGTCGCGAAGGGCCTTTCCCTGCTTTTGCTGGTCGGGTGTGCGCTTGTCAGCCTTGGCCATGGCGGCAAGATGCCGGGCCGGCCAGCGAAAACATAAGCCGCTTGAAATCGGGAACCGACTGTAATCGCTTTTCTAATGTGGCTTCCAAATCGTAATCGGATTTTCGCTGGTTATCCGAGCATACATCTCAACACAATACCGGTCGCTCATTCCGGATATGTAGTCACAGACCACCCGAGCTTGCCAAGCCTCGCTGTCGATGGTCCCATAGAGCTCCCGCCAGTCAGATGGCAAGAGGCTGCGGTCGCCCATAAAGCATTCGAATAGCGTCTTGATTATCTGGTCTCCGCGCTTCTCAGCTATCTTCAACATCGGGGAAACGATTAGCAGCTCGAACGCGAAATGCTTGAGGGTCTCGACGCTTTTGAAGGTGTCCACATCGAGGTGCACCGCAGACATAGACGGGCAGGAGGAATCTGGGATCACCTGGACGCCGCGGATAAAACGCCCGACCAAATCTGATGTGAACGAGGTTCGAAGATATCCCTTCTCAGCTAACGCTTGTGACCCTGCTGATGTGTGCGTGCCAATTAGGAACGACAATTCCGCTTCGGTGGCCCCTTCGTTAAGTTTCTTGAGCGTGGCGTCGTTGAATTGAAGAAGGGGTTTGAATATCTCGCCCAGAATGTCGTTGACGTCGGAAACCGCAAACGAAGCGGACACACCTGGAAGCTTAGTCGACAGGCTTTCACGTACCTTGGCCGCAATTTTTTCCTTGAACTCGTCGTCCTTCGCCATCATGGCCAGCGGGGTCAGAAAATTGGCTTTGAAGGCGTCCTCAAGGTCGTATGTCGAATATGCGATGTCGTCAGCGACATCCATAATGTGGCATTCGATCGTCCGAAATTTGTCACCGAACTCCGGCGCCACATGCGCCTTGATCCGCTCGACGAGTTTTCCCTCCGATGCATAGTATCCTTTGACCGGTTTCTTTTCGGAACCCTGACTAACGCGAGCCGCTTCAGTTTGCGGAATAATCCGGTCATATTTCAGAATTGAAGCAAGGGATCGATACGTTAGATTCAACCCAAGCCGGAGGTCAGTTAATGACACCGGATCCACAGCGCGAGGGCTGCGTGATGCACTCGGGAATTCCGTCGTGGTTTTCTTTTCAATCCTTGCAATGAGCCTGAGTGTTTGCGCGTTGCCCTCGAACCCGCCATGCCGGAGCATCAGTCGATCCAGCGTCGCCTCCCCGTTGTGGCCGAACGGCGGGTGGCCTAAGTCATGGGCAAGCCCTGCAAACTCCACCATATCCAGATTGATAGGGTTGCGTTTGAAGAACGGATCAGTGCTGTTAATTCGGATGGCGATTGATTTCGCGATCTGCGCGACTTCCAGAGAGTGCGTCAGCCTATTTCGGAAAAAGTCACTTTCATGTGAAGGAAAGAGCTGTGTCTTCCCTTGGAGGCGACGGAACGACGGGCAATGGATCAAGCGGGCAAAGTCGCGCCTTGATTGATCCCTGTATTTTTCCACCCCGAGCGTTGCACTCGGGGTAACCACCGCTTCTCTCAGCCAGTCATTTTTTGTGTACAGCCTTGTCCTTGCTGGCATTCCCCTCACCCCGACCTGTATGCGACGAAACTATCCGGCCTCCTTTTGTAGAGACCGATATCGTCACTTCCCCCTTCGAACCGGCTATCTTGACACTGGAAACGGACGACAGCCGCTCCGCCGCGTAGGCCCGCGCTCCGTGCAAACCCGCTGAATCTGCAAATGCCGATTGCCTCGCCATAATTGCTCTCCCGTTGGCCTTTGGATTTCGTCACCTTACCGGGTCACGCATATATAAACAGTCTTGACTTCTCACACGTTCCGGAAAAATTCGATTCTTTCCGGCTCGGGCGAAAGATGAGCCGTCACTCCTCTGGCATGGTTTTGAACTTCCGCACAATCATTTCAAAAAGGATATCTGAGATCCACATTGCTGATACTCCAATGAGGAAAGCCGCCGCCAATGTGGTTGTGTCGTCGGCCGGATCTGGGATCGGCAGGCCTGTCGCCTTGAAATAGGACACCACTGGCAGCGTGAGGTAAGCCGCCGCCAGCGCGCCACAGACGGGCGAGGCCACCATTTCGCGCAATTTGTACCGATGCCGCGAAAGAGCCCGCAGAATGCCACCAGAGAGGCCGGCGACTAGGACAGGGGCCTTGATCCCCAAGAGGTCCAAGAAATCGTGCATCATGGCTTCCAGCCACACCAGTCAGCGCCCTTGGCGTCGAAAGCGTTCATTTCGTCGAGTTCGGCTCGGGTCATTATCTCAACGACCGGCAGCGACGGCCGGCGGGGGGTGTTGTGGTCGCACCAGACCTTCCGAGGGTCTTCGACTGGGGCCGCTGCTACGCATGCCGACAGAAGCAGGATTGCCGGGACTATCAGCGCTTTGCCCATTTGGTGGCCTCCGATCGAGCTTGATCGTCAGTCATGCCGGCGGCCTGCCGTTCGGCTGCTGTTGCCTCCCGGTTCATCTCCAGACTGTCCTGGGCGGCGGCGAGGTCTCTGGCCGCCTGCTTGGCCTTGTCCTTGTTGGCGCGGCGAATCCCACCGGCAACGAACAGGCTGACGCCACCGACGACAGCCGCGAGAATGGCCATGATGACCTTGTTGCCGATCACGGCACTGAACAGCCCCACTAGCAGCTCAGACATTTGGCTTGTCCTTGACGAAATAGCCGACGAGTCCGCCAACGACATAGGGTAGCGGCTCCCAAATCGCGGGGTCGGCAAAATCTGGGAAGTTGTGCACGACAAGTGCCTTCACGATGCCGGCCGCCGATGCCGACACCATGGCGGCTGTCAGCTTATTCGTGGGCAAAACGCCTGGCTGGCGAACCGTTCGCATGGTCAGTTCCTCTTGAAAATGGCACCGACAACCGCGAACAGCAGCCGCCACAGCCAGTTGCGTTCGACGGTCTTCGTTTCGGCAGTCTGGGTTGGCTCGGGATAGACGATCTGCAGCGAAGCTGGCGGAACGGGAGCGGGTACAGGCGTCGACGGAGCGATGACAGGCTGAACCGCGGCTTTCCCCTGCCCTGCCAAAATGAGCGACTGAGTGCGGACCGACTTCACCCGATCACTCCAACCGCGCCCAAAAGTGGCCCATGTCGGGAGCCGCTTCAGGAAGCTCAGGCGGGCATCACAGAGCGCATCGATGACGACGCCCGCCGGCTTGCCGTTTGTGGCGGCGATGGTCGCTGGGCCTATGCGCCCGTCCTGCACCACACCGACAACAGCCTGAAGGTACTTCGCTACCCGTGACGGGCCGGAATTTACCGCGAAGTCAAAGACGGCGTAGTCCACTCCATCAGGGAGTTCAGCAGCAAGAACCGCGTCCCAATAGAACCTACGATAGACCGTCGCCACCTGGGCATCGCTGATCTTCCTTAGATCGGCTTTGGTCGCGTCAGCCTTCACGTATTTGCGGAAATTGGTGAGTGTCACCCCCTTCATGGTGGCGCCGCCGGGATCAGCCGGATTGTCCGACCAGAGGCCTTCAGATTTCAGAACGAGCGCGAGCGCGCGGGCGAAATTGCGGTCCACGGCTATGCCCTCCAGAACTTGACACGGGTGTAGACTTCAGCGCCGCCGAACCCAGCGGCGTCACCAAAGCCGTCGCTGCCTCGGCTGACCCCTACCCGATGCTCCAGCCGGTAGACATGGCCGGCGACAACCGGGGCTCCACCTGAGCTGAAAGACACCGCACCATCATCCGAATTGCTGCTTGCGGCGTATCCACTGACAGTGCCGGCGGTGATGTCGAAGAGGCGCGTTTGATGGTTGTTGTTGTCGTCTTGCGTAGCCGGGGCGGACCACTCGCACCACCCGTCCACGCTGGGCGTAAAATTCGGGTCGGATAGGGTGACGAGGGACAGCGGGTCACGAACCTTCGTATTGAGCGTTCGGATAAGCCACGAACCGGATGCGCATGCCCCGCCGTTCGTGCCGGATGGCTTCTGATCTTCAATGACGACATCAGGAACGCCATTGCCGCCGCCCCATTCTGGAGCGGTCGCGCCGGCATTCATGCGCAATGTCTGGCCAGCCGCTCCCTTGGCGAGCCTAGCCGGCAGCTTGGCGCCAGACAGGTAAAGGATATCGCCGGCTGCGGTCGATGCAGGCAGGGGCACAAAAATCTTGGTTGTGGCCCCGTCGCCAACGACAATTGCGTTGTCGTCAGTGTCCCACTGGACCCGCCCTTCTGTCGTCGGCGTGGGCGATGCACTCTGTTCAAGCACCAAAGCCGGCCCGGCTATGGAGGTCCCTGCGGGGATAGCCACCGGGCCGCCGCTCGCCCGCTGGTAGCCGACACAGGCCCAGTTGCCGCTTCCGAGAGACCGGAGCGTCATGACATCGCCGGTCGCCGTGGTGATGTTCGCCGCGCCAGGCAGGATCAAGCTGGTTGCGTTGTGGGTGAGCGTTAGAATGCCCGCGAACGTCAGAACGCGCTCGGCGCCGGCCGCCACGGTGCCGAAGGCGGTGATCGCGACGGTTCCGGTGACCGTGACTGCGACACCCGTCGCATTTGCGAGATTGACGGTGGCCGCCGATGCCAAACTGGTGCCGGCGGCGTTGAAATTGTCGCTGCCGCCTACAGCAGTTGTAGCGCCCGATCCACCCGCCGTCAGTGGCCTTGCCGCGTTGGCATCGGCAACAAGATCGGCGACAAGCGCATTGTATTTCGCGCTTTCGATGGTGGTGTTTGGTGTTCCAGCGGTCCCCGGAGGGGCCGAATATACTCCACCAGCGCGCGGCATAGCTGCTCCAATCTAACGATCGAGGCATGATCGCCGCCGGGGGCGCGAAATGATAAGCCGCTTGTGGATAGTGAGCTTGATGCTAGGTTGCCAAATATTCAACCCGGCTCGAACTTGGGAATATTGGGGGACGCCACTTTGATCCGCATTTTGGTCACACTCGCCGCAGGAGTTTGCTTCGCATCTTCGGCTTCGGCCGGGCAGGACAACATCCACTTCCTGGCCGGGATGCCCGATGCCAAGTTAAACTTGGCCGCTAAAATGGCAGGCAACCTCAACGGCGTTATGCAACGGTGCCGGCTGAGACCTACAGAAGATGGGAAAGCTATCATTGCTGTCCCTGTGCTTTTGTACGACGGGATAGAAAAACACCTGACGCCTAATCCTCCTAAGTTCAAGAAGGCCATTCGCACATATGAAAGAGCTTACGCCATGGCGGTCCAGAGGGCGGGAAATTGCCAGACGGAGAAGGCCAAATACCCAGGTCTTTATCGGTAGAGAATGCGTATGAACCGCATATTGGTATTGGGCAGGATTTCCAGAACGCTTGTGATTGGTGCTCTTTGTGCCTGGCTCCCATCAACGGCTGAGGCGAGTTCCGAATCTAAGGTTTTTCCCGAGGAATGTGCCCCTCTGAGGCAAGCAAACGAGTGGGTAAGTAATGCTCCATCGCTTCAAATGACATCTCAGTTTCAAAGATTTGGCGATGAGCCTCAGTTGGCCATTGAGGAGTTAGTCTACACTTCGGATACAGTGTATACGCGGGATCATCCCTTCCGGCCTTGGCGCGCTCAAAAGCGACCTCTGACAAAGATGGACGCCGGATCGCTGGAACCTGACAATTGTCGTCGCCTTTACGAAGCCACGCTTGATAGTGTCAAAACCGTTGTCTTCCAATATGACAAGACCCTTGAGAAGGAAAAGCAGTGGTATCGCTGTAATATCTGGATCGAGACCCCAAATTATAGACCCCTCAAGGCGATCTGCGAGGGTCCATTTGAATGGACAAGACGCTGGTTCTATCGTTCTGACATTTCGGTTCCAATCGTGAAAACCGATTTTTAGCGACTGTTCCGCCGCCGCCTCACCATCGCATCAACCGCCTCTTTGACCGTCTGGCCGCTGCGGATTGAGCCGTCTGGCATCGCCTGATAGGCGCCCTTATCGCCTTCTGGCTTTACCACCGCAACGATTGCCTCACGCCACGCGAGGCCCAGATATCGGAACGCGGACGCGTAGTGTTCTGCCCAGTTCTTGACCGGCACGTCCCGGAAGCATTTCTTGTCGTCATCCCACTCGCGGCGGAAAGCCTTCAGGCCCTCGATGCCATCGGCCACACGCTCATTGTCGGCGAACCGGGCGAGCTTGATTGTCTGCCGGCCGGCATTCACACCATCGGCAAAGCTCGCAATGCCGACCATCTTCGGCTTGCGGCCATGATCCTTCAGCGTTTGCAGCCGCGTGCGAGCCGTTCCCCATTGCGGGTGCAGGATATCGTGCGGAACGTAGTCGTTGCCCTTGTAGCCCTGGTCGTCGAGCCATTTGCACCAGTCTGCGAGGTCTTCGCTGTCGGGTAGATAGAAATCGACGATGATGGGCGTACCGTCGATGACCTGAAAACACCAAATGGGATTGTTGGCCGCCTTGCCCAGGTCCCAGACTGTATGAACCGGATAGGCCGGGTTGACCGCAATTGGACGACCAATGCGCCCGTCCCGCTCTGCCTTGGCAACTTCGGCGCCCCAATATGATCCGACGAGCGCGCCCGCGAACGAGCAATAGAATTCCTGGTCAATGAGGAGGTCGGCAATCTCTTTGCCGAACAGGCCGGTATAAATCACCCGCTGCTCTTCAATGTCCGCCTCTGATATCGCCTGTGTCGCATCGACGCCCAGGACTTCGGTGAACCAGCCGCGCGGGTTGGTCAGCGGATCAAAGGCGTTTCTCTTTGTGGCGTCCAGCATGCCCTTGGCGTGATTGTTGCCGCGTGGGGTGGTGATGAACGAAGCCCAGCCCCCGTTCTCTGCCAGGATGGGCGACAGGTACGCCCACGCCGCCGGCTTCGCCAATGCCCATTCCGAAAAGGTGATTCCGACTGGTGGCGATCCAACCAGGCTGTTGAAGTTGTCGCTGCCAACGACCTGGAAAGTAGACCCGACCTTGAAGCGGACAAACATTTCATTGTCGTTCATGTTCT
This sequence comes from Mesorhizobium ciceri biovar biserrulae WSM1271, assembly GCF_000185905.1. Taxonomy (GTDB): domain Bacteria; phylum Pseudomonadota; class Alphaproteobacteria; order Rhizobiales; family Rhizobiaceae; genus Mesorhizobium; species Mesorhizobium ciceri. Next base: position 3,970,122 of record NC_014923.1, read on the forward strand.
CGATTAGAGGCTCTGGGAAGGCCTCGAACAGCCGGCGCTTGCCCGAGTGCGGGTTGATCGCGTTCCAGATTGCCTTGCGCGCCTGGGCGGCCTCCGGCAGCATGTGCCAATACGTGCCGGGACGCTCGTGCGCCGACACCGCATGCATGTTGAGGTTGATCTCGTCCTTGCCCGCGCGACGATGCCAGAACAAGAGCTGGCGCTTACACCCCTGCTCCCATGTGTCCCAAGCCTTCTTCTGATACCAGCGAGGCCGCCAGCCGGCGTTAGGTAGCTGGATTGTCGGCATTCGCCTGTGCTTCCTGGTCCGCCAGCTTCAGCACTTGAACCACTAGCGGGCCGCCCTCGCCGTCAGTGAGCGCCACCTTGGCCCCGTACTTCTTCGGCCGCATGCGCTCAGCAATCCATTTGCGCGTGTCGATGCGCAGCCGCGAGCGCTGGATGTTCTCGCTGTTGAGTTGTTCGGTGGTGGTGCCGTCGCCATTGACCTTGGTCATGTAGTCGTTGCGGCTGTCATCGGCGATGTCGGGCATTTCATCGACATGGATATCTGCCTGGAGTTCCCGCGCGCGCGCGTATTGGTCGCAAAATGCCGCGCGGACCGGATCAAGTAGCCATCGCAAGACGGTAGACTTGTCGGGCATCTCATCGGCCAGGCAAATCGACCGCAGGCTGTTCCCCTCTGCCAAGCTCTGGCAAATGGTGTCGGCTATCTCCTGGGTGAATTCACTTGGTCGTGCCATTGCCCGACTCCTTCAACCTGATCTGCACAAGCCGGACATTGATGCCGAGCTGCTTCGAAATCTCTCGGGCTGACATGCCGAGCGCCTTCATGTCGTTGATCGCTTTCCGCCTTTGCAAGGCGAGTAGCCGGCCCCGGTGTTTGAAGGCCCGCTTTGCCCTCACGTCACCCTTGTCTCGGGCTCGTTTCACGTATTGGACGACAGTGGTGGGCGAAATGTCTAGACACTCCGCAATCGTCTCGTAGGTCGACATCTCCTGATACATGTCGAGCGCCTTGTTGCGGCGCCTGGTCACGATGTCGACGACCTTCCCGCCCCTCTTGTTGAAGGACGAGTAGGCATAGAACGGCAGCGCGGCACGATGAGGACGTGAGGTCATCTGCGCTCCCGTCATATTCTAGAACTGTAATCGAGCTGTTGGCGGATTAAATCCAGCGGCGACACTGGGGCCGGGACGGCTTGTTCCCGCCCCTGCCCTGCCAATTCGTCGGCTCGCTCGTTGCCCACGGCGCCGGCATGGCCTTTCACCCACTTGACCTTGATGAACTGCAGTTCATCCCGCGCCCTATCGATAGCCTGCCATAAGGCCAGGTTCGCGATGGACTGGTTTTTCTCGCTGGCGTTCCCGCCCTTCCGTTTCCAGCCTTTGGCCTTCCAACCTGGCACCCACTCGTTCAGCCCTTTGACGGCATATTGGCTATCGCAATAGATCACGGCAGGCTCTGCCGGTGCCGAGGCCGCGACCCAAGCCAACGCCATCAGCAGGCCGGTTAGTTCCATGGTGTTGTTTGTGGCAGTGGCCGCGCCGCCGAAGCTGGCATCAATCTCAACGCCGTCCCGATAGACTGCAAAACCCCACCCGCCGACGCCGGGATTTGGTTCACAGCAGCCATCACAGTAGATCACCAGCGCGTCAGATGGCATCTCGTGTGTTTGTCCGTGCGAAGGCCTTGCCTTGCCCTTCTTCTTGGCCACGAACGGTTGACCGCGCGTCGGCACAGGCCGGGGCGTCGCCGCGCCTGTGCAAATGATATCCTGCAGCTTCTTGAGCAGCGGGAAATGCGGGGCCGTGCGATCAGCCGGAAACTTAATGCGCTGGTCGCTCAGTTTCTGGACGAAGAACGCGGCTTGTCGCTCGCTGACGATCGACTTTGTGTCGACCCCTTGAGCTACTAGCCATTTGCGCAGCGGTTCGAGACCGGCCGGCCAAACGTATTTCATGTGGTCTTTTCCCTTCATGCTGCACCGTTCGTTTCAGGTCGAGGACTGTGACTGATCCGGCCAAAAACCTCGTCGGCGAAAGCCCTTAGTTCCCTCTCGATGACGTCATCGGCCAAGCCGGCCGACACCATCTGGGTCCGCATACCTGCAATCACCTGTTTCCAGTACTGGTCGGCCCCCTTTCCGGATCGATCGGACAGAACTTCGACGGTTCGACGGATCTTTCCGACCCGGCGATTTGTCGGGAAGGGTAAGACGTCACACGATGCATCAGTGATCGGCTGTGCTCTCAGACTCCGCATTGATATCCCCTCCGATATATGTATAGGATTTCGGAACTCCGAAATGTCCTTGCTATTGAATTCATGAGATTTTTTGGCGCTGAAATCATCACGAGGCCTGACGCATTTCGGAATTCCCAAGCGGCGGCATTTCGGGATTCCGAAGCGAGGTTTTTTTCTTCCGCCCGAGTTTGCCGCGCTGTTCGGCCAATTGCTTCCTGATTGTTGTCGACCACTCTTTCGCCTTTGCCATAGTGAAACGGCGCCATTCGTTTGTTGCAGCTGCCCCTTCGAAATCCCCGGTAAAGGTCAGGCGATATGTGTTCGGATGAGACGTGCCATCGCCAGCCTTCCCACGCTTCACTCGAATTATCCCTTTGAACTCGAGCTCACCGGTCGCATCGGCCACGTATTCGCCGGTCACGCCGTAGTCGATGAACTGAGCATGGGTCACGACAAGCCGGCCGTTGCTAAGTGCACCGTGCGAGACGTGTTCAATTATCAACCGGAAGAGTGCCCTGTAGGCGTTGCCGCTAAGCGTGCGGAACGCGTCAGACTCCATGAAGTCGGCCGTCAAAGCCTGCCAGCCGTTTTCGTCGACAGGCGGCTTGGTGCGCTTCCTGACTAGATTGTAGGTCTTGCCCTTGGTGGTCCGATCTTTCTGACCGGCGCTCAAGCAGCAACCGCCTTCTTCTCATTGACGCTCATTTGAAGGCCAAGCCGGGCGGCGATCGGCGCCACCGGGACTACAATCCGGCCGCCAATCTTGATCGTTTCGAAGTCCCCTCTCTTCGCCGCGCTGTAGGCAGCGTTTCGGCCCAAATCGTAAAAAACTGCGCCCGCAACCGGAACAGATACCGTTGGGCGCGCCAGAGCTTCATCAAGCGTCAAAGTGACCTCCATTGGGTTATGCGGAATATGTGCATATCTCGTTCTAAGCCAATTCGGCATTGTTCGCAACGCGGATATGTGCATATTCCCCAATTTCACACGAATGGGGACAGCCGATGCCGAAGGGGTACAAGGGGCGCGAGAAGACTGAGCGGCTCCACATGCTCATTTCGCCTGAGGAGTTGGAGGCCGTCGACAATTGGCAACACGCAAACAAGGTTGCAACGAGATCGGACGCGATGCGCCGCCTTGTTCAGATTGGAATGCGAACGGTGCGGTCGATGCCGTCAATCGTCAAAGATGTGGCCGATGTTCTCGACCTTGCAGCAGAAGCAACAGATATCCCTGAACTAGTCCTCGCCGGCTTGGAGGTGGAGGATGCCCCCCAAGTCGAGGTGGACAAAGCCATTGCTCATAGGCTCTTTGACTCCGTGAATTTCGTGTTCAACCGACAGATTGAAGCTCAGGACAATCTATTTCGCCTGCTCGTGGAAATAGCGCCACTCATAAACAACCCTGCGCTTTCGGAGGCGATCAAAGACGCCGACCGCCTAGCGGCGGAGGAGTATCCCAACGAAGAAGTCTTGCTGGCGATCGGCGCATCTCGCAAAGTTCAGCTTGAATGGTGGAGAAAGCGGAGAGACAAAATCCAGGCCCAGCGCCAACAAGCCCATGAGAAACGCGAGGTGAGCGAATGAAAGGCCATATCCGCGAACGCAGCCCAGGCCATTGGGCAATCGTCCTCGACGTCGGCGAGATTGACCCGAAGACCGGCAAGAAAAAGCGAAAGTGGCATAGCTTCACCGGCACCAAGCGCGAGGCGCAGAAGGAATGCTCGCGCCTCATCACGGTTCTTGACCAAGGCCTCTATGTCGAGCCGACCAAGCAGACGGTAGCCGAGTTCCTGGACGAGTGGCTTGGCTTTATCAAGCCGTCGGTCGCACCAAAGACGCTCGAACGCTATGCCGAGATTTGCCGAAAGGGGCTGGCGCCACTCATCGGCAACGTGATTCTGTCCAAACTGAAAACGGACCGGATTGACGCGGCCTTTACGACTGCACTGACGGCGCCACGCGTCGACCATCGCAAAAAGAAAGATGGCGGGCCGTCGAACGCCCTTCCGCCGCTGGCGCCGCGAACGGTCCATCATTACCGTCGAGTGCTGGTTAAGGCCCTAGGCCAGGCAGTGACCTGGGAGCGGCTGTCACGCAACCCGGCATTGGCGACGACGCCACCCAAGGTCGAGCGGCAGAAGATGCTCGCCTACGATGTCAGCCAGACAGCTACGCTGCTGGAAACCCTTCGGCCGACGAGGATGTATATCCCGATCCTGTTGGCGGTGACGTGCGGCTTGCGTCGCGGAGAGATCCTTGCCCTTCGCTGGCGGCATCTGGAGCTTGGAGACAATCGCCGGCAGATGTCGATCGAAGAAAGCGCCGAGCAGACCAACGACGGCGTCAGGTACAAGGAGCCGAAGTCAGGGCGGGCGCGCACCGTGGCGCTGTCGGCCAGCACTGTCGCCGAACTGAAGGCGCATCGCGCGCGTCAGGCTGAGGAGCAGTTGCGCCTAGGAATTCGTCCGGACGCCGACAGCTTCGTTGTCGCCCAGGTCGATGGCCAGCCCCTCCAGCCCCGTTCCCTCACGCATGAGTGGGTGCGCGTTCTCGGCAAGACATCCCTGCCCCGCATCCGATTCCACGATTTGCGGCATACCCACGCCACGCAGATGCTTTCGGCCGGCGTTCACCCGAAGATAGCAAGCGAGCGCTTGGGGCATTCGAACATCGGCATCACGCTAGACCTTTATTCGCATGTCATGCCAGGAATGCAGGCCGACGCAGCGGAGCAAGTTGACGTGGCATTGCAGGCGGCTATAAGCAGCGAGCGAAAAGGCAAATAGTTGCAAAGTGCGTAGCAAAGGGCGTTTTGATGCCTGCCGCTAATAGACAAAACCGCAAGGATTGCAATTAGTTGGAGGAATGGCCGAGCGGTTTAAGGCACCGGTCTTGAAAACCGGCGTGGGTGCAAGCTCACCGTGGGTTCGAATCCCACTTCCTCCGCCATGTTTTCAATAAAATCAATACGTTAACGGGTATATCGGATCTCGATCCACATTCCTACCCACATGGGATTATTTTCTTATTTTGCGCGCACCGGGACTCGCAGGACGGCGGGCATAGAATGTTCCCGCACCGACGGCGACTCCCGCCCCTCGACCCCCTCCGTGCGGGACTCTGCGGGCGTTTTTTTGCCGCCCAGTTTTAAGTATGGCTTTTATATTTTATCCATTCGCCATACTTCCCCCTGACGCAGCGCATCCGTCGAATAGCTCTCCCTCCCGCCAATTCAAGATACGCCAGCCGTGCGGCCCCTATTCCATCCGGCTCGCTGAACGTGCCCCAGCGCGGTGCGCTGCCGACCTGCGAGGCCTTCCCTGGCGACAAAGATACAGCCTAAGTATACCTAGTAATGAATCGGATGAAGTAGCATTCGATATGTTCTTTGTAACCCGTTGATTTCATTGTGATATTTGTTTTTATGCCGGGGATTGCCGCGCGATATTCTGTGGTATTATTGCATTGTTCTTCGGTAATACTGCCGATCACAGGAGAATGCATTATGCGCACCACAAATACTTTCATAAGGCGCCCAGATGTCGAAAGACTAACCGGGCTGAAGACCAGTTCGCTCTACGAGCAGATGAAGGAGGGGAATTTTCCCCGGCCGATTAAAATCGGGGCGAAGGCAGTCGCGTGGAGACTCGCTGACGTGACCGAATGGCAAGAACGCAAGATCGCCCAGCGCGACAGCGCTGCGGCGTGAGGAGGATACGAAGATGGCCAAAGACGAAACTTCTCACACCCTTCTTCAAAAGGGCCTCGCCCCTGCTCTGCGGGCTCCGGAGCCCCCGCCGCCTCCGCGCAGCCAATACTTCGAGTCCTTCGTCGACTTCGTCTCGGACAAGGATTTGCACGAGGGCGCGCAGAACAGGAACGAAATCGCGTCGTTCGCCAAAGAGCAGTGGCGAACCGAGCAGCAGGAAGCCGCCAAGCGCGATTTGGAACTCCGGCGCGAGAAGGAAGCGAAGGTGGCGCGAGTCTTCGCTGCGTATCCGAACGTCCACGACGACCTCGAAGTGGCGTTGGGCCAGCACCCGTGGCTTGCCGACCTTCTACTATCTCTCTCAAGGAGTGACGCCCGTGAGCCAGAGTGAGATCGAGCAACAAGTCACTCGCATCCTCGACAGCCTCGTCTACCCGCCCAACGGCGAAATCTTGGGCAGACAGTTGCTTGCCCATCTTAGGCCGGAGACGGCTGCTGCCGTGATGCGGGCGCTCGTCCAGCTATCCTGGGACTGGTCCGAATTCGTCGGGGAGTTTCAGCATAATTTGGCGCACCACCCGGAGGTGTGGATCACGGAACTAAAGCACATCGAGCCCGACGAGAAGCTTCGGGCCGGTTTGGTGATGTTGCGAGAGATAAAAGCCGTGATGGCGGCGCTCGGCTGGGAACTGCCTCCCGAGACTGTTGAGAAGGAAGAGCGCGTTCTCCTTCTTTGCGAGCAGGAGCTTGAGCGGCGAGGCTTTGGGAACCAAGTGCCGCTGAGGCTGCTGTGATGATCAGAACGCCGCGAGATCTTCCTGCGCTTGCGGCGCTCGCCTTTTTTCTGTGATCGTAATCGTGTGGGTCGTGCCGGCGGACCTGAAAGGAGGTTGGAAATGGGAACGATAATCAACCTGAATGAAGTGCGGGCGAAGTGGAGGGGGCCACCTGAGCCGCCAGTTGATGAGGCGTTTGTAGCCGCGTGGGAGCCTATCTTCGAGGCGCTGGAACTCGTGGAGACAATTCAATTGCCGAAGACGGCGCGGGCGCGGCAACTGCTCCTGCGGGGATTGGGTGTGATGCTTGATCGGGAACAGAGGAGGTTGGGCCAGTGCGCGAAGTGATGAAAGCAGAGGCTGTGGATTGGGAGGTGGCGGGGCCGCTCACGGAGGAGGATATGGCGGGGCTGACGACGGAGGCCGACGCGGAGTGGAGGGCGTTTGAGCGCGGGCAAGAAAAGCCGACGGGGGGCGGCAACGGGCCGCTGGTGAAGATGTTTGCGGAGCAACTGACCCGAAAGCAGCAGGCTTCCGCAGTCCCCGCCAAAACGGAGGATACCGCGTCGGAATTTAGCCGAGTACGCAATCCATCTGGGATTTCGCCTTCGCTAAAGAACGCGATGAAGGGGATCCAGCAATTGGGCATAGTCTTCCGGTACGACAAGTTCCGGCAGCGCGTGACCTTCGAGGGTGCCGATCGCCATCTCGGCGTGACGATGGATCAGATCGTGCTGCATGTGCGGGAAGTGATCATCGAGCGGTTCGAATTCGACCCGGAGGCCCAGCACACCCGCGACGCGATCCAAATTCTGGCAATGCAGAATTCATTCGATCCGGTGCTTGACTACATCGACGCGCAGAAGTGGGACGGGGTGCCGAGGATCGACGCTTGGCTGAGCGTCTATCTCGGGGCGGAGGACAACGCACTCAACCGGGCGTTCGGGCGAGCGGTCTTGATCGCGGGCGTTCGGAGGGCGAGGCGTCCGGGCAGTAAGTGGGATTACGTTCTGGTGCTGGAAGGCGCGCAGGGCTTGGGAAAGTCGAGCGCCTTGAAGATAATGGCAGGGGGCGAGGAATTCTTCTCCGACGAGATCGTAATCGGTGTCAGTTACAAGGAGCAGCAAGAGCTCTTGGGTGGCCGATGGATTGTGGAACTGCCGGAACTGGCGGGCCTGCGGAATGCTGACATTAGGGGCGTGAAGCAGTTCGTTTCGAAGCAGTTTGACCGAGGGAGGCCGGCATTCGGGCGCTCGGTGGAGAACTTGCCTCGTAAATGCATCTTCATCGGCACGACGAACGACTCTCAGTACCTCCGCGACGCGACCGGGAACCGCAGGTTCTGGCCGGTGGTGGTGGGCAAAATTGATCTGAAAGGGTTGGCGGAAGATATGCTCCAGCTTTGGGCCGAAGCCGCAGAGGCGGAGCCGGACGCGCCGGACCCGCTCACCATTCCCGAGGGGCTGTGGACAGTGGCTGCAGAAAGGCAGGCTGAAAGGGTGGCGGGAGACCCCTGGGAGGATTTGTTGATGGGTGGCTTGGAGTCGATGGCGCAAATTGGGGCCGGTGAGATGCGAATATCCACGCAAACCATCTTCGAGCGAGTGCTGAAGCTAGACCTCGGCAACGCAAGAAATAGCTCCTCGCAGCGGCTGGCCGATTGCATGAGACGGCTGAGATGGGAGGGGCCGAAGTTGATCCGGTTCGATACGGGGCCGGCGCGGGGCTATTGGAAGACAATCGGGGATGAGTGAAGTATGGCTCTCGGTGGTTTGTAACGGCGTAACGGGTGTAACGGGTGCGCGCTATAGACTTCCCGTTCTGATATATCACATCCCCAATACATTATTTATCGGTGTTACAGATGTTACTACTGTTACAACAATGAAAATCAACAATAATTCGGGTAACATTGGCGTTACGCCCGGTGTAGCGCCGAAAGTCGACTGTCAGTGGAGCTAGAAAAATGACCGAACCTGAAATCAGCGCGGCGCTGCGGAAGCTGCTGGACATCATGACCTCGCCAGAGGTGCCGGTTGCGCGCTCCATCGACGCCGCGAAAGCAATCATCGAGTATGAAGCTCCGCCCGAGGTGTTCGACCTCACTTACCAGTTCCTGATGGGAGTGGCGGAGGACCCCAAGCAAGATGTCGGCCTGCAATTGAAGGCGCTGGAACTGCTTCGCAAAGTCGAGGCGCGGCGCGTGTCGCCCGGGACGACGAAGGGGGCGGACCCGATGGAGGGTCTCGGACTGCGGCTGGAGGCGGCGCGGCTGAGAGTGGAGGCGAAGCGAAAGGCACTGAATTAGAACTTGCCAATCAGACTGCCGCTTGCGTCCACACTTAGCTTGCATGAATACTACCCCAAAGCTTCCGGGCTAATAAAGTCTCGGGTTTGGCGAGATCTTGGGGGGAACCATGCCAATCAAATTTACAGACGGCGGATATCCCGCCAGGTTCAATGTTCCTAACCAGCGATGGAGTAGGACATTTCGCACTCAGGAAGAACTGCATAAGTTCCTGACGTCTGAAATCACGCATTGGGGAGAGCAGAACCAACCGAGGCATTTTCCCCTTCCAGGGGGGCCTGCGGGCCTTCAATTCCTCGATCCCCTCACAACGAGGATATTTCAAGACGCGCTAAATACTGGACCTCAACTCGAAGAGGCACTCAAAATTGTGGAAGAGCGGGGCGCGATTTTGAGCGAAGGCTTACACGGACGCCTGCTCAGCAAGCTGAAGGCTGAAAAGCCCAACCTGTACCCCGGCGCCGTTGCCTCAATAGCTGTCAATCTCGGACCTAGCAATGCGTGGCCCGACCAAGGCGGTCGTCAGCCATTCCCTTGGGCTTTGTGGTTGTCTGGGCTTGGCGCCGTAATGGAACTGAAGCCGTCGACAGTGACCAAGGCCGAGGCCGACCAATTGACTAGTATTGTGGGCGATGCGCTCGCTCATCGAGACGAGGCGGAGGAGATAAAGCGCGGTTTTGAAATTTGGCGCGAGAAGACCCAAACCGATACCGGGGCCGATATCGACAAGTTCCGCAAAAGCTCTTCCGATGCCGTCAAATACGCCCAAGCGCAGCTAGCGCAAGCCCTAGCTGACTCCAACGACCGGATATTAGAACTTGAGGACAAGGTGCGAAATCGCCTCATTCTAGAGGCGCCGACAACCTACTGGTCGAACAAAGCAAACGATCACGTGAAAATAGCGCTCGGGTTCGGTGCTCTATTCCTGCTCGGTCTCGGAGGCGGAACATATTGGCTGACACATTACGGTGTTGATCTGGTTGCAAACGCCCATCAACGTATCGTCGGAACTGGTCAAGACGCAGGTCTACTTGCCCTCGTGCCGCTTGCGTTCGTTACGCTCCCCACACTGGCCTTCGCTTGGTTGCTACGGCACGTCAGCCGGGTAATTGTCCAAAACCTTGCCCTCGGTGCAGACGCCCGCATCCGAGGCACAATCGCTGCGACCTATAGCGCTCTTACTGCAGATCAAGCCGCAACGCCGGCTGAGTTGGCGATTGTCTTCAACGCCCTTTTTCGTCCGGTGGATGGCAGCACTCACTCCGAAATCGCCCCCCCAAACTTGTCAGACCTGTTGGAGATGGCCGGGAGGAAATAAGAGGGGTGGCTACTTTTCATCCCGCCACACCACTCGCCGCTCCCATCGGATCTCAACCAACCGCCGAGATCGGATTTCGACCAATTCCTGCCCCACCGGATGGGATAGCTCGGCGCATTTTTCGCAGCGAACTTTCGCCTGCTACTGATCAACCGTGACGTTGCCTATAACCTCCGGCAATTCAAGCGGCTTGTAAAAGCGCTTAATGTTGCAATGACCGCAGCGGATGCGCACAATCTGCCCTGCGTTGTGGGGCATGCATCAGGGTCCATGGGACTCCCTTCGGCCACTTTTCTGGTTGCTCCGGCATACGCTGAAAATGAGGAACGTATTCCTTGACGGTCAAGGGCCTCTTGACTCTTTCGTTCCTCATTTTGTTCACTGTTGGAAAAACGGAGACAGCGTCATGAAACCGATCATCGCCACCGAATCCGAACAGCCCGCGATTTACGCCACAGTGAGGCGCGAGCCAGTCGAGCGCCGATTTATTCGGCGGGTAATGCGGCTGGCTGTGGCGTCAGAACCGATTTCTTGGGCCTGCTCGTCAGCCTCATGAACGGGAGTTCAAACCACCGATAGGAGACAGACGCCAGAGCGACGACGGGGATCAGTACCGACAATATCACCACCAATACCGACAACTCCGGCAGCATCGACTTCAGCGGCGAGCTATTGATTGAAGCGATCACAAGCGGATGGATCAAATAAATGCCGTAGCTGATCGTCCCAATGTAGACCGTCAAGCGGTTCACAAGAACGAAAAACTTGAACAGGGCGAACGACAACACAAGAGGCGAGAAGGCCAGACCGATCAGGTGAGGCGAGGCGGACCATCCGTCGAATATCATCCATGATCCGGGCACTTGAGACAGCAAATAGAGGCTGACGCCGGACAGAGCGATAAGGGCCAAGGCCAGCCACTTCCTCTCCGTTGCAGTCTTGTCCTTCAGTCTCGTGAAGATGTGGAACATCAAGATGCCAACTATGAAGAACGGAGCCTGGACCAAAATTGTGAACCAGCCGAACTGGTTGGGGACCGACGTCAGCATGATGCCGGCAAACACTGCGACAGCCAGAGAGAAAAGTAGAGCCCAAACGCAGCGCCAGACATTTGTCAGGATGATAATCAGCGCCGGAAACAGAGCGTAGAAAATGGCCTCGTTGCCGAGAGACCATCCCGCAGCGACAACACTGCTGGAGGCCGATGGGAAAAAATTGAAGATGAAAGCGAAATTGAGAGCGATATCGCCAAGTGGCGGGAGATGCCAAGAGCCCCACAGATACGAATAGAACAGTATCCAAGCACCGATCATCACATAGAAGAGCGGCGCTATGCGTAGGAAGCGTCTAGCGTAGAAGGCCCCGATCTGCGCGCCGTTTTCCAATCTATCGACATAGCCAGCGCACATCGAGAAAGCCGAAACAGCATAGAAGAGCGGCACGGCGATGTAGAATGTCGTGACAATCCATGGCAACTCTGGAACCGGGACCAGCTTCATCAGAATAAGCGTATGGTAGATCGCCACTGCGATTGCGGCCATGCCGCGCAACGCGTCCAGTCCGTCAAGCCTAGAAGTCCCCTTCCCCATAGCTTGCCATAGTTGAGGCCAGTCACCGTTGCAAGAATTAGTTTATCGACATCGCTGATGTTCAACCTCTTTCTTCTCATCGAGTTGCCGAGCTCGCGCAAAATAGTGCGTCAGCCGGCGGGCACTGCGGCATTCTTGATCCGCTGCACAGTGCCGACGCTTACGCCATGCTTTGCCGCGAGAGCGCGGACGCTCCCTTGATCATGGGCAATCGCTTCCTCCGTCGCCTTAGCCACGCGAGGACGGCCAAGCCGCTTGCCCTTCGCCCGAGCTGTGTTGAGGCCCGATTTGACGCGCTCGCTTATCATTGCGCGCTCAAACTCCGCGAACACGCCCATCATCTGAAACATGGCCTTGCCCGCCGGGGTAGTCGTGTCGATACCCTGCTGGTGGAGGAACAGATCGACGCGGAGAGCGTGGAGGTCGGAGAGGAAGGCGACGAGGCCCTGAAGTGAACGGCCCAACCTATCAACGCTCCACGCCATCACGACGTCGAAGCGTCGGCGGGCAGCGTCTTTGCAGAGAGCTTCGAAGGCGGGGCGCTTGGCGCTTGCCCCGCTAACGCCGTGATCGCGGTAGACTTGGACAATATCCCACCCCGTACGGCCCGCGACTTCCCGCAATTCGCGCTCTTGTCGGTCGGTGTTTTGCTGGTCGGTGGATACGCGGAGGTAGAGTGCGGCGCGCATGGCGTTCGCCCTTTCCATGAAGTGCCTAGCGTTCAACCAGACGGCCCGCTTTCGCGAGCCGCCCAGCAGAACATTGGCGATGCCGTTAGATGGTTAGTTCAAACTCGGTCGCGGCCTTCGCGGCGAGTGATGCCTCATGGGCAGTCCGCGCTTGGGCGTCGAGACGCTCGCGTTTCGAGGTGGGTAGCCCCGTGAAAAGCACCATGAGGAATTTGTTCCGGTCTTTCGCCTCGGTCTGCTCATATCGGGCCTTGTTGTCGGGGCTGAGCGCATTGCGAACCATCTGCCGGATAAACCGAACGTGCGGCTCTTCGGCCGGGCCAGCCGTTCGCCCAATGGCTCCCTCGATCAACCGTTTGCGCTTGGCGTCGAAAGCGGCGCTGGCCGCCTCCTGACTCTTGGCACCCGCGTATGCGTCCTGCAGGGATTGGAGGGCGAAGCCCATGAGGTATTCAACCGAGGGGTCGGGAAGGGCTTGGCCGTCGAGTGTCCATTTGCCTTTTTCAACGGCCAAAGTTGCCTCGCCCAAGTGGCCAAACTCGCGGTGTGAAAACGTGCGCGTGACTTGCATAGCTGTATCTCCGTTCGATGTTGCGGCTGACCGCGTTAAGCAACTGAATTTACTTGAAAAATGTCGCTCTACTATGTGCGGCAGTCAAGCGCCAATGTGCGAAAAACAAATGGTTTTTGAACGCAAAAATGACAGGCTCAAAAGCCCGGATTTCCGCCCTTAAGGCGCGGGCATTTCGGAGGGGTTTTTTGAACACGCATCGTGAGGGCTGCGGATCGGATCGGGAGCCTGGGGTATGGCTCAACGTGGCGTGTTGCGATCACGGCGGATGGTGGATCGGGCGGCCATGAACGCCGTGGCTGTGGGCGGGCCGTGGACGCGCATTCAACGTCATTGGGCATGTGATGGCCGGGCCGTGCACGCCGCGCGTTGTGGGCCGTGTGCGGGGCGCATATCGATATGGCTTTTGAGCTCCCACCCCCCTCATTCTCATTTGACGCAGAGGGGCTTTCGCTGATGCCGGCCCCCGGCCTGCCCCCTACGTGGTCCCTCGCAAATTTTGCGAGAATTTTTGAAGCCGGCATGCTACGGGCGCTGAATAGCCCGGAGCCGTGACACTCAAAGCATTAGGTGACGAAAAATGGTAGCTGAGAACAAAGCTCTAATCCTCTGGAACGTCGATGATGAGCCGATGGTCATTCATGACCTTATTGTCGTAAACATTGACGAACAAGACGCGCGCACTGAAAACTATCTCGCGAGCGGTGGGGCCTGCGATGAAGATTGGTTGGACTCCAAACTCCAGACTCCCATGGGCCTCTTTCTGTACCTCTCGACCTACTACGGTTTCAAGGATCGAAAAGTCCTGCGGAAAGCAATATACGAATTCAGTAAGATCGACGGAGACGATTGGTCCAAAGACCTAATGTCGACGATGTTCGATCCGACAGAAGACTAAAGGTCAGAACCCAAGTTTAGCGGATAGCATTTAAGACCGGCAATATTCAGATCTCTTTCTGACTCACTTGCCCCTTCCGCCAGATGATCGTGCAGAGGGGGCACACCTCGAGGTGATAGCGCATGTATGGCTATAATCCGTTCGAAAAAGCTATCGAGGATGTGGCGGTTAGCGACTTGTCGGTGCTGCGTGACGTTCCTGAAGGTTGGTACGTCGAGTATAAGCAAGAGATTCCGAATGGCCGATCAATCGCCAAGTCTCTGAGTGCGTTCGCCAATACCTATGGAGGGTGGCTGTTCTACGGCGTTAAGGAGAGTGCCGACGGCCGCAGAGTTGCAGGAGGCTTTCCAGGGATATTGACCACGGAAGTTCCCGCCGCCGAGCAAGCCATTAGGCAAGCGGCCAGCGCCTTGGTGTCACCGCCGCCAACTTTTGAAACAAAAATACTCAACGGGCCTGACAAGGCACTCGGAATTGATGCGGACCATTCTGTCATCGCCATCGGAGTTCCGGTCGGGAACAATGCTCCCTATGTGCATGGCTCTGGGGTGATATACCGTAGGGTGGCGGACTCTTCAGAGCCGAGGCCTGAGACTGACCGGCACTTCTTAGATCTGCTGTGGAAGCGCGGCGATGATACTAAAAAGGCATTCGATAAATTCGTCCATAAAAAAGTGGGCCTGTCGGAGGCTGAGGGGCACATCAGTACGGTACGCATCTGCTTCTTCCCCGATCCTTGGAAAGAGAGGCAGCTAACTTCGAAGCTTGAATTCGACGACTTCGCTGGATTCATGAGTAGTCTTGACCCTGCCGATGGAGGTATACCATTCGACAATATTTTTACCACGGATAGCGGTTTCATCGGACGTCAAATAAGAAATAACAACGCCACAGGAGCAGTTTTCTCCTGGCGGTATGATTACAATTGCTCCAGCGAAATTCTGCTTCCTCTGAACAGTGTATGGGTCAACGAGGTGCGAGACATGGGGCAGTTCCTTGAGGGCTATGAGTTTAGAGAAGCGTTTATGCGGAAATCGTCAAGTGACAACCTGCGAGGTTTTCATTTGGTGGACATCAGCCAGCTGTATGCCGTCCTCTATAGTATTATGCGACGCAAAAAGGCCCTACTAGCTCGTGAGGGATTGAGGTGGCGCTTGTTCTACAAAATTCAACTTAGTAATTTCTGGCGTCGAGTACCGTTTGTTGATTTGAAGGAAGTTGTATCCTTCATGGTCCAGCATGGCATACCAGTAGTCCAGGACAACACTTCCTATGTCCCTCCCGGTAAAGGGCCGAATAGTTGCAAAGAAATCAAGCCATACAATAGGCCCGAATTTAACGAGGAAGCCGAGTTACAGATTGATGCCACGGTGTTGTTCCTAACTCTGTGTAGCGCACTCGGATTGCCGGCTACAGCTTTTGGGATGGCGGGCCAAAAGGAGGAAGAGGAAGAGGGGGAAGACTTGTCCATGACAAGGCTACTGCTTCTCGGAGAGCGCGCTCAGAAGGTCACGATGGGTCGTGGCAAGTCTAGATAAAAACGTTGCCCGGCCCGCCTGGGCTAGCGTGAAGCAGCACCTCAGACACGCTTTGCCCCTTTATCCGCAAAAGCGGCCCATGCGGTCATAAGCTTGCGCCGCTTTTCCAACAGATCACCGCGCTGATACGCGGCCTCCGTCTTATCTGAAATGACGTGCGCCAACGCCGCCTCCGCGATTTCGCGCGGGAAATTTGAGCGCTCGGCTGCCCAATCGCGGAACGTTGAGCGGAAACCGTGGACGGTTAGGCCGTCCATTCCTTCCATGCCCCGGAGCAGTTCCAGCATTGCCATGTTGCTGAGCGGCTTCCCGGTTCGAGCGCCGGGGAAGAGATAGGGGCTATCCGCCTCGCGTGGAACGCTCTTCAAAATCTCGATCGCGCGATCGCGCGATCCGAGAGCGGGACGCGGTGCGGTCGGTCGGCCTTCATGCGCGCGGCCGGGATCGTCCATAGCTTGTTAGCGAAATCAACCTCGCCCTCCATCACCCCGATAGCCTCGCCAGTCCGGACAGCGGTCAAGATGGTGAACTCGAGCGCACGAGCCGATATGCTTCCCATTGAGCGGAGTTGAGCCATGAATGGGGGAAGCCCTGCGTACGGCATGGCCGCATGATGCTCAACCTTGGCGACTTTCGACCGGGCCGGAAGCAGCTTGTCGAGATGACCGCGCCACCGTGCTGGGTTGTCCCCGCTGCGGTAGTGTCGAGCCTTGGCCCAATCGAGCACCAATTCGACGCGACCTCTGACGCGGGTCGCTGTTTCGGTTTTCGTCGCCCAGATCGGTTCAAGGATTTGCATGACGTGGGCGGTGTCCACCTTTGCCACCGGCAAGTCCCCGATCACAGGCCACGCATACGTTGCGAGCGTATTGCGCCACTGCTCCGCATGTTTGGCGTTCTTCCAGCCAGCGGAGTGCGCCGTGATGTAGCGCTCCGAGGCCTGCTTGAACGTCACGCGCTTGGCATCTTCTGCCCGAAGAGTGGCCTTCTTCTCCTTCCGAACTTCAATAGGGTCTATGCCATCGGTGACCTTCTGGCGGGCGTCGCGCGCTCGTTCCCGTGCCTCTTTCAGGGAGAACGTCTGAACGTCCCCGAGTCCCATGTACCGGGCCTTGCCCCCGATCATGAAGCGGAAAAGCCAGGACTTAGTGACGTCGCCCTCCTGGGCACCCTTCGCGGCGCTCTTCGCCACTTGGAGATAAAGGCCGCCGCCGTCACCGTAGGTGCCCGGCTTGGCTTTCTTCGCCACTTCGACAGCGCTTAGATTGTTGATCGATCTAGCCATACGCCCGTCCAACACTATTGTTTTGTGATGGGCAAAATATACCTACAATCCAACCCACAAACAAGCATTGGATTTGGCCGGAATTGGGCAGAACTCTTCGGAGCGATTTAGGCTGTTAGCGCGTTGCGTTTATTGAGCTTTCGGAACTCGGCGGAATTAAGCGTGAGTTAGGCGGACGGACACTTCCTCCGCCAGTCGATCGAGAAGGGCATACAGAGCATACAGAACTGAGTACGCCGATTTCCGCCTCCGTGGAGGTAAGGGCGAAGCGTCAAACATCATGTCTGCTTTCTCCTGACCTTAGGCGTCAGCACTGGTAACCCCCCTGCTCATTCGACGTTCTATCCCTTGCATCGACCGCAATCAGAGGTATGCTAACACTTCATTCTGGTTGTATATTTCGCAAGGCTTATGGGATATTCGATCTCTCACGAGCGCCTGTCGGTAGTGATCGGTCGCATATATGAGGCCGCCTACGATCAATCGATTTGGCTTGACGTGATCCTTCAGTTGCAAGCCATGTTTCATGGCTCCAGAGCCTGTTTCTCGGGCATGGACTGGGCCAATGTCGAGGATAGCTTTTGCGTCTCACCGAGCCGCGACCCCTATTGGGACAGGATTTTCCTTGACCATTTCGCGACCAACGAACTCTTTGCGCCGCGTGTGGCCGCGCCGCTTGGCCGGGTTTTTAGCGACACCCAGTTGATTGGGCGGCACCGTATTGAACGCACCTCCGTCTGGAACGAATGGATGATGCCGCAGGACATGTATGACGGCATGTTCTGCAATCTGCGCGCGTCGGAAAAGAACTACTGGTTTTTCGACGTGCAGCGAGGCCGGGGGCAGCCGGCGTTCGACGCCGATGATCGTGCGATGCTCGCCCTGATCACGCCTCATCTGCAGCGCGCTGCGGGTTTGGGCCGACATTTCGAGGCGCGACCTGTGCTCCAATCGCTGCTCGGCCACCTGCCCTTCGCCGGCTTTATCGTCGATCCGCGCCTGCGCATCCTTGACATGAATGACGCCGCGCAAAGACTTTTGGTACAGCCGATCACTCTGCTGACGGCGAACGGTGGCCATCTGGCCACCTCCGATTCCACGCAAACCCAAATGCTGCAACGTGCGGTTGCACGAGTCTGCCGGGTGGACGAGAGCGAGTTTCCCATTTCGGCTGCCGATTTGATCTTGCGGTCGGAGCGCGGCGACCAACTGGTATTGTCGATTGGATTGTTGCCCGACGGCGAGATGTTCGGCCTGTCGGCTGGACCTTGCGCGGTGGTGCTGGCGCGCGAATCACGTTTGGCCCTGTCGACGAGCTTAGCCGATCAACTGCGAAAAACCTTTGGGCTGACAGGGAAAGAAGCTTCCGTCGCGCTCGCGCTCGCAAGCGGATTGTCCTTGAAGGAAATAGCGATCAGGGAAAACATGGCCTACGGCACCGCACGCGTTCATCTGGACAAGATTTTTCGCAAGACAGATACGCAGAGGCAGAGTCAGCTCATTGCGCTGCTGAATGCATTTCGTCTTCTGCCCTAACAAGCTGCAATAGCACATTAAGGTTCTTCGAGTGCAGGGCGTTGCGACTGTGGCGAGCCAGCGACAGTGCGCCACTCTTTGGCCGGTCTATGGCATTTGATATATATATCGCCCACCCATCATCCGTTATTGCGAATCTGAAGCACTGATTTGCTCGAAGCATTGCTTTGCTTGGGCTGTTCTGATGACGGCAGATTGCATTTATTGGACGATGGGGCGGGCCTATCATGAGACTCTACGGTTTTTCGGCAGACAAAGCCTACCCACTCGTTTCCTTGCGCGCGCAACTCCTCTCGCAGGCCAGTCGCTCGGCACTGCGTTTCGCAATCGGCATGGCCGGTTTCGCCGGCTCGGCTGTTTTCTTTTCCCCGCAGGCGCAGGCGGCATGTACGGTCACTCTGGGAACTGATGTGCAGTGCGGCACCACCTCCACGACCAATACGACCCATCCGACCTCTCCGCCCAGCGACCGGAGCTATTCATTTGCTTCACCGTTTACGGCCCACCTCGCGATCGATGCCGGGGCGACGGTCAGCGGATTTGGCCTCGCGATCGAGAATACCGGCAATGGCGCCGTCATGGTCGTCAACAACGGCACGATCAGTGTCGATGCGGGCAACACGCCAACAGCCGGCGGGACCGCGGCACTCAATATCGATGCCGCCTCCAACCTGATCACGTACACAGGCAGCGGCGCGATCACCAATAACGGCAGTGGCGATGCCTTCGCAATAAAGCAGAATGGCCTGGGCTCGATCGATGTCGATGCCACCGGCGATATCACGGCGGCTGCCGGCTCAGGCATTGTGGTGCGTAACACGGCGGCGAGTGGCTCCATCGATGTCACCACGGGCGCGGTGACGGCGCTGGCTGCTGGCATGTTCGGTATCGACGTCCAGTCGTCTTCGACGGCAGGCAATCTCACGATCGTGGCGAATGGCGACATGAAGGCGGGCAATACCGGTATCTTGGGTCGAGTTTCCTCCACAGGAACTGGCAACATCGATATCACGGCGAACGGCGCCATCGACGCAGGCAACGGCATTATCGCGCAGAACTTGGGCAACGGCTCGACGACGGTGAAGGCGATGGGACCGGTCACCGCGACAATGGCGTCGGGCCTTGGCGTCTTCGCTCAGGGCCGGGGCGATGTCTCGATAACAACGGGTGCGGTGACCTCGACGGGCGGTCAGGCGGTCTATGCAATAGGGACCGGCACAGGCACAGGCACAATCGATGTGACGACCAACGGCAATGTCTCGGGCACTGGAGGCATCCTCGCAGGTAACTCCGGCACGGGCATGATCAGCGTGATCGCCAATGGTGAGGTGACCGGCACATCCTTTGACGGCATCGTCGCGAACGGTGGTGGCGCGGTGGACGTGCAGGTCGCCGGCACGGTGATGGGCGCGCGTTCCGGCCTGACCTTGATTGGTGGCGGCGGCGGCACGGGTAATCTCTCGGTGACGGGCGCGGGCGGCTTCGTCGGCGGCAGCGACGATGCGGTGAATATTCAGAACTATGGCCCGGGCACGGTCACGGTCGATATATCCGGCGCCAGCAGCTCGACGAGTGGCGGCGGCATCGTGGTGCGCGACACGGCGACGGGCGGCAACATCGGCGTCACGACGGGCGCGGTGACGGCGCTGGCTGCCGGCAAGATCGGCATCGACGTTGAGATGCTGTCGGCGACGGCCAATGTGACGATCGTGGCGAACGGTGATGTGAAGGCGGGCGGCCCCGGTATCTTCGCTGGCCTTTCCTCGGGAAGCGGCAACGTCGATGTCACGGCGAACGGCGCGATCGACGCGAGCAGCGGGATTGTCGCAGGGACTGTCGGTACAGGTTCGGTGACCGTGAAGGCGGTTGGTCCGATCACCGCGACGACTGGCCGAGGTATCGACGCTGAAAGCTCGGCCGGCAATGTCGCGGTGATAACGGGTGCTGTGAACGCAACTGCGGCTACGGCGATCTTCGCGCTCCAGGACAATCCGGTGGGCGCTGGCACGATCAATGTGACGACGAATGGCAATGTCTCGGGTACGACAGGTATCCAGGCAACCAATCTTGGCACGGGCGCGATCACGGTGATCGCCAATGGCGCGGTGACCGGAACGTCGGCCGAGGGCATCGTCGCGACGGGCAACGGCGTAGTGGATGTGCAAGTCGCCGGCACGGTGACGGGCGCGACGCGTGGCCTGACTTTGACTGGTGGGACGGGCGCCATCAACGTCGCCTCGTCGGGCGCGATCCGTAGTCTTTCCGGATTGTCCAGCGATGCGGCGATCGAGACCAATGCCGCGACGATGGCGCTCACAAACGCCGGTTCGATCGTCGGTACAGCGCAGTTTGCCGGCGGCGCGACACTGTTCGCCAACGACGGGAACTGGAACGGCGCCGGTGGAACCAGTGATTTCGGCGGTGGCGCCAGCAGGCTGGTCAACGACGGGACCGCCGTCGGTGGAAACTCCGCCGGCGTCGCGGAGACGACGCAATGGACCAATCTGTTTCAGTTCACCAATCAAGGCACCTTGACAATGGCCGACGCTGGCGCCGGCGATGTGATCCGGCAAACCGGCGGCAATACCGCTTTCGCGACTGGCAGCATCATGGCGATCGATATCAACACGGCCGGCCAGGCCGACAGGTTCAGCACCTCCGGCACCGCGACGATCACTGGCGCGACGCTGACCGTGAACGCCGCGGGCGGCATTGCGGTGCCGGGCACCCGCTATACGGTGTTGACCGCCGATGCCGGGCTGACCGGGCAGTTCGCTGCCTTGACTGGAGTTGTCAACACCGCCTTCCTCAGGCTTGTCGATACCTATGACACCAACAACGCCTATCTCGACATCCTAAAATACCGCAACTTCACCGACGCAGCCTTGACCCGCAATCAGATCGCAACCGCTGGGGGGCTCGAGAGCCTGCCGACATCCGGATCCCTGTACAACGTCATCCTCAACCTCGCGACCGATGTGCAGGCACGTGATGCCTTCGACCAGCTCTCGGGCGAGGTGTATCCCTCGGCGCAGACTTCCCTCATCGAAGATAGCCGTCTTCTGCGCGACGCGGCGACGAACCGCATCCGGGCCGCTTTCGGTATCGTCGGTGCATCGGCCGCTCCGGTCATGGCCTACGCCGATCAGACCTATGGCGGTGCTGCGGGCGCCTATGTCTCGCTCGATCCCAATACGACCGCTGCAGTGGCGTCGGACACCGATCGCTTCGCCCTCTGGAGTCAGGGCTTTGGTTCATGGGGCCATACTGGCAGCGACGGCAATGCTGCCCGCGTTGACCGCTCGACTGGCGGTTTCCTGGCTGGCGGTGACGCCGCCATTTTCGACACCTGGCGATTGGGTATCATGGCGGGATACAGCCGCACCAACCTCGATGTGAAAGACCGCGCCTCGTCGGGCTCGAGCGACAACTATCATCTCGGCCTCTATGGCGGCACCACTTGGGATGTTGGGGGCGGCACGCTCGGCTTGCGCACCGGTACATCCTATACTTGGCACGACATCGCGACGAGCCGCTCCGTCACTTTCCCCGGTTTCAATGACAGCCTCAAGGCAGATTATCGCGCCGGAACGGCGCAGGTGTTCGGCGAACTGGGCTATGGTATCCATGCTGGAAATTTAGGCTTTGAGCCCTTTGCCAATCTCGCCTATGTGAACCTCCGGACTGACGGCTTCACCGAGACAGGCGGCGCGGCGACGCTGACAAGCGCTTCGGCAATCACCGATGCGACCTTCACCACGCTCGGCCTACATGCCTCAGGCGAGTTCACCGTCGGCGAGATGGCGGCGACGGTTCGCGGCACGCTCGGCTGGCGCCATGCCTTCGGCGAGGCCGTACCGCTGTCGCGCTTCGCATTCGCCGGCGGCGCGCCATTCACCGTCGCGGGCGTGCCGGTCGCCAAGGACGGGCTGATACTCGATGTCGGGTTCGACATCGCCATCGCACACAATGCCACGCTCGGCCTCACCTATGGGGGACAATTCGGCAGTCGCGCCGCAGACCAGAGCGTGAAAGCCAATCTCGCGGTCAGGTTCTAGCTGGGGGATGGGCCACACGCCGCAGAACGAGCCCGCATTCGCGTCTCCTCGTCCGCCCGCGTTCCATTCACAATCCGCGTTTGCCGCCGCCACTCGCGCAAAAGGCAGAGCCTTTAGCCTTTGGAAAGGGAGATGTGGTTCCTCTCAGAGGCGCGGACTGCGCGCTGAGGCGAATCGATGGATATCTTTGGCATCAAGGCACTTCTGATCTGCGCCCTGATCTTCATTCCGTTTGAACATCTGTTTGCCGAGCGGCCGCAGAAGATCTTTCGCAAGGGCTTCGCTGTCGATCTGATTTATCTGCTGTTCAACGGCTTCATCATAAAGCTGGCCATCGTCATGATGGCGGCAGGCGCGCTCGGTGCCGCTGCACTCCTGGTCCCGCAAGCGATAACGCATGCCGTCAGCGGCCAGCCCGTCTGGCTGCAGGTTGCCGAAATCATCGTGATCACCGATGTCGGCGTCTACTGGACACATCGGGCCTTTCACAAAATCCCGGCGCTTTGGAAGTTCCATGCCGTTCACCACGGCATTGAGGAACTCGACTGGCTCGGGGCCTTCCACAATCATCCCGTCGACGCCATCGTCACAAAGGCAATATCGCTGACGCCGATCTTTTTCCTCGGCTTCTCGGAAGCGTCGATCGCCGTCTTTTCGACTCTCTACCTTGGACATACGCTGCTTGTGCATTCAAACGTGCGGATTCCGTTCGGCCCCTTGAGGTGGCTGATCGCCAGCCCGCAGTTCCATCGCTGGCACCATGCCAACCAGCGCGAAGCCTATGACAAGAACTTCGCCGGGCAGTTGCCTTTCCTCGACGTGCTGTTCGGCACCTACAATCCCACCGGTGACAAGGTGCCGGAGAAGTACGGCGTCGACGATCCGATCCCTTCCACCTATTTCGGCCAGATCGGCTATCCGCTCCTGCGCCGCAGGAAGCTGCCGAACCGGGCGGTGCCGAACGCCGAAACCTGACGGCTGGCCCGGCGTTGCGGTATCCACACCGGTCCCCTTTCGAGCCGCAGGACGCCGAACCACCGGAAGGCTTTTCGCCTCGAATCGGCTAAACCTTGCGCCATGAACGAGACCTCACTCTATGCGCCGGTGAAGCGGTTCCTCGAAAGCCTCGACTTTGTCGTCAAAGGCGAGATCGACGGCTGCGATGTTGTTGCGTTGCGCGAGGGGGAGCCGCCGGTTGTCGTCATCTGCGAGTTGAAGCTGCAGTTCAATCTCGAACTGGTGCTGCAAGGTGTCGATCGTGCGGCGGCCTGCGACGAGGTGTGGCTGGCCGCGCGCATGTCGGCTCGCGGCAAGGGACGCGAAAGCGATGCCAGGTTCCGCAATCTCTGCCGCCGGCTTGGCTTCGGCTTGCTTGGCGTGACCGCGACGGACCGGGTCGAGGTGCTTCTCAGCCCGATCGCGCTGGCGCCGCGCAAGAATGCCCGCCGGCGCTCCCGCCTGGTCGACGAGCACCAGCGCCGTCGCGGCGATCCCGTTGCCGGAGGAGGATCGCGCAATCCGATCATGACCGCCTATCGCCAAAGCGCCCTCGCCTGCGCTGCCGCCATGGTGGATGGCCCCAGGCGGCTGCGAGATCTGAAGGCGGTGACGCCGATCGCGCCCAAGATCCTGCAGCACAATGTCTATGGCTGGTTCGCGCGCGTCGACCGCGGCCTGTACGATCTTACCGATGCCGGCCGTGCCTCTTTGGTCCGTTGGCCGCAGGCATCGCACGACGAATCCCGACACGCAATTTTGAACGCAGCAGCCATATGATTGAAGATTCCCGCAGCGTCCGAGGCGGTCCGCTCGGTTGATTTCTCCGACAAAATATGTTGCTTGTCCCGCCCATGAAGAAGCTCTGCATGACCGCCTTGGCGTCAGTGACACTGAGTTTTCCAGCCAGCGCAATGGACAATGCATTGCGCGCCGGACTGATGAAACTCGATCCCCAAACTCGCCTTGAACAGCGTTGCGACGCCGAAGTGCTCGACCGCATCACCCATGACGATCGCAAGTTCAAAGCCGATCGCGTCGTCGCCTACGCCTTTGCCACGCCCGAGATGGGCGCCGATGCCATCAAGAGCCCGGGTGCTGCGTTTCGCAGCAAGGGGCAGTGGTATAGGCTGAAATTCAAGTGCCAGACCGGGCCGGACCATATGGAAGTCTTGCAACTCCGCTACCGGATCGGCGACGAGATTCCGGAAGCCGACTGGGCAAAGTATAATCTCTACGATTGATTGGCGATCGGCCATGGTTTTGCCTGGCTGTCGGCGAGTGCCGCGAGCATTGGATCTGGCTTGACGTAACGATGCTTCGGTGATGGCGCCACGCGTGATCCCTTGACGCCAAGGGACCACCAAGTTAGGGCCTCTGGGTAATCGACGAACACTCGGCAAAATCAGCAAGGGCTTCCGGTCGATGGACATTTTTTTCAGCGCTGCCAGCCTGACCGCCCTGCTCCAGGTCATCGCCATCGACCTCGTGCTGGCCGGCGACAATGCGATCGTCATCGGCCTTGCCGCTGCCGGCCTGCCGGCTGACCAACGCAAGAAGGCGATCCTCATCGGCGTGATTGCGGCAACGGTGCTGCGCATCGGTTTTGCCGCAATTACCGTCAAGCTGCTGGCGATCGTCGGCCTGCTGCTGGCCGGCGGCATCCTGCTGCTGTGGGTCTGCTGGAAAATGTACCGCGAGCTGCGCACGTCACATGCCGATGAGCTGGAAGCGACCGAGGCGCTGTCGAATTCGGACCTCAACAGTGACCAGGCAGTCGCCGGCAAGTCGAAGCGCAAGACCCTTGGCCAGGCTGCCTTGCAGATTGTCGTCGCCGATGTGTCGATGTCGCTCGACAACGTGCTGGCGGTGGCTGGAGCGGCGCGTGATCATTTTCCGGTGCTGGTCATCGGCCTTGTGCTGTCGATCGCGCTCATGGGGCTGGCTGCGACCTTCATTGCCAAGCTGCTGCATCGCCACCGCTGGATCGCCTATGTCGGCCTGCTGATCATACTCTATGTCGCGCTGGACATGGTCTATCGTGGCGCGGTGGAGGTCTGGCCACATGTGAACAACGTGGTCGGCTGAAGCTGGCGGACATCCGCGTCTTCACTCCGTCGAAGCAAGACCGCCGTGCGTTTTGCCGCATCGCGGGCCTGCCCATACCAATGCCGCAATAAGTGTGGTACTGCGCCGGCAATCCTGAAAAGCCCGGAAACCCTCTATGTCCGCTCCCCGCGTGAGTTTTGTCAGTCTTGGATGCCCGAAGGCCCTCGTGGATTCGGAGCGCATCATCACGCGCCTGCGCGCCGAAGGTTACGAAATCGCGCGCAAGCATGACGGCGCCGACCTCGTCGTCGTCAACACCTGCGGTTTTCTCGATTCCGCCCGCGACGAGTCGCTCAACGCCATCGGCTCCGCGCTTTCGGAAAACGGCCGAGTGATCGTCACCGGTTGCCTGGGCGCCGAGCCGGACGTCATTCGCGAAAAGCACCCCAACGTGCTGGCGATCACCGGGCCGCAGGCCTATGAGAGCGTGATGGCCGCGGTGCATGAGGCCGCACCGCCGTCGCACGATCCCTATATCGATCTCCTGCCGCCGCAGGGTGTCAAGCTGACGCCGCGTCACTACGCCTATCTCAAGATTTCCGAAGGCTGCAACAACCGCTGCACCTTCTGCATCATTCCCGCACTGCGTGGCGACCTCGTCTCGCGGCCGGCGGCAGATGTGCTGCGTGAGGCTGAGAAACTGGCCAAGGCTGGCGTCAAGGAACTTCTGGTCATCTCACAGGACACCAGCGCCTACGGCATCGACATCAAGTACCAGACGTCGATGTTCGGCGACCGTGAAGTGCGCGCAAAATTCCTCGATCTTTCGGAGGAACTGGGCAAGCTCGGCATCTGGGTGCGCATGCACTATGTCTACCCCTACCCGCATGTCGCCGACGTCATCCCGCTGATGGCGGAGGGCAAGATCCTCCCTTACCTGGATATCCCGTTCCAGCATGCCTCGCCGCAGGTGCTGAAAAACATGCGACGGCCCGCGCATGGCGAAAAGACGCTCGAGCGCATTCGCGGCTGGCGCGAGGTCTGTCCGGATCTGGCCATCCGCTCGACCTTCATCGTCGGCTTCCCCGGCGAGACGGATGACGATTTCGAGATGCTGCTCGACTGGCTCGATGAAGCCAAGATCGACCGCGCCGGCTGCTTCAAATACGAGCCGGTCCGCGGCGCCCGCTCCAACGATCTCGGTCTCGAACAGGTCCCGCAGGAAATCAAGGAGGCGCGCTGGCACCGCTTCATGCAGCGTCAGCAGAAGATTTCGGCGACACAGCTGGCCAGAAAAGTCGGCAAGCGCCTCCCGGTGCTGATCGACGAGGCGCATGGCACATCGGCAAAGGGCCGCACCAAATACGACGCGCCCGAGATCGATGGCTCGGTGCACATCCAGTCGCGTCGTCCGCTGCGCCAAGGCGATATCGTCACCGTCAAGATCGACCGTGCCGACGCCTATGACCTCTATGGTTCGGCGGTCTGACGCCTCGTTCCGCCGTAAATTTACTACATCTGGCGATAATCTAGGCCTCTTAACCCGCTCAGCCGCGATCCGCTCTATGGTTTGCTGACCGTAGATGCGGGAAATGCGGATGAACACCAGACCTGCGGAACAAAATTACATTGCGACGCTGGACCTGCTCAGGCTGGTCGCGGCGATGGCTGTCGTGTTCTTCCATTATTTCTTTCGCGGCGCGGCTGCCGAGGGCATTCTGGCTGAGGGTTATCCGCTTGCGGCACCGTTCGCCCTCTACGGCTATCTCGGCGTCAATCTGTTCTTCCTGATCAGCGGTTTCGTCATTGCCTGGTCGGCGGAAAACCGCAGTTGGGACCAGTTTGCGGTCGCGCGGTTCGTTCGCCTCTATCCGGGCTTCCTGCTCTGCATGACGATCACCTTCGCGATTGTCTTCCTTGCCGGGTCGCCGCTGCTTTCGGCCTCTTTCGTTCAGTATGCCGCCAATCTGTCGATGTTGGCGCCGGCGTTCGGCCAGCCCTTCATGGACGGCGTCTACTGGTCGATCGTTCTTGAGCTGGTGTTCTACGGCTGGGTGACGCTGGCGCTGCTCACCGGGCTGTTTCAGAGACGCAAGCTGGAGCTGATCTTGATCTGGCTGGCGATCTCGGCCTTGAACGAGTTCTTCATCGGCAGCGGTGCCGCCAGGCTGCTGTTCATCACCGAGTTTGGACCGTTCTTCGCCGCCGGCGTGCTGGTCCACCACCTGCATGCGCATGGCCGTTCACTGCCTGCAATGCTGCTGCTTGCCGCCGCGTTCCTGATCTCCTGCGGCACGCTGTCGGTGACGCAGCACTGGATGCTTGGCCACTACGGCATTGCCGTTTCGTCGGCCAATCTGGTCATCGCCGACGTCGTCATGCACGCGGCCTTGATCGGTGCGGTGCTGCTGCGCGGCCGTATCAGGGCATCGGGGCTCACTCTGGCGCTGGGCGGGCTGACCTATCCGCTCTATTTGCTGCACCAGGACATCGGCTATCTCGTCATCAATGCGGCGACGCCCCTTATCGGCAAATGGTTTGCCGCCTTTGGCTGCGGCGCACTTATGCTTTTCGTTTCGTGGGCAATCTGGCGCGCCTGCGAACGACCCGCACAGCGGTTGCTGAGGATTTGGCTCGGCCGCGCGGTCGATGCTGGCCTGGCGCGATTTCGTCGCGTCTCAGCCGGAGCGCAGCCCGCCGAATGAAAAAGGGCGCCTCGCGGCGCCCTCCTCATTTCGATCTCTTGTGCTGCTTACTGCGGCAGCTTGTCGTCGACACCCTTCACATAAAAATTCATGCCGAGCAGCGTGCCGTCATCGGCGACTTCGCCATCCTTCAGCCACGGCGTGCCGTCTTGCTTGGCGATCGGCCCGGTGAAGGGGTTCCAGCCGCCGGCGATCTTCTTCTCGGTGGCCTCCGCCATCGCCTTCACGTCGTCGGGCATGTTGGTGTAGGGGGCGAGCTTGACCGCGCCGTCCTTGATGCCAAGCCAGACATTGTCCGGCTTCCAGGTGCCGTCGAGGGCTGCCTGGACCCGGCTGATGTAATAGGGACCCCATTCGTCGGTGAGCGAGGTCAGCTGCGCGTTCGGCGCGAACTTGATCATGTCGGAGGACTGGCCGAAGCCGTGCAGCTTGCGCTCCTCGGCCACCTGCAGGGCAGCGGTCGAATCGGTGTGCTGGACGATAATGTCGGCACCCTGGTCGAACAGCGCCTTGGCGGCGTCGGCTTCCTTGCCCGGATCGAACCAGGAATTCACCCAGACGATCTTGGCCTTGAAGTTCGGGTTGATCGACTGCGCGCCGAGCATGAAGGAGTTGATGCCCATCACCACTTCCGGGATCGGGAAGGAAACGATGTAGCCGGCAACGCCTGCCTTCGATTCCTTGGCGGCGATCTGGCCGAGCACATAACGGCCTTCATAGAAACGCGCATTGTAGATGCCGAGATTGTCAGATGTCTTGTAGCCGGTGGCGTGCTCGAACATCACCTTCGGGAATTTCTTGGCGACCTTCACTTCCGGGTCCATGAAGCCGAAGGAGGTGCCGAAAATGATCTTGCAGCCTTCGCGTGCCAGGCGCTCGAAAGCGCGGTCGGCGTCGGGGCCTTCCGAGACGTTTTCAAGATAGGCGGTTTCGACCTTGTCGCCGAGCGCCTTCTCCACTTCGAGACGGCCCTGGTCGTGCTGGTAGGAATAGCCGAAATCGCCGATCGGGCCGGTGTAGACCCAGCAGGCCTTCAGCTTGTCCGCGGCCTCGGCCGTCGCTGCCAGCGACATGGCGGCGGTCGTGGTCATCAGGGCAATAAGCAGTTTTTTCATCGTGTTACCTCTCTGAGTTAGCCTTGGAGCTTCCCGTTTGTTTTTGTTGTCAACGATCCGGAACGAATGGCTGCCCCAAGGAAGCCGGCGTGTTCATCATCGTCAGACGCTTGTTGCGCGAGATTAGAACGAGAACCACGACGGTTGCCAGATAGGGCAGTGAAGAAAGGAACTGTGAGGGCACTGGAATGCCAAAAGCCTGTGCATGAAGCTGGCCGATCCACACCGCGCCGAAGATGTAGGCGCCGGCCAGCACCCGCCATGGCCGCCAGGAGGCGAACACCACCAGCGCCAGCGCGATCCAGCCGCGGCCCGCGCTCATGTTCTCCACCCATTGCGGCGTGTAGACCAGCGAGAGATGGCCGCCGGCGAGACCGGCACAGGCGCCGCCGAAGATGACCGCGAGGTAGCGATAGCGGATGACCTTGATGCCAAGCGCATGCGCCGAGGTGTGGCTGTCGCCGATCGAACGCAGCGTCAGCCCGGTGCGGGTCTTGAACAGGAACCACATGACGGCGGCGGTCAGCGCGATCGAGATGTAGAAGATCGGATCCTGGCCAAACAGCAGCCTGCCGACCACAGGGATTTCCGTCAAGCCGGGAATGTCGAGGTTGGGCAGCCTTTCGCCGGGCTGGCCGACGAAGCTGGTGCCCATCATGCCGGACAGGCCAAGGCCGAGCAGCGTCAGCGACAGGCCGGTCGCCACCTGATTGGTGGCCAGCGACAGCGTCATGACGGCAAACAGCAGCGAGAACATCGCGCCCATGGCAATGGCCGCCAAAAGGCCGATCCAGGGCGATCCGGTGAGATAGGTTGCGCCGAAGCCGCCGACGGCGCCCATGATCATCATGCCTTCGACGCCGAGATTGAGTACGCCGGAGCGCTCGACCACCAGCTCACCGATTGCCGCGATCAGCAGCGGCGTTGCCGCGGTGGCGATGGTCAGAAGGATGTTTACGGTGATGTCCATCAACGGGCTTCCTTCAGCTTCGGTGCGGCTTCGAGTTTGGCCACGCCTTCCGGTTTGGTCAGCGCCAGGCCGACCAGGCGTATGCGGTAATGGATGAGCGTGTCGCAGCCGAGCACGAAGAACAAAAGCATGCCCTGGAACACCCGCGCCACCTTGTCGGAGATGCCGAGCGCGCTCTGCACCGCTTCGCCGCCGAGATAGGTCAGTGCCAGCACCAGTCCGGCGGCAACGATGCCAAGCGGGTTGAGACGGCCGAGGAACGCCACGATGATGGCGGTGAAGCCGTAGCCCGGCGAGATGACGGGCTGCAGCTGACCGATGGCGCCGGAGACCTCAGAGATGCCGGCAAGTCCCGCCAGCGCGCCCGACAGCAGGAAGGCAAAGAACACCATCCGGTTGAGGCCGAAGCCGGCGAAGCGTCCTGCCCGCGGGCTCGAGCCCAGCACGCGCACCTCGAAACCTTTCAGCATGCGGCTCATCAGGATCCAGACCAGCACCGCGGCGACCAGCGCGAAGACAAAACCCCAGTTTGCCCGTCCGGCATCCGGCATCAGTTCCGGCAACACGGCCGAATCGTTGAACTGGATGGTCTGCGGGAAGCCATGGCCCTGCGGATCGCGCCACGGTCCGCGCACCAGCCAGTCGAGGAAGAGTTGCGCGACATAGACCAGCATCAGGCTGGTCAGGATCTCGTTGGTGCCGAAGCGCGTCTTGAGCAGAGCCGGGATCGCCGCATAGGCCGCACCTCCGACCATGCCGAGCAACAGCATCAACGGCAGCACCAGCGGGCCTTCGAACTGCGGAAACAGTACTGGAAGCATCGAGCCAACGATGCCGCCGAGGATGAACTGGCCTTCGGCGCCGATGTTCCAGATGTTGGCCTTGTAGCAAACCGACAGGCCGACGGCGATCAGGATGAGCGGCGCGGCCTTGATCGCCAGCTCATGCAACTGCCAGATTTGGCTGATCGGCTCGATGAAATAGATGTTGAACGCAGTCAGCGGATTGACGCCGAGCAGCGCGAACATGACGGCCCCGGCAATGATGGTCAGCGCGAAGGCGATGAACGGCGACAGGGCCGAAAACAGCATGGAACGCTGCGGGCGTTTGACGAGTTCGAGGCGCATCATGCCGTCTCCAACGTGTGTTCGGCGTGACCGGGTTCGGCGCCACCCATCAGCAAGCCGACCTTCTCGAAGGTCGCCTCGGCGATCGGTATCGGCTTCGACAACTCGCCATTGTGCATGACGGCGATCGCATCCGAGATCTCGAACAGCTCGTCGAGATCCTGGCTGATCACCAGCACCGCCGATCCGCTGCGCGACAACTCGATCAAGGCCTGGCGGATGTGGGCGGCAGCGCCCGCATCGACCCCCCAGGTCGGCTGGTTCACCACCATGACGCTTGGCCGGCGGTCGAGTTCGCGGCCGACGATGAATTTCTGCAGATTGCCGCCCGAAAGAGCCGCGGCCTCCGGATCCGGCGCGCTCTTGCGCACGTCCATCGCCTCGATGATGCGTTGGGACGCGGCCTGGATGGCGGCGCTCTTGACCATTCCGCCGGAACCGACGAACGCCTTGCCGTCGGTGGCATGGCGCGACAGCAGCAGGTTTTCGGAAAGCTTCATGCGCGGTGCGGCACCGTGGCCGAGGCGCTCCTCCGGCACGAAGGCAGCGCCCAGCAGGCGCCGTCCGGTGATGGTGAGGCTTCCCGAATCCTTGCCGCGAATGCGCACCGAGGCGGCATCCTGCTGCAGCACTTCGCCTGAAACGGATTCGAAGAACTCGCCCTGACCATTGCCGGCGACGCCGGCGATGCCGATCACCTCCCCGGCGCGGACGTTCAGGTTGATGCCCTTGAGCGGGATCGAGAACGGCGTTGCCGGTTGGCGGCTGAGATTGCGGATTTCGAGCAGCGGCTGCGCCTTGTCGATGCCCTCGACCGGCGCGCGCACCACGGCCTGCACCTCGTTGCCGACCATCATTCGCGCCAGCGAAGAGGCTGTTTCCTCACGCGGATTGCAATGGCCGACCACCTTGCCGTGGCGCAGCACGGTGGCGCGGTCGCAGATGCGTTTGACCTCTTCGAGCCGGTGCGAGATGTAGAGGATGGATTTGCCTTCCGAGCGCAGGCGCTCCAGCGTCTCGAACAGCTTGTCGGCTTCCTGCGGCGTCAACACCGAGGTCGGTTCGTCCAGGATGATGAGCTGCGGCGTCTGCAGCAGGCAGCGGATGATTTCGATGCGCTGGCGCTCGCCCACCGACAGGTCGCCGACCAGCGATTCAGGATCGAGCGGCAGGCCATAGCTGAAGGAAAGCGCCCTCGCCTTCGCAGCGATGCTGCTGATCGGCGAGCCGTCGTCCAGCGACAGCGCGATGTTTTCGGCCGCGGTCAGCGCCTCGAACAGCGAAAAATGCTGGAACACCATGCCGATGCCGAGCTTTTTCGCGACGCCCGGGCTGGAAATCCTGACGGCCTGACCGTTCCAGAAGATCTCGCCGGCATTGGGCTCCAGCGAGCCGAAAAGCATCTTGACCAGCGTCGACTTGCCGGCGCCGTTTTCGCCGAGCAAGGCGTGGATCTCACCCCTGGCAATGTCGAGATCGATATGATCGCACGCCGTCAGCGTGCCGAATATCTTGGTGAGGCCACGCACCTCAAGCAGGTTCGTGCCGTCCTGATTTGCACTCACAGTGCCTCCCATCTGGTTAGCCAGACATGTTCTGTGTTCCCGCAGGCATGGTAGGCGCGGCCGGCTCTCATCGGAAAGCGGCACACGTCTTGAAAGAGCTTCAAGAATTTCAGCGGAAATTCAAGGGATAGCAAGGCAGAACGAACTAAGGGATGAGAATGGTCGTCCCTGTGGTCCTGCGGCCCTCGAGGTCGGAATGCGCCTTGCCGGCGTCCTTCAGCGCGTAGCGCTGGTTGATCTGGATCTCGACCGCGCCGCTGAGCACGACCTCGAACAGGGCGGCAGCAGAAGCGTCGAGGTCCTCGCGTTTTGCGTTGTAGACGAACAGTGTCGGCCTTGTTGCGAACAACGAGCCCTTCTGTGCCAGCAACGACATGCTGAACGGCGGTATAGGTCCCGAGGACTGGCCAAAGCTGACGAACATGCCGAGCGGCCGCAGGCAGTCGAGCGAAGCCGGAAACGTGTCGTTGCCGACCGAATCGTAGACGACATCGCATTTTTTGCCGCCGGTGATGGCGGCGACGCCGGCGACGAAATCCTGTTCCTTGTAGTTGATGACGTGATCGAAACCATGCGCCCTGGCGAGCTCGATCTTGTCGGACGAGCTGGCGGTGCCGATGACGGTGGCGCCGAGATGTTTTGCCCATTGGCCGAGGATCAGGCCGACGCCGCCTGCAGCGGCATGGAACAGGATCGTGTCGCCGGCCTTCACCTTGAACGTCCGCCGCAGCAGATATTCCGCGGTCATGCCCTTCAGCATCATCGCTGCGGCCTGTTCGTCGCTGATGCCATCCGGAACCTTGACCACGCGGCTGGCATCGATGACGCGTTCTTGCGCGTAAGCCCCCGTCGTCACGGCATAGGCGATGCGATCGCCCGGATTCAGCCAGTCGACGCCATGGCCGACCTCCAGCACCACGCCGGCGGCTTCGCTGCCTGGCACGAGCGGGAAGCCGCCGGGTGGCGGATAGAGACCGGAGCGATGGTAGACATCGATGAAATTGAGGCCGATCGCGGTGTGCCGGACCAGGATCTGCCCGGATCCCGGCTGGCCGGGATCAGCGTCCTCATAGGTCAGAACTTCCGGGCCGCCATTGGCATGAATGCGGATCGCTTTGGACATTGCTAGGCTTCCTGTGGGCTAGGCTTGTGGGGCCAGGCTCCCTGTGGGAGTGGCCGATCAGGCCTTTTTGGCACCGAGATTGGGAAAGAACTGCATGATGCCACCGATGCAGGCAAGATAAAGCCCGGTGATGGTGATGCCGATCTTGGTGAAGGTGCTGACCTGCTCGCCCAGCACGCCGATCTGATCGTAGAAGGCGGCGAGCGCCGCTTGGGCCAGGGCAAGCGCGCCGAAAGCGCACCACAACAGGGTCATCCCAAGGTTGATGCGCCGCAGCCGCACCACCCGCACCGGGTGGATGAAGTTGATCGGCACGAAAGTCAGGACGCCGGCCACCACCACCACCGCGAACGAAACCCATTGTCCGGGCTCGATGACGAACAGGGTGAACACCACCATGTTCCAGACCACCGGGAATCCCTTGAAGAAATTCTCCTTCGTCTTCATGCCGGTGTCGGCATAGTAGATGGCGCTGGAAACGACGATGATCGCCGCCGACAGGAATGACAGGCCCTCGCCCATGAAGCCGCGCTGATAGAGCGCGAAGGCCGGGATCAGCACGTAGGTCACGTAGTCGATGATGTTGTCGAGCAGTTCGCCCGACCATGTCGGCAGGATCTCCTTGACCTCGAGTTTTCTGGCGATCGGCCCATCGATGCCGTCGACGAACAGGGCCAGCCCGAGCCACCAGAACATTGCGGTCCAGCGCTCTTCACTTGCCGCCACGAGCGACAGGAAGGCCAGGAACGACCCCGAGGCGGTCAAAAGGTGGACGGAGAACGCCCTCGCCTGCGGCCAGGTGACCTTCTTCTTCGGGCGCGGAATCCGGTCCGTGATCTTTTTGGCGGCTTTTCGTGCTGCCAAATTCCTGGCCGTTGTGTTCTTGCTCACGGGCCCCGCCAATCCAGCTTGCAGATTTCGGCCGAACGGCCGGCGAAATTCCAATTGCGGCCAAAAGCCCGCATCTTGCTCTTGTCGGACCTGGCCACGATGATCTCGGGCGCGATCCAGTATTCCGAATTGCTGATCACCGTATCCTTGTCACGGTCCTTGCCTTGGATGGGTGTGACCGCTCCGTCGATAATCCTGGGTATCTGGAAGATACGCGTTTTGTCACGCGTCTCATAGGTGATCGGCACCTGCTCGACACCGAGGAATTTGCCGACGAGGATTGAGAGCAGCGATGTGGTTCCACCTGCCTTGCCCGTGAAGATCTTTGTCAGCGCCTTGACCGCATAGACAGAGGCGCGGCTGTCGATGAACAGGCCCGCGGTCCAGTTGCCGCGGCTCATATAGCCTGGGATTTCCATGATCAGCCCAAGATTGAGCCCGGACAGATCGACCTCACCGAAATGGCCGGCATCGATGCGAAACCCGGCCCATGTCTGGCAATAGCCTTCGGTCGGCGGATGATTGCCAAGCGAGAGCACGCAAGGGCAAAAAACCGTGCAATTGCAGGAGAGTACGAGCTCTCCCTTCATCGCCCAGCTCTGGTCTGCCATCGATTTTCCCCCACTCACAGCGAGACTACTAGCAGCGCGGCTGCCCAGACAAGCAGTATCGCACCGGCCAGCCGGGTTGGAACCCTGCTGGCCGTTTGTTTTTCGATCAGGGTGAACAGGCTGATCAACGCCATCCAGAAAACGTTCATGACGCCAACGGCGAACATCACCAGCATCAAGGCCCAGCAGCAGCCCAGACACCACAGACCTTGCGCGACACCGAGCCGAAAGATGTTAAGGGGCCTTGCGCTCCAGCTCGCGAAAAGGATCGAGAACGGGTTCTTGCATTTCTTAAGGCAAGCTTCCTTCAGGCCGCTGAACTGGTAGAGGCCGGCAATCAGCAGAGCGAGCGCACCGGCAATGCCGATGACCGGATCGAGCATCCCGGCTGACGAAGCGAATGCATGGACGGCCAAGGTCAGCGCCGCGAACGCAATTGAAGCGGCGAGCCAGACGCTGAGATAGCCGGCGACCAGCAGCAGCGGGTGAACGACCGGTTCGCCCTTGATGCGTGCCGTGTCAGCGATCTCGCAATAGGTGCGTATCATCGGCGCCGCCGAAGGCAGCATCGTCGCGATCGCCATCAGGAACCACATCGAAACGAGCGCGCCGGCCCGCAAGCCGAGACCTGCGTCCAAAGGCACCGGTGAGAGGCACAGCACAAAGAACCGTTCCAGGAAATAGGGCAGCGGCAGTTGCGGCAGGCTGCGAAGGATCGTGTCGCCAGGGGCGCCGACGCCCGCAATCCCTGTTTCAGCCCCGCGGATTGCCATCGCCGCAAGAGACAGCCATGCAAGCAGGATGCAAGCGCCGACAACGACGTTTACCGTGACCCGGGGATTGCGCGCGATGCCGGCCATGGCGCGGCCGGCGCGGTCGAGATGGCTGAAGTCGTCCTGCTGGCCGGTCATGACATCCGAATGGGCCGAATCGCCGCGTTGATCAAGCGGCATGATCTGACCTATATGCTGATCGAACGGCAGGTCGGGTGGACCGCCTCGCATTGCAAGCCGGAAGCCGATCTTGGAGCATCAGCAAACTGCGCGGATACTGGTTGCCGGCACGGGGCCGGCAGGGCTGATCGCGGCACTGGGTTTTGCCGCCGAAGGTTTCCTGGTGACACTGGTCGGGCCGGAGGCCACCGCCCCCGATGGTCGCACAACGGCCCTGATGAACCCTGCCTTGAAAGTGCTCGACCGGCTCGGCGTGCTCGAAGCCGTCATATCCAAGGCGGCGCCTTTGAAGGTGATGCGCATCGTCGACGCCACCAGCCGGCTGATCCGCAGCCCGGTCGTCACCTTCCGCGCCAGCGAGATCGACGAGGATGAATTCGGGCTGAACCTTCCCAACAGCGTCCTCACCCCGGCACTCGCCAGCGCCGTTGCCGCGCACGCCGGCATCGACTGGCTGAGGTCGATGGTGGCGAACTGGCATCTCGATGCCGAGCATGTTCGTGCCGGCCTCGCCGACGGCAGCTCGGTTGACGCATCGCTGGCGGTCGCCGCTGACGGACGCTTGTCACCGGCGCGCCAGGCGGCCGGCATCTCGACCTCGGCCCGGTCCTACCCGCAGGCAGCTCTCGTCCTCAATTTCGGCCATAGCGGCGACCACGCCTTCACCTCGACGGAATTCCACACCGAGACCGGTCCGTTCACGCAGGTCCCGCTGCCCGGCAATCGCTCCAGCCTGGTCTGGGTGGTCAAGCCCGAGACCGCGACCGAGCTCGCCGCGCTGGACGATGCGACACTTTCTCAGCGGGTCGAACAGCAGATGCAGTCGATGCTGGGCCGGGTGGC
Source organism: Mesorhizobium ciceri biovar biserrulae WSM1271 (assembly GCF_000185905.1). Classification (GTDB taxonomy): domain Bacteria; phylum Pseudomonadota; class Alphaproteobacteria; order Rhizobiales; family Rhizobiaceae; genus Mesorhizobium; species Mesorhizobium ciceri. Next base: position 4,007,595 of record NC_014923.1, read on the forward strand.
TGTCGAGCCGGGCCGGCAGATCTACCCGCTATCGGCGGTGACGCCGCTGCGTTTCGCAAGGGATCGGGTGGCGCTGGTCGGCGAAGCCGCCCATGTGTTTCCGCCGATCGGTGCGCAAGGCCTCAACCTCGGCATCAGAGACGTCGACGATCTAATTGGAATCGCTTGTGAAAATCGATCCGATCCGGGCGCAGCCAAGGCGCTTGCAGCCTACGATTTCAAGCGCCGCCCCGACATTCTGGCGCGCAGCAGCGCGGTCAACCTGCTCAACATGTCGCTGCTTTCCGACATGCTGCCGGCGCAGATGGCCCGCGTTGCCGGGCTCGGCGTGCTCGGAGGCTTCGCGCCGCTTCGGGCTTTTTTCATGCGCGAGGGGCTTCGTCCCGGCAGCGGTTTTGCCGCGCTTGCCGGCGGGTTAGGGAAACAGGTCCGGCGCTAGGATATTGTGCCGGATCAGGTAGAGCAGCCCGGTAACGGTCACGACCGACAGGCAGGTTGTGATCAGCACACTGGCCGACGCTCGCTGTACCCAGACGCCATACTGCTGGGCGATGACGAAGACGTTCGTGGCGGTCGGCAATGCGGCCAGAAGCACCGCCGAGAAGACCCATGTCTCAGAGAAATTGCCGATCCAGCTCAGCACGACATAACAGAGCAACGGGTGCAGGATCAACTTCAGCGCCGCGATCGGAACCATCTCATGCGGGACGCGATTGAGTGGCCTGAGCGCCAGCGTGACGCCCATGGCAAACAGCGCGCAAGGTGCGGCCGCACGGGAAAGATATTCTAGAAATCGCTCCACCGGCACGGGCGGTCGAAAGCCGATATAGGCGGCGCCGACACCCAGGGCGGTTGCGATGATGAACGGGTGCAGCACGATCTTGCGCACCACACCCAGCGCAAGCCGGAGAGGAGTGGTCTTCTCGTCGCCCGACAGCGCCATCATCATGGGCGCGATGGCGAAATGCATGATGTTCTCGAAACAGAAGATCAAGGCGACCGGCACAGCCGCCTCCTCGCCGAAGGCCAGCAATGCCAGGCCCGGTCCCATATAGCCGATATTGCCATAGGCGGCCGCGAGCGCCTTGATTGTCGATTGCGCTATCTCGCCGCGCGAGGTCAGGACCGACCCCATGAACATCAAGGAAAATATCATGAAGGTCGAGACGACCGAGCCGAAGATGAAGCGCCATTCCGTCAGGTCTTCGAACGGCGTCTTGGCAAGCAGTTGGAAGAAAAGTGCCGGCAGCGCGACATAGACGATGAACGTGTTCATCCAGCCGAGCGCCTCCAGCGGCTGCCTGGTGATGCGCGCCACCAGAAACCCGACAAAAATCAAGCCGAAGAACGGAAGAACAAGACCGATGACGTCAGACATTTTTATGCTGGTCCGAAACCCTGGCGCCGGGCTAGCCCGTTGCTTAATAGGGCGTCAAGCGCCTCGGGATTGAATTGATGCGCGGTCTGCGCCAAATAAGCTCAAGGAATTCAGTGGTGAGTACGATGAAAACAGCCAAATTCGCAATCGGACAGGTGGTTCGCCACCGGCTGTTTCCATTCAGGGGCATCATTTTCGATGTCGATCCGCAATTCGCCAACACCGACGAATGGTACGAAGCCATCCCCGCCGACGTGCGGCCGCGCAAGGATCAGCCTTTCTATCATCTGCTCGCCGAGAATTCGGAGACCGAATACATCGCCTACGTCTCCGAGCAGAATCTGCTTGAGGATCAGTCGGGCGAGCCGGTCCGGCATCCGCAGATCAAAGAGATGTTCGACAAGAGGCCGGACGGCGGCTACCAGCCGAAACGGCAGTCCACGCATTAGCCTACTGGAAGACAATCACAAAAAAAGCGGGGCATGAACCCCGCTTTTTTGTTGGCTCGGCGATATCGGCCGATCAGTTGGCGGTCTTCGCCTTGTCCTGCTCTTCCTTGAGCTTCTTGGCGAAATCCTGGTTGTTCTTGGCGACGAAGTCCTGAAGCTTCTTCTGCCTGTCCTCGATGTCCGACTGCTGCAGCGCCGGGCCGTCATAGGCGCCGCTGAAGCCCTGCAGGGCGATCTTGATCGGATTGGGCTGGTTCTGGAAATTGACGGAAGTCAGCGTGATCGCCTGGCCTTTCTTGAATGCCGCGACGAGCTGATCGGTCAGCGGCACTTCGGCCACGCAACGATCCGGGAAGCAGATCACATAGTCGAGCTTCTGCGCCTTGCCGGTGTCGATCTGCAGGCCGATGCCGGGAGGCACCAGACGGCCGGTCGGAACCGTCACCTGGAACACCTTGCGGTTCACCTTGCCCTTGAGCTCGATCAGGCTGACGCCGGTGACCAGCTGGCCATTGCCGGCAGTGGTGATGTTCTGGACGTTGCAGATGTCGACGTCTTCCTGCTTGGTGCAGGCCTTGAACCAGCCTTGCGGAATCTGCTGCTGCTGCTGTGCGGAAGCGGCGGGAAGCCCTGCGCCGAGAAAGCCGACCACGCCAGCGGCCATGACCGACAGGCGGTACGCGTTGCTGTTCAGGCTCGTCATGTCGTGCACTTCCTCTCAAATGATCCCGGGACCGGCTTCTTCGTGCCGTGTGGTCCAGCTACCTGTTGCCGAAATGAGGCAACAGAATGACTTCGGAGGGCGTGTTACACTGCAAGCGAGGCCGAATCCAGCCCGGCGCCTGCGATTCTTGGCCGTGCGATTTGGGCCGTGCGATTTGGGCTGATGTATCTGGCCGGAGCGCGGTGGCGCCATGCTAGGGTGCAGTCCGAATCATCAAGCCGCCCAGTAAGGAGACGGTCATGGGCCGCGTTCTTGTTTGGCTGATCACCGCGATATCGTTTCTCGCCCTTTCGCATCAGCCGGCCGCCTCGGAGCCGAAGCACGCCATCGCCATGCAGGGCGAGCCGGCGCTGCCGCCCGACTATACGCATTTCAACTACGTCAATCCCGACGCGCCGAAGGGTGGCTCGATCACCTATTGCGTCGTCGGCAGCTTCGACAATCTCAACCCTTTCATCCTCAAGAGCCTGCGCACCACGGCGCGCGGCATGATGGATACGATCTTCGGCAATCTGGTCTTCGAGCCGTTGATGCAGCGCAATGCCGACGAGGCTTTCACGCTCTACGGTTTGTTGGCCGACAGCGCCGACATGGATCCGGAGCGCAAGAGCATCGAGTTCCATCTCAATCCGAGGGCCAAATGGTCGGACGGTCAGCCGGTGATGCCGGAGGACGTGCTGTTCAGTTATGATGTCTACACCGACAAAGGCCGCCCGCCTTACAGCGACCGCATGGCCAGGGTCGCCAAGCTCGAAAAGACCGGCGACCACAGCGTGCGCTTCACCTTCAACGACAAGGCCGATCGCGAATTCCCGCTGATCATCGCGCTGACCCCGATCATCCCGAAGCACGCCTTCGACAAGGAGACTTTCGACAGGACGACGCTCAAGCCGGTGATCGGCAGCGGTCCGTATACGATCGCGCAGGTGCAGCCAGGCCAGCGCATCGTCTTCAAGCGCAACCCGGACTATTGGGGCAAGGATGTCCCCGCCAAGCGCGGTTTCGACAATTACGACCAGATCACCATCGAGTATTTCCTCAACGCCAACGCCAAGCTCGAAGCGTTCAAGAAAGGCCTCTGCGCCATCGATGACGACAGCGATCCGGTGAAGCGCGAGCGCGATCTCGATTTTCCGGCCTTCCACAAGGGCGACGTGATCGCCGAAACCTTCGACACCGGCATTCCGCCGGTGGTGACCGGTTTCCTGTTCAACACGCGGTTGCCGAAATTCGCCAACCCGGTCGTGCGGCGCGCGCTCGGCATGCTCTACGACTTCGAATGGGCCAACAAGAACCTGTTCGGCGGCAAATACACGCGCACGATGAGTTACTGGCAGAATTCCGAGCTTTCCGCGCTCGGCCATCCGGCCGACGACAGGGAGAAAGCGCTTCTGGCGCCCTACCCCGGCCGCGTGCCGGCCGATGTCATGGACGGCACATGGCGGCCGCCGGTGACCGACGGATCGGGCCAGGATCGGCGCGTCTTGAAGGCAGCTTTCGATCTTTTGAAAAGTGTCGGCTACCACGTGCAGAATGGAACGATGCTCGATCCCGAAGGCAAACCCTTCGGCTTTGAGATCCTGACCGCTTCGCAGGACGAGGAGCGCCTTGCCGGCATCTATCAGCGCACGCTGGAGAAGATCGGCATCAATCTCACCATTCGCAGCCTCGACGGCGATCAGATCCAGTCGCGCAAGCAGCGCTTCGATTTCGAGGTCTTGGTCGGATCGAGCGGCTTCAACAATTCGTTGTCACCCGGCATCGAGCAGAGCGGGCGCTGGAGTTCGACTGCCGCCCGGACGGAAGGCTCGTTCAATCTCGCCGGCGTCGCCGACCCGGCTGTGGACGCGGCAATCGAGGCGATGCTGCGCGCCCGTTCCAAGGAGGATTATGTTGCCGCCGTTCGCGTTCTCGACCGGCTGCTGATCTCCGGCAACTACATGGTGCCGATGCAGTACAACACGCAGCAATGGATCGCCTACTGGAACTACCTGGAACATCCGCAAAAGACGCCCATATTCGGGTATCAACTGCCAACATGGTGGCGCAAACCCAACTGAGGGATCAGGAGATCGAGATGAGCGAATTGAACGCCATCACCGTCGATGTGGTGTCCGATGTCGTCTGCCCCTGGTGCTTCATCGGCCAGAAGCGGCTCGACAGGGCAATCGCCGCCGTCGGCGATGTCGACGTGCATGTCCGCTGGCGGCCGTTCCAGCTCGATCCGACCATTCCGCCTGAAGGCAAGGACCGGCGCGAATACATGCTGGCAAAATTCGGCAGCGACGAGCGTATCCGCGAGATTCACGACCGCATCGAGCCGCTGGGCGAAGCGGAAGACATTTCCTTTGCCTTCGACGCCATCAAAGTGGCGCCGAATACGCTGGATGCGCACCGGCTGATCCGCTGGGCAGGGGCCGCCGGCGAAGCCATTCAGAACAGGCTTGTACGGCGGCTGTTCCAGCTGAATTTCGAGGAAGGCGCCAACATTGGCGATCATGCCGTGCTGGTCGAGGCGGCGCGCGAGGCCGGCATGGATGCGTCCGTGGTCGCCTCGCTTTTGCCGACCGAGGCCGATGTCGAGGCGGTGCGCACCGAGATCGCCACCGCGTCGCGCATGGGCATTTCTGGCGTGCCGTGCTTCCTGCTCGAGGACAAATACGCCGTCATGGGCGCGCAGGATGCCGATACGCTGGCCGATGCCATTCGCCAGGTGGCGGCCGCCAAGGCGCGCGGCGAACTGGACAAGGCCGGCTGAGGCCGGCCGGCCTCTCCTCTCCGCGACAGCGGCAGACGTTACTTCGCCGTCGCCTTGGCCTTGCTGATGAAAAATCCATGGCCGTTCGTGGCCGTGCAGGTCAGTCCCTTGGTTGACGACTGGCACGAGAACGGCCCGGCGCTCCAGCTGTTGCCGTAGCCAAGCTTGTTGACATCGCTGCAGCAGCCCTGCTCGCCTGGGTTCTTGATCAGCGTTGCTGGCCCCTTCGGACCCAGGATAATCGTAAGGTAGCTCGGCTCGACGCGCGAGCAGCTCAGCTCCGGGCCGCCATCCCTCGGCTTATAGGTGCCGGTGCCGCCTTTGGGCGTGTAGATGCAGCCGATGTTGCCGGACGGCGTGTTTAACTCGATCTGGCCCTCGGCGCTGGCCGGAATGCTTTGCTCGCCGGCATGCGCCAAAGGTACAAAGGCAAAGAGGGACAGGATTGCGGCCGTGCGTGCAAGCATTGGGAGCTTCCTCGTTGAAGAACCGGACATGCATGAGTGTCGCCGATGCCGGGCAAGGTTCAATCCCAGGCGGATGAATTGTCAAACGCAGTCCCTCAGCCGATCCGACAAGACGGAACGCGCCGCTCGATCGATTCTCCCGTCAATTCCTGCCCCCGGCAGGGACGACCACGGCAATCCTGGCGTGTCACGAGCCGCAGATTTTCGAGCTCTTTGAGCCGTCCACAGTAAGAAAACCGGTCGCTCAATATGATTTCGAGTTCACGAAACCGTGTGAAAGCCTTCCCTAGGGGAAGCCGTGCCAACGCCACGCCTCGATATATCAAGCACATGAAATTAAAAGCAATATCCGGATTTTTGTCGACTGTTGTCGCTATATTTCAGCATGTAATCTGTTGCCTCACGGCAACGGCTGCCGGGGCAATCCGGTCGGCCCGGTTTTAAATTAATGGAAAATGATCAATTGGTGTTACCATCCGTAACAAAAGAAAAAAGGTTTGGGCGGGATAGTGATTCGGGTCGGTAGACCATCGCAAGAGTCAGTACCGGAAAAAACACCTCGCGATGCCGCAGGGCGATCGCTTCTGACGCCGGTGTCGTCGATGCGCAGCTTCTGGGGCCTGATGCGGGCCTACTGGGTTTCCGACCGCTGGAAGGAAGCCTGGACGCTGACGCTGGTGATCGCGCTGCTCACGGCGTTGTCCAGCAAGGCCGGTGTCTGGTTCGCCGAAGCCTCGGGCGAACTGGTCAATTCCATCGCCTTCTTCCATGACGCCGCCAACACCACGCCGCTTCGCTCGCTTTTGGTCAATGCCGGCGTCCTCGTGCTGCTGGTCGTACTCAAGGACGCTGGCTTCACCGGCATCCGCAACCTTGTCTCGGCGACGTTGCACCGCAAATGGCGCGGTTGGCTGGACAGCCGCTTCAATGAAGCGCTGCTGGACGGCAATCATACGCATTTCCATGCCCAGCACGCGTCGACCGGCAGCGGCGCACCGGCCCCCGACAACATCGACCAGCGCGTCCAGGAATCCATCAAGGACATGACCGGTGGCGCCATCGGTCTCGCCATGGGCGTGCTTGGCGTTGCCACATCGCTCTATTTCGTCGGCCAGAAGCTGCTCGAAAACTCCGTCGAGGTGAAGGGGCTGGAATTTCTCGGCAGCTATGGCAGCGCCATCCTCGCCTTCCTGGCCGTCGCCACCTACGTGCCGCTGAACACTTGGATCGCGGTCAAGCTCGGCGGCCTGCTCGAGCGCCTCAACGTCAGGATGCAGCAGGCCGAGGGCAGCTATCGCGGCGAGCTGACGACATTCCTGCGCCGCTCCTTCCATGTCGCGGCGTCTCAGGGCGAAGGCGTGCAAAGGACCATGCATGGCCGGCTTTATGTCGACATCGACGGCACCTGGACGCGGCTGAACATCGTCAACACCGTCTACATGTCGTTCGAGCTGATCTACAATTTCATCGGTGCCCGCATTGTCGCCTACGGACCGGGCCTGGTGCCGTTCATCCACAACGGTCTCGACCTCAAGGGCTACATAACCGGCTCCGAACTGGTCAATTCGCTGATCGGCCAGTGTTCGTGGTTCATCCACGTCATGCCCGCCATCGCCACGTTGCGCGCCAACAGCCAGCGTGTCACCGAGCTGGCCAATGCGATCGAGAATGTCCAGCATCCGCAGGAATTCTACAGCCAGACCGGCCGCTCCGACTTCCACTATGCCAGCCAGAACCCGGTTTTCGGCCTGACCATCCAGAAGCTCGAACTGGCGCATCAGGGCGAGGACGCGACGCCCTTTCTCAGCGCCGCCAATCTGCGCTTCCGGCGCGGCGAATGGACTTTCCTGAAAGGCGAGTCCGGTTGCGGCAAAACCTCGCTGATCAAGGCGATCAACGGCCTGTGGCCCTATGGCCGCGGCACCATCGTCTTCCCCGAAGGCGTCAAGAGTTTCTATGCCGCCCAGGAGGTCAAGCTGCAGCCTGTGTCGCTGAAACAGTTGGTCTGCCTGCCCGGCTCCGAGCACGACCATGGCGATGCGCAGGTGGCGTCGGCGCTGCACAAGGCGGGGCTCGGCGACTTCATCGAGCACATGGCCGACGAAAGCCGCGAAGGCAAAAGCTGGGACCAGGTGCTGTCGGGCGGCCAGAAACAGAAGCTGGTGGTGGCTCGCATCGTGCTGCAGCAGCCGGGATTGCTGTTCCTCGACGAGGCGACCGGCGCGCTCGACCCCGATGGCAAGGTCGCCTTCCACCAGGCCATCAAGGACAACTGCCCCGATGTCACGGTGATCAGCGTCATGCACGAGGCGGTGGCGCCGAGATCGATGACGGGCAGCGAGTTCTATCACAGCATCGTCGCGATCGCCGACGGCGTCGCCACCAAGAAGCCGCTGGTTCCGACCCTCCCCGCCGAACTCACCACCATTCTGGTGCAGCCAAGGCCGGCCCCAAGGCCGGTCGAGGACAAGTGGCTGCGCTTCTCGCGCCGGCTGAAGCAGAAATAACGGTTATTCCGCCCTGGTCTGCCTGGTCGAACGGCGGCCGGTGATCACAGTCTCGCGATCTCGGCTGCTCGTCGGCATTTTCCCTCCTCACCGCGATTGACACGGCAAGGCGCGCTCCTATGTTGCGCCCGCTTGCAGACAATCAAACGCGAACCCGCAAGCGGAAAGGTCACCGCGCCATGCCTGGCGACAGTCACAGTCGAACGCAACAGCCGTCCGCCCTGACGTGACCTCACATGGTTCATGTCCTGCCGGACGGCAAGGAGTGAGCCATGAACGAATTTACCACGGTGGCAAGCGACGAGGCCGTCGCGATTGCCCGTATCCTAGCCAACGATCACGTCGGCGACATTGTCGAGGCCCTGAACAGGGAGCCTCGAGAGACCGCGACGGAACTGCTCTGTGAAGTGACGTTCGAACGTCTGGTCGAGATCTTCGATCAGCCGGAACTCGACGGCGCGTCGGAACTCATGGAGGCGCTGCCGCGCGCCAAGGCGGGCAAGCTGCTCACCGCCATGTCGGTCGACCGGGCAGCCGACATTCTGCGCGAGCTCGACGAGCCGGCGCGTTCCGAGCTGCTCGGCGGACTTGCGCCGCCGCTGCGCGCAACGCTGCTCTCCATCCTCGGCTATCCCGAAGGCAGTGCCGCATCGATCATGACGACGGAGTTCGTCAGCGTGCCCTCGGACTGGAGCGTCGGGCAAACGCTCGACTACATCCGCAAGGTGGAGCGGACGCGCGAGACCGTCTATGCGATCTATATCGTCGATCCGCAAACGCACCTGCTTGTGCGCTCGACGGGCCTGCGCCGGCTGATCACCGGTGAGCCGGACGATTCGATCATGACGGTGGCGCCGGATCATCTTCCGGTGACGGTCGGCCCGCTGACCGATCGCGAAACGCTGGCGCAGACGATCTCCAAATACGATCTGCTCGCGGTTCCGGTCGTCGACCATGGCAAGATCCTCGGCATCGTCACCATCGACGACATCATCGACACGATGATCGCGGAGACGACCGAGGATGTGCACCGTTTCGGCGGCATGGAGGCGCTGGACGAGCCGTACATGAAGATGAGCTTCCTCGCCATGATCAGGAAACGCGGCGGCTGGCTGTGCGCGCTGTTCATCTCGGAGATGCTGACGGCCAACGCCATGCAGAGCTATGAGGGCGAGCTGGAGAAGGCGATCGTGCTGACGCTGTTCATCCCGCTGATCATGAGCTCCGGCGGCAATTCCGGCTCGCAGGCGACCTCGCTGGTCATCCGCGCGCTGGCGTTGCGCGAGATCGGTCTTGGCGACTGGTGGCGGGTGGCGCTGCGCGAGCTGCCCACCGGCCTGGTGCTGGGCGCCATGCTCGGCGTGGTCGGCGTCTGCCGCATCGCGCTCTGGCAGTATATGGGCTTCTACGACTATGGCCCGCACTGGCCGCTGATCGCCACCACGGTGGGTGCTGCACTGGTCGGCATCGTCACCTTCGGTTCGCTGTCGGGGTCGATGCTGCCGTTCGCCTTGAAGCGCATCGGCTTCGATCCGGCCAGCGCATCGGCGCCGTTCGTTGCCACGCTGGTCGATGTCACCGGGCTGGTGATCTATTTCTCGGTGGCGCTGGTGATCCTGCGCGGCACGCTGCTGTAGCAACCATCTCCGCCGTGGCATGTCCTTGCCGCGGCGGAGTTCCTCAACCCGGCTTTGCCGTCAATCGACCCGCTCGCCGTCCTTCACGCGATAGGTCGGCTTGTACATGGTGACCAGTTCTTCCGCCGCTGTCGGATGCACGGCCATCGTACGGTCGAAATCGCCCTTGGTCAGGCCGGCCTTCAGCGGGATGCCGAGAAGCTGCGCCATCTCGCCGGCGTCCGGCCCCAATATGTGGGCGCCAAGCACTTTCTTCGACGCGCCATCGACCACCAGCTTTATCAGCATCTTCTCGTCGCGCCCGGACAGGGTGTGCCGCATCGGCCGGAATGTGGCGCGGTAGATCTCGATGTCGGGGAAGCGCTTGACGGCGTCGTCCTCCGACAGGCCGACAGTGCCGATCTCGGGCTGTGAAAAGACGGCGGTCGCGATCGTCTCGTGATCGGGAGCGGTCGGATTTCCCTTGAAGGCGGTTTCGATGAAGCACATCGCCTCATGGATCGCCACCGGCGTCAGCTGCACGCGGTTGGTGACGTCGCCGATTGCCCAGATGTTGTCGACATTGGTGCGGGAATATTGGTCGACGGCGATGGCGCCGGTCTTGGTCATCTCCAGTCCGATGCCTTCCAGGCCCATATTCTCGGTGTTGGGAATGCGGCCGATGGCCAGCATCACCTGGTCGACGGTCAGCACCTCGCCACCGCTGACCAGCGCGTCGAGCCGGCCGTCCGGCCGCTTGCGGATCCATTCGGACACGGAATGGCAGAGGATCCTTATCCCCTTCTTTTCCATGGTTTCGTGCAGCATGCGCCGCAGGTCCATGTCGAACCGGCTGAGGATCTCCTTGCCGCGATAGACCAGCGTGGTGTCGACGCCGAGACCGTGAAAAATGTTGGCGAACTCGACGGCGATGTAACCGCCGCCCTCGATCATGATCGCCCTGGGCAATTCCTTGAGGTCGAAAGCCTCGTTGGAAAAGATGCAATGTTCGTGGCCGGGCAGCGCCGGATGCGCCGCCGGGCGGCCGCCGGTGGCAATCAGGATCTGGTCTGCTGTGACGGTGCGATCCTCACCCAGGAGATGCACGACATGCGGATCGACGATCATGGCGCGCGAGTGGAAGGTCTCGCCGCCGGCGCCCTCGACGTTCCTGACGTAGATCGCCTCCAGCCGGCTGATCTCGCGATCCTTGTTGGCGACCAGCGTCTGCCAGTCGAAACTGGCTTCCGGCACCGTCCAGCCATAGCCGGCGGCGTCGGCGAAGTGCTCGGGAAATTGCGAGGCATAGACGTAGAGCTTTTTCGGTACGCAGCCGCGGATGACGCAGGTGCCGCCATAGCGGTATTCCTCGGCGATGCCGACACGCTTGCCGAGAGCCGCGGCGACGCGGGCCGCCCTCACCCCGCCCGAGCCGCCGCCGATGACGAAAAGATCGTAGTCGTAACCGGCCATGACGCGGCTCCCAGGCTTCAGAAATGTGTCAGACAGGTAGGCCGCAAAACGGCAAAAGAAAAGCCCGGACAGGCCGGGCTTTCGCAGTAGGCCGCCAGGCCATTTGAAAATGCGGGTCAGTTGTTGTCCGCGGGGGCCGCGCCGTCGGCAGGCGCTGCGCCATCGGCCGGAGCGGCGGCTCCGTCGGCGGGCGCGGCAGGTGCTGCCTGCGCCTTTGCCTTGGCGGCTGCGGCCAGCGTTTCGCCGACCTGCTGGGCGAGATCGCGGCCGAGGCCGTTCTGCCAGATGTCGGCTGCCTTGACCAGTTCGCGGGTCACCGTCGGGCCGCTATCGAGCAGCTTCTTGCCCGAATCGGAATTGTAGAAGGCGGCGATGTCGGTCAGTTCCTTTTCGGAGAACACTTTCGCGTAGGCGAGTGCTGCTTCCTTCTCGAGGTCGGCGCGGCGCGAGGCCAGCGCCAGAGCCTTCTCGTTGATCGTCTTGCCGATCAGTTCCTGCATGTCCGGGTTCTTCTGGATCAGCTGCGATTCGAGCGCCGCGGCTGCCTGCGGCAGGATGTTGTCGAACGGGTCGGTCGCGTGGATCGCAGCGACCGCCGCGCGGGCGGCCTTCAGGTGCGCTTCCGTGACATCCTGCGAAAACGCCGGCGACGAGAAGGCGAAAACGGCCGAGGCCGCCAGAAGGACGGAAAGGCTGCGAACCCGGTTATGCAATGTCATGATCGGTAGAACTCCCTGGTTTTCGGGCGGCATGGACGGTTTGGATACCGTCGCCGCCGGCGATGATGGCCGCTGAAGCCAGCCCGATGAAAAGACCATGCTCGACCACGCCCGGAATGGCGTGGAGAGCATTCGAAAGCGCTCTTGTATCCGGAATGCGGCCAAAAGATGCATCGAGGATAAAATGGCCGCCGTCTGTAACAAAAGCCTGCCCGCCCGTCATCCTCAATGTGACCGGTCCGGAAAGACCGAGCTTTTCAGCCGCCGCGGCAACCGCGATTTCAGTGGCGCGCAGGCCGAACGGATTGACTTCGATCGGCAGGGGAAAACGGCCGAGCGTCTCGACCATCTTGGAGCGGTCGGCGATGACGATCATGCGCTGGGACGCCGCGGCGACGATCTTCTCGCGCAGCAGCGCGCCGCCGCCGCCTTTGACCAGGGTCAGTTCCGGGTCGACTTCGTCGGCGCCGTCGACGGTGAGATCCAGCTCTGGCGTTTCCTCCAGCGTCGACAGCGGCACGCCAAGCTCGCGGCACAGCAATGCGGTGCGCTCCGAAGTCGGCACGCCGATGATCGCCATGCCGGTTGCAACCTTTTCGGCAAGCAGCCGCACGAACTCCTCGGCCGTGGTGCCGGTGCCGATGCCGAGTCGCATGCCGTCGCTTACATGGGCGAGTGCTGCCCGCGCGGCTTCGACCTTCAACTGCCTTGCATCCATGTCGGTTATTGCCCCGGAAATTCGCTGTCGGGCTCGTAGCATTTTTGCCGGTCCGGTCAAAGCCCCAGGCGGCGGGTCCCCAGGTGATCCGGCGTAGGAATTATTTCCTTGACCGGTGAGTGCAGCTATGCTACATTTTTGCCCATGGTGCTGATTTGCGCCAACAGCCCGCCGTCGAGGCGGGTTTTTTAATAGCGGCGTCCAGCCGCGAATGCCCGGCCTGATAAGCAGGCCCCGCCTGAACGAGCCGGCCCAGCGCTTGCCTCGACGCGCCGCAGCCGCTATCGCCTGCCCATTGCACACCTGCCTAGGACAGACCATGACCCAACCGATCATCGTGTTCGACCTCGACGGTACGCTGATCGACACAGCGCCGGACCTGCTCGACAGCCTGAACCACAGCCTTGCCGCCAGCGAGATCGCGGCGGTCGACGAAGCCGGCTTCAGGCGCTTTGTCGGTCACGGCGGCCGGGTGATGATCGAGCGGGCGCACGCCGCCCATCAGCGATCGCTTGCCGTCGAGGAGCACGACCGGCTGCTGAAACTTTTCCTCGACCACTACACGCTCAACATCCCTGGCAAGTCACGCCCCTACCCCGGTGTCGTCGAGGCGATCGCGCGCTTCGAGGAGGCCGGCTATACCCTCGCCATCTGCACCAACAAATACGAAGCCAACTCGCTGGCGCTGATCGAGGCGCTCGGCCTGACCAAACATTTCGCGGCGATCGCCGGCCAGGACACGTTCGCCTTCCGTAAACCCGACCCGCGCCATTTGATCGAGACCATAAAGCTGGCCGGCGGCGACCCTCACCGCGCCCTGATGGTCGGCGATTCGCAAACCGACATCGACACGGCGAAAGCCGCCGGCATTCCGGTGGTGGCGGTCGATTTCGGCTACACCGACCGCCATGTGCGCGAATTCGAACCCTCGGCGGTGATCTCGCATTTCGACGCGCTGACGCTCGACCTGGCGCAAAGGCTGATTGCTGCCGCCGGAAACTGACCGGAAGGCGGCGGGAGACAGGGCGCAAAGCACAGCAAAACCGATCCTCGTCAGAACGCCGGACAGCGCCTTGACTTCCCGCACCTGCCTCCCTTATATCGCGGCTCGCTTGGCCTTCGGGCAACGAGCGGGCGATTAGCTCAGCGGGAGAGCACACCCTTCACACGGGTGGGGTCGCAGGTTCAATCCCTGCATCGCCCACCAAACTTTTTAACAAAACCAAGGCGTTACAGCAGTATAGGCGCAGGATTGCGATCCGCTCTGGCCCCGGGTCGTCACCGGGTCGTCACCGGGTATGTCTGCACCGGCTATTTTGGGTCGGCAGTCCCCCTACTGCGTTTGGGTCTACGACGATCTGAAACGGATTTCGCTTTTTGTACGAAATAGAGCCAGCCATAATCGTCGGTCAGCTTCGCCTGATGCCGCAGTTCTAAGATCTCACCAATCAGCGACAACGGGTTTGGGAAGGGGCCAGTAGGAATCTGCCCGATGAGCAGGCTGATAATGGATTTGCTGACACTTGGCTTAACTTGCTTCGATAGCTCCTCCAGCGTTCTGAGGTAATGCTCGCCGAGGATCATTTCTTCGTCTGACCAAGGGCTGAACCCTGATACAAGCCGAGTCATCTCCGCTCTGAAGGCTGATATATGTGGGTCCCGCCGCAACTCAATGATCTCGTCCCAACTGAACGCACTGAAGTCGGGAAACGAACTCGTCTCCTGTGACCGGCCAAGCAAAATTGTAAGTTCTTCAGTCTGTTGCTCCGGGCGTCTATGATCGTTTTCTATCTCCAATAGGGTAGCGTGAGCTTCTGAAAAGACTCCCATGATCGACGGATCATACCTTCGAACCTCCGCCAGCAGAGCTGCGTCTTGAGCGACAAACTGAGGGATGTTCGACCAAGTGTTGCCAATTCGCCCGGCTTCAACTTCCCCCTCAGTTACATCAAATGTTCGCGAAACGATTTTCCGTGTGACGCTTAAGGACTGCTTCGATTCAGCCAAGCGTCGAGAGTATTCAGACGCTCGAAAAGGATTGAAATCGGAAAAGCTGGCCGACAGCTCGCGCACGTCCGGGAAGAGCGATACGAACGAGTGATTGGTAGCGAGCTGCGACGCTACATCTCTGTCCATGGACGCCCAAGAAGCAACGAGCTCGGCATTGGTGAAGTTGAAGGCATCAGCCAGCCCGCCGTAAAGCCCAGAGTGAAAAAATACGTATTCGTGCAATACAGCCGCATTCTTGAGCAAAGACGAAGGAGCGACTCCGCATTTTGCCGTAATATCAATGCCTATATTTGTCAGAAGCCCGTTCATCATATTCCCCAGCCAACGCCACTTGCCGCTTTACAATTTGTCAGTGAAAGCGCCGTACATGCCCAAATCGAAAGGCCAGCTTCGTTTCGCCCGCGCACCTTCGCTGTTTGCCCCATCGGTTGGCGTGGCACCTTAAAATCTAAAGACGGTACTCGAAGGCGAGCGCATTCAATCGATCTTCCTCCACTTGCCAAGGCGAGAAAGCGGTTAACTCACCTCCTCTCGGGCTGGTTTCTCCTTCCAACAGCTGTATCCCGTGCACCACCAGCAGGGCGTTGCGCGGATGGCAGGTTCGATGGAGTGCGACTTCATTGCGGGTAAGAAGCACGCTGATCAGTCCTCCTGTGGTTCCCTTGACTTCAATCGCCCAATCTTCGCCACCACGTTGCGCGCGGAAATCACAGCTGTCGGTAGCCGACACATTCTTGTACGTGAAGCCTTCGTCCTTCAGCCATCGCTCGGCAAATCTCATAGCATGGAGTTCGACGAGCTTTCGCATCGGAGCGCTCATGCGTCCCTGACCCTTAGGTCGCTCCTTAAGCGGCGAGGACGTCCTTTCGAGCTCATCATAAAGCCCCAGCATTTCGGCGCTAATGCTGCCAGGGGCAACGCCAGACTCCTGTGCCTCGTAGAGCTTGGCCAACGGCCCCATAAAGCGCACTAGGTCGGCGAACAGGATATCTTCGGTCGGGATGCGTCCTTTCGGATAGAACTTGGAGGCAACAGTTGTTCGCTCATAGCCGCGTGCAAGATCGAACGCGCCAAGGTCGACACCGAGGCGGATACCAGAATCCGCCGCAAACTCAGACCCAAGGACGCTGGCCGCCCAACGCATAAGCTCGGCAACCTCGGCGTCGCTCCGATTTACGAAGCCTGTTCCAACGATTTGCGTCGAGCCATGACTCAAGCAAAGAGACGCACCCGACCCGTCGGGATGGAAGAGATAAACCACGTACCAGCCACTGGTAGCGGAGGGCGACCTAGATTCCGAGAACCAACGCACCCATGGAATGCGAGACATTTGGCCTTGATTGTCCTTGCCCTCTGATCTGGCGTCTGTGCCGTACTTGCCGAGTGCTGCTCTGAGCACGGTACTGCGGGACGCCAACTCTGCCGGGAGTGCCCTCCGAATAAGAACACCGCGCCGGTCCATGTCCGGCGTCTTACTCGCGCTGTAGTTTGCCTGCAGCGACACTATTTCTTGAATTGTCTCTCGCATCAATTTTTCCAGACCGCTTGCTCGCCTACCATCAGATCGGCCTAGGATCGGCCAAGCAGCCCAGCGTCTCTGCTTCGCCGCGCGGCCATGTTGCCGCATCTTAGACATTCCGAGCGACTATTTTTTCTAACTACGCGCTTTTGCCGAATTGGCAGGCGGAAATCGAGAGCTCAATTCCTCGGCACCTTGTGAATTTCCAGCCTAACAGGGGCACCTCTGTCGCAGCTGGTACATAGCAGGGATCTTTCGAGCGAACTAAACAAGGCACCTTTGCCGTACCTGCGGATAAGGGAGGCAGGTTTTACTTCCGCGTGATGCGAGCACTTTCTGCACCAAGCCCGCAGGCTGTGCCACTCGCGTAGATCTCCCAGCGACACATCCAGTCCAGCATGCACGCTCTCGTCGACAATGGTCTGCGGCGGGATACTCACCTCACCGGGCGTAATGATTTTCTCCATCACATGTCGGCTGTTGTAGTGGATAAGGAGTATCCCCGGCCGACGCCTAATGGCTGCCTGCCACACCGCAAGGCCGAGAGCGGAAAGCTTGGCGGGTTCGGCTTCGCTCGGCCCCATCAGCAGTCGCATTTGGTTTTGCCTCGTCCATCGTGAAGACGGCGAACGATATCTTTCAGTAGGAAGGCACCCATGACCCGCTCGACCTTCGCAGAAGAACTCCAAAGCGCTTCCGACCGAATTGCGGATGTATCCCGCGCCAATCTTCAGGTCATGCTTCGGCGGGCGGGGCTGATGATCAGGAATACTGACGGCATCGACCTCGATCCCAGAGTGGACGAAGCGCTGTCGGGCATCTCAGCCGAGATGGAGATTTCGAAAGCTGACCTGATCGGGACGATCATCGCAGATTGGCTTGTCGCTAACGCCTATTTGCCGGTGCTGTACGCAATCGATGATGAAAGCGTCGTGGATGGCAACGCGTAAGTGGGCATCGTGATGAACTCGCCGAGACATCAGGATGAATACGCCGACTTGGATTCGTGGCGAGGTCCGTAGATCGCTAAAGCGGCTGATTGCCACCGAACATTGCCCGGAGAGAGAACGCCAAGGACGGAAGCAGAGCTTTCCATCACTGCGATATTATCCCCGCACTTGCGTCCAACCATTGTCTGAGCAGGAAACGACTTTCTGACCGGGAGTTTTTACTATAACATTAGCGACATCTGAAATTATAGGCGGAGGGCTGCGGCTATGCCTCGGCAATGGATAATTGTTGCGTCACTGCAAATTTCCCTGATTGCTCTTGTCTATGGACTTGCACCGGTCCCATCTGCCTTCGCAAAATGCGGTATTGTCGAGCCATGCCAGCTCAACCCCATTAAAAAACAGGTAGATAAGGCGAGAAAACAGTTAGATAAGGCTGGTCAAGCCGCAGCGAAGGCCACAAGCAAAGCAAAGCGCGACGCAGCGAGGGCCACAAGCAAAGCAAAGCGCGACGCAGCGATTGCGGCGAGCAAAGCAAAGCGAGACGCTGCGATTGCGGCGAGTAAAGCAAAAAAAGACGCTGAGATTGCGGCCAAGAAAGCAGCGCAAGACGCTGCGAATGCTACCAAGACTGCCGTTCAAGCTGTCGCCGATGCACTTAACGAGCTTCAAGCAAACTTTTTGACCGGCCCTGCGCTGGAGCATGCCATCCGAGCTTCGCACAACTCTGCCATTAAGGGTTCAATGCCAATTCCTCCAGAAATTCAGAAGCAACTGAAAGGATACTCAACCAAGGATTCCATGAAAGTGGTCCGCTACAAGATAAAGGACAAAGGTTTCGTCAATCTTGCACGGCTGCTTGAACAAGGTGGATTCGCAGACGCCGTCACATTAATTGATGTTGTCGTCTTTCGGGGTCCAGGCGAAGCGGCCGATCCTTCTATTTGGGCCCATGAACTAAAGCATGTCGAGCAATATCAAGCTTGGGGTGTACGCAGATTCGCGATACGATATGCTCGAAACTCAGGTAGCGTAGAAAAGCCGGCCTATGCAAAAGGGAACGGTTTTCTGGCTTGGCAAAAGTCGAAGGGTCAATAGCCTCGATTGAAAGTCGAGATACTCTGCCACTGTCGTATGAAGCCCGAACTATGGTTCTTCCCGGAAGTCCTGTAGCGAGGCATGTCGAAGGTCTTCCTCGCCCCGCAGGTGCTTCACACGGCCGATCAGTCCCGGCTTGACCCATTGCGTCGCCGGCCGCTTGATGCCCTGCGGTGGCGGCCCTGCGTGCTCCTGAACGCGTTTCCAGAGTCTCTCGCGCAATTCCCGATTCAAGGTGATGAACGCCGAACCGACGTACCGACCTGTGCCGCGTTCAGCCATCAGCGCGAAGGCCGGCTTGCCTGCCTCACGCTCGACTCCGAGTAGGTCGAACTCGCCAACTGCAAAGCACTTGACTTTCAGCCAGCTGGTCGACGGTCCGCTGCGATATTTACTGTCCCGACGTTTCGACACCATGCCTTCAAGTCCGGCTTGGTCGACAAGGTGATAGACTGCACTCGCCTCCCCCGGTAGCGCTTGGCTGAACTGGATGCGTATGTCGGGCGGGATCATACCCTCCAAGATTTCGCGCCGGTCCTCCAGCGCCATATCGCACAGGTCGTGGCCGTTGAGATGCAGAAGATCGAATGCAACAAAATAGAGGTCGTGCTGCCGGCGAGTGATAGCCTTGCGCAGCTCTGCGAAATCGGAAAGTCCGGCGGCATTCAAAACGATGATCTCGCCGTCAATGATGGCGTTTTCGACATTGAGCAATGCCGCCGCCGCCGCCAGATCACGATATTTCGATGACCAGTCGAGTCCGCGCCGGGTGAAAATACGTGCGCCTCCCTCGTCGATGATCATCTGCGAGCGGTAGCCGTCGAATTTGACTTCATGAATCCAGTCCCCGCCCTCGGGTGGCCTATCGACCAAGGTCGGCATCAGGGGCTCAATGAACTTCAAACGCATGAACGCACTCGCGAAACCGCGATTCAATCCGTTCAGCTAATTTAGATTCCAATAATGTACCAGTCTACGACCTGAACGCCCCGCGCCGAAAATACCCGAGCGAGCGGCAACGCCTATTTTTGCGGGTCCCAGTCTGACACTTTGGTAGGTTCTAGCGGACGCAGGCCACCCCTCATTGTGCCGAGTGCTGCTGCAGCAGTTGCTTCTTGCGCCGCTTGGAATTCTTTGTCGGCGGCAGTGTCGATGAGCAGTTTCTGAAGCTTTACGATGTCATAGTCTCGCCAAACTACGAGCGCCATGCGCGCCAAGGCCAAGACCATACCACCCGCCAACCCCCCTGAAACCGACCGCCGCACCCATTCGGGCCAAAGCGCGGTCGCAGGTGGCGTGACAACGACTAGATAGATCAGGGTTCCAACTAGGGCTACATTGATGCCAAGGATCGACAGGTATTCCTGCTGCAATTTTACTATTTTGGCTGTGAGGTTCTTCCGCCCCCTCGGGTCAAGGCTTTTCCAATCTAGCGTTGGCATGCCTCGATTCAGCCTCACCAACACAGCAGCCGCCATTATGGAGAGTGCAACCGTAGTGGGTTGAAACGCCGTAAATAGATATTGCAGATCAACGCGCCATGCAGCCAACCCGATGGCGCAGGCGAGCGCGAAGACCGTGATTATCCTGAAGGTCATGCAATGATCTTACCATCACGAACAAATCGTGAATACACTTCCTGCAGTTGGTCGGCAACATTGTTGAAGTCCAGTAAGTTGGAGCCGTCGTGCGGAAGGTCAAAAGGCATGTTCGTGCGGAGAATTGCGTCGCCATCCGAGAGCTTTCCATCCCGTCCCTCAACTTGGACGGTTCCGTCGGTTATGTCCGCCAAATCGTTAGCAAGCTTCTTCAAATTTGCCTTGGATTCCTCGGTTCGTCTGCCACGAACCTTCACCGAAGCGTCAACGGTGAGATATTCGTCCGGCCCTAGGCTTGCGACCAAGGACTCGGTCCTAGCCGGTCCGAGTAGCGCCTCTACTATGGGCACAGCTTGCTGAAACTGGACCAATCTGTCCGTCACCGTGCGCATTGTCCGACGAAAGCCTGACGGTTTGTCAGGTTCCACCGTATCGACTCTAAAAGTCGGAACCGCACTGCCTTTGACACGTAGGTTTCGAATGTCGCCTATGTCGCCGGACAGCTGAGATCGATCAAATTCCGATTGAAGGGAAAAACTCTCGGTGCTTGCCATTCCATTGGGATGGCTTTTCAGCAGCCACTCGAAATGACCTTTGATCAAGTCGGCTGTCATCCCGCTTGTTTTGACGAAGAAGAGGTGGTTCCCGATAGCCAGCCAGTAGGCCATCCCTCTCAGGAACTGGGACCCAGCTGGCGCCAGACGCTCGTCCAAATTGAACACTTCTGCTTTGGTTTTGTCAGAGAGTGCAACGGTGGAACGTTGTAGTTGCAGCAGCGCCTGAAGACCCTTGGTGTCTACGAGACAGACCTCACCAAAAACGGCTGTAGACAGATCGGCCACTTTATTCAAGACAAGTTGCCGGGCGCCCCCAGTATCAATATTTTGGACACGGTCAAGAACGCGCGCCCAGAGCGCAGATCCTTGCTGATCCTTCTGATCCAGTACGGATCGACTGAGAGATTCTAATCTCACTCCATCGCCACTAGAAGAAACAAAGTTTCTATAGTGGACCATGTGATAGGCTGTTGGCATCGGCTTTCCCCTCACGCAATAGAGTCGGGAGTAGACATTCACATCACATTGTTTGGCAATGCCTGCCAAGCAGATGATCCAAATTGGTCGCGTGGGATCGCACTTTCAGAAGGTCCCGACCCGGCGCAATTGCCGCGCTATGAGGTCTGGCCGCGAGGCGACAATGCGCTTACAGGTGGCCAAAACCGAGAAGCAAACTTCGCCTCGTTCTGGGTGGATAAACAAGCTCTCTGCAGGTATGTCAGCTCCCGCTGCACAGCGTTGACGCGAGCATCGGACCGAGCAAAAGAGGGGAATAGAGTCGAATGCAGCTACAGAAGGACGAAGTGCTCGACGGGCTGGCAGCTGTCGGCAATGTGGCGCAGTTCGTCGCTCTTCGCCCAAACGCAGGGGTGCTTAAGCAGTTCTACAGCCGCATCGCTGGCTACTCGCCGAACCATCGCTTCGCGACGATCAACGAGGCAATAGCCGAATTGATAGCGCGAAGTGGCGAAGGCAAGGTGAATGTGCGCAGCTACCGCCCGCACGACCCCCGCAGCCGTGAGTTCGTTTATGGGTTGGAATTGCTCGATGACGTGCTGGCTCACGCAAACCGGCTCGCCGCTGATGGGCTTCACCTAATCGTCAATGAAACTATCGACGTTCATGACGGGGGTGTATCGGGCGTCTTGCAAGGGGACACTGTTGAGTTCGCGCCGGACGATACCCCGAGATGCGTAGAGAAGCCGGGTGTAGCCTCGCTGCCGTTCGGTCAAGCGATGGACATTCTGACAACTGTCTACGGGTTCAAGCCCAAACTCAGCGCCGCTCTGGGTGAACGGACGGAATTCAGCATCCATCCGATCAAAAGGGGATGGCAGCGGGCCCATACCCTACTCTGGGAGCACGAAACTAACGTTCCCAATGCTACCACTGCTGCCCAACGTTGGCCCAATCACTTCAGCCGCTTTCTGGGCGACAAGACCTTCGGCCTGCTCATGGCGCAGACATTAGGGATGCCGGTGCCGCGCACCGTGGTAATTAACCGGCGGGTCGCGCCGTTCGTCTTCGGCACACCGACAGGCTCCGCTGAAGTATGGACGCGGACTTGCCCCATAGAACCACACCCCGGTCTCTACACCACCGTAAAGGGTTGGACGGATCCTTTCGCGCTGCTTGCGAGCGAAGACCCTGAGGGGAAAATTGTAGCCTCGGTGCTGCGGCAGGACGCCGTTCCCGCCGGCCATTCTGGAGCGGCAATCGTAGATGCTGAAGGCAACCTCATAATCGAAGGGAGGTCCGGCGAGGGCGACCGGCTCATGCTCGGCATCGATCTACCTGAAGAACTACCCACCAAAGTCATTGACGGCGTTCGATCAATCTACAACTTGCTGCGCGACAAGCTAGGGCCGGTGAAGTTCGAATGGGTGCACGACGGTGAGCGCGTGTGGGTTGTTCAGTTGCACCGGGGGGCGACGTCAAGCTCGGCGACAATTATCGTCCCCGGCGAAGCGCGCACTTGGGCGGAATTTAGGGTCGAGGATGGTCTCGACCGTCTCCGCGTCCTTCTGGATCAACTACCGCCTGACGGAGGTGTAAGTGTTATCGGCGATGTCGGGCTAACCAGCCACATCGCAGACGTGTTGCGCCGCGCTGGCCAGCCCGCTAGATGGCCCGCACGATGAACACTTCAAGGACTATACTCTCCTGCTGAACGTCACGGCTTATCGTCCGGCCCACTGTCAGGCGCGAGCCAAATCTCGGATAGAATCTGGTCATTACGGACTTCGTGTACCGCCAACACGTAGTCGGCAACGTCTGGGACCGAATGGTCGACCAACAGTTCAACGACGTTATTCTCGGGGCGTCGGGTCTCGGCTCGCTGGTCGAACGGGAAGTCAACAATTCGTCGAAAGGTATCGAGGCCCCTCCTTTGCGGCTTGAACAGGGTGGCCCCGCTATTGATTGGGCTAAGCCAGATGCGATCTCGATGTGCTGCCACCAGCCGCGCCGTATCAAGAGTCAGTACCGTCTGGGAGACGTTGCGATAGGCTCGGGCGCGGAGGAGCGTCCATATGCGCGAGCGCGATAGCCAGAAGAAGGTGCGCGAGTTCAGCAATTCATACCAGTCGCGCGGGGTCAGCCCATCGTCGAGGCATCCTGCCAGCCGACCGTCGTCCATCGGCTTCTGGTCGCGCAGGACAGTCCCCGGCCGGCCCTCGGCTTCGAGCGGTACGGAGTCAGGCCGCCTGCAAGAGCCTAACTGATGACGACGGTCGCCCTCGACACCATAGTCGTCCAGTAAGGCCGCCGCGCTCATGAGGCCGTGGTCCCGTATCGCTGGCCACGCGCCCGAATGCGCCATGTGCCAGAGCCGCGGATAGTGCTGGACGAGTTCCTCTTCAGTCATGTTCGGAACCCTTTTCAAGGACACCGTCGAGGGCAAACTCCTTTGAAACGAGCGTAACTGGCGCGCCAGCCACGCGTTCCACGCGTGCGATGAATGTGCGTGTATTTTCGTTCAATTCGTCGAACGAAGTCGCGTTTCGGTTATCTATCCCCAAATAGTCCGCGAACGTGACAGCCACGTCGGTGGCACCATTCAGCACTGCCGAGCGGCGCAGTTGCGCCCAGTCGAACTCGGCCATACGGCGCTTGTTGCCGGAAATAGTCCCCTTCTCAACTCGTAAGAACTCTTCGATGGGAATGCCGGAGCGCTCAGCGACGACCTCCATATCTATTTCCCGCCCCATCCAACCTGAAGTTCCGCCTACGCGGATTGGGTAAGTACGCAGAACCAGAATGACGCGATTTACGCGCGAGGGTGCGATGCCAGCGTCTGAAAGACACCCTGCAGCAGATGTTTCGCGCGAGGTGACGCTTGGCCAGAAACCGTGGTGGATGCTGAGCAGAGTTCCCTGCGTCCCTTCCAGCAGCACGCGTGTACCGGCGGCGAAATGGCGGTCAAGTTCAGCGCGAACGTCGCGAACAAACTTGGCGAGCTGAGGAACGTCGCGCGCCAGCTTTACGGGTGGGCCAAAGACAGGCACGTTACCCCGATTTACAATCTTACGCGCGGTCGCAGAACCTACTCCTTGCTTGGTGGACGCGATTGAAGTCAGCGCACCGCTTTCTATGCGACGGTCCTCGTCGTCGATCACCATCGCCTGCGGGTCAATTGACAGACGCTCTGGTGTTAGCCCTTGCTCCATGATTTCAAGCATCAACTGTGGCAGCCACAGGGTAGAGCCGGCACCAATCAAGATCGCCGCCTTCTTATTGGTCCCGGTGCCGGAGGGTAGCTGGACATATTTGTAGGGCGGATCTTTCACTAGGTGACCAGCGTTGGGGCCACCTATGCGCATCAACACTCCGTAGCTGTTAGCCAAGTATGCGCAGATGTTGCCCTTCCCTTCGCTGCCGTACTGGCCGCCGATGATGACGTCGACAAGCCGCTCAGGTTGCGGAGCCGTCTCGCCTCGGAAAGCCATCGCCGATACAGCCAATGTGCGAGCGTCGGCATAATCAGCGTCCAGCACAAGGTCTGCGATCACGGCAAGGCTGCCAATAGCCGCTTCGGTGCCATTAGCCCGCACCTCAGCGTAGGTTGCAAACTCCTTGTGCTCAGGGTCGCGCGCCAGGTATCGCCGCTCCAGCAAGTCATCCTCTGCGTGGAGATGAACATGGAAGACGCGGTCGCCGAATCGCTCACGAAGCTTTTCAACTTGGGCCGCAATTCGCGCTGAATCGACTAAGAGTATGGCGTCCTCGCCCGTCGACGAGGCTTTCTCGGCAACCGCCTCCGCGACCCAAGCGCCGCCTGTCTCGACATCGAGAGCGTCTCCCGCAGCCTGAAGCTGGCCCCGCTCGCGTGCAACACCACGGTGTTCAACAATCCAACTGCTGGTTGACACCCGGTATGCGCCAAAAAGAGCTTGCAGTTGATCGCCGAACGACGACTTCCCGACCCCAACAGGGCCGGAGAGAACTATCACAAGACGCATATCCCCCCCATATCGCGCAAAATGGCGCGCCAGTTAAAATGGCGATCATTACAAAAAATACAAGCATAACAACTACATGATTTGTCATATAATGTCAGTCGGCTTTCAAGGGGGCAGTTTTTTCAGTTATCCACCGCGTGTTGTTGGCTAAACGCCCATATTGTGTAAGGAAGGGAGATGAATTTTATGCGCAATAACATCTTGGCCGTGAATGTCGCGCGCGGCCCCACCATTACGCTGGCCAGCGGTAGGGTCTTTGATTTTCTCGACCCGCACCGGAGCGATTTTACGATTGACGACGTAGCCCACGGCTTGGCGCACATCTGCCGCTACGCTGGACAGTGCCGCGACTTCTATTCGGTCGCTGAACATAGCCTGCTGGTGAGTGACGTCACTGCTGAATATCCCTATGAGGCCCTTCTCCACGACGCGGCCGAGGCATTCATTGGCGATGTCACTCGTCCGCTGAAACAACTTTTGCCAGAGTATAAGGCCATCGAGGCCAACGTGGAGGATGCAATAGCGAAGCGCTTCGGGCTCAGCAGCGGCTACCGTGATGCAGTCAAAGTTGCCGATCTTAGCGTGCTGGCCGCTGAACAGGCACAGGTCATGGCTCCGGGGACTGACAGTTGGGCCAAAGAGGCAGGTGTTATCCCTGCAGACGTCACGATCCGTCATCTCAGCCCCCGAGCCGCTCGTCGGGAGTTTCTCCAGCGCTTCGAGGCGCTTCGTCCACGATAATAGAGACCGACCGGCCTGTTTCATGCTGCGACGGGCCACGACGGGTAGGTGGTCCTCCTCGACTTCAATGCGCGTCCGGCTGAACTCTCGCAAGTCGTGGTTGATGCGGAAGGTTGGGAAGCCGACCGCGTGCGGATCAGTGGGGCCCCACAAGTAGCCCCCCATCCCGCCACCGATAAACCCCGGTGGGCGGGGCTACCAACGCGAGCCGAGCGGTGTCCGAGAGCCGGGCTCAGCAACCTCTGCAGTCTCATCTTGCGGCACCGCAGCGGCTGACTCGCTCGGAGTAGACTTAGTGCGGGCATTTCGATTGATGATGTCCGTCACCTGAACAGCTGTCCACGTTCCGCCGCGCGCCGTGCCGATGCCGCGCGCATTGAGCGCCACAGCGATCTGCCTCAGGGATTTGACCCCGCTCGCTTGTATGTCGCGGATGATCGGGAGGATGTTTGCTGCAAAGGCGTCGGCCTGTGCCATGCGAACTGCCCTCGATCTCTGCTGCGCTTCGGCAAGCTTTGGGCCGCCAAGCTGGATACCGCGCGCCTTTGCTGCCGCTAGGGCCTCCTTGGTGCGTTGGGAGATCATCGTTCGTTCTCGCTCGGCAAAGGCCGCGTAGATGTGCAGCATGAATGGATCGACGCCCGCGCCCAATTCGGCGACGACGAATGGTATCTGCCGCGACATGAGGCTGGAGATGAAGCTGACATCTCTCGCCAACCTGTCGAGCTTGGCAACGACCACCGGGCAGCCACCATTGCGCTTGGCCGCCGCCAGCGCTGCGGCAAGTTGTGGGCGCTTGGCGAGAGCATCCGAGCCCTTGCCGGTTTCGACCTCGACGAACTCGCTGACGATCTCAGAGGCTTCGGCCTCGACGAAACGGACGATTGCCTGACGCTGTGCTTCAAGACCAAGGCCACTTTTGCCCTGACGGTCGGTTGAGACGCGAATATAGGAAATAACGGATTTCATCGAGCGATCCTGCATAGTGTAATGACTGTATACGCTCGTTCATAAAACTTACACATAGGTCGTATCAAGACAAATTGTGATGCTTGCGGGGCCGCCCGTGAATTCGAAAGGGCAGGTTCAAAACCTGAAAACAGAAGTACGACGCCCCAACATTGAATGTCAGCACGCCAAGATGGCATTTGACACCGCAGGTCAAATCGTCCATACAAAGACCGGGCAGGTCCTCTCGCCCAAATTACAAGGTGGGCAGGTCAAATCGCAGTTTGACCTGCCCACATGGCAAACTCAAACGCATGGAGATACCGATGCAGTTAGTGCTTACCGACGCCGACCTTAGCAAACTGAAGCCTGCAACGCGAGCGGATTTGCTGGCGAAGCTTTTTCCAGTGCGGGAAACGGCATCATCGCAAAACCCAAAAGGCTACATCTGGGATGATGTCGTCGACATGACCCCAAGTCAAATCGAGAACTTCATGGCGGGTTGTGCTGACATCACAATCGCCGGGTTGAAAGTCTTCGCAGAGCATGGGCCGGAAATTCATGCCAGCCTTCTCGCTGAAGCTAGCATCGAGAACTACGCCAACTTTCAGGGCAGTATTACCAAGCGTACTCGCACCATCACTGGCGACAAGAATTCCTTTCTCTTTACATGGGATGATTGGAATTCCGAAGCGAACGGCGGTGTTGGCCACTACGCTGTAACGGATGCGACATACCGCTCGCTCCGTATATATTTCCAGCTTGACTAGCCGATAGCCTTAGTGCGGAAAACTGTGGGGAGGGGGAACCCCTCCTCCTTTTATTCCGGCCCGATGCGTGTCGCATCATACATAATCAACTTTTGGACCTGCTGGGACCGAAACGCCTCTGCCACTCCTCAAGGGACATCTGTTTAACGTCGGTCGGTTCGCGCGCCGGCTTCCGCAAAACCGTGTAAACGTCGGATTTGTCCACCACCAGCCCGAGCAGCTTCGCTTTGCCCATGATCGCCGTCACGCCTGCCGACGGATTTTTGGTGGCGCGCGCCAACTTGAGCATGTCATCGAGCTCTACAATCAAATCGTCGACCGTGATCTCCGAACGCCTCGCAGCCTTCGCCTGCAACTCGGCAAGGCGGCGGACGACCTTAGGATTTCTTAGAAGCTGGGAAGCGCTCGCTTCAGCGGCATTACCACGCGCAGCATAGCCAGCGTCAACATATGCGCGAGATTGCGGGAGGCCCTCAGCAAGGCTGAGGCAGAAACGTTCCTGCCGTATGTTCAAATTGTCATTTGCCATTGTGGTGTCATGATACCGCATTGGTCGGAACTGCACCACAGGGTTTTGAGGGCATGAACCCATTCGCTAGTTGGCAACTACCCAGTCGGGGCACTTGGGGCAGGTGCGTCCCGTATAGACGTATAGGTCGGAAATGGCGCTCGACGACATCACTACGTCGATTATGGAGCGAAGGGCCCCAAGTGCCCCGAAGGTCGCCGCTCTGGCCTACAGAGACACTTTCGCGGCAGGCTGTTGGTCGGTCGCCAATAACGTCGGGCCGGCTTCTTCGATTAGGGGCGGATGGGTATGATATCAGCTTCGTCGATTGTTGCGGCATTCGTCTTCACAAATTCCACAACAGCGGCAAAAAGGTCGTTGGCCGCGACTTCGTCGTAGTCCGGCGCGTCTCGGTTCAGACTTAAATCCGTTTCGACAACCAACACGGTTTTAAGATCGTCATTCCGAACCCGCACCGTGGTCCATATTGATTTCGCGTGCGACCATGCAGTTTTCCCCATGCCTTATGCCAAGCACATATTGGAGCTTGCAGCCAAATGCGACAAGCTCAGCGTCAGTTTCACACTGAAGACTACGCCGCATTTTCCCATGTGATGCGGATACCGAGATAACCCCGGACGCCGTGGCGCTTGTGCGGATAGATGCCGGTGCGACCAGCGAGCGCGCTGACGAATTGCTTTTGTGTACCGGGGTTCTCGCCAGTGCGGGCTGCAAAAGCTTTCCATGACGAAAACAGCGATTGGCGACTTTCGAACCCGTCGGCAACCCTTTCGGTGCATTCTTCGAGCCAAGCGCCGATGGTGTCCTCGCTATCAAGATATTCCTGCGTAGCGGCAACCACGGCAGGCGGCGGCGATAGGCCGAGCCGCCGCCAGTGCCCGGCACCTTCAATCATCCATGCCAGAATGCCCGGCCATTCTTCCCTAAGCCGGTCAGAAAAGCCGAGGATGCGCTTGTCGTCCGGAATGCGAACGATGAAGGGGATCATGTGAAAACGCCGTCGGAAAGCATCATCCACGTTGACCAGTGCCGGTTTGTTATTGCCTGCAATCATGAGCTTAAATTGCGGGCTGTATTCGAAAAAATCCTGCCGCATGTATCTCGCCGAGATACGGTCACCGCCTGTCAGCGTCTTGATACGAGTTTCGTCCCAACTGCGGCCCTTGGCCGTTTCAGTGGCCGTCACCAGCCTTGCGCCTTGCAGGGCAGCGAGGTCGGTAGGGTGGCGGTCGGACGCGGAGGCCGTGAAAGTATCGATGCCGGCGGTCTTGGCATAGTCGCCGACGACGCCGGATATGGTTTCGATGAAGGTTGACTTACCATTGCCGCCCGGTCCCCACAGAAAGAACAACGCGTGTTCAACCGTAAGGCCGGTCAGGCAGTAGCCGCACACCCGCTGAAGGTAGTCGATCAGCGCGCCGTCGCCGCTGGTCACAAGGTTTAGAAACTCCAGCCATAGCGAGCAGTCGCCCCCGGGCCCGACAGCCGTTGACTTGGTCATGTAATCGCCGGGAATGACGCGGCGGCTGCAACCCTCTGCACCAAGCTGGACGACTTCGCCATCGCAATTCAGGGCCATCGGGTCTTCGTCCCACTGGTCGACCACGGCGGCGAGCGCCGGATCCGAGCGAGCAAGCGAGACGACGGCGGCAACCGTCTTGGCAGATAGTATCCTCCCCCCATCTCTGGGCAGAGCATTGGCCGCATCGTCGCGGCACAGGGCACGCGCATAGTTATATACCGTCAGGATTTCGTCGGGTGCCCAGACGACGCCGTCAAAAAGCATCCAGCGCGACCACCCGTCGACGTACCGGGTTCGCATCGCATGGCGGCGAGCGAACTCAAGCGCCAGCGCCTCGTCGGTGTGTTCCTTGACGGTGTCCAATTCGGCGACGGCGTGGATGCGCCTTTCGTTCTTCACGTCCACATCCCCTTCTGCCGCCGCCGGCGGCGACGTCCCGCCAAGGTGTCGTCGATGCCTTCAGGTGTTGCTGGCCAGAACGATGGTTCCTGTATCGGAAAACGCTTGTCATTCATCGACCAGTAGCGCCGGCTCTCCTTGCGTGCCGCAGCGGCGGCAGCGGTGAACAGCGCCGTCACAGTAATGTCGGGCGGCTTGCCGCTCATCACGCTCTCCGTCGCCGCGCGGCGCGACCAGACAGGACGGCAACAAGGCGATGATCACGCCGCCATGCGCAGGCAGCAGCAGCTTCGATAGAACGCCCTTCGCATTCATGTGGGGCGAGCGATGACGCTGGGTGCACTGGCACCAGACCAAACGCAGTACGGCGGGCATTCAGAGCGTGAAAGCTCGCCGCAGTTGATTGATGAATGATATGGCGCGGTTCGCCATCGTTGGTGTCGTGCGGCGCACGCATCGGGCCCTCCCGAGAGAGGCCGGATGGCTTGACGACGCATAAGGTGGGACTTATCTTCCGGGCGATCCAAGCCCCGAACTGAAATCCCGAACCCCGCTGTGGCGTCAAGCCCCGGCGGGTTTCGTTTATGCTGCGTGGTCGGGTAACTCACTGGTCGAGCGCAGCGGCCGCGACAGACGGCCTTCTGCCCATTCGCTCAATTCCTCGGGCCGGTAATAAACGGAAACGCCGAGCTTTCTAAAAGCCGGGCCGCCGCCGAGCGTCCGCAGCTTTTCCAAGGTAATCGGCGCTCGCTTAATGCCGTGCTTCTCCCTGAGGTAGGCCGATGCGTCGCGAGTGGTGAGCAGCAGGGTCACGATGTTCTCCCGGATTGGACCGCGTTTCTTTTCCGAGAGGCACCTTTTCTCGTCCTTGGCCTGTCCACACGTTGAAATGCAAAATTTATTTTCGCGACTTTCGCATTTCCCTTCTTCGGAATTGCAAGATCGACGTTGCCTTGATTGGGCTCCCGTCCGCATTTCCCACCCCGGCGTCCTGCAGAACGGCCAGGGCGAAGGCGATGTAAGGCCCTCTGACGGCAACGACCTCACCGTCCTTGGAGATCGAGCGCGATTGCTTCACCTTTGCGGGCATGTTGAAGTGATGTTCGAAGAGGATCGCCAGATGCTCGCCAAGCCACCATTCCAGAACACTCTCCGGTCCATCTCGCTCCAGCAGCCAGCGCAGCGGCCATTTGCCGGGTTGCTGCTCGTCCATCGGCTCCTTCGACGCCGTGAACCGTTCCGACATCAGCTTGGCGATCAGTCCTTCGAAACCAGCCGTAGCCTTCGCAAGGTCCAAATAAGGGGCCACTTGGTCGCGCCACCATCGGCCACCATCACTGTCCTGCATCCACAGGTCCGTGAAAGCCTGCGCTGCTTTGATCAATTTCTTCCCGTGTTGCTGAATCCCAGTCCAAGGCTGCGACAGAGCAACATCCTCGAACCTCCGGAGCCAAAACACCGCCCGATCCAGATCGCGGCCAAGCTTCCCCCGGTCCAGTTTTTCGGGGATTGCTGCGGTCTTTGCTACCGCCTCGACAATTCGGTCAACCGCTTCAGCCGAGAAGATTGCTGAGTATCGCGCCTCAGCTTCGGCGGCAGCCTTCCGGGCCTCGGCCCTTTCCTGTCGCTGTGAGTGGACGAATGGCGGTTTACCATCTG
The DNA here is from genome assembly GCF_000185905.1 of Mesorhizobium ciceri biovar biserrulae WSM1271. Classification (GTDB taxonomy): domain Bacteria; phylum Pseudomonadota; class Alphaproteobacteria; order Rhizobiales; family Rhizobiaceae; genus Mesorhizobium; species Mesorhizobium ciceri. Next base: position 4,039,164 of record NC_014923.1, read on the forward strand.
TCGGCGGTTTCCGGATCACGCCTTCATCCCGCCCGCTTTTTCATCGGCAACACTTTGCCAGCCTTCTTGCCTGCGAGTGCGGCGGCGATGCCGCTGACCGCACGGGTTGCCGCCTTCGCCGCCGGATGCATCTGGACATGCGCGTAGATCTGCGTCGAGCGGGTGTCGGCATGGCCGAGAATGGCGGCGACCATCGGCAGCGCCATACCGCCCGATACGGCAGCCGAGCCGAGGGAATGGCGCAGCACATGCGGGGTCACACCGGGCAGCCCTGCCTTCTTCGTTACTTTTGGCCAAATCCGCTTGGTGCCTTGGAAATGCCCGTCACCGCGCGACGCCGGAAACACCCACTTCGACCGACCCTCCGGCCGATCGGCGTCGGCATAGCGCGGTAGCGCCGCCAGCAGCGCCGCCGCCGGTGCCGCGAGCGGACGGACGCTCTTTCCGGTCTTAGTGTCGTCGAGTACGAGGCAGCCGAGGTCGATGTTGACTTCCGACCATTTGAGCGCGGCGATCTCGTCACGACGGCAGCCGGTAAGCGCCCACAGCCGAACGATATCAAGCGCTTTCGGGTTGACGCCTTCGGCCTCAAGTTCATCTAGCGCCTTCCCGAGCCGGCCGATTTCTTCGAGGAAGAGATACCGCGTTCGCTTGCCGTCGACCTTGTTGATCTCGGCGTCGGTCACCGGATTTTGCGCAATCAGTTTGCGCCGTACAGCAAAGCTGAAGACGGACGACAGGTTGCGGGCAACCTTGCGCGCCGCGCCTGCCCCGCCTTTGACGATAATGCGGCGGCGTGGCCCAATCTTCTCATCCTTAGCGGTTTTACCCGCCGTTATGTCCGCCACCAACTGCTCGATATCGCGCGAGGTGACTTCGGAAATTCGCTTTTTGCCGATCAACGGCACGACGTGATGGCGCAGGCCGGCAATCGTGTAGGCCTTATTGCGCGGCTTCATCGGCAGCAATTGATCGCCGCGCCGCACGGTGCAACCCTTCTGTTCGTAGAGATCGATCAGATCGCTGATTTTGTCTTCGTCACGTTTGACCTGCTTTTCTGCAACCGGGTCTTTGCCATTGCTAACCGCCGCCAATGTCTCTTTCGCTTGATCGCGCGCCTGATCCGGCGTCAGCACGGTGGTCGAGCCGAGTGTAATCCGCTTGATGGCGACGCCGCGCCCGCCGGGATAGGGCCGATACTCGACTTGCCAGCGCTTATCGCCGGACGGGCCGACGCGCACGCAAAACCCCTTCAGTTGGGTGTCGAAAACCCGGAAGATTTTGCCTTTCGGCTCGATGGCATCAACCACCGATTTGGTGAGTTTCTTTGTTCTTGCACTCATGAAGGTTTTCCTATTGTCGTGACGATCCCGGGTCGTCACCGGGTCGTCACCACGCAGGCGGCTGGAGAAAACACGATATGGTGCCACATAAGAAAAAGCAATTTAAAAGAAAGGCTTGGTAGGAGAACAGTGGCTTGCGGAAAGCCGCAGAAAGTCGTCGAACCACCCTTCACACGGGTGGGGTCGCAGGTTCAATCCCTGCATCGCCCACCATCGGCCCTCCTGAACGCCGCACCCCAAAATGCCTAGCAACTACACCCCGCCCCTTGCCCGCCAAAATTCTTCTGGGCGAATTCCACGCGCTGCTGTAGCTCGCATATCTCTGGAACGGGCAGACGTCGGAGCCGTTTCGGACCTTCATCTGTTCGCGATCCAAAACGACACGTCGATGCGGTCGTCGGCGCAAAAGACCGTATAGCGTTGTTCCGGCTCAGCGCTCGGGCTTGCTCCATGGGCCGGGCTTCATCGAGCGCCACTTGCCCGACAGGTCGCTGACCGCTTCGTCCGTTAGCCAAAGATGCGTAGTCGCAGCAATGGAAGGCGGCGAGATAGTCGCCGCGCATGAACTCCTGTCGATGGGGCCAAACTCTGCCCTACGCCGGTCGAGCCGCGATCAGCGCTTCATCGCGTGCAGGATGGCCTGCATGTGCTCTTCCAGGTCGAGTTCGCCCCGAGCCTCGGCGGTCAACAGGTAATCGGCCTTGGCCCGGCGGTCGCCTCGGCTGATCGCAGGATAGGAGCAGATGGCAAGCAATGCTTCCTGTTCAATCCGGTCTGCCCTCTTGCGATCGTGGCTGCTGCTGCCCGCTTGATGAACAACCCTGTGAAGCCCGACATAGCTGGCTTCATGGGCTCCGATCAGCGCCCGCAATTCGGGTGAGGCCCCTTCCGCTTCGGCAAACGTCGGTTCAACAACCGAGGCCACGGCGGTGAACGCAAGAAGTGTACGGCGTGTGATTTCGGGCATGCCTCATATCCCTGCTGTCTGATCATGCAGGCACACCATAGCACCGGCGCAACGGTTCGAAGAGATGCTCCGGGACGCGACCGCACTGTCTGCTGACAAAATGTACTCGCTCCCGTAGCTCGCCCGCCCAGCAGCCAGTGTGGCCTTAAGTCGCAAGGATTGGCTTGCGAAAGCGGGGTTTCGGCCTTCATTGACGCTGCGATCGACACCATATGGTGATCCACAGCCCTCCAAACGAGAGAAGCTCGCTTGACGCGGTCGCATAGCGGCCGTCAGCCGGCAATGGCTATGAACCAGGAACCTGAAAAACCATGCCTGAAAATGTCAGACCAATTTCGAAAGACGTCCCCCTCATTCAGCTAGGCGTCTATCAGTGCCGCTTCCCGGTAAGCGAAGACCGGTCGGTACCCGGCGGTTATCGTTTTTGTGCCGGGCCAACTTCGGCGGATCGCGTCTATTGCGATCACCACCACAGCATCGTGACCGCCGTCGACCCTCGCCGAACCCGTTCAGGTCTCCACCCCGCTCAACGACGCGCCGCGTAAGTCAAGCGGGCAGCGGCCCCTCGTTCGGGCAGCTGCAAACCGGTGGACTGAATCGGCACGCATTCCACCCGCGGAACAAACCGGTACGCCAGCGAGTTTCTGTCCGACGAAACTTGAGGGAAAGCCATGTCCAGATTTCTGCTGGCGACAAGCGTCGCCGTTCTTTTCGCCGTCGCGCCGGCCTTGGCCGCGGACGACAAGCCGCTGCCGCCGCCCAATGCCAAGAAGCTGTCGGAGATCATCGCCAAGGTCGAGCAGCGCGACGGCTTTCGCTATGTGGACGAGGTCGACTGGGACAGCGGCGCCTACACCGTCACCTATTACACGGCGGACAAGGCGAAGGTCGAAATCACCTATGATCCTGTGACGGCGGAGCCGAAATAGGGACGCTCCGACGCGAATTCGTTCTCGGCTGCGTCACAGGCTCCCGGCGCCAACTTCGGCGATCGCCCTGGCGCGGGCACCTCCCCTTGCGTCAGTCGTGCTTTGATGGCTGACTGTCGTTTCCTGGAATAGCTCCGGGCGCCGCATTGGGGGATGGGGATGGCGACGGCAAAGCACGTGATGAAGCGCATATTGATGATGTTGGCCGGCTACTTCGTATCGGTGCTGGTCGGCCTGATCGCCGTGGCGGTGATCTATGGCGTGCTCAGTTCCTTGCCCAACGCGCCCAATTATTTCGACGTCATGGGCGTTTCGCCGATCGCGGTGCTGCTGGTGCCGCCGCTCGGCATGTTCGTCTATTTCCTGACGATCGTGGTGACCGCGCTGCAGACGTTGATCTTCGCGCTGATTGCCGAGTTCTTCTCGTTGCGCAATGTCCTGCTGCACATGGTTTTCGGCGCCGGCACCGCAGTCGGCGGCTTCGCCCTGATCTGGCCGAGCGCACCGGAGGACATGGACCCGGAGCGTTGGGTCGACATCGGCATCATTGCCGCTGCCGGCCTTGTCGCCGGGTTGCTCTATTGGCTGATCGCTGGGCGCGACGCCGGCTTCCGACGGCCACTGTTCGAGCGCTAAATCAACTCGAAGGCGAGCGAACCGCCTCCGTGACATCCAGGGCCTGCTTCAGCCGCGAGTCGCGGTCGTAGACGTCGCCGAAATATTCGACCTTGCCCGACAGATCGGGCCAGGCGGTGAAATAGGCGACATAGACCGGGATCGTGCGTGTCACGTTCTCGGTCGCGTGGCCGTGCTTCAGCTTTTCGGCGATATAGTCCACGGAGGTGCCAAGCACCGCCGCCGCCATGCCGCGCGGATCCTGCAGCCGCACGCAGCCATGGCTGAGCGCGCGCATATCGCGCTGGAAGAACGATTTCTGTGGCGTGTCGTGCATGTAGATCGCATGCTTGTTGGGGAACAGGATCTTCAACTCGCCCAGCGCGTTGGCCTCGCTCGGCTGCTGGCGCACGCTGTATGGGATGTTCGAGCCATAGGCGCCCCAGTTGACCGCCGACGAAGGAATGCGCTTGCCGCGCGAATCCGTCACCTCATAGCCGGCCCGGTCGAGATAGCCCGGATCGTTGCGCAATCTCGGCAGCATCTCGTTGACGATGATCGACTGGGGCACGCCCCAATAGGGATGGAAATCGACCTGCTTGATCTGGTCGTAGAAGAAGGAGGTCTGGTTGGTGGTCCGGCCAACGACGACACGCGTCCTGAGCTTTTCCTCGCCATTGTCGATGTAGCTCGCGGTGAAGGCCGGCTGGTTGATGAAGACGCGCGGGCTGCCGAGATCGGAGGGCAGCCAGCGCAGTTCCTCCAGCGCCACTTCCACCTTCAGCAGCTTGTCGGCCTTGGATGTTCCGGCCAGCGACGCGACGGTGCGCGGGCCGATGACGCCGTCGCCCTTCATGCCTGCCTTCTGCTGCACGGCCTTGATAACCGGAACCAATTCCGGATCATAGACGTCGCTGGTGGCCAGCCTTGACAGGACCTCGCCATAGGCGCCGCCCATCTCGTCGTCGAGATTGCGCGCGATCAGGGTCAGCAGCTTCGGCAGCTCGGGGCTGGTTTCGCCCGGCTTCAGCAGCAGTTTGGGGTCGACGACGATTTCGTTTTCCGCACTGGCCTGCAGCGCTTCCAGTTCGACGCGCAGCGCCTGGTATTCCGCATTCTGCGGGTGCCGCGATTCGAGATAGGTGCGCACCTGCTGGGTATGAGCCAGCGTTTTCAGCACGCCTTGCAGATCGAGCGGCTTGGCCGGGAAATCATAATAGCCGGTCATGCGGTTGGGATCGACGCGGCCGTTCTGGGCGTCGTGGGCATAGCGCAGCACACGCGCCGAAAGCGACATCTCGAAACGGACGAGTTCTTTCAGTTGCGCATTGGCGTCGGTCGTCGATGCGCCGGCAGCGGGCACTTCGACCGTATAGTCGGCGGGCGTGAGGCCATAGCTTGAAGCCTCGCCAAGCACCCGCACCGCATCCTGCGCACGGCTGTTGAGGCTGGTTCCGCTTATCCAGATGAAATCCGGATTGGCCGAGTAGTACGCGATCAGCGCCTTGGCGATGTCGGGCTCGGCTAAGAGTTCGTAGTCGCCCAAGCTGGCAACCGCATCACGAAAGGCGGCACCCGTAGCCGACGGGACGAAGGCGGCGTCCTGCGGTGTCGCCGGCGCCGGCGTCGCGGCCAATGCCGAGAAGTCGACGCGAACCAGCCGGTCGGCCTTGTAGGTGTAGTAGGACGGGCTGCTGATCTTCACATTGCCGCCGCCGCCACCGGACACTTTCGGCTTTGGCTTGTTCTTCGGTGGCGGGGGCGGAAACTCGCCTTTCGGCGCATGCCTGACGCCGCCGCCGAAAAGCATGTCGAAGAGCCCCTGCGCGCCTGCCTGGGGTACACCGAAAGCCAGCGTCGCCGTGATTGCCATCAGCGGCATCACGGTTGCTTTGTTTCCGAGGAATTTCATGAATCACCCGCTCCGGCCGCAACCGGTTCCCGTTCCGCACGCTCGATCGTCCCGCTCACCGCATGGCGGATGTAAGGCGCGACTATACTGATTCATACCGATTTCGTTAAGCTTTCATAAATTTTGGAAAGCCTGTTGCAGAACGGTTTCACAAGATCGTGACGGCTGGAGCGGAGGGTGGTTCCGCCCCAGCCGGAAATCCCCGCGGGATCAGGCGTTGGCGCCGCCATCGATGGTCAGGGCAGCGCCGGTGACGAAGCGGCCTTCCGGGCCTGCGAGCCAGGCGACCATGCCGGCAATGTCGTCGGCCTTGCCGAAGCGCGGCGTTGCCATCTTCCGGCGCTGATGCTCGGCATGCGGGCCGTCGGCCGGGTTCATGTCGGTGTCGGTCGAACCGGGGTGGACGACATTGGCGGTGATGCCGCGCGGGCCGAGGTCACGCGCCAGCGCCTTGGTCAGGCCGACCAGCGCCGCCTTGCTGGCTGAATAGGCCGTGAGGCTGCCGTCGGTCGCCCGCTCGGCAAGGTTGCTGCCGATCGAGATGATGCTGCCGCCCTCACCCATATGGGCGGCCGCGGCCTTGGAAGCGATGAACGGGGCCCGGAGATTGACCTCCATGGTCTCGTCGAAATCGGCGAGCGACAGCGTGTCGATTGGGGCGGCGCGCCAGATGCCGGCGCTGTTGACCAGGATGTCGAGCCGGCCAAAGGCGGTTACGGCGTCATCGACTGCCTTGTCTAGGGCGACCGCATCGCGGTTGTCGGCTTTGATCGCGATGGCGCGGCCGCCCTTGGCCTCGATCTCGGCGACGACAGCGCGGGCCTGTTCCTCGCCATGCACATAGGTCAGCGCGACGCTGGCGCCATCGGCCGCCAGCCTCCGCGCAATCGCTGCGCCGATGCCGCGACTGCCGCCGGTGACGAGCGCGGCCTTGCCGTTCAATCTGCTGGAAGACATCGAATTCTCCTTTTATGTAATGATCGATACATAAATATCTGTCAGCCTTGCCCGCTGGCGTCAACTAAATTATGTATCGATCAACACAGAAAGAGCGTCATGTCGGAACGAGGCCGTCCCCGCACCTTCGATCGAACCGCAGCCCTGCGCCGCGCGATGCAGGTGTTTTGGGCGCGTGGTTACGAAGGCGCATCGATGAGCGAGCTGACCGCCGCCATGGGCATCAACTCGCCCAGCCTCTACGCCGCCTTCGGCAGCAAGGAGGCGCTGTTCCTGGAGGCGACGGATTTTTACTCGCACACCGAGGGTGCCGACATCTGGCTGGCATTGGACGAGGCTCCGACCGCGCGGCAGGCGATCGAACAATTCCTGTGCCTGACGGCGAAAGCCTATGCGCAGAGCGATCGCCCGCAGGGCTGCCTGATCACGCTGGGCGCACTGCATCAGGATTCGAGCCGCGGCGCCATCTGCGACGATCTGCGCCGCCGTCGTGCCGAAAACCACACCGCCCTGCAAAAACGTCTGGAGCGCGGTATTGCCGAAGGCGAATTGCCGGCGGATTTCGACGCTAGCGCTGCCGCGACCTTCTTCGCCACGGTCCAGCACGGCATGTCGATCCAGGCGCGAGACGGCGCCTCGCACGCTGCCCTGCTGGCGACGGTTGCCGGGGCCATGGCTGCCTGGCAGACGTTGGCCGGCGGCAACGCGGCGTGACAAACGCCGGCTGGTGTGCTCGAAATCCGCCAGCAAGGCCGGGAGGGACGAGAGCGTGAAAAAGGGTTATCGCGAGCTGCTGGACGAGGCGAACGCCGTGATAGAGGTGGTTTCGCCGGAGGAAGCGGCCGGGCTGCTCGACGATGAAGACACCATCTTCGTCGATCTGCGCGATCCACGCGAAGTGGAACGCGACGGCCGGATTCCGGGCGCCAAGCATGTCACGCGCGGCATGCTGGAATTCTGGATCGACCCCGAAAGCCCTTACCACAAGCCGTTCTTCGCCTCGGGAAAGAGCTTCGTGTTCTTCTGCGCCGGCGGTTGGCGCTCTGCCCTGGCCACAAAGACGGCGCAGGACATGGGGCTTTCGCCGGTCAAGCACATCCTCGGCGGCTACACCGCCTGGAAGGCCGCCGGACTGCCGGTCGAACCCGGCGAGAAGAAGAAATAATCTCGACCGCCGCTCAATGCAGCAGCAATGGCTCGCGATGCGTCACGAAGCCGACCGCGCGTTCGACCACGCCCTTGTCGGCAAGAATGCGGCGATGGCCAAGCCCGTCGGCCCAGTAGAGCCGCACATGGCCGCCGGCACCGGCATAGCGCCTTGCGTGATCGGCCGAGACTTCGCGGTCGTCCGGCGCGTGGATGACCAGGGTCGGCACCGGTGCCTGGGCGAGCTGGCGGTCGCCGGTGAATTCGTGCAGCGGCCGGCCGGAAAGATGCTCGACCCGGTCCGCCATGGCGGCTTGCGAGCGCGGGCCGACATTCAACATATGACTGAAGTCGGCAAAGATCGCCGGCAGGGAACTTGGCGCCGCGATCAGCACCAGGCGTCCCGCCGCCAGCGGCGGGATGTTCTTGACCGAACCGGCGATGGCATTGGCGGCGACGGCGCCGCCGAAGGAATGGCCAACCGCCGCCACGAACGGGCCGAACCATTCGCCGGCAACCCGCACCGCATCCACCGCATTGACCATGTTCAGGCGCCGGCCCTGCGACTGGCCGTGGCCAGGCAGGTCGAGCGAAACGACCCTGTAGCCGGCGGCGCGATAGCCTTCGATCAAGGCGCGCATATATTCGGTGCGCGAGCGCCAGCCATGGACGACGAGCACCGTGCCGACGGCCGCCCTGCCCGGCTCGGGCCGGAACTCGTGCACCATGACGCAGCCGGTCGCGGTCTTCAGCCGGTGATGACGCGCCTCGGTCATGAACCCCGCCGCACGCTCGACAGCGCGGCGCTCGCCATCGCTGAGCGCCTTGACATTCGGGGTGCGGCAGAACAATTCGAACGCCGCGCGTCCGCTGAGCCGCGGCGCGACACGCTCTGCCGCACCGAACACGCCCCGGATGACCTTCAGCCCGAATGATGCCATAGTGAGAATCCATCCATACGTTCAAGCATGAACATAATAGTTCAAAGATGAACAATAAACAAGAGCTGCCTTGGGACAACCCGCGTTTCCGCAACTGGGTCGCGGTGGCGCGCGCCTGCCATGTGCTGGAGCGCACGCTGGCGGTGAAACTTGCGCCGCTCGATTTGAAGCCGGCGCAGCTCGACGTGCTGATGAACCTCTATCGCCACCCCGGAATGTCGCAGCACGATCTTGCCCGCAAGCTGCTCGTCGGCCGCTCCAACATCACCATGCTGTTGCCGCAGCTGGAAGCGCGTGGCCTGCTGCGCCGCGAAGGCGACGAGAAGGACAAGCGCATCCTGCGGCTCGCGCTCACCGAGGCCGGCGAGGCGCTGCTGATGCAGGCGCTGAAAGTGCATATGGCGCTGATCGAGAAGGCGATGAGCCAGTCGACGCCGGAGCAATGCGACATGATCGGCGAGCAGATGCGCAAGATCTATGATGTGCTGAATGAGGCTTGAGCGCCCTTCAGCCCAACCCTACCACATCGTCTTCTTCGCCCGTTCCGGCCATTCCTTGTCGTAGGTTTCGCCGTCGATGTTCTTGCGGCTGGTGATTTCCAGGATCTGTCCGGGCGTCGGCAGCGACTTCGGCTCGACATGCCTTGCCGGGTTCCAGAGCTCGGAGCGGACGATGGCCCGGGCGCATTGGAAGTAGACCGCATCGATGTCGACGACGGTCACCGATCGCGCCGCCTTGCCGTCCACCGTGAATGACGCGCACAGCGCTGTATCCGTTGTGATGTGGGCGCGGCCATTGACGCGCAGCGTCGTGCCGGAGCCCGGCACCAGGAACAGCAGGCCGACGCGTGGGTCGCGAACGATGTTTTTCAGCGAATCGGCGCGGTTGTTGCCGCGTCGGTCCGGCATCATCAGCGTTTTCGGATCATGGATGCGCACGAAGCCGGCGAGATCGCCGCGCGGCGAACAGTCCAGCCCCTCCGGTCCGCTGGTCGCCAGTGCGACAAAGGGCGAGGCTTCGATAAAGGCGGCGTATTCGGGAATGACGTGGTCGAGTTCCTTGACCAGCGAGGCCTCGCCTGGAACGCCATAGAGTGCCTCGAGCTGCTCGACCGTGGTGATGACGGACATGTTTTCGCCTCCAAACCTTTGCCGGCGCTACGCCATCTCGATGACGTTTTGACGACAGCGAGAGGAATCAATCTAGCGGTCCCGGCTCAATCCCTTTTCCGCAAGCTCCGCGAGATAGGCTTCCCAGCGCGCATCCTTCTCGTGGCCGAGCGTATGCAGGTAGTTCCAGGTGAAGATGCCGGTGTCGTGGAAATCGTCGAAGGTGATGCGCACGGCGTAGTTGCCGACCGGCTCGATCTTCAGGATCGCCACATTGCGCTTGCCGGGGACCGTCACCCGCTGATCCGGCGAATGGCCCTGCACTTCGGCCGATGGCGAGGCGACGCGCAGCAGTTCCGCCGGCAGTTCGAACGGATGGTGGTCGGGAAAGGTGACGGACAGAAGTTTGCGGTCCTTGGAAACCCTGAGTTCTTTCGGTGCGGTCATGCTGTTCGATCCCGTGTCATCCGCCCTTCCCTACGCCGCTTCGCCAAACGGGAAAAGGTCTGATGAGACCGACCGACATGCGATGTCGGCTGAGAGATGTTACCAAAGATCGAGAGGCGCTATCTTGAACAGCAGGCCGGATCGTATCACATAGCGGTATATAACGAAGCCGTTCACGGCCACGGGAAGCGCTTGAAGCATGGACATGATTGATCCTTTCGGCCGCACGATCAGCTATCTCCGCGTGTCGGTTACCGACCGCTGCGATTTCCGCTGCACCTATTGCATGGCCGAGGACATGGCCTTCCTGCCGAAGAAGGACCTGCTGTCGCTGGAAGAGCTCGACCGGCTGTGCACGGTTTTCATCGAAAAGGGCGTCAGGCGATTGCGGCTGACCGGCGGTGAGCCGCTGGTGCGCAAGAACATCATGCATCTGGTGCGCCAGCTGTCGCGGCATCTCGAAAGCGGCGCGCTGGAAGAACTGACGCTGACCACCAACGGCTCGCAGCTGTCGCGCTTTGCCGCCGAACTCGCCGATTGCGGCGTCAGGCGCATCAACGTCTCGCTCGATACGCTCGATGCCGACAAATTCCACAAGATCACCCGCTGGGGCCATCTCGACAAGGTCATGCAAGGCATCGATGCCGCGCAGGCGGCCGGGCTCAAGGTCAAGCTCAACGCAGTGGCGTTGAAGGATTTCAACGACGCCGAGCTGCCCGAGATGATGCGCTGGGCGCATGGCCGCGGCATGGACCTGACGGTCATCGAAACCATGCCAATGGGCGAGATCGATGCCGACCGCACCGACCAGTATTTGCCGCTGTCGCTGCTGCGCGCGTCGCTCGAACGCCAGTTCACGCTGACCGACATTCCCTTCAAGACCGGCGGCCCGGCGCGCTACGTCCAGGTCGCCGAGACCGGCGGACGGCTCGGCTTCATCACGCCGATGACGCATAATTTCTGTGAGAGCTGCAACCGCGTCCGGCTGACCTGCACCGGCACCCTCTATATGTGTCTCGGCCAGGAAGATGCCGCCGATCTGCGCGCGCCCTTGCGCGCCTCGGAAGGCAACGAGCTGGTCGCCGAAGCAATAGACGAAGCCATCGGCCGCAAGCCCAAGGGCCATGACTTCATCATCGACCGCCGCACCAGCCGCCCATCGGTGTCGCGCCACATGAGCGTCACTGGCGGCTGATCTTTCCGCCGATCTGTGCAAGACTTGCCGTGCGGTCATCGCCTTCAGGGCAAGACATGCGGCAGCTCTTTTCAATCGGGACGTTTTTCGCTGCGATCGCGGCGAGCAACGCAATTGCCGCGCCATTCACCTATGTGAACGATCGCTTCGGCACTGTCTGCACCTTTCCCGACGATGTCTTCACCGATCGCCAGCCGGAGCCCGACAATGGCGACGGACAGCAATGGCTGAGCGCCGATGGCGCCAGCCTGATCTGCTCGGGCATCCTCAACGTCGACGACGACACGCCGAAAGGCTTTGTCGCGGCGGAGAAGGCGAGCAAGGAGCCGGGCTACAAGATCACCTACAGCAAGGCCGGAAAGGACTGGGCCGTGCTGTCGGGCCTAAGGGATGGAAAGATATTCTACGAGCGACGTCTGTTTGGGAAAGACGGTATCATCCGTACGGTCTGGGTCGACTACCCGCCGGCGCTGAAGTCGAAATACGATCCGCTGGTCGGCGCCATCGCCGGCAGTCTCAAGGGGCCATGACGGTTTCGGACCACACCCCAGAAAAAGTCTTGTTCGCGAACCGCAGCCGGATTTACGGCCAGTCTGTTCCAGCCTAGCCTTCCTCTGGAAGCTGCTCTTCGCTCACAGGGGGATACACCATGCGCAAACTCGTTCTTTCTCTGGCACTGCTTGGCCTCGCGGCCGTGCCCGCGGCGGCGCAGTCGATCGGCGGCACTTATACGGTTGCCGGCACCAATTTCGACGGCTCGGCCTATGGCGGCGAAGCCACCATCACGCTGACCAGCGGGACGACCTGCGCGATCCATTGGGAAACTGGTGGCTCATCTTCCGACGGCATCTGCATGCGCAACGATGATGCCTTCTCCGCCGGCTATGTCATGGACAAGGATATTGGCCTCGTCGTCTACAAGGTGGCGGCGGACGGTTCGCTGCACGGTCTTTGGACGATCGCCGGCAAGGAAGGCAATGGCACCGAGGTGCTTACGCCGAAGAAGTAAGTTCGCCATCGCAGCGATATTCCGGGCCACAAACAAGGCTGTGGCCCAGTCCTTTGCTGTTGCTGTTTCATGCCCGACTGTTACAGGCTTGCTGCCTAAAGCGCGTCGCGTTTGAACGGATTCAGGCCACGCGCTTCAGGTCTTTGTTTCTTATGCATGTCGTTTCCCCAAAACCGAGGTCACTTTTGGGCGATATGTATTAGCAGAACCGGTAGCCGTCTTGCCCCTGTCTCCAAATCTTCGCGGCGCGTTGTTCATGATGGTGGCGATGGCCGGCTTCACCCTCAACGACGCCATAACCAAATACTCGTCGCAATCGATGAACATGGCGCAGGTCATGTTGATCCGTGGGGCTTTCGCTTCGCTTTTCGTCGGCCTGCTGGCCTGGCAGCGCGGCGCTCTCGCCCGCCCGGGCTCGATGCTGCAGCCTCTGGTCGCCTTGCGCGTGATCAGCGAGGCCGGCGCAACGGTGAGTTTCCTCGTCGCCCTCGCCCATCTGCCGATCGCCAATGTTTCGGCGGTGCTGCAGGCGCTGCCGCTGGCGGTGACGATGGGAGCGGCACTTGTCTTTGGCGAGACTGTCGGCTGGCGGCGTTGGCTGGCCATCGCCATCGGATTTGCCGGCGTGCTGATCATCGTGCGGCCGGGCTTCGAAGGGTTCAGCGTCTACTCGCTGTCGGCGCTGGCCAGCGTCGCCTGCTGCGCGGTGCGCGATCTCGCCACCAAGCGGATCCCCAAGGCCATTCCGACATTGCTGGTGTCGACCGCGACCGCGCTTGCCATGACAATCGTCGGCGCGGCGCTGTTGCCGGCAATGGGCGGCTGGACGCCGATGACGGGCAACAGCACGGCCCTGCTGGCCCTGGCTGCTGTGCTGGTGATTATCGGCTACCAGTTCATCATCATGGCGATGCGGGCGGGCGACATCTCCTTCATCGCGCCGTTCCGCTACACGGCCCTGATCTGGTCGATCCTGCTTGGCCTGTTCATCTTCGCGGACATTCCCGATCTGCCGATGATCGTCGGCGCCACCATCATCATCGGCTCCGGCCTCTATGCGCTCTACCGCGAGCGGGTCGTCGGCCGGCGCAAGATCGTCGCCGAAAGCACGGGGCCAAGCATGGTTCCGGACGGAATCTAGCCAGATCATTGAAGGTTCTTGTGATTTCCGACGGCTGGCGTACAGGCTTCGTGGCATGAAGCGAGACATTGCGGGGATTGTTCTGGCCGGTGGCCAGTCGAGGCGGATGGGCGGCGGCGACAAGAGCCTGTTGCCGCTTGGCGATGGCTGCCTGCTTGACCAGGTCGTGTCGCGCTTCGCCCCGCAAATAGAATCGATGGCGCTCAGCGCCAATGGCGACCCTGCACGATTCCTGCGCTTTGGACTGCCGGTGCTTGCCGACAGCGTGCCCGGCTTTGCCGGTCCGCTCGCCGGAATCCTGACCGGCCTCGAATGGGCCGCGGCCAACAGGTCTTGCAAGGCGATCGTCAGCGCTGCCGGCGACACGCCTTTCCTGCCGTTGGACCTTGTCGAGCGTCTGGCAGGGGCCGCCGATCAAAGCCCCGGTTCTATTGCCGTTGCCCGCTCGGCCGGCAAGCGGCATCCGACCTTCGCGCTTTGGCCGATCGGCTGCCGCGATGCCTTGCGGCACTTTCTGGTCGATGAAGATATCAGGCGGGTTTCGGCTTTCATCGACCGGCACGGCTTTGTCGAGGTGGAGTTCCCGGTTCCGCCATCGGCGGGGATCGACCCTTTCTTCAACATCAATGAACCGGACGATCTTGTGTCTGCCGAGCGTCTGTTGCAGAGCATCAAGCCATGAACAGACGTGTCTTCGGCATCACCGGCTGGAAGAATTCCGGCAAGACGACTTTGACCGAGAGGTTGGTCAGCGAATTGGTCCGGCGCGGCTGGAAGGTGTCGACGGTGAAACATGCCCACCATGACTTCGACATCGACAAACCTGGCGCGGACAGCTTTCGCCACCGGCAGGCCGGCGCCAGCGAAGTCGCGATCGTCTCCGGCGTTCGCTGGGCACTGATGCACGAGCTGCGCGGCGAGGATGAGCCGACATTGGAGACTGTCCTGTCGCGGCTTGCCGCTTGCGACCTCGTGCTGGTCGAGGGCTACAAGCGCGAAGCCCACAGCAAGATCGAAACCCGCCGGCTGGATGCGAAGGACCGCACGCCGCTTTCAGCGGAGGACCCCAACATCGTCGCTGTCGCCGCCGATTTTGCCATTGAAGGCGAGCTGCTGCCGGTATTCGATCTCGACGATGCAAAATCGATAGCCGACTTCATCGAGCGCACCACCGGGCTCGTTGCTTGAGCGCTGACGCAACGGCAGAATAGCCTTGCCCATTTTTATGGTTTTGCAGTTGCTTTTTTCTTGGAAAGAGTGGGAGTATCGCGCCAGCGGGCGGTCAAAAGCACCGCCCCACAGAGCCGTTCGGAACGACGGCCGGGACCATAAAGAGAGGACCATCATGCGTATTTCACTGCGTATCGCGCTTGCCGCTTCGGCCGCGCTGCTGACGCTCGGCGTCGCCCAGGCCCAGGAAAAGACCCTGAGGATCGGCACCGAAGGCGCCTACCCGCCCTTCAACAACCTTACCGCCGATGGCCAGCTCGTGGGCTTCGATATCGACATCGCCAAGGCGCTTTGTGATGAGATGAAGGTCAAGTGCACCTTCGTCGCCCAGGATTGGGACGGCATCATTCCAGCCCTCCAGGCCGGTAAATTCGACGCCATCGTCGCCTCGATGTCGATCACGCCGGAGCGCAAGGAGAAGGTCGACTTCTCGAACAAATACTACAACACGCCCTCGGCGATCGCCGTGCCGAAGGACAGCACGCTGAAAGGCGTGACCAAGGAAGATCTCGCCGGCAAGACCATCGGCGTCGCCACCACCACCACGCATTTCAACTATGCCTCGAAGACCTACACCGACAGCACCGTGAAGGGCTATCCGAGCAGCCCCGAGGAGCAGGCCGATCTTGCCAATGGTCGTCTCGACGCCATCGAGGACGATATCGTCGTGCTGCAGCAGTTTCTGGACTCGCCTGACGGCGCCTGCTGCAAGATCCTCGGCCAACCTTCGCCGCAGCCGGTCGAGATTTTCGGGCCTGGTGCCGGCATTGCCGTACGCAAGGGCGAAACCGACCTGGTCAACAAGCTCAATTCGGCCATCGCCGCCATTCGCGCGAATGGAAAATACAAGGAAATCAACGACAAGTATTTCAAGTTCGACGTCTACGGCGCCGAGTCCTGATAAGCCAGGTCAAGACGGCGGGGAATTTCCCCGCCGTCTTTCTATTCGTCTTGGGAATGCCGTGGGGATAAGACCGGTCGATGCCAGCCCAGAGCATATGGACACTTCTCAGTTGGGGACCTGAAGGCTGGCTTGACGATATTGCCTATGGCGCACTGATCACCATTGCGTTGGCGCTTGCCACGCTGCCCATCGGATTGACGATCGGCTTTTTCATTGCACTCGCCAAGCAGTCCGAAGAACCGTCGCTGCGCCTTGCCGCCAACATCTACACCACCGTCTTTCGCGGCCTGCCGGAACTGGTGACGCTGTTCCTGTTCTTTTTCGGCATGCCGATCCTGCTGCAGCATCTCGTCAGGTATTTCCGGCCTGACGTCACCATCGACGTCAACAGCTTTGTCGCCGGCATGATCGTGCTTGCACTGATCTTCTCCTCCTATGCCAGTGAGGTTTTCCTTTCCGCCTTCCGCGCCATTCCCAAAGGCCAGTATGAGGGCGGCTACGCCATCGGTCTTTCGAACTGGCTGACCATGCGCAAGGTGATCGTGCCGCAGCTGCTGCGCATCGCGTTTCCTGGACTGGAGAACTGCTGGCTCAGCCTGCTGAAGGACACGTCGCTGGTGTCGGTCGTCGGCCTGGCCGAGACGCTGCGCAATGCCAGCATTGCGGCCCGCGTCACCAAGCACGCTTTCCTGTTCTTCGGCGTCGCCTCGCTGGTCTTTCTTGGCCTGGCCGTCCTGTCGTCCTTCGCCACCAATGCGATCCTGCGCTCGCTTGGCCGGCGGGAGGCGCAGCAATGAGCGCCACGGCCACCATGGTCGAACGTCCGCCGCCACGGGCGCGCGGCTGGCCGCGCAGGCGTATCGCCGGTTACGCGCTGGTGGGCCTATGGATTTTGTTCGGTATCGGCATCGTCAGCTATCTCTTCTTTGCCTGGAATCCTGATTTCTTTGCCAAATATGCGCCGGCTTATCTGAGCGGGCTTGGGGTCACGCTGGCGCTGGTTTCCATATCGATGGTACTCGGCGCGATCCTGTCGGTGCCCGTCGCTTACGGGCGCATGTCCAGCAACCGGATCCTGTCCGGCCTCGCCTATTGCTACGTCTATTTCTTCCGCGGCACGCCGCTGCTGGTCCAGACCTATCTGGTCTACTACGGATTGGGTTCGTTCCGCGTCGAACTCCAGTCGGTCGGCCTCTGGGATTTTTTCAAGGACGCGTTCAATTGCGGCGTCTTTGCCTTTGCGCTCAACACGGCCGCCTACCAGGCGGAGATTCTGCGCGGCGCCATAGAGAGCGTGCCAAGAGGGCAATGGGAAGGGGCGGCCTCGCTTGGCCTGCATAAGCTGCAGACGTTGCGCAAGATCATCCTGCCGCAAGCCCTGATCGTTGCCTTGCGGCCCTATGGCAATGAACTGATCCTGATGGTCAAGGCGTCCGCCATCGTCGCCATCATCACGGTCTACGATCTGATGGGCAATGCCAAGCTCGCCTTCGCCAACTCGTTCGACATCCAGGCCTATATCTGGGTCGCCCTCGTCTATCTGGTGATGGTCGAGATCTTGCGGCATGGCGTCGAATGGATCGAGCGCCGGATCACCGTTCACCTGAAACGCTGACGATTTTCAATTCGGCTGCACCAGTCGATCAGGCTCTACGCGTCTTGACGAATTGAGCGCAGAGCCTAGAGCTTTCGCAGCAAATTCCGTTTCCATTCTGAAGGGCAGGGCAAGCTCATGGCATCTGTGGCATTTCTCGGTCTTGGCGTGATGGGCTATCCGATGGCCGGACACTTGAAGAACAAGGGCGGCCATGACGTCACCGTCTACAACCGCACCAAGGCCAAGGCCGAGCAATGGGTTGGCCAGCATGGCGGTAGCCTGGCGGCGACCCCTGCGCAGGCCGCCGAGGGCAAGGATTTTGTGTTCTCCTGTGTCGGCAATGACGACGATCTGCGTTCGGTGACGACCGGTCCGGAAGGCGCCTTCAAATCGATGAAGAAGGGTTCGGTCTTCATCGACAACACCACCGCCTCGGCCGAGGTCGCTCGCGAGTTGGCAGCGGCGGCGCAAGCCGGCGGATTTTCGTTTCTCGACGCGCCGGTCTCGGGCGGCCAGGCCGGCGCCGAGAACGGCGTGCTGACCGTGATGGTTGGCGGCGAGCAGGACGCTTTCGACAAAGCGAAGCCTGTCATCGACGCTTTTGCCCGCATGGTCGGCTTGATGGGGTCGGCCGGTGCCGGCCAGCTCACCAAAATGATCAACCAGATCACCATCGCCGGCCTCGTCCAGGGCCTGGCCGAAGGCATCCATTTCGGCAAGAAGGCCGGGCTCGACATCGAGAAGGTGATCGAGGTGATTTCCAAGGGCGCCGCGGGCTCCTGGCAGATGGAGAACCGCCACAAGACGATGAACGCCGGCAAATATGATTTCGGCTTCGCCGTCGACTGGATGCGCAAGGATCTCGGCATCTGCCTGGCCGAGGCCGACCGCAATGGCGCCAGACTGCCGGTCACCGCACTCGTCGACCAGTTCTACAAGGATGTGCAGGCGATGGGCGGCAAGCGCTGGGACACGTCCTCGCTGCTCGCCCGTCTCGAAAAATAGGTCTCTGCCGTGGCAGAGCTCTCGCCTCAATCCAGTGCCGCGGAAATCGTCGCCCATCTGCGCGCCATCGGATCCGAGGAGAACCGCCTCGGCATGTTGCGCTACGGCATCAAGATCGACCGTGCACTTGGCATCTCGCACGGTATGCAGCGGCAGATCGCCAGGACGATCAAACGCAACCACGAGCGCGCCTTCGAGCTGTGGGACACCGGCATCGTGGAGGCGCAGTTCATCGCTTCCGTCACGGCTGACCCGAAACGGTTTTCTGCTGAAGATGCAAGGAGATGGGCGGCGAGTTTCGACTCCTGGGACATCGTCGACGGCGTCTCGGATCTCTTTGTCGATACGGACGCCTGGAAAGAACTGATCGCCGAGTTTGCGGCCGACGAGCGGGAATTCGTTCGGCGCACGGCCTTTGCCATGATGGCCTGGTCTGTCGTCCACCGGAAGCAGGAGCCGGAGACGACCTTCCTCGCCTTCCTGCCGATCATCGAAGCGTATGCCGCCGACAGCCGCAATTTCGTGAAGAAAGCCGTTAACTGGGCGCTTCGGTCGATCGGCAAACGATCGATGGACATGCACGGTGCCGCACTGGCTGTCGCCGAACGGCTGGCGCAGTCGGCAGACAAGACGGCGCGCTGGATCGGCAAGGACGCCGTAAGGGAGCTGACCAATGCCAAGACGCTCGCGCGGATCGCCGCCAGGAAAGGCTGACGGCGCGCGTTCCGCCATGTCAGGATCTCGCCGACATGTGAAGTGGCTGCCGACATGTGATGCGCCTCGAGCGTTGACGTCTTTGGCAGCGGCGTCTTTACTTGAGGCTCAAAGGAAGCGGCCGATGAGCAATCCTCTAAAATCAACCCTGGCGCTCGCTGCCGCTTTGTTTGTGTCCGCTGCCGCCGATGCCTCGGCCGAGACTGCGCACATATTCTGGAAGGATCTGCGTCCGGCTACGCAATCCGCCGCCGAAAACGTCGGGCTGCCGATGATCGCGGCAAAATTGCCCGACCATGGCGAAACGCTGTCCGTCAATCTTCAGGACAAAAGCATTCAGCTAGCCGGCTACGCATTGCCGGTCGATCGCGACGGTGATCTTGTCTACCAGTTCCTGTTGGTACCCTGGACGGGTGCCTGCAGTCACATGCCGACGCCGCCGCCCAACCAGATTGTCCTGGTTACGCCGGCCCGTCCCTACAAGATGTCCGAGGCCTATCAGCCTGTAGCGGTCACCGGCGCGCTGAAGCCGGACATGGAGAAGAGCCAGTTGTTCATCCTCGACGGCGTCAGCATCATCCAGTCTGGCTACAGCGTGCGCAAGGCAGATGTGGTGAGCGTCGAGACCGTGCCGGATACGATCACGCTGCCGGTGAACTCACCCTGGAGTTTCCTCAACAAAAAGAAGAACTAAGCGAGATGACTTTATGTGACGTTCAGCTCAGGCAGCGTTGGCACCCGATTCCTTGTCCAGAACCATGTAGTCGAGCGGGATTTCGGTCGTGTACTTGATCTGCTCCATGGCGAAGGACGACGACACGTCACGAATTTCGATCTTGGCGATCAGCCGCTTGTAGAAGGCGTCATAGGCGGCGATGTCGGGCACCACGACGCGCAGGAGATAATCGACGTCGCCGCTCATGCGGTAGAACTCGACCACCTCGGGAAACTCCTGGATGACTTCCGAGAAACGCCGCAGCCATTCATGGCTATGCGAATTGGTGCGGATCGACACGAAGACGGTGACGCGCACATTGACCTTTTCATGGTCGAGAATGGCAACGCGCCGCTTGATGACACCCTCTTCCTCGAGCTTCTGGATGCGTCTCCAGCAAGGCGTCGTCGACAGCCCGACTTTCTTGGCGACATCGGCGACCGCGAGTGTCGCGTCCTCCTGCAAGAGGCGGAGAATTTTTCTATCGAGGCGATCCATATCGTGCTCCCAAGGGAATAGAATGCCTATACTCTGCCTTATCCAGGCCTTTCACAAGAAAGAAATTCTGCTGATCGGGCAAAAAGCGAGTGATTTCTTGCTGAAAGGTCAGCCGAGACGATAGCGGATTTCCGAACGCAGAAAAGGCAGCAAATCCATTTCAAACCACGGATTCTTCTTCAGCCAGCCCGTGTTGCGCCACGAGGGATGCGGCAGCGGCAGCACTTTCGGACCGATGGAATTCTCCCAGATGGAGCGCCAGTCCATGACCGTTTCCGTCAGTGAGGGCCGGCGCGCCGCACCCATGTGCCAGGACTGCGCGTAGATACCGATCGTCAGCACCAGATCGATCCGTGGCATAGAGGCCATCAAAGGTGCGCGCCAGGCCGCCGCGCATTCGCGCCTCGGCGGCAGATCTCCCCCCTTGGCATCCTGGCCGGGAAAGCAGAAGCCCATCGGGACGATTGCGAATTTTTCGATGTCGTAGAATTCGTCGCTCGTCACGCCAAGCCAGCTGCGCAGGCGGTCGCCGGAAGCGTCGGTGAACGGCATGCCCGACAGATGCACTTTGGTGCCGGGCGCCTGGCTGGCGATCAGGATCCGGGCGGTGGATGATGGGCGCAGCACTGGTCGCGGCTCATGCGGCAACGGCTTGCCGGCCGGATTTTCCACGCAGATGCGGCAGGCGCGGACCCTGGCGACGAGGTTTTCGAGTTCGGCAGTCATTCTCAGGCTGATGCGCTCGGCCGGCTGGAAACGGCTTGATGCCAGCGCAACACATTCGCGCACTCATCCGGTACCTTGATGCGTGCCGGCTTCATGAAGTCGACAGCGATCAGGCCGGTGATGTCGGCGATCGAATAGCTGTCACCGGCGATGAACTCCCGGCTGCCCAGTTCGCCGTCCAGCAGCCTGAGGAACGCCACGGCCTTCGGCTTGTTGGCCTCACCCCAATCAGGGACCTGCGGGATTTCCCATTCCTTCATGGCAGGATGGATGTGCCGGAAGGCCTGCGTGACGCAGCTGAGTAAATTGAATTCCATCCGCCTCTGCCACATCTCGACCTGCGCCTTGCCGAGTGCGCCACGCCCGAACAAAGCGGGCTCCGGATGCAGTTCCTCGAAATAGCGGCAGATGGCGACGGATTCGGTGATGACGGTGCCGTCGTCGAGTTCCAGCACCGGCAGACGCTGCAAGGGGTTGCGCGAGCTGACCGCCTGTTGCCTGTGTTCCAACGCGCCCATATCGATGGGCACCTGCGCAACCTCGATGCCTTTCTCGGCCAGGAAAACGCGGACCCGCCTTGGATTGGGCGCCCGGCCACCGTCGAAGAGCTTCATTCCATCCTCCTGTTCGTCCTCGGTTCCAGTTCCAGGATGCGCATCACCAGAAGCGAAAAATCTCGCGCACGGCATCGCCGATCGACGCCAGTGTGCCGTGCTTCTTCTCGACGACTTCGCCGTGATGGCTGTCTCGCCAATTCTGCGGCTGATCGAACGTTCCCGCCCAGATGCCGGCCTTTGCCGCGCGGGCAATGGCTTCCTCGCTCTCGAAGTCGCCATAGGCAACCGCCCAGCCCGCCTCGACCTGCGCGCGGTTGAGATCCTTGCCGCCGGCGGTGCAGTCGCCGAGCAGCCGGCCATAACGATCACGCTGCCAGCCGGTACAAGAGACGGGCTTGCCGGCGATCAGGCGAACGAGCGACTGACGCGCAAGCGTGCCGCAGGAATAGTCCGCGCCGTTCTTGCGGCAGGTCTGCGTGTATTCCGGAGCATCGATGCCGCGCATGCGGATACGCTCGGTGCCAAGCGTGATCGAATCGCCGTCGTTGATGATTGCCACGCCTTGCGTCTTGCGTGTCTCCACCCGGTCGAGGCGGGCCGCCAGCAGGATCAGCAGTCCGAGGATGATGACGGCAAGCCCGTAATCCACCAGCCGGCGCCACAGGCTTCTGGGGCGCGCAACGTATCGCCGGCGCGGCTTCGGCGACCATGAACGGCTCATATGGCAAACGGTTGGTTAATCATTCGAACGTAGCTTAACACTTGGAAACCGCTGCTCGCATAAATTGAAGTTTTGATGCCCTTGCAACGCTCGAACACAGCGGACAAGTTCATTGTGGACCGCAGGAAACGCCATCGCAACAGCGATGTCGCGCGCGCGGTGCGCAAGACGCGTGACCGTCTTTCGCAGCAGGCCGGCAATCCCGATTTCGATCGCGAACTGCTGAAGCTGCATGCCCGAGCGATGACAAGCGGCGCCATCGCCATCCCGCTTCTCGTGCTGGCGATTGCCGCGGGTGGCCGGCTGGCCGGAATCGGCAACGAGATCGGGCTTTGGGCGCTGTTCACGCTAACCTGCTACACTATCGTTGCCTTCATGGCGCGGCGCATAGAGCGCACTGAAGCTTCCGAGCTCAACCCTTTGCAAGCACGGCGGGAATTCCTGATCGGCCATTTCCTGTGCGGTCTCGGCTGGGCTTGGTTCGTGTGGCTTGGCTGCAGCGTCTGCGAGGTCGATCCGTTCCACATCGTCAAGGCCGTGGTGCTGTTGTTCGCCATGGCGGCGACCGCGGTGATGACCTCGTCTCTGCGCGGCGCGCTGCTGGCGACCTTTGCCGTTCCCGTGGCGCTCTACGCCTATGCCGGCGCCAAGCTATGGATGCCGGTCGAGGCGATCATGGCCGCGCTGCTGGTCGTGTCGCTGCCGTTTCTCGCCTATGTGGCCCGTCATCTCAACCACTCGTCCCTGATGATGCTGTCGTTCCGCTCCGAAAAGGATGCGCTGATCGCCGAACTGGAGACGGCGAAATCGATGTCGGACGAAGCGCGGCGGCGGGCCGAGGACGCCAATCTGGCGAAATCGCGGTTCCTCGCCTCGATGAGCCACGAATTGCGCACGCCGCTCAACGCCATTCTCGGTTTTTCCGAGGTGATGTCGAACGAGGTGCTGGGACCGATGAGCAATCCCACCTATCGTGACTACGCCCATGACGTGCACGAATCCGGCCAGCATCTGCTCGACCTGATCAACGAGATTCTCGACCTGTCACGCATCGAGGCCGGCCGCTACCAGCTCAATGAAGAGCCGGTGATGCTGCTTGGTATCGTCGAGGACTGCTGTCACATGATGGAGTTGAGGGCGCGCAACAAGGATATCCGTGTCGTCCAGGATTTCGAGCACGAGCTGCCTCGGCTGTTCGCCGATGAACGGGCCGTGCGGCAGATCACGCTCAACCTTCTGTCGAACGCGATAAAATTCACCGCCACCGGCGGCGAAATCCGTGTCCGTGTCGGTTGGACGGCGGGCGGCGGACAATACATTTCGATCAAGGACAATGGCCCGGGCATACCGGAAGACGAGATCCCGATCGTGCTTTCCGCCTTCGGCCAGGGCTCCATCGCCATCAAGAGCGCCGAGCAAGGCACCGGGCTTGGCCTGCCGATCGTGCAAGGGCTGCTCGCAATGCATGGCGGCGAGTTCGAACTTCATTCCAAGCTGCGCGAAGGCACCGAGGCGATCGCCATCTTCCCGCTGAGCCGGGTGATGGAGGAATTGCCAGCACTGCCGACAGCAGCGGTGGCGGCTCGACGGCGGTAATACCTCAAGCCCTAACCGCGTACCGCCGCAGCCATGCCCGAACTGGTCAGGGCGGCGGCCTTGACCAGACCCGCGGCAAGGGCGGCCCCTGCCCCTTCGCCATGGCTGATGCCCAGATCAAGCAACGGGCGCAGGCCGAGCCGTTGGGCGGCGCGTGCATGCGCGGGTTCCGGCGACAGGCTGGCCAGCAGGCAATGATCGAGCGCGGCGGGATTGACGCCATGCAGTACCGCTGCGGCTGCCGTCGCGGCCACTCCGTCGAGCAGCACCGGGATCTTCTGCATCCGCGCGGCGAGGATGGCACCGGCGATCGCTGCGAACTCACGACCGCCGACCCGGCGCAGCGCCTCGAGCGGGTCGCCGAGATGGCCGCCATGAAAAGCCAGCGCCGCATCGACCACGCCGGCCTTGCGTGCCTGCATCGCCGCATCGGCACCTGACCCCGGGCCGACCCAGTCGGCGCCCCTACCCCCGAACAGCGCCGCAAACAGGGTGGCGGCGACGGTGGAGTTGCCGACGCCGAGATCGCCGAGACACAAGAGATCGGTGCCGCCGGCGATCGCTTCCATGCCGAAGGCCATGGTGGCGGCACAGCCACGCTCGTCCAGCGCGGCCTCTTCGGTGATGTCGGCGGTCGGGATGTGCAGGGCAAGATCGAAGACCTTAAGCCCGAGATCGTAGGCAATGCAGATCTGGTTGATTGCGGCACCTCCGGCGGCGCAAAGTTCGACCGCGTTGGCGGTCGCCGCCACCGGCCGTGGCGAAATGCCGTGGCGCGTGACGCCGTGATTGCCGGCAAAGACCGCCATCAGCGGTCTTGTCACCGCGGGCGGAGCCCGCCCGCTCCAGGTGGCCAGCCAGGCGGCGATGTCCTCGATGCGGCCAAGCGAATTGCCCGGTTTGTCGGCCTTGGCAAACAGCGTGCGCACGCGGGTCTCGGCTGCCGTGTCGGCCGCCGGCAGATTGGCCAACAAGTTGCGAAAATCGTCGAAAGGCAGTGCGCTGGTCATCTTGTTATCGATCATTCCCTGGAGTTGGTAAGCGGCATAGCCGCCTTGCGGGGTTGGCACAACCTCTGGGATGATGGGCCTGCATTTGCCGCAAAGCCGGCCCCGAAGGGCGCAATCGCGAGGGCTTGCATTGGCTTTGCCGTTGCACCATGTGGAGGTGGAACAAGGATTGCGGATGGAAGCCCAAGAGAAAGTCATGACGGCCATCGAATCCCCGTGCATCCTGGTCTGCTCGATCGACATGAAAACCGGCTTCTGTTTCGGGTGCGGCCGCACGCGCGAGGAAATCGGCGCCTGGATCGGGATGACGCCGGAAACGCGCCGCAGCGTCATGGCTGAATTGCCGGCCCGGCTGGAAACGGTCGAGCGCCGGCCGCGCCGGGAAACGCGCCGCACCCGCATGGCGCGCGAACGCGACGCGCTGTCGTGAGGTGCGGATGAGCCGGTTGTTCTGGATATTGATGGCCGCGATCGGGGTGGGAGCAGTCCTGCTCATGCTCAACGATTCCGCCGGCAGCACCCTCGGCGTGGAGAACAACGATTTCAGCCGGCTGATCTGGCTCGGCGCCTTTGGCGCCCTTATCGGCGCCGGCCTGCTTCGCTCGGGCCGACCCCTGGGCGCCATGGCCCGCAACTTAGGCGCCTGGGCGGCCATCGCGCTCGCGCTGATCGCCGGTTACCAGTATCGCTATGAGCTGCAGGATGTCGCCAGCCGGGTGACCGCGGGCCTTGTTCCCGGCAGCCCGCTGGCCCTGGGTATCGAAGACGGTCACGCCACCGTAACGCTCGACAAGGCGGACAATGGCCATTTCGAAGCGCGCATCCTGGTCAATGGCAACCCCGTCCGGGCCGTGGTGGATACCGGCGCGACCAGCACCGTGCTGACGTCCGAAGACGCACAAGCCGCCGGATTCAATCCAGCGGCGCTCAACTACACCATACCGGTTTCGACCGCCAACGGCATGGCACGCGCCGCGGCCGTGAAAACCGATCAGATTGCGATCGGCGGCATCACGCGCAGGGATATGTCGGTGATGATCGCCGCACCCGGCATGCTCAGTCAGAGCCTGCTCGGCATGAACTTCATCGGTTCATTGTCGGGTTTTGACGTGCGCGGCGACCGCATGATCCTCAGGGACTGATCCCCGAATCTCAAGCCGCTTCGGCTGCCGCTCCGCCGAGCTCGACGGCCGCGAAAGCCGCCTTCAGCACGTCCGGGCCGGCGCCGGGTTTTGTCGCGTCGGTGGACAGGATCTGCCGGTAGCGGCGCGCGCCGGACAAGCCATGGAACAGTCCGACCATGTGGCGGGTGACATGTCCAAGCCGCCCACCCTGCTCGATATGACGTGCCGCATAGTCCGCCATCGTATCGATCAGCGCGGCGAAATCGAACGGCTCGGACTGGACGCCGTAGAAAGCGGCATCGACGCCAGCCAGAATGCCGGGCGTGTGGTAAGCGGCGCGGCCAAGCATGGCGCCATCGACATGGTCGAGATGCGCCAACGCCTCTTCGATCGTCTGAATGCCGCCATTGATGCCAATGAATTCGTTATGTTTTCTAGCCTTCAGCCGATAGACCCTGTTGTAGTCGAGCGGCGGGATGTCACGGTTTTCCTTGGGGCTCAGCCCTTCCAGCCACGCCTTGCGCGCATGCACCCACAATGCGTCGGCGCCGGCGTCGAAAACCCCATCCGCCAGCGCATCGAGGGCCGGCTCCGGATCCTGCTCGTCGACGCCGATGCGGCATTTGACGGTCACGGGAATTGTCACCGCCGCCTTCATCGCCGCGACACAGCCGGCAACGAGGTCCGGCACCTTCATCAGGCAGGCGCCGAACGTGCCCGACTGGACGCGGTCTGACGGACAGCCGACATTGAGGTTGATCTCGTCATAGCCAAAGGCCTCGCCGATGCGCGCCGCCTCGGCAAGTTTTTCGCGATCCGAGCCGCCGAGCTGCAGCGCGACCGGATGTTCTGACGCATCGAAGCCGAGCAGACGCTCGCGTGCGCCATGGATGACGGCGTCGGCCACCACCATCTCGGTGTAAAGCAGCGCATGGCTCGACAGCTGGCGGTGGAAGAACCGGCAATGCCGGTCCGTCCAGTCCATCATGGGCGCTATGGCTACCCTAAACCTTTGATAATCTTTCATGCTTCATAACTTCGACAGGTTGGATCGCGTCGTACGGGCTCTATCACGCGCCATGATAGGCCCAAGCCGCAAATCGGCGGATGACTGGCCGGCGCCACGGCGTGGGGCGTCGAATACCTCAATCGCAGGGTAGCGTATAGGTCGACCTGGCCGGAATTGCCAACGCGTCGCCTGCTTTCGATGCCTGGGCGGAGGACGGAACCCTCCAGCTTCGTATGACGGTGTCTGCGCCAACGATGTGGCTAGGAACTGGGAAGGCCAGCCCTCGACAGCATCTCAAGGAACCGGGAATGATGATGATCCTTTACATAGCGCGGCACAAAGCCAGGGCAGACGTTGCTCAGATTGAGATGCGGAAGTTGTGACAGACAATGGTGGATGGCCCGGGACGCTTCTTCGTTGTTTCCGGTGGCCGACGCGGTCGCGGCCCAATAAAGGGCGCCGCGAACGAAGCCAGGCTTTGTCCTGACCACTTTGCGGGCGGCTTCGAGCGCCCGCTGGTTGTCTCCGCCAGCGAAGAGCGCCACAACCAGGCCGTGGTGGCGCCAGAAGTCGATGACATCGTGCGTTCCGAGCCGGATTGCTTCGTTGGCCTCACGCACCGCTTCGTCGACCTGTCCGCGCAACGCAAAGAGCATCGAAATATCGCCGTGGCCAGTCGGGTAGCTTGGGTTGAGGCTGATCGCGTGGCGGCATTCGGCGATCGCCTCGTCGATGCGACCGCAACTTTCGAGAGCGAACGACAGAATACATCGGGCAATTTCATCGTCCGGTACCGCCCGCACTGCGGCTTCCGCAAGCTCGACCGCACGCTCGATCACCCCACGCTCCCGAGGCAGCGCACCAAACGCCACGCCCATGGATATTACGATCGAGAGCGTCCGCTTTGCACGGGCATTGTCGGGACCTATCGAGAAGGCCCTCTCGGCAAGCTCTATCCCGACCAAAAGTGAGTCCCGAGTCATCTCAAAATATTTCATGAGGGCTTCGTTCACCAGCCTGCGCACTTCAGGGATCCCTGGCGGGCTTTTGTCTCGAACCTTCCAGTTGGTCAGTTGAAGTTCGAGGATCACGGCAAGAACAACAGATTGTGCGATCCTGTCCTGGAATTCGAGCGCGTTCTCGGAGTGGCCGTCGAACTTCTGGGCCCAGACATGGTGGCCGCCGGCGGCATCGACGAGCTGGGCATTCACCCTCAACCCATTGCCGGATCTCTGGACGCTGCCGCTGAGCATATATCGCGCCCGGAGTATCCCTGGTGTCTTGGCTTCTTCGCCTGGGCCGCTCTTCTCGGGCGGAAGCGCGGCGAGCACGACATAGTCGGCCACTTCGGAGAGGGCTGTCGTGATGTCCTGGACAAGTCCCTTTGCGAAGAAGTCGTCGCCTTGCTTTCCGGTCAGATTGACGAAGTCGGCAACGCTGATGGACGGACGCCCAAGGCGCTGGCTGGACGGAACACTATTTGTCGACTGCACATTTGAAGCGTCGTCGGCGGCGAGCAACAGAGATTGCCAAAGCGCCCGCGTTTCAGGGCCGGCTTCGACGCCGAACTCCTTCTTCAGCATGCTTCTGCAAGCTTCGTATGTCCTGATTGCCCTGTCGCGTTGGCCACATGCGAGCAGCAATTCCATCTTGAGCCGGTAGGATTCCTCCCGTGTCGGTTCCATGGTCAGAATACGATCGGCCAGGATCAGCCCGGCATCGGGGTCGACGAGACGGGCCAGTTTTTCGAAGGACTCAAGCGCGCGGCCGAGCAGCCTGTCGCGTTCCGATGTGATCCAGTCATCGAACGTATTGCTTCCCAGATAAAGCCCGTCGAGGAAGGGCCCGGTGTAGTTCGCCAAAGCCTTCGCGAGGTCCTGGGCGGAACGGGCCGAGAGACCCGTTTCGAACTTCTCCACGTCGACTTGAACCAGCTCTGGCCTCAGGGCGATCAACTCACCGCTGGAATGGATGAGATCCACCCCCTCTCGCGCCAGATCCTGGCGCAGGACACTGAGGGCCTGGCGAAGGCTGTTGCGCGAATGTTCAGCGTCGCTGTCGCCCCATAGGAGGTCAGCCAGCCTCTCCCGCGTCGCCGCCATGCCCGGACACCGGGCCAGATAGGCGATGATTGCCGGCCCTCGTTTCCCGGTCAGCCGAAGCGGACCGGCCGTTTCATTTTCAATCCGGAAACCGCCGAAGAGTGAGATTCTATTTGCAGCGCCGCTGTCCTCACTTTGCATTTGCTATCCCAGCCTGACGAAATCCTAACTCAAAACTAACGCTTCGCAACAGTCGGCCTTCGCGCTCAAGCGCTGCCGTAACGGCAGGCTGTTTAGGCTTTGCTAAATTAAGGCGACCAAGTCAACGAAAGGCTTGGTTCGAGGGGGGCGCGTGTCCAGGACAAGAGCCAATTTGCTGCTGCTGTTTGCAGCCGCTTTGTGGGGC
Organism: Mesorhizobium ciceri biovar biserrulae WSM1271; assembly: GCF_000185905.1. Lineage (GTDB taxonomy): Bacteria > Pseudomonadota > Alphaproteobacteria > Rhizobiales > Rhizobiaceae > Mesorhizobium > Mesorhizobium ciceri. The sequence continues at coordinate 4,068,729 of NC_014923.1, forward strand.
TTCGGCAATGTCTCGCAAAAGATGGTGCTTGTGCATCTCGACGCGCTGAGTGCTGTGGGTCTGCGATGCCTGATCGGCGGGCTGCTTGTGCTGCCCTTTGTCTTCATGGAGAAGCGGCTTCCGCTCGGGCCGGACTATTTTTCCAGCTTGGCCAAGGTGGGCGCGCTGTTTGCCATCTCCATCACGCTCCAGCAGCTTTGCTATCTCGGGGCCTCCGTCACCAATGCGAGCTTCCTGGTAAGCACGGCAACGGTAATGACACCGCTGGCCGCCTGGTTTCTCGTAGGCGAACGTCCGACAGCGAGTCTTACAATCGCCGCCGGATTGACCCTTGTTGGAGCCCTGCTGTTGTCGGATGGGATAGCCGGGTTCAGCAGTGGCGATCTTACCGCTGTGCTCTCGGCTGCCTGCTATGCGCTCTGGGCAGTCGAGCTGGGCCGGCACATGCAGGTGCATGCGCGGCCGTTCACCGCTGCCGCGACACAGTTCTTCGGCGCCGCAGCCTTCGCCCTGCCGCTCGGTGCAATGCAAGGCAATCTGTCGCTGGCCGCCGCATTCGCAGCCGGCCCGGAACTGGCGATCCTCGGCGTGTTCTCCACTGCGATTGCCTTCGGCATACAGACGGTTGCCCTCCGCTTTACGCCGGCCAGCCACGCCGCCGTGATCGTCAGCGCAGAAAGCGTTTTCGGGGCGCTGGGCGCGGCAATCTTTCTCGGCGAGCGGAGCTCGTCCGCGAGCGTCTTGGGTGCCGGCATCATCCTGGGTGCCATCCTGTCCGTTGCAATGTCGAACCGAGCGCCGCAGGCACGCACGTCCTTGCGAACCGCTTCGGTTCAACCCTTCGACGCGGCCCCTGCCTTTGCAGCTGCCGCCGCAAATTGGGCGGGCGATCGTCATCCCAACAATTCAGGTCCAGTGGAGGAATGTGATGGCCCTTGCCGGTGATGCGAAACGTATTCCAGACCCGGCCGGACTTGTCGCGGGGGCGCAGTGATGGATGCGCGGACAATCCTTCTTCCGGTCGCACATTTGGTATCGGCGCTTCGCGCCCGCATGAAGGGACCGGGCGGCTACTACAACAGCGGCAATGCGCTCGGCCTCATTGTCGGTCTGGCGATCCAGATTGCCACCGCGCCGGTCGGCCTGCATGAAGGAAGCAGCGTCACCATGGCGGTGATCGAATATTTCGCTGGCAGCCATGGCACTGTTGCGCTGACCTTGACCACCCTGGTCTTCTTCTGGGGCGGCGAGGCCTATCACCGGGCCTGGGCAAGGCCGGATGCTCCCGATCCCGCCCTCAACCGTCTGGGCGACTTCCTGTCGGGCCTGGGTGCGATCGGGCTCGGCATTGCCCTGTTGCTGCTCGGCGATCCACTGCTTGCGGCGACCTCCGGCCTGCTGCATGCGCTGGGCAAATTCGGCAGCACCTTTCACAGGCCCGGCACGCCAATTCCGATCTGGCCGGCCGCTTGGCCCGATCCGTTCCGCAGTGCGGTGCTCGCCAGCCGGTTGCCGCAATGCTGGCGACGACAGTGGCCCTCGCCCGCGCTTTGCCTGAGGTCTGGTGGAGCGGCTCTTTCGCGGCCCTCGCCATGCCACTGACCTTGCTCGGCTGTTATCTCTTGTGGACCAAGGCCGATCTGCTGCTCTTCGGCGTGGGCACCAAGGCCACCCGCCAGATTTCCACATGTTGAACCCGCTTTTTGAAACGACCGGATGTCGAGATGGAGAATGACATGTTTGGCAGTGTGTATCATCAGGACGCCGGCCCCCCACCCTTTCGCGAACGGGTGCGGATGACAGGCTGGGGCAGTCTCCTGACGCCGGCCGGTTCAATCTCGAGAATGACAGGAATACTTGCAGCTTCGCTGTTTTGGGGGGTCTCTGCCCATGCCGCGAACGTTGACGTCGCCATCGTGTTCGCGGTCGACTTTTCGTCATCCATCGATCCGAAGATCGCCGATATGCAACGCGAGGGACATGCCGCGGCACTCACCTCGCCAGAGATCATCGCCGCCATCAGCCGGAATTATGTTGGTTGCATCGGCGTTGCCTATTTTGAGTGGTCGAGCCCCGGACACGCGCGCGTCGTGCTGCCGTGGACAAGCATCTGCGGACTGGAAGATGCCAAAGCGGCGGCTGCGGTGATCAGCAGGAAAGGCGATACCGGCTTCATCCGCAGAGGGCGTGGCGGAACATCCGTCTCCTCGGCTATCGACATCGGCAGTCTCCTGCTCGACCAGTTCCCGGGAAAGGCCGCAAAGAAAGTCATCGATATCTCCTCCAATGGCGAGAACAACGACGGGCTTCCCGTCCAGCCGAGCAGGTCGAACGCCATGGCCAAGGGATATACGATCAATGCCATCGCCATCCCGGCGGAGGATGAGAATCCCGACCAACCTCTGGCATCCTATTTTGCCAAATCGGTCATTGGCGGTTCCCAGGCCTTCGTCATGACGCCGAAGGGGCCAGACGACTACACCATGGCGCTTCGCCGCAAGCTCGTGACTGAAGTAAGCATGAACGACGACCGTCCGCTGTGAAAGTGTGCCATGTAGGACGAACTTTCGAGGCCCCATCCCGGAGCGCATTGCTCAACGAGAACCCGCGCCCTGCAGCGCGAGACCTTGTAGCACCGTCAGGACAACAGCCTATCGCCGCAACGCGTGCACGCTTGCCTTGCCTTCGCCGCCTACCGGCAAAGCCATGTCATCGTCGAGAAGGCGCGTGATGCGGGCAAAGCCGGTGAACGCTTTCCTTGCTTCCTCGGCCGACATCTGGCCCGACAAAGCGGCCGAGCAACAGTTCAGCGCGCACTGATAAACCGGACCGCGCCGTCCCGCCGGCCATTTCCGCAAGAACATCATGGCTTCGGCAACACTATCGATTTCTTCCGCAGGGTGCCCTTGCCCGCGCGAAATCCGCACGGGCGAAAAGAAATGCAATTGATCCATCGTTTCCTCCCGGTCGACCGCAATGCGCTCGATCGAACCCCACCAAACGCGCCAACAGCCGGTTGGTTCCAGCCAAAAAATGGAATTTTTTAGAAATCTGTCAGGCGAAGGCGATCACCTGTGCGGTGGTGAGTGTCGCCTACATCGTCGGAAAGTGGCAGGCGACTTTGCGACCGGGTCGGTATTCCCGCAACTGCGGCCGCTCCGATCGGCAGCGCTCCGCCGCGATCGGGCATCGGGGATGGAAACGGCAGCCGGTTGGAGGGTTCAGAGGGCTCGGTACGTCGCCGGTGAGGATGATGCGCTTGCGCGTCCCGCTGGGCGTCGTCTCCACGATAGGAACCGCCGAGATCAGCGCCTGGCTATAGGGATGGGCCGGTGCTGCAAACACTTCTTCCGCCGGCCCTTCTTCGACGATCGAGCCGAGATACATGACCGCTATGCGGGTTGAAACCTGACGTACCACCGACAGGTCGTGGGCGATGAAGATGTAAGTGAGATTGAGCTTCTCCTGCAGATCGGCAAGCAGGTTGACGATTTGCGCCTGCACCGACACGTCGAGCGCGGAGACGGGTTCGTCGAGGACCACGAGGTCCGGGTTCAATGCAATAGCCCGCGCGATGCCGACGCGCTGGCGTTGCCCGCCGGAAAATTCGTGCGGAAACCGCATGACGTGATCCGGCAGCAGGCCGACAAGGTCGAACAGTTCCGCCACGCGTCTGGTGATCTCGCTCGACGAGAGCCTGCCATGGATGCGCAGCGGCTCGGCCACCAGGTCGCCGACGCGCCGACGCGGATTGAGCGATGCCGACGGATCCTGGAAAACCATTTGCAAGCGGCGCCGGAGCGGCCTGAGTTCGGACAGCGACTTCGAGGTGATATCGTTGCCTTCGAACAGAAGCTCGCCGTCCGATATGTCGTAGAGCCTCACCAGGCAGCGCGCCAGCGTGGACTTGCCGCATCCGGATTCGCCGACCAGGCCGACCGTCTCGCCGCGCCACACGGTCAGGGAAACATTGTCGACCGCATGAACGGTTCGCTTGCCTTCGGCGGAAAAACGGCTGCCGATGGAAAAGCGCTTGCCCAGCGAACGCGTCTCGATAATGGGGCGGTTCTTGTCGGTCATCGATCCGCTCATGCCTGTGCCACCCTGAAGCACGCCGCGGCATGAGTGCCGCTCCCGAGGTCGGGTTTGCCGGCCTCGCAGGGCTCATAGTGAACCGGGCACCGCGGACCGAACGCACAGCCCTGCGGCAATCGCAGCAATGACGGCGGCGAACCGGGAATGGCCGGCAGGCGGCGTGGTTTTTCGCCGGTCAGCGGCGGGATCGAACCGAGCAGAGCGCGCGTATAGGGGTGTCGCGGATCGGAAAACAGCTCCGCGCGACTGCCGCGCTCCACCACGCGGCCGGCATACATGACCATGACCCGGTCGGCGAGTTCGGAGACCACGCCCATGTCATGCGTGATGAAGACCACCGCCGACTTGTGCGTCGCGCGCAGCTTGCGCACCAGATCGAGAATGCCGGCCTGTACGGTGACGTCGAGCGCCGTGGTCGGTTCGTCAGCCACCAGCAACGCCGGATTGCAGGACAAAGCCATTGCGATCACCGCCCGTTGACGCATGCCGCCGGACAGTTGGTGCGGGTAGCGCGACATCGCCTCGTGCGGGTTCGGAAAATTCACCTCGGCCAGCAATTCCTCCACGCGCTCCATCGCCTTGGACTTGCTGATGTTGCGATGCGCGCGGATCTGTTCGGCGATCTGCCAGCCGATCGTGTAGACAGGTGTCAACGCGGTCATCGGATCCTGGAAGATCATCGCGATCTCGTTGCCGCGCAGCCGCCTCAGTTCGCGCGCGGGCAGTCCCACCAGTTCGCGGCCCTTGTAACGGATCGAGCCTTCGATGGTGGCGTTGGGGTCGGTGATCAGACCCATGACGGCCAGCAGCGACACGGTCTTGCCGGAACCGGACTCACCGACGACGCCGAGGATCTCGCTCTCCTCGAGGTCGAAGGAAACGCCATCGATGGCCCGCACCAGGCCATCATTTGTGCGGAAGGATACTCTGAGGTCGCGCACCGACAGTATCATGATGTCCTCAGGCGCGGATCGAGAAGGATGTAGACGAAATCGACGACCGCATTGGCAACAACCACGAACATCGAAGCGTACATCACCGTTGCCATGATCATCGGCAGATCGAGATTCTGCAGCGCGTCATAAGTGAGCTTGCCGATGCCGTGCAGCCCGAACACCACCTCCGTCAGCAGGGCCGAGCCTCCGACCAGCGCACCGAAATCCAGGCCGAACAGGGTGACGAAGGCGATGAGCGACGTGCGCAAGGCATGGCGCAGCAGGATGCGGGTCTCCGACAGGCCCTTGGCCCGGGCCGTACGGATATAGTCCTCCTGCAGGGATTCGATGATCGCCGCGCGCAGCACGCGCCCATAAATGCCGATGTAGAGAATGGACAGCGTGATCCACGGAATGACCAGGGTCAGGAACCAGCCCTTTGGATCGTCGGAGAAGTTCTTGTAGCCGAGCGGCGGCACCCAGGAGAACGCCCAGCTGTCGTGGTAGCGGCTCTGGGTGATCAGGTTCATCACCTCGCCCAGCCAGTACACCGGCATCGAAATACCGAGCAGCCCTAGCGCCATCAGCAGCTTATCCAGCCAGCTGCCGCGCGTGGCGGCGGCGGCGATGCCGATGATGATGGAGACGACCACCCACAGGATCGCCGCTCCGAACACCAGCGAGAGCGTGACCGGGATCGAATCCATGACCGCCGGCACCACCTTCCAGCCACGATTGACGAAGGAGGTCAGATCGCCGGTGACGAAGATCTTCTCCATCATCGTCACATATTGCACGTAGAGCGGCCGGTCGAAGCCGAAGCTGTGGCGTACCGCCTCCAGCACTTCGGGCGATGCATTGCGGCCGGCGATGCGCGCCGCCGGATCGGAGCCCGGCGTTGCGAAGAAAATCAGGAAGACGATGACCGAGATGCCGAACATCACGAACAGCATCTGGCCGAACCGGCGCAGGATTGCGTAGATCATCAGTCGCGCCCCAGCCGAACCTTGGAGCGCGGGTCGAGCGCGTCGCGCAGACCGTCGCCGAAGACATTGAGCGCCATGACGGAAACCGCGATCGCCAGGCCCGGCACCAGCGCCACCAGTGGCCTGGTGTAGAGCAGCGCCTGTCCGTCCTGGATAATGGTGCCCCAGCTCGCGGCCGGCGGCTGCACGCCGATCGAAAGGAAGGAAAGGGCCGATTCCGTCAGCATGTTCAGCGCCATCATCAGCGGCACGAAGACGATCAGCGTGGTGGTGACGTTGGGCAGGATGTCGCGCCACAGGATGCGCCATCCCGGTACGCCCAGATTGATCGCGGCGAGCACGAATTCGCTTTTGCGCAGTGCCAGAACCTGCCCGCGTATCGGACGAGCCACATAGGGCACGTAGACAATACCGATGATGATGACAGGCAGCCACAGGCTGCCGGACTCGATCTGGATCGGTCCAATCGTGATGCCATGCGCGATGGTCACGATGGAGAGCGAAATCGCTAGGAGATAGATCGGGAACGCCCACAGTATGTCGAGGAAGCGCGACAGCACCGTGTCGGTGACGCCGCCGAAATAGCCGGCGATCAATCCCGCCGCCGTGCCCAGGATCAGGGTGAAGATGGTGGCTGCTCCGGAGATCAGCAACGAGCTCAGCCCGCCATAGAGCATCCTGGCCATGACATCGCGCCCCTGGCTGTCGGCGCCGAGGAAATAATTGCCCAGCCGCCAGGTCGGGCCGAGCGGTGTGTAGCCAAGCCCGAGCCCCTCCGTCGATTGTTCCATCACCGGAACGTCGACGCCGTCGATCTGGATGACGGCGTCGAGCGTCGAGGCGAAGGGGTCCACGCCTGCCCATTTCGCATAAAGAGGCGCACTGAGGCAGGCAAGGACGATGAGGAGGAACACGGCCAGCGACGCCATGGCGGCCCTGTCCCTTGCCAGCTTCGCAAACGCGACGGCCCAGGGCCCTCGCGTCTTGCGCGGCGCGGCGACAGCTACGTTCGACACGGACGTGCCCCTCCGCGGTTCGTTACTGCACCCAGGCCATTACTGTACCCAGGATTGGGTGATCATCCAGTTGAACTGCCTGTTGAACTTGAAATTGCCAAGACGTTTGCTGACGAAGTCTAGCCGCTTCGGCGTGAAGAGGCCGACCGCAGGTGCCTTGTCGGTGACTTGCCTGTCGATTTCAGCCCACATTTTATCGGCGGCTTTCTGATCGGTGACGCCGAGGTCCAATGCCTTTTGCATCTTGGCGTCGATTTCCTTGTCGCAGAAGCCGGCGATGTTGATCGAGGCGTCCGAACCTTCGCGGAAGGAGGCGCAGCTGAACAGGATGTTCAGGAAGTCCGAAGCCGCCGGATAGTCCTTGTACCACTGGGTGACGGACATCTGCACCTTGTTGTTGGTGTTCTGGATGTAGGTGAACTGGATGTTCGACGAGATCGGCTTGACGTCGGCGACATAGCCGATGCTGGTCAGCACGCTCTGCAGATAGACGCCGATGGAGCGCGAAATGGCGGTGTCCTCGACGATGATCGTCACCTTCTGGCCCTTGGTGCCGGAGTCCTCAACGAGCTGCTTTGCCTTGTCGAGATCAGGAGCCGACCATTTGGCGCCCGGGTTCTTGGTGAAGGGACAATAGTCTTCATGCCCGGGGAAGTCCGGAGGCAGGACCTGGCAGACCGGCGAGGCCAGCACCTTGCCGCCGAACAGCTTGACCAGCGTGTTGCGATCGATCGCATAGGCAACGGCCTGGCGGGCTTTTTCGTTGTCGAAGGGTGCGAGACGGTTGTTCAGCGGCGCGTACCACCAAGCCGAAAGCGGCGAGATGTGCAGCTGGTCCATGGACTTGCTGCCCAGTTCGCCCAGGCGGTCGCTCGGCAGAGCGTCGAACATCCAGTCCGCTTCGCCGTTCTGGATCGCGGTGACGGCTGCCTCTTCGGACAGGCCGAAATCATATTGGACGACATCCGGATAGCCGTCCGGCTGGGCTTCTTCGCTCCACTGCTTGAAATTGGGGTTGCGGGAAACCGTCATGCCCTTGTTCGGGTCGAAGGCGGAGATCATGTACGCGCCGGTGCTGGGAATGGGCTTGGAACCCATGTCTTCAGCGGGCGTGTCCGCCGGCAGGACCACGGCATGCGGCAAGGCAAGCTTGTAGAGCAGCTCGGCATCCGGCTTGGTGATGTTGATGGTGATGGTGCCGGCCGCTTCGTCGCCGACAACGCCGCCTTCCAGCGTGCAGCCCTTGGTGTCGGCCAGGCATTTGTCCGCACCGACGATGCCGGCATAGAACGTGCCGGAGGTGGGTCCGGAAACCTTGAATATGCGCTGGAAAGAAGCGACGACGTCCTTTACGCCAAGATCCTGGCCGCTGGAGAACTTGATGCCCTTGCGCACCTTGAAGGTGAAGGTCTTGCCGTCATTGCTGACCTGCGGCAGGGCCTCGGCCAGATCGGGGACGATGGTGAAGCCGTCCATGCCCTCGGCCTTGCGGAAGGCCACCAGGCCGTCATAGATCGGCTGGTACATCTGCCAGCCCTGGTCCGTGTAATTGATGTGCGGATCGAGCGTTCCGGCCGCGGAGCGGGCCAGCAGGCGGATGGTGCCGCCTCGGTGCTCCTTGAGATATTCGGCCTGTGCCGGGGCCAGCCATGTACCGGCCAGCAATGCCGCGGCTGTTGCCGCCAGAAGCAGTTTCTTCATGTCTTGATTCCCCTTTTTTCAGTTATCGTTGTGGTCCAGGAAGTCTCCCACCACCCGCATGCACGCATCTTGCTCTTCGACATGCGGCATGTGGCTGGAATGCTCGAATATCTCCCAGCGAGACCCCTTGATGCCGTCCTTGTAGGGCTGCACGGTCGCGGGCGTGGCCTCGTCGTGACGTCCGGAGATGATCAGTGTGGGAACATCGATGGCCGGCAGGCGCTCGACGATGCTCCAGTTCCTCAGCGTTCCGATGACATGGAACTCGTTTGGCCCATTCATCAGATTATAGACGGTCGGATTGCGCACGACCTGGGCGAAACTTTCCGTGACTTCGGGCGGGAAAGGCACGACCCGGCAGACATGCCGCTCGTAGAACACCATCGTCGCAGCCTGGTAAGCCGCATCGTCCGTCGTGCCGGCCTGTTCGTGTCGGGTCAGGGTCTCCTGCACATCCGCGGGCAGATCCGCACGCAACCGGTTGGCCTCTTCGACCCACAGTTTCATGGACGCCGGTGAGTTGGCTATGGTCAGCGATTTCAGGCCTTGCGGCCGCGTCACGGCATATTCCGCGCCCAGCATGCCGCCCCAGCTCTGGCCGAGCACGTGGAAGCCTGTCCGAATGCCGAGGTGGTCGACGAGGTTTTCAAGCTCGTCGATGAACAGCCGGGGTGTCCAGAAATCGGCGCCTTTCTCAGGCAGCAAGGTGGAATTGCCGCAGCCCAACTGGTCGTAGTGGATGACGGCGCGATCCCTTCGCGCAAGAAGCTTGTAGGCATCGACATAATTGTGGGCGACGCCCGGGCCGCCATGCAGGATCACCACAGGCGCCTTTTCGCCGCCGAGTTCGCCACTGACCCGATACCAGGTCTCGTAGGCGCCGAAAGTGGCCCGTCCTTCCATGCCGATGATCTCAGATGACATCCCAATTCCCAGTGCGATTGAAGGTACTTTTATCGTCCGCGGCGGCAGGCGCCTAACTCATGTTACGGGTGACCTGCACCCACTCTTCCAGCATCTGCACGCCAAATGCCGTGGCACCTTGCCTGCCGAGCGGCCGATCGGAGTCGGTCAGTTCCTTGCTGGCGATGTCGAGATGCACCCAGGGGCGATCTTCCGTGAAATGGCGCAGGAAGGCTGCGGCATAGGGAGCATCGCCATCTTCCATATCCTTGGCATGATGCCGCAGGTCCGCGAACGGCGATTGCAGGCCCTCGTCGTAGGCCCGATCGAGCGGCAGCCGCCAGAACCGCTCGCCGACCGTTTCTCCGGCCGCGATCATCTGTGACGCGATGGCATCGTCGGTGCTGAACAGGCCGGCGAATATCGACCCCAACCCACGCGTCACCGAATAGGTCAGCGTTGCCAGATCGACGATCACTAAAGGGTTGAAGCGCGTGGCTGCATAGTGGAGGCAGTCGGCCAGAAGCAGGCGTCCCTCCGCATCCGTGTCGAACACTTCCACTGTCTGTCCGGACGCCGTCGTGATGATGTCGCGCGGTTTGAGCGCCGTGCCGGATGGCATGTTCTCCGCGATGCCGAGAACACCGACAACGTGTACCGGGCTGCCTTGCCGGGCGAGCGCGATCAGCAGGCCGACCACAGCGGCCGCCCCGCCCATGTCGGCTTTCATGTCGAACATCTGCGCTCCGCCCTTGATGCAGAGGCCGCCCGAATCGAAGCAGACGCCCTTGCCGACGAAAGCGAGTGGTTGGGCGGGAGCACCCTTGCCCCGGTAGCGCAGGACAGCGACCCGCGGCGGGCGCGCCGAGCCCGATCCAACAGCAAGAAGCGCGTTCATGCCGAGCTCCTTCAGTTGCGCGGCATCAAGCATTTCGATGTCGATGCCGGCTTCACGCAGGGGCTCAAGATGATCGTGGAAATTGTCGGGATGGAGGTGGTTCGGCGGCAGGTTGACCAGGGTGCGTGCATATTCGACGCCGTCGGCGATGGCATTGATCCGCGCCAGCGCCGCTGTCAGATCCGGGCCGCGAGCCCCTACCAGTTTCACCCGCAAGGTTCGATCCGCTCCCGCCCCTTGCCGCCGGTTGCGCATGTCGAAACGATAGCGGCGCAGCCGCATGCCAAGCGCGACACGCGCCAGGATTTCGGCGCCGGGCAGGTCAACGCCGGCGATCGGGTCCAGGACCAGGGTGGGCGCGCATTCCCCCTTGCCCTCGAGATGCGCGGCAAGCAGACCGCCGGCGCGCGCCAGTGACAGGGTGGTTACGGCTTCAGCTTTGCCCAGAGCTAGAATGACCACGCGCTTGGTCGATACGGACTGCGGGGCAATAAGATCGATGCAGCTGCCGGATTCGATCAAGGCGGCCGGGTCGGAGCATGCACGAGAGAGAATCCCGCCCATCTCGGCATCAAAGGCGGCTGCCCGCGGGCCGAAGCCTGTTAGTGCAGTTTGCAAGATCACGACGACGGAGGCTTCCGAGGAAATCTCGTCCGCGGTCTCGAAAACCGGCGCTGGCGATTGAGGCATAGGCTGGCGCTCTCTCCAATTGCGGCAATACCAGCCGGGTAGCGAGCAACGCTTCGCTCACCCCGGTGGAGACTGGTCAAGCCGGTCTCCGCCGTTCGTGGTATAATGCCGGTCCCCAAATAGTCGCTTTCTTGAGACGACTTAATTGCTCTTGTCTTCTGGGTATCTCCTAACAGGGCAGGCGATCAAACGCGAATTCTGCCCATGTCGATTGACAAAAACTCAACTGACAATTCATGATCGGCCAATGGCCCTTCCCTCACTCAATGGCATGCGCGCTTTCGAGGCCGCCGCTCGCCTCGGCAGCGTCAAGGACGCGGCGGAAGAACTGCATCTGACACCCTCGGCTGTCAGCCGGCACATCCGCGCGCTTGAACGAAATCTTGGCCAGGACCTGTTCGAACGCGGTTTTCGCCAGATAACGCCAACCATAAGGGGCTCCTACTATGCGCGCAGCCTCTCGGAGGCGTTCGAAGCGATCTGGCGCGCCACCGACGACGTCAGCCTCTCCGAGGGGTCGCGCCACGGCAAGACCCAACGTGTTCGGGTCTTGTGCGTGCCCACCGTTCTGAACCTTTGGCTGGCGGACCGGTTGCCGAACTTTCGCCGGTTGCATCCGTCGGTGGATCTGGAGATCTCCACTTCAGGCAAGCGCGCCAACTTCGATTTGGCCATTGTCGACGAGTTCGTCTACAAGGCCGGCCCGGCTCTGACGCTGCTGATCCCGCTGCTTTTGACGCCGGTCTGTGCGCCTTCGCTTCTGGAGGGGCCTGTGCCGCTGCGATCGCCGGCCGATCTGGTCAATCATCATCTGATCCATGAATGCGAAACCATGAGATGGAAGCGTTGGCTGGAGCAGGAAGGCGTTCTGGAAACGACGCCAAAATCCAGCACAACACTGGATGATTGCACCTTGATCATGCGCGAAGCGATCAATGGCGCCGGAATAGCGCTTGCGGACACGATGATGGCGCAAGATTTTCTGCAGCAAGGCAAGCTGGTCGCGCCGTTCCGTGCCCGCCACACCTATCCGGCCGGCATTTACCTGCATCAGCGTCGCAGCATCGGCAACAAGCCAGGCACCGGTCTGTTTCAGGATTGGCTGCTCGCCGAAGTCGCGGATCACAAGCAGGTGATGGCAATCGCTTAGATGCCCCCCAACCGAAGATGTCGGGAGCCACCGCTTCAGATTGGAATCCCCGCGTCGAACCTCGACTCATCCGTGGTTCAGCGATGACCCACCATCGCCGTGCATCGATAATCGCAGTTCTCATTGAATATCTTTAAGGCCAAAGCCGGCAAATAGGTTGCTTGTCGGTTCCCCTGCGGCAGGCTTAACCTGCACGCGGCCAACGCGTGAGGGCGCGTGCTGCAAAAGGGGAACATTGCCATGACGATACAGGGTGCTTCACCTGATCTGTACAACGAGGATTTGGCTCCGGCCAAAGTTCGAAACTGGGGACCATTCTCGATCTTCAACGTCTGGACGTCGGACGTCCACAGCCTTTGGGGCTACTATCTTGCCGCCAGTCTGTTCCTGTTCTGCGGCGGCTTCGTCAATTTCATCATCGCCATAGGCATCGGCTCGCTGATCATCTACGCGCTGATGAACATGGTCGGCTATGCCGGCGTGAAGACGGGCGTGCCCTACCCCGTGCTTGCCCGCGCCTCTTTCGGCATCTGGGGCGCCAACATACCGGCGCTGGTGCGCGCCATCGTTGCCTGCTTCTGGTACGGCGCGCAGACTGCCGCCGCCTCGGGCGCGATCGTGGCGCTGCTGATCCGCACGCAATGGTTCGCCGATTTCAACGCCAGCACGCACTTCCTCGGTCATACCGGCCTGGAGGTGATCTGCTTCGTGGTCATCTGGGGGCTGCAATTGCCGATCATCCAGAACGGCATGGAAACGGTCCGCCGATTCCAGGACTGGGCCGGCCCCGCTGTCTGGGTGATGATGCTGATCCTGGCGATCTATCTCTGTGTCAAATCCGGACGATTTGCCTTCACCAGCGACATCCCCATGGACGTGCTGCTGGACAAGACCAAGGATGCGGGCGTGCCCGGCACGCCTGGCTCCTGGACCTCGCTGTTTGCGGTGGCCGCGATCTGGGTCACCTATTTCTCGGCGCTCTATCTCAATTTCTGCGATTTCGCCCGTTACGCGCCTGACAAGGCATCGCTGCGCAAGGGCAACATCTGGGGCCTGCCGATCAACCTGATCCTGTTTTCGCTGGTGGCCGGCGTCACCACCATTGCCGCCTTTGACGTCTATGGCGAGGTGCTGCTGCATCCCGACCAGATCTCGGCGAAATTCGACAGCTGGTTCCTGGCGGCGCTTGCTGCCCTGACCTTTGCAGTTGCGACGCTTGGCATCAACGTGGTGGCGAACTTCGTCTCGCCGGCCTTCGACTTCTCCAATGTCTTTCCAAGGCAGATCGACTTCAAGAAGGGCGGCTATATCGCGGCCGTGATCGCCCTGCTGCTCTATCCCTTCGCCCCATGGGAAGGCAGTGCGGCTTCCTTCGTCAACATCATCGGCGCGACGATGGGGCCGATCTTCGGGGTGATGATGGTCGACTACTACCTGATCCGGAAGGGTGAGGTCGACGTCGAGGCGCTTTATCGCGAAGATGGCGAATTCCGCTTCCAGGGCGGCTGGCACGTCAACGCCTTCATCGCCGCCGGCATCGGCGCCATCTTCTCGTCGATCGTGCCCAACTTCACCAACTGGCTGCCGTCCTGGTGGGGTGTCTATGGCTGGTTCTTCGGCGTGGCGATCGCCGGCATCATCTACTACGTGCTGCGCACCGCCGCTTTGGGCGCCGGCGCCAGGACCGCGAAGGCCTGACAAGGTGAATTTTGGGGCGGCGAGAGCCGCCCCAAAACCTACCCGAGCATCTCGGCCAATCTGCGCACCGTGTTCCAGTTGCGCGACGTGCCCGTGCCCATGCGCTTGTGATTCATCGCCGCAAGCAGCCGCGAGCTTGGCCTCTCGCGCGAAAAGACGACCCAGATGTCGCCGCCGACCGAAGTCACTTTTTCATCCTCGCCGGCATAGGCCTGGAGCCCCGTCACGGCCTCCACGGGCGCAGGCTTGCGCATCACCCGTACGGCCACCTGATCGCCTGCTTTGGCCGAATCGGCCGGGAACGGATTGCCGGCGGCAAGCTTCAGCCAGTCCTTGGCACCACGCACGATGATGTCGACATGGCGGCCGAAGGTTTTTTCGAAGGCTGCCTCCAGCCGCTGTTCAAGGTCGGCAATATCAGTTGCCGGCGCCTCGAAGACCAGATTTCCGGTCGCCACCAGGGTGCGCGGGTTCTTCAGCCCGAGATCTTCCGCCATGGCCTTGAGATCGGCCATGACGACCCGGCGGCCCTCGCCCAGAATGATGCTGTAAAGCAGCGCGACATAGGTCTGCATGGCCGACCGGCCTACACCAGCCGGCTCTGCTCCACCGCTGCCTCGATGAAACTGGCGAACAGCGGATGCGGGTCGAGCGGCCGGCTTTTCAGTTCCGGATGATACTGCACGCCGATGAACCAGGGATGGTCCGGGTATTCGACCGTTTCCGGCAGCACGCCGTCGGGCGACATGCCGGCGAACACCAGGCCGCAATCCTCAAGCCGCTCCTTGTAGTCGACATTGACCTCGTAGCGGTGGCGATGGCGCTCGGAAATCTGAGTGTCGCCGTAGATCTCGGCGATCTTGGAGCCCTTGGCGAGCTCGGCCTGATAGGCGCCGAGCCGCATCGTGCCGCCGAGATCGCCGGTTTCGCGGCGCTTCTCCAGCATGTTGCCTTTCAGCCATTCGGTCATCAGGCCGACGACCGGTTCCTCGGTCGGACCAAACTCGGTCGAAGACGCATGCTCGACGCCGGCCAGCGACCGCGCCGCCTCGATGCAGGCCATCTGCATGCCGAAGCAGATGCCGAAATACGGCACTTTTCGCTCACGCGCGAACTTCGCCGCCAGGATTTTGCCTTCCGAGCCGCGCTCCCCAAAGCCGCCGGGAACCAGGATGCCATGCACCTTTTCCAGCCACGGCGTCGGATCCTCCTTTTCGAAGATCTCCGATTCGATCCAGTCGAGCTTGACCTTGACGTGATTGGCCAGGCCGCCATGCGACAGCGCCTCGATCAGCGATTTGTAGGCGTCCTTGAGGCCGGTATATTTGCCGACAACGGCGATGGTCACCTCGCCTTCCGGATTGTGGATGCGGTTGGACACCGCCTGCCACGGCTCCATACGCGGCTTCGGCGCCGGATCGATGCCGAAGGCGGCCAGGACTTCCGAATCGAGCCCTTCCTTGTGATAGGCCATCGGCACGTCGTAGATATGCGGCACGTCGAGCGCCTGGATCACGGCGCTTTCGCGCACATTGCAGAACAGCGACAGTTTTCTGCGCTCTTCCTTGGGGATAGCGCGGTCGGCGCGGACCAGCAGGATGTCGGGCGCGATGCCGATGCCGCGCAGTTCCTTGACCGAATGCTGAGTCGGCTTGGTCTTCAGCTCACCGGCCGTCGGGATATAGGGCATCAGCGTCAGATGCACGTAGACGGCATTGTTGCGCGGCAAGTCGTTGCCGAGCTGGCGTATAGCCTCCAGGAACGGCATCGCCTCGATATCGCCGACCGTGCCGCCGATCTCGCACAGCACGAAATCATAGTCGTCATTGCCGTTGAGGACGAAATTCTTGATCTCGTCGGTGACGTGGGGGATGACCTGCACGGTGGCGCCGAGATAGTCGCCGCGCCGCTCGCGCTCGATGATGTTCTTGTAGATGCGGCCGGTGGTGATGTTGTCCTGCTGGTTGGCGGAGCGGCCTGTGAAGCGCTCGTAATGGCCAAGATCAAGATCGGTTTCCGCACCATCGTCGGTGACGAAAACCTCGCCATGCTGGTACGGCGACATCGTCCCCGGATCGACATTGAGATAGGGATCGAGTTTTTTGATGCGTGCGCGATAGCCTCGCGCCTGCAGGAGAGCCCCAAGGGCCGCTGCGGCAATGCCTTTTCCAAGTGAGGAAACCACGCCGCCTGTGATGAATACATATCGCGCCATGGGAGTCATCGCTTAACGCGGCCGGATTGATTCCGCCAGAGAAAAAACCACCGCGAAGGTTTTTTCCCAAGAAGGCGCTCGGATCGTGAACAGGGCAAAACAAAAGGGCCGGCTGAGCCGGCCCTTTCGGCAGGATGACGAAAACGTCAGATGATGACGACCTTGGTGCCAACCCTGACGCGGCTGTAGAGGTCCATGACGTGCTCGTTGATCATGCGGAAGCAGCCATTAGAGGCGCTGGTTCCGATCGACTGCGGCGCGATGGTGCCGTGGATGCGCAGATGCGTGTCCTTCTTGCCGTCATAGAGATAGATGGCGCGGGCGCCGAGCGGATTCTGGCCACCGCCAGGCATGCCGTCCTTATACTGGCCGTAATGCTTCGGCTCGCGCTTCTGCATGTCCAGCGTCGGGATCCAGCGCGGCCATTCCTGCTTGTCACCGACCGCGACCGTGCCCTTGAACTGCAGGCCCTCGCGACCGACCGCAATGGCGTAGCGCCGCGCGGTGGAAGATGATTCGACGAGGTAAAGGCGCCGCGCGCTGGTGTCGATGACGATGGTGCCGGCATCGTAACCAGTGAATTCCACGTCCTGCGGCACGAATTCCGGCTTCACCTTGAACTGCTTCTTGGCCTCCCTCTTGGCGAGAGCCTGATCGAGAGCCCGCGTCTCGGGAAGATAGCTTATCGAGGAGCCGGACGACGTCCCGCCGAAAAGGCCGGCGAACAGGCCGCCGCCGCTCGGCTTCTTCTGGCCGATGACTTCGCTGCGCAGTTCGCCATTGTTGCCGGTCAGGGCGACGTTCATGGCCTCCGCCGGAAGCGGCTCGGCCGACTGGATCGGCGCTATCGGTTCGATAGGCTCGATGATCTTGGCAGCCTGCTTCTTGGCCGGCTTGGCATCGGCCACCTCGGTTGCCGGCGCGCTCTTGCCCTTCTTGGCAAGGAACGCCTGCCGTTCCGCGTCGGCCTTGGCCTTTGCCGCCTCGCGCATTGCCAGCTTCCTGGCTTCGAGCGCCTTGGCTTTGGCGGCTTCCTTGTCGGCAACGATCTTGGCCTCGATCTTCTTGATCTGGGCGAGGTCGTCGGGCGTCGGGTTTTTCTTCTTCTTGAGAAGCTTCAATTGCGACGCATCACTCTTGACGGCGACGTTGATGGCAGAAGTTGTTTCAGCCGAAGGCTGTGCGGCCATATTGGCCGGAACGCCTGCGAAAGCGGGGGAACTCACGCCGAGTGCGGCGCAAAGTCCCAGGAAAATGAAGCTGCGAAGCTGCATGGCGAAGATCCGATCGTTCTATGCTTGTTGCCACGGCGTCGCCCAGCGCCCCCAAGGGCGCCGGAAATGCCGCGTGCAATCTATAGTCGAATAAGCGCGGCCGCCTCAAGCGTGGGGCCATGCCTCACCCCGTCGAATCTTCGTGATCTCGCTGCATTTGCCGCGACTGTGTTCAAACGACCACAGATCGCGGTTCAGGCACCGAGGACTACTGGTTTGGAACCTGCGGGGTCGCCGGTGCGGCGGGAGCCGTGCCGTTGGTCGCCGGCGGCGTCGAGCCGGCGGCAGGCGCAGTGGCCGGGGCAGTCGCAGGAGCCGAAGCATCGTTGCCGGAAGGCGGCGTCGGCGTGGTGGTGCCCGCGGGCGCCGGAGTTGTGGTTCCAGGCAACTGGTTGAGCACGCCTTTGCCGGCGCCGTCCGAGGTCGCCGGCACGCGGTCCAGGATATCGATCGGCTTTTCGCCGTAGCGGGCGACGATCGACAGGGTCAAGGAGGTGGCGAAGAAGGCAGCCGCCAGGATCGCCGTCGCACGCGTCAGCGCATTGGCCGCACCACGCGCGGTCATGAAGCCGGACCCGCCACCGATGCCGAGGCCACCGCCTTCGGAACGCTGCAGCAGCACCACGCCGACAAGGGCGAGCACGACCATGAGATGGATGACGATCAGTACGGTTTCCATAGTTTATCCTGGCAAGGCCTTGCCCGGCCGCGGACACGACCGGTGAATTGGAGGCGGCTCAATACAATGCTTTGACGGCATTTCCAAGCCCGTGGCCGGAATATGGGAAGCAACCCGTCCTTTGCAACGATTTCGTGCACCGGAAGCCCTGTCCGGCAGGGAAAATGTCTTCAAGCAATATTGCGATAGGCCTCGGCGATGCCGAGAAAGTCCGCCGCTTTCAGGCTGGCGCCGCCAACCAGCGCGCCGTCGACATTCCTGACGCCGAGCAGTTCGACCGCGTTGGAGGGCTTGACCGAGCCGCCATAGAGAATGCGCACCTTCGCCGCGACGCCGCCGAGCTTTTCCGACAGCTTTTCGCGGATATGTGCGTGTGCCGCAGCGACGTCGGCCGCCGTCGGCGTCAGGCCGGTGCCGATCGCCCATACCGGCTCATAGGCAATGATGGTGTTGGACGGGGTGGCGCTTGGCGGGACCGAGCCCTCGACCTGCCGCGACAGCACGTCCAGCGTGGCGCCCGCTTCACGCTGCTCATGCGTTTCGCCGACGCAAATGATGGCAACAAGCCCGGCACGCCATGCGGCGGATGCCTTGGCCTGGACAGTGGCGTCATCCTCGCCGCGTTGCTCGCGGCATTCGGAATGGCCGACGATGACATGGCTCGCACCGGCATCCCTGAGCATTTCCGCCGAGATGCAGCCGGTGTAGGCGCCGCTCTCCTTGGTGTGGCAATCTTCGCCGCCGGCATGCACCGGCGTGCGCGACAGGATCTCGGCGGCGTGGGCAAGCAGG
The DNA here is from genome assembly GCF_000185905.1 of Mesorhizobium ciceri biovar biserrulae WSM1271. Taxonomy (GTDB): domain Bacteria; phylum Pseudomonadota; class Alphaproteobacteria; order Rhizobiales; family Rhizobiaceae; genus Mesorhizobium; species Mesorhizobium ciceri. Next base: position 4,087,761 of record NC_014923.1, read on the forward strand.
GTTGCGGGAACGCAAACCAGCGCTTCGGTCTCCGCGTCAAGCCCACTCATGAAGCCGTTGCCGATCATCCTGAGCTCGTTGAGGGAGGCGCTGGTGCCGTTCATTTTCCAGTTGCCGGCGACGAGCGGGCGAATTCCTGGCGTCATGGGTTTGCTTCTCCGGATGATATCGGGGCTCTGGCCCTCACTACCAAAATCAGGCCACAAAGCAATCGACAGTGGGCCGGAAGGGCGCTATTGCGCTTGTTTCAGACTCGGCGCATGCGAAAATGCGCATAAATCGGAAGTAAAAATGCTTGGTATATTGAGAAGCGCGGCAGGCACCTGGGTCGCGAAGGGGCTGTTGGTGCTGCTGGTGCTCAGCTTTTTGGTCTGGGGCGTTTCCGGACGGCTGATGGGCGGTTTGGCCGGCCATGATTCGGTGATAACCGCTGGCGGCACCAAAGTGTCGATCAACGAATACCGTCTCGCCTATGATCGCCAGCTCGCCGTCATGTCGCAGCAGTTCGGCCAACGTCTCAGCCACGAACAGGCAAAGGCGCTCGGTGTCGATAACCAGGTGCTGGCGCAGCTCGTCTCGGGTGCCGTTCTCGATGAACAGGCCCGCAAGCTGGGCCTCGGACTTTCCAAAGACCGGCTGGCCGAGCTGACACGCGAAGACCCGGCCTTCAAAGGCCCGGGCGGCCAGTTCGATCGCAGAACGTTCGAATATATGCTGCAGCAGATTGGCATGCGACCCGAGGACTATTTGAAGAACCGTGCTCAGGTGGCGGTGCGCCAGCAGATTGTCGAGGCGGTCTCGGACGGCCTCAAGGCTCCGGACACTTTCTTCAAGGCAGTTGCGCTCTATCGCGGCGAAGACCGCACCATCGACTATTTGACGCTGCCCAAGGCACTCGTCGAGCCGATCGCGGCGCCATCCGATAGCGTGCTTTCGGCCTATTTCGAAGCCAACAAGAAGACATATGCGGCACCCGAATACCGCAAATTCTCCTATGTCCGCCTCGAGCCGGTCGACATCATGGATCCGACCGCCGTCACCGACCAACAGGTCAGCGACGATTACAACAAGAACAAGGCGCGTTACACCACGCCGGAATTGCGTACCATCGAGCAACTCGTGTTCAAGACGCCGGATGCGGCCAAGGCCGCGCTCGATTCGCTCAAGGCAGGCGCCACTTTCGACAAGCTGGTCACGGCGGAAGGCAAGACCCCGGCCGACACGTTGCTCGGCACGCTTGCCAAGGACAAGATCGCCGACAAGGCGGTCGCCGACGCCGCCTTCGCGCTTAACGCCAATGAAGTCAGCCAGGTCGTGCAGGGCGCCTTCGGTCCGGTGCTGCTGCGTGTCACCGAGATCAAGCCCGAAGTGGTGAAGCCGCTGGCCGAGGTGTCCGACCAGATCCGCAAGGATCTGGCGCTGGGCGAGGCAAGCCGCATCCTTCTGGACGTGCGCGACAATTACGATGACACCCGCGCCGCCGGCAGTTCGCTGGCCGACGCCGCGGCCAAGCTGAAGCTGAAGGTCGTCACCATCGATGCCATCGATCGCAGTGGACTGCGGCCAGATGCAAGCATCGTCAAGGACCTGCCGCAATCGCCGGAGCTGATCAAAGCCGTCTTCGACGCCGAACCCAACACGGAAAACGATGCCTTGACCACAGCCGACAACGGCTTCGTCTTCTATGAGGTGGCGTCCATCACGCCGGCTCGCGACCGCACGCTGGATGAGGTTCGTCAGAAAGTCGTGGCCGACTGGACGGCGGCGGAAACAAGCAAGCGGCTCGCCGCCAAGGCTGACGAGCTGGAAAAGCGGCTCAAGGCCGGCGCAACGCTCGATGTCATTGCCAGCGAACTGAAGCTGGAAAAGCAGACCAAGCGCGGTGTCAAGCGCGAGGCTGACGATGTCGATTTCGGCAAGGAAGGTGCCGCAGCGATGTTCGGAGTCGGCGAAGGCGGTACCGGCCTGATCCCCTCGCCTACCGGCGACGGGCAGATCCTGTACAAGGTCGCCGAAGTGTTCGAGCCCGCCGGGGCCGATGCCAGCTCGGTGCCGGATGACGCACAGAAATCCTTCACCTCCGGCATGTCGGACGACCTGCTCGACCAATTGGTGGCGCAGTTGCAGACGCAGTACGACGTTCGCGTCGACCAGGCCGCCGTCGCCCAAGCCTCGACAAGATGAGCGCGCTGAAAACCCATATCGCCAAGATCGCGACCGGTAGCGCGCTTTCCTTCGAGGAAGCGCGCGAGGCCTTCGACATCATCATGTCGGGTGATGCGACCCCCGGCCAGATCGGCGGTTTCCTGATGGCGCTGCGCGTGCGAGGCGAGACGGTGAGCGAGATTTCCGGCGCCGTCGCCACCATGCGGGCCAAGATGCTGCAAGTCGACGCGCCGGACGGCGCCATCGATATCGTCGGCACCGGCGGGGACAATTCCCACAGCGTCAATATTTCCACGGGATCGGCCTTTGTCATCGCCGGCAGTGGTGTGCCGGTTGCCAAGCACGGCAATCGTGGCCTGTCCTCGCTGACAGGAGCCGCCGACGTGCTGGTTGCGCTCGGCGTCAAGATCGACATCTCGCCCGAATTCATCGGCCGCTGCATCCACGAGGCTGGCGTTGGTTTCATGTTCGCGCCAGCGCACCATCCAGCGATGAAACATGTCGGCCCGACCCGCGTCGAACTCGGCACCCGCACCATCTTCAACCTGCTCGGGCCGCTCTCCAATCCAGCTGGCGTCAAGCGGCAGCTGGTCGGTGTGTTCCTGCCGGAATGGATCCTGCCGGTTGCCGAGACGCTGAAGGCACTAGGTGCGGAGCATGCCTGGGTTGCTCATGGCGACGGCTATGACGAGATCACCACCACCGGCGAGACGCAGGTCGCCGAACTGATCGGCGGCGAGATCCGCAGCTTCACCCTGACGCCTGAAGCGGTTGGGTTGCCGCGCCACAGCAAGGACGAACTGCGTGGCGGCGATGCGGACTACAATGCCAAAGCCTTGCGCGATATGCTGGGCGGCGCTGCCGGCGCCTATCGCGACACCGTGCTGATGAATGCCGGCGCCGGCCTGGTGGTGGCGGGCAAGGCGACGACGCTTGCCGACGGCATCGCGCTCGCCGCGCAAGCCATCGACAGCGGCCGGGCCCTGCAAGTGCTCGACAGGCTGGTCGAGATTTCGAACGGATAAAACGTGTCTGACATTCTTCGCAAGATCGAGGCCTACAAGCGCGACGAGATCGCGGCGGCAAAGGCACGTGTGCCGCTGGCCGAAATCAAGGCGCGAGCCAAGGACGCAGACGCACCGCGCGGCTTTCTTGCCGCGCTCGAAGCAAAGCGCAAATCCGGCGCCTTTGCGCTGATTGCCGAGATCAAGAAGGCAAGCCCGTCCAAGGGGCTGATCCGCGCCGATTTCGATCCGCCGGCGCTGGCGCAGGCCTATGCCAAGGGTGGTGCTGCCTGTCTTTCGGTGCTGACCGACGCACCGTCCTTCCAGGGCGCGCCGGAATTTCTCACCCGGGCGCGAGCCGCCGTCGCGCTGCCGGCGCTGCGCAAGGATTTCCTGTTCGATCCCTATCAGGTCTACGAAGCCCGCGCCTGGGGCGCGGATGCCATCCTGATCATCATGGCCAGCGTCGACGACGCCCTAGCGAGCGAGCTTGAGGCAACGGCATTCGAACTCGGCATGGATGCGCTGATCGAGGTGCATGATGAGTCCGAGACGCTGCGCGCGCTAAAACTGTCGTCGCGGCTGATCGGCATCAACAACCGCAATCTGAGAACATTTGAAACCAGCCTTAAAACGTCGGAGCGGCTGGCACCCATGGTGCCGGGCGGCCGCCTGCTGGTCAGCGAGAGCGGTATTTTCTCGCATGACGACTGCCTCAGGCTGCAAAAGAGCGACATCGGCACTTTTCTTGTCGGCGAGAGCCTGATGCGGCAACAGGACGTCACCACCGCGACGCGCCTGCTTCTGACAGGCAAGGCTTTGGCCGAGGCTATCTGACGATGGTATCAGGCCTGACCCATCTCGGCGCGCAGGGCGAGGCCAACATGGTCGATGTCGGCGACAAGGAAGAAACAACGCGCACGGCGATCGCCGAAGGCTTTGTCGCGATGCAGCCCGAGACGCTGAAGATGATCCTCGCCGGCAACGCCAAGAAGGGCGACGTGCTCGGCACCGCGCGCATCGCCGGCATCATGGCCGCGAAGAAGACGCATGATCTGATCCCGCTCTGCCATCCGCTGCTGCTGACCAAGGTTTCCGTCGACATCGAGCCCGACCATGCATTGCCGGGCCTGAAGGTCACCGCGCTGGCGCGCGTCACCGGCAAGACGGGCGTCGAGATGGAAGCGCTGACGGCCGCTTCGGTAGCCTGCCTGACCATCTACGACATGGCCAAAGCAGTAGACCGCGCCATGGTCATCACCGGCATCCGCCTGGTCGAAAAGACCGGCGGCAAGTCGGGTGACTACAAGGCGAGCTCCTGATGGCGCTGGTTCCTATCGCGGAGGCGCTTGAACGCCTGCTCGATGGTGCGGCACCTCTAGCCGGCGAAAGCGTTCCTCTGTTCGAGGCGGTGGATCGTGTTCTGGCGGAACCGGTCGTGGCACTCCGTACCCAGCCACCTTTCAACGCTTCCGCCATGGATGGCTATGCCGCTCGAGCCGCCGACGTGGCGTCGGTACCATCGAAACTATCGGTAATCGGCATGGCGCCTGCCGGGCGCGGCTTTGACGGCACGGTCGGCCAGCGACAAGCGGTGCGTATCTTCACCGGCGCTCCGCTGCCCGAAGGCGCCGACACCATCGTCATCCAGGAGAATGTCCACGACCTCGGCGGCGGCGAAATCGAAGTGACCGAGCCGACGGCGCAATGGCGCAATATCCGCCGCATCGGGCTCGATTTTTCAACAGGCGATGTGCTGCTCGAAAGAGGCCGTTTGCTCGACCCGGCGGCACTGTCGCTGGCAGCATCGGCCAACCATCCCCAGGTCAAGGTGGTAAGACGACCGCTTGTTGCCATCATCGCCACCGGCGACGAATTGCTGCCGCCGGGCAGTAATCTCGGCCCGGACCAGATCATCTCGTCCAATGCCTATGGCGTCGCTGCCACCGCACACTCGGTCGGCGCCCGCGCGCTCGATCTCGGCATTGCCGCCGATCGCAAGGAGGCCATCGCCGAACTGGTGCAAAAAGCGGTGGCGGCCGGTGCGGATGTCATCGTGACGCTTGGTGGCGCCTCGGTCGGCGATCACGACCTGATCCACGACGTACTGACCGGCGAAGGCATGACGCTCGGCTTCTGGAAGATCGCCATGCGCCCCGGCAAGCCGCTGATGTTCGGCCGCCTCGGCGATATCAGGTGCATCGGCCTGCCCGGCAACCCGGTGGCAAGCCTGGTCTGCTCGCAACTGTTCCTGAAGCCGCTGCTGGCGCGGCTCGGCGGCCGCAACCATCGCCAGGACATTCGCCCAGCGCGACTGGGTGCCGCAATGCCGGCCAATGATTTGCGCCAGGACTATGTCCGAGCCGTGGTCAGGGAAGATGACGGCGCGCTGGTGGCGACGCCGTTCGGCATTCAGGATTCCTCGATGCTGAGAATGCTGGCCGACGCCAACGGGCTGATCGTGCGGGCGCCGTTTGCCCCTGCAGCAGCCGCGGGCGAGGCTTGCAGCGTTTTGATGCTGCGCTGAGGAATTCCAGGCAAGCCGTTCATAACAGGCGAGAAAGTGATCTCGGCTCTAGCTCGAGATCAAGCTCTGCGTCAGCGGATGCGCCGGATCGGTAAGGCCGTCGACAATGTCGTAGTGATGCCGGTCGGGCTCGACCACGGTGCTGGTGGTGGCGCCAAGGCCGGTCCAGATGTTGGCAAGCAACGCATTCTGGCGCAGGAACTCGGCGCGCTCACCGCCGCCGGCCCAGCAGGTGACGCGGGCGCCATCCATCGGGCGCAGCAGGGCTGGGCTTTCAGCCAGCGCCTCCTCTTCGTCGATTGCCAGGTCCTTGTTCATGCCGGTGCGCATGAGCGGACGCAAATCGTGTAGACCTGAAATCGAAACGACATGGCGTATGCGCCGCGCCACATCCGGCGCCAGAGGCGTGGTTGTCGTCACCATCCGGGTGGCGAGATGGCCGCCGGCCGAATGTCCGGTCAGCATCAGCGGTCCGTCAACCATTGCCGCTGCCTTGCCAATCGCCGCCCCGACTTCCCGGACGATGCCTGCGATGCGTATGTCCGGGCACAGCGTGTAGGAGGGCATCGCAACGGCGAAGCCGCTGCCGACCGCGCCCTTGGCGAGATGCGACCACAAGCTCTTGTCGGTCTCCAGCCAGTAACCGCCATGGATAATCACCACCAGTCCTTTGGGCGCGGCCTTGGGAAGGAAAAGATCGAGCCGATTGCGCGACCCGTCGCCATAGGCGATGTCGAGCCGTGCCCGGCTCTCTGCCGAGAGCGCATCGCGGAATGCTGCCGCTGGCTCCGCCCAGGCGGCTGGCCAACGGTCGCTGCCGGCGATGTTCGCGCCGTTGGCATAGGCATCATCCCAATCGACGATGTGACGTTCGAACATCTGCGCCCTCCCCCAAAACGGCATCGCTGTTGCGCTAGCAATGGCCAGCGCCACGCCATGCGTCAATGCTCCAGGGCAAAACATTTTAGGCTTGAAACAAATTTCGACTGGTGCGATCCTGCCCGTACGAACAGCCGACAATGGGAGGTCTGCTGTGCTGCCCTCACGTGCAGATGTTCACCCTTTCGGACGCGCATCTCCGAGCAGGCGTGATGGGCAGCACGAAGCCTCCTCAGAGCAGGACCTTAGGATCCACCACATCCAGCCAAGGCGCATTGCGCACTGGCCAGGCAGCAGACGGGAGAGCGGCGACATGCTTGGGCCTTCAGCGCATATCGACACGTTCACGCGCGATCACCTGCCGCCGCCGGAGCAATGGCCCGATATACTGCTCGACGGCTTCGACTATCCCGAACGCCTCAACGCCGGTGTCGAACTGACCGACCGGCTGGTCGAGAAGGGCCTCGGCGACCGCACAGCCCTGATCGGCAATGGCCGCCGCCGCACCTACAAGGAACTGTCCGACTGGACGAACAGGCTCGCCCACGCGCTGGTCGAGAATTATGGCGTCGAGCCCGGCAACCGGGTGCTGATCCGCTCGGCCAACAACCCCGCCATGGTCGCCTGCTGGCTGGCTGCCACCAAGGTCGGCGCCGTGGTCGTCAACACCATGCCTATGCTGCGCGCCGGCGAACTGGCCAAGATCGTCGACAAGGCGGAAATCACCGTCGCGCTCTGCGACACCAGGCTGATGGACGAGATGACCGCCTGCGCCAAGGACAGCACCTTCCTCAAACAGGTCATAGGCTTCGACGGCACCGCCAACCATGATGCCGAGCTCGATCGTGCCGCTCTCGACAAGCCGGTGACATTCACCGCCGTCAACACCGGCTGCGACGATGTCGCGCTGCTCGGCTTCACCTCGGGCACGACAGGCGTGCCGAAGGCGACGATGCATTTCCACCGCGACCTCCTGATCATCGCCGACGCCTATGCCCGCGAAATCCTGGAGGTGACGCCGGACGACATCTTCGTCGGCTCGCCGCCGCTGGCCTTCACCTTCGGCCTTGGCGGGCTCGCTATCTTTCCCCTGCGCTTCGGTGCGGCGGCGACGCTGCTGGAGCAGGCGACGCCACCCAACATGATCCACATCATCGAGACCTACAAAGCCACGATCTCCTTCACCGCACCGACTGCCTACCGCGCCATGCTGAAGGCCATGTATGAAGGTGCCGATTTGTCTTCGCTGCGGGTTGCCGTTTCAGCCGGCGAAACCTTGCCCGCTCCGGTTTTCGAAGAGTGGACGCAAAAGACCGGCAAGCCGATCCTCGACGGCATCGGCGCCACCGAAATGCTGCACATCTTCATCTCCAACCGCTTTGGCGACATGAAGCCCGCGTCGACCGGCAAGCCGGTCGGCGGCTACGAGGCGCGCATCGTCGACGACGAGATGCGCGAAGTACCGCGCGGCGCGACCGGCAGGCTGGCGGTGCGCGGCCCGACCGGCTGCCGCTACATGGCCGATATCAGGCAGAAGGACTACGTGCGCGACGGCTGGAACATCACCGGCGACACCTTCACGCAGGACGAGGACGGCTTCTTCCATTTCGCCGCGCGCTCCGACGATATGATCGTCAGCGCCGGCTACAACATTGCCGGCCCCGAGGTCGAGGCCGCACTTCTGTCACATCCCGACGTCGCCGAATGCGCGGTGATCGGCGCCGAGGACGCCGAGCGCGGCCAGATCGTCGAGGCGCATGTCGTGCTGGTGCAGGGCGTGGCGCCTGACGCATTGACCACCAAGCGCCTGCAGGACCATGTCAAGGCGACGATCGCGCCCTACAAATACCCGCGATCGGTGAAATTCATTGCTGCTTTGCCCAAGACCCAGACCGGCAAGATCCAGCGCTTCCGGCTGCGCACGGAGAAAGTCAATTGAGCGAGCCCTACGATCCGGCGTCCGAAGGCGCACAGATGTCGTTCAACGAGCGCATGTCGTACAGCGACTATCTGCACCTGGAGAAAGTGCTGGAGGCGCAGACGCCGCTGTCGTCGGCGCATGACGAGATGCTGTTCATCATCCAGCACCAGACCTCGGAACTGTGGATGAAGCTCGCTTTGCACGAGATTGGCGCCGCGATCCGCTCGATCCGCGCCGACCGGCTCGAGCCGAGCTTCAAGATGCTGTCGCGAGTCGCGCGCATCTTCGAGCAGCTGAACAATGCCTGGGATGTGCTGCGGACGATGACGCCCAGCGAATATACCGAGTTTCGCGACGCGCTCGGCCAGTCCTCGGGTTTCCAGTCCTGGCAGTATCGCGCCATCGAGTTCATGGCCGGCAACCGCAACCTGGCCATGCTCGGCCCTCACAAGCATCGGCCTGACCTCAGCGGAAAGCTGGAAGCCATCCTGGCCGAGCCATCGCTCTACGACGAAGCGCTGCTGCTTTTGGCGCGCAACGGATTCGACATCGGTGCCGATGCCAGGCGCACGGACTGGCGTGAGACGCGAACCGAGAATGAAGAGGTCCTGGTCGCCTGGCAGACTATCTACCGCGATCCGCAGCGCTACTGGATGTTCTACGAACTGGCCGAGAAGCTGGTCGACTTCGAGGATTATTTCCGCCGCTGGCGCTTCAACCACGTCACCACGGTGGAGCGCATCATCGGTCTGAAGCGCGGCACCGGCGGCACGTCGGGCGCTTCGTATCTGAAGAAAATGCTCGAGGTCGTGCTGTTTCCGGAGCTGTGGACGGTCCGCACCCGGCTCTGACATCATCGAAATGAGAACAGGCTCACCGAAGGGACGCTCTGTGGCGGAAACCCTTCGCGAACAACCGGGGACTGACCATGAGTGGAATTCCTGATCTCGCCGCAGTCGAAGCGATGGATGCCACGGATCCGCTGCGGGCCATGCGCGACCGTTTCATTCTGCCGGAGGGGGTGATCTATCTCGACGGCAATTCACTGGGGGCAGCATCTCATGCCGTTTTCGGCGAGCTGCAGCAGGCGGCGACGCAGGAATGGGCCCGAGATCTTATCCGAGCCTGGAACACGGCCGGATGGTTCGAGATGCCGATCGAACTCGGCGACCAACTCGGACGCCTGATAGGAGCCGCGGCCGGCCAGACCGTTGTCTGCGACACGACATCGACCAACATCTACAAGGTGCTGCACGCAGCGATGGAGATGCGGCCCGGCCGGTCAGCCATCGTCGCCGAAGGTGACAGTTTTCCCACCGACCTGTACATCGCCGAAGGCGTGGCCTCGACCCGGGATGGCGTCCTGCTGCGCCTCGCGGGCGTCGACGCGCCGACCATCGAAGAGTTGATCGACGAAAACGTGGCGGTGGTGCTGGTCAACCACGTCAATTACAAATCGGGTGAACTGCGCGACATGGCGGCGCTGACGCGCAGGGCTCATACGGCCGGAGCGTTGATCGTCTGGGATCTCTGCCACACCGCCGGCGCCCTGCCCGTCGAGCTCGATCAGGCAAATGCCGATTTCGCTGTCGGCTGCACGTACAAGTACCTCAACGGCGGTCCGGGCGCGCCGGCCTTCATCTATGCCGCGCAGCGCCACCACGGCGATATCAGCCAGCCGCTCAGCGGCTGGTGGGGCCATGCGCGGCCCTTTGCCTTCGAACGGGGTTATGTTGCCGGCACCGGCATCCGCCGTTTGCTGTGCGGTACGCAACCGGTCCTGTCGATGCGGGCGCTCAAAGGCGCGCTTGCCATCTGGAGCGACGTCGACATGGCGGCATTGCGAAAGAAGAGCGTCGCGCAGACAGAACTGTTCATCCAGCTCGTCGAAGCCAAGTGCGGCGCCTACGGTCTCACGCTGGAGACCACCCGCGACGCGACCAGGCGCGGCAGCCAGGTGTCGTTCCTTCACGACCACGGCTATCAAATCATGCGGGCGCTGATCGAGCGCGGGGTGATCGGTGACTTCCGCGCACCGTCGACCATCCGTTTCGGCTTCACGCCGCTCTATGTCAGCTACAAGGATGTGTGGCTGGCGGTTGAGGTTCTGGAAGACATTCTGCGCACGGGTGCATGGAAGGACCAGCGTTTCGCCGTCAAGGAAGCCGTTACCTGACGCACCGATCCCGGCGATCCGCCGTCGCTGCCCTCACTGCCTGGCAAATAACGGAGAGCTGAATTTCCAGCCAAAATGCCCAACTGACGTTGGCGTTTTGGCTCCGTTTCGTTCACGGCCAACGAACGTCCCGAAGGTTGCAATCGCCCCTTGTCGAGGTCGATCGACGGATAATGCCAAGCTTTGGTAGAGGATAAGCCACAGGTCATTAACCATAACAATTTCAATGTGAGCAGGCGCATTGCCAAAGGTGGCGCCCGTCGATCGTAACCCGCTGGCAAGCGCCAAATAATTTCAGCAGCCTTAACAAATTCATTAAACTTTAAACGGTTGCAGAACACAACTGGAACAGATAGTGTTTGTTCTGGGTTTGTTTTTCGATTCTGGTTTCAGGGAACCTGGGGGCCGCCATGCTGACACGCAAGCAACATGAACTGCTGATGTTCATCCATGAACGCCTGAAGGAGAGCGGCATTCCGCCATCCTTCGACGAGATGAAGGAGGCGCTCGACCTTGCCTCCAAATCCGGGATTCATCGGCTGATCACGGCCCTTGAGGAGCGCGGCTTTATCCGCCGGCTGCCCAATCGGGCCCGCGCGCTGGAAGTGCTGCGGCTGCCGGACTCCATCGCGCCAGGCCTCAATGCGGCAAAGAAGTTTTCGCCAAGCGTCATCCAGGGCAGTCTTGGTCAGGGTGGTGCTCTTGGCCGGCAGATCAAGCCGGCGCCTTCGCGGATGCCTTCGCCCGGCAATGACGACGATGCGGTCTCTGCCGTTTCGATCCCGGTCATGGGTCGCATCGCCGCCGGCGTGCCGATCGATGCCATCCAGCATCAGACGCATTCGATTTCGGTGCCGCCGGACATGATCATGGGCGGCGCGCACTATGCGCTGGAGGTCAAGGGCGATTCGATGATCGAGGCCGGCATCTTCGACGGCGACACCGTTATCATCCGTAACGCCGACACGGCCAGCCCCGGCGAGATCATCGTGGCGCTGGTCGATGAAGAGGAAGCGACGCTGAAGCGGTTCCGCCGCAAGGGCGCCTCCATTGCCCTCGAAGCCGCCAATCCAGCCTATGAGACACGGATTTTCGGGCCGGACAGGGTCAAGGTGCAAGGCAAGCTCGTCGGCCTGATCCGTCGCTACTGAGACGGCTGTGGGTTGACCACTGGCTTCTCGGGTTTCTTGAAGGGGGCCAGCCCCCTCGCCTCGCGAGAGTATTTGCGTTGCGTGTGCCAGGGCCGATATGGGCTGTCCACCGCGAAGCTGATCGTCGCCGGCGTGGTCGCCGATTGGCGATCGAAGAAGACCGCGGCACTGCCTTTGCGAGCCAGTTGCCGCTTGGTGATGACGAGAACCAGCGGGTTGTGACAGGCGTCATAGGCGGTGGCATCGTTGACGACGATCAGCTCGGCGAAGCCGCAGGCTTTCCAGGTGTCCTTGCGGTCCTCGACATAGGCAATGATCGCACCGGACATGTGCCTGGCCACGCAAACGCCTGAGGAGCAATAGAACGGCGATCCCGGCGGTAGCTCAACGGCATCCGCGACGTCGAATTGCCCATCGCTGTTGTCGAACACTTCCGGAACGACGATGGTTTCCGATGTCAGCGCGCGTTTCCAGTTGTCGACGGTGAATTCGTTCGGCCGTTGCCGGCTGACGGCAAGCTCACCGCCACCGATCGGCAACGCCACCAGCCGGGCGTCTTCCGAGATCAGCACATCGGGCGTGCGCGTATCCGAGACGGTCAGCAAGCCTGCCAACGCGAATGGCAGAGCCGCGAGCCGCAGCCATGTCGTCGCCATCGTCGCGATGACCAGGGCAATGGCCACCAGCAGGACCGACTGTTGCGAAATCAGCCCGACCCCATCGACAGGCGAACGCTCGGAGATCCAGCCCGATATGGCGATCATCATCGTCAGGCCCTTGCCCATCAGGTAGAGAGCTGGCCAATCCAATCCGAAAGGCATCAGCAGCGCGCTGGCGACGGCCAGGAACATGACGACGGTGACGATCGGCATAACCGCGAGATTGGCGAACAGGCTGAGCGGCGACACACGCTGAAAATGCCAGATGGCAAACAGCGTCGTGGCGCTGCCGGCGATGATCGAGGTCATGGCCAGACCAATTGCCGCCAGCAGGAATTTTCGTGTCAGGAACCCGGGCAAGGATCGCTTCGGCGGCGGCGTTCTTGCTTTTCCCGCGCGGTGATCCGCCCAGCCGGCATAAGCGCCGACCAGAGCCGCGGTCGCGGCGAAAGACATTTGAAAACTCGGGCCGACCACCTCATGCGGCGACACCACGATGACGGCGATCGCCGAGATCGCCAGATTGCGCATGGTGAGTGCTGCTCGATCGAACAGAACTGCAATCAGCATCACTGCCAGCATGATGAAGCTGCGTTCGGCGGCGACGACGATACCTGAGATGACGAGGTAGGCTGCGATCGAGAACAGTGCGGCGGCAGCGGCATACTTCTTGACCGGGCGACGCGCGGAAAAATCGGGAAACAAGGCGAAGGCGCCGCGCAGCAACCCCATGATGGTGCCGGCGACCAGAGCCATGTGCAGTCCCGAAATGGAGATGATGTGGTAGATGCCGGTACGTCGCATCGCCTCATTGATGTCGTCGGGAATGCCGGCGCGCACGCCGACGATCAGCGCCGCGGCGATCTCGCCTTCGGCGCCGCCGACGCTCGCCCTGATATGGTCGGCAATGCCTTCACGGGCATTTTCCACGCTGGAGGAAATTCGGGCCGACAGCGGCATGTCGCCATCATCGGTGACGACAAGCTTGGGATTGCCGAGAAAGAACCCGCTGCCGCCAATGCCGGCAAAATAGCTGTCGAAGGAGAAATCATAGCTGTCCGGCCGCACCGGCCCGGTCGGCGGCAAAAGCTTGGCATATCCGGTGATGAGAGAGCCTGCGGTCACGTCAGCCGGGATCTTGCGTGCCGAAAGCCGCACCCGTTCCGGCGCATAGCGCAGTTTCGGTCTTGCGGTCGATGTTACGTCGATGGTCAGCCGGATACGGCCAGTTTCCATCCGGTCGAGCGAGACGACGCGGCCGGTCACCTGCGTCGAGATTTCCGAGCCCAACATTTGTGTGCCCGCACGCCACGTCTCGACCTTGGCAGCAAGCAGTCCTAGGGCGCACAAAAGTGCCGCCATGAAACACAGATGGGTCTTTGGCCATGAGCGCGAGACCAGCGCACAGATCCCCGTCAGGATGACAACCGCGACAGGTCTCGCAAAGTCGGGTTCAGCCGTCAGCGAAAAATAGCCGATCGCTCCGATCGCAAGGCAGACCGGCACCAGCAGGAAGGCCACGCCCCGGTCGAGTTCCAGGCTCGCCGCCGTGTTCACGCTGTGGCGCAGGCGAGGCAGTGATATCAGGCCGATCTGCCGGCGCACGCGCACGATCCTGCCGGTTCCGGCAACAGGAACGGAGGCGGCGACACCCGTTTGCAAGGGCACCTTGCCGGGATCCGGCACGAGGGGCGACGGCGGCGGCAATGAGGCTGGCAGCGGCGCAAACAGGGATCGTTCGCTGACGCCAATGGCAGCGTCCTCGCCCTGATCCGAGCCCCAGCCTCGTTCAGCCATCGGGTCTGCCCCTTGCGCCCTCGACACCCTATGCTACATGAACGCGCAAAGCGCGAAAGTCCGCGCGACCGCACCCCGCTTCAGATGGTTTCCGAGAGTTCCATGTCCGACAAGGTCGTCACCCGTTTTGCCCCTTCGCCCACCGGCTATTTGCACATAGGCGGCGCGCGCACGGCGCTGTTCAACTGGCTGTATGCAAAGCACACCGGTGGCACGATGCTGCTGCGCATCGAGGACACCGATCGCGAACGCTCCAATGAAGCCGCGACGGCTGCCATCCTCGACGGGCTTTCCTGGCTTGGCCTGAGCTGGGACGGCGAGCCGGTGTCGCAGTTCGAGCGTGCGCCCCGCCACCGCGAGGTGGCCGAGGAGCTCGTGCGCATCGGCAAGGCCTATTATTGCTACGCCACGCCAGCCGAACTGGAGGCCATGCGCGAGGCCGCCAGAGCCAAGGGGCTGCCACCCCGCTACGATGGCCGCTGGCGCGACCGCGCCCCCTCAGAAGCACCCGCAGGCGCCAAGGGCGCCATCCGCATCAAGGCGCCGACCGAAGGCGAGACCGTCGTCCATGACCGGGTCCAGGGCGACGTGCGCTTTCCTAACAAGGATCTCGATGACTTCATCATCCTGCGTTCCGACGGCAATCCCACTTACATGCATGCCGTCGTCGTCGACGATCATGACATGGCCGTCACCCACATCATCCGCGGCGACGACCATCTGACCAACGCCGCCCGCCAGACCGTCATCTACAACGCCATGGGCTGGGACGTGCCGTCCATGTCGCATATCCCGCTGATCCACGGCGCCGATGGCGCCAAGCTATCGAAGCGGCACGGCGCGCTTGGCGTCGAGGCTTATCGCGCCATGGGCTACCTGCCGGAGGCGCTGCTCAACTACCTGGCGCGTCTCGGCTGGAGCCATGGCGACGACGAGATCATGTCGATCAAGGACATGATTTCCTGGTTCGACATCGGCGACGTCAACAAGGGCGCGGCGCGCTTCGACTTCGCCAAGCTGGAGGCAATCAACGGCGCGCATATGCGCCGCATGAGCGATGCCGAACTGTTCGACATCTTCATCGCCACCCTGCCCTACCTCGAAGGTGGCCCGGCGATCGCCGCACGCCTGAACGACAGCACCAAGGCGCAGTTGCTGGCAGCGCTTCCGGGCCTGAAGGAGCGCGCCAAGACGCTGGTGGAGCTCGTCGACGGCGCGGCCTTCCTGTTTGCCACGCGACCGCTGCCGATCGACGACAAGGCGGCCCTTCTGCTCACCGATGACGCCCGCAAGATCCTGCGCAGTGCTCACGAAGCTTTGAACGGGCTTGCGGATGACTGGACAGCCGCCTCGGCGGAGGCGGCGATCCGCGAGGTGGCGGCGGCCGGCAGCCACAAGCTCGGCGCGGTGGCCCAGCCTTTGCGCGCCGCTTTGACCGGCAAAAGCACCTCGCCGGGCGTGTTCGATGTGCTCGCCGTGCTCGGCCGCGAGGAAAGCCTGGCGCGCATCTCAGATCAAATCGATTAGGAGCAAACTGGCCCAAGAAGATTGGCATTGAAAGGCGGGTTTCGCAGTGCAACATTAGGCCTTGGCCCAATCTGGCACGCACCTCCTGAAATGCGGTGGCGAATACGCGCATTGCGGTGATTTTCGACGTGTCGCTCTGCGAAATTTGCCTTTGCCGGCATGAGGAAACAAGAAGGAGTTTGCAATGACCGAAGCTGCGAAAAAACTGGATTTGGGCAAGACCCAAGAGGCCACCGCAACGCTTGAATTCGCCGGCAAGACCCATGAATTCAAGGTGCGAAGCGGTTCGGTCGGGCCTGATGTGATCGACATCGCCTCGCTCTACTCAACCACCGGCGCTTTCACCTACGATCCCGGCTTCACCTCGACGGCAAGCTGCGAGTCCGAAATCACCTTCATCGACGGCGACGCCGGCATCCTGTTGCACCGCGGCTATCCGATCGACCAGTTGGCCGAACATGGCGACTTCCTCGAGGTCTGCTATCTCCTGCTCTACGGTGAATTGCCGACCAAGGCGCAGAAGGACGATTTCGATTACCGCGTGACGCGCCACACCATGGTGCATGAGCAGATGTCGCGCTTTTTCACCGGCTTCCGCCGCGACGCGCATCCGATGGCGGTGATGTGCGGCGTGGTCGGCGCGCTGTCGGCCTTTTATCACGACTCCACCGACATTTCCGACCCCTACCAGCGCATGGTTGCCTCCATGCGGCTGATCGCCAAGATGCCGACGATCGCGGCGATGGCCTACAAATACCACATCGGCCAGCCCTTCATTTACCCGAAGAACGAGCTGAACTTTGCCGCCAACTTCCTGCATATGTGCTTTGCCGTGCCTTGCGAGGAATACAAGATCAATCCGGTGCTGGCGCGCGCCATGGAACGCATCTTCATCCTGCACGCCGACCACGAGCAAAATGCCTCGACCTCGACCGTTCGCCTCGCCGGCTCGTCGGGCGCCAACCCGTTTGCGTGCATCGCCGCCGGCATAGCCTGCCTGTGGGGACCCGCGCATGGCGGCGCCAATGAAGCGGCGCTCAACATGCTTGGCGAGATCGGCCATGTCGATCACATCCCGGAATTCATCGCCCGCGCCAAGGACAAGGACGACCCGTTCCGCTTGATGGGCTTCGGCCACCGCGTCTACAAGAACTACGATCCGCGCGCCAAGATCATGCAGAAGACGGCACATGAGGTTCTGGGCGAGCTCGGCATCAAGGACGATCCGCTGCTCGACATCGCCATGGAGCTGGAAAAGATCGCGCTGACCGATTCCTATTTCATCGAGAAGAAGCTCTACCCGAATGTCGACTTCTATTCCGGCATCACGCTGAAGGCGCTGGGCTTCCCCACCACCATGTTCACCGTGCTGTTCGCGGTCGCCCGCACCGTCGGCTGGATCGCCCAGTGGAAAGAGATGATCGAGGATCCGCGCCAGAAGATTGGCCGCCCGCGCCAGCTCTATACCGGTGCACCGGAGCGGGATTACGTGCCGATCGCCAAGCGGTGAATTAGGAAATAGTGAGTAGTGAGTAGTGAGTAGTGAAGTCGGCCATTTCTGCTGATTACTGACTACTCACTCTCTTGACATACCGCATCACCACCTGCGCGGCGATCTCGCCGGACGGTCTACCCGTAGCCATGCGCCGCCTGATCTCTGCAAATCCATCCTTCTGCCAGGCACGCATGCCGCTGTCGGCGAACAGTGCCTCCAATTGCCGGGCAAGATTGTTCGGCTTGATATAGCCGTCGTAGAATTCGGGAATAAGCGCTCGGTCCGATATCAGATTGGGCAGCAGCGCCGACCAGACGGAAACGAGGTACGGCGCCAAGATGCGCGCGACCGGGTCGAGCCTGTAGCAGGAAATCATCGGCACGCCGGCCAGCGCCAGTTCCAGCGATACCGTCCCGGACGCGATCAGCGCCGCATCGGCCTTGCCGAAAGCCTGCCATTTGCGCTGGGGATCGACGATGATCTCAGGCTTTTCATCCCAGCGGTTGACGGAAGATTTGACGAGGTCGGCGACATGCGGGACGGTCGGCAGCAGCAGCCGCAAGCGGTGGCCGCGCGCGCGCAGGATCGACACCGTCTCGCCGAACGGGTCGAGCAGCCGCCGTACCTCGCCACGCCGCGAACCGGGCAGGACGAGCAGGGTTTTGACCCGATCAGGAGAAAGGTCGCGCGGCAGCTCCTGCGCCTTGGCTGCAGCGAGCAAGCCCGCATCGTGCGTCAGGCGATGCCCAACATAGGTGCCCGATGGCCCGCCGAGCCGCTCCAACTCCTTAACCTCGAAAGGCAGGATGCACAGGATGTGGTCGACATAGGGCTTCATCGCGACCGCCCTGCCCGGCCGCCACGCCCACACGCTCGGGCAGACATAGTGGATGATCGGAATCGACGGGTTGGCCGCACGCACCTTTTTGGCGACGCGCAACGAAAAGTCCGGACTGTCGATGGTGACGAGGCAATCCGGCTTTTCGTCGGCAACGGTCTTGGCCAGTTGGCTGATCCGCCGCATCAGGCGCGGAAGGTCGCGCAGGACGGCACTGAACCCCATGAGGGCGATCTCACCGGCATCGAATGGCGAGACCAGTCCCAGCGTCTGCAAATGACGGCCGCCGAGGCCGACGAGTTGCACCTCGCGCCCGGCCGCCTGCCTGAGCGAGCGTACTATGTCGGCGCCGAGCAGGTCGCCGGACTCCTCGCCGGCAACAATCGCGATCTTCAATGCCCTGTCAGCCACTGTGCGGCTCCGTCGTGGCAGGCAGGCCAATGACGAACAGGCCGAGTGCGTTGGCGCGCGCGATGGTTTCAGGACCTTCGAGAACCAGCGAACGTCCCGCCTCGACGGCAATCCCGGCAAGCTCGGCTGCATGCGCTGCTTCGACCGTCTGCAGGCCGATGGACGGAAGATCCGCTCGCAGTTCCTGGCCAGGCTTGGCGCACTTGACCAGGACGCCGCGGGTCTTGCCCGCAATACGGCCGTGGCCGCGCAAAAGCTTTGCCCGCTCAAGCAATCCGGCTGTTCCTTCGATGCCTTCCAGCGCAATGGTCCGGCCACCGATGGCGATCGCGGCCTGGCCGATGTCCAGCGCCCCGATGGCCTTTGCTGCGTCAAGGCCTGCCTCGATGTCACGCCAGTCCGACTTTTGTGGCGCGGCGTTGGTCAGGACGCCTTCGGCGGCGACAAGGCTCGGCACGACTTCATGGGCGCCGACAACTTTTATTCCACGGGCTTCGAGGCCCCTCGCCAAGACCTTCAGCAGGCCATCGTCGCCGCGCGCGAGCGCCATGACGACCAGCGGAATTACCGCGAGCAGGCTGAGACTGGGGCGCAGCGCAAGCAATCGCGGTCGGCGCTTGATCTCGCCTGCAAGCACCAGATGGGTGATCCGGTGCCGGCGTAGCAATGGGACCAGCGAGCCTATACCTTCCAGAGCGAGGCTTTCATGATCGTATCGGGAGAGCTCCGCGATGCGGTCGACCTCGCCTTCCATCAGGATGACGAAGGGCGGATAGCCTTGTTCAGCCGAACCGGCCGCGACCTCGACCGGCAGACTGCCGCCGCCGGCAATGATGCCGACCCTGGAGCCCGGCGGAAGATCAAGACGCGCTGCCGCTGTCTCAGTCTTCGTCATCGACATCGTCGCCATCGCCGCCCTTGAGCGACGGCACAGCATAGTGCCGCTTGCCGCGACTGGTGATGAAATCGATGATCTTCATGGCGGTCGGCGACGACGCGAACTCCGCCTTGGCGAACTCGATGTTCTCGCCAACAGTGCGGGAACGATCGAAGATCATTCTGTAAGCCTTGCGCAGCACAAGGATTTCGGACCTCGGCAAGCCGGAGCGCTTGAGCCCGATGATGTTGAGACCGCGCAAACTGGCGCGGTTGCCGACCGCTATGGCAAAGGGGATCACATCGCCGACGATCGCGGAGCAGCCGCCCAGAAAGGCGTTGTCGCCGATGCGGACAAACTGATGCACTGCGGTCAAGCCGCCGATATAGACATTGTTACCGACCTCGCAGTGGCCGCCCAGCGTTGCGCCATTGGCGAACGTCGCATTGTTGCCGACGACGCAATCATGGGCGATATGGGCGTAGGCGAGGAAATTGCCGTTGTCGCCGACCGTCGTCTCACCGCGGCTGGAATCGGTGCCGAGATGCATGGTCACGCCTTCGCGGATCGTGCAGTTCCTGCCGATGACCAGGGTGGTTCGGCCGCCCTTGTGCTTTGTGTTCTGCGGCGGCGCGCCCAATGTCGCCATCGGGTAGACCTTGGTCGAGGCGCCGATCGACGTCGCGCCCATCACCGAGACATGACTGACCAGTTCGACGTCGTCGCCGATCACCACATCGGCGCCGACATGGCAGAACGGCCCAATGCGCACGCCTTGGCCGATTTTGGCGCCTTCCTCGACAATGGAGGAAGCATGGATGGATGTCTTGATTTTCATAAGCACTCGATCGTCAGTCGCTGGTGACCATCATGGCTGAAATCTCGGCCTCGGCCGCCTTGGCGCCGTCGACCATGGCTTCACAAGCGAATTTGAGCAGGTTGCCGCGTTTCTTGATTTTCTTGACATAGATCTTCAACTGGTCGCCGGGAACGACCGGTTTGCGGAATTTGGCGTTGTCGATGGTCAGGAAATAGACCAGCGACGGCTTTTCGGTACCCAGGCTGCGGATACAGATGGCGCCGGCCGTCTGCGCCATCGCCTCAACGATAAGCACACCCGGCATGACCGGCTGCTCAGGGAAATGGCCCTGAAAATGCGGCTCGTTTATGGTCACGTTCTTGATGCCGATGGCGGATTCGTCACCATCGATGTCGACGATACGATCGATCATCAGGAACGGATAGCGGTGCGGCAGGAGCTTCATCAGCCCCATGATGTCGACCGCTTCCAGCGTCGTCGACGCGATCATGTCAGCCATTGCCTCCCTCGCCCTGTTTGCGGGTCCTGGCGAGCTTGCGCAGCATGGCTATCTCCCGCATGGCTTCCGCCATCGGCTGTGCCGGATAGCCGCCCCAGATCTCGCCTGCAGGGACATTGCTCATAAATCCACTTCTGGCGGCAAGCTTGGCCCCTGTCCCTATGGTCAGGTGATCCGCAAGCCCTACGCCGCCGCCCATGGTGACATTGTCACCCACGACCACAGAACCCGAAATACCCGAAAGCCCGGCTATTATGCAATTGCGGCCGATGCGGACGTTATGGGCGATCTGCACGAGATTGTCGATCTTGGTGCCTTGGCCGATGATCGTATCGGACATGGCGCCGCGATCGACGGTGGTGTTGGAGCCGATCTCGACGTCGTCCTGGATAACGACACGACCGATCTGCGGCACGCGTTCGGGACCCTTGGCCCCGCCGACGAAGCCAAAACCATCCTGGCCTATCCTGGCGCCGCCATGAATGATGACGCGATTGCCGATCAAGGCATACTGGATGCTGGCGCCCGGACCGACATAGCCGTCGCGGCCGATCTGGCAGGATTGTCCGATGACCGCATTCGGGGCGATGACAGTACCGCTGCCGATCGAAGCGCCTGGCCCGATAACCGCGCCGGCCTCGATGACGGCACCGGCTTCGACATGCGCGGTCGCATCGACATGAGCGTGCGGCGAGACGCCGGTTTCACTGGTCATCGGCCCTGGTGTCGCTGCCCTCGGAAACAGCAGACGCCCGATCAGCGCGAAGGCCTGTTGCGGACGCGGATGAATGAGAACGGCAACGCTTGCCGGCGCCTTGCCGGCAAATTCCGCCGGGCACAGCACCGCGGCAGCCCGCAGCGACGGCATCAGCGCGGAATTACGCTTGCCGTCGACAAAGACGAGCGCATTCTCGCCGCCCTCGCTGGCCGGCGCGAGTGCTTCGATCGAAATATTGGAGTGGCCGGAATCGACAAGCACCGAGCCGGTCAGATTCGCGACTTCGCCCGCCGTATACCGGCGTGATGGCGCGAAGAACACCGGATCGGTCATTCCAGAAGCTATATCCAGCTAGGTCGGAACATTTCTCCCGGACCCTGAAGACCCGAGAGCATCGTTGGCCGCCGATCAGAAGCGGGTCGATATGCCGAAGTTGAATTCCTGCACGTCGTCGCGCGCTTCCTTCTTGACCGGGATCGCATAGTCGATACGGATCGGACCGAACGGCGACGCCCACATCAGACCAACGCCGACAGAGGCACGCAGCTGCATGTCCGTTGACTCCTGAGCAACGCTCGTAACCTTGCTGCCATAGAGAGTCGCCGCGTCAGCAAACACAGCTCCGCGAAGGCCGAAGCTTTCCGGAACGACTGGCAGCGGGAACTGGGCTTCAGCAGAAGCATTGAAGTAGGTCGTACCGCCGAGATGGTCACCCGTGAGAGGATCCACAGGCCCGATACCGCCATAGGCGAAGCCACGGATCATGCGGTCCGTGCTCTGGAACTGATCGAAGATACGCAGGCCGTCACTGCCATAACCCTCGACATGGCCGGCGCCGCCCGAAATAAGGCCGACAAGATCAAGCGACTCGGACAACGTCTGATAGACGCTGCCGCGTCCCGTGATCTTCACGAACTTGGCATCGCCGCCAAGACCGGCCACTTCGACGGTTGTGTTGGCATAGATACCCTCATGCGGGTTCTTCATGTCGTCGATGGTGTTGTAGACCAGCCCGAGACTGACCGACGACTTGATCCAAGGGCTCTGATCGATGCCATCAAGGATTGCAGTTGAGATATTGCAAGGGCTGCCAGGAATATAAACCCCATCGGTCAAGCAACCATCGTCAACTTTATATTTTTCCTGCGAGATGTTGTACGCCAACTGGGTCGTGATGCTGTCGGTGATCGGCAGGCCGAAACGGATCGTCGCGCCCGTGGTATCGCTGTCATAGTTGTTGTTGTATTCCCGCGTCGACTTATAGATGTCGAAACCGGCGGCGATGCGCCGTCCGAGGAAATAAGGCTCGGTGAAGGACAGGCTGTAGTCGCGTGAATTCTTGCCGCCGCCCGCAGACAGCTTGATGAACTGACCGCGACCGAGGAAGTTGCGCTCGGTCACCGAGCCTTCGACCGACGGACCGGCCGTGTCGCCACCGGTCGAATAACCAGCACCCACCGAGAACTCGCCGGTCGATTTCTCAACCACGTCGACCACCAGAACGACCTGGTCGGGCTGCGAGCCAGGCACGGTCGAGATGTCGACTTTCTCAAAGTAATTCAAGTTTTCCAGGCGCTTCTTCGCGCGCTGGATGAGCACCTGGTTGAAGGCGTCGCCTTCGCTGACGTCGAACTCCCGGCGAATGACATAGTCACGCGTGCGATCGTTGCCGCGGATCTCGATGCGCTCGATATAGGCCTTGGTGCCCTGGTCGATCGTATAGACCACCGAAATGGTGTGGTTCTCGAAATTGCGGTCGCCGCGCGGCGTGACCTGCGCGAAGGCATAGCCGGAACCGGCCACCTTCTCGGTCAGCGCGATGATGGAATCCTCGACGTTCTTGGCGTTGTAGACGTCACCCTTGTGGGTCTCGATCACCGATTCCAGCGACTTGCCGTCGACTTCAGGGATCGTGCTCTCGACGCTGACATCGCCGAACGTGTAGCGGTCGCCTTCCTGGACGGTGATGGTGACCGTGTACTTGTTCGTCGCGCTGTCGAGCTCGCCGACGGCGGACACGACCTGGAAGTCGGCATAGCCGTGATTGTAGTAGAAGCGGCGCAGCAGCTCCTGGTCCGCGCGCAGCTTGTCATCGTCGTAGACGTCGTCGCGCAGGATGAAGGAAACCCAGGACGAACGCTTGGTGTTGATGATATCCGACAGGCGGCGGCTGGAATAGGCGCTGTTGCCGACGAAATTGATCGCCGCGATCTGCGTGCGATCGCCTTCGGCAATGTTGAAGACCACATTCACGCGATTGTCGCCAAGCTGCATGACCTGCGTGGTCACGGTCACGTCGTCGCGACCAATGCGCTTGTAGGCAGCCTTGACCGATTCCACGTCGGCATCGAGCGTCGCCTGCGAGAACGTTCCGCGCGGCTTCAGCTGCACCGCCGCCGCGAGCGCATTGTCCTTGAGCTTCTTGTTGTTCTGGAACAGCACCTGGTTGACAACCTGATACTCGGCAACCTTGACCACCAGCGTCGAGCCGACCTGGTTGATCTGCACGTCCGAAAACAGGCCGGTGCCAAACAGTGCCTTGACCGCACCGTCGATATCGGAACTGGAGAAAGCCTTGCCCGGCTTGATGGTGATGTAATTGCGGATGGTCTCAGCGTCGATACGCTGGTTGCCGCTTACTTCGACTCTGCTGACGACAGCGGCTTCAGCCGCCGATGTGGCAACGAACTGCACTGCGAGCGCGCCTGGCACGACCATGGCCGCGGACAGGGTCACCGCGGACGCGGCGCTTAGAAACTTGGATGCTGCCTTCATCGGGCTTAATAACCTTTTCTCGTAGTCCCCACGGCGAGAAAACCGGACGTGCGGTAATTTCCCCTACCGTATTAACCGGATTTTCCCTACACGCAAGGCTTCTGGTTAATTTGTATTTACTTAACCCTGCGGCGTGGCTTTCGCGTCACTCATATCCCCTTGCATGGTAAACGGCGTCTCAACAGCGTCCATGCAGAAGCCAAATTTCTTCATGATTTCAGCACCCAAACAGATCGTTCCAAAAAACGAACCCCATGAAGCACAGCACCAGAAGCAACCCGGCCCGATAGGCCATTTCCATCATCCGTTCCGACACCGGACGGCGAATGACAGCCTCCACCCCGTAGAACAAGAGGTGACCGCCGTCGAGGGGGGGAATCGGCAAAAGGTTCAGAATTCCGATGCCAACGGATAGCAGTGCAACCAGTTGCACGAGCCATTCGAATCCCAGTTTCGCAGCCCTGCCCGCCATGTCGGCGATCTTCACCGGGCCGCCCAGCTGACATTTGTCTTCGCGCCCGACAACAAAGCGCTGCAGGAACTGGCCGGTGCGCTGGATGACGTGACCGGTTTCCTCGACCGCTGCCGCGACAGCTCCAACAGGCGTGTAGGTGATGAGCCGTGGCTGGCCGAGTTCCTTGTTGTTGACGACACCGATTACAGCGACCTTGACCTTGTTGCCGAGCGCGTCTTCCTGTTCCATCAGCCGCGGTGCCGCGGTCACAGTGACCTCCCGGCCGTCGCGCAGCATGACGAAAGTGATTGCGTCGTCCGCACGGCCCGAGACCAGGCGTTGGACGTCGCCAAAGGTTTCGACCTTGTTGCCGTCGACGCTGACGAATCGGTCGCCGGGAAGGATGCCGGCCTTCGCCGCCGGGCTGTCGGCGGTCACCTCGGCCACCATCGGCTCGGCGACATAGCGGCCATAGGCGGTGAACAGCACGGAAAAGACGACGATCGTCAGCAGGAAATTGAACAGCGGTCCGGCCACCACCGTTGCCGCGCGCTTCCAGATCGGCTGCGTGTGGAAGGCGACCTTGCGCTCTTCCTCGGTCAGCCTTTCAATTTCTTCCGACGTCGGCTGGCTCGATGTGGCGTTCATGTCGCCGACGAATTTGACATAGCCGCCAAGCGGTATCGCACACAGTTTCCAGCGCGTGCCGTGGCTGTCGTTGAAGCCGAAGAGTTCCGGGCCGAAGCCGATCGAGAAGGCCCTGACGCCGATGCCGCACCAGCGCCCGACAAGGTAATGGCCCATTTCGTGGACGAACACGACCACGGTCAGCACGAAGAGGAATGGCACCAGCGTGCCGAGGACAAAGCCTTGTGTGCTGAAAAGCGCGTGAAGAATCTCGTTCAAGACAAACCCTCAAATTCTTCCACGGCGCAGACTGCGCCGTGACTGTGACACCAATCCGGGCGAATCCAAGGCGCATCGCGCAAAGGACCTGAAATGACACCACTCAAACGGGAAACAGACCCTGCGCCGGATGATCGGCGTTCGCCGAAATCCAGCCGATGACGTATAGGGCGAATGCGGCTGCGACAAGCCCATCGACACGATCCATGACGCCGCCATGGCCCGGGATGAGCGCGCCTGAGTCCTTGCGGCCATGGCGGCGCTTGACCCAGGATTCAAACAGGTCGCCTGCCTGCGAGACAATCGACAGCACGAGCGCCACCAGGCCGAGCAATGCCAGATTGCCGACACCGGCAGCTACGGCGAGGACCAGCCCGGCGACGACGCCGCCGAGCGCACCGCCGAGCGCGCCGCTGCGCGTCTTGCCGGGCGAGATAGAGGGCGCCAGTTTCGGCCCCCCAACGGCACGGCCAACGAAATAGGCAAGGATATCGGTGGCCCAGACGACCGCAAACAGGAACAGGATGGCAATGAGGCCCGAACGATCGCCATCGCGCAGCAAGGCGAGCGACAGGCCTGAAACCGCGGCATAGGCGAGGCCGCTCGCATCCCATTGTCCGGTCTTGCGAAGCGAGGCGGCTATCGCCGTTGCGGCAACAATGGCCGCCACAAGCGGTAGCAGCCAGGAGGCGGCCAGGCCGCCGATCAAGGCGCCAACGAAGACGACCAGCAATGCTTCCGGCAGGAAACCCAGGCCCGTGACCCCGGTCGGGCGCGACATGCGGGTCCATTCATAGAAGATCGCCGCCGATATTACGGCGCACAGCAGCCGGAACGGCAGACCGCCGATCCAGGTCAAACCGAGAGTGATGATGGCGAGCACGATCGCCGAAACGACACGCAGCTGGAGATTGCTCATCCCGCGGCCGGTCGCGAAGCGACGTCCTGGCCTCCAAGTCCGCCGAAACGGCGTTCGCGGCCAGCAAATTCACGCAAGGCCTCGGCAAGGTGTTCGCGGCTGAAGTCGGGCCAGTAGCAAGGCAGGAAGACGAGCTCGCTATAGGCGGCCTGCCACAGGAGGAAATTCGACAGCCGAAGCTCGCCGCTGGTGCGAATGACCAGTTCCGGGTCGGGAATGCCTTGCGTATCAAGCGCAACGGCAAAGCTTTCGGCAGATATCGCCTCGGCGTCGAGTTCGCCACGCGCCACGGCCAAAGCGAGCTTTTGCGCCGTGCGAACGATCTCGTCGCGTCCGCCATAGTTGAAGGCGATCACCAGCGTCAGAGATTCATTTGCAGCCGTCAGCGTTTCGGCCTCGTCGAGCAGTCCCCTGATATCGGGCTGCAGCCCTGCCCGGTCGCCGATGATTCTAACCCGCACACCGCTCTGGTGCAGTTCGGCAAGGTCACGGCGGATGAACATTTTCAGAAGGCCCATCAGGTCGCTGACCTCGGATTTCGGCCGCGACCAGTTCTCCGACGAGAAAGCGTAGACGGTCAGGTAGGAGATGCCGAGCCCGGGTGCTGCGCGCACCGTCTTGCGCAGCGCCTCGACGCCGGCACGATGGCCCGCAAGACGAGGCAAGCCGCGCGCCTTGGCCCAGCGTCCGTTTCCGTCCATGATGATCGCGACATGCGCGGGCGTTGCCATGTTCTCGCTTTCGGGTCAGCCGGAGGCCAAGACCCTAAACCTGCATGATTTCAGCTTCCTTATCGGAAAGCAGGTGGTCGATGGTGCTGATCGTCTCGTCGGTAAGTTTCTGAACCTGGTCCGAGCGCTTGCGCTGATCGTCCTCGCTGATGTCGCCGTCCTTCTCCGCCTTCTTCAGGAAGTCCATGCCGTCGCGGCGCACATGGCGCGCGGCGACCCGGGCGTTCTCGGCGTAGGTGTGCGAGATCTTGACCAGTTCCTTGCGTCGCTGTTCGTTGAGTTCGGGAAGCGGAATCCTGAGGTTGGTGCCGTCCACGATCGGGTTGAAACCCAGATTGGATTCGCGGATCGCGCGGTCGACCGCGCCGACCATCGACTTGTCCCATACCGATACCGAGATCATGCGCGGCTCCGGCACCGAGACGTTGGCGACCTGGTTGATCGGCATGGTGGTGCCATAGGCCTGCACCTGGATCGCATCGAGCAGATTGCTGGAGGCGCGACCGGTCCGCAGCGAAGCCAGATCATGCTTGAACGCGGCGATGGCCCCATCCATGCGCCGCTTGAGATCGTCGTACTCACCACTCATCTTTATCTCCTCGACCCGTCTAATGCGGGCTCACTGCTTCGGGGCCGTCTTCGAATCGGACCTTCGAAAACCGGTTTCCCTTCGGGCCAGGCCGCCGATCAATCGTCCGCGACGACCGTGCAGCGGCCGCCGCCCCTCAGAATATCGCCGAAACCACCTTTTTCGTGGATCGAATAGACGATTATCGGAATGTTGTTTTCGCGCGCAAGTGCAATCGCTGCAGTATCCATGATGGAAAGGCCGCGATTTATGACTTCGCCATGGCTGATGCGCTCGAAACGCGTCGCATTCGGGTCCTTCTTCGGGTCCGCCGAGTAGACGCCGTCGACCTGAGTACCCTTGAACAGTGCGTCGGCGCCAATTTCAGCCGCGCGGAGGGCGGCGGCCGAATCAGTGGTGAAGAACGGATTGCCGGTGCCGCCGGCGAAGATCACCACCTTGCCCTGGTTCATGTAGGCAGTCGCCTGGCGCTGCGAAAAGCTCTCGCAAAGTTCGGGCATGGCGATCGCCGAAAGCACCACGGCGTCGACGCCGATCTTGTTCAACGACGTGCGCAGCGCCAGCGAGTTGATCACCGTGGCAAGCATGCCCATGTGGTCGCCGGTGACACGGTCGCCGCCCTTGGAGGCAACCGCCACGCCGCGAAAGATGTTGCCGCCGCCGATGACGACGCCGACCTCGATGCCCAATGCACGCGCCTCGGCGATGTCGCCGGCGATGCGATCCACCACTGAAACGTCGATGCCGAAATGCTGCTCGCCCATCAATGCTTCGCCCGACGCTTTCAACAAGACACGTCGGTAGAGGGGCTTCACCGTCATCTGGGCCTCTTCATTTGCATGTGGCGCGTTCCGGTGGCTACCCTCGCGCAGGCGCCGCCTCGAAACAATGGCGTTCCGATACACGAAGGGCGCCGCGATGTCACGCGGCGCCCAAACGGCAAATTCGCCGGTTTCCTGTCCCATCAATCAATTGGTGGACACGCTGGCCGACTCTCCTTCGATAAGCCCCGGTGACACGTAGTTGGAGGGCTTGTCGCCGGTTGTCGCGCCGCCGGTGACGCGCGCCTGTATCTGCGCGCCGAAATAGGAATAGGGAAACGGCGCTGGAGTTCTGCTGACCCTCTCCAGCCGGTCGCGATGCGCTTTCGGAATCTCGAAATCCAGCGCGCCAAGATTGTCCTGCATTTGGCTGAGCGTCGTCGCACCGAGAATGACGGTCGCGATCCCCGGCTGCGTCGCCACCCAGTTGAGCGCGACCTGAGGCATGCTGCGGCCGATCTCGGATGCGACCTTCTCGAGTTCGGCCACGATAGCCCAGTTGCGTTGCGTGAACTTTTGGAAACCCGGATGTGTCGAGTTGCGAAATCCGTCGAGCCGGCCCGCGTTTCCGGCCTGAGCCGGCCGATACTTGCCGCTCAGCAGTCCGCTGGCCAGCGGGCTCCACACCATGATGCCGGCGCCATGGCGCGTGCCGAATGGCACGAACTCATTCTCGATTGCGCGTTCGGCCAATGAATATTCGAGCTGTAGCGCCGAAACCGGCTCATATCCGCGCAATTCGGCGATCGCCTGTGCGCGGCCCGCATACCAGGTGGGCACATCCGAAAGGCCGACATGGCGCACCTTGCCCATCCGAACCAGGTCGTCCAGCGTGCGCATGACCTCCTCGGCCGGGGTCAGCCTGTCCCAGACATGCATGAGATAGAGATCGATATAGTCGGTCCCCAACCGTTTCAGCGAAGCATCGACGGCCCGCATGATGTTCTTGCGGCCATTGCCGCCGGCATTCGGATTGCCGGGCTGCATGTTCATGGTGAACTTGCTGGCGATCACCGCCATGTCGCGCAAGCCGCGCTCGGCGATGAATTCGCCAAGCCAGGCTTCGGCCGTGCCGTCTGTGTAGAGATCCGCCGTGTCGAAGAAATTGCCGCCCGCCTCGACATAGGCGTCGAACATCGCCCGCGCCGTATCCCTGTCGGCTCCCCAGCCCCATTCCGTGCCGAAAGTCATCGTGCCCAGCGCCAGCCGGCTGACCCTGAGGCCGCTGTTGCCAAGAGTGTAGTAGGTCATGGTCATAATCGTCTTCCAATGCTTGGTGACAGATGCCCGAGCGTCACTGGCCCGGAGTGGTCTTGACCCAGGGATTGCCGCGCTCGTGTGTCATGCGGAACGCAAAGCCATCGACCTTCCAGCCATCCGCAAAACGCGTCAGGTGATGCTCATAGGTGCCCCAGACCTCCCAAAGCGGGTCGCCATTGCCTTCCATCCGGTTCCAGGCATAGCCGGTCGACAGGACAGTCGCCGTGTCCCCTTCGAGAACGACCTGGTGATTGGTGCGCAGATGCAGGCTTGTCTTGCTGCCCTTGAGGTTGGCCGCCCAGGCGCCAATCAGGTCGTCGGAAGCGATGTTGGCCGCCGGCTGTCCGGAAAGGCTGCTGAAATCGGCAGTGGCCCGATCCGCGAAATAGCTGCGTGCAAGCTTCCAGTCCTGGGCGTCGACGGCCCGGTCGATGGCATCGGCAATGCGAATGACCGCGCGTTCGTCTGCGAGCGCCCGCCAGTCTGATGGCTCCGCCCCGCCGGCGTCCATCGGCGCCAACGCCATGCCTGCCGCGAAAGTTACACGCTTCAACGCATTCATGTTCTTTCTCCTCGATGCCATCAGCCCGTCGCCGATGTGCTGCCGACAATTTGGACCGCCAGGCTGACATCGATAAGATTGCATGGTTCGCATGGACCATGCGATATCATGCATGAATGGACCGGGACCTGCTCCCTCACCTGCCTGTGATCGTCGCCGTGGCCCGACGCGGCGGGTTCGCGCTTGCCGCCGCCGAACTCGGCATGAGCCCTTCGGCAGTCAGCCATGCGGTGCGCATTGTCGAAGAGC
Source organism: Mesorhizobium ciceri biovar biserrulae WSM1271 (assembly GCF_000185905.1). Lineage (GTDB taxonomy): Bacteria > Pseudomonadota > Alphaproteobacteria > Rhizobiales > Rhizobiaceae > Mesorhizobium > Mesorhizobium ciceri. Next base: position 4,118,492 of record NC_014923.1, read on the forward strand.
GGATCGGCCAGCCTTTGTTCGCCCGGACGACGCGCAGCGTTTCGCTCACCGAGGCCGGCAAGGCGCTGGTGGAAACGGCGGCTCCGGCCCTCCAGGATATTGCCGAGCGGATGGACCGTATCCGCAGCGTCAAAGGCAGGCCGTCTGGCCTGCTCAGGATCAACGCCTCCAACATCGCCATACCATTGGCGGTGACGCCGGTGGTCGCGGCGATGGCCGAGCGCTATCCGGAGGTTACGGTGGAGGTCTTCGCTGACCAGGGTCTGGTTGATATCGTCGGCGAAGGCTTCGATGCCGGCATCCGGCTTGGCGAGATGATCGCCCAGGACATGGTCGCGGTCCGGCTGACGCCGCCGTTCTCCGTCGTCATTGTCGCCTCGCCCGCTTACATCGGAAGGCACGGCCGTCCCAGCAGCGTTGCCGATTTGGCGAACCACAATTGTATTGGCTACCGGCTCGTCCGCTCCGGTGCGCTCTATCGCTGGGATCTGATCGAGGATGGCAAGGACATCGCCATGGAGACGCGGGGCAGCGTTGTCGTGACGGATTCGCTCGCAGCAATCGATCTTGCGCTTGCAGGCGTCGGGCTTGCCTATGTCTTCGAGCCGCTGGCGCGCGCCGATCTTGCCGCGGGCCGCCTGGTCCAGGTGCTGCCGCAGACGGCGATCGAGGAACCGGGGCTATTCCTCTATTTCCCGCGCCGGGCGTCAATGGCGCCGAAGCTCAGGGCCTTTATCGACACCGCACAAGAAATCGGCCGGGCATCCTTGCGGACACCCGGCCGAGTTGCCTGAGCTGAGAAGCCCCTTCAGGGGCTATTTGTAAGGATTATTTCTTCACCGCAGCCGCGACTTCCGCCGCGAAATCGGTCTCTTCCTTTTCAATGCCTTCGCCGAGCGCAAAGCGCAGATAGGCGGAGATCTTGGCCGGAGCGCCGATTTCCTTCTCGGCATCCTTCAGTGCCTGCTCGACAGTGATGTCGGGATTGAGCACGAAGGCCTGCTTCAGGAGCACGACTTCCTCATAGAACTTGCGTAGGCGGCCTTCGACCATCTTTTCGATGATCGCTTCCGGCTTGCCGGACTGGCGCGCCTGATCGGCGAAGATCGCCTTCTCGCGCTCGACCGCAGCCGGATCGATCTGCTCGGCCGTCAGCGCCAGCGGGTTGGTGGCGGCGACATGCATGGCAACCTGGCGGCCAAAGGCATTGGCGGCATGCTCATTGCCCGTGGTCTCGATCGCGACCAGAACGCCGAGCTTGCCAAGACCATCGGCAACTGCGTTGTGGACGTAGGTGGCGACAGCACCGTGCGGGACGGTGAGCTTGGCCGAGCGGCGGAAGCCCATGTTTTCGCCGATGGTGCCGACAGCGTCCTTGATGGTGTCGGCAACCGACTTGTCGGAACCCGGATACTTTGCGGCGGCCACAGCCTCCGTCGTGCCATAGGCCAGCGCAACCTTGGCAACATTGGCGACGATTTCCTGAAACGCGGCGTTGCGGGCAACGAAGTCGGTCTCGGAATTGACTTCCACGACGGCAGCCTCGCGCACGCCGTTGTCGACGCCGATCAGACCTTCAGCCGCGGTGCGGCCAGCCTTCTTGTCGGCCTTGGAGATACCCTTCTTGCGCAGCCAGTCGACGGCCTCTTCCATGTTGCCGTTGGTCTCGGTCAACGCCGCCTTGCAATCCATCATGCCCGCGCCGGTCAAGTCGCGGAGTTCTTTGACCTGTGCAGCCGAAATGCTCATTGTCGCCTCTTTGTTTTAAATGCACCGACGCACCATCGGTATTCGATGGTGCGTCTGTTTAGCGTGCCAGAATATGAGAAAGATGAAGGCCGCAACCGGCCTTCGATTATCAAGCTTCCGGAGCGTCTGCAGCCGGGGCCGGAGCCGGGTCGAGCGCGGGTTCGACGGGAGCTTCGATCGAAGCGCCGATGTCGACGCCGAGCGCGCCCTGCTGACGGGCGATGCCGTCGATCGCAGCTTTGGCGATCAGATCGCAATAGAGCTGGATGGCGCGGGCCGCGTCGTCATTGCCGGGGATCGGGAAGTCGATCTTGTCCGGATCGCAGTTCGAATCGATGATGGCGACGACCGGAATGCCGAGGCGCTTGGCCTCGAGGATGGCGATCGCTTCCTTGTTGGTGTCGATCACGAACATCAGGTCGGGCGTCGAGCCCATGTCCTTGATGCCGCCCAGCGCCTTGTCGAGCTTCTCGCGCTCGCGGTCGAGGTTCAGGCGTTCCTTCTTGGTCAACCCTTGCGCCTCGCCGGCCAGCATCTCGTCGAGCTTGCGCAGGCGCTGGATCGAATTCGAGATCGTCTTCCAGTTGGTCAGCATGCCGCCGAGCCAACGCGAGTTGACGTAGTACTGGGCCGAACGCTGTGCCGCATCGGCGACGATGTCGGACGCCTGGCGCTTGGTGCCGACGAACAGCACGCGGCCGCCCTTGGCGACGGTGTCGGAAACCTGCTTCAGCGCCTGGTGCAGCAAAGGCACCGTCTGCGAGAGGTCGATGATGTGGATGTTGTTGCGGGCGCCATAGATGTAGGGCGCCATTTTCGGGTTCCAGCGATGGGTCTGGTGGCCGAAGTGAATGCCAGCTTCCAAAAGCTGGCGCATGCTGAAATCAGGCAGTGCCATTCAAAGTTCCTTTCCGGTTAGCCTCCACGGACACAGGCATTTTTGGACTTTGTCCTCGAACGCCACCGGAGGTTTCAGCCGGATTTCTCCCGGGCAGACACCAAAGTCCGTGTGTGGAATGAGCGCGCATATAGAGGGGATGCGCGATAAACGCAAGGGCCGCGGGACCTGTGTGCGGCGTGCGACGATCCGCGCGCTGCCGTCAGCGCTTTATCTTGCCGTTCGGCACCCGCACCCGCCGGAAGACCGCGACGATCTCCTCGCGGCTGCATTCGATGGCGCCGAGCCGCACCGCACGGTCACGCTCGAAGCCGGTTATGTCGTAATGCGGCGCCGATGTCTTGGGCGGCCCCTGGTAGGATGAGCGCTTGACGCCAAGATGCGCGGCAAAGCGATGCAACTCGTCGGTGTCGTCGGCCAACAGATGGCACCAGCGATGGCCGGCCCAGTTCCAGATCGCTGCGTCGACATAGGCTGCCATAAAGCTTGCTGTCTGCCTTCCATCCGTCACGACAGTCGGCCACATGGCCCGGCTGATGTCAGTGACGATAGAATGGATTCGGATAGAAAATGAAGCCGCCATTGGCTGCAAGCTCGGCGACGATGTTGGTGACTGTATCCTGCATGCGACGGTGCAGATCGGCAACCGCATCGTCGATCGAGCCCGTATGCTCATGCAAGCCCAGTGCCTCCGGCACCCGGATGTGGGCGCAACGCGGCCCGGCTGGCTGCGGAACGAACCGGTTCATCGTGTCGCGCAGCCCGCCCCGACAATAGTCGTTGCGGATCCGCTTCAGATGTTCGGCGATCTCCTCCTGGCTAATGCGCGGATTGGCGCAGGCCCAGGGTCCGACGCGTTGCAGCCTCTGAACTCTATCGACGAGCGCGCGGACCTGCCTTTGCCGTTCGGCATCGCCAGTGTTTTCGCGCTGCCAGCGGCGCGCCCGCCGCAGAAGCTCGGTGATGTCGGCGACATCAATGTCGGCTGAGATGCTTTTGCCGAGCTGGCGGCTGAGCTCGGTGACCAAAACCCTCTGACGCTGGGCATAGGAAGCGCCTTGGTCGAACGGCATGCCGCTGGCAGCTTCATCGCGGGCCAGCAGTGTCGAATAGACATGGTGAATGCGCTGCGGCAGCGTGTCGGTCGCCTGGCGTTCTATTTTGAGGTTTTTCTCGACATAGGCGCATTCCTTCGCCAGTGCCGCTTCGACGTTGCCGGTGAAGGCAAGCTTCCAGACGACGGGCGCGATCCAGACCTTGAAATTGGAATCCGTGGCCCGACCGCGCTTGAGGGCTTCCAGTCCCATCTCGACGGCACCCGGCAGCAAAGACGCAACGACATTGGCATGCCAGCCGACGCCGCCTTCGGGATGCAGCAGCACGCCATGGCCTTTCAGGGCCCAGGCGATCGAGTGTTCCTTCGCTGCCCCGCTGTTGCCGGGAATCTGGGCGATCAGATTGTTGGCAAGCCAGAACTTCTGCATCAGCCGGCCAAGGCCGTTGACGACACCATTGGTCGCCCATGAGGCCGTGAGCGGGCTGACCTGCGACACGATTTCCTTGTCGATCATCCAGTCGGTGAAGAACTCGGGATGATTGGGTGTGATGAAGGTCGCCTTCCCTGCCCCGCAACTGGCCTTCAGCCGCTCAAGATCGGCGTCGGGAAAGTCGATATGGCGGACATTTGAGACGCCGCGCAGACCGGCCAGGCGATTGAACGGCAACAGATCCCGAAACCCGGGAATGCCGCGCAGCATGACGATCCGGTTGACGGATGTCATGGCCCTGATCAGTGCCGGGTTGGGCCGCGGCGCGACGAACGTATCGATCCTGCTCAAGCTGATCCCCCTCGCGCCTGGACGCTGGAAGAGGTTGAGAGACGATTGCGGCACGTTCAAGTCGTTCGTTACGACCACGCCGTGCCGTGGCAAATCAGCTGCCTAGACAGGCACTATTTGGCGGGACAAGGTTTTGTCTGGTCGAACAGCGACAGGTTGACCAGCTTGCCGGTCATCGAGAAGTCGCCATAGTCCATGACGAGATCGCGGGTGATGCCGTTCTCATGCAGCTTGAAGCTGATACGGTATTCCGGAACCTCTTCGCCGGTCTTGTTGGTGTCGTCGAAATAGGCGATGTCGACCGGCCAGTATTTGTCGGTGGCGAGCTTTGCCAGTGCCGAAGCTTCCGGGTCGGCCTTGTCGGCATCGGTTTTCTTGCCGACAACGACGGTGGTGGTCATCACCTTGTTGGCGTCTTCGGAACCGTCGAACAGGTTGGTTTCGTAAAAATTCTCGCCTTTTTCGGCCTTGCCGATCAATTCGACCAAATGCTGGGTCGGGAATTGGGTTGTCGCGAGCTCGACGCTGTTCTTTTCAGGCTTGTCGATGTCGACCTTCAGGCCCTTGGTTTCTTTCGTGGCGATGCCCTTGACCTCCTTATCGAGATTCTGGTCGACGAAGGACTTTGTCACGAACGAAAAGGTCTTGCCCTCGGCATCCTCGAAAGTGGTCGTCTGCTGGTCGGTCAACCTGGTGTTGTCGGCGGTGACGATCTGGGTGACGAAGCGGAATTTCACCGTATAGCCTTCACAGGCCGAGCCATTGAACTCATAGACCATGCGGCCGGATATGCCCGTGATGCCGGACTGATCGGAAGCCTTTTTCAGGGTAAGATCGTAAACGGCGCGGTGGGCTTGCAGCGCCGGCGCTGCGAAGACAGGGCCTATCGAGAATATCCCCGACAACAGGACGGCATGGAATGCGAGGCGCGTTGCGCGCATGAGGTACTCCGATCGTCGCGACTGATGGCAGGCCGCAGGGAAAGATGGTCCAGCTTAAAAAAAGTCGTGGCGGAAGCGAGGCAAAAATAGCAATTTCGGCCCGGCCGGCGCGGCGTCACCAAGCAATAGGGAAATACCATGAGTGAAACAATCGAAAAGCGGCTAAGCGATCTGGGTGTGACGCTTCCCGTCGCCGCCGCGCCCGCCGCTAACTACGTGCCCTATTGCAGGACCGGCAATTTGCTGTTCACTGCCGGGCAATTGCCGCTCAAGGACGGCAAGCTGCAGGCGAGCGGGCTGTTGGGCCGCGATCTCGATACCGCAGGCGGCAAGGATGCGGCAAAATACTGCGCGATCAACATCCTGGCGCAGGCCAAGGCAGCACTCGGCGATCTCGAGAAGATCAGCCGTCTGGTGAAGATCACCGTTTTCGTCGCCTCGACACCCGAGTTCGTCGAGCAGCATCTTGTTGCCAACGGCGCCTCCGATTTCCTGGTCGCCGCCCTTGGCGAGCGCGGCAAGCATGCACGCTCCGCCGTCGGCACGGCCTGCCTGCCGCTTAATGCCGCAGTGGAAATCGAAGCCATCTTCGAAGTCGCATGAGCCAGGGTACAGATATGACCGACCTATCCTGGCTGACCGCCCGGCCCGTTGCCCACCGCGGCTTCCACGACATGAACAAGACGCGCTGGGAAAACACGCTGTCGGCCTTCGCCGCAGCCGCCGAACGCGGCTACGCCATCGAATGCGACGTGCACCTGTCGTCCGACCGCGTTCCCGTCATCATCCATGACGGCGATCTCAAGCGCCTGACCGGCCAGGATGGTTTCGTCTGGCAGCGTACCGCAGCTGAACTCGCGGCGCTCAGGGTCGGTGGCACGGCGGACCATGTGCCGACGCTGCAGGAAGCGCTCGACCTGGTCGATGGCCGCGTGCCACTGGTCGTCGAGCTGAAAGGCACGCCCGGCTATGACGAAGGCCTGGTGGCAAGCGTCGGCAAGATGCTCAAGCGCTACAAGGGCAAGGCGGCGATCATGTCGTTCGACCATTGGCTGGTCCGCGATTTTCCAAAGGACGCGCCGGGTATCCCAGGGGGTCTCACCGCCTACGGCAAGGACGTCGGATTGATCGAGGCGCATTTCGCCATGCTGGCGCATGAGATCGCCTTCACCTCCTACGCCGCCGGCGACCTGCCAAACCCATTTGTCAGCTTCGTGCGTGAAAGGCTGAAAATGCCTGTTATCACCTGGACGGTGCATGACCAGCCGGCGGTCGACCTGACCTTCAGATATGCCGACCAGATGACGTTCGAAGGGTTCGAACCCGATATGGTCAAAGTCGCCTGAGTGTCTGAAACGTGACTTGCACCAGGCCGGACGGAGCTTAAATAAGCCTCATGGATCAGGGCGACGAGGGTGACGGACAAACGGCCAATGCGGACTATTCGATCCGCGTCGCCGCCGGCATCGGCGCCTTCACCTGCGATGAATGGAATGGCTTTGCGGGAACTGCGCGCGGCGATTTAGAAACCAGCTACAATCCTTTGGTTTCATTCGCTTTCCTGAGCGCCCTTGAGGATTCCGGATGCGCCGTGCGCCGCACTGGTTGGCAGGGCCACCATCTCAGGCTGGAGGATGGGCGGGGCAGATTGCTGGGCGCGGTGCCCTGTTATCTCAAATCGCACAGCCAGGGCGAATATGTGTTCGACCATGGCTGGTCGGATGCGTTCGAACGCGCCGGTGGCCGCTACTATCCCAAACTGCAAAGTGCCGTGCCGTTCTCCCCGGTCACCGGCCCTCGCCTGCTGGTCACCAGGGGCGAGGACAGTGCCAAGGTGAAGGCCGGTCTCGCGGCGGGCCTGAAGGCGGTGACGCAAAAGCTCGGTGTCTCTTCCGCACATGTCACCTTCGCGCAAGAGAGCGATGTGGAGGTGCTGGAAGCAGCCGGTTTCCTGCACCGCACCGACCAGCAATTCCATTTCTTCAACGAAGGCTTTTCAACCTATGACGACTTCCTCGCCACCCTTGCCTCGCGCAAGCGAAAGGCGATGAAAAAGGAAAGGCGCGAAGCGCTTGCCCCAGGCATTTCAATCGACCGGCTGACCGGCAAGGACCTCACGGAGAAAGCCTGGGACGATTTCTTCGCCTTCTACATGGACACCGGCAGTCGCAAATGGGGCCGGCCCTATCTCAATCGTCAATTCTTCTCGATGATCGGCGAGCGCATGGCCGACGACATCCTGCTGGTGATGGCCAGGCGCAACGGGCGCTATATCGCCGGCGCGATCAATTTCATCGGCTCGGATGCACTCTATGGCCGCAACTGGGGCTGCATCGAGGACCATCCCTTCCTGCATTTCGAGGTCTGCTATCATCAGGCGATCGACTTCGCCATCGAGCGCAAGCTCAAGGTGGTCGAGGCGGGAGCGCAGGGCGAGCACAAGCTGGCGCGCGGCTACCGGCCGGTGACCATGCATTCCGCGCACTACATTGCGCACCCAGGCCTGCGCAACGCCGTCGCCGACTATCTTCGGCGCGAACGGCAGGAGGTGGAGCGGATGAGCGAATATCTGGAAGAGCATACCCCGTTCCGCAAGGATCTCGAGGAGTAGCCCCGGTTGGCCGGCTGGGGGGGCGACGATTATCTTGCCGAATTTCGACGCCTTCGCTACACGAAGGCACAATCCGGAGCGTTCGCCATGACCGAGGCCGCCTACGATACCGACAACATTTTCGCCAAGATCCTGCGCGGCGAAATTCCCTCGCACCGTGTCTACGAGGATGACGCGGTCATCGCCTTCATGGATGTGATGCCGCAGGGGCCCGGCCATACGCTGGTGGTGCCGAAAGCGCCGTCGCGCAACCTTCTCGATGCCGATCCGTCAATTTTCGGCCATCTCTTGAGCGCCGTTCAGAAAGTGGCGCTGGCGGTGAAAAAGGCCTTCGGCGCCGATGGCGTCACCGTCATGCAGTTCAATGAGCCGGCCTCGGGGCAGACCGTCTATCATCTGCATGTGCATGTCATTCCGCGCTTCGACGGCATCCCGCTGAAGCCGCACACGGGCGAGATGGAGAAGCCGGAGATTCTGGTCGGGAACGCCGAAAAGATACGGACTGCACTCAAAAATTGAGAGCGGGAGGTCCGCCAATGATGTGGTGGACCTGGTCGAGAATATCGGACTAACAAGCGCCGTTCAGTCCAGAAGCCGATTCTAATGCCCGGCCGTGCCCAGTGCCGACTCAACCGTTTGCAACTCTAATCGTCTGATTAGGAAATATCGAACCATCTCACGGTAAAATGCTAACGCGTGGCGAGCTGTGGGGCTTCAAACCATGGAACATTCGGTTGCGGCATCGGCCCCACTGGCGGGGGCAATTGTCGAGCGTGCTTTTCTTGGCATCTTGGCGGATGCCTTTTGGCGACACCGGCTGCTGCACGCTATGGCTGCCGCTGCGCTGCTTCTGGCAAGCGCAGTCGGGTGGCACACTGGAAACATGCCGGATTTCGGCGTTCTGGAGGAATACGCTGAGTATCTTTTCATCGCCTTCTGGATTTGCGGCTCAGCCTTTGCACTTGGGACGCTTCTCCATCTTGCGCTGGTCCAGCGGGATACCGAACCGCTGCACACCTTCCTCAAGTCACTGGGTAGATTCTTTGGCGACGCCGAACGCATTGCCAACAGCCTGAATGGCCTGGGTGCGGGTCTTGCCTTCATATCCGCGATCGGTGTGTTGAAGGGAGCCATTGCAATCCTCTCTCCGTTTGCATGGGACAAGGCATTGGCTCAGGCCGACCGCATCCTGCATTTCGGTCGAGCCCCGCACGAATGGTTGTGGTTTATCGTCCAGTCGCCGCTTGCATTGAAGATCATCAACATCGCTTACAATTTCTGGTTCGTCGTGCTCATTACCGCGGTTTTCACCGTGTGCATCGCACGCAAGGATACGAAGCTGCGTCACCAGTTCCTGATGAGCTTCATGACGGTGTGGACGCTGGGTGGCTTCTTCCTCGCGATGGGCCTGTCGTCGGCTGGCCCTTGCTTTTACGAGCGATTGGGGTTCGGCAACGACTTTCACGCCCTCATGCAAGCACTCGCCACCGCCGATCGCATCTATCCAATCTGGGCGCTCAACACGCAGGATATGCTGTGGGGTGGCTACACCGGCGCAACTACCGGCAGCGTCGGTATATCCGCCTTCCCATCCCTGCACGTTGCGATGGCGATGCTGTTCGCTCTCTATGCAACGCGGCGGTCTCGGCTGGCCGGTGTTGTGATGTGGTTATTCGCGGGCGTCATTATGGTCGGATCCGTCGTGCTTGGCTGGCACTATGCCGTGGATGGCTATGCGGGCGCATCCCTGATGGTCGCGATCTGGAAGGCGTGCGGATATTTGCTGACCCGTTTCGAGTCGGACAGCGCGGCCGCTGAGAGCTCCACCATGCAATCGCCGGCCCTTTGCGGGATGTAAATTCGCCGATCTGGACGAACTCGCCTGCGGCGGCATGCCGGTCAAAACGCCTCAAGGGCGGCGCTGGATGGGTTGGACAATTTCCGAAACGCTGTTGGATACGATCCTTGCCGAAGCTGCTCTGCGAGCGTGTCCGCGCATTGCCCAGGGCTCAGGAGCGACGTGTCGACTTCCAGATCGTACACGCCGGGCCGGTGCACCTCTTCCTGCCACAGGCGCGCCACCGGGCCGCAATCCCATCCCGGGTCGATAGCGCGGCGGCATGGCCTGCTCGCAAACGTCGACACCGAGATTGATCCAGACGCTATCGAAGCACTCCTGAACAGCCTTGGCGATGCTTGTTTTCCGATCGCGGCGCACCGTTCAGGATGATGATCTGGCCGATTATGCCTACCCTCGCTCCAATAAAAAAGCCCCGTCTCCGGGGCTTTCTTGACTTTCGTAAGCTCAGTTCTTTCGGGGCAGTTGTGGCACCAGGCTGCGCTTGCCGCCGTCCTTGCCCTTGGCTTCGGGCTTCTGCGCCACCAGCTTCTTGGCCGCCGGCTTTTTCACCACGGCCTTTCTGGACTTCGGCGTTTCTTCCGGCTCTTCCTTCTTCGGCTTCACCGGCGCCTCGTCGGCCAGCGATTCGAGCTTCAGGCCGGTCTCGCCGGTTTCCTTCTTCTCGACGGTGACGCGCACCGTGCCGCCCTTCTTGAGCTTGCCGAACAGCACCTCGTCGGCCAATGGCTTCTTGATGTGCTCCTGGATCACACGACCGAGCGGCCGCGCGCCCATGCGCTCATCATAGCCCTTGTCGGCGAGCCAGGCGATCGCGTCCGCCGACAGGTCGAAGGTGACGCCACGCTCGGAAAGCTGGGCCTCGAGCTGCATGACGAACTTCTGCACCACCTGATGGATGACCGGCACCGGCAGCGAGCCGAACGGGATGATCGCATCGAGACGGTTGCGGAACTCCGGCGTGAACAGCCGGTTGATCGCCTCGACATCGTCGCCTTCGCGCTTGGTCGAGCCGAAGCCGATCGCCGCACGCTGCGCATCCGACGCGCCCGCATTGGTGGTCATGATCAGGATCACATTGCGGAAGTCGATCTGCTTGCCGTTGTGGTCGGTCAGCTTGCCATGGTCCATAACCTGCAACAGGATGTTGAACAGGTCCGGATGCGCCTTCTCGACCTCGTCCAGCAACAGCACGCAATGCGGATGCTGGTCGACGCCGTCCGTCAGAAGACCGCCCTGGTCGAAGCCGACATAGCCGGGAGGAGCACCGATCAGCCGCGACACGGTGTGGCGCTCCATATATTCCGACATGTCGAAGCGGATCAGCTCCACGCCGAGCGACGCGGCCAACTGCTTGGCCACTTCGGTCTTGCCGACGCCGGTCGGGCCGGAGAACAGGTAGGAGCCGATCGGCTTCTCCGGTTCGCGCAGGCCGGCACGCGCCAGCTTGATCGCCGAGGTCAGTGCGGTGATCGCAGTGTCCTGGCCATAGACGACTCGCTTCAGCTCGATATCGAGGCCCTGCAGCACCTTCTCGTCGTCGGCCGAAACCGTCTTCGGCGGGATGCGGGCCATGGTGGCGATCGTCGCCTCGATCTCCTTGATGCCGATAGTCTTCTTGCGCTTGGCTTCCGGCACCAGCATCTGCGAGGCGCCGGTCTCGTCGATCACGTCGATCGCCTTGTCCGGCAGCTTGCGGTCGTTGATGTAGCGTGCCGACAGTTCCACCGAGGCCTTGATCGCCTCGTTGGTGAACTTCACCTTGTGGAACTCCTCATAATAGGGCTTGAGGCCCTTCATGATCTCGATCGCGTCCTCGATGGTCGGCTCGTTGACGTCGATCTTCTGGAAGCGCCGCACCAAGGCACGGTCCTTCTCGAAGAACTGGCGGAATTCCTTGTAGGTGGTCGAGCCGATGCAGCGGATCGCACCCGACGACAGCGCCGGCTTCAACAGGTTGGACGCATCCATGGCGCCGCCTGAAGTCGCCCCTGCCCCGATCACCGTGTGAATCTCGTCGATGAACAGCACGGCGCCAGGATAATCCTCGAGCTCCTTGACGACCTGCTTCAGCCGTTCCTCGAAATCACCGCGATAGCGCGTGCCGGCGAGCAGCGTGCCCATGTCGAGCGCGAAGATGGTGGCATTGTGCAGCACTTCGGGAACGTCGCCCTCGACGATGCGCTTGGCCAGGCCCTCGGCGATCGCCGTCTTGCCGACGCCGGGGTCACCGACGTAGAGCGGGTTGTTCTTGGAGCGGCGGCACAGCACCTGGATGGTGCGGTTGATCTCGGACTCGCGGCCGATCAGCGGGTCGATCTTGCCGGCCTTGGCCTTGTTGTTGAGATTGACGCAATAGGCCGTCAGCGCGTCCTGCTGCTGCTTCTTCTTGCCGCCTTCCTCTTGCGGCTCGGCGCCGTTCTGGCCGCCCTGCTCGTCATCGGCGCCGCGCGGCGAGCGTGTCTCCGACGCGCCCGGACGCTTGGCAATGCCGTGCGAGATGTAGTTGACCGCATCGTAGCGGGTCATCTGCTGTTCCTGCAGGAAATAGGCGGCATGGCTCTCGCGCTCGGCGAAGATAGCGACGAGCACGTTGGCGCCCGACACTTCCTCGCGGCCAGAAGACTGCACATGGATCACCGCGCGCTGGATGACGCGCTGGAAACCGGCCGTCGGCTTGGAGTCCTCGTCGTAGCCGGTGACGAGGTTGTCCAGCTCGGTGTCGATATAGGTGAGAACCGTATGCTTGAGCTCATCGAGATCGACATTGCAGGCGCGCATGACGGCGGCCGCCTCGGTGTCGTCGATGAGCGCGAGCAGCAGATGTTCTAGGGTTGCATATTCATGGTGCCGCTCATTGGCGAGCGTCAGCGCCTGGTGAAGCGCCTTTTCCAGGCCTTGGGAGAAAGCCGGCATGTTACCTCACTTCTTCTCCATCACGCATTGCAGCGGATGCTGATTCTGTCGGGCGAAATCCATGACCTGGGACACTTTGGTCTCGGCCACCTCGAATGTATAGACCCCGCACTCGCCCACTCCATGATTGTGAACATGAAGCATGATGCGTGTGGCGGCTTCGCGATCCTTCTGGAAAAAACGCTCCAGCACGTGAACCACGAACTCCATCGGAGTGTAGTCGTCGTTGAGGATGAGGACCCGATAAAGGCTGGGCTTCTTGGTCTTGGTTTTGGTGCGCGTGATGACGGCCGTCCCACGGCCGGCCCCATTGCCGTTACCGTCGCCGTCTTGCATTCGCACCACGCGTCTCGTGGCAGTCAAACCGATCGTCACGTATTCCTGCCTCTTTCGATTCCCCATGCGAGTTCGACATGTAGGTGTTCGATGTACGATTTTAAGCCCTTCTGGTTAGCTGACAATATGGCTAGGTCACCAAACTTGGACGATTTTCGCAATCGTGAAGGGGCGCGAGGCTCTGGAACGGAAATTGACACGAAAAAGCCCGGCCACGTTTCCACGGCCGGGCTTTTTCTCGGGTCAAAAGGCTGAATCTGGGTCACGTCAGGCGAAATCAGTTCGCCCGGCCGAAATTACTTCGCCTTGGCAACGATCGATTCGAATGGCTTGTAGGCTTCCTTGGCGAGTTCGGCATAGAGATCGCCAATCTTGGTGGCCTCGGCGACGAAAGCCTCATAGGACTGCTTGGCATAGTCCGACTGGATCTCGATGGCCTTTTCCAGCGACTTGGCTGAAAACAGCTTCTCCACAGTGGCGCTGCCGGTTTCAAAACTCTTCTTGGTGTATTCACCAGCCTCGGTGGCAATCGCCTGTGCGCCCTTGGAGAGCGACGCGAAGCTCTTCAATCCGGTGTCGGCGAACTCTTTGCCGTATTTGCTGAAGTCCTCATAGGTCTGGGTCATTTCACGATTCCCTTGACGGTTGAGGCGTCCTTCTTCGGGGCGCCCTTGTGCAATGCAAGATAATATATTGTGCGCCGCACAAAAGTCAAGATTTCGCGGGCTTGCGGACCCGCCTGCGCAGCCAATGGCTAAAAATCGAATAAAGAGAGCTTCAAGCACGAAGAAAATGGTGAACGCGGCGGTTACCATAAACGGATTGGTAACGCTGCGCCGGTAGCTTGGCCGGAAGCGAGGCAGGACCCTTTGCCGCCTCCAACGCAACGAAGAAATCCAAGGGAAGTACCAGTGCGTAAGGCGTTGTTGGGCATCGTTTCCAAATCCACCTCCCCTCTCAAAACGATGATGATCATCGCCTTGGCGATGACATTCGTTTTTGGCGACGTTGCCTCGTCGCTGGCGGCCAAGCAGGCGGCCATCGTCGTGGATGCCAAGACTGGCAAGGTGCTTTACTCCGCAGATGCCAACGGCAGGCGCTATCCAGCTTCGCTGACCAAGATGATGACGCTGTACCTGACCTTCGAAGCGATGGCGAAGGGCAAGATCAGCAGGAATACGCCAGTGGTGTTTTCCGCCAAGGCCTCCGCCGAGGCGCCGACGAAACTTGGCGTGAAGCCGGGCGGTTCGGTCACGGTCGAGACCGCGATCCTGTCGATCGTCACCAAGTCGGCGAACGACTCGGCCACCGCGCTCGGCGAAATGCTCGGCGGCAATGAAACCACTTTTGCCCGCATGATGACCGCCAAGGCGCGTGCGCTGGGCATGAACGGCACCGTGTTCCGCAACGCCAATGGCCTGCCAGACCCTGGCCAGTTCACCACCGCGCGCGACATGGCGACGCTCGGCATCGCGCTGCGCGAGCATTTTCCGCAATATTACGGCTATTTCTCGCAGCGCTCCTTCCTCTACGGGCGTCAGCGCATCAACGGTCACAATCGCCTGCTCGGACGCATCAAGGGTGTCGACGGCATCAAGACGGGCTACACCCGCGCCTCCGGCTTCAACCTCGTCTCGTCGGTTTCCGACGGCAATCGCCGCATCGTCGGCGTGGTCATGGGCGGCAGCTCCGGCCGCAGCCGCGACAATCAGATGGCCAGCTTGATCAACACCTATCTGCCGAGGGCATCGACTCGCGGCGGTGGCGATCTGGTGGCCAAGGCCGGCGGCAACAACCCGGTCACCGCCCTCGCCCAGGTTCTCCTGCCCAAGCATGACGCTCCGACGCCCGATGACAAGCCTGTTGTGGCGCAGGACGACGCCACCGTCGCCGAGGACGCCACGGTCGCGGAAGACGATACCCCGCAGGCCGAAGAAGCAGCCCCCGTCGTCAAGACCAGAAAGGTCAAGACCGTCATCGTTTCAGCTCCCCAGGTCGCGACGGCCCAGGTCGTCGCTGCCTATGCCGAGCCAACGCCAGCGGCCGTCGACCCGGTCAACACGGCGTCGGTGCCGTCGGGCTGGGCCATTCAAGTCGCCTCGTCGCCAAAGCAGTCCGAGGCACAGGCCTTCCTCGACAAGACCACCAAGCAGGCGCCCAAGGTGCTGGCCGACGCCTCCGGCTTCACCGTCGCCTTCGACAAGGACGGCGTCACCTACTATCGCGCCCGCTTCGGCGGCTTCGGTTCGAAGACCGCCGCCTGGAAGGCCTGCACCGCTTTGAAGAAGAAGAACATCGAGTGCTACGCCGTCCAGCAGTAGGACGGCGTGGAAATCATCTCCCGGAAAAATTCTGCGTCGAAGGAGACTAGTTGTGATTGGAGAGCAAGACGTCCTTGGCTTCGTTAATCCGCGCCGCCAGGAAAGACGTGCCGCCGACATCGGGGTGCAGGCGCTGCATCAGGCGGCGGTGCGCCTTGCGGACATCCGCCGCGGCGGCCCCCGCTTCAAGACCAAGGACCTTGTAGGCCTCCTCCTTAGTCATGGCGCCCGGACCTGGCGCAACACCCAGCCCTTCGCCACCGTTCGTCTCAGTGTTTTTGCGCCAGACGGGAAATCTGCCGTCAAGATACGTCTCTAGCAACTGCCGGCTCTCCGGATCACCGGAGAGTTCGCGGTAGAGGTGCTGCAATTCCACCAGCCCCATCGCGCCAAGCATCTTGCCTTCGTGGCGGCCAGCCAGGACCAGTCCTTCGAGGCCGCCGGTATCGTGATCGAGCTCCATTTCCAATGCCGCTGTGCGCACCGTCGAGCGTTTGCCCGGTGCAAGCCCCGCCGGCTGGCGTTTCATTCGCATGGAACCATACCAGGCAATTGCCGCGGTGAGGATCATGCCGCCGACGCCTTCACGGCCGACCACCAGCACGGCGACGCCGACAACTGCCAGAAGAGCCGGCCCAAGCGTTCGCAGCGTGCCCGCCAGTTTCGCTGGCTCGGCACGCAGAAAGATCGTCACCGCGCCGAGCAGCAGCAAAAGCAACGCTACAAAAGCGATGATTGCGCCCATTATTTTCCGCCGCCCCGCAGATGCTCGATCATCAGCCGGTCTTCCGGCCTGCCTCTGGCTTCGAGCGCCTTCAACCCGCCGGTCGCGAACACGGCGACAGCCGAAAGCAGTCCGGCCAGGGTCGCGGCAGCCCGCCGATCAAACCGGAACCAGGCCCCCTTGGACAGCCGCGCAACTTCTTTGAACGCCTTTTCCGCGCTGGAGTCATGGCCTTCCTGAAAGACGAAGACAGGAACGCCATGAAGGCCGAGGCTGCCGGCCTTTTCGGCCAGATCGTCGATATCCTCTTCCATCGCATCGCCGATATAGACCAGCGCATTGACCTTAGCGGTTGCCGTCTGTTTCAACGCATGCGCCAGCACCTTGCCGATCTGGGTATGACCGCTGCGGCACTCGATCCGCGTCATCAGCTGCTTCAAGGCATTGGTGTCGCTCACGAAAGCGGACGAACGGCACTCGCCAAGACCGCGAAAATAAACCAGTTGCACGCTGAGGGTTCCTGCCTTGCCGACGGCGTCGAACATCTGGCCCTGCAGCGTGCAGGCCAGATCCCATGTCGGCTGGCGGCTCATCGTCGCGTCGAGAGCAAGGATCAGCCTGCCCGAACCGGTCGCCGATGCGGCAAGTGTCCTCGCCTGGCGAATGAAGGTGTCGATCTCGCCGGCGTTGGATTGGGGCTTGATCGGCGCAGGATTGGTCCTCGCTGGCACAGGTTGCTTCTTATCGCTCATAAAAAACAAGATGTGGCGTTGCCACATCGCTTGCAAGCCCCACATCGGGTGGCACAAAGGGCCAGACGGTGATGCCACCTGGGGTCAGAGCAGGCCGAGGTCGGCAAGCTCGCGCCTGAGTTTCGGCGGCATCTCGATCAGTCCGGCCTTGCCCTTGCCCAGATCGAGCGGCGCGTCGGCCGGCTTCAGATAGCGCCAGCCCTGAAAGGCCCGGCGCGGCTGCCAGTCGGTTCGAACAACCTCGGGGTCGAGAATCAGGTGGCAGCGGCCGATGCCTTCACTATCGGTGAACGGCCGGATCTCGGTGATCAGTTGGCGGCACTGCACATTTCCTTTGATCACCCAATAGAGCGAACCGCCATCGGTGACCTCGGCGCCGCGCGTCGGCATCATGCGCGTGGTGTGATATTGCTCGACCGGCTCACCGGCGCGCCGCCGCTCGTCGAGGCGGAAGGCGATCCACTCCTCGAGATCTTCGACGCTGTCGCAGCCGACACAGAGTTTTATGAGATTGAGAGACATCGCTTAAGGTTAGTCCCGCATGCGGACGCGTCAACGACCGGATCGACTTCTCCACAGTGGCAGTTTAGGCCAGCCTTCAGCATTCCACGACGTTGACGGCGAGCCCACCCAGGCTGGTTTCCTTGTACTTCTCGTTCATGTCGAGGCCGGTCTGGCGCATGGTCTCGATCGCTGCATCGAGAGGTACGAAATGGGTGCCGTCGCCCTTGATGGCCAGTGACGCTGCCGTCACCGCCTTGACCGCGCCCAGCGCATTGCGCTCGATGCACGGCACCTGCACCAGCCCGCCAACCGGATCGCAGGTCATGCCGAGATGGTGTTCGAGCGCGATCTCGGCGGCATTCTCGACCTGCTCGGGCGTACCGCCCATGACGGCGCACAGGCCGGCCGCCGCCATTGCCGATGCCGACCCGACCTCGCCCTGACAGCCGACTTCGGCGCCGGAGATCGAAGCATTGGTCTTGATGATGCCGCCGACCGCAGCAGCCGTCAGCAGGAAATCACGAATGCTCGGCTGGTCCGCCTCGGGATGGAAATGCAGCCAGTAGCGCAGCACCGCCGGCAGCGTGCCGGCCGCACCGTTGGTCGGCGCTGTGACGACCCGGCCGCCAGCGGCGTTTTCCTCGTTCACCGCCATGGCGTAGATCGACAGCCAGTCATTGGCGAGCAAGGGATTGGGCTTGTTCTGCTGCCATTGCTCCTGCAGCTTGTCATGCAGCATGCGGGCACGGCGGCGCACCTTCAACCCGCCCGGCATGATGCCGTCCTGCGACAGGCCACGGTCGATGCAGCCTTTCATGGCGCTCCAGATGCCGTCGAGGCCGGCATCGAGCGCCTCGCGCGTCATCTGCGTCTCCTCGTTGACGCGTTTCATGTCGGCGATGGAAAGGCCGCTTTTGCCGGCCATGGCCAGCATCTCGACCGCATTCTTGAACGGATAAGGCACTTTCTTGCCTTCCGTCGTCACCGATCCCTTGGCCTTCATCCGCTGCAGTTCCTCTTCGGAAACCACGAAGCCGCCGCCGATCGAATAATAGATGCGCTTGAGCAGCAGGCGGCCGCCGGAATCATAGGCGTAGAACGCCATGCCGTTGGCGTGGCCGGTGAGCGGCGTCTTGCGGTCCAGCACCAGATCGGTGGCCGGATCGAAGCGATAGGTGGGATGGCCGGGCGGCGAAATACGCTTTTCGGCGGCGATGCGACTGGCAATGCCATCGGCCTGGTCGGGATCGACCGTCTGCGGCGTCAGACCGGCAAGGCCGAGCATGACGGCGCGGTCACTGCCGTGGCCGATGCCGGTATAGGCGAGTGACCCGTGCAGGCTGGCGCCAAGGCGGTCGACCTTCACACCCGCCGGGCGCGGCCAGTCATTTCCCGCGACCTCGTCGAGAAACCGCGCCGCGGCGGTCATCGGTCCCATCGTGTGCGAACTCGAGGGTCCTATGCCGATCTTGAACAGGTCGAAAACCGAAAGGAACACGCGGCGTTGTCTCCTGGAGTCAGGTCGAGGACTACATATAGGAATTCCCACGATGTTTCCGCTCTTTTGGAAATCGCGGCGCTGCACCCGCCGACCTTGTTTGCTCCGGCAGCGACATTGGCACGATCGCTGTATGCGGACATCGAAGCGATCGCGCTGAATGTGATAAATTCAGGCCATGGGCGATTCCCTCGATCTTTCGACAGCCGATCTCGCGGCGCTGGCCTTCTTCCTCGTCGCGTGGCTGCTGCACACGTTTGCCTCCGACGGCAAGCTTGTCAGCCGGGTGTCGCTGACGACGGCGATGAATGCACAGCGGCAAGCCTGGATGCGGACCATGGCCGAGCGCGAGATCCGCATCGTCGACACCGCCATCATGAGCGGGCTGCAGCAAGGCACCGCCTTTTTCGCCTCCAGCTCGCTGATCGCGATCGGCGGCTGCTTTGCCCTGCTCGGCGCGTCCGACCGGGTTCTTGAAGTGCTCAGCGACCTGCCTCTGGGTGGCGCGCCGTCGCGCGCGGCCTTCCAGATAAAGGTGTTTGGGCTGGTGCTGATCCTGGCGTTTTCGTTCTTCAAATTCGGCTGGGCGTACCGGCTGTTCAATTATTGCACGATCCTGATCGGCGCCGTGCCAATCCCGCATGGCGAAGCCTCGCGCAATCCGGTCACCGAAACGGCGGTGTGGCGTGCGGCGCAAATGAACATGCTGGCCGGAAAGCACTTCAACTCCGGCCTGCGCGGCGTGTTCTTCTCGATCGGTTATCTCGGCTGGTTCGTCGACCCCATGGTGTTCGTGTTGTCGACGCTGTTGCTGCTGGCGGTGCTGGTGCGGCGCCAGTTCTTCTCGGCGGCCAGGCAGGCGGTGATCGGTCAGCCACCCGGAAAAGGCTGATCGATCCGGCCTGACAGCCAGTAGGCAAAAAGCCCGATCCATTCCCGGATGGCCATGGTGGTGGCCTGCAGCGAATCGGCTGGATTGTCGCGGAACAGGCCGACGCCTTCCCGTCCCGAGGTGCGATAGTCGACCGGCCATGGAACGGTTGCAAAGCCGGCCTTGTCGAACAGCGCCTTGGCGCGCGGCATATGGAAGGCCGAGGTCACCAGCAGCCAGGTCTCGCCGGGCTTCGGCGTTACCAACTCCTTGGTGAAGACCGCGTTCTCATAGGTGTTGCGGGACTTGTTCTCCAGGATCATACGGTCGGCGGCCACGCCAAGCGCGGTGAGCAGGCGCGGCGCGGTTGCGGCATCGCCCTCGCCATCGAGAAACAACGCGCCGGTGCCGCCGGAGACGACCACCTTGGCGGTGGGAAAGCGCCGGGCGAGAATCGCGGTCTCGACCATCCGATCGCCGCTGCTGTTCAGCTCATAGCCGCCGCGCGCCAGATTGATGGCGCCCTCGAAGCCGCCGCCGAGCACGACGATGCCGTCGACCTTTTCCGGCAGCGGCGGGCGTTGAAAGCGCTCTTCCAACGGATTGAGCATCATGGCGCCGAGCGACGTCCAGGCTGACAGTGCAAGGATCAAAAATGCCAGCACGCTGCCGGCGCCCGCTAACCGTCGGCGCCCGATCGTGACCGCGAGCAGTCCCGCCAGCAGCAGGAAGATCGCCAGGTTGAGCGGCTGGATGAAGAACCAGAAGATCTTGGAAAGGTAGAAGAACATTGGCTGCCTATCGTCGGCTCGAATTCTCACGACCGATGAAGTGCTCGACGGCACTTGTCACAGCCTCGGCCTCGGGCCGGCTCAACTCCCTGCCGAAAACAAGGACGCCGTTGGTGTTGGTCAACCTGATGACTTCCGACAGCCCCGCTTCATCCGTTGGATAGGTATGGTCGAGGATTTCGGCCTCAAGGTGCCCTTTCAAAGGCAATGAGGAACGATTTCGCACAAAACCCCTGACGTCGCGCACGGCTGCCACGTCGGTTAGCCGCAGGGTTTCCTTGCCGAACACCAGCCACATGAAATCCTTGCCGAGGAAGTAGGTGAAGAGGGCAATGATCGCAGTGAACGACAGCAGTCCGAGAGTGCCGCTGGCGACGTTTGCGGGCGACGTGTCGGTCAATCCCATGTAGCCGGTGTAGGCAACGATCGCGGCCCCAACCAGGACGAAGCCCATCCTGAAATCCGAGATGCGCGGTGGGTTGGTTATCAGCAGTTCGTCTTCCGTCTCGACGATGGAAATGCGAGACGGGGGCGGCATGCTACCACCATTTCTCCGGCTGGAATGTGCCGGCGGCTTGCTCGATGATGGCGGCGGTCTGGAACAGGGTTTCCTCGTCAAACGGCCGGCCGATCAACTGAAGCCCGAGCGGCAAACCCTTGGCGTCGAGCCCGGCGGGCACAGCGATGCCCGGCAGGCCGGCCATGTTCACCGTGACGGTGAAGATGTCGTTCAGGTACATCTTGACCGGATCGGCAGCCATGTCCTCGTCGGCGATGCCGAAGGCGGCGGATGGCGTTGCCGGGGTCAGGATGACATCGACGCCGGCGGCGAAGACAGTCTCGAAATCCCGCTTGATCAGATTGCGCACCTTCTGCGCCTGCAGATAGTAGGCGTCGTAATAGCCGGCCGACAGCACATAGGTGCCGATCATGATACGGCGCTTGACCTCACGGCCGAAACCGGCGGCACGGGTCTTCTCATACATGTCGACGATATCCTTGCCCGGCACGCGCAAGCCGTAGCGGACGCCATCGTAGCGGGCGAGATTGGACGAAGCCTCGGCGGGCGCCACGATGTAATAGGCGGGCAGCGCGTATTTCGTATGCGGCAGGGAAATATCGACGATCTCGGCGCCGGCGTCCTTCAGCCAGGCAATGCCCTTCTGCCACAGCGCTTCGATCTCTTCGGGCATGCCCTCGACGCGGTACTCCCTGGGAATGCCGACCTTCATGCCCTTGATCGGCTTGCCGATCGCGGCCTCATAGTCCGGTACCGGCATGTCGACCGACGTCGTGTCCTTCGGATCGACGGAGGCCATCGACTTCAGCAGGATCGCGGCATCGCGCACGTCACGAGCGATCGGGCCGGCCTGGTCGAGCGACGAGGCGAAGGCGACGATGCCCCAGCGCGAGCAGCGGCCATAGGTCGGCTTGATGCCGACCGTGCCGGTGAAGGCGGCCGGCTGGCGGATCGAGCCGCCAGTATCCGTCGCGGTCGCGCCGGCACACAGGAAGGCCGACACTGCGGTTGCCGAACCGCCGGAAGAACCGCCCGGCACCAGCTGCGCATTGTCCAGGCTGCGCGCGGTCCTGGTGCCGCCGGCCGAGACGAAGCCGCCATCACCCTGATGCGTCGTCGGCATCACCACCGTGTCTAGGCGCGAGCGCCGCCACGGATTGATGACCGGGCCATAGTAGGACGTCTCGTTGGACGAGCCCATGGCGAACTCGTCCATGTTGAGTTTACCGAGCATGACGGCGCCGTCGGCCCACAGATTTGACGTAACGGTCGATTCGTAGCGCGGCTTGAACCCGTCCAGCACATGACTGCAGGCCTGCGTATGGACGCCTTCGGTGCCGAACAGGTCCTTGATTCCGAGCGGGATGCCTTCCAGCGCACCGCCCTCGCCCTTGACCAGCCTTGCGTCGGACGCCTTGGCCATGTCGCGCGCCTTGTCGCCTGTCACCGCGACATAGGCATTGAGCGCGGGATTGGCGCGATCGATGGCCGAGAGATAGGCCTCGGTGATCTCGGTCGCGGTGATTTCCTTGCCGTGCAGCTTGGCGCGAGCCTGTGAAATCGTCAGCTGGGTCAGGTCGCTCATCAAAGGCTCTTTTCGTAAAACACCGACCACTCGGAATCGGGATAATCCAGCACCGGGCCGCAACGCGAAAACCCGGCGCGTTCGTAGACGGTCCACGCCGCGGGGTGACGGTCGCCCGTCTCCAGCACCAGGCGCTTCAGCCCCTCGTTGCGCGCCAGCGCCTCGACCTGCTCGACGATTTTCGCGCCGATCTTCTGCCCGCGATGCGAGGGCCGCGTGTACATGCGCTTGACCTCGCCGACAGCGCCGTCATGGCGTTTCAGCGCACCGCAGCCAATGGCCATGCCGTTGTCGCGGGCGATGAAGACAGTCGTGTCCTCACCAGCCATCTGCTCGACCGTCAGATGATAGCAATGCTCCGGCGGCGTCAGTTCGAGCAAGGTCTGGTTGAGTTCCTCGACCAGGCCGCGCACGTCGTCCTGCAGTGGCGTTTCAATGGCGATGTCGATTGCCATCGGCCGGTTTACTCCACGACCTTCGGCACGAGGAAGAAATTCTCTTCGGTCGCCGGCGCGTTGGCGACGATGTCAGCTGCCTTGCCGCCGTCAGTAACAACGTCCTGACGCTTCTTCATGTCCATCGGCGTCACCGAGGTCATCGGTTCGATGCCGGAAACATCGACCTCATTCAGCTGTTCGACGAAGCCCAGAATGGCGTTCAGCTCGCCGGTCATCCGTTCGGCATCTTCCTCGCTCACTGCAATGCGGGCGAGATGCGCGACGCGTTTCACTGTCTGAAGATCTACGGACATGTTTTTGCCTCGGGGAAAACCAGTTCGGGCTATAGCGGCGCCGCGCGCGCTGCGCAACATGCATCGTGCGAGAGACCAGGCTGCGGCGGCGGCCTAGTCTTCGGCCATCGATCCACGCACAGGATGATGTCTACGGCAGGGCAACGCCCTCGCACAAATAGTAGCTGCCGCTGTTGCCGCTTGCTTCGCTTTCGTCGTTGACGGGCCGGACCGACACGAGATCGATCTGCTTCTCATTCATTTGCGTCACCGAGAGGACATCCGGGAAGACATAGCCCGGTTCCTGGCAGATGGCCGTCACCGCCCAGCTCGGCGAAGCGGTCGCCTTGCTGACCTGCAGAAACTCGCAATTGTATTCGACGCTCTGCAGGCCGTGCGCCGAAAGCACGATGTTGCCGGCGTCGATCAGCGTTTGCTGCGTGTCCTTTTTGGCCTGCGTGCAAAGCTCTTCGGACTGAAGGTAGACGCCTTCGATGAAATCATCCGCGGCGAGCGCGGGCGACGCCGCGACAAACATGGAAACGCAAAGAGATCGCCCCAATACCATGGATTTATTCCACTTTAGCTGTTTCTAGATCGTAATCGTCTCACCGATTTTCGGCAACGCCAGCCTTACACCGGATCCTTCCAGGCCGGCCTCGAACTTATCGGCGGTCGGGTCGATCATCGGAAACGTGCCGAAGTGGCAGGGAACCACGGTGTCGAATTTGAAGAAGCGCCGGCAGGCAAGTGCCGCCACCGCGCCGCCCATGGTGAAGCGGTCGCCGATCGGCACCAGGCCTATCTTCGGCTCATGCAACTCGTTGATTAGCGCCATGTCGGAGAAGATGTCGGTGTCGCCCATGTGATAGAGCGTTTTGTCTTCCGGGAAATGCAGGACGAGGCCGCCCGGATTGCCGAGATAGGTGTTCTGGCCGCCCTCGCCCGGGAACGAGGATGAGTGCAGCGCCTGGACAAAAGTGGTGGTGAAGCTGCCGCAATCGACGGTGCCGCCGATGTTGCCGGGATTGATCTTCTTGTCGCTGACGCCCTTGCCGACCAGATACATGCAGATCTCGAAATTGGCGACGAGCTGGGCGCCGCTCTTGCCGAGCACTTCCACCGCGCCGCTGATGTGGTCGCTGTGGCCATGCGTCAGCAGCACATGCGTGACACCCTCAGCCGGGCCCTCCCAGCCACCCGTCCATGACGGATTGCCTATCAGATAGGGGTCGATGAGGATCTTGGCATCAGCGGTATCGATCCGAAAGGCCGAGTGGCCGTACCAGGTCAGTTTCATGAATGCATTCCTCGATTTTTGACTTGCCAAAGGATAGAACGCCAATGGCCCCGAGATCAAAGGGTTACTTGTCCGCCACGCGTTTGACAAAACACCTGGTGGTGAAAGGCGAAGGACGGCCGGTGGGCATTATCACGATCGAAGAATTGCCGGCGCGGTTAGCCGGCGGTAAGACGCTGGCGGGGCTTGACCTCGGCGACAAGACGATCGGCGTCGCGGTCTCGGACCAGAGGTTTTCCTTCGCCCATCCGCGTCCGGTCATCATGCGAAGGAAATTTTCGCTCGATGCGGCGGTGCTGCTCGCCTTGCTGCAAAAGGAGAATGCCGGCGCCGTGGTGATTGGGCTGCCGATCAACATGGACGGCTCGGAAGGTCCGCGTGCGCAGAAATCGCGCGCCTTCGTCCGTAACATGGCACAAATGAGCGACCTGCCCTTCGTGCTCTGGGACGAAAGGCTATCGACGGTCGCGGCCGAAAGGACGCTGATCGAGATGGATTTCTCGCGCCGCAAGCGCGCCGGTAAGATCGATTCGGCGGCAGCCGCGTTTATTCTGCAGGGAGTTTTGGACCGGCTTCAGTCGCTCCACGCATCCGCTCGAACGGAACCGGACCCGCCCAGCGCTGTCTGACCCAGCCGGCGATTTCGCGGCGACGGCGGAATGCCCAAAGCGCCATCAGCAGCAACCCGTCGAAGACGCACGTCTTCGCCACCATGCCGGGGATGATCGCCGGATCGATGCCGAGCATCTGACCGTAGAGCTGGAAGAAGAAGTCGTGCATCTGTCGGCTGAGCATCGCGTAGCCGAAATTGATGTCATTGGCCGACAGATAGAACCAGCCCCAGAAAATCGCCATCGGCGCCGCCCAGAATCCGAAGATGTAGCGCATCAGCGGCCTCCCCTGGGATTGGAGCCGGTTTTGGACACCGTTCGGCCTGATATGAGTGAAAGCAGCGAATTGTGGGCTGCGGCTTTTGCCATGCCGTGCGCGACGGCATGGATCTCGCCTTCGCCCGAAGCCGCTGCCGCAACCACGGACCGCCGTTCGGCAAGCATGGCGACATAGGATGCCAGAAGTGCTGCCAGCTGAACGGCAACAGCCATGAACAGCCCGTTTATGCCTTGCGCAGCACCCCCGATGACGATCAGCGACAACACGCCGGACGCGCAGATGAAGGCGATGCGGGCAACGCTGTCGGCGTCCGGGCTGGTCGCGTCGTTGACCAGGGCTTCGACAAAGGCCCAGAAAAACAGAACCGCGACGACCAGCAATGCGGTGGCAAGCGGCGCCACGACAACGAAATTGTCGAGGTTGACGAAGCGGGTACCCTCGATTGTGGCACCGATCACGCCGAGCGCCGCCGCCACACCACGGTTTCCGTCGATGCAGATGAGCGCAAGCAGGGCGAAAACAATCGTCCAGTGCAAGGTCAGAAAAGAGGTCAGTACCTGTCGCATCGGTGTTCCTGCTTCGCAAAGCAGGAGACGGCCAATCTGAACCATTGCCTGCTTGCGCCGGGACAGTGGGCCTTGCCGCTCGCCATCGCAACGGAAACCATTTGTTAAGGTTAACGGAAATTAGCCATATGCGAGAGGATACGGACCAACGCCTCAAACTGTGGATGGCGCCGGTTTTTGCGATGCTCGCGGCTCAGTTCACCGGCGGATAGAGCGTGTCGATGATCATGCGTGCATCGTGGCGCGAATCGATCATGCCATAGGTGTTGCGCCATTGGCCGGCCAATCGCGTCTCGACGAAAGCGTCGGCGATCCGCCCTGCCCCCAGACGGCGCAATTCCGCCGCCGCAGCCGACAGAGCCAGCTGCTCGGTGAGCAGCCGAGCCGAACCTTCGTCGGTTGAAGCGACCTGCATCGCCGCCTTCAGCACGCCGATCGTGCCGCGTCCGCCGGCGCCGAGATCGCGGTCGATGCCGGCCAGCACATCCTCGAACAGGCCGGGCGCACGGCCAAGCACGCGCAGCACGTCGAGCGCCATGACATTGCCCGAGCCCTCCCAGATCGCGTTGACCGGGGCCTCGCGATAATAGCGGGCGAGCGGCGCCTCCTCGACATAGCCATTGCCGCCGAGGCACTCCATCGCCTCATAGAGCAAAGGCGGCGCGATCTTGCAGACCCAGTATTTGACGACCGGCGTCATGGCGCGGGCAAACGCCGCTTCACCGCGGTCGCTGGCCGCCTCGTCGAAGGACCGCGCCAGCCGGAACGACAGTGCGGTGGCAGCGGCGACATCGAGTGCCATGTCGGCCAGCACGCGCTGCATCAACGGCTGCTCGATCAGGGTCGAACCGAACACCTGACGATGGCGGGCATGATGAACGGCCTCGGCGAGGCCCGCGCGCATGATCGCCGACGAGGCGATGGCACAATCGAGCCGGGTGAGCGTCACCATGTCCATGATCGTCTTCACACCGGCACCGGGTTCGCCGACCATCTCGCCGATGGCATTGACGAATTCGACTTCGGAGGATGCGTTGGAACGGTTGCCGAGCTTGTCCTTCAGCCGCTGGAAGCGGAAGCCGTTGCCCGAGCCGTCACCGAGAACGCGCGGTACGAGGAAGCACGACAGCCCCTCCGGCGCCTGCGCCAGCACCAGGAAGGCATCCGACATCGGCGCCGACATGAACCATTTGTGCCCGGTCAGACGATAAAAACCGCTGCCGGCGCGTTCCGCCCTCGTCACATTGGCGCGCACATCGGTGCCGCCCTGTTTCTCGGTCATGCCCATGCCGAGCGTCAGCCCGGTTTTCTCCACCGGCGGCTTTTGGCTCTGGTCATATTTGCGCGTCGTCACGCGCGGCGCCCATTCACGAAACAGTTTCGGGCTTGCCATCAAGGCCGCCAGCGAAGCGTTGGTCATGGTGATGGGGCACAGATGCCCGGTCTCGAGCTCCGCCGTCAGATAAAACCGGGCGGCACGGACCTGATGGCGGCGGCCGATCTCGGTGTCGCCGTTTTCCCACACCGAGGAATGCAGCCCATTGGCCACGGAGCGGCGCATCAAGGCGTGATAGGCGGGATGGAACTCGACCACGTCGATGCGCCGTCCTTGGCGATCATGCGTCCTCAGCTTCGGCGTCTCGACATTGGCGAGGCGCGCCAGTTCCTGCGCCTCCTGCGTCAGCACGAAACGGCCGAGACCGTCGAGTTCCCGGCGCACCGGATCGGAAAAACGCTCCGCGAGCTGGATCAGCAACGGATCGCCCCGCCAGGCGTTGCCGCCCGTCAGCGGCGGCGGCTGGTTCGTCACGTCGTCGGTCACGCCCAATCCTTCTATCGTCAGAAAGCCACGAATCCGAGGCTGTCGGCTAGATATAGCCAAGCCATGCAGCGCGCGCGATGAAAATACCGGCCGATACAATCGGCCATCTACACGAAAAAAATGAGGAGAACGGCTCCAATGCAAAGCTGGCGCTTGCAGCCGCAAAGTCTCCACCCTATAGCAGCCCCTTGAGATGACCGACGCTTCGTCCCCCTATCCTCATCGCCATCTTCTGGGCATCCGCGACCTTTCCCCTGCCGACATCGAGCTGTTGCTCGACCGGGCGGACCGGGCGGTCGCGATCTCGCGGCAGTCCGAGAAGAAAACCTCGACGCTGCGCGGCCGCACACAGATCAACCTGTTCTATGAAGCCTCGACGCGCACGCAGTCGTCGTTCGAACTGGCCGGAAAGCGGCTTGGCGCCGATGTCATGAACATGTCGGTGGCAAGCTCTTCGGTGAAGAAGGGCGAAACGCTCATCGACACGGCGATGACGCTGAATGCCATGCGGCCCGACATATTGATCATCCGCCACCAGTCGGCCGGTGCGGCCGCGCTTCTCGCGCAGAAGGTCGGCTGCTCCGTCGTCAATGCCGGCGACGGCGCGCATGAGCACCCGACACAGGCGCTGCTCGACGCGCTGACCATCCGCCGCGCCAAAGGCCCGCTGTCGAAGCTGATCGTGGCGATCTGCGGCGACATCCTGCATTCGCGCGTGGCGCGCTCCAACATCATGCTGCTCAACGCGCTCGGCGCGCAGGTGCGCGTCGTTGCGCCGTCGACGCTGCTGCCCACTGGCATCGAGAAGATGGGCGTCATCGTCACCCGTTCGATGGCCGAAGGCCTCAAGGACGCCGATGTGGTGATGATGCTGCGCCTGCAGCGCGAGCGCATGGAAGGCGCCTTCGTGCCTTCGGTGCGCGAGTATTTCCGCTATTTCGGCCTCGATGCGGAAAAACTGAAGGCGGCCAAAGACGACGCGTTGGTGATGCACCCCGGACCGATGAACCGTGGCGTCGAGATCGCTTCGGAAATCGCCGACGGCCCGCAAAGCGTCATCCAGGAACAGGTCGAAATGGGCGTTGCTGTGCGCATGGCGGTCATGGAAGCGCTGCTCGATCCCCGTCGCAATCAAGAGGGCCGCGGCGCATGAGCATAACGGTCTTTGAGCGCGCCCGCATCGTCGACCCCTCGCGCGGCATGGACGAGATCGGCGCCGTCATCGTCGATGGCCGCAAGATCGTTGCCGCCGGCAAGGCAGCGCTCAACCAGGGCGCGCCCGAGGGCGCCATCATAATCGACTGCGCCGGCAAGGCGATCATTCCAGGCCTGGTCGATGGCCGCGTCTTCATCGGCGAACCGGGCGGCGAGCATCGCGAAACAATTGCGTCGGCGAGTGTCGCGGCGGCGGCTGGCGGCGTCACCTCCATCGTCATGATGCCCGATACCGACCCGGTGATCGACAATGTGGCGCTTGTCGAGTTCGTGCTGCGCACCGCCAAGGATACGGCGATCGTCAACGTCTTTCCGGCTGCGGCGATCACCAAGGGCCTCGACGGGCGCGAGATGACCGAGTTCGGCCTGCTGCGCGAAGCCGGCGCGGTCGCCTTCACCGATGGCCGCCACACCATACCAAGCGCGCTGGTGATGCGCCGCGCGCTGACCTATGCGCGCGACTTCGGCGCCACCATCGTGCATGAGACGCAGGATGCGGACCTCGGTTCATCCGGCGTGATGAATGAAGGCCTCTACGCCAGCTGGCTCGGCCTTTCCGGCATTCCGCGCGAGGCCGAATCCATCCCGCTGGAACGCGACCTTGCGCTGGCGCGGCTGACGCGCGGTTCGTACCATGCGGCGAAGATCTCGACGGCGATGGCGGCAAACGCTGTGACGCGTGCCAAGGCCGACGGGGTGACGGTGACGTCAGGCGTGGCGATCCACAATCTGTCGCTCAATGAAAACGATGTCGGCGAATACCGCACCTTCTTTCGCCTGACGCCGCCATTGCGTGCCGAGGAAGACCGGCTGGCGATGATCGAGGCGGTCAGGGACGGTACGATCGACATCATCGTCTCCTCGCACGATCCGCAGGATGTCGACACCAAGCGCCTGCCCTTCGCCGATGCGGCGGCCGGCGCCATCGGGTTGGAGACGCTGCTGGGCGCGGCCTTGCGGCTCTACCACAATGGCGACGTGCCGTTGCTGAGGCTGATCGAGACCCTGTCCACGGCCCCGGCAAAACTGTTCGGACTGCCCGGTGGCACGCTGAAGCCCGGCGCTCTCGCCGATCTTGCGCTTGTCGACCTCGACGAACCCTGGATCGTCAGCGAAAGCGGCATTCGTTCGCGCTCAAAAAACACCTGTTTCGAAGGTGCGCGCCTGCAAGGCAAGGTCTTGCAAACGCTGGTTGCGGGCCGCACAGTGTTCTCCGTCTGAGCCGGACAACCCGCGCACCGCGCCTGATCCGGCCAAACTGGGGGAAATGCGGGGGAAACAATGACTTACAGCCTCATCCCATCGCTTGTGTTCGGCTATCTCCTGGGCTCGATTCCGTTCGGGCTTCTGCTCACCCGCGCGGCCGGCCTTGGCGATGTGCGCCAGATCGGCTCGGGCAACATCGGCGCCACCAATGTTCTGCGCACCGGCAACAAGGGCCTAGCCGCGGCGACGCTGTTGCTCGACGTGCTGAAGGGCACGGCCGCCGTGCTGATTGCTGGCTATTTCGCGCCTGACCTGGCGATCTGGGCCGGTCTCGGCGCCTTTCTCGGTCATCTCTTCCCGGTATGGCTGGGCTTCAAGGGCGGCAAGGGCGTCGCCACCTATCTCGGCGTGCTGATCGGCCTTGCCTGGCAGGTAGCGCTGATCTTCGCCGTCGTCTGGCTGGTGATGGCATTCCTCTTCCGTTATTCCTCGCTTGCGGCGCTGACGGCGGCGGTCATCGTGCCGATCGCCCTCTATGTCCTGAGCACGCCGCAAATTGCCGGATTGTTCGTGGTGATGAGCGTCATCGTTTTCATCAAGCACCGGGAAAACATTTCTCGCCTGCTTGCCGGCACCGAGGGCAAGATCGGAGCCAAGGGATGAGCGAGCCGACCGCCGGGCCGCGCCTCAGCGACCGGCAGCGGCTGAGCTGGCTACGACTGATCCGCACCCAGAATGTCGGCCCTGCCTCCTTTCGCGACCTGATCAACCGCTTCGGCTCAGCCGAAGCGGCGCTTGAAATACTGCCGGAACTGATGATTTCGGGCGGCGCCATCCGCATCGCCCGCATCCCGTCCGTTGCCGAGGCCGAGGCCGAACTGGAAACAGCTGGAAAGGCCGGCGCCCGCTTTGTCGGCATCGGTGAAGCAGACTACCCACCCCTCTTGCGCAACATGGATCATCCGCCGCCCCTGCTGGCGGTAAAGGGCAACGCAGCTGTTTTCCGGCTGCCGGGTGTCGCCATAGTCGGGGCACGCAACGCGTCGCTGGCCGGCATCAAGATGGCGCGCATGCTGGCAGCCGACCTCGGCCGCGACGGCTACGCAATCGTCTCCGGCCTAGCGCGCGGCATCGACACAGCGGCGCATCAGGGCAGTCTTGCGACCGGCACGATCGGCGTGCTGGCCGGCGGCCTCGACCAGCCTTATCCGCCTGAAAATGCAGGCCTGTGCGAAGAGATTGCCGAGCGTGGCGCCATCATTTCGGAGATGCCGTTCGGCTGGCAGCCGCGCGCTCAGGATTTTCCGCGCCGCAACCGCCTTGTCGCGGGTGCGGTCCTTGGGCTGGTGGTGGTCGAGGCAGCGCAACGCTCTGGGTCCCTGATCAGCGCCAGGCTTGCCGGCGAAATGGGCCGACTGGTCTTCGCTGTACCGGGCTCACCGCTCGATCCACGCGCCGCCGGCGCCAATGGCCTGCTCAAGGATGGCGCCACCCTGGTCACCGAGGCATCGGATATTTCCAGGGCAATCGCGCCGCTGACCGGCATGCGAGCGCCCGACGTGCCGCCGTTCGAAGAGCCGCCCGACTTCTTGGCCGCACCACCGCCCGGCGAAAGCGACCGCGCCCGCGTCATCGAGGCGCTCGGCCCGACCCCAGTGCCGGTCGACGAGATCATCCGCCATACCCGCCTGCACCCGGCCCAAGTGTTCATGGTGCTGCTGGAACTCGACCTCGCCGGCCGGCTAGAACGCCATGCCGGCGGCAATGTTTCGCTGGTGTTGGGGGATTCTTCTGTCTGACCGACATCTCCGGTGTGACGCTGTTCGCTTCCCAGCAAGAAGATTCGCCCACGTCATCCGGGGGCAGAAAAAACGCACCACCAGATTTACAACTGACATGTTAGTGAGATATCACTGCCTCCGAACCTCTTTCGGAGACTTCCGGTGACATCACGCTTTGGCCTTTCGGCCGCCCTTGCCACGCCTTTTGACGCCTCCGGGCAGATCGCCACCGCCCTCATGGTCGCCCAGGCCAAGCGTTGCCTGGCGGAGGGGTGCACCAGTGTTACGCTTTTTGGCACCACCGGCGAAGGCGCATCGGTTGGCACCGGGGAGCGGCGGTCGGTGACCGAAGCCATGCTGGCTGCCGGCATCCTGCCGCATCAGCTTGTTGCCGGCGTGCTGGTCGATGCGGCCGAAGACGCCGCTGAGCAGGCCCGGCATGCCTTGCAGCGCGGCGCCCGCAACATTCTGCTGGCGCCGCCGAGCTACTTCAAGAATGTCGGCGACGATGGTCTTTTCGGCTGGTTTTCCACTGTCTTTGCCGTGCTCGGTCCCCTCGCCCGTGGCGTTCTGCTCTACAACATTCCGTCGGTCACCATGGTGCAGCTCTCGCTTGACCTGATCGGCCGATTGCGTACGGCTTTTCCGGATGTCATTGCGGGGGTCAAGGATTCCGGCGGGGATTGGGACTACAGCGAGGCGCTGCTCGGCGCCCATGGCGATCTGGTGATCTTGATCGGTGACGAGCGGCATCTGGCACGAGCCGTGCGAATTGGTGCTCAAGGCGCAATCTCCGGCATGGCCAATTTCGTTACCAGCGAAATCCGGGCCATGGCCGAGGACGGGCGCGACGACACACGTGTCGAGCGTTTCGTGCTCGAATTGCTCAAATATCCGGTCACGCCGGCGGTGAAGGTCATGGTGGCGCGCAAGACCAGCGACGACCGCTGGCTGGCGGTCCGTCCGCCGCTGGAGCCGATCGGTTCGCAGGGGAGACAACAGCTGGCTGACGCCTATGACAGACTGTTTGCCAGGGAATCAGCCTGACCGGCAAAGGGATACGCGCTGAAATGGAAGACGGCGGCGAACCGACCACGCTTAGGGAAAAAGCCTATGCCAGCTTCACGCGGCATTTGCTGGCCCGCGATCTGCTGCCGGGCCAGTTCGTATCGCAGCGCGAACTGGTCGCCTTCACCGGTCTGCCGCTCGGCGCCATTCGCGAAATCGTGCCGCGTCTCGAGGCCGAAGGGCTTCTGACGACGATCCCGCAGCGCGGCATGCAGATCGCCCATATCGACATCAGCCTGATCCGCGAGGCTTTTCAGTTCCGCCTGTTCATGGAGCGCGAAGCGGTGGCGCTGTTCACCGCCAGCGCTTCCGATGACGAACTTGCCCGCCTGCGGCGCGAACACGAGGAGATGCTGGCTCAAGCCCTTTCGCAGGCGCCGACGCCGGAAATGGAAGCCAGGGCGCAGAGCATCGACTGGGCGATGCACGACACTTTCATCGATGCGCTGGGCAACGAGATCATCGCCAAGGCCTATCTGGTCAACTCTGTGAAGATCCGGCTGATCCATCAGGAGCGCTTCCGCATCGACGGGCGCGTCGTGCCGGTCATGCGTGAGCACCTTGCGGTCATCGAAGCCATGGAAAGCCGCGACCCGCAGAAGGCGGTCGAGGCGATCAGCCTGCACATCGACAAGGCGCGCCGGCTGGCGCTGCAAATCTGAGGAAGCATGAGCCGCGTCGCGGTCGCGACGCATTCGACAACGACAGCAACCGGGAGGAAGAAATGTCGTCCAATCTGTTCAACCCAACCAGGAGGCAACTCCTCCAGGGAACCGCGGCACTTGCCGCCGCCGGCCTTGTGGGTGTTCGCCCAGGCTTTGCCGCGGCCGTCGACTGGAAGCGCTTTGCCGGCACGACGCTTGACGTCAATCTGGTGAAAAGCCCGCGCAGCGACACCCTGATAAAATATCTCGCCGAGTTCGAGGAGTTGACCGGGATCAAGGTCAATGCCGAGGCAACGCCTGAGCAGCAGCAGCGCCAGAAGACGGTGATCGAATTGAGCTCCGGCAAGCCGAGCTTCGACGTCGTGCATCTGAGCTACCATGTGCAGAAGCGGCAGTTCGAAAAAGGCGGCTGGCTTGCCGACATATCAGGCTATCTCGCCGACCCCACCCTTACCGATCCGGGTCTGGTCGAAAACGATTTCGCCGACGCCGGCATGCTGTTCGCCAAGGACGGTCAGGGCGTGCTGCGCTCGCTGCCCTTCTCGGTCGACTACTGGATCGTTTACTGGAACAAGGAGTTGTTCGAGGCCAAGGGCCTCAAATATCCCGAAACCTTCGAGCAGCTGGTGGCCGCGGCCGAGGCGCTGACCGACCCGTCGACCAATACTTACGGTTTCGTCGCCCGCGGCATCAAGAACGCCAACACGCCGGTGTGGACATCGCTCATGCTCGGCTACGACATGACGCCACTCGACGCTCAGGGCAAGCTGCGCACGACGTCGCCCGAGGCGATCGAGGCCGCCGACCTCTACCAGCGGCTGATGACCAAATCCGCGCCTCCAGGCGTCACTGGCTTCAACTGGGCCGAAGCGCAGTCCGCCTTCCTGCAAGGCAAGATCGGCATGTGGTTCGATGGCGTCGGCTTTGCCCCGCCGATGGAAAATCCGGAAAAATCGCGGGTGGTCGGCAAGGTCGGCTATGGCGTCATGCCCAAGGGTCCCAAGGCGCACGCGGCTGGCACCTTCGGCGACGGTATCGGCGTGACGGCCACCAGCGAGAAGAAGGAGGCCGCCTATCTGTTCTGCCAGTGGGCAGTGTCGCCGGTCATGGGCGCGCGCCTGCTGCAGGCAGGCGCCGGCGTACCGTTCCGCAAATCGGTGCTCGAAGATCCAAAGGTGCGCGAAGGTGTCACCATGCCGGCAAGCTGGCTCGATGCGGTGGTCGGCTCCGGCAATGTGAGCCGGCTGTCGCTGCCGGTCATCATCCCGGTCACAGAGTTCCGCGACATCTACGGCGTGGCGCTGACCAATTTGATCGCCGGCGCTGATCCCGCCGAGGAGTTGAAGAAGGCTACCGACCAATTCCAGCCGGTCCTCGACAGGAGCGAGCAAGGCTGATGTCCGCCACCACCCCAGAACGCACCGGGGTGACGACGCAAGCCATCGAAGGGAGCCAGACGATCCGGCTGGCTCCCAACTACTGGCCTTTCGTCGTTCCGGCGCTCGTCGTCGTCGGCGCCGTGATCGTCTTTCCCTGGGCTTTCACGCTGTGGATGAGCGTCAACCGCTGGACGCTCGGCCAGTCGCGAAGCTTTGCCGGGATGGAGAATTATCTGCGGCTGGCGTACGACCAACGCTTCTGGGAATCGCTTCTCCATACTTTGAGCTACACCTTCCTTTCGGTTGCCGCGCCGATGTTGCTCGGCACCATCGCCGCCCTGATCTTCGACGCCAGGTTTCCGCTGCGTGGCCTGCTGCGCGGCGTCTTCGTGATGCCTATGATGGCAACGCCGGTCGCCGTGGCGCTGGTCTGGACGATGATGTTCCACCCCCAGCTCGGCGTCCTCAACTATCTTCTGTCGCTGGTCGGCATTCCGGCGCAGGAATGGATCTTCAACGCCAACACGGTCATCCCGTCGCTGGTTGCGGTCGAGACCTGGCAGTGGACGCCGCTGGTGATGCTGATCGTGCTCGGCGGCCTGGCGTCCGTGCCGCGCGAGCCGTTCGAAAGCGCCGAAATCGACGGCGCCAATGCCTGGCAGCAATTCCGCTATCTCACCTTGCCGATGATCGCGCCGTTCCTGATGATCGCGGTGATCATCCGCACCATCGACGCACTGAAGAGTTTCGACATCATCTACGCGATGACCCAGGGCGGGCCGGGCACGGCCTCGGAGACCATCAACATCTATCTCTACAACACCGCCTTCTCCTACTACGACATCGGCTATGGCTCGGCCATGGCCGTGGTGTTCTTCATCGTCATCGTCGCCCTGTCCTTCATCCTCCTGATGTTGCGCCAGCGCTCGCAGTGGATCGGCGTGGAGGGCAAATAGATGAGTTCACGACTGCTCAACCGGATCGGGCTGTTCTTCGCGGCCCTGGTCTTCGTCTCGCCGGCGATCCTGTTCTTCCTCTGGATGATCTCGCTGTCGCTGAAATTCGAGATCGACAACGGCGCCTATCCGCCGATCCTGATCCCCGAACATCTCGCCTGGTCGAACTATGCAAAAGTGTTCGAGGAGAACAATTTCCTGCTCTATCTCTGGAATTCGGTTCTGGTGACCGGCACGGCGACGCTTTTGGCGCTGCTGATCGGCGTGCCGGCCGGCTATGGCATCGCGCGGCTCAAGGCCGAGCGATCGGCGGTGGTCATCATGATCGCCCGCATGACGCCGGGGCTTTCCTATCTCATCCCGCTGTTCCTGCTGTTCCAATGGGTCGGCATTCTCGGCACGCTGTGGCCGCAGATCATCATCCATCTGGTGGTGACCGTGCCGATCGTCGTCTGGGTGATGATCGGCTATTTCGAGACCACCCCGATGGAACTGGAAGAGGCCGCCAACATCGACGGCGCCAGTTCCTGGCAGGTGTTCCGGCTGGTCGCCTTGCCCATCGCCAAGCCGGGCATAGTGGTCGCTTTTATCCTGTCCGTCATCTTCTCATGGAACAATTTCGTCTTCGGCGTGGTGCTCGCCAGCCGTGAGACGCGCACGCTGCCGGTCGCCGTCTACAACATGCTCTCCTACGAGCAAGTGAGCTGGGGGCCGCTCGCCGCCGCGGCCCTGGTGGTGACACTGCCGGTACTGGTCCTGACCATGTTCGCACAAAGGCAGATCGTCGCCGGACTGACCGCGGGCGCCGTCAAGGGCGGCTGAAGGCACGCTACGGCATCGCACTCTTTTTCGAGGAAAACCCAATGGCATCGGTCACAATCAACAACGTGCAAAAGGCTTTCGGAACGGCCAGGATTATCCACGATGTCAGCGTCGATATCGCTGACGGCGAGTTCGTCATCCTGGTCGGCCCGTCGGGCTGCGGGAAGTCGACGCTGCTGCGCATGATTGCCGGACTTGAAACGATCTCGGGTGGCAGGATCGCCATTGGCGATCGCACCGTCAACAATCTGCGGGCGCGCGACCGCAACATCGCCATGGTGTTCCAGAACTACGCGCTCTATCCGCACATGACGGTGGCGGACAATATGGGCTTTGCCCTCAAGATCAAGAAAGCCGATCCGGCCGACACCGCAAGCCGCGTCGGCAGGGCCGCCAGCATCCTGGGCCTCGACAAGCTGCTCGACCGCTATCCGCGCCAGCTCTCCGGCGGCCAGCGCCAGCGCGTCGCCATGGGCCGCGCCATCGTGCGCGACCCGCAAGTCTTCCTGTTCGACGAGCCGCTCAGCAATCTCGACGCCAAATTGCGCGTCCAGATGCGCGGCGAGATCAAGGCGTTGCACCAGCGGCTGGGCACCACCACCATTTACGTCACGCATGATCAGATCGAGGCCATGACCATGGCCGACAAGATCGTCGTGCTGCATGACGGCCTTGTCGAGCAGATCGGTGCGCCGCTCGACCTTTATGACCGTCCGGCCAATCTGTTCGTTGCCGGCTTCATTGGCTCGCCGGCCATGAACTTCATTGCCGGCCGCGTCGAGGAAGGCGTTTTCCGCAGCGCCAGTGGGCTGACCCTGCCGCTGCCGGAAGGCATCAACCTGGCAAAAATTCCCGTGGGTGAACTCATCTACGGCATCCGTCCCGAACATATCCGAGCAACGATTTCCCAGGGTATTGCCGGCACGATCGTGCTTCTGGAAGCCACGGGTTCGGAAATCTTCGCCAGGGTCGACTGCGCCGGCGAGGAAATCTCCTGCCTATTCCGGGAGCGGCTTGCGCTGAAGCAAGGCGCGCAGATGCGCATCGAGATCGACCGCGCCTGTGCTCATCTGTTCGACGCCAAGACCGGTCGGCGATTCTAGCGCAAAGGTCTCAAGCCACGGTTCGCTCTTGCCACTCGCATCGCTTGGCAGCAATCTCGGATCAAAGAGCCGCTCATCGGGTGGATGTCGGCGTCCCGGGGTTTTGCCATGACACGCGATCAGATGCTCGCCCACCTTCGATCCGCCGACGCGGTCGCGCGCGAGGCGGCGGCACATGGGCATCATCCCTTTGGTTGCGTTCTGGTCGGGCCGGATGACCGCGTGCTGATGCGGCAGGGCAATCTCGACACGGTGCGCCATGCCGAGACGGAGCTCGCCCGGCGCGCCGCGGCTGCCTACGAGCCGGAGTTCCTGTGGCAATGCACGCTGGTCTCAACCTTCGAGCCGTGCGCGATGTGCGCCGGCACGATGTATTGGGCCAATATCGGGCGGCTGGTTTACGGGGTAGAGGAGACCGAGCTCCTGGCGCTCACCGGGGATCACGCGGAGAATCCTACGATGAGCCTCTCTTCGCGCACCGTCCTCGGCTCCGGCCAGAAAAAGATCGAGGTCTTTGGCCCCTTCCCCGACATCGCCGACGAGATGCTCGCACCGCACCGCGATTTCTGGAAGCGCTGACGGCTTCGTCCCGGTTGGTAAGGTCGATCAATGGCAGCAGTGACTGTCGGATCGCGGTGGGAGTCGCCGCCGCCGTTCAACAAAATCAAAGACTTGTAGAATCAACGATCCGAAGTGGGACGATCTTGTCATGCGTTGCCCGTGGCGAGATCCTTGAGAAGGGCGTGCAGGCCGTGAAAACTCACAGTCGCTGCTTTCTCAAAGACTCAAAGGCCCTAAGTGGCTGATATTTAACGCTAAAATAATGGTGAGCGCGATGGGATTCGAACCCATGACCTACTGATTAAAAGTCAGTTGCTCTACCGGCTGAGCTACGCGCTCCCGCGGGCGAAAGGCGGCCCTCGAAATTGCGCGGAACATAGGGAGAGTGCCTCGACCGGTCAACCGGAAAAAGAGGTCTCGCAACACGGGCGGCTTCGCCCTGTCGCGGCAATTGTCCCACGCGCTGTCGCGGGAGAACGGCCAAGGAACGCTGCCATTTATGCCTGACGGTGGCATCCAGTCTGGGGAACAATTGTATGCGCCGCTCGTTTTTCGGGCACAGGGACGTCCGCCAAACCATCGAGGAGAAGACCAATGAACAGAATCACAACGAGCCTGCTGGCGACCGCTCTCTCCGCCACATTCGTTGCGGCGGAGGCGGTGTCGGTTAATGCCCAACCGAACTATGTGCCGCAGTCCCAGGTCGCGGTGCCGGATGTACAGACAGTCCAGTACCGGGAGTGGCGCAAGGACCGCTACAATCGCAATTTTTCGCGTGACCGCAGTTTTTCGCGTGACCGCAATTTTTCCCGCAATCGCGGCGCGTATTGGAACGGCCATCGGGGCTATCGCGAATATCGCCCCGGCTACCGTCGTCACGGCGATTATTGGTTCCCGCTTGCGGCCTTCGCTACCGGCGCGCTGATTACCGGGGCAATCATCAACAACGAAAACAACCGCGTCTACGGGGGCAACGCCCACGTCCAGTGGTGCTACGACCACTATCGCAGCTACCGGGCTTCGGACAACACGTTCCAGCCGAATTACGGCCCTCGCAAGGAGTGCCGTTCGCCTTACTGATCCGAAGTGTGAGTACCGAGTAAAAATGGCCTGCGCCGGCAACAGCGCGGGCCATTTTTCGACGTGTCCAGGCGCGAGAGTGCTGGTCAGTTCGCCCAGCTGATACTTTTGAAAATCAAATAGAGCGCTCCACCCTCACCACGCGGTGAGCGATACGCACCGAGAGCATGGCAAATTCGAACCATTGTTCCCGTCAATTCCCAACCCAGCGCTTCCAGGTCATTGCCGGCGTTGGGCACATAGGCCTGGGCCAACTCATCTATGCTGTTCTTCTCGCCGAAGGAGCGAACCAGCTTGGCGTCGCTGAGAAGCTCGCTGGGCAAATTCGAATTTGCCCAAGCCCACAGCCAATTGCTGGCCTTGGCGCTCGTGGAGCCTGCAATCTGGATCTCAGTGACGATCTTGACGCCTCCTTCATCCGAGAACAGAAGCTTTCCGGCCGTGAGGTCATAG
The DNA here is from genome assembly GCF_000185905.1 of Mesorhizobium ciceri biovar biserrulae WSM1271. Classification (GTDB taxonomy): domain Bacteria; phylum Pseudomonadota; class Alphaproteobacteria; order Rhizobiales; family Rhizobiaceae; genus Mesorhizobium; species Mesorhizobium ciceri. Next base: position 4,158,803 of record NC_014923.1, read on the forward strand.
TCATAGCGTGACCAACTGCCGAGGCGAAAATCTCTATGCAAGCGGTCATTCTTGGCATGCAGTTGCTCAACGGCCGTCGCGCCAAGCAGGATACCAGTCTGGCTTCATTCTCCCCTCACCCTGATGGCTGCTCACTACACGCTCAGCGTCCGGCGCACAGCATCGCGCCAACCAGCAAGTTTGGCTGCGCGCGCGGAGCCATCCATGGCCGGCTGGAACCTCCGCTCGAGCGCCCAGCTCTTCGCGAATTTCTTGGCATCCGGCCACACGCCTGCCTTCGACCCGGCGAGCCACGCGGCACCCAGCGCCGTCGTCTCCAGGATGGTCGGACGGTCGACCGGCGCGTCGAGGATGTCGGCCAGCCTCTGCATGGTCCAGTCCGACGCAACCATGCCGCCGTCGACCCGCAGCACGGTCTTGGCCGAAGCTCCCTTCCAGTCCTTACGCATGGCGTCGAGCAGGTCGCGCGTCTGGTAGGCGACGGATTCGAGTGCGGCGCGGGCGAATTCCGCCGGCCCGGAATTGCGCGTCAGCCCGAAAATGGCGCCGCGTGCCTCGGCGTCCCAATGCGGCGCGCCGAGCCCGACGAAGGCCGGCACCAGGTAGACGTTTTGCGTTGGATCAGCCTCGGCAGCCAGCTTGCCGCTTTGCTCGGCCTTGCCGATCACCTTGATGCCGTCGCGCAGCCATTGGACCGCGGCGCCGGCAATGAAGATCGAGCCCTCCAGCGCATAAGTGGTCTTGCCGTTCAGCCTGTAGGCAATAGTGGTCAAGAGCCGGTTCTTCGAACGCACAAGGTCGCTGCCGGTGTTGAGCAGCGCAAAGCAGCCCGTGCCGTAGGTGGATTTCATCATGCCCGGCTCGAAACAGGCCTGGCCGATGGTCGCCGCGTGCTGGTCGCCGGCAACGCCAAGGATTCTTATCTCGGCGCCGAAGAGATTTTTCTCCGTGATTCCATAGTCATCGGCGCAGTCTTTTACCTCGGGTAGCATTTTTGCCGGGATGTTCAGTATCGACAGCAGTTCGTTGTCCCAGGCATTTTTCTCGATGTTGTAGACCAGCGTGCGCGAGGCGTTGGTTGCGTCCGTGGCGTGGACCTTGCCGCCGGTCAGCCGCCAGATCAGAAAGCTGTCGATGGTGCCGGCGAGCAACTCGCCCTTCTCGGCACGACGCCGCGCCCCTTTTACCTTGTCCAGCATCCAGGCGATCTTGGTACCGGAAAAATACGGATCAAGCAGCAGGCCGGTTTTTTTGGTGAACTTTTTCTCCAGTCCCTGCTTCTTCAGTTTCTGGCACAGCGGCGTGGTGCGCCGGTCCTGCCAGACAATGGCATTGTGGATCGGCTTGCCGGTCGCCTTGTCCCAGATGACGACGGTTTCGCGCTGATTGGTGATGCCGAGCGCGGCCACTTCGGATGCAGCCCGGCCGGCATTCTTCAGCGCCGCCTTCACGGTCGTCACCACGCTCGCCCAGATGTCTTCGGGATCGTGCTCGACCCAGCCGGAGGCCGGATAGTGCTGGGTGAATTCCTTCTGCCCGCTGCCGGCAACCTTCATATCGCCGTCGAACAGGATCGCCCGGGTCGAAGTCGTGCCCTGGTCGATGGCAAGGATGTATCCGGTCATTCTGCTTCCCCGCTTAATGCATGTCGCCCAAAGGTGACCTCGGTTTTGGGAGAACGACATGCACAAAAACAAAGACCTAAAGCGCGTTGCATGAATCCGTCTCAACGCGACGCGCTTTAGTCTTTTACACAAACAGGGGAGACGGCAAGATGCCGCCTCCCCTATTCTCATGATGCTGGCGCGAGCGCCGACACCAAGGCTACTTCTGCCAGCTCTTCACCAGTTCGTCGTAGTTGATGGTGATCGGCTTTTCCTTCTCGTTCTCGATCTTCAACTGAGGAGCGAGATTGCCCTTCTTGACCGCGTCGGCGTTCCAGTAGGCGAGGTCATGCTCTTCGGCCATCTTTGGGCCGATATCGCCCTGGACGCCCGACTTCTCGATGCGGCTCATGACCTTTTCCTGTTCGCCGCAGAGCGAGTCCATCGCTTCCTGCGCGGTCTTGGCGCCCGACGACGCATCGCCGATCGCCTGCCACCAGAGCTGTGCCAGCTTCGGATAGTCAGGCACGTTGGTGCCGGTCGGCGACCACTGAACGCGGGCCGGCGAACGGTAGAACTCGATCAGGCCACCGAGCTTCGGAGCCCGCTCGGTGAAGCTCTTGTCGTGGATCGTGCTCTCGCGGATGAAGGTCAAGCCGACATGGCTCTTCTTCACGTCGACTGTCTTCGAGGTGACGAACTGCGCGTAGAGCCAGGCGGCCTTGGCGCGGTCGGTCGGGGTCGACTTCATCAGCGTCCAGGAGCCGACGTCCTGATAGCCGAGCTTCATGCCGTCCTTCCAGTAGACGCCATGCGGCGACGGCGCCATGCGCCACTTCGGCGTACCGTCGTCGTTCAGCACCGCCTTGGCGCCGGCATCGACCATCGAAGCGGTGAAGGCGGTGTACCAAAAGATCTGCTGGGCAACCGCGCCCTGCGCCGGAACCGGGCCGGATTCGGAGAAGGTCATGCCCTGGGCTTCCGCCGGAGCGTAGGCCTTCAGCCAGTCGAGGTATTTCTGGATCGAGTAGACGGCGGCCGGGCCATTGGTGTCGCCGCCGCGCGCCGTGCAGGAGCCGACCGGACGCGAATTCTCGTCGACCTTAATGCCCCACTCATCGACCGGCAGACCGTTCGGCAGGCCCTTGTCGCCATTGCCGGCCATCGACAGCCAGGCGTCGGTGAACCGCCAGCCGAGCGACGGGTCCTTCTTGCCGTAGTCCATGTGGCCATAGACCTTCTTGCCGTCGATCTCGCGGCCGGTGAAGAACTCGGCGATGTCCTCATAGGCAGACCAGTTGACGGGAACGCCAAGGTCGTAGCCGTACTTGGCCTTGAAGTCCGCCTTGTTCTTCTCGTCGTTGAACCAGTCGTAACGGAACCAGTAGAGGTTCGCGAACTGCTGGTCGGGAAGCTGATAGAGCTTCTTGTCCGGAGCGGTCGTGAACGAGGTGCCGATAAAATCCTTCAGGTCGAGGTTCGGGTTGGTGACATCCTTGCCCTCGCCCGCCATCCAGTCGGTCAAATTGCGCACCTGCTGGTAGCGCCAGTGGGTGCCGATCAGGTCGGAATCGTTGACCCAGCCGTCATAAAGGTTCTGGCCCGTCTGCATCTGGGTCTGGATCTTCTCGACGACGTCGCCTTCCTGGATGACGTCATGCGTGATCTTGATGCCGGTGATGGCGGTAAAGGCCGGCGCCAGCACCTGCGATTCATACTGGTGCGTGGCGATGGTTTCCGAAACGACCTTGATGTCCATGCCGGCGAAAGGCTTCGCGGCATCGATGAACCACTGCATTTCGGCTTCCTGGCCAGCGCGGTCGAGCGTCGAGAGCGGGCCGATTTCCTTGTCCAGGAAAGCCTTTGCCTCGTCCATCCCGGCATAGGCATTGCCCACGCCCAGCAACAGGACAAGGGCCGTCGTTGATGTTAAAAATTGCCTTCGCATGTGTTTCCTCCACAGTTTTAAGGTTCAAGTGCGATCTGGAGCGGCCGCCGGCACGCGGTCGCTCCAACAGTTTCCCCCTCTATACGTAGCGGAACACGCCAATGGCGTAGACCACGGAGAGAGCGAGAGCCCACCACAGGTTGGATCCGACAAGACCCAACCAAGCGAGATGGATAAAGGCGCTGCCAAGCAGCGACAGGAAAAGACGGTCGCCGCGCGTTGTCTCGAAGCGCAGCACGCCGACGCGCGGATTGCCGCCCGGCGAAGCGTATTCCCAAGCCGCCATGCCGCACAGCAGCAGAAGGATGGTCCCGAAAAAGGCCGCCGTCGGCCACGTCCACGCCATCCAGGTGAGGTCGAAATTCATCGTCAAACCCTCCCCAGGGCGAAGCCCTTGGCGATATAATTGCGCACAAACCAGATGACGAGCGCGCCGGGGATCAACGTCAGCACGCCGGCGGCGGCGAGCAGGCCCCAGTCCATGCCAGCGGCCGAAACCGTGCGGGTCATGGTGGCGGCGATCGGCTTGGCGTCGGTGGTGGTCAGCGTGCGGGCAATCAACAGTTCCACCCAGGAGAACATGAAGCAGAAGAAGCAGGCCACGCCGATGCCGCTGGCGATCAGGGGCATGAAGATCCTGACGAAGAAGCGCGGGAACGAATAGCCGTCGATATAGGCGGTTTCGTCGATTTCCTTCGGCACACCCGACATGAAGCCTTCGAGGATCCACACCGCCAGCGGCACGTTGAACAGGCAATGGGCAAGCGCGACGGCGATGTGGGTGTCGATCAGGCCGAAGGCCGAATAGAGCTGGAAGAACGGCAGCGCGAACACCGCCGGCGGCGCCATGCGGTTGGTCAGCAGCCAGAAGAACAGGTGCTTGTCGCCGAGGAAGCGGTAGCGCGAGAAGGCGTAGGCTGCCGGCAGCGCGGCAGCCACCGAGATCACCATATTCATCACCACATAGGTGATCGAGTTGATGTAGCCCGAGTACCAGGAGGCGTCGGTGAAGATGGTGACGTAGTTGGCGAGCGTCGGCTGGTGCGGATAGAGCGTCAGCGAGGAGACGATCTCGGCATTGGTCTTGAAGCTCATGTTGATGAGCCAGTAGATCGGCAGCAAAAGCACGACGATGTAGATCGTCGGCACGATCCACCACCAGCGCGATTCCTCGCCGCGTTTGCGCATCAGCCGGGCGACCTGATCCTGCGACAGTGTGCTCGCCAGTTTGCCCGCTGCTGTGGTCTCGCTCACTCTATCGGCTCTTTCGTTGGCGCCGGTCATCTCAGCGCTCCGCGTCGTAGTTGGTCATCACGGTGTAGAAGACCCATGACAGCAGAAGGACGATGAGGAAGTAGACCAGCGACATGGCTGCGGCCGGACCGAGGTCGAACTGGCCGAGCGCGGTCTTGACGAGGTCGATCGACAGGAATGTCGTCGAGTTGCCGGGACCGCCTCCCGTCACCACGAAGGGTTCGGTATAGATCATGAAGCTGTCCATGAAGCGAAGCAGCACGGCGATCAGCAGCACCCTGTTCATCTTCGGCAGCTGGATGTAGCGGAACACCGCCCAGCGCGAGGCGCCATCGATCTTGGCCGCCTGATAGAAGGCATCCGGAATGGAGACCAGGCCGGCATAGCAGAGCAGCACGACGAGGCTGGTCCAGTGCCAGACATCCATGATGATGACGGTGACCCAGGCATCGAACGGGTCCTGCACATAGTTGTAGTCGATGCCGAGCGCGTTGACGTAGTAGCCGAGCAGGCCGATGTCGTTGCGGCCGAAGACCTGCCAGATGGTGCCGACGACGTTCCACGGAATCAGCAGCGGCAGCGCCATGAGCACCAGGCAGACCGGCACGCCCCAGCCCTTTTTCGGCATGTTGAGCGCGATGAAGATGCCGAGCGGCACTTCGATCGCCAGGATGATGAAGGAGAAGATCAGGTTGCGGACCATCGCTTCCCAGAAGCGGCTGGAAGACAGCAGTTCCTCGAACCACTCGGTGCCGGCCCAGAAGAAGACGTTGTTGCCGAAAGTGTCCTGCACCGAATAGTTGACGACGGTCATCAGCGGGATGACCGCCGAGAACGCCACCAGCACCAGCACCGGCAGCACCAGGAACCAGGCCTTGTTGTTCCAGGTCTTTTCCATCTATGCCCCCATCTCGACGCGCCAGGAATCGGCATAGATGTTGATGCCGGCCGGCTCGAACCGCACCTTCGGATCGGCCGGCACGGTCTCGTCCTCACCGATGACGGCCGCAATCTCGCGGCCTTCGAGCTTGGCGCGGACCACCTTGTGGCGGCCGAGATCCTCGACCTTGCTGACCTGCACGGCCATGCCGTCGCGGCCAAGCCGGACATATTCGGGACGGATGCCGAGTTCGATGGCGCCGCTGCCCGCTTTTGGCGCGCCCGGCAGTTCGATGCGCTGCGAGCCGAGCGTCGCCGTCTTGCCGTCGATGGCCACCGGCATGACGTTCATGCCGGGCGAGCCGATGAAATAACCGACAAAGGTATGGCGTGGCCGTTCGAACAGTTCGGCCGGCGTGCCGATCTGGACGATGCCGCCGTCATACATGACCACAACCTGGTCGGCGAAGGTCAGCGCCTCGGTCTGGTCGTGGGTCACATAGACCATGGTGTAGCCGAAGCGGCGGTGCAGCTGCTTCAGCTGCGAGCGCAGCACCCATTTCATATGCGGGTCGATGACGGTCAGCGGCTCGTCGAACAGGATGGCGTTGACGTCGGAGCGCACCAGCCCGCGGCCGAGCGAGATCTTCTGCTTCTGGTCGGCGGTCAGGCCCCTCGCCTTCTTCTTCGCCCAAGACGCCAGGTCGATCATCTCCAGCGTCTCGCGCACCTTGCGGTCGACATCGGCTTCCGGCACGCCGCGATTGCGCAGCGGGAAGGCCAGATTGTCGTAGACGGTCATGGTGTCGTAGATGACCGGGAACTGGAACACCTGCGCGATATTGCGCTCCTGCGTCGACAAATTGGTCACGTCCTTGCCGTTGAACAGCAACTGACCGTGCGACGGGTGCAGCAATCCCGAAATGATGTTGAGCAGCGTGGTCTTGCCGCAGCCCGATGGCCCGAGCAGCGCATAGGCGCCGCCGTCCTCGAAGGTGTGGTGCACTTCCCTGAGCGCGAAATCGGCATCCTTCCGAGGGTTCGGCAGATAGGAATGCCTGACATGGTTGACGTCTATGCGTGCCATATCTTTCCCCTCAAGCCGCCAGCTTCGGCGCGGCCACGGCACGGCCGTGCTCGTCGAAGACCATGATGTGGCGCGGATCGATGAACACCTCGATCTCGGCGTCGGGTTCGAAGTCGCGGATGCCGTGGCTCAGCATCACCCAGCGCGCGTCCGCGAAATCGAGATGGATGAAGCTTTCCGAGCCGGTGATCTCGGTGATCGTCACCTTGGCGCGCACCGGCACAGCGGCGGCATTGGGCCGATCGAGCGACAGGTGATGCGGCTGAAAACCGACCGTGTACATGGCATCGGCAATGCCGGCGAGATCGGCGGGCACCGGCAGTTTGACCCCACCTTCCAGCAGGAAATCCCCACCTTTCTTGGCCAGCACGATGGTGTTGAGCGGCGGGTCGGCGAAAGTCTTGGCCGTCACCAGATCGACCGGTTTGCGGAACACGTCGATGGTCGGTCCGAACTGGGTAATCCGCCCTTCGGAAAGCGTCGCCGTGTTGCCGCCGAGCAGCAGCGCTTCGTGCGGCTCGGTCGTGGCGTAGACGAAGATGGCGCCGGCGGCGGCGAAGATCCTGGGCAATTCGGCGCGCAGTTCCTCGCGCAATTTGTAGTCGAGATTGGCGAGCGGTTCGTCGAGCAGCACCAGGCTGGCGTTCTTGACGATGGCGCGCGCCAGTGCGGTGCGCTGCTGCTGGCCACCGGACAGGCTCAGCGGCGTGCGGTCGAGATAGGGCGTCAGCTTGAGAAGTGCTGCGGCATGGCGCACTTCCTTGTCGATCTTCGCCTGATCGGTTCCCGCCACCCTGAGCGGCGAGGCGATGTTCTCATAGACGGTCATCGCCGGATAGTTGATGAACTGCTGGTAGACCATGGCGATCTTGCGCTTCTGCACCGGCACGCCGGTGACATTCTGGCCGTCGAACCAGATCGAACCGGAGGTCGGCACGTCGAGGCCGGCCATCAGCCGCATCAGGCTGGTCTTGCCCGAAAGCGTCGGTCCGAGCAGGACATTGAGCGAGCCGTGCTGGAGCGTCAGCGACACATCGCTTATATGCGCGACAGCGCCGACCGTCTTGGTGACGTTTCTCAGTTCCAGCATGACGCCTCCTCCCAGGCCTTCCGCATCAGCTCAAACCCCTCTTCATTCGGCAGCCGCGACATGGCGCCGGCTTATGCCGTGCATGAATTCATCGAGAGCCGCCACCTGCTCGCGGCTGAGATGCAGACCGCGCTTGGTACGGCGCCACAATACATCTTCCGATGTGACGGCCCATTCGTTTTGAACGAGATAGCGCACCTCGGCCTCGTAGAGATCGGCGCCGAAGTTGCGGCCGAGATCGACGTTCGATTTGGCCAGCCCCAGCAGCATCCTTGCGCGGGTGCCATAGAGCCGGGTCAGCCGGCGAGCCAGGCGCGCGTCGAGGAACGGATAGGCGGTCTTCAGTTTCGCCACTTCGGCATCGAAACCGGTGGCCGGGAAATCGCCACCCGGCAACGGCGCGTTTGCCGTCCACGGCTTGCCGCGTTTACCCAGAAAACCCTCGATCTTTTCCAGCATCGATTCCGACAGCCGGCGATAGGTGGTGATCTTGCCGCCGAAGGCGTTGACGATCGGGGCGGCACCCTCGCCGCCATCGGCCTTGAGCACATAGTCGCGCGTCGCTTCCTGCGCCTTGGAGGCTCCGTCATCATAGAGCGGACGGACGGCGGAATAGGTCCAGACGATGTCCGAGCGCTTGACGGCTTCAGCGAAATATTCGCTTGCTGCGGCGCAGAGATAGTCGATCTCGGTGTCGCTGATCCTCACGTCATGCGGATCACCGGGATAATCCTGGTCCGTGGTGCCGATCAGGGTGAACTCTTCCTCGTAGGGAATGGCGAAGATGATTCGACCATCCCTGTTCTGGAAGAAATAGGCGCGCGGATCGTCGAACTTCCTGGCGATGACGATGTGGCTGCCCTGCACGAGGCGGACATTGTGCACATCGTTGAGGCCGACGACGCCGGAAAGCACATGATCGACCCAGGGGCCGGCGGCATTGACCAGCAGGCGCGCCTTGATCTCCTCGGTCTCGCCGGTCTGCAGATCCTCGACCTGGACCGTCCACAAGCCGTTTTCGCGGCGCGCGCCGGTCACTTTCGTGCGGGTGCGGACCGTTGCGCCGCGGTCGGCCGCATCACGTGCATTCAGCGCCACCAGCCGCGCATCATTGACCCAGCCATCCGAATATTCGAAGGCCTTCTTGAATAGCGGCTTCAAAGGCTTGCCGGCCGGATCCCTGGCCATGTCCAGCGTCCGGGTCGCCGGCAGCAATTTGCGCCCACCAATGTGGTCGTAGAGGAAGAGACCGAGCCTGATCAGCCAGGCCGGGCGCAGGCCCTTGGCATAGGGCAGCACGAAGCGCATCGGCCAGATGATGTGCGGCGCGTTCTTCCAAAGAACCTCGCGCTCCATCAGCGCTTCGCGCACCAGGCGGAATTCGTAGAATTCGAGGTAGCGCAGGCCGCCATGGATCAATTTGGTCGAGCCCGAGGAAGTCCCGCTGGCGAGGTCGTTCATCTCGGCGAGAAAGACGGAAAAGCCACGCCCGACGGCGTCGCGGGCGATACCGCAGCCATTGATGCCGCCGCCTATGACGAAAATGTCACGGATCGGAGATGCGTCCACAAATTCCTCCAGCGATTTCGCATTGCACCATTTTTGGGCTTTTACGAAACCGTGTCGGAATTATTTCGAAATGATAACGAATGTCAAACGAAATATCACGGGCGCGTGATATCAGCTGAAAACCGCCTAGGCGAGCGACGTCTCGATCAGCTGAACCTCGGCCTCCTGGCAGATCTTGCGCACCGAGGGGATATCGCAGCGGTCGGTGATGAAGGTGTTGACCTGCGACAGATGGCCGATGCGCACCGGTGCGGTTCGCTCGAATTTGGTCTGGTCGGAAACCAGGATGACATGCCTTGCATTGGCGATGATCGCCTGCGCCACCTTGACCTCGCGAAAATCGAAGTCGAGCAAGGCCCCGTCATGGTCGATGGCGGATGCGCCGATCACCGCGTAATCGACCTTGAACTGCCTGATGAAATCGACCGCCGCCTCGCCGACCACACCGCCATCGGAACCGCGCACGACACCACCGGCGATCACCACTTCGATCGACGGATATATCCGCATCCTATTGGCAACATTGATGTTATTGGTGATGACCATGAGACCGTTGTGATCGAGCAACGCCTTGCTGACCGACTCGGTCGTGGTGCCGATGTTGATGAACAGCGAGGCGTTGTCGGGGATCAGCCTGGCTGCCGCACGGCCGATCGCCTCCTTCTCGTCGGCGGCAATCTTGCGTCTCGCCTCATACTCCATGTTCTCGATGCCGGAGGGGTACAGCGCGCCGCCATGGATGCGCGAGAGCAGCCGCTGGTCGCACAAATCGTTGAGGTCCTTGCGTATGGTCTGCGGCGTCACATTGAAGTGGTTGGCCAGATCATCGACCAGCACGCGGCCGTGATCCTTGGCCATCTGGATAATCTCGGCATGGCGCGGCGACAGATACATGGGCAACCTCCCGTTTTCGTTTTTCTTGTCTATAGTCGAAAACGAAACCGATGAAAAGGCAGAAGCCGGCTAACGAAATCAGCGACCCAGGCCACGTGCGATTTCAGTAATCACCACAAAAGCCGTTTCGACATCGGCGGCGGTCGCCTCGAACTGTCCGACCTGGAACCGGATTGCGATCAGTCCATCAACCTTCGTCTGCGTCAGGTAGATGCGGCCATCGTCGTTGATCGCATTGACAAGGCGCAGATTGTGCTCGTCCCCGTCGGTTGCGGTCTTGTGCCGGAACGAGAACAACGACAGCATCGGTTCGCTGACGATCTGGAAATCCGGCTCCCTTGCCAGCCGCGCCGCCAGCCCTTCGCTCCACGCGACATGATTGCGGATCATCGTGCGCAGGCGTTCCAGGCCATGGGCGCGCAGCAGGAACCATAATTTCAACGCGCGAAATCGCCTGCCGAGCGGTACCGACCATTCGGAATAGTTGATGATGCCGTCATGACCGTGCGTCTTCAGATAATCCGGCTTGATGGCCAGCGTCCTGACATGGCTTTCAGGGTCGCGCAGGAACTGGATCGAGCAGTCGAACTGAGCGCCCAGCCATTTGTGCGGATTGAAAACGATCGAATCGGCGCCTTCGACGCCTGTCCAGAAATGCCGATATTCCGGACAGATCATCGCCGATCCCGCCCAGGCGGCATCGACATGGAGATAAAGCCCATGCCGCCGTGCCACCTCGGCAACCGCAGCAATGTCGTCGGTGCCGCCAGTGCTGGTGCCGCCGACGCAAGCGATGATGCCCGCCGGCAGCATGCCGGCTTCCCGGTCGGCGACGATTGCCGCCTCGAGCGCGGCCGTGTCCATGGCGCGAAAGCGGCCGCTGACGGGAATGCGCACGAGATTGTCCTCGCCGATGCCGGACACCCAGATCGCCCGGTCGATCGACGTGTGCACCTGGTCGGAGGAGTAGATGCGCAGCCGCGCCTGCCCTGCCAGGCCCTGTTTGTTGCCTTGCCAGTCGAGTGCCCGTTCGCGCATGGTCAGCACCGCGGCCAACGTCGCCGATGAGGCTGAATCCTGGAGTACGCCCGAGAAGCCTTCCGGCAGACCGAGCGCCTGGCGCATCCAGTCGACGGTGCGCGTTTCGAGTTCGGTCGCCGCCGGCGACGTCTGCCACAGCATGCATTGCGCGGCCATCGCCGAAACCAGATATTCCGCCACCACCGAAACCGGCGCCGCATTGGCCGGGAAATAGGCGAAGAAGCGCGGATGCTGCCAATGCGTCATTCCCGGCAGGATCTTCTCTTCGAAATCGGCGAAGATCCGGTCCATCGGTTCGGCGTCTTCGGGCGGCGAAACCTCGATGCTTCTAGAAATGGCGCCGGGTTCTACCAGTGGCCGCACGGGGCGGTCGCGCAGATTGTTGCGATAGTCAGCGCCCCAGTCGGCGGCGCGCCGCGACCATTGCCGGAAATCATCATTGTTCATCCTGTCCTCCCGACATGATCCATCGCTACCATCCGTCGCGGTTGATCTCTTATTAATTAACGCGTGAAATATATGCAACCAGCAAGAGATGCCGCACGCCTCAGCCAGGGAAATCCGGCAGGCTGGCAAAAGCCGTCTTCAGCGCATTCGACCAGCCATCGGAGATCGTGCGGTAATACTGGTCGTCCTGGCCGATCCGCTTCTTCAATCCGACCTTGAAAGCGTCCTTCTCCAGGAAGAGCAGGTCGAGCGGCAAGCCGACAGACAGGTTCGACTTCAACGTCGAATCGAACGACACCAAAAGCAGCTTCACCGTCTCGGCGAGGCTCATCGTCTTTTCGTAGGCGCGGATGATGATCGGCTTGCCGTATTTGGTCTCGCCTATCTGGAAGAACGGCGTGTCATCGGTCGATTCGATGAAATTGCCTTCGGGATAGATCATGAACAGGCGCGGCTCGCTGCCCTTGATCTGACCGCCGAGGATGAAGGACGCATTGAAATAGGAATCCGCCTTCTCGCCAGCGGGTGACGAATTGGCGATGACCTCCTTGACCGTGTCGCCAACAATGCGGACCGTTTGGTACATCGACGGCGTTTCGAGCAGTGTGGAATGTCTTTCGGAGATTGCCTTGGTGCGCTCGTCAAGCAGGCTGACCACGGCCTGCGTCGTCGCCAGATTGCCCGCCGACATCAAAACGATGACGCGTTCGCCCGGCTCTTCCCAGACATGCATCTTGCGAAAGGTGGAGATGGAATCCATGCCTGCATTGGTGCGCGTGTCGGACATGAACACGAGCCCGCGGTCGATCTTCAGGCCAACGCAATAGGTCATGGAATCTCTTCTAGAGCAATTCCAGGAAAAGTGTGAAGCGGTTTTCCGTCCGGAATTGCGTTAAAACAAGGGGATAGAGCGGTTCGGCGTTTCCTTGAAACGATGAATCGCTCGGCAGCAATCTTGCGAGGATTACTGCTCCACCGTAACGGTGACCGCAAGCTGTTCTTCCGCCTGTCCCAGCCGAATTCCCGACACCGGCGTGGCGTCGCGGTAATCGCGGCCCGTCGCCACCTTTACATAACGCTCGTCGGGCGAGATGCCATTGGCGGCATCGAAGGCAACCCAGCCGAGTCCAGAAACATGCGCTTCGGCCCAGGCATGGCTTGCGGCCTGCTCGACCGTCGCATCCAGCATCAGATAGCCGCTGACATAGCGGGCCGGAAAGCCCATGGCGCGGGCGGCGGCGGCAAAGATATGGGTATGATCCTGGCAGACCCCGGTCTTGAGCGCCAAGGCTTCCTCCGCCGGCGTCGTCGCATTGGTGGTGCCGGGCGTGTAGACAACGCGCTCCCCGATGACAGCCATTAGCCGGTGCAGCCTTTCGATGTCGCTGCCCTTGCCAACCGATGCGGCGAGTTCGCGGATACCGCTGCCGATCGTCGTCAATGGCGTCTCATGGCTGTACAGCCAGAGCGGCGTAAAGCCCTGGTGTGGCCCCGAGACACCCGCGGTGTCGCGCGTCACCACTTCGCCCGAGGCCTCCACCGTGATGAAGTCGCGCTCGCCCTCGACGCTCAACAGCCTTGTGTCGTTGCCGAAATGGTCGACAAAGCGGACCTCTTCGCGCGCGCCTTCGATCGCCAGAGCCCAGGACAGAACGGTCTGCGTCGACCCGCTGGCCGGAAGCAGCCGCAGCCGCTGCAACAGATAGTGCACCGGCGTATCGTAACGGTACTCAGTTCGGTGGGTAATCTTCAGCCGCATGCTTCTATTCCGTTTGTGAGCGCGATCTCCGGACAAACGGCTTCCGTTTGTCTAAGAAAACCGGCTCCACCTTTCGGGACCATGCTCAATTGAACCGATAATCTTGTGCGATTTCGTCGCCCAGCTTGGTGTTGTCGCGAATGAAATTGGCCAGGAATTCATGCAGCCCGGTATCGAAGATATCCTTGATCGACCCGGCTCTCAGCATTGTCTGCGTCTTCTCGGCCGTTGCGTGGCAGGCATGGCGCTCGCCGTAATCGTCGCCGAGGAATTTCAGATGCTCCGACAGGAAGCGATAGCAGAACATCAGCGAACGCGGCATGCGGACATTGAGGATCAGATAGTCGGCAATGTTGGTCGGCTTGTAATCAGCATCGTAGACCCAGCGATAGGAGCGATGCGCCGAGACCGAACGCAGGATCGATTCCCACTGATAATTGTCGAGCGTCGAGCCAACCCAGGAGATCGACGGCAGCAGCACATAATATTTCACGTCGAGGATGCGCGCCGTGTTGTCGGCGCGCTCGACGTAAGTGCCGAGTTGCGAGAAGTCGAAGATCTCGTTGCGCAGCATGGTGCCGTAGAACGAGCCGCGGATCAGCGCCGTCTCGCGCTTGATGGCGTCGAGCACGCTTGGCAGGTCGCGCTCGTCGATCGGCTTGGCCAGCATCCGCTTCAGCGCCATCCAGGCTTCGTTGATGCTTTCCCAGGTCTCGCGCGTCAGCGCGGTGCGCACCATGCGGGCATTGTTGCGGGCTGTCTCGATGGACGACATCGCGCTCGATGGGTTCGACGTGTCGCGCAACAGGAAGTCGGCGACATTGGCGGCGGTATAGTCGGAATATTTCTGGCTGAAGGTGACGTCGGAACCAGCGCTGAGCAGCACCGAATTCCACTCTTCCGAGGCGCTTTGGGTGCGGGTCAGCGCCATGCGCAGGCCGGCATCGACCAAGCGCGCCATGTTTTCCGCCCGCTCGATATAGCGGTTCATCCAATAGAGCCCGTTTGCGGTGCGGCCTAAAAGCATGAAGTGGCCCTTCGGGCTAGTGAGTAGCGAATAGTGAGCAGTGAATATTAAGCAATTGAATCTCAATGAAATATGGCATTTCCTGTCCCTCTATTTCCGCTACTGACTACTGACTATTCCCTACTCACTCGTCTCAATCATCCAACACCCAAGTATCTTTCGTCCCGCCGCCCTGCGACGAGTTCACAACCAGCGAACCTTCCTTCAACGCGACGCGTGTGAGGCCCCCAGGCACGATCTGGATGCGGTCGGAGACCAGCACATAGGGCCTGAGATCGACGTGGCGCGGCGCCAGCCCTTTTTCCGTCAGGATCGGGCATGTCGACAGCGCCAGCGTCGGCTGGGCAATATAATTCGATGGCTTGGCCGCCAACTTCTTGGCGAAGGTCTCGCATTCCTTCTTGGTTGCCGCAGGCCCGACCAGCATGCCGTAGCCGCCGGAACCGTGCACTTCCTTGATCACCAGCTCGTCGATGTGTTCGAGCACGTATTTCAGGCTGTCGGGCTCCGAGCAGCGCCAGGTCGGAATGTTGCCCAGGATTGCCTTGCGACCGGTGTAGAACTCGATGATCTCGGGCATGTAGGAATAGATCGCCTTGTCGTCGGCTATGCCGGTGCCCGGCGCATTGGCGATGGTGATGTTGCCGGCGCGATAGACATCCATGATGCCGGGTATGCCAAGTGCGGAATCCGGACGGAACGTCAACGGGTCCAGGAAAGAATCATCGACGCGGCGGTAGAGCACATCGATCTGCTTGTAGCCTTCCGTCGTGCGCATCGCGACATGGCCGTCGACCACGCGCAGGTCCTGGCCTTCGACCAACTGCACGCCCATCTGGTCGGCAAGGAAGGCGTGTTCGAAATAGGCGGAGTTGAAGCTGCCGGGCGTCAGCACCGCAATGGTCGGCGCACCTTTGGTGCTTTGCGGCCGCACCGCCGCCAGCGACTGGCGCAGAAGCTGCGGGTAGTTTTCCACCGGCCGCACCTTGATCTTCTGGAACAGCTCGGGGAACAGCTGCATCATCGTCTCGCGGTTCTCCAGCATGTAGGAGACGCCGGACGGCGTGCGCGCATTGTCCTCCAGCACGTAGAACTCGTCCTCCGAGATGCGGACGATGTCGACGCCGATGATGTGGGTATAGACGCCGGCCGGCGGCCTGACCCCGATCATCTCCGGCAGGAATGCCTCATTCCTGGCGATCAATTCCCTGGGGACGCGCCCTGCCCGCAGGATTTCCTGGCGATGATAGATGTCGTCGAGGAAGGCGTTCAGCGCCTGCACGCGCTGCTCGATGCCCTGCGTGAGGCGCCGCCATTCATTGCCTGAAATGATGCGGGGAACGATGTCGAACGGGATCAGCCGCTCGGAGGCTTCTTGCTCACCATAGACGGCGAAGGTGATGCCGGTCTTGCGGAAGACGCGCTCAGCGTCCTGCATCTTCTCGGTCAGCCTAGCTGGATCCTGCTCCTTCAGCCAGCGATCATACGCCGAATACGGTCTTCTCAATCCGGAGACTTCCGGAAGCATTTCATCGAACGCTGCCAATCGCATACTCCCCTGTGACGCCATTTCACTGGCGTCGCCGGAGAAAATCAAGCGCAATCGGTGATTTGGGAGATACGGGCGATCAGTATGTTGCGCCTGCCTAAAATTGAGGCAGCTGAAATATGACCTTGATCAGCCTTTGCCTCGTGCCCGGGCAAATGCGTTTACCGGCTAGAAAGCACGGAACGTGACGACGGTGAACGTGTCCTTGATGCCGGGGAGAATCTGCACCTTTTCGTTGACGAAATGGCCGACGTCTTCCTCGTCGTCGACATAGAATTTGGCGAGCAGATCGTAGTTGCCGGCGGTGGAGTAGATTTCCGAGGCGATCTCGGCATCGGCAAGCGCGCTGGCAACCTCATAGGATTTGCCGAGCTCGCATTTGATCTGCACGAAAAACGCCTTCATGGCTTCGTCCCGCTAAACGTCCAAGTCCAGCGGCCCTTCTGGCAGACTGGAGGCGGGCTTTCAAGCGCTGGAATCCGTACTCTGCCGGCCCAGGCCTGGGCTGCGACCTGCCGCAGCTCTCCGCCAGCATGCAACCTGCCGCCGAGCGCCACCGATTATTCGCGATCGCTGAAACCGCGATGCGCTGCCAAGCGTATGTTATGATGCGTCTTCGGACAGCACCATTTCAAGGGAAGATGTTTCGCGGGACAACGGAGACAGGCCATGCGCCGCGCCTTTTTCGCATTCGCAGTCGTTCCATTCCTCTGGGTGTCGTCGGCATTGGCCGGCGATGCCGAGATCAAGGCAGGCCAGTCCGTCATCGACGGTCAGCTAAAGGCCCTCATCGCCAATGACGGCGCCACCGCCTACAGCTTCGCCGCCCCGAATGTGAAGCGGATCTTCCCGACCGTCGATGCCTTCATGAACATGGTGACCAACGGCTATCCGCCGGTGCGCAAGCCGCAGACTTATTCCTTCGGCAAGGTCGAGGAGACCGGTCCGGGTTCGATCGTCCAGCAGGTGCTGATCGTCGGCCCCGATGGCAAGGATTACGAGGCGGTCTATACGCTGCAGCAGCAGCCCGACGGCACGTTCCAGATCACCGGCTGCAGCCTGCGCGCCTCGAATTCGCTCAGCACTTGAGGCCTTACAGCAACGGGATATCGCCCCTCGCCCAGCCCTCGGTGATTTCGGCGCCGCGCGCCTCGAAGGTGCCAGCCTCGATCGCAGCGCGGATGTCCTGCATCAGTTTCTGGTAGTAGGACAGGTTGTTCCACGTCAAAAGCATGGCGCCGAGCGCTTCCTGCGAGCGCACCAGATGATGCAGATAGGCGCGTGAGTAGTCCCGGGCGGCCGGGCAGTCGCTTTCCTCGTCGAGCGGCCGCGGATCGTCAGCATGGCGGGCGTTGCGCAGATTGACCTTGCCGCGCCTTGTATAAGCAAGGCCGTGGCGGCCGGCCCGTGTCGGCATCACGCAGTCGAACATGTCGATGCCGCGCGCCACCGATTTCAGGATATCGTCAGGCGTGCCGACGCCCATCAGATAGCGCGGCTTGTTATCAGGCAGCTCCGGACAGGTGATGTCGAGCATCTCGAGCATCACCGCTTGCGGTTCGCCGACGGCCAGGCCGCCGACCGCATAGCCCTTCAACTCCATCGCGCTCAGCGCCTGCGCCGAACGCACCCGCAGCGCTGCGTTGTCGCCGCCTTGCACGATGCCGAACATCGCCTTGCCCGGCTGGTCGCCGAACGCCGTCTTGCAGCGCTCGGCCCAGCGCAGCGACAGCTCCATGGCGCGCTCGATCTCCTTCATTTCGGCCGGCAGCGCCGTGCATTCGTCGAGCTGCATCTGGATATCGGAATCGAGCAGCCCCTGAATCTCGATGGACCGCTCCGGCGACATCTCGTAGGCGGCGCCATCGATATGCGAGCGGAAGGTGACGCCCTTTTCGGTCAGCTTTCTCAGCTTCGACAGCGACATTACCTGGAAACCGCCACTGTCGGTCAGGATCGGATGCGGCCAGCGGGCGAATTCATGCAAGCCGCCGAGCCGCGCCACACGCTCGGCGCCTGGCCGCAGCATCAGATGGTAGGTGTTGCCAAGGATGATGTCGGCGCCGACGCCGCGCACCTGGTCCATATACATCGTCTTGACGGTACCGCCGGTGCCGACCGGCATGAAGGCCGGCGTGCGGATTTCGCCGCGCGGCATGTCGATCACGCCGCGCCGCGCCTTGCCGTCGATTGCCAAAACCTTGAAGCTGAACTGCTTAGCCATTGAATTCCTTGTCGTGGACCGGGGCGTCCGGCGCCTGCTTGTCGAGCGACTGGCGGTAGTGGATGCAGCCGCGCATGAATTTTGGCCAGGGCGGCACGGCGATCGATGGTTCGGTTTTTTCCGGCAGCAGGTCCCACAGATCGGGGTGATGCCAGCACAATTCATGGCCGGTGGAATCGCGGTGCTGGCGAATGCCGGCGCGCAGTTTTTTCACTTCCGCGATCAGCGCATCGCGGTCAAAGGCTTGCAGATCATCGTCCATCGCTCGTCTCCGCTCGGAAAAGCAGGCTTGCGTCTCCATAGGAGTAGAACCTGTAACGGTTCGCGATCGCATGCGCATAGGCCGCGCGCATCGTGTCGAGGCCGCTGAAGGCCGAAACCAGCATGAACAGCGTCGAGCGCGGCAGATGGAAATTGGTCATCAGCATGTCGGCGGTGCGAAAACGGTAGCCGGGCGTGATGAAGATATCGGTCGGGCCGGACCACGCAGCCAGAGTACCGTCCTCACGCGCCGCACTCTCCAGCAGACGCAGCGAGGTCGTGCCGACAGCAACGATGCGCCCGCCCCTTGCTCTTGCGGCATTCAGGGCGTCCGCAGTGGCTTCGCTGACCGACCCGGTCTCGGCATGCATCTTGTGGTCGGCGGTGTCGTCCGCCTTGACCGGCAGGAACGTACCGGCGCCGACATGCAAGGTGACGAAGCGGCGTTCGACGCCTTTGGCGTCAAGCGCTGCAAAAAGCTCCGGCGTGAAATGCAGGCCCGCTGTCGGAGCCGCGACGGCGCCCTCCTCGCTTGCATAGATGGTCTGGTAATCGGCCCGGTCGCGTTCGTCATCGTCGCGTTTCGAGGCGATATAGGGTGGCAGCGGAATATGGCCTACCGCGTGCAGCGCCTCGTCGAGGAACGGCCCCGACAGGTCGAAGCCAAGCAGCGCCTCGCCGCCCTCGCCTTTCTCGATCACCGTGGCGTCGAGCTGGCCGAGGAAACAGGAATTGCCGTCATGGCCGAAATGGATGCGGTCGCCGGCGGCAATGCGCTTGCCCGGCCGCATGAAGGCCAGCCAGCGGTCCGGCGCCATGCGCATATGCAGCGTGGCTTCGACCTGCGCCGTCGCCTCGCCCCGCCGCCTTATGCCTTTGAGCTGCGCCGGAATGACCTTGGTGTCGTTGAACACCAGCACGTCGCCGGCACTGAGCAAGGACGGCAGGTCGCCAACCGTCCGGTCCTCGAGCTCTTCGCCGGGCTTGACCAGAAGCATCTTGGCGCTGTCACGCGGCTGCGCCGGGCGGAGCGCGATGCGCTCCTCCGGCAGCTCGAAGTCAAAGAGATCGACGCGCATCAGTAGAGCCGGACGAGCAGCGCTCCGGCCAAGAGCAGCACCGCGCCGGCAACGCGTCCCAGCGAGATTTCACGCACCGCGACGCCGAGGAAGCCGACGCGGTCGATGAGCATGCCGGCCAGCAACTGGCCGGCGACCAGAAACGCCATCAGCGCGGCAGCACCTATGCGTGGCGTCAGGATCGTCGACAGCGTGACATAGAAACCGCCGAGCATGCCGCCGGCCACGAACAGCCAGGGCGCCGGCGCTTTCCAGTCGAGCGAGATGCCTTGCAGCTTCACCACCGTAACGGAGATAATGCCGAGCACGATCGCGCCCGACAAGAACGAAAACGCAGCCGCCGCGACCGGGAGACCCAGGCCGCGCGCCAGCTGCGAATTGATCGGCGCCTGAATGGCAATGAAGGCGCCGGACAGGATGCCGAGAAGCGACCAGACGACGCCCATCATTGTCGTTTGCCCTTACTTGACGTCGGCCGCGACCTTCAGCGACACGATCTTGTCGGGATCCTGCACCGGCTCGCCGCGCTTGATCTTGTCGACATTGTCCATGCCTTCGATGACCTGGCCCCAGACCGTGTACTGGCGGTTGAGGAAGGCGGCGTCGTCGAAGCAGATGAAGAACTGCGAATTGGCCGAGTTCGGGTTCTGCGAACGGGCCATCGAGCAGGTGCCGCGGCCATGGTTGGCGTTGGAAAATTCGGCCTTCAGGTCCGGCTTCTCAGAGCCGCCCATGCCCGCACGGGACGGCGCGAAGGAAGGCTTGCTCGAATTGCCGAACTTGACGTCGCCGGTCTGGGCCATGAAGCCTTCGATGACGCGGTGGAAGACCACGCCGTCATAGGCGCCTTCCCTAGCCAGTTCCTTGATGCGGGAGACGTGGCCCGGCGCCAAGTCGGGGAAAAGTTCGATGACGACCGTGCCCTTGGTCGTTTCCATGATGAGCGCGTTCTCGCGGTCCTTGATTTCGGCCATGTCAGATATCCTTTTGAGAAAACAGAGTTATTTGACAATTTTACTTGTCTGCGGCGATGCGCACCTTGATCATCCGGTCGGGGTCGGAGACCGTGCCGTTGTCCGCCTGGTCGCCCTTCTTGACGTGATCCACCAGTTCCATGCCGCTGACGACATTGCCGACGATGGTGTACTGGCCGTCGAGCGGCGGTGCCGGAGCGAACATGATGAAGAACTGCGAATTGGCCGAATTGGGGTCCTGCGAGCGGGCCATGCCGACCACGCCGCGCTTGTAATGTTCGGTCTGCGAGAATTCGGCCGGCAGGTCGGGCAGGTCGGAACCGCCGGTGCCGACGGCCTCGGCGCTGAAACCCTTTTTCATATTGCCGAACTTGACGTCGCCGGTCTGCGCCATGAAGCCGTCTATGACGCGGTGGAAGGCGACGTTGTCATAGGCGCCTTGGCGCACCAGCTTCTTGATCTGCTCGACATGCTTTGGCGCCAGATCGGGCCGAAGCGCAATGGTGACGTCTCCGTCCTTCAGCGTGATGACCATGGTGTTTTCCGGGTCGGCGGCGAAGGCCGAGACCGATGCGGTCACAAGGCCGGCAAGCACAACGAGGAACGAGGCGAGCTTTTTCAGCTGCATATCTATCTCCGGAATCTTATTTCGCGAATTTGGCGGTGAGCGCACCGGCAACCGCCGCCGGCACGAAGGGGCGGATGTTGCCTCCCATAGAGGCAATCTGGCGGACAAGTGTGGCGGTAATGGTGCGCACGGACGGGCTGGCGGGCAGAAAAACCGTCTGCAACTCAGGTGCCATAGTCTCGTTCATGCCGGCCATCTGCATCTCATAGTCGAGGTCGGTGCCGTCGCGCAGGCCGCGGATCATGATCGAGGCGCCGTGCTTCCTGGCGGCGTCGATGACCAGCCCGTCGAAAGCGACGACCTTGATACGGGCGCCATCGCTGCCGAATTCCGCCTTCGCCGCGGTCTCGATCAGCTTCACCCGCTCCTCGAAGGAAAACAGCGGCTGCTTGCCCGGATGGATGCCGATCGCCGCATAGACGATGTCGGCCACGGCCAGCGAAGCCTTCAGCACATCGAGATGGCCGTTGGTCAGCGGGTCGAAGGAGCCGGCATAGAGGGCGATGCGTTCGGTCATGGCAGGTGCTTCTAATGCATGATCCCAAAAAGTGGAAACCGGTTTTTGCGGACAAACGGTTTTTCGTTTGTCCTAGAGATCATGCTCAAATGAAAGCTAGAGCCTGTTCCATCTTCCGTCCACCAAGATGGAACAGGCTCTAGCGAGCCTCTCTCGCAAAGGCAAATCCGATCGGCGCGCCGGCCGTGAACCTTTTCCGGCACATGAACGACAGATGAACACGCTGATCACGAAGCCTTCACGCAGCGTTCACTAGGTTGCACCTTAATTAGATGAAACCAAAATCCCATCTATCCGTTGTTAGGCGCAGGAGAACACGCACATGCTGATCTACATGCTCGCCACCGCAATGACCGTCGCCATGCTGATCGCCACCGTATTTGGGCTGCATCAGGAGGCACAACGCATCCGCGTCAAGGCAAACACCAAGCGCTTCGAAGGCTTCGGCCTGCGTAAGCCATATCGCCACTACTGATAAAGCCTGAACTTGCTGCCGCGCCGGCCAGCTGGCCGGCGTTGCCATGTCAAAACCTGGTGCCGGACTTAGTCCGCCCCCTCCGGACCGGCGTCAGACGCCGCAGCGGCATCGGCACCGCCCTCGACGGTTTCTTCGCTTTCTTCGTCCGCTTGCGGTTCAGAGATCCGCTCGACCGAAACCACCTTTTCGCCTTCAGCCGTGTTGAAGATGGTCACGCCCTTGGTGGCGCGGCTGGCGAAACGAATGCCGTTGACCGGCACCCGGATGACGGTGCCGCCGTCCGACACCAGCATGATCTGGTCGTCATTGCCGACCGGGAAGGTCGCCACCAGCCTGCCAATCTCGGCCGCCTTCGACACGTCGGTGGCGCGGATGCCCTTGCCGCCGCGTCCGGTCAGCCGGAAATCATAGGACGACGAACGCTTGCCGTAGCCGAATTCGGTCACCGTCAGCACGTACTGTTCGTGCGCCTTGAGTTCTTCGTATCGGCTGTCGGAAAGCTCTGTCTCCTCGCCGATCTCCTCATTGGTCAGCGCGATCTCTTCCTCTTCTCCGGCCGTTTCCGTGGCAAGCCGCCGCTCCGCCGCCGCGCGCTTCAGGTAAGCGGCGCGTTCCGCCGGCGAAGCATCGACATGCTCGATCACCGACATCGAGATGATGCGGTCGGTCTCGGCCATGGTTATGCCGCGCACACCGACCGAATTGCGGCTCTGGAAGACGCGCACGTCGCCGACGGAGAAGCGTATGCACTGGCCGGAACTGGCGGTCAGCAGCACGTCGTCCTTGTCGGTGCAGGTTTCGACGCCGAGGATCTCGTCGCCTTCTTCCTCCAGCTTCATGGCGATCTTGCCGTTGCGGTTGACCTGGACGAAGTCGGATAGATCGTTGCGGCGCACGGTGCCGCGCGTGGTGGCGAACATGACGTAGAGTTCGCCCCAGCTGGCCTCGTCCTCGGGCAGCGGCATGATGGTGGTGATGCGCTCGCCCTGCTCCAGCGGCAGCATGTTGATCAGCGCCTTGCCGCGTGACTGCGGATTGCCGATCGGCAGCCGCCAGACCTTTTCCTTGTAGACGATGCCGCGCGAGGAGAAGAACAGCACCGGCGTATGGGTGTTGGCGACGAACAGCCGGGTGACGAAATCCTCTTCCTTGGTCGACATGCCGGAGCGGCCTTTGCCGCCGCGGCGCTGCGCCCGGTAGAGCGACAGCGGCACGCGCTTGATGTAGCCGGAATGGCTCACCGTCACGACCATGTCTTCGCGCTGGATCAGATCCTCGTCTTCCATGTCCGAACCGCCGTCGGTAAGCTCGGTGCGGCGCGGCGTGCCGAACTCGTCGCGCACGGCGGCAAGCTCGTCCTTGACGATCTGCTGGACGCGTGCGCGGGAAGACAAAATGTCCAGATAATCGATGATCTCGGCGCCGATCGTGTTCAACTCGTCGGCGATCTCGTCGCGGCCGAGCGCGGTCAGGCGCTGCAGGCGCAGCTCGAGGATGGCGCGCGCCTGCTCCTCGGACAGATTGTAGGTACCGTCCTCGTTGATCCGGTGGCGTGGGTCATCGATCAGGAGGATCAGAGATTCCACGTCGCCAGAGGGCCAGCGCCGCTCCATCAACTGCTCACGCGCCGTCTGCGGATCCGGCGCGGTGCGGATCAGCTTGATGACTTCGTCGATGTTGGCGACTGCGATAGCGAGACCGACCAGCACATGGGCGCGATCGCGCGCCTTGCGCAGCAGGAACTTCGTCCGCCTTGTGATCACCTCCTCGCGGAAGGCGACGAAAGCCTTCAGCATATCGGTCAGGTTCATCACTTCCGGCTTGCCGCCATTCAGCGCCACCATATTGGCGCCGAAAGAGGTCTGCAGCGGCGTGAAGCGGTAGAGCTGATTGAGGATGACGTCGGCAACGGCGTCGCGCTTCAGCTCGATGACGACCCGGTAGCCCTGGCGGTCGCTCTCGTCGCGGATATCGGAAATGCCCTCGATGCGCTTGTCGCGCACCAGCTCAGCCATCTTCTCGATCATCGACGACTTGTTCACCTGGTAGGGAACTTCGGTGATGATGATGGACTCGCGGTCGTTGCCGCGCTGTTCGATGTTGACGCGCCCGCGCATGACGATGGAGCCGCGGCCGGTCGAATAGGCGCTGTAGATGCCCGAACGGCCAAGCACGATGCCACCGGTCGGAAAATCAGGGCCAGGAATGATCTCCATCAGCGCCGGCAGGTCGATCGCCGGATTGTCGATGATGGCGATGGCGCCATTGCAGACTTCACCGAGATTGTGCGGCGGGATGTTGGTCGCCATGCCGACGGCGATGCCGCCCGAGCCATTGACCAGAAGGTTGGGAAAACGTGCCGGCAGAACCTTCGGTTCGCTGCCGGAAGCATCATACGTGTCCTGGAAATCGACCGTATCCTTGTCGATATCCTCCAGGAGCTCGTGCGCGACCTTGGTCAGCCGCGCTTCCGTGTAGCGCATCGCCGCAGGCGGATCGCCGTCGATGGAGCCGAAATTGCCCTGCCCGTCGATCAACGGAACGCGCAACGACCAGTCCTGCGCCATGCGCACCAAGGCGTCATAGATGGAAGCATCGCCATGCGGATGGTATTTACCCATCACGTCGGCGACAGGACGCGCCGACTTCACATATTTGCGGTTCCAATGGTAGCCGCTCTCATGGGCGGCGAAGAGAATGCGGCGATGCACCGGCTTCAGGCCGTCGCGCACGTCCGGCAGCGCACGGCTGACGATCACGCTCATGGCGTAATCGAGATAGGAGCGCTGCATCTCCTCGACGATGGATATCGGCTCGATGCCGGTGGGGCCGCCGTCGGCGCCGCGCGGTGTCTTCTGGTCGGTCAAATCGGATCACAATCTAATCAGGAATCACTTGGTGCTTATATAGGAAGCAAGCCCGAAACTCCAACCTTCACGGCACTTTTCCAGTGTCATTTTTGATGGTAATTTCAAATGGATACCGATGATTGCGACGATATGGCCAAGGCGGTTTTCGCCGCCTTGACGCAAAAGCCTGCGCGTCTGCCTTTGCGGTGCACCGGGCCGATTCACCAAGCAGAAACGACCTATGCGCCACGGCGGCTGCGATACTGGCTTGGCGTCTGCCCCATGATCCGCCGAAAACGACGATTGAAGGTCGACAGATCGCTGAAGCCAGCGCCGAAAGCGATCGCGGAAACCGTATCGTCCGACATGCGTAGCCGCACCGCGGCCCTGTGCAATCGCGTCTTGAGCAGGAATTGGTAGGGGGTCATGCCCGCCACCTGCCGGAAGATGCGCAGGAAATGATACGGACTGGTCGCCGTCCCATCGGCAAGCGCTGAAAGGGAAACCGGCCCGTCTGCATCGAGTTCGATGCGCCGCACAGCTTCGGCAACCCGTTTTTGATCGCGGCGGCTCGGCGCGCGCCTGACATGCGTAGCGCCGGAGGCTGTAGCTACGGCAGCACCGGCCATGCGCAGGGAAAGTTCCTCGAAGGCGTCGATGTCGGCCATCTCGCGAGCGGTTTCCGCCTCGGCCAGGAGTGGCGCCAGGACCGGCAAAGGCGGCAGGCGCGCCGCCTCGAAAGCCAGCTTCCTGGCGCCCGGCACGCCAGCCGCGATCCGCTCCATGTAGGACGGCCTGAAATGGAACGAGAGGCAACGGTCGCCGCCGCCATGCTCGTGCCCGCATTCGTAACATGTGCCGGGATTGCCGAGCAGGAGCGCGCCGGGCGCCAGCATCGCCGTTCCTTGTTGGGCGCGGTAGCGGAACGTGCCGCTGGTGACTGCAGCCACACAGAAATCCTGATGCGCCTCCTCGAACGGCCGGCCGGCGCCGGCCGTGCAGATCAAATCCGTCACATGCCAACCGGCTCCGGATGCGAGACTATGCGTGGTCGTCGTCATGGTCGAAATATAGCAATTTTTCCCAAGCCCAGAACCCCGTAACCGCCTATTCCCTCCCAATCTCCTGACAAGAAGAGGCCACAACCATGTTCGATCAATCTTCGTTTGCCGATGCCCTGCATAGCCCCGGACCGATCGAAGGCCTTGCCGAAAAACTGAGCCTTTACGGCCGCTTCGTCGGCGCCTGGACTTTCGACGCCTCGCGCCACCTCGAGGACGGAACGGTGCTGACAGGGCGTGGCGAGGTGCATTTCGGCTGGGTGCTGGAAGGCCGGGCGATCCAGGACGTCTGGATCCTGCCCGCGCGGGACACTGGTTCCCAGCCCTCGCTCGGCAAATGGACTTTCTATGGCACGACGCTGCGCGTCTATGATCCCGGCGCGGATGCCTGGCACATCTTCTGGAGCGACCCGCGCAACCAGTATTTCAGCCGCCAGCTCGGCCGCGCCGAGGGCGACACGATCGTGCAAGTGGGCACCGACGGCACCGGCAGCTCAGTACGCTGGGGCTTTTCACGCATCACCGAAAACGCCTTCCGATGGCTGGGCGAGCGCTCGCACGACAATGGCGCGACATGGCGGCTGGAGGTCGAGTTCCTGGCGCGCCGAGCGGTTTGATCGCCGAAGAATGCAGCAGCCCGGAATAAAAGCGTCGCGACCCTTTGCGCCCTCCGCTGTCTCGCCGGCATCAACCACTTTCTCACGAACAGTTCCCACCGAACGGGCTTTGCTCTACCAATTATCCTGGTACGGGCACGGCCCGGCGGGAGGGTCAGAGATGCCGAGTTTCGACAGCCTGTTCAACGCGTTCGTCACCATTCTCGTGACCATCGATCCGCCCGGCCTGGCGCCGCTGTTCCTCGCCGTGACGCGCGGCATGAACCGCGAGGAGCGCCAGCAGGTTTCCGTCCGCGCCTCGATCATCGGTTTCCTGGTGATGGCGCTGTTTGCGGTTGCAGGCGCCTCGATCCTGTCGGTGTTCGGCATCACGCTGCCAGCCTTCCGCGTCGCCGGCGGCTTCCTGCTGTTCTTCATCGCTTTCGAAATGGTGTTCGAGCGCCGGCAGGACCGCAAGGAAAAGATCGGCGACGTCGCCATCACCAAGGACATGATCCACAACATCGCCGCCTTCCCGCTGGCAATCCCGCTGATCGCGGGTCCCGGCGCCATTTCGGCAACTGTGCTGCTCTCAGGTTCCTTTCAAGGCTTCGCGGCGCAGGCGGCGCTGGTCGGCATCATCTTCGTCTGCCTTGCCATCACCTATCTGGTGTTCGTGCTGTCGGAACGCATAGACCGCATCCTCGGCCAGACCGGCCGCTCGATCCTGACCCGCCTGCTCGGCGTCATCCTGGCAGCACTGGCCGTGCAATTCGTCGCCGACGGCATCAAGGCGCTGATAGCGGGCTGACAGGCTGACGCGGCGAGAATCTCGAAGCCGGCTCTATCTCGCCGTCGTGTCGACGACCTCGAAACCGTGGGTAATCGTGGCGGTCTTGGCAAGCATCGCGGAGGCCGAGCAATATTTTTCGATCGAAAGGTCGATCGCGCGTTTCACCTTGTCGCTGGAGAGTTGCCTGCCCTTGACGACGAAATGCATATGAATGCGGGTGAACACTCTGGGTTCGGTTTCCGCCCGGTCGGCCTCGAGCTCGACGACGCAGTCCTCGACCGCCTCGCGCCCCTTTTCGAGGATGTGCACGACATCATAGGCCGAACAGCCGCCGGTGCCGATCAGCACCAGCTCCATCGGGCTCGGTCCCGGCGTCCTGCCTTCCGGTCCGGGCGCGGTTCCCAGCACCAGTTTGTGGCCGCTACCGGACTCGCCGACGAAGGTGCGTTCCTCGACCCATTTTACGCGTGCTTTCATCGAACTCGTCCTTCGCCATATTTCGTTGATCGCCATGTCGGCGTTCAGTTCGACAATGCAAAACCCCGAAAGTCCATGAGGGACTCCCGGGGCGCAATGTTTGACTTAAGCCAAAAACAACATCTGCAGTTGCGATCAGAACGGGATTTCGTCGTCCAGTTCGCGCGACGAACCGCCACCGCCGCCGCTCTTGGCACCGCCACCACCGCGATTGAAGCCTTCGCTCGGGCTGGACTGGCCGAAATCGGAACCACGGCTGCTGCCACCGGTATAGCCGCCGACCTGACCGCCCTCACCCTGCCCGCGTGCGTCGAGCATCTGCAGCTCGCCGCGGAATTTCTGCAGCACGACTTCCGTCGTGTACTTGTCGGCGCCGGTCTGGTCCTGCCATTTGCGCGTCTGCAGCTGGCCCTCGACATAGACCTTCATGCCCTTCTTCAAATACTGCTCCGCCACCTTGGCGATGCCTTCATTGAAGATGACGACGTTGTGCCATTCGGTCTTTTCCTTGCGCTCGCCGGAATTCTTGTCACGCCAGCTTTCCGACGTCGCAATGCGAATGTTGACGACCGGCTCGCCCGAGTTGAGGCGACGGATTTCGGGATCCGCGCCGAGGTTGCCGACCAAAATGACCTTGTTGACGCTACCCGCCATGATATTTCTCCGCGCTCATCCGAAACAATTTTTTTGTCGCAGCACCTTACAGGCTGCAGGCGTCAGCCGCTTGCCGTGGCTGCCTTTACCCACAAGGTTTTTGTTCCCTGTTCGTTCTATGGTGCAGATGACATTCTGTCAATGTTTGTCAGCAAGATGTAGTGTCCCGGCCGGAAATTTCCATGAAATCGGATCTGACCGGGGGCGATCAAATGAAGTCTGTCGCACATGAGGACCAGCAGCGCGAGCAATGGCGAGCAGGTGTGGAAACACGCATGCATGTGTCGGCCAGCAATGGTGCATCGCAACTTTGCATATTCGAGCAATGGGTCGAGCCCACGGTCGGCGCTCCAACGCATTGGCATCCCGTGGAGGAAGTGCTGACCGTTATCGCCGGTAGGGCTGAGATGTGGATCGACGATGAGCATACAGTCGTGACATCGGGCCAGTCTCTCGTTGTCCCCGCGAACAGGAAACACGGGTTCAAGAACGCCGGCACTGGAACGCTTCACATCCACGCCGTCCTTGCGTCGCCGATTTTCGAGGCGACGTTCGATGGGCCTGCCGGAATGGTGAGACGCTGGCTTCCGACAATCTCGTAAACAGTGCTTGCCAAATCAATAAGTATTCACTTATGCTTTTGACATGATCGAAGCAGAGATTTTTCGTGCACTGGCCGACCCGACGCGACGCGCCGTCTTTGAGCGGCTGGCCGCAGGCGAGATGAGCGTGTCGGAATTGCGCACCGGTATGACGGTGTCGCAGCCCGCGGTGTCGCAGCATCTGGCGGTGCTGCGTGGCGCAGGCCTGGTGGTCGAGCGGCGAGCCGGCCGCAACGCCTATTACCGCGCCGATCCGCAGGGGCTCGCTCCCTTGCTCTCCTGGATCGAACGCTACCGGACTTTCTGGCCGGAACGCATCGAAAGGCTGAAGGCGGTTTTGAAGGACATGGATCAATGAAGAAGGCGGGATCAACGACCAATGAGGGCCAAATCGACGCCGCGGATGCGCTCGAGTTCGAGTACGACCTTGCCGAGCCGCCGGAAAAGGTCTGGCGGGCCCTGACCGTACCGGAATTGCTCGCCGCCTGGATGATGCCCAACGACATGAGACCCGAGATCGGCAACCGTTTTGCCTTCGCCGGGACGGGCGCGCCGATCGAATGCGAAATCCTCGACGCCGAACCCGAGAAGTTGCTGCGCTATTCCTGGCGGGAGCAGCCAGGCGACGCAGCCAGGCAGGATCCGCTCGACAGTACCGTCACCTTCACACTTGCCCGAACCGTTTCCGGCGGCACGCATCTGCGTGTCGTCCATGACGGCTTTGCCCGCAAGGCCATGCCTGCCATCGCCATGGCAAGCGCCGGCTGCCGTCTTTCGCTCGGTTTGCGCGCAATTGGAAAGCCCATCGCCGCGAACGCCCCGCGCCTTCTGCGCGCGGCATAATAGAAAATCGGAGAAGAAAAATGAGCGGTGTTGCCAGTCTGGTGCCGATGGTCATCGAGCAATCGAGCCGCGGCGAACGCGCCTTCGACATCTTTTCGCGGCTGCTGCGCGAGCGCATCATCTTCATCAACGGCGAGATCAACGACGACATCTCGGCGCTGGTCTGCGCGCAGCTTTTGTCGCTGGAATCGGACAATCCGGACAAGGAGATCTCGCTCTACATCAACTCGCCGGGCGGCGTGGTGACCAGTGGTTTCGCCATCTACGACACGATGCAATATATCAGCTGTCCGGTGTCGACCGTATGCATGGGCTTTGCCGCTTCGATGGGCTCGTTCCTGCTGATGGCAGGCACACCGGGGCGCCGGATTTCCCTGCCGAACGCCACCATCCTGCTGCATCAGCCGCTGGGCGGGTTCCAGGGCCAGGCCTCCGACATCCAGCGACATGCCGAGCGCATCGGCAGGACGAAACGGCACATGACCGAGCTCTACGCGCAGCATTGCGGCCGTACCTATGAAGAGGTCGAGCGCACGCTGGACCGCGACCACTTCATGACCGCCCGCGAGGCGCAGGCATGGGGCATCGTCGACCATGTTTTCGACACGCGCAAAAAGGCGGCGTAAGCCAGGGCCGGAGTCGGCTGCCGAAGATTTGACGATGCCGGTCTGGTTCCATCGGCGGCGCGCCACTATAGTCCTGGGATGACCGACACTCATCCTTCCAGACCACTGCGCCCCGTCATCGCCGTCGTGGTGCTCGCTTTTGCCAGTCTCGTGAGTGGCGCGGCTCTTGCAGAGGACAGTTCGCCGTCGACGCAAAAAAGCGACCTGCCCGGCGTGACCGGCGACTACCGCATCGCCAAGCCGGCTCCCGAGCCGGACGATGCGCTGCCGGCCGGCGAGAACGGCACATTCAAGATCGGCGATACGGATGTCAGGATTTCCGGCAGCATCACCGTCGATGTCGGCGCCGGCTCGATCGGGCCGCCGCGTCACTGAGTGCGCGCGGAAATGAGCGTTCCCCACATAAAACGGCCCCGCCGTGCCTTGGGCAAACGGACGGGGCCTTCTGGATCTCAAATCCAACTTTGCCGGGAGTGTACTGCCGGCGTTTGATTTCGGATGCACCGCGGCGTTCGGCCGACGATCCGACTAGCAGTCTCTGATTTTTAGGGGATATGGCAGGTCACGGTTTGCCGGGTGGCGCAGACGCTAAACCCTGGCACTTATGCCTGCCGCGGCTCCAGTGACAACTGGAACCCTAGGGGACGATCCGGTGGCGTCATAGCTCCGCTCCTCTGTCCGTTGCGATTGTTGTCAATTCGAAGCACAAATCGCAAATGCCTGCGGCGTCTCGCAGGCCGCCTTTGGGCGGCGAGGCCATCGAAAGACGGCCGGCTTCGTTGACTTCCGGAGACTGCGCTCCTGGGTTGCCCGCGTCAACCATCAATAGCCGGTTACCGAAAAACGTGATCGCCGGGAGGTTACGTACAAGTCAGTTTTTGCACAGCTTTGTCAGGAGCGTGTTCGGCCTTTGTTCTTTCCGCTTGCCCGTTCACGCGAAAGACGCTTAAACGCTTTTGTCGGGAATTGTGGCGTCTCTCGACGTGGCGGCAAAACTACCTACATAGGGGATGGCCGGGAAAACCCGCCATTCCAGGAAATTCCAGATTCTGAGGCGGCGACCGGCTATGGCCGACCATAAATATCTTTCCATTCGCGGGGCGCGCGAACACAATCTGAAGAATGTCGATCTCGACCTGCCGCGTGACAGCCTGATTGTCATGACCGGCCTGTCGGGGTCCGGCAAGTCATCGCTTGCCTTCGACACGATCTATGCCGAGGGCCAGCGCCGCTACGTCGAAAGCCTGTCGGCCTACGCGCGGCAATTCCTCGAAATGATGCAGAAGCCTGACGTCGACCAGATCGACGGCCTGTCGCCTGCCATTTCCATCGAGCAGAAGACCACATCGAAGAACCCGCGTTCGACGGTCGGCACCGTCACCGAGATCTACGACTATATGCGCCTGCTTTTTGCGCGCGTCGGCATCCCCTATTCGCCGGCCACCGGCCTGCCGATCGAGAGCCAGACGGTTTCGCAGATGGTCGACCGCGTGCTGGCGATCGAGGAAGGCACGCGCCTGTTCATCCTGGCGCCGATGGTGCGCGGCCGCAAAGGCGAGTACCGCAAGGAATTGCTGGAACTGCAGAAGAAGGGCTTTCAGCGCGTCAAGGTCGACGGCGTCTTCTATGAGATCGCCGACGTGCCGGCGCTGGACAAGAAGTACAAGCATGACCTCGATGTCGTCGTCGACCGCATCGTCGTGCGCGGCGATCTCGCGACGCGGCTTGCCGATTCCATCGAAACGGCGCTGAAGCTGGCCGATGGGCTGGCGGTCGCCGAATTCGCCGACAAGCCGCTCGATTCCAGCCAGACCGGCGAGGATTCGGTCAACAAGTCGAAGAACGAGACGCATGAGCGCATCCTGTTCTCGGAAAAGTTCGCTTGCCCGGTCTCCGGCTTCACCATTCCGGAAATCGAACCGCGGCTGTTCTCGTTCAACAACCCGTTCGGCGCCTGCCCGACCTGCGACGGTCTCGGCAGCCAGCGCGCCATCGACGGCAATCTGATCGTGCCGGATGAAAACATCTCGCTGCGCGACGGCGCCGTCAGCCCGTGGGCGAAGTTGACCTCGCCCTATTACGCGCAGACGCTGGAGGCATTGGGCAAGGCCTATGGCTTCAAGCTCGGCGACAAGTTCAAGGATTTGTCTGAAGAGGCCAAGGAAGCCGTCCTGCGCGGCACCGGCGAGCGCGAGATCACCTTCCAGTATGATGACGGCCTGCGCTCCTACAAGACGACGAAAACTTTCGAAGGCGTCATCCCCAATCTCGAGCGGCGCTGGAAAGAGACCGAATCCGCCTGGATGCGCGAGGAGATCGAGCGCTTCATGTCGGCCACACCCTGCCCGGTCTGCAAGGGCTATCGGCTGAAGCCCGAGTCGCTGGCGGTGAAGATCGCCGGCAGGCACATCGGCGAAGTCACCGAGCTTTCCATCCGCAAGGCCGACCAGTGGTTCACCGACCTGCCCGCGTCGCTCAACGACAAGCAGAACGAAATCGCGGTGCGTGTGCTCAAGGAAATCCGTGAACGGCTGCGCTTCCTCAACGATGTCGGGCTCGACTATCTGACGCTGTCGCGCAATTCCGGCACGCTGTCGGGCGGCGAGAGCCAGCGCATCCGGCTGGCATCGCAGATCGGCTCCGGCCTGACCGGCGTGCTCTATGTGCTGGACGAGCCGTCGATCGGCCTGCACCAGCGCGACAATGCGCGCCTGCTCGATACGCTGAAGCACCTGCGCGACATCGGCAACACGGTGATCGTCGTCGAGCATGACGAGGACGCCATCCTGCATGCCGACTATGTCGTCGACATGGGCCCGGCCGCCGGCATCCATGGCGGCGAGATCATCGCCCAGGGCACGCCGCAGCAGGTCATGGCCAATCCCAATTCGATCACCGGCAAATATCTGTCGGGCGCGCTCGAAGTGGCGACGCCCGGCGTGCGGCGTGAAGCGAAGAAGAACCGCCGCATCAAGATCGTCGGCGCGCGCGGCAACAATCTGAAGAACGTCACCGCCGAAATCCCACTCGGCACCTTCACCGCCGTCACTGGCGTGTCCGGCGGCGGCAAGTCGACCTTCCTGATCGAGACGCTGTTCAAGGCCGCTTCGAGACGCATCATGGGCTCGCGCGAACATCCGGCCGACCACGACCGCATCGAGGGCCTCGAATTCCTCGACAAGGTCATCGACATCGACCAGTCGCCGATCGGCCGCACACCGCGTTCAAACCCGGCCACCTATACCGGCGCCTTCACGCCGATCCGCGACTGGTTCGCTGGCCTGCCGGAGGCCAAGGCGCGCGGCTATCAGCCGGGACGCTTTTCGTTCAACGTCAAGGGCGGCCGCTGCGAGGCCTGCCAGGGCGACGGCGTCATCAAGATCGAGATGCACTTCCTGCCCGACGTCTACGTCACCTGCGACGTCTGTCACGGCAAGCGCTATAACAGAGAGACGCTCGATGTCCTGTTCAAGGGCAAGTCGATCGCCGACGTGCTCGACATGACGGTCGAGGAAGGCGTCGATTTCTTCGCCGCCGTGCCCGGCGTGCGCGACAAGCTCGACACGCTGAAGCAGGTCGGCCTCGGCTACATCCATATCGGCCAGCAGGCGACAACGCTGTCCGGCGGCGAGGCGCAGCGCATCAAGCTGGCCAAGGAACTGTCGCGCAAGGCGACCGGCAAGACGCTCTACATCCTGGATGAGCCGACCACTGGCCTGCATTTCCACGACGTTGCCAAACTGCTGGAAGTGCTGCACGAACTGGTAGACCAGGGCAACACGGTGGTGGTCATCGAGCACAATCTCGAAGTGATAAAAACCGCAGACTGGGTGCTCGACCTCGGCCCCGAAGGCGGCGACGGCGGCGGCGAACTGGTCGCCTCCGGCACGCCGGAAGCCATCGTGCGCGAAAAGCGCAGCTACACCGGCCAGTTCCTCAAGGAGCTTCTGGAGCGACGTCCCGGCGGCAAACGCGAAGCGGCGGAGTGATCGACCGGTTGGCGCCTGGAGAGCTCTGGAGAGCTTTTGAATGACAATCAGAAGAGCGCTTGCCGGTGATCTCCAAACCGTCGTCTCGCTGACGGAAGCGGCCTATGCGCCTTACATCGCACTGTTCGGCGCGTCGCCGATCCCGGTCACCGAGGACTATGTACCGCGCATCGTGCGCGGCGAGGTCTGGTTGCTGGAAAGTGGCGGCGAGCTTGCCGGGCTGATCACGCTGGAGCGACATGGCGACCACGCGATGATCTTCTCCGTCGCGGTCTCCCCCGACTTTCAAGGCAAGGGCTTCGGCATTGCGCTGCTGAAACACGCGGATGAGCAGACCCATCTCTGGGGTCTGCCAGAAGTGCGGCTCTACACCAACGCCAGGATGGAGCGGAACATTGCGCTCTATCTTGCCTATGGTTTCCACGAAACGGGTCGCCGGCCCAATCCCTACCGGCCAGGATGGGTGCTCGTCGACATGGCCAAAACCGTCGATCAGATCACCGCGGCCTGATCTTTTTCTGCATTGGGAGGATGACAATGACCACATCGGGAACAATCCGCGCCGGCATGGGCGGCTGGACCTTCGAACCCTGGGATACGTCCTTCTATCCCGACAAGCTTTCCAAGGCCAAGCAGTTGAACTACGCCACTCGCCAGGTGCCGAGCATCGAGGTCAACGGCACTTACTATTCCAGCTTCAAGGAGCCGACCTTCGTCAAATGGGCCAGCGAGGCGCCGGATGGCTTTGTCTATTCGCTGAAGGGCAACCGCTTCGTCACCAACCGGCGCGTGCTGGGCGAGGCCGGCGAATCGATGATGCGCTTTCTTGGCTCCGGCGTGGCGGCGCTCGGCGAAAAGCTCGGGCCGATCCTGTGGCAGTTCGCACCGACCAAGAAATTCGATCCGGACGATTTCGAAGCCTTCCTGAAGCTGCTCCCGGAAAAGCAGGACGGCGTTGCGCTGCGCCATGCGCTCGAAGTCCGCAACGACAGTTTTGTCGTGCCGGAATTCGCAGCACTTGCCCGAAAATACAAGGCCGCGATCGTCTACGCCGACCATGCCAAATATCCTGATATCGCCGACATCACCGCCGATTTCGTCTACGCCCGACTGCAGACCGGCAGCGATGACAATCCCGACTGCTATACGCCGAAAGGCCTCGATGAATGGGCCGCGCGGGTAAAGACCTGGGCGCAAGGCAAGCAGCCGGCCGACCTGCGGCGCGCCGACCCCGCCACCGATGCGCCGGTCAAGCCGCGCGACGTGTTCGTTTACTTCATCACCGAGGGCAAGGTGCGCGCGCCGTTCGGCGCCATGGCACTGATGAAGCGAGTGGACCAGGGTCAACCGGTGCCCTGACGCAGCGGAACCATGGCATCTTCGCCACCGTCGTAACCTTATCGATACCTCCTTGCTGCATGAATCCAGCCAGACCAGTCGCAGATCTGGGCCGCCACGGGCAAGGACGAGGGGCATGTCGCTCGACTACACTTCACTTCTCCTGGCTGTCGGTTTTTCCGCGGCCTGCCTGAGCCTGACATTGTTCGGCATGTGGCTGACCGCTCGCTCGGAGAAATTCCTGCTGACATGGGCGATCAGCCTGGTGTTCGTGGTCGGCGATATTTTTGTCTATGACGCTTATATCGACATGCCCGGGCGCCTGCTGGGCATCGCCACGCTGGCTTTCCTCCTGCTCGGTTTCTCGACAATGCTGGGCGCGGCCTACCAGTTCAGAACCGGCGGCTCGCCAGTGCCCCGAACTGTACTTGGCAGCGCCATTTCGCTGGCCGTGACGTTGCCTCCCATGGCTCTAGGCTATGACGGGCTGGGCTTCATGTTCGAAAATGCCTTCGCCGCCTTGCTTCTGTTCGCAACGGCGGTCGAATACTGGAAGGGCCGCGACGAAGCCCCTGCCCTGACGATCGGTATCACCGCGCTCTATTCTGCCACGGCCGCATCCTTCGCTCTCTGCGCCATGGTTTTAGCCTTGGATGGAAAGCTGGTCCTTGGACATGCGCCAAGCAACTGGGCCGAGGAACTGAGCCTCATCATCGTCATCGCCAGCATGACCGGGATTGGAGCGCTTTCCCTGGCCCTGAATCAGGGACGCTTGGCCCGGCATCACCGCCACAATGCCCTGACCGACCCGCTGACCGGCCTGCTCAACCGCCGCGCCCTGTTCGACCTGCACGGCGATGCGCCGGTCGGCGCCTTCACGGCGGTGGTCGTCTTCGATCTCGACAACTTCAAGGCCATCAACGACGAATTCGGCCACGCCGCCGGTGATGAAGTGCTGAGGGTGTTTGCACGGGAACTCGCCAGCAATCGCCGCCCGGCCGACGTCGCCGCGCGCATGGGCGGCGAGGAGTTCGCGCTGGTGCTGAAGCGGACCTTGCCCGAAACGGTGGAGGCCACCGCCGAGGCCATACGGGCAGCTTTCGCCGCGCACCGCATCGAAACCGAGACAGGCTCGCTGATATGCACCGTCAGTGCCGGATTTGCTTTCGGCACCAAGGAAGGCCTCGGCTTCGACAAGGTGCTCAACGCCGCCGACAAGGCGCTCTACGACGCCAAGCGCGGAGGCCGTAACCGCGTCACCGCGTCTCCGTTCAGGCGCGCAAGCTAATCGCGCAACACCGGCCTCTGATCGTGGGGAGACGAATGCGGCTCCTAGGCCGCCATGACAATCTCATTGAAGGTATCGAGATCGACATAGAAGACCTTGGTGATCTCCTCGATCAGATCGTCGTAGTCGCAGCCCTGTGATCTCAAGATATTGATGGCAGCGATGATGTCGACGCGTTCGGTAAGCCGCCGCTTCTGGTAATCCTCGACGTAACGTTCCATGGCTGTCCTTTAGCCTGTGTGCCCAAACGCGTTTGAACGACAGAGATCGCAGGAGGGAAGCTAGGCAGCCTTGCTTGCGTGAAACTTGCCCGGCATTGGCCGTGGTCCTCGATCTGCGATAACCAGACTGATACGGAAGCGGCCGACTCACAAAGCCATGGAAAAGACTAGCACGCGATATTGAGCGTGCCAGAGACGCAGGTGATCGGATGGAGAAATATTGGACTTGGCAAGAACTTCGGATCGCCAACTGAAGTTCACCGCCAATTCTAGACGGTAAGGAACTTCCGCACATCAGCCCGGTCTAAATCTTCAGCCGGGCCGGTATGGACGATCACGCCCCGGTCCATGATGTTGACCTCGTCGGCGAGCTCGCGGCAGAAATCGAGATATTGTTCGACCAAAAGCACGGCGATGCCCGCCTGGTCGCGCAGATAGCGGATGGCGCGGCCGATGTCCTTAATGATCGACGGCTGTATGCCCTCGGTCGGTTCATCGAGCACGAGCAGTTTCGGCCGCATCACCAGCGCCCGCCCGATGGCGAGCTGTTGCTGCTGGCCGCCGGAAAGATCGCCGCCGCGACGGCCGAGCATCTGCTTCAGCACCGGGAACAATTCGAAGACATGCGCCGGAATGTTGCGGTCGGCTCGCCTCAGCGGCGCAAAGCCTGATTCCAGGTTCTCCCGCACGGTGAGCAGCGGAAAGACCTCCCTGCCCTGCGGTACGAATGCGATGCCCGACCGGGCGCGGTCATACGCCGCGCTCCG
Organism: Mesorhizobium ciceri biovar biserrulae WSM1271; assembly: GCF_000185905.1. Taxonomy (GTDB): domain Bacteria; phylum Pseudomonadota; class Alphaproteobacteria; order Rhizobiales; family Rhizobiaceae; genus Mesorhizobium; species Mesorhizobium ciceri. The sequence continues at coordinate 4,197,216 of NC_014923.1, forward strand.
GTCGAGCGCCTTCCCCTCGAAGGCAACGCTTCCGCTCGTCAGCCGGTGGTGGCCGACGATCGATCTCATCAAACTGGTCTTGCCGACGCCGTTGCGGCCGAGCACGCAGGTGATCTTGCCGGCGCCCGCCTTCAGCGATACGCCGCGCAGCGCCTGGGCGGCGCCGTAGTGCAGCGTGGCATTGGAAACTTCGAGCATGTCAGCGCCGTCTCCAGAACCTGAGAAACGACAGATCGAAGTGATGGAACTGAACCCGCCAGACCATGCTCATCTCCCCAGATAGACTTCGACGACACGCTCGTCGGCCGACACGAAATCGAGTGTGCCTTCCGAGAGCACCGAGCCCTCGTGCAGGCAGGTGACCTTGACGCCGAGCTCGCGCACGAAATGCATGTCGTGCTCGACGACGATGACCGAATGGTCGCGGGCGATATCCTTGAGCAGCCGCGCGGTTTCCTCGGTCTCGGCATCGGTCATGCCGGCGACCGGCTCGTCAACCAGAAGCAGTTTCGGGTCCTGCGCCAAGAGCATGCCGATCTCCAGCCACTGCTTTTGCCCATGGCTGAGATTGGCCGCCAGTTCGTCACGCTTGTCGCCAAGCCGGATGATGCCGAGGATGTCATCGATCTGCCGCGTCTCGGCGGCCGAGCGGCGGTGAAACAGCGCCGGGAAGATCGAGCGAGGACCCTTCAGCGCCAGCATCAGGTTTTCCTCGATCGTGTGGCTTTCGAAGACGGTCGGCTTCTGAAATTTACGGCCAATGCCCATCATGGCGATCTCGGCCTCGTCGTGCTTGGTCAGATCGACTTGGCCGTCGAAGAACACTTCGCCCTCGTCGGGCCGCGTCTTGCCGGTGACGATGTCCATCATCGTCGTCTTGCCGGCGCCGTTGGGGCCGATGATGGCGCGCATCTCGCCCTTGTCGAGCACCAGCGACAGATTGTTGATGGCGCGAAAGCCGTCGAAGGAGACCGAGACGCCGTCGAGATAAAGGATCGTGTTCGACTTTGACATGGTCGCTCACTCCGCCGGCTGTGGTTCGGGGTTGCTGGCGGACCAGTCACCTGGCTTTCTCGCCTCGCTGCGCACGACTTTCGCCGGTGGCGGGACGTCGGAGTCGCTGCCGGCTTCCTCGGCAACGGAAGCTGCCCGCAACGCCTTGGCGTTGCCGCGCCAGCTGTCCCACATGCCGATGATGCCCTTGGGCAGCAAAAGCGTGACGGCGACGAACAGTCCACCCAATGCAAACAGCCAGAACTCCGGCAGCACACCGGTGAACCAGGATTTGCCGGCATTGACCAGCAACGCACCGATGATCGGCCCGACAATGGTGCCGCGCCCGCCGACAGCCGCCCAGACGACGACTTCAATCGAATTCGAGGGCTCGAATTCGCCAGGGTTGATGATGCCCACCTGCGGCACGTAGAGCGCGCCGGCTATGCCGGCCATGACGGCCGAGACAGTGAAGGCGAACAGTTTCACGTTCTCCGCCCGCCAGCCGAGAAAGCGCGTGCGGCTCTCGGCATCGCGTACCGCCATCAAGAGCTTGCCGTATTTTGAGCCGACGATCGCCCAGGTGACGAAGACGGCAAGTGCCAGCATCACCGCGCTGGCGGCAAACAGCGCCGAGCGCGTCGCGTCGGCCTGCACGTTGAAGCCCAGAATATCCTTGAAATCGGTCAGGCCGTTGTTGCCGCCGAAACCCATGTCGTTGCGGAAAAAGGCAAGCAGCAGCGCATACGTCATCGCCTGGGTAATGATGGAGAGATAAACGCCGGTGACGCGGCTGCGGAAGGCGAACCAGCCGAAGACGAAAGCCAGCAGGCCAGGCACCGCGAGCACCATGAGGCCGGCGAACCAGAAATGGTCGAAGCCATACCAGAACCATGGCAGTTCCTTGTAGTTCAGGAACACCATGAAGTCGGGCAGGATGGGATTGCCATAGACGCCGCGCGAGCCGATCTGACGCATCAGATACATACCCATTGCATAGCCGCCGAGCGCGAAGAAGGCGCCGTGGCCGAGCGAAAGAATGCCGCAATAGCCCCAGACCAGGTCGAGCGCCAAGGCGAGCAGCGCGTAGCAGAGATATTTGCCGGTCAGCGCGACGATGTAGGACGGCACGTAGAAGGCGCTGGCGGGAGACACCGCAAGATTGAGCAGCGGCACGATGACGGCCACCGCCAGCAGGATGAAGATCGTTATGGCGATGCGACGGTCCGCACCCGCGGCAAAGAAGCGTCCCGTGATCATGCTTCCACCGCCCTGCCCTTGAGCGCGAACAGGCCGCGCGGGCGCTTCTGGATGAACAGGATGATCAGCACCAGCACGACTATCTTGCCGAGCACGGCGCCGGCATAGGGCTCGAGGAACTTGTTGACGATGCCGAGCGAGAAGGCGCCGACCAGCGTGCCCCAAAGATTGCCGACGCCGCCGAAGACGACGACCATGAAGCTGTCGATGATGTAGCCGCGGCCGAGATTGGGCGAGACGTTGTCGATCTGGCTCAGCGCGACGCCGGCAATGCCGGCAATGCCGGAGCCGAGCGCGAAGGTCAGCGCGTCGACCCACGGCGTCCTGATGCCCATCGAGGCAGCCATGCGCCGGTTGGCGGTGACGGCGCGCATCTGCAGGCCCCAGGGCGTGCGCTTCATCACGTAGAGCAGGATGCCGAAGACAGCGAGCGCGAAAACCAGGATCCACAGGCGGTTCCAGGTGATCGCCAACTGTCCGACATTGAACGAGCCCGACATCCAGGATGGGTTGCCGACCTCCTGGTTGGTCGGCCCGAAGATTGAGCGCACGGCCTGTTGCAGGATCAGCGAGACGCCCCATGTCGCCAGCAGCGTTTCAAGCGGCCGGCCATAGAGGAAGCGGATGACACCGCGCTCGATGATCAAGCCAACCAGGGCCGCGACGAGAAACGCGAGCGGCAGTGCGATGACCAGCGACCAGTCGAACAGGTCCGGGAAGGATGTACGGATCACCTGCTGGACGACGAAGGTCGTGTAGGCGCCGAGCATGACCATCTCGCCATGCGCCATGTTGATGACGCCCATGACGCCGAACGTGATGGCGAGGCCGATTGCCGCCAGCAGCAGCACCGAGCCCAGCGAGATGCCGTACCAGACGTTCTGCCCGGCGTCCCAGAAGGCCAGCGTCGAATTGATGTTGGCGATCGCGGCTGTCGCCGCTTGCCTAACCGCGTCGGTGGAATTCGCCACGACCGAAGTGAGCAGCGAAACAGCATCGCGATCGCCCCGTGCCCCGATAAGCGCGATGGCGGCGAGCTTGTCGGCTTCGGGCCGATCCGAGACAAGAACTGACGCGGCACGGGCCTGTTCGAGCAGAGCCTTGACGCTGGCCACGGCCTCACCGGCGATCGCCGTATCGAGGGGGGCGATATTTGCGGCGTCAGGTGTCTTGAACATGGTGTCGGCGGCGGCGATGCGGACAGCCGGATCCTTGGCGCCGAGCGTCAGCGTGCCCAACGCATCGCGGATGACGCGACGCAGCGTGTTGTTGACCTTGATCTTGGTGATGCCGTCCTTGGCCGCCTCACCCGATGCCTTCCCGCTCAACGGGTCGGAAAGCTGGACGCTCTCGCCCGCTTCCTTGCCGACAAACACCAGGGAATCGGCCTTGCGGACATAGAGGTTGCCGTCGGCAAGTGCCGCAAGCGGCCGCTCCACCGCCGGGTCGCCGGCGGCTGCCAGTTCGTGGACGACGGCTCCGATCTCGGAAAAGCCCTTGGCCGTGGCGAATTTGGCGATCATGCCGCGCAGATCGGTTTCGCCAGCGCCCGATGACGACAGTGTCGCCAGCAGGAACAACAGCATCAAACCCGTGCGGATTAAGGTCATCGGTTTCTGGTAACCCCTGAAGGTTGAAGTGGGCGTCCGGACGGCGGAGGAAGCCGTCCGGACGCGCGCGGTCTGACTGGGTCAGCCCTGGGAGGGATCAGTTCGTGCCCTTGCCGCCGCACTTGCCGGTGGCAACATTAAAGTTGCCGCAGGACAGAGGCGCGCGCCAATCCGAGATCAGGTCCTTGGAATCAGGCAGATAGTCGGACCATTCGTCGCCCATCACCAGGCCCGGCGTGCGCGACACGGTCTCGAACTGGCCGTCGGCCTGGATTTCGCCGATCAGCACCGGCTTGGTGATGTGGTGGTTCGGCATCATCGTCGAATAGCCGCCGGTCAGGTTCGGCACCGACACGCCGATCATGGCGTCGATGACCTTGTCCGGATCGGTGGTGCCGGCCTTCTCGACCGCCTTCACCCACATGTTGAAGCCGATATAATGGGCCTCCATCGGGTCGTTGGTGGTGCGCTTGTCGTTCTTGATGAACTTGTGCCAGTCGGCGATGAACTTCTTGTTCTCGGGCGTATCGATGCTCTCGAAATAGTTCCAGGCGGCGAGATGGCCGACCAGCGGCGCGGTGTCGAGACCTGCAAGCTCTTCCTCGCCGACCGAGAAGGCCATGACCGGAATGTCCTCGGCCTTGATGCCCTGGTTGCCGAGTTCCTTGTAGAACGGCACGTTGGCGTCGCCGTTGACGGTCGAGACGACGGCGGTCTTCTTGCCGGCCGAACCGAACTTCTTGATCGCCGAAACCTCGGTCTGCCAGTCGGAGAAGCCGAACGGCGTGTAATTGACCATGATGTCTTCAGCCGCCACACCCTTGGCCTTCAGATAGGCCTCGAGGATCTTGTTGGTGGTGCGCGGATAGACGTAGTCGGTGCCTTCCAGCACCCAGCGCTTAACCGAACCGCCGTCCTCGCTCATCAGATAGTCGACCGCCGGGATCGCCTGCTGGTTCGGCGCCGCCCCCGTGTAGAACACGTTGCGCTCGCTCTCCTCGCCCTCATACTGGACCGGATAGAACAGGATGTTGTCGAGTTCGGAGAACACCGGCAGCACCGATTTGCGCGACACCGAGGTCCAGCAGCCGAACACCGCCGCAACCTTGTCCTTGGAGATCAGTTCGCGCGCCTTTTCGGCAAACAGCGGCCAGTTGGAAGCCGGATCGACGACGACCGCCTCGAGCTTCTTGCCGAGCAGGCCGCCCTTGGCGTTCTGCTCGTCGATGAGCATCAGCATGGCGTCCTTCAGTGTCGTCTCCGAAATCGCCATGGTCCCCGAGAGCGAATGGAGAATGCCGACCTTGATCGTGTCGTCGGCGGCCTTGGCCGGAGCCGACATCAACAGGCCGGCGGCGACCGCACCAGCCGAAAACATTTTTGTTATTGTCGAGAAATTACCCCTCATATTACGGACTCCCAAGCTAGTTGATTGCACCGCAACACTACAATGCAACCCCCATGCCAACCGCTCCAGCGATCCTGAAAGGGTGCAAATAGTTCATAGATATCAGCGCCTTGGAATACAGGGGCTTCCAAAACAAAGAGAGCCGGCCAGAAATCGATTGAGGGAAATTTGCGCAGCTTACACAGTTTTTGCCTAATTTTCGCTCATTCTCTGAAGCTGCCTAGATTTTGATCTCAATAGCGGCGCCTTGGGCGACCGATGTTGCGGCGCGGTGCAAAAATAGGGCAAGCTCGCTCTTCAAACGAGCGACGTCATGATTTCAGGGATTTCACGCTTTTTCATCGGCATACTGCTTCTGGCCGCAGCAACCGGAGCCGCGCGAGCCGATTTCAGCGATGGCAAGATGCCTGACGGCACCTATCATTGCGAAGTGTACCTGCTTGGCATGTTCCTCAGCCTCGGCGACATCACCATCAAGGGGAACGTCTACAGCGTCCCTGTCTACACCAGCCTCGGCGTCTTCGGCCCCGCTCAGCAAGGGTACAACTACCAAATGGATGCGAACGGCGTGATTTCCTGGCTGGGACCACTGGGCGGCTACACCGCCGGCGGCAACTCGCTGTCGCTGACCCAGGCGACGCTTGACGGCGAAACCGTGCCCTCCTTCGACATCATCATGAAGCAACCCGACGGCGCCTTCACCGCATCGACCTGCACCAAGCAATAAGGCGGCAAGAAAAAGGCGCGGAACCTTGCGGGTTCCGCGCCAGCAGTCCGTCGGGAGGATGTGACTAGATCGTCTTTGCCGACATCTGCGCGGCGATGTAGTCGGCCTGGCGGATCGCCAGCGACACGATCGTCAGGGTCGGGTTTTCAGCGGCCCCGGTGGTGAACTGGCTGCCGTCCGACACGAACAGGTTCTTGATGTCGTGCGCCTGGCCGTGCTTGTTGACGACGCCGTCTTCCGCTTTCTCGCTCATCCGGTTGGTGCCGAGATTGTGAGTCGACGGATAGGGCGGCGTCGGGAAGGTGCGGGTGGCGCCGACCGCATCGTAAAGTGCCGTAGCCTGTTTGTAGGCGTGGTTACGCATCGCCGTGTCGTTCGGATGGTCGTCGAAATGCACGTCGGCGATCGGCATGCCGTGCGCGTCCTTCTCGTCTGCATGCAGCGTGATGCGGTTCTCCGCGCGCGGCATGTCCTCACCGACGATCCACAGGCCGGCCATGTGGTCGTAGTGATCGAGTGCGGTGGTGAACGAGCGCCCCCAGGCGCCCGGATCGAGGAATGCGGCCATGAACGGCAGGCCGAGCGACAGCGTCTCGAACTCATAGCCGCCCACGAACCCACGCGACGGATCATGCCGCGCCTCGTCGCGGATGATGCCGGCCATGGTGGTGCCGCGATACATATGCACCGGCCTGTCGAAGATGGCATAGACTGAACCGGTCGTGTGGCGCATGTAGTTCTTGCCGACCTGGCCCGACGAATTGGCAAGCCCATCGGGGAATTTTCCCGACGCCGAATTGAGCAGCAGCCTTGGGCTCTCGATCGAGTTGCCGGCAACCGCGACGATGCGCGCCTTCTGCTCCTGCAGCTTGCCGTCCTTGTCGGCGTAGACGACGCCGGTCACCTTTCCGCTGGCGTCGTGGTTGATCTTGATCGCCATGGCATTCGGCCTGACTTCGAGATGGCCTGTCGCCTCGCCCTTGGGGATCTCGGTGTAGAGCGTCGACCATTTGGCGCCCCATTTACAGCCTTGGAAGCAGAAGCCGGTTTGCTGGCAGGAATTACGATCGTCGCGATCGACCGAGTTGATGGCCATGTTGCCGGTGTGGCATTCCTTGTAGCCGAGCTTGTCGGCGCCGGCCTTCAACACCTTGAAATTGTTGTTGCCCGGCAGCCGCGGCCAGTCATTGGTGCCGGTGACGCCCATCTTGGCCTCGGCCTTGGCGTAGTAGGGCTCCATCTCGGCCAGCGTGATCGGCCAATCGAGCAGGTTGGCGCCTTCCAGTTTGCCATAGGTCGAGAGCGTCTTGAACTCGTGCTCCTGGAAGCGCAGCGAGGCTCCCGCCCAATGCGTGGTCGAACCGCCGACCGACTTGACGATCCAGGCCGGCAGGTTCGGAAAATCCTTTGCCACGCGCCAGTCGCCGGACGTGGTGCGCTTGTCGGTCCAGGCGAGCTGGGCGAACGAACCCCACTCGTCATTGACGAAATCCTCGTATTCGTGGCGCGCGCCGGCTTCCAGGATGACGACGTCGACACCCTTCTGGGCAAGTTCGTTGCCGAGCGTGCCGCCGCCGGCGCCCGAACCGATGATGACGACCACGCCGTCGTTGTTCAGATCAAATGAAGCTGCCATGGTTTCCTCCCATGATTTCTGTTTGCGGGTTCAGGAACGACGGGGCTCAGAGCCACTCAATGTCGTCGAAACCGCGCGCGATGTAGCCGCCCTTGGAATAGGACTCGCCCTCGTAGCCGAAGATCGGCCACACCTCTTTCTGGTTGTAGAGGCCGACCACAAGGCCGCCTCTGATGGCCTGGAAAAAGGGCGTCGCCTCGATCTGCTTCAGCACGCCGACGCGCTGGTCTTCCCAGCCGAGGCCGCGATAGCCGCCGTCACCGGATTTCTTGTCGAGGTCGGCGATGCCATCCTCGAGCATCGCCTTGTAGGCGGCGTCCTTGCCGGCCTGCTCGTCATGACCTTTCACGGCAATGGCGTAGTATTTGTCCGGCACCTGATCGTGCGGATAGATGTCACGCGCCATCTGGATCAGCGTCGCCATGGTTTCGGGCTTGAGTGCCGATGTCTCGAGCCCCCAGGCATGTTCAGGACTGATGACGGCGCTACCGGAGATGACGAGCAGCGCGCCGATGCCGCCGCGTTTGAGAAGCTCGCGACGTGAAAACCCGGGCTTCGCGTCATAGATCGTGACCATTTTATTCCTCCCTGCTTGCTATGTGCACTGTTGAGAGTGCGTTTGCTGGCGCCGCACCTGCCGGCGCGACTGCTATCTCTCCTATTGGAAGCGACCTCCGCGCTGCAGAACCTCGATCTTGTAGCCGTCGGGGTCCTCGATGAAGAAAAAGCGGGCGATCAGCGATCCGTCGCGGTTGAACTCGACGATCTTCTTCGGATTCAGGCCAAGCGCACCGAGACGGTCATGTTCGCTGTCGAGGTCGGCGACGGAGACAGCGAAGTGACCGTAGCCGTCGCCGAGCCCGTAAGCTTCCTGCCGATCCTTGTTCACGGTCAGTTCGAGCTCGAACCCTGCCTCGGCATTGCTGAGGTAAAGGAGCGTGAATGTCTCGAAATCCAGCCTGTCGGCGACATTGAGCCCGAAGGCGTTTCTGTAGAAATCGACCGATCGGGCCTCGTCGAGAACCCGGATCATACTGTGGATCGCCTTGGCCAAATTAGTCTCCGCGCTGGTGTGGAGGCGATTATGCGCGGCACGGATAAAAGGTGGTGGCAGCCGGTTACCACGCCCGCAGCCGCGAACGGGACGAAAGTCCGATTGCCGGACCGGCAATTTTGCCCGAGAATACGTGTGGGGACAGGTCAAGCAGTATCAAACTGCACGCCGTCCACCCAAGACCAACAATCATGGGAGGTTTGTCGGATGTGCAGGGTGTTTGCGGGCCAGGACCCCGAAGGCTATCGCCAGATCAACCGCTCGATTCGCATCGACGGTCACTCGACCAGCATCCAGCTCGAAGCGACGTTCTGGGCGTTGCTTGACGAGATCGCCGAAAACCAGAACCTGACGACGCCGAAATTCATCTCCAAGCTCTATGACGAAGCCATAGAGATCAACGGCGCCATCCCGAACTTTGCGTCGATGCTGCGCACCACCTGCGCGCTCTATCTGCGCGGCCATCGGCCGGGGATGGATGAGCAGATGGTGCCGAAACGGGAGGCTGCTTAGCGCATTGCGCTCAGCTGAGTTCTTGCGCGAGCCCGATGAGAAGCCCTCCAGGCCCTCGAATGTAGCAGAGCCGATACACGTCTCTATACTGGACAACTTCGCCTTCGAGCCGCGCACCGCGATTGCGGAGCCTTTCGAGCGTCCCGTCAATGTCGTCCACGGCGAACATGACGCGGAGGTAGCCGAGGGCGTTAACCGGGGCATTGCGGTGATCCGAGACGACAGGCGGCGTGAGGAAGCGGGACAGTTCGAGCCGGCTGTGGCCGTCCGGCGTCCGCATCATGGCAATCTCGACGCGTTGATCGCCCAGTCCAGTGACACGTCCGGCCCATTCTCCTTCGATCGTGGCCCGCCCTTCGAGCTCAAGGCCGAGCTCGCCAAAGAAACCAATCGTCTCTTCGAGGTCATCGACGACGATTCCTATGTTGTCCATCCGTTTGAGCGCCATGTGTTCAGTCTACAAGGCGTCGTCCAGGTCGTAAACTCATTAGGCTGCTTGCCAGCTGAGCAGGTATGATCAAGGGGTCCGGAACGCCTCGTGATACGTCGCGGTGGCGCCCTGGTGTCGACCACTACCTCGAACGCCAGCCGGTCTGTGGCTGTCCCTGATTCATGCCTGATGGCACGATGCTGTTTCTATCGGTCCAGTATCCGGCCGCGTATGCCAGGACGCTCTGCAAGAGGCGACGCTGCAGCCCAAGTTCCGGGCGAAAACCGGCTTCCAACAGCACAAGCAGACCTGATCGACAGTAGACCAAACCCTCGCTAACGATTTTGTGATGTGGTTGACGAGGTCATTTTCATCTCGCAGTCTATCGGCATTCGATCTGCGGCTTAAGCTAACTATCGTTGTCATGAATACTTGGGAATCACTTCCCAAGCGTGCTCTCTTATTTTTGAGATTCCTAATATGAACCGTCGCAACCCTGTCCGAATGAATCGGCGTCTTTTCCTGTCCTCGGTCGCAATGTTTACGGCAACCGCGACATCGGCCGGTTTTGCGCGATCGTTCTCGGGCACTTTGCCCTGGACGCCAATGACATCCGATCCACCGACGCAGGTCGTGGCAGGCGGCTGGCACTTTTTCTCGGCCCAGGAAGCAGCTCTAGTCGAGGCGATCGTCGACCGCATCATTCCGGCCGACGAGCTCAGCATGGGCGGCAAGGAAGCCGGTTGCGCCGTCTATATCGACAGGCAGTTGATGGGGGCGTTCGGTGCGTCGAGCCGGCTTTACACGCAAGGCCCGTTTCTGCCTGGACTGCCCACCCAGGGCTATCAGGGCGAGGCCAATCCGGCGCAGCGTTACCGCACCGGGCTTGCCGCCATCGACGCTTTCCTGAAACAGCGGGACGGCAAGACATTCGTCGAGCTCGCACCGGCCGAACAGGATGCCTTCCTGACGGCTATGGAGGCCGGGAAGGTCGACCTGCCCAATGGCGTCAAGGGGCCGGGTTTCTTCGGGCTTCTGCTGCAGAACACCATGGAGGGGTTCTTTGCCGACCCCGTCTATGGCGGCAACAAGGACATGGTCTCGTGGCGCATGCTTGGTTTTCCAGGCGCCCGCTACGACTACCGCGACCATGTCAGCAAACACAATCAGCCATATCCGCAGCCGCCTGTCTCGATCATCGGGCGCCCCGAATGGCTCGGCAAAGGCGCCTGATCATGACCAAGATACTGCCTCGCAAAGACGTCGTGATCGTCGGCCTCGGCTGGACGGGATCCATTCTGGCCCACGAATTGACCGATCAGGGCCTGGACGTGGTGGCTATAGAACGCGGCCCCTGGCGCGATACGGCAACCGATTTCAACATCGGCTACGCGCAGGATGAGTTGCGCTACAGCATCCGGCGCGACCTCTTCCTGCAGCCCGCCGTGGAAACCATGACGGTGCGCAACGACCCGTCGCAGAAGGCGCTGCCGATGCGCGATTTCGGCTCCTTCCTCCCCGGCAACGGCGTCGGCGGCGCCGGCGTCCACTGGAACGGCCACACCTGGCGGTTCTGGGATTCAGACTTTCAGATAAAGACCAATCTGACCAAGAAATATGGTGCATCGAGAATCGCCGATCTCCAGGTCGAGGACTGGGGCGTGACCGGCGCGGAGATGGAGCCCTATTACGACCAGTTCGAGTATCTGGCAGGCATCTCGGGCAAGGCCGGCAATATCAAGGGGCAGTTGCAGGAAGGCGGCAATCCGTTCGAGGATCCAAGGTCGCGGGATTATCCGAACCCGCCGATGCAGATGACCTACGCGCCAACCCTGTTCGCCGAGGTCGGCCGGTCGATCGGCCTGCATCCCTTCCCGACCCCATCCGCCAACATGTCGCGGGCCTATGTCAACCCGCTCGGCATCGCCATGGGTCAATGCACCTATTGCGGATTCTGCGAACGCTTCGGCTGTGCCAACTATTCGAAGTCGAGCGCCCAGACCACCGTCCTTCCGGTGCTGATGAAGAAGTCCAATTTCGAAGTCCGCACCGACAGCGAGGTACTGCATGTCGATCTGGCTCCCGGAGGCAAGTCGGCGCGCGGCGTGACCTACGTCGATACCTCAGGCGAGGAGTACTTCCAGCCGGCCGATCTGGTGCTGCTGTGCGCCTACGGCCTGCACAATACCCGGCTGATGATGCTGTCCGGCATCGGCAAGATCTACGACCCCGGCAGCGGCGAAGGAACGGTTGGGCGCAATTACTGCTACCAGACAAACGCCGGCGTGCAGGTGTTCTTCGACGACAAGAACTTCAACCCGTTCATCGCCGCAGGCGCGCTCGGCCAGACGATCGACGATTACAATGGTGACGCGTTCGACCACGGCGCGCTGGACTTCGTCGGCGGTGCGGGCATCAACTGCATTCCCACCAACGGGCGCCCGATCGGAACCAGGCCGACCCTGCCCGGCACGCCGAAATGGGGCAGCGCCTGGAAGAAGGCAACGGTCGAGGGCTACAAGAGCACGCTTGGCTACTCGTCCCAGGGAAGCAGCTACGCGACGCGCAACAACTACCTTGACCTCGACCCGACCTACAAGGACCGTTTCGGGCGGCCGCTGATGCGCATGACGTTCGATTTTCCCGACAACGACATCCGCATGTCGAACTATGTCTGCGACCGGATGGAGGAAATTGCCAAGGCGCTCGGCGGAAAGCAGTACGCCGTCAGCCGCCGCAAGAAAGGCTGGGACAGCGTCCCCTACCAGAGCACCCACAATACGGGCGGCGCCATCATGGGAACGGACCCGAAGAAGAGCGCGGTCAACACCTTCCTCCAGAGTTGGGACGTCCCCAACGTCTTTGTCATCGGTGCGTCGGCCTTCCCGCAGAATGCCGGCAAAAATCCGACAGGAACGGTCGGCGCGCTCGCTTTCCGCGCCGCCGATGCCATCCGCAATCAATATCTGCGCAATCCCGGTGCACCCCTGGTGCAGGCATGAACAAGCTCGTTCTCACGCTCGCCATCGGTGCTGCGGCCCTCACTGGCGGCCCGGCATGGAGTGCCGATCAGGCGGACCAGATCATACGTGGACAGTATCAGGCGGTGCTCGGCGACTGTGCAGGCTGTCATACGCGGGCCGAGGGCAAACCGCTGGCCGGCGGCCTGCCGCTCGAAACGCCGTTCGGCGCGCTCGTGCCGCCCAACATAACGCCTGACCGCGAGACGGGCATCGGCAGTTGGTCGGAAGCCGACTTCCGCAGCATGATGAAGTCAGGCATCGGCCACAATGGTGTGCGGCTCTACCCCGCAATGCCCTACCCCGCCTATACCAGGATGAACGATCGGGACATTTCCGACTTGTGGGCCTATCTGACGACGGTTCAACCGGTATCGAACAAGGTCGAAGCCAATCAGTTGCCGTTCCCGTTGAACATCCGGCTGGCGATGCTGGGCTGGAATGCCCTCAACTTCACCGAAGCAAGCTTTCAGCCGGATCCCTCCAAGCCGGCGGAGTGGAATCGCGGCGCTTATATCGTCCAGGGCGCGGGCCATTGCGGCACCTGCCACTCGCCCAAATCTTTCCTTGGCGCCGATAAGGACAGCGAGTTCCTGCAAGGTGCCTCCCTGCAGGGCTGGTTTGCCCCCGACATCACCAACAATGCGCAATCGGGCCTGGGCAAGTGGTCGGAAGAGGATCTGGTGAAATACCTCAAGACCGGCGTCAATGCGCATTCGATTGCCTCCGGTCCGATGGCGGAGGCCATCGAGAACTCCACGTCGAAAATGACCGATCCCGATCTCAAGGCGGTTGCAGTCTACCTCAAGAGCCTGGGCTCGGATGTCGACAGCGCCCAACCGGCAAAGCCTGACGCAACACGGATGACCGCGGGCGAGGCAATCTATCGCGACAATTGCTCGGCCTGCCATGGTGGAGATGGTGCCGGGTCAGGCGCGCTTTTCCCTTCCCTTGCCGGCAATTCGATCGTCGCGCAGGGCAGTTCCGAAACACTGGCACGGCTCGTCCTTGCCGGCAGCCAGGCCGTGCACACGGCCGATGCACCGACGACGCCCGCCATGCCTTCCCTGGCCTGGCGCCTGAAAGACCAGGAGGTCGCCGACGTCTTGACCTATGTGCGCGCCAGTTGGGGCAACGCGGCTCCTGCAGTCTCGTCCGGCGATGTCGCTGCCGTACGCAAGGAATTGACCCAGTAGACCCGTACTCTAGCTCTCGGCTGCGACAGCGAGTGCCAGACGGCTCATGTCGGTGAAAAGCGCCTGGCGCTCGGAATAGTCGGTCTGTTCGCCGGTCTCGATGTTGTCCACCACGACACACATCGACAAGGCACGTGCTCCGAAATGCTCCGATATGCCATAGAGCGCGCTGGTTTCCATATCCACGGCCAGGGCTCCTTGCGCCCGTGCATCGGCAAAACGGGCACGCCCATCCGGGTGATAGAAAATGTCGCTGCAGACCGTCAGGCCGACATGATGGTCGATGCCAAATTCCACCGCCTTGGCCCGTGACGATGCGAGGAGCGCCGGGTCCGGGCCAGCCGGTCCATAAAGGCCGAAAACCTGGCCGCTCTGGGCGCTTTCCGCCTGTGCCGATTGCGAGATGACAAGGCTGCGCAGCTTTGCCTTTGCGGTCAGGCTGCCGCAGGTGCCGGTACGGATCAGGGTCCGGGCGCCATAATGGTCCAGCAGTTCATGTGCATAGATCAGAAACGATGAAACGCCGATGCCCGTCGCTTGAATGCTGATGGACTTGCCACGAAACAAGCCGGTGAAGCCAAGCGTGCCGCGTCGGCGATTGATGCAGCGCGGCGCTTCCAGGAACGTTTGCGCCATCCATTCGGCGCGTTGCGGGTCGCCCGGCAACAACACCGTGTCGGCATAGTCGTCCTTGTCCGCTTCGTTGTGCGGCGTCACCGGTTGCTCCCCTAAGCCTTCCTGCCGTTCACCCCTCAATCATGGCGTTGTCACGGCGTTGCGCAAGGAGGAACATGGGGAAGGCTCTAGGACTCCAGCACGTCCTTGACGATCGTGGCCAGTTGCTTGAGCGAAAACGGCTTGGGCAGGAAGCCGAAATGCGCATCTGCCGGCAGGTTTCTGGCGAATGCGTCCTCGGCATAGCCGGACACGAAGACGAACTTGATGTCGGGCTGGCGCTTGCGCAATTCGCCGAGCAGCGTCGGCCCGTCCATTTCCGGCATCACCACGTCGGAAACGACGATATCGACCTTGCCGCCCAGCGCCTCGAACACTTCCAGCGCCTCGACGCCCGACGACGCCTCGTGCACGGTGTAGCCGCGCGAGGTCAGCGCCCGCATGCCGCCCATGCGCACGGCATCCTCGTCCTCGACGAGCAGCACCGTGGCCGAGCCCGACAGATCCTTGGCCGGATCGGCGACCTTTGCCGGCGCCGCCGGCGCATCGCCGGACTCGCCTGCCTTTTTCGCTTCGGCGATGTGACGCGGCAGGAAAATGCGGAAAGTCGAGCCTTTGCCGACTTCGGAATCGCAGAAGATGAAGCCGCCGGTCTGCTTGATGATGCCGTAGACCATCGACAGGCCAAGGCCGGTGCCTTTGCCGACTTCCTTGGTGGTGAAGAAGGGTTCGAAAATCTTCTTCAGCACGTCGGGCGCGATGCCGCTGCCGGTGTCCTCGACTTCGACCACGACATAGTCCGCCGGGGCGAGTTCGCGGTAGGAAAAGGCCTTGCACTCCTCGGCGGTCACATTGCGGGTGCGCACGGTCAGATCGCCGCCCGCCGGCATAGCATCGCGCGCGTTGACCGCAAGGTTCACCACCACCTGTTCGAACTGCCCGATATCGACCTTGACCGGCCACAGGTCGCGGCCATGGTCGACCTTCAGCTTGATGTCGTTGCCGACAAGGCGGGCCAGCAGCATCCTGAGATCGGCGAGCACGTCGGTCAGGTTGAGCACTTCCGGCCGCAATGTCTGCTTGCGCGAGAAGGCCAGCAACTGCCGCACCAGCGAAGCCGCCCGGTTGGCATTCTGCTTGATGTTCATGATGTCTGGGAAGGACGGGTCCGACGGGCGGTGATTGGTCAACAAAAGGTCGGACGCCATGATGATGGCGGTCAGCACATTGTTGAAATCATGCGCGATGCCGCCGGCAAGCTGGCCGACTGCCTGCATCTTCTGGCTTTGCGCCATCTGCCCTTCCAGCGCCTTCTGCTCCGTTGTCTCGACGGCGTAGACGATGGCCGACTCCTCGGCGCCCTCGCCGCCGGTGCCGTCAGCGACGGCGTTGACGTAGAAGCGGATGTGCCGTTCGTCGTTGCCGGGCAGAAGCGTGTCGATCGGCTCGATGTCGGCCTGCCGCTGCTGCGCTTTCTCGAAGGCAGCCGCGAAGGCCGGCCGGTCGCGTTCGTGGATTACCGTGTCGAGCCGCACGCGACGGTCGACGGCGTCGCGATCGACGACAGACGAAAACAACGACAAAAACGGCGCATTGGTGCGCAGGATGCGTCCGTTGTGGTCGACGCCGGCGATTGCCATCGGTGTCGAGTTGAAGAAGCGGGTGAAGCGCACTTCCGAAGCCCGCAAGTCGGCAGAGGCATCCTCGCCTTGCGTGCGGTTGAGCACGATCGTGCGTGTCGGCCCATTCAATCCTTCGCGGCTGGCCGAAACGCGGTGCATGAAGCGCACCGGCAGCGCTTCGCCCGTCATGGTCGTCAAATCGAGATCGATCACCGCGTTGCGTGTGGTGCCGGGGTCGGCCTTGACCGAGCGGACCAGCGCCATGCCGTCGCCGGCCACGATCTCCGACAGAGACACGGCGCCGGGCGTGAAGCTGGTGAGGTCGATGCCCAGCCATTCGGCGAGCGTGGCGTTGATGTAGGTGACGCGGCCCTCCTGGTCGGCCGAAAAGAAGCCGGCCGGCGCGTGGTCGAGGTGATCGATCGCCTTCTGCAGATCGAGGAAGAAGCGCTCCTGCTCGGCCCGCTCCTGCGAGATATCGGCAAGCTGCCAGGCCAGCATCGGCAGCCGCTGGCCTGGAACGCTGAAGGCGCGGGCGCGCGCGCGGTACCAGCGGGCGCCCGGCTCGGCACCGGGCCGAATGGACTGTGCGAGCCTAAACTCGCCGTCGCCCGGCTGGCCGTCGCGAAGGCCGGACGCCAGGCGATAGATCGTCACCGAGGCTTCGGGGACATCCGAGAGCAATCCCTCGACGGTCTTCAGATCGGCAGCGGACGATGCTCCGGTCATATCCGCATAGGCGCGGTTGGCGTAGACGACGCGGCCCTTGGTGTCGGTGACGAGAAGCCCCTGCGACATCGAATCGACGAAGGATTTCGACAGTTCGTCGCCTGTCGAGCGTGGCGTGACCTGCACGAAGCCGATCGCCGTCGCGAACAGGAAGCCGACGCCGATCATCGCCAGCACGCCGAGCATGCCGAGCAGGAAAGGATCGCCGAGGCGCTCGCGGAAAAGACCGAAGACGATCGCGGCCCCCGTCAGAACGACGATGAAAATGATAAGCCGGGTAACCGCGCCCGGTCGCGTATTCTGGTCGACGATCGGTACCGGATAGAAATCGCCGCGCGCTTCCTTGGCCATGTGCCCCCTGCTCGTGAATTCCGGTGTTCCGACACCCGCCCCGTACCGGGTTGAATCACATTCTCCTAGTCCGGAAAAGGCCTGGGCGGCAAATGTCGGATAAAAATGATGTCTTCCGGCCTTCGGAGTTTTTCAAGCTGTTCAACAGCGTGAAACGCAACTTGCGGTGGCCCGCTGCAACGGTCTAGTGTCTTATCACTTCCAAGGGGCGATCAGGGGAAACCAATGCAATGGCTCGATAGCGTGGCAGGTCCCGGTTATGCCGCAGCATTGTTGTGGACGTTTGCAGCGCTCGTCCTGCTGGTCATCGTTCTCGTCATCGTCAAGCTGGTGCGCAACCTGACATTCGGAACCTTCGTCGCCGGCGGCCGGAACCGCAAGACGCGACTGGCCGTCATGGATGCCACCGCCGTCGACAGCCATCGCAGGTTGGTGCTGATACGCCGCGACGACATCGAACATCTGCTTCTGATCGGCGGTCCGACCGACGTCGTCGTCGAGCGCGATATCCGGCTTTCGGCGCCGCGCCGGCCGGCATTGACTGGAGATGGCGGCTTGCAGCCGGTTCCGGCCACCGCTCCGACAAGGCCGCGTCCGCCGCAACCCGCTCCGCCGCCGCTGAGACAGGCACCCGCTCCACAGCCGGTGAATACGACGCCGCCCGCCCGCCCCCGTCCGACAGCGCCGCCGGCACCTGCACCGAAGCCGGCAACGCAAAGCTACCAGCCGACCAATGTCACGCCGTTGCCCGCCTACGGCTCCGCCAACGCCAACACCGCCCGGCACGCCCCGCCACCACCGCAGCCGGTGCAGGACAGCATCGACGACACGCTGATGAGAGAACTTGAAGTATCACTGGACCAGCCCCGTTCGGGCGGCCAGGTGGGCAAGCCGGCGGCGCCGCAGTCGCTCGACGACGAGATGACCAAGCTTCTCGGTGAACTCTCCAGCCAGAAGAAATGAGCGACCGCCGGGTCGCTATCCCCGCGAAACACCGTCGCCGGTCGGCTGCCGAACCACCTCGTCCGAAGCGCCGAGGGTTTTCGATCTTCGCGCGCCCTGAGCGGTGGATGCCGCACCAATGAAAATGGCCGGAAAACCGGCCATTTTCGGAATCGAGTTCGTTCGAGACAGCCGGCCGTGAGCCTCAGTCGTCGCGATAGACTTTTTCGCGGCGCTCATGCCGCTCCTGCGCTTCGATCGACAATGTCGCGATCGGACGTGCATCGAGCCGCTTCAGCGCGATCGGCTCGCCGGTTTCTTCGCAATAGCCGTAGGTGCCTTCGTCGATGCGCTGCAGGGCGGAATCGATCTTTGCAATGAGCTTGCGCTGACGGTCGCGGGCCCTGAGTTCGATGGCACGGTCGGTTTCCGAAGAGGCGCGATCGGCCAGATCGGGATGGTTGGCGTTTTCTTGCTGCAGGATTTCCAGTGTTTCGCGCGCTTCGCGCAATATGTCATTCTTCCAGGTGACGAGCTTTGAGCGGAAGTAGGATTTCTGCCGCTCGTTCATGAACGGCTCGTCTTCGGAGGGTACGTAATCGGCGGTAACGATGTCGTTCATTCGACTCACCCAAACTGCCCCAAATTTGGCGCCTATATATTCGTCGTCCGACGCCTGCACAAGCGCAATCGGCCGCTGTTTCACGCAATTGTTAAAGTACCTGGGCACGCGTCTTTGCAGCCGCGTACGGTCGCTTTGGTACAAACTCCGCCGCGACACTTTGGATCCGGTGACGCATATTTTCCCTGATCGCGGTGACCCCGGGGCCGATATGCAAGCGCCTTTTGCAGCAGCCAGCGTTGGCTGATTCGCCGTGTTTGAAGAGCACGGGCCATTGTGCGCGACGCCGTTCTCGTGGCTAATCCCGGAAGGCTTCGGCATTCGGAGGTTGGGTGAGCAGGCTTTATCTGTTGCGACATGCCAAGGCAGGCTGGGCATTGCCCGGCATGCGCGATTTCGACCGTCCGCTCGATGCGTCCGGCCGCGCCGATGCCGAAATGATGGGCGCCGCCATGCGCTCCCGCCTCTATGTTCCGGACCGGACGCTGTGCTCCAACGCCAAACGCGCCAAAGAGACGCTGGAAGGCCTGGCCGGCCAGACCGACACCGGCCGGGTCCTGTTCTTCGACGGGCTCTACAGCGCGGACGCGGCCGGTTATCTCAACCTTATCAGGAACAATGGCGGATCGGGCTCGTTGCTGGTCATCGGCCACAACCCGATGATGGAAGACCTTGCCATGGCAGTTTCGGGCGGCGGCGACGAGGCTGCGCGGGCCACACTGAACCATGGGTTCCCGACCGCGGGCCTGGCGGTCGTCCGCTTCGACGGCGATCTTGCCAGCGCCGCCCAAGGAACCGGCTATCTCGAAGCGTTCCTGACGCCGGCCGATCTCTGAAGCCATTTCAAAGCCTTGTTGCAGCGCCTATATCGGACGGACCGAAGTTCGAGAGAGCATATTTTGGCATCATCGCTGACCACCTTCACCGACGAGGCGAGGATTGCCCTCGACACGCTATCGGGCCGCGCCACCGGGCTTTTTTCCCCATCGCTGCGCCTCGGCGTGACCGGATTGTCCCGCGCCGGCAAAACGGTGTTCATATCGGCCCTTGTCCACAATTTGATCCATGGCGGGCGCCTGCCGCTGTTCGAGGCGCAGAAATCGGGGCGCATCGCGCGCGCCTTCCTCGAGCAGCAGCCCGACGACGCGGTGCCGCGTTTCCAGTACGAGGACCACATCGCAGCCTTGGTCAACGACCGCGTCTGGCCCGATTCGACGCGCGCCATTTCGGAGCTGCGGCTGACCATCGAATATGAATCGGCTTCCGGCTGGAGCCGCATGTTTTCCTCGGGCAGATTGTCGGTCGATATCGTCGATTATCCCGGCGAATGGCTGCTCGATCTGCCGCTGCTCGGCAAATCCTTCGCCGATTTTTCCCACGAAGCCTTTGAGATGGCCGTTCTGCCGGTGCGCGAGGACCTGTCGCAAGCCTGGCGGGCACTATCGGCCGGGATCGACCCGAACGCCGATGCCGACGAGATGACGGCGCGCCGCCTGGCCGAGAGTTTCGCCGCCTATCTGAAGGCCTGCAAGCTCGACGAGCGGGCGCTTTCGACCTTGCCGCCCGGCCGCTTCCTGATGCCGGGCGATCTCGAAGGCTCGCCGGCCCTGACCTTCGCGCCACTGGCCGGGATCGACGACAAGCGCCCGCGCGCAGGCTCGCTGCACGCCATGATGGACAGGCGCTATGAGGCCTACAAGACGCATGTCGTCAAACCCTTTTTCCGGGAACACATCACCCGCCTCGACCGCCAGATCGTGCTGATCGACGCTATGCAGGCGCTGAACGCCGGCCCGGGCGCCATGGCCGACCTGGAACGCGCGGTGACCGAGATCCTCAGCTGTTTTCGCCCCGGCCGGGGCAGCTTCCTCACCGATCTGTTCTCGCGGCGCATCGACCGCATCCTGGTTGCCGCGACCAAGGCCGACCATCTGCATCACGAAAGCCATGACCGGCTGCAGGCGATCGTGCGGCGGCTTGCCGACCGCGCCGTGGCACGGGCGAATTTCACCGGCGCCGATGTCGATGTGGTCGCCATGGCGGCGGTGCGCGCGACGCGCGAAGGCACCGTCAGGCAAGGCCGGGAGACGCTTCCCGTCATCATCGGCACGCCGATAGCCGGTGAGAAGATCAACGGCGAAACCTTCGATGGAAAAACTGAAACAGCCATATTTCCCGGTGACTTACCGGAGAATATTGATGCGGTTTTCGATGTTTCGGGAGCCGATCACAGGCAGGACTCCGCGGACCCTGCAATCCGCTTCGTCCGTTTCCGTCCCCCAAAGCTCGAACGCACGGCCGAAGGCGTCACGCTGTCGCTGCCGCATATCAGGCTCGACCGTGCCTTGCAGTTCCTGATCGGAGATCATCTGGCATGACCGCGCCCCGCAAGCCGGCGGCATTCCGCATCGAACCGGAAGCCCCACCGAGACAAGCGGCCCCTGAGCCGCGCAACATCCAGGCCGACACCCAGCGCAAACCCCGCGCGATGAAAACCCATGTCGCGATGGTCATTCCGGCGAAAGTCGATGTCTTCGACGAGCCCGACATCATTGCCGCGGAGCCGCCACCAGCCGTCGCCCCCAGGAAACGCTCGCTGCTCGGCAGCATCTTCTTCGGCGCCTTCGGCGTGCTGGTTTCGCTGGCGGTCGGCCTGTGGACCGACCAGCTCATACGCGACCTCTTTGCGCGCGCTGAGTGGCTGGGCTGGCTGGCCGCCGGCATGGCCGCCATCGCCGTGCTGGCGCTTGTGGTGATCCTGATTCGCGAATTCCTGGCGATCGCCCGCCTCGCCGAGGTCGAAAAGCTGCAGAAGCGGGCGCTCGATGCGATCGCCCGCGACGATCCCAAGGCGGCACGATCGGTCGTCGACGAATTGTCGGCCTTTGTCTCGGCCAAACCCGAGACCGCGGCCGGCCGGCGCGCGCTGGCCGAATTGCGCGGCGAAATCATCGACGGCGGCAATCTCGTGCGCCTGGCGGAGGCTGAAATTCTCGGACCACTCGATGCCAGAGCGAAAGTGATGATTCTCGAAGCTGCCAAACGCGTCTCGCTGGTGACGGCGGTCAGTCCACGCGCACTGGTCGATGTTGCCTATGTCGTGTTCGAGGCCGGGCGGCTCATTCGGCGCCTGTCGGAACTCTATGGCGGACGGCCGGGAACGCTGGGTTTCTTCCGCCTGGCGCGCAGCGTTCTGGCGCATCTGGCGGTCACCGGTTCGATCGCGGTCGGCGACAGTGTCGTCCAGCAGATCGTTGGCCACGGCCTGGCCGCGCGCCTTTCGGCCAAGCTTGGCGAGGGCGTCGTCAACGGCATGATGACGGCGCGCATCGGCATCGCCGCGATGGAGACGGCTCGACCCCTGCCCTTCAGCGCCGCCAAACGTCCCGGATTGGGCGACTTCCTCTCGGCGCTGACATCGTTCGCAACCAGGAAAGACGGTGCAACGACCCCCTCCGGCAAGTGAGCCGGGCTGGAGTGTCCGGGCATTCGGAATCGTTACCGGACTGCTCTGCGGCGGCCCCGCGGTGACGAAGCATTAACCAATCTTGTTCATGGTCAGACCGGTTCCAAACAGCATCTTTGTTGCCGGGTGTCGTCGATGAAAAGCGTAATTCTATCCAGCGTCCTGTCCCTGGCAACGGTGATTACGACAGTCGTCGGCATTGCCGGAGTGGCCTCTGCGGCGGAGCCGGACAAGCAGTTCTTCCAGTCTGCCGAAGGCAAGTGGATCGGTCCCGGCGAAATCGTCGCCGGCAAGTACAAGGGCACCAAGTTCAACTGCAGCTTCACCGGCTCGACGCCCGACGGCAAGGTCGGCATGTCGCTCGACGGCGGCTGCCGGGTCGGTGTGTTCACCCAGCCAATGTCGGCCAAAATCGAGCGCAAGGGCCGCGAGGGCTACAAGGGCAGCTTCATGGGTGGCGCGACCGGTTCCGGCCTCGACATCATCGGCGGCAACGTCGTCGATCCCCGCAAGGTGGTCTTCACCATCAACCGCAACCAGCTGCGCGGCGTCATGCAGGCTCGCATCCCTGACGACAATTCGATGACGGTGACTATCGCCGTGCGCGTCAACGACCAATTGGTGCCGGTGATCGGCATGAGCCTGAAGCGGGTCGACGCGGTCGAAGTCGGCTCCATCGCGCCGAACTGAAAAAACCAAGGAAAAAGGCGGCGACCCAACGGTCACCGCCCTCTCACTTGAGCCCATCGAATCAGGCGCTTAGGCCTTGATCTCAAATCAGGGTGTCAGCCCTTGATCGCGGCCGTCACTTCGTCATAGGCCTTGCAGGCGTCGGCCAATGTCGTGGCGCCCTGATACTTGGTTGTCACCGCCTGGACCTTGGCGGTCAGATCAGCCGCCTTGGCCGGGTCCTTGGTGATCGCCTCCTGAAGTGCTGCAGCCATGTCCTGCGCCTTCTTGGTCGCGATCTCCGCCGTGCACTCAGGCGCCTTCGAGCAAGCCGAACCGGCAAGCACCGCCAGGCCGACGGCAACAAACAAAAACTTCTTCATGTCAGTCATCTCCTCAAAAAGGGCGCGACTTGATCGTCGATCACCCTCCAATGGCCGAAGCCGAGCGTCCTTAGCCTTCGATTGCGGCAAGATGCAACGTGTTCCCGGCCTCAACTTGTGTATCGCGCCTGCAACATCGCTGGCGGCAGGATTTGAGGCTACTGTATCGGCGGCTGCAAAGTTCAGCTGCGAGGCTGCAGCAGCGCCAAGACAGCGGTCGATGCGGCAAGGATAGCAGTCAGAGTCAAAGGCCCAGTCGCGCCATAGGTGTCCACGACATAGCCGCCGACAACCGCGCCGATGGTGATGGCAATTTGGAAAGAGGTGACCATCAGGCTGCCCGCTGCCTCCAGCGCATCAGGCGCCGCGCGCGACATATTGGTCGGCAGCACCACCGGCGCCATGCCAAAGGCGAAACCCCACAGCGTAACGAAGCCGAAGGCAACGCCGATATGCGAGCCCCAAAGCACCAAAGTAAGTGCCGCAACCGCCATCAACGCCGCGGTGACTGCGAGGGCCATGTGGATGTTGGTGTCGGCCATGCGGCCGCCGGCAATATTACCGATCACGGCAGCGATGCCAAACCCGAGCAGAGCCAAGGCAATCGGTCCGGTTGTAAGGAGTGTCACCTGTTCGAGGAAGGGACGCACATAGACCGAGCCGGCAAAATGCCCCGTCATCAGCAAAAGGATAGCCAGCATGCCGAGTTGGATGCCGCGCCGCCGGGTCAGCCGAAATACATCTGCAAGGCTGTTGCTTGCCGTTGCGGGCAAGGTCGGCAGGCTGAGAAACTGCAGCAGCATGGCAAGCGCGGCCAGCCCCGCCGTCATGGCCATGGCACTGCGCCACCCTATCCAGTCACTGATCAACGCGCCCATCGACGGTGCGGCAATGGTTGCGAGCGAGACGCCCAGGGTGACGATCGCCATGCCCCGCCCCGTCGCGCTGGCGCCAACAAGCCTCGCCACGACGGCGACCGAAAGTGCCCAGAAAGCACTGAGAGCGATGCCCAGCCCGGCCCGGCCCAACAACAACAGCCAGAAATCGGTCGCCAGCGCCGCCAGGACATTGGAACCGACCGCAAGAGCACTGAGACCAACCAGCACCGCCTTGCGGTTCAAGCGGCCGATGAGAACATTGCTCAACATGGCCGTCACGGCGCCGACGGAAGCGGTGGCGGTGACGACCTGTCCGGCCGTCCCCTCGCTGATGCCGAGATCACGTGCCATTGGCGTCAGCAGACCTGCGGGCAGGAATTCGGCCGACACCAAGGCAAAGCTGGTGGCCGCCAATGAAATCACCGCGAACCAGGTGGCTGCGCTCCACGCGGCTGGTGCATCGGCATCAAGGCCAGTCGCGGCGTCTTCAAGCTGTAATGTTGTGTCAGTCACGGAAAGATCTCCAAAGTTTGGAGGTCTTAAATAGGCGAGTCCGCTCGGATGATATGTATCTTAGAATCCGAAATTCATATCCATTCGTCCGGGAATTGTGCGACGCACAACGCCCGGCGAGACATTGGTGATGCGCTTGAACGCGCGCGCGAAGGATGCCTCCGAATCATAGCCCAAACGGGTAGCGACTTCGGCAACCGACAAGCCGTTTTGGCCCAGCAATTCGCGGGCAAGCTGCATGCGCAGGCGGGCGAGATAGTGTGCGGCACCCTCCCCCAATACCGCACTGAAACGCTCGGCGAAAATCGAGCGCGATTGGCCTGCCACGCCGGCCAGGCTTCCCAGCGTCCAGTTGTGGCCGGGGTCGCGGTGCATGGCCGCCAAAGCGCGGCCTATATGGGGGTCGCGGATGGCTGCGAGCCAACCGGTGGTCGAGGCTCCGTTGCAATTGACCCAGCAGCGTATGAGCCGGGCCGTCAGCAAGTCGGCCATACGCGACAGAATCGTGGCGCTGCCCATCTGCGGCTGCGAGGCCTCCACCGTCATGGCCGCCAGCAAAGGACCGACGACCGGGTCATTGCCGGCCACGTCGCAACCCTTGATGACAGGCGGCATCAACGTGATCAATGGGTTGAGCGCATAGGAGTCCAAGGCCATGGAGCCGCAGAAAAGGGTGCTCGTCGCGCCCGTTCCTTGCCGTACCACTTCGCAGACGTTGCCCCCCAACTTGATCACCTGGCAACCTTCGAGCGAGCCCCCTGCAACGTCCGGCGCGCTCGCCAGCCGATGGGCGATGCCTTGCGGCAGCAGCACCAGATCGCCATCGCGCAGCTCCTGCCAGCCTTGCGATTCAGTATGAATCCAGCATGGGCCCTGGCCGACAAAGTGAAACCGAAGCAGCTGTTGTTGCGGAAAGTCTATGCTCCATGGGTGCCGGAGTTCGCAGCGGCCATAGTTGACACCACTCAAGCGAAAGTCTTGCAGAACTTCGCTGAGCGCATCCATCGGGATATGTGGCGGCGAGGACGGCCGGGACGAATGGTCAAACATATACGCAATATAGATGCCGAACGTCCGGCAGGCAAGCGGGGACCGTTGTTCCACCAAGTCAATCACTGCAACGGCACCCTACCCTTTCCGGCAGATTTCTCGCCTTGCCTCCCGCTCCAACTGCATGCAAGGAGTGCTGCAAGACACAGGGACAAGAGGCATGGCGGCGGAAGCATCGGGCAGTGATCTGGTTCAGGTGGTGGCGCTGCTTGCTGCCGGTGTCGTCGCCGTTCCCATCTTCAAGCGCATGGGCCTCGGCTCGATCCTCGGCTATCTGGCTGCCGGCGTGGTGATCGGCCCGTTCGGCCTCGGCGTCTTTTCCGAATCGGAAGCCATTCTTCATGTCGCCGAACTCGGCGTGGTGATGTTCCTGTTCATCATCGGGCTGGAAATGCAGCCATCGCGGCTCTGGGGCCTGCGCCGCGAGATCTTTGGCCTCGGTGCGTTGCAGGTCGGCGTCTGCGCGCTCCTGCTGACCGGGGTCGGCATGGCTGGAGGGTTTCCAATCGCGCAATCCTTCGTCGCCGGCGCCGGCTTCGTGCTGACCTCGACAGCGATCGTCATGCAGCTTCTCGAGGAACGCGGCGAAATCGCCGCGCCGAAAGGTCAGCGCATCGTATCGGTCCTGCTGCTCGAGGATCTTGCCATCGTGCCGCTGCTGGCCCTGATCGCGTTTCTGGCGCCCGGCGGTGCCGACACCAGCCTATCGGAGCGGCTGACCGAGGTCGGCATCGGCCTCGCCGCGATCGTCGGCCTGGTTGTGGCCGGCCGTTATCTGCTCAATCCGTTCTTCCGCATCCTGGCGGATGCCCGTGCCCGCGAGGTGATGACGGCGGCGGCACTTCTGGTCGTTCTCGGATCCGCGCTTGCCATGCAGCTCAGCGGCCTGTCGATGGCGATGGGCGCCTTCCTGGCCGGTGTGCTTTTGTCCGAATCGACCTTCCGCCATCAGCTTGAAGCCGATATCGAACCGTTCCGCGGCATCCTGCTCGGTCTGTTCTTTCTCGCGGTGGGCATGTCGCTCGACCTGCATGTGGTCGCGGCGAACTGGCGGCTGATTGCCATCTATGTCGTCGCCTACATGGTGATGAAGGCATTCGGCATCTACATCGTCGCCCGTATCCTGAAAACCAGCCACCGCGAGGCGCTTGAGCGCGCGGTCTTCATGGCGCAAGGCGGTGAGTTCGCCTTTGTCCTTTATTCGGCGGCCGCGGCGGTCGGCATCATCGACGGCAACGCCAATGCGACGCTGACGGCGATCGTCATCATCTCCATGGTGCTGACGCCGCTGGCCATCATCGCCTTGCGCTATCTGACGCCGCGCGACGAGCAGTCGCTCGACGGCGTCGACGTCGCCGATGGCCTGACCGGCAGCGTGCTGATCATCGGCTTCGGCCGCTTCGGCCAGATCGCCAGCCAGCCGCTGTTGCTGCGCGGCATCGACGTCTCGATCATCGACAATGACGTCGAAATGATCCAGGCGGCGGCCGATTTCGGCTTCAAGGTCTACTATGGCGACGGCACGCGGCTGGACATCCTGCATGCCGCCGGTGCCGGCCGGGCGCGCGCCGTGCTGATCTGCGTCGACAAGGCCGATGTGGCTGTTCGCATCGCCCAGCTGATCAAGGCCGAATTCCCACTGCTCACCGTGCTGGCCCGCGCATTCGACCGTGGAACGGCGCTGCAGCTCATACGTGCCGGCGTCGACTACCAACTTCGCGAAACCTTCGAATCCGCACTTGTTTTCGGCGGCTCGGCCCTGGAATCTCTGGGCGTCGATCCCGAAGACGTGGCTGAAACGATCGAAGATGTCAGGCGCCGCGACACCGACCGCTTCGAAACCCAGCTCGCCGAAGGCATTCGCGCCGGACAGCGCTTCCTGAGAGGCAATATCGGCACGCCGATTCCGACACCGCTCTCGACGCCGCGCCGGCCTGGTCAGGCACTCAACGAAGAGACCGCGGGTGTGCTGCACAAGTCCGAACCCGCCGATTGAGCAAGGAATTAGGTATGGAATTGGACAGCAGAGCCCTGTCGGTCACCAAATTCTGGCGCGATGCCGGCGAGGATGCCTGGTTCGAGAAGAACGAAGCATTCGATGCCGAGTTCCGCGACCGCTTTCTCGACCTGCACTACGCCGCAGCGCGGCGTGAATGCGACGACTGGCTGGAACATGCCGAAGGCGCGCTGGCGCTGATGATCCTGCTCGACCAGTTTCCGCGGAACTGCTTTCGCGGCACCGGCCATATGTACGCGACCGATCCGCTCGCCAGATATTTCGCAGAGAAGGCGATCGCGGCTGGTCATGACCTGGCACTCGAGGAAGAACTCCGCGTTTTCCTCTACCTGCCCTATGAGCATTCGGAGCTACTGGCCGACCAGGATATTTCGGTCGAGCTGACTGAGGCCAGGGCCGAGCCCTATCTGAAGTATGCTGTCGAACATCGTGATATCATTGAGCAATTCGGCCGTTTTCCGCATCGAAACAAGATGCTTGGCCGCGAAACCACCCCGCAGGAGCAGACGTTCCTGGATGGTGGCGGCTTCTCGGGCTAAAGTTCGGCCGTCGCCTTGCCCAGAAATCAGGCCAGCCACCAATCCCGGCCGGACGACAATCGCTCGATGCCTGAGGTATCGACGGCGACCAGGCGATCGGTGATGCTGCGACCGCTGACAACCAGGCCGGGCGCGATCTCGGCCAGCGGCGCCAGCACGAAGGCGCGCTCCAGCATGCGCGGATGCGGCACCTCCAGCCCGGTCTCGTGGATGACGCGGTCGCCGAACACCAGAATGTCGATGTCGATCAGCCGCGGCCCCCACCGCTCCTCGCGCACCCGCTTCAGCTTGCGCTCCGCATCGAGGCAGAGGTCGAGCAAGGCACGCGGTGCAAGCACGGTGGAAATTTCGGCGGCCGCATTGAGAAAATCCGGCTGATCGAGCTTGCCCCAGGGCGGTGTGCGATAAAGCGAGGAGACGCCGGTGACACGCGTATCCGCGTCGGCATCCAGCATGCGCAGCGCCGCGCTCATGGATTTCGCCGGATCGCCAAGATTGCCGCCAAGGCTGAGATAAACGGTACTATTCGGGCCAGACAACGGTCACCTCGACATAATCGAGCACGCCGGGCACTGGTGCGTTCGGCTTGCGCACCGTGATCTCGGCTTTCTTTATCTGCGGAAAACGCGCCGTCAGCGCACGGGCCACTTCGAGCGCCAGCGACTCGATCAGAAAACGGCGCTGCCCGGTGATGATCTTTTCAATGACGCTGAATGCAACGCCGTAGTGGACTGTATCCTCGATCGAATCTTCGGCAAGCGCCCGGCCTGGATCAACGGTCAGAACGGCATCGACATAGAAGCGCTGGCCGAGCCGTTCCTCCTCGTCCAGCACGCCGTGCCGGGCAAAGAAAGCGCAGTTCTTCATGCGGATGACATACATCGATCAGTTTCTCGCCCGGTCGGTTTGACGCGCCAGCATAGCATCGGCGAGCGCCAATGCGTCCACGTTGAATGCGACATCGTGGACGCGAAACAGGTCGGCGCCCTGGAGCCTCAAAATGACGCTGGTCGCCGCTGTTCCGACCCCTCTGTCGGCGGCATCACGGCCGGTGACCGTGCCGATGAAGCGTTTTCGCGACGTGCCGGCCATCAGCGGCAGGCCGAGTGCATGCAATTCCGAAAAGCGTGCCATCAGGTCGAGATTTTCCTCCGCCGTCTCCTTGGCGAATCCGAAACCGGGATCGAGCACGATGTGATCATCGGCGATGCCGGTCTGGCGGGCGATTTCCAGCGACCTTCGCAGGAATGCCAACTGATCGGCAATCGCGTCCGGCAGCTTCTGGCGATCCCGCCCGGTATGCATGATGACAAGCCCGGCGCCGGTATCGGCGGCGACACGAGCAATATCGGGCTCGCGCTGCAAACCCCAGACATCGTTGACGATATGCGCGCCGGCGGCGACCGCCAGCCGCGCCGTGTCGGCGCGATAGGTATCGACCGAAATCAGCACCTCGTTCACGCCCGCCAGCGCTTCGATCACCGGCAGGATGCGGGCCTGTTCCTGGCTGGCCGATACCGCGGCAGCACCTGGGCGCGTCGATTCTCCCCCGACATCGACAACCAGTGCCCCTTCCCCGATCATGCGGCGCGCCTGGGCCAGCGCCTTTTCAGGGGCGTCGAACTGGCCGCCGTCGGAAAAGCTGTCGGGCGTGACATTGAGGATGCCGACGACCACGGCCTTGCCGCCAAGGTCGAGATGGCGTCCATGCGCCAACTGCCATCGCCTGGCCGTCATTGCTCATCGACCATGGAGTTCATCAATCATGTGTGATCCCTGGCGGATCAATTTCATTGCGCCGGCAACGGCCGTAAAGCAAGGTGGTCGAAGAGGCAACATGATGAAACGATCCATGCTTGGCATGAAAAAACAGTCCTTGGGCGTGAAACAATCCTTGGCTTGCGCGCTGCTGCTCGCCATAACGCCGCACCCGGCGGCGGCGGCCAATCTCGTCAAGACGTACAGCTATTTCGCCATTGGCGGCAGCACGCTCGACGACATCGAGGCACAACTCTCCAAACGCGGGCCGGAGGTGAAAAGCACCGGCACGCGGCACCCGGGCGCTACGCAAATGGCCTTCACCACCCGTATCAGCTATGCGCAGACACCGAGTTCCTGCCGGATTGCCGACGCGGTGGTGACCGTCAAGGTGAAGGTGATCCTTCCCGAGTGGCGCCGGCCGCGCAAGGCCGATGCCGATGTCAGGCTGTTCTGGGATACGCTGTCGGCCGACATCAAGCGCCATGAGGAGCGCCATGTCGAAATCGCCAAGAACCATGGCGGCGAACTCGAAGAGGCCTTGAAAGCCACCTACCCGCAAAAGAACTGCGACGCCGCCAAGGCCAAGGCGGCCGCGATCACCGCGGCTGTTCTGGCCAGGCACGACCGCGCCCAGCTTCAGTTCGACCGCGTCGAAAGTGTCAATTTCGAAAGCCGCATCTTGCGGCTGCTGCGCTACCGCATGGAGCGCATCGGCAACGGACGACTGCCGCCGGCCTGAACGCACCCGAACTGAAAGCCAAATTCACCGAAGCGTAGTGCCAGATTCGAAAAACTTTCGAGCCGCCGTCGAAACCGGCCTATATGGGACGACATATCAGGCTCGCCAGACGAGCTTAAAACACCAATGCGATCCAAACGGTCATGAAGCCGGAGCGGCTGAACAGCGCCGGTCAAATCGCAAGCTTATGGATGAACGATCATGGACCAGGCTGTCGATGAGAAAACGATGGCGGAAACCGGCACGCCGATAACAGAGCGCGAAAAGAACGCCATCATCGGCGGCGTGCTGTTGTCGATGCTGTTGGCGGCACTCGATCAGACCATTGTCGCGCCGGCCATGCCGACCATCGGGCATGCGCTCGGAAACGCACACTATCTGCCATGGATCGTCACCGGTTATCTCCTGACCGCTACAGCCGTGGCTCCGCTCTACGGCAAGATTTCCGATGTCTACGGCCGCCGGCCGACCGTCTATGCCGCGATCCTGATCTTTTTGGCGGGATCGGTGGTCAGTGCGATGGCTCCCAACATGTTTGTGCTGGTTGTCGGGCGGGCGATCCAGGGCGCCGGTGGCGGCGGCTTGTTCGCTTTGACGCAGACCGTCGTCGGCGATCTCGTGCCGCCGCGCGAGCGGGCACGCTATGCCGCCTGGTTCTCCGGCACATGGGCTGTCGCCAGCATTGCCGGTCCGTTGCTCGGCGGCACTTTCGCAGAGCACCTGCACTGGTCACTGATCTTCTGGATCAACATTCCGCTTGGTTTTCTTGCGATGGCGATCATCAACAAGCCGCTCAAGAAACTGCCCATTGCCGCAAAGCGCCATCGCATCGACGGCCTGGGCGCGCTGCTTCTGATAATTGCCACGGCGCTGCTGCTGCTCGCCTTGAACTGGGGCGGCAGCGCCTATCCCTGGACTTCGCTTGAAGTCATCGGCGTTCTCTGCGGTTCGGCGATTTTCTGGAGCGCTTTTGCCTTGCGGCTCATGCGCGCCGCCGAGCCGCTCATCTCACTCGAAGTGCTTGGCAATCCAATCGTTCTGGCGGGCACGCTTTCGATGTTCCTGCTTCAGGCCGCAAGCGTCGGCATGGCTGTGTACCTGCCCGTCTATCTTCAGGCGGTGCTCGGCTTGTCGGCAGCGGAGTCGGGCATCGCGATGCTTGGGCTTCTGCTGGGGACCGTCGGCGGCGCGGCATTCAGCGGGCGTATGATCCCGCATTTCACCCACTACAAGCGCATTGCGATGGTGGGCGTCGTCTTCAGCATGCTGTGCCTCTGCCTGCTGGCCGTCGTCGCAGGATATGCAACGCTGCTGGAGGTGGAGGTCTTGACGATTTGCATCGGGTTTGGAACCGGAACGACGTTTCCGGTCACCACCGTGTCGGTCCAGAACGCCGTCGATCGCGTGCATCTCGGCGTCGCGACGGGCGTGCTGACATTCCTGCGTTCGCTTGGCAGTGCGCTTGGGGTCGCCATGCTCGGCGCGGTCGCTCTGGGCTACGGCTTGCCGCTTGCCGGTGAAGGCGTGCGGATCGCTGGCCATAGCGCGACGGTCGAGCCGTTCGTGATGATCTTTGCCGTCGCCGCCGCTACATTGCTGCTGGGGCTGATCACGCTGACGCTGATGCCCGAAAAGGAGCTTCGCGGCTACGCCGACAATGCGGCGCCGATGCTGGCCGAGTAAAGTTCAGCCGGAGACGCCGAGCTTCTTCTGCAGGCTGGTCGATGAGGTCGTGTACTGGAAAACGATGCGCTCGCCGGGGCTGATGATGCGCTTGGCGGCCTGCGCCATCAGCGCCACTTCGTGGAAACCCGACAGGATCAGCTTCAGCTTGCCCGGATACCAGTTGATGTCGCCGACCGCGAAGATGCCGGGCACCGATGTCTGGAATTTTTCGGTATCGACCGGAATGAGGTTCTCGTGAAGGTTGAGACCCCACTCCGCGATCGGTCCGAGCTTCATGGTCAGGCCGAAGAACGGCAGCATGCGCGTGCAAGGCACCTCGACGTCGCCATCCGGTCCCTTGATGGTGGCCGATGACAACTGGCCGTCGGCACCGGTCAATCCGGTCACCTGGCCGACCTGGAATTCGAGCTGCTTCATCTCCTGCATGGCATACATCTTGTTGACGCTGTCGGGAGCGGCGCGGAACTCAGGCCGCCGGTGCACCAGCGTCACGCTCTTTGCCACCGGCTGCAGGTTCAGCGTCCAGTCGAGCGCCGAGTCGCCGCCGCCGACAATGACGAGGTCGTGGCCGCGAAAATCCTCCATCCGGCGCACCGAATAGAAGACGCTCTTGCCTTCATAGGGCTCTATGCCGGGGATCGGCGGACGCTTGGGTTGGAAGGAGCCGCCGCCGGCGGCAATCACCACCACCTTGGCCTCGAACACCTCGTTTTCGTCGGTGGTGACGCGAAAACTGCCGTCCTCCAGTTTTTCCAGGCTGGAAACCATTCGGTTGTAGCTGAAATCGGGCTTGAACGGCGCGATCTGCTCGAGCAATTTGTCGACCAGCCCCTGCGCCGAGATCGAAGGCCAGCCTGGAATGTCGTAGATCGGCTTTTCCGGATAGAGTTCCGCGCATTGGCCGCCCGGCCGATCGAGAATGTCGATCAGGTGGCACTTCATGTCGAACAGGCCGAGCTCGAACACGGCAAACAGGCCGACCGGCCCTGCCCCGACAATAAGCACGTCTGTCCTGGTGATGTCGGTCATGCCTGTGCCTCGCTGCGCATGACCCCGAAAATCGGAACGATTTTCGGAAAGGATCATGCGCAAATAAAAGTGCTACAGCGTCCGTTGCGCGTCCAAGAGGACGCGCGGCGCTGTGGTGAAACAGCAGGACACTGCATGACCATCGCCCCGCTGCCAAGCCACAGCGGGAAAAATCAGTTGGCAAAAAGGTTGCGCTTATCCCTGGCGGGCAGGCACCCGCACGACCAAGCCGTCAAGCGCATCGCGGACCTTGATCTGGCATGACAGGCGCGAGTTGGGCTGGACGTCGTAGGCGAAGTCCAGCATGTCCTCTTCCATCGCTTCCGGCTCGCCGACTTCAGCCGTCCAGGCTTCGTCGACATAGACGTGACAGGTGGCACAGGCGCAGGCACCGCCGCATTCGGCTTCGATCCCGGGCACGGCGTTGCGGATCGCGTTCTCCATGACCGTAGAGCCGTTCTCGGCGTCCATGTCGAAATGCGTGCCGTCATGGGCAATGAAAGTCAGCTTGGTCATTTGTCACCTGAAGGGAGTTGCAGCCGAGATAATCACTCCGGCTGACAAGTCAACTGCCGCATGAAAGCGCCGCCCGATGACGTTTTTCCGCAAATCGGATTCGGCGCGGATTCAGCGGTTGATGGCGGCGATGAAATCGCGCACTTCGTCGATCAGCGTACCAAGCCGCTTGAGCGTCTGGCCGTCTTCCGGCCGGTGCTCGATCTCGGTGGCGCAATCGGCGATGGCAAAGGCGCCCACGCCCCGTGCCGAACCCTTTAATCCATGGGCGAGCAGAAGCCGGTCCTTGATATCGGCGTCGACTATTCTGTCGCGCACGGACAGCGCCTGCTGTACAAATAGCGCCAGAACCTCTTGCTCAAGGCTGCGGTCACCCATCGTCTGGCGGGCAAGGTGTGCCAAATCGACCGGCCGTGACCGTCTTGGTCCGGATACATCTCCCCCGGGCATTGTGAAGGCGATGCCGCTTTCGCCACGCATGAACTCGAACTCCGTTTCTTCGACTCGCCCAAAAACCTAGGCGAATCCAATGGACAACGGGTTAATGAATGGCCCGGAAAAATGTTGCCAAAGCGGCGTCCAAATCACAGTTCCGTTAACCTTATATTTAAAGTTTTACGTATCCCGCGGAATGCATGTTTTCTTTACCCCCCTGTGTCATTACGATACGAGGGGTCCATTTTCAGCCTCCTGCGCGGGGCAAGACAAACAGAATTATAAGCCCGCGGCAGCTAGTACAGGGTAGCGAAGGCATGGCAAAGAAACCGACGACGAGAACTCTCGACAGCGAAGTGGCCAGGGAACTGGAAAAGGCGCTCGATCTCGACCTCAGCAATGAGATCGGCAGCGGCGACCTCGATATCGCGGCTTCGATGGAGGATCTTGAAGCGCAGATATCCCAGGCGGCCGACGAGCTGGCGCGCGAGGGACGCAATCATAAGCCGGAACAGAACCCGGAGCCGGTGGTCAACCAAAACCAGGCCGCGAAACCCGCGCCCAAGGCCAAACCTGCCGAATTGCGCCCCGTGGAACCGCGCAATGGCGCCCAGCCCGCAGGTTTCGCGCCGGCCAATGACGATCGCCAGAAGGATTACAAGACGCTCCTGCACAGCCTCAACAGGCGTGCCTCGAACACCATTTACTGGGTCGTCGCCTTCGTTTCGCTCGCCTGGTTCGCCGGTGCCGGTGGTTTGGCCAATCTGCTTTTCGGACCGAGCATTTGGAGAATCCGCACGCTCGACCAGTTCCTCGCCCGTCCGGAACTGATCGGCCTCGCCGTCGCGGCCATCGTGCCTGTCATCCTGTTCTGGGCCTTCGCCGCCATGATTCGCCGCGCCCAGGAAATGCGCATCGCCGCACAGTCGATGACCGAAGTGGCCTTCCGCCTGACCGAGCCGGAAAACCTTGCCCAGGATCGCGTCATGATGATCGGCCAGGCCGTTCGTCGCGAGGTCGCGGCCATGGGCGAAGGCATCGAACGCACGCTTGCCCGCGCCGTCGAACTGGAAACGCTTGTCCACAGCGAAGTCAACCAGATCGAACGCTCCTATTCCGAGAATGAATCCCGCATCCGTTCGCTGGTCGACGGGCTCGGCAGCGAGCGCGAAGCCGTCGTCACCCATGCCGAGCGCGTCCGCGCCTCGATTACCGGCGCGCATGAGACGCTGAAGGACGAGATCGGCGCGGCTTCCGACATCATTCGCGACTCGATCCTCAATGCATCGACCAAATTGTCGATGACGATCACCAATTCCGGCGACACGCTGATCGACCGCATCAACGAAAGCTCGATGTCGATCTTCGATTCCGTCGAAGGCCGGCTCGATTCGATCACCGACCGCCTGTCGACCTCGGGCGAGGCCTTCGCCAGCCTTCTCGACACCCGCATTGCCAAGCTGACGGACACCACGGACGGACTGACGCGGTCGTTGACCGATCTGCTCGACGATCGCACCACCGGCATGGTGTCGCTGCTTGGCGGCGCCGCGCGCACCCTCAATTCCGAATTCGAGGCCAGCCTCAACGGCATCGAGCGCACGCTCGCCGAACGCGGCCAGGCGCTGATCAGCGAGTTCCAGACCCGCGCCGAGGCGCTCGACACCGGAACGCAGAAGCTCAATGCGGCACTCGAGGCCCGCGCCCGCCAGATCAATGAAACGCTGGTCGAGCGCGCCCGCGAAATCGCGCACACCTTCGCCGAGAGCAAGGACACGCTGTCGGCGATGATCGATCAGGGCAAGACCCAGATCGGCGCCGACATGGCCGACATCGTCACTTCGACCTCCTCTATGCTCGAAGCCCGCGCCAGCGACTTCGCCGGACGCATGGAAGCCGCCCGTCACGTCGTGTCGCGTTCGTTCGACAGTGACATCCAGCGGCTCGCCGACGCCCGCGTCGGCATCGAGGAAGCTGTCGAGAACCACAGCAGGAAACTGTCCGAAAGCCGCGAGCGCATGGCCGCGGCCATGGAGGCCGACCTGGCGAAGTTCGCCGAGGGCCGCGCCGGCATCGATGCGGCAGTAACCAACCAGGTGCAGAAGCTGGCCGAAGGCCGCAGCCTGATCTCGCGCGCTCTCGAAGAGGATCTGCGCAAGGTCAATGAATCGCGGGCGGCCATCGATGCATCGCTCGGCAGCCATCTCGAAAGGCTGGAAGAAGGTCGCAACAGGCTCTCTATTGCCTTGAATGAAGACTCCGGGAAGCTGGTGCAAGCTCGTACGATCATTGATGAAATGGTCGCCGGACATGTCGGAAAACTCGCCGAGGGCCGCAACATTCTGTCGCGCGCTTTGGAAGCCGATCTCGGAAAACTGTCCGACAGCCGCGCCGACATCGACGGCCTGGTCGCCGGTCAGGTGGAAAAAATCGCCGAAGGCCGCGCCGTGCTCGCCAAGGCGTTGGAAAACGACATCGTCGGCATCAAGAGCCTCATCGAAACCCATTCCGCCAAACTGGCGGAAGACCGCACGCAGCTTTCCCATTCGCTCGACAATGATCTGTCCGGCATACGCGGCCTGATCGAAAGCCATTCGGGACGGTTGGCCGAGGACCGCAGCCTGCTGTCGCAGACCCTTGAAGCCGACCTTGCCAAGCTGGCCGAAAGCCGTTCGAGCATCGACGGTCTGGTCGCCGGTCAGGTCGAGAAGCTGGCGGAAGGCCGCGACATTCTCAAGCGCGCGCTGGAATCCGACCTGAACACGATCAAGGGCGTTATCTCAAGCCAGTCGGAAAAGCTGGCCGAGGATCGCGGTCAGCTTTCCCGGGTCCTGGAAGCCGACCTGCAGAATGTGAACAGCGTCATCGCCGATCACATGAACAAGCTTGTCCAAGACCGCTCCGCCCTGTCCAGGGCCCTTGAGGACGACCTCGCCAAGCTGGCCGACAGCCGCTCCAGCATCGACGGGCTGGTTGCGGGTCAGGTCGAGAAGTTGTCCGAGGGCCGAGATATTCTGCGGCGCGCTCTGGAATCCGACCTCAATGCGATCAAGGGGACCATTGCCGACCAGTCGCAGAAACTGGTCGATGACCGGGCACAGTTCGCCCGGGCACTCGAGGCTGACCTCGAAAGCGTCAATGGCTTGGTCAACAGCCATTCCGAAAGGCTCGTCCAGGATCGTTCGACGCTGTCGAAAGCGCTTGAAGCCGACCTCGAAAACGTCGGTGGCCTCGTTAACAGCCACGCGGAAAGGCTTGTCCAGGAGCGCTCGACCCTGTCCAAGGCGCTCGAGGACGATCTTGCCAAACTGGCCGAGAGCCGCTCAAGCATCGACGGTCTGGTCGCCGGCCAGGTCGAGAAACTCGCCGAAGGTCGCGATGTTCTCAAGCGCGCGCTGGAAGCCGATCTCGCCAAGCTGGCCGAAAGCCGCTCCAGCATCGACGGTCTGGTTGCCGGCCAGGTCGAGAAGCTGGCCGAGGGCCGCGACATTCTCAAACGCGCCCTCGAAGCCGACCTGCAGAAGCTGACCGAAAGCCGCAGCGACATCGACGACGTCATCGCCGGACATGTCGGCAAGCTGTCCGAAGGCCGCAATATGTTGACCCGCGCGCTGGAAGACGATCTCGGCAAGCTCGCCGAGACCCGCAAGGACGTTGACCGCTCGCTGTCGGGCCATATCGACCAGATCGCTGCCAGAAGCACCGGCATTTCCGACGCGATCGCTGCCGATGTCGAGAAGATCGAGCAGGCGTTCAGTCGCCAGACCGGCATCATCGAGGAGCGCGCCGGCACCATGGAACGTGCGCTCTCGACAGGCGTCGACAACGTCCGCGCCGTGCTCGAGAAGAGCGCCGTGTTTGTCGCCGGCGCCCTGCGCGAAAAGGTGCTGGAAGTCACCAGCACCCTGCACGAGCAGGCCGGTGCCGCGTTCAGCGACGCCGACCGGAAGATCGCCGAGCGCGCCGAGCAGACCTCCGCCGCCCTGCTGGCGCGGGCCGAAGACATCGCCCGCACCTTCGAGGAGGCCGACCGTCGCCTGCACGCCCGTGCAGAAGATACGTCGAACGCCTTGCTTGCCCGCGCGGACGACACGTCCAGCTCGCTGCTGGCCCGTGCCCATGAAACCGCCGATCAACTGGCCGCTCGCGCAAATCAGATCGCCGGCACCTTCGAAGCGGCAGACCAGAAGCTTGCCGCCCGCGCCCAGGAAACCGCAGATCAGCTGACCGCCCGGGCTCAGGACACCGCCGACCATCTGGCAGCTCGTGCAAGCGAAATTGCTGGCACGTTCGATGCCGCCGACCAGAAGCTGGTCGCCCGCGCCATCGAAACGGCCCAGTCGCTGGCCGCGCGCGCCGGCGACATCCTGCGCAACTTCGAAGGCGCCGACCAGCGGCTCGGCATGCGGATCGGCGAATCGGCCGAAGCGCTTGCCGCACGCGCATCGGACCTTGGCCGCATCTTCGATGCCGCCGACCAGCAGCTCGTCTCGCGCATCGCCGAGGGTTCGGAAGCCTTGTCGAGTCGTGCCTCCGAAATCGGCCGTATCTTCGACGACGCGGATCAGCGGCTGGTGTCACGCATCGCCAGCAGCACCACCACGATCGGCGAGCATGCCGAGACCATCGTCGGTGCCTTTGCCGATACCGAGCAACGGGTTGCCGAACGCGCAAGGCGGACCGGCCAGGAAATGGCCGTGCATGCCCGCGAAATCGAGCAGGCGCTTGCCGGCGCCGACGAGCGTCTCGCCTCGAGCGCGGCGGCCGCGGCAGCCCGTGTCGAAGAGCAGATCTCGGGCGTCGAGAACCGCCTCGCCTTTACGGCCGAGACGATGGGCCAGAAGCTCAACGAGCAGGTGTCGAACGCCGAGGCGCAACTCGTCTCGCGCGCCAATGTGATCGCCGAGACCTTCACCGCGGTTGGCCAGCATATCGGCCAGAGCACCAACGATGCCGCCAAGACGATCGGCGCCAACACCCGCGAACTCAACACCATGCTCGCGGCGCGTTCGGCCGAAATGTCGAAGATCCTCGACGAAACCGCACGGCCTTTGGTCGAGCGCTTCGCCCAGGGCGGCTCGGAACTGCAAAAGAGCATGGAAGAGGTCACAGAACGCGCCACCGAGAAGCTGCGCAGCGAGAATGCCGCACTTGTCGACGCGCTCGCCAACCGCACCGCCGAAACCTTGTCGGCGGTCGAGGGTGCCCGCTCGTCGCTGTCCGACAGCGTCGCCGACCTCATCGGCCGGATGACCAAGTCCAGTTCGCAGCTCGGTCAGCTGATCGAGCAGGCCGCGGTCAATCTCGGCCAGGTCGATGAACGCCTGAGCGGCAGCACGCAAAGCTTCGCCGCCACCACCGAGAAGGCCGCGCAGACCTTTGCCAGCTCGGCACGTCTGGTCGATTCGAACACGACAAGGTTGACGGAACTGTCGTCGTCCACCTTGCGCGAGGTCGCGTCGATTGCCACCAAGTTCGACGAGCACAGCCGCCTGCTCTCCAGTGCTTCGGACCTGTTGAGCTCGGCCCAGAGCAACCTCGAGCACACGCTCGAACGGCAGTCGTCGCTCGAAGACCTCGCCGTCGGCCTGGTCAAGAAGTCGGAAGATCTCGAAAGGGTCATGCGCTCGTTCGAAAATCTCGTCGGCCAGACG
Source organism: Mesorhizobium ciceri biovar biserrulae WSM1271 (assembly GCF_000185905.1). Taxonomy (GTDB): domain Bacteria; phylum Pseudomonadota; class Alphaproteobacteria; order Rhizobiales; family Rhizobiaceae; genus Mesorhizobium; species Mesorhizobium ciceri. The sequence goes on from NC_014923.1 coordinate 4,237,339, forward strand.
CTGCAGAACGCCGAAGGCAAGACGATGGAGTCGGCCGACAAGATCCGCAACGCCATCACCGACGTCGTCGACTCGGCAACCAAGCGCTTTGCCGATGCGACCGAGGAGATGCGGCGCACCGCGGGTTCGATCAAGAGCGAGCTCGACCTGACCCGCGCCGAGCTCAAGAAGGGCGTCATCGAAATGCCGGAAGAGGCCAAGGAATCGACTTCGGCCATCCGCCGCGCCGTTTCCGAGCAGATCAACGCCCTGAAGGAGCTTTCGGACATCGTGGCCAAGTCCGGCCGCGGCGGTGAAGGGTCCGAGCCACGCAACCTGCGTCCGGCGCCGCAAGCGCCGGCCGCACGCGCTGCCGAGCCGCCGCGCCGAGCACCGGCACCGCAGCCGGACCTGCGCACGCCTCAGGCGCCCTTGGGCGGCCCTGCATTGCGCGGCACGCTCGACCTTGACCGTCCGACCGAGGCGGCACCGCGTCCGCGCGGCGATGCCAGCGCCCGCACGCCGCAGGGTGGCTGGGTACGCGATCTGCTGACCGCGGCATCGAACGAGGAGGACCTCAGGTCGGCAGCTCCCCCAGCGGCTGCGGAAGCGCCCCGCGCTACGCCTGCCCAGCGCTCGCCCCTTCATGTCGTCGAATCGCTGAACTCGCTCTCCGTCGATATCGCGCGGGCCATCGACCACGATGCCTCGATCGAGCTGTGGAACCGCTACCGGCGCGGCGAGCGTGACGTGTTCACAAGGCGGCTCTACACGCTGAAGGGTCAGCAGACGTTCGACGAGATCCGTCGCAAGTATCAGGCCGAGGCCGAGTTCCGCGCCGCCGTCGACCGCTACTGCGACGATTTCGAGAAGCTGCTCAAGGATGTCTCGCGCAACGACCGCGACAACATCATGGCGCAGACCTACCTGACGTCGGACACCGGCAAGGTCTACACCATGCTGGCGCATGCGAGCGGCCGCCTGCACTAAGACAGGAATTGAACAGGCGGGCCATGGTCCCGCCTGTGCCTGCTCTAACGTCCGGCACGCGTTGAACCTGCCCGCAACAGGTCTTGCAAGACTATCGATGCCTTCGGAATCCGCCCTAAGTCGATCTCCCGACGGCGCCATAATTCATCCACAGTACCGCTGCCCTAACGCTCGCAGGGTGTGATCGTGAAGACGGCAATCATTTTCGACTGCGAGTTTCTTTGCCTGGAGGGCTCGCAACGCAGATTCTGGTGCGCGGCCCACGATCCCGACCCGGTGATCGCACAGATCGGCGCCGTCAGGCTTGGACTTGAAGGCGACTTCCCCCTGCTCGGAACACACAAGGCCTATATCAGACCGGTCGACCGGTTTGGTCAGAGATACGCCCTGGACCCATTCTTCACCAAACTGACCGGCATCACCGAGGAAGATTTGGAGACAAAAGGGGTGGCACTAGGGGATGCCCTCGCCGACATCGATCGTTTTTCCGAAGGGGCGCGATTCTGGTCCTGGGGCAAGGACGAATTGAACATGATCGCCATCAGCTGCTATGTCGCGGGCATTCAGCCTTCGATCCCAGCCACCCGGTTTGACAACGCCGTCAAGCTGCTGATCGCAGCCGGAATGCCGATCGAGGATCTGGCGAGAACGCCGAGCAACAAGCTTGCGGATTACTACGGCGTCAAGCACCCGCCATTGCAGGGGCACGATGCGCTCGATGACGCGCTGTCCGTGACCTACACCCTGCAGCACTTGATGAAGATCGGAAAGCTCCGGCCGGAGATCTTCGACCACTTGTAGGTAGAGAAGCCTGGTGGGATGAAGCCTGGTGGGATTCCGGCGCGCGTCGCGCTCAGATCACCGAATCCGTCCAGCGCACGATCTGCCCGGCGGCGTCGCCGAACGCCTTGTCGAGTGCGCTGACATAAGCAGGATTGCCGCTGCCCGAGACGGGTGCGGCTGCGGTGAAGCTCTTGGAAGCACGGACCTCGCCGTTGCGATCGTTCAGGATCCGCACGAACAGATCGACCTCGGCATGTTCGCCGCCGTCGACCCGAACCTCGAATGAGCGGATCTCGACGATCACCTGATAGTCGATCGCCAGGCCCTCGCCCGGCTTGCCGACGCCGGCAAAGCTGCCCGAGCGCTGGAAGGTCTCGGCCAGCCGCGCCTGCACGATCAGCGGCAGCCGGTCGGCCCATTGCGCGCCCTTGAGATACTGGATCGAACGATCCGACGGCTTGATGACGATGTTCTGGCTGTCCAGCGCCTTGAGCGCCGACGGCTGCGCGATCAGGATCTGGCGGCGGCTGTGGCCATGCGCGTCGACCGACGGCGCCGACAGCTCGAACGTATCGAGCGGCGCGGGCTTGCCGCCCAACGCCGCACAGCCGGCCAGCGTCAAGGCAAGCAGTGCCGCAGCCGATGTCAACCCGCCCGTTTTCACCCACACAGACTTCACGCGCGATCCCCGTTGTCCCCGGATCGTAAGATCGACCCGCTTTCGCGGCTCATGTTTCTGGGGCGCGCCGACGCCGAAGTCAACGCCGCGCCCTGCCATCGAATTGCCGAACCTCGCCGTCGCCACCCGACAGGATGCGCTGCGGATTGCGGCTGAGATCGGTTACCGCCTCCTCGATGCGGCTGATCGAACGGCGGCTGTCCTGCACCAGCGCTTCGACGTTCGAAAGCCCCTGGCCCGAGAATCGCGCCAGATTGTCGGTGATGACGCCAAGGCGGGCATTCAGCGTGTCGGCAACCTGCTTGAACGACTTCAGCGTCGCCCTCGCATCCGCCATCACGCCGTCGGCCTGCCCCGACCCGAGCAAGGTATCGACCTTGGCAAGAATGCCATCGACCCGCACCGAGGCATCGTTGAGCCGTTGCGCGAGCTGCTTTGCGTCCTTGATCGTCTGGTCGATGTCGTCGGCCCGGTTGGCGAACTTGTGGGTCACCTCCGCGATGTCGGCGGCGGCCTTGTCGGCGCTCTCGCTGGCCTTTTGGATGTTGGCGAGCGCCGAGCGCACTTGTGCGGGATCGATACCGTCGAGCACGTTGTCGACTTTGGCCAGCGTGCCTTGCGTCCGTTTGGCGAAGTCGTTGACCGACCCCACGGCTGTATCGACGTTCTTGATCACGCCGTCGAGCTGCTTCGACGTCTCCTTGAGGTTACCGGTTACTGCGTCGACATTGGCGACGATGCTCTTGATCTTGTCCTTGTCGACCGCGTTGAGAAGGCCTTCGGCCGCCTTCAGCGTGCCGTCGAGTTTGCCGGAAACGCCTTTCAGCTCATCGGCCAGCGTGCTGGCCGCGGACAGGAACTTGTCGATGCCGTCCGAATTCTTGGCCAGCGCATCGGAGAAGGTCTGGACGTTCTGGACGGTCTGCGTCAGCGGCCCGCGAACGTCCTTGGTGAAGCCTTCGAGCTCGGTCAGCACCTTGTCGGCGCGGGTAAAAATATTCTGCGCCGTCTGCAAGAGGTTGGTCACCGCCGACGGGTTGGCGACGATCTCGGCGACCTTGCCTTCCTTTTCCGCTTGGTCGAGGAGCTTTACCTCCTTGGGATCGGCGCCCTTGAGCTCGATGTTGGCCTGCCCGGTCAGGCCGGCAAGCCCGATATCGGCTTGCGTCGATTTGGTGATCGGCGTCATGCGGTCGATCTCGGTATCGGCGATGGCAACCGTCGGATTGTCGACATCGATATAGACGCGCTTGACGTCGCCGACCTTGACGCCGTTGAACAGCACGAAACTTCCGCGGCCGAGCCCGGAGGCCGAGCCCGGAATACGCACGCGCAGCAACGTCGTCTCGCCCTTGTCGCCGATCGCCGCCGTCCAGTAGACGAAGGCAAACGCCGCCAGGATCGCGGCCAGCGTGAAGATGCCGACAATGACGTAGTTGGCTCTGGTTTCCATTGTCCCACTTATGGCTATGCGCGCGCCGCAAGATCAAGTTGCCGGGCGCGTTTTCCGCGGAAATAGGACTTTACCCACGGTTCCTCGCTCTTCAGCATGTCGTCGATGGTGCCTTCGACCAGCACTTTCTTCTTGCCGAGCACGGCCACCCGGTCGCAAGCGGTGAACAGCGTGTCGAGGTCATGCGTCACCATGTAGACGGTCAGATCCATCGTATCGCGCAGCTTGACCACCAGCTCGTCGAACTCCGCCGCGCTGATCGGATCGAGACCCGATGTCGGCTCGTCGAGGAAGACGATGTCGGGATCGAGCGCCAGCGCCCGCGCCAGTGCGGCGCGCTTGATCATGCCGCCGGACAGTTCGGATGGGAATTTTTGCGCCGCGTCGGGCGGCAGCCCGACCAGCTCGATCTTGAGCATCGCCAGTTCGTCCATCAGCTTTCGCGGCAGGTCGAGATATTCGCGCATCGGCACCTGGACGTTTTCCAGCACCGTCAGCGCCGAGAACAGGGCGCCGTGCTGGAACAGCACGCCAAGCCGCATGTCGATGCGCAGACGCTCGGCATCATCAGCCTTCTCGATATCGACGCCGAACAGCTTGATGGTGCCCGACTGCTTGCGCGTCAGGCCGAGAATGGTGCGCAGTAGAACGGATTTGCCAGCGCCCGAGGCGCCGACAAATCCAAGGATTTCGCCGCGCCTTATGTCGAGCGACAGTCTGTCGAGGATAAGCTTGTCGGCAAAGGAAACGCTGATGTCGTGCGCGGAAAGCACGATATCGCCCTCGCCCGCGTCATCCGCCAATGCACCCGCCCTTTTCCTGTTTCGCAGCTTCATCTCAGAACTCGATCGCTGCGTAGAACATGGCAAAAAGCCCGTCGAGGATGATGACGACGAAGATCGACTTCACCACAGAGGCGGTGACGTGCTGGCCGAGCGATTCGGCGCTGCCGCCGACCTTCATGCCTTCGACCGAGGCAATCGTGCCGATGATCATGGCCATGAACGGCGCCTTGATCAGGCCCGCAAAGATGGTGCTGAGATCGATGGCGACACGCAGCCGGTCGATGAAGGCGGCGGGTGGAATGTCGGAATAGAGCCAGGCAGCCAGGATGCCGCCGCCGAGTGCGGCGAAATTGGCGATGATGGTCAGGCACGGCAAGGCGATGACCAGCGCCACAAGGCGCGGAAAGACCAGGACGCCGATCGGGTTAAGTCCGATGACCTTCAGCGCGTCGACCTCCTCGCGCATCTTCATCGAGCCGATCTCGGCGGTGATCGCGCTGCCGGAGCGGCCGGCGATCATGATCGCCGTCATCAGCACGCCGAGTTCGCGCAGGATCAGCACGCCGACGAGGTCGACGACGAAGATATCGGCGCCGAAATAGCTGAGCTGATAGGCGCCCTGCTGGGCGACGATGGCGCCGACGATCGCCGACATCAGCACCACCACCGGAATGGCGCCGACGCCCATACGGTCGATCTGGTTGAAAATCGCCGCCGGGTTGACCGCATGGCCACGGCCGAGCTTCATCTGCGCGCCACGGATGGTGGCGCCGAGGATGTTCATCGAGGCCAGAAAATCGTCGCGCATCTCGTAGACCCGGCGGCCAACCGCCTCCAGCGCGCGAATGACGATGTTGGGCGGTCGCACCGGGCCGGATTCGGGTTCGCGCCGCACGGCCTCGCCGACAGCTTCGAGCAGGATCGAAGCGATCTCGCTCTGGCCTTGCATCTGGATCTCGACGCCCTTCTTCTCGAAGGCGCTGACCAACCGGTCGATCAGCCAGGCGCCGGCAGTGTCCATCTTCTCGATCTTGGAAACATCGAGCGCCAAGGTTTTGAAGCCGCTTCGCTTTTCGATCTTGCGCATGTCGGCGTCGACGAGTGCAACGGTCCGTGTCGTCCAGATTCCGGAGAAAGCGCAGCCAAGAACGCCGTCCTCCTCGCCGATCGCCACGCGCGGTTCGTGGTCAGCCTCCCCTGCGGTCGTGCCGCTTGCGTCGCGCTTGCCGATGGTCAACATGGCGTCCTGTTTAGCCTGACGGGTCTGACCTGTCGATTTGCCGACAACGCTTGTCGCACAGCAGGAGCAGAAAAATATGGCGCGTGTCATTTCGGTCGAGGCCGAGCGTTTTCCCATCGCCGGAACCTTCACCATTTCGCGCGGTTCCAAGACCGAAGCCGAAGTGATCTCCTGCACGATCAGCGACGGCGGCCATTTCGGCCGCGGCGAATGCGTCCCCTACAAGCGCTATGGGGAGACGATTGAGGGCGTGCGCGAGGCGATCGACGCCATGCGCGGCCGGATCGCCGAGGGCATCAGCCGCAGCGCCTTGCTCGATGCCATGCCGGCCGGAGCCGCCCGCAACGCCATAGACTGCGCCCTATGGGATCTGGAGGCGAAGCTCAGCGGAACATCGGTGGCGGTTGCGATAGGCGCTGTTCCCTTGCAGGCGCTCGAAACCGCCTACACGCTGTCGCTGGGCGAGCCGGAGGCGATGGCGGCGCAGGCCCGCGTCAATGCCGCGAGGCCGCTGCTCAAGGTCAAGATCGGCGGCGACAACGACATTGCCCGCATCCGGGCGGTCAGGCAGGCAGCGCCAGACAGCCGCATCATCCTCGACGCCAATGAGGGCTGGAGCGACGACAACATCGTTGCGAACCTCGCCTTTGCCGCCGAACAAAGCATCGCGCTGATCGAACAGCCGCTGCCGGCCGGTCATGACGAGATCCTGCGCCATATCGCCCATCCGGTGCCGATCTGCGCCGATGAAAGCGTGCACGAGGCTAAGAATCTCGAAGCGCTTGTCGGTCTTTACGATGCCGTCAACATCAAGCTCGACAAGTCGGGGGGCCTGACTGCGGCACTGGTGCTGCGCGATCGCGCCCGCGAACTCGGTTTCGGCGTGATGGTCGGCTGCATGGTCGGCACCTCATTGGCGATGGCGCCAGCGGTGCTGCTTGCCCAGCATGCCGATTTCGTCGACCTCGACGGTCCGCTGCTGCTTGCCCGCGACCGGGTACCGGGCCTTGTCTACCAGGGATCGCTGGTGTCACCGCCCGATACGGCGCTCTGGGGCTGAGCGCGCAGCAAGGCCGATCAGCGCCAGTCCGATCAACGCAATCGGGATCATGGCAAAGAAGCCGTCGACACCGAGACGGTCGTAGAGCGGGCCGGACGCTAGCGTCACCACCGCCATGAAGAAGCCGTTGGAGAAATAGGCGATGCCTTGCGCGGCACCTGTCCGCTCCTCGGAGATCGTTTCGCCGATCATCTTCTGCAGCCCGATCAGCCCCAGCGCCACCGAGACCGAGTGCAGCGACTGGACAGCGAAGAAGCCGGGAATGCCGAGGCCGCGCGGCCAGACCAGCGGAAAGGCGATCCAGCGCACGATGGAGCCGATTCCGGCCATCACCATGACCGACACGACGGAGAACCGGTCGAAAAAGCGGGTGAACATCATGAACATGCAGACTTCCGACACCACGCCCCAAGCCCATAAGAGACCGACTACCGAATCGCCGAGGCCGATCGACTTCCAGTAGATGGAGACGAAACCGTAGAGGAATGCGTGGCTGGCGGTGATGACGCCGACGCCCGTGGAAAAATACAGGAAATACGGGTTGAGAAGCTTCGGCGCTGAATGCTGGATGTCGGTGGCCGACAGCGGCGAGGCGCGCCGCGGACGGCCAAGGCGCGGCGCCAGCAGGCCGGCGGCAAGGGCGGCGGCAAACGCCACCAGAATGATAACCGGAACGGCTTGTGAACCGGTTACCGACAGAATGAAGCCGCCGGCGATATTGGCGAACAAATAGGAGATCGAGCCCCATTTGCGCATGCTTGTGTAGTTCGAACCGAAGCGGCGGACACCCGAAAGAGCCAGCGAATCGGCGATCGGCGAATGCGGCGTCCAGACGATGGTCAGCGCCAGCGAGACCGCCAGCACCATCGCATAGGTGGGTGTCAGGAAATAACCTGCCGACAAAAGCAGCGACGCAGCCATCAGCGCGACATAGACGTCGGCGCGGTCCCTGGCACGGTCGGCCAGCGCGGTCAGCAGCGGCGTCGTCACCACGCGCAGGAACATCGGCGCCGCCAGAATGATCGCGATCTGCTCGGCATGAAAACCCTTGGCCTGCAACCACAGCGGAAAATACGGCAAGTGCGTTCCGAGCGGCACGAAAAGCGTCGCGAAGATCAGGCTCATGCGCAGTTCGAAATGGCGCGGCTTGACGAGTTGTTCGGGCGAGAGCTGCGGCAGGGACATGAATCGATCCAATCGCGCTGTATTCGACCGGAGGGCAACGCGTATCGATCCCTTAACATGGACGAAAACCGGACGAAACCGGTTGGACTAATTGATTGATTCCGAAGCCGAAAAGACTTCGGACTAGGCCGCCTGCCCTACCCGGTCCTCGATGAGCAGCGGGATAAAGGGCTCGTCCGGCGCCTCGGGCAGCACCTGCGCCCAGGTCAGGATTTCCATGCGGCCGTCAAAATGCTCGACCACAGCCGTACAACTTTCCACCCAGTCGCCGGTGTTGATGTACTGGACATCGCCAAAATTTTCGATGACGGCATGATGGATGTGGCCACAGATGACGCCATCGACATGCGAACGGCGCGCCTCGTCGGCAAGCATGGTCTGGAACGAGCCGATGAAGTTCACCGCCTTCTTGACGTTGTGCTTGGCCCAGGACGAAAACGACCAATAAGGCAGGCCGAGCAGTTGGCGCAGCCGCGTCACCACGCGGTTGACCAGCATGGCCGCGTCATAGGCGTGGTCACCGAGATAGGCGAGCCAGCGCGCATTGTGGACCACGGTGTCGAACTGGTCGCCATGGATGACGAGCAGCCGCTTGCCGTCGGCGGTCTCGTGGATGGCGCGATCGGCAACGACGATGCCACCGAAATGCACGCCCTGGAACTGGCGGGCGAACTCGTCATGGTTGCCGGCGATGTAGGTGATGTTGGCGCCCTTGCGCGCCTTGCGCAGCAGTTTCTGCACGACGTCGTTGTGGCTTTGCGGCCAATGCCAGCTCCGCCGCAGCCGCCAGCCATCAACGATGTCACCCACCAGATAGATGATATCGGCATCGTGATATCGAAGGAAATCGATCAGGAACTCGGCCTTGGCCGCCTTCGAGCCCAGATGGACGTCGGAAATGAACATGCTGCGGAACGTGCGGGGCTCTTGGCCGGACATCGCGATTTCACCGTTGCTTTCGCGAGCCTATGCCCCGATTCATGCAACAACCGTATGACGGTTGCGATTGGTCCAGCCGAAGGACTAGCTTGCCGGCCAAATCACAGGAGAAATCGTCATGGATCTCGGTATCCGCGGAAAGAAGGCCATCGTCTGCGCTTCGAGCAAGGGACTTGGGCGCGGTTGCGCCATGGCGCTGGCGGAAGCCGGCTGCGACATCGTCGTCAACGGACGCAATGCGGAGTTGGTGGCGAAAACCGCCGCTGAGTTGCGCGAGCGCTATGGCGTCACGGTGACGGAAGTCGTCGGCGACGTCTCGAAGCCGGAGGTGCAGAAGGCGCTGCTCGTGGCTTGCCCCGAGCCGGATATTCTCGTCAACAACAATGGCGGACCGCCGCTTCGCGACTTCCGCACGCTCGATCGCGAAAAGATCCTCGAAGGCGTTACCCAGAACATGGTGACGCCGATCGAGCTCGTGCAGGCCGTGCTGGACGGCATGGCGGCGCGCGGCTTCGGTCGCATCGTCAACATCACCTCGCTGTCGGTCTATGTGCCCATTCCCGGCCTCGACCTGTCGTCCGGCGCGCGTGCCGGCCTGACCTCGTTCCTTGCCGGCGTGGCCAGAACGGTTGTCGACCGCAACGTTACCATCAACAGCCTTCTGCCGGGCAAGCTCGACACCGACCGGCTGCGCGCCCCGCATGAGGCCGGCACAGTCGAAAGCCCTGAGGCCGCAGCCGCGCGCAAGACCCGCATCAGCGCCGATGTTCCGGCCAAGCGGCTCGGCACGCCGGAGGAGTTCGGCCAGATCTGCGCCTTCCTGTGCTCGGTCCATGCCGGCTATCTGACCGGGCAGAACATACCGGTCGATGGTGGTCTTTACGTCAGCGCCTTTTGATCAACTTATCCGTGAAACGGTCGGAGTCGTCCGTCAGAAAACCATCATAAATATTTGATTATTCGAGGTTTTCTACGCGCCGCCGGGTATTGCCGCCGGCGCGTCAATTAGCGTCGCGAAAAGCCACGGGTGCATGCTAAAAGGGAATCTCCAGCCAGATTTCGAGGGAGCGGCCGCATGGAAGGCGAGAGCAAAAAGACGGCACGTTCGGACCTCGACGAAGCCGCCCTCTACTTCCACAAGCACCCAAGGCCGGGAAAGCTCGAGATACAGGCGACCAAGCCGCTCGGCAATCAGCGCGACCTCGCGCTCGCCTATTCCCCCGGTGTCGCCGCTCCCTGCCTGGAAATCCGCGACGATCCGGCGACCGCCGCCGACTACACCGCACGCGCCAATCTGGTCGGTGTCGTCACAAACGGATCGGCCGTACTCGGCCTCGGCAATATCGGACCGCTGGCCTCCAAACCGGTCATGGAAGGCAAGGCCGTCCTGTTCAAGAAGTTCGCCGGCATCGATGTCTTCGACATAGAGATCGACGCGCCCGCTATCGAGCGCATGGTCGAGACGATCTCGGCCCTCGAGCCGACCTTCGGCGGCATCAACCTCGAGGACATCAAGGCGCCGGAATGCTTCGAGGTCGAGGAACAGCTGAAGGCCCGCATGGGCATACCGGTGTTCCACGACGACCAGCACGGCACCGCCATCATCGTCGCTGCCGCCGTGCTCAACGGGCTGGAGTTCGCCGGCAAGACCATATCGGACATCAAGATCGTCACCTCCGGCGCCGGGGCTGCCGCCCTTGCCTGCCTCAACCTGCTGGTCTCGCTCGGCGCCAAGGTCGAAAACATCTGGGTCACCGACCGTTTCGGCGTCGCCTACAAGGGCCGCACCGATGAGATGGATCGCTGGAAAGACCCCTATGTGAAGGACACCGAGGCGCGCACGCTGGCCGACGTCATTTCGGGCGCCGACGTCTTCCTCGGCCTGTCGGCGGCAGGCGTACTGAAGCCGGAACTGCTCCAGCACATGGCGCCGAAGCCGCTGATCCTGGCGCTGGCCAACCCCAATCCGGAGATCATGCCGGAAATAGCGCGTGCAGCGCGTCCGGATGCGATGATCTGCACCGGCCGGTCCGATTTTCCCAATCAGGTCAACAATGTACTGTGTTTTCCTTACATTTTTCGCGGTGCGCTCGACTGCGGCGCCAGCGCCATCAATGAGGAGATGAAGATGGCGGCGGTGCGGGCAATCGCGGCGCTCGCACGCGAGGAACCTTCGGACGTCGCTGCCCGCGCCTATTCCGGCGAGACGCCGATCTTCGGCCCTGAATTCCTGATCCCTTCGCCCTTCGATCCGCGGCTGATCCTGCGCATAGCGCCCGCGGTCGCCAAGGCAGCCTGCGACACCGGCGTCGCGACGCGGCCGATCACCGACTTTGCCGCCTATATCGACAAGCTGAACCGCTTCGTCTTCCGCTCCGGCCTGGTGATGAAGCCGGTGTTCTCGTCCGCCAAGGCATCGAGCGCCAAGCGCGTCATCTATGCCGACGGCGAGGATGAGCGCGTGCTGCGCGCTGCCCAGGTGGTGCTCGAGGAAGGCATCGCCGAGCCGATCCTGATCGGCCGCCCGCACGTCATCGAAGTGCGCCTGAAGCGCTACGGCCTGCGCATCAAGCCCGGCGTCGATTTCGGCCTCATCAACCCGGAAGACGATCCGCGCTACCGCCACTATGTCGACCTTTTGATCGAACACGCCGGCCGGCGTGGCGTGACGACGGAGGCCGCGCGCACCATGGTGCGCACCGACAACACGGTGATCGCAGCACTTGCGCTGAAACGCGGCGATGCCGACGCCATGGTCTGCGGCCTCGAAGGTCGGTTCGAGCGGCATCTGCGCAACGTCACCTTGATCATCGGCCCCCGCGCCGGCATCAAGGACCACGACCTGTCGACGCTTTCCATGCTGATCTCGCAGCGCGGCATCATCTTTCTGACCGACACCCACGTCTCCGTCGACCCGACGGCGGAAGAAATCGCCGAGATGACGGTGCTGGCGGCGGAAGAAATCCAGCGCTTCGGCATCGAGCCGAAGGCAGCACTCTTGTCGCATTCCGATTTCGGCTCGCGCGATTCGCCCAGCGCCGTGAAGATGCGGCAAGCAGCGGCGATCCTGGCGCGCATCGCGCCTGACCTTGAATGCGATGGCGAGATGCATGCGGACACTGCTCTGTCGGAGCACCTGCGCCAGCGCGTCTATCCCCATTCGAGACTGAAGGGCGAAGCCAATTTGCTGGTGTTCCCCAACCTCGATTCGGCCAACATCACGCTGACGGCGCTCAGAACCATGACGGATGCGCTGCATGTCGGGCCGATCCTGCTCGGCACCGACATGCCGGCGCATATATTGACGCCGTCTGTCACCTCGCGCGGCGTCGTCAACATGACGGCGCTTGCCGTGGTCGAAGCCGCCCACAAGGCACAAGCGGTCGTCAATCTGGGCTGAACACGGATTTCGCGGTAAACTGCAGTTAACCGCGAACACGGTAGCCTTGCGGGGCTAACAGTCGGATTTGGAAGGCGGAGTTTGGGCGGATGGCAAGCGGAGGGTGGAAGCAGGCGCATGCTGCCGTGCTGCTTGGCCTGCTGTTGTCCGCAACCTGGGGAGTAGCCAAGCCACAGGCTGCTTCGCGGGTCTGCCGCCAGTTGGAAGCCGATCTTGCCGCGTCCTCGCGCGGCGGCGGTGGCGGTCCGGCGCTAGTCCGGAAATACGATTCCGCGATTGCCAGGCAGCATGAGCAGATTTCGAAGGCTCGCAGCCAGGCGAGCCAGGCCGGGTGCGGTTTTTCGCTGTTTGGCCGCAACCTCAATCAATGCGCCGGGCTCAACGCCACCATCGACCGCATGAATGCCAATCTCGACGCCTTGCAAAACAAGCGCGAGCGGCTGGCTGGCGGTGGCTCTCGCCGCGATCGCGGACGCATCCTGGCGGCGCTCGACGCTAATGGCTGCCGCGACGACACCGTTGCGCCTCGGCGTGCGCCTTTGCAGGAAGCGAACCGCGACGGCGGCAGCGCAAACCTGTTCGATCAGCTCTTCGGCGGCAACAGCAAGCAGCTCGATATGCTTGATGAACCCAACCAGCCCGACGATCCCAGCGAGGAGCGCAATGTCCGCCGTGTGCTCAACCAGCCCGGCGTACCGGATTTTCCGAGCGTCGGTGGCGAATTCCACACGTCCTGTGTGCGCACCTGCGACGGCTACTTTTTCCCTATGTCGAACTCGGCCTCGGCAGGCGATTTCGAACGCGACCAGAAGAATTGCGAATCGAGCTGCCCCGGAACCGAGATGCAGGTTTTCTATTCGCGCGGCATGGACGACGATTCGGCGTCGATGACGTCATCTGTCACCGGCCGGCCTTACAGCGAATTGCCGACCGCCTATCTCTACAAGAGGCCCGGCATGTCGCGGCCGCCGGCTTGCGGCTGCAACGCCGCTGCGCAGGGTTTCCAGATCATTGCCGGCAATCCGCCGAATCCGGCGCAATCGCAGCCAGAGACAGACGCGTCATCATTCATTCCAGTCCCGGTTGCAAAACCTGATCCGGGCGCCGATCCCGAAACGCTGGCCAATCTGGAAGGTGGGCTCGACCGCGAGGCGATCAAGCGGCTTTCCGCCAGGCCGGTGACGTCGCCCGTGTCCGCGCTGCCGCCGGAACAGCGCAAGGTCAGGGTCGTCGGGCCAACGTTCCTTCCCGACCCATCAGCGGCAATAGATCTGCAAGCTCCGGCCCCGAAGGCAGTCCGGTAAGGGCTGTCCTGAGCGGCATGAACAACGCCTTGCCCTTGCGGCCGGTCGCTTCCCTGATCTTGCCCGTCCAGTCCTTCCAGATCGTCGCGGTCCAGGGTTCCTCCGGCAGCAGGTCGAATGCCTGTCGAAGAAAGTCGCGGTCGTCATCGGAAAATTCCGCCTTCTCCTGCGGTCCTTCGCGCAGGATGCGCCACCAGTTGACCGCATCGGCCAGCCTGTCGAGATTGCCGCGCACCGCCAGCCAGAACGGTTCGGCCTGCTCGCCGGAGACGCCGAGCACGATCAGACGGTCTTGTGCCTCGCTGAACGGCATGTGGTGCAGCAGCGACCGGTTGAGCACGAACAGCTCGTCCGGATCGAACTTGGCCGCGGATTTCGATGTCGCCGCCGGATCGAAGCGTTCGGCGAGTTCGCCCATCGTCGGCATCGCCGCGACATTCTCCGAAGTGCCTACCAGGACCGCCAATGATGCGACGGCCATCGGCTCGATCCCGTCCTCGCGCAGGCTTTCGATGGAGAGCGCGCCGGTGCGCTTCGACAAGCCCTCGCCCGATGCGGTGGTCAGGAGATTGTGGTGGCCGAAGACTGGCGGCTCGGCAGCCAGCGCCTGGAACAGGGCGATCTGCACGCCGGTGTTGGTGACATGGTCGTCGCCGCGGATGACATGGCTGACGCCCATCTCGATGTCGTCGACCACGGAAGGCAGCGTATAGAGATAGGTGCCGTCCTCGCGCACCAGGACCGGGTCGGAAAGCGAGGCCAGATCGACGGTTTCCTCACCGCGCACCAAGTCGTTCCAGTGGATTTCAGTGCGTTCCGGCTGTTGTGGATCGTCTGAGAAATTGGGCAGGAGAAAACGCCAGTGCGGCCGGCGGCCATCGGTCTGGTATTCGGCGATCTGTTCGTGCGTAAGGGTCAACGCCTCGCGGCCATAGACGGGCGGCAGACCGCGCGTGCGGCGCACCTTGCGCCTGAGATCCAGCTCCTCCGGCGTTTCGTAGCAGGCATAGAGAACGCCTGCCGCCTTCAGCCTCTCGACCGCCGCGTCATAGACTTCGAAGCGCCGCGACTGGTACTCGGTGGCGTCGGGAAAAATGCCCAACCAATGCAGGTCGTATAGGATGGCGTCGGAAAACTCCTGCTTCGAGCGCGCAATGTCGGTGTCGTCGAAGCGCTGGATGAAGCGACCCTTGTTGTTCACGGCGAACAGCCAGTTGAACAGAGCCGTGCGCGCATTGCCGATATGGATGCGGCCGGTCGGCGAAGGGGCGAAACGAACGGTAACTGTCATGAGCGGGGCGTACCGGATGCTTTTACGATTGACAAGACGCGCCCCCGCGCTGCCCGGCAGACATAGAACATGGCGGCTGGAATGAAAAGACCGGGCGTTGGACGCCTCAGGAGGCACCCATTCCGCAGGCGGCCTTTGTAACCGAGCGCTGCCAGCCGCTGGGGCCGACCACCGGTTGAAGGCGATCAGCGGCCGAAATCATCGGAACTGAGGCGGGTCCAGCGGTCGCCCACCAATCCACCGATAAAGATGTCGCCGGAGCGGACCGCTTCCGTGACCTCGGCGATCCGCGAGCGGACCATCGTTCCCCCGGCATAGCGGAAGAAGACATTCTTGTAGCCAAAGAGTTGGGATATGAATCTGGTCTGCGTCTGCCCGGTGATGCCCACGCAGCCCATCTCCCATGCGGCGGCGACAAGCGCATCCAGCGTCGCGCCCCAATGCGATCCGAATGCCTGGATTTGCAACAGGTTCGCCATGTCGCCGGCTTGACCATAGAAGGCATAACAACCGAGCATTTTGCCCGTTTCGTCGTAGATCCCACCGAAATGAAGGGGGCCGTCGGCCCGCTTCTCGGCCGCCAGCGCAAGCAGCCGTGGCAACTCCCCATCCTTCCAACTCGGCCGAAGAGCGTAACCAGACAGGAGGGTCGGCAGTTCCTCGGCAAATTGCACGGCATTGATCGGCTCACGGTGGGTGCGATGCGACGATGAATGCTGGACGGGGGGCTCGAACCTTCTTTTCGCAAGAGCATCGAATGCTCGCGCAAAGGGGTCGAGTACAAGGTGAGGCAGGCCGGGCCATTTACGGTGCAGTGCGGCGGCGGCCATTCCCGCCGGCCGGAAGACATATGTCCATCCCAGACAATGCACCGGCAGGAGTTGATACTTCATCGGGCGCGCGAAGGCCAAGGATGTCCGGTTGGCCGAATCGGTCAGCTGCAGATCGAATTCGCCTTGATGCAATGCCCGCAGCAATTGCGGTCCGGCCGAGCCGTCATCGGTGCCGGGGTCGGCCATGAGCGGCCCGATGATCGCCGCATTCAATGGCGCACCATTGAGCTCGTAGCGGGCTTTCAAAACGCCGAGGAACCCACCCAGGCGGCCCTGCCGGTTGATCTGGACAAGAGCGTTGCTTTCACCGGAGTGGCCGGCAGGGTCGAGATAAATCTCTCTCATATACGCGGCCGTTTCGGCGATCGCGCGATCGAGGAGGTGACGGCGGCGCCGGCGAAACTTCGTCAGGAAGAGTGCGGCGACGCGCTCGAGATCTTCGGCAGCAAGCGGCCGAACCGAGCCATGCTGAGATTCCAGCACTGACGGCGCAGCCAACTTTTCCTCGGCATTCGCAGAAAGATGCATCGTGAAGAACGTCCGTGGGTTGCCTCCATCGGATATATATCAACCAATGGTAGAAACAACGTATCTCGGTCAATATGATGAACAGAGGTCCCAAGACTTACTATCCGGACAGGACTTCACAGGCAAATCAAGTCGGCCAGCATCACGGCGCTGATCGACGGATCGACTGCCTTCCTGCGATCGCATCTCCTGCTCCAGCCCGCTGGGCTGACCGTGCCTGACAGAGGCGGCCTCCGGCCGAAGCTGGAGGCCGCCTCAGGTCAGCTGACAAGTCCCTTGGTCAGTTCGAGCGCCTGGCGTTCGAACAGGCGACGGTAGATGCCGCCTTTCAGCCGGATCAGTTCGTCATGCGAGCCTTCCTCGACGATGTTGCCGCGATCGAAGACCAGCAGCCTGTCGAGCGCCCGCACTGTCGAAAGCCGGTGCGCGATGACCAGCGTGGTGCGGCCGACCATCAGCCGCTCCATCGCCTGCTGGATCAGCACCTCCGATTCCGAATCGAGGCTCGATGTCGCCTCGTCGAGGATCAGGATGCGCGCATCGGCAAGGAAGGCGCGCGCGATCGCCACGCGCTGACGCTCGCCACCCGACAGTTTCACGCCGCGTTCGCCGACCAGTGTACCGTAGCCCTTTGGCAGGTTGGTGATGAAGTCATGCGCACTCGCCAGCTTCGCGGCATGCTCGATCTCCTCCTGCGACGCACTCGGCCTGGCATAGGCGATGTTTTCGGCCAGGGACCGGTGGAACAGGATCGGCTCCTGCTGAACGATGGCGATCTGCCCGCGCAGCGAGGCTTGCGCCACCTGCGAGATGTCCTGACCGTCGACCAGGATTTTCCCCGCGTTCACGTCATAGAGCCGCTGGATAAGCTTGACGAAGGTCGTCTTGCCCGACCCCGAATGGCCGACCAGCCCGACGCGCTCACCCGGCGCGATATCGACCGAAAAGTCGCGGTAAAGCGCGGATCGGTGATGGCCATAGTGAAAGGTGACGTTGTCGAAGCTGATCCGTCCTTCGGTGATCCGGATCGGCTTGGCACCTGGCCGGTCCTCGATGCCGAGCGGTTCGGACTGGAAATCGACCAGCTCTTCCATATCGTTGATGGAGCGCTGCAGGTTGCGGATATGCGTGCCGATGTCCCTGAGATAGCCCTGCAGCACAAAGAGCGAGGTCAGCACGAACGCAACGTCGCCGGCGCTCGCCTGCCCCCAGGACCACAGCATCAGCGCCAGGCCGATCACCGCAGCGCGCATGACCAGCAGCAGCACTCCTTGCGTGGTGCCGTTGATGGTGCCGCGCACCCAGGTGCGCCGTGTACGCGCACGCCATTTGGCGACGACCTCGGCCAGGCGGCGTTCTTCGCGCTCCTCGGCGCCAAAGCCCTTGACCACGGCGTTGCAGCTGACCGCGTCGGCCAGCGAGCCGCCGAGGCGGGTATCCCAGGTGTTGGCGAGCCTTGCCGCCGGCGCGACATAGCCAAGTGACAGCAGCGCCGTCACCGTGATGAACAGCACCGAACCGGCAGCAACGACCGCACCCATCAACGGCCAGAACCAGCCGAGCAGCAACGTCGACCCGACCAGCATGACGATCGACGGCAGCAACGCGATGAGGATGGTGTCGTTGAGCAGGTCGAGCGCCCACATGCCGCGCGTCACCTTGCGGACGGTCGAGCCGGCAAAGCTGTTGGCATGCCAGTCGGTGGAAAAGCGCTGAACGCGATGGAAAGCATCGGCGGCGATGTCGGCCATCATCTTCAAGGTCAGCTCGACGATGCCCATGAACGCCAAGTTGCGCAACACGACGCCGGCCAGCGCCAGCGCCATCAACATCGAGAACGCCGTCAGCGCGGCATTCCAGCCAATCGCGTCGGCGCCGGCGCTGCTGGCGACGGCGTCGACCAGCCGGCCGGAATAGAGCGGCGTCAGCACATCGGCCAGCGTCGACAGCAGGAAGCTGGCCATGATGAGCGAGAGCCGCCACGGCTGGCGCCGCCAATGGGTGAGCGTGAAGCCGAGAACGCTGCGAAAGGCGCTCGCGCGCAAATCGATCTTGAAACGAGCCATGATGTCATTCGGGCACAAACGAGCCCGATCCCAGTAGGTCGAAAATTGAAGAAGCCGCGCAAGGGCCAATGATTGCCCGGAAGCGGAGTGGCATATTTGGCGTATCGCCCATAACCGGGCGGCGATCGGCATCGGCAAAAGCCTGTGCTCGATCCGGCATCGGCACGAAGGGCAAACCTTCGCGGAGCGCCGGATGAGACCTAGGCTTCGCGGCCTCGCATTACCATGTGAAATACTGCCATTCGGACCTCCCGCAAGACAATTGCGGAGGGGTTCTTATAGAGACGCTCCGATGCACCGCCAAGACGGGCTGACGCCAAAAGCGTATCTGGTCCAACCACTGCGATTATTTTGCAACAATGGCGGGCAAGCCGCGCCTCATTCAGGAACGCGATCCAAGCGCATGTAGCGGCCATCGGTCGATGGCTTGAACCCGAGCTTTTCATACATGCCATGGGCATCGCTGGTCGACAGGCTCCAATGGAAAACGGTCCTGACCTCCGGATGGTCGATCAAGGCCTGGACGAGCCGGCTTCCTATGCCTTGCCCGCGATTCTCCGGCCAGATGATGAGATCGGCGAGATAGGCGAAAACCGTGCGTCGGTGATCGCCCGGCCGAATCCGACTTGCCTGCCATCGACATAGGCGCCGACGCAAAGTGAATTGGCAAAGGCGCGGCGATAGACTTCGTCAGTGCGTCCGGCGCCCCAATAGCTTGCCATCAACAGGGCCGATGTCGCACGGAAATCGATCCGTGACATGTCGAAGCTGATCTCACAATCGGGCATGGTTGTCTCCGGCCGCGCCGCGTGCGCTTTCGGTACCTAGCTGCGATCCCTGAAACGATTGGTGATGGGGTAGCGGCGGTCGCGGCCAAAATTCTTTTTCGTGATCTTCACGCCTGGCGCCGCCTGCCGTCGCTTGTATTCTGCGATGTAGAGCAGGTGCTCGATGCGCGTCACCGTCGCCCGGTCATGGCCGCGCGCGACGATGTCGTCGACACCCATCTCATTCTCGACCAGGCATTCGAGGATATCGTCCAGCACCGGATAGGGCGGCAGCGAATCCTGATCGGTCTGGTTCTCGCGCAATTCCGCCGACGGTGCCTTGTCGATGATGTTTTTCGGGATCACCTCGCCCGAGGGGCCCAGCGCACCCGGCGGCACGTGGCTGTTGCGCCAGCGCGACAGCGCGTAGACCTGCATCTTGTAGAGGTCCTTGATCGGATTGAAGCCGCCATTCATGTCGCCATAGAGCGTGGCATAACCGACCGACATCTCGCTCTTGTTGCCGGTGGTGACGACCATCGAGCCGAACTTGTTGGAGATCGCCATCAGGATGGTGCCGCGTGCGCGGCTCTGCAAATTCTCCTCTGTGATACCTTCCTTGGTGCCTTCGAACATCTGCGTCAGTGCGTGCAGAAACCCTTCGACCGGCTCGAAGATCGGCACGATGTCATAGCGGCAGCCGAGAGCGCGGGCGCAATCCTCGGCATCTTTGAGCGAATCCTTCGAGGTATAGCGGTAGGGCATCATCACCGCGCGCAACCGTTCCTCGCCGAGCGCATCGACGGCCAGCGCCGCGCAGATCGCCGAATCGATGCCGCCGGACAGACCAAGCACGACGTTCTTGAAGCCGTTCTTGTTGACGTAGTCGCGCAGGCCCAGCATGCAGGCGCGATAGTCGGCCTCCTCCCGGTCCGGGATTTTCGACATCGGCCCTTCCGAGCAGACCCAGTGATCGCCCTGTCTCTTCCAGGTGGTGACGTCGACCGCTTCCTCGAACTGGCTCATCTGGAAGGCAAGTGTCTTGTCGGCGCCAATGGCAAACGAAGCGCCGTCGAAGATCAGCTCGTCCTGGCCGCCGAGCTGGTTGGCATAGATCATCGGCAGCCCACATTCGATGACCTGGCGGATGACGACCTGGTGGCGGACATCGATCTTGGCGCGATAATAGGGTGAGCCGTTCGGCACCAGCAGGATTTCCGCCCCGCTTTCGGCCAGCGTCTCGCAGATATCGACATCGCCCCAGATGTCCTCGCAGATCGGAATTCCGATGCGCACGCCGCGGAAATTGACCGGCCCCTGGATCTCGGGTCCGGCCTGGAAGACGCGCTTCTCGTCGAACTCGCCGTAGTTCGGCAGATCGAGCTTGTAGCGTTCGGCGATGATCTTGCCGCCGTCGGCGAAGATGATCGAATTGTGCGTGCCGCTCTTGCGCTTCAACGGCGTGCCGATGATGACGCCGGGACCGCCATCCGCGGTGTCGGCGGCAAAGTCCTGTGCCGCCTTTTCGCAGGCTTTCAAAAAGGCCGGCTTCAGCACCAGATCCTCCGGCGGGTAGCCGGCGAGGAAAAGCTCGGTATAGAGCACGAGATCGGCGCCCTGACGTGCGGCATCCGCCCTCGCCTCGCGGGCTTTGGCGAGATTGCCTGATATGTCGCCGACAGTCGGATTGAGCTGGGCGACGGCGATGCGCAGGATGTCGAGCTTCTTGGTCATGCCTGCTGACTTAGCGCGGCAAAATTGCTCGGGCAATGGCGTTCGTTTGGACCAATTCGGAGCAAATGACGAATGTCATTCGTGTCCGGACCCATCGATTCGATCGTGTTGACCGATCGACGAATGCCGATCGTGGCAAGCGACCACGTATCAGTCGTCGCCCATATATTCGCGCAGCGCTTGCGGCGAATGGTTCTCGCCGATCGACATCGCCAGGATGCGTGAAATATGGCGGCGCGGCAGATGCGTCTCCGCTGCCCATTGATTGATTTGCCTCTGGATCTTGTCCAGGTCCTTCTTCGAAGTTGGGCTTTCGGCGATGTCGAGGCCGGCGTCACGCAACGCCGCAGCCATATCGCCCGAGATGACGAACGCATCCCAACCCAGCCAGCGCAGGAAATACTGGCCCGTATTGCCGCCCAGCCGGCTGCCATGCTTGCCGAGCCAGGCCATCAGCCCGACCTGGTCATCATCGGGCCATTCCGCAAGGAATTTGCCGAAACCGCCATATTCCTTCGACACACGCTCGACAAAGGCAGCATTGTCGCGAACGGATTTGATCTTCTGCGGGTTGCGTACGATGCGCTGGTCGGCCGTCAGATCGTGCCAGAAATCATCGGGCTGGAACAACAGCCGCTTCGGCTCGAAGCGCAGAAACGCCTCCTCGAAGCCAGGCCATTTCTGCTCGATGACGCGCCAGACGAAACCGGCGGCGAAGACGCGCTCAGCCATAATGGAGAGAATGCGGTCATCGGGGATGTCAGCCACGGCGGCATTGTCAGGCGCCGGACCAAGCAGCGACGTCAGTTCCTCTTCGCCGCCCTTACGTTTTGCGGCGCGAGCGCGAATTTTCTTGAAATCGGTCATTGGTCCCTCGGCAACTGGAATCAATCTAACACTTCCCGTGTGAGCCGGCAGCCTCTACCTCTTACGGCAAGCCTAAGACCCTGGAGATGGCCATGAACAAGACGATCGACGATCTGGCGAACCGCTGGCTCAAGCGGCGGCCGGACGGCCTCAGCCAGCTCGAAAGCCGGGTGCTGCAATCGACGCTCGAACGCACCACCATCTCGCGCGACACCAACAAGGCCGTTGCCTTCCACCAGACCTTCGGCGACCGGCTTGCCGATACGATCGCCCGCATCGGCGGGTCATGGTCCTTCATCCTGACCTTCATCGCCTTTCTGGTTCTATGGACGGCGAGCAATGTCTGGCTCCTGTCGCGTGACGCCTTCGATCCCTACCCGTTCATCTTCCTCAATCTCGTTTTGTCGATGGTAGCCGCCTTGCAAGCGCCGGTGATCATGATGGCGCAGAACCGCCAGACCGAACGCGACCGCATCGACGCCGCCCACGATTACGAGGTCAACCTGAAAGCCGAGATCGAGATCATGGCGCTGCATGAAAAGCTGGATGAACTGCGCCACGGCCAGATTCTCGGCATGCGCGACGAGATCGTGCAACTGACCGAGATGATCAAGCGGATCGACGAAAGGCTGTCTTCGCAGCAGTCGGCTTCATGACCGACGCGATCCACCATTTCATCGAACAATACGGGCTGCTCGCGGTCTTTGTCGGTTGCATCGCGGAGGGCGAAAGTGCTGCCATTCTCGGCGGCTTCTTCGCCCACCAGCAGGTCTTCGTGCTGTGGCACGCCGTCCTTGCGGCCGGCCTCGGCGCCTTTGTCGGCGACACTTTCTTCTTCATCCTCGGACGAAGCTTTGCCGACCATCCCTATGTCGTCAGATTGCGCAAGCGGCCCGGCTTTCGCCGCGCCTTTCGCCTGCTCAACACCCATCCCGACATTTTCGTGCTGTCGAACCGCTATATCTACGGCATGCGTCTCGTCGGCGGCATTGCAGCCGGGCTCTCCAATATCACAGCGCCGCGCTTCGTCATCCTCAACGCGCTTTCATCGGCGGTCTGGGCGGTGCTGTTCGGTACGATCGGTTATGTCTTTGGACTTGGCGCAGAGCACTTCATCGGCCAGGCGCTGATGCATCACGAACGGTTGCTGATCGGTCTTGGCATCGGCCTGACCGTGGCCGTTCTGGCATGGCTCGTCGCCCGTCACATCGCCAGGAGGGAACGCGCCAGGGAAGGCTGATCGTCAATCCACCCCGAGCGCCCGATCCCCCCGATCGAGGATGAGCGGTATGATCAGGTCTTCCTCGTCGGCAAGATGTCTTGTCAGCATGGCGATCAGCCGGCTGTTTTCGTCGGCATAGGCGTCGGCTGCAAAGCGCTGTCTGTCTTCGCTCTCCTGCAGCGTCTTGATGAAGGCATTGGCCGCCTCGGCATTGCGCTCCAGCCCTTCATGGATGGTGTGGTGGTCGGCATCGAGAATCTCGAAGCCGCGCTTCAAACGGGGCTCGGCCTTGGCGAAGACCGGGAAATATTGATAATCCTCGACATTGTGGTGACCGTCGAGATGCCCAAGAAAATGATTGAGGCGCGGCGCGAACCAGCGCGCGAAATCAGGCGCCGTCAGCCGTCCCTCACGGAAGTCGTCAATGCCGTTGGCCAGCATGCCGCCAAGTTCGCGGAACATGTCGTGCCGCTGCAGCCACATATTGGCGATGCCGTGGACGTTGGCATGGTCCTGCCAGTTTTCACGCGGGTATTTTTCGACGAGCCAGCGCAGATCGTCTGGCAGGCCCACGCGTTCGAGAAGCAGAAAATTGGCGGCCCCGGCCATGACAGTCTCCTTTGGTGACTGGCATATAGGCATCGAAAGGCTAGATCGGTAGCCCAGTGATCCGCTCGATAATGGCGATGCCCCAGACACCGGCGACGATGAGCACCGAAATCAGCACCGCCAGCGAACCGCAATCCTTGGCCAACTGGATGTCGACATTGAACTCGCGGCTGAAAGCGTCGCATGCCGCCTCGATGCCGGTGTTCAGCACCTCGACCATGATCAAGAGCAGCACCGCGCCGACCAGCAAGGCATAACCGCGCCACGAGATCGAAACGAACCAGCCGAGCGGCAGTGCCAGCGCCAGCAGCATCAGCTCCTGCTGGAAAGCCTTCTCGCTGGCGGCCAGCTTGCGAAACGCCCGCACCGAATTGAAATAAGCGTCGATCAGCCGCTGCATGCCAAACCCCTTTGCGAATCACCGGCACGGGATAATGCAATGGCTGGCCAGATCAATGGAATAAGGTGACTTGTCCAAGATTCATTCAGCAACCGGTATGGACGGTGTCGACTTTTCAAACTGCGGCAGCCCGTCGTCGATCGAATAATAGTCGCCCTTGTCACCAACGAAAATATGGCATTCCCCCTCAAGACCTGTCGGCTTGTCGAACGATCCCGCCATGACTGAAACGTAGTCCTGGTCTCGCGGCTTCCAGAACAGCACCGACCCGCATGCCTTGCAGAACCCACGCCTGGCGAAGGTAGAGGCTTCGTACCAGGTGATACTTTCCACGCCATCGATCACGATGTCGACATTGGCAACATTGGTCGCGGCATAGAAATGTCCGCTCTGCTTGCGGCATTGCGAGCAATGACAATAGACGACGCCACGCAACGCTCCGTTCGTTCTGAAGCGGACGGCTCCACACAGACACGATCCCTGGTGACCACCACTCACGTCGATCCTCCTTGAAAGAAAAGTGCCTGGCATCGCCTTCAGGATTCCAGCTTTGCGGCGCACGCACGCAAGCAAATGCGACATGTACTGGCGTGGAGAATCCGAAAATTCGGTTTCATTTTGAAGCGTGCGATGCGCGAATCGCGAATTCAGGCCGCTGCACCGGCGTTGTTTCCAACTGTTGGACGCGCGAACCAGAGCTTTTACAGCCCGCAGACAGAGAAAACCCGCGGAACCTTCGCCAGTTAAGAGAACTTTAGCGACAGCGCATTTATGGTCACCCTGCAAGTGAAGGCCGTGGGTGGGGACGCATCCCTTCGCAAGTTGTTCCGAAGCGTCGGTCGCATTCCCCAGGGTTCGGCGACAAAAGGGGATCCGCGAATTCCGCGGATCATCCGGGGGAAGAACCAGAATGCAGCCGGCAGCTGTCCCGACCGAACGCACCGACATCGCAGCCACTGTTGTCGCGACAATGCGCCAGTTGGGCGTGCTCGGCCTGCCGCGCAATTACGAGATCTTCTATGAGGCCCTGAGCGGCACCAATCGCGAACTCAGCCTGGCCGTCGTTTCGCTGAGCAGCCGGCCGACACAGGATGAACTGGATCAGATCGGGCGCACTTTCTTTGCCCACAACCATGGTCCCGGCATCGTCGAGCATGCCCGAGACGTCATTGCCAGGGAGCTCGAGGCGGTTGCTTCACTGCTGCGGAGCGAGCGCAGCCATATCGAGAAATACGGCAGGATCCTCGATGAGACATCGAGCGGCCTCAACGGCCGCAGCCTTCTTTCCCAGGATCTTTTGCACAAGATCGCCAACGCCATGGCGGTTGCCACCAATTCGACGATCGATCACGGCCGGCAGGTGGCCTCGACGCTCAGCGACAAGACGGCCGAACTCGAGACCGTCAAATCGAAGCTCGAGGAATACAAACGGTTGGCCGACACCGATCCCTTGACCCACATCTGGAATCGCCGCGCCTTCGACAAGGAAATCACCAGGATCTACAACAGCAACAGGGGTATCCTGTTCAACGCCCTGGTCCTTGCCGACATCGACCGCTTCAAGGACATCAACGACCGCTTCGGCCACCCGGTCGGCGACAAGATCATCCAGAGCATCGCCGATATCTTCCAGACCAGCATTCGCGGCGACATGTTCGTTGCTCGCACCGGCGGCGAGGAGTTCGCGCTGATCGTCGAGGGCGCCAGCGAGGACGCCACCTATGACGTTGCAGAGCGTATTCGTGCCCTGATCGAGCAGACGCCGTTCACCAGCAGCCAGACGGGCACGAATTACGGCACCGTCACCGTCTCGATGGGTATCTGCATGGCGTCCGAAGCCGAAGGACCCGAAGATCTCTACACCAAGGCCGACCGGGCGCTCTATCGCTCGAAGGTCAGCGGCCGCAACCGCGTCACCAGGCACTCGACGATGGCTGGCCGAGCCGGCAAGAGCTGGCTGCTCTACAAGAAGGACTGAGTCTCCCGTTTGCAGATCGTTTTGCGTCCGGCCCCTTTCCATATGAATTTTCGTGGCCTATATTTTCCACAGAAACAGGAAGGCGTCGCAATGCAATCTCAAACCGCTGCCAAGACAGCCGAGAATGCAGTCCTGACCAAGGCAACGGTGCGCGCGGCCGATCTGCTGGACATCACCGCCAGAATGCTGGCCTCGGTGATCGGAGTTTCGGAGGCCACGGTTTCGCGCATGCGCAGGAACGAATTCGTGCTCGAGCGCGGCACCAAGCCATTCGAGCTTGCCGTGTTGTTCGTCAGGCTGTTCCGCTCGCTCGACGCCATTGTCGGCGGCGACGCGGTCGTCGCCCGGGCATGGCTGAAGAACGCCAACACGGCGTTCGACGCTGCTCCGCTTGAAAAGATCCTCACCATCACCGGGCTCGTCGATGTCATTGCCTATCTGGACTCCCGACGCGCTCTCGTCTGAGACCGTCGGCATCGACAGCAAGTACTGGCGCATGGTCGAAGCGCAGCACCATGTCTCGACGCTGAAAATCGTCGACACGCTCGACGAACAGGCGATGCTGGAAGACCTGATCGAGGAAACCAAGCCGCAGATCCCAATTGAATGCCGCCATCTCCACTATCTCCTGGCGACGCCCTTCCGCTACGGCTCGGTCTATCCGCACGGTTCGCGCTTCCGCCGTGCCGGCAGGACCAAGGGCGTCTACTATGCGGCCGAGACCATGATGACCGCGGTGGCCGAAATGGCCTTCTACCGGCTGCTGTTCTTTGCCGAGTCGCCCAAAACACCCTGGCCAAGCGACGCCGCCGAATACACGGCCTTTGCGGCCGCGATCAAATGCGCCAAGGTGATCGATCTCACCCGGCCGCCGCTCGATCGTGACGCAACGGCATGGACGCATCCGACCGACTATGCCGCTTGCCAAGCCATTGCCGATACTGCCCGCGAGGCCGGGCTGGAGGCGATCCGCTACCGCTCGGCGCGCGATCCCAAGGGCGCCAACATTGCGCTGCTGACCTGCCGCGGCTTTGCCAAGGCAAAGCCGCTGGAGCCGCGGACCTGGCGCATCCGGCTTGGGGCGTTCGGCGTGCAGGCGATCTGCGAGTTTCCGGAAAAGCGCATCGAGTTTTCAAGGACGGCGTTTGCTGACCCCAGACTCGCCGGCCTGCGCTGGGAACGCGGGCACTGAACCAACCAAAAGAAAAGCGCCGGATTTCTCCAGCGCTTTTTCCGTCAGCCGTTCAGGCCGAAATCGAGCTTAACCGTTCGCAACCTGCTTGTGCTGCACCGGGTGGCTCTTCTTGAGCAGGTCTGACACCAGGAACGCCAGTTCGATCGCCTGGTCGGCGTTGAGGCGCGGGTCGCAATGGGTGTGGTAGCGGTCCTGCAACTCCTCGGCGGTGATGGCGCGCGCGCCACCGGTGCATTCGGTGACGTTCTTGCCGGTCATCTCGACATGGATGCCGCCCGGATGCGTGCCTTCGGCGCGGTGCACTTCGAAGAAGGTCTGAACCTCCTTCAGGATGCGGTCGAACGGCCGCGTCTTGTAGCCGGCGGCCTCGATCGTGTTGCCGTGCATCGGGTCCGACGACCACACCACGGAGCGGCCTTCCTTCTGCACCGCGCGAACCAGCTTCGGCAGATGGTCGGCGACCTTGTCGGAGCCGAAACGTGCAATCAGCGTCAGCCGGCCGGGTTCATTTTCGGGGTTGAGCAAGTCGATCAGCTCCAGCAAGCCGTCCGGCGTCAGCGACGGACCGCATTTCAGGCCGAGCGGGTTCTTGATGCCGCGGCAATATTCGACATGCGCATGGTCGGGCTGGCGGGTGCGGTCGCCGATCCAGATCATATGGCCCGAGGTAGCGTACCAGTCGCCGGAGGTCGAATCGACACGCGTCAGCGCCTCCTCGTAGCCGAGCAGCAGCGCCTCATGGCTGGTATAGAAATCGGTCTCGCGCAGCGCGTAGTTGGTTTCCGAAGTGATGCCGACGGCCTTCATGAAGTCCATCGTCTCGGTGATGCGGTTGGCGAGCGACTCGTATTTCTCGCCCTGCGGGCTGTCGGACACGAAGCCGAGCATCCAGCGGTGCACATTCTCCAGGCTGGCATAGCCGCCTTGCGCGAAGGCGCGCAGAAGGTTGAGCGTCGCCGCCGACTGGCGGTACGCCATCTCCTGGCGAGCGGGATCCGGAATGCGCGACTTCGGGTCGAATTCGATGCCGTTGATGATGTCGCCGCGATAGCTGGGCAGCGTCACCTCGCCCTTGGTCTCATTGTCGGACGAGCGCGGCTTGGCGAACTGGCCGGCAACGCGGCCGACCTTGACCACCGGCTGCGCGCCGGCGAAGGTCAGCACCACCGACATCTGCAGGAAGACGCGGAAAAAGTCGCGGATGTTGTCCGCGCCATGCTCGGCGAAGCTCTCGGCGCAATCGCCACCCTGAAGGAGGAATGCGTCACCAGCAGCGACCGAAGCGAGCTGCTTCTTGAGCTTGCGCGCCTCACCGGCAAAAACCAGCGGCGGAAAGGTTGCGAGCTGGGCTTCCGTGTTCTTCAGCGCGGCGAGGTCCGGATAAGCAGGAACCTGCTTGATCGGCTTTGCTCTCCACGAATTCGGCGACCATTTCGTCATCGCTGCACCCAACGCTCTTTCCAGCGGCCTATACTCCGCCATTCCCGCCCCAATTGGGGATCGCGGCTCCATACACGAAGCCGATTTCCTATTCTAGACCGGAATTTCAGCGCTGGCGAATGGTCCGAGGCTAGCTACGCCGCCTTCTCCACCAGCCGTGCCAACTGCGTCATGACGACCGCCGAGCCCGCCAGCCTCTTCTCGGCTGTCGGCCAGTCGCGCACGAAGACGACACTGTGGTCCGGCCGGATCTTGGCCAACGATCCCTGTTCGCCAATGAACTTGACCAGCCCGACCGGGTTGGAGAATTCGCGCTTGCGGAAATGGATGACGACGCCCTTCGGCCCGGCGTCGAGTTTTTCGACATTGGCCTTGCGGCAGAGCGCCTTGATGAAGACGATCTTCAACAGATGCTTCACCTCCTCCGGCAGCGGGCCGAAGCGGTCGATCAGCTCGGCGCCGAAAGCGTCGATTTCCTCGGTGTTTTCGAGATCGCCGAGACGGCGATAAAGCGCCAGCCGGAGCTGCAGGTCCGGAACATAGCTTTCCGGGATCATCACCGCCGTGCCGACGGCAATCTGCGGCGACCAGCCGCCATCCTGCACCTCGCCCGAATCCTTCACCTCGGCGACGGCTTCTTCCAGCATCTGCTGGTAGAGTTCGAAGCCGACCTCTTTGATGTGTCCGGACTGCTCCTCGCCGAGAAGATTGCCGGCGCCTCTGATATCGAGGTCGTGGCTGGCCAGTTGGAAGCCGGCGCCCAGAGTGTCGAGCGATTGCAGCACCTTGAGCCTCCGCTCGGCGGTGTCGGTCAGCTTGCGGTTGGCCGGCAGCGTGAACAGCGCGTAGGCCCGCACCTTCGAACGGCCGACGCGGCCGCGCAATTGGTAGAGCTGCGACAGGCCGAACATGTCGGCGCGGTGGATGATCAGCGTGTTGGCGGTCGGAATATCAAGGCCGGATTCGACGATGGTGGTCGACAACAGCACGTCGTACTGGCCGTCATAAAAGGCATTCATGATGTCGTCGAGTTCGCCCGGCGGCATCTGGCCATGAGCCACCGCCACCTTCAACTCCGGCACGGATTCCTTCAGGAAATCATGTATTTCCGAGAGATCGCTGATGCGCGGCACCACATAGAAGGAATGGCCACCGCGATAGCGTTCGCGCAGCAGCGTCTCGCGGATCACCAGCGGATCGAAGGGCGATATGAAGGTGCGCACCGCCATGCGATCGACCGGCGGCGTGGCGATCAGCGACAGCTCGCGCACCCCAGTCAACGCCAGTTGCAGCGTTCGCGGGATCGGCGTCGCCGACAGCGTCAGCACGTGCACGTCGGTCTTCAGGTCCTTCAGCCGTTCCTTGTGCTTGACGCCAAAATGCTGCTCTTCGTCGATGATCAGCAGACCAAGGTTCTTGAACGAGATCGCGGAACCGAGCAGCGCGTGCGTGCCGATGACGATGTCGACCTGGCCTTCGGCGATGCCTTTCTTGGTCTCGGCCAGTTCCTTGGCGCCGACCAGCCGCGACGCCTGGGCGACGCGGATCGGCAGGCCGGAAAACCGCTGCGAAAACGTCTTGAAATGCTGGCGTGACAGCAATGTCGTCGGCACCACCACCGCCACCTGAAAACCTTCCATCGCCGCGATGAAGGCGGCACGCAGCGCCACTTCGGTCTTGCCGAAACCGACATCGCCGCAGATCAGCCGGTCCATCGGCTTGCCGGCAGCAAGATCGTCGCGCACCGAATCGATGGCCGTCTGTTGGTCGTCGGTCTCTTCATAGGGAAAGCGGGCGGCGAACTCGCCATAGAGGCCTTCTGCCGGCACCAGTGGCGGCGCCGAGCGCATCTGCCGCTCGGCGGCGATGCGGATCAATTGACCGGCCATGTCGAGCAGGCGCTTCCTCAGCCGCGCTTTGCGCGACTGCCAGGCGCCGCCGCCAAGCTTGTCCAGCGTCGCCTCGGCCGTGTCAGAACCGTAGCGCGACAGGAGTTCGATGTTTTCCACCGGCAGGAACAGCCGGTCGTCGCCGGCATAGTGGATTTCCAGGCAGTCATGCGGTGCGCCGACCGCTTCGATGGTGCGCAGGCCAATGAAACGGCCAATGCCGTGGTCGGCATGGACGACAATGTCGCCGGCCGACAGCGCCGAGGCCTCGGCAATGAAATCCGAGGGACGCTTCTTGCGTTTCGAGCGCCGGATCAGCCGGTCGCCCAAAATGTCCTGTTCGGCGACGACGACCAGTTTTTCGGTCTCGAAGCCGGATTCGAGCGGCAGCACGGCCAGGGCCGCCTGCCCCGGCTCGAGCTTTTCGGCTTCCGCCAGCGTCACGACCTGCTTGAGGTTGCCGAGATGGTGTTCGGCGAGGATCTGGCCAAGCCGGTCGAGCGAGCCTTCGGTCCAGCCGGCGATGACGACGCGGCGGCGCGCCGCGCGCTCATCGGCGATGTGTTTGACGACGACATCGAACACGTTGGCGTTCGGATCGGCGCGCTCCTCGACGAAGCTGCGGCCGTGGCGCGAACCGGCATGATAGACCTTCTTGGCGCCAATGTCGGGCGCGTCGAATGGCGTAAAGTCGATCGCTTCGCGCGGCCCGAGCGAGGTGATCAGGTTTTCCGGGGAGAGATAGAGCAGGTCCGGCGCGACTGGCTTATAGGGCACCGCATCCTTCAGCGCGCCGTCGGCCTGCTTCCTGCGCGCCTCGTAGTGATCGAGGATCAGCGTGTGGCGCTCGGCCAGCGCCTCATGCGCCAGATGGTCGAAGATGACAGGCGTGTCAGGCAGATAGTCGAACACCGTCTCCAGCCGTTCGTAGAAGAACGGCAGCCAGTGCTCCATGCCAGCGAAGCGACGCCCTTCGCTGACCGCCGCATAGAGCCCGTCGTCGCGCTGCGGTGCGCCGAAGGCTTCGATATAGGAGCGGCGGAAGCGGCTGATGGTTTCCGGCGTCAGCGCCACCTCGCTCATCGCTTGCAGCGCCATCGACTTGCGTTGACCGGTGGTGCGCTGCGTGGCGGCGTCGAACACACGGATCGATTCCAGCGTGTCGCCGAAGAAATCGAGCCTGAGCGCCTCGGTCCAGCCGGGAGCGAACAGGTCGAGAATGCCGCCGCGCACCGCGAACTCGCCGATGCCGCGCACTGTCGGCACACGCTCGAAACCGGACGTTTCCAGCCGCGAGACCAGTGCGTTCATGTCGATCTGGTTGCCGGGCCTGGCATGAAAAGTCTGCGCCTCGACCAACTCGGACGGCGGAATGCGCTGCAGCAGCGCATTGGCGGTGGTGAGGATGACGGCGCGGTGCGGCTTCTTCGCCAGAGCGATCATGGCGGTCAGCGCATCGAGGCGCTTGGCGGCCGCATCGGAGCCGGGCGAGACGCGGTCGTAGGGCAAGCAATCCCAGGCCGGCAGTTCCAGCACCGGCAGGCCGGGGGCCGCGAAGGACAATGCCTCGATGATCGCCGGCAGGCGCTGACCGTCGCGCGCGACGAACAGAACCGGCTTGTCGGGCGCGATCTCGAGCGCCGCCTGCACCAGCGCAAAGGCTTCGTAGCCGTCGGCGACGCCATCGACGATGAACTGACCGGCGCGGCCTTTCGGCAGACCGATGGTGGGAATGAGGCTCATGAAATCACGGTCTTGTTTTATCGCAATTCCGAACGGAAAACCGCTTCGTTACTTTTCCTGGAATTGCTTGTGTTCAGAATGTCAGAGAGCGGCGGAAAGCCAGGATCTTTCGCAGGACGGCACAATCGATATCGGCCGGAACCGGGCGTTCGCCGGTGACCATGGGCAGGAATTCGGTATCGGGAATGTCGAGGAGCCTCTCATATTGGTCGATTTCCTCGTTGGTCAAGACGCCGATCTCAGCGTCGGCGAAAGTGCCGAGGATCAGGTCCATCTCGCGCATGCCGCGATGCCAGGAGCGAAACAGAAGCTTGCGGCGGCGCACGTCCAGCCCCTCGCTTGATCTCGTCGTTCCGGTCATCGTACCGCATCCTTGCTTGCTGCGGCGCATATAGCGTGGATAGAAGGGGCTGTCAGCCTTGCGCTGCCGCCGTCGCAACATAAGCTGACATCATGCGCCCGACCATCCTCGATCCCTTGTTTGTCCCGATCACGTCGCTTGCGGGCGTCGGACCGAAAGTCGGCGCGCTGATCGAGAAGGTTGTTCCGGCCGATCTCGGCGACCGCGCGGCGCGTGCCGGCGATCTTCTGTTCGTGCTGCCGCACACCGTCATCGACCGGCGCAGTCGGCCTGGTATCGCGGGATCCGCGGAAGGCCAGATCGTCACGCTCGATGTGCGCATCGACCGCCACCAGCCGCCACCGCGTGGCAACAGGTCGGTGCCCTACCGGGTCTTCGCCCATGACGATACCGGAGAGATCGCGCTGACCTTCTTCCATGCTCACGCCTCCTATCTCGAAAAGGCGATGCCCGAGGGCGAGCATGTCGTGGTCTCGGGCCGCATGGAATGGTTCAACGGCCGCCCGAGCATGGTCCACCCCGACCATATTGCGCTGGCCAGCGAGGCGGAAAACCTGCCACTGGTCGAACCGGTCTATCCCCTGACAGCCGGGCTCTCGGGCAAGGTGCTGCGCCGGGCGATCGGCCAGGCGCTGACGCGCGTGCCTGAATTTCCCGAATGGCAGGACGGCGCCTTCATGCGGCGGCACACCTTTGCGGCCGTTGGCGATGCGCTTGCCCGCATCCACAATCCGGCCGACCCGATTGACGTCTCCATCGATGGTGCCGCCTGGCGGCGGCTCGCCTATGACGAGTTGCTGGCGAGCCAGGTCTCGCTGGCGCTGGTGCGAGCGAAAGTCCGCAGGCTGTCCGGGCGACCCCTGGTCGGCGACGGCCGCATCGTCGAAAAACTGCGGGCCGCACTGCCCTATTCGCTGACATCAAGCCAGGAGTTTGCGCTGGCCGAAATCAATGCCGACCTCGCCGACCCAGAGCGCATGCTGCGGCTTCTGCAGGGCGATGTCGGTTCCGGCAAGACTGTCGTCGCGCTGCTGGCCATGGCGCGTGCCGTCGAGGCCGGCGGCCAGGCAGCCTTGATGGCACCGACCGAAATCCTGGCGCGCCAGCATCTTGCGACCATCACGCCGCTTGCCGCCAAGGTAGGGCTTCGCATCGCCATCCTCACCGGTCGCGAGAAGGGCCGCGAACGCGCGGATACGCTGGCCGGCCTGGCAAGCGGCGAGATCGACATCGTCGTCGGCACCCACGCGCTGTTCCAGGAGACCGTCACCTTCCACGATCTGGTCTTTGCCGTGATCGACGAGCAGCACCGTTTCGGCGTCCATCAGCGGCTTGCCATCACCGCCAAGGGCGACGCGCCAGACATGTTGGTGATGACGGCCACTCCTATCCCGCGCACCCTGGTGCTGACCGCTTTCGGTGACATGGACGTGTCGAAACTGACGGAAAAACCGGCCGGCCGCCAGCCGATCCGTACCGTTACGCTGCCGCTCGAGCGGCTCGACGAACTGGTCGCCCGCATGGTGGACGCCGTCGCCGGCGGCCAGAAGATCTACTGGATCTGTCCGCTGGTCGAGGAATCCGAAGAGATCAAACTGATGTCGGCCGAAGACCGCTTCGCCTCGCTGAAACCATTGTTCGGCGATCGCATCGGTCTCGTTCACGGCCGCTTGAAGGGTGCCGAGAAGGACGAGGCGATGCGCGCCTTCAAGCAGGGCGAGACACGCATCCTGATCGCCACCACCGTCATCGAGGTCGGCGTCGACGTGCCGGACGCCACCGTCATGGTCATCGAGCATGCAGAGCGCTTCGGCCTGGCCCAACTGCACCAGCTGCGCGGCCGGGTCGGACGCGGTGACAAGCCCTCCTCATGCGTGCTGCTCTACAAGGACCCGCTCGGCGAGACCGCAAAACGCCGGCTGTCGGTGATGCGCGAGACCGAGGATGGGTTCCTGATCGCCGAGGAGGACCTGAAGCTGCGCGGCGAAGGCGAATTGCTGGGCACCCGCCAGTCGGGCACGCCGGGCTTCCAGGTGGCTCGCATCGAGGCGCATGCCGACCTTCTGGAGGCCGCCCGCGACGATGCCAGGCTGATCCTGTCACGCGATCCGGAGCTGCAATCGCAGCGTGGTGAGGCGTTGCGCCTGCTGCTTTACTTGTTCGGTCGTGACGAAGCCGTGCGGCTTCTGCGCGCCGGCTGAGCCAGGGCGGCAACCGAAGGGTTGGCGAGCATCCCTTCGATCGGCTCGCCATTCACGACAACCATTTGCTTTACTTCGGGCGCCACCAGACCGGCGGAGACGATCAGCTTGGCGCCATCCTCGATCGTCATGTCGAGCAGCACGATGTCCGACTTCGGCACATACATCAGGAAGCCCGTGGTCGGGTTTGGCGTGCACGGCATGAATACGGCGATCAGCGGATCGCCTTCCTGGTCGAGCTTCTGGTTGATCTCGGTTTCCTTTTCACTGGCGACGAACACCAGCGACCACACGCCCTTGCGCGGATATTCGACCAGCCCGACCTGGCGGAACATGTCGCCCTTGTTCGACAGCACGGTCTCGAAAATCTGTTTCAGCGAGCCGTAGATGCCGCGCACCAGCGGCATGCGGCCAAGCAGGCGCTCGCCGAAATTGACGATGGCGCGGCCGACGATGTTTGCCGTCAGGAAACCGATCAGCGTGATCAGGATAAGCGCCACGATCAGTCCGAACCCCGGCACCGGAAACGACAGGTAGGTGTCAGGGCTGTAGCGGGCCGGAATATAAGGCTTCACCCAGGAATCGACCCAGCCGATGAACGACCAGGCAATGTAGGCGGTGATCGCCAAGGGCGCGCAGACGATGAAGCCCGTGAGGAAATAGTTCCTCAGCCGGGTCATGCCGGAGGTCTTGGGAGCGTCGGACATGGTTCACCGGAGCGCGGGTTGCAGCGCAACATTAGTGAACCGGACGAAGCTTTGGAACTGCGAAGTTTTTAAAGAGCCGATTATGCCGCTACTTCCAACGGCTCAATCTTCTCGAGCTCCGGCGCCAGCTTTCTGGCTTCGGTTTCAAGCTCATAGGCCTGTTGAAAATTCATCCAGAATTCGGGCGTGGTGTTGAAAAATCTGGCGAGGCGAAGAGCGGTATCGGGAGTCAGGCCGATCTCTTCCTTGGCAATGCGTTCGATACGGGTGCGCGGAAGGTTGAGCTTTTTCGCCAGTGCGCCTGCACTCATGCCGAGCGGGACGAGATATTCTTCACGCAGGAATTCTCCAGGATGAACTGGACGTGCGAACTTGAGCATAGTTCAGGGTCCTCAAGGGTTCAGGGCAAGTGCCTGCTCAATGGTAATCGACGATCTCCACGTCTTCAGCGCCAGCAGCGGTCCATTTGAAGCAGATGCGCCACTGGTCGTTGATGCGAATTGAATGCTGTCCGGCTCGGCTCCAGTTCAGGGCTTCAAGATGATTTCCGGGCGGCGATCGAAGGTCATTCAGTTGGGCAGCATTGGCAATTGCGCGCAAGATTTGACGATACCTATTCCACCGTCACCGATTTCGCCAGATTGCGTGGCTGGTCGACGTCGGTGCCCATGAACACGGCGGTGAAATAGGCCAGCATCTGTATCGGCAGCGCATAGATGATCGGCGAGATGATTTCGGGCACATCCGGCAGCACGATTGTTTCCATCGTCTTCACGCTCACCTGCGCCGCGCCCTTGCTGTCGGTGATCAGGATGATCTTGCCGCCGCGCGCCGCCACTTCCTGCATGTTGGAAACGGTTTTCTCGAAGATCCGGTCATGCGGCGCGATGACGATGACCGGCATGTTCTCGTCGATCAGCGCGATCGGCCCATGCTTCAGTTCGCCGGCTGCATAGCCTTCGGCGTGGATGTAGGAGATTTCCTTGAGTTTCAACGCGCCTTCCATGGCCAGCGGGAAGTTGGTGTCGCGGCCGAGATAGAGCACGTCCTTGTAGCGCGAGAGTTCGCGCGCGATCCGCTCGATCTGCTCTTCAAGCTTGAGCACCTGGTTGGCGTAGCGCGGCGCTTCCGAAAGCGCGCGCACCAGGGTTTTCTCCTGTTCCT
The DNA here is from genome assembly GCF_000185905.1 of Mesorhizobium ciceri biovar biserrulae WSM1271. Taxonomy (GTDB): domain Bacteria; phylum Pseudomonadota; class Alphaproteobacteria; order Rhizobiales; family Rhizobiaceae; genus Mesorhizobium; species Mesorhizobium ciceri. Next base: position 4,274,131 of record NC_014923.1, read on the forward strand.
TCGAAATCATACCGCGCGCCACGCCAGCGCGCACCGCAAGCGCGGCCAGCACGGAAAGCTGGCAGGTGAAGGCCTTGGTCGAGGCGACGCCGATCTCGGGTCCGGCAAGCGTCGGCAGCACGACGTCGGATTCGCGCGCCATGGTCGATTCGCGCACATTGACGATCGCGCCGATCTTCATGCCGGCTTTGCGGCAATAACGCAGCGAGGCCAGCGTGTCGGCGGTCTCGCCCGATTGCGAGATGAAAAACGCCGCATCGTTCTTCGACAGCGGCATTTCGCGGTAACGGAATTCGGAGGCGACATCGATGTCGACGGGCAGGCGCGCGTAGCGTTCGAACCAGTACTTGCCGATCAGGCCGGCCAGATACGCCGTGCCGCAGGCCGAGATCGCCAGCCGACCAATTTTGGCGAAGTCGAACGGCAGGTCGAGCGGCTTCGACACTCCGGAGACGAAATCCACGTAATGCGCCAAGGTGTGCGAGATCACCTCGGGCTGCTCATGGATTTCCTTTTCCATGAAATGGCGTCGGTTGCCCTTGTCGACCATGAAGCTGGTCGACAGCGACTGCTGGCGTTTGCGGTCGACCTTTGTGCCGTCAATGTCGAAGATGGTGACACCGCCACGGCGCACCACCGCCCAGTCGCCATCTTCCAGATAGGTGATCGAATTGGTGAACGGGGCGAGCGCGATGGCGTCGGAGCCCAGGAACATCTCGCCATCGCCATGGCCGACGGCCAAAGGCGGACCGTTGCGGGCGCCGACGATCAAATCCTCGTCGCCTTTGAACATGATCGCCAGCGCAAAGGCGCCTTCCAGCCGCTTCAGCGCCTGGTGCGCGGCTTCGACCGGATTCAGCCCCTTGGCGAGTTCGCGGGCCACCAGATGCGCCACGACCTCGGTGTCGGTCTGCGACGAAAAAGAATAGCCGTCGCGGACCAGTTCGTCGCGCAGTTCGGCGAAATTCTCGATGATGCCGTTGTGGACGATGGCGACGCCGTCGGAAAAATGCGGATGCGCATTGGTCTCGTTGGGCACGCCATGCGTCGCCCAGCGCGTGTGGCCGATGCCGATCGTGCCATCGAGCGGCTCGTCCTTGAGCCGGCGCTCCAGGTTGATCAACTTGCCTTCGGCGCGGCGGCGGGCGAGTTCGCCACGCTCGATGGTCGCGACGCCGGCCGAATCATAGCCACGGTACTCCAACCGCTTCAGCGCATCGACGATGAGCGGCGCAACCTGCGAGTGGCCGACGATTCCAACGATACCGCACATGCAGAAAGCCCCCGATTCCCCGGAAAACCAGCGCTATTTAGGGATGGCCAGCCTGCCGTGGAAAGTCACATTGCATTTCGTCCCGTATAACGGAACGCTCATTCTGTCGATGCACCATGACAGGCCGCTCTTGCAATCCGGTTACTGCAATCGTTCGGTTTGCGGGCTGGTCTTACTTTTTCTTCGCCGCCGCCGAAGCAAAGCGCTCGCGCAACTCCTTGCCCTTGCCTGGAATGGTCTTCTGGCGGGCGCGGCCGAAGGCCAGCGCGTCGTCGGGCACGCTTTCGGTGATCACGCTGCCTGAGGCGATGTAGCCGCCCTTGCCGATGGTGACAGGCGCCACCAGCGACGAATTGGAGCCGACAAAAGCGCCCTCGCCGATGTCGGTGAAGAATTTCGAATAGCCGTCATAATTGCAGGTAATGGTGCCGGCGCCGATATTGGCCCCAGCACCAACACGGGCGTCGCCGATATAGGTCAAATGGTTGACCTTGGCGCCCTCTTCGATAACCGCCTGCTTGACCTCGCAGAAATTGCCGACCTTGGCCTTGTTCCTGAGATCGGCACCCGGCCGCAGCCGCGCGTACGGCCCGACATCGCAATTGGACGCAATGGTGGCGCCCTCGATATGGCTGAACGCATGGATCTTGGCGCCCGTGGCAATCTTCACACCCGGACCGAACCAGACATTGGGCTCGACGATGGTATCAGTGCCAATCTCGGTGTCATGCGAGAAATACACGGTCTCCGGCGCGATCAGCGTCACGCCCGACAGCATCGCCTCATGCCGCCGGCGCGCCTGCCAGATGGCTTCGGCTTGCGCCAGTTCGGCGCGGTTGTTGATGCCGAGCGCGCTTTCGAAACTGGCTTCGGTGGCCACGACATTGAGGCCTCGCGCACTGGCGATCTCGACAATATCGGTGAGATAATACTCGCCCTTTGCATTTTTGTTGCCGACCCGATCGAGCAGCGCCAGCGCATGGGCGCCGGCCACCGCCATCATGCCGGCATTGCAGAAGGTTATTTTCCTCTCCTCCTCGGAGCAGTCCTTCTCCTCGCGGATGGCGGTCAGCTTGCCGTCCTTTTCGATCAACCGGCCATAACCAGTCGGACTGGGCGGGCGGAAGCCGATCACGACGACGGCAGCGCCTTCAGCCAGTTTCAGCCGCGCCACGGTCAGCGCATCTGCATCGATCAGCGGCGTGTCCCCGAACATGACCAGGATATCGTCATAACCCTTTGATATTGCATCGCGCGCGGCAAGCACGGCGTGCGCGGTGCCAAGGCGCTTTTCCTGCACGAAAGTCTCGGCCTTGGGCGCGAACTTTGCCGCGGCCTTGCGCATCTCGTCGGCGCCATGGCCGATCACCAGCGCCTGGCTGCCGGCACCCGCCTCTTCCGCTGCCTTCACCACATGGGCGACCATCGGCAGGCCGCCAATCTGGTGCAGCACCTTCGGCAGCACGCTCTTCATGCGCGTGCCTTCGCCGGCGGCGAGGATGACGGACAGGCAGGATCTCTGGCTCATGGAAGGGCAACCATATGAAAGGGTTGGGAATCAAGACAGGATAGCAGTGGGCCCATGCTTCACCAATGCGGTTAAATTCCGGTGAGATGGCGGAGCAGCTGACTCTTAATCAGCGGGTCTTAGGACAGAATTCGGCAGTCAGCACCCCTACAACAGGCCGTGTTTCCTGAATTCCGCCTGCTCGTCACCCGATATCCAGCCAAACACCTTCAGCTTGCCATCGCGCTTTTCGACGAGATAGTTGATCGCAAAGTCGATGGTCACGAGACTCCCATCCTTGCGTTCATAGTCACCGGACCAGTTTACCTCAGCCACGCAATGGTCCTGATCGATTGGCATCACCGAGACATCGACGCAGGTCATTCTCTTGCTGCCGAGGGCACGATAGGCCTCAAAACCCTTTGTCATAATGGCCTTCAACTGCTCGCCATTCTCGCCAACCATGACCGCCGCCGGCGTCACCGAGACAAAACCCGCCGAATACATGTCCGCGACGTCGTTGAGATCGACGGTGTCGGCGATCGCGTCATTGTAGATTTTCTCATAGGCCTTGAAGAATTTTCGCACATCCGCCTTGGCTACCATTCTCGCCTCCCGGCTCGAAAAAGTGTTGGTCAACGGCACTGCAAATGCGGGCTGGTGTGCATCGTTCCCGTGCGGGGGGAGACTACCCCAGCCGCCCCAGCACTGGAAAATTCTCCAGCAGCCAATACGACACGGTCTGCACGCCACCAGTCAGAAAAAACACGCCGGCGATCACCAGCAGCGCGCCGATGGCCTTTTCGACGCGGCCGAGATGGACGCGGAATTTGCCGAGGAAGCGCATGAAGGCGCCGGAAAACAGCGCGGCGATCAGGAACGGGATGCCCAGCCCCAGCGAATAGGCGGCGAGCAGCAGCGCGCCCTCGCCCACCGTTTCACGGCCGCCGGCCAGCGTCAGGATCGGTCCCAAAACCGGGCCGATGCAGGGCGTCCAGCCGAAGGCGAAAGCCAGCCCCATGACATAAGCCGCGACCGCACTTGCCGGCTTTCCCTGTGACTGGAAGCGCGCCTCGCGTGACAGCAGCGGAATGCGCAGGACGCCGAGGAAATTCAGGCCCATCAGGATGATCAGCACGCCTGCGCCCATGGCCAGCGGCTCCTGCCAGACGCGTAGCAGCCGGCCGATGGTCGAGGCGCCGGCGCCGAGCGCGACAAAGACGGTCGAGAAGCCGAGCACGAAGGCGATCGAAGAATAGATCAGCGCGCCGCGTGCGCCTTCACGCGCTGTCGCACCCGCATTGCCACGGAAATCGTCGACCGAGACGCCGGCCATATAACAGAGATAAGGCGGCACCAGCGGCAGCACGCAAGGCGACAGGAACGAAATCGCCCCAGCCCCGACCGCGCTGACATAGCCGATGTCCAATGCCATTTCCAAGAACTCCAATGTCGTGACGCCGATATAGCGACGCGCAGCCTTGTCCACCAATCACCATTGTGTTGGCAAGATCATCCATTGCCCGACGCACTTGCCAGGAAGAAACGACAGCCCGCAGGCGTTGATGCTGTGAGGCCGCGATTTCCCGCGCGTCTCCAGATATCAGTCAGGAGATTTCCATGAAAACCATAACCGCAGGACTGGCAGCGCTTCTGCTCAGCACCGCCGCATCCTTCGCTGCCGACGCGTGGAAGGAAGCCGAGGTCAATGGCGCCAAGATCTACACCGACGCCAATGGCATGACGCTTTACACCTATGACAAGGACGAGAAGGGCAAGAGCAACTGCTACGACAAATGCGCCACCAACTGGCCGCCGCTGAAAGCCGAAGCCGGCGCCAAGGCGGATGACGAGTGGAGCGTCGTCGACCGCACCGACGGCACCAAGATGTGGGCCTATGACGGCAAGCCGGTCTACACCTTCATAAAGGACAAGAAGCCCGGCGATGTGACCGGCGACGGCGTCGGCGAAGTCTGGTATATCGTCAAGGCCGACTAAGCACGCCAGTCCCGCTGCTGGCGGGACAAGGGCTGGTCGCCGGGCATCTCCATGCCATCCGGCGGCCGGCATCGAACAGCCCGTTATAATGTCGCCCGTCCTGGTTTGGGCAGCATTTCAACGACTCGGCGGAAAATGAATCGGGTCGTTTCCGCTGACTCAGACCCACCATCTGCCTTTCCCAAATTCTGTGATTTTCTCCATACACTCTAAGAGTGTATTGCTGCGGACCGGCCCGCAATTTGGGCGCTTCCCCTTGACCGGATGCAAAAGCGCGGCCATGTGAGCGACAAATAGAACGAGATTTCGTCGCGCGCAGCGGAATTCTTCTGCCGCACCACAGCTGATATGAGACCTCATGGACGTCGTCGTCGTCGAATCGCCGGCCAAGGCGAAGACAATCAACAAATACCTCGGCAAGAACTACAAGGTTCTGGCCTCGTTCGGCCATATCAGGGACTTGCCGGCCAAGGATGGCTCGGTGCGTCCGGATGAGGATTTCGCCATGTCCTGGGCGGTCGACACCGCCTCTGGCAAGCGCCTCGCCGACATCGCCAAGGCGGTCAAGGACGCCGACGGCCTGATCCTCGCCACCGATCCGGATCGCGAAGGCGAAGCGATTTCCTGGCATGTGCTGGAAGTTCTGAAGCAGAAGCGCGCGCTGAAGGACAAGCCGGTCAGCCGCGTCGTCTTCAACGCCATCACCAAATCGTCGGTGCTGGAAGCGATGGCCAATCCGCGCCAGATCGATGCGCCGCTGGTCGATGCCTATCTCGCCCGCCGGGCGCTGGATTATCTCGTCGGCTTCACGCTGTCGCCGGTGCTGTGGCGCAAGCTGCCGGGCGCCCGTTCGGCCGGACGCGTCCAGTCGGTTGCGCTGCGTCTCGTCTGCGACCGCGAATCCGAGATCGAGCGCTTCATCCGCGAGGAATACTGGCAGATCGCTGCACTGCTGGGCACGCCGCGCAACGAGAATTTCGAAGCGCGGCTGACCGCCTTCGATCGCAAGAAGCTGCAAAAGCTCGACATTTCCAACAAGGCGCAGGCCGACGACATCAAGTCGATGCTCGAAGGCGCAACCTTCAAGGCGGTGTCGGTAGAAGCCAAGCCGACCAAGCGCAATCCCGGCCCGCCCTTCACCACCTCGACGCTGCAGCAGGCCGCCTCGTCGGGTCTCGGCTTCTCGGCCAGCCGCACCATGCAGGTGGCGCAACGCCTCTATGAAGGCATGGAGATCGGCGGCGAGACCACCGGTCTGATCACCTATATGCGAACCGACGGCGTGCAGATGGCACCCGAGGCAATCGACGCCGCACGCGATGCCATTGCCAAGGAATTCGGTCCGAAATACCTGCCGGAAAAGCCGCGCCAATATACGGCCAAAGCCAAGAACGCCCAGGAAGCGCACGAAGCGATCCGCCCGACGGATTTCATGCGCACCCCGGCATCGGTCAGGCAATATCTCGATTCCGACCAGATGCGGCTCTATGAGCTGATCTGGAAGCGCGCCATCGCCAGCCAGATGCAGCCGGCCGAAATCGAGCGCACCACCGCCGAGATCGAGGCGGTCAATGGATCGCGCACCGCGGAGCTGCGTGCCATCGGTTCGGTCGTTCGGTTCGACGGTTTCATCGCCGCATACACCGACCAGAAGGACGACGATGCGGAAGACGAGGAAAATCGTCGCCTGCCCGAGATCCGTGCCGGCGAGCAGCTTGCCCGCCAGGCGATCAACGCCACCCAGCACACCACCGAGCCGCCGCCGCGCTATTCCGAGGCGTCGCTGATCAAGAAGCTGGAAGAGCTCGGCATCGGCCGGCCTTCTACCTATACGGCGATCCTGAAGACGCTCGAGGACCGCGATTACGTCACCATCGACAAGCGCCGGCTGGTGCCGCAGGCCAAGGGCCGGCTGCTGTCGGCCTTCCTCGAAAGCTTCTTCAAGCGCTATGTCGAGTACGACTTCACCGCGTCCCTCGAGGAAAAGCTCGACGAGATTTCCGACGGCAAGCTCGCCTGGAAGGACGTGCTGCGCGATTTCTGGAAGGATTTTTCCGGCGCAGTCGCCGACATCAAGGAACTGCGCGTCACCGACGTGCTGGATGCGCTGAATGAAGAGCTGGCGCCGCTGGTGTTCCCCGCGCGCGAGGACGGTTCGAACCCACGCATCTGTCCGAAATGCGGCACCGGCAATCTGTCGCTGAAGCTCGGCAAGTTCGGCGCCTTCGTCGGCTGCTCCAACTATCCCGAATGCTCCTTCACCCGCCAGCTCGGCGATGCCGCCAACCCCAATGGTGAGAATGGCGGCGGCGAAGACGGCACCAAGGTCATCGGCAAGGACCCCTATACGTCAGAGGAAATCACGCTACGCAGCGGCCGCTTCGGCCCCTATCTGCAACGCGGCGACGGCAAAGAAGCCAAGCGCTCCAGCCTGCCCAAGGGCTGGACGGCAGAGTCGATCGACCACGAAAAGGCGCTGGCGCTGCTGTCGCTGCCGCGCGATGTCGGCCAGCATCCGGAAACGGCCAAGATGATCTCGGCCGGGCTCGGCCGTTACGGCCCGTTCGTGCTGCATGACGGCACCTATGCCAATCTTGAAAGCATCGAGGACGTGTTCTCGATCGGCCTCAACCGCGCCGTGTCGGTGATCGCCGAGAAGCAGCTGAAGGGCAAGGGTGGCCGCAATGGCGGCACGGCCGCTGCGCTCAAGGAGCTCGGCGACCACCCCGATGGCGGCGGCAAGATCGTCGTGCGCGACGGCAAATACGGGCCTTACGTGAATTTCGGCAAGGTCAATGCTACGCTGCCCAAGGGCAAGGATCCCCAGTCGGTGACGATGGAGGATGCGCTGGCGCTGATTGCCGAGAAGGAAGCCAAGGGCGGCGGCGGCAAAAAGCCGTTCCGCAAGGCGGCCGCGGCCAAAGCTCCGGCAACCAAGAAAGTAGCCGCCAAGAAGCCGGCTGCGAAGAAGCCGGCCGCGAAGAAAAAAGGGTAGGACAGCGTGGCGCGCAAGATCACCGGCAGAACCCACGGCGATCCGCGCACCGCCGACACCAGGGCCAAGGTCAAGGACGACTATCGGCCGTCGCGTGACGAAATCCTGCGCTACATTGCCGAAAATCCTGATCGCGCCGGCAAGCGCGACATCGCCAAGGCGTTCGCGCTGCGCGGCGACGACCGCATCTGGCTGAAGGATATTTTGCGCGACCTGCAGGACGAAGGCGTCCTCACCAAGGAGCGCAAGGGGCTGGCCCGCGTCGGTGCCCTGCCCCATGTCACGGTCCTCGATATTTTCGACCGCGATGCCGATGGCGTGCTCTTGGCGCGCCCAACCGAACACACAGCCAATGGGCCGCCGCCCATCGTTTCCATCCGCCTGTCGCGCAGTGGCAGTGGACCGGCGCCCGGCATTGGCGACCGCGTGCTGGCCAAGACCTTTCCCGCCGATGACACGAACGTCGCCCTGGGCGGCCCCGCCTACACCGGGCGGGTGGTGAAGATTTTCGAAAAGCGCACCGATGCCGTGCTCGGTATCTTTCGCATCCTGCAGGACGGCACCTTCCGCATCGAACCGGTGGAACGGCGCCAGCCCGAACTGATCGTCGACAAGGAATTCCAGAACGGCGCCAAGAATGGCGACCTGGTCGAGGTCGAGCCGGCGCGAGCCTCCCGTTTCGGCTTGCCGAGAGCCAAGGTGCTCAACGTGCTGGGCTCTCTGACCAGCGAAAAGGCGGTCTCTATGATCGCCATCCATGCGCACGACATTCCGCATATCTTCCCGGCCGACGTCATCGCAGAATCCGAAGCGATCAAGCCGGCGACGCTGGATCACCGCGAGGATTGGCGCGACCTGCCGCTGGTCACCATCGATCCGGCCGACGCCAAGGACCATGACGACGCCGTCTTCGCCACGCCGGATCTCGACGAGAAGAACCCCGGCGGCGTGGTTGCCACCGTGGCGATCGCCGACGTCGCCGCCTATGTGCGCTATGGCACTGCACTCGACCGCGAAGCGCTGAAGCGCGGCAACTCGGTCTATTTCCCGGATCGTGTCGTGCCGATGCTGCCCGAGCGCATCTCCAACGATCTCTGCTCGCTGCGCGAGGGCCAGGACCGGCCGGCATTGGCGGTGCGCATGATCTTTTCGGCCGAGGGCCGCAAGCTCAGGCACACCTTCCATCGCGTCATGATGAAGTCGGCGGCAAAGCTCGCCTACCAACAGGCTCAGGCGGTGATCGACGGCGCGCCGGACGACAAGACAGGCCCGATCCTCGAAACCGTGCTGAAGCCACTGTGGGACGCCTATGCGATCCTGAAGCGCGGCCGCGATGGCCGCCAGCCGCTCGAACTCGATCTGCCGGAGCGCAAGATCGTACTCAAGCCGGACGGCACCGTCGACCGCGTCATCGTGCCGGAGCGGCTCGATGCCCACAAGCTCATCGAAGAATTCATGATCCAGGCCAATGTCGCCGCGGCCGAGACGCTGGAGGCGAAGAAGCAGGAGCTGGTCTATCGCGTCCACGACGCGCCGTCGCTCGCCAAGCAGGAATCGCTGCGCGAGTTCCTGCAGACATTGGGCCTGTCACTGGCGCGCGGCGCGCAGATGCAGCCAAGCCAGTTCAACGGCATTTTGGAGCGCGTGCGCGGCGCCGACAATGAAGGCCTTGTCAACGAAGTGGTGCTGCGATCGCAGAGCCAGGCCGAATACTCGCCAAAGAACATCGGCCATTTCGGTCTCAACCTCCGCCGCTACGCCCATTTCACCTCGCCGATCCGCCGCTATGCCGATTTGATCGTGCATCGCGGACTTATTGCCGCACTCGGACTGGGTCCGGGTGGGCTGACGCAGGACGAAGCGGCACGGCTCGAAGATGTCGCGGTGCTGATCTCCGGCACGGAACGCCGCGCAATGGCGGCCGAGCGGGACACGGTCGACCGTCTGATCGCCGCCTATCTCGCCGAACGCGTCGATGACCGCTTCGATGCCCGCATCTCCGGCGTCACCAAATCAGGACTATTTGTCCAATTGCCGCAGTACGGCGCGGATGGTTTCATCCCGGTGTCAACTCTGGGCGGCGATTACTATATATACGATGAAACGGCTCGCTCCCTGTTCGGAGAACGCTCTGGCAAAGGCTACCAACTCGCGGACCGCGTCGAGGTCCGGCTTATCGAGGTGGCGCCGATGGCCGGCGCGATGCGCTTCGAGATGTTGACCGACCCAAAGCCTCTGCCGGGCTCCAAGCGGTCGTTTCACAAGGCCAAGGGCCGCGCCCGCGCGTCGCAATCGCGACCGGGTTCGCGCGGCAGGAGACGATGATGACAACAGCCATGGAAGAACAGGTTTTCGGCGGAGAACATCACTCGGGCCGGGCCGCACGCCCGCTGTGGACGGCGATGAAGCGCGGCCTGCTCGGCCGCTGCCCGCATTGCGGCGAAGGCAAGCTGTTTCGCGCTTTTACCAAGACCGTCGACACATGCGGCGTCTGCGGCGAGGAATTGCATCACCACCGGGCCGACGACCTGCCGGCCTACCTCGTCATCGTCATCGTCGGCCACATCGTGCTGGGCGCCTTCATGGGCGTTGAGGCGACGTCGACTTTGTCCATATGGCAGCACATCGCCATCTGGGTGCCGCTGACCATCCTTTTGTCGGTTGCGCTGCTGCAGCCGGTCAAGGGTGCCGTCATCGGACTGCAATGGGCCTTCTATATGCACGGCTTCGGCGGGGAGCACGACGTGATCGAGCCGCATCCCGGAGCCTAGGCCGCAGCCAAGAATGCTGCCTGGCGCAACATACCGACCGTGAAAGGCCACTTTCGCTTGCCAGAAGTTTCCGCTAGGTCCTGCGCATGGACGGTATGACCAAGGCGGAAGTCGACAGGATCGAGCGGAGCATGATCGCTCATAGCGACCGGCCAATTCGCCCGCGCGACGCGGCAACCCTCATCCTGCTCGACCGCAAGGACGACGACGTACTGGTTCTGATGGGTCGCCGCCATGCCGGCCACGCCTTCATGCCGGGCAAGTTCGTCTTTCCCGGCGGCCGCACCGATCCGGCCGATAGCCGCATACCGGTCGTCGCCGCCCTGCACCCGAAGCAGGAAGCCAAGCTGATCGCCGGGCCGGGGCGCACAAGCGCCGCACGAGCCCGCGCCATCGCCCTGTCGGCCATCCGAGAGACCTATGAGGAAGCCGGGCTGCTGATCGGCCGCAAGGGTGCTTTCGCAACCCCCAGATCCGACTGGCAAGGCTTTGCCGAACACGGCGTGCAACCCTCTCTCGACATGCTGCGCTTCGTCGCGCGCGCCATCACGCCGCCCAACCGGGTGCGCCGCTTCGACACCCGCTTCTTCAGCGCCTGGCGTGACGACGTCGCGGTCGAACTGCCCGGTGGCGGTCCGACCAACGAACTGGAAGAGCTGGTCTGGCTGCCGCTTGCCAAGGCCAGGGAAGCCGACATACCCGACATCACCCGAATGATCCTGGACGAGTTGGAAAAGCGCCTCGCCCATGATCCACTGTTGCGTCCAGGCGGTCCCGTGCCCTTCTACCGGCTTGTCCGCAGCCGCTTCATCCGCGAACTTCTCTAGAGCAATTCCAGGAAAGTGTGACGCGGTTTTCCGTCCGAATTGCGTAAGATCAAACAGACAGAGTATTCAGCATCCATGACGGTCGATACCCAACCAAAGGGCGACGAGCGCGTACACTGGCTGCCGATGGTGGCGGCGATCTCGTCGATCAGCGTCGTCGGCATCGCCATCGGCCTCGGCATGCCGCTGCTCAGCGTCATCCTTGAAACACGCGGCCACTCGGCTTCGATGATCGGCCTCAACACCGCCGTCGCCGGCCTCGCCTCGATCGCCGGTGCGCCGCTGGCGACCCCGCTCGCCATGCGCTTCGGCGTTGCCTGGACCATGATCGCCATGATCGCCGCCGGCGCGCTGGCCTTTGTCGGCTTCCATTTCGCACCCGATTTCTGGATGTGGTTTCCACTGCGCATCGTGCTGCACATTGCGCTGACGGTGCTGTTCATCCTGTCTGAATTCTGGATCAGCACCTCGGCGCCGCCGCACCGGCGCGGCCTTGTCCTTGGCATCTACGCCACTGTCCTGTCGCTCGGCTTTGCCGCCGGACCGTGGCTGTTCGCTCATCTCGGCAGTTCCGGCTTCAGGCCGTTCGGCGTCATCATCGCGTTGGTGACGCTGGCGGCCATACCCGTGCTGGCAGCACGCAACGAGAGCCCGTCGATCGCCTCGGATGGCGAAACCAGCAATTTCCTGCGCTACATCTGGCTGGTGCCGTCGGCGACCGCTGCCGTGCTGGTGTTCGGCGCGGTGGAAACCGGCGGCTTTGCGCTGTTCCCGATCTACGGCAGCCGAATCGGCTATTCCGAGGCCGATGCGGCCCTTCTGCTGACCATGATCGGCCTCGGCAATGTGTTGTTGCAGATCCCGATCGGCATGATCAGCGACCGCGTCAGCGATCGCCGCTACCTGCTGATTGCCTGCGCGACGGTCGGTCTTATCGGCACCGTGTTCATGCCCTTCTTCGCCCAGAATTGGCATTTGATGGCCGCGCTTCTGTTCGTCTGGGGCGGCGGCGTCGCTGCCATGTACACGATCGGCCTTGCCCATCTCGGCTCGCAGCTTTCCGGCCATGAACTGGCGTCGGCCAATGCCGCCTTCGTGCTGTGCTACGGCGTCGGCATGGTGCTCGGCCCGCAGGCGATCGGCATCGGCATGGATGCGTTCGGCCCGTCCGGCTTCGGCTGGTCGCTCGGCCTGTTCTTCGCCGCCTATATCGCTTTGGTCGCCGTCAGGTTGGTTCGCAAGATCCTGCTGTAGCGCGACTGCGGCCTGCCATGCATTTGGCACGGCACGGTGACAGGCTGCTGACAGAACCGTGTCAGGAGCACAGGGCTAAAAAGGTGTCCCAAAACACTTGAGGACACTTCCATGATCGACAGCGGCTTTGAAACCACATCGCTACGAATGACACTGCTTCTGCTCGTGACCTTCCAGGCTCCGGCCGCCGACGTCGACCGCATCATGGATGCCGTGGTGGCGATCGCGCCGCTGGCCATGGGCAAATATGACCGCAATGCCTATCAGTCGGCGCACGGCATCGAACGCTACAGGCCGCTTGACGGTGCGGCCGCCGGCGCCGAAACCGAATTGCGGCGGCGCCCCGGCACGGTCGAGGTTTCCTTCGAACTGCCGGACGACCAGGCGCTGGCCGCCCACGTCGTCGAGGCGATTTTCCAGGCGCACTCCTACCAGGAACCGGTGATCCGCATTCAGCCGATTCTCGCCAGCCGTTCCAAGGGGCTGGACGACCGCGCCAATCCGAATCGCTGGTGGAACACGACCGGAGACTGGAAGAAGGTTGCGGCATCGGCGACGGAAACCGCATGATTTCCGCTCCCGAGCCGGCTCTGGTGGGTCGCGCAAGGCCTACCGGGCTTGACTTTCCGGGCGCGTTCTTTATGTGTCGCGCCAAGTTTCCCGCGTCCGGGTGTTTCCCCGTGCTCCAGCGGCCAAAACCCCACGAACAAACGGACTGATATCATGGCCAAAGCCGCAAACATCAAGATCAAGCTTCTGTCGACCGCCGACACCGGTTTCTTCTACGTGACCAGCAAGAACAGCCGCACCAAGACCGACAAGCTGTCGTTCCGCAAGTACGACCCGGTCGCCAAGAAGCACGTCGAGTTCAAGGAAACCAAGATCAAGTAATCCGGGTTTCCCGCCGCAATGCCGAAACGCCGCCCAATGGGCGGCGTTTTTCGTTTGTAACAGTTGATTTCGTTGCATCCGAGCAGAGACTCCAGCCAAAGGATTGACCCTTAGCCATGGTTGCGGCACCCTTGGCCGTGGGTTGGGTGTCACGAATAAGGCGCCTATGCATGTCGAAGAAGTTGAAAGCTGCAATCATTGCAGCCCTTGTCGCTCTGGCTGCTGGCTTTGCCGTCAGCAACGGGCTGATAAGCCAGCAGACGGCCGATGAGATCAAGGCCAGGACTGACCAGGTTCTGACTGAGGAAGAGGCCGCACCGCCTGCACCTCAGCCTGACAGCCCCGCCACGCCTTCCACGGAACCCGCACCGCAGGCTCCGACACCTCCCGCCGCGGCACCCCCGCAAGGATCACAACAGGGTCAATGAAGAAGCCTCGCCAGGATGGGCTCCTCTCGTGCGATCGCGCCATCTGAGTGTATCGTTTTAATACAATCGCCAATTGGTAGACTTGCACCACGGATAGGTAGTTAGTTTCAGCGTCAGGCAAAAAGGGGGGAAATGCCTCGCACTGGGAGAAAACGATGTCCGTACAAAAAGGCGACTTTCGAACCAACAGAGCCGACTACGTGATTGCCGCGATGCATGGCGGAGTGACCGCCGAAGACAGCGTTCGAGACGAGAACCTGGCAAGGAGAAAGAAGTCCCTGTGGCTGAAGGAGCGGCGATCGGCCAAATCGGCTGAAAACCCGTTGGACAGCTCGCCGCTGTCCAAAAGAAGCCCTCGCGGTTAGCGGTCTACAATCGCCTTCCGCGATCACACCATATCCGCACACAACCCACTCGCCCATATTGCAGGTGCCACCGTCGGTGTTGACTAACTCCGACGGTGGCCTAGTTCGCGGCGAAATGACCTCCGTTCTTTTGAGAAGACGGCGGGACTAAGGTCTTGCGCCCTAGACGCAAAGGTCCGAGCGATCCTGTTAGGTTCCGGAAATGTCTCTTGGACGTTCCGCTATTTTATCCAATTGAAATGTAGCGTTACCGTGTATGTCCCGCCCGATAGCGGCGCCTGATCCGGCTGCCCGCATCCGACCCGGCTGCGTCCCCTCAGCCGATGCGCTCGCCGCTTTTCGCATCGAACAGATGCAGCTGGTCCGGTTCGGCCGCCAACCGCACCACGTCGCCGGACTTGACGCCGGCACGGCCCATGGCAAAGACGCACAGCTGCTGGCTGGCTAGCTTGACGTAGAACTGCGTCGAAAGGCCGAGCGGCTCGACCACACCCACCTCGCCCTTCAACGCACCCTCGTCCGCCAGCTTGATATGCTCGGGCCGCAAACCGACGGTGATGGCGTCACCGTGGGTCAGTGGCAGGCCTTCCGGCAGCCGCAGCGCCTGGCCGTCGGCCAGTACGGCCTCCAACGTAGCGCCCTTACGAACCGTCGCCGGCAGAAAATTCATGCCGGGTGAACCAATGAAACCCGCAACGAACATGTTGGCCGGCCGGTCGTAGAGATCGAGCGGCGCGCCGACCTGCTGGATCAGCCCGTCATGCATGACGACGATCCGGTCGGCCATGGTCATCGCCTCGATCTGGTCGTGCGTGACATAGACCGATGTCGTCTTCAGTTGCTGGTGCAGCGCCTTGATCTCGGCGCGCATATGGACGCGCAGCTTGGCGTCGAGGTTCGACAGCGGCTCGTCGAACAGGAAGACCTTGGGGTCCCGCACGATCGCCCGGCCCATGGCGACGCGCTGGCGCTGGCCGCCGGACAATTGCCGCGGCAGGCGCTGCAGGAAGGTGTCGAGCCCGAGCCGCTTGGCGGCGCCGTCCACCCTGGAGTCGATCGTCGCCTTCTCCGCCTTCTTCAGGAGCAGGCTGAAGCCCATGTTCTTCGACACGTCCATATGCGGATAAAGCGCGTAGGACTGGAACACCATGGCGATGTCGCGGTCCTTGGGTGCTACGTCATTGACCAGCCGCTCGCCAATGCGGATCTCGCCGCCGGAAGCCTCCTCCAGCCCGGCGATCATGCGCAAAAGCGTGGACTTGCCGCAGCCCGACGGCCCAACCAGGACGACGAACTCGCCATCGGCGATTTCAAGGTCGACCGCGTGCAGGACGCGGACGGCGCCATAGTCCTTGCGGACCTTCTCGAGCGTAACAGAGGCCATCGATCTATCCTTTGACGGCGCCGGCGGTCAGGCCGGTGACGAGATAGCGTTGCAGGAAGGCGAAGAAGATGCAGACCGGGATCAACGCCAGGATGGATGCCGCCATCATCTGTCCCCAATCGACGGCGAACTTGCCGATGAAGGTGAGCAAGCCGACGGCGAAGGTCTTCTGGTCGTCGCTGGAAATCAGCATTAGCGCGAACAGAAGCTCGCTCCAGGCGGCGGTGAAGACGAAACCGAGCGTCGCGCCCATGCCCGGCAGCGTCAGCGGCACGATCACCTTGCGCATCGCCTGTGCACGCGTGCAGCCGTCGATCATCGCCGCTTCCTCCAGATCCTTGGGAATGCCGTCGAAAAAGGACTGCATGAGGAAGGTGGCAAAAGCCGTGTTGAAGGCGGTGTAGATGATGATCAGCCCGGTCAGGCTGTTGATCAGTCCGATCTGACCCATCACGCGGTAGATCGGCGGAATGACCATCACCAGCGGAAAGGTCTGGGTCAAAAGCAACATCAGCGCCAGTGCTGCCTTGCCGCGAAAGGTGAAGCGCGACATGGCATAGCCGGCAAGCGTGGCGATGATTGTCACCAGTGCCGCCGTCGATACCGAGACGATGACGCTGTTGAGGAAATAGCGCGGGAAATCGGTGGCCTCGAGCACGGTTACGAAGTTCTGCAGCGTCATGTGCGACGGCCAGAAGGTGATGCCTTCGGAATAAAGCAGCCGCTCCGGCGTGACCGAGATCTTCAGCGTCCAGTAGATCGGGAACAAGGCAAAGAGCACGTAAGCCGCGATTGCCGCGTAGAGGCCGATGCCGCCGAAGAAGCGCTGCGAGGCTGTGCGTCCTGCGATCATCAGACGTGCCTCACAAGGGTGCGGCGGATACCGATCAGCGCAATCGCATAGGCAATGAGCAGGACCAATAGCAGCACGGCCACCGCCGAGGCATAGCCCTTGTCCAGCGATTTGAAGGCGCTGACATAGATGTAAACCGGCACAGTGTTGGTCGAGCCGGCTGGCCCGCCCTCCGTCATCACGAAGATCAGGTCGGCGAAGGTGGCGATCCAGATGGTGCGCAACATCACGGTGATGGCGATGGTCGGCGCCAGAAACGGCAGCGTCACCTTGGTGAAGCGCTGCCAGGGCGAAGCGCCGTCGATCGCCGCCGCCTCATGCAGTTCCGACGGGATCGACTTCAGCGCCGCCAGGAGCGTGATGGCGAAGAAAGGAATGCCGAACCAGATATTGGCGACGATCGGCCCCCACATGGCGGTTGACGGATCGGACAGCACATTGGTCGGCTCGGCCTTCAGCCCCAATGCAAACAGCCAGTGCGGCAGCGGGCCGATGATCGGATTGAACAGCCAGGCCCAGGTCAGGCCCGACAGGAAGGACGGCACCGCCCAGGGCAGGAACACCAGGGCTTGTACAGCCTTGCGGCCGCGAAACGGCTTGTCGAGCAGAAGCGCCAGGCCAAGGCCGAGGAAGAACTGGAAGAAAAGGCTGGCGACCGTCCACCACAACGTGTTGACCAGCGCCTGGCCCAGCACCTGATCCGACAGCATCGCCTGATACTGGCCGAGCCCGACATATTCGGACTTGAAGGCGGAGAACTTGCGGAAGGAGTAGCTGATGCCGATGACCAGCGGCACCAGAAGCACCACGACCAGCAGGATGATCGCCGGGCTGAGATAGAGCCATGGCTCGATAGCGGCATGGGATAGCCGCTTGCGACGCGGCTTGCCGACGGATCGTATTTCGGACACGGCGTAGGTCATTGGCTCGGGGGCGCTCCTGGAACGGCGTCGGGGACAGCGTCCTTCTCCCCGTTCACGGGGAGAAGATGCCGGTCCACCCTCCGCAGCTGCTGCGGATGACGGGCAGGCAGATGAGGGGCAGCGCGAACCTATCGAGGCATAGCGCCGCCCCTCATCCGTCACTTCGTGACACCTTCTCCCCTTGAACGGCGAGAAGGGAAGAAAAACTACTTCTTGTTCTTCGCCAGCCAGTCCTGCTGTTCCTTGGTCAGGAAGGCAGCCCACTGGTCGGCGACGTCCTTGGCCGTCTTCTGGCCAAGCAGCACTTCCTGAAAATTCTTGATCGCCACCTGGTCGACGAAATTGCCGAGGTTCTCCAGATGCGTCGGCGGGGTGACCATTTCATATTTGGAGCTGTCGCTGAGCTCCGTGAACCAGCCCTTGAACTGCTCGGTCTTGAAATGGGGATCTTGGTCGGCACCGTTGTGGATCGGGACGACGCCGACTTCCTTGGCCCATTCCAGATTGTCCTTCGGCGACAAAAGGGTCGCCATCAGCTTCCAGGCGTCGTCCTTGTGCTGCGAGTTGGCGAACATGGCCCAACCGGCATAGCCGAGTGTCGGATAGGATTTGCCGCTCGGCCCGACCGGCAATGGCGCTACCGCGAAATCGTCGGCGCTCATCTTGTCGGCGATGCCGAGCAGCGCGTCCGGATCCTGGTTGAGCATGGCGCAGGTGCCGGAATAGAAGCCGGTGACCGTTTCGTTGAAACCCCAGCTCACCGCATCCTTCGGCGCCAGTCCGTCCTTGTACATGTCGGCCAGCATCTGCAGGCCCTTGACCGAGCCCTCCTCGTTGATCGTCGAAGTGCCGTCCTCGTTGAAGTAACCGCCCTTGCCGGCGGCGATGTTCATGAACATGTGCATGCCATTGAAGGCGCCCGGCCCGCCGCGCAGGCAGTAGCCGTACTTGCCCGGGAGCGCGGAAATCTTCTTGGAATCGGCGACGAAATCTTCAAGCGTCGCCGGCGGGCCATCGAGGCCGGCCTCCTTGAACAGTTTCTTGTTCCAGAACAGCGCGTTCACATAGTAGCCGTAGGGGATCATGAACTGGGTGTTGTTGACGGTCGAGCCGAACTGTTTCGCGCGGTCGCCAAGCGTCTTGGCGTCATCCCATTTGGCCATATACGGGCCGAGATCCTCGAGTTGGGCATTGTTGGCATAGAGGCCCATCCAGCGCTCCGGCATCTCGACCACGTCGGGCGTATCGCCGGCCTGCACCATGGTCAGGAATTTCTCGAACGCCTGCCCCCAGGGCAGCGAGATCAGCTCGACCTTGATGCCTGGATTGGCCGTTTCGAACTCCGCGATCTGCTTCTTCAGGAATTCGGTGCGTGGCGGGCTGGTGATGACTTCGACCATTTTCAGGGTCGAATCGGCCACAGCATTTCCGGCGGAAATCGCCAGTCCCGCAACGGTGGCAAGCATGACGGTCAGTTTTTTCATGTTCAAGACTCCCATTTTGAACCCGCTTGTTATTTTCTGGCTTTTTCGAAGGCTTGGGCGACGTCAGCCCACAGGTCTTCGACACTCTCCAATCCGACATTGAAGCGGATGGTTCGGGGGCTGACGCCGAAGCGCGCCATCGAATTCAGGCCCGGCGTCTGCTCCAGCGACGCCTTGGCCGGCACGACCAGGCTTTCATGCCCGCCCCAACTGACGCCGATGCGGAAATATTTCAGCGCGTCGACGAAGACGGGGATGTCGATATCGTCCGTCACCTCGAAGGAGAACAGACCGGCATAGCCGGCCAGCGTTGCCTTGCCCGGGTGGTTCGAATAGACGGGATGGTTGACCCGCTCGACAGCGGCATGCGCCTTCAGCCGTTCGGCGATGGTCAGGCCGCTCTTCATGTGGTGCGGCAGGCGCAGCGGCAGCGTGCGCAGGCCGCGCAGCAAAAGCCACGCCTCGAACGGTGACAGCTTGCCGCCGAGATAGGAATAGGTCTGCTCGTTGATGTGCTTGATGTGGGCAGCCGAACCCGCCACGACGCCCGCGACCGTATCGCTGTGGCCGCCAAGGTATTTCGAGGCCGAATGCAGCACCAGGTCGACGCCATGCGTGATCGGCTTCTGGAACACCGGCGTCGCCCAGGAATTGTCGATCGTGGTGACGATGCCCTGTTCCTTGGCCAACCGTGTCAGATGCGCGATGTCCTGCAGCTCGAACATCATCGAGGTCGGGCTTTCCAGATAAAGCAGCTTGGCGCCGGGAAGTGCCGCCGCGACCGCATCCGGGTCGGAGCCGTCGACATAATCGACCTTGATGTTGAGCCGCGGCAATAGCCGCTCGAACAAACGGTAGGCATCGCCATAGCAATTGCGCACCGCCACGATGCGCTCGCCCGCACCGACGAACGCAAGCACCGTGGCGCTGATCGCCGCCATGCCACTGGAAAAGCCGCGCGCGGCTTCTGCGCCCTCGAGCGCTGCCACGCGCGCCTCGAACTCCATCACCGTGGGATTGTCGCCGCGCGAATAGATCGGCTGCCTTCGTTTGCCGGCAAAGGTTTCGGCCATCTCGGCATAGTTGGCGAAGGTGAACAGCGAGGTCTGGTAGATCGGCGGCACCACCGCACCGCCGGGGAACGGTTCGTCATGCGCCAAAAGCGTCGCCGCTTCGGTGAGATAGTCGTAATCGAAACCTGATGGATGCTCGTTCATGTCTGGCTCGAGAGTTTGAGTTTGGCCGCGCCGCGCTTGAGGTCATCCTCGACGGTGGCGATCAGCTTGAGCGCCTCGGCGCGAGCGCCCTGCGGATCGCGGGCAGCAATGCGTTCGTAGATGGTCCGGTGGTAGGGAAAGCTGGCGTGGCCGAAGTCACGCACGCCGAGCGGATGCTCCCAGAAGCGGTGAAACAGCTCATGCATGGCGGCGATGATCTGCTCGAACAGCGGATTGCCCGAGACCCGGTAGATCGCCTGGTGGAACTCCCAATCCTCTTCCGACGACATGCCCTCGCGCGTGCGGAACGCCTGTTCCATGATGTCGAGCTTGCGTGCGATCTCGGCAATATCGGCTTGGCTGGCGCGTTCGGCGCAAAGGGCTGCTGCCTCCGCCTCCAGCGCGCGGCGGATCTCCAGCGTCTGCATCAGGCTGGTGAAATCATTGCCGCCGGCCAGTGTCAGCGGCATGTGCAGCATATCAGGCGAAACAGCCGCCTTGAGATAGGTGCCGCTGCCTTGCCGGCGTTCGACGAGGCCGAGCCCTTCCCAGCGTGTCAGAGCCTCGCGCACGGTGTTGCGGCTGACCTTCAGCCGCTCGGCCAGAATGCGTTCGGTTGGGAGTCTGTCGCCCAGTTGCAGGGCTTCGGCGCGAACAAATCCCACCAACGCCTTCAACACGGCGTCGTCGCGCGCCGTGATTTGAATGGGTGGCAGGCTGTTCTGGTCCACATTTCCTCCGAGTGGTCCAATGGTCCAACCAATTCTGCATAGTTGAAAACTCCTGTCAACCAACTGTCAGGAGCACTGTCGGAGGAAGCGACGCAATATTCTCAAGGCGGTCGCGCGATCGCGTCTGCTAACCTGCGGCAGCAGGCGGCCCGAACCAGGTGGTCAGCGCGTCCACAAGGCCCCGTTGGGCTCCCGCCCCGGCCCAAGCCACATAACCATCGGGCCGGATCAAGACCGCGTCGGGCGCAACGACACTCCCGAGAGCCGGGAGGTCCCAGATACCGGCGTAACCGGCGTCGATCTGCCGGACCCGTTCTGCCCAGGGCGCGATGTCCAGTCTGCCGGGCTCACCGAGGTTGAGCAGCACGGGCCGCGCGTCGTGCAGCAAGGTGAAGACCCGCAACGGTCCGCCGGCGGTGGTCAGATCGAGATCGGGCATTCGCCGCCCAAGCAGCGGGTGCCCCTCGCCGAGGTCGTAGTGGACACACAGGCCGGACATCTCGGCTGCGATCTTTTTGCGGGGTTCATCCATGCCGAGCAACTCGGCAACGGTGTCGGCCAAGGCCTTGCTGCGATCATCCGTGCGGCGAAGCGCGACCTGCGCCATCGTGTTACGCAACACGCGGGCGGCAACAGGATGGCGCTCGGCATGATAGCTGTCGAGAAGGCTTTCCGGCGATATCCCCTTGATGACCTGGGCCAGCTTCCATCCAAGGTTCACCGCATCCTGCACGCCGATGTTGAGGCCCTGTCCACCCATCGGCGGATGGACGTGGGCGGCATCGCCGGCCAGCAGCACGCGTCTGTCGCGATATGCGGCAGCCTGGCGCGTCATGTCGGTGAAGCGGGAGAGCCAGGTCGGGCTGTGGACCGCGAAATCGGTGCCATAGATGGCAGCCAGCGCCTCGCTGAGCTCGCGTAGCGTCGGTTCGCCGCGCGCCTCCAGGCGGGGCTCCGTCAGCACGACGCCAACCTTCTTGCCGTCCTCGATCTTACCCAGGGCATGAATTCCGGAGGCGTTGCTGCGGAAGCCCCATGGCGGTTCTTCCGACATTTCGACCTCGGCAATCATCCAGCTCATCGTCGGATCCCATCCGGCGAACTCGATACCGGCCGCCTTGCGAATGGTGCTGCGGCCTCCGTCGCAGCCGACCAGATATGCGGCCCTCAGGCGGTGACCGGTGGACAGTTCGACGTCGACGCCGCTGTCGTCCTGGATAAACCCCGCAACCTCGTGTTCACGATAGATCGGCACCTTCAACTCGCCGACCCAGTCGGCCAGGATGCGCTCGATGTGGTTCTGCCGCAACGCCAACAGGTAATTGTGCCGGGTTGGGAAATCGCTGATGTCCAGGCGGATCATGTGAAAACCTACGGCCGGGCTCACTTGGCCCTGCGAGAGGAACCGATCGGCAATTCCGCGCTGGTCGAGCACCTCGATGGTGCGTGCATGGAGGCCGCCTGCGCGCAGGCCGGCAAGTTTCTGATCCAGCCGCCTTTCGACAATGGCAACGTCGACGCCTGCTAGCGCCAGTTCGCCCGCCAGCATCAATCCCGTCGGACCACCCCCGGCGATCACCACCGCATGATCTGAAACCATTGTCGTCACTCCCGTTTTCCGCACCTTGGTTCGGGTCGGTTTTACGGGAGGAGCCGGGTCTTGCCGCAAGCCCCTTGTGCGCCATATGTATGAAATGGAAGGGAACGGTATTGTTCCCCCTGTTGGTTGCCGCGGAACAAGCGCTCGGGGCAGTTTCCCGTAACGATATCCAGATTTTCAGGCGCAAAACCCAGAGTCTTCCGTGCTTTGGCACGGAGCTCTGATGTTCATTGGAAAGAAGGGGGCCGGTCGGCGTTTGGCAGCGGTACGAGGAGGCCACTATGTGCCAGCGCCGGCCGGCCGACCCCACGGACCCAGGAGATGCGGCGGACCTGAGCATCATGGGGTATTCCCAGGGACCGGAGCCGGCGGTCTATCCTCGTGCCGGCTTCGTCTTGGCCTGCACAGTCGCGCAAGAGCTTATGAAAATCAACAGTTTCTTAACCAAGGCTCGCGAATCGCTTGGATTAAGGTAAACGGGTAACCCTGTCGGGTTGACTGGATAATCGGGGCTGGATCACTACGCCGCCTTGGCGACGACCCGATTGCGGCCGCCGCTTTTGGCTTCGTAGAGCGCGAGATCGGCACGCTTCATCAGCGCCGCCACCGTGTCCACGCCCTTCAGCACCGACGACACGCCGACGCTGACCGTGACTTCGATCGCCTTGCCGTCCTGGCCGATGGCGAAAGCCGCCTGGGCAATTTCGGCGCGAATGCGCTCGGCCACCTTCTCGGCCACCGCGCCCTCGGTATCCGGCATCACCACGACGAACTCCTCGCCGCCAAAGCGGCAGGCAAGGTCGATACCCCTGACATTCTTGCGCAGCCGCCGTGCGAATTCCCGCAGCACCTCGTCGCCGCCATCATGACCGTGCGCGTCGTTGATCGCCTTGAAGCGATCGAGGTCGGTGATCATCACCGACAGCGGCCGGCGCCGTGCCACGGCGCGATCGAACAGCGTCTGCAGATGGCTGTCCAGATAGCGGCGATTGTGCAGCCCGGTCAGACCGTCGGTCACCGCCATTTCGATGGTCTGGGTGACGCTGGCCCGTAGCTGGTCGTTGTAGCGCTTACGGCGCACCTGCGTGCGCAGCCGTGCCGTCAGTTCCTGCTGGTCGATCGGCCGCATGAGATAGTCGTTGATGCCGAGTTCCAGGCCGCGAATGATACGTTCCTCCTCACCCTCCTCCGCCAGCAGGATAATCGGCACGAAGCGGGTGCGATCGAGCGAGCGCAACTGCGAACAGAGCCTCAGCGGATCGAAATCGGCGAACGCGGTCGAGATCATCACGCATTCATAGGATGTCTCGGCGGCCTGGAAGAAACCGGCATGCGGATCATGTGTGACGTCGAGGTCGGCCCGATCACGCAGCATCTTCTGGATGCGCTCGACGGATGTTTTGCGCTCGTCGATCAAAAGCACTTTCGGCGTCGTGTCCTCGGATGCGAAATTGCGGCTGAGCAACTCCCCGATGCCGATATTGCGCGTCGTCGAGGCGCGCAGCCGCAACTCGTCGGTCAGCGACTTCAGCCGAACCAGGCTCTTGACGCGCGTCATCAGCTGCAGGTCGTTGACCGGCTTGGTCAGGAAGTCGTCGGCGCCGGCCTCAAGCCCGCGGACGCGGTCGGAAACCTGGTCCAGCGCGGTGATCATCACCACCGGAATGTGCGATGTCGCCGGATCGCTCTTCAGCCGCCGACAGACCTCGAAGCCGTCCATATCAGGCATCATCACATCGAGCAGCACGACATCGACCTTGCCGTTCTCGCAGGTCTCGATCGCATCCGGCCCGTTGGTGGCGGTCAACACTTCGAAATATTCGGCCAGCAGCCGCACTTCCAGCAGCCGCACATTGGCAGGGATATCGTCGACGACGAGGATCCGCGCAGTCATTTCATAACGCTCCGACTCGGCTGAAGGGGCACATCACGCATCGCCCAGATAGGATTTGATGGTTTCGATGAAACGCGGCACCGAAATCGGCTTCGAGATATAAGCCTCGCAGCCACCCTGGCGGATACGTTCCTCGTCGCCTTTCATGGCGAAGGCGGTCACGGCAATGACGGGGATGACGTGCAGTTCGTCGTCCTCCTTCAGCCATTTGGTCACTTCAAGCCCCGACACCTCAGGCAATTGGATATCCATCAAGATGAGATCCGGCCGGTGCTGGCGTGCCAGATCGAGCGCTTCCAGACCGTTGCGGGTGCGCACGGTCTCGTAACCGCTTGCCTCGATGAGGTCCCGAAAGAGCTTCATGTTGAGCTCATTGTCCTCGACGATCATAACCTTCTTCGGCATCGATATCCCGTCCCGGCCGCCCTTCCGCTTCGAAGGCGACCGTCATGCGCCCATGTCTGAACGCACCAAACCCTGCTTCACTTTACGGCAATATGATTGACGAAACGGAAATCCGCGGCTGGAAAACAGCGCGAATTCCACCTCGTCGCCTGCGCGTCCAAAGGGCGCGCCACGCTCTAATGGCTTGCCGCAAGCAACTCTTGCCATTACTGCGGGAGAGACTCATTCCACACACCGAAGGTAGTGATGGCAAACGCAGCGTCAATGCGCGAAGAAGCGGATTCGATTGCCGTGAAGGCCCTGGGCTTTGTCGCCTCCGATCCGGAGCTTTTGCCGCGCTTTCTGGCTATCACCGGCATAGAGGTCCATTCGATCCGCAAAGCCGCCAGTGAGCCAGGTTTCCTGGCTGGTGTCCTGCAATTCATCCTCGCCCACGAGCCGACGCTGATGCGCTTTGCCGAGGAAACCGGCACCCCGCCGGCTGCTGTCGGCAAGGCCCTGCGGTCGCTGCCGCTGGGCGATGACAACCACGAGCATTCCATATGAGCGATGATCCAGAAACAGCGCGCCAGATCGAAGAACTGGCAGCCGACAACCGGCCGTTGCTGGTGCTCGATGTCGACGATGTCGTGCTCGAATTCATCCGCCCGTTTCCGAATTTCCTCAAGACGCGTGGCTATGGCCTGACGCTGGCCTCGTTCCGGCTGACCGGCAACATCGCAGAGACGGCCAGCGGCCGCCTGATCGAACAGCCCGAAGTCACGGCACTGCTGGGCGATTTCTTTGACACGCAAGCCGATTGGCAAAACATTACGGACGGCGCGGCAGAGGCTCTGGCAGGACTTGGCGACCGCGCGGAAATCATCTTGCTGACGGCCATGCCGCACAAACACCGTGCCGTGCGTCGTGTCCATCTCGACGCGCTTGGACTGAGCTACCCGCTTCTGACCACTGAAATGGCCAAAGGACCGGCAGTGGCCAAGCTTCGCGGCAAGGCCGGCCGACCGGTGGTCTTCGTCGACGATCAGCCGCACAATCTGGCGTCGGTGCGGGAATCGGTCGCCGACGCCGAACTGTTCCACCTGATGGCCGACAATTCGCTGCGCGCATTCCTGCCCCCGGTGACGGACGATGTGGTCGTCGTCCAGGACTGGCACGAAGCCGCGCCGAAGATCGCAAGCGCGCTGGGGCTCTAAACTCCAGCCTTCAGGGGTTCAGTTTCGCACCTGCGCCGCCGCTGTCGTCCCCGCTGTCATCGTCGCCGTCACCATCGTCCACGCTGTCGTCCACGGCCGGATCGGCAGGCTTCAGCATGACGCCATTGACGGTGACCGAACCGTCGGCCTTGGCGTTGACGATCCATTCCAGCCGGCCATCGGGCAGCGTCTTGCCAAAGCCCTTCGCCATGAGAGCGACTGGCACGTATTGGGCCACCTCCGGTTCCGACTTTGCCGCTTCCTGCAGGCCCTCGACAAGCTTGTCGAAGCCGGCGACATCGACGGTCACGCTACCTTCGGGCTTTTCGCCTGGGAATGTCATCTCGCCTTCCAGGGCGATCTCCGTATCCTTGTTCTTCACGGTGCTGTGGCCAAGCACGACCTTCGGCGTCTTGGCCATGAAGTCGGCCTTAAGCTGCTCGCCGAATTCGGCAGACAGCGGCGGATTCTTATTGAGATCAAAGGCTTCGATCGCCTTCTTCGCCATGCTGTCGAGATCGATATTGGCGCCGCCAAAGTTCAAATCGACATCGGTGGGCAACAACCCCACGCTCCAGCTCGGGAGAAGCTGGGTCGGCACGGTCAGTCCCGATGCCTTGATGCCGTAGGTGATCGTGCCATTTTGGGCGACGCCGTCGGAGCCGAACACGGTGCTGAACTGGGTGGCGCCGAAATTGCCGACCGGGCTTTCCACCGCGAAATCCTTGAAACCATAGGTCCCGTCGATACGCTGCCAAAGCGGTAAGGCGGCGAACAAAAGCGATTTGAGCTGCGCCTGGTTGGCCTTCAGCGTCGCCTCGTCCTCGTTGGCCACAGCAAATGCCAGGAGATCGAGCAATGGCTTGGTCTGCACGCCCTTGCCGCTGGCTTCGACCGATAGTTCCGGCGACCTGACGGTGACCGGGAATTTCAGCCCGCTCTCGGGGTCATCGAAATTGATCGCTTCGACAAAACTCGACACCTTCTGCGAGGTTATGAAATCGACGCCCCCGGTCGCCGACTTGGTCGCGGCAACGGTCGCGATGCCAGCGCCGGTGCTGGCCTCCATGTGCTGCTTGGCATCCTTCGACGCCATCGTCATGCCGGCCATCGAACTGGTGCCGCTGGTGAAGGCCGCCAGATTTGGATCGTAGACGCCCGAGCCCTTGCCGTCCTTGATCGAAAATTGAGTGCTTTGCAGCCCTTCGGGTCCGTTGAACTCGAAGGAGGCGCTCTGGGAGAAATCCATCGAGACATCCCAGGATCCGTCGCTGCGCGGCTTGACCATCAGGGCATAGGGCGCGAAGTCGAACTTCAGCAGTTTCTGGTCCGGAAATGATGCGGCAAGTGCCTTGAAATCGAACAGGATCTTGTAGGCACCACCTTCCAGCGAAACCTTCAAAATGCCTTTGTCGATGGCCTGCTTGCCGACATAGCGGGACAAGTCATCGGACAATTGCTTCGCACCCTGACTGTCGACGGTCTGACTGAGAGCAGGGGCACTCAACGCAAGAAGGAACACGAATGGCAGGGCACGGTTCACGCGAATTCTCCGTTTGACCGAGAAGAAAGGCTTTGTCCGTCTGGTATGAAATTACCGCTGCAACCGCAAGGTGAGATCGACAACGGCATCCGGGCAGGCAATCTCGATCAAAGCACCAGCCGCATCAGCGGCCGACCGGCCTTGCGTTCCAACAGCCTCTCGAAACCAGCCTTCTCGAAGACCCGCGACGAGCCGACGAACAGGCCGATCGAACGCGAATCGCGAGACAGATCTATCGGACAAGCCTCGAGCAGCCGTGCACCGTTCAGGCGGGCGAAATCGATGCCGCCTTCGACGAGGCGATGCGTGATGCCCCTGCCGCGCGCCTTGGTGCGGATGAAGAAGCAGGAGATGGCCCAGACGGCCGGATCCGTGGCGTCGGCAGGATCGACCGGTGCCGACCCCCTGCCCTGGTTGTTCCATTCGGGCACGTCGGCGCGCGGTCCGATCTGCATCCAGCCAACCGCCTGACCGTCCTCGAATGCCAGCAGGCCCGGCGGCGGGCCGGCCTCGATGCGCGCCTTGATGTGGTCCTTGTTGCGTTCCCGGCTGCTCTCGCGACGCATCGCCGGCGCCAGCCGGAAATGCGTGCACCAGCAGCCGTAGCAGGCACCTTGCTTGCCGAAGAGGTCCTCGAATTCAGCCCAAAGCTCGGGCGCAAGCGGCGCTATGGTCGTGCTCATGCGTTCTCCCCAGGCCAGCCTTGTCGCTGGCCTTGCACTGTCGTACCATTGCCTCTGTTCTCTTTATGTTCGCAGCGATGGCGGCCCCTGTCAACAATCCCGATCACGGTTTTTGCCGCGACTGCCTGATGCTTCAGCGCAGCCAGACGCGCCGCTGCGAGCGCTGCGGCAGCCCCCGGCTTGCGCGTCATCCCGAGCTTTACCGGCTGCATCTGGCCCATATCGATTGCGACGCCTTCTATGCGGCAATCGAAAAGCGCGACAATCCGGCGCTCAAGGACAAACCGTTGATCATCGGCGGCGGCAAGCGCGGCGTCGTCTCCACCGCATGCTACATCGCCCGCATCCAGGGGGTCCGCTCGGCCATGCCGATGTTCAAGGCGCTCGAAGCCTGCCCGGAGGCGGTGGTCATCAGCCCCAACATGGAAAAATACGTCCGCGTCGGCCGCGAAGTGCGCGCCATGATGCAGGCGCTGACGCCGCTGGTCGAGCCACTGTCGATCGACGAGGCGTTTCTCGACCTCGCCGGCACCGAACGACTGCACGGCCTGCCACCCGCTGTGGTGCTGGCGCGCTTTGCGCTGGCGGTCGAGAAGGAGATCGGCATCACTGTTTCGGCCGGCCTGTCCTACTGCAAGTTCCTCGCCAAGATAGCGTCGGACTTCCGTAAACCGCGCGGCTTCTCGGTCATCGGCGAAGCCGAGGCGGTCGGCTTCCTGGCGGCGCAGCCGGTGACCATGATCTGGGGTGTCGGCAAGGCGTTCAACGCAACGCTGGAGCGTGACGGCATCCGCACCATCGGCCAGCTGCAGCAGATGGATCGCGGCGACCTCATGCGCCGCTATGGCACGATGGGCGACCGGCTCTACCACCTTTCGCGCGGCGAGGATGTCCGCCGCGTCGATCCCGATCAGGACGCCAAGAGCGTATCGGCCGAAACCACCTTCGACACCGACATCGCGTCGCTGGAGGAACTGATCGCGGTTCTCAGGGGTCTTTCGGAAAAGGTTTCGGCACGGCTGAAAAAGTCAGGCATTGCCGGGCGCACCGTGGTGCTGAAACTGAAGAGCCAGGATTTCAAGCTGCGCACGCGCAATCGCCAGCTCGGCGACCCGACCCGGCTCGCCGACCGCATCTTTCAGACTGGGGTGGAGCTTCTGCGCAAGGAAACCGACGGCACGAAGTATCGGCTGCTCGGCATCGGCGTCAGCGACCTCTCGGACGACGACAAGGCCGACCCGCCCGATCTGGTCGACATCCAGTCGCGCAAGCGCGCCATGGCCGAAGGCGCCATCGATGCCTTGCGCGACAAGTTCGGCCGCAAGGCGGTGGAAACCGGCTACACATTCGGCAAGGGCCGCGATGCCCATCCGCCGGAGCCGCTCGAGGATTAGGTGCGCTGCAAGTCTATCCTGCTCGTCACCACGCTCTTGCCGGTTTTCGGGTCGGTGTCGATGACGGTCAGCCGCATGCCGTTCTCGCCGCGTTTCTCGACCTTCATCTGCGCCCTTCGGTCGCCATTGACCTCCTTGGCCCAGCGAATGCCCAGGTTGATCGCATTGCCCGAACGGCTGCCGTTGAGTTGCGCCGGTCCCGTGCGAGAGCCGACATAGGTGCCGCTGTATTTGGCACCTGTAACTTTCAGATTGGCGCTGATGGCCCGCGACACCACAATGAGACCGCGGCAATTTCCATCCAGCGATAGCGAGGTTGAGGTCGCATTCGACTTGAAGCTGCACGATACGGTGACGTTCGGAGCATCCGTGGTTACCTGGACAGTGCCCTTGCCGGCGAAATTGCCCTTGAACGACTGGAGAAATTGGGTCTCGTCGGCATGTGCTGCGCCTGCCGCAACCAATAGACCGCCGGTAAGCGCGAATTGCGCGAAGGATCTCATCGAAGCTCTCCTTGTCGTTTTCGAAAAAAGGCGGGGCGATCCACGAGCACGGCTGACCATCGGGACTCAACGCCACCTACCGTTTCAGGTTCCGCCCGCCACATGACTGTTTTACAACATCGAGCCAGTCGCGACTGGCCCAGAAGAATGCCTTGGCTAGCGGTTGCGGCAGAGGTGCTGGCCTGCGACATAGCGCGAATGGCACCCACCCCCTCGATCCCCAAGGCCGCGTTCTGGATGGCGCTGTCTATCGCCTCGTTCCTTGGCATGACGGTCGCCGGCCGGGCCACGACAGCGGAGCTCAACGTCTTCCAAGTGCTGGAGTTGCGCTCCGTGATCGGCTTCTTCATCCTGCTGCCGCTGGTGATGATGAGTGGCGGCTTTCAAGCCATGCGCACGCAGCGCCCGGTTGCCCATATCGCCCGCAACGTCATCCATTACACGGGCCAGGCGGCATGGCTCTACGCCCTCACCTTGATTCCGCTGGCCGTGTTGATCTCGATCGAATTCACCACTCCGATCTGGACAGCTATCCTGGCGGTGATCTTTCTGGGCGAAAGGCTGAACCGGCCGAAGTTGGCAGCGATCGCGCTGGGGCTGATCGGCGTGGTGATCATCGTGCGCCCCGGTGTCGGCTCGGTCGATCCTGGACATCTGGTCGTGCTGGGCGCCGCGGCATGCTTCGGCATCTCGGTGGTCACCGTCAAGTCGCTGACCCGGACGGACAGCGTCGTACGCATCATCTGCTGGATGCTGATTGTCCAGTCGGTGGTCGGTCTCATCCCGGCACTCTATACGTGGCGCAACCCGCCACTGGAGCTATGGCCATGGATCGTGCTGATCGCCTTCACCGGCATGTCGTCGCATTTCTGTATGGCCCGCGCGCTTGGTTATGCCGACGCGACCATCGTCTCGCCGATGGATTTTCTACGCGTGCCGCTATCGGCACTGATCGGCTGGCTGCTCTATAGCGAGCAGATCGACGCCTTCACCGCCGGCGGCGCGCTGCTGATCCTGATGGGCAATCTGCTCAATCTGCAGCGCAGGCAGATAAAGCCGGCCGAAGTGGCGGCGTCGTAGTCCCGCCGGCCGTCAGTTCCCTTCGTCGGGTATGTTGAGAAGATGGCCGCAGGCCTTGCAATGCACGGCGTCCGGCTCGTGCCGCCGCAAGCCGCACTGCGGACAGGGAAACAACACCTTGGCTGGCCGGAAGATCGCCTGAGCCAGTCTGACAAACAGCGATATGCCGATGATCATGGTGACGATTGCCGTCAGCTTGCCGGCCATGCCCGGCAGCACGATGTCGCCGAAGCCGGTCGTCGTCACCGTGGCGACAGTGAAATAAAGCGCGTCGATATAGTTTTCCAGGCCAGCGCCAGTGCGAAAGAAGAACGTGTAGACGAAGCCGGTGATGACGAACAGGAAGGTCAAAAGGTTGATGACCGCGTGGCTGGCCTCTCGCCACGGCCGCAGGCCTCGCATCTCGAAATGCCGCCAGAGCGAACCGCTGCGTGACAGCGACCACAGCCGCAGGATGCGCAGGAAGGCGAGATTGGCGAACGCCGTTGGCATCAGCAGCGTCAAGAGGATGAAGACATCGACCCACGACGTCGGCTGCTTCATCAGCCGCAGCATGTTCTTGGAGGCAAGCAGGCGGGCAGCGAGGTCCGCGGCAACCAGCGCGGCCGCCGAATAGTCGAGCCAGAGGAATGACGGCTTGTCCTGGAGAACCGGCGTCGCGATGAAGAAGGCGATGATGGCGAGGTCGATGACGACGGCCACCAGTTGGAACCGGAAAGCGGCCGGCGTGCGCCCATGATAAAGCTTGCGCAGCCGGTCACGCAGCCGCGCCAAGACCGAAACCGCCTGCGACCCATTCCTCTGCGCCGGCTTCATGCTGACTGCGCTGGCGTTGGCGGCAGCGACCGCCCGGCTGATTGCCGCGCGCCGAAAAGAGCGGGGGTCACACCAATTCCACTTCGACCACGCCCGGCACCGCGCGCATCGCCGAGGCGATCTGCGGCGAGATACGGTAGCGGTTCGGCAGCTCTATCTCGATTTCACCCTCGCCTTCTTCCTTGATCAGCACGAAACTGACCTGGCCTTCGCCCCTGACGGTCAGTTGGCCGGCCAGCGTGTTGATCGGCGTGGCGTTGCGCACGAAGATACGCAGCGCCTTCTGGATGCGACTTGCCTCATCCTCCAACGACTGCACCGAGTTGATGCGCAGATTGACGCCTTCCGGCCTGTCCTCGGCCGCAACGGTGATAACGACGGAGCGGCCGGCCTCGAGCAGGTCGCGATACTGTGCCAGTCCTTCCGAAAACAGCACGGCTTCGTACTGGCCTGACGTATCCGAAAAGGCGATGACGCCCATCTTGTTGCCGGTGCGCGTCTTGCGTTCCTGTTTGGATGTTACCGTGCCGGCCAGACGGCCGGCGGCGGCACCGCGTTTGACGGCCGCCGAGAACTCGGCCCACGTCTGCACCCGCATCTTCTGCAGGGCCGCCTTGTACTCGTCGAGCGGGTGGGCCGAGAGGTAGAAGCCGACCACCTGGAATTCACGATGCAGCCGGTCGGCGGCGAGCCACGGCTCTGTCGCCGGCAGATTGAGTGCCTGCGACTGGGCGCCGAGCGAGGCGCCGAAGATGTCGTGCTGTCCGGAAACCGCGTTCTGCTGCGCCAGCGACGCCAGTCCCATCATGCGTTCCACGCCCGCCATCATCGACGCGCGGTCGTGGCCGAAGCAGTCGAGCGCGCCGGCCATGATCAGGCTTTCGAAGACGCGCTTGCCGACGATCTTGGGATCGACCCGCTCGCAGAAATCGGCGAGGTTCTTGAACGGCTTTTCGCCACGCTGGGCAACGATGTGCTCGACCGCCGCGTCGCCGACGCCCTTGAGCGCTGCCAGCGAATAATAGATGCGGTTCTCACCGACCTCGAAGGGGCGAAAGCTCGATGTCACCGACGGCGCCAGCACCTCGATGCCGAGGCGCAGCGCGTCCTGGCGGAAATCGGCGAGCTTGTCGGTGTTGCCCATGTCGAGCGTCATCGACGCCGCCAGGAACTCGACCGGATAATGCGCCTTGAGATAGGCGGTCTGGTATGAAACCACCGCATAGGCGGCGGCGTGCGATTTGTTGAAACCATAGTCGGCGAACTTGGCCAGCAGGTCGAAAATGAAGTCGGCTTGCGGCTTGCCGACGCCACGCTCGACCGCGCCGGAGACGAAGCGCTCGCGCTGCTTGTCCATCTCGGCGCGAATCTTCTTGCCCATGGCGCGGCGCAGCAGATCGGCTTCGCCGAGCGAGTAGCCCGACAGCTCCTGCGCGATCTGCATCACCTGTTCCTGGTAGACGATGACGCCTTGCGTCTCCTTCACCAGATGGTCGATCTTGGGATGGATCGAGGCCATCTCCTCCTCGCCATGCTTGCGGGCGTTGTAAGTCGGGATGTTTTCCATCGGGCCGGGTCGATACAGTGCGACCAGCGCGATGATGTCCTCGATGCAGTCGGGCCGCATGCCGATCAGCGCCTTGCGCATGCCGGCACTTTCCACCTGGAACACGCCGACCACTTCGCCGCGCGACAGCATGGCGTAGGTCTCGGGATCGTCGAGCGGGATGGTTGCCAGGTCGATCTCGATGCCGCGCCGGCGGATCAGCTTCACCGCCGTCTCCAGCACGGTCAGCGTCTTCAGGCCGAGGAAGTCGAACTTCACCAGTCCGGCCTGCTCGACATATTTCATGTTGAACTGGGTGACGGGCATGTCCGAGCGCGGATCGCGGTACATCGGCACCAGCTCCGAGAGCGGCCGGTCGCCGATGACGATGCCGGCGGCGTGCGTCGAGGCATGGCGGTAGAGGCCTTCCAGCTTCTGCGCCATGTCGAGCAGCGTCTGGACGATCGGCTCCCTCTCGGCCTCTTCGGCAAAACGTGGCTCGTTGGCGATGGCGTCGGCGAGCTTGACCGGATTGGCCGGATTCTGCGGCACCATCTTGGAGAGCTTGTCGACCTGGCCATAGGGCATCTGCAGGACGCGGCCGACGTCGCGCAGCACGGCGCGCGCCTGCAGCGTACCGAAGGTAATGATCTGGCCGACCTGGTCGCGGCCGTATTTCTGCTGGACGTAGCGGATGACCTCCTCGCGCCGATCCTGGCAGAAGTCGATGTCGAAGTCGGGCATCGACACGCGGTCGGGATTGAGAAAGCGCTCGAACAGCAGCGAGAAGCGCAGCGGATCAATGTCGGTGATGGTGGTCGAATAGGCGACCAGCGAGCCTGCGCCCGAACCGCGGCCAGGCCCGACCGGAATTCCTTGCGCCTTGGCCCATTTGATGAAGTCGGCAACGATCAGGAAGTAGCCGGGAAACTTCATCTTGGTGATGATGCCAAGCTCGAAGTTCAACCGCTCGCGGTATTGCTCGACCGTATAGCCCGCGGTCGGGCCATGCATGGCAAGGCGCGCGTCGAGCCCCTCATGGGCCTGGCGGGCCAGTTCGTCGGCTTCCGCCTGCACGGCGGCGTCATTGTCGGCGAC
Source organism: Mesorhizobium ciceri biovar biserrulae WSM1271 (assembly GCF_000185905.1). Classification (GTDB taxonomy): domain Bacteria; phylum Pseudomonadota; class Alphaproteobacteria; order Rhizobiales; family Rhizobiaceae; genus Mesorhizobium; species Mesorhizobium ciceri. The sequence goes on from NC_014923.1 coordinate 4,308,790, forward strand.
ATCGCCGCCGGTGAAGCGCGGCAGGATCGGATTGCGGTTCTTCGGGTAATAGGAGCAGCGCAGCGCGATCTCGACAGTGTTGTCGATCGCCTCCGGCAGGTCGGCAAAGAGCCTTGCCATATCGGCCTGGCTGCGCAGGAAATTGTCGGGCGACAGCCGGCGGCGGTTGTCGGCGGCAACGACCGATCCCTCGGCAATGGCAATCAGCGCGTCATGTGCATCATAGTCGTCGCGAGAGGAAAAGAACGCCTCGTTGGTGGCGACCAGCGGCAGTTCATGGGCATAGGCCAGATCGATCGAGGATTTTTCGATCACGCGATCATAACCGGAAACCCGGTCAAGCTCGACATAGAGCCGGTCGCCGAACATATCCTTGAGAGTCAAAAGCCGGGCTTCGGCCAGATCGCGGCGATCTTCCTTGAGCGCGGTGCCGATCGGTCCGCGCGGTCCGCCGCTGAGGCAGATCAACCCGTCACAATAGCCTTCCATCATTTCGGTGGTCAGGTGCACGGCTTCGCCCGGCGGCGTTTCGAGGTAGACGCGGCTGACCAGCCTGACCAGATTGGAATAGCCCGCCTCGGTCGCGGCAAGCAGGACGACCGGCCGCATATCGGGACCTTGCCGTCGGCGGTCGCGCTGGCCATCGCTGTTTTCGCCGGAAAAGGCGAGCGCCGTCTGGCAGCCGATGATCGGCTGGATGCCGTCCTTCACCGCCTTCTGCGCGAATTCGAGCGCGCCGAACAGGTTGTTGGTGTCGGTAACGGCGATGGCCGGGGCTTCGTCCTTGACCGCATGAGCCACCACCTTGCCGATCTGCAAGGCGCCTTCCAGCAGCGAATAGGCCGAATGCACGCGCAAATGGACGAAGGGCCGCGCCGGGGCCTCCGGCCGCGCCGCAGCAATCGCCGCTTCGCGCTTCAAGGGATCGCGGGGGAGTTTTTCGTCGGCCATGGTGCTGCGTGAAGGTCCTTGAGTCGATGGAGATGTATTGTCCGGGACCGCGCGATGCCAGTCCAGCACAAACCACTGCTGATCACAGGCTGCCTGCCCGGCTAGCCCTAAGCAAACTCCATGATCACGGCGTCGACAGCCAGGCTGTCGCCAGGCTTGGCGTTGAGTTTGGAGACGACAAGGTCGCGTTCGGCACGCAGCACGTTTTCCATCTTCATCGCTTCGACCACAGCCAATGTCTCGCCTGCCTTGACCTCCTGGCCTTCGGCAACGGCAATCGACACGACAAGGCCGGGCATCGGGCAAAGCAGCAGCTTCGACGTGTCCGGCGCCACCTTTTCGGGCATCAGCCTTTCCAGTTCGGCGGTGCGCGGCAGCATGGCGCGCGCGGTCACCGACATGCCTTTCCAGGCGATGCGAAAGCCATTGGCGACCGGCCTGACCTGAGCCGTAACCTTGCGCTTGCCGACCGTACCGCGCCAGACCAGATCGCCCGGCCGCCAGTCGGATGCAACGGTCAGCGCCTTGCCGCCCGCGATCGACAGATCGACTTCCATCGGAATGGAAATCATGCCCTCGATGATGGACGCCGACAGATAGTCATCATCGATCTTCACGACCCAGTCGCGCTTCAGCGCTCCCGAATGCGGCGCCAGGCGCCCGCCCAGCCGGTCAAGCCGATCACGTCGCAGCAGTTCCACTGCGGTCGCGATCGACGCCAGCACCGCTTTCTCGTCGTCGTTCGGCACGACCGGCGCGAAACCGTCGGGATATTCCTCCGATATGAAAGCGGTCGATATCCGCCCTTCCCGCCAACGCTGATGCTGCATCAAGGCAGCCAGGAACGGAATGTTGTGCTCGATTCCGTCGACGACGAAGCTGTCGAGCGCTTCCGACATGGCATCGATGGCTTCCAGACGCGTCGGCGCCCAGGTGCACAGCTTGGCCAGCATCGGATCGTAGAACATCGAGATTTCGGAGCCTTCGGTGACGCCGGTGTCGTTGCGGATGACGACATCGCCGAATTGTCCTTCCTCCGGCGGCCGGTAGCGGGTCAGCCGGCCGATCGAAGGCAGGAAATTGCGGTAAGGGTCTTCGGCATAGAGCCGGCTTTCCACCGCCCAGCCGTTCAGCTCGATGTCGCTTTGCTTCAGGCCAAGCTTTTCGCCGGCGGCGACGCGGATCATCTGCTCGACCAGATCGATGCCGGTGATGAGCTCCGTCACCGGGTGCTCGACCTGCAATCGTGTATTCATTTCAAGGAAATAGAAGTTCTTGTCCTTGTCGACGATGAATTCGACCGTGCCGGCGCTCTGGTAGTCGACGGCCTTGGCCAGCGCCACAGACTGCTCGCCCATGGCCTTGCGTGTCGCGGCGTCCAGGAATGGCGACGGCGCCTCTTCGGCGACCTTCTGGTTGCGTCGCTGGATCGAGCATTCGCGCTCGCCGAGATAGAGCGCGTTGCCATGCGCGTCGGCCAGCACCTGGATTTCGATGTGGCGCGGATCGACGACGAATTTCTCGATGAAGAGACGATCGTCGCCGAACGAACTCTTGGCTTCCGAGCGCGCGCGGTCGAAGCCATCGCGCACTTCGGCTTCGCTCCAGGCGATGCGCATGCCCTTGCCGCCGCCGCCGGCCGAAGCCTTGATCATCACGGGATAACCGATTTCGCCGGCGATCTTTTCGGCATGATCGGCATTCTCGATGACGCCGAGCCAGCCGGGCACGGTGGAAACCTTGGCGGCGTTGGCGAACTTCTTCGATTCGATCTTGTCGCCCATCGCCTTGATCGCCTTGGGCTTCGGGCCGATGAAAATGATGCCTTCCGCTTCCAGCGCCTCACAGAAGGCCGCCCGCTCGGACAGGAATCCGTAGCCGGGGTGCACGGCCTGGGCTCCCGTCTCCTTGCACGCGGCGATGATCTTTTCAGGGACGAGATAGCTCAGCGCGGCTGGCGAAGGCCCGATATGCACCGCCTCGTCGGCCATCTCGACATGCACGGCGTCGCGATCGGCATCCGAATAGACCGCGACCGTGGCAATGCCCATCTTGCGTGCCGTCTTGATGACGCGGCAGGCAATTTCGCCGCGATTGGCGATCAGGATCTTGGTGAACATGCGAAATGTCATCCCTCGGGTCGGCCGTTCCTTTTATGGCCTGTGCTTGCAGGGTCAAGCCGACCATGCAATTCACTGCCTTTCAATCGACTTGCGATTCCAATTCATCGCTGTGGCCCAGTCGGGGAGCCAGCTGCCAGTTGATCTGCCAGTTGATCGTGTCGGCAAAACCTGAAACCTTGGAAAAAAATTCGCATTGGAGGACGCCTGATGAAAACCCGCGCCGCTGTCGCTGTCGCCGCCGGAAAGCCGCTGGAGATCATGGAGGTCGACCTCGAGGGCCCGCGCGAGGGCGAAGTGCTGGTCGAGATCAAGGCGACAGGCATTTGCCACACCGACGAATTCACACTGTCGGGCGCCGATCCGGAAGGTCTGTTTCCGGCCATCCTCGGCCATGAGGGTGCCGGCGTCGTCGTCGATGTCGGCAAGGGTGTCACCTCGCTCAAGAAGGGCGACCACGTCATCCCGCTCTATACGCCGGAATGCCGCCAGTGCCCGTCCTGCCTGTCGAGAAAGACGAACCTCTGCACGGCGATCCGCGCCACGCAGGGCCAGGGCCTCATGCCCGATGGTTCATCGCGCTTCTCGATCGGCAAGGACAAGATCTTTCACTATATGGGCTGCTCGACCTTCTCCAACTTCACCGTGCTGCCCGAGATCGCACTGGCCAAGGTCAACCCCGACGCGCCCTTCGACAAGATCTGCTACATCGGCTGCGGCGTCACCACCGGCATCGGTGCCGTGATCAACACCGCCAAGGTCGAGATCGGCGCCACCGCGGTCGTCTTCGGCCTCGGCGGCATCGGCCTCAATGTCATCCAGGGCCTGAAACTTGCCGGCGCCGACATGATCATCGGCGTCGATTTGAACAACGACAAGAAGGAGTGGGGCGAGCGCTTCGGCATGACGCATTTCGTCAATCCGAAGGAGATCGACGGCGATGTCGTGCCCTACCTCGTCAACATCACCAAGCGTGGCGCCGACCAGATCGGCGGCGCCGACTACACATTCGACTGCACGGGGAGCACCAAGGTCATGCGTCAGGCGCTCGAAGCCTCGCATCGCGGCTGGGGCAAGTCGGTGGTCATCGGCGTTGCCGGCGCCGGCCAGGAGATCTCGACCAGGCCGTTCCAGCTGGTCACCGGCCGCACCTGGATGGGCACCGCCTTCGGCGGCGCGCGCGGCCGCACCGATGTGCCGAAGATCGTCGACTGGTACATGGACGGCAAGATCCAGATCGACCCGATGATCACCCACACGCTCAAGCTCGAGGACATCAACAAGGGTTTCGATCTCATGCATGAGGGCAAATCGATCAGAAGCGTCGTGGTTTACTGAGGAAGATCGCAGGCCGCGGTCCAACCGGCGCGCGGCCTCCGTGGTTCACAATGGGAGGAGAAAAGAAACATGAGCGAACTCCCCGCCATTCTCGTCGATGCAGACGCCTGCCCGGTCAAGGCCGAGGTCGAAAAAGTGGCCGACCGGCATGGCGTCGTTGTCACCTACGTCTCCAATGGCGGCCTGCGGCCGTCGCGCGATCCGATGGTCCGCAATGTCGTGGTCTCCAAGGGCGCTGATGCCGCCGACGACTGGATCGTCGACAATGCACGCACCAACGACATTGTGATCACCGCCGACATTCCGCTGGCCGCCCGCGCGGTGGCGCTTGGCGCCCATGTGCTTGGGCCAACCGGACGTCCCTTCACGCCGGAAACGATCGGCATGGCGGTGGCGATGCGCGACCTGAAGCAGCATCTGCGCGAGACCGGCGAAAGCAAGGGCTACAATGCCAGCTTCGCGCCGCAAGACCGGTCGCGGTTTCTGGGCGAACTCGATCGCATCTTGCGGCGTGCCATGAAATCGGCCACACCGGATTAGCGCTATCCAGGGCTGGAACCACCATGGCCGCCGAAGCTCCGATAGACAAACCCATGCAGCGCCACATGCTGTTTGCTGTGTCTGCCTGCTTCGGCGTCTTTGCGCTTCTGGTGGCGTTGCTGCTGCACGCTCCGCTTGCCTATTCGATCGGCGCCAACGCGTTCTTTGCCGCCTATGTCATTCTCGTCGTCGCCCAGATGCCGAAGTTCACCGGCAGGTATCTGAGCAAGAATGCGCGCGCCACCGACCAGCCGGTGCTGGTCATCTTCGCCGTGACGCTTGTCGTCGTCGGCGTTGCCGTTGTCGCATTGTTCCTGCTGATCAATCAGAAGGACAGAAGCCATCCCATCGAGCTCTTCTTCGCGCTGCTGTCGATCCCGCTCGGCTGGTTCACCATCCATGCCATGGCAGCGCTCCATTATGCTCATGTCTACTGGATGGATGGCGATGCGATGGATGCCGAGACCAGGAAGAAAATCCCGGTCGGCGGACTGCTGTTTCCGGGCGACAAACGGCCGGAGGGTTGGGACTTCCTCTATTTCTCGACGGTGATCGGCATGACGGCGCAGACCGCCGACACCAACATCTCGACGACGCATATGCGTCGTGTCGTGCTTGTCCACTCGATCCTGTCGTTTTTCTTCAACACGGTCATCGTCGCCGCTGCCGTCAATCTCGCCGTCAGCCTGGGCGGTCCGTAATAAATCCGTGATCGGATGAAACATCGGTTTGGATCGCGACGTATCAGGAGGACAATGAGCGCGCAGGCCATGCCGCGAGGCCGGGAGACGAAACACGATGGAATCCGTTGCCAGAAGCCAATCCGCCGCCGATCCAGGCGCTTCGGCGTCGAACGACAAAACGCTGATTTACCGGCAGTCGCGCTGGACGCGGCTGACGCATTGGCTGTGGGCCATCTCGCTGTTCTTCATGCTGTTGTCCGGCCTGCAGATCTTCAATGCCCGTCCGCAGCTCTATATCGGCAAGCAATCGGGCTTCGATTACAACAACACCATCTTCGCCATCGGCGCCGAGAACTCCGATGCGGGTCCGCGCGGCTACACGGAGATCTTCGGCAAACGCTTCAACACCACTGGGGTGCTCGGCTGGTCGGGTCCGGCCGGCCAGGAGACGTCCCGCGCCTTCCCGTCCTGGGCGACCATCCCGTCCTACTATGATCTCGGCACTGCGCGCGTCATCCATTTCTTCTTTGCCTGGATACTCACCACGACGTTGATCGTCTGGCTGGTCGCCAGCATCGTCAACGGTCACATCCGCCGCGATCTCGCGCCACGCCTCGACGATTTGAAGCGGTTGCCGCAAGACATCGTCGACCACGCCAAGCTCAAATTCCACCACACGCGCGAATACAACACGCTGCAGAAGATGGCCTATGGCGGGGTTCTGTTCGTGCTGCTGCCGCTGATGATCATCACCGGTCTGGCGATGTCGCCAAGCATGAACTCGGTGCTGCCTTTCCTCAACGATCTGCTCGGTGGCCGGCAGACGGCACGCACCATCCATTTCACCGTGATGGTGCTGCTGGTCGCCTTCTTCGTCGTCCATATCCTGATGATCCTGGCCGCCGGCCCGATCAACGAGCTGCGCTCGATCATCACCGGCTGGTACCGCACCGATCCTCCCGCACAGAACGACAATACAGCCGAGAGGAGTGCCTGACATGGCGAAGTTTGAGATCAGCCGCCGCAAATTCCTGACCGCTGCCGGCCTTGGCGCTTCCGGTATCATGCTGTCGGGCTGCGACGCCTTTGACAGCCAGCTAAGCGTCGGCAGCGGCCTGCGCAGTTTCCTCGAAAACGCCAATGGCCTGACATACCGGGCGCAACGCCTGCTCGCCGGACGCGGTGCGCTGGCGCCGGAATTCACCGAGGCCGATATCCGCCAGCCGCAGCGGCCGAACGGCGTCACCGCTCCCGATGACGACGTCTACAAGGGCCTGCTCGCCAACAATTTCGCCGACTGGCGTCTGGAAGTGACGGGTCTTGTCGAAAAGCCGCTGTCGCTCAGCCGCGAGCAGCTCCAGAACATGCCAAGCCGCACCCAGATCACCCGCCATGACTGCGTCGAAGGCTGGAGCTGCATAGCCAAATGGACCGGCACGCCGCTGTCGCTGGTGCTGGACCAGGCGGTGGTCAAACCGCAGGCGCGCTATGTCATGTTCCATTGCCTCGACACGATCGACCGCAGCCTGTCGGGCGACATCAAATATTACGGCACCATCGACCTCATCGATGCCCGTCACCCGCAGACGATCCTCGCCTACGGCCTGAACGGCAAGCCGCTGCCGGTCGAGAACGGCGCGCCGCTGCGGGTTCGCGTCGAGCGCCAGCTCGGCTACAAGATGCCGAAATATCTCTACAAGATCGAACTGGTCGACGGCTTTGCCGATGTCGGCGGTGGCAGGGGCGGCTATTGGGAAGACAATGGCTATGACTGGTACGGCGGGATCTGAGCTGCACACCGCAAATCCGGCGCTGAAGATGCTAGCCTAGCGAGCGGCGAAACAGCTCGCCTTTTCCGGCAATCTGCTCGCCAATGCCGCCAAGCCGCAGCATATGCCAGGCAAGTGCATGGTTGCTGGAGGTGACCGGTTTCCCCAACTCCTTCTCGACCTCCTCGATGATGCGGGCAACGCGCATGCTGGTGCAGGAAACGAACACCGCATCACAGTCGCTCGACGCACCGATTTCCAAGATGGCCTGCTTGACCGATGCCGGCGTGATGCGTGCAACGACATTGTCGTCCGCCTCGTTGAAGGAGCCCATGACCGGAATATCCATCCCCCGCGCCATCAGCGATGCCCGCAGCGAATGATTGATTTTCGCCAAGTAAGGGGTGAGCAGCGCGATCCTCGAGACCCCCAGGGCCTTCAGCGCGGCGCGTGCCGCGGTCACCGGATTGGTCACCTGCACACCAGGCAGCACCTCGTGAACGCGCTCGGCAACCTTATCCTCGCCGATGACCAGCGCTCCCGACGTGCAGGCAAAGCCGATCACATCGAACTTGACGTCGGGCAAGAGTCCCACCGTTGCCGGGATTACCGCCGACATTTTCATCAGGTTTTCCGGTGTGATCTCGACATCGCTGTAGAGCCGCGCCTCGTACAGCGCGATGTCGCGCGCGGGCAGCGCATACCGGAATTCATCCTCGATGGTCTGGTCGGTCCGCAGCACGAGCAGGCCGAGATTGGCGCGCGTGCCGATACCGTCATCGGTCTTGAAGGGAATGTGTTCCTTGTCGAGGACAAGCGTGTCGTCGGCGCGGCTAACCGGGGCGTCCATGGCGCAGTCCCCTCCCTGATGCCAATCAGAATTGTCGACAATAGAAACGGCGATATTGCCGAAACTGTCAAGGGCTCTGTGCAGATCCTGGGAACCGGTAAACGCCTGAATTTTGCGCTTGCGCGGATCGCTTGTCCGTCGCCGACCCATTCACCGTTGACAGGGATCGGCGTCTTCCTATTGAATTGTCGACAATAGGAACACAGCCCTTCGGGACAGCAATGCGCGTATTGATCTTGGGCGGCGGCGTGGTCGGGATCACCACCGCTTATCAGTTGCAAAAGGACGGCCACGCGGTCACTGTTCTCGAGCAGGCACCGCAGGTGGCCGAGGGCGCGAGCTGGGCAAATGCAGGCATGATCGCGCCCGGTCACTCCTTCGTCTGGTCATCACCAGCCGCGCCAAAAATCCTGCTGAAGTCGCTGTTCCTGAAAGACCAGGCGCTTCGCTTCAAACTTTCCGCCGACCCGCATCTCTACAGCTGGTCGCTGCGCTTCCTCAGGGAATGCACGGCCGCCAAAGCGCGTCGCAACACCCTCCTCAAACATCGGCTTGCGGTCCATTCCCAATCGGTCCTGCAGGCGGTCGTCAGGGAGGAATCGATCCAATACGACAGGACCTCGGCCGGCATCCTTTACTTCCACCGCAGCCGTCAGGCGCTCGACAAGGGCGTCGCCAACATGCGCCTGCTGGAGGCCGACGGCCAGGAGATCCGCATTGTCGACGCACAGGAAATCATTGACCGCGAGCCGGCGCTGGCTTCGTCGCGCGGCAGCATTGCCGGCGGCATAATGTGTCCAACCGATGAAACCGGCGACGCCGCCAAGTTCACGCGCGCGCTGGCGGCCATCGTCGAAACGAGGGGCGGCAAGATCCTGACAAGCACGAGGATCGTCGGGATCGAACGCAGGAATGACGCGATCATCCGGGTCGTCACCGACAAGGGAGAATTTCTGGCCGACACCTACGTTCTGTGTCTCGGCGCCGAAAGCCCGATCCTCGCCCGCAAGATCGGCCTTGGTTTGCCGATCTATCCGGTCAAAGGATATTCCCTGACCATTCCCATCGTCGACCCGGCGCTGGCTCCAAAACTCCCCGTCATCGATGAGCACAATCTCGTTGCCATCACGCCGATGGGCGATCGCATCCGCGTCACCGCCACCGCGGAATTCGCGGGCTATGATCGCAGCCACAAGCCTTCGGATTTCGCCTTCATGAAGCGCGTCACGCAGGACCTGTTCCCGCGCGGTATCGCCTATGATCGCGCCGAAATGCGGGCCTGCCTGAGACCCATGACGCCCGACAATCTGCCGATCCTCGGCCTGCGCAACATCAAGAACCTCTGGCTGAACACCGGCCACGGCCATATTGGATGGACGATGGCGCATGGATCGGCCCGCATCGTCGCCGAACTGATCGCCGGCCGGGCTGCGCCGATCGCCCTCGACGGTATCCTTCCCACACAGGCGCGGTTCGCCGAACCAAGCGCCGCAAAGGCTTGACCGACGCCATGCTCCGACCCACCAGGCACAGCAACCAGGACGACGATGCGGCGTTGGCATCCAAGCCGATCAAGACCGGCCCGCGCGTCTATGAAGAGATCCGTCGCATGGCGATGGACTATCGCTTCAAGCCGAACGAGCGCATCAACGAAGTGGCGCTTGCCGCGAGGCTGAATGTCAGCCGCAGCCCGATCCGGGAGGCCCTCCAGCGGCTGGTCACGGAGGAACTCATCACCTTCCAGACCAATCGCGGCTTCTTTTGCCGCGGCTTCGATGTCGACGAGGTCGTCAATCTTTCCGACGTGCGGGCGGTGCTTGAGGAGCGCTCCGTCAGGCTGGCGATCCAGCGCGCGACCAATGAAGAGCTCGCCGCGCTCGTCGACTGGTGGACGCTCACCATGGCGCGCGCCGACTCGTTTTCCAGCGCCGAGCTGACCGCCAGGGACGAGGAGTTTCACATCCGCATCGCCAGGCTGTCAGGCAATCCCGAACTGGCGCGCATGCTCGAAGGCATCAACACGCGCATCCATTTCGTTCGCAAGATCGAAGTGGAGAAGCACCGGCGACTGTCGACGACCTACACCGAACACAGCGAAATCGCCCGAGCCATGGTAGCTCGCGATGCCGACACGGCCGCAAGGCTCATGCATGACCACATCGACATCAGTGTCGCCGATGCCATGTCGACCGTCCGGGAAGGCCTGGCCCGGATATACGTCGACGTCGATCAGATCTGACCAGCATCCCGGAACCGATTAAGCAATCCCTGGCCGGTCAGGCAACCTTGTCGAGCAGCGGCCTGAGCGCCGGGTGAATTTCCGGCGAGGCGTGCTTGATCAGGGTCAGCAGCGCGCGTTCGTTCTCGTAAAGTGGCCTGTCGACGCCGATATGTTCGATCAGCCAGCCGGCTTCGCCGGCATCGATCGTCTCGGCACGGCGGGCCAGGGCCTCGGCCGCCCTGTTCTTGGCTTCCCATTCGGCTTCGATGTCGCCAGGAGATCGGTAGGCCTCCATGATGCCGGCAAGCCCGCCGGAGATCATGCGGCTGAAGAAGCCGCCGATTTCCGGATCGGCATGTTCGAGGAAGGCGTCATGGCGCAGCGCCACGTCGCGCGTCGGTGCTTCGTAGCCGGCCGAGCACATGACGAAATTGGCGATCGCCTTGACGAACAGCTCGTTCCAGGACGGATCGTTTTGTCCTTGAGCAGTCCGCTCGTTGATCTTGAGCAGCACCTCGGCCTCGGCGCGCGTGATGGCGATGTTGCCGTCGCCGCCATGGGCATGGAGGATCCGGCGCAAAAGCTCGACCTCCGCCTGCGCGACGAGGCCCGGAGCCAGCACGCCGCCGAGCATCAGCGGCCCCTTGCCGTCAATGACGGCATGCGCCACCTGCTCCAGCGCATACACACAAAGCTGGGCCGGCGACGATTTCGCCTGTTCCAGCACATGCACCAGCAATTCGAGTTCGGTCCGGCTGTCGACCATGCCGTCGCGCGAGATCGTGCGGATCAGCCAGTCGGCATTGTCCTGCGAGATATAGCCCGACGGCTTTTCCTGGTGGACGATATAGTCGGTGACCGCCTCAATGAAGAAGGGCGGCCATTCCTGGCATTTGTCCTTCGCCGTGCCATCGAGCGCGAACAGCGCCTCGGCCTCGCCACGCGTCACGACGCCGTCGCCGAACACTTCATGGCGCAACATCGCCACGTCCTCCGCGGCGATGCGGCTTTTCGAGGTCAGCCCGGCCACCGGCGCGCTCATGATCAATTCGCCCATTTGTCGTCCCCGTCCGCCGTCGCCAAGCGCCGGCCCCATAGCGTCACACAAGCCAACATATCAGCAGTGTCTTGAAAAACCGGCAAACGGCGTGGTTAGTGAAGACTTGTCGCCAACGCATGTCGCCTGAAAGCGTGCCGCGGTTTGAAGAACGACATGCACCCGCTTTAGATGTTGCTGACAGGTGACAAGCCGTCGCGCGCAAGCTATGGATGGCGCGTCGAGGACTCAGGGTCTTGAGTCCTACCTGTTTGCGGGAGAGAACAGCGAGAGCTGTCGCCGAAGGGGAAATCGCCCGAAATCTCTCAGGCAAAAGAACCGTAGACGGGAAAGACACTCTGGAAAGTCGGGGCTTGCCCCCGCGCCGAAGGTGTAAGCGCCGCTGACAGAGTTCCGGCTGCGCGAGTCTCTCAGGCTTCAGACAGAGGGGCACGGACTGGTCGCCATTCGCGACCGATTGCGTGCGACTCTGGAGACGACATGACGGGCGACGACACAAAACACCTTCCCCTTGAAGATATCCATATGGCCGCCGGTGCGCGCTTCGGCGCCTTTGCCGGCTGGTCGATGCCGCTGACCTATCCGGCCGGCGTCATGAAGGAACACCTTCACACCCGCGAGCAGGCCGGCCTGTTCGACATCTCGCACATGAAGCTGTTCGAGGTCAGCGGACCGGAAGCGGCGGCACTGCTCAACCGTGCCTGCCCACTGGATGCCGGCGGGCTCGAAATCTCGCAATCCAAACTGTCCTTTTTCCTCAACGAAGCAGGCGGCATCCTCGACGACCTGATCGTCACCAGGCTTGGCGATGCCAGGTTCATGGTGGTCGCCAATGCCGGCAACGCCGTAGCCGACGAAAAGCATTTGCGTGCACTTGCCGCGGATTTCGACGCCAGGATCGAGCCGCTCGACCGCGTCTTCCTGGCCATCCAGGGTCCTGAAGCCTGGGCCGCCCTTTCCCGCGCCGGCATCGAGACCGGCTCGCTGCTGTTCATGCATGGGGTCGAACCGCGCAAGAACTGGTTCATGAGCCGGTCGGGCTATACCGGCGAGGACGGGTTCGAGATCGGCTTGCCGGAGGCCGATGCACGCGACCTCGTCGCGAAGCTGCTCGGAGACGAGCGCGCGCTGTGGATCGGCCTGGCCGCGCGCGACAGCCTGCGCCTGGAGGCCGGTCTCTGCCTGCATGGCCAGGACATCACACCGGAAACCGACCCGGCCAGCGCCGCCTTGATGTGGGCAATTCCAAAGGACATCCGCGCTTCCGGCACTTTCATCGGCGCCGATGCGCTCCGCGCCGCGGTGGAACGAGGACCCGCGCAAAAGCGCGTCGGTTTGAAGCCGGAAGGCCGCCAGCCGGTGCGTGGCGGTGCCGCGCTCTTCGACGCCGACGGCAATTCGGCCGGCCATGTCACATCGGGCGGCTTCGGCCCCTCGGCCGGCCATCCGGTCGCCATGGGCTATGTCTCGACACCTCTGGCAAAGCCCGGAATACGGGTTTTCGCCGATGTGCGCGGCACGAGAATCCCAGTCGATATCAGCTCCCTGCCCTTCACACCGCATCGCTACCGAAAAGGATGATCTCAATGGCAACGACCTATTTCACATCAGATCACGAGTGGCTCCGCGTCGAGGGCGGCATCGCCACGGTCGGCATCACTGATTACGCGCAGGAGCAGCTCGGCGACCTCGTCTTCGTCGAACTGCCGGAGACGGGAAAGAAATTGACCAAGGGCGACACCGCCGTCGTGGTCGAATCCGTCAAGGCGGCGTCCGATGTCTATGCACCAGTCGACGGCGAGATCACCGAGGCCAACGGCACGCTGTCGTCGGATCCGTCACTGGTCAATTCGGCCGCAACAGGGGCCGGCTGGCTGTGGAAGATGAAGCTTGCCGACGAAAGCCAGCTCGCCGGTCTCATGGATGAGGCCGCCTACAAAGCCCATATCGGTTGATATCAGGACTTATTGAGATGACCGCAGCACCCTACCCCTTCTCGGCCCGCCATATCGGTCCCGGCCTCAACGATACCAGAGCCATGCTGGCCGCCATCGGCGTGCCCTCGATCGAGACGCTGATCAGCCAGTCCGTCCCGAAGTCGATCCGGCTCGATCGGCCGCTTGCCCTGCCGGCACCAGCGAGCGAGGCGGAAGCGCTGGCTGAGCTTTCGGCTGTCATGGCCGGGAATACGGTGCTGAAGAGCTTCATCGGCGCCGGTTATCACGGCGTCCATGTGCCGCCGGTTATCCAGCGCAATCTGTTCGAGAACCCGGCCTGGTATACGGCCTACACGCCCTATCAGGCCGAGATCAGCCAGGGCCGGTTGGAAATGCTGTTCAACTTCCAGACCCTGGTCACCGAACTGACCGGCCTGCCGGTGGCATCGGCGTCGCTGCTGGATGAAGCAACCGCCGTGGCCGAGGCGGTCGGCATTGCGCTGCGCCATCACCGCGACAAGCGCACCAAGGTAGCACTTGCCGGCACGCCGCACCCGCAGACGCTGGACGTGGTGCGCACCCGCGCCGAGCCGCTCGGCATCGAGATCGATGGCGAGACGATCGACGACAACACCGCCGCCCTGCTTGTCTCCTGGCCGGATACATTTGGCGTCTATGGCGACCACAAGGCAGCGATCGACAAGGCACACGCGACCGGCGCCCTCGTCGTCTTCATCGCCGACCCGCTCGGCCTGACGCTGACCGACGCGCCGGCCAAGCTTGGCGCCGACATCGCCGTCGGCCCGATGCAGCGCTTTGGCGTGCCGATGGGCTTTGGCGGCCCGCACGCGGCCTATTGCGCCGTCTCCGACAGGCTGACGCGGCTGATGCCTGGCCGCCTGGTCGGCCAGTCCACCGACAGCAAGGGTCGGCCCGGATACCGGCTTGCCTTGCAGACGCGTGAGCAGCATATCCGCCGCGACAAGGCGACCTCCAACATCTGCACCGCGCAGGCGCTGCTCGCCAATATGGCGACCGCCTATGCCATCTGGCACGGCCCCGCCGGGCTGCAGGCGATTGCCGGGCGCATCCACACGCTGGCCAATCGTCTTGCCGCCGGGCTCAAAGCAGCAAACATCTCCGTGCTCGGTTCAAGCCGCTTCGACACGGTGACGGCCGAGGTGAAGGGCAAGGCAGCTTCGATCGCCGCCGCCGCTGAAAAGGGCGGCAGATTGCTGCGTGCCGTGGATGCCGACCACATCGGCATCGCCTTCGACGAAACCTCCACCGAGGCCGATCTCGACGCAATCGCGGCCCTGTTCGGCGCCAAGGCTGGCGCCTCCGCCGACAGCACGGTGCCCGGCAAGCCGCGCGGCAAGGAGTTCCTGACCCAGCCTGTTTTCCGCGAAAACAAGTCGGAAACCGAGATGATGCGCTTCCTGCGCCGGCTGGCCGACAAGGACCTGGCGCTCGACCGCGCCATGATCCCGCTGGGATCCTGCACCATGAAGCTCAACGCCGCCGCCGAGATGATGCCGGTGAGCTGGCCGAGCATTGCCAATCTGCACCCTTTCGCCCCGGCCGCGCACTCGGCAGGCTACCGTGCCATGATCGGCGAGCTGGCGGGCTGGCTGTCGGAGATCACCGGCTTCGACGCCGTCACCTTGCAGCCCAATGCCGGCAGCCAAGGCGAATATGCCGGACTGCTCGCCATCCGCGGCTATCACCGCTCTCGCGGCGACAACCACCGCACCGTCTGCCTGATCCCCTCCTCGGCGCATGGCACCAATCCCGCGAGCGCGGCGATGGCCGGCATGAACGTCGTCGTCGTGCGCTGCACCGAAGACGGCAACATCGACATGGACGACATGAAGGCCAAGGCGACTGAGCATGCGCAAAATCTCGCAGCGCTGATGTTCACCTATCCCTCGACGCATGGCGTGTTCGAGGAAGGCGCACGCGATCTCTGCGCGCTGATCCATGAGCATGGCGGCCAGGTCTATTTCGACGGTGCCAACCTCAACGCGCTGGTCGGGCTTGCCCGTCCCGGCGACATCGGCGCCGATGTCTGCCATATGAACCTGCACAAGACCTTCTGCATTCCGCATGGCGGCGGCGGACCCGGCATCGGGCCGATCGGCGTCAAGGCGCATTTGAAGCCGTATTTGCCCGGCCATGTCACTGAAGGCTCGGCGCACGCCGTCTCCGCCGCCCCCTTCGGCAGCGCCTCGATCCTGCCGATCACCTGGATGTATATCCGCATGATGGGCGCCTCGGGCCTGAAGCAGGCGACCGAAACAGCGATCCTTTCCGCCAACTACATCGCAACGCGGCTCGGTGCGCATTTCCCGGTGCTCTACAAGGGCAGGCAGGGACGCGTCGCGCATGAATGCATCCTCGACACCCGTGTGCTCAAGGAGAGTGCAGGCATCAGTGTCGACGATGTCGCCAAGCGACTGATCGATTATGGTTTTCACGCGCCGACCATGTCGTTCCCGGTCGCCGGCACGCTGATGGTGGAGCCGACCGAGTCCGAGCCCAAGCGGGAAATCGATCGCTTCTGCGAGGCCATGATCGCCATATCGGCAGAGGCAGCAAAAGTCGCCAGGGGCGAATGGCCTTTGGCCGACAATCCGCTGGTCAACGCGCCGCACACCGCCGCCGAGGCGCTGGCCGGCCAGTGGAACCATCCCTACTCGCGCCTGGAAGCGGCCTATCCGGCCGGCGACGCCGACACGGCAGCCAAGTACTGGCCTCCGGTGTCACGCATCGACAATGTCGCCGGCGACCGCAACCTGGTCTGCTCGTGCCCGCCGCTGTCCGACTATCTGGGGGCCGCGGAGTAATTTACGCTGAGCGCAAGGCCGGCTTGATCGGCTCGGCCTTGCCCATCCTCTTGCGGCTGATGACGCAATTTCGTCCGGCGCGTTTGGCGGCATAGAGCGCTGCGTCTGCCTCGGTGAGCACGTTGTCGAGGCTGCTGCCGCTTGCCTCGCCAAAGCCGATGCCGCCGCTGACCGTGCTGCGCAATTTGCCGAGCTGGGTGGGGACGATTTCGGCGCCGAAAGCCACGCCGATCTTGCTGGCGAGATCGTAGGCCTTTTCGTCCGTCATCCGCGACATGACGACTGCGAACTCCTCGCCGCCAAGGCGAAAAGCGTCGACGCCGGGCCGGGCATATTTCTTGATGACGGCGGCAAAACGGCACAAGACCTGATCCCCAACCGGGTGACCGTAGACATCGTTCGTCCGCTTGAAGTGGTCGAGGTCGAACATGACGATGGACATGAATGGACCGAAACTCCGCTCGCCGTAAAGCGACGTCAATGCCCGGCGGTTCAGCAACCCTGTCAGCGGGTCGGTCATGGTCTCGGCCTTGAGCTCGATCTGCGCCTGCAGATGATGGAGGGAGAGCGTCAATGCTCCGAGCCCGGTCATGCAGGCCACCGCCACGACGGAATTCAATCGTTCGGCCCAATTGTCGGGCGCAATCGCGAGCGTCCATTGCCCCTTGGTCAGCAGAACCACGCCGCAAAACGCAAACGACATCGCGCAGGTGCCGCTCAGAAACGAAACCACCAGAAGGATGCGGCGATCGTGACTGCCGTTGATCCAGAACATGGCGCCGATCGCCGACAGCAGCGCCGTCACCGTGGTGTAGGTGATGATGAAACCAACGCCGTCAAAGCCAAGGAAAGTGACAGCGGCACAGATAGTCATGGCAGCAAGCGCCGGTGCAACGGCGCGCCTGTAGCCGGGCACGCCGAGATATTGCATGGCCGACAAGCAGAGGATCAGGAACCCCAGGCTGAGCAGCGCAAGCACGATCTGGCAAAGCAGCGGATCGGGATCCTTGGTGTACCGCCAGAACAGGATCACATGCGCGACGAGCACCAGAATTCCGCACGCCACCGTCAGCACGAAACCTGCCTTGGGTGCGGTGAACCAGATCGCAAACATGGTGACGCTGAGGCATATGCCCGACAGCGCGGCTGCGAGCAGGAGCGAACTGAAGTCCAGCATATCGGGCAAGGGCCTCTCGAGCGTCGGCGGTTGCGCTGCATTCTAGGTCAGCGGCTGCCCCCAGATACGGATTTTCAGGCGATCCATCGATGCAACCTGCAGATAGGGTTTACAAAGCGTCGATGGCACGTGTCCCGAAACCGGACCATTGGACGCGAGATCAACCCTTGTTCAGGAGAGCGAGGTTGGCGTTGACGACGGTGGGATCGGCCATGCCGGCCTTCGCTTCGAGCAGCAGCGCCTTGGCCTTCTTGCGATTGCCGCGCAGCAGTTGCGAATAACCCATATTGTTGACGATCTGCGGCCTGCGACCGGCGACTTTCAGAAGCTGGCCGTAGGCACGGTCGGCGAAGTCGAAGCGGCCGAGTTCATCATAGGAAGCCGCGAGCCCCATCCAGGCCTCCGCATTGTCGGCCTTCAACTCGACGGCCTTGCGGAAGTGCTTTTCGGCGAGGCCGTAATTGGCGTCGCGAAACTGCGCCTTGCCTTGCGCCAGATCGGAGGTTTCGGTGTCTTTAGCCGCCGGTTGGATGGCGGTGGTCTTGGTGGTGTCGACGCCACTCGTCGAACATCCAGACATCATCAAGACGGCCGCCATCGTGGCCATTGCCGGGAAATTATTGTGACGCATGCCCCTGCCTCATCGCCCGATTTGCCGGGTCGTTCTTCAGGAAACACAATATATCAGCGGCGATTAAACTTCGGTGCCGAAACGCCGCCAAAATTCGGCTTCGGGCACACCAGCCATTAACCACCAGGCCGCGGTGCTTCAGTCGCAGCCAGCGGCGTCCTCACGGCTCCAGGGCTTTGAGCCCCGCAGGAGCCGTATACCGGCTGCCGTCATAGCGCAGCCGGTAGGTTTGGCTCACGGACTTGCCGGGATGGGACTGGCACTCGCCATCCTTGTCGGGCAACGGATTGTCGGTATCCATTCGCTCGACCACCGTTATGTCGTGGTAGCCATGATGTTTGGCTGGGCTCATCGCCAGGCTAACCCGACTGGTATGGAAGGATCCGGCGCAATTGGTATCACCCTCGCCGCCATTGCCGGCCACGACCAGGCCATCGAGCACCATCCTCAGGGAATCGCCATCGACGGCATAGAGCCGCAGGTCGGTTTCACTGAACGGATTAGGCAGCGAATTGTTTGCCATTTCGATGCGCAGGCCAAAGGCAGTAACATCGGGCGCCAGCGCATAGCGGCCGGTATCAAGCTCCACCTGGCGGATGGCGATGGCATCATCATTCATCAGCCCAGGCTGGAGCAGGCGCTGGCGCACCTGCCGGCTCTTCCTGTCGACAATCAAAAGCTCGATATCGCCGGCATGCGCGTAGTCGCTGGGTTGGGACCCGTCCATCAGCGGCACTGCGACCAACAGCAGGTCGTCATGGGCGGGCCAGATCTTGCAAGCCAGCCCTGGCGGATCGCCATACGCGAATGTCAGGGCAATGCTGGTGTGGGGTTCGAGCGTGAACGAGGTGCCGTCGGCGCTCTTTCGAGCTTTGGGATAGGCCTGCTGCACCAAGGCGGCGGCATCGCCGCAATCGCCGGCCACGGCCCAGGCGGGCGACAGGCTGGCCGCGGCAAGGCCAAGGAAGAGGGTGCGCAGCAGCATGGACTTTCTCACCTGCAAAGCCGGGTTCGGTCGAGAACAATGGTTTGTCAGCCCCTTGCTAGGGCTTTTGTAGAGCGCTCGCTAGTGCGCCGTCATTTTGACGATGACTGGAATGGCCGCGATCATCAGCACCACCGGCAGGATGCACACAACCACGGGCACCGACATCTTGGCAGGCAGAGCGTGCGCCTTTTCCTCGGCCAACGACATACGCTTATGGCGCATGTCGTCGGAGAAGACGCGCAGCGCCCCCGACAGGCTGGTGCCGAGTTCCTTGGACTGCTGCAGCAGCGTGGCGAAGGAACGCACCTCGTCCAGGCTGAGGCGATCGGCGAGCGCCTTCAGCGCATCGTCGAGGCTGCGCCCGGCCCTCAGCTCCAGCGACACCAGCTGCAGGTTCTGGCTGAGCGCGGGATAAGTCTTGGCAAGTTCCTTGGAGACGCGCTCTATGCCTGCCTCCATGCTCATGCCGGCATCCGAGCAGACAATCATCAGGTCCATGAAATCGGGAAAGCCGTTGCGGTACTCACGCCTGCGTTCCCGCACTTTCTGGCTCAGCACCAGGCCGGGCAGGAAATAACCGGCCGCGCCCGACAGGATGACGAATGTCCAGCGGCTGGCCATCGTTGCGTCCGGACTGGCCATCCAGCGGTTGAGCACAAACACACCGATTGCCGTGCCGATCATCGCAGTGAACCGGATCAGGAAGAACGTGCCGACAGCGCGCGGCTCCATGTAGCCCGCCTGGATAAGCTTCATGCGCAGCCGCGCGACATTTTCCGGATCGCTCCTGGCGTAGAATTCCTGCGCCCGCTTCACCGCCTTCTCGCGCACGATGCCGGTATTCTTCTTTTGCACCGGCTCCGGTTTGGCGGCCACGGGACCGTTGTCGACCCTGAGCCGGCGCATGACCTCGTTGCGATCGCCCTTCGCCATGACAACAGGCCAGGCAACAGCGGCCGCACCCACCGCCAGCAGCAGGATGGCCACCGGCATCAATGAGGTCGGCGCAAGCGAGGCGAGGAATTCGATGAAACCCTGCATGTCAGAACTTGAAATTCGACATCTTGAACATCATCAGATTGCCCAGCATCAGCCAGGTGATCGACGCGCCAAGCAGATACCAGGTCTTCGGCTCGCCCCAGACGTCGCTGTAGAAGCCCGGCATCAGTGCCATGATGGCGGCAAACAGCAACGCCGGCACGGCCGTCAGAATGTAGGCCGACATCCGGCCTTCTGTCGCAATGGCGCGCACCTTGCGGCGCAGCTTGCCACGCTCGCGAATCGTCGTCGCCAGGCCGTCGAGGATCTCGCGCAGATTGCCGCCCGAACTGGTCTGGATCGAGACGGCGGTGACGAACAACGGCAGATCCTCCTGGCCGACCCGGTCGAACAGCGAGTTCAACGCCGAAACCAGATCGGATCCGTAGGTCACTTCGTCGGCGATGACGCCGAACTCGCTGCCGATCGGGTCGGGCATCTCGCGCGCCACCATGGCGATCGCCACCGGCACCGGATGGCCGGCCTTCAGGCCACGCGTGATCAGTTCCAGCGCCTCCGGCAACTGCATGCCGAACCGCTTCAGCCGGCGCTTGCGCTTGAAACGCAGCGTCAGCACCGGCAATAGCGGCATGAGCACCACGAACAGGACGAACCCCATCAGCGGCGGCAAGCCGTACCAGATGGCGACCAAGGCCATCGCCATCGCCACGCCGCAGGTGATCATGAGGAATTTCGACAGCGGCATGATCATGCCCGACTGGGTTCGCAGCGCGCGAAACCGGTCCGCCGAAAACAGCGGCGTGCCCGCGTCAAGGCCGCGCTCCTTGCGCAGTTGGACGAGCACCTGCTCCTGGCTGATCTTGTTTTCCTGCAGCTTCATGCGCCGGTTGATGGCGGTGCGCTTGTCGCTGCGGCCGGCATAAAGCAGGTAGCAGGCCTCGGCGATCAGGATGCCGGTCAGCGCGGCCGCGGCATAGACGACATAGATCGCGCTCATTCCATCGAACACTTGGCTACTCCTGCGGCCGGCCGGGTTCGAAATATCGTCCGGGAAACTCGATGCCCATGGCGCGCAGGTCCTCGAGGAAGCGCGGCCGGATGCCGGTCGCCTCGTAGTGGCCCAGAATCTTGCCGTCGGCCTCCATGCCGGTGCGCACGAAGCGGAAGATCTCCTGCATCTGGATGACATCGCCTTCCATGCCGGTCACTTCGGCGACACTGGTCACCTTGCGCTTGCCGTCGGACAGGCGCGTCAGTTGGACGATCAGGTCGAGCGCGCTGGCGATCTGGCTGCGGATCGACTGCACCGTCATCGGCATGCCGGTCATGCCAAGCATCTGCTCGAGCCGCGAAATGGCGTCGCGCGGCGTGTTGGCATGGATGGTCGCCATCGACCCTTCGTGGCCGGTGTTCATTGCCTGCAGCATGTCGAAAGCCTCCTCGCCGCGGCACTCGCCGAGGATGACGCGGTCGGGGCGCATGCGCAGTGCGTTCTTGACCAGGTCGCGCTGCTTCAGCTCGCCATGGCCTTCGATGTTGGCCGGCCGCGTTTCCATGCGCGCGACATGCGGCTGCTGCAGCTGGAGCTCGGCCGCGTCCTCGATGGTGATCAGCCGCTCGTCTTCCGGAATGAAGGCCGACAGTGCATTGAGCATGGTCGTCTTGCCGGTGCCGGTGCCGCCCGAAATGATCGTCGTCTTGCGGGCATGCACGGCCGCCGCCAGCACTTCGGCCATGTTCTGGGTGATGGCGCCGAATTCGACCAGTTTATGCAGGCCGAGCTTGTTCTTGGAGAATTTGCGGATCGACACCAGCGGGCCGTCGACCGCAACCGGGCGGATGGCCGCGTTGAAGCGCGAGCCGTCCAGCATGCGGGCATCGACCATCGGCTGCGATTCGTCGACGCGGCGACCGACCGCGGCGACGATCTTGTTGACGATGCGCAGGAGATGCGCCTCGTCCTTGAACGGAATGTGGACCGGCTGCAGCTTGCCCTTCTTTTCGACAAAGCAGTTCATGTGGCCGTTGATCAGGATATCGTTGATGTCGGGATCCTTGAGCAGCGGCTCGAGCGGACCGAGGCCGACCATCTCGTCGACGATGTCGTCGACCAGCGCGTCAAGCTCGACGGTGTTGATCGCCATCCGCTCCTGCTTGGTCTTTTCCGAAACGAAGTCATGCACTTGCCGGCGCATCTCATCCTTCGGCAAACGCTCCAGCGCGACAAGATTGATCTCTTCGAGCAGCAGCCGGTGGATACGCACGCGCGCATCGAGCACCTTGTTGGCATTCTTTGCCAGCGCTGCTTCCGGCTTTGCCGGCAAAGCCTTTCGGCTGGTTGGTATGACGACGGCATGATGGGCGACCGGCGTCGTCTCAGGCGCGCGCTGCGGACGCGCATCGCGGTTCTGCAGGGTGGAGAAGCGGCTGGTCATCCGGCTTTCCTCTTCAGCAATCCACGGCCCATGCCAAACAGCGAGCGCGATTTCGCCCGGGTCGGGACCGCTTCTTCCGGCAGGATGATCTTCTTCAGATCGTTGACGACATTGGCGTTCGGATCGATCTCGTGCAGCGGTACGCCGCGATCGACTGCTTCGCGCACCAGCCGGTAGTTGTTGGCGATGCCGCCGACGAAATGCTCGCCAAGGATTTCCTGGACGTCCGCCTGCTTGATGCCGTTATCGAACATCTTCTGTTCGAAACGGTTGACGATGACGTTCGGCTTCACTTCCTTGCCGGCCGTCTCGTAGACTGCCTGGATCAGCCGCTGGGTGTGGCGCAGGCACGGCACCGTCATTTCCGCGACGATGTAGAGCTTGTTGGAACCGAGCAGCACGGTCTCCGTCCATGGAAACCAGGTGCGGGGCATGTCGATGACGACATTGTCGAAATAGGCCGAAACGAGATCCAGCATGCGCACCACGACATCGGTCTTGAACGAGCGCATCTCGGCTGGATGCGCCGGCGCCGCCAGCACGCAAAGCCCGCTGGCATGCTTGGACAGCATCACGTCGAGCAGTTGGCGGTCGAGACGCTCGGGCTGGTTCTCGATCTCGGTGATGTCGAAACGCGGTTCGAGGTCGAGATATTCGGCACAGGCGCCCTGCTGGAAGTTGAGATCGACGACGCAGGTCGAGGCTCCGCGCGTCACCGAGTGATGCAGCTGGAAGGCGGTCTGCAGCGCCAGCGTCGTGGTGCCGACGCCGCCCGCCGCAGGCATGAAGGTATAGATTTGCGACTCGGTGTTTTCCTCGCGCCCGGGCCCTTGCAGCGCCCGTACCACGGAGCGCACCAGATCGGCCGTGGTGATCGGCTTGACCAGGAAATCCGCGACCTTGAGCTGCACGAGAATACGCACCGCGGCCGCGTTGAACTCCTGGGTGACGACGACGACCGGAACCTTGTCCTCCAGCCGACGCATGATGCGCTGCAGCGACTCGACCTCCTCCAGCCTTGCCGCATCCATGTCGACGATGATGGCGCCGAAGTCGGCTTCCTGGATCTCACCGCGCAACTCGGTAACGTTCTTCTCCACCGTCGAGAGCTGTATGATCTCGGAGGCGGAAAATGCGGTGCGCGTGTCCTGCGCAAACGTCCTGTCGGTCGATACGAGCAGGATCTTCCTGGTCTTGATGCCGTTTGCCATTCTGTCAGCCTGTCAGGTCGCCCGTTGACCAGTTGCCCGTTGAATCAGTTGCCTGTGGTCGACTGCGACGCCTTGGCACCGGCCGCCTGATCGGGTGTGACAGCCGCGGCACTGCCTCGTTGGGCCGGCACCAGGAGCCTGGTGTTCTGGACCCCGTATTTCCAGGGATCGACCATCTGCATGACGGTGTTGGCGGCCTGCGCATTGCCGGCGCCGGCCGTTGGCCCTTCGCTGCGCACATAGTCGTCGCTGGTGCAGCCAGCGGCAAAGCCGGCCAGCAGCAAGGCGACGCTCGATCCAAAGACCAGACGCATGGCTTCAATCCTTCGGCAGGTCGAGGAAATGCCCAGCCGAAGCGGCCGCTGCAGGTTGAGTGACGCGGCCGTCTGCCAGCGCCACGGTGCGACCGGCATCGGAATCCTTCACTTCCTCGGTGTTGTTGAGAAAATAGTCGGCATTGCTGGCCGGCTGCGTGCCATCTGTCGGCTCGACGAGCTTCTTCGACGGATCGACCGGCTTGACCAGATAGGGCGTTACGATGATGACGAGGTCGGTCTCGCGCCGCTGATAGGATTTCGACGAGAACAGCGCCCCAAGCACCGGCATCTTGCCGAGGCCCGGAATGCGCGACGTGGTGATGTCGTTTTGCGACTGCAGCAGTCCAGCGATCATGAAGCTCTGGCCGTTCTTCAGGTCGACTGACGTCCTGGCACGCCGCACGATGAAGCCAGGAACCGAGATC
This sequence comes from Mesorhizobium ciceri biovar biserrulae WSM1271, assembly GCF_000185905.1. GTDB lineage: Bacteria > Pseudomonadota > Alphaproteobacteria > Rhizobiales > Rhizobiaceae > Mesorhizobium > Mesorhizobium ciceri. The sequence goes on from NC_014923.1 coordinate 4,333,285, forward strand.
GTCCCGATATTGTAGGAGGCCGACGCATCGATCGAGGAGACTTCCGGCGCGATATCAAGGCTGACCAGCCCGTCTTTCAGAACCGTCGGCGTGAAATCCAGGCTGACGCCGTATTTCTTGTAGCTGACCGAGATCTTGCCGTTGTCCTCCGAGACCGGGATCGGGAACTCGCCGCCGGCGAGGAAGCTCGCCGTCTGGCCGGACCGGGCGATCAGGTTCGGCTCGGCCAGTCGCCGCGCCAAGCCGCGCTCTTCCAGCGCCTTGATGGCGATATCGATCGATACGCCGTTCGATAGGAGACGACCGATGATCTCGCCAGTACCGGCCGTCGGCACTGTGCCCGGATCGATCGAGACGTCGCGGCCGCCAAGGCCATAGGCGAAATTGGCGGCGTATTTGGCACCCAGATCCTGGCCCGCCTGGCGGTTGATCTCGACAAAGCGGACGTTGAGCTGGACCTGTTGCGAAGATGAGATGTTGACCGAGTTGATCACCTCCTCGGCACCGGAAAAGCGCGTCGCGATCTTGTTTGCCTTTTCGGCGGCGACGGCATCGTCGGCCTCGCCCGACAGCACGACACGGCCATTGGCCGATCCGACCTTGATCCTGGCATCCGGCACGCTGGCGCGAATGGTGCTGGCCAGTTGGTCGGTGTCGAGCGTCACCTCGATGTCGACGGTGCCGACAAGCTGCTTTTTCTCATCGAACAGCGCAATCCCGGTGGTGCCGAGATTGTTGCCGAGCACATAGAAGGATTTGTCGGTCAGCGGATTGACGTTGGCGATCTCCGGATCGCCGATGACGATCTGGTAGAAGGCAGCACTGGTGATGATCGTCTTCGGCTTGCCCTTGGCAACCTTGATTGACGCATTCTTGGTCGACGACACGTAGACGACGTCGTTGTCAGCTCTCGCCGCCGAGGCGCCCAAGGCCAGCATCGCCGCAGCGGCCAGCGAAGACGCGACAGCCACGGCGCGCAAAACGCGCAACCGCGTCATGACCCGATATATGAACAGCCCGAACATTGTCCCGTCCCTCACCCAGTCCCCACTGGTTTATTTCTGGTCCCGCGAAGGAACCTGGTATTCCTCGGCCTTCGTGCCGCGCGTTACGATGACCGTCTTGAACTTCGGTTTCTCCGGCTCCTTGGTGACGGCGTCGAACACCGAGCCGGCCGCGGCCTGCACATTCGAGGCGACCGATCCGCCGAAGGAGGAGATGGTGGTGACGCCGCTCTTGCCGTCAGCGCCTTCGCTGGCGGACCGAAGCGACAGCGAGAGCGTGCCGACGGTGCGGGCCAGCGCTACTTTCTGCGCGCCGTCCGTCGTCACCTCGATTGTCACCGAATTGGAAATCTGCGGCGTCGTCTGGCGCTCGTCGGCGCCCTGCCCGACGCTCAGCACCTTGGCATCGGCGACAACGATCTCGGAGGTGATGGTGGAACCGGCAGCGCCTTGCGCATTCTTGGCCACTTCCTGGATTTCGCCGGCATCGCGTGTCAGCACCACATCAACCCGGTCGCCCGGCGTGACGAAGCCGCCAACCCCGGCGATCTCGTCGGTACGGATGGTCACCGCCCGCATTCCGGGCGTCATCATGTTGGAGAGCGTCGCGCGGCCATTTGGCCCGGACAGCTTGGTCAGCAGCACCGGTTCGTTGACCTCGATCGGCGACAGCACCACGCGGCTGCCGTCGGCGAGCAACGCATTGATGGTGGTGAAGGCGCCCTGCGGCACGGACTCTTGCGACCACGGGATTTCGCTGAGCTGCGCGCGGTCGAGCTCCATGCCGTAGCGCAACGGGGCATTCGCCACCACAATGGTCTTGAATTCGACCTTCGGCACGACAGGTGCCGGAATCGACGACGTCTTCTCTTCGGAATCGGCCTTGGCCTGGCTTTTGACCCAGAAATCCGCGGCAAAGATCGAGATCGCGCCGAAAACGGCGGCGATGCCGATCATCGATATGGCCTTGCCCCTCACGCCTAAACCCCTGATATCAGCAGTTTCTTATTTAGTTGGGCTCACGTTAGGCGGCATTGTTAAAGAATCAGGAATCCCGGGCGTTGGTATCGGATCTATTTCCGCCGGCTTGGTTATCGAATGGTTTTGGGGTAAGAGGGCCCAGATCCCCGAACGGAACAGGAACCTCGGTCGCTTGGCGCTGAAAAGCGTGGCAGTATCGCGAGGTGATTCGCAGCACCGGAACCTATGGCAGGCATGGACGACAGCAACGATCTCTTCGGCAATATGGACAAGCAGCCGCAGCCGGTGCGTACCGCTGCGCGCCCGGCGGATCCACTGGTGGTGCAAGCCACCAAGCGTCCTGCCTCGACCAAGGACGGCAGCGAGGGCTATAGCGCCGCCGACATCGAGGTGCTGGAAGGGCTGGAGCCGGTGCGCCGCCGGCCAGGCATGTATATCGGCGGTACCGACGACAAGGCGATGCACCATCTGTTCGCCGAGGTCATCGACAATTCGATGGACGAAGCGGTTGCCGGCCACGCCACCTTCATCGATGTCGAGCTTTCGGCCGACGGCTATCTCGCCGTGACGGACAATGGCCGCGGCATCCCGATCGATCCGCACCCGAAGTTCAAGAAGCCGGCGCTTGAAGTGATCATGACGACGCTGCATTCGGGCGGCAAGTTCGACTCCAAGGTTTACGAGACATCAGGCGGCCTGCATGGCGTCGGCGTGTCCGTGGTCAATGCGCTGTCGGACCATCTCGAGGTCGAGGTCGCGCGGGGACGGCAACTCTATCGGCAAAAATTCTCGCGCGGCGTTCCCGTGACCGGCCTGGAACAGTTGGGCGAGGTCCACAACCGGCGCGGCACAAAGATCCGCTTCCACCCCGACGAGCAGATTTTCGGCAAGGGCGCGGCGTTCGAACCGGCGCGGCTCTACCGTATGACGCGCTCGAAAGCCTATCTGTTCGGCGGCGTCGAAATCCGCTGGACCTGCGATCCGTCGCTGATCAAGGAAAAAGACCAGACGCCGGCCAAGGCGGAATTCCATTTTCCCGGCGGCCTGAAGGACTATCTCAAGGCATCGCTCGGCGACGACTTCCAGGTGACGCGCGAGATTTTCGCCGGCAAGAGCGAGAAACAAGGCGGCCACGGCTCGCTCGAATGGGCGGTGACCTGGTTCGGCGGCGACGGCTTCATCAATTCCTACTGCAACACCATCCCGACCGGCGAAGGCGGCACCCACGAGGCCGGCTTCCGCAACGTTCTGACGCGAGGCCTGCGCGCCTATGCCGACCTCGTCGGCAACAAGCGCGCCTCGATCGTCACCTCGGAAGACGTCATGATCTCGGCAGCGGGCATGCTGTCGGTGTTCATCCGCGAGCCGGAATTCGTCGGACAGACCAAGGACAGGCTGGCGACGATCGAGGCAATTCGAATTGTCGAGACCGCGATCCGCGATCCGTTCGACCATTGGCTGGCCGACAATCCGCAGGAAGCCTCGAAGCTGCTCGAATGGGTGATCGCACGCGCCGACGAGCGGGTGCGCCGGCGCCAGGAAAAGGAAGTGTCGCGCAAGAGCGCGGTGCGCAAGCTGCGGCTGCCGGGCAAGCTCGCCGACTGCACGCAGAATGCCGCGGCCGGTGCAGAACTGTTCATCGTCGAAGGCGACTCGGCCGGCGGCTCGGCCAAGCAGGCGCGCGACCGCGCCAGCCAGGCCGTGCTGCCATTGCGCGGCAAAATCCTCAACGTCGCCAGCGCCGGCAACGATAAGCTGGCGGCCAACCAACAGATTTCAGACCTGATCCAGGCGCTCGGCTGCGGTACGCGTTCGAAGTACCGCGATGAGGATCTGCGCTACGACCGCGTGATCATCATGACCGACGCCGATGTCGACGGCGCCCATATCGCCTCGCTGCTGATCACCTTCTTCTACCAGGAGATGCCGGCGCTGGTGCGTGGCGGCCATCTCTATCTCGCCGTGCCGCCGCTTTACTCGATCAGGCAAGGCGGCAAGGTCGCCTATGCCCGAGACGACGCCCACAAGGACGAGCTCCTGCGCACCGAATTCACCGGGCGCGGCAAGGTGGAACTGGGCCGCTTCAAGGGTCTGGGCGAGATGATGGCCGCCCAGCTCAAGGAAACCACCATGGATCCGAGGAAGCGAACGCTGCTCAGGATCGATGTAATCGACGCCGAGACGGCGACCAAGGACGCCGTCGATGCGTTGATGGGCACGAAGCCGGAGGCCCGCTTCCGCTTCATCCAGGAACGCGCCGAATTCGCCGAGACGGAAGTGCTGGATATCTAGCCGCCAGCCGGTCCATAACAAGGCTCCAGTTGCGGAGACGAGCATGTGACCAGGACGCGGCTGAAAGGCTATTTCGAGACGAGTTTAGCCGGGTTGACGCAGCCGACGCGCTCCGACTGGATCTTTGCCTTGCGCACCGTTTCAGCCGGCTTGATCGCGCTGCTGGCAGCCTATGCGCTGAAGCTCGACCATCCGCAATGGGCCATGATGACGGTGTTCATCGTCGCCCAGCCGGTTGCCGGCATGGTGCTGGCGAAGGGCTTCTACCGGCTGCTCGGCACGCTGGTCGGCGGCATCGCCGCGATCGGCATCACCACCGTTTTCGGCACCAACCCCTGGGTGCTGGTGACTGTGCTTGCCATCTGGATCGGCATCTGCACCTTCGTCTCGTCGCTGCTGCGCAATCCGGAAGCCTATGGCGCCGCCCTGGCCGGCTACACCGCAATGATCATCGGCCTGCCCGCTTTCGGACAGCCGCATCTCGTCGTCGACCTCGCTGTCGCGCGCTGTGCCGAGATCGTGCTCGGCATCGTCTGCGCCGGCCTGACCAGCCGGCTGATCCTGCCAAAACTGGCCAGCGACGCCATCGTCTCGCGCCTGAAACGCTGCATCCTCGATCTTGCCACCTATGCCGGCGGTGCGTTCTCCGGCGGCGACCCGGCAACGCTGTCCGCGCTGCACCGAAAGCTGGTCACGGATACCCAGACGCTCGGCGAGATGCGCGCCTATGCCAGGCTCGAGGCGCCGAGCTTCGCGCCGCGCGCCCATCCGGTCCGGCGCACCATCGGACAACTGCTCTCGGCGTTGTCGGCGGCACGTGCGTTGCATTCGCATGCCGCTCCGAAGAATGCGGCGCTCATTCCGGTGCGTTCGGAGTTGCAGGCCCTTGTCGGTGAAATGGCCGCGAAGCCCGGCGCGCTGGACGACACCACGCCTTGGGTGGCGCGGCTCGACACCATCTCGGCCAAGGCCCGGCAAATGCCCGATGCCTCGACCGACCAGGGCGACGACAGGGTCGGCACGATCACCCGCCTGACCATTGCCGCCGATTTCGCCGATGCGCTCAAGCAGGTGCTGCGCGGCCTTGATGCCCTGCGTGCGCCTGCCACGCGCCCGGCCAGGGGCAGCAGGCAGCCTGCGCTGGTGGTGCATCGCGATTACGCCGGCGCATCGCGCAACGCGGTGCGCGCTGCCCTTGCGACGCTGCTGGTCGCGGCCTTCTGGTTGACGACGAAATGGTCGGAAGCCGCCGGCACGGTCATTCTCGTCGCCGTCGTGTCGAGCCTGTTTGCTGCTCGCCCCGACCCTGTGCAGGTCGCCTGGGGTTTCTTCAAGGGAACGCTTCTGGCGCTGCCGTTTGCCTTTCTCGTCGGCCAGATCGCATTGCCGGCCCTGCCCGGCTTCGGCTGGTTCATGCTGTTTGTCGTGCCGATCCTGGTGCCGACGGCGCTGGCCATGGCCAATCCACGTTATGTCGGCGTGGCGACGGCTTTCGCCATCAACTTTCTCGCCTTCCTCAGTCCACACCAGGCGATGACCTACGATCCCGGACCCTTCTTCGCCGGTTCGGCGTCGATCCTGGTCGGCATCCTGCTGGCGATCGGTGTCTTCATCGTCGTGCTGCCGGCCGATCCTTGGCTCGCGGCCAACCGCATCGTGCGCGCCATGCGTGAGGATCTGGCGCGGCTTTGCCTGCATGAGCGGGTGCCGAGGCGGTCGGCCTTCGAGAGCCTCGCCTACGACCGCATCAACCAATTGATGCCGCTGGTGCAGAATGCCGGTCAGAAAGGCGATGCGGTTCTGGGCGGCGGCGTCGCCGCCGTCACCGTCGGCCTGGAGGTCCTTCGGCTGCGCGATGCGAGCCAAAGCCATGCCATCCCATCCGAGACCGCGCTTTCGATCGCCAACTTCCTGAGAGGGCTGGCGCGCGAACTGCTCTTCCGCGCCCCCGGCGATCCGCAGACATCAACCGTCACCGTCGCCCGGCAATATTCGGCGAGCATTGCGCAGCGAAACGGTACCGGGGAATTGCTGCAGATCGCGGCATCGCTGCGCATCATCGCCGCCGCGATGGAGGATTTTCCGGATTTTTTCGCCAGGGATAAAGGCTAGGCGGCCGCTATCGCCAGCGCGTGGCCGCGCGCGTTCTCGCGCAGCGCGTCGAGATGGATCGATTTGACCAAGGCGGCGAGATCACCCTCGGCGGATTGACCGCCCGCTTCCTTGAGCATCAGCCAGCTGACCTCCTGCACACCGGCGACGCGCTTGCCGTTGGCGACCTCGCGCCAGATCTTCAGCGCACGCAGGATGATGGCGTGCGTGGCGCCGGCGAGCCCGGCGCTGCGGAACAATGCCTGCAAGGCCACGTCGTGCCCGCCGGCCAGCAGCGCCCTCACACGTTGTTCGGACTGCTGGCTGAGCGCAACCAGTGCCGAGCCGAAGAAATCGACCTTGCCATGCGCGATGGTGCGGATGAGGAAGCTCGCGGTGAGGTCGCCACGCAGCCTGAGATGCTCGATCAGGGCCGCATGTTCTTCCGTGCGCGTGCCTTCGATCAGCGTCACCGAAGCCTTGACGCAGGCGTCGCGCATGACGCGGTCGGCTCGCGCCGCGCCCATCATCGCCATCACCAGTGGCGACGTTTTCAGCATTTCGCCAAGCTTGACGAGCAGCATATGCCGGCAGTCGGCCGGCAGCCTGACATCCGATATCAGCGCCTCGCGCACCAGCGGCAGGTGCCCATGCCGTTCGGCCATGCGGCGGAAGCTGAGCGAGGCGATGTCGGCGCCGCTGTTGGCGAGCAGCACGGCGCAGGCGTCCGCCTCGCCGATCTCGGCGATGGCCGCCGACAGCGCCATCGAGACGAGCGGCCGGTCTGCGATCAGTTTTTGCGTCGCCTTCGGACTCGAAGCCACGCGGTTGATCAGGTCGGCGTCGGTGAGCAGCGGCGAGCGCGCCAGCACCACGCCGGCGACTTCCGGCTGGTCGGAGGCCAGCACGCTGATGATCTGCATTGGCGCGTGTTGGCTCATCGACAGCGCCTCGGCCATCGCCAGCCGCACCTTTGACGAGGCATCGTCGAGCAACAGTGTCAGCGCCGCCTCTGCGGCGCAGCGGTCCTCGAAGGGCAATTCGGAATTGATGTAGGCTCGGGCCAGAGCGCTCGCCGCCGCGGCGCGCTCCGACACCTTGGCCGTGTAGATCCATTTCAGGAAATGCGAAACAACAACCATGCCCGCCTGCTTACGCCCCTTGCCGGAAGGTTCCGACCCCACTGACGACCGTAGGCAGAATTGGTTTACGAACCGTTCACCATGTTCATTAACTGGCTTGCGAGGCTGATTTGCAGCGCCTATCAACCGTCAAGCACCTGAGGAGAGAGAAATGGCCGGACTTTATCTCGAAGAGTTCGTCGTCGGCCATGTCTTCCAGCACACGCTGCGCAAGACCGTTACCGAAAGCGACAACATGCTGTTTTCGGTGATGACGCTGAACCCGCAGCCGCTGCACATCGACTTCGATTTCGCCACCAAGAGCGAATGGGGCAAGCCGCTGGTCAATTCGCTGTTCACGCTCGGGCTGATGATCGGCATTTCGGTCAATGACATCACCGTCGGCACCACGGTGGCCAATCTCGGCATGAAGGAAACCGTGTTTCCGCATCCGGTCTTCCATGGCGATACCGTTCGCGTCGAAACGACAGTCATCTCGGTGCGCGAGTCCAGGTCGAAGCCCGATCGCGGCATCGTCGAATTCGAGCATCGCGCCTACAACCAGCATGGCGATCTCGTCGCCAAATGCACCAGGCAAGCCATGATGCTGAAGAAGGCGGCCTGATCATGCGCTCGCTGCTGTTCGTCCCCGGTGACTCCGAGAGGAAGCTGGAAAGGGGTTTTGGTGCCGGCGCCGACGTGGTCATCGTCGACCTCGAGGATTCCGTGGCGCCGCACAACAAGGCGCTGGCGCGCGGCGTAGCGGCGCGCTTCATCCTGGAACGCAGGGCACAAACGACTTCCGCCATCTATGTCAGGGTCAATGACCTCGCGACCGGGCTGACGGATAACGATCTGGCGGCGCTGGTTCCGGCGAAACCCGACGGCATCATGCTGCCCAAGTCGAACGGCGGCCAGGATGTGCAGCACCTGTCGGCAAAACTCAGGGTGCGCGAGGCCGAAAACGGCCTGGCCGACGGCGCGATCAAGATCCTGCCGATCATCACCGAAACGCCGGCAGGCGTGCTGGCGGCGGCAACCTATGCCGGGACCAGCGCGCGGCTTGCCGGGCTCACCTGGGGCGCGGAAGACCTGTCGGCGGCGCTCGGCGCGCGCAGCGCCCGCGACGAGCATGGCCGCTACACGGACGTGTTCCGTCACGCTCGCACCATGACCATACTCGCCGCCGGTGCGGCGGAGGTCGCGGCGATCGACACCGTCTTCCCGAATTTTCGCGACATGGCGGCCTTCGCCGCGGAGTGCGCCGAGGCCGAACGCGATGGCTTCACCGGCAAGATGGCGATCCACCCCGATCAGGTGCCGGTCATCAACGCAGCCTTCACGCCGTCGGCCGAGGCGGTGAGACAAAAGGCGGCAATCGTTGCTGCGTTCGCGGCAGCGGGAAGCCCCGGCGTCGTCGCTATCGACGGCAAGATGTTCGACCGCCCGCACCTGCGGCTGGCTGAGCGGCTTCTGGCGCGGGCAAAGGCGGCAGGTGTTTCCGCCTGAGCGCCTGCTACCAAACCAATGGAATCAGGCGGTAACGGACCCGGGCCACATAGTCGTCATAGCCGCGCAGACCGGCGCGAAGCGTTTTCTCTTCGATGAAGGTGCGGATGGCCAAGAGAACGACGAGCACGAGCACCGACGCCAGCCCCCACCAGGAACCAAGCAGAAGTGCCGTGCCGGCGAAGAAGAGGATGGCGCCGGCATACATCGGATGGCGGACGTAGCTGTAAGGCCCGGTGGAGATCACACGTTGTCCGCGTTCGTCCTGGATCTTGACCACGGGCGCCGCAAAACTGTTCTCCAGCATCGTCAGATAGCAGATCCAGATTCCGAGCAGCAGGACCAGTGCGCCGACCACCTGCACCCAGACGGGAACCGCCGACCAGCCGAAACGAACGTCGAATCCCATGAATATCTGAGAACCAAAGATGGCGAGCAGAAGTATGGACAGCAGCACCTTGTCGGCCGCGTCCTGATTCTTCTGGATGGGAGAGCTCAGCCGCTCATTCATCAGACCGGGATCGCGCCTCGCCAGCGCCACGCCCAAGGTGAGACTGAGGCCCACCATCCCCACCAGATAGACCCAGGCCCCCGGCCAATGCAGCGTGCCGGCCGACAGGAAGAGCAAGGCGCCCATAGCGACGAACCAGACGAATGTCTGAAGAACCAATTTCGCGATCATGATCGACCTGCCTTGATATCCGCTGATGATTGGTATTTTAGACCATTGGTCTACCATACAGACCACTGGTCTATAGTTCAAGCGAACCTTCGACCCGAGGCTCCGAACTCCAGCTTAATAAAAGGCTTGCAGCAGTCGGTTGTGTTGGCCGCTTTTGCCGGGCAGCCTCCGTGATAGGAATTTTTTCTTGACTCGGTGATCTCAGCTATGGTACATTTTTGCCCATGGTGCTGATTTGCGCCAGTGACCCGCCGCACAGGCGGGTTTTTCGTTTGATGCTCAGCCAACGCGCAAGCGGAGACTCCGAAGGGACCCGTTAACCCGAAATCCGTTGCCCTGGCTGCCGACGTCGGGACTGGACGGGAGCAGCCATCACGTGCAGAAAGTTCGTCATGCCCCGTGTCATCAAGCATCCAGAACTCAGGCGAGAAGAACTTCTGGATCATGCCCAGACCCTGTTCCTGACCCAAGGCTATGACAAAGCGAGCCTCAATGACGTGATTGCGTCCGCCGGCATCTCGAAGGGTGCTTTCTATCATTACTTCCCCTCCAAGGAGGCTCTCCTGGAGGCATTGGCCGATCGCTTTGCAAGACAGGCGCTGGCTGGGGTTCAGGACATACTCCACGATCCCGGCCTCGACCCGCTTGGCCGCCTGAATGGCCTGCTCAGCCAGTCGCGGCGGGCCAAGATCGAAACCGCGCCGGAAGCTTGGGCTCTTTTCGAGACGATGTTCCGGCCTGAGAATCTGGTGCTTTTCCACCGTATCAATCTGGCCGCCAGCGCGTCGTTTTCACCGCTGCTGGTCAAGGTCATCAGGCAAGGAATCGAAGACGGCACTTTCAGGACCTTCGATCCGGAAGGTGTCGCCGACATCGTCATGCAATTCGGCATGGCCACGCGTGATGTCGTGGCCAAGGCCATTGCCGGCGGCAGCGACGCCGACATGGAGGCCGCGATCGAAGTCCTGGAGAAACGCGTCAGGCTCTACGAGATCGCCCTCGACCGCATACTGGGCCTGCCCGATGGAAGCATTCGGATCGGCGAGCCCGGCTATGTGCGCACCGTCATGACCGCCAGGCGGCGAACGAGTGCCGGCAAGGCGTGGTAGCTGGCCGAGCCTGATATCTAGTCCTTGTCCCAGCGCGGCCGGCGCATCGAAAACACCTCGTCGACGCTGGCATAGTCCATATAGCCGAGACGAGCGACATTGCCGGCCTTGGTGATGTCGAACAGGCCGTCCGTCAGGAAGGCGTCGTCGATATGCACGCCGACCACTTCACCGGCGACGATGACGGCACTTGTCGGCGGCCCGTCCAAGGCCTTTGGCCGAAAAACTTCAGTCACCCGGCATTCGAGCGCGGCCGGCGCTGCCGCCACGCGCGGCGGCGCCACCAGCCGAGACGGCGCCATGGCAAGATCGGCATAGACGAACTCATTGACGCCGCGCGGAGCATTGACCGACGTGCGGTTCATCTTCTCCGCGAGATCGCGGCTGACCAGATTGGCCACGAACTCGCCGGTTTCCTGGGCGAAGGAGGCGCTGTCCTTCTCGCCTTCGGAGGAGAACCAGACGATGAAAGGCCGCGTCGAAACGGCATTGAAGAAGGAATATGGCGCGAGGTTGATCTCACCAGCCCTGTTCAGTGTCGAAATCCAGCCGATCGGACGCGGCGCCACGATCGCCTTCGAAGGGTCGTGCGGCAGGCCGTGGCCCTTTGAAGGCTCGTAGAACATTCAGCCGACCCACGGCCCCGAATAGTCACTGTACAGCTTTGCCGGATCGGGCCGGGGCCGCTCCGGCGCCGGGCCGGCATAGGAGCCGATATGGATGAAGCCGATGACCCGCTCCTGCGGCGCCAGCCCCAGCAGTGCCCTGCCCTCCGGCACATCCGAATACCAGTTGCTGATCATGTTGGTGCCAAAGCCCAGCGCGTTGGCTGATATCATCAGGTTCATCGCCGCCATGCCGCCCGACAGGAACATTTCCCATTGCGGGATTTTTGGATTCTCCCTGGGGACAGATATGACGCCGATTACCAGCGGTGCGCGCGAGAACCGCGCCAGTTCCTGATTGCGGCGGCCCTCCGTCAATGGGCCCTCCCGCTGCTCGGCAAGTGCTGCCAGTTGCCTGCCGATCTCGACGCGGGCGTCGCCACGGTAGAGGATGAAGCGCCAGGGCTCCAACCGGCCATGATCGGGCACCCGGGAGGCAGCAGTGATCATTGTCGCGATCTCCGCATCGCTCGGCGCCGGCTCCTTCAGATCTGGAATCGGTGCGGAGTTTCGGGTCAGCAGGAAGTCGATGATCGGCGACGCCATGGGCGCAAGTCTCCTGGACATTCTGTTTTGAGCTGAAGCGCACCATCGGGGATTCGGGCGGCTCGGGCATTGGCGCGGGATACGCCGGACGGAAGAGTCGTATCGGTCGGACTCTTAAGCCTTGAAATTGCCACCGCCATGGGCTTCAACGCAAGGCATGTTTGAGGGGACTGTCCGTCTTTTCCTGGTCTGGCTCGGCGCCCTGCTGTTCATGGCGCCGGTTTCGTTCGCCATGGCGCAGAATGTCGACGGAGTCAGCGACCTGAAGCTTCCGGGAATTTCGAGCTACGCGACGCCGAAAGGCGAGACGTCACTGGCACTGAGCGGCGGCGGTGCCATCACACTCTCTGCCCAGTTGACCGACAAGGGTTCCGACATCACGCGCGGCATCGTCTGGCGGGTCTTCAAGCCGGAAGCCGTCAACGGCAAATTGCCGATGGTCGCCTCCTCGCATGGCGGCACCGCCGTCTTCCAGCTCGAACCCGGCAGCTATCTGGTTCACGCCTCCTACGGCCGGGCCGGCGCCACCAAACGCATCACTGTCGGCAAGGACGCCAAGCGCGAAAGCCTCGTGCTCGATGCCGGCGGCCTCAAGCTCGACGCCGTGCTGTCCGGCGGCGTGCGCATTCCACCGAAGAAGCTGCGCTTTTCGATCTACGAGGGCACTGCCGAGGCCAATGGCGACCGCGCGCTGATCATTCCCGATGTCGAGCCCAACAGCGTCGTGCGGCTCAACGCCGGCATCTACCATGTCGTCTCGACCTATGGCGCGGTCAATGCGGTCATTCGCTCCGACATCCGCGTCGAGGCCGGCAAGCTGACCGAAGCCACCGTCGAGCATCACGCCGCCGAGATCACGATGAAGTTGGTGCGCGAAACCGGTGGCGAGGCGATCGCCGACACGTCCTGGTCACTGCTCAACGAGTCCGGCGATCCGATCAAGGAAACCGTCGGCGCTTTCGCCTCGATGGTGCTGGCCGAGGGCGACTACACCATCATCGCCAAGAACCGCGACCGCATCTACCAGAAGGATTTTACGGTCGTGGCCGGGCAGAACCAGGAAATCGAGGTTCTGGCCACCGAGGCCGCGGCGATGGATCCTGAAGAAGGCGCGGATTAACCTTCGTTTTAAGGATCAAGCCGCCAGTTCGGTCCGCGCCGGCAGGAACGGGATCCGGTGGCGTGGCAAAGCTGGCGCCAGGTCGAACACGCCGCGATAGAGGCGGTCGAGCAAGGCCTTGCGGTCGCGCAACGGCTCCAGTTCGCTCCAGCTCAGCACATCGCCGACGCGCATGTCGATCGCCTTGCCCGACAGCCGCGCGAATTCGTGGATGAGCAGCGACGTGCGCAGCGTCAGCGAGGCCTTGCCGACGAACTTGGCCACCCGGCCGTCGCGCTCGGCCATGTTCATCGGCCCGCTGACAAGATGGAACAGCCTGCCGTTCTGCCCGGAAAAATGCATCGGGATGACCGACGCCCTGGCGTCCTGGACGAGGCGGGCCGGAAACATCTTCCACGGCAGATCGCGCGCCCGGCCAAAACCCTTTGGCGCGGTGGCGACACCGCCGGCCGGAAATACCACGATGGTGACGCCCTCTTTCAACAGGCGCACCGCTTCATGGCGCACGGCCATGTTGTTCTTCAGCGCATCCTTGGTCTCCGAAAAGTCGATCGGCAGCGAATAAGGCTCCATCTCGCGGATCTTGAGCAGATCCTTGTGGATCATCACCCGGAACGGACGGCCGAGCTGCTCGGCCAGCGACAGCACGGCGATACCGTCACCGATGCCGAACGGATGATTGGCGACGATCACCAGCGGCGTGTCCGGCAATTGCGCGGGTGGCCACTGATCAGCGGTCCGCACCCGCACGTCGATCAGGTCGAGCATGCGGCTGAACACGCGTTCGCCGGTCGGCACGATCTGGCGGCGCCAGAAATCATAAAGTGCTGTGTAGCGGTCGCGGCCCGACAAGCCTTCGACCGAATGTATGAACCAGCGCGTCAGCGCCGGCTGGCGCGGATTGGCATAGGAAAGCTCGGGAAAGGGTCGTTCGCGCAATTTCAACTTGAGCATAGGGGCTCGTTACAAGGTAGGCGTGACAGGGATATGAAAATGGCGGTGGATCGCTCCACCGCCATTTGGTCGAAATTATGCCAATCAGGCCACGCGTTTGCGCCGGCGGTCGGGTGTGACGGCTTCCTCGGTCAGTTGCGCGATCGCCTGGTCAAGGCCAAGCGATTCCTGGTCGCGCGAGCCCAGTCGGCGCATGTTGACCGTCTGCTCTTCCGCTTCGCGCTTGCCGCAGACGAGGATGACCGGAACCTTGGCCAGGCTGTGCTCGCGGACCTTGTAGTTGATCTTCTCGTTGCGCAGATCCGCTTCCGCCAACAGCCCAGCGGCCTTGAGCTTTGCCACCACCTCGGTCGCATAGTCGTCGGCATCCGACGTGATCGTCGCCACCACCACTTGCAGCGGCGCGAACCACAGCGGGAAATGGCCGGAATAGTTCTCGATCAGGATGCCGAGGAAGCGCTCCATCGAGCCGCAGATGGCGCGGTGAACCATGACAGGCTGCTTCTTCTCGGAATCCGAGCCGATATAGAAGGCGCCAAACCGCTCCGGCAGGTTGAAATCGACCTGCGTCGTGCCGCACTGCCATTCGCGGCCGATGGCATCCTTCAGCACATATTCGAATTTCGGCCCGTAGAAGGCGCCCTCACCCGGATTGATCGAGGTCTTGATGCGATTGCCGGACCGTGTCCTGATCGTCTCCAGCACGCCGCCCATGATCGCCTCGGCGTGATCCCACGCCTCGTCGGTACCGACGCGTTTGTCCGGCCGCGTCGAGAGCTTGACGCTGATTTCGTCGAAACCGAAATCAGCATAGGTCGACAGGATCAGATCGTTGATGCGCAGGCATTCCGCCGCCAATTGCTCCTCGGTGCAGAAAATGTGCGCATCGTCTTGCGTAAAACCGCGCACGCGCATCAGCCCGTGCAGCGCGCCGGATGGTTCGTAACGGTGGACGTTGCCGAATTCCGCAAGTTTGACAGGCAGATCGCGATAAGACTTCAACCCATGCTTGAAAATCTGCACATGGCCCGGGCAGTTCATCGGCTTCAGAGCGAAAACCCGGTCGTCATCGGTATCGTCGCCGGCCACCGTCACCTTGAACATGGCGTCGCGATACCATCCCCAATGGCCTGACGTCTCCCACAGGCTCTTGTCGAGAACCTGCGGCGCGTTGACCTCCTGATAGCCCTGCTCGTCGAGGCGGCGGCGCATGTAGTTGACCAGGTTCTGGAACATCTTCCAGCCCTTGGCGTGCCAAAAGACGACGCCAGGCCCCTCTTCCTGGAAATGGAACAGGTCCATCTCGCGGCCGATCTTCCTGTGGTCGCGCTTCTCGGCCTCCTCCAGCATCGTCTGATAGGCTTCGAGCTGCGCCTGATCAGCCCAGGCCGTGCCGTAGATGCGGGTCAGCATCGGATTGTTCGAATCGCCGCGCCAATAGGCGCCGGCCACCTTCATCAGTTTGAAGGCGTTGCCGATCTGCCCCGTCGAGGCCATGTGCGGGCCACGGCAAAGATCGAACCAGTCGCCCTGCGCGTAGATCTTGAGATCCTGATCCTCGGGAATGGCGTCGATCAGTTCCAGCTTGTAGCGTTCGCCCTTGTCGGCAAACACTTTCTTCGCCTTGTCGCGCGACCAGACTTCCTTGGTGAACGGCTTGTTGCGCGAAATGATCTCGCGCATCTTCTTCTCGATCACGGGAAAATCGTCAGGCGTGAACGGCTCGTTGCGGGCGAAGTCGTAGTAAAACCCGTTCTCGATCACCGGCCCGATGGTCACCTGCGTTCCCGGCCACAATTCCTGCACGGCTTCCGCCAACACATGTGCGGCGTCGTGACGGATCAGTTCGAGTGCGCGCGGGTCGTCGCGGGTGACGATCTCGACCTTGCCGGATTTGCCAAGCGGATCGCTGAGATCGCGGACGGTGCCGTCGATCGCATAGGCGACCGCCTTCTTGGCCAGCGATTTTGAGATCGATTCGGCGAGGCCCGCACCGGTCATCGCCGCGTCGTATTCGCGGACGGAGCCATCGGGAAATGTCAGGGAAACGGAATTCAGCATGTATATCTCCTATCCAGTCCCGCAAACGAGCGCGGGTGGTTGAAATGCATGTCGCCCAAAAGTGTGTGGACGGTTTTGGGGTTACGACATGCAAAGAGTAGGCCGGATGCGTCCGGCAGCGGCTGTCTTTTATGGACAGATTCCGCCGCCGTAAAGCCCGGCTCAAATGTCAGACTTCATTTGATGAGCAGCGGCAGGTCCTTCAGGAACGCGGCTCGGGTCTTGAGGCCTTTGGGCATATCGGTCCGATCGGTGTCGACGACAAGGCGCGCAAAGACGATCTGGCGGCCATCCTTGTTCGCCCAGCCGACGAACCACCCAAGCGAGCGCTTATCCTGAACCTTGTCGGCATCGTTGCGCAGCCTAGTGCTTCCGGTCTTGCCCTGCACCGTCCAGCCTCCGGCCTGGAAGGTCGGGATGATGGCTGATGTCATGTCGTAGGCCCTGGCCGAGACAGGCAGCTTGCGGGCCAGCAGCTTGCGCAGGAAATCGACCTGCTCGACCGGCGTGATCTTGAGCGAGGAGTTTATCCAGGATTGGGTCAAACCATCATTCTTGCCGGGATTGCCGGAAACATCGGCATTGCCGTAGCCGAATTTGGAGACATAGCCAGCCAATTTTTCCGGCCCGAGCCGACTGGTGATTTCACGGGAGAACCAGACGATCGAATCCCGTTCCCAGATCACCGGATCGACGGTCTTCTGGTCCCGCTTCACCGCCTTGAACTCCGGCTTGTAGTCCCACGCCGGCGTATGCTCGTCGCTCAGGATCCCGCTGTCATAGCCGATCAGCGACAGCGGCACCTTGAACGTCGAGGCCGGGCTGAACCGCTGGTCGCACACTCCGTCCTGGTAAAGCGTCTTGCCGCTCGCCGCATCGGCGATCACCGTGCACTGCAAATCCCCCAGCGGCGCCGATTGCGCGCGCAGCGGAAATCCCAGCAGCCAGGCGAGCAGGAACAGAATCCCGGCAAAGATGAAGGGAAGACGGTCGAAATTGCGCATTTTCTGCTCGCTCCAGAAGGGGGTTCGCGAGCGGCTTAGCGGGGTCTCTTGTCTCGATTTTGTCTCAAATGCGCAGTCTTTGTGCAGGCTGTTGTTAACCCTACCGGATCGTAAACCTGCTATTCTCCCCGGCCATCATTCCTGCGCTTTGTCGCGCTTGCTGCCGATCCGCCAGTACCGCCAGGGCATGAACCAGAGATAGCGATCCGCAAGCGCCTCCGGCACCAGGTCTATGCCATGCGTGCCGAATGGCCCGCAGCGCAGCACGCGGAAGAATCCCATCCAGCCGCCGGCCCACAGACCATGGCGGGCGATCGCCTCATGCGCATATTCCGAACAGGTCGGCAGATGCCGGCAGGAATTGCCGACAAAGCCCGACAGCGTCAGCTGGTAGAGGCGCACGAGCGACGTGCCGAGGAGACGGCCTGGCGTCTTGCGCCAGGGGCCGGGCCAGTTGCGGCCGCGTTTTTGCGACCCGTCTATATGCGCATGCCCATGCTGGTCGCGCACCACAGTCTCCGTATCGCGTTTCCCAGGCGATAGATGTGGACTTCCGCCGGAGAACGCAATCCCCGCTCCTTCCGCGCCCCCGCCATCACGGACGGGAACGGCGAAACGGCTGCCTGTCAGCCGACGGCGCCCAGCGGCCACGACTGGCCGGCTCCTCGCGGCGCTTTGAATACTGCTTTTCGTCACGCCATTGAAACGTCGCGATCCGCATGACATCGCCAAAAATGTTCAGCAACTGGATCATGGTCGGTCTCCTTTGACATGGATTAGACCGCCGCTGGCCTTCGCCTTCAAACGAGTATAATTTCCACTTCGGATAATCCTGGGTTATGCGAAATGAAGCGTGGGCGCCTGCCGCTGACGGCATTGAGGAGCTTCGAGGCGGCGGGCCGGCATCTGAGCTTCAGCCGGGCGGCCGAGGAGCTTTTCGTCTCGCAGGCGGCGATCAGCCGGCAGATCCGCGAGCTCGAAATCTTCCTGCATCGACCCTTGTTCGAACGTCACCATCGACGAGTCGAACTGACCGACACCGGCCGGCGTCTGCTGGATCAGCTTGTCAGAAGTTTCGACGCCATCGATACCTTGCTTGGCGATCTGGTGGCGACACCGGCGCAGTCCGTGGTCCGTGTCAGTGTCGAGCCGTCGCTTGCCTCCGTGTGGCTGGTTCCCCGGCTCAACCGGTTTCGCCAATTGAGGCCCGA
Source organism: Mesorhizobium ciceri biovar biserrulae WSM1271 (assembly GCF_000185905.1). GTDB lineage: Bacteria > Pseudomonadota > Alphaproteobacteria > Rhizobiales > Rhizobiaceae > Mesorhizobium > Mesorhizobium ciceri. The sequence continues at coordinate 4,351,635 of NC_014923.1, forward strand.
CATCGACGTCTCCCTCGAAGTCGATCCAAGGCTGATCGAGTTCCGCAGCGATCAGCCGGAGCTTGCCTTGCGCTTCAGCGCGCATGCCGACTCGTGGCCGCGCAGCCAGGCCGAGCGGCTTGCCTCGACGGTCGATTCGCCGGTCCTGTCGCCGGCGCTGCTTGCTTCTGGCCCTGCCCTCAGGAAGCCAATCGATCTTGGCCGCTACACGCTTTTGCACGAGGAGAACCGCCAGGGCTGGGTGCGCTGGTTCGAAGCGGCCGGCGTGCCCGCCGACGCCGTGCCCGCGCGCGGGCCGATGCTGGCGGATGCGTCGCTTTCAAAGCAGGCCGCCTTGCTCGGACATGGCGTGGCATTGGGCGATCTGTTGCAGATCGGCGGGGAAATCGCATCCGGCGCGCTGGTCAAGCCGTTCGACATCGACGTCGCATCCGGCGCCTATTGGCTGGTGGCCAGAAACCTGCACGACCTCTCGGAGCCGGCCGCCGCGTTCGCCGACTGGCTCAGAAGTGAATTTGCCGAAAGCAGGCGGGCGCTGGAAGCGCAGGCTTAAACCCTTCTGGCCCGGTTCCTGTCCAGCCAAATGCCAGCCGTGGCAGCAAAGATTTTGGGCGCCTGCGCGAAGCCTGCGCACCGTGGACGGCCAATCCCAAGGTCAGGCCGCTTCTTCGGCGCGCTTCTTCTCGATCTGGCCGATCGCGTCGACCACGGCATCGAAAGTCAGCATGGTCGAAGCGTGCCGCGCCTTGTAGTCGCGCACCGGCTCCAAATATCTGAGATCCGCAAAGCGGCCGTCCGGCGGGGCGCCATTTTCCTTGAGCATCTTCAGCATGGTGTCGCGCACCGCGCGCAATTCCTCGGCACTCGCGCCGACGACATGCTGCGCCATGATCGATGACGACGCCTGGCCGAGCGCGCAGGCCTTCACGTCATGGGCAAAATCCGTGACGACGCCGTCCTGCATCTTGAGGTCGACGGTGACGGTCGAACCGCATAGCTTGGAGTGCGCCTTGGCGGTCGCGTCAGGATGATCGAGACGGCCGATGCGGGCGATGTTTCCGGCAAAACCGAGAATTTTCGCGTTGTAGACGTCGTTTATCATAATTTTCCAATCCGTCGCCGCCAAGCGAACAGCGATTGCCGCTGTCGTGTCTTCCTTTCGCTCGCTATGACCTTATATAATGCTGGCAGTCCGGTATCGACAAGAACGACGAAAGCCAATGTCCTTGCCGGGAAGTTCACGCCGCTTACGGGGCTGGAAACGGGGCGAGTTTCCGACACCGAAAGGTCGTGGTCCGTTCAACTCGTTCCTCCGCCGAGAGGGACTACGGGAGACGCCTTTATGGATGCCGTCATCAAGAAGCTCATGCCACAGTCAGCCTATATGGAAAAGCCGGTCACCGACCGGCCAAGCGAAGCCGAAGTCGAAGCCGCCGTGCGCACGCTTTTGCGCTGGACCGGCGACAATCCGGACCGCGAAGGGTTGGTCGACACGCCGAAGCGGGTGGCAAAGGCCTTTCGCGAAATGTTCGGTGGTTACGACATGTGCCCGGCCGACGAGCTCGGCCGCACCTTCGAGGAGGTCGCCGGCTACGATGACCTGGTGATCGTCAAGGACATCACATTCCATTCGCATTGCGAGCACCATATGGTGCCGATCATCGGCAAGGCGCATGTCGGATATCTTCCGGACGGCAAGGTCGTCGGCCTGTCCAAGATCGCACGCGTCGTCGATATCTTCGCCCACCGCCTGCAAACCCAGGAGGCGCTGACGGCGCAGATCGCCGGCGTCATCCAGGACGTGCTCAATCCGCGCGGCGTCGCCGTCATGATCGAGGCCGAGCACATGTGCATGGCCATGCGCGGCATCCGCAAGCAGGGATCAACCACGCTGACCTCGACCTTCACCGGCGTTTTCAAGGACACGCCCGAAGAGCAGGTCCGTTTCGTCACCATGGTGCGCGGCGGCGGGGTCTGATCGGCCCTCGCCGGCCATCAAAATAAGGACCGGCGATGTCGGCACTGGAATTTCCAAAAGCTCCGTCGGACAAGAAGGCTCTCGAGGAAGGCGCGGTGTTTTCGCCGCGCTTCGATGCAGCCGGGCTGGTCACGGTCGTCGTGACAGACGCCGCGGACGGCATGCTGTTGATGGTTGCGCATATGAACGCGCAAGCACTGGCACTGACGCTTGAGACCGGCATCGCCCACTACTGGTCGCGCTCGCGCAGCGCGCTTTGGAAAAAGGGCGAAACATCAGGCAATTTTCAGCATGTCGTCGAGATGCTCACGGATTGTGACCAGGATGCCATATGGTTGCGCGTCAAAGTGTTGGGCCACGACGCAACCTGTCACACTGGCCGGCGTTCATGCTTTTATCGGACGGTGGGGCTGGTCGACGGCAAAGGGACGCTTGCCATCGACGGCAGCAAGCCGCTGTTCGATGCGGAAAACACGTATCGGAAACCAACAGCTTGAACCTTCTGCCTGACACCAACGACACAGATTCATCATTTCGATACGCCCCGCTCGTATAGTAGCCGTGGGACAAGGGAGATTATGATGCTCGAGTGGGCGTCATTGCGTAACAGACCAGATGTCAGGGAGGCCAACGGCCTGTCCTCGTCAGGCGGCGCGTCCGAAACGAACTCCCAAAAGAAAACAGGCATTTCGCTTGCCTTGGGTGGCGGGTGCGCCCGCGGCTGGGCGCATATCGGCGTGCTGCGCGCGCTGGATGAAGCCGGCATCGAAGTATCGATGATCGCCGGCACCTCGATCGGCGCGCTGGTCGGCGGCTGCTATCTCGCCGGCAAACTGGACGAGCTCGAAGAATTCGCCCGCAGCCTGACCAAGCGCCGCATTTTCGGCCTGCTCGATCTCAATTTACGCGGCAGCGGCCTGTTCGGCGGCATGAAACTCGATGCAAGGCTGCGCGAGCACATGGCCGGCATTCGTTTCGAGGACCTTGCCAAGCCGTTCGTCGCGGTCACTTCCGAAATCCGCACGGGCCACGAAATCTGGCTGTCGAGCGGCTCATTGATCACCGCCATGCGCGCCTCTTATGCGCTTCCCGGCGTGTTCGAGCCGGTGAATTGCAACGGCCGCGTGCTGGTCGACGGCGCTCTGGTCAACCCCGTACCGGTTTCGGTCTGCCGCGCCTACGAGCAGCCGCTCGTCGTGGCGGTCAACCTTCACTATGACCTGTTCGGCCGTGCCGCCGTCATCAAGCACAGCGCTGGCGAACTGGTCGTCGAAAAGGACGCGCCGAGGGCCGGACATGGCGATCCCGAACACCAGTCGCATCAGACCCGGCTCGGCATCACCGGCGTCATGGTCGAGGCCTTCAACATCATCCAGGACCGCATTTCGCGCGCAAGACTTGCCGGCGATCCGCCAGACATGTCGCTGCAGCCGAAGCTCAGCCATATCGGCCTGACCGAGTTCCACCGCGCCGACGAGGCGATCAATCTCGGCTATCAGGCGACGATGGCGCAGATCGGCGAACTGACCCGGCTGCAGACAGTTCTCGCCTGATCAAAACCTACGCACGAGCCGCATCGGTGATACGAAACTGAACGGTGCGGTTGCCGTTCCAGTAATTCCCTGAGAGCGAACCGGCGACGTGGATTGTCTTGCCCCGGTTCTTGAACAGGAATTCGCCAAGCGCGGTATCGACGGCGCGAAAGGCGATCGCCTGGATCCGGCCGCCGCTTTCCGATTGCAGCTCGACGCGGATGTGATTGGTGCCGACCGGCCGCGCATCGGCCAACCGGTGGCGCGGCAACGCGAAAACAGGGGCCACGTGCCCGGCACCGAAAGGTCCGGCTTGTTCCAGCGCGTCGAGCAGGCTGAGTGTCGCGCCTTCAGCGGCAAGCGCACCGTCTATGGCCAGGCTTTCCTCGCCCTGCAGGCGAAACACATCGGCTGCCGCCCGCTCTTCGAAAAACGCCCTGAGCTCACCAAGCCTCGCCCGCTCGACGGTGATGCCCGCCGCCATGCCATGCCCGCCACCCTTGACGATCAGACCGGCAATGGCCGCCTCGCGCACCAGCCGGCCGAGGTCGAACCCCGAGACCGAGCGGCCCGAGCCGGTGCCGATGCCGTTGGCGTTGAAGGCGATGGCGAAGGCCGGCCGGCGGGCATGATCCTTCAGCCGTGAGGCGAGCAAACCGACGATGCCCGGATGCCAGCTGTTGCTGGCGGTGACGACGATCGCCGGGCCATTGCCGCCGGCGAGCTCCGCATCGGCCTCGGCGCGCGCCGCCGCGAGCATCTCCTGCTCCATCAACTGCCGTTCCTGGTTGAGCCGGTCGAGCGTCTCGGCAATGGTGCGCGCCTCGACCGGGTCGTCGGTCGCAAGCAACCGGCTGCCAAGTGCGGCATCGCCGATGCGTCCGCCGGCATTGATGCGCGGGCCGATCAGATAGGCCAGATGGAAAGTGCTGATCGGCTCGCCGATGCGCGACACCCGTGCCAGTGCCGCGAGCCCTTCGTTCTTCTGCTGGCGCGCCATCTGCAGCCCCTTGACCACGAAGGCACGGTTGACGCCGGTCAGCGGCACCACGTCACAAACGGTGGCCAATGCCACGATATCGAGCAGCGAAAGCAGGTCCGGCGGCGTAGCATCGGCCATGCGGCTACGCAGGATCCTGGCCGTCTGCACAAGGGCGAGGAAGACCACGCCGGCGGCACAGAGATGGCCCTGCCCGGAGAGGTCGTCGTCGCGATTGGGATTGACGACAGCGATTGCCGCCGGCAAGGCACCGCCGACCTGGTGGTGGTCGAGCACCACGACATCGGCCCCGGCCTCATTGGCGGCATCGATGGAGGCGGCGCTGTTGGTGCCGCAATCGACGGTGACGATCAGTGTCGCGCCACGCGAAACAAGTTCGCGCATGGCGTCAGGGTTGGGGCCATAGCCCTCGAAAATACGATCCGGGATGTAGATTTCCGACGGCACCGAGAAATGCGTGAGGAACCGCTTCAGCAAGGCCGACGAGGCGGCGCCGTCGACATCATAGTCGCCGAAGATCGCCACCTTTTCCCTGGCCATCACCGCGGCGGCGATCCGGGCCGCCGCCCTGTCCATGTCGGTCAGCGATGCCGGATCCGGCAGAAGATCGCGGATCGTCGGATCGAGAAACCGCTCGGTCTGCTCGGCGGTGACGCCGCGGCCGGCAAGCACCCGTGCTACGATATCGGGTACCCCGTAGCCTTGCGCGATGGCGAGCGCGATCATGTCCTGCCGCTCGGTCAGCCGGTGCTCCCAGGAAACCCCTGACACCGACTGCCTGACATCGAGGAAGAGGCGCTTTTCGCCGGTCATACGCTTTGCCAACTCATCGTTGGCCGCACGATAGTGCATGTCGCCCAAAAGTGCGCAGCGGTTTTGGGGCGACGACCTGTATTGGCAACAATTTAAAGCGTGTCACGTTCATGCGATGCTCTATAGGCCAAAGGCAGGCAAAGCCAAGCGATTCACGGGGTGCGCCGTCCGGGAAGTGTCAAGAAAACTGCGCTTTCCGCTTTTCAGCCTGGCGCCGAAGCCATTCGTCGGCCGCATCGCCCATCGTCTTTTCCACACCGTCCTTCAGCCAGGCCATGAAAGACCGGTCGAAGCTGAATGCGTCGCCGCATTCCCGGATGAGAAAGCGACGCACATTCTGGGTGTTGCGATAAGACTGCGTGATGGCGGTGGCGCGCGAAATCGGATCCGCGTGCCAGTCGAACGGTTTCATCGTCAAATCCTTGCAGCCAATATCGGGTGCGCCCGAATGGCTAACAATTGCAAGGTGGCTTCGCAAGCAAGCGTCAGAACTTATCCAGGTCCTGATGGCGTGCCTTGATCTCGCGCACCGTCCGCGACGACGAGCGCAGCACGATCGTGTGGGTGGTGATGTAATTGTGGCCGAACTTGACGCCAGCCAGCATGTTGCCGTCGGTGACACCGGTGGCCGCAAACAGCACATCGCCGCGCGCCATGTCCTCCGTCCGATAGACCCGTTTCGGATTGGAAATACCCATCTTTGCCGCGCGAGCAACCTTTTCCGGTGTGTCGAGGATCAGCCTGCCCTGCATCTGGCCGCCGGTGCAGCGCAGCGCGGCGGCGGCCAGCACGCCCTCGGGTGCTCCGCCAGTGCCGAGATAGATATCGATGCCGGTTTCTTCCGGATCCGTGGTGTGGATGACGCCGGCGACATCGCCGTCGCCGATCAGCCGGATCGCGGCACCCGTGGCGCGCACGGCATCGATCAGCTTGGCATGACGTGGCCGGTCGAGGATACAGGTGGTGATGTCCGAAATAGCCACGCCCTTGGCGCGGGCGAGGCTGGCGATGTTTTCGGCCGGTGAGGCATCGATATCGATGACGCCGTCCGCATAGCCCGGACCGATGGCGATCTTGTCCATGTAGACATCGGGCGCAAACAGCAGGCTGCCCTTTTCGGCGATGGCGATGACGGCGAGCGCATTGGGCAGGTTCTTGGCGCAGATCGTCGTGCCTTCGAGCGGATCGAGCGCGATATCGACCGCCGGACCTTTGCCGGAGCCGACTTCTTCGCCGATATAGAGCATCGGCGCTTCATCGCGCTCGCCCTCGCCGATCACCACCGTGCCCCTGATGGAAAGCCGGTTGAGTTCCTGGCGCATGGCATCCACGGCGACCTGGTCGGCCGCCTTTTCGTCGCCGCGCCCACGCAGCCTGGCGGCCGCGACGGCGGCCCGTTCGGTGACGCGCACCAGTTCCATGGTGAGTATCCGGTCAAGGCCGGCGACGATGTTCTGGGCCACATTCATCTGGTGATTTCCTCGTTGGCAATGCGGCCTCCCGCCGGAGGCGGGCCTGTTTTGTCAAACGAGCATGACAACGGCAAGACCTGCCACGAATATTATCGAATATCCAACAATATCAATCGATTAAACTACGTCTTGAAACACGACCGGCCCGATCGCCACGCGCCGGGCCAGTCTTAAAACGGTGAGAATGGCGGCCTTCGCGGCCTAAAAAACCGCGAGGTATTTGAGCAGCGAAATGATGCCGATGATGATGACGATGACCTGAACTATCTGTCTCATCCGGCCATCGAGCGGCAGGCGTTGAACCAGATAGAGAACGAGGATGATGACGAGGAATGTGATCAGGATGCCGATCAACGCTGATGAAGCCATGGTGTCCTCCTTAAAAGTGATTTGCTGAAAACAATAGAAAAGGCCGGAAGCCCGGCCCTATTGCGCTGCGGTCAATACCAGCGGCGGGAGGTATCGTTCGTCGATTGAGCAATGGCGAAGCCGGCCAGAAAGCCGAGCAGGCCGATCACGCCGACCAAAGCTGTCGTCGTACCAGGATTCTCGCGCGCGACTTCCGAAACAGCCTGGGCCTGGCTGCGCAGTTGTTGCGCCGTACGCGAAGCGCGGTTCGCCGCGGTGTCGTACAACTCGGACGCCTGTTCGCTGGCGTCGTCGAACATCTCCGCGCCCCGCGCCGAAATGCTCTTGTTGATCTTGGTGATCTCTTTGCGCAGTTCGGCAATCTGCTTTTCCAGCGTCTTCTGGACGTCGTCGATATCGGGGGTGTCGGATTTGTTGGTGTCAGCCATGAAGCGGTTCCTCTGGTTGGTGACCAAGAGAACGGCGTCGACGCGAATTCGTTCCGGTCTGTGGCGGCTGCCTGCCTCCAGACCGGACTTCAATGCCTGCGGAATTCTTGTCCCGCGCGACTGTCGGACAAAGCTACCCTGCCCGTTCGATGCGGATGACCTGCGGTTTGTCGGTCAGATGTCCGTCCTTGGTGATGCCGTCTACCGCCTTGCGCACGGCGGCCTCCGTCGTCTCGTGGGTGACAAGGATCACCGTCTTCTGTGCCGCCGCCTCGCCGTTGACTGCGTGCTGGACGATCGATTCCAGCGAGATGTCATTGTCGGCCATGCGCTTGGCGATTGCCGCGAACACGCCGATGCGGTCGTGCACGGTCAGCCGGATGAAATAACCGCCGGCATGGCTGCGCATCTGCGCCTTCTTGTAGGGTTTCAGCTCCTTGGCCGGCCGGCCGAAGACCGGACCATGCTGGAAGCCTGGCCGGCTCTTGGCGATGTCGGCGATGTCGCCGATGACGGCCGATGCGGTGGCGTTGCCGCCCGCACCGGGGCCGGACAGCAGCAGCTCACCCAGAATGTCGGTCTCGATCGCCACCGCATTGGTGACGCCATGCACCTGCGCGATGACCGATGCGGTCGGCACCATGGTAGGATGCACGCGCTGCTCGATGCCGCTCTCGGTGCGCTGGGCGACACCCAGCAGCTTGATCCGGTAGCCGAGATCGGCGGCCGCGCGGATGTCGGCCTGGGTGATGTTGGAAATGCCTTCCATGTAGATGTCGTTGGCGGCGATCCTGGTGCCAAAGGCAAGGCTGGTCAGGATCGACAGCTTGTGCGCCGTGTCGTGACCCTCGATGTCGAAGGTCGGATCAGCCTCGGCATAGCCCAGCCGCTGCGCGTCCTTCAGGCAAGCATCGAACGAGATGCCCTCGGCCTCCATGCGGGTCAGGATGTAGTTACAGGTGCCGTTGAGGATGCCGAACACGCGGGTGACCGAATTGCCGGCCATCGCCTCACGCATCGTCTTGATGACGGGGATGCCGCCCGCCACCGCCGCCTCGTAATTGAGAAGCACGCCCTTCTTCTCGGCGATCTCAGCCAGCGCCACGCCATGCTTGGCCAGCAGCGCCTTGTTGGCGGTGACGACGTGACGGCCGGCTTCGAGTGCCGTCTTCACCGATGAGCGCGCCGGGCCCTCGTCGCCGCCGATCAGTTCGACGAACACGTCGATTTCTGCGGTCTGGGCCATCTTGACCGGATCGTCGAACCACTTTGCAGAGCTCAGATCGACGCCCCGATCGCGCTTGTGGTCGCGCGCCGAGACGGCGGTGACGATCACGTCACGGCCGCACTGGCGGGTCAGTTCCACCGCTTTGTCGCGCAGCACGCGCGCCACCGATGCACCGACCGTGCCGAGGCCGGCAATTCCAACACGCAATGCTTCAGCCATGTCCGGCGACGTCCCTCAAAGTCAGATCGAATTTGCGTGCGGCAAGCTTACCGGTGAGCGGAGAGCGGCACGACATTGTTGGGCTGCTTGGCGCTGGTCGACAGGAAGCGCTTGATGTTGCGCGCCGCCTGCCGGATCCTGTGCTCGTTCTCGACCAGAGCAACGCGCACGAATTCGTCGCCATGCTCGCCGAAGCCGACACCGGGCGCCACGGCCACGTCGGCATGTTCGATGAGCAGCTTGGAGAATTCGAGCGAGCCGAGATGCTTGAACGGCTCCGGGATCGGCGCCCAGGCGAACATCGATGCCGCCGGTGCCGGAATGGTCCAGCCGGCGCGGCCGAAGGCGTCAACCATCACGTCGCGGCGCTTGTGGTAGATGTCGCGCACCTCGGCGATGTCGGCGCCGTCGCCGTTGAGCGCGTGTGCCGCCGCCACCTGGATCGGCGTGAAGGCGCCGTAATCGAGGTAGGACTTCACCCGCGTCAGCGCCGAGATCAGCCGCTCGTTGCCGACGGCAAAGCCCATGCGCCAACCGGGCATGGAGAAGGTCTTCGACATGGAGGTGAATTCGACGCAAACGTCGATCGCGCCAGGCACCTGCAGCACCGAAGGCGGCGGATTGCCGTCGAAATAGATCTCCGAATAGGCAAGGTCGGACAGGATGATGATGTCGTTCTTCTTGGCGAAGGCGACCACATCCTTGTAGAAATCGAGCGAGGCGACCAGCGCTGTCGGGTTCGACGGATAGTTGAGGATCAGCGCCAGCGGCTTCGGGATCGAATGCTTGACACCGCGCTCGAGCGCCGGGATGAAACCGTCGTCCGGCTCCACCTGCAGCGAGCGGATGACGCCGCCCGACATGATAAAGCCGAAGGCATGGATCGGATAGGTCGGGTTCGGGCACAGGATGACGTCGCCGGGCGCGGTGATCGCCTGCGCCATGTTGGCAAAGCCTTCCTTCGAGCCAAGCGTGGCCACCACTTGCGTGTCGGGATTGAGTTTCACGCCGAAGCGCCTGCCATAGTAGGCGGCCTGGGCGCGGCGCAGGCCCGGAATGCCGCGCGACGAGGAATAGCGATGCGTGCGCGGGTCGCGCACGACCTCGCACAATTTGTCGACGATAGCCTTGGGCGTCGGCAGGTCCGGATTGCCCATGCCGAGGTCGATGATGTCGGCGCCACGCGATCGGGCGCTGGCCTTGAGCCGGTTGACCTGCTCGAACACGTAAGGCGGAAGCCGGCGAACCTTGTGAAATTCTTCCATGGCAGTTCCAGACAGCGAAGGGGTGTTGGGCGCGCGCTATATACTTATTTGCAGGTAGGGTCGAGGGCGGGGTCGCATTTGGCTTCGATCTGCTTCAGCGTTTCGTCGCCATGCTTCTTGGCCAGATCCGTCAGCGCCGCCTGGTTGGCGACCTTGGGGCCGCCGCCCTTTGCCGCCTGCGCATTCTCATCCGCCTTCAATTGTGCGAGCTTGGCGTTCTTCTCGGCTTCGGTGAACTGCGGCGCCGCCACTTGCGGCTTGATGTTCAGGTTCGGGAAGGTGCCGGTGTCCTTCGGTCCCGCACCCACAGCGACAGGCGTCGGGCCATTCGTGTTGGTGCTCGAGCACCCGGCAATGCCGATGAGGACGATCGCCGCGCCGATGCGGCAAAAACGACCGGAACCGAAAAAAACAGTCTCGCCAATATTAATCGTCATATTGTTTCCTTGGCAGCCGAGGTAGAGCGAGATTGGCCCGGTCGGATGTCCCATGTTAATATGTCAAGAAAAGGCCTCGGGAGGAACCCCGCCAACCATGTCCAAAACACCCGATTCGGGCAAAGCGGAAGATGACCAGCCTTCGACCGTCGAGCAATATCTGGTGAAGGACCCGGAACGCTTCGCCCTGAACATGGCGCGCATGATCGAGCAGGCCGGCAAGGCCGCTTCCGCCTGGGCCGAGCCGCGCGAAAAAGGCGACGTGCGCGACCATGTGGCCGAGCCCGTCGTCGATATGGTGAAGACCTTTTCCAAGCTCAGCGAATACTGGCTTGCCGATCCGCAGCGCGCGCTGGAAGCGCAGACGCGGCTGTTCTCCGGCTATATGACAGTCTGGGCCAACGCCATTCAGCGCACCAGCAACGCCGCGCAAGACACCGAAGACGCGGTCAAGCCGGAGCGCGGCGACAAACGCTTCCTCGACCCGGAATGGGGCCGCAACGCCTTCTTCGATTTCCTCAAGCAGGCCTATCTCGTCACCTCGCGCTGGGCGGCCGATCTGGTCGAGCACGCCGAAGGCCTTGACGAGCACACCCGCCACAAGGCCGGCTTTTACGTCAAGCAGGTGTCCAACGCCATCTCGCCGTCGAATTTCATCCTGACCAATCCGGAACTGTTCCGCGAAACCGTCGCCTCGAACGGCGAAAACCTGGTGCGCGGCATGAAGATGCTGGCCGAGGACATCGCCGCCGGCAAGGGCGACCTGAAGCTGCGGCAGGCCGACTACTCGCCCTTCGAGATCGGCAGGAACATCGCCACCACTCCCGGCAAGGTGGTCGGCCGCAGCGACGTCGCCGAAATCATCCAGTACGAGCCGGCGACCGAGACGGTGCTCAAGCGGCCCCTGCTGATCTGCCCGCCATGGATCAATAAATTCTACATCCTCGATCTGAACCCGCAGAAATCCTTCATTCGCTGGGCGGTTGAACAGGGCCACACCGTGTTCGTCATCTCCTGGGTCAATCCGGACGAGCGCCACGGCACCAAGAGCTGGGAAGCCTATATCCGCGAGGGTCTGCAATACGGCCTCGACACGGTCGAGAAGGCCACCGGCGAACGCGACGTCAACGCGATCGGCTATTGCGTCGGCGGCACGCTCCTGGCGGCGGCACTGGCGCTGATGGCGCAAGAGGGCGACGACCGCATCAAGTCGGCGACCTTCTTCACCACGCAGGTCGACTTCACCTATGCCGGCGACCTGAAGGTGTTCGTCGACGAAGAACAGGTCGCGGCAGTGGAAAAGTCGATGAGCGAAAAGGGCTATCTCGACGGCACCAAGATGGCGACCGCCTTCAACATGCTGCGATCAGGCGACCTGATCTGGCCCTATGTCGTCAACAACTACATGCGCGGCAAGGATCCCCTGCCCTTCGACCTGCTCTACTGGAATGCCGATTCCACCCGCATGGCCGCGGCCAACCACTCTTTCTACCTGCGCAACTGCTATCTTGAGAACAACCTTTCGCAAGGCACGATGGAACTGGCGGGCCGCACGGTCTCGCTCGGCGACATCACGATCCCGGTCTACAACCTCGCCTCCAAGGAAGATCACATCGCGCCGGCGCTTTCGGTGTTCCTCGGCTCGAAATATTTCGGCGGCACGGTCGAGTATGTGATGGCGGGGTCGGGCCATATCGCCGGGGTCGTCAATCCGCCGGCATCCAACAAATACCAGTATTGGACCGGGGGTACGCCGACGGGCGACTTCAGCCAGTGGATAGCCAATGCCACCGACCATCCAGGATCCTGGTGGCCGCACTGGCAAGGCTGGATAGAGGCCAAGGACAACACCCGTGTGCCTGCCCGCAAACCGGGCAAGCATATGAAAACCTTGGGTGATGCTCCGGGCACCTATGTGAAGGTCCGTGTGTAACGGACTGTAATGTGTGGTGAGTTGACGGGCCGCCAAAAGCGGGCGAAATGGTGTCGTCAACCATCAAGCGGCCGTAATTCGGCAATCACTGCAAAAATACTTCCAGGCTTGCGGATTTGACACAGGTCTCGTTTCCGGATCGGAGACAAAGGTCACCTTGGCAGCGACGCATGCATGCCGCGCCAAGATATGCCGACCGGACATCGAGGGGGAATTTGACTTTGAAATCAGCAGGATGGAGCCTCGCAAAGGGAGAACGCCGCGCCATTGTGGCAGCGCTCTGCTCCTTGCTTCTGGCCTCCTGCACTTCGGCTGGCGACCCGGCAATGTCGGTCGGAATGCCCGGCTACAATGCCACCGTATCGGATGTAAACGCGGCCTCCAGCGGCAAGGCGATCGCCGCCTCCGATTCGTCTGATGTCACGACGGAGCAGACGACCGTGATGACGGCAAGCGACACGGCGCTGCCTGAAAAGGTCGCCTATGTGCCTGTGTCCAAACCGGGAGCTGCCTTTCCGCTGACCATGCCGGCGGGCGCCGAAACCATCGTTGGAAACACGCCGCAGTCGCTGACGCAGCAGGCACAGACCGCGCAGCAGACCGATGCGGTCGCCCAGCAGATTGCCGCGGCCGACGGCGACGTGGCGGCGCCGAAGCCCGCTGCCGCTCCGGCCATGAACAACCCGGTCTATGTGACGGCTGGCGAGATGCCGCAGGCCGAAGCACCAAAGAAGAAAGGCTTCCTCGCCTCGATGTTTGGCGCAACGCCAGCCTCGGCGACACCAGCCCCCCTCATCAGCAACGCCCGGACGGGCGAGCAGCCCCCGGCGCAGGCAAAAGCGGCGCCAGCAGCGGCAAAGCCGATCATCACGCTTGCCTCGGCCAATTCCACGGCCAAGCCGGTACAACTGGCTTCGCTCGGTGGCGATAGCGGTCACATCACCGGTAGCGATGCCCTGCCCGGCGTGCGCCAGACGGCCCTGTTCGAGATCAAGCGCAAGTCCGGCCTCGATGACGAAAGCGACGTCGACCTCAACGAGGATGAGGGGCCAGTGGGCGGCTCCTATCAGGTTGCGTCCGCCGCCGGCATGGCCCGGCTGGCGCCCAACGGGCTGCTCAAGCAGAACGAGAGCGTCGATGTGGCCTGCCTGAAACCGTCGCTGGTGCGCGTGCTGAAGACGATCGAAGGCCACTACGGCCGCAAGATGACGGTGACGTCAGGCTATCGCGACCCGGCCCGCAACCGGCGCGCCAACGGCGCCAAGAATTCGCTGCACATGTATTGCGCCGCCGCAGACATCCAGGTTCCCGGCGTTTCGAAATGGGAACTGGCGAGCTACATCAGAAGCATGCCCGGTCGCGGCGGTGTCGGCACATACTGCCACACAGAATCGGTTCACGTCGACGTCGGCCCCGAGCGCGACTGGAACTGGCGCTGCCGCCGGCGCAGCGGCGGTGACGGCTAGCAGCGCTATTTGACGGCCTACGCCTGTCAGCCGCCAAGGCCGTTCCGGCAATATCGTTCCAGCCTCCTGAACATTCGAGATAGGCCGAAGCGTCCCCAACTTCGTCATCCTCGGGCGGAGCAGGTGCACAGCTCCGTCGCGAAGATCCGTGGATGACGAAACGATGGGTGTCGCCGCTAATCATCAAAGCCTGCCAACCCTCGGCAAACCGTTGATTTGGCAGGCCTGGAAAAAAGTTGTCCAAGGTGGCACCTGACGGGTTGCCGGTTGCGCACAACGCCAGTATAAGCCGCTTCGTCTGAGCGCGCCCATCGTCTAGCGGTTAGGACACCGCCCTTTCACGGCGGTAACAGGGGTTCGATTCCCCTTGGGCGTACCAGAAAAATTTGTGTTTGGCGCAAACCTCCCTCCCAATGTCGGCAATTTCGCTTGGCTCTCTGCTGCTCTCTTCAACTGACGCGCAGTCTTCCGCGATCACACCATAGGCCAACGCGGCCACACGGGTCATAATCCTGCTACAAAGTGGTCGATTCCTAAGGGATGTAGCCGCTCCAAGAGCCCGCCGCAGGTCGCCCCCGTGGCGGGCTTTTTATTGCACGGTCGAGTTGGGCTTTCACGGCATTGCGACAACGGGGCGAAGCCCGGAGTGGCAAGTCCGTATTTATTTGCCTGGTTTGCGTGCGGGAGCCTACCTGAGAACGGGTCGCGCGCCGCTCAAGACGACCCTCTTCAGCGCTTCAACCGGCATCCGACAGTGCAAAGTCAAAAGCCTGTTATGATCCACGGATTGGAGTCGTATCCGAGACGCGGCTCTGCCTTTGCGCCGCTGTCTTCCGATTTGGCGGTTCCGGTGAAACCGCAGTCCAGATTTGCAACGGGCTTCTTGGCCGACGGTTTCGTGGAACACAAGGCGGCAGCGTCACTGACCGCCGCCTTCTTTTCCTTGGCAACAGCGACACCGGTCGCAGCGAAAACAACAGCCGCGCACAATACAGCCACTCTCATTGGAACCCCCACATTGCACCCGACAGATGGTCGAACATGACGTAACGTAACCTTAATATTAGCACTAACGAATATATTAGCTAGCCCCGTGCCATAAAAAGCAGGCCGAGTGCCAAGCTTGCGCCACGACCGCCAAACCGGTGCCATCTGGACACCAGCCGGCATGAGTCGCATTCTGCTCGTGGGGAGAAGGGCATGGATAAACTAAACATAGGAGCTGATCAGGCCAAACGCTGGCGCGACCGCGCCCTGCGCGGCCGACGGAGGCGTCTGTCGCACAACATCGTGTCGTGGGCGCTGATCCTGATAGCTATAGCCATTCTCGGTGGTCTGATCACGCTCAAGGCGTACAAGTAAGCAGAGCCCCAGCGCGCGAGGCTATCAGGCCACAGCCTAGCCGCTGCCAAGCAGCGGCACGGTAACGGTTGTCGCGTAGTTGATCGGGAAGGAACTGAAGTAGGGGAAGTCGATGACGAAGGCATAGGCGGCGGTCAGATGCGCCATGCGGAAGCCACCGCTCACCGGGTCGATGGCGATCGTGACGTTCACGTCCTTGAACCCCAAGGCCTGCAATTTCTGCGTGGCGATCGATTGAATGTCGGCTTGGGTCAGCGTGTTCTTAAGCTGCAGCGAGCGCGCTGACGTCTCCAGCGTATAGCGAACACTGGAGACCGAGTGCATCGACCAGCCAAAGGCGAATATTCCGAACAGCAGCATGACAAGGAAGGGGGCGATCAGCGCGAACTCCAGCCCGGCCCCGCCCGATCGATCCCGCCGCAACGCGCTTACCCTAGCGGACACGGATCATCTCCTGGTGACCGATGACGGTGGGAGCGGCAAAGGTGCCGAAGGCAATTGGCGGCACCCAGGTGCCCGATGCCTGTATCTGGACATAGATCGACGGCACCTTGGGCCCACTGCACATGGTGGAAGCGTCGACCACGGTCGTGCCGCACATACGGATGTGGCTTAGCGTGACCTGGCCGTCTTCCGGCCGATTTTCCCAGCTCGCAATGGCAAGGGCCCGGGTCGCCGCATCATCGGTCGATCCGCTCATGACCAGGTTCGCGGCCGTCTTCACACCGGCGCGCATCGACAGTGAACTCGTTACGTAGGACCAGCCGTCCAGAATACCAAGCAGCACCAGGCACAGAATGGGCAGCACCATCGCGAACTCGACCGCCGCAACGCCCGAATCATCGCCAAGGATCGGCATCGATCGGCGCCCCACGGAGCTACTCGGACAGTGCCACGGACCGCGCGGCTGGAATGTTGGGCACTCCGAGGCTCGAGCAATCCTGATTGATGGTTGAATTACCGGACCATTGAATCGTATTTGCGACGACCCTGGTGCAGCCGCCATTGCCCGAGAAGTTGCCAAGATAGCTCACTTGCTGCTTGGGGAAATAGATGGCCCCGGTCAAAAGCGAGTCCGCTGTGCCGTTGAATGTGCTGGATGCACTCATGCCGGTCCTGTCGCCGTAGAACAGAACGCCTGAGTAGGTGCCCGAAGTCGCCGCGCTGAGCTTCACGGACGCATTGCCATTCATGCTGACGGTCGAGCTGCCCGACATGAAGATGGTCACCCCGGCGCCGGTGATGGCCGCGTTGGCGTTTATCTTGAGATTGCCCTGGACGACATAAACGCCGGGCGAAAGCGTGACGTTGCCCTTCAGGTTCATGCCGCTGCAATAGGTGCCTGGACCGAGCGTCGCCTTGTTGTCGTTCAGGCAGGGGGTCGCGGCCACCGGGGCCGGCAGGTCGACAAAGGGATCGCCGGCAGGCAGTGCCTGGGTGATCGGGGCCGCGCAGACGGTGGTGACGGGATTGCTGAGAGAGACACCGCCCGCCGATATCAGGCAATCGGCCTGCAGACCGGCCGCGCCCTGAAGCTTGATGGCGTCGGAGGCGATGGAATTGGACATGACCGAGCAGCCGGTGAGCTTAACGCTGGTGCTGCCGGAAAACAGCACCGCCTGCGACGCGGACGGATCGAGCGCGAGCATGCAAGCACTCGAGGCATCGGTAATGACGGCCACCGCCCTCGCCTGTTCGGGAACCTTGTCCTGTGTGAAGATCAGGGTGAACATCCGGTCGAGCTTCTGGCCGACGATCACCTCGACCGCTTTCTTCGCCGTATTCGGTCCGGACGCGGGCGGCGTATTGACGACGATCGTGCCCGAGCCCAGCCCGTTCGACGCCGCGGACTGGGTCGCGGCCGCGACGATCGTCGGCTTGTCGGAACCCGAAATCTGTTCGAGCGCTCCGGCATAGGCGGCTGCATCGGCCGTCGCCTGCAATCTCAGGCTGTTGTAGTACCAATAGGAGGTCTCGACGCCGAAGCCCGCAGCGCCGACAACGACCGGCAAGGTGAGGGCAAAAATGGTGGCGACATTTGCGCCCGTGCTCCGGCGCATGGCGTCCATTACAAGCCGAACACGGGTGAAGCTATTCAAGGCCATGGTTTAAATTAGAAAGCACGCATAAATGAACGAATGGCTAAAAAGTTCGGTGCATTTTTGAGCAGTGGTCCATTGGCTTCAAAAAAGAAGTGCTTCGCTGGCTGATCAACGCGCGAGCGCACTTCCTGGCAAGCGAGAAGGGCTAGGGCCAGCGGGAGGCGGCGAGAGAGAGCATCGATGTCCTAGAGCATCCGCCTGCGATAGGCAGCCATGGGTTCGCACCCGATCAGCGAACTTGCCGTCGAAGGCAGCAAACACCGATGTATTGCTGCTCGCACTATTGGAGAATGCAGTGGGAAGCCAAAGCTGTGCAGGATTTTCTTCAAGCGGAAAGAATCGGCATCGGCTCCGCAACCACCCCGGCCGACATCTCTCTTTGCACGGCTTGGAAAAACCTGCGCACTTCATCGCTGGCTGCTGTTCTGTCCCTGCCGGAGCCGACCACAAGATCGAGCAACTCCGACGCCTTGGCCCTCCAGAACGAGGTGGCGGTCTCGCCATGCAGGTTGCCGAGCTTGGCAGCAACCTCTCTGACCAAGAATACCTGACGGTCGATCGGGAATGCACGGATTTTTTCTGGGGACATCTTCCGAACCATGAGACTGACGCAACGAATCAACCATTGCCAACAAGCAATGGCGTAGCCGGGAAGGTGGAAACGGAAGCTTAACGGCGCTGACGTGGGTGCGGGGACGCAACGATACGCTCGCGACATCGCCTGTGCGTCAAACGCGCTTCATTGGTTGCAGTGGGGGGCAGGCGAAACGGCGGCGGCCCTTAGGCCTGGAGCGCCCTCGCCTCACCGCCGCGCTTGCGCGGCGTCATCATATCCCTGGCCATCAGTCCGCTGGCCCGGCAAAACGCCATGAACGCCCGGCAAGCATCCTCGGTCTTGACCACGTCTACCGTGGCCCCAAAGCAGGCGTTGAAGGCTTTCTGGTAGATCGGGCCCTGACGGCGCGCAGGCCAGTCCTGGAGAAAATCGAGCGCCTGTTCGACGCCGTAGATCTCCTCGACCGGCAGGCCGGGCGCGGGCGCTATGCGCACCGGCACCTCGAATTGCAGTCTGTCCATTTCCTGTCTCCCGAACTGGCGCCACCGCAGCAACGCCGTTCGTCGTCAAAAGTTGCTTTGACCGGCTTTTGGCCCAGAAATGTGTCGTCACTTGGGTCGCTGAACCGCCCATGCAAGGCGAATATCTCGAACTGTGCGGGTGCATCGGGCAGTTCTTCCTTGAACCTTTTGCCCTCAAGTGCCAAATCTGGGGAGATCTTCACGTCGGCTCTCCTGCAGGGCCCTACCCGCTACACGGACAAAATGGTCACCTATCTCGACGCTGCCACGGCCCCGCTCAGAAATACCGGCCAGATCCGCCTCTATGGCGAGGACGGCTTTGCCGGCATGCGCAAGGCATGCGATCTCACCGCGCGCTGCCTCGATGAGCTGGTGCCGATGGTCCAGCCCGGCGTCACCACCGAAGCAATAGACCGCTTCGTCTTCGAATTCGGCATGGACCACGGCGCGCTGCCGGCGACGCTCAACTATCGCGGCTACACGAAATCATCCTGCACCTCGATCAACCATGTCGTCTGCCATGGCATTCCCGACAACAAGCCGCTCAAGGATGGCGACATCGTCAACATCGACGTCACCTACATCCTCGACGGCTGGCACGGCGATTCTTCGCGCATGTACCCGGTCGGCACGATCAAGCGCGCCGCCGAGCGGCTGCTCGAAGTCACGCATGAATGCCTGATGCGCGGCATTGCGGCGGTCAGGCCGGGCGCCCGCACCGGCGCCATCGGCGCCGCCATCCAGACCTTTGCCGAAGGCGAGCGCTGCTCGGTGGTGCGCGACTTCTGCGGCCACGGCGTCGGCCAGTTGTTCCATGACGCGCCGAACATCCTGCATTACGGCAGCGCCAATGAAGGCGTCGAGATGCGGCCAGGCATGATCTTCACCATCGAGCCGATGATCAATCTGGGCAGGCCGCACGTGAAGGTTCTGTCGGATGGCTGGACCGCGGTAACGCGCGACCGCTCGCTGTCGGCGCAGTACGAGCACACGATCGGCGTGACCGACACAGGGTGCGAGATTTTCACGCTGTCGCCCAAAAAGCTCGATCGCCCCGGCCTGCCGGCTTAGAGCGCATCTTAGCCGGCGGGAGGCCGTCTATGCCGACTGCACATCCGCGGCATTCGGCAGGTCGATGGTAACGACCAGTCCGCTGGGCTGGTTGTCCTCCAATTCGATCCTGCCGCCGTGCCCCTGGACGATGTCGGCAACGATCGAGAGGCCCAGACCGAAGCCATGCTTCGACGCAATGCCGCGCGACGCATCTTCCTTGAAGAATGGTTCGAAAACACGGGCACGTGCCGTCATCGGAATACCCGGCCCGTCGTCCCCTACCGTGATGCGCGCCGCCGTGCCGGTCGCCGTCAAGGCGACCGTGACATTGCCAGCGAATTTGACCCCGTTGTCGCAAAGATTGGCGATCGCACGCGCCAATGCATTGGGCTTGCACCAGCCCAGAAGCCGGTCCGGCCCGGAATATGAGACAGGAAATCCGACATCGGAGAATTCGGCGCAGACGGTTTGCAGAACGCTGGCAATATCGGCGCGCTGCAGCTTCTCCGTCGAAACATCGTTGCGCAGGTAGGTAAGGGTCTCATCGATCAAGATTTCGATGTGCTGGACATCGGACAGGATTGCGGTTCGGATTGGGCCATCATCCATGCGCTCGGCGCGAAGCCGCAGCCGCGTCAAAGGCGTGCGCAGATCATGACTGACGCTGCGCAACATGCGCGTGCGGTTTTCGATCATCGTGCGGATACGCGTCCTCATCCTGTTCAGGGCGCGCGCCAACCCCACCATTTCAATGGAGCCGTGTTCGACGAAGAGCTGGTCGCCATTCTCGATCTCGGCCGAACCGACTGCCGCCGAGATGCGCTTCAACGGATCCGTCACGGCCCAAACCGCAAACAGCCAGATCAGCACGGGCAAGGCAACGAAAGCCATGAACCTGTAGAACGAGGCACGGACGAGGCCCGATGTCAGCCAGGAATCGGGCATGCCGAAATGGGCCAGGACGTCCTGCTGGTCGAGGTCGATGACAAACGCGTATCGGCCGCCGATCCTTATCCAGCGTCCCTCAACCGTCCCCCTGTCGATACGCAAAAGCCATTCGACACTTCGCCATTGCAGATAGGACTGGGGAATGCCGGTTATCCGGTCCTTGGGCAATATCTCGAAATCAAAGCCGGCCCGCTTTGCTGTCGCCAGAATTGCGCCACGCGCCTGCGCCGGCGTTTCTTGCAACAAGGCAGCAACAACGGCCGCACGCCCGGCGTTATCTTCCGCGGCGGGAAGATCGGCGTTCTCTATGAAACTCTCGACGACCGAACCGACGAACATGATCACGATCACCGCGATGAAAATGATTGCCACAAACTGCCCACGCACGGACTGTGGCAAGAAACGGCGGATGAAATCCCTCATGCTTCCTCCACCGTCGCGGTGAAGATGTAGCCACCCAACCGAACGGTCCTCAAAAGCACCGGATCGCGCGCATCCTTTTCGATCTTCCTGCGGATTCGACTGATATGGACATCGACGCTACGCTCGATCGGCCCCGCGAGCCCGGCATGGGTTACGCCCAGAAGTTCCTCACGAGAGAGAACCCGGCCTGCGTTGCGACAAAACGCAAGCAACAGGTCGAATTCATGCGTCGTGGTCGTCACCCGCGCATTGTTGGGGTCATGCAATTGCCGGCGTATGGGATCAAGGCGCCAGCCGTTGAAACGAAGTACCTTCGACCAGTCCCGCTCGTCGGGATCATAGGCTGTACGGCGCAGCAGCGCCCGTATCCTGGCCGTCAGTTCACGCGCGCTGAACGGTTTCGTCACATAGTCGTCCGCGCCGATTTCCAGCCCGAAGATGCGGTCGATTTCCTCGCCGAGCGCGGTCAGCATCAGGATCGGAATGTTGGTTGCGGCACGAAGGCGGCGGCAGATGTTGAGACCGTTTTCGCCCGGCAACATGACATCGAGCACGATGAGATCGAATTTCTGGGTGCGAAGCGCGGCATTCATCTGGACGCCGCTCTCGGCAATTTCCACAGTCATGCCGTTGTCGGTGAGCGTGTCGCCCAGCATGCGTGCGATCTCCAGATCGTCTTCGACAATGAGGATGCGCGAACCTTGCCTTGCCGACGTGGATTCGGCGCTCAAATCGCTTTGGTGCCGTTGCTGTGCCATTCCGGAGCTTGTCCAGCTTGCATTTGGTGCCTTGGGTAGGCGTCAGAACCGATATCCGACGAGAAGCATCCCTGAAGGCTGGATCTTTTCGACGACGACGGGGCTGTCGGCAGCGTCACCCAAGAGAACGCCGACCCCCGCTTCGCCGCGCACCATCCAGTTCTCGTCGAGCATATATGTGGCGGAAATCGAAAAATCGGCGCGCTTCAAACCGGCGCCGGCATCATAGCGCGCCAGCCCCGAGCGAGCCGATTGCTCGGGCGTGACACCAAAATAGGCCTGCATGTAATTTTCGTCGGCGAACACGGCGGACGCGCTGGCGCCGATCATCAACGATTGAGACAGAGGCCGGGTCACCTCGATCCCCACCCTGCCCTCCAGGCCATCGCTGCCGCCGATGGTCTTATCCAGCTGCGCGAATATTTCGGCCGGACCGAACTTCGCCGCTGCCTTCACGCCGACCGTCGCGCCCATGTCGACATCCCCCAAGCCGCGCAGATGGTCGGAGTCGTCTTCCTTGCGGCCCATCTCATAGCCAAGCCGCGCGCTGAAGGCGAACGGTCCTTGTTCATAAACGGCGATGTTGGCACCAGTCGGATCGATCGTCACCGTGTCGAGGAATGTCGCCGTGACGAAAGGCACCGGCATGATCTTGAACTCATTGCTGCCCTCGTATTTGGGGACGATGATGGCGCCGCCGCCGAGCACGACGTGCCAGTCGGACAGTTTCTGTTCGAAGCGCCCGAAACGGGAAGGCTCGGGCGGCAGGGTAAAATCGTCGGAATTCACCGCAATGGCGTCTGCCGCCAGCGCGCCGTCCGAATGGGCTGAAAGCAGGATTGCCATGACCGCAAGAGATGCCCGGCCGGCAAATAGTCCAGAGTCAATTTTGGCGAACATGCGTGCTCCAGTATAGCGAGGCAAAGAGCCTCCGATGGCGTCACCATGTCAGGTGAAAGTGGCCGCATGCGTTAAGTGATGTTAAGTTTTGTTGCGCAATCGTGGTTTCATCTTGCCGTATAGGGAGGCCCTAGGCTGACAGTGGGCTGCCACGATCTGCCGTGGATCGTCTCGCGATCGGAGAACGGAACTGTTTCAATCCAGGCCAGAACAGCTCTAAATGTCTGTGCCGGAGCAATGTGGGCGGGGTATGGGGAACACAAGCGACGATGACGAGCGGAGTTTCTTCTCCGAAGCGCCGATGCGGCCTGCTGCGAAAGCCAAGGCGACGCTCGACGAAAAGCCGCATTACCTCGGCCATCGCGACCGCTTGCGCGAGCGCTTTGCCCTGGCGGGTCCAGATGCCCTGCCCGATTACGAACTTCTGGAACTTCTGCTCTTTCGCCTGATCCCTCGTGCCGACACCAAACCGGCGGCCAAGGCGCTGCTGGCACGCTTCGGCACGCTGGCCGAAGTGCTTGGCGCCCCGGTGGGCCTGCTGCAGGAGGTCAAGGGCATCGGCCCTGCGGTGGCACTCGACCTGAAAATCCTCGCCGCAACGGCGCAGCGCATGGCACGCGGCGAGGTCCACGGCCGCGAGATCCTCTCGTCCTGGCAGCAGCTCCTCGACTATTGCCGCTCAGCAATGGCCTTCGAGGCGCGCGAGCAGTTCCGCATCCTGTTCCTCGACAAGAAGAACGCGCTGATCGCCGACGAGGTGCAGCAGACGGGTACTGTCGACCACACGCCTGTCTACCCGCGAGAAGTGATCAAGCGGGCGCTCGAACTCTCGGCGACTGCCATTATCCTGGTCCACAATCACCCGTCAGGCGACCCGACGCCATCGCGCGCCGACATCGAGATGACGAAGGAGATCATCGACGCGGGCAAGCGGCTGGGCATCGCGGTGCACGACCACATCATCATCGGGCGGAAGGGATATGCCAGCATGAAGGGCCTGCTGCTGATCTGAGGTGGCAGGGCCGGCGCCAACGCCGATCGACCCCGACCACACGATCCCAGAGAGCGGGGCGGGCGAAACCGGCCAGAACAAGCGACTGGCGGAATCAGGAGAGCATGATCATGGCGAAGACAAAAGTCCTTCTTGTCGGCGAAAGCTGGGTGAGTTCGGCGACCCACTACAAGGGGTTCGACCAGTTCGGCAGCGTCACCTTCCATCTCGGGGCAACGCCCCTGGTCGACGCCTTGAAGGACAGCGAATTCGATCTCGACTACATGCCCGCTCATGAGGCCGTCGAGAAGCTGCCTTTCACCATGGAAGGGCTGTCGCAATACAGGACGATCATCCTGTCCGACATTGGCGCAAACTCGCTGCTGCTTCATCCCGATGTCTGGCTGCACGGCAAGACAGTGCCGAACCGGCTCAAGCTCCTGCGCGACTGGACGCTGGCCGGCGGCGGCCTGATCATGATCGGCGGTTACTTCAGCTTCCAAGGCATTGACGGCAAGGCGCGCTGGCATCGCACGGCGGTCGAGGAGGCGCTGCCGGTGACCTGCCTTCCCAATGATGACCGGCTCGAAATTCCGGAGGGCTTTCGTCCCGAGATCACTGGTTCAAGAGACCATCCGCTTTTTGCCGGCATTGAGGGCGAATGGCCGCTGCTGCTCGGCGCCAACGAGGTCGTCGCCCGCGATCGCGACGATGTCGAGGTTCTGGCGCGGCTGCCGCAGGACCAGGGCGGCCATCCGCTGCTGGTCACCGGGCGTCACGGCGAAGGGCGCACGCTGGTCTGGACGTCGGACATCGGACCGCACTGGCTGCCGAACAGTTTTGTCGAATGGCCCGGCTATGCGCGGCTTTGGACCAACGTGCTCCGCTGGGTCAGCAACGCCGTTTGATGATGTCGCCCCAAAGTGCGTTTTTGAGGCGACGACATGTATGAGAACAAAGGTTTGAAGCCGATCAGCATCACCGGGAACGGCGAGCTCGGCCGTTGCCGCCTTCGCCTCATGGTCGTTCACGGCGGATCGGTGTTGCAGTTTCCGGCAACCTGGCTGACCGCTTCGCCGAACCCGGCGAGGTCGAAATCGGCCTCGCCGCGCCCCGCCAGCAGCCCGAACCGCCACGAAAGCTGGAGCCGGTTCGCGGCGACAAGGCGCCTGATGCCATCGGCGCCATCGCGCACCAGCATCCGGCCGCGCGGCCCGACCGACCAGCTTTCGTCGAACTTGCTCTCCTGATCGACCGTAATCGACATGGTGATCTTGCGGCTGGCCGAAACAGCGTCGTTCAGTTGCAGCCATTCAGTCCAATGCGGCTCGCCGTTTGCCCGGCAGGCAATCGTCAGGATCGGGCTGTAGCTCAAGGCACCGCCGCCGGTGATCAGCTTGTTGGTGGCGTAGAGCGAGGCCGTCACGAGGCCGTCTTCACTCGTACCGAAGCGCCAGTTGTCAGGCACCGTGCCGGCCTGGGCAATGCCGCAGACCGAGATAAGGATCAGCGCGATTGCCGAAGCGTGTCCCAATTCGACGAACAGTCTCAACACGCCCTCCAACAACCAAGCGGCTTGCAATAGAAGCGCAGATAATGATCAAAGCTTGGTCGCCACAGGCCGTCGCTCGCGAAGCATGGCGGCTGTTGCAGTTTGGCAACGAAAAAGGCCGCCTCGAGGGCGGCCTTCCTGTTTCAGCGGAGCGCTGGTGTTATTCGGCGGCCTTCTTCTTCGGCGCGGCCTTCTTCTTGGGCTCTTCCGCGTCGTCGGCCGTCTTGGCGTCGGCCTTCTTGGCGGCGGCTTTCTTCGCCGGCTTCGCCTTGACGGCGGTCTCGTCCTCTTCGTCGTCGGCCATCAGCTCTTCCTTGCTGACCTTGACGTCGGTGACCGAAATCTGACCGAGCAGATGGTCGACCACCTTTTCCTCGAACATCGGCGCCCGCAGCGTGTTCAACGCTTCCGGGTTGTTGCGGTAGAATTCGAAGACTTCCTGCTGCTGGTTGCCCGGATAGCGCCGCACCTGTTCGAACAGGCCGCGCTGCAGCTCTTCGTCCGATACGGTCACGCCGGCCTTCTCGCCGATTTCAGCCAGCACCAGCCCGAGGCGCACGCGGCGCTCGGCAAGCCGCAGATACTCGGCGCGCGCCTCTTCTTCCGTCGTCTCTTCGTCGGCGAAGGTGCGTCCGGCTGCTTCCAGATCACGATTGACCTGCGCCCAGATGTTGTTGAACTCGGCGTCGACGAGCTTCGACGGCGCCTCGAACGAATAAGCCGCATCGAGCTGGTCGAGCAGCTGGCGCTTGACCTTCTGGCGCGTCATGGCGCCGAACTGGTTCTCGATCTGGCCGCGCACGACGTCGCGCAGGCGCTCCAGCGACTCCAGGCCGAGGTTCTTGGCGGTCTCGTCGTTGATTTCCAGCGCGCCGGGCTGGGACACTTCCTTGACGGTGACATCGAAGGTCGCTTCCTTGCCGGCCAGATGCGCCGCCTGGTAGTTTTCCGGGAAAGTCACGGTGACCTGCTTTTCGTCACCGGCCTTGGCGCCGACAAGCTGATCCTCGAAGCCGGGGATGAATTCCTTCGAGCCTAGCACCAGCGGCTGATCGGTGCCGGCGCCGCCATTGAAGGCCTCGCCGTCGATCTTGCCGACATAGTCGATGGTGACACGGTCGCCATTGGCGGCCTTGCCGGTCTTCGGCTCGTAGCTGCGCGCCGATTCGGCAACGCGCTGGACCTGCTCGTCGATCTCGGCATCAGGCACGTCGAACACCTGGCGCGTCACCTTGATGTCGGAAAAGTCCTTGATCTCGATCGCCGGGATGATCTCGTAGTTGAGGCGGAATTCGAAGTCGGCGCCGCCGGCCAGGATCTTCTCGGCTTCCTTCTCGTCCTCGGTCATGATGACTTCGGGCTGCATGGCAGCCTTTTCACCACGCCCGGTAATGATCGAACGGGTCGAATCGTTGAGGATTTCGTTGACCACTTCGGCCATGAACGACTTGCCGTAGACCTTGCGCAGGTGCTGCACCGGCACCTTGCCTGGACGGAAGCCGTTGATGCGGACCTTGTTGCGGGCATCCGAAAGCCGCGCCATCAGCTTGGCTTCCATGTCACCGGCCGGCACGGTGATCTTGATCTCTCGCTTGAGACCGGAGTTGAGCGTTTCGGTGACCTGCATCGTAAAACCTTTGTTTTCACCAATGAGACTGCCACGGCCTCTGCCGTTCACAGCCTGCCGGTATATTCTTGCCGGGAATGGCTTTTGGTACGGAACCTGGCGATTTGACCGAAAACCCGGCTCAAACTCTCCCAAACTGCGTTCCAAAATGTGAATAAGTTCTTGTTTTTCCTACTTCTTATCACATTCTGCAGAAGCGGATCGTCGCGTCCCGTCACATTTGACACGCCTTTTGTCACAGGCGAGGCCAATTTTCAACAGTCTTCGCATCCCAGCCAATAACCGGCATTCGGGGCCTGCCCCACATCTTGTCGCTGGGCCACATCTTGTCTCTGACATTGACAGAATGATGGCCACATGGGATTGCCGGTCCATGCGGATGTGGCGGAACTGGTAGACGCCCTGGATTTAGGTTCCAGTGCCGAAAGGCGTGGGGGTTCGAGTCCCTTCATCCGCACCACCCTTCGAGCTTTCGGGTGGCGGGCGACCCGAAAGCCCTGGCGAAGGAGGACCGGCGCCGTTCAGGCAGGCATCGGATTGAGCTTCAGATGCTGGATCAAGATGATGGTCTTGGCGTCGACGATACGGCCATCGGCGATGCCGGCCAGCGCCTCGTCGAGCGGCATTTCCAGAACCTCGATGTCCTCGCCCTCTTCTTGCGCGCCGCCGCCGGCCGAGATGCGGTCGGCGGGTGAATAGCGGGCGATGAAAAACCAGAGCCGTTCGGTGACGCTGCCGGGGCTCATATAGGGCGAAAACAGCCGCTCGATATCCTTCAAGCGATAACCCAGCTCTTCCTCGGCTTCCTTGCGGATGGCGGTCTCTGGATCGTTTTCGTCCAACAGGCCGGCACAGGCCTCGATCAGCGGCTCGCGGTGGCCGGTGACGTAAGCGGGATAGCGGAACTGGCGCACCAGAAGCACGGTCGAACGCAAGGGGTCGTAAGGCAGGATCACCGCACCATCGCCGCGATCATAGGTCTGGCGGATTTGCGTCTCCCACTGACCGTCGCGCCGGCGGTAGTCGAGGACGGTCTTCTTCAGGATGGCCCAGTCGTCGGAGAGGATTTCCTCCGAACGGACGCGAATACGATCTTCCATCCCGGTCTCCATGCTAAAGCGCGTCGCGCTTCATGCTCCTGTGTATGCCTGTCGTTCTCCCAAAACCGGAGCCACTTTTGGGAGACATGCCTGGCCGAGGCGTAGCCGCGAACCGGCATTTCGGCAATCCCGCCCGTGATTGGTCCAGAAGCCCTTTCACCGCCTCGTGTCTGGCGCAGGCGCCATCGGTCGCCTAAATAGCTGCGAACCCTCCCGGAGTTTCTCATGACAGCGTCGCTTTTCCAGTCGATCACTCTCGACGGCCTCACCTTCCCCAACCGCATCGCCGTCGCGCCGATGTGCCAGTATTCCGCCGAGGACGGCTCGGCCAGCGACTGGCATCTCCATCACTGGATGAACCTCGCAATGTCCGGCGCCGGCATGGTCACGGTCGAGATGACCGACGTCGAGCGGCGCGGGCGTATCACCCATGGCTGCCTCGGCCTTTACTCCGAAGACAATGAAGCGGCCGCCCGCCGGGCGCTGGACGCTGCACGACGCGTCGCCGCACCCGGCACGAAATTCGGCTCCCAACTCGCCCATGCCGGCCGCAAGGCTTCGAACCGCAAGCCGTGGGAGGGCGGCGGGCCACTGAAGCCAAACGAGGATCCCTGGCAGACCGTCTCCGCCTCGGCCATCCCCTACGACACCGGCTGGAACGTGCCGCACGCTCTGGAGGACGAGGAGATCCTACAGCTGATCGAGCGCTTCGCCGAGGCGGCAAGGCGAGCCGAACGCGCCGGCTTCGATTTCCTCGAACTGCACGCCGCGCATGGCTATTTGATCTTCCAGTTCCTGTCGCCCTTGTCCAACCAGCGCACGGACCGCTGGGGTGGCTCGCTGGAAAACCGCATGCGTTTTGCCGTCGAAATCACCAAGGTGGTGCGCAAGGCGGTGCCAAAGCTGATGCTCGGCGCAAGGCTGTCGGTGAAGGATTGGGTCGACGGCGGCTTCGACGTGGCGGACGCGATCGAAGTGGCCAAAGCGCTGAAGGACGAGGGCGTTGCCTATCTCTGCTGTTCGAGCGGCGGCAATTCGCCGTTGCAGAAATTGCCCACCGGCCCCGGCTATCAGGTGCATCTGGCGGAGGCGGTGCGCAAGGGCGCTGATATTCCGACCCGCGCCGTCGGCCTGATCGACGACCCCAAACAGGCCGAAGCGATCGTCACCGAGGGCCGCGCCGACATGGTGGCGCTGGCGCGGGCCTTCCTGGCTGATCCGCGCTGGGGGTGGCGTGCGGCGGCGACATTCAGCGAGACAATCCACCCGGCGCCACAACTTGCCCGTTCGGTGACCACGATGCAGCATTGGATGAAGGCGGCGGGCTGAACGGTTCGCGCTCCCGACACGGCGCTGTAGAGCCTTCAAACAGCCTCTGAGACGTTTGGGCGCAGGCTGACGGCCATGGTTGCAACCAAATTGGCTGCTTTGCGTTGCGGCCATGATGGACAACAAACCTTTTGAAGTGCCGGTCGTCGTCGAACTTGGCCACGTCGGCAAATATCGCCACATCCGCAGCGCCCAGGAGGCCGCGGAGTGCCTGATGACGGTGTGGCCGCTCAATCGCGGCCCGCGCCATCGTGATGCCCTCGACACTTGCCTCAAAGTGCTGGAAGGTTATCGTTCGACAGCAGATGCGCGCCGGGCGCTGATTGAAGCCGCCAAGGAATCGGAAGTGCTGGTGCCCGACGACAGACTGCCCGACGACCGACTGCATTGAGCAGACGGACCTTTCAACCGGAGGTTTTTCATGGCGAAGCTGACTTACAAGATCGTCGAACATGACGGCGGCTGGGCCTACAAGGTCGGAGCGACCTTTTCCGAGACGTTTCCCACGCATCAGGACGCGTTGCGCGCCGCCGAAATCGCCTCGGCCGAGCAGCAGGTCGCCGGAGCGACGGACGGCATCCAGTATGAGGACGCCGAGGGAAAATGGCATGAGGAACTGGCCGACGGCCGCGACCGGCCGCAGACAGAAGTCTCGGATTGATTCGGTATCGCGGTTGATGTGGAGCGGTTCGACGGAGCGCCGACCGCAGCGCCGTCCGGAGAGGACGCGCCAGCGGCCAGCGGCTGTCCTTGCGGACTAGCCCTCGAACATGGATTTCCAGAAAATCGGCGTGCGCTTTTCGGAAATCACGTTCTGGCTATTTGCCGCAATACTGATCGTTGACGTTTTGCCCTGCGTTAGCGTCCGGGCCTGGTGTGTTGTGGGCACATGGGCCAATAGCGCCGGTGTTGCCTTGGGTGTTCAACCCGGAGCCGTCACTGATGCTTCCCGTGGTGTAGGGGTCGACAGTTGTCTGGTCGTTGTTACCGAACAGCCACCAGTCATGATTGTTTGAGTACCTGTCGTCCAGTGACTGCGCCATCGCCGATGTGGCGAGACCGATCGTCAGGACGGATGCTGCGAGAAGTTTTGTAACCATTGAATCACTCCGTATCTTAGCCGCCTTGGTGCGACACTCATAAAACCCGGTAGTCAGCCGAATGGTTCCTTGAAATTGTCGTGAAGCTGAGGTGAGGCCCCGATCGCAAAGCCCGGCTGGCGATGCGCTCGATGGATGCGGCGGTTCGCTCCGGGCCATGAATTCCGGCAAGTGCCCCTTGCCATAGCACCCGTCGATGTGACCGAGATCTTGCTCGACCGCCACGTTATCGCAGAACATGGTGTGGAAACGAGTTGGCTTCGACCGAGCCATCCACCTCCGGCGGTCATGTAGTCGGGCAGGGAAGCCGGCGCCGCGGAGATGACATTGCGGCCACCGCCGCGCCGCGCTATCTCAGACCACTCGCCTTCCCGGGCCACTCGCTTGCCGGAGCTTCCCATGCCTGAAATCGTGACCGCCGCCATGCTCGTCATCGGCGATGAAATTCTGTCCGGCCGCACCAAGGACAAGAACATCGGCCATCTCGCCGACGTCATGACGGCGATCGGCATCGACCTGAAGGAAGTGCGCATCGTCCCGGACGAGGAAGACGAGATCATCGCGGCGGTGAACGCCGTGCGCGCGCGTTACACTTATGTGTTCACTACCGGCGGCATCGGGCCAACGCATGACGACATCACGGCCGATTCCATCTCCAAGGCCTTTGGCGTGCCTTGCGAATACGATGCCCGGGCCTATGCGATGCTGGAAGCAAGCTATGCCGCGCGCGGCATCGAATATACCGAGGCCCGCAAGCGCATGGCACGGATGCCGCGCGGCGCCGATCTCATCGACAATCCGGTGTCGGTCGCGCCTGGCTTCCGCATCGGCAACGTCCACGTCATGGCTGGCGTGCCGTCGATTTTCCAGGCCATGCTCGACAATGTCGTGCCGACGCTGAAGGCCGGCACAAAGATGCTGTCGGCGACCGTGCCCTGCCCGTTCGGCGAAGGCCTCATCGGGGGGCCGCTGGGTGATATCCAGAAAGCGCATCCCGATACGATCATCGGCTCCTACCCGAAATATGGCGATGGCAAGTTCTGGACCGAACTGGTCGTGCGTGCCCGCAGCCAGGAGGCGCTGGACGCTGCCCGCGCCGATGTCGAGGCGATGGTCGCCGGCTTCGCCAACAATCCCGGCTGATCTGGTCCAGACCGGAACAAAGCACGACGCTGCAACGTTTCCCCGGCACGAGTTCGCCAGCTCGTAAACTGAGGGATTGTCATGCGATTCAAAACCATCGTCGCCATTCTGCAGAACGAGCAGGACGCCGAGCGCGTGCTCGACTGCGCCATTCCGCTCGCCACCCGGTTCCAGAGCCATCTGGTCGGCATCCACGCCGAAACGCTTCCCGTGCCCTACACCTCTGCCACAGGCTTTCCCGACACCGAATTCCTGCAGGTTTCGGCAGACATGAACCGGGAACGGGCCGAGAAATTGAGGACGCTGTTTCTCAGGCATATCGAGGATTCCGGTCTTTCCTTCGAGTGGCGAAGCCTGGAGAGCTTTTCGGGTGACAGCGCGCTGACCGGGATTTCGAGCGTGCGGGCCGCCGACCTGATCATAGCAGCGCAGCGCGAAACGGGCGGCGATTCCAGCGCGGACGTAGACACGCTGGTCTACGATGCCGGCCGGCCGGTATTGGTGGTGCCGCACGAGGGTCCGCTGATCACCACCTTCAAACGCGTCTTGCTCGCCTGGAACGGCAGCAAGGAAGCGGCGCGCGCCGCCTTCGACGCGCTGCCCTTCATGATCGAAGCCGAGAAGACCGACATATTGGTTATCGACCCTCCTGAAACGCTCGACGACAGCCCGGAGGCCGCCGGCGCCGAAATCGCGGCGGCGCTGTCGCGCCACGGCGCCACCGTCAGCGTCTCGGTGCAGCAGTCGGGCGGCAGTTCGGTCGATGACATCATCCAGACCAGGATCGCGGAGACCGGCGCCGATCTGCTGGTGCTCGGCGCCTACAGCCATTCATGGCTGCGCCAGCTTCTGTTCGGCGGCGTGACGCGCAGCGTGCTGCGCACCGCGCCGGTGGCAGCCTTCCTGTCGCGATAAGCCCACGGCGATCGCTGGCCCTTGCCTTGCCAAGGCCCCTGCTCTTGCCAAGATGGGGGCTTTCCAGCTAATTCCGCGCGCATTCCCCTGTTTTCTTGCGCGCGATCCCCGCGTGCTGTGGAGTGCGCGACATGTCCCTTCCCGAAAAAGCCTTTCCGGTCTCCTGGGACCAGTTCCATCGCGACGCTCGCGCACTCGCCTGGCGGCTTGCCGGCGCCAACAAAGGGCAATGGAAAGCGATCGTCTGCATCACGCGAGGCGGGTTGGTGCCGGCGGCGATCATCTCGCGTGAACTTGGCATCCGCGTCATCGAAACCGTCTGCGTCGCCTCCTATCACGATTATACCAGCCAGGGGCAGCTGCAGGTCCTCAAGGAGATCACCCCTGCCCTGCTCGCCGAAGACGGCGCCGGCGTGCTGATCATCGACGACCTGACCGACACCGGCAAGACGGCGGGCATCGTGCGCGCGATGATGCCCAGGGCGCATTTCGCCACCGTCTATGCCAAGCCGAAAGGCAGGCCGCTGGTCGATACTTTCGTCACCGAAGTCAGCCAGGACACCTGGATCTATTTCCCGTGGGATATGGGCTTCACCTACCAGAAGCCGATCGCCGACGACCACGCCGGCTGATTCGCAACTACCCTGTTACAGACCAGCAGCTTGCACCGGGGATGGATTTGCTTTCGCAAACACGTCCGGCAGAGCCGGATATTTCGCGAAATCGACGTCTATTGGCGGAAATTGGCCAGGCGAATGAAATTTTTTACTTTTATTGCCGACAATTAGCCGTAAGATTCGTGAGACGGCAAACGATTCCGGAGGCTGGGGCTAGCTTCTTCGATGTTGACGAGGCCAACGACACACAATCATCTGGCCGAAAGGGTCCGACGGCTCTTCGGCACCGCGCCGTGCCGCCTGCAGGTTGCCGCCCTGCCCTGGCGCGACACGGGAGACGGCGTCGAAATCATGCTGATCACCAGCCGCGATACCGGCCGTTGGGTTTTGCCCAAGGGTTGGCCAGAGGCCAGGGAGCCGCTCTGCGAGGCCGCGGCGCGCGAAGCCGGCGAGGAGGCCGGGCTGCGCGGCCGTGTCTCTCATCTTGAAGCCGGCCGTTACTTCTACGCCAAGGCGCTGGCTTCCGGCGAAGAAGTCCCGTGCGAGGTCCTGGTGTTTCCGCTGCATGTCGACAAAGTCGCGGACCGCTGGAAGGAAAAACGCTCACGCACCCGCAAATGGGTCCGTGCAAGCGAAGCGGTGCGCATGGTCAACGAACCCGACCTTTGCCAGATCATCGCCTATTTCTGCGCCGACCCGCACAGCTTCTCCTGACGGGCGGCCACACCGCGCTCTTTGCAAAATGGGACTGGCTTGCAAAGGCTGGACACGCGTTGCCGCGCATCGACATGAATGCTTTGCTAAGGAATCAAAGGTAGGATTCGGCAGCTCTGGTATTTTTTGATCGATGGCGAATCCCGCAAATCCAATTCCAAACGAGTCCGACGAGCCTGAGCGCGAGCATCGTCCGCGCGTGCTCAAGGGCGGGTCGATCATCACCGGAATTTCGAATTCGGAAGTCGGCTGCACGCTGCGCAATCAACATGAAGGCGGAGCCGAACTGAAGATACCGCTGGAAGCCCGGGTTCCCGATCGCTTCCTTCTCTATGTGCCGCTCGACGGCATTGCCTATCGGTGTGAGGTCCGCTGGCGTCGCAATGACCGTATCGGGGTGCAGTTCACCGGCACCGAGCCAAAACCCAGGCTGCACTACGGCTGATCCATTCAGGCACGACGCTTTGGATCGTTGCCGCGTCCGGATTGCCTGGTGACGGCAAAATTGCGATCGCCGCACCGCATTCTATCCCCGTTATCCACATATGTGACACACAAGATGTTGGGGTCACAAAAGCTACGCAAACGAATCCTTGACGGCGCAAAACGAGTCGCCTTTTATAGGCCATGCGCTCCTGTTGAGAGTGCGACCGGAAAGTTCTGAGCCCGGTCTTTTTCCCGGATTATGTGCGTTTTGCTCGCATTTCCGCCTGGTTACGAGGCCGGCGGAAGCGTTGGAACTGTGGGGCGGTTGGGGTCGATAGGGACAATTGTCGGGCTTGAATAAATTGTCTGTTAATACTATATTTAGTGTTTGCAGGTAGGTTCGACGCTAGATAGTGTGAATTTTCCTCGACCGAGGGAATCGGAAAAAATCAGTTTTGAGGGACCCGTGGGTTCGTCGGCACGTTGGACAGGCACTTCGCAAGGAGTTTGACCAGCAGGGCCGGCGGAGGCTGCGAAATGGAGAGCCGGCCGTTTTCGAACGCCGGCAGACGGCGGACATGCGCGTTTCGCATCGGGGGCAGAAATCCCTGGGGAAAAGCGCTACATATAGACAAAAGGGACCGGACCAATGCGCATCGAGCGTCGTTTCACCAAGCCAGGACAGTCCGCCTATGCGGAGATCGAATTCCGCAAGGCGCTTTCGGAGATCAAGAATCCGGATGGCTCGGTGGTGTTCCGCTTGGACAATATCGACGTGCCGGCGCAGTTCTCCCAGGTCGCAGCCGATATCCTGGCACAGAAATATTTCCGCAAGGCCGGTGTTCCGGCACGCCTGAAGAAGATCGAAGAGAACGACGTCCCCTCCTTCCTGTGGCGCTCCGTCGCCGATGAGGCGGAACTCGCCAAGCTGCCGGAAGCCGAGCGCTACGGTTCCGAGATCGACGCCCGCCAGGTCTTCGACCGCCTTGCCGGCACCTGGACCTATTGGGGCTGGAAGGGCGGCTACTTCAAGGCGTCGGAAGAAGACGCACGCGCCTTCCGTGACGAGCTTGCCTACATGCTGGCCACCCAGCGCGTCGCGCCGAACTCGCCGCAATGGTTCAACACCGGCCTGCACTGGGCCTATGGCATCGACGGCCCGAGCCAGGGCCACTTCTATGTCGACCCGTTCACCGGCAAGCTGACCAAGTCGAAATCCTCCTACGAGCATCCGCAGCCGCATGCCTGCTTCATCCAGGGCGTACAGGACGACCTCGTCAACGAGGGCGGCATCATGGATCTGTGGGTGCGTGAAGCGCGCCTGTTCAAATACGGCTCCGGTACCGGCTCCAACTTCTCGCTGCTGCGCGGCGAAGGCGAAAAACTGTCCGGTGGCGGCCGCTCGTCGGGCCTGATGAGCTTCCTCAAGATCGGCGACCGCGCGGCGGGCGCCATCAAGTCGGGCGGCACGACGCGACGCGCCGCCAAAATGGTCATTGTCGACGCCGACCACCCCGATATCGAGGAATTCATCGACTGGAAGGTCAATGAAGAGCAGAAGGTCGCCTCGCTGGTGACCGGCTCGAAGATCGTCAAGAAGCATCTCGAAGCGATCATGAAGGCCTGCGTCAACTGCGAAGGCAATGGCGACGACTGCTTCGACCCGTCGATCAACTCCGCGCTGAAGCGCGAGATCAAGGCGGCCAAGAAGTCGGCCGTGCCGGAGAACTACATCTACCGCGTCATCCAGTTCGCCAAGCAGGGCTATAGCTCGATGTCGTTCAAGACCTACGACACAGACTGGGATTCGGACGCCTACCTCACGGTTTCGGGCCAGAATTCCAACAATTCGGTGTCGCTGAAGGATAATTTCCTGCGCGCCGTTGAGGACGATGCCGACTGGCACCTGACCGCCCGCAAGGACGGCAAGGTGCTGAAGACGCTGAAGGCCAGGGATCTCTGGGAAAAGATCGGTTACGCCGCCTGGGCGTCGGCCGATCCGGGCCTGCATTTCAACACGACGATGAACGACTGGCACACCTGCGCTTCCGCCGGTGCGATCCGGGCGTCCAACCCGTGCTCCGAATACATGTTCCTCGACGACACGGCCTGCAATCTCGCCTCGATCAATCTGCTGCCCTACCGCAACGCCGACGGCACGATCGACATCGCAGCCTACGAGCACACGGTGCGGCTGTGGACCATCGTGCTCGAAATCTCCGTCATGATGGCGCAGTTCCCGTCGAAGGAGATCGCCAAGCAGTCCTACGAATACCGCACGCTCGGCCTCGGCTATGCCAATATCGGCGGCCTGCTGATGACGTCGGGCATTCCCTACGACTCCGATGAAGGCCGCGCGATCTGCGCCGCACTCACCGCGATCATGACCGGCATGGCCTATGCCACCTCGGCCGAGATGGCCGGCGAACTCGGCGCCTTCGCCGACTACGACCGCAATGCCCAGAACATGCTGCGCGTCATGCGCAACCATCGCCGTGCCGCCTATGGCGAGAAGCAGGGCTACGAGAAGCTCGCCGTCAACCCGGTGCCGCTCGTCGCTTCCGACCTGAAGCAGCAGGACCTTGCAACCCACGCCAAGGCCGCCTGGGACCGCGCCATCGAACTCGGCGAGGAGCATGGCTACCGCAACGCGCAGGCGACCGTCATCGCGCCGACCGGCACGATCGGCCTGGTCATGGATTGCGACACCACCGGCATCGAGCCCGACTTCGCGCTGGTGAAGTTCAAGAAGCTGGCCGGCGGCGGCTATTTCAAGATCATCAACCGCGCCGTGCCGGAAGCGCTGCGCACGCTCGGCTATTCCGAAGCCCAGATCGCCGAAATGGAGGCCTATGCGGTCGGCCACGGCAACCTCAACCAGGCGCCGGCCATCAATCCCGGCGCGCTCAAGGCCAAGGGCTTCACCGACGAGAAGATCGCGGCGCTCAACGCAGCCTTGAAGTCGGCCTTCGACATCAAGTTTGTCTTCAACCAGTGGACGCTCGGCGCCGACTGGGTGAAGGAGACGTTCGGCTTCACCGACGAGCAGCTCAACGACTTCTCGTTCGAGATGCTGCCGGCGCTCGGCTTCTCCCGCAAGGACATCGAGGCCGCCAACATCCATGTCTGCGGTGC
This sequence comes from Mesorhizobium ciceri biovar biserrulae WSM1271, assembly GCF_000185905.1. GTDB lineage: Bacteria > Pseudomonadota > Alphaproteobacteria > Rhizobiales > Rhizobiaceae > Mesorhizobium > Mesorhizobium ciceri. Next base: position 4,389,047 of record NC_014923.1, read on the forward strand.
GATGACGCTGGAAGGCGCGCCGTTCCTCAAGGCCGAACACCTCGCCGTGTTCGATTGCGCCAGCCCGTGCGGCAAGATCGGCAAGCGCTCGCTGTCTATCAACAGCCACATCCAGATGATGGCGGCGGCACAGCCCTTCATTTCCGGCGCCATCTCCAAGACCATCAACATGCCCAACGATGCGACGGTGGAAGACGCCAAGGGCGCCTACATGCTGTCGTGGAAGCTGGCGCTGAAGGCCAACGCGCTCTATCGCGATGGCTCGAAGCTGTCGCAGCCGCTCAATTCCTCGCTGCTCGCCGATGGCGAGGACGACGAGGATGAAGCCGTCGAGCAGCTGCTCGCCGCACCTGCGGCAGCACGTGCCGCACAGATCACCGAGCGGATCGTCGAGCGCATCATCGAGCGCGTGTCGCGCGAGCAGGAAAAGCTGCCCGGCCGCCGCAAGGGTTACACGCAGAAAGCCAAGATCGGTGGCAACACCATCTTCCTGCGCACCGGCGAATATGACGATGGCCGTCTCGGCGAGATCTTCATCGACATGAACAAGGAAGGCGCGACTTTGCGTGGCCTTCTCAACAACTTCGCCATCGCCATCTCGCTGGGCCTGCAATATGGCGTGCCACTCGACGAATATGTGCACGCCTTCACCTTCACCAAGTTCGAGCCGGCCGGCATGGTGCAGGGCAATGACGCCATCAAGAGCGCGACGTCGATCCTCGACTACGTGTTCCGTGAACTGGCGATCTCCTATCTCGGGCGCAACGATCTCGCCCATGTCGACCAGTCGGACTTTTCCAACACCGCACTTGGCCGTGGCATCAGCGAAGGCAAGACCGATGCGGTCTCCAAGGGCCTGACCCGTGGCGCCTCGCCGGTGAAGCTGGTGTCGCGCGTCAGCGGCAACGATCCGAAAGGCTTTGCGGCCCCCTCGGGCGCCCCTGCCCGCTCGGTGCCGACCGCCTTCTCCGGCTCCAACGTGCTGGCGCTGAAACCGGCCAGCGACGAAGCGGTCGCCTACAAGCGCGACTATGAGGAGCGGGCAAAGGAATTGGCCGAGGACATCGCCTTCGAGGAAGCGGCGGGTGCTGCCTCCGACGCCACGGCAGGATTGTTCACCGACGCGGCGGCCGTCGAGGCGGCCGAAGCAAAAAAACTCGCCAACGACCGCCGCGCCAAATCGCTGCTCCAGGGCTACACTGGCAATTCCTGCTCCGAGTGCCAGAATTTTACCATGGTGCGGAACGGGACCTGCGAGAAGTGCGACACGTGCGGCTCGACGAGCGGGTGCAGCTGAGATCTAGTGCCACCTCGGCTTACAGTTCGCGAGATCATTCGCCTGCTGGAGGCCGATGGCTGGTATCTGGTTGCAACCAAGGGCAGCCATCGCCAATATAAGCATGAAGTCAAAGCCGGCCGCGTCACCGTGGCTGGCAAGCCGTCTGAAGAGGTTGCGCCAGGAACACTGAACAGCATCCTCAAGCAGTCAGGTTTGAAGGAATGATGACATGCGTTACGCGGTGGTGATTGAAAAAGCAGGAAATAATTTCTCCGCCTATGTGCCGGACCTACCCGGCTGCATCGCGACAGGTGCCACTGTGGCTGAAGTGGAAACCGAGATTCGCGATGCAATACGCTTTCACATCGAAGGTTTGCGAGCCGATGGGCTGGATGTGCCCAAGGGTGTCAGCCTCGCGGAATACGTAGAGGCATAGAGGCAGGCCTCCACTCGATCCGGATCAGGCTCTGGTCCGGGCGTCTAACTCGCCGGCAACACCCTTAGCGTCTGCTTGTCAAACAGCGGCTCGTCCTGGCCGATGCGGACGAACAGCAGCTTCCGACCCTCGCCCAAGGGCACTTCGAAATACTGGATGCCATCAGGCATTTCGCCCCAGCAGCCGCAGGGTGGGTCGGGAACCTCATCGGGGCTGGCCAGTGCTTTCAGTATTTTCGCAATCCAGGGATGTGTAGCGTTTGACGGCGGCAAGCGCGGCGCTCTCAGTGTAAGGCGTCGCAATAACTTGTTTGCATCTGGCCATGCCTTCGGCCTGCCCAGATCAAAGCCTCTCAGCATGCCATCTCAGATGGTCGTCCATGAAGCTGGAGATGAAAAGATACGAGTGATCGTATCCATCCTGCATCCGCAGCTTTAGCGGAATACCTGCTTTGGCGCAGGCCGCTTCAAGCAGCCAAGGCCTCAGCCCGTCGTCAAGAAATCCGTCCGACGTTCCCTGATCCACCAAAAATTCGGGGAAACGGTATCCGTCGTCGATGAGCGACGTCGCGTCGCAGCTTCGCCACGAGGCCTCATCCTTGCCGAGATACTTCTCAAAAGCCGGTCTCGACCAGCCGGCGGTGCTTGGCTGGGCGATCGGGGCGAACGCCGAGCAGCTCTTGAACCGCTGCGGATTCTTCAAGGCAATCGTCAGCGCGCCATGCCCGCCCATCGAATGGCCAAAGATTGCCTGGCGTGCCATATCGGCTGGAAATTCAGCCGCGATGAGGGCCGGCAACTCCTCGGCGACATAGGAATACATACGATAGTTCTTCGCATAAGGCTCTTGCGTCGCATCGAGATAGAAGCCGGCGCCGGAGCCGAACTGCCAGTTGTCTTTTTCATCCGGAATGTCGGCCCCGCGCGGGCTGGTGTCGGGACAAACGACGATCAGGCCGAGCTCGGCGGCCATGCGCCTGTACTCGCCCTTGTCCATTACATTGGCGTGGGTACACGTCAGGCCTGAGAGATACCACACAACGGGACAAGGCGCCTCCCGCGCCTGCGGAGGTATGAAAACGGCAAAAGTCATGTCGCAACGGCAACTCGTCGACAAATGGGAATAGACGCCCTGCACGCCGCCATGGGCTTTCGTTTGAGAGATGATTTTCATGTGTTCTCCACGTTGCAGGTCGAATGACGGTCGGCCCCACCACTACCCCAGCGGCAAGCACTTGCGTCCTGCCATCGTATGGTTCCTGTGTCGACGGATCTCAGCGCGGAAAAAGAACCTCGCCCATTCCGAGCACTGCGTTATCCCCGCCATATTTGCGCGGTGCGCTCCCCAGAAGCGGCCGTTTCAAAATGCCCTCGGCGATCAGATAACGATCGATGATGGCGGCGAAGACGCTTTCGGGTGCGCCGCATTCGACGAAGCTCGGCGACATGCGTGCCGGCGTGCGATCGAGAAGGATTGAACCGCGACGCATCAGATAACCGGGCATCTCACCGGTGCCACCGGCCACCACCAGGCTGCCGGCGATCATGCGGCTGCCTGCATGGTCGCCGGAGCCTTTCAGCACCGCGATCAGGCCGCGCCGCATGCGGTCCGCGGCGAAGGCGCCCGCTTTGCCCCTGACGATCAAAACACCGCCGTTCATGCCGGCCAGTTCCCCGACGAGCGGCGCACCGAGGTGGTCGCCGGCATTGCCCGTTATCTCAAGCCTGCCGCCGCGCATGCCGGAGCCGGCGTGTGGACCCGCATTGCCTTCGATCGTGAGCTTGCCACCGCGCATGGCGCGCCCGGCCTGGGCGCCGGCATTGCCAACGAGGCGAACCGACCCACCCCGCATGCCTTGCGCCACAAGGTCGAGGCGCGTGCTTCCGCCCTCGAACACGATGTTTGTCGGATCGCTGCCGGCGACGCGAAAAATGTCGCCCACCTTCGAGCCGTGCTTCGTCATGCCGATCTGGATTCTTTCGACGTCGCGCCTTTCGATCCCGGCCAGCCGCTCCGGCGTCAGCGGCGACAGGTCAAGGCGCTCCGGCGGCTCGGCAACCAGGGTGAAGGTCAGCGCCTTCATGGCAGCATATCCTTCAGCGAGTAGATGAATTTTCCGAGCTTGCCGCCGTAATTGCCGGCGCTGATCCGAACCGCGCCTCTTTTCGGGCCGAGCTCTATGACAGCCTTGATGCCGGCCTTCATCGCGGCGGCAACTGCATCATTGGTCTCACCATCGATGACGATTTCCAGGACGGCGTTGATGTCGGGACCGAGTTCACTCGCGACGACGCCGCGCAGTGTCGGCGCGTAGGCTTCGTTGGCCGAGGCGATCATGCCTTTGTATTTGCCACCTATCTTGGAACCCGAACGGGCAATGCCGCCCGGAAACGGCACGATGGCGCCAGGCACCATGCCGATCGCACCGACCGCGGCCTCGGCAGCGGCCAAAGCGCTGGCGCTGCTTTGCGCCATGACAAAGAAATTGCCGCCACCGACAGCTTCCTTCGTCAGTCCAGTCGTTGCTTCGCACAGGAACTCGCCATCCATGACGGGAATACGCCAGAAATGCCTATCGCCGATCTTCTTGGAGATTTGCCAGCCGTCGCCGAAATAACGCAGTGCCGAACCGAGCTTGAGCTCGGCGCTGCCCTGCAGCCCGGCAAAGCAGGCGGAACCCGGCGAGGTCAAAACGCACTGGCCGACACGATTGAGCAGTTGTTTCTGCAATTCGTCCGTTCCCATCGCGAAAATCATGACGCGGCAGCCCGGCCGGCCATCCGGTGTGGCCGATGGCGGCAGGTCGAGATCGATTGCCGCTTCGCAGCCGCAACCGATCACCGAGGTGGCGAAGCCGGTCATTGTGATCGCCGCCTGGCGAGCCCATTTCCGGCTCGGCGCGGTGATGACGATGGCGGTTGCGCGCATGCCGAAGGCTTCCGCGAAGGTATCGTCGATCGTTACGCCATTGATGCTCATGTTCGGCATGGCACCTCGCCGAATGGCTGTTCGCGCGCAATCGCGGAATCCGGGAAATTAAACCAGTCCAGCGACAGGCCGTAGCGCTGCTGGTGATAGTCCTCGAGCCGTCGCACCATTGCCTTGTCGACAGGCGGCTTGAGCCTCAATGCCTTGCCCCAGCGGTAATGGATGATTTCCCCGTCTTGCACGACGAGATCGCCATCCTTGAAAACATACGCCGCCTCTCCGAGCATTTTGGCGATACTGCGGTCCCTGCGATAGACAGCGACGTCGGCTGTTGCGCCGGCGCCGAGATGGCCTCGATCCGTCAAGCCGAGCAGCTTGGCCGGCGCCGCGCGCGTCATGATGGCGATTTCCTCGAACGTGTATTCGCGGTCGATTGCGGCCAGGGTAGAGAGCGCCAGGGCGGATCGTGAAAGTCCGGCGGCCATTTCGGTGCGCGCTTCCCGGCTCATCAGCAGTTCGAACAGCGCCGGATAGGCGGTAAAAGGTGCACCGTTGGGATGATCGGTGGTGAAGAACACACGCCAGGGATCGTCGATCAGGAGAAAAAGCTCGAGCCCGATCGCCCACTGCATCGTGCCGTAGAAGTCCTTGCCATAGCTGTAGGGCACGATGCCGCCGCCATTGCCGTCACCGTCATGAATGACGGTCTTTTTCGGGTGTGCGCTGCCACGCGCCGAAAACTGCCGCATGACGTCGGAGGAGACCGTGACCGTCTGGCCGAACATCACCTGGCCGATATCGATGGTGACTTCCGGCGTCGCGTTGACCAGTTCGGCAAGCCGTGCGGCGGCAGAGGAAAACCCGCGTTTTCCTTCCGTGCCATAGCCATAGAACTGGAGGTGGGCGAGATGCAGCGGCAGTCCATCCGCCGCTGCAATCGTCGCAGCCGCCGTATCCGCCGATCCGGGGCTGCCCAGATTGTTGCAATGGACATGCAAGGGATGCGGCAAGCCAAGATTGTCGACGGCGGCCTGCAGCGTCTTGACGATCTTGCGCGAACTGACGCCATAGGAAGGCACGACATCATCCAGCGAGAAGGTGCGGACGTTCTCCTTGAAGGCGGCCGCCGCACCGGCGTTGATCACCTTGACCCCAAGCGCTCGCGTCGAAGCGACCGTCCAGGCGACATAGTCCTCGATCATCGTCTGGGGGGCGTCGTCGCGGATCATCGACAACAGGAAATCGTCATTGCCGAGAATGGCAAGGGTCGCTTTGTCGATGATCGGGATGTCGGCCAGTTCGAGATGCGTGTGCAGCGCCGCTCCCGGCGACATCGCCGGCTCGACGACCGTCGTAAAGCCCATCTTTGCGTAGAGGCAGCCGGTCTGGAACGTCGACCAGCCGGCATTGGAGAGCGGCGTCATTGCTGGCCGCAGCTGATGGGCGGCATGCTGTTCGGGCAAGAGCAGCCGCGCGGTGTTCACATTGCCGCCACCGATGTGGGAGTGGATGTCGATGGCGCCAGCCATCACGATGCAGCCGCTGGCTTCGATGGTCCGGTCGGCCGCCCCTCCCGCCGGCGCCGGAACGATCTTGTCGTCCTTGATCCAGAGGTCGCCCTTGTCGAGACGGCCGTTGACGGGATCGATGATGTCGCCGCCGGCGATTTTCGTCAGCATGGCAGTGCCTCGGCGAAAGCGTGGGTAGCGATCAGGCGGATGATCGTCGCGGCGGAGGGCAATTGCGAGTCCGCTTGCGCATCGATCGACCTGAGCGAGCCCGTGCGGCTGGAGTAGACAACCGCATCGTGATCGACCCCAGCCTCGCCGATGGCCATGGTGACTGCGGCGCCGGCAACCGGCTTTTCCGTTTTCGTCAGCACAATCAGCGCCATGCGTGCCCTTTTTTTCTGTAGTTGGGCCGTTGCGGCGGAGATCCGCAGGTGCAGGTCAGCTTCGCCGGCAGCGATCATGCGCTCCACATCGCAGCGCCAGGGATCGAATTCAGGGAGGCCGCGCGCAAAGCCGGTGCGCAGCGGAAAACCTGTCATCCAGGCCGAGGCGAGCGCGCTTCCCCACCCGTTTTCGCTCGCCGGCAGATAAAGGCCGGATGCGCGCGATTTGCGATTGAGATCGGCGATCAGTCCTTGCAGCATCTCCAATGCCAAGCCTTCGGCGGCGTGGCCTGAAAACAGGAACACGGGAAAATGCGCGGCCGCCAGAGCTTTGGCAAAATCATTGAAATTCGACACCGGTTGCGATGTACGCCGCCCTTTGTACTGTGCCCTCAGTGCCGCCAGCGTGGCGGCGAGGCTAGCTTGGCCACAGGAAAGTTGCGTTGCCTTGCGTCCGCCGTTCAGCGGCGGCATAGACATCCCGTTTGGGCCTACCACGAAGAACGCGCGCTGGTTGCCGGTCGAGAGGTCGGGAACCGTCCCGGCAAGTTCGCCGACAAGACCATGATGGATCCGCGGGAGCTCGCCCACGATCACCACGACATCGGCACGCCGCCGCGTCTCTCCGGGGGCGACGGTCATTGCCCCCTTGTCGGTAAAAAGCGCGGTCTCTCGGGCAAGTGCCGCACCATCGGCATGGTCGTATGCCGCGCCAGCCCGCTCAGCCAGCGCGATCGCCGCCCTCGTGCCATCTATATCCGTATCAAAGCTGAAAACCGGGCACCGACTTGACGACAATAGCGACGCGGCATGCGCAGCCGCGTGCTCAATCAGCGCTTCCCGGTTGCCGATCCAAGCAACCGCCATTCGCTAAACTACTTTCTGGTGCCGGCTCGATCCTAGACGAAACTGGATTGGCCGTGAACCCCACCCTGCAGCGGATCAGCGAATGTTTTCATACGCGTCAACAAATTCCGACCCTGCTTAGTCATATTTGACGTAAGCGAAGCGTTGATCGGTCAGCGGAGTGCCCTCCAGTGCCCCGCCTTCCTTGGCCGGCTGCCACTGGACAACGTCCTCGATCTTTTTCGCCAACTCGAAATCCTTGTCGGTAATGCCTTTCGCCGCGTGATTCGTCAGGCGCACCTCGACCCAGGCATAGGAGGCGGTGATATCAGGATGGTGCCACGCCGCCTCGGCGAGATGGCCAACCGTGTTGATGACCATGAGCGTCGATTTCCAGCTGTGGGTCTTGTATTTGCGCCGGATCCAGCCGTTTTCATAACGCCATTTCGGCAGCTCCTTCTCAAGCCGGTCGGCGATCTCGGCTTCCGAATAGACCTTTTCCTTGACTGTCTCGTTCATCTCGACCTCCGCGAATTGCTCGGTCTGTCACACGCCGGAGCCGGCAAACACGTATGCGTTCTCTTTGGCTTGCCCCATCGACGAAAACAGTTATCATGGTACCGGGCACCTAAACTTCCATGATGCATCCATGATGCACCCATCGGGGGGCAGATGTCGAATTCTGTTACCATACGAGTGCCCGCTCGCCTGCACCTTGGCTTCCTTGATCTCAATGGCGATGCTGGACGGCGGTTCGGCAGCGTCGGGCTTCCATTGAGCGAACCCGAAACCGTCGTCACCCTGTCGCGGTCCAGCGAGACCATCGTCGAAGGCTCCGAGAGCACCCGTGCCAGCGAGCATCTGTCGACGCTCTGCAAGCATCTCGGCATTCGCGGCCAGCACCATCTGGTGGTCGAGCAGTCGATCCCCAGTCATGCGGGTCTGGGCTCCGGCACGCAGATCGCCCTTGCCGTCGCCTCGGCGTTGCGCACGCTCCACAATCTGCCTCTGGACATCGCCGGCGACGCTAACCTGCTCGAGCGGGGCGGCCGATCCGGCATCGGCATCGCAAGTTTCGAAGACGGCGGCGTCATAGTCGACGCCGGCAAGAACGACCGCGGCGGAACGCCTCCGGTCGTCGCGCGGCTGCCGTTTCCGGAAGAATGGCGCGTCCTCCTCATCCTCGACCATTCCGGGCATGGACTGCATGGAGCAGCCGAGGTCGCGGCGTTTCGCTCGCTGCCGCCATTCCCGACGGCAGGCAGTGGGGAGATCTGCCGGAGGGTGCTGATGGGCATTATGCCGGCTTTGGTCGAGCGGGACCTTCCGGCATTCGGCGCCTCCGTCACCGCGATACAGATGCTGATCGGCAGCCACTTCGCCCCGGCCCAGGGCGGCGTGTTCACCTCGAAGCGGGTCGAGATGGTGGCCCACTGTCTCAATGAAGCAGGCGCCGTCGGCATCGGCCAGAGTTCCTGGGGGCCGACAGGCTTTGCCTTCGCGCCATCGCACGACGCCGCACTCAAGTTCGTCGACGCGGTTCGGAAAATGACAGTTGAAGACGGCCTTGAGGTCAAGATCGTCAAGGGCAGGAATTCCGGCGCGAAGATCAGTTCAACCAGGCTGGATCTCGTCGGCAGCTGACGCTTCAGTTTCAGGCAGAAAGGCAAGAAATGGCCCGCAAACACATCCTGCACATGCTGACACCGTTGAAGCAGATGAGCCCCTTCGACGTGAACATGGCGCTCGACGCAGGTTTCGACGCCGTCGTCCCCTATGTCGATGTGGGCCTGGCCGAAGTGACAGGACTGGTCCAGGACGCGATCTTTTCACGCCCGCCGGATGCGGGTGTCGACACCGGCATCTTCATCGCCGGGAAGGATGCCTCGTTGGCGCTCGACATGTTCGACGCCGCGAAGAAGGCGATGGTGCCGCCTTTCCAGGTTTCGGTATTTGCCGATCCAGCCGGCTCGTTCACCACAGCCGCGGCGATGGTGGCCAAGGTCGAAAAGGCGCTGGAGAAGAAATTCCAGCGTGCGCTCAGGGATACGAGGGTGGCTGTTTTCGGCGCCACCGGCGTCGTCGGCTTCTGCACCGCCGTCATCGCGGCAGGGGAAGGTGCCCGGGTCACACTTGTCGGCCATGACGGCATCGAACGGGTCAAGCAGATCGCGGCCGAGATCGAAAGCAGGTTCCACCTCACCGTCGATGCGGCTGACGGATCGAGCGACGCCCGCAAGACAAAGCTGGTCGAAGCCAACGAAATTATCCTGGCTTGCGCCAAAGCTGGCGTCCAGGTGGTCTCCAAAGCCCAATTGAAAGGCAATGACCTGCTTATTGCGGCCGACGTCAATGCCGTTCCCCCGGCCGGCATCGAAGGATTGGCCGTCAATGCCAATGGTGATCCACTCGATGCGGCAAAAGCTGTCGGCATTGGTCCGCTTGCCATCGGCAATGTCAAATATAAGGTCGAATTCGGCCTCTTCAAAAGAATGATCGAATCCGAAAAGACGATCACGCTCGGTTTTCAGGAAGCGTTTTCCCTTGCACGCGAGATTGCCAAGTAACGCCGGATCTCTTTTGATCGCGGCAATTTCAGGCCGGGCGCTGGCCGCCGCCGCGCGTCGCGCCGGCTATCGTCCGCTGGTCGCCGATTTCTTTTGCGATACGGACACCGTCGCGCTCGCAGAACGCGCGACAATGCTGCCAGGCGACCTGCAAGGAGGCATCGACGGCGAGCGCATCATCGACACGCTTCGGCGATTGGCTGGCGACGACCTGCCGGCCGCCATTGTCCTGGGCTCAGGGTTTGAGCGGATGCCTGAGACCGTGGACAAAATCGCGCGACACTTTCGGCTCGCCGGCAATGGCGGCGCCGCGATCCGCAGGATCAAGGATCCGCAGTTGCTGGCCGATGATTGTGCCGAACTCGGCATCCCGCATCCGCAACTGCGATGGGACCAGCCGCCTGACCCGGAGAACTGGGTGGTCAAGTCCGCGGGCGGCGCCGGCGGCGGACACGTCAGACGAGCAGCCGGAGAAAGCCCGACCGCCGGCCGCTACTTCCAGCGCTTCGTTGCCGGTCGCAGCATCTCGGCCCTGTTCGTCGGCAATGGTCAAACCGCGCACCTCGTGGGTTTCAGCCAACAATGGACGTCTCCCGCCCCCACAGCGCCCTATCGCTACGGCGGCGCCGTACGGTTGAGACGCTTCGATCGCAGACAGGCGGCGGTCATCGGCGGCTGGCTCTCAAGTCTGACGCGGCGCGCCGGCCTGGTTGGATTGTGCAGCGCCGATCTGATCCGTGGACCGGATGGCTACACGTTCATCGAGATCAATCCGAGGCCGGGCGCCACCCTCGACATTTTCGACGATGTTGACGCGCCATTGATCGAAGCGCATCTGCGCGCCGCGACGGGTCAGGTCTTCCGCTTGCCGCGCTTCGTCGATTCGATGGCGTCGATGGTGGCCTACGCCGCGACGCCAATCACTCACTTTCCGTCGATTGCCTGGCCTGAATGGACAGCGGACCAACAGTCGGCAGGCACCCGTCTGATTGCCGGCGACCCTGTCTGCACGGTCTTCGCGCGCGGTCCGAGCGCCCAATCGACCAAGCGGCTCATCAAGGGACAAGCCAGCCAATTGCAACTCCAATGGGAAGGAGACCGGACATGAAAGACGGTTCGGCATTCCTGAACGACAATGCACAGCGCATCGTTGACGGCATGATCGGCGACGCCGAACGCCTACGTATCGTCGTTTCCAGGGGACCATTGGGCGAGCGCCTGATCGATGCCGGCGCCAAGACCGTCGGCAGCGTCGAGGCCGGGATGCGCATGGCTGAGGCTGCGATGGGCGGTCTCGGCAGCGTTTCGGTGTTCATGGATCGCGCGTCACAGCAATGGCCGTTCACCGTCGAAGCGCGATCTTCGCAGCCGGTGCTGGCCTGCCTGGGCAGCCAGTATGCGGGCTGGAACCTGTCTGGCCAGGACTATTTCGCGATGGGATCTGGGCCGGCGCGGGCCCTCGCCCGGGTCGAACCGCTGTTCGAGACACTTTCCTATCGCGACATCACATCTTCCGCGGTGCTTATCCTTGAGACGGCCGAACCGCCTCCCCGCGCGATCGTTGAGAAAGTGGGCAAGGCAACTGGACTGGCGACGGAAAAGCTCACCTTCCTCTACGCGCCGACACAAAGCCTTGCCGGCGGCGTGCAGATCGTGGCGCGCGCGCTCGAGGTTGCCCTGCACAAGATCAATGATCTCAAATTCCCGCTGGAGAACGTTGTCGACGGCATCGGAACGGCGCCGATCCCCGCCCCCCATCCGGATTTCCTGACCGCCATGGGCCGAACCAACGATGCCATCATCTATGGCGGCAGCGTCCAGCTCTTCGTCAAAGGATCGGCGAAGGAGGCTGGCAAACTCGCGGAAAAACTTCCCAGCAGCGCCTCACGGGACTACGGCCAACCCTTCGCCGAGATCTTCACGCGGTTCAAGGGCGATTTCTATGCCATCGACCCGCTGCTGTTCAGCCCGGCTGAAGTGATCGTGACAGCGATCGAAACCGGCGATACGTTTCGCGCCGGTCGGCGTAATCTGAAGATGCTCGAACGGAGTCTCGGCTAGGGCATGGCGGTGCAAAGGGATTCGTCTGTCATTCGCCCGCCCGGCGACTGCCGTTCGTGCAGCCCTGCCGCGGACGCGGCCATGAGGGCGTGGAATCGCTCGCGCCGCCGACATTCCCGCACCCGAGAGGCCACATGCTCCCTCGCATCCTGATCGTCAGCGACAAAGTGGACACCGGCTCCAACGGCCTGGCGGCAGGACTTGGTCGGGGGGGCGCCGCCGTTACAGCCGTGCCGCTGGCGGCGATCGCATTCGATACCAGCAGCCCGAGCGGACTTGCGATCCCCGGCTTCGGCGGCACGCTGCCCGACGCCGTGCTTGTCCGTTCGATCGCCGCCGGATCGTTCGAAGCGGTAACCCGGCGCCTCGGCGTGCTGCACGCGTTAAGCAGACTATCGGTTCCCGTATGGAATTCCGCGCAGGCGATCGAGCGCTGCGTCGACAAGTCGATGACGACATTCCTCCTGAAAAATGCCGGCCTGCCTACGCCACGCACCTTTGCCGTAGAAGGACTTGCCGTCGCCGAGGAGGTCGCGGCGCAAGAGCTTCCGCGGGGACCGCTGGTGCTGAAACCATTGTTCGGGGCGCAAGGCCGCGGCATAAAGCTGATCCGCACGCTCTCGGACCTGCCGGCCGCAGAAGAGGTGAACAGCGTCTACTACCTTCAGCAATATGTGTCGCGTGCCGGTCCGCCTTTCCGGGATTTCCGCGTGTTTGTCTGCGCCGGAGAGACCGTGGCGATGATGAGCCGCATCAGCGACGACTGGATCACGAACGTCAACCGGGGTGGCGTGCCGGAACAGGTTTCCGAACATGGCAAGGCGGAACTGGCATCGCTGGCCGTCGCTGCGTCAGCCGCGGTCGGCGCGGATTTTGCCGGCGTGGACATCGTGCGGGCTGACGACGGCAATCTGTTCATACTCGAAGTGAACAGCATGCCCGCATGGTCGGGATTGCAGTCGGTGGTCGCCGTGAACATCGCCGAGGCAATCGCCGATGCCTTGCTGAAACTTCTGGCCGATCGCGCCGAGGCGGCCGCCGCACCGCGGCCCTACCGTTTTGCCGCGCCTGCGAATTCGTGAGGGCGGGCAAGGTGGTGCTTTCGCGTGAACGCCTCCGGGCCAGCTATAAGAATGCCTGCAGGATGGAGATCGAAGCCCTAAAGCCGGGCAACGTCCATCTGTTCGCCGACGGACACGGCATGTCCGCCGCCCAGTTCATGACAAGTGCGGAGGTTTCCTCCGGGCCGCTGACCGATCCTCGTCTGCCGGTCGGGCAGCGGATGCTGGAGGCGGTGCGCGCGACACGACTGGCGGTCGCAACCAATACCAATCTCGGAATCATCCTTCTGGCAGGGCCTCTGATATGCGCCGCCGAAATGGGCGGTGACAGACTGCAGGACAATCTCGATTCGCTGCTTCGGGCTTTGAGCGTGCAGGATACCAAGGCGGTATTCGAGGCGATCGTCACGGCCGCGCCAGGCGGCCTCGGAGAAGCCGCCAACGATGTGCGGCAGGAGCCGAAGGTCCATTTGCTGGACGCGATGAGGGAGGCTGCCGACCGCGACATGATCGCTCGCCAGTACAGCAACTGTTTCGGCGACGTGTTCGGGGTCGGGCTCGCCGCGCTGGATGGAGCGTTGGCAGGTGGAGAAGACGGCATGTGGCCGACGGTGTTCGTCTACCTGGCGTTTCTCGCCGGCTTCCCCGACAGCCATGTGATCCGCAAGCACGGCGTTGACGTCGCAAATCAGGCGCGGCAGGAAGCCGTTGCCGTTCAGGCGGCGCTCCATGCCGAGGGCGACGAACCGTCGCGCATTCGTCTGCTCATGGAGTTCGACCGCCGGCTGAAGGCCGACAACATCAACCCCGGCACCTCGGCCGACCTCACCGTGGCTACTCTTTTAGTCCACACCCTCGCCCTCACCTTGCATAATCGCGGCGTTGGTGCTTGACTTCCAAAAGCGGAAGCTGTGCTTCCGCGGCTATCTAGCCAACCGGTCCGGGCAAATCCGGACGCTGCCAACAAGGATAGCTGTCCATCGAGCGCCTGCTCGGTTGCAGCGTCCGTGGACATCATAATTGTGTCTTGGAGGAAATTGGCATGGCAAAAATATCAAAGGTTATGGTCGGTGAATCGCTGGTGGGAGACGGCAACGAAGTCGCGCATGTCGACCTGCTCATCGGCCCGCGGGGGAGCGCGGTCGAAACGGCATTTTGCAACGCGCTTACCAACAACAAGGACGGCTTTACTTCGCTTTTGGCGGTGATCGCGCCCAATCTTCAATGCAAACCCAACACCGTGATGTTCAACAAGGTCACGATCAAGGGTGCCAAACAGGCGGTCCAGATGTTCGGCCCGGCGCAGCACGCCGTGGCAAAAGCCGTGCAGGACAGCGTTGCGGACGGGACCATTCCGGCCAACGAAGCAGACGACGTGTTCATCTGCGTCGGGGTATTCATCCATTGGGACGCGGCGGACGACGCCAAGATCCAGAAATACAATTACGAGGCGACAAAGGAAGCCATCCAGCGCGCCGTTGCAGGAACCCCGACCGCCGCCGAAGCAACGGCCCAGCGCGACAAGGTCAAGCATCCGTTCGCAGCCTAGACAAGAGACAGCCCCGCACAGGAAAAACCCTCTTCTGAGACGGATGGTCTGTTGCGCCGGCTGAAAAAGGTTCTGGGCTTTTGAAACGTCAGCTCCCGAAGGGCGCACGCCCTTCGGGAGCTGACGAGCAACGATGATCAGGCGCCGAGTGACGCGAGGCGGCCGGGCGTGAGCGTAGCGTTGTGCAATGAGGTTGCGACCAGTGCCGCGGCGACGCCCATGGCGGACAAGGCCCTGATGTCGTTCTCGTCGCGGACACCGCCGGCCGCAATGACAGCGCGATTTCCGGCCTTGGCCTTGACCTCCTGCAACCGCCCGAAGTCGGGACCGGCGGCCGCACCGACCTTGGCCAGCGTCATGACAATCACCTTTTGCGGCCAAAGCTCGGGCTCATCGAGAAGAGAACGCGGCCCGCAAAAACTATCGCCGACGAAATCAAGGGACAGGATGAGATCGGGATGATCGCGAAAACGCCGCAGCAACATGTCGTCTCGCTGCGATTCAGAGCCCAGAACAGGAGACAGCGAGCGTTCGGCAAGCGCCGCCAAAAGTGTCTTTTCGTCGGCCACGCCGGCATCGACCCAAAGTTCCGGCGGCTCCGCCATCGTCCTCAGCCGGGCGAGTGCGTCGCTGTTTGGCGCTCCGCCTTCGATAGCGTCCAGATCTGCGATGTAGAAGGTGGAAAAAGGATAAAGCCCACGCAGTCCTTCAGCGACCGCGACCACATCAGGGCTTCGGCTGAGCGGCGTAACGATCGGCCTGTAGCGATCGCGTTTTCCCTGCTGGGCGCGAACCACCACGCCGTCTTTCAGGTCGAGAACCGGAATGATACGCAACGCTTTTTCACCGACCAATTGCCCCCGTCATGAAAGCTTGAAGCGTGGAAAAAAGAAAGGGCATCATTGCCGGTTTCGACATTGGCGGCGCGCATCTGAAGGTGACCCGCGCACAAGACGGTCGCATCGTCGAGGCGGTAACGATCGCAACGCCGCTCTGGCAAGGGTTGGACAAGCTGGCTTCAGCCCTCGACGAAACGGCTCCGATCTACGCGGGTGCGGATCTCAACGCATTTACCATGACGGGCGAACTGTCGGACATCTTTCCGTCCCGCGATGCCGGCGTGGCGGCTCTGCTGGGTCAGATTTCCACCCATTTCCCCGCAGACAAAAAGCTGGTCTATGCCGGACCGTCCGGTTTCGTCGGAGTCGAGCGGGCAGCGCAGCTGACCGCCGATGTGGCTTCCGCCAATTGGCACGCGACAGCCTTGTTGGTGGCAAAACTCGCCGGCGATGCCCTGTTCGTCGACATGGGCTCCACCACCACCGATATTATCGCCATCAAGAACGGCGCCGTGGCCAATGACGGCTACACCGATGCCGGACGGCTTCTAACCGGCGAATTGGTCTATACCGGCTTTACCAGGACATTCCTGTTCGGCGTAGCCTCGTCGGCTCCCGTCCATGGCAGGCTAACGCCGCTGATGAACGAATATTTCGCCTCGATCGCCGACGCTCACCGCATCCTGGGCGTGCTCGACGAGGACGACGACAGGCACCCTCCCGCCGACGGCAAGGAAAAGACCGTGGACGGCTCGATCGCGCGGCTGGCGCGCATGGTGGGGCGCGACGCCACCGACCTCACCCCGCCGGAATGGGGTGACGTCGCGCGCTGGTTCAGCGAGCAGCAACTGCGCAAAGTGCACGATGCAGCGGCGCTGGTTGCCGGAACCCTGTCTCGGGATGTCCCGATCGTCGGCGCCGGAAGCGGTCGCTGGCAGATCAGGCGGCTGGCCGAACGCATGGAACGCAGTTACGTCGATTTCGCCGACATCATCCCCGCCGATGACACTGTTCGCGGGCAAGCGAGCAGCGCGGCACCCGCGTCTGCGGTAGCGCTTTTGGCGGGATATCCTTCGTAAGCAGGTTGCGGCGCTCGCGCCTATGCTCGCGGGTCCTCGCTACCCGAACCTTTGGCGGTCAAGTGATCGCTGACACGCTGCATCAGCCAGCCCCAGGCTTCCTTTTCGCCCTCGCCTGCGGTCTTTTCGATGGCAATTGAAAGGTAGGCAATTTCCGCCTCGATCTTGTCGCGCGGCAGCATGCCGAGCCGGCTGACCAGGATGGCCAGCTCAAGCACCGCCGCCTTGGCTCGGTTGAGGCCGGTGAACGGCGCGAGCGTTTCCTCCCGCACCACGCGGCAGAAATGGCGGGGGCGCACACCATTGTCATCGACCGCCTGGACTTCGAGGCCCGAATACGCCAGCGCCGCCTCGAGCCTCGGCACCGGGAACCCGTCAACCGGAACGGTTGGCCAATGCTTGCGGCCTGTCAGGCAGCCGGCAAAGACACGCACGTCGTCAGTATAATTGGCGATGGCGAACGGCACTTCGGCGAGATTGTCGAGCGTGACCGACGGCCGGAACGGCGCGATAACCCAACCGTCATTCTCGGCAATGATGCCGATCGGCGCGATGTGGACGTTGCCTGCCTTGTTGACCGTCGTGATGATCGATTCGCGAATGTAGGGCATGGTCCTAGCGCTCTTTCCTTGCGCGGAGCGTCTTGCCCGGCTCGGCAAGACGGGTACGGTCGGTTTCGGGTGCTGGCGCGGCGACGCCCCATGCGAGCGGCTCGTCCTGCACATAACGCTTGCCGAGGCGCCACGCGATCTCCGCCTTCATCAGTTCCGCGCCGAGGTAAAAAGCGTGTGCGCCGTCGGCGTTGACGTCCAGCCCGGCAAAAAGTTCGAACGCATCCGTGGCAACCGCATGCCCTTTGCTATTGAAAACATGGATGCCGTCCTCCGCTACCGCGATCCGGAAGTTGGCATCGCGCACCTGGGCCGCCAATGCCTCGATATCGTCGGTTGAGGCTGTGAAAGGCTTGCGATCGTGGACCTGCAACAGGCCTGGGTGATAGCCGCGCGGCAACGCGCCGTCCGTGCAAGCAGCCAACATGACGCGGCGGGCGATATCGTGCTCCTCGATCGTGCGCACCGTGTGTGGGCTGACATGCACCGCCAGCACGTTCCGGATCCGGAGTTCCGAGCAGAGCCCCGCTAGAACGGCTGTAACGCCGGAACTGTCGGCGTCGGTCAATTCGGTGAGATTGCCGGTGCCCATCAGCAATTCGATGTCCGGCCAACGGCGCCGCGCCTCGATGAAGCGCCCGAGTGAAACGGCGAAGCCGAAATGGATCGGGTCGAGCACGGGATCGGCAATGAAGGCGACGCCGGCCTTTTGTGCCGCGGTAATCGCCCGGCCGAGCGAATCCAGATCGCCGGGGATGGAGGGTATCAACACTGCCGTAGCCCGATGGTCGAAGATCAACGGCAGCGTGTTCTCATCGAGGCTGAGAAGATAGTCCGCGCCGGCGTGCGCACCGATCGACAGTTCGTCTGCGCTGGCCGAATCGACGCTGACCACAAACCCCTGTGCCTTGAGTGCCCGCACTGCCTCAGCCAGCAACGGAAACGGCGTCTCCGGCAGGCAGCCCAGATCGATGACATCCGCGCCGGCCGCAGCCAGCATCGAGGCCCTCGCCATCAGGGCCTCGACCGACAGCATCGGCGCATCGACGATCTCGGCGAAGATGCGCATATCGTGACGCGTCAGATCCGGCGGTTTGCCCACCCGGCCAAGGAAGGCCGGAAGGTCGGCGATCTCGTCGGGGCCGCGCACAAAGGGCACGCGGAAATGCTCCGACAGGTGTTCGATGTTTCCCCGATAGCGTCCGGGCAGGATGACGCGGTCGACGTCTCCTGTCAGAGTGAGCCGACGCTTCACGATGTCCTCGCTCATCAGCGCGGCGACCTTGACGCCGACGTCGACGATTTCCCACGCGAATTCGGTTCTGCCCAGCCCGGTCAGCAGCCGTTCCAGCCGCGCCTTGGCCAGATGGCCGGTAAGAAAAACCAGCCGCTCAGCCATCGCTTGCGAGTTCGGCCTGGCGCCGTGTGAGCGAGGCTTCGAGATCAGCGAGCGACTCGACCACCAGGGTCCGCTCGAAACTCTTCAACTGTTTGGTATTTTCCAGGTCGATCCTGCGCGGATAGACCTTGACCAGTCCGTGCGGTGCCTGGGTTTCGAGTTCCGGCGCAGTGTCGCAAGCAAAGACGATGGCTGGCACACGGCACTTTCCCGCTTGGGCAAAGACATTGGTGGCGAGCGTGTCGGAAATGCCATGCACGCATTTGGCGACCGTGTTGGACGTGGCCGGCGCCACCACGACCGTGTGATAGACACCGTGGTAGAATTCGCCGACCGGGATCGCGCTTGCGGTCTTGTCGTGCAGCACGCGCGTCGTCTCCGGGAAATCAAGTTTAAGCTTGTACATGCGCAGCACTTCGTTGGCGGCCTTAGACACGAAGACATCGCAATGTTCGAGCTGGCGAACAAGTGCGAAGCTCTCCGTAAAAAAATGCCCGGAACCCGTCAAAACCCACGCCCAGCGCGGCACATGCAGCTTCACCATCGGCTATCCCGCCTTCTTTGCCGACGACCCTGTTGAAGCCACTATCCGGATGCCGGGCAGCTTGCCCGACGCGAGCATCGCGCCGGCCCCGGCAGCATCCTTCGGACCGGCGAGATGGAAATCGATGCCGTCGGGCAGCATGGCGGCAAAGCCTGGGTCGACAATGCCTCGGGCCCTCAGGCTGTCAGCGGTATCGCTGTCGAAGAATGCACCGGTCTGCTTGACAAGCAACAGCGCGTTTGCGCCAAGCTTGCCGGCAAGCCAGGCAGCCAGAGAATCGGAGGTAATGTCCCAGGAGGCCGGAACATCCAGCGCCGCCAGTGCCAGTGACGACGGCAGCCACACCGGAACCTTCCCCGCCTCCAACACTCGCCCGATCTCGTCCAGCGACCGTGCCGGCGCCAGCCTTTCGTCCCGGTCGAGGATGACATGGCCGAACTGCTCCATGGCCAGGATCGCCATGGCATGAGCGGCGGTGTCGGAAAAATCCATGCTGGTCTGCGTCTCGCGCACATGATCGGCAAAGAGCCCGCCGCCGGGCACGATGACGATCGGCAGCCTGGAACCCGCCAGCGCTGCGATCCAGCTCTTCATCTCCGCCGCATGGGCCGTGCTGCCGCCAAGCTTGACGATGGCCCGTCGAAGCATTTCGGGGCGCTCCTGGCGCGGCCGGAAAACAACGCTTCGGTCTTTTCGGCCAGCAATGCCGGAGGCAGCACCGCGTCCCGCCGATTGGCGCTTGCGTTCGATCTCAACGCCGACGCCGCCAGGGCCGAGCTCGAGCTTTTCCACCCTAACCGTGACGCGCACGACACGCTGGTTCTCCAGCACGTGCGCTGCCACCTGCTCGGCCAAAGCCTCGCTGAGCTGGATATGGCCCC
The DNA here is from genome assembly GCF_000185905.1 of Mesorhizobium ciceri biovar biserrulae WSM1271. Lineage (GTDB taxonomy): Bacteria > Pseudomonadota > Alphaproteobacteria > Rhizobiales > Rhizobiaceae > Mesorhizobium > Mesorhizobium ciceri. The sequence continues at coordinate 4,409,021 of NC_014923.1, forward strand.
GCCCGACGATGGTGCGAATGCCGTCCATGATGATGTCGTAGGAGAACACATGGCGCATGTCCTCGGGATGGTCGGTGATTTGCAGCACGTCGGCGATCACATCAAAGCGCACTTTTTGACTATGGCCATGCTCGAAGCTGTAGGCACCGATCTGGACCGGCAGAACAAAATCCCGCACAAAAATCCTGTCCGTGCCCAGTGTCGGGTCGGTGTCCGGCGAATAGCCTCTCGCTGCCAACAGGCGATAGTCGATACTCGATTGATCGCCGGTCCCGGATTCCGCTGGAATCAACTCGCGAATCTGCGAGACCGCCTCGGCGCTGATCGAACTCGTGCGACCGGAATGGCCACACAGCGCCCCCCGAAAGCCGAGAAAATCGGGAGCGAAAGGCAATAGGCGCGGAATATCCGGAGCTTCCAGCGATCCACTCAGGCCGACCATCAGACCGAGCGATTTCGTTCGATCGACGAATCCCGGAATACGCTCCGGCGGCAGATGATCGAGCAGCCGGCCCTTCCCCTTTTGCGCGGTATCAACCATCACGCCGTGGAAGCGATGCCGGGCGAACATCGGCAGAAGCTCGAAGTCCGGCGCCAGATCGGCAAACAGTACGGCAATCAGCTTCGTTCGTGCGGCGAGCGGTTCAAGCGCCTGTGCGCAGGCAGAGATATTTGCCGAAGGAAAAAATCCGATCTTCACATAGTCGACGCCGGTCGCCGCGATCTCTTCGGCCTTGATGCGGATCGTTTCGGGTTCCATCGGCAGGTCGCCGCAGACAGCGCTGACCGGAGCCCGACCCGCGATGAAAGAGATCGTTCGGAGCATGGTTTCCATGGACACCGCGCCCAGGGCTCCCGCCTTCGGGTCCTTCAGGTCGACGATATCGACACCTCCAGAAAGAGCGATCTCCGCCTCTTCGATGCCGGTGACGCTTGCCAGCATTCTGGTCATTTGAACAGTTTCTCCAGTTTGGAGGACAAGACGCTTTTATAGAGGCGGTCGATCCCCCTGCGCCACGTCTCGCCGGTGTTGCCATGCGAATCGACGCTGGCGACCTTCCGCACCGTTCCGGCAGGCGCGAAAAGTCGTCCTATAGGGTTTGATAAATTTTGCGGGTCGGCTAAGTTGATCATGGGCACCTTGACTTGGCGCGGGTCCGGCAACCGTCGAACCTCTGCGCAAGAATGGGTAATTACTATCGATGACGAGCGCGGTGCCAGGCACTCTCGCTGCCTTTTTGTGCTTTTTTTCCCTGACCGTCAACGTTTCCGACGCGACAGGCCAGGAAACGGTGGCGAAGCCGGAAAAAAAGATAATTGAAATCAAGATAGGCTATTTGCGGGCCTACGCACCGCAATTGACGCTTTCCATGCTCGACCTGCCGCCACGTGACGAAGGTGTCGCCGGCGCCGAGGTGGCGATCGGCGACAACAACACGACGGGAAAGTTCACCAACCAGAAATTCAGCCTCGACGTGACCGAGGTCAAGCCCGACGGCGACGCGGTTCAGGCATTCGAAGGCATGATCGCCAAGGGCGACCGCTATGTGGTCGCCGATCTTTCAGCCAAACAATTACTGTCGATCGCCGACATCGCCCGCGACAAAGGTGTGCTGATCTTCAACGTCGGCGCCACCGACGACAGCCTTCGCGAGGAGGACTGCCGCATCAACGTTTTCCATATCGCGCCGACGCGCAGCATGCTGGCCGACGCGCTGGCGCAGTATCTCATGGTGAAGAAGTGGCCGAATTGGGTGCTGCTCTATGGATCACATGAGCAGGACCATCTCTACGCCGATGCGCTGCGCCGCGCGGCAACCCGCTTCGGCGGCCAGATCGTCGCCGAGAAGGAATTCAAGGATACCGGCACAGCCAGGCGCACCGACACCGGCGCCACGCAGATACAGCAGCAGATTTCCGTGTTCACGCAAGACCTCCCGGAGCACGACGTGGTGCTTGTCGCCGACGAAAGCGAGGTTTTCGGCACCTACGTGCCCTACCGCACCTGGACGCCGCGGCTGGTCGCCGGCACGGCCGGTCTGGTTGCATCGTCATGGCATCCCGCCAGCGAACAATGGGGCGGCATCCAGATGCAGAGCCGCTTCCTGAAGACGACGAGCCGGCGGATGCTCTCCAAAGACATGTCGGCCTGGACCGCGGTGCGTGCGGTCGGCGAGGCCACCACGCGCACCAAGGGCGACGATGCGAAAAAGATCAGCGACTATATACGCTCTGACGATTTTTCGGTTGCTGCTTTCAAGGGGCAGAAGCTGACCTTCCGCAAATGGAACCTCCAGCTTCGCCAGCCGATCTTGCTTGGCGATACCAAGTCGGTCGTCTCGACATCGCCACAGGAGGGCTATCTTCACCAGGTCTCCGAACTCGACACTCTCGGTGTCGATCAGCCGGAAACGAAATGCGCTCTCAAGTAGAGTCAATCGGGAGGAATTTGCGTGCAGAAACGAGCTTGCGCATTCGCTATTCTCGCGGCCGGCTTCACGGCCAGCCCGGCATCGGCCTATACGGCTTACGTGTCCAACGAGAAGGACAACACGATGACCGTCGTCGACACGGCGACGATGCAGGTGGTGAAGACCGTCGAAGTCGGCCAGAGACCTCGCGGCATCACCATCTCGCATGACGGCAAATTCGTCTATCTATGCGCCAGCGATGACGACACGATCCAAATCATCGACACCGCGACACTTGAAATCGTCGGTACGCTGCCATCCGGCCCCGATCCCGAATTGTTCGTCCTCTCGCCCGACGGCAAGACGCTTTATGTCGCCAATGAGGACGACAATCTCGTCACCGCCATCGACGTCGAAAGCAAGCAGGTCCTGGCCGAGATACCAGTCGGCGTGGAGCCGGAAGGCATGGGTGTCAGCCCCGACGGCAAGACCATGGTCAACACCTCGGAAACCACCAGCATGGCGCATTTCATCGACACCGGCACGCATGAGGTGACGGACAATGTGCTGGTCGACACGCGTCCTCGCTTCGCCGAATTCAAGCCCGACGGCTCGCAGGTCTGGGTCAGCGCTGAGGTCGGCGGCACCGTCAGCGTCATCGACAACGCCAAACGCGAAGTGGTGAAGAAGATCCAGTTCGCGATTCAGGGACTGCGGGCCGAAACCATCCAGCCGGTAGGCATCGCCATCAGCGCCGATGGCAAGAAAGCCTATGTCGCGCTCGGCCCGGCGAACCATGTCGCGGTGATCAATACCGACACTTATGAGGTGGAAAAATACATCCTCGTCGGCCAGCGCGTCTGGCATCTGGCCTTCACGCCCGACCAGAAAACGCTGATCACCACGAATGGCAATTCCAACGATATCACCTTCATCGACACGGCCACCGACGAGCCGGTCCAATCGCTCACTGTGGGCCAGCAGCCCTGGGGTGTGGTCATTTCGCCCAAATAGCAGACATTGATCATCGGGAGGCTCAAGACATGAAACTTTGCCGTAGGTTTTTCTTCGCCGCGCTCGCCGGATTTGTCCTTGCTCCGATCGTAGCAAACGCCGACGATGCGACGTCAAAACCGTCGCGTGCCAGCAAGAACCTGCCGGAATTGATTATCGGTTCGGCCGATTCCACCTATGCGGTCAATCAGAAGGACTTCGAGCTGATCGCCGGCCAGGGCTATCGCTGGAAGATCACCTCCAAGGGCGGTTTCGAGTACAAGTTCGTGACCGACCTCTTCCGCAATGTCTGGATGGACCAGATCGTCATCAACGATTTGGAAGTGCATATGGACGGCGGACCGGCCTGGCTGGAATTCGACGACGCGGGAACGATCCAGGTGCAGTTCCATACTGTTCGCCCGGGCGAATATACCTGGTCGGTTCCCGACCTTGCCGACAAGGGACTGAAGGGCAAGATTACGATCAAGTAAGACAAAAGGCGATCAGGGGCGCCAATAGGCCAACGCGTCCTGAAGGAGCGACCCGGCATGCAGCATATGAGGACAAGCGGACCGGGAGACGAGGTGGCGGCGCTCGATGTCCGAGCCGTCAGCCATTCCTACGGCCAGAAGCGGGCGCTCAACGACGTCTCCTTCTCGATCGCGCCGGCGACTTTCACCGTTCTGCTCGGCCTCAACGGGGCCGGCAAGACGACGCTGTTCTCACTGATAAGCCACCTCTACGACACGCGTCACGGATCGATCCGCATCTTCAGCCATGACATTCGCCGCGCGTCCGGCGAAGCACTCAGACGGGTCGGCATCGTGTTCCAGGCACGCACGCTCGATCTCGACCTCAGCGTCTACCAGAATCTCTCCTACCATGCCTCGCTGCATGGCATTGGCGGACGCGAAGCTCGCCAGCGCATTGCCGCGCTGCTGGAAACGGTCGACATGCAGGGCCGCCAGCATGACAAGGCACGCAGCCTCTCCGGCGGTCAGATGCGGCGCATCGAAATCGCCAGGGCGCTGCTGCACCGACCTTCCCTGCTCCTGCTTGACGAGGCGACCGTCGGCCTGGATATCGAATCTCGTGCGGGCATCCTCGCCACCATCCGCAAGCTCGTCCAAGCAGAGGGCATCGGCGTGCTCTGGGCCACGCATCTGATCGACGAAGTCGAAGACGCCGACCATGTCGTCATACTGCGGCGGGGTGACCTGGTCGCCAGCGGCAAGGTGTCGGATGTGATCCGTGCGAACGGCGGAAGTTCGATTCGCGAAACCTTTTCGAAGCTCAGCCGCGTCGATGCGGCGGGCATGACGGAGACGTTGCCATGAGCGCTCCTGCGATGCCCGGAAAGGTCGCCGGCATCATGCCGTTGCGGTCTGAGCCATTCGGCCTGCGCCACTATCTCATTTGCCTGAAAGGCGTCGTCCTGCGCGAGTGCCTGCGCTTCCTGCACCAGCGCGAACGCTTCATTTCCTCGCTGGTCCGGCCGCTCGTCTGGCTGTTCATCTTCGCGGCCGGCTTTCGCCAGGTGCTTGGCGTGTCGATCATCCCGCCCTACAAGACCTATGTGCTCTACGAGGTCTATATCACGCCGGGCCTTTGCGGCATGATCCTGCTGTTTTCCGGCATGCAGTCTTCGCTGTCGATGGTCTACGACCGCGAGATGGGCAACATGCGCATCCTGCTGGTCAGCCCGTTTCCGCGCTGGTTCCTGCTGGTGTCGAAGATGCTGGCCGGTGTGGCCGTATCGATCGTGCAGGTCTACGCGTTCCTGATCGTTGCCTGGTTGTGGGGCGTCAAAGCGCCGCCACTCGGCTATCTCTATGTTCTGCCGGCACTGTTCCTGTCGGGCATGATGCTTTGCGCGCTCGGCATGCTCTTGTCTTCGCTGATCAAGCAGCTTGAAAACTTCGCCGGCATCATGAACTTCGTCATCTTTCCCGGCTATTTCGCGTCTCCGGCGCTGTATCCCTTGTGGCGCATCCAGGAGGCGAGCCCCCTGCTCTACAAGATCTGCCTCTGCAACCCGTTCACCTATGCCGTCGAACTGATCCGTTTTGCCTTCTACGGGCAGATCGAATGGCTGTCGCTGGGCGTCGTCGCCGGCTGCACGCTGCTGTTCCTGGGCGGCGCCATCATCGCATACGACCCTTCGCGCGGTTTGGTGATCCGCAAACAGGACATGGGAGGAAACGCCTGATGGCGCGAATGAGACTTGTTCACACTCTGGTTCTGGTCACCACGCTTGCGTCGATGGGGGGCGCCGGCGCGGCAAACACCGATCCCGACTGGCCCTGCATGCAGCGTAAGGTGCCACAGCTCTCGCTTGGCCAGATCTGGAATGGGCCGGAGCTTCCGGCGACCGCGAAGGATTGGGCGAAGGATCCAGGCGTGTCGGCGCTTGTCGATGCTGTGGCGGCCCGGCGGACGCCGATTGCACAAGCCCAGAAAGAGATCAAGGATTTCGCGACTTCCCTACCGCCCGAGCAGGTCGCAACCAAAATGACGATGCTGGTGCAGGGAATGTTCGATCACATGGACGCCGAGCGTTCGCACGTGATCTCCGGCATCTCCCGCTATGCCCACAAACAGCTGGAAATGGCGGCACAGTTGCGCAAGGAAGCATCCGAAGTGGACGCGCTGCGCGCCAAGGCCGATGCGGATCCGGACGAAGTAGAACGGCGAACCGATCAACTGAATTTCGCGACGCGAATTTTCAACGAACGCGTCCAGTCGCTGACTTATGTCTGCGATGTGCCGACGATAATCGAGCAGCGGCTTTACCAGTTGTCGAAGACTGTCTCGGAAACGCTCATCGTGAAGAAATAGACCTTGGCCGCCTGTCTCACGACTCTCTGCCAGGCAGCACACGCCAGCGCTGCACGAAATAACCGGGATGCGTCTCGATCCACCTTGCCACCAGCGGCTGCGCCTGCATGAAGGCAGTCCCGGGATTCATCGCCAGACCGTCTACCATTTCCTCGCGTTGTTCGCAGGTCCGCGGTCCATCCGTCAGGCAGACCATCATAACGAGTGTGTAAAGCATTACCCCTTTTCCCCATCGAATTCCCGAACCCATACCCGGGAGAGTTCCGAACAGTCTGCAGGGGTTGCACATACAGATCGCTTACGGTGTGAAAGGACGTGGCCCCCGCTCTTTCGCACTGCAACATAACATATCGCTTATATAATACCAACGAGCGCGGGCGTTCTCCACCGGACTTTCATCCGTTGCGCTCGTGCAGTGTCATCCAGCCTTGTCTGGATACAGCTTTCCGAAAAGGGGCAGGTACATTGCGCCCTTGCGCATCAGGAAATCGTTGAATGTGGCCATCGCCGGCGAGATTGCGTGATCGGTTCGCATCACCGAGAACCATTGTCGGCGGATCGGCATGCCGACAACGTCGAGGATGACAAGCCGGCCTGCCTCGGTTTCCGCAGCGATGGTGTGAGCAGAGATGAAGGCGATGCCCAGACCAGCCATCACCGCCTGCTTGATCGTTTCGTTCGAGGCCATCTCGACACCGAGGTCGTCGATGCGCCCAGGCACGTCGCTCAGGAATATTTCCAACGAGATACGGGTTCCGGAGCCGGGCTCGCGAATAAGGAAATGCTCCTCGGCAATCCGCTCCTTGGAGATATCGCGCGCCGCCACCAAGGGATGGTCGGGCGGCGCGATGATGACCAGCGGGTGATCACCGAAGACCGAAGCACGCACCGGAACCTCTTTCGCCGGACGCCCCATCAGCGCGATATCGATGTCGTGGTTCCTGAGGTTGTCGATCGTCTGGGCACGATTGCCGATGGCAAGCCGCATGTCGATGTCGGGATGGTCCTTCATGAACGCAGCCATCAGCCGCGGCGCGAAATATTTGGCTGTGGAAACGACGCCGAGCCTCAAGCTGCCGGTGCGTACGCCCTTGATGGCATCCATCTTGTCTTCGAGCAAACCGAGATGCTCCTCGATAACCTGCGCTGTCTCGACGAAAGCCAGACCTGCGGCAGTGGGACGCATGCCGTCCGACGTTCGGTCGAACAGAGCCAGCTGGAATTCTTCCTCCACTTGTCGCAGTTGGATTGTCAGCGCTGGAGGAGACAGGCCTAACATCTTGGCTGCGCTGACAATTTTGCCGCACTTGATGATTGCCTGGACGGTCTTGAAATGCTTGAGCGTGAGGTTTCTCATGTCGCATACTAAATTGTTTTTACTGACTAGGTAAAGTTATTGAATTTTACTTATCGTGCGACGTTTGTTTCCATTCCTCCAGTCCAGCCGCTCCGAGGAGATGCGGCGGGAGGGGAGGTTACGATGCCAGCGGCAACGCTCGACGCTTTTCTGAACTCCTATCTCGGCCAGCCAGACGAATTCCGCTCGGCCGTTGTGACGACCGTTCGTCAGTTGACACAGGCCGCCATCAAGGTCCGCAACACCATCAACCAAGGGGTGCTCGGCGCCGCCTTTGCCGAGACCCGTGGCGCCAATGCCGACGGCGACGTCCAGAAGGATCTCGACGTCTTCTCCGACGACATCTTCCTCGACGCCATGCGCCGTGCGCCGGTGGCGCTTTACGCCTCCGAGGAGCTGGAGCAGCCAGTCCTGCTCGACAGGCAAGCGCCACTCGCCATTGCGATCGACCCGCTCGACGGCTCTTCCAACATCGACACCAACGTGTCGATCGGAACGATCTTCTCGCTCCTGACCGCAACTGGCGCGCCGGACGCTGATCCGGCCGCCTCTTTCTTGCAGGCGGGCGTGAACCAGCTAGGCGCCGGTTTCTTCATCTATGGGCCGCAGTTGGCACTCGTCCTGTCGCTCGGCAGCGGCACGCATGTCTTCGTCTTCTCGACAAGGCTCGGCACCTTCGTCCAGGCCTATGAAAGCCGGATCATTCCGCAACGCACTCAGGAGTTCGCCATCAACGCCGCCAACTACCGGCACTGGGACGAGGCTGTGCGGCTCTATGTCGACGACTGCCTGGAGGGCACCGAGGGACCGCGCGAGAAGGATTTCAACATGCGCTGGATCGCCTCTCTGGTCGCCGACTGTTACCGCATATTGATGCGCGGCGGCGTTTTTCTCTACCCCGGCGATCGGCGCAAGGGCTATGGTCAGGGACGGCTGCGCCTCGTCTACGAGGCCAACCCGATCGCCTATCTCATAGAGCAGGCTGGCGGTGCCGCCACCGACGCGATCACCCGCATCCTAGAAATCGAGCCGGAGAGCCTGCATCAGCGCGTGCCGATGATCTTCGGGTCGGCGCGGGAAGTCGCGCGCATCACGCGCTACCACACAGAGCCGAGCAACATCGGTGAGCGTGCGCCGCTGTTCAGCCGCCGCGGCCTGTTCAGAGCCTGAGCAGCACCATGTCAGCCAAGCACCCCATCATCACCATCACCGGGTCGTCGGGCGCCGGCACGACCTCGGTCAAGCGCATCTTCGAGCTGATTTTCCGGCGCGAGAACATCGAGGCCGCTTTCATCGAAGGCGACGCATTTCACCGCTACGACCGCGCGGCGATGAAGGCAAAGGTGGCCGAGGAGGAAAAGGCCGGCAACCCGAACTTCACCCATTTCAATGCCGCGGCCAACGAACTCGGAATTCTCGAAGAGGTGTTCGCGGAATATGGCCGCCGCGGAACCGGCAAGACCCGCACCTACATTCATGATGAGGAAGAGGAAAAGCAGCACGGCACGCCACCGGGAACCTTTACCGAATGGCGCGAATTCGCTCCCAGCGACCTGCTCTTCTACGAGGGGCTGCACGGCTGTGTCGTCACCGACACGATCAATCTGGCCAAGCATGCGGATCTCAAGATCGGCGTCGTGCCGGTCATCAATCTCGAATGGATCCAGAAGATCCATCGCGACCGTTCGACACGCGGCTATTCCACCGAGGCGGTGATGGACGTGATCCTGCGCCGGATGCCCGACTATGTCCGCTACATTGTCCCGCAATTCTCGCAGACCGCCATCAACTTCCAGCGCGTGCCGATCGTCGATACGTCCAACCCGTTCATCGCGCGCTGGATTCCGACACCCGACGAATCGATGCTGGTTATCCGCTTCGCCAATCCGCGCGGCATCGATTTTCCGTATCTGCTGTCGATGATCCACGACTCGTTCATGTCGCGGCCAAATTCCATCGTGGTGCCAGGCAACAAGCTCGATCTTGCCATGCAGCTGATCCTGACGCCGCTCATCCTGCAATTGGTTGAACGCAAGAGCCGTGTGTCGTGAGGAGGATGCAATGACCAGCCAAACAGCACTGAAGCCCGTCACCACAACCGCTCCCGTCTCGGAGCGCGACATGGCGAACGCCATTCGCGCGCTGGCGATGGACAGCGTCCAAAAGGCGAATTCGGGTCATCCTGGCATGCCGATGGGCATGGCCGATGTCGCAACGGTGCTGTTCAACCGCTTCATCAATATCGATCCGTCGAGACCGGACTGGCCCGACCGTGACCGTTTCGTGCTTTCAGCCGGCCACGGCTCGATGCTGCAATACGCACTGCATCATCTGCTCGGCTACGAAGACATGCAGGTCGAGGAATTGCAGCGATTTCGGCAGCTGGGCAGCCGCACCGCCGGACATCCGGAATACGGCCATGCGCTTGGCGTGGAGACCACCACCGGACCGCTTGGACAGGGCATTTCCACGGCGGTCGGCATGGCGCTGGCGGAACGCATGCTTGCCGCCCGCTACGGTGCCGATCTGGTCGATCATCATACCTATGTGATTGCGGGCGACGGCTGCCTTCAGGAGGGAATCAGTCACGAGGCGATAGACCTCGCTGGTCACCTGAAGCTTTCCCGCCTGATTGTCTTCTGGGACGACAATGCGATTTCCATTGACGGGCCGACCTCCCTCTCCACGTCGATGGACCAGCCGGCGCGCTTCAAGGCCGCCGGCTGGGATGTCCAAAGTGTCGCCGGGCACGACATGGCAGCAGTCGCCGCGGCAATCGAGGCGGCGCGACGGTCGGATCGGCCATCGCTGATTGCCTGCCGCACAGTGATCGGCATGGGTGCCCCCAATCTCGGCGGTTCGGAAAAGACGCACGGCGCACCGCTGGGTGAAGCAGAGATCGCCGCGACACGCGAAAACATCGGCTGGGCCCACGCGCCGTTCGAGGTGCCGGATGATATCCTTTTCGCCTGGCGCGAGATTGCCGGTCGCGGCGAAGCGATGCGGCGCGCCTGGGAGCAGCGGCTTGCCGCCTCGCCGCGACGCGAGGCTTTTGAAAACGCCGTCGCCGCCGAACTGGCCGACACGGTCTTCGACGCGCTCGAAGCCTTTCGTCGCGAACATGTCGAGAAGGCAACCAAGGTGGCGACGCGAAAAGCCTCCGAAATGGCGCTGGAGGCCATCAACGGCGCAACGGAATTGACCGTCGGCGGCTCGGCCGATCTGACGCACTCGAATCTGACGATCACCAAGGGCATGAACCGCATTGCGCCGAGTGACTATGCCGGCCGCTACATTCACTACGGCATTCGTGAGCACGGCATGGCGGCCGCCATGAACGGCATCGCGCTGCATGGAGGTTTCGTGCCCTATGGCGGTACGTTCCTGTGCTTCGCCGATTATGCGCGCGGCGCGATGCGGCTCTCGGCGCTCATGGGCCAGCGCGTCATCTATGTGATGACACACGATTCCATCGGCCTCGGCGAGGACGGCCCGACGCACCAGCCGGTCGAGCACCTTGCGATGCTGCGTGCGACGCCTAATCTCAACGTCTTCCGTCCGGCGGATGTCATCGAAACGGCGGAGTGCTGGGAACTCGCGCTGAAGAGCAAGGATCGGCCGAGCGTCCTGGTGCTGTCGCGCCAGAACCTGCCGATGCTGCGTCGGTCGCACAGTGACGAGAACCGCTCCCGCCAAGGTGGCTACGTCCTGCGCGAACCAGCCGAGCACCGTGCCGTCACCCTGATCGCCACCGGCTCGGAGGTCGAGATCGCGGTTGCTGCCGCCGAAAGGCTGGAGACCGAGCATGGTGTCGCCGCCGCCGTCGTGTCGATGCCGTGCTGGGAGCTTTTCGAGGAGCAGGAAAGCGCCACCCGCAAGGCCGTCCTCGGCTCGGCGCCGCGCGTCGCGGTCGAAGCGGCAGCCCGGCTGGGCTGGGACCGCTGGATCGGCGAGACCGGCGCTTTCGTCGGCATGACCGGCTTCGGCGCCAGCGCCCCTGCCCCCGACCTCTACCGGCATTTCAACATCACGTCCGAAGCGGTTGCTGCAGCGGCGCTGAAGCTCATCATCTAGGAGGATTCACAATGGCTCGCATCACCCTTCGCCAGCTTCTCGACCATGCCGCCGAGCACGGCTACGGCGTACCGGCATTCAACATCAACAACATGGAACAGGGCCTCGCCATCATGGAAGCGGCCAAGGCCTGCGACGCGCCTGTCATCATCCAGGCTTCGCGTGGCGCCCGATCCTATGCCAACGACATCATGCTGGCCAAGATGATGGAGGCGCTGACCGAAATCCACCCAACCATCCCGCTATGCATCCATCAAGACCACGGCAACAGCGAGGCCACCTGCCTTTCCGCGATCCGCCACGGCTTCACCTCGGTGATGATGGACGGATCCTTGATGGCGGACGCCAAGACGCCGGCAAGCTACGACTACAACGTCGCCATAACCGAACGCGTCGCACGTATGGCGCATTGGGTCGGCGCTTCCGTCGAAGGCGAACTGGGCGTGCTCGGCTCGCTGGAAACCGGCCAAGGCGAGGCCGAGGATGGCCACGGCGCCGAGGGCGCGCTCTCCCACGACCAGCTCCTGACCGATCCCGATCAGGCGGTCGACTTCGTGACCGCAACCCAGGTCGACGCGCTGGCGATTGCCTGCGGCACCTCGCACGGTGCCTACAAATTCACCCGCAAGCCGGACGGCGACATCCTGGCCATGCAGGTGATCGAGGCGATCCACGAGAAGCTGCCCAACACGCATCTGGTCATGCACGGCTCTTCCTCTGTGCCGCAGGAGTTGCAGGACATCATCAACAGATACGGCGGCGAGATGCCCCAGACTTTTGGCGTCCCGGTCGAGGAGATCGAGCGCGGCATCCGCTACGGCGTGCGCAAGGTCAATATCGACACCGATTGCCGCATGGCCATGGCCGGGCAGTTCCGCCGCGTCGCGACGGAAGACCCGCGCGAGTTCGATCCCCGCAAATTCCTGAAGCCCGCCATGGATGCCTTGCGCGACCTTTGCCGGGACCGCTTCGAGCGTTTCGGTACGGCGTCCAACGCCTCGAAGATCAAGGTCATCGCCATGGACGAGATGGCGAAACGTTACGCCGCGGGAAAACTCGACCCCCAAATCGCAACCGCGAAAGCCGCCTGAGCAACAAACAGGAGACCTGTCATGAACAAGATCGACATACTGCCAGCGGGGACGCTCAAGGAAGGCAAGGAGCGCTACAAGTCAGGGGTCATCCCCTACAAGAAGATGGGCTACTGGGAGCCTGACTACAGGCCCAAGGAAACCGATCTGATCGCCATGTTCCGGATCACGCCGCAACCCGGTGTCGACCACGAGGAGGCGGCAGCCGCCATCGCCGGTGAATCCTCCACCGCGACGTGGACCGTGGTGTGGACCGACCGGCTGACAGCTTGCGAGCTCTATCGCGCCAAGGCGTTCAGATCCGAGCCGGTGCCGAACACCGGTCCCGGAACCAAGACCGAGCAACAGTACTTCGCCTACATCGCCTACGACCTCGACCTGTTCGAGCCGGGCTCGATCGCCAACCTGACCGCATCGATCATCGGCAATGTGTTCGGCTTCAAGGCAGTCAAGGCGTTGCGGCTGGAAGACATGCGTATCCCGGTGGCGTATCTCAAAACTTTCCAGGGGCCGGCGACCGGCATCGTGGTGGAGCGTGAGCGGCTCGACAAGTTCGGCCGGCCGCTGCTCGGCGCAACGACGAAGCCGAAGCTCGGCCTGTCGGGACGCAATTACGGGCGCGTCGTTTATGAAGCGCTGAAGGGCGGCCTCGACTTCGTCAAGGACGACGAGAACATCAACTCGCAGCCCTTCATGCATTGGCGCGACCGCTTCCTCTACTGCATGGAGGCCGTGAACAAGGCGTCGGCCGCCACCGGCGAGGTCAAAGGCCATTATCTCAACGTCACCGCCGGCACGATGGAGGAGATGTACGAGCGCGCCGAATTCGCCAAGCAACTTGGCTCCTGCATCGTCATGATCGACCTCGTCATCGGCTACACGGCGATCCAGTCGATGGCCAAGTGGGCACGCCGCAACGACATGATCCTGCACCTGCACCGTGCCGGCAACTCGACCTATTCGCGCCAGAAGAACCACGGCATGAATTTCCGCGTCATCTGCAAATGGATGCGCATGGCCGGCGTCGACCATATCCATGCCGGCACGGTGGTCGGCAAGCTGGAAGGCGACCCGCTCATGATCAAGGGATTTTATGACACGCTGCGCGAGGAGCGCACGCCTCAGAACCTCGAAACCGGGCTGTTCTTCGATCAGGAATGGGCCTCGCTCAACAAGGTGATGCCCGTTGCCTCGGGCGGCATCCATGCCGGCCAGATGCACCAGTTGATCCACTATCTCGGCGAGGACGTCATCCTGCAGTTCGGCGGCGGCACGATCGGCCATCCGGACGGTATCCAGGCAGGCGCGACGGCCAATCGCGTCGCCTTGGAAGCGATGATCCTGGCCCGCAACGAGGGGCGCGATTATTTGCGCGAAGGGACCAAGATCCTCGAACAGGCGGCCAGATGGTGCACGCCGCTGAAGGCTGCCCTGGAGACCTGGAAGGACGTCACCTTCAACTACGAATCGACCGACACGGCCGACTTCGTGCCAACCGCAACGCCCAGCTTCTAGACGAAAGGAACCGTCGTCATGATGACCAATCCGGGAAACAAGGTCACACAGGGGCAGTTCTCGTTCCTGCCCGACCTGACCGACGAGCAGATTTCGGCGCAGATCAAATACGCGCTGAAGAACCATTGGGCGGTCAGCGTCGAGTACACGGACGATCCGCATCCGCGAAATACCTATTGGGAAATGTACGGCAACCCGATGTTCGACTTGAAAGATCCGGCGGGCATACTGCTCGAGGTCAATGCTTGCCGGAAAGCCTGTCCGAACATGTATGTGCGGGTGACCGCCTTCGATTCGACCAAGGGCTGGGAAGCGCCGCGCATGTCGTTCATTGTCAACCGGCCGCCCAGCGAACCCGGGTTCCGGCTGCTGCGCCAGGAGCGTGACGGCCGCAGCCAGGGTTATTCGATCGTGCCTTATGCGACCGACAGGCCCGAGGGCGAGCGGAGCTAGCCGAACCATGCTGAACGCGATGACAAAGGACGCTGCCGCACAGGACGCGACGGTCGATCTGCAGGCCGAGTTCGAGGCGTCCAACATCGACGAGGTGATGGACAAGCTCGACCGAGAACTCGTTGGCCTGAAGCCGGTCAAGACCCGCATCCGCGAGATCGCCGCCCTCCTCCTGGTCGACCGGCTTCGCCGCAGGTTCGGACTGACATCGGGCGCGCCGACGCTGCACATGAATTTCACGGGAAATCCTGGCACCGGAAAGACCACGGTGGCGCTGAGGATGGCCGAAATCCTGCATCGTCTGGGTTATGTCCGCGAAGGCCACATGGTCGCCGTGACTCGCGACGATCTCGTCGGCCAGTATGTGGGCCACACCGCGCCCAAGACCCGCGAGGTGATCAAGCGTGCCATGGGCGGCGTGCTTTTCATCGACGAGGCCTACTATCTCTACAAGCCAGAGAACGAACGCGACTACGGCCAGGAATCGATCGAAATCCTGCTGCAGTGCATGGAGAACAACCGTGACGATCTGGTTGTGATCCTTGCCGGCTACAAGAACAAGATGGACCGCTTCTTCGACAGCAATCCCGGCATGCGTTCGCGCATCGCCCACCACCTCGACTTCCCCGACTATGGCGTCAGCGAACTGAAATCGATCGCCGAGATTATGCTCGCGGAGCAGAATTATCGCCTCAGCGAGGCGGCGTCCCAGGCGCTCGAAGAGTATCTTCCGATCCGCATGAGGCTGCCGCATTTCTCCAACGCGCGTTCGGTTCGCAATGGGCTTGACCGGGCGCGGCTGCGGCAGGCTAACCGGCTTTTCGCATCGCGCAGCCGGGTGTTGACCAAGGCCGATCTTATCACCATCGAGGAATCCGACATTCGCGGCAGCCGCGTGTTCGCGGAAGGGAAACTGGAAGGCGAACCGGAGACGAAGATGCGCTGACAGGACGAAGCGGCCGGCGCAGCGACCAACACCGCAGACAGAATTGGAGACGACGACCATGGTCACCGGGACAATCATCGCACCCTCCGTGCTTTCCGCGGATTTCTCGCGGCTCGGCGACGAGGTCGAAGCTGTCGTGCGGGCGGGTGCCGACTGGATCCATCTCGACGTGATGGACGGCCACTTCGTGCCCAACATCACCTTCGGTCCGCCGGTGATCAAGGCGATCCGCGACCGAACGGACAAAATCTTCGACTGCCATCTGATGATCGCGCCGGCCGACCCCTATCTGGCCGCGTTCGCCGACGCCGGTTGCGACATCATCACGGTGCATGCAGAGGCCGGGCCGCATCTCGATCGTTCCCTGCAGGCGATCAAAAATCTCGGCAAGAAGGCCGGCGTATCGCTGAATCCTTCGACGCCGGAGAGCGTCATCGAGTATGTGCTCGACAGGCTCGATCTGGTGCTTCTGATGACGGTCAATCCAGGCTTCGGCGGCCAGGCCTTCATTTCCGCGGTCATCGAGAAGATCAGGCGAATCAAGGCATTGGTTGGCCACCGCCCGATTGACATCGAAATCGATGGCGGCGTCACGGCCGAAACCGCCCCGCTGGTCGCCGCGGCCGGCGCCAATGTGCTGGTCGCCGGGTCGGCCGTGTTCAAGGGAGGCGCCGAGGCGGCCTACCGCGCCAACATTGGAACCATCCGACAGGCGGCCGACGGTGCGATCCGGAAAGCCGCGTAAACCATTTCATCGGAGGCAAGCATGGCGGCCGTTCCCCCTGTCTGCGATTTCGGCTGGCGCGCGATCGATGCCGTTTTGCCCGGCGTCGACGGCAGGTCGCATTCGATCCTCAGCCAGGCCGGCCCGAACGGCCTGGTCGTGGCCTTCATCTGCAATCACTGCCCTTATGTGAAGGCGGTGATTTCACGTATCGTGCGCGATGCCAACGACCTCAAGGCCGAAGGTATCGGCTTTGTCGCAATCAACTCGAACGATGCCGACACCTACCCGGAGGATTCCTTCGACCAAATGAAGCTCTTCGCCACGACGAACGGCTTCAGCTTCCCTTACCTGCACGACCAGCGCCAAACTGTAGCGCGCGATTACGTGGCGGTGTGCACTCCCGATTTCTTCGGGTTCAACAGCGAGTTGGGATTGCAATATCGCGGTCGGCTGGACGCCTCGCGACGAGAAGCCGGAGCGCCCGGGCTGAGACGCGATCTGTTCGAGGCGATGAAGCAGGTTGCCCGAACCGGCGACGGGCCGCTGGACCAGGTCGCCTCGATCGGCTGCTCGATCAAGTGGAAGGATGACGCATGAACGTCGGCGCAGGTAGGCCGCTTCGATCGCCGAAGGCGATCCTGTTCGACCTCGACGGCACGCTGGTCGACTCGGCACCGGACATAGCGGCCGCCGTCAACGAATTGCTGGCCAGCCGCGATCTGCCGCCGCTGCGCCTGGACCGGGTCAAGGCCATGATCGGCGGCGGTGTCAGGAAACTGATCGAGCGAGCCTTCGCGGCATCGGGAGCGCCACTGCTCGGCAACGCTCTCGATGAGGCAAACCGCGTCATGGCGCCTATCTACCGCCGGCACCTGACCGGCCTGACAAGGCTGATGCCTGGCGTCAGGGAGGCCCTCACCCACTTTCATTTGGGCGGAGTAAGCATGGGGGTGGCAACCAACAAACCGCAGTTGGCGACCCGCGAAATCCTGCTTCATTTCGGATTGACGGAATATTTCGGTGCGATCGTCGGCGGAGACGCGGTGACATACCTGAAACCGGCGCCCGATGCCCTGCTGCTGGCGTTGGCACAGCTAGGCGTCGACCCGGGTGACGCGCTGCTGGTCGGAGACAGTGGCGCTGACCTGGGCGCCGCACGCGCCGCCGGCATGCCCGTCATTCTGCTGCGTGGCGGCTACAGCCACATTCCGGTGGAAGAGCTTGGCGCCGATCTTGTTTGCGACAGCCTTTTCGATCTGCCTTCGGCAATGCAGGGGCTGCAAGCCGATGCGTAGGCGAACGCCGGCCGAACGCAAGTTCGAACGGCCGGCGGCGCGCTATTTCGAGAATTGCTTCAGATAGGCGATGACATTGGCGATGTCTTCGTCCTGTTTGAGGCCGACAAACGCCATCTTTGTTCCTTTGACCATGGCCGTGGGATCGTGAAGGTAAGTCTTCAAAGTGGGTTCATCCCATTTGACGCCGGACTTGCCTGCCGCGACCATCGCCTGAGAATAGCTGAACCCCGGGTGCGTGCCGGCTGTTCGGCCGATGACGCCGTTCAACGACGGACCGACCTTGTTCTTGTCCTGGTCGGCGACATGGCAGACCTTGCATTTGGCGAAGACCTTCTCACCCGCCGCCGCGTCCTGTGCCTGGGATTGGCTCGCGATGAAGGGCACAACGGACATGACTGCGAAAAATGCGATTGCGCGCATGGTATTTCCTCATTGATCGTCTGGGTGCCCTGGACGATTTGTGCATGCCGATCCTTTGATCCGTCGGCATGCGCCTTACGCGGTGGCGTGGAAATTCCGCTTCTCCCGTGGAGCCGCGCCGCGTCACCTGGAAGCTAATCGGCATGTTGTGAAAGTCAATCGTACAAAGGTTTAGAGGCCTGGGTGCTCAAGGATCCTGTCCATTCGTCTTTGTTGACGGCTATTGGGCGAGCGCGTAGCTTGACCTCATTCCGGTTTCTCCATTGGCACCTTGAGAAATCCGGCAAGTGGCGGTTTTGTCCTGGCTCCTGGTTGGGCTGGACTCGCCGAGATGGGCGTTTGGGAACGCGCAAGAGGTGCTGAATGGACATGGTCGATCTCATATTGACGGTTTGCCTCAGCGCTAATCCGAGCAATTGCCGAGACGAACATCTCTATTTCGAGAGCCGCGGCACCCTGTTCCAATGCATGTTCCTTGCCCCCAGCGAAATCGCGAAATGGTCTCAAGAACACCCGACCCTCAAGGTCATGCGCTGGAAATGCGCATTTCCGAGCAAGGAACGAGCCATCTGATTTGGCAGCGCGGAACCCTGGGGAGGAGGTGTCATGAAGGTTTCACGGCGCATGACGTTGCGTCTGGCGGTTCTCGGGACAGCCGCTGTTCTTGCTACCAGGCCAGCCGTTGCGGCAGCCAGGATTCGCCTCGGTGTGCTGAAGTTTGGAACCGTGAGTTGGGAACTCGATACGCTACGGCAGCACAAGTTCGATGCCGCGAACGGGATCGATCTGGAGATCATCGACTTCGCCGGCGAGGATGCAACCAACGTCGCGCTGCAGGCTGGCGCGATCGACATGATCGTCTCCGACTGGCTGTGGGTCTCGCGCCAGCGCTCCGAAGGCGGCGACCTCACATTGTTCCCCTATTCCACCGCCGTGGGCGCGATCATGGTGAAGGAGGGTTCACCGATCCGGACGGTCGCCGATCTCAAGGACAAGAAGATCGGCGTCGCCGGCGGCCCGCTCGACAAGAGTTGGCTGCTGATACAAGCGCTGACCAGACGCGATCTCGGCGTCGACCTGTCGGCAACCAGCGACATCGTCTTTGGCGCGCCGCCGCTGATTTCGGAAAAGGCGATACAGGGCGAACTCGATGCAGTGCTGAATTTCTGGCATTTTTGCGCCCGTCTCGAGGCCAATGGCTTCCGTCGATTGATCGGCGTGAATGACGCGGCAAAGACGCTTGGGGCTCTGGGACCCGTGTCGGCGCTCGGTTACGTCTTCCATGACCAATGGGCGAACGAGAACCCCGATGCCGTCAGGGGGTTCGTGAGAGCGTCCGCGCAAGCCAAGGACTTGCTGGCCAGATCCGATGACGAATGGCTGCGCCTGGCGCCGATCATTCGCGCGGAAGGCAAGGAACTGGAAAAACTGCGCGATCGCTATCGTCAGGGCATTCCCAGACGGTCGGTCGCCGAGGAAGCGGCTGACGCCGGCAGGCTATACCATGTGCTGGCGGCGATCGGCGGCGCGAAGCTGGTCGGCAGCGCGCCGGAGATGGCGCCCGGCACATTCTGGCAGGAACCCTGGAAATGACCGCATCGGAAACCGACGGCACGCGTGATGCCCCGCCGAGCATGTCCGGCCGACGCAGCCTGGCGACGGCACTGGCGCCCGCGCTGACGGTAGCGGTTTCCCTGCTCGGGCTTTGCCTGCTGTGGAACCTTGCGGCAGGCGTCTGGCCAAGCCGTGCCTTTCCAGGACCTGGGCAGGTCTGGCAGGTGCTTCTCAGGGAGGCTGCGAGCGGCGACCTCTTGTACCATCTCGGCGTGACCCTCGGCCGGGTCGCCGCGGCGTATATCGTCGCAATGATCATCGGATCCGTCATCGGCGTTTTGCTCGGCAGCTATCGTCGCGTCGACCGTTTTTTCAACCCGTGGGTGATTCTGTTCCTCAACATCCCGGCACTGGTGGTCATCGTCCTCGGCTACATCTGGTTCGGCCTCAACGAGGCGGCGGCGATCGGCGCAGTGGCAGTGAACAAGATCCCGAATGTCGTGGTGACGATGCGTGAAGGCGCCAGGACACTTGATCCAAGTTATGCCGAGATGGCCACCGTCTATCGCTTCGGCCGCCTTGATCGCATCCGCCATATCCTGCTGCCGCAATTGCAGCCCCATCTTGCCGCTGCGTCGCGATCCGGCATCGCCCTCATCTGGAAGATCGTCCTGGTCGTCGAACTGCTCGGCCGCTCGAACGGTGTCGGCTTCCAGATCCATCTCTATTTCCAGCTTTTCGATGTCGCTGCCATTCTTGCCTACACGCTGGCTTTCGTGGCGGTGATGCTTGTCATTGAACTTCTCCTGGTGCAGCCCGTTGAACGACATGCAACCCGTTGGCGCCGTCGTCCCGCTTAAGGTCGACATCGCCGAAAAGACCTTCAGGTCCGCGCGAGGCGTCTCGATCACGGCGCTTCAGGACCTTTCCTTCGAGGTCCGGCAAGGCGAATTCGCCTGCTTGCTTGGACCGTCGGGCTGCGGCAAGACCACGACGCTGCGTATCCTGCTTGGCTTGGACAAAGACTTTTCCGGCTCCTTCCAGTTGCCGCAAGGAGGTTCGAACCGCATCGCCGCCGTATTCCAGGAACCGACCCTGCTGCCGTGGCGAACGGTGGAGCAGAATGTCAGGCTGGCGTTGCCGAAAAGCTTGAGGGCGAAAAATCTCGACGGGCTGTTCGACACGCTCGGCCTCGCGGCCATGCGCTCGCTCTATCCAGCCGAACTATCGCTCGGCCTTGCGCGCAGGGCAGCACTTGCCAGGGCTTTCGCCACGGAGCCGGCGGTGCTTTTCCTGGACGAACCCTTTGTCTCGCTCGACGAACAGACCGCCGAGCGGCTTCGGCATCTGCTTTTGACCGTGTGGTCGGCACGGCCCACGACCGCCTTGATGGTGACCCACAATCTACGCGAAGCACTGATGCTCTCGGACCGCATCATCGTGCTCGCGCCGCGGCCAACCCATGTGCTCGGCGTGTTCGACGTACGGTTGCCACGGCAACATCGCAATTCGCAGGTGATGAGCGACCTTCTGCGGTCGTTCCATCATAGATTTCCGGACGTCACCTGATCGCCTGCAGGTGAAATGCATATCGGAGGCCTTCATGTCGATCGATCGGCTAAGACGCAGGCTTGTGAGTGGCTTCGCCTGTACCGCCGCCAGCGCCGCCTTGCTGCCGTGCTGCCTCGGACGAGCCGCGGCTGGCAACCTGGGATTCTCGCTCAGGCAGATCGCCGACGGCGTCTTCGCCTTCCAGGGCACGGATGAATTGATGACCGCCGCCAACGACGGTGCGATCTGCAATCTGGGCGCCGTCGTCGGTACCGATGCGGTTGCCGTCATCGACAGCGGTGGCAGCCTGATCGAGGCGCACGCCTTTCTCGCCGCGATCGGAAAGGTAACCGCAAAGCCGGTTCGCTTCCTGGTCAACACCCACATGCACCCCGACCACATCTTCGGCAATGCTGCATTCAGGGAGATCGGCGCGACCATCGTCGGTCACCGCAATCTGCCGCGCGCCCTCGACGCGCGTGGCGTGTTCTATCTGCACAACTATCGCGAACAGCTTGGCGAGGCGCTGATGGAGAGGGTCGAGATCGTGTCGCCGACCAGGCTGGTCGACGATCACCTGCAACTCGACCTCGGCGGGCGCACGATCGAACTGCGGGCATGGAAGGCGGCGCACACCGACAACGACCTGACCGTATTCGATACCACGACCAGAACGCTCTTTGCCGGCGATCTGGTGTTCATGGGCTCCTTGCCGACGCTCGACGGATCACTGCTTGGATGGCTCCGCCAGATGGATGCACTCACCGCGATCGACGCCGCGCGCGTCGTTCCAGGTCATGGTCCTGTAACGGCCGACTGGCCACAGGCACTGGCGGGGGAGCGACGCTATTTCGAGGTTCTGGCGCGCGATATCCGCAAGGCGATCGCCGACGGAACGCCGCTGCGCGAAGCAGTCAAAACCGCAGGCGGAAGCGAACGGGACAATTGGCACCTGTTCGACGATTACAACGAGCGCAACGCAACGGCCGCATTTGCCGAACTCGAATGGGAATAGACGACGCCGACATGCGCCAGGCGGCCGCAAAGCACGGCGATTTGCCAAGGCGTCGCCAAAGGCTTATCCTCAACGCCAGCCTGGGCACCACCTCTCTTGCATTGGTGGAGGCATCGAAATGCAAAATCAAGCTTACTCGAGCCGGCAGCTCGCCTTGCCGCTCGCATCCGTTTTCGCCGCGATCATCTTGACCATCGGCACGTTGCTCGGCTCCTCGGGAGCCGCCAACGCACAGCAAACAACCGCGTCCTCGGATAGAATCTGGCATGACTTGAAGGGCGACGTGTTCGGCGATCGGGCAATTCTGGTCGATACCGGCGTCGTCAGGATCGAAGCACCGAAGCGGGCGCAGGATGCCGCCATCGTGCCCGTCGATATCTATCTCGATCCAGCCAAGGCGCCAGACGGCATCAAATCCGTTACCTTGATCATCGATGCGAACCCTGCACCGGTGGCGGCAACGTTCCAGCTCGGCAAGGATGCCGGCGTGACGCATCTGTCGACGCGCGTGCGCGTCAACGACTATTCCTATCTGCGCGCCATCGCTGAGACGCAGGGTGGTCAACTCCATATGGTACAGACCTTCGTCAAGGCGTCAGGTGGCTGCTCCGCCCCTGCGGTCAAGAACCAGGACGAGGCCAACGCGACAATGGGTCAGATGAAGCTGCGCCAGTTCCCGCCCAAAGAGACGATGACCAAGACCGAGGAACTGCAGTTGATGATCCGGCACCCTAACAATTCGGGGCTGCAGCGGGATCCGCTGACCCAATATTTCATACCGGCGCATTTTGTCCAGAAACTGTCGATCTCCCAAGCCGGCCGGCCGATCCTCTCCATGGAAGGTGGAATATCGATTTCGGAAGACCCCAACTTCCGATTCGATTTCACCGTGCACGGCAAGGGCGAAATCCAGGTTGAAGCGATCGATACGGACGGCAAAACATTTCGCAATCAGTGGCCGCTCGAGACAGCGGGACTCTGAAGTCTCGATATCTTGCGCTGGACTGCCGGTGCTTGCCACTTGATCCCGAAAATGGAGCTCGTTCGGGAAGATCACGCCCGGGCAGAGGACGAAGCTCGATCCGGCTTCCGGATGGAGCAGGCTCTAAAAGCAGCGCACGTCGGCTTCCGACTGCGCGCGCTTCAATTCGGTACGGGCTGCCTTCGCCGGTGCGCTTTCGCGAAACAGCGCCGCGCTTTCGCCTGTGGTCAAAGACATGCTCTTGAAAGTCTCGGCTCTCTCATAGTGGTCGTAGGGAAGGATCGAGGCGATGACGTCGATCGAGCAGGAACAGCTTTCCAGCGCCTGACGTGTCTGGCCGTTCGTCTGCATGCAGCCGAGCACGTAGTCGGCGATCGTTGCTGTCGGGTAATCACCCGCGGCGCCCGCGGGGTTTGCGAAGGCCAGCGGCGCGGCAAGGAGCAGCGGCAAAGTCGAAAATCCAACATATCTGATCACGGGAAAACCTCCGGTTAGCCTAGGCGCGATGCGCCCAGTCGGGATCACCGTGGCAGTTGGCAACGTGCAGCAGAGTCAGTCAAGTGCCCATGGCTTCCGTATGCGACCAAAGGAGGAATGCGGGGCTTGTCGACCGTGGTTCCGCATGGCGGCTCCGTGGCCTGCTCCACGCCCCGACTCCAACGATCATCTCATGCTTGGCCCACTATCGATTCCCAATGGAGCACGCGCATGACCATGCCGAGACATCGAAGCGAATACCTCCAAATAAAATCAACGCTTAGGCGAAATGTAAAAATCAAAAAATAACTAAATTTTATGTGCCCCATCGTTATTTCGCGGTCATAAATACTTTATCTAACAAATACCGTCCTGCTTATTTTCTTATATTGCACCGCATCATTTACGATATTGCGGTGCAAAAACACCAGCAGGCTTTTTTGCTTGCCTAGCCTTTTACGATGACATAGCCTCACCCTGTTTCCGGCTTCAAGGGCGTCACCGTCATTAGGGAGCGGCGACAGTCTTTCGTAGGCCAAGGTGAGGTGGGCAGTAACGGTGCCCTCTGCACATCTGGCTTAGGTCGTGACACGCTGCCGGAAATATTTCCCCCCCGTGAATCGCTTGGGCAAGCCCTTGTGGGCTCAGCAAATGATTCATCACTATGAACCTCGGGAGGAATTCGGATGCGTGTACTTACGAAAGCTACCTATATTCTAACCACTGCGGCGTTTCTGTCGCTCGGCGCGGCCTATACGGCGTCGGCTAACGAGGACCTTGCAAAGCTGGCTTCGGATTCGAAGAACTGGGCAATGCAGACGGGTGACTACGCCAACACCCGCTATTCCAAACTCAACCAGATTACTGCGGACAATGTGAAGAACCTGCAGGTCAAGTGGACCTTTTCCACCGGCGTGCTACGAGGCCACGAGGGTGGACCGCTTATCATCGGCGATGTGATGTATGTCCACACGCCTTTCCCGAACAATGTCTTTGCGCTCGATCTCAAGAATGACGGGAAGATCCTCTGGAAATACGAGCCCAAGCAGGATCCCAACGTCATTCCGATCATGTGTTGCGATACGGTCAACCGTGGCGTTGCCTATGGTGACGGCAAGATCATTCTCAATCAGGCCGACACCACGGTCGTCGCCCTCGACGCGAAGACTGGCAAGGTCGTCTGGTCGGTCAAGAACGGCGACCAGACCGATGGCGGCAAAGGCGAATCCGGTACGGCTGCCCCCGTCGTCGTCAAGGACAAGGTGCTCATCGGCGTCTCCGGCGCCGAATTCGGCGTTCGCGGCTGGCTGGCCGCCTACAATCTGAAAGATGGCAAACTCGCCTGGAAAGCCTATTCGGAAGGTCCGGACGCAGACACCCTGATCGATCCCGAGAAGACCACGCAACTCGGCAAGCCGGTTGGCAAGGATTCCGGCACGAACACCTGGGAAGGCGAGCAGTGGAAGACCGGCGGCGGCACGACATGGGGATGGTATTCCTATGATCCCAAGCTGAACCTGGTCTACTATGGCACCGGCAATCCCTCGACGTGGAACCCGGTCCAACGCCCCGGCGACAATCGCTGGTCGATGACGATCATGGCCCGCGATGCGGATACTGGTGTTGCCAAATGGCTCTACCAGATGACCCCGCATGACGAATGGGACTATGACGGCATCAACGAGATGATCCTCGTCGATGGCATGGAGGTCAACGGCGCCAAGCACGACGTGCTGGTGCATTTCGATCGCAATGGTTTTGCCTACACCATGGATCGCGCCACCGGCGACCTTCTCGTCGCCAAGAAATACGATCCGGCCGTGAACTGGGCGACCGAAGTCGTCATGGACCCCAAGAGCGAACAGTATGGTCGCCCGCAGGTCGTGGCGAAATATTCGACCCAGCAGAACGGCGAAGACACCAACTCGACGGGCATCTGCCCGGCGGCGCTTGGAACGAAGGACCAGCAGCCGGCGGCCTATTCGCCGAAGACCGGGCTGTTCTATGTCCCGACCAACCATGTCTGCATGGACTATGAGCCTTACAAGGTGAGCTACACCGCCGGTCAGCCTTATGTTGGCGCCACCGTGTCGATGTATCCCGCACCTGGCGGCGACGGCAACATGGGCAACTTCATTGCCTGGGATGCGGCCAAGGGCGAGATCGTCTGGTCGAAGCCCGAGCAGTTCTCGGTGTGGTCGGGCGCGTTGGCGACAGATGGCGACGTCGTCTTCTACGGTACACTCGAAGGCTACATCAAGGCGGTCGATAAGGACGGCAAGGAACTCTACAAGTTCAAGACCCCGTCCGGCATCATCGGCAACATCACGACCTACGAGCAGGGCGGCAAGCAGTATATCGCCGTTCTGTCGGGCGTCGGTGGATGGGCTGGTATCGGCCTGGCAGGCGGCCTGCTTTCGCCTGACAACGCCGCTGCCTGGCATGGCGCCGTCGATCAGGGCCGCGCGCAAGGCGACCAAGCCGCTGTCGTTGGTACAGCTGGCCTGGGTGCCGTCGGCGGCTACGCGGCACTTGCCGACTACACGACGCTGGGCGGTCAGCTCACCGTCTTCGGTCTCCCGGATTGATGCGCTGGGAACCTTGAGCATGCCTCAGGTCTTGTGAGACCAAAGGCTTGAAGAACGAGAGCCCGGACATCCGGAAGCCATGGCCGGGCTCTCGATTCGGTTACGCACCCAAAAACACCGATCAATGCCGGTCGCGACAGCAAAACCGTGTCCATTGGCAAATGAAGGAAGCGTTTGAATGTCCGTTCGCATTGTAATTTCGGCTTTCGTGCTGGCTCTGTTGCCTCTGGCAAGCTCGAGCCTCGCCCGGGCCGACGACAGCATGGAAAAAGCCAAGGCGGTAAAGGAAGAAGGCGGCAAGTATTTGGATGCGGATGGAAATCCGACCTACAAGATCGAAAACGGAACCGTCGATTGGTACACGTTCAGCGGCTACCGCCGGTATCATTCCGATTGCCATGTCTGCCACGGACAGGACGCGACAGGTTCGAGCTATGCGCCGGCTTTGGTCAACAGCCTGAAAACCATGGATTACGCCACATTCCTCTCGATCGTCGCCGAAGGCCGCAAGAATGTCGGCGGCGGCAAGGAAAACGTCATGCCTGCCTTTGGCGACAACAAGAACGTCTATTGCTACCTGGACGATCTCTACGTCTATCTGCGCGCGCGCGCGGATGGCGCGGCGCCCCGCGGAAGGCCGCCCAAGCACGAAGACAAGGCCCAGGCGGCGAAGGATGCCGAAGCATCCTGCATGGGTGGATGACATGATCGGCCGCGATGCATTGAAGCTGCGCGTCGTTCTGCCGATCCTCGGCACACTCGCCTTGCTGCCGTCGAACGCGCATGCGCAAAGCGCCGGCCTTGGCGCGGCGGGAGAACTGGTCGACCCTGACATTCTGCGCGTCTGCGCCGATCCCTCGAATATGCCCTTCACCGACAAGAGCGGCGAAGGCTTCGAAAACAAGCTGGCCGAACTGGTTGCCGCGAAAACCGGGCGCAAGTCCGTCTCCTACACCTGGTTTCCCACGATCACCGGCTTCGTGCGCAATACGTTGGGGGCCAACCGATGCGACATCATCATGGGCTATGCCCAAGGCGATGAGCTGGTGCAGAACACCAACGCCTACTATCGCTCCGCCTATGTGCTGGTGCATCCGAAAAGCCACGATATGGAAGGCGTGGAAACGATCGAGGATCCCAGACTCACAGGCAAAACGATCGGCGTCGTTGAAAGCACGCCGCCAACCGCCAACATGGCCGCCAACAAGCTTCTACGGACCGCCAAGATCTATCCGCTTGCGGTGGATACGCGCGTCACCCCATCAATGGGGGAGGTCATGATCAAGGACATGCTGGCACACAAGATCGATGCGGCGGTGCTGTGGGGACCGATGGCAGGTTACTACGCCAAGGAACTCGGAGCTGATGTGACGATCGTTCCACTGGTGAAGGAAAAAACCGGCTCGCGCATGTCTTACCGCATCACCATGGGCGTACGTCCGTCGGACCAGGAATGGAAGCGGACGCTCAACCGGGTGATCAGGGAAAACCAGGCGGAGATCACCAGGATCCTGCTGAGCTACAACGTGCCGCTGATCGACGAACACGACAACCTGATTACCCAATGAATGGAAGGGAGACTATTTTCGTGCTGGTCGCCGCGAGCCTTCTGGGTCTGGCCGAGCCGACATGGGCTGGCGACATCGCCGAACCCAGCGGTTTCCGGATGGACGACTATCGGGCGCCGGTGCCGCGGACGCTGCAAGGCGCGAGGGTGGTGACGACGGTGGAAGCGGAAGCGCTGTGGCGAGCGAAAAAGGCGATCTTCTTCGACGTGATGCCGGACACGCCCAAACCGGCCAATTTGCCGGCAGGGACGATATGGAGAGACAAGGTCAGAAAGGACATTCCAGGCAGCATATGGCTGGCCAATGTGGGATACGGCGCTATTTCGCAGGAGACCGCCAGCTATTTTCGCCAAGGCCTCGCGGCCAAGGCCGGGACGGACAAGTCGCGCGCGATTCTGTTCTACTGCATGACGAATTGCTGGATGTCGTGGAATGCGGCGAAACGGGCCGTCCAGTGGGGCTACAGTTCAGTAATCTGGTATCCGCTCGGCGCCGATGGGTGGGAAGATGCAAACCTTCCACTGGAGGAGAAGAAACCCTACGCAACGAACAATTGAAATAAGGACTGCAATTATTCTCGATAGTTTGTTTTCAATTTTTCAAAACCTATTGTTTCATTTGTCCATTTTGAAACTTGATGGACGAGCCATTGCGTCGGTGCCCTGCAATGGTTGGCTAACGACAGGATCGGTCCCTTCGGGCTGGTATAAGAGGAGAAATGTCATGAAGAAGAACTGGAAAAAACCGACCATGTGTCAGGTTGCCGCTGGCTTCGAAATTTCACGGTATCTGCCTGCTGAAATTACTCCCAAGAAGTAGGCCGCAGAGGTGCGCGTCCCTGGCGACAGGGGCGCGCATCCCCTCCCCGCATGGGATTTTCGTGAAAGATTTTGACGCACGCAAAGCGCGCGGAGTGTTGTTTGTGACTGCAAATTGCCTGCAGGTCAGAGAAGCCGGCGCGCGGGCATTTTCATGCATTTGAGGATCATCGGATCGGCGGCGGGCGGCGGCTTTCCGCAATGGAACTGCAACTACCGTCTCAGTCGTGCGGCTCGCAACGGCATGGCAAGCGTGCATCCACGAACCCAGTCAAGTGTCGCCGCCTCGGCGGACGGGTTGGGCTGGGTTCTTTTCAATGCCTCGCCCGACATTCGCCAGCAAATCGCTGCAACACCTGAATTGCAACCTGCGGGCGATGCGCCGCTGCGCTCGACACCTATTCGCGCTGTGGTGCTGACCAATGCCGACGTCGATCATATCGCCGGACTGCTCAGCCTGCGCGAGCGGCAGCCTTTCGCCATCTATGCAACGGCGCAGGTTCTGGCGACGCTGGAGGCGAATTCGATTTTCAACGTTCTCGATCCAGCGCTTGTGCCGCGGCGCATCCTGCCGCCGGCGAAAGAGTTGGCCATCTGCGACGCAGAAGGCCGCGATACCGGCGTAATGATCGAGCCCTTTGCCGTGCCCGGGAAGATAGCACTCTATCTGGAGGATAGAGACCATCCGGATGCCAATTTCAGCTCCGACGCAGGTGACACGATCGGAGTCCGAATTGCCGGCATCGGCAGCCGCGGCTCCGTCTTCTATATCCCAGGCTGCGCGCGCATCGATGCGCGGCTACGCGCGCGTCTCACCGATGCCGCCTGTCTTTTGTTCGACGGCACGGTCTACACCGACGACGAGATGATCGTCGCCGGCGTCGGTCAGAAAACCGGCGCGCGCATGGGGCATCTGGCGATCTCGGGAGAATTGGGTTCGATTGCAGGCTTGGCCAATGTGAAGGTCGGCCGTCGCGTCTTCGTCCACATCAACAACACCAACCCCATCCTTGACGAGAGTTCCGCCGAACACGCGGCGGTCAAGGCGGCAGGCTGGGAAATCGCAAACGACGGTATGGAGATGGAATTTTGAGCGACTTCCGCGATGCAGCCAAAGGCGGACTCTCCACGAGCGCTCTCGAAGCCGTGCTGAGGCAGGTTGGCGCCGAGCGCTATCACAATCGCCATCCCTTTCACCACAGGATGACCAGCGGCGCGTTGTCGAAGGCCGAGATGAAGGCCTGGGCGCTGAACCGCTATTGCTATCAGGCGGTCATCCCACGCAAGGATGCCATGATACTCGTACATGCCGAGGATCCAGCGTTTCGTGCCGCGTGGCGCAAGCGGATCGAGGATCATGACGGCGAGGACGGCTGGAGCGGCGGCATCGCGCGCTGGCTGCATCTGGCAACTTCGCTCGGCCTGGACGCCGAGGCCGTGAAGAGCGAAAGGCTGGCACTGCCGGCGACACGCTTCGCGGTGGGCGCTTACCTTTCCTTTTGCACAAACCGGACGCTGTTCGAGGCGGTCGCGTCCTCGCTGACCGAGATGTTCTCGCCACTCATCATCGGCGAGCGGGTGCCGGCAATGCTGGCCAAATACGACTACATCACCGAGGATACGCTGGCCTATTTCAAGCAACGGCCCGAACAGGCCTCGCGTGACGCCGACTTCGCCCTTGCCTACGTGCTCAGCCACGCCGATACGGCGGAGCGCCAGCAGCAGGCAATCGATGCACTGGTGTTCAAATGCGATATACTCTGGGCCATGCTTGACGCGCTTCAACACGCCTATGGCGAGCAGGGAAACATACCGCCCGGCGCCTTCCAGCCCGAGGCAGCCCTATGATGGCGCTGCGCGAAAGAGCTGTGGTGTCGTTGCGATCGGTACCTTCGCTGCCGAAGCACGTGCGCATACAATACGATCCCTTGCGGCAGGCATTCGCCGTGCTTTCACCGGAAAAGATATTCTGGCCGAACGATGTCAGTCTCGACATATTGCGACGCTGCGATGGACGGTCCACGGTCGGCGACATCATTGCCGGCCTTGCCGCCGATTATGAGGCCGAACAGGAGGCCGTGGCGACCGACGTCATCGCCTTCCTGCAGGAATGGTCGGACAAGCTGCTGGTGAGGCTATGAGCACGCCCCTCCTCCCTCCAATCGGCATGCTGGCGGAACTGACGCATCGCTGCCCGCTGCAATGCCCTTATTGCTCCAATCCGCTCGAACTGCTCAAGGCCAATCGCGAACTCGACACAGAGACCTGGCTCGCCCTGTTCTCGGAGGCCGCCGATCTCGGCGTGCTCCAGGTGCATCTGTCCGGTGGCGAGCCGACACTGCGCCGCGACCTCGAGCAATTGATCGCCGGGCTTGCGGGGCGCGGCGTCTACACCAATCTGATTACCGCGGGCGTTGGCATCGTCGAGGGCCGTATCGAGGCATTTGCCGAAGCCGGTCTAGACCATCTGCAACTGAGCTTTCAGGGCGCGCGGCCGGCGACCACGGATCGCATCGGCAACCACAAGGGTGCCCACGAAAAGAAGCTGGAGACGGCACGCCGCGCGCGCGCGGCCGGTCTGCCTCTAACCATCAACGCGCCGATCCATCGCCATAACATCGAGGAGGTGCCGGAATTCATCGATCTCGCCCTTTCGTTGGGCGCGGAGAGGCTCGAGATCGCCAATGTGCAATATGCCGGCTGGGCGTTGACCAATCGCGATCAACTGATGCCGGAGCGTGAAGCGGTCGATAGGCAGGCGGAGATCGTCGCGGAGGCACAGGAGCGGTTGGCCGGCATCATCAACATCGATTTTGTGACGCCGGACTATTTCGCGATCTATCCCAAGCCGTGCATGGGCGGCTGGGCGCGGGACGCCTTCATGGTGACGCCTGACGGCACCGTACTGCCCTGCCATGCCGCACAGACGATCCCGTCGCTCAGCTTCGAGCGTTTCGAACCACGCAGGCTGTCCTCAATCTGGGCCGATTCGCCGGCGTTCAATGCCTTTCGCGGTACGGACTGGATGCAGGAGCCATGCCGCGGCTGTGAGCGGCGCGAGATCGACTGGGGCGGCTGCCGCTGCCAGGCGATGGCGATCGCCGGCGATGCCGCTGCAACGGACCCGGCTTGCGCGAAATCGCCGATCCATGCTCGCATGGCAATGCTGATCGACGAAGCCAAGCGCATTGCCACAGTTCCTTCGAGAGAAGAAGCATTCGTCTACCGGCGGATCGGTGCGGTGACCGAATCCGCCTGACCTGGCGAGAAAGCGCTTCTCACCCCCTCGGCAAGACGCGTAGCGTCTGCTCGTCAAACAATGGCTCGTCCTGGCCGATGCGCACAAAAAGCAGGCTGTACCCCTCACCCGCGGGCACCTCGAAATACTGCATGCCGTCAGGCATTTCACCCCAGTCGCCGCAGGGCGGTTCGGGAATCTCGTCGGAGCTGGCAAGTGCTTTCAGCTCTTTCGCATAGGCGGCGTCGGGGCTGAATGTGTAGCGTTTGACGCCGGCGGGTACCGTGCCCTCGGTGTAAGGCGCCAGCACACAGCGGGCGCTGATGGCCTTGTCGGTCTTTTCCAGGAACAGGCGCTGCAACGCAGCCTCGGCGGTTTCGCCAGGCTTGATGTCAAAGACCTCGACAAGAGGGTCAGCCGCGCCGCCGTCGCTGTATTTGATGGCGAGCGCTTTGCCGGCGAATTCGAAATGGATCTGGCGGAAGCCGAAATCGCAGCGCTGCGTCCAGGCGGCCAGCCCGACAGTTTTGTCAGACAATTTTTCCCAGGCGCATTTGTCGATGGGCGGGCGCGACGGCGCCGGCTCGTCCGCCATGGCTGGTATCGTCGCGGATGCAAGCAGGGCACTGGCCCAGATGGTCGATCGCACGCTATTCATCGCTGCATCCTGTTAAAATGAAGGCGTCCCAGGCCGAACCGCCTGGATTGGCATTGGCGAAATCGGCTCCTTCGGTGAAAGCCACGCCGAAACCGGGCAAGAGCAGCCCTCTCGGCGCCGGTGTCGCTTCGCGCGAATTCAACTGCTCGGCGCCGCCGCCGGTCAAGGCATAGACCTGGCCCTCCCATAGCCTGCACAATCCGCTACCGTCCTGCAGGCCGCCTTCCCGGTCGTCGTCGGTGCAGGCGTGGCGAATGGTGCCGAGCGGGAAGGAATTCTTGCCGTTGGTCCAGGTGATGTCGGCGGGCAGGCTCGTGCCGGCTTTGGGCACGGCCAGCGAAAACACTTCGGCCGTCAGCGCCGCCGGCTCGTTGGCGAGCGGCCGGAATTGCACGACGGCACCCGAGCGCGGCTCCTGATAGGTGGCGTGACTCAGGAGGCATTCTTTTGCCAAGGCCGCCTGCATCGGGCCGAGCAGGCCCAGGAGGAAAAAGGCCAGTATGCGGGTGATCATCCAATGTCTCTGGGAAAGCGTTGAGTCGGCCCGCACAGTCGCATCATCCGCGCAAAAGCATAGCAAAATCCGGAACGGCGGCGTTTGTCCGCTCCTGGACAAAACTTGTCCACGCAAAATCCCACCAGCCTGTATGGTCGAGCGCACTGATCGAAGGAGTGGTGATGCGGCGTTTGGTGATGACGACGGCAATATCCGCATTCGCCGGTGGCTCCGCGCTGGCGGCGCCGCCTTATGTTGGGACATGGTCTAGCGACAGGCTGAACTGCCACGCGGCTCCCGACATCCAACGCGAGACTGTGTTCACAGTGGACCAGGCGTCGCTGTCGTTCCCCGATCTCGGCTGCGAGCAGGCGACATTTCGCAAAAGCTCGACCGGTTGGGTGGTGCATGCCAGCCAATGCTACGGTTCCGACCCGTCGATCGAGGAGCCGTTCGCGCGTGTCATCCATATCGTCAGGCATGGGGCCACGCTGCGGTTCACCTGGCCTGGCTTCGACAGCGGACCGCTCGTCCGCTGTTGAAGGCGTCCGGCGCCTCAGACCAGGCCGACCAGAAAGGCGGCGCCACCGAGAAAGCCTGCCGAGCAGATCCATAACAGCCAGAGCCCCCGTACCCGGCATTCCAGCACCGCCGAGCCGGGGTTGGCGGGGTCATAGTGGACGTCGACCTTGCTGCCTTCGACATACTGCCGTGCCTGGCCGCCGACGAGGCCGGGCAACGAAGCCGTCACGGTTCCGCCGAAGGTCACACGATCGGCGCTGTAGCGCAGGCCGGCGACGTCATAGGAGTAGACGATGCGGGATTTGAAGACGGTGCGCCAGCGACCATGGCCAGAATGGTTTCGGAGCGCCTGCAGGCCCGAGTTATCGATGCGGCCGGCAGTGACCGGCCATTTTGCCGCCTGCTCGGCCAGCGATTTCTGGACGAAGCCCATGCGCAAGGCAAACAGGCCCATGAACAGCAGCAGCGCTCCCGCGCCGAGGTTCTGCGGCTTGGGCAAATGCGGCCTGATCGCCTCCAGGACGCCGCCGACGGAAAACACCAGAACCAGCGCGCCGACCACCAGCCCGGCCGAGAGCTGGATCATGAACTTGAAGGCGCCTTCGGGCATGGTGCGCTCGATCACGGCTTTGCTCGGATCGGCCGGATTGTAGAAGACAGTCACCTCCGCGCCGCGGGGAAACTGGGCAAG
Organism: Mesorhizobium ciceri biovar biserrulae WSM1271; assembly: GCF_000185905.1. Lineage (GTDB taxonomy): Bacteria > Pseudomonadota > Alphaproteobacteria > Rhizobiales > Rhizobiaceae > Mesorhizobium > Mesorhizobium ciceri. The sequence goes on from NC_014923.1 coordinate 4,443,305, forward strand.
GGTTTCGGTGACTTCGAAATTCCCCAAATTCTCCTTCACGCTGTAGCGCGAGCTTTGAAATTTCTTGCCGCCAACCTTGTATTCGAAGGTGATCGCCGGAAAATTGCGCATTTCGGTGGTATCAGTGCTGTCCGAACCAACGCCCGAGCTTCTGACCTCGCGTGCCTCGACGCGCGACGAGATGATCTTTCCCGGCGTCGGCAGCCAGCGGCTGAGTGCCTTCACCTCTCGCCATTTCATGAAGGTGATGAACGACAGCGCGCCCGCGACCACGCAGGCAAAGCCGACAAGCATGATCTTGAGTTCCAACTCGTCTCCCCCCAGGAGTGCAGGAACCCGCACATAGACAGCATGGCGGCGGCAATGTCTTGTATTTTCGCAAATCTGAAAAGGCTGAGCAGCGCAAACGGCAACAGCCCACGCCGCGTTATGCAGGCTTCACGGCCAGGAACGTGTTCCATTCTTCGCTATTGCGGCCGACGTTGAAATCGTCCCTGATGAGGACCAGCCCGGCGCCTTCGAGACGGGCGGCGAAGTCGTCCCTGCGCCAGTAGACCATGTGATATTCGCCTGATGTCTCGCCATCGCCATTGCGCATCGAGACGAGAAAGGCGCCGCCCGGGCGCAGCGACCCGGCTATCTTGGCAAGCACCTGGTCGGTCTGGTCGCGAGGCACGTGGATCAGGACGCATAGGGCAAGGACCGCGTCGTAGGGGCCGCCGAGATCATCGGTGATGAGATCGAGCAACTCGCCATGCTTACCACGCGCGGCCTGCAGCTCGAGAAACCGCTTGGTGGCGTCGGTGCGCCGAACCTTGACGCCCAAATTTTCCAGAAAATCCGCATCGTATCCGGCTCCGGACCCGACTTCCAAAATCCGGCCACCTGTGCCGGCGATTGCCACCAGGCGCTTGAGCGATGCCTGCTCCCTCTCGTTGGGAACATGGCGCACGATGGCATCATATTGTTCCGCATAATCCTCGTAAGCGCTGATCGTTTGACGGCTCTGTGCCAGAGCCTCCGATGACACACCCATCTTTTCCTCCCATGCGTCCTTGTTGGTCAAAGAGCCAGACACTTTCCTCAGCGAATGCTGCCAGCGGAAGCGTGTCCATCGAGCAATCCGATATCGCGCTTGAAATGGTCCGACAGCGCACGCTGGTCAAGCAGGCCGCGTGAGCGGGTCCTGAAGGGAGCGGCGAAGAGGTCGAGGACGGCGGACACCCGAGAAAGCGAACGACGCCAAGCCTGATAGCTTGTCTCAGTTGGCGTCGGCTACCGTCTGCCGGCCCCCGGCCCAGGCGCGCCATTGCCGTTCGTCGCCATGGAAGACATTGAGGTCTATGCGGCCAGTGACGCCGTGCGACAGGCCGGAGCCGGAATACTGCCAGAACAGCCATTTGCGGCCGGGATAGACCTTTGACGGATGCTGGGCGACCGCACGCAGCCAAAACGGATAGTCGAGGAATTCGCCCCTGAGATTGTCGCGGTAGAAATCGGGCGCGGTGTAGATGATGGGCCGCTGGCCGTAATAGCGCTCCAGCTTGTCCATGAACACCTGCATCTTTTCCAGCACCTTTTCGCGCGACGGCCGCCGCTTGCAGCTGGACTCGCCGTTCCACTCGACGTCGATCACCGGCGGCAGCGCGCCTTCGACCCTGGGCACGTTGCGGATGAACCAGTCCGCCTGCTCGCCCGCCGTGCGGCACCAGTAGAAGAAATGGTAGGCGCCGCGCTTCAAGCCGGCGGCGTCGGCGTTGCGCCAGTTTTTCATGAACATCGGATCGAGGTGGTCGCCACCGTCGGTCGCCTTGATGTAGGCGAAGTTGGCGCCCTGCGCCCGCAGCTTGTCCCAGTTGACGTTGCCTTGCCAACGCGAGACGTCGACGCCGTGCACTGCAAGGCGGCGAGGCGAACCCTTGCCGAAATTGATCGGCTTGGCGTCGCGAAAACCGTAACGGGTGAGCGGCCCGGCAAGCATGGCCGGTGCCGCGCGCGTCAACAGCTTGGGCGGCGACACCAAGGCTGCCGGCTCGACCGGCAGCCCGCCGACATCAGGCACTTGGGGATCAGGCGCATCAGGTGCGGCAAACACCCCCGTCTCTTCCTCCTCCGCCAAGCCGAACGGGCGCGTTTTTTCCCCCGGACCGTTGTCAGACATGGGAGCCAGTCCGGCCCTTGCCGCCCTGTTGCCCCTTGCCGCCGAAGCAGCGGCGATCGGTGCCGGCGGCCGGATCACGGAACTGGTGGTCTCGTTGGAGGGTTTCTGCAAATCCAGCGCATCGACGCCGGCCGTTGACGAGCAGCCGGCAAGGCATAGCGATGCTATCAAAAAACTGACGACGCCCGGAATCCGCATCTGGACCTGTACTCAAAACACAACAGACCGAGGGCGAAACGACAGCCGACGGACAAACCGGATCAGTTATGAATGAGAAATTACCAATAAAGTTTGAATCAAGTTTTTTTCGCCATACCGCATGCGGGTAAGCGCGGTGGAAACTGGCTCAGGATTTCCTGAAGACGCCGATCATCGGCCCGAGATTCCAGTAGTCGTCTTTGCGGCCGATGGCAGGCGCAAACAGGCTGGATATCGTGCCGTCGAGGAACAGCGCGTTATCGCAACCGAGCGCGTCGCGGAAAAGCCGGGCGAAGGCATGGAAGGTCACCGTGCCATTCGAAATCGCAAAGACCGCGACGCCATCCTTTCGCACCCCGACACCGTCGCGGGTTTTCCGCGAAGTGCCGTCGGCCTGGAATTTCGGATGCAGCTTGCCGTCGATCACCAGCATCGGCCCCGATTGCGTCGCATAGTCGACGGTCGGGCGCCTCTTCACGAAGTCCCTGGTGGCGCGGACCGCGGCCCTGCCGTCGCGTATGTAGAAAATACCGTTTGGCTGCAGGGAAAAGTTGCCGCTTCCCGAACCCGTTTTCACCGACGCCATCTCCTGGCCGCGCTCGACATAGAGACCGACCGGCGCGAGGTTCGGGTGATACATGCCGGCATTGATGCCGAACAGCATCGTGCGCCCGATCGCCTGTTGCGCGGCATGCAGATTGTGCAGCGACTGAAACGGCTTGCCCGCCGCATCCTTCCAGAACAGCTCGAGCTGATATCGTTTCGGATCGACCTCGCAAACGAGATAGCTGGTCGCCTCGAAGGTGAAGTCCCGGCATGGCGGCAGCGAGACAACCCACTGGCCGAACGACGCGCCAAGCGCCGCCACCGACGGCAGCGCCCCCTTGGCCATCGCCAGCAACAGTGGCACCGATTGCAGGAGGGTCAAAAAATCCATGTGCGTACCGGAATCGAAGTTCGAGGTCCGGTACGGATATAGCCCGTTTCAAGCGATACTGTGGAACTGCCTCAGACGAGCCATCCCATGGCGACGCTCGACAACAAGACGATGCCGAGCAGGCCGCGATAGATGACGAACGGCCAAGCCGAGAAACGCTCCAGCACGCGCATCAGCCCCCATATGGCGAAGAAGGCGGAGATCGACGCGACGACCAGCCCGACAGCAAGCACCGACCAGCCATGGGCGTCGAGATGGACCTTGTGCAGTTCCCAGAGTTCCTTGAGGCCGGCGAGCGCGATGGCAGGCAGCCCGAGCAGGAACGAGAAGCGCGCCGCTTCGGCCCGCTTGAAGCCGAGCCCCAGTGCCGCTGTCAGGGTCGAGCCCGAGCGCGAGACGCCGGGGACAAGCGCGCCGATCTGGGCGATACCGACGAGCAGCGCATCGGTCAGCGACGCATCGCCCATGCTGCGCCGGTGACGGGCAAAGATCTCGGCCAGCGCCAGCAGGATCGCCATGGCGATGCAGGCCCAGCCGATCACCGTCAGGCTACGCAGCGGCGAATTGCAGGCGTTGAGCAGGCCCGACAGCGCAACGCCGGCGATGACGATGGGGATCGTCGCCAGCACGATCCAGAGCGCCAGCTTGAAATGCCGGTCGGCGAAATCGCGTCGCGCCAGAGCGTCGAGCGATCCAAACAGGATATCCCTGACGTCGCTCCAGAAATAGCTGACCACCGCGGCAAGGGCCGCAAGCTGCATGGCGGCGGAGAAGGCGGAGCCAGGATCCTGCCAGCCGAGCACGGCCGGCACGATGCGCATATGGGCAGTCGAGGAAATTGGCAGCAGTTCCGTGATGCCTTGCACCACGCCGAGGAACGCCACCTTGGCGAACCCCAGGCCGACGAAGCCCGTGTCGAGGCCTTGGGTGCAGATATCGGCCAAAATCGAGTTCCGTGCATGAGAGATCGGAGTTGCGTGGACCAACCATCGGTCAATCCCGGGCAAGCCTTATCGTCATGGGCCGGATAATCAATTTACGGATTTGTAAGCTGGCACGCCGAGGTGCACGCCGTTCGAAAACCGGCCCACCTTGGGGCCGGCTTGAGGTACACAGGGAAAATCGCAAAGCGACTACGGGCAGAGCCAGAGTTTCTGGCATGTCCTGGCGATCACATGCGCCGGCGGCACTTCGGGCTCATCGGTCGAAGGCCGGCGAGCCCGTTCGAGCAGCATGCGCACCTGTTCGGGACGCACACGATCGCGCTCCATCACAAGCAGGACCATCGGATCGCTCAAAAGCTCGTCCAGGGTGCTGATGCTGTCGTTCATCCGTCGTCTCCTCGAATGCCGTACCCGCGACCCTTAAATAGGACGACAAAGATGGCTCGCCAATGACGCTTTGCCGGCTATCTCGTGTCGATTTGGATTAAATTTTGGCCATGCTTGCGCTCTTCCCTTCCCCTGGCGCTGCGCGTCGATCCCACAACAAGGGGAGAAGGGAAAAATTAGCCTGGCGGAGGGGCGCCTTCGTATTTCGGCAGGCCGTCATCAAGCACCAGCCAAGGCTGCTTCGAGGCCGTGAAAATATGCATTTGCGGCTTGAAAACCGTGGGATCGTCGAGCGAACCGGTGGTGATGCCGATAATGCCTGCGGAATCACGTCGGGAGAACAGCGTTGTGCCGCAGCTCGGGCAAAAGCCGCGCTTGAGATCCGGTGAAGAGCCTATAGTCGCCAGCGGCCCATCGATCGTCACGTCCTCGATGCGAAACAGCACGCGTGCGTTGAAGGCGGCGCCGATCGCCTTCTGGCAAAGCCGGCAGTGGCAGACGCGTTCGTTGATGGGAGCCGCGTCCGCGCGGTAGCGCACCGCCTTGCACAGGCATCCGCCCTCATATCTTGCCATTGTCTGGATCCACTGGTGGGAGAGAATAGGCGCGCAACGTATCGGCGGGGCCGATTGGGTCAATTGAAAAGCTTTGATGCAATGTCATCGCTTGTGCTGATGCGAGTTGGGATGAAGCCATGACGCCGAAAGCCGTCATGGAGCCACGGAATGCCGGCTGCCCGCCAACAGCCGGCGGTTTTGGCGTTCACTCCATTTCGCCGACGACCTCGTCCCAGGTCTTGACCTTGGTCTGGCCGTTTAGGAACGGCAGCGCGGCGGCCGTCAGCTCCGGGGCGAAGAAGACATCGTAGTGGGTGCGGTTGGGCAGGATCGCCAGGCGGTTCTGCGACAAGTTCTCGCGCATCCAGCCGGCGTCCTTCAGTCCGCCGCCGAGCATCTGATAGAACTTGATCTCGTGTTCGGGCTTATACATATCGCTGTCGCCATAGACCAGCATGACAGGCATCTTCAGCTTGGCGACATCGGCCGAGTAATCGCGGTTCTGACGCATGAAGCCGCCCAGCGCATCGAGGAGCTTCGGGAACTCCTCCGGATGCGGCGCCACCGCGACGTAGGATTTGTACATCGGCGTGTCCTTCATGAACTCAGCCGCGGCTGCGCTCACCTGTGCCTGCTGCGGACGCATCTCGTCATAGAAGCCGTCCGTGGCGTAGCCGGTCGATACCAGGACGAGGCGGCGCACCGCTTCGGGATGCTGGACGGCCATGCGGAAGGCGACGCCGCCGCCTAGCGAATAGCCCATGACATCGACCTGGCTGTAACCGAGCGCCTTGACGATGGCGGCCATGTCGTCGCCCATCGCCTCCACGGTGAATGGTCGGTCACCCAGCGCGGTGCGGCCGTGACCCTGCAGGTCGACGCCGATGACGGTGCGGTTTTCGGCAAGTTTCGGCAGGATCGGCGCGAACATATCCGTGGTGCCAAGACCACCATGCAGCAGAAGCAGCGGCTCGCCCTTGCCATAGATTGCATAGTAGTAGTTCAGGCCGTTGATCGTCAGAAGGCCGGACTTTTCCGGCTTCGGCAGTGCATTCGTTTCAGTCGTCCTGGCAGGTTTTGTCTCCTCTGCATTGGTGATGCCCGGGCAGGCAAGCAGTGCTGCGGCCGAAGCAAAAATGGCGAAAAACAGGGTTTTGAACATATCGATCTCCTCTCCTGTCGATATCAAGGCGTTATGCGGATCAAAGCGTTTTGGCGAGTTCTTCGAGCTGGTCGGCGCACTGTCCCCAGCCCTCGTGGAACCCCATCTTCTCATGCTGTTCGCGGTCGGCGACGCTCCAGTGCCTGACCCGAGCGGTGAGGACGATCTTCCTGCCGGCAACGACTTCGAGGAAGACACCTGGGTTGGGGAACTCGTTGCCGTCCGGGCTGGCCATGACGACAAGGCTCGAGCCACCGGCGCGCACATCCATCTCCGCGCGCGGCGTCGTCCACGGTTTTGGAGAGAACCAGCGCGTGATCAGTTTCGGATCGGTCCAGCAGCGATAGACGTTCTCGCGCGGCGCATCGATGATGCGGGCGAGAACCAGTTCGCGGTCGTTGGTGGGGGCGATGTCGAGCTTGGTGGTCATGATGGCGTCCTGCGTTTGATCTGGCTTCCGTCCCAAGGACGAGCCGATGAACCGCAAGCCGACATCGGCCAGCGAAAATTTTGCGACACCGTTTCGATTGACCCACTCACCTTCGTCATCCACGGGCGGAGCAGGAACGCAGCTCCGTCGCGGAGACCCGAGGATGACGAAGTGATCGATGGGCCAAAGCCTCAGTGGCGCTTGGCTTGCACCAGATAGGCCTCGATCTCGGTCTCGCCGAGCCACTTTGCCGCTTCCAGCCGGTGCAGGCCTTCGACGAGGATGTGGCGCTTGCCGTCATGGCGGACCTGGATCGGCGTCTTCATGCCGTTCTCCAGAATGTCCTCGGCGAGATGGCGGACGGTCTCGGGATGCAGCGTTTTCTTGCGCGCCGTCGGCACGTAGATCTCGTCGACCTTGACCTTTTGCACTCTGAGCATGCCGACCCCCGTGGCGGAAACGCCGCCACCCCTGAGATAGTCCGTTTGATGGAGGTGGCCAAGGGTGCGGCTAACGAATACGAAGTCCGGAGGCCATTCTCGGTTCGAAGATGCCAGGGACAGCAGATCGTTTGCCTGTCGTCGCGCGTTTCGATATTGCGTCTGCGCGATCGTCGAGGGCCACGGAGCAAATCCCCATGAGCAAATCTCTCGTCACCTTTGTCGGCGTCGCTCATCCCTGGATGTGCGACGTGATGGGGCACATGAATGTGCGTCACTACGCGGCGATGTTCGATGATGCCAGCTTCCAGCTTCTCGGCCATATCGCCGGACAGGACGACAACCAGGCGTCGCAGATCGGATGGGCCGACGTGCGCACCGAAATCGACTATCGGCATGAAACGAAAGCCGGTGCGCTCATCACCATCCGCTCGCATGTCGTGAAGATCGGCCGCACCTCCATCACCTTCGAACAGGTGATGTTGGGCTCGCTCGACGGCATTGTCCGCGCATCAAGCCGGACGACAAGCGTGCGCTTCGACCTTGCCGCGCGCGCCTCGGTCGCTCTGGACGAGCCGATGCGCGACCGCTCTTCGGCCTTCCTGATCGAATAAGCCTGTCTCCGCCCGTCAGCCTATGTAGATGCGGTCCTCGAGGGGCGTGTCGGCAATCAGCGTCTGCAGCCCTGACAGCAGCGCCTTCTCGGCGCGGTTCATCACCTTGTCCGGATTGACCAGCAGGAAGATGTCGATGGCCGGCGGCGCGTCATAGGGCGGCAGCCGCCACAGCATTCCATCCGCCACGTCCCGCCGCGCGACGTGCAGCGGCAGCGGCCCAATGCCCAACCCGGCGACGATCATGCGCCGCACCTCTTCCAGGCTCGAGGACACGCCGACGACATCGGCGTTGAGCCGGGCCTCGCTGCGCAACAGCGCGACCGGCCGCAACGCATCCGAGATATGGTCGGTCTGGAACGATACCGAGGGCTCGCCCCGGAGATCGGTCAGCGTCAGCCCGGTTTGCCCGTAAAGCCTGTGCTGCGGCCCACAGAAGAAGCCGAAGAACTCGCGGTAGACCATCGCATATTCCAGCGCCGGATCGCGCTGGCTGACCAGGCAGATGCCGAAGGAAGCACGCCGCTCCCTCACCTGCTTGGCGACTTCGGTGCTTGCTGCGACTGAAATGGTGATGCTGGCGTGCGGGTAGTTGCTGTGGAACTCGGACAGCGCCTGATCAAAGAGCGGCGAGACGACATGGCTTGCCGTCGCGATCATCACATGGCCGGTAACATCGTCGCTGATGCCGCGCATCAGCAGCGGCAACTGCGATATGGTGCCGAACACCTCGACGCTCTGCTCGTAGAGAAGCCGCCCGACCTCGGTCAGTTCGAAGCGCGTCGCGTCGCGCTCGACCAGACGCCGGCCCACCCGGTCCTCCAGCCGCCGCAGAGCATTGCTGACGCTGGGTTGCTTGAGGTTCAGTCGCTCCGCAGCTCGCGTGATGCCCTTCACCTCCGCGATGACGACGAATGTCCGCAGAAGGTTCCAGTCGAGATCCCAGACCAGTCGTTCGGGGCGTGGAAGTGCCATTCCTGATATCTATGCTCTCTATTCCCATTATCTATTTGCGCAATGATACCGCAAAGGCAATCATTGATGACAGGAAAGCGTCTGCACGCCTCCCAAGAACAAACCTTGCGCGCCATCCAGAGGAGAGGAAATCAGATGAACAGAGTATTTTCCGGCATCGCCGTTGCGGCCCTGCTGCTTGCGTCGACCTTCACTGCCGTTTCGGCCAGGGCCGACGACCTCGAAAAGATCAAGGCGGCGGGCGAGCTGAAGATTTCCATGAGCGGTCAGTATCCGCCCTTCAACTTCGTCAACGACCAGAATGAAGTCGTCGGTTTCGACGCCGATATCGGCAAGGCCATCGCCGAGCGCATCGGTGTCAAGGGCACCATCATCACCACGGCCTGGGACGGCATCATTGCCGGCCTGCTCACCAACAAATACGACACCGTCGTTGGCTCGATGACGATCACGCCTGAGCGTGAAAAGGTGGTCGATTTCGTCGGGCCTTACTACCACGCCGGCCGCGCCGTTTTCGTCAGCGAGCAGTCGAAAGTGCAGAGCCTCGACGACCTCAAGGGCAAGACCATTGGCGTGACGCTGGGCGAGACGCATGAGAAATGGGCGCGCGAAAAGGGCGGCTGGGATATCCGTACCTACAAGGGCCTGCCGGAACTGCTGCTGGAACTGAGGGCCGGCCGCGTCGACGCGATAGTCGTCGACAACATTCCGGTCATGGTTGCCGTCAAGGAGACGGGCGAGAAGGTCCGCAAGCTCAACACGCCCGATATCGAAGGCGGCGCTGTTGCCATCGGCATCGCCATCCGCAAGGACAATCCGGAGCTCAAGGCTGCGATGCAGAAGGCGCTGGACGACATGCTGGCGGACGGCAGCTACGAAAAGATCTCGATGAAGTGGGTCGGCAGCGACATCCGCTGATCTCTCCTGGCTTCAGGCGACCAAAGCCGCCTGAAGCCGAGCGTTACTCCTGCTGGACCCTTTCATGGATTTCTCCTTGATGCAGCGCGTCTTCCCGTTCTTCGTGGAGGCCGCCTTGGTGACGATCGAGATCACGGTGTTGGCCCTGATCCTGGGCCTCGCGGCTGCTTCATTGGCCGCGGCCGCCAAGATGTCGAAATCGGCAATCCTGCGGACCATCGGCACGGTCTATGTCAGCCTGTTTCGCGGCACGCCGTGCCTGATCCAGCTCTTCGTGCTCTATTTCGGCGGCCCGCAGATCGGCATCAATCTGGAGCCGTTCGCCGCCGGCGTTATCGGCCTCGGTCTCAACATCGGCGCCTATATGGCGGAATCGATCCGTGGAGCGCTGGTCGCGGTCGACAGGGGCCAGACGGAGGCCGCCCGCACAATAGGCTTCAGCCGTTTCCAGACCTTGCGCAAGGTCGTGCTGCCGCAGGCCGCACGGCTGATGATCCGGCCGCTCGGGGTCAATACGGTTGCTTTGTTGAAGGGATCAGCACTTGTGTCGACCATTTCAGTCGTCGAACTGACCTACACCGCCCAGCGCTTCATCGGCTCCACCTACAAGCCGTTCGAGATATTCGGCGTTGCAGCCCTGCTCTACATGATCATGGTCTACGCGGTTGCGCGGGTCGTCGACCTGCTCGACAAACGCTTCGCCATCGTCTGACCGGAGAGCACGATGCAAGGTTTGGATTTCACCGTCGTCGCGCCCTACTGGGACCTTCTGTTGATTGGTGCCTGGTGGACGGCGGTGCTGACGGTCTCGGCGGGCGCACTCAGCTTCGTCGGCGGCATCCTGTTCGCGGTCATCGTGCTCTACGCCCCTAAGATCGTTGCCTATCCCGTGCGCGCGCTCATGTGGGTGTTCATGGGCACGCCGCTGCTGTTGCAGCTGTTCCTGATCTATTTCGGCCTGGTGCAGATCGGCATCGACATTCCCGCCCTTGCCGCCGGCATTGTTGGGCTCGGCCTGCACTTTGCCGTCTACAATGCCGACATCATCCGCGCCGGCATCGTGGCCGTCGATGTCGGCCAGACGGAGGGTGCGCGCAGCATCGGCTTCGGCAAGTGGCAGACGCTGCGCCATGTCGTGATACCGCAAGCCATCCGCAACACGGCACCACCGATCGGCGGCAATCTGATCGCGCTGTTGAAGGAATCCTCGATCGTCTCGGTCATCGGCATCGCCGAGTTGGTCCATTCGGCCCAGCTGGCGATCAGCGAAACGTTCCGCCCGTTCGAGTTCTACATCACCGCAGCGGCGCTTTATTACATTCTCAATCTTGTGCTCGAGGCGGCTTTGCGTCGGTTTGAAAGACATGTGGAGGTTTCCCGATGAGCACGCAGCGGCCAATGGTCGAGGTTCGCGGCGCGCGCAAATCGTTTGGCGCCGTCGAGGTCCTCAAAGGCATAGGCCTGTCGGTCGATCGCGGGCAGATCGTCGCCATCATCGGCCCGAGTGGCTCCGGCAAGAGCACGCTGCTGCGCTCCATCAACCATTTGGAATCCCTGGACTCCGGTGAAGTCTGGCTCGACGGCGTGCAGGTCAACCAGAAGCTGCACGGCCATGCCTTCGAGCGGCACATCAACAAGGTGCGCCAGCAGATGGGCATGGTGTTTCAGCACTTCAATCTGTTCCCGCATCTGACCGTGATCGAGAACATTTCCATGGGACCGATCATCCTAAAAGGCATGACCAAAAGTGACGCGCATGCGCTGGCGCATAGCCTTTTGTCCAAGGTCGGGCTCGCCGACAAGATCGACGCCTACCCCTCGCGGCTTTCGGGCGGCCAGAAGCAGCGTGTGGCCATTGCCCGTGCGCTGGCGATGCAGCCCAAGGTGATGCTGTTCGACGAAGCCACCTCGGCGCTCGATCCGGAACTGGTCGACGAGGTCAATGCGGTGATGAAACAGCTTGCCGCCGAACACATGACCATGCTCATCGTAACGCATGAGATGCGCTTTGCCGGCGAAGTGGCCGACAGGGTGCTGTTCATGGATGGCGGCGTGATCGTCGAGGAAGGCCCGCCCGGCGACATGTTCCGCGCGCCGCAGAAGGACCGCACACGCAGCTTCCTCAAGAAATATCTTTCCGCCTGAGGATGACCATGAACAGCCCAAACACGGAATTCCCCGATTTCGGACTGACGCCGGAGCAGCGCCGCCACGCGGTGCGTGGCCATTACTACGAATGGCCTGGCATGGATGGCGAGCGCGGCGAGATCTGGTGCTACAGCGACCGGTTTTCCTATCGCGCCGGCGAAACGGTGGCTTTGCATGTCAGTTCGACAGCTGCGACGTTCGGCATCACAATCACCCGAGATGGCGGCAGCGAAAACAAAGTATTCGAGAAATCGGGCATCGCGGCACGCTGGCAGGACACACCCGACCAGTGTTCGGCTGAAGGCTGCGGTTGGGAAGCCTCGTTTGAATTCCGTGTAGAGAACGACTGGCCGTCCGGCGCCTATCGGGTCACGCTGACCGCCGACGGGCTCGACGGCAAGCCGATCCAATGCCACCATATTTTCATCGTCTGCCCGCAGCCGGGCCGCAAACCTGGCCGCGTGCTCCAGGTGGCGGCGACAGGCACATGGCTGGCCTACAACACCTGGGGCGGCTCCAACCATTATCAGGGCATCACCGGGCCGGATCGCAACCAGTATTCGCCCATCGTCTCGACGCAGCGCCCCTGGTGCCGTGGCTTCGTCGTGCTGCCCAAGGATGCGCCGCGTGTGCCGCTGGAGGTCGCTGTGCCGCCGAAGACCGTGCCGCGCTATCCGCACATGGAGTGGGCGCTCGCCACCGGCCATTCGAAGAAATACGCTTCGTCCGGCTGGGCCAGCTACGACAGCCATTTTTTCCGCTTCGCCGAACAGGCCGGCTATGGCGTCGATCTCGCCAGCCAGCATGATCTGCATTTTTCGCCGGAAATTCTCGACGGCTATGACTGCGCCGTGTTCGTCGGCCATGACGAATACTGGACCTGGGAAATGCGCGATGCCGTCGACGCCTATGTGACCCGCGGCGGCCATGCGGCGCGCTTTGCCGGCAATTTCATGTGGCAGACGCGGTTCGAAGACGAGGGCCGCCGGCAGGTCTGCTACAAATATCGCTCGCGTGCCGAAGATCCGGCCTATCTCCCAGACGGCGACGTCACCCGTGCCACCAATTCCTGGGAGGCGCCGGAAATCGGCCGGCCGGGTTCGGCGACCTTCGGGCTCAACGCGACGCGCGGTGTCTATGCCGGCTGGGGCGGCTGTGCACCGCGCGGCGTGCGTGGTTTCCCGGTCTACCGGCCCGAGCATTGGGCCTTCGCCGGCACCGGCATCTACTATGGCGACCTGCTGGGCGCCGACAGCCATGTCTATGGCTATGAGGTCGACGGGCTCGACTTCGAGATACGCGGCGGCCTGCCCTACCCGACTGCGACCAGCGGCGCGCCAGACGGCCTGCAGGTTCTCGCCGTCGGCATGGCATCCCAGGTCGAGGAAAGCGCCGATATCCCGATCGAGGACCAGTTCCTCACCGACGAAGACGGCCGCTTCACCGCCGAAACGCTGTTTGGCGAGGCGAGCGACGCCAATCTGGAAAAGGTCAAACGCGGCAACGGCATGATCGTCAATTTCCCGCGCGGCAAGGGCGAGGTATTCCATGCCGGAAGCTGCGAATGGGTCGCCGGCCTGCTAAGACAGGACCCGATGGTCGAACGCGTCACGAAAAATGTCCTCGATCGTTACCTCGGAAAGCCCTGACATGTCGAAAGTCCAATCCGCCGTTCAAGAAACCGAAGCCCGGCGAGACTCGCATCTGTTCTATCTGTCCAGCCTGCGCCGGCCGCTGATCGACCGCGCCGAAGGCATCTACATGTGGACGCAGGACGGCCGCCGCTTCATCGATGGCTCGAGCGGCCCGATGGTGGCCAATATCGGCCATTCCAATCGCAATGTGCTCGACGCCATGAAGCGGCAGATGGACCGCGCCACCTTCGCCTATCGGCTGCATTTCGAGAACGAGCCGGCGGAGGAGTTGGCGCGGGAGTTGGCCGGCAAGCTGCCGGAGGGCATGGACCGCATCTTCTTCGTCTCCGGTGGCTCGGAGGCGACGGAATCCTGCATCAAGCTGGCGCGGCAATGGGCGGTCGCCACCGGCCAGGCCAGCCGCTGGAAGGTGATCACGCGTTTCCCCTCCTATCATGGTGGCACGTTGGGTTCGCTCTCGATCACCGGCGACGATGCGCTGGCCGAAACGTTCGAGCCGATGATGCGGGTGATGCCAACCGTGCCGGCGCCGAATGCCTGGCGCGACCGCGACAATCTCTCGATTGAGCAGCGCGGCATCCGCTATGCCGACATGCTGGAGGAGAAGATTCTTGCGGAAGGTCCAGACAGCGTGGTTGCCTTCATCATGGAGCCGATCGGCGGTGCGGCGACCGCGGCGCTGGTGGCGCCGGACAGTTATTATCCACGCATCCGCGAGATCTGCGACCGCTACGGCATCCTGCTCATCCACGACGAAGTCATGAGCGGTGCCGGCCGCACCGGCAAATTCCTCGGCGGCGATCACTGGAACTGCAAGCCCGACATCGTCGCCCTGTCGAAGGGGCTGGGCTCCGGATATGCGCCGCTTGGCGCACTCGCCGCACCGATGCGGCTGGTGCAGCCGTTGCTTGACTCCGGCGGCTTCCAGCACGGCCACACCTATGCCGGCAATCCGCTGGCCTGCGCCGCCGGCCTGGCTGTGCTCGGCGAAATGGACCGGCTCGACCTGATCGCCAATGCGGCCGCCATGGGCGATGTGCTGATGGACGGGCTTAAAGGCCTGGCGAAGCGGTTTCCGTTCCTTGCCGACGTGCGTGGCAAGGGCCTGCTCACCGGCGCCCAGATGGTCGCCGATCCCGAGACCCTAAAACCGATCGACCAGAACAAGAAAGCCACGCAGCGGCTGCTCGACCTCGCCTATGAACGCGGGCTGATCATCTATGGCCGCAGGGTCAAGGGCGGCGTCGACGGCGACAATTTCATGGTCGCGCCGCCGATGATCGTCACGGCCGAGCAGGTCGGCGAGATCATCTCCATCATCGGTGACTCGCTGGAGGTTCTGGCCGCCGAGCTCGACCTGCCGGTCGGAGGCCAGGGGTAAGAAATGGCACCGCGAAAAGTCATCATCACCTGCGCCGTCACCGGCTCGGTGCACACGCCGTCCATGTCGCCCTATCTGCCGGTGACGCCGGACCAGATCGCCGCAGACGCGATCGCGGCGGCGGAAGCCGGCGCCTCGATCCTGCATCTGCACGCCCGCGACCCCAGAGATGGCCGCCCGACCGCCGATCCGGACGTCTACATGCAGTTCCTGCCGCGCATCAAACAGGCGACCGATGCGGTCATCAACATCACCACCGGCGGCTCGTCGCTGATGACGCTGGACCAGCGGCTGGCAGCCCCTTTGCGGGCCGAACCCGAAATGTGCTCGCTCAACATGGGTTCGATGAATTTCGCGCTGTTCCCGATGCTCGACAAACCGAGGGAATGGCAGCACGAATGGGAACCCAAGCTGCTGGAAGCCACCCGCGACACGATCTTCAAGAACACCTTCGCCGATATGGAAGCGGTGCTGGAAAGACTGGGAAAGGGCTGCGGCACGCGCTTCGAATTCGAATGCTATGATGTCGGCCATCTCTATTCGCTGGCGCATTTTCGCGATCGGGGGTTGGTGTCGGGACCGCTGTTCATCCAATTCGTCCTTGGCATATTGGGCGGCATCGGCGCCGACCCGGACAATCTCGTCCACATGAAGCGGATCGCCGACAAATTGTTCGGCGACAGCTACCAGTTCTCGGTGCTCGCCGCCGGCCGCCAGCAGATGCCGCTGATCTCAATTGCAGCAGCCATGGGCGGCAATGTCCGTGTCGGGCTGGAGGACAGTCTCTATGACGGCCGCCAGCTGGCGAAATCCAATGCCGATCAGGTGCGCCGTATCCGTGGCATTCTCGACGGGCTGTCGCTGGAGGTTGCAACGCCCACCGAAGCGCGCGACATGCTGGCGCTCAAGGGCGGCGACCGGGTGGCGTTTTGAGATGCTGATCTGAGATGAACCTGAAATGATTGCCTCGCCCAAAATCCGCCTCCGCCCCGGCCGAGTGGAAGACGTCGAAACCATCCACGCCGCGATCCTGAAACTCGGCACGCATATCGGTGCGCCCGAGGAGATCATTTCGACAGCAGATGATTTGCGCACCTACGGCTTTGGTGAAAAGCCCGCTTTCTCCACCCTGATCGCCGAAGTGGGCGGCGAGTTTGCCGGCCTTTGCCTGCATTTCCCGATCTTTTCGACATGGATGGGGCGGCCTGGCGTCTATGTGCAGGACCTCTATGTCGAGGATCGTTTTCGCGGCCGCAAGATCGGCGAGCGGCTGCTGCGGCGTGTTGCGGCGCAGTGCCGGAAGGAAGGCGGCGTCTATCTCCGGCTGTCCGTCGACACCGACAATGAAGGGGCCAAGGCCTTCTACGAGAGGCTGGGCATCGCCTGGTCGAGCTACGAACAGACCCAAAAAATCATCGGCGAGGCCTTCTTTGCTTTCGCCGACGCGCCGGAAAACGGGGATCAGGAATGAAAGCCTTCTATGCCGAGGAACAGAAGCGCCACGACCCCAGGGCCTTTCTTTCGAGCGGCGCGGCACAGCCCAATCCGGAAAAGCCGGAGCGCATCGAGAGATTGTTAGTCGGCGCACTATCTGCGGGTTGCACGATCGAGCGACCTCGGGATCATGGGCTCGGCCCGGCCGCGGCGGTGCACACGCCGGAATATCTGGATTTCCTCGAGCATATCTACGCGCGCTGGCAGCGCATCAAGGGCGCTTCGGCCGAAGTGATCCCCAACATCCATCCGATCGCGCGCAATGGCTCCTATCCGGCCTCGGCGGTCGGCCAGGCCGGCTATCACATGGCCGACACGGCCTGCCCGATCTCGGGCGAGACATGGCAGAGCGCGCTATGGAGCGCCTGGAGCGCGGTCGATGCGGCCGAGGCGGTGATATCAGGCGCACCGGCCGCCTACGCGCTGTGCCGCCCTCCCGGCCACCATGCCTTTGCCGATGTCGCCGGCGGCTTCTGTTTCATCAACAATTCGGCCGTCGCGGCGCAGGTTCTGCGCAAACAAGCCGCACGGGTGGCGATCCTCGATGTCGACCTGCATCACGGCAACGGCACGCAAGGCATCTTCTATGCACGGCCGGATGTGCTGACCGTCTCGCTGCACGCCGATCCGGTGCGCTTCTATCCGTTCTTCTGGGGTCATGCCGACGAGCGCGGCGAAGGGCCCGGCCTCGGCTATAATTTCAACCTGCCGCTGCCGCGCAAATCCGCCGACGCGGCGTTTCTCGAAGCGCTCGAGACGGCCTTCCAGCGCATCCGTGCCTTTTCGCCGGACGCGCTGGTCGTGGCGCTCGGCCTCGACGCGTTCGAGGGCGATCCGTTCGGCGGACTTTCGGTGACGACGCCTGGCTTCTCGCGCATCGGCGAGGCTATCGCAAAGCTCGACCTGCCGACGGTCATCGTCCAGGAGGGCGGCTACCTCTGCGACGAACTCGGCGACAATCTCACCACGTTCCTCACCGGCTTCGGCGGCAAGATGCGGTGAGTGCTCAAGCCAGCGTTAGGAGCGCTGCTGCCTGAGCATGGCGATGACCCGATGCACACTTTCCAGCGTTTCGTCGATTTCGGCTGCCGTGTTGTAGTGAGCAATGCCGATGCGCACGACGCCATGCTCGGCTGGAATGCCGAGCTGGTGGACGATCTCCCAGGCGTAGTTGTGACCGGACCACAGGAAGATGTTTTCGGCGTTCATCTGCCGCACGATTGTCTCCGGCACGATGCCATCGACGGTGAAGGAAACCGTCGGCACGCGATCGCCGAGCCGCTTCGGGTCAGTGATGCCGTGGATGGTCAGGCCCTCGATACCGGACAGGCCGTCGATCAACTGTTGCGCCAGCGGGTTTTCATAGGCGATCGAAACCGCAAACGCCTTGGCGATCTTGTGTCTTCTTGAACCGCCTTCGCCCGCCGCCGCGCCAAGGTCGGCAAAGTAGTCGACCGCGGCGGTGAGGCCGGCCATCAGCTCGATCTGCGGCGTGCCGAGTTCGAACCGCTCCGGCAGACCGTTGGAAGAGCAGCGGCATTTGTAGGGCTCCAGCGTCTCGATGACATCACGCCGGCCCCACAATATGCCCATATGCGGGCCGAAGAATTTGTAGGCCGAGCAGATCAGGAAATCGCAGCCGAGCTCCTGCACGTCGATCAGCCCGTGCGGCGCGAATTGGACGGCATCGACATAGACCAGCGCACCGGCATTGCTGGCTATCGCAGTCAGCGCCTTCACCCGGTTGATCGAACCGGTCAAATTGCTGGCGTAGTTCAACGCGACCAGCCGTGTCTTCTCCGAAAGCAAGCCAGCCAGCGTCGCCTCCTCGACCTGCCAGCTGGTTTCGTCGAACGGCAGCCAGCGCACGACGAGGCTGTGATCCTCGGCCAGTTGCAGCCAGGGCGAGACGTTGCCCTCATGGTCCATGCGGGTGAGAATGATCTCGTCACCGGGCTGCATCGTGCGGCCGAGCGTGCGCGAGATGTGGTAGGTCAGCGTCGTCATGTTGGCGCCGATGACGATTTCCTCAGGGCTTGCGGCGCCGAGGAAATCGGCCATGGCCTCATGTGCCTCATCGACGACCGCCTGCGCGGCAATCGTCGTTTCGAAGTAGCCGCCAAGGTTCGCATTGGTGGTCAAGAGACAGCGCGATACCGCATCCGCCACTGCCTGTGGCACCTGCGTGCCGGCAGGGTTGTCGAGATAGATGCGGCGGCGGCCCTTGTCGGTCAGAGAGAGAGCGGGAAATTTCCCCCGGATAGCCTCGATCGGAAAATTCATTGCCGCCCTTCTCCCATTGTAATCGTTGGATATTCGGCCAGCAATCCCCGTTCAAGGACAGGGATTGCCGACCCGCTGGTGGATCGCATCCACCGCCTTCTGCATTTCATCGGTCCAGACGACGTCGACGGAAGACAGCGCCATATCGAGCTGCGCAACGGTCGTCGCGCCGACGATGTTCGAGGTCACGAACGGCCGGCTCGAGACATAGGCGTTGGCAAACAGTGCCGGCTCCAGGCCAAAGGAGCGCGCCAGCTCGTTGTACTCAAGTTGCGCTTCGGCGGCACCTGGCGTCTCGTAGCGCTGGCCGCGGTTGAACAGCTGCGTGCGCGAGCCCTGTGGCCGCGCGCCGTGGTCGTACTTGCCGGTGAGATAGCCCTGCGCCAGCGGCGAATAGGGCAGCAGCGACACCTGCTCGCGCTCGCAGACCTCGGCGAGATTCACCTCGAAGGTGCGGTTGACGAGATTATAGGCGTTCTGGATCGACGCGACGCGCGGGCCGATACCCTGGTCGGCTTCGGCAAGGAACCGCATCACGCCCCAGGAACTCTCGTTCGACAGGCCGAAATGCCGGATCTTTCCTGCCTTCACCAATTCGTCAAACACGGCAAGCGTCTCGGCGATCGGCGTTTCGCCGGCCGGTGCGCCGACGGAATCGGCGCGTGGCGACACGGCGCCGACGCGCGTCGGGTTGGCGCCCCAGGGGATATCCCGCTCCGGCCAGTGGATCTGATAGAGGTCGATGTAGTCGGTGCCGAGCTTGGCTAGCGACTTGTCGATGGCGTCAAAGATATCGGCGCGCACCAGTTGCGACGGCCTGTCGCCGCGAAACCAGCTGTTGGCCGTGCGGCCGACGACCTTCGAGGCCAAGATCACCTTGTCGCGGTTGCCCTTGGCCTTCATCCAGCTGCCGATGATCTTTTCGGTCCGCCCCTGCGTCTCCGCCTTGGGCGGGATCGGATAGAGCTCGGCAGTGTCGATGAAATTGACGCCGCGCGAGAAAGCCAGGTCCATCTGGGCGTGGCCTTCGGCCTCGGTGTTCTGCTGGCCCCAGGTCATGGAGCCCAGGCAGATCTGGGTAACAAGAAGATCAGTCCGACCGAGACGGCGTTTGTGCATGGAATTCGGCTCCGGAGGAAGGCTGGCGCGACTGCGCGGAGGAGCCGCATCTATAGGCAAAGCAGAGCCGCTCTCCAAGCCTCGCCAGGCCGACTTTTGCGTGAACCAGCCGGGTTAGCGGCGAGCACCGGCCAGTGCACGACGCTTGGCCTCGTCGATCAGCATGTTGGCCACTTGCATGCGGATCATGGCGCGCTGGCGCAAATGTGGGGCGACGCGGTCGGGATGGTTGGCAAAGGCAAAGCTGCGGCGCATACGGCCGAAATCGGCGACCTGCTTGGGCTGATTGAGGCCGAGTTCGACGGCGATGGCTTCGGGATCGATCGGCGGCAGTTTTTCCTCGGGCTTTGGCTCTTCGCCGGCGAGAACCAGCTTGGCATGATCGAGCAAAGCGGCGAATTCGGTCGCCAGATCCGCGCCCGCCTCGCGATATTCGGCAGCGGAAACCTTGATGCGGCCGGAATGGAGTTCATCGGCCACCGAAAGATAGTCGAACGGGATGGATGGACGAGCGCCGGCCGCTTCGCCCTCGCCATTCTTGTCGGGGGCGATGAAGAGGTCGTCGAGCAACGAAGCGAAATCCCGCTTGGCGCCAGTAGCGATGTCAGCCTCCCCCTCGCCCGACCATTCGGGTATCGAAGCATAGAACCGGCTCGTTAAAAATGCATGGCACCGATCTCAACGAATTTAGCCGTCGCCTCGTGGCAGCCATGCAGCCAGCATTCGAGGCTACGATGCGCGTCAGCAAAAGTTTCACCCGGTTGCGGAAAATGGCGAAAAAATTCGCCAAGACATGGCAGGTATGCAAATGCTGCACTGCACAATTGTCACGATTCACCTATATTGGCAGCCGTGGAGGACCAATTTGGGGCTTGAATCATGGGTTTCTTCACTGAAATGTTCGCCCGGCCTCGGCCGCAGGAACATCTGAGATACCGCTCGGCGCTCGCGCTGCTTCATTCGATGAGCAATGCCGACCGCGCCGACATCGGGATCAAGCCGACCGACTTCCCCCGCATCGCCCGCGAAATGTCCGTTCGCTAGCTGCATCCGGTGTTCAGGATGTCCCGGATCGGTCCGGGACACCTCCAAAAACTCAATTCCTTAGCGCGATCCCAGGAATGTCGCCTTGCCCAACGGTACGCCATTGTGGCGAAGGATGTCGTAAGCCGTGGTGAGATGGAAATAGAAGTTGGGCATGGCCACATGCAGCAGATACTGCAGGCCGGGCATCGAGCTTTCGCGTCCACCAAGCTTCAGCTCGATGATCTTGTCATCGGAGCCGTCGAATTCGGCAGCCGAAAATGTCGCGAGAAGGTCGAGCGTCTTCGTGATGCGAGCCTGGACATCGGCAAAACTCGCCTCATTGTCCTCGTATTTCGGCACTTCGCGGCCGGCGAGCCGTGACGGCGCGCCCTTGGCATGATCGGTGGCGATCTGCACCTGCCTGGTCAAGGCGAACATGTCCGGCGCCAGCCGCGCCGTCAGAAAAACCTGCGGGTCTATCTTGCGGTCCAGCGTATTCTGTTCGGCGGTCGCAAGCACATTGGAAAGCGCTTTCAGCCTGGCCGAAAACACCGGCACGGATGCCTCATACATCGATATCGTCACGTCAAATCTCCTGCCCGGCCCAGCGCCGGCGGACGCGACGTAGCGCCTTCGTGCAGGATTTTTCAAGGCCGCCGACGCCGCGTCACCACGTTGCCGCAATCGCCGTCGTAGAATCCTCTTATCGAGCGGAGGTTCCCGATGAGATGCGCCCTTTTCGCAGCGACTGCCTTTCTCTCCCTTGCCCCGATCGGTCAAACGACCTTGGCAGCCGAAGATGCCCGCGAAACGCCCTATGTCGACGACCGGTCGAGCGCCGATGCTGTTGTGCGTTCGCTCTACAGCGCCATCAGCCGGCACGAATTCGCTCGCGCCTGGGGGTATTTCGGCGATACAAAACCGGCAAAGGATTTCGACAGTTTCGTCAAGGGCTATGACGGCACCGACAAGGTCGAGGTCTTGACCGGGGCGGTTTCCGACGAAGGTGCGGCCGGCAGCATTTTCTACAACGTGCCCGTCGCCATCCGCGCCACCGACAAGAGCGGCGGCGAAAAGGTTTTTGCCGGCTGCTACACGCTGCGCCAGGTGAATGCCCAGATCCAGGCGGAGCCACCCTTCGATCCGATCCACATCGAGAAGGGGGCACTGAAACCCTCCACCGCCGATTTCGAGGAGGCGCTGCCGCCAAGCTGCGGCGACGGGCCGCCGCCACCGAAGAAGGACACCGCACTGGAGCAGGCAAAGAAGGCGTTTCTGGCAACCTATGGCGGCCAGTGCGACAAACAGTTCCTGGCCGACGGGCCGACGGTCTTTTCAATCAAATACAAGGACAAGGATGCGCAGCCCGGCGACCCCGACAAGGAGACGCGGCTGTTCCATTTTTCCTGCTCGGCCGCCGCCTACAATGAAAGCTCGGTCTATTATATGACCGACGAGACATCGGCCGTGCAGCAATTGCAATTCGCCGAACCCAAGATGGACATCCGCTACGAGAACAATGACAGCAACGGCAAATTGCTGGGCATGAGCATCGTCGGTTTCCAGACGTCCGGCTGGGCGGTCAATTCCGACTACGACGAGGCCACCCAGACGATCACCACGTTCAACAAGTGGCGCGGGGTCGGCGATGCTTCCGACGCCGGCACGTATCTGTTCCGCAACGGCAATTTCTCGCTGGTCCAGTACGACGTCGATGCATCATATGATGGCGAGCAAAATCCCGAGACTGTCGTCGACTACAACACTGCGCCTTGAGCGTCACACGGGCTTGCAGGCAGCCTGTCAGGGCGACTTCGACAGCATCCAGTTGAGCGTGCCGCGCCAGTCGGTCATGCGGATCGGGGTGCCATGGGTGCCGGTCTCGAAACGAACGAAACGGGTCGGGTAAGTCTTCGATTTGGCCAGGATCGAGCGAAAGAATGCCTCCTGATTTGCCACTGGGAAGACCACGTCGTGACTGCCCTGGCCGAAAAAGACCGGCACACGGCGCTTGAATGCTGGGCTGGTGAAAAAGCTCTCATCCCATAGCGAGCCGAGCAGCAGCAGGCCGTTGATGCGGCCGCCCATGTCCTTGCGCGCGGCAAGCTTCCAGCACAGCGCACCACCCATCGATCCGCAGGCAACGAAGATCTTCGCGCCTGGCGACCGGTCGGCATAGTGACCGATCAGCGCTGCCACCTGCGCTGCTCCCTTGTCGCCGAAATCGGTAAAATCCGGGCTAAGGTAGAGGCCGCCATTGCTGGCCATCAGGTTCTTGAGCCGGTTGAAATTGCCGCCGAAGGTGAAGTCATCGACGCCTTGCTTGCGGCTGCCGCCCTGCCCGTGCAGGTAAAGCACGATGATGCCGGCGCCCTCGGTCTTGCCGACGGCGACATGCCTGATATCGCCGGCGTCGGTTTTCAGCAACAGATCCTGCTGCACCTTGCGCACGCTGGCGTCGGTATATTGGGCGTTCACCCGCCGCTCGGGCACCTGGTCACGCTGGTTGATGTCGCGCATCTCGCGGTAGTCGATGACCGTGTAGGCGCCGTTGCTGTCGGACGACAGCGTGGGCGGATAGGCGAAGAGATCGTCCTTGAAGGGTTTTAGGGACAGCGTCTGACTTTGCGCGGCCGAAGACAGCAACGCGGTCGTGACTGCAAAGGCACAGAAAATTTGGCGGCGAAAAGACATACCCAAGGCATGCGTAATTCGGCTTGGGTTTGTCAATCCTGCAGCACGCCGCCGGCGCCTTCCAGCGCCTCGCGCGTGTCGACATCGACAGACGCCGCCGCGCCGATCTCGACATCGATGACATCGAGCCCTTCGGTCTCGACCAGATGGCGTGCACCGGTGTCGCCCTCCAGATGGGCGATCGCCGGAAACAGCGAACGCGGCAACAGCACCGGATTGCCGCGCTTGCCGTCATGCGAAGCGCGGACCACCGCATTGCCGCCGCCCTTGCGGAACGCATCGATCAAGCTGTCGAGATCGTCGGACGTGATATCGGGCATGTCGCCGAGCGCGATCATCACACCGGCGGAGTCCTCCGGCAGATAGGCAATGCCGGCCTTCAGCGACGTGGACAAGCCGTCGGCAAAATCAGGATTATCGGCGAAAATCACGTCGAGGCCCGCCAGCGCAGCGCGCACCCGCTCGCGCTGGTGGCCGGTGACGACGACAGTTCTGGACGCCTTCGAGCCAAGCGCCCGCTCGGCGGTGCGGTACACCAGCGGCTTGCCATCGAACAGCGCCAGCAGCTTGTTGGGTCCACCCATGCGGCTCGACCGGCCGGCCGCCAGCAGCACGATGCCGACCTTCAGTTGAGATTTGGCCGGCAGCGGTTCGCGGGGCTGCGGCCGTGTGGGGATTTCCATCAACAGCCCGCCGACCCCCATGCCGGCAATATCCCTAGCGGTCACGTCGAGACCGGCGATCAATCGGTCCAGCACCCAATCGAACCCGTTCTCCTTGGGACTGCGGGCGCAGCCGGGCGCGCCGATGATGTGCTTGCCTCCGAGCGCACCGAGCACCAGCAGATTGCCGGGATCGACCGGCATACCGGCGCGGACGACGGTACCGCCCGCTTTCTCGATCGCCGCGGGAATGACATCGGCGAAATCGCTCATCGCCGAGGCGCCGAAGATCACCACCACGTCATTGTCGCGCACCAGGGAAGCCGTGGCCTCCGCCACCGGCGCGATCTCATGCGCCGTGCGGCGCTCGGCCGTCAGCCTGCCGCCGGTGCGCGCCAGCCGTGCTTCGGTGACCCGCAGCGTCTTGTCGAGCACGGAAGGCTTGATGCCCGGCAGAACCGTCTGGATGACGCCGACACGCACGGGCCGGTAGGCATTGACGGCAAAGATCTCGCCTGCGGCGCAGATTTCTGTCGCAGCGTCGACCAGCGCTGAACCGACCGCGAAGGGAATGATCTTCACCGTCGCGACCATCTGGCCTTTTTCGACCGGCGCATGCTGCGCCAGCGTGGCGATGGTGATGGCGGGATCGATGGCATTGATGGCGTCGATGGCAACGGCATCGACCGTGAAGATGCCCGGCGCCTTGGCGTGGAGGTTGACCCGCCCGGTCGCGGCAGGCTTGGCTTCGATGCCGCGAAAGGCCATGCTCCCGGCAATCGTTTGCGCGGCCGCATCCTCGCCGAGGTCGTCCTCAGCCAGAACAGCCGCAACGACCTCGGAAACACCGGCAGTCCGTAGCAGCGCCACATCTTCGGCGCTCAGCCTATGCGCCTTGCGGAAGCGGCGTTCACCAGCGGTGGTGGAGTGTGCCAGCACCGCGCCTTCCGCCGTCTCGATCGGGATCGGTCCGAATTTCACGCCGCCGCACCTTTTGCGTCCAGCCCGCGCGAGCGGAAGGCATGGATCGCCTGGGCCAACACCGCAACAGCAATCTCTCCCGGGCTGGCAGCACCAATATCGAGCCCGATCGGCGCATGGATACGGGCGATCTGGTCGGCGCTCGCGCCCAGCGCCAGCAAACGTTCGACACGCTTGGCATGCGTCTTCCTGCTGCCGAGCGCGCCGACATAGAAGCAGTTGGCGTCTAGTGCTGCCTTCAGGGCGAAATCATCGACCTTCGGATCATGGGTGACGGCGGCAAGTGCGGTGTAGCTGTCGAGCGGCTGACGCTTCAGCACATCCTCCGGCCATTCGGCATGAAGCGCCACATCGGGAAAGCGGTCCGGCGTGGCGAAAGCGGTGCGGGGGTCGATGATCTCCACGGGATAGCCGGCGATCTTCGCCATCGGCGCCAGCGCCTGGCTGATATGAACAGCGCCAATCACGACCAGACGCGGCTGCGGCAGATGCGCGTTGAGAAAGAAAGTCCGCCCCTCGGCTTCGACCGAACCGGAGTTGCCTGTGCGGAACGCCCTGGCGATCGCGGTTCCGAGATCGCCGGCGACGTGATCGCCCTCGCGCACGATCCGGTCGCGGCCGTCACCGAGATCGGTGACAAGGATCGCCGCACGGCGGGCGCGTCGTTCGGCGTTCAAAGTTTTTAAGGCGTAGGGATCCATCAGGAAATCTCTTGTCCGAGCATCATCTTGTCCAAAAACCGGGTCCCACTTTTTGGGATCATGCTCTAGCCCAGTCTTTCCACGTACACCTTGATGCGGCCGCCACAGGACAAGCCCACTTGCCATGCGGTTTCATCGGCAACACCGAACTCCAGCATCCTGGCCTTGCCGCTGTCGATGACGTCGATGGCCTCGCTGACCACAGCGCCTTCGACGCAGCCGCCCGAGACGGAGCCGTGGAAATTGCCGTCTGCGTCGATGACCAGATGGCTGCCTACAGGTCGGGGCGCCGAACCCCAGGTCTCGACCACTGTCGCGATGGCCACGTCCTTGCCGTCCTTCATCCAGCCCTCCGCAATGATCAGCGGGTCGCGGGCCTCATCCAGATAAATGCTGTTTTCCATGACCGTTTCTCCAGAAGTCTGTTTTTCTCGGGATCTGTTTTCCGGATGGGAAGGATATGGTTATGCGGCGCGCCTCGCGCCAGCTTCCAGCCATCGGCGCGGATCGACGGATTGTGCCGACTTCTTGTCCAATGACGCGCAGAGATCGGCGAGCGCATCGAGATTGTGCACCGAGCGGAACTCGTCGACATGCGGCAGCATCGCCTTGACGCCACGGGCGCGCGCCTGGAAGCCGTCGAAGCGCAGCAACGGGTTCAGCCAGATCAGCCGCCGGCAGGATTTGTGCAGGCGCTCCATCTCCTCCGACAGGCCGGCGACATCGTCGCGCTCCAGCCCATCTGTGATCAGAAGCACGACCGCCCCCTGCCCCAGCACGCGACGCGACCATGTCAGGTTGAACTCGGCCAGCGTGTCGCCGATGCGGGTGCCACCCGACCAGTCCATGACCGCCGCCGAACAGTCGGCAAGGGCTGCATCCGGGTCGCGATGGCGCATCTGCCGCGTCAGATTGGTCAGCCGGGTACCGAAGACGAAGGTGTGCACGCGACGCCTTTTTTCCGTCAGCGCATGCAGGAAATGCAGGAAAATCCGCGTGTACTGGCTCATCGAGCCGGAAATGTCGGCCAACACGACCAGTGGCGGATGAACCTCGCGGGCTGAGCGGAATTTCGGCAGGATCAGTTCGCCGCCGGTGCGCGCGGCCGAACGCATCATGGCGCGCGGATCGATGCGGCGGCCATGCGCATCGGCCTTGAAGCGCCGCGTCCGCACCATGTCGAAAGGCAACCGCAACTGCGCGATCGCCTTCTTGGCGTCGGCCATCTCGGCGGCGTTCATCTGGGCAAAATCCTTGGCCCGCAGCACCTCGTTGCCGGAAAAGGTGAAGCGGGCGTCGACCTCGATCTCGGGAATTTCCTGTGGCGGCTGGTTCTTCTGGTGTCCCTCGAACATCGCCTGGCTGACTCGGTTTTCAGCGGCGCGTGGCTTCTGCTTTTCCCTGGTGTCGGGCGCCACCGGCGAAAACATCGCCAGCATCTTTTCGATCAGTTCGCGCGACTTCCAGAACAGCCGGAAGGCCTCGTCGAAAATGGCGTGATCCTCATGCCGCGACACCAGCACGGCGTGCAGCGTCCAGTAGAAATCGTCGCGCGAACCGATGCCCGCGGCGAGCACCGCCTCGATGGCGTCCTTGACCGAGGCCGGCCCGACCCGCATGCCCGCCTTGCGCAAGGTGCGGGCAAAATAGACGATGTTGTCGGCGATCCGCCCGTGCGGCATGGCCTCTTTTGGCTCGGGGCGCGGCATCGCCTACTCCGCCGCCGAAAGCTCGGCCTTCACCTCGTTGAGGATGCGCCGGCCTTCGCCCTGTTCGATGCGGGCAATGTCGTCCTGGTATTTCAACAGCACACCGATCGTATCGGAGACGGTTTCCGGATCGAGCGCCACCTTGTCGAGCTCGGTCAGCGCGCCGGCCCAGTCGATGGTTTCGGCGACACCCGGCACCTTGAACAGCTCGATCTGGCGCAGCTTCTGGATGAAGGAGACCACTTCGGCCGAAAGGCGCTGGTTGGCCTGCGGCACCTTGCGGCGCACGATCTCCAACTCGCGCTCGGCATTGGGATAGTCGACCCAGTGATAGAGGCAGCGCCGCTTCAGCGCGTCGTGGATCTCACGGGTGCGGTTGGTGGTGATGATGACGATCGGCGGCTCTTCCGCCTTGATGGTGCCGAGCTCGGGCACCGTCACCTGGAAGTCGGACAGGATTTCGAGCAGGAAGGCCTCGAACGCCTCGTCGGTGCGGTCGAGCTCATCGATCAGGAAAACCGGGGCAGCCCCCGCCTTGCCGGTCAGCGCATCGAGCACCGGGCGGCGGATCAGGTATTTTTCGGAGAAGACGTTGCGCTCCATGGCGGAGCGCTCGACCTTGCCGGCCGCCTCCTCCATGCGGATCTCAATCATCTGCGCGGCGTAGTTCCACTCGTAGACGGCGGACGAGACGTCAAGGCCTTCATAGCATTGCAGGCGGATCAGCCGGCGGCCGAGCGCCTGTGCCAACACCTTGGCGATCTCGGTCTTGCCGACGCCGGCCTCGCCCTCAAGGAAAAGCGGCCGCTTCATACGCAACGACAGGAACAGTACGGTCGCCAGCGACCGGTCCGCCACATAGTCCGCACCGGTCAGGAGATCGAGCGTCTCGTCGATCGTCCGTGGCGCGGCGCGCGGTTTCAGCTCGGTCATTCTTTCTCCGTGAACGCCGCCGCTCCGCTTTCCAGTACGTGGTAGCCGCGGGCGTGATAGATCAGCGGCCGCAAATTATCGCCCATCCGCAGGCCTGTCACCTTGCCAAAAAGCACACGATGGGTGGCCAGGTCCTTGGTATCGATCAATTCGCAGTCGAACACGGCGAGCGCACCCTTCAGCGTCGGCGCGCCGGTGGAGATCACGTCCCATTCGCCGAGCGCGAAGCGCTCCTCGACCGGCAAGCCGGTGATTCCGGAAAAGCCGACTGACAGCGGCTCCTGGTGGGAAGCCAGGGTGTTCAAGGCAAACCTGCCGTTTTTCACGAACGGTTCGTTCTTGGGATTTTCGCGATTGAGACAGACCAGAATGGTCGGCGGGGTGTCCGAAACCGAGCAGGCCGCGATCACCGTCGCGCCGCGCTTGCCGGCCGGCCCGTCGGTGGTGACCACATGGACGTGGCCGGCAAAGTGGCTCATCGCGTCGCGATAGGCCTGCGGCCCAATGTCGTTCTTCTTCAGCACCGTATTTTTTCCATTGTCAGGATCCTATCGACATATATGGCCAGACATAGCCCGCCACAAGCGAAGTGCCTGAGCCATATCCCGAAATTCGCGTGTTGCACCAAGGCCGGGCAGCCTTTAGGTCTTGGCGGCAACAGTGCCGGGAGCATAGGACCGGCCCGGAGGATCCCATCGCTCGAATGCGACCCAGGACAAGAACAATAGCGGCGCTGTTCTGGCTGTTCCTGGCCAGTGGTGCGGATGCCCGGACGCTGCTGGTCGGCGTCTCGGCGCCCCTGTCGGGACCATCGGCCATTCTCGGCAAGCAGATCGAGGCCGGTACCGGTATGGCCGCCGAAGCGGACGGCATCGAACTCAAGACCGTGGATGACGCCTGCACCGCCGATGGCGGCGCTGCCGCGGCCAGGGAATTCGCAGCCGTCAAGGTCAATATCGTGGTCGGCTTTCTCTGCACCGAGGCGATCGAGGCGGCGATGCCGATCCTGAAGGACGCCAACATTCCGGTCATCACCATTGGCGTGCGAACCGAAAGCCTGACCGACCGCCGCGCCAAGACCGGCTGGCCGGTCTATCGCCTCGGACCACGCGGCGACGATGAGCGCAATGCGGTCGCGTCAGCCCTCACCCGCCTGTGGCAAAACGAATTGTTCGCCATTATCGACGACGGCACCATCTACGGCCGTGAAATCGCCGAGACGTTGCGGGCAGCGGCCGAACAGGCAGCGCTGAAACCTGTGTTCGTCGACACGTTCCGGCCCCAGCTCGACAATCAGATCGGCATGATCGGTCGGCTGAAGAAGGCCGGCGCGACGCATGTCTTTGCCGGCGGCGATGGCGACGACATCGCCATCATGGGCCGCGATGCCGCACAGCTTCAGGCGGGCATCGTCTTTGCCGGCGGCGAGAACCTGCGCACGCCGCCCGGCGACGTGCCCTATTCCTTGGGCACACTGATGATCGCACCGCCGGAATGGGCCGATGTCGCCGATCCAAAAGTGCTGGCGGCCTTTGCCGCGCAGAAAGTCGTGCCCGACGGCTATACGCTGCCGGCCTTTGCGGCGGTCGAAATCGCCAAGGCAGCGTCGGGCTTGTCAGAAAGCTCGGGCAAACCACTGACCGAAGCTCTGACCGGACAGGATTTCACCACGGCGATCGGGCCGATCCGGTTTGATGCGAAAGGCGATCTCAGCCGGAGCCCCTACCGCGTCTTCCGCTTCGATGGCACGCGCTTTGCGCCCTTGGAAAGCAACTGATGTTTCGCACCGGCCCACGCAACCTGATCACCGACGTTGCCGGCCTGCGCGTCGGCAATGCGTCCGACGCCAAGCTGAAATCCGGGGTAACGACCGTGCTTTGCGATGCGTCCACAGTGGCGGGCGTTCAGATCCTGGGCGGTGCGCCGGGCACCCGCGAGACCGACCTGCTCGAACCGCACAATTCCGTCGATGTGGTGCACGCTGTGGTGCTTTCGGGCGGCTCGGCTTTCGGCCTCGACGCAGCTTCCGGCGTGCAGGCGGCGTTGCGTGAACGCGGCATCGGCCTCGAGGTCGGCGGTTTTCGCGTGCCGATCGTGCCGTCGGCGATCCTGTTCGACCTGCGCAATGGCGGCGACAAGGATTGGGGCCGTTATCCGCCCTACCGCGAGCTTGGCTATGAAGCCGCGCAAACCGCCACCGCCGATTTCCAACTCGGCACCATCGGCGCCGGCACCGGCGCGCTCACTTCGGGGCTGAAAGGAGGCCTCGGCTCCGCCTCGACGCTGCTCGACAATGGCGTCACCATCGGCGCGCTGGCCGCCGTCAATCCGACCGGTTCGGTGACCACAGGCCGAACCCGCCATTTCTGGGCGGCACCGTTCGAAATCGGCGACGAATTCGGTGGGCTTGGCTATCCCTCGCCGATGCCTGACGAGGCGAAACGGATTCTTTTGAAGTACCGCGACAAACATTTTGGCCGGCAGACGGAGACCGGCGGCAACACCACCATCGCCGTCATTGCCACCGATGCGGTGCTCACAAAGGCTGCCGCCAAGCGCCTGGCGATGTCGGCGCATGATGGATTCGTGCGCGCCATCTGGCCGACGCACACGCCGGCCGATGGCGACCTTGTGTTCGCGCTGGCGACCGGCACGAGCGGTATCGAACTCTCCGCCGATGCAGCAATCGATCTCTACGCCGCCGCCGGCGCCACCATGGCGCGCGCCATCAGCCGAGGCGTCTATGCCGCGACGCCTGCCGAAAACGATCTGTTTCCGGTCTGGTCGTCACGCATGAAGTGAAGCGATCAATCAGACCGGATCGGACTTTTCTTCCTCGAACGTCACCGCGACATCAGAATTCGCCGACAGCCAGACCTTCTTGCCGTCGACTTCGGCAATCAGGCTCAGGGGAATGTAGTGGTGATGGCCCTTGTGGGCGCCCTCGCCGCTATCGGCCTTGGTCAGCTTGATGCGCTGGCCATCGACCTTGTCGACAGTGCCGACATGCACGCCATCGGCGCCGACGACTTCCATATGCTCACGAATTTTGCTGGTGTCGGTCATGGTGGTTCTCCATTGGGACTGCCGACAATAACAAATGACGGGCCGATTGGATGCATCGGCTTTCGCACCGCACGACGTTTTGATTCCGTCGTGCTAGGGGATTGAAACGATCATGGGGGTGAAGACCGATGCGAATGCTCTTTCTGTTTGCCGTTGGCCTGCTTGCACAGCTTGCGACCTCGATCGCGGCTCATGCCGGCGATGTCGCTGAACTTGAGATCCTCGGCTTCACCAAGGACGGCAGCGTCTTCGCTTTCGAGGAATATGGCGTGCAGGATGGATCGGGCTTTCCCTATGCCAACCGCTACTACATCGACACCAGCACCGACAGCTTTCTGAAGGGCACGCCGATCCGGGTCCGGCTTGAGGACGAGAATGCCAAACTGGATGCGGTGCGCCTTCAGGCCCGGCAAAAAGGCGAATCCATTGTCAGCCAGGCCGAGTTGGACGCCAACCGCGGCATCACCGCGGGTTTCAACCCGGTGACCGAGCTTTCGGCGGATCCGCACCGGATGGCGGTCAATCCGCGCCCGATCTTCACTCCGGTCGACCCACCGCTCGAGTTCCGGCTCGACGAGTTGGGCATGAACAACGCCGATGGCTGCGAGAGCCAGGGCGAAATCAACGGCTTCCGGCTGCTGCGCATCGAGGCGCAGGATGGCGGCACGACCAAGCTGCTGCACGAGGACAAGGCGATACCGAAAAGCCGGGGTTGCCCGAACGGCTATCGCATCGGCGCCGTGCAGACCTTTTCCATGGACAGCCTCAGCGCCTATGCCGTGCTGATCGCGGTGCGCCAATACGGCTTTGAAGGCCCGGACTTTCGCTGGATCGCGGTGACCGGCCGCCTGTGACACCCCCTGCTCAACCCGCCGCGCGCGATCGTGCGCTGAACCGCCTTCGCCGCGCGATACCGACGCCGCGCACAGCGCTTATCGGCGCCGTGTTGTGGGCTGTGACGATGGGCGCCAGCGCGCTCGTCACCCTGTTGTTGGACGACTGGGAGACGCCGGCGAAAATCCGCATTGTCACCATGCTGTTTGCGGCGGGAGCTGCGCTGGCCTTCCCCATCGGCCTGTTTGCGACGCGGCTGGTCTCGCAGGGAAGACGCTGGGAAGTCGCTTTCGCCGCGGCCTTCGTGTGCCTAGCAGCGGCGACGATCGGCCTGACCGGCGGGCTGTTTGCCCTGCAGTACCGCTCCTACTACGCCGAGTGGCATGCGCCTGCTTTCACCCGCACCTGGGTCCTCCAGTTCGTCTTCACGACGTTGATTGCGCTCTATCAGTTCGTAGTGCTGGGCATCCGGCTCTATTTTCCAGTTGGTTTCATCGCTCTGTTTGCCGCGGGCGTCTGGTTTGCGCGCCAGCGGCGTTGAGCATTTTGCTCGCCTCTGTTAGGACGCGGGCAAACTTCTCGATATGTCAGGACTGACCGATGATCCCTCGCTATTCCCGGCCGGAAATGGTCGCCATCTGGTCGCCAGAAACCCGGTTCCGCATCTGGTTCGAGATCGAAGCCTATGCCTGCGATGCGCTGGCCGAACTCGGCGTCATCCCCAGGGAAGCGGCAAAAACCATCTGGGAAAAGGGTAGTGCCGCAAAATTCGACGTCGAGGCGATCGACGAGATCGAACGAGTCACCAAGCATGACGTCATCGCCTTCCTGACCCATCTTGCTGAATTTGTCGGGCCGGACGCCCGCTTCATCCACCAGGGCATGACCTCGTCGGACGTTCTCGACACCTGCTTCGCCGTACAGCTGACCCGCGCCAGCGACATCCTGCTCGCCGACATCGACGGTCTGCTTGCAGCGCTCAAGCGCCGCGCCTTCGAGCACAAGAACACCGTCACCATTGGCCGCAGCCACGGCATCCATGCCGAGCCGACGACCTTCGGCGTCAAGCTGGCGCAGGCCTATGCCGAGTTCTCGCGCTGCCGCGAGCGGTTGGTGCACGCGCGTGTGGATATCGCCACCTGTGCGATCTCCGGGGCGGTCGGCACCTTCGCCAACATCGACCCCTATGTCGAGGAACATGTGGCGGCGAAGCTCGGCCTGAAGCCCGAGCCGGTGTCGACGCAGGTGATCCCGCGCGACCGCCACGCGATGTTCTTTGCCACGCTCGGCGTCATCGCCTCGTCGGTCGAGCGGCTGTCGATCGAGATAAGGCATTTGCAGCGCACCGAAGTGCTGGAGGCGGAAGAGTATTTTTCGCCGGGCCAAAAGGGCTCGTCGGCCATGCCGCACAAGCGCAACCCGGTGCTGACCGAAAACCTCACCGGCCTTGCCCGCATGGTTCGCTCCATGGCGATGCCGGCGATGGAGAATGTGGCGCTCTGGCACGAGCGCGACATTTCCCACTCCTCGGTCGAGCGCATGATCGGCCCTGACGCCACCGTGACGCTCGATTTCGCACTGTCACGGCTGACCGGCGTCATCGACAAGCTGCTCGTCTATCCCGACAACATGCTGAAGAACATGAACAAGTTCCGCGGCCTCGTGCATTCGCAGCGTGTCATGCTGGCGCTGACGCAGGCTGGGTTGTCTCGCGAAGACTCCTACCGTCTGGTCCAGCGCAACGCCATGAGGGTGTGGGAGCAAGGCGCTGATTTTCTTGAAGAATTACTGGCCGACAAGGAAGTGACCGCTGCCCTGCCCGAGGCCGAAATCCGCGAGAAATTCGACCTGGGCTATCACACCAAGCATGTCGACACGATCTTCAAGCGGGTGTTTGGCAAAGCCTGAGGCAAAGCGCTATACCGTCGCTGGCGTCAAGCTGAGCACCCCTCATCCGACCTCGCTTCGCGAGGCCACCTTCTTCCACAAGGGGAAAAGGAAAGGCTGCGGCAACCTTGCCGCCAAGCATCAGCGATCGAGATTTGCAGAGCCGCGAGCGGCAGGCTTCACCTTCTCCCCTGTGGGAGAAGGTGGATCGGCGCGCAACGCCGCGACGGTTGAGGGGTGCTCCAGCTTGGCGCAGCCCTCAAATCAAGCCTTGCCGGGAACAGTCCTGATCACCGTGCCCCATGGATCTTCGCGGGTCACCGGGCTGGTCACATTGTCCGAACGCATCTCGACCCAGGCCAGACCCGACCGGCTGGGATCGCGGCGGCCGGCGCCCGAACTCTGCCAGGCGTTGGCGCCGATGTGGTGGTGATAGCCGCCTGACGACAGGAACACCGCCTGGCCGCCATATTTGGCCACCGTGTCGAAGCCGAATTCCTGGTTCCACCAGGCTTCGGCGTCTTCCGGCCTGCCGACGCGAAGGTGGACATGGCCGACGACGCTGTTTTCCGGCGCGCCCTGCCAGCCGGCGTCACCCGCAGGCACTTCGGCTACGACGGACGGAATGTTCATCCGCTCGGTCGCCATCGCCACCTTGTCGCCATTCCACTTCCAGTCCTGCGGACGGCGGTCGGCATAGATCTCGATGCCGTTGCCTTCGGGATCGGTCAGGTACAGTGCTTCGCTGACCAGATGGTCGGAAGCGCCCTCGATGGCGATCTTGTTTGATATGGCGTGGTTGATCCAGCGGCCGAGATCGGCACGGCTGGGCAGCAGGAAGGCAGTATGGAACAGGCCTGCGCTGCGAGGATCATCCGGCTTGGCCGAAGGATCGGCCTCGATGACCAGCAACGGACGGTTGGCGGCGCCCAGCGTGATCGCCCCATCGGCGCGGCTCAGTTCCTGCAGACCGACGATGCTGCGATAATATGCGGCAAGGCTTTCCGCGTCGCGCGCCTTCAGCCCGACGCGGGCAACGCTGACCGGGGTGGTGGCGGCAAAAGGCAACTCGCTCATCAAATGCTCCGTTCGACCGGCCTGCGATGAAGCTCCCAAAGCGAGAAACCCCACTCCGCCGATCATTGTACGTCGTGTCAGTTCCAAAGTCAGGGTTCCCGCGCACGGCTGTTTCTTTTCCTGACCACAGATCGTCCATCCGCATCGTTCACACAAGACGCGAAGAAGCGAACATGGTGTTCACTATTGTGATCAAACGTGGCGTTTCTGCCGGTTGCACGAAGCGATGCCGCTCGCTATCTCAGCGCCATGAAGGTCAGAGACGCAGATATTCTCATCGTGCCGGGCTACACCAATTCCGGCCCCGACCATTGGCAGAGCCGCTGGCAGTCGAAGCTGTCGACGGCGCGCCGCGTCGAACAGGCGGAGTGGTCGAAGCCGGTGCGCGAGGACTGGACGGCGAGCGTCGCCAAGGCGGTCAACGAGGCCGAGCGGCCGGTCGTCCTGGTCGCGCACTCACTTGGCGTCGCCGCGGCGGTGCAAGCCATTCCGCAATTCCGCAAGCCGGTCGCCGGGGCCTTCTTCGTGGCGCCGCCCGATGTCGCTAACCCCGAGATCAGGCCCAGGCACCTGATGACCTTCGGCCCCTACCCGCGTGAGCCGCTGCCCTTTCCCTCGATCGTGATTGCCAGCCGCAACGATCCGTTCTGCGCCTTCGATGTCGCCGAAGACATTGCCGGTGCCTGGGGCTCGCTGTTCATCGATGCCGGCGAAACCGGTCATCTCAGCGAGGATTCGGGCTTCGGACCGTGGCCCGAAGGCTCGATGACCTTCGCCAAGTTCCTGACGGACCTGTAATATATACGGTCAAAGCCTGAACACGAAGCTGCTCGGCAGGCCATCCGGCTTGCGTGAACAATAATTTAATGCAGATCGCGATAATCTCTCCAGCAACGGCGAACTCTGTTCGCCGAACGATTATATTCGCGCGTACTAAATAGCAATTATTCAAAGAAAGCCCATACTTGGCCAAGGATGCTTCACTCGAATTGTTAAGAGGTGTCGCCGCGCTCGTAGTTCTGAATGGGCATTGTTTGGGTGCTTTTGCGCCATTGATGGAAGGCGAGGGAGACTTGGCCGGGCAATCGCTCAAAACAAGCCTGGCTTTCGTCGCGTTCAATGGCGGCTCCGCCGTCTACCTGTTTTTCGTCCTGTCTTCCTACGTGCTCGTGAAGCGTTATTTTCAGACCAGCAAGGCACAAGATCTGCGGTTGGGTGCGATCAAGCGCCTGCCACGCCTGGCCGGCCCGGTACTCGTTACGACGCTGGCATCCTGCATCATCTTCAAGCTCGACCTGTATTTCATCAAGGATGCGGCCGCCGTCACCCAATCCGACTGGCTGAGAAGTTTCGGCAATGCTTCAAAGGTGCTATCGCCGGAGACTGCGAGTTTCGCCGACGCGTTTCTGCAAGGGGCGTGGCGGACGTTCATCTACGGCGACAACTATTATGACAGCAGTCTGTGGACCATGACGGTCGAGTTCTGGGGGAGCATGCTGACCTTCGCCCTCGCCCCGATCGTCTTTTTCCTTCAAGGCCGCTGGACGTTATCGTTCTGGGTCTGCATAGCAGCAGTCGTGTTCCTGGCGCTGCAAGTCAGTTACTTTCTTTGTGCCTTTCCGGCCAGCCTCTTGCTCTATCCGCTTCTCGCCATGGATTTTCGCCCGAATCGGTGGGTGAGAGGCGCCATGGTGATGGTTTCCCTGGCGCTGCTGGGTTATGCGGGGAGTGCCGTGGGCATATATCGCCCGTTCGCCGTGCTTGACGTGGCTTCCGATGTGGGCCTGCGGCAAGCCTGCGTGGCCATCCCGGCAAGCGTCATGTTGGTCTACGCGGTGCTGAGTGTGGATGAGCCTCTATCATGGCTCTCGGGTAAGGTGGCACGTTTTCTGGGCGACCTGTCCTTCCCACTCTACCTCGTGCATGTACCCGTTATCTGCTCATTGGGGTCATGGGTTTTGTTGACAAGCGGTTCCACCGCACTCGGCGCCGCCGCCGCCATACTGGGTTCGATCCTCGCGGCGTTGCCGCTCATGACCTTCAACAACTGGTGGGTCCAGATGGTCGGCGCCCTGTTCAACAGGTTCAGGCGCGGCGGACCTATCGCCGCGGCGCCTGCGGCGTCGAGCGCCTAACCGCCCGGCGCTGTGACGGCAGTGCGTCCGGTTCGGGTTCAGGATCCGATCGAATCCTTGATGCCCTTGAGCAGGGTCTTTGCGCCCAGTGAAATCAGCGCATGCTCCGAGCCCATGGCCAGCAGGCGATAGCCCATCGACACGACCCGGCCGGCAATTGCCGGCTCGACAACGTAGATCGCCGCATGTTTGCCGGCCTTGCGGGTGCGCTCGGCCACCGACGCCACCGTCTCCATCATGCTTTCCAGCGTCGAATTGACCGTGGCGCCATTGCTCCAGGCGATCGAGAAATCCGACGGGCCCAGGAAGATGCCGTCGATGCCGGGCGTGTCGAGGATGCCATCGAGCGCATCGAGGGCTGCACGCGTCTCGACCATGGCGAAGGCCATGGTGCGCTGGTTGGTGTCGCGCAGCCAGTCGGCTTGGTCGCCTTGGCCGTGGCGGGGAAAAGCGTAGGTCGGGCCCCAGGAGCGCTCGCCGACCGGCGGGTATTTCATGGCGGCGGCGAACAGTTTTGCGTCGGCAACCGAGTTCACCATCGGCGCGATGACCGCCTCGGCGCCGAAATCGAGCGCGCGGCTTGCCATGTCGAAACGGCCAACGGGAATTCGCACCAGCGCCGGCTTGCCGGTAGCGAGCACCGGCACCAGGCCACGCAGCACGCTGTCTTCGTGATGGCCGCCATGCTGCATGTCGAGCGTGACGGCATCGAAACCCTGCTTGGCGACGATCTCGACCGTCAAGGCATCCGGCACACCGGACCATGCGGTGAACAACGTTTCATCGGCCGCGAGGCGGGACTTCAGGGACATGAACTCTTTCCTTGTTAGCGACCGCAGTTTCAGCCGGAAACGGCGGCAAAGGCAAAGAAAAACCGCCCGGATAGGCCGGGCGGTCGATTGGTCCAGCGTATGGCCGCGGGATCAGCGCATGGTCCGGATCAGGTGTTCTTGATCTGCTCGATCGCCTGCGCCATCAGTTCGTCCATGGTGCGGCGGATCTGGTGGTCCGACTGCTCGACGCCGGCCGCGTCGAAATCCCCGCGGATCTTGCGGAACACGTCGTGGTCGCCGGCCTCCTCGATGTCGGAGATAACCACTTCCTTGGCATAGGCGTCGGCATCGGCGCCGGACTTTCCGAGCTTTTCGGCGGCCCACAGGCCGAGCGCCTTGTTGCGGCGCGCCGAGGCCTTGAACCGAAGCTCCTCGTCGAATGCGAATTTACGCTCAAAGCCCTCTTCACGGTCTTTCATGCTGCTCATGGCGTCCCTCCGGGTCAAATTCGATTCGTTGGCGGTGAATATGTGCGTTGCCAAAGCACAAACCAAAAGGTCGCGGGCCGGTCAATATGCTTCATCGCATGCTGCGCTGCGGCATTTCAGTCCCGAAAGCGGTTGATTGGAAGGATTTGCCGATTGAGCAAACGATGTGATTGGGATAGACCCGGCATTGAACCCTACCGTAGCCGCACTATTTCAGGCAGACGGACAGGAAATGGTCTGATACCGCCTGTCCGGAACCCCAGAGAAAAATCAGATGAAAAATCGCCGCCGCATTTATGAAGGCAAGGCCAAGATACTCTATGAGGGACCCGAACCGGGCACGCTTATCCAGTTCTTCAAGGATGATGCAACCGCGTTCAACAAGAAGAAGCATGAGGTCATCGACGGCAAGGGCGTCCTCAACAACCGCATTTCCGAGTATATTTTCAACCATTTGAACCGCATGGGCATTCCGACCCATTTCATCCGCCGTCTGAACATGCGCGAGCAGCTGATCAAGGAAGTCGAGATCATTCCGCTCGAAGTGGTGGTGCGCAATGTCGCCGCCGGCTCGCTGTCCAAGCGGCTCGGCATCGAGGAAGGCACCGTTCTGCCGCGCTCGATCATCGAATTCTATTACAAGGCCGACGCGCTCGACGACCCGATGGTGTCGGAAGAGCACATCACCGCGTTCGGCTGGGCGAGCCCGCAGGAAATCGACGACGTGATGGCGCTGGCGATCCGCGTCAACGACTTCCTCTCCGGTCTGTTCATGGGCGTCGGCATCCAACTCGTCGACTTCAAGATCGAATGCGGCCGCCTGTTCGAAGGCGACATGATGCGCATCGTCGTCGCCGACGAGATCTCGCCGGACTCCTGCCGCCTGTGGGACGTGGCGACGCAGGACAAGCTCGACAAGGACCGTTTCCGCCGCGACATGGGCGGCCTCGTCGAGGCCTACCAGGAAGTTGCCCGCCGCCTCGGCATCATGAACGAGAACGAGCCGCCGCGCCCGACCGGCCCGGTGCTCGTCGCCTCGACCGACGGCCTCAAAGGCAAGCCGCACTGATCGCGGTTTGCGACCCGATAATCAGAACAGGAGCATGTCCAGCGTGATCAAGGCCCGCATTACCGTCACCCTCAAGAACGGCGTGCTCGACCCGCAGGGCAAGGCGATCGAACACGCATTGTCCGGCCTGGGCTTCGGCGGCGTCGGCACGGTGCGGCAGGGCAAGGTGTTCGACGTCGAGCTGGCGGAAAGCGACAAGGCCAAGGCCGAAGCCGACCTCAAGGCCATGTGCGACAAGCTGCTGGCGAATACGGTGATCGAGAATTATAGTGTGACGCTTACCTAAGGCTGTGCCGGAGGCACGGATGCCTGAAGTCACGAATGAACTGATGTACGAGCTTCTCGAGATTGTAGCGATCAGGCTTGCAGGCGTTGAGCACGCAAACGGACGTCAACAATATCTACGCGATAGCAGGCCGTATCGATCAACATCTTGAACGGATTGAGCAGCGCCTCGAGTTGCGCGAACTCGCCGAAGCACAAAGGCCTTACGAACCGAAATGAAATCAGCCGTCGTCCTCCTGCCTGGCCTCAATCGCGACCGCGACATGATCGCGGCGCTGACCAAGATTTCGGGAACACCGCCGGTCACCGTCTGGCAAACCGACACCGAAATCCCCGATGTCGATCTGATCGCCATTCCGGGCGGTTTTTCCTTCGGCGACTATCTGCGCTGCGGCGCGATCGCCGCGCGCATGCCGGTCATGCGGGCAGTGGCCGAAAAAGCGGCCGCGGGCGTGACGGTCATCGGCGTCTGCAACGGTTTCCAGATCCTGGTCGAGGCCGGCCTGTTGCCGGGCGCCTTGATGCGCAACACCTCGCTGAAATTCGTCTGCCGGCAGGTGAAGCTCGAGATCACCAATGCCAACACCATGTTCACCCGCCGCTATCAGCCGGGCCAGATCATCCGCTCGCCGGTCGCGCATCATGACGGCAATTATTTCGCCGACGCCGACACGCTTGCCCGTCTCGAAGGCGAAGGCCAGGTGGTGTTCCGCTATGCCGAGGACACCAACCCCAACGGCTCGATCAACGACATTGCCGGCATCGTCAACAGCCAAGGCAATGTGCTCGGGCTGATGCCGCATCCGGAAAACCTGATCGAAGCAGCCCATGGCGGTACCGACGGCCGCGGACTGTTCGAGAGCGCCCTCGGCATCGCTGCCTGACGATATCGAAGCGAACAGCTTGAAAACAGCCGGACATTCATGTCTCTTTGGAGCAAGTCTGGTTCATTGGGGAGAGAGACGGTCATGAAACTCTATTCGCGGCCGTTGTCGCCCTACTCGTCGATCGTGCGGGCATTGGCCTACATCAAGGACGTACCACTCAAGATCATCGCGCCGCCGCCCGGTTTTCCCATCCCGGAAGAGTTTCGCGCCATCTCGCCGATGAACCGGATTCCGGTGCTGATCACCGGCTCGGGCGAGACGATCGTCGAATCGGTGGTCATCGCCGAATATCTCGAGGAACGGTTTCCGGAACCGGCGCTGCTGCCGCCCGATTCCAAGGACCGTGCGCTGGTGCGCATGTTCGCCCGCATCACCGATCTCGATGTGCTGACCCCGTTGATGAAGCTTTTCGAGCTTCATTCCGTGCCGAAGCGCAACAATGCCGAGATCGACGCTCAGTTCGCCCGCCTGCATCATGGACTGGCGGCAATCGAGGCCCGTATGGCGCAAGGGCCCTTCGCACTCGGCGACGACATCAGCTTCGCCGATGCCTGGCTGACGCCGACGCGGTTCATCTTCAACAATTTCCGCGCCATGACAGGACGCCACGACCTGCTCGACGCCTATCCCAAATTCGACGCCTACCAGCAGATCGCCTCGCAACACCCGGCATTGTCGCGTGTGTGGGGCGAGATGACCGACGGCTTGAAAATCTTCCTGTCCGAGCTTGAGATGGGTGCCGCTTGATCAAGTCGAGGACGATCGCGCTGGTCGCCGCGGCGGGCTTTGTGCTGGCATCCTGCCAGTCGACGCCAAAGAGCACGCCTGTTCCCTCGGGCAAAAGTGCTGCGCTGCTGGCCATGGAACAAGTGGCGATCGCCGCCCACAAATGCTGGATCGCCAGCAAGGACCCGGCCTTCAAACCGTATCAGATGGCCAATGAGCTGAATTCGTTCAGCGGCACGCCGCGTTTCCTGCTGGTTCCGGCCAAGCACTATGGCGGCAAACCTTTGCTGGTCGTGCAGGCGCAAGGCAATTCTAGCCGTGTCGACGTCTTCGGACCGCTGATGAACGATCCGCTCGGCGCCCGCATCGGCTCCGACATTTCCCGCTGGCAGGCCGGCAATCCGGCCTGCGCCGCGACGGCCTAGCCCATGGGCCGCTTTCTGCAGATTGTGGGGCTGGTCATCGGTCTGGCCGGGCTCATCCTGCAGTTCTGCATCAGCATTCCTGCATCGATGGAAGCAGGCCGCAGCCTGCTTGGCTCCGTCATTTTCGTCTTCAGCTTCTTCACCATCCTGACCAACATCGGCGCGGTGCTGGTGTACACGTCGCTGCTGTCACCCACCTTCTATGCCTGGCTGCCGGCCTTTGCAGGGGCGCGGATGCGCACCGGCGTTGCGGTTTCGATCGCACTGGTCTTCATCATCTACGCAACGGTTCTGGCACGACTCTGGCAGCCGCAGGGACTGTTCCTGCTCTGCGATGTTCTCCTGCACTACGTCACGCCGGTGCTGTTCGTGCTGTGGTGGCTGATATCGGGCGCCGACGGCCGGACACGCTGGAGCGACATTTCGTGGTGGGTGATCTATCCCATCGCTTATCTGGTCTATGCGCTGGTGCGGGCGCCGCTTGCCGGCGAGGTGCCCTACCCTTTCCTGAACATCGCCAAGAACGGCGCGACCAGCGTCGTCATCTCAGCTGCAGCCATCACCGGACTTTTCCTCGTGTTGTGCGTGGTCGCCGTCCTTGCGGACCATGCCGTTGCACGCACCAGGGCGTCGAGGGTCCGTTAGAACTGTGCGGACCTTCTGTCCGGATTTCCCGGGACCATCATCTTTCCCAAACCGGTTCCCACTTTTGGGATCACGGTCAGTCCCAGAACGGCCTGATGCCCTCGCGGTGGGCGTCGCAGCGCGTGACGCCGATATCCTTGAGCTGGTCGTCGGTCATCTCCAGCAGAGCCAACCGGCTGCGGCGGCGATCCAGCAGGTTGTCGATCCATCTTGCCAGCGACCTCAGCACGCGCACAAGGCGGCTGACAAAGCCGCGCTGAGCCGACGGGCGTGTCGATTGGGCCGATAATGCAGCGCTCGAATGACGTATTGTCGCGATTGTATTCATTTTCTTTCTGCCAAAGTCCTAAATTGTACCCTTTTGGCACGTGATTGATATGTATTGACTCATCTGTCGGTGCAATATAGAAAATTGTCACCATGACAAATTGGCTTCCAGATCTCACTGCCGGCTCCGGCCCGCTGTATCAGCGGCTGGCGGATTCCATCGAGACGGACATCGATCGCGGCGTGATCGATGCCGGCGCAAAGTTGCCGCCGCAGCGCGACCTCGCCTACGACATCGGCACCACCGTCGGCACGGTCGGCCGGGCCTATCAATTGCTGCGCGAGCGTGGCCTGGTGAGCGGCGAGGTCGGGCGTGGAACCTATGTGCTCGGCCAGCGCGCGAAGCCGGATTTTCCGGCTCCGGACGTCGGCGGCGAAGGCACGCGCTATATCGATGCGCCTAAAGGCAAGCTGCGTTTCGACAGCACCGCAGCACCTGATATCGGCCAGGGCGACATTGTCGCCGGTGTCCTGTCGCGCACGGCGCAGGACCATCCGCATGAGATTTCGAGCTACACCAGGGATTTCCCCGAACGATGGTACGAAGCCGGCGCCCGCTGGTTGGCGCGCAATTCCTTTCGCCCGGATGCCGACACCATCGTTCCCACGCTCGGCACCCATGCGGCGGTGATGGCGGCGATCGCGGCGCTCACCATGCCTGGCGACTATGTTGCCTTCGAGCACCTCACCTACTCGCAGGTTTCCCGCAGTGCCGGCTTGATCGGCAGGCGCACCGCGTTGGTGGCATCGGACGATGAAGGCATCGATCCGCAGGATTTCGAGCGCGTCTGCGCGCAAAAGCATCCCAAAATGATCTTCCTGATGCCGACGGCGCAGAATCCGACGCTGGCCACCTTGTCGGCGGCGCGCCGCGAAGCGATCGCCCATGTCGCACGCGAATACAATGTCGTCCTCATCGAGGACGACCTCTATGGCAATCTGACCGATGATCCGACGCCGTTGCTGGCCGAATATGCTCCTGAGAGGACCATTGTCGCGGGCGGCCTGTCGAAGTCGGTCGCAGCCGGTGTGCGCGGCGGCTGGCTTTCCTGCCCGCCCGCCTACCGCCACCGCATCCGCGTCGCCCACAAGATGATGACCGGCGGCATGCCCTTCCTGCTGGCGGAGGTGAATACAAGGCTGGTGCTGTCCGGTCAGGCGGATGAGATACGAAAGCGCAGCATCGCCGAAATCAGCGCCCGCATCGCCATCGTACGCGAGACTTTGGCCGGCTTCGCCTTCAAGTCGCATGACAGGGTGCCCTTTGTCTGGCTGACCCTGCCCGACCCCTGGCTTTCCGGCACCTTCAAGAACGCTTGCCTGGAGCACGGCGTGCTGATCGACGACGAGGACGAATTCAAGGCCGGCCGTTCCGAGCAGGTTTTCCATGGCGTCCGCTTCGGCGTTTCGCAGCCGAGACAGCGCGGGGATATCGCTGAAGGCGTTGCGGTGATCCGGCGACTTCTCGATGAAGGCCGCGCCGGCTACGACAGCTTCTCCTGACACTGCGTGGCTTTGTCCGGTTTTCCGTCGTTTTTCGTCAATCCAT
Organism: Mesorhizobium ciceri biovar biserrulae WSM1271; assembly: GCF_000185905.1. Taxonomy (GTDB): domain Bacteria; phylum Pseudomonadota; class Alphaproteobacteria; order Rhizobiales; family Rhizobiaceae; genus Mesorhizobium; species Mesorhizobium ciceri. The sequence goes on from NC_014923.1 coordinate 4,487,987, forward strand.
GGGTGTATCGGCCGCAAGGCTTGCGATAAGACGGGACTCAAAATCCCAACGTCCCGGATAAAAATCGCCGCCCATGACCATTTCCAATTCCGTGCCGATCACCCCCGAGCTCATTGCCTCACACGGGCTCAAGCCCGACGAGTACCAGCGCATTCTCGACCTCGTCGGGCGCGAGCCGAGCTTCACCGAACTCGGCATCTTCTCGGCGATGTGGAATGAGCACTGCTCCTACAAATCCTCGAAGAAATGGCTGCGCACGCTGCCGACCACCGGACCTCAGGTCATCCAGGGGCCGGGCGAGAATGCTGGCGTGGTCGACATCGGCGATGGCGACTGCGTCGTCTTCAAGATGGAGAGTCACAACCACCCATCCTACATCGAGCCCTACCAGGGTGCGGCGACCGGCGTCGGCGGCATATTGCGCGACGTCTTCACCATGGGCGCGCGGCCGATCGCGGCGATGAATGCGCTGCGTTTTGGTGCGCCCGACCATCCCAAGACCAGGCACCTCGTTTCAGGCGTGGTTTCCGGCGTCGGCGGCTATGGCAACGCGTTCGGCGTGCCGACGGTCGGCGGCGAGGTCAATTTCGATGCCCGCTACAATGGCAACATCCTGGTCAACGCCTTTGCAGCGGGCCTTGCCAAGACCGATGCGATCTTCCTGTCCGAAGCCAAGGGAGTCGGCCTGCCGGTCGTCTATCTCGGCGCCAAGACCGGCCGCGACGGCGTCGGCGGCGCCACCATGGCTTCGGCCGAATTCGACGACAAGATCGATGAGAAGCGTCCGACAGTGCAGGTCGGCGATCCCTTCACCGAAAAGTGCCTGCTGGAAGCCAGCCTCGAACTGATGGCCTCGGGCGCCGTCATCGCCATCCAGGACATGGGTGCGGCCGGCCTCACCTGCTCGGCGGTCGAAATGGGCGCCAAGGGCGACCTCGGCATCGAGCTCGATCTCGACAAGGTGCCGGTGCGCGAAGAGCGCATGAGCGCCTACGAAATGATGCTTTCGGAAAGCCAGGAGCGCATGCTGATGGTGCTGCGTCCGGAAAAGGAAAAGGAAGCCGAGGCGATCTTCCACAAATGGGGGCTCGACTTCGCCATCGTCGGCAAGACCACCGACGATCTGCGCTTCCGCGTGCTGCACCAGGGCGACGAGGTTGCCAACCTGCCGATCAAGGATCTTGGCGACAAGGCTCCGGAATATGACCGGCCGTGGATCGAACCGAAGAAGCCGGCGCCGCTGGCCGCCAATGACGTTCCGCAAGCCGATGTTGCAGACGCGCTGCTGAAGCTGCTCGGCGGTCCCGACCTGTCTTCGCGCCGCTGGGTGTGGGAGCAGTATGACACGCTGATCCAGGGCAATTCGCTGCAGCTTCCAGGCGGCGATGCCGGCGTGGTGCGGGTCGAAGGCCATGCGACCAAGGCGCTCGCCTTCTCGTCCGACGTGACGCCGCGCTATTGCGAGGCCGACCCTTACGAGGGCGGCAAGCAGGCGGTGGCCGAATGCTGGCGCAACTTGACCGCCACCGGCGCTCTGCCGCTGGCCGCAACCGACAACCTCAATTTCGGCAACCCGGAACGGCCCGAGATCATGGGCCAGCTGGTCGGTGCCGTGAAGGGCATCGGCGACGCCTGTCGTGCGCTCGAATTCCCGATCGTCTCCGGCAATGTCTCGCTTTACAACGAGACCAACGGCCAGGGCATCCTGCCAACCCCGACCATCGGCGGCGTCGGCCTGATCGCCGATTGGTCGAAGATGGTGCGGGCCGGCTTTGCGGCCGAGGGCCAAATGATCCTGCTGGTCGGCGCGCCGGCGTCCTGGGGAACGCATCTCGGGCAATCGGTCTATTTCAGGGACATACACGGCCGCACGGATGGACCGCCGCCGCCGGTCGACCTCGAGCATGAAAAGCGCGTCGGCGACCATGTCCGCGCGCTCATCGCCTCCGGCATCGTCACGGCGGCGCATGACGTTTCCGATGGCGGTATCGCGGTGGCTTTAGCCGAAATGGTGATGGCGTCCGGCATCGGCGCCACCGTTCCCGGCCTTGTCGGCACCGACCCGATCCCGGTCTGGTTCGGCGAGGATCAGGGCCGTTATCTGCTGACGCTGTCGATCGACCCGCATGGTGACGAATGGGACGCCATTCGCAAGCAGCAGGGCGAGCTTGGCATCTTCGCGCCGTGGATCGGCTCCACAGGCGGCAGCGCGCTGAAGCTTGGCGACGCCAGGGCAATCCCGGTCAGCGAACTCTCCTCGGCTCACGAAGGCTGGTTCCCACGCTTCATGGATCAGGCTAGTTGACCACGCTGGCTGCCCGGGCGCTGCTTGCAGTCGTTTTCTGGCCGTCGCTGTTCTTCTTCTGGTTCCTGGGACCGTTCGTCTTTTTCCTGCTGTCGACAACCTCGAGCGAGGTTTGTATGCGGCTGGAAACACGTGCGGAGTTCCTTGCCGCGGCGAACGGCGCCGTCCCGATGCTGGCGCTGCAGAACGTCCTCTACGCGGTCCCGATCATCTGCCTGGTGCTCTGGGGCCGCCTTTTCCCGGATCCGGCACGGGCAAGGCACATCGTCACCTGCGTCAAGCTTTTCGCCGGCACGGTGGTCGTGGGCGCGTTGTGGGAGTACGGCTCGTCGCTCATCTGCGACGGCCATGGCCAAGGGTTCTTCTCGCCGGCTTGGCAAATGACGAGCTATCTCCCCATTGTCAGCCTGCTGCTCAACGCGCCGCTCTATGTGCTTGCCTTCAGCCTTGGCCGCGCTTTCTCGACACGCGAGGACGTTGCCGAGGATGAAGCAAGCCCACCGGCCTAGTCTTTCTCTGAAGCCGTGTGGCCGTTGGCGGGACAGAACGGCTTCAATCCGGACCGGAAAGGCTTTAGGCTCACCCGACTCTCATCTTATGGCCGGCTACCGGCCGCTCGAAACAGGATTTTGCCATGGCAATGGATGCCCACGACATCGAAAAACTGATCAAGGACGGCATTCCGGACGCCAAGGTGACGATTCGCGATCTCGCCGGCGACGGCGACCACTATGCGGCCGAGGTGGTGGCCGAGAGCTTTCGCGGCAAGAGCCGCGTCCAGCAGCACCAGATGGTCTATGACGCGCTGAAGGGCAATATGGGCGGCGTGTTGCACGCATTGGCGCTGCAGACCAGCGTTCCCGACTGACCCTTAGCGCTTGGCCCAACATGGCTCATCCTTTGCGCCATTTCAGCCACGGCGCGGCTAACGTCTTGTTTCGAGCAATCGTTGGGTTTATTTGAAGGGTATGTTTCGAGCCTGACTCCCACAGGCGGGAAAGGATATTCCATGAGCGGCATCAACGACTACATTGACAATGAAGTGAAGGGCAACGACGTCGTCCTTTTCATGAAGGGCACACCTGGTTTCCCGCAATGCGGATTTTCCGGCCAGGTCGTCCAGATCCTCGACTATATCGGCGCCGACTACAAAGGCGTGAACGTCCTGGACTCGGCTGAACTGCGCCAGGGCATCAAGGAATACTCCAACTGGCCGACGATCCCTCAGCTCTACGTCAAGGGAGAATTCGTCGGCGGTTGCGACATCGTGCGCGAGATGTTCCAGGCGGGCGAGCTGCAGACGTTCCTCGTCGAGAAGGGCGTCAGCGTCAAAGGCGCCGCCTGATTTCTGTTTTGTGCATGCCCGAAATCGACTTTGATTTTCGGGCATCGAGCACCAGGCACCGGGGCAACCTCACCTCGGCAATTTTCATGTCCTGACCCCAGGACCAGGACGAGCCAATGCGCCGGCCCGCCGGCGCATTTTCGTTTGAAAGATCGGACTTGCCGTGGACCAGCCAAGACCAGCGCCGCAATCGGCAAGCAAACTGCCCATTCCGCGCTGGGAGTTCATCGCTCTGTGCGCGGCACTGATGGCGCTGAACTCGCTGGCCATCGATATCATGCTGCCGGCTCTGCAGCAGATCGGCGCCTCGCTCGGCGTCGAAAATGAAAACCACCGGCAGTACGTCATAACGGCCTACATTCTGGGCTTCGGTGGCGGGCAGCTGTTCTTCGGGCCGATCTCGGATCGCTTCGGACGTCGCGCACCACTGGTCGCAGGGCTGGTGATTTATGTCGCCGCGGCTGCGGCCGCCGCCGTTGCACCAAGCTTTGAAACACTTCTGCTGTGCCGGGCCGTGCAAGGCATCGGTGCAGCCGCCACTCGTGTCATCGCGGTCTCGATCGTGCGCGATACGTTCGACGGCCGGCGCATGGCCGAGGTGATGTCGCTGATCTTCATGGTGTTCATGGCGATACCGGTCATTGCTCCCGGCATCGGCCAATTTATCATGCTGTTTGCGACCTGGCATTGGATCTTCGTCACCATGGCCGTCGGTGCGCTGCTCGTCTCGGCCTGGTCGCTGCTGCGCCTTCCTGAAACGCTGCATCCCGAACATCGCCGGCCGCTGACGCTCAACTCCATTGTCGGCGGGTTTCGTATCGTTCTCACCAACCGCATTGCGATCTGCTATGCCTTCGCCAGCACCTTCATTTTCGGCGCCATGTTCGGCTTCATCGCTTCGGCGCAGCAGATCTATGTCGACATTTTCAAAGTCGGCGAGATGTTCCCGGTCATCTTTGCCGGGGTTGCGGGCGTGCTCGCCTTCTCCAACTTTCTGAACTCGCGCCTTGTTGGCCGCATCGGCATGCGCCGCCTGTCGCAGAGTGCGTTGCTGCTGTTCCTGGTCATCAGCCTTGCCTGGCTGGTGATTTCGCTGGAGATGAAGATGCCGCTCTGGCTGTTCATCACCTTCTTTGCCTGCGCCATGCTTCCATTCGGTGCGCTCGGCGCGAACTTCAACGCGCTGGCCATGGAGCCGCTCGGCCAACTGGCCGGCACGGCTTCGTCGATCCTCGGTTTCATGCAGACGTTTCTCGGCGGCATTCTCGGCACGCTGATCGGCCAGGCCTTCAACGGCACGGTGACGCCGCTGGCCGCCGGCTTCTGCAGCGTCTCGGTCGCCGCGCTGCTGATGATCTTCATCGCCGAGCGCGGCAAGATGTTCCAGCCACAGAACCCGCCCGTTTCAGGGCACATCACCGACTTGCATTAGGACGCACCTTCAAGGGCTGCCGTGAACCGAGGGGCAAGCATGCGCCCCGCAATTGCTTCGCCCATGCTGTCCGAAAAGTGCAATGGCAGAGCGTCATCGAGTGCCCTGAGGATGGATGCCACGAAGGCCCGGCTGCGCTGGGCATCGGTTCCCAGATCGGAATATGTGGCGCGAGGTTTGCCGATCAGCGTGCCGTTGCGGCGAAGCGAGAACCGCAGCGTGAGGGACATGCCCGCGGTTCCAGGTGGCGGCTTCCAGCAGGCATAGATCGCGTCCGACATCTCCTTTATCGTGTCGACGGGATCGGTACTGCGACAGCTGCGCTCTTGCGACCTTGCTTCCAGGGAACTGGCGAACAGACCGGCGGCAAGAGCCACCGCGACAAATGCAAACCGAGGTTTCATTCGAGAGCCTCCGGATTTGCGCGAGATTGTACTGCTTTCGGCTAACGCAGCAATCGATCCTACTGCGCCCAGAGCTCGCGGCGCAATTCGTGCCAGCTTTCCTTGTCTGGCGCGACAAGCAGGCCGCCGCCGAGATGCGAGGGCAGATAGGCGCTGCCGTCGAAGCGCGCCGCATGGCCGCCGGCCTCGGCATGGATCAGCACGCCGGCCAGGTGGTCCCACGGCATCAGCTTGTTGTAGACGACGAAGTGGGCATGGCCGCTCGCCAGCAGGCGATATTCGTGCGCGGCGCAGCGATAGGCGAACTGCGACAGGATCTTGGTCTGGTTGCGCGCCAGCCGTGTCCGTTCCGGCTCGGCCATATATTGCCAGGAGACAGAGCCGGTCATCTCCGAGATCGGCGCGGGTACCGCTACATGCACCTTCTCGATGCTGCCGTGCGCATGCCGGATATGGCTGCCGGCACCCCTGGCGCCAATCAGCCAGTCCTTGCCGACGGGATCGTGGATGATGCCGGCGACAGTCTCGCCCTTGACCACGACCGCCAGCATGACGCCGAACAGCGGCACGCCGGAGGCGAAATTGAAAGTACCGTCGACCGGGTCGATGACGAAGGCCAGATCGGCATCGCCCAACCCGTTTAAAAGCGCTGGATTGTCGGAACAGGCCTCCTCGCCGACGACCATCGCTGAGGGATACCGCTCGCGCAGCCGCGCGGTGATCAGCCGCTCGGCATTGACGTCGGCTTCGGTCACCAGGTCGGCGGCCGACGTCTTCTGCCTGACATCGCCATCGCCCAACCGGCGAAAGCGCGGCATGATCTCGGCCAGTGCCGCCTCGGCCAGAATGCCGGCCAGCCAGTCGATCGCGGTGTCGTCAAATGTCATCGGCTTGCCTTGTGGTGAGGGTCTCGTTGAGGGCAGCGAAATCGAATAGCTTTCTGTCGAGCAGATGCGATGGCCTGCTGTTCGACAGCGCGCGCAGCATCGTATCCTTGCGGCCCGGCATGCGCTTTTCCAGGTCCTCGAGCATCGCCTTCATGGCGTTGCGCTGAAGACCTTCCTGGCTGCCGCAGAGATCGCAGGGAATGATAGGGAATCGCATGGCGGCAGCGAATTTTTCCAGATCAACCTCGGCGCAATAGCTCAAGGGCCGCAGCACCATGACGTCGCCTTCGTCATTGAGCAGTTTTGGCGGCATGGCGGCGAGACGCCCGCCATGGAAGAGGTTCATGAAGAAGGTCTCGAGAATGTCCTCGCGATGGTGGCCGAGCACCAGCGCCGAGCACCCCTCCTCGCGTGCAATGCGGTAGAGATGGCCGCGCCTGAGACGCGAGCAGAGCGAGCAATAGGTGCTGCCCGCCGGCAGCTTGTCGGTGACGACGGAATAGGTGTCCTGATATTCGATCCGGTGCGCAATGCCGTGGCTGTCGAGATAGTCCGGCAGGATATGTTTGGGGAAATTCGGTTGGCCCTGGTCGAGATTGCAGGCCAGAAGATCGACCGGCAAGAGCCCGCGCCATTTGAGGTCGAGCAGCACCGCGAGCAGGCCGTAGGAATCCTTGCCGCCCGACAGCGCTACGAGCCAGCGCTGGCCGGGCTTGACCATCGAGAAATCCTCGATCGCCTGCCGGGTCAGCCGCAGCAGCCGCTTGCGCAGTTTGTTGAACTCGACCGAGGACGGCACGTCGGCGAACAGCGGATGGAAACCGCCTTCGCTGTCGGCGACCGGTTCGAGCGTTTCAATGTCTGGAAGCATGTTCATGGCATGTCGCTTTCAATGGCCCAGAGCGCCGGATTAGCGGACATGACCGACAAAGAAAAGGCCGCCTCGACGGGCGGCCTTCGCAGGATGTCGCAGAACGCGCTCGTTTAGCGCGAATAGAATTCGACGACCAGGTTCGGTTCCATCTGCACGGCGAACGGAACGTCCGCCAGGCCGGGGATGCGCGAGAAGGTCGCGACCATCTTGTTGTGATCGGCTTCGATGTAGTCCGGCACGTCGCGCTCGGCGAGACCGACCGCTTCCAGAACGATGACCAGCTGCTTGGACTTTTCGCGGATTTCGACGACATCGCCCGGCTTGCAGCGGTACGAGCCGATGTTGACGCGCTTGCCGTTGACGTTGACGTGACCGTGGTTGACGAACTGACGGGCGGCGAAAATGGTCGGCACGAACTTGGCGCGGTAGACGACCGCGTCGAGACGCGACTCGAGCAGGCCGATCAGGTTCTCCGAGGTGTCGCCCTTGCGGCGGTCAGCCTCTTCATAAACCTTGCGGAACTGCTTTTCCGAAACGTCGCCATAGTGCCCCTTCAGCTTCTGCTTGGCGCGCAGCTGCAGGCCGAAATCGGAAAGCTTGCCCTTGCGGCGCTGGCCATGCTGGCCGGGGCCGTATTCACGCTTGTTGACCGGGGACTTCGGGCGGCCCCAGATGTTTTCGCCGAGACGGCGGTCGATCTTGTACTTCGCGGATTCGCGCTTGCTCATCGCATTCCCTTTTCAAAACAACACACCCGGAACCTCATGGTCCGGGTGAAGGAAACGCGCCCTCCTCTGGCCTCCGTTTTCGAGACCTGACAGGGTTTTCCCACGCAACGCGGCGGAAAACCCACGGGACACGTCAGTTCAAACAAGATAGTAGAATTGGATTTCCACGCATCTTGCGCACATAAAGAAAACCACCGGGCATTGCGGCCCGGTGTTGGCGCGCTGATTAAACGGAGATTTAACCGGTGTCAAGCTTGTGGCTGGCGTAGGCCATGGCGACGATATAGCGTCTCTGGGTTGAGTACAGTGCCGGATGTGGCGGGAGGTTGCGCCAGCGGCATCAGGAAGGGACCGGAGCAGAGGAGCTACATTCGCATGAAGAAATTCTTCCTTACCCTGACAGGAGCCGCTGTGTTGGCGGGATCCATGGCGGTCATGACACCGGAGCCGGCTGAGGCCAGGCATTGGCAAGGGCACCGGCACCACCAGGCTTGCCGCATCGTGATCAAGAAGAAAATTATCTGGCGGCACGGCCACAAGAAGGTCATCCGCTACAAGATCAAGCAGTGCAGAGGGCGCTGGTAGGCTCCAATCCGGTCTCAGGCGGCCGACATCACTTCAAAGCCCGCGGTTTGGCCGCGGGCTTTCGATTCCGCTCGTGTTCTTCGGCGTTTCCCTTGAACGGCGGACCGCACTCTAGCCTTTCGACTTCTTCTCCGGCAGGCCCTTGCGCTTCGTCTCGGCGAATTCCTCGAGCTGCTTTTCGCTCATCGATTCGTACATTCCCTTGGAAGCGCCCTGGAGTTCGCTCTTCTTGGTCTCGCCGCGCTTGGCCGACAGAGCCGCGCCGGCGGCTTTCTGCTGGGCTTTCGAGGTGGCTGGCATGGCTCTTTCTCCCGTTGGCATCAGGAGAAAAACGCAACGACTGCCGTGATGTTCCGCTTCGCAATCACGACATCGCCAACCCGAACCCCTGCATCAGGCGGCGGGTGGGGAAATCGGCTCTTTTCGATGTGAAGACGGCAAGGTCGGGCCCTTCAGGCAACATCTCGCCACGACCGCTCGGATCGATGTCGGCGAGAAGCGACAGCGCCCGGCGCGCGATCGCTTCGGCGGGGTCGAGCCAGTCGACCGGCCAAGGCGCCGTCTTGCGCATACGATTGGCCAGAAAGGGGTAGTGTGTGCAGGCGAGCACGACGATATCCGTACGCAGCGCATCACGTTCGACGAAGCATGGCGTGATCTCGGCGCGCACGGCCTCCTCATCGACGAAGCCCTCACGCATGTAGATCTCAGCCAGTCCCGCCAGCCTGTCGCTGCCGACCAGGCGGACATGGCATTTCTGCGCCCATTTGCTGATCAGGTCGCGCGTGTACTGGCGCTTGACGGTGCCAGGCGTCGCCAGCACCGAAACCAGCCCTGAGCGCGTGCGTTCCGCCGCCGGCTTGATCGCAGGCACCATGCCGACAAAAGGATGCTCGGGAAATCTGTCGCGCAGCGCGTCGATCACCAACGTCGAGGCGGTGTTGCAGGCGATGACCGAAATGGCCGGCGCAAACCGCTCAAGCAGTTTGCCGAACAATTCGAGGATATGCACCCTCAGCGCCGGCTCTTCCCAGGCGCCATAGGGAAACGCAGCGTCGTCGGCGACATAGATGAAGCGGCGGTCGGGCATCAGCACGCGCGCCTCGCGCAGCACGGTGAGCCCGCCGATGCCCGAATCGAACATCAGGATCGGCCGCTCAGTCATTGTCGGTTCCTTTTCCGCCAAGCGGCGGTATGTCATCGTCCTTGCCGGCGCCGGCAAGGCGCGCCGCTTCCGCCTTGCGGGCCCGCGCGGCGGCCGCGGGCAAGCGCCGTGGATCATCGCCAGGGGACCCGTCGCCGCGCGGCATCGCCGGCGAAAACCTGTCGAGCGACGAGATGATGCCGCGCAGCACCTTGAGCTCCGGTTCGGCAAAACCGGCGCGCGTCAGCACCGCACGCAGATTGTCGATCATTTTCGGCTTCTTCGGTGCCGGCCGGAAATAGCCGCGCGCTTCCAGTGCGCCTTCGAGATAGGCGAACAGGCCGTGCAATTCCTCCTTGCTTGCCGGCTTCATGTCCGGGCCGGAAAAATTGGTCTTGGTCTCGTCTTCCAGGCCGGACTTCATCCATTCGTAGGACATCAGAAGCGCGGCCTGGGCGATGTTGAGCGATGAGAAATCGGGATCGACCGGGAACGTGACGATCTCGTCGGCAAGGCCGACCTCGTCATTGTAGAGGCCGAAGCGTTCGCGTCCGAACAGGATGCCGGTGCGCTGGCCCATTGCGTGGCGCGCCCGCAGCAATCTGCCCGCCTCCACCGGCCCGCGCACGGATTTGAAGCCGTCGCGCTGCCTGGCCGTGGTGGCGAAGACGAAGTTCAGGTCAGCGAGCGCCGAGGCCAGATCGTCAAAGACGGTGACGGCGTCGATGACATGATCGGCGCGGCTCGCCGCCGCGCGTGCCTTCTCGCTCGGCCAACCGTCACGCGGATTGACGAGGCGCAGCTCCGACAGACCGAAATTGGCCATGGCGCGCGCGACCATGCCGATGTTCTCGCCAAGCTGAGGCTCGACGAGGATGATCGCCGGGCCGGCGGTCATGAGGCCACGCTGAAAGTCCGTTCCTGCCATATGTTCCAGATGATTGCGCTACGAAGTTCCCGCGTCCTGCCATATCGATACGGCTTTTTGAAGAGCGGTCGACCGGCAAACCGAGAAATAACCCTATGTACCCCTGCCGCTCCGTTGGCTTACACAGCGGACCTAGGATTACGTGAATGAGCAGGTGGTCGCACGCTATGGATGCGTTGACCGGCAGGCTAGAAGATAGGACCGCTTGTGCGCCGACGGACGAATTGCTGAGCCGTACGGACAAAAATGGTGGGACTCTACTTCCTACCGTACTGCGCACAGTCACCCAAAATCTTTGCAATATGTGGCGGCTCGTGCACGCTGTTGCTATCGTTGATATTTTCGCATGACACGAAATCATCTACCATCCGAGCGGATATTTATTTGCGGTGACACATCGCGTCGCTGGAGAATCAATTTAGAAACAGGTAATATCCATATCGCTTGGGGTTCAATGTGCATCGACGAATAGTCTTGGAAGGCGGAGTGCGCTTGCACACTCATGTCTTTTATCTGTGCCCCAAGCATTTCGACACGGGTTTCAATGGCCGACGAGGGTGTTGGCTAAAATAGGAGGGGCAAATGAAAGTCGTACGATTTTTCCTTTCACTCGCAGTGCTGGCTCTGGCGTCAGCCTTCCTGATTGCGCCGGCTTCCGCGCAAGCGACACGGACATGGGTTTCCGGCGTTGGCGACGACGCCAATCCGTGCAGCCGAACGGCACCTTGCAAGACATTTGCCGGTGCTATCTCGAAGACCGCGACGAGCGGCGAAATCAACTGTATCGATCCGGGCGGCTTTGGCGGGGTCACCATCACCAAATCCATCACCATCGACTGCAGAAACACTGAAGCTGGTGTGCTTGTGAGCGGCACGAACGCTATCATTGTCAACACCCTTGCCGGCTCCGCGGTGCATCTTCGCGGCCTCGACATATTCGGTTTGGGTACCGGCCTCGACGGCGTGCGTATGCTTGGTCAAGGTCAACTGCATGTCGAGGACTGCAACATTGAGAGGTTTACCAGCAACGGCGTCGAATTTGCCGCCAACGGGAGCAGCGAACTCTACATAAGCAACACCCGGATAGCCGAGGTAGGTGCGGAAGGTGTTCTTATCAAATCGTCCGTGGCCGCCGGAATCAATGCCATCCTCTCAAAGGTTGAAGTGACCAACAGCGGCAGCGGCATTCTTGTCGACGGCACTGGCAACACCATTGCCATGAACATGACACTGACCAACAGCCTGGTCAGCGGCAACACCGGCAACGGTGTTGCGATCAAATCCATCGCCGCGGCATCGCCGGTGCGCGCGACAATTGTAGGCACCACGATCAGCGCCAATGCCGGCGTCGGCGTCAACGCAAACGGTGCTGCCGCCAGCGGCAACGGCAGCGCCATCGCCTTTCTCGGCGGATCGGTGGTATTCGGCAATGTCACCGGAGCCAGCAACACTGGTAGCGGCGCCGTCCAGTCGTTCAAGAACAACATGATTTCCGGCAACCTAACCGACGGCACGCCGATCACGGCATTCCCCGGCCCCGGCGGTACACCGTTGCAATAAGCGCCTGCCGCCTCGGCGGCAGCATGAAACAAAGGCGATGCCGGCAGCTTCCCAAGAGGCGTGCAGGCATCGCCTTTTTTTGTTCCCGCTTACTACGGCAATGGCCCGCGTCTTTCGCCTTGCCCCAGTTTGCACCGTCCGGATCGCTTTGCTATAGGCGAGGTCCTATTCTGGCGGGGCCGGCCCGCAATCAATCAACTTTCGAACGAGGCATTCTTTCCATGGCGAAGATCAAGGTGGCGAACCCGGTCGTCGAACTCGACGGCGACGAGATGACCCGCATCATCTGGCAGTTCATCAAGGACAAGCTGATCCACCCTTATCTCGACCTCAAGCTGGAATATTACGACCTCGGCATCGAGCATCGCGACGCCACCAACGACCAGGTGACCATCGATTCGGCCAACGCCATCAAGAAATACGGCGTCGGCGTGAAATGCGCGACGATCACGCCTGACGAGCAGCGCGTCGAGGAGTTCAAGCTGAAGAAGATGTGGAAGTCGCCGAACGGCACCATCCGCAATATCCTCGGCGGCACCATCTTCCGCGAGCCGATCATCATGAAGAACGTGCCGCGCCTGGTGCCCGGCTGGACCAAGCCGATCATCGTCGGCCGTCATGCCTTCGGCGACCAGTACCGCGCCACCGATTTCCGCTTCCCCGGCAAGGGCAAGCTGACCATCAAGTTCGTCGGCGAGGACGGCCAGGTGATCGAGCACGACGTGTATGATGCGCCCGGCGCCGGTGTCGCCATGGCCATGTACAATCTCGATGAGTCGATCCGCGAGTTCGCCCGCGCCTCGCTGAACTACGGCCTGCTGCGCAACTACCCGGTCTATCTGTCGACCAAGAACACCATCCTCAAGGCCTATGACGGCCGCTTCAAGGATATCTTCCAGGAGGTCTACGAGGCTGAATTCGAGGCCGAGTTCAAGTCGAAGAAGCTGTGGTACGAGCACCGCCTGATCGACGACATGGTGGCCTCCGCCCTGAAATGGTCGGGCGGCTATGTCTGGGCCTGCAAGAACTATGATGGTGACGTGCAGTCCGACACGGTCGCGCAAGGTTTCGGCTCACTCGGCCTGATGACCTCGGTGCTGATGACGCCGGACGGCAAGACCGTGGAAGCGGAAGCCGCGCACGGCACCGTCACCCGCCACTACCGCCAGCATCAGAAGGGCGAGGAAACCTCGACCAATTCGATCGCCTCGATCTTCGCCTGGACGCGTGGCCTCACCCATCGCGCCAAGCTCGACGACAATGCCGAGTTGAAGCGCTTTGCCGAGACGCTGGAAAAAGTCTGCATCCAGACGGTCGAGTCCGGCTTCATGACCAAGGACCTGTCGCTGCTGATCGGCCCCGACCAGCCTTGGCTGTCGACCACCGGTTTCCTCGACAAGATCGACGAGAACCTGCAGAAGGCGATGGCCTGATAAGTAAGCAAGATGGGCAAGCCCATCGTCTACGGGGCGGATTACAGCGTCTATGTACGCATCGTCCGCCTCGTATTCGCGGAAAAAGGCATCGACTACGAGCTTGTGCCGGTCGATGTCTTTGCCGCCGAGGGCGTTCCCGCCTGGTATTTCGAACATCATCCGTTCGGCCGCATCCCGGCCTTCGAGCATGACGGATTCCGGCTGTTCGAGACGAGCGCGATTGCCAGATATGTTGACGAGGCGTTCGACGGGCCAGCGCTGCAAGCGACGGAGCCTCGTGGCCGCGCAACCATGAACCAGATCATCGGCATGCTCGATGCCTATGCCTACAGATCGATGGTCTGGGATGTCGCCGTCGAGCGGCTGGAGAAGGCTCAGCCGGATGAGGCGTTGATCGCCGGCGGCCTTGCTCAGGCGAGCAAAGCGCTTCGGACGCTGTCCGCGCTGAAAGCGCCGGGACCGTGGCTGCTGGGCGACCAGCTGACGCTGGCCGACCTGCATGCCGCACCGATCATCGGCTATTTCGTCAAGGTCGCCGAGGGGCAAAATCTGCTGGCCGAGTTCCCTGATATCCGGGACTGGTATGCGCGCATTGCGGCTCGGCCGAGCTTCGTGCAGACTGAAAAAATCGGCTGATAAGAGACGTCCGCTGTCCCTCCAACCGTTGCTTTAAATTCAGTCCACTCCCTACGCCGCTTCGAGTGCCGCCCTTACCGCAGCAATCGCATCATCGGCCTTGGAAGCGTCGGGGCCGCCAGCCTGGGCCATGTCGGGCCGCCCGCCGCCGCCCTGCCCGCCGAGCGCCGCCGAGGCCACTCGGACAAGGTCGACGGCGCTGAAGCGGCCGACGAGGTCGTCGGTGACGGCGACGACGACGCTGGCCTTGTTGTCCTCACCGGAGCCGACGAAGACGACGACGCCGGAGCCGAGCGACGTCTTGCCGGCATCGGCCAGCGGCTTCAGGTCCTTCGGTGAGACACCTGAGACCGTCTTGCCGAGAAAGCCGACACCGGCCACCGTCTCATTGGCGGCTGGAGCATCGGCAGACGATCCGCCGCCCAATGCCAGCTTCTTGCGCGCTTCGGTCAGTTCCTTTTCGAGCTTCTTGCGCTCTTCGAGCAGCGTCTCGACGCGCGCCGGTACATCGGCCGGCGAAATCTTCAACACGGCTGCCGTCGCCTTCAAACGCCTGTCCTGCTCGTCGAGATGTTTGCGCGCGGCTTCGCCCGTCAATGCCTCGATGCGGCGCACGCCGGCGGCGACCGCGCTGTCCGATACGACACGCACGAGGCCGATATCGCCGGTCGCCCGGACATGGGTGCCACCGCAGAGCTCGACCGAATAGGGCCGGTTCGCCTTGGCGCCGTGCAGGCCGGTGCCCATCGACACGACGCGCACTTCGTCGCCGTACTTTTCGCCAAACAGCGCCATGGCGCCCTCGGCGATGGCATCGTCGACCGACATCAGGCGCGTGGTCACCGGGCCGTTCTGGACGACGATCTCGTTGGCCATGCGCTCGACCTCTTCGAGGTCTTCGGCCGAAATCGGCTTGTTGTGCGAGATGTCAAAGCGCAGGCGCTCGGGCGCGACCAGCGAGCCCTTCTGTGCGACATGGCTGCCCAGCACTTCGCGCAGCGCCTCATGGATCAGATGCGTCGCGGAATGGTTGGCGCGCAGCCTCGAGCGCCTTGCATGATCGACCTTCAGCTCGACAGCCGCGCCCGTCTTGACGGTGCCGCTGGCCACCTTGCCGATATGCACGAACAGCCCGTCGGCCTTCTTCTGCGTATCCGAAACCTCGATCGAGAACCCCTCGCCGGAGATGACGCCGGTGTCGCCCATCTGGCCGCCGGACTCGGCATAGAACGGCGTCTGGTTGACGACGATCGCCACCGCGTCGCCCTTGCCGGCGCCGTCGACAGCCTTGCCGTCCCGGACAAGCGCCTGGATGATGCCTTCCGCAGCTTCAGTCTCATAGCCGAGGAACTCGGTGGCGCCGGCCTTCTCGCGCACCGAGAACCAGATGGTCTCGGTGGCGGCGTCGCCGGACCCGGCCCAATGCTTGCGCGCCTCGGCCTTCTGCTGCTCCATCGCGTTGGTGAAGCCGGCAGTATCGACCGAGATGCTGCGCTGGCGCAGTGCGTCCTGCGTCAGGTCGAGCGGGAAGCCATAGGTGTCGTAGAGCTTGAAGGCCGTCTCGCCATCCAGCATGTCGCCGGCATGCAGCGTTTCGGTCGCCTCGGAAAGCAGGCCGAGGCCGCGCACCAGCGTCTTGCGAAACCTGGTCTCCTCGAGCTTCAGCGTCTCGGTGATCAATTGTTCGCCGCGCAGCAGTTCCGGATAGGCCTGGCCCATTTCGCGCACCAGCGCCGGCACCAGCTTCCACATCAGCGGTTCGTTGGCACCGAGCAACTGCGCATGGCGCATGGCGCGGCGCATGATGCGGCGCAGGACGTAGCCCCTGCCTTCGTTCGAGGGCAGCACGCCATCGGCGACCAGGAAGGAGGACGAGCGCAGATGATCGGCAATGACCCGGTAGGAGGCGACCGTCTCCTTGTCGGGACCATGCCCGATCGCGGACGAGGCCGCGTCGATCAGGTGACGGAACAGATCGGTCTCGAAGACGCTTTCCACCCCTTGCAGGATGGAGGCCATGCGCTCCAGGCCCATGCCGGTGTCGATCGAGGGGCGCGGCAGGTCGATGCGCTCCTCCTTCGTCACCTGTTCATACTGCATGAACACCAGGTTCCAGAATTCCAGGAAACGGTCGCCATCTTCCTCCGGGCTGCCGGGAGGGCCGCCCCAGATGTGCTCGCCGCGGTCGATGAAGATCTCCGAGCACGGCCCGCAGGGTCCGGTGTCGCCCATCGCCCAGAAATTGTCCGAGGTCGCGATGCGAATGATGCGGTCGTCGGAAAAACCGGCGATCTTCTTCCAGAAGCCGGCCGCCTCGTCGTCCGTGTGATAGACGGTGACCAGCAGCTTGTCCTTGCTCAGCCCGAATTCCCTGGTGATCAGGTTCCAGGCAAGCTCGATGGCGCGCTCCTTGAAATAGTCGCCGAAGGAGAAGTTGCCGAGCATCTCGAAGAAGGTCAGATGACGCGCGGTGTAGCCGACATTGTCGAGATCGTTGTGCTTGCCGCCGGCGCGAACGCTCTTCTGGGCGGTCGAGGCGCGCGAATAGGGCCGCTTCTCCAGGCCGGTGAAGACGTTCTTGAACTGTACCATGCCGGCGTTGGTGAACATCAGCGTCGGGTCGTTGCGCGGCACCAGCGGACTCGACGCGACGATCTCGTGACCCTCCTTGCGGAAGTAGTCGAGAAATGTCGACCGGATTTCGTTCACGCCACTCATGAATGCTGCCTTTTCGGAAGGGCCGCCGGCAAACCGGCGGAAATGGGCTCTGCGTTTTAGAAGATTAGGACTTGGCCTTTTAGCCGCCGCGCTTCACCCTGTCCAGAAACACGGAATTGGTCCAATCCACGGCCTTTGCCGGCCGTTCGAACCGGCCTGTTTTCGCCGCCGAAACGCAAAACCGCCGGCACTGGGCCGGCGGTTTCAAAACGCATTAACGCGGAACTCGATTACTTAAGCCCGAGATAATAGAATGCGATTATGGCCGAACTCCGGCCGACCTCGCGAGTTGTCACATCGCGCCGGATTCCTCCTCGAACCCGTCGTCGCCACCTTCGGAGCCGCCATTCTCAAGGAACTTTTCGGCGATCAGCCCGGCATTCTGTCGGAGCGCCAGCTCGATCTCGCGTGCGGTGTCGGGATTGTCGCGCAGGAACAGTTTGGCATTCTCGCGGCCTTGGCCGAGACGCTGCGAATTATAGGAGAACCAGGCGCCCGACTTCTCGACCACGCCGGCCTTGACGCCGAGATCGACCAGTTCGCCGGTCTTGGACACGCCTTCACCATACATGATGTCGAACTCGACCACCTTGAAGGGCGGCGCCAGCTTGTTCTTGACCACCTTGACGCGGGTCTGGTTGCCGACGACTTCGTCGCGGTCCTTGACCGAGCCGATGCGGCGGATGTCGAGGCGCACCGATGCGTAGAATTTCAGCGCGTTGCCGCCGGTCGTCGTCTCGGGCGAACCGAACATGACGCCGATCTTCATGCGGATCTGGTTGATGAAGATGACCATGGTGTTGGAGCGCGAGATCGAGGCGGTCAGCTTGCGCAGCGCCTGGCTCATCAGGCGGGCCTGCAGGCCGGGCAGCGAATCGCCCATCTCGCCTTCGATTTCGGCGCGTGGCGTGAGCGCCGCGACCGAATCGACCACCAGCACGTCGATGGCGCCGGAGCGCACCAGCGTGTCGCAGATTTCCAGCGCCTGCTCACCAGTGTCGGGCTGCGAAATCAGCAGGTTTTCGAGATCGACGCCAAGCTTGCGGGCATAGACCGGATCAAGCGCGTGCTCGGCATCGACGAAGGCGCAGATGCCGCCCTTCTTCTGGGCTTCGGCCACGGTGTGCAGGGCCAGCGTCGTCTTGCCCGAGCTTTCCGGCCCGTAGATCTCGATGATGCGGCCGCGCGGCAGGCCACCGACGCCAAGCGCGATGTCGAGGCCAAGCGAGCCGGTCGGCACCGTTTCGATCTCGACGACCTGCTCGTTGGCGCCGAGCCGCATGATCGAGCCCTTGCCGAAAGCCCGCTCGATCTGCGACAGCGCCGCATCCAGAGCCTTTGATTTGTCCACTGCCTTGTCCTCTACCAGCCGCAAAGAATTCTGAGCCATGATACATCACCCCTTGGTCGTCAATGAAGGCCGGACAATCCGTAATCCCTGCTTATTTGTACCTTTTTTGTTCTCATTTGGCAAGAGGGATCAAATATCTGAAAAACAAGCATTATCCGGATTTGTTCTTTTTTTGTCCAAGGATTCGATCAGGAATGCACCGCACGTTGGGCCAGACGGCTCGGTTGTTTCGACCTGCCGAATCGCCGCCTTGCATGCGAAGCTCGGTCGCACAGCCTAGCGCTTGTGCGGCTGGAATAACAAAGGTCATATCGCCGGCATGCTGAAATCCGCGAAAATACTGGCCGTAGGCGGCGCCCATATCGACCGGCGCGGCCAGGTGTCCGGTGCCTACGTGCCCGCCGCCTCCAATCCGGGCACAATGCGCGAGGATGTCGGCGGCGGCGTCTTCAACGCCTTGCGCAGTGCCGTGCGGCGCGGCGTCTCCGCGTCGCTGATGTCGGTTCGCGGCGGCGATGCCGCTGCCGACACCGTTTCGCGAGCCATTGCCGGGGCAGGCATTACCGACCTGTCGGCGGTCTTCCTCGACCGCACGACGCCGAGCTACACGGCGCTGATCGACAGCGAAGGCGAGCTGATCGTCGGCTTTGCCGACATGGCGCTCTATGATTTGGCGTTTCCCAAGCAGATCAGGCGCTCCAGGGTGCGGGAGGTGATCGCCGCCGCAGATGCCGTCTTCTGCGACGCCAATCTTCCGACGACGGCGCTGGAACGGCTGGTCGCGCTCGCCGCGGGCAAGCCGGTTTTCGCGATTGCCATTTCGCCGGCCAAGGTGGTGCGGTTGCTACCGGTGCTGAAGGAGCTTTCGCTGGTCTTCATGAACCGGCGCGAGGCCATGGCGCTGGCCGGCGTCGCCGCGAATGCCACGGAGCGCGAGGTCGTCGACGGGTTGCGATGCAGCGGCCTCGTCAGCGGCGTGGTGACGGCAGGCGGCGGGCCCATGCTGGGCTTCGATGAAGCCGGCGCCTTCTCTATCCTGCCGCCGCCACCAAGAAAGGTCGCCGACGTCACCGGCGCCGGCGATGCGCTGGCAGGCGCAACGGTCGCTGCCTTGCTGCGCGGACTGCCGTTGCGGGCAGCTCTGCGCGAAGGCATTGCCGGGGCGACGCTTGCCATCGAAAGCGCCGCCGCCGTTCCGGAGTTCACCGCGGCGAGCTTCGCGGAAGCGTTGGCTCTTGTGCCGGATGCCAGGGAAATGGCATGAGACCGGCGAATTCATAGTGCCGCGATGTTGCCGAGCGTCCGACGGACGCGCCGCATTCCGGATAGGAGACCTTGATGACCCCTGAGACCGCCCGCCCCTTCATCGACATCCACGCGCCGGTGGCGCAGGCCCTGGCCGACGGCCGGCCGGTGGTGGCGCTGGAAAGCACCATCATCACCCATGGCATGCCCTACCCCGACAATGGCGCCATGGCGGCCGATGTCGAAAAGATCATCAGCGATGGCGGCGCCGTGCCGGCGACGATCGCCGTGGTTGGCGGCCGCATCAAGATCGGGCTTTCGGACGGCGAGCGCGAATCGCTGGCGATGACGGGCGACGCGATGAAGCTGTCGCGCGCCGATCTCGGTTTTGCCGTGGCGCAAGGGCGCACCGGCGGCACCACGGTCGCCGCCACGATGATCGCGGCGCATATGGTCGGCATAAAAGTGTTCGCCACCGGCGGTATCGGCGGCGTGCACAAGGGCGCCGAAAAGAGCTTTGACATTTCCGCCGATCTCGACGAGCTGGCGCGCACCCCGGTGATTGTCGTCTCAGCTGGTGCCAAGGCCATCCTCGACATCGAAAAGACGCTGGAAGTGCTGGAGACGCGCGGCGTGCCGGTGATCGGCCATGGCTGCGAGACGATGCCGGCCTTCTGGTCCAGGCAATCGCCGTTCCGCGCGCCGCTGAGCTTGCACGAGCCGGAAGAGATCGCGCATTTCTACCAGACGCGGGCAGCACTTGGGCTTGCTGGCGGCATGCTGATTGCCAATCCTGTGCCGGAAAACCAGGAAATCCCGGCTGCGGAGATGGCGGGCTATATCGACGCCGCGCAGAAGGCCGCCGAAGCGCTCAACGTGACCGGCAAGGCGGTGACGCCGTTCCTGCTGGGAAAAATCCTCGAACTGACCGGCGGCAGGAGCCTCAAGACCAACATCGCGCTGGTGGAAAACAATGCACGGCTGGCGGCGAGGATAGCCAGGGCATTGTAGGGCACGGCCTCCAAGGTCGGCGGGACAGAGGGGGGTGCTGTCCCTCCGCTGTGCCAAGAAGGTTGGCATTCACTTCCCCGCCCGCCGCCCCGCCTCATAGGCACGCCGTGCCCACACAGTCATCTCGTCGGGGTCATCGAAAGCGCTGTCTGGAACGCTCCAATAGGGCATGGCGACCAGCTTGCCGTGGCGCGAGCCGGTATAGGTCCATTGCGTGCAGCCGGCGGCCTCGAACTCGGGCGCGCTTTGTTCGTCGGCCTTCAGCATCAACTCACCGCGCAGCACGATGGCGACGATCACACCGTCGAAATAGATGCCCTTGCCGCCGAACAGTTTGCGGATGCTGACCGGGCCTAGGCCCTCGAACAGTTCGGCGATGCGTTCATTGTCCATGCCGAGATCATGTCACCGGCGTTTGGCCTTGTCATCGCCGCAACCAAAATCATGCTGACAGGTTGAGAGAGGTATCGGAGTTTTCCCGCCATGCCGCTTCTGCTGAAAGGGTCCTGCCGCTGCAATGCCGTGCGTTTCGAGGTGGAGAGCCACACGCCGGCGCCATTCATGCTGTGCTACTGCTCGATCTGCCGCAAGCAGCAGGGCGGCGGCGGGTTTGCCATCAATCTCGGTGCCGACAACGAGACACTGAACATCAGGGGCAAGCGCAGCCTCGGCGTCTTTCGGGCGGAGATCGAGGACGACGAGCATCCGCATTGCGAAATCTCAACCGGCGAGCGCAATTTCTGCAAGAAATGCGGCTCAGCCCTTTGGCTCTACGATCCAACCTGGCCGGAGCTTGTGCATCCCTTCGCCTCGGCGATCGACAGCGACCTGCCCATCCCACAGAGCAAG
This sequence comes from Mesorhizobium ciceri biovar biserrulae WSM1271, assembly GCF_000185905.1. GTDB lineage: Bacteria > Pseudomonadota > Alphaproteobacteria > Rhizobiales > Rhizobiaceae > Mesorhizobium > Mesorhizobium ciceri. The sequence continues at coordinate 4,509,425 of NC_014923.1, forward strand.
GTGCACCTGATGCTGAAATACAAGGCGAACTGGGTCGAGCCGGTGGTTGGCAAGCACGACAAGGTCTTCGACGTCTATCCCGAGGAATCGATCGCCGATTGGCACAAGCGGACGGGCATGTGGGTGGAGTGAGTTTCTTCGCCCCGTTTACGGGGAGGTGAGGAGTGATCCGCGCAGCGAACGAAAAGCCAATTGCTTGGATTTTCTAACGACGTACGCCGGCAGGCTGGGCGGAGCTAACTCTGGAGAGGCTGGCGCTGCCCCTCATCCTCATTTCGTGACACTTTCTCCCCAGGGCGAAGAAACTCAGGCCGAGGCGCGTGCCTCTGCCAGTGCCTTCAGGTCGGCCGGCTTCAGTTCGACGGATTCGCCGCAGCCGCAGGCCGAGCTCTGGTTCGGGTTGTGGAAGGTGAAGCCGGTGCGCAGCGTCGTCTGCTCGAAATCCATCTCGGTGCCGAACAGGAATAGCGCAGCCTCGGGCGCGACATAGACATGAGCGCCGTCGCGCTCGATATGGTCGTCCTTGGTGTTGGGCTCGGTCACCAGATCGACCGTATATTCCATGCCGGCGCAGCCGCCCTTCTTGATGCCGAGGCGGATGCCATGCGCGTTGTCGCGGGTGGCGACGATCTCGCGCACCCGGTCGGCGGCCTTTTCGGTCATGGTGATGACGGCGAAGCGTCCCATTCTTTTTCCTTCCATTCCATGCAGGTTCAAGGCCTGCCGAATGATTCCTCACCTAAAATGGTGAAGTTTTATCCCTGGCGCAAGTGTTCCAGGCTTGACGCTAGTACCAACCCACCGCCACCTGCGCCTCTTCCGACATGCGGTCGGCAGACCAGGGCGGGTCGAAGGTCATGTTGACCTCGACGCCGGACACGCCTTCGACGGCGCCGACGGCATTTTCGACCCAGCCGGGCATTTCGCCGGCGACAGGGCAGCCGGGAGCGGTCAGCGTCATGTCGATCTTGACCGAGCGATTGTCCTCGATGTCGATCTTGTAGATGAGGCCGAGCTCGTAGATATCGGCCGGGATTTCCGGATCGTAGACCGTCTTCAGCGCCGATACGATGTCGTCGGTCAACCGCGCCAGTTCGTCGGCTGGAATGGCCGATCCCGAAACCAGCGCATTGGGCGCGGTTTCCGGAGTGGTCTCGGCAGCGATGCTTGCATCATCCATGGTCGTCACCCAAAAAAATCGTCATCCGAAGAATTTGCGCGCTTTTTCAAGCGCCTCGGCCAAAGCGTCGACTTCGGCCCTGGTATTATACATGCCGAACGATGCCCTGCATGTGGAGGTTACGCCGAAACGTTTCAACAGCGGCTGGGCGCAATGGGTGCCCGCGCGGACTGCAACGCCCTGTCTGTCTATCACCATCGACACGTCGTGCGCATGAATGCCTTGCAGTTCGAACGAGATGATGGCGCCCTTGCCGGGCGCATCGCCGAAGATGCGCAGCGAATTGATGGCGCGTAGCCGCTCATGCGCATAAGTCTTGAGGTCTTCCTCATGCGCGGCGATGCGCTCGCGGCCGATCGTTTCCATATAGTCAAGCGCGGCACCCAGTCCGATCGCCTGCACGATCGGCGGCGTGCCGGCTTCGAAACGATGCGGCGGCTCGTTGTAGGTGACGATGTCTTCCGTCACCTCCTCGATCATCTCGCCACCGCCCATGAAGGGGCGCATGCCCTGGAGAATGTCCTTCTTGCCGTAGAGCACGCCGATGCCCGAAGGGCCATAAACCTTGTGCCCGGTGAAGACGAAGAAGTCGCAGTCGAGATCCTGCACATCGATCGGCATATGCACGGCGCTCTGGCTGCCGTCGACGAGGACGGGAATTCCACGCGCATGCGCGATGCGCACGATTTCCTTGATCGGCGTCACCGTGCCCAGCGCATTCGACATCTGCGTGACGGCGACCAGTTTGGTGCGGTCGGTCAGCCGTTTTTCGAATTCCTCGATGTGGAAGACGCCGAGATCGTCGACCGGCACCCAGACCAGCTTGGCGCCCTGCCGCTCGCGGATAAAATGCCAGGGAACGATGTTGGAGTGGTGCTCCATGATCGACAGCACGATCTCGTCGCCCTCGCCGATGTTGGGCATGCCATAGCCATAGGCCACGGTGTTGATGGCCGAGGTCGTGTTCGAGGTGAAGATGATGTTGTCGGTGCTTGGCGCGTTGAGGAAACGGCGTACCGTTTCGCGCGCCTTTTCGTAGGCGTCGGTCGCGGCATTGGACAGGAAATGCAGGCCGCGATGGACGTTGGCATATTCCTGGCTGTAGGCGTGCTGGACAGCGTCGAGCACCACCTGCGGCTTCTGTGCCGAGGCGCCATTGTCGAGATAGACCAGCTTCTTGCCATAGACTTCCCGCGACAGGATCGGGAAATCGCGGCGGATCGCTTCGACGTCGTAGAAATCTCCGATCTTGCCCGGTGCGTTCATCAGGTCACCCGTGTGCCAGGAACCAGCCGTCGAGCCGCGCTTCCAGCGCTTCGACGATCGCCTCGTCGTCCAGTTCCTCGATGACCTCGGCGACGAAGGCCTTCACGAGCAGCCCCCGCGCGCTTTTCTCGTCGACGCCGCGCGCCATCAGGTAGAACAGATGATCGTGGTCGATCTCGGTGACCGTCGCGCCATGGCCGCAAATCACGTCGTCGGCGAAGATTTCAAGCTCCGGCTTGGTCGAGAACTCGCCGTCGTCCGACAGCAACAGCGTGTTGCATGCCATCTTGGCGTTGGTCTTCTGCGCATATTGATGGACGTTGATGCGGCCCTGAAACACGCCGCGCGCCTTGCCCGTCACCACGTTGCGGATGATCTCCGTCGAGGTCGTGTGCGGCACGGCGTGGTCGAGAACCATGGTCACGTCGGTGTGGGTGTCGCCGGCCAAGAGGTTGATGCCGCGCAGCTTGAAATCGGCGCCTTCGCCAGTCGTCCTGACCATGATCTCCTGGCGCACCAGTCTGCCGCCGGCGTTCATGACGAACAGCGTCAGCTTGGCGTTCTTGCCGATATGGGCCTTGAACTGCGCCAGATGCGTCGCCGTTTCCGGCTGTTCCTGGACGATCAGCCACGTCACCTCGGCGCCTTCGCCGAGCACGAGCTGGCTGACCGAGCTGCCCAGGGCAGCGCCGTCACCTGTCTGCCGTTCGACGATGACGGCCTTGGCGCCGGCGCCGACGCGCACTGGCAGGCGCACATGGGTCTGGCCGCCGGCCTGCAGGTTCTGCAGTTCGACCGGCTTTTCGAGTTCCACGCCATCGGCGATGTCGACAAAATATCCGTCGGCGACGAAAGCCGTGTTCAGCGCGCCGATGGCGTCGTCGCTGCCATAGGGATCGAGCCCAGCTGCTGCGCTGCCGTCGACCAGCGTTTCCGACAGGCGCTGGAAAGAGACGCCTTCAAGAACCGGCACTTTGGCGTCGGATTTGCCGTTCAGGATCGACACCACAGTGGAACCGTCGACGATCGGCGCAATGGCTTTGGCCATGGCGGCAGGGTCGAAGTCCGGCACGGTATTCAGCAACCGGCGGAGGTCGGTGTAGTGCCAGGATTCGACGCGCCGCGTCGGCAGGCCGTGCTTGATCGTCTCGATGGCGTCGTCGCGCTTCAGCATCACCGCGCCGTCGCCCGGCAGCAGCGACAGCCGGTCGCCGAACGCGTCGATCAACGCTGTTTCGGCCGGTGTCCGTTGCGGTTGTGTGTGCATGTTCATCGGTATTACCTCTGGCATCTCACGCGGCTTCGCCGATCACGCCGGCGTAGCCGTTGGCTTCCAGGTCAAGCGCCAGCGACTTGTCGCCCGACTTGATAACCTGGCCCTTGTAGAGCACGTGCACGGTGTCGGGCACGATGTGCTCAAGCAGGCGCTGGTAGTGGGTGATGACCAGGAACGCCCGGTCCGGCGCGCGCAGCGCGTTGACGCCGTCGGAAACGATCTTCAGCGCATCGATGTCGAGGCCGGAATCGGTCTCGTCGAGCACGCACAATTTCGGCTCCAGCAATTTCATCTGCAGGATCTCCGCCCGCTTCTTCTCGCCGCCGGAAAAGCCGACATTAAGCGGCCGCTTCAGCATCGCCATCTCCATGCTGAGCGAGGCGGCGGCTTCCTTCACGCGCTTCAAAAATTCCGGGATCTTCAGCGGCTCCTCGCCGCGCGCCTTGCGCTGCTCGTTCATCGCCACTTTCAGGAATTCCATGGTGGCGACGCCCGGTATCTCCATCGGATACTGGAAGGCGAGGAAGATGCCTGACGTGGCGCGCTCGGCCGGATCCATTTCGAGGATCGACTGGCCGTTGTAGAGGATGTCGCCCTCGGTCACCTCATAGTCCTCGCGACCGGCGAGGATGTAGGACAGCGTCGATTTGCCCGAGCCGTTCGGCCCCATGATCGCGGCAACCTCGCCGGCTTTCACCGTCAGGTTCAGACCGCGGATGATTTCGGTGCCGTCATCGACGATGCGGGCGTGCAGGTTTCTGATTTCAAGCATTTTTTCGTTTCCTGAATATCTGTCCGGTCAGCCGACCGAGCCCTCAAGCGAGATACCGATCAGCTTCTGCGCCTCGACAGCGAATTCCATCGGCAGTTGCTGGATGACGTCCTTGACGAAGCCGTTGACGATCAGCGCGATCGCCTCCTCTTCAGGGATACCGCGCTGCATGACGTAGAATTTCTGGTCCTCGGAAATCTTCGACGTGGTCGCTTCGTGCTCGAACTGCGCCGTCGAATTCTTGGCTTCCATGTAGGGCACGGTGTGCGCGCCGCACTGGTCGCCGATCAGCAGGGAATCGCAGTTGGTGAAGTTGCGGGCGTTGGTCGCCTTGCGGTGCGCCGAGACCTGGCCGCGATAGGTGTTCTGCGAGAAGCCGGCGGCGATGCCTTTGGAGATGATGCGGCTCGACGTGTTCTTGCCGAGGTGGATCATCTTGGTGCCGCTGTCGACCTGCTGATAACCGTTCGAGACAGCGATCGAATAGAACTCGCCCGAGGAATCGTCGCCGCGCAGGATGCAGCTCGGATATTTCCAGGTGATCGCCGAGCCGGTCTCGACCTGCGTCCACGAGATCTTCGAGCGATCGCCACGGCAGTCGCCGCGCTTGGTGACGAAATTGTAGATGCCACCCTTGCCCTCGGCGTCTCCGGGATACCAGTTCTGCACCGTCGAATATTTGATCTCGGCATCGTCGAGCGCCACCAGTTCGACGACGGCGGCATGCAGCTGGTTCTCATCGCGCTGCGGCGCCGTGCAGCCTTCGAGATAGGAGACGTAAGCCCCCTCCTCGGCGATGATCAGCGTGCGCTCGAACTGGCCGGTGTTCTTCTCGTTCATGCGGAAATAGGTCGACAGCTCCATCGGGCAGCGCACGCCCTTGGGCACGAAGACGAACGAGCCGTCGGTGAACACGGCCGAATTCAGCGTGGCGTAATAATTGTCGGAGGTCGGCACAACCGAGCCGAGATACTTCTTCACCAGTTCGGGATGCTCGCGGATGGCTTCCGAGATCGAGCAGAAGATGACGCCGGCCTGCGCCAGCTCCTTCTTGAAGGTGGTGACGACGGAAACGGAATCGAACACGGCGTCGACGGCGACGCGGCCCGATTTGTAGACATTGTCGCTGACTTCCTCGAGTTCCGAGGCGTCGGTCTTCTGCACGCCGGCGAGGATTTCCTGCTCGCGCAGCGGAATACCGAGCTTCTCGTAGACCTTCAAGAGTTCGGGATCGACATCGCTGAGCGAGGTCGGGCCGGGCGTGCTCTTGGGCGCCGCGTAGAAGTAGATGTCCTGGAAATCGATCTTGGGATAGTGGACGCGCGCCCAGGTCGGCTCGTCAAGCGTCAGCCAACGGCGATAGGCTTCCAGACGCCATTCCAGCATCCAGGACGGTTCGTCCTTCTTGGCCGAAATGAAACGGATAATGTCTTCGCTGAGGCCTTTGGGGGCCTTATCCATCGCGATTTCGGTCTGGAATCCATATTTGTATTGGTCGACGTCGATCTTTCGGACCCGATCGATCGTGTCCTGCACAGCAGGCATATGCGTTCTCCATCCACGCCGGGGTCAAGGCCCGACAGTTTTCAAACTATGGCACCGCCAAAACGAACCCCAAAAAGGCGCTTGCGGCAGCGTAAGTTTCATATAGTGCGCTTCGACCGGAAATTCACCCGGCCAGCATGAAACGCACGGCTCTACCAGGCCGAATGGCCCAAATCATTTTCGTCAAGCATCGGATTTTCCCGAAAACCGCTACGCGCTTTTCGGTCCGATGCCCCAACCGCTCACGCGGCTTTTTCTCTATCCGCCCGACGCGCGGCGATTCCCGTCAGCGCAACGCGAAACAACTCGATGTCTTCCGCGCCCGTCGCCGGACCGATCGACACGCGCAAGGCGCCAAGGCTGTCACCGTATCCCATGGCTTTCAGCACATGGCTCGGTCCGACCTTGCCCGACGAACAGGCAGAGCCGGCCGACAGCGCTACACCGGCCAGGTCGAAGGCGATCTGCGCGGTTTCGGCTTTGACGCCCGCAATAGCGAAGAATGCCGTATTGGCAAGCCTTGGCGCACCGGTTCCGAAGATTTCCGCGTCCGGCACCAGGGTTTTCACGATGGCCTCGATCTCGTCGCGGCGCCGGCGCACCGCATCTATGGCCGGCAACCCGGCCAGGGCTTCGCGTGCGGCGGCGCCAAAGCCGGCAATGGCCGCGAGGTTTTCGGTGCCGCCGCGATGGCCCTTTTCCTGGCCACCGCCATTGATCAGAGGCTTCGGCATCATCAGATCGGAAGCGGCGACGATGGCGCCAACGCCCTTGGGGCCGCCGATCTTATGCGAGGACAGAATCAGGTAATCGGCGTAACCCGCTGATAGATCGATCGAAACACGCCCCGCCGCCTGAACCGCGTCGACGACGAGGACGCCGCCCGCAGCCTTGACGATCCCGGCGATGCGATCGATCGGCTGGATGACGCCGGTCTCGTTGTTGGCGGCGTGGATGGCAACCAGCGGCAGGCCTTCGCTCTTGTCATGACCACTGAGCGCTGCCGCCAAAGCGTCGAGATCGGCGATACCGTTGGCGTCGACGCCGACCCGCGTCACCTGCGCTGACGGGAAATGTCCGCCGTTCAACAGGCAGGGATGATCGGCCTCCGACACGTAAAGCCGGCTCATGCGCACCGTGCCGCGCCCCATCTGCCAGTCGGGTGACAGCAGTGTCGAGGCTGCTTCCGTGGCACCGGAGGTGAACACGACGTGCTCGGGCTTGGCGTTGACGAGCGCCGCCACGTCACGCCTTGCGGTCTCGATCAGACGGCGGGCCGCCCGCCCCTCGGCGTGAACCGATGACGGATTGGCGGCGACATCGAGCGCCGCGACCATAGCTTCGCGGGCCGCGGCAAGCAGCGGCGCACTGGCATTGTAGTCGAGATAGGCGCGTTTTGCGGCCATTTTCGTCCGTCAAGTCCCGTCAGAAGCCATTCCGCCGTCGTATGGCGTTATTTCCTTGAAATTCCAAGGCGAGCCGTCCTATTTACGCGGCTTGCGGCGCGGGTGGCCGGGCTCGATGTCTTGCCACTCAGTTTTGAACAATTCTAAACTAGCTTCTAAGAAGACGCTCGCCCTGCGTCAAGGCCAGAGGAAACGTTCCAGGCACCGCGCATTCGTATTACCTAGTGGAGTATTTTATGCCTGAGGTCATTTTCACCGGTCCTGCCGGCCGCCTGGAAGGTCGCTACCAGCCTTCCAAGGAAAAGAGCGCGCCGATTGCCATCGTCCTGCACCCGCACCCGCAATTCGGCGGCACGATGAACAACAAGATCGTCTACGACCTCTTCTACATGTTCCAGAAGCGGGATTTCACCACGCTTCGCTTCAATTTCCGCGGCATCGGCCGCAGTCAGGGCGAATTCGACCACGGCACCGGCGAGTTGTCGGATGCCGCCGCGGCGCTGGATTGGGTGCAGTCGCTGCATCCCGATTCCAAGAGCTGCTGGGTCGCCGGCTACTCGTTCGGATCCTGGATCGGCATGCAGCTTCTGATGCGCCGGCCCGAGATCGAAGGCTTCATCTCGATCGCCCCGCAGCCCAACACCTATGATTTCTCGTTCCTGGCGCCCTGCCCCTCATCGGGCCTGATCATCCATGGCGATGCCGACAAGGTGGCGCCGCCAAAGGATGTGCAGGGCCTGGTCGACAAGCTGCACACGCAGAAGGGCATCACCATCACCCAAAAGACGTTGCCCGGCGCCAACCATTTCTTCTCCAACGATGCCGACCTGCTGCTCGAGGAATGCGCCGACTATCTCGACCGCCGGCTGGCCGGCGAATTGTCGGATCCGCGGCCGAAGCGGCTGAGATAAACAAGGAAGAACGGACGGCGATGTACGAACCTCCTCATTTCAGGGAAACGCGGCCGGAAATCCTGCACGGGCTGATCCGGACGCATCCGCTGGGCCTGTTGATTTCCAACGGACCCGATGGGCCGGTCGCCAACGCCATCCCGTTCCTGCTCGACGCGGAAATCGGGCCGAACGGCAGGCTGCGCGCCCATCTGGCGCGGGCCAACCCGCAATGGCGCCTGTTGGCCGACAATCCGGCGTCAACCGTACTGATCGTCTTCCAGGGCAGCGATGCCTATGTGACGCCGTCCTGGTACGAGACCAAGCGCGAGACCGGCAAGGTGGTGCCGACCTGGAATTATGCCATCGTGCAGGTTCGCGGCACCGTCAAGGTGATGGATGATCAGGACTGGCTGGCGCAGCAGATCGCCGATCTGACCGTCTCCCAGGAAGGCGCCCGCGCCGCGCCCTGGGCGGTAACCGATGCGCCGGAGCCCTTCATCCAGTCGCAGATCAAGGGCATTATCGGGCTGGAAATCGAGATCAGCGAAATCCACGGCAAGTGGAAGGTCAGCCAGAACCGGCCGGTCGCCGATCGCGTCGGCGTTGCGCAGGGGCTCGAAAGCGAAGACCACCAATCGCCCGGCATGGCCGACCTGGTCAGATCCTATGGCGGACTGGACGGCAACTGAACTTCGAATGCTCAGCCAGCCTTCCTTGTCGGTCCGATCAGCCGAAACGTTCTCTTGCGGACCGGCAGTCCCGACGGCATCGGCCGGAAGATGAAGCCGAGCCGGGCAAAGACCAGCCCGCAGGCAAGCGCGAAACCGCAGCCAAGGCCGAAGCCGGCGACGGTGTCGCTGGGATAGTGCGCGCCAACGAAGATACGGGTCGAGGCGATGCAGGCGGTGATCGCCAGGGCGATGTACCATCGCCGCGGAAACAACAGCAAAGCGACCCCGAACACCGCGCCCATTGTCGTACCATGGCCGGACGGAAAGCCGGCGAAGCGCGCATCGAAAGCGAAGGGGTGCAGGGTCAGCACGCCAAAGTCCTCGTAATAGAGCGGGCGAGCCCGGCCAATGGCATATTTCAGCACATTGACGGCGATCCCCGACAGGCCGGTGGCGCACAGCACCAGAAAAGCCAGACAGGTCCAGTTGTAGAGCAGCATCAGCGAGCGCCGCGACAGGCTTCGCCAATCCGTCAGGTTCGCGGCGACAAGCAGAAGCACTGAGGGAATGATATACCAGCCTCCCAGGCCGAACTGGGTGAAAAAGTCGGCAGTCCGGGCAAATCCCGCCGACCACTTGCCGTGAAGCATTCCGGCCGGAGTGTCGAGACGAACAAACGCCGCCGCCGTCAGCAAGACCCAGACCAGCACCCAGACCGACCACAAAATATTCGGGTATCTGGCCGGACGGCTGGCAAGGCGGCTTTTGGCGATCTGCATCGTATCGCGAAAGTTGTCGAGCGACCGGCGCCCTATGCCAAGGAGCAGGCTCGAAACGGGCGGGCGTGATTTCACCAGCATAGGAAATTCGACCCCATTGTTGCCGTCATGGGCATCGGCGAGCCGTCACTGGGTTACACGATAGAGGCCGAGCGACAGTTTGTCTCCCGACGAATAGTTGAGGCCGTCGACCTCGGCAACGCGGCTCGCCGACTTGCCTTGCGCCTCCAACAGGCCATTCAGCTTCTGCTCGTCGCCGATTTGTGCCAGCGCCAGCGCGCAGGTGGGGTCGCCGAGCAGATGCTTGGCGACGCCATCGACATCGGTCAGGACGGTCTTGGTACCGACCAGGAACACCAGGCTCGGCTCGTGATATTCCGCTGAGGCGAGCACCGTGGTGTCGCAAGGCCTGTTGGCCTGGACTGCCGCCTCGATCGCCGGGCTCAGCCAGATCGGCTTCAGCGAAGGCGCGATGACGCCGAACAACAGCCCATAGGTGATGCCGGCGCAAACCGCGATGGCGCCGATGCGGGAGAGCGGCACTTGCAGCTGTCGCGAAAAAGCGAAATACCCTGCCGCCAGCGCCGCCGCGGCGGCCGGGATGCTCCACCAGGAAAAGGAGCCGGTGAGATAGATCGGCGCTCCGACGCAGACCGCCGCCAGGCCAAGGCTGACCACGGCAAGACCGAATGCGGTCGACCACCACAACCAGTCCTGCCAGCGCCTGAGCGGCGCATTCGCCTCCTGCGGCGACAATGTCAGCAGCCAGCCGATCAGCAGCGCCATGCCGGGATAGGCCGGCAGGACATAGTGCGGCAGCTTGGTCGGGATCAGCTCGAACACCAGCCAGAACGGAATGTACCAGGCGAGGCAGAAACGCAGCCGGGGATCGTCGCGCAGACGGTTGAGGGCCTGGAGCCCGGCGCCGACCGCGATCAGGCCGAACGGCCACATGAACAAGGAATAGGTCAGCATGTAGAAACCGGGCGGCAGGCCGTGCGATTCCTCGCCCGAGGCGACCTTGGCCATCATGTCCTTGCCGACGGCATCGCTGAGAAAGGTGCCGCCGCTCTTCCAGGTGATGAGGGCAACCCAGGGCAACACGATGAGCGCCACCAGAGCGACTCCGCGCACGAGCTTCAGCTTCAGGAGCCAGCGCCAGTCGCGCTCGAAGGCAAACAGGGCGGCGACCGTGAGCAACGACAACAGCGGAGCCACCGGCCCCTTGATAAGAATTCCAAGGCCTTGAGCGGCCCAGAAAATCCACGGCAGATGGGCGGCTACCGGTTCGTTGCGGCGCGCTGCCAGATAGATCTGGGCGAGCGCGCCTTGCGCCGCCACGCAGCAGGCCAGCAGCATGGCGTCGGTCTTGGCGTCACGGCCCTCGAAGGCGGTGGCGAAGATCGCCGCCATCATCAGGCCGGCGGCGAGACCGGCATTGGCCCCGAACAGCTTGGTGCCCGTCCAGGCGATGCCGACGACGGCCAAGGCAATGCCAAGCATGGAGACGAGGCGGTAGACCCAGATCGGCGCCGCCGCCCCCTCGCCGCTCAGCGCCACGGCCGCCGATTGCAGCCAGTAGATGCCGATCGGCTTCTTGTAGCGCGAGGCATCCTGAAAACGGATGTCGACATAGTCGGAGGTTTCGACCATCTGCTTGGTAGCCTGGACAAAACGGGATTCGTCGCGGTCGATGGGTGGAAGGCTCGCCAGTCCACTGAACGTCATCAGCACGCTGAACAGAAAGAGAAAGAGATAGTTCCTGTTCATCGCGGAGCTTTCCGGATCTGATCTGCGGGATGGCCCCGTCGCGGCGCCTCAGGCCCTGCCCTGCGCGGCGCCTCAATACGCCAGCCCAAACGACGAAGCAAGGATTCGCAACGCCATCCGCGCGGGCTGCAAACCGGAAACCACTTTTGCTGATCGCTGGACCTTTGTCTGGCGCGATCAGTCGCAAAACCGGAAACCACTTTTGCTGATCGCGCTTGGATGCTAAACGCCCGCGTTCATGCACGCCTGAGCCACAGCGGCCGGACGCTTTCGGGAATAGAAAAAATGCCTGCCTTCAAATCGGATTTCCTGCGCACGATGAGCGAGCGCGGTTTCATCCACCAGACTTCGGATGATGCCGGTCTCGACAATATCTTCGCCAAGGAGACGGTGACAGCCTATATCGGCTTCGACGCGACCGCCAAGAGCCTGCACGCCGGCTCGCTGATCCAGATCATGATGCTGCACTGGCTGCAGCAGACCGGTCACCGGCCGATCGCGCTGATGGGCGGCGGCACCTCGATGATCGGCGACCCGTCGTTCAAGGATGAGGCGCGCAAGCTTTTGACCCCGCAGGACATCGAAGACAATCTTGCCGGTATCCGCCGCAACTTCATGCCCTACCTCAAATTCGGCAGCGGTCCCAACGACGCCATCATGGTCAACAACGCCGATTGGCTGATGGAGATCAACTACGTCAATTTCCTGCGCGATGTCGGTCGTCACTTTTCGGTCAACCGCATGCTGGCCTTCGATTCCGTCAAGCTGCGGCTCGATCGCGAGCAGTCGCTGTCGTTCCTCGAATTCAACTACATGATCCTGCAGGCCTATGATTTCGTCGAGCTCTACAAGCGTCTCGGCTGCCGCCTGCAGATGGGCGGCTCCGACCAGTGGGGCAACATCATCAACGGCATCGATCTCGGCCGCCGCATGGAGGACGCGCAGCTCTATGCACTGACCACGCCGCTGCTCACCACCTCGTCGGGCGCCAAGATGGGCAAGTCGGCGTCGGGCGCGGTCTGGCTCGACGCGGAGATGCTGAGCCCCTACGAATTCTGGCAGTACTGGCGCAACACCGAGGATGCCGACGTCGCCCGCTTCCTGAAGCTCTACACGACGCTGCCGCTGGACGAGGTGGCGCGGCTCGAGCGGCTCGGCGGATCCGAGATCAATGAGGCCAAGAAGATCCTCGCCACCGAGATCACCGCCCTGCTGCACGGCCGCGCGGCCGCCGAGCAAGCCAGCGATACGGCGCGCAAGACGTTCGAGGAAGGCGCGCTCGCGGAGTCGCTGCCGACCGTCGAGGTCGACAAGACAGCGCTCGAAACCGGCGTCGGCATCCTGTCGCTGCTGGTCACCGCCGGACTGGCGGCGTCGAACGGCGAAGCGCGGCGGCATGTGCAGGGCGGCGCCGTGCGCCTGAACGACGAGCCGGTGAGCGACGAGCGCCGGCTGGTGACCCCTCAGGATTTGAGTCCGGAAAACGTCGTAAAGCTTTCCTTGGGAAAGAAAAAACACATTCTGGTGCGACCGGCCTGAACTCGCTCACCTATATTCGAAGATCGACCTGAATATTCCGGGCGCGATCACCGACAGCGGATTGATGTCCAGCAGCGGCTTGTTGGCGTTGCCCTTGAGCCGGTAGGTGACGCCGATCAGGCCACGGTCGCGGCCATTGCCGAGCAGCGCGCCAACGATGGGCAATTCGCCGAAGATGCGATTGAGGCCATAGACCGGCATGAACGTGCCGGTCATGTCCATGTTGTTGTTCTGGTCGTAGAGCGTGCCCTGGAACGTCGTGCCGATGCGCGGTCCGCGCAGCACGCCATTGGCCAGTTTCAGATAGCCGCTGCCCTTGTCGATCTCGGCGTAGCCGCGTTCGAACTTCACCCGCGACGTGTCCAGCTTGCCCTTGACCGCCTGGTTGAGGCTGCGGTTGTCGCCGGCCGGCGTGGTCGAGACGATGGAGGCGAGTTTCGGCTCGTTGACGACGAAAAAATTGCTGGTGTCGACCTTGCCCTTGAGCGATCCGTCGCTCGGCCCGGCCAGTGCGAGCGTGATCACGCCGCCTTCCATATGTTCGTAGATGTTGAGGAATCTCAGGATGGCGCCGGCGTCCGCGGACTGCATGTTGAGCGTGCGCCGGCCGGCGCCGGTCGTGTTGCTGATCGATATGGCCGCACCTGAACTGGCCGTGGCGCTGACCTTCAGCCCGTTCACCCGCGAGCCGGCCGCGCTGTAGTCGAGCTTCAGATTGGACAATTGCTCGTCGTGGAAACCGGTCAGCCGGTCGACATCGGCGCTGACGGAAATGGCGTCGGAACCGGTGGTTTTGGTAGCCGTGTCGACGTCGGAGGTGAACTGCTTGATGAGCGAGCGGGCATCGAGCGCATTGCCCGATATGTCGACCGCATAGCCCTTGCCGGACCGCTTCACCGACACAGCAACGTCGTCGCCTCTGTTCAAGGTGACCTTGCTGAACCGCGCCGACGACAAGGCGCCATTGACCAGCACGATGCTGCCGTCGACGGAGAACGTCTTTCCGTCGAGATTGAAATCGGACAGCGTCGTGGTGTCGCCGGACTTGGTCATGACGAAGGTGACGTTGGCGGGCACCCCCGCCCCCTTGCTCCAGCCCGCCCAGGGAATGTCCAGCCTGGCGTTGGTCAGGTCGGCCGAGACGTTCTGGTCGCCGCTGCCGTTCTTGTCGATCGCCACCTTCACAGTTCCGGCAAGCAGCGGCTTCAGGCCGGGCATGGCGGCGGCGCGGATCTTGTCGTCGAGCACCAGGGCCACCTTGCGGCTGCGCGCCGGCCCCTCATCCCTGAGCGGCTCGATCAGATCGAGTTCGGCCGGAATGCCGTTCAGCAACGCCTTGGCGGAGATCACCGCCTTCTCGGGGTCGACCGTGATCGAACCGTCGGCATCCGTCACGACCTGTCCTTCGAAGGGCTTGGCCAGGGACATGCCGGTGTAGTCGAGCGACACCAGCCAATCGAGCTTCGAGGAGTCGACGCCGGACTGCAGCGGAATATCCGCCTTGACGTGACCGGTGACGCTGCCCGACAGGTCCTCCGGCAGAATGCCGACATGGCGCATGGCGTTGATCGGCTCGTAGGATGCGAGTTCGGCAACGGCGGATGCGTCGCCGTCGACATCGATGTCGAGCGCGCCGACGACCGGCGGGCGGTTGGCCGCCTTGACCGTCAGCGTGCCGTTGCTGGCCGCCACGGTGCGGCCGCTGGGCATGTAGACGGTGCCCGAGGACAGCGAGATATCGACATCGTTGCCGTGGAAACCGACGACGCCGACCGCGTCGCGTATCGGCGGGATGCGGCCGGCGGTGTCGAATCGCGATCCCTCGATCTGGAAGCGGCCGAACACCTCATCGGCCGAAAGCGGCACGCCGTTGCCGAGCCGGCCCGGCACCACCTGGAACTGAAGGTTGGCGTCGACGACACGGCCGCCGAACAGATTGGCCAGCACCCACAGCCGGGCATTGCGCGCCGAAAACCACGGCCATAGCTGCTTGACGTGAGAGACCTGCATGTCGTGGATGTTGAACGCCAGATTGATCCCCGGCACTTTGCCGTCGACGAACGCCACGGCGGCGGTGCCAAGCATCTCGCCCGAGCCGGCGGACCGAAGCGCGATCTGCTCGGCCACCAGTTTGTGGCTCACCGTGTTGTAGACACCGGCGATCCGGGCGAGGAAGGTGAGCGCCGGCTCGGGCGACTCCGACGGCGCAAGCGACGACCCGTCGCTGGTCAGGTCGTAGCGATAGGAGGGCTCTTCACCCACCGCTCCGCTTGCCGGCTTCGGCCCGATCGAACCGGCGAAATCGAATGTCGAGCGGCCGGTCTTCAGCAGCAATCTGTCGACCTGGACCTTGTTGCTGCCAGCAACCAGCGTCGCATTGATATCGACGTCCGCCGGCAGCAATCCTCGCGTGCCGAGATCGAGGACAGAGCCCGTCGATGACAAAGCGGCCGTCAGCCGCGATGCGTTCACGCCGAACCCTTCCGATCCCGTCAGCTTCAACGCGACGGGTCCCAACTTGCCGGCAGCGGCCGCGCCGGTGTCGGCCAGATCGATGCTCGCATCCAGCGCCGTGACCCGGTGCGCCGCGATATCACGGGTGGCGGTAGCGGCAACCGTAAGCGTCCTGCCGTCGATGTCTGCCTTCGAGGAAAACTGCATGCCGCCCGGTCCCGACTGCACGACGGTGGCGTCGGTGATCTTGACGAGCTTGATCGCTCCGGTTTCGGGCAGCACGAATTCGACATTGCGAAGATCGATGCGACGCAGCGAATCCTCCCGTACGGCATCGAGTGCGTGGTTGATGTTTCCGAACACCGCGGCGGACAGCTTCTCCGGATCGATGAGGCCGTCCGCATTGCGCAGGCCGGCGGTCCAGTCGCCGCTTGACGGCATCGCCGCCACGACGATGCGGGCATCCGAGATCCTGGCGCTGGTCAGCCGCACATCTCCCCACAGCAGCGGGAACAGACGCACGCCGAAGCGCACGCGGCCGGCATCGGCCATCGGCTTGCCGTCTGATGTCTTCAAGCTGACGTCGCTGACCTGAAGCGCGATGAAACTCGAACCGTCGAGCGTGATGCGGGCAGGCCCGACCGCGACATTGACATCGACGCCCGCCAGTTTCTCAAGCGCCGTTTCCGCCTCGGCGCGAAGCCGGTCGGCTCCGATGCCGGAGGCGCCAACCAGATAAACGAGCACGGCGGCCAGCAGCACGAAAGCGACCAGACCGGCGAACAGTCGCGACAGGATGCGAAAACCGCGTCCGATCGACGCCTGACCAAGCGGCGGCACACGGCAGGCGGACGGAAAGGTCCCCAGGTCGGTGATCTCATCACGCCTGAACCGGATCTTCTCGTGCTGCGGTCGCTCCTGATCCACGCAATTTTCCGTTGTACGAACTCGATCGTGGACGAATCCCCGTCCGACACTATATCGGTGTGGCTTCGCGCGTAACCTCAAACAAGGGCATCGGTATGGCTGACCTCGACGTAGGCGATCTTGCGCCGCAATTTGACCTGCCGCGGGACGGCGGCGGATCGGTCAGCCTTGCCGCATCGTCCGGCAAGCCCATCGTGCTCTATTTCTATCCGCAGGACGACACAACAAGCTGCACGCAGGAGGCGATCAGCTTCTCGCAGTTGAAGCCGGAGTTCGAGAAGGCCGGCGCCGTGGTGATCGGCCTGTCGCCCGACCCCGTCAAGAAGCACGACAAGTTCAAGTCGAAATACAATCTCACCATCGACCTCGCCGCCGACGAGGAGCGCAAGGTAATCGAGGCCTACCATCTGTGGGTCGAGAAATCGATGTATGGCCGCAAGTATATGGGCGTCGAGCGCGCGACGTTCCTGATCGGCCGCGACCGGCGGATCGCCAGGATCTGGCGCAAGGTCCGCGTCAAGGGCCATGCCGAAGAGGTGCTCGAGGCCGTTCGAGCGCTTTGAGGTTTGCCGGCGAGGCTGGCCCAGGTTCCCTTGCAACCTTACGCACGCCTGGCGGGCAATCGCTGTGAGCAAGCTATCGCTGCAAGCCTTTGTTAACCCTAATAATGTGTAATCAAGCTGTCGTGGTGTCGTAAACGAAAGCTTGGTCCCGTGAACGCAACCGGTCAGTCCGCAGTCTTCGGCAAGCGTAAGGAGCCCCATACGGTCATCATCGCCCGGGGCAACGAGATCAGGCATTTTACGATCCGACCGTGGCTGGCGGCCTTTATCGGCTCGGCGCTGGCCGCCATTGCCGTCGGCTACCTCATGGCCACCTCCTATCTCGTGCTGCGCGACGATTTGATCGGCGCCACAACGGCGCGTCAGGCGCGCATGCAGCAAGCCTATGAAGATCGCATTTCGGCGCTTCGCGCCCAGGTCGACCGCATCACCAGCCGCCAGTTGCTCGACCAGCAGCTGATGGAAACCAAGGTCAGCGAACTGCTTGAACGCCAGAGCCAGTTGAGCCAGCGTCATGGCCGCCTTGGTCCGCTGCTCGAACGCGCCGAGAGCGAAGTCGGCGCAGCGCCGGCCGAAGATCCGGCAGCGGCTGCGAAGCCGGACAAACGCGCCGAAGCGACCGGCAGCATCAAAGAGCCCGCGCGGAATTATGCGGTCGCCAGCCTGAGCGCCGATCTCGGCGCCGGCGACACAAGGCCGTTCTCGCTGTGGTCAACCCGCTCCGATCCGCTGCCCAATGATTCAGCCGCCGATCGTGCCGACAAGCTCTTCGTCTCGATCAACCAGTCGTTGAAATCCATCGAGAGTGATCAACTGACCCGCATTAGCACGCTTGCCGACAATGCCTATAAGAGCGCCGATGCCATCACCCAGGCGCTCGAGGCGGCCGGACTGCCCGTCGACAGCGACTTCGGCAAGGGCGACAGCGACGTCGGCGGACCGCTGATCCCGGTCGACAGTTCGATGATGTTCGACAGCAAGGTCAAGGAATTGGACGAAGCGCTTGATGCGCTCGATCATCTCAAGAAAGAAGCGCGCCAGCTGCCGCTGACCAATCCGGCTCCGGGTCACTCCGTCACCAGCCCGTTCGGCGTGCGCACCGACCCTCTCCTTGGCACCGCCGCCCTGCATTCCGGCATGGATTTCAGGGCGCCGATCGGCATGGCCGCAAAAGTCACGGCGCCTGGCACCGTCACCAAAGCCGGCTGGAACGGCGGCTATGGCCGCATGGTTGAAGTCGACCACGGCAATGGTTTTGCGACACGTTACGGGCATCTCAGCGAGATCGACGTGACCGTCGGCGAGAAACTGGACGCCGGCGCCGTCATCGGCAAGACCGGCAGCAGCGGCCGCTCGACCGGCCCGCATCTGCACTACGAAGTCCGCCACAATGGCGAAGCGATCGATCCCTTGCGCTTCCTCACGGTCGGCAAGAAGGTCGCCCAGTATCTGTAAGCGATCCCAGGCTCCTGCCCCATGCGCCGATGACCATCATGATGGCTGACTAAGGCGCTCCCGTCGACAGAAACGCCGTCGCTGCCGCAACCAAGGTGGTTGCGCCGACCTTCAACGCGGCCTCGTCGATACGAAACCGGGCGTGATGGAGCGGAAAGACCGATCCGATCTCCTCGTTCCGGATTCCCAGCCGAAAATAGACCGAAGGACGTTTCTCGCTGTAGTAGCCAAAGTCGTCCGCGATCGTCCATCCGGGCGTGTTGAGGACGTTGTCGGCACCGATGC
The DNA here is from genome assembly GCF_000185905.1 of Mesorhizobium ciceri biovar biserrulae WSM1271. Classification (GTDB taxonomy): domain Bacteria; phylum Pseudomonadota; class Alphaproteobacteria; order Rhizobiales; family Rhizobiaceae; genus Mesorhizobium; species Mesorhizobium ciceri. Next base: position 4,528,206 of record NC_014923.1, read on the forward strand.
AGGCCTTGGCGCTGGCGGCAATCAGCTCTGTCATCTCGACATCGTTGACGACGCCGGGTTCGCCCTTGTGGATGTCGACCTCGACACGCGCGCCGTGGCTCGTCGCCATACCCGCGGCTATCGTACGAACGCGGTGCCAGGCCCGCTCGCGGGTTGCATCGCTGCCGCTGCGGATGGTGCCTTTCAACGTGACCCTGCCGGCGGTGACATTATATGCGTTGCCGCCATTGATGGCCGTGACGGAAATCACCAGCGGATCGTACGGATCGGTCTCGCGCGAAACGATCTTCTGCAATTCGCTCACCAGGGAGCAAGCCACGGCCAACGCATCGACACCTTCATGCGGTTTTGCCGCGTGTGCCGCCGAGCCGATGACGGCCACATCGAACGTGTCACAGGCCAGAGTGTAGGGACCGGAGCCGACGGCGATCTTGCCGGTCGGTGTGTACGGATCGACGTGGACGCAGATGGCGGCGTCGATGTCGTCGAGAAGCCCCTCTTCCACCACCCGCTTGCCGCCCGACGGTTCGTCCTCCTCGGCCGGCTGGAAGATCAGGCGAACGGTACCGCCAAAACTGTCCCGCGACTGGTGAAGATGCGCGGCCACCGCGAAAGCCATCGATGCATGGGCGTCGTGACCGCAGGCATGCATCACACCTGGATTGGTCGATGCATAGTCGACACCGGACTCCTCCTCGATCGGCAAGGCATCGATGTCGGCGCGAATGGCGATCTTTCGATTTGACGGCCTCCCGGCGCCGACAATATCGACGGCAAGGCCAAAGCCGGCGACGTCGCGAATGTCGACGATTCCCTGATCCACCAGCATCTGCCTGAGGTAACGCTGCGTGCCGGCCTCCTGGTTCGAAAGCTCGGGATTGCGGTGCAGATGGCGACGGACCTCGATCATCCGGTCGAGAATTCCGGCGTCGATATCGGTCGTCACGGTTTTCGCAACACCACCCGCCGTGGCCGAACCCTCAGGATTTGACATGGATCTCTCGCGGGAACTTCGTCAGGGTCTCGTGGCCGGTTTCGGTGACCAGGATGGTCTCGCTGACCTCGATGCCCCAGCCGTCCATCCACATGCCAAGGATGGAATGAACGACGTTGCCCGGTTCAAGCACCGTCTTGTCGCCCGGCCTGAGGCTGATCGTGTGTTCGCCCCAATCCGGCGGATAGGCGACGCCGATGGAGTAGCCGATGCGCGATTCCTTCTTCAGTCCATAACGCTGGATGACCTTGCGCCAGGCAGCTTCGACCGCTTCGGCAGTCGTTCCCGGCCTGACCGCGTTGAGCACCGCGTCCATGCCCTCGATCACCGCTTTGGCGGTATCCGAGACATTTGTCGGCGTCTTGCCAAGCTGCATGGTCCTGGCGAGGCCGGCGGCATAGCGGCGGCAAACGCCGGCAAGTTCCAGCGCAATCGTCTCGTTTTCTCCGAACCGCCTGTCGCTCCACATGATGTGCGGCGCCGAGGCATTCTCGCCACCGAGGATTGTCGGCGGAAGTGCTGTGATGTCGCCGGCAAAATCCGGGCTGCCCGCGATCTGCGCCGCCTGGATGGCGGCGATGGCATCGCATTCGCGAACGCCCGGCGCGATCACCTCGAAGGCTCGCGTGACGGCCGCTTCGGCGAGCGTCGATGCCTTGCGCAAATAGGCGATCTCCGGCGCCGATTTGACCGCCCGGATCCAGTTCACCAGCAGGTCGGCATCGTGCCATTTTGCATTGGGAAGTCCGGCGACAAGCCGGGCGTGCGCCTTGGGGGAGAAATAATAGGCTTCGAGTTCGATGCCGATATGGCGGCTCCCCCAGCCCCTGGCGACGATCCAGTCCGCAATCCAGTCCATGGGATGGCGATCGACGCGCTGGACATGGTCTTCCGGAAAGCCGACCACGTTTTCCGGCTTCATCCAGGCTGTCAGAAGACCGCCGGCCGCATCCATGGCGCGCCCGATCCAGACCGGCTCGACCTCCTCGATTGGAACCAGCACCATTTGCGGCGTGTAGAACGACCAGCCGTCATAGCCGGTGATGTAATGCTGGTTGGCAACGTCGTTGACGACAAGGAGCTCGAGACCGCGCTTGGCCATCTCTGTGCGGATCTTGCGAAGCCGTTGTTGGTACTCGTCGCGGGCAAACGGCAATTCGATCATCTTTGCTCCATGCTTTGTCAGATCAACGGTCGCGGGGTTCGCTCACCATTGAAGAGGTTTCGCCATGGCGGCAATCGGCCAGGGCGGCGTGTGGGCAGGTCCTGAACCGGGTACGTCCATACCCGGCCTTCCCAAGATTGTGTTTCACTATCATTTATTTTTGAATTCCATTTGACTGAATAAATAAGCGGTGCCAAGCTATCCTCTCCTAAGGGGCGCAAGGCATGGCACTGCGGGGGACCAATCAGGAGTTCGGGCGGCCATACAACCGGCGCATCGTGCTTGAGTCCATCCGCCTGCACGGGCCGATCGCGCGCGGCGAGATCGCCCGGCGCGTCGGCCTCACCGTCCAGACCGTATCGACCATCGTTCGCGAACTGGAAGATCAGGACTACATCCTGTCGCTGCGCGAAGAGCCGAAGGGGCGCGGCCTGCCGCCGGCGACGCTCCGGATCAACCCCGAGGGCGGCTATGCCGTCGGCATCCACATCACTCCGCTTGGTATCAGCGCCGCCTTGATCAATCTGAGCGGCGACGTGATCGAGAGCATCTACCGCGAAGCGCCGAACGCGACGCCGGACCACGCCTTCGAGTTGATCGGGGCGATGGTGGTGGAATTGACCCGGCTGCGGGCTGGCGGACGGGTGCTGGGCGTCGGCATGGCCCTGCCCGGCCCATTCGACGTGGAGTCCATGAGTTTCGTGGGGCCGACCACCATGACCGGCTGGAAGGACGTGGCGCTGCGCGAACGGCTGGCGGCCTCCACCGGATTGCCGGCCTTCTTTGAAACCGATATGGCCGCGGCCGCCATGGGCGAGCGCCTCTATGGCCTCGGCGCCCAGTTTTCCGAATACTACTATCTCTATTTCGGCGTCGGCCTTGGCGGCGTCATGGTTCATGACGGCAGCGCCTTGCGCGGCGCCTGGGGAAATGCCGGCGAGATCGGACACATTCCCGTCATTCCCGGCGGCGAAGCCTGCCCGTGCGGCAACAGCGGCTGCCTCGAAAGATATTTGTCGCTCGAGGCGCTCCGGCGCTGGAACGGCAGCGAGGCCGACTGGGTGGCCGAAGTCGCACCGATCTTTCACAACGCCGTCGCCGTCATCGAGAATCTGTTCGACCCGGAGACGGTCATCCTCGGCGGGCTGGCGTCCACTGACCTGCTCGAAATGCTGGCTGGTTCGGCCGCAGGCCTGCACAACTCCGTCTCGGCCCGCAAGGACCGCACGACGCCCAGGGTCGTGGTCGCGCGCGGCGGACAGCATTCCGTGCTGCGCGGCGCCGCCGCCCTGGCGGTTTCCGGGGTTCTGTCACCTCGCTTCGGGCAGATGTTCGCGGCCGAACGCGAACGCGAGCGCGACCTTCTCAAAGGCAGGGAGATTGCGGCATGAGTGAACCCCTGCTGGTGCTCGACAACGTCACCAAGAACTATGGCGCGATCGAAGCGCTCAAGGGGATCAGCTTCTCGATCGGCAAGGGCGAGGTCGTGGCGCTGCTGGGCGACAACGGCGCCGGCAAATCGACACTGGTGAAGATCATATCAGGCGGACTGGAGCCGACATCGGGCCGCATGCTGTTCGAGGGCAAGGAATTCCTCGCCAAATCACCGGCCGAGGCCAAGGCGGCCGGCATCGAGACCGTCTACCAGGATCTCTCGCTGTGCACCAATGTCGACGTGGTCGCCAATTTCTTCATGGGCCGCGAGATCACCCGCAAGTTTCTCGGCATTCCCGTGCTCGACGAGCGCGCCATGGAAGCCGTCGTCGGAAAGGCGCTGGCCAATGCCGGCACCCGCATTCCCTCGCTGCGGGCCAATGTCGAGCATCTCTCGGGCGGCCAGCGGCAAGCCATCGAACTCAACCGCTTCGTGCACTGGGGCGGCAAGCTGGTGCTGCTCGACGAACCGTTTGCCGCCCTCGGTGTCGAACAGACGCGGCGCGGTCTCGACATGATCCGCCAGGTGGCCAACCAGGGCATCGGCGTCGTCATCATCACCCATATCATGCAGCAGGCTTTTCAGGTCGCCGACCGGATCGTGGTGATCCGCCAGGGCGTCGTGGCCGGCGATGTCGCACGCAATAAAACAAGTCCCGACGCGGTGATCAACATGATCACCGGTGAGACGCTTGCCGGTGCCGGACCGACAGGCTGAGGGACAAAAGAGGGGTCCGGCTTAAGAGGAGCGAACGACATGAAGCGAATACTTCTTGCTGTCTTCGGTATCCTTGCACTGGCCTTTGCCACGCTCACGCCGGCATTCGCCCAGTCCAAGGGTATCGTCTACTATATGGTGCCGACCCTGCTGGACGAGTTCCAGACCGGCTCGGTGAGCGCGCTGGAACTGTTCCTGAAGCAGACCGGCTACGAGATGAAGACGCTGAACGCCGACAACAAGACCGACGCCCAGCAATCGCAGATGAACGACGTCATCGCGCTGAAGCCGGCGGCCATCATCCTGGCTGCAGTCGACTTCAATGCGCTGAAACCGTCCATCGAAGCCGCGCGCGCCGCCGGCATCCCGGTGGTCGAGTTCGACCGCCAGATCACCTCGACCCCGTCCGACTTCACCTCTGTCGCCGGAACGGTCGAGATCGGCTACGTCGCCGCGGATCAGGCCGAGAAGCTGCTGAAAGCCAAGAACGGCTCGGTGAAGGGCAAGGTTCTGCAGGTGCTCGGCGACCCCGGCGATCCCTACACGCTCGACATCCAGAAGGGTTTTGAGGAGAAGATGAAGGCATTTCCGGACGTCAAGATCATCTCGCTTCCGGCCATGCAATGGGAAGCCAGCAATGCCGGCACAATCGTTGCCGACCAGATGCTGGCCAACCCCGACATCGACCTGATCTTCAGCCATGCCGCGCACCTATCGGTCGCCGCCGTCGCCTCGCTCGAGGCGGCCGGCAAGAAGCCGGGCGACGTCATGCTGATGAGCTCGAACGGCGCTCCGGTCGGCCTCGACCTGATCCGCAAGGGCTGGCTCAACGCCGAAATCGAGCAGCCGCTTTACGCGCAGGCCGCGGCTGTCGCCATGTTCATGGACAAGATCGTCAAGAAGCAGGAAATCAAGCCCGGCGAATACGACGTGCTCGGCCTGAAATCGACCGTGACCAAGGAAGCCTGGGGTCCGAACATCAAGATCCCCGGTGCAGCGATCACCAAGGAAAACGTCGATAATCCGGCCTTCTGGGGCAACCAGAAGCCGCCGACGGACACCGTCAAGTCGGTCGAATAGTCATCTGAAAGCGCTCCGGGCTGTAGCGGCCCGGAGCCTGCCTTTCACACCGCCGCGTCCGAAAGGATGCCGTGGCGAATTTGAATCCGCGCCTGAACCCGACGAAATCGAGTTGATTTCGCGGGGGCGCCAACCGGATCAACCCATGAACCCGCGCACACGCAAAGCCCTGGAGTTCGTACTCGACAACCTCGTCTGGTTCATGCTGCTGTTCGTGCTGGTGGTCTTCTCCATCTTCGTCCCGAACTACTTTCAGCTCGGCATCTTCGCCAATATCATCGAGGCTTCGAGCGTGCTCGGCGTCATGTCGATCGGCTTGGCGCTGGTGATCATCGCCGGTCACATGGATCTGTCGGTCGAATCCGTCGCAGCGCTCAGCGCCATGGCGGTCGGCATCCTGTTTTGCTCGTCGGGCATCGGCATGGGCGTGCAGCTGCATCCCGAGTGGCTGATGGTTCCGGTTTCGCTGCTGCTGGCGCTGGCAGTCGGGGGTCTCATCGGCGCCTTCAACGGCTATCTGGTGGTCAAGGTGAAGATGAGCGCCTTCATCATCACGCTGGCGTCCTACATCTGGGTGCGCGGCCTCGTGTTGGTCGTGTCGGGCGGCCGCTCGGCGCAGGACCTGGCGCCGGCCATCCGCTGGTTCGGCATCCAGCGCCTTGTCGGCCTGCCGCTCACCGCCTGGATCGCGGTTGGCTGTTTCGTGGTCTTTTCGCTGATCATGGCCAAGACGCCGTTCGGCCGGCATCTGGTGATGATCGGCGGCAACGAGACGGCGACCTTCCGCGCCGGCATCCGGGTGAACCGCAATCTCATCATCGCCTTCGTGCTCGCCGGCGCCATCGCCGGCCTCGCTGGCTGGCTGCTGGCGATCCGCACGTCGGGCGCCACCGCCAATCTCGGCGTCGGCTTGCTGTTCAACGCCTTCGCCGCGGTCGTCATCGGCGGCGTCAGCCTCAAAGGCGGCGTCGGCACCCTCCCCGGCGTCTATGCCGGCGTGCTTTTGCTCTCGGCCATCAACACGGCGATCAATTTGATGGGCCTGCCGGCCAATTTCACCCAGGTGATTCATGGCCTGCTGGTGCTGGCCGCGGTGCTGCTCGACGCCTTCAAGCAAACCATTCGCCAACGACTCGCATGACAGGACGGCTCGCATGACAGGACGGCTAAAAGACAAGGTGGCGCTCATCGTCGGCGCCGCCCGCGGCATCGGCAAGGGCATTGCGCTCCGCTTTGCCGAAGAGGGAGCGCGGCTGGTGCTCGCCGACACCGAAGTCGAGGCCGGGCAAGCGACCGCTGGCGAGTTGGGCGTCCCCTTCATCCGCACCGACATCTCGCAAATGAGCGACGCCGAGGCCGCCGTGGCGCTGGCGCTGAAGCAGCATGGCCGTCTCGACATCATCGTGCAGAATGCCGGCATCTATCCCTGGCAGCTGATCGAGAACACCAGCGCCGACGACTGGGACCGCGTCATGGCGGTCAATCTGCGCGGCACCTTCAATGCCAGCCGCGCGGCCCTGGTGCCGATGAAGGCGCAACGCTTCGGCCGCATGCTCTACACCTCCTCCATCACCGGTCCGCATGTCACCAGCCCGGGCCATGGCCACTATTCGGCCAGCAAGGCCGGCATCAACGGCTTCATCCGCGCCGCGGCACTGGAATTCTCCGGCTACGGCATCACCGTCAACGGCGTCGAGCCCGGCAACATCCTGACCGAAGCGATCGAGCTGCATCGCGGCGAGGCGTTCATCAAGAACATGGAGGATTCCATCCCGCTTGGCCGCCTCGGCAGCCCGCGCGACGTCGCCAATGCCTTCCTGTTCCTCGCCTCGGACGATGCCAGTTACATCACCGGCACGACCATCGTCGTCGATGGCGGGCAGTTGCTGCCCGAAGGCAGCGATTTCCGGCTCGTTCCGCCATGATCATCGATTTCGGCGATGGCTTCTTCCTGCGCCAGGCGACCGAGGCCGACCATCCAGCACTTGCCATGATCTGCCTCAAGACCGGTGATGCCGGCCAGGATGCAACCGGTCGCGAAGACGCTCCGGATCTGTTGGGCCAGATCTACACCATCCCCTACCAGGTGCTGGAGCCCGACCTCGCTTTCATCGTCGATGGGCCAACGGGCGCCGCGGGCTATCTGCTGGGTGCAAAAGACACAAAGGCTTTCAATGCAGGCCTGGCCGCAAAGTGGTATCCGCGCCTTCGCGCGCAGGTGACCGATCCCGGACCCGACCGCACACGCTGGAGCGGCAGCGACTGGGCTCGCCACCAGATCCATCATCGCGACTTCACCATTCCGCCGGCCCTGGCTGCCTACCCTTCGCACGGTCATATCGACCTTTTGCCGCAAGCGCGTGGCAAAGGCATCGGCCGGCGGGCGATGGCTTTTCTCGAGCAAAGGCTCGCCGCGCTCGGTTCACGCGGGCTTTGCCTCGAAGTGATGCCGGACAATCACAACGCGCTGCGCTTCTACAGGGCCATCGGGTTCGCGGTGTTGCGGGAGCCGGAATTGCCGGACCACAGCATCTATGTCGCCAAACGGCTGACAACCGCACCGGGAGTTATATGAATGGTGGGCGATGACGGGCTCGAACCGCCGACATCTTCGGTGTAAACGAAGCGCTCTACCAACTGAGCTAATCGCCCGCTCCGGGCCGGACCTTTAAGCGGTCAGGGTCCGCTTCGCAAGGCCAAATGAGCGCAGGACGCCCTGGTTGGATGCCGGTTTTGCCAACAAAACGCCGGCTGTCAAAAAACCTTCTCCTGTTTGCTGTTATGATGGTTTGGTGCGCTTGACACCCGGTGGCGAACCCCTTATCCAGCGCCCCAACGACGAACACGGCTGACACGTGTTCGCCATGCGCGGGTGTAGCTCAGTTGGTTAGAGTGCCGGCCTGTCACGCCGGAGGTCGCGGGTTCGAGCCCCGTCACTCGCGCCATTTCTCTCAAGGGTATCAAGCCCTTGGCTTTGGAGAAATGTCGACATTGATTGTCAAAAATGTTGTCTTGCAAGAGACCTGAGGTAACTCAGGTTCTTTTGGCCCGCGCCTAGGTCTGGCCCCGCAAGATCATCCTCTCGCCAGCAGCGCCTCGACCTCCTGCAGCGTCGGCATGGATGGCGCAGTCCCTGGCCGGGTCACTGAGATTCCGGCGACGGCGCAAGCGAAGCGCACCGCCTGCAGCGGTTCCACGCCCCTCGAAAGTGCTGCCGCAAGCCCGCCATTGAAAGCATCGCCTGCCCCCGTGGTTTCGACCACCGGGCCGGCGCTGACGGCTGGAACGTGGTCGGAGCGATCTTTCGAGTGCAAAAGCGCGCCCTTGTCGCCGAGCGTGACGATGACTGTGCCGACCCCCTTTTTGAGCAGACTGTCGGCGGCGGCTCGCGCCTCGTCGACCGAGGACACCTTCATCCCGGTCAGTTCCTCCGTCTCGGTCTCGTTGGGCGTGAGGTAGTCGCAGAGCGTGTAGATGCGGTCGGGAAGCTTTGCCGCAGGGGCCGGATTGAGGATCGTCGTCACCCCTGCCCCACGCGCGATCTCCAACGCCCGCATGGCTGCTTCGATCGGCTGTTCGAGCTGCGTGACAAAGACGCCGGCATTGCTGATCAATGCGGCATTGGCTTCGATATCGGCTGGAGAGATCAGCATGGCGGCACCGGGGCTGACGATGATGGCGTTGTTGCCGGTGGTCTCCTCGACGAAGATGTAGGCCGCGCCGGTGTAGCTTTCCGGCGTATCGATGACGGCATTCTTGACGCCCGCCTGCGCCCAGGTCTGCCTGGCCATGTCGGCGAAGGGATCGACGCCGAGGCGGGTGAGGAAGGTGACGTCGGCGCCGAGCTTGCCGGCGGCCACCGCCTGGTTCGAGCCCTTGCCGCCGGGACCCAGCGTGAAGGATGTGCCGAGGATCGTTTCGCCCATGCGCGGCTGCCGCTGCGCCCTGTAGGCGGTGTCGGCGACGAACACACCCAATATGACGACCGGCTTGCCCGAAGCCATGCCGCTACTCCGCATCCGGCGGCACGACGCCCTTGCGGAAGGCGAAGCAGCCATAGAAGCGGCGTTCGCCGGTCTGGATGACACAATAGGCTTGTTTGGCGCGCTCGTAGAAGGCGTAGCGCTCGACCGCGATCATCGGCCACGACTTGCCCTCGGCCTTATCGACTTCCTTCTGCACTTCCTTCTGCACTGCAGGAATCTCGTCCGGCTTGTCGACGATTTCCATGCGCGCGGCCGAATCGTCGACGAACGTGTCGAGCGGGTAGAGCGACAGCACCGCCTTGACCACTTGCGCGGCCGAGGCATCGATGCGCAGCACGCGGCCGAGCGCCGTCTGGCGCGCCACCGAATCGGACGGAAAATTGGTGTCGGCGATGATCAGATCATCGCCATGCCCCATTGCCCGCAATGCCTGCAGCACGTCGGCATTGAGCAGCGGGTTGATGCCTTTGAGCATGGTATTCCTCGTGCGTTGGGATCAGAGACGCTTGCCGGTCTCGGCGTCGAAAAGATGGATCTGGTCAAGCCTTGGCTTCAGCTTCAGCGTGTCGCCCGGCTTGAAGTCGTGGCGCTCGCGAAACAGCGCCACCATCTCGCCTTCGCCGAAGCGCAGGAACACCAGCGTTTCCGAGCCGGTCGGCTCGACCACCGAAATCTTCGCCGGCACGCCGTCGGGATGGATCTCGAGGTGCTCCGGTCGCACGCCATAGACGACCGCTTGACCGTCCTGCGCGGCATTGCCCGATCCGATCGGGAACAGCGTGCCCGCGATGTCGACACCGGGCTTATCGCCCTTGCGCATGACGCCCTTGAGCAGGTTCATCGAAGGCGAACCGATGAAGCCGGCGACAAACAGGTTGGCCGGGCGGTCGAACAGTTCCAGCGGCGCGCCGACCTGCTCGATGCGGCCGTCGCGCATGACAACGATCTTGTCGGCCATGGTCATGGCCTCGATCTGGTCGTGGGTGACGTAGATGGTGGTGGTCTTCAGCCTCTGGTGCAGTTCCTTGATCTCGGTGCGCATCTGCACGCGCAGCTTGGCGTCGAGATTGGACAGCGGCTCGTCGAACAGGAACACCTGCGGATTGCGCACGATGGCGCGGCCCATGGCCACGCGCTGGCGCTGCCCGCCGGAAAGCTGGCGGGGATAGCGCTTCAGATAGGGATTGAGGTCGAGGATGTCGGCGGCGCGCTTGACCCGCTCGGCGACCACGGCCGGATCTGTTTTCCTGAGCTTGAGCGCGAAGGCCATGTTCTGCTCGACCGTCTTATGCGGATAGAGCGCATAGTTCTGGAACACCATGGCGATGTCGCGCTTGGCCGGCGGCAGATGATTGACGACGCGGTCGCCGATGGCGATCGTGCCGGCGGAGACGGTCTCCAGCCCGGCCACCATCCTGAGCAGCGTGGACTTGCCGCAACCCGAAGGGCCAACCAGCACCACGAACTGTCCGTCTGCGATATCGACGCTGACTTCGTGCAGAACCTTGACCGTTCCAAAGGCCTTGGCCACCTTGCTGATCGCGACTTGCGCCATGTCTCCCCCATCGGCTCCATTAGCCGTAGGCGCAGAAGCTAACCAACGCGACCTGCCAGGGCAAGTCGGTCCCTTATAGATAAAAACCCGCTCTCGTTGACACGGCGTTGGGTTGTGAGAATAGTGGCAGGCGCTGGTCAAAATGTCGGTGCCCGATCCGCAATCGGAACTTCAATCGACGCAGGGTGGGGTCCTGCCTAATTCGTTTCCGAAACGGGAGCATCGTTGGCGCTCCGGCGTCCGACAGTTGGCCGATTTATTCACACTGATGTTCTGGGAGGAATAGGCGATGAGAACGGGTCTTTACGACAAACTGGTTCGAGCCGGCGCCACAAGGCGCGACATATTGAAGGGTGCGGCAAGCATGGCCGCGATCGCAGCCGCATCCGGCGCCGGACTTGGCGCCTTGACGCGCCCGGCCTCCGCGGCAAGCGAATTGCGCACAAAAATCCTGCAGATCCCCGGCGTCGGCAAAGGCCAGCCGACGGACGCCGATTTCCAGAAGGTCGGTGAACTCTGCCTCGAAGCCACCAAGGCCAATGTCAAGGAAGGCGAATTCGCCGGCGTCGAGCTGACCTTCATGGGTCTCAACAACCAGAACCTGCACAATGTGCTGTTCCGCGGCTTCCTGAAGCCATGGGAGACCTATACCGGCGCCAAGATCAACTGGATCGACCTGGCGCAGGCCGACTACAACGCCCGCCTGCAGCAGTCGATCGCGACCGGGACCGTCGACTTCGACATCATCGAAATGGGCGCGCCGTTCGAAGGCGATGTCTGCGGCAAGGGCCTGACGTCGGAAATGCCCGACTGGGTCAAGACCCAGATCGATTTCGACGATCTGGTCAGCTATCTGAAGCCGCCGGTCGGCACCTGGGACGGCAAGCAATACCGCGTGACCGTCGACGGCGACGCGCACAACTTCAACTACCGCACCGACGTGTTCGCCGATGCCGACCTCGCCAAGGCCTGGAAGGACGGCGGCGGCGAAGGTGAATGGGGCGTGCCGAAGACCTGGCAGCAGGTTCAGGCGGTGACCAAGTTCCTGAAGGGCAAGAAGCTCAAGGACCAGGACGTCTATGGCTATCTCGACGCGCCGAAGCCCTGGGGCGGCTTCGGCTTCTATTTCCTTGGCAGCCGCGCCACCGCCTATGCCAAGCACCCCGACGACAAGGCCTGGCTGTTCGACGCCGACACGATGAAGCCGCGCGTCAACAATCCGGCCTGGGTGCGCGCCATCCAGGACGTCATCGACGCGCTGCCCTCCGAACCCGCCGACCAGATCAACGCCGATCCGAACACGACCGCCTTCCAGCAGTTCCTGGCCGGCACCGGCTCGATGGTCACCTGGTGGGGCGACGTCGGCTCCAACGTCAAGACCAACGACTCTTCCGTCGTCGGCGACGTCACCGGCTTCTCGATCCTGCCGGGCTCGGACGATGTCTACAATGCGAAGACCGGCGCCTGGGACAAGCTCGCCAGCGGCCCGAACTATGCGCCCAACTGCGCCTATCTCGGTTGGGGCGTCTATGTCATGGCCCGCGTCGATGCCGACGAAAAGAAGAAGAAGGCGGCATGGTCCGCTGCAGCCCATCTCGGCGGCAAGGACCTGTCGATCTGGACGGCGATGTATCCGTCGGGCTTCCAGCCTTACCGCAACTCGCATTTCGACATTCCCGAATGGGTGGCGGCCGGCTACGACGAGGCCTTCATCACCTCCTACCTCAAATCGGAATCCGACAGCTACAACCATCCGAACGCGGCGATCGAGCCACGCATCCCCGGCATCTTCCAGTACTACAGCGCCGCCGAGGACATCCTGGCCAACACTTTCGCGGGCAAGATGAAGGCGCAGGAGGGCGCCGACGCCATCGCGGCGGCATGGGAGAAGCTGACCGACCAGATCGGGCGCGACAACCAGATCAAGCTCTACAAAGCTTCGCTCGGCATGTAGGCTGGCCTATGAACCGTGGTCCGGCGGCAACGCCGGACCACTTTAGACAGGCTCCGGCTCCTCGAGAGCCTTCAAACGGGCGAGATTTGTGGCTGACCAGACATCGACCGCGAACCCGTGGCCGGCAGATGCCGGCACTTCCGATCTGATCTCTCCAGGCCGTAAACGCCTTGGCTGGGCGCTGATGGCCGTTGCGACGCTTGGCCTGCTGGCGACGATCGTGCTGGAGATCCTCTACAAGGGCAGCCCCGATACGATCGGCTTCGAGACCTGGCGCCCCGTCGTCTATGCCTATGTTCTGTGGGGCGTGGCGATCGGTGTCGGCCAGGTGCTGACGCGCGGCGAAGACGGCCAGCGTGCCCTGTTTCTGCTGCCGGCGCTGCTGTTCACCATCGCCATGGTGATCTTCCCGACGCTGTTCGGTTTCTACATCGCACTCACCGACTGGAACCTCAGTTCCTTCAGCGGCCGCCGGTTCAACGGGCTCGACAATTTCTGGCAGATGCTGGGCGATCCCTACTACCGCAACGCGCTGTTCAACATGGTGCTCTACGTGCTGGCGGTGGCGGTCGAATATGTCATTGCCTTCGGCTTGGCGCTGCTCCTCAATGCCCAGATCCGGGCGCGAAAATTCTTCCGCGTCGTCTTCCTGATGCCGCTGATGCTGTCGCCGGTCGCGGTGTCGTGGATGATCGGCAAATCGCTGATGGAATACAGGTTCGGACCGGCCGCAACGCTGGCGCGCCATCTCGGCTGGGAAAATCCCGCCTTCTTCTCCGATCCGATCATCGCGCGCATATCGATCATGATACTGGATGCCTGGACCTTCATTCCGTTCATGATGATCATGCTGCTGGCCGGGCTGCAGGCGATGTCGCGCGAGGTGCTCGAAGCCGCACGCGTCGACGGCGCCAATGCGTGGCAGACCTTCTGGCAGGTCACCTTCCCGCTGATGCTGCCGGTGTCGGTGACGGCGGTGGTCCTGCGCATCATCTTCAAGCTGAAGCTTGCCGACATCATCATCACCGTGACGTCCGGCGGCCCCGGCGGCGCCACCGATTCCGTGTCGAGCTTCATCTACCGCGAATACCGCGACCGCTCGAATGTCGGCTACGGAACCATGCTGGCGATGGCCTATCTGGTGATCATCGTTGTGTTCGTCACGTGGTTGTTGAAATTTGCCAACCGTTTTGTCCGCAATGTCAATTAAAGCAAGATGGGGGTGAATTGAGCCCGATGAGCGTTCAGACCACCGAATATGTCGCCTCGGAGATCCGCTCGCCGGCGAGCTTCCTCGCCAGCCGCGTCTTCATCTATGGCGCGCTGGCCTTCTGGGCGTTCATCTGCCTGTTCCCGATCTATTGGACGATCACGACCTCGTTCAAGACCGCAGTCGACGTCACGCAAGGCCATCTCATCCCCTTCGTCGACTTCCAGCCGGACTGGAAGGGCTGGCGTTCGCTCGGCCTGTCGCCGGACTCGATCTTCCAGACCTCGACCGTGCGCGAGGAGTTCCTCAAGCGCTTCATGAATTCGGTGATCACCTCGGTCGGCGCGTCGAGCCTCGCCATCATCATCGGCAGCCTCGCCGCCTACGGGCTCACCCGCTATCGCTACCATTTCGCCTGGTTCAAGAACGAGGACATCTCGTTCTTCTTCCTGTCGCAGCTGATCCTGCCGCCGGTGGTGCTGGCACTGCCCTTCCTGGTGCTCTACCGCGAGGTCGGCCTGCTCGACACGCGCATCGGGCTGATCCTGCTCTACACGCTGATGGTGCTGCCGATCGTCATCTGGATCATGCGCGACCAGTTCAACTCGATCCCGGTCGAGCTCGAGGAAGCCGCCCTTGTCGACGGGCTGTCGATCTGGGGCGCGTTCTTCCGCATCGTCATGCCGATCGCGCTGCCGGGCATGGTCGCCGCCTTCATCCTGGCGATGGTGCTGTGCTGGAACGAGTATTTCTTCGCCGCCCTTTTGACCTCGACCGACGCCAAGACAATTCCCGTCATGGTGGCGAGCCAGACCGGCTCGCAAGGCATCAACTGGTGGTCGATGGCGGCACTAGCGACGGCGGCCATCGCGCCGCTCGCCGTCATTGGCATCGCGTTGGAGCGCTATCTGATCATGGGCATGACCGCGGGCGCGGTGAAGTAGCATGGCGCCCTCTTACCTTGGGAGAAGGAAGAACCGCGCTAGGGCCTTAGAATCATCCGCAGATGATCCATGATCATGGCCACGCCCTTCTGCCCGAGCTCGGCCGAGGCGTCCTTGGCACTCGCCGTATACCAGCCGGTATTGTCGGCGAAGTGATTGGCATCGACAGCCTCCGGGCATAGCGCCAGCATCAGCGAGGTCTCGCCGATGCCGGAATGGTCGAACGGGTACTTGCCGTTCATGTCAGCCGACATCAGCGGATGCACCTGCACCCAGTTGAAGAAATTTTCACCCGCCGCGTGTCCTGAATAATAGTCCGCCATCGCCTGCGACCCCCACCAGCCCTCGCCGCGCTCCTTTTCGAGGAAGCGGAAGATCGCCTGGCGGCCGGCGGCCTTGAACGCCAGATCGGTCGGCATGCCGGCGGCAAAGTTCTCGGTCTGGTGGTGGATAATGGCGTGGATGTTGCGAAAGCCGATGCGCAGCAGGCTGTAGAACAGCTCCTCGCCGAACGGCGCCAGCGCATTGCCGCCGACCTGCACCGAGCCGCTGCCTTCCGGCGGCGCCACCGCATAGCTTGCCGCACCGTAGTAGAAGGGCGGCAGGATGACGACGTCCTTCTCCTTTTCGAACAGCTCCAGCGTCTTGATGACGGCCAGCGTGTCCATGCCGACGGCCATGTGCTCGCCATGGTATTCCAGCACGCCGAGCGGCAGAGCGACCGGCCAATTCTCGGCGATCGCCCTGCGGATCTGGTGTGGCAGCATCAGTTCATAGCGCATGATCTATTCCATGTTGGTGTGGCGGGCGCGCATGGCTTCGGGCGACGCGCCGGTCAATTCCCTAAGCTTCAGCACCATCACCTCAAACAGCAGGAACAGCGCGCCTTCGAACACCGAGCCCATCGGCAGGACCGATGTTTTTTGCGCCCCCTGATCGTTGGCCATGGTCTGCGCGGGAATGAGCAGCGTGAAGTCGGCAAGCCTTGCCGCGCTGCCTTCGGCCTGGGCGGTCAGCAG
This sequence comes from Mesorhizobium ciceri biovar biserrulae WSM1271, assembly GCF_000185905.1. Classification (GTDB taxonomy): domain Bacteria; phylum Pseudomonadota; class Alphaproteobacteria; order Rhizobiales; family Rhizobiaceae; genus Mesorhizobium; species Mesorhizobium ciceri. The sequence goes on from NC_014923.1 coordinate 4,544,265, forward strand.
GAGATTGGTTGCACCTGCTTGGCGCGCGACCTGCATCAGGGTCAGCACGGTCGAGGTTTCTCCCGGCCCGGAACTGACCAGGAAGACATCGCTCTGCCCCAGCGGCGGCGTGTTCATGTCGCCGACCACGGAAACCGGCAGGCCCAAATGGTAGAGCCGCATGGCAAAACCCTTGACCTGCAAGGCCTCGCGGCCGCAGCCATAGACGACGATCTGTCGCGCGCCGGCCAGCATTTTGCAGGCGGCGTCGATCCGGCTTTCGTCGGTGCGTGCCAGCACGCCACCCAGCTCCTCAAGTGCGGTCTCGAACAGGCTTTTGCTCTTGTCGCTCACCGCAAACCCGCCATTGAAAAGTCACCCTGGTATTTGCCGCTCTTGCTGCCACGAACAGCTTGATTTCGTTCATGCTAGCAACCGCGAAAATGCGTGTCCAACGCGCAGCTATGCTTTTGCCTGATCACAGGCGTGATAGTGTCATGTCAGACAAATCAGGCGAGGCAAACAGCAGGATATGAAGACACGGCATTTCGACCGCATCGGCAATGGCGGCATCAGTTTCACCGAGCTCGGCTTCGGCGCGGCGCCGCTCGGCAATCTCTACCGTGCCGTCTCCGACGAGGACGCCAACGCCACGCTGGAGGCCGCCTGGGCGACCGGCTGCCGCTACTACGACACCGCGCCGCTCTATGGGCTCGGCCTCTCGGAAACGCGGCTCAACCCGTTCCTGCGCGGCAAGAAGCGCGCTGACTATGTGCTGTCGAGCAAGGTCGGCCGCATCATGCGTGCCTGCCCGCCCGAAGAGCGCACCGGCATCGGCAAGTTCTTCGACACGCCATCACGCCGCGAGGTGTACGACTACAGCTATGACGGTGTTATGCGCTCGTTCGAAGCCTCGCTTGAGCGCCTCGGCGTCGACCGGATCGACATCCTCTTCGTGCACGATGTCGACATCTTCACGCATGGCAGCAAGGAAGCCTCCGACCGGCGCATCGAGGAGTTCATGCGCTCGGGCTATTACGGCCTGCTGTCGCTGCGCGACCAGGGCGTGATCAAGGCGTTCGGCGGCGGCATCAATGAGTGGCAGGTCGCGCAGACGCTGGCTGAGCGCGGCGACTTCGACCTGTTCCTGCTGGCGGGGCGCTATACGCTCTTGGAACAGGAGGCGCTGACGTCCTTCCTGCCGCTCTGCCAGGCACGCGGCATCGGCATCGTTCTCGGCGGACCCTACAACTCCGGCATCCTCGCAACAGGGCCGAAGCCCGGAGCCTACTACAACTACTCCGAAGCGCCGAAGGACATACTCGACCGGGTCGCCGGGATCGAGAACGTCTGCAAGCGTCATGGTGTCAGGCTGATCGAGGCCGCCCTGCAATTCCCGCTGCTGCATCCTTCAGTCGTTTCGGTGATCCCCGGTGGCCAACGGCCGAGCGAGGTCGAGAGCAATCGCTCGCTGCTCGATGCGAAACTGCCCGCAGCACTTTGGGCGGATCTCAAGGAGGAAGGTCTTATGCGCACTGATGCGCCGACCGCATAAGCCGGCCGCGTCGCGTCAGCGTCGGGCACCAAAATGAAAAGCCGGGCAAGCCCGGCTTTTCTGGTCGCATGAACCAACGTAGGCACCAAAATGAAAAGCCGGGCAAGCCCGGCTTTTCTGAGGTCTCTGAAAAGAAAAAACGCTTAGTTGACTGCGTCCTTGAGGCCTTTGCCGGCCGAGAACTTCGGCACGGTACGCGCCGGGATCTTCACTTCTGCGCCGGTCTGAGGATTGCGGCCGGTCGAGGCGGCACGCTTTGACACGGTGAAATTGCCAAAGCCGACAAGCCGGACATCGCCGCCCTTCTTCAGTTCGCCGGTGATCACGGAAAATACCGCATCGACCGCCGACTGCGCGTCACCCTTCGAAATGCTCGCGGCGTCGGCGACAGCGGACACCAGTTCGTTCTTGTTCATAAAAATTCCCTTCCATGAGAACACCGGAACTATCGACTCATCCGGCAGGAAACGGACTTTAGAAAGAAGCGCTCCCGCAACCAAGTCGAAAAGGCAGGAAAAAAGCGGAAAAAGCCCGGAATTCCGGGGTTTTTCACATGAAAAAGCCGGGCGTCAGGCCCGGCTCTCCGTTTGTGCGCTGCAACCTCGACGAAAACCAACACATGGCCCCGAAAACCGTAGCCGGTTTGCGGCAAGGGCCATGCGCAAGTCTGGGCGTTAGAGCGTCCTTTGTGCGTCCAGATGGACGCCCGGCGCTCTAATGCGCCAGGGACTTTCCAGCGTCGTCGGCACTGTCTGTCGCAGCCGGCGGATTGACCGGCTCGACCCATTCGATCGGCTCCGGCATACGCACCAGCGCGTGGCGCAACACCTCGCCGACACGTGAGACCGGAATGATCTCCATGCCGTTCTTCACATTGTCCGGAATCTCCGCCAGATCCTTGGCATTGTCTTCCGGGATCAGCACCTTCTTGATGCCGCCGCGCAGTGCGGCGAGCAGCTTCTCCTTGAGCCCGCCGATCGGCAGGATGCGGCCGCGAAGCGTTATCTCGCCGGTCATCGCCACATCCGCCCGGACCGGAATACCCGTCAGTACCGATACAATGGCTGTCGCCATGGCAGCACCTGCAGACGGGCCGTCCTTCGGCGTGGCGCCTTCCGGCAAGTGCACGTGGATGTCGCGCTTGTCGAACAGCGGCGGCTCGATGCCGAAATCGACGGCGCGCGAGCGGACATAGGAGGCCGCCGCCGAAATCGATTCCTTCATCACGTCGCGCAAATTGCCGGTCACCGTCATGCGGCCCTTGCCGGGCATCATGACGCCTTCGACCGTCAGCAGCTCGCCGCCGACTTCCGTCCAGGCGAGTCCGGTAACGACACCGACCTGATCGTCAGCCTCGACCTGACCGAAGCGGAAGCGTTCAACACCGAGGTAATCGGCGAGGTTCGCCGCCGTGATGTTCACCGTCTTCTTCTTCGTCTTCAGGATCTCGGTCACCGCCTTGCGCCCGAGCTTCATCAGCTCGCGCTCCAGGCTTCTGACGCCCGCTTCACGGGTGTAGGTCTGGACGATGGCGCGGATCGCGTCCTCACCGACGGAAAACTCCTTCGGCTGCAGCGCGTGATCGCGGATCACCTTAGGCATCAGGTGCCGCTTGGCGATCTCGATCTTCTCGTCCTCGGTGTAGCCGGCGATACGGATGATCTCCATGCGGTCCATCAAGGGCGCCGGGATGTTCAGCGTGTTCGCCGTCGTCACGAACATGACGCTCGACAGATCGTATTCGACCTCGAGGTAGTGGTCCATGAACGTCGAGTTCTGTTCCGGATCGAGGACCTCGAGCAACGCCGATGACGGATCGCCACGGAAGTCCTGGCCCATCTTGTCGATCTCGTCGAGCAGGAAGAGCGGGTTGGACTTCTTGGCCTTCTTCATCGACTGGATGACCTTGCCGGGCATCGAGCCGATATAGGTGCGCCGGTGGCCACGGATCTCGGCCTCGTCACGCACGCCGCCCAGCGCCATGCGGATGAACTCGCGTCCAGTCGCCTTGGCGATCGACTTGCCGAGCGAGGTCTTGCCGACACCGGGAGGGCCGACGAGGCACAGGATCGGCCCCTTCAGCTTCTTCTGGCGGCTTTGCACGGCGAGATACTCGACGATGCGCTCCTTGACCTTGTCGAGGCCGAAATGGTCGGTATCGAGCACGTTCTGCGCGAAAGCCAGGTCCTGCTTGACCTTGGAGTTCTTGCCCCACGGGATAGACAGGATCCAGTCGAGATAGTTGCGCACGACGGTCGATTCAGCCGACATCGGCGACATCGTCCGGAGCTTCTTCAACTCGGCTTCCGCCTTTTCGCGGGCCTCCTTGGAGAGCTTGGTCTTCTTGATGCGCGCCTCGATCTCGGCGGCCTCGTCGCGGCCGTCCTCGCCTTCGCCGAGTTCCTTCTGGATCGCCTTCATCTGCTCGTTCAGGTAGTACTCGCGCTGCGTCTTCTCCATCTGGCGCTTGACACGCGAGCGGATGCGCTTCTCCACCTGCAGGACGGAGATTTCGGCTTCCATGAAGCCCATCGCCTTTTCCAGCCGCTCCTTGACCGAGAGCGTGGCCAGCATCTCCTGCTTCTCGGGGATCTTGATGGCGAGATGCGAGGCAACCGTGTCGGCGAGCTTGGAGTAGTCGTCGATCTGGCTGGCAGCACCCACCACTTCGGGCGAGATCTTCTTGTTCAGCTTGACGTAATTTTCGAAGTCGGTGACGACCGAACGCGCCAGCGCCTCAACCTCGACCTCTTCCTCTTCCGGCTCGACCAGCGCCGCGGCGCGGGCCTCGTGGAAATCGGGACGGTCGGTGAACGAGACGATTTTCGCACGCGAAGCGCCTTCGACCAGAACCTTGACGGTGCCGTCGGGCAGCTTGAGCAATTGCAGCACATTGGCGAGCGTGCCGATGTCGAAAATGGCATCGGGCTCGGGATCGTCATCAGCGGCATTCATCTGGGTGGCAAGCAGGATCTGCTTTTCCTGACCCATCACCTCTTCCAGCGCCTTGATCGACTTCTCACGCCCGACGAAGAGCGGAACGATCATGTGCGGGAACACCACGATGTCGCGCAGTGGGAGAACTGCGAAGACGCCGTCGCTGGGTGCCTTGGATACTTTGGCCATTGTCCAACCTTTCATGTCGCGGCCGCTAATTGAGCCAACCGCGAATCTTATATTAACGACCGGGGATCGTTCCGCCTACCACCGTTTGTGACGGGAGTTTTACAGCACAGAAATCGGGCACCTCGGCCTTCTCCAGTTAGTTGGATGCACGACCCCCAAAGATCAAGGGGCGTGTCCAAATCCGCACTCCCAACCCGTCCGCGAGTGACACATTTGCGACGCCAGCCCGTACGCCGCGCAAAACCGCTGTGCGACAGCAAAACGGCGCCTTGCGGCGCCGTTTCAGAATTTCGCTGCGGGCTCATGTCAGGCGCTGACATTGCCCTTCTTTTCCTTCTGCTCGGAGTAGATGTAGAGCGGCCGGGCACTGCCGGTCACCACCTCCTCCGAAATCACCACTTCGCGCACGCCTTCGAGTGCGGGAAGCTCGAACATCGTGTCGAGCAGGATCGCCTCCATGATCGAACGCAGGCCGCGCGCGCCGGTCTTGCGCTCAATGGCGCGCTTGGCGATCGCCGAAAGAGCGTTCTCATGGAAGGTCAGGTCGACATTTTCCATCTCGAACAGCCGCTGATACTGCTTGACCAGCGCGTTCTTCGGCTCGGTCAGGATCTGGATCAGCGCCGGTTCGTCGAGATCTTCCAGCGTCGCCAGGACTGGCAGACGGCCGACAAACTCAGGGATGAGACCGAACTTCAACAGATCCTCGGGCTCGACCAGGCGGAAAACATCGCCAGTGCGGCGATCCTCCGGCGAAGCGACGACCGCGCCGAAGCCGATCGACGTCTTGCGGCCGCGATCCGAGATGATCTTGTCCAGCCCGGCGAAGGCGCCGCCGCAGATGAACAGGATGTTGGCTGTATCGACCTGCAGGAATTCCTGCTGCGGGTGCTTCCTGCCGCCCTGTGGCGGCACGGAGGCGACGGTGCCTTCCATGATCTTCAAGAGCGCCTGCTGCACACCCTCGCCCGACACGTCGCGGGTGATCGAGGGATTGTCCGACTTGCGCGAAATCTTGTCGATTTCGTCGATGTAGACGATGCCGCGCTGGGCGCGCTCGACATTGTAGTCGGCCGACTGCAACAGCTTCAGGATGATGTTTTCGACGTCCTCGCCGACATAGCCGGCTTCGGTCAGCGTCGTCGCGTCAGCCATGGTGAACGGCACGTCGATGATGCGGGCCAGCGTCTGCGCGAGCAGCGTCTTGCCGCAACCGGTCGGGCCGATCAAAAGGATGTTGGACTTCGCCAGTTCGACATCGTTGTTCTTGCCGGCATGCGCGAGGCGCTTGTAGTGATTGTGGACCGCCACCGACAGCACGCGCTTGGCGTAGGGCTGACCGATGACATAGTCGTCGAGAACCTTGAGGATCTCCTGCGGTGTCGGCACGCCTTCGCGCGACTTCACCATCGAGGTCTTGTTCTCTTCACGGATGATGTCCATGCAGAGTTCGACGCACTCGTCGCAGATGAAGACCGTCGGACCGGCGATCAGCTTGCGCACTTCGTGCTGGCTTTTGCCGCAAAACGAGCAGTAAAGCGTGTTCTTGGAATCGCCGCTGTTGTTGCCGACCTTGCTCATTTTCATGTCCTTTCATGGCCGCCCGCCGATGGTCTGGCTGAAAGGGCGCATACTCTATCTATCGCGGGAATCCGCCGCCGCCAGTGTGTCCCGGCTCCCGCAACGCATTCCGTACGAAACACAAATCAGAAAACGTGGCAATGATTCGCGACAACCCCGCATAAAGCTAAGCCGCCGAAACTCAACATAGCCTTAACGTAGGCAATCCTGTCCCCCGAGGGAACAGCCAATTGTGGCCGAAATGCCGCAAGACGCGCCAAAAGCGCGTGATGGTGCCATCCAACTGCCAACTTGCCTTTATGCCAGCGCCCCTTCGGCCGCCTCGCGCGACGAAATGACCTTGTCAATGAGGCCGAAATCCTTGGCTTCGTCGGCGGTCATGAAATGGTCGCGGTCGAGCGTTTTCTCGATCTCTTCATAGCTCTTGCCGGTGTGCTTGACGTAGACCTCGTTGAGGCGACGCTTCAGCTTGATGATATCCAGGGCATGGCGCTCGATGTCGGACGCCTGGCCCTGAAAGCCGCCGGAAGGCTGGTGAACCATGATGCGGGCGTTCGGCGTGGCAAAGCGCATGTCCTTGTGACCGGCAGTCAGGAGCAGCGAACCCATCGAAGCCGCCTGGCCGATGCAGAGCGTCGACACGGCCGGCTTGATGAACTGCATGGTGTCGTAGATCGCCATGCCCGAGGTGACGACGCCGCCCGGCGAATTGATGTAGAGGTTGATTTCCTTCTTCGGATTCTCGGCTTCGAGGAACAAAAGCTGCGCGCAGACCAGCGTCGCCATGCCGTCCTCGACCGGACCGGTGATGAAAATGATGCGCTCTTTGAGGAGGCGCGAGAAAATGTCGTAGGCCCGCTCGCCGCGATTGGTCTGTTCGACCACCATCGGAACGAGGTTCATGTAGGTTTCGACGGGGTTCTTCATCAGGTATCTCTTATCTCGCGGTGGGATTCCGGCGCCGGGAATGCCGGCAGATCGGGCAGAATCGGTTCTGGATCGTTATTCCGTAAATAGGATGCCGGCTCGTCCTTGTGCAAGGCCGACCCCTCCTAGCCATCTGGGTAAGTCGAATCAAGCTTTCTGACCAAGGATTCGCGGCGGCGGATGCTTCCGCGGGTCCGGAGCCGCATCGCCGGCCCCGCAACGTAGCAGTTTCTTAACCGCGTCACTTAACGAAATGCGCCGAAACCGCTTTTTTCCGGGACGGCTTCCTCTACAATTCAACGTTGAACCTATGCATAGAGTTCAACAGGGGGAGTGTCATGCCCGGGAAAACCGCATGCTTCACCATTGCCGGACTGACCGTGCTCGGCACGATTTCGCAGACGGCGGCCGGCGGCCGCGCCGTCGAATGTTATGAGCCGGTCCGCAGTCCGGCCGTCTACGACACGCTCTATGAAGACGTGATGATCAGTCCGCCCGGTCAGCAGGTCGACTATATCGCCCCTATCTACGGCACCCGCGAACGCGTGGTGATGACCGTCCCGGCACAGGTGACCTATGAGGTCGTGCCGGCCGTCACCCGCACCGTCTACCATACGGTCCGGGTCGATGGCGGCGGCTATTCCTGGGAATGGCGCGTCATCCATGGCCGCAAGGTGCTGTGCAAGGTATGGCACAAGGCGCGCTACGAACGCGTCGCAGAGACCATCGTGATCCGGCCAGAACGCACGCGGCGCGTCGTCATCCCGGCGCAATACGACAGGATTGCCGAAGAGGTGCTGGTGCGGCCGGAACAAAGGCGCGTCATCGATGTCCCCGCCTCCTACCAGACCGTCGCGCGGCGCGTCTTGGTCCGCGAAGGTTCATCGGGCTGGCGGCGGGTGCATATTCCCAGGCATTGCCAGGATTAGCGAGCATGGCGTACCCTGCGTCGCAGCGGATCTCCGTTGGGCTGAGGGCATGCGCGACCTGGAAATTTCCAATCAGGAATTGTCAGACCTTGCCGAAGAAGCCTTGGCGCTTGCCAAAGCTTATTGGGCCTCCCTCGAGGAACGTCGGACGTATCCCACGACCAGCGGCAAACAGACGACGGAACTCTTCTCGCGGCCTTGGCAGGAGAGCGGTCGTGGTCGGGAAGTCTTGCAGGATTTCAAGTCGATAGCGGAGCATGTGCGGCCTTCAACCGGCAGGTTCTTCGGTTATGTCGTCGGCTCCGGCGAACCGATCGGCGCGCTGGGGGAATTGCTGGCTGCGGTGCTCAATCAGAATGTGACGTCGTGGCGCTCGGCACCGGCTGCGACATCGATCGAACGCGCCGTCGTCGAATGGTTGGCGGAGGCTGTCGGTTGCCCCGGATTTACAGGCAGCCTGTGCGGCGGCGGCTCGACGGCGAACCTCATGGCCCTGGCGATGGTGCGGGAAGCGAAGCTGCCAGCCAACGAAACAGGCGTGCGACCGTGCGTGATCTATGCTTCCGAGCAAGTGCACATGTCCATTCCCAAGGCCGTCGCGCTGTTGGGGATCGGTAGAAAAAATCTCCGTTTGATCCCTGTCGACGACAAATTCAGGATGCGGACGGATGCCCTCCAGGCGGCTATTGCCGCCGACCGCGCCATCGGCAACATGCCCATCGCCATCGTGGCCACGGTCGGCACCATCATCTCCGGTGCGATCGATCCCCTTCCCGAAATCGCAGACATTGCCCGTAGGGAAGCGTTGTGGATGCATGTCGATGGGGCCTATGGGGGACTGGCGGCGCTGGCCGTCCCGGAAAAGTTCCAGGGACTGTCTTTGGCGGATTCGCTGTCGCTCGATGCGCACAAATGGCTCTATCAGCCACTCGATTGCGGCTGCCTGCTCAATCGCCACCCAGACATTGCGCGCACGACTTTCTCGCACAGCGACGACTACGTCAGGATATTGAGCGAAGACCCAACGGAAGCATTTGCATTCTTTGAAGAGTCGATCGAACTGTCTCGGCGCTTCCGTGCGCTGAAGCTCTGGATGTCGCTGCAGTATCACGGGCGCCGTGCCTATCGCGAAGCCATCGCGCGCGATCTCTACCATGCCCAGATGCTGGCACAGGCAATCGCTTCACAGCCGGAGCTTGAGCAGCTTGCGCCGGTATCGCTAAGCGCGGTCTGTTTCCGTCACCGCTCTAAGGACAATGAAGCGATCCTGCGCCGTGTGATCGCGCGCGGCCGCGTGTATCTGTCGAATGCAACGATCAACGGTCAATTCGCGCTGCGGGCGTGTTTCGTCAATCACAGGACGACCTTGGATGACGTTCGGGCGATTGTGTCCGAAGTCATTGCCGCCGCAGACGAACTCAATCATTGAACCGCTGCGGATTTGGCCTCGTGTTTCAGGCGACCTCCGCCCGCAGCCATGCCTTCAGACCGGCGATATCCCCATCGCCGACAGCAGCGGCAACGCGCCTGCCGACCGCCGCGCCGAACTTGTAGCCGTGGCCGGAGCATGCCGAGACAACAAGGCATTTGCCCTTTCCATGCGCCATGAATTTTTCGTCTGATGTGAAAGTGTAGGCGCAGGTGACGACCTCGGTCACGCGATACTCCGCGATGCGGGCGATCGGCGGCGAAAACAGGTTGCGGATCGCCTCGCCCTCGCCCGCCACCGGCTGACCGTTCCAGTCGGCGTCGCTGGTCGGCACCCTGTGCAGCCCGGAACCGAATTTCATGCCGGCGCCGCCGGAGGGCGGGATCACATAGCCGTCGATCGCGCCGCCGACATCGAGCACGACCGGTGCCGCCTGCCAGGCCGCCTTGAGGTCGGCCGGCGGTTCGACATAGGCAAGTGCGGTTCGATAGGTCTTCAATTCTCCGTCCAGTTCCGGAAACAGTTTTAGCACCCAGGCGCCTGCGGCGACGACGATGCGGTCGGCCTGCATCGTCTCGCCGCTTTCGAGCACGATGTGGCCGGCTTCGGCGTCGACCTCGACGACCTTGCTGTTTTCGTAGACATTGGCGCCGTTGGCGCGCAGCCACTTTGCCAGGCCGGACGCGATCTTGCGGCAATGCAGGGCGCCGCCTTCGGTCGAGAAATAGGCGTAGCGAAACGACCCGGCTTCCAGAAACGGCCAGCGTTTCACGGCTGCATCGGGCTCCAGCAGTTCGAACGGAAAATTGCCTTCTTCCAGGCCCTCGCGATATTCCTCGGCCTCGTCGCCGGGCTCGCGCGAAATGCAGACAAACCCTCTGGGATCGAGATGGTTTTCGCCGAGGTCGGCCCACATCTCGTCCCAGGCCTGGTAGGCTTCGGTGATCAGCCGGCCGTAGCCGGTCCCCGCGCGGTAAGCGCGGCGGATGATGCGGTGGTGGTCGCCCGAGGCGGCCAACGGGTTTGGGATCGGCCCCTGCTCGACGATCGAAACGCTGTGACCCGCCTTGACCAGCGACCACGCGGTCGAGAGGCCGGCAATACCCGCACCGACAACGATCACCTTCATCAAATCAGACTTTCCGCAGCCGGTCGGCTGGCTCAACGTATTGGATTGCGGGCGCCAACATACGGTCTGGAACCAGGCTGGCAAGCCGCGCTATTGGTCTGGCATGAGCAAATTGACGCCACCTGCCCTGGCCTTTGATCCAGCCACGCGACATCTGCGGCTCGACCCGCACGAGCCGGCTTTTTTTCAAAACCCTTATGATGCCTATGCTTTCCTCCACGGCCTATCGAATGCATTCTTCTGGGAAGAATTCGGCTTCTGGTGCTTTGGCGGCTTCGACGACGTCAACCGGCTGCTGCGCGACCGCCGTTTCGGCCGCCAGAATCCGGCCGGCATTCCAGACAGTCGCGGTATCGGACAGGACCGCAGCCATCTCAGGGCTTTCGACGGCGTCGAAGCCAATTCGATGCTGGAACTGGAGCCGCCGGTGCACACGCGGCTGAGAACACTGGTCAACCGCGCCTTCGTCTCGCGTCAGGTCGAACGGCTGCGGCCGCGTGTCGAGGCTTTGGCCAACGAGCTGATCGACCGTTTCGAACCAGGCAAGACGGTCGACCTGTTGCCTGCCTTCGCGGCGCCCTTGCCGATCACCATCATTGCCGAAATGCTCGGTGTGCCGGTCGACATGGGGCCGCAACTGCTCGACTGGTCGCACCAGATGGTTGCCATGTACATGCATGGCCGCACGCGCGCGATCGAAGAGACGGCCAACCGCGCCGCGGGCGAATTTGCCGATTTCCTGCGTTTCCATGTCACCGAGCGACGCAAGAACCCTGGCGACGACCTGCTGTCGCTGCTGATCTCGGCGCAGGAGGACGGCAAAAAGCTGTCGGAGGACGAGATGGTGTCCTCGGCGATCCTGCTGCTCAATGCCGGTCATGAAGCGACAGTGCATCAGACCGGCAACGCTGTCCGTTCGATCCTTATGCAAGGCGGCGATGTCAGCCGCTTCTTCGGCTCACCCGAAGCGACCGCGGCAACGGTCGAGGAATGCCTGCGCTTCGACGCGCCGCTGCACATGTTCACGCGCTATGCCTACCAGGAGATCGAAGTCGCGCCTGGCATTGTCGTGCAGCCGGGCCAGACGATCGGGCTGCTGCTGGGCATGGCCAATCATGACCCGCGCGCCTTCGCCGAACCGCAAGCTTTCCGGCCCGATCGTCCGGACCAGAAGAACGTGTCATTCGGCGCCGGCATCCATTTCTGCATCGGCGCGCCGCTGGCCAGGCTAGAATTGCAGGTGTCGCTGAAAACCCTGTTCGAACGGCACCCGAAGCTGCATCTTGCCGAAAGGCCAAGCTTCCGCGACACTTACCACTTCCATGGGCTGGAAAGGCTCGCCGTCGGCTTTTGACGAAGCGCGGATTTGGGCGCCGGCCTATTCCAGCCATAGCGCCAGCAGCAACCACAAGGTCGGCTCACCGGACCGCCCACGATGCCCTTCCACGACAAGGCACCGGAAGCTGTCTCAGCCAGTTCCAGCGAAATAGTCATACGCAGGCAGCACAAGCTTGGGGGAGAGCCTGAAGGCCGTTGCTGGCAGCCCCTGTCGATCCATGCCAAATCGCAAGATCGGTCGAGCGCGATATATCCGGAAAGGCCTAACTGGTGTCGTCACGGAGAAAGAGACGTTGAAGGCCGCACTTGAAAACTACCAAGTCCGAATGCAGCGGGTGCTAGACCATATAGACCAGCATCTGGATGACGATCTGGGGCTGGAGGCGTTGAGCGGTGTCGCGGCGTTCTCGAAATACCATTTCCACCGGCAGTTCACGTCCACCTTCGGGGTGTCCGTGCATCGCTATGTCCAGCTCGCCCGCATGAAGCGTGCTTCGTACAGACTTGCCGAAAGTGACGCCCAAAGCGTCACCGACATAGCCATGGATGCCGGTTACGACGCGCCGGATGCCTTCGCCCGCGCCTTTCGGCAACGGTTCGGACAATCGCCGTCGTCGTTCCGGAAGTCTCCCGACTGGGGGTCGTGGCTCGTGGCCTTCGGGCCCCTCGAAAAAGCAAGGAACACGCTTATGCAGATAATCTTTGAACACGACGACGTGACGATCCGCGATGTGCCCACAACGCCGGTGGCGATCATGGAGCACCGTGGAGACCGGGCGACGCTCCAGGACACCATCCAGCGGTTCATCGCCTGGCGCAAGGCGGCGGGCTTGTCGCCCGAGACAAGCCCGACCTTCAACGTCTTCCGTTCCGAAAGGGAGCCCGCGGTCCCGGCTGACTACAGCATGGACATTTGTGCCGGGACAGACCGGCCGATCGAGGCGAATGACGGGCAGATGAAGGCTGGCGTGATCCCCGGCGGGCGCTGCGCGGTGCTGCGCTACCCTGGCAATACCAACAATCTCGAACCCGCAGCACTTTATCTTTATCGTGAATGGCTTCCGGCCAGCGGCGAGGAAGCACGCGACTTTCCGATCTATTGCCAACGACATCTGTCCCACTTCCCGGAGGGCCCGCTACGCGAAGTGGTCGTTGAACTCTTTCTGCCTCTGAAATAGCTCGGCAGGACAGCGGTTTGCCCCCCCGATCGCGAGCATCATGGCGACGCGAGATCAAAGCTTGATCACATACTCCTTGCGAGTCGTTTCAAGCACTTCCCAGCTGCCCTTGAAGCCGGGCTTCAGCACAAAGCTGTCGCCGGTCTTGACGGTGCGCGCTTGCCCACCGTCCTCCGCGATCACCGAAACGCCGGACAGGATGTGGCAGAACTCCCACTCGTCATAGACGATGCGCCATTTGCCCGGGGTCGATTCCCATATGCCGGCATAGAGGCCGCCGTCGCGCTCCTCGACATTCCAGGTACGGAATTTGGGATCGCCCGAGATCAGCCGGTCGGGCGCCGGTGCACCTTGTTCGGCGTCGACAGCGTCGACGCCGATGGAAAGAAATTTTGACTCGCTCATGATCGGTCAGACCTTGGCTAGAGCCTGTTCGAGGTCGGCGACGATGTCGTTGACGTCCTCGATGCCGATCGAAAGCCGCACCGTGTCCGGTCCTGCGCCGGCCTTGACCTTCTGCTCGTCGGAAAGCTGGCGGTGCGTGGTCGAAGCTGGGTGGATGACCAGCGACTTGGTATCGCCGACATTGGCGAGGTGCGAGAACAGCTCGAGCGCCTCGACGAATTTGACGCCCGCGTCATAGCCGCCCTTCAGCGCGAAGGTGAACACGGCGCCGGCGCCAAACGGTGAGTACTTCTTCTGCAGCGCGTTGTTCTTGTCTGAGGGCAGGCCGGGGTAATTCACCGATGCGACCTTGGGGTGGTTGGACAGCCAGGCGGCAACCGTCACGGCATTGTCACAGTGGCGCTGCATGCGCAGCGGCAGGGTTTCCAGGCCGGTCAGGATGAGAAAGGCGTTGAACGGGGAGATCGCCGGGCCGAGATCGCGCAGGCCGAGCACGCGCGCGGCAATGGCGAAGGCGAAATTGCCGAAGGTTTCGTGCAGGACAAGACCACCATATTCGGGGCGCGGTTCCGACAGCATCGGGTATTTGCCCGATTTCGACCAGTCGAAGGTGCCGCCGTCGACGATGGCGCCGCCGATCGAATTGCCGTGACCGCCGATGAATTTGGTCAGCGAATGGACGACGATGTCGGCGCCATGCTCGATCGGCCGGATGAGGTAGGGCGAGGCCAGTGTGTTGTCGACGATCAGCGGCAGGCCGTGCTTGCGCGCGATGTCGCCGATCTTCTCGATGTCGACGAAGGTGCCGCCCGGATTGGCGAGGCTCTCGATGAAGATCGCCTTGGTCCTGTCGTCGATCTGGCTTTCGAAGGTCGAGATGTCATTGGTGTCGGCCCAGCGCACCTCCCAGCCATAATTCTTGAAGGCATGGCCGAACTGGTTGATCGAACCGCCGTAAAGCTTGTTGGCGGCAACGAAATTGTCGCCCGGCTGCATCAGATTGTGGAACACGATCACCTGCGCCGCATGGCCGGAGGCGACCGCGAGTGCCGCCGTGCCGCCTTCGAGGGCCGCCATGCGCTCTTCCAGCACCGCCTGGGTCGGGTTCATGATGCGGGTGTAGATGTTGCCGAAGGCCTTCAGCCCGAACAGCGACGCGGCATGGTCTGCATCGTCGAAGACGAAGGAGGTCGTCTGGTAGATCGGCGTGGCGCGCGCGCCGGTCGCCGGATCGGGCTTGGCACCGGCGTGGACGGCGAGCGTGTTGAAACCTGGCGTGCGGGTCACTGAAAACCTCCCTTTTGAAACTCTTGAAATCGCCGGGCATTCTTGGCGAAGCATGAGCGCGAATGCAAAGAAGAAAATACCCTTCGGCTAACGATCTGCGGCCGAGGCCCGAGAAAATGCGCTGGCCTAAGGAATAATTTTGCGCCTAAGGCGCATCGCGCGTCAGGCCTTGCTTTTGGTGCACGTCGTTATCCCAAAACCGCTGCGCACTTTTGAGCGACGTGCACTACTTCTGCCGCACGCCGAAACTCTGGAATCCCGACCGCATCAGCGGCTTCTTCGACGACAGCACGCCGGAATTGACGCCGGTCCAACCGATCTCGCCGGACAGCTTGCCATATTCGATCTTGGGGCAGCGGTTCATCACCACCTTGATGCCGGCGGCCTCGGCGCGCGCGGCTGCTTCGTCATGGCGCACGCCAAGCTGCATCCAGATCACTTTCGGCAAGGGATCGAGCCGCAACGCCTCGTCGACGATGCCGGGCACCGCCGCCGGCGCGCGAAAGATGTCGACCATGTCGATCGGCTCCGGAATATCGGCGAGCCTCGCATAGGTCATCCGGCCGAGGATCTCCTTGCCGGCCTGGCCAGGATTGATCGGAAACACCGAAAATCCCTTGGCCAGCAGATATTTCAGCACGAAATAGCTTGGCCGCACATCATTGGCGGACGCGCCGACCATGGCGACGGTCTTCACCGAATTGAGGATGCCGGCGATGTAGCTGTTGTCGTAACTATCGTGGTTCATGCGGCTTCCTGCGGTAGTGATAGCGGTAAAGTTCACGGCTGAACCCAAGCGAGGCATAGAGAGCGCGAGCCGGCGTGTTGTCGGCCACCACCTGCAGGCATGCGGCCTGAGCCCCTGCCCGCCGCGCCCAGCCGATGAGGCCGCCGACGGTCTTGCGGCCCAGGCCTTGCTGCCTGAAACGGCCATCGGTTTCAACCGATTCCACCACAAGCAGGCCATTGCGGATGACACCATAGGCCAGGGCGGCAATTTGGCTGTCGCGGTCACAGGATACGAACGCCCGATCGCCGACGATCAGCCCGGTCATCTCGCGAAAGATGCGGCGGTCGGCTTCGTCAAAGGCTCCCATGCGGAACCGCGCCGCGAGCCAGTCCTCGCCCGGCACCTTCAAAACGGTGACCTGCTCATCGCGAACTTCAGCCAGGTCGCCGATCCCGGCATGGAGATGGATCGTGCCGCCTTCCGGCTGGTAGCCACGATGGTCGAGAGCGGCTTCGAGCTCGCCGGCGATGCCGGGAACCCGAAACAAGGGCGTCTGGCCGTGGCCGATGTAGAAGGACTCGGCGGCGTCCACGACCGCATCAGGCACGCCCCGCTTACCGCGCAAGGGATTGGCCGAATTGGTGCGCCGGATCCGTCCGCCCGATCGCCGTAGAAGCCAGCCATCAACCACCGTCTCGGTCGCCGCCGGCCAGCCTTCGCGGCACGCCTGCTCGACGCGCCAGTTGAGGTCATCATCGCCGGCGCTCACGCGTCATCCTCCCGCAGCGCTTCCTCCATAAAGGCCTGCGGATCGGTGCAGAAGTCGCGCATCATGCGAAAATGATCGGTATCGCTGAAATCCGTGGGATCGAGCCCGAACCGGCTGATGCGGAACAGCCGCGCGCCAGGACAAGCCATCAGCAGCGGCGAATGCGTCGCCATGATCACTTGCGCGGTGCCCGACTGGTCCATGCGCCGCAGCATCTTGAGCAGCTCGATCTGTCGCGTCGGCGACAGTGCGCTTTCGGGTTCGTCGAGGATGTAGATGCCTTGCCTGCGGCAGCGCTCCTCGAAAAAACGGATAAAGCCCTCGCCATGCGACCAGGACAGGAAGTCCGGCGGCGGGGGCCTGAAAGGGTCTTCCAGTGCCGCCTGATCGAGATATCGGGCCACGGAGTAGAAGGATTCGGCACGAAAGAACCAGCCGGCAGTGACTTTCGGCAGCCAGTGGCCACGGAACGTGTTTGCCAGCGCAGCACCGCTCTTGTCGATGGCGCTGGAATGGTCGACCGGCCTATATCCCTTGCCGCCACCGGCTTCGTCATAGCCGGCCAGCGCACCGATCGCCTCGAGCAGCGTCGATTTGCCGGTGCCGTTCTCGCCGACGATGATGGTGATCGGCGTGGTGAATTCGAGTTCGAAGTCGTGGCCGCGAAACAGCGGCAGGTTCCATGGATATTTTTCCCAATCCTCGACCCGCACGGCATCGAGCAGGATGCGCTTCAGATAGGGAGCCTTGAGCCGCGTCAGCTGCTTGCGATGGGCCATCAGCCAGGTAGCGAAATCGTGCCGTCTTCGGCGATCGGAAAGGCCGGATTGTGCGCCACTTCCCAGACATGCCCGTCGGCGTCGGCGAAGTAGCCGTACCAGCCGCCCCAGAAGGCGCGGCCGGCCGGCTTGACGATGCGGCCGCCGGCTTTTTCCGCCCTGGCGAGCACGTCGTCGACTTCGGCGTCGGAGCGGGTGTTGTAGGCGAGGTAGACCGCCGATGGCGCCGCGGCGAAGGCGATGCCGGAATCCTCTTCTGCGCTGGCACGTGGGAACAGACCAAGAATGACGCCGCCCATCTGGAAGAAGGCGACACCGTCGGTGATACCGGCATGCCGCTTCAAGCCCATAGCCTCGTAAAAGCGCACCGCGCGGTCCAGATCATCGGTGGCGATGGTAACGATAGAGATTCGCGGCTCCATGGTGCTGCTCCTATTCGTCCGTCCATTCCGGCTTGCGCTTGCCGATGAAGGCGCCGATGCCTTCCTCGGCGTCGCGCGCGAGCATGTTTTCGACCATGATCCGGCCGGTATAGGTGTAAGCATCCGCCAGCCCCATTTCGGCCTGCGCGTAAAACGCCTCCTTGCCCGCCTTGACCACCAAAGATGATTTGGAAGCAATGGTTTGCGCGTATTTGGTGACGATCTGATTCAGGTATTCACGCGGCACGACGCGGTTGACCAGGCCGAATTCCTTGGCGGTTGCCGCATCGATGGTCTCGCCGGTCAACAGCATCTCCATCGCATGCTTGCGCGAGACGTTGCGCGACAGCGCCACCATCGGCGTCGAGCAGAACAGGCCGATGTTGACACCCGGCGTACAGAAGGTCGCCTCATGCGAAGCGATCGCCAGGTCGCAGCTGGCGACCAGTTGCAGCCCGGCGGCGGTGGCCAGGCCGTCAACCTCGGCGATGACAGGCACTGGATGACACACGATCGCCTGCATCAGCGTCGCACAAGCGGCAAACGTCTCTGCGAAAAAGGCCTTGCCATGATCGGCGTCAGTGCGGCGCGCGGTCATTTCCTTGAGATCATGGCCGGCGCAGAACACCTTGCCGGCAGCCGACAAGACGATGACGCGAACGGCCTTGTCGGCCCTGGCGCGCTCGAGTTCGGCCGTCAGCGCCGCCATCACCGCCAGCGACAGCGCGTTGGCAGGCGGATTGGCGAGTGTGAGGCGCAGCACGCCCTTGTCCAGTTGTGCAACCACCGGACCCTCAACGGCCGCAGGCTTGATGGCAAGGATTTCGGCCATGGCTAAGGTTCTCCGCGATTCCGCTGGGGCTGCCAGACTATCTAATATCGGATCAGCTTTCGTCCAACACCGATCGCTTGCGCCAGGGGACGAAGGTTGTCAGAAATGCCGCGCTGCGCTCATACAGGCCTGGCGCAAAGCGAGAGACTAAGACATGCCCGCCCAGACCAACCTCAAGCCCGTGCTGACCGCGCTACAAGTCAATGCGCTGATGGAAACCGTCTATCCGCAGCTCAATGAGCAGTTCAAATATTTCGAGGCGATCGACGTGTTCCCGGGCGGCTGCACCGTGCGGCTCAACGCCGGCGAACGGCATTTGCGTCCCGGCGGCACGGTGTCCGGCCCCTCGCTGTTCACGCTGGCCGACATTGGCGGCTACGTCTGCGTGCTCAGCCATGCCGGGCCGGATGCGCTTTCGGTCACCGTCAACCTCGACATCAATTTCGTGCGCAAGGCCGAGGCAGGACCGATCGACGGCCATTGCCGCATCCTGAAGCTGGGAAAGAGCCTGATGGTGTTCGACATCGACATCGTTGCCGGCCCAGACGGACACACGGTGGCGCATGCCACCGGCACCTATTCGATCCCGCCGAAGCGGAATGATGATGTGGTAAAATAATACCTTTTGTTCAAGCTATTGTTTTTGCTACATTTTACCTGATATCTACCTTTTCGTTCGCCTTGACGCGGTCACCACCCTCGCCTATAAGCCTCCACGAAGCAGCGGCCCGCAAAGGCCGCCGTTTTGTTATTGGCGGCGGGCAAGCGCCTTTCGCCAATCCAAGCAACAAGAAACGCCTTCTCTTATGAAGGTCAGAACCGAGAGCAGAAAACATGACAACCTTTTCGCAGAAGCCTGCGGATGTGGTGAAGAAGTGGATCCTGATCGACGCCGAAGGTCTCGTCGTCGGTCGTCTGGCCACTGTCATCGCCAATCATCTCCGCGGCAAGCACAAGCCGACCTTCACCCCGCACGTCGACGACGGCGACAACGTCATCGTCATCAATGCCGACAAGGTGGTGTTCACCGGCAAGAAGTTCACCGACAAGGTCTATTACTGGCACACCGGCCACCCAGGCGGCATCAAGGAGCGCACCGCGCGCCAGCTGCTCGAGGGTCGTTTCCCCGAGCGTGTCGTCGAGAAGGCCGTTGAGCGCATGGTCCCGCGTGGCCCGCTCGGCCGTCGCCAGATGAAGAACCTGCGCGTCTATGCAGGCGCCGAGCATCCGCATGTCGCCCAGCAGCCCGTCGTGCTCGACGTGGCCAAGCTGAACGCCAAGAACAAGAAGGTCGCATAAGATGGCTGAGCTTTCCTCGCTCGCAGAACTGGGCGCCGCCACCGGCAACACCAATACCCAGCCGGCGGCCCCCGTCCACGTCCAGAAGCTCGACAAGTCGGGCCGCGCCTATGCCACCGGCAAGCGCAAGAACGCCATTGCGCGCGTCTGGGTGAAGCCGGGTTCCGGCAAGATCATCATCAACGACAAGGAATTCGCGACCTATTTCGCGCGTCCGGTCCTGCAGATGATCCTCAACCAGCCGATCATCGCCTCCAACCGCGCCGGCCAGTACGACATCGTCGCGACAGTCGTCGGCGGCGGTCTCTCCGGCCAGGCTGGCGCCGTGCGTCACGGCATCTCCAAGGCGCTGACCTACTACGAGCCGACGCTGCGCGCCGTGCTCAAGAAGGGCGGCTTCCTGACCCGCGACAGCCGCGTCGTCGAGCGCAAGAAGTACGGCAAGGCCAAGGCCCGTCGTAGCTTCCAGTTTTCCAAGCGCTAAGCACTTCGCAGCTTCAGACAATCGAAAAGGCCGCCTCCGGGCGGCCTTTTTGTTTGCGGCTCGGCAGTCACCCCACCCACGCCTACGGCGCGACCTTCCCATCAAGGGGAGCTAGAAGAGCGCGGCGCCCTACCTCCCCTCAATGGGAAGGTCGGCGCGGAGCGCCGGGTGGGGTGACGGCGCCGGAAACAGGTCAGGCCTTGCCGCCCTTGATATAGTCGATGAACGCCCGCAGCGGGGCCGGAACCAGGCGCCGGCCGGGATAATAGAGAAACGGTCCGGGAAAACTCTGCCACCACGGTTCGAGCACGGGCTCAAGAGCGCCGCTGTCGAAGTAAGGGCGCAGCCAGCCCTCGAAGAGGCCGATGATGCCGGTGCCGGCAATAGCCGCGTCGACGGCAAGATCCGTCGCCCCGCCGATCCGCACGATCAAGGGGCCTGTCGGATCGACCCGCACCACCTCGCCGTCTCGCTCGAATTCCCACGGCAGCATCGCACCGCTGGCAAAGCGCCCACGCACGCAGGAGTGGCCAAGCAGGTCGCTCGGGTGTTGCGGGCGGCCATGGCGATCAAGATAGGCAGGGCTGGCGGCCGTGGCGAAACGCTGCACGCGCGGTCCGATCGGCACCGCGATCATGTCCTGCTCCAGCCGCTCGTCATAGCGGATGCCGGCGTCACAGCCGGCCGCCAGCACGTCGACGAAGTTCTCGTCGGCGATCACCTCCAGCCGGATACCAGGATAGGCGGCGAGGAAACCAGGGACGATGTCGGGCAATATCAGCCGCGCAGCACTGACCGGCACGTTGAGACGCAACGAGCCCGCCGGCCTGTCGCGAAAACCGTTCACCACGTCCAGCGCCGCCTCCACCTCCGACAGCGCCGGGCCGAGCCGCTCCAGAAGGCTGAGGCCCGCCTCGGTCGGGACAACGCTGCGCGTCGTGCGGTTGAACAGCCTGACACCGAGCTGCACTTCCAGGCGACGCACCGCCTCACTCAGGCCGGAGGCGCTGCCGCCGCTCGCACGCGCGCCGTCGCGAAAGCCGCCGGCGCGCGCCACCGCCACGAAAGCATTCAGATCGCTGAGGTCCATCATTGTTCGCCATTCCGCACGGCCTGTGTGGATTGTACCGGATTATCACGAGGTTGGGCAGCGCCTATCTCTGCCTCCTCAAAGGAGATCAATCATGTCCAACATCCAACAATCCGGCACCTTCGCCCCCGCCGCCTTCAAGCTTGGCAGCCGCACCGTGAAGCGGCTCGGCTACGGTGCCATGCAACTCGCGGGACCCGGCGTGTTCGGGCCGCCCAAGGATCATGACTCGGCATTGGCCGTGCTGCGCGAGGCGATTGCGCAAGGCGTCGACCATATCGACACCAGCGACTTCTACGGTCCGCACGTCACCAACCGGCTGATCCGCGAGGCGCTGGCGCCCTACCCCCAAGATCTCGTCATCGTCACCAAGATCGGTGCCCGGCGCGGCGCGGATGGATCGTGGCTGCCGGCCTTTTCCGCGGAAGAGCTCACCCAGGCGGTACACGACAATCTCAGCAATCTCGGGCTCGAGGTGCTCGATGTCGTCAACCTACGCATCATGTTCGATACCCATGGCCCCGCCGAGGGATCGATCGAAGCGCCGCTCACCGTGCTGGCCGAGCTCCAACAACAGGGTCTGGTCAGGCACATCGGGCTGAGCAACGTGACGCCGGCGCAGATCGCGCAAGGACGGGGGATCGCCGAGATCGTCTGCGTGCAGAACCAGTACAATCTGGCGCATCGCGGCGACGATGCCCTGATCGACGATCTTGCCCGCGATGGCATCGCCTATGTGCCGTTCTTCCCGCTCGGCGGCTTCAACCCGCTGCAATCCTCCACCCTGTCGGAAATCGCGGCGCGCCTCGGCGCCACGCCAATGCAGGTCGCGCTCGCCTGGCTGCTGCGCCGCGCGCCCAACATCCTGCTGATCCCCGGCACATCGTCGGTCGGGCATCTCGGGGAGAACCTCGCTGCGGCTGAACTGGAATTGCCACAGGATGCGCTTAGCGAACTGGACGGCGTGGCGCTAGCGGCTTGAAGCTAACCAATCTCCCCCCTCGTGAGGGAGATTGGCAGCGTCAGCCGCCGCTTAATTGATGCTCGCCGTATTCGCCGGCTCAACCGGCCGCGCCTCGTCGGCATAAGGCACGCGAAAACCATTCGCGGCCAGCCAGTCGATTGCCGCCTTCGGCTCGTCGGTCTGGATGATGGTGGCGCCGCGATCGGCCCAGAAACCCCAGCTTTCGCGCGGCAGGCTGGCCTGCACCGCCAGTTCGTCGCCGCGGCCGCCGGCGAGGAAGCCGCCCGGTTTGTTGGCGATGGCGTAGGTGTCGGCCCAGATGTGCCAGTTGCCCCTGACTGCGGCCGCGCGCATGCGCGTGCTGAACAGCGGCCCGCCCGTCTCGGTCAGCGTCTCGGCGCCTGCCCGCCAGTTGATCAACTCGATCGCGCGCGGCGAGAAGGCGCGGTCGACCGTCCCGGCGAAACCGGCGTCATGCACCGCGTCATCGGCGATGATCGGCATGAACTGGAAGCCGCCGCCAATGGTCTCCATGGCGGCCTTGACCGTGGAAATCCGTTGTGAATTCCACAGGTTCTCCTTGACGATGACCTGTTCGGCCATGCCGAGACCGCGAGCGACCGCAATCATGCCCGGGAGGGCGCCGACGTCGAGCTTGTTGTCGAGGTTGATGAGGATGCGGTTTCTGGTCGCCATCAGCATCTCGTGCAGCGTCGAGACTGTTTCACTTGTCGCCGCACCGGTGCCCTCGACCACCAGCCGGCATGTCTTCAGTTCGGCCAGCGTGTACATGACCACCTCGCCCTTGCAGGTCGTGGTGCGGTCGAGCCAGCTGTCATGCATGACGACGAACTCGCCGTCCTTCGAGCGCCTGATGTCGACCTCGACGATTTCGGCGCCCATGGCGATCGAGCCCTCCACGGCGGCAATCGAATTTTCCGCGTAGAGCGTCTTGCCGGCCTGCATGCTGCCGGCGCGATGCGCAGCCACCATGACGTGATCGCGCCATTGGTTGGCATGCTCGAAGCGGTCGAGGATCTGTCTGGCGCGGGTCTCGCCGGCCAAGGCCTGGCCAGAGGCGGCTGCCACGGCCGTGTAAAGCAGAAAACTCAGCCAGATGGTCCGCATCGAGAATCGCTCCTTGCCGGATCGACACCCGGATAGGCGACGCCCGTGACATCTGGGTGAACGAAGCCGGCTAGCGGAATACTCGCAGCAGGTGCGTCAGATGCGTTTCGAGAGCCTGCGGAACCACGCCATGGCCGGCATCTCGACAAAACGCCAGGTGATCCAGGAGGCGGCAATGGTAGCGGCGAGCATGACGACGATCGCCACCGCCCCCGTCCAGCCGGCACCGAAGCCGGTGGCAGGCTGGCCGCGCAGCATGAAGTCGCCGATCAGGCCAAGGCCGAGCTTGCGCTCGACGAGCCCCGCGACGTTGATCAGGCGCGCCTGGACGAAGATGTGGACCATGTAGATCGAATAGGACAGCGCGCCGAGCGTCAGCATGAACGGGGCTCTGAGCAAGGCGCTGATCCAGCCACCCTCATGGGCGAACAGAAACAGCGCCAGCGCGAACACCAGGGGTGCCGCGATGCCGAAGTCATTGTCGCCCGCCAGCGAAACGAAAAGCACGATGACGGCCACCATGACGATTTCGGCAAGGGTCCAGTCCATCCGCGGGCCGCCCCTGGCGAGAGCCTGTCGCGCCCCTGCAATGGAATCATGCTGAAACCAGGCCAGCAAGGCGCCGAGCGAGAAGCCGTACAGGCAACGGATGAAGCCGAAATCGAAGGACACATCCATATGATGGGTCGAGAAGCCGAGCAGGAACAGCGGCGCGGTGACGGCGGCCGCGACGAACCATATCCAGGCGCGCACGCCGGCGACGAAGACCACGCCGGCAAACAGGAGATAGGCGAAGAACTCGGCCGAAATGCTCCAGCTCGGCGCATTCCAGGTCAATTGATCCTCGAAGCCGACACCCTGCAGCAGAAGGAGATTGGCAAGCAGGCTGTTGAGGTCGAAGCCGCCGGTGAAGGGGGCAGCCCCCGTGCCGTGCAATTGCGGCAGCATCAGCCGCAGCAGCTCGAAACCGGCGAAGGCGGCAAGCATGAGCAGATGCAGCGGGTAGATGCGGCCGAAACGGACCAGGGCGAAACGCGCGACCTGTCCCGGTTGGTTGAGCCGATCGCCGTAGCTGCTGGCGATGACGAAGCCGGAAAGGACGAAGAAGAAATCGACGAACAGGTAGGACGAACCGATGAAGGCGCTTTGCGAAATCGTCGAACCGGTAGGAAAGTGAAACAGCGCCACCAGAAGCGCGCAGATGCCGCGCCACGAATCGAGGACCAGGAAGCGTTCGCCGGCGACCGTGCCGGTGTGGGTCGACGCCGCGGCACGGGTGGGGTTGAGAAACGCGGTCTGCGTCATGATGATACAATCCTGTCTTGCCGTGGCACTCGGGCAGCGCCATTCCGTCTCGCCAAGCTATGACTGGCATCTTCCGTGCCGGTTCTGTAGTTGTTGCAACCCGATGAAAAACGAGGATCCGTAATGGCGAACCACACCATCGACAACGCCTTCACCGCCCGTTCCAAAACGGGCGCCGCGTTCGAGCCGACCTATTCCGGCGCGCTGTCGTTCATGCGGCGCAAATACACCAAGGACGTGAAGGGCGCGGATGCGGTGGTGTGGGGTATTCCCTTCGATGCCGCCGTCACCAACCGGCCTGGCGCCCGCTTCGGGCCGCAGGCGATCCGCCGTGCCTCGGCGATCCTCGACAACGACCCGCAATATCCCTTTTCACGCGATCTGTTCGAGCATCTGGCGGTCGTCGACTATGGCGATTGCCTGCTCGATTCGGGCAACCATCAGAAGACGCCCGGCACGATCGAGCGCGAAGCGGCGAAGATCCTCAAATCAGGCGCCTTCCTGTTGACGCTCGGCGGCGATCATTTCGTCACCTGGCCACTGCTCAAGGCGCATGCCGCCATCCATGGTCCGCTCGCTTTGGTGCAGTTCGACGCCCACCAGGACACCTGGCCGGACGACGGCAAGCGCATCGACCACGGCTCCTTCGTCGGTCGCGCCGTCAAGGAAGGCATCATCGATCCCGACCGGTCGATCCAGATCGGCATCCGCACCCATGCGCCCGACACGTTCGGCATCAAGATCCTCCATGGCCATGAAATCGAGGAGATGCGGGCGTCCGACATTGCCTACGCCATTGTCGACCGCACCGGCGGCAAGAAGACCTATCTCACCTTCGACATCGACTGCCTCGATCCGGCCTATGCGCCCGGCACAGGCACGCCGGTTGCCGGCGGCCCGTCCTCGGCCAAGATCCTGTCGACTCTGCGCCAGCTCAACCAGATCGATATTGTCGGCGCCGATGTCGTAGAGGTTGCGCCGGCCTATGATCACGCCGATATAACGGCAATCGCCGGCTCGATGGTGGCCATGCAATATCTCGGTCTGCTTGCTGAACGGAAAGCCCGGCTTGAAGAGCTGAACAACGGCAATCACAATGGTGCCGCAGTGATTCAGGGTCAGGGCATATAGTCTTGAAAACTCAGGGAATTTGAACAACCCATGAAACCGAAAATCTTCATCGACGGCGAACACGGCACCACCGGCCTGCAGATCAGGGCGCTGCTTGCCGAGCGCGGTGATCTGGAGATCATTTCCATCCCCACCGAGCGTCGCAAGGAAACGGCGGCACGTGCCGAGTTCCTCAATGCCGCCGATGTCGCTATCCTGTGCCTGCCCGACGACGCGGCGAAGGAAAGCGTCTCGCTGATCGCCAACGACACCACCAGGGTCATCGATGCGTCGACCGCGCATCGCGTGGCGGAGGGCTGGGCGTATGGTTTCGCCGAGATGGACAAGGACCAGGCAAAGGCGATTGCCTCGGCAAAGCGCGTCGCCAACCCAGGCTGCTGGCCGCAGGGACCGATCGCGACGCTGCGGCCGCTGGTCACAGCAGGCCTGCTGCCGGCCGATTTTCCGATCACCGTCAACGGCATTTCGGGCTATTCCGGCGGCGGACGGCCGATGATCGAGGACTACGTCGCCAAGGGCGAGGACGCCTCGGAATTCCTGCCTTACGGCCTCACCCTGCAGCACAAGCACGTGCCGGAATTGAGGGCCTATGCAAGGCTGTCGCATGATCCGATCATGCAGCCGGCGGTCGGCAATTTCGCGCAAGGCATGATCACCGTGGTGCCATTGCAACTCGGCGGCCTCGACCATGTGCCGACCGGTGCGGAGCTGCATGCGGCGATTGCCGACCATTTCGCCGCCATCAAGGGCGGTGTGGTCGAGGTGGCGCCCTATGCGCATTCGGAGCGCATGCCGGAGATCGATCCGGAGATCTACAACGGCACCAACCGGATGAAGGTCTATGTCTTCGCCAACGACAAACGGGCGCAGGCCCTGCTGCTGGCGGTCTACGACAATCTCGGCAAGGGCGCCTCGGGTGCCGCCGTCCAGAACATGGATCTGATGCTCGGCCTCTGATGGACACGCCAGCCTTTCCGGCGCGCTGGAAAGTCAGCGCGCCCGAACTCATTGCCGAGACCTTTTCGAGCCGCATCTGGAAGGTATTGCGCGAAGACGGATCGCCGGCGATCGTCAAGGCGCTGAAGCCTTTCGATGACGTCGCCGACGAGTTGCGCGGAGAGCACTATCTCGCCTGGCGGCGCGGCGAAGGCGCGGTGCGTCTGCTCGGCCGCGACGGCCACAGCATGCTGCTCGAATATGCCGGTGAAACCCTGCTGCAGCAGGTTCTCGACGAACAGGGCGACTTTGCCGCGACCGCAATCGCGGCGGAGCTGATGGCAAAACTGTTTTCACGGGGGAAAGCCCCCTACCCGTCCGAGCTTCAGCCGCTCCGGGAACGCTTCGCCAGCCTGTTCGACAAGGCGAATACCGATCGCGACGCCGGCCTTGACAGCCTCTATGTCGAGGCAGCCGTCATCGCCGAGCGGCTGCTGGCCGATCCGCACGACATCAGGCCCCTGCATGGCGATCTGCATCACGAAAACATCCTGCACGGGCCGCGCGGCTGGCTGGCGATCGATCCGAAGGGCGTGCTCGGCGATCCCGGCTTCGACGCGGCGAACATGTTCTACAACCCGCTCGACCGGGACGATCTCTGCCTCGATCCGGAGCGGATCGCTGATATGGCCGAGATCTTTGCCAAAACACTGAGCCAGACACCGACCGCTATCCTCGATCATGCCATTGCCTATGGATGCCTGTCGGCGTCCTGGCATCACGAGGACGACAATGCGGTCGAGGAGAATCGCGAAATGTCGATCGTCAAGGCGATCCGGGCGGTGCGGGCAGGCTTCTGATCCGACCCAGTAGATCGGCTCGGGATCAGCCCCTGAGCGCTATTCCCGTCGGCAAGGGATAGGCGCCCTTGGTGCCACGCCAATGGGCTGCGGCAAAGCCCAGCACGATCAGCGCAAATCCCTGATGGGTCAGCGCCATATGCAACGGCACATGCATGAGCAGCGTGCCGACGCCGATCGAGGCCTGCACCAGCACCAGTAGAAACAGCAGCGTCGCGCGGCGCGCATGCGTCGAGCCTGGCAGCCGCCGGCGCGTGGCGATCATGTGCCACAAGGCCACGACGAATACCGTGTAAGCGCCAAGCCGATGGACGAACTGCACCGTCTTCGGGCTCTCGAAGAAGTTGCGCCATGCCGGCTCGAGGATCAGCAGATCGCCAGGAATGATCTTGCCGTCCATCAGCGGCCAGGTGTTGTAGCTCAAACCCGCGTCGAGCCCGGCGACCAGGCCGCCGAGATAGATCTGGATCAGCGCCAGCAGCACGATGAAGCCGGCCAGCCTCTGCGTCAACCTATCGGCGGCAGGCTCGGAATGCGGCGCCAACCCGCGCGCGACCACCATGGTGGCGGTGAAGATCAGTGCGGCAAGGGTCAGGTGGGTCGCCAGCCGGTACTGGCTGACGGAGACCCGGTCGACCAGGCCAGAGGCCACCATCCACCAGCCGATGGCGCCTTGCAGGCCGCCAAGCAGCAGAATGCCCACGAGTTTCCGACCCAGGCCGCGCTCGATGCGGCGCGTCGCCCAGAAGAACAGCAGCGGCAAGGCGAAGACCAGGCCGACGCTGCGCGCCAGGATGCGATGCGCCCATTCCCACCAGAAGATCGATTTGAACGCTTCGATGCCCATGCCCTTGTTGAGCTCGGCATATTGCGGGATCTGCTGGTAGAGCTGGAATTCCTCTTGCCACTCGGCATCGTTGAGCGGCGGGATCACGCCATGGATCGGCTTCCACTGCGTAATCGACAGGCCGGAATCGGTGAGCCTGGTGGCGCCGCCGACCAGCACCAGCGCAAACAGCACCAGAAGCACCACATAGAGCCAGGCGCGCAGCAGCGCCCGGTTATGCAGGTCGCGGTCGCGGGCGACGTATGGCGCGGCAGCTGATATGGCAGCCATGATCTTGTCCCGGCAGGTTGATTTGGCGGATTGGTGGACCATCGCACCCGTGCTGGCAAGACCATCCGGCGCGGCACGCCGTCGCGCCGCGTCTCACCGGTTGCGCAGTCTCGCCTCAAGGCCTATGCGAGGCCGTTACCCCTTGAGCCTGCCAGGCCGCCTGTGCAAATTCCGGCATGCTCGATCAGGAGACCAACCATGCCCCTGCGCCTGAAAAAGCTGATCGGAATGTTTCTGCTGGTGGCGCTGGTCATCATCTATGCGCTGGTCGCATCGATCTTCGCGGTCGCCCGGCTGTCGGAGTCGGGTCCGTGGGTGCATTTCCTGTTCTTCCTGCTCAGCGGCCTGCTCTGGGTGCTGCCGGCAATGGGCATCATCAAATGGCTGATGCTGGAGCCGAGGGCCAAGCGCTAGGCGAAACCGCCAGCGTCAGATGGTGACGACCATCTTGCCGGCATTGGCGAGCGGCGTCGTCACGCCCGACAGCATGGTGCGAATATGGGCGAGGCTCTGATAGCGGCCGTTGACGGAAATCCGCGGCAAAGCATGCAGGAACCCGGCATGTTCGGCGCGCAGCACGCCGTGGCGCGTCGTCACGGCAGAGGTGTAGCCTGCGTCACGGGCAAAGCCGACTTCGCGACAGCCTACGGCACTCGCATAGCCATAGGGGTAAGCGAAATGGCGGGGCTCTTCGCCCAGTTCGGCCAGCAACATGGCGCGCACGGCGCCGATCTCGTGCCGGGCATCGGCTTCGGAGAGCCGCTTCAGATTGCTGTGGTTGATCGTATGGGCGCCGATCGTCACCAGCGGATGCGCGGCGATGCGGCGGATCTCGTCCCAGTTCATCAGTGTCCGCAGGCGCGGACCGTCGGCGTCGATGCCATTTGCGCGAGCCAGATCGCGCAACACCGCCTGCAGGTCCTTCTCGCGGATTTCGGAGGTGAGATAGGCGTGCAGGCGTGCATTGGCCTGCAGCTTCTTCGCGGGGGTCGAGCAATCGATCGTCAGCGGACCCTTCGGCCGCGTCAGCGTCAAGGTATCGCGCGCGTTGACGATGTCCTCGACAACGTCCCACCACAGGTCGGCTGTGCCGTTGATCAGCCCGGGCGCGACATAGATGGTGATCGGCGCGCCGTGCTTCTCCAGCACCGGCAGCGCCTCGACCATGTTGTCGCGATAGGCATCGTCGGCGGTGATCGTGGCAAACTGACCGCCTTTGCCGCCCGCCTTGATGCGCTCGACGGCTTCGTCCATGGAGACGAAGGCATAGCCATGCGCCTTCATGTCGGCGATCATGGCATCGAGGAACCCGGGCGCGATATTCAGATGCCGGTTGACGCTGTCCGGCTTTTCCGGCGTCGCGGTAACACGGTGCAGCATCAGGATGGCGCCAATGCCGCCGATGAACGGCTTGGCCAGCGGTGCAAGGCCGGTATAGCGGGCGACGTTCAGCGCCAGTTTCCGGATTGCCTCCCCGCCGTCGATCATTCATTCACCTTTTGCGCCTAGGCTGATCCAAGCACGGAATGCGCCTATGCGAACCCCCAAATCGCGACCAATACGCCCTAAGGATTGAGGTATGGTTGACGCAACTGCGTCATTTGACGGCAATCGGCTTGCGGCAACCGAGGCATCGTCGCGCGCCTTGCCACGGGACCGTGCCGGCCTGTCGATCTCGGTGGCGTCCACGGACGGACTGGCGGCCTATGCCGAGTTCTGCCGCTCGGCCCTGTTTGGTCCGGCGCAGGGTGCTGCCTGGGTCCTGAACTGGGCGGCCGAGACACGACCGGACCTGCTCGTCGCGACGCTGAGTGCCGAGGGCAAACCGGTTTTTTCGCTGGCGCTGGAGGTTGCCTGCAAGGGACCATTCCGGATCGCCCGCTTCATGGGTGGGCGTCACGCCAACGGCAACTTCGTCGCCGCGGACCCGAACTGGCTGGCCAAGGCGGATATGCCGGCCCTCCGATCGGTGCTGGCGGCCATCGCCAACGCACGCCCGGACATCGATCTGGTCGCGCTCGAGCGGTTGCTGCCCGATCTCGACGGCGTCGCCAATCCGCTTGCATCGCTTGACCATTTTTCCAGCCCCAATCTGTCGCTGGCCGTCGATCTCGCCGGCGGCTTCGATGCGCTGCTTTCTCGCGCCAGCGGCAAACGCAAACGCAAGAAGCACCGGTCGCAGATCCGGAAATTCGAGACCGTCGGCAGCCACCGGCGCATCGAGGCCCGCACCCCCGACGAGGTCGACAGGCTGCTCGACGCCTTCTTCGAGATGAAGGAACTCCGCTTCCGCAAGATGGGCATCGCCAACGTCTTCGGCGACGCGCAGGTGCGCGGCTTCTTCCGCGCGCTGTTTTCGCAAGCACTTAGCGAGGACAAGCCTTCCTTCGTGCTGCACGGGCTCGAGGTTGCCGGTAAGCTGCGCGCCATTACCGGTTCAAGCCGCTCGGGCAAACGCCTGATCTGCGAATTCGGAGCGATCGCCGAGGACGATCTCGGGCACGCCAGCCCCGGCGACTTCCTGTTCTTCGACAACATCCAGGAAGCCTGCGAGACCGGTTTCGAGGTCTATGACTTTTCGGTAGGAGATGAGCCTTACAAGCGGCTGTGGTGCGATATCGAAACGCGGCATTTCGAAGTGCTGGTCCCCTTGACCGTGAAGGGCCGCATGCTGGCGCTGACGCTTCGGCAAGGCGCGCGGCTGAAAGCCTTCGTCAAGAACAGCCCGACGATCTGGAAGCTGACCAAGGTACTGCGCCGCAAAGCCGCCGGCCAGGCGGCGCCCTCGGAAGAAGATAGCTAACGCAATGACGCCGATCATCCGCACACTGTCCCTGCAGGAACTGGCGCTTCTCGTCGACTGGGCAGCCGCGGAAGGCTGGAACCCAGGTCTTGAAGACCCGGCGATGCTCCAGGCGGCGGACCCCGAAGGCTTCATCGGCGCCTTTGTCGGCGACGACATGGTCGCGGCAATTTCGGCCGTGGCCTATGGCAGCGAATTCGGCTTCATCGGCCTCTACATCTCCCGGCCTGACATGCGCGGCATGGGCTACGGCAAGACGGTGTGGGACGCCGGCATGAAAAGGCTTGCAGGCCGGACCGTCGGCCTTGACGGCGTCGCCGAGCAGCAGGCCAATTACCGGCGCAAGGGCTTCGCGCCGGCCTACGAGACCATCCGCTTCACCGGGCGCAAGGCAGGCCCGGCGGCCAGGGCCGATGGGTTGCGGACGATTACAACGCAACTCCTGTCCGATGTCGTCGCCTATGACGCCCATTGTTTTCCGGCGCCGCGGCGGGCCTTCCTGCAGCGATGGCTGCAAGAACCGCATCATGGGCTGGCGGCAATCGGTTCGCGCGGCGTCACTGGCTTTGGCGTGGCGCGCCGGTGTCGATCCGGCTTCAAGATCGGCCCGCTGTTTGCCGACGACATGGAAATCGCTTTGCAACTCCTGGAGGGACTGGCCGGTGCCTGTGAGGGCGGCGAGCTGCATATCGACGTCCCCGCCGATAACACCGGTTTCATAACTGCGCTCGATGCGGCCGGCTTTGCGCCGACCTTCACCACCACGCGCATGTACAAGGGGCCTGCCCCGGAACTGGACCTGCAAAGGGTGTTCGGCGTAACGACCCTGGAACTGGGCTAGATCGGGCGAACCGCTGAACGGCTCCGCCAGGCGATCCGCAGCTCTCTCAGGCGGCGGCAGTGCGCCGTCCCGGCACCGGATTGCCGGGCGGTTCGTGGCCGAGCGGCGTCACCAGCGTCAGGTCGGGATAGCCGTTCTCGATCAGCTTGACGGCAGCCTGCGTCACCTCGTCGTCGGCCTCCAGCATGGAGAGAAAGACCTCGGTGGCGTCGCCGGTCAGACGGCCGATGCCCTGCGCGTCGGCTGGTCCGCATTCGACCACGACCAGATCATAAGCCGTTGTCAGCGACTGCATGATGATCGGCAGCCGGTCGGCGGCGCGCATGGCGCGGACCGGATCGGCGGTTCCGACCGGAATGACGTGACAGTCCGAGTAGAGATCGGCATGGATGACGTCACTGAACTGCGCTTCCGAAGCGAGCAGGTTGGTGATGCCGGGAAAAAGTCCGCTGTCCAGCATCGGCCGCGAGGCGGCCCCCGACGCGGTGAGGTCCAGCAACAGCACGCGCAGCCCGGCGTCGGCGACTTCGCGCGCCACCAGGATCGCCGATGCAGCCGCCTCGTCGCCTTCCGGCGAGACGAATATGGCGCGCGCCGCACCGCTTGAGATCAGCTTTTCGGCAGCCCTTTCGATGTCGATCTCGCCCAGGGTGGAGCGCGCCGGTTCGGGCTCGACAACCGTCTGCTCTGTCGCCGCCGTAGCGGGCATTGCGACCACATCCGGCGCCTCGGCCATGGCCGGCATCGCAGTGGCAAAAGGCTCCGCATCGGCTTCATGCGCAGGTTCAGGCAGTTCCTGGTGAATGACGGGTTCCTGGAAGACGGCAGGCTCGTGGCGGACAGATGGCTTGGCGGCCGGCGCCTGCGCCACATGGGGCATCGCCACCTCATCGATCCGTTCGAAACGGGAACCGCTCGCCGGCCGCATCGCGCGGCCTGAGAACAGCTCCCGCAGAAGCGTCACGATGGCCATGATCAGCAGCGATGCGGCGAAAGCCGCGCCGACGATCGGCCCCACCTTCGGGAAATAGGCCTCGGAGGGAACCGACGCCTTCGAGGCGATCCGGGCGTCGACCGGCAGATAGTTGCGGTCCTGGCGCGAAGCGGCTTCGCGGTAGTTGGTCAGGTAGAGTTCGAGTTGCTGCCGCTTGGCGGTCGCGTCGCGCTGCAGTGCGTCGAGGTCGACCTGTTGTTCGCCGGCCTGCGCCGAAGCGGCTTTCAATGTGTTGACGTCGGCGACGAGCTGGTTCTCGCGGGCCTTTGCCGTCTCGGCCTGCATCAACAGGCCTTTCATGATCTTCTGGGCCTCGCTGCGGATCTGCGCGTCGAGATCGGACAGTTGCGATTTCAGCGCGCGAATGCGCGGATGATTTCCAAGCAGCGTCGTCGACAGATCGGCGATGTTGGAGCGCAATTCGACCTGTCGCTCACGCAAGCGCTGGATCAGGTCCGACGACAGAACCTCCGGCACTGCGTCCAGCGAACCGCCATTCTGCAGCGCCCTGCGCACACCGTCGGCGGTCGCTTCGGCCGCAGCGCGGTTGGCGCGCACTTTCGACAGTTCGCTCGACAGTTCCGAAAGCTGCTGGGTGGCCAGCACCGAATTGTTGCCACCCATCAGAAGATCGGACTGGGCGCGATAGGCGGCGACCTTCGCCTCCGCATCCTTGACCTGCCGCTGCAGGTCGGCGATCTCGGGCGCCAG
Organism: Mesorhizobium ciceri biovar biserrulae WSM1271; assembly: GCF_000185905.1. Lineage (GTDB taxonomy): Bacteria > Pseudomonadota > Alphaproteobacteria > Rhizobiales > Rhizobiaceae > Mesorhizobium > Mesorhizobium ciceri. Next base: position 4,578,323 of record NC_014923.1, read on the forward strand.
GAAGTCTGCCGCGGCGCTGTTCGATTCGAGCTTTGCCGCCCCTTGCCCCGCTATATAGGCGGCAGCGATGGCGTCCGGTATGGCGGCCGCGAGCTTGGGATCTTCCGATGAGAACTCGATGGCAATGATGCGGGTCTTCTCGACGCCGTAGACGTTGAGCTTCTCGTGCATTTTCTTGAGCACGCGCTCTTCCGTCGGAATTTCCATCGGGTCGCTTTTCAGGCCGACCAGAACCAGAGCGCGGCTCAGCGCCGACATGTCGAGCGCTTCATTGAACTCGGGCAGTTTTTCCAGCCCAAGCGTTTGCGAGACCTGCTTGAGGATTTCGTTGGAGGAAATGATCTGGACCTGGGTGGCGACGCCCTGCTCGTCGAGAATAGGCTTGTCGGTGTCGTTGTTGTTGCTGGCCGGCCGCGTGTAGATGGATTCGCGCGGCGCGATCTCCACCTGCGTCTCGGCCTTGTAGTGCCGGGTTGCCAGCGAGGCGAAAGCAAAGGCCAGCCCGGTCGCCAACAGGACGACGAGGCCTATACGCAGCCAATTCCTCGCTAGGCTGGCGAAGAGCTGCCTGAGATCGACATCGACATCTGCGGCCGCGGACTGAACGGACATGCATCCCTACTCCGATACTGGGTCAGCACGCACCGTAAACAACTATGGTAACTCAGCCGTTAAGATCGCGGTAAGTTTCCGTTAGGGTTTACTGGCGGGCGACAAACAAAACCGCCAGAAATCGCAAAAACTCTTGCCGATGCGCCACGTGTCGGCCGCTCCCTTTACCGGCCATTAACCCTAACAGGATGATAACGGGCCTCGATCCCTGATGTTTGCTGCGACGCCGCAGCGGCCCAGTCGAAGGTACTTGTCCGGTCATGAAAAGCACTGCTTCCCTGTTTCGCGCGCTGCTTGCCGTATCGATGCTGGCTGGCTGTTCCAGCTACCGGCCGACGCCGGCCGCCTTCCATGAGGTGCTCGATCAGCCCTACCGTCTTGGCGCCGGCGATCGCGTCCGCGTCACCGTGTTCGAGCAGGACGGGCTGACCAACACCTACAGCGTCGATCAATCCGGCTATCTCTCCTTCCCGCTTGTCGGCGCCATACCGGCGCGCGGCCACACCGCGCAGCAGATGGAAAAGGAGATCGCCGACAAATTGCGGCAAGGCTATCTGCGCGATCCCGACGTTTCGGTCGAGATCGACCGCTACCGGCCGATCTTCGTCATGGGCGAAGTGGGTGCCGCCGGCCAATACTCTTACGTCCCCGGCCTGACGGTGCAGAAGGCAATCGCCATTGCCGGCGGCTTCACGCCGCGCGCCAACCAGGAAAGCGTCGACATCACCCGCGACATCAACGGCAAGGTGATGACCGGCCGCGTGGTCACCTCCGACCCGCTGCTGCCGGGCGATACGGTCTACGTCCGCGAACGCCTGTTCTGACAGATACCAAGTGGCGGACAGGCTCAGGATCGTCCATTGCTTTCGCTCACCCGTCGGAGGAATTTTCCGGCATGTGCGCGACCTGACCGAGGCGCAGGTCGCCGCCGGGCATTCCGTCGGCATCGTCTGCGATTCGACGACGGGCGGCGCGTTCGAGGAACATCTGTTCGAGCAGATGAAGAACATGCTGGCGCTCGGCATTCATCGCACGCCGATGCAGCGCCACGTCGGTCCCGGCGACCTTGCCTCGGCCTGGCGCACGTACAGGATCATCAAGGAATTGCGGCCGGACGTACTGCACGGGCACGGCGCCAAGGGTGGCGCCTATGCCCGTCTGTTCGGCTCGTTGTTGCGGGTATCAAGGTCTCGCGTAGCCCGCCTTTATTCGCCGCATGGCGGCTCCCTCCACTATGACGAGAACACGACCACCGGAAAGCTGTTCTTCGCGCTCGAGCGCTTCATGGCTCGTTTCACCGACTATCTGCTGTTTGTCTCGGACTATGAGCGGCGGACCTATCGCCACAAGGTCGGCGAGCCGCCCATTCCCAACACCTTGGTCTATAACGGCCTGCGCGCCACAGAATTCGAGCCGGTGATCACCGCCCCGGACGCAGCCGACCTGCTTTATATCGGCATGATGCGCGACCTGAAGGGGCCGGACATCTTCATCGACGCATTGGCGCTCGCCGGCCCACGGTTCGGCCGCGCGCTGACCGCGGTGATGGTCGGCGACGGCGACGACCTTCCGCGTTACCACGGGCAGGTGAAACGCCTCGGGCTCGAGCGCCATGTCCGCTTCCTGCCGCCGATGCCGGCCAGGGAGGCCTTTGCCCTTGCCGCGCTTATCATCGTTCCCTCGCGCGCCGAAGCTATGCCCTATATCGTCCTGGAAACGCTTGCCGCGGGGAAGCCGATGATCGCAACAGCGGTCGGCGGCATTCCGGAGATATTCGACACCGGTTCCCCTGCCCTGATCCGACCTGACCCGATCGAGCTCGCCGAAAGGATGAGCCAGGCGCTGGCCGACCCGGCCGCCTATCGCGACCTGATGCCGGATGGGGCCGACCTCAAGGCACGCTTCGGCGCCGATGTGATGGCCGCCGACATCGAGAACGCCTATTTCGCCGCGCTCGACAGGTAGGCGCAGGACCAAGCCGTTCCAAAGCCGTATGTTGTTTCAAGGGTTTCTTAGCTCTCTTTTGCTATTCACCGTGGGGAAGCTTGCGGAAAGCCCTCATGAACGAGATCGACCCCGCGCGCCGCTTTTCAGCAGAGGCGGTGCGTAAATTCGACGGCCCGGCCGATGGCGACACGCCAAGCGGCATGAACGATGTCGCGCGCCAGGTCGCCTCGCAGTACCGGCGCGATACGATGTCGCCGATCATGGTCAGCGGCGTCCTGCGCATGGTCGAATTCGGCTTGCTGTTCCTGTCCGGGCTCGCCGTCTATTTCCATTATGTCGGGTTCTTCAATTATCTCGCCTGGCAGTATCCGGTAACGATCGCCGCCGCGTCGTTCCTTGCCGTGGTGCTGCTCGACGTCACCGACTGCTACCAGATCGTCGCCCTGATGCGGCCGATCGCCAATTTCGGCCGCGTGCTGCTGGTCTGGGCCGGCACTTTCGCCCTGATGGCGCTGACGGCGTTCGTCATGAAGATGTCGGAAAACTATTCGCGCCTTTTGTTGGGCAGCTGGTTCGTCATCGGCTTCGTTCTCATCTTCGGCCTCAGGCTGGTGATGTCCAAGCTGATCCGGGCCTGGGCGCGCGATGGCCGCATGGAGCGGCGCGCCGTCATCGTCGGCGGCGGCAAGGCGGCGGAAATCCTGATCCGCTCGGTCGAAAAGCAGCCCTACAACGATATCCGCATCTGCGGCATCTTCGACGATCGCGGCGACAAGCGCTCACCGCCCATCGTCGCCGGCTACCCCAAGCTCGGCACCATTTCGGAACTGATCGAGTTCGCCCGCATCGCGCGTATCGACATGCTGATCGTATCGTTGCCGCTGACCGCCGAATCGCGCGTTCTGCAGTTGCTGAAGAAGCTGTGGGTGCTGCCGGTCGACATCCGGCTTTCGGCGCATTCCAACGCGCTGCAGTTTCGCCCGCGTGCCTATTCCTACATCGGCGCGGTGCCGATGCTGGATATCTTCGACAAGCCGATCAACGACTGGGATTCGGTCGCCAAACGCGCCTTCGACATCGTCTTCAGCCTGATCGGCATCGTCGTGTTCTCGCCGGTGATGCTGGCGACCGCCATCGCCATCAAGCTCGACAGCAAGGGTCCGGTGCTGTTCCATCAGAAGCGGCACGGTTTCAACAACGAGATCATCGAGGTCTATAAGTTCCGTTCGATGTATACGGACAAGGCCGACCCGACCGCCAAGCAGACGGTGACCAAGAACGACCCGCGCGTCACCCGCGTCGGCCGCTTCATCCGCAAGACCTCGATCGACGAGCTGCCGCAGTTCTTCAATTCGCTTCTGGGTTCGCTGTCGCTGGTCGGCCCGCGTCCGCACGCCATCGCCGCGCAGTCGCATAACCTGCTCTACAACGAGGTCGTCGACGGCTATTTCGCCCGCCACAAGGTCAAGCCCGGCGTCACCGGCTGGGCGCAGATCAATGGCTGGCGCGGCGAGATGGACACCAACGAGAAGATCCGCATGCGCACGGAGTATGATCTCTACTACATCGAGAACTGGTCGCTGCTGTTCGATTTGCGGATCCTGTTCCTGACGCCGCTCCGGCTGCTCAACACGGAAAACGCCTATTGAGCGCGATCGCCCATGATCTGCCGCAGGCCGTGGTCAACGCCAAGCTGGTCGCGCTGATTTCGTCGGGCGCGGTTTTCCTCGGCATTCTGCTGTCCGGCTTCGTCATCAGCGAGCCGGCGCCCTATGAGCTCTACATGGCCGGGCTGATCGCCATCTGGGCGCTTTTCGGCTTGCGGATTTCCCGCGCGGCAACGCCGCTGCTGGTGCTGCTGGTGACGATGAACATCGGCGGCATGATCTCCATGACGCAGATGGCGGACCTCGCCAACACGCCGCTCTATCTCGCCGTCTCGCTGTTTCTCGCCTTCAGCGCAGTGTTCTTCGCATCGATCACCGCCGTACAGCCGAACCTCTACCGATTGATCTTCATTGCCTATGTGGTTTCGGCCGTAGCGACCTCGCTGCTTGGCATTGCAGGCTACTTCCACGCCTTTCCGGGCGCCGAGATGTTCACCAAATACGATCGTGCCGCCGGCGCCTTCCAGGATCCGAACGTGTTCGGACCGTTCCTGGTGCTGCCCGGCATCTATCTGCTCTATCTGCTTCTGACCGGACCGGTGACGCGCATGCCGCTGCTGGCGGTGCCACTGCTGATCATCACCGCCGGCATCTTCTTTTCCTTCTCGCGCGGCGCCTGGGGCATGTTCGCCGTCTCGGCCGTCCTGCTCACCGGCTGCCTGTTCCTGCAAAGCGCCAGCGGCATGTTCCGGCTGCGCGTGGTGGTGATGACGATTGCCGCGCTGGCACTGCTGGTCGTCGCCATGATCGTCATCCTGCAGCTGCCCGGCGTGTCGGAGATGTTTTCCAACCGTGCCCATCTCGAACAGAGCTACGACACCGCCCGCCTCGGCCGCTTCGCCCGCTACGGCATCGGCTTCCAGATGGCGATGGAGCATCCGTTCGGCATCGGCCCGCTGGTCTTCGGCACGATCTTCGGTGAAGACACCCACGATATCTGGCTGAAGATGCTGATGGATTATGGCTGGCTCGGCTTCGTGTCGTTCCTGGCGCTCGTCTTATGGACGATAGCAGCCGGCTTCCGCATCCTGCTGCGCGACCGGCCGTGGCAGCCCTATCTCCTGTGCGCCTATGTCGCCTTCATCGGCAATATCGGGCTCGGCACCTTCATCGACATCGACCACTGGCGCCATGTCTACCTGCTGCTCGGCCTGATCTGGGGCGCCATCGCGCTGGAATACAGGCATCAACTGCTGTTGCGGCCTGCCTTACAGGGCTCGCCGGCACCGGCATAAAAGTCGCGGGAGTGAGAGGGCTTCACGTTGGCCTTCGGTGGAGATCCGGCCCGCTCTACATCACGACGAAGACAGCTTCGAGAGCTTCCCGAATACGAAGTTTCTGATGGATTTCCTGACTAGGCGCTCTACATGCGCTTTACTCGGCTTCATTTGCGTTTTGAAGCGTCAGGCCAGTGTAGATCGAGTGCTCGACGGACGGTTGGTCCATGGCAAAAATATGCGGTTGTGGCAAAAACATCACATAATTTCATTTCGCTCCCGGCTATTGTTGTTCCCGAGGGAATTACTTGGGTTGGGAGAAATACGTGAATAGATTCTTAGCAGTTCTCGCGGTTGCCGCCCTGTCGGCAAGCACCGCGTCAGCAGCAGACATGTTGGCCCCGGTTGCGGGGTCGGCCTATGACTGGAGCGGCCTCTATGTCGGCGGCCATCTCGGCGTTGCCAATGGTGACATCACGGCAACGGATATGACCGAGCCAAACGGTGGGTTCTTCACCGACCTCGTTCCGGCGGGAACAGAAGGATTTGACTTCAACAAAGCCGGCGTAGCCGGCGGTATCCATGCAGGCGCGCAATGGCAGTGGGGACAGTTCATTCTGGGCGGCGAAGCGACCTGGACGGCAACGGGCATCCGCAAGACCATCACCAGCCCCTATTTCCCGGACAGCGACACCGAGACCGCCAAAATCTCGAATTATGCCACGGTCGTCGGCCGCGTCGGCTACGCCTTCGATCGCGTGCTGATCTATGCCAAGGCTGGTTATGCCGGCGGCAAGGTGGATTTCCGCGCCCGAGACAACGACGCCCTGGTGACCTACGAAAAGAATGAGTGGCAGAACGGCTATGCGCTCGGCGCTGGCATCGACTATGCCCTTACGAACAACCTCTCGCTTGGCGTGGACTACACCCACGTTGACCTCGGCCATAAGACGAGCACGGGCGACAACGTGTTCGATGATGGCACTCTCGGCGACAATCCCGAGACCTATCGCACAGAGGCAAAGGTCGATGCCGTGATGGCCCGGCTAACCTACAAGTTTGGAATGGGTCAGTAGTGCATCGACATCATTTTCGCGGATCAGATCTAGCGTCAGGGGAGCTCGTCAGCGCTCCCCTTTCCTCGTAGCCTACATATTCCTTCGAACATTCTGGCGATTGAACGAAGTCTTGAACTTCTTTGGGCAATTGCAGCCTAGAGCGGTGCAGGCTATGCCCTTCCAGGGCAAGACAAAGCACGTAGTGTGTCCGCCCTCGGTGACCGGAACCTAAGCAGCACTTGCGGTATGATTTGTCGGTGTGACTTTCGGTCACCAAAGGCACACCGGGACACCATCTGTTCCCATTTCACCAATTTCAGCGAATTCGCCTCTTGCTTCTGAACCCTTGAGAATATAGGGCTTTGCGCGGTCCGGAGTGTAGCGCAGCCCGGTAGCGCACTTGACTGGGGGTCAAGGGGTCGTCGGTTCGAATCCGGCCACTCCGACCAAATTTGAAAGCAGGACTTGCCCCCGAAGTCCGCCTCTCCAGATGCTTCGGTCAGCCCGGCCAAATCTCGGATCGGGGCAACCATGTGCTCTGCCGCTTGAACTCTGGCTTGGGCTACCCCTGGCACACATCGATCCACTCAGCCCCAATCAGCTCAACCATCCTCTGCGGGCTGATCCGCACCGCCGCATTGGTGGCGCCTGCCGCGGGCACCACCTCGTCAAACTCGCGCAGCGACACGTCGCAATAGACCGGCAGCGGCGCCGGCAGGCCGAACGGGCAGACGCCGCCGACCGGATGGCTCGTCGCTTCGACAACTTCCGCCGCGTCGAGCATGCGCGGCTTGCCGCCGAACTGGTCCTTGAACTTGCGGTTGTCCAGCCTGGCGATGCCGCTGGTCACCACCAGCATGGTGCGGTCGCCGACGCGCAGGCAGATCGTCTTGGCGATCTGCGCCGGCAGCACGCCATGCGCCTCGGCCGCCAGGGTCACCGTCGCCGAGCTCGCCTCCGTGACGATGACGTCGATATCAGGCGCGTGGGTGGCGAAGAAGGCACGAACGGAGTCCAGGCTCATATCGAAAAACCCATGGTTCAAAAACTTGAAGGACGGCGGATTGCTGTCCAGCAGCCGGGGCCGCCGCGCATATAAGCACGCGCGGCATACAAATCGGCAAGCGCCAGGCTGAAGCAGACGCTGCGGCAGGTACAAAGAAACCCGCCAAGAGGGCCTTGGCGGGTTCTCTGGAATGCCTGGTGCGGGTCTACGCCAGCGATCGACCTTGCGCCGCCGGCGGCGCAGCCGGGGTGATCAGAGCTTCCTGGGGAAGGTGAAGCGCGGACACAATACGACGCAGCTTCGACGGATCGGTCACTCTGCCGCTTTCGATATCCTCAATCTCGTCCACCGCCAGGCCGCATGTCAGGGAAAGCTCTTCCACGCTGTAACCGCGGGTCTCCCGCATCGCTCTGAGGGTGTTGTAATCTGGCCCGCTCCCGTTGGTTGCCGGTTCGGAGTGGGGTTCGCTTTTCGCATTATGGGGCATTGGCAACTCCATGACTGAAAGAGTTTGATCAAATGAGGAGTGTTGCCTGAGACGGTCGGGAAGATGCCCTCTCACCGGCGATTTGCCAAGGGCCAAAATGGCCGTCACGGGATCGTGAACCGGGTGCCTGGCGCGCCCTCTGGCGCACACGTCGCTCTCAAGTTGTTTTGAAGGCCTGATTGGCCTTTTGCCGGCAGTCTCGCCGCGGCCTTTCGTTATCTCCGGGTCGCTGGCGTGAAACCATCCGGTTCCAGCCAGTTCGTTCCCGGAAGGATTATTTGCAATGAACTTGAAGACAGTCATGGTCGTGCTCGGCACGATTTCCAGCCTTTCCGTCGCCGGCGCGGGCGCCGCCCAAGCCGCAGGCGCGCTGCGTGTGCGCGGCACGGTGGTCAGTTTAAGCCCACGCTGCTCACCGTGAAAACCCGCCAGGGCGATACCGACGCGATCAAGCTCAAGGCCGGCTGGAAGATCTCGGGCGTCGCCAACGCCTCGGCAAAGGACATCAAGCAGGGCGATTTCCTCGGCATTGCCTCCGTTTCGAAAGCGGATGGCGGCAGCGGCGCCCTGGAGGTGGTGGTCTTTCCGGCCGCGCTGAAAGGCACCGGCGAGGGTGACCGCCCCTGGGACCTGCAGCCAAACAGCCGGATGACCAACGGCACCGTCGCCGACGTTACCGATATAAGCGGGCGATCCGTCACGCTGACCTATGACAATGGCCAGACCAAGAAGATTTCGATTCCCGACACCACCCCTGTCGTCACCTTCGCGCCGGCGACGCCGAGCGACCTCAAGCCGGGTGCGACGGTCTTTGTCACCGCTGAGCGGGGCAGTGACGGCGCACTGAGCGCCAGCCGCGTCGTGGTCGGAACCAACGGCGTCGTGCCGCCGATGTAGTCGGACAGGCGGCCAATGGCCGCCTCTCGATCTTGCCGTGCATGGTGGCGGGAGGCTGGATTGGGCAGAAACAGTCCAGAAACAAAATTCTACAATCGGGAAATACTGACGAAAAAATTCAGGCGCGTAATTCCATTCGCGGCGGCCGGGCTATCGCCCCGATCCATATGCGCCCGCGAAACAAAAGGAAACGATCCATGAAGAAGTCCCTCCTCTCGGCCCTCGGGCTTGCAGTTGCATTGGCTTTCACGGTGCCCGTCATCGGCGCGACGAGTGCGGATGCGGCGCCGATGGCAAAGCATCATCGTCACCACCATCATCATCGCCACCATGTCCGCCATCACCATCATCACCGCCACCACCACCATGTGATCGGAAACAAGGCCTAAGCACCGCAAACTGCCACCGAGAAGACCGGCCTTGGCTTCCTGTCCAAGGCCGGTCTTCCCTTGGCATTGCGGCGCGTTAGCTCGACACGATTTGGGCGCACCAAGTTCGTCGAATGACGGCGCCAGCTATCTCCACCATCAGAAGCACCGCCTCAGCGCCGGCTGAACAGCAAACTGGCGACAAGACCGAGCACCACAAGGCCGACAGCAGCGGCAGCCGCCGGATGGTCGCGGGCCGACCTCTCGATCACCCTGCCCTGTTTGCGCAGTGCCGGCATGGCGTCGCGCAGACGCCCCGCAAGATCGGAATAGGTGTCGAAGGCTGCATCGCGACCGTCCTCGTAGTAGGCGCCGCCTCGCCTTGCCACAGCCCTCTTCAAACTGGCCAGTTCTTTGGTGAGAGCCGCGACCTGCCTGTCGAGATCGATGTCCGAGAGGGTCGAAAATGATGCCATGATGTGTTTCCTTCACTTGCAGAAGGAAACGTAACGCCTCACCGGAAGACGGGTTCCGGTTTCGAACTATCGCGTCGGGCTGCGGTCAGCGCACCTGATCAAGCAGGCGCTTGCATTCCAGGAGGTCGAACAGCGCCTCCTGCAGCAAGGCCCTGTTGTCGCGCGAGAGTTTCGAGGCATCCGGCTGCACCGGACCGTCCTCGTCGCTCTTGCCCAGGCCGAAAAAGCGACGGCTGGGTTTGACGCGCGGCTGGCCGACCAGTTCGTCGTCCATGCTGCGCGGCTGGGCCGCCGACGTCAGCGGCACCTGGTCAGCCTGCCTTCGCTGCGAGATCGCCTCGACGGCGGCCATGTCGCCATTGCCGATGGCAACCAGGAAATGGTTGCCGTTCTCGCGCAACAGCTTCTGCACGCCCTTGATGGTGTAGCCCTGGTCGTAGAGCATATGGCGGATGCCCTTGATCAGCTCGACATCCTGCGGCCGGTAGTAACGACGGCCGCCGCCGCGCTTCATCGGCTTGATCTGGTTGAAACGCGTTTCCCAGAAGCGCAGCACATGCTGCGGCAAATCGAGATCTTCGGCGACCTCGCTGATGGTACGAAAGGCGTCGGGGCTCTTGTCCATGGGCGAATCCTCACGCTGGACGATGATCCGGCCTAGCTGCCGAATCGGGGCTTATTTCAGCGGTTTATGAAGCAATATTCAAGCCCGGCGTCATGGCGGTGGCGGTTTTCAACCGCGCAGTAGGATTACTTGCCGCTTTTGGCCTTGCCGCTCTGATGGGAGCGCAAGATACGGCTCTTCAGCACGTTGGACGACTTGAAGGTCATCACCCGACGCGGCAGGATCGGCACTTCCTCGCCGGTCTTGGGATTGCGGCCGATACGCTCGTTCTTGGAGCGGACGTGGAATGTCGCGAAGGACGACAGCTTCACCGTTTCGCCGCGCACGATGGCTTCGCAGATTTCATCCAGCACCGCTTCGACGAGTTCGGCCGATTCAGTGCGCGACAGGCCGACCTTCCGGTAAACTGCCTCGGCAAGGTCGGCGCGCGTAAGTGTCTTTCCCCCCATGCGACCGTCCCATCAGCTCAAAACATAAAATTCGGCACAACAACGGCAGAGCCTAAGTAATTGATCCGTCAAGGTCAAGGACCGAAACTGGACCGTTCGGCACTTACCAGCGAACCAGGACAGCGCCCCAGGTGAAGCCGCCACCCATCGCTTCCAGGAGGACGAGATCGCCCTTCTTGATGCGGCCGTCGGCAACGGCCACCGACAGCGCCAACGGCACGGAAGCAGCCGAGGTGTTACCGTGCAAATCGACCGTAACCACCACCTTTTGCTCAGCTATCCCGAGCTTCTTGGCGGAAGCGTCAATAATTCGTTTATTGGCCTGGTGCGGCACGAACCAATCGAGATCATCGGCAGTGATTCCGGCTTGCGCGAACGTCGCCTCGATGACGTCGGTGATCATGCCGACCGCATGCTTGAAGACTTCGCGGCCCTCCATCCGGAGATGGCCGACCGTACCCGTCGTCGACGGCCCGCCATCGACAAAAAGCTTGTCCTTGTGCGTGCCGTCGGAGCGCAGGCTGGCCGCCAGAACGCCATGGTCGGCGATCGTGCCCGCGCCCTCGCCCGCTTCCAGGATCATGGCACCGGCGCCGTCTCCGAACAGCACACAGGTCGACCGGTCGCTCCAGTCGAGAATGCGCGAGAATGTTTCCGAACCGATCACCAGGACACGCTTGGCCAGGCCGCCGCGGATGTAGAGATCGGCGGTGGTCACGGCATAGACGAAACCCGAACAGACCGCCTGCATGTCGAAGGCAAAGCCGTGATGCATACCGAGCCGGTTCTGGATCTCGACGGCGGTGGCCGGAAACGTGTTGTTGGGCGTCGAGGTCGCCAGCACGATCAGATCGATGTCGGCGGGCGTGAGGCCCGCATTGGCAAGTGCGGCACGTGCCGCCGCTTCCCCCAGCGAAGCGGTCGTCTCGTCATCGCCCGCGATGTGGCGCTGGCGAATGCCGGTGCGCTGGGCGATCCACTCGTCGGAGGTCTCGACCATGCCTTCGAAATCGGCATTCTTCATGATTCGGCGGGGCAGCGCGGCGCCCGTGCCGCGCACGACTGATCTGATCAAAGTTCTTTCCTATTCCTTTGCGTCGGTGACGACGTCGGATTTCCTAGATGACAGGGCGCGCGGGTTGCGCGCATGAAACAGGTCCAGATCGGCCTCGATACGGTCGAGGAGGTTGTTGCGGACCATGTCATAGCCGAGTTCGATCGCGGCGGCGAACCCGTCAGAATCAGCACCGCCATGGCTTTTGACGACGATCCCGCTCAGCCCCAGGAAAACGCCGCCATTGGAGCGGCCGACATCCATCTTTTCGCGCAAGCGGTTGAAGGCGCCCTTAGCGAAGACGTAGCCGATCCTGGCCATCAGGGTGCGGCTCATCGCGGCGCGCAGATAACCCGCTATCTGGCGCGCCGTGCCTTCCGCGGTCTTCAGAGCGATGTTGCCGGCGAAGCCCTCGGTCACCACAACGTCGACCGTGCCCTTGCCGATATCGTCGCCCTCGACGAAACCGTGATAGTTCATCGAGGCCATGTTGGCTTCGCGCAGCATGCGCCCCGCCTCCTTGACCTCTTCCTGGCCTTTGATCTCCTCGACGCCGACATTGAGCAGGCCGACGCTGGGCCGGGCTATGCCGAAGACCGAGCGCGCCATGCCGGTGCCGAGAATGGCAAAATCGATGAGCTGTTGCGCATCGGCCCCGATGGTCGCGCCGACATCCAGCACCACGCTTTCGCCGCGCAATGTCGGCCAAAGGGCTGCGATCGCCGGGCGATCGATGGTGGCCATGGTGCGCAGGCAGAACTTCGACATCGCCATCAGCGCACCGGTGTTTCCCGCGGAAATGCAGGCGTCGGCCGTGCCGGCCTTGACCGCTTCGACGGCCTTCCACATCGATGACTTCCAGCGGCCGTGGCGCAGCGCCTGGCTCGGCTTGTCGTCCATCCTGACCGCAATTTCGCAATGGAAGAATTCGCTGATCTCGGCAAGCTTGGGAAATTTGGCGAGCTCCGGGCGCACGACCTCCTCACGCCCGAAGATGACGAAGCGGATGTCGGGACGACGGGTCGCGACCGTCATGAGCGCTGGAATGACCACGGCTGGTCCGTGATCGCCGCCCATGGCATCGATGGAAATCCTGATCACGCGGTATTTGTCTCACGGTTAGGCGGCAGGTCGTTTAGCGACCGCGAAGGTTCGGCGAAAATAACGGTTTTGGGCTGCCACACAACCGACTTTTCCGTCGCGGGCGAGCTTTTCAGGATTTTCCCAGCAAGGATCGCAGTTTTTGCTGAAATTCATTCTCCGCCGGTTCGGTCTCGCTGCCGGCGTTGAGCGCTGCGCCCTGCTTACGAGGATAGGGGTCGATGGCGAGCCCGAAATACTGTTCGGCGAGTGCCCCGACATCGATCGTGTCACCGGAAAATGTCTCTGGACTGTCAGGGCCTTCCGCGTCGAGCAGGATCTCGCCGCCACCATCGAAACCCTGCCGTCCAAGCTTGGAATCCTCGGGCAGCAGCAGCGCTTCGACCGGTTCGTCGATATGCGCTTCGACAGGCTCGAGCGTGACGATGCAGGCCTGGGTGATGTCGGCTTCGACACGACCGCTTATCTTCACGCCATTGCGCTTCCACGACGCGACCAGAAGCTCGGCGCGATAGGATTCGACCGAAATCAACCCGTGCTCCTCGGCCAGTGCCGCACGCTGTGCGGCATCGGCTTCGACAACCAGCGGCAGGCCCTTTTGCGGCAGGCGCGTGATGTTTGCACGGAAGGAGACCGGGCTTTGCGGGTCCACATGCTTCATTGTTCAACCTCCTTGGCGGCGGGAAAGGTCAGCGTGCCGGAGACAATCGATTCGGATGTCTGCGCGGCCAGATGATTGCGCGCGTCGGTAACATAGTTGGCCAGCAGCGATGCTTCCAGCCAGGCGCCCGCGTCGGGCCGGACATTGCGGGCAAGAGCCGCGGTCAGCCCTTCATGGTCGTTTCTTTCCAGGGCATCGTCATAGGCAGCGGTTCGGCCATAAAACATCTTTGCCAGCTTTTTCATGCGTTTGGGCACGCCAACGTCGCCAATGCCCAATTCCCGCAACGAATGGTCGACGTCGAGGAAGAACTCGTCGATCAGCACCTGGGCGACCTCTTGCGCCGCACCGCTCTCACCGCGCAACCTGTGCTGGAACAGGAACATGTGCAGCGACAGCATCTCGAAACGGCCAAGCGGCGTGTCTGGCACATTCCAGTGGGAATAAAACACCGTCTGCCGCGCCGCCGCCACGATTTGTGCGTAAAGCGCCTCGGTGATAGCGCGGTTGGCGTAGCGTTCGCGGCCAAAAAAGCGCTGGAACATTGGGGATGGTCTCCTGGGGACCGTTTGTTGAAGTGGGCTTGTTGCATCGGCAAGCAAGCTGGTTTACCGGTTTCGCGGCCCAGCGCAAGTTGCGGCCAGCTAATGGAGTTGTTGTTGCGCGCGCTGAATTTCAAGTCGACCTTCTCGTCCAGGCCCGCCGGCGCGATCTCGCTGCTGATGATCGTTTCGGCACTATCGGCCTGCCACACCTCCAAGATGATCGGCGACCTCAGCCCGAGTGAGACGCTGACGCAAGGTTACGTCATAGACCAGCAGGCAATCGACCTGGTGCCGGTCGGTTCGAGCCGCGAGCAGGTGCTTCTGGCGCTCGGCACGCCGTCGACGACCGCGACCTTCGACAACGAGGCCTTCTATTACATTTCGCAGACGCGCAAGCGCTACGTCGCCTTCGACAAGCCACGGCTCATTGATCAGCATGTGCTGGCGGTCTATTTCGGCGCCGATGGCCGCGTCACCCAGATCGCCAATTACGGGATGAAGGACGGCAAGATGTTCGACTTCATCTCACGCACCACACCGACCGGCGGCAAGGACCAGAACTTCCTCAGCCAGATCATCAACGGTGCCAGCAAACTGGCACCCAGCATTCCGGGCGGCGGCGCCTAATTCCTTTCGGCTTCCATTCCGGGAGCCTCATCATCTCAGGCGACCAAAAACCCGCGGGAGCGATCCTGCGGGTTTTTGTTGTGGCCTCGATCAGGGCAAGATCCCCGTATGTTTGCCGGCGATGCTTAAGCCGTCGAAACCCAAGCCGGTAGATGAGATACCGGCGCATTTACCGCATGCAAGAGATCGGCTTGTTGACGCGTCGACATGGCATTGCTCAACGAAAAACCCGCGGGATCGCTCCCGCGGGTTGTTTCGGGCTGAAGCCTAGATCAGCCGTGCGCGAGCACGGCCAGCAGCAGGAGCGCGACGATGTTGGTGATCTTGATCGCCGGGTTGACGGCGGGGCCAGCGGTGTCCTTGTAGGGATCGCCGACCGTGTCACCGGTCACCGAAGCCTTGTGCGCCTCGGAACCCTTGAGATGCTTGACGCCGTCCTTGTCGACAAAGCCGTCTTCGAAGGACTTCTTGGCGTTGTCCCAGGCGCCGCCGCCAGAGGTCATCGAGATAGCGACGAACAGGCCGTTGACGATGACGCCGAGCAGCGAGGCACCCAGCGCTGCAAAGGCAGACGCCTTCGAGCCCGAGATCAGCAGCACGCCGAAATAGACGACGAGCGGCGCCAGCACCGGCAGCAGCGACGGGATGATCATTTCCCTGATTGCCGCCTTGGTCAGAAGGTCGACCGCGCGGGCGTAGTTCGGCTTCGAGGTGCCGGCCATGATGCCCGGATCCTCGCGGAACTGCTTGCGCACCTCCTCGACGATGGCGCCCGCCGCACGGCCGACGGCCGTCATGGCGATGCCGCCGAACAGATACGGGATCAGCCCGCCGAAGATCAGGCCGGCGACGACGTATGGGTTGGAGAGATCGAAGGAGATCTCGCCCATGCCCTGGAAGTAGGGATATTTGTCGCCATTGGCGGCGAAGAACTTCAGGTCGTTCGAGTACGCGGCAAACAGCACCAATGCGCCGAGACCAGCGGAGCCGATGGCGTAGCCCTTGGTCACCGCCTTGGTGGTGTTGCCGACCGCGTCGAGCGCGTCGGTGGAGTGGCGCACTTCCTTGGGCAGGCCGGCCATTTCGGCGATGCCGCCGGCATTGTCGGTGACCGGGCCGAAGGCATCGAGCGCAACGATCATGCCGGCAAGGCCGAGCATCGTCGTGACCGCGATCGCCGTACCGAAGAGGCCGGCAAGCTGATAGGTCGAGATGATGCCGCCGACGATGACGATCGCCGGCAGCGCCGTCGATTCCAGCGAGACCGCGAGGCCCTGGATGACGTTGGTGCCGTGACCGGTGACCGACGCCTGGGCGATGGAATTGACCGGGCGCTTGTTGGTGCCGGTGTAGTATTCGGTGATGACCACGATGAGACCGGTCACCACGAGGCCGATCAGGCCGCAGATGAACAGGTTCTTGCCGGTGATGACCATGCCGGCGACAGTGCCGACCTCACCCCAGCCGAGCGTCACCTGGGTGGCGACGCCGAGGCCGACGATGGACAGCAGGCCAGTGACGATCAGGCCCTTGTAGAGTGCGCCCATGATCGAGCCGTTGGAACCGAGCTTGACGAAGAAGGTGCCGACGATCGAGGTCAGGATGCAGGCGCCGCAGATGGCGAGCGGATAAAGCATGGCCGCACCCAACACGGCGGTGCCGCCAAAGAAGATGGCAGCCAGAACCATGGTGGCGACGACAGTCACCGCATAGGTTTCGAACAGGTCAGCGGCCATGCCGGCGCAGTCGCCGACATTGTCGCCGACATTGTCGGCGATCGTGGCCGGGTTGCGCGGATCGTCTTCGGGAATACCGGCTTCGACCTTGCCGACGAGATCGCCACCGACGTCGGCGCCTTTGGTGAAGATGCCGCCGCCGAGACGAGCGAAGATCGAGATCAGCGATGCGCCGAAGCCGAGCGAGACCAGCGAGTCGATGACGATGCGGTCATTGGGCTGGAGGCCCATGAAGTGGGTCAGGATGAGGTAGTAGATCGACACGCCGAGCAAGGCGAGGCCAGCAACCAGCATGCCGGTGATGGCGCCCGATTTGAACGCGATGTCGAGGCCGGCAGCGAGACTGTTCGATGCGGCCTGCGCCGTGCGAACGTTGGCGCGAACGGAGACATGCATGCCGATGAAGCCGGCGGCGCCTGAAAGCACCGCTCCGATCAGGAAGCCGATCGCGGCGGTGATGGACAGCAACCACCAGGCGAGCACGAGGACGACGACGCCAACGATGGCGATGGTGGTGTACTGACGCGCCAGATAGGCTTGTGCGCCCTCGCGGATAGCCGCGGAGATTTCCTGCATGCGTGCATTGCCCTGATCGGCCGCAAGGACCGAACGTGTCGCCCAGATGGCGTAAAGGATTGAAAGCAGGCCGCAGGCGATGACGGCGGAAATAATTGTCATTGCCGGATTTTCCTCGATTGATGGCCCAAAAGAACCCCTCCCTGGGCCGTTGAGACAAAGACCGGATTCCGAGCACGGAATCCGCCTCTTCGCAGCGGTGTATGCGAAACAGGGCTGCGAACGTCAAGATATTGTTCGGTTTTTGCCCGGCTTTCGCCCAAATGGTTGGGACCAGGCGGCGGCTGCCGTCAGCACCCGGGGATTAGATCGATTGAAATTAGCCCTGACGCAGGACGCGGCTACTCTGCCTCCCGGCCCATCCGGCGCGCCGTGTAGCGCTCTATGGCCGACAGGCCGTCATAGATCAGCACGGCAAGGGCTGCCACGATCAGGCCGCCCTGGAGGATGAAGGCGAGATTGTTGGATAACAACCCGGCGATGATCACTTCGCCCAGCGTTTTGGCTGCCACGGTCGAACCGATGGTCGCGGTGGCAAGGCTGATCACCACCGACAGCCTGATGCCGCCGAGAATGATCGGGGCGCTGAGCGGCAGTTCGACCTTGGTGAGCCTTTGCCAACCGGTCATGCCGGCGCCGCGCGCCGCCTCGACGACATTGGCAGGTAGCGTCGTCAGGCCGGTCAGCGCGTTCTCGAAGATCGGCAGCAGACCGTAGAGAAACAGCGCGATCAGTGTCGGCTTCTCGCCGAAGCCGACGGCCGGCACGGCGAGTGCCAGCACCGCCACGGGCGGAAAGGTCTGGCCGATGTTGACCAGGCTACGCGACAGCGGCAGGAATTCGGCGCCGGCCGGCCTGGTGACCAGGATGGCAAGCGCCACCGCAACGATGGTTGCTGCCACGGTGGCGATCAGAACCGTGCGCAAATGCAGCAATGTCAGCGTCAGCAGGCTGCCCTGGTTGTAGATCACCGGCGCATTGTTTTCGGTCAGCGGCTTCAGCAGCGGCACGAACCAGCCGGGATTGGTGACGAAGGCAACGAGCAGCATCACCAGGGCAAGTCTGAGCAACGATGGAAGCCAGGCCTTCATGCCGGCCTCGCCGCGCGCTTCACCAGCCCGTCGACGGTGACGCGGCCAAGCGGCTTGCCATCGGCGCCTTTGACCGGCAGCGCCGGCCGGCCCGTCCACAACAATTCGGCCAGCGCGTCACGCTGGCTGGCGTCGCCGGGGATCGCCTCGCCTTCGGCGGAGCCCTTCTCCACGGCATCGCGGACCCGGCCGAGCGACAGCAACCGGAACGGCCTTTCGCTGGCGCCGACCAGGGTCTCGACGAAGGCGCTTGCCGGCTTTGCCAGGATCTCGGCGGGCTTGGCGTATTGCACCAGCTTGCCGGCATCCATGACCGCGATCTTGTCGCCCATATGCACGGCCTCTTCCATGTCGTGGGTGACCAGGATGATGGTGGTGCCGAAGCGCTTCTGGATCGCCAGCAGATCTTCCTGCGCCTTGTTGCGGATGATCGGGTCAAGGGCGCCGAACGGTTCGTCCATCAACAGCACGTTGGGCTCGGCGGCGAGCGCGCGGGCAACGCCGACGCGCTGTTGCTGGCCGCCGGACAGTTCGTGCGGATAGCGCGGCCCGAAGGCTTCGGGGTCAAGCTGATAGAGCGTCATCAGTTCGTCGACCCGGGCCTTGATGCGGTCCTTGTCCCAACCGAGCAGCACCGGCACGGTGGCAATGTTCTGCGCCACCGTGCGATGCGGGAACAGGCCGTGGCCCTGGATGGCGTAGCCGATGCTGCGGCGCAGCTCATAGCCGGGCAGCGAACGATTGTCGGCGCCGTCGAGCTTGATGATGCCCGAGGTCGGTTCGACCAGCCGGTTGATCATGCGCAGCAACGTCGTCTTGCCGGAACCGGACGTGCCGACAATGACGGCTATGGTGCGCGGCTCGATGACCATCGACACGTCATCGACCACGGTCGTCGCGTCATAGCGCTTGGTAATGCCTTCGATCTCGATCATGCCGTTTCAACCCTGCGCCTGGTGGCGGTCATTTCGATCACCGCATCGAGGATGATGGCGGCGGCAAAGGCGAGCGCGACCGTTGGCACCGCGCCGAGCAGCACAAGGTCCATCGCCGTCTGGCCCACACCCTGGAAGACGAATACGCCGAAACCGCCGCCGCCGATCAGCGCGGCAATGGTGGCGAGGCCGATGTTCTGCACCAAGACGATGCGGATGCCGGTGAGGATGACGGGAAAAGCCAGCGGAAACTCGACGCCGAACAGGCGCTGCCTGTCGGTCATGCCCATGCCGCGTGCGGCGTCGTTGGCGGTGCGCGGCACGCCAGCGAGACCGACCACGGTGTTGGCCACCACCGGCAGCAGCGAATAAAGGAACAGCGCGACGAAGGCGGGGGCTGTGCCGATGCCGCGAATGCCGAGCGCGGCAGCCCCCGGCACATGCGTGGCCACCCAGCCAAGCGGCGCGATCAGCAGGCCGAACAGCGCGATCGAGGGAATGGTCTGGATGATGTTGAGCACGTTGAGAACCCCGGCGCGCAGACTTTCGACACGATGGCAGAGAATGCCCAGCGGCAGGCCGACGACCACTGCCGCAAGCAGCGACCCTAGCGCCAGCGTCACATGCTTGGAGCCCTCCGCCCAGAAACTGTCGGCGCGGTTGAAATATTCCTTCAGGATCGACAGATTGTCCCAGCTTCCCGAAATCAACAGCAGCCCGATCGCCAAAGCCGAGACCGCAAGCACGCCAACTCGTGCCAATGGCGACAGGTTCAGCCGTGTCAGCACATCGGCAAGCAAAAGCGTGAAGGCAAAGATCAGAATCCAGAAACCGGAGGCTGGCGAAACTCTCGCAAAGGTGTTGCCCTCCGGCGTGAGAAATGTTCCGGCGACGCCGATCAGCAGCGCGAGCGCGGCAAGCGCCACCACGCTGGCGGCAAGGCGCAGCGCAAGCAGTGTCTTGAACAGCGCGATGAGTGCTGCGGCGACGACGATGACGAGCAGCAGCGTCCCGGTGATTGCCGGCAGCGCCTCAAGAATTGAGCGCGCCTGGCCGGGGACGATGCGGTTGGCACGGAACGTGGCAAAGGGCGCGGCAAAAGCCGCGTAGGCTGATATAGCGGCGATGATCACGCCGAGCTTGTCGAAGCGGATGTTCACGCCCTCCCCCGTCAGTCGATCCGGCGCGCCACGAAAGCGGCGCGCCGGAATCGTCCTACTTCAGGAAGCCGTTCTTCTTCAAAAAGTCCTCGGCGACGCCCTTGACCGGCTCGCCGCCGACCTGCACGCGACCATTCAGCTCCTGCAGCGTGACGAGGTCGAGCTTGGCGAAGACCGGCTTCAGCAGCGTCTCGATCTCGGGATGTTGCTTCAGCACCGCTTCGCGGATGATCGGCGCCGGCTGGTAGACCGGCTGCACGCCCTTGTCGTCGTCGAGCACGACGAGCCCGGACGGTGCGATGCCGCCATCGGTGCCGTAGACCATGGCCGCATTGGCGCCGTTGGTCTGGTTGGCGGCCGCGGCGATGGTTGCCGCGGTGTCGCCGCCTGAGAGAGTGATCAGTTGGTCCGGCTTCAGCGTGAAGCCATAGGTGGTCTGGAAGGCCGGCAGTGCAGCCGCCGAATTGACGAACTCGGCAGAAGCCGCCAGCACCACCTGACCGCCGCCCGCGACATATTTGCCGAAGTCGGTGAGCGTGGCGAGCTTGTTGGTCTCGGCGACTTCCTTGCGCAGCGCAATCGCCCAGGTGTTGTTTGCGGGCGACGGCGACAGCCAGACGATCTTGTTGGCGTCGTAGTCGAGCTTCTTGGCCGTTTCATAGGCCTTGGCGGCATCCTTCCAGACCGGGTCGTCGGCCTTCTCGAAGAAGAAGGCGGCGTTGCCGGTGTATTCGGGATAGATGTCGATCTCGCCGGCGGTGATCGCCTTGCGCACCACCGGCGTGCCGCCGAGCTGGATACGGTCCGATGTCTTGATGTTGTTGGCGTTGAGGACGAGCTGGATGATGTTGCCGAGCACGCCGCCCTCGGTGTCGATCTTCGAAGAGACAACCACCTGGGCATTGGCGGAAGCCACCGTGATGCCGAGCGCCAATGCCGCGCCGGCCAGAAACTTGACTGAAAACATTGTGGAACCCCTAGCTATGAACCGAAACGCGATGACCGCATATGAGCATGGCTTCAACGGCCAGTCGGGGCACACGGTTTCATAACAAGGGGGATCAGCGCAATATTTTTGTTCGGAAGGCCGATTTTGAGGCGACGCTGGCGATCTGCTGCCATCTGGCGGATAATGCCATAGAGTGCGGGTGGCAAACACGGAGAGCGTGTCATGGCCATACACAAAGTCGGCTACCTCATCGGAAGTCTTGCCCGGGAATCCATCAACCGCAAGCTCGCGAAGGCGCTCGTTCAACTGGCTCCTCCGGAACTTGAAATGACGGAAATCGCCTTCAGGGATCTGCCTCTTTACAGCTACGATTATGATGCGGATTTCCCGCCGGTCGCCCGGGATTTCAAAAAGGCGATCGCGTCCGTTCAGGCCGTCCTGTTCGTTACCCCGGAGTACAACCGCTCGATCCCTGGCGGATTAAAGAACGCGATCGACTGGGCGAGCCGCCCCTATGGAAAGAATTCATTCGCGCGCAAACCGTCCGCCGTCATCGGAACATCGCCGGGCGCCATCGCAACCGCTGTCGCCCAACAAAGCCTGCGCAGCGTTCTGAGCTTCTGCAACTCACCCCAGATGAATGCGCCGGAAGCCTATATCCAGTTCACGCCGGGACTGATAACGGACGACGGCGAAGTGACGGTCGAATCCACCGAGGACTTCCTGCGCAACTACATGGCTGAGTTCCATATGTTCATAGCGCGGGTGCTTCAGGTGTTGCCGCCGGACGCATAGGTTTGGCGTCAAGCCGGGCGGCGCGCGCTCGTCAGCTTCAGCGCGCCCAGCGCCACGAAGCACAGGACGGTGACCGGAAAGACTATCCAGTTCAGCATCTCCCAGCCCCAGGCGTTGTAGACCATGCCCGACATCAGTGAGGCGCAGGCGACGGAGCCGAACAGGACGAAGTCGTGGAAGCCTTGCACCTTGCCCTTTTCCGACGGCCGGTAGGTGGAGGCCACCATTGCGGTCGCGCCAATGAAGCCGAAGTTCCAACCAAGGCCCAGCAGGATCAGCGACGTCCAGAACTGCCACAGCGCCAGGCCCGACAGAGCGACAATGGCGCAGCCGATGAGCAGGATCAGGCCGGTGGTCACAATGCGTTCGGCGCCGAAGCGATGGATCAGCGAGCCGGTGAAGAAGCTTGGCGCAAACATCGCCATGACGTGCCAGGAGATGCCCAGCGTCGCGTCGGTCTCCGACAGTCCGCAGCCGACCATGGCCAGCGGTGCGCCCGTCATGACGAAGCTCATCAGCGCGTAGCTGCCGACCGCACAAAAAAGCGCGGCGACGAAACGCGGCTGCGTGACGATTTCAGCCAGTGGTCTGGCGTCGCTGTCGGCGATCTCCACCTTGCCGGATGCTTTCGCCGGCAGCCGCAGGAAGGACAGGATGATGGCGCCGACGGCGGCCAGCGGCAGGATGGACACGAACGAACCGGCAAACATGACCGGCGCCAGCGATTCGCGGGTGAAGATGACAATCTGCGGCCCGAGGATAGCGGTGACGATGCCGCCGGCCAGCACGAAAGAGATGGCGCGCGCCTTGAATTCCGGCGGTGCGTTGTCAGCGGCGGCGAAGCGGAACTGCTGGACGAAGGCGCCGCCGACACCGATCGTGAGCAAGCCAAAGGCAAACAGCCAGAAGCTCCCTTGAAAAAGCGCAAGCGTGGCGATCAGGCCGCCAAGCGCCGTGACGATCGTCCCGGTCATGAAGCCGCCGCGCTGGCCCATTCTGCGGATGATGGCCGCTGCAGGCAGCGCGCCGAGCGCCACGCCGATGTTGAAGCCGGTGATCGGCGCTGTCGCCAATGATTTGTCGGGGCCAAGCAGATATTGCCCGGCCAGCGCGCCCACGGAGATGGCGATGGGGGCCGCCGAGCCGATGATCGCCTGCGATGCGGCCAGGATCAGCGCCGTGCGGCGCGCCTCGCTGCCTGCCTCGACGGCGATTGCCGTCATGATGCGTCCTTGCCGCGCCCCTCGCCACGCACCCGGCGTGACACACGGTCGAGCACGGCATTGACCAGCTTCGGCTCGTCTTCCTCGTAGAAGGCCTTGGCGATGTCGACATATTCGGAGACTATGACGGCGACCGGGACATCCTCGCGCTTCATCAGTTCGTAGACGCCGGCGCGCAGGATGGCGCGCAGCGTCGAATCGAGCCGCGACAGCGGCCAGTCCTCGGTCAGCGCCTGGCGGATGATCGGATCGATGGTCTTCTGGTTCTCGACGACACCCGCCAGGATAGCGCGAAACCATTGCGCATCGGCCTCGCGATAGAGCGCGCCGTCGACTTCCTTGCCAAGGCGAAATGCCTCGTACTCGGCGGTGATCTCGAAGACACCGCTGCCGGCGACATCCATCTGATAGAGCGCCTGCACGGCGGCCAGACGGGCAGCGCCGCGCTTGTTGGCGTGGCGCATCGCGGGCTGCCCGGGCGAAGCGGGTTCGCTCACGATCGCGCCCCCAATTGTTCCTTGAGGGCAATCATGGTCAGCGCCGCACGCGCGGCAAAGCCGCCCTTGTCGCCTTCCGAGCGCTTGGCGCGAGTCCAGGCCTGGGCGTCATTCTCGGTGGTGAGGATGCCGTTGCCGATGCAGACCGAGTCCTGCACGCTCAAATCCATGAGCGCGCGGCTGGATTCATTGGCGACAATGTCGAAATGGTAAGTGTCGCCGCGGACGACGGTGCCCAGCGCGACAAAGCCATCATAATGTGTGCCGCCTTCCGTCGCGCCGTCCAGTGCAAAGGTGATCACCGCGGGGATCTCGAGTGAACCTGGAACGGTGACGACGTCGTAAGTCGCGCCCGCTTCATCGAGCGCGCTTGTCGCGCCGTCGAGCAGCGCATCGGCAAGGTCGTCGTGAAAGCGCGCTTCGACAATGAGCAGATGCGCCTTCGCCTTCGGACGAATGAAGGCTTTGCCGTGTTGGGATGTACCAGCCATAAAAGTCTCCGGGGAGTTGCCGGTGACTTAGGCCGAAGCCGGGTTCATCGCAAGCGGAAGATTGCTGGATGGACTCCTGTCCTATCGATCCTCTCGCGTATGCCACAGGCGCAACACAGAAATTGTCGTGTTCTGTATCTCGTAACGAATTTCGTAGCTGCCTACCAAAATGCGACGCACTTCTCGTGGTTCGAACTCTTCCAGTCTCTCACCGATGCGCGGATATTCGACCAACCGTGCCGGCGCGGCAGTAAGCGACTGCACGGCACGTGCGGCCGCCGGGCCATTTGCTAGCACGAGAAAATCATGTAGCCGGACCAAGTCGGACAAAGCCTTGTTGGTCCATTTCAACTCCATCAACGAGGCACCGGCAGTGGCTTGTCGGTACCAAGACTCTCAGCCCACGCCTGCACGGCCTGGTGATCGATGACCCGTCCTGCGTCGACATCGGCCATTGCTTCAAGCGTGAGCCGTCGGCGCTCCTCCTCCAAATCCACCCACGCGGAAAGAGCTTGTTTGACGATCCAGCCGCGTGGGCGCTCAAGGCGGGCAGCCAGTTGATCTACCTTTTCAGCCAGCGGCAGCGGAACGTGAGCGGTGATTACTTTTGTATCCATCAGAGCCTCACAATCAGATCTAATCATAGCGATTAAAACTGATTAAGTCGAGGCCAGCAGCACTTAAAGCCCCTCTTTCGTCGCCTCGACCAGCCGCGCCGCATAACGCGCCATGGTGTCGATCTCGAGATTGACGCGGTCGCCGACCTTGCGCTCACCCCAGGTGGTCACGGTCAGCGAGTGGTGGATCAAAAGCACGTCGAAGCGCGCGCCTTCGACCTTGTTGACGGTGAGCGAGGTGCCGTCGAGCGCGACCGATCCCTTGGGCGCAATGAACTTCGCCAGGTCGCGCGGCGCCTCCAGCGTGAAGCGCACGGCATCGCCCTCATCCTTGCGCTCGATGATCTCGGCCATGCCGTCGACATGGCCCGAAACGATGTGGCCGCCGAGTTCGTCACCGATCTTCAGCGCCCGCTCCAGATTGACTTTGGTGCCGGATTTCCAGCCCGAGGCCGTGGTCAGCCGCAAGGCTTCCTCCCATGCTTCAACCTCGAACCAGCGTGCATTCGAAACGCTGTCGGGCAAGGCCGTGACCGTCAGGCAGACGCCGCCGCAGGAGATCGAGGCGCCGATGGCGATGGTCTGCGGGTCATAGGCTGTGTCGATGCGCAGCCCCACCCCTTCCCTGAGCGGCTTGACGGACGCGACAGTGCCGACATCGGTGACAATTCCGGTAAACATCGGTGTTGATCCCTAAAGGTCTCTTATCCACTCGGCGTAGCTGTCTTCGCCAAAGCGCATGTCGCGCAATTTGCGAAATCCTGCCGGGATATGGTCGGCGTCGACCGGCGATGCAATGCCGTCGTCGCCGATTGCATCCGGTCCCTGGAACAGCACGATGCGGTCGACCAGCCCGTCGGCCAGGAAAGCGCTCGCCACCCTGGCGCCGCCCTCGACCAGCACGCTGGCCATGCCGAGCGCGGCCAGATCCTCGAGTAGTTCCGGCAAGGCTACGCCGCCCTCGTGCGTCTCGGTGCCGATAAAGCGCACGCCGGCGCGTTCGAGTGCTGCGCGCCGCAGCGGATCGGCCTCCAGGCAAGCGGCGATATAGAGCGGCACGCGGTCGACGCCTGAAACCAGCTTCGAGGCCTCCGGCAACCTGATCTGGCGGTCGAGCACGATGCGGGCAGGCGAACGGTTCTCAAGCCCCGGCAAACGCACCGTCAGGGCCGGATCATCCTCAAGGGCGGTGCCGATACCAACCAGTATGGCGTCCGCCTCAGCCCGCATCAGATACACTTCTCGGCGCGCGATATCGCCGGTGATCGACACCTGCCCGTCACCTTCCCTGCCGATCTTGCCGTCGCTGGAAAGCGCAAGCTTGAGAATCACTTCCGGGCGTTTTCTCAACGATCGAATCAAATAGCCGGCCATCTGCTCGGCAGCTTCCGCCGCCAGCACCTTCTCGACCACCTCGACACCGGCCGCGCGCAGGATCGCATAACCCTTGCCGGACACGCGCGAATCGGGATCGCTGGCGGCACCGACGACCCGCGCAACGCCGGCATTGACCAGCGCATTGGCGCAAGGCGGCGTGCGGCCGTGGTGGGCGCAAGGCTCCAGCGTGACGTAGGCGGTGGCGCCGCGCGCGAGGTCGCCGGCCTCGGCCAGGGCCTCGGTCTCGGCATGCGGACGGCCGCCGACAGCGGTGACGCCGGTGCCGACGATCATCGGACCATTGCCGTCATCGCGCACGATCAGCGTCCCGACAGACGGGTTGGTCGCGGTGCGCCCGGCATTTTTTCGCGACAGTCTGAGTGCCGCTGCCATGAAGCGGCGATCAAGGGCGGCCTGTTCGCTTGCAGTCATGCTCAGCTGGCTTCCTCTTCACCCTTGACTTCGTCGCCCTTGAGCTCGCCCAGCAATTCGTGGAAATCCTTGGCCTCGCGAAAATTGCGGTAGACCGAGGCGAAACGGACATAGGCGACATCGTCGAGCGACTTCAGCGCTTCCATGACCAGGCGGCCGACTTCTCCCGAAGCAACTTCTGTCTCGCCGGAACTTTCGAGCTGGCGCACGATGCCTGTCACCGCGCGGTCGATGCGTTCGGGATCGACATTGCGCTTGCGCACGGCGATCTCCACCGAGCGCAACAGCTTGTCGCGGTCGAAGGGCACTTTGCGGCCCGATTTCTTGACCACGACGAGGTCGCGCAACTGCACGCGCTCGAAGGTGGTGAAACGGCCGCCGCAATCGGGGCAGACGCGCCGCCTGCGGATCGCCGCGCCATCCTCGGCGGGGCGCGAATCCTTCACCTGCGTATCTTCCGACTGGCAATAGGGACAGCGCATGGAGAAGCCTTTGGTTGGCGAATCTGGTGAAGCGAAAGGCTTAGAGGTTTTTGCAGCGATGGCAAAGTGTCGCCAACAGCTCCCTCGCCCTTCAGAGATAGCGAGGCGCAAGCAGGATTGCCAGCCTCGCCAGCAGCCGCACAGCGTACCGATGTCTTCAGGGAGCAACGTCGGCGGTCGGAAACCCGCACGATGCGCCGAGACTACGATAGGCCTTGGTGAAGCCGTCCATGGATATGCTTCCAACCGGCGCATCGCCGAACGAGACGTCAAGCACCGATGCCCGGCGCATGGCGCGCAGGAGCGCCAGGCTGGTCTTGGACTGGTTGTCGACGGTCCAGCTGAGCCGGCCGTTGACGGCGCCATCGGAATGGAGCTTGGCAGTGACGCGGCCCTTGTCGTCGCCGAAAGTGGCGGCAACCGACTTGCCGGCCGGCAAGGCCTTGTTGTCGACGGCGATCGTTACGGACGGGTAGGCATCCGGCGGCAGTGCATCGCCGTTCGTGATGATGAGCGTCAGAACGCCGCTCTCGCCGCCAGCGCCGATAAAGGCGGTCGAGGCCGCGCAGGTCTTGCGTAGATCCTCACCGGTGTCGACCTCGTCGATCAGGGTCGACCATCTGCCAAAGGTTTCGAGCTTGGGTGCCGTCTGGGCGGGCGCCGCGGGCGCGGCTTGAGCAGGGGCGGTTTGGGCCAAGGCGTTGCCGGGGAAAGGCCCGGCGATCAAAGCAGCCAGGGCGCCAACGGCGCCAAGGTCGGCGAAACGAAATTGTCGCATCATCAAGGCTCCTGCCGGTCGCCCCGGCCTGCTGAAACGACGCTCGTCGTTGCAGCAGGCGGCAAAACTTCCTATCGCGTCAGCCGAGATAGGGATAGAGCGGGAAGCGATCGGTCAGCGCCACGACCTTGGCCTTGACCGCTGCTTCGACGGCGGCATTGCCCTCGTCGGAATTGGCGACCTTGAGACCATCCAGCACTTCGGCGATCAGCTTGCCGATCTCCCGGAATTCGGCCTGGCCGAAGCCGCGCGTGGTGCCGGCCGGGGTGCCGAGACGCACGCCCGAGGTGACAAAAGGTTTTTCCGGGTCGAACGGAATACCGTTCTTGTTGCATGTGATGTTGGCGCGGCCCAGCGCCGCCTCGGCGCGCTTGCCGGTGGCGTTCTTCGGACGCAAATCGACCAGCATCAGATGGTTGTCTGTGCCGCCGGAGACGATGTCGAGACCGGTTTCCTTGAGGCTGGAGGCGAGCGCCTTGGCGTTGGCGGCGACGCTCTCGGCATAGACCTTGAAGCTTGGCTTCAGCGCTTCGCCGAAGGCAACCGCCTTGGCGGCGATGACATGCATAAGCGGGCCGCCCTGCAGGCCGGGGAACACCGCCGAATTCATCTTCTTGGCGATGTCCTCGTCATTGCACAGGATCATGCCGCCGCGCGGGCCGCGCAGCGACTTGTGCGTCGTGGTCGTCACGACGTGGGCATGCGGCAGCGGCGACGGATGCACGCCGCCGGCGACCAGCCCGGCGATGTGCGCCATGTCGACCATCAGATAGGCGCCGACCGCGTCGGCGATCTCGCGAAAACGCTTCCAGTCCCAGACGCGGGAATAGGCGGTGCCGCCGGCCAGGATCAGCTTCGGCTTGGTTTCATGCGCGGTCTTCTCGATGGCATCCATGTCGAGCAGATGGTCGTCCTGGCGCACGCCATAGGAGACGACCTTGAACCATTTACCGCTCATGTTGACCGGCGAACCGTGGGTCAGATGGCCGCCGGAATTGAGGTCGAGGCCCATGAACGTGTCGCCCGGCTGCAAGAGCGCCAGGAAGACGGCCTGGTTCATCTGGCTGCCGGAATTCGGCTGGACATTGGCGAAGTTGCAGCCGAACAGCTTCTTGGCGCGCTCGATGGCCAGTTCCTCGGCCACGTCGACAAACTGGCAGCCGCCGTAGTAGCGCTTGCCCGGATAGCCCTCGGCATATTTGTTGGTCATGATCGAGCCCTGCGCCTCAAGCACCGCGCGGGAAACAATGTTTTCCGAGGCGATCAGCTCGATCTCGTGGCGCTGGCGGCCGAGTTCGTTGCGGATGGCGCCGAAAATCTCCGGATCGGCGTCGGCCAGCGTGGTTTCGAAGAAGGATTCGAATTTGTTCGACACTGCCGCTGCTGTTGCCATAGCCTGAAATCCTCGGGGTTCGGGGGCAATTTTGTTTATGCATGTCGTTGCTCAAACCGCTGTACACTTTTGGGCAACCTGCACGCGGCGCCATTAACACAGTTGTTTTCGCCCCGCCACGTTTGCCACGCGAAATTTGCTGGCCGGATTGCGCCAGCCAGGCCCGCGCGTCGTTATTTCCTCGCCTTCCGGCCCCTCAGCAATGCCTCGGTGAGCGTGATCTCGGTAAACAGCGCCTGCGACGTATGGTCGTTGATCTCGCCGCTGCGAAACATGGCGCGCACGGCTTCGCGCTCGGCTTCGATGCCCGCAAATCTCAATTCGAGCTCCAGCCTTCCGGCTTCACGCGCCTCGGCGCGGGCCTCATCGGCTTCGTCCGAGGCGGCGATGCGGCGCCGGTACCCGGCGACGATGCTGTCGGCGGCGGCAAGCCTGGCGCCGGGCACCTCGCCTCCCTCATCATCTGCGGCTCCGGCGATGCTCTCGATGCGCGCGATTGCCGCCTTGGCGGCGCCGACACGCGCCAGCCGCTCCTCGGCGGCGCCGGCATCCTCACCGGGCTCGACCAGCCCCCTGGCGATCGTCGGCAGAGCGAGACTGGCGAAGACCAGCGAACAGATGATGACGCCGGCGGCCAGGAAAATGACCAGATCGCGCGCCGGAAACGGCGAACCGTCCGGCATGGCGAGCGGCAGCGACAATATGCCGGCCAGCGTGATGGCGCCGCGCACGCCGGCCACCGAACCGGCGAGCCGCACGCGCAACCCGAACGGCTCCACCTTGCGCTTGCCCAGACGTGCGGCGATGCCGGCTGCGAGATCGCCGACCCATATCCACAGGAAGCGCAACGCGATCAGGCACAGCGTCAGCGCCACGACGGTCGCGATCGGCTGGATGATCGGGTGCAGGCTCATGAGTTCCGGCGGCACATGGCGGATGATGTCGGGAAGCTGCAGGCCGAGCACGATAAAGAGAGCACCGTTGAAAACGAAGGAAAGCGTCGTCCACAGCGACATCGTCTGCATGCGGGCCGAGACGCCGAGGAAGCGAAACACGCCGGAGCCGCCGGTGAGCAGGCCGGCGGTAACAGCCGCCAGAATACCGGACGCTCCGACATGCTCGGCGCCGAGATAGGCGATGAAGGGCAGCAGAACCATCACCAGCACCTGCGCTTCGGCCGGCACGCCGCCGATCCGGTTGAGCAATTGCAGCAGCTTGGCGGCAACGAACAGCGCCGCGACGCCGATCAGGATGCCGATCGCCACGGCATAGAGAAAACTGAACGAAGCCGCGGCAAGGGAAAAGCTGCCGGTCAGCACTGCTGCGACGGCGAAGCGGAACATGACGAGGCCTGAAGCGTCGTTGAGCAGCGACTCGCCTTCGAGAATGTGCATCAGCCGCGCCGGGACGACATTCCTGTCGACGATCGAGGACACGGCCACCGCGTCGGTCGGCGACAGCACCGCGGCAAGCGCAAAAGCGACCACCAGAGGGATGCTCGGCACCAGCCAATGCAAGGCGTAGCCGAAGCCGACGATGGTGAAGAAGACCAGCCCTATGGCCAGATCCAGGATCGGTCCGCGCAGCGCCATCAGTTCACGCTTCGGTGCGCCATAGGCATCGCCGAACAGCAGCGGCGGAATGAACACCAGCAGGAACAGTTCCGGATTGATCTCGACATGGATGCCGCGCACCGGCCAGGCGAGCGCGGCACCGATCGCAATCTGCAGCACCGGCAACGGCACCCGCACCAGGCGAACCAGCGCGCCGGAAAGCGCCACGAAGACGAGCACGACCAGAATGAAGACAGCGACTTCCATGGTCCGGTTCCAGGCTTTCCCGCCGACCATGCGCAAAGCCGGCCGATCCGTCCAGCCGCCCTCCCGTGAAAAACGCCGCGGCACCCAATCAATGAAAAAAGGCCGCCCTGAGAGGCGGCCTTTTTAAATAGAAATCAAATATTTAAAGCGCGGACGTGATCTGCAGCTCGTTGTTGCCATCAAGCGCGTAGACGTCGTCGCGGAACTGCACCACGCCCGGACCGGTCGACCAGGCCGAGAGATAGAGGAAGTGGACCGGCACCGGATTGGTGACCTGGATCGGCGTGTTTTCACCGGTCTTGATCGCCGCCTCGAAATGCTGGCGGTCCCAGCCGGGCGTGTCGCGCAGGATCCAGGTGACGAGGTCGCGCACATTCTGCACGCGCACGCAGCCCGAGGAATCGAAACGCAACATCTTGCCGAACAGGCTCTGCTGCGGCGTGTCGTGCATGTAGACGCCATCAGGGCTCGGGAAATTGATCTTCACCGAAGCCATGGCGTTTTCCGAGCCGGGATCCTGACGGAACCGGTACTTGGCGGCGTCGTCGGTCGACCAGTCGACATTCATCGGATCGACTTCGCTGCCATCGGGCGCGAACAGGCGGATGTGGCTGTTCTTGAGATAATCGGGATTTTTCCGCATCAGCGGAATGATGTCCTTGCGCACGATCGAGACCGGCGCGTTCCAGTATGGATTGACGATGATCTCGGTGATCTTGGAATTGACGATCGGCGTCTGGCGATCGATCTTGCCGACGATCGCGGTGTGGCGAAGCACGACGCGGTCGTTCTCGACCGCTTCGACCTGGGCTGCCGGAATGTCGACCAGCACGTAGCGGCTGCCCAGCGTGCCGGCCTTCTCGCGCAGCCGCTGCAGATTGGTCTGCAACTGGCCAAGCCGGATCTGCGCCGAAACGTTCATCGCCGCATAGGTGTATTTGCCCATCGAGCCATCAGCCGGCAGGCCGTGACGCAGTTGGAAGCGCTTGACTGCCGAGTCGACATAGGAATCGAAAGCCGTCGAAATGCCGGCGCTCTGCGACAGGTCGCCGGAAACCATCAGCCGCTTGCGCAACGGCACCACATCGGGATCATCGACGCCAAGCTGCAGCTTCTTGGTCGCGGGAACCTCGACCCAGCCACCCTGCCCGACAATGTTCTGGTATTGCCCGACCGCCTGTTCCGTGAAGGCAACGGTCTGCGGGCTGAAGATCGGCAGCGTCGAGGCCACCTTGCCACCCTCGCTGGCGCGGGCGTCGAACTGGTCGTCCCAATTGCCGCGCGCCGAGGATTTCAGGATATCACCGATCACATCCTGCGCATTGGCGCCGCCGGCGACCACCGCGGCTGCGAGCGCGGAGGCTCCGGACAGGAAAAAACGACGGCTGGTTTTCATGGACGTTCCAGACATTGGTAGCAGTTCGATCACTTGCTGCGTTGATCACCGGGCGATCTCGCCCGCACTGTAAAATTGGCAATCTTAACAATTAGCCAACCATGGTCCGTATCAGCTTGGTGTGACAATGCACAGGCGCGATACGGGCTGCGGGTGAACGCATGGCCTTCACCACAGCATCACTGCCATTCTCGGTTCCATTGGAATATGGCGGCAACGTGGCCTTGCGGCCAAATCCGACCGGCCAGCATTCCGAAAAGAACGGACCGTGCTTTTTGGGTATCGATCGGCGATCGACCACGCGGTGCAATGACCAGCCAAATCAAAGAAAGGCCGATGCCTCTCGGCACCGGCCCTGACTGAAGGTCGATATTTCGGCCGCGCTTCTGTGGCGCGGGCCGGATCCGATGCGGCGGATGTCTTACATCCTTACATCCGGTAGGCGATGGTGTCGTTCCAGAAGCGGTCGAGCCGCTGCAAAGCGCGGTTCATCTGCTTGAACTCATCGGTGTTGATGCCGCCGACCTGTTCGATCGAGCCGACATGACGCTCATAGAGGCCGGCGACGACCTCGGCCACCTCATTGCCCTTCGGCGTCAGCGAGACACGGACCGAACGGCGGTCGATGCGCGAGCGCTGATGGTTGATGAAGCCGAGATCGACCAGCTTCTTCAGATTGTATGAGACGTTCGAGCCGAGATAGTAGCCACGCGAGCGCAGCTCGCCGGCGGTCAGTTCGGAATTGCCGATGTTGAACAGCAGCAGTGCCTGGATGGCATTGATGTCGGAACGGCCGTTGCGGTCGAATTCGTCTTTGATCACATCAAGCAGGCGGCGGTGCAGCCGTTCAACAAGCTGCAGCGATTCCATGTACAGGGAACGGATAGCCTCACGGCGATCGTCGGATACGTTGGCGGTCTTCGCCGCCGGACGCGAATTGATCATTGTCTTTGCCTCTCGTTTGTCGCCCTGGTGATTTTTTGTTTTTCACCTTGATCGCGACACTATCGAATACTCATAAAATTCGACTTAAACGCTAGGGCTAACAAGAGCTTACCGGTAAGGGGTTTCGGAAGAGGCTTAACGAACGGTCACCCGAGCAAGGATAATTAACCTAAAGATTTCGGCAACGATTGCAGGGCTCATTCGAGGCGACAGCCGGGCCGCCAATGGGTTCACGGCTTAGTGGCGGACCGGGCGCTTCTGCAGGTAGATGACGACGCGAAAGACGATATAGAGCACCGCCACCGCCGCATGCGAGACGACAATCAGCAAGCGGTGGCCGAACAACTCGGGAAAGCCGGCGTACATGACCGTCTCGGTCACCGCGCAAATGAACCATATCACCGGGCCCCAGGACGCCAGCATCCACAGGCCGGCAGCGGCAAAGGGAAAGAACACGGCGAGCACCACCGCCGCGACCTGCCAGTGCACGGGCATCAGGTCGAAACGCCACAGTGTGCCCGGATAAAAGCCGATCAGCTTGATCCAGTAGAGAATGCCGAACAGCAGGCAGTAGCCCGATATGACGCGCTGGAACCAGGCGAAGATCACCTCCACCCCGGAGGGCTGCAGAACGATGCGCCTTGAGGTCACCTCGCTCATATCAGGAGTTCCCGTTCGCCGAGCGGAGCGAAATAGGCATCGACATCCGCTTCGCTGACCGCAGCGAGGCTTGCCGGCCGCCATTGCGGCTTCGAGCCCTTGTCGATGATGGCAGCGCGGATGCCTTCGTAGAAATCATGGCCGGCGAGCATCCGGTTGAGGATGCGGAACTCCATCTTCATGCAGGCTTCCATGGACAGCGTCAGTCCGGCGCTGATCTGCCGCCAGGCGACGCGCAGGCTGGTCGGCGAGCGGGTGCGGATCGTCGCCAGCGTCTTTGCCGCGAACTCATCGGCGGCGGCCGCACGCTCGAGGCTATCGATGACGCGGTTCAGGGACGGTTGCGAAAAATGACGGACAATCGCCTCCAGCGTCGGCCTGTCGGTTTCTCGCCTTGCCTGCACGAAGAAGCCGCGCAGCACCGATTCCGGATCGCCGGTCAACGCCAGCCGGTCGAGGAAGCCAGCCTGGTCCTCGGCCTTGATGGTATGGGTGGCCAGCCCAGACCACAGCGCATCGCCATATCGAATGCGATTGCCGGTCAGCGCCAGATACATGCCGAAGGAGCCGCCGAGATCGGGCAGCAGGTGGCTGGCGCCAACATCCGGAAAGAAGCCGATGCCGACTTCCGGCATGGCAAACTGGGCATTCTCGGTCATCACCCGGTGCGAGCCGTGGAAGGAGATGCCGACGCCGCCACCCATGACGATACCGTCGATCAGGGCGACATAGGGCTTCTTGTAGCTGTTGATGCGGGCGTTGAGCCGGTATTCGTCGGCGAAGAACTCGACCGGCGGTTTTCCCGCCCGACCTGTCTCATAGACATGCAGGATATCGCCGCCGGCCGAAAAGGCCCTGCCCTCTGCCTTGACGACGATGACGTCGATGCCCTGGTCGGCCTCCCAGGCGGAAAGAGCGGCGTCGAGCGCCCCGATCATGCGGTGCGTCAGGGCATTGAGCGCCTGCGGCCGCGTCAAGGTGACGACGCCGGCCCGGCCCAGATGTTCGAAGCGGATCTCGTCGCCTCCGCCAAAATCCATCGTGAAAGAATCCCTCTCCCGGCCGCCGGGACTGAAGTGCTAAAGCTTGGCGCATGGGTGCGTCAATGGCGAGGACACCGGTGCAAGCTCTGGCCCGGACCAGGAGCCAGTGCTAAAAATCGAGCTGCAATACGGAAAACTGGGTAGAGTTCATTGCAGCGTACCTGGTGGGTCTTCGAACGGGACGATTGTTTATGACTCGATTTTCGCACCTTGCGCCGGTGGCAATCGGGCTGAGCCTCTGCTTGGCTGTTCACCCGGTCATGGCGGGGACTTTGGAAGACCTCTACAGCTCGCAGACCATCGTCAACGGCAAGTACGAGAAGAACCGCCAGTCCGGCTTCAAGCGCTGCCTCGACGCGGTTCTGGTGCGGGTTTCCGGCGATCAGCGCCTGCCGGCGAAACCTGAAATGACGGCATTGCGCGACAAAGCCGGCACCTTCGTCGCCAGTTTCCACTATCGCGACCGCATGGAAGGCATTCCCAACCATGACGACCAGGGCACGTACGATCGGCCTCATAATCTCTACTGCCAGTACAAGCCTGCTGACATCGACCCGGTGTTGGCTTCGCTCGGCAGCAGGCCGTGGCTGACCGGGCGGCCACGGCTGGCGGTGTTTTTGGCGACCGAGCGCGGAACAACGCATTACGCGCTCGATGCCGAGGACGACCGTGGCATGCTGATGCGCGAATCGTTCGGCAATGCCGCCGTACCGCTGGCCATGCAGGTGACTTTTCCCACGGTGGCGCAGCTGTCGCAGGCCGGATTGGACGATCAGGCGCTTCGCAATGCCGAGATGACGAAGCTCGACACACTGGCGAAGAGGGCCGGCGCCGACCAGGCGCTTTACGGCAGCCTCGTCTGGAGCGACAAGGAACTGGGCTGGATCGCCGACTGGCGGCTGGCCATGGCCGGCAAGACCTACGTCTGGCAGGTGCGCGGTGTCGGCTTCGACGAGGCTTTCCGTGTCGCCATCAGGGGCGCGGCACAGATTCTGTCAGGCAATGGGCAACCCGAATAGGCCTCGACCCGGTCGCTGGCACAATCGTGCCGCATTGGTCAGCGGCGGGAGCTCGTGGTAAAAGCCTGCCCGAACGAGAGTACTGGCGATGAACAAATTCACCCCCGCAAAGCCCGCCGGCGCGCGCGGCGTCGACGAGATCACCGGCAGCCGCCGTCTGCGCCGCATGCGCAAGGCCGACTGGTCGCGCCGTCTGGTGCAGGAGAACCGGCTCACGGTCGACGATTTGATCTGGCCGATCTTCGTCGTCGAGGGCAAGGGTATCCGCGAGCCTATCGCCGCCATGCCCGGCGTCTTCCGCCTGTCGATCGATCTCGCCGTCAAGGAGGCAGAGCGCGCGGCAAAACTCGGCATTCCGGCACTCGCCACCTTCCCCAATGTGGACATCTCGCTGCGCGACCAGACCGGCTCGCACATCCTCGATCCCGACAATGTCATCAACCGCGCCACCCGCGCGATCAAGGATGCGGTACCGCAGATCGGCATCATCACCGACGCAGCGCTCGACCCATTCACCAGCCACGGCCATGACGGCATCCTGCGCGACGGCATCATCGTCAACGACGAGACAGTGGAACAGGTGACCGCCGCCGCCGTCATCCAGGCGGCCGCCGGCGCCGACATCATCGCACCGTCCGACATGATGGACGGCCGCATCGGCGCCATCCGCGACGCGCTC
The DNA here is from genome assembly GCF_000185905.1 of Mesorhizobium ciceri biovar biserrulae WSM1271. Lineage (GTDB taxonomy): Bacteria > Pseudomonadota > Alphaproteobacteria > Rhizobiales > Rhizobiaceae > Mesorhizobium > Mesorhizobium ciceri. Next base: position 4,615,214 of record NC_014923.1, read on the forward strand.
GATGCCAATGGTTTTCAGGACGTGGCGATCATGTCCTATGCGACCAAATTCGCCTCGGCCTTCTACGGACCCTATCGCGAGGCGGTGGGCACCGCCGGTCTGCTCAAGGGCGACAAGAAGACCTATTACATCGACCATGCCAATTCGGACGAGGCGGTGAGGGAGGCCGAACAGGACATCGCCGAGGGCGCCGACATGCTGATGGTCAAGCCCGGCCTGCCCTATCTCGACATCATCCGGCGGCTGAAGGACGAGTTCCAGATGCCGACCTTCGCCTATCAGGTGTCGGGCGAATATTCGATGATCAAGGCGGCAGGTGCCAATGGCTGGATCGACGGCGAGAAGGCAATGCTCGAATCGCTCCTCGCCTTCAAGCGCGCCGGCTGCGACGGCATCCTGACCTATTTCGCACCCGAAGTGGCGGAGATGCTGAAGGGGTAATTTCTCTTCGCGACGACGGCCGGTCGCGGCGAGCAATGTCGGCCAATCCGCTTCGACATCCATACCAATTTCCGGCTCTTGGCCGGGGAATCCATAGCGAGGGCCACTTGACCGTTGCGTGGGCTTCGTTTGAGCTTGAAAATACCGCTTGCAATTCACAATCGGTTTGTTACAAAACAACTGCTTGCAAAACACAATCGGTTATCGAGGAGGCTCGCATGTCCAAACTTCGCGTCAACGCTTTCACCCTATCGCTCGACGGCTATGGCGCCGGTCCCGATCAGGATCTGCAAAATCCGCTCGGCGTCGGTGGGGAATCCTTGCACAAGTGGTTTGTCGACACCTGCACCTTCCGCGAGATGGTGCTCGGACAAGACGGCGGCACCACCGACGTCAACGAGGCGTTCGCGGCGCGCAGCTTCGAAAATGTCGGCGCCTGGATCCTCGGCCGCAACATGTTCGGACCGATCCGCGGCGAATGGCCTGACGACAGCTGGAAAGGCTGGTGGGGCGACAACCCGCCCTATCATGTGCCGGTTTTCGTGCTGACCCATCACAAGCGGGAACCGATCACGATGGAGGGCGGCACCACTTTCCACTTCGTCATCGACGGCATCCATTCAGCTCTTGAACAGGCCAAGGCTGCCGCTGGCGGCAAGGATGTGCGGGTCGGCGGCGGCGTCGCCACCATACGGCAATATCTGCAGGAAAAACTGATCGACGAGATGCATCTGGCGATCGCGCCGGTGCTGCTGGGCACGGGCGAGAACCTTTTTGCCGGCCTGGACATGCTCAAGCTCGGCTATATCTGCAGCGAGCAGGTGGCGACCCCGCTCGCGACGCACGTCACCATCAAGCGGGCGTAAGGTGGAGAGCCAATCTCCCCCCTCGTGGGGGAGATCGCAGCTTCGTCTGCCTCAATACTTCTCCGGCACGTAGAGCTCGCGCGGCAGCACCTGGCGTTCGTATTCGGGATTGAAGACGCGCTCCGGCAAAGTGATCTCCTCGTGCGGCACTTCCTCGTAAGGCAGCTGCTTGAGCAGATGGTCGATGCAGTTCAGCCGCGCGCGTTTCTTGTCGTTGCCCTCGACGATGAACCAGGGCGCTTCCGGGATGTTGGTGCGGGCGAAGGTCTCTTCCTTGGCCTTGGTGTACTGCTCCCAGCGCACGCGCGACTGCAGGTCCATCGGCGACAGTTTCCACTGTTTCATCGGATCGTGGATGCGCATCAGGAAGCGCATCTGCTGTTCCTCGTCGGTGATCGAGAACCAGTATTTGACCACGGTGATGCCCGAGCGGACCAGCATGCGCTCGAATTCCGGCACGTCGTGGAAGAATTCTTCGACCTGATCGGGCTGGGCAAAGCCCATCACCCGCTCGACGCCCGAGCGGTTGTACCATGAGCGGTCGAACAGCACGATCTCGCCGCCGGCCGGCAGATGCGGGACATAGCGCTGGAAATACCATTGCGACTTTTCGCGCTCCGTCGGCGCCGGCAGTGCGACGACACGGCAGATGCGCGGGTTGAGGCGCTGGGTGATGCGTTTGATGACACCGCCCTTGCCGGCCGAATCGCGTCCCTCGAAGATCACCACCAGCTTCTTCTTGTGGTGGGCGACCCAGGACTGCAGCTTGATCAATTCGGACTGCAGGGTGATCAGGTCGCGAAAATACTGCATGCGATCGATCGAAGGCGGATGCGAGTTCTTGTAGATCTTGGCGATCTCCATCGACAGTGCCGGCTCGGACATTTCGAGCTCATAGTCTTCGTCAAGCGTGTCGGCGAGCTCGGCTTCAAGCCAATCCCTGGCCGGAGAATTCTGTTTTAGCTCGGTCATTATCGGCTGCTCCACTTGCAAGCTCTGTCGATCCACGTCCGGCGCCCCAAACTCCCGGCTTACAGCCCGGGAACGGCAACACCTGAGCCGACTTCCATATAGGCCTGCAATGACGGTTTTATTGCAGCGCGAGCATGGTCACCACCGCTGTCGGTCCAGCCAGGCATGATCGATCCGCCGCGCTGGCATGGAGACACGTCACCCAAATTGTCCTACAAATAGCGGCCACTTTCGGGCGCCCCCCAGCCTTTTTCCAACGTAATCGCGAGGACCGACATGGAATACCGCACCCTCGGCCGTTCCGGCCTGAAAGTTTCGACACTGACCATGGGGACCATGACGTTCGGCGGCGCCGGAGCTTTTTCGGCGGTCGGCAAGACCGATCTCGACGAAGCGCGCCGGATGATCGATCTCTGTATCGACGCCGGCATCAATGTCATCGACACCGCCAATGTCTATTCGAACGGCATTTCCGAAGAAATCATCGGCGAAGCGCTCGGCGGCAAGCGCAAGGGCGACGTGCTGATCGCCTCCAAGGCACGGATGCGGATCGGCAAAGGTCCAAACGACGAAGGCCTGTCGCGCCATCACCTGATCCGGGAATGCGAGAAGAGCCTGAAGCGGCTCAAGACCGACGTCATCGACATCTATTTCCTGCACGAATGGGATGGCGTGACGCCGCTGGAGGAAACCATCGGCGCGCTCGACACGCTGGTTGCCCAGGGCAAGATCCGCTATGTCGGCTGCTCCAACTATTCCGGCTGGCAGGTGATGAAGGCGCTCGGCATCAGCGACAGCCGTCATCAGCCGCGCTTCATCACGCAGCAGATCCACTACACGCTGGAAGCGCGCGAAGCGGAGTACGAACTGCTGCCGATTTCCGTCGACCAGGGGCTGGGCGTTCTGGTCTGGAGCCCGCTTGCCGGCGGATTGCTGTCCGGCAAATACCGCCGTGACAGCCCCACCGCCCGCCAACTCGCGGGCTGGTCGGAACCACCGATCCGCGACGAGGACCGGCTGTGGCGGATCGTCGATGTGCTTGTGGAGATCGGCGCGCAGCGCGGCGTGTCGGCAGCGCAGGTGGCGCTGGCTTGGCTGCTTGGCCGGCCGTCCATCAGTTCCCTGGTGATCGGCGGCAGGACGGAAACGCAGTTCCTGGACAACATCGCGGCGGCAAGCCTGGTGCTTTCCGACGAGGAGCGCGCGCGCCTCGACGCGGTCAGCCGGCCGCCCCTGCTCTATCCCTACTGGCACCAGCAACTGACGGCAAAGGACCGCTTTGGTGCCGCCGATCTGGTGATTGACCGAAGCGGCATCTGATCGGCAAATCGACGGCGATAGGTATCGCCGCCGCAATGATGGGCGTGGCCCCATCATTGCGGCGCGCATCTTGCAAGCCTGGCCATCATCGACGCACTATCGCTTCAGCTGTTGTGTTTGACGGCTAATGCTCCTAGGCAGGACCAGAGCCGCGAGGCAGTGAAAAAGGAGCCGATATGGCGCGACCACCAAACTACGATCAGGAACGCAAGGAACGCGACCGCCAGAAGGCGGCCAAGAAGGCCGAGAAGCTGGCAGCCAAGGTTGCAGCGAGGGAACGTTCGAAGCCCGAAGACGAGACTGAAGCCGAAACCGAAACGGCAAAGTGACGGCAAAAGGCCCGCAGATGCGGGCCGTGCCTCAATCCGGATTGCCGCCTCGGATGTCGCCTTGTGTCAGGCCGGCGCCTTGTCGCTGACAAAGACGTCCACTTCGCGCGCCGCCGCAATGAAGGCGCGCCTGGCGTTCATCGCCGGCTTGTCGCCGGCGAGTGCGTCATGGCAGGCCTGCAGGGCCGCGCGATGCTTGGGGCTGCGCTTGCCGGGCCAGCTGTTGAGGAGGTAGTCGGAAGCCTCACGCGCCGTGCGCAAGAGCTGAGTGCTTCCCGCCGCGACTGACTTCACAGTCACAGGTGTTTCAAATCGGTTGTTTTCCATCGCCGCTCCTTACGCCATCGGCGTCTGCGAAGCGAGGGCAAAAGTGCGCACACGTCCAGACGCCGCTTTGCGCCCCTTCATCCGCCTTAAGCAGCAACGACGGCAAAGCCTCTGGCGCGAAGACCGCGCCGATCGTTGGCGAGCGACGTCACCAGCCGGTCGCGGCTGCCGACGATGTGGACCGAGAGCAGGCGCGCGGCTTCATCGGCGTCGCCACGGCGTGCCGCCGCCAGTATGGCGCGATGTTCGGCCCAGGCGCGGCTGAGGGCCGCTTCGTCGCGAACCTCCAGCCAGCGCGCCCGTGACAGGCGTGTCATGGCATCGCGGACCGCCCGGAACAGGAATTCATTGCCCGACAGACGCGCCAGTTCGATGTGAAAATCCATGCCGACGCGATGCCATTCCTCGCGCGGCGTGTCGTTGTCGCAGGATTCGAGCATCGCCTCGATGACATCGATGGCGCTCCGGTCCGCCAGGCTGCATGTCAGGCGAACTGCCGCAACCTCGACCGCTTCCCTGTAGACGGCGATCTGCTCGAGTTCAGCCAGATTGATCGGTGACACCGTCCAGCCGCGCCCGTCCCTGCCGACCAGCCCCTCGGTCTCGAGCCGCAGAAGTGCTGCCCTGACCGGGGTTCGCGATGCACCGAAACGGCTCTCGATCCAGCGCTCGGTCAGCTTTTCGCCGGGACCGATCTCGAGGCCCAGGATCATCTGCCGAAGCTGTTTTTCGACGCTGTGCATCTGCGACATTGTCGTTTCCATCTTTTGGCCGTTTGCGATCGTCTTGCCGATCACGTTCGACAGGTTGCATTGACAGCGGCCAAGCTTGCGTCCATGACGTGCACCATCTTGGTATCCCAAATTGGTATCCGCAGCAAGCATCGATAAAAGAGTTGCTGGGACAGGACATATGACATGCAGCAGAGCACGCCCCCGGCGACCGACAGCACCTACAACATCCACTGGCGGCGCAATCTGTTCGTGTGCTTCGCCGGTTCGTTTTCGACGCTTGTCGCCATGACGCTGCTTCTGCCGTTCCTGCCGCTCTATATCGAGCAGCTGGGTGCCGAGGGTCACGCGGCGATCGTGCAATGGTCGGGGATTGCCTATGGCGCGACGTTCTTCGCGGCGGCGCTGGTGGCGCCGCTCTGGGGACGTCTCGGCGACCGCTATGGCCGCAAGGTGATGCTGGTTCGCGCCAGCTTCGGCATGGCCATATGCATGTCGCTGACCGGCATGGTGCAGACGGTCTGGCAGCTGGTGCTGCTGCGGCTGCTCATCGGCTTTGCCGGCGGCTACTCCTCGGGATCGACCATCCTCGTCGCCATGCAGACACCCAAGGAGCGTTCCGGCTGGGCGTTGGGCCTGCTGTCGGCCGGCATCACGGGCGGGGCTCTGGTCGGCCCTCTGGTTGGCGGCGCCCTGCCGCCGCTGATCGGCATCCGCGCCACCTTTCTCCTCTCCGGCGGTGTCATCTTCCTGGCATTCCTGGCGACCACGTTTCTGATCAAGGAGAATCCCCGGCCAAAAACAGCAGACGCCGCAGCGACGCAGAAGCGGAAAGGCGGCTGGTCACAAATCCCCGACAAACGGCCTGTTGTCGCCATGCTGGCGACCGGCATGCTGTTGAGCTTCGCCACCATGTCGATCGAGCCGATCATCACCGTCTATGTGCAGCAGCTCATCGAGGACCAGAGCCGCGTCACGCTGATATCAGGCGTCGTCATGTCGGCGGCGGCCCTTGGCGCCATCCTGTCGGCCTCGCGCCTCGGCAAGCTCGCCGACCGCGTCGGCCACTGGAACGTCATCATCGGCGCGCTTGCCGTCTCGGCGCTGCTGCTGATCCCGCAGGCCTTCGTCACACAGAGCTGGCAACTCATCGGCCTGCGCTTCCTGATGGGTCTGGCGCTGGGCGGGCTGTTGCCCTGCATCACCAGCGTGATCCGCCACAATGTTCCCGATGGGGTCGGCGGCAATGTGCTCGGGCTGTCGATCTCCGCCCAATATGTCGGGCAAGTCGCCGGCCCCTTGCTGGGCGGCTTTGCCGGTGGTCATTTCGGCATGCGTTCGGTGTTTCTGGGCACATCCGTCTTGATGGCCGGCGGCGCGGTGTATAACTGGCTGGCACAGTCACGCCGCGAGCAGGACATGCTTGCCCACCCCGGCAAGCCCTGACGGGGTTGGGCGTCACAGGGCCCCAAACATGAGCACAGCCGAACGACCTTCCGACAACAGCAGCCGTATCCTCGTCCTGGCCGGGGGCTTCTGCGGTGCTGCCGGCGTGGCGCTGTCGGCCGCGGCAGCGCATCTCGGCGGCGCCTTCGTTGGCACCGCCGCATCGTTCCTGCTGATGCATGCGCCGGTCTTCCTTGCCGCCGGATTGCTTGGCGCGAACCGGATCCTGCGCATCGGCAGCCTGATCCTGCTGGTTGGGCTTCTGCTGTTCTGCGGCGATCTGCTGGCCCGCGATTTTCTGGGCTCGCGGCTATTCCCGCTGTCGGCGCCGATCGGCGGCACGCTGCTCATTGCCGGCTGGCTGGCGATCGCTGCCTCGGCGCTGGTGCGCGCACGCTCCTGAACGCCTCTGGGCGCCTTGCCCGATAAACAGACCCCCGCCCATTTGCCGGGCCGTTAGTCCTGCCTGGACTCGGGCTGGATGAGCAATTCGCGATTGCGCCGCCGCAGCCTTGCCAACCGACGCCGCTCCGGCCGTTCGGAAGCCGGCGCGATGCCCCAATAGTTGCGATAGATGTCTTCAAATAGATAGCTCACGGGATGCATGATGTGCGCTCCTTTCAGCGCTTGAATCGATCCAATCGAGAGGTACGAAAAACCGACCCCGATCAGCTCCGCTTGCGCTCCACAAGGAACCGCAACTCGCGGACCCATGGACTGGTTTTGCCGCGGCGCTTCTGCGTCGCGGTGTTCGACGAGATGCTCCAGTCGTTGCGGTAAATGTCTTCGAACAGAAAATTGACGGGATGCATGACACAACTCCCTACTTGATGTTGAATCGATCCAATTCTGCCAGCAGGCGTTTCCTTGGATCGATTCAAACATAGGCCCTATCGAAGCCTCGATCAAGCCAAAATTTGAACCGATCCAACGAAAGTGTTAAATGGGAAGAATTCAGGAGACGAAGATGGCGCCACTTATCTCTGCAAAGACAAGACCGGTCCGGCTGGCGGACATTGCCAAGGCAGCCGGCGTGTCGCACGGCACCGCGTCCAACGTCTTCGCCCGTCCGGAGATCGTGCGCGAGGAGGTCCGTGAACGGGTCAAGGCGGCAGCCGAGGCCATGGGATATGGCGGACCGGATCCCAAGGGCCGGCTGCTGCGCGCCGGCAAGGTCAATGCCATCGGTGTCGCGACCGCGGAACCCCTCTCCTATTTCTTCGACGATCCCTTTGCCCGGGTGATGATGGCCAGCATCTCGCAGGCTTGTGACGCGACCGGTGCGGGGATTTCGCTGGTCTCCGCCGTCAATGGGGAGCAGCTCGCGTGGAACATCCAGAGTGCGCTGGTCGATGGCTTCATCGTCTTCTGTGTCGATGGCGGCTCAAAGCTGGTCCAACTGGCGCGCGAACGCAAGCTCCCCTTTGTGGCGCTCGATCTCGATTCGGACGACGACGATGCGGTCGCGGCGATCGGCGTCGACAACATCGCCGGTGCCGGCCTGGCGGCCCGCCACCTGACCGAACTCGGACATCGCCGCTTTGCCGTGCTTACCCTGCCCTGTGCCGACGCAGGCTTCGGCCCTACCACAAGGGAGCAGGTGGAAATGGCCCTCTATTCCGCTACGCGGGACCGCTTGCGTGGCTATTTCGCGGAACTCTCCCGCGTCGACATCGACGTCTCGCGTGTGCCGATCTACGAGACCGTCAATGACGAGAAGAGCGTGTGGGCCGGCCTCGAACATATTTTCGCCGGTGCCGAGGCGCCGACAGCCGTCCTGGCGATGTCGGACAGGATGGCGCTCCATGCGCTGGACTGGCTGCGGCAGCACGACATTGCGGTACCGGGCGATGTTTCTGTCGTCGGCTTCGACGGTGTTCCGGAAGGGGCGGTTTCCAAGCCGCCGCTGACCACGATCGTCCAGCCGATCGCCGAGATGGGCCGCCTTGCCGTCAAGGCGATCCTTGAAAATGATGGTTCGTTCAGCCGGCAATCGCTGCCGGTCGAACTCGTGGTGCGGGCCTCATCCGGCCCCTCGCCCACCTGAGCTCAACGGCCCATTCTTGTCGCCATGCCCGGCATCGCGAAGGATGCAGCATGGACGGGCGATGCGGCGCTGTGAGCCGGCCTGCTTTTGGCGGACCAGCCAAGGCCCGATAGCCATTCCAGATAGTAGGCGAGCGCGAACTGCATGACGATGCCGGCCGATATCAACAGGCTGTCATAGGCAAATCCGCCCGGATTGATCAGCTTCAGTACCTGCGCCGCCATTGCAAGCACCGTGCCGGCAATGAAAACCGGCAGCGATCGTTTGCCCAATATGGCAAGCGGATGATCGCGCCCGGTGCGAAACAGATTCGAGATCGCCGGGAATGCCACGATCAGGTAGCTCACTGCGAGTATATGCAGGAGCCTCGGCAGCGACAGGAACGTCTTGTCGAAACCGGTCAGCACCGGAGGCAGGCCAAACCAGGAGATATGCCCCCAGAGCGGGCTGTGCACCCAGACCAGGGCCACAACGGTGTAGGCCAAGGCCGCCCCAACCAGCCAGCGATTGACCGGGATGGTGCCGCCGCGACGCACATGCAGCGTGCCCGCCAGGCCGATGTTGAAAAGGAACTGCCACGACAGCGGGTTGAGAAACCAGAGGCCGGGCTCGGGGTAGTTGGGCGGAGCAATCTGATAAATCCCCGCGACCAGCCACAGGGCGCCGGATGCCACCAGTGCCAGGACCGGCCGATAGCTGACAATGAGCAGGAACAGCGGCGCCAGCAAGAGCAGCACCGCATAGACGGGCAGGATGTTGTTGTACCCAAGTTGGTGGCCCAGCGTCACGATGCCGATCAGCACCTGCGGCGTATTCTTGATCAACGGCTCGATGTTGATCATCGTCAAAAGCTCCGGCCGCCTGGCAAACACCGCCGCAGCGCAGAAAATGGCCATCACCACCATGGTGGTGACGATGTGGGTGGCATAAAGCACACCGGCGCGGCGCAACATCTTCAAAGTTGCCAGCAGCCGGTTTCCAGGCTGGAATTTCTTGCCGTAGGCGAGCGCGACCGAGATTCCCGAGATCAGCACGAAGACCTCCGCCGCATCCGAAAAGCCGAAATTCTTGTATGTCAGATACTCGAAGGCGGTACCCGGCACATGGTCGACATAGATGGTCAACAAGGCGAGAGCACGGATCACATCGATGCGCGTGTCGCGCTCAGTGCGGTCCGGGACACGCGCCTCGCGGTCCGGGACACGCGCCTCGCGGTCCGGGACACGCGCCTCGCGGTCTGGGACACGCGCATCGCGGTCCGGGGAAATCTGGGTGGTCATCGACAAAAAGGCCTCAAAGCTGGTTGTTCATACCGGCAATGCGACCCCCGGCGCACCGCTTCGATTCCTCCCGAAGGATGTTATCGGCGGAGAAACGGACTGTAATGCGCCCGGTTCAATCAACTTTCGCGGAGCTTGAAAATATTGCGTTTTGAAGCCGGCAAATTGAGCGAAACGTCATATAATCAAGAGGATGGTCGATGATCGACGAGACCTCACAAGATGGTGCGTTGCGGCGTGATCTCGCCTTCCACTACCGGCTTTACGGCGCGGCGGATTCAACGGGCGACTGCTTCTTCCTGCTGCATGGGTCGGGTGTCGACGAGACGACATTGGTGCCGCTGGCGCGAGAGATCGCACCGCGTGCCACGCTCATCGCGGTGCGTGGCCGCGTTGTCCAGGAGGATGGTTTCCGCTGGTTCGCGCGGATCACGCCGACGCGCTTCGAACAGGCGAGCATCCGCACCGAAACCGAGGCCTTTGCGGGCTTCGTCGCTGACGCGGCCACACGCCATCATCTCGACCTCTCGCGCACAATTTTCCTCGGCTATTCGAACGGCGCCAATCTGGTTTCGAGCCTGATGCTGCTGCATCCGGGCCTTGTCGAACGCGCCGCGCTGCTGCGACCGATGCCGGTGCTCGATGATGTGCCGGCGACGGATCTGTCAAAGGTGCGGGTGCTGATGATCGCCGGCGCCGCCGACCTCACCTATGCGCCTTTCGCCCCTGCTCTGGTGACATTGCTCAGTCGGCATGGCGCCGAGATCGACGCCAGGATTGTCTCATCAGGTCATGAATTCGGCAGCGCCGACGCGGCAATCGTCAGGCAATGGCTAGCGGGACCGGCGGCGGTGGCGCAGGCAAGCTGACAGGCTCGCCGCCACGACCAGCCGGCCTACCCTCTTCCCATCCGGTTCCAGGCATCCAGCCCGGCGATCTTGTAGGCTTCGGCGAGCGTTGGATAGTTGAAGGTGTTGTTGACGAAGAAGTCGACGGTGCCGCCGAGATTGATCACCGCCTGGCCGATGTGGATGAGCTCGGTGGCGCCCTCGCCGATGATGTGCGCGCCGAGCAGACGGCGCGTTTCGATCGAAAACAGCAGCTTCAGGAAGCCGGTGTTGACGCCCATGATGTGGCCGCGCGAGGTCTCGCGAAAACGCGCCACGCCGACCTCGTAGGCCGCACCGCTCTCACGCACCTGTTCTTCGGACTGGCCGACCGTCGAGATTTCCGGCACCGCATAGATGCCATAGGGGAAGGTTTCCGGCGGCGGCGGCAAGGGCACTCCAAAGGCATGGCAGGCGGCCACCCTGCCCTGCTCCATCGAAGTCGAGGCCAGGCTCGGAAAGCCGATGACGTCGCCGGCGGCATAGATGTTGGGCACGCTGGTCTGGAAGGATTGCGGATCGACCTTGATGCGCCCTCTGGAGTCGGCGTCGATGCCGACGACATCCAGGCCCAGGCTGCCGACATTGCCGGTGCGGCCGGCGGCGTAGAGCACAACCTCGGAACGGATGGTGCGGCCATCGGCCAGTTCCACTTCGGCGGCGTCCGGCTTGGAGCGGATCTCCTTCACCGCGCTGCCCAGCCGGATGGTCATGCCGCGATCGCGCATCTGGTGGATGAAATCGTCGACGATCTCGCGGTCGACGAAATCGAGGATGGAGTTGCGCGGCTCGACCAAGGTTACCGGCACGTCGAGCGCGGAAAAGATCGTCGCATATTCGACGCCGATGACGCCGGCGCCGATCACGGTCAGCGTGCGCGGCAAGCGATCAAGCTCCAGCATCTCGTCGCTGTCGAAGACGCGGGTCTTGTCGAAAGGCACGTCGCGCGGGCGGTGCGGCCTGGTGCCGACCGCGATCAGCGCGTTGGCAAAACCGACCTCGCTGTAATCGCCGGCATCTGATGTCAGGCTGACCTTGTTGGGACCAAGGAATTTCACCGCGGCGCGAGCGCTCTTGACCGTGTTGCGCATGAACTGGTGCTGCAGCACCTCGACCTCATGGTCGAGCGTCTTGTGCAGGCGCTCGACCAGATCGCCGACCGAAATATCCTGCTTGACGCGGTAGCCGCGCCCGTAGAAGCCGCGCTCGCGCCAGCCCGAAAGATTGAGCACCGTTTCGCGCAGCGTTTTCGATGGGATGGTCCCGGTATGCACCGAGACACCGCCCAGACGCCGGCCGCGGTCGACCACCAGCACGGACTTGCCGAGCTTGGCCGACTGCACCGCGGCACGGCGGCCGGAAGGGCCGCTGCCGATGACCAGCATGTCGTAGTCCATATTGCCCCGTCCGCTGTGCGCTCTGCTGCGCCGCAACAAGCTAATGCTATCCGCGCCGCAAATTCAACCAGTTCACATCGGGCCCGACGCCATCGAAGCTGGAGCACCGCTGGAAGCGCGATCTTGATTCCGCCACAGGCCTTCACCATTTCATGGCTGAGCGGTCCGCACCCTATGTCGGACCTTGTTACGAGGAAATGACATGAACGCGCGCGTTCTCGACGGCGAAATCATCACCAGCAGGCTCGACGATGTCAGGGCCTATGACGGCGTACGCACGAGGCGCATCCTGGCTTTTGTGATCGACTATATCATCGTCGCGCTGCTCACCATTCCGTTTGCCATTCTGGTGTTCTTCCTCGGGCTTTTGACCCTCGGGCTTGGCTGGCTGCTGTTCGGCATCCTGTTGCCGACTGTGGCCATCCTCTACATCTGGAACACGCTGGGCAGCACCGATCAGGCTACCACGGGCATGAAGATGATGGGCATCCGGCTCGACCGGCTCGACGGCAGGCCGATCGACGGCCTCACTGCGGTTGTCCATTCGGTGCTATTTTGGGCCGGCAATGTCATCCTGTCGCCGCTTGTCCTGCTGGTGACGCTGTTTTCCGACCGCAAACGCACCTTGCACGATCTTTTGCTTGGCACGGTCGTCAGCCGCACCGACCGCTGAAACGGCCCTCTGAAGAGCAGTCGCTACCGATTGAGCACAAATGTGAAGGCGTCGAGTCGACCGCGCCCACATAATCCTGTTGAATTTTTCGCCATCCGCGCCAAAGGTAGAGCGATTCGAAGGAGTGTTTCCAAGGCTCGATGACGCAGCATCCGACCCAGTCGCCGCAGTTCTTCCTGACCGCGCCGTCGCCGTGCCCCTATCTCGACGGCCAGTTCGAGCGCAAGGTGTTCACGCACCTGGTTGGCGACAAGGCGGCGGAGATGAACGACCTGTTGACGCAAGGCGGCTTCCGGCGCTCGCAGAACATCGCCTACAGGCCGGCCTGCGAGACCTGCCGCGCCTGTGTTTCGGTACGCATCCTCGCCCAGGAATTCGTCGCCAGCCGCAACATGAAGCGCGTGCTGCAGCACAATTCCGATCTCGTCGGCTACATGCACAATGCCGAGCCCTCGACCGAACAATATTCCCTGTTCCGCAGCTACCTCGATGCCCGCCACCGCCGTGGCGGCATGTCCGACATGACGGTGCTCGACTATGCGATGATGGTCGAGGATACCCATGTCGACACCAAGGTGATCGAATATCGGCGGCGTGGACCCGACACCTTCATCACCGGCAAGGGACAGGGCGAGCTGATCGCGGTGGCGCTCACCGACAAGATGGCTGACGGCCTGTCGATGGTCTATTCCTACTTCAATCCCGATTTCGAGGAACGGTCGCTCGGCACGTTCATGATCCTCGACCACATCGCCCGCGCCAGGGCGATGGGCCTGCCCCATGTCTATCTCGGCTACTGGGTCAACGGCTCGCGCAAGATGAATTATAAGATGCGCTTCATGCCGCAGGAGCATCTCGGCCCCAAGGGCTGGGAACGCTACACCAACGAAGCGGTTTCACGCTGAGCTTTTCCAAGATCCGCCTTTAAACTGTTTCAAGGCAGGGGATGCTGGTCTTTCAGCCGGTTGGCTGGAGAGAGTGCGCCATTGCACCGGCCGGCCGCCAGCCTGCATTTCATTGCGAAAGTTCCTGCATGTCCTCTCATCACGATCACCAGAAAGGTCTTTTGATAACCGCCATCGGCGGGCTCACGCTGACTGTCGACATACCGTTGATCCGCCTCGCCGACGGTGGCGCATGGACGATCATGCTGCTGCGCACCGGCACAACTTTCGTCGCGGCCATGGTCATCTGGTCGGTCTGGCGGGCACTCAGCCGAAACGCCCCGCCGCTGATCCCCGGCTGGTCCGGCCTGATCGTGGCGACGTGCTACGGGCTGACCGGGATCACCTTCGTCACCGCCGTCTACCACACCTCGACCGCCGACCTGGTGTTCATCCTGGCCTTCAACACCGTCTTTGCGGGCTTGCTGTCGTGGATATTCTTGCGGGAAAGGCCACGGCTGGTGACCATCGCGGCGATGGCGATCATGATCCTCGGCGTGCTGGTCATCGTCGGCGGCTCGGTCGGCACCGGCAAGCTGTTCGGCGATTTCATGGCGCTGTGCTCGGCCTTCTTCATCGCGGTGGCCATCACCATCTCGCGCGCCAGCGGCAAGGACATGGGATTCACCTCGCTCGTCGGCGTCCTTCTGCCGCTCGCGCTGGCGGTCTTCATGGTGTCAGGCGAAGGCTTTCATGTGAACGCGCCATGGTGGATCGTCTTCAACGGCGCCATCATCATGCCGATCTCGTTCTTCTGCCTTGCCGCCGGGCCGAAATACATTTCAGGACCGGAAGTGGCGATGTTCTACCTGCTCGAAACGGTGCTGGCGCCGGTCTGGGTGTGGATGATCTTTGCCGAGGCACCGACCCGCAACAGCCTGATCGGTGGCGGGATCCTGATCGTCACGCTGACTGCGCATTCGCTGTGGCAACTGCATGAGGGCCGCAAGCGCCGAGCGACGCTCGCCGTCGCTCACCCGGCCTAGAGAGTGGACGGCAGTCGTTCCAGACCTGCAGCGCACGCAAGCGCAATCAACGCGTTGCCGTATCTGAAAAAGGCTCTGCGATTATCTGGTATTCGTCCTCGTAAACAACATATCCCAGACGGGAACTCTTCATGACCTCGACATGATGCCCATGCCGCCCAAGGAGCGCCGCGAGGTCATAAGCCCTTGCCAAATGGTCCGTTGCCGTTGGCTTGAACCAGCTTAATCCTTGGGTCGTCTGTTTCCGGTAAAAACCTTTCGATCTTGAGAGGTTGAAACGTGGCGGTACCGCAAGGTTCTGTCGAAACCAGGCGAGACTATCTTCCAGCCGATCTAACGTGTGTTGATCGATATCAGGTTGGCCTCGCAATTCGTAGGCAGCGCCAAAAAAACCTTCGCGCGCCTGCATTCCCTCAATAATTCTTGGCAGAACAAATCGCAAAAACATGCGTAGACCGACGTAAGGTGAGTCGCGCTTGGATCCCGAAGATCATGCCCGGGCCTTTTTCTCGGCGACAATTTCGATCTGCGGCGGGCTGCCTTCGATCTCGGCGACGCCATCGGGAACGACGTCTTCCGCCATTTCCACCTCGCGCAGCCATTCGCGCCAGATAGCCACCAGCAGGGCCATCAGCACCGGGCCGATGAACAGGCCGAGAAACCCCATGGTCTTGACGCCGCCGATGAGGCCGAAAAAGGTCGGCAGGAAAGGCAGCTTGATCGGTCCGCCGACGAGCTTCGGGCGCAAGGTCTTGTCGACGATGAACAGCTCGACCGCCCCCCACAGGAACAGCGCCAGGCCGGCCATCGGCGAGCCGCTGGCGGCGAGGTAGATCGAGACCAGCGTGAAGGACAGCGGTGCGCCGCCGGGGATCAGCGCCATGACGCCGGTCAGGGCGCCAAGCGTGACCGGCGACGGCACGCCGGCCAGCCAGTAGGCGATGCCCAGCACCAGCCCTTCGCCGATGGCGATAACGGTCATGCCGGTCACGGTCGAGGAGATCGTCGCCGGCACGACGCGCGAAATCCGCTCCCATCTGGTCGGCAGGATGCGCTCGCCGAGACGGTCGACCTGGCCGGCAAAGTGCTCGCCGTCGCGATAGGCGAAGAACAGCGCGATCATCATGAACAGCAGCGTCAACAGCAGGCCGAAAGCACTGCCGCCTGCGGCCAGCACGCCGCGATAGATGCTGCCGATGTTGGCGCCGCTGACCAGCTGGATCAATTCACCAATGCCGCCGGGATGGCCGAAATTGGTGGTCCACTGTTCGTTCAGCCACTCGCCCACGACAGGCATGGTGGCGATCCAGTGTGGCGTGACGGCGCCGTGGCGGTTGGTCTCGATCGCCCAGGCGACCCATTCGCGGACCTCGTTGATCGCATAGGTGCCGGCGAGCGCGATCGGGATCACCAGGAAGGCGAGGATGAACAGGATGGCGAAGGTCGCGGCGATGGTGCGGTTGCCGCCGACCGCGACAAGCAGGCGGCGGTAGAGCGGCCAGCTGGCGAAAGCGATGACGAGCGCCGCCAGCACCGGAAACAGGAAGCCGTGGAAGAAATAGACGCCGGCGGCAACGATCAGCACCAGCAGCCAGCGTGCCGCCGACAGCGGCGGGATGACGGCTGCCCTGAGCGGCGTCGACAGGCCGAAGAGGCGCTGCTGCCGTTCCGGTTTCTGGATTCTTGCTTCCTTCAAACGCCTGGCTCTCCCAAACACCCCTCCTGTCTATGCACTGATATAGTGCAGCAATCGTGACGATAGTCCAAATGAGATGGTGAAGCTGCCAATCTCCACCCTCGTGGGGAGATGCCCGGCAGGACAGAGGGGCGTGAAGGATCGCGGCCTTGGATTTGGACCGTGAGCCGCAAACCGGCACAATCGAGTATCTGTGAACTCGACCGTCGGCGGGACAGCGCCCCCTCTCCCTGCCGGGCATCTCCCCCACGAGGGGGGAGATCGGCAGCTTCACTCGCTACCCAAATTTCCCCGTCCTCGGGAATCCCTTCGGCACCATGCGTCCGGCCGAGGCACGGGCGCCGATCCATTCAGCCAGTTCCTCGCGCGACCTTGTGAAGGTGCGGTCGGCTGAATCCTGCCAGGAGAGGCCGCTCTCCAGCGTGAACGGCTTGAGGTCGAGAAGGCCGCCATCCTTGTATTTCTGCAGGCGCACGCCCTTGCCGCGGCCCATCTCCGGAATCTCTGCGAGCGCGAACACCAGCATTTTGCGATTCTCGCCGACGATGGCGAGATGGTCGCCGGTGACCGGGATGCAGCGCTTGGCTTCGTCCGGCGCCTTGACGTTCATCACCTGCTTGCCCTTGCGGGTGTTGGCAACGACTTCCTCCTCCGGCACGATAAAACCGTTGGCGTCGTGCGAGGCCAGCAGCAGCTTGCGTTTCGCGTCATGAACGAAGGCGGTAACGATGTCCTGGTCATTGTCCATATCGACGATGATGCGGATCGGCTCGCCATGGCCGCGCCCGCCAGGCAGCCGGTCGGCGCCGATGGTGTAGAACTTGCCCCCGGTGGTGAAGACCAGCACCTTGTCGGTGGTCTGCGCATGGAAGGCGAGCTTGAGGCTGTCGCCCTCTTTGAAGGTCAGCGTCGAGAGATCGGCCAGATGCCCCTTCATCGCCCGCAGCCAGCCCTTTTCCGAGACGACGACGGTGACCGGCTCGCGCTCGATCATGGCATGGGCGATGTCGGTCAGATCATGCTCGGGCGCGTCGGCGAACTGGGTGCGGCGCTTGCCGAGCTCGGTCTCCGGACCGAACTTGTCGCGGATGTTGGTGACTTCCCACTTGATCGTCGCCCACTGCTTCTCGTTTGAAGCAAGCAGTGCCTCGATCTGCTTTTTCTCCGCGCTCAGCCCGTCGAATTCCTTGCGGATCTCGAATTCTTCAAGCTTGCGCAGAGCGCGCAGCCGCATGTTGAGGATGGCTTCGGCCTGGGTGTCGGTGAGCGACCAGCGGGCCATCATGACCTGCTTTGGCTCATCCTCCTCGCGGATGATCCTGATCACCTCGTCGATGTTGAGGTAGGCGATCAGGTAGCCGGCAAGTATCTCCAACCGTCTTTCGATTTCGCCGAGGCGATGTTTCGAGCGGCGGACCAAAACGTCGCGGCGGTGCTCGAGCCATTCCTGCAGCACGCCCTTCAGCGACAGCACGTTGGGCACCTTGCCGCGCGACAGCACATTCATGTTGAGCGGGAAGCGGCTTTCGAGCTCGGTCAGCTTGAACAGCGATTCCATCAGGATGCCGGGGTCGACCGAACGGCTCTTCGGCACCAGCACGACGCGGACGTCCTCCGCGCTTTCGTCCCTGATGTCCTCGAGCAGCGGCAGCTTGCGCGCCATCAGCAGCTCGGCGATCTTCTCGATCAGCCGCGCCTTCTGCACGCCGTACGGGATTTCGGTGACAACGATGCTCCAGGTGCCCCTGCCCTGGTCCTCCTGGAACCACTTCGAGCGCACGCGAAAGCCACCGCGACCGGTTTCGTAGGCTTCGAGGATCGAGGCGCGGCTGTCGACGATGATGCCGCCGGTCGGGAAATCCGGCCCCTGGACAAAGTCCATCAGCTTCGCCACCGGCGCGTCCCGGTTTTCGATCAGGTGAAGTGCGGCATCGCAAAGCTCGGCGGCGTTGTGGGGCGGGATCGATGTCGCCATGCCCACCGCAATGCCGGACGAGCCGTTGGCCAGCAGGTTCGGAAAGGCGCCGGGCAAAACCACCGGCTCCTCGTCTTCTTCATTGTAGGTCGGCCGATAATCGACGGCATCCTCGGTGATGCCGGACAAAAGTTCGGTCGCCACATCGGTCATGCGCGCTTCGGTGTAGCGCATGGCGGCGGCGTTATCGCCGTCGATATTGCCGAAATTGCCCTGCCCGTCGACCAGGGGATAGCGCATCGAGAAATCCTGCGCCAACCGCACCAGCGCGTCATAGATCGACTGGTCGCCATGCGGGTGGAACTTGCCCATCACCTCGCCGACGATGCGGGCGCATTTGGCAAAGCCCTGATCCGGATTGAGCCGCAGCAGGCGCATGGCGTGCATGATGCGGCGATGGACCGGCTTCAGTCCGTCGCGCACATCGGGCAGCGCCCGGTGCATGATGGTCGACAGCGCATAGGCAAGATAGCGCTCTTCCAGCGCCTTCTTCAGATCGACCGGCTCGATATGATCGCCACCGCCATTTTCAGGCGGCAAAAGCCTTTTTCCCATGGGCTCGGACTAGCCGAGCGGGTGATTCGCGGCAAGAGCCCGACGGAGATACCGGCCTTTCTGCAACATGAAACCATACCCAGCGGATGTCGGCCAACATCAGCCTGTTACATGCGGGCTCTATCGCCAAGCGCGACGATATCCGGCTATCGGCTCTTCATGACAAATTCACCGGTTTGCGCAAAGACGGTGGGATCGGGTTTGCCTTTCACCGCGATTTTTGACCAATGTGCCGGGACACGCCTTTTTCCGGTCCAGTTCGTCACGGAATGGTGATGGCGCAAATAATTGAAAAAACAATTTCAGGACACTCTCAGGGACCTTGCGATGACAATCAAACGCTCAATTCTCAAGAAACTGGCTTTTTCGACCTTCTTGCTCACGCTGCCGCTGAATGCGGCCCTCGCACAGGATACGGCAGTGGCCGACCGGCTGAAGGCAGCGCTTGTCGCACAAGGTGTCGACATCACCTGGACCGGGGTGACCGGCGACAACACCAGCATGGTGCTGCAGGGCGTTGCCATCAAACCGGCGGCGGAGAAGGAAGCGCTTCCCATCGGCGACGTCAAACTCGAAGGCGTGACCGAGGCAAATGGCGGCTATGACATCGCCACCGTATCAACGGCTGCCTTCACACACAGCAAGGACGGCGTCACCCTCGACCTCAGCCCCTTCGTCATCCACGACATGACAGTTCCGGCCGACGGCGCCACCGGCCCGCTGGGCTCGCTGATGATGTACAAGTCCGCCGAACTCTCGAACATGACCGTCAAGGTCGCCGACAAGACCGCCTTCTCGATGGACGGGCTTGCCATCGAAATCACGCCGCCGGCGGACGGCAAGGCGATGGAATTCACCGCCACCACGGAAAAATTCAATGCCGACCTGACGCTGGTGGACGATCCCAAGTCCAAGGAAGTCATCAACGCGCTCGGCTACCAGAACATCGCGGGCAATCTCGAAATGGCCGGCACCTGGCAGCCCACGGACGGCAAGATGGAACTGTCGAAATACGACATCTCGGTCGAGAATGCCGGCACGCTCGGCATGACCTTCGATCTCGGCGGCTACACGCTGGACTTCATCAAGTCGCTGCAGGAAATGCAGAAGAAGATGGCGGCACAGCCGGAAGGCGCCGACAATTCGGCGCAAGGCATGGCCATGCTCGGCCTGTTGCAGCAGCTTTCGTTCAACAGCGCCTCGATCCGCTTCGACGACGATTCGCTGACCAACAAGGTTCTGGACTATGTCGGCAAGCAGCAAGGCATGTCCGGCAAGGACATCGCCAACCAGGCCAAGGCGATCGTGCCGTTCGGCATGGCGCAGCTCAACAATCCGGAACTGACTGCGCAGGTTACGGCCGCGGTCAGCAAATTCCTCGACGATCCGAAGAGCCTCGAAATCTCGGCCGAGCCGCCGGCATCCGTGCCGTTCGCGCTGATCATGGCGGGCGCCATGTCCAACCCGCTCGATCTGCCCAAGACGCTCGGTGTCACCGTCAAGGCCAACGAAGACTGATCGAAGCGATCTCGGTATGCGAAAAGCCCGGCAGCGATGCCGGGCTTTTCATTGGGATTAGCGAATCGAAAGAATCGGTTCGGGCGGTTCTTTAAAGCATCGCCCAAAGCGCGCGATCAGGCGTCCTTCCTGGGCACGGCAACGCGCAGCGCCAGGTCGCGAAGCTGCTGAGGGCTCGCTTCCGACGGTGCATTCATCAACAGATCATAGGCCTGCTGGTTCATCGGGAACATGGTGATCTCACGCAGGTTCTTGGCGCCGAGCAGCAGCATGACGACGCGGTCGACACCGGCGGCCATGCCGCCATGCGGCGGTGCGCCATACTGGAAGGCACGATAGAGGCCGCCGAAGCGCTCCTCGACCGTGGCGCGGTCCAGCCCGACCGTCTCGAACGCCTTGACCATGGTTTCGGGCAGATGGTTGCGGATACCGCCTGAGGCGATCTCGAACCCGTTGCAGACCATGTCGTACTGGAACGCCTTGATGCCGAGCAGGTCCTCGCCATTCAGCGCATCGATGCCACCTTGCGGCATCGAGAACGGGTTGTGGGCGAAGTCGATCTTCTTCTCTTCCTCGTTCCACTCGAAGAACGGGAAGTCGACGATCCAGCACAGTTCGAAACGCTCGCGGTCGACAAGGTTCAGCTCCTCGCCGGCACGGGTGCGCGCAGCCCCCGCGAAGGAGACGAACTTCTTCGGGTCGCCGGCAACGAAGAAGGCGGCGTCGCCATCGGCAAGGCCGAGCTGAAGGCGGATCGCCTCGGTGCGCTCCTCGCCGATGTTCTTGGCGAGCGGACCGGCGCCTTCGAGCTTGTCGCCCTCCTTGCGCCAGAAGATATAGCCCAGCCCCGGCTGGCCCTCGCCCTGCGCCCAGGAATTCATGCGGTCGCAGAAGGCGCGGCTGCCGCCGGTCTTGGCGGGAATGCCCCACACTTCGGCCTTCGGGTCGTTGGCCAGGATGTTGGCGAACACCTTGAAGCCGGAATCGCGAAAATGATCGGAGACGGCCTGCATCTCGATCGGGTTGCGCAGGTCCGGCTTGTCGGAGCCGTATTTGCGCATGGCCACATCATAGGGAATGCGCTGGAAGTTCTGCGTCACCGGTTTGCCGTTGGCGAAGGTCTCGAAGACCCCGCGCATGACAGGTTCCATGGTCGACAGCACGTCGTCCTGCTCGACGAAGCTCATTTCAAGGTCGAGCTGGTAGAATTCACCGGGCAGACGGTCGGCGCGCGGGTCCTCGTCGCGGAAGCAGGGTGCGATCTGGAAGTAGCGGTCGAAGCCCGACACCATGATCAGCTGTTTGTACTGCTGCGGCGCCTGCGGCAGCGCGTAGAAGGTGCCGGGATGGATGCGCGACGGCACCAGGAAGTCGCGCGCGCCCTCGGGCGAAGACGCGGTCAGGATCGGCGTCGAGAATTCGGTAAAGCCGACCTCGCCCATGCGCTTGCGCATTTCCGCGATGATTTTGGTACGCGCAATGATGTTCTTGTGCAGCGTCTCGCGGCGCAGATCGAGGAAGCGGTACTTCAGCCTTATATCCTCGGGATAGTCGGGCTCGCCGAACACCGGCAGCGGCAGTTCCTTGGCCGCCGACAGCACCTCGATCTCGCGGGCGAAGATCTCGATCTCGCCGGTCGGCAAATTGGCGTTGGTGGTCTCGGGCAAGCGCGCCTTGACCTCGCCGTCGACGCGGATGACCCACTCGCCGCGCACGGTCTCGGCGACCTTGAAGGCAGGCGAATCCGGATCGGCAACGATCTGGGTCAGGCCATAATTGTCGCGCAGGTCGATGAAGAGCAGGCCGCCATGATCGCGCACGCGATGCACCCAGCCGGACAGACGAACGGTCGAGCCAACGTCGCTCTTCCTCAACTGGGCACAGGTATGGCTGCGGTAACGGTGCATTGTCATTGGTAAAGTCCGGGGTGCTGGGTTGCGGGCCGAGCATCAAGCCCGGCCTCAAAATTTGCGCGAAAAGCGCATGGGAGGCCGGATTTGTCAAGGCAAGCAGGCCTTTGGGGTTCGAGTCTCTGCCGACCTTCATGCATTGCCGCCAGAAGTGTTTCTTGCAACGATGCAGCAATCAAACGATTTGGAGATGCTTTGTGCCAAAACGCACTCCCCCAAAGGGCATCGCGCCACATAATGGTCGCGAGTTGGAACTGATGCTTCGGGGCGACAAGCCAATGGCCTTGTTCGCAGCGGAACCGGGTATGGACACCGAAGATGTTGGTGACGCGCATTTCGGACCGATTGTCGAGGAAGGCCGCATCCTGAAATTTTCCCAGGTTGATTCAAAAACGTCTGTGGAGGAACGCTGCTACTGCCTGCCGACGGAGGAATGGCGCTGCAAGCTCAGCCTGCTGATCGCTCGGATGTGCCGTAGCGAAGCAGCCTTTGATGTCTTCACACCGAACGATCTGGCGAGGCTGGAAGGCACTCTTCTCGGCTACTCAAAGGAGAGTGTTGAAGCGTTTGTTGCACATGCAGCGTCTCTAAAATTTCTGAACCCCAGCACGGATTGAACGGCCTGCCCCCTTCCCGGCCCAGGCCGGATTCGAACTTTGCTTCCAGGAATTGCCGCTGGTATTGGTCAAGGCGATGGTCCAAGAAGGGATCACCGACACGTGATCGCCTCTTCATGTCCTCCATCCGCCCGATGATCCCGCTTCTTCTCGCCGCAGGCATCCTGCTCGGCGGCAATGGGCTGCAGAGCACGCTGATCGCGCTGCGCGGCGCGCAGGAAGGGTTTTCCGCTTCCGACATAGGCCTGATGGGCACCTTCTACTTCGCCGGCTTCCTTCTCGGCTGCCTGGCCATCACTCGCATCATGAAGGCGGTCGGCCATATCAGGGCATTTTCGGCGCTGGCGGCAATCGCCTCGGTCGGCACCTTGCTCCTGGTGCTGGTCATCGATCCGGTGATGTGGTGCGCGGTGCGTCTTGCCGGCGGCTTCTGCTTCGCCGGGCTGTTCACCATCGTCGAAAGCTGGCTGAATTCCGGCGTCAGCAATCACGATCGGGCACGCGTGCTGGCGATCTACCGGATGGTCGACATCGGTTCGGTGACATCAGCCCAGTTCCTGATCCCGGTCTTCGGCGCCGGCGGTTTCGCCATCTTCGCCATCATGTCGATGATGATCACCTTGTCGCTGGTGCCGGTCTCGCTCGGCGACCGTTCCAACCCGACGCCGCCGGAAGAGGTCAAGCTCGACCTGGCGCGCGTCTGGCGGATTTCGCCGCTGGGCTGCTTCGGCTGCATCGCCGTCGGCGTCACCAACAGCGCCTTTCGCACCTTGTCGCCGGTTTATGCCGAGCAGATCGGCATGTCGGTCGCCGATGTCGTCACCTTCGTCAGCGTCGGCATCTTCGGCGGCGCCATCATCCAGTATCCGCTGGGTTACCTTTCCGACCGCTGGGACCGGCGCCGCGTGCTGTTGATCACGACCTGCTGCGCGATGCTTTCGGCGCTGGCGCTGGTGTTCATCGCCGGTAGCAATCCGCTGCTCAACTTCGTCCTCGTCTTCATCTTCGGCTGTTTCGCCATGCCGCTCTATTCGTTGTCGGCGGCCCACTCCAACGATCGCGCCGACACCGGCGAGTTCGTGCTGATCAACGCGGCGCTGATGCTGTTCTATTCCTTCGGCGCGATCGGCGGCCCGTTCGCCGCCTCGACGGCGATGCAATATTTCGGACCGGGCGCCCTGTTTGTATTCAGCGCGGTGGTCTATGCGATCTTCATCGCCGTCATCCTCTACCGCATGCAGGCTCGGTCCGGCGTGCCGGCGGGCAGGCGCGGCCGCTTCATTGCGCTCCTGCGCACTTCGACGGTTTTCGCGCGGCTGGCCAGGAGAAACGGCGATTCCGATGGGCCGGCGGAGCCGTGACCACGGTGCCAAAGCTTGACGAAAGCCCCGGCGGCTGAAATCTAGGAAGACCTTACTCCTGCCAAAAGCGATTTGATGCACGTCATCACCACCCAGAAAGAACTCGAGACCGTTCTCGCCGCTTTCGAAAAGTCGGATTTCGTCACTGTCGACACCGAATTCATTCGAGAAACGACGTTTTGGCCGATCCTGTGCCTGATCCAGATGGCCGCCCCTGGCGTAACGGCACTGATCGATCCGCTGGCTCCCGATATCGACCTGAAGCCGTTCTTCAGGCTGATGGCCAACGAAGCTGTGGTCAAAGTCTTCCACGCCGCGCGGCAGGACATCGAAATCATCGTCCATCTCGGCGATCTGGTTCCGCATCCAGTGTTCGACACGCAAGTGGCGGCAATGGTCTGCGGCTTCGGCGACAGCGTATCCTACGATCAGCTCGTGCAGCGCATCACCGGGGCGCGGCTCGACAAGTCGTCGCGCTTCACCGACTGGCGCCACCGGCCGCTTTCCGACAAGCAGCTCGACTATGCGCTGGCCGACGTCACCCATCTGATCGAGGTCTATCAGCACCTCAGCGCCGAACTGGAGCGGGAAAACCGCGCCCATTGGCTTAACGAGGAAATGGAGGTCCTTACCTCCCGCGAAACCTATGATCCGCATCCCGAGGACGCCTGGAAGCGTCTGAAGATGCGGCTGCGCAAGCCGCAGGAGTTGGCGATCGTGCAAGGCGTTGCGGCGTGGCGCGAGCGCGAGGCGCGCGAACGCGACGTGCCGCGCGGCCGCGTGCTCAAGGACGATGCGATCTACGAGGTGGCGCAACAGGCGCCGCGCGACGCGGCAGCCCTGGGCAAGCTGCGCACGACGCCGAAGGGCTGGGAACGCTCCTCGACGGCGACGGCGCTGCTTGGCGCGGTCAACACCGCCCTTGCCCTGCCCAAGGAGCAGATGCCGAAACTGCCGAAGAGTTTCCAGCCGCCCGAGGGCTCGAGCGCCGCGGCGGAACTGTTGAAGGTGCTGCTGCGGATCGTCGCCGAAAAGGAAGGCGTCGCCTCCAAGGTGCTGGCCTCCAGCGACGACATCGACCGTATCGCCGCCGAGGGCGAGGACGCCGACGTACCGGCCCTGCAGGGCTGGCGGCGCGCGGTTTTCGGCGAGGCCGCGCTCAAGCTGGTGCGCGGCGAGATCGGCATCAAGTTCGACAAGCGCAAGATTGCGGTGTTCGACCTGTAGACGTCCCTCGCGGACTTTCCTTCTCCCCTTGCGGGAGAAGGAAAAGGTGCTCTGCTCAAACCATGCCGAGCAGGTGTAGCGCGAACCAGATCCATCCCAGCAGGAGAATCACCGCACTGACGAAGAACGACCGGCTGCGCAGCAGCAGATTGTTGCTGGTCAGGTGAACCCAGGCGTGGAAATAGCGCGATGCGACGAAAATCCACATCAGCGCCAGGGTCAGATAGTTGACGCCGTTGGTCAGGTGCAGCGTCAGGCACAGTACATAGAACAGCACCGGCAGCTCGAACTGGTTGGTGAGATTGGCGGCAACGGTAACGCTGGAGGCCGGCTCGGTCGAACGCACCTTGAACTGAGCTGGCTTCGCCTCGCCTGACCTGATTGCGCCGTATCTGCGGCGACCCAGGATGCAGTAGACGATGTAGATCAGCAGCACATGCGCCAGAACAGGCCAGAAGATCGTGGTCTGGTTCACGAAGTTTCCCCTACCCGGCTGAGCTTTGCGCGCGGCATCAGGCCAGGCGTTTCTGGCCTGCCAGCCAGAAGGCGGCAATGACGATCACCGGGATGGCGAAAAGCGCGAATTTGGTGACGGTGAGCGCCGAAGCCAAAGACAGCGAGTCCGGATTCGCCGACAGGAAATCGGACAGAAGCCGCGCTACCGCGATGTTCTGGGCGTAGTCGGCAAGCGTGTAGGGCAGCACCAGGACCAGCGCGAAGATCGACTGCAGCTGCACCGGCTGCACGCGGAAAGCCTTCAATCGCCGGCCGGTGGCCAGGATCAGGCTGACCAGCGTCACAGACAGCAGCGCCGGGAACAACAGATCGAAGGTCAGATAGTGCCAGACGAGAATGATCTCGCCGCCGCGCCGGCCGAGTGCCGTCAGCCAGGCCATGCCTTCGTCCGGAGTGAAACCGAAAATACGCATGTCGAGTGATGGCAAGCCGCCGCTCAACTGGCGGAAGTAGAGGAATTCCATAGCCGTCATGGCGATGAAAACCACCGCCGACAGGAAACAGAGTGCGCCTGCGTGGCGCGGCAGCCGCAGGATCGTTGCCGTCAGGCTCCGCCCGAGCCCGTACTGGTCAGGCTCCGCCGGGATAGTTCGGGCTTTCGCGGGTAATCGTGACGTCATGGGCGTGGCTTTCACGAAGTCCGGCATTGGATATGCGCACAAAGGTGGCGCGCTCGCGGAAATCGGCAAGGTCGCGGCCACCAACATAACCCATAGCGGCTTTCAGTCCGCCCGCAAGCTGGTGCAGCACACCAGACACAGGTCCTTTGTAGGGAACCTGCCCTTCGATGCCTTCCGGGACCAGTTTCAGCGTGTCGCGCACCTCGGCCTGGAAGTAGCGATCGGCGGAGCCGCGGGCCATGGCGCCGACCGAGCCCATGCCGCGATAGGCCTTGAAGGAGCGGCCCTGATGCAGATAGACCTCGCCCGGGCTTTCGTCGGTTCCGGCCAGCAGCGAGCCGATCATGGCCGCACTGGCGCCTGCGGCCAACGCCTTGGCCAGATCGCCGGAATATTTGATGCCGCCATCGGCGATCACCGAGACGCCGGATTTGTGCGCCGTCTCGACCGCCGACATGATGGCTGAGAGCTGCGGCACGCCGACGCCGGCAACGATGCGGGTGGTGCAGATGGAACCCGGGCCGATGCCGACCTTGACGGCGTCGGCGCCGGCGTCGATCAGCGCCTGCGTGCCCGCGGCGGTGGCGACGTTGCCAGCCAGGATGCGGACGGAGTTGGATAGTTTTTTCGCCCGCGTGACGGCGTCGAGCACGCGTTGCGAGTGGCCATGCGCGGTGTCGATCACCAGAAGGTCGACGCCGGCATCGATGAGGCGTTCGGCGCGCTCGAAACCGTCATCGCCGACGCTCGTGGCGGCGGCGGCGCGCAGGCGGCCCTGTGCGTCCTTGGTGGCGTGCGGGTTGAGCTGCGACTTCTCGATGTCCTTGACGGTGATCAGTCCGACGCAATTGCCCTGCCTGTCGACGACCACCAGCTTTTCGATCCTGTGCTGGTGCAGGAGGCGCTTGGCCTCGTCCTGGTCGACGTTCTCCTTGACCGTGATCAGGTTGTCACGGGTCATCAGTTCATGGACCTTCTGCGCCGGATCGGACGCAAAGCGCACGTCGCGATTGGTCAGGATGCCGATCAGCCGGCCGATCTTGTGGCCGCCGCTGCCGCCGTTCTCGACCACCGGAATGCCCGAGATCGAATAGCTGCGCATCAGGCCCAGCGCGTCGGCGAGCGTCGCGTCGGGGCCGATGGTGACGGGATTGACCACCATGCCGGATTCGAATTTCTTGACCTGCCGCACCTGCTCGGCCTGTTCGGCCGGCGAGAAATTGCGGTGGATGACGCCAATGCCGCCGGCCTGGGCCATGGCGATGGCAAGCCGCGCCTCGGTGACGGTGTCCATCGCCGCCGACAGGATCGGCACATTCAGGTCGATATCGCCGGCGATGCGGGTGCGGACATCGGTTTCGCCGGGCATGACCTCGGAATGACCCGGCTGCAGCAGCACGTCGTCAAAGGTCAGCGCCAATGCGCCGGTGGACGTTTCGATGATTTTTGCCATGGCCAGTCCCTTGAACATAAAAAGCGGTGGGGGAATACAAAAAAGCGCTGGACCGGAATGGACAGCGCCGACTCGTTTCTTCCCTTTCAGGATTGGCGCTGGCTGGTACCACGTCCAAGCACCGATGAAAAGCGGATGATTTCACGCTCCCGGAAAGGTGACTTTCCGGCGAAGGGATGCCACCTGTGGTTGCCGGTCGCACAAAAGTGACAGCAAATTAATGCGACATCCCGGCGAAGGCATGGTAACCGCCCGCCTCAGGGCCGACATGCAACCGGCAACGCAACATTCAAGTCTGGACGCGTTCCTTGAACCGCACCATCCCGCTTATATTGGCGGTCGCCCTTTTCATGGAAAACATGGATTCGACTGTTATCGCGACATCGCTGCCGGCGATCGCCGTCGACATCCACACCAGCCCGATCGCGCTCAAGCTGGCCCTGACCGCCTATCTCGTCTCGCTGGCGATCTTCATTCCGATTAGCGGCTGGATGGCCGACCGTTTCGGCGCCAAGAATATCTTTCGCGCCGCGATCGCCGTCTTCATCGTCGGCTCGATCGCCTGCGCGCTCTCCGGTTCGCTGCCGGCTTTTGTGGTCTCGCGCTTCCTGCAAGGCATTGGCGGCGCCATGATGACACCGGTCGGGCGGCTGGTGCTGGTGCGCGCGACACCAAAAAGCGAACTCGTCGCGGCGATGTCCTGGCTAACCGTTCCGGCGTTGGTCGGACCGTTGGTCGGGCCGCCGGTCGGCGGCTTCATCACCACCTACTTCACCTGGCACTGGATCTTCCTGATCAATGTGCCGATCGGCCTGATCGGCATCTGGCTGGCGACGCGTTTCCTGCCGGAGACCGAATCGATGGAGACGCCGCCGCTCGACTTCCTCGGCTTCGTGCTAAGCGGGCTGGCGGCATCCGGCGTGGTTTTCGGCCTGTCGGTGGTGAGCCTGCCCTATTTGCCGCCGGCCACCGGCCTTATCACCGTAGCGGTCGGCCTGCTGTCGGGCGCGCTCTATCTGCTGCACGCGCGGCGCGCCAAAAATCCCTTGCTGGCGCTCGAATTGTTCCGCAACCAGGTGTTCCGCTCCTCGGTGCTTGGCGGCGGACTGTTCCGCATCGGCATTGGTGCCGTGCCGTTCCTGCTGCCGCTGATGTTCCAGATCGGTTTTGGGCTGACGCCGTTCCAGTCCGGCATGATCACCTTCGTCTCGGCGATCGGCGCCATCGGGATGAAGTTTGTCACCGCGCTGATCTTCCGCGTCGCCGGCTTCCGCCGCGTCCTGGTTGTCGGTTCTCTGGTCGCCGCCGCCTCGATCGCCATCAACGGCCTGTTCACACCCGACACACCCTATCTCTTGATGCTGGCCATGCTGCTCGTCGGCGGCTTCATCCGCTCGATGTTCTTCACCGGCGTCAATGCGCTCGCCTATGCCGAGGTTTCGGCTGAAGACACCAGCAAGGCGACACCGATCACGGCGGTGTTCCAGCAGTTGTCCGTCGCGCTCGGCGTGGCGCTGGCCGGCGGAATCCTGGAAGTGTCCACAAGCCTGCACGACCGATCACTGACGCTGGCGGATTTCCACACCGCGTTTTTCGTCGTCGCGGCGATTTCGGCCGCCGCGTCGCTGTCGTTCATGCGGCTGGCGCCCGATGCCGGCAACGCCATCTCCGGCCACGGCCGCCTGACCACACCCAAGACGCTGGAAACGAGCACGGCGGGGAAGTAGTTTCCTCTTGCCTTCTCCCCTGTGGGAGAAGGTGGATCGGCGCGAAAGCGCCGAGACGGATGAGGGGTGTTCCAGCGGAGTGAAACGTTGGCGCTCCCTGGAGCTCATCCGTCGCCTTCGGCGACACCTTCTCCCAGGGGAGAAGGAAGATCTCGCCCTTTGAAATCCTTGGCCAGCAAATAAAGCTCGACCGATTCATCCCGCGACGCCGGCGGCTTGACGTGATGGACCGAGCGGAAATTCTTCTTGAGCATGGAGAGCAGTTCGTTTTCGGCGCCGCCCTGGAAGGTCTTGGCGAGGAAATGCCCGCCCGGTTTCAGGACGGAGAGCGCGAAATCGGCCGCCACCTCGCACAGATGCATGGTGCGGATATGGTCGGTCCGCTTGTGGCCGGTGGTCGGTGCCGCCATGTCGGACAACACGATATCGGGATCCCCACCCAGCGCCTCGGCCAGCTTCTGCGGCGCCTGCGGATCGAGGAAATCCATCAGCAGCACCGGTGCGCCGGGCACGGCGTCCATTTCGAGATAATCGATGCCGATGACATGCGGCTTGTCGGCCGTCGATTTCGTCCGCGCGGCGGCGACCTGGCACCAGCCGCCGGGGGCCGCACCGAGATCGATCACCTTCATGCCGGGTTTCAACAGATGATGCTTGTCGTCGATCTCGATCAGCTTATAGGCCGCGCGTGAGCGATAACCGTCGGCCTTGGAGCGCTGGACATAGGGATCGTTGATGTGGCGCTGCAGCCAGCGGCGCGACGATTCCTTCAGCCCGCTCTTCTTCTTGATCCGCGTCTTCAGCACGCGAATGCTGGCGGATCCTGGTTTTTCCGGTTTCTTGGTCATTGCCTGATTTCTGGTCCGGGTTTTCTCGCTCGTCGAGTTGTGTTCATTTTTCGACGTCTGCGCGTTTCGTCAACGGCTTCCCCCACTCCGTCTCGGCTTCGCCGAGCCACCTCTCCCCCTCCGGAGGGAGAGGAAGGGAGCCAGCCTGCATAAGTTCACGCCTTTCCTCTCCCCGTCGATCGGGGGAGAGGTGTCGAGCGTAGCTCGACGGAGTGGGGGTCTACTGTTCACGCTCTGCCACGCCCATCGTTGCGCCAGACGCCATCATCGGCCATCAGTTCGCTCAAAATACCTTCCCGCAGGCCACGATCGGCGACGCGCAGCCGCTCGGACGGCCATACGGCGCGGATCGCTTCGAGGATAGCACAGCCGGCCAGTACCAGATCGGCGCGATCGGCACCGATGCAAGGGTTGGCGCAGCGCTGCTGGAAATCCCAGCCAACCAGTCTTTCGACCATGCGGTCGACGCTGTCGCGGTCCATCCACAGCCCGTCGACACGGCGGCGATCGTAGCGCTCGAGTTCAAGGTGGACACCGGCCAGCGTCGTCACCGTTCCGGACGTGCCCAGCAGATGGAAATTCGGGCTGGCCTTGAGATGGTTCAGCCGATCGCGACCGTCGAAGCTGGCCAGCCGGCCGGCAACGTCATCGACCATGGCGGCGAAGATCTCGCGCGTCACCGTGCGGCCGCCAAAGCGCTCGGCCAGCGAGACGACGCCGACCGGCAGCGACGTCCACGATACGATATGATTGGCCAACCTCGGCGAACGGCGGCCGGCGAGATCGATGAGCGCGATTTCCGACGAACCGCCGCCAATATCGAACAGCACGACGCCTTGGGTGTCGCGCTCGACCAGCGAGCCGCAGCCGGACACCGCCAGCCGCGCCTCGGTCTGGCGGTCGATGATCTCGAGCTTCAGGCCGGCCTCGCGTTCGACGCGGTCGATGAATTCGACGCCGTTTTCGGCCGTGCGGCAGGCCTCGGTGGCGATCAGCCGGGCTTTTCTGATCTTGCGGTTGCGCAATTTGTCGCCGCAGATTTTCAGCGCCTCGACCGCGCGGTCCATCGCCGGCTGGCCGAGCCGGCCATTGGCGGTGAGCCCCTCGCCCAGCCGGACGATGCGCGAAAAGGCGTCGATGACGCGGAACTGGCCATGCCGCGTCGGCACGGCGACCAACAGCCGGCAATTGTTGGTGCCGAGGTCAAGCGCCGCAAACACCGGAAGCTCATGGACCGGCGGCCGACGGGCGCCTTGTTCCGGCCGCGGCACAAGAGCGGCGGGCGAGACCACCGCTTCCGCCGGTCTGTGGGCCTCCGCCGCCGGGGCACCGGTTTTGCCTGGCGCCGGCGATCGATTCTCCGCGGGACGCGCTTCGTCGCGCGCAAAAACCTTGCGCCCGCGCCTTCGCTTGCGCCGCTTCTTGGGCTTGCCTTTGTGGGGTGCGTCGCCCGCCTGCCCGTCTGCCGAGCGGAGCTCCGTCGGGCGGCGTTGCTGCCAGCTTGCGTTCCCCGGGTCAGCCGACCGCTGGGAAGCGCTGGACACGCCCACCTCCGGCGCGCCGGCGCCGGTATCGTGGTCTTCCACTGTCGTTCCTTCCGGCGCCGCGCGAACCTATGATGGACGCAGCAGGCGCTTCAGTGTTTTAAGTTGTCGCCAGACTAACAGCGCCGTGCCCGATCACCAAGAGCCGCATGCCGAATTTTACCGGCAGGCCGCTGACCGCCGTTCCGGTGCGGCCGCGTGATGGATCCGCACGCCGCAGTTGCCGGCGCTATGCCTACCGGCATCTCTTTTGGCCGCTCACTGCGGCAAATCTTGCCGGCCGCCGCTGCGACAAGGGTTCGCGGTTGAATAGCCGGCTTCGATGAGGCATTTCTGAAATGAGCGGAAGAATCCGGCGCAGCCGGCCTCCCACCAGCCACGAAAGGAAGCGGACCCCGCAACGCATGGCAGTCAGGCAATGAACTGGAGACGCTATTTCTGGCCGGTCGTCGGCATCGCGGCGGTGATCTTCTCGCTGCTGCTGCTCTGGCACGAACTGCGCGGCATCTCGCTCGACGATGTCTGGGACGGCATCGCTGCCATTCCGACCCGCGGCTGGGTCCTTGCCGCGCTGAGTTCGATCATCGCCTATGCCTCGCTTGCCGGCTACGATCACATCGCGCTTCTGCATATCGGCAAGCGCGTGTCGTGGCTGTTCGTCACGCTGTGCTCCTTCACCACCTATGCGCTGTCGCACAACATTGGCGGTTCGGTGTTCTCGGGCGCCGTCATCCGCTACCGCGCCTACGGTACCAGGGGCCTGACCGGACAGGATGTCGGCGTGCTGGTGGCGGTCTGCTGGATCACCTTCGTGCTGTCGACGATTTTGGCCTCGGGCCTCGTTCTGGTGTTCGAGCCTGAGATACTCGACCGATTTTCCGGCATCGCCCATCATGGCCTGTCCGAAGCGGCCGGTATCGCGATGCTGCTGCTCGTCGCCGCCTATGTCTTCGGCAGCTGGCTGCATCTGCGCCCGCTGAAGGTCGCCAGCTTTCAGCTGCATTATCCGGCGCTGCCGATCGTCGCCCGGCAGTTGCTGATCGGCCCGATCGAACTGCTGGCCGCCGCCGCGATCATCTTCTTCGCCCTGCCCGCAGCCCACAATCCCGGCTACTTCGTCATACTGGGCGTCTTCCTCGTCTCCTTCTCGATCGCGCAGATCTCGCATGCGCCGGGCGGACTCGGCGTGTTCGAGGTGGTGTTCCTCGCCGGTCTGTCGGACATGGATCCGGTCGGCGTGCTGGCGGCGCTGCTGGTGTTCCGGCTGTTCTACCTGATCGTCCCGCTAATTCTGGGCCTGGGCGTGGTGTTGTTCTTCGAACGCTCGCAGTTCAGCCGGACGGAGCCTTGAAGGCTGGAATTGGACTAGGCGCCGCGCGCCGGCATCTGAAGTGTGGCGTCCTGTCGAAACGTGCCATTGAAGCACAGAGCAGGCTTGACTATTTTCCGCTGGCGGCTACAAGGCAGCGCTCACAGCGGCTTGCCCGCTCGGCCCGCACGGTTTTCACGTTTATCGTGATATTCAAGATCGTGCCTGCTGGGGAATAGGTTAACGGTAGACCCACGGACTCTGACTCCGTTAGTCCTGGTTCGAATCCAGGTTCCCCAGCCACTCCTCTTCTCTCGATCAAAACAATCACCAACGCTCATCATCGTGAAATGCTCCCTGGCGACCACCTGACGGGATCCCAGCTATGGTGGGTTGCGGCGGGGTGACATTTATAGGATCGTCAAAGGATCGAAATTATCGAAGGAAGAACGGAATGCGCGCTTTGGTCTTCATCGGATTTCTGATGTTCGTTACTTTCTTGGTTGGCTGCACGACAGACAAGGGGAATGCCAGTCAAACCCAGACTGCGGAAGACAAGGCGCAGTGTACCGGCTTTGGTTTTAAACAAGGCACGGATGCTTTTGCCAATTGCATGATGAAGCTTTCGTCGCAGCGACAAGGCCAACAGCCCCAAGATCACGATGCACTCCTTCGCCGGTATAAGTCCTTAAGTATGGCTCGGCGCGGTGATGATCGGTATCCTGTATGCAGCGCCTCCGACATGGACAATGAACTCGATACTTCGGCAAATAAATGGATTGGCCCCAATTGCCAGATGGCACCAGATTAAGCGAGTGGAGTGCTGTACCAGCGACCCCGTCGAACGCGCCAAGCGTGAAATTCAAGACACCGCCAGCAACACCAGTCGATCCGACGAGCCGGCATATTTATTCCGGCGTTCGCCGCATCGCGCGCCGTGTCGTCACTTACCCTGCCTTCCTGTAGGCCGCCTCGGCTGCGTGATTTCCTTCGATGAAGCCGAGGCCGATTCCGGTCGCGCTCCACTCCCGGCACCCGGCCTCTGCTACATCGAGGAGCATGGAGCAAACGCGTAATGGTCAGTGACAGCCGATTCATTCTCGAACGCATCAGCCAAGGCTGCGTGACGCTCTCCGACGACGAATTCGTCATCGACAGGCTGGTCAAGTATTTCGGCAATGGCAGGATCCGCTGGCATGTCGAAATCCGCGGGCATCGCATCGAGCTGACGACAGGCCAGCTCAAGAAGCAGCCGACCTTCCGCAGGAAGATGCTCGAACAGGCTGGGATGCTGCCGCCCCAGCGTGCCGGGACCGACTACAGGCGATGGGCACTCGATCTGAGGAAGAATGCGGTCGAGCTTCCGTGGCGGGATAGGCCGGTGGACGTCGGCTTCGCCATCGACAGGCTCACCAGCCACGGCGACGGGCGCTGGACGGTCGAATACCAAGGCAAGACCATCAAATTCACGACGACGAAACTCCGCAGGCAGGTGAGTTTCCGCAAACGCATGCTGGCCAAGGCCAAGGTGCTGCCGCCCGAGTTGACCCCGGCTGCTTATCGGAAGTGGATGGACTGGCTCATCCAAAACGCCACCGAGGCTGCTCCGCAGGCCGGCGATGCCTTGATGACGGAGAAAAGCTGGCTTGACGACCTGCCTGAGCTAGCCGGCTGGCAAAACGAAACGGTGCCCGAAGAGACCGGCTAAGGGCGGCGATAGTCTCCAATGCAAGCAGCGATGGCACTCGTTGCGTTTGCCATGCCTGCCAGTTTCGGCACACATTGATGGCGAAGGAGTCTGACCAGAGCTGGCTCGCTGGCAATCAGAATTGAAATGAGACGACATGGACCGCTTCGACCTCGGCACCTACCGCCGCCCCATCTCCACTCGCTCGACAGAAACCCAGCGTTGGTTCGATATTGGCCTTAACTGGTGCTACGGCTTCAACCATGAGGAAGGCATCAAGTGTTTTGAGAAGGCGCTGGAGACGGATCCTCACTGCGCGATGGTTCACTGGGGCATCGCCTATGCCGCTGGACCTTTCTACAATCTGACCTGGAAGGAACATGGCGAGGCCGAGGCCGACAGCGCGACCAAGCGCTGCTTCGAGCATGTCCAACTGGCCAGGGCCAATGCGGCTTCCGCCAGTGAGATCGAGAAGCGGCTGATCGAGGCGCTGGCCGCCCGCTTCCAGAAGCCACACCGGGTGAGCCTGGAGGAATTCGAACGTTGGGATGACGCCTATGCCGCCGCGATGCGGCTTGTGTATCGGGACTTTCCCGATGACCATGATGTGATGGCACTGCTGGTCGAAGCACTGATGATGCGCACGGTGCGGCGGCTGTGGAACCTCAAGACCGGCGCGCCGGCGCCGAATTCCGATGTCGTCGAGGCGCTCGACGTCTGCGAGCGGTCGATCCGGCTTGCCGATGAGGCCGGCGCAGCACAACATCCGGCGATCGTCCACCTGCACATCCATCTCCTGGAAATGTCCACGATGCCGGAGCGCGGCATGCGGTCAGCGGATCTGCTCGGCGAGATGTGCCCCGATGCCGGGCACATGAACCACATGCCGGGGCACATCTATGTGCTGTGCGGCGAGTATGAAAAGGCAAAGCGCGCCAGCGAAAAGGCGGTGCGCGCCAATGACCTCTATCTCGCCTATGCCGACGAGCCGACCTATTATTTGCTCGGCTGCTGCCACGATCTGCATCTGATGATGTTCACCTGCATGTTGTCGGGCCAGTACCAGCCTGCATTGTGGGCGGCCGACAGAGTGCGCAGCCTGGTCGCGCGCGACGTGGTCGCCATCCAGGGCCGGCCAAAGCTCACGCAGACGGTGGAAGGCTACCATGCGATGAAATCGCATGTGCAGGTGCGCTTCGGCCGCTGGCAGGAGATCATCGACGAACCGATCACCGAGGAGCCGGGCCTCTATGTGCTGACGGCGGCCATGCAGCGCTACGCCAAGGGTGTGGCGCATGCGACGCTCAAGCATTTCGCTGAGGCTGAACGTGAGCGCGAAGAGTTCCATCGGCATCTGAAAGGCATTGCGCCCGAGCGGCGCTTCCTCAGCAACCCGGCGCAAGCTTCGCTGGCTGTCGGTGCCGCCCTGCTCGACCGGCGAGCTGGCGTACCACCAGGGCCGGCATGAGGAGGCGTATGGCCATTTGCGGCAGGCGGTCGAGCTTGACGACAATCTGTCCTACACCGAGCCGTGGGCCTGGATGCACCCGCCGCGCCATGCGCTGGCGGCGCTGCTTCTCGACCAGGGTCACGCGCAGGAAGCAGAACAGGTCTATCGCGACGATCTGGGCCTGAGCGGCACGGTGCAGCGCTGTGCCCAGCATCCGAACAATGTCTGGGCATTGCACGGGCTTGTGGAATGCCTGAAACGGCGCGGCGAGACCGATGAATTGCCGACATTGCAGACAAGCCTTGCAGCGGCGCTGGCCAAGGCGGACGTACCGATCACCTCGTCCTGCCTGTGCAGGACGAGCGCGCAGCAAGGCTGCTGTCACTGACGCGAAGTCTGCCTGTCGCCACTGTTGCGGCCGATCGGCTAGAGCAATTCCAGGAAAAGTGTGAAACGGTTTTCCGTCCGGAATTGCGTCAAAACAAGGAGTTAGAGCGGGTCGCCGTTTCCGTGAAACGGTGAACTGCTTTAGCCAAACAATTGTCGACCAGATCGTCGTTGGCGGTGGAAACCTCGCCGCCCGGGTATGTCACCTGCCGATCAGCCAAGGCTCCATGCTGCGTCGTCCCACGCCTTCGATCAGCACGGAGCAGTCTATCTCATCGTGAAGTTGGGCGTTTGGGTCAGACGAAAGCCAGGAAGCATAGGAGCGAAGCTGCTTGAGCCTGGCTGTTTTCTCAAGCCGTGCCTGGCGCTCATCCTCGGCTGGTTGAGCCGGTCCTTTGTTCTTCTGGGCAGGAAATTGCATCCTGGCTCTCCTCGGTCACCGAGCCTGTGGAGACGGACTCAATCGGGCGTTGGCCCGTTGTCGCTCCGGTCTCTGCGGTTCTGAAGCCAACACATGCGCTGACGGGAGTCGCCATTCATCTTGATGATGGCGGCCCCTTATCAACAATGCACCCGCGCCACCGCCGGGTGCTCCTGGTCCGGGTTCACTGCGCGCACAGCACTCGGCAGTCGGACGCAACTGCAGGAAATGGAACCAGATCGGCCGTGCGACGTCATAGAAGCAGGTGCCCATACGGGAGTGTGACCTCCATGATCAGGCTCGTTCTTGTCGCGGTCGCCATGCTCGTCATCGCATGCGATGCAACGGCGGCGGCAAAACTGGACGCGGCCGCCGTCAACAACGCCCAATTTGACGGCAGCGAAGCGAAAGGCGTCAGTGCGACCGTGCTGAAGGCGCAAATCCTCCTGGATCGTGCACGCTTCTCGCCAGGCCTGATCGATGGCCGCCAGGCGGAGAACTTCACCCGGGCAGTCAGTGCGTTCCAAGCGGCCAACGGATTGCCTGCCGACGGCAAGCTCACCCGCGAGACATGGGACAAGCTGGTCGCGACCTCCTCGCGCCCCGCGATTGAGACCTACGATTTGACACGCAAGGATGTGCATGGGCCGTTCACCAGGCGAATTCCGGCGCGCATGGAGAGGATGGCCCGCCTGCCCAGGCTGGCCTACCACAATGCCCTGGAAAAGATGGCGGAGCGCTTCCACATCAGCGAGCAACTGCTTGAACGGCTCAATCCCGGCATCGGCTTCAGGAAGGCGGGGCAAAAGCTGCTCGTGCCAGCTGTCACCCGAGGTGATCCGCCGCAAGACATCGCGAGCGTCGAGGTCGACAAGAGCGCTCGCCAGGTTCGGGTGCTTGACCCTTCCGGCAAAGTGCTTGCGACGTACCCCGCCTCGATCGGAAGTCAGGAGAAGCCCGCGCCGAGTGGCCAGGCGGAGGTCAAACGCGTGGTGCACCACCCAACTTATCATTACGATCCCGAGTTTGCCTTCAAGGGAGTGAGGAGCAAGCGCCCCTTCACGATCGCTGCCGGGCCAAACAATCCGGTGGGATCGGTCTGGATCGACTTGTCCATCGATAGCTACGGCATTCACGGGACTCCGGACCCAGGCAAGATCGGAAAGACCTTCTCGCATGGTTGCATCAGGCTGACCAACTGGGATGCCGAAGACCTCGCCTCCGAAGTGCAAAAAGGCACAAAGGTCGTCTTCAAGGACGAAGCGGCAGGATCGGTCGAACAAGGATCGCAGTAGGTAGGCGCTACGGCCTACCCACTTTCGACCGTGTGACTAGTCACACGGTCGTGTGACTGGCGTCGCCGAGGGCGTGGAGCGGCCCCTTACCCCAGCCACTTCTCGTAGTCGGACACCAGCAGATGGATCGGGGCAACGTCTTCGTCGATGTTGGAAAAACGGCCGATCGGTTCGCGAAACACATTGTCGGTGAGATCGTCGTTGACGGTCGAGACCTCGCCGATCAGCACATCCTTGCCCTCGGCCCAAAAGGCATGCCAGACGCCGGGCAGCAGCGTGACGCTCTGGCCCGGGTCGAGCTTCAGGAGCCCGCCCGCAGGCAGCCTGTGGATGGTTCCGTCGACAGGCACCGAAACCTCGGCCTTGGGATCGATGCCGCCGTCGCGGTCATGCATAAACAGTTCCAGCACCAGCTTGCCGCCGCCACGGTTGATGATGTCCTCGGCCTTGATGTTGTGGCGATGCATCGGCGACAGCTGGTCCTTGCGCGAGATCATGATCTTCTCGGCATAGAGCATGCCCATGCCCTTCTTCATGTCCTCGTAGCGGCCGTTGCGAACGGTGAACAGGAACAGGCCGAGTTCCCTGAATTTCTCCTGACCGTAATCGGTGATGTCCCAGCCGAGCCGCGAGGTGAACACCGCCGACGAGTCGACCTGGCGCGCCTTCGCCTCCTGCGGCGACCAATAGGCGAAGGGCGGCATGATGTAGCCGAACGAGCGGATGAAAGCGTCGGCTTCGCGGATGATGTCGTTGATGGCGGAGCGCTTCATGATCATGATCCCTTCGTATCGATTTGTCTGGCAAATCGCATAGCCGAACGTCGATGCGGTGTCGATCCATCTCGCCGCCTGCCCGGCCTTGCGCTTAGGCGCATGGACCACAGATCCGCTTCGCTGGCCGCGTGACATCGCGGATTTTCAGGGCCATAAAACCCGCGGATTCCTCATGGGGTGAAAGATGATGCCGACCGTCCACGACCTCGATACGCCGTCGATTCTCATCGACGCGACGCGCGCCGAAGCCAACATTGCCCGCGCCCAGGCGCATGCCGACAAGAACGGGCTGAAGCTCAGGCCGCATATCAAGACGCACAAATTGCCCTATTGGGCGAAGAAGCAGGTGGCGGCCGGCGCCGTCGGCATCACCTGCCAGAAGATCGGCGAGGCCGAGGTGATGGCCGATGCCGGGCTGACCGATATTTTTCTTCCCTACAACATCCTTGGGCGCGCCAAGCTGGAGCGGCTTCTGGCGCTGCACGGGCGCGTCACCCTGTCGGTGACAGCGGACAGCATGGAGACGCTCGAAGGGCTGGCAGCCACCTTCACCGATGCCGGTCATCGCCTGCCGGTGCTGGTCGAATGCGACACCGGCATGGGACGCTGCGGCGTGCAGTCGGCCGATGAAGCGGTTGCGCTGGCAAGACAGATCGACAGAGCCGGTGGCCTCGCCTTCGGAGGACTGATGACCTACCCGGCCGCCGGGAAGGCAGCGGAGGCCGAAGCCTGGCTCGCCGACGCCAAGCAGGCGCTGGCCGCATCGGGCCTCGCCTGCGAACGCATCTCCAGCGGCGGCACGCCGGATATGTGGCGCTCCAGCGATACATCTGTTGTCACGGAGTATCGTCCAGGCACCTACATCTATCTCGACCGCTATCAGGTCGCCAAAGGCGTCGGCACGCTCGACGATTGCGCGCTGACGGTACTGTCGACGGTGGTCAGTCATCCCACCGCGACGCGCGCTATCCTCGATGCCGGCAGCAAGGCGCTGTCCAGCGACACGCTGGGTCTCGCCGATTTCGGCGAGTTGCCCGGCGTGCCGGGAGCGCGGGTGACGGGCCTGAGCGAGGAGCACGGCACCGTCACGCTTTCGGGTGACGGCAAATTGCGCATCGGCGAGCGCGTGCGTGTCGTGCCCGACCATTGCTGCGTCGTCACAAACTTGTTCAACGAGGTCAACCTGGTCGACGGCGACAAAGTGCTGGAAACGCTGCCTGTGGCGGCGCGCGGAAGGATGGGGTGAACTAAGAAGCGTCTTGCCTTCTCACACAAGGGGAGAAGGGGGAGAGCGCTCCGCCTGCCGAGCCGCGACCCTGCGCATGGCGATAATCCTGCGACGGCGGATTTCGGTGCGCATCGCCATCAGGTGCAGCGCGAAGAACAGCACGGTGAAGCCGAGCGCCATCACCAGAAGCGGCCACAGCAGGCTGGGGTCGATGGTGGAGCCGCCCATGCGGAACACCGAGGCCGGCTGATGCAGCGTGTTCCACCAGTCGACCGAGAACTTGATGATCGGGATGTTGATGAAGCCGACCAGCGTGATGATGGCGGCGGCCCAGGCGGCGCGGCTGGCATCGTCGAGCGCACGGGTCAGCGCGATGATGCCGAGATACATCAGGAACAGCACGAAGACCGAAGTCAGCCGCGCATCCCAGACCCACCAGGTGCCCCACATCGGCTTACCCCAGATCGAACCGGTGATCAGCGCCAGCGCGGTGAAGACCGCACCGATGGGGGCGGCTGATTTCAGCGCGACATCGGCCAGCGGATGCCGCCAGACGAGCGTGCCGAGCGCGGAAACCGCCATCAGCGTGTAGCACATCATGGCCAGCCAGGCGAAAGGCACGTGGATGTACATGATGCGGACGGTGATGCCTTGCTGGAAATCCTCAGGCGCGGCAAAGCTCATATAGAGCCCGACTGCGAGGATCAGTGCGGCGATCGTGGCCAGCCATGGCACGACCTTGTCCGCCAGCCCGACGAAGCGCGTCGGGTTGGCGAGATCCATCCAGCTTGTCAGGCGTGAAGTCGTGTCGCTCATGCGGTTCTACATAAACCGCCGCGGCGTTCGGGGCAATCGAGCGGTGGTGTCGCAGGGCTGCAGCGCTTTGCCTTCTCCCCTGTGGGAGAAAGCAGAGACGTGCCTGATCAGGCGGCCGCTTCCTGCTGTTGCAGCACGGTGCGGCTGAGGCGGCGGACCTCCTCGTCGTTGAGCAGGCCGCCAGCGCGCAGCAGGCTGGCAAAGCGGCCATTGCGCAGCGACAGCTCGGTGAAGCCGCCCATCTCGACCACCCTGCCCTTGTCCATGAACACGACCAGATCGGCGTCGCGAACGGTGGTCAGGCGGTGGGCGATGATGAAGGTGGTGCGGTCGCGGCGCAGTTCGTCGATCGCT
The DNA here is from genome assembly GCF_000185905.1 of Mesorhizobium ciceri biovar biserrulae WSM1271. Taxonomy (GTDB): domain Bacteria; phylum Pseudomonadota; class Alphaproteobacteria; order Rhizobiales; family Rhizobiaceae; genus Mesorhizobium; species Mesorhizobium ciceri. The sequence goes on from NC_014923.1 coordinate 4,657,150, forward strand.
TCCTTGACGCGGTCCTCGGTCTCGACGTCGAGCGCGCTGGTCGCCTCGTCGAGCACCAGGATCGGTGCGTCCTTCAGCACGGCACGGGCAATGGCGATGCGCTGACGTTCGCCGCCCGACAGCTGGCCGCCACGTTCGCCAACCACCGTGTCGTAGCCATTGCTCTTGGACAGGATGAAGTCCTGTGCGGCAGCCGCATTGGCAGCGGCATGGATCTCGTCATTGCTTGCATCGGCGCGGCCGACACGAATGTTGTCCTCGATCGAGCGGTTGAGCAAGCCGGCATCCTGGAACACCGTGGCGATCGAATGGCGCACCGACTTGCGGGTCACGGTGCGGGTGTCAATGCCGTCGATCAGGATACGGCCATGGGACGGCGAGAAGACACGCTGCAGCAGGTTGATGAGCGTGGTCTTGCCGGCACCCGTCGGGCCCACGATGGCGACGGTCTGGCCCGCTTGCACCTCGAAGGACACGTCGTCGATGCCTTGGCCGGAATTGGCGAATTCAAAGCCGACATTCTCGAAGCGGACATGGCCGGTGACGTTGGAAAGATCGCGCAAGCCGTCCGGCTCGGCGGAATCAGCCGCGGAGTCCTCGAGATGGTAGAAATCCTCGAGCTTGGCACGGGCCTCGGAGATCTGATTGGCGAAAGCCGACATCTGGTCGAGGCGAGCGATCAGCATCGTGGCAAAACCGGTGAAGGCAATGACGTCGCCGACACCCAACTGACCATGAGTCACGAGATAGGAGCCGATCGACAACACGATCAGCATCGAGATTGCCGATGACAGACGGTGCAAGGCATTGGCCAGCGCCCACCAGTCGAGCACAGGGTTCTGCGCGTCGAGCAGGTTCTTGACGTAGCGGCGCAGCGTATCGGCCTCGTGGCCGAGGCGATTGTAGCTCTGCAGCACCGCAACGTTGCTGACCGAGTCGGTCACATGCGCGAACACCTTGTGGTAGTGGCGCTCGACCGCGGCCTGGCCCGCCTTGGTGCGGCGCATGACCATCCGGCCGATGCCGACATAGAGCAGCCCGAGGCCAAGCAGCACCAGCGACATGCGCAGGTCCATGCTGATCGCGGTCGGGACCAGCAGCACGAGGGCGACAGCCGTGGACAGATGCTGGCGCATGAATTCGAGCCAAAGGCTGAACAGGGTTTCGACGGCGCGCAGCATCGTGTGCAGCGCATTGGAGGTGCCGTGCTGATGGTGCCAGGCGAGCGGCATGGTGATCACGCGCTCGAACGACTCGCAAAGCACTTCGCTGCGCCGAGCATGGGCGAAACGGTCAGCGCCGCGCGCCACCATGACGAAGGCAACGATGTTGAAGGCGCCGAGACCGGCCCACATGACCAGCGTGGTGAAGACAGAGCCACGCTCGGAGATGGCGCCGATGACGCGACCGAACATAATCGGCTCGAGAAGCGCTACGATGGCGAGAGCCACGTTGGCCGAACAGATCAACGCAACGCGTTTCCTGTCCGCGGCCAGATAACCGAGAGCTCGCCAGTAGATTTGCAGAAGGGTCACCCCAGTTACTCCGCCACGCTGTTTATTGTGCACTGCATCATTTTATTCGTACCGGTTGATACGTCGCAAAACAATGGCCGTGTACCCCTTCAGTTCCCTTAGAGCGAACAAAAGATGGCGACGTTCCGAAATCTGCCGTGATCACCTAACGGTTTGAGAAGACAGGTAAAATGTCAGGCATGCGGCGAAATCATGGCAGTTGGCACGTGCTGCCATAATTTTAATCAGCAACAATGTCGGGCGGATGACTGAGGCCGAAATCGCCTTTCGCGAAGTATAAAGCAAAACAAAGCTGCAGGATGCCCTTCCAGGCGAAGGTGGCCAAAGCCTCACCGCTCGCGGCTACTCCTATGGGGCGCCTCAAGGCTTTGATTTCATAGACTTCTCGGCGGGATGCCCGTCAACGGCAGACGGCAACGCCAGGCGGGATGGGGCCTCTCATCCCGCCTGGCGTGACAAAAGTCGCGGTCGGGGCCTCAGCCCCGAGCGCATGCTTTTTGGGCAACAGGCCTCAGGCCGGAATCCTGACGACAACCTCGGCAACTTCGCCGTCCTTCAGCTCGACTGCCGAAGCCTTGGTCTTTGCCCCATTCACCTCCAGCGACACGGCCTTGGCCTTATTGTCGCGGATGACACGAACCTTGAGTTCCGCCCCCAGCATTTTGAGATTTGCCGAGTACCCATCCCAGTGGCTTGGCAGCTTCGGCTTGAACTGGACACGCTTGCCGCGCCGTTCGATGCCCAGAATGCCTTCGACCGCAGCCCTGTAGAGCCAGCCGGCAGAGCCGGTGTACCAGGTCCAGCCGCCACGGCCGCCCTTGCCGTTGCCGGCATTGTCGTCCCCGGCATAGATGTCGGCCGCCACGACATAGGGCTCGACTCGATAGTGCTCGGCCGTGGCCTCGTCGGTCGCGTGGTTGACGGGATTCAGCATCGAGAAACAACGATAAGCCTGGTCGACCTGCCCCATCTCGGCAAGCGCGATGACGAACCATGTGGCGGCGTGGGTGTACTGGCCGCCATTCTCGCGCACGCCAGGCGGATAGCTCTTGATGTAACCGGGGTCCTTTTCCGTCTTCGAGAATGGCGGCGTGAACAGCTTGACGATCTTCAGCTTGTCGTCGACGAGCAGCTTCGTTGCTTGCTCCATGGCGGTGGTCGACCGTGCCGGGTCGCCCTCTCCCGAAAGCACGCTCCAGGACTGGGCGATCGAGTCGATCTTGCACTCCTGCGAGTTGCGAGACCCCAAAGGCGTGCCGTCGTCGAAACTGCCGCGCCGGTACCATTCGCCGTCCCATGCGGTGCTCTCAAGCGCCCGCTTCAGAACATCGGCATGCTTTGCCCAGGCCTGTGCTCGCTTGGCATCACCCTCGGTCTTGGCGACGGGCGCGAAATCGCCCAGCGTCTTCAGCAGGAACCAGCCGAGCCAGACGCTCTCGCCCCTGCCGTGCTCGCCGACGCGGTTCATGCCGTCGTTCCAGTCGCCGCCGAGGATCAGCGGCAGGCCCGCGGGGCTGCTGCGCTTGATGGCGAGATCGAGCGCACGCGCACAGTGGTCGTAGAGCGTCGCTGTCTTCTTCGAGATTTCCGGGGTGAAGAAGGCATCGTGCTCGCCCTCGCCCAGCGGCTGTCCATCGATGAAGGCCAATTGCTCCTTGAGGATGGAGGCATCGCCAGTGACCAGCAAATAGCGCGCCGTAGCGTGGGCAAGCCAGACCACGTCGTCGGAGATCAACGTGCGTACGCCAGCACCCGTGCGCGGCAGCCACCAATGCTGCACGTCGCCTTCGGGGAACTGCCGCCGCGCCGCGTTGAGGATCTGGTCGCGCGCCAGCTGCGGATCATGCGCCAGCAGCGCCAGCGTATCCTGCAACTGGTCGCGGAAGCCGAAGGCGCCGCTGGCCTGATAGAAGGCGGAGCGGGCACGGATGCGGCAGGCCAGGCTCTGATAGGGCAGCCAGTGATTGACCATGGCGTCGAGCGCCTTGTCGGGCGTCTCGACCTGGATGGTGTCGAGGAAGCCGCGCCATTCGCGCTCATTGTCGGCCAATCGCTGGTCGAAGTCCTTGGCCCGATGCTCCTGCACCAGCGCGCTCGCCTCCTCGACCGACTCGGCGTCGCCGAGCAGCCAGAGCAGCGTCACGTCGCCGCCTGCCGGGATCTCGACGTCGCGGGCAATCGCCGCGCACGGATCGTCGCCGGCCTCGACACGGCCAGACAGCGCCGCACCGCTCAGCACCGCCTGCGGCAGCTCGCTGGAGCCATGCCGGCCCAGGAACTCCGATCGGTCTGTGGTCACCGAATGGACGCCGCCGTCGGCCGCCAGGAACGCAACCCGCTCGCCGAAATCCAGCCCGTAGGGGTTTTGTGCGAGCAGCGCCCCACTGGCGGCATCCCGCGACGGGACGATGGTTGCCGCAGTGCGCGACCGATGCCCGCCGAGCACCCATTCGGCATAGGCATAGACACGCAGCCGCGCCGGCACCGAGCCGGAATTCTGGATGCGCAGCCGCGAGATTTTCAGGGAATCGACCGGATCGACGACATGGGTAAGGTCCATCGACAACGGTCCGCGCTTCGAGCGGAAGGTCGAGAAACCCTGGCCGTGCCAGGCCTCGTAGGTCATCGAGGGATCGCGCACCATGGCGGCGAGCGGCGAGAATGCCTTGCCGCTGGCCTGATCGTAGATATAGAGGCCCTCGCCCGGGCGGTTCGAGACCGGATCATTCGACCACGGCGTCAATTGGTAGTCGCGGCTGTTTCGGCTCCAGGTGAAGGCTGCGCCCTCGGCGGAGGTGTGGAACCCGAACGAGGCGTTGGAGACGACGTTGATCCACGGCTGCGGCGTCGTGCGCCGCCCGGCCAGGCGCACGACATAGTGCCGTCCGTCGCCGTCGAAACCGCCAAAGCCGTTCCATTGGCTGAGTCCGCTGCCATCGGCGCTGACATTGGCCACCGCCTGCGAGGCAGGAGTATGCGTCGTGGGTGTCGGCGACGGCAATTCACGCGGAATCGGCAACGTTGCCAGAGCATCCCGCGCCTGCAGGGCCGCCGCCTCGGCGCGCTCGATCTGGTCGAAGATGGTGCCATTGCGCGTGTGCAGGACCACCCGGGCGACAGCGAGCAACGTCTTGTAGGTGGTCTCGTCCATGAGATCGCGGCGCACCGCGAAGATGTGCTGGCGCGGCCCGAGCTCCTTGCCGCGCAGACGGCTGTTTTCGCACAGCGTCTCGACCGCCCGCTGCAGGTCCTGGACATAGGAGGACGCCTGCTCGTTGACGACGACGAAGTCGATCATCATGCCGCGGGTGCGCATATATTCCTGGAACCGCAGCGCCTGGGCGACGATTTCGAGATCGGCGACATCGCCGATCCTGACCAGGAAGATCGGGAAATCGCCGGAAATGCTTGTCGGCCACAGGCTCGACTGCTTGCCCAGCCCCGAGGCGATGGATTCGGCGGGAAGACGCAGGAACGGATCCGGATAGATCAGATAGCGCGCCAGCTTCTGCACATTGGCGGCATCGGTCAGGCTGAGGCCCATGTGGCGGGTCTGCACCTGGCTCCGCGTCCAGGCAAGCATGGCCTGGCGGGCAAAGCTCTCCGGATGGTCGAGGCGGGCGATGGCTTCGTCCAGTTCGGCACGGCCGGCGCCGACAACCGTCCAGAAGGTCAGCGATATCTTCTTGTTGGCCGGCACGCGCACCTGGCGGCGCAGCGAGGCGACGGGATCGAGCGTAAAGCCTGAGTGGCCGCCCAGCCTGGCGCCCGGGTCGAAAGCGGCTGCGTCGACGATGGTGCGGCCACGGCCGATGAAGGCGCGCCTGTCGGTCTCGGCCTCGGCGTCGCGCGCCGATCCGGACGGATCGGTGACGAAATGCACCATGGCGATATCGGGCTCGCTGGTCTCGCGCTTGCGCCGCGTGGCGAAGATCGCCGCGTTGTTCGCAGAGATTTCGGTTTCCACGAACATCTTCGAGAAGGCCGGATGCGCGTTGTCGGACGCCTCCAGGCCGAGCACCAGCTCGGCAAAGGAGGTCACTTCGATGTGACGGTCGGACGGACCGTCATTGTAGAGCGTGACCCGACGGCCCTCGCCATTGCCTTCCGAGATGACGATGCATTCGACCTCGGAGCGCAAGGTGCCCACCGATTTGACGAAGCTCGCCTTGTCGTCGGAGAACAAGGTCTGCGCCTTTTCCTCGGCGGCTCGCTTCGGTTCGGCTGTAGCCGACCACCAGTCGCCGGTGCCGGCGTCACGCAGGAAGATGTAGGAGCCGAGCCGGTCCTCGGTCGGATCCGGCTGCCAGCGGGTGACGGAGAGATCGCCCCAGCGGCTGTAGCCCGAGCCGGTCGCGCTGACCATCACCGAATAGCGGCCGTTCGACATGACGTTGGTCGACCGCAGCGACTGCAGCGGATTGAGCACGATGCGGGTGTCGGGGCTGTCGACTTCGGTCTCGTCCTTGGAGCGTTCGTCGGCCTCGGTCCTGACGGTCGCTGTCGGGATGTCGCGCGGCGCCCTCTCCTGCAGCAAGAGTTCGGCCGATTCGATGACCGGATCGCTGTGGAAGCGGTCGCGCATGCGACCTTCGAAGATGGCGTCGGCAACCGCCGCGATCGACATGCCCGAATGGTGGGCCATATAATTCTGGACGACGACATGGTCCGTGCCTTCCGGCACGCGCTGCGGCGTGAAGTCGACGGCATCGTAGTAGCCGTGGCGGCCGAGCGCCCCGATCTCCCGCAATCGGGCGAGATTCAGCACGGCTTCACGCGGATTGAACTGGGCCGCCAGTATGGTGGCGTAAGGCGCGATCACCGTGTTTTGGCCAAGACCGCGCTTCAGCCCGAGGCCTGGAACGCCGAAATTGGTATATTGGTAGGTCAGTTCGCGGTCGCGGGCATTGTAGGCGGCCTCCGAAATGCCCCACGGCACGTTCTTCTGGCGGCCATACTGGATCTGGCGCTTGATGATCAGCTTGCTGGTCTGGTTGAGGATCGAGCCCTGCGGCTCCTTCATGACCAGCGGCGGCATCAGATATTCGAACATCGAACCGGACCAGGACATCAGCGCGCCCTGGAAACCGATTTCGACGATCGGCCGGCCAAGCCTGAACCAGTGCTCGGTCGGCAGATCGCCCTTGGCGATGGCGAACAGGCTGGTCAGCCGCGCTTCGGAAGCCAGAAGGTCGTAGCAGCTTTCGTCGAGCTGGTGTTCCTCGACCCGGTAGCCGATCGACAGCAGCTTGCGCTCCGGCCGCATCAGGAAGGAGAAATCCATCTCGAAGGCATAGCGGCGGGTGCGCTCGCGTAAGGTGAGCAGCTTGGCACGCAGCGCCTCGACGGCATTGTCGTCGCTGTGCGCGTCATGGACGTGCGCTTCGCAGGTGGCTTCCAGCCTTGCCGCCCAGTCGACGATGACGTCGCTTTGGGGCGACACCGCCTCGGTATGGATGGCGGTGGCCAATTTGCGGATCTCGCCGGCCAGCACGGCCAGGTTGATGGTGCGGATCGACGCCATTTCGGGCTGCGCCTTGATGGTGTCGACAGCGCGCCGCATGCCGTCGAGACGGTCGGCGAGGCGCTGGCGCAGCGGGCGCAACTGACGGCGGTCGTCGGGCAGATCATCGAGGCTTTCGCTGAGGATGGTGACCGTGTCGAGAATGCCTTCGAAATCGCCCTGGAGGTGCACGGAGGGCGCCTCCGCCCATTCGGCGCAGGCCGCCGCCACCGCCACCAGATGGCCGGCCAGATTGCCGCTGTCGACTGCCGAGATGTAAAGCGGATAGAGCGGCTTCAGCGTCGTGGTGTCGTACCAGTTGAAGAGGTGACCGCGCTCACGCGGCATGCCCTCGATCGTGGCCATGGTGGCGTCGATGCGGGTGATGGCGTCGGACAGGCTGATCCAGCCGAAGTCGCGGGCGGAAACGACGGACAGCAGGTAGACGCCGATATTGGTCGGCGAAGTACGAGGCGCCACCACCGGCGCCGGGCTTTCCTGGAAATTGTCGGGCGGCAGATGGTGATGCTCTGCCGTCACGAAGCTTTCGAAATAGTGCCATGTGCGCCGCGCCACCGTGCGCAACGTATGGATATCGGCCTGCGATATGCGCAAGCGATCCTCGGTTTCAGCCGAACGGCTGATCCAGCTGGCGATGGCGGGCGAGCCAATCCAGAACAGCGCGAAGAAGAAGGCAACGAAGGCGCCGGTCGAATCGGCCAGCACCGGAATGGCAAGGCCGACGAAGCCGATGATCACGGCGCCATACATCATGCCGTAATACGACCCGACATCGTTGTCGCCCGCCTTGTGCGCCTGCGAGGCGGTGCGCCATTCCAAAAGGTTCTGGCGGCTGACGAACAACCGATAGAGCGTGCGCACGATGGCATCGCCCATCATCCAGGCGTTGTGCGCCATCAGGACGATCTTCAGCGCCACCATGGCGGTGCCGAAGGCGACGTCGCGTGCCAGGGCCGAGAAATGGCCGCGTGGCGTCTGGTCGCCGCTCTTGGGCAGGATGGCGTTGACGATGTCGAATGTCGGCGCCATGAACAGGCTGAGGATCAGCAGGGCCTGCCATTGCGCGGCCTGTGTGAAGGGCAGCAGCGTCCAGCCGGCAATCGCCGCCATCACCCAGAAGATCGGCGTCAGCGAGCGGCGCAGATTGTCGATCATCTTCCAGCGCGACAGCGCAGGCACGCCGGAGCGCGGATCGAGCATGAAGCCGAGCAACTGCCAGTCGCCGCGCGCCCAGCGATGGTGGCGCGAGGCGTCGACCGAGTAGCGGGTCGGATAGTCCTCGACCAGTTCGACATCGGTGACCAGCGCCGATCTCGCCAGCGCGCCCTCCAGCAGATCATGGCTGAGGATGGTGTTTTCCTCGATGCGGCCCTGCAGGGCGGCCTCGAAGGCGTCGACGTGATAGAGGCCCTTGCCGGTGAAGGACCCGTCGCCGAAGACGTCCTGATAGAGATCGGACACGGCAAAGACATAAGGGTCGAGGCCGCGATTGGCCGAAAACACCCGCTGGAAGAACGACGCATCGTCGCCTGATGTCAGCGACGCGGTGATGCGCGGCTGCAGGATCGCGTAGCCGGCGGTGACGACGCGCTTGCTGGCATCGAAATGCGGCCGGTTGAGCGGGTGGCAGAGCTTGCCTACGAGGGTGGCGACCGCGTCACGGGTGGTGCGCGTGTCGGCATCGAGCGTCATCACGTGGACGACGTTCTCCGGCAGCGGCACGTCGAGCGGCAGGAACGTGGTGTCGCTGTCGCCGCGCAGCAGAAGGTCGAGTTCATGCAGCTTGCCGCGCTTGCGCTCCCAGCCCATCCACGACCCTTGCGCCGCATTGAAGAGCCGGCGCCGGTGCAGGATATAGAAGCGCGGCGCGCCTTCGGAGGGATAGCGTGCGTTGAGGCGAGCGATCTCGGCACGCGCGAATTCGAGGATTTCGGTGTCGGCAGCATCGATCTCGGTCTTCGAGTCCGGCCAGTCCGACAGCAGCGCGAAATGGATTTCATCGGCCGTGTTGGCGAGATGATGCACCTCGATATTGCGGATGTTTTCCTCGACATCGTCGCGCGAGCCGATCAGCGACGGCACCACCACCAGCGTGCGCGCCTCGGGCGGCACGCCGTGCCGGTAATCGTAGCCGACGAGGCGCGTCGGTTTCAGGAACAGCGAAACGACCGTGTTGAAGAAGGCGAGCGCGCCCTCGCTGGCCGGCACGGCAAAAAGCGCCAGCATGAGGACGATCGAGGGCACCGACAGGCCGAGATTGGCGAGTGCGTTGCCGGAGAGGACGAGAAGCAGCGCCGTCAGCGCAAACACCGGTACGACGATGCCGAGCCAGCCGGTCTTGCGGAAGGCACGCTTGACTGTCTGGCTGACGGTGGGTCGATAGCCGATTGCCTTCTCCAGCTCGAGCCGGCGTGGGCCGACGAGAAAGAAGCCGACATCGGTGTGGGCGGACCCGGTTAAAACGACGTCGCCGTCGCCATCGCTGGCGGCGTGGCCGGCCAGCTCGATGGCCTTCTCGGCGACGCGATATTCCGAAAGGTTCGAGCGGCGCGCCAATTCCTCGATCGCGGTCCGGTACTGGTCGCGCGAGAAGAAGTCGAGCGCGGCGAAATCGGTGCGCTCGCGCAGCACGGTGTCGATGCGGCTGACGCCTTCGAACCACACGGTCCAATCGACGTCGTTGATAAGGCGCAGGCCACGAATGATGTTGCCCGTCGTCACATTGCCGCTGGACAACGTGTGATGTTCGGAAATGATGATTTCCTCGGCATCGGAGCCGGTCTTTTCGAGCTCGCCTTCCAGCCATTCCAGAGCCTTGCCGGCATTCTGCGAGCCATCGCGCAGGCGATAGAGCAGCTGGGTGGCGAAGGTGGTGTCCTGTGCGTGGGCGCTGAAATTGGACAGGATCGACTGCCGGTCGGCGCTGTCGTCGGTGGCCAGGACCTTGTCGGCCACATCGTTGGCGATCTGACGCATCTGACGGGTTCGATTGACCCTGACCGCCAGCCGGCGCAGATTTTCGATCAGCACGAAGCGCAACAGCGAAGGCAGCGCCCAGAGTTCGCCGATCTTCAGCGGCTCGACCGACTGAAAACCCTGGACGATGGACTTGAACATCGTCGCCGAAACGGAACTGTCCGAATGTGCGACATAGGTCCAGGCCAGCGCCAGCGCGCGCGGCACGCTGCCGCCGTCAGGCAGTTTCAGGGTCGGCAGCTGGCGATAGAAGCGGCGCGGCAGGTCGCGCTTGACCTGGAAAATGGTCTCTTCGACCAGGTAATTGTTGTCGAGCAGCCATTGTGCCGCCGGCGTGATCGTCTCGCCCCTCGCCTGCGCCGCATTGGTCGACCGGTAGACTTCCAAAATCTTCTTGGCGCTGTCGCGGATACGGGCCTGAAAATCGAAGGGCGTCAGCCCGAACAGATCTGTGAGGTCGCCTTTCGCCAGGCTTTCACCGAGCAGCCGAAGGCGCTCTTCGGGCAGGTAATTGGAGCGGATCGGCTCTTCGGTGATGGCCGGGAAGCTCGCGCTTGTCTTCTCGATTTGGGCAGGATTCGTCTGAATATTCATTGAAAATTCCGTAAGCGGGCACTGAGCGGCGTCACCGCCACGGCAATGGCCCTAAAACCGGTTCAAATGCAATTGGTTGCATAAACCCCACTTGCCGAAAGTTTGTTTCCGCACCACGACAGGGCGTCGTCTCTCAGCAAACTCAAAGACAAGCACCCCACTTCCCGCCAGCCAGATCGGCGGAGAGGATTCAGGCTTTTTCGTGATGCCGCCAGCAGCTTACGCTATATTTCGCCGGTACCGCGATCATGTTTGGAAACAAGCGTTAATCGTTGCCGGCGATGGCGCGGATCCGGATCACGTACAGCGTTGCCTCATGGGCGGGTTGGACAAGCAGGCCGGTGCTGACCGGCCCGGACAGCAGAGTGTCAAGCGGCCCGAGGCGAACCGGTTCAGCGGCGGGCACACTGATGTCGCCGTCCAAGCACAGGATGAGCGTTGTGCCGGCTTCAGTCCGGATTTCCACGGGGGCCGAAATCACCAGGCGTTCGACCGAATGCGTCATCCGGCTTCGGCGGGTCATGACATTGAGATCGGTGATCGGTCCGCCGATCAGCGCGGCCGAGGTCTGCACGTCGGCCGGGAAAGAAAACAGGGCGGTCGTCCTGTTTATAGATCTCGGCGGGTAGCCGGCAATCTCGAGGACGATGCCCTCGCCTTCGAGCACGGCAAGGGTGCGATCGATGCCGGCGAATTGCGAGAACGGACCGCTCGATTCGACACGCGCCATCGACACGCGCCAGTCGAAATCGTTTAGCCCGGCACCGGGCGGCGAGACGGCGATTTCCGTCGTCACGCCGCCACCGTTCTTCCACGGCATCGACCGGTATTCGGCTGCCCGCAGGATGCGCATACCTAGCCCTCCGCTATGGCTACGGGCGTTCGAAACTCGAAAAGCCGATTCCGCGGCTTTTCGCCTGCCTGCGGCCGGACGTTTCTCACCCGAGAATGCCGGGCAGGTTGAGCTGGTGCTCCTTGGCGCATTCGACGGCGATTTCGTAGCCGGCATCGGCGTGGCGCATGACACCGGTCGCCGGGTCGTTCCACAACACCCGCTCCAGGCGCCTGGCGGCTTCGCGCGTGCCGTCGGCGACGATGACCATGCCGGCGTGCTGCGAGAAACCCATGCCGACGCCGCCGCCATGGTGCAGCGACACCCAGGTGGCGCCGGACGCCGTGTTGAGCAATGCGTTGAGCAGCGGCCAGTCGGATACCGCGTCCGAGCCGTCCTTCATCGATTCCGTTTCGCGGTTCGGCGAAGCGACCGAGCCGGAATCGAGGTGATCGCGACCGATGACGACAGGCGCCTTCAGCTCACCCTTGGCCACCATCTCGTTGAAGGCAAGGCCGAGCCTGTGGCGGTCGCCAAGGCCGACCCAGCAGATGCGCGCCGGCAGACCCTGGAAGGCGATGCGCTCGCGCGCCATGTCCAACCAGTTGTGCAGGTGGGTGTTGCCGGGCGTCAGTTCGCGCACCTTGGCGTCGGTCTTGTAGATATCTTCCGGATCGCCCGACAGAGCCGCCCAGCGGAAGGGGCCTATGCCGCGGCAGAACAGCGGACGGATATAGGCCGGCACGAAGCCGGGGAAGGCAAAGGCGTTCTCGAACCCCTCCTCCTTGGCCACCTGGCGGATGTTGTTGCCATAGTCGAGCGTCGGCACGCCGGCGTTCCAGAACGCCACCATCGCCTCGACATGTTCGCGCATGGAAGCGCGGGCCGCCTTCTCGACCGCCTTGGGGTCGCTGACGCGCTTCTCGCGCCACTCGGCCATCGTCCAGCCCTTCGGCAGATAGCCATTGATGGGATCATGCGCCGAGGTCTGGTCAGTGACCATATCGGGGCGAATGCCACGTCTGAACATCTCCGGGACGATCTCGGCCGTATTGCCAAGCAGGCCGACCGACTTCGCCTCGCCGGCCTTGGTCCAGCGTTCGATCTTTTCCAGCGCCTCGTCGAGCGTCTCGGCGCGCTCGTCGACGTAACGGGTGCGCAGGCGAAAATCGATCGAGTCCGGGTTGCATTCGATGGCGAGGCAGCAGGCGCCGGCCATGACGGCGGCGAGCGGCTGGGCACCACCCATGCCGCCGAGGCCGCCGGTCAGGATCCATTTTCCCTTGAGATTGCCGCCATAGTGCTGGCGACCGGCCTCGACGAAGGTCTCGTAGGTGCCCTGCACGATGCCTTGCGTGCCGATGTAGATCCACGAGCCGGCCGTCATCTGGCCGTACATCATCAGGCCCTTCTTATCGAGCTCGTTGAACTTTTCCCAATTCGCCCAGTGCGGCACCAAATTGGAGTTGGCGATCAGCACACGCGGGGCGTCCGGATGGGTGCGGAAGACGCCGACCGGCTTGCCCGACTGGACCAGCAAAGTCTCGTCATCGGCCAGCGTCCTCAAGGAGGCGACGATGCGGTCGAAATCGTTCCAGGTGCGCGCCGCCCGGCCGATGCCGCCATAGACGACCAGTTCGTTGGGATTTTCAGCAACATCCGGGTCGAGATTGTTCATCAGCATGCGCAGCGGCGCTTCCGTCAGCCAGGAGCGCGCGCTGATTTCGGTGCCGCGCGGGCTGCGGACTTCGCGGATGTTGTGGCGAGGATTGTTCATGGCGTCACTCCATAAAGGACCTGATGTCAGACACGCGCCCAGGATGTCGCGGTCTCGAGGATTTTCCGCAGGGTGGCGCGGATCGGTGCTGCGAACTCGGCGTCATAGGGCACCGGCCAATTGTCCGGCGTGCCCTTGCCATCGGGCTCGCGCATATAGATGCGGTTGGAGAGTTCCATCTGCAGTGCGTGCACGCCTTGTTGCGGCTGGCCGAAATGGCGTGTGATCCAGCCGCCCTTGAAGCGGCCGTTGATGACAAAGGTTTCACCGGTTTCGGCCATGATCTGGCCGACCATCGCCTGCAGCGTCGGATCGGCGCTCCTGCCGTCATTGGTGCCGAGATTGAAAACCGGCAGCGTGCCTTCAAACAGGCGCGGCAGCACTGAACGGATCGAGTGGCAGTCATAGAGCACGATCTTTTCGTGTAGCCCGCGCAACCGGCCGATCTCGGCCTGCAAGGCGGCATGGTACGGCACGAAGAATTCCTCGCGACGCTCGTCGATCTCCGACGGCCCCGGTTCTTCGCCCTCGCGATAGAGCGGATCGCCATCGAAGGTCTCGGTCGGGCAAAGGCCCGTCGTCGCCTGGCCGGGGTAAAGCGAGGCGCCGGAGGGATCGCGGTTGACGTCGATGACGGTGCGCGAGATCGCGGTGTGCACCACCGTCGCCCCGAGGCCGGCGGCAAAGTCATAGAGATTATCGATCCACCAATCGCAGTCGCGGCGGCCGAGCCAGGGCGAGACCAGCCGATTCTCAAGGCCGGCGAGGTCGATGCCGGTGTGTGGTATCGACACCAGCAACGGGGCTGTGCCGGGCGTGACCGTCAGCCAGGGCGCGCTTGCCATCACACCGCTCCGGAAATCGACGGCAGAGCCACACCGCCGGCGGCCTCGATGGCCGCACCGCTGCGCACCATGGCGATGGCTTTTTCCATATCGGGGTGGAAATGGCGGTCATTGTCGAGATGCGGCACTTCGGCCCGCACCAGCCTGCGCACCGCCTCCAGGGCGTCGCTCGAGGCCAGCGGCGCGTGGAAATCGCAGCCTTGGGCCGCGGCCAGCAGTTCGATGCCGATCACCGCGGTGGCGTTCTCGACCATGCCGATCAGCCGGCGCGCGCCGTGCGCCGCCATCGAAACATGGTCCTCCTGATTGGCCGAGGTGGGGATCGAATCGACTGATGCCGGATAGGCTTTCTGCTTGTTTTCGGAAACGAGCGCCGCCGCCGTCACCTGCGGGATCATGAAGCCGGAGTTCAGGCCGGGCTTGGGCGTCAGGAAGGCCGGCATGCCGGAAAGTGCCGGATCGACAAGCATGGCGATGCGGCGCTCCGACAGCGAGCCGATCTCGCAGACGGCGAGCGCGATCATGTCGGCGGCGAAGGCCACCGGCTCGGCGTGGAAATTGCCGCCGGAAAGCGCGGTGTCATCCTCGGCGAAGATCAGCGGATTGTCGGTGACGCCGTTGGCTTCGGTGCCCAGCGTGTCGGCCGCCTGGCGCAGCACGGTGAGTGCCGCGCCCATCACCTGCGGCTGGCAGCGCAGGCAATAGGGATCCTGCACGCGTTCGTCGCCAACCCGGTGCGATTCACGGATGGCGCTGCCGGCCATCAGATTGCGCAGGGCGTCGGCCGTCTCGACCTGGCCGGGATGCTTTCTCAGCACATGGATGCGCGGATCGAAGGGGGCGTCGGAGCCTTTTGCCGCGTCGGTCGACAGGGCACCGGCGACCAGCGCCGATTGGTAGAGCACTTCGGCCTCGAACAAGGCGGCCAGCGCATAGGCGGTCGAAAACTGGGTGCCGTTGAGCAGCGCCAGGCCCTCCTTGGCGCCCAGTGTCACCGGTTCCAGGCCATGCGAGACGAAGGCGACCTTGGCCGGGAAACGGCCATGTGGGGTAAAACATTCGCCGACACCGATCATCACCGCCGTCATGTGCGACAACGGGGCGAGGTCGCCGGAGGCGCCGACCGAACCCTGCGCCGGCACCACCGGGATGACGTCGTTGGCCAGCATCGCTTCCAGCAACTCGATGGTTTGCGGCCGCACACCCGACGCGCCCTGCGCCAGGCTGGCGAGCTTCAGCGCCATCATCAGCCGGCAAACGGCAACCGGCATCGGCTCGCCGACGCCGGCGGCGTGCGACAGGACGATGTTGCGCTGCAAGGTCTCGAGATCCTCGGCCGGGATGCGGACGCTGGCCAGTTTGCCGAAGCCGGTGTTGATGCCATAGACCGGCTCGCCCTTGGCGACTATCCTGGCGACGGCCTCGGCGCTCGCCTTGATTTTCGGCCGGCAGGCATCGTCCAGCTTGGGCACGACGCCACGATAGATGGCGCGCCAGTCGGCCAGCGTCGCATTGCCGGGCTTCAGGGTCAGTTCGGTCATTGTCCTCTCCAGATGCGGGCATGCAGCGGGTTGAAGCCCATGCGGTAGACGAGTTCGGCGGGGCGCTCGATGTTCCAGATCGCCAGGTCGGCGGATTTTCCGGCTTCCAGCGTGCCGGTTTCTCCCAGCAAACCAAGCGCGCGGGCCGCCTCCCGGGTGACGCCGGCAAGGCATTCATCGACGGTCAGGCCGAACAGGGTCGCGGCCATGTTCATGGTCAGAAGCAGTGAGGTCAGCGGCGAAGTGCCGGGATTGTTGTCGGTGGCGACAGCCATCTTGACGCCGTGCTGGCGAAACAGGCCGATCGGCGGCTTCTTGGTTTCGCGAATGAAATAGTAGGCGCCGGGCAGGATCGTCGCCACGGTTCCGGCCTTGGCCATCGCCGCTGCACCTGCCTCATCGGTGTATTCGAGATGGTCGGCCGACAGCGCACCGTAACGGGCGGCGAGTTCGGCGCCATGCAAATTGGACAGTTGGTCGGCATGAAGCTTGACCGGCAGGCCGGCCGCCTTTGCAGCATCGAAGACGTGCGCCATCTGTTCCGGCGAAAAGGCGATGCCCTCGCAGAAACCGTCGACGGCATCGGCCAGCCCCTCGGCGGCAACCGCCGGGAGAATTTCCTTGGCGACCAGATCGATAAAGGCGTCCTTGTCACCCTTGGCTTCCGGCGGCAGCGCGTGGGCGCCGAGGAAGGTCGTGCGGATCGTCACCGGCCGCTGGTTGCCCAGCTGCCGTGCGGCACGCAGCGACTTCTTCTCGTTTTCGAGGTCCAGGCCGTAGCCTGATTTTACCTCCACGGTGGTTACGCCCTCGGCGATCAGCGCATCGAGGCGTGGCAGCGATTGGGTGACCAGTTCGCTCTCGCTGGCGGCGCGCAGCGACTTGACCGAGGAGACTATGCCGCCGCCGGCCCGGGCGACCTCTTCATAGGTGGCGCCGGCCAGCCGCATCTCGAATTCGTTGGCGCGGTTGCCGGCATGGACCAGATGGGTGTGGCAATCGATCAGGCCAGGCGTGATCCAGCGGCCCTCGCAATCGACCGTTTCGGCGGCCAGGGCAAGTGTCGGGGGCAGCTCCGACTCGGGGCCGGCATAAACAATGCGGCCGTCACGCGCAGCGACCGCGCCATGTTCGACGACGCCAAGTCCGGCAGACCCGTCGGCCATTGTCGTCAGCCGCGCATTGCGCCACAGACGAAGATCCCCTGCCCGGCTTTTGCTCTTTGCAGCCATCATCTTTTCCGTTTCAATCGATGACGATTATGTATATACATATTGAAACGCACTGCAAGTGCCTTCATCGCATGAGACACAGAGAACCGGAGAGAAAAGTGGCAGCGATCTTTGCGGAACAGGCGCTCCTTCCCGATGGCTGGCGCGAAAATGTGCGGCTTACCCTGGCTGAGGGACGCATCACAGCCGTTCAGCCTGGCGCTGCTGCGGCAGCCGGCGACGAACGTCACGCGATCCTGTTACCCGGCATGCCCAATTTGCACAGCCACGCCTTCCAGCGCGGCATGGCCGGCCTTGCCGAGCTTCGCGGCCCCTCCGCCGACAGTTTCTGGAGCTGGCGCGAGGTGATGTACCGTTTCGCCCTGTCGATGACGCCCGATCAGGTCGAGGCGGTTGCCGCACAACTCTATGTCGAGATGCTGGAGGCCGGTTTTTCCCGCGTCGGCGAATTTCACTATCTGCATCACGACCGCGATGGAAAACCCTACGCCAACCTCGCCGAGATGGCCGAGCGCATTGCGGCCGCGGCCGGCGAGTCAGGCATCGGCCTGACGCTTTTGCCGGTGTTTTATGCGCACTCGTCTTTCGGCGGTGCCGCACCAAACGAAGGCCAGCGGCGATTCATCAACGATGTGAATCGATTCTCGCGGCTTGTTGAGAAATGCCGCGAATCGGTTCGCGCGTTGGATCAGGCTGTTGTCGGCGTCGCTCCGCACAGCCTTCGCGCCGCGACACCGGAAGAACTGTTTGACGTGACTGCCCTAGCGCCGGACGGGCCGATCCACATCCACATTGCCGAGCAGGTGAAAGAAGTCGAGGATTGCCTTGCCTGGTCGGGCGCGCGGCCGGTCGAATTTCTGCTGGCCAATGCCAAAGTCGACAAGCGCTGGTGCCTGATCCACGCCACCCACATGACCGATGCTGAAACCGTTGCCATGGCCAAAAGCGGTGCCATCGCCGGCCTATGCCCGATCACCGAGGCCAATCTCGGTGACGGCACTTTTGCCGCGCCGCTGTTCAGGGAACATGGCGGCCGCTATGGCGTCGGCTCCGATTCCAATGTGCTCATCGGCCTGCCCGACGAGTTACGCCAGCTCGAATATTCGCAGCGTCTCGCCCACCGCGCCCGCAATGTGCTGGCGGTCGCAGGCGGCTCGACCGGCCGCGCACTGTTCGACGCCGCGCTCGACGGTGGCAGCGTCGCGCTTGGCGCCGGCGCTTCCGCGATCGCCGCCGGCGCATCCGCCGATCTTGTCTCGCTCGATCCCAAAAATCCCTCGCTGGCCGGCAAGAGTGGCGACGCGATCCTCGACGCCTGGATCTTCGCCAATGGCAGCAAGGTCGACTGCGTCTGGGTGCATGGCCGCAAACAGGTCAGCGGCGGCAGGCATGTGAAGCGAGAGGCCATCGCTGAGCGTTTTCGCAACGTGATGACGGCGCTTTCGGCATGAGCATGGCCGGCACTGTGGAAGAAGGCGGCGGCTCGCTGCACCAGCGCATCCTCTCCGACATCAGCGAGAAAATCCTGTCCGGCGCCTGGGCGCCCGGTCATCGCATCCCGTTCGAGCATGAGTTGAGCGTGCAATACAATTGCTCGCGCATGACGGTGAACAAGGCGCTGTCGCAGCTTGCCAAGGCCGGACTGATCGAGCGCCGCCGCCGCTCAGGCAGCTTTGTGCGCCGGCCGCAGTCGCAGGCCGCGGTGCTGGAAATCCACGATATCCGCATCGAGGTCGAAGCGCTCGGCCTGCCCTATCGCTACGAGCGCGTCGCCCGACACAAAAGGCGCAGCAGCGCCGGGGATCGCGCGCTGCTGGAACTCGGCGTGGCCGGACCGGTGCTGGCGCTGGAGTGCGGTCATTTCGCCGGCGAGCGGCCGTTCGCGCATGAACAGCGGCTGATCAATCTCACCGCCGTGCCCGAGGCAGCGGACGAGGAATTCGTGGCCACCGCACCAGGACCATGGCTGATTGGCCGCGTGCCGTGGAGCGAAGCCGAGCACCGGATTCGCGCTGTCGCCGCCGACAGGCATATCGCGGCTGCACTCGATATAGAAACCGGTGCGCCCTGCCTGGTGGTCGAGCGACGGACGTGGAGCGCCGAGCACCCGGTCACCCATGTGCGCTTCACCTACGCGGCCGAGAGCCACACGCTGGTGGCGAGGTTCAGGCCGCAGGGGTGAGGCTGATCTCCCCCCACGTGGGGGGAGATTGGCAGCTTCAACGCCTCAAATCGCAGCGGTAATAATAATCTCGACCAGATATTCCGGGGCGGCGAGCTTTGCTTCGCCGGTGGCGCGGGCTGGCGTGTTGCCCTGCGGCACCCACTTGTCCCATTCCGCGTTCATCTCGGCAAAGGTGCTCATGTCGGCCAGCCAGATGATCGCCTGCAGGATCTTGGTCTTGTCGGAGCCAGCCTTGGCCAGCAATTCGTCGACAGCCGCCAGGATGTCCCTGGTCTGCGAAGCGACATTGCCGGTTGGCTGGCCGACCTGACCAGCCAGATAGACGGTATTGCCATGGATGACGATCTGGCTCATGCGCGGGCCGACATCGATGCGACGAATGCTCATTGGATGGTTCCTTCCTGTGGCGGTTGCGCTTCTTTAGAGTCGCGACCGGCTTGGGGCAAGGTCGCCAGGTCGAATCCCCTTGGGCCAACGGCATATGATACGCACACACGGCAAGTTGACCCTGCGGCCGCAATTCCGCCGGATTGGCTTGTTGACTAATGTAATAACATCACATATCCAATCGGCCGCTGCCAGCAGCCGGATTTCGCCGCCTACGGATCGCAGAATGACAAATACCTGCCTGACATTCCGCGACCTGACGCTTGGCTACGGCAGCCATCCGGCGATCCATCATCTCGACGGCACCATCCGCAAGGGCTCGCTGACCGCTGTGGTCGGCGCCAACGGCTCCGGCAAATCGACGCTGATGAAAGGTATTGTCGGCGTCCTGAAGCCGATGGCCGGCGAGGTTATCCGCGCGCCCGGTGTACGTGCCGCCTATCTGCCGCAGCAATCGGAGCTCGACCGCTCCTTTCCGGCACGGGTGGTGGATCTGGTTTCGCTCGGCCTGTGGCCACGGCGCGGCCTGCTTGGCCGCTACACCAAGGAAGATCGCGATGACGTCAGCAAGGCGCTGATGGCGGTGGGCCTCGGCGGTTTTGAAAAGCGGCCGATCGACACGCTGTCGGGCGGCCAACTGCAGCGCACGCTGTTTGCGCGTGTCCTGCTGCAGGACGCCGACCTCATCCTGCTCGACGAACCCTTCAACGCCGTCGACGCCAAGACGGTCGGCGACCTCATTGCGCTGATCAAGCACTGGCATGGCGAGGAACGCACCATCATGGTCGTCGTCCACGATCTGGATCTGGTGCGGCAGAATTTCCCCGAAACGCTGCTTCTGGCCCGCCAGCCGATCGCCTGGGGCGAAACCCGGGAAACGCTGAAGCCTGAAAATCTGTTGCGCGCCCGCCGTTTTCACGAGGCCTGGGAAGAAAATGCACCCTGGTGCGAGCCGGGCGAGGACGCTCATGGTCACGATCACCATGGCCACGATCACGATCACCAACATGGCGTCGGACCGAGGGCTGCCTGATGGACATGCTTTACGGCCTTGTCATCGCGCCCTTCGCCGATTTCGCCTTCATGCAGCGGGCGTTAATCGGTTCGCTGATGCTGTCGCTCGGCGCCTGCCCTATCGGCGTCTTCCTGATGCTGCGGCGCATGAGCCTGTCGGGCGACGCCATGGCGCACGCAATCCTGCCCGGTGCAGCCGCCGGCTTCCTGTTCTATGGGCTGGAAATCCTGCCGATGACCATCGGCGGCCTGATCGCCGGCGTCATCGTCGCGCTCGGCGCCGGCGCCGTCTCGCGTTTCACCATCCAGCGCGAAGACGCCTCGATGGCGGCTTTCTACCTGATTTCGCTCGCCATCGGCGTGCTGATGGTGTCGATCCGCGGTTCCAGCGTCGATCTCATGCATGTGCTGTTCGGCACCGTGCTGGCGCTCAATGACGAGGCCCTGACGCTGATCGGCGGCATCGTCGCGGTGACGCTGGTCAGCCTCGCCATCTTCTGGCGGGCGCTGGTCGCCGAATGCCTCGACCCGCTGTTCCTGCGCTCGGTCAGCCGGCTCGGCAGCCCGGTGCATTTCATCTTCCTCGGCCTTGTCGTACTCAACCTCGTCGGCGGCTTCCAGGCGCTCGGCACGCTTCTGTCGGTTGGGCTGATGATGCTGCCGGCCGCGGCCGCCCGCTTCTGGACGGTTCGCGTCGAGCCGATGTGCGTGCTGGCCGTACTGATCGGCTTCGCATCCTGCGTCGCCGGGCTGCTTTTGTCCTATCACGCCTCGCTGCCATCCGGCCCGGCCATCATCCTGTCGGCCGGCGTCGTCTATTTCGCCTCGATCCTATTCGGCACGCGCGGCATCCTGCGCGCGCGCATCATCCATCACCGTCACAGAACGGCCTGATCCCCGCCCTTAGAAGGAGACCCCTCTATGCTGAAATCCATCCATGCTGCCCTGGCGATGAGCGTTATAACATTAACCGCCTTTGGCGCATCGTCGGCCTTCGCGGCACCGCTGAAAGTGGTCGCCAGCTTCACCGTCATTGCCGATTTCGCCAAAAATGTCGGCGGCGACCGCATCGATGTCACCACCATCGTCGGGCCGGATGGCGATGCCCATGTCTACGAGCCGAGCCCGGCCGATGCGGTGGCCATGGCCAAGGCCGACATCGTGCTGGTCAACGGCCTGCATTTCGAAGGTTTTCTGCAGCGGCTGGTCGATGCCAGTGCCACCAAGGCCTCGATCATCACCTTGACCAAGGGCGTGACGCCGATCGATTTCAAGCCTGAATTCGCCGATGCCGACGCGGCCGAAGGTGCCGGCACTGGCGGCGGCAAGACGGTCACCGATCCCCACGCATTCCAGTCGATTGCCAACGCCAGGATCTATGTGAAGAACATCGCTGAGGCTTTCTGCGCGGCCGATTCGGAAGGCTGCGTCAGCTACCAGACCAATGCCGCCGCCTACACCAAGAAGCTTGATGCGGTCGAAGGTGAAGTGAAAGCGGCAATTGCCTCGATCCCGGAGAGCAAGCGCGTCGTCATCACCTCGCACGACGCCTTCGGCTATTTCGAACATGCATACGGCCTGACCTTCCTCGCCCCGCAAGGGGTGTCGACCGACTCCGAACCATCCGCCGCAGACGTTGCCAAGCTGGTCAATCAGGTGAAGCAGGACAAGGCGGCTGCGATCTTCGTCGAGAACATCACCAACCCGCGCCTGATCGAGCAGATCGCCAGCGAAACCGGCATCAAGGTCGGCGGCACGCTCTATTCGGACGCGCTGTCGCAGCCCGACGGCCCGGCCGCGACCTATATCGATATGATGCACAACAACATCCGTCAGATCAAAGGCGCTATTCTCGGCAGCTGAGTTTGAAGGATCGTCCAGCCGGGCCGCATCGGCCCGGTTG
Source organism: Mesorhizobium ciceri biovar biserrulae WSM1271 (assembly GCF_000185905.1). Taxonomy (GTDB): domain Bacteria; phylum Pseudomonadota; class Alphaproteobacteria; order Rhizobiales; family Rhizobiaceae; genus Mesorhizobium; species Mesorhizobium ciceri. The sequence continues at coordinate 4,679,495 of NC_014923.1, forward strand.
GATTTTCTGGCACGCAATGTCTATTTGGCAGAGAAATCCTTCGGCACGGATTGCCGCCCATGTCGGGGAGTGGCAAGACTGCCACCTGACCAGTTTGCGAGGATGCTGCCATGGAATACCGCGAAATCAGCGAGGACTATTCGGTTTCGGGCCAGATCCAGCCCGAAGACGTCGCCGCCATCAAGAAAGCCGGCTTCAAGAGCGTCATCTGCAACCGGCCCGATGACGAACAGCCGGGCCAGCCTTCTGCCGACACCGTCGGGGCAGCGGTCGAAGCCGCAGGCCTCGCCTTCCGCTACATTCCGGTGATCAGCGGCCAGATCACGGCCGAGAATGTCGAGGATCAGGCCGAAGCGCTCGAGGAACTCGACGGCCCGGTCTTCGCCTATTGCCGTTCCGGCGCCCGCTGCACCAATCTCTATGGACTGATCCAGCAGTCGAAGGGTTGAACGGCCCTTCCGTCATTAGGCTGGCGATCCTTCACACCCCCTCTGGCCTGCCGACGTATCAATGATATCCGCTCAGATTAAATCGGCAGCGCGCCGGTTTCCTTCAGCGTCTCCAGCACGATCGCCGTCTTCACGTGCTGCACGGATTCGTGCGGCAGTAGCACGCCGTTGACGAATTCCGACAATGATTTGAGATCCGGCGTCACCACTTTCAGGATGTAGTCCATCTCGCCGGTCAGCGCGTGCGCTTCCTGCACTTCGGGCAGCCGCGCCACCAGTTCGCCGAAGCGCCTTGCATTGTCGCGATTGTGGGTGGCGAGCGTGACCGAAATGACGTTGACCAGGGAAAAACCGAGCTTGTCGCGGTCGAGAACAGCGCGATAGCCCCTGATGAAGCCGTCCTCCTCCAGCCGCTGACGGCGGCGCGAGCATTGCGACGCCGACAGGTTCACCCGCTCCGAAAGATCGTTGTTGGTCAGCCGCGCATCACCCTGCAACAGTGCCATTATCTTGCGGTCGAACTGGTCAATGCGCGCCTCATCCATGGCTTTCCCTTACATCATGCACGCTTCACGCATGACATCATCATTTCAAGCGTTTGAATGCAAGCACCGTGCGCCTCCTCCGCGTTATCATCGTGTCAAATCGCCTTTTCAGGCCAGGCCAGCTTTCGGAGGAATATTATGGGTCCCTTCCCGCACGACGCCCCGCCCGCCAGGATCAGCAAGGACAACCCGGCCGGCACCGACGGCTTCGAGTTCGTCGAATTCGCGCATCCGGAGCCGCAAAAGCTGGCTGAACTGTTCACCCGTATGGGCTACGTCGCGGTGGCCAAGCACCGCACGAAAGACCTCACCATCTGGCGCCAGGGCGACATCAACTATGTCGTCAATGCCGAACCCGGCTCGCATGCGATGAAATTTGTCGACAGGCACGGCCCCTGCGCCGCCTCGATGGCCTGGCGGGTGGTCGATGCCAAGCATGCTTTCGACCACGCGGTTGCCAAGGGCGCCACGCCTTACGACGGCGCCGACAAGGCGCTGGACGTGCCGGCGATCGTGGGCATCGGCGGCTCGCTGCTCTATTTCATCGAAACCTACGGCAAGAAGGGCTCGGCCTATGACGCCGAGTTTGAGTGGCTGGGTGCGCGCGACCCGCGGCCGGAAGGCGTCGGCTTCTACTATCTCGATCACCTGACCCACAATGTCTATCGCGGCCAGATGGACAAATGGTGGGATTTCTACCGCAATCTGTTCGGCTTCAAGCAGATCCATTTCTTCGATATCGACGGCAAGATCACCGGCCTGGTCAGCCGCGCCATCACCTCGCCCTGCGGCAAGATCCGCATTCCGCTCAACGAGTCCAAGGACGAGACCAGCCAGATCGCCGAGTACCTGAAGAAGTACAATGGCGAAGGCATCCAGCACATCGCCGTCGGCACCGACGAAATCTACGAGGCCACCGACAAGCTCGCCGCCAACGGGCTGAAGTTCATGCCCGGCCCGCCGGAAACCTACTACGATATGTCCTATGACCGCGTGAACGGCCATGACGAGCCGATCGAGCGGATGAAGAAGCACGGCATCCTGATCGATGGCGAAGGCGTCGTCGACGGCGGCACGACCAAGATCCTGCTGCAGATATTCTCGAAAACCGTGATCGGGCCGATCTTCTTCGAGTTCATCCAGAGGAAGGGCGACGAAGGTTTTGGCGAAGGCAATTTCCGCGCGCTGTTCGAATCGATCGAGCAGGACCAGATCAAGCGTGGCGTGATCAAGGTTCAGGCGGCGGAATAGCCATCGAACTCACTTGCGGCCCGGCCAATTATGACCTAAATTCTGGTCATAAGAGGTCGTCTATGAATATCCCCATGGCAAAAGCGAAGGCTCAGCTTTCCGAATTGGTGAAACGTGCCCAGGCTGGCGAAGAGATCCATCTGACCAGACATGGAGAGGTTGTCGCAACCTTGAGCGCTCCCGTTCGGGCTGGTGGGAGCAAAGGCTTGCTTGGCGCCCTGAAAGGCCAGATTTGGATATCGGATGATTTTGATGAACTCGGTCCCGAATGGGACGAGTATATTAAATGAGCCGCAGATATCTGGTCGATACCCATATTCTGCTTTGGGTACTCAACGCCGATTCACGTCTTTCGGATCATCATCGCGATATCTTTCTCACAGGCAAGGATGTGATCGTCAGCGCCGTCTCGGTGGCCGAGATCGCCATCAAGAAATCGCTCGGCAAAGTGACGCTCACAGGCGACATCGTGGACATCCTGCGATCGAACGGGATTCCGATTCTCGGCGTAAACGAACTACACGCGGCGAGACTTGAACATCTGCCGCTTCACCACCGCGATCCCTTCGACCGCCTGCTTATTGCGCAGACCCAAATTGAAGGCCTGACGTTGGTCTCCGCGGATCGGCAATTTTCAGCCTATGACGTCGTATTGGCCTGATCGCCCAAGCCCAGCCGCTTGACCTCTTTCGCCGGGCTGAAGAGACAATACCGCGCGGTAGAGTCGGTCGTTCGACCAGAGATTGTTGCCGGCCATGCTGCGCGGGTAGTCGGGCAGGCTCATCACGTCATCCGGTTGACCGCGACAGATACAAGCCCGCCCACATAACGACAAATCCAGCAAGAACGATCAGCAGCAACCAGTTCATACGCCGACGCATGCTCTGCGTTTCCGCGTCCCGCGCGACGTCCATGTTGGTGACGGTGTGGAACATCATCGCATTGCGCGGAAAGCCGCTGCGGTTGGTCAGGTCAGGCGAGCGTGCCTCTATGCGATAGCTCAGCCGGATCGCCTGGATGAAGACCGCCAGTATGGCGAGTGCCCAGACACCGGCCAGCAGATAGACCCCCGTCATGCCCTCACCTCTCGTATTTCTCGACCTTCTGTTCGATGGCACCGAAGATCGAATGCCCGGTTTTGTCCTTCATCTCGATGCGCACCGTGTCGCCGAAGCGCAGGAACGGCGTTTTGGGTTCGCCCGACACAATGGTTTCGATCATGCGCAGTTCGGCGATGCAGGAATAGCCGGCGCCGCCGGCCGAGACAGGCTTGCCCGGCCCGCCGTCGAGCTTGTTGGAGACGGTGCCGGAACCGATGATCGTGCCGGCGGCCAATGGCCGTGTCCTTGCTGCATGAACGATCAGCGCCGGAAAGTCGAAGGTCATGTCGATACCGGCATTGGCGCGGCCGAACGGCTTGCCGTTGAGATCGGCAAGCAGCGGCAGGCTGACCTTGCCGCCGTCCCAGGCATCACCCAGTTCGTCCGGCGTCACAGCGACCGGCGAAAACGCCGAGGACGGCTTTGATTGGAAAAAACCGAAACCTTTCTCCAGTTCCGGTCCGGTGAGCGCGCGCAACGTAACGTCGTTGACCAGCATGACCAGTCGGATCGCTGCCTTTGCTTCTTCGAGGCTTGCACCCATCGGCACATCGTCGACGATGACAGCGACCTCGCCCTCCATGTCGATGCCGAAGGCTTCGTCAGCCGTGCGGATCGGATCACGTGGCGGAATGAAAGAATCCGAGCCGCCCTGGTAGATCAGCGGGTCGGTCCAGAAGCTCGCCGGCATCTCGGCGCCGCGCGCTTTGCGCACCAGCTCGACATGGTTCACGTAAGCCGAGCCATCGGCCCATTGATAGGCACGCGGCAGCGGCGAATGGGCGTCATGTTCGTGGAAGCGCTCCGCCGGCATCGCATTGTTCTCAAGCGATTCCGCTATCGTCGCGAGATGCGGGGCGATGCGCCGCCAGTCGTCGAGCGCCGCCTGCAGCGTGCGCACCAGGAACGAGGCGTCGGTGAAGCGTGTCAGGTCGCGCGAGACGACGACGAGTTTTCCGTCGCGCGTCCCGTCCTTCAATGTGGCAAGCTTCATACGGTTTCCTCTCCTGCTGCAGCTTTGGTGCTGCTTAAGCCCACAACAAGACCGTCGCGGGCGATCGTCAAGTCGCCGTTCCAAGTTTTCCTGACAGCGGCAGTCCAGTCGGCCTCGCCTATCAAAGAATCGTCGGCCGGAATGAGGTGGTTGAGCACCAATCTCTTCACGCCGGCATCGCTTGCGATGCTGCCGGCCTCTTCGGCAAAGCTGTGGCTGGCGAGCAGATGCTCTCTGAGCCGCGCACCATTGCCGGTCCTGGCCACCAGTCGCTCGATGCCTTCTTCCACCATGGCTTCGTGGACGAGGATGTCGGCGCCTCGGGCAAAATCGGCGAGCGGTGGAAAGAAGGCCGTGTCGCCGGAGAACACCACGCTTTTCCCGCCATGCTCGAAGCGCAGCGCAAAACAGTCGGTCACCGGCGGATGCTCGACGCGCAGCGCCGAAACCGTCAAGCCGCCCTGCGCGACCACCTGGCCTTCGCCGAATTCGCCGATCGACACCAGATCGCGAATATCCGGCCGGCCTTCGTCAACGATGCGGATCTCGATGTCGAACTCCATCGCCTGGCAAAAGCGCCGCCAGTAATGACCGGTGCCGGGCGGACCGAACACGCCGACGGGCGTCGCGAGGCCCGCCGTCCAGGCGGTGTGGATCAGCGGCCCCAGTTCAAGCACATGGTCGGAGTGCAGATGCGTGATGAAGATCAGGTCGAGCGACTTCAGGCTGATGCCGGCATCGACCAGACCACGCGTCACGCCAAGGCCGCAGTCGACGACGATGCTGCGGCCGCCGATCTGCAGCAGTGACGAACTCGGCCATGGACCACCCGGCCGCAATGCCGGGCCACCCTTCGAGCCCAAAAGCACCAGCCGGTCCGGCATTGGCTCGGTGTTCAAGACCAGTCGCCCTCGGGCGTGCCGTTGAAACGCTTCTTCAGGTCGGCCCAGCAGTCGATGTAGTTGTCCTGCCGGGTTTCGAGCTCGGCGCCGTAGCGGGTCAGCATCTGCGGAAATCGGGTCTCGAACATAAAGGCCATGGTGTTGTCGAGCTTGACCGGTTTCAGCTCCGCGCGCGAGGCCTTTTCGAAGCCAGGCGCATCCGGCCCATGGGCCAGCATCAGATTGTGCAGGCTGATGCCGCCGGGCACGAAACCTTGTTCCTTGGCGTCGTACTGGCCGTGGATCAGGCCCATGAACTCGCTCATGATGTTGCGGTGGTACCAGGGCGGCCGGAAGGTATCTTCGGCCACCAGCCAGCGCGGCGGAAAGATGACGAAGTCGATGTTGGCCGTGCCCTCCTCGCCGCTCGGCGCGGTCAGCACCGTGAAGATCGACGGGTCGGGATGGTCGAACAAAAGCGCTCCGACCGGTGAAAAGGTCGCCAGATCATATTTGTAGGGCGCGTAGTTGCCGTGCCAGGCAACGACATCCAGCGGCGAATGGCCGATCTCGGTGACATGGAAATTGCCGCACCATTTCACGATCAGCCGGCACGGCGTTTCCTTCTCCTCGAACCAGGCGCAAGGCGTCTTGAAATCGCGTGGGTTGGCCAGGCAATTGGCGCCGATCGGGCCGCGATCGGGCAGCGTCAACTTGGCGCCGTAGTTCTCGCAGACGTAGCCGCGCACTTCGGCGTCGACCAGCTCGACCTTGAAGACCAGACCGCGTGGCAGCACGGCGATCTCGCCGGGCCGCAGCTCAATGACGCCCATCTCGGTGACGAAGCGCAATGCGCCGACCTGCGGCACGACCAGCAACTCGCCGTCGGCATTGAAAAAATGATCGTCCGCCATCGAGGTGTTGGCGACATAGACATGCGCCGCCATGCCGGTCTGCCCGAGCACGTCGCCAGCGGTTGTGATGCTGCGCATACCGGCGATGAAATCGGTCGGCTCCTTCGGCATCGGCACCGGGTTCCAGCGATACTGGCCGAGCGCCAGTTCATGATCGCCGACATTGGGCGCACTCTTCCACAAGGGATAGCTCGCCGCCTTGAAGCGGCCGGTGTGCTTGACGCTCGGCCGGATGCGGTAGAGCCAGGACCGCTCATTGGTGCCGCGCGGCGCGGTGAAGGGCGAGCCTGAAAGCTGCTCGGCATAGAGGCCGTAGGCCGGCCGCTGCGGCGAATTCCGTCCCTGCGGCAACGAGCCGGGCAGCGTCTCGGTCTCAAAATCGTTGCCGAAGCCCGGCATATAGGAAAAGGCCATTGCTTCCTCCCGGAATGGATCTCAATTGACCAAACTGGTTTCATTTGTAACCATCGAAAATGTAACCATCAATGGCGGCTTTGAAAAATGGCGATCAGGAGCGAAGCGTCCGACGCGGCTGAAATTCTCAATCTGGAAAACTTCCTGCCCTACCGGCTCTACCGGCTTGCCGACGCCGTCAGCCGCGAATTTTCGAGGATATACAAGGACAGCCATGGCCTGACGCGTCCGGAATGGCGCACCCTTTCGGGGCTGGGGCAGCATGGAACGATGACTGCGACCGAACTCGGCGAGCAATCGGCTATGCACAAGACCAAGGTTTCACGCGCCGTGGCTGAACTCGAACGGCGGCGTTGGCTTGTGCGTACGCCAGATGAGAATGATCGCCGGGTCGAGCATCTGTCGCTGACGAAGGCGGGGCTGGCCGCCTACCGCGAGATGGTGCCGCTGGCGAAGGCGTTCGAACGGGATTTGCTGGCAAGGCTCAGCGCTGAAGAGCGCACGGCGATCACCAGCGGACTGGCTGCATTGGAGACCAGTCTGGTCCCGAGCAAGAGTTAGTCCAAGATCAAGCCAATCACTCTGAACGACGGAGTTGGAGCGAGACTGCGTGGAAACTCCCGAAGCATAGCATTGCTTTCGATTTAATCGTGATTTGCGTTGTCAGGCCGCGTATAATGCCCATCATACCGACAGGAGGATACGATGAGCATTCGCACATTAAGTGTCCTGGTGACGCTGCTTGTAGGCACCTGCACATTTGCGCAGGCGCAGCAGACAAAGCCGATGTCGATCGAAGTGTTCCCTTTCGAATTGGAGGACAAGAGCGCCGGGGCGGGAATAATTCCCCCGGATGAATATGACAGGCGCTATCTGTCGGAATCAGCACAAGTTGCTAAGGACATGCTCTCCCAGTCTGGGCGTTTTACAGTAATTGATGTGCCGGCGAGGGATACACAGGCTGCGGCGCCGCACGGATTGCGCAACTGCGCTGGTTGTGAAGGCCCGATTGCCAAGGAGCACGGCGCGTCGCTTGCCTTGCTTGGCGTCGTAACGCGCGTCAACCGAACAGAACATACTATGTTCATTCGCATCCTTGACGCCGAAACCGGGAAACATGTTTCGGAGGGGTTTACCGATCTTCGCATGGGTGCGAACTACGCGTGGCCCCGCTCCGTGAAATGGCTGATGAAAAACAGAATTCTGCGTTAGGGCGGCATCTACCAATCCATCACCACCTTGCCGGAACTGCCGCTGCGCATTGCATCGAAGCCGGCTTGGAAATCGTCGATGCCGATGCGGTGCGTGATAAGCCCGGAAACATCCAGCGGCCCCTGCACCAGCGCGATCATCTTGTACCAGGTCTCGAACATCTCGCGGCCATAGATGCCCTTGAGATGCAGCATCTTGAAGATGACCTTGTTCCAGTCGATCTCGAATCCGGTCGGGGCGATGCCCAGAATGGCGATCTTGCCGCCGTTGTTCATGGTGTCGATCATGTCGCGGAAGGCGGGGGCTGCGCCCGACATTTCGAGGCCGACATCAAAACCCTCGGTCATGCCGAGTGCCGGCATGACATCGCGCAGCTTTTCCTTGGACGCGTCGACGACATGCTGGACGCCGAGCTTTTTCGCCAGCGCCAGCCGCACCGGATTGATGTCGGTGATGACGACTTTTCGCGCGCCGACGCATTGGGCGACGAGCGCGCCCATGATGCCGATCGGCCCGGCGCCGGTGACCAGCACGTCCTCGCCGACCAGATCGAAGGAGAGTGCCGTGTGCACGGCATTGCCCAACGGATCGAAGATGGCGGCGATCTCGTCCGGCACATCATCGGGGATCGGCACGACGTTGTGCTGCGGGATAGCCAGATACTCACCGAAGGCGCCCGGACGATTGACGCCGACGCCGAGCGTGTTGCGGCACAGATGCCCTCGCCCGGCGCGACAGTTGCGGCAATGACCGCACACGATGTGGCCCTCGCCCGACACGCGCTGACCGACCTTGTATTCGGTGACCGCTGCGCCGAAATCGGCAACGGTGCCGACGAATTCATGGCCCGTCACCATCGGCACCGGCACCGTCTTCTGCGCCCACTGGTCCCAATTGTAGATGTGCACGTCGGTGCCGCAGATCGCCGTCTTCTTGATCTTGATCAGCACGTCGTTAGGGCCGATTTCCGGCACCGGCACCTCTTCCATCCAGATGCCTGGTTCGGCCTTGGCCTTCACCAACGCTTTCATCATGTTCGACATGCTTTTGTCCCTTGAAGCTCTTGTTCCGGAATCGCTTTTCGATTCCGGCTTGTCAGGAAATGACGCCGAGTTCGCGCCCGACGGCGGCGAACGCTTCCACCGCGCGGTCGATATCGGCGCTGGAATGCGCCGCCGACATCTGCGTGCGGATGCGCGCCTGCCCCTTTGGCACCACCGGGAAGGAGAAGCCGATGACATAGATGCCGCGCTTCAGCATGCGCGCGGCCATCTCCTGCGCCAGGCTGGCATCGCCCAGCATCACCGGGATGATCGGATGATCCGCTCCGGCCAGCGTGAAGCCGAGCTTGCCCATTTGCGACCGGAACCGCGCAGCGTTGTCGTAGAGTTTGTCGCGCAGCCCATCGCCGTCCTTGATCAGCTCGAACACCTTGATCGAAGCGCCGGCGATCGCCGGCATCAGCGTGTTGGAAAAGAGATACGGCCGTGAGCGCTGGCGCAACCAGTCGACCACCTGGCTTTTTCCCGAGGTGTAACCACCGGAGGCCCCACCAAGTGCCTTGCCGAGCGTCCCGGTGATGACGTCGACCCTGCCCTCGACGCCGCAATGCTCGGCCGAGCCGCGGCCGTTCTGGCCGACGAAGCCGACGGCATGGCTGTCGTCGACCATCACCATGGCGTCATATTTCTCGGCGAGGTCGCAGACACCCCTGAGATTGGCGATGATGCCATCCATCGAAAACACGCCGTCGGTGGCGATCAACCGGAAGCGGCAGTCCCGGGCTTCCTTCAGGCGCGCCTCGAGATCGGCCATGTCGTTGTTGGCGTAGCGGAAACGTTTGGCCTTCGACAGCCGCACACCATCGATGATCGAGGCATGATTCAAGGCATCCGAAATAATGGCGTCTTCCTCGCCCAGCAGCGTCTCGAACAGGCCGCCATTGGCATCGAAGCAGGAGCCGTAAAGGATGGTGTCTTCCATGCCGAGGAAGGAGGAAATCGTCGATTCGAGCTGCTTGTGCTCTTCCTGCGTGCCGCAGATGAAGCGCACCGATGCCATGCCGTAGCCATAGCGGTCGAGCGCCTGCTTGGCAGCATTGCGCAAATCGGCGCTATCGGCGAGGCCGAGATAGTTGTTGGCACAGAAATTCAACACCTTGTCGCCGCCGACCTCGATCTCGGCCGACTGCGTCGAAGTGATCACCCGCTCCGACTTGTAGAGGCCTGCCGATTTGAGCCCCGCGAGCTCGCTGTCGATGTGGGAGAGGAATGCTGCGGTCATGACCTAGCCTCGTTTGATGTGGGCCGACTGTCGTCTCGTCCACGCGAAAAATCCATCGCAAAAACGACCGGATCGGTGGCAAGCAGCATGATGCGGCCCCGATGTCGATCATCACGCGGCCGAGGAACGACGCCACGACAAAGGTTCTGGCCGATGACCGCTCAAATGCCGGTACGGTGCTAAACGAGCCGATAACCATTCCGCGATCTTTCCACGGCCGCCCCTTGCCGGACAGCCGTCGATTTCCGGTCCTGTTAACGTTTGCAGTTCAATGGTGCTCATACAAGAATCCCTAGGCAAGAATCCTTAGGCGAGAGGGCCGCCCCCGAAAATGTCGCAGCAGCCGGTGCAAACCGTTTCAGGCAAGCTCATACTGCTGATCAAGGCTGGCTATTGGCTAGCCCTGCTGATCATTGCGGCCATGGTGATCGCCTCCTTCATCCTGCTGCAGCAGATGATGGCCACCCAACAGCACAATCACACCTTGCTCGACATCGTCAGCACACAAAAGACGCTGTCGCAGCGCATCGTCTTCCTTGCCAGTGCAACGGGTGCCGGTTCACGCGACAAGCAACCGGCACTGGTCAGCGCGCTCAAGCAGGCAACGGCGGAGTTCGAGACCAACTACGACCTGCTGCTCCATCAGACAGGAGCCGATCCGCAATCGCCGGCCAAGCTCGACCCGAAGTCGATCGAAAGCGTCCTCTTCGCCAAGCCCTTCCACCTCGACTATTTCTCGGTCGGGCTGATCGCCAATGGCGACCGCCTGATCTCTGCCTATGAATCGCAATTCAGCGGCAATGGCGGTTACAAGGGCGGCGGCGAACGCGTCAATCTCGACGCCTCAGTCGCCAATGCGACCTTGTCGGGTTATGCCGCGCTCGGCCAGCGCATCACTGCCGACGCCGACGACCGCTCCGAGAAGCTGCTCGCTCTCCATCGCACGCTGTTCTACGCCACAATCGGCGTCATCATACTGGTGGCGCTCTTCATCTTCAGGCCGATGTCGAACGCCATCCTGCGCAAGACGCATGAACTGATCGACGCGCGCAATTCCATGGCCTTCATCGCGGTTCATGACGGCCTCACCGGCCTGCACAACCGCACGTTCCTGACCGATCATTTCGACACGCTGATCAAGGGCACGCACCGGCGTCGCGAACGCCTTGCCGTCGTCCAGCTCGATCTCGACCGATTCAAGCAGATCAACGATACGCTCGGCCACGCCGCCGGCGACTATGTGCTGGTCGTCACGGCACAGCGCATGCGCGATTCCTGCCGGGCGTCGGATCTGTGCGTGCGCCTGGGCGGCGACGAGTTCGTCATGATCCTCGGCGGCGCCGGCGGCACCGAAGACATCAACATGCTGGCGCGGCGCATCCTGGCGCACATCAACGAGCCGATCGTCTTCCAGGGCACGACCATTCTCCCAGGCGCCAGCGCCGGCATCGCGGTCTATCCGATCGACGCCGACAATGCTGGGGATTTGCTGGTCCATGCCGACCTGGCGCTTTATTCCGCCAAGAAGCTTGGCGGTGGCAACTTCTCCTTCTTCTCCGAGGAACTGCGCCGCGAACTCGATTATCGCAAGCAGCTCGAGTACGACATCAAGGTCGCCATCGCGGAGCGGGCGTTCCAGGTCTATTTCCAGCCGCAGGTCTCGCTGACCAACGGCACGATCAGCGGCATCGAGGCGCTGGTGCGCTGGAACCATGCGGAGCGCGGCATGATCCCGCCCGGCGAATTCATCCCGGTCGCCGAGAAATGCGGCTTCATGCCCGAGATCGGCCGCATCGTCATCACCAAGGCGATCAACGAGGCGGCCGAATGGAATCGCGCCGGCATTGCCTTCGGACGGCTTGCCGTCAATGTTTCCGGCACCGAGCTGCGCGAGCACGATTTCGATGCGTTCTTATTCGAGACGCTGGAAAAGGCTGGGCTGCCGCCGCAAAAGCTGTCGCTGGAAATCGTCGAATCCGTCATCCTCGACGACGAAAAGACAGGCATCGCCGCCAAGCTGCGCCACATCAGGGCAGCCGGCGTCCATCTCGAACTCGATGATTTCGGCACCGGCTATGCTTCGCTCAGCCATGTCAACCCGAACGAGATCGACCGGCTGAAGATCGATCGCCGCTTCGTTCAGAACATCCATGAGAATGGCGACAACTCGAAGATCGTGCGCGCCATCACCGAGCTGGCGCGTGGCCTCGGCATCTCGATCGTCGCAGAGGGAGCCGAAACCGAGGCCGAGCTCGATTCGCTGATGGCGATCGGCTGCGACCAGGTGCAGGGCTACTCCATCGCCTTCCCGATGCCGCACGACAAGGCGCTGGAGTGGCTGACCGCCCGCATGCCGAAGAAGGCGAAGCTGACGGTGCTGCAAGGAAGCCTGGCATAGGTACGGCCGGGCTGCCTTGACAACCGCGTGTGAAGATGGCCGCCTTGTCGTGATCGCAACAGGGATATCGGGGCTGATGACACCGTTTCGGTTTGCCCTTGCGGCACTGCTGATCTTTGCGGCCCCCGCCCAGGGCGCCGATCGCACCATCTATCTTACCTTCGACGATGGGCCGCTGAACGGCACAAGCAACATCCTCGACGTGCTGGAGGCCGAGCAGGTTCCTGCAACCCTATTCATGGTCGGCATGCACGCACAGGCGAGCGCTGCCAACAGAGCGCTCGTCCAGCGCGCCAAGCAGCTTCCTCTGGTGACGCTCGGCAACCACAGCTACAGCCATGCCTACAATCACTACCGGCATTTCTACGGCGACACCGAGGGTGTCGTCGCCGACATGGTACGGGCAAACGCGGTGCTCGGCTTGAAGCCCGTGGTGCATGCAAGGCTGCCGGGGCGCGACGTGTTCAGGCTGCCCTCCATGTCGAAGAACGACATTTCGCTTGGCCTCGCCCAGGAGGGGCATGAAGAGCCCGACTACGAATTTGTCGCGGCCTCAGGCTTTTATCTCTACGGCTGGGACCATGAATGGGTGCACAAGGACAACGGCGAGCCGGTGCAGAGCGTCGACCATCTGGTCAGCGAGATCGATCATCTGTTCGGCTATGGCCGCTTCGTCAAGCCCGGCAAGCTGATCCTGCTGATGCATGACGAGATGTTTCAGGACGGCTTCGACGGCAAGACGAAGCTGACCAATTTGATCGCCGCGCTGAAGCTGCGCCGTTACGCCTTTGGGGCAATCCAGGGCTACGACGACTGAACCGGTGAGGACGGCAAGTTCTTCAGCGGATGTGCATCGGTACCCGATGCTGTCGCATGGCCGGCAAGGCGTCAAAGCACCTCGATCGACTCCCCGCGCAGCTTGTGCCGACGCAATTTGATGTATGTGCGCAAATTAGGCGTCATCTGAAAGCCCACCAGCTTCGTCTCCTGGAGGGGAGCAGCCCACGCCATCGTCTCGTAGCGGGCGCCGTAACCTTCGATGGTGGCGGCAAGATTTTCGTGGCCCAGATTCCTGGCCAGAGTGGCGCAGGCAGCAACCCTCGAACGAATCGACTGGCCGTATTTGGGCGCAAACGCCAGTCCGCCGTCCGCCAGGTCATCGACCTCATGGGCAAGCGCCAGGAACAGAATGTCCTCGTCGCCGGTCGGCACACCTTTGTCCACAATGCGCTCGGGATCTCCCGTGTCGAATTTCAGTCCGACCACGCGAGCGACAAGACCCTCGACGCGAGGACCAATTTTTTGCTCCAGCCACTTGCGATGAGCATCGGTTCGCCTGCTGGATTTGCCGTCCGGATACTGGCCTCCGTCATAGGCGGCGTGAAACATAGCAGCGAGGACAAGATCGACGCTTTTGTCGAAATGCGCGACCGACGACGCAGCTCCCACCGCATGGCAGATGAAAGGCCGTCCCGTCTTGCGATAACGGCCGTTGAACATCGCGCAACACACACGATACGCCTTCTGCACCCGGGCGATATCGGCAAGCGGATATCCAGCCTCGTATAGCTGGATGTAAAGCGCCGTGTTGGTCTGGCGCGGAACGAACAGATCTTCTTTGGTCAACTTGTCCCCTCGAACGTTGTTAGGTTTTCCGGCGACTTCTCGCTGCCGAAGCCAGCGGCTTCGGTATTCTTGCACAGATTTTGCGGAAGAGTTGAGCCTGACCTCTTCCCACCAGGATCAGCCGGGCAATGGAACGTTACAAATGTGATGAGGGAAGTCCACTCCAAGGAAATTCTTGGTCCGCCGGGTTCTATCCCCCGACATTGCCCCGCAACACAGCCAGCACCTGCGCGAACTCCGCCAGACGCTCATCGGTCAATCCCACTCGCAGCCGCTTGTCGAAGACGAGCGCGGCCTTGCGCAGTGTCTCGAACATCGCTTCTCCGGCCTCGGTCAATTCGACCAGATGAACCCGGCGGTTGACGGGGTCGCGGCGGCGCATCAGCAGGCCCTGCGCCTCCATGGCGTTGAGATGATGGGTCAGCGTCGCGCCCTGGATACCGATCATGCCGGCAAGCTCGCGCTGGTTGGCAAGGTTGCTCGACTTGACCGATAGCAGCGTGAGCCAGATCGGCAATGTACCTCCAGCCTCGACCAGGGCAGCATCGAAGGCCTGGGCAACCAGCTTGGCGGTTCGTCCGAGATTCATGCCGACTGGCGGGCGGTCAAAGGGTGTCATTGCAGGACCCTAGACGGTGTCATGCACGGATGGAACTGGCACGACTTATATATTGACATCTAACCATTCGATATCTAATTATCTAGAGATGGCGGGCTAAAGAGGAAATCCGGTCATGCAATATGTCTACATCGTCGTTATCGGTCTTCATGTCATGGCAGGCGTATTCTGGGCGGGCACGACCATCGCGGTCGGCCGTGACCCGGACATCCGGGCGGAACGGTTCTTCCGGCCGCAAATGGGCGCTGCCGGCCTGGTTTTCCTGACCGGCATACTGCTCTGGTATTTCTTTCACGAGGGTGTTTTCGGCTCGATGGAGAAGGTGCTGGCGCTGGGCATCGTGACGGCCCTGATCGCCGCCGGCGTGCAAGGCGCGCTGGTAGGCTCAGCCAGCAGGCAGCTTGCCGGTGCTGATGCGGCAACGGAAAGGCAGTTGCGCGCGAAGATGACAAGAGGCGAGCGCATTGCCGGGGGGCTGTTGGTGCTGACAGTGCTGTGCATGGCCACCGCCAGAATGTTTTGAACGCCGCCACGCGGCACACCCTCACAGAATCGTACGTTGTCTGGCGACGAGCCAATGACGTGCGAGCGCGCGGCCAGACCGAAGTACATGGGCTCTCGTACGCAGGTCCGGCCGCGCGCCACCGATCCTCGCAACGCCCAATTTCAGATCCGCAAGCCGAACCTGATGCCGTCGTAGATGGCGGCATGGATGTTGCGCGAGGCGACCGCGTCGCCGATGCGGAACAGTACAAAGCCGCCTTCTGGATTGCGCTTGGGGAAGATGTCGCCACCGCTCACCAGCCGTTCGTAGTCGACCGCACCGCCGTTCTTCGACAGCGGCTTCAGCGAGAGATAGAGATCATCGAGCGGCAACGTACCGTGCTCGACCACCACCTGGTCGACCCTGCGCTCGCCGCGCCAGCCAGCGGCGAAATCCGATGCCAGTTCGGCGACCAGTTGGTTGCCCTCGCGGCGCACCGAACGCAGCCGCGTGTTGATGGTGATGATGACGCCCTTTTCCTGAAAGGCGCGCATGTACGGCACATGGTTCATGCCGCCCATTTCCGGGGCAAAGAAACGTTCGGGCGAGACAAGTTCGAGTTTCGAGCCGGCATTGGCGATCAGTTCGGCGGCGCCCATGCCCTGATGGCCGCCATTGTCGTCATAGAGCAGTACATTTTCGGCCGGCTTGACGCTGCCGGCCATGATGTCCCAGCTTGAGGTGACAAGATTGTCGCCCGCCGTCAGCGGCGGGTTCTGCGGCAGGCCGCCGGTGGCGACCACCACCACGTCGGGTGACAGCGCCAGAACATCGTCCTTCTCCGCCCAGGTGTCGTAGCGGATCTCGACGCCGAGCCGGGCGAGTTCAGCCAGCCGCCAGTCGATGATACCGATCAGCTCCTTGCGGCGCGGATTCTGCGTCGCCAGTCGAATTTGGCCGCCGGCCTGGCTCGATGCTTCAAGCACCGTCACCTTATGGCCGCGCTCGGCTGCGACCCGCGCAACCTCCAGCCCGCCGGCGCCGGCTCCGATGACCACGATTTTCTGCTTCGGTCCTTCGGTCTTGACGATGATATGCGGGATTTCGGCCTCGCGGCCAGTCGCGGCATTGTGGACGCAAAGCGCTTCGCCGCCCTCATAAATGCGGTCGAGACAATAGGTGGCGCCCACGCACGGGCGGATCTCATGCTCGCGGCCCTCTATCACCTTTTTGATGATGTGCGGATCGGCGATATGGGCGCGGGTCATGCCGACCATGTCGAGCTTGCCGGTGGCAATGGCGTGGCGTGCGGTGGCCACGTCGGATATGCGCGCCGCGTGGAAGGTCGGGAATTTCGTCGCCGCCCTCACCTCTCCGGCGAAATCGAGATGCGGCGACGAGCGCATGCCGGCCACCGGTATGACCTTGGTCAGCGCCGCGTCGCTTTCGATCGAGCCGCGGATGATGTTGAGGAAATCGACCTTGCCGGAATTGGCCAGCCGCCCGGCGATCTCGATGCCTTCCTGTTTGGACAGGCCTTTTTCGAAATCTTCGTCAGCGACCATGCGGATGCCGACGACGAATTTCTCGCCGACCGACGCACGCACGGCATCAAGCACCATGTTGGTGAAGCGCAGGCGGTTGTCGAGCGAGCCGCCGAATTCGTCGTCGCGATGGTTGGTGGCCGGCGACCAGAAGCCGTCCATCAGATGGCCGTAGGATTCGAACTCGATGCCGTCCAGGCCGGCGGCCTGACAGCGCTGGGCGGCCGAAGCATAGTCGGCGACGATGCGCTCGATGTCCCAGTCCTCGATGGTTTTCGGGAATGCGCGATGCGCCGGCTCACGCACCGGCGAGGCCGAGAGCACCGGCAGCCAGTCGGCCTTGTTCCAGCCGGTACGGCGGCCGAGATGGGTGATCTGGATCATCACCTTGCAGTCGTGCTCGTGGCAGGCATCGGCGAGCTCGGCCAGCCACGGCACGATCCTGTCGTCATAGACATGCAGATTGCCGAAAGCGGCCGGGCTGTCGCGCGAGACGATCGCCGAGCCGGCGGTCATGGTCAGCGCCATACCGCCCTTGGCCTTCTCGGCATGGTAGAGCCGGTATCGCTGTTTCGGCATGCCGTCCTCGGAATAGGCCGGCTCATGGCTGGTCGACATGACCCGGTTCTTCAGCGTCAGATGTTTGAGCTGGTAGGGCTGGAGAAGCGGATCGTTGGAGGTCATCGTCTTCCTGCGGTTTCAAATTGTGCTAATGAGCGGCAAAATTCGTTTTCAAGCATGTCGTCCCGCACGCACTCCGGGCGCATGCGACAAGGATTGGGCCCATGATCGACACCAAAACTCTCACCCAGCTCGGTGCGCACGTCGAGACGCCACAAAGCCCCGAAGCAGCGGTCCTGGAGACCGTACCGTTTTCGCGCGGCGACGGGCCGCCGGCGATCGTGCGCTTCACCTGCCCGGAATTCACCTCGCTGTGCCCGGTCACCGGCCAACCGGACTTCGCCCATATCGTCATCGACTACGCACCCGATGCGGCTCTGGTGGAATCGAAGTCGCTCAAGCTGTTCATGACCTCGTTTCGCAACCATGGCGCCTTCCATGAAGACTGCACCGTCATGATCGGCCGCCGCATCGTGGCGGCAACCAAGCCGCTGTGGTTGCGCATAGGCGGCTATTGGTATCCACGCGGCGGCATTCCGATCGATGTGTTCTGGCAAACCGGCGCTCCGCCGGAAGGCGCCTGGCTCCCCGACACCGGGGTGGCGCCCTATCGCGGGCGGGGTTGAGCTCGCCCATCATTCGCACTGATATTGGCTGAGTGCCCATTCGCCGGTCACCGACAACAGGTCCGTGATCTTCCAGTCGCCATCGACCTTCTTGAATTTCCATTCCAGCCGGTGCGGGTTGCCCGATATGACGAAGGCGACGATGACCTTGGCCTGGTCACCGTTGATCGCCTCGAGCGTCTTCAGGCTCTTGTCGATCTCGGCCTTGTCGTAATCGGCATTGTCGAGCGCCATGTTGGGGTCGAGGCACTCGCCCTGCCCGGATTTGCGCAAGGCGTCGCTCTTGTCGAGCACGGTTTTGGCTGGATCGATGAAATGGCTTCGCTCGGCCGGATCGATCTCCAGCCCGACCTGATCGTAAAACGGCCGCACAACGGCGGTCGGCGAGCCCGGCTGGATCGGTGCGGCGGGCGCGGCTTCGGCCGGCGACCATCCAACCGGCGGCGTGGCCGGTTCTGCCGCTCCGCCCGGCGCATTTGCGGGCGGTGCAGCGCTGTCGCTCGGCTGGGTGTCGGCCGGGGCGTTTGCCGGCGGCGCACCCAACAAGCCTTGCGCGGCGGCGCCGCTCAGAGCCGCCAGCAGGCACACACCCGACAGTGCCACGAACCGGCGGTGGGCCATCGCTTCACTCCGGCGTCTGGCCGGCCATGCATTCCAGCGCGCTGAGCGTCCAGTCGCTGGTTTTGGAAGCAATGTCCGATATCTTCCACTTGCCGTCGATCTTCTTGAGCGACCAGAGCATTTCACGTTTGGAATCGTCGCCTTCCGGAAACAGGCTGAAGGATGCCGTGACCTGTGCGTTGTCGCCATCCTGCTTCTCAGACAGTTTCAGCGTTTTCGAGACGGTTTTCTGATCGAAATCCTGAGCGTCGAGACCAGGATCGAAATCGATGCAGGCGACCTGGTCCGGGTTCTTTTTCGTTGCCTGGTCGTTCAGGTCGAACAGTTTCGTCACCGGTTCGGTGAACCGGTCCCGATATTGTTCGTCGGCCTCGAACTTGACCGCCGGGGCATAGAAGAACTTCACCGCGTCGGACGCCGGTCCGGCGACGGCTCCGGCCGGCAGGGCTATCGAAAGGGCGGCAACGAGCACTGTCAGTCGCATGCAGAATCTCCGGCTTTTGATGGCTTGAGCCTATCAACACCACGCATCCTGCATATCGGCTTTTTTGCGGCTCATGAAGTCCTGCAGCACCTTGTTTCAGCCGTCCAGCCAGACGTTCTGAAGGTCCATCTCGAATGTCTGGTGGACACCATAGTTCTTCACCTTCTTGTTTATGTGGCTGTAGAGCTTCTGCCAGAAGGGCTGAATAATGACGCCCGAATCCTGCAGGATCTGCTCGACATCCTTCATGACCTCGCGTCGTTTCTCCACGTCGATGAGCGAAAGCGCCTGCTTGAGCTTGGCATCGAAATCGGGGTTGGAATATGCCGATTCATTCCAGGCCTCGCCGGTGCGATAGCCGAGCGCCAGCACCTGCACGCCAAGCGGGCGCATGTACCAGATCGTCATCGAATAGGGATATTTCGTCCAGTCGTTCCAGAAGGTCGAACCCGGCAGCACCGTGCGCTTCACCTTGATCCCGGCATCGCGCAACTGGCCGGCAATGGCGTCGCCGGTATTCTTCTGCCAATCGTCCTCGATGGTGATCAGCTCATGCTCGAAGTCGGCCTGTCCGGCTTCCGCCATCAGCTTCTTGGCGCCGGCGGCGTCGCGTGTCTTCTTGGGCAGCGCATAGTATTCCGGATGGATCGGGGCGACGTGGTGGTTTTCACCAGGGGTGCCTCGCCCGGCATAACCGAGTTCGAGGACCGCATTGTTGTCGACGGCCATTTGCAGGGCGTTGCGCACCCGCTTGTCGTCATAGGGCTTGTGGGTGATGTTGGTGCGGGCAACCAGCGTCGTCGCCGTCGCCACCTCCGATTTCACCAGATCCATCTTGTCGAGAATGTCGATGAAGTCGGCGGGCGACTCGAAATTGAGGTCGATCTCACCGGATTCGAACGCGTTCACGGTGGCGTTGAAATCGGTGCCGTAGTCGACGAACTCGACGCTGTCGAGCGGCGCCTCACCACCCCACCATTTGCCATTCTCACGACGCTTGACGACCGCCTTCTGGCCGACATCGTAGGAGACCAGTTCGAACGGTCCCGTGCCGATCGGCTTCTTGATCGGATCGGCACCGTCGGCATCGAAGCTGCGATGGACGACGAGCGCCGGATAGTCGGTGAAATTCGGGATCAGCGAAATGTCTGGTTCGCTTAGCTTCAGCTTGACCGTATTGTCGTCGACCTTGGTGATCGCGCCATCCCTGGCCTTGCCGGTCTTTGCGTCGATCAGCGCGCCGACCCGGGCGGCCATGGAATTGCCGGCGACATTCTTCTCGCACCAGCGGGTCAGATTGTGAGCGACGTCATCGGCGTTGAAGGCATCGCCATTGTTCCACGTGATGCCCTTGCGCACATGCAGCACGTATTCGGTGGCGTCGTCGTTGATATCCCAGCTTTCGAGCAGGACCGGCTCGAAGGTGAATTGCCTGGTATAGCGGACAAGCGGCTCCAGCCAGCAGCGCGAAATGTTCGCCAGTTCCACCCAGTCGTAAGTGCGCGGATCCTTCTGTCCCTTCACCGACATCGAGACGCGCAGCGTTCCGCCTTTCTTCGGCTCTTCGGCCAAGGCCCGATCCGGCACGGCAAGGCCGATCATGCCATAGGCAAGAGCCGTCGATGCGCCGAAGGCGCTTGCCAGCGCCAGGAACTCGCGCCGGTCGACACGACCCGCGCGTGCTTCGACCGCCATTGCCTCGATAGCGCTCGGCACGCGATCGCCACTGCTTCTGAAGAATGCCATTTTTTCCTCCCGTCTGGTTCCCTTTGATCTTGGTTCTTCGCCTCAACTGACGCTGTCCGGCAGCCTCTCCTCGCGCCGCGCGATGAAATCCATCAGGCCATCGGCGATGCCTTCGTCGAGCTTCGGCTCCTCGTAATCCGCCAGCATGTTGCGCGCCTTCTCGCGGCCGCGCGTGTCGTGGTCCTTCGCCCCTTCTGCCTTCCACTGTTCGAACGAATTGAAGTCCATGATCGAGGGCATGAAGAAGGCGGATTCGAAATGTTCCAGCGTGTGCTGGGTACCGAGGAAATGGCCCTGCGGTCCCACCTCGCGGATTGCCGCCATGGCTTCCTTGAAATCGTCGAACGGCAGGCCGCCGGCATATTTGTACCAGCCGATGAGCTGTTCGCAGTCGGTGGCGAATTTCGAATAGCCGCAGGTCAGGCCGGCCTCGAGCCATCCGGCGGAGTGCCAGATGTAGTTGGCGCCGGCGAGGATGGCGGCATGCATCAGCATGTTCGCCTCGTAACCAGCCTGGGCGTCGTTGAGCTTCGACCCGACATGGAAGCCGGAGGTGCGCCACGGCAGCCGGTATTTCCGTGCCAGCGCTCCCATCAGATACATCATCTGCGCCGCCTCGGGCGTGCCGCCCATCGGAGCACCGGTCTTCATGTCCACCGTGACCATGAACTGTCCGTAGATCTGCGGCGAGCCTGGGCGCAGCAGTTGCGTGAAGGCGACGCCCGCCAGCGCTTCCGCATTGACCTGTGCCACAGCGCCCACGGCGGACGCCGAAGTCGAGGCGCCGCACAGTGCAAAGGGTGCGAGGATCAGCGGCTGGTTGCTTCGCGCATAGACCTTCATCGCGTCCAGCATGGTGGCGTCCCACACCAGCGGCGAATTGCAGTTGGTGATCGACACCAGGACCGGATTGTCGCGGACGTAATCCTCTCCGAACACGATGCCTGCCATCGCCATCGTGTCTTCCGCCCGCTCCTTGGACGTGACGATGCCCATGAACGGCTTGTCGGAATGCTTAAGCGCGGAATGGATGATGTGGAGGTGACGCTTCGGTACCGCGATTTCCATCGGCTCGCAAATGACCGAACTCGATGAATGCAGCGCCGGCGCCATGTAGGCGAGTTTGTGGAAATTGTTGAGGTCGGCGAGCGTGCCGTAACGCCTGTTGTTATCGAGATCGCGAACATAGGGCGCGCCATACATCGGCACGAAGATGGTGTTGTTGCCGCCCACCCGCACCGTGCGCTGCGGATTCCTCGCATTGAGCGTGAACTCCGACGGGACCTTCGACACCAGTTCCATCAGCAGGGCCCGGTCGATCCGCACACGGGTTTCCGAGACATCCGCGCCCGCCGCCTTCCACAGTGCGATCGCCTCGTCGTCGCGGAACTCGCATCCCACCTCTTCGAGGATCAAGAGCGACTCCTCGTGGATCAGTTCGACCGCCTCATCCGGGACCATCTGGTAGACGGGGATCTGGCGGACCAGCGTCGGGAACGACGTTACGGGAGCTCCGCGCAGGGCCTTGCGCCCCAGGCGGCCGCCACTGCGGCGGTTGGCATGTTCGGTCACTTCGGGGGCCGGTGCGTTCATGGCAACTCCATTCCACTCATGAAGGAGCCTAGCGCGACAAAATGGTGATGTGACGCTGGAAAATCCTGATCTCTTGTATAAGCTCAGCTTATGCGAAGCTTGCGCCACCTTCTGCCTTCGGCCGGCAGCCTGATCGTCTTCGAGGCGGCCGGGCGGCTGTCGAGCTTCACCGCCGCCGGGCGCGAGCTGGGCATGACGCAGGCCGCCGTCTCCTATGCCGTGCGCGGACTGGAAGAACAGCTCGGCGCCAAGCTGTTCCAGCGCCGCCACCGCCAGGTGCTCCTGACCGAGGCCGGCGAGCGCTTCCATGCCGACGTCTCGCTCGGCCTTTCGCACATCCGCAAATCGGCGGAGGATCTGCGCCTGCAGGCGACCGGCGGTCATGTCACGCTGGCCGCCTCGACCGCGTTCGGCTCGTTCTGGATGATGCCGCGCCTGCAGCAGTTCCGTGACGAGCTGCCGGGCATCGACCTGCGTATCCAGACCGCCGACCGCGACCTCGACATCATCGCGGAAGGCATTCCCCTCGGCGTGCGCGGCGGCGCGCCGCGGGACTGGCCGGACTATCATTCGTTGCCGCTGGCTGACGAGGAGATATTTCCCGTCGCCGGCACCAGCTATGCGGCAAAGTTCGGCCTGCCCAGATCCGCTGCCGAACTGGCCACGCACCGCCTCATCCATCTGGAGGAGCCGTATCGCGAGGCGGCCAGTTGGGACGAATGGTTCCAGTCGGCGGGCGCCAATCTCAGCGATACCGCGCGCGGCCTGCGCATCAACGACTACGGCCTGGTGATCCAGGGTGTCATGGAAGGCCAAGGCATCGCGCTCGGCTGGCGGCACCTCGCCGAGCGGCTGCTGGCGTCGGGCCTGCTGGTGCCGGTGACGGATCATGTGCTGAAGACCGGCAAGGCCTTCTATGTCGTCTGGCCGAAGAACCGGGAGCTCAGCGACAACGCCCGCAAGGTGCGCGACTGGCTGGCGGCGCAGGCATAAGTCGTTTTCCACTGATCCACCGCTGGCGCAATTCTGCCCCTCCCGCGCGACGCGAATCCGCCTATAGTGCCGCCATGCCCATCCGCCAGCTTTCCGAAACGATGATCAACCAGATCGCCGCCGGCGAAGTCATCGAGCGTCCGGCGAGCGTGGTCAAGGAACTGGTCGAGAATGCGCTCGATGCCGGTGCTTCGCGCGTCGAGATCGTCACATCGGGCGGCGGGCTGAACCTGATCCGCGTCACCGATGACGGCTCCGGCATTCCCGAACGGGAGCTGGCGCTGGCGATCGCACGTCACTGCACCTCCAAGCTCACCGAGGATATCAACGACATTCGCTCGCTGGGCTTCCGCGGCGAAGCGCTGCCGTCGATCGGCTCGGTGTCGCGACTTTCGATCCGCTCGCGCACGGCAGCAAGCGACAGCGCCGCCGAGATCGGCATCGAGGGTGGCCGCGTCCTGCCTGTCAGGCCGGCGGCGGCCAATCGCGGCACCACGGTCGAGGTGCGCGACCTGTTCTTCGCAACGCCGGCCCGATTGAAGTTCATGAAGGGCGAACGCGCCGAAAGCTCGGCCACCAGCGATGTGGTCAAGCGCATCGCCATCGCCTTCCCCGCCGTGCGCTTCACGCTGGCCGGCTCGGACCGCTCGACACTGGAATTGCCGGCGGCGGACGACAGCGCGGAAGGCAGCCTGCGTCGTGTCGCCCAGGTGATGGGCACCGATTTTCCCGACAATTCGATTGCCCTCGACGCGATGCGCGATGGCGTGCATCTGACCGGCCACGCGTCGATCCCGTCCTTCACCCGCGCCAACGCGCTGCAGCAATATGCCTACGTGAACGGCCGCCCGGTGCGCGACAAGCTGATCGCCGGCGCCATACGCGGCGCCTATGCCGACGTCCTGCCGCGCGACCGCCATGCGGTGACGGTGCTGTTCCTGACGCTCGATCCGGCCATCGTCGACGTCAACGTCCATCCAGCCAAGGCCGATGTGCGCTTCCGCGATCCCGGCCTTGTGCGCGGATTGATCGTCGGGGCCATCCGACAGGCACTGGCCGATGCCGGCGTCCGCGCCGCCACCACGGGTGCCGCCGGCATGATGGCGGCGTTCCGGCCAGGGGCCGCATCCTACGGCCACGGCGGACCGGCAAACGGCCACCGCAGCTACGACGCGGCCTACCGCGCGTCGGGTCCGTCCGGCTTCGATCCTGCCCGATCGCCGCAGCGGCCGCTCGATATGGGTTTCGATGGTGCGGGCTTCGAGCAGCGCGGCTTGCGAGAAAGCGAGCAAGCGGCTTTCGATGCCGGTCCGCTTGCCAGCGCCGATGCACGCGCAGGGCAGGATGAAGCGGCCGAGACGTTGCTCGGCGCGGTGCTGGGCGCGGCGCGCGCCCAGGTGCATGAGAATTACATCGTCGCCCAGACCAGGGATTCGCTCATCATCGTCGACCAGCATGCGGCGCATGAACGGCTGGTCTACGAGGCGCTGAAGAATGCGCTGCATTCGCGCCCGGTGCCCTCGCAGATGCTACTTCTGCCCGAAATCATCGACCTGCCGGAAGAGGATGCCGAGCGGCTTGCGCTGCATTCGGAAACGCTGGCCCGCTTCGGTCTCGGCATCGAGCGCTTTGGCCCCGGCGCTGTCGCGGTGCGCGAGACACCGTCGATGCTGGGCGAGGCCAATGTCCAGCAATTGGTGCGCGACCTCGCCGACGAGATCGCCGACAACGACACGGTCGACACGCTGAAGGAGCGGCTGGACAAGATAGCCGCGACCATGGCGTGCCACGGCTCTGTGCGCTCCGGCCGCCTGCTCAAGGCCGAGGAGATGAACGCGCTGCTGCGGCAGATGGAGGCGACGCCCGGCTCCGGCACCTGCAACCACGGCCGCCCCACTTATATCGAACTCAAGCTGGCGGATATCGAACGGCTTTTCGGACGGCGATAGCTGGGGACGGATTGCGGGCCTATCGCTTCGCCGCTCGAGGTCGGCAGGTCAGGAGGCCGGCCGACAATGTGGTCACCCGCGATTTTCGCCCAGCGACCTGAGTAGCGCGATCGCAGCCGCCGCCAGCAGGAGGATCGCACCGGTGATTTCAGCCCAGCCGACCGCCTCGCCGAAGAGCCAGGCTCCTGCCGCCAAAGCGGTCAGCAAATAGCGTGCAGCCGCCAGCAGGAGCGGAGGCACGTCATTGAGACCGAGCTTGATCGCGGCCCAGGTCAGCCCCCAGATCAGCGACATCACCGCGAAGAAGAAGAGGTTGCGAACCACCGATCGGCGCTCAGCGCAGTCCCCGACGATCGACAAGTATCCGATGGATTTCGATCCGCTCCGGCAGCTCGATCAGGAACTCGGCATCGCGGTCCAGATGATGGACTTTGGTCGGTTCGCCTTTGGTAAAGGCGGTCATCGCTTGCATGTCGGCCCAATAGGAGATGGTTGTGAACCACGTCTCGGTATCACGGTCCTCGCGCAGCAATTGGACGCCAAGCGCCGTCTTCTCGAGGGGCGGAATACCCTCGGCACGCAGGTATGGCTCATAGGCGTCGGCGATGTCGCGGCGGGTGCGACCGCGCCAGATGCGCGCGATGGTCGGTGTGGTCGGCATGAGGTTCTCCTTCAGTCAGGCGGACAGCAAACTGGGCATAGCGGACGCCGGCTGTGATCAGCCGTGAACACGAGCCAGGAAATCGCGGACCAGCGGCAGCGCGTCGTCGAAATGTGTCTCGAGCAGCCAATGACCCGCCCCTTCGATCAGATGCAGTTCCGCATCGGGCAGATCGCGATGATAGGCCCTTGCCGACGCCGCGGGCATATAGCCATCCTCTGGCCCCCAAACGATCAACGTGGGCGGATGGTGTTCACGCAAATAAGCCTGGTAGCGCGGAAACCAGGTGAGATTGGCTTCCAGCTTCTCCATCAGACCGACGGCGATCTGCCGACGAACCGGCGTGTTCATCAGTGGCCAGTGAAGATTCCAGAGATCGGGCGGCACGCGCATGGCGACGTCGTCAGCCACTTCCCCGATGAACTCGGCCCGGAACCCGTCCTCACTTACCGCGGCCTCGAGCGGACGGTGCTTGCCGGGCGTCTTGTCGGTCCACCAGGCCTTGATCGTGGCGTATTTGGGTCCAAGCACGTCCTCGTAGATGTCGCCGTTCTGGATGATGAGGGCGCTGATCCGCTCCGGGTGTGAGATCGCATGCCGGAGTCCTATCTGCGAGCCATAATCGTGCAGCCACAAGGCGTAGCGTTGGAGACCGAATTTATCGGCAAGCTTGGAAAGCACGTCGCAATAGGCGTCGAAATCATAGCCGAAGGTGGCCGGATCGGGTGTGCCGCTGTATCCGAAGCCAGGCCGGTCGAATGCAATCGTCCGCCAGCGGTCGGCGAGCGCCGGCATCAGTCGGCGGAATTGGAATGAAGAGCAGGGATAGCCGTGCGGCAAGAGCAAGACAGGTGCTTCTAACGGCCCTGCCTCGCGATAAAAAATGGATAGATCATCCAGTTGCATGCGTCGGTGCGTCGTTGCACCCGGCATTCGGACCTCCGTTGAACAAACCTCGGCTAAACGCGTTTGATCGAGGGATCGTTCCGAATGGGGGAAGCGGGCGGTCGGCAATATTCATCTCTTCAAATTCACCACGATGACACCGCCCAGCGCCAGCGCGCCGCCGATTATGCCGAGCAGAGTGGGAACTTCGCCCAGCCAGAAGAAGCCGATCAGCGCGGACATCGGCGAGACCAGATAGAGGAAGTTGGAGGCACGTGCCGCCGGCAGACGCGACAGCGCGGTCGCCCAGGCGGCATAGGCGATGAGGCTGGGCACGATGCCGAGAAAGATGACGGCGCCGAGGCCTGCTGTGTCGGCGACCGCCGCCTGCGAAAAGGCCGACGGCAGGAAGGGCGCCAGGCATAGTGCGCCGAGCACCATGTTCGAAGCCGAAATGGTCAATGGATGATGGCGGGCAAACAGCGGCTTCTGGACGATGGTGTTGACGGCCGAGCACAAGGCCGAACCAAGCACCAACAGAGCACCGGTGTTGAACGACAGGCCATGCCCGTCGGCCATGGCGATGATGCCTATGCCGGCGAAGGAAATCACCGTACCGATCCAGGCCACGCCTGAAAAGCGCTCGCCCAGCAATGCCATCGCCATGATGGCGGTGAAGATCGGGCTGACATTGATGATGAAGCCGGCGGCACCGGCCGAGACGGTCAGTTCGCCGAAATTGAGCATGACGGTGTAGAGCGCGACGAAGATGGCGCCGCCAAAGACCAGGCGCCACGCTTCGTCGAGCCTTGGCAGCGCGGGGCGCTTGACGGCCAGGAAGATCGCCGCCGGCACAGCGGCGATGGCAAAGCGCAACGCACCCAGTTCCAGTGGGCCGAAGGCGGCGAGACCGGCTCGGATAGCGGGAAAGGCGGAGGCCCAACCGACCACCGTCAGCGCCACAGCGATGGCTGCCGTGGTGTCCATTCGCTGTGTCGAATTCAACGTGCCCGTTATCTCGCTCATCTCACCGCCCTCGTATTTCTTCGGTCCTGAAAGGCAGAAAACGCCTTTTCACCCCGGTTGACAAACGACGAAATCGAGGATCACCTGTGACTATGGATCACAGCTCGGACACAATGGTGCCGCTCGAAACGCTGCGCGCCTTCGATGCGGCGGCGCGGACAGGCAGCTTTTCAGCGGCCGCCGAAAAGCTCAATATCACCCATGGCGCCGTCAGCCGGCAGATCGCCAAGCTCGAGGACTGGCTGGGATTGAAAGTCTTCGACCGTGGTGCGCGCGGCGTCTCGCTGACGATCGAAGGCAACAGGCTGCATCTGCGCACGGCGGAAGCCTTTGCGCTGATATCGACCCATTCCGACCGCTGGGTCGAGCCGCGTGGCACGGCGGTGGTGCGGCTGACCTCGATTCCCTCGGTCAGCGGACTGTGGCTGATGCCGCGCATGGCGGCTCTGGAAAACAATCCCTCGAAGCTGCGCATCGTGCTTGATGTCGACATCCGCCAGGCCGACCTTGCCGATGAAGGCATCGACCTCTCGATCCGTTGTGGACGCGGCGGCATTCCGGGCCGCATCTCGGTGCAACTTTTCGAGGAACATGTCTTCCCTGTCGCGTCACCCGAGCTTGCCCGCGAGATCGGCCGGGGCGACCCTGCCCGGCTGCTCAAATATCCGCTGATCAACGATTCCGACGCGTCGGCCTGGCGCGCCTGGTTTGCCGCGCAAGGCATGGATTACCGCCCGCGCCCGCAGGACCGCCGCTTCGAGGACTACAATCTGGTGCTCGACGCCGCCGCCTATGGGCTGGGCATCGCGCTGGCCCGCCCGCCGCTGACCGGACATCAATTACAATCGGGCCGCATCACTCCCGTCGATGAGCGCACAGCCCTCAACCCGGTATCCTACTGGCTCGACCGGCCGATGGGGCGGCCGCGTGCCGCCGCCGCCGACCTCGCCCGCCGCATCGCGGCAGAGGCCGGGCTGGCCCAGGACAAGATCGAGGCGTTTATCGAAGCCGAGCGATAGGCCTTCCGGACCTATATGGAAAACCGGCCGATTCGAAGCTCAGCGAAGCAACAACAAAACGAACCCAAGGATCACCGCTCCCAGCAAACTGGCCATTATCGAAACAAAGCCAATTTTCACCAGCAACTGCTCAGGGTGCGGCACCGCACCATGGGATTGATTGGCCGGCCTGTGCCTGCCCGCCGGCGTACCCAGGGCGGCAGCGTTGCGCGGGATTGGAGCCTGCGGCGGGATAAGCGAAAGCAATGACAGCCCCGCAACCCTGGCGGAGGCATTGTCATTGGCGGTTGTCGAAGGCGGCAAGAAGGCTCGCAGCGTTTCGGCTTCGGGTTTTGCCTTTCTCGCCACGACTGTTGCCAACGCCGCCTCTTCGCCCGTCTCAAGCTGGGCAAGATAGGCATCGACGATGCCAGCGGATGCGATCTGCTGCGATTTGACGGCCATCGGCGCCGCCGGCAAAATCAACAGCGCCGGCGCTGTCTGCTGCGCGAGCAGAGACGGCGCCGGCGGTTGGACCAGCGCCTTGACCAGTGCCGTCATCACTGGATCAGCCTGCCCCGAGGGCACGGCTTGCGGCGTCATCACTTCCCTAAGCAGGGCGGGAAGACGAGTGGAGGAAACGTCCATTGCGGCCCACCAACAACATTTTTCCGCTTCACAATAAGCGTTCAGCATTGTCTCAGGCTTGTCTCATGCTTGACCTCGCCGGGAATTTATGGCGATGAAATCCTCATGAACCCTGGCGTCCCCGCATGATGAACCGTTTCGAAGGCCCCGGCGGCAAGGAAGCCCGCATCCGCTATCTGGATGGCGACTTCCAGGTTACCAGCCCCGGCGCGTTCGTGCGCTGCGCGGTGACAGGCGAAAGCATTCCGCTCGACGAGTTGAAATACTGGAGCGTCGCAAGGCAAGAGCCCTATATCAGCGCCACCGCCTCGCTGCGCCGTGAAATCGAGATGCATCCGGAGCTGCGTAAGCGCAGTTAACCCTTCAGCTTGCGCTGGCGCCAGGCATCGAGCGTCTCGTCGATGATGCGCTCGGGAACGTGATCGAGTTCGAAGACCGTGTCGATCTCCAGCACCTCGAGCCGGTCGAGAAAGTCCTGTGAGGCGCCGTGGCGCAGCCGGGCGGCGTCCTTGGCGGTGGTGATGAGCACCAGCCCCTCAGTGCGTGCGGTCGCCGCCAGCTCGGCAAGTTCGTCCTCCGCATAGAAATGATGGTCCGGAAACGGCCGCGTCAATGCCAGTTCGCCGCCGGCCTCGCGCACCGTGTCGAAGAATTTCTCGGGATGGCCGATACCGGCGAAGGCGAGGAACCGCTTGCCGGCAAGCCCTGCCTTGCCGCTTGGCTCTGTATGGGCCTCGAAGATCGCCCGGCCGGCGCGTGCCGCCTGGCGGACCACGCTGTCGGCGGCAGTGCCCTCGCCCATTTTCAACAACCCGCTGGTGAAAACCAGCTGGTCGACGATTTTGGCCCTGAGCGGCCCCCCCGGAATGACGCGGCCGTTGCCGATCCCGTAGCGCGCATCGACCACGACCAGCGCATAGTCGATGTGGATGCGGGCGCTCTGGAAGCCATCGTCCATGATCAGGAAATCGCAGCCATTTCGTTCCAGCAGCAGCCGGGCGCCGGCGGCGCGGTTCGGCGTCACCGCCACCGGCGCGTGTTCGGCGAGCAGCAGCGGTTCGTCGCCGACATGCCGGGCGCTGTCGTGGTCGATATCGACCACGTGCGGCTCGGCGAAGGAGCCGCCATGGCCGCGCGACAGGAAGCCTGGTTTCAGATGCATGCGCTTGGCCTGCTTGGCGAGCGCGATGGCCACCGGTGTCTTGCCGGTGCCGCCAACCGTGAAATTGCCGATGCACAGAACAGGTGCTTCGATCTTCTCACGCTTGGCCCGCCGCATGCCGCGGCCGGCGGCAGCCGCATAGATGGCCGACAGCGGCGACAGTGCCAGGACCCGCCAGTCCGGCTCCTCCCACCAGAATGGTGGTGCTTCCGAGGCCACGCTAGCGCCCGTTCGCGCCCTTCAGGCGCGACTTGACGACCAGCGGCTGGATGTAGGGCTCAAGCGATTTCAGCGTACGCGCCAGCGCACCGCGCATCTCGTCGACGGTCGCAATGCCTGCCGCCATCATCTCGTGGCGCGCCACTTCGTTGGTCAGGAGGAAATTGACGGCGCCGGCCAGCATGTCGCGATCGCGCACCAGCTTGGCGCCGCCGCTGTCGAGGAGACGCTGGTAGGCCTCGCGAAAATTCTGCACATTGCGCCCGGCGAGAACCGCCGTGTCGAGCATGGCCGGCTCCAGCGGGTTCTGGCCACCCTCGGAGGTCAGCGAGCGGCCGACGAAGGCTATTTCCGTCAGCCGGAGATAGAGCCCCATCTCGCCGATCGTGTCGCCAAGCAATATGTCGGTGTCGGCCGTGATCCTGTCGCCCTTGCTGCGCCGCGCGACCTTCAGGCCCATGCCGGAAATCTGCGCCGCAAGCGCCTCGGCGCGATCGGGATGACGCGGAACGACGATGGTCAGAAGACCATGGTGGCGCTTGTGCAGCGTCGCGTGGACTTCAGCCGCGACCACTTCCTCGCCGTCATGGGTCGAGATCGCCGCCCAGGTCGGGCGCGTGCCTATCTGCCGCCGCAGTGTCGCCAGCGCCCGTTCGTCGACCGGCGGCGGCGACGTGTCCACCTTGAGGTTGCCCGACACCGTCACCGGCCGCGCGCCGAGCGCGAGAAACCGCTCGCCATCGACATCCGACTGCGCCACGACGTGAGCCAGGTTCTCGAACAGCGCCTCGGCGATGTTGGCGCGTTTCTTCCACGATTTGAACGAGCGGTCGGACAGCCTGCCATTGACCAGCACCTGCGGCACACGGCGCGCGCCAAGCTCGAGGATGGTCATCGGCCAGATCTCGGATTCGGCGATGATTGCCAGATCCGGCTGCCAGTGATCGAGGAACCGGCTGACCGCCGGCTTGAGATCGAGCGGTACATATTGATGGATGATGCGGTCACCGAGCCGCTCGTCGGCGACCTGCGCAGAGGTCACCGTGCCGGTCGTCAGCACGATGTTGACGCCGTAGTCGAGAATGCTTTCGACCAGCGGCACGACGGCTATGGTCTCGCCGACGCTCGCGGCATGAATCCAGATCACCGGCCCGTCGGGGCGCGCGCGGCCGGCGACGCCATAGCGCTCGCGGCGGCGATAGCGGTCTTCCTTGCCGCGCGAGGTGCGCCAGGCAACGTAGGGCCCGACCAGCGGATAGGCTGCCGCACCCGCGAATCGGTAAGCCGACAGCATGGCCCGTGCCCAGCGGCCGCTCATCGCGGAGCATCCACGAGACGGTAAGCCTCGGCGGTCGCGGCATTGAGCGCTGTCGTCACTTCCTGGCGCTTGCGCTCCATTTCGGCGTCATCGGCGCCGGCCGCCACGAAGATCGGCTGGCCGATGACGATCGACGAACGGCCGAACGGCAGGTTGATGGTGGTCTTGTCCCAGCTCTTCTCCAGCACCTTGCGGCGGCTGGTGGTGATGGCGACGGGCACAAGCGGCCGGCCCGAGAGGCGAGCCAGGAGAACGATGCCAAGTCCTGCGTCTCGCGGCGTGCCGTGCGGAATATCTGCGATCATGGCGACGTTCTTGCCGACGGCGAGCGACTTTTTCAGGGCGATAAGCGCTTTTGCCCCACCCTTGTCGAGGTGCCTGGCATTTTCCCGCCCGCCCGAGCCGCGCACCGCCTCGATGCCGAATTTTTCCAGCATCAAGGCGTTGAGCTCGGCATCGGCGCTGCGCGAAACCATGGCGACCAGCGGCTTGCGCTTGGGATAATAGGCAGGCGTCAGCAGATGCTGGCCGTGCCACAAGGCGATGATGCCAGGCTCGAACTCGGTATAGGCACCGCCCGAAAACCGTGCCGATCCCTCGACGACGCGATTGGTGAGGCGCACGAAGCGGACGAACTGGGCGAACAGGCTGGCGATGGCGTTCTTGACGAATCGCGACTGCGCAAGCGGTTGGCGAATCTTGCGCCAGAAGGCCTTGGTCGTGCGGCTGCGTCCCCTGCCCGTGGGCGCGGCATCGCTTGCTGGCCCTTTCGCCAGGTCATGCTCCATCGAAGTCAACCGGCAGCCTTGTTGTCGGGGTCCAGCAGCCGGTGCAGATGAACGACGAAGTAACGCATGTGAGCGTTGTCCACGCTGGCTTGCGCCTTGGCTTTCCACGCCGTGTGCGCGGATTGATAGTCGGGATAGATGCCGACGATGTCGAGCCCGTCGAGATCGCGGAATTCGGTGCCGCCAAGCTTCTTCAGTTCGCCACCGAACACCAGATGCAAAAGCTGTTTCTTTCCGTCTTCCGCGGCCATGTCGGTCCTTCACATATCGTGAGTTTGTCACAGGTCTAGACCAAAGCCGCCGACTTTGGAACCTTTAGGGCGAGATGAATTCATCTCGCCGGGGAAAACGCTTTCACGTGTCCAGACCGGCGATGACGCCGGCGAGCACGGCCAGCAATTCACCGCTGCCGGCAGCAAGGGCGCCGTGACGAGTCACCTCGCCGGCATAAAGTGGAGCGCGGCCATGCTGGTCGAGCAGCTGGCCGCCGGCCTCGCGCAGGATGAGGTCGGCCGCTGCAATGTCCCAGTCATGCGCGTTCGGCTTGACGAAAGTGGCGTCCAGCGCGCCATTGGCGATCATGGCCAGCCGATAGGCGAGCGAAGGGCTGTAAGGCGCCCGCTTCAGCCGCGCCTGCCATTCGGCAGGCATCAGGTCGGTCAACTGCTTCAGCCCGGAAATCTCGGCCGTTTCCGCCAGCTTGCGAACCGCAATGCGCTTGCCGTTGCGGAAAGCACCCTGGCCGGGCAGCGCCCAATAGGTCTCCTCCATCGCCGGGCATTCCAGCACGCCGGCCAGCGTGCGGCCATGCTCGACGACGGCGACGCTGACGCACCAGGTGCGCTGGCCTTCCAGGAAACCGCGCGTGCCGTCGATCGGGTCGACGACGAAGGTGCGGCGTGCCGAAAGCCGGACCGGATCGTCAACTGTCTCTTCCGACAGCCAGCCATAATCCGGCCGCGCCGCCAGCAATGTTTCGCGCAGATAGGCGTCGGCCGCGTGGTCGGCCTCGCTGACCGGTGATGTGCCGCCCTTCATCCAGACTTGCGGGCTGTTGCCGAAGTAGCGCATGGCGATCACCCCCGCCTCGCGGGCGGCATCGCGCAGCAGCGGCAAGTCTTCGGTGGCTCCGGCAGTGGTCAGGTCATGCTCCGGCAAGGGTCATGCCTTCGATCAGGAGCGTCGGCGCCGCGGTGCCGAAATTGCGGTCGAGGTCATCGGCCGGCACCATGTTGAGGAACATCGTCTTCAGGTTCGAGGCGATGGTGACCTCGGCGACGGGATAGGCCAGTTCGCCATTCTCGATCCAGAAACCGGAAGCGCCGCGGCTGTATTCGCCGGTGACCATGTCGACGCCCTGGCCGAACACCTCGGTGACGTAGAAGCCGGTCTTGAGCGATTTGATCAGCTCTTCCGGCGACCGCTCGCCGGGTTCGATGGCGAGATTGGTGGAGGATGGCGTAACGGAGGAGCCGCTGCGTGCGCCGCGGCCGTTGGTGACGAGGCCCAGCTCCCTTGCAGCCGAGGTCGACAGGAACCAGTGGTTGAGCACGCCCTTCTCGACCATCAACAGCTTTTCGCCCTCGACGCCTTCGCCGTCGAACGGACGCGAGGCCTGGCCACGCCGCCGGAGCGGCTCGTCGGTGACGGTGATGGCGGAGGCGGCCACCTGCTTGCCCATCATGTCGCGCAGGAACGAGGTCTTGCGCGCGACCGAGGCGCCGTTGATGGCGCCGGCGAGATGGCCGGCGATGCCGCGCGCGACGCGTGGGTCGAACACCACGTCGACCGGCCCGGTCGCCGCCTTGCGCGCGCCGATGCGGCGCACGGCGCGCTCGCCGGCCTTGCGGCCGATGTCCTCGGGCGCATCGAGATCTGCAAAATGCTGGCGCGAGGAGAATTCATAGTCGCGCTCCATGCCGGTGCCCTCGCCGGCGATAACGCTGGCCGAGCGCGAAAAACGCGAGCCGACATAGTGGCCGAGGAAGCCGTGCGAGGTGGCCAGCACCAGGCCGCCCAGCCCGGCACCGGCGCTGGCGCCGGCCGAATTGGTCACGCCCTTGACGGCAAGCGCTGCCGCTTCCGCCGCCAATGCGGCTTCCTTCAACTGGTCTGCCGACACTTCGGTGGCGTCGAACAGGTCGAGATCGCGCGTCTGTTTGGCGAGCAATGCCGGATCGGCCAGCCCTTGATAGGGATCCTGCGGCGACACTTTCGCCATCGCCACGGCGCGCTCGGCCAGCGTTTTCGGGTCGGACGCCGCTGTCGCCGAGACACTCGCCACGCGGCCGCCGACGAAAACGCGCAGCGCCACATCCTCGCTTTCGGAAGCTTCGGTAGCCTCGACCTTGCCGAGACGCACCGACACACCGGTCGAGCGGCCGCGCACGGCCACCGCGTCGGCGGCATCGGCGCCGGCCTTTTTGGCAGCCTCGACCAGGGCCGCGACGCGGTCGGTCAATTTTGCTGCGTCTGATATGTCGGTCATGCCTGAAATCCTGCTGGTGCGGCCGGTGTGCGGCCGTTGCCCACCCATCTATTGTTCCGGTCCGGCTTGTGCAATGGCATAGGCTTCAATCAAAATGCAGGGCGGACGGTTCAAACCGCGAACCCTGTGACGCAAAATCGGTTCGCAGCCTGCACGGAGCATTTCGATGACGCCTTTCCATCTCGCCTTCCCGGTCCGTGATCTCGATGAAACCCGCGTTTTCTATGGCGAGGTGCTGGGCTGCGCGATCGGCCGCTCGTCAGCGACCTGGGTCGACTTCGACCTCTACGGTCACCAGATGTCGGCGCATCTGCGGCCGCAGGCCGCACAGGCCCCCAGCGACGGCAAGGTCGACGGCATTGTCGTGCCGATCCCGCATTTCGGCGCGGTGCTCTTGATGGACGACTGGCAGCGCCTGGCGACACGGCTGGAGGCGCGCGACGACATCGACTGGCTGGAACGGCCGATGGTCCGCTTCAAGGGCGAGCCCGGCGAACAGGCAACGCTGTTCATCCGCGACCCCTCGGGCAATGCCTTGGAATTCAAGGGCTTTCGCTCGCTGGAGCAGGTTTTCGCGCACTAGCTCAGATCGAGGGCATCCATCGATCAATGGCCGAAACGGCCCGCCGCGAAAGGTGCGAGCCGAGCCGGATCGCCGCGTCCGCCGATCAAGTCGGCGACCAGCCGCGCGGTGATCGGAGCCAGCGTCAAGCCGAGATGACCGTGCCCGAAAGCATGAATTACGCGGGAGCTGCCGCGCGAAGCGCCGATGACCGGCCTGGAATCCGGCAGGGACGGCCGGAAGCCGAGCCATTGCGAGGCAGGCGAGCCGAGCCTGGGAAAAATTTGCCTGGCGCCACGGTCAAGCAGCGCCAGCCGGCGCGGATTTGGCGGCGCGACCAGGCCGCCGAGTTCGACGGTGCCGGCGACCCGCAAGCGGCCAGCCATCGGCGTCAGGTAGAAACCAAGATCGACGGGACAGACAGGTCGGTTGAGCAGCGGCGCGTCGGTCTGGAATTCCAGATGATAACCGCGCTCGGTCTCGAGCGGAATCCTGTCGCCGGCCTGCGCGGCCAGTGCGCGCGACCGTGCACCGGCGGCGATCACCACCGTGCCAGCCTTGATGCGAACGCCGGGTCCGCTGAGCTGCACACCGTCAGCCTCGACCTGCAGCCCGGTGATCTCTGCCTGCTTCACCGATGCACCACGGGCACTCACCGCGCCCAGCAACCGCCGCATCACCATTGCCGGATCGGTGACATTGATCGAGTCGGGAAAATACACGCCATGCGCTGCTGTCGCCGGCAGGCCCGGCTCAAGCGCCGCCACCTTTTCGGGAGTCAGCACCTCTTGGTGGATGCCAAACCCAGCGCGCATTGCCCGGCCGCCGGCGCCAGCGGCAAAATCGCTCAAGTGGCGATAGAGGTAAAGACAGCCATTGCGGCGCAGCTGGTCCTCCAGCCCGGCCTCCCCGACCATGTCTTCCCAGGCCGGAAGGGCGTCGGCCAGCAGTCCGGCGAGCGCCAGCGCATTGGCCCGGGTGGCCGCCGGCAGCGATTGCCGCATGAACCGAACGAGCCATGGCGCCAGCTGCAG
This sequence comes from Mesorhizobium ciceri biovar biserrulae WSM1271, assembly GCF_000185905.1. Classification (GTDB taxonomy): domain Bacteria; phylum Pseudomonadota; class Alphaproteobacteria; order Rhizobiales; family Rhizobiaceae; genus Mesorhizobium; species Mesorhizobium ciceri. The sequence goes on from NC_014923.1 coordinate 4,716,631, forward strand.
CAGCGCCGGCCAGCGCAGCGAAAACGGGCTGTCGGGATCAAGCAGCAGCTTTGGCAATGCCCGCAGCACCGCAGGAGTGCCGACCGGCATGCAGGCATATTCGGCGATCGTTCCGGCATTGCCGAACGACGCGCCTGAGCCCGGCTCGTTCGGATCGATGAGCAGGACTTCGCGGCCGTCCGCGACAAGGCGAAGTGCCGTCGCCAGCCCGACAACTCCGGCGCCGACGATGGCGATTTCGACCGTTTCAGAAGCAGCCACTGTAGATCTTCCCGATTGACCTTGAAATCCAGTACCGATCATGTGGTCTCTTGGTTCGGGGTCACGGTCCAGTCTTGATCCCTGGAATCGAATAGGCCAGATCTTTCCGCCTCAGGCGACAGGCGTCCAGATCACGTCCTCGATTTTTTGCGCGCCGGTGGCCAGCATCGCCAGCCGGTCGAAGCCGAGCGCGATGCCGCTGGCCGGCGGCATGATGGCAAGGGCTGAGAGAAAATCCTCGTCCAGCGGATAGCGCTCGCCATAGATGCGCTGCTTCTCGTCCATCTCGGTAACAAAGCGCCGGCGCTGCTCGTCGGCGTCGGTCAGTTCGCCAAAGCCGTTGGCGAGTTCGACGCCGCAGCAATAGAGCTCGAAACGCTCGGCGACGCGCGGGTCGCGCTGGCTCGGCCGCGCCAGTGCCGCCTCGGCCACAGGATATTCGCACAGGATGGTCGCGCGGCCCTGCCCGAGAAATGGCTCGACCTTTTCCACCATCACCCGGCTGAACAGATCGGCCCAGCTGTCGTCGGGCGCGGTGCGCAGGCCGACATGGGTCAAGGCGGCGTGCAGCGCGTCGCGGTCGGTGCTGCCGTCGGCGGCGACCGTGGCCAGCAGGTCGATGCCGGCATGGTGAGCGAAAGCGTCCGCCACCGTCAGTCGTTCCGGCTCGGCAAACGGATCGCAGTCGCGGCCCCGGAAAGAGAAAAGAGTCGCCCCTGTCCTTGTCGCGGCCAGCGCCAGAAAGGCCGCACAATCCAGCATCAGGCTCTCATAGGCCTCGCCCACCCTGTACCATTCGAGCATGGTGAATTCGGGATGATGCAAGGGGCCGCGCTCGCGGTTGCGATAGACCGGACCGAAGCTGAAAATCCTGGTTTCACCGGCGGCGATCAACTTCTTGCAGGCGAATTCCGGCGAGGTGTGGAGATAGAGTGGCGCCCTTGCACCGTCCGGCCCGACCGCTTCCGTGGCGAAAGCCGCCAGATGCGCCTCATTGCCGGGCGAGACCTGCAGCGCCGCCGTTTGCACCTCGACGAAATCATGGGCGGCGAACCAGTCGCGCAGGCCGGCGGCGATGCCATTGCGCAGCATCAGCCGCGGGCGGCGGTCGGCGTGAACGTCAGCCGTCCACCAGGGCGAAGCTTCGGTCATGCGGCTCGGAACATGGTGGAAGGGGGCTGGCGGCGGCGGCCAAGATGCGGTAGGCCCCCATCCAGCGCCGCACTAGCCGGCAAACGCCAGTCAACTCTTCTTGCAGGATTTAAAACCGTGGTGAAAGTCATCGCCAGTTCGCTCCGCAAAGGCAATGTCGTCGACAAGGACGGCAAGCTTTATGTGATCCTCTTTGCCGAAAACATCCACCCAGGCAAGGGCACGCCGGTAACGCAGCTCGACATGCGCCGCATCGGCGACGGGGTGAAGGTTTCGGAACGCTACCGCACCACCGAGCAGGTCGAGCGCGCCTATGTCGAAGAGCGCGAGCACACCTTCCTCTACCGCGACGGCGAAGGCTTTCACTTCATGAACCCGGAAACCTACGACCAAGTGGCGGTGTCGGAAGCCGTGGTCGGCGACATGGCACCTTACCTGCTGGAAGGCATGGCCGTGCAGGTGTCGCAGTTCAACGGCATTGCCATTTCCCTGGTGCTGCCGCAGCGCGCCACCTTCGAAGTGGTGGAAACCGAGCCGACGACCAAGGGACAGACGGCCTCGTCGTCCTACAAACCGGCCGTGCTGTCCAACGGCGTACGCACCCTGGTGCCCCCCCACATCGCGCCGGGCACCCGCGTGGTGGTGATGACGGCGGATGGGGCTTATGTGGAGCGGGCGAAGGACTGAAGACGAGCGGTGGGGTTACGGGGTTACGGGTTTACCGGCCAGCCCTGCGTTTCACCAGGGCTCACCCTTGTCCTCTTCCGCTGTCTCCCCTTGAACGCGGCGCCTCCGCCCGCACAGTGATATTTTTCATGAAGCGTGTCGCAATGACCCTGCGCGGTCCGTCCTTTGAGCGAAGAAGGAGAACGCCATGCGAAAACTTATCGTCACCGAATTCATCAGCGTCGATGGCATTGCCGAGGTCGAGAAGCTGCCAAGCATGACTTGGAACGACGAGATGAACAGGTTCAAGGAGGACGAGCTTGCCGACACCGGCGCCATGCTTTTGGGGCGCACGACCTATGAGATCTTTGCCGGCTCCTGGCCGACGGAAACCGGAGATTTTGCCGACCGGTTCAACGCGCTGCCAAAATATGTCGCCTCAAACAGCCTGAAGGCGCTCGACTGGAAGCCTGCCGAATTGCTGAAGGGACCGCTGCCGGAAGCGGTCAGGACGCTGAAGCAAGGCAGCGGCGGCAACATCTATGTGCATGGCAGCCTCAGCGTCGCGCAGGAATTGCTGCGCCATGGCCTAGTCGACCGCGTCAGGCTGCTCAGTTATCCCGGCACCGTCGGCCAAGGCAAGCCGCTGTTCCCAGGCGGCGAACCGGTGTCGCTCGAACTGATTTCTGCGATGCCGTTCAGCAACGGCGTTGTGGCGCTGGAGTATGCGCCGGTGGCGGCGAAGTCGTAAATCGGTTGGAGCCTTTCAGATCGAATGGGGAAGATGCATCCTCACCCGACCTGCTTGCCCCGTCTCCCCTTGATGGCGGCGCTATTCCGCGCCTCCACCGCCTTCTCCACCTGCCGCTTCAGTTCGTCCTTGATATCCACCGTCTCGTTCATCAGCGCGTCGATCTTCAGGAAATCGAGGACGCGGTATCTCGACACTGCCGGGCGGACCAGGATGTCGGGGCGGCATTGCTTCAGCTTGTTGGCGATGATCGACTGCATCATCAATTGCGTGGCGCCGAACATCAGGTCGACGGAGGTCGGCTGTTTGCGGTCGGCCTCTTCCGGTGCGCCGACGACGTCGACGCCGATGATGATGTCGGCGTCGTTCTCGATCAGGTCGAACGGCACGGGGTTGTAGATGCCGCCGTCGATCAGCAGCCTGCCGTCTCGCATCACCGGACGGAACACGGCGGGAATGGCCGCTGACGCCGCCAGCGCGGAGTGCAGGTCGCCGTCTTCGAAGACGGCCAGCTTGTGACCGAAATAGTCGGTCGCCGTCACCTTCAGCGGGATTTTCAGCTCGGCAAAGGTTTCGGGGATGGCCTCGGGCAGAAAGGCTTTCAGGATGCGCTCGACATTGAACTGGCTGACGCGGATGCCGTTCTGCATGGCTTCGGCTATCGTGCCCGGCCGCGCCCGCCACATGCGGCTGGCCACCTCGGCGCGGCGGCCGAGGATCGAGCGGGCGTAGTCGTGGATGTCCTTGCCGGCCATACCCGATGCCATGCCGGCACCCATGATGGCGCCGATCGACGAGCCGGCAATCGCCACCGGCTTGATGCCGAGCTCGTCCAGCGCCTCGATGACATGGATGTGGGCCAGCCCGCGCGCGCCGCCGCCGCCGAAGGCGATGCCGAAGGTGGGGCTCATCCCTTGCCCGCTCCGGCCAGTTTCGGGCCGATGATCATGATGGTCGGCTCGGTGGTCAGCAGCTTTTTCGCCGCCGCCTTGACCTGTTCGAGCGTCACCGCGTTGATGTAGCCGGCGCGGCGCTGCATGTAGTCGATGCCGAGATCGTCGAGCTGCAACTCGACCAATGTCGAGGCGATGGCGCTGGACGAGTCCAGATTGTTGATGGCGTAGGCGCCGATCATGTATTTCTTGGTCGCCGCCAGTTCCGCTTCGGTCGGGCCTTGTTCGGCCAATTGCTTGACGACATCGCGGACGATGCCAAGCGTCTCGGCCGCACGGTCGGACCGGGTGCCGGTGCTGACGATCAGCGCGTTAGCGTGGTCCTGGTTTATGAGCGAGGAGTTGACACTGTAGGCCAGTCCGCGCTTTTCGCGCACTTCCTGGAACAGGCGCGAGGTGAAGGTGCCGCCGCCGAGGATCTCGTTCATCAGCACGGCGGGGAAGAAATCCGCCGCCTTGCGCTTCACGCCTGGAAAGGCGAGCTGCAGGGAGGTCTGCGGCAGGTCGTAGTCGACCTCGATATGCTGCGCCAGCTTCGGGTCGATATCGGCCACAGGCCTCAGCGCCTGGTTCTGCGGCAGGTCGCCGAACACCATGTCGAGCTTCTTCTTCAGCGTCTCCGCGTCGATGGCGCCGACCACGGCGACATGCAGGCCGCCGCGCGCGAACACCGCTTTGTGCAGGGCTTTCAGATCATCGGACGTTATGGCGGCGATGCTTTCCTTGGTGCCCTGATCGGAGCGGGAATAGGGATGGTCGCCATAGAGGGCGCGCGCCCATTTGTTCTGCGCCACCGTGTCCGGGTCGTTTTCGCCGGCGATGATGCCGGACAGGATCTGGGAACGAATGCGGTCGATCGGCAACTGGTCGAAGCGCGGCTCGTTGACCGCCAGCCGCAGCAGGTCGAAGGCCTGGTCGCGCTGCTCGGCCAGCATGCGCATCGAGCCGTAGATGCCGTCGCGGCTCTCGTCGAAGCTCATCTCGGCGCCGGCATCGTCGAGCTTGATCTGGAAGTCTTCACTATCGAGCGGGCCGGCGCCTTCGTCGAACAGGCCGGTCATTAGATTGGCCAGCCCTTCCTTGCCGACAGGATCCTGCGTCGAGCCGCCGCCAAAGACGAAGCGGATGGCGACGACCGGCACGGAATAATCCTCGACCAACCAGGCGGTGATGCCCTTTGGCGAGGTGACGGACTGGATCTCCATGGCCCGCGCGGTGAGCGCCGGCAGGATGAGGAAGAGGATGGAGAGGAAAAGGGTGGTGAGTGCGGCGAGCGCCCTTCCTTCTCCCCTTGTGGGAGAAGGTGGATCGGCGCGCAGCGCCGAGACGGTTGAGGGGTGGGTGACGGAGCGCCGTCGGCGCCAAGCTGGAACACCCCTCATCCGACCTCGCTTCGCTCGGCCACCTTCTCCCACAAGGGGAGAAGGGAGAGAGCGGCGGTGCTGGTTCGTCATCATCAATTCCCCGCCTGTTGCTGCGGCAAGAGATAGCCGGTCGTCGACCGGGCGAGCACCAGATAGCGCGCGGCGACCGCCTTGACCTCGTCTGCGGTGACCTTGCGGATGCGGTCCGTCCATTGCTGGACGTCCTGCACATTGCCGCCGGTGGCCAGCGTCGAACCGTAGATGTTGGCCATGGAATCCTGCTTGTCGCGGGCAAAGATCATCGACCTGACATAGCGGTCCTTGGCCTTTTCCAGTTCCGATGGCGTCACGCCATCCTTGACGATGCGCACCACCTCCGCATCGACTGCCGCTTCGACGTCGGAAATCCTGGCATCGCCGCGCGGCGCGCCGTAGACGGTGAAGTTGGTGTCGTCGAGCATGGTGCCCTGGAAAAAGGCGCCGGCGCTGGATGCGATACCTTGCTGGACGACGAGCGCCTGGTACAGCCGGCTGCGATTGCCGCCGCCGAGGATCTCCGCCAAGAGGTCGAGCGCTTCCGCCTCGCCCGGCTTTCCCGAATGATAGGACGGCACCACCCATTGCGTGGAAAAGCTCGGCACGCTGACGCGCGCGTCGGAGAGCGTGACCGTGCGCTTGGTGTTCTGCTCCGGCTCGACCGGGCGGATGCGGGGCGGCAGATCGGGGCCGCGCGCCACCTTGCCATAGGTCTTTTCGGCCAGCGCCCGCACCGTGTCCGGTTCGACATCGCCGGCGACGATCAGCACGGCGTTGTTGGGCCGGTAGTATTTGTCGTAGAAGGCGGTGGCGTCGACGCGGTTCAGCTGCTGCATCTCCTGCATCCAGCCGATGACCGGAATGCGATAGGGCTGGTTCTGCCACAGCGTCGCATCGACCTCCTCGTCCAGCACAGCCTCGGGGCTGTTGTCGATACGCGAGCGGCGCTCCTCGAGGATGACGTCGCGCTCGGTCTTGATGACATCGTCGGTGAGGATGAGGTTGCGCATGCGGTCAGCCTCGAAGCTCATCATCAGCCCGAGTGCCGACGGCGCCACCGTCTCGTGGAAAGCGGTGTAGTCATAGGAGGTGAAGGCGTTGTTGGAGCCGCCGATATCGGAGACGGCGCGGTCGAACTCGCCGGCCGCATGGTTGGTCGTTGCCTTGAACATCAGATGTTCGAAGAAATGCGCGATGCCGGATTTGCCGGGCGGCTCGTCGGCGCTGCCGATCTTGTACCAGACCATGTGGGTGACGATCGGCGCACGGTGGTCGGGAATGACGACCACCTCCATGCCGTTGTCGAGCAGGAAATCCGTGACCTTGAACTCGGCCGGAACCGTGTTGGGCAAGACGGGGCTCTCGGCCAGCACCGGGCTGGTCATGACAAAAGCCAAGGAGGTCGCCAACAGCGTTCCCCGCAGCCATTCAATCCTGGATGTCATCAACGGCTCCGGTTCTGTCGACAGACGATAGGCAAGGTGCTGGCGACAAGCAAAGTGATTTGTTGATCATGTTGCCGGCAAAGGCGGCGGCAAAGAGGCCGGCCCATGGATGCCGGCCAAGGATACGAGGCGTATCAGGACGCCTCGATGAAGCGGATGACGGTCTCGCCATAGTTGCGTTCGTCCAGCACCGAAAAGCCGGGGCCTGGCTCGAAGGACGCCACCGCGGCCTCTTCGACCACGCACAGCGCGCCGGGGCGAAGCCAGCCGCCGGCTTTGGCCGACTGCAAGGCGCGCTCGCCAAGGCCCTTGCCATAGGGCGGGTCGGCGAAGACAAGGCCGAACGGCGCCAGCGTGCCGGCCTCGCCGAGGCCGGTGGCATCGCGGCGGAAGATCTTGGTGCGGCCGGTCAGCCCGAAGGCCTCGACATTGTCGCGGATCAGGCCACGGCCTTCCGCCGATTCCTCGATGAAGACACCGTAGGAGGCACCGCGCGACAGCGCTTCGAGTCCCAGCGCGCCGGTGCCGGCGAACAGGTCGAGCACGCGTGCCCCGTCCAATTGCTCGGCAAAGCGATGCGCCAGCACGTTGAAGACCGCCTCGCGGGTACGATCGGTCGTCGGACGGATGGCGCTCGAGCGCGGCGTCGCCAACGGACGCCCGCGAAACTCACCGCCGACGATTCTCATCTCGCTTTGGGGCCTCGGGGACCGTTGCGCGGACGCTCACCGCCGCCAGCCCCGCCCGGACGTTCGCCGCGCGGCTTGCCGAACGGCTTTGCACCGGCCGGTTTGCCATAGGTCGGTTTGAACGAGGCCTTGCGCGCCTTGGCGTCAGCCGCCTTGGCGGCGTCAGCTTCGGCCCTGCCCTTGCCGATCGGTCGCGCGCCTGGCGCCATCCAGACATTGGCCTTGCGCTGGCCGGGCGGCTCGATCGGCCGCTGCTCGCGCTCGGACTTTTTGCCACCGCCCGGCTTGCCACCAAAAGCACCACGCGGCTTGTCGCCGAAGCCACCGCGCGGTTTGTCGCCGAAATTGCCGCGCGGCTTGTCGCCAAAGCTGCGTTCGGGACGCGGGGCGCGTTCGCCAAAACTCTTCTCAGCGTTTCTGTCGGGGCTTGTCGACAGTTTGCCCAGAGCCTCATCGCGGCTGCCTTCGCGGCGCTTGCGATTCTTGATCAACCCGCCCTCGCCGATCGGGCGGCGCTCGCCATCGCGGGTGAATTTCGGCCGTTCCGGCTCCGGCTCGCGAACTTCGGTGCGCCGCACCGGCTTGTTGGAAAACGGCTTGGTGACATCGGCGTCGAAATTGGCGCCGGATTCCTCGACCAGGCGCTCGCCAAGCTGGTCGCGCAACACCCTGCCCTTGATCTCCAGCACATGGCCCTCGGCGAGGTCATCGAGTTGGAACGGCCCATAGGAGATACGGATCAGCCGCGTCACGTCGAGGCCGAGCGAACCCAGGATGTTCCTGACTTCGCGGTTCTTGCCCTCGCGCAGGCCGATCGTCAGCCAGGCATTGGTGCCTTGCTCGCGATCGAGCGTCGCTTCGATGGCGCCGTAAAAGACGCCGTCGACGGCAATGCCTTCACGCAGGCCGGCAAGCGCGCTTTCCTCGACCTTGCCGTGGACGCGCACGCGGTAGCGGCGCAGCCAGCCGGTGGCCGGCAGTTCGAGCACGCGCGACAGGCCGCCATCATTGGTGAGCAGCAGCAGGCCTTCGGTGTTGATGTCGAGCCGGCCGATGGTCATCAGCCGCGGCAATTCAGCCGGCAGCACGTCGAAGACGGTCTTGCGGCCCTCGGGATCGCGGTTGGTGGTGACGACGCCGGCCGGCTTGTGGAACAGGAACAGCCTTGTGCGCTCGATCGGCGGGATTTCCATACCGTCGAGATGGATGATGTCATCAGGCATCACGTTGAAGGCCGGTGAAGTCAGGGCGCGGCCATTGACCTTGACGCGGCCGGCGGCGATCAGTTCCTCGGCATCGCGGCGCGAGGCGAGGCCGGCGCGGGCCAGCCGCTTGGCGATGCGCTCGCCTGCCTCTTCCGCAGCCTCGGCGGGACGCGGGCGTGGCTTGAAGCTGCCGCCTGACGCGCCTTGCGGCCGATCGTTGAAATCCCGCTTCGGGCGATCGCTGAAGTCACGCTTTGGGCGATCGACGGCGTCACGCGGGGCGCGGTCACTGAAATCGCGCTTGGGACGGTCGAAGCGCTTTTCGCCGCCCGCTGCCGCCGCAGCCGGCCGGTCGCCCCGCGGTGCATAGGGTTTGCGTGGCCCTTCGCGCTTCTCGTAGGGCTTGCGCTCGCCTTCAGCGGCCACGGGCCGGTCGCCCCGCGGTGCGTAGGGCTTGCGCGGCCCTTCGCGCTTTTCATAGGGCTTGCGCTCGCCTTCGGCGGCCATTGGGCGATCGCCGCGCGGTGCATAGGGCTTGCGCGGCCCCTCGCGTTTCTCAAAAGGCTTGCCTTCGGGACGCGGGCCTTTGCTGAAAGGCTTGTCGCCGCCCTTGAAATCGCGCTTCGGCCGCTCGCCATCGGCAGCCATCGGCCGGTCGCCACGCGGTGCGTAAGGTTTCTTGGCGCCAAAGGACGGTTTGCCGCCCTTGCCCGCGGCGCCATCGCGGCTGCGCGGTCCCGCGGCTTTCGGCCCACTCTTGGCCGGCCCCTTCCTGGGTCGGAATTTCTTGTCGTTGTCGTCCATGTGGCCTTTATCCGTTTGCGCTGCTACAGCGTGGCGCATCCTTTCGGGCGCGCAACGAACGCTGTAGCACTTTTGATGTGGCGCATGATCATTTTCGAAAACCGAGTCCCGATTTTCGATGTCATGCGCTCCATAACAGGATCACCGTCAGGTGGCGAGGAGATAATCGGAGTGGAAATCGCGTGAAGCGGCCCGATTTCATGGCGCTGGCGCTGAAGGAGGCCGAAGCTGCCGCCTTGCGAGGCGAAGTGCCGGTCGGCGCCGTCATCGCCAACGGCGCTGGTGTTGTCGCCAGCGCCGGCAACCGCACACGCGAACTTGCCGACCCGACCGCGCATGCCGAGATGCTGGTCATCCGCGAAGCCTGCCGCAAACTGTCGGCAGAGCGGCTGACCGGGCACGATCTCTATGTGACGCTGGAGCCTTGCGCCATGTGCGCCGGCGCCATTTCCTTCGCCCGGCTGCGCCGGCTTTATTTCGGCGCCGCCGACGACAAGGGCGGCGCTGTGGTCAATGGCGTGCGCTTCTTCGCCTCGCCGACCTGCCACCACGCGCCCGACATCTATCCGGGCATGGGCGAGACCGAAGCAGGCCTGCTGCTTAAAGGATTTTTTCGGGAGCGGCGCGGCTGAAGCGGGCGCTACGCCCGGCGACACAATTCGGTGTTCTTACAGCCAATCGAACCAGCCGCTGCCCTTCTTGCCTTCCGCCTCTTTCTTGAGACGGCGTTCCTTCTTGTACTCGTCCTCGCCAAGCTCGTTCTGCGGCGCGGTGCCGGCCGCGACACGATACTGCACTGGAGGCTCGCTCAGATATTTGCGGGTGTTCGGATCGCCCTGCTTGCTGTCGGCGAGGCGACGCTGGATCTCGGCGGCACGGCCTTTGTCGGAATCGGCCGGTGTCCATGCCGGCGGGTGGCTCGAGCCTGACTCCGCCATCGCCCTTTTCACCGAGGCCGGATCGGTTTGCACGTCGTCGACGATCTCCGACTGATAGGCCGGGTCGTTCTGATGGGCGGTGGCATCGGCGCGCAAGCGGGCGCGGCGCTGCTCGGGCGATTCGGGCCATTCGGCGCTCGCCGTCTCGATGCTGTCCTGCGGGGCCGGCAGCGCTTCCTTCTGGCCGGGCGCCGGCTTTACAAGCGTCGGACGCGGCTTGTAGTCGATCTGTTCCTTGCGCTTCGGCGCAAATGAAAAGGCGCCTGAAATATCGCCGGCCAGCTGTTCGCCGGCGGTCTTGTCGGTGCCGTAGGTCGGAGAGCCCATGCAGCCGGACAAAGCGAGGCCCGACGCGACAAGCGGCGCCAGCAGCGCCAGGCGCGCATTATATCTCTCGGTCATGCCAAAAAGTCCCACTCTAGACAGCCTCTCGATTGCCACCAGCCTCGTGGCCGGTCCCCATCGTCCAAGCACTTGCGACGGAAATCCGGCGACAATTTGTCTTCCGGAGTTTCGCGTGTTTACCTCAACCACTCGTTAAGGGCAACGCGCGGGCGGTTTTCACCCGCCCGGCGTGGCATTTGTGCACCGATCAAGCTGGCCGGCCTGTCAAAGCCGGCCAAGCGCCTTCAATTCATGCAGCACCGCCGCATCCCTGGCCGAAACATCCGGGAATTCCGGATCCTGGCCGATATCGGCGGTGTAGCGCCATGAGCGTGCGCATTTTAACAGGCCGCGATCCTCGGCCTTCTCGACCACCACGGCGACACCCCTGACGTCGTCGATCGCGAAGGCACCAGCCGGTGCCTCGCCATGAGCGATGACCAGATCGCTGGTGATCGCCATCTCGGCCATGTCGACATCTGAAATCGCCGCTTCGAGCGCTGCATCGTTGATGGTGACGACCGGCACCGCTTCCAGCGACGATCCGATCACCTTCCGGGCGCGCGCGATCTCCAGCGCGCCGGTAACGACGCGCCGCACCTGCCGCACCTGGCGCCACTTTTCCGCCAACGCCTCGTTCTTCCAGTCCGCCGGGATTTGCGGGAACTGGTCGAGATGCACCGAGACCGCGTCGGGATGACGATCGAGCCAGGCCTCCTCCATGGTGAAGGGCAGCATCGGCGCCAGCCATTTCACCAGGCAATCGAAGAGATGGCGCACCACCTGCACCGAAGCCTTGCGCTTCAGGCTCGACGGCGCGTCGCAGTAGAGCGCGTCCTTGCGGATGTCGAAATAGAACGCCGACAGCTCGACCACCATGAAATCGAGCAGCATGCGGGTGATGCGCTTGAATTCGAAGGCGTCGTAGCCCGAGCGCACGACCTCATCGAGCTCGGCCAGCCGGTGCAGCATCAGCCGCTCCAGCTCCGGCATCTTCTCCAGCGGCACCTCTTCGCCATCGTCATGGGCGAGCGTGCCGAGCATCCAGCGGATGGTGTTGCGCAGCTTGCGGTAGGCATCGATGTTGGTCTGCAGCACGTTCTTGCCGAGCCGCTGGTCCTCCCAGTAGTCGGTCGTCACCACCCACAGACGCAGGATATCGGCGCCCGACTGCTTGATGACGTCCTGCGGCACCACGGTGTTGCCGAGCGACTTCGACATCTTGCGGCCATCCTCGTCCATGGTGAAACCATGGGTGACGACAGTATCGTAAGGCGCCCTGCCCCTGGTGCCGCAGCTTTCCAGCAGCGAGGAATGGAACCAGCCGCGATGCTGGTCGGAGCCTTCGAGATAGACGTCGGCCGGCCATTTCAGGTCAGGGCGATCCTCCAGCGTGAAGGCATGCGTCGAGCCCGAATCGAACCAGACGTCGAGGATGTCCATCACCTGCTTCCATTTGGAGGCATCGTGATTGCCAAGGAAACGCTCCTTGGCGCCAGCGGCGAACCAGGCGTCGGCGCCCTCCTTCTCGAAGGCGTCCATGATGCGCTGGTTGACCGCTTCGTCCTTCAGCACATTGCCGTCGACATCGGCGAAGACGGCGATCGGCACGCCCCAGGCGCGCTGGCGCGACAGCACCCAGTCCGGGCGCTCCTCGATCATGGCACGGATGCGGTTCTGGCCGGCGGCGGGCACGAAACGGGTGTCGTCGATGGCCTTGAGCGCCCGGCTGCGCAGCGTCGAGCCATCGCCGAGGTCCTTGTCCATATAGACGAACCATTGCGGCGTATTGCGGAAGATGATCGGTTTTTTGGACCGCCATGAATGCGGATAGCTGTGCTTCAGCCGGCCACGCGCGAACAGCGCGTTGCGTTTGATCAGCTCGTCGATGACGGCCTGGTTGGCGTTGCCCTTCTTGCCGTTGTCGTCGATGACGCGCGCCGGTCCACCCTCGCGGTCCGGTCCGAAACCCGGCGCGTCCTTGGTGAAGAAGCCGCCATCGTCAACGGTGAACGGGATGGCGGGATCGATGCCGCGTGCGCGCAGATCCACCGCCGCGTCCATCCAGGCGTCAAAGTCCTCGCGGCCGTGTCCGGGCGCGGTGTGGACGAAGCCGGTGCCGGCATCGTCGGTGACATGGTCGCCGGCGAGCATCGGAACGGCAAATTCGTAGCCGCCGCAAAAACCCTTGAGCGGATGTGAAAGCGTAAGGCTTCCAAGCTCTTGCGCCGAAACGCTGCGGAGACGATTCAAGGTGACCTTGGCCTTGGCCGAGGAGTCTTCGGCCAGTGCGTCGGCAAAGATCAGCTTTTCGCCCGGCTGCGGGCCGAACGCGTTCTCGGCTGCCGTGACCTCGTAGAGGCCATAATTTATACGCGGCGAATAGTTGACGGCGCGGTTGCCTGGGATCGTCCACGGCGTCGTCGTCCAGATGACGACGTGGGCCTGCAGCAGATCGAGGGCGCCCTCCGTCAGCTTGGTCTGGCCATCGTCAATGGGGCGGACAAGGCTGGCGACCGGAAACTTCACCCAGATCGTGTCGCTCTCATAGTCGTGGTACTCGATCTCGGCCTCGGCCAGCGCCGTGCGCTCGACTACGCTCCACATCACCGGCTTGGAGCCGCGATAGAGCTGGCCCGACATGGCAAATTTCAAAAGCTCGCCGGCGATGCGCGACTCGGCATGGAAAGCCATCGTCGTATAGGGGTTCTTGAAGTCGCCGATGACGCCGAGGCGCTGGAACTCGGCCCCCTGCACCGTGATCCAACCCGCGGCGAATTCGCGGCATTCCTTGCGGAACTCGTTGACCGGCACCTCGTCCTTGTTCTTGCCCTTGGCGCGGTACTGCTCCTCGATCTTCCATTCGATCGGCAGGCCGTGACAGTCCCAGCCGGGCACATAGTTCGAGTCGTAACCGCGCATCTGGAACGAGCGGGTGATGACGTCCTTGAGGATCTTGTTCAGCGCATGGCCGATATGGATGTTGCCATTGGCGTAGGGCGGGCCGTCATGCAGCACGTATTTCGTGCGGCCGGCAGCGCTCTCGCGCAGCTTGCGGTAGAGATCCATGTCCTGCCAGCGCTTGACCAGCAGCGGCTCCTTCTCCGGCAAGCCGGCGCGCATCGGGAAGTCCGTCTGCGGCAAATAAAGCGTCTTGGAATAGTCGATCGTTTCAGTTGTATCGGTCATTGGTCTGCCATGTGCATTGCCCGGCGGGCGTACAAGCTCGGGCGTGAACTATCATGTTATGAAAAAAGCGCGAGGGGCGCGCAGAAACTCCCGGCGGCTCCGGCGGCGCTCAGGCCACCCGGAACACCGGGCCTGTAATTCGTATCGCGATCGCGAAAAGGCGCGAAAAGCTGGTCATGGCTGGGCTTTTAGCCGAAGCCACGGCAGGAATAAAGCGTCTCTCGTTCGATTCACCTACATCGTGAAATCGAAGCGGTAGGTGGTCGACACGCCGACCGTGAACTGGTTGCGGTCGCCACGCTCCTTGACCAGGCTGGAATCGGCCGCCGGTCCCATCAGGCGCGAATATTCGCCAAACAGGCTGGCGGTCATCGGCTCGGTCACCTTCCAGGTTATGGCGCCGCCAAAGCCGGTCGATTTCAGCCCGCCACCGGGATGGTATTCGCTCAGGCCCGACGCCACCGCCTCCTGCGCGTTGACGCCGTAATAGGCGTCGAAATAGTTGCCCGAGGCGAAGGAAACACGCGGTCCTCCCGAAATCCTGACGGTCGGCGTCACGTCGTAAAAGGCATCGGCGGCGATGTCGGCGACAAAGCCGTTGTGGGCGCGAATGCCGTGGCGCAGCTCGGCGCGGGCGCGCAGCCAGTCCGTCGGATAGAATTCGAAGAAGCCGCCGACTTCGCCGCCCCAGCGCACCGGATCCAGGCCCTTCAGCTCATCGGCGTTGTCATCGTCGCGGGAAAACAGGAACTTGCCGGTCAGGCCGGCGCGGACACCGCCATCGTCGACCAGCGCCAGCGAGATGTTGTCGTTGCGCGAGACAAAGCGTGCCGCCGGTCCGGCCTTGCCCAATGAGATGATGGGTTGGGCGCTCAGCATGTATTTCCTGCCGCCCTCGAAATTGGGCGCGACCAGGCCGGTGGCGCCAACGGTCAGATACCAGTCGCCGGACAGCCAGCTGCCCTCGCCCGCATTGGCGGCGCCCGCCCCGCCCAGCACCGCAGCGGCCAACACAAGAGAGATTCTTCCGACCGGACTCATGGCCACTCCACTAACACGACACACACGATTACCGATGACAGCTTTGACGGCCGTTTGGTAAAATTTGATTTAAACCCGAGACATACGCTCGCGCTTTGCCGCGATCCCCCTGCCGGTCATCGACTGGACGTTGGCCCGCGCCCGGATTACCTTCCATCCGCAGTATTCCGCAGCCCTCGATGGAGACCGCGACAATGACCCTGCATGGCGACGCCCTGAAAATCGCGATCGAACAGACACGGACAAAATGGGGATGGTTTGTCGCGCTCGGTGTGCTGCTGCTCATCTTCGGCGGCATTGCCTTCGCCAACCTGTTCGTCGCCACGGTGGCTTCCGTCTACGTCGTGGGATGGCTGATGCTGATGGCGGGCATCATCGAGATCGTGCACGCGTTCGGCGTCAAGACCTGGAGCCGCTTCTTCTACTGGCTGCTCAGCGGACTGCTGTACGCCGTTGCCGGCTTCTTCGCTTTCGGCAATCCGCTGCTTGCCTCGGCGGTGCTGACATTCCTGCTGGCGATTGCGCTGGTCGCGTCAGGGGTGCTCAGGGCCTGGGTCGGCTACAGCCATCGGCCGGAACGCGGCTGGGGCTGGATCGTCGCTGCCGGTGTCATCACCGCGCTTGCGGGCCTGATCATCGCCATGGGCTGGCCGGTCAACAGCCTGTGGGTGCTCGGTCTGTTCCTGGCGATCGATCTGATCTTCCAGGGCTGGACCTTCATCGCCGTCGGCCTGGCACTGAAGAAGTAGCTTAAAATGCCATCTCAGCGTCGAGGTCGGAGAGCGGCCTGACGCCGGCAAGCAGCGCGCGTGCCTCGGCTTCATCGCGCTTCATCTGCGCGACCAGCGCGTCGAGCCCCTCGAACTTCACCTCCGGACGCAGGAAACCGAAGAAGGAAACCTGACAAACCTCGCCATAGAGGTCGCCGGAGAAATCGAAGACAAAGGTTTCCAGCAGCGGCGCGCCGTTGTCGTCGACTGTCGGGCGTCGGCCAAAGCTGGCGACGCCGTCGTGAAGCGTGCCGTCGGCGCGGCGGAAGCGGACGGCATAGATGCCCTCCCTGAGTGCGGCTTCAGCCGACAGCCTCATGTTGGCAGTCGGAAAGCCAAGGGTGCGGCCAAGCTGCTGTCCGCCGACCACCTCGCTTTCGACGGTGAACCGGTAGCCGAGCAGACCGGCGGCTTCAGCCACTTCACCCTCGCCCAGCAATCCGCGGATACGGCTGGACGACACCACCTCGGCGCCCTCGTCCCGGAACGCGTCGACGAGCGTGACGCCGAAGCCGTGACGCTCGCCGGCCGCCATCAGGTAGGCCGGGCCGCCCTGACGATCCTTGCCGAAATGGAAGTCGAACCCGGTTACGGCGTGAGTAATGCCGAGGTTCGTTTCCAGCACATCCGTCACGAACGCTTCCGCCGACAGCGAGGCGAAGTCGCGCGTGAACGGCTGCTCGACGAGCGCGGCAAAGCCCAGCAGCGACAGCAGCCGCGCCTTCATCGGCGGCGGCGTCAGCACGAACAACGGGATATCAGGCCTGAAGATCTTGCGCGGATGCGGTTCGAATGTCAGCACCAGGGCCGGCACGCCGCGCCGTCCTGCCTCCGCCGAGGCTCGCTCGAGCACCGCCTGATGGCCGCG
The DNA here is from genome assembly GCF_000185905.1 of Mesorhizobium ciceri biovar biserrulae WSM1271. Classification (GTDB taxonomy): domain Bacteria; phylum Pseudomonadota; class Alphaproteobacteria; order Rhizobiales; family Rhizobiaceae; genus Mesorhizobium; species Mesorhizobium ciceri. The sequence continues at coordinate 4,733,147 of NC_014923.1, forward strand.
ATGGACGCCATCGAAATTGCCGATCGCCACGACGCCGCCGCGCAGGTCGGCGGGAAGCGGCGCGGTTGCCAGGATGCGCTGGAAGGCTGCCATCGTCACCTACCGAAGTCTGGGAATGACGGCCACCGGACCATAGCCATGCTTTTCCAGGAAGGCCGCCAATCTTGCCGGATCCGGTTGCAGGGCATCGCCATAGTCGCGGGCATGGATACCGCCGGAGACATAAAGAACATCGAAGCCATTGTCGGCGGCGCCCTTCACATCGGTCATCATGCCGTCGCCGATGGCCAGCACCTGGCCGCGCTCGACCGGCTGGCCAAGAATCTCGGCAACCTCCTTCATCGCGAGATTGTAGATCGGCGCGTAAGGTTTTCCAGCGATCAATGTGCGGCCGCCGAGCTGGGCATAGTCACGCGCCAGCGCGCCGGCACACCAGATGATGCGTTCGCCACGTTCGACCACGATGTCGGGATTTGCGCAGATGAAAGGCAGGTTCCTGGCGCGCAGCCGCCGCAGGAGCTCCGCGTAATCCTCGGGCTTCTCGACCTCGTCGTCGAACAGGCCGGTACAGACGACGCCGGACGCCTCGAACTCCTCGACAAGCTCGACGTCGAGACCTTCATAGAGGGTGAAGTCGCGGTCGGCGCCGATATGGAAAATCTTGCGCGGCCCTTCGGCGATCAGATCCCGGGTCACGTCGCCTGAGGTAACCACCCGGTCGTAGGCTGACGGTGGAACACCGATCGCGTTCATCTGCGCCACGACATCGGCACTTCTGCGCGGCGAATTGGTGATCAGGACGACGGGGATTTTCGCCTCTCGAGCCCTTGCCAATGCGGAGGCCGCCACAGGGAAATGCGTTTCGCCATTATGGACCACGCCCCAGACGTCGCACAGGATTGCCGAATAGGCCTTCGACACGTCTTCGAGCGAGCCGATGATTTCAGGCGAATCCGCCATGCCGTTTCCTTCAGTCATGATCGTTGCGACCGCCACGACAGACGGTTCGCCGCAGCCGGTTCGGATTAGCCGAACCATTCCGGCCTGTCACCAGCTTTCGCCAGGCACGATTGGTTAGCGGTTGGTGAAGTGCTGACCCGGCAATAGAGCGATTTGCCAAACCCGGCCTTCAGCGTTTTGTGGAAAGCTGGCGTCGATCGAGAATCCGCCGGCGGGGGCCGCTCCAAGACATGCATGGACTTTGGCGTCAGTTCTGCCGCGACCAACGCGGCAACTATGCTCTTATGACGGTCGTCGCTATGGTTCCGCTGATGGGCGCCCTGGCAATGGCCGTCGACTTCACCGAGATGAGCCGCGAAAAACAGGCGGTTTCGAACGCGCTCGATGCCGCAAACTTCGCCACGGCGCGCCGGCTGACGGAGGGTGCCACCGACGACCAGTTGAGGGCCTATGCGCTCGACTTCTTTAATGCCAACCTCAACAAGATCAATCCCGCCAATACGACGCTCACCGTCACCTTGCCAAGCAACACCACCGGCGGCGGCTTGCTCAAGATGACCGCGCGGCTGGACTACAAGCCCTATTTCTATCCGGTCTTCGGCCAGCTCGTCGGCAAATCCGAAACCGACGCCAACCAGAGGATCAGCTTCAACATCACCTCGGAAGTGCGGCTGAAGAACACTCTTGAAGTCGCCCTGGTACTCGACAATTCCGGGTCGATGACCAAGACCGGAACGGGCTCGGGGCAAACGCGCATCGACCTTCTCAAGACCGCGGCAAAACAGCTGGTCGACACGCTGGCCCAGCAGGCGGCGATGATCAAGCAGGTCGACAGGCCGGTGCAGTTCGGCCTCGTGCCGTTTGCCGCCTCGGTCAATGTCGGGCCCGGCAACGGCAATGCGCCCTGGATGGATACCGAAGGATTGTCGCCGGTATCGAACGAGAATTTCGACTGGTCGACGCTGAACGCAGCCGACAAATACGCCCAGCAGACCAACGGCATCTGGTACAAGCGCGGCACCGGATGGGGAACCGACGAAGGCCAGATGCTGACCCGGTTTTCGCTCTATCGCGACATGAAGGTCGTCACCAACCATGAGCGTGTCGTCAACAGCAAGCGCGTGGTGTGCGACGAATACAACCCGAACAACACCTGCAAACGCGACCACGACGAATACGACTACATCGACACCTATGGCCCGTTCGCCAGTTGGCAGGGCTGCGTCGAGGCCAGGCCTTATCCCTACAATGTCAACGACGCGGCGCCTTCCGGCGGCTCGGCGAACACCGGCATAGGGGTCGGCGATCCGGCGACGATGTTTGTGCCGATGTTCGCCCCGGACGAACCCGGCAACCATTGGAGGCTCACCCAGGATCCCGACGAGGCCGCGCCGACGACCTATGGCGCCATCAACAGCTGGTGGAATGACGACCCGACGAGCAGCACCGGCCAATCCCGGCTGCGCAACATGTCCAAATATTTCCAACCGAGGCCGATCAATGCGCCGGCGCTGGCCGCCGGCAACGGGCCGAACTACAGCTGCTCCACCAACCCGATCACGCCGCTGACCGATGTCAGCGTTACCACTGGGCTTACCGCGATCAAGGCCGCGATCGACCTGATGAAGCCCGATGGCGGCACCAATGTTCCCGAAGGCATGGCCTGGGGTTGGCGGGTGGTTTCGAGCGGCGAGCCGTTCACGCAAGGCCGCCCGGAAACCGAGAGAGGCAACGACAAGGTCGTCATCGTGCTGACCGACGGCGCCAATACCTACTACACGCCGTCCTCGCTCAGCCATTCCGACCCCGCCGATTCGAAATCGACCTATGCGTCCTTCGGCTATCTCAACCCAGGCTACAACGGCACTTCGGTGGGCCGCCTGTTCATGGGCACATCGAGCGCCATTGGCCAGTTCGACTATTCGAACGGCAACTACACCAACGCGCTCAACGAGCAGATGGCGACGCTTTGCAACAACGCCAAGGCAGCCAATATCATGGTGATGACGGTGGCGCTCGACCTGTCGACGACCAAAACCGCCGATCAGCAGGCGATCGAGGCGCTGAAATCCTGCTCGTCGAACTCGCGCTTCCGCAAGGATCCAACGGACGCGAGCAAGCCGGCAAAACTGTTCTGGAATGCCACCGGCGCCAGCTTGTCGAACGATTTCAAGGAAATCGGCAACGAATTGTCGAACCTGCGCATCGTCGACTGATCCTCAGGCTTCGGGGGCTGGCTGGAACAACGGCTGGCGCCGCCATGCACTTGCGCGCGCCTCCCGGGACAGGCACATCTTGGCCGCCTGCCGGATCGCGCGTCCATTCGCGGCGCGCTGGGGAAGAACAGATGCCCGAAACAGCCAATCATCTCGCCTTCGCGCTGGTCTGCCTCGGCATGGTGCTGACGCCTGGCCCCAACATGATCTATTTGATCTCGCGTTCCCTGTCGCAGGGGCCGAAGGCGGGGCTCATCTCGCTTGGCGGCGTGGCGCTCGGCTTTGTCTTCTATGTACTGGCGGCGGCATTCGGCATCACCGCGCTGCTGCTCGCAGTGCCCTACGCCTATGATGCGCTGCGCTTTGCCGGCGTGCTCTATCTCCTGTGGCTGGCCTGGCAGGCGGTGAAGCCGGGCGGACGCTCGCCATTCGAAGTGCGCGAATTGCCGAGGGACCGGCCGCGCAAGCTTTTCGCCATGGGCCTGATGACCAATCTGCTCAATCCGAAGGTGGCCGTGCTCTATCTGTCGCTGTTGCCGCAGTTCATCAGCCCTGGCAAGGGTCACGTCCTGTCGCAGCTCCTGGTGCTCGGCGCGACACAGATCTCGATCAGCCTCAGCGTCAATGCCCTCATCGCGGTGACGGCCGGTTCAATCGCCACCTTCCTCGCCGGACGGCCCTTGTGGCTGGTCATCCAGCGCTGGATGATGGGAACCGTGCTGGCGGCTCTCGCGCTGAAGATGGCGACCGACGCGCAGCGCTGAGAGCTAGCCTACATCGGTCGCCTTATCTGCTGTGCCCGCTCCGGCTCGACCACCTTGCGGTAGAGATGCCAGGTGGCATGGCCGAGCACCGGCATGACGACGGCGAGCCCGGCAAACAGCGGGATCGAACCGATCACCAGAAGCACGGCGACCAGCAAGCCCCACAGCGCCATTTGCAGCGGGTTGGCCATCACCGCCCGGGCCGAGGTCTCGATGGCTGAGACGGCGCCGACGTCGCGGTCGAGCAGCAGCGGGAAGGCAACCACAGTGGTGGCCAGCACGATTACGGCAAAGACAAAGCCCGCGGCATTACCGGCAAGGATCAGCGTCCAGCCCTTACTGGTGGTCAGCACGTCGCGGATGAAGCCGCCGATCGAGGCCGGCGGCTGGTCTCCGAACAGGCCAGTGTAGATCGATTGCGCGGTGTAGAGCCACAACAGGAACAGCGCCACCAGCATGACGCCGATGACGGCGATCGACGGGATCGCGGACGAGCGCCGGACATCAAACGCGTGCCGCCAGGAGGTGTTCATGCCGAGCTCGCGCCGGCGGCTGATCTCGTAAAGACCGAGCGCCGCAAACGGCCCGACCAGCGCGAAACCCGACATCAGGGGATAGATGAGCTGGATGGCATTGGCGCCGGACGTCCACTGCGTCAGGATCAGGCCGACGATGGGATAGATCAGGCACAGGAACACGTAGTGCGATGGTTTTGCCCAGAAATCCTCGAACCCGAGACGCAACGCATCCCAAAGGTCCGACGTGGTGATGCGGCGCACCGTCGGCTGCACATGCATTCCACGTGCGTCCGCCATGACATGAAAGCCGGCCATAACCTTCCTCCCGTGTGTCGGGGCGGTCACCGCCTGGATGGCCGCCAGAGCTGCCATTTCAAGATCGAGAAGCATGATAGCAGAGTTGGAGGCGATTGTCGCCGGGTCAATGGCCTGGGGAGCAACTCCTCGTTGTGTTCAACTCTCCGTATGGCCTCTCATATAGCGTACCTTGGCAGACCTTCGTTTTGGCCAATCATTGTGCTGCATTTTAGCATTTACGCATTTTAGCATTTACTTAAATTACTCGTAGGGATCCCTGGCGTATCACCTGAGCTTTACGAGTTTCGGCGAGGGACTATGTTCGCATTGAAAGCCTTCTGGTCTTCGGAGCGCGGCAACTTTGCCATAACGACCGCCTTCGCTATGCTGCCAATAATGATTGGTTTGGCCGGCGCCGTCGATCTGATCGGCACGAGCCATGACGCCTCGCAACTCCAGAACTCGCTGGACGCGGCTGGGCTCGCCATCGGCACGAAGTTCTCTCCCGATATGGCGGCTGGCGATGTCCAGCAGCTTGGGCTGCAGTTCTTCGCCGCCAATATGAGCGCGGCCGACCAGCAGGAATATTTGGGCAGCGTCTCCGCTTTCGCGGCAACGGCAAGCGGCAGTCCAAGCGCCTACTTTATCTCGCTGTCGTCCAGCATAAGCCGCCCAAGCTTCATCAGCGCCTCGGCCCCCTGGCAGGCCTACCGCTCGGCCTCGGTCAAGATAAAACCTGGCGCGCAGGCCTGCGTGCTGGCGCTCGATCCGCATGCGTCCGCCGCCGTGAACCTGCAGGGCTCGACCAACGTCTCGATGGACAATTGCGTGATCGCGGCGAACTCGGACGCGTCGGATTCCGTCAACAGGGGTGGTTCCGCACTGGTTTCGGCCGGCTGTGTCTCAACCGTCGGCGGCACCAGCGGGCTGTTGCCACCCAGCGCCAGTCTCGCCTGCGGAACGCCGCACGAACATAGGTACGCATCCTTTGATCCATTGGCCGACGTCGTTCCTCCCCCTTACACATTGTGTTTGCCTGTCCCGAACGGCAAAACCTACACGCTGTCGCCCGGCACTTATTGCGACAAGACATTATCGGGGAACATCACGCTTAATCCGGGCGTCTACCTCATGCGCGGCACCACCATAAAGCCAGGGGGAAACGGCAGCCTGACTGGCCAGGGCGTGACCATTTTCCTCATGGAAAGCGCTCAGATCTACATAAATGCCAATGAGAAGGTGAACCTTTCCCCGCCCACCAGCGGCCCTTATGCTGGCATCACCATTTTCCAGGATCACGGCAACACGTCTGCCCTGACATTGAATGGTGGCGCAAATTCCGTGCTCAGCGGTTTCATCTACGCGCCGGACGCGCCCATTTCCTACGCCGGCAATTCTGATATGAGCGCCCAGGGCGACTGTCTCAGGCTTGTCGGCAATACGATACAGATGACCGGGAACTCGTCCGTCAAGTCGGACTGCGCGGCGGCGCTTGGAAATCGCACAATGTATGCCGATCGGATGATCACTCTGGTGAAATGAGAGACAACCTGACGTGCGGCGGCGCCAGCGGTAGCGTTGAGAAAAATGGCGATAACGCACGGCCGGATCGGTTTCGATGCGAGGCGCAATCCGGCCAGCCTGGGATAGGCAGCGCCGTCGATCGCCTGGTGAAACTCCGCCCAGCATGCCACGCCGATCAGCGTTGTACCGGCCAGCGTCAGTCTGTCGCCCCCTCTCCGATTTTCGCCGCCCTGCCCGGCAAAAGCCATGATCGCTATTATCTCAGAGGCATGACCATAGCGAAAATCGAAACCCACCCGATCCCGAAGCTGAACAGGCGCATGGTGCTGACCGGCCTCGCAGCCCTGGCGGGGCTCGCCGCCTGCAGCACCGTTTCACTGCCAACCGGCGAAGGCGCCGGGGTCTCCTCCTCCGCCACCAGCACGCTGGCCAGCATCCGCGCCTCGGCCGGGCTCGCGCCGCTGGTCCCCGACCGGCAGCTCGAACAGGCCGCCCTGCAGCAGGCAGGCTACATGGCGCAGCGCCGCCGCATGAGCCACACCACCGGCTGGGGCAAGGATTTCGCCTCGCGCGTCAGGGACAATCGAATTTCCGGTGCCGCGGCGGAGAACATCGCCGAGGGTCGTTTCGACCTCGAGAAGCTGTTCGACATCTGGGTGCATTCACCAGGCCATCGCCGCAACATGCTCGACCCGCGCTTCACACGCTTCGGCCTTGCCTATGTGCGCGACGGCAGCGACAGCAAGCTCCGTTACTGGAGCCTCGTGCTCGGAAAATAGGAAAACGTGCCGGTTCGGTGCGCCACACCCAAGACGATTTGATGGAAGCTAGTCCATATGCGCCGCCGGCGCGCCGCCGGCTGGCGCCTGCTTCGGCTTGCGCAGCAGGAAAACAAACGGGATGGCAAGCAGCGTCATCACCATGAGTATTTTGAAGTCGTTGACGTAGGAGATCATCATGGCCTGGAGATTGACCATGCGATCGACCTGCGAGAGCGCCGTTGGGTCGCCGCCTGCGGCAGCCGGCGAGACAGCCCACAGATTGGGGTTGAACGGATTGATGAAGGCCGAAAGCTCGGCATGGTTGATCTGCGTGTTGCGCACCATCAACACCGTCACGACCGACACGCCGATCGACGAGCCAAGATTGCGCACCAGGCTGAACAGAGCCGTGGCATCGGTGCGGAAGCGCACGTCGAGCGTGGCGAAGGCGACGGTCGACAGCGGCACGAACACCATCCCCATGCCCAGGCCCTGGATGACGCCGGAGCTGATGATCAGCCAGTTGTCCATCTGCGGGGTGAAGCTGGACATGGTGTAGAGCGACTGCGCGGTCAGCAGGAAGCCGATGACGACGAGGATCCTGGCGTCAATCCTGCTCATGAGCCGCCCGACGACGAGCATCGAAATCATGGTGCCGACGCCGCGTGGCCCCATGACGATGCCGATGGTGACGGTCGGATAGCCGAAGATGGTCGACAGCATCGGCGGCAGCAGCGACATGCTCGCCAGGATGAGCACACCCATGACGAAGATGAACGCCAGCCCGGTCACGAAATTGCGGTCGAGGAAGATCTTGGGATCGATGAAGGGGTGCTCGGCCGTCATGGTGTGAATGATGAACACCCAGAAGCCGGTGAGCGAAAGACCAAGTTCGATCCAGATCTCGACCGAGGAAAACCAGTCGACCTCGCCGCCGCGGTCGAGCAGCAGCTGAAGCGCGCCGACGCCGAGCGATATCATGGCGAAGCCGAAGAAATCGAAGCCGCGCACGCGCCGCGCGATAGCCGGCAAATAAGCGGCCATACCGAGAAAGGCGACGATGCCGACCGGCAGATTGATGAAGAACACCCAACGCCAGTTGAAATTCTCGGTCAGCCAGCCACCGAGTGTCGGGCCCAGAATCGGACCCAGCATGATGCCGGCGCCCCAGATGGCCATCGCCTGGCCATGGCGTTCCCTGGGATTGATGTCGAGCAGGAAGGTCTGCGACAGAGGCACGATCGCGGCGCCGAACACGCCTTGCATCAGCCGGAAGAACACCATGGTCTCCAGGCTCCAGGCGATGCCGCACAGCATCGAAAACACGGTGAAGCCGACCACCGCCGTCAGGAACAGTTCCTTGCGGCCGAAGCGATCGGCCAGCCAGCCGGTGACCGGCGTCATGATGGCGGCGGCAACGATGTAGGAGGTCAGCACCCAGTTGATGTTGTCAGGCGAGGCGCCGAGATCGCCGGTCATGGTCGGCAGCGCGACGTTGGCGATCGTCGTGTCGAGCGCCTGCATGATCGTCGCCAACATGAGCGCGACCGTGATCAGGCCGCGATGCGGCACTTCTTTGAAGGGTTCGGGCGTGCTCATGGCGTGGAACTTCCAGCAGGTAACAAAAACGTGTACAAGGGGTTTCCGGGCGGCAACGCCTTCCGTTGAGAGACCCTCGTCGCGGTGGGACGCGATTGTCGATGTGGGGGTTACATCGACTGAAAGTCTCTGATGAGCGGATGCCTGCCGCCCGGAAACATGAGGACCGACGGGTCCGCGTCGGAGATTTCAGACTTCGGCCAGGCCGCTATGCGGCGTGCCCAAACGCTGATCCTTCCAGCTCCTCCCATCAGACCAATCCTGCTATTCACCTCTGCCGCTGGTCCTGCGGCATTCTGTTGACGTTACTGCGCGGCCTCGCCGGCCGTGGCGTGACCGAAGATCGAAGGCAGGCCACGCGCCACGCCGGTGTCGACGGTAACGGTGGCGCTCATGCCGGTGCGCAACGCCATCTTGGCGTCCGCATCGGTCAGTTCGAGACGAACCGGGATGCGCTGTGTGACCTTGACCCAGTTGCCGGTGGCATTCTGGGCCGGCAGCAGCGAGAACTCGGCTCCCGTGCCGGCGCCGATCGCCTTGACCGTCGCCTCGAAGGTGCGCCCCGGATAGGTGTCGACCACGATCTCGGCCTTCTGGCCGGGCTTCATGTGGGTGAGCTGCGTTTCCTTGAAATTGGCATCGATCCAGGTGTCGCCGGTCTCGACCAGCGAAAACAGCGGCGTGCCGGAACCGACATACTGGCCGACCTTGAACGACGAGGCCTGGCTGACGATGCCGTCAGCCGGCGCCTTGACCGTGGTCTGCGCCAGGTCGTAGGCGGCCTTGTCGCGCGCGGCGAGCGCGGCCATCACGGTCGGATGCTTGTCGGTTTCGATGTCGGGATTGCCGCCAAGGGCTGCCTTGGCGCTGATGATGCCTTGCTCGGCAACGGCGAGCTGCTGCTTGGCCTTGTCGAGATCGTTCTTGGCTTCGTCCAGCGACGATTTGGCGTTGATGCCCTTCTGGGCAAGATCGGCGGCGCGGTCGAACTGCGACTGGGCGAAGGCGACCTGGCTGGCATCGGACTTCTGCTGAGCCATCGACTGGCCATAGGCGGCGCGCAACTGCTCGACATTGAGACGCGCGCCCGCCACCGCCGCGTCGGCCTGCGCCAACGCGATCCGGTAGGGCTCGGGGTCGATGGCAAACAGCTCGTCACCCTGCTTGACCAGCTGGTTATCGAAGATGTCGACCTTGACGATGCGGCCGGCCGTGTCGGAAGCGATCGACACCTTGGCCTGCTGCAGATTGGCGTTCTCGGTCTCCTGATAACGGCCGCCGGTAACCCAGACATAGCCGCCGCCAACAGCCAATGCCGCAGGCAGCGCGACCATGAGCAGGAAGCGGCCCAGCCGGCGCTTTTTCTTCACCGGCGCCGGAGCCGGCTGCACCGGGGGAGCAACGGTTGCCGGGGCCGCGGCCGGCTGCGCCGGCGCTTCCATTTCCAGTTCGGTCACTTTCTCGTCTATCTTGGCTACCGCGTTCATGCTGCTGCGCCCTCTGTGTTCTTCACTTTTTCAATGGACGGCGTCTCGTCGTCGGTCAGGTTGCGGACCATCGCCTCAAGTCCCTCGACGAGGACGCGACGGGCTTCCGGTTTCACGCCGACCAGCGATTCCTCATAGACTTCTCCGGCAATGCTCTTGATCACGGCGTAGGCATCGCTTGCCTTGGGCGTCAGGAAGATCATGCGGACGCGGCGATCGGCAGCGTCGGAACGACGCTCGATCCAGCCTCCCTCCTCCATGCGATCGACCAGGCGCGAAACGCTGATCGGCTCGATTTCGAGAAGTTCGGCCAGCCGCGCCTGCGCGACACCGTCTTCCTTGGCAACGCGGACCAGAAGCCGCCATTGCGCCGAAGAAAGCCCCAAGCCACTGGCCCTCGCCTCGAAGCGCTTGCGCATCAGGCGCTGCACGTCGTGGATCAAGAAGCCCAATCTGTCGATGCCATCGGAAACCATGAGCGGGATATATAATAAGCGTGCTCACTATTCAAGGTGCCGCAGTGCACACAAAGCCGACAAATGTGCATGACAGCTTTGCCGGGCAAATCATGGTTATCGATTTGCGAACGCATGATGGCCGCGCCGCCTCTCCGCTGGTCGCGTCTGGCATATTGATGTACAGCCGCAGAACAGGATCGGGGGATCAACGCAATGCCGACGCTTTACGCTCTCAAGCCGGCCTTCCAGGGTCGACTGCGGCCGCTGGTCAATCGGCTGGCGGCTATCGGGGTCACCGCAAACAGCATAACCATCCTGGCGGCCGCGATGTCGATAGCCGCCGGCGCGGCCATTGCGATCCGGCATGAATGGCGCTGGCTGCTGTTGCTTATCCCCGTGGTGATGTTCGTGCGCATGGCGCTGAATGCCGTGGACGGCATGCTGGCGCGCGAGCATGGCCAAGCCTCGACGCTCGGCATGTATCTGAACGAGTTGTGCGACGTCGTTTCGGACCTCGCGCTGATCTTGCCTTTTGCCGTCTTTCCGGAATTTGGCGCATGGGGCGTCGTCGCCTTCGCAATATCGGCGGTGCTGACCGAGTTTGCCGGCGTGCTCGGCATCGCCGCCAAGATCGGCCGCAACTATGCCGGGCCGTTCGGCAAGAGCGACAGGGCGCTGGCGCTCGGCGTCGTCGCCGTGCTGTGCGCCCCAGGGCTGTGGCCGGTATCGATCGCGCCATTTGTGTTTCCGGCCATGGCAACGCTTTCGCTGCTGACCGCCATAAACCGGATACGCGCCGGGCTTATTGGCAGCGCCAGCTGAGCATCGAGGCTCGCCATGCCGCCAGTGGGGCCGCCAGAGGGAAAGACCATGATGCACGACCCGATCGCCGCCGCGGCCACGGAAAGCCTTGCGCGGCAAGCGCAGGAGCGGGTCTTCCGCAGCCATGACGGGACGGAGATCTTCTACCGCTTCTGGCCGGCGGCCTCCGCCGATGCCAACGGCGCGGTGGTGCTCTTCCATCGCGGCCACGAGCATGGCGGCCGCATGGCCCATCTCGTCGATGAATTGCGGATGCCGGACCACGCCTTCTATGCCTGGGACGCCCGCGGCAATGGCCGTTCGTCCGGCGAGCGCGGCTATGCCCCGTCCTTCTCGGCGCTGGTGCGCGACATCGACTGCTTCATGCGCGAGATCGCTGAAAGGGATGGCTTCGCCACGCGCGATATCGCGCTGATCGCGCAGTCCTTCGGCGCCGTTCTGGCCGCCGCCTGGGTGCATGACTATGCGCCGAAGCTGCGCGCCATGGTGCTGGCCTCACCGGCCTTCTCGGTAAAACTCTACGTGCCCTTCGCCAAGGAGGGCATAGCGCTCTGGCAGAAGATCAAGGGCCGCTTCTTCGTCAATTCCTACGTCAAGGCGAAATTCCTGACCCATGATCCCGTGCGCATCGCCTCTTTCGAGAGCGATCCACTGATCACGCGGCCGATCGCTTCCAACATCCTGGTCGAACTCTATCAGCATGCAGCCCGCATCGTTGCGGACGCCCGCGCCATCACCGCGCCGACGCAGCTTCTGCTTTCGGGCAGCGATTGGGTCGTGCGCCACGGCCCGCAGCACGAGTTCTTCGTCAATCTCGGCAGCCGCATCAAGGAACGTCATGTGCTACCGGGCTTCTTCCACGACACGCTGGGCGAACGCGACCGGGCAAAGGCCCTCGACCTGATCCGGCCGTTCCTGGCCAGGCAGTTCGCGGCACCGGATGCGCCGGTCGACCTGAAGCAGGCGGACATTGCCGGCTACACACGCGACGAGGCCGACCGGCTTGCTTCACCGCTCGCTTTGATGTCGCCAAAGGGTCTCTATTGGGCATTCAGCCGCGCCTCCATCCGCATGGGCGCCTGGGTTTCCCAAGGCATGAAGACCGGCATTGCCACCGGCTTCGATTCCGGCTCGACGCTGGATTATGTCTACGAAAACGACGCGCGCGGACTTACGCCCCTTGGCCGCGTCGTCGACCGTGTCTTCCTGGAAGCTATCGGCTGGCGCGGCATCCGCCAGCGCAAGCTGCATCTCGAAGAACTGATCGGCTCTTGCCTGGCAACGCTCAAGACCACTGGCCGGCCAGTGCATATTCTCGACATCGCCGCCGGCCACGGCCGCTATGTTCTCGATGCCATCGTGAAGAGCCCCGACCAGCCGGCGAGCGTGCGTCTGCAGGATTATTCCGACCTCAACGTGCAGCTTGGCCGCAAGCTGATCACGGAGCGGCAATTGCCGGCTGACGTCACGTTCCAGCGCGCCGACGCTTTCGATGCCGACATGCTCGCCAACGCCGATCCGGCGCCGGACCTCGCCATCGTTTCCGGCCTCTACGAGCTATTCTCGGACAATGCGATGATCGCCCGCTCGCTCGGTGGATTGGCCAGCGCCATGCAGCCGGGCAGCCTGTTGCTCTACACCAACCAGCCTTGGCACCCGCAGCTCGAGATGATCGCCCGCAGCCTGACCTCGCATCGCGGCGGCGAGGCCTGGGTGATGCGCCGGCGCACGCAAGGCGAAATGGACCAGCTCGTCGAAGCCGCCGGTTTCGAAAAGCTCGACCAGCGCATCGACCAATGGGGCATCTTCACCGTCTCGCTCGCGCGGCGCCGCTGAGCAGCATGGTGTCATCGCCTGCATCCGTGGCGCGTGCCGAACCCTATAGCCGGGTGGTCGTCAGGGCAGCCCTGTGGCTGGCCTTCCTGGCGCCGTTCTTCTATCTCAGCTACGGCTTCGCCAACTGGCTGGCGTCGCGGCGCGACGATGTCGGCAGTATCGTGTTCTCGTGGGAGCACGGCATCCCGTTCGTCGCCTGGACCATCGTGCCCTATTGGTCGATCAACCTGTTCTACGGCCTGTCGCTGCTGCTCAACAACGACAGGCAAGGGGTCGACCGTCTGGCCGGACGCTATCTCACCGCGCAAATCGTCGCCGTTATCTGCTTCATCCTGTTCCCGCTGACCGCTACATTCGTGCGACCGGCGACGACCGGCCTGCCGGGCTTCCTGTTTGCCGTGCTCGGCGGTTTCGACAAGCCGTTCAACCAGGCGCCCTCGCTGCATATCGCCCTTTTGGCGATCATCTGGGATCATTGGCGCCACCGGCTCGGCGGGTTGCTCCTGCCGCTCTGGCATGGCTGGAGCTTCCTCATCGGCGCCTCGGTGCTGACGACCTGGCAGCATCACTTCATCGACATCCCGACCGGCGCGCTGCTCGGGTTCTTTGCGCTGTGGCTGTTTCCGCGCAGCGGCGCATTGCCGTTTGCAGGCTTCCGGCTGACCAACGATGCGAAAGCGCGGCGGCTGGCGGGGTTCTACGCTATGGGCGCCGTCCTCGCGCTGGCCGGTGCCGCGCTCGGTGCCTTCCTTTGCGCTGTCGCGCTCTTCCTGCTTTGGCCGGCGCTGGCGCTGGCCATCGTCGCCTTCGCCTATGCTGGCGCAGGCGAAAAGGTGTTCCAGAAATCCGCCGATGGCACCATGACGCTTGCAAGCCGTGTCCTGCTCTTGCCTTATCGCCTCGGCGCCAGGGCAAACATATGGGCCTGGACGCGCAATCTTGCCCCCCAGGTGGCGATTGCCGAAGGTGTCTTTCTTGGGCGCTTTCCCACGGCAAGCGAGGCCAACAGCTTCGGCACGGTCATCGACCTCGCCGCCGAACTCGAAAAGCCGGCGACAACCGATTGCCGCTGGATCAGCTTTCCGATGATCGACCTGTTGCCGCCGCCACTGGCGATACGGCAACAGGCAGCCGGCGCGCTGGAGAATGCACGCCGCGACGGCACCGTCCTGGTGTGCTGCGCGCTCGGCTTCCAGCGCAGCGCCGGCGTCGTCGCCGAATGGCTGGTGGCGACCGGCAGGGCCGGGACGCCGACGCTCGCCCGCGAGATGCTCGCGGCCGCCGGCCGGCCGGTCCACCTTGCAGAGGCCACGGGGCGGGCGGCGTCATGACAGGCAATACCTATCAGGACCGCACCGACCGCTTCGCCGGCATGCTGATGCGACAGGCCGCGTGGCCGGCCGCAATCGTGCTGGCCGCAAATGTCCTTGCGCCTCTAGCCGCATCGGCGCGCGGTGCCTTCGAGACCTTGCCCGCGGCCATCGCTTTGTCGATCGCCGCCGCGAGCGCGGTTGCGGTGCTGGCGCTGTCGGCATTGCTGGCATTCGACGCGCTGCTGTTCCGACTGATGGCGAGCCATGACGACGAAGCTTCCGGCGGTGCCGCGGTGGATGACATGTTGGCGCGCATGCGCCTGAAACCGGCTCCGTTCGCGACACGCTTGCTCGATGACCGCATGGCCGGCACAAGCCGCTTGCTGTTCAAGCAGCGCGCTGCCCTGGCTCTGTTTGCCGCAGCGCTTCTGGCGGCAGGGTTTTGGGCGCCGCGATGAACAAGCTTTCGCTCAAGACCTTCACCTTGCTGCAGACGGTAACCTCCGTCGGCCTGTCGGCTCTGGCCCGGATGGTGACCGGGGTGCGGCCGATCTGGAACGGCAGCCTGCCCTCCGAGCGGCAGCGCATCTATTTCGCCAATCACACCAGCCATGGCGACTTCATCCTTTTGTCGGCCTGTCTCAGCGAAAGGGAGCGCGCGATCACCCATGCTGTTGCCGCAGGCGAATATTGGGGGAAGTCGCGGCTGCGCCGCTTCATCGCGCAGGACATGTTGTCGTCCGTGCTCATCAACCGGCAATGGACGAGACCTGAGGAAAACCCCATCGAGATCATGCTGTCGGTTCTCGACCAAGGGCACTCGCTTATCCTGTTTCCCGAGGGCACACGCAACATGACAGACGAGCCGCTGCTGGCGTTCCGCTCCGGGCTCTACAATCTGTCGACGGCGCGGCCTGAGGTCGAGCTGATCCCGTGCTGGATCGAGAACATGTCGCGCGTGCTGCCCAAGGGCCAGTTCCTGCCGGTGCCGCTGCTGTGCCGCGTCGTTTTCGGCGCGCCTGTCGCGGTTGGCCCGGGCGAAGAACGCCGCGCCTTTCTCGAGCGCGCCCACGCCGCGCTTCTGGCGCTCAACCCGCGTCCCGAGCGAGACGATTGATGCGCCACGAGATCTCCATCCTGATCATCGGCCTGCTGGCGGTTTTGACCACCGCCAGCATCGTCGCCACCATCCTTTCGGCGCGAGCGCCGAAGCCGCTGAGCTCGACGCTTGTCAACCTCACGCAGCGCATCAACGCCTGGTGGGTGATGGTGGCGCTGATGACGGTCGCCTTCTTCTTCGGCCGTTACGGGATGACCATCCTGTTTGCGCTGATTTCCTTCGCCGCGCTGCGCGAATTCGTGACGCTGACGCATACGCGCCGCAGCGACCATTGGGTGCTGCTCGGCATGTTCGGCATCATCATCCCGTTTCAGTACTGGCTGGTGTGGACCGCCTGGTACGGGCTCTTCGTCATCTTCATTCCGGTCTACTGCTTCCTCTTGATGCCGGCCATCACGGCGCTGCATGGCGACACCGAACGCTTCCTCGAGCGGATCGCCGCGCAGCAATGGGCGGTGATGATCTCGGTCTATTGCGTCAGCCACGTCCCCGCCCTGCTGACACTCGACGTGCCAGGCTTCGAAGGCCGCACCCTGCTGCTGATCGCCTTCCTGATCATCGTCGTGCAAGGCAGCGACGTGCTGCAGTACATCTTCGGCAAGCTGTTTGGTAAACACCGGTTTTCGCCGAACGTCTCGCCGTCGAAAACCTGGGAAGGGCTGATCGGCGGACTGGTGTCGGCGAGCCTGCTCGGCGCGCTGTTGTCGTTCGTGACGCCCTTCTCGCCGCTGCAGGCGGCAGGCGTGGCCTTCGTCGCCTGCTCGATGGGATTCCTAGGCGGGCTGGTCGCCTCGGCCATCAAGCGCGACCAGGGCGTCAAGGACTGGGGCCATCTCATCGAAGGCCATGGCGGCATGATGGACCGCACCGACAGCCTGGTCTTCGCCGCCCCGGTGTTCTTCCACATCGTGCGCTATTTCTGGACTGTGTGATCCGGCGACCGGTTGCCAAAGGCGCTCAAAGCCGGTTGCGGATCAGCATGGTGACGACGAAGAACGCACCGACCGAGCTGGTGATGATGCCGATCGGCAGTTCCTGCGGCGGCAGCAGCGTTCGGGCCAGAAGATCGCTGGCCAGCAAAAGCACCGCGCCGAAGACGGCGCAGCTGGCAACCAGGCGCAGATGCAAGGGGCCTGCCAGCGGCCGCGACAGATGCGGGATCATCAGCCCGACGAAGCCGATGACCCCGGCGACAGAGACCAGGATCGCCGTCGAGAAGGCGGCGACGAGAAACGTCATTCGGCGCATGCGCGCCACTGGCACGCCAAGGCTTTCGGCGGCGTTTTCGCCGGCCAGGAAGGCATCGAGCCGGCGGTGGTTCCACAGCGCGTAAGCCAGAATGGTGCCCGCACCCAGCGCGCCGAGCCAGATATTGTCCCAGCGCGCCAGGCCAAGGCCGCCCATCGTCCAGAACAACACGGAGTGGGCGGCGCGCTGGTCGCCGGCAAAGATCAGGTAGTTGGTCAAGGCGGTGAACATGAAGGACACGGCAAGGCCGGCGAGGATCAGCCGCTCCGGCCCTTGGCCCCTCACCCGCGCGACCAGCAGCAGGACGACGCCGGCGGCCAATATGCCGCCGGTGAAGGCCGCGACCGGCAACGTCCAGATGCCAAAGCTGTCGCCGAAGACGGTGATGACGGAAACGGCACCGGCGGCGGCGCCCGACGACAGGCCGAACAGGAACGGATCGGCGAGATCGTTGCGGGTCACCGTCTGCAGCAGCGCGCCGACGACGCCGAGGCCCGCGCCGACGCAGATGGCCAGGATCGTGCGCGGCAGCCGCAGATCGACGACGATCTTGCCGACCGGCCCGGACACGTCGTGCCCGCCTAAGCCGATTGCGCGGCCAAGCGCTGCTACAACGTCGGCCAGCGGGATCAGCGTCGAGCCATAGGCGATCGACAGCAGAGCGAGAGCGGCGATCGCCGCCGCTCCCGCCAGCATGGCCAACGCAAATGCCGGATGGCGCAAGCTCAAAATGCTTCCGGGTGCATGGCCTTGGCGATCTTGTCGATCGCTTCGATGTTGGCGGGTCCGGGCGTCAGCTCGGCGTAGCGGAGGGCGACGAAGCGCTCGTTCTTGACCGCGTCTGTCTCCTTCATGGCCGGATGCGCTTTCAGGAAATCGAGCAGCTTCCTGTAGCCGCCACCGTCCTGGTAATCGAGCAGGATGAGGAATTGCGGATTGCGCGACGCCACCGTTTCCCAATCCGTGTTGCCCCAGCTGGTGTCCATGTCAGCCATGATGTTGTCGCCGCCGGCGGCAGTGATCATGGCGCTGGGGATGGCGAACTTGCCTGCGGTGAACGGCTTGTCCTCGCCGGAATCGTAGAGGAACACCCGCGTGCCCTTGGCGCTGCCGACCTTGGCGGTGATGTCGGCGAGCTGCGCCTTCCAGCCAGAGACAAGCTTTTCCGCCTCTGTCTCCTTGCCGAAGATCTTGCCCAGCTTTTCGACGTCGCCATAGAGCAGGTTCATCGAGGCGGCGGGGCGGCTCTTGTCGGGATGGACGCAGCTTTCCGCCAGAACCAGCGTCTTGATGCCGTGCGGGGCAAGCGTGTCGGGCGTCACCTCGCCACCCGGCTTCATGCCGTAGTACCAGCCGGCGAAGAAGAAATCCGGCTCCACGGCCACGAGGTTTTCGAGCGTCGGATATTTCGGCGCCAGCTCCGGGATCGAACCCTGCTCTGCCTTGAATTCGGAACCGACCTTGTACCATCCGGTGATGCCCGTCAGGCCGACGATTGACGGCTGCAATTTCAGCGCGAAAGCCATCTCGGCCATGTTCAGATCGTGGATGACAGCGCGCTTCGGCGGCGCGTCGAAGGTCAGCGGCTTGCCGCAGCTGTCGACGGTTACCGGGAAGGCGAAGGCGGTCGAGGTCAGCAGCGAGACGGCAAGCGAAAAAGCGAGGCGTTTCACGGGTATGCTCCTTGTGGGTGGGATCGGGTCGACTATGGAACGGCTTCAATCACGACGGCGGCGCGGCACGGTTCGGAACCTCGAACACCGTCAACTCTCGATCCTCGGTTGGATGGCGCAGGCGCAGCACATCGATGCCGAAAATCTCGCGGATCAGCTGTTGGGCCAGCGCTTCGCGCGGTGCGGCGAGCGCTTGCAGACGGGCATGGTTCATCACCGCCACCCTGGTGGCGAAGGGTGCTACCAGCGCCAGATCGTGCAGCACCGCGATCACCGTCATCTCAAAGCCTGCCACGAGGTCGAGCAGTTCGCCGCGGGCGCGCGGGTCCAGATGGTTGGTCGGTTCGTCGAGGAACAGGATTTTGGGCTGCTGGGCGATGGCGCGCGCCAGTTGGGCGCGCTGGCGCTCGCCGCCCGACAGCGAGCCGACGGTGCGGCCAAGCAGCGGCAGCAGGCCGGTCCGGCGCAGCGCCTCGACGGCGATATCGCGTTCCTCGCGCCTGCGCCGCAGCCCGGCGTGCGGGACCCGGCCAAGCTCGACATAATCGATCACCGCCAGCCGCGGATCGGGCTGGTCGGTCTGGCCGACAACGGCGATATGCAGCGCCCGCTCGGCGGCCGAAATCCTGTCCAGCCCGCGTCCGCCAAGCTTCACCTCGCCGGAACTTGGCCGCAGCATGCCCGACAGCATGCGCAGCAGCGTCGTCTTGCCGGCGCCGTTGGGACCGATGATGGCAAGGCGATCGCCAGCGGCCACCGAGAAGCTGACCGCCTGGACCAGATTCCGCCCATTCGCCATGGCACAGAGGTCATGGGCTTCGAGAAGCGCTGCGCTCATCGGCTGCAGCCCGCCGGATTGCGGGGACGGCAAAGTGTGCGCATGGTGATGCGATGATCGATGGAGCCGTCCAACTTTCCGTCACTTTCCAAAACTGGCGACGGAAGGAAGCTGGCGAACCGGCCGACAAGGCCGGGATTCGCGTTTCCTCCCGGCACACCCCGTCCGGTCAACTCAGTGATGGCAGGTCTCCTGGCTCGCGGGTCGTTGCGCCATCCTGCCTTCCCAGCCTTGCCGGCCAGTGGCATTCACGGATTTTGCTCGCCGCTTACAGTTGCGGGGGCAGCCACGGCCTCGACCTGAACAGGCCTCACCGTGTTCCCTTTTCACCCCTCGCCTTTCGGCTCGGGGACCATCACCACTTCAGCGTAGATTTCCACCAAACGCTTCGCAATGGATTTCTCGGACGAAGTGGTGGGCCAGCTAAGGGAAACAGGCATTGCACGCTCACTTTATGTAATAACATAACATTCTTAGGAGATGACGCGGCCCGCTGTCAAGCGAAAGCCCATGGGATCGGCGCAGATTGCACGGAATGCGCAATTTCGATCAAACTGGCCGCGCCAGGAAACGCCAAGATGATCCGGCCAATGCGAAAAGGAGCCCCATGAACCCGACCGAGAAAGCGCTGTGGTTCGTCGAGAGCCATCTGCCGGAGGCGATCTCGCTTGACGATGTCGCGCAAAGCAGCGGCGTGTCGCGTTTTCATGTGACGCGCGCCTTCGGCGCCGCAACCGGCCGCTCGGTGATGGGTTACATGCGCTCACGCCGGCTGACCGAGGCGGCGCGCAAGCTGGCCGGCGGAGCGCCCGACATCCTCGCCGTCGCGCTCGACGCCGGCTACAACTCGCATGAGGCGTTCACCCGTGCCTTCCGCGATCAGTTCGGCACCACGCCGGAACTGGTGCGCGCGCAAGGCTCGACCAACAACCTCGACCTCGTGGAGCCGATCCTGATGGACCAGTCCTTCCTCACCAATCTCGAACCACCGCGCTTCGAGACCAGCCGGCCGTTCCTGATCGCCGGCCTCGGCGAACGCTACAGCTGTGAAACCAGCGCCGGGATTCCGATGCAGTGGCAGCGTTTTGCACCCTATATCGGCAACATCCCCGGCGAGATCTCAGGCGTTTTCTACGGCGTGTGCCTTAACGGCGACGACGCGGGCAATTTCGACTATGTCGTCGGCGTCGAAGTGTCCGGCTTTGCGGATCTGCCGACGGACTTCTATCGGGTGCGGGTGCCGGCGCAGAAATATGCGGTGTTCTCGCACCGCGAGCACATCTCATCCATCCGCCGGACGATCAACACGATCTGGAACAGTTGGCTGCCCGACTCCGGTCACGAAATCGCGGATGCACCGGAATTCGAGCGCTATGGACCGGAGTTCGATGCCCACAGCGGCAATGGCGGGCTGGAGATCTGGGTACCGGTGAAGGCGTAGCTCGATCACGCCATCGGCAGCGCCGGCCAGCGATCGATGACCTTTCCGCCGGAAAACACGGCGATCGACCCGAATTGCTGCAGCACGGCCTCGCTCTGCGTCGGCCTTAGAAACGCGTAGTCGCCTGGCCTTGCGGTCGCATCGGCGGGCAAGCCCATGAATTGCTGGTTGGAGGACAGGCCGAGCAGGCCGTTCGTCTTCATGCCTTGGGGGAAGACCGGCTCGGCCATCCACTTGCCGCCATAGAGATAGCAGCCCTTGCGCGGAAACCGGCCGAGCGCCTGCAGCAGGCGGGTAACGGCCGGCGGGCCAGGCAGCATCGGCTCGACCACTTTCAGGATCGGCGTAGCGATGAAAGCCGCCGGCTGGAAGCCGTCGAGGCCTGGCGTATCGAAGTCGCTGGGCAGCACGAAGGCCGAGCCCATCGACACTTCATTGGCCGCGCCGCCACGATGAAGCAGCGCGGTCTTGCTGCCGCCGATGTTGAGGATGCGGCGCTGGTCGGCACCGAGACAGGCGACGAACGCCGCAGCCTGCGCCGACGCCTCCGCCAATGCCTTTGCCGGTCCGCCGAAAAGGCCGGGAATGAGCGGCGCATGCGCCTCGTAGGCCATGACGCCTTCGCAATGCAGCCGGACCGGCAACGCGCTCAGCGCCTTCGACAAGGCCGCGGGATCAGCAAAGCCGCCGCGATGCAGCCCGACATCGATCTCGAAAGCGATGCGCAGGCCGATGCCGAGTTCGTCAGCGAGAGCACCGTATTCCGCCAGTCTCTCCTCGCTGTCGATCAGCCAGCAGACACGCGACCAGTCGGCATCACCCTTCACCAGCGCAGCCCTTGCCGCACCGATCGGCATCGGCTTGCCGTAGAGCAGATCGGCATCCGGAAACGCCTTCAGCACCGCCTTGCTGATCGGCGGGTGGAAGGTCATGAAGCGCTCATGGCGAAGCGCCTTGCCTATATGCGCAAGCAGCGGCAGGCAGGCGAGCGATTTGTCGACCAGCCGCACGGCCAGGCCGGGATCCAGCCTCCTTTTTACCAGGGCAATGTTTCCGTCCAGCCGATCGCGGTCGAGCAGCAGGCAGGGCTGGAAGATGCCGGCTTCCTTCAGCGCATCCGAGAGGGTGGAAAAATAGGTGCTCATCATTCGATGCCGAACAGGCCGGCCATGTAGGGCGACACGAAGCGGTTTTCCGGATCGATGTCGCGGCGCGCCGCCATGGCATCGTCCCAGCGCGGGTAGAGCTTTTTCAGCTCCGCCGCTTTCAGGCTGTGCATCTTGCCCCAATGCGGCCGGCCGCCATATCTGCGGAAGATCGGCTCTGCCGCCCGCATGAACGGCAAAGGATCGTTCGCGGCGTCATGGTGGATGGCGATGGAGCAGGTCAGCCTGTTGTAGAATGGCGAAAGCCAGAACTGGTCCGGCGTGACCGAGCGCACCTCCATCGGGAAATAGACCTCGGGAAAGCGCTTCTCGGTCAGCTCGATGATCTCGGCCAGCGCCTTCGGCCCTTCCTCGAACGGCAAATGATATTCCATCTCGTTGAACTTGGTCTGCCGGTCGCTGGCATAGACGTTGAGCCAGTCCTGCACGTAGTCCTCGGCGGGAAATTTGGCGGCCGCCGATCGGATCAGGCGGCCACGCAGCGATGGCAGCCAGGCAAGTGAAGTGCGCAGCCTGCGCAGTGTCCTCAAACCCGCCTCGTCCTCTTCCGGCGGCCGCGTGGTGGGTGCGGCATCGCTGAAATCGCTGGCGATGAACTGCGCATAGCCGGAAAACGGAATGTAGTAGAATTCGGCCGAGCGATGCGCGGCCATCATCGCCTCGAAATCGCGCAGCATCTCGGTGATCGGCAGCACATATTTGCGGCGGCGCAACCGGTAGGTCGCGATGTTGTTCAGCGTCACTTCGGTGAGCACGCCGAAAGCGCCGAGCGCAACACCGATGGCGTGGATCATGTCCCGATCCCCTGCCCGCTTGAAGTCGCGGACCTTGCCAAGGCCGTCGACGATCTGCACCGTCTCCAGCTGCGTGTGATAGGCGCCGAGCGTCGGTCCCGAGCCGTGCGTGGCTGTGCCCAGCGCGCCGCCGATCGCCTGGCGGTCGATATCGCCCATGTTGGGCAGGCCCTGGCCAATGCCTTGCAGGATGTGCATGAGCGGGCCGAGCCGGGTCCCTGCCCGCACCCGCGCCTGATGTTTTTGCGCGTCGTGCGAGACCAGCCCTTCCAGTCTCTCCAGGGACAGGATCGTGCCCTGCGATTTCACCAGCGGTGTGAAGGAATGACCGGCGCCGGCAACGCGCACCGGGCCAGGCGCGGTCCGGACGAGATCACCGAGTTCACCGGCATCGCCGGGGCTGGCGATCAGCTTGGGCTCGGCACTTACGAAGCCCGACCAGTTGCTCCAAGTGTTCGACATGGCGCTCCCCGCTCAGGCAACCGCACGACGGCGACGTGACACAAGGACGAAGAGACCGAGCAGCGCCACGCTTGCCACCGCGCTGGCGGCGGCGAATTCCGGCACCGGCCGGAAATCCTTGCCATCGATGAGCAGCGACGCCGCAATCGGCCCGATCGCCAGGCCGAACAGTTGGGCTGCCGGCACCAGCAGCACAGCGGTGCGCGTCTCGTCGGCGGTGATCGCCAGACGGATCTGGTAGGGCACGATGAACAGCAGGATAAAGCCCATGGCCAGGGCAGCGACCCAGAACGTCGTCAGGCCGGGGCTGCTGGCAAGAACCAGGGAACTGACAAGCGCCACGACGCCGATCGCCGCGATGGCAAGGCGATAATCGATGCGCGCCTCGAACGCGGTCGCCGTCATCGCCCCCAGGACCTGCACCGCGAGGCTGGCCGAGACGATCAGGCCGACGGTGCGGCCATCGATGCCGTATTGCGCGCCTAGCGGCTCCAGGAAAGCCCAGACCGCGCCGAAGAACATGAAGTAGCAGAAGACCGACAGCAGCGCGGTCATCGAGGGAACCGTCAGCACATTGGCCAGATTCTCTTCCTTGGGCAGGTCGGCATAGTCACCGGGCACGGTGAAAGCGACCGCCAGCGACACGACGCAGACGACGGCAAGAACGATGAAGCCACCCGCCGACCCTGCGGCCGGGATGACATAGAGCGCCAGCAACAGGGCGAGCGCGCATTGCGCCAGCGTCTGCATGGTGACGAAATAGCCGCCGATGCGCTCGGCACGCCGCGAGCGGGCGATCAGTTCGGTGGCGATGGCGACCAGACCGCCCTCGGCGAGCCCGGCAAGGGCGCGGGCCGCAATCAGCATGTTGGCGCTCGCGGCATAGGCCGTCCACACATTGGCCAGCGCCAGCAGCAGCAGAAGGACGGCACTTTTCCAGCGCATATTGTGGGCCGAAAGCAGCATCGCCACGACGGCCGAACCGATGGCAATGGCGATCATCTCGGCGGTGGCAACCAGCGCCAGT
Organism: Mesorhizobium ciceri biovar biserrulae WSM1271; assembly: GCF_000185905.1. Classification (GTDB taxonomy): domain Bacteria; phylum Pseudomonadota; class Alphaproteobacteria; order Rhizobiales; family Rhizobiaceae; genus Mesorhizobium; species Mesorhizobium ciceri. The sequence goes on from NC_014923.1 coordinate 4,757,471, forward strand.
TCGTCGCCGCTGACATGGCCTTCGGTGTAGAGAGCTCCGAGCAGCACCGGCTGCAGGCCGAGGATGAGCAGGCCGACCGAACCGATCCACAGGGCCGAGGCGAGCTGCCAGCTGGTCGGATTGCCGACCAGCCAGTCGCCACTGCCTGCGTGGCCGATATCTGTCGAAGCCAAAGGCGCCTCCCCAACGTCCTTGCCGCGAGGCAAAAAAGCTGACAACCTGTCAGTATTTCAGAAACTGATACTTGATCATATTTCTTGTCAACCGGAATCTAAAAACCGTGCGAAAGATCGGTGCATGACGGAATTGAAGAGAATGGCGACCGAGCCGAGGCGCAAGCCCAAGCAGGAACGCAGCCGCGAGCGCATCGACGCGATCCTGTCGACGACCATGCGGCTGATCGGGGAAAAGGGTATCGACGCCGTCACTATGAAGGAGGTCGGCATGCTGGCGGGCGGGCCAATCGCCACCGTCTACCACTACTTTCCCAACAAATCGGCGATCCTGGCGATGCTCTATGAGCGGTTTTCAGAGGTCAGCCGGGCACGGCTGACGACGATCATCGCCGAAATCCACGAGGCGAAAGATGTCATCGTGGCCGCTGACCGGCTGCTCGATGATTATCTCAGCCGTGTCGCCGGCGATCCGGCCATCCAGGATCTGCAGAACGCCATCCAGGCCGACAAGGCGCTCAAGAACCTCGACCTCGCCGAAACGCGGCACCAAGCCAAAATGTTCTGCGACCATGTCATCGCCTTGCTGGAGCCCGAGAGGCGCGAGCAGTTCGAACGCATGGTTCTGCTGATCTTCCAGCTCGCCGGCGGCGTGGTGCGCCTGGCGCTTGCCGAGGGCGAAGCGGAAAGCCGCCGGACCATCGAGGATTACCGGTCTATCATTCACACGCAGCTGCGGCTGTTCCTCTAGAGCCGCGCCTATTTCGCCCGATGGACGAGGCCTTCGAAGCCGTGTGTCAGATCCGAAGCGCCGGCCGCGAACATCTTGACGAGATTTTGCGGACGGCCGGGAGTCTTGTTCGCATCGAGGAGGATGGCCCTGCCCTCATGCATGACGAAATCGAATTTTCCATAGTCGAAGCCGAGTTCACGCCGGCGCTCACGCAGTTCGTCGGGCACCGGGACGGGCTCGCGCCGGATCGTCTCCGATGCCTTGACCAGGCCGTTCGGGGAGACGTAGCGGGTGCAGCGCTCTCGCTCTCCGCAAAACACCCAGAAACGAACAGCAAAACCGTCGGGTTCTCTCTCCGGAATGAACTTTTCCACGACGAGATCGTCGCAATCAAAGACGCCGTCTGGAACGTCGCCGAGAGATCTGTGGATCTCATAGGGGTGCAAGATTGGCAAATGCGGAAACGGCGGCTGTTTGCCCGCGCGCTCGGATCGCCGGTTGAGGAGCGTCTCCGGGATTCCCCGATTGTTGAGATTGCTTTTGACGATCACCTGACCTTGCCAGCTGTCGGTTTTGTCGATCAATGCACCACTGATCCGCCGTTTGGATATGTCGGCGGCGCCGATGTTGAGGCAGAATGCAAAACTCCGGGCATAGTCGACATAGTCCGTGGGCGTCACCGTGGCATCGACATGCAATACCGCCATATCGGCGCTGACCGGCTTCGACAGGCCTTGCTGAACCCGAACCGAATGGCCGCGCCTTTTCAATTCCGCAAGAATGTCGAACAGCATGTATGGGCTGCTCCTGCGCAGCAGAATATCGCGCCTGCCCAGGAACCTGTCATGCTCATGCGTTATCACGGCGATACGCGCCACTATCCACCTCCTGGACTGTCTGTAGATGCCTTGAAATGTCTTGGCTTGTCCAACGACCTCTATTAAGCCCCGGTGATATCCAAAATCCAGGCGTGCAGGGGGCCAATGGAATTGCATGACAAATCATTGGGACGATTACCACCGCCATTGGAAACTTCTGGAAGCGCCGCTCCGGCCGACAGCGGAAACCGTCGCTATATTCGATCGCGAACTTGATCTCGGAAATGCCGATGTCCTTCTCTTGGGGGTTACCCCGGAATTGGCAGTTCTGGGCAAGTCGATGTTGGCGGTCGACCAGTCGGCGGCCATGATTTCCGGCGTATGGGCTGGCGACGACGGCTCGCGACGGGCAATCGCCGGCAACTGGCTTAACCTGCCCGTGGACCGCGCAAGCATCGACGCCGTCATCGGCGACGGATGCCTGTCGGCGGTCGCTTCCCAGGCGGCGCGCAGTTCGTTGTTTGGCGAGGTCGCCAGGGTGCTGAAGCCTGGCAGGCGCGCAGCGATCCGCGTCTTCGCACGACCGGAAACGGCGGACGATCTGTGCGGCATCGAAGCTCTGGTTCTGGCCGGCGGGATCGAGAATTTCCACGCGCTCAAATGGCGGATTGCGATGGCGTGTACGACCGACGACCGCGATTTTACCATCAAGGTGGCAACGATCCGCGATGCATTCGGCAGACTGTTTCCGGACCGCGAAGCTCTTGCCGCGCGAACAGGATGGAGCATGAGCTCGATCAACACGATCGACGTCTATGCAGGCTCGGACATAAGCTACAGCTTCGCGACGCTGGCCACGCTGACCAACGAGGCAGCCAACTGGTTCGGCGACGTGCGCGTCGTGCCGAGCGGAAGCTATCCGCTGGCGGAACGGTGCCCGCTTCTGGTGCTCGGTTCGGCCAGGCACCGGTAAGTTCATCATCATGCGCCAAGAGGCGCTCCGAGCGCCTTGACTCCGGCGCGCCGCCAGCCTATTTCAGCGCCACGTTAGCACTCGCCTTTGGTGAGTGCTAACCACATGTCCGGCGCCGCCGGATGGAGGAACTGTTTCTCACCGTTCTCATCGAGGAAGAAAAAATGGCAAAGTCGAAGTTCCGCCCGCTTCATGACCGCGTGGTCGTTCGCCGGGTCGAATCCGAATCCAAGACCGCTGGCGGGATCATCATCCCCGACACGGCAAAGGAAAAGCCGCAGGAAGGCGAGATCATCGCTGTCGGCTCCGGCGCTCGTGACGAAGCTGGCAAGCTGGTCCCGCTGGACGTCAAGGCCGGCGACCGCATCCTGTTCGGCAAGTGGTCGGGCACCGAAGTCAAGCTCAATGGCGAAGACCTTCTGATCATGAAGGAATCCGACATCATGGGCATCATCGGCTGATATCAGGCCTTTCCGTCAACTGAATTCCCGGGCTCGATCAAAGCCCCTGCCAGGAGCTAAAAATGGCTGCCAAAGACGTAAAATTCTCCCGTGATGCCCGCGAGCGCATGCTGCGCGGCGTCAACATCCTCGCCGACGCGGTGAAGGTCACGCTCGGCCCCAAGGGCCGCAACGTCGTCATCGACAAGTCGTTCGGCGCCCCGCGCATCACCAAGGACGGCGTCACCGTCGCCAAGGAAATCGAGCTTGAAGACAAGTTCGAGAACATGGGCGCGCAGATGGTCCGCGAAGTTGCTTCGAAGACCAACGACATCGCCGGCGACGGCACCACGACCGCGACCGTTCTGGCGCAGTCGATCGTCCAGGAAGGCCACAAGGCCGTTGCCGCCGGCATGAACCCGATGGACCTGAAGCGCGGCATCGATCTGGCCGTGACCGAAGTCGTCTCGGCGCTCGGCAAGGCTGCCAAGAAGATCAAGACCTCCGAGGAAGTTGCCCAGGTCGGCACGATCTCGGCCAATGGCGACGAGTCGGTCGGCAAGATGATCGCGGAAGCGATGCAGAAGGTCGGCAACGAAGGCGTCATCACGGTTGAAGAAGCCAAGACCGCCGAGACCGAACTCGAAGTCGTCGAAGGCATGCAGTTCGACCGCGGCTATCTCTCGCCCTACTTCGTCACCAACGCCGACAAGATGGTTGCCGAGCTCGAGGACGTCTACATCCTCCTGCACGAGAAGAAGCTGTCCAACCTCCAGGCCATGCTGCCGGTTCTCGAAGCCGTCGTGCAGACCTCGAAGCCGCTGCTCATCATCTCGGAAGACGTCGAAGGCGAGGCTCTGGCCACGCTGGTCGTCAACAAGCTGCGTGGCGGCCTGAAGATCGCTGCCGTCAAGGCGCCGGGCTTCGGTGATCGCCGCAAGGCCATGCTGGAAGACATCGCCATCCTCACCGGTGGCCAGGTCATCTCGGAAGACCTCGGCATCAAGCTCGAGAACGTCGGCCTCAACATGCTCGGCCGCGCCAAGAAGGTGTCGATCTCCAAGGAGAACACCACCATCGTCGACGGCGCCGGCAAGAAGGCCGAGATCCAGGGCCGCGTTGCCCAGATCAAGCAGCAGATCGAAGAGACCACTTCGGACTACGACAAGGAGAAGCTGCAGGAACGTCTGGCGAAGCTCGCCGGCGGCGTTGCGGTGATCCGCGTCGGCGGTGCGACGGAAGTCGAAGTCAAGGAAAAGAAGGACCGCGTCGATGACGCCCTCAACGCGACCCGCGCGGCCGTGGAAGAAGGCATCGTTGCTGGTGGTGGCGTCGCGCTGCTGCGCGCTTCGGCCAACATCAAGGCCACCGGCGTCAACGCCGACCAGGCCGCCGGCATCAACATCGTTCGTCGTGCGCTGCAGGCTCCGGCCCGCCAGATCGCGGCCAACGCCGGTGCGGAAGCATCGATCGTTGCCGGCAAGATCCTTGAGAACAAGGGCGCGACCTTCGGCTACAACGCCCAGACCGGCGACTATGGCGACATGATCGCCATGGGTATCGTCGATCCGGTCAAGGTCGTTCGCACCGCTCTCCAGGACGCGGCCTCGGTCGCCGGCCTGCTGGTCACCACCGAAGCCATGATCGCGGAGGCTCCGAAGAAGGAGTCGGCTGGCGGCGGCATGCCTGGCGGCATGGGCGGCGGCGGCATGGGCGGCATGGGCGGCATGGATTTCTAATCCAGCCAACCTGGCTAAGCTTACGGAAAGGGCGGCAGCGATGCCGCCCTTTTTCGTTCTTTTAGGACGCGTCAGAACGGGTGTTGGCTGTCGTCTACAGGTCGCGTTACAATTCCACATCCGCGTAAGGGATATACCGACAGGAACCGTTCGCTTTGTTGAAGCAGGCGGGCCTCCTGAACCAAAAGTGAGAAGCTTGCGTTACATTGCCTTCATCCACAAAGACCCGGACAGCATCTACGGTGTGAGCTTCCCCGACATGCCTGGCTGCATCTCGGCCGGAGTTACGATCGACGAAGCCGTACGCAACGGCGTAGAGGCGCTGTCGGGCCATGTCCGGATGCTGGAAGGGGATGGCGATCCAGTTCCGCCGCCGCGCGACTTCGATGCCATCATGAGCGATCCCGAACTGGCGGAGGATCGCGACGGCGCCATGACGACTGTCATTCCGTTGATCCGTGATCGCGGATCAACGACGCGGATCAACGTATCTTCCGATCTGGGCCTGCTCGAAGCTATCGATGCGACGGCGCGTGAACGTGGACAGACACGCTCGGCCTTCCTTACTTCAGCTGCTCGCAAAGACATTGTGGATTAGCTGCGCAAAAAGCCCACTGCCTTCGGCTGCATGGCTGGAATACGCTGGGTCTTTGCCGCGTTGACCACATCAGGCGCGGTCGCAACGTTAGGTCCCCGGTGAGGATATCCCGACCGCGGAAATCGCCGCGTCGCGATTGCGGCCTGCTCCATCAAGCACCGCGGCTTCGATCAACGCCGCCACCTCATCGGCCACGGCCTGTACCGGGGCGCGGTCGCTTGTGGCGCGGGCGATCACCATCAGCCCTTCCAGTGACGATTCGACCAGCAGTGCCAATGCATGCGCGCGGCGCGCGGGCACCCCTGCCCTGACGAAGGCGTCCCGCAGCAGGCCTATCCACTGTTCGAAGGCCGAGCGGCACAACTCCGCCAGTTCCGGCACGTCGGTGGGCGAGTCCAGCACGACAGGCGCGATCGGACAGCCGAGTGAAAACTGGTTGTCTTCCAGCATGCGCCCCACCGACTGGTAGATATGATGGACGGCTACCGCCGGATCCTTTTCGGCGGCCAGCGCTTCGCCCAGCCTCTCCGTCACGTCGGCAACGCTGGCGCGCGTCACCTCGATGACCAATTGGTCCTTGCCGCCGGGAAAATGAAAATACAGCGAGCCCCGCGGTGCGCCGCTGGCGCTCAATATGTCGTTGAGCGAGGTGCCGTGATAGCCGCGCTGCCTGAGCAGCAGCCCAGTCGTCTCGAGTATGCGGGTGCGGGTGTCGTTGGCCATGTCAACCTCTGTCAGGAGAGATCATTATAGGCCTTGCGCAAAATATGACAATCGGTCTACATAATATGTAGATCAGTCTATATATTTGAGGTTCGAAATGCGCAGCTATCGCCTTGAAGGGACCGGCGGAATCGAAAGCCTGGTGCTGCGGGACGAGGCGCGACCGGAGCCGGGAGCGCACGAGATCGTGGTGCGCATTCGCGCCACCTCGCTCAACCGGCGCGACACGATGATCCTCAACGGCGCCTATCCGCTGACGCCGCGCCAGGGCGTCGTGCCGCTGAGCGACGGGGCTGGTGAGATTGTAGCCGTCGGCGCTGCCGTCACCCGCTTTGCCGTCGGCGACCGTGTCACCGGCAGCTATTTCGCGCGCTGGATCGACGGCCGCATCCATGCCGGGCTCGTCGACCAGCTCGGCTGCACGCTGGACGGCATGCTGGCGGAATATGCGGTTCTCGACGAACAATGGACGGTGCGGCTGCCCGATCATCTCGACTGGCAAGAGGCCGCAACGCTGACCTGCGCCGGCCTGACCGCCTGGAATGCGGTGACGGGCGCCGGAATTCCGAAGCCCGGCCAATGGGTTCTGGTCATCGGCTCGGGCGGCGTCTCCCTCTTTGCATTGCAGTTCGGCAAGCTGCTCGGCTGCCATGTCGCCGCCGTCACCTCGCGCGGCGAGAAAGCCGACAGGCTGCGGGCGCTGGGCGCCGACCTGGTGATTTCGACATCGGATATGCCGCAATGGGGCGCGGCCGTCCGCGACCAGACCGGCGGCATCGATCTCGTCGTCGAGACCGGTGGCCCGGCGACCTTCACGCAGTCGCTGATCGCCAGCACGCTTTACGGGCACATCGTGCTCTTGACGCTGCAGGATGCGAAAGGCGGATCGATCCAGCTGCCGGCGGCACTCTACCAGCGCAGCCTCGCCACCATCAGCCGCCTGTTCGTCGGCAGCCGGACCAATCTCGAAGCCATGCTGCGCGCCGTCTCGCAGCACCGCCTGCGGCCCGTCATCGACAAGGTCTTCGCCTTTACCGAGGCCGGCGATGCCTATCGCTATTTCCAGCAGGGCGACGTCTTCGGCAAGGTGATCATCGACGGCGCCTGACCCATCGAGTCCTCAAACCCAAGGGAGAACGACCATGACAATTCGTGAAGCCTCGGCCAAATGGCAAGGGACGTTGAAGGAAGGTTCGGGCCGGTTGCGGCTCGGCAGCGGCGTCTTCGAAGGCGCCTATTCCTTCCCGTCGCGTTTCGAGAACGGGCCGGGCACCAACCCGGAAGAACTGATCGCCGCGGCGCATGCAGGCTGCTTCTCGATGGCGCTGAGCGCCATACTGGGCAACGCCAATTATGTCCCGACAAGCATCAGCACCGTCGCCAAGGTGCATCTTGGCGCAACCGCTGCCGGTCCGACGATCACCCGCATCGAACTCGAAACCGAGGCAGAGGTCGCGGGACTTGCCGAAGATGAATTCGAGCGCCTTACACAGTCCGCCAAGGCGGGCTGCCTCGTCTCGCGGGCCCTTGGCGGCGTGTCTCAGATCACCCTCAAGGCAACGCTCGTCGAAGCCACCAAAGGTCAATGAAGCCAGGAGAAAGAAGATGACACAGGAGATTGTCATGGACGCAAACGCGTACGATCTGTCCCAGAAGACCGCCGAGATCATGCGGCGCTACAACGACGTATTCCAACGCCATGATCCTTCGGCACTCGCCGAGCTGGTGGCCGAGGATTGCGTGATCGAGAACACCGTGCCGGCGCCGGACGGCGCTCGCCATGCCGGCAAGGAAGCGTGCGTCGGGCTTTGGACGGCGATCGCGACCCAGGCCGGCACGCGCTTCGATATCGAGGAAACCTTCGTTGCCGGTGACCGGGCAACGATCCGCTGGCGCTATTTCATGACCGACGGCAATTCGCTGCGCGGCGTCAACCTCATGCGTGTGGCCGATGGGCGGATCGTCGAAGCGATGGGCTATGTGAAGGGGTAGCGCGCCCCGAGCAATGCCCCGAAAGCGCATAACCGCTTTTCGCCCGGAATAGCGCAACAAAGGAGAGCGGATCAGCGAGACTGAACCGCTCCCCGCTACCGATCGGCCAGCGCCAGCTTTGCGCCGAGCATGACGAAGGCGCCGGCGAAGGTCCGGCGCATCCAGGTCAACACCATTGGCCGCGAGACGACATGGCTGCGGATCGAGGCTGCGAAGATGCCGTAGCCGACGAAAACCACGAACGTCAAAAGCATGAAGACGGAACTCAGTTCCAGCATTTTCGACAGCGCATTGGGCTCGGTGGTGCTGACGAACTGCGGCAGGAAGGCGAAGAAGAAGATCGACAGTTTCGGATTGAGCACGTTGACGAGGATACCGGTGGCAATCACCTTGCCGGCCGAGCGCGGCGTCACATCCTGCTCGACGCTGAGGCCGCCCTTTTCCTTCAGCGTGTTCCAGGCCATGTAGAGCAGGTAGGCGACGCCGAGATATTTCAGCGTCTCGAAGGCGAGCGCACTGGTGTGCAGCAGCGCCGCCAGGCCAGTGATGGCGGCGGCCATGTGCGGGATGATGCCGAGCGTGCAGCCGAAGGCGGCGATGACGCTGGCCCGCGCACCGCGCGAGAGGCCGGCGCTCAGCGTGTAGAGAACGCCGGTGCCGGGCGAAGCCACGACAATCAGGGACGTCAACAGAAATTCGATGCTCACGATGGTTCCTCCGCCACCCTACCAAGCCAGGAAGGTACCGGGCTGCGGGTCGGCGCACAAGCGGAGGCGACGGGAGATTGGCTACACCGGTAATCCGAGCGCCTGGCGTGCCATCAGACACTCCTCGTCGCCGGGCATGCAGGCGCGACAGACGTCCGGCCGCACGTCGTAGATGCCGCAAGCGGTCGACTTGCCGATCTCGCCGGACAGCGCCGAGCAGCGCACGCCCTCGCAACGCATGCCTGACAGGTCGGATGCGACATATTTTTCCGGGATACGGTCGAGCTGTGCGTCATCCTCGGTGGAAAAGCGCGGCCACTCGGCCGAATAGGAACAGCAGGCACCGCAGCTTTGGCAATCGAAGGTGCCCTGTTGCGACGACAAAACGCTTGCGGCGGCCACCAGGGCGGACAGCCCTGGCGCGGCGGGGTTGTGATCGGCGTCTTGCGGCAAGGCGCTATTTCTTCTTGGCCGTCTTGCCCTTCGGCGAATCCGCCGGCGACTTGAACAGGTCGGTCGCGGCCTCGGTGGCGTCGCCGGCTTTCGGCGCGGCAACCGGCTTCGCCGGTTTTGCCGCAGCACCCGAGGCTGCCGGCTGATCCTTGGAGGAGAATTTTATGGCCATGTCAGTCCTCGTCGGCGAAGCGCGATGATGGGGCGCGCGGATTGCGCAGGCGGCCGATCAGCGCCGAAACGGCCGTGATGTTCATTTCCTCGGGCGACCAGTTTTTCACCGCCTCGATGTGATGGGCTGCCAGCTCGCGATGCGTGCTGCCGCTGTAGGCGGCGTCCTGATACGTCACCCGCTCATGGGTCTTGGCGTCTTCGCGGACATACTCGATCAGGTAGTTCGGGCATTCGGCGCGGCCGCGCACGCCGACGCGAACCTGGGCATCACCGTGGGCACGCTTGCAGCGCTCGAGCTTTTCCAGCACACGCCGGACGAATTCGACCGGCTTGTCGAGGCCTTCGACCATATCGGCAATGGTTGCGTCGGCGGCGATCGGTGTTGGCGGTACGCGTTTGGTGGCCATCAGCGTCGTCCGGCCCGCTTCGGCAAAGCGGCTAGCGCGGCGGCGGCGGCCATCTCGTCGGCCTCCTTCTCCAGGCGCAATTCGCGCAGACGCGCGGTCTTGGCTTCGCGTGCCTCACTGACGGCGTCGCGCTCGGAATTGATGCGGTTGAGCGACATCGACTGGGTTTGCGTCTTGCTGAACAGGGACACGGCCTGATCGACGGTTGTCTTTGAACTGGTGGTCAAATCTTTCTCCTGTCAGGAGCCTGTGCCGATGGAGCGAGACCGGGTCTTCGGTCAGGATCACGCACAAAGCAATACGCGCGGCGAATTCAAATTGCTGGAGCGTCCCTTAGCACGTCCAGGCCGGCGCGCAGCGCACTTTCGGCGGCAAGGCGCGGAAAATGAAAAAGGCCAGGCACCGCCTGACCTTCCATGAGAGCGTCGCGCAACCAGATGACATCCAAAAGGATGCACCGCACGGGAACGCCCTGCTTATGCACATGATATGCCGTGGAAACTCAGGTCTCCGCGGCCATGCGCCCGAATTCGCCACTCACCGGTGCCAGTACATCCGTGGTCACCGGGAGAGCAGAATTCGTTTTTCAGGCCGCCTTCAACTGGTCGGCGGACATCTTGCCCGACTTGTTGTCGCGGACCATCTCGTAGCCGAGCTTCTGGCCCTCGACGATGTCACGCATGCCGGCGCGCTCTACGGCCGAGATGTGGACAAAAACGTCGGCCGAGCCGTCGTCAGGCTGAATAAAACCAAAACCTTTGGTGGCGTTGAACCATTTAACTGTGCCGGTGCTCATGACGAACCCTTTCCATGGCAAATATTCGTTCGACGCCATGCGGATGCACAACGTCGTTTGTCCCGATTTTTGATGTGGGAAGTTCGTCAAAGGCGCGCTCGAAAGCGCGGATAACAAAAGTCAGTCAAACAAATATCGACGATTTGCTTGTAGGCTTCTTTTGGCGCGCTGTCAAATTTGCATAAAGCCACAGATGCGGATTTCTCCCAAAACGCCAGGCCAAACCAGCTGGCATGACGGCAAACCGGGCGCCAAACAGCGCGCTTGCGCCAAGTTGAAAAAATTTTCTGGCATCCAGGAACCATCCGCGCAAAGGCGCATTTATGCCTTGTCGTCAGCAGTTCGTGAGAGCAATCGAAAGAACGGTTGATGGCAAAGACGCCCCCCGCACGATAAAAGGTGCGAGGGGCGTTTTCGTTGGATCCGGCTATTCGTCCGGGCCGGGTTCCGGCCACCTCTCCTTGGCCGCCTCGGCATACCAGTGCCGCATCGCCGGCGTTGCCAGCACGGCGTCGAGATAGGCGCGCGTATCCGGCGCCAGCGTGCCGCCATAGGTGTCGAAACGGGTGACGACAGGCGCATACATGGCGTCGGCCGCGGTGAAATGGCCAAACAGGAACGGGCCGCCCCTGCCGTATTTTTCCCGGCACTCGCGCCACAGCGCCTCGATACGGGCGCGTTGCGCCTCGCCCTCGGCGTCGAGCGGCTTGTGGCCCTTCGGCCGGCGCAAATTCATCGGCCAGCCATAGCGGACCTCGCGAAAGCCGGAATGCATCTCGCTCGCGGCCGAACGCGCCAGCGCGCGGGCGTCGATATCGGCCGGCCAGAGCTTTTTCTCGGGAAACAGGTCGGCGAGATATTCAAGGATAGCAAGGGTTTCCCAGACGATCTTGCCATTGTGATTCAGCACCGGCACCTGACCGGTCGGCGACACTTTCGCCAGATTGGCAAAGGTTTCAGGTGTGCGCAGCCGCACGAAACCTTCCTCGAACGGGATCTCCAGATGCCTCATCGCCAGCCATGGCCGCAACGACCATGAGGAGAAACACTTGTTGCCGATGTAGAGCGTGAATTCAGCCATTTTTCTCCCCGCATGCACGGCCATCCAAATTCCATGGTCGACGCGTGTTCGCAGCCTAGCCCACCAGCCTTGCCCCAGGGCGGCGGCCGCGCGACCTGATCTGCCGTCCGGGCGACGCCTGGAACCTAACCGACGCCGGCTCGTTAGCTACCGCAAATGAATTCCTCCGAATTCAGAACCCCAGGAGATGCGCAAAAAATGGTGAACAAGGATCAGGTTGCGGGCGTGGCCAAGCAGGTCAAGGGCTCGGTCAAGGAAGCCGCGGGCAAGGCAACCGGCAACAGGCAGACCCAGGCCGAAGGCACGGGAGACCGGACCGCCGGTAAGGCGCAGAAGGCCTATGGCGACGTCAAGGACAAGGTCAAGAAGGCGCTCTGATCCGACATCGGCAAACGCGCTTTATCGAGGGAAAGGCGGTCGCGAAGGCCGCCTTTTTCAGGTGCTCCAACCCTTGCTGAAAGCATTGGTGAAGGCGACCTCGCCGTGATCGCCGGTCGCCTCGCCCAGCACCACGTCCATGCCGTCGCTGGTCACCCTGGCCAGCGCGAAACCGCCCATATAGGCAGCCTTCGGCTTGAACAGGTCGATCCCGTCCCTGCGATAGATCAGCGGCGTTTCGTGCTGGTGGCCATGGAAAATGCCGACGATATTGTAGCCCTTCAGCGCCGCCAGCAACGCCTGCCGGTCGGCCTCGCTCCACCAATGCGGCGCACCACTGCCGTCATCATCGAAGTGCCGCTTGGCGGCATCCCAACGTTCCACCGAGAAGGTGTCCCAGCCATAATGCTGGAACAGGATGACCGGACGGCCGTCCGCCGCATAGGTCGCCAGATCCTGCTTCAGCCATGGCAGGCTGCTCTCGGCGCCGTGGCCGGTATCGCCGGCGAAACGATGCGTCTGGATCAGATGCAGGCCGCCCCAGTCCCAGGAGTAGCAGTCGGTGTCGACATCATAGTCGGTGGCCGGCACCGGCGGCTTGAAGAACACGCCGGCGCGATGGTTGACCTCGACATAGTCGCGCAGTTCGCGCCGATACCAGTCGACATGGTGCGGCGGGCCGTTCTGGTCGAGATCATGGTTGCCGAGCCCGATATAAACCGGCATGTGCACGCGATCGGGACCGACGCCCTGGCTGTAGCGTTGGCTGAACTGGAGCAGTTGGGTGCCCTCGCTCGGCTGCGTGATCTGGCCGCCGCCATCGTCGGTGATGTCGCCGCCGACGACAAGGCCGAGCGGCGTGCCTATCCTGCCGGCCGAACGCAGGCCGGTGGCGACGCCATTGATCTCAGTTGGCCAGTCCTTGTCGCCAAGCGCATTCAGCGCCGCCACGTTGCGCAGCAGCGCGGCGTCGGTCTTGCCTTCCTGCAGGCAGTTGGGGCTCAAGCCGCTCGCCATGCGGCAGGCATGGACATCGGCGATGAACAGGAAAGTGGCGTCGATCGACTGGACGCGTTGCCCGGTCTGGCTGAAGGCCGGGCGCGACAAGGCGCCGGCCGCGGCAAATCCTGCAGCCTGCGCCAGGAAGTTGCGTCGGGAAAGCGATGCAGTCGAACGGCGATTCATCATACGCTGATTCAGCATGGACAGCGGCCGGTCGTCCAGCGCCTCTGCGCCATCATCGACATGATGCCACGGGTCTGGCATGTCTCGCTTGCGCAAGCGGAGGAGGACGAAAAATGAAAGCCGCACCTATCTGCATGATCCTGGCCGCGATGTTGTGCGCGAGCACTGCGCATGCGGCCGGTTGCGTCGACGTCAAGTCCGCCAGAAAGGGTTTCGTTCTGGCGAGGCCCGGCATCCAGAGCGAATTTCGGCCCGTGGCCGGCGGGATGATGTCGGTTGCCAACACCTACGAATCGCAATCGCCGCAAACCCAGTATCTGTTTGCCGGCCTGATCGAGGTGTTTCGCGACAGCGACACCGGTCGCCTGGCGATGATCCCGCTTTCCGATCTGCGAAAGCTGTTTCCGCTGAAGGCGGGGACAAAGGCCGCGATAGAGTTCGTCGAGCTGTCGCCGAACAAGCCGCCGAAGGGCACCAAGACGCTGAGCCTGGTCGTCAAGGGCAAGGAGACATTCAGCCTGGGCGAGTGCAAATACAATGTCCTGGCGGTCAAGGAGACCTTCAAGAACGGTGCCGGCGAGACGCTGGATTCATTTACCGCCCTCTATGCGCCAGATCTGCAAGCCGCGCTCGCGCGGCGCTACGATGAAGGCACCAGTTCGGAATCCGTCAACGGCTACGAGACGATCAAGCCGCTGGCCGAGTAGCTGAACCAGAGCACGGCGAGTCAAGGGGTTCCCGGCCGTGGCAGTATCCTGTTGCGTCGCCTGGCCGCCAATGCGCCCTGCGATGGCGACGGCGCGCTTCGCTCAAGTCCCGCCAGACAATCCCGCAGCACACCGGCATCCTGCGTGGCCTTGGCCATCGACATCGCTCCGGAATAGGCGGCGACCGTCAGCGCGGCGAAGCGTTCGGGGTCCGTGCCCTCGTCCTTGCCCACCTGCTGGTCGGCATGCAGCTTGTCGGCAATCGCGCGCCGCCACCCGGCAAATATCCCGGCAAGGGCAATGCGGAAATCCGGGTCGGCAAGCGACAGTTCGTGCGCCAGATTGTTGAGCGGACAGCCGCGCACGAAACCCTGCTGCTCCAGTTGCGCCGCCACGGCCTCGAACACCGCGCGCACGCCTTCGCGGGCCGACGCCGCCGCCAGCACCGGCGCGATCCATGTCTCTTCGACCGCTGCCGCCACACGCTCGTCGATCACCGCCAGCGCGAGCGCCTTCTTGGTCGGGAAATGGTGATGCAGCGCACCGCCGCTGACACCCGCCGCCGCCATCAGGTCGCCGATGCTGGAGGCGTGATAGCCGCGCGCCTGGAACGCGTCCTCGGCGACATCGAGCACTTTCTTGCGCATGCCTTCAGGGTCGTTGATGCGTTTTCCCGGGCGCGGTTTTGGTTGAGCGATCATCTCTGCTGACATTGCCGGACATTAGCATATTGACAAAACAGGACAACCGGTCTGTTTTACAAACAGGACAATCACCCTGTTTTGGAGAATGCCGGATGAACCTGCCCCAGAACGTCGCGCCGAAACCCTCGGCGCTCGCCTCGCCTGTCGTCGAGTTGCGGCAATACACGCTGAAGCCAGGCCAACGCGACACGCTCATCGACATCTTCGACAGCAGGCTGATCGAGGGCCAGGAGGCCGCCGGCATGACCATCATCGGCCAGTTCCGGGATCTCGATCGGCCTGACATGTTCGTCTGGATGCGCGGCTTCGACAGCATGGATGCGCGGAAAAATGCTCTTGCCGCTTTCTATGGCGGGCCGGTCTGGGCGGCGCACCGCGATGCGGCCAACGCGACGATGATCGATTCCGACGATGTGCTGCTGCTCAAGCCGGCGTGGCCGGGCGCCGGCTTCGACCTTGCGGGGGCGCAGCGGCCAAGCCTGGCCGGCGACGAAAAGCCCATTCGAAACAGGCCGCTGACCGGCATCGTTGTCATCGAGATTCATCATTTGCAGCCCGGCACGGAGGCAGATTTCACCACCCGCTTCGAGATTGAGACGGCGTGCCTGATGACGGCCGACGCACGCCTGCTCGCCGCGTTCGTGACCGAGCCTGCCGAAAACAATTTTCCGCGCCTGCCGGTACGGGCTGACGAAAACGTCTTCATCAGCGTCATGGGTTTTGCCAGCACAGAAGCGCATGCCCGCCACAAGGCCGCGCTTGCCGCCTCGCCGGCATGGCAGGATTTTTGGCGGGCCGCGCAACCCGGCTTGACCAAACCCACGGAGACCTTGCGGCTGTCGCCGACATCGCAATCACTGGTCGGGATCTATTCCTAAAGCGCGTCGACGCGCTTAGGAATAGATCCTTTTTTGTGCATTTCGTTCTCCCAAAACCGGGGCCACTTTTGGGCGACATGCATCAGACTTCAAATGCCTCGACGATGGTCTTGGCGACAAGGGCCGGGTCTTCCCAATGCGGGTTGTGGCCACAGCGCTCGGCCCGGACGAAGACGGCTCCGGCAAGAGCGGATTGCAACGCCTGCTGGTGCGCCTCGCCGAACAGCGGGTCGCAGGCGCCGGCGATGATCAGCGTCCGGGCCTGCACGGCCCGCGCCGCATCGCTCAGATCGGCGCTGCGGATTTCCTCGAGAATCGCGCGCCAGCGCGGCGCCGGCAATGCCGACGCGTCTCTCGCCAAGCCGGCGAGAAAGGCTGGAGGCACGTCGGGACTGCAGGCATGCCACCAGGCGTAGAACGGATCGGCCGGCGATATCGGGTCGCGCAGCGCCTCGACGCCCGCGACCAGCGGATGATCCGGCGCGAAATCGGGCTTTAGCGTGCCGGCCAGCACCACCAGCCCGCCAATCAGCTCCCTGTGTCGCCCTGCCAATGCGATGGCCACCATGGCGCCCAGCGAATGGCCGACGACGAGCGGCCGGTCGAGCCGCAAGCGTAGGATCAGCCCGGCAATATCGTCGGCGAAATCGGCTATGCCGCAGCCTTTGCCGGCCTGCGAGGCGCCGTGGCCGCGCAGATCCGGCATGATCAGACGGCGGCCGGCCAGATAGGGCGCCAGAAGCGAAAAGCTGCGGCTGGTGTCGGTGAAGCCGTGCACCGACAGCAGTGCCGGCTCGGCGCCTGTTATCTCGACATAGGCGATGTCGAGATTGCCGACAGTGACGAACTGCTTGCGGCCGGCCCAGCCGTCCTGGTTCGCGCAGGCATTCAGCACCGCCGCCCTCACAGGCCGAGCTTTTCCTTGACCGCGGCAAGGCCGGGTTGGCCGTCGAAGGTGGTGACACCGGCGAGCCAGGCATCGAGACGGCTCTTGTTGGCCGTGATTGCCTTCAGCGCGCCGTCCTCCGGCTTCATGCCGTCATTGATCAGATAACCCATGCCGACATTCTCGAAATCGATGTCGAAGGCGAGGTTTTTCAAGAACTGTGCGACGTTCGGGCATTGCTGCAGATAGCCCTTGCGCACCTGCGTCGTCACCGTCGCGGCGCCGAAATTCGGGCCGAAGAACTTGTCGCCGCCGGTCAGATATTTGAAGTCGTACATCATGTTCATCGGGTGCGGCGCCCAGCCCTGGAAGACGATGAACTGCTTCTCCTTGATCTCGTAGCCGACCTCGGAAAGCATGCCGGCTTCGCTCGATTCGACCACCTGCCAGCCGTCCAGGCCAAAGGCGGGATCGGCGATAGCGTCCATCATCAACTGGTTTGAACCGGGCTCGATGCCGTACATTTTCTTGCCGAATTTGTCGGCGAATTTGTGCAGGTCGGAAATGTCCTTGACGCCGGCTTCCCAGACATAGGTCGGCACGGCGAATGTGTATTTGGCGCCTACGAGATTGACGCGCACATTCTCGACCGAGCCGTCCTTCTTGTAGGGCTCGTAATAGGTGACCATGGCCGGGTCCCAGTAGCCCAGGAACAGGTCGAGGTCCCTGTTTTTCATGCCCTCGTAGATGACGTTGATGCCGAGCACCTGGCTTTGCGGCTGATAGCCAAGCGCCTCCAACAGGACATTTGCGACTCCTGTGGTGAAGGCAAGGTCGTTCCAGCCGGGTTCGGCCATGCGGACCGTCTTGCACTCTTCGGCCTCGGCCGCCTGGGCCGCATGAGTGGCCAACATGAGGCCGGCAAGGCAGACGCCATTTGCAAGGATGCGCAACATTTCGGTTCTCCTCGTCCGTAAAATTGACCAATTGGTCTTTTTATTGTCCCATGGGTCAATTCTTGATCTGAACGGACGAAGATGTCAACGTGGATTCGAAATGCATGGACCGATCCCGTGAAACTCAAGCGTCTCAGTGAGATCCGCCGCAAGGAATTGCGGCAGGCGGCCTTCGCGGTGCTGGAGCGCGAGGGCATTGCCGGCGCGACACTGGAAAAGGTGGCGGCGCAGGCCGGTGCCTCCAAGGGCATCGTGCTGCACTATTTCCGCAACAAGCAGGAATTGTTCGAGCACGCGATGCGTGAGGCAAACGCCGTCCTGTGCCAGGCGGTGATCGCGCGGCTTCGCCGGGCGCAGACTCCGATGGAGCGCATGGATGCGGTGATCGAGGGCAATTTCGAGGAGCATCTGTTCCAGCCGCCTCTCTGCCATGCCTGGCTGTCGCTCTGCGCCGAGGTGCCGCGCGACGAGAAGATGGCTCGTATCCAGAGGGTGATCCATGCGCGCATGCGCTCGAACCTGTTGTCGGGCCTGCGCGGCCTCGCCTCGCCCGGAGATGCCGACGACATCGCGCTTGGCGTCACCGCGCTGATCGACGGGCTTTGGTTGCGGCTCGGCCTGCAGCCGGGCAGCGTGTCGCGCGAACAGGCTGTCCGCCAGGTCAAGAATTATGTCGCGGGACGGCTGGCTTTGGGGGAGCTTGCGACCGCCGGCGCTTAAACCAGCCTCGGCCGGCCTGCCGGGTGGCGGCGGTCGAAGTTCATACCGTGGGATTGGCTGACGGCTTGACCTTGGCCGCCACTATACGGTGCTCTCGACGACGCAGAAATCTCGGAGCATCCGATGAGACTTCACAAAAAGCGCGCGCTGGTTACCGGCGGGTCGGACGGTATCGGCCTGGCGATCGCCGAGGCCTTTTCGCGCGAGGGCGCCGACGTCCTGATCGTCGGCCGTGACACCAAAAAGCTCGACACTGCCGCCAAGCAGCTCGGCGGCACTATCGAGACGCTGTCGGCCGATCTTGCCACCTCGGCCGGCATCGCGGCCGTCGGCGAGCACGTCAAAGAATCCGGCAGGCCGCTCGACATTCTCGTCAACAATGCCGGGGTGGCTTTCCTGGTGCCGTTCGAGACCGTCAGCGAGGCGCAGTTCCAGCAATCCTTCGCGCTCAATGTGACGGCGGTGTTCTTCCTCACCCAGGGTCTGCTGCCGCATCTGGCGGCCGGCGCGTCGGTGATCAACGTCTCGTCCTATTTCGCCAACAAGATGATCCCGAAGCGGCCGTCGAGCCTCTATTCCCTGTCAAAGGGCGCGTTGAACTCGCTGACCAAATCGCTGGCCTTCGAACTCGGCCCGCGCGGCATCCGCGTCAACGCCATCGCGCCGGGCACTGTCGACACCGCCATGCGACGCAAGACCGTCGACAATTTGCCGGCCGAGGCAAAGGCCGAGCTGAAAGCCTATGTCGAGCGCAGCTATCCGCTTGGCAGAATCGGCCGCCCCGACGATCTGGCGGGCATCGCAGTGTACCTCGCTAGCGACGAGGCGGCCTGGACCAGCGGCGGGGTCTTCTCCGTCGACGGTGGTTATACTGCGGGCTGATCCGTCCGGGCGCCACGCCAAGCGCCGACATTTTCTGCGACGCCACTTTCTACAAATCCAAGTACGCCTACCGCCTCCAGGACCTGATCGCGAACCCAGCGATGGGGTGGCTCGTCGTCGTGGCGCGCGTGCCAGTACATCCTGATTTCCGGAACAGCAATGGGAAGCGGTGGTTCAAAGATGACGAGCGGCAGGGTCTCGGCCGCCCAAACCGCGAACTGCCTGGGCACCGCCGACAGGTGGTTTCCATTTGCCACGGCTAATGCGACAGCCTGAAAGTGCGGCAGGGTCAGGCTTACACGGCGCGTTCGCCCGATCTTGCGGAGCGCCTCGTCGGTGGAGCCCGACATCGAGCCGTCGATAGAACGAAGAATATGGGGCAGTTCGCAGAAGAGGTCGATCGGCAGAGTCTTGCCTTCCATGATTCCCGCCTGCCTGATCGCAGCGTTGTCGTGCGCGGCGATGATGGCGAATGGTGAATGGAACAGAGGCGTGCTTGAGACCCAGTCGGAGACCTCCAGCGGACGCTCGAGCGCTACGTCGATTTCATCCTCCTGGAGCAGCCGCGAGACATCGCCGCGCGCGCTATCGAGAAACCTTAGCGACGCGCGCGGCGCGGCGCCAGCGATGCGTGCCGCCAGCGCTGGCATCAGCATCATGGAAAAGAAATCCGCCCCCATGAACGTGAAGGTTCGCTCCAGTTCCGCCGGATCGAACGCCTTGGCCGAATGGAAGACGCGTTCGATCTCGCGAAGCGCCACGCGCAACGGCTCGGCCATGCTCTCGGCGCGCGGTGTCGGCATCATGTCATTGCCCCGTCGCACGAACAGCTGGTCGTTGAGGAGATGTCGCAAGCGATTGAGCGCAGCGCTGACGGCAGGCTGGCTGAGGCCGATCTGCTCGCCGGCACGCGTAACGCTTCTCTCCCGCAGAAGGGCGTCGAACACCTTGATGAGATTGAGGTCGAGCGCGTTCAAATTCATCGCATCAATTCGCCCCATACGATCATTCGATTTCCGTTGTCGGCGTATCCCTGGCTAGATCGTCATCGGCCCAGCAGGCACAGGCAACAGAAGGATCAGACACGCCATGACAATGACCCCCGGCACGATCACAGGCAAGGAACTCTTCTGGTTCAACAACACGCTCGTCGCGATCCACGTCTCGTCGATAGCAGGAGAGGACGGCACCTGCGTCGTCGAGCATCACATGCCCTATGGCGACTCGCCACCGCTGCATGCGCATCGCAGGGAAGACGAAGTGTTTCACATCCTGGAGGGGAGATTGCGCTTTCAGATCGACGGCCACGAACGCATTGCGGACGCCGGCGAAACCGTCATCGCACCGAAAGGCCTGCCGCACACCTACCGGGTCGAATCCCCGGAAGGTGCGCGCACCCTCACCATCACGCGCGGTTCGGATTTTGAGACGATGCTGCGTCAGGCGAGCCGTCCCGCCGAACAGCCCGAACTGCCGCCGCTGATGGAACCAACACCGGAAATCATCGCGGCACTGGTGCAGCTTTGCGCAAAAAACGGCATCGACATTGTCGGTCCGCCGCTGGGGTGAGAGGCCGAAACTGCGCAGTCCTTCCCTTCTCCCCTTTGTGGGAGAAGGAGAGACGCGCCGCGCCTTCAACCGATTTGCATCCTCGCCGCCCGCATTCTCCGCTTGAAGCCGTTTGTGCAACGCGATACGCCGTTGCCGACTTCGACAAGGAGAGACCCGTGACCGCTGCAAAGACCAGAACCGAAACCGACACGTTCGGTCCCATCGAAGTCGCCGCCGACCGGTATTGGGGCGCGCAGGCGCAGCGTTCGCTCGGCAATTTCAAGATCGGCTGGGAAAAGCAGCCGGCGTCGATCGTGCGCGCATTGGGCATCGTCAAGCGGGCGGCGGCCGAAGCCAACATGGAGCTCAAGCGGCTCGATCCGGCGATCGGCAAGACGATTGTCGAGGCAGCGCAAGAGGTCATCGACGGCAAGCTCGATGAGCATTTCCCGCTGGTGGTCTGGCAGACCGGTTCGGGCACCCAGTCCAACATGAACGCCAATGAGGTGATCTCCAACCGGGCGATTGAGATGCTGGGCGGTGTCATGGGCTCCAAGAAGCCGGTGCATCCCAACGATCACGTCAATATGAGCCAATCGTCGAACGACACCTATCCGACAGCCATGCACATCGCCTGCGCCGAACGCATCGTGCACGATCTGTTGCCGGCACTGAAGCACCTGCACAAGGCACTCGCCGCCAAGAGCAGAGAGTTCAATCACATCATCAAGATCGGCCGCACGCACACGCAGGATGCCACCCCCCTTACGCTTGGCCAGGAATTTTCGGGCTATGCCGCGCAGGTCGCTTCGTCGATCAAGCGCATCGAGCTGACGTTGCCCGGCTTGCAGGAACTGGCGCAGGGCGGCACCGCCGTCGGCACCGGCCTCAACGCGCCGGTCGGCTTCGCCGAAAGGGTCGCGGATCGCATCGCCTCCATCACCGGCATCGCCTTCGTCACCGCGCCGAACAAGTTCGAGGCGCTGGCGGCCCATGATTCCATGGTGTTTTCGCACGGCGCCATCAACGCGGCGGCCGCCGCGCTATTCAAGATCGCCAACGACATCCGCTTCCTCGGCTCAGGCCCGCGCTCGGGCCTCGGCGAACTGTCGCTGCCGGAAAACGAACCGGGCTCGTCGATCATGCCGGGCAAGGTCAACCCGACCCAGTGCGAGGCGCTGACGCAGGTCTGCGTACAGGTGTTCGGCAACAATGCGGCGCTCACCTTCGCCGGCAGCCAGGGTCATTTCGAGCTCAATGTCTACAATCCGCTGATGGCCTACAACTTCCTGCAGTCGGTGAAGTTGCTCTGCGACGCCTCGGTCTCCTTCACCGACAATTGCGTCGTCGGCATCGAGGCCCGCGAAGACAACATCAAGGCGGCACTCGACCGCTCGCTGATGCTGGTGACGGCGCTGGCGCCGACCATCGGCTACGACAATGCCGCCAAGATCGCCAAGACCGCGCACAAGAAGGGCACCACTTTGCGCGAGGAAGCGCTCGCCACCGGGCTGGTCAGCGAAGCCGATTACGACCGGCTGGTGCGGCCGGAGGATATGACGCATCCGGGGTAGGCAATTCCAGGAAAAGTGTCTGCGGTTTTCGGTCCGGAATTGCGTCAACCAAAAGCCCGGTATTTCGTGAGGGGAGAATTTACTCCCGTCACGACCTCACCCGAAGCGAATTTTGCGCAGGCCGCCCGATCACGGAAACGTAAGTACTGTGAACAATGTGTCGCCAGTCTGGTGGCTTTGGTGAACAGTCGGTTTGCTCTATCTCCCCGGCATCAACCCATCCCGGAGAGCCACCATGTCCACCAACATTTCAGTCGCCGGTTCCGGCGCATCCAATGCCTCGACCACCATCCTCCTCGGCCGCGTCCTGCTCGCGGTCATCTTCCTGCTTTCAGGTTTCGGCAAGCTCACCGCCATTAGCGGAACAGCGGGCTATTTCGGCAGCCTCGGCCTGCCCTTGCCGACCGTAACGGCCACCGTCGTCGGCCTGATCGAGCTTCTCGGCGGCCTCGCCATCCTCGTCGGCTTCAAGACCCGGATTGTCGCCTGGGTGCTGGCGGTCTTCACGGTCGCTACCGGTTTGGTCGCCCATACCGGTTGGGCCGACCAGATGCAGATGATCCAGTTTCTCAAGAACCTCGCCATTGCGGGCGGCTTCCTCGTGCTGGCTTCCTCGGGCGCCGGTGCCTATTCGATCGACGCCAAGCGCGGCTGAGCCAAGACCCGGCAATAGCCGAACAAGAAAGCGGCGCGGAATTTTCCGCGCCGCTTTTTCGTTGTTGGTGCATGACCGCCGATCTGTCGGCCGGAGTTTCTGATAGGATCGGGGCTATCGGGACGAGGCCGGCCGGCGGCCGACAACGGAGGTGAACATGCCCCGCAACGCGCTGCTCCTGCTCTCCCGGCTGCTGCTCGCCGCCCTGTTCGTGCCTTCCGGTTTCCATGCATTGAGCGACATCGCCGGCACCACAGGCTATTTCGCCGGCCTCGGCCTGCCGCTGCCGACACTTGCTGCCTGGGGCACGGGACTGTTCGAACTGATCGCCGGGCTGCTCATCCTGGTCGGTTTCCAGACCCGGATCATAGCGCTTCTGCTCGCTGCCTTCTGTATCGTCGCCGGCTTCATCGGCCATTATGGCCAGGGCGGCGGCGACGCGATGCTCGCCTTCCTGCACCAGCAGATGCTGATGAAGGACATTGCGATATCAGGTGGGTTTGTAGCGCTGGCGATGGCCGGCGCCGGCGCATGGTCGATCGACGGGCGCGGCGCGGTTTGATATTTTTGCGTAGATGGGCCCGAGCTGATCGACCCCACTCCGTCTCGGCTTCGTCGAGTCACCTCTCCCCTGATCGACGGGGTAGAGGAAGGCCGCGAGCCTATTGCCGCCAACGCTCTTCCAACGAGGCTCCCTTCCTTTCCCTCCGGAGGGGGGAAAGGTGGCGCTGCAAAGCAGCGACGGATTGGGGGAAGCCGGTCATCAAAGGCGAAGCCGCCGGCGAAGTACGACCGGCAGGTCTCCGCTTAAGTCAGATAAGACACGGGTCTGCTAGCAGCTAGCGCCTTATTTCACTGACATGCTGGGGCCACCCTCGACGGCCAGCACCAGCCGGCGGTTGGTGATCCTGGCCAGCTGCGCCAGGCGCCCGGCCGGCCGCTCGCCATAGAGATCGGCCAGCGATGCCGGCAAGACCAGCGCCAGCACGCCGTTGGCGCGCTGTTCCCATTTCAGCCTGGGCATGATGCCGGGCATCGACGCCGTCAGCAGGTAGACGACGCGCATCATCGCGGCGAGGACGCGGGCGCGCTCCAGATAACGCGGCGATGCCAGAGCCTTGATCTCGGGGGCGATGGCTTCGTTGAAGATGCCGTCGTGACGATAGGCGTTGGCCATCGCCAGGAAAGCACGGCCAGGATGGTCGACGCCGAAGAAGGACGCGTGCGCAATGATGTTGAGCGATTGCTTGCCGCGGTATTCGGGATGCGCGCGCCAGCCGATGTCCGCCAGCAATGCGGCCGCGTGGCGGTAGCGCGCCTCGTCCTCGGTCTCGTCGATGCCGAAGGCGGCAAAGGTCTTGGCGGTCCAGTCGACAAGTTCATGCGCATGGGTGACGGAGCGCGAGCGCAGGCGGGCGAGTTCCTCCGAGGCCGAAATCAGCGGATCGGCCTTCCGCTCGGCCTCGTCGAGCAGCGAATAGAGAAAGCCTTCGCGCACGCCAAGCGCCGAGACGATGATCTTCGACGGCTGCATCGCCGCCATGATCTCCTGCAGCACGATGGCGCCATAGGGCAGCAGCGAACGGCGGTTCTTCGAAACGCCTTCGATGCCCTTGACCTTCTCGATCTCGGCCTTGGCCACCTGCTTGAGGAAGTTCGCCGCGCTTTCGGCCGATATCTCGTAATGGTGCATGACGCCAAGCGGATAGTTGGTCATTTCCATGTGCAGCCGGGCAAGATTTCGCCAGGTGCCGCCGACGGCGTAGAAGGGCCTGCCCTGCCCGCCTTTCAACAGCTTGGCCTTCGCCAGTTCGTCACGCGCGATCCTGGCCGCCTGGGTCAGCGAGTTCTTCGCCATGTCCTGCAGGCGCAGGCCGCCCAGCGGCAGCGTGATGCCGTCGCCGATCGCCTCGCCGCTGACATCGACCAGTTCGAGGCTGCCGCCGCCCAGATCGCCGGCGATGCCATCGGCCGGATGGAAACCGGAAATGACGCCGAGCGCGGAATAGTACGCTTCCTGACGACCGCTGATCACTCGGATCTCGGTCTTCAGCACATCCTCGGCGCGGTGGATGAAATCGGGGCCGTTGACCGCCTCGCGGGCCGCCGCGGTCGCCAGCACATACATCTGCTCGGCGCCCGCCTGGTCGGAAAGCGCACGAAAGCGGCGGAACTCTTCCATCGAGCGCGTTACCGCCTCGGGGTCGAGCTTGCCCGTCGAAACGATGCCGCGGCCGAGACCGGCCAGCATCTTTTCGTTGAACAGCATGGTCGGCGAGCGCGCCAGCCCCTCATAGACGACGAGACGGATCGAGTTCGATCCGATGTCGATGATGGACAGCGGTCGGCGGTCCTGCAGCCGGCCCTGAGAATCAGACAGCATCAGCCGGACGCTGCAGCGTTCTTCTTGCGGCGCTTGAACTGCGCGATGCGCTTGGGCGCATGCGACTTCAGCGCGTCACCCCGTCCCGACAGGCTCGGATTGGTCATGAAATATTCCTGCGCGTTGAACGGTTCCTCGCCCTCCTCCAGCACGACGCGCCGGGAGGTTCCATCAGCCAATACGTCGAAACTTTGCTGATTGTCCATAATGTTGCCCAGCATGATCTGGCCAAGGATCTGTTCATGCACAGTTGGATTGGTGATCGGCACCATGGTTTCGACGCGGCGGTCGAGATTGCGCGGCATCAGGTCGGCCGAGGAGATGTAGACGATCGCCTCGTCCGACGGCAGGCCGAAACCATTGCCGAAACAATAGATGCGGCTGTGCTCGAGAAAACGGCCGACGATCGATTTTACGCGGATGTTTTCCGACAGGCCCGGAACCTGCGGCCGCAGGCAGCAGATGCCGCGCACGACAAGGTCGATCTCGACGCCGGCGCGGCTGGCATCGTAGAGCGCGTCGATGATGATCGGATCGACGAGGGCGTTCATCTTCATCCAGATGCGCGCCGGTTTGCCTTGCACCGCGTAGGCAATCTCGTCGGCAATGTGCTTCAGGATGCGGCTTCTCAGCGTGAACGGCGAGATCGCCAACCGCATTTCGTCCGTCGGCTCGGCATAGCCGGTGATGAAATTGAACAGCTGGGCGACATCGCGGGCAATCGTCGGATCTGTGGTGAAGAAGGACAGGTCGGTGTAGATGCGTGCGGTGACCGGATGGTAGTTGCCGGTGCCGAGGTGCACGTAATTGCGCAGCTTGCCGTCCTCGCGCCGCACCACCAGCGACATTTTCGCATGTGTCTTCAGTTCGAGAAATCCGAACACCACCTGCACGCCGGCCCGCTCCAGGTCGCGCGCCCAGCGGATGTTGGCTTCCTCGTCGAAACGCGCCTTGAGCTCGACCAGCGCGGTGACCGACTTGCCGGCCTCGGCCGCGTCGACCAGCGCGCGCACGATCGGGCTGTCGTTGGAGGTGCGGTAAAGCGTCTGCTTGATCGCCACCACCTCCGGATCGGCCATTGCCTGGCGCAGGAACTGCACCACCACATCGAAGGATTCGTAAGGGTGATGGACGACGATGTCCTTCTCGCGGATGGCGGCGAAACAATCGCCGCCATGCTCGCGGATGCGCTCGGGAAAACGCGGATTGTAGGGCGTGAATTTCAGGTCGTCGCGGGGAACGGCGACGATCTCGGAAATCTGGCTGAGCGCCAATGGACCGGTCAAGACGCTGATGCGGCTGGACGACACGCCAAGCTCGCCGGCGACGAAATCGCGCAATTCGCCAGGCATCAGCCTGTCGAATTCGATGCGGATCACCGATCCGCGCCGACGCCGCTTCAGCGCCGTTTCGAACAGGCGCACGAGGTCCTCGGACTCCTCCTCGACCTCGATATCGCTGTCACGGATGATGCGGAACGTGCCGGAGCCCTTGACCTCGTAGCCGGGGAAGAGCTTGCCGATATAGAGGCCGACAGCCTCTTCCAGCGGGATGAAGCGGACATGATGCTTGCGGTCCGGCAGACGGATGAAGCGCTTCAGCGCCACCGGCAGGCGCAGCAGCGCGCTCATCTCCTCGCCATTCTTGCGATGGCGCAATTGCAGCGCCATCGAGAAGCCGAGATTGGGGATGAACGGGAACGGATGCGCCGGGTCGATCGACAGCGGGGTCAGCACCGGGAAAACCTGTTCCTGGAAATGGTCTTCCAGCCAGATTTTCTCGTCCTTGGTCAGCGCATCGCGGGTGATGCTCTCGATGCCTTCCTTGTTGAGCAGCACGGTGAGCGCCGAAAGGCTCTTCTGCTGGTCTTCCTGCAGCCGCTCGACCTCACGCAGCAGCTGTTCGAGCTGCTGTTCGGGGGTGCGGCCGTCGGGGCTCTTCAGCGTGATGCCCTCGCGCACCTGGCCGGCAAGACCGGCGACTCGGACCATGAAGAACTCGTCGAGATTGGCGGCCGAGATCGACAGGAAGCGGACGCGCTCCAGCAGCGGATGATTGAGGTTCAGCGACTCCTCGAGAACGCGCCGGTTGAACTGCAGCCAGGAAAACTCGCGGTTGACAAACCGGTCCGGGTTGCCGCCTTCCGGGCGAGCCACCTCGACATCCACGAATTCGTTCTGCACCGGCTTCAGTTCGTTCATGATTCCCGCTCTTCCACACCCGCTCAAGCCGGCTAGCCAGTCACTCTAGCGACCCATGGTCCCTCCCGGAAACCGAAATCGGTTTTCG
The DNA here is from genome assembly GCF_000185905.1 of Mesorhizobium ciceri biovar biserrulae WSM1271. GTDB lineage: Bacteria > Pseudomonadota > Alphaproteobacteria > Rhizobiales > Rhizobiaceae > Mesorhizobium > Mesorhizobium ciceri. Next base: position 4,785,026 of record NC_014923.1, read on the forward strand.
GGCCATGGGTTAACCGGCTTAACTTATCCTCTGACAGGCTTTTGCGACAGTTTGATTTCATCGAACTTGCAAAGAGGCCTGATATGATCCAGATGCAGACGAGACTGCGTTAAGGAGACGACGATGGCAGGCGGTTCCATTCCCCATTTTCAGAACGATGCGGGCTATCCGGCAATCGACATCGGCGTGAAGGAATTCATGTGCACGGGCGCCAATCCGCCTTTCGACCACCCGCATGTGTTTCTGGACATGGGCGACGACAATGAAAAAGTCTGTCCCTATTGCTCGACGCTCTACCGCTATTCGCCGAAGCTGAAGGCGACGGAAACGCTGCCGGCCGGATGCATCTACATCGAACAGGCCGCCTGAGACTTTCGCGACCAGCCCGATGAACGACACGCGTTCCCGGCAAATTGTCGTCGCCGGGGCCGGTGTCGCCGGATTGACCGCAGCCCTTGCATTCGCCTCGCGCGGCTACGCGGTTCGGGTGTTCGAACAGGCGCAGCGCCTGGAAGCTGCCGGCGCCGGCATCCAGCTCTCTCCAAACGCGACGCGCATCCTTCGCCAGCTTGGCGTGCTCGACCGGCTGCTGCCGGCAGCGGTGCGGCCGCAAGCCGTGGTGTTGAAGAAGGCCGCGACCTTGCGCGAACTGGCGCGCGTGCCGCTGGGGCAAGCCGCCGAAACCCGCTGGCAAGCACCCTATCTCGTCGCGCACAGGGCCGATCTGCAGAGCGCATTGACCGCGCGCGTTGCCGAGGTGCCGGATATCCATCTCACCACCGGCGCGCGCATCGGCGACGTTGCCTCCGGCCCGCATGGCATCACGGCGACGGCCGAGATCGACGGCAAGACCATCGAGGCGGAGGGCTTCCTGCTGGTCGGGGCCGATGGCGTCTGGTCATCGGTGCGCCCACTTGTCGACTCGGCCAAGGGGTCGGCTTCGCCAAGAAACCATTTCTCCGGCGAACTGGCCTGGCGCGCGACCATCGCAGCCGATAGCGCCGCGGGGCAGAGCTTTGCCGCCATCGGCGCCAGGGACTGCGTCACCACCTTCCTGCATCCCGGCTTCCATATGGTGGCCTATCCCGTCAGCAAGGGTGCGGCCTTCAATCTCGCGGCCTTCACCAGGGGCGACCGCATTGCCGAGGGCTGGTCCGGCAACGCCGACGCCGGGATCCTGACCCGAGCTCTTGCCGGCACTGCGGCAGAACTTGCCCGTCTGGTCGAGCAGGCCGGCCCGTGGACCGCGTGGCCGATCCACACTGTCGACCCGCAACAGCCCTGGACAACACCGAACGGCATGGCGCTGATCGGCGACGCCGCGCATGCGATGACCCCATTCGCGGCGCAAGGTGCGGCCATGGCGATCGAGGATGCAGCGACGCTTGCCGACGCCGTCTACGCCTCCCCTACGAACCCGCTGGCCGCGCTTGCGGTTTGGGAACAGTCACGGCGGCCGCGTGTCGCGCAGGTCGCCCGACGCGGCGCTGTCAACCGGCTGGCCTGGCATGCCGCAGGGCCGGTGGCGATTGCGCGCAACGTGTTCCTGAAAATGCGCTCGTCGGAAAAACTCGCGGCGGATTTGGACTGGCTCTATGGCTGGCGGGCACCGGAGGCTGACGAAAGCTGAAACCTGCGAAAGGTTGGCGGGACAGAGGGGGGTGTGAAGGAACGCGACACTCGCCAATTCGCGGAATGCCCACGCTAATTATACAGCCGCATCGATAGCCCGAGCGATACAGGCAGCGGGTTCCACCAGCCGGTGCGCAGGCCTGCGGTGCGCAAGGCGGCCGCCGTCCAGGTGTTGCAGCCGATCAGTGCGTTGAAATGGCCGTTGGCTTCGTAGAAGCCGTCGAACCTGGAATAGGCCGCGTCCGGAACGAGGATCGGGCCTTCCGGTCCGCGCTGGAAACTCGCATCGATGAAATCGAGCAACGCCGCGAACCGGTCCTCTGTGATGTCGAACCCCGCGATGTCAGGGGGCGGTTCGAGGATGTCACCGGCGACATCGACATGCATGACCGACGCGTCGAGGGTCAGTGCCTTCATCACCGGTACCGCCTTCAGCTCGGACCATGTCGGCGTCTCCAGGTAGAAGGCGCGACCGCCCCAGCCGAAGACGATGTAGCGGACCTCCGGCCTGTCGGCCGGTATGCCGGCGTCGACCAGGAAGTGGAAACGCTGGCGCACGGCATCGTCGACCGGGATGGCGATATCGGTGTGGATCGGATTGTTCAGCACCAGGATGTGGCGCGTCGCGGCGGGCATGGCGGCGGCCGCCGGCCACAGCGGCCGCGGCACGAGGGTGCCCGTCGTCACGGCGAGAGCGACGACAATCAACAGAAGGCCTAGAAAACGTCCCAGTCTCTTCATGAAAAGCGGCTCTGCAAAAGCGCTCCAGCGCGACAGGAACGGTCGCCTGTTATGCCATACGCAAAAGAGCCCGGCAGTGTTTCAGCCGGGCTCCTCGCAAACATCGAAAGCCTAGTGCAGGATCTGCGACAGGAACAGCTTCGTGCGCTCATGGCGCGGGTGGTCGAAGAACTCGGCCGGCGTGTTCTGCTCGACGATCTGGCCCTGGTCCATGAAGATCACCCGGTTGGCGACCTTGCGGGCAAAACCCATCTCGTGGGTGACGCACAGCATGGTCATGCCTTCTTCGGCAAGGCCAACCATGGTCTCCAGCACTTCCTTGATCATCTCCGGATCAAGCGCCGAGGTCGGCTCGTCGAACAGCATGATGCGCGGGTTCATGCACAGCGAGCGGGCAATCGCCACACGCTGCTGCTGGCCGCCGGAAAGCTGGCCGGGATATTTGTTGGCCTGTTCCGGGATCTTGACGCGCTTGAGGAAATGCATGGCGATTTCCTCGGCCTGCTTCTTCGGCGTCTTGCGCACCCAGATCGGCGCCAGCGTGCAGTTCTCCAGGATGGTCAGATGCGGGAACAGGTTGAAGTGCTGGAACACCATGCCGACCTCGCGGCGCACCTCGTCGATCTTCTTGAGATCGTTGGTCAATTCCTTACCGTCGACGATGATCTTGCCCTTCTGGTGCTCCTCCAGGCGGTTGATGCAGCGGATCATGGTCGATTTGCCGGAGCCGGAGGGGCCGCAGATGACGATGCGCTCGCCGCGCATCACTTTCAGGTTGATGTCCTTCAGCACATGGAACTCGCCATACCATTTGTGCATGGCGATGATGTCGATGGCGACATCGGTCGTCGAAATCTGCATCTTGGCGGCGTTGACCTTGATCTCTTCGGCGCTGACGGCATTTTCGGTGGCCATGAGAGGGATCCCCTTGTTCTTTTGTTTATGTTTAGCGTTTGTGGCCGGTGTCGAGCCGGCGTTCGGTGTACATTGAATAGCGCGACATGCCGAAGCAGAACAGCCAGAAGACGAAGGCGGCGAAGATCAGGCCGGACCTCGCCGTCTGCGCGGTTGCCCAGTTTGCATCGGAAAAATTCTGTTTGACGATGCCGAGCAGGTCGAACATCGAGATGATGATGACCAGGCTGGTGTCCTTGAACATGCCGATGAAGGTGTTGACGATGCCCGGGATGACCAATTTGAGCGCCTGCGGCATGACGATGAAATACATCTTCTGCCAATAGCCGAGGCCGAGCGAATCGGCACCTTCATATTGGCCCTTGGGGATCGCCTGCAGGCCGCCGCGCACCACTTCGGCCATATAGGCGGCGGCAAACAGCGACACGCCGATCAAAGCGCGCAGGAACTTGTCGAACGAAACGCCCTCCGGCAGGAACAGCGGCAGCATGACGCTGGCGAAGAACAGCACGGTGATCAGCGGGATGCCGCGCACCGTCTCGATGAAGACGACGCACAGCGTCTTGATGATCGGCATCTTGGAACGGCGGCCGAGCGCCAGCACGATGCCGAGCGGCAGCGACACGGCAATGCCGACGAAGGACAGGCTGAGCGTTACCAAGAGCCCGCCCCAAAGCGAGGTCTCGACATGCGGCAGGCCGAACATGCCGCCGACCAGCAGGACGAAGGCGACGATCGGCAGCACGAAGAACAGCAGAACCGCATTCAGCCCTTTGCGTGGCACCTTCGGCATCAGCATCGGCACCAGCAGCGCCACGAACAGGATGGCGACCAGGATCGGCCGCCAGCGCTCCTCGATGGGATAGCGGCCGAGCATGAACTGGCCGAACTTGGCATTGACGAAAGCCCAGCAGGCGCCGGTCCAGCCATCCGGCTGGATGCCGCCTTGCGCCACCGTGGCGCATACGGTCCGGTCCGGCCCCGTCCACACGGCGTTGATGAACGCCCAATTGATGATTTGCGGCAGGATCATCGCCACCAGGGCGATGCCGACGATTGTCAAAATCGTGTCGCCGGTAGACGCGATCAGGTTCTTGCGCACCCATGCGCCGAGGCCGGTGACGCTGGCGGGCGCCGGCTGCGCCAGCACCATTTCGGTGCGCACCCAGGACATATCATGTTCTTGCATGTCCTTACCTCACCTCTCCACCAGCGCCATCTTGGCGTTGAACCAGTTCATCACAAGCGAGGTCAGAAGGCTGATGGCGAGATAGATCACCATCATGATCACCACGCCCTCGACGGCCTGGCCGGTCTGGTTCAGCACTGTCCCGGCGGTCGCCGTCAGGTCCGGATAGCCGATGGCGATGGCCAGCGACGAGTTCTTGGTCAGGTTGAGATACTGGCTGGTCAGCGGCGGAATGACGATGCGCATGGCCTGCGGCACGACGACCAGCCGCAGGATCGATCCGGAACGCAATCCCAACGCTCCGGCGGCTTCCGTCTGGCCCGCGCTGACACCCCTGATGCCGGCACGCACGATCTCGGCGATGAAGGCGGCGGTATAGCAGGACAGCGCCAGATAAAGCGACAGGAACTCCGGCCGGACCTGAAAGCCGCCGGTCAGGTTGAAAGTCGACTGCTTGGGGTAATCGAAGCTCAGGGGAAAGCCGCTCAGCGCATAGGCGAGCAGCGGCAGCCCGACGATCAGCGCCGCGGATGTCCAAAACACCGGAAATTGCTGGCCGGTCGCCATCTGCCGTTGCCGCGCCTTGCGCGCGACGAACCACGCCATGGCGATGCCGACGAGCAGGGCGACGAAAATCAGCCATGAACCGTCGCCCCATACGGCGCGTGGAAAATAGAAACCGCGCTGGTTGAGAAAGGAGCCGAACGGCAAATTGATGCTGTCGCGTGGCGCCGGCAGCACGGCCAGCACGCCGGAATACCAGAAGAAGATGACCAGCAGCGGCGGGATGTTGCGGAAGACCTCGACATAGACGGTGCAGATCTTCCTGATCAGCCAGTTCTTCGAGAGCCGGCCGATGCCGATGACGAAGCCGATGATTGTCGCGGTGATGATGCCGACGATGGCGACGATGACCGTGTTGAGGAGGCCGACCAGAATGGCGCGGCCATAGGTCGAATCCGACGAATAGGCGATCGCGCTCTCGCTGATATCGAAGCCGGCGCGGCCCTTGAGGAAGCCGAAGCCTGAAGCGATGCGCAACCGCGTCAGGTTGTCGATGACGTTGTGGGCAATCCACCAGACGCCCGCCACCAGCAGCACGACGACCAGCACCTGGAAGAATATGCCCCGGATTTTCGGATCGTTGATGAAGGAGCCGCGGCTGGGCTCCTCGCGAAGTACGTCCTGCGATGCCATTCGACCGTCCCCTGGAAAGAGAAACCGGGAGGCAGATGATCTGCCTCCCGGATCACATTTCGATCAGCGGATCGGCGGCGCGTATTGCAGGCCGCCCTTGGTCCACAGCGCGTTGATGCCGCGCGCGATCTTCAGCGGGCTGCCCGAGCCGACATTGCGCTCGAACATTTCGCCATAATTGCCGACGGCCTTGACGATGTTGACCACCCAGTCATTGGAGACGCCGAGATCGGTACCGATCTTGGTGTCGGCTTCCTGGCCGAGAACGCGCTTGATCTCGGGGCTGGCCGAGTTCTTCATCTCATCGACATTGGCCTTGGTGATGCCGAGCTCTTCAGCCTGCAGCAGCGCAAAATAGGTCCATTTGACGATGTGGTACCACTGGTCGTCGCCCTGGCGAACGGCAGGTCCGAGCGGCTCCTTGGAGATGATCTCGGGCAGCACGACATGGTCGGCCGGCGATCCCAGCGTCAGGCGTATGCCATAGAGGCCCGACTGATCGGTGGTGTAGACGTCGCAGCGGCCGGCATCATAGGCGGCGTTGACCTCTTCCAGCTTTTCGAAGACGACGGGATTGTACTCCATCTTGTTGGCCTTGAAGTAGTCGGCGAGGTTCAGCTCGGTGGTGGTGCCGCTCTGCACGCAGACGGCTGCGCCCGAGAGCTGCAATGCCGAATTGACACCCGGCAGCTTCTTGGCGTTGATCATGAAACCCTGGCCGTCATAATAGGTGACGCCGATGAAATTCAGGCCGAGTGCCGTATCGCGGTTGATGGTCCAGGTGGTGTTGCGCGACAGGATGTCGATCTCGCCCGACTGCAGCGCGGTAAACCGCTCCTTGGCGCTGAGCGGCGTGAACTTGACCCTGGAGCCGTCACCGAAGACGGCGGCCGCGACAGCGCGGCAGAAATCCGCATCGATGCCTTGCCAGTCACCCTTGTCGTCCGGCGCCGAAAAGCCGGCCAGGCCGGTGGAGACGCCGCACTGGATGAAGCCCTTCGCCTTGACGGTGTCGAGCGTGGCCGCCGACGCGGCGGACGCCATCAATCCAAGCGTGGCGGCGCCTAGAATGCCGATAGCAATGTGTTTCATGACCCACAGACCCTTTTCTCTGTTTTTCAGGAGTAAATCCTGATTTTTTTCTCCCGTGTGAACGCGGCTTCATCCCGGCCCATCCCGAAACCCCGCATCGTAACCGACGCGCCGCCTCCCATTCACAAATGTCATCGAAGGCGATAATTCCTGTGAGGTCAAGGGAAATGACCCAAACCCGAAGAGTTTGAAAACCGATTGCCGTAAATGCCTGATTTACAGACAAACACGCCCGCGAATTAGTCAGCAGGGGCCAATAAAGGCGGCAAAGCTGATGCAACGCCAACGCGGGGCCGATACCGGCCGCGGCAGCGAAATCCATCCCGGGCAAATACCTCGTGGTTGTTGACCTCCGCGTGGGGCGAACTACCATGTCCCAAGATTGTCTTCTGACGATTTACTGGCGGCTGCAGTCCAATACAGGTCGCAGACGAAGACTGTTCTCAAGAGGCTTGAAAGACGATCCAGGTCCCGATGCCAGCCATCAACGCGCCTGAAACGCGCGGAATCAGCTGCCCGGTCGGCACCGTCTTCTCCAGCAGGACGAGGATGGCGATGCCGGCGATCCACAGCACGTTCATGACGCCACCGACGAACAGCAGAGCCATCAGCGCCCAGCAGCACCCCAGACAGTAGGCGCCGTGATCGATGCCCAGCCGGAGCGCGCCGAGCGGAGCGGAGCGGAATCCGCCATGGCCGGCCAGGAACGCGATCGGGGCCTGACATTGGCGCAGGCAGACGCCCTTCATCGGCGTCCATTGATAGAGACCGGCGGCGATCAGGACGAGGCCGCCGAGGACCGCGCTGCCGGTCGCCATCGAGGGGTCGAGCAAGGCAAGACGGGCGAGCAGCCATTGCGCACCGGTCGCCACGAGGCTGAAGACGGCCCAGACGGCGAGGTAGCCGGCAAAAAACCATCCCGTCGAAGCGATGGGCCTGCCATCCGCCCGCGCCTTGCGGCCGACACCGGCATAGAGCAGCAACATCGGTGCGACCGAAGGCGTCATCATGCCGACCATCATCACCGCCCACATCGTGAAGGTGAAAGCGAAATCGGCCAATGCCCAGGCCCGGATGCCTGGCGCCACGGCGGCGCCCATATCCATGCCGCCCATACCCATGTTCGACCCGTCCATATTCGACATGTCCATTCCGGCCATGTCACCGCCTCCGCTGTCCGGCAAGGCGGAGCCGGGCATGACCATGTCGGTGGCGAGCCACAGCACATAGGCCCAGGCGAGCACGGCAATCACCACGAGCGCGGCCATCACGACCGCGCGATCGCGCCGCAGCACCGCCTCGAGGGCCGTGTCGCCCATTGGATCAGGTCAATGCACGATGCCGCTCTGCGTGAGATGCAGATTGGCGAAATGGCTGTGCGTATCGGCCAGCTCGAACTTGATCGGGCCCGTCGCCTTTGTCCAGCCGCGCCCGACCTCGGCGATCGCGTATTCGAAGCCGTGCGGCAGGTCGATGCGCGCCTGGTGGGCAGCGCCGGTGACCGGATTCCGGATCGGCTCGCCACGACCGTCGGTTATACCCTCGACATGCAGCTGACTGGTTCGCGCGTCGACGTCGATGTTGAATTCGATCGGCGCAAAGATCGGGTCGTGGAACTTCTCCAGCGTGGTCGAAAAGACCTGGAATATCGTTGCACCCGGTTCGGTATCCAGACCGCCCAATATGCGAAGCAGCGCGCCACGTTGGGCTTCCGTCGCCCTCTCGTCGATGATCACCGCGGCTTCGCCCCCGCCCTGGTGTATGGCGCCGGGCCAGCTGAAAATCCCGACGAACCGCAATCCGTCGAGCTTGGTGTCGCCGTGATGGCCGCTTTCGATTTCCATGCCGGCGACCGCCTGGCAGAACCCGTATGTCGGCATGGCGTTGAACTGGCACGGGCAGCCATAGGCGCAGTTGCAGTTGATGAATTCGCGCGCCTTCATGGCCCATTTGACGTCCGGCATGGCATTCCTCCCTTGCCGCGCTCACGCTTGGTGAGCGCGATCCGGATCGTGGAGGACCAGAGGTCAACCGGCAGCAACCATCCGGCAGCATCTGATCGAAGCAATCCGGCGATTAATATTAGCCGACAATCATATACCTTCCGCAGCCGCCCACAATAGCCGATCGGCGGAGATGAGGGCTCCGAACGCAGGTCAATCAAAGACCGCCTTTTCGCGATAGGAATTTTTTCTTGACAGCCTGCCCTCAGCTATGATACATTTTCGTCCATGGTGCTGATTTGCGCCGATGACCCGCCGCACAGGCGGGTTTTTCGTTTTGATATCCTGTCCCCGCATCGCTGTTTTTGCCGCGACGAATTGGCATATTCGAAGTCCATCTCCTGGCGGACGGTGGCTGTTGCACGGTCCATGCCGCCGCACTATGGCTAGCGGCTTGTCAAACAAGGCGACGCAGAATGGCGAAAGACGGCGAGCACTTTAGCGGCGGGATGGGCATCAACACGCGGCTTGCCCATTCGGGCAACAATCCGCACGACTATTTCGGCTTCGTCAATCCGCCGGTGGTGCATGCCTCGACCGTGCTTTTTCGCGACGCGGCGTCAATGGCGGCTCGCACCCAGAAATACACTTACGGCACGCGCGGCACGCCGACGACCGATGCGCTCGCCCACGCCATAGACGCGCTGGAAGGTTCGGCAGGCACGATCCTGGTGCCGTCGGGCCTTGCGGCGGTGACGGTACCGCTGCTCGCCTTCGTGTCGGCCGGCGACCATCTGCTGATCGTCGATACCGTCTATCATCCGACCCGCAACTTCGCCGACACGATGCTGAAGCGGCTGGGCGTCGAGGTCGAGTACTACGCCCCCCATGTCGGCGCCGGCATCGCGGCGTTGATCAAGCCCAACACCAAGGTGGTGTTCACGGAATCACCGGCCTCCAACACCTTCGAGGTGCAGGACATCCCAGCCATCGCCAAGGCGGCGCACGCCGCGGGCGCCATCGTCATGATGGACAATACCTGGGCGACGCCACTGTATTTCCGCCCCCTCGACCACGGTGTCGACATCTCGATCCATGCGGCGACCAAATACCCGGCCGGCCATTCCGACGTGCTGCTTGGCACGGTGTCGGCCAATGAGAGCTGCTGGACGCATCTTTATGAAAGCTTCTGCACGCTTGGCTGCTGCGCCGGGCCCGACGACGTCTACCAGGTGCTGCGCGGCCTGCGCAGCATGGGCGTGCGCCTTGAACACCATCAGCGCAGCACGCTTGCCATCGCCTCCTGGCTCGAAGGCCAGAAGGGCGTGGCGCGCGTGCTCCACCCGGCCCTGCCCAGCCACCCGGACCACGAACTGTGGAAGCGGGACTTCTCCGGATCGAGCGGCATCTTTTCCATCGTGCTTGCCGGCGGCGGACAAAAGCAGCAGCACGCCTTTCTCGACGCGCTGCAAATCTTCGGCCTCGGCTATTCCTGGGGCGGCTATGAGAGCCTTGCCGTGCCGGTCTGGCTCGGCGACCGCGTTGTCGCGAAGGCCCCCTATGAGGGTCCATTGATCCGCCTGCAGATCGGCCTCGAGGACGTCGACGACCTGAAGGCCGACATTTCGCGCGGCCTGACCGCGGCGGCGGCTGCGTAGCGGAATTCTATTCCCTCAAATTGCAGTTTCCCGGATCAGTTTGGCTTTCAAATTCAACGATGCCGCGTCATTGCGGTGCGATCAGCACATTTTCGACTTCCCCTGGAATATCGGCAGAGTTTTCGACCCCATGGCTTTCCGCCTTTTTGTTCCCATTCTTGCCGGCGCGACGCTGCGCGAGCGTCTCGTCGCCTGTATCGGCGCGACGATCGGCATTGCACTCACCGGTGTGATCGCCAGCCTTGTGCTCGGCAACGGCCCGCACGTGCCGCTGCTGGTGGCGCCGATGGGGGCGTCGGCGGTGCTGCTGTTCGCCGTGCCCGCCAGTCCGCTGGCACAGCCATGGTCGATCATCGGCGGCAACACGATATCGGCACTGGTCGGCGTGATCGTGGCGCATTTCATCCACGAAACCGCCCTTGCCAGCGGCATCGCGGTGGCACTGGCCATCGCCGCCATGTCGTTCACGCGCTGCCTGCATCCGCCGGGCGGAGCGGCCGCGCTGACCGCGGTGCTGGGAGGGCCTGCCGTGATCAGCGCCGGCTTCCTGTTTCCATTCGTGCCGGTGGCGCTGAACTCGATCCTGCTGGTGGCGCTCGGCTACGGCTTCCACAGGCTGGCCCGGCGCAATTATCCGCATGTGCCGGTTGCGGCGCCGGCAAACAGCCACGGCACCGGCGATCTGCCGGCGCAGCTGCGCGTGGGCTTTCGGTCGGAAGACATCGATGCCGCGCTTGGCGCACTCGACGAGACGTTCGATATCGATCGCAACGATCTCGACCGGCTGCTGCGGCAGGTCGAATTGCAGGCGATGGTGCGCGCGCACAAGACCCTTCTGTGCGAGGACATCATGTCGCGCGATGTGATCTCGGTCGATGCTCACACCTCCACCGAGGCGGCGCGCCAATTGCTGCTTGACCACAACATCCGCACCTTGCCGGTCGTCAATGCGGAAGCCAGGCTGGCAGGCACGGTGGGGTTGCGCGAACTCACCCAGGCCTCGGGGACGGTTGGATCCGTCTTAACGCCCGCGGCAACAGCCGCCGCCGGCGTCGCCGCCATGGGTCTGCTGCCCGTCCTCACCGACGGCCGCAGCCATGCGGTCATCATCGTCGACGACGACAAGCGGATTCTCGGGCTGATCACCCAGACCGATCTGTTGGCGGCCACGGCGCGCCTGCAGGCTGCCTGACAAGCCTTCGCTCGCACTGTAGTGTAGCGGCCGCCGGACCCGGCAGAAAATCTTCGGGAACCTTTTGCCGGCGACAGCGTCCAATCTCCCAATCGAGATCCTGGTTCGGAGATTGGGTTGAGGAAACTTGCCATGCCTGCTGTGTTGACGGCCGTGCCTTCCGCTGTGCCAGGCGAGATGCAGCTTGTGCACCGCGCGCTGGCGCGCGACGGCGACGCCTTCCGCACCATCATCAAGACACACAATCAGCGGCTTTACCGGATCGCGCGCGGCGTCGTGCGCAATGACAGCGAGGCCGAGGACATCGTGCAGGAGGCATACGTCAAGGCCTTCGCCCATCTCGATGCGTTTCGCGGCGACTCCTCGCTCGCCACATGGCTATCGCGCATCGTCATCAACGAGGCGCTCGGCCGGCTGCGCAAAAGACGCAAAACGGTGGCGCTGCCGGAAAATCCGCAAGCCGAGATCATCCGGTTTCCCCTCAATCCCAGCGACGATCCGGAACGGACAATGGCGCAACGGCAGATCCTCCAACTGGTCGAACAGGCCACCGACAGCCTTCCCGACGTCTACCGGACGGTGTTCGTGGCGCGGGTGATCGAGGGGCTGAGCATCGAAGAGACCGCCGACCTCCTCGGCGTGCGGCCGCAAACCGTCAAGACAAGGCTGCACCGCGCCCGCGCCCTTGTCCGCAAGGCGCTGGACGACCAGATCGGGCCGGTGCTGCTCGACGCCTTCCCCTTCGCCGGCCGGCGTTGCGAACGACTGACCAGCGCCGTGATGCGACGGCTCGGGCTGGAAAGCTGAGCCTCAGCGGATTTCAGTTCATTTCAGCGGGAACGTTTGCCGCTGACCAGCATCCAATGACCGTCAACCGAAAAACACTGTCCGGGACGATTTCAGCGTCCCGGCGAAGGAGATGCCATGTCTATCCGACACACTGCTGCGCTCGCCGCCCTGCTGCTGCTCGGCACCGCGCCGTTCGCACAAGCCGCCGACAAGCCGACCGATCCGCAGATCGCCCATATCGCCTACACGGCCGGGGTCATCGACATCGAAGCGGCCAAGCTGGCCATCGACAAATCGAAGAACAAGGAGGTTGTCGATTTCGCCAAGGATATGGTCCGCGATCACGAGGCTGTAAATGTTCAGGCGCTCGACCTGGTCAAGAAGCTCAAGGTCACCCCGGAAGACAACCCCACCAGCAAGGCGCTGACCAAAGCTGCGACGGAGGAGCGGGCCAAGCTCGCCAAACTCCACGGCGCTGCCTTCGACAAGGCCTATGTCGACAATGAGGTCGCCTATCACAAGCAGGTCAACGGCGCGCTCGAAACCCTTTTGATCCCGTCGGCGCAGAATGCCGAGCTGAAAAGCCTGCTGGAAACCGGCTTGAAGATATTCCAGGGCCATGAGCAGCACGCCGAACACGTCGCCGGCATGCTCAAGTAAGGACCGGGAGCATGCAGAACCACCATCTGTGGATTGCGTTGACGCTCGCCGTCGGGATCGTGCCGGCGCAAGCCGAAACCATCCAGGTCACCATCGACAGGCTGGTGTTCTCTCCGGCCACCGTCGAGGCAAAGGTCGGCGACACGATCGAGTGGGTGAACAAGGATGTGTTCGCCCACACGGCAACCGTGAAAGGCGGCTGGGAAGTGATGATCCCGCCGAAGAAATCCGCAAGCCTGACTTTGAAGACGGCGGGACCGGTCGACTACTTCTGCCGCTTTCACCCCAACATGAAGGGCCGTTTGGTGGTGGCGCCCTGATCCAGCTCCGACGAGTGCATGTCGCCCAAAAGTAACCTCGGTTTTGGGAGAACGACACGCATAAAAACAAAGACCTGAAGCGGGTCGCCTGAGGAATTCCAGCGACCCGCTTCAGGCTCGCCTGGCCTCGTCGGGACGCGCGATATGTGTCCACGAGCCGTCATAGCCCGGCTCGCGGCGTGCAATCCAGGCATTCAGCCCTTCGCGCAGATCAGCGGTCGGGGCCACGCGGGCAAACTGCTCGGCCTCGACCAGCAAACCTTCGGCGATGCTCTGGTTGAGGCCGCGCGCCACTGCCGTGAGGATGCCGGCAATCGCCAGATCGGAGTGCCGCAGGATACGCCTGGCCAGATCAAATGCCGCCGGCATCAACTCGGCATGCGGCACAACCTCGTTGACGAGACCCAGTTCAAGCGCCCGCGGCGGCGCAAACCAGTCGCCGGTCAACAGCAGTTCGAGCGCCCGCTTGCGCCCCGCGAGCCTCGGCAAGCGCTGGGTTCCACCAAAGGTCGGCGGCATTGCGAGGTTGATTTCCGGCTTGGCGAACAAAGCGCGGTCACTGGCGATAGCGAGCGGTACGGCCTCGGTGATTTCGCAGCCGCCACCAAAGGCAATGCCGTTGACGGCGGCGATGATGGGCTTGCGGTAGGCTTCCAGCCTCGCCGTCAGCCGCTGCCCGCGCATGACGAAATCCCGCATCGCGACACCGACGCCAAGCGCCACGCTGGCCGAGAACTCGTGAATGTCGCCCCCCGCCGAAAACGCCCGCTCCCCTGCTCCGGTCAGAATGACCGCTCGGACGCCGTCATCGACTTCCATGTCGTCAAGGACCGCAAGCAGGCGGTCGATCAGGGCATAGTTCAGCGCGTTGAGTTTCTCCGGCCGGTTGAGGGTGAGGATGGCAATCCCATCCCGGGTTTCGCTAAGGACAAGATCTGTCATTTGGCTGTTCCTTCTCCATCATGCTGATGGAAGGAAGACTATGCCCTTTGTCGCTTGTGTATATTCACTAGTCGGTATACATAGGCTTATGCCCGACACGCAGAGCCCTACCCGCAAACGCATTGTCGATGCCGCGACCAGGCTCTTCTATGCAGAAGGAATCGGTCGTGTCAGCGTCGATGCCGTTGCCGAGGAAGCGGGTCTCACCAAGCGCACGCTCTACTACCATTTCAAGAGCAAGGACGACCTGATCGCCGCCTATCTCGACGGCCGCGACCAACCCAATCTGAAGCGGATGGCCGGCTGGTTCGAGGCTGCCGAAGGCGGCGCGGATCGCAAGGTCGAGGCGATCTTCACCAATCTGGCGAGGTCCGCTCGCCACCCGAAATGGAAAGGATGCGGCTTCCTGCGCACGGCCGCCGAACTCGCCTCGATGCCCGGACATCCGGCGGTCAAGGTGGGCGCGCGGCACAAGCTGAATTTCGAAACATGGCTGGCCGGCGCCCTGTCGGACCATGGCGTCGCGGAGCCGCAAACCCTGGGGCGCGAGATCGTGCTTTTGATCGACGGCTGCTTTTCGATCATGCTGATCCACCGCAACCCCGATTACATCGAAGCGGCCGGACGCGCCGCGGCGACGCTGGTGCGGGCGCGACTTTCAGGCAGTCAGGTCTAAAGCGCGACGCGCTTTAAGCCTTTGGTTTTATGCATGTCGTTGGCCCAAAACCGGGGCCACTTTTGGGCGACATGCATTAGAAACCGAAAGCCAGCCATGCGGTGCCGGCGGCCAGCGTTATCAGCGTCAAAGGCAAGCCGACCTTGAAAAAAGCGCCGAACGACAGCGTCGTGCCGGCGGCCCGCGCCTGTTCGGCGACGATCAGGTTGGCGACCGAACCCAGCAGCGTGAAATTGCCGGCCAGCGTCGAGCTCATGGCGACGACCAGCCAGGCGCGCTCGGGGTTTTCGAGGCCGGGTATGAAGGGCCGCAGCGCCAGCACGGCCGGAACATTGCTCATGATGTTGGAAAGCACCGCGGTGAAGCCGGACAAGCGCCAGACGTCGTCCAGCCCGAGGTTCCTGGCCGAAGCGATCATGTCGGGCGAAAGAAGCGTCTTTTCAGCGCCGGCGACGACAACGAACAGACCGGCGAACATGAACAGCAGCGGACCGTCGATCTCGCGGTAGATGCGCTCCGGCTTGATGGCCCGGGTGAGCAAGAGGATGGCGCCGCCGATGAGTGCTGCCTTGGCGACGGGCACGCCGGCGAAGAAGGCAATTGCCAGCCCGATGCAGACCACCACCGCCTTCAGCACCTGCCCCTTGTGCATGCGGCCACGCGAGACCTCGGGCGTCAGTTGGACGGTGCGGGCGAATTCGGCCCGGAAGACAATGCGGATGATGACAACGACCGCGACGAGGCCGAACAGGGCGACCGGAGCCAGCGCTGCCGAAAAGGCCGGATAGGAAATGCCCGACAGTGCACCGATGACCATGTTTTGGGGATTGCCGGTGATGGTTGCGACGCTGCCGCAATTCGACGCGGTGGCGGTGGCGATCAGATAGGGGATCGGGTTGCGCTTGATCACACGGGTGACGTGGACGACGATCGGCGCCATGACGAGACAGATGGCGTCGTTGACCAGGAAGGCGGACAACACGCCGGTCAGCAGCGTCACCATCACCAAGAGCATGAAGGGCGCATGCGCGTGCTCGATGGCGACGGCGCCAAGGCCACGAAAGGCGCCCGACACTTTTAAATGCGCCACCACAATCATCATGCCGAGCAGAAGCGTGATGGTATCGAAATTGATCGCCCGGTACGCATCCTCCATGCTGAGCGCGCCGATGGCGATCATCGCGGCCCCGCCGAGAAGCGCGATCCCTGCCCGGTCGAGGCGCAGGCCGGGGATGCGGCCAATGGCGACACCGGCGTAAGTCAGGATCAGGATCAGCAGTGCCGCCGCGCCCATCAAAGTCATCGATAAGAAGTCCTGCCCAGTCTGTGGCACGCCGCTGGCTGTCGGCCCCATTCGTCCGCTTTGCGTGCCTGCTTTAGCGCGATGTCGAGATCGATGACAGCGGGCATGTTGTTGCGCCAAGGATGTCCCATGGCCCAAAGGATGACGTGCAGCTAACGCAGGTAGAAATCCAGCCTCTGTCGCACAGCTTGGGAAGAATAGGTCTGCTCGACGGTCTGCCGTGCCTTGAGGCCCACTGCCGCCCGCAGCGCCGGGTCGGCTTTGAGATCGGCCAGGATGCGCGCCGCCTGCTGCGTCGTTTCGAACAAGAAACCGTTTTCGCCATGCCTGATATGGTCGGAATAACCGCCATATGAATGGCAGACCACGGGCAACCCGCAGGCCATCGCCTCGAACACCACGCGACCGAAGGTTTCCATATGCCAACCGGTGCGATAATAAAACACGTCGAGCGTCTGCAGAAACTCTTCGGCGGAAAATTGGCCGGGTGGGAACAGTTCGAGTTGCGGATGCGGCATGAGGCTGTCCTTGAGCCCTATCCCTCCCTGTATCCGCAAGGCTGTACCTTCGGCCAGCAATGTCTTGTAGAGGGGTATGTCATCGGGATGATGTTTGCCCGGCCCATCGCGGCTCAAGCGTCCGACGGTGAAGGGACGATCCGAACCCAGACGCCGTGGTGAAAAACGTTCGATATCGATCGGAGACGGATGCACGGTGCCATCGACTTGGAGCATCCGTCTCTGAAAATCGGAAATCAGCACCAGTTCGGCGTCGGGCCAGTTCAGCATGCGGGGCATGCGTCTCGTCAGCGAGATGATTTTCGGGTGAAAGGTATTGAAGACATAGATCAGCCGGCGCGGCCGCGGGATCAGGTAAGGCCATATCTTGTTGCGCCAATGAGAGCCGAGAAAGACGTAGGTACCGCCATTCGGTACATCCCACTTCGACAGCGAGACGCGGCGAATCGGGAAATTCCGCATCAACTCGCCGGACACGCTGGAGGAGGTTGCCCACAGATGCACCTCGGAATCGACACTCAACAACCGGTACAGTTCCAGAGCTTCAAGGTCACTGCCACCGAAGGGGTCCTGAAAGCCGTTGAACAAATGGATCATAATAGCTGTGTTTACCTGACCGTTTCCGCATATGTTCGCCAGCATCAAAAATCATGATCGCTGTCGGCCGGAACGCTTGGAAACTCAGAGTCAAAACCGTTTCTGCCGACAACGAAAATCGCCAACGCGGGGGAGTATACCGGCAAGCGGTTGCAGTCCATGGCCCATCGAGCCGGCATGCTATCCGTAAGGATCGGATTCCTTGCGGCTGATTATAAGCATTTGGAAACATAGAAGGAGCGTCTGTTTCGAGAGCTTCCCGATCAGCCTTCTGCAAGTTTCTGCCATCAATGCACGGTGGCGACGCCGGGCGCAGGCGCCGGAGACGTTCCGGCCGGATCGAAGCTGACTTGATCGCGTCCGTTCGACTTGGCCGTGTAAAGCCTTCTGTCGGCAGCGGAGAAAATTTCCTCATAGGTGATCGGGCCGGTAAAGCTTGTGCCGCCGATGCTGACGGAAAGCGGACAAGGCCTGCCGCCGGGTGAGAATTCCATCTCCCTGATACGCCGGCGGATGCTTTCGGCAACCACCCAGGATTGCGAGGGATCCACGCCGGGCAGAAACACGCCGAATTCTTCGCCGCCGATGCGGCCGACGATATCGCTGCCACGCAGTTGCCCCTTGATCGCCTGCGCTATCAGTTTGAGGGCCTGATCGCCGCAATCATGGCCCAGGCGGTCATTGATCGACTTGAAGTGGTCGGCGTCGATGATCAGCAGCGCCCCCGAACGGGTCTGCTCCTGCTTGCGGGTCTGCTCGAGATAGGCTTCGACCAGCATCGAGAAGGCGCCACGGTTCAGCACCGCCGTCAGGCTGTCGGTCGCGGCGATGACGCTGAGATCGCGCTGCGCGATGGCCAGCTGGCGAATCTTCCACATCAGGAAAAACAGAAACGAGCCGCCCAGCACCAAAGGCAGCATCAGGTCGGTCATCTGCGCCCGCCACACGGCCTCGGGCGAAAGATAGGGAAAATTGAAGGAATCGACGAAGAACGCCACGGCAATGAAGAATGCCGTACCGACTGCCGTGACAGCGATCACCCTGCCCCAGCTCGTCGGCGACAGATCGAGCTTCATCGCGTCCACTCCGTTAGCCGTCGCTACTATGACGCACCAACCCAAACAAATTGATAAGACTTTCCCTCCAATTCGATGTCGGCGGCGGAATCAAATCCACCGGCCAACCAGCCCCTGCCTATGACTTGCGACAGACGCTTGGGCAGACGCCACAGGACGGCCGCTGGAAAGCAGCCATCCTGTTTCAAAGTGTGAAGGCGTGGGCCAATTGCCGGCCGGGCAAGGGCAAAACGGCGCGCGAAGCCAGATCGCCCGTCGTCAGTTGAGCGTCGGTTCACCCAGCGCATCGACGACAAAGGATGCCGCGATCAGGTCGTCGGCATCGAGACGCAGGGAGCCTCCGTCGCCTCCCATGGCTGAAGCCACTTTTTGAAAGGTCTTCATTTCGTATTCCGTGATCCGGGCGTCCTGCATCCTGGCCCTGAGATCGGCAATGCGCCGATCGAGGGCCGAAGATATCCCTATTTCTCGCTTCGACATGGCAACACTCCTCCCCACCCTTGTTTGCCTCCCGCCTGTCCACTTTTATATGAGGGTCCGCGAATACAGCGGGCCGAACGCGCCGTGCGCGGGAAGGTTCCGAAAAGGCCGAGTAACGAAATAATACGCTGGCGCCGAGCCACGCCCGCGGACTTTTCTATATCAGACGCAGCTAATCCTTGACGCCGGCAGATGCCGCCCCAGAATCAGAGCATGGCAATAAAGTCGGCGACGAGGTGGCGGTCATGGCGACGGTGCTGAAGCGCGTCACGAAGGACCGCGTCAGCGTGTCGATCCCCGGTCTTCCGCATTCGGTCATTGATCCGGCAACCAGGCTGACCAGGGGCCAGCAGATGGAATTATCCGGCGACGTTACGCGGATCGACGGCGACAAGGTCACGGTGTCGCTCGGGACAATGGTCACGGTGGATCTGGACAAGGCGGGCCTGGTGCAAAGCCGTGTCCCACCGAAGCGAAGGACCGTCAGGATGTGAACAAGCGAAGCGCCACCGTCTCAGGGACCCAACCCCTTACACCCCAGCAGTGCAGAGCTGCACGAGCGATCCTGAAGTGGTCGCAGGTGCGACTCGCCGCGAAGTGCGGCCTCAGCGAAGGAACGATTGGCAGTTTTGAGAGCGGGCGAAGGATTCCCAGTCCCGCCAAGCTGGCTGCCATCCGTCGAGGCTTGGAGGCAGCGGGCGTGGTTTTCATCGATCAGAAGACCGCAGTGACAAAGAGCGGTCCGCCTCGCGAAACTATTAGTGGAACATAATTTAGACATCGCTGTTAGGCCGTAAATGGGAGGCGCGCGATGTCACAACATGAAATCGGCATTGTTTCGGACTGGTCGAAATTGGTGGCGGACGATCCTCTGATCGCCGCCGATATAATCCAGCGCCTTTCTGTGCGCGCTTGCAATGACAACGCTGCCACCGCCGCCGACGTCCCGTCGCCCGGCACCGAAACATTTCGGGGTCCCGACATAACCAGCCTCGCAACACCCACCGAGTATCCTCGGCCGATCGTGCTCCTAGCGACGATCTATGCGTCGACGGTCCTGGGGGTAACGCTGCTTCTGGCGGCGGCGGTCTGAGCGCACGAGGCCTGATACCGCTCTCTGAAAGCCCGTGTCTCCGGTATAAACCGTAACCTATGTGTCCGGAACGGACCGAAAGGCTTTGGCGATCCCGACAGGATTCGAACCTGTGACCATCGGCTTAGAAGGCCGGTGCTCTATCCAGCTGAGCTACGGGACCGCTGGCCGGCCCTTGGGCCGGCTGGATATTCTGGCGCCGGGCGCCGTTCAATGCGTCCAGGGCGTCCTGCGGTCATAGCGGAAATTCTCCGCATAGGAAATCTGGCGGCGCTTGGTCTCTTTCGGCTCTTCGACGCGGAAAGCGAGCCCTTGCTTTTCGGCGTAGGCGACCGCCTCTTCGCGCGTGTCGAAGCTAAGCCTGATCTGGCTTCTCATGTCTGCCGACGTCGTATAGCCCATCAGCGGGTCGATCTTCTTGCGCGACTCGGGATCGAATTCCAGCACCCAGTAACCGGTCTTGGCCTTGCCGGACTGCATCGCGGTTTTGGCTGGGCTGAAAATGCGCGCGGACATGGCCACCTCGTTGTTGTGCAAGGCAGCATCGCCACCCTTCGCCCGTCATTACTGCGCAATGCGCACGGCGGCAAGGTTTTTGCTCTCGCAGGTTTTTGCACTTGCCATGCACCACCGAAATGAATAGGCAACAGACCGTTCGGAGTGTAGCGCAGCCTGGTAGCGCATCTGGTTTGGGACCAGAGGGTCGGGAGTTCGAATCTCTCCACTCCGACCATCCCCCCACAGCCCAATGCCCGGCGCAGCCATACGGTTCACTTGCTGCGGCACCGGCCGTGTGTCCGGCAGCCGCGGGCGGTTCGGCAAACAGGGGGGTCAGATGCTTGGAATCGATGCCTGGGTGTCGCTTTTCGGACCGGCCTACTTTGCCTATGCCGGCATAACGGTTCCGGTCATGGTGACGTGGGCAATTGCCTGCGCCGCACTGGCGATGTGGAATAACCGTGAAAGCCGCAGACAGGCGAGGCAGGCCCCGGGCGCCGTGGTCTCCCGCTCCTGGCGTGTCAGTATCGGGATGTTTGTGCTGGTCGCCGCCGGCTATATCGCCGCTCACTCTGCCGTCTATCTCGCAGTCCGTCATTTCGCCAGAATGTGGCTCTGATCGCCAGAATGTGGCTCTGAGACCGGCCTCTCAGGCTCAGATCTCGAACTCGCCCTGCCCTTCATCCATGGCACTGACGGTTTCGGCTGCCAGCGCCCTGGTGATCGGCGTCTTGCGTTCGAGCGCGGTCCGGTCGAGCCGCTCCACCACGCGCATCGCTGTCGCCAGCGAGCGCTCGATGCGGCGGACCAGATATTGCACGACATGCGGTTCGACCTCGATCTGACGGTCGGCGAAGAGTTTTGTGATGACGCCTGCCAGCAGGAGATCGTCGGGCTCATGAATTTCGACTGTCGCAGCCGCCTTCAGCCGCGAGGCAAGATCAGGCAGGCCAACACCCCAGGCCGAGGGAAAGCGGCGCGCCGTCAGAAGCAGTTGCGAGCCGGCACCACGCACCGCATTGATCAGATGGAACAGGCCTTGTTCGTCAACCGTCCCGGTATCGACATCGTCGATCAGCGCCGGCCGCGCGCCGAGATTGGCGATGCTGTCGCCGATGCGCCTGGCGTCGACCGCCGCCGCATTGGCACGCGCGCGCCAGATCGAGGCCAGATGCGTCTTGCCAGAACCCGCGGGACCGGCCAGCACCACCACCGGCGATGGCCAGTCCGGCCAGCGGTCGACCAGCGCAACCGCCTGGTTGTTGGTGCCGGAGACGACGAGTTCGTCACGCGAATAGCCGGTGCCATGGCCGAGGTCGAGCGGCAACTGGCGCGGCGGGTCGGTTGGCTGGGCAGTCACTTCAGCGACGCGGTTGCGTGCGGTGGCCGCCGCCGCGATCGGCCGGAAGCTGCGGCACAGGTGCCGCGCCGCGACCCTTGTAGAGCGGCGATTCGAGATAGCGGGCTATTGCGAACCGCACCAGCACGGCGACGGCGGCCGAAGCCGGCACCGCGATCAACAAGCCGACGAAGCCGAACAGCGCGCCGAAGGCAAACAGCGAAAACATCAGCCATACCGGGTGCAGGCCGACGCTCTTGCCGACCAGCCGCGGCTGCAGGATGTTGCCCTCGATGAACTGGCCGATGAAAAACACGACCGCGACCGCGACGATCATCGTCCAGTCCGGCCAGAACTGGACGAAGGCGACGCCGACGGCCAGCACCAGCCCGGTCAGCGAGCCGACATAGGGGATGAAGGAAATCAGCCCGGCGAACAGGCCGATGAGGATGCCGAAGTTCAGTCCGGTCAGCGTCAGCCCGGTGGCATACATGGCGCCCAGCACCAGGCACAGCGTGCCCTGGCCACGCACGAAGCCTGCCGTGGCGGTGTTGATGTCCCGTGCGATGGCGCGCACGGTCTGGACGTTGTCGCGTGGCACCCAGCCGTCGATGACCGCCACCATGCGGTCCCAGTCGAGCAGCATGTAGAAGGCGACCACCGGTGTCACCACGAACAGGCTGACCACAGAAACCAGCGCCATGCCGGAACTCCACAGCGAGGTGAAGACGGTGGTGACAAAACCGAAGCCGGAGGTCAGCAGCGAATTCAGCCCGTCGCGCAAGCTATTGGCGTTGACGCCGAACTTCTGCTCCAGCCATTTCGGATCGAACGAGGTGATCAGGCTTTGCAGCCGGGTCAGATATTCCGGCAATTTGCCGGCGAAATCGGCCATCTGCGTGGCCAGAACCGGAATGAGGATGACAAAGGCCAGGACCAGCACGATGAGGAAGGTGATGAGGATGACCACCGTCGCCATGAAACGCGACAGGCCGAGCCGCTGCAGCCGGTCGGCAACGGGATCGAGGAAATAGGCAAGCACCATGCCGGCGACGAAGGGCAGCAGGATGGCGCTGAAGACATAGAGGAAAAGCGCCAGCAGCGCGGCGCCGGCCAGCCAGAAGAAGATCTGGCGGCGAAAGGTCGCGGACGCGGCGATGTCGGCGGCCGCGGCCTCGATCGCCGCCGCTTCTGTCTCGGATGTCCGGAGTGGAGCCTTCGTCATGTCAGCTCATGTGCCTCAGCCAAGTCACGAGATAGGCTGCGGCCGAAGCCACGGTCAAGACCCCGGACAGCAATATGAGAACCGGCCTCAGCGGGTCGAGATGAACCGACAGGGCAAGCTCACCCAGCACAACCGCCGCCAGCACGATCTGGATGGCGGTGTTGGCCTTCGACACGAAAAGCGGTTTCATCTCGACCGGATGGGCCATGACGGCGGACAGCAGGACCGCGCAGACGATCAACGCGTCGCGCGACACCATGGTGACGACCAGCCACAGCGGCAATTGCCCGATGAGGCCCATGACCACGAACACCGAAACCAGCAGCAGCTTGTCGGCGATCGGATCGAGATAGGCGCCGAGCGTGGACTGCTGATTGAAACGGCGGGCGATGAAGCCATCGACGCCGTCCGAAATGCCGGCGACGAGGAACCCGGCAAAAGCCCAGTCCCAGCGCGCCTGCAGCATCGCCAGCACCACCGCCGGCACCAGGACAAGGCGCAGGATGGTGATCAGGTTGGGGATGGTCAAATGCCTGGCACCTCCTCTTGGTCGGAGATAGATGATGAAGATGGCGGGTGGCAACAAGGGAGGAGCTGCCGATCTCCCCGCACGGGAGCGGCCTTCAGCTTGGCTTTCGCCAATCACGAGCGCCTGTACGTGCGCGCTGTCCACGGTTTTGTAGGCCGAGATGGCCGTTATCCTTGCGGACAGAAACCGTTCATGCGAAGAGCCCGCGACAAGGAAAATTGCTGAACGGGCACCAGAAATGAGCAAGCGCGACGTGAACAAGCGCAAGAACGGGCTCACCTATGCCGAGGCCGGTGTCGATATCGATGCCGGCAATCTCATGGTCGAGAAGATCAAGCCGCTGGTGCGCGCGACGCGCCGGCCGGGCGCCGATGGCGAGATCGGCGGTTTCGGCGGCCTGTTCGACCTCAAGGCGGCCGGGTTTACCGATCCGGTGCTGGTGGCGGCCAATGACGGCGTCGGCACCAAGCTCAAGATCGCCATCGATGCCGGCAAGCACGACACGATCGGCATCGACCTCGTCGCCATGTGCGTCAACGACATCGTCGTGCAAGGTGCCGAACCGCTGTTCTTCCTCGACTATTTCGCCACCGGCAAGCTCGATCCCGACCAGGGTGCCGCGATCGTCGGCGGCATTGCCGAGGGCTGCCGCCAGGCCGGCTGCGCGCTGATCGGCGGCGAGACCGCCGAGATGCCCGGCATGTATCACGGCAACGACTACGACCTCGCCGGCTTTGCGGTGGGTGCCGCCGAACGCGGCCAATTGCTGCCCACCGATGACATTGTCGAAGGCGACGTGCTGCTGGGCCTGGCTTCCTCCGGCCTGCACTCGAACGGCTATTCGCTGGTGCGCCGCATCGTCGCCGTCAGCGGTCTGTCGTGGAGCGATCCGGCACCGTTCAACGACGAGGCCACTCTGGCCGAAGCACTGCTCGAGCCGACCCGCATCTACGTCAAGTCGATTCTCAAGGCGATCCGCAACACGCATGGTATCAAGGCGCTCGCCCACATCACCGGCGGCGGCTTCCCGGAAAACATTCCACGCGTGCTGCCCAAGGATTTTTCGGCCGAGCTCGACCTCGAGGCGATCGACGTTCCTCCCGTGTTTTCGTGGCTGGCCAAGACCGGCGGCGTGGCGCCGGAAGAAATGATGCGCACCTTCAATTGCGGCATCGGCATGATCCTGGCGGTCGCGTCCGGCCAGGCAGCGCAGGTCGCGGCCGTGCTACAGGAAGCCGGCGAGACGGTGACGCCGATCGGCCGCATCGTGCCGCGCCGCGACGCAGGCGTCATCTATCGGGGTTCGATCGGCCTATGAGCGCGCAGAGGAAACGCACCGTTGTCCTGATCTCGGGACGCGGCTCCAACATGACCGCGCTGATTGCCGCGGCCAGCGACCCGTCGTTCCCGGCCGAGATCGTCGGTGTCATTTCCGATAAGGCGGATGCCGCCGGGCTCGGCATCGCCAGGGCGCGCGGCATCGCCACGCAGGTCGTCTCACGTGCCGACCACGGCAGCAAGCAGGCGCATGACGCCGCCATCGACGCGGCCCTTACCGCCTTCAACGCCGAGATCGTGGCGCTGGCCGGCTATATGCGCATCCTCAGCCCCGGCTTCGTCCAGAAATGGCAGGGCCGCATGATCAATATCCACCCTGCCCTGCTGCCGGCCTTCAAGGGGCTCGACACCCATGCGCGCGCGCTGGCCGCCGGCATCCGCATCCATGGCTGCACCGTGCACTTCGTCACCTCCGAGATGGATGACGGCCCGATCATCGCACAGGCAGCCGTGCCGGTGATGGTCGGCGACACCGCCGATACATTGGCAGCCCGCGTGCTGAAGACCGAACACCGGCTCTATCCGCTGGCGCTGGGGCTGGTCGCCGAAGGCAAGGCGCGCATGGAGTCCGGCCGCACCGTGCTTGCCCACTTTGCCGACGATGCCGACAACGGCACCTCGGTGGTGATGGCCCCGGATCCGCTGCGCGAGGAAGCCGACCTCGAGCATCTGGCGCGCATCACGCCTTGAGCTTAGAGCGGCGATGAAACAGCTTCTCCTGCTTCGTCACGCCAAATCCAGCTGGGACGACCCTGATCTCGATGATTTCGACCGGCCCTTGGCCGAACGCGGAGTGAAGGCAGCCCGGTTGATGGGGCGCGAGCTTGCGACGCGCGGCTGGCTGCCGGACCTGGCGCTGGTGTCGGCGGCGCTGCGCACCCGCGACACCTGGCGGCTTGTGGCGGCGGAATTGCCCGTCCCGCCCCAGGTCGCATTCCTCAAGGCGCTGTACGATGCTTCAGCGGCGGACATTCTGAGCCAGATTGGTCAAACCGACGCTTCGAGCGGCAGCTTGCTGGTAATTGGCCACAATCCGGGCCTGGAGCAGTTGGCCAGACAGCTTGCCGGGCCGGGGTCAGACGCCAAGGCGATCGCAAGACTTGAGGAAAAATTCCCGACGGGAGCCCTCGCCCGGGTGGTCTTCAAAGGCGATTGGTCCGTCGTGTCCCCCGCCCGGCTGACACATTGCTTGCGGCCCAAGGACCTGGGCCCGCGGCCGAAGGACCTGGGCTAGTGTCCATGGCAGGTGCGGCGGGTCAAGCCCGCCGCACATCCGCTTGAGCCGTCAGTTTCCCCAGTTGCCCTGACCGGATTCCGGCTGGACCGAATCGGGCGTCAGCGTGAGGTCGCGGTGCTTGACCTGCCTGTGGGTCGAAGCCGTGTAGCTGTGGTCGACATTGACCGCGTGCGAGGTGACGGCCGGCTGATTGACATTGTCCGAACCATAGTTGTCGCTGCCGGCAAAAGCGGCACCAGTGGCAACGAGGATGGCGGCGGCGGCAAGAGCGATCCTGTTCATTCTATTTACTCCGGTATTCCTGATTCTGTCCGTCTAGTGGCGTGCCCCTGGGGAGGAAATTTCGCGTCGCTCGGACAACCTCGATCTGGGTTTTTCGTGCGCCGACTTCCAATCACGAAGACGTTCCCTCACGCGCGGCATCGGGACCTCGAACGTCGGCCAAGGGATTGAGCTCACCCTGTTTTATCAGTTTATCTCAGACGCTTACAAGGAGGGTGCCTGACGCATGATGCGGCGGTTCATCGAGCCAGCGCTCGCCATCCGTTCACGATTCGTCAACATAAATTGAACCAGCTGGTTCGATTTACGATCGGCGCTCCGACACCGATGCCGTCGGCCGAAATCCTGCTCATGCATAAAAAACAAGAGCGGCGGGCAAGGCCCACCGCTCTTTGTGGTCGCAGACTTCAGAAATCAACGACCCCAGATGCCCTGACCCGACTGAGCCGGCACGTTGGCATTGGCATCACCCTGCGTCTTTACGGACTTCGGGATCGAGCCGGTGTGCGTGGTGTCGATGTCGGACACGGACTGGTTCGCAACAGGCTGGTTGGCATTGTAAGAGCCGTAGTTGTCGCTGCCGGCAAAAGCGGTGCCCGTGGCAACGAGGATGGCGGCGGCGGTGAGTGCGATCTTGGTCATTTTAGTTACTCCTGAGTTCAATGTTGGGTCGATATCGGCAGTCGCGATTAGCGGCCGAAGAGGTTGCGGTCAGCGCCCTGCGAAGCGGGGGCCTGGACGGTTTGCGTCGACTTGGAGATCGAAGCAGTGGCCGACTGGTCGACGGTGACGGCAGGCTGATTGGCGTTGGCCGAGCCATAATTGTCGCTGCCGGCAAAAGCAGTGCCCGTGGCAACGAGGATGGCGGCAGCGGTAAGAGCGATCTTGGTCATTTTAATTACTCCTGAGTTCAAGTTTGGGTCGATATCGGCAGTCGCGATTAGCGGCCGAAGAGGTTGCGGTCAGCGCCCTGCGAAGCGGGGGCCTGGACGGTCTGCGTCGACTTGGAGACCGAAGCGGTGATCGAATGGTCGACAGCGACGGCAGGCTGATTGGCGTTGGCCGAGCCATAATTGTCGCTGCCGGCAAAAGCAGTGCCCGTGGCAACGAGGATGGCGGCGGCGGTAAGAGCGATCTTGGTCATTTTAATTACTCCAGTATTTGTCATGTCCGTCTAGTGGCGTGCCCTTGGGAGGAATTTCGCGTCGCTCGGACCACCCCGAGATGGGCTCGCGCTGCCGCGGATTCCAATCACGAAGATGTTCCCCCGCGGCTCGAATCCAGGCCTTGAAATTTGACACAGGGTCTCGGCGGTCATAATTTAACTGTTTGAAATCAGATAGTTAATCGATAACGCCCATCACCAGGCGCGACCGCTCGCCAGGCCGGCGTTCACCATCTGCTACACAGTGCGTCAACAGAAATCGAACTGAACGGTTCGGTTTGAAGCGATTGCGCACCATCTGAACTTCTGGATCTCCTACATTTGCCTTGCGGTTGGATCGAGATTATCGCTTGTGCACGATCATCAATCGGGCGCGACTTGGCGGCGCCAGTTGAAGAAGTGGCGGAAATCCGGGTGACCTGCACCCCAGGACAGCGATAGAAATGCGGTTGCTGCTTGTAGAAGACAATCGCGAGCTGGCGGATTGGCTGGGCAAGACCCTGCGTCAGGCGAACTATGTCGT
The DNA here is from genome assembly GCF_000185905.1 of Mesorhizobium ciceri biovar biserrulae WSM1271. Taxonomy (GTDB): domain Bacteria; phylum Pseudomonadota; class Alphaproteobacteria; order Rhizobiales; family Rhizobiaceae; genus Mesorhizobium; species Mesorhizobium ciceri. The sequence goes on from NC_014923.1 coordinate 4,813,175, forward strand.
CGACATCGTCCATGATGGCGAGGATGTCGAACACGCGCTCGCCGCCGGTGACCACGCGCTTGTCATCCTCGACCTTGCGCTGCCGCGCATGAGCGGGCTGGAGGTGCTGCGAATGTTGCGGACGCGCGGCAACCGGGTGCCGGTGATCGTGCTGACCGCAAACGCCAGTCTCGACGGCCGGGTCAAGGGCCTCAATGAGGGCGCCGACGACTATCTGGCCAAGCCCTTCCAGATCGAAGAGCTCGAAGCACGAATCCGCGCGCAATTGCGCCGTGCCAATGACCGCACCGCGCCGGTCGTTGCCTGCGGTGATCTCGTCTTCGACACCAACACGCGGCTGTTTTCGCTTGCCGGCGAGGCGCTGGCGCTGACACCGCGCGAGCATGCCGTGCTTGAGCAATTGATGGTCAAGGCCGGACGCACGGTGAGCAAGGCGGCATTGTCGGCCGCGATCTACGATTTCGAGACCGACGCCGATCCCAGCGCCATCGAGATCTACGTGCACCGCGTGCGCAAGAAGCTCGACGGGTCGCGGGTCCAGATCGCCACACTGCGTGGCCTCGGCTACCTGTTGCGCCAAGACGATTTGGCGCCGTGACGATCCTGGCGCCATGAGGATCAACAGCCTCCGCCTGCAATTGCTGGCATGGGTGGTGCTGCCGCTTGCCGGGCTCGCGACCATCAACCTGTGGACCAGCCAGCGCAACGCACTGGCGACCGCGGACCTGGTCACCGACCGGATGCTCGTCGGATCGGCGCGGGCGATTGCCGAGCAGGTCGCCATGGTCGACGGCGTGCTCGATGCCACGGTGCCCCCGGCGGCGATCGAGATGTTCGACACCGGCGACCGCGACAGCGTCTACTATCGCGTCGAGACAGCCGGCGGGCGGCTGCTGACCGGATATCCCGACCTGCCCGAAGCGCCGCAGCATGCCAGTGTCGAGGCCGCCTACCGCGATCACCAGCTGCGGCTCCTGACCCTTGGCCATGCGGTGATCGGCGCCGGCAACGACTCGCCAATATCAGTCACCGTGGGCGTCACCCTTGCCGGCCATGACGCCATGGTCAAACAGCTTTGGTTCAGCGCCTTTGCCCAGCAACTGGCGCTGGTGGCGATTGCCGGCGTGTTCGTGCTGCTCGGCTTGCGTCGCGGCCTGGCGCCGTTGATCCGGCTGCGCGATGCGGTACGCTCGCCAAACCGCAGCGACCTTGACCCCGTCGAAGTGCCCGGTGCGCAAAGCGAGATCCGCCCGCTGATCGACGCCCTCAACGCCTACATGGAGCGCGTGCGGGCGCAGATGGCGGCGCAACGCCGCTTCATCGCCAATGCGGCGCACCAGCTGCGCACGCCCCTGGCGCTGCTGTCGACACAGGCAAGCTATGCGCTTCGCGAAAGTGCCGCCGATGCCCGCCAGGAGGCGCTGGTGGCGCTGCAGGCGAGTTCCGGCAAACTGGCGCGGCTGGCCGAACAGCTCTTGACCCTGTCACGCGCCGAGCCAGGCAGCCGGCGGCCGCGCGCCGACCGCATTGACCTGGCGGAAGCCGCCCGGCACGTGCTGGAAACCCTGGCGCCAACGGCCATCGATCGCAAAATAGATCTCGGCCTCGAGGAGGCTGGCCCCGTTCCGGTCATCGGCGACGGCACCATGCTGCGCGAGATGATCGTCAACCTCGTCGACAACGCACTGCGCTACTCCCGGGCTGAGGGCAGTGTCACGGTGAAGCTGGCGGCCATCGACGGCGAAGCCGTGCTGACGGTCGCCGACGACGGGCCTGGCATTCCGGCGGACGAGCGAGACCATGTCTTCGAGCGCTTCTACCGTATTGCCGGTTCGACCGAGGAAGGCAGCGGGCTGGGACTCGCCATTGTACGCGAGGTCGTCGAAAATGCCGGCGGCCGCGTCACCCTTGGGGATGGCGCGGCCGGCGGTCTGTTGGTTGAGGTCAGGCTGCCGCTGGCCTGACCGGTCAGGCTGCCCCTGGTCTGACCGATCACGTTCCCTGCTCGTTGAACGGCGCCGGCCGCCACTTCACGACATAGTTCTCGAAGCGGGTGATGATGAACTCCACCACCAGCGCCATGACAGCCAGGATGATCATCGCGGCGAACACGCCATTGGCGTTGAAGGCGCCCTGCGCGGTCGAGATCAGCAGGCCCATGCCTTGCTTGGCGCCGAGGAACTCGCCGACCACCGCGCCGACCAGCGCGAAGCCGAAGCTGACATGCAGGCTGGCGAGGATCCAGCTCATCGCCGAAGGAATGATGACGGTGCGGGTGATCTGGAACGGCGAGGCGCCAAGGATCTGGGCATTGGCGATCATTGCCCTGTCGGCCTCGCGCACACCCTGGAAGGCGTTGGCGAAAACAACGAAGAACACCATCACCACGGCAAGCGCCACCTTGGACGCCATGCCGAGGCCGAGCGCGATGATGAACACCGAGCCGAGCACGACGCGCGGCACCGAATTGGCGATCTTGATGTAGATCGAAAAGACATCCGCCAACAGCCGATTGCGGCCGAGGATGATGCCGGCGGCGATGCCGCCAAGGGCACCGATGACAAAGCCGAGGAAGGTTTCCTCCAGCGTCACGTAGATCTGCAGCCAGAGTGGGCCTTGCGAGGTGCCTTCGGTGATCCACGACCAGATCTGCTGCCAGATGCCAGAAGGGCTGGCGAAGAAGAACGGGTCGATGATGTTGTAGTCGGCGCCGAGTTCCCACAGGCCAAGGAAGACGACCAGGATCGCCAGGCGCAAGGAGATGACAAGCGCGTGGCGGCGGCGCAGCCTTGCCCTCGCCCGGGCTTCGGCAACGGCGATGGAAGCATCGCGGACGGCGGCCTGGTTGGCGGTCGGAGAGATTGCGGTCATGCTGTTTCTCCTTTCAATGTCCGGTCTGCAAGGTCCGGCTCTGGCCGAGCTGCACTTCCTCGCGCAGATCGTTCCAGATCACCTTGGCGATCTCGACGAAGTTCGGGTCGTAGCGGATGTCGGCCATGACGCGGGGGCGCGGCAGGTCGATGCGGTAGACGCTCTTGACCGTGCCCGGCCCAGCGGTGAGCACATAGACCTTGTCGGCCAGCGCCACCGCCTCCTCTAGGTCGTGGGTGACGAAGACAACCGAGGATTTCTGCTCCGACCACAGATCCAGCAATTCGTCCTGCATGGCGGTGCGCGTCTGCATGTCGAGCGCGCTGAACGGCTCGTCCATCAAAAGGATCTTGGGCTGGTTGATGAAGGTCTGCGCCAGCGCGACGCGCTTGCGCATGCCGCCCGAAAGCTGGTGCGGATAGTGCTTCTCGAAGCGGCCGAGGCCGACGCGGGCGATCCAGTCGCGGGCGCGGTCGTAGGCCTGCGCCTTTGGCGTGCCGCGATAAAGTGGACCGGCGGCGACATTGTCGATGACACTGCGCCAGGGAAACAGCGCATCCGCCTGGAAGACAAAGCCGATGTCCCGGCTGATATCGGTGACCGGCGTGCCCATGACGCGGACATTGCCGGTCGTCGGCCGCAACAGGCCGGTGACCAGGTTGAGCGTCGTCGACTTGCCGCAGCCGGTCGGCCCGACGACGCAGGCGAACTCGCCGCGCGCCACGGTCATCGTGAAATCGCGGATCGCCGTCATCATGTGCCCGTCGGGCGTGACGAAACGCAAGGTCACATCATCGATGGCGATCGCGGCGTCGGCTTGTGGCGCGGCCTGAGACAGCTTCTCGGCCGCCATGGGTTGCACTTGCATGGCGCACTCCTGTCGCAATGGGGCAAGGGAGCCCGCGGCAGTGCCACGGATCTCCAGGTGTTCGGGAGGCCGCGCCGCTGCCTTCTTGATTCAAGCAGCCGGCGCAAGTCCTTGTTATTCAACGAGTGGTAGGCTGGCGCCGCTATTTGGCAGCGTCGACGAATTCGGTCGTGTAGGTCTTCGACAGGTCGATCTGCTTGCCTTGCAGGCTCTTCGAGAATGTCGAGAGAACCTTGAGCACGGTCGGCGGACCATCGGCCGGCATGCGGCCATCCGGCGTGAACATCGCCTTGCCGCCGGCCAGCCCCTGCACGTAAAGGTCCCGGTTGCCGGCATAATAATCCTTCGGCATCTTGTCGGCGATCTCTTCGGCCGAATGCGTGGCGATGAATTTCATCGTCTTGACGAAGGCATTGGCGAGCTTCTGTGCCTCATCCTTGTGGCCTTCCAGCCAGGAGGACTGGACATAGAAGGACGCCGCCGGATAGTCGCCGCCCAGCGCTTCCTTGGTCTTTTCGGGCGTGCGCATGTCGACCAGGATGCTTGCCTCGCCGGTCTTGAGCAGTTTGGCGATGGTCGGCTCGGTGGTCATGCCGGCCTGGATCTGGTCCTGCTTGACGGCGGCGATGAAGGTGTTGCCGGCGCCGACCGGCAGCAGCGTGTAGTCGCCGGGCTTCAGGCCGCTGCGCACGGCAAGATACTGGGTCAGGAAATCGGTCGAGGAGCCGAGACCGGTGACGCCGAGCGTGGCGCCCTTGAAATCGGCGGGCGACTTGATCTCCGGGTGCTTGGCGGAGACCAGCTCGACCTCACCGGGCGCTTGGCTGAACTGGACGATCGACTGGATGTATTTGCCCTTCGACTGCAGGTCGACGGTGTGATCGTAGAAGCCGACAACGCCTTGGACGGCACCTGCCAGCAGTTCATTTTCGGCCTCGACCCCGGCGCGCGAGTTGAGCAGTTCGACATCGAGCCCCTGGTCCTTGAAGTAGCCGAGCTGCTGGGTGAGCACGGCAGGCAGATAGATCTGCTTTTCCATGCCGCCGACGATGATGGTGATTTTGTCGGCAGCCGAAGCCACCGTGGCGCTTGTGGCTGCAATAGCAAGGCTTAGCGCCGCTGTGCGCAGGGCGCACTTCGAGATGAAACCGGTCACGAAACTTCCTCCACTTGGGCGGCGCGCCATCCCGGCTGCGCCGCATTCCTCCTTACCGGCCGCTCCCGCACCGGTCACACGGCGAACGCCGTAATGACTTCATGGCACGCCCAAGCTTTCAGCTGGCTTTCAGTCGTTTTAACGGCCGTTGAAATGGAATCCGTTGTGGCTGCCGGTCACGGAGCGCCGAAACCGAGAACGTCGCGCATGTCGTATTCGCCGGGCGGGCGTCCCTCGAGCCAGAGCGCGGCGGCAATGGCGCCGCGGGCGAACATGACGCGGTCGCCGGCCGCATGCGACAAGGTCACAAGCTCGCCTTCGGCACAGAAGCTCACGCTGTGTTCGCCGATGATGCTGCCGCCACGCAGCACCGCAAAGCCGATCTCACCGGGAGGCCGCGCGCCAATGGCGCCATCGCGAACAGGCCGCGCCACCGCGTCGAGCTCGACCTTGCGGCCGCCGGCCACGGCCTGGCCAAGCATCAAAGCGGTACCTGACGGCGCGTCGATCTTGTGTCGGTGATGCGCCTCGAAGACCTCGGCGTCCCAGTCTTCGGGATCGAGCGCTGTCGCCGCCTGTTCGACCAATCCGACCAGCATGTTCAGCCCCAGCGAAAAGCTGCCGGAGCGCACGATGGCGATGGTCTTCGCGGCCTCGGCGATGTCGGCGAATTCAGTCGCATCGAAACCGGTCGATCCGATGACCAGGGCCGGCCCGCCGCGGGCGGCGCAAAACCTTGCCAGGTCAGCCGAGGCCGCCGGCGTCGTGAAGTCGATGACCACATCGGCCGTGGCAAGCGCCTCCTCGCGGCTGACCAGCCCATCGCCGACAGCGCCGGGCCGATGGAACCGCGCAGCGAGCGCCAGCCGTGGATCGACCCGCACGGCGTCCGTCATCTGGCGGCCCATGCGGCCGAGCGCGCCGGCGATGGCGATCCTGATCGGCGGCTGCGGCATGGCCTCGGCTATTTCCACATGCCGCGCATACGGGCGCCAATGTCGACGCGCACCTCCGGCCGGGCCGCCCTGCCCTGCGCGGCCAGCGCGCTTGGCCACGACATCTGTTCGAACGCGGCGAGGATCGAGGCCGGGATGAAACGGGTGCGCGAGGCATAGAGATGGCGGTCGCCGCGCGCCGCCTGGCCATGTGGAAAGAAACGCTGCGGCATGACCAGGTTGAGATTGTCCTTGGCCCGTGTCATCGCGACATAGAGCAGCCGGCGCTCCTCCTCGATGTCCTCCTTGGTGCCGACGCCGAGATCGGCCGGGATGCAGCCATCGACGGTGTTGAGCACGAAGACATTTTTCCACTCCTGGCCCTTGGCCGAGTGGATGGTCGACAGGATCAGATAATCCTCGTCGCGATGCGGCGGCCCAGCCTGGTCGCTGGTGGCGTCCGGCGGATCGAGCGTCAGTTCGGTCAGGAAGCGCTCGCGCGAGGCATAGCCCGAGCCGATCTGCTCAAGTTGCAACAGGTCGGCCCGGCGCGTCGTCGCGTCCTCGTGGATGCGTTCCAGATGCGGCTCGTACCACAGCCTGATCTGTTCGAGGTCGGCCGGCCATCTGGCGCCGGCGCGCAGGCCGGAATAGAGCGCGACGAAGCCAGGCCAGTCGTCCGCCGCGCGTTGCGGCGGACGCCAGCCGGCCAGCCCCATGGCCTCGTCCAGCGCCGTCGTCATGGTCTCGACGATCTGCGCGGCGGCCGAAGGGCCGATGCCAGGCAAGAGTTGCAATACGCGAAAACCGGCGACCCGGTCGCGCGGGTTTTCGGCAAAGCGCAGCACCGCCAGCACATCCTTGACGTGGGCGGCATCGAGAAACTTCAGGCCGCCGAATTTGACGAAGGGAATGTTGCGCCGCGTCAGTTCGATCTCCAGCGGCCCGCTGTGATGCGAGGCGCGAAACAGCACCGCCTGGGATTTCAGCGCTGTGCCCGCCTCGCGCTCGGCCAGGATGGTGTCGCAGACGAAATTGGCCTGCTCGACTTCGTCGCGCACGGTCACCAGTTTTGGCCTGTCGCTGGATTTGCGCTCCGACCACAGGTTTTTGGTGAAGCGCTCCGAGGCTTCGCCGATCACCGCGTTGGCGGCAGCAAGGATGGTCTCGGTCGAGCGGTAATTGCGCTCCAGCATCACCACGTCGGCGGCTTGCGCGAACTGATTGGGGAAGTCGAGGATGTTGCGAACCTCGGCGGCGCGGAACGAATAGATCGATTGCGCATCGTCGCCCACCACCGTCAGCCCGGCGCCGTCGGGTTTCAGCGCCATGAGGATCGAAGCCTGCAGGCGATTTGTGTCCTGGTATTCGTCGACCAGCACATGGTCGAAACGCCCGCCCAGATGCGCCGCTATCTCGGGCTCCGCCGCCATCTGCGCCCAGTAGAGCAGCAAATCGTCGTAATCGAGCACGTTTTGCGCCTGCTTGGCCTCGACATAACCGGCGAACAATTCTTTCAGCTGCTCCGCCCAGCCGGCGCACCAGGGAAAGGCGGAACCCAACACCTCGTTGAGCGGCGCCTGCGCGTTCACCGCGCGCGAATAGATGGCAAGGCAAGTGCCCTTGGTGGGGAAACGCGCTTCCGTCTTCGAGAAGCCGAGTTCGTGGCGGACCAGATTCATCAGGTCGGCGGAATCCTCGCGATCATGGATGGTGAAGGCCGGGTCGAGACCGATCTCCAGCGCATAGTCGCGCAACAGCCGCGCGCCGATGCCGTGAAAGGTGCCGGCCCAGGTCAGCGCATCGGTGATGACGGCTGCATCGCGGCCGAGCACCTCGCCGGCAATACGCTCGACGCGCCTGGCCATTTCGGATGCCGCGCGGCGCGAAAACGTCATCAGCAGGATGCGGCGCGGGTCGGCGCCCTTGACGATCAGATGAGCGACGCGATGCGCCAGCGTGTTGGTCTTGCCAGATCCGGCGCCGGCAATGACCAGCAACGGGCCGGCAATCTGACCGGCGCCGTGCTCGACGGCCTGGCGCTGGGCATCGTTCAGCCGCGCGAGATAGGCAGGCTGGACGGTCGGTTCCCGAAAGGTCGAATCAGCGGTGGCGAGGTTCATCGCCCATCAAGCATCGTTTCTGCTTTGTTCGCAACATCGATGCGGGCACACCTAACCCATGCAGGACTGGGGCCGGTCTGAAGAGAAGGGATCGCGGCTAGCGTTGCGGATCGACACCCATGTCGGCCGACTGCCGTCGCAAGGTCTCGCGATCAGGTTGCGACGGCGGCAACAGCAGCGGGTCGACCGTATCGGGCACGTTTTCGACCATCTTCCTGGCGATGCGATAAGTGACATAGGCGAAGGCGCCGGCGACGAGCAGACGGAACATGGTGCAACACTCCTTTGGAGCAGAACCAACCGTAGAAACAGCCTTTGGTTCCCTTGCCAATCGTCCACGCGCGCAGTCGAAGATGGAGGGCGGTTTCGCCGGCGCTCCCGATGCATTCTCGAGGCAACCGGAGGCGGAACTTGGCCTTTGCGAGGTTCGCGTGCTGCCGCAACCCGCTGTGGCGTCCCGGACGAACTTTTGGAGAAGAAGGCCGGCGCCGCTTGGGAGGAGTGAAGCGCCGGCCAAGCGGATAATTAAGTCCGCCGCACAGGTAAGGCTAGCTGAGTCTTTCCCCTGCGTCATCGGGGGATTGTCTTTGTTAAAAACGTACCGACGCACACGGCCCTATCGGTCACCAGCCGTCAAGAGCTTGTCTTGACCATCATCCCGGCAATCTCAATAAACCCGGGAGTTGGCGATCAAAACGCGATCATCTTCCCGCGTCGCCACCCAGCCTTTGCCTGACCACGGCTACATGGAAATTCGTGCCGAACAGCAGCCCGTCATCGTTGAAGTCGTAGCTGGAATTGTGCAGCGGCGCGGAAGCTTCGCCATTGCCGAGGAAGACGAAGCAGCCCGGCACGTGGTCGAGGAAGCGGGCGAAATCCTCCGAAGCGGTCATCGGCTCGCGGGCGACGGCGATGTTGCCGGGTTCGAAGACGCCTCTGGCGGCGGCGAATGCGGCATCGACCAGTTCGGCATCGTTGCGCAGCGGCACGAACTCCCTGCTGTACTTGACCTCGGCGGTGACATTATAGGCGGCAGCGATGCCCTCGGCGAGAATGCGCATCTGCCGCTCGATCTCGGCGCTGACCTCGGGACGGAAGCTGCGCGCATCGCCGAGGATGCGGGCAAGACCGGGCAGAGCGTTGCGGGTGCCGTCGGTGATCAGCTCGGTCACCGAAACCACGGATATGTCGGCCGGACTCAGTCGGCGCGAGACGATGGTCTGCAGATTGGTGACCAGCGCGCAGGCCGCGACCAGCGTCTCGTTGCCCGCATGCGGCCGCGCGGCATGGCCGCCGAGCCCCTTGAGCACGATCTCGAAGTTGTCCTCGGCCGACATTATGGGTCCGGCACGGGTCTCGAAATGCCCGATCGGCAGGCCGGGCATGTTGTGCAGGCCAAAGATCTCGTCGAAGGGAAAGCGCTGCATCAGCCCATCTTCGAGCATGGCGAGTGCGCCCCTGCCCCATTCCTCGGCCGGCTGGAAGACGAAGCGCACGGTGCCGTCGAAACCGCCCTCACCGGCCAGCAGCTTTGCCGCGCCGAGCAGCATGGTGGTGTGGCCGTCATGGCCGCAGGCATGCATGATGCCGGGATTGCCGGACCGGTAAGATGCGTCCGATTGTTCTGATATGCGCAGCGCATCCATGTCGGCCCTCAGCGCAATCGCCCGGTTGCCGCTGCCGCGCTTCAGCGTGCCGACGACACCGGTGCCGCCGACGCCTTCGGTGACATCGTCCAACCCAAATTCGCGCAGTTTGGCGGCGACGAAGGCGGCGGTGCGCTTCTCCTCGAAGCCGAATTCCGGGTGTGCATGCAGATCGCGCCGCCAGAAAATCATCTCCTGCTTCAGCGCGTCGCGATCGAGTTCAGACATTCTTCTGCCCCTTCTGCTTCTGCCCCTTCTGACCTACTTTGCCAGTTGCGCGGCCACATCAAGCAGGATGTTGGCGCCGGCAACAAGCTCGGCGTCATCGGTGTGTTCGCGAGGACTGTGACTGATGCCGCCAACGCTCGGCACGAAGATCATCGCCGCAGGCGCGATACACGCCAGCATCTGCGCGTCGTGGCCGGCGCCTGATGTCATGCGCCTGACCCCGAGGCCACGGCGTTTCGCGGCGGCCTCGATTTGTTCGACGATGCGCAGGTCGAAGATCACCGGTTCGAAGCGGGCCAGTTGCTCGACCGAAACCGTCACGTTCTCAGCGGCGGCAAGCTGCTCGAGATAGGCGGCAAGCGCCGCTTCCGCCGCCTGCAGGCGCTGTTCGTCGGGATCGCGCAGATCGACGGTGAAGACCGCGCGCGAAGGGATGACATTGATGGCATTCGGCTCGAAGCGGATCGTGCCGACGGTGGCGACGGTCGGCGCGTTCGAGGCTTTGGTCCGGTCGAGCAGGAAGGTGATGACCCGGGCGGCGGCGTGGCCGGCATCGTTGCGCATCGACATCGGCGTGGTGCCGGCATGGTTGGCGACGCCGTCGATTGTGATGCGCTGCCAGGAGATGCCTTGCAGATTCTCCACCGCGCCGACCGGCAAGCCTTCGCGCTCCAGCACCGGCCCTTGCTCAATATGCAGTTCGAGATAGGCGTGCGGCGTGAGGAAGCCGGGTTCCCGGTCGCCGGCATAGCCGATGCGGGCAAGCTCCTGCCCGAGCACGCTGCCGTCGGTGCCGACGGCCGCCAGCACCGTTTCGGCATCGATGCCGCCGGCGTGGACCAGCGAGCCCATCATGTCGGGTGTGTAGCGTACGCCCTCCTCATTGGTGAAAGCGGCGACCGCGACCGGGCGCGACGGCGAAAAGCCTGTCGCCTTGAGCGTCTCGATCACTTCCAGCCCGGCAAGCACCCCGTAGCAGCCGTCATAAATGCCGGCATCGATGACGGTGTCGATGTGCGAGCCGATGAGCAGCGGCGCTTGCCCGGTGTTTTCCGGGCTTTGCCAGATGCCGAAAATGTTGCCGACCCGGTCGATGGCGACATCGAGCCCGGCCTGCCGAAGCCAGCCGACGAAGAGGTCGCGGCCCTGCCTGTCGGTGTCTGAGGCGGCCAGCCGGGTCAGCCTGCCCTCGACATCCCGGCCAACAGCGCCGAGTTCGCGGATGCGGCCGAGCAGGCGCTGCGCATCGATGGCGATCATGCCGTTGCCTCGGCTGTCATCTTGCCTTCCAGCACATCGGCCGGGTTCATGCCAACCAGTTCGGCGTAGCGATGCGGGTCGGTGGCGCCTTCGGTGTTGATCACCAGCACCCGCGATTTGCCGTCAAGTCCAAGATCGGCCCGGTTGTCGGCCACCGCCCGGATCAGCCCGGCAAGGCCGACACCACCGCTTTCGCCGGCGACGATCACCGGGTCACCGCCGGCCGGCCAGGCCAGCCGCCGCATCACCGCGATGGCCTCGTCCTCATCCACCGTCATGAAGGCGTCGGCGGCGCGCGCCAGCACCCGCCAGGCGACCGGCGAGGCTTCGTAACATTCAAGCATGGCCATCACCGTCGGCTGGCCGTGCGCGACCTTGACCGGGCGCCCGACCTGGGCGGCTGCGAAGACACAAGCGGCACGCGCCGGCTCGACCACGATGAAGGTCGGCCTAGCGTCACCGAGCACGGTGGCCAGATGACCGGCCAGCGCGGCGGCAATGCCGCCGACACCGGCCTGCACGAAGACGTGGGTCGGCGTCCGAGGGAGTTGGCGCAAGGCTTCGCGTACGATCGCGGTATAGCCCTGCATGACCAGGCCGGGAATGCGCTCATAGCCCGGCCACGAGGTGTCGGAGACCACGGTCCAGTCCTTGTCGGCCGAAACCTGGGCAGCTTGCCTGACCGAATCGTCATAATTGCCGTGGACGCGGATCATCTCGGCGCCATAGCGGGCGATCGCCGCGATGCGCTCCTCGCTGACCCCGGCGTGGACGAAGATCGCCGCCCGCGCGCCGACGAGTTGCGCGCCTTGCGCGACGGAGCGGCCATAGTTGCCGTCGGTCGCACAGGCAAATGTCATCGCCGCGGCGACCGCCCGCACATCAGGCCGATCGAGATCGGCCACATCGAGGAGCCGGCCAAGGCGACTGCCGGCCTCCTCCAGCACCAGGCGGAAGACGGCATAGGCGCCGCCAAGCGCCTTGAAGCTGCCGAGGCCGAGGCGAAAGCCCTCATCCTTGATATGGATGGCGCCCAGTCCGAATTCGCTGGCGAGCGCCGGCAGTGCATGCAGCGGCGTCATCCGGTGATTGTCGCGGTGGCTGAGAAAACGCTCGACCGTGTCGGCTCCGGCCACGCCAAGGGTTTCGGCATCGATCGGATCGAGCGGCCGGCGGTGCGATGCGTTGCGGTTGAGCAGGAACATTGGCCGGTCCCGTTGGTCAGCGAGAACATATTGCAGGAGCAACGCAAAGAGCGCTGTAATATGGTCTCTTAAATGCAAGTTTGTTTCGTCCAGGATATTCCATTGCCTGCATTGCCGTCCTCGCTCGATAGTTTCGATCTCGCCATCCTTGCCATCCTGCAGCGCGACAACACGACGCCGCAGCGGTTGATCGGCGAGGCGGTGAACCTGTCGGCGCCGGCGGTGCAGCGCCGCATCAAGCGCATGGAGCAGACCGGCGTCATTGCCGGCAATGTCGCTGTCGTCGAGCCGGCAGCGGTCGGTCAACCCATCACCATCTTCGTCGAGGTGGAACTCGAGAGCGAACGCGCCGAACTGATCGACGCGGCCAAGCGGCAGTTCTCGGCGACCCCCGAGGTCCAGCAATGCTATTACGTCACCGGCGAGGCCGACTTCATCCTGGTCATCACAGTGGCCGACATGGGCGCCTATGAGGCGCTGACGCGAAAACTGTTCTTCGACAGCAACAATGTCCGCAAATTCCGCACGTTCGTTGCCATGGACCGGGTCAAGGTAGGGTTGACGGTGCCTTTGCCTGTCTAAATATTTGTCGCGCGGCAGGCCTTTACTTTCCCACCATGTTTTTGACATTCTCGGGCTGTGAATTCTGCCGCGGAGGCCGGCTTGGACGACACCACCCCAGTTGCGATCATCGGTGCCGGGCCGGCGGGCCTGGCCATTGCCGCGTGCCTGCGGCAGAGCGGGCAGGATTTCGTCCTGCTGGAAAAGGAGCAGCAGGCCGCACCCGCCTGGCGACGCCACTATGAGCGCGTCCATTTGCACACGGCCAAGCGCTTTTCCTCGCTGCCCTTCGCGCCCTTTCCCAGGGACTATCCGCGTTATGTGCCGCGCGATCTCTTCATCGACTATCTAGATGCCTATGCGCAACGTTTCGATCTGCGGCCGCGATTTGGAGAAACAGTGCGGGCGATCACCCGGCGGGGCAGAAGCTGGCTCGTGGATACGACGACCGGTCCCTTGCATGCTTCAAACGTTGTGATTGCATCTGGCAACAACGCAGAGCCGCTGATGCCCAGATTTGCCGGCGCCGATGCCTTCAAGGGCCAAAAGCTGCATAGCGCCGACTATCGCAACGCAGTGCCTTTCGCCGGCCGGCCGGTGCTGATCGTCGGCATGGGCAATACCGGCGCCGAGATCGCGCTCGATCTGGTGGAAGGCGGTGCGCGGCCGACGATTTCGGTGCGCGGCGGCGTTCATATCGTACCGCGCGAACTGCTTGGCGTGCCCATCCAGATGATCGGCATGGCGGCGCGCCTGATGCCGCAGCGCATCAACGATGCCTTGTTTCCCATCATCCTCGATCTGGCGTTGGGCAGGCTGGGGAAATACGGGCTCAGGCGGCCGCAGCAAGGAATGCTGCAGCAGATCGCGCTCTCGTCGCGCATTCCGACGATCGATATCGGCACGGTGCGCAAGATCCGCGAAGGTGCGATCAAGATCGTACCCGACATTGCCGAGATCACCGAACAGGGCGCCCGTTTTACCGACGGCAGGCATGGCGAGTTCGACGCGATCATCTTCGCCACCGGCTTCCGGCCCGGCTACGCCAAATTGCTGGAGCCCGGCGTTCAGCCAGAGCGCAGCGGCGTCAATGCGAGGGCTTCAGAGCTTGGCCTCTATCTCATCGGCTTTCACAATCCGGTCACCGGATTGCTGCGCGAAATCTCGATCGAGGCCGAGCAGATCGCCGACGACATCAGTCTTAGGCGAAACCGAAAGAAGGTGGCCGAAGCCCTGCCGGTATAATTTGACGCGAGAGCAACTGAGTTCTCTCACCTTGCCGCGCGCAGCCAGACCTTGTTGTCGTGGAAGGCAGCACCCCCATAGGGTGCAGGCGCGTCGGCGCCGGTCAAAACGTTGATGCCCTCGCCGCGCTCATGGGCGCTGTTTGGCCAGATGCCTTCGGCGATCACCACGCCACGCTTGATGCCGTCGAACAATTTTGCATGCAGCACGACTTCGCCGCGCTGGTTGCCGACCTCGACACGGTCGCCATCGGCCAGCCCAAGTGCCGCGGCATCGTCGGGATGTAGAAGCAGTTCCGGGCGGCCCTCCCTGGCTTTCGACACCGGTGTTTCCGAGAATGTCGAATTGAGGAAGTTGCGCGCCGGCGACGTCGTCAGCCGGAACGGGTGGGCTTCGTCGGCGACCTCGATCAGGTCGACATGGTCGGGGAATTCCGGCAGCCGCGCCACCGGGCCGAACAGGCCCATGCTTTTGGGCGGCCGGTTGGGCGCCGCCTGCCCGGTCCAGTCGGCGCGGAAGCGGAATTTTCCATCCGCGTGGCCAAATCCGTTGATGAAGTGTGCTGCCTCGAAATCCGGCTGCAGGTCGACCCATTTGTCTTGCTTCAAGCTTTCGAAACTGCCCAGCCCGCGCTTGCCCAGGATGATGTCGATATGCTGCTGCTCGGTCAGGCCGAAACCCGGACGGTCGGCGACACCGAGGCGATCAGCCAATTGCTCGATGACGAAATGGTTGGTGCGCGGTCCCTCCGGCGGCTCGATCAGCTTGGGGCCAAGCGTGATGTGCTGGTTGCCGCCGCCCTTGTAGACATCGTCGTGCTCGAGGAACATCGTGGCCGGCAATACGATGTCGGCAAGCTTGGCCGTGTCGGTCATGAACTGCTCGTGCACGCAAGTGAACAGGTCGTCGCGCAGGAAGCCTTGCGTCACCAGCCGCTGCTCCGGCGCGACATTCACCGGATTGGTGTTCTGGATCAGCATCGCCGTCACCGGCGGGCCACCATAGAGCGCATCGCTGGCACCGGTCAGCACCGGGCCGATGCGCGAATGGTCGAGATAGCGGATCGAGGGATCGCGCATCCTGGTGCCTTCGAGCACATCCTGGTTGAGCTTGAAGATGCCGGAATTGGAATGGAAGGCGCCGCCGCCCTCATATTGCCAGCTGCCGGTGACAGCCGCGATGCACGAGGCGGCATGCATGTTGACGGCGCCATTGCGCTGGCGTGCAAAACCATAGCCGAGGCGGAAATAGGTCTTCTTGGTCGTGCCGACGAGGCGGGCGAAGGCCTCGATCTCGGCAACCGTCAGGCCCGTGATCCCGGCCGCCCACGCCGGAGTGCGCGTCTCGAGATGCGCTTCCAGCCC
The DNA here is from genome assembly GCF_000185905.1 of Mesorhizobium ciceri biovar biserrulae WSM1271. Taxonomy (GTDB): domain Bacteria; phylum Pseudomonadota; class Alphaproteobacteria; order Rhizobiales; family Rhizobiaceae; genus Mesorhizobium; species Mesorhizobium ciceri. The sequence continues at coordinate 4,828,637 of NC_014923.1, forward strand.
TCTCGGGTCGTCGGTGTATTTCGAGAGATAGGCGCGGTCGGCCATGCCCTCCTTGAACAGCACATGCATGACCGCGCAGGCCAGCGCGCCATCGGTGCCTGGCTTCAGCACAAGGCCAAGATCGGCCTGCTTCATCGTCGCGTTTTCGTACACGTCGATGACGACGATCTTGGCGCCGCGCTCCTTGCGCGCCTTGATGGCGTGGGTCATGACGTTGACTTGGGTCACCACCGCATTGGTGCCCCAGATCACCACGCAATCGGATTTCGCCATCTCGCGCGGGTCCGGCCCGCGCAAGGCGCCGGCCCCCATCATCCAGCCCGTCCAGGCGAGATTGGTGCAGATCGACCCGAAGAAGCCGGAATACTTTTTCGCGTGGCGCAGCCGGTCGATGCCGTCGCGCTGCACCAGCCCCATCGTGCCGGCATAGTAGTAGGGCCAGATCGTCTCCGAGCCGTACCTCTCCTCGGCCGCAATGAACTTTTCGGCGACGAGGTCGAGCGCGGCCTCCCAGCTCGCTTCCTTCCAGGTGCCGTCGCCCTTAGCGCCGGCGCGGATCAGCGGCTTCAGCAAACGGTCGGGATGGTGGACGCGGTCGGCATAACGCGCAACCTTGGCGCAGACGACGCCGGCGGTGTAGCTATTGGACTTGGCGCCATGGACGCGGCCGATCCGATTGCCGTCGAGCAGTTCGACCTCGAGCGCGCAGGTCGAAGGACAATCATGCGGACAGGCCGAATGGCCGATGCGAAGCTTGGCGTGCTGGTTCATGCGGCAAGACTAGCGGGTTTCAAAGGGCGCGTGTAGGGCCAGATGATTAGCCAATCTCCCCACTTGTGGGGAGATTGCGTAATCACTCCGCCGTGCCTTCTTCATACTCTGCCGACATGGACAGCCACTTTTCCTCGTGGCCGGCCAGCGTCTGGGCCAGTTGCGAGCGCTCCTTGGCCAGCCGGGTCGCTGTCGAGGGATCCTTTTCGTACACCGCCGGATTGGACAGTTCGTCCTCGATGCCGTCGATGCGCTTGCGGATGCGGTCCATCAGCGCTTCGGTGGCGCGGATTTCCTTGGCCAGCGGCTCGAAGGCGGCGCGGCGTGCCGCCGCATCGCGACGGCGGTCGGCCTTTGACGCCTTTTCCGCCTCGCGCTTGCCGCGGCGGTCGCCGGACACGCCGGTGACCAGCGTCTTGTAGTCTTCCAGATCGCCGTCATAGGGGTTGACCGCGCCGTCCTTGACCAGCCACAGCCGGTCGGCGGTTGCCTCGAGCAGATGGCGATCATGCGAGATCAGGATGACGGCGCCAGGGAATTCGTTCAACGCATGGATCAGCGATTCGCGGCTGTCGATGTCGAGATGGTTGGTCGGTTCGTCGAGGATGAACAGGTTCGGCCCCTCGAAGGCCGACAGGCCCATCAGCAGCCGCGCCTTCTCGCCGCCCGAAAGATCCTTGGCGGCGGTGTTCATTTTCTCGGTCGTGAGGCCGAACTGGGCGACGCGGCCGCGCACCTTCGATTCCGGCGCCTCCGGCATCAACCGGCGGACATGCTCGTAGGCGTTTTCGTCCGGCCGCAGATCGTCGAGCTGATGCTGAGCGAAGATCGCCACCTTCAGCCCGGGCGCCACCGTCATGGTGCCGCTCTCCTGCTTCAACCGGCCGGACAGCAGTTTGGCGAAGGTCGACTTGCCGTTGCCGTTGGCGCCGAGCAGCGCGATGCGGTCGTCGGCGTCGATGCGCAGCGTCATCTTCTTAAGGATCGGCTGCTCCTCGGTGTAGCCGACATTGACGTTGTTCAGCGCCACGATCGGCGAGGCCACCGTCTTCACCGGCTCGGGGAAGGAGAACGGCCGCACCGAGTCGTTCACCAGGGCCGCGATCGGCTTCATCTTTTCCAGTGCCTTGATGCGCGACTGTGCCTGTCTCGCCTTGGAGGCCTTGGCGCGGAACCGTTCGACGAAGGATTCCATGTGCTTACGCGCGGCTTCCTGCTTGACGCGGCCCTTCTCCTGCAATTCCTTCTGTTCGGTGTATTGACGCTCGAACTGGTCGTAGCCGCCGCGCCAGAAGGTCAGCTTCTTCTGGTCGAGGTGAACGATCGAGTTGACGGCGCGGTTGAGCAGGTCGCGGTCGTGCGAGATCAAAAGCACGGTGTGCGGATATTTCGACACGTAGTTTTCCAACCACAGCGTGCCTTCAAGATCGAGATAGTTGGTCGGCTCGTCGAGCAGCAGCAGATCGGGCTCGGCAAACAGCACCGCGGCGAGCGCCACGCGCATGCGCCAGCCGCCGGAAAAGGAGGAGGCCGGACGCCGTTGCGCAGCGTCATCGAAGCCGAGGCCGGCGAGAATGGTGGCGGCGCGGGATTCGGCTGAGTGCGCGTCGATGTCGGCCAGCCGCATATGGATGTCGGCGATGCGGTGCGGATCGGTCGCCGTCTTTTCCTCTTCGAGCAACGCCGTGCGTTCGAGATCGGCCTTGAGCACGATCTCGATCAGCGCATCCTCGGTGCCTGGCGCTTCCTGCGCCACCTGGCCGATGCGGGTGCTCTTCGGCAGGCTGATCGAGCCTGTCTCGGACGGGAAATCGCCGGTAATGGCCTTGAACAGCGTCGTCTTGCCGGTACCGTTGCGGCCGACGAGGCCGGCTTTGGTGCCGGCTGGCAAGGTCAGCGAGGCATGGTCGAGAAGCAGGCGTCCGGCCATGCGGAGCGATAGGTCGTTGATGATCAGCATGGCCGCGCTTTTGCACCGGACATCAACGCTTCGCAAGGCCTTGCGGGCCAGTTGGCCGCACAAGGCCTCGAAACGACGCCCGCGAGGGCGCCGTCAAAGCAGCCGAACGGTGGCTTGCCTGCTCTCAGGCAGTCGCCTTGCGCTTCGTTGCCTTGGCGACAGCGGCCGGCGCTGCTGCCGGCTTGCGGCCAAGTCCCGTCGACTTTGCCAGCGCCGATCGCGTCGCCGAGTAGTTCGGCGCAACCATCGGATAGTCCGGCGGCAAGCCCCATTTGGCCCGATAGTCGTCCGGGCTTAGGCCGTAGTCGGTCCGCAGATGCCGCTTGAGCGACTTGAACTTCTTTCCGTCCTCAAGGCAGATGATGTAGTCGGGAAACACCGACTTCTTCGGATTGACTGCCGGAACCAGGTTTGGAGTTTCCGCGACAACTGCACCAGCGAGCTTGCGAACCGAAGCACTGACGCTGGCAATCAACTCAGGCAGGCCGGAAGCCGGAAGGGGATTGTTGCCTACATAGGCCGAGACAATATCGGCCGTCAGCTCGATAACGGTCTTATCATCGATATTTGACAATTCTTTTCACCTTATTTGCGACAAAATCCTCCACCCCAGCGAAGACTTGTGTCGATGTATCTCTTTAACCGCGTCCCCCAACGGACCGCCAAGTCTCATAAAAGAATGAAGAATCGGCCAAAATAGCATTCATGCGAAATCGACGCCGTGCAAATTAGAAAATCTAATACTTGGAACCAGCAGACTTAGCGGCAGGACTTTCGTCCAATATCTCCAGAATACGCTTCCAGCGGGCGCAGCGCGCCAAATCCTTTTGTTCTATCGCCTTTTCGGCCCTCATCGCGGCGTAAAGCGGTGCCTCGACGCCGAATTCGTCGATCAGCCAATGCGCTTCCTGAATGGCCAGACGCTCATTCTCGTCAAACATGGTTTTCGGCCTCCGAACGTTCCACACCGACCGCGACACAACTGCCGATGACGAGAATGGCTCCGACAATGGCCGTCACCGTCAGCCGTTCGCCGGACAAGGTCAAAAGCAGGGTCGAGGCGATCGGCGTGAGATAGGCGACCACCGCGACCCTGCCGCTGCCTTCAAGCTTCAAGGCGCGCGACCAGAAATAGTAGCCCAAGCCCATCGGACCGGCGCCGAGATAAAGGCCGAGAGCCAGGTCCGCGCCGATGGGCCAGGTGAAACCGTCGCGAGCGCACCACAGAAACGTCAAAGCGACGCCGATCAACGATGAGGGCAGCAACAGGCGATCGGCTGGGGTGGCGACCCGTCCCACCATGATCGAATAGAAGGCCATGCACAGCGCCGACCCGAATGCGGCGAGATACCCGACCAGATCGCCGTCGAGCCAGGATTGGTTGCGCCCTCCCGAAATCACCAGCGCGACGCCGATGAAGCCTACCACCGCGGCGAGACCCAACAGTGCCGGACGCCGCGGATTTTCCAAGGCAATGACTGCCGCCGCGACCATCAACGGCCAGGTGTAGGCGACCAGATTGGCCTCGATCACCGGCATCGAAGCGAAGGCGATGTATTGCAGCACCATGGTGCCGACCAGGCCGATGAAGCCGACCGCGAGAGAGATGAGCGCCGCCCCGGCCGTGACCGGTGCTACTCTTTCCCGGCTCATCAATCGGATGGCCCGGCTCATCAATCGGATGGCGGCGAAGACGAGTGCAGCGCCTGCAAATTGCAGGAACTGGACCTGCGACACCGGGTGGCCGGTCAGCAGGGATTTGCCGACCAGGGCATTGGTGGACCACAACGCCACCGCACCGGCAGCGAAGACCAACGCGGATATCGAGCCGGATCCCTGCCGAAACAATCGGCATGGGATTCTATTTTGCTGTTCGACCATGATCCTGTCCGAAAACCGGTTCCGACTTTTCGGGATCATGGTTCACTATCATGATTCCCTGGCTCCGCCCGGAACCGGAGCATCGACGGCGGCGGGCACGGGATGCTCCGCCTCGAACCGACGGTAGGCCGGGAGCTGGTTGGTCCAGACATCTTCGGCCAGTTCGCTGACCCACTCACGGTCGTGGTCATTGTCGGCGGCGAGATAGAACATTCTGTTGTCGTCGACATAGGGTTTGGCCACCGAGCGCTGGTTGAGCACCAGCGTGACGCGCTCGCCGAACCGGATCGGCGCGGTGCGATGCAGGACGCCCAGGAACTGGCCGAGCGTCGCGTAGTTCATCTTGTGATCGATGCGCATGACACTGTTGCGCGGGATCTCGCGGCCGGATTCGAGAATGGCGCGGCCGGTTTCGGAGTCGTCGCAATAGATTTCGAGGTGGCCGCCGACCAGCGGATTGCTGATCGACAGCGGAATGAGCTCGGTGACCGGAACGCCATCGCAATGCCACTCCACGGCGCCGTCCCTGGATTCATGAAGGTGACCGTCGAGCCGACGATCGACAGCGGATAGGGCTCCAGCTTGGTGCCCATCATGTCGGACAGCCGCTCCAGGCGCAGCTTGTCATGCAGCAATTCCCTGATCTCGGGGATGTAACGGTCGGCCCCGGTGATGAAGGTCAGATCGAGGTGCTTGTGCACGGCATGGCTGGCCTTGAGCTTCAGGGCAGCCTCCTCGATCGCGGCAAGCAGTGCCGGGTCATAGCCGTGCAGATATTGCGCGACACCGAAACTCGACACTTTCCAGGCGGTTTCATGGCCGATAATGGCTTCGCGGCTCATCGCATAACGCAGTTCGGGAATGGTGTGGGCGTTCATTGTACTTCTCCAGGATGGGGGCAACACTTGGTAAACAGTCGATTAATTCACCCACCCCTGTAAAATTAGGAATGCTGGTGCTAGTGTAAGCCAAGCTTAAGGTCGAAACCGTGCGTCTGCTCAGTCAGGTCAACCTCAATTCGCTGAAAATCGTCGAAAGTGCTGCGCGGCACGGGAATTTCACGCGCGCCGGTGAAGAACAGTTTATTACCGCTTCAGCGGTCAGCCAGCGCGTGAAAAGCCTGGAGGATCAGCTTCGTTTCAAGATTTTCCAGCGCGGCGGCAATGCGGTGTCGTTGACGCCGGAGGGCGAGACCTATGTCTCGCGCGTTCGCGAGGCGCTGGAGCGAATCGTGGCCGCCAGCATGGAAGCGACCGGACAATCGCAGGAGCATGTGCTAAAAATATCGGTGCTGCCGACCTTTGCGGCACGCTGGCTGTTTCCGCGCCTGCCGCTGTTCCAGCAGCAATATCCCGATATCGTGATGCGGGTCTCGACTTCGTACGCGACGCATGAGTTCACGGCCTCGGAATTCGATCTCGAAATCCGTTATGGCGACGGTCACTTTCACGGGCTGCAGTCCGATCTGCTGTTTCGCGAAGACCTGACACCGGTGTGCAGCCGCAAGCTGTTCCACGAAGTCCTCGGCGACAAGCGGCTGTCGAAGGTGACACCGGACGACCTCAAGCACTTCACCCTGCTGCATTCCGACACCTGCACCCAGAATTGGCAGTCCTGGCTTGGTTTCGCCGGCGCCAGCTTCGTGCTCAGCGAGACCAAGAGCATCTATTTCGACTCGTGCATGATGTCCTACGAGGCAGCCAATTCCGGGATGGGCTTTGCGGTGGCCAACCGTGCCTATATGGCCAGCGACATCCGCGCCGAAAGGCTGGTGGCTCCCTTCGCCGTCCATCATCCGAACACGGCTGGCTGGTATTTTGTCTCTCCGCTGAAAGGCCTTGCCGCACGCAAGGTCCAGTTGTTCAAGCAGTGGGTCATGGCGGAAGCGGCCCTGACCCAGTCCCAGTTGGACAACGAAATCAGGGGCGAGGCTTCGACGGCTGCCTGAATCCATCCGGTGCCTACTGATGCAAAGACGATGCTGCAGCACAAAATGCAGCGACGGCCGGCACAACCTTCGGACTGACTACGCAAACGCCACCGGATCAGGCGAAAGCCCTGCCCTCCTCGGTCCGCTGGAAAAGCATCAGGTCCAACCCCAGGCTTGGCCGTCCCAGGATGGTCAAGATCGTATGCGCCTGGCCGCGATGGTGGGTCTGGTGGTTGAAGACATGGTCCAGCGCCGGCGCCAGCCTTTGCGAAACGGTGCGCATGTCCGAGACGGTCATGTAGGTGAACCGGCCCGTCAACGCCTTGTCATTGAGGCCGCCGACCCAATCGATGATCCGCCTGTCCTCGGCTTCACGCGCCGCCCGCAGGCCGGTCAACCCCCGATGCAGGATAGCGTCCAGTGTCGTCGGCGCGTCGCCCTCCCCGGTGAAGCGCTTCATCCAGATGCGGTCGGCAGTCAAAAGGTGGTTGAGCGTGCCCATCATCGAGCCGAAGAAGGCGCCGACATCGCGGTTGAATTCCTCATCATCGAGTTCGGCGGCGGCATCATAGATGCGACCGTTGGCCCATTGATTATAGGCCGCAAACATCATGAAATGCTGTCTCATGGCTTCCCTCGGCTCGCGTCGATGCGGGGCCTACCTAACCCGCACGGGAGCCGCCGCCAATGACCATTCTGCTTTATGATCTCGTCGGACGCGACAGCACACGTCCGTTCAGCCCGCATTGCTGGAAGGTGGCGATGGCGCTTGCCCACAAGGGGCTCGACATATCAACCGTACCGACGCGCTTTCTCGAGGTGCCCGCTGTCGAGGGCGGCGTTTCGAAAACCGTTCCGGTGATCCGCGACGGCGAGACAGTCCTCGCGGATTCTTTCGCCATCGCGCTCTATCTCGATGAAGCCTATCCGGACCGGCCGACGCTGTTTGGCGGTGAAGGCGGCGAGGCGATGGCGCGCTTCATCGAACGCTGGTCGCAAGTGACCATTCATCCCTACGTGACCACCGCGGCCATCATGGACCTTCATGCCATGCAGGACGCGGAAAACGCCGTCTATTTCCGCCAAAGCCGGGAGCAGCGTCTTGGCAAGAGGCTGGAGGAGGTGACGGCCGCCAGGGAGGCCGGGCTCGGCACTTTCAGAGCCTCGCTGGAGCCATTGCGCTCGATGCTCTTCTATCAGCCGTTCATCGGCGGCGCGGCGCCGCTGTTTGGCGACTATATCGTCTTCGGCGCCTTGCAATGGGCGCGCATAGCCTCGCCCTACCAATTGCTCGACGACGGCGACGTGGTGGCGCAGTGGTTCGCCCGCTGCCTCGACCTGCATGGCGGGCTGGGGCGAAAGGTCGCCGCCGCGGCTTGACGCCGTAAAGCAGTAACTTACTTGGCCGCCTTCTTTGGCTTGCCGGCCTTCGTGGCAGCCTTTGCCTCCTTGGGGGCGGCTTTTGGCTTGGCGGCGCCAGCTGCCTTCTTGGTTGGCTTTTTGGCTGCCGACTTGTCCGTGGCGTCCTCCTGGTCGACATCCGCCGCCGCCTGATGCCAATGGCGCTCATGATGTCCAGCCGGCTGGCCCTCTTGCAGCCAGATCTGGTGCGCACGGTTGCGAATGCGTTCCTGACGATCGTCTGTCATGGTCATGTTGTCTCCATACGGCCCGACCTCAGCGCGGCGCCGGCACGCGACTATAGCAAGCAAAGCGTTGCTGTGCAGCCGTCTGATCGGGGGCCCTTGGCAATGGGCCGGGCGGCTTGTATAGAGCCCGCCACTCTCAATTCCATTCTCAGACAAGGACGACCCATGGCGCTCGAACGCACATTTTCCATGATCAAGCCGGACGCAACCCGGCGCAATCTCACCGGCGCCATCACCAGGATGCTGGAAGAGGCAGGCCTGCGTGTCATCGCCTCGCGCCGGGTCTGGATGAGCCGCCGCGAAGCGGAAGGCTTCTATGCCGTCCACAAGGACCGTCCTTTCTTCGGCGAATTGGTTGAATTCATGTCGTCGGCACCGACCGTCGTCCAGGTGCTGGAAGGCGAGAACGCCATTGCCAGGAACCGCGAAGTGATGGGCGCCACGAACCCGGCCAACGCCGCCGAAGGCACCATCCGCAAGGTTCATGCGCTGTCGATCGGCGAAAACTCCGTGCACGGCTCCGACGCACCGGAGACCGCGGCAGAAGAGATCAAGTACTGGTTCTCGGACACCGAGATCGTCGGCTGAGCCGACGATCCAGACCTTGGATTCCGTAAAAAGAAGGCCGGCGTTTCGCCGGCCTTTTTCGTTGGGGGTCAGCTCGCCGCGCTAAAGCGCAGGATCTCGCGGCCATCCTTGCCTGATATGATGAGCTTGCCGGCCTCGACGCGGTATGACGCCGCCTTGGCCAGCGCATCGAACAGCGCCTTTTCCTCGGCCATCACCTCTGGCGCACAGGCCTTGTAGGTCGAACCGATGTCTCCGATCACGATCGTTTGCCCATTGACCTTGGCGGTGGCGAAATAGGTGTTGCAGGGGCCGCTGCCGCCCGCCTTGCCGGCCTCGCTGACCCTGAATGTCGCTTGCGGGGCAGCGATGACGCCGATGCCGTCGACATAGTCGACCAGCCAGAGCTGGTCGAAGACCGAAACCGTCGGCTCGGCGTTCGGGGCGACCATCTTCAGCATGATGGTCTGCGGCACGTCGGTCAGCGGATCGACCTGATGGCGCATATCGGAGATGAACAGGAGCTTGTCGTCGACGGTGATGCGGGCTTGCAACGCGTAAGTCATCTGCGACCGGATGACGGAAGGGTCGAATTTGATCTCGAAGCTGATCGGCACCTGGCCGGTCGGCTTCACTTTCTGCTCGCCGATAATGGTGGCCGGCGCATCGGCCAGCGACACATCGGCAAGTTGCACAGAGAGCACGGCACTGGGCGGCAAGGCAATGCGCTCGCGATAGATCACTTCGCCTCTCACTGCCTTTTCGGCGGCAACAGACTGCTCAGGAACGGCCAATATGCCGACGACCAGAGGCACGAAACCGAAGATGAAGAACTCCGCGATCCTGTCCAGCATGACCATCTCCCTCACCCCGGGCTGCCAATGCCCTGGGCTGCCAATGCCACGGGTTGCCAATGCCCAGGCTGACCAATTCCGCCAATTGGCCAAAGGATTGCGGTCAATGCATGGCTGCGGCGGATCTTATTCGGACGCTTTCCAGCGTTGCGCGGCCGTTGCATCGGCTTCCTTGGCCTCGACCCAGCCACCCTCCGAGCCGTCAGCCCGATGCTCCTTCTTCCAGAAGGGCGCGCGCGATTTGAGATAGTCCATGAGAAAATTCGCCGCCTCGAACGCCGCATGGCGGTGCGCGGAGGCTGCCACCACCAGCACGATGCTCTCGCCGGGCGCGATCTTCCCGTGGCGGTGGATGGCGGTGAGCCCCTGCAACGGCCAACGCTCGACCGCTTCAGCAGCGATGCGGGCGATTTCTGCTTCGGCCATACCGGGATAGTGTTCGAGCTCGAGCGCTGAGAGCGCGCCCTGCTCGTCGCGGCAAAGGCCTGAGAAGCTCACCACGGCGCCGATATCGGCGCGGCCTTGCGTCAGTCTGGCGATTTCGGCCGCGACGTCAAAATCTTGGCGCTGAATGCGCACGACAGGTATGATCCCGCCGGTCATTTCAGCCCCCGGTCATCGGCGGGAACAGCGCGATTTCGCGGGCGCCCGCGATCTTCTCGCGGTGCTCGACATGCTCCTGGTTGATAGCGACACGGATGACGTCAGGATATTGCAGCGCGTGCTCGTAGCCCTCGCCGCGCGATTTCAGCCAGCGCAGGAGATCGGCGACCGTCTCGATGCCAGCCGGCAAGTCGACGTCTTCCTCGGGCATGCCGATGCGCTCGCGCACCCAGGCAAAATAGATGAGCCGGGTCGTCATCTCACTCGTCCATGATGTGCTTGAGGCCGGCGCGGAAATAGTCGTAGCCGGTGTAGAGTGTGACCAACGCCGCGATCCACAGCAGCACCAGCCCGGTCTGGGTGGTCAGCGGAAAGATCTTGTCGCCGGCCGGTCCGGCCAAGAGGAACGCTATGGCGACCATCTGGATGGCGGTCTTCCATTTTGCCAGCTGCGTCACCGGCACCGAGACTTTCAGCGCCGCCAGATATTCGCGCAGGCCCGAGACGAGGATTTCGCGGCACAGGATGATGATCGCCGCCCACAACGACCAGCCGGCAATGCCCGCATGGCGATCGGTGTCCGCAGCCAGCAGCAGCAGGCAGGTGGCGACCAGCAGCTTGTCAGCGATCGGGTCGAGCATCTTGCCGATGTTGGAGGTCTGTTGCCAGGCGCGCGCCAGATAGCCATCCAGATAATCGGTGATCGAGGCGAGCAGGAAGATGATCAGCGCCGACCACCGGGCAAAGTCGCTCGACTTCAGATGTCCTTCGAGAAAAAAGCACAGCACCACCATCGGCACCGCGACGATGCGGGCGTAGGTGAGCATGTTGGGCAGGTTGAACGCGCGCTTGGCCATATCCGGGAAACTCTTTCTGCCTGCCTACTCAAATCAGAAGCGAATGTGGGGGGTCAACAGGCCAGATTCGACAGGCCAGATGAAAGTGCCAGATTTTTCAACTCTCGTGGAAGTGATTGTAGACCAGTTTCGCCACCTGCTCGGAAATCCCGTCGACTTTCCGCAGATCCTCGATGGCCGCGCGGCTGACCGCCTTGGCGGTGCCGAATGCCAGCAGCAATGCCCGCTTGCGGCCGGGACCGATGCCGCTGATCTCATCAAGTGGGCTCTTGACCATTTCCTTCTTGCGGCGAGCCCGATGCGAGCCGATCGCGAAACGGTGAACCTCATCGCGCAGCCGCTGGACGAAATAGAGCACGGGGTCGCGGACCGGTAGGGAAAACGAGTCCCTGCCTTTGACGAAGAACCGCTCGCGGCCGGCATCGCGGTCCTGGCCCTTGGCGATGCCGATGGCAACCACGCGGTCCTCGATGCCGAGATCGGCGAGGATCTTGCGCACCGCGGTCATCTGGCCCTGGCCACCGTCGATCAGGATGACATCGGGCCAGGCCGGGAAGCTGCCGGAGATATCGTCCTCCATATCGTCTGCCGAACCGTCGGCTGCATCCCCAGCCGGGACATCGCCATGCTCCTTGAGCAACCGCGAAAACCGCCGTTCCATCACCTCGCGCATCATGCCGAAATCGTCGCCAGGCGTGATCTCGGTCGAGCGGATGTTGAATTTCCGGTACTGGTTCTTCACGAACCCCTCCGGTCCGGCAACGACCATGGCGCCGACGGCATTGGTGCCCATGATGTGCGAATTGTCGTAGACCTCGATGCGCACTGGCGGCTTCGGCAGGCCGAATGTCTCGGCGAAACCGGCAAGCAGGCGTCCCTGGGTGGAGGTTTCAGCCAGCCGGCGTCCGAGCGCTTCGCGGGCATTCTGCAAAGCGTTGTCGGTCAGGTCCTTCTTCTCGCCGCGCTGCGGCACGGAGATTGCGACCTTGCGGCCGGCGCGGGTGGAGAGCGCCTCGGCCAGCAATTCCTGATCCTCGACGCCATGCGACAGAAGAATGTTCCGCGGCGTCGGCTTGTCGTCATAGAACTGCGCCAGGAACGAGCCCAGCACCTCGGCTGCTTCCAACGCCGGATCGGCCTTGGGGAAATAGGCGCGGTTGCCCCAGTTCTGGCCGGTGCGGAAAAAGAACACCTGGATACAGACCTGGCCGCCTTCCTGATGGATGGCGAAGACATCGGCTTCGTCGACGGTCGCCGGATTGATGCCCTGGTGGCTCTGCACATGCGACAGGGCCGCCAACCGGTCGCGATAGATCGCGGCGCGCTCGAAATCGAGAGCTTCCGACGCTTGCTGCATGGCGGCCGAGATTTCCGTCTTCACCTTCTGGCTGCGGCCGGACAAGAAGTCCTTCGCCTCATTGACCAGCTCGGCATAGTCCTGGTGCGAGACCTCGCCGGTGCAGGGACCGGCGCAGCGCTTGATCTGATAAAGCAGGCATGGCCGCGTGCGGTTCTCGTAGAACGAGTTGGTGCAACTGCGCAGCAGAAAGGCGCGCTGCAGCGAGTTGATGGTGCGGCCAACGGCACCGGCCGAAGCAAAGGGACCGAAATAATCGCCTTTGCGCGAGCGCGCGCCGCGATGCTTGTAGATGCCCGGCGAGACATGGTCGCCGGTCAAGAGGATATAGGGAAACGACTTGTCGTCGCGCATCAGGACGTTGAATCGCGGCCGCAAGCGCTTGATAAGATTGGCTTCGAGCAGCAGCGCTTCGATCTCGGTGCGGGTGACGACGAACTCCATCGTCGACGTTTCGCGCACCATGCGGCCGATGCGGGTGGTGTGGAAGCGGCCTTGCGCGTAGTTGGTGACGCGCTTCTTCAGGCTGCGTGCCTTGCCGACATAGAGCACATCGCCGGCAGCGTTCATCATGCGGTAGACGCCGGGCGCGTTGGGCAGCCGCTTGACCAGCGTCTGGATCACCTCGGCGCCGATCATGCCTTCCGCGTCGCCGGCATGCGGCGTCCAGTCGATGGCGGTGAAGGCGACATCGGGACCGACGGTTTCAACGATTTCCTCGACCGCCTCGTCCTCGAGGTCGATATCGGGGGGCAGATCGTCGGTGCCGCCGCGCGGCTTGCTTTTGTGGTCTACAGGACTCATTCCGTCATGCCTGTCACATCGGGCGTCTGCCACGCAAGATGCTGGCCGCCATCAAGCGCGATCATCTGGCCGGTGACCGAGCGCGCTTCCCAGAGATAGCGGATAGTGGCGCCGAATTCCGGCAATTCCGGGCCGCGCTTGAGGATCAAGCCATCGACTTGGGCTGCAAAATCGCTGTCGTCCTGACGCGCGTTCTTCAATGTCGGCCCCGGGCCGATGGCATTGACGCGGACGCGGGGACCGAGCGCTTGCGCCATCATCTGGGTGGCTGTCCACAGCGTCGATTTGGACAGTGCATAGGAGAAGTAGCGCGGCGTCGGCCGCCAGACGCGCTGGTCTATCATGTTGACGATCAGGCCCTCCTGCCCTGCCGGTAGTGCCCGGGCGAAATTCTGCGCCAGGAGCGCGGGCGCTTTCACATGGACGGCAAAGTGCCGGTCCCAGGCCCGCCAGTCGAAATCCAGAACCGAATCGTCCTCGAACAGCGACGCGTTGTTGACCAGCAGCGAGAGCGGCCCGAGCGCTGCTTGCGCCTCGCCGATAAGGTCATCGATGGCGTCCATATCGGTCAGGTCGGCGGCGACCACTGCGGCGCGGCCACCTCCGGCGATGATTTCGGCAGCCAACGCATCGGCCTCGCTGCGCGAGCGGTTGCAATGGATGGCGACGGCAAAACCGTGCGCGGCGAGATCCTCGACGATCGCCCTGCCGATCCGCCTGGCCCCGCCCGTCACCAGCGCCGTGACAGTGGCTTTGCTCATATGGTGTCAATCCTCAATTTCGGCCCGAAAAAGCAGTGCCGGCGAAATATGGCCCGGCATGCGTTAAATGGTGTTCGCACCTTGGGCAGCATTGTGGCGAAACGGCCGTTTGGGCATCTTGGCCCGCCCTGGACTCAGGCGTGCCCGACCGCAATATAGGGTGCTGGAGTCCTTGCACCAAGCGGTGTGCAGCGCAGCACCGGATGGTTCCTGCCATTTCGCTGTTGCGAAGATGCAACGTCAAGGTTCTGCCTCATTTGCGCCGGGGAATGACCCAAGTTCAGGTTCGCTTCAGCCGCATTTTGACACGACATTTGGAACCGACGAACGCCAGATCCGTTTCCCCCCCGGACGGGTCGATGGCGATCGTGAGAAACAAGCCTGTGTCCTGTGGCTTAAGGAGTAAAGAACAATGCAAGCCAATCTCAAATTCGCACGGCCGCTGGCCGTTGCGCTCGGGCTCTTCGCCCTCAGCGGAACTGCCTATGCTGCTGACGTGGTTTCGGAAGAGCCGCCGGCACCTGCGCCGATCGCTGAACTTCCCGTCGCTTCGTGGGCCGGCCCCTACGCCGGTCTCAACGTCGGCTATGGCTTCAGCGGCCATACCAAGGAAAAGGATCTGGGTGTTGACAATGTTGACGTCGGCACCAAGGGCTTCGTCGGCAGCGTCTTCGGCGGCTATCAGTGGCAGCAAGAGAACTTCGTCTACGGCGCTGAAGCCGAACTCGGCTACAACGGCGTCAAGGGCGACGATTCTGGCGTCAATTCCAAGGCCGGCTTCGAGGGTTCGTTGCGAGCCCGTCTCGGCTATGCCGTGACCCCCGAAATCCTGCTCTATGGCACCGGCGGTCTCGCCGGAAGAAGCCTGAAGGTCGAAGACGACGTATACGGTTCGGACCGCGCCACGTTGCTCGGCTGGACCGCCGGTCTCGGCACCGACATCAAGCTGACCGACAATGTCTTCGGTCGTGTCGAGTATCGTTACACCGACTTCGGCAGCAAGAGCTTCGATGGCATCGGCAAGGTCAAGGCCACCGACAACCGCGTCACCTTCGGCGTCGGTATGAAGTTCTAAGTCGTTCAAGCCACGACACGAAAAAGCCGGGCCTCGCGCCCGGCTTTTTTTATGCTCGCGTGATTTCCGGGTAAATCTATTCGGGTAATGGGCGGTCAACCGGGAATGCAGGGCTTCAGTTCTGGAAACTTCTCGTCGAAGCGTGCCGCCCACCGCGTCAGCCGGGCGCGACCCTTCTCCCATTTCCCGGCAAAGCGCAGCGCGAGATAGCCAAGGCAGGCGCGCAGCGCCATCTGGCCGGCGGTGATCTTTTTCGGCAGCTTCGGCGGGTTGGCGTTGAGCAGGTCGAGTGCCGCCGTGATCTTCGCCCACTGGCGATCGAGCCAGGGCTGATAGACCATCTCCTCAGGCCGCGTGCGCCGTTCATAGACCATCGACAGCGCACAGTCGCAAATGCCGTCGGCCAATGCCTCCAGCACTTCTGCCTCGAGCCGCTTGTCGGGATTGCGTGGAAAAAGCGCGCTCTTCGACAAACGGTTGAGATGCTGGGTGATGGCGCGACTGTCATGGATGGAGCGACCGTCGTCGAGCACCAGAACCGGAATCTTGCCGAGCGGGTTGGCGATCATCAAGTCGGCCGGCTTCTCCTCGGTCTTGATCGGCACCAGATCGACAGCGATGCCGGCATAGGCTGCCGCCATTCGTACCTTGGAACTGTAGGGAGAAGACGACGCATAGAGCAGTCTGGGCATGATCCGTTTCCTGTTTTGCAGGCCGGCAGTGTTGACCGATCGGGCGCGATCGGGCAATGGCCAGAAGCGGAAAACCCAGCCGCCAGAGCGACGCAGCGGCCAGGGCCGTTTAGCGAGCGCTCCATGAAGACGGTGCTTCATCACCATGGTTGCCGGGATCGCGCGAAGCCGCCAGCCGACTGGCAAGACCGACGAGCCTCGCGCCGATGTTTCATCACCCGCATGAATGACACGAAAAAAGCCCCACCGGACTCCGCCCTATGGCGAAGTCCTGGGAGCTGCGAAAAGATATCCTCCGTCCGCCTCTGTTCTCGCCTTCCGACTGCCTAAACAACGAGCGGGGCGCCCTGTGAGGCACCCGCCCTTGACTGTTTCGGCACCGCCCCCGGCGAGGGAAGCGCGACTACTTCTTGCCGGCCTTCGCGGGCGCTGCCTTCGGCTTGGCCGCAGGTGCCGCTTTCTTCACCGGCGCTGAAGATTTCGCTGCCGCAGCCTTCTTTGCCGGAGCAGCCTTGGCAGCCGGCTTCTTGGCTGGTGCAGCCTTGGCAGCCGGTTTCTTGGCAGGTGCTGCTGCCTTCTTCGCTGCGGGTTTCGCCGCAGCTTTCGCTGCAGGCTTCTTGGCCGGTGCCGCCTTGGCAGCCGGCTTTGCCGCTGCCTTGGCGGGTGCCGCCTTCTTCACTGCCGGTTTCGCCGCAGCTTTCGCTGCCGGCTTCTTGGCCGGTGCTGCTTTTGCCTTGGCCGCCGCGGCCTTCGGCTTGGCAGCGGGTGCTGCTTTCTTCACTGCAGCTGCGACCTTTGCCGTCGCTGCTTTTGCGGGTGCTTTCTTTGCCGGTGCCTTGGACGCCGGCGCTTTGGATGACTGCTTAGCCATGCGATGCCCCTTCCTTTGTGCCGACGGCCGTAATGACCCGGCGCGCTCATGCATATCTGACTCGCGGCTTGCTAGCCAGCGAAGCAATAGACTGATTTTCGCAGCTTAAATTTCGGTTACGATCGGCACATGATCGTGCTGATCGTCGCAGAAATTCACTTCTGATCTTCGACCATTGGCTAGAATGTGTCGCCGACATTCTCCACACTCCGCGGAAGCGCTCCTCTCGTGAAGCTCCGAAGATCAGCGAGCAGCTTTGCGTGTCGATCGTCGGTCGCCGATATCATGACCGCTGCCTCATCGGTGCGATCATCTCGTGCAGGCGGACGATCTATACTGCAATGCGACAGCCGATCGGTGCATCGTCTTGTCAAGCACGAACGCAGATCGGCCTGCTCGTGAATTGACAGATAACTCTACATGGCAGAGTATTCTGTACAGCATGCTGGAGCATTTCAATGTCGATCGCACAGGAGCAAGCGGCGCTGTCGCCGTTCGAGATTGCCAAGACGGTCCGCCACGGCGGCAGCATGGTTGTCGGCGGCCTCCGGCTTGGCTGCGCCGGAGCCAATCGATGAGTGCCGACGAAATCATCCACCAGAGCACTCGGCTCAGGATCATGGCGGCGCTGAGCATGCTGGAAAGGCGGCAAACGCTGGATTTCACCGGGCTGAAAGCCATCGTGGACGTCACCGACGGCAATCTCGGTGCGCATCTCGATACGCTGGCCAGGGCTGGTTATGTCGACATCGAAAAGCTGTTCGTCGGCCGCCGGCCGCAGACGCGCGTCAGGGCGACGACGAGCGGACGGCGCGCGTTCCGCGGCCATGCCGCATTCCTGCGCAAGATCCTCGATCAGGCCGAGGCGGCGGCGCGCAGGAAATAGCGTGATGACTGGGCAATCCGCTCAGCGCGCGGCAACAACGGCAACGCCGGCGCCGATCATCACACCGCCCGCCGCGCGGTTCACCCGGCGTACGATCCTTGGTGTGCGCAACAGGCTGCGGGCGCGACCGGCGAGGACGACATGACCGCCGATCACCACGACCTCGACGGCCACGATCACCATCATCAGCACACCGAGATGACCTGCGTCGAGCGATGCGCCGACGACGCTAGGCAACAGCGCAATGTAGAACAACGGCATTTTCGGATTGCCAAGATTGAGCGCGATGCCGGTGGCAAAAATCATCAACAGCCCTCGCCGTCCTGAGATGGGCTGCAGTTCGGGAATGACGGGCGCCGCCATCCACAGCCTGATGCCCGTCCAGACCAGATAGGCCGCTCCACCATAGCGAAGCACCGTCATGACGATCGCCATCTTGGCGGCGACGATCGACAGGCCGAAGGCGGCGAGGATCAGGAAGATGAGGATGCCGACCACGGTGCCGGCACCGTAGGCGATGCCCGACGCGGCGCCATTGGAGATTGTGCGCGCGACGATCGTCATGTTGTCCGGACCCGGGCTGGCAGCGAACACGAAGAAGGCGGCCGCAAAGGCAAGCGAGGTCGCGAGATCCATGAAAACTCCCGAGGGTAATGCCGCTCTCGGGAGTCCAGACTAGCCGGTTTACCTGTCGGCGCCATCAGGAAAATCGAGAAACTGCGCGATGCGCATTTCCGTCACGGCTGATAGCCGAGGCAGATGGCGCCGAGCGCGACGATGGCGCAGGCGCCGACCCGCCGCGGCGTCAGCACCTCGCCGAGGAACAGACGTCCGATGAAGGCCGCGAAGACGACGCTGGTTTCGCGGATCGCGGTGATCGGACCGGCCGGTCCGAGCGCGAAGGCCGCGACCACGACACCGTAGGCCAGAAGTGCAAACAGGCCGCCGCCCAGCGCCTTCCAGGTTTCCGGCGCACCCAGGTCGACTGTGAGCCGGCCACGGCAGGCGACGAAGGCCGCCGGCAGCAACGCGCCGTAGATCACCAGCACCCATGCGGTATAGGCACCGGCGTTTCCCGCCGCCCGAACGCCGAGCGCATCGACCGTCGCATAGGCGGCGATGATCGCTCCCGTTGCCAGCGCATAGAGTATCGATGTCGTGGCGGCCCTGCCCCTTCCGAGAGAAAGGCCCATGATGCCGCCCGCGACCAGCGCGACACCGATGGTCTGCGGCAGAGTGAGCTGCTGGTTGGCCAGGAAGAACTCGCCGAGCGTGACGAGCAGCGGCACGCTGCCGCGAACGATCGGATAGACCTGTCCCAGCTCGCCATATCTGTAGGCGGCCACCAGAAACAAACTGTAGCCAACCTGCAGGCAGGCCGAGAGCACAATGTAGGACCAGGCCGGCGCGGCCGGAAGGGCGTGGAAGAAGGCTAAGGGGATGGCGAGCGCCGTACTGGAAAAGCTCATGACGGTGACGGTCCACAACCTGTCGGCCCCCGTGCGCAGGAACGCGTTCCAGGTTGCGTGCAGGATCGCCGCAAACAATGCGAGCCCGATGACCAGCGGGCTCATTGGGACTTACGCGAAGCAGCGACGATGCCCATGGCCGCCTTGCGGGCGTCGCGAATGGCGGCGTCGGCCGGCCCCATCTGCGCCAGCAAGGTCGCACCTTCGATCAGCATAAGCAGTGTCGCCGCCACGCTTTCGGCGCGGCCGCGCGGCATCATCTCTTCGAGGATAGACCGCATGCGCCGCTTGAGGCCGTTCTTCTGCCTGACAACGGCCTTGAAAACCGGATGCCCGGGATCGCCGAACTCGGCCAATGCATGTGCGAACAGACAGCCATGGAAATCGGCGCTGCGGAACCAGAGTGCATGCCAGTCAAAAATCCTTCCGATTTTCTGTTCCGGCGGAATGCCCTCCTGGGCGAGCCGGTCGAGCTGGCGGTCGAAACGCATAGCGCGATAGTCGAGCACCTCGACGATCAATTCGTCCTTGCTGGGGAAGTGGCGATACATCGTCATCTTGGCCACATCGGCTTCGGCGATGATCCGGTCGATACCCGTCGCATGGAAGCCGGCGCGCTTGAACAGCACGTAGGCCGTTTCAACGACGTGCTGGCGCTTATCGGAAACGGGCGATGGTGTCATGGCGCATACCGAGTGGTGAGACAGGTCTGTCTCATACATATGCGACGGATCGCGCCAGCTGTCAACGCGGCACGAAAAACGCCTGCAGCCGATCAAGCCACAGGCGCGAAAGAGATTGGAAGGGGAAACCGGGTTTAGCGCAGAATGCGGCAGCGGCCGTTGTAGACCATCCAGCGGTCGAAGCCCGAGACGCAGAATTCGACATTGTCGCCGATCGAGGCAAAGCCCTGGCCTTCCTCGATCAGGTACCAGATGGTGCGATCGCGGCCGTCGGACAGGCTGACGGTGGCCCCGCAATAACGGCGACCGATCGGCCAGGTATCGTCGGCCGCCAGATAGCGATGCTGGTGAATGCGCCGGAAATCGGTGATCTGCACATCCGGCAGATGCGGCACGTGATGCACCTGATAGGAAAAGCGGCTGGTGATCTTGTTCAGTACCCAAGGCTGACCGCAGACCCCGCTGTCTTCATCGGAATAGACCGTAAGATCGGCGGCCTGCACGGTCTGGGTGATACCGAGAGGCGCGGCAAGCGGGGTGCAGAGCGAAATCAGGGCGGCAAGAGCGGATTTGGCGAAGCGAGTCATGGCAGCCTCTCAAGGTCGATTGTGCGCACTGTGCGGATTCGCTCGGCGGCGGTCAAGCGGTTGCGTTGACAATGGTTTCCCAGTTTGAAACTGCTTTTTGACCAAAGCCGAATTTACACGGCACCGGAATGGCTCTGGCACGTTCATGCCCGGATCCAAAAGAGCGCGGGTCCCGGGTCGTCAATGAGCCCGCCTCAAGCCTGCTCGCCGGCCAGCCATTCCAACGACCAGTGCGCCGGCCGCCCCACCGCAAGCAGCCTGTGCAGGGCCGGCAGCAGCGTCCGCAACTCGCCCTCCAGCGTGAACGGCGGATTGACCACCAGCAGACCGCTGCCGTCGAGGCTGGGTTCCGAAGAGGCCGGCCTGATCTCGAATTCGATGTCGAGCAGCTTCGGGATGCCCGATTGCTTCAGCGCCTTGCGGAAAGCGATGATCGCCTTGCGGTCCTTGATCGGATACCAGAGCGCGTAGATGCCGCCTGGCCAGCGCTTGTGCGCCCTTATGAGCCCGTCGACGAGGCGATCGAACTCACCCGCTTCCTCGAATGGCGGATCGATGAGAACAAGGCCGCGCTTCTCCTTCGGCGGCAGATGGGCGCCGAGCGCCAGCCAGCCATCGAGTTCGATGATCCGGGCCTGGAAATCGCCGGCAAAGAACGTCCTCAGCCTCGCGGCATCCTTGGGGTGCAGCTCGATCGCGGTCAGCCTGTCCTGCTTGCGCATGAGATGGCGCGCAATCAACGGCGAGCCCGGGTATTTCTGGATGCCACCCTCAGGGTTGAGCGACCGTATTGTCTCCAGATAAGGCGCGAGCAGTGCTGCCACCGGCGCGGCAAACGGGGCATCGATCAGCCTGCCGATGCCGCCTTGCCACTCACCCGTCTTCTGCGCTTCGGCCGACGACAGATCGTAGCGGCCAATGCCGGCATGGGTGTCGACGACCCGAAACGCCTTGTCCTTCTGCTTCAGATACTCGAGCAAGCGCGTCAGCACGACATGCTTGACGACGTCGGCGAAATTCCCGGCATGGTAGGCGTGGCGGTAGTTCATCGTTTTGTGCCGTTATGCATGTCGTTGTCCCAAAACCGCTGCACACTTTTGGGCGACATGCATCAGCCCCTGCCCCAGCGCGGCGGTGGCGGCTGAGAGTTCGGATTTTCCGGCCGACCGCCTCGAGTGCGCAAGGTCAGCAAAAATCCGATCAGGCCGATCGCCATCAGCGCGAAGCCGACCGGCCGTGCACGGCTGTCGATCTCGCCTGCGCCGGAGCGCAGGATGAGATCGACAGCCCGCATCGGTATGTCGTCGGCATCACCCGGTCCGACGGTGAAGACGTAGGGACCCGGGCTGACGGTCGCGATGACGCCGGCCTCGTCGCGAAAGATCTTGTCGGGCAGTTGCGGGCTGGCCTGGCGAGGATTGTCGGAATGGTTGAACTGCAGCGTCGAGGCGAGCACCGTGCGGCCATTGCTGGCGGCGGTCAGCGTCAGCACGGTGCGCTGCTGCGAGACGATGCGCTCGGCTCTTGCGGTCAGGTCGACCAGCACCCGCACCGGCGCATCGCGGCCGGAGAGCGGCACCGTCAGCGGCTTGAAACGGCCTTGCTCATAGACCCGCCAGGTGCCGATCTCGTGCCCGGAGAAATTGCTCATCGCCCAGGGATAGATGACACCGACGCCGGCGCCGACAAGCAGGATCAGGACAAACAGAAAGCGCATTCACATCACCATGGCGTATCGTGACCTTGCCAATAGCGCCCCGACGGCCAAAAGGCGATGGCCAGTTGCGGCAGCCACCCTGGAGGTGGACCGTACGGGGTGCGAGCGCAACCAGATTGGCGGCGTGGCTGCGCAACAATGCCGATAACGTTCTACCTATGCGCTCAAAAATTAAGCCGTGTATTTCGCGCGCCGCGCTGAACATTGCTGTCGGCTCATTCTTGGCCGTTCTTGCTGTCAGGTTTTGATTCTACCTCAAGGAACAGCTTGGCGCGTCCGGCAACATATTGACGTCGATCGAGCCAATATGCTGATTCATAAACAGGATTTGCCTTGTGCGCCATGCTTCGGTCCGAGAGGCCGTAGCCGCTTTCATGATTAACCATTCGCGAGCGCATTTGGTTAAGGAATTGCTAATTTGGTTGACTATAATTTCCACAGGTATATTTTCGATGCGTTGGGATGTGCAATTTGGGCGAGCAATCGATGGTGACACCGGGCGTGTGATCGCGATTTCGGGGCGCGGAGAATGCTGAGCGGCAGCACGGAGGTTGTGTAGTCGCACCAGCTTCGCGAAAGCCAAGAACAATTGACGCACATCAGTGATGGCGCTTCCGCAGATGCGGAGGTTTGCCACGTTCTCAGGAACGTGGCCGGGCGATGCTTTGTCCCGGCCCGGCGGTAGCGTGTTCGGTGCGTATGAGGAAAGCATGACTAAGCTTGTCAAGGTTCTGAAACTGGAATCCGGCAGCCAAAAGGACGCCAGCCAAAGCCGACGACGCGCCCTTGTCGCCGGAGGAGCGGGATTTTTAGGTTCGCATCTGTGCGAACGTCTTTTGCGGGACGGATACGACGTTGTCGCGCTGGACAATTTCCACACCGGCAAAAGATACAATCTCAATGCCCTTCAGCGCAATCCGAGCTTCAGCTGCATCGAGCACGACATCGTCGATGCACTGCCTTCGGACCTTCAGTGCGACGAGATCTACAATCTCGCCTGCCCAGCCTCTCCGCCGCACTACCAGGCAGATCCGATCCACACCTTCAAGACAAGCGTGCTTGGCTCGCTGAACCTTCTGGAACTCGCGCGACAGAACAAGGCCAAGATATTCCAGGCCTCGACGTCCGAAGTCTATGGCGATCCCTTCGTGCATCCACAGCCCGAGAGCTACTTCGGCAACGTCAATACGCACGGGCCGCGCTCCTGCTACGATGAAGGCAAGCGCTCGGCCGAAACCCTGTTCTTCGATTATTCGAGAACCTATGGTCTCGATATTCGTGTCGCCCGCATTTTCAACACCTACGGTCGCCGCATGCAGCCCGACGATGGACGTGTGGTTTCGAACTTCATCGTCCAGGCGCTGCGCGGCGAGGACCTGACCGTCTATGGCAGCGGCCAGCAGACGCGCTCCTTCTGCTATGCCGACGACCTGATCGAGGGCTTTATCCGGCTGATGAATGCGCCGAACGCGCCCGCCCACCCGGTCAATCTCGGCAACCCTGCCGAATTCACCATCATGGAACTGGCGACGCTGGTCGTCGATTACACCAACGCCCGATCGAAGATCGTGCATCGGCCGCTGCCCGTCGACGATCCCAGGCAACGCAAGCCGGACATCTCCTTTGCCAGGGCCAATCTCGGCTGGGAGCCGAAAATCAGCTTGAGCCAGGGGCTCGCGCGTACCGTCGAGTATTTTGATACCCTGCTCTACGGAAGTCACATCGCCAGAGGAGCTGCTGCTTCATGAGCCGGCCGGCGGTCCTGGTGACGGGTGGAGCCGGCTTCATCGGCAGCCACACCTGCAAGCAGTTGGCCGCCGCCGGCTACATGCCGGTGGTTTTCGACAATCTGAGCCGCGGCAATGAGAGATCCGTCGCCTGGGGGCCGCTTGTCGTCGGCGATATCCGGGATCGGGATGCACTGCGGCGGGCGATGGAAACGCACCGGCCGACGGCCGTGATCCATTTTGCTGCGCTGGCCTATGTCGGAGAGTCCGTTCGCGAGCCGGCCGAATATTATTCGACCAATGTGACAGGCACCATCGCGGTGCTCGATGCCGCACGCGCGAGTTCGATCGAAAACATCATCTTCTCCAGCAGCTGTGCGACCTACGGCGTGCCGGAGGCGTTGCCGGTTCGCGAGACCTCCTCGCAAAATCCGATCAGCCCCTATGGGCGCACCAAGCTGATGGGTGAACAGATCATCGGCGACTATGCGTCCGCGTACGGAATGAAATTTGCGATCCTGCGCTATTTCAACGCTTGTGGCGCCGATCCCGATGGCGAGCTCGGTGAGTGGCATTCGCCGGAAACCCATCTGGTTCCCAGAGTGCTCATGGCCGCATCGGGCATCATCGACGCGATCGAGGTTTTCGGCACCGACTACGACACGTCGGACGGCACTTGCGTAAGGGATTATATCCACGTCACCGATCTGGCCCGCGCCCACCTGAAAGCGCTCATGCATATCGAGGGTGGCGGGCGAAGCCTTGCGGTCAATCTCGGCACAGGGCGGGGCGTCTCCATCAAGGAGATTGTCAAGGCGGTCGGCCGAATCACGTCGAGGCCGGTTCCGGCAGTGTTCAGGAGCCGACGCGCCGGAGATCCGGCGGAGCTCTACGCCGACCCGGGAAGCGCACGCGAACATCTTGGCTTTGTGCCGGAGCTTTCAGACATCGATACGATTGTCAGGACGGCCGCTCCCTTTTTCGGACTGAAGACCAGGCCCATGAAACTGCCGCCAGTGAGGGCGGCAGCGCCGGTCGTCGCCCGACGGGTCAGAGATAGCGGGGGTGACAGTTCGCGCGCTGGCCAAATCCGCTAGGGCTGCAGATATAAGGCGAGCCGCCCGAGAACGTGCTGCCATCGCCCGGATTGAACGAGATGTTCACCGGCGCCGGCGTGCTGGCTTTGATCCGTTGCGGCGGTGCAAAGGCGTAGGCACTTTCGGTCCCTATTGTGCTTGTCATCTGGATCGGAAGGTCGGCCCGGAGCGAGCGCACGAGAAATCTGGCCTGCACGGGCTGGACCGAGGGCTGACTGCGGACCGGGTGGACGATGGGCCTGATAAGGACCGAACCGGTTTCAGTTGCGTCCATACCTTGACAACCTGCAACCATAGAGCTCAGCGCCACAGCCGCGGCAATAGATACGACATTCTTGCTTGAGCGAAATACGCTCGCGGAATTTCTCATCCTCTGTCCCTTGCTATCAAGTATAAGCCAGGGGCGCATTGCGACATACTATACTTGGGCCGCTTCCACGCCGCATGAGTGACCACTCGCACATCACACGTTATATTAGATATCACTAATTATTAAATTTCATCAAAACCGTATGGCAGGCCATCGTCTTGTCGTCCAGGCGATGCAGTTGAATGCGACTAAATGCGCTCGGCGCGCCGAGCGCCTGCCGAGCCACTCAACCATAAGCGATTCGCGGGTTCCACGACAGGCGCACGGGAAGAACAGCCCGGCCATCTCAGCGCGGCCGGAAGCGCGGCCTACTTTTTGGCATCGACCAGCTTGCGGGTCACTTCGAACTGCGCGCCCTTGGTGTCGCCTGCTTCGAATTTCTTGTATTCGTCGGAAGGATCCTCGGGAGATCGCTTGAAACCGTACCATTCCCCGTCCGGATCCTTGCGTTGCTCGATATTCAGGCCCTGAATGCGGTGGCTGTAGCAGGTGCGGTGCTGCTCGCCGGTGTAACCTTTCGATCGCCAGGCGAGCTCCATGCACATCTTGCCATCCTTGGTCACCAGCCATCTACCCTCCGCGACAGACGTGGTGTCCTGCCCGGACGTCCAGGCCTGGAGACGTCGATTGTCCTGCGCGAAAAAGGCCGCGCCGTTTTTCCATATCCATGTGCGGTCGGCATAAAGAAGCTGCAGCTCGTAGGCAGTTGGAGCCGGTGCGATGACCTTTCCCGCTGGTCTGCCGTCTTTGGCGGCAGCCGCATGCGCCGTTCCCGAAAGCGCCGTCTGGCCGCAGAGGGCCAGGAGAAACATGAGTTGCATACAAGTTGCGAACCGACAATGTTTGCGTCGACCGTCGACACCATGCGGTGGCAATCCGGTCAGAGCTGTCAGTACAATTGGCGTTCGCATGCCCGTTTTGCCCAAGGTAGCACTATCATCGCTCTGACAGCCGTATGAACTATTTAACAGTCGCGAGAACGGTGATGTCAACCTTTGCGAGCGGACGGACAACAACCGTTCCAGATGTGCGCATCCCGCTGTCGTCAAAATTAAGAAATGTGTCATATGCTCTGCCAACTCTGACAATCGCACTCAAAAGCAACATCCGCAGACGTCAGGGAGGACGCGGTTTCAAATGGCGGGCGACCCGGAATTGAACCAGGCCGAAGGTCAGCAATACCGGCAGCAGTCGACCGTCCGGGAAACGACTGCTCGCAACACCGTGAGCCCCAACATGGCGATCTTGCTGGGGATACTGTTCATTGCGATCCTGTTCAGGTTCCACAACATAACCTTGCCGCTGGTCGATGCCTTCAGCTGGCGCGAAACAAGTACCGCGATGATGGCCGACAATTTCCAGCAGCGCAGCTGGAACATCTTCTTCCCCGAGGTCAGCTGGACCGGGCCCGGGCCAAGCTATCAGGGCCGCGAGTTCCAGATCGTCAGCTATCTGACCGCCATACTCTACCAACTCTTTGGCTGGCACGACTGGTTCGGCCGCATGATTGCGGCCCTTTTCGGCTTGGTGACGGTGTTTTCACTGCACAGATTAACGGCGCTATGCTGGGGCGAGACGCACGCCCACGCCGCGGCACTTGCCTATGCGCTGATGCCGGCGGCGATCATGATCGACAGCTCGTTTCTTCCCGACCCCTCGATGCTGGCTCTGGTAACCTTGGGCGTCTGGCTTTTCACGAAATACTGGACGGGAGGCAGCGCGTGGCTGCTCCCTTTCGCCACAGCCAGCTTTTCCCTCGGTGTGCTTGCAAAACCACCGGGTTTGGCTGCTGGAGGCGTCATATTCTATCTGATGGTTTGCTGGCTTTTGCAAAATCGGCGAAAGCATGCGGCCAAAGTATTCATAAGCGGACTGGTCAGCCTGTTCGTCATCGGCGCCTACTACAGCTGGGCCATTTATCTCGGGCGAACCTATCCGCCCTTTCATGTCGCGGGCAGCGGATACATCTGGGATTCTGGATTCTGGACGTTTTTCAGCAACGATTTCTATTTCAAATCTGTTTGGAACACGTCGGTCTGGTGGTTTTATGGCTATCCGTTCATGATTTTGATGGCGGTCGGATTCTGGATACCGCCCCAGCCAGTCGCGGAATCGAAAGAACGCGCTCTTTCGGCCATACCTTTCATATGGCTTGCAGCGGCCTCTGTTGTTTATCTCGCTGCGGCACGTGAGATCACGACCAATCCATGGAACTATCATATATTCCATGTGCCATTTGCGATGTTTTGCGGCCGTGGCGCGGTCGTCCTGGCGACGCTTGGAGCCAAAACCGTTCCGTCTCCTGGGATAATTCTGCGGTCGATTTGCATCGTGGCCGCTATGCTTGTCTGGTCGACTTTTCCCCTCGTCCGGACGATGAAGGCGCCCTTCGCCATGAATGGAAAGTTGCTTGGCGACGAGCTGGCGCGCAGGGCCCAACCTGGCGATCTTGTCGTGGCCATCGCTCCGGAGGTGGGAGATCCCGTCGCAGTCTATTACAGCAGGGCGCGCGGGTGGGTGTTTCCGCCTGGTGGCGGCGACGTGGAGTGGTCCAGGTTCGTCGAGGACGATGCCATCGCGATAGCACAGCTTGAGGAACTTCGCACGCAAGGCGCGGATTGGTTCGGCGTGGCAAAGGATGCCGAAGACAGTCAGAAACGGCCGTTCATCGAGCATCATGACGGGGTGATCGACTATCTCAACAAGATCGGGACCAAGCGGCTGGATTCGGACAACCTCCTGATTTATGAAATCAGCCGGCCTTGATCTGGTCAGGCCGTTGGGCTTATGGGCTGGGGATCAGGCAAACGTTGGAAATCCGGCGACGGTCAGCGACCTTGCCGACCCGCCCTCGCCTGCCCAACGCAGCAAGCTAAGCGAGACAAGCCGGCCAGCAAGGTCAAATATCTCTACGGCTGGCGGAATTCGACGGTTGCGACCGGAGGAATTGTTGAAACGAGCGATTTCGATCATTGTGACGCTGGCCCTGCTGGCCTGGCTCGCCAGCGACTCGCGCTGGCGCATGGTCGGCGACGCCTTTGCCCGCATCACGCCCGGCACCTTCGCCGTGGCGACGATCGCGTTCTTCGCCACCTATGTCTTGCGTGCGCTGCGCGTCTGCGACGAGTTCCGCGACGAGGTGCATGGCCGCTTCGGCGCCTGCCTGCGCGTCATTCTGATCCACAATGCGATGATCAACGTCGTGCCCTTTCGCGGCGGCGAGACGGCCTTTCCCCTGCTCCTGCGCCAGGTCTTCGGCATACCGATCATGCGCGCCAGCGCCTCACTGCTGTGGTTCAGACTGCAGGACGCTTTCGTCGTCGGCGTGCTCGCCCTGGCGGTGTGGCCGGGCCTGCATCCGGCGATTAGGATTGCGGGCGGGGCCGTCTTGATCGTCGCCGCCTGGTACCTGCCGCGCTGGGCGCGTGCACCGCATGACTGGGCCGGCCGCGGCAAGATCGTGGCGAAGCTCGGCAAGCTCCGAGATGTGTTCACCGAAGCAACCGGACGCTCGCGCTATGGCTGGTGGTGGACGATCGCGAACTGGTCGCTGAAGCTCACTGTGCAGGGATGGTTGTTGGCAATGCTGCTGGGGACATCCTTTTCGACCGCCTTTCCAGGCGTCGTTGGGGCCGAAGGAGCCGCCATACTGCCGGTGCAAGGCGTCGCCGGCTTCGGCACCTATGAAGCGGGAGCAGCGGCGGCGCTGCTCACCTCCGGAATCACGATGAAGAATGGCTTGCAGGCGGCGCTGGCGCTGCACCTGTTCATCTTCTGCTCGGCAATCGCCACGGGTGCGATCGCCTGGCTGTTTCCCTCGAAATCGACGCTGCCGGGAAATCCGGCTGTCGGACCTGCAAGGAAGCCATCCCAATGAACGTATTGCCCATCCCTGCTTCGGGACTGCCTGACGGCGCGGTAATGCCGAACCATACGCTGTCCATCGTCGTCCCCATGTACAACGAGGCCGAAAACGTCGAGCCGCTGCTGGCACGGATCCACCAGGCGATGGAACGCTACGACCAGCCCTGGGAGGTCGTGCTGGTCGATGACGGCAGCACCGACGCGACGGTGAGCGAGATCAGGCGCCTTGCAGCGCATTACGGCTCGCATGTGCATGCGGTCGAACTGGTGCGCAACTACAAGCAGACCGCCGCGATGCAGGCCGGCATCGACGCGGCGCGCGGCGACGTCATCGCCACGATCGACGGCGACCTGCAAAATGATCCCTACGACATCCCCCGCATGGTCTATCGCCTGCTGAGCGAGGATCTCGACCTGGTGGTCGGCTGGCGTAAGGACCGCCAGGAAGGTTTTTTCATGCGCAGGCTGCCCTCGCGCATCGCCAACGCGCTGATCGCGCGCGTCACCGGCGTGCGCCTCAAGGATTATGGCTGCAGCCTCAAGGTCTATCGCGGCAACGTCATCCGCAGCGTCAAGCTCTATGGCGAGATGCACCGCTTCATCCCGGCATGGCTGGCCACGGTGACGACCCCCAGACGCATCGCGCAGGAGGTGGTGACGCACCATGCCCGCATCCACGGCCAGTCCAAATACGGCATTTCGCGCACCTTCAGGGTCGTGCTCGATCTGGTGTTCATGTACTTCTTCATGCGCTATCGCACACGGCCGGGACATTTCTTCGGCGGCATCGGCATCGTGCTTGGCGCGCTGGGTTCGCTGATCCTTGCCTACCTGCTTTGCCTGAAGCTGTTTTTCGCCGAAGACATCGGAACACGCCCGATGCTGTTCACCGGCTTCTTCATGCTCATCGCCGGGGTGCAGATGGTGACGTCGGGCGTGCTGGCGGAAATGCTGGCACGCGTCTATCACGAGGCGAACGGAGCATCGGCCTATGTCGCGCGGCCACGGCCGCCGGGCGGCGACAATGACGGCTGGCACGCCCCGGGCCGAGCATCGTGACCTGATCGGAATGCCACGGAGGTCCGCGCCTAACGAACGCATGGCGGTTGGAGGGCAAGAGGCAAAGCGCAACGTCTGCGCAAACCTCCCGCCCTCCACTCGCGCCCCCCGGCAAAGACCCGGCAGCAGTCAAATCGGCCGCGCTTCAGGTCTGATGGCTTAGTAACGCGAACGGCAGCTGGCGCGCTGGCCGAAACCGCTCGGACCACATATCCAGGGCGAATGACCCAGGAGCGGGCCGCCATTGCCCAGACTGTAGGAGACCTTCACCGTCGCCGGCCTGCCGACCCGCTGCGGCCGCACGAAGGCCGCATAGGCCTCCTCCCTCGTACGCGTCACGTTGGTCATCTTGGTGAGCGGTTTGCGGTTGATCAGATGCAGCCGCTTGTCCTTGGCGTAGTGCACCCTCTGGCCAAGCGAATGAACCACGGGCTTGGTGCCGATCGAGCTCGTCTTGGTGGCATCCATGCTTTGGCAACCGGACATCATCGAGATCAATGCAACCGCGGCAAATGCACAGGCATGTTTCTTGCCGAGCCTTGCCCCTCTTTCCATTATTTTGTTCATCGCTATCCCTGCCATGAAATACAAGTCGCTGGAGCGCGGAGATATATTGCTCTTATTTGCTTTCCGCACCACGCGAGTGACCCATCGCCACTCACATCATGGGCTGTATATTAGGGGAGACTTATTAAATATCATGCAAACGATATGATGAGCGCGGTCTTTCGGCACTCGACCGGATATTATTAAAATTTGACCTTTTGGGCTCGTGCCTGGTCCTGCCACAGCTTGCCGGCCGGCTATCAAGGCAAATGCGGTTCAGGGGAGTTGTTTGCGCACGGACGCCTGTCGGCGTCAGCGTGGCGGATTCCAGGCGGGGTCAAGATGGAATGTGCGGGTTCCGCTCCCGCCGCGCCCGGCTCCGGAAACCGGGTAGGCCACGCTGACGATGCGCATACCGCCTGCCCCCTGCTGGAGCCCATATATGCCTTCCAGGCCGCGGTCACAGAACGCGGCGCCCGGGACGAAGAGCGCAACGCCAGCGAGCGAGGCCTGCAAGGTGAGTTTCGCGGCATTGCAACGCAACGAAATTTTGTTCTCCACGAGGTGCCTGGTGATGATCACGACCACAAGCAATCCGTAGACGAACGCATTGAAGGCAGCGAACCAGTAGAAGCCGGTGGCGTCCGAGGCGCGGTCTACAAGAAGGACCGGCAGCGAAGCTCCCATTGCAAGCACCACATAGGGAACAATAACGCGGGCAGGCAGCAGGTTTTTCGGGCCGCTGCCCTTGGGGGTAACGCGAAAATCGACGAACGACTTGGTCAGATAATCGCGGATCGACGACAGCGTGCCCGCCAGCACCCACGGCCAACGAGCGAAGAATGAGAACAACATTCCCTCCCAACTGATCGTCTTGGCGGTCAGTGGGCGCGACAGCCCGAAGGACTTCAACAGCATCACCAGCACAATCAGCGAAATCGAGTTCGGCGCATAGTATAGAAGGAAGTCAATATACGTCACATTGGCGAAATTCTGACCCGTAATAAGTGCGTATATCGGCATGATGTACATGAGAAGCGAAAATACGGCGAAAAGCGGATACCAGAGCTGGCGGAACAGGAACTGGAATTTCAGCCGTGGCGATACCTTGGAAAGGTATATGGGCGAGTATTCGAGCATGATCGTCATCAGGCTCCGCGACCACTGGAACTCTTGCGTGACAAGATCGGCAAAGGTTTGCGGGCCGTCGCCATGGGCAATGGCGTCTATGGCATGCACACCGCGCCAACCAGCCGCAATGAACAGCATGGACGTCGAGTGATCTTCGGCCAGTTCCGGGCCAAGGCCGCCGACCTGCTTGAGCGCTGCGGTTCTCACGGCATAGTGCGAGCCGATGCAGAGCGGCGTTCCGTCGCCCGTGTGGCCGGACTGCAAAGGTCCGTGGAACATCCCTTCCGGGAACAGCCGGCCGCGTGCCGACCAGCTTTCAGCGGCATTGTTGTCGCATATGCTCGGCGCCGATACATAGCCAACCGCCGGGTCGGCAAAGGCGACCAGGATTTCCCTGAGATAGGTTGGTGTCGGGACGTGGTCCGCGTCCATCTGAGCGACGAAGTGATAGCGTTCATAACCATAGTGGTCGTAGAAGAAGGCCAGGTTTCCCTCTTTGCAGCGCGTCCGGCGGGGCCACACCTTGCGGTGATAATCTTCCCGCCCGCGCCGCGTCGAAATCATGACGTTATGGGCATCGCACCAGGCAATCGTTTCCTCGGACGGGTCCTCGTCGGCCAGCCAGGTATCATGCGGACAGTCCTGCGCCAGCATTGCCTCGAGGGTTCGCGCAACCACGGAAAACGGCTCTGACGGAGCCTTGGTCACCACCATCGCGACACGCGAATGCTTCGGGATCGTGTGAAGCCTGGACGGCTTTTTCATCGCATGCACGTTCAAGAGAAAATACATCGGCATGAATGTCAGCCATACGAGCGTCAATGTCGCCAGCATGTATGGGATAACGTGTTCGATGTGCCCGGGCTGCAGCCACCAGAACCAGAAAAATCCGAACGTTACCGACCAGCAGGCAAGTCCTAGCTTCCAGATCCGCTTCTGGGCGGCCGACAGCACGGGCACCAGAAAAGGAGGCTTCTCCGCCGCCTTGCCCGGAGCTGCCCCACGCCCCCGTTTCGGCATGGTCTTACTGCCGATGATCCCCACGTCCGCGGAAACACTCATACACTTTACTGCCGCCACCCGAGCATCAGCCAAACGACGGCCGATGAGCCTAACCCAGCAGCAGAATCCGCTCAGGCATCCTTAGAGTCAACTAAATTAGTTATTTCTTAACTACGGTTCTTCAGAACTGGTTAAGGATAGTCCGGTGGAACAGTTTCCACCGACCAGCACGTGAACGATGAGCCGCAAATTTTTCAGCGCTGGAGAATTCGCCGATGGGCCAAAGCTGTCCGGCAAGGATCGAACTTTGAGAGCAGCGTTAACCATGTCGCGCGCACATGGTTAAGCAACCGTTAATTGCACTTGACTCTTGGTCGCGACCGGCTCTTAAATTAGCCAGGGATGATATATCGGGATATTGACGCGAATTTGTGAGTATCGCGGCGAACTTTCTCTCGAGCGCCCCCTGTATAGGGCCTTGAGAGATAATTTTTTGGGTGGCTCTGTGTCAGGTTTCGCACATCCGCCAACGGGTCGCTCCGAAATCCCGCAGATTCTGCCAAATAGAGCCGATCGGTTTTGGGTAATCGTGTCGATCAAGCATCGATGCGCACGGGCGAAGCCTTAACTTCCGCAAGAGGTTGGGGCCATGGGAGATCGACATGAAACACTCCACAGTAAAAGCACTTGCAATCGCGCTGGCATTGGGCGGAAGCGCCGCGTTCCCCACGGCAGGAGGCGCTGGCTCAGTAGCCGCGACGGACCCCGTCCAGACGAGCAGCGCCGCCTCGGCGTTCGGATCCTACGATCCCTACGGCGACTTCAGCGCCGACAAGAGCGCCAGCATCGAAGAGCTGTTCCTGCCCTGGGAAGACGTCGATCTGTCGACGCTGCCACTCGCCGACGCCTATGCGCTGCAGCGCGGCCGTTCGCTGCTGATCACGGTTGAGCCGTGGACCTGGTCCAAGGACTGGCGCATCACCCCGCCCGAATTGCGCGACGGCATTTTGAGCGGCAAATATGACGCCAACATGCAGGCGATCTGCGACCTGGTGGGACAGATGAAGAGCCCGGTGACCATTCGCTGGGCGCAGGAAATGGAAGACAAGAACGGCCGCTTCACCTGGGCCAACTGGGCTCCCAAGGACTGGATCTCCGCTTACAAGCGCGAAGTCGACATCTGCCGCAAGGCTGCCCCCGCAGCCAAGTACATGTGGTCGCCCAAAGGCGAAGAGGGTTTGGAAAAATACTACCCCGGCGACGACTATGTCGACGTCATCGGCCTGTCGGTGTTCGGTCTGCAGAAAAAAGATGATGACGAGACCGGCCGCGACCGCACCTTCGCTGAGCTGCTGAAGCCCGGCTATGACCGCGTTGCAGTGTTCAACAAGCCGATCATCGTTGCGGAACTCGGCTATGTCGGGAAGCAGGACTATGTCTCGAAATGGCAGGAAGATTCCCGCAAATCCTACGCGGAGTTCCCGGCGCTGACTTCGGTTGTCTACTTCAACCAGAAGGAAGTGTGGCCGTGGCTGGGTGGCTATGGTCTGCCCGACTGGAGGGTGACCCAGCACGTCCTGCCGTAGACGCATCGTGCTGATCGACCCCGACGCGATCGGGATCGACTTCCAATCTCCTTGTTTGATCGTGATCCATCCCGAACCAGCGGTTCGGGATGAGGATTGAGGCGTGGCGTAAATCAGTCTGTGGAGAAGTTTCGTGAAGCGGGTAGTGGGAAATTATCTTGGAGCGGCATTCGCCTGCTCCGTTCTTGTTCTTGCCTTCCAGGCTCCTGCGACAGCCAAGACGGCGATGAAAATCGCCGAGCAGGCTCAAGAGGCCACAGCGGTTCCTGACGAAGGCGTCTACCAGATCTATCAGAACCATTCGTGGCTGTGGGGCAAGAAGGGCGCCGGCTTCTTTGCCGTCAAGCAGAGACAGTTCGAGTCCTGGACCCACGACAAAGGCAAGTCGGGCTATGGCGACGGCATGTGGTTCATTCCCGGCGGCGGCAAGCTGTGCTGGCGTGCGCAATGGCACGGTTCCTGGGGCGTGAAGGGCTCGATGACCTGCTTCGAGCACCGCCAGGCTGGCAAAGTAATCTACCAGCGCAAGGCTCCGGATGGCGACTGGTATGTTTTCAAGAGATTGAAACACGGCGACTACGTCACCCGGAAACAGAACCGGATCAAGGCAAGACTGTAGGATCGAGTCATCCGCCACAAGCGGCTGGTCTACGCCTTGCGCTCCCAGCGGCGATCTGGCGTCTGTTGCCAGTAGGTGACGTCGTGGCCAGCGCTCTTCATCACCTTCCAGTGTCCTCGCGCCGCCTCGAGCTGGGCGGCATCGTGGCCATCGAACAGGAACACCGCGCGCTCGTAGCCGCCAAGGTCAGGCGGCACCGCGCCGTCGACCAGGAACCTTATCTTGGCGTCGTTGGGATTGCCGTCGCCGGTGGTCAACAGAATCGGCTGTTCGCCGGGATGAGCTTCACGATCGGTTGCGTGCGCCAGGAACGAATCGTCGCGGAAGGTCCAAAGATGCTGGTCGAGCGCATCGCGGCGTTCCTCGGTGCCTGTCTGCACCACGGCGCGCCAGCCACGGTCGACGCTGCGCTCCAGGAGGCCTGGCAGCGCATCCTCCAGCGTCGATTCGGTCAGGTGGTAGAACAGAACGTCGGCCATCGCTTCAGCCTATAGTGATCGAACCCGTTCACTGCTCATAGTTATCGCGCACCAGCCGGTCGAGCAGCCTGACGCCGAAACCGGAACCCCACGACTGGTTGATCTCGTTCGACGGCGCCCCCATCGCCGTGCCGGCTATGTCGAGATGAGCCCATGGCGTGTCCTTGACGAAGCGCTGCAGAAACTGCGCCGCGATGGTGGCGCCGCCAAAACGGCCGCCGATGTTCTTCATGTCGGCGTTCTTGGAATCGATCAGCTTGTCGTATTCGGCGCCGAGCGGCATGCGCCACAGCCGTTCCTGAGTCGCCTGCCCCGCCACCGACAATTTTTCGGCCAGTTCGTCATTGTTGGAAAACAGGCCGGCATAATGTTGGCCGAGCGCCACCATGATGGCGCCGGTCAGCGTCGCCAGATTGACCATGAATTTCGGCTGGAAGCGGTCGTTGCAGTACCACAACGCATCGGCCAGCACGAGGCGGCCCTCGGCGTCGGTATTGAGCACCTCGATGGTCTGGCCCGACATCGAAGTGACTATATCACCGGGACGCTGGGCATGACCGTCGACCGCATTTTCGACCAGTCCGATGATACCGACGACATTGGCTTTCGCCTTGCGGGCCGCCAGCGCATGCATCAGGCCGGTAACGGCGGCGGCACCGCCCATGTCGCCCTTCATATCCTCCATGCCCGAGGCCGGCTTTATGGAATTGCCGCCGGTGTCGAAAGTGACGCCCTTGCCGACGAAGGCGATCGGGCTGTCCTTCGGCTTGCCGCCGTTCCACTGCATGATCGCCATGCGGGCGCCGCGTGGCGAGCCTTGCGCGACACCGAGCAGCGAGCCCATGCCGAGCTTCTTCATTTCCTTCTCAGCCAATATCTCGACCTTGACGCCGAGTGCCTCGAGTTCCTTGGCGCGGGCAGCGAACTCGACCGGCCCAAGCACGTTTGCCGGTTCGTTGACGAGGTCGCGCGCCAGAAGGACGCCGTCGATCACCGCCTCGGCATCGGCGAAGGCCTTCTTCGCAGCGGCCGGATCGGCGGTATGGATGGTCACCTTGACCGGCTTCTTCGGCTCTGCCTTGCCGTCGTCCTTATCCTTCCTGGTCTTGTACTTGTCGAAGGAATAGCTGCGCAGGAGAATGCCCGCGGCAAGGCTTGCCGCGTCCTTCGCGCTCGGCGAGGCGCCGACCACATCGAGGACTACCGCTACCTCGGTCGCCTTGCGCAGCGACGCGGCAACGGTGCCGCCAAGCTTCAACCACGCATATTCGTCCAGTCCCGACACCTTGCCGGTGCCTATCGCCACCAGTCTGTCGAGCGACGCTCCCTGCGGGGCCAGAACTTCCACCGTGCTGGCGAACTTGCCGGTGAACTCAGCCACGGGAAAAGCCCGCTCCAGTGTCTTGCCGGGATCACTGGGCTTGGCGACGTCGCTCAGGCCGCCCTCATCCGCCGCGAGCACGAAGACCGTGCCCTTCTTGTTCACCCCGCTCTGGGACCCGGAAAATTTGGCGAAGGCGATCGACGGTCTTTGATTCATCATGTCCTGCTTTCAGGGAATGCGCGACTTTTGGGGAAGCGGTTCGAAACGATGCGCGACATTTGGTCGTTTTCCGGCATTTGGCAAGACTTTGCCGAATTGGCATCCCATATGACCTATGGAATCGATGACGATTCGTCGCGGCACGGCCCCGCTTTTTGCCGCAACTTGTTGTTAACCATCGATGTTCGCCCTTTCTTATCCATTCCCGCCGACACTCCGCCCAGCCGGGGGGCGTGATGTGGGACAGAACCCGGATAGACCATCTGATGAGCCAGTTGTGCAGGCGCTGCCGGACAGCTACCTTGTTCGGCGGCATGATGCCGTTCGAAAAAATCGAGAAAAGCCTTCATGAAGGTCGTTGAACGCTACATCATGCGCCGCGCTTTCGTGGTCTTCATGGCCGCTCTTGTGTGGACGCTGGCGATCGTATGGACGACGCAGGTGCTGGCAAAGATCGATCTGGTCACCGACAGCGGCCAATCGGCGCTGACCTTCTTCGAAGTCGCCGCCCTCATCCTTCCGTCCATCATCCCGATCGTAGTGCCTTTTGCGCTGGTGGTGGCGGTCGCACAGACACTCAGCGTCATGAATTCGGATTCCGAACTTGCCGTCGTCAACGCCGCGGGAGCCTCGCGCTGGACGATCGTGCGGCCGATCATGTTGCTGGCGCTCGCCGCAGCCGTTTTTTCCTTTGCCGTCGACAACGGCATCGATCCTTACGCACGGCAGAAGAACCGGGCCCTGGTGGCATCGTCACGCGCGGATCTGTTGTCGCTGATCATCCAGGAAGGTACCTTCCGCAAGATCGACGACGGGTTGTTCCTGCAGGTCGGCGAGCGCCTTCCCAACAATCGGCTGGGCGGCATTTTCGTCGCCGATTCGCGCGAAGAAGGCGTCAACCTCGTCTACTACGCCAAGACCGGCAGCATCATCGAACGCGGCGGTGAAAAGGTGCTGATGATGAATGACGGCGTCATCCATCGCAAAACGCTGACCGGCGATCTCTCCGTCATCCGCTTCACCTCCTATGCCTTCGACATGTCGGCCTTCATGGCGGCGGCTTCAGCGGTGACGCTCCTGCCCAAGGACCAGACGACGCAGTACCTGCTCAACCCGAGCGCCAACGACAAGTATTATCAGCAGAGCCCCTACGAATACCGGGCCGAAGTCAACCAGCGGTTCTCGGAATGGACCTATTCCATGGTTTTCGCGCTGATCGCGCTTGCGGTCGCCGGGGATGCGCGCTCGCACCGCGAGGCGCGCGTCAATCCGCTGATCACGGCGATCACGATATCGCTGTTCGTGCGTTGGCTGGGCTTTTTCGCCGCCAGCAAGGCGGATGAGATCCCGCAATATGCCTATATGGTCTATGGTGTGCCGATCGTGGCTTCCGCGGTGGCGATCTGGTTCATCGTCTCGAACCGGACACTGGAACTGCCCGTGACCTGGGCGGACTGGATGACAAACTTCGCCTCGCGCATCGCTGACAGCTGGAATGCTTTCAAATTGCGTTTGTCCAGGCGCGGCACATCAGGGCAAGGGGTCGGCTGATGGGCTGGACACTGGGCCGCTATTTCTTCTTCCGCTACGTGACGATCACCATCTGGTTCTTCATCGGCCTCCTGGCGCTGGTGTTCCTGATCGATTTCACCGAGCTGTCCGGCCGCACCACCGGCCTGCCCGGCTTCACCTACGGCACGGCGGTAGCCATTTCAGGCCTCCGCATGCCGATGATCATGCTGCAGACGGTGCCGTTCGTCGGTCTCTTCTCGGCGATGGCGACGCTGGTGTCGCTGAACCGGCGCTACGAGCTGGTCATCGCGCGTTCCGCCGGTGTTTCCGCCTGGCAGTTCCTCTTGCCCTGCTGTATCGGAGCCTTGCTGTTCGGCGTCCTGTCGGTTGGCGTCATCAATCCGCTCGCCGCGCACGCATTCTCCTGGTCCGAGCAGATCGAAACCCAGCTGCGTTCCGGCAAATCGAATACGGTCTCGGCCGATGCCGCGCCCTGGATCCGGCAGAAAACCAGTTCGGGGGACACCATCATCGGTGCGCGGGCCATCCTGAACCAGGGCCTGGAAATGGCCGATGTCGTATTCTTCATTCTCGACCCGCAAGGCAACATCGTCGAGCGCAAGGATGCTGCCCGTGCCTTCCTGCGCGACGGCTATTGGGAATTGCAGGACGTCAAGACGTTCCAGAACGGCACGATCCAGGCATCGGCAACCGATCGCGTACCGACCAATCTGAAGCCCGAATTCGTGCAAGAGCGGCTGGCGCGCCCGGAAACCATCCCCTTCTACGACCTGCCCGGAAAGATCGAGGTTGCCCGCTCCTTCGGCCTCAAGGCAAATGCCTTTGCCATGCAGTTTGATTCGCTCGTGGCGTTGCCGTTCCTTCTCGTCGCCATGACGCTGATCGCGGCAACGGTTTCAATGCGATTTGCTAGGATGGGGCAGTCGGCGACGATGATTCTGGGTGGCATCATCGCTGGCTTTCTGCTTTATGTCGTTTCGGTTCTGGTGAAGGCATTCGGCGTGGCGGGATTCGTGCCGACTGTCGTAGCCGCCTGGGTACCGGTCATGGTGGCTATGTTCTTCGGGGTGACTTTCCTGCTATACAAGGAAGACGGCTAGTGAGGGAGGCGTTTTTGCCCAGCAACAGGCAGGCCGGTTTGGCGCGCCTCTATGCGGCGACCGCCTTGGCGTGCGTGCTTGCCTACGCCGTTCCGGCACCGGCGCTTGCGCAGGACGTCGGCGACATGGCGACATCGGTTCCGTCCGGCTCGCAAATGCTGCTGGCGGCCGACACGCTGGTCTATAACAACGACAACCAGACCGTGACCGCCGTTGGCGGCGTGCAGATCGACTATGGTGGCAATCGCCTTGTCGCCCAGCGGGTCGAGTACAACCGCAACACCAAGCGAATGGTCGCAAGCGGTAACGTCGAAGTCATCAACAGCGACGGTACCAAGATCAATTCGCAGCATATCGACATCACCGATGACTTCGCCGACGGCTTCGTCAACGCGTTGCGGGTCGAAACCATCGACAAGGCCTATTTCGCCGCCGAAAGCGCCGAACGCATGGGCGGCGTGCTGACCACCTTCCACAATGGCGTCTACACCGCCTGCGAGCCGTGCGAGGATAAGCCGGACAAAGCGCCGACCTGGCGCGTCAAGGCCAAGAAGATCATCTGGAACGGCGAGAAGAAGACGGTTCGCTTCGAGAATGCGAATTTCGAGTTCTTCGGTTTTCCGCTTGCCTATCTGCCTGCATTCGAAATTGCCGACCCGACGGTGAAGCGCAAGAGCGGCTTCCTGATCCCGAGCATCATCTACAAGAGCGATCTCGGCGTCGGCGTGAAAGTCCCCTATTATCTTGCATTGGCGCCGACCTACGACCTGACCGTCACCGGCACCGGCTATACCAAGCAGGGTTTCCTCGGTGAGGCCGAGTGGCGTCAGCGCTTCAACAATGGCGAGTACAGCTTGAAGATCGCCGGGATACACCAGCAGAATCCCGACGCTTTCCTCGACACCACTGCCTTCCCCTCCAGCTCTGGCCACAACGTCAATTCGGGCAGCGCCGGCGATCCCAACAAATTCCGCGGCATGATGGGTACCCAGGGGCAGTTCGCCATCAACTCACGCTGGAACTTCGGCTGGGACGTGCTGCTGCAGACCGACAAGAATTTCTCGAACACCTACGGCATCGAAAAGTACAATAGCAGCGTCCACCAGTCGTCGGTCTACTTGACGGGTCTCAACGGCCGCAACTATTTCGACGTGCGCGCCATGCATTTCGATGTGCAGGAAGATACACCTGACGACAACGCCTCTGCGCGAAGCGGACAACAGCCCTGGGTGCTGCCGTCGCTCGACTACGCCTATATTCCTGATGCGTCGGTGGCCGGCGGCCAGCTATCGCTCAATGTCAACGCGCGTGTCATCCGCCGCGACGATGTCGATGAGACCTTCGTCGAGCCCTACAATGCCCTCACTCCCACGCAGCGCGTCCGCGGCATTGAAGGCGAATCGGGCCGTCTCACCGCCGAGGCCGAGTGGAAGCGGAGCTTCGTCACCGATGGCGGGCTGGTGCTGACGCCGTTGCTCGCGCTGCAGGGCGACGTCGACTACCTCAACGCGTCGTCGGCTTCGCTGGACGCGATCGACAGAATGGCGACGCATTTGGGCGAGCAGGACGACATGCGCTCGTCATTTGCCCGTTACATGGCAACCGCCGGGCTTGAGATGCGTTGGCCGGTGCTGTTTTCCATGGCCAGCGGGTCCAGCCATGTCATCGAACCGATGGCACAGGTCTTCATGCGTCCGAACGAGCAATATGTCGGCGGCCTCTCAGTGCCTAACGAAGACGCCCAAAGCATGGTCTTCGATGCGACCACCTTGTTCGAACGCGACAAGTTCTCCGGCTACGACCGCGTCGAAGGCGGTTCGCGCGCCAATGTCGGCTTCCGCTATTCCGGCTCCTACAACAATGGCTGGGGCACCAATGCCATTTTCGGCCAATCCTATCAGATTGGCGGCGAGAATTCGTTCGCCGCGCCGGATTTGGTGAATGTCGGCGCAAACTCCGGCCTCGACACGACCAAGTCCGACTATGTCGGCCTGTTCGGCATCAACAGCCCCAACGGCTTCGCGGCCTCGGTCAGCGGCCGTTTCGACGAACAGAGCTTCGAGATCCGCCGCGCCGAGGTGAAGGCCGCCTATTCCGGCCTGCCTGTGTCGCTGAGCGCCAAATACGCCTTCATCCAGGCCCAGCCGCTGTACGGCTTCACCACCGACCGCCACGAGGTCACGCTTGGTGCATCCACGCATCTGGCCGAAAACTGGCGCGTCTTCGGCACAGGAACCTACGACCTGCAGCAGAGCCTGCTGGTCAAGGATGGCGTCGGCTTCGCCTACAACGATTCCTGCTTCACTTATTTGATGACCTACTCGCAGTCGCGCGATCTGAACACCAGGGAGGTGTCGCAGACCATCGGCTTCAATCTGTCGTTCCGCACCCTCGGCGATTTCGGCTCGTCGACCAGTGCCGTCGACACGATCCAGTAACAATCGGCGACATCGTTTCGCCGCATAGGGCTGGCACGGA
This sequence comes from Mesorhizobium ciceri biovar biserrulae WSM1271, assembly GCF_000185905.1. GTDB lineage: Bacteria > Pseudomonadota > Alphaproteobacteria > Rhizobiales > Rhizobiaceae > Mesorhizobium > Mesorhizobium ciceri. Next base: position 4,870,745 of record NC_014923.1, read on the forward strand.
TTTCGCGCACCTGGAAAGATCAAATTGGGCGGGACCGGGATAGAATTGGGATGCCAACGATGAGGAAATACCTCTTTTCAGCAGGTTTCGCGTTGCTCGTGGCGGCGACGTCCGTGTCGATCACCGTAATGGCGCCGCCGGCTTTCGCCAGCGAGATCAAATACGTCGTCAACGACATTCCTGTCACCACCGGCGACATCGCCCATCGCGCCGCTTTCCTGAAGCTGCAGCGCAAGAAGGGCGATGCCGGCCAGGAAATGATCGACCAGACGCTGCGTATGGCCGAGGCCAAGCGGCTTGGTATCCGCATCAGCGACGCCCAGGTCGATGCCGCGTACCAGCGCTTTGCCTCGAGCAACAAGATGCAGCTCAGCCAGCTCGACGGCGTCATGGAGAAGTCGGGCGTCACCAAGAGCCACTTCAAGGAATTCATCCGCGCCCAGATGGCCTGGAACCAGGCCTTGAGCGCGCGCTACCGTTCCGGCGACGGCACCGGCGCCGTCAGCGAACAGGATCTCGTCAGGAAGATGCTCGAAAAAGGCGGCGCCAAACCGAGCGCCACCGAATACATGCTGCAGCAGGTCATCTTCGTGGTGCCGGCGGCTGAACGCAGCGCGACGCTGGGCAAACGCAAGCGAGAGGCCGACGCCATGCGCGCCCGCTTCAACGGCTGCAACACGACGCGCGAATTCGCCAAGGGCCTGATCGACGTCACCGTTCGCGATCTGGGCCGGGTGCTGGCGCCGCAACTGCCGCCGGACTGGGCCGAGCAGATCAAAGCTACCAAAGTCGGCGGTGCCACCGTCACGCGCGAAACCGAACGCGGCGTCGAATTCATCGGCATCTGCTCGTCGCGCGAAGTGTCCGACGACAAGGTTGCCCAGATGGCGTTCCAGGCCGAAGGCTCCGGCGGCGACAAGGATGCCGACGCGCTCAGCAAGAAATATGTCGACGAGCTGAAGGCAAAAGCCCGCATCGTCAAGCGCTGACGTGGGCAACGCAGTGACTGCGCTCGCGTTGAGCGCCGGCGATCCGTCCGGCATTGGGCCGGAGATCGCCATCGCCGCCTTCATGGCGCGTGAAGCTGCCGCCCTGCCCCCCTTCTACCTGCTCGCCGATCCGGCGCTGATCGCCTCCCGGGCGCGCCTGCTCGGCCTCTCGCTGCCGATCGCCGAAGCCACCCCGGCACAAGCGGCGCAGGTCTTTGCCCGCGCCTTGCCGATCGTTCCGCTGGCTGCAGGCTGCATCGACAGCCCCGGCCAGCCGGATCCGGCCAATGCGGCCGCCACGATCGAGGCCATCGACCGCGCCGTCGCCGATTGCCTTGCCCGCGAAGCCTCGGCCGTGGTCACCTGCCCCATCGCCAAGAAGCCGCTCTACGATGCCGGCTTTCGCTTTCCCGGCCACACCGAATATCTGGCGCATCTGGCGGCTCGGCACAGCGGCGTCGAGGCGATGCCGGTGATGATGCTGGCAGGACCCGACCTGCGCACCGTTCCCGTCACCATCCACATAGCGCTGGCCGAGGTGCCGAAGGCACTGACCACCGAACTGATCGTCGCCACCGCGCGCATCACCGCTGCCGACCTTGCCGGCCGCTTCGGCATTGCCAGGCCACGGCTGGCGATTGCCGGGCTCAATCCACATGCCGGCGAAGGCGGCGCCATGGGCCTCGAGGACGAGCGGATCGTGCGCCCGGCGGTCGACATCCTGCGCGCCGAAGGCATCGACGCTTTCGGCCCTTTGCCGGCCGACACGTTGTTCCATGTCCGGGCGCGGGCTGGTTACGACGCGGCCCTTTGCATGTATCACGACCAGGCGCTTATCCCGGCCAAGGCGCTGGCTTTCGACGAGGCGGTCAATGTCACGCTCGGCCTGCCCTTTATCCGCACCTCGCCCGACCACGGCACGGCCTTCGACATCGCCGGCAAGGGTGTGGCGCGGCCCGACAGCCTGATAGCGGCGCTGAAGCTTGCCCGGCGGCTGGCCGACACGAACACCAAGGCGGTTGCCGCATGAGATCTCGGGCATGACCATCGACGGGCTGCCGCCGCTGCGCGAGGTGATCGAGCGTCATGGGCTGCAGGCGAAGAAGGCGCTCGGCCAGAATTTCCTGCTCGACCTCAACCTCACCGGCAAGATCGCCCGCACCGCCGGCGACTTGTCCGATGCAACCGTCATCGAGGTCGGCCCCGGTCCCGGCGGGCTGACCCGCGCCTTGCTTGCCAACGGAGCGCGCCAGGTGATCGCCATAGAGCGCGACGAACGTTGCCTGGCTGCTCTTGCCGAAGTGTCCGGCCACTATCCCGGCCGGCTGGAGGTTGTTTCGGGCGATGCGCTGAAGACGGATTTCACGGGCCTTGCCGGTCGAGCGACCGGCAATGGCGGCCCGGTCAAGATCGTGGCCAACCTGCCCTACAACATCGGCACGGAGCTGCTGGTGCGCTGGCTGACGGTCAGCGACTGGCCGCCTTTCTACACCTCGATGACTCTGATGTTCCAGCGCGAGGTGGCCGAGCGCATCGTCGCTCCCGCCGGCAGCGACAGCTATGGCCGGCTGGGGGTTCTTGCCGGCTGGCGGACGGAGGCGAGGATCGCCTTCGACGTACCGCCACAGGCATTCACGCCGCCGCCAAAGGTCACCTCCTCGGTGGTGCATCTTGTGCCGCGCCCGATGCCCCTGCCCACCGAGGTGAAGAAACTCGGCCGCGTCACAGAAGCCGCCTTCGGCCAACGTCGCAAGATGCTGCGGCAAAGCGTTAAGAGCCTCGGCGGCGAGGCCCTGCTCGACCGCGCCGGCATCGATCCGACACGCCGCGCCGAGACGCTCAGCGTCGAGGAGTTTGTAAGGTTGACAAACGCGGTGTAAGAAGCTGCCGATCTGCCCCCTCGTGGGGGAGATTGGCGCTTCACAGCCTCAACCCGTCTTCTCGTCCAACAGTCCCGAGACGAAATCGAACAGGCCTGGCCGGCGGTCGCGTCTCAGCCGCTCGGCGACGACGATGCCGCGCACTTCGGCGAAGGCGCGGTCGAGGTCGTCATTGACGATGACGAAATCATATTCCTTCCAGTGCTCGATCTCGTTGCGGGCGTTTTTCAACCGCGTTTCGATCACCGCTTCCTGGTCTTCGGCGCGGCGCTTCAGCCGTGCCTTCAACTCCTTCATCGATGGCGGCAGGATGAAGATCGAGACGATGTCGGCGCGCATCTTCTCCTTGAGCTGCTGGGCGCCCTGCCAGTCGATGTCGAACAGCATGTCGCGCCCTTCAGACAGCGCCAGTTCGGCAGGCTCGCGCGGTGTCGCATAGCAATTGCCATGCACCTCGGCCCACTCCAGCAGCGCGTCTGAATCACGAAGCCGCTCGAATTCGCGCATCGTCCGGAAATGATAGTGGACGCCTTCGATCTCGCTGCCGCGGCGCGGCCTGGTGGTGACCGAGACCGACAGTTCGAGGCTGGAATCGCTTTCCAGAAGATTGCGCGCGATCGTCGACTTGCCGGCGCCGGACGGCGACGACAGGACGAGCATCAGGCCCCGGCGGCGAATGCGGGACCCCAAATCCTTGGCAACCATCGGCTACTCCAGATTCTGGATCTGTTCACGAAACTGGTCGACCACCGCCTTCAGGTCCAGCCCGATCGCGGTGATGGCGGCGGCATTCGACTTGGAACACAGCGTATTCGATTCGCGGTTAAATTCCTGTGCCAGAAAATCGAGCTTGCGACCGACCGCGCCGCCGCCCACCAGCAGTGCCCGGCCGGATGCGACATGCGTTTTCAGCCGGTCGATCTCTTCGCGAATATCGGCCTTGGTGGCCAGGAACGCGGCCTCCATGTGCAGTCGGGTGGCATCCAAATTGGCGGAAGCGTCCATCAGCAGCCTGACCTGCTCGGCGATGCGTTCCCGGATCACCGCGGTCTCGCGGGATGGATCCACTTCTGCCCGCAGCGTCAGCGCCTCGATTGTGTCGATATGACCCGACAGCAGCAAAGCCAGCGCGGCCCCTTCGCCCTGCCGTGCCTGTTCAAGCCCGTTCAAGGCCACTTCGAGCGCGGCCATGATCGCGGCATCGAGCGCGGCCCTCGCCTCCTCGGTTTCGACAGTTTCGGGAATGTCGAGCACGCCGCGCAGCGACAGCAGTCCATCCGAGGTCGCCGCAGCAACGCCGAACTGCTCCTGCAGCCGCTTGGCGAGCCCGGCCAGGTCCTTCAGGAAGGCTTCGTTGACGACCGGCTGCGCCTGCGCGCCGACGGCACGGCCGATGGTCAGCGTCGCCTGAAAATTGCCGCGTGCAAAACGTTTCTGAAGTATCTGCCGGACAGCCGGTTCCAACCGCTCGAAGCCTTGCGGCAGCCGCAGCCGTACTTCGACGCTCTTGCCGTTGACGGACTTGACCTCCCAGGCGATCGAAGTGCCTTCGTGCTCGGCGACGGCACGTGCAAAACCGGTCATGCTCTGCAAATTCATATCGCCCACACGTCCCTGGCACATTGCCCCGAACCGGCTTTCCGGACAGAGCAAGTGCGGCTTGAAAATGACTGCGCCGCAGGCGCGTCGAAATCGGACGCGCGGCGCTCTTGCAAATGTCAGGGCGTCGCCTGTCGGGCAACGCCTTTCTTCATTCTACTGGGCAGCGCCCGCGTCACCGCCGCTGTCGTCGGCACCGTCAGCAGGCCCACTGTCGGCCGGCCCACCGTCCGCCGGCTTGACGGCATCGCTGTCGCCGCCGCCGGTCGTCTTGGCGGCTTTGGCGACGTCATCCGCCTGCTTCTTCTGCAGAGCGCGATAGCGGGCGACATTCTCGTTGTGCTCGTCCAGCGTCGCGGCAAAGACGTGCCCACCGGTGCCGTCGGCGACGAAATAGAGGTCGTCGGTCTTCGACGGATTGGCCACCGCCTCCAGCGCTGCACGACCCGGATTGGCGATCGGCGTCGGCGGCAAGCCGTTGATCACATAGGTGTTGTAGGGGGTCTGTTTCTGGATATCCGACTGGTAGATCGGCCGGTCCGCCGGCTTTCCCTTGCCGCCGAACAGCCCGTAGATGATGGTCGGATCGGATTGCAGGCGCATGCCCTTGGCAAGCCGGTTCAGGAAGACGGCGGCAACCCGTGAACGCTCGTCACCCTTGCCCGTCTCTTTCTCGACAATCGAAGCCAGCGTGACGAACTCCTCGACGTTGGCCAGCGGCAGGTCCGGCGCGCGCCGCTGCCAGACATCGTCAACCAGCTTCTTCTGATCCGCAAGCAGCTTGTCGACCATCTGCTGGCGTGTCGCGCCGCGCGTGAAGCGCAGCGTGTCGGTGGCGAGGCTGCCCTCCGGCGGCGTGGTTGCCGGCATGTCGCCGCTCAAGGCAGTCTCCTCGGCGATGCGCTGCAATGCCTGGTCGACAGTCAGTCCTTCAGGGATGGTCAGCGAATACATCACCGACTTGCCGCTCTTCAGAAGCTCCATGATATCGCGCATGGAAGCCCTGGGCTTGATCTCGTACTCGCCGGCTTTCAGCGCCGAATCATTGCCGAAGGCGCGCACGCCAAGGCGGAATACCCGGGCATCACTGATCAGTCCGCGGCGTTCGAGCTGGTCGGCGATATCCTGGACGCCGGTGTTCGGCTTGACCAGGAAGGTATCGCCATTAGCGGAGGGTCCGGGCTCGGTGAATTCCTGCTTGCCGAAATAGACCGCGACGCCGGCCGCCAGAACCACCAGCATCACCGAGGAGATGACGAAGTTCATGAACACGACGACCTGGCTGCGTGACGCACGCGAGCGCTTCGGCGGCGGCGTGCCGGCCTCTGGCCGCAACGCCTCGCTGGCCGTTTTCGGCACGATCGGTCCGGATGTTGCCGGCCGTTGCCCGAATTCTCCGTTGCCTGCCGGATTTGTGTTCATTTCGCCCTACCGTTTGATCGCCCAACGAATCCCCAGCGGCAGAGTAGAGGCGAATATGGCAAAATTGACGGCACGCCAAAGCGTCGCCCGGCAGCCGGACGATCAGCCATTGTAGCGCTGGAAGACCAGCGACGCATTGGTCCCGCCAAAGCCGAACGAATTGGACAGCGCCACGTCGATCTGGCGGGCGCGCGGCTTGTTCGGCACCAGGTCGATCGCGGTTTCGCGTTCGGGGTTGTCGAGGTTGATGGTCGGCGGCGCGACATTGTCCCTGATGGCAAGGATCGAGAAGATCGCTTCGGCGGCACCGGCCGCCCCAAGCAGATGGCCGATCGACGACTTGGTCGACGACATCGAGATCTTCGATGCGGCATTGCCGACAAGCCGCTCGACAGCGCCGAGCTCGATCGTGTCGGCCATGGTCGAGGTGCCGTGCGCGTTGATGTAGTCGACGTCGGCAGGCGTAAGCTTGGCCCGGTTGAGTGCCGCCGTCATGCAACGGAAGGCACCATCGCCATCCTCGGCGGGCGCCGTGATGTGATGCGCGTCGCCGGTGAGACCATAACCCGTCACCTCGGCATAGATCTTGGCGCCGCGTGCTTTGGCATGTTCGAGCTCCTCGAGCACGACAACGCCGGCGCCCTCGCCCATGACGAAGCCGTCGCGGTCGCGATCATAGGGGCGCGACGCCGTTTGCGGCGAATCATTGCGTTCCGTCGACAGTGCCCGGCATGCGGCGAACCCGGCGATCGACAGCCGCGTCACCGGCGCTTCGGCGCCACCGGCGACCATCACGTCGGCATCGCCCCACATGATCAGCCGGGCAGCATCGCCAATGGCGTGCGCGCCGGTCGAACAGGCCGTGACGACGGCATGGTTCGGGCCTTTCAGCCCGTGCCGGATCGAAACCTGCCCGGAGACGAGATTGATGATCTGGCCCGGGATGAAGAAGGGGCTGATGCGGCGCGGGCCGCGTTCCTTGAGGATCATCGCGTTCTCGGCGATGCCCTCGATGCCGCCGATGCCGGAGCCGATCAGGACGCCGGTGGCGCATTGCTCTTCATGCGTCTTGGGTTCCCAGCCGGAATCCTTCAGCGCCTCGTCGGCGGCGGCAATCCCGTACAGGATGAAGTCGCCGATCTTGCGCAATTCCTTCGGCTCGAGCACGGCCTCGGGATTGAAGGTGGCATTGCTGCCGTCACCACGCGGAATGACGTGGGCGATCTTGCAAGCAAGGTCCTCCACCTCGAACTCGGTGATGCGCTTGGCAGCGCTGCGGCCGGTCAGAAGCTCCTTCCAGCTGTGCTCGAAGCCCATGCCGAACGGCGACAGCAAGCCAAGGCCCGTGACGACGACACGCCTCATCGCAGGTCCTCCCCGGTGATGACTGCAGAAAGCGTCAGGCCGAAGCCTTGTCGATGTACTTCACGGCATCGCCGACGGTCAGGATGGTCTCGGCCGCGTCGTCGGGGATCTCGACGCCGAATTCTTCTTCGAACGCCATGACGAGTTCGACCGTGTCGAGGCTGTCGGCGCCCAGATCATCGATGAAGCTCGCCTGCTCCGTCACTTTGTCGGCATCGACGCCAAGGTGCTCGATGACGATCTTCTTGACGCGCTCTGCGGTGTCACTCATTTGGGCATCCTCGTCTTTTGTTTGTCTGTCTTCGTTAGCGGGCAGAATGCCGCTAATCAAGCTGAAAGATGGTCCTGCCGGAAACGCAACGACTACGGACCGATTTTTGCCCGAACCGCCGGGTTGCGGGCCGCATTACACGAAAAATAGCTGAGGTCCAAGCCGAAATGGTCTCTTTACACAACCCGCCGGCGTTGCTGCAGAACCTCGTTCAAATCATAGCCATGCCGCCATTTACGTGGATGGTCTGGCCGGTGACGTAGGCGGCTTCGTTGGAGGCGAGATAAGCGACGGCGGACGCGACTTCGACGCTGGTGCCCATGCGCCGCGTCGGGATCGCCGCCATGATCGCCTCTTTCTGCTTGTCGTTGAGCTTGTCGGTCATTGCCGATTCGATGAAGCCTGGTGCAACACAGTTAACTGTGATGTTGCGGGTGGCGATCTCCTGCGCCAGCGACTTGGAGAAGCCGATCATGCCGGCCTTGGAGGCGCAGTAATTGGTCTGGCCGGGATTGCCGGTCACGCCGACCACCGAGGTGATGTTGATGATGCGGCCATGGCGGCGGCGCATCATCGGATGGGTGAGTTCGCGGGTGAGCCGGAAAACGGCGGTCAGATTGACCTCGATCACGCTGTCCCAATCGGCATCCGACATGCGCACGAACAGCCCGTCCTTGGTGATGCCGGCGTTGTTGACCAGGATGTCGACGCCTTCGAGATCGGCCTCGGCTTTCTGGCCGAGCGCCTTGACCTCGTCACGGTTGGACAAATTGGCCGGGAACAGCTTGACCCGGTCGCCAAGCTCGCTAGCCAGCGCCTCCAGTTTCTCGACGCGGGTGCCATGCAGGCCGACGATCGCGCCTTGCGCATGCAGCATCCGGGCGATCGCCTCGCCGATGCCTCCCGATGCGCCGGTGACGAGCGCCTTGCGGCCAGTCAATTCGAACATTTTTGTCTCCTGATTGAGAAGAGAACACCCCTTTGCAGGGAATGGGATCAAATAGGGCTTTATGCAAGCGCTGCTAGCGTTGCCTCGACCTCAGCCGCCGAGCCGACCGACGCAGTGGCGATGTCGCGGTTGATGCGCCGCGCCAATCCCGAAAGCACCTTGCCGGCGCCAATCTCGTAAAGCGTGGTGACGCCATTTGCGCCGAACCACTCCACGGTCTCGCGCCAGCGTACGCGGCCGGTTATCTGCTCGACCAGGCGGCGGGCGATCTCGTCCGGATCGCTGGTCGGGCTGACCGTGACATTGGAGAGGACGGGAACGACCGGCGCATTCTTTGTCACACCGGCGAGTGCGTCGCGCATAACGTTCGCGGCCGGCGCCATCAGCGCCGAATGGAAGGGCGCGGACACCTGCAGCATCAGTGCGCGCTTGGCGCCTTTCTCAGTGCACAGTTTCGCCGCCAGTTCGACCGCGGCCCTGGCGCCGGAAATGACCAGTTGGCCGCCGCCATTGTCGTTGGCGATCTGGCAGACGGAGCCTTTGGCGGCTTCCGCGCAAGCGGCTTCGACATCGGCCTGTTCCAATCCGATGATCGCCGCCATGGCGCCCTCGCCGGCCGGCACCGCCGCCTGCATGGCATTGCCGCGGATGCGCAGCAGCCTGGCGGCATCGGCAACCGAAACGAAGCCAGCGGCCGCGAGCGCCGAATATTCGCCCAGCGAATGACCGGCGACATAGGCGACCTTGCCTTTCAGCGAGAAGCCGCGCGATTCCAGCGCCCGGATCGCGGCCAGCGACACCGCCATCAGCGCCGGCTGCGCGTTGGCGGTCAGCATCAACGTCTCTTCCGGCCCTTCCCAGATCAGCTTCGACAGGTTTTCGCCGAGCGCGTCGTCGACTTCCTGGAAAATTCTGCGCGCCTCGGGAAAGGCCTCGGCGAGATCCTTGCCCATGCCGACTGCCTGGCTGCCTTGTCCAGGAAAGGTGAATGCAACGGCCATGCGCGGGCTCCCAAGGGCTGGTTTTGCTTGCCTGATAGACGAGTTTTTCTTGCCTGTGACGCAAGGCAGGCCGCCAAGTCAAGCCCGGTTCGACCCTGCTCGACCGCAGCTTCATCCGCCGAGTGCCTGTTCCGAAAGGCTTTTTGGCGATCACTCCTGATGAAAACCGCTCACGATTCGTTTGCTGGCTCTTCTTATTTTGGCCACAGGCGCTAGCTTTGCGTGACAATTCCATGACAATCGAGTGACGTGCTTGTCGCTGGGTGGGGAAGTTAAAGTGGCAAAGAGTTACAAACGCGCCGGCAAGGCCGCGCCACAGTTCCTGGAAGACGACCCCTCCACCGGCTATCTGCCGGGCAGGAGATGGCCGGTCGTGCGCTATGGGCTGATCAGCCTGGCGATCGCCGCCGTCCTGGTGTTTGCCATCGAACTGATCGTGCGCGGCGACTTTGCCGGCACGGTCTCCTTCTTCCTGCAGCCGCTCAAGCCGGGCTGGACCACCATCGTCGTGTTCGCGCTGATCCTGATCGGCCTCGATGCGGTGCTGGGCCGCAGCCATCAGAGCCTGATGATCGTCGCGCCGCTGACGCTATCGCTTGCCTTCGTCGGCCACCAGAAGTCGCATTATCTCGGCGATCCGCTCTATCCGACCGATTTCCTCTATGCCCGCCAGATCTTCGCGCTGTTGCCGCTTTTGGTGCGCGACCGGCCGATGACCGCGCTCGCCATGGTCGTCGGCATCGTCGCCGGCCTGTCGCTGCTCGTCTATGGCTGGCGGATGTGGCGCCGCAAGGTTCCCGCACTCAGCCGCAAGGGACGCCTTGCGCGGCTGACGCTGGCAGTGCCGCTGCTCGCCTTCTTCGTTTCGATCATGGACTATGCCACCTTCTCCTGGACCAGGGACCGGTTGCAGATCATCCCGATCATGTGGGACCAGAAGGAAAACTATGCCTCCAACGGTTTTGCGCTGGCCTTTGCGCTCAATGTGCCGATGGCGCATGTCTCTGCGCCGCCGGGCTATTCCGACAAGGCGATCGCGGCGATCGCCAGGCCCGATGTGACCGCCTCGGTGCCGGCCGAGAAGCCTGACATCATCATCGTCATGAGCGAGTCCTTCTGGGACCCGACCAAGCTGCCCGGCGTCACCATCACGCCCGATCCGATCCCCAATGTGCGGGCGCTGCGCTCCGGCTCGATGTTCTCGCCGGAGTTCGGCGGCATGACCGCCAATATCGAGTTCGAGGCGCTGACCGGCTTCTCCAACGCGTTCCTGCCGGCCGGCAGCATCCCCTACCAGCAATATGTGCGCACGCCGACGCCGTCGCTGGCAACCTTCCTCAAGAGCCAGGGTTATCGGGCGCGCGCCATCCATCCGGGCACCAACTGGTTCTGGAACCGTGGCGCGGTCTACGCCGATTTCGGCTTCAACGATTTCAAGTCGGAAGAGACGCTGCCGCCAATGCAAAAGCGCGGGCCACTGGCATCGGATGCCGCGATGACCGACGAGATCATCAGCGAGGCCGACGCCAGCGAAGAGCCGGTGTTCTTCTTTGCGGTCAGCCTGCAAAACCACGGTCCCTACGAACCGAACCGCTATTACAGTCCCACGCACAGGGTGCAGGCGCCGATCAGCCAGTGGGCGCGCGAATCGCTGCTCAGCTACGCCGAAGGCTCAGCCGATGCCGATCGCGGTCTCGAACGCCTCGTCGAATGGGCAAAGACACGCTCCCGCCCAACCGTGATCGCCTTCTTCGGCGACCATCTGCCGCCGCTCGGGCCGGTCTATGTCGAAACCGGCTTCCTGAAGGACAATGTCGCGCCGCGCAAGGAAGCGTCGCCCGAGGCTGCCCTCGAGCATCATGAGACGCCGCTGGTCATCTGGTCGAACCGCACCGGGCCGGCTGAGCACATGGGCGCTGTCAGCCCGGCCTTCCTGCCCTATCATATCCTGAAGACGGCCGGCATCAGCCATCCCTACTACACCGGCTTCCTGGGCGAGATGAGCGAACACTACCGTGTCGTCGACCGCAATTTGCTGCTGACGCCGGCTGGCGAGGCCACGCCCGATTGGGCGCGGCAGAAGGAGATCGATCCGGCGATCCGCGATTTCCGCCTGCTGCAGTACGATATGATGTTCGGCAAACGCCACGCAGCGCCCGACTTCTTCCCCGAAACGGTCGACAAGATTGTCGCCGCCCATACGAGTTGAGGCCAGCGATTTCCTCAGAGCCTGCTGGTCCGTCTCGGTTCGCGTGTTCAGTTGGTCAATTGCAGCTTCGTGAAGTTGTTGGCGATCTGAAGGAACACGTTCGGCAGTTTGGTCGGATCGTTGACGGCATAATAGTTGCTCGGATCCGAGGCGCAGGCGCTGTAAAGCGCACGGTTGGCTGCGGTGTCGGATTGCAGCACCATGGTGTAGATCTGCACGCCCTCGTTCTTCAATTGCGTGCAAACGTTTTTGGTCCAGCCGTCGACATTGCGCGCAGCGGTCGTCTGGTTGTCCGATCCGAAGCGGCCGCCAGCCAGATAGCCATAGGATGTGTAATCCGACTTTGTCGGTTCTTGTTCGCTGGCGCCATAGACGACGTTCTCGCCGTCGGTGAGCAACAGCACGATCTTGCTGATGCCGGGCGTCTTCCAAGGCGCTCCGTCGGTGTAGGGCGCGGCGGGCGACAGCACACGCATACCCCATGACAGGCCCTCGGAGACATTGGTACCCGAGCCATTCCACTCGGTCATCTGACTGGCCGCCTTGCGCAGCTTGTCGAAATCGTCGGTCAGGGGGACCACCGGGGTCGGACACGCACGGTTCGGGCCGACAGTGACGGGAGAGCCGATCTCGGTGATGAGTTCCTTGGCGGGCGCAACATATTTGGCGATCTTTTCCCTGGCATCCCTGTCATCGGGCGACAGAAGTTCGATGAGATTGCCGAGCAGGTTGCTGAGATCGATGCCCAGAATGTTGATGCCCGACTGGGCAAGCCTGGTTTTGTCGCTGACATCGTTGAGATAGGAGTTGTTGTAGTATTTATCCGAATTGCCATAGGAGCCAGACGGCTTCTGGGCGTCTTCGGGATCATCCGGCGCAAAGTAGGGCACGAACAGCGTGTCGGGCTTGGCCGGGTCGGGTGGCGTGTCGGAGATATTGTAAGCGCCTGGCCGCGCCTCGACGCAACCTTTCCATCCGGTGCCATTCCATCCGGCATCGGCCCATCCGGTCTTCTTGAGCTGTTTGAAAAGCGCCATGTGGTTCGGCCGCTTGCCGTCGATGACGGGAAAATTGACGCCGTTGGTTGAGGACTTGCCGTCCATGTCGATCCAGGACGGGTCGAAGCCGTCGCCATTGACATTGACGGCCGTCACGAAAGGAACCGGCGAGGCGCGGATCTTGCGCGTTGGCGATTTCGCCGCTTCGAGCGTGTCGAGCAACGATTTTGTCGCCGTCCTCAGCGCCGTCATCCGCGCGCCGGCCATCGAGCCGGTGTTGTCCAGCACCAGCACGACTTCGAGCTGGTTGTTCGATTCGACCGCCGAGGCATCGACCACGATGTGCTTGCTGTCGCCGAACAGGAAGGCGAAGTTGAGATGGACGTCCGCCGAGGCAACCGCCTTGGTCTTGACGAAGTTGACGCCCTTGTCGACAGTCAACGTCGCCTGCGCATTGTCGAGCTCGCCATGACCGACGATGTTGGCCTGGAAATAGCGGTTGAAAGCGTCATTGCGGGTGATGTCGAGATCGCCAAGATGCGAAGAAGCAAGGTTTGCCGAATCGAGAGCGTTCTGCAAATTGCTCTTGGCCCGCATAAGGGTCGAGACATCGGTTGCGAAAGCGACTGCCGTCAGGATGACCGGCAAACCCAGTCCCAGCACAAGCGTGAAATTGCCGCTCTTCGAGCGCCAGAATTTGTTGAGAAGCATCCTTACCCCCGGAAATGCTTGCCGCTTTTGCGCGGTTGTCCGGGCTTTTGCGCCTTCCATGATGAATCGACCGTTGACGGCCAGGCTTCAACTCCACACAACCTGCTGGTGTGGTTAAGACGTGGTTGCCGGAAACCACGACTCCGGCCGTTGCTGCTCCCGATCGTCGCCTGCGACACACGGGAATGCCGCTTGCCCTTGCTTTGCGGCCGGATTGCTGTATAGACGCCCGCAATCTGCCGGTCCTTGCTGGGGGCTGAACGGAGGGCCGGAGGTTTTTCAGAACCTTCGTGTGAAGCCGGAAGTGCTTCCGCCTCCCGTGTCTCCGCTCTCGACCGTCTCGTCATGCTCCTTTCTTCCCCCTGCCCCTCGAGGGTTTGCGGGTCAGAGAAGTTGCAGAGGCTTTTGCCGCCGGGAACCGGGAGAGAAACGAAGAAAGGCATAAGACATAATGGCTCTTTACGAACATGTGTTTCTTGCCCGGCAGGACCTCTCGCAGCAGCAGGTCGATGCGCTTGTCGAACAGTACAAGGGTGTCATCTCCGCAAATGGCGGGTCCGTCGGCCGGGTCGAGAACTGGGGACTGAAGTCCCTCACCTACCGGGTCAACAAGAACCGGAAGGCTTACTACACGCTGATGGACCTGAATTGCCCGGCGGCCGCGCTCAACGAGATGGAGCGCCAGATGGGCCTGTCCGAAGACGTGCTGCGTTTCCTGACCATCAAGGTCGAGGCGCATGAGGAAGGCCCGTCGGCCATGATGCAGAAGCGCGAAGAGCGCTCGGAACGCGGCGGCTTCGGCGACCGTGACCGTGGCGATCGTGGTCCGCGTTCGTTCGGCGATCGTGATCGCGGCGACCGTGGCGATCGTCCGCCGCGCTCGTTCGGCGACGCCGGTGCCGATCGTGGTCCGCGCCGTCCGCGCGAAGGCTTTGAAGGGGGTGCAGAATAATGGTCGACATCAATCAGATCCCGACCCGGCGCCCGTTCCATCGCCGCCGCAAGACCTGCCCGTTCTCCGGCGCCAACGCGCCCAAGATCGACTACAAGGACGTGCGTCTGCTGCAGCGCTACATTTCCGAGCGTGGCAAGATCGTGCCGTCGCGCATCACCGCCGTCAGCCAGAAGAAGCAGCGCGAACTCGCCAAGGCGATCAAGCGCGCCCGCTTCCTCGGCCTGCTGCCCTACGTGGTTCGCTAATATCTCAAATGCGGGCGGTTCGCCGCCCGCTCTTCTCCCACGGCGACGGGCGCCGCAGGGTTGAACATCAAATCCCGGGTTGAGGTCAAAACCTCTAACTGCCGCACAGGCAGGACAGCGACACCAGCGCCAAAGGCGCTCAAGCTTCCTGACCTGTTCCCAAGACATTCGGCGCCGATCTCATCGATCGATTGGCGTCCAACCAAAGGAACAAATCCATGGACGTCATTCTTCTCGAACGCGTTTCCCGCCTCGGCCAGATGGGCGATACCGTCAAGGTCAAGGACGGCTTCGCCCGTAACTTCCTGCTGCCGCAGGGCAAGGCGCTGCGCGCCAACGAAGCCAACAAGAAGAAGTTCGAAGGCCAGCGCGCCCAGCTTGAAGCCCGCAACCTCGAGCGCAAGTCGGAAGCGGCCCAGGTCGCTGAAAAGCTCGACGGCAAGAGCTTCATCGCCGTTCGCTCCGCCGGCGAAACCGGTCAGCTTTACGGTTCCGTTTCGACCCGCGACATCGCCGATCTGCTGACGGCGGAAGGTTTTTCGATCAACCGCAACCAGATCCTGCTCAACCAGCCGATCAAGACCATCGGTGTCACCAATGTGGCGATCGCGCTGCATCCGGAAGTCGAGGTCACCGTCACGCTCAACATCGCCCGCACGGCCGACGAAGCCGAGCGCCAGGCCAAGGGCGAGACGCTGACCACCGCCGAAGCCATCTATGGCGACGACATCAACGACAACGCCCGGCCGGAGAACTTCTTCGATCCGAACACCGAGTTCGAGGGCGACGAAGACAACGCCTGATCACACGTCGCAAGCGATTGGAGCCATGGGGCTGATCACGACTTGACGCCAAGCTCCGATCACTTTGCCGTCATCCAGCCATGCTGGACCAATGCCCGGGCCTCGCGCCCGGGCATTTTTGTGCCAAATGGAACTTTTCGAACCCCTATATATTGTTGCAGACTATGGCGTCGCGCGTCCTTTGGCCGCGCAAAGCACGCTGTGCAACTTTGGTTCGGCGCAAGATCTCCGGCGAAATCGATCCCGATTTTCGCGGTCACGCGCCAAGGCAGCCTGTCTGGCCGAGAGGGGACATTTGGTCATGAATATTCTGTTAAAGCGCGTTCTCGACCGCTTGGTGCGCACCGGCAATCTTAGGGTAACCGGCCCCAAGGGCACGGCGGTGGTTTTCGGCGACGGCAGCGGCGAACCGGTGCACATGCACATCAAGACCGCGCATGCCGAGCGCGCCATCACCTTCGATCCGATGCTGGCGGTGCCTGAAGCCTACATGGACGGCGAACTCGACATTCTCGAGGGCGGCGTGCTGGGCGTGATGCGCATCGCCTTCCAGAACATGGGCAGCGGCGGCATCGACGCCACCTGGTCGAAGGCCATCGAAGGCCTGCGCCACGCCTTCCGCCGGCTGCAGCAGATCAACACCGCCTCGCGCTCGCGGCGCAACGTGCAGCGCCACTACGATCTGTCGGGCGATCTCTACCGGCTCTTCCTCGACGAGGACATGCAATATTCCTGCGCCTATTTCGAGCAGCCGGACATGACGCTCGACGAGGCGCAGGGCGCCAAGAAACGCCACATCGCCGCCAAGCTCCGGCTGAAGGCCGGCCAGACGGTGCTCGACATCGGCTCCGGCTGGGGCGGGCTTGGCCTCTATCTCGCCAAGGCGTTCGACGTCGACGTGCAAGGCGTCACGCTGTCGACCGAGCAGCATGGCGTCGCCACCGACCGGGCGCATGCGCAAGGGCTGGAAAGCCGCGTGCATTTCGAGCTGAAGGACTACCGCGAACTCAATGAGCGTTTCGATCGCATCGTCTCGGTCGGTATGTTCGAGCATGTCGGCGTCAACCACTATCGCACCTTCTTCGACAAGAGCGCGACGCTGCTCAAGCCGGATGGCGTCATGCTGTTGCACACGATCGGCCGTTCCGGCGTGCCGTGGGCGACCAGCGCCTTCATCCGCAAATACATCTTCCCGGGCGGCTACATCCCGTCGCTGTCGGAAGTGATGCCTGCGATCGAGAAGTCGGGCCTGGTCGTCACCGACGTCGAGATCCTGCGGCTCCACTATGCCGACACGCTGAAGCACTGGGGCGAGCGCTTCGCCGCCAATCGCGACAAGGCCAAGGCGATCTATGACGAGCGCTTCTGCCGCATGTGGGAATTCTATCTGGCGGCCTCGGAAGCCGCATTCCGCTGGCAGGATCTGGTGATCTTCCAGATCCAGATCGCCAAGAAGAACGATACGCTGCCGATGACACGCGACTACATGGCCAAATGCGAAAAAGCGCTGGAGATGCGCGATATGGGGCATCGTGAAACGGCTCCCGTCAAAAAGAGCCCGGCCGCCAAGCCGGCTCGCCGCCGCAAGGTTGCCGACCAGGAATAGCATTGCCGCTTGCCATTGCCGGCGCCGGCACTGAAAAAGGTCCCGTGACCGTCGCGGGACCTTTTTCATGACCTTTGTCCTCTATGCCGCCGCCGCTCTGGCCGAGATCGCCGGCTGCTTTTCATTCTGGGCCTGGTGGCGGCTGGAGAAGTCGCCGCTTTGGCTGCTTCCCGGCCTCGCCTCGCTTGCCCTGTTCGGCTTCCTGCTGGCGCTGGTCGACACGTCAGCCGCCGGTCGCGCCTACGCCGCCTATGGCGGCATCTACATCGTGGCGTCGCTTGGCTGGCTGTGGCTGGTTGAAGGCGTTCGCCCCGACCGCTGGGATCTTGCCGGTGCCGCGCTCTGCATTGCCGGTGCTTCGGTGATCCTTCTCGTCCCGCGGGGCGCTTGAGATGGAGTTGCCTGCCTCCCTTCGCCAAGGTGTCGAGCGTCTGCTCGAAAACGTTCCGCTGGCGGTACTCAAGCAAGCGGCAAAGACGCTGTCCGACCGCTACCGCGCCGAGTTGCGCGACGGCCGTCTGCACATGGCCGAGGATCTGGCGGTGAAGGCCTATCTGGCGACGCGGCTGCCGGCGACCTATGCCGCGATCCGTGCCAGCCTCGACGCGCTGAGCGACGCCAAGCCTGCCTTTCAGCCCAGGACCTTGCTCGATGTCGGCGCCGGCCCTGGCACGGTGCTTTGGGCCGCGACCGATCTGTGGCCCGATCTCGAACAGGCGGTGTTGTTCGAAGCCAGTGCCGCCGTGCGTAAGGTCGGCGAGACGCTTGCCGGCAACACTATTGCCGCCCAGAGCAGATGGCTGGCCGGTGATGCCACCATCGACCTTGCTGACATCGAGCCGGCCGATCTGGTCACGTGCGCTTATGTGCTCGATGAAATCGCGCCGGCATCGCTGCCGAAACTCATCGACCGGCTCTGGCAACTCACTGGCGACACGCTCCTGATCGTCGAGCCCGGCACCCCCGCCGGCTGGCAGCGCATCCTTGCCGTGCGCCGGCAGCTGATCGAGGCGGGCGCGCATGTGCTTGCGCCTTGCGCGCATCAGGCGCCCTGCCCGCTGGTCCAGCCCGACTGGTGCCATTTTTCCCGCCGCGTCGCCCGCTCGCGCCTGCATCGGCTGGCCAAGGATGCCGACGTGCCGTGGGAAGACGAGAAATTCATCTACGTCGCGGCTTCTCGCGACGGCCCCACATCACACCAGGCACGAGTTCTTGCGCCACCGAAATCCGGCTCCGGCAAGGTTCTGCTCAAGCTTTGCCAGGACGACGGCACCGCCACCGAGCGCTTGTTCACCAAGCGCGACGGCGCCGACTTCAAGTTGGCCCGGCGATTGGACTGGGGCGACAGGCTGGACAACATCGCAAAATGAACAGTGCCATTGTTCTTGCTTTGTTCCGACGAGTCAGATAGAGATCCACGCCCTGTCGAGTCAACCGGAATCGGGGCACGCGAATACTCTCCTGTGGACGATTGGTTGTTCCTGTGAACAACGGGCATCAAGGTTCTTTGGTTGGGTAGTGATGCAGAAAGGTCAGCACCGACTCATCACGTTCTGATATCGAAAGGCCGGGATTGAAATCGGGGATATCATGGCAGAGGCAGCGCGAAAATTCGGCGTCGCGGAAACACCGCTTTATCGTGAAGCGCCAAACAACATCGAGGCCGAGCAGGCGTTGCTCGGCGCCATCCTCGTCAACAACGACGCCTTCTACCGCGTCTCTGACTTCCTCAAGGCCAGCCATTTCTACGAGCCGCTGCACCGCAAGATCTATGAGGTGGCGTCCGAGTTCATCCGTATGGGCAAGGTGGCGACGCCGATCACACTGAAAACCTTCCTGCCGGCCGACGAGAAGGTTGGCGACATGACGATGGCGCAATATGTCGTGCGGCTGGCGGTCGAGGCTGTGACCGTCGTCAACGCCACCGACTATGGCCGCGCCATCTATGACCTTGCGACGCGCCGCGCGCTGATCACCGTCGGCGAAGACATGGTCAACATCGCCTATGACGCGCCGGTCGACATGGCACCCGGCGAACAGATCGAGGATGCCGAGCGGCGGCTGTTCGAGCTGGCCGAAAACGGCCGCTACGATGGCGGTTTCGAAAGCTTTTCCGATGCGTTGAAGAATGCCGTCGACATGGCCAGCGCGGCCTATATGCGCGATGGCCACCTGTCCGGCATTGCCACCGGCCTGCGCGATCTCGACCATCGCATGGGTGGCCTGCAGCCTTCGGATTTGATCATCATCGCCGGCCGCCCAGGCATGGGCAAGACGTCGCTGGCCACCAACATCGCCTACAACATCGCTGCCGCCTATGAGCCTGCCCAACAGGCCGACGGCTCCGTCAAGGCGGCCAATGGCGGCGTCGTCGGCTTCTTCTCGCTTGAAATGTCGTCGGAGCAGCTGGCCAC
This sequence comes from Mesorhizobium ciceri biovar biserrulae WSM1271, assembly GCF_000185905.1. Lineage (GTDB taxonomy): Bacteria > Pseudomonadota > Alphaproteobacteria > Rhizobiales > Rhizobiaceae > Mesorhizobium > Mesorhizobium ciceri. Next base: position 4,890,162 of record NC_014923.1, read on the forward strand.
CCGCATCATCTCCGAGCAGACCGAGATTCCATCATCGAAAATCCGGCGCGGCGATTTGACGGAAGCCGATTTCGGCAAGCTTGTCGCCTACACGCAGGAGAACCACAAGCGCCCGCTCTACATCGACCAGACGGGTGGTATCTCGATCGCCCAGCTCGCGGCGCGCGCCCGCCGCCTCAAGCGCCAGCGCGGGCTGGACCTGATGGTCATCGACTATATCCAGCTGATGCAGGGTTCATCTGCCAAGGCGTCGCAGAACCGCGTCCAGGAAATCACCGAGATCACCACCGGACTGAAGGCGCTCGGCAAGGAGTTGGGCGTGCCGATCATCGCGCTCTCACAGCTCTCGCGTCAAGTCGAAAGCCGCGACGACAAACATCCGCAGCTGTCCGACCTGCGCGAATCGGGCTCGATCGAGCAGGACGCCGACGTCGTGCTGTTCGTGTACCGCGAGGAATATTACATCAAGAACAAGGAGCCGGAGAAAGGCACGCCCGAGCATCTCGCCTGGGAGACGAAGATGATCGAGGTCCAGGGCAAGGCCGAAGTGATCATAGCCAAGCAGCGCCATGGACCGACCGGCACCGTCAGCCTTGCCTTCCAGGGCGAGTTCACCCGCTTCTCCGACCTCGCCGAGGAGCATCATCTGCCGGAAAGGTTCGAGTGACCTATTGAGACAGGTCCCATTCCTTGGCGCCCCCCTCTGTCCTGCCGGACATCTCCCCCTCAAGGGGGGAGATCGGATGGCATCGACGCTTTCGCCAATTTTTGGCGTTGAAAAGAAGGCGCAAGCGCTGAAGCTGCAAATCTCCCCCCTGGAGGGGGAGATGGCCGGCAGGCCAGAGAGGGGCGCTGCCCCGCCAGCCTGTCACGGCGTGGCTTCCATCTAATGGCCAAGTCGCGCGTCCAATTCATCTGCCAAAGTTGCGGATCGGTGCATCAGCGCTGGGCCGGCAAATGCGATGCCTGCGGCGAGTGGAACACGCTGGTCGAGGAAGGCACGTCCGGCGGCATCGGCTCAGGACCAGCCAACACGCGCAACGCCCGCAAGGGACGCGCCGTGGTGCTGACCACGCTGTCCGGCGATATCGAGGACGCGCCACGCATCATCTCGGGCATTGGCGAACTCGATCGCGCCACCGGCGGCGGGTTCGTGCGCGGCTCGGCGCTGCTGGTCGGCGGCGACCCCGGCATCGGCAAGTCGACGCTGCTCACCCAGGCGGCCGCGGCGCTGGCATCAAAAGGCCACCGCATCGTCTATGTCTCGGGCGAAGAGGCGGTCGCGCAGATCAGGCTGCGGGCGCAGCGGCTTGGCGTCGCCTCCTCTCCGGTGGAACTTGCCGCCGAGACCAATGTCGAGGACATCCTGGCGACGATCGCCGACGGCAAGCGGCCTGATCTCGTCATCCTGGATTCGATCCAGACGCTGTGGACCGACCTTGCCGATTCGGCACCCGGAACCGTCACCCAGGTGCGCGCTGCCGCCCAGGCGATGATCCGCTATGCGAAATCCACGGGTGCGGCGATCGTACTGGTCGGCCATGTCACCAAGGAAGGCCAGATCGCCGGGCCGCGCGTCGTCGAGCACATGGTTGACGCCGTGCTCTACTTCGAAGGCGAAGGCGGCCACCACTACCGCATCCTGCGTACGGTGAAGAACCGTTTTGGACCGACCGACGAGATCGGCGTCTTCGAAATGTCGGACAAGGGCCTGCGCGAGGTCGCCAATCCGTCCGAGCTTTTTCTTGGCGAACGCCATGCCAAATCGCCGGGGGCGGCGGTTTTCGCCGGCATGGAGGGGACAAGGCCGGTGCTGGTCGAGATCCAGGCACTGGTCGCACCCTCCTCGCTCGGCACGCCGCGCCGCGCCGTCGTCGGCTGGGACGGCGCCCGGCTGTCGATGATCCTGGCGGTTCTCGAAGCCCATTGCGGGGTGCGATTCGGCAGCCATGATGTCTATCTCAATGTCGCCGGCGGCTACCGGATTTCGGAGCCCGCGGCAGATCTCGCAGTGGCGGCCGCCCTGGTTTCCTCGCTCACCGGTCTTGCCCTTCCCGCCGATTGCGTCTATTTCGGCGAAATCAGCCTTTCGGGCGCCGTGAGGCCGGTTGCGCATGCGCAACAGCGCCTCAAGGAAGCCGAAAAGCTGGGTTTTGGAAGCGCGGTTCTGCCCTCGGGCAGCGGGGAACTGGCCGGGGGGATCGGGGCCGGTTCTTTCCAGCCGACCGAGCTTGCCGACCTCGTGGCACGCATAGCCGGCTCACGCCGAAGCCGCGTGGACGAAGAAGACTAGAGCATCGGACCCAGAGCCCGATGTTCGGCGCTATAATGCGGCTCATGGAGTGGGGCGAAAGACATGCCGATTACGCTGCTTGACGGAATTCTCGTCGGCTTCACTCTGGTTTCGGCGATGCTCGCCATGGTTCGCGGCTTCTCGCGCGAAGTCCTGTCCGTCGTCTCCTGGGCAGCGGCGGCAGCGGCGGCGTTCTTCTTCTACAAGCCGGTCGTGCCTTACCTCGCTCCCTACATCGAGAATGAAAAGGTCGCCATGGCGGCCGCCGCCGGCGTGGTTTTCATCATCGCGCTGATCGTCGTCTCGGTCATCACCATGAAGCTCGCCGACTGGATCATCGATTCCCGGATCGGCGCGCTCGATCGTACGCTCGGTTTCCTTTACGGCGCCGCGCGCGGCATCCTGGTCGTTGCCGTCGCCCTGCTGTTCTTCAACTGGCTGGCCGGCGCCAAGGCACCAGCCTGGGTCACCGAGGCCAAGTCGCGGCCGCTGCTCGAACAAATCGGCGCCAAGCTCGAAAGCCTGCTGCCCGAGGATCCGGAAAACGCGATCCTCAAGAAGCTCAATCCGAATCAGCCGGCCGCCGAGACGCCAGCTGCTCCGGACGCACCGGCGGCGGATGCTCCGGCGGGCGGCGACGATACCAACACGCCGGCGCCTGACGACAATGACGCAACACCACCGGCGAACAACGCCCCGGCCGCTCCGGCACCGGCGGCACCGGCAAACTGACGCCGAAAAACGGCGTCAGGATCTGACGATGGTGTGAACGACTGCACGGCCCGCGTTGCTTTCGGCGCGAACCCGCATTATATGGCGATTTTAGCGGAGCTTAAGATGGCAGACGCAGACGACGTGCTTTCCGCCGAGGCCGACGACCATTTCCACGACGAATGCGGTGTGTTCGGCATTTTCGGCCGGCAGGACGCTGCGGCCATCGTTACATTGGGCCTGCATGCGCTGCAGCATCGCGGCCAGGAAGCGGCCGGCATCGTTTCCTATGACGGCAGCCAGTTCCATGTCGAACGCCATGTCGGCCTGATCGGCGACACCTTCACCAAGCAGCGCGTCATCGACAGCCTGCAAGGCAACCGCGCCATTGGCCATACGCGCTACGCCACCACGGGCGGCGCCGGCATGCGCAACATCCAGCCCTTTTTCGCCGAATTGGCCGATGGCGGTTTCGCCGTCGCCCACAACGGCAATCTGACCAACGCCATGACCGTGCAGCGCGCGCTGCAGAAGCAAGGCGCGATCTTCTCCTCCACCTCCGATACCGAGACGCTTTTGCACCTCGTCGCCACCAGCAAGGAGCGCGATTTGAACTCGCGTTTCATCGATGCGGTGCGGCAGGTCGAGGGCGCTTTCTCCCTGGTGGCGATGACGGCCAAGAAGATGATCGGCTGCCGCGATCCGCTCGGCATCCGGCCGCTGGTGCTGGGCGATCTCGACGGCGCCTGGATCCTGGCCTCTGAAACCTGCGCGCTCGACATCATCGGTGCGCGTTTCGTGCGCGACCTGAAGCCCGGCGAGATGGTCGTCGTCACGTCCAAGGGCATCGAGAGCCTGTTCCCCTTCGAGCCGCAGAAGACCCGCTTCTGCATCTTCGAATATGTCTATTTCGCGCGGCCGGATTCCTCGGTCGAAGGCCGCAACGTCTATGAGGTGCGCAAGCGTATCGGCGCCGAGCTGGCGGTCGAAAGCCCGGTCGAGGCCGACATCGTCGTGCCGGTGCCGGATTCGGGCACGCCGGCGGCGATCGGCTTCAGCCAGGCGGCCGGCATTCCCTTCGAGCTCGGCATCATCCGCAATCATTATGTCGGCCGCACCTTCATCCAGCCGGGCGATTCGATCCGCCATATGGGCGTCAAGCTGAAGCACAATGCCAACCGGCGCATGATCGAAGGCAAGCGCGTGGTTCTGGTCGACGACAGCATCGTGCGCGGCACCACCAGCCAGAAGATCGTGCAGATGGTGCGCGACGCCGGCGCCAAGGAGGTGCATATGCGCATCGCCTCACCGCCGACACGCGCCTCCTGCTTCTACGGTGTCGACACGCCGGAGAAATCGAAGCTCCTGGCGTCGCGCATGTCGATCGAGGAGATGGCCGAGTTCATTCGCGTCGATTCGCTTGGCTTCCTCACCATTGACGGGCTCTACCGCGCGGTCGGCGAGGCCAGCCGCGACAACGACCAGCCGCAATTCTGCGATGCCTGCTTCACCGGCCAGTACCCGACCCGCCTGCTCGACTTCGAAGGCCACGACAATGTGCGCACGCTGTCGCTGCTGGCGACAAGCGGGACGTAGGCCGGACCGCCATCAGCGTTAGTCAATTCCCGGAATCCATCGCATGACCCTCGACCTTTCCGGCCGCGTTGCGGTCGTCACCGGCGCCTCGCGCGGCATCGGCTATTTCATTGCCAAGGAATTGGCTGCCGCCGGCGCGCATGTCATTGCGGTGGCTCGTACTGTCGGCGGGCTGGAAGAGCTCGACGACCAGATCAAGGCGGCCGGCGGCCAGGCGACACTGGTGCCGCTCGACCTCGCCGACATGGCCGGCATCGACCGCCTGGGCGGCGCCATCCACGAACGCTGGGGCAAGCTCGACATTCTCGTCGCCAATGCCGGCGTGCTCGGCGTCATCTCGCCGATCGGTCATGTCGAAGCAAAAACCTTCGAGAAGGTGATGACCATCAACGTCACCTCGACCTGGCGGCTGATCCGCTCGGTCGACCCTCTGCTGCGGCTCTCCGATGCTGGCCGCGCGATCATCCTGTCTTCCAACGCCGCGCACTCGGCGCGCGCCTTCTGGGCACCCTACGCGGCATCCAAGGCCGCGGTGGAGACGATGATGCGCTCCTGGGCGCATGAGACGCAGAGCCTGCCGCTCAGGGTGAACGCCGCTGACCCCGGCGCCACCCGCACCGCCATGCGGGCCCAGGCAGTGCCGGGCGAAGATCCCGAGACGTTGCCGCATCCCTCCGAGATCGCCAAACGCATCGTGCCGCTGGCCAGCCCGGACCTGAAAGAGACCGGATTGATCTTCCAGGCCAAGCACAATCGCTTCGTCGCCTATAGGCAGCCGGAATAAAAGTTGAGCCTTTTTTTTGACGCATGTCGGTTTCCCAAAAACCGCTGCGCACTTTTAAGCGACATGCGTAGGGATTAAACAGGCCTCCGGAAACGTTTCTTCGACGTAGTCGAAGCCCAAACCGGAGGAACCACCATGCGCAAACTGCTTCTCGCCACCGCGGCCATCCTGATCGCAGCCGCGGGCGCCGCTTACTCGCAAGATGCCAAGATGAGCTTCTTCGTCACCAGTGTCGGTTCCGGCAAGGGTGCCGACCTCGGCGGCCTCAAGGGTGCTGACGCGCATTGCGCATCGCTGGCGGAAGCCGCCGGCGTCACCGGCAAGAGTTGGGCCGCCTATCTGTCGACCAGCGACACCGACGCCCGCGACCGTATCGGCAAGGGGCCGTGGGTGAACGCCAAGGGCGTCAAGATCGCTGACGACGTCGCCTCGTTGCACAGCGATGCCAACGGCATCACCAAGCAGACGGCGCTCAACGAGAAAGGCGAAGTGGTCAACGGCCGCGGTGACACGCCGAACCGCCACGACGTGCTGACCGGCTCCAAGCCCGACGGCACCAAGATCGCCGACCAGACCTGCGGCGACTGGACGATGAGCGGGGCGGAAGGCGCCGCGATGATGGGCCATCATGATCGCACGGGCCTCGACGATTCTGCAGCCGCCAAATCCTGGAATTCCTCGCACGCCTCGCGCGGCGGCTGCAGCCAAGAGGCGCTGAAGGGCACCGGGGGCGATGGCTTGTTCTATTGTTTTGCCACCAACTGAGCCGATTGCGCTTCGAAATCGGGCTGGGAAACCCGCCGTCACATCACGCGGCTGTGATGAGACGGCGGGAAGCTGTGCGGCGGTCATGCTTTCGTCATTTCCTTGGAGTTGGTAGGGTCACCGCGACTCCCACAACAAGCGCCCAACTGGCAGAACAAGGAAATCCCCATGGCTACGACCGCAGCAGCGTTGGTCTGGTATCTGGTAATCGCCGGTCCGCAAGGCGGCATGGTCGTGCTGCCCAGCACCTTCGACAAGCGCGAACAATGCACCGCCGCCATCACCGAATATCAGAAGCAGCCGACACCAGCCGGCTGGTCGGTGCAATGCGTGCCGAGCGCCTCGCCCTTCACCGACGAGGGTGACGCCGAAGAACCGTCAGCACAGTAGGCGTCAGCGGCGTGCGCTGACCGTCAGTTCCGGCTTCTGGCTGATGGTCTGGAATACCACGCAATAACGCTCGGTCAGCTTTAGTAGCGAGTCTATCCGCTCCTGCGGCTCATCGGTGTCGAGGTTGAAATTGAGCCGGATGGCGCGAAAGCCGACCGGCGCATCCTTGGCGACACCGAGCGTGCCGCGAAAATCGAGATCGCCTTCAGCCTCTACCGCGGCGGCGCCGAGTTTGAACTCGAGCGCCGTCGCCACCGCCTTCAGCGTCACCCCGGCGCAGGCGACCAACGCCTCCAGCAGCATGTCGCCCGAGCAGAGCTCAAGGCCTGAGCCGCCTGTTGCCGGATGCAGGCCGGCGATGGCGAGCGCCCTGCCCGTCTCCACCTTGCAGGCAACCGACTGGTCGTCGATCGAGCCCTTGGCGCGAAGCGTGATCATGGCCTGCGAAGCGTCGTCACGATAGGCCTGCTTCAGCGGCGCCTGCATGGCCTTCAGTTCGGTCGCATCCATCCGCTTTCCCCTTTCGTCGACTGCTTGCGTCACCGGCATGCGCCGTCCGGTCAAGATTTGCGCCGATCACCTTGGGAAGGCAATGCCATTCCGCAACAGGTGCCAGCCGCCTACACCGATATCCCAAATGGGACATTGACGGACAAGGTCCCAAAAAAGTCTGATCCGGGCAAGTCATCACTCCATTTCCCGGCGGTCCCCGATGCCTCGAACCCTCTCGACAAGGCCGAAACAGGATGGGTTTCGCGCGCCCGGCGAATTCGAACCCAAGTCAGGCTGCTGGATGATCTGGCCGGAGCGGCCGGACACCTGGCGCCTCGGCGCCAAGCCCGCGCAAAAACTGTTCGCCGATGTCGCCGCGGCGATCGCGCAAAGCGAGCCGGTGACGGTGGCGGCTTCTGCTCGCCAGTGGCAGAATGCCCGAGCGCGATTGCCTGGCCATGTGCGTGTCGTGGAGATGTCCACCAATGATTCCTGGCTGCGCGACAGCGGTCCCAACTTCGTCGTCAACGATCAAGGCGACGTGCGTGGCGTCGATTGGATCTTCAACGCCTATGGCGGTTTTGACGGCGGCCTCTATTCGCCATGGGACCTGGATGACCTTGCGGCGCAAAAAGTGCTCGAAATCGAGAACATGGATCGCTACCGCGCACCTCTGATCGCCGAGGGTGGCGGGTTGCAGTGCGACGGTCAGGGCACGCTCATCACGACGGAGCAATGCCTGCTCAACCGAAATCGCAACGCTCATCTCGGCAAGGCCGAGGTGGAGCGCCAGCTTGGCGACTATCTCGGTGTCGACACCGTCATCTGGCTGCCACGCGGCTTTGCCTTCGACGAGACCGACGGCCATGTCGACGACGTCTGCTGCTTCGTGCGCCCCGGCGTGGTCGTGCTGAGCTGGACCGACAATCGGGACGACCCACAATATGAGATCGTGCGCGAAGCCGAGGCGGTGTTGCGTTCGGCTCGTGATGCGAAGGGCCGCGCGCTGGAAGTTCACCGGCTGCCCCATCCCTTGCCGATCGAGATGACGCCGGAAGAAAGCGACAGCGTGGACCGGCTGGATTCGACCTGGGCGCGACCGGCCGGAAACCGGATCGCGGCGAGCTACATCAACTACTATCCGGGCAACAGCGTCGTGGTGGTGCCGCAGTTCGGCTGCGATCTCGATGTGAAGGCCAAGCGGACGCTGGCCGAGCTGTTTCCCGACCACCGAATAGTCGGCATCGAAAACTCGCGAGAGATCCTGCTGGGCGGCGGCAATGTCGCCTGCATCACCTTGCCGGTCTATGCCCCGCAACGACGTTGAGGGACGGAGCATGCCGAGAACACATAGCGAAAACGGAGGACATTCATGCGCGCTCTGATCTTCTCAACCCTGCTTGCCTGCGGCGTCTGCGCAAATGCGGCTTCGGCGGACGAGGAAAAGATCGTCAACGTCTACAACTGGTCCGACTACATCGCGCCGGACACGGCCGAGAAATTCGAGAAGGAAACGGGAATCAAGGTTCGTTACGACGTCTATGACGGCAACGAGGTGCTTGAGACCAAGCTGCTCACCGGCGGCTCCGGATATGACGTGGTCTACCCTTCAGCCTATCCGTTCCTCAAGAACCAGGTGAAAGCAGGGGCTTTCCTGGAACTCGACAAATCGAAGCTTGCCAACCACTCGAAGATCGATCCGCAAGCCCTCGCGCTGATCGCCGGCGCCGACCCGCAGAACCTGCATGCAGTGCCCTATATGGCGGTCACCGACGGCATTGGCTACAACGTCGCTGCGGTGAAGCAGCGGCTGCCGGACGGGCCGACAGATTCCTTCGCCATGGTCTTCGACGTCGATGTGGTCAAGAAGCTGTCCGATTGCGGTGTAGCTATCATCGATGCGCCGGCTGAAGTCATCCCGATGGCGATGAACTACCTTCACATCAACCCCAAATCGACCAGTCCCGACGACCTCGCCAAGGTCGAGGACCTGCTGGTCAAGGTGCGGCCCTACATCCGCTATTTCCATTCGTCGAAATACATCAACGACCTCGCCAACGGTGACATCTGTGTGGTGTTGGGCTGGTCGGGCGACATACTCCAGGCAAGGACCCGTGCGGCGGAATCCGTGAAGAAGCTGGAGATCGCCTATTCCATCCCCAAAGAAGGCACGCTCATCAACTTCGATACGATGGCGGTACCGAAAGATGCGCCGCATCCCGACAACGCCCAGGCCTGGATCAACTTCAATCTGCGGCCCGATATCGCCGCGGCCAATTCCAGCTATGTCTCCTACGCCAATGCGATACCGGAGTCCCTGCCGCTGATGGACAAGGCCATAGCCAGCGACCCCGGCGTCTTTCCGCCTGATGCCGTGAAGGCCAAACTGTTCGTGGTGGACAACAACGACCCAAAGCTGCTGCGATCCCAAAACCGCATGTGGACGCGCATCGTGACGGGACAATAGAGCAATTCCAGAAAAAGTGCGCAGCGGTTTTCCCGGGAAAAGCGCGTAGCGCTTTCCCTTGGGAATTGCGTCAAAGCAAAAAGACAGAGCCGGGCGGAAGCCGTCAGGCTCAAGCGGCTTCGCGGATGGCCGCCAGCAACTCGACCTGGGAGTGCACACCGAGCTTGCGATAGATCTGCTTGATGTGGTTGCGGACGGTCCCGGGCGAGATGGCGAGGCATCGCGAAATCGTCTTGGCGTTGCCACCATCGACCAGATGCCGCGCAATCTCGGTCTCGCGCCTGCTCAGCCGCGAGCGAGCGTCACCGATTGCGGCGCCCTTGTGCCGGAAGCGGCACAGATGGAGCAATCTTTCCAAAATGAGCCTTGTCGCGCTGCTTGCCGCGCAAGCCGTCGCCAGATCCTGCTCGCCAAACGGTTCTGCCCCGTTTCGCCTGAGAAAAGTGACATAGCCAGCGGTCAGCCGGTCGAGATTGAACACGCCGGTGATCTCGTCGAAACTGTCGGAAGGGCCGAAGAATTCGCGATAGTAGGGAGTCCGCTGGAAGTCGCCATTGCGGAGTGCCGACAGCGGCAACAGGAAATCCTGCCTTGTGCTGGCGAACCTCTGGAAGAAGGGATCCTGGCGATACAGTCGTGCATCGTAGTCGCGGTTCCAGCGATCGGGACCGGCATCGTCGATGGTCAGGGATGTGATGTCGCGACGGTAAAAGCCGACATAGGCGCGGTCGGAGCCAAGCAACTCGCTCGCCGCTGCCGTGAAGCGAGCCGACAATTCTTCGGGTGTCACGGCAACGGCCGCAGCGGCGACACCGCCGCTCCAGCGCCCAAACTGATCGAGGGAAAGGTTCGACTGCATTCCAATTCATACTAGGCATGATGCCGAAAAGTGTGAAGCGGTTTTCGGACGGCATCATGCTCCATCTGTTTGATTTAGAGCCGGATTCAGATTTCAGGTCGATCGACCTGAAATCATCCGGCTCTAGCGCAAGCCGTTGCAAGTTCAAATCAGCCATTTCCTTTGACTTCGACCCTCTCGGCCATACCTATGCGGGAGTCGTTGTCGCGGAGCCATCATGCCGGTCAAATTGAAACTGATCTGCCTTATCCTGCCGATGCTCGCCGTCCTGGCGCAGCCCGTCCTGGCTGAAACGGCGGAGCGGCCGGCGCCCTCGGGCGGCGTGCTATCCCTGCTGCCGCCGCCGCAGACCACCAACCATTCGATCACGCTGGCCGGGCGCAAGCTGGATTACCAGGCAAAGGCGGCGACCCTGTCGCTGCTATCGGGCAAGGGCGACGTCACGGCGGAGATCTTCTACGTCGCCTACACACTGGAGCCGCCGGCAAGCGGGGCCAAAGACCAGCAGCGGCCGATCACCTTCGTGTTCAACGGCGGCCCTGGAGCAGCGTCCGCCTATCTGCATATCGGCGCACTCGGTCCACGGATAATCGCGACGGGAGCCGACGGCGAATTCCTGCCGTCACCGCAAAGACTGATCGACAATCCGGACAGCTGGCTCGACATGACCGATCTCGTCTTCGTCGATCCGGTGGGAACAGGCTATAGCCGCGAGGCACCGGGGCAGGACACGCGCGATTTCTGGGGCGTAAACCAGGATGCCAGCTCGATAGGCGCCTTCATCCGGCTCTATCTCGCGCAGAACGGCCGCACCGGGTCGCCACTGTTCCTCGCCGGCGAAAGCTATGGCGGGTTCCGCGCAGCGCTGCTCGCCAGGACGTTGCAGGAAGATATCGGCATCAGTCCGAACGGCATCGTGCTGATCTCGCCGGCGCTGGAGTTCACGCTGGTGCAGCCCGACGAATTCGAGCCGCTGCATTGGGCGCTCGAACTGCCTTCACTGGCTGCGGTGCGCCTGCGCGCCGAAGGCGTCAGCGGCGACGCGTTGCGGGAGAAGCTGGCAGACGTCGAACATTATGCGATGGGCGATTACCTCACGGCAATCACCAGCGGACTGGAGCAAGGCAGGCGGCTGGCCAGCCAACGCGTGGCTGACATCACCGGCCTGCCGCTCGACCTGGTGCAGCGGAACTCCGCCCGCATCCCCACCGGCCTGTTCGCAAGGGAGTTCGCCCGCGCCAGCGGCAAGGTGCTCAGCCCCTATGACGCCACGATCGGCACGGCCGACATCGCGCCCGAGAGCGCCCGCATCGCCGGCCCGGATCCGGTGCTCGACCGCAGCGTGCCGGCGCTGACGTCGGCATTCGTCGGCTATATCAGCGACGAACTGCATTTTCGCACCGATGTCAGCTATCGGCTGCTCAATGGCGAAATCAGCCACAATTGGGATTACGGGACCGGCGCCTCGCGGCAAGGCTATGCCGGGGTGATGGACGATCTGCAGCGCGCACGCTCGCTGAACCCTTCGCTCGGCGTCGTGATCGTTAACGGCTACACCGATCTGGTGACACCTTACCTCGCCTCGCGCTACCTGGTGAGCCAGATCCCGTCGCTCGCCAATGCCAAGCCCATCCGTCTCGATGTCGTCGAGGGCGGGCACATGATGTATTTCAGGTCCGACGGCCGGCGCGCGCTGAAAGAAGCCGCTTCGGAGCTTTATCAGGCGACGCAGTAGGCTTGGCGACAGTGCAGCTCGCCATGGACCCGTGCCCCAATATAAGCACCGGACTGGCGTAGCGCCGCAGGGGTTTTCGCCCGTATAGCTTGGTACCAAGGGAGTTGAATTCACGGCTCCCTTGTGTCGCTCCTCACAGCATTTCTGCCGCTCCGGCAAATTTGGTCCCACGCGCCTTATGGCCGATATCGCCATTCTCGAAACACGCGAGCGGGTTCTTGCAGGCATCCTGCTGACCGGTGCGGCCTATCTGCTGTTTTCGACACAGGATGCTTCGATCAAGCTGCTGGTCGTCGGCATGAGCGTCTGGCAGATCATGTTCTTCCGCAGCATCACCATTCTGGGCGCGTGCGCGGCGATCGGCGGACGACAGCTGTTTGCCGACACGATGCGCTCGCCGATCGTGCGGCCGATGCTGGTGCGCAGTGCCTTCACGCTTGCTGCGTGGCTCTGCTACTACAACGCCGCGCGCAGCCTGCAGCTCGCCGAACTGACCACCGTTTATTACGCGGCCCCGATCATCGTCACCGTGCTTTCGGTGTTCCTGCTCGGCGAAAAAGTGCCGATGCTGCGCTGGCTGGCGGTGCTGATCGGCTTTGCCGGCGTGTTCATCGCTTGCGATCCGACCCATCTCGGCCTGTCCGTGCCGGTGCTGCTGGTGCTGGCGGCCGCCTTCTTGTGGGGCATCGCCATCGTGCTCTTGCGCAGGACCGCCCTTGCCGAGCGCTCGATGATCCAGCTCCTGCTCAACAATTTCTATTTCCTGCTGTTTTCGGCGGTGCCGGCGTTGCTTTGGTGGCGGACACCCGACTGGACCCAGCTGCTGCTGCTTGCCAGCGTCGGCGCACTCGGCGGCCTGGCGCAGTATCTTCTCTTCGAAGGCATGAAGCGCACGCCGGCCTCGGTTCTCGCGCCGCTGGAATACACCTCGCTATTGTGGGCATTCGCACTCGGCTTTGCGATCTGGGGCGACGTGCCGCGCCGCGAAGTTTTCCTGGGCGCTGCGCTGATCGTCGCCGCCGGCCTGCTGATCGTCGGCACCGAGCATTTCCGCAAACGGCTATGATGTGCATGGCCATGATTGCTGACGCTACGATGTCAGGACCAAGCGGCGTAGGCTGGCGGCATGACTGAGATTGCAGCCGCCACCGACACCGCCGCGGAGCGGACACTCGGCATCATCCTGGTGTCGTCCTCAGCCGCCGTCTTCGCCCTGACGGGCGTGCTGACGAAATCAATCCACGCCGACCCGTTGACCATCATCTGCTGGCGCGGCTTTGTCGGCGCGATCCTGATCAGCTTCTATGTGCTGTGGCGGCGTCACCGTTCCGGTGGGCGTGAGACCCTGCGGCTTGGCTGGCGCGGCTGGCTGCTGGCGGTGGAAGGCGCGCTGGCCAGCATCGCTTTCATCTCGGCGTTCAAGTTCACCTTCGTCGCCAATGTCGCTGTCATCTATGCCACAGCACCTTTCGTCACGGCGCTGCTGGCCTGGGTTCTGACGCGCGAACCCTTCCGGTTGCAGACGATGGTCGCCGCCGCAGTGTCGCTGTGCGGCGTGGCGATCATGGTCTGGTCCGGCTTCGGCACCGGCAATCTGTTCGGCGACGGACTGGCACTGCTGATGACCATCGGCAGCGGCCTTTACATGATCATGGTTCGCGCCTTCCGCGACACGCCCGTGGTGTGGGCCGGTGCGGTGTCGGCATTCCTGTTGTTCGTGCTCGGTTGGTTCGTCACCGATCCGCTGGCGGTTTCGCCGAGAGATGCCGTTCTGCTCACCACTTTCGGCGCGTCCTTCGCGCTGTCCTCGATCCTGTGGACGGAGGGCGCACGACTCATCCCGCCGGCCGAATCCGGGCTTCTCGGTTCGGCCGAAGTGCCGTTCGCGATCCTGTTTGCCTTCCTGTTCCTGGGCGAGATTGCACCAGCCGCCAGCATGATCGGCGGCGCCGTCGTGCTCACCGCAGTGTTCGCCCATGCGGGGCGGGATTGGCTGATGGCGCGCTCGCAACGCATGGCGTCAAATATTTCTTAAAAAAGCGACACAGTCATGGAACCATCATCCGGGTCAGGCATTATTGCTGCGACGGGCCATCCCCAAGTCCCCCCAAACCCCTCGGCCCGTCCTACTCCAAGCCGACCGTAAGGTCGGCTTTTTCTTTGCCGCTTGCCGACCGCAAGGTCGGCTTTTTCTTTGCCACTTGGGACCGCAAGGTCGGGTTCGTTGGGCATTCAGCCCGACAAGGCAAGGTTGGCGCTGAGCAGGGTCGCCAGATCGGCTGCCGATCCATCGGCACCGGCGCGCAGCCGGATGGCGAACTCAGCCAAAGGCACCTGCGGCAGGCCAAGCTGGCGCGGCGCCTCGACAATCCCGGAATGGGCAAAGCGAGCCGTTCGCAGCGTCAGTGCGACACCGGCGTTCACGGCTGTGCGCAGGCCGGCCAGACTGGCGCTGCCGGCAGCAATGCGGTAGCGGCGGCCGGCGGCATCGAGTGCGGCAAGTGCCGCTTCGCGAAAACCGCAATATGGATCGAGCAGCGCCAGCGGCAGTTCCTCCTGCCGCGTGGCCAGCCCCTTTTGTGAGCATAGCCATATCATCGGCTCGCGCAGCACGCCGACTTCGTCCGCCGCTGCCGTCTGGCGCATGACGATCGCCAGATCGAGGCCGCCAGACTGCAGCGCCTGCGCCAACTCGGCGGAACGGCCGACCCGCAGTTCGATCCTGACGCGCGGATGGCTGCCGGCGAAAGCACGCAGCAGATCCGGCAGGCCGCTGTCGGCAAAATCCTGCGTCGTGCCGATGGCAACGCGCCCGGCAGCGCGGGCGCCCTTCAGCGCCAGCCAAGCCTCGCGATGGACGGCAAGAATGCGCTTGGCGTGGCCGACGAGATCCTCACCCGCCGGCGTCAAACCACGTCCCCGCCCCTGCGGCGCCAGCAGCGGCTCACCGACGACTTCCTCCAGCCGCTGCATCTGGGCGGTCACCGCCGAGGGCGAACGGCCGATGCTTGCAGCCGCCTGGGCCAGCGAGCCGCTGTCGACGAAAGCAAGGAAGGTTCGGAGCAGATCGGGATCGAGCGTTTCCATACTTCGATACTATCGAAGTATCATTTAAAAACAATTCGATTTTTTTGCCTAAAAGGTGGTGGCATGGTTGTTTCAACGGCGATCGGACGCCGCTCAAGCCAAGGAGAAGAAGAATGCCTATCATCAACATCAGCGTCACCGGCAAACCTGACGCGGCGCTTTCCGCTCGCATCGCAAAGGAGGCCACAGAAATCACCGCGACGCAGCTGCGCAAGGACCCGACGATCACGGCAGTTGCCGTGTCCTATGTCGATCCGCAGCACTGGTTCGCCGGCGGCAAGTCGCTGGCCGAGCACGGCACCAACACGTTCTGGCTTGATATCAAGGTGGTCGACGGCACCAACACCAAGCTTGAGCTGGAGGCCTATCTGAAGGCGATCTTCGCAGCCTTCGGCCGTCTGCTGGGCGGCGTGCACGAGGAGAGCTACGCCTTCGTGCATGAAGTGCCGGCAGCCGCTTACGGCTATGGCGGCAAGACGCAGGAATTTCGTTTCATCAGTGGACGGCTGCAGGCGGCGTGAGAAGCAGCTTCCCGCACCAAGGGAAGCAAAAGCTCCGCATTGACCTTGCTCCCACATCGTCTAGGTTCTGGCCGACACGGCCGCAAAGAGCCGAGATGCTAAAAACGTTGGGAGAGACGCGGCATGATCCTGACACTGGCGCTGCTTGCGGGTCTTGTTCTGGCCTGGCTCCTGATTGGCGTGGCGGAAAAATTCCGCCTCGGCCTACGCTTCACCCAGGCGCTGCTCTATGTCCCGTTCAAGCTTGCCTACCGGATCGGAGACAGCCGCATCAGGATCGCCCGCAAGGCGCAGGCCCCAGTCATCTACGTCATCTCTCATCAATCGCGCTTCGAGCCGGCGCTGATGCTGTCGCTGCTGCCGGAAGACACGCTGCATATTCTCGATGAGGTCTCGGCGCGCTCGCCGTGGCTCGAACCTTGGCGCGAGCTTGGCCGTACCATCGCCTTCAACGCCGAACATGTCTTCGTCAGCCGCCGGCTGGTGCGGGTGCTGAAGGGCAAGGGCCGGCTCGCTGTCTATCTGCCGGATGCAGTCGAGCCCGACGTCAAGACGTTTCGGTTGTTTCGTGCCGTCACCCGCATCGCCATGCAGGCCGATGCCAAGATCGTGCCGATCTTCGTCGGCGGCGCGCGCAGCCTGCCGGTGTCGTTGACGCCTGGGGACAAGGCGCCACGACACTGGTTTCCGCAACTGTCGATCAGCGTGCTGGAGCCGATGACCATCACTGAGTTGGTGGCGCGCAACCCCGAGCAGGCCTCGAACACCAACGCGCTGTTCGACCGTGTCGCCGAGGCGCGGCTCTTCGGCACCAACCTCGATCGTGGCCTGTTCCTGGCCATGCGCGATGCCGCCGACCGCGTCGGCGCTTCGCATATCATCATCGAGGACGTGATCTCCGGCGCGCTGAGCTACCGCAAGCTGTTCATCGGCGCCCGCGTCCTGGGCAGGCGCTTCGAGGCGGTAACGGCTCCGGGCGAGGCAGTCGGCGTGATGCTG
This sequence comes from Mesorhizobium ciceri biovar biserrulae WSM1271, assembly GCF_000185905.1. Taxonomy (GTDB): domain Bacteria; phylum Pseudomonadota; class Alphaproteobacteria; order Rhizobiales; family Rhizobiaceae; genus Mesorhizobium; species Mesorhizobium ciceri. Next base: position 4,906,861 of record NC_014923.1, read on the forward strand.
CCCAATGCCAATGGCGTCGTGCTGTCGCTCACCGGCCTTCTGTCGGCCGGCCGGGTGGCGGCGATGATCAACTACACGGCCGGGCCGGCGAGCGTCACCGCGGCCGTGCGCACGGCGGTGATAAGGACCGTGATTTCGTCCCGCGCGTTCGTCGAGAAGGCCGACCTTGCCGATATCGTCGCGGCGGTCGAAAAGGGCGGCGCCAGGCTTCTCTGGCTCGAGGATGTGCGGGAGAGCGTCACCGCGCTGGACAAGCTTGCCGCCGCCTTGCTGTGGCGCTGGCCGCTGCAGCGACAGGACGCGGCCAAGCCGGCGGTGATCCTGTTCACCTCGGGCTCGGAAGGCACGCCGAAGGCAGTCGTGCTGTCGCACAAGAACCTTTACGCCAACGCCATGCAGGCTGAGGCGCGCATCACCATCTCGCCCGCCGACATCCTGCTCAACGTGCTGCCGGTGTTCCATTCGTTCGGCCTGACGGGCGGCACCATCCTGCCGCTGGTCACCGGGGTAAAACTGTTCCTCTACCCCTCGCCGCTGCACTACAAGATCATCCCCGAGGTTGCGCGCAAGGGGAAACCGACCATTATGTTCGGCACCGACACGTTCCTCGCCAACTATGCGCGTACCGCCAAGGACGGCGATTTTTCCAGCCTGCGCTTCGTCGTTGCCGGCGCCGAGGCGGTGAAGCCGGAAACCCGCCGCGTCTATCGCGAACGCTTCCAGGCCGAGATCATCGAAGGGTTCGGGCTGACAGAGGCGGCGCCGGTGGTTGCCGTCAACACGGCAATCCATGGCCGCGACGGTACCGTCGGGCGGCTGCTGCCGGCCATGCGCATGAAGCTTGAGCCGATCGAAGGCATTTCCGATGCCGGCCAATTGTGGCTCGACGGACCGAACCTGATGATGGGCTATATGACATCGGACCGCCCCGGTGAATTGCAGCCGCTGACGGGCTGGCACGACACCGGCGACATCGTCGCTGTCGACCGCGAAGGCTTCATCACCATTCGCGGCCGCGCCAAGCGCTTCGCCAAGATCGCCGGCGAGATGGTGTCGCTGGGTGCTGTCGAGATGCTGGTGCAGTCGTTGTGGCCGGAAGAACGCCATGCGGCGGTAGCGGTGCCGGACAAGAGGCGCGGCGAGCGCATTGTGCTGGTCACCACCGCCGACGACGCCAATCCCGACGAGTTGCGCAGATTCGGCAAACAAGCGGGCGCCGCCGAACTGATGGTGCCCAACGACATCGTCAAGGTCGAGGAAATCCCGGTGCTGGGTTCGGGCAAGACCGACTATGTCTCGACCCGAAAGCTGGCGATCGACAGGCTGGGGCTCGGCGTCGCGGCCTGAGTCGGATCAAGCACTTCCGCCGACCTTCTAACCTATATCCGAAGGCGGTACCTTCTCGCCCTCCAGCTTGGCGCGTTTCGAATAGGCGCGCACACTGAACGGCAGGAAGATCAGGTAGCCGGCAACCGAAGCGGTCAGCGTGTACCAGGGGTAGGTCATCAGCAGCAGTACGTAGAGCACGACACCCAGGATGATCGGCAACACCCTGTCGCCCGGGATTTTCAGGCTCTTGCCGGAATAGACCGGCAGCCGGCTGACCAGCAGGAAGGCGACCAGTATGGTAAAGCCGGTGGCGACGAAGGCCGCTGGACGACTGGGCTCCAGCCCTGTGCGCAGGAAATAGAGATAGAGCGGCAGCATCACCAGCACAGCACCAGCCGGCGCCGGCACGCCGACGAAATATTCGGACTGCCATATCGGGCGGTCGGCCTTCTCGTCGTCGAGCACGTTGAAGCGGGCGAGCCTTAGCCCGCAGGCGATGGCGAACAGCAAGGCCGCAATCCAGCCCGGCGAGCCGGCACGGTCGAGCAGGAAGGCATAAAGCACCAAAGCCGGGGCGACGCCGAAATTGACGATGTCGGCCAGCGAATCCATCTGGGCGCCGAATTTGGAGGTTGCCTTCAGCATCCGCGCCAAGCGGCCATCAATGCCGTCGAGGAAAGCGGCCAGCAGCACCATCACCACGGCCGGCTCGAAGCGGCCTTCGAAGCCGAAGCGGATGCCCGACAGACCGGCGCAGATGGCAAGCACGGTGACGAGGTTGGGCAGCACCATGCGCATCGGGATCTCGCGGATGCGCGGACCGCCGCTGGCATGGGCCTCGAACTTCTTATACTGCGTGCCCACGGCTCAGGAAATCCGCACGAGGGGTGTGCCGGCGACACCGCCGAATTCGGCCAGCACGGTTTCGCCGCCGACCGCTGTCTGGCCGACGGCAACGCGCGGCGTGGCGGTCAAGGGCAGGAAGACATCGACGCGCGAGCCGAAGCGGATCAAGCCGAAACGCTCGCCGGTGCCGATCGAGCCGCCCGCCTCGGCCCAACAGACGATCCGCCGCGCCACCAGGCCGGCGATCTGGACGGCGGCGATCGTGCCGTTGGGGCTTTCGATGACCAGGCCGTTGCGCTCGTTCTCGGTGCTGGCCTTGTCGAGTTCGGCGTTGAGGAATTTTCCGGGCCGGTGTTCGATCCTGACGATACGACCGCGTACCGGGGCGCGGTTCACGTGACAGGAAAAGACATTCATGAACACCGAGATGCGGGTCATCTCGACATTGCCGAGGCCGAGTTCGCGCGGCGGCACGGCCGGCCCGACCGCCGAGATGATGCCGTCGGCGGGGCTGACCACCAAGCGGTCGTCGACCGGCGTGACGCGCTCGGGATCGCGGAAGAAATAAACGCACCAGGCCGTCAGGATCAGACCGATCCAGAACAGGACCGAGGAGAAATAGCCGAGGAAAAGCGTCGCCGCGCCAAAGGCCGCGATGAAGGGATAGCCTTCGCGATGGATCGGTACGAACGCGTTCTTGACCGTATCGACAAGGCTCATCAGCTAAAAACAGGCTCCGTTTCAAGTCCGGCCTCAATAGCCGAAAGCCCCCCTCGCCGCAACGCAACAATCGGCGGCGCGGGCGAACGGGCAAGGGCCTGTCGCCTCAGGATAGCCGAACGCTCCGCGTTCGTGAGGTCGCGACCGGCTCGCATGCCTGTGCCACTGGCGTCAGAATTTCGAGACAATCAGCCCAGATCAGTTGGCACCATCGGCTTCGGCGCGCACAAAATGTTCTTCGATCTCAAGCCTATGGGCATCCGCCAGCGGATCTTCGGCGCCCGACCTCAAGAGCGCGCTCCCGTTGGGAGAGGACACCAAAAACAGCAGTCTACCGTCAGCAGCAACTGTCCAACTGACGACCGATCCTCCCTCGCTCGGAATCAGCATCGATGGCAAAGCAACTGCTCCTGCCGTATCAATTCCAGCCCTGCGCAAAAGAAGGTCGAGGGCTGCTGGTGCCCCGTATTCATCAGCCAGTTCGATGACTGTCGCTATTGAATCAGCGCCGACATGCGACAGCTTCAGACCGACACGTGGAGCACCTTCGCCAAGTAACTCATCAACGCTATCGACCGGTCCGAGGTCGAGTTGCAGTTCTGTACCATCAGCAGCCAGGTACTGGTATGCAGCCGCATGCGTTGGCGTGACTACGCACAAACGCACCCTGCCGGCGTTGGTTACGACCGGAAATGTCATCTGCTTCTCGCCATCTATGTCCAACATCCGTCCTTTGCCGAGCCCGAGCTTAACCTCGGGCTGCGGCAAAGCTGCACAGGCGAGCCCGATGCCCACTTCAAGTCGGCTCGTCATCACTGCTTTCAGATGGAACACCGAACGATGGCGCAATCGAGGTTCGCGCCTGGAGTTGGCCATCACAATGTCAAGAGTGGCCTCCTGGCATTCGGCATCGTCGACAATCTCCAGTTCAGGCCAGGAGGCTATCCAACCCACTGCGCGGGCAAGCATCGGGACGCTGTCTTCCTCCTTGTAAAAAAGATCGTCGAGTCCATCAAGGAAATCAGCGCGGCCACCTTCGAATCCAGTCTGTTCCTCCGCTTCCTTGGGATGTTCCCGGACCCAAGCAACCATCTGTTTCAAAATAGCTAAATGGTTTTCTGCTCGCATTCCAGCCAAAGCCAAATGCACATCCGAGGTGACTTTATCGAGGTGATCACGGTAATTGTGAATAAATTGGCTATGGCCGCCATTAGCCACTTCCATCCCGTATAGGTAAGCGTGAAAAAACTGCCTCGCTGACGGCGGTATTTCGTGATCTTTGTAGAGGCCCTGATCAAACATTGCGGTCACGAAATCCATGACTGCAGTCACGAGGTCAGCAACGTAGTTTTCCTTAGCGGCGCGCTCGACTGCTGAAAACGGGACAACAATTGAAGTCACGCGCGGACTGGCCGTCGGTTGCTCCGGCTGGTGCGCCGAAATCGTTGTCGACTGCTGCAGCCTTTTCTTTCGCGAAAAAATTCCGAACATTCCAAAGCCTTCTTACCCGGAGGAAAGCAATACCGGTAGATCAGAGTCTGTCAGCAGAATATCACTTGGAAAAGTGGATAAAAAGGCGCTTGAAATTCATTTTCACTGCGTCTTACCAATATTTTGAAGAACACTTCAACCGATAGTTTGAAGAACACTCCAAAAACTGACCTCGAGGCTTCGTCGCGAACTCAGCAAAGAGCAGCCAAACCAAAATTATCGGTTCTGTGCCTGTCGGCAGACCGCTGCCTCGCCCGTCCTTGGTGAGACAGCGCCATCATGGACCATTTGGCGATGCTGACGCACTCAACAAGGAGTCCCCTACATGCAGAAACCACCTGCCCCCCAAGCGCATCTCGTCACTGCCGGTCTCGCTTTCGGCGAGTCGCCGCGCTGGCATGACGGACGGCTGTGGCTTTGCAACTGGGGCACCGGCGAGATTATCGCCGTCGATGCCGACGGCAACCGCGAGGTCATGCTCACCGTACCGGCTGTCCTGCCCTACTCCATTGACTGGCTGCCGGATGGCCGCCTGCTCGTCATCTCCGGCCGCGAAGGGCTGCTGCTACGACAGGAGGCCGACGGGAGCCTCGTCACTCGCGCCGATTTGCGTGACCTGTCGAAAAGCCCTTGGAACGAGATCGTCGTCGACGGGCGCGGCAACACCTATGTCAATGGCGGCGGACCGGCGCCGGCTTCTGGCGAGCATTTCAGCCCCGGCACCATCGTGTTGATCACGCCGGACGGCGCGGTCCGGCAGGTGGCGGAAAATATCGCCTTTGCCAACGGCATGGCAGTGAGCCCGGACAACAAGACGCTGATTGTCGCGGAATCCCATGCCAATCGGCTGACCGCCTTCGACATTGCCGCCGACGGCAGCCTTGCCAACCGAAGGGTCTGGGCCGACCTCGACGGCTATCCCGACGGCATCTGCCTCGATGCCGAAGGGGCGGCCTGGTATGCGGATGTTCCCAACAAGCGTTGCGTGCGGGTGCGTGAAGGCGGCGAGGTGCTGCAGACAGTGACCGTCGATCGCGGCTGCTTTGCCTGCATGCTGGGCGGCACCGACAGGAAAACGCTGTTCATTCTCGCCGCCGAATGGCGCGGCTTCGAGCATATGGTCAGCGACGCCCGCACCGGCCAGGTGTTCAGCGTCGAAGCGCCGGCACCTGGCATCGGCTGGCCGTAACAGCCTTGCTACAGCCCGGGAACCCTCTGATAGTTGGCGATGTCGGCGCGAACGCCGAGCCGGGCGATCGTCTCCTGCGGGTTGAAGGCGATGCGCTCGTGCGCGGCCTTGACGATCGGCACGACATTGTCGACGGCCGCCTGGCTTTCCCATTCGACGATGGTGACGAGGTTGAATTCGCCCGGCCCGGAGAATTGCTCGAGCAGGAAATCCTGCACGAAGCCATGCTGCAGGCGCAGCAATTCATGCGTTGTCCTGACCTTGGCGAGTATCTCCTCGCGGGCGCCGGCCGGGACGACGAATTTGTCCACCCTGAACACGCTGCCGCCGTTAACAGTCTGATTTATCTTGCTCATTTCGATTGCTCCGTTCCTGGATCATGGTGTTTTTTGGGCTCCAGGAACGGCCTACAATCTCAACTTAAGTTGAGATCAAGTGCAAAAATCAGATCACACGCCGAACCTTCAATTCACCTCCGACGTGCGCCGGCGGACGATGACACCAAGTTCGTCGCCTTCGCGAGCCAAGCGCAGCCGCTCTTCGGCCTCGGTCGCCTCGCGCTGGCGGTCCCACATCGAGGCGTAGAGGCCATGCTTGCGCATCAGCTCGGCATGGGTGCCGCGCTCGGCGATCTGGCCGTCCTGCAGCACGATGATCTCATCGGCCGTGATCACCGTCGACAGGCGGTGAGCGATGACGATGGTGGTGCGGCCACGGCTGACCAGATCGAGCGCGGCCTGGATCTCCTGTTCGGTGTGGCTGTCGAGCGCCGAGGTCGCTTCGTCGAGCATCAGGATCGGCGGCGCCTTCAAAATGGTGCGGGCGATTGCCACGCGCTGCTTCTCGCCGCCCGAAAGTTTTAGCCCGCGTTCGCCGACCATCGACTTGTAGCCGTCAGGCAATCGCTCGATGAACGGGCCGATCTGAGCGAGTTCGGCCGCCTTGCGCATATCCTCCTCGCTGGCACCGATGCGGCCATAGCGGATGTTGTAGGCGATGGTGTCGTTGAACAGCACGGTGTCCTGCGGCACCATGCCGATCGCCCCGCGCAGGCTCTCCTGCGTCACGTCCCTGATATCCTGGCCATCGATCAGCACCTGGCCGCCCTGCACGTCGTAGAAGCGGAACAGAAGCCGCGAGATGGTCGACTTGCCGGCACCCGAAGGCCCGACAATGGCGACGGTCTTGCCGGCCGGCACCTCGAAGCTGATGCCCTTCAGGATCTTCCGGTTCGGGTCATAGGAGAAGTGCACGTCGCGGAACTCGACCTTGCCGGCGCTGACCGCGATTGGCCTGGCATCCGGCTTGTCGACGATCTCCTGCGGCACATCCAGCAGATCGAACATCTGCTCGATATCGGTGAGCCCCTGGCGGATTTCGCGGTAGATGAAGCCGATGAAATTGAGCGGCACCGACAGCTGCATCAGCATGGCGTTGATGAAGACGAAGTCACCGACCGTCTGCGTGCCGGCCTGCACTTCGAGCGCCGACATGCACATGACGATGACGGTGCCCAGGCCGAAGATGATGCCCTGCCCGAAATTCAACCAGCCAAGCGAGGTCCAGATGCGCGTCGCGGCGACCTCGTAGCGTGCCATGGAGCGGTCGAAGCGCTCGGCTTCCATGCCCTCATTGTTGAAATATTTCACCGTCTCGTAGTTGAGCAGCGAGTCGATTGCCTTGGTGTTGGCGTCGGTATCGCTGTCGTTCATGTCGCGGCGGATCGAGATGCGCCAGTCGCTGGCGCGGACCGTGAACCAGACATAGACCCAGACGGTGACCGCGACGACGACCACATATTTCCAGCCATAGGTGTAGGCGAAGATGCCCGTGGTCAGCGCGAATTCGAGGATGGTCGGCGCCGTGTTGAGCATGATGAAGCGCACGATCGTCTCGATGCCCTTGGTGCCGCGCTCGATGATGCGCGACAGGCCGCCGGTGCGGCGCTCGAGATGGAAGCGCAGCGACAGTTGGTGCATGTGAACGAAAGTACGGAAGGCGAGCTGGCGCACGGCATATTGGCCGACGCGGGCAAACAGCGCGTCGCGCAACTGATTGAAGCCAAGCTGCACCAGGCGCACGACATTGTAGGCGACGACCAGCATGACGGGCGCCAGCAGGAAGCTCGGCAGCGGCGGCGCCGATTTGGCGTCGCCGGCCAGCGCGTCGGTCGCCCATTTGAAGAAATAGGGACCGGCGACCAGCGTCAGCTTGGCGACGACCAGCAACAGCGTCGCCCATGTGACCCGGGCTCTCAGATCGGCGCGATCCGCTGGCCACATGTAAGGCCACAAATTGAGCAGCGTCTTGAAAGTCGAGGAGTCGGAGACGGTTTTTTCGGCCATTTCTTGTGCCTTCTTCTTATTTCAGCGGCCGGAGCAGCAGGAATTGACGAGAGCGGCCACCGATGCGGAGACATCGGCGAGCGCGGCATGGTCGATCGCATAGCGCGAGCGCTGGCGATCGGGCTCGAAGCGAACCAGCCCGGCTTCGACCAGTATTTTCAGATGTTGTGACACGGTGGACTGCGCCAGATCTAAGCGGTCGACGACCTCGCGGCAGCAGCAGGAACTGCTCGTCGATAGGTGTTTCAGGATTTCGATCCGCGCCGGATGGGAAAGCGCTGCAAGTCGGGCGGCGACCGCACGGCTGTCCGGACCGCCGCATGATGCGTTTGTTTCCATCAGGGATTCTGCCATCGTTCATCGGCGATAGACGATGAACGGGCACGGGGCAAGCTAACCCTATGGGCAGAGCGCCGGAACCGCCAATCTCCCCCTCGTGGGAGAGATGTCCGGCAGGACAGAGAGGGGCGCGAAGGATCGCGACTTTCCACGATCAAAGCATTACGAGCAGCCGTAAGGTAGCTCGACCGGATTTGGCCGACAGGCTGGCGAGACAGCGCCCTCCTCTGCCCTGCCGGGCATCTCCCACAAGGGGGAGATTGCGCTCAACCGTCGGCGCTCAAACCCTACTCCGTCTTGGCGGGCGCTGTCGTTGCCTGCTCGCCCATGGCCTTGAGGTCGGCGGCTTCGCCTTCCTTCGACTTTTCCGGGACCTTGAACACCTGGCCCGGCCAGATGCGGTCGGGATCACTGATCTGGTCCTGGTTGGCGAGGTAGATGGTCGAGAAGCGTACGCCGTGGCCATAGACGCGCCGCGAGATCCGCCACAGCGTGTCGTTGCGGCGGATGATGACGGCGCCGTCGGCATGTTCAAGCTTGGGCGCCACCGTCTCGGGCACATCGCTTGGCGGCGTCGCCTCCGCCATAACGGCCGGAGCCTCGGTGGCGGGAGCAGGCGTCGTGGCCGCGGCCGGTGCCTCGGCGGCGGTAGGTGCGGCCGGCTTGGGCTGAACGGGCTTCGGCGCCGAGGGTGCCACGGCGGCGATCGCTTCGCCGGGCTCACGCTCGAACGGTACGGCCGCGCGGGCCACAACTGTCACACCGTCGGCATCGAGGCCGTCGACATGGATTGTGTAGCTGCCGACCGGAACGTCGCGCGTCGCCTCGACCAGGAAATGACCGTCCGTCGAAGTTTGCGCGTCACCGAGCAGGATGTCGTTGGCATAGGCGCGCACCTTGCGGCCGGCATCGGCGAGGCCGGCGACAAAGATCTTGCTGCCGTCGATCTCGACCGCCTCGACGACGATCTTGGGCTCGGTCACGCCTGCAGCGGGCGGCGTCGCCGGCGCTGCAGGAGCCGGTGTTGCGTCGACCACGGCTGGCGCTGGGGCGGCTGGCGCCGGAGCGGTTGCGGGGGCTTCGGCTGTGGGAGCAGCCGGCGCGGCGGCCGGAGCAGCCGGCTTTGTCTCGGGTGCGGGAACGGTCAGCAATTCGGCCGGCTTGCCCGGCTCCTCGACCATGGCCAGCACCTGGCCGGCCGCATCCTTGGGAACCGAAACGACGGCGGTCTGCACCGAGGGCGTTACGACGTCACCGGTGGTCGCGCGCAGCGCGATCGTATAATCGCCGGGCTTCAGCGGATCATCGAGAATGATAACGAAGGCGCCATCGGGACCAGCGACCGTCGAGCCAAGCACCGTCGAGCCATTGAGGATTTCGACCTTGGCGTTGGGCGCCGCATTGCCGGCGACGACAATCGAGCCATTGCTTTCAACGCGCACGACGTCGAAAGACGGTGCGACCGGACCGGCCGCAGCCGGCGCGTCCGCGGCCGGTGCGGCCGGTGCCGTTGCCTGGGGCACTGCGGCGGGAGCCGCCGGGACCTCAGCGGCGGGCAGCCGCGCTTCGGTGCCGGGATCAGCCGATTTTGCCGCTGCGGGCGGCGTCTGCGCCGCCACTTGCGCCGGCGGCGTGGGATTGAGATACGGGTCGAGTGCGCCCGCTACATAGGCGGTTCCCGCGGCCGCAACGGTCCCACCCGCCGCGAACAGGAACGCCTTCAGTGGATTAATTGCCATATTTCCCTACCCCTTAGCCACCTAACGCCGGTCTAGCCTGTTTTAGCAATACCGACAAGAAAAAGCCCAGGCCGTTAACCCTTGGGGCTTGACCGCGCTTTCAGACCCAATCACCAATCATCGACATGAACACGATTCGATCCGTCTGCGTCTATTGCGGCTCGTCTCCGGGCCGCGATGAAATCTATATCAAGGCCGGACACCTGCTCGGGCGCTCAATTGCCAAAGCGGGATTGCGGCTGGTCTATGGCGGCGGCACCAAAGGCATCATGGGCGCTGTCGCCGAAGGCGCGCTCAAGGCCGGCGGCAAGGTGACGGGCATCATTCCGCGCTTCCTGATCAACAAGGAGGCGAGCGAAACAGCGCTTGACCGGCTCGATGAACTCTTGATCACCGACAACATGCACGAGCGCAAGCACAAGATGTTCGAGAAATCCGACGCCTTTGTGGCACTGCCGGGCGGCATCGGCACGGTCGAGGAGATCGTCGAGATCATGACCTGGGGACAACTTGGCCATCATCGCAAGCCGATCGTCTTCGCCAATGTCAAAGGATTTTGGGATCCGATGCTGGCGCTGCTCGATCACATGGCCGCCGAAGGCTTCATCCACACCGCGCAGCGGGTCAAGCCGCTGGTCGTCGACGACCCCGAAGCGATCGTCGCCGCCATCATGGTAGCCGGATCGTCCGTCGACGCCCCGACCGAGGGCGTGCAGTCGGTGATCGACAAGATGTAGGGCGATAAGGAATCGGGGCAGTAAGGCAGTATGTGAATTGCCTCGAGTGTCCTGCCTACTCCCCTACTCCCCTACTCCCCTACTCCCCTACTCCCCTACTCCCCTATTCCCCTACTCCGCCGCAGCCTGCCGCAAATCGGCAATCACCGCGCGCCGGTCATGACGCCGCCAGGCGAGATGGAGTGAAACCGTGCGCTCGAGCCACGGCAGGTCGCGAAACACGATCCGCGGCGGCGCAGCGGCACGCAGGCTGGCTTGCACCGTCGCCAAGCCGAGACCCGCGCTGACAAGGCCGAGCGAGGTCAGCGGGTCCGCCGTCTCATAGGCGATGTCGGGCAAAAAGCCGGCTTTGGCGCAGGCGGCAAGGAACTGGCCGCGATTGGTGTCGTCCGGCTGGCGCACGACGGTGATCCAGGTGCGACCGTCAAGATGGTGAGGCCCGATCTCTGGCACTTCAACGAGTGGGTCATCTTCGGGGATCGCCAGCACCAGCGGCTCATGCCGCAGCGCCATGGCGGCGACATCCGGATCATCATCGGGTGGCGGCGAGTAGACAAAGCCCAGATCCAGCGACCGCTGCCGTAGCCCTTCCAACTGCGCCGCCGAGCGCAGGCTTCTCAGCTGCAGGTGGAAATCCGGCCGGTCGCGACGGAACTGGCGCAGCATCCCGGCGACAAGCCCGGCATGAACGGCCCCTTCGACATAGCCGATGGCGAGCCGGCCGACGGCGCCGCTGGCCAGGTTGCGGCCGAACTCCTCCACACGTCGCGCATTGGACAGCAGCGCGCGGGCCTCGGTGAGGAAGGCGCGGCCCTCGGCGTTGAGATGGACCCGCTGCTTCGACCTCTCAAAGAGGGAAACACCCAACTGCTCCTCGAGCTGGATGATCTGCCGGCTGAGTGGCGATTGGGAAATATGCAGCATTTCGGCTGCGCGCCCGACATTTCCGGTTTCGGCGACCGTGACGAAATAGCGGAGCTGGCGCAGGTCGAACATTTCTCCTCCAAGGCTCAAGTCCCTTTGGGTCTCAACTTTATCCTAATCAGTCTTGGACTGTCTGACCAGCCAAAAGCGATAATCGGCCATCCCAACCAAAGGAGACCGCCATGCAGTTCTTTGCCCTTCTCGCTCGCAACACCGAAAAATTTACCGATGCCGATTTCGCTCCACTTCTGCCCGGCGAAGCCGAACAGCGGCGCACGCTCTACGCCGAAGGGGCGGTACGTCAGGTGTGGAACCGAGGCGACATCCCGGGCAGCGGCATGATGCTCGAGGCTGCTGATGATGCTGAGGTTCGCGGCCACCTCGCCACCTTGCCGTTGGTCAAGGCCGGCATGATGGACATTGCCGCAATCGTGCCCCTCAAGCCCTACCCCGGCTTCGGCCCGAAGCACTGACAGGGCACATCCGGGGGTGACGAAGGCGTCACCCCCGGATTGACACGGGGATCGACAGACTGTGATCGGCTGTCAAGAAACCGTCACACGAAACCGGCTTCGCGCGTGCTAGGAATCAGTATCAGGCAGCCGCCGTGCGGCGCCATCTTCGGAACATGCATCTGGCACCGCCCATGGACATCACTCTCGCCCCGGAAGGCACCGATCTCTCGCCCTACCTGCCCGACGAGCACGGACTGTTCTTCATCTATCACTTCACCGCTGAGGGCGTGCGAACCAGGGACGCCGCCGCCGCGCACTGGACATGGCGCAGCTACCAGCTTTCCGACATGCGGGCCCGTCACGAAATCGGCGCCGATCGGGTTTTGCCGGCACCGGCGCGTGAAGCTTTCCTGTCCGCCAGCCATGGCTGCCACATCGACCTCGAGGACGACTGGCTCTATGGCGATCTGCCGGACCTGCGCCATGACTATTCGGCGGAAGCGGGCGGGCTTGGCCATTTCCGCTTCGCGCTCAATGACACGATGCTGGTCGGCGCCCGCAAGCAACCGCTGCAGTCGGTCGACAACATCCGCAAGGCGATCGAGAATGGATCGCGCAAGTTCCGCTCGCCAGCCGAGTTGATCGAGGCTGTCGTCGGCCAGTCGTTCGATGGCATGGTGGCGGAACTTGCGGCACTCGGCGACAGTCTCGACGGCATCGAAGACCGTATCGTCTGCGACGCATGGCACAATGAACGGCAATCCCTGGTCGACGCGCGCCGGCATCTGGTGGTGATCCACAGGCAGATGGCGACGCTGACCAATCTGTTCCGTCACCTTGATCATTCGCACCGCAACGACCTGCCAGACAGCATCAACGACATGGCCGCGCGCCTTTCACACCGGGCGCAGACGCTGCACTATGACGGCGAGCAATTGCAGGCGCGCGCCCGGCTATTGCAGGACGAGCTTATGGCAAAGCTGACGACGCAGTCGAACCGGCTGCTGTACGTCCTGTCGGTGATGACGGCGGTGCTGTTGCCGATGACCATCATCTCAGGCCTGTTCGGCATGAACGTTGGGGGCCTGCCGCTGGTCGACACGCCAATGGGCTTTTGGGTGGTGACGGCTGTGTCGATGGTGATCGCGGGCGCGACCTATCTCTTTGTCAGGCGGCTCGGACAGATGTAGCACCCGCCGGCAGCTTTCACGCAGTGGCGCGAAGATCCTCGATGATGGTGCCGGCGGCGGCCACTTCCGCTTCGTGATCGGGCTCGCGCCAGGTCTCGGCAAGCCCAGCCGCATGCCATTCGCGCATCGCCGGCAGAGCAAGCAACTGCGCCGGATACGCTGCAGCCGCACCCTCGAAGGAGAGCCCATAAGACTGTGCGCGGAACGCCACCGGGGCAAAGAAAGCATCTACTGCGGTGAAATGAGCGCCCGCCAGAAATGGCCCGCCGAAACGAGCAAGACCATCATTCCAGAGGTCGCCGAGGCGAAAGAGGTCCTGCTTCAGCGCATCGGACATCGGAAACGGCTCTACCCGCACGCCGCAACTCATCGGACAGGCGCTGCGCAATGCGGTGAAGCTCGAATGCATCTCGGCGGCGGCCGAGCGCGCCCAGGCGCGCGCCTTGGCTTCGACGGGCCACACGCCATGGTGGCGTTCGGCCAGATATTCGACGATGGCCAGCGAATCCCAGACCGCCCAGCCGTCGTCGACCAGGCACGGCACGCGGCCGCTCGGTGAGAAGGAACGGTACAGATCCCAGCTCGATCCGGTCGGGAATGGCGTCAGCCGTTCCTCGAATGGGATATCCAGCGCGCGCATCAGCACCCAGGGCCGCAGCGACCATGAGGAATAATTTTTGTTGGCGATATGCAGCAGGTACATCGAACCCCCTTACCGTGCGGGCTGCGGCGCGGCGCGTCGCGCTGTCGTCAACATCGACCAGGAATAGACTGCCAAAGCCGCCCAGATCAGCGCAAAGGCGATGGCCTGGATGGTGCCGAAAGGCTCGTCGAAGATCAGAACGGCGATCAGGAACACCATGGTCGGCGCGATATATTGCATGATGCCGATGGTTGACAGCCGCAGCAGCTTGGCGCCGAAGGCGAACAGCAACAACGGCACCGATGTGACTGGACCGCAGCCGATCAGCAACGCCGTATCCGTGCCACTGCTGGATACGATGTGGTCCTGTCCGGTCGCGATGAGATAGACTATGTAGCCAAGTGCCGGCACCGACAGCAGAAGGACTTCGAGCAAAAATCCCTGGCTCGGGCCGATCGGCAGCGTCTTGCGGAAGAAGCCGTAGGCGGCGAAGGAAAACGCCAGTGCCAACGACACCCAGGGCAGCTTGCCGCCTTCGATGGTCAGCACGGCGACGGCGACGGCCGCCAGCACCACCGCCGCGATCTGCAGCCGGTCGAGCCGCTCGCCGAGCAGCAGCGCGCCGACAACGACGCTGACCAGGGGATTGATGTAGTAGCCGAGCGCGGTTTCGACGGTGCGGTCGACCGCGATCGCCCAGACATAGATGCCCCAGTTGACCGAGATCAGCGCCGCCGTCAGCGCGGCCATGGCGATGGTGCGCGGCGAACGAAGCGCCGCCTTGAAATCCGCCGTGCGGCCGGCCCAGATCAGAACGGCGGCGGCGATCGGCACCGACCAGACGATGCGATGGGCAATGACTTCCGCGAGCGGCAGATGAGCGACCGCCTTCATGTAGAAGGGCAGCAATCCCCATAGCAGATAGGCGCCGAGCGCCAGCAGAAAGCCGCGCCGGGCCTTGGACTCTGCATCCAGGGTAATTGCTTCAGTGGCCATGGGCCAACGCTATGGCCCAGTCACCTTGGCAAGACCATCGCAAAGTTCTGATGGATCAATGGACTTTCGCTGATGGTTCAACCCTATTCGGCGGCCACCAGTCCGGCCATCTCGCGGTTCTTCATCAGCTTGTAGACGATGGAATCCATCAGCGCCTGGAACGAGGCGTCGATGATGTTCTCGGAAACGCCGACCGTCCACCAGCGCGCGCCGGTGCCGTCATGCGATTCGATCAGAACGCGGGTGATCGCCTCGGTACCGCCATTGAGGATACGCACCTTGAAGTCGGCCAGCTCCATGTCGGCGATCTCGCCCTGGAATTTGCCGAGGTCCTTGCGCAGCGCGATGTCGAGTGCGTTGACCGGGCCATGCCCCTCGGCCACCGACATCTTCTCCTCGCCATCGACCACCACCTTGACGATCGCTTCGGAGACCGTCTTCAACTGGCCGTTGGCGTCGAAGCGGCGCTCGACCATACAGCGGAACGAGGTGACGTTGAAGAATTCCGGCAGGCCGTGCAGCATCTTGCGGGCGAGGAGTTCGAAGCTGGCATCGGCGCCTTCATAGGCATAGCCCTCGGCCTCGCGCTCCTTGACCACGGATATCAGCGCGTCGAGCCGGTGATCGTCCTTCGGCACCTCAATGCCGCGTCGCCTCAGCTCGGCGAGGAAATTGGCCTTGCCGCCCTGGTCCGAGACCATGACACGGCGGCGGTTGCCGACCGTTTCGGGGGGGACGTGCTCGTAGGTCGCCGGCTCCTTGGCCAGTGCGGAGGCAT
The DNA here is from genome assembly GCF_000185905.1 of Mesorhizobium ciceri biovar biserrulae WSM1271. Lineage (GTDB taxonomy): Bacteria > Pseudomonadota > Alphaproteobacteria > Rhizobiales > Rhizobiaceae > Mesorhizobium > Mesorhizobium ciceri. The sequence goes on from NC_014923.1 coordinate 4,922,582, forward strand.
GAATGCCGGCCTTGGTGGCGAAGGCGGAAGCGCCGACATAGGGCGCTTGCGCCTCTGGCGCTCGGTTCAGGAGTTCGTCGAATGCGCGCGACAACCTGGAAATGCCTGTCAGCGCCTCAGCCGAAATGCCAGTTTCGAAACGATCGGCGAAGGCCGGCTTTAGCGCCAGCGTTGGCACGATCGAGATCAAATTGGCGTTGCCGCAGCGCTCCCCGATGCCGTTGAGCGTGCCCTGGATCTGGCGCACGCCAGCCTCGACAGCGGCGAGGGAATTCGCCACGGCCTGGCCGGTGTCGTCATGGGCATGGATGCCGAGATGATCGCCTGAAATGCCTGATAAAATAACCTTCTCGACGATGGCGCGGACTTCCGATGGCTGCGTGCCGCCATTGGTGTCGCACAGCACCACCCAACGCGCCCCGGCATCATAGGCGGTCCTGGCGCAGGCCAGCGCATAGTCGGGATTGGCCTTGAAGCCATCGAAGAAATGCTCGCAGTCGACCAATGCCTCCTTGCCGGCGGCGATCGCCGCCTCGACGGAGGCCTTGATGGCATCGAGGTTCTCCTCATTGGTGCAGCCGAGCGCGACACGGACGTGGTAGTCCCAGCTCTTGGCGACGAAGCAGATGGCATCCGATTTCGATTGCACAAGAGACGCTAGGCCGGGATCGTTGGACGCCGACACCCCTGCCCGCTTGGTCATGCCGAAGGCGACGAATTTGGCGCGCTCCGTGCGCTTCTCCTGGAAGAAGGCGGTGTCGGTCGGGTTGGCGCCGGGATAGCCGCCTTCGACATAGTCGAGGCCAAAAGCGTCAAGCAGTTTTGCGATGGCGATCTTGTCCTCGACGGAAAAGTCGATGCCCGGCGTCTGCTGGCCATCGCGCAATGTGGTGTCGAAGAGATAGAGGCGCTCGCGGGTCATGGTCATTTGCCTGCAAACTTGTCCGTCGCGCGGATCAGCCGGTCGAGGATACCCGGCTCCGAATAAGCATGGCCGGCGCCCTCGATCAGATGGAAATCCGCCTTTGGCCAGGCCTTGTGCAGCGCCCAGGCATAGCGCGCCGGGCATGGCATGTCGTAGCGGCCATGGACGATGGTGCCGGGGATGTCGCTCAGCCTGTGCGCGTCGCGCAGCAATTGTCCCTCTTCCAGCCAGCCGGCATGGACGAAATAGTGGTTCTCGATGCGGGCGAACGCGACGGCATAGTCGTCCTGCCCAAACGGACCGCTTGTCTCAGGCTCCGGCAACAGCGTGATCGTTTCGCCTTCCCACAGGCTCCAGGCGCGGGCCGCCTCGATCTGCGCCTTTCGATCCGTGCCGACCAGCCGCTTGCGATAGGCGACCATCATGTCGCTGCGCTCGGCCTCCGGGATCGGCGCCAGGAAGCGCTCCCATTTGTCCGGGAACATTTCCGAGACGCCGAACTGATAGTACCATTCCAGTTCCGCACGCGTCAGCGTGTAGATGCCGCGCACCACCAGTTCGCTGACGCGTTCTGGGTGGGTCTCGGCGTAGGCGAGCGCAAGCGTCGACCCCCAGGAGCCGCCGAACACCAGCCATTTGTCGAAGCCGGCCATTTCGCGCAGCCGTTCGATGTCGGCGACCAGGTGCCATGTCGTATTGGCTTCGAGCGAGGCGTTGGGCGTCGATTTTCCGCAGCCACGCTGGTCGAACAGGATGACATCGTAGAGCTTCGGGTCGAACAGCCGCCGGTGTTTTGGCGAAATGGTGCCGCCCGGCCCGCCATGCAGGAACACCGCCGGCTTGGCGCCTTTAGTGCCGGAACGCTCCCAGTAGACCTGGTGGCCGTCGCCGACATCGAGCATGCCGGAATCGAACGCCTCGATCTCGGGATAAAGCGTACGCAATTGACTGCTCATAGTTGTAAACCTTTGGTCGGCCAGTCCGGCGTTTCATGGTCTGGGTGCTGGAAGGAGATGATGGATTCCTGCCTGTTGTAATAATCAGGATCCTGGTGGACGGGCTGATCGAAGATCGTCTCCACCCAGGGCAACCGCGCGGCATAGTTGACCTGGATCTGCGGTGCCAGGTCCGAACGGTCGTCGAAGGCACCGATCGCGATTTCCAGCCCGCCGGGCTGCCGATATGTCAGCGGCGTGCCGCAGCGGGCGCAGAAACCACGATCGATGTTGACCGACGACTGGAAGTAACTCGGCTCTTCATGGGTCCATTCGACGCCATCTCTGGGCACCGTGACCAGCGCGCCGAAGAACGAGCCGAACTGCTTCTGGCACATGCGGCAATGGCAGATGGACGGACGGCCGAGCGCTCCATGAACGCGGAAGCGCACGGCGCCACACTGGCAGCCGCCGGTTCTTACCTGATCGGTCATGATCTTTCCTTTGGCGGCCATTGTTCGGTGTCGTGGTCGGGGTGCTGGTAGGAAACGAGATCGGCCAGATAGGAGGCCGACGACATGTCGGCCATGGTGTCCTCGCCCGGCAGTTGCGGGATCGAGTCGACATAGGGCAGCTTTGCCTCGATCCCCCATTGAATCAGCGGCACGATCTCCGCTGGATTGTCGAACGCACCGATGGCGAGGCCAACCCCGTCCGGCGCGGTGAAGGTCAGCGGCGTGCCGCAATCGGCGCAAAAACCGCGATCGACATGGTTGGACGAACGGAAGTATTTCGGCTCGCCGCGCGTCCAGTCGAGCCTGGCGCCACGCACCGAAACCAGCGGCGCGTAGAACGCGCCGAACGCCTTCTGGCACATGCGGCAATGGCAGACCGAAGCGTCGCCCAAAGCGCCTTCAACGCGAAAGCGCACCGCGCCGCACTGGCAGCCGCCGGTATAGATCGGTCGGTTGTCGAGGCTCATCGCTGATCACTCCGGCGCATGGCAGACGGCCTCGACGTTGTTGCCGTCGGGATCGAGGACGAAGGCGCCATAGTAGTCCGGGTGATAGTGCGGGCGCAGGCCCGGCCCGCCATTGTCCTTGCCGCCGGCGGCAAGCGCCGCAGCATAGAAGGCTTCGACCTCGGCGCGGCTGCGCGCGGTGAAGGCGACGTGCTGATGGGCCTTCTGACCATCCTTGCCTTCCTGCAGCCAGAATACCGGCCGATCGCGACCGTAGCCACCGACCTTTTTACCGCCGGTGTACTCCAGCGGCACCATATACAACAGCGCGGCACCAAGCGGCGCCATCGCCTTGTCATAGAAAGCCTTCGAAGCGTCGAAATCGGCAACGTTGATGCCGAGATGATCGATCATCTTTTTACCTCCCAGGTGGTGATGCGTTCGCCTGTGACCGGATCCTTGCCGTCCTTCAACTGTATCCCCTGGGCCAGCAGGTCGTCGCGGATGCGGTCGGCTTCGGCCCAGCTCTTGGCGGCGATGAACGCGAGACGCTTGGCGATGGCCTTGCCGACGTGGCCTTCATCAACCTTCGCCGACGCGACGTCGAAGCCGAGGAACAGCAGCGACGCCTTCAGCGATGCAGCGGCATCGTTGCCGTCCATTGCCTCGCCGGCCAACTGGGTCAGGACCTGGAAGGCGGCATAGGTGGCGAGATCGTCCGACAAGGCGTCAATGATCTCCACGGGCACCTGTCCCGCCGCCGTCGGCGCGAGGTCGGCCCCCCGCTTCCATTTTCGCAGGGTGTTCTCGGCCTCTTCCAGCTTGCGCACGGAAAAGTCGATCGGCTCGCGATAATGCGTCATCAGCATCGCCAGCCGCAGCACCTCGCCCGGCCATTTGCGGCCGCCGAAGGTCTCGGTCTCCAGGAGTTCGTTGATCGAGTAGAAGTTGCCGAGGCTCTTCGACATTTTCTGCCCTTCGACCTGCAGGAAGCCGTTGTGCATCCAGATGTTGGCCATCATTTCGGTGCCATGGGCGCAACGCGACTGGGCGATCTCGTTTTCATGGTGCGGGAAGATCAGGTCGAGGCCGCCGCCATGGATGTCGAAGACCTCGCCGAGATAGGCGGCCGACATCGCCGAGCACTCGATGTGCCAGCCCGGCCGACCCCTGCCCCATGGCGAATTCCAGCCCGGCTCCTCCGGTGACGACAACTTCCAGAGGACAAAATCGCCGGGATTTTTCTTATGCGCGTCGACGGCGACGCGAGCACCGGCCTGCTGCTCGTCGAGATTGCGCTTCGACAGCTGGCCGTAGTCGGGCATCGACGCCGTGTCGAACAGGACTTCGCCCGCAGCAACATAGGCATGGCCGCGTTCGATCAGGCTTTGAATCAAGGTGATCATGTCAACCTTGCCGTCGGCACGGGGCTCGACGAATTCGGTGGCGCGCGGCTCGACCGTCGGCTCCAGGCAGCCGAGAACCGCCACGTCGCTGTGGAACTGGTCGGCGGTCTTTTCGGTGACCCGCCTGATCGCCTCATTCAACGACAGCGTGCCGGAAGCGATCTCGCCGCCGAAATCGCGCAAAGCGCGCGCATTGATCTTGTCGTCTACGTCGGTGATGTTGCGCACATAGGTGACGTGCGTCTGCCCATAGAGATGGCGCAGCAAGCGGAACAGCACGTCGAAGACGATCACCGGCCTGGCATTGCCGATATGAGCAAAGTCGTAGACGGTCGGGCCGCAGACATACATGCGCACGTTCAGCGGATCGATCGGGACGAAATCCTCTTTCGTCCGCGTCAGCGTGTTGTAGAGGCGCAGGCCCTGCGATGCGTCGGACATTCGTGCCTTCCCGGTTCAGAACTCAATTCGACGAAGCCAGCCCTGCGCGAACGCAAATCAGGCTCCAGCCTGCTGGCCGGGGCGTTTGTCCAATCTGGGGAGAGATGAGGCGAAAACGTCCGGACCAGCGCGAGGCTAGCCAATAATGCAAATGCCACAAATGGCGAAAGACGTTTTCATGGGCGGCTTTATCGCCTTGGCTTGTGTTGCCGTCAAGTCGCAAGTTTCGGCAAAACCGTCGCTGGGTCACAGGTAATGATGCACTGAAACATTTTATTAAACATGTCGGCACAGTCATGAAACATTCGCCGGCTAGATCAGCAGGCGTCACGATTTGGTCAGAATCGGCCATCAAACGCAGACACGAAAATGTTACCAGGGAAGAGAGACATGCCCCGAACCAAGCAGGAAGCCAACCGCGCCAAGCAGCCGGCGCTGGCCAACCACTATCGCGCAATCGGCCCGGCCGCGATCGTCGCCGCCCTTCTCCATACCGCCAAGAAGAAAAAGCCGGCGCAGAAGATCGTTTCGCCCCGCGCTGCCTGAAGGGGTGGGCGGCCGGCGCCAATGGCGCCAGAAATGAAGGCGCCGACGCGCGCGCCCTCTGCTAGAACAACGTCATCTGACTGTCGTCCGCGCCGGACTTCTGGCGCTTGACCTTCTCGGGCTCCGGCCCGATCTCGCCCCGCTCCTGAATCTCCGGTCCGGTGTTGGCGACCTTGTTGACGAGGTCGGAGACCGGAATTGCCTCGAAGAAATCGAGCTGAGCCGGCCGCAACAGATCGGCGACATCACGCGGTTCGAGCGTGCGGCAATCCAGCCAACGGGCGAAATCCCTGGGGTCGATCACCACCGGCATGCGGTCGTGGATATGCGCGATGTCGGCATTGGCGTTGATGGTCAGGATGGCGCCGGTGTCCATTTCCGAACCGCCCGGCTCGGCATAGGTCTCGATCAGCCCGGCGAAGGCAACCAACCCGCCATGCCTGGGGCGTATCCAGTAAGGCTGCCCCTTCTTGCCACCGGTTTGCCGCCATTCATAAAAGCCGGACGCCGGCACCAAAGCGCGGCGATGGCGCATGGCGGCCTTGAACGACGCCTTTTCGGCAGCCCCTTCGGAGCGCGCGTTGAACAGCAGCGGAAACTCGCGTGTATCCTTCACCCAGGTCGGGATCAGCCCCCAGCGCACCAGCATTGGCTGCCGGTCCGGCAGATTGGAGCCCGGCGCCTGCGGAGGGCCGGCGACCGCCATCAGGATCGGCTGCGTCGGGGCGATGTTGTAGCGCGCCGGGAAATCCTCAAGCCCCGCCACGTCCAGAAAGGCAGCGGTCTGATCCGGCGTCGCGGTCAAGGCGAAACGTCCGCACATGGTCGATTGGTGCCCTTCGAAAGGTTCGGCTTCTGAAAGTGGCGATGGAACCGGCGTTGCGCAACCGCTAAAACTTGTCCACGCTGGCCGGTCCACAACTGACCGGCCTTCAGCCTGATTGGGAATCCATGAACGAAGCGCGCAAAATACTTCCGGCAGTCTCGGTCGCCGTCGTGCGGGCAGACACCGTGCTTCTGGTCAAGCGAGCCCGGCAACCGTCGCAAGGGCTCTATGCCTTTCCGGGCGGCAAGGTCGAACCTGGTGAGACGCTGGAGGCAGCGGCAGAGCGCGAACTTCAGGAAGAAACCGGTTTGCGTGCCACAAATTATCGCCCGCTGCGGGAAATCCGCATCGACGGCCGGGATGACAGCCACCCGGTCGATTATCTCCTCACAGTCTTCGGCGCCGCCTATGCCGGCGGCGAGGCCGTGGCCAGCGACGATGCGGAGACGGCGGCCTTCTATACGCTCAGCGAGATGGCGGCGCTGCCGCTGGCAGGCTCGGTATTCGCGGTCGCCGAAGACTTGTTGGCCCCCGGCGGAAACGCCGGACTGCTGTCCTGAAATCAACTTGCGGGCCACAAATTGTTTCGCCACAAAGACTTATGCTGTTTAGCAGAGCCACGCAGCTGGTAGAGAAGGCTTATGAATCGTCCATCCATGCTCCTCGCCGTGTGTCTTGCGGTCGGCGCGACCGTTTCGATACGGCCCGCGCTCAGCGCCGAGTCGCCGTTCGAGCCCGGGTTGATGCGGCTGGCGGAGGTTCTGGGCTCGCTGCATTTCCTGCGCAATCTGTGCGGCGAAAAGGGCGACCAGTGGCGTGTCGAGATGACAAAACTGCTCGATTCGGAAAATCCGGACGCCGAGCGGCGCGCCCGCTTCATTGCCAGCTTCAATCGCGGCTACCGCTCCTTCGGCGGCACCTATACGAGGTGCACGCCCTCGGCGACCGAAGCCATCAGCCGCTACATGAAGGAAGGCGAGACGCTGTCTCGCGACATCGCCTCGCGTTACGGCAACTAATGCATGTCGCCCAAAAGTGGCTGCGGTTTTGGGAGAACGACACGCATAAAAACGAAAACCTAAAGCGCCTCGCCTGAATCCGTTCAAACGCAGCGCGCTTTAGGCACTCGCTCATCGACAACTATCCGAACCATTGCTGGGTACAGCCGATATATCGGCTTGTGCCAGGCGATATCTTGGTGCAATCCTCATGTTGCACTTCTGCAACAGTATTAACGAAACCCTACCGCGCGAAAGCGGAATTAACTCAAACTGAAGGTTTTCGCCCCGCAGGCCGCCCCAATCGGCTAAGTTTGACTCGAACTGAACGCAGTTTCGCACAAGGCAATCGGGCTTTGTAAAAGACGATCAAAAAAATGTCGTATTTACAAATACTTAATTGTCCCTGGGTGTGAAATGAACAGATCAGGCCTGATCCACATCAATGGATCGCAGCTTGAAAGGGTGGACATTCGCTTATGGAACATGGTGTCAACGACATCGACGCGCTGGTCAGGGAAGAAAAACGCTTGACCGCCGTGGAAAGCCACAGCGAGGCCTGGGCGGAAGGTCTCTCCGCCGGGATAGAGCCCGAGATCATTGCCGAAGCAGCGCTCGAAACAGCCTTCGGCGAGATGTTGCGTGCCAATGGCGAGACCTCGGCCCTTGCCCTGCTCGACCGTATGCGTGAAAAGGTGATTGCTGGCGCCTTCGAACCTGAACGGCTGCGGCACTGAACCGACGTCCGGTTCTTTGACGGCAATATGCCGCTCGGGCGTCATGCCCGTAAGCAGGGAGAAACGGGCAGTGAGTTTTTCGATGTCAGGCAAGCCGCGTGGCTTGGTCCTTCGCATCTCTTTCGCCGCTTGCTGTGCCGCGATTCCCCTGGTTGTGTGTCTCGCGAGCAGCCCCGCCTATGCGCTGAGCGAAATCAAGCGCGAAGAGCTCCCCCCGACGGTCACGCCGCCGGCCGACGACATGTCGCCCCCCGGAAGCACCGTGCCAATGCCCAACCCGGTCGGGACGCCGCCGCCGTCTAGCCAGCCGACTGCTCCTGCCGAAGCCGAGCCGGACAGTCCGGCGGATGGCGGCGTGACCAGGCCACGCGTCGATCCGGACACGCCGGTGCCCGAGGTCATCTACGATCTCGGCAAGCTGCCGGAACCAGTGCGGCGCATGCATGATTTGATCGTCGAAGCCTGCAAGGGCGGCGATATCGAAAAGTTGCGGCCGTTGATCGGCACGGGCGACAACACAACGCAATTGTCCCTAACCGACATTGATGGCGATGCCGTCGCCTTCCTCAAGGGCCTCTCGGGAGACCCGGACGGCCAGGAAATCCTGGCCATCCTGGAGGAGGTGCTTGATGCCGGCTACGTCCACCTCGATGCCGGCACGCCACAAGAGCTCTATGTGTGGCCGTATTTCTTCGCCCTCCCGCTGGACAAGCTGGACGCCAAGCAGCGGGTCGAACTGTTCAAGATCGTCACCGCTGGCGATTTCGACGACATGAAGCAGTTCGGCGCCTATATTTTCTATCGCGTCGGTATCACCCCTAGCGGACAGTGGTCATTCTTCGTCGCCGGGGATTGAGAGCGGCTCTTCCCACCCACGGGGGTAGGGAGCCTAGCGGGGCAATGCCTCAGAAAACTCCACCGCCCTACCCTGGCTTGGCGTGGCGATCTCGCCTTCCCACATCACGCGGCGGCCGCGAATGACGGTGCCGACCGGCCAGCCGACCACTTCTCTCCCGTCATAAGGCGTCCAGCCGGCTTTCGAGCCGGCCTGCGCATTGGTGATGGTCTGGCGCCGCTTCATATCGACGATGGTGAAGTCGGCCTCGTAGCCGGCAGCGATGCGGCCCTTTCTCGCCATGCCGAAGATCCGCTGCGGGCCGTGGCTAGACAGGTCGACAAAGCGCTGCAAGGTCAGCCGGCCGGCATTGACGTGGTCGAGCATGATCGGCACCAGCGTCTGCACGCCGGTCATCCCCGACGGTGAGGCCGGATAGGGCTTTGCCTTCTCGGCCAGCGTGTGCGGCGCGTGGTCGGAGCCGAGCACATCGACGATGCCTTGCGCAATGCCATGCCAGACGCCATCGCGATGGCGCGCGGCACGCACCGGCGGGTTCATCTGGATCAGCGTGCCAAGCCTGAGATAGTCGTCGGCGCTCAGCGTCAAATGATGTGGCGTCGCCTCGCAGGTCGCGACATCCTTGTGTTGTTCGAGGAACACAATCTCCTCGGCGGTCGAGATGTGTAGAACATGGATGCGGGCACGGGCGTTTCGCGCAATGCGTACCAGCCGTTCGGTACAGCGCAAGGCGGCGATCTCGTCGCGCCAGACAGGGTGCGATGCCGGGTCGCCTTCGATGCGTTCGCCAAGGCGCTCGCGCAGCCGGAATTCGTCTTCCGAATGAAAGGCGGCGCGCCGGCGCGTGTTTCTCAGGATCGACGCCACGCCCTCGTCATCCTCGACCAGCAGGTCGCCAGTGGACGAGCCCATGAAAACCTTGATCCCGGCCGCACCCGGCAGCCGCTCAAGCTCGCCGACATCCCCGGCATTCTCGCGGGTGCCGCCGACCCAGAAGGCGAAATCGCAATGCATGCGCCCCGTGCCGCGCCGGACCTTGTCGGCAAGCGCTGCCTCGCTGGTGGTCAGCGGATTGGTGTTGGGCATCTCGAACACGGCGGTGACGCCGCCAAGCACGGCAGCGCGCGAACCCGTTTCCAAATCTTCCTTGTGCTCCAGTCCCGGCTCGCGAAAATGCACCTGGCTGTCGACGACACCCGGCAGGATATGCAGGCCGCGGCAGTCGATCGTCTCGCCGGCCGAGGCCTGGCGGAGATCGCCGATGGCAGCGATGCGCCCGTCCTTCACGCCGATGTCGCGAGCCCCTTCGCCGTCATGGTTGACCACTGTGCCGCCTGTCAGGATGAGGTCGTAGATCATGGCCATGCTCTCTTGCGGGGGGAGTGCCAGCGGCTTACGTAAAGGCCGACCATTTTGCAAGATCAGGTTGCTTTTCCGCCCATGCCCTGTGCCCAGCTCAAAGACCGCGCCCTCATTTCCGTATCAGGTCCGGATGCCGAGCATTTTTTGCAGAACATCCTGACCACCGATCTCGACATCCTGGCTCCCGGCGAAGCCAAACCCGGTGCGCTGCTGACGCCGCAAGGCAAGATCCTGTTCGATTTCCTGATCTCCCGCACCGGCGAGAATGCATTCCGGCTCGAATGCCGTGCCGACATATCGGACGATTTCGTACGCCGGCTGACGCTCTACAAACTGCGCGCCAAGGTCGAGATTACCAAATCCGATCAGGCGTTTGTCACCGTCGCGTGGGGACATGAATCAACACCCTCACAATCTGATTCAACGGCGGCCGCCGACACACGCTTTCCGAAGGGTGCCGTCACGCGTTCCTATGGCGAAACGGATGAGCCCGGCGATCTTGCCGCGTGGCAAGCCTTCCGCATTGTCGGCGGCATTGCCGAAAGCGGCAGCGACTACCAACTCGGAGACGCCTTCCCCCACGATGTGCTGCTGGACGAAACCGGCGGCATCGGCTTCAAGAAGGGCTGCTATGTCGGCCAGGAGGTCGTCTCGCGCATGCAGCATCGCGGCACGGCCAGGCGGCGCGTGCTGATTGCATCGGCCGACAGGCCCCTGCCCGCGCCCGGCACCGAGCTGACCGTCGCAGGCAGGCCGGTTGGCACGCTCGGCTCGACCGTAGACACGACCGGTCTGGCCATTGCGCGCATCGACCGGGTCAAGGCGGCGCTCGATGCCGGCCAGCCGATCATGGCCGGGGACGTTCCGTTAACGCTGGCCATTCCCGGTTGGGCAAAATTCGCCTTCCCGCAGGAAGCCGTCAGCGCGGAGGAGGCCTGATGGCGGCCGACCGCGTCGGCGCGCCGGCACGCGCCTGGCAGCGCATGCTGTCGGGCCGCCGGCTCGATTTGCTCGACCCCTCGCCGCTCGACATCGAGATTTCGGACATTGCGCACGGGCTCGCCCGCGTTGCCCGCTGGAACGGCCAGACCAGCGGCGAGCATGCGTTTTCGGTCGCCCAGCACTCGCTGCTGGTCGAAGCGCTGTTCTGCGACCTGGTGCCCGAGGCTTCGGCCGACGCCCGGCTGGCGGCCCTGCTGCACGACGCCCCCGAATATGTCATCGGCGACATGATCTCGCCGTTCAAATCGGTGATGGGCGGCAGCTACAAGGATTGTGAGTTACGGCTGCAGCGCGCCATCCATCTGCGCTTCTCGCTGCCTCCGGAACCAAGTGCTGCGCTGCGCAAGGAGATCAAGCGCGCCGACCAGATCGCCGCCTATTTCGAGGCAACGCTGCTCGCCGGCTTTTCGACCGCCGAGGCGACCGAGTTCTTCGGCCGTCCGCGCGGCTTCAATGCCGACCGCTTCGATTTCACGCCACGTTCGGTGACCTGGGCGCAGAACGCGTTTCTGAAACGGTTTTCGGCGATCGAGACGTCGCGGCATCAGGTTTCGGCGACCGCAATCGGCTAAAGCGCGTCGCGCTGAAACGGATTCACGCGACGCGCTTTAGGTCTTTTTATGCATGTCATTCCCCCAAAACCGAGGTCACTTTTGGGCGACATGCATTAAAACGCTAAATTAACCAGCGGCGACCACAGTAGCTTGTTCGATCACGGTCCGCAGGCGCGCTCATGCCCGTCGCTGATGCCAAGGATGGTTCGGCCGTCCCGAAACGGGAGGCCGAAGGCATGGACCGCTCCCGCCACATGGAAGACGAACTGCGGGAGCAGAACCAACGCTTTTCGGCTGCGGTCGAGAACATGTCGCACGGCCTGTGCATGTTCGACGCCGACGAGCGGATGATCATCTGCAACGGCAACTACCTAAACATCTTTTGCCTCGACGCCAGGGTGATAAGGCCCGGCATCCGGTTCCTCGACATTCTGCGCCACAGCGTCGATATCGGCGTCGCCTCGCAAACCGCCGACGAACTCTACGCCATCCGCAAGCCCTATATCGATCAGGCAAAGCCCTCGACCTACGAAGAAACACTGTCGGACGGCCGCATCGTCAGCATCTCGCACCGCCCTCTGGCTCTGGGCGGCTGGGTTTCGATCTATGAAGACATCACCGAGCAGCGCCGCGCGCAAGAGGATCTCAAGGAGCAGCACCGCCGCTTCGACGCAGCGCTCGCCAACATGTCGCAAGGCTTGCTGATGTATGACGCCGACGGCAAGATGATCGTGCGAAACCGGCGTTTTCTGGAGCTCTACAAGGTCACCCCGGCGGATTTTCCGCTTGGAACGACGCACCGCGACGCGCTCGAACGGTTGCTGGAACTCGGCATCTATACGAAGATCGATGTCGACAGCGAAGTCGCCAAGACCGAAGCCTGTCTGGCGGCGGCAAAAATGCATTCGGCCTATCGGCATCTTACCGACGGCAGGACGGTTTTGGTCACACGTCGGCCGATGGATGGCGGCGGCTGGGTGGTGACCTTCGACGACGTCACCGAACGTCGCCGCACCGAAGAGCGCATGACCCATCTTGCGCATCACGACACGCTGACGGGATTGCCCAACCGCTCGATGTTTCGCGAACGGCTCGACCTTGCGCTGGAGGACACGGCGGCCACGCCGCTGGCGATCTTCTCGCTCGATCTCGATCGCTTCAAGGCAGTCAACGACACCTGGGGACATCCGGCCGGCGACTGGCTGCTGAAGACCGTGGCCGAGCGGCTGCAGCGCTGCCTGCATAATGAAAACGACGTCGTTGCCCGCTTCGGCGGCGACGAATTCGTCATCATCCAGTTCAATTTCAAGGGCATTGCCAATGCTGAAAAACTCGCGAAGCGCATCGTCGAGACAATCGGAAAACCGTTCCGCGACAAGAGCCGCGAGATGCATATCGGCATCAGCCTGGGCATCGCGGTTTTCCCCGACGACGGCGGAGACGCCGACACGCTGCTGAGGAACGCCGATACAGCGCTTTACCGGGCGAAGAGCGAAGGCCGCAATCTGTATCGCTTCTTCGAACCCGGAATGGACGCAATGGTACAGGCACGGCGTGCGTTGGAGGTCGACCTCGGGACCGCACTGTCGCGCCAGGAATTCGACCTCGATTTCCAACCCATCATGAACATCGCCTCCGGCGAGATCGTCGGCGCGGAAGCCTTGATGCGCTGGCATTCCCCAGAACGTGGCATGGTGGCGCCGGACAGCTTCATTCCGGTCGCCGAAGAAACCGGATTGATCGTGCCGCTTGGAGAATGGGCGCTGAGGAAAGCCTGCACGGCGGCGGCACGGTGGCCCGCCGGCCTGCGCGTCGCGGTCAATGTCTCGGCCGTGCAACTTAAAAGCGGCAGCTTCGCCCGCAGCGTCATCTCGGCGCTGGCTTTCTCCGGCGTGCCAGCCGGTCGGTTGGAACTGGAGATCACCGAAACCGTGCTGATGGACGAAAGCGAGGTGGTGCTAAGGACGCTGCGGCAGTTGCGCGAACTCGGCATCCGCATCGCGCTGGACGATTTCGGCACCGGCTATTCGTCGCTCGGCTACCTCAGGCGTTTTCCTGTCGACAAGATCAAGATCGACCGTTCGTTCATCCACGATTTGGGCAATCGCGACACCGCGGCGATCGTTCGCACCGTCATCGGGCTGGGTGCCGAGCTTGGCATCACTGTCACCGCCGAGGGGGTCGAGACCGAGGTGCAACTCGACATCCTGCGCAGCAATGGCTGCACCGAGGCGCAGGGCTTTCTGATCGGCGCGCCGTCACAGGCGGCCGAGATCCAGCGTCTGTTGAGATCCCGGGCGCCGCACAGCCAGACCGGCTAGGCCGGCCATCGTCAATGCAGCGTCTCGATGTACTTTTCGTGGAAGCTGACATAGCCGGGCTCGACCACCTTGAGATGCCGCTCGATCAGCGCATGAAACCGCGGCAGTTGATGAAACGGCACGCCGGGATAGGCATGATGCTCGGCATGGAACGGCATGTTCCACGCCAGCTTGCGGACCAGCCAGTTGGTCAATGTGGTCCTGGTGTTCTCCAGCATGTTGGCGACGAACGGACAACGACCGTGCTCGGCCAAGAGATAGAGGCGCAGAAACGGCTGCCCCAACAGAGCGGGCAAAATCCAGACATAGACAAGCACCGAGAGCCGGAAATAGACGGCAAGCAGAAGGAGCACGGCATAAAAGGCAATCATGGCGCGTGCCTCGATGCGCACCTTGTCATAGCCCTTTGGCGGAACGTAGCTTTCGCGACCACGATCCGCGGCGTTGGCATAAAGCGTCTTGATGTGGCCCCACCATAACGGGATGCCGGATATGTGGACGAGGTATTGCCGCCATGTCTCCGGCTTGGGGAACGCCAGTTCCGGGTCATTGTCGGGATCTTGCGTGTATCGATGGTGGGCAAAGTGGAAGTAGCGGAACCAGTCCGCCGGCAGTGCGATCGCCAGGCTGCACACCCGCGCCACGAGATCGTTCAGCCGCTGCGCCTCAAAGGCCGTGCGATGAACCGTCTCGTGCAGCAGCGTGAATAGGAACACGATGAGGAGACCTTGCGGCAGCATCAGCAGCGGCCAGAACGGCACTTTGGCGGCGATCAGCGATCCGAGGATCACGATCGCACCCCAATGAGCGGCAAGCTGAACGAGGCCCGCGGCATCAGACTTGGCGGTCAGCCGGTTGCGCTCCTCCTGCGTCAACGATGAAATTACGTCGCGATGATCCACGGGCTTCGATCCAGGCTGGGATTTGATAGAATCCACTGTAGCGCATGAAAAATCTTTCCAAAAATGACGATTTCTGCGATTTAGATAAGCTGAACTTATCTATCCGGTGATCATGGCCGTACTTCCCTCTCTCAAAGGACTTCAGGCTTTCGAGGCTGCCGCCCGTACAGGCAGCTTTGCGGGGGCGGCGGAAGAGCTTTCTGTATCGGCCGCCGCCGTCAGCCAGCTCATCCGCACCGTCGAGGAGCAGATGGACCGCAAGCTGTTCCATCGCGTCAACCGGCGCGCCGTCCTCACCGAGGCCGGCGTCGAGATGCTGCCCAGGCTGACCATGGCCTTCCAGGAGATCGGCAGCGTCGCGCGCCAACTGGGCGGCGATGCGTTCCGCCCGCGCCTCGTGGTGTCGGTGCCGCCATCCATGGCCATGGGTTGGCTTTCGCAGCGCCTCACTGGTTTTGTCTCCAGCCATGGCGCCGTCGACATATCGCTCAGAGGCGAGGATGACCCGGTGCCGTTCGACCGTGAGTTGATCGACATCAGGCTCACTTATGGCCCGCACTATCGCGAGCACCCGACCGAGGACATCGTCCAGGACGCAGTCTATCCCGTGTGTGCACCCGGGCTGGCGGACACGATCAAACCCGAAGGCCTCGCCAGCCTGCCGCTTATCCATACCGGCTGGGGACCGACCGGTGCGTCCTTTCCGTCCTGGCACAACTGGTTCGAGGCGGCCGGCATCGAACCCGGCCGGGCAGCGCAGCGCGGCCTCTCGGCCAACTCATCGCGCGCAGCACTCGACCTTGCCATTTCGGGATTGGGCGTGGCGCTGGCGCAAGGGATCTACTGTGCCGAGGCGCTGGAGGACGGCCGACTTGTCAGGCCCCTCGCCCAAATGGTCGAGCTGCGCCAGCCCTATTGCCTGACGATCCCGGCGCGCAGCGCCAGACGCGATGTCGTGGACGCATTTCGCCAGTGGCTGATCGACGAGTGCCGGCGCGCAGTCGGCTCGCCGGCACTGCGTTGACGCGACACGCGGCAATCGTCAGAGGTGCCCGCTCAATGCCTCAGCCATGTCCTTGTTTGTCGCCACGGGGATGATCTCGAATTCCACCAGATCCGCCCATTCGATGACCCAACGCTGCAGCAGCGTGACGTCATCGGCCTCCACCAGCAGGAAGCAGCGGCTCATGTCCGCCGCGATCCAGCTGTGGTGCACGAGCAGCTCGTCCGGTTTCAGGCGGCCGCGGTCGCGAAAGCGGCGATAGATCTCCTTGCGATCACAGCCGGTGAAATCCTCGATCACGATAAACTGCATGTTCTACCCCCGATCAAATTACCGCCCCGGCCGGTCCAACCGCTCCAGGAACCACTGCGTCAGCCGCACCCAGACCTCGTCCTTCTCACCGGAATCCTCCCAGCCATGATCGAGGTTGGGATTGTCATTCACCTCGATGACGAAGACGCCGTCCTTGGTCTCCTTGAGGTCGACGCCATAGAGCCCGTCGCCGATGCAGCGCGCCGCCTTCACTGCCGTCTCGACGACATGCGCCGGCGTTTCCTTCAGCGTGAAGGTCTTGATGCCGCCCTGGTCGGGCTTGCCGTTGGCCTTGTGGTTGACGATCTGCCAGTGCTTCTTGGCCATCAGATAGTGCACGGCAAACAGCGGCTGGCCGCCGAGCACGCCGACACGCCAATCATATTCGGTCGGAATGAATTTCTGCGCGATCAGAAGGTCGGAATCCTCCAGCCATTCGGTGGCGAGCGTCTTCAGTTCCTCGAAATTGGCGCATTTCTTGACGCCGCGCGAGAACGACGAATCCGGGATCTTCAGCACCAGCGGAAAGCCCAGCGTCTGCGCCGCCAGTTCGAGATCCGAGGTGCCGGCGATCATCACCGTCGGCGGCACCGGCACCTTGTTGTAGGCCATCAGCTCGTTGAGATAGACCTTGTTGGTGCAGCGGATCATCGACAGTGGATCGTCGATCACCGGCATGCCTTCCTGCTGGGCGCGGCGGGCGAAACGATAGGTGTGGTTGGAGATCGAGGTGGTCTCGCGGATGAACAGCGCGTCGTAATTGGCGAGCTTGGCCAGGTCCCGCTTGGTGATCGGCTCGATTTCGACGCCCATCTTCTCGGCGATCTTGGCCCAATAGCGCAGCGACGAGATCTCCGAGGGCGGCAATTCCTCATGCGGGTCGACCAGCGTGGCGAAGGTATAGCGCGCCGGCGTGCGGCCCTTGGTGTCGCGCCACTCCCGGTTGGTGTAGGTTTCCAGGCACTGTATGAAGCTTTTTTCCTCGTCCTCGGTCATCCGCGCCAGCGGATGGAAGCCGATCTTGCGGATCGAGGCCCATTCGGCGCTGTCCTTGATGTGGACTTCGAGCGCCGGTGCGCGGAACCAATCGAACAACAGCTTGGCGAAACGGTCCCAGATTTTTGACGGCCCGATGCCGAAGAAGATGCAGACCTTTTGCGGAAAGGCGCCACCAAGATCCTTGCGGCATTTGTTGAGCGCCAGTTCCAGTTCCGGCAGCGCGTGCTCATAGAGCTTGCGTTCCGACAGGTCGATCATCGTCTCGACGGTCGGGATCACCTTGTGGCCGCGCGAGCTTGCCAGCAGCGAGGCATAGTAGCCGCGGCTCTGGTAGGCGTAATTGTTCGACAGGTTGATGACCTTCGGCCGCTGGCCGCGAAACAATGACGGATGCGCGAGATAGTCGCGATTGGTGATGATCTTGTGCGGTGTCGCCACCTGGTCGAGATCGCTCTGCCTGCCGGTAAGGATGACCCAGGTCATTGTCTGTCACGCTTTCCCAGAGTGATGGCGGCCCGCAGTCCATCGCGACCGAACTGCGCCATGTTCATGAAGATGCCGTAAGGCACGGGAATGTTGGCTGCATCAAGGATGGTCTCCTGCCTTTCATCCTCGACCCAAGGGTCGTGGATCAGGATATGGTCGCCGTCATCGCCGATCGCCAGCACCCAGTGCGGCACCTTCTTGCCGAACATCAGGAAGCCGCTGATCAGCACCAGCACCAGCTTTCCCCCAGCGATCGCAGCGCGGATATCGTCGATTGTGAATGCACGGTAATTCACCGGGATGCCGTAAAGTTCCGCGCGTCGGCGAAAGTCGACCTGGGCCAGTTCCATTACCCTGCGCTTGTCCTCGCTGCGCACCGATTGCAGGAACAGCGCGCCATAGAAGGAGACGTAGATCTCCACCGCGAGCCCGCTCTCATAGCCCGAGACAGCGAGGCCGAACGGCTCGCAACCCCCGGGACCCGACATCATGAAGACGGTCGTCGCTTCACGCCACAGGCGGATTTCCATGACCGGATCCGGCACGAAGCCGCGATCGAAATTGGCCATCGCCATCATCAGGCAGCACGGACCGCAGGTGAATTCACAGGTCTGCGGGTAGAACGGCACCTTGGTGGCGATCGGAATGTCGCCACGCAAGGTTTTTTCGTAGCGAAGTGCCGTTTCGCCATCCTCATAGTAGCCGGGCTCACGCCCGATCTTGCGATAACCGGCCCGTTCGTAGATGCGGATCGCGCGGCTGTTGTCTTCGCGAACTTCGAGACGCAGCATCATGCGGTCGTGCTCGAAGGCGGCATCTTCGGCGGATCCGAGCAGGATGCGGCCGACACCCAGCCCGCCGAAAAACGGACTGGTCGCAATCGAGTAGAGGCGCGCCACGCCGCTGCCTTTGCGAAACAGCACGATCGCATAACCGGCCACGCGGCCGTCGACTTCGGCGACCAGCGTCTCGGCGGTTTCACGCTCGATGAACAGTCGGAAGGAGCGGCGGGAAATACGGTCGCTTGAGAAAACAGCTTTCTCGATGGCGGCGAGATCATCGACGTCAGACGCGCGGGCCGTGCGGATCTCGGCAGGCATGCGGCTTCAGAAAACCTCGATTGGTGGTGGAAATGGCCCTACTCGAACACGTCCTTGACGCCAACCAGGGCGTTGGGAAAACCGGCGTCCACCTGGGCGCACGAAGTCCGCTCCACCACCTTGAATCTTCGCCTCGTTTTTCCAAAAACCGTTTCCGATTTTCGGGGCGATGCGACGGCATTCATCAAGCGCTATCGCACCTCGATTAGGGCCGAATTGTGACAAATCCGACGCCGATCCGACGGGCGCAAAAGGTCCTTCGGCCAGATCGGCATTCGCGGATCGACGGCACCGGCAAAAGCGGTGCCGTTCAGCTTGCCAGCCCGTTTACAAGTTGCGTGTAGGCGTTCCTGGCGACCTCGTTCAGCCGCTCGCGCGGCAAGGAGCCGACGACGGCGCAGCCATAGCCCTTGTCCAGCCAGTAGACGGCCTCGGGTCCGTCTTGCGTGGCGGCGTAGGTGCCCTTGGCATTCTCCGTCGATGCCGTGGTGACGAACAGCGATATACGCTGCCCATTGCCGTCCTCGTAAAGCAGCATGGCGGCCTTGCTCTCGCCTGCCGGAAGCAACCGGCCGCCGACCAACTGGAAACCGTTCGCGGTCAAGTCGGGTGCCACCAGCTTCAACCCTACCCGGTTGGACAGCCAGGTCTGCAGATGGTCCTTGTCGCTGGCCGGAACCTCGACGGCATGCCGCTTTTCGGCGGCATAGATGACATGGGCCGCGATTGCCTGCTCGGCCAGCCGATCTTCCGCCGGGTCCTCCTGGCCGATGCCGTCGACGCCGGCAAGGTAGCCACCAAGCCCGCCGGCGGCGACCAGCAACACGGCAGCGGCAAGCCACCAGCGCGAGCGTGGCACAGCTGCCTTGACCGGCGCCTCGCCAAGCACGACCTTGCGCAACCGCGCAGGCACGGCTTCGTCCAGCACCCCGGCGAAGGCGGCACGCAGCGCCGCCCGGTCGGCGGTGAAACGGGCGCTCCTGGCTTTCATCTCGGGATTGGCGTCGAGCCAGGCGTCGTAAGCGGCGCGCTCGTCTGCAGGCAGCTCGCCATCGAGCGCCATGTGGATGTCCCGTTCGGAAAAGTCGCGGCGGATCATTTCTCGACGATCCTTATCGCGCGGCGACGCGCCGTATCGTCCAGCAAACCACGCAATTCCTCACGCCCGCGCGCAATGCGCGACATCAGCGTGCCAGCGGGGACGCCCAGAATGTTGGCGGCTTCGGCATAGGAAAAACCTTCGATGGCAACCATGACAAGAGCTGCGCGTCGATCGGGGCTGATCGCCTGCAACGCGTCGATGATCTCGCGCGAGGCGATACTCTCCACCTGCTCTGCCGGCTGGGCAACGGCCTCGCCCGCCTCCAGCGGCAACATCGCCGCCTCGCCGCGGCGGTTCACCTTGCGCATCTGGTCGATGAACAAATGATGCATGATCGTAAACAGCCACCTCCGGGGGCTTTCTCCTGTCTGCCAGTTGTCGAGCCGCACAAGCGCCCGCTCGAGGCAATCCTGGACAAGGTCGTCGGCAGCGTCGCGGTCGCGCAAAAGCGAGCGTGCGTAACGGCGCAGGCGCGGTATTTCGCCAAGGATTGCTGCCTTCTTTTCGTCCATGACCGCTGGTTTCGAGGTCGCCCTTGTTGATCTGGATTGAACGCGCCTTCCGGGCGCGGCGCAAGCGGCCAGCGCGAAGCGGTCTCCCGCCCCGGTCACCCAAGCAATGAGATAACGCTGGCGAGTGCCGATTTATTCCCGGTCGGGGTGAAATCTTATTGTTCTTGCTTGCCTTTATCCGTTTTCCCTCGCCGCCCGTGTCAAAAGCCGCTGATAGAACAGGCCGATACCGATCAGAACCGCGCCGAGGCCGATGAAGGATAGCGCCCGGAGTACGCCTTCCAACTCCGACATGTCGAATATGAAGACCTTCAGCACGGCGATCGCGATCAGCGCGGCCGAAGCGATGCGCAGCACCTGCGATTTCAGCCAGACGCCAGCTGAGAGCAGCGCAACGCCAATCACCAGCCAGAGCGCCGAATAGGTGTAGGTTTCCAACTGGCCGAGGCCGCTCCACAGGCCGATGAATTCGCCCTTGAACAGGCGCCTCACCGACAGCGTGGCATAGGCGAAGGCAAGCGCGGCAGACACCACGGCCAGCATCTGCGCATACCATTTTGGCCGCTTGTCCCTGGCGTAGAGCGCCAGTCCCCCGGCGGCGACCGCCGGCAGGAGATAGGCGAGGAACAACAGGTTGAACACCGGGATACGGCCGGTCGATTCGTCGGTAAGCAAAGGATTCAGCACCACGAAATGCCTGACAACGATGAAAGCGACCGAGGCCACACCGGCGGCCATCGAACCATAGCGCAGCACCGAGCTTGGCGAGCGCATGTCGATGGCGACCAGGATGGCGCCGGCGCCGATGGCGATCAGGGTGTAGATCGACTGTTCGGCGAGCGTCATGGCACCCGTGTCGATGACGCCGCCATGCATGGCGTGGCGCACCAGCATGGCGAGCGTGAGCAGCGCAAACAGCGCCGCCGCCGCTTCCATGGCAAGGCGCGGTCGGCCGTTGGTGGTGCGCGCTAGCTGCCACGCGGCGAAGCCGAAGGCCAGTGCGGGCACGCCGTAGCCCGGCAGCAGCCAGTTGAACACCGGCGTCGTCGACAGGAAGCCGGCGCCGACAATGGTCGGGTCGAAGGCGACACGGCCAAGCACCGCGATCACCGCGCCGACCGAAATCCAGCCGAGCACCGGATAGGAGCGCCAGCGCGTGGCCAGCGCCGGCACGATGGCCGCCGCACCGAGCAGGATGGTGGTCCAGCCGGAATCGAAAGCCATATGCATGAGCAGGAGCCCGGCGATGGCCGCGCCGCCCAGGGCAAACGAGACCGCGACACCGCCCTTGAGCGGCGGCTCCTCGGCCCGCGCGATCCACTCGCCGCCGGCGGCGAAAATGACGACCAACAGTGCCGCTGCGGCGGCGTAGACAGGGTCACGGTCGAGATTGCCGAAAGTGAACCAGAGCGCCAGCAGGACGACCAGCGGGACGATGACGCCCCACGCCGCCCATGAGGCCGCACGTATCTGTGTCCCAGCGGCGAACCGGCGCGCGGCCCAGAAGCCGGCGCCGATGAAGACCAGGCCGAGTGCGATGCCGATGCGCAAGGTCAGCGCGTTGGACGTGGCCACCGGCAGTCCGTCGACGCCCAGGGCGCCGCCCGAAAAATCGGAAGCGATCGAGGTTGGCGGGATAATGCCGAGATAGATCAGCACCGTGACCAGTCCCGCGGCATAGAGGAGCGGCAGCGCCAGCGGACGATAAAGCGTGACCGCCACCATCGCGGCGATCACCACCGCGCCCGGCAAGGCATAGCCGGCGGCAGCAAAGGCCGGGTCTACCGACAGGCCCAGTGCCGAGAATGCGACGAACAGGCCAGGCACGATGGACGGCCAGTCGAAAGCCCTGTCTGGCGTGGTTTCGTCGCCACGGCGAGCGAGCCAGACAAGGGCGAGCACGGCCAGCGTGACGGCGTCGATGAGCAGGATCGCAGAGAGGTTCGCCCCCGGCGCATCGGTCATATAGAGAATGGTCCAGACACCGGTGCCGAAAAAGGCAGCCGCCATCAGCAACTTCCAGTCGCGCATGCGGGCGATGACGCCGGTGGCGGCAAGCACGATGGCGAGATAGCCGAACAGCGCCCAGGGATTGGGTGCCTGCGAGGCGACGAGCACCGGCGTCACCATGGCGCCGACAAGGCCGACGCCGGCCAGCGCCTGGCCGTGGACGAGCGCAGCGGCAATGGTTGCCACACCGATGGCCCCAAGCAGCGTGAAGGCGAGCGCCGGCCCGATGAAACCGTAAATGCCATGCGCGGCGTAGACGGTGCCGAACAGGATGAAGGCACCGGCCGCTGTCAAGATCGCCGGAATATAGGCGCCCGCGGCGCCTTGTACGGGCATCTTGAAGCCGGTGCGGCGGACGAACTCGCCGCCCACGACCAGCACAAGGCCGAGCGCGCCGGCCATGGTCAGCCGTACGCCGGGGCCGAAAATGCCGGCTTCGATGGTGTAGCGGATCAGGAACAGACCGCCCAGCGCCAGGGCGATGCCGCCGACCCAGACCGCCCAGCGGGTGCCGAGCGCGGTTTCGACATCGGATTGGCGGGCGGCTTTCGTCGCTCCGGGAAGCTCCGCGGGTTCCACCGCCTTCGGCGCCGGTTCTGGAGCGGTCCACGGCCCGGACACGATCTCGCCGGTCGAGTCTTCCGTTTCCGTGGCTGGCGCCGGTGCGGCGACCGGCTCGCTTGTCGCTGGAGAGGGAATGTCGGCCGCTGCCGCAACGGCTGGAATCACATCGGCGGGCACGTTGTCGGCCACCGTCTGTTCGGACGGCTTGGCCGCAGGCGGCACGGCTCCCGAGAGCACAAGGCTGCGCAGCGCGCCAAGCTCGCGCTCGACAAGGCCGATGCGGCTCTGCTGGCGCGAAATGATGACGAACAAGGCGATGATGGCGACAAGGCCGATCAGGCTCTCAAACATGGCGGTTCCCCCAAACCAGGCCAGTTTTCACTGACGTTTCGTCTCACTGACATGCAAATGCGGCGGCCAAACGGCCAGAAAACTCAGCGCGCCGCCAGATTGGCGGCCGGAAAGATCGAGCATGTTTCGGTGCCGAAAGCCAGCAGCTTGCCGCCGCCATCCTTCAGCGTCGCTTCCGACACCGCCAACGTGCGGCCCTTGTGAACAACCCTGCCCTCGCAGACCACTTCGCCGGTCTTCGGCGTGATGGGACGCGTCAAATTCACCTTGAACTCCGCCGTCGTATAGGCCTCGCCCTTTTCGAGCAGCGTCTGCACGGCACAGGCCAGTGCCGAATCGAGCAGCGTCGCCGCCCAGCCGCCATGCACGCTGCCCAGCGGGTTGAGATGGCGCTCGCTCGGCATGCCACGAAAGACAGCGCGCCCTTCCGAGACTTCGGTGAGAGTGAAATTCAGCTGGAAGGAAATCGGCGGCGCCGGATACTTGCCGTCGACGATGCGCTGCAGCAATTCCAAACCGGTGTATTTCAGGATGTCGGCGTGCGGAATGGTGCCGAGGCCGAGCGGTGAGACCCGGCCAGGATAAAGTTCGACTTCGCTCATGTGAGGATTTCTCTGGCTGCGTCCTCGCCAGCTATGGCCTTGCCGCGTGCGTGATGTTTGCGCAAGGCGGCGAGGAAGCCGGTACGAGCGTCCGGCGGCTCGATGCCGCGCGGCTCATAGACGTGGCGGTTGAAGAAGAAGCCGGTGAGCCGGAAGGCGTCGTCGACATCAGCCGCATCCGCGCGCAGGCCGGAGCCGCGCTGCAGGAAGGCCGGCAGAGCCAGCATCCTGTCGCGCCATGGCAAACCGGCTTCGCGCGATACCGCGCGTCCCGACTTCGGCGAAACATAGGCCAGGTCCTGTCGCGTGCCGGTGGCGGCGCATTGGCTGAGATCGAGGCCGAAGCCGAGTTCGTCCAGCACCAGAAGCTCGAAGCGCGCCACCAGTTCTCCGGCAACGTCGGCGTCGTCGAGATGGACGATCATCACGGCAAGCGTTTCGTAGAGACCTTCATGCGCGTCGCGCTCGGGCAGCAGGCGCAGATGCGCGGCCATGGTCTGCAAGCCGTAGACGGCGACGGCGCTGTCCATCAACCGGGCAGCATTCATCTCGATCGCTTCGGCCTGGAACGTGCCGAGATGTTCATCAAGGCGCGCACGCCACAACAGGTCGACGCGATTGCCGGGCTGGAGGACGGGCTGCTGTTTGCGCGAACGGCCGCCGCGAACAAGGCCGAGATGACGGCCATGCGCTCGCGTCAGCACCTCGAGAATGGCGCTGGTTTCGCCATGCTTGCGGGTGCCGAGAATGATTCCCTCGTCGCGCCATTCCATTTCAGGAGCTTTTCACCGATCGGGTGGCGAAATCAAGGTATGGGCTTGGCTCCTGGGTAACTCTCACACCAATGCATAAAAAACCGCCCGCAGCGATGTGCTGCGGGCGGGCTGGTGAGGTCAGTCGATCTGCTAGAAATTGCGCTGGAAGCGGACGATGCCGCCGACGCTGCTCTTCTTGTCGGCCTTGGTCCAGTTGTTGAAGTCGAAGTCGTCGAATTTTCCTGCATTGAGGTAATCGACTTCAGTCGTGACCGTAAAGCCGGGCACAATGGTATAGGCAACGTTGGCAGCGACGCCGAGGTTCTTCCAGTCGTCATAGGAAATCTGGGCGTTGAACGAGGTCTTCTCGTTGAACTTGTAGGTGCCGCCACCCCAGACTGCCCAGTTACCGCCCCACGGCTTGTATTGGGTACGGCCTGTGCCGAAGTCGTTGATGTTGTCGTTGGTGCCGTAGCCGCCCATGACGAACAGCGTCAGTTCCTTGCTGACGTTGACGTCCAAACGGACCTTGCCGGCCACTTCCTCATAGTTGCTGTCATAGGCCACGACGCCAGTGATCGCACCCCAGTCGCCCTTGTACTTCAAGCCGCCGACGACATGCGGAACATAGCTGTCGATGGTGTTGACGGCGGTGCCTTCCTCAAGCGAGACCACGCCCGTGAAGCCGCTGCCAGCGTCGAAGTAATAGCTGATGAGATTGGTATCCTTGACACCATACGGGATGAGCGTGTCCTGGATGACATTGCCGGCATAACCGATGAACTGGTCGTATACCGTTTCATCCTTACCGACGCGCAGGCCACCGAGCTGGATCCAGGCGAAATTGAGGGTGGTGGTCTTGTTGCCGGCCTGCCAGCCGTTGTTGGCCGGGGTCTGGTCGGTATAGTCGCCGGAGGAGTTGCCGAACTGGAAGCGAGTTTCGGTGAAGGTTTTCAGCGTGCCGAGCTCGGTTTCCTGGCCGGTATAAGTCCTCAGCGTGAAACGCATGTTCTTATACCAGGTGTCGTTCGTTCCGCCGTCCATGTGATCGGGAACGTTGTTGGCGCCATCGAGCGAGCCGGAATCGCCGACGCCCATGTCGTAGCGGAGGTAGCCGCCGATGCGCAGGCAGGTCTCGGTGCCCGGAATATAGAAGTAGCCGGCGCCGTAGACGTCGCAAATCTTGACGTATTCGGCCGGTTCCGGTTCGGCGACGACGACAGCGTCGGCGGCGCGTGCGCCGCTGAC
The DNA here is from genome assembly GCF_000185905.1 of Mesorhizobium ciceri biovar biserrulae WSM1271. Taxonomy (GTDB): domain Bacteria; phylum Pseudomonadota; class Alphaproteobacteria; order Rhizobiales; family Rhizobiaceae; genus Mesorhizobium; species Mesorhizobium ciceri. Next base: position 4,948,398 of record NC_014923.1, read on the forward strand.
CGCGATCAGGGCCGCGGCTGAGCCGAGAAGGAGGCTCTTGATGTTCATTTTCTGACCTCTCCAGTCATAGTTTTAAATGGCTTCGGATTTGTGGCTGGCGGCAATGTTTTCCCGCCTCACCCCCACAACGAAAAAGGCTCACACCGCTCGCCCTTTTCAGCGGCGAACATACCCATCGATCATCTGCCTTCAATGACGATTTCCGAAATAATGCCAATTCCGCGAACAGATTAATGCTGTGTTGCACAAATAACACTTGCCGCGATGGCGAATGGCACAAGTGGCACAACGTCACACATTGAATATATATACGGATACTTTCGCGACTAAATATAACTACGACGTTTTATATTTCTAAAAGACCGCACAATGTGGAATATCTACCTGGTTTTCGCCGACATCGACCTGAATCTTGCCGACCCCTCTATCGCCAGGTGACGCCCATTCGCCAATCCCACTCTGATGCCGAGGCGAAAAGCGGGATGACGCTTCCAAGCCTGTCTGCTTCTTCCAAGACGATCGAAACCCTGGAGCGCTGTGGTGTCCCCGATTGTGACAGCAGCCAAACGTTCAAAACGATTCCTCCGTGACGCCTCTCAGTCGACCTTGGCGACACGGGCGACGTGGTCGTCCGCCTCGATCAGGCGGATCGGCACTCCCGGGAAGCATGGCGTCGGTCGGAATGTCCCTGGTCGCGCCATGCGACGGCGGATGTTTGGCGACGGGACTGGGTTTTGGTTGGCTAGAGTGGCTTATCGTTCGGCGCTTCACGCTCGCGCGCGCGGTCGGCAAGGACTTCATCGATTACGTGACAGGATTTCTCAACCTCAACAGGGTTGGCGTCGATCTGTCCAGCGACCGTGATCAGCGCCTTCCAAAGCGTCCAGCCACGACCGCGCGCCCACATCGCCTCGTCGGCCGGAAGCCCGGCACGAAACGCCTCCCGGTTTTTGCCTTCAAACAGCGTCCACGCAATCGCCAGATCGCAGGCGGGATCGCCGACGCCGGAGGTTCCGAAGTCGATCACCGCGCTCAATCGGCCTTGCCTGACCAACAGGTTTCCCCAGCTGACGTCACCGTGGAACCAGACCGGCGCACCGTGCCATTGTGCGGCAAGTGCTGCCTCCCACACCGCACTGGCTGCGGCCGTGTCGATCTTGCCGTCGAGGGCGGCAATCGCTTGCCGGGCCTCGCCATCGTAGACGCTGAGTGCTCCGCCGCGAAAGAAATTGTGCTGTCCCGGCGCCGGTCCACCGGTGGCATCGATACGCTGAAGGGCGACCAGGAACGCGGCCAGGTCGGTCGCAAATTGCGGCAGGGTGGCAATCCGCTCGCGCTCTGCCGTCTCGCCTTCGATCCAGCGGTAGACGGACCAGTGCCAGGGATAGCTTTCGGCCGGAACTCCCATCGCCAGCGGCACCGGGATCGGCAGCGGCAGCAGAGGTGCGAGCCTCGGCAGCCAGCGATGCTCCTTTTCCACCTGCAGGGAATAGGCCGCGGCGCTTGGCAGTCGCACGGTCATCTCGCCGCCCAGATGAAAGGTCCTGTTGTCCCATCCGCCTGATGCAACCGGCCTGACCGGAAGATCCTTCCACTTGGGAAATTGCGTGGCGATCAATCGGCTGACAAGCGTTATGTCGATGTTCGGCTTGCTGACCATCGAGCCTAGCGCGGAAACTCGAGCCCCATTTCGCGGTAGCGCTCGGGGTCGTCGCCCCAGTTCTCGCGCACCTTGACGAACAGGAACAGGTGCACCTTCTGTTCGAGGATGCCTGCTATCTCCATGCGCGCCGCCTGGCCGATGGCGCGGATGGTCTCGCCCTTGTGGCCGAGAACGATCTTCTTCTGGCTGTCGCGCTCGACATAGATGGTCTGGTCGATGCGCACCGAGCCGTCCGGCTTCTCTTCCCATTTCTCGGTCTCGATATGCGAGGAATAGGGCAATTCCTGATGCAGCCTGAGATAAAGCTTCTCGCGCGTGATCTCGGCCGCGAGCTGGCGCATCGGCAGGTCCGAGATCTGGTCTTCCGGATAGTACCGGGGACCGACCGGCAGAGACTCGGCCAGATAATCGAGCACGTCCTTGCAGCCGGAACCGGTCAGCGCCGACACCATGAAGGTGCGCTTGAACGGCACCCTTTCGTTCGCTGCCGCCGACAGAGCCAGCAGCGCTTCGTGCTTGACGCGGTCGACCTTGTTGAGGATCAGCACCATCGGCTGGCGCACATCCTTCAGCCGTTCGAGGATGGCGTCGGCGTCGCCCCTGATGCCGCGCTCGGCGTCGATCAGAAGCAGTACGATATCGGCGTCCTTGGCCCCACCCCAGGCGGTGGTCACCATCGCCGTGTCGAGCCTCCGCTTCGGCTTGAAGATGCCGGGCGTATCGACGAAAACGATTTGCGCATTGTCATGCGTGGCGATGCCGCGCACGATGGCGCGGGTCGTCTGCACCTTGTGGGTGACAATCGACACCTTGGCGCCGACCAATTGGTTGACCAAGGTCGACTTGCCCGCATTGGGCGCGCCGATCAGCGCGACAAAGCCGGAATGCGTGGCGGCGGCTGTGGTCGCCGGCTCTTCGGTAGCGGTCATGCCGCGCTCCCTTCACTGGAGGGCCGCGAGCCCCCCGATTTTTGGGCCGATGCGGCGGCCCAAACGCCTTCGCGCACAAGAAATGCCGAAGCCGCCGCTTCTTCGGCCGCCCTGCGCGAGCCGCCGGTGCCGCTTATCGGCGCAAAGCCGCGGACCTGCAAGGATACAGTGAAGACCGGCTGATGGTCGGGTCCCTCGCGCTTGTCGATCACATACTCGGGTCTGATATCGCTGGTCTTGGCAATCCATTCCTGCAGATCGGATTTCGGATTGAGCGGCTTTGCGATCACCGTATGCGAGCGCGGTTCCCAATAGCGCAGGACGAACCGCCGCGCGGCCTCGATGCCACCGTCGACGTAAACCGCCGCAATCAGCGCTTCGACCGCATCCGCCAGATAGTTTCCGCCCGAGCCGCGCGACCGCATCTTCAAGGCAGAATCGGCGCGGACCAGATCCTCCAGCTGCATTTCGATGCCGATTTCGGAGCAGGTCCGCGCATCGACCAGCGCATTGAAGCGCGGCGCGATTTCACCTTCCGGCGCATCGGGAAATTTTTCGAAAAGCATATCGGCGACGACAAGCCCGAGCACGCGGTCGCCAAGAAATTCAAGACGCTGGTTGTTGGTGGCCGCCTTGACCGCACTGGAATGCGTCAAGGCGGTCTCAAGCAAACGGATATCCTTGAAGACGTAACCGGTCTTGGCCTTCACCAAACCGGCCAGTGTTTCGCCTGTCGGGCGCTTCAAAGCCATCAATTGACGAAGTGGAACAGGCGCGAAGCGCGCATCAGCGACGGCCATTTCCAGATTTCGAGAGGGCTCGCCTTGCCGGCGATCGAGAAGAAGACAAGATTGGCGCGGCCAACCAGATTTTCCGCGGGAACGTAGCCGACGGTGAAACGGCTGTCGGCGGAATTGTCCCGGTTGTCGCCCATCATGAAATAGTGGCCGGGCGGCACGTCGAATTCGCGGGTGTTGTCGCCGATCGAGTTCGAATTCAGGTCAAGCGTGTCGTAGCTGACGCCGTTGGGCAGGGTTTCGCGATAGACATCGATCGGGCGCGATTCCTCGGTGATGTCGGGATTGTCGATTTGGCCTGTTTTCACGCGCGGCACGCCGACACCGTTGATGAAAAGCTGGCCGTCCTTGACCTGGATCTTGTCACCCGGCAGGCCGACAACGCGCTTGATGTAGTCGACGGACGGATCAGGCGGGAATTTGAAAACCGCCACGTCGCCGCGCTTCGGCTCGGAGCCCCAGATGCGGCCCGAAAAAATATCGGGTCCGAAAGGCAGCGAATAGCGCGAATAGCCATAGGACCATTTGGTGACGAACAGATAGTCGCCTTCCAAAAGCGTCGGCCGCATCGATCCCGACGGGATCGAAAAAGGCTGGAACAGCAGCGTGCGGATGACCAGGGCGAGCAAAAGCGCTTGGACGATGACGCTGACGGTCTCGCCAAGCCCGCCGGATTTCTTCTCGGATTTTTCAGCCACGCTCATGTCGTCCTCGATTGTGCGTTGGATGGTATAGAGTCTCGGCGCGCGCTGGGCAACGTCAATGCCGGTCGTCAGAGGCAATCAATGTGGCGCTTCTTCGACGGGCAGCGCCTCGATGATCACAAAGGCTTGAGCGAGCGGGAAATCATCCGTGATGGTGAGGTGGATTGCCGCCCGATAGCCCTTTGGCAGGATTTTGGCCAGCCTGGCCTGCGCTCCTCCCGTCAACGCCATGGTCGGCGCGCCACTGGGCAGGTTGACGACACCCATGTCGCGCCAGAACACGCCCTGCGCCAGTCCGGTGCCCAGCGCCTTGGCGCAGGCCTCCTTGGCGGCGAAACGCTTGGCATAGGAGGCCGCGCGGGCGCGTCGATTGTCCGAACGCGCCTGTTCGATGTCGGTGTAGATTCTCTGGACGAAGCGCTGGCCGTGACGCTCCAGCGATTTCTCGATGCGTCTGATGTCGATCAGGTCGCTGCCGATGCCGATGATCATCGCGCAGTGGAACCGATGCTTGCGCCGGGATGGGACGATTGCGCATGCCGGCTTGCGCGCTCGGCCAGGCGTTTGCGCCGCTGTTCGCGGAAAGCGTTCATGCCCCAGCGCGTGATGGCGTAGAACAGCAGCCCGAAGATCAAGCCGAGCGGAACCGCACCGATCAGCATCGGTTCAAGGACCGGTTTCCACAATTGCGCGAAGGAGAGGTTGTGCAACATCTCGCCCAGATGCGCCGGCGGCCCATGTGTCGGCAACCGGTCATGCAGGATGAGCTTGCCCGTTTCCCACGACGCGCCCCATAGCAACGGGAAGGTCAGCGGGTTGCCGAAAAAAACCGCGCCAAGCGCCGCCGCCACCAGATTGCCGGCTATCACCCAGCACAGGATGGCAGCGATGATGAAATGGAAACCGACGGGGAAGAATGAAGCGAAGACACCGGCCGCAACGCCGGCCGCCACCGCATGCGGTGTGGCCTTCAGCCGCAGGATGCGCTTGGAAAAATACTGAAGCGAGCGCGAAAACGAGCGGCGCGGCCAAAGATAGGTACGCACCCGCTCATAAAGGCCATCAGGCTTGCGGCGTCGAAATAGCACTCTGTTCCCGTTCCACAGCGCCCGCAACGGCACCTTCAGCCGGGCGTGGCAGCCACATCTTGCGCTTGACGATCACCCTATGGCAATCGCCAGCTTATATAACAACGCGCTGGCGCAAGAACAACCAAACACCTTTTGTGCGCCGCGCTTGTCGCCGCCCTTCGGGGCGGCAGGTCTTGCTTCGAACATTGGACAATCGCGGCAAATTTAAGGAACGGCAGTCGCATCGCCGAAAGGCACAGCGCCGCCAGCGGCTACGGCAGGTATTCGCTGACCTCGACCAGATTGCCGTCCGGGTCGCGGAAATAGACCGACATCATTGGACCTCGGGCCCCGACACGTTCAACCGGGCCGAGTTCCACCACCACACCATTGGCCGCGAGCCGCGCACGGACCTCATCCAGTGGCCGCTCGGTGATCAGGCAGAAATCACCTGATCCTGATGTCGGCGACTTCGCCTTTGGCTCGAAAGTCCGGCCGACCTCATGCACATTGATCTTATGGCTACCGAAAGCCAGCGCCGTCGGTCGATCCGCCGCGTCGATGCGCTCAAAACCCAGCACGCGCTGGTAAAACTCACAGGTCACTTCCAGCGAAGCGACCGTCAGCACGAAATGATCGATGCCGGCGATCATTTCCAATTCGTCTTCACGCATGTCGGCATGCCCCGTCAGATGTTGCGGCTGCCGGGCTTGATCGCCGGGATGGCGGCAAGCTCCGGCGGCAGCCGGTCGGCCGGATAGGCCGGGACCTCATACTCGGCAAGCGCGATGAGCGGCACGCCGACATCAGTCTTGCCGGCCGAACGGTCGATGATGCAGGCCGCGGCAACCACCTCGGCGCCAAGCTCGCGCAGGCACTCGATGGTCTCTCGGATCGACAGGCCGGTGGTGACGATGTCCTCGACGATGACGACACGCGACCCCCTGGCGATCTCGAAGCGGCGCAAGCGGAACTCGCCCCCCTCCCGCTCGACCCAGATCGCCGGCACGCCGAGATGACGTGAGGTCTCATAGGCCGGGATCAGCCCGCCGATCGCCGGGCCGACGACATAGTCGATCTTGCCGGGCACGCCTGCGCGGATCTTCTCCGCCAGCGCCTTGCACAGAAGCTCGGTCTTGTCGGCATGCATGAACACGCGCGCCTTCTGCAGGAAGACCGGACTGCGCAGGCCCGAGGTCAAAATGAAATGCCCTTCCAGAACAGCACCCGCCTCGCGGAAAATGCCCAGCACTTCATCGGTGTTCATGTCTGCCTCTTTTTGATTGACCATGATGTTGTCCGAAACCGGAGCATGGTCTAGCCATTGACGCGTCTTGCGTCGCTGACGCTCGAATTGTCCTTGAGCTGCGATAGCAGCCGGTTGAGGTGCTTGAGATCCCAGACTTCGAGATCGATCAGCATTTCGGTGAAGTCGGGCGCAGTGCGCACCATCGACAGCGTATGGATGTTGGCGTCGTTCGAGGCAACCACCTGCGCTATATCGGCGAGTGACCCCGGCGCGTTGATGGCGGTGACCGATACGCGCGCCGGAAAGCGTTCCTTGGTGCGCTCATCGATGTCCCAGCGCACGTCGATCCAGCGCTCGGGCTGGTCATCGAACGCCTGCAGCGCTGGCGACTGGATCGGATAGATAGTGATGCCGGTGCCCGGCTGGACGATGCCGACGATGCGATCGCCAGGGACTGCCCCTTCCGGCGCGAAGCGCACCGGCAGATCGCCGCGCACGCCGCGGATCGGCACGGCTCCATCGCGCGGCTGGTCCTTGTCCTTGCGCGCGGCACGACCCGGAATCTGGAACAGCATGCCGGCGGCATTGCGGATCTTCGACCAGCCCTCCTCTCGCGGCTTGGGGACGGCCGTGGTGACGCGCTCATCCTTGTAGTCGGGGAATACCGCCTTCATGACATCAGTGGAGGCGAGCTCGCCACGCCCGACAGAGGCCAGCACATCCTCGATGTCCTTGCGCGCCAACCTGTGCAGCACCTGCTTCAGGCTCTCCTTGGTGAAGGTCTTGCCGGCACGCTCGAAGGCGCGTTCCAGGATGCGGATGCCAAGACCCGAATATTGCTTGCGGATGGCGTTCTTGGTGGCACGGCGGATGGCCGAGCGCGCCTTGCCGGTGACGACGACCGATTCCCACGCCGCCGGCGGCACCTGCGCCTTGGAGCGGATGATCTCGACCTCGTCGCCGTTCTTCAGTTCCGTCATCAGCGGCATGATGCGGCCGTTGACCTTGGCACCGACGCAGGTGTCGCCGACATCGGTGTGCACCGCATAGGCGAAGTCGATCGGTGTCGCGCCGCGCGGCAGCGCAATCAACATGCCTTTCGGGGTGAAGCAGAACACCTGGTCCTGGAACAGTTCCAGCTTGGTATTTTCGAGGAAATCCTCAGGGTTGTCGCCTTCGGCAAGCTGCTCGATGGTGCGGCGCAGCCAGGCGTAGGCGTTGGTTTCCTTTGAAATCGCGTGGGCGGCGCCATTCGTCTTGCCGCCGGTATCCTTGTAGATCGAATGGGCGGCGACGCCGTATTCGGCGATCTTGTTCATCTCTCGGGTACGGATCTGCAGCTCGACACGCTGGCGCGACGGGCCGACAATGGTGGTGTGGATCGAGCGGTAGTCGTTCTGTTTCGGCGTCGAGATGTAGTCCTTGAAGCGACCCGGCACCATCGACCACGCGGTGTGGATGGCGCCAAGCGCCCGGTAGCAGTCCTCGACCGTGTCGACGACGACGCGAAAGCCGAAGATGTCAGAGAGCTGCTCGAAGGACAGCGCCTTGGCCTCCATCTTGCGGAACACCGACCACGGCTTCTTCTGCCGGCTCTTTACGCTGGCGTTGATCGCATGCTTCTCGAACAACGTGGACAGTGCCTTTTCGATGTCCGTCAGCACGCCCTTGTTGCGTTCGAAGATTTCGGCAAGCCGTGCGGTGACGGCGCGATAGGCTTCAGGATTAATGAAGCGGAAGGCGATCTCCTCCAGCTCTTCACGCATGCCTTGCATGCCCATGCGCCCGGCCAGCGGTGCGTAGATATCCATCGTCTCCTCGGCGATGCGCAGGCGCTTGGCCTCCGGCATGTGGTCGAGGGTGCGCATATTGTGCAAACGATCGGCGAGCTTGACCAGCAGCACGCGGACATCTTCCGAAATCGCCAGCAGAAGCTTTCTCAGGTTTTCCGCCTGCTCGGCCTTCTTCGAGACCAGATCGAGCTTCTTCAACTTGGTCAGGCCCTCGACCAGCTTGCCCATTTCGGGGCCGAACAGATCGTCGATCTCGGCCCGCGTGGCGGTCGTGTCCTCGATGGTGTCGTGCAGCAGGGCGACCGCGATCGTCGCCTCGTCCATATGCATTTCGGTGAGGATGGCGGCGACTTCGAGCGGATGCGAGAAATACGGATCGCCGGAAGCGCGCTTCTGGTGGCCATGCTTCTGCATGGCATAGACATAGGCCTTGTTGAGCAACGCCTCGTTGACGTCAGGCTTGTAGCGCTGGACGCGCTCGACAAGCTCATACTGACGCATCATGGGCGGAATCTCGCGGTGCTGAAATGATTGATGCGCCGCACTAGCGTACGGCGCATCCCATAGATAGCCACGAAACTGACTGGACGGAAGTGCCGGAAACGTATTCCAGGCAGGTCCAGAACGCTGGCTTAGTAGTCGTCGCTCTTTTCCGGCGGCACCAGGCCCTCGATGCCGGCCAGGAGGTCTTCCTCGGTCATCCGGTCGAAGGTGATGTTCTCCTCGGCGTCGTCGGCGTCGGTGGCGGCAACGGCGGTGCCGGTCTGATCGGCAATCGCCTCGCCATCGGCCTCGGGCTCGTCGACCTCGACATGCTTCTGCAGCGAATGGATCAGATCTTCCTTGAGGTCGTCGGGCGACAGCGTCTCATCGGCGATCTCGCGCAGCGCCACAACCGGATTCTTGTCGTTGTCACGCGGCACTGTGATCGGCGCGCCCTGGCTGATCTGCCGGGCACGATGGCCGGCAAGGAGCACCAGCTCGAAGCGGTTGTCGACCTTGTCGATGCAATCTTCAACGGTTACGCGGGCCATGGATTGCCCCTTTCATGCGATGGATTTGATGGAAAACAGGCTCGGTCCATAACCCGAACGCCGCCAAAATACAAGCATCATGGCAATGGCTGGGTTGCATGGCGCCCAAACCTTGGTTCAAACACCCGATTTGGCAAAACCAGTCTGTGCTATGTGTTCGGTGTCCCGATCACAATTGCTTGCAGTGCCGCACGCGCCCTTGGATTGCCGCGAAACTGGCGCTATCTCGGATGGCATAGAGGTCAGCCGGTTTATTATGAGCCTGACCGAACGCTATCGCATTTGGTTTAGACGGGTGTTTATTTCGAGAAGGAATATTTTCCATGTTCGACCCTCGTGAAAAAATCGCCCTATTCATCGACGGCGCCAATCTCTACGCGACGTCGCGCGCGCTCGGCTTCGACATCGACTACCGCAAGCTTCTGTCGAGCTTCCAGAAGCGCGGCTATCTGCTGCGCGCCTATTATTACACGGCGCTGGTCGAGGATCAGGAATACTCCTCGATCCGTCCGCTGATCGACTGGCTCGACTATAATGGCTTCAAGGTGGTCACCAAGCCGGCCAAGGAATTCACCGACTCGACCGGCCGCCGCAAGATCAAGGGCAATATGGACATCGAGCTCACCGTCGATGCGCTGGAACTCGCCGATGTCGTCGACCACTACGTCATCTTTTCCGGCGACGGCGATTTCCGCACATTGGTCGAGGCATTGCAGCGGCGTGGCCGCAAGGTATCGATCGTCTCGACCATGGCCTCGCAGCCGCCGATGATCTCCGACGATCTGCGCCGCCAGGCCGACCATTTCATCGACCTGACGACGCTGAAGAACGAGGTTGGCCGTGACCCGTCCGAGCGCCCGGTGCGCAGGCCCGAGCCGGCCGAAGTCGACGAGGACGATTATTGAGGCCGGTCGCCTTGACCGTGCTTTCCGCCTCCGAACCCGGCCGCGATTGCCCGCTCTGCCCAAGGCTGCATGACTTCATCGCCGAGTGGCGGCAGCGCGAGCCGTCCTGGTTCAATGCGCCGGTGCCGACTTTTTTACCACCCGAGGGTGACGCGGCGGTTCAGTTGCTGATCGTCGGGCTGGCGCCTGGCCTGCGCGGTGCCAATCGAACGGGCCGCCCGTTCACCGGCGACTATGCCGGCGACATGCTCTACTCGACGATGATTTCGCACGGTTTTGCGCGCGGAGAGTTCAAGGCGCGGCCAGATGACGGATTGGAGCTGGTCGGCACCGCGATCACCAACGCGGTGCGCTGCGTGCCGCCGGAGAACAAGCCGGTGGGCGCTGAGATTGCCACCTGCCGGACATTCCTGGTGCCGACGATCGCCAGGTTCCCGAACCTGCGCGCCGTGCTGGCACTGGGATCGATCGCGCACCAGTCGACGGTGCGGGCATTGGGCGGGCGTGTCGCCGCCTATCCGTTCAAGCATGGCGGGCAGCTGCCGGCCGGCAGCATCACGCTGTTTTCGAGCTATCATTGCTCGCGCTACAACACCAACACCGGTGTGCTGACCGAAGCGATGTTCGTTAGCGTTTTCAGCCAGATAGCGGCGTTCCTGCAGAAATAGAGTCGGGCGCCAGCGGATCAGCTTGATGGCGCAAACAGTGCAGCCAGCACCGCCGGCCCACCCTTCAGCACATTCATATCGACATCGCCATTGATGCCGTCGACGCGACCCCTGTTGTGGTACTGCCAGTAGACCCAGTCGTCGCGGTCCGGCTCCAGGAGCAACGAGCGGAGCCAGAGCGGACGGGCAGCAATGCGCCCTGCATAGGTCTGCGCTGCCTCATCGGTCAGATAGACGATCGCAGGCTTGCCGAACGTCGCCTCGACTGGAGCGAGGAACGCGGCCAGTTCGGCGTTCAATTGTTCGGGCGTCGGCCGCTGCGGGCAGTTGCCGCCGAATTCGATGTCGACGACCGGCGGCAGCAGCGGCTGGTCGTGCGGCACAACCGAGATGAAATTCTTCGCCTGGTCGGCGCCAGGTCGGCAAAAGGTGAAAAAGTGATAGGCGCCGACGGCGAGACCGGCGGCGCGGGCCTCTTCCAGATTCTTCGCGAAGGCATCGTCGACATGATCGCCGCCTTCGGTCGCCTTGATGACTGCGAAGGCGACATCGTCGGCGGCGACACGCGGCCAGTCGATCCGGCCCTGATGATGGGAAACGTCGATGCCCCTGAGCGGATATTTGTCGCGGTCCGGCGAGAATGCCTTGAAATAGATGTAGCCGCCTGCTGCGACGAAACATACCAAGACCAGACTGGCCAGACCAAAGAGAACAATTCGGTTCTTCAAGCGAATGGCCCCAGCCTACCCACGCTCTTTTAACAGCCGGCCCTTCTCGCGCGACCAATCGCGCTGCTTCTCGCTCTCGCGCTTGTCGTGCAGTTTCTTGCCGCGGCCGACAGCGAGCAGCAGCTTGGCGCGGCCCTGGTCGTTGAAATAGATTTTCAGCGGCACAAGCGTCATGCCTTCGCGGTCGACGCTTTGCGACAGTTTCGCCATTTCGCGCTTGTTGAGCAGCAGCTTGCGGCGCCGCCTGGGCTCGTGGTTGAAGCGGTTGGCCTGCAGATATTCCGGCAGATAGGAATTGATCAGCCAGATCTCGCCGCCTTCGACCGAGGCGTAGCTGTCCTGGATGTTGGCCTGGCCCTGGCGCAGCGACTTGACCTCGGTGCCGGTCAGCACCAGACCGGCCTCGACCGTGTCGAGCACCTCATAGGAAAACCGCGCCTTGCGGTTTTCCGAAACGGTCTTGTTGTTGGGATCGGCTTTTCTGACTTGATTCATGATGCGGAGAGGTGGCGCCTCATCCCTAATTAATCAAGCCGGCGTGCTTCATAGCCGCATCGATCTTGTCGGCAGTCGACTGTTCGATCGTCACCAACGGCGAGCGCAGCACGTTTTCGACCTTGCCTAGCTTCGACAGCGCGTATTTGGCGCCGGAAACGCCAGGCTCGATGAAGATCGCCTTGTGCAGCGGCAGCAGGCGATCCTGCAGATCCAGCGCCTTGGCGCTGTCGCCGGCAAGCGTTGCCTCCTGGAATTCGGCGCACAGCCGCGGCGCGACGTTCGACGTCACCGAAATACAGCCGACGCCGCCATGCGCGTTGAATCCAAGCGCCGAAGCATCTTCGCCCGAAAGCTGGATGAAATCCTTGCCGCACGTGGCACGCTGCTCGGAAACCCGTTCGACCTTGCCGGTGGCATCCTTGACACCGACGATGTTCTTGAAGTCGTGCACGAGCCGGCCCATCGTGTCCGGCATCATGTCGATGACCGAGCGCGGCGGGATGTTGTAGATGATGATCGGCAGCTTGGTCGCCCTGGCGACCGCCGCGAAGTGCTCATACAGGCCGCGCTGCGTCGGCCTGTTATAATAAGGCGTGACGACCAGGGCGGCATCGGCGCCGGCCTTCTCGGCATACTGCACGAGCCCGACGGCTTCCTCGGTGTTGTTGGAACCAGCGCCGGCGACGACCGGAACTCGTCCCTTGGCCACCTCGATGCATACCTTGACGACCTGGCGGTGCTCGTCATGCGACAGTGTCGGCGACTCGCCGGTGGTGCCGACCGGCACCAGGCCCGTCGTGCCCTCCGCGAGTTGCCATTCGACGAATGCGCGAAAGGCTTTCTCGTCGAAACGCCCGCTCTTTTCGAACGGTGTCACGAGCGCAGTAAGCGAGCCTCTCAGCATATCGTCCAACTCCTTGGCACTTCTGGTGTTTTGTGTCGGTGTTTGTGGTCGCGCCTTCTAACCGAAAGCGAAGCGGCGCACCATAGTCTCGACATGGTTGCGCGGCAAGCATTGCCATGGTGCCAGCAAGCGCAATTCGAACGGCCTCGCTAACTCTTTGTTTACGGGCTCTTCACGACCTAAGTTTAGGCTTCGAGGCATCTTCGCCAGCTTGTGGAATGCCAGGACAAGGAAAGATTTAGGGATCATGCCGGGCGGTCGGCCTCACCTTCTCGCGCTGCTTGGCGCCGCGCTCGCGCTGATGCCGGGCATGGCGATCAGCGGCAGCGTGGACGCACGGGTCACCTCAGCCATTCCGATTCCAGGCGCGGCAATTGCGCTGCCAGACCTGCAGGACAGAACGCGACAGGCGCCCTTGCCCGACGTCGCCCCTCTGAAAAGCGGACTGGATGCGTTGGCGCGGGGTGATAGTCTCCGCGCTCGTGGCGTGCGCGATGCCCTTCCGGCGCAGTCGCTCGACCAGCATATCCTTGCCTGGGCGATCGCGCTTTATGGCGGCGACAAGGTTCCGAGCGACGATATCACTGCTGCGGCCAAGATGCTGCCCAACTGGCCGGGGACCGTAGCCCTGCGCAAGAACAGCGAGCGCGCGCTCTATCGAGAGAACCCTGCCCCCGACATCGTCATCAGGGCGTTCGATGGCAGCCAGCCGCAGACATTCGAAGGCGTGATGGTTCTCGCCCGCGCCTATGTGGCGTCCAGCAATACCAAGGCGGCGCGTTCCGTGCTGTCGCCCTTCTGGCGCACCGCGATCCTGGAGGCCAAGGACGAGGCGGCGCTGATCAAGGAATTCGGCAGCCTGATCCCGGCCGCGGACCACCGCTTTCGCATGGAGCGCATGTTCTATGCCGACCGCGCGAATTCCGCGCTGCGCGTCGCCGGCCTCGCCGGCGCCCAGCAGCTCGCCGATGCATGGGCGGCGGCCGACAAAGGCGACAAGAACGCGCCCAAGCTGCTGAAGGCCGTGCCGGCAATGCAACGTTCGGCCGGCTACTTCTTCGCGCAGGCCGAATATTTGCGCAAGCAGGAGGATTTTGCCGGCGCTGCAGCCATTGTGATGCAGGCACCGACCGATCGCGAAGCTCTGGTCGATCCGGATGCCTGGTGGGTCGAGCGCCGGGTGCTGTCGCGTGAACTGGTCGACCAGGGCGACATGAAGGCCGCGTACAAGATCGTCGCTACACACGCTGCCGAAAGTGCCACCAATGCGGCCGACGCCGAATTCCATGCCGGCTGGTACGCGTTGCGCGGCCTGAACGACCCCAAGCTTGCCGCAACGCATTTCGCTCGCATCGCCGACCTTGCCCAAGGGCCGATGACGCTGTCGCGCGCGTATTACTGGCTCGGCCGTGCCGCCGAAGTCGGCGGCCCGGGCAACGCCAAGGATTATTTTGCGCGCGCCGCTGCCTACGGCACGACATTCTACGGCCAGCTTGCCGCCGAACGTGTCGGCCGGCAGGCGCTCAACATCGTCTATCCCTCGCCAAGCGCAGCCGACCGGCAGAACTTTGCCGGCCGCGAGGCCGTCAGCGCCATCAAGCGGCTGCAGGAGGCGGGCTACGACCGCTATGCCGAGACGCTCTATCGCGACCTTGCCGGGCAGTTGACCAGTCCAGGCGAACTGGCGCTGCTCGCTGTCCTTGCCGAAAAGCAAGGGAACCATTTCATGGCGCTGAAAATCGGCAAGATCGCCGGGGCGCGCGGCATTGATGTCGGCGCATTGTCGCATCCGCTCGGCGTCATTCCCGATTCGGCCGACATTTCCGGCTCAGGCAAGGCGCTGGCCTATGCGATCGCCCGCCAGGAAAGCGAATTCAACATCGGCGCCGTGTCGAGCGCCGGCGCGCGCGGGCTGCTGCAGCTGATGCCGGGAACCGCAAGGCAATTGGCGAAGAAGGCCGGGCTGCAGTTTTCGCAAACACGGCTGACCACCGATGCCGGCTACAACGCGACGCTTGGTTCGGCCTTCCTCGGCGAACAGCTCGACCGCTTCAACGGCTCCTACGTGCTGACCTTCGCCGGCTACAATGCCGGCCCCAACCGGGCCAGGCAGTGGGTGGGCAGATATGGCGACCCGCGCGGCAAGGACATCGACGCGGTCGTCGACTGGATCGAGCGGATTCCCTACACGGAAACAAGAAGTTACGTTCAGCGAGTGATGGAGAATTACGAGGTCTACAAGATGCGTATTTCCGGCGAATACGACATTGTCGGGGATCTGGTGAACGGGCGGAGTTGAGCCTTTCTGTCCTTCTCCACTTGTGGGAGAAGGCAAGAGCGCCTTTTATTGACCATCCCTGCCCTCGCCTGTAGCTGTCCAGATTGATACAGCGAGGTCGCACATTCCGATGGCAAGCGAGCAGCTTTTTTCCGACTTCTTCTACAGCGCACCGGACGGGTTAAAACTCCATGCGCGCGTCTATGGCGAGGCCAATTCCGGACCCTGGCCGGTTGTCTGCCTGCCTGGCCTGACCCGCAATGCCAGGGATTTTCACGAGCTGGCGCTCTATCTGTCGACGCATGCGGCAACTCCACGAAAGGTCATCGCCTTCGACTACCGCGGGCGCGGGCAGTCAGCTTATGATCCCGACGTCAAAAATTACAATGTCGGCGTGGAGGCCGGCGACATTCTCGCCGGGCTGGCGGCGCTGAACATCGGAGAAGCGGCCTTCATCGGCACCTCGCGCGGGGGATTGATCATCCATGTGCTCGGGACGATGCGGCCATCCGTCCTGAAAGCCATTGTTTTCAACGACATCGGACCGATGATCGAGACGGCCGGACTTGCCCATATCCAGTCTTATCTCGAGCGCGACCCGGCACCGAAAACCCGCACACAGGCGGCGGCCGCCCAGCGCAGCGTGCATGGCGAAGACTTCTCCGCTCTTGCCGGCGCCGATTGGGATCGGATGGTATGGGCTCTCTACCGCGAAACGGATGGTGGGCTGGTGCCGGATTTCGATCCGAAGCTGGTGGATACCGTTGCCAGTCTCGATCTGACGCAGAAGCTGCCTGACCTATGGCCGCAATTCGAGGCGTTGGCCGCGATTCCTCTGCTCACCATACGGGGCGTTAATTCGAGATTGCTGTCCACAGACACGCTCAAGCAGATGAGAGAGCGCCATTCCATGATGGAGACGATCACCGTCGAGGGTCAGGGCCATGCGCCGTTCCTCGAGACCGGCAGCCTACCGGGCGACATAGGCGCTTTTCTCGATCAGGCCGAGCGGAAGAATATCCTGAAGTAAATCCCATGACCGAACAAGGTCACGGGATAGCTATGATAGTATAGGCAAGTTTCTTCAGCCTACTTGGCTTTTGAACTTTTCCGAGTCGCTTTCGGCGACTCCTTAGCGGCGGCGGCTGCCCCGTCCCTCTTTTTCCGCTCTGCCGTCGGCGACGAAGGCGTCGTCACGGGCGAAGAAAACATGGGGCCTTCAGCGCAATTGCCGCCCGGCTGAGTCGATCGAGGCGTTTCCAGCACGATGACACAGCCATCGAGATCGTTGGTGGCCAGATGCGCGTAGCGCATCGTCATCGACAGCGTTTGGTGGCCGAGCCACATCTGCACGCGCCTGATGTCGATGCCGCCCTGGACAAGACGCGAGGCGCAGGTATGGCGCAATATGTGCGGCACCACCTGATCGTCGGCGCCGAGGCCGACTTCGGCCTTCGCGTCGTTCCAGATGGCACGGAACTGTGCCTGGCTGAGCTTGGTGAACGGTCCTTTGGGCCGACGACCCTCGGTGGGAGGCAGCTTGATGACCTCCTTGACCCGCTCGGTCATCGGAATGGTGCGGCTGCGGCCGGATTTGGTGATCCAGAAGGAGACGCGATGCTCCTGGATATCGTTCCAGATCAGCCCAAGCGCCTCGCCGAGACGGCATCCGGTGTCGACCAGGAAAACGGAAAGCCTGTAGGCATCCTCGCTGCGGCTCTTGATGGCGGCGAACAGGCGCGCCTCTTCGTCCCTTTCGAGGAAGCGAATCCGACCCGCCCGCTCCTTCTGGCGGCGGAACTCGGGCAGGCTGTGGATATCTCCCATCTTGTGAGCCTTGCGCAGCAGTTTGCTGAGGGCAGCCATCTTTCGATTGATGGTTGCGTTGCTGTTGCCGCGCTGGCGCAGGGTGCCGATAAGGTTGTCCAGGGTACTTTGGTCAAAGGCGCTGAAACGCTCACCAAGGAGAATCTCGTCTATTTCGCCGATGAACGAGCTGACATTATACTTATGCCGCCCATCATCCCATAATATGTCCCGATATGCTGAAAAAAGATCTCCGACCCGATGCGATTTTACTTCTCTAATCTTGTTGTAGGTGTATCGAATCTTCGGACTTTGAGAAGAAAACATCGAAAAATGATCAGAGGACTCGCCCTCTTGAATCGCTTCGTTCGTCATCATTTGCCACACCCCCGAGTGGGATAGGTCAGCCCTACCCGCTTGGAAGCGTCCTTTCAAGAGATTTTAATCACGCAGTTGTGATTTCATCCGCCCATCAGCGGATCCCACGAAACCACCCCACGGATTTATTCAGCTACCGTTACCCCCATCCTTCCGTTTGCCTTGATCCAGTCACGAAACAAAAACAGCCCGGGCGTTTGCGCGCCCGGGCTGGATTTCACCTGTAAGGAACCAGCCCTTAGAACGAGCGCTGGAAGCGGAGGATACCGCCGATGTTGCTCTTCTTGTCGGCATGGGTCCAGTTGGACACGGTGTCGTTGCCGACATTAAGGTAATCGACTTCGGCCGTAACCGTGAAGCCAGGAACCACGTCGTAGGCGATGTTCGCCGCGATGCCGAGGTTCTTGCCCTCGTCATATGACACCTGAGCGTTGAACGAGGTCTTCTCGTTGAACTTGTAGGTGCCACCGCCCCACAGTGCCCAATTGCCGCTCCACTGCTTGTACATGCCGCGACCACCAGCAGGGAAATTCAAGCTTGCGTCGGTGTAGTTGTCGTCGGTGCCGTAACCGCCCATGATGAACAGCGTCAGCTCGTTCGTCGCGTTCACGTCCAAGCGAACCTTGGTGGCGACTTCTTCGTAGTTGCTGTCATACGAAACAACGCCGGTGATTGCACCCCAGCCCTGCGTCCACTTCACACCGCCGACGACATGCGGAACATAGCTGTCGATCGTGTAGGCGCCATAGCCTTCTTCGAGTGAAACCACAGCCGAGAAGCCGTTGCCAGCATCGAAGTAATACTGGATGACGTTGGTGTCGAAGCCGCCATAGGGAACCAGCGTATCCTGGATGACGTTGCCGGCGTAGCCGACGAACGTATCGAAGGCCGATTCGTCCTTACCGACGCGCAGGCCACCGAGCTGGATCCAGGCGAAGTTCAGCGAAACAGGCTCGTTGCCAGCAGCATTGATGAACGGGCTCGTATCGCGTTGGGTGTTGCTGAAATTGAAGCGGGTCTCGGTGTAGGTCTTCAAGGTGCCGAGTTCGGTTTCCTGACCGGTCCAGGTCTTCAGCGTGAAGCGGGCTCTCTTGCGCCAGGTGTCGTTGCTCTCACCGATGTCCTGATGATCTGCGCTTCTTGCACCATCGAACGAGCCGACGTCGCCGCCACCGATGTCATAACGGATATAGCCGCCGATGCGCAGGCAGGTCTCGGTGCCGGGGATGTAGAAGTAGCCAGCGCCGTAGACGTCGCAAATCTTGACGTATTCAGCGGGTTCCGGCTCGGCGACGACGACGGCGTCGGCGGCGCGCGCACCGGAAACTGCGATCAGGGCCGCAGCGGAGCCGAGGAGAAGGCTCTTAATGTTCATTTTCTGACCTCCAGTCAAAAGTTAAAAAACGGGTCTGGGTATTCTTTGCTGAAGGACAGCGTTCCCTGCCCCATCCCCACTACCGAAAAAGATGCGCACCGCGCCGCTCCTTCGAAATCGACATTACCCATGAGGCGGCGAGGTTCAACCACGATCGTACCGGTGAAAGGGCTGCCTGGCTGCTATCCCCCGGCGTTGTTGCACAAATGACACGATTTGGCCTCACTCAGAAAGCTCTCGTTAACCATCAGGCCGCCGCACTCCCTTGTTTGCCGGCGAATCCGGCGATGGGCCGACGGAATCATGGCGAATTCCCGAGTCGCTAGCCAGGAAACAACCGCAGAACCGCCACATCCATGGGGGTCGCGGTTCGGCGCCTTCTTATTTTTGCATATAATGATGCGGGCTTGTTGATTGTGCCGGCGCTTTTCTTTATCCAGCGGCGCAACGGAGAGGTGGCCGAGTGGTCGAAGGCGCTCCCCTGCTAAGGGAGTAGAGGTCAAAAGCTTCTCGTGGGTTCGAATCCCATCCTCTCCGCCACCCTACGCCCTGCGGGCTTCGGGTGGCAGGCCACCCGGAACCGCATCGGCGTGGGAGTGTCGCCCGAAGCTACGAAGTAGCGTACGGGGACCATGTGGTACGTGTATTTCCTGCAGCTTCATAATGGCGATGTCTATGTCGGGTCGACAAACGACCTTCGACGCCGGTTCGAATCGCATCAATCAGGCTATGTGACTTCGACCAGAGCCTATCTGCCTGTAGCCCTGAAGACCTATATCGCGGTCGAAACCGAGACCAACGCACGGCAGTTCGAGCGATATTTCAAGACCGGATCGGGCAAGGCTTTCGCCAGTAAACGGCTTTGGCGGACAGAGCCCCGCTGAAGGCCTTTTTATCTATCCATCTGAAATATAAAGAAAAAAATACATGAGAGCTGGGTTTTACCGACCTCCGTTCTCGATTCTGACTGGAGGTCAGAAAATGAACATTAAGAGCCTTCTCCTCGGCTCCGCTGCGGCCCTGATCGCAGTTTCCGGTGCGCGCGCCGCCGACGCCGTCGTCGTCGCCGAGCCGGAACCCGCTGAATACGTCAAGATTTGCGACGTCTACGGCGCTGGCTACTTCTACATCCCCGGCACCGAGACCTGCCTGCGCGTCGGCGGCTATGTCCGTTATGACATCGGCGGTGGCGACCTCGGTTCGTTCGATGGTGCAAAAGCCGCGGATCACCAGGATGGTGATGACCACAATACCTGGCTGAAGAATACCCGCTTCACGCTGAAGACCTGGACAGGCCAGGAAACCGAACTCGGCACCTTGAAGACCTACACCGAGACCCGCTTCAACTTCGGCGACGACAACGCCTTCGAGGACGTCAACGCCGCCCACAACCGGGACGTCTCGCTGAACTTCGCCTGGATCCAGCTCGGCGGCCTGCGCGTCGGTAAGGACGAATCGGCCTTCGATACGTTCGTCGGCTACGCCGGCAACGTCATCAACGACACGCTCGTTCCCTACGGCGATTTCGACACCAACGTCGTCCAGTACTACTTCGACGCCGGCAACGGCTTCTCGGCAGTGGTCTCGCTGGAAGAAGGTAACGCCAATGACACGATCGACAGCTATGTTCCGCATGTCGTCGGCGGCGTGAAGTACACGCAGGGCTGGGGCGCCATCACCGGTGTCGTCGCCTATGACAGCAATTACGAAGAAGTGGCCGGCAAGGTTCGCCTGGATGTGAACGTCTCCAACGAACTCTCGCTGTTCATCATGGGCGGCTACGGTTCGGACGACAATCTCAACGATAACCTCAGCAATCATGTCGACGCCAACGGTCGCGGCTTCTACAAGATGTGGGGTGGCAATTGGGCAGTGTGGGGCGGTGGCACCTACAAGTTCAACGAAAAAACCTCGTTCAACGCTCAGGTGTCTGCTGACGATTGGAAGAACGTCGGCGTTGCCGCGAACATCGCTTACGACGTTGTGCCGGGCTTCACGGTCACGGCCGAAGTCGACTACCTCCATGCAGGCCGATTTGGCGATGTCAACTATGTTAACCCATCGTTCACACCGGCCGACAAGAAGAACAGCATCGGCGGCCTCCTCCGCTTCCAGCGCTCGTTCTAATATATTTCGACTTGTCGAAATCGAAAACCCGGCGGGCAACCGCCGGGTTTTTTACGCCGGGTTCCGAGAGACTCGTCAAATGCAGTTGAGCCGCCCCGAGACCGAGCCCCTGCACTTCTTGAAGGTTTGCGAGCGACAATAGCCAGCCGACGAAGCCGAGCCCCGGCAGCTCCGGCAGTCCGGCAGTGCGTGAGTTTTCGCGCCAAGCACTTCGAGCGTGTCGACCAGCAGAATCAATTGACCAACCGAGCGATTGTGTTGGGATCATCGGGTGCGGAATCACGCGCATCCGTAAGCTTCTTCAGCTCTATTTCTCAGCAGTGCCAACCAAATCGAGGAGACGTGCGCGCATGAGCGGAACGCAGGACTGGTCTGAGTTACGTGTCCGCCAAGTCGCCCAAAGCATCGATGAGTGGCTGGATCTCGCCTTCATAATTCTTCCAGCGCTTGACCGACGATTTGTAGATCGGTTGGCGAACCTGCCAGCGACTGGGTGTGTTGACCGAACCATCCCTGTCGAAAAAGCGCAGGCAGGCGTCATCCCAGGGCAGCCCAAGGTAATCGATGAGGCGGCGTGACTGCGCTTCCTGATCGTCGACCAGCGTCTCGTACTGATTTTCGAAGATCAGGTTCGGGAAAACCTCGTTCCAATGCTGCATCAGGCGGTCATATTCTCGATAGTACAGGCCGAGTGTCTTCAGGTCGGTGTTGTAGCTGTGCCCCTCGCCGAATTTCTGGACAAAACAAGAGACGCAATTGTCGATGGCGTCACGACGGCAATGAATGATTCGCGCGTTGGGAAAGAGAACGGCGATAAGACCGATCAGCTCAAAATTATGAGGCATCTTATCCACGATCCGAAGCGCGGCAGGCGCTCGCTCCCTCAGATAGGTCAGGTGCTCTTCGGCCAGTGTTCCGGACAGGTGTTCTGTGATCGACGCCATCGCATGGTTTAGCCTCCCGGCCGATGACTTTCTGAGGTCGATCGCATTCGCGACTCTTCTGAGTTTGCTTAGTTCCCCTGCGCCATGGACATCGGGATGACTTGCGCAAATTTGTTCCGTGAGTGTCGTTCCCGAGCGCGGCATGCCGACCACGAACACAGGAACTTCCGAAGGATTTCCGTAACCCGACCTGGCAGCCAGCATCTCAGGCGTGAAGGTCTCAATCAGTGAATCTACCCACCGACGGTATTGGTCGATATCGAAGTAGCGGCCCGAGGCCTGTTTGGCCTTGTTGAAATGGCCGAATGCATCCTTATAGCGCTTGAGGTCGTTCAGCACCTTGCCGGCCGCCAGATGGAGCTTCTCTACGCCGTCCAGATCAAGCTTGGGATTGCCGAGTTCACCAACGATGGATTGTAGTTCCTTTGGCTCTTCGGTGAACTTTTGCGTCTGTACAAGGTCGTTGTAGGCAGTCGGCATTGCGATGCGACGTTCGATTGCTTCTTTAAGAAAGGCGGCGGCCTCGTCCATGCGCCCCAGGCTGCTGAGCGCGCTGGCCAGTCCTATCCGCACTTTGGGATGATCGCGGTTGATCTTCAGCGCCTTCTCATAGAGCGGCAAAGCCATGTCGGGTTTATCAAACTGGATATAAGCGTCCCCCAATGCACAAAGCGCTTCGATGAGACCTGGCTGCAACTCCAAGGCATACTGCATATGCTCGATTGCCGGTGAATATTCACTGACCTTCACATAGGCCGAAGCCAAACCAAGGTGGTAGTAGGGGTTTTTTGGTTCCTCGCCGATCGCTCGTGCGAAATATCGCAAGGCCGCCTCATCGTCGTAGCCCAGGCACACGGTCCCCAAAATATACAGGGCGAGCGGATGGTTAGGCGTGCGCGCCAGCACCCGAAGGCATAGGTCCTGAGCCTCGTTAAGCCGCTTGGCCTGCTGAAACTGATACGCCTGCTCCAGCAACGCATCGTCTGCCTGCGCAGGCGAAAGCGAATTTGCGTTGCGCAGATTTGGCTGCGGGAATTTGGGTTTCGGCCCGGTTTGGACCTTGAGGTGCTTTGACCAGGCAGGCGGCAGACGGTTGTTCATCACGTCTCGCTAGCAAAAGCGGCCGAAAGAATCCAGCGTTACGGATCTGCCCAGCGGCAACTTGCACCGACCCATCCGGCGCGCTAGCAAGAAGGCCCTTTCAAGCGAGCTTCCACCATGCATCAGCGCCCTCCCCTCATGCCGCTCATCGCAGCGCTTCCCTCGACGGTGCCGTTTGTCGGCCCCGAAGCGCAGGAGCGCGAGCGTGGCCGCGCTTTTCGCGCCCGCATCGGCGCCAATGAGAGCAGCTTTGGTCCCTCGCCGCGCGTCATCGCCCGCATGGCCGAGATCGCCGGCGACATGTGGATGTATTGCGATCCCGACAATCACGATCTGAAGGTGGCGGTAGCCGCGCATCACGGCGTAAAAGCAGAGAACGTCGTTGTCGGCGAAGGCATAGATGGCCTGCTCGCCCTGGTGGCACGCATGTATGTGGCGCCCGGCGATGCTGTGGTCACCTCGCTCGGCGCTTATCCGACCTTCAACTTCCACATCGCCGGTGTCGGCGGACGACTGGTGACGGTCCCTTACGAGAACGACCGGGAAAGCCTGGATGGCCTGCTGGCGGCGGTGCACAGGGACAAGGCCCCGCTGGTCTATCTCTCCAACCCCGACAATCCGATGGGCAGTTGGTGGGAGGCGAGCGAGATCATCCGCTTCATCGAGGCGCTGCCGGAAACCACCATGCTGGTGCTCGACGAGGCCTATGGCGAACTCGGGCCGGCCTCGGCGCTGCCGCCGATCGATATCTCCAGGCCAAACGTCATCCGCATGCGCACCTTCTCGAAGGCGTACGGGCTGGCGGGCATACGCTGCGGCTATGCGATCGCTGAGGCCCAGGTGATCCGCGACTTCGAGAAGATCCGCAACCATTACGGCGTCAGCCGCATGGCGCAGATCGCCGGCGTCGAGGCGCTCGCCGATCAGCACTATCTGCAAAGCGTGGTGGCGCGGGTCGCGGCCGGCCGCCGACGCATCGCCGGCATTGCCGAGGCGAACGGGCTGAAGCCACTGGCGTCGGCGACCAATTTCGTCACCATCGATTGCTGCGGCGATGGCGCCTTCGCGCTGAAAGTTCTGCAAGCCCTGCTGTCACGCGACGTCTTCATCCGCAAGCCGATGGTGCCACGGCTCGACCGCTGCATCCGCGTCAGCGTCGGCCTCGATCACGAGCTCGACATTTTTGCCGAGGAACTTCCCGGTGCTTTGGCGGCAGCGCGGGGTAATTAGGATACCGCTGGCGCGCAACCGGCAGCAAAAGCCGCCTACAAATCCATTTCCCAGGTCTGGCCGGTCAGATCCTTGCCGAAGCTGCGGTGGTGCTCCTGCGAGACCAGCCTGAAGCCGGCACGTTCGTAGATCGCGCGCGCCGCAACGAGGATGTCGTTGGTCCACAGAACTAGCTTGGCGTAGCCGCAAGCCCGGGCCTGGTTCACGCATTCCGCCACCAGTCGTTTGCCGATGCCGAAGCCGCGCGCCGACGCCTCGACATGCAGCATTCTCAGCTTGGCCACCTTATCATCCTGATGAACCAGGAACACCGCGCCGACCGGCTGACCACCGCGCTCGGCGATCCAGCAGAAATCGCGGCCGGGCACGAAATTGCGAATGAAATCGGCGCCGATCTCGGCGAGCATGGCCTCGAACTCGATCGTCCAGCCATATTCCTCGGCATAAAGTTGGGCCTGGCGCTGCACGACCCAGCCGACATCGCCGACGCGGTGCGGCCGCAACGTCACCTCGCCGCTTTCACGGGTGGGATCACCCAGCAATTCCCCCGCCTTGCGCAAGGCGCTGCGCAGTTCATGCAACCTGTCGTCGGGTACGCTTTCGATCAGCCGCGCCGTATCCCGATCGGCCGCCGCCTGCAGCCTGGCAAGCGCTGCCTCGCCCCTTGCGGTCAGCGAGAGGACCCTTCGGCGCCGGTCAGCCGGGTCCGTTCTGGCCTCGGTCAGCCCCTGGCCCGCGAACTTGCGCAGGATCCGCGTCAGATAGGCGGCATCGACACGCAATTGTCTCGATATTTCGGAGGCCGCCGGGCCATTCTCGAGCCGAAAAGCCCCAACCAGGAAACCTCGCTCGCCGGCGATTTCGGCGGAAGCCGGGTTGCTGCGGTGACCCAGTTCGAACAGCACGCGCGCCTCGGTCAAAGTGAATGCACTTTGTGTCAGCGTCTCGTCGAGAAGGCCGACAGTGCGCGTGTAGAAGCGATTGAAGCGCCGGACATCGGCCACCAATGCGTTGCGTTCGTCCAACATTTGCGGCCAGCTCCTAATAAAGCAGTTCCATTTTCCTAAATTAGTGGACTGAGTCAATTAAATTCAAGGCCAGAAGGCCAGCTAAAGCCGGAAGGCCCAGCTATTGCGTCCGCGCGCAGGTTGCATTCCTCAGGCCGTGCGCCAGATTCAAAACGAGACAGGCTTGGAGAGATTCATGGCTGGTCATCGCAGGAAAGTGCACGCACGCGTCTACGGTAACGTGCAAGGCGTCGGCTTCAGAGCCTGGGCCCGGGATGAGGCCACGGGCCTTGGTCTTGCGGGCTGGGTTTGCAATGAAGCGGACGGGTCCGTAACGGCCGAGATCGCAGGCCTCGATGAGGAGGTCTCGACAATGATCGAGCGCCTCTGGAAAGGGCCGGCCGGGGCTTTGGTTTCCAAGGTCGACGTCGAGGAGTTGGAGGCAGACAACGCCTCTGTTGGGTTCAGAATCGTGGCATGAAGGCGGATTTGGATTGAGCGCCTTGAATTAATTAAACGTTCGTTTTATTATTGCTCCGCAGAGGAGCTGACATGGCACGCACCGCCGGGTCTGATGGCGAAAAGACCGAAGCGACCATTCGTGAGGCGGCGGTCAATCTGATCGCGCGTTTTGGCTACGAGGCGATGTCGATGCGACAGCTCGCCGCCGAGGTCGGCGTACAGGCGGCCGCACTCTACCGCTACTTTCCGACCAAGGAAGAGCTTCTGTTCACGCTGATGCGCGAGCACATGGAAGGTTTGACCGAAGCGTGGGAAACAGCTCGCCCGGTTAATGCGGATCCCGTGCAGCGGCTTTCGGCCTATGTCGAAAACCACATCACTTTCCACATCGAGCGACGGCACGCCACGCATGTGTCGAACATGGAATTGCGCAGCCTGTCGCCGGAAAGGCTGACGCAGATCCTGCGCATGCGCACTGCCTACGAGAAGGAGCTGCGCACCATCCTGCGCGACGGCGCCGAGACGGGCACCTTCAGCATCGACGACACCGGGCTGACCGCCATGGCGCTGATCCAGATGATGACCGGCGTCATCGTCTGGTTTCGGCCGGGCGAACGGCTGTCGATCGCTGAAGTGACCACAACATATCTTTCAATGACAATGCGGCTCGTCGGCGCGAAGATCGACGCCTACGGCGCCGCGCGTCCCTTCGGACGCGCAAAGGACGCTGCAGCATTTTGATTCGCGCATGATCCCTTTCCGAAATCAAAGTCGATTTTCGAGGTCATGCGCAGGGAGGAGAAAAATGTACACCAACACGCTCAGCTTCGGGCATGACGAAGAGATCGAGGCGCTGCGCGACATGGTGCGGCGCTTTGCCCAGGACCGGATCGCGCCGATCGCCGCCGACATCGATCGCTCGAACGAATTCCCGGCGCATCTGTGGGGCGAATTCGGTGCGCTCGGCCTGCTCGGCATCACCGCCGACCCCGATTTCGGCGGCAGCGGCATGGGCTATCTCGCCCATGTGATCGCCGTCGAGGAGATTTCGCGCGCTTCGGCCTCGGTCGGCCTCTCCTACGGTGCCCATTCCAACCTCTGCGTCAACCAGATCAACCGCTGGGCGACGCAGGCGCAGAAGGAAAAATACCTGCCGCCGCTGTGCTCGGGCGAGCGAGTCGGCGCGCTGGCGATGTCGGAATCCGGCGCCGGCTCGGACGTCGTCTCGCTGAAGCTGCGCGCCGAAAAGCGCAATGACCGCTACGTGCTCAACGGCACCAAGATGTGGATCACCAACGGGCCGGACGCCGAGACGCTGGTGGTCTATGCCAAGACGGATCCGGACCAGAAATCGCGCGGCATCACCGCCTTCATCGTCGAGAAGGCTTTTGCCGGATTTTCCGTGGCGCAAAAGCTCGACAAGCTCGGCATGCGCGGCTCCAACACCGGCGAGCTGGTGTTTAGGGATGTCGAGGTGCCCTTCGACAACGTGCTGCATGAGGAAGGGCGCGGCGTCGAAGTGCTGATGTCTGGCCTAGACTATGAGCGCACGGTGCTTGCCGGCGGCCCGATCGGCCTGATGGCGGCGTGCCTCGACGTGGCAATCCCCTATGTGCATGAGCGCAAGCAGTTCGGACAGGCGATCGGCGAGTTCCAACTGGTGCAGGGCAAGCTGGCCGACATGTACACGACGCTGAATGCCGCGCGCGCCTATGTCTATGCCGTCGCCGCCGCCTGCGATCGTGGCCAGACGACGCGCAAGGATGCCGCCGGCTGCGTGCTGTTTGCCGCCGAGAAGGCGACGCTGATGGCGCTCGACGCCATCCAGCTGCTTGGCGGCAACGGCTACATCAACGACTATCCAACCGGCCGCCTGTTGCGCGATGCCAAGCTCTACGAGATCGGCGCCGGCACCAGCGAAATCCGCCGCTGGCTGATCGGCCGCGAGATCATGGCGGAGGGGGTGTAGGTATGGCCACGTTGCAAACCCAGATCTCCCCCTCCTCCGAAACCTTCCGTGCCAACGCCGAGCGCATGCGGGCGCTGGTCGCCGACATTGCGGAAAAGGCCGCCACCGTCGAGCTCGGCGGTTCGGAGGAAGCGCGTGAGCGCCATGTCTCGCGCGGCAAGCTTCTGCCGCGCGAGCGCCTTGCGCAATTGCTGGATGTCGGCTCACCCTTCCTCGAGATCGGCCAGTTCGCGGCATGGTCGATGTATGGCGAGGAGATCTCTTCGGCCGGCATGATCGCCGGCATCGGCCGCGTCGAAGGCACCGAGGTGATGGTCGTCGTCAACGACGCCACCGTGAAGGGCGGCACCTATTATCCGCTGACCGTGAAGAAGCATTTGCGGGCGCAGGAGATCGCACTGCAGAACAATCTTCCCTGCATCTACCTCGTCGACAGCGGCGGCGCCAATCTGCCCAACCAGGAGGAGGTGTTTCCCGACCGCGAGCATTTCGGCCGCATCTTCTACAACCAGGCCAACATGTCGGCATCAGGCATTCCGCAGATCGCCTGCGTCATGGGTTCGTGCACGGCGGGCGGCGCCTATGTGCCGGCAATGTCCGACGAGACGATCATGGTGCGCAATCAGGCAACCATCTTCCTCGGCGGCCCGCCGCTGGTGAAGGCGGCGACGGGCGAGGATGTCAGTGCCGAGGATCTCGGCGGTGCGGATGTGCACACCAGGCTTTCCGGTGTTGCCGACCACTATGCGCTGGACGACGACCATGCCCTCGCCATCTGCCGGCGCATCGTCAAGAACCTGAATCGGAACAAGACTGTAAGCCTGAACTCTAGGAGAGCGATTCCGCCGCTTCATCCGGCGGATGAACTTTATGGCATCGTGCCGACCGACCTGCGCCAGCCCTATGACGCGCGCGAGGTCATCGCGCGCGTCGTCGACGGTTCCGAATTCGACGAGTTCAAGCAGAATTACGGCACCACGCTGATCACCGGCTTTGCCCATCTCCATGGCGTGCCGGTCGGCATCATCGCCAACAACGGCGTGCTGTTTTCCGAAAGCGCGCTGAAGGGCGCGCACTTCATCGAACTGTGCTGCCAGCGCAAAATTCCATTGGTCTTCCTGCAGAACATCACCGGCTTCATGGTCGGTCGAAAATATGAAGCAGGCGGCATCGCCAAGGATGGCGCCAAGCTGGTGATGGCGGTTGCCACCGCCAGGGTGCCGAAGGTGACTGTCATCATCGGCGGTTCGTTCGGCGCCGGCAATTACGGCATGTGCGGCCGCGCCTATTCACCGCGCTTCCTGTGGATGTGGCCGAACGCCCGCATCTCGGTGATGGGCGGCGAACAGGCGGCAACGGTGCTTGCCATGGTCAAACGCGAAGGCATCGAGCGCAAGGGCGGAGAATGGAGCGCCGAGGAAGAGGCGAAATTCAAGAAGCCTATCCTGATGAAATACGAGCATGAGGGCCATCCGCTCTATTCGTCCGCACGCCTCTGGGACGACGGTATCATCGATCCTGCAAAGACGCGAGACGTGCTGGCGCTCAGCCTGTCGGCCGCGCTCAACGCCGAAATCGAGGACACGCGCTTTGGCGTGTTTCGGATGTGAGAATGGACGGTCAACTTCGACAGCCAAACGGCGGAACTATACCGGCAGGCCGTTGCTGCCGTGTGAAAAGGCTGAACTGTATGGACCAAGCGATTGGTCAGTATAGGCGGCTTCGAATCTCAAACAGTGAACTGGCGGGGGGACAAAATATTCGCTACTGTTTATCCAGCATGGGGCAATGGGGACGGGCTGGAAATGAAACTGAAATATTGCCAGGGAACGGCTGCTTCGATACTTTCCGCATTTCTAATATTAACGGCGACCGGCATCAGCTCGGCGGAATCGCTCGCAGGACGCAAGGGAGACGTGCGTTTTCCGCCGACCTTGGGTTCGGGCGAATGCAACGTTGCCTACAAGGGTTACGTCGCGGCGAGCGGCCATTCGGCCTACGCCACAACCTTTTATTCGCGCGTTGTCGACCTCTACATCATCTGCGGGACGAAGCTCAACGCGCCGTCCCAGAAGGCGGCGGAAGAGACGGCGCTGCGCAATTGCCAGGCCGGGTTGACACGGTGGAAGCTCAAGACCGCGAGTGGCGGCTGCGCAATCTCGTCATCGAAATAAGCAACCGGCCGAGACTTTTTTGCGAATGGGGGAAGCAGAATGAAATCCGGGACCTGCAAACGAGCAGCCACCCCCATAGTGGCAGGCTTGCTGATGGTGGCGGCCTCCACCGCTGCCATGGCCGGATCGCTGGCAGGCAGCAAGGGCGACGTGCGCTACCCGGTGACCATTCCTATAGGAACCACCGGGGGCTGCGGGAAGGCCTATGCAGCGTATCTCGCAGCCGCAGGCCATTCGGCTTTCGCGGCGACGCCAATCGTTCCGGCGACCGAGTACTTCGTTTGCGGCGTGAAGCTGAATGCATCGTCACAAAAGGCGGCGGCGGAACTGGCACTGAAATCCTGTCAGGCCAGCAAAAGCAAATACAAGGTTACCGTCGCCGGCGCCTGCAGCATCGCCGCGTCCAAATAGACCGGAAAGCGCCCGGTTTTTCTCCTTGGGGAAGACAAAATGAAATCCACGAATTCCAAGCGAACAGCCATGGCGATATTGGCTGTATTGCTGGTGTTCGCAGCATCCGGAGCGGGCATGGCCGGCTCACTGGCGGGAAGCGAGGGAGACAAGCGTTTCCCGCCGTACCTGCCGCGAAATCCCAAGGATCCCTGCACCAAGGCCTACAAGGCCTATGTCGCGGCCGGTGGCCATTCAGCGTACGCAACCACTCCCTACGCACGGATAATGTCGTCGTACATAGTTTGCGGCGGCCACCTCAACGCACCATCTCAAAAGACGGCCGAAGAGTTGGCGATGAAATCCTGTCAGTCCACCCGCGGCCACTACAAAGTCACGACCGGCGGCAGTTGCGAGATCGCGGCCTCGAAGTAGGTACAGCCGACCGCAAGGTAGAGCACTTCCCTGGTAAGGGAGAGGTTTACTCCGAGGGCTTAAAAGGCTCGCGAGACAGCACCCCCCTCTGTCCTGCCGGTCAGAGGGGGGTGTTCAAGCGCCATGCTTCCCATGGACTTCGAACCTTACATGCGGAGGCTCCATGTTCGCCAAGATCCTGATCGCCAACCGCGGCGAGATCGCTTGCCGTGTCATCCGTACGGCTCGGAAGCTGGGCGTGCGTACCGTCGCCATCTATTCGGATGCCGACGCAAAATCCCTGCATGTCGAGATGGCCGACGAGGCGGTGCATATCGGCGCCTCGCCCGTCGGCGAAAGCTATCTGCGCGGCGACAAGATCATCGCGGCGGCCCTGGCAACGGGTGCGCAAGCCATTCATCCCGGCTACGGCTTCCTGTCGGAAAATCCCGATTTCGTCGACCAGGTGACAGCGGCGGGGCTTATTTTCATCGGCCCATCCGCGGCCTCTATCCGTGCCATGGGGCTGAAGGACGCCGCCAAGCGGCTGATGGAAAAGGCCGGCGTGCCGGTCGTGCCGGGCTATCATGGCGAGGCGCAGGAGATCGTGCTGCTTGCCTCCAAGGCGCGCGAGATCGGCTATCCAGTGCTGATCAAGGCGCGCGCCGGCGGCGGCGGCAAGGGCATGCGCCGGGTCGAGCATCCCGATGAGTTTTCCGAGGCGTTGTCCAGCGCACGGCGCGAGGCGAAAGCCGCGTTCGGCGACGACCGTGTGCTGGTCGAAAAATATGTCGACAAGCCGCGCCATGTCGAAGTGCAGGTCTTCGGCGACAATTTGGGCAATGTCGTGCATCTCTACGAGCGCGATTGCTCGGCGCAGCGCCGCCACCAGAAGGTGATCGAGGAATCGCCGGCGCCCGGCATGACGCCCGCTTTGCGCAAGGCGATGACGGAGGCGGCAGTGAAGGCCGCCAAGGCGATCAATTATTCAGGCGCCGGCACCATCGAGTTCATCGTCGATGCCTCGCAGGGCCTGAAGGCCGACCGCTTCTGGTTCATGGAGATGAACACCCGTCTGCAGGTCGAGCACCCGGTCACCGAAATGGTCACCGGCACCGACCTGGTCGAGTGGCAGTTGCGGGTCGCGTCAGGCGAAAAGCTGCCCAAGACGCAAAGCGAGATCGCGCTCGTCGGCCATGCCTTCGAGGCGCGCATCTATGCCGAGGACGCGGCAAAAGGGTTCCTGCCGGCGACCGGTACGCTGCATCATCTGAAATTTCCGGATGCGGCCCCGCAAGGCGCCACGATTCGCATCGAGACTGGCGTGCGAGCGGGTGACGCCATCTCGCCCTATTACGACCCGATGATTGCCAAGCTGGTCGTCCACGCAACGGACAGGCAGGCGGCTCTGGAGGCGCTTGGCGCGGCGCTATCCCGGACCGAGATCGCCGGCTCGACCGTCAACACCGCCTTTCTTGCCGCTCTCGCCGCCGATCCGGATTTCGCCGCAGGCGATGTTGACACCAGCCTGATCGCCAGGCACCAGACGGCGCTGACCGAGGTCGCGCCGCCGACCGGCGAAACCATCGCTGCCGCGGCCGTTGCGGCCTCCGGCGCCGGAGCATCGCCGTCACCCAACGATCCGTGGTCGTCGCTTGCCGGTTATGCGCATTTCCACAGCGTGGCGCGACGCACACGTTTGAAGTTTGGCGAAGACGAAATCGTGGCGAAAGTTTCGGTGCGGCATGACGGGCGGTTCCAGGTGACGCTGGACAAGCCCTATGACGACACCAATTCGCATGATTTTCGCTCAACACCACGCCTCGCCCGCTGGCCAGGCCACATCACCCTGTTCGAAGGCGCCGTCGGCTACACCTTTACGGTGCCGGACCCGCTCGCACGAGCCGACGAGGCAGCGGCGGGTTCAGGCAGCCTGCGCGCGCCGATGCCGGGACTGGTCAAGCTGGTGCGCGTGGGAAAGGGCGATGCCGTGATCAAGGGTCAACCGCTGCTGATCCTGGAGGCGATGAAGATGGAACACACCATCGCCGCGCCGCATGACGGCGTGATCGCCGAGATCGCCACCGAGGGCGTGCAGGTGACCGACGGGACGGTGCTGGTACGGTTCGTCGAGGAACAAGCCGCTTCGGCCGCTGTAGCCAGCTGACGGTTCGAAAGGCAGACTACAGGGCAAACAAGAAAATGGCCGGGGACGACCCCGGCCATTTCCCTATGCTATTCAGTCGCCGGGCCGGCGATTACTGCGCGATCGGCGCATATTTTCCGTCATGCCACTGGTTGATGTCGTAGCTGGCATTCTTGAGATCGCCCTTCTCGTCGAAGGTGACATTACCGACGACGGTGCTGATCGGCGTGCCGTTCTTCAGCGCCTCGGCAACCTTGGCCGGATCGTCGCTGCCGGCACGCTTGATGCCTTCGGCGAATGCCTGGATGGTGGCGTATGAGAACAGCGTGAAGCCCTCCGGCACGAAACCGCCGGCCTTGATCTTCTCGACGGCTGCCTTGGCTTCCGGCTTTGCCTGCGGATCCGACGGGAAGACGAACATGGTGCCCTCGCCGGCCGGGCCAGCGACCTGCCAGAATTCCGGCGAGGCGATGGAGTCCGGCATGATCAGCTGGAACTTCAGGTTCTGTTCCGCCGACTGACGCAGGATCAGGCCAGCTTCAGGATGGTAGCCGCCGAAATAGACGACGTCGGCTTTCAAGTCCTTGAGCTTGGTAACGAGAGCCGAATAGTCCTTCTCGCCAGCGTTGATGCCGTCATAGTAGACCTCCTTGAGGCCGCCGGCATTCATCGTTGCCCTGACGGCGTCAGCCACGCCCTGTCCGTAGGCGCTCTTGTCGTGCAGGACGACGACATTCTTGCCGGCGAACTTCTTGGCGATCCATGGGCCGATGAAGGCGCCCTGCGCATCGTCACGCGTATAAAGGCGCATGATCGTCGGCCAGCCGGCCTTGGCGGCCGCGTCGGTCAGCACCGGGTTGGAAGAAGCCGGGCTCATCATCAGCGCGCCGGCTTCGGCATAGACGGCCGAGGCCGGAATGCTCGAACCCGAGCAGGCATGGCCGTCGATGAACTTGACGCCATCGGCGACGACGCGGTTGGCAACCGACACCGCCTGCTTGGGATCGCACTGGTCGTCTTCGATATCAAGCTTGATCATCGACCCGTTGACGCCGCCAGCGGCGTTGATCGCATCGGCAGCGGCCTGTGCGCCCTGCTTGAACTGATCGCCGATGGTGGCGAGCTGTCCGGTCATCGGGCCGATCACCGCAAAGGTGATATCGTCGGCGAATGCGACCGGCGTGCTCATCATCAGGCCGAATATGGCCGCGTTCAAAATACTCAATTTTTTCATGATGGTAGAACTCCTCCACTCACGCGCGGCCGCCCCGGCCACGCTTCTTCCAGAGAGGCGGGACAATTTCATCCTTCATTCGGCCTGTCTAGGCGCATTGGCGCCGCTCGATTGGGCCTGCAAGACGTCATCCACGCAAAAACCCACGCCAGCCTTGTTCCGGCTGGTCGTGGCTTTTTTGCCCGTCGAGCAATCTCCAGGCGCCCCGCCCCTAAAAATCCCGCTCAGCTTCCCTGTGTCGCGCACGACTGGGCCTTGCGGCCTGCCGCGTTCTTTCTCTTGCCCTCGTGACCGTCTTGCGCGGCCTTCAATTTCGCCGGGTCCGGCCGTCTGTGCGGCCTTGATCCCGGAGCTTCCCTGTCTTCGATAGGCCTGTCTGCGATTGGCAGATTTCAGTGCATGGTCATCCATTCGCGGGCTTCGCGAAGCGCCGTGGCGATCTCGACCTTCGACATGGCCGCCGACAGTTCCGAGCGCAGTTCCGCGGCGCGGGCCGAGCCCTTGATGGCGGCGATGTTGAACCATTTGTGGGCGGCAACGACATCGGTCTCGCAATCGCGGCCGGTCGCATACATCATGCCCAGTTCGAAAAGGATGTCGGCCTGGGCAGTTGCCCCCATGGCGCCGAAACCTGCTTCAAGCATTTCAAAACGTGCCATTTCAATCCCCTGTTTCCGGCCCCTGTCAGGCTCCCGAGAGCTGCCTTCTTTCGTCCTTGGCGGCTGCTCTTCCGATGCTTTCGAGAATGCCGTGCAGGCTTGAATCCGTCGTTAAATGGCGTGCTTAATTTGAGGAAAACAAAGCTAAAACAAGAGGTAAACGCGGAAATTCGTTAAGGATACAAAGCCAGCAATTCAGCCTGCTTGCGTCAAATTTGACGAAAATTTCCCGATGCCAATTCAAGACTTCGCTAACCACAGGAGACAAAGGCGATGCGCCGATCGTTTCATTTCCTTGGCCAGGAGGCGCATTCGGGGCCCTTCAAAATCCGAAAGTCTTCCGTTGCGGCACCGCTTTTGTTTTGCCGGGAGCTGGATTAGCTTACGTTTGCGTAAGCGGCAGACCGAGGCGGAGCATCCGGCCGGACATCTAAAGGGAGGAAGACATGTTTCGAAGAGTGAGCCTGGCCCTTGCGGCCACATTGATCATGGCCGGTGCGGCCTGGGCCGATCCGATCGAGGGCAATTGGAAGACGCAGGCCGGCGACACCGCAGCCATCGCTGGCGGCGGCTCGTTTTCCATCACGCTCAAGTCCGGCAAATATGCCGGCAAGACCATCGGCTCGCTCAAGGCGACGGGCGACAACAAATATGCCGGCAACATCACCGATCCGGCAAACGACAAGACCTATTCGGGCAAGGCGACATTGTCGGGCACCTCTCTCAAGATGAGCGGCTGCGTGCTCGGCGGGCTGATCTGCAAGAGCCAGACCTGGCACAAGCTCTGATCGAGCGCATCTTTCCGACCTGATGACGGGGCCCCGACGGGCCCCGTTTTCGTTTTGTCGACACATCCTGCGCCGGTGATGCTCGATGGAGGCCGGCGGCTATCCAACCGACGCCGGCGCCGTCGAAACCCCGTCAATCATCTTGAACCGCAGATGAACGCCGCCATCAGAGCCGGTTCAGTTGCATCAGGGCATTCTCCGGCGTGTTGAAGGAGACCGACCCAATGCTTGCTCGCCGCTTCACCATCGTCTGCCTGCTGGTGAGCCTGTTTGGAATGTTCTTCGCCATCCTCGTCGCTGAAGCGGGCCGTCCGGCCCGCGCCTGGGACGAAGCCAGTTCCAGAACCTGCCGCCTCGCCTGCCCCACCCATCTTCGCAACTGAACAAAGAAACCAAGACCTCGAAAAGAAAAGCTGAACGCCATGAACCGCATCGCCGCCAACGTTCTCAAGACCCTTCGGCTTCTGCCGCGGGCGGCGCTTATCCTGACGGTTCTGGCCGCTCCGGTCCTGGCCGTGCCGATGATGCGCGCTGACGCCGGCTCGACGATCGACGCACCGGCCCTGAAGAAGTCCGGCGTCGGCTTTGTGCTTCTGGTCAGCCTGCAGCGCGGTTGAAGAAAAACGGCGCTTTGGCCGCCTTCGGTCGCGACACCCCTCCCAAGTGCCGATCCAAGTCTCTATATTGAGCCATGGAAAAGCGAATCTACCCACAAGCCATCGAATCTGTCGTCATGCCGGAGCCTTTTGGCCGGCAAAGCTTTGATAGCGCTGAAAAGGCCGTCAAGGCACTGCAGGCGCTTTACGATCGCAACACCAGGTTCCTGCGCGACTCCTTCGCAGAATTGGCGGCAGCAGGCGGTGATAATGGCAAGCGCTACCGGGCCTTCTATCCGGAGATCGGCGTCACCACCAACTCATTCACCCAGATCGACTCGCGCCAGGCCTATGGGCATATGCCGACGCCTGGGCATTTTTCCACCACCATCACCCAGCCGGGCCTGTTCGAAAGCTACCTCGTCGAGCAGTTGCGCCTGATCATGCGCAATCATGGGGTTGCGGTCACGGTGTCGGAATCGACCACACCCATCCCGCTGCATTTCGCCTTCCTTGAAGGCACCCATGTCGACGGCGCGACGGCAGAGCGCATCAAGCGGCCGATCCGCGACCTGTTCGACGTGCCCGATCTCGACGGCACCGACGACCAGATCGCCAACGGCACCTTCGAAGTCGCCTTCGGCGAGCCGAGGCCTCTGGCGCCCTTCACGGCGCAGCGCATCGACTATTCGCTGCACCGGCTGTCGCACTATACGGCAACCACGCCGCAGCATTTCCAGAACTTCGTGCTGTTCACCAACTATCAGTTCTACATCGACGAATTCGTCGCCCGCGCCCGCGACCTGATGGCCAATGGCGGCGGCGGATACACGGAGTTCGTCGAGCCGGGAAATGTCATCACCAAGGGCGGGCAGAGCGCGCCCAGCGAAGGCGTTGCACCGCCGCGCCTGCCGCAGATGCCGGCCTATCACCTGAAGAAATCGGGACATGGCGGCATCACCATGGTCAATATCGGCGTCGGGCCTTCCAACGCCAAGACCATCACCGACCATATTGCGGTGCTGAGGCCGCATGCCTGGGTGATGCTCGGTCACTGCGCCGGCCTGCGCAACACCCAGGCGCTTGGCGACTATGTGCTGGCGCATGCCTATGTGCGCGAGGACCACGTGCTGGACGACGATCTTCCGGTCTGGGTGCCGATCCCGCCGCTGGCCGAGATCCAGGTGGCGTTGCAGGAAGCCGTCGCCGAAGTCACCGGCCTTTCCGGCTACGACCTGAAGCGCATCATGCGCACCGGCACCGTTGCCACCATCGACAATCGCAACTGGGAACTGCGCGACCAGCGTGGGCCGGTACAGCGTCTGTCGCAATCTCGCGCCATCGCACTCGACATGGAATCGGCGACCATCGCCGCCAATGGCTTCCGCTTCCGTGTTCCCTACGGCACGCTGCTGTGCGTTTCGGACAAACCGCTGCATGGCGAGTTGAAGCTGCCCGGCATGGCGACCGAATTCTACAAGCGCCAGGTGGCGCAGCACCTGACCATCGGCATCAGGGCTATGGAGAAGCTCGCGGAAATGCCGATGGAGCGGTTGCATTCGCGCAAGCTCAGAAGTTTTTCGGAAACGGCGTTCCAGTAGGCCGGTTCCACGCATCGCATGGGCATTTCGTCATCTTGATTGAGCCGCATTACTGCCGATAAGCAGGCGGCATGGAGAGAGCGGGCTTCGGGACATTGCTGATTTCGGTTGCATTCCTGGCAATGCTGGCCTGTTCGATCGCGCTGGTGGCCGGGTTTTTCGGAACGCTGCATCCCGCCTTCGATTCCTTCTCGCATTTCCGCGTCCATCTTGCCGTGCTGATGGCGCTTTGCGCGTTGCCGCTGCTGGCCACGACATTTCGACTGCAAGCGGCCGTGGCACTGCTTTTTGCCGTGGCGGCCTTCGCCACCACTTCCGGCTCGCTGTCCTTCTCCCGCTTGTGGCCGGTTCAGGCCGCCTATGAAGCCAAGAACGAAGACCGCGCGATCTACAAGCTGCTGCAGATGAACCTGCGCTACGACAATCCAACCCCGAAGAAGGTGCTGTCGCTGATCGGCCGGACCAATCCCGACGTGATCACCCTGGACGAGGTGTCGGCGATGTGGGCGACCGAGCTTGGCTATATCAGCAGCGCATATCCATACCGGATCCTCTGTCCTTACCCTAACAAGATATTCGGCGTCGCGCTGCTCTCGCGGCGGCCCTTTGCCGCCGGCACCGAGGCGCGTTGCGAAAGGCGTGGTGCCATGGCGACAGCGACCGTCGACTTCGGCGGCATCGACGTCGATGTCGCCGCGATCCATCTCAGCTGGCCCTGGCCACGCGAGCAGTACTGGCAGATCGGCGAGTTGACGGAGCCGCTTTCCGCGCTCGGCGAGACGGCCATCATGGCGGGCGACTGCAATGCCGCCCCATGGAGTGCCGCCGTGCGGCGGGTCGCGGCGCTTGGCGGGCTGACCGTCATGCCTTCCGCCGGCCCGACCTGGATCCACATCAGGCTGCCGGATTTCCTGCGGCGCTTCGCCGGCCTGCCGATCGACCAGGTTTTCAGCAAGGGCGGCGTGAC
Source organism: Mesorhizobium ciceri biovar biserrulae WSM1271 (assembly GCF_000185905.1). Classification (GTDB taxonomy): domain Bacteria; phylum Pseudomonadota; class Alphaproteobacteria; order Rhizobiales; family Rhizobiaceae; genus Mesorhizobium; species Mesorhizobium ciceri. The sequence goes on from NC_014923.1 coordinate 4,986,986, forward strand.
TATCCATTCGGCGACACGGCTGGAAGACACCGGCTCGGATCACCTCCCGGTCATGGTGGAGTTCTCGCTCAGGCTGAACCAGCAAAAGCCGCTCGACGAACATGAAACCGCGACCGCGGCCATTGTCCAGGCCGGCAAGACGCCAGGCTGAAGGATCAGGGCCTGACCAAAGCGATGACGAGATGCTGGACATGGCCGCCGTCGCGATGCTCGCGCGCATCGAAAGCGAGCTGCTTGGCCTCATATGCGGCATTGGTGGCCTTGATGCGTCGCTGCGCCTCGCGACGTGTCTTGTAGCAGGACCGGTCGTCGGCAATCCTGAGGCCGGAGATGGATCGTTCCGTGGCCCGCATCATCTCCCTGGCGATGCGGCCATGGGTTTCCTCATGGGCGCGGACGCCGGCGAAGAACCGCGTCCAGCGCTTCCGGAGCGTCGGGGTGGTGGCCGAGGCGACACGCGGAAATGTGTAGAAGAGATTGAGCGTGCCGTTGGCACGCCGCAAGCGGCAGACGCCATTGTCCTGGCTGGTGTCGAGGTCCCAATCCACAGCGTAGCCGGTCAGCGCGATGGCATGCGTCATGAAGCCGTGCTTCGGCCCCTTGCGGTCCATAGCTTGGACTAGCGCCAGCCCCGTGTTCCCGGTGATGTCGTAGGTCCGCGTCTTGACCACCACCCTGGTGCCGGCCGAGGCCGCCGAAGCCAGACCGAACAGCGCACCGATCGCCACTAGGCATGCCAGAACCGTCAGGCGCATGGCCATCTCCTTATCGTCAAGGAATGGAACCATAAGCGCGCGGCAGTTTCAACAGTTCTAATGTTCCACATGCCACGGGAGACCCCGAGCCATCGTCGGGACCTTTGCACGCTGCGGCCGGCGCGGGCCTACATGCCCTGATAGACCGGGCCTTCTCCGCCTTGCGGCGGCACCCAGTTGATGTTCTGGTTCGGGTCCTTGATGTCGCATGTCTTGCAGTGGACGCAGTTCTGCGCGTTGATGACGAAGCGCACATCCTTGGCCGTGGGATCGGCGGCGGCGTTGCCGTCCTTATCGACCCACTCGTAAACGCCGGCCGGACAATAGCGCGTCGAGGGGCCCGCAAAGACATCGTGCTCGGAACGCTTCTGCAGCTCCATGTCGCCGACAAGCAGGTGGACCGGCTCGTTTTCCTCGTGATTGGTGTTGGACAGGAACACCGAGGACAGCCTGTCGAAGGTCAGCACGCCATCGGGCTTCGGATAGGCGATCTTCTTGTGCCGGGCGGCAGGCTCGAGCGTTGCGTAGTCGGCCTTGCCATGCTTCAGCGTGCCGAAGGGCGAGACACCGAACAGCGTGTTCAGCCACATGTCGAGGCCGCCAAGGCCGACACCGACGATGGTGCCGAAGCGCGACCACAGCGGCTTGACGTTGCGCACCTTCTTCAGATCCTTGCCGATGTCGGTCGCGCGCCAGGCTTCCTCGTAGGACGCGAGTTCGTCGTTGGCGCGCCCGGCGCCGATCGCCTCGGCGACATGCTCGGCCGCCAGCATGCCGGACAGCACGGCATTGTGCGAACCCTTGATGCGCGGCACGTTGACGAAGCCCGCGGCACAGCCCATCAGCGCACCGCCGGGGAAGGACAATTTCGGCACCGACTGCCAGCCGCCCTCGGTGATGGCGCGCGCGCCATAGCCCAGCCGCTTGCCGCCTTCGAACGTAGCCGCGATCGCCGGATGGGTCTTGAAGCGCTGGAATTCCTCGAACGGCGACAGCCAGGGATTCTTGTAATTGAGGTGGAGGACGAAGCCGACCGCCACCTGGTTGTCCTCGAGATGGTAGAGGAACGAGCCGCCGCCGGTCTTCAAGTCAAGCGGCCAGCCGAAGGAATGCTGGACCAGCCCCGGCCGGTGGTTCTCCGGCTTGACCTGCCAGAGTTCCTTCAGGCCGATGCCGTATTTGCCCGGTTCGCGGCCATCGGAAAGCTTGTATCTGGCGATCAGTTGCTTGGCGAGCGAGCCGCGAGCGCCCTCCCCGATCAGCACATATTTGCCCATCAGCGCCATGCCGGGTGCGAAACCCGGGCCGTGCGTTCCGTCCTTCTCGACGCCCATGTCGCCGGTAACGACACCGGTGACGGCGCCTTGCTCATTGTAGAGCAGGCCGGCAGCGGCAAAGCCCGGATAGATCTCGACGCCGAGCGCTTCGGCCTTGGTCGCCAGCCAGCGGCAGACATTGCCCAGCGAAACGATGTAGTTGCCGTGATTGTTCATCAGCGGCGGCATGAAAATGTTGGGCAGACGGAACGAGCCGGCAGGACCAAGGACCAGGAAATGATCCGCGGTGACCGGCGTCTTGAAGGGATGGCCGTCCTCGTCGCGCCAGCCCGGCAAGAGCCGGTCGATGCCGATCGGATCGACGACGGCGCCGGAGAGAATATGGGCGCCGACCTCACCGCCCTTCTCCAGGACGACGACCGAAAGCTCGGGATTGACCTGCTTGAGGCGGATGGCGGCGGCGAGGCCCGCCGGACCGGCACCGACGATAACCACGTCGAATTCCATGCTTTCGCGTTCGATGTCGCTCATCAACCCCTCCGCACTGGCTTATCCCATTCGGGTATCTTGCTGGCTCCCGCGCTGCATAGCGCATCAATTGACGACAGGAAACCGGCGCATACGTGACAATGCCGTTTTGGCCAAAAAGTCGCGCATTGCGAGGCTGGAAGACTGCTTTTCGCCTGGCATTGCCTGCGGGGCGCGCGTTTTTAATTGTTCGACGGCTTGCTTATCGGCCATACTTCACGCCATGCGCTTTCCTGGGCCAGCCGGCTTTTCATCGACGCGCTTTCTTTTCCCGCCCGGCCGGATCCGCCGGGCGCTCCTTTTGGCCCTTCTGATGCTGGCGCCGCATCACGCTGCCGCCGACGAAGTGAAGGTCTGGGCGGCGGGCGCCTACTCCTTCTCCGACGAGCTTGGCGGCTTCCACATCACCGGCGCCTCGGGCATCGGCACGAAGGACGATCCGTTCGTCATCACCGAAGAGCTGACTTCGTCAACGCCGGTGACGCTGACGATCCGCACGACAAAGCCGATCCAGGCCTTCGGCAAGGCCGGCGAATTCGCCAACGGCATGATGTATATGCGCATCGAGGTGCTCAACAATAGCGGCCAGGCCTGGGTCGAATTCCAGTTCGAATTGCAGGAGATCCTGAACCAGCCGAGCGTGTTCGGCGACGGGCTTTCCTTCGACCAGCGCAACAAGACGCCGGACAACATCCGGTCGAGCAATTTCGCCGATTTCGATCGCGATTTCGAACCCTATGACCGGCTGCTGTTCAGGAATGGCAAGGTCGACCCGCTGAAAACCGCCAGCTTCGAATTCCTGATGACCGACTACACGCCCAGATGGACCTTCTACCTGGTGCAGGATCCGCGCATACCAACGGGCTGACACGATAGGAATTTTTTCTTGACTCGGTGAGCTCAGCTATGGTACATTTTTGCCTATGGTGCTGAGTTGCGCCAGTGACCCGCCGCACAGGCGGGTTTTTCGTTTGATGCTCCGTCAGCCAACGCGCCGGCGAGAGGCTCCGAAGGAACCCAAGCTGCCAGCCTTGCAAATTGCCGCCACGCGGACGAATGTGGAATCGATGACTGCCGCTTCCCCAACCAACAGACCTGATATCGCCGACCTGCTGGCATTTTACGCCAGCGTGGGCGTCGACGAGGCGCTCGAAGAGCAGCCGGTGAACCGGTTCGCCGAGGTTGCGCCAAAGCCGATGGAGCGCGCGCCGATCGCAGCGCCTTCGGGTGGCACCGCCGCACCGCTGCGCTCGACGACCGTGTCCCGCGGCGAAGCCGGGGACAGAGCAAATGCACCACCCGTCGCGCGGTCGCCGTCTGCGACGACTGCGGTTCCCGACGAAGCGCAGGCGGCACTTGCCCGCCAATTGGCGACCACAGCAACGACGCTGGACGAGCTTCGCCAGCATATGGCGGCGTTCGAGGGCTGCAATCTCAAGGCCACCGCCAAGAACCTGGTGTTTGCCGACGGCAACCCGGAAGCCGCCGTCATGCTGGTCGGCGAGGCGCCCGGCCGCGACGAGGACATCGAGGGCCTGCCCTTCGTCGGCCGCTCGGGCCGGCTGCTCGACCGCATGCTGGCCGCGATCGGGCTCGACCGCACTTCAGCCTATATCGCCAATGTCATTCCCTGGCGGCCGCCGGGCAATCGCACGCCGACGCCGCACGAAACCGAGATCTGCCGGCCGTTCATCGAACGGCAGATCGAGCTGGTCAATCCCAAGGTGCTGATCAACCTTGGCGGCCCGTCGGCCAAGACCTTGCTCAACACCTCGGAAGGCATATTGCGGCTGCGCGGCAATTGGCGCGTTCACACGACGGCATCCGGCATCGCCATCCCGGCCATGCCGACGCTGCATCCGGCCTATCTCCTGCGAACCCCGTCGCACAAGAAGCTGGCGTGGCGGGATTTCCTCGAAGTGAAGGCAAAGCTGCGAGCGCTCACCTAGCGATAACCTCGCAGGTAATTGAAATGCCGTCCTCACCAGCCTAACCATTCACTCATGACAACAGCCCAAACCTCCGCCGGCAGCCTTATTCGCGAATGGCGCACGCGCCGGCGCATGTCGCAGCTCGACCTCGCCATGGAGGCCGAAATCTCGCAGCGGCATCTGAGCTTCGTCGAAAGCGGCCGCGCCGCGCCCTCGCGCGACATGGTGCTGCATCTGGCCGAGCAATTGTCGATCCCGCTGAGGCAACGCAACCAGTTGCTGCTCGCCGCCGGCTTTGCCCCCAGTTTCGGCGAACGCTCGCTGACCGACACGACAATGGCGCCGGCGATGGCGGCGGTCGAAATCGTGCTCAAAGGCCACGAGCCGTTCCCGGCACTCGCTGTCGACCGCCACTGGAACCTGGTTTCGGCCAACGCCGCCATCGCTCCCTTCCTTGCCGATGTCAGCGAGGCTTCGCTGCTGACGCCGCCGGTCAACGTGCTTCGCCTCAGCCTGCATCCCGGCGGCATCGCGCCACGCATCGTCAACCTCCAGGAATGGCGCACGCATCTGCTCGAGCGCCTGAAACACCAGAATGACGCGAGCGGCGACGCGGTGCTGATCGAACTCGAGCGTGAGCTGAGGACTTATCCGTCAGGCTTGAGAGGCAGCCGGCCGTCGCCGGTCGAGGCGAACGCCATCGTGCATCCGCTCAGGCTGGCGCATGGCGATCAGGTGCTGTCGTTCATCAGCACCATCACCGTGTTCGGCACGCCGCTCGACGTGACGCTTTCGGAACTGGCGATCGAATCGTTTTTCCCCGCCGATGAACAGACGAGGACGGTGCTGGTTCGGTTGGCGAAGGAACGGGCCGAACGTTCGTAATCACCCTTCAGGCAAAGATGCCTTGCGCGTGCGGGTGCGCTCCAGGCCGAGCTGGCGTTCGCGCCAGATGATGAAGATGCCGGCGGCGACGACGATCAGGCCGCCGACAAGCATATGGAGCGTGGCGACGTCGCCGAAGACGAGATAGCCGACGACGAGGCCTAGGATCATCGAGGTGTATTCGAACGGCGCCACGACCGAGGCTTCGGCATGGCGATAGGCCGCCGTCATCAGGATCTGGCCAAGGCCGCCGCAGAAGCCGGCGGCAACAAGAAGGGCCGCCTGGAGCGGCGTCAGCGCCTGCCAGCCGAATGGCAGCGAGAGCAGCGACATGACGCTCGCCGTCACCGAAAACCACAGCACGATGGTCGCCGTACGCTCGCTTTGCACGAGATTGCGCACCAAGAGCATGGCGACGGCCGAGATCGCCGCCGCGACAAGAGCGGCCATGACGCCAAGCACTTCCTGGTCGTCGAGCGCCTGGTCGGAACTCAGCAGCGTCAGTTCCGGCCAGGAGATGATCAGCACGCCGACCAGGCCGACCGCGACCGCACTCCAGCGATACACGCGGATAGCCTCGCCGAGGAAGATGGAGCTGAACACCACCACCAGCAGCGGCTGCGCGTAGTTCAGCGTGATCGCTTCCGGCAGCGGCAGCCGGGTCAACGCGAAAAAGCCGAGCCCCATGGCGCAGACGCCGACCAGGCCGCGGGCGATGTGGTTGAACGGACGCTTGGTGGTGAAGGCAGTGCCGAGCTCTTTCCTGAAGGCCAGGAAGGCGATGATCGGGAAGATGGCGAAGAAAGAGCGGAAGAAGACAATCTGGCCGGCCGGAACCGTGCCTGCGGCTTTGATGCAGGTCTGCATGCCGACGAAGACCGCCACCGACACGATCTTGAGCATGATGCCGGTAAGCGTGTCGTGCCCGCCGGCATCATCGCTGGCTGTGGCCGAGGGGCTGCCGGGGCCCGCTGTCACGCTCCCGACGCTTCTCGGATCGTCGCCCAGATACGCGCCGGCGTTGCCGGCATGTCGATGTGCTTGACGCCATAAGCGCGCCAGAGCGCGTCGGTCACCGCATTGAGTGCCGCCGGGGTCGAACCGATGGTGCCGGCCTCGCCCGCGCCCTTGATGCCGAGTGCATTGGTCGTCGACGGCACGTTGCGGGTCTCGAAATGGAAGAACGGGAAATTGTCGGCGCGCGGCATGGCGTAATCCATGAAGCTCGCCGTCAAAAGCTGTCCGTCCTCGCCGTAGATAGTGTCCTCGGTCAGTGCCTGGCCGATGCCTTGCACGACGCCGCCATGCACCTGGCCGGCGAGCAGGATCGGGTTCACGGTCACGCCGAAATCGTCGACGATGGTGTAGCGGACAATCTCGGTCGCGCCGGTGTCGGGATCGATCTCGACCTCGCAGATATGAGTGCCGTTGGGATAGGTGCATTCGTCCTGCACGAACTCGCCAAAGCCCTTGAGATCGTCAGGCGTCTTGGCGGCCTTGGCGATGCTGGAAAAATCGAGCGAGCGATCGGTGCCGACGATGCGGGCAACACCATCGGACAACTCGATGTCGCCGGCAGAAGCCTCCAGCTCGTCGGCGGCGATGCGCTTGATCTTGTTGGCCAGATCCTCGCCCGCGCGGGAAGCCGACACACCCCCCAGCGGAATGGAGCGCGAGCCGCCGGTGCCGCCGCCGGCCTTCAATTCATCGGTATCGCCCTGGCGGACATGGATTTTGTCGATGTCGAGATTGAGCTTTTCCGACAGGAACTGCGCATAGGCGGTGGCGTGTCCCTGTCCGTTGGTCTGGGTGCCGATCTTCAGCGTCACCGTGCCGTCGCCATTGAGTTCGACGAAGGCCGGCTCCGAGCCCGGAAAGGCACAGGCCTCGATATAGGTCGCCATGCCGAGACCGCGGATTTTTCCGCCGGCCTTCGACTGCGCCAGCCGCTCCGGAAACGCTTTCCATTCGGATTGCTCAATGGCGCGCTCCATATGGCCTTCGAATTCACCGGTGTCGTAGAGGCGGCCGGTTTGCGTCCGGTAGGGAAATTGCTCCGGCCGGATGAAATTGCGGCGGCGGATCTCCTCGACGGGCAGGCCGAGATCGTGGGCGCAGGCATCGACCAGTTTTTCCAGCAGGAAGGCTGCTTCCGGCCGGCCGGCACCGCGATAGGCATCGACCGGGCAGGTGTTGGTGTAGAGGCCGGTCACCGAGACGTCGAGCGCCTGGATATCGTAGACACCGGTCGACATGGTGACGCCGATATAGGGGATGAACGGACCATATTGCGAGATATAGGCGCCGATGTTGGCGAGCAGGTCCACCTTCATGCCGAGAAAGCGGCCGTCCTTGTCCAGTGCCATCTCGGCCGTGACGAAATTGTCGCGGCCTTGCGCGTCGGTCAGAAAGTGTTCCGTGCGGTCGCCGGCCCACTTCACCGGGCGGCCAAGCCGCTTCGCCGCTTCCAGCACCAGCGGATATTCGCGGTAGACGAAGCTCTTGGGCCCGAAACCACCGCCGACATCAGGTGTGATGACGCGCAACTGGCCCTTCTTGATCTTGAACACGCTGGCCAGGATGTACTGCATGGAGTGCACGCCTTGCGACCCGGTGGTCAGCACGAAGCGCTTCTCCTCGACGTTCCATTCGCCGATCGCGGAGCGCGGCTCCATGTAGTTGCAGACCAGCCGGTTGTTGACGAACTCGATGCGGGTGACGTGTGCGGCCTTGGCGAAAGCCGCTTCGGTCTTTTTCCTGTCGCCCATGTGGTAGCTGAAGGCGCGGTTGGAACCGAGCTCCGGCCAGACCAGCGGCGTGCCTTCGGCAAGTGCATTTGCGGTCCCGGAAGCCGCGTCTTCGCCGTCATAGTCGACATCGATCAATTCAGCGGCATCCTGCGCCAAGGCACGGCTGTCGGCGACGACGAAGGCAACGGCATCGCCGACATAGTTGACGCGGTCGCGGCACAGGATCGGGATGTCGCGCGTCGGCGCCTTGGTGCCGTCCGGCTGTTCCTGCATGACGCCGGATTTCAGATCGCCGAGATGGGCAAGGTCCTTGCCGGTCAGTACCAGATGGACGCCAGGTGCGGCCTTCGCCGCCTCGGTCGAACCGATGGTGAAGCTGGCCTTGGCGACCGGCGAACGCAGGAGATAGCCATGCAGGACGCCAGCCGGCTGGATGTCGTCGGTATAACGGCCCTGGCCCTGGATGAAGGCGGCATCCTCGCGCCGCAGCACGGATGCGCCCATGCCGAATTTCGGTGTGACGACGGTCATGGATGCCTCGTGATGATGACAGGAGAACGAACGCCTGAAATAGGCATTGCCTCAGTTTTGTCGAGGGGCCGTTTCGTGTAAAGAGCGCGGACTTCAAATTTCTTGGACCAGCGGACACAATCCGCCGCCAACGCAATCGACAGGAAAACCCACGGAATGCGCACGGACACCGGCCAGGTCTTCAAGCTCGAAGACTATCGCCCCAACGACTACCTCATTCCGCAAACCGACCTCACCTTCCGCCTTTCGCCAGACGCAACGCGTGTCACCGCCGTGCTCACGATAGAGCGCCGTGACGGCGTCTCCGCATCGGCTCCGTTGGTGCTCGACGGCGACGGGCTTACGCTCAAGCACATCGAGATCGACGGCAAGAAGGTAACACCGGCGGATCTGCTGGCGACGCCCGACCAGTTGACCATCCTCAAGCCACCGGTGGCGCGGCGCTTCCAGTTGCTCATCGAGACCGAGGTGGCGCCGGCGGGCAACGAAGCCCTGATGGGCCTCTACCGCTCGAGCCACGTCTACTGCACGCAATGCGAAGCCGAGGGCTTTCGCCGCATCACCTATTTCCTCGACCGTCCCGATATCCTGTCCGTCTACACGGTGCGCATGGAGGCAATGCGCGACGAGGCGCCGCTGCTCCTGTCCAACGGCAACCCGCTCGAAAAGGGCGACCTCGGCGACGGCTGGCATTATGCAGTGTGGCACGACCCTTTCCCCAAGCCGTCCTATCTGTTCGCATTGGTGGCCGGCAATCTCGGCCGGCTCGCGGACAGTTTCGTCACCCTGTCCGGCCGCACGGTCGAGCTCGGCATCTATGTCGAGCCCGGCAAGGAGACGCTGGCCGGCTATGCGATGGACGCCCTGAAGCGGTCGATGAAATGGGACGAGGAGGCGTTCGGCCGCGAATACGATCTCGACGTCTTCAACATCGTCGCCGTGTCGGACTTCAACATGGGCGCGATGGAGAACAAGGGCCTCAACATCTTCAACGACAAATATGTGCTGGCCGACCGGGAGACCGCGACGGACGCCGATTTCGCCAATATCGAGGCGATCATAGCGCATGAGTATTTCCACAATTGGACAGGCAACAGAATCACTTGCCGCGACTGGTTCCAGCTCTGCCTGAAGGAAGGCCTGACGGTTTTCCGCGACCACGAATTCTCCGCCGACCAGCGCTCGCGCGCGGTCAAGCGTATTGCCGAGGTGCGGACCTTGCGCGCCCACCAGTTTCCAGAGGACCAGGGCCCACTGGCGCATCCGGTGCGGCCGCGCCGCTACCGCGAGATCAACAATTTCTACACCGCGACGGTCTACGAGAAGGGCTCCGAAGTGGTGCGCATGATCCGCACAATTCTCGGTGCCGACGTGTTTCGCGCCGGCATGGACCTCTATTTCGAGCGGCACGACGGTGACGCGGCGACGATCGAGGATTTCATCAAGGTGTTCGAGGATGCGTCCGGCCGCGACCTGTCGCAGTTCGCGCTCTGGTATCATCAGGCGGGAACGCCGAACCTGACGATCAGTTCGACGCACAATCCGGCCGCGCAGGAGTTCACGCTCGAAATCGAGCAGTCGGTGCCGCCGACACCCTCCGAAAGCCGCAAGCGGCTGATGCACATCCCGCTCGCTTTCGGGCTGATCGGCGCCGGCGGCAAGCCTGTGCCGTATAGTAGCGTCGAGGGCGCCAGCGTCGAGGACGGCGTCATCCATATCCGCAAGCGTCGCCACATGGTGCGGTTTTCAGGCGTCACCGAGCGCCCGGCCGTGTCGCTCAACCGCGGCTTTTCGGCGCCGGTGACATTGTCCGTCGAGCAGAAAGCCGACGACCAGTTCTTCCTCGCCCGCCACGACGGCGACGCCTTCTCGCGCTGGCAGGCTTTCAACACATTGTTGACCGATGCGCTGATATCAGCGTTCCGCGAGATCCTCGGCGGCAAGCAGCCGGCCTTTGCGCCGCGGCTGATCGAACTCGCCGGCAGCATTGCCGGCGACGAGACGCTGGAGCCGGCCTATCGGGCATTGGCGCTGGCCCTGCCCGGCGAAGCCGACATTGCCCGCGACATCGGCAGGAACATCGACCCCGATGCCATCTATGCGGCTCGCGAGGCACTGGCGCTGGCGATCGGCACTGCGAACCGGGACGTTTTTTCGGGCCTCTACCTCAGCCTTGCCGACAGAGAAGCGTTCAGCCCCGACGCGGCAAGCGCCGGGCGACGCGCCTTGCGCAACACCCTGCTGGATTATCTGTCGCTGCAGCCGGGCGGAGCGGAACTCGCTGCCGGGCATTTCCAGTCCGCGACCAACATGACCGACCGCGCGGCAGCACTTGCCGTGCTCGCGCATCGTCACCACGGTTCGCCCGAGGCGGTCGAGGCGCTGGCGGCTTTCGAGACGACCTACGGGTCCGACCCGCTGATCATGGACAAATGGTTCCAGATCCAGGCCAGCGTACCGGGGCCGCAAACCGTCGACACCGTGAAGGCCTTGACCAACCACCCGGCCTTCTCGATGGGCAATCCGAACCGGGTGCGCTCGCTGATCGGCACCTTCTCCAGCGCCAATCAGACCGGCTTCCACCGGGCCGACGGCGAAGGCTACTGGTTCTTTGCTCAAACCGTCCTCGAGGTTGAAAAGCGCAACCCGCAAGTGGCGGCAAGGCTGGCGACGGCGCTCAGATCCTGGCGTTCGCTCGAACCCTTGCGGCAGGCGAAGGCCAGGGAAGCGCTGCTCTCGATCGCCGGCGCCGAAAACCTGTCGGCGGATCTGCGGGATATTGTCGAGCGCACGCTGGCTTAGCCGCTCTCTTCCTTCTCCCCTTGTGGCAGAAGGGAGATCCGTGCACGCCGCCAAGCTGGTGAATTTCAACCAGGACCTGCCAGCAGCGGCTTCCGTTAGGCGCTGCGCCAGCGAAAGCCCATTATTTTAGTCGATTTTTAATCTTTTTTCGCCGGACCACTGGACAAGGCGAATCACCTTTGATTCTTTACTGACGATTCGGAAGTGCGGCGTTTGCCGGATCACCAAGCAGCATAGGCAAATTCGGGGAGTGCCATTTATGGCGAAGGCGGACGCGTGGGGCGCGCCCGGAGGGACGGTTTTTGCGCATCGTGAGACGCGCGGCGACGGTCTTGCCGGGAATACGCGACTCATCGCCGAACCGGCCTACCGGCGGCTTCTGGCCGCCGAGCCGCTGCTGCGCCGATCAATACCCGTCCTCATCATCACCTTCCTGATCGTCATCGCGGCGCTGCGCGTGCTGTCGCTGATGAACGAGCGCGACGATGTCGAGCGCAATGCCAAGGCGATCCTGACGCTGGCGGCGGGCCAGCTGGCCAGTTCGCTCGCCACCACCTCGGAAACGGTGCCCGGCGCCATACAGGATCTGCTGGAGACCACCAGCCGTCAGGGCGCGATGGGCCGCAGCCATGTGCTTGTCATCACCGACAGCGCTTTCAAGATCGTCGCGGTGACGCCACGCTCGATGCCATGGCAGGGCCATTCTCTGGACGGCCTCGTCGAGGGCGGCCAGCCCTTGTTCATGTTCGGCGATCGTGCGGGCGTCATGGACGTCAACATCGACGGACGGGATTGGTACGCCGCGGTCAGCCTGGCGAATGGCGGAAAGGGTGCATCGGCGGCCCTGGTGCCACAGGACGCGGTTTTCGATGCCTGGCGCAAGACCGTTTCGCTGAACGTCACCCTGTTCGTGCTGACGGCCGGTGTGCTGATCGTCATCCTCTATGCCTATTTCGGCCAGGCGGCACGTGCGCAGGCGGCCGACCGCATCTACCTCGAAGCGCATCAGCGCATCGACATGGCGCTGGTTCGCGGCCGCTGCGGCCTGTGGGACTGGGACATGGTGCGCGGCAAGATGTACTGGTCGCGCTCGATGTACGACATGCTCGGCTACAAGCCTTGCGAAACGATGCTGTCCTTCGGCGAGGTCGATCAGATCATCCATCCCGAGGACGGCGACCTGTTCGAGCTCGCCAACAGAATCGTCGCTCGCGAGATCGATCACATCGATCAGGTGTTCCGCATGCGCCATGCCGATGGCCAATGGGTCTGGATGCGCGCGCGGGCACAGGTCATCGATCCGGAAGCGCCGGAGATCCAGCTGATCGGCATCGCCGTCGACGTCACCGAACAGCGTCATCTGGCGCTGCGTTCCGAGGCTGCCGACCTTCGCCTCAGAACGGCGATCGAGAACATCAACGAATCCTTCGTGCTGTGGGATTCGACGCAGCACCTGATCATGTGCAATTCCAAATACCAGCAGGACAACGGGCTTTCGGACCGCGACGTGATGCCGGGCACCGCGCGCGCGGCTCTGGAAGAACGCATGCTGGCCTTTGCTTCCGAAAGGCGGCTTGCCCACACCAGCGGCCTGCAGGGCGGCGCCACTTTCGAGCGGCAGTTGGCCGATGGCCGCTGGCTGCAGGTCAACGAACTGAAGACCCGGGACGGCGGCATCGTCTCGGTCGGTTCCGACATCACCCAGATCAAGCTGCACCAGGAGAAGCTGGTCGACAGTGAGCGACGGCTGATGGCAACGATCCATGATCTCAGCCTCGCGCGGCGGGCCGAAGAGGAGCGTTCGCGCGAACTGGTCGACCTCAACCGCAAATACATGAAGGAAACCGAACGGGCCGAAGCGGCGAACCGGGCCAAATCCGAATTCCTGGCCAACATGTCGCATGAGTTGCGCACGCCGCTGAACGCCATCATCGGCTTCTCCGAACTGATGGAACAAGGGCTGTTCGGCCCGCTCGGATCGGAGCGCTACGAGGAATATGCCACCGACATCAACAGCAGCGGCAAGTACCTGCTGGGCGTCATCAACGATATTCTCGACATGTCCAAGATCGAGGCCGGCCAGTTCTCTCTGGACCGGGAAGAGATCGACCTCGGCCCGCTGATCAGCGAAACCGTACGCGTCGTTTCGCTGCAGGCGGCGCAAAAGGCCATCTCCGTGGAAACGCGCATTGCCGATGCGCTGACGCTGGTCGCCGATCGCCGTGCGATCAAGCAGATCGTCATCAACCTTTTGTCCAATGCGGTGAAGTTCACCGGCCACGGCGGCCACATATCGGTCAGGGCCCGCAACACATCCGGCGCGCTGGTGCTGACGATCGAGGACAATGGCTGCGGCATCCCCAAGGAGGCGCTCGGAAAGCTCGGACGGCCGTTCGAACAGGTGCAGAACCAGTTCTCCAAGAGCCATGCCGGGTCCGGCCTTGGCCTTGCCATCTCACGTTCGCTGGCCGAGCTTCAGGGCGGCGCGCTGAAGATCCGGTCGAGCGAAGGTGTCGGCACTATCGTGTCGGTGCGCATTCCGGTGAAGAAGAGCGTGCTGGCCGTCAAGGTTGCAGCGTGAAGTTTTTATCACCATCCCAGGCCTGATCCACCTCGTGGACGCGAGGTGAAACGCTTTGACAAAGTTATCTATTTTATCTATTTTGGATAAAAAAGAAAGGCCTTGTCATGCGAGTGACTTCAACGGAATTCCAGCAGAATGTCGGGCGTTTTCAGGATGCTGCCCAGCGTGCGCCGGTCGCAATCACAAAGAATGGCCGGACCCACACGGTACTCCTGTCGGCGGCGATGTTCGAGGTCTTGGTCAAGGGACGGGTCGCCCGTCCTGTGGAAGAGCTGGACGACGAGACGCTTAACGCCATCGCCGAAAGCGCCGTATCGAGCGAATATGCCGGGCTTGATGCAATGCTCAAAGACTGGACACCGTGAGCCTGCCCAAACCTATCCCGGGTCTGGTGATTTCCTATTCTTACCTCTGGGTGAGAGAACACGAAAAGGGTGCCGAAGAAGGTCGCAAAAACCGATCATGCGCCATTGTCGCCGCGCGGTCGTGGAGGGCCGTGAAGTCATAACGGTCGTTCCGGTCACACACTCGCCACCAGCAGATCCTGCCGATGCAGTAGAAATACCTGCGCCCCTCAAAGCCTATCTCGGCCTCGATGACACGCCATCATGGATCGTCGTCACCGAAACCAATCATTTCCTCTGGCCGGGTCCCGATCTCAGGCCTATCGCGGGGAGCAAACCGTCCCGATTCGACTATGGCATGCTGCCGCCGCGTTTCTATGCCTATCTGCGCGACCGGATTTTGCAGTCTCACGCAAGCCGGGCGCTGCAGCAGATTCGGCGAACAGAGTAGCTGCATGAGACTGGAGGACCACGAAACGTCCCCGATTCCAAGGGACGATCGCTTCCCGGTCATCCCGCACGAAGCAAAAGGTCGAAATCCTTCCTGACCTTCTGCGACGTCTCCTTGAGGTGTGCTTCGAGCACACCGAAATCCGGCAGGTCGGTCACCGCCAGAAGCAGATCCGAAAGCCCCGGCGGAACGTCGTCGCGCTCGAAGGCTCCGGTAAGGCACAGCCGCGTCATCTGGGTCAGCGCCAGATAGAGCGCATAGGCGTCGAAAAGCTCCTGCCTCGCCCCGGCATTGGCGAAGCCCGGTGACAGGCGCGAAAGGATTTCGGCGGTACCGGTAACGCGCGGCCCGGCGCCTACCTGCCCGGTGATGACAGCGACTTGGGCGATGAATTCGAGATCGATCAGGCCGCCGGGGATCAGCTTGATGTCCCACAGGTCGCGCGGCGGCTTTTCCTTCTCGATCATAGCCCGCATCTCCGAGGCCTCGGCCATCACCTTTGCGGCGTCGCGCGGCTGACCAAGCACCGCCGCCACTTCCGCTTCAACCTCACTGCACAGGCTGGCGTCGCCAGCTATGGCGCGCGCGCGTGCCAACGCCATGTGCTCCCAGGTCCAGGCTTCCTGGCGCTGGTATTTCTTGAAGGCATCGATATGGGTCGCCACAGGACCCTTGTTGCCTGATGGCCGCAGGCGCAGGTCGAGTTCGTAGAGCACGCCCTCCGCCGTCGGCGCCGACACAGCTGCGATCAGCCGCTGCGTCATGCGGGTGTAGTAATGCGAAGGCGCCAGCGGCTTGTCGCCATCGGACTCCTCGGCGTCCGGCGCGTGGTCGTAAAGCAGGATCAGGTCGACATCCGATCCGGCGGTCAGCTCGCGGCTGCCGAGCTTGCCCATGCCGAGCAGCGCAACCACGCCGCCGGCAATGGTGCCGTGGCGCGCCGCGAATTCGGCCGTCACCGCCTGCAACGCAGCCTCGATGGTGAGATCCGCCAGATCGGAGAAGGCGCGGCCGGCGCGCGCCGGATCGATCGAGCCGGCGAGCAGCCGGACGCCGATCAGGAATTTCTGCTCGGAAGCAAAAATGCGCAGCCGGTCGAGCACGTCCTCATAAAGCCGGTCGCCCTCGACAAAGGCGGAAAGCCGTGCCGACAGATAGGCGCGGTCCGGTAGCTCCGTCAGCAAGGCCGGGTCGAGCAGACCATCGAAGACATGCGGCCGGCGGGTGATGATCGCCGCCAGCCGGGGCGCCGCACCCATGATCGTTGCCAGGAGCTTGAGCAGGGCCGGATTGGACTGCAGCAGGGAAAACAGCTGGATGCCGGCCGGCAGGCCGGCGAGAAATTCGTCGAAGCGCATCAGCGCTTCGTCGGCCCGGCGCGTCTGGCCGAAGGAGCGCAGCAGCGCCGGCGTCAATTCCGTCAGCCGCTCGCGCGCCTCCGCCGACTGGGTGACGCGATAGCGACCGAAATGCCAGCCTCGGATGACGCGGCAGATGTCGCTTGGCCGCTGGAAGCCGAGGCCGTGCAAGGTCTGCAGCGTATCGGGATCGTCGACATCGCCGGTGAAGACGAGATTGCCGATGCCTGTCGACAGTTCGGGTGCTGTTTCGAACAGTGCCGCGTAGTGGCGTTCGACCTGCTGCAACGAGGCGCGAAACGCCTGGGAAAAGGCAGAAGCATCGGCAAAGGCGAGCATGCGGGCGATGCGCTCCAAGCCTTCATCATCTTCCGGCAGCGTGTGGGTCTGCTCGTCGGCAACCATCTGCACGGCATGTTCGACGCGGCGCAGGAACCAGTACTGGCGGGCGAGCGCATCGCGCGCCTCGGTGGTGATCCAGCCGCGTGTCGCAAGCTCGCCGAGCATCGGCACGGTCTCGCGGCCACGCAGTTCAGGGAAGCGTCCGCCGGCGATAAGCTGCTGGGTCTGGACGAAGAACTCGATCTCGCGAATGCCGCCGCGGCCGAGCTTGACGTTGTGGCCCTTGACCGCGATCTCACCATGGCCCTTGTGGGCGTGGATCTGACGCTTGATCGAATGGACGTCGGCAATCGCCGCGTAATCCATGTATTTGCGCCAGATATAGGGCTGAAGCTCCTTGAGGAAGGTAGCGCCCGCGGCCAGATCGCCAGCCACCGGACGTGCCTTGATCATGGCGGCGCGCTCCCAGTTCTGGCCGCGCGCCTCATAGTAGCGCAGTGCCGCCTCAACCGGGATCGCCAGCGGTGTCGAACCGGGGTCGGGGCGCAGCCTCAGATCGGTGCGGAAGACATATCCGTGCTCGGTGCGGTCCTGCAGGATGCGAACCAGGCGGCGCGTCAGCCGCGAAAACAATTCGGTGGCGTCGAGCGGGTCGACGACCGCCGGTGCTTCCGGATCGAAGAAAACCACCAGATCGATGTCCGAGGAAAAATTCAGCTCATGTGCCCCGAGCTTGCCCATGCCGAGCAGGATCCAACCCGACTGTTTCGACGGGTTGTCGACATCCGGCAGTTTGAGTTTGCCCTGGCCGTGCGCGTCGCGCAGCAGGAAGTCGACGGCGGCACGGGTACAGGCGTCAGCGAGGTCGCTCAACCGCCGGACCGTCAGCGCCGTTTCGGCCTCGCCGGCAAGATCGGCCAGCGCGATGAGGAAATGCGCCTCCGCCTTCCACTGGCGCAGCTCCATCATCAGGCCGGATTCCGAAAGGGTCTCCGCCAAATGCGCCAGGTCTATGGCGGCGCCGATCGCTTTCAGCCGAGCCTCGATTGTCTGCTCGAACAGCCCGTCCAGGATTTGCGGCCGGCGACGTGCCGTATCGCGCAGGAACGGCGACAGATCGAAGACGGCGGCGAGGAAATCCTGGCCCTCCCCTTTGCCGGCCAGAAACTTGGCCAGCCGCGTCAGCCCTTCTTCGCGTGCGGCGGACGCGATCTCGGCCAGTTCCAGCCGCGCACGGTCCTCGTCCAGCGGAACAAGCCTGGCCGCCGGCTTCAGCAGCCAATCTTTCGCTCTCGCAGTCGTGCTCATCAGTGATCCTCCCGAACCGGGAAACTCATGACCACGGATAGTCCAGGATTGCCAGGCAAGAGTTCAAGCCGGCCATTGTGGAATGTCATGACCGCCTTGGCGAGGCTGAGGCCAAGACCGGAACCCGGTTGCGAACGGCTCTTCTCCAGCCGCACGAAACGTTCCGTGGCACGCGCGCGGTCGCCATCGTCGGGAATGCCGTGGCCATTGTCGGCAACCGACAGGCGAACGTCCGCACCGGTTCGCTCGAGCGTGACGCGCACCGCCGGCTGGGCATTGGCGCCGGTGGAATATTTGATGGCGTTGTCGACGATGTTCGACAGCGCCTGACCGATCAGTTCGCGGTTGCCGTTGACGGACACCGCCTCGTGCGCGTCTGCTTCCAGCGACACGCCCGCCTCTTCCGCCACCGGCTCATAGAGCTCGACGACATCGCGTACGGCTTCCGCAAGATCGACGCGGTTCGTATTTTCAGACGAGTAGCCAGCCTCCAGCCGGGAGATCATCAGGATGGCGTTGAAGGTTTTTATCAACTGGTCCGACTCGGCGATGGTGCCTTCCAGCGCCTGCCGGTAGTCGGTGGGCTTTTGCTTGCCCGAAAGCGTCGCTTCGGCCCGGTTGCGCAGCCGGGTCAGCGGCGTCTTCAGATCATGCGCGATGTTGTCGGAAACCTGCTTCAAGCCTTCGTTCAGCGTGGCGATCCTGGCCAGCATGGCATTGAGATTTTCGGAGAGCCGGTCGAACTCGTCGCCAACCCCCGTCACCGGCAGCCTGCCCGACAGATCGCCGCCCATGATGCGACGGCTGGCTTCCGACACGCTGTCGATGCGCTTCAGCGCAGCGCGGCCGACAAAAAACCAGATCAGCAATCCGCCCAGCCCCATCATGCCGAGCGCCAGCATCAGCGCACGGCGGATGACGGCACGAAACCGTTCCGGCTCGCCAAGGTCGCGGCCGACCAGCATGATCATCTGGTTCGGCAGCCGCAGCACCAGCGCAATGGCGTTGTGGCCTTTTTCGCCCTGCGCCTGCGCATCGTTCTGCTCGGATTGGGTGGTGGTACCCTGCTCGGCGGGAAGGTTGCGCAGGCGCTCGAGCTCTCCCTCGCCAAAGCGCTGATAAGAGAACGGACTGCTGGTCCAGCCTTCGGTTTCGAGAACGCCAGGTTCGAGGCTCTGCACGTTGCCGGTCAGGATCTGGCCGTTGGCGTCGGCGATCAGGTAAAGGTTTGCGCCGGGCTGGCGCGAGCGCGCTTCGACCACGCGGACCAGTACCGGCAGGCCACCGCGCTGATAGGCGCGGGCAAGGCCGAGCACTTCGTCATTGATGGTCTCCTGCGTCTGCGCGGTCAGCATTCGCGCCGACAGCGAGGTCATGTAGAAGACGAGCGCCACCGCGCAGAGCGCGAAGAGCAGGAAGTAGAGCGCCGAAAGCCGCGCTGCCGTCGTCTTCATGATGGCGGGCACGGAAAGAGCCATGCCGCAGCTAACCACTCTTCAGCATATAGCCGGCGCCGCGAACCGTATGCAGGATGGGCTTGTCGAAGCCCTTCTCTATCTTGCCGCGCAGCCGGGAGACATGGACGTCGATGACATTGGTCTGCGGATCGAAATGGTAGTCCCAGACATTTTCCAGCAGCATGGTGCGCGTCACCACCTGGCCGGCATGCCGCATCAGATATTCGAGCAAGCGGAACTCACGCGGCTGCAGCGTTATCTCGCGTGACGCACGGCGGACCGAATGCGACAGCCTGTCGAGTTCGAGATCGCCGACGCGGTAGACGGTTTCCGCTTCCTTGGCACTGGCGCGCCGGTTCAGCACCTCGACGCGGGCGAGAAGCTCGGAGAAGGCATAGGGCTTTGTCAGGTAATCGTCGCCGCCGGCGCGCAAACCCGTGACCCGGTCATCGACCTCGCCGAGCGCCGACAGGATCAGCACCGGCGTCGTGTTGCCCCTGGACCTGAGACCGGCAATGACCGACAGGCCGTCGCGACGCGGCATCATCCGGTCGATCACCATCACGTCGTAGTCGCCGGCGTCGGCGAGCGCAAAGCCGGTTTCGCCGTCACCGGCGACATGCGCGGTGTGACCGGCCTCGGCAAAGGCTTTCTGCAAGTAATCCGCAGCCTCGCGATCGTCTTCTATGACGAGAATCTTCATAGGGCTGTTATACGCGATTTCGCCGGAAGGTTGAGTGGCAGACATCTGCATTGTGGCCTTTGCCAAAGCGCATCGCGACCGAGATCGCTCGAAGCAGTGCGCGATAAAGCTGCTCGCTGCCGATGTCGTTGGCATCGGATCGTTGAAGCGCTTTTGAAATTGTGCGGCAGCGGGCGATGGGAAGCCCGCTGCCGCCGGGGGAAGGCGCGATGACTGACTAACGCGCGCTCCTCCATGCTTTCCCGTACGGCGGCTCGGGGGTGTTGAACCGGCGCACTGGAAAAGTCCAACTTGCCGCCGGAACGCCCTCACCCGTCTCGGAAGGCCGAGAGAACGCTCCGGAGCCGACCTCAGCCCTTGGCGACGGGCAGCGCGACGAAACGATTGGTGTCGTCGCGGGTGATCTGCATCAGCACTGCCTTGCGGCCGGATTTGACCGCTTCGGTCATCGCCTTGGTGACGTCGTCGGTGCCGTTCACTTCGGTCGAATTGACCGATGTGATGACGTCGCCCGGCTGGATGCCGCGATCGGCAGCATCGCTGTCGGGATCGACGTCGGTCACCACCAGCCCCTTGCCGTTTTCGGACTTGGTGACGGTCAGGCCGAGATCGGCCAGCGTGTCGGGCTTTGCCGGAGCGGCAGGCTGCGACTGGTCGACAGAGGCCTGCTTGTCGCTCGAGGGCAGTTTGCCGAGATCGACCTTGACCGTCTGGCTCTTGCCGTCGCGCCACACGGTGACGTCAACCGATTTGCCAGGCGAGTAGGCGCCGATCAGCCGTGCCAGTTCCTTCGGCGAAGCGACGTCCTTGCCGTTGACCTGGGTGATCACGTCACCGGCCGTGATGCCCGCCTTCTTGCCGGGACCATCGTCCTGGGCACTGGAAACCAGTGCGCCGTTGTTGGACTTCAGACCAAGCGACTCAGCGATGTCGGAGGTGACCGGCTGGATTTCGACACCGAGCCAGCCGCGCTGAACGGAACCGCTCTTCATCAGGTCCTGAACGACCTGCTTGGCGGTCGAAGCGGGAATGTCGAAGGCGATGCCGACGCTGCCGCCGGACGGCGAGAAGATCGCGGTGTTGATGCCGACGACCTGGCCGTTGAGGTTGAAGGTCGGGCCGCCAGAATTGCCGCGGTTGACCGATGCGTCGATCTGGATGAAGTCGTCATAAGGGCCAGCGCCGATGTCGCGGCCGCGGGCGGAGACGATGCCGGCGGTGACGGTGCCACCAAGGCCGAACGGATTGCCGACGGCCACCACCCAGTCGCCGACGCGAACCTTGGAGTCATCGGCGAAGTCGACATAGGTAAACTTGCCGACGCCATCGACCTTGAGCACGGCGAGATCGGTGCGCGGGTCGGTGCCGATCAGCTTGGCGTCGAGTTCCTTGCCGTCATTCATCACCACGGTGAAGGCCGAGCCTTCCGAAACGACGTGGTTGTTGGTGACGAGATAGCCGTCATCCGAGATGAAGAAGCCGGAACCTTGTGCAACCGGCCGCGGCTGGTCGTTGTTGCGGTCGCGATGGCTGAAGCGCCTGTTGCCGCCACCCTGGCCGTCCTGATCACCAAATCCACGGAATTCCTTGAAGAAGCGGCGCAGTTGCGGATTGTTGGGCAGGTTGTTCATGCCATCCTGATCGTCGGACGGGTCCGAGCCGTCATCGGCGGCCGGGCTGATCTTGGCCTTGACCTTGACGCTGACAACAGCGGGAGAAACCCGCTCGACGACATCGGCGAAGCCCGGTACCTGCGGCGCCTCGACGCGCACGGCATCGGCCAGAACAGGGCTGGTTCCGCTGGTCAGCGCACCGACGCCGATCGCACCGGCCACGGCTACAGACGCGACGGCAGCCATGAGACGCTTGCGGGTGACGGAATATGAACGGGGGGCAATATTCATGGATCTCGTATCCTCTTTCCAAATGGACGCTGCTGATGGGCATCCTCAAGCAAGAGAATTAGAGTGGCGCACATTACAGCGCCATTTCCGACACATGAAACTTTGGTAATGTTTTGGGGTCGGGAGACGCACAAACCCGTTGGCCGCGATGCCCTATGCGCTATCTTGTACACAACTCAGCACAAGGCTTTCATAAATGACAGCAAGCACGCCTGGCGGATCGTATTCGTGAAATGGGCCGAGGCCTTGGTGATATGGCGACGGGCCGGCCAGGCCGGGTAACAGGCACATATGAGACGTTCATCGGCCGCCCGCCGTACATCATTGCTTATGAGTTGCGCCCGATCGCTGGCCGTCAGTGCGTCGTTATCCTGCGCGTCATTCACACGTCGCGGGACTGGCCCTCGGAGGAATGGCCGAGCTAATTGCCTAGTATCTTGTCCAGCGCCGCCTGTTCCTCAGTGGTCAGCGCATTGGTTGCCGTCGAGCGACGCGACCGCGCGGTCAGCACGATGAAAACGCCTCCCACCAGCAACAGCAGGACAGGCGTGCCCCACAGCAATGCATTGCGCAGGTCGAAACGCGGCTTGAGCAGCACGAACTCGCCATAGCGCGAGACCACGTAGTCCATGACCTGCTGGTCAGTGTCGCCGGCGACGAGGCGCTGACGCACGAGGACGCGCAGGTCGCGGGCAAGGTCGGCATCGGATTCGTCGATCGACTGGTTCTGGCAGACCATGCAGCGCAAGCCTTCCGAAAGCGCCCGAGCCCGCGCCTCAAGTGCAGGATCAGGCAGCATCTCGTCAGGCTTCACCGCCAAGGCCGTGCCGGCAAAAAACAGCGCCAGCAGCAGGATAATGGAGGTCAGCGAAAGCCGTGCGTTCATGGCAGGGTCGCGGATGGCACCACGCTCGCCTGCTTGCGCCGTCGCGACGGCGCGCCGACGCGCAGGCGCCGGTCCATCAGCGACATCGCCGCGCCCGCCATCATCATCAGGCCACCGCCCCAGATCAACGTCACCAGCGGCTTCCACCACAAACGCACGACGACCGAACCGTCTTTGCCCTCGTCGCCGAGCGAGATGTAGAGCTGCGAGAAACCGATCGTCCTGATGCCGGATTCCGTCGTCGTCATCTGCCGCACCGGATAAAACCGCTTGGCGGAGCTGATTTCGCCAACAGGGCTGCCGCTGACGCCGATCAGCTCGAAGCGGCCGCGATCCTCGCTGTAATTCGGTCCCTGGGCCGGATAAAGCCCGACGAAACGCAGCGTATGGCCGGACAGTTCGACGGTCTCGCCGGCATGCATCGACAGGATCTTCTCGGTGCCGAAGCAAAGTGTGCCGACGATGCCGAGCGTGGTCAGGCCGAGGCCGAGGTGAGCGAAGGCTGTGCCGAAGACCGAGCGCGGCAAGCCGAGCAAGCGCCGGACCATGATCCCCGTTGCGACGGTCCGAAAGCCGGATTTGACGGCGAGATCGGTGAGCGCGCCAAGGATCAGCCAGACGGCAAGGCCTACGCCCAGGGCTGCGAACACCGAGCCGCCGTCGATGAACAGAGCGGTGACCAGCGTCGCCAGCAGTGCCGCAGCAAAGGCCACCATCAGGCGCTGCGCGACGGCGAAGACATCGCCGCGCTTCCAGGCCAGCAACGGCCCGAACGGAACCACGAGCAGCAGCGGCACCATCAGCGGCCCGAAGGTGAGATTGAAGAACGGCGCGCCGACCGAGATCTTGTCGGCTGAAAAGGCTTCGACAGCGAGCGGATAGAGTGTGCCGACAAGCACGGTCGCCGTCGCCGTGGTCAGGAACAGATTGTTGAGGACGAGTGCCCCTTCTCGGGAAATCGGGTGGAACAGGCCGCCGGTCGTCAACCGGGAAGCGCGCAGCGCAAACAGCGCCAGCGAGCCGCCGATAAACAACGTCAGGATGCACAGGATAAACACGCCCCGGGTCGGATCGGTTGCAAAGGCATGCACCGAGGTCAGCACGCCCGAACGCACGAGGAAGGTGCCGAGCAGCGACAGCGAAAAGGTCAGGATGGCGAGCAGCAGCGTCCAGATCTTCAGCGCCGAGCGCTTTTCCATGACAATGGCCGAATGGAGCAGCGCGGTGCCCGCCAGCCACGGCATGAAAGACGCGTTCTCGACTGGATCCCAGAACCAGAAACCGCCCCAGCCAAGTTCATAATAGGCCCAGTACGATCCCATGGCGATGCCGCCGGTCAGGAACATCCAGGCGACCAGCGTCCACGGCCGCACCCAGCGCGCCCAGGACGCGTCGATGCGGCCTTCGATGAGAGCGGCGACCGAGAAGGAAAAACAGATCGAGAAGCCGACATAGCCGAGATAGAGGAACGGCGGGTGGATGGCGAGGCCGAGATCCTGCAGGATCGGGTTGAGATCGCGGCCTTCGATCGGCGCCGGGTTGAGCCGGATGAACGGATTGGACGTCGCCAGGATGAACAGGAAGAAGGCGGCGCCGATGGCGCCTTGCACCGCAAGCACATTGGCGCGCAGCGTCGCCGGCAGGTTGGAGCCGAAAGCGGCGACGAGTGCGCCGAAGAAGGTCAGGATCAACACCCAAAGCAGCATCGAGCCTTCATGATTGCCCCAGGTTCCGGTGATCTTGTAGATCAACGGCTGCAAGGAATGCGAGTTTTCCCACACGCTTGCCACCGAGAAATCGGAGCTCGCATAGGCACTCGCCAGCGCTGCGAAAGACAGCGCCGTCAAGGCGAAGCCGGTCACCGCGACCGGACCCCCGACGGCCATCAGGCGCTGGTTGTTCAGGCGTGCGCCAAACAGCGGCACGAGCGTCTGCACCAGCGAAAGCGCAAACGCCAGGACGAGGGCGAAATGTCCGGTTTCAACCATGCCCGTGATCCACTGTCGCTCTCCTGCCGGAGCTATTCACTCTTGCTCTCCTGCCACACGCCCTTGGCCTTGAGGCCGTCCGCAACCTCCTTGGGCATATAGCGCTCATCATGCTTGGCCAGCACGCTATCGGCAACAAAAACCCCGTCCGGGCCGAAACTACCCTCGGTGATGACGCCCTGCTCTTCGCGGAAAAGGTCGGGCAGGATGCCGGTATAGGTGACCTTGACCGATTTGTGCGTGTCGGTGACCGAAAAGCCGACCGTGGCCCCCTGCCCGCGCTGGATCGTGCCTTTTTCGACCAATCCACCCAACCGGATGCGCTGGCCAGGCTGGACGCTTGCCGTGGTGAGATCGGCCGGCATGTAGAAATAGGAGGCCTTCTGGCCAAGCGCGTAGAAAGTCAGCCCGGTCGCGGCACCCAGGAAGACCAGGCCGCCCGCGATCACCGACAATCGTTTCTGCTTGCGCGTCATGTCTTGTTCTACTCCGTCGCCGCAAGCCCAAGCGAAGCGGCAAAGGCGGTGAACTTCTTCGCCTGGTCACTGTCGGCCCCAAAGACGGCAATGGCGCGACCGAGCGCCTCACGCGCCTGATCGGCCTTGCCAAGCACGACATAGGAACGAACGAGCCGCATCCATCCTTCCGGGTCGTGCGGATTTTGCCGCAGTTTGTCGTCAAGGCCGGCAACCATGGTGTTGATCATGGCTTCCCGATCCTGCGGCGACATCGAGGATGCGGCGTCGATATCGCCGGCATCGGGGCCGTTGGCGGCGTCGCCAGAAGCCACTTCGGGGTTGCCGGACTTGGCCAGCGCCTGCTCGACGGCACCGCGCCATGGCGAGTCCGGCGGCAATCTGCCCAGCATCGCCTGCCATGCCGTGGTCGCTTCCTTGGCGCGACCCTCCTGCGCCAACGCCATGGCCAGGTAGAAACTGGCCTTCGCATTGGCCGGATCGAGCTTCAGGGCTGCCTCGAAAGCATCCTGGGCATCGGCCGAGACAATGCCGCCTGCCGCGCCGGCGATCGCCTCTCCGAGACCGGCCTGGCGAACGGCGCTGTCGCCATCAAGCCGAATGGCGTTGCGATAGGCATCCGCCGCGTCGGAAAAGCGCTGCATGCGCAGATAGACCGGGGCAAGCACGTCCCAGCCCCTGCCATCGGTGGGATTGGCGGCCAGATGGGCTTCGGCCCGCGCCACCAGTTCGTCGACCGAACTGTCGGCGGGATTCTTGGCCAACCGCTCGCTGAGCGGTTGTGACGGCAGGTCGGGAGAGCCAAGCTTGACATAGAGCCCCCAACTGACCAGCGGCACCGCCAGCACGGCTACGGTTGCCACCAGCCTTGCGGTGGCCGGCGCTCGGCCCGCGTTTGCGCCACCGGCGGTACCCGCATTGTCAAGGCGAAGGATGCGGCGAGCGATCTCGGCGCGGGCTTCGGCCGCTTCGGCCGGCTGGATCAAGCCACGCGCGGCGTCGCGGTCAAGCTCGGACAGTTGGTCGCGATAGACTTCGAGATCATGTTCGCCGCTCGACGACGCGCCCTTCGCGCTGGCGGCCAGCGGCAACAGCACCGCCAGGCTTGCACCCAGCGTGAGAATGGCGGCTATGACCCAGAACAGCATGGTTCTTCCAATAACGGCAGAGCTCTGCCGTGCCAACAGATGCATGCTGCGACGCTTTGACGACGCCAGCCGCCAATCGTCGGCAGACGGTCGTCAGGTCAGCGGCGTCCAGCTGCCATCGGCGTTGCGGCAAGCGGTTCCGCGCGCCGTGACTCCGGCGCCGCCGGAAAACACCGTCTGCGTGTACTGGCGGCAGTCCTGCGAACCGACGCGGTAGGGCTGGGCCGGAACCACCTCGCCGTAGCGCGAAGCCTGGGCGCCTTTCCACGTCACCTTCTGGCCGCTGGTCGTGTATTCCAGCGCTTTGTACTCAGCCTCGAGCGCGCTGCGCTTCTCGGTCTCGCTGAGGCCGTTGCCGATCGCCCCGCTGATGAGGCCGCCGCCCATCGCCGAAATGATCGTCGTGGTCACCTTGCCGCTGGAAGGAGGTGTCGAGGCCGGTGTCGCTGCCACGGTTGGACCCTTGCCGCTCAAGGTGGTGCAGCCGGAAACAGCCAGCAATGCGGAAACAAGCGCGACGCGAATCTTCATGCCAACAACCGGTTTTCTTGAGTTGGAGCCTGCCATGGATGCGCCGGGGGCCGCGTCATCGAGAAGTCGGCGTGGCCATAATATTGATATTTGTCGGAAATTTGGCCGCTGGCCGCTGCGGGACCAATGGACATGCCGCCAACAACATCTCCCGCCCCTCTATGTCGATCGGCTCTGGTGAACATCACTGAAGGCTCCGCAATCGCACCACCGCCTTCAATCCGCCCATACCGGACCGTTCGAGCGCCAGAACGCCTCCATACTCGTTGACGAGGTCTGCGACAATGGCCAGGCCCAGACCTGTTCCGGGCTTTGTCTCGTCCAGACGCCGTCCGCGCTTCAGCGCCTCGCGCGCCTTGTCCTCGGGAATGCCCGGACCGTCATCCTCTATGCCGATCTCGAACAGGCCGGCCGGGTCGTCCTTGCCGGTCAAGGGCACGATCGAGACCTGCACCGCGCTCTTTGCCCATTTCATCGCGTTTTCAAGGAGATTGCCCAGCAGTTCCTCAAGGTCCTCGCGCTCGCCGGCGAAGACGATCTCGCCCGCCGGCAGCGACAGCGACAGATTTGTCTGCGGATTGAGCTTCCGCAGAACCCGCACCATGCGCTGCACCAGCGGCGTCACCGGCGTGCGGTAGACGACGCTGTCGCGTTGTGCCGCGACGCGGGCGCGCTGGAGATAGTGTTCGACCTGCTTCTGCATGGAAGCCGCCTGTTCGGCGATCAACTGCCCCTTGGCGCCGCCGAGCGCGCGGCCCTCGTTGAGCAGTACCGCCAGCGGCGTCTTCAGCGAATGGGCGAGATTGCCGACCTGTGTTCGCGACCGCTCGACGATGCGCCTGTTGTTTTCGATCAGCGCATTGGTTTCGTTGGCAAGCGGTTCGATCTCGGCCGGGAAGCGGCCGTCGAGCCTCTGGGCGGTGCCTTCGCGCACCATGGCGAGCGCGTTCCTGACCCGGCGCAGCGGCTGCAGGCCGAGCAGGATTGCGATCGCGTTGATGGCGATCATGCCGACGCCGAACAGGCTGAGATAGGTCAGCAGGCGGCGCTGAAAGGTGGCGATTTCCTGTTCGAGTTCGCTCTGGTTGCCCATGACGCGGAAACGCGCGGCGCGGTTCTTGGCGTCGAGGACGAATTCGCTCTCGAACACTTCGAGTTGCTCGCCGTCGATGCCTTCGGCTGCGTAGCTGCGCTGGAAGCTCGCGTTGAACGGCACCTCGGCAACGCTCGGTGACGGGATCGTCGTGGTCATCGACGACGAATGGAGATCGCCATGCACGCCTTCCGAAGCGGGCTCAACCGACCAGTACCAGCCCGAATTCGGCTCCGAGAACCGGAGGTCGCCGAGATCTGGCGCGCCGGTCAGCGCACCGCTGTCGGAGATGCCGATCGAACCGATCAGGTTGAACAGATGCGCCGAAAGCAGGCTGTCGAAGCCGCGCTCGCTGGCTTGGCGGTATAGGGTGGTGATCAAGGTGAAGATGACAACGAGCGTCACGATCGCCCAGACCGTGGAAAAGGCGATGACGCGGAACGTCAGCGAACGCGGCCACAAACGCAGCGAAAGCGGCGTCCTTGCGGTTGGTTTGAGCGGTTCCGAGTTACGCCTCCGGCTCACGCATGCGGTAGCCCATGCCGCGCACGGTTTCGATCATGTCGATGCCCATCTTCTTGCGCAGCCGCCCGACAAACACCTCGATGGTGTTGGAATCGCGGTCGAAATCCTGATCGTAGAGATGCTCGACCAGTTCGGTCCGCGAGACGACCTCGCCCATATGGTGCATCAGATAGGCAAGCAGGCGGAATTCGTGCGACGTCAGCTTCAGCGGCACGCCGCCGACATCGGCCTTGGAGGCCTTGGTGTCGAGGCGCAGCGGTCCGCAGGTCAGCTCGGACGAGGCATGGCCGGCAGCGCGCCGGATCAGAGCCCGTAGCCTCGCCAGCACCTCCTCGATGTGGAACGGCTTGGTGACGTAGTCGTCGGCGCCGGCATCGATGCCGGAAACCTTGTCGCTCCAGCGGTCGCGCGCCGTCAGGATCAGCACCGGCATCTTGCGGCCGCCGCGTCGCCAGCGCTCGACCACGCTGATGCCGTCCATCTGCGGCAGGCCGATATCGAGCACGACCGCGTCATAGGGCTCGGTGTCGCCGAGGAAATGGCCTTCCTCGCCGTCGAAGGCGCGGTCGACGACATAGCCGGCATCGACCAGCGCATCCGATATCTGCCGATTGAGATCCTTGTCATCTTCGACGACCAGTACACGCATGCGGAGTTCGATACCTGTTGAAGAGCTTTGTCGGATGGAAGAGCTTTGTAGGATTGAAAACTGGGGCAGATATAGGCCGATTCCGGCGGCCTGGGAAACGTAGCCTAAGATTGATTGGATCAGTTCAGCGGAACGACGATCTCGGAACGGCGCGGACGTTGTCCGTCCTTGCCCGGAACGAGCACGACGATGACACAGACAGGCTGACCGCCGCGCGTCGATTGCGAGGCCTTGGCCAGCGTTCCGCCATTCTGCTCAGCCACCTGTTGGCCGATGGCGTAGCAATCGGAGGCCGCCAGTACGATCGGACTGGCAAGGTCGGGCGGCGCGATGACCGGCATCGCCATCGCCTGCGACGCAAACAGCCCGGCAGCACAAAGCGCCAGTGTCGCGGTTCGGAAGTGGGAGCGAAGCGTTTTCATGACCGGCGTTGTAACGCATCGGTGCTGAACGTGAAATGAACGGTGAACGCCGCTGAAAACATCCTCGCCACACCCCTGCAACGCGAGACAGTCAACCTGGGATTTCACCGCCTCGAACAGGCGAAATCCCGCGAAAGTCCAGTCTAGACTCCGTTTTGACCATATTGAAAGCGCATCAGGCATTTTCCTGCGTCATCGCGCGAAAACGCAGCAGCCCGTGATGCACGAGCAGATCCTCGTCATGGCGGGCTTCGGCAAATTCCAGCGACAGTCGTGTCTGGCCGCGAGGGCCGATCACCAATGCTGCGTCGGCAAGGCGCACCTGGATGGCGGCCATGATGGCTAGCGTTTCGGCATCACCATGGGCTTTCGACCAGACATGCAGCGTAATCAACTGATCGTCAGTGTTCTCGATGCCCGTATCCCAGTCGAAAGCGGAGGTATGGCCGCAGGTCACGTACGGAAAAGCGGCGTTGTCGGTTGGCCGTTCGAGCAGTCCGGCGCCGCCCAACAAGGCCGACAGCGATGCGTCGCTTCTCAGCCTGAGAAACACTGCCTGCTGCAAATCGCCTGGCGCGGTCATCGTCTTTTCCTCCGGTTCCTGCGCTGCCGACTGTTGCTTTTCGGAAGCTGTCCGCGTTCTGCGTGTTCTGACAGATATAGCCATTCGACGCGCAGAGGCGATGGCGATTCGTCATCGGAATGATGGATGCCGATGATCTCGAAAGGGCGGCTTTGCCAAGACCACCGTCGCGGGCACCACGCCGTGAACATGGACTCTCGATTCCTGGTCACATATTCTCGCTCCATACAGCGTCGCATGACGCAATGTTTCCTTGCCGTTTTTGATCCAGGAAGCAATTTCGGAAGCTGATGATGCTCGATGCAGAAAAGACCAGGGCTGCGTCGCGGTTGTTGGTAGGCCACTGGGACAAGGGCACCCGTCTCGACGCCATACCCGAGGCGTTGCGCCCACAAACACGGCTCGAAGGTTACGCTGTCCAGTCGCATGTCATGGATCGCTCGGCGGCTCCGCTTTTCGGCTGGAAGATTGCCGCGACCAGTCTGGCGGGACAAAGGCACATCAACGTCGACGGCCCCATGGCCGGACGTCTCCTGGCCGAGAAAGCGGTGGAGATCGGCGGGACCGTTTCCCTGGCGACGAGCAAGATGCGCGTGGCCGAGATCGAGTTCGCTTTCCGTTTCGGCCGCGAGCTGCCGCCTCGTGCGGCACCCTATGAAATCGCCGAGGCGATGGAAGCCGTGGCGAGCTTGCACCCGGCGATCGAAATCCCGGACTCACGGTATGACGATTTCTGCGCCGTCGGGGCGCCGCAGCTCATTGCGGACAATGCCTGCGCCAATCTGTTTGTCATCGGCGAGGCGGCGGAAGACGACTGGCACGACGTGGATCTTGCAAAGCACCCCGTGATCGCGTCCGTTTCCGGAAGGTCGCAACATAGCGGATCGGGAGCAGCCGTATTGGGCGATCCTCGCATCGCGCTTACCTGGATCGTCAATGAACTGTCGGGCCTGGGCATAGCGCTTCAGCCGGGACAGGTGGTGATTACCGGCACCTGCGTGACACCGATAAGCGTCGAGGCAGGCGACGAAGTCATCGGCGATCTAGGCAGGTTTGGCCGCGTCTCGGTGCGGTTTGTCTAGGCTCCGCGCTGCCTGGCCACGAAACTGCGCACCGCCAGCACCAGCACGGTGATGATGATCAGGATCACCGACAATGCCGCGATCGCCGGGTCGATGTTGTCGCGCAAGCCCATCCACATGAGCCGCGGCAGCGTGATGGCGTTGACAGAGGTGATGAACAGGGTGACGCCGATTTCTTCCCAGGACAGCACGAAGGAGAGAAGTGCGGCGGTGACGATGCCGAACTTGATGTTGGGCATGATGACGCGGGTGGCGCGCTCCCACACAGTGGCCCCTAAGCCCCGCGCGGCAAGGTCGATGCGGCGGTCGAGCTGGCTGAGAGAGACCAGCATCAGCACCGTGGCGAAGGGCACGGTCATCACCGAATGGGCCATGGCGACGCCAAGCCAGGTGTCGTAGCCGAAGAACGCGCTGAAACCCGAGATCGAGGTGAGCAAGAAGTAGAGCGTGATCGCCGAGACCACCGGCGGCACCACCATCGGCAGTAGCACGAAGCCGACCAGGGCCGCGGTGAAGCGCGGCTGGAACATCCAGACGCCAAGGCTGAAGCACAGCGCCAGCACAGTTGAAAAGGCGCTGCTGACGACACCGATGCGGATCGAGAGCAGAATCGATTGGAGCCAGCGCGGGTCTTCGATCAGCGCCCGGTAATGGCGCAGCGACAGTTCGCCCGACGGCATGGCCAGCATGCGGCTCGGCGTCAGCGACACCGGGATGACGGCGAGCAGCGGCATCAGCAGGAACAGCGCCACGAAGGCGGCGATGATCAGCGAGACGGGACCGGGGCGGTAGGTCGGCATCAGATCAACTGCTTCGGTCTGACATATCGGAACAAGAGCGCCATCAGCGCGCCGACGAACAGCACCAGCACGACGCTGATCGCTGCACCCAAGCCCCAGTCCGGGCTCTGGAATATCCTGAGATAGATCAGCTCGGCAATCATGACGCTGCGGCCGCCGCCAAGGATCGCTGGCGTGACGAAGAAGCCGAGCGAGAAGACGAAAACGATCATCGCCGCGCCTATGATGCCGGAGCGCGTCATCGGCACGAACACCGTCCAGAAGGTGCGCATGCGGCTGGAGCCGAGCCCGCGCGCCGCCAGGAGCACGCGGTCGTCGAGGCTGCGCATGGCCGATGCCAGCGGAAAAACGGCGAAAGGAATGAGGAAGTGCGTCATGCCGACGATGACGCCGAATTCGTTGCGCACCAACGCCAGCGGTTCGGAGATGAAGCCGATCGCCTGCAGCCACGTGTTGATCAGGCCGCGATTGGAGAGCAGCGCCACCCAGCCGAAGGCACGGGTCAGCACGGAAATCCAGAAGGGAACGAGAATGCAGAACTCGGCGATCAGGCGCTGTGCCGGGGTTCCACGCACCCAGACGACGGTGATGGCGTAGGCAGCGGCCACCGAGACCACGGTGACGACCGCCGCGATGCGCAGCGTGCGGATGAACACCGACTGCACCAGATCGTCGGTGAGCAGCGCCTCATATTGGCCGAGGCCGGGCGTCGGCAGCGTAAAACTCCATTTGACGACGCCGAGGAACGGCCAGGCATAGGCCAGGACAAGAAACAGGAGCAGCGGCGCCATCAACAGCGCCGCGCCCATCCTGTCGGAGAGATAGGATCTCATGTCCACCCGATTATCCCGGCCCTGATCAGGCCGAGATGATCTTGGTGTATTCGTCGAGCGCCGGCCCGTAATTTTTGGCGTACCAGTCCATGTCGAGCGCGATCTGCTTCTTCATGTTCTCGGGATCGACCGGGTTGATGCGCTTCTTGTCGGCCGTGATCAGCGCGTCTGCCGCCGGGTTTGCAGGACCTTGGCCGAGCTTGTCGAACATGACCAGCTGCTTTTCAGGGTCCTGGGCACTGGCGATGAACTTCATCGCAGCGTCCTTGCCGCCGGGGTTGTTCTTGAGCACGGCCAGCGCACCGGGCGAGATCAGTCCCTGATCCCAGATGAACTTGATCTTGCCGCCCGAATCCTGCTCGATCAGCGAAGCGCGCGTCGACCAGACGATCGCCATCGAGGCCTCGCCATTGAGCAGCACGCTCTGGCTTTCGGCGCCGCCACCCCAATAGGCAACGACGTTTTCCTTGAACGCGGCGATCTTGTCATGGGCGCGCTTGAGGTCGAGCGGGTAGAGCGACGCCGGCGCGATGCCGTCGGCCAGAAGTGCTGCTTCCCAGCTCGATACGCCCCATTTGTAGAGCGAGCGCTTGCCGGGGAATTTCTTCACGTCGAAGAAATCGGCCATGCCGGTCGGCGCGTCCTTGCCGTACTTCTCGGAATCATAGGCGATGACATAGGAGAAGAAATAGGTCGAGGCGGCGTATTCCCAACCAAAGCCGGGCCGCATCTTCTTCTTGTCGACGATGTTGTAATCGATCGGCTCGAGAGCCCCTTGGGCGCCGAGCGTGATGGCCGAGAAGGGGTCTACGTCGACGAGATCCCAGGTCGGCGCGCCGCTCTTGAACTGCGCGGCGATGGCGCCTTCGGTCGGACCCGAACCGTCCATCTTGACGGCGATGCCGGTGTCCTTGGTGAAGGCCTGGCCATAGGCGGCATCATAGGCGGTGATGGCATCGCCACCCCAGTTGACCAGCACCAGTTCCTTGGCCTGCGCAAAGGCACCTGTCGAGCGCAGCAGCATCGGCGTGCCGGCCAGCACGAGTGCCGCCAGCTGTGTGAACTGCCGGCGCGAGATCTCGCCGCGACCTGCCCTGGCGGACAGGCTCTCGACGGCTTGTTTTTTGTTGTCATGTGTCATGTCAGTTCCCCTTTTTTGTTGTTGATAGTGCCGGAAAGCGGTGGAGCGACATCTCGCCACACCGTCGTCATTGCCCTCCATGCGGAAGGAGGAAACCCTTTTCCGCCGGCCAGGTGAGCCAGACGGAATTGCCCTTGCTGAGCGCTGCGGCCGCCACCTCGTTCGGCACCGAGACGGTAACCTTGGCGCCTTGCCGTGTCGTCAGGTCGAGCCGCGTCGCAGCACCGAGATAGGTGGAGTTGGTGGCGGTAGCGGCGATGCCATTCTCGCCATCCGCCGCCTCGCCCGATATCGACATGTATTCGGGCCGGATCGCCAGGATGGCATCGCCGCGCACGAGTTCGGCCTTGCAGCCCATGCTGACCGCGCGGTCTTCGCAAAGGCCGGTCGAGCCATTGCCGGCAGGCTTGACGCCCTTCAGCGGCAGCATGTTGATTTCGCCGAGGAACTCGGCGACGAAGCGGTTGTCCGGCCGGTCGTAGACTTCGTCGGGCGCTCCGACCTGCAGCAGTTTGCCGTGGTTGAAGATGGCAACGCGCGACGACAGCGCCAGCGCCTCGCTCTGGTCGTGGGTGACGAAGACGAAAGTGGTTCCGGTTTCCTGGTGCAGCCGCTTCATCTCGGCCTGCATCTGGCCGCGCAGGCTCTTGTCGAGCGCCGAGAACGGCTCATCGAGCAACAGCACGCCAGGTTCGAACACCAGCGCACGGGCCAGCGCCACGCGCTGCTGCTGGCCGCCCGACAGTTGCGCCGGCAGTTTCTTCTCGTGGCCCTTGAGACCGACGCGCTCGATCATCTCGCCGACACGGCGCTTGATGTCGGCGGCCGGTTTCTTGCGCACCTTGAGTGGGAAGGCGATGTTGGCTTCGACGCTCATATGCGGGAACAGCGCGTAGCCCTGGAACACCATGCCGGCGGCACGTTGCTCTGCCGGTCGGTCGGTGATGTCGACGCCGTCGCTGAACAGCTTGCCCTCGGTCGGCTGCACGAAGCCCGCAAGGATCATCAGGAAGGTGGTCTTGCCCGAACCCGACGGCCCGAGCAGGGTCAGGAACTCGCCACGGCCGATATCGAGCGACAGATTGTCCAGCGCACGGAACGAGCCGAAGCTCTTGCCGATCCCGATTGCCTTGATCTCTGCGGCACGGCCGGGTTGCTGCATACTGCCCTTTCCCTAACGCTTGTCGAAATCGTAGGCAGGGTGCCGGCTCACCGCAACCGAATAGTTTTCGCGTGATCGGCAAATTCCATTCATCTATGGCGAGATGGCGCCGCCTTGCCCTCAATACGGCAGAATGCGGTTCTCCTGGAGTTTCGACCGCAGCCATCCCGCGAACGCTTCCAGCACCGGATGCGAAGCCTTGGCGTGTTCGGAGACCAGGAAATAAGAGCGTGGCGACTTGATCGCGATGTCGAACGGCCTGACCAGCCGGCCCTCGCTCAGCGCCCGCCGGCTGGTCAGTTCGTCGCCCATGGCGATGCCCTGGCCGGCAATCGCCGCCGAAAAGACCAGGTTCATGTCGGAAAAGAAGATGCCACCCTCGATGTCGGGGTTTTCCACCTTGGACAGCGCCAGCCAGCGCGCCCAATCCTCGGTGTCGTCGAGATGCAGCAGGTTGGCGCGCAGCACGTCCGACGGTCGGGAAAAACCGCCGACCTTGTTGAGCAGCGTCGGGCTGCAGAGCGGCGTGAACGAGATTTCGCAGAGCGGCTCGACCGCCCGGTTCGGCCAATTGCCGACACCAAACGCAATGAAGGCATCGGCATCTGCGTTGCTGACATCGTCGAGCCGGCGCGGCGTCAGGATGCGCAGCGCCACGTCAGGATACATCTGCCGGAACTCGCCGATATGGGTGCACAAGAACAGCGAGGCGAAGCCGGGCGTGCAACTGACGGCGAACGAGCCGCCGACGCCGGTGCCGGCGTCCCGCGTCACCGCATCGCCCAAAACGGTGAGCGCCTTGCGCACGTCGCTGGCATAGCGCTGGCCGCGCGGCGTCAGCGCCACGCCCTTGCCGATGCGTTCGAGCAGGTCGAAGCCGAGATCGCGCTCCAGCAGACGAAGCTGATGGCTCACGGCGCTGCGGGTCAGGTGCAACTCGTCGGCGGCGCGCCAGACGCTGCCATGGCGGGCGAAGCTGTCGAGCGCACGCAGCGCTTGTGTGGATGGTATACGCAAGGAACCTCAGGTGAACCGAATTTGCACGAACCGGGAAAACATATCACTTTTTAGCGAACCGCTTCACTGCTTTCTTCTCATGCCATGGAGAAACCGGTGGCCACCTCGGCGCAAGCAACCGCCCTTGCCTGTCTCGACGGCATCCAGCCGTTGTTGTCCGCGTGGACACGCATCATCTTCGATTACGGCGAGACCGCGTGGCGGGAATATCAATCCGCCGCCTGGTATGTCGAGCGACTGAAACTCGAAGGCTTTTCTGTCGAAGAAGGCTCCGGCGGCATGCCGACCGCCTTCTGCGCACATTGGACCAACGGCCCCGGCCCGACCATCGGCATGTACGCCGAATACGACGCGGTGCCGGGCAATTGCCAGGATGCCGCTACGGTCGAGCGTCCGCGCCGGGGACTTGGCAACCAGGCCGGCGGCCACACCGACCCGCATTCCGGGCTGGGTATTTCGAGCCTCGGCGGGCTGCTGGCGACCAAGGCCGCGATGCAGCGCCACGGCATATCAGGCACGCTGCGCTTCACCGGCGAGCCGGCGGAAAAGGTGCGTGGGTCAAAGCCGATCCATGCCGCCAAGGGCTATTATGACGGCCTTGCCGGCATGATCTCCTTTCATCCGTTCTACATGCTGCCGCTCTGCAACACGGCGCGCTGGGACACGCATTGCGGCGCGGCCTACGCGATGATCTATCGCTTCATCTGCGACCAACCGGAGCGCTGGGCGCTGGCTGCGGGTGCTGCACCCATTCCGCAAGCACATTCGGCGGCGCGCGCGCCCGGCGCCAACGACGCATTGATGATGATGTACATGGCCTCCAAGGCTCTGCGCGATTCCATGCTGCCTCACCAGGGCGGCTGGTCGATCAGCGAGGCGATCCTGACGGCGGGGCAAGCGACCGCCGACAATTTGCCGGCGGGGCTGGCCGAGATTCAGTACATGATCCGCGTGCCGACGCTTGCCATGGCCGAGCAGGTCACCGCGGTGCTCGACCGCAATGCCGAGGCGGCGGCAGCGATGAGTGATTGCCGCACCGAGCGGCATTGGGTGTCGAAGTCACGACCGGGACTTGCCAATCATGCCATGGCCGAGATCGCCTATGAAGCGCTGTCGGCGGTCGGGCCGCCGCGCTGGGACGAAGACGCCAAGGCAGTCGCGCGCGAAATGCAGGTCAATGCCGGGCGCATGGCGAGCGACGAGCCGTTCATCGAAGAGCTGGAGCGCCTGATCGAGCCGCAGGCGGCGGAAGCGATCCTGCGCCGCGACCTGCCGCCCTCGCAGGTCAATTCGACCTCCGACGATTACACCGACATGAGCTGGCATACGCCGACGGCGCGCTTCTATGTCGCCCGCCCGGCGCTGCGTTCGGAGACCGGCTATCCCTATCCAGCCTGGGTGATGAATGCGCTGGGCGGTATTTCGGCCACGATCGACCCGATGGTGGCCTGCGCCTCCCGCACGATTGCGCTTGCCGCCCTTCGCCTGCTGGAAGACCAGACTGCCCGCGAGGCGGCGATGGACGAGTTCGTTACCCGCACCGGCGGCGGCATCGGCGGTTCGAACTGGATCGCACCGCTTTGCGACTACGAGCCGCCGATCGGGTTTCGCTGGCCAGAATATGTCACCACCCCGCGTGGACGCGACTGGTGGATACCGAGCAATCAGACACCCCCAAGTCACCTCACGAGGAGCATCCCATGACCGTTCATGACCGCATTGTCGCCGAGCCGTTTTCGCTGCAGCGCCGCAACCCCGCCGGCGGCACCAAGCCGCTGACCGCCTGGGGTTTTGCCAACGAGACCGACGTGCTGACCGACGTCCTGCTCGGCTCGCCCAATTTCCTGCGTCATCTGTCGACCAGCTCGCTGTCGCGCAAGCACCTGCGCGAGGCGCCCTGCAACGTGCAGATCGCACAAGCACAGCACAAGGACCTGGTCGCCGCCTACGAGCATTTCGGCGTCAACATCCACTGGCACGAGCCGACGCCCGAGCTGCCGATGCAGGTCTATTCCCGCGATTCCAGCGTCATGACGCCCTACGGCGCCTTCATCACCGCCATGGCCAACTGGTGGCGGCGCGGCGAGAACTATGCCGCGATCCGCACCTATGAAAAACTCGGCATCCCGATCTACGACATGGTCACGGCTGGTACGTTCGAGGGCGGCGACTTCAACGTCATCGAGGATGGCGTCGTGCTGATAGGCTGCGGCGGCGCGCGCACGCAGGAGGAAGGTGCGCGCCAGGTGCAGGCCTGGTTCGACAAGGAAGGCTGGGAAACCCGCATCGCCTTCATCGACGAATATTACGTCCATATCGACCTGATGGTGGTGCCGATCGCCGAAAAACTGACCGCCGTCTGCCTTGCCTGCACCGAGCCCGGCATTGTCGACTGGCTGAAGGGCAAAGGCCACGAGATCATCGACGTGCCGTTCCAGGACACGATGGCGCTCGGCTGCAACTTCATGTCGCTGGGCAAGGACCGGGTGATCGCGCCGACCTCCAGCCAGTCGCTGATCGGCCAGCTCAAGGCCCGCGGTTTCGAGGTCGCGGCCGTCGACATGAGCGAGATTTCGAAGACCGGCGGCGGCATCCACTGCATGGCGCAGGCGCTGAAGCGCGAACCGGCCTGAGCCGGCTCGCCCCTCAGCAACAAACCCGATACTGTGTCTTCGCTGCCCTTGTGAGTGCTGGAAAAATGGAGGAATAGTCTTGCGGAATGCATCGCCCTGAAATTGCCGGTTTGCGGTACTCAGGTCGTGCAATTGCTAGCCGGATTCCGAATGGCCAGTCCCGAACCGCGCAAGAGAAGAGGTCCGATCGCCGCCCGGCTGCTGGCGCTCGACGCGTGGATCGATTCCTCGCTCTACGAGATCGGCTTCAAGGCGCGCCAGTTCTGGGAATCGGCGACGATCTTCTCGCGGCGCTTCCGCGTCAACGGCTGGCGCCGTGGCATCATCGAAGTGTTGAGCGAAGGTTTTACGCTCGGCGCCGGCGGCATCGTGGTGATGCTGGCGCTGGCCATTCCGGCTTTCCAGGATACGGCCGGCGACTGGCGCGCCCAGGGCGACTTCGCCGTCACCTTCCTCGACCGCTATGGCAACGAGATCGGCCAGCGCGGCATCATCCAGCGCGATTCCGTGCCGGTCGACGAGATGCCCGATCACGTCATCAAGGCGGTGCTTGCTACCGAGGATCGCCGCTTCTTCGATCACTACGGCATCGATGTGCTCGGCCTTTCCCGCGCCATCTTCGAGAATGTGCGGGCCAATTCCGTCGTTCAGGGCGGCTCGAGCATAACCCAGCAGCTGGCCAAGAACCTGTTCCTCACCAATGAGCGCACGCTAGAGCGCAAGATCAAGGAAGCCTTCCTGTCGCTGTGGCTCGAGGCCAATCTGTCGAAGAAGGAAATCCTGCAGCTCTATCTCGATCGAGCCTACATGGGGGGCGGTACGTTCGGCATCGAGGCGGCCGCCGATTTCTATTTCGGCAAGAGCGTCAAGGATCTGAACCTCGCCGAGGCGGCGATGCTGGCCGGGCTGTTCAAGGCGCCGACCAAATATGCGCCGCACATCAACCTGCCGGCAGCGCGCGCACGCGCCAATGTGGTGCTGTCCAACCTTGTCGATTCCGGCTTCATGACCGAGGGGCAGGTTCTGCAGGCAAGGCTGCATCCGGCCGATGTCGTCGACCGCGGCGAGCAGAAAAGTCCGGACTATTACCTCGACTGGGCATTCGACGAGGTCAAGAAGATCGCCAAACCGGGCCAGCACTCGCTTGTTGCCCACACCACCTTCGACGCGAACATCCAGAAGGCAGCGGAAGAATCGGTGGAGTTCCACCTGCGCCAGTTCGGCAAGGAGTACAACGTCACCGAAGGTGCCGTCGTCGTCATCGAGACCAACGGCGCCGTGCGCGCCATCGTCGGCGGCCGCGACTATGGCGCCAGCCAGTTCAACCGCGCCACCAAGGCGCTGCGCCAGACCGGCTCGTCATTCAAACCCTATGTCTATGCAACGGCGATGGAACACGGCTTCACGCCCAACTCCATCATCTCCGGCGGCCCGATCAGCTGGGGGTCCTGGTCGCCGCACAATTACAGCGGCGGATCGGCGGGCAATGTAACTCTGATCATGGCTATGGCCAAATCGATCAACACCGTGCCGGTTCGGCTGGCCAAGGATCACCTTGGCATCGGGCCGATCAAGGCCATGGCCGAGGCGATGGGCGTGGAATCGCCGCTCGAAGCGCACAAGACGATGGTGCTGGGCACCTC
This sequence comes from Mesorhizobium ciceri biovar biserrulae WSM1271, assembly GCF_000185905.1. Lineage (GTDB taxonomy): Bacteria > Pseudomonadota > Alphaproteobacteria > Rhizobiales > Rhizobiaceae > Mesorhizobium > Mesorhizobium ciceri. Next base: position 5,027,508 of record NC_014923.1, read on the forward strand.
GGGCATGACGGTGATGGACCAGGCGACGGGCTACAGCGTGTTCGCCGACAACGGTTTCGTCGGCTTCCGGCACGGCATCAGCCAACTCGTCACCCGCACCGGCGAGGTGGTTTATGATTTCGCCAAGGATGCGCCGCCGCCACACCGGGTGTTGTCGGAGCAGGCGCTGAAATCGATGAACACCATGCTGGCGGCAGTACCGGTGATGGGCACGGCGCGGCGGGCCCAACTTCCCAACATCGTCGTCGCCGGCAAGACGGGCACGACGCAATCCTACCGCGACGCCTGGTTTGTCGGCTTCACCGGCAACTACACGGCGGCGGTATGGATGGGCAATGACGATTTCACGCCGACCAAGAACATGACCGGCGGCTCGCTGCCTGCGATGGTATGGCAGCGCCTGATGGTCTATGCGCACCAGAACATCGACCTCAAGCCGATCCCGGGCATCGACAAGCCCTTCGTCGACGAGGAGATCGCTGCCAAAGCCGAGGAAGCACAGAAGAAGAGCGACGCGCAGGCGGTGGCCGATGCAGCCGCCGAACGGCCGCCGGTGCTGTCCAGCCGCACGACGCAGACGCTGCGGGACATGACCAGCCTGTTCCAGTCGGCGCCCGTCCTCAATACGCCTCAACCGCCGGAGACGCTGTCGGCGCTGTGATGGCGCGCCTCTTCCTTCTCCACCTGTGGGAGAAGGTGGATCGGCGCGCAGCGCCGAGACGGTTGAGGGGTGCTGGCCGGATCACCGTCCTTGCGAAGCTGGAACACCCCTCATCCGACCGAGCTTCGCTCGGCCACCGTCTCCCGCAGGTGGAGAAGGAAGAGGCGGCTGCAATTCTACATCGGCCCGCTTGCCACAAGGCCCTGCGCCGCGATATCCCCGAGCGGCAACTCTTCGGTGTCCCCGGCCCTTCATGCTCAAAACTGCCTTCCTGACGTTGCTTTCGCTTGCCATAGCCATCATCGGCGGTGGCGGCAGCGTCTGGTATGCGCTGAAAGTCCAGGATGGCGTCGGCGCCATCCGGATCGGTCAATGGACAGCCTTTCCCGATATCGGCACGCCGTCCGCCGATCCTTATTCCAAGGCTCGCGTGGCGCGCGAGGGCGTGCTTGCACTCGGCCGTGCCGAGGGGCTGTCCTTCGTCGCCGAGCGAGACACGGGCGGCGCCGAGCTCAAGCGCGAATGCACCTACACCATCGAGGGCGGATTTCCGACGGCGCGGTTCTGGACGCTCTACGCCGCCGACCAGTCGCTCAGCGTGGTCGAGACCGGCAAATCCCGGCTGGCGGCGCTGCAATCCTACGGGGTGGTGCGCCAGCCCGACAATTCGGTGATCATTTCCGCCGGCCATCACCCGATGCCCGGCAATTGGCTGCTGACAGACGGCTTCGGCAGGATGTATTTCGTGCTGACCTTCTACGACACGCCAATCGCCAGCAGCACGGGCCTGTCGGACGTCTCGCTGCCGCGGATCGTCAAGGTCGGCTGCGATGCGTAGTTTTTATGCGGCGATGCGCAGACTTTTGCATGCCGTCCTGCTCGGCCTGCTCGGCGCCGGCATTGTGCACATCGCCGTGCTGCTTCTGGTGCCTGAATTTTCCGAACGCGACGCCTGGTCGCGGCTGTCCATGGCTTCGGATCTCTACAAGATGACGCGGCTCGATGCCGAGGCCGGTGGGGCGCCCGTGGTGAAATCCGTCGACCCGCTGTTTTATGCAACGGCGTGCCGGTTCGACCTGGGCGAAGGTTTGGTCCGCGTCAAGGCACCTGGACATGTCCCGTTCTGGTCGGTGTCGGTCTATGACCGCAGCGGCCACAACATCTATTCCTTCAACGACCACACAGCGACCGGCGGCGTTCTGGATGCCGTGGTGCTGACGCCGGCGCAGATGATCGACGTGCGCAAGGACCTTCCAGAGGATCTTCAGGGGGCGATCTTCGTCGAAGCGCCGATCGAGGAAGGCATCTTCGTCATCCGTGCCTTCGTCCCCGACAGCAGCTGGAAGCCGATCGTGTCGCGCTTCTTCGAACAGAGTTCCTGTGAGTTGCAGGACTTCTAGAGCGTGTCGCGTCTGAACGGATTCAGACGACCCGCTTTAGGTCTTTGTTTTCATGCATGTCGTTCTCCAAAACCGAGGTCACTTTTGGGCGACATGCACTAGACATGATCCCGGACCAAAGGTCCGTGGCCGCCGAAACTCAGTGGTGCGGGACCGGCTTCGTCCCTGGCGATCCCGTCTTGTCGGGATCGACCGGCCGCACTTCGCCGGCATGCGACCGCTCATAGCGGATGCCGGGAAAGATGATCACCGCCGCCGGCATTTCGGCGGTTTGCTTTGCTCTGGTGTTTGGTGCCGTACGCGGCACGAAAGACAGTACCATGCCCATGGTTCGCGCATTCCTCTCGGTTTCCCCGGAGCACAACGCAACGCCTCCAAATGTCATTAAGGCGGCAGAGGGTTAACGGAACGCTAACGGATCGTCGCTAACTTGATCTTTGTTCTTGGTGCTCGCGAAACCGACACAATCCCGGTCGAGCGCGCCAAGCTTGTGTCGAGTACGGGCGTATCCTTCGTGTCATCTTCGGACTTCAGGCAAATCGCGGTACGAAAAGACTCGGGAAAGGCCGAAAGGCTGTTCCGCGCCGCAGTGTCGGCGTTCTGCTCGCTCACCCGCCCTTCACGCCGCGAGATCGGCCAGCTCGAAGACCTGACGCTGCCGCTGTTCAATGACGTGTCCGTCGAATCCCGCCGTTACGTGGCAGCCGCCCTTTCCGAATGCGAATACGCACCCGCCGCCCTGGTGCGCCGTCTTTGCGAGGAACCGGTCGACATTGCCGCGCCGTTGCTCATCCGCTCACGCGCCGTCAGCGACATCGATCTCATCGCCCTGATCGGGCGACATGGCCTGCCGCATGCGCGTGCCATTGCGCGCCGCAAGGGCTTGAACCCGACCATTGCTGACCTGATCAGGGCCCTCGAGAGGCCAACCCTGGTGCGCGCGCCGGACCCGGATGCGAACGCCGCTGGGGCAGACAAGATCGCGCCAGCGAGCGCGGATACCGCCTCCGGCGAGCCAGCCCGGGAACAGACACTCGGCATCGCGGCCGAGAATGCACGGCGCAGGCTGCGCTCGATGATGCGCACCGGCGACGAGAAGACAGCGACCGCCGAGCCTTTCAAGGGCGCCGACACCTATATGAAATTGCGCGAGACAGCGCTGACGGGAAACGCCGCGTTCTTCCAGACCGCGCTCGCCGATGCGCTCGACATCGATTTCGAGACCGCGCGATCGCTCACCGCCAACCAGAATTATGCCTCGCTGCTTGTCGCCTTGCGCTCGCTCGACCTCAGCGAAGACAGGGCCTTCCTGGTCACGGTTGCCGTCTATCCCAGCCAGTTCCCGCACCCGCAGGCTATCCGGACTTTCCTCGACCGCTACCGGCTGCTGCATCGCGAGGCGGCCCAGGACAAGATGCGGTCGTGGAGAGCGGAAATCCTTTCAAGGGTGGTTCGCGGCGCAGCACCTGCCAACAGCGATACACGCACCGCTTCGAACAGCGACGATGCGGCGGCTTCTTCCGGCCTCAGGGCGTCTTCACGGAAATAAGCTCCTCGACGGGCACGGCACCGGCCTCGATTTCGACCACCCAGATGTCGGGATCGAATTTTTTCTCCCGTTCCAGCCTGGCTTCGAGCACCGCGGGATCGTCACCAGCTCCGAGCAGAGTGAAAAACCGGTCGTCGGGCTTGGCCGAATCATAGCTTGTCTGCGGCGCCGGCCCGAACAGGGCAACCTCACCCAGCCTGCCCCGCGCCAGCACGAACACAGCGCCGGCCTCGGTCGCGCCACGCTTGACCACGGCGGCAAATCCACCGGCGCCGAAAATCCGGCGCAACAGGGCCGAAACCCACAGATCCGATGTGACGCGCATGAGAGAGCTCCCGAAACTGCCGGTTCTCTATCGATATTTCCGCCGCTCGGCGAGCCGTCGTTTCGGCCGTCAGTTGGTCAGGCCGATCTCGCGCATCTTGACATAGACGATCTCATCGGGCTCGCCGGTCTGCGGCAGCCCGAACAGCGACTGGAATTCCTTGATCGCCGCCTTTGTGCGCGCGCCGACGACACCATCCAGCTGCATGTCGTCATTGCCGAACGCCTTGAGCCCGGCCTGGATCTTGACGATGCGGGCATCGGGCGCTTGCGTCGCGGCATCCGCCTGCCCGGAATTTGTCTGTCCCGAACCTGTCTGCAAAGACACCGGAACGGCGGCCGGCATATCCGGGCGCGGCTGCGGTCTGGGCACGACGGAAGCTGTCTTCGGCGTCGCGCCCAGTTGATCGAGCAGAAGCGCGTCGATCTCGCCGGACGTGTTGAGCCCGACCTTCTGCTGATAGTCCTGGATGGCCTTGCGGGTGTTGGGTCCGGAAATGCCGTCGACCGTCCCGGAATAGAAATCGAGATCCTTCAATATGCCTTGCACCTGCTCGACAACCGGATCGCCCTTGATCGGTGCCGGCGCGCCGGATGGCCGCACGATGTTGAATGTCGTCTCCGGTTCGTCGGGCGTCGCGTGCGGAAAGCCCGCAATGCTGCGGGTCGCAAAAAATGCGCCGGCATGCGGGAAAGGTTGGTACCACAAGGCATTGGCCGAGACATAGAACAGCGTCACCAGGAACGCCGTCGAGCCGCCCACCAGGACAGGATTGCGCGAGATCATGCCGCCGACGGCGACAGCGCCGTCCTGAAAGGCATTGCTGCGGCGCTTGACCGCCTTAGCCGGTTTTGCGGAGCGAGCCATCTCTGTCCCCTTTCGCCATCGCCACAGGCATGGTCAGCACGCCGGTCTTCTCCGCCTGATGTCCCTTCGGTCCGTTCACCGGCAGGCTGATGGTCACCGTGGTGCCCTCGCCTGGCATGCTTTCGATGGACATCGTGCCCTCGTGCAGCGCCACCAGGCCCTTGACCAGTGAAAGGCCAAGACCAGTCCCCTCGAAACGGCGGGTATAGTCGTTCTGGATCTGCATGAAGGGCTTGCCGAGATTGGCGAAATCCTCCTCGGCGATGCCGATGCCGGTGTCCCTGACCCAGAAATGCAGGCGCGAACCGATCCGCTTGGCGCCGACGACGACGTCGCCGCCGTCGGGAGTGAACTTGATCGCGTTGGAGACCAGGTTGATGAGCATCTGCTGCACGGCGCGCTGATCGGCATTGATGTCGCCGGCGTCCGGCGCGATCTGCGCCTGCAGATCGATGTTCTTGGCCTGCGCCTGCAGTTGCATCATCGACTGGCACATATCGACCGCCTCCGCGAACCGGAACGGCTCGGGTTCGGTCGCATAGACGCCCGATTCAATCCTGGACACGTCGAGTATCGAGGTTACGACGGCGAGCAGATGCTGGCCCGAATCCCGTACCAAGCCGACATATTCTTTCTGGCGCGGATCCTTGAAGGCGCCGAACATCTCATGCAGCAGCATATCCGAGAAGCCGATAATGGCATTTAACGGCGTGCGCAGTTCGTGGCTGACCACCGCCAGGAAGCGTCCCTTCGCCACCTCGGCGGACGCGGCCGCCTCATTGGCTGCCGCCAGATCCTCGCGCAACCGGGCGATCTCGTCATTCTGCCTCAGGACGAACGTAAAGACATCACCCTGTTCCTCACCACGCACGAGATCAAGCGAGAACGGCCGGTAATTGTCGGCCGTCAGGCCATTGCCATTCTGAGGCAGCCGGATGCGCAATTCGAGCCGGCGCGACAGTGCGCCGTCGCGCATGTCGGCCATTGCGCTGAGATAGGAAACGCGATCCGACAGATGGACGCGATCGAAGAGGCCGTTTCCGGACAGCAGTTCGGGCGGCAGTTTCAAAAGCGTGCGCGCTTTTGGCGACGCGTCCAGGACCTCGCCATGACGGGCGACGCGCAAGACCACCGCATCGATGATGTCTTCGAGCCGGTCGGCAGTGTCGAGCACATCAGCCGCATCGGCCGTGTTTTGAAATGCCGATGCGCGCGGGATCAGTGTGAGCGTCCAGGCCAACGGCACCAACCAGTGCCACGCCGCGATCTGCGCTCCTGCGAACGGGAATACGGTTCCAGCCAAAGGCTGAGCCAAGATGGCGACAGCGGCCGACACGGCTCCCCACAGCGCCGCCCGCCGCGAAGCGCCGATCCACCAGGCTTCAAAAGGCAGCGCCACGACAAGCATGGCGACAGGCGAACTCAGCCCGCCCGCGGCGGCAATGAGACTGCCGAGAGAAATGCCGGCCAGCACCAGGGCGACCCAACTCGCTATCGCCATCTTGCCGGTCGCCGCCACCAGCAAGGCGACGAACCAGCACAGGCCAAAGGCGGCGAAAATGGCGGCCATGGTGACGGCGACGCCCATGCCTGAAGTAACCAGCGTGACCGCGGCACCGGCGACAAAGAAAGGAGCGGCGAGCATGACGCCGATAAAGCGGCGCTGGCGCTCGCGGTCGCTCCGCCCAAGGATGGACGGATGGACCATACGTTCGCAACCGGCCGAAATCGCGCCAGGCAATTCAACGTATCTGGCCTTGATTGAACTCAACTCAACGCACTCGCACTTGTCGTGGACAGCTCTGCTTTGCAGATGGTTCTGGTTGGCTTTGAAACTCGCATCCAGCGTTTAAGGAATGGATAAGGCAGGGCCGACCAGGGCCCGGCCTGCGGCAAATATCGGGATGCCGGCGGCCGAAAGCACGGACAAATGCAGCCATAGTAAACGGAGAGTTATCCGCCGACTGCACCCATCGGCCGGGCGCACTCGGCACCTGGACTTCCCTATTTCAAGAAAAACACAGGGAAATCATGGGGATATATGGTTATTTGTTGTTAAGGAAAATTGCTCGGATTTGAGACAAGTCGATTGCAGAACGGTTCGTTTCGAATTTGCCTAAAATTTGAGGAAAATTCTCTCTTTGCCCGCAAGCCGTCCTTTGCGCCTGTGTGCCAAAATCCTGCCTACAAAAGAGGTCATGCCATATGGATGCATGATCCGGTCACGACGAGAGGGCAAGGGCATGGTCTTCCTCATAAGAATGGCTTTCTGGTTTTCGCTGGTGCTGCTGGCGCTGCCATTGAGTGTCGGCCCCGATGAAGCGGGGCATGAAAGCGTCGGACCGATCCAAGCCTTGTTTGCGGCACGCGAAGCGGTTGGCGATATCGCCGGCATTTGCGAACGCAAACCCGATGTCTGCGAGACCGGCAAGTCGGCGATGCACACCATTACCGCCCGCGCCAAAGAGACCGCCAAGATCGCGGCAGCGATGATGGACGACAAGTCCGCCGCCGGCCCCGACACGTCGACGATGACCGGCAGCGTGCCCGAAGGAATCGTCTTGCCCGAGACCGTCAACCTGCCGCCTCAGAATTAAGCCGTTTCGACGGCGCACCGCGGGCTGTCTGCCCTCTCGACGCCCGCGGTGTCCTTGTTTTTTCCGTGACGCGGAGCCGCCGCGTGACTATATCCCAGACATGACCACGACGATCCAGACGATCCGCGACGACTTCTCGTTCCTCGAGGAATGGGAAGACCGCTATCGTTATGTCATCGAACTCGGCGAGGCGCTGCCGCCGTTTCCGGACGAGCAGCGCAGCCCCGCCAACAAGGTGCCGGGATGCGTCAGCCAGGTCTGGCTGACCACTGAACGCGGAGCTGGAGCCGATCCTGTCATCACCTTCTCCGGCGATTCGGACGCTCATATCGTGCGTGGGCTGGTCGCGATCATGCTGGCGCTGTTTTCCGGCAGGACCGCCAGCGAAATCCAGAAGACCGATGCGGAAGCGACATTGAAAGAACTCGGCCTCGACGAACATCTGTCGCCGCAGCGCGCCAACGGCCTTCGCTCGATGGTCAAGCGCATCAAGCGCGACGCCGAGGCAGCGCTCAAGCAGACCGCCTGACGCTTCCCGACCCGATCCGCGCGTCGCGGCTCGCAAAAATCAAACGGCGCCCGAAGGCGCCGTTGATGTCGATCCGATCTGGCTGGCAGCAATTACCGCGCTTTGCGCTTGCGGCCGAGACCCATCTTCTTGGCGAGTTGGGACCGGGCAGCTGCATAGTTGGGTGCAACCATCGGATAGGTAGGGTCGAGGTTCCACTTTTCGCGATACTGGTCCGGCGTCAGGTCATAGTGGGTCATCAGGTGGCGCTTCAGCGACTTGAACTTCTTGCCGTCTTCAAGGCAGACGATGTAGTCGTCATGAACCGACCGCTTCGGGTTGACCGCCGGCTTCTGCTTGTCGGCAGGCGGCTGTTCGGCGGTTCCGCCCACACGCCCGAGTGCGGCATGGACATCGGATATCAGGTTCGGCAGTTCGCCGACCGGCACGGGATTGTTGCTGACATAGGCGGCCACCACATCGGCGGTCAATTCGATCAGCGCATCGCTGTTTCTGGAAGGTGTTTCGACAATATCCATGGTCTTCGGTCCCCAACAAGAGTTACATCGATCTGCGCCCTTTTTTACAAGCAGGGCATCGCACGAATTTTGTGCAGGTAGAGTTTCTACGATTCGTGTCGCGGGCACATCAATGAGCGTGCAGACCAAGTAAGTCAATTCACCCCTCGCGCTATATTGAACGATATTGATCAAATGTTCCGCGATCAGCTTCAATCTTTCGTGCATTGTGTAATTTATCGATATTTCGCGTTCCCGTCGGCGGCAGCTGACGCAACGTCAGATCGCCGTTACATTCGTGGCAACTCACGAAACGGGTTTTAATGTTTGATCTTGCTTGGCTATCGCTCGAGAAATATTGGTTGTTCGCATTTGCCCACAAAACCACAGGTTGCCGTGGTCATACACAAGCAATCAGGCGACATGCCAGTCATCCGACCGATCGGCTGATTGCTGCCGCGTCAATCAATGCGGGATGATGTATTTGCCATAGGCCCAGCCGGTGACGAAATTGCCGTTCTGGACCGGATCATGCCAGACTTCGCACCAGCGATAGCGAATCTTTTGTGCCTGCTTCCATGCCGGCTGGTTGGCGATGTCGAGCAGGTTTATTCCGCCGGTGCATCGCCCGGTCATCTGCAGAACGGTACCGTTCGGATATCCCGCCTGCTTTTGGGATGTGCCCGAAGGGTATTTGCGTACATTGAGCGTGTCGCCGAACGGGACATTGGCCACTTGCCAAGCCGCGAATACGGTCGCATGAGACTGGCCGGCAAAGCCCAGAGTTAGCGAAGCAACGGCGAAAGCCGCAGCAGTCCGAGACCAAATAGTCATCATCTCTCCTCCCGGCTCATCTCCTGGAGCCGACACAACCCATACGCTCCGGCTCTTGAACCTGCCCTGATCGGCGTGTTCATTTGCCATTCAAGATACTTCTCCATTCGAGATGGCCCTTCAAGATACTGGCCCATTGAAGATACTGGCAAAGCGAGATGCAATGACCAAGACATCCATATTTCCGATCGTCAGCCCGCCAACGCCCGAGAAGCGGCCGGTTTCCGACACGCATCACGGCATCACGCGAACCGACGACTATGCCTGGCTACGGGCCGACAACTGGCAGGAGATGTTCCGCGACCCGTCATTGCTCGATGCGGGGATCCGCGCAGAACTCGAGGCGGAGAATGCCTACCAGTCGAAGCTGATGGCCGACACGGTCGAACTGCAAAAGCAGCTTTTCAAGGAGATGAAGGGCCGTATCAAGGAAGACGATTCTTCCGTGCCGATGAAGGATGGGCCCTATGCCTACGGCTCGTCCTTTAAACTTGGTGGCGAGCAGCCGCGCTATTTCCGCATGTCGCGCGACGGCGGCGCCGAGCATATCCTGCTCGACGGCGATGCGGAGGCCGCGGGCAAGGCCTATTTCCGTCTTGGCGGTGTCGACCATTCGGCCGACCACGCCAAGCTGCTATGGGCATTCGACGACAAGGGCTCCGAATTCTACACGCTTCGCGTGCGTGACCTTGCCGATGGCAAGGAGCTTGCCGACCAGATCCCCGACACCGGCGGTTCAGGCGTCTGGAACGCAGGCAATGACGGCTTCTTCTACACCCGTCTCGATCCCAACCATCGCCCGTCCAAGGTACTCTTCCATGCGCTGGGCGACAGCCCGGACAGCGACCGGCTGATCTATGAGGAAACCGATCCCGGCTTCTTCATGAATGTCGACGGCACCCGCAACAACGAATGGATCATGATCGGCATCAACGATCACGAGACTTCGGAATACCGCCTGATGCGCGCCGACGATCCGTTTGCCGAACCGAAACTGGTGTCGCCGCGCGAGGTTGGCCTTCAATACGAGCTGGAAGAAGGCGGCGATATCTTCTTCATCCTGACCAATGCCGACGGCGCCAAGGACTTCAAGATCATGACGGCGCCGGCGAGCGATCCCGTGCGCGCCAACTGGCAGGAACTGGTGCCGCACGAGCCCGGCCGGCTGATCCTGTCGGTGATCGGCTTCAGGGACCACATGGTCCGGCTCGAACGCAAGGAAGGCCTGCCGCGCATTGTGGTGCGCGACCGTATCAGCGGCGAGGAGCATCTTCTGTCCCTCGACGAGGAGGCCTTCTCGCTCGGCCTGTCGGGTTCCTATGAGTACGACACCGAGATCATGCGCTTTTCCTACTCGTCGATGACGACGCCCGCGCAGGTGTTCGACTATAACATGCGCACCCGCGAGCGGGTGCTGCTGAAGACCCAGGAAGTGCCGTCCGGCCATGATGCGGACCATTATGTCACGCGGCGGCTGATGGCGCCGGCCAGCGATGGCGAACTGGTGCCGATCTCGCTTTTGCATCATCGCGACACGCCGCTGGACGGATCCGCACCTTGCCTGCTTTACGGCTACGGCTCCTATGGCATCACCGTGCCGGCCGCCTTCAACACCAACTGGTTCTCGCTGGTCGACCGCGGCTTTGTCTTCGCCATTGCTCACGTTCGCGGCGGCAAGGACAAGGGCTATGGCTGGTACGATGACGGCAAGCGGGAGAACAAGATGAACACGTTCACCGATTTCATCGCCGTCGCGCGCCATCTGGTCACCGAGCGTTACACGGCGCATGACCGTATCGTCGCGCAAGGCGGTTCGGCCGGCGGCATGCTGATGGGTGCCGTCGCCAACATGGCGCCGGATTGTTTTGGCGGCATCGTCGCCGAGGTTCCCTTCGTCGATGTGCTCACCACCATGCTCGATGCGACCCTGCCACTGACGCCGCCGGAATGGCCCGAATGGGGCAACCCGATCGCGTCCGCCGACGACTATCGGACGATCGCTGCCTATTCGCCCTACGACAATGTCTCTGATCACGACTATCCGCCGATCCTGGCGCTGGCCGGTCTCACCGATCCGCGCGTCACCTATTGGGAACCGGCCAAATGGGTGGCCCGGCTGCGCGACCGCAAGAGCGGCGACAATCCGGTTCTGTTCAAGATCAATATGGATTCCGGCCATGCAGGCGCTTCCGGCCGGTTTTCGCGGCTGGAAGAGATCGCCTACACCTACTCCTTCGCGCTGAAAGTGATGGGCAAGGCGCAGCTTACGGGAGCAACCAACAAATGATCGACCTGACCACCCTGATCGCCTACATCGCGGTCGTGCTCGGCTTCGTCTTCATTCCAGGCCCCGCCACCCTGCTGACGATCGCCCGGGCAACGAGTTCCGGAACCAGGGTCGGCATCGCGACGGGCGCCGGGATCGCTGCCGGCGACGTCTTTCATACCGTCATGGCCATGATCGGCATCTCGGCGATCATCGCCGCGTCGGCGACGCTGTTCAGCGTCATCAAGTACATCGGCGCGGCCTACCTGGTTTATCTCGGCATTCGCGCGATCATCGAGAAAACACCGGCCAACCCGGCGGCCGGTGCGCTCGCGATCTCCGCCGGCAAGGCGTTTCGACAGGCTGTCCTGACCGAAGTGCTCAACCCCAAGACCGCTCTGTTCTTCCTCGCTTTTCTGCCTCAGTTCGTGCGGCCTGAAAACGGATCGGTGATGCTTCAGATGGCCGCGTTGGGGGTCATCTTCGTCATACTGGGCCTTTTCAGCACGGTCGTCTTTGCCGTGAGCGCTGGCCGGCTCGGCACGTTCCTGCGCCGAAATCCGTCGGTGTTACGATTGCAGGGCAAAGTTGTCGGCGGCATCTACTGCGCTTTGGGCGTCCGTCTGGCGCTGCAGCAACGCTGACTCTGGACGATAATCGACGCACCCTTTCCAGAGGGCTGGGTGTCAGGACTTTTTGAAGCTCCCGTCGCTCATTTTCACTCGCAATTGCGACGACCGCGCGCTACCCAGTGCGCGGCTTTTCCCGGCCTGACAGCCTCCAATCGCGTAAAGGTTCATTATGCTGCTCGTCGACGTCTATCTCGACAAATCACCCATCCAGGGAATCGGCGTCTTTGCCAAGAACCACATTCCTCGCGGTACTCTGATCTGGAAGTTAGACCCAAGGTTCGATCGGCTCATCGAGGTCGAGACTTATGAGCGGGCGGCCGGCCCGGTGAAGAGCTATCTCGACCGCTACTCCTATCCTGACCGCCGCGATCCGAACTACATCGTCTTCGAAGCCGACGACGCGCGCTACATGAACCATGCCGACGAGCCTAATTGCGACGTCTCCTCACCCGAGGAGAGTTTTGCGCTGCGCGACATCGCGCCTGGCGAAGAGTTGACCTGCAACTACAACCATTTTTTCGAAACGGGCTTCGATTTTCTCGGTGACCGCCACCTGTCATCCGCAGACTCGATCTAGACTAGTTCGCCCTCTTGCGGGCCGGATAGCCGTTTGGATGCGCGGGTATCGCCTTGAGATAGGCGGCGATGGCAGCACGGTCCTGCGGCGCCAGCTCGGCCATGTTTCGCTGCACGTCGACCATGGCGCCGCCGACGGAATCAAAATCGGGCGTGAAGCCGGTTTCGAGGTAGTTGGCGATGTCGGCTTCCGACCAATCGCCTATACCGCCCTCGCCCGATGTGATGTTCGGCACGACGCCGCTGCCTTCGGCAGCCACCGCACCGGCCAGCCACACGTTCTTTTTCGTACCACCTGCGAGGTCGCGCGGCGTGTGGCATTCGCCGCAATGACCCGGCCCCTCGACCAGATAGCGGCCGGCCATGACCGGATCGGGCGTGGCAGCGGGAAATGGAACGACAGGCTGGTCGCTAAGATAGAGCAATTTCCACAGGCCGATGCCGCGACGAATGTTGAAGGGAAAACCGAGCGAATTTGCAGGCGCCTTGCCGGCGACGGCCGGCAGCGTCTTGAGGAAGGCATAGAGATCGCCAATGTCGACCGGATTCATGCGCGCGTAGGACGCATAGGGAAACGCCGGATAGAAGTGTCGGCCCGAAGGCGACACGCCCTTCAGCATGGCATTGGCGAGGTCCTCGACCGACCATGCGCCGATGCCGTCCTTGGCGTCTTGCGAAATGTTGGGCGGCACGAAGGTTCCGAACGGCGTCTTGAGCTCGAGACCGCCCGCGAGTTGAAGCCGCGCATCGCCCTGTGAGCCCGGCTTTGCATGGCAGGATGTACAACCGCCGGCAAAAAAAATGCGCTTGCCCCTGGCTGCGTCGCCAGGACCGAGCTTGGCCAGGGTCTCCCTGTCGAGCCTCACCGGCGCCGACCCGACCCACCCGGCAACCGCGCCGACGCCGCCGAGGATGACGATGGCGCCGACGAGTTTCTTTAGCCAGGGCATCGCCCGCTATCAGCCTTTTTTCACCCGGTAGGTCTGGTGGCAGGTGCCGCAATCGGAGCCGATGGCGCCGAATTGCGCCTTCAACGCATCGACGTCGGCAGGAGCGGCAGCGGCCGCTGCCTTGACGTCGGCGACATATTTGGCGTTGGTGGCCTTGAAGCCGGCCATGTCTTCCCAGATCTTCGGCGACGCAGTGGTATCGCCGCCTGTGTCGCTGCCCGCCGGAAACAGCGCGTCGACGTCGACTTTCTCGGCATTCGCATGCAGCGCCTGCAGCGCCGTCAGCACCGCGGCGGCATCAAACGGCTCCTCGCCCTTGACCACTTTCGACAGGCCGCCGACGATCTTTCCACGTTCCTTCATCAGTGCCTGCCGGTCGAGGATCGGGTCGGCAAAGGCCGCCGAAGCCGCGAGTGCGAGCATAGAGATGGCGATAACAAGCTTTCTCATTCAATTGGCTCCATGATGAAGGCATTTCGGGACAGGACGTCAACGGATGTTACAGAGGGAAAATTCCCTTCCCCCTGATGATTTTTGCCGGACCTTTGCTCTTGCGGGACGCAGAAAAGAAAAGCCCCGGGTGATACCGGGGCTTCTGGAAATCGATCACTTCGCCTTTTCGTACAATTCCAGGACATGGTCCCAGTTGATCAGGCTGTCGACGAACGCCTCGAGATATTTCGGCCGGGCGTTGCGGTAGTCGATGTAGTAGGAGTGCTCCCAGACATCGACGCCGAGGATCGGCGACGCGCCATGGACGAGCGGGTTTTCGCCGTTCGGTGTCTTGGAGATCGCCAGCTTGCCATCCTTGACCGAGACCCAGGCCCAGCCGGAGCCGAACTGTGTCGTGCCAGCGGCAATGAAGTCGGCCTTGAACTTGTCGTAGCCGCCGAGATCGCTATCGACTGCCTTCTGCAAGGCGCCCGGCAGCTTGTTGCCGCCGCCGCCTTTCTTCATCCACTTCCAGAAATGGATGTGGTTGTAATGCTGGGCGGCATTGTTGAAGAGGCCGGCATTCTTGCCGAACGACTGCTTGACCACCTCTTCGACCGACAGATCGCCCAAGCCGGCCTCGGCGGCGAGTTTGTTGCCGTTATCGACATACGCCTTGTGGTGCTTGTCGTGGTGATATTCCAGCGTCTCTTTCGACATGTAAGGCTGCAAGGCCTCATAGTCGTAAGGCAGAGCGGGCAATTCAAAGGCCATGGATAGTACTCCCTCGTGGAAAAATCCGGTGTCGATACCGGAGTAAGATAGGTCTGGAATGGGTTGGGACAACTCCGGATGAAGCGTCGATCGCCTTTTTATCCGCTCAAACAGCAGAAGTCGAATGCGCCCAATCCCAATAGAGTTCGCGCGCTTTTTTGGCCACCGGCCCGGGTTGCAGATTGCGATCCTCGATGCGCGTGATCGGCACCACCTTGGAATGGTTCCCGGTCGAAAAAATTTCGTCTGCTTCGAGGAAATCGCGCACCGACAGCGTCTTTTCCGTGGTCCTGAAGCCATATTCGCCGAGCAGCGCTATCGTGCGCGAGCGGGTGATGCCGGATAGGAAGGTGCCGTTCGGCGCAGGCGTAAAGACGTGGCCATCCTTGACCAGGAAGATGTTCGAGGTTCCGGTCTCGGCGACGTTGCCCAGCATATCGAGCACCATTGCGTTGTCGAAGCCGCGCATCTTGGCTTCGAGAATGGCCCTACCGTTGTTGGGGTAAAGGCAGCCGGCCTTGGCGTTGGTCGGCATGGTTTCAATGGTCGGACGCCGGAACGGCGACACGGTCACCGAAAAGCCAGTCGCCGGAATCATCGGTGATTCATAGAGGCAAAGGCAAAAGCGCGTCGAGGCGGGATCGGCCGGCACGCCCATATAGCCGCCATGCTCGGCCCAGTACATCGGCCTGATATAGACCGCCGTCTTGCCGTCGAACTTCTTCAACCCATCCCATGTCAGCCCGACGATCTTGTCGGCGCTCATGTTCGGCTTCAGGCCGAGCGCAATCGCCGAGGAATTCACCCTGGCTGCGTGGAAGTCGAGATCCGGCGCCACGCCTTCGAACCAGCGGCCGCCGTCAAAAACGCTGGTGCCGAGCCACATGGCGTGGCTGCGCGGCCCCAGAATGGCGACGTTGCCTTCGTGCCAATCACCATCGACGAAAGTCCATGTCGTGGATTGCGCCGCAGCCGCCAGTGTCATCATCTCGTCCCGTCTCAATCGGTCTCGTGTGACAGCCATTGGAAGATGCTTTGGCGGGCGCCGTCAACCGGCATCATGGAGTTTTGTTGAGGCCAGTGCCGGGGCGCAATGCAATCAAAGCTTGCACCTTGTCGCGCCTGCCCTCAAAACTGCTGTCATGCAATACGCCGCCTATGTCTTCGACGCCTATGGCACGCTGTTCGACGTGCATGCCGCCGTACGCCGTCATGCCGACCGGATCGGGCCGGACGGCCAATTGCTGTCCGAGATCTGGCGCGCCAAACAGCTCGAATATTCCTGGGTGCGCACGCTGATGGGCGCCTATGCCGATTTCTGGCAACTGACCGAACAGGCGCTCGATTTCGCCTTGCGCAAGGTTCCCTCGGCCGACCCCGGTCTCAAGGCGATATTGCTGGATGCCTATTGGCGGCTCGATTGCTATCCGGAAGTGCCGGCCGTGCTCAAGGCGCTCAAGGCTTCGGGAGCGAGGCTGGCGATCCTGTCCAACGGCTCGCCCGAAATGCTGCAGGCGGCGGTCAAATCCGCCGCGCTCGACCAGGTTCTGGACGATATCTATTCCGTCGATACGGTGCGGCGCTTCAAGACCGATCCCGCGGTCTACGACATGGTCGCCACCGGCCGGCGCCTCTACCCCGGCGCGGTTTCCTTCCAGTCGTCCAATCGCTGGGACATTGCAGGCGCCACCAAATTCGGCTTTCGCACGGTGTGGATCAACCGCTCCAACCAGCCCGAAGAATACCGGGACTTCCCACCGGCCCTGATCCTGCCGTCGCTCGAAGCCCTTGTGCCCGGCAGCTAAGAGACCTGTGTCTCTGGCGCCACAGTAGCAGCCTGGTCACAGCTTCGCCTTTCTTTGCCCACGTTCGGGCCAGAATCGGAACCGCCTATCGCCCCAGGTGTTGTCAGGCACCCGCGTAACTGTCGGCGAATTCACGCTTTGCGATTTGAGACTTAAAGAAGGCAACCATGTCCATAACCGAAATCGAATCTTTTCGCCTGAGCCGTCGCGGCTTTCTCAATGCCGCAGCCCTGGGCGCCGCTTCGATCGCGGTTTCCGCATGCGCCACCACCGGGCCGGGTCCGGTCGAGCCGCCGCCACCAACCTATGTCGAGCCGCCTCTGGCGGACTATGTGACGATGTATGCAGCAGTCAGCGACGGCGGCTTCGATTTGCCGGCCATCCCAGTCGACAAGATCGATCCGCAATTCCTGCGTCAGATCGTTCCCGACCCGACGGGACAGAAGCCGGGAACCATAGTCGTCGATACGACCGGCCACTTCCTTTATCTGGTTCGTCCAGGCGGTCAGGCGATACGCTACGGTGTCGGCCTTGGCCGCGCCGGCTTCGAATGGTCCGGCGACGCCGTCGTTCAGTGGAAGCAGAAATGGCCAAAATGGACGCCGCCGGACGAAATGATAGCCCGCCAGCCGGAACTGAAACCCTACAGCGCCGACAATGGCGGCATGCCCGGCGGCCTGAAGAATCCGCTCGGTGCACGCGCGCTCTATCTGTTCCAGGGCAATGTCGACACGCTCTACCGTCTGCACGGCTCGCCGGAGTGGCGCTCGATCGGCAAGTCGGTGTCGTCAGGCTGCGTGCGTCTGATGAACCAGGACATTATCGACCTCTATGATCGCGTGCCCTCGAAGACGCCGGTCATCGTGACCAGCGACGCCAGCCAACCCATGGTGGCGACGGCCAACCGACAGGCGATCCCGATCGATGCCGGCGTGCCGGACGGTTCGGTGCTGCTTGGACCGGTCAAGGCGATCACGAATTCGATTTTCTGAGCTGACTAGGCAGCGGCGCCCGCTGCCTCCAGTCACCGCCCGCGCGACAAGCTCCCCAGAATGCCGCGCACGATTGCCCGACCGACCGAGGAGCCGACCGAGCGCACCACCGACTTGATCGCCGCCTCTGCGACCGTCTGGCGGTTGGACGGGCGCGGTGCAGATGTGCGCCTGCCACCGGATTGCGGCGCGGGATCGTCATTGCCGAAGCCCGGAATGGTCCAGCGCGAGCCGCCGCTGCCGGCCTGCTGGGCCTGCTCTTCGGCATCCTGCGCGTCCTTGGCCTTTTTCTGCAGCATTTCGAAAGCCGATTCGCGATCGACGGCCTGATCGTACTGGCCGGCGACCGGGCTTTCCTGGATCAGCTTTTGCCGCTCAGCGGCCGTTATGGGCCCAAGCCGCGAGGATGGCGGGCGGATCAGTGTCCGCTGCACCATGGACGGAACACCCTTGGCTTCCAACGTCGAGACCAGCGCCTCGCCAGTGGCAAGCTGTGTAATGGCGGTCATGCAGTCGAAATCGGGATTTGGCCGGAACGTTTCGGCCGCCGTCCGGACTGCCTGCTGCTCGCGCGGTGTATAGGCGCGCAGCGCGTGCTGGACGCGATTGCCGAGCTGGGCCAGGACTTTTTCAGGGATATCCAAAGGGTTCTGGGTGACGAAATAGACGCCGACGCCTTTCGAGCGGATCAGTCGGACGACCTGTTCGACGCGATCGATGAGCACCTTGGGTGCTTCGTCGAACAGAAGATGGGCCTCGTCGAAGAAGAACACCAGCTTCGGCTTGTCGGGGTCGCCGACTTCCGGCAGCACCTCGAACAGCTCCGACATCAGCCATAGCAGGAAGGTCGCGTAGAGCCGCGGATTCATCATCAGCTTGTCGGCGGCAAGCACGCTGATGGCGCCGCGTCCGTCGCGGGTGGTGCGCATGATATCGGCGATACGCAGTGCCGGTTCGCCGAAGAAGTTTGCGGCCCCCTGCTGTTCGAGGACCAGCAGCGTGCGCTGGATAGCCCCGACCGATGGCTTCGTCACGTTGCCATAGCGCGAGCCGATCTCGTCGGCGCGCTCGGCGATGTTGGCGAGCAGCGCCTGCAGATCCTTCATGTCGAGCAGCAGCAAGCCTTCCTCGTCCGCCAGGCGGAAGGCGATGTTCATGATGCCTTCCTGCGCCTCGGTCAGGTTCATCAGGCGCGACAGCAACAACGGCCCCATTTCCGAGACCGTGGCGCGGATCGGATGACCCTGCTCGCCGAACAAGTCCCAGAAGATAACGGGAAATTCCTGGAAGTCATACGGATCGAGCTTGACCTGTTCGGCCCGCTTGACGAGGAAATCCTGTGCCGTGCCCATCATCGCGATGCCCGACAGATCACCCTTGATGTCCGCGCAGAACACCGGCACGCCGGCGTTGGAAAATCCTTCGGCCAGGATCTGCAAGGTGACGGTCTTGCCGGTGCCGGTGGCGCCGGTCACCAGGCCGTGACGATTCCCATATCGCAGCAACAACTGCTCGGCACGCTGATAGCTGTCGTCGGGCTTTCGGCTGGCGCCGATGAAAATACTGGTCTCGTCAGCCATATGTCCGGTCTCCGCAAACTGATGTGTCTAAAGCCAGTGGCCTTGCCGCAGGTATAGTGAGGCCATTGCACAGCGACAATGCCATTCGTCCAAATCGGGGCCATTCGTCCAAATCCGGGCCATTCGCCCAAATCGGCCCCATTCGTTCAGATCGGGTTTTTGGAGCTTGCGGATTTTGCCGCTGTTTGGCAATCGTCGTCCACGCGGACTGACCTATATCTGATGGATCGAATCCGGTCTCTGAAAGCGCATTGCATTGCGATATCGGACCGGGGACCGTAGACTGAACCGCTCCCGGCTGGTGCGGCCGCATGAAACGAGGAGGACGGATGGGCGCCGGAGCCTTGATCCAGGACGTGGAACCCGAGAACGCCGAGCGTCAGCGATGGCTCGCCTTGGCGGAAAAGGCATTGGCAGGCGCTTCCTTCGAGGAAAAGCTGGTCTCGCACAGCGATGACAACATCCGTATCGAACCGCTCTACGACCGCAGCACCGCGGCGGAACCGATCGTGCGTACAAACCCGAAATCGCCATGGATCGTCAGCCAGCGCATCGACGATCCGGACATCGACCGTGCCAGAAGCCAAGCGCTGGAGGATGTTGCACAGGGTGCCACGGGATTGTCGCTGGTCTTCGAAGGGGCGCCCAACGCGTTCGGCTACGGCTTGCCGAGAACGGCGGAGGCGCTGGAGGCGGTGCTGGACGGCATACCGCTCAACCGCATCCAGGTTCGCATCGACGCCCATCCCTGGAGCCGCGCCGTGGCCGACTGGCTGGTCGCGTTCCTGAGCAAGCGGCGATCGGACCCGGCAAAGCTCAACCTCTCCTTCGGCATCGATCCAGCGGCGATCTTCGCGGGAACCGGTCGGCTGCGCATGTCGATCGAGGCGCTGCAGGCCTCTATGCCACAGTCGCTGGCGCACTTCTTCGCGATGGGCGTTCCGGGCGTGCTGCTGGAAGCTGACGGGCGCGTGTTCCACAATGCCGGCGCCACGGAAGCGCAGGAACTTGGCATCATGCTGGCTTCGGCTGTCTCCTATCTCAGAATGTTCGAGACGGCGCGGCAGCCGCTTGTCTATGCCGCACCCCATATCGGTTTTGCGCTCAGCGTCGACCAGGACCAGTTGCTGTCGACGGCCAAGATGCGAGCACTGCGCAGGCTATGGGCGCGGGTGCAGGAGGCTTGTTCGATCCCGACATCCACCGCCAATATCCATGCCGAGACGTCGTTTCGCATGATGACGGCGATGGATCCGGAGACCAACATCCTGCGCACCACCATTGCATGCTTTGCCGCGGCGTGCGGCGGCGCCGATTCGATCTCCATCCTGCCGCACACGATCGCGCATGGTCTGCCGGCGGGTTTTGCCCGTCGTGTTGCCCGCAACACGCAGCTGATCATGGCCAATGAAAGCCATATCGATCATGTCACCGATCCCGCCTATGGTTCCGGCGCCGTCGAGGCGTTGACCGCGGAGTTGTGCGAGTTGGCGTGGACGGAATTGCAGACGATCGAAGCCGAGGGCGGTGTCCTGTCCAGCCTTCAGGACGGACGCATCCAGAAGCGCGTCCACGCAGCTGCGGAGCAGCGCAATGCAGCCTACCGCACAGGCCAACGGGCCATCATCGGCACCACGCTCTATCCATCGAAAGACGAACGTCCGGTCGAGACGCTGGCGGCGGAACGGCGGCCGGCCTTCACCGAAGGCGTTGCCGTCTGCGAGGCGCTGTTTCCAGTCCGCATCGACCAATCGATCGGAGCCGGCTCTTGATCCCGGACTTCGGCCAGATCGGCTGGGTCCCGCCACGCCGCGCTCCCGTCGAGGTCAAAGGCCAGCGGACCACGCCGGAAGGGCTCGTCGCCAAGCATCTGTACAATCAAAGCGACCTCAAGGGGTTGCCGCATCTCGACACCTATCCCGGCCTGCCGCCCTTCGTGCGCGGCCCCTACCCGACCATGTATGTCCAGCAGCCCTGGACCATCCGGCAATATGCCGGCTTCTCGACGGCCGAAGAATCCAATGCATTTTACCGACGCAACCTTGCCGCCGGCCAGAAGGGCCTGTCGGTCGCCTTCGATCTCGCCACGCATCGCGGCTATGACAGCGATCATCCGCGCGTTGCCGGCGATGTCGGCATGGCTGGCGTCGCCATCGATTCCATTCTCGACATGCGGCAGCTCTTCGACGGCATTCCGCTCGGCGAGATGACGGTATCGATGACGATGAACGGCGCGGTGCTGCCGATCATGGCGCTCTACATTGTCGCGGCGGAAGAACAGGGCGTTGCGCAGAAAGATCTCGCCGGCACCATTCAGAACGACATTCTGAAAGAGTTCATGGTCCGCAACACCTACATCTATCCGCCGAAACCCTCGATGCGGATCGTGTCGGACATCTTCTCGTACACATCGAAGAACATGCCGAAGTTCAATTCGATATCGATCTCCGGCTATCACATGCAGGAGGCCGGCGCGACGGCCGACCTTGAACTCGCCTATACGATCGCCGATGGCATCGAGTATGCCCGCGCCGGCGTCGCGGCGGGCCTCGACATTGACCGCTTTGCGCCGCGCCTGTCCTTCTTCTGGGCCATCGGCATGAATTTCTTCATGGAAGTCGCCAAGCTGCGGGCCGCGCGCCTGTTGTGGGCGACCCTGATGCAGAAGAATTTTTCGCCCAAGGACGAGCGCTCGTTGTCGCTGCGCACCCATTGCCAGACTTCTGGCTGGTCGCTGACGGCGCAGGATCCCTACAACAACATTGTCCGCACCATGATCGAGGCAATGGCTGCAACGCAGGGCCACACCCAATCGCTGCACACCAATTCCTTCGACGAGGCGATGGCGCTGCCGACCGACCATTCGGCGCGGATCGCCCGCAACACCCAGCTCATCCTGCAAAAGGAATCCGGCACCACGCGCATCATCGACCCGTGGGGCGGTTCGGCCTATCTTGAACGGCTGACGCATGATCTGGCGGCGCGCGCGCTTGCTCATATCGAGGAGGTCGAGGCGCTCGGCGGCATGGCGGCGGCGACCGAACAGGGCATTCCCAAGCTGCGCATCGAGGAAGCTGCCGCGCGCACGCAGGCGCGGATCGATTCCGGCGAGCAGATGCTGGTCGGCGTCAACGCCCATCGGCCCGAGACCGACATCGAGGTCGACGTGCTGAAGATCGACAATGCCGAGGTCAGGGCCCGGCAATTGTCGAAGCTGCAACGGCTGAAGGGCACGCGCGATGTCGCCGCCGTCGAAAGCGCACTCGATGCGCTGACCCGTGCCGCGCAAGGCAATGAAAACCTGCTGGAATTCGCCATCCGAGCCGCGCGCGCCAATGCAACGGTCGGCGAGATTTCATTCGCGTTGGAAAGGGCGTTTGGGCGCCACGTCGCTACGGTGCAGACCATTTCCGGCATCTATCGCAAGGCGCTTGGCGATCATCCCGTGGTCGACGGGCTGCAGGACAAGCTTGACGCCTTCGAGAAGAAGACCGGCGGCAAGCCGCGCATTCTCGTCGCCAAGATGGGCCAGGACGGCCACGACCGTGGCCAGAAGGTCATCGCTACGGCCTTCGCCGATCTCGGCTTCGACGTCACCGTCGGCGCGATGTTCCAGACACCGGATGAGATCGCCAGGCTGGCGGTCGCACAGGACGTCCACATCGTCGGCGCCTCGTCGCTGGCGGCGGGACATTTGACGCTGATCCCGGAACTGCGCGACGCGCTTAAAAAGCTCGGCCGCGGCGACATGCTGATCGTCGCCGGCGGCGTCATCCCACCGCAGGACTATGACGCGGTGCGGCAAGCCGGCGCTGCGGAAATCTTCCCGCCGGGCACAGTCATTCCAGAGGCAGCGGATCGCCTGCTGGACCGCCTGCTGGCCACGGACTAGGACTGCTGCATCTCTGAAAAGGTTGTGCTAGACTGACACTGCAACCAAGGTGCGGTAACCGTGAAGACGACCATCCACAAGCTCGACGACGGATCAGATGCCCTGATCTTGCCACGGGAATGCTGGACAGCTTGAATCTGCAATCGGGCGATCAGCTCCAGATCATCGAAACTGATCACGGCATCATTTTAAGACCGGTGGCCGACAGGTTCGAACGGCAGATGAAGGCCGCGCGCGAGGTCATGGACAAATATCGGGTCGGGCTTCAGAAACTCGCCAAATGACGCGCCAATCAGTGCGGCGGATTTGAGACGTCCTAGCTCTCGGAGAGCTTGACGATTTCCCATTCCTTGCCGTTGACGCTGGCCAAGTCGCCGATCTTCTTGCCGAACAGGGCGACAGCCATTGGCGAAACATGCGAAATGCTGCCCTTGGTGGGATCAGCCTCGTCCTCGCCGACGATCTTCCAATGCACCTTCTTGCCGTCATCGCTCTCGATCGTGACGCCCATGCCGAAGCGCACAACGTCACTGCCCGGCTCCGGCACCGAGAGTTCGGCGCTTTCGCGCCGGGCGGTCCAGTAACGCAGATCGCGCGACACGACCGCTATGCGCTCGCGGTCGGCTTTGCGTTCGGCCTTCGCCAGTATGTCGCGCAGATCGGCCAGATTTTCCTCGATCTGCGCCAGGCCGCGTTCCGTCACCAGATTGCGATGCTGGCTGACCGGCCGCTCACCGACACCGGCGATGGCATTTTCGCTGTCTTCCTCGCGGGTGAAAGCTCTGCTCATTTCCTGAACTTAGGCCCGCAGAGGCTGCTCGACAAGCCATTGTCGTTTCCGTCCAGAGGAGAGGCAAACCGTCTGGCACGATTCCTGCGACGCCAAGGTTGAACGCTGGGATTCTGTGCCGATGTTGAACAGACGAACGCTGCTGACTGGAACCGCCGGCTTTGCCGTCATGGGCCTTGCGCTCGGCAAGGCGGTAGCCGCAAGCTTGAGCGGCATCGAGAAAGCCTCGATGCGCGGCTCGATCAATGCCACCGAACTCGGCGTGCAGCCCGGCACATCAGACGATCAGAGCAAGGCCTTCGCCAAACTGCTGCGTGACGCAAACAGCCGCGACATGCCGGTGTTCCTGCCGCCCGGCACCTATGTCGTCTCCAATCTTTCGCTGCCCGGCCGCGTACGTCTTTCCGGCGTGCCGGGCGCGACGCGCATCGTTTACGGCGGTGACGGCCACCTGTTCATGGCCGAACAGGCCGACCATATCGAACTTAGCGGACTGGTCTTCGATGGTGCGAACCGTGCGATGGGCGATTACACGCAAGGGCTGCTCGATCTGCGCCGTGTCGCGCACCTCGCCATCGACAATTGCCAGATCACCGGCAGCGGCAAGAACGGGCTGGCGCTGGAACACGCGATCGGCCGGATCGAGCGCTGTGAGATATCGGGCGCCGCCGATGCCGGCATCTATTCGGTCGAAGCCGGCGGGCTGGCCATCACGGGCAACACCGTTTCCGACTGCGCCAATGGCGGCATCCTCGTACACCGCTGGCAGGTGGCCGAAGACGGCACCATGGTCACCGGCAACCGCGTCCAAGGGATCCAGGCACGCAGCGGCGGAACCGGGCAGAACGGCAACGGCATCAATGCCTTTCGCGCCGGCAATGTCGTCATCTCGGGCAACATCGTCTCGGACTGCGCCTTCTCGGCCATCCGCGCCAACAGCGCCAGCAACCTGCAGATATCGGGCAACACCTGCTCGCGCTCTGGCGAAACGGCGATCTATTCCGAGTTCTCGTTCGAAGGCGCCATCATCAGCAACAACATCGTCGACGGCGCCGCCAACGGCATCTCGATCGTCAATTTCAACGAAGGCGGCCGCATGGGCGTCTGTTCCGGCAACATCGTGCGCAATCTGTCGACCAGCGGCCCCTACCCCGCCGACTCGCCGGGATTTGGCGTCGGCATCGGCGTTGAGGCCGACACCACCGTTTCCAACAATGTCATCGAGAACGCGCCACTCTATGGCATGCAGATCGGCTGGGGCCCGTACCTGCGCAATGTCGTCGCCACCGGCAACATCATCCGCAAGGCAGGAACCGGGATCGTCGTATCCGTGGTCGAGGGCGCCGGTACGGCCGTCATTTCAGACAATGTCATCGACGGCGCGCTGAACGGTGCGGTTGTCGGCCAGCGCTGGGCGGAGCCCGCGACAGGCGATCTCGCCTCGTCAAACGGTAGCGGCTACGCGCATCTGACCGTCGAGCGCAATCACGTCACTTGAGAGTTGCCGTCGGCCTCAGCGCTCCGACTTTGGCACCGTTGCGATTTTCGATGGGCGTGTTTGCCAATTCGAGCAGCTTCGCCGCCAAGGCCTCGTCGGCACGCAACAGTTTGGCAAGGACGGCGGCAACCATGGCTTCGCCGGCGCGGCCGGCGCCATCATCGCATTTGAGTGCGATGCCGAGGCCAAGTTCCGGAATTGCGGCACAATGGACGCCTTCGGCGCCGCCCTTCGTGAAAATCCGCCCTGGTGCGGCCTCCATCAACGCGACGTCTTCGCGGCCGCTGCCGGAAACGAAGAAGGGCTCGGCCATGCAGGCGGAAAGCAGCCGCTTTGCAGCCTTGGCTCGCTCTGGGCCAAAACCTGATGTCGTGGCCATGCGGGCAAAGCCGAGCGCGAAGCTCCTGAGCGGCACCGCGTAGGTCGGGATCGAACAGCCGTCGATGGCACGCTGGTCCTCACCATGGACAGCGCCCGTCACCGACTGCATGGCGTCGCGCACCATGTCCTGCAGGCCGTGTCCCGGCTTGACATAGCCGCGATGCGCAATGCCGGCGTGGACGCAGGTGCAGAGGAAGCCGGAATGTTTGCCGGAACAATTGTTGTGCAAGGCGTTCGGCGAGCCGCCGGCGCGGGCGAGCGCAATCTCGGCGTCATGATTGGATGGCCAATGCGTGCCGCATTCGAGCGCCGATCCGTCCAGCCCAGCCTTGGCCAGCATGGATCGCGCAAGGTCGACATGTGCCGGCTCGCCCGAGTGGGAGGCGCAGGCGAGCGCCAGTTCGCGGTTGCCGAAACCATAGGCATCCGCCGCCCCGCTTTCGACCAACGGCAAGGCCTGGATCGCCTTGACCGCCGAGCGCGGAAACACCGGCTTGGCCGTATCGCCGATCTCCCACACGGGCTTGCCGTCGCCATCGAAGACCGCGACTGAGCCGCGATGCGCGCTCTCGACGATCGCGCCGCGCAAGACTTCGATCAGAACCGGATTTGTCATGTCACCTCCCGCAAATGCGGGCGGTTTATCTGATCCGGTCGAGAATGGAAACGTAGTTGGCGACCGCCGCACCGCCCATATTGAAGATGCCGCCCAGTTTTGCGCCCGGCACCTGGATGCCGCTGGCCTCACCGACAAGCTGCATGGCGGTCAAGACATGCATGGACACGCCAGTGGCGCCGATCGGATGGCCCTTGGCCTTCAGCCCGCCGGACGGATTGACCGGCAGGCGACCATCCTTGGCCGTTGTGCCGTCCAACGCCAGCTTCGCCCCCTCTCCCGGCTTGGCAAGGCCCATCGCCTCGTACTCGATCAGTTCGGCAATGGTGAAGCAGTCATGCGTTTCGACGAAGGACAGATCGTCGAGCGTCACGCCGGCCGATTTCAGCGCCCGGTTCCAGGCCTGCTCGCAGCCTTCGAAGGTCAGAATGTCGCGCTTCGACATCGGCAGGAAATCCTGCACATGTTCGTTGGCGCGGAAGGCAACGGCACGGCGCATCTTCAGTGCCGTGGCGGTGTCGGCAAGGATAAGGGCGGCGGCGCCGTCGGAGACCAGCGAGCAGTCGGTGCGCTTCAGAGGACCGGCAACGAAGGGGTTCTTCTCGCTCTCTTGGCGGCAGAACTCATAGCCGAAATCCTTGCGCATCTGCGCATAGGGATTGTCGACGCCGTTCTTGTGGTTCTTGGCGGCAATCATGGCCAGCGCATCCGACTGATCGCCATAACGCTGGAAATAGGCCTGCGCGATCTTGCCGAAGACGCCGGCGAAACCCGCGGGTGTCTCGCCGTCCTCGGGCAGATAGGACGCCTTGAGCAGGTTTTTGCCGATCTCCGGCCCCGGCGTCGTCGTCATCTGCTCCGCGCCGACCACCAGCACGATGCGAGCGGCATTCGCGTCGATGGCGCGGATGCCTTGGCGGACCGCCGCCGATCCGGTGGCGCAAGCGTTCTCGACACGCGTCGCCGGCTTGAAGCGCAGCCGGTCGTCGGCCTGAAGCACCAGACTGGCGGTGAAATCCTGCGCCGAAAAACCGGCGTTGAAGTGGCCGAGCACGATCTCGTCGACCTCGTCGGGACCGATGCCGGCATGGTCGAGCGCGTCCGTTGCCACCTTGACGATGAGGTTTTCGAGCGTTTCGCCCTCAAGCTTGCCGAAGCGCGAATGCGTCCATCCGACGATGCATGCGGTCATGGCGGTCTCCATCCTTGGCGCCGGCCTGGCATGTCGGCTCACGGCGCATTTCGCATCTATTGTTCAAAGATAAACAATCGTGCCGGTTTCGTGAAGGGCTGGAGGCGTACAATCGCTTGGTACAGCCGAGATCGCGGCCGATTTTTTTGTTGATTGACGCGTCAATAAAAAATAATCCTGTTCTCTCAAAGGATCATGGCGAGATGCCGAAAATCGGAATGGAACCGCTGCGCCGCAAGGCGCTGATCGACGCGACGATCTCGGCGATCGGCGAGCGCGGTTCGCTCGACGTGACCATGTCCGAGATCGCCGGACGCGCCGGCGTGTCGTCCGCCCTTGCCCATCATTATTTTGGTGCCAAGGACGAGCTGCTCTTGGCGACGATGCGGCACATACTGGCGGAGCTTACAGCCGATACGTTGCGCGCCCTTGGCTCGGCCAATAGCGCGCGCGAAAGGGTCTCGGCGGTGGTCGCTGTCAATTTCTCCGACATCCAGTTCCAGCCGGAAACCATCGCCGCCTGGCTCGCCTTCTATGTCGAGGCGCAGAAATCATCGGCCTTGCGCCGGCTGCTCAAGGTCTACGCGCGGCGGCTGCACTCGAACCTGATGAGCGGGCTGACCGGGATCTTGCCCAGAGCCGAAGCCGACCGCGCCGCCGAAGCGACCGCGGCGATGATCGACGGGCTCTACATCAGGCGGGCGCTGAAAGACGGCGTGCCCGATGCCGCGACCGCGATCGCGCTGGTCGAGGACTATCTCGAAACCAAACTTGGCGAGCGGCGCAAACAGTGACAATGAAGCGAACCAATTTCCTGATCGTCATGGTCGACCAGCTCAACGGAACCCTGTTTCCGGACGGACCGGCGGAGTTTCTGCATACACCGCATCTGAAAGCGTTGGCCGCGCGTTCGGCGCGCTTTGCCAACAACTACACGGCCTCGCCGCTCTGCGCGCCGGGCCGTGCCTCGTTCATGAGCGGGCAATTGCCGTCGCGCACCGGCGTCTATGACAATGCCGCCGAATTCGCCTCATCGATCCCGACCTTTGCCCATCATTTGCGCGCCGCCGGCTACTACACCTGCCTGTCGGGCAAGATGCATTTCGTTGGGCCGGACCAGTTGCATGGTTTCGAGGAGCGGCTGACGACCGACATTTATCCAGCCGATTTCGGCTGGACGCCGGATTACCGCAAGCCCGGCGAGCGTATCGACTGGTGGTATCACAATCTGGGCTCGGTGACCGGTGCAGGCGTCGCCGAGATCACCAACCAGATGGAGTATGACGACGAGGTCGTGTTCCTGGCCACGCAGAAGCTCTATCAGCTTTCGCGCGAACAGGACGATGCGAACCATCGGCCTTGGTGCCTCACTGTCTCGCTGTCGCATCCGCACGATCCCTATGTCGCGCGCAAGCAGTATTGGGATCTCTATGAGCATTGCCGGGCGCTGGACCCGGAAACCGGGTTCATCGCGTATGACCAGCAGGATACGCATTCCCGGCGGCTGTACCACGCCAGCGACTATCCCTCTTTCGAGATCACACCGGAGCAGGTGCGTCGTTCGCGGCAGGGCTATTTCGCCAACATCTCCTATGTCGACGACAAGCTGGGCGAGATCCTGGACGTTCTCGAGCGTACACGCATGGCGGACGACACAATCATCCTGTTCTGCTCGGATCACGGCGACATGCTCGGCGAGCGCGGCCTGTGGTTCAAGATGAGCTTCTTCGAGGGTTCGGCGCGGGTGCCGCTGATGATTGCCGGCAAGGGCGTTCGCGCCGGGCTGATCGAGACGCCGGTCTCCAATCTCGACGTGGCGCCGACGCTTTGCGATCTCGCCGGCATCGACATCGCTGCGATCGCGCCGTGGACCGACGGCCAGTCGCTGCTGCCGCTCACCGAGGGCATCGAGCGCACCGCGCCGGTGTTGATGGAGTATGCCGCCGAAGGGTCCAATGCGCCTTTGGTGGCGATCCGCGACGGCAGATACAAATTCGTCCATTGCGAGCTCGATCCGCCGCAACTGTTCGATCTCGAAGCCGATCCGCTCGAACGGGACAATCTGGCCGACGACGCGGCCAATGCGGGCCTGGTGGCGGCATTCATGGACAAGGTCCAGACACGCTGGGACATGGCCGGCTTCGACGCCGCTGTCCGCGAAAGCCAGGCGCGCCGCTGGGTCGTCTATCCGGCGCTGCGCAACGGCGCCTATTACCCCTGGGATTTCCAACCCCTGCAAAAGGCGTCCGAGCGTTACATGCGCAATCACATGAACCTCGACAATCTCGAAGAGAGCAAACGGTATCCGCGAGGCGAATGATGTCAGACCTTCTCGTCCCCTCCCTTGACCATCTCAAGCAGGCCTATGCCGTCACCTCCAGGGCGACGCAGATCACGCCGCTGCTGGAATCGACGGCACTAGCCCGCGAGACCGGCGCCGCCCGCGTCTTCATCAAGCCGGAATCGCTGCAATGGGCCGGCTCATTCAAGGTGCGCGGCGCCTATTGGCGCCTGAAGCAGCTTTCAGTTGACGAAGCGAAGAAGGGCGTCGTCGCCTACTCCTCCGGCAATTTCGCGCAAGGGCTGGCGGCTGCCGGCCAGGCGCTTGGCGTTCCCGTCACCATCGTCATGCCGATCGACGCACCGGCCGCCAAGCGTGATGCCACGGCGGGCTATGGCGCCCGCGTCGTGCTGACCGACCATGGCGAGCGCGCGCGGGAGGAAGTCGCCGCCGCCAAGGCGCGCGAGATCGCCGAGACAGAGGGCCTGGCGCTGCTGCATCCATTCGACGATCCGGAGATCGTCGCCGGCCAGGCGGGCGCCGGCCTCGAAGCGCTTGACCAACTCGAAGCCAAAGGTGCCAGCGCCGACCTCTTGTTCTGCTCGGTCGGTGGCGGTGGGTTGATCGGCGGCGTTTCGCTCGCCTTCCATTATCTGTCGCCCGCCACAGAGATCATCGGCGTCGAGCCGGAAGGTTTCAATGGCATGGGCTCGTCGCTGGCGCATGGCAGCATCGAGACGATGCCGATCGGGCCGAAATCGATCTGCGACGGTTTGATGTCGCGACGGCCGGGCGATGCTCCGTTTGCCGCGGTCAAGACGGCGGGTGTTCACGGCATCACCGTCGACGACCAATCGGTGCGGCGCGCGATGCGGATCGCCTTCGAGCGCATGAAGCTGGTGCTCGAACCGTCGGGGGCGGCGTCGATCGCGGCATTGCTCGGCGGCAAGGTGGATGTGAAGGACAAGACCGTCCTTGTTGTGGCTACCGGCGGCAATGTCTCGCTCGCCGATTTCATGGCGCATATGAACCATGCTTGAAGCGGATTTCGTCATCATCGGCTCCGGCTCGGCCGGCTCGGCCATGGCCTATCGCCTGTCGGAAGACGGCAAGCATTCGGTCATCGTCATCGAATTCGGCGGCAGCGATATCGGGCCGCTGATCCAGATGCCGTCGGCGCTGTCGATCCCGCTCAACATGAGCCTCTACGACTGGGGCTTTGCCAGCGAGCCGGAGCCGCATCTCGGCGGCCGTGTGCTGGCGACACCGCGCGGCAAGGTTATCGGCGGCTCGTCCTCGATCAACGGCATGGTCTATGTGCGCGGCCACGCCCGCGACTTCGACCATTGGGCCGAAGAGGGTGCGGCCGGCTGGGGCTTCGCCGACGTGCTCCCCTATTTCAAGCGCATGGAGGATTCGGATGGCGGCGAGGATGGCTGGCGCGGGCACGGCGGGCCGCTGCATGTGCAGCGCGGCTCGCGTAAAAATCCGCTCTATGGCGCCTTCGTCGAGGCTGGCCGCCAGGCCGGGTTCGAACTGACGGAGGACTATAACGGTTCCAAGCAGGAAGGTTTTGGGCCGATGGAGCAGACCATCAGCGGCGGCCGCCGATGGTCGGCGGCATCAGCCTATCTGAAGCCGGCGCTGAAGCGCAAAAACGTCAGTCTGGTCAAGGGCTTTGCGCGGCGGGTGATCATCGAGAATCAGCGCGCCATCGGCGTCGAGATCGAAGCTCACAAACAGATTCAGGTCGTTAAGGCGCGACGTGAGGTAATCGTCGCCGCATCGTCGATCAATTCGCCCAAGATCCTGATGCTGTCCGGCATCGGTCCGGCCGAGCATCTGCGCGAAAACGGCATTCCGGTGGTGGCCGACAGGCCCGGCGTCGGCCGCAACCTGCAGGACCATATGGAGCTCTACATCCAGCAGGAATCATTGCTGCCGATCACGCTCAATTCGGTGCTGAATCCGTTCTCGAAAGCGCTCATCGGGGCGCAGTGGCTGTTCCTCAAGAACGGGCTAGGCGCCACCAACCATTTCGAAGCGGCGGCCTTCGTGCGATCGCGTGCCGGCGTCGACTACCCCGACATCCAGTACCATTTCATCCCCGCGGCAGTCCGCTATGACGGCAAGGCGGCGGCCAAGTCGCACGGCTTCCAGGCGCATGTCGGACCGATGCGCTCGAAGTCGCGGGGGTCGGTGACGCTGCGCTCGCCGGACCCGAAATCGAAACCGATGATCCACTTCAACTACATGTCGCATCCAGACGACTGGGCGGAGTTCCGCCACTGCATCCGGCTGACCCGCGAGATCTTCGGCCAGTCGGCGTTCGATCCCTATCGAGGCAAGGAGATATCGCCGGGCAGCCACGTGCAGTCGGACGACGATCTCGACATCTTCATCCGGGATCACGCGGAGAGCGCCTACCATCCTTGCGGCACCTGCAAGATGGGCCGCGCCGACGACGTGATGAGCGTCGTCGATCCGGAGTGCCGGGTCATCGGCGTCGAAGGATTGCGGGTCGCCGATTCCTCGATCTTCCCGCGCGTCACCAACGGCAATCTCAATGCGCCGTCGATCATGACCGGCGAGAAGGCATCCGATCACATCCTTGGCCGCACGCCGCTGGCGCCGTCCAACCAGGAACCATGGATCAATCCGCGCTGGCAGGCGTCGGACAGATAGAGCATGATCGTGTGACTGCACGATCCGCATGCCGCGAAAGACAATCTGGAGACTTCCATGCGCGCTCAGCCCACGGCATCGCACTATGTCAACGGACGCTACATCGAGGACGAAGGCGGCGCCCCGCTGCCGGTCATCTATCCGGCAACCGGCGAGACCATCGCCATGCTGCGTTCGGCAACGCCGAACGTGCTGGAACTCGCCGTCGAGGCCGCGCGGGCGGCGCAGCCCGCCTGGGCGCGGCTGAAGCCGGTCGAGCGCGGGCGCATCCTGCGCCGCGCCGCCGACATATTACGCGCCCGCAACGCCGACCTCGCTCGCATCGAGACGCTGGACACCGGCAAGGCGATCCAGGAAACGTTGGTGGCGGATGCGCCCTCGGCTGCGGACTGCCTTGAATATTTCGGCGGTGCCGTTGCCGCCTACAACGGCGAGTCGGTCGATCTCGGCGGACCCTTCGCCTACACAAGGCGCGAAGCGCTCGGCGTCTGTGTCGGCATCGGCGCATGGAACTACCCGATCCAGATCGCCGGCTGGAAATCGGCACCGGCGCTCGCCATGGGCAATGCCATGGTGTTCAAGCCGTCGGAAAACACGCCGCTGTCGGCGCTGGCACTGGCCGAGATCTACAGCGAAGCGGGGCTACCCGACGGCTTGTTCAACGTTGTGCAGGGCTATGGCGATGTCGGCGCCGGGCTTGTCGGCCACGATGTCGTCGCCAAGGTCTCGGTGACCGGTTCGGTGCCGACCGGCCGCAAGGTGCTGTCGCTTGCCGGCTCGAAGATGAAGCACGCGACGATGGAACTCGGGGGCAAGTCGCCGCTGATCGTGTTCGACGATGCCGACATCGAGAACGCCATTGGCGGCGCCATGCTCGGCAATTTCTATTCGACCGGACAGATCTGCTCCAACGGCACGCGCGTCTTCGTGCAGAGCGGCATCCACGACCGCTTTGTCGACCGTCTGATAGAGCGGACCAAGAAAATCCGCATCGGCGACCCGCTCGATCCCGAAACCCAGATGGGACCGCTGGTCTCCAAGGCGCAGCACGACAAGGTGGCCGGCTATATCGAGATCGGCAAGCAGGATGGAGCGACGCTTGCTTGCGGCGGCAATGTGCCTTCGCTGCAGGGCTTTCAGGGCGGCTTCTTCGTCGAGCCGACGGTGTTCACCGGCGTGACCGATGGCATGCGCATCGCCCGTGAAGAAATTTTCGGACCAGTGATGAGCGTGTTGAAATTCGACGGCGAGGACGAGGTGATCGACCGCGCCAACGACACCGAATTCGGCCTCGCTGCCGGCGTCTTCACGCGCGACCTGCCGCGCGCCCACCGCGTCATCGCCGAACTGCAGGCCGGCACCTGCTGGATCAACGCGTATAATCTGACGCCGGTGGAAATCCCGTTCGGCGGCTTCAAACAGTCAGGCATCGGGCGTGAGAATTCACTGGCCGCACTGGCGCTCTATTCGCAGCTGAAGTCGATCTATGTCGAGACCGGGGATGTGGCGAGCCCGTACTGAGGCTGCCCTTACGCCTTCAGGTCGGCCGTGCTGTCCAGATACTGGGTCAGCGCGCAGACCAGATGATAGAAGATGCTGGCCGGAACGTCCGATGCCAGTGAGCGGCCGCGCTCGTCGATGCGGTCGATCCACAGGCCGAGCGGCGCCGGGTCGATGTGCCAGCGGAACAGCCGGCCGACGCGCGCTTCGATCTCGGGCTTCAGATCGGGGCCGCCCGAGCCATCCAGTGCGATCGCCGCCTTCACGGCTTCGGCCTGCGGCCAGCTGCGCGATATCAGGTCGAGC
The DNA here is from genome assembly GCF_000185905.1 of Mesorhizobium ciceri biovar biserrulae WSM1271. Lineage (GTDB taxonomy): Bacteria > Pseudomonadota > Alphaproteobacteria > Rhizobiales > Rhizobiaceae > Mesorhizobium > Mesorhizobium ciceri. Next base: position 5,061,915 of record NC_014923.1, read on the forward strand.
GGCAGGCCCTGCCGCGAGACGGCGCCATAGGCAAGCCCGGTGGCGCGGTTGAGGCCATTGGCGATGGCCGAGGCGTAGAGTTTCCTGGCAAAGCCGCTCAACTCGGCCTGGCCGCTGCGCCCGGCGAAATCGACCAACAAAGAGGCCCATTCGAAATGGTGGCCAGGCTCGGTCCACGAGCCTTTCTCGCCGGCGGATGGTTTCCATTCGGCATCGAAATACTCGCCAAGCGTCCAGCTTTCCGGATCGAAGAAATGACTGCGGAAGAGGTCGATGATGCGCGCTGCGCGGCGCAGATGGGCGCGCTCGCCGGTCGCCTGGTGCCAGGCGAGGAAGGCCTCAAGCAGGTGCATATGCGGGTTGGAGCGGCGCTCGCCTTTGCCATCCGATGTCTCAAGGAAGCCGGTCATGCGGCTGTCTTCGAGATGCGCATCGAGAAAGGCGAAGGTTTCCTCGCCGAGGCGCAAGGCGTCGGGATTGCCAGACATATGCGCATGCGCCAGTGCCAGGAGCACGCAGGAATGATCGTAGGCATCCTCGGTGGCGTCGGCAACCGAACCGTCAACATTCAGCGTCCGAACCCAGCCGCCCTTGTCGGTGCGGCCCTTGCCGGCCATGAAGGCGATGCCGTGGCTGATCAGCCGGTCGGCCGGACCGTCCCAGCCGCGCGCCCGGGCAACGGCGAAGGCATAGACCTGCCTCGCCGTGGTGCGCATGCGCTTGGGCTTCATCAACGGCGAAGCGTCCAGGCCAAGCGCTTCGTGAAAGCCGCCATGGCGTTCGTCGACGCCCGATGTCGACCACAGCGGCAAGGTCTCCTGAAACAGCCAGTGATGCACGCGCCGCCGCCAGGCGCCGCTTTCGATGACGCGGTCATGCGCCGGCGTGAACCTGGTTTCCAGGCGACCCGATTTTTCGAGCTGCTCGACGATCTTCTTGACGTGTTGGCTGTGGCTGACCGGAGCGACGAAGGTGGCATCCGATGTCGAAACGATGGCGATGTCCTTCATGCCGATCGCCGACAGCAGGCGGCCGTCACTGCGAATGTAGGAATTCTCGCAATCGATGGCGACGACGTCGCCGATGATGACATTGCCCCGGTCGTCGGCGGGGCCGACATCGAGCAGCGACTGCCATGAGCCGAGATCGTTCCAGCGGAAGCCGGCCGGCACCATCGCGATGTCTTTTGCCCGCTCCATGATGGCGTAGTCGATCGAGTTCGACGGAATGGCGGCGTAGAGTTCTAGCGGCATGTAAAGGCCGGACAAATCCGATGTCGCTGCCTTGTACGCTGCTTCGGTGGCCTGCCAGATATCCGGCTGGAACGCTATGAAGGCATCACGCATGGCGCTGGCGCGAAAAAGGAAGATACCGGTGTTCCAGTAGAAATTTCCGGCCTTGAGATAGCTTTGCGCAGTCGCAAGATCCGGCTTTTCGACGAAGCGCGACACGTCGAAGATGCCGCCGCTTTCGGCCGCAACCTCGATATAGCCGTAGCCGGTCTCGGGCTGTGTCGGCCTGATGCCGAACACCACCAGCCGGCCGCTACGCGCTGCCTCGGTGCCGGCTTCGACGCTCTGCCAGAACTGGCGCGGGGTCGATATCTCATGGTCCGACGGCACCACCAGCACCAGGCTGTCGCCGAACTCGGACAGTGTGCGCAGCGTCGCCAGTGCGACGGCGGCGGCTGTGTTGCGCCCGGTCGGCTCGAACAGCGGCCCGCCGCCGGCGAGGTCGAGGCCGGCAAGATCGGCGTGAACGCGGTCGGCATGGCGCTCCGCGGCAATCAGGAAGATCGGCGTTTCGCCTTCCGGCCGGGCCGTCAGCCGGCGCAAGGTCTTGGCCAGCATCGAGCCGTCGCCGGACAGATCGTGGAACTGCTTGGGATTGTCCTCGCGCGACAGCGGCCACAACCGCGAGCCGACCCCGCCGCTCATGACAAAACTGACAATCCGCTCGGTCATTCAACCACCATTCAAAAGGTCTGGTTGTAGGCGCCCACCTCGGGGCTGCGGCGCAGCACGGTGTCGACAGCCTCGAACATCTCCCGTCGACGCTGCGACGACACCGGGCTTTCGACGACCACGACCAGTTCCGGCTTGTTCGACGAGGCGCGCACCAGTCCCCAGGTGCCGTCGTCCGCGACAACGCGCGCACCGTTGACGGTGATGAGGTCGGCGATCTTCTGGCCCGCAAAAACCGTTCCATCCCGCTTCATGGCCTGAAAGTCGGCAACCACCCGCTCGACAACGCCATACTTCACATCGTCCGCGCAGTGCGACGACATGGTCGGCGTGCCGAAGGTCAGCGGCAGCGCGCGGTATAGATCGGCCATCGAACTGCCGGGGCTGCGGTCCAGCATCTGGCAGATGGCAATGGCGGTGACCAGCCCATCGTCATAACCCCGCCCGATCGGCGGGTTGAAGAAGAAATGGCCCGACTTTTCGAAACCGGCGACGGCGCCAAGCTCGGCGACGCGGCGCTTGATGTAGGAGTGGCCGGTCTTCCAGTAGTCGGTGACGGCGCTGTTGGCGCGCAGCACGCTGTCTGTGTTGAACAGGCCGGTCGACTTGACGTCGACGACGAAGGTCGAGCCCGGATGCTGGCTGGAGATATCGCGCGCCAGCATCACACCGACCTTGTCGGCAAAAATCTCATTGCCCTCATTGTCGACGACGCCGCAGCGGTCGCCGTCACCGTCGAAGCCAAGGCCGACATCGGCTCCAGTCTCAAGCACCTTGTCCCTGATGGCATGCAGCATCTGCATATCCTCGGGATTGGGATTGTAGCGCGGAAAGGTGTGGTCGAGTTCGACATCGAGCGGGATGACCTCGCAGCCGATGCGCTGCAGCGCTTGCGGCGCGAAGGCGCCGGCGGTGCCGTTGCCGCAGGCGGCGACCACTTTCAGCTTTCGGGTGATGCGCTTGTCCTCGGTCAGATCGTCGAGATAAGTAGCGCGAAAATCGCGAACGAAATCGTAGGAGCCGCCGCCGACGAGATCGAAATCGCCGGCCAGTACAATCTGCTTCAGCGCGCTCATCTCTTCCGGCCCGAAAGTCAGCGGCCGCGCCGCACCCATCTTGACGCCGGTCCAGCCATTCTCGTTATGCGAGGCGGTGACCATAGCGACCGAAGGCACGTCCAGTGCGAACTGGGCGAAATAGGCCATCGGCGACAACGCCAGTCCGATGTCCCTCACCCGAGCGCCTGCAGCCATCAAACCGGACACCAGCGCCAGCTTGATGCCAAGCGAATAGGAGCGGAAATCGTGCCCGGTGACGATATCGGGACCGGCACCGACACGGCGGATCAGCGTGCCAAGCCCCATTCCGAGCGCCTGGACGCCATTCAGATTGAGCTCCGGCAGTTGCGCGGAGCCGGGATGGCCAAACCACCAGCGCGCATCATATTCTCGAAAGCCGGATGGCTTGATCAGCGCTTCGGTTTCGAACTCGAAACTGTTGGGCCGGGCGTCGCCAACGATGCTGAAGGACAAGACTGGAAAACTCCGAGTGGCGGAAATTACGAGTTGTCGAGGACTGCGGCTTAGCACAGAAGGCTTTAAGCCACGTTTATCCCAGGAGGGAATCCGAGCCTTTCGGGCTATGCTCGACGAAAGCCGATGAAATGCGACAGAAGTGCTGCCATGCCGCTTGCAGGAACGAAGTGTGGCGGCTATAAGCCCGCGGTCTGGTCACGGAGTGTAGCGCAGCCTGGTAGCGCACCTCGTTCGGGACGAGGGGGTCGCAGGTTCAAATCCTGCCACTCCGACCAGAAAAAACAAAGAGTTAGCGCATCCCGACTTCGGCGCTCCACCTGCCCCTCAAGCGAGATTACTCGCGTCTCCCCGCCGGCCGACAGCGATGCCTGTTGCACTGGACAGCAACCAGACGGTCAACCGGCCGCTTTATGCCTTCATACGTGCGCTCGCGGACAGATTCCGGAAAACATCTCAACTGGCACGCGCGTCCGGCTAGCGGAGGCCAAAAAAGCTCAAGATCGCTATCACGATGACCACAGCTCCAACGAGCCAAATGATATTGTTCATGATCTCTCTCCTGTTGCCTGGGGGAAGCCCGCGCCTCTGGCGGAGAACGCGGGCCGACCAGTCTTTGCCGACTGATCCGCAGCAGACACCAAATCGTGATCCCGGCTGCGAGAAATAAAACCATCAGGCACGTCTAATGTTCCGTCGTTGACGAGATCCGGCGATGACCAGTGAACGTTCGGGCCGATGCCGGACCACCGGAACCAAAGTGATCAGGGGCAGTTAATCCAATGAAGGGCTAATTAAGAAAATGGAGAAATTGCAATGAAAACAATGATCATGTGCGCGTTGGCGATTTCCATTGGACTGCCCGTCGTGGCTTCGGCAGCCGAAGCCGATGTGGTTGTTAGAACCCATCATCGACATCACGGCAGCGTCAAGATCATCAACGAAGACGGTCAGCGCTTGCACCACCGCCGCCATGGTACTGTGGCGTTCTACGACCATGGGCGCCGGCATCATCACCGCGATACCGTTGTCGTGACAGGTTCCGTTTCCACCCATCGCCACCACCATCGGCACCATCCCGTGGTGATCGAGAACGACGGGTACTGACCACAGATCTCCGGCCCGATTCTTGAAGGAATCGGGCCACGAGAGGCCCTTTGATCATGCTTTTGGCAGCACCGTCGGCAAGACAATTGCCCCTAGCCAGACTTAGGTCTGACCCCTGCCCGACCGAAGTCCAGGTTGGAAACGCATGCGCTTGCCCCAAATTCGGGGTGGCGGGCAAAATGATCGATGAAACCAAGAGCAGCAGCATGTCGAACCGTGAGACCAAACGATCCGATGCCCTGAGCACGCGAGTAACAGAGATCAAGGCCAGGATGCAGCAAGCCCAGATTACCGAAGACGAGATGAAGACCTTCCAGAAGGTCGCGGCCATCATGGAGGGCGGCGAGGGCCGAATCGAGGTTGACGACCTGATTGCCGCGTCATTCCTCACCGACACGCTGCTGAACAGCCCGAAGCGTTAAGCGACCATGCCGACGATTAGCAGACTTTTTGATTCCCACGCCGATGCGACGCGGGTCGCTAGCGACTTGGTGGCGGCCGGAATTCCTCGCGTACAGATCGCGATCATCGGGCCTTACAATGACGAGACAGGATCTGTTTGGGTTTCCGCTTTGGGATCGGTACTGGGCGCTGCTGCCGGCGGGTTGGCATGTCTGAGCGTCGTTGCGGCAGTTGGCATCAATCCTGTTGCTGCGAGCGTATTGCCAACAGCGGTGGCTGGCGCGGTCTGTGGCGGCGTTGCCGGCGGTCTGTTTGGAACATTCGCCCTGCACGCCATGAAGGCGGATGATCAGGACGTGGCCGAGGGCGTCGTCCTGGTGACGGCGCATGTCGATGAAAATGACGCCGAGATCGCTCAGACAGTGCTCGGCGGTCCCCCGTCGACGTTGGTGGCCGAAGCAGCTTAGGAAAGCCGCCTCGACGTCGCCGGAACCGGCACTCTCCGTTTGCCAGCGATTGAACTCCACACCCGGCAGATAGCAATTCAGACTGGGGATGTTCCTGCCGTCGGCCCGCATGGCCGAACCCTGTGGCAGGTTGCTTCGCGGCCGCATATTTTGACGAAAAGGCCCGTCGGCTCTAGGGTCGATGGACCTGATGGAATGAGTGAAACGGCGGGCCGAGTGCGACATGAATTTGAATTCAACCACAGCCCCGCCCTTGATTCTTGTGATGACGCTGGTTCTCGTCGCTGGCTGTTCATCGCTCGGCAGAACCGTCGATCCGGCGAAATACGATTCAATGACGTGCACCGACCTCAACAGTGCGATGGGAGACGTCGCCCGTGACATCTCGCAAACGGCAATCACGCGCGGCAAGGTCGCCAACACCAATGTTCCACGCTGGCTGCTCGGCGGCTCACGCGTGAAGACCGCGGTAGCCAACCGTGAAACAGCCAGGATCGACCGGCTTAAGCAGCAACAGGATGCCATTGCCGCCGTGCGAGCGCGCAAGTGCCAGAGGTCCGCGAATTGAGCGGACAGCCAACGCCTCGGTGCAGAGCCCGGTTCAGGCGCTCAGGCGAAATCGCGTCACGTCGATCGCGGCGGCCATCAGCGTCTGTGTGTAGGCGTGCTGCGGATTGCTGAAGATCGCCTCGGTCGGCCCTTCCTCGACGATCTTGCCCTGTTTCATGACGATGATGTAGTCGGCCATGGCGCGCACGACCGACAGATCGTGGCTGATGAAGAGATAGGACAATTCGTGGTCCGCCTGCAGCTTGCGCAGCAGTTCGACGATCTGTTTCTGCACAGAGCGATCGAGCGCCGAAGTCGGCTCATCCAATACCACCAGCCTGGGCTTCAGGATCATGGCGCGGGCAATGGCGATGCGCTGCCGCTGACCGCCGGAGAATTCGTGCGGGTAGCGGTTGCGGGCGTTGGGGTCGAGGCCGACCTCGCGCAAGGCCTCGACCGCGCGTTGATCACGCTGCTTGCCCGAAAGGTCAGGCTCATGCACCAGAAGTCCTTCGGTGATGACCTGGCCGACAGTCATGCGCGGCGACAACGAGCCGAACGGGTCCTGGAAGACGAGCTGCATCTGGCGCCGCAGCGGCCGCATCGCCTGCCTGTCGGCTTGGGAAATGTCGCGATCGCCGAAACGGATGAGCCCGTCACTCGGCAACAGCCGCAGCAAGGCGCGGCCAAGAGTCGATTTGCCCGAGCCGGATTCACCAACGATGCCGATGGTCTGGTTGCGCTGCAGCCGGATCGAGATGTGATCGACTGCACGCAGCATCAGCGGTTCGCCAGCAAGAAACCCGCCGCCGATCCTGAACGTCACTTCGACATTCCTGCCTTCGAGCAGCACTGGGGCGTTGGCGGGCGGCGGCGCCTTGCTGCCGGTCGGCTCGGCCGCCAGCAGCATTTTCGTGTAGGCATGCTGTGGGTTGACGAAGATGGCCTCCGCCTCCCCCTCCTCGACAACCTCGCCCTGGCGCATGACATAGACCCGATCGGCAAAGCGGCGGACGATGCCAAGATCGTGGGTGATGAAGACGATCGCCATGCCGAGCTTGCGCTGCAATTCGGCCAGAAGCATCAGGATCTGCGCCTGTATGGTCACATCGAGCGCCGTCGTCGGCTCGTCGGCGATCAATATGTCAGGGTCGTTGGCGAGAGCCATCGCGATCATCACACGCTGGCGCTGGCCACCCGACATTTCGTGCGGATAGGATTTCATCCGCCGCTCGGGATCGGGAATATGCACCAGCCGCAGCAGTTTGAGCGCTTCTTCACGCGCCTCGGCGACATTCAGGCCCCGATGCCGGCGGATCGGTTCGATCAACTGGTTGCCGATTGAATAGAGCGGATCGAGCGAAGTCATCGGCTCCTGGAAGATCATGCTGATCTTGCGGCCACGGACCTTGTTGAGCTCGGATTTGCTGAGTGTTAGAAGATTGCGGCCACGATAGTCGACGCTGCCTGTCGCTTCGCCATTCGACGCCAGCAGGCTCATCGCCGCCATCATCGTCTGGCTTTTGCCGGAGCCGGATTCGCCGACCACGGCAACGGTCTCGCCCGATTTGACATGGATGTTTATGCCCTTGACCGCCTCGACGGCGCCGTCGAGCGTGCGGAAGCGGACACGCAAATCCTTGACGCTGAGGATCGTTTCGGAAGCAGCCATCTCAGCGGTCCCCCTCTTTATCGACCCGCATCTTAGCGATCCCCATCTTAGCGATCCCTCGGGTCGAGTGCGTCGCGCAGGCCGTCGCCGACGAAGTTCAGCGCAAACAGCGTCGAGACGAGGAAGAAGGCGGGGAACAGGAGCAGCCAGTTGGCGGTGCCGATGTTCTTGGCGCCGACCGAGATCAGAACGCCCCAGCTGGTCATCGGCTCCTGCACGCCGAGGCCGAGAAACGATAGGAAGCTTTCCAGGATGATCACCTGCGGCACCAGCAGCGTCATGTAGATGACCACCGGGCCGAGCAGGTTGGGGATGACGTGGCGCAGCAGGATGCCGCGCTGGCCGACGCCCATGGCTTCCGCCGCCTGGACATATTCCTGGCGGCGGATCGACAGTGCCTGGCCGCGCACGATGCGCGCCATGTCGAGCCACAGCACGGCGCCGACGGCCAGGAACATCAGCACGAAGTTGCGGCCGAAGAACACCACCAGCATGATGACGAAGAAGATGAAGGGCAAGGAATAGAGCACGTCGACGATGCGCATCATCACCTCGTCGACCTTGCCTCCGGCAAAACCGGCAGCGGCCCCGTAGACCACGCCGATGACCACCGCCACGACGCCCGCGAGCAGGCCGATGGCCAGCGATATACGCCCGGCCATCAGCGTGCGCGACAACAGGTCCCGTCCGGTGTTGTCGGTGCCGAACAGGAAATATTGCTGCTTGATCGAGGCGCTCATCGTCACTTCGAGACCGTCCGGCGACTTGCTCTCGATCTTGGTGTCGTCAAAGGCATCGGATCGGTCAAGATAGCGGATGTTGCGATCGTCGATCGGCCTGGTCGACTTGACGGTGACGAAGACCTGGTTGCCTTCCTGCCGCCATTCCTTGATGTCGACCCGCATGCGCTTGATCGCTTCGGTGAGCGCCGTCTCGATCATGTCGGCCTTCGGATAGGCTGACAGGCTTGGCGGCATGCGCACATAGTCGGCATAGATGGTGGTGTATTGATGCGGCACGAACCACGGCCCGAACACGCTGACGACACCGATCAGGGCAAGGTAATACAGGCTGAACATGGCGGCGCGATTGGCCTTGAGCCGCGCCCAGGCATCCCCCCAGAGCGAACGGCCGATGACGGTGGGGGCGACTGTGGCCGCGATGTCAGTCATAGCGCACCCTCGGATCGACGACCGCGTACATGACGTCGACGATCAGGTTGAAGACAATGGTAAAGATGGCGATCACCACCACCGTTCCCATCACCAGCGTGTAGTCACGATTGAGCGCGGCATCGACGAAATAGCGGCCGACGCCTGGGATGGAGAAGATCGTCTCGACGATGACCGAGCCGGTCAGCAGTGCCGCCGCCGCCGGACCGGTGAAGGAGACGATCGGCAGGATGGCGCCGCGCAAAGCATGCTTGACCACCACCGACCAGTCGGACAGGCCCAGCGCGCGCGCCGTGCGGATGTGGTGGGACCGCAAGGATTCGATCATCGAGCCACGCATCAGCCGGGCGACGATGGCGATCTGCGGCAGGGCGAGCGTCAGCACCGGACCGACCTTGTTGATGAAAGCGCCATCGCCCCACCCACCGATCGGCAGCAGCCTCCAGGTCAGCCCGAACAGGAGTTGGATCACCGGCGCGATGACGAAGGTTGGGATGGTGCTGCCGGCCGTCGCCAGCGCGATCACCGTATAGTCGCCAAGCTTGTTCTGATTGAGCGCCGCAATGGTGCCGAGCACGGAACCGAGCAGCAGCGCCAGGACAAGCGCCGAGGCGCCGAGCTGGACCGAAATCGGCAGCCCCTTGGCGAACAGTTCGGTGACGGTGAAATCCGGCATGTTGTAGCTCGGGCCGAAATTGCCGCGCAACAGATTGCCGAGATAGTGGACGAATTGCAGCCAGAGCGGGTCGTTGAGGCCAAACTGGGCTTCGAGATTGGCCCTGATCTCGGGACTGAGCCCCCGCTCCTGGTTGAATGGACCGCCCGGCGCGACGCGCATCAGGAAAAACGCCATTGTCACGATGACGAACAGCGTTGGAATGGCGGTCAGAAGCCGCCGTAATACGTATCGCAGCATCGGTGCCCCGCTTGATCCAGAGCCGCGCGCGTCCAGTTGGACGGCCGCGCTCCAGCTTTCAAATCTTCGCACCGACATTTGCCGAAATCGAATTCCGGTACCCGGGCCGATGCGATGGCAAACCATCGCCACCGCGCCTGGAAGGCGCGGTGGCTTGGCCAGGGTTAGTCCTTGCTGACGAAGCGCGACGGATGCACGTCCATCACGTTGTCGACGAAGCCATGCAGCTTCGAGGAGACGATATCGTGGTAGCTGTAATAGAGGAGCGGTATCTGGCCGACGTCGTCGACCAGGATGCGTTCGGCGTCGGCCAGTTCCTTCATGCGCTGTTCGGGGTTGCCCCCGGCGGCGGCCGCCTTGTCCATGGCCGCTTCATAGGCCGGGCTGTTGTAGTCCGAATAATTGTTGCCGCTGGCCTTGCGCGAGATGCCGAGGAAGGTTTCCGGATCCTTGTAATCGGCGATCCAGGCGGCACGTGCCAGATCATAGTTGCCCTTCTGCTCGAGGAAGGAGTAGTGGGTCTTGGTGTCGGTGTTGAGCAGCGTGACGTCGACGCCAAGCGGCTTCAGCTGTTCCTGGATCGCCACCGCAGTGTTCTTGTGGTTTTCCGACGTGTTATAGCGGATTTCCATCTTCAGCGGCTTTTCGGGCGTATAGCCGAGTTTCTCGAGGATCTTCTTGGCCGCATCCTCGCGGTCGATCTGCGGCATGTCCGCATATTTGGCCATTGCCGGCGTGTAGCCTTCGATGCCGGGAGGCACCATTGAATAGCCGGGCAGCATCGAGTTCTGCCAGACTTTTTCGGCGAGGAAGTCGCGGTCGATCGCCATCGAGATGGCATTGCGCAGCTCTACATTATCCCACGGCGCCTTGTCGGTCTTGATCGCATAATAATAGGTGCCGAGATACGGTCCAACGTGGATCTGGTCGCCAAACTTGGTCTTGAGATCGGCGAGCTGTTCAGTCGGAAGGTCGTCGTAGCTGTCCAGTTCGCCTGCCTCGAAGCGCTTCATCGCCGAAGAGCGGTCCTCGGTCGGGATGTAGTTGACGACGTCGAACTTGACGGTCGCCGCATCCCAGAATTTCGGGTTCTTGACCAGCTTCATATGATCGTTGGGAACCCATTCGGCCAGCGTATAGGCGCCGTTCGAAACGAGATTGCCGGGCTTGATCCAATCGGCGCCGAGCTTTTCGATGGAGGCCTTGCTCACCGGATAGGTCGCCTGGTGGGTCAGCATCTCCAGGAAGTAGGGCGTCGGCGCCTTCAGCGTGACCTCCAGCGTATTTGCGTCAATCGCCTTGACGCCCATGTCCTCAGGCTTGCCCTTCTTGGTGTTGACGTCCTCCGCACCCTTTACCGGATACAGCATCGAGGCGTATTCGGCGCCGGTCGCCGGATCCTCCAGCCGGTGGAAGGCATAGACGAAATCGTCAGCCGTAACCGGGCTGCCATCCGACCACATGCCGTCCTTGCGCAGCTTGAACGTATAGACGGTTCCGTCGTCCGAAACCGTCCAGCTCTCGGCGGCACCAGGAATGAGATTGGCCTTCTGGTCCTGCATGACCAAGCCCTGGAACAGGTCGCGCAGGACATTGGCTTCGTAAACCGTCGAGGTCTTGTGCGGATCGACCGACTCCGATTCAGCGGCGGTGCCCCTGTTATAGACGGTCTCGGCAAAGGCCTGCGTGTAGAACGTCCCGGCGGCCAGCGTCATCGTCGTGGCGAACACAGTCGCCTTCAGCATGTTTTTCAGCATGAAGTTCTCCCTGTCGGCGCCGCCGTTGGCGCGCCTATTAAGTGTTGACGCCCTGGAGCCGATATCTGACCCCTTTGAGCGCGCCGCTGGTTCCCGTCCTGCGGCTCGTGCCCAGACACTAACGCGGAGAATTTTTATTTCAACAGACTCTCTGGGTCACCCAAAGTAAGGCGGACGAAAGCTATGGTGTGGCCGCTGAAACACCAGCCGAAACCAAAAGCTTGACTTGGTTTCTTCACCTCGACGCTATTTTTCACCGCGAATCGGGAGCCATGCCAGTTTGCCGGAATGTCTTAATGCGTTCTTAAGCAACCTGAGGTTACATTACGAGTACCTTCTATACGGTTCGAGCTTCAGACGCGCGGCGGCTATGAGTAACGGAGCAAGTAAATTGCCCAAAATCCGTCAACTAATGCGGAACTTTCAAGAAGAGCGCGGTACCTCTGCGGTTGAATTTGCCTTGCTTTCACCGATTTTCATTCTTCTTCTACTCGGAATGGTTGCATACGGTATATACTTCGGCGCCGCCAACTCGATCCAGCAGATCGCAGCGGATGCCGCCCGCACGGCAATTGCCGGGTTGAACCAGACCGAACGTCAAACGCTCGTAACCAGCTTCGTCACCAACAATGCCGGCGGATATCCCTTCGTGGATGTCAGCAAGTTGACCTACCAGGCCAACGACAGCACGGCCGATGGAAGCCAGTTCGTGGTGTCCATCCAATACGACGCCCGCAACCTGCCGATCTGGAACCTTTTCCCGGGCATAGCCATGCCCGGGACCACGATCAGGCGCCAGTCAACGATCAGGGTCGGGGGCATTTGAATGCTGCTGCATGCGTGCAATGGGATCGGTCGGCTTGCCCGGTTGATGCTGAGTGACAGGAAAGCGAACTTCACCGTCATGGCGGCATTGAGCGCGCCGGTGGCGCTGGCGCTGGCCGCAGTGGCCATCGACGAAGCCTCGATCTACACCGAGCGCCGCGAAGCGCAGGCAATGGTGGATCTGGCGGCGATCACCGCCGCCTCGAACATGACCAATGTCAATACAGCGGTCGTTACCACGCTGACCGACAACGGCATGCCAGGGGTTGTCGTTCAAAGCTCGGGACAGACGATCGAGCCGGCGGTCGGCAAAACCGTCGTGACGGTCACGCCCGGGCGATATGTGGCATCCGGGGCCAATGTGGGCCAGCGTTTCCAGGCCAGCATAACCCCCTACAATGCCGTCCGTGTCACCCTGAAGAAGATCCCCGCCCGCTATTTCGCGAGTTCCCTGATCCCCACTCCCGTCATCGGCACCCAAGCCACCGCCAGCATGACGCCACAGGCGACATTCTCGGTCGGATCGAGGCTCGCCAGCCTCGATGGCGGTATCCTCAACGCGCTTCTCGGCGGACTGCTCGGCAGCAACATCTCGCTCAGTGTCATGGACTACAACGCGCTGATCTCCGCGGATGTGAGCGTGCTCTCCTTCGTGGACGGCCTTGCCACACAGCTGAACCTGACCGGCGTCTCGTATTCGGATGTGCTGGCATCGAAGGCGACCGTCGGCCAGATCGCCACGGCCATGGCCAATGTGCCTGGGCTTGGCAACACGGCCAAGGTCGCCCTGCAGACGATCGCGTCCAAGTCGACCAGCACGGTCCAGATCCCGCTCAGTCATCTGGTCGATCTCGGCTCCGTCGGCAAGTTGGGCCTCGGCCAAAGGCCCGCCGGCCTCGGCGTCGACGCCAGCGCCTTGGGAATGCTGACGGCCGCCGCCGGACTGGCAAACGGTTCAAAACAGGTCGACGTCGCCCTCGGAGCCACCATTCCCGGGGTGCTGTCGACCACGCTCGCCATCGCCATCGGCGAACCACCGCAATCCTCGCCATGGCTGGCGGTTGGAGAAGCCGGCACCGTGGTTCGCACCGCGCAAACGCGCATTAAGCTGCTTGTCACGGTCGGCGTCGGCAACCCAAACCTGGGCGGCGGTATCAGCCTGCTGTCGGTCAAGCTGCCGCTGAATGTCGAAGTAGCCTACGCCGAGGCCAAGCTGACCGACATCAACTGCCCGACCGGCCCCGACAGCCTGAAGGTTACCATTGCCGCGAAGCCCGGCATCGCGGCGGTGAACCTTGCCGCCAGCGATGCCGATAACAGCCCCACCGCCTTCGCGGATTTCAGCAACCCGCAGTCGTTCTCCGACGCCAACATCGCGGATGTCAGCCTCAATCTGCTGCTGCTAAAAATCCCGCTAATACTGGTGAAGGGTTCGGCGGGTGCCGACATCACCAACGTCAGCCCGACCAACCTGGTCTTCAACAAAACCGAGATCGCCGCCAAAACCATCAAGACGACGCCGACACGGGACATTACCCAGACGCTGACAACGTCACTGGTCGACAAGTTGTCGCTTTCCGTCAATGCGCTTGGTATCCTCGGGCTTGACGTAACGGCGTTGCTCGGCACCGTGAAGCCAGCTGTGACGACGCTTCTGAAAACCGTGACCGCACCAGTCGACACATTGCTTTACAATCTACTCGATACGCTCGGCGTGCATCTCGGCGTGGCCGATGTCCGGGTCACCGGCGCGACATGCGGACGTGCCGTGCTGGTGCAGTAACGTCGGGATATCAGTCGAGCCTGCCCAAAAAGGCTCCGAGCGCTGGCAGCAAAAGCTCAGTCTCGACGACCGCGGCATTGCCATCCAGCTGCGCAACCGCTCCGATGTCCCCCGGCAACGGCCAATTGGCCGGTCCTCCGGCGAAATTGAAGACACAGAGCAGTCTTTCACCGCCGCCGTCGCGGATGAAAGCGAGCAGGTCACCCTTGGCGTCGAGAAAGCGGATCGAGCCGGATATCAGCGCCTCATGCTCCCCGCGCAAGGCCAGCGCAGCCCGGTAGGACGCGAGCACAGAGACCGTGTCGGCATTCTGGACGTCAACGGCGCGAGCGCGATGGCTGGCCGGTATCGGCAGCCAGGGCCTGGCCGTGGAGAAGCCTGCATTGTCGGCGCCGGCCTCCCACACCATCGGCGTGCGGCACCCATCCCTGCCCTTGACGCCTGGCCAGAAGCGGATGCCGACGGGATCGCGCAGATCTTCATAGGCCAGCTCCGCCTCCTCCAGCCCGAGTTCCTCGCCCTCGTAGAGGCAGATCGAGCCGCGCAGGCAGGCGAGCAGCATGATCGAGAATCTTGCGACCGCGTCGGGCTCGCTGTCCGGCCTTGTCCAGCGGCTGACATGGCGCGCCACGTCATGGTTGGAGAAGGCCCAGCAGACCCAGCCGTCGGAGACGGCCGCCTCGAAGGCTTCGACGCAGCCACGCACATGCGCAGCCGAGAACTGCGGACCGAGCAGGTCGAAGGTGTAACACATATGCAGCTTGTCGCCGCCTGAAGTGTAGGCCGCGAGCGTCTGCAGCGAGCGGCCTTCATCGCCGATCTCGCCGACGGCGGCGCGGTCGTCATATTCGTCGAGCAGCGCCCTGAAGCGGCGCAGGAACGCCAGGTTTTCCGGCTGCGTCTTGTCGAACAGGTGCTCCTGGTAAAGGTAGGTGTTGGTCTCGCTGTTGGTGCCGGCGACGCTTGATGCCAAGGGTGGATTGCTGCGCAACCAGCGGTCGTGGACATAGTAATTGACCGTATCGAGCCGAAAACCGTCGACGCCGCGCTCCAGCCAGAAGCGCACAGTTTCCAGAAGCGCGTCCTGAACCTCCGGATTGTGGAAATTCAGATCGGGCTGCGAGGGGAGGAAATTGTGCATGTAATACTGCCGGCGGGTAGAATCCCATTCCCAGGCCGGGCCACCGAAGACGGAGAGCCAGTTGTTTGGCGCGCTGCCATCTGGCTTGGTATCGGCCCAGACATACCAGTCGGCTTTGGGGTTATCGCGGCTGGCGCGGCTTTCGACAAACCAGTCGTGCTTGTCGGATGAATGCGACAGCACCTGGTCGATGATGATCTTCAGGCCGAGACGATGCGCCTCGGCGACCAGCGCATCGAAATCCTCGAGCGTGCCGAACATCGGATCGACATCGCAGTAGTCCGACACGTCGTAGCCCATATCGGCCATCGGCGACTTGAAGAAAGGCGACAGCCAGATGGCGCCGACACCGAGCGAGGCGACATGGGCGAGCCTCGATGTGATACCGGCGAGATCGCCGCTGCCATCGCCGGTCGTGTCCTGGAAGGAGCGCGGATAGATCTGGTAGATGGCGCAACCGCGCCACCATCCCTTCTTGTCACTCGCCGCCATTGCGCTTCTCCCTTGTGCCGGCCTGCGCTCGTTCGATCATGAAGATCATCGTCCGCCCGGATATTGGCCGCGAGATATCCGCCGCATCCGGCGCTTCGATAGCTGGGGCCCAGAAGAATCCGTCTCGTTCAGGCAAGGTGAACATGCAGGCCCGGCGATCGCCGTTGACAAGCACCGCAAGACGGCGGTCGTCATCGCTGGCGCCACTCAGGACCATGACAAGACGGTGCCGCTGCGGATCCTGCCAGCTCTGTTCATCGAGCGGCGCGCCCGTCTCAGCAAGCCATGCGACGTCCGGTATCTCCGAACCTGCCGGCGGCTGGCCAGTGAGGAAGCTTGTGTCGGAAAGCGCCGGCATCGATCGGCGCAGCCTCGAGAGTTCCGCCGTGTAGCGCTCCAGCGCCTGGTCGCGGCCGGCCCAGTCGAGCCAGGTGATCTCGTTGTCCTGGGCATAGGCGTTGTTGTTGCCTTGCTGGGTGCGGCCGAATTCGTCGCCCGCGGTCAGCATGATGGTGCCGCGCGAGGCAAACAGCGCGGCGAGCAGAGCGCGCTGGTCGTTCTGGCGAGCCGCTGCCACGGCCGGGTTGTCCGCATCACCTTCCACGCCGTTGTTCCAGGACAGGTTTTCATTGTGGCCGTCGCGGTTCTGCTCGCCATTGGCTTCGTTGTGCTTGCGCTCGTAGCGCACGATGTCGGCGAGCGTCATGCCGTCATGGGCGGCGATGAAATTGACACTGCGGCTGGCGCCTTGCCCGTTCGCGGCAAACACATCTGACGAACCGGCGAGCCGGGTCGCCAGGGCGCCGACCATGCCGGCGTCGCCACGCCAGAACCGTCTTACATCGTCGCGATACTTGTCGTTCCATTCGAGGAAGGGCGCTGGAAAATTGCCGAGCTGATAGCCGTCGGGGCCGATGTCCCACGGCTCGGCGATCAACACGCGATCGGCCAGCAGTGCGTCATCGCGCATCGCTCTCAGCAGCGGCGCCTCGGCATCGAATGTGCCCTCGACCCGCCCCAGAATGGGAGCGAGGTCGAAGCGGAAGCCATCGACACCGGCATCCCTGACGAAATGGCGAAGCGTGTCGAGGACCATCTCCTGGACCACAGGATGGTCGCAAGCGACTGTGTTGCCGGTACCGGTGTCGTTGGCCAGCCTGCCATCAGGTGTGTGCCGGTAGTAGGCCTGGTTGTCGAAGCCGCGCAGCGACAGCGTGGGACCAAGCCTGTCGCTCTCGCCGGTGTGGTTGAAGACGAGGTCGAGGATGACGCCGATACCAGCCTGGCGCAGCACAGCGACCGTGTTTCGCAGTTCCATGATGCCGCCCGGCGCAAGGCGCGGATCGAGGGCCATGAACGTCACGGGATTGTAGCCCCAGGCGTTGCGCAGCCCGAGCGGCGGCAGATGCCGTTCGTCGATCGACGCGGTCACCGGGATCAATTCGACCGCGCCAACGCCGAGTTTTTTCAGGTGCTCGACGATCGCCGGTTGAGCAAGTGCGGCGACTGTTCCGCGCAATTTTTCGGGAACGTCCGAATGCAGCATGGTGAAGGCGCGCACCGGAATTTCGTAGACCAGGCCGCCGGCGCGGAAGAGCGGCGGCGCAGCCTGCACAGGCTTCGGTAGCGCAGCCGCGATCGCCTTCGGCATCAGCGACGCGGTATCGCCCCCCTCGCCCCGGCGATCGGCCAGCCGCCAGTCATAGGCATAAGGCCTGTCAATCTCGACGGCGTAGGGATCGGTCAGCAATTTGTCGGGGTCGAACCACAGTCCATGCTCCGGCGCATAGTCCCCGTCGGCGCGGAAACCGTAGCGGGTTCCGGAGCCAAGACCTGCAACGAACAGCGCGTGGACGCCCTCGCCTTCCCGCTGCAGTTCGAGCCGTTCGATTTCCCGCATGCCCTGCTCGTCGAAGATCGAGACCCAAAGCCGACGGGCGGCCTGCGACCAGGCGGCAAAGCGGATGCCTTCGCGGGTGACTGTGGCGCCGAGCTGGGTCATGCCCGCGCCTCACCTTCTCCCCTCGCGGGAGAAGGTGGATCGGCGCGCAGCGCCGAGACGGATGAGGGGTGTTGAAAGGAACGCGGCGTTAGTGATCTGGACATCGGTTTGCGCCAAGCTGGAGCACCCCTCATCCGACCGAGCTTCGCTCGGCCACCTTCTCCCACAAGGGGAGAAGGTGAAACGCGCGCAGCCACTCTCAAGTGATCACGCTCGGCTTGGGGCGGCCGGTATGGCTGTGAATCCCGGCAATATCGTCAGCCGCGGCAATCAGATCGGCAAGGGCGGCCTGGGTGTCGAGATCGTGCCGAGACTTGTCCGGCTCGTAGCGCTCGATGTAGACGCGCAACGTCGCGCCCGACGTGCCGGTGCCGGACAGCCGAAAGACGACCCGCGAACCACCTTCGAACAGAACCCTGATGCCCTGATGCTCGCTGATCGAACCGTCGACCGGATCGTGATAGGCAAAATCGTCGGCACTGGCGATTTTCAGGCCGCGCACGCTGGTGCCAGGCAGCGAGCCGAGCTTGGCACGCAGTTCGTCGACCAGCGCGTTGGCGCGGTCGCTCTCGACCTCTTCATAATCATGCCGCGAATAGTAGTTGCGACCGTAGGTCGCCCAGTGCTCGGTGACGATCTGCTTGCAGCTTTCGCCACGCGCGGCGAGGATGTTGAGCCACAAAAGCACCGCCCACAGGCCGTCCTTTTCGCGGACATGGTTGGAGCCGGTGCCGGCACTCTCTTCACCGCAGATCGTCGCCATGTCGGCATCGAGCAGATTGCCGAAGAATTTCCAGCCGGTCGGAGTCTCATAGATGCCGACGCCGAGTTTTTCAGCAACGCGATCGGCCGCGCCACTGGTCGGCATCGAGCGTGCAATGCCTTTCAAACCGGCCTTGTAGCCGGGCGCCAGACGCGCATTGGCGGCGAGCATGGCGACCGAATCCGACGGGGTGACGAAAATGCCCTTGCCGATGATCAGATTGCGGTCGCCATCGCCATCCGAGGCGGCGCCGAAATCCGGTGCGTCCGGTCCCATCATCTCGTCATAGAGGTGCTTGGCATGGACGAGGTTAGGGTCCGGGTGATGGCCGCCGAAATCCGGCAGCGGCTTGAAATTGCGGCAGGTGCCATTGGGCGCGCCGAGCCGGTTTTCCAGGATCTCCTTGGCGTAGGGACCGGTCACCGCGTGCATGGCGTCGAAGCGCATGCGGAAGCCGGACTTGAAGAGTTTGCGCAGGGCGTCGAAATCGAACAGGCTTTCCATCAGCGCGGCATAGTCCACGACCGGATCGATGATCTCGACCGTCATGCCGGCGGCCTTGACCGTGCCTGTTGTGTCGATGTCGATCGGATCGATATCGGCGATCTTGAAGCTCGAAATCGCCTTGGTCTTTTCGAAGATCGCGTCGGTGAGCTTTTCCGGCGCCGGGCCGCCATTGCCGGCATTGTACTTGATGCCGAAATCCTCATGCGGGCCGCCCGGATTGTGGCTGGCCGACAGGATGATGCCGCCGAAGGTCTTGTATTTGCGGATGACATGCGAAGCGGCTGGCGTCGACAGGATGCCGCCCTGCCCGACCATCACCTTGCCGAAGCCGTTGGCGGCTGCGATGGCGATGGCCTTCTGGATGACCTCGCGGTTGTAGAAGCGGCCGTCGCCACCGATCACCAGGGTCTTGCCCTTGAAACCGTCGAGCGCGTCGAAGATCGACTGGATGAAATTCTCGGCATAGTGCTCCTGCTGAAAGACAGGCACCTTCTTGCGCAGGCCCGACGTGCCGGGCTTCTGGTCGGAATAAGGCTTGGTGGGAACGGTCCGTATCATGCTTCAGGCAACCCTTTTCGAAAGCAGCGAACGATAGAGTTCGACGTATTTTTCCGCGCTCTTGTCCCACGACACATCGGCTTTCATGCCCTGGCGCTGCAGTGATTCCCAGACCGTCGGACTGGCATGGGCGTCGACGAGGCGGCGGATAGCGTGCAGCAAGGCGCCGCCATTGTTGGGCGCGAACTGGAAGCCGGTGGCGACGCCGGCAGAGACGGCAGCCTCATTGGCGTCGATGACCGTGTCGGCGAGGCCGCCGGTGCGCGCGACCACCGGCACGCAGCCATAGCGCAGGCCGTAAAGCTGCGTCAGCCCGCACGGTTCGAAGCGCGAGGGGATGACGATGGCGTCGCAGCCGCCCTGCATGATGTGCGACAGCCCCTCGTCGTAGCCGACGACGACGCCGATGCGGCCGCGATGCCTGGCGGCGGCGGCAAGCAGCGCGCCTTCGAGACCGGCATCGCCCGATCCCAGGATGGCGAGCCGCGCACCCGTCGCGACAATGCCGTCGACCACCAGCGCCAATATGTCCATGCCCTTTTGCCAGGTCAGGCGGCTGACCACGCAGACGATCGGGCTGTCATCGCGCTCAAGGCTGAAGCGATCCTCCACGGCAGCCCTGTTGGGTGCGCGCGCCTTCAGCGTGCTGCCCGTGTAGTTGGACACCAGATGCTTGTCGGTTTCCGGATCCCAGATGCCGGTGTCGATGCCGTTGACGATGCCATGGAGATCGCTGGAGCGCATGTTGATGAGGCCGTCGAGGCCCATGCCGAATTCGGGCGAGCGGATTTCCTGCGCGTAGGTCGGACTGACCGTGGTGATCGCCCAGGCGGCCTGCAGGCCCGCCTTGAGGAAGCCGACACCACCATAATATTCGACGCCGTCGAGCGCCATCGCCGCCGCCGGCAAGCCAAGCTCGCCGAAAATGCCGGCGCCGAACTGGCCCTGGAAGGCGAGGTTGTGGACGGTCATCATCGAAGGCACGCCGACCGCCTTGCCATAGCGCATATAGGCCAGCGTCATCGCCGACTGCCAGTCATGGGCGTGCACGATGTCGGGCTGGTAGCCCGAGATGGCGCCGCCGGCGATGTCGCCGCCGACCTGGCTCAACGCCGCGAAACGCCGCCAATTGTCTGGCCAGTCGACGCCGGTCGCATTGCCATAGGGGCCGCCGGGACGGTCGAACAGATGCGGCGCATCGAGCACGAACAGTTCGAGCCCGGCGAGTTGGACGGAATGGACAGAGGCCTTGCCGCCCTGCAGCAAGGGGTATTGCAGAACCGCCCGCTTTTTCTTGAAGGCAGCCATGACGGTCGGAAAGCCGGGCATGAGCGTGCGCACGGTCACGCCCTTGGCCGCCAAGGCAATGGGCAGCGCGCCGGTCACGTCGGCAAGCCCACCGGTCTTGATGAGCGGGAAAATTTCCGGCGTGACCGACAGAACCTGCATGCGTCAGAGCCCCAGCTTGTCGATCATGTCCTGGGTGACCAGGCAGATGCCCTTTTCGGAAACGCGGAAGCGCTTGGCGTCGAGAATAGGATCTTCGCCGACCACCAGCCCTTCCGGTATCCTAACACCATGGTCGATGACCACGCGCTTCAACTTTGCGTTCCGGCCGACATGAACGTCGGGCAGCATGACGACTTCTTCGAGCGTCGAATAGGAATTGATGCGCGCGCCGGTGAAGATCAGGCTTTTTTTCAGCGAAGCCCCCGAGACGATGCAATCGCCCGAAACCAGCGAAGACACAGCCGAACCGCGGCGGCCATCCTCGTCATGCACGAACTTTGCCGGCGGCTTCAATTCGGCATAGGTCCAGATCGGCCAGTCGCGGTCGTAGAGGTCGAGTTCCGGCGTGATATCGGTCAGGTCGATATTGGCTTCCCAATAGGCGTCGACCGTTCCGACGTCGCGCCAGTAGGCCTCGTTCTCGGCGGTCGAACGGACGCAGGACTTGGCGAAGCGGTGCGCGATCGCCTTACCGTGCTGGACGATATAGGGGATGATGTCCTTGCCGAAGTCGCGGCTCGAGCCCGGCTCGGCCGCATCGCGGCGCAACTGCTCCATCAGAAACTTGGTCTTGAAGACGTAAATGCCCATCGAGGCCAAGGCAAACTCCGGCTTATCGGGAATGCCGGGCGGATCGGCGGGCTTTTCGACGAAGGCGATGATGTTGTCCTTGCCATCGACATGCATGACGCCGAAGCCGGTGGCTTCCATGCGCGGCACTTCGAGGCAGCCAACGGTGACGTCGGCATTGGCGTCGACGTGCTGGCGAAGCATCATCTCGTAGTCCATCTTGTAGATGTGGTCGCCAGCCAGGATGACCATGTATTCGGGTCCGTAGGCCTCGATGATGTCGATGTTCTGATAGACGGCGTCAGCCGTGCCCTCATACCACTGCGTTTCCGAGACGCGCTGGCTGGCCGGCAGGATGTCGAAGCTTTCGTTTCGCTCTGGGCGCAGGAAGTTCCAGCCGCGCTGCAAATGACGGATCAGCGAATGTGCCTTGTACTGGGTGGCAACGCCGAGGCGTCGAATGCCGGAGTTAAGCGCGTTGGAGAGCGCGAAGTCGATGATGCGCGTCTTGCCGCCGAAATAGACGGCCGGCTTGGCACGCCGGTCGGTCAGTTCCTTGAGGCGGCTGCCACGGCCGCCGGCCAATACATAGGCCATGGCATCGCGCGCCAGCGGCTGGGTCCGTTTCAAGTCTGCCATTTCTACCCTCCCAAGTTACTCGATCTCGACATGTTACTCAGTGTCGATGGGTTCAGTCGGCGACGAGCTCGAGCATGATCGTGGACAGCGGCGGCAAGAGCATCGTCGCGGCGATGCTTCCTTCCTCCGCCCGTGCCTCGACCATGCCGCCATTGCCCTTGCCGGAACCGCCATATTCAGAAGCGTCGGTGTTGATGATCTCGCGCCATTTGCCTGATGTCGGCAACGGCACGCGATAATTATCGCGCGGCACCGGCGTGAAATTGGAAATGACGGCCACCGGGCTGCCGCCCGGCGCGCTGCGCAGCCAGGCAAAAACCGAATTCTGGCTGTCGTCGACGATCAGCCAGGAAAACCCTTCCGGTTCGCAGTCGCGGCCATGCAGCGCCGGGCGCGAACGGTAGAGATAGTTGAGATCGCGCACCGTCTGCCAAACGCCGCGATGCGGCCGGAATTCAAGCAGGTTCCAGTCGAGCGCGCGCGCCTCGCTCCATTCGCGGCGCTGCGCGAACTCCTGCCCCATGAAAAGCAGCTTCTTGCCGGGATAGCCCCACATGAAAGCGTAGTAGGCGCGTAGCGTCGCAAACTTCTGCCAGTCGTCGCCGGCCATCTTGCCAAGCAACGTGCCTTTGCCGTGCACAACCTCGTCATGCGAGAGCGGCAGCACGAAATTCTCCGAGAAGGCGTAGGTCAGGCCGAAGGTGAGGTCGTTGTGGTGGTGCTTTCGGAAGATCGGCTCCTTGGAGAAATACTCCAGCGTGTCGTGCATGAAGCCCATATTCCACTTGAAGCCGAAGCCGAGGCCGCCTTCATGCACCGGTGCCGAGACCTTCGGCCATGAGGTCGATTCCTCGGCTATGGTCATGACGCCCGGATGATGGCCGTAGACCTCCTTGTTCATCTTCTGCAGGAAGCTGACCGCCTCGAGATTCTCGCGGCCGCCCTTCTCGTTGGGGATCCATTCGCCGGCCTTGCGTGAATAGTCGAGGTAGAGCATCGAGGCGACCGCGTCGACGCGCAAACCGTCGACATGGTATTTCTCGGCCCAGAACAGCGCATTGTTGACCAGGAACGACACCACCTCGCGGCGGCCGAAATTGTAGATCGCGGTGTTCCAGTCGGGATGAAAACCCTTGCGCGGATCGGCATGTTCATAGAGCGCGGTGCCATCGAAATTGGCCAGGCCATGCGCGTCGACCGGGAAATGTGCCGGCACCCAGTCGAGGATGACGCCGACGCCGGCGCGGTGGGCGCCATCGACGAAACGGGCAAAGCCGTCCGGGTCGCCAAAGCGGGCCGATGGCGCGTAAAGGCCGGTCGTCTGGTAGCCCCAGGACGGGTCGTAGGGATGTTCAGAGATCGGCATGAATTCGATGTGGGTGAAACCGGTCTCAACCACATAGGGGATCAGCCGGTCGGCCAACTCGTCCCATGACAGGAACGTTCCGTCGTCGCGAAGCTGCCAGGAGCCGGCATGGACCTCGTAGATCGAGATGGCTTCTCGCCGGTGATCGGCATTGCGCCAGAAATTGCGATGCGCCTCGTCGCCCCACTCGTGCGCCGGCGGCACCGCCACGACCGAAGCAGTAGCCGGACGCAGTTCGGATTTGAAGGCGAACGGGTCGGCCTTCAGCGGCAGCCTCACACCATCGGGGCCGATGATCTCGTATTTGTAGGGTCGTCCGGCACCGATGTCGGGTATGAACAGTTCCCAGATGCCGGTGTCGCGGCGGTCTCGCATGGTGTGCCGGCGGCCGTCCCACTCGTTGAAGTCGCCGACCACCGAGACGCGCCGCGCATTGGGAGCCCAGACGGCGAAATGCACTCCGGTGGCGCCTTCGTGATCAATGACATGGGCGCCGAGCTTATCGAACAGCCTGAGATGCGAGCCTTGGGCGATGTAGTAATCGTCCATCGGGCCCAGCACCGGACCGAACGAATAGGGATCGGTCAGCCACCAGTCGCCGCCGGCGTTCCTGGCATGATAGCGCAGGGGTTGCCGCTTCTTGATCGAGAGCTTGCCTTCGAAAAAGCCGCCATCGTTGCGCCTGGACAGTTCACCCGCGATGGTGCCGGTCAGCGTGTAGGCGGTGACGAATTCGGCATTCGGAACAAAGCACCGGGCATACAGGCTCTTGCCGACCTCATGGACACCAAGGACGGCGAAGGGATCTCCGTGCGTGCCGGCAACAATCGCCGCAACATCGCCGGCTGGCGCCAGTCCATCCGGCCCGCTTGTCGCAGCGGTCGCGCGCGGCTTCTTCATCAGGCAGTGTCCCTCCCCGGGCACCAAGTGTTTGTTTCTAGTGATGTAAATCCAACATTCAAATTCACATCACCGGGACCACATTGTTTGCGGCCTCATGCAATCACATCAGACAGGCACGTTCCAGATTTCTTTCGCATATTGGCGGATCGTGCGATCGGAGGAGAACCAGCCGACACGCGCAACGTTGCGGATTGCCCGGGCGTACCAGTCGGGACTGTTG
Organism: Mesorhizobium ciceri biovar biserrulae WSM1271; assembly: GCF_000185905.1. Taxonomy (GTDB): domain Bacteria; phylum Pseudomonadota; class Alphaproteobacteria; order Rhizobiales; family Rhizobiaceae; genus Mesorhizobium; species Mesorhizobium ciceri. The sequence goes on from NC_014923.1 coordinate 5,086,731, forward strand.
CGCCAGACCGCATCGACCTCACGCTGGGCGGCGGCATAGGCATCGAAATCGGCGGCAACCATGAACCAGTCGCTGTTGTAGAGACCGTTGATGAGATCGCGGTAACGCTCCGGATCGTCCGGCGAGAAGACGCCTGACGAAACAGCCGCAACCGCTTGCGCCAGCTCAGGCGAGCCTTCGATGACGGCGCGCGGATCGTAGCCGTTGTTGCGCCGCTCGGCGACCTCGGCGGTGGTCAGGCCGAAGATGAAGATGTTGTCGTCGCCGACGCATTCCTTGATCTCGACATTGGCACCGTCGAGCGTGCCGATGGTCAGCGCACCGTTCAGCGCGAACTTCATGTTGCCGGTGCCCGACGCTTCCATGCCGGCGGTCGAGATCTGTTCGGACAGATCGGCGGCCGGCATCATGATCTCGGCAAGGCTGACATTGTAGTTCGGCACGAACACCACCTTCAGCAGACCGCGCACGGCCGGATCGCGGTTGATGACCTTGGCGACATCGTTGGCGAGTTTGATGATCAGCTTGGCATTGTGGTAGCTGGGCGCCGCCTTGCCGCCGAAGAATTTCACGCGCGGCATCCAGTCGCGCTCGGGATGCGAGCGGATCTGGTCGTAGAGGGCAATCGCCTCGAGGATATTCAGAAGCTGGCGCTTGTATTCATGGATACGCTTGATCTGGATGTCGAAAAGCGCCGAGGGATCGACCTTGATGCCGAGCCGGTCGGCGACGAGGTTGGCCAGCCGCGCCTTGTTGGCTCGCTTGACGGCGGCGAACTTGTCGCGAAAGGCGGCATCGCCGGCGAAACCGTCGAGATCCTTGATGGCGTCGATGTCATCGAGAAAGCGGTCGCCGATCGCCTCGCGGGCAAGCGACGTCAGCCCGGGATTACACTGGATCAGCCAGCGCCGCGGCGTGATGCCGTTGGTCTTGTTGTTGATGCGATCGGGATAGAGCTTGTGCAGATCGGCGAACACCGTCTCCTTCATCAGGTCGGTGTGAAGCGCCGAAACGCCGTTGATCGAGTGCGAACCGACAAAGGCCAGATTGCCCATGCGCACCCGGCGGTCGCCATTTTCCTGGATCAGCGAGATGCGGCCGATCTGCTCGTCCGAGAACTGGTTGGACGCACGCGCCTCCAGAAGCACTTCAGCGTTGATGGCATAGACGATCTGCATGTGGCGCGGCAAAAGCCGCTCGAACAGCGGCACCGGCCAGCTTTCCAGTGCCTCGGGCAGCAGCGTGTGGTTGGTGTAGCCGAAGGTGCGCTGGGTGATGTCCCAGGCCTGATCGAAGTCCATGCCGTGGACGTCCATCAACAGGCGCATCAACTCCGGCACAGCGATGGCCGGATGGGTGTCGTTCAGGTGGATCGCAGCCTTGTCGGGCAAGGACTTCAGGTCGCCATATTGGCTGAGATGGCGCTGAACGATGTCCTGCAGCGATGCGGTGGAGAAGAAATATTCCTGCCGAAGCCGCAGTTCCTGCCCGGCCTTGTGGGAATCGGCGGGATAGAGCACGCGCGACAAGGCATCGGCCTTGTTGCTTTCGGCGAGCGCGCCGATGTGGTCGCCGGCATTGAACTTGTCGAGCAGGATCGGATCGACCGGCATGCCCGACCAGAGCCGCAGCGTGTTGACGCGGTTGGCCCGCCAGCCGACGACGGGCGTATCATAGGCGACGGCCAGCACATGCTCGGTCGGCTTCCAGACATGGCGTTCGAGGCGTCCGTCCTTGGAGGTGATCGATTCCACCGAACCGCCGAAACCGACCTCGAACGAGCGCTCACGGCGTTCGAATTCCCACGGGTTGCCGTGATCGAGCCAGGTTTCAGGCAATTCGACCTGCCAGCCGTCGTGAATCTCCTGGCGGAACATGCCGTTGGCATAGCGGATGCCGTAGCCATGCGCGGGAATGTCGACGGTCGCCATGCTTTCCATGAAGCAGGCCGCAAGCCGCCCGAGGCCGCCATTGCCAAGTGCGGCATCCGGCTCGAGTGCGGCGATGAGATCGAGATCGACGCCCAGGGACGACAGGGCCTCGCGCATGTTGTCCATCAGGCCGAGATTGGAGAAGGCGTCGCGCATCAGGCGGCCGATGAGGAACTCCAGAGACAGATAATAGACGCGTTTTTCCTTCTGATCGTACGCCTCCTTCGTCGCCTGCATCCAGCGATCGACGATCCGGTCGCGCACGACCTTGATCGAGGCGGTCAGCCAGTCGTACTGGGTCGCAACGGCGGTATCCTTGCCGACCCGGTATTTGAGGGCCACCAAGACTTCACGTGCGAGTGTCTTGGGATCAGGATTTTCGAGCAGTGGAGGAAGGGGTTCGGATGTCATCGCGCTCGTCATGATGCCTCTCGTGCGGTTGCCATGATCATACCGGCTTTCATCGCTCCTCCCAGCCCATGCTAGCTGATACCGCTATATATTCAATCGATTTAAACATGCCCGAACCGGCATGCCCCCTGCGGCAATTTGGCAATTCGCAAGTGTGACGCGCCAAGACGGTCGCGCGACGCGCTTCAAATTCCTGTTCCGTGCCTGCCGTGCCGCCAACCCTCCAGCACTTGGGCGACATGTATCAGGCCGCCAGCGCTGCCTCGGGCGGAACCTTTGCTCCGGTCATGAAGGCCACGGCATCGGACATCGTATATTGCTTGGGATCGATGACGCAGAGGCGACGGCCGAGCCGGTGGATGTGAATGCGGTCGGCCACTTCGAACACATGCGGCATGTTGTGCGAGATCAGCACGATCGGCAGGCCGCGCTTCTTGACGTCGAGGATCAACTCGAGCACGCGGCGGCTTTCCTTGACGCCAAGGGCGGCCGTCGGCTCGTCCATGATCACCACACGACTGCCGAAGGCGGCCGCGCGCGCCACCGCAACGCCCTGCCTCTGGCCCCCCGAGAGCGTTTCCACAGCCTGGCTGATGTTCTGGATGGTCATCAGGCCAAGCTCGGTAAGCTTGTCGCGGGCGCGCTTTTCCATCGCCGGACGGTCGAGCATACGCAGCCAATCGCCCAGAAAACCCGGTTTGCGGATCTCGCGGCCAAGGAACATGTTATCGGCGATCGAGAGCGCCGGCGACAGTGCCAGATTCTGGTAGACGGTCTCGATGCCGGCTTCGCGTGCCTCCATCGGCGATTTAAAGGCGACGGGTTTGCCTTCAAGCCGGATCTCGCCTTCGTCGGGCACGGCCGCGCCGGAAATCGCCTTGATGAGCGACGACTTGCCGGCGCCGTTGTCGCCGATGACGGCGAGGATTTCGCCGGGATAAAGGTCGAAGTCGGCATTGTCGAGGGCGGTGACACGGCCATAGCGCTTGATCAGGCCACGCGCGGTGAGGATGGGCTCCTGGGTCATGGTCATGCCGACACCTTTCTGATCCATTGGTCGACTGCCACGGCGCCGATGATCAGCACACCGGTGAGCAGCACCTTCCATTGCGGATCGGCGCCCAGCATGTTGAGGCCCATGGAAACGACGCCGACGATCATCGCGCCGAACAGCGTGCCCAGGATGGAGCCGCGTCCGCCGAAGAGGGAAATACCGCCGATCACCGTCGCGGTGATGGCCTGCAGATTGTAGTCGGTGACGGCAGCCGACGGCGAGATCGAGCCGTTGCGGCCAATGGAGACCCAGGCCGCGAAAGCGGCGATCAGGCCGGCCAAGGTGTAGACCGTCATCAACACCTTCTTGGTCTGGATGCCCGACAGCTTCGCCGCCTCCTGGTCATCGCCAACGGCGTAGACATGGCGGCCCCACGCCGTGTGATTGAGCACGTACCAGAGGATCATCACGAGCAGGACCGTGGCAATGACGCCGAGCGTCAGCACCGCAGTGCCGACCTTGAAGCTGATGGCAAAGAGATGCAGCAGCGGCGCCTGGGTATCGACGTCGGTGTCGCGGATCGTCTCGTTGGCCGAATAGATGAAGTTCGTGGCCATGACGATGTTCCAGGTGCCAAGCGTCACGATGAAGGGTGGTAGCTTCATGTAGGCGACAAGCACCCCGTTGAGCAGCCCGCAGGCGGCGCCGGCGGCAAGCCCGATCGCCACTGCGAGCGCGCTCGGCATGCCGTAGGAGACCGCGCAATTGCCCATGATCACCGCTGAAATCACCATGATCACACCAATCGACAGGTCGATGCCTGCGGTCAGGATGACCAATGTCTGCGCAGCCCCCAGAATGCCGATGATGGCGATCTGCTGCAGGATAAGCGTCAGCGTGTAGGACGAAAAGAAACGCCCACCGATGGTGATGCCGAAGACGATGATCGCCAGAACCAGGACGATCAGCGGCACCGCGGCCGGCGTCGAATGCAAGAAATGCTGGATACGCTTGACGGCCGATTTGTGCTCGTCAAAAGCAGCAACGCTGGTGTCGCTGCTCGAGAGAACCTTCTCGAATTCCTGAGCTTGAGCCATGTTTTCTCCCCGTAGGCTTCAGCCAAACGCCGACGCCAGTCCACGCCTTTCCGGTCTGCTGCCGGGATTGTTCGCGGTCACGCGAGCCATCGTCCACCCGAAGCAGCCGGGGATCAAGCCCCGACCGCTCAGGTTCCTTGGATGCCGGTCAGAACGGCATCAGCCCCAGCACTTGGCGAGGCCTTCCTTGGTGTCGATGGACTTGACGCCGGTGGCCGGCTTGTCGGTCACCAGGTTGACGCCGGTGTCGAAGAAGTTCTTGCCTTCGGTCGGCTTCGGCTTGGTTCCGTCCTTGGCAAAAGCGGCGATCGCCTCGATGCCGAGTGCAGCCATCTGCAGCGGGTATTGCTGCGAAGTGGCGCCGATGACACCTTCGGCCACCGACTTCACGCCGGGGCAGCCGCCGTCGACGGAAACGATCAGCACCTGGCTTTCGAGGCCGACAGCCTTGAGCGCCTGGTAGGCGCCGACAGCGGCGGGCTCGTTGATGGTGTGGATGACGTTGATGGTGTTGTCCTTCTGCAGGAGGTTCTCCATCGCCTTGCGGCCGCCCTCTTCGTTGCCGTTGGTGACGTCATGGCCGACGATGCGCGGATCGGTCTCGTCGCCGATCTTGTTGGGATCTTTTACATCGATGCCGTAGCCCATCATGAAGCCTTGGTCGCGCAGCACGTCGACAGTCGGCTGCGAAGGCGTCAGGTCAAGGAAGCCGATCTTGGCGTCCTTGGCCTTGTCGCCGAGCGTGGCGGCGGCCCAGGCCCCGATCAGCTTGCCTGCTTCGAGATTGTCCGTCGCGAAGGTCGCATCGGCGGCGTCGATCGGATCGAGCGGCGTGTCGAGCGCGATCACCAGCAGGCCGGCATCACGCGCTTTCTTCACGGTCGGCACGATGCCCTTGGTGTCGGATGCGGTGATCAGGATACCCTTGGCGCCATCGGCGATGCAGCTTTCGATCGCCGCGACCTGGCTCTCGCTGTCGCCGTCGATCTTGCCGGCATAGGTCTTGAGGTCGACGCCGAGTTCCTTGGCCTTCGCGGTCGCGCCTTCCTTCATCTTGACGAAGAAGGGATTGGTGTCGGTCTTGGTGATCAGGCAGGCGCCGACACCGGCCGCGGATGCGGACGAGGCAAACGCCATCAGCCCCAGAGCCGCGGCGGCAAACACGGTCGATTTCAACAATTTTGTATTGGTCACGATTTTCCTCCCAGTGGAACCATTCCGATGCCGGCCAACCGGCACCTGCAGCGCATCCAACGAAATTCTCCCAGCGTGGACGCTGCCTTAACAGACACCAGGCCGAAGCCCGTGTCAATAATTAAATCACTCTTATTTATTATTGACAGCATTGCTTCGTTCACCCATTCTGGCCCAAAAGCATTGAGGGGAAACGACGGGAGGAACAGGGTGGAAACGGCCATTGCGAGGCACGGTTCGCCCGAGGTGAATGACAGTCTCATTCACCGCGGCACCAACCAGAGCGGCATGCGCGACCACAATGAGCGGTTGGTGCTGTCGCTGGTGCGTCAACACGGCAGCCTGGCAAAATCCGACATCGCCCGCATGACCGGACTTTCGGCGCAGACGGTTTCCGTCATCATGCGCGAGCTGGAGGAAGAAAGCCTCCTGCTGCGTCAGGCGCCGTTGCGCGGCAAGATCGGCCAGCCTTCCATCCCGATGGCGCTCAATCCCGAAGGCGCTTTCTTCATCGGCCTGAAGATCGGCCGCCGCAGCGCTGAACTGGTGTTGATCGACTTCCTTGGCAATGTCCGTTCGATGCTACAGCATTCCTATCGCTACCCGGCGCCGCGCGAGACGGTGGACTTCGTCAGCAACGGCATGCGGCAGATGCGCGGCGAGCTGACGCCCGCGCAAGACAAGCGCATCGCCGGGCTGGGCATCGCCATGCCGTTCGAATTGTGGAACTGGGCCGATACCGCCGGCGCCCCGCGCGACGTGATGGACGAATGGCGTCACCGCGACATCAGGGCCGACATCCAGGCGCAATGCGATTTTCCGGTCTATTTGCAGAACGACGCCACGTCGGCCTGCGGCGCCGAACTCGTCTTCGGGCAGGCGGGCGCTGCGCGTGACTTCGTCTATTTCTATATCGGCGCCTTTGCCGGTGGCGGCATTGTGCTGAACGGCCGGCTTTTCGGCGGCCCGACCGGCAATGCCGGAGCGCTCGGCTCCATGCCCGTGCCCGGGCCGGACGGCAAGCCGACCCAACTGATCGATGTCGCTTCCATCGCCATGCTCGAAAAGGCGCTCAATGCGCGCGGCATCGAGGCCTCGCATCTGTGGACCTCGCCGGACGACTGGGGCGAGATCGGACCCGAACTCGACGGCTGGATCGCCAGCGCCTCAAGGGCGCTCGCTTACGCCATCGTCGCCGCATCCTCGATCATCGATTTCGAAGCGGCGGTGATCGACGGCTGGATGCCGAAGGCGGTGCGCCGCCAGCTGGTCGACGCCATCATTGCGGCAATCGCCACGATCGACGGCGAAGGCTTGAAGCTGCCCGCCATTCGCGAGGGAACCGTCGGTATCCATGCCCGGGCGCTCGGCGGCGCCAGCCTGCCACTTTCCGAACGCTTCCTGATCGGCTCGACGACGATTTCCAGGAGCGCCTGATGCTGATCGGAATCCCGGCGCTGCTCGGTCCGGAGCTTCTGGCGATCCTGCGCGGCATGGGCCATGGCGACGAAATCGCCCTTGTCGACGGAAACTATCCGGCGGAACAGCAGGCAACCCGACTGGTACGCGCCGATGGCCACCCTCTTATCCCGGTACTCGATGCGATATTGAGTGTCCTGCCTGTCGATGACGCCGTGCCGGAGGCGCTGTTTCGCGCCTCGGTCCGAGGCGATCCCTCGCTTGCCGATCCTGTCCATCATGAGATCGAAGCGATCTGCGCCAAACGGGCGCCAGGCCGCAAGGTGGTTGCGCTGGCCGGCGCCGACTTCTATGCACGGGTCAAATCGGCGCATGCCATCGTCGCGACAAGCGAGCCGCGGCTCTACGCCAACATCATCATACGCAAGGGCGTGATCTATCCGCCGGAGACCAAGAAGCCATGATCCTCTGCTGCGGCGAAGCCCTGATCGACATGCTGCCGCGCACGACGACAGCGGGCGAGCCGGCCTTTGCGCCTTATGTCGGCGGCGCCGTATTCAACACGGCAATCGCACTTGGCCGGCTCGGCGCGCCGGCCGGCTTCTTTTCCGGCCTGTCGTCGGATCTGTTCGGCGGCCAATTCCGGGATGCGCTTGGGGCGAGCAAGGTCAGTTCCACCTATGCACACACCTCGCCACGGCCAACCACGCTGGCCTTCGTCAAGCTCACCAACGGCCAGGCGACGTACACTTTCTATGACGAGAACACCGCCGGACGCATGCTGACGATCGACGATTTGCCGCAGCTCGGCAACGAGATCGAAGCCATGCTGTTCGGCGCCATCAGCCTGATTTCCGAGCCGGCCGGCAGTGCCTATGAAGAGTTCATGCGGCGCGAGCATGAAAGCCGCGTCATGATGCTCGACCCCAACATCCGGCCGAACTTCATCCCGGACAAGCCCAAGCACCTCAAGCGCATTCGCACCATGATGGCGATGGCCGACATCGTGAAACTGTCGGACGAAGACCTGAACTGGTTCGGCGAAGCCGGCTCGCATGAGGATGTCATCCGCAACTGGCTGGACCGCGGCCCGAAGCTGATCGTCGTCACCCATGGCGGCGAAGGCGCGATCGGCTACAGCAAGGAGCACGCCGTCACGGTGATGCCCGAAAGGGTCGAGGTGGCGGACACGGTCGGCGCCGGCGACACGTTCAACGCCGGCATCCTCGCCTCGCTGCACGAGCAAGGCCTGCTGACGAAGGCGGCGATTTCCGGACTGTCGGAAGACGCCATCCATAAGGCGCTGGCGCTCGGCGCGAAGGCGGCGGCAGTGACCGTGTCGCGGGCCGGCGCCAATCCACCCTGGCGACATGAAATCGCCTGAGCAACGCTCAACATAAGTTGAGCCCAATCGATCACTTTATGTTTCGCAGGGGCTCTTTCCAAGGCTATAAGGGCGGGATGGCGCCCGACGAAGCCCGGATTTCCGGCATCTGACTGACATTCGCCGGGAAAACTGGTAACGGACTGCGACACTTCCGCAATTTAGGGCTCCGCCTGCCCGGCTTTCTCGGCAAGCGCAACTCTGGTACCAGCGGCCGATTATCTGGCTAACCCATTTTGAGGCCGACATGCAGTTCATCGATCTTGGCGCGCAGCGCGAACGAATCCGCGACCGGCTGAAGGCCGCGATCGACCGTGTCGTTGACGAGGGCCGCTATATTCTTGGCCCGCAAGTCACCGAATTCGAGAACAAGCTTGCCGCCTATATCGGTACCAAGCATGTCGTGGCCTGCGCCAACGGCACCGACGCGCTGCTGTTGCCGCTGTTTGCAGCCGGCGTCGGCCCGGGTGACGCGGTGTTCGTGCCGAGCTTCACGTTCGCCGCCACCGCCGAAGTGGTGGCGCTGGCCAAGGCCGCGCCGGTGTTCGTCGATGTCGACCCGCACAGCTACAACATCGACATTGCCAGCCTCGAAGCGGCCATTGCCATGATCAAGAAGGAAGGAAGGCTGAAGCCGAAGGCAATCATTCCCGTCGATCTGTTTGGCCTTGCCGCCGATTACGAGGCGATCATGGCGATCGCCAACCGCGAAGGCCTGATGGTGATCGAGGATGCCGCCCAGTCGATGGGCGGTTCGCTCGACGGCAAGATGTGCGGCTCCTTCGGTGCGGTCGGCTCGACCAGCTTCTATCCGGCAAAACCGCTTGGCTGCTACGGCGACGGCGGCGCGATGTTCACCAATGACGATGCGCTGGCCGAACAGCTTCGCTCGTTCGCCTTTCATGGCAAGGGCGAGACGCAGTACGACAATGTCCGCGTCGGAATCAATTCGCGGCTCGACACGATACAGGCGGCGATCCTCATCGAGAAGCTGGCCATTCTCGAAGACGAGATGGTCGCCCGGCAGGTCGTGGCACAGCGCTATGCCGATGGGCTTGGCGACGTCGTTACCGCCGCCCGCAATCTGGACGGCAGCCGTTCGGCCTGGGCGCAATACGCCATCGAGACGCCGAAGCGCGACGGGCTGAGGGCGCATCTCGGCGAAAAGGGCATTCCGTCTGTCATCTACTATGTGAAGCCGCTGCATGCCCAGGTCGCTTATCGCGATTATCCGCGCACGCCGACCGGCCTTGCCGTTTCGGAAGACCTGCCGAAGCGGATCCTGTGCCTGCCGATGCACCCTTATCTCAGCGAAGCCGACCAGGACCGCATCATCGAGACGATCCGCAACTATATAGGCTCGAATTCGGCGCAGGCAGCGGCCGAGTAAGCTACCGGGCCTTCTCAGGCGGGGCTGACCCCTGCCCCGCCGCTGGCAATGAAATGCGGATTGGCGAAATCCTCGTCGTCGCTTTGCCGGCGCTTCCCATAGACCAGAGGCTGGCCATCGAGCGTGCGCGTCATGCCACCGGCGGCGCGCAGGATGGCGTCGCCTGCCGCCGTGTCCCATTCCATGGTGCGGCCGAAGCGCGGATAGACATCAGCCTCGGCACTGGCGAGAAGGCAGAATTTCAAGGACGAACCGACCGAGACGATTTCGGCGGCACCAAGGTCGCGAATATAGGCCTCGGTTTCCGGCGTGTTGTGGGAACGGCTGGCGACGACGGCCAGAGGCGCCACGGCCCTTCTCACCGAGATCGGCCGGCGGCCGACGATCTGGTAGCCGCCATCGATTTCGAGAGATTCCGCCCTTCCCGGCAGGCCGGAAAAGAAGCGGCCCGCGCAGGGCGCAAAGACGACGCCGACTTCCGGCACGCCATCGCGAACCAGCGCTATGTTGACGGTGAAATCGGTGCGGCGGTTGACGAATTCCTTGGTGCCGTCGAGCGGATCGATCAGGAAGAAAGCCCCATTTAGGTCGGGCGGCACGATACCGGCGGAAGCTTCTTCCTCGGCCACGCAGGGGATATCGGGAAATGCGGCACGCAGTCCGGCGAGAATGATCTTTTCGCTCTCGCGGTCCGCCTCGGTCACCGGCGAGGCGTCGGACTTGCGGTCAACCGCACAGCCGGCGTGGAACACGCGCATCACCTCGCGCCCGGCCGACAAGGCCAGGCGCTCGAAGATTTCAAGCATCAGCCTGTCGTCAGATGCCGCCGCCGCTATCGTATTGGTCTTCGGCAATGTCGCGCTCGTTCAGCCAGTGTTCCAGGGCGTCGACCATCTCTTCGGCCGATTTGCCGAGTGTCTGCAGATGGATCTCCGGGGTTTCCGGCGCTTCATAAGGGGAATCGACGCCGGTGAAATTCTTGATCTCGCCATTCAGCGCGCGCGCATAGAGGCCCTTCGGATCACGCCTGGCGCATTCCTCGAAGGGCGTATCGACGAACACCTCGACGAATTCTCCGTCGGCCATCAATTCACGTGCCATGCGCCGTTCGGCGCTGAACGGCGAAATGAACGAAACAATGACGATCAACCCGGCATCGGCCATCAAACGCGCCACCTCGGCGACGCGGCGGATGTTCTCGACGCGATCGGCATCGGTAAAGCCAAGATCGCGATTGAGACCGTGACGGACGTTGTCGCCGTCGAGGATATAAGTATGACGGCCGGTGGCGAACAGCTTCTTTTCGAACAGGTTGGCGATGGTCGACTTGCCGGATCCCGACAGCCCGGTGAACCAGAACACGGCGGGCCGCTGGTTCTTCATGTCGGCGCGCACGCGCTTGCCGACATCGAGCGACTGCCAATGGATGTTTTCGGCACGACGCAGCGAGTGCAGGATCATGCCGGCGCCGACCGTGGCGTTGGAGATGCGGTCGATCAGGATGAAGGCGCCGGTTGTGCGGTTTTCGGCGAAGGGATCAAAGGCGATCGGCGTCCGCGTCGAGATGTTGCAGATGCCGACTTCGTTCATTTCGAGCGACTTGGCCGCTTCATGGGCAAAGTCGTTGACGTTGATCCGGTATTTCAGATCGGTGACGGTGGCGCTGGTCTGGTCGGTCTCGGTGCGCAGGATGTAGGAGCGGCCCGGCAGCAGCGCATGCTCGTCGAACCAGACGATGTTGGCGGCGAACTGGTCGGCGACCTGCGGCCGTGCGGCAGGCGAAACCAGCATGTTGCCGCGCGAGATTTCGACTTCGTCGTCGAGGACGAGCGTGACGGCCTGTCCGGCAGCCGCCTGGGCGAGATCGCCGCCATACGAGACGATCCGCTTGACGCGCGAGGATTTGCCCGACTTGGCGACAACGACCTCGTCGCCGGGCGCAACCGAGCCGGAAGCGACCGTGCCGGCAAAGCCGCGAAAGTCGAGATTGGGACGATTGACATACTGGACCGGGAAACGGAACGGCAGTTCGACCATCGCTTGGTCGACCGACACGGTTTCGAGATGCTCGATCAGCGTTGGGCCGGAATACCATTCCATGCTTTCCGACCGACGGCTGACATTATCGCCATAACGGGCCGACATCGGGATCGGCACAATGGTCTGGAAGCCGAGATCGCGCGAGAATTGCCCGTAGTCTTCGACGATCCGGTCGAAAACCGTCTGATCGAAATCGACAAGATCGATCTTGTTGACGGCCAGCACGACGTGGCGGATGCCGAGCAGCGAGGCGATGATCGAATGTCGCCTTGTCTGGCGAAGCACACCCTGCCGGGCATCGATCAGCACGATCGCCAGGTCGGCGGTCGAGGCGCCGGTGGCCATGTTGCGGGTGTATTGCTCGTGACCAGGTGTGTCGGCGACGATGAATTTGCGCTTCGGCGTGGCAAAGAAACGGTAGGCGACGTCGATCGTGATGCCTTGCTCACGCTCGGCCTCGAGGCCGTCGACCAGCAGTGCGAAATCGATGTCGTCGCCCGTCGTGCCATGCTTGCGCGAATCGCGTTCGAGCGCGGCGAGCTGGTCCTCGAAAATCTGCTTGGTGTCGGACAGCAGGCGCCCGATCAGCGTCGACTTGCCGTCATCGACCGAGCCGCAGGTCAGGAAGCGCAGCAGCGACTTCTTCTCCTGCGCCGCCAGATAGTCGCGAACGCCGTCGGTGGGGGCGAGGCTCTTTGCCATGATGTGGCGCATGGTCAAAAGTACCCCTCGCGCTTCTTCTTTTCCATCGAGCCGGCTTCATCGCGGTCGATCAGGCGCCCCTGCCGTTCGGATGTCCGTGCCGTCAGCATTTCGCCGACGATGGCTTCCAGCGTGTCGGCCTCCGATTCGATGGCGCCAGTCAGCGGATAGCAGCCAAGCGTGCGGAACCGCACGAGCCGGTTCTCCACTGTCTCGTCGGGGCGGAGTTTCATGCGCTCGTCGTCCCGCAGGATCAGCATGCCGTCGCGTTCCACCACCGGCCGTTCCTTGGCGAAATAGAGCGGCACGATCGGGATACTTTCCTGCAGGATGTACTGCCAGATATCCAGCTCGGTCCAGTTCGACAGCGGAAAGACGCGGATCGATTCACCCGATGCGATGCGGGTGTTGAATATCTTCCACATTTCGGGGCGCTGGTTCTTCGGATCCCACACATGCTGGGCATTGCGGAAGGAAAAGATGCGCTCCTTGGCGCGCGATTTCTCCTCGTCGCGACGTGCGCCGCCAAAGGCCGCGTCGAAGCCGTATTTGTCGAGCGCCTGGCGCAGCGCCACGGTCTTCATGACATGGGTGTGGGTGTTCGAACCATGGTCGAACGGATTGATGTTGTCGCGCACGCCGTCTTCGTTGACATGAACCAGGAGATCGAAGCCGAGTTTCTGCGCCATCTGATCGCGAAAGGCGATCATCTCGCGGAACTTCCACGTCGTGTCGACGTGAAGAAAGGGAAATGGCGGCTTGGCGGGATAAAACGCCTTCATCGCCAGATGCATCAACACGGATGAATCCTTGCCGACCGAATAGAGCATGACCGGCTTGGCAAAGGCGGCCGCAACCTCGCGGAATATATGGATGGACTCGGCCTCAAGCCGCTGAAGATGCGTAAGCGCTGTTGTCATGGACCGTGGGCGTTCTTTCGTATTTCCAACAGAAGACCTGCCTCAAATCATCGAGCTTTTGCGCCCGGTTCGAGCCTTGTTTCTGGACAATCTTCCTCGTGCCGGCGTTCTAGCAGATCGCCGTTGTCAAGAACAATGCAAGACTGGCCCGGCCGCACATGGTTCGAGAATGAATTTTCCACAGATACCATCAAACCCGGAAATTCCTGCCCGCAAGCTCAACAACCGAGAAAACGCGGGGAAAATATTGCTTGAATGGCCGGCTACGGCTTTCAAGCGACTTCCCTTGGCCGACCGTCGCCTGCCGCCGATTTTCGGTGGCAATCCACCAGATACACTATCGAAAACGGGGGGCGGCCGCTATACCAGCTTCGGCAGCGGGCAAGCGCGTTATGAGGCATGGGCAATTTCGAGGCGAGCGCATTCAACTTCGCTAAACAAGATCCGCCGCATGACACTTGCCGAAAACAGCGAGCCCGAAAATTGAACCGGCTTTCATCCCTCACACAGCAATTCTCGCCTTCGCGGATCAACAACTACTTCTCCATCCTTTGCTTCTTTTTTCCACCGGTTCTGGGGTCGGTGGTCAGCTTTGTGTTCAATTGCGGAGGCCTTTCGTCCGCCCTGCTGATTGCTTTAGGGAAAAGGCGCTTCAACGCCGACCGGCCCATGATCTGGATGACGGTCGCGATCTATGCCTACTGCGCCGCCAATCTCCTGGCGTCCATCGTCAACAACTCGTTTGTCCGGGATGCGCCGCATCTTATCCCGCTCGTCACCTTCCTGTTTTTTCCCGTGTCCTATTCGACCTGGAGCAACACGCAGAAAACCACGCTTGCCCGCATCGTCGTGCTTTCCAGCATGGCCGCCTGCTTTGTCGCGCTGCTCATGGCCGTCATCCAGCAATATTGGATTGGCGTCAGGGCGGAGGGGGGAGCCGGAAATCCGATCGTCTTCGCAACCGTCGTCTGCCTTGCCGTGGTGACGTGTGTGGCTGGCGCCTTGTCCAGTATTGAGCAAGCCCGGACACCCCTCTTCTACGCGACACTGGCCGGGACGATCGCCGTCATCTATTCCGGCTCGCGTACCATCTGGCTGGCACTGCTGATTGCCGGCATAGCCGTCATGTTGATCAACCGGCACAGGCTCAGGGGCAGGAATGCCGTTCGCCTGCTGCTGCTGCTGGCGGCAGTCGGCGTCGTGATCGCCGCTTCCAGCTTCCAGGCGATATCCGGGCGGGTCGACTTTTTGCGCTCCGATTGGGGTGCGCTTGGAGCTAGCGGCAACTACGACACCTCGTTGGGAATACGTGTTGCGCTTTGGGAGATCGGCCTCAAAGCATTCCATGACATGCCACTGTTCGGGCACGGTGTGGGTGCAACCCAGCTTCTGATCAAACAGGGCTTTCATGAGCAGTTCGCGATGGACACAGGCTTCAACCATTTCCACAACGGCTTCCTGACCGCCTTGGTGCAAGCAGGAATTCTGGGCGCCGTGACGCTGGCAGCGATCTTTATCGTTGCCGCTGGAAATGCCGCCCGGGTCTTGCGAAGCAGCAGCGATCCGAACGAGCGGTTCGGCGCCACCATGATTGTCGTCGTGGTGATCACCTATCTGACGGCCGGAATGACAGGCATCCTGGTCGGCCATGACATTCTGGACTCGGTGCTGATGGTCTTCCTGGTGAGCGGAACATATCTCGCCTCCGGACGTCATGTTCCTTTGCTGGACGAACCGGCACTTGCACCAGTCACGCAAGACCTGTCTCGGGCAAGGCCATGAAGGTTCTGGTCACGGGCGCGACAGGTTTCATCGGGCGTCTTGTCGTGCGCCACTTACGCGAAGCCGGTGCCGAGCTTCGCCTCGCCTCCCGCCATCCCGAGAGGCTTGGTTCGGAGAACGAGACTGTGCCGATGCCCGGCTTCGATGCGCCGGCCGCCGCCTTCCTGGAACTGACCCGGCATATGACTGACGTCGTCCATTGCGCTGGCCTCAACAATGATCGGGGAAATGCAACCGAAGCCGATTACCAGGCGGCCAATGTGGAACTGAGCGCAAGGCTGGCGCATGCAGCGGCGGCCCAGATAAGCGGACGTTTCATTCATCTCTCCTCGATCCGGGCGGTGATCGGCGCGCACGTCAGCGCAACGATCGACGAGGACACGCTTCCTGCCCCACAATGCGCCTATGGACGCTCGAAGCGCGAAAGCGAGATCACGGTTTTGGACGCCTATGCGTCGCATGGCCGCTCCGACGCCGCCGTGTTGCGCCTGCCTCCGGTCTATGGAAGTGGCATGAGGGGAAATCTGGCAACGCTGATGCGCCTTGCCGATACGCCGCTGCCGCTGCCGACTGGTGCCTTGACCGGAATCCGTTCGCTGATGTCTTCCGAGGCCGCGGTGCGAGCAGTGTCGCACCTGCTCAGCCATTCCGGGCTGCTTCGCCCGATCTATGTCGGCGCCGATGTGCCGCCGGTCGCCCTCGACGCCGTCATCGCCGTCTTTCGCAGAGGTTTGGGGCGGCCTGTGCGCCTGATGGCGATGCCGGCCGGGCTGATACGGCCGGTGGTGGCCGCACTCGGCAGGCGGGCGTTCTGGGACAGCCTGACCGCGACACAAATATGCGACCCCGCCCTGCTGGTATCGCAGGGGTGGACGCCCGAAGCCGGCACGCTTGAGCGGCTGGCCGAGCTGGCGCGGCTCAGCAGATCCTGACTTTCTTGCTTGACCATGATCTTTTCATGGTCTGCTCAGCGGTAGAGCGTTCCAAACAGGATCCGAAGATCGAGCCAGAACGACGCGGTGCGGAGGTAGGCAGCATCCGTTTGCGCCAAGAGCTCCGGGTTAGACATGTCGATGCCCCTGATCTGGGCCAGGCCGGTTATGCCCGGCAGCGCCGCCAAAACCCCCAGCCGCCTGCGACACTCGATCAATTCCGTCTGGGTCGGCAGGCAGGGCCGCGGCCCGACCAGGCTCATTTCCCCCTTCAAGACGTTCCAGAATTGCGGCAGCTCATCGAGCTTGAACTTCCGCAAGACCTTTCCAACCGATGTCACGGAATCCGCCGGCGCCTCATGCGAGGGTAGCGACGGCGTCCCGACATACATCGTGCGCAACTTGTGGCAGCGGAAAAGCCGACCGTCACGGCCGACCCGCACCTGTGAAAAAATAGCCGGGCCCGGCGACGATGCCCGAACGGCAAGGACGGTGAGCGCCAAGACAGGAGATGTCGCCACCAGCAGCAGAGCCGCACCGGCAAGATCGAAGATTTGCTTGGCTGCCTTCATGAACGGCCGATAGTGCTCCCTGCCGAAGTCCCGAGGCAATGCCGCAGGCCAATGCCGTCAATCCGGTCGACGTAGCATGAGCCGATCTCTTGACCAAGCGCGCCACGCAGCCGTCGCAATGTTCAGATGCGCCCCAGGACGAAGGCGAGATAGAGCCCCAGGTTTCCGGAAACGGTCTGCCGATAGACGCCGCTTCGGCGCAAGCCTGCCAAGCGGCGGAAAAGGCCGCCGTCGCGCCCGCGGGTGAAAAGGTCGAGGCACACCATCGCGTCCTCGGTCAGGAGGTCGCGATTGACGGCAAGACCGTCAAGGTTGAGGTCCGTCCAGCCGGCGAATTCCCCCTTAAACAGGCGGCCAAGCCGGGACACCCTTGCTTTCCAGGATACGTTGGCGCCGACCAGGTTTGCCGCATGCTGCCGGTAGCGCACCAGCGGCCGCGGATCGTAGCGGACGATGCCGCCGGCGGCGGTCACGATGAGATAGGCCCACCAGTCGTGGCTGACGAACCCGGTCCGCATGCAGGCCCTGGCCAGCAGGTTGCGTGCCGCTGCGTTGAGCAGGATGGTGTTGCCGCCGGCGATGCTTTGCACAAGCGCGTTGCGAAAGGTTGGCGGCCGGGCAAACAAAGGCGAATGGCCGACAAGGCTTCCTGTTTCCGTCATGGTCGCGGTTCGCGAACAAAACATCAGCGGGATTTTCGCATCCTGGGTCCGCATCCAGTCGATAGCGCTCTCCAGCCTGTCGGGCTCCCAGATATCGTCCTGGTCGCAGAAGGCATAGCAGTCCGCCTCGATGCGTCGATCGACGATCATGGAGCGGAAATTGGCGGCGAAGCCTTGCCGCGGCCCCTCGACGAGCGTCATTCGACACTTGGGCCGCCAGCGGGATTTCCATGCCTCGATGATGGCGGTCGTGCCATCGACGGAGCCATCGTCGGATATCCACAGGTCGACCAGAGGGTGCGACTGCTCGAGCAGGGACTGCAGCTGCTCCTCGATGAAGGCGGCGCCGTCTTTCGTGCCCATCAGGACCGCGATGCGCAGATCATCTTTGCTCACGAGCAAGATCGCTTTCTGATTCTGATTGGATCTATCTCTTTGATTTGGCGCAATTCCCAAAGGTAAGCGCCGTGCGCTTTTCCCGGAATTGTTCTAGGTCGCCTGCCCGGCCGTCTTCGGAATCGCGTCTTGACGTGCACTTGCCCTGGCCTTCTTGGCGCGGTCGAGACCTGCCAATGCGGCGAGCGCGGCAGCCTTGTCCTGGTTTTTCGCCGACTGCTGCAGCGCCGTGAGCGCGACCTGGACATCCGACCATTCCACGACGTCCGTGCTGAGGCCGAAAATCTTCGAGATGCCGAGTTCGACGAGTTCCTCGTCTTCGCCATGCAGCGTTTCGTGGAGTTTTTCACCCGGCCTTATGCCGGTGAACCGGATCGCGACGTCCTTGTATGGGCTCTTTCCGGACAAGCGGATCATCGTTTCGGCCACTTCAAGGATCGGTACCGGCTTGCCCATGTCGAGCATATAGACGGCATAATCGTCTCCGCTCTGCCGCGACGCGGCATCGGCCGCCGACATGATGACGAGATCGACGGCTTCGGCCACGGTCATGAAATAGCGTGTCATGCGCCGGTCGGTGATGGTGACGGGCCCTCCGGCCTCGATCTGCGCCTGGAATATGGTCGCCACCGAACCATTGCTGCCGAAGACGTTGCCGAACCGCACTGCAATGAACTTGGTGGCCGGGCGACGCCCGCTTGTCTCGCCTGCCGGCGTGCCATGCAAGGCGCTGATGATCTGTTCGGCGGCCCGCTTCGTCATGCCGAGCACTGACGAGGGATCCACCGCCTTGTCGCTCGATATCAGGACAAATTGCGCAACCCCGCACTTGGCGGCGACCTCGGCACAGACGAGCGTTCCGAAGATATTGGTCTGGATGGCCGAATCCCAGTTTTCCTCGAGCAGCGGAACATGCTTGAGGGCCGCGGCATGAAAGATGATGTCCGGCCGGAATTCCGTGACGACACGCGTTATCTGGCGCCGGTCCGCGACATCGACGATGCGGACCTTGAGGCGGTCGTGGTCCTTCTCGTCAACATACTGGCTCAGCTGGAAAATGCCGAACTCGGAGTTGTCGGCGACCAGCACCGCCTCGGCTCCGAGTTCCAGCGACCGCCTGACCAGCGTCTGACCGATAGAACCGGCACCGCCGGTCACCAGAACGCGTTTGCCGCCGACAAAGGCGCCGATACGCTGGATATCGGACGCGACCGTCGGCCGGCGCAGGATCGTTTCCATCTCGACGGTGTCGAGAACCAGCTTTCCGTGCTGTTCCAACTCCGAAAGGCCTGAGAACTGCACCACATTTATGTCGCCGTGCCGGGCAATGCGCACAAGTTCCGAATAGTCCTCGATTTCGTGCTCGGCGCCGCTGCCGAAAATCAGCAAGTCCAGGCTCTTGGTGCCGGTCGCATAGTCTTCCAGGACATCGATCAGGCGCGGCATTGTCGCCACCACGGGAACACCTTGAATCCGCGTGCCCAACGGTGCGCCGCGCTCGGTGGCCATGATGCCTGCGATGGAATAGTCCGCCGGTTGCGCCGTGCGCGTGAAGCGAATGATCAGGTCGGCCTCGCCGAGCCGGCCGACAAACAGAGCGCGCTTGGCCTGCTGGTCGGTCTTGCGGCTCAGAATCCCCCAGCTCGCGCCGTCACGCAGGAAGCGGTAGAACAGCCGGGGTGCCGATATGATGGTGAAGGAGACGAGGAAGAAGACGATGAACTGACGCTCGTTGAGCCCCGCCACCGGCCGGTAAAAACGCAGCAGCAGCGACGCCATGTAAAGAGTGAACGTCAAAATCGCGCAGCTCTTCAGGATGTTGAAAAAGTCCGGCGTCGAGGCGAAGCGCCAGACAGTGGTGTAAAGGCCACTGTAGCGGAACAACAAATGGCTGATGACGACGATGCCCGCCCATGTCGCCAGACCCTCGTTGGAGAACGCTTCGAACGAAAGATTCGACCGCGAAAGAATAAGGCTGAGTGCCACGGCGACCAGGACCATGACCACGTCCTGGACCATGATGAAGGCGCGCCGCATCTGTGGCCTGAGCCCGAACACAGCTTCTAGATGGGAATTCATTGGACGGCACTAGACTCCAGGCTCAAGGGCATCGACACCAGCGAAGTGCGAACACGAAGATACTTCGCGATCAATCACCTTACCCACGTGCCATCCCCGACCCCCGCCGTCCTGTATCGCATACTGCGGGTGCGAGGGCATAGCCAGAGGTTTTTTCGGACAAGAGCGTGAATACGAGTAAGCTTGACGCCCTGTTACTGGATCGGTGGAGTCCGATCGGTGCGTTGCGATTTGGACACTGCCGCCGCGTCAGCGTTGTTTCGGTTTTGCCGCAATTGACTCTGCTCTCGACCTCGCTACGACGCAACTGGTCGAAATGGCTATGAAGGCCAAGTTTGCGGGTCGAGTGCGTGCAGAGGACAAAGCTACCAGAGGTGGGGCGCGGGCGCGCCACATTATAGTCATAACATGTCGCGACATGATGGCACGCTGGCCATTTCCATACTGGGACGGCCTTCAGAGACGTAATGACTCGGTTGCAGCTTCCAAAACCGGCGTAGAGTACAGGCAAGGCTCATGATCGCAGAAGCCAGCTCTGTGGCTTGCCCATCCATGGGATACAATTATGGCTGTTGCCGCGACGACAATGAAGAGTTCGAAGTTAAAGCGAGAAAGCCAGGGCGAGCGCACCTGCTTGATGGTTCTTGGCATGCATCGGTCCGGCACCAGCGCGTTGGCCGGCGTGCTTCAACTGCTGGGTGTTGCTCCACCAAAGAACTTGATTCCCGCCGACGAAAGCAACCGGACAGGTTATTGGGAACCATTGCATCTGGCCCTGCTGAACGAGCAGCTCTTGCTCGAACTTGGTAGCCGGTGGGACGATTGGAGGCCGGTCCGGGTCGAGGAACTGTCGGCAAGCCGGTTAAGATTCTACCACGACGAGATCGCTCGCCTACTCGATGGCGAATATGGCGGCATGCCAACGATCGTGCTCAAGGAGCCGCGGATTTCGCGCATTGTGCCGATCTATCAGCAACTGCTTACATCGCTCAGGTACAAGACTGACTATGTAACGATCACTCGCAATCCACTGTCGGTCGCCAAATCGCTGGCAAAGCGCGACGGAATGGATCTGGGATTCGCCTCCCTCGTTTGGCTGAACTACGTTCTGGCCTCCGAGAGAAGCACTAGGAATTCACCTCGTGTCTTCTTGTCGTACGAGTCGATGGTTCGAGATTTCGGGCCTGCCCTGGAGAAGATCTCAGAACGATTTTCGATCGAATGGCCGCGCAAGATTAGCTCTGTCGAGAAAGAAATTGCAGCTTATCTGTCGACTGATCACCAGCACCATCTGGCGAGCGTCGACTTGCTCATGGCTAATGATGGCGTGCCGGATCTGGTCAAGCGAGCCTATGTTGCCATGCTCGACCTCGAGGAAGACGCGTCTTCGCCAGCAGCGACCGCCGAACTCGATGCAATCTATGACGAATTTGAGGACAGTTGGCTGCCGGCTGGCCAAGTCATGTTTGCCGAATTGCTGGCGCGTGAGACCAAGGCGCGCCTCGCGCCGACAACCGATTACGCCGCCACAGAGTTAAGACTGGTCGGCAATGTCCGGGCGCTGATGTCTCAAGTCGATCAACTTAGCGCGGAACGCGATGCGTTGAAATCAAAGATCGTAGCGATGGTTGAGGACCAGAACCCAATGGAAGGGCAGGCGGTCGAGGGTGAGATAAGAGCAGAGCGACTGAAGTCAAGCGAGTTGGCCACCGAGTTGGCCACAAGGATCGGTGAGATTGCGAGCTTGAATGCCGAACTCTCAACGCGCTCGGCGCAACTCGCAGATTCGAGACAGGAAATCGCAAGGTATGTCAGCCAGATGTCAGCTCTCCAGGCAGATTTGAGATCGCTCACCGAGCAGTACGACAGCCGGGGCCTGGACGTTTCGACCCTGAGGGACCAAGCAGAACAACTGCGATTGGAGATCGCCGCCAAGTCAAGCGAGTTGGCCACGAGAATCGATGAGATCGCGAGCTTGAATGCCGAGCTCTCAACGCGCTCGGCACAACTCACAGATGCGAGACAGGAAATCGCAAAGCATGTCAGCCAGATGTCAGCTCTCCAAGCGGATTTAGGATCGCTCACCGAGCAGTACGACAAGCAGGGCCTTGACGTTTCGGCCCTGAGAGGCCAATTGGCGGCCGTGACGGAAAGCCTTCAGGCAGCGGCGCGCGAGCTAACGCTTATCCACGAGAGCAAATCGTGGAAAGTTGCGAAAGCATTGTCAAAGCTTGCTTTGCCGATCCGAAAGATTGGCGCAGACACACGAGGCACGGATAAGTGAGCGCAAAACAGAAGACATCAGCAGATATCTACGTTTTCGATGTCGACCCGAATTCGGACACGGCTGCGGCAAATGTGTTGCGGTTAGTCGGCAGGGATAAGGATGTCCTCGAAATCGGCGCCGGACCGGGGTCGATCGCCAAGCCACTGATAGCTCTGAACGGCTGTCGGGTTACCGCGCTCGAATATGATCCGAACTGCATTCCGATCCTGAAGAGCTTTTGCGTCGACGCGGTCCAGGGCGATCTCAACACGCCAGGATGGGGCGAGGTCTTCGGTGAGCGACGCTTCGATGCCGTCGTCATCGCGGATGTGCTCGAGCATCTGGTCAATCCCTGGGAGACATTGAGGGAGGTCACCCGCTATCTGCGGCCTGGCGGCAGCGTGGTCTCGTCGATCCCCAACGCCAATCATGCCGCAATGATGGCGATGATGCTTGATGACAATGTCGACTACCGGGACTGGGGCCTTCTCGATCGCACACATATCCGCTTCTTTGGCGCCAAGAACCTTCAGCACCTCTTCCGCCAAGCCAATCTGAAGATCGTCGACGCGCTCTTTGTCGTGCGGACGCCCGAGATGACAGAGTTCGCCGAGAACTGGAAGAAAACGCCCGAACAAGTCCGGGCAGCTTTGGAACTCGGCGCCTATTCGCAGATCTATCAGACGGTCGTGAAGGCAGAACTGGCGAACTCGCCGAAGAATGAGTTTGTCCTGCTCGATCGCGCGCCCCCGAAAATCGGCAAGCCTGTTTCGAATTTGCCGTTTGTCCCGCCGCCACACTATTCGCCACAGCAGCGACCGACGTTCAGAACGATGGTTGGCCGCATGCTCGGCCCGACCGGCCGTCGCATCGTGAAGTCGATCCTGAGCATGCGATAATGGCGCTGCGTTATGTTGCCTACTATCTGCCGCAGTTCCATCCGTTCCCCGAGAACGATGAATGGTGGGGCAAAGGGTTCACCGAATGGACCAACGTTGCGAAGGCGGAGCCGCTCTACGATGGCCATAATCAACCGCGCTATCCGACCGATTTCGGCTACTACGACCTTCGCGTCCTGGACACCATCCGCGATCAGGCCGAGGTCGCTAGGGAGCACGGGATCGACGCTTTCTGCTTTCACTACTACTGGTTCGACGGCCACCGGCTGATGGAGAAGCCGGTCGATGCTTTCCTGACCGACAAGAGCATCGACATGGGCTTCTGCCTGTGCTGGGCGAACGAAAACTGGACCCGCCGATGGGACGCCGCCGAGCACGAGGTTCTAATCGCGCAGACCTATGGTCCGGATTGGGAGTTGCGCTTCATCGAAAGCCTCTTTCCCTATTTCAAGGATCCCCGCTATCTGCGGGTCGATGGCAAGCCGTTGCTGGTCGTCTACCGGCCGCAGCATCTTCCTGACGCCAAGGCCGCAGGTAAGCGCTGGCGGGAGCATTGCCGCAAGATGGGTATCGGCGAAATTCACATCGTGAACGCGCTCGTTCACGGCAATAACGACTACGAGCAGTATGAGTTCGACGCAGGCGTCGAGTTCCCGCCGCACAACATGAAATTCCATGGTGTGAAGGAGATCGTGCCGACCTATAAGCCATTCGAAGGCTACCCGGTCGAATATGCCAACGTTGCGCGCGATTTCCTATCGAGGGACCATAGCCGCAAGCGGATCTATCGAACCGTTTTCCCCGATTGGGACAATACGGCCCGGGTAAAGAATCGCTCATTGATCGTTCTTGGCTCCACCGTTGCAAATTATGAGCGCTGGCTGCGGGGATCGAGTTCGCTGACGCGCGCCAATCGCGCGGAAGGCGATCAACTGGTCTTCATCAATGCTTGGAACGAATGGGCCGAGGGATGCTATCTCGAACCAGACCGGAGACACGGCCGGGGGTTCCTGGAGGCCACGCTTCGCGTGAAAAATGGCATGTCGATGGTTGACGATATTTACGACGTTGCGCCGGAACGCGTGCGGTTCGAACTCAGGCAGCAATTAGCGGCGATCCCCGAGGAAGCCAGGGACGCCGAAATCGCAAAGCTCCGTGCCGCAAAAATCCGGGAAGTCGCTGACCTCGATGGCAAGGTGACTTTGCTCAAGCAGGAAGCCAGCCGCTTGCAGTCCGGGAATGAAACCGCTCCTGAGCCGCAGCGCGAAATCACGGAAACTGCGGCGAGAAGCATTCAAAAGGCGCGGGACGCCCAAGCGGTTGAGCAACCTCAGCCGAAGCTGACGACGACGAGCCCGGCGGTCCTGACGATGCCTGAACCCGGTTCGATCAAGGTGCCCCTGAAGTTCAGGGTGGCGCACCGGCTTTACGACAGGCCAATGATGTTCAAGGCCGTCCGCTTTGCCTATCGTGCCGCGAAACGCGTGGTTAATCCGTCCTCTGCAACCGAGCCGGCGCAAAAAAAAAAAGTAATCGCTGATCTCCCGGACCAGGTTGCGATGGCCTCTAGTCGTCACCAGTTGGAAGGGCACGATGTCCAGGAGGTTTCGCTCGAATCCATTGGCAGGGTGGCGTCGAGCAAACAAGAAATGCTCACTTCGAACGAGGATTGCATTTGGACCGCGTTCTCTCCCTGCAACGTCGAGGCTGAACTAGCTCCGCGACTGCACGTCGCGAAAGGCGTGGTCAATGGCGACGAATTCGCTCGCATGCTGAAGACGGTTCCCTATGAGGCAGCGCCATTGCGGTTCGGTCGGTTTCACAATTGTGTGGCGCATCCGATCGCCGTGGCTCTCGTCACCCGGAACAACCAGGTCATCGCCGAAACGATGCGCATCTACCGCTATGTCAGGTCGCAAGTGACAGAGCTTGAATATTTGGTGGAAGACGATGCAGGCGCGCATCTGAAGGCTGAAACAGCGACCGAGATCGATGCGGACGTGATCATTCCCATGCACTACTCCCAAGCGTTCGGCCATGTGGTCTTTGATATGGTTCCACAATTGTTGGCGTTTCGTGATGAGATCATTGCTGAGCGGTTGCGTGTTGTCCTGTCGACGAAAGCGCCAAAATGGTTGATCAGGATGCTGTCGGTCTGGGGCTTCCTTCCACACCATTTTCTTATCCTCGACGCGGCCAGCACCGCTGTCTACAAGTTCCGTTCGGCCATTGTCTCCAATGCTCTGACCACGTTCACCACGTTCTTCCCGCATCCGGAAACAGCCGATCTGATGTCGCGAACGCTCGTGCTTCCCCCGGCGGTTCAAGACTATCGTGCCAGACGGATATATCTCGGGCGTTCAAGCGAAACCACAAATTCCGGTAGGACGATAGCCAACGAAGCCGCGCTTCAGGCTGCGCTGGTCAAGCGTGGTTTCAAGGTCATCGATCCGGCCGTGCTGGCTTATTCGGACCAGATCGACCTTTTCACAGATGCCGAAATTATCGTCGGAGCGCATGGGTCCGCCTTTGCCAACCTGATATGGTCGAAGGCGGGAACGGTGGTTTTCGACTTGATGCCCGACGCCTGGATCAATTTCTGGGGTGCCGGCGGCGGAGTAGTCGAATTATGGATCAGCCGTATCTGTGCCCTGAAGAAGTTCGACTACAATGTCATATTATGTGACTCTAATGGATCATCTGAAACGTGGCAGCCAAAGACCTATGCCATGCAGTCCACGGTTGACGTTGAAGTGGCCATGGACCACATCGATCAGGCGATAAAAGAGCTACACAAGGCCACCCGATGATTAGTCAGCGCGATTTTCAGGTCTTGTCCAATCTTGTTCGCAGGGACGTGAGCAGCAGGTTCAAGGGTTCGTTTTTCGGGATTGGTTGGGCGCTGTTAACGCCGTTGCTCACCCTTTCCGTTTTCACCCTGATGTTTGGCTCCGTGTTCGGCGTCAAATGGGCCGCCGCAGGTGCCAACCAGAACCACTCCGTCGGATTCTTTGCGCTTGCCCTGTTTTGTGGCCTCATGTTTTTCAACTTCTATGCCGAGGTTCTGTCCAAATCGACGGGGGCTATATTGAACAACGCGACCTTCGTGAAAAAGATCGTCTTTCCGATCGAAATTCTGCCGGCGGTGGTCACCGGTTCCGCGATGGTGCAACTCGGAATCAGTCTGGCCGTGCTGCTGGTCTTTACCCTGATCATAACCGGAAGCCTGTCGCTCTATATCTTGCTCGCTCCCCTTACGATTGTTCCTTTCGTCCTGCTGGTGCAGGGAATTGCGTGGGTCTTGGCCTCTCTGGGGGTCTATTTTCGCGACATCAGCCAGATGATCGGTCCGGTTCTGACGGCGTCCATGTTTCTCTCGCCCATGTTCACGCCCCGAACATCGATGCCGGAATGGCTTCGGCCCTGGGTGGTTTTAAACCCGCTGACGGTGCCGATCGAAAATTTCCGTGCCGTCGTCCTCATGGATACCCTGCCTTCATGGTGGGCGCTGGCCGCCTATTTCTGCGTTGCCTTGATCGTCGCGCTGCTAGGCAGGCTGTTCTTCGAGAAGACACGAGGGGGATTTGCCGATGTCATCTGAGCGCGATAGCCGGCCCTTTGCGATCAAGGTTCGCAACGTCACCAAGCGATACACGATGTTCGAGCGGCCGGAAGACCGCTTCAAGCAGATGATCGTGCCGCGATTGGAACGTTTAGTGGGCATGCAACCCCGCCGCTATTACAAGGACTTCGCGGCTCTCAACGACATCTCCTTCGAACTCGGCCACGGCCAAGTGATTGGCATCATTGGCCGTAATGGATCGGGAAAATCCACGCTGCTGCAAGTGATCTGCGGAACGCTTCCACCGACCAGCGGTACGGTTGAAGTCAACGGCCGGATCGCGGCCTTGCTTGAACTCGGTGCCGGCTTCAATCGCGAATTCACCGGGCGTGAGAATGTCCACCTCAATGCCTCCATTCTCGGCGTCCCACGGGAGGAGATGGCCTGGCGTTTCGAGCAGATCGAAAGATTTGCGGAGATCGGCGACTTCATCGATCAGCCCGTCAAGACCTATTCGTCCGGCATGTATATGCGACTTGCCTTCGCTACCGCGATCAATGTCGATCCCGACATCCTGGTCGTCGACGAAGCGCTTGGGGTGGGCGATGAGGCGTTCCAGCGCAAATGCATGGCCCGCATCGAGCAGATCAAGGACGCCGGAGCTACTATCCTGTTTACCTCGCATGGCGCCCAGACGATCATTCAATTGTGTACCAGCGCAATTCTCATCGATGGCGGCGAGAAGATATTGGAGGGCACACCCAAGCGGGTGGCCAGCCAATATCAGCGGCTTGTCAATCTTCGTGGCGAAGAGGCCAGACAAGTGCGTGAAGAGATCAAGACGCTTGCCGGCACTAGCGATTCGGACGGCCCGCCGGTGATTGGCAATCATGCACCAGCGACGAAGTTGCCGACGCAGAGACCCGAACAGTCGGAGATCGTTGATGATGGTTTTTGGGACCCTGCGCTTACCAGCCAGACCATCACGCCCTATGAAGAGACTGGTGGGCGCATTGCCGACGTGCGGATTGTCAACACCGGTGGGGAAATGGTCAACGTGCTGACCCAAGGCTGTGTCTACGCGGTGCAATATACCTTCACTGCAACCACGGACGTCGACGATCTCGCGTTTGGCACCCTGTTCAAATCCCCTTACGGTGTGGAACTGTGTGGGGGAAATACTGATCGGGTGCCGGATCTTCGGCTGAAGAGCTTAGGGGTAGGCGAGTCTGTGCAGGTCAACTTTGAGTTTAAGTGCCTGCTACGGGCCGGAGTTTATTTCATCAACGTTGGAGCGATGGGGAATGCAAATTTTGAAAGACAATACCTTCATCGCATACTTGATGCCGTGATCTTCAAGGTTATGCCGGCCCCGGATGAGATTGACTACGGCTTCTTCAGCCTGGGAATGACCTTCAAGTTGACCCCCGCTGATTTGACCTCGGACACGCCCCTAGTTCGCAAGATTGCAGCCGCCTGAATTTGTTCCGCATCCATTCGGGGCACCGTTCGATGACCAACGATCAAAGACTTCCAAGCGCTTATCATCGCACGGACGCCATCGCCCGAGCGATGGAGTCAGGCGACCATCGCCAGATCATCGGTGGAATGTGGGATGAAATCGGCCGCTTGCAATTCGACTTGCTGGTCGATAATGGCCTGCAGCCCCGTCACAGGCTGATTGACCTTGGCTGCGGCAGTTTCCGGGGCGGGGTCCACTTCGCCAATTATCTTGACGCGGGTAATTATTTCGGCGCGGACATAAATGCTAGCATCATGGACGCCGGATACGACAGGGAACTGGCGCCGTTGGGACTGGCCAACAAAGTGCCGCGGGCCAATCTGCTGGTGACCGGTGATTTTGACGTTGGCAAATTGGGTACCACGTTCGACTACGCCTTGGCCTTGTCGCTGTTCACGCACCTGCCAATCAACCTCATTCGAACTTGCCTTGAGAAGCTTCGGCCGACAATGGCGACTGACGGTAGGTTGTTCGCGACTTTTTTTGTGTGTGATGATGGCCTGCCATTGTGGCGGCCTATCTCACATCCGAGAGGCGGCATAACCACTTACGGTGACGCGGACCCGTATCATTATAAGGTCGCCGACATTGAGTTTATGGCGGGATCGACAGGCTGGCACATCGAAAGAGAAGTTCGCTTCGATCATCCTCGAAGCCAGCGCTGCTTCGTGCTAGCCACGGCGTGACGCACGCCGTGCCCCGTATTCGGCAACCGCCGCAGTACCATCTCTATGGGTTTGATACGCTGACGCCCGCCATCGGACCGCCCAGCCGTAGAGTTGCTGATCGATCTCGGTCAACGTCGCCAACAGGTCCAGGGTCGATGACGGCAGTTCTTCTCGCATCGTTCGGACCGGCGCTGCGTTGATCCGGAAAACGTTCGACGATGTATCGCCAAGCGCGGCGAAGATTGCGGCGTTGTCGGCCTCGAAATTCTCCACCAGCCCAACGTAATCGAAGCGAGCTAGGTTGGCTTTGGCCCGATCGAGGAGCTCGTCCGGCGGCAACCCGCCTGGCTCGATATCGCTCTTGCCGACCAACGAGGCGCCCCAGCCCGACGCCAGTTGGCATGCTTGATGATTCCACATGTGCGAAGCGAACTTGGAGTCAGCCGTCTCTCCTGCCCGAAAGAACATTTCAGCATCGTTGTCATGTGCCAACGTATTGATTTCATACTCATCTCTCGTCGCGCCACGACAGTAGCTGTAATATGAAAGCAGCCGTTCAACGGGATCCCGGAGGAAGGTAAAGCTGTAACGTCCCGTCATGAAGCGTTCAGCGTAATCGAAACCGAAATGGCCGGATACCATCATCAAGGGTTCGAGTTGTTCCGGTGTGCGGCTGAGATAATCGCCGTGCATGCAGCAATTTTCTCGACCATACAGCTCGGATGCCTTTGCAAGTATGGACGTCCCGGCGGTCTTCTGAATATGAAGGAATAGAGCAGGTATCATGCAGGTATCACATCCAGATAACGGAAAAGTGAAAACCTACTTGCGCTGACAGCGTCGCAGAGTCAATTGGGCTGTCGCCTTTCGAAAAGATGCGATCTTCCGACTTATAGGAGCGGGCGCGCGGGGGGCAGACGAGACCAACCCAGTCACCCGCTCGGCCATCGCTTCCATATCAGGAACTCTTTCCGCATCCGTCGAACGGCCGGTGCCTTGCCGCGATATTGAGCGCCGTTTCACGAACGATTTTGACCGACTTCCAATAGTCGTCATACTCGTCCCGATTGTCAGCTTTGAATGTCTTCAAGATATCATCATAGGCGTCCTGCAGAACCGTGCTCTCGGGGTTGAGATTGGTAACGACGACCAACCCGGTCGGCGCGCAGTCCGTGACAGTCACGGATAGATCGGGACGATACTTCAGCAGGGTGGGAACTACCTTCCATACGTCACCTGCCCACCACCCTGGAAAGTTGTTGTCAGCAGGTTCGATCGCCGTTTTCATATCCCTGGTGGTCATCTTGTAGCCGGGAGGGAGACAGTCGTGCAGCAGAATGATTGAGCCTTCCGCGCACTCTCTTTCGGTGTTGATGAAGTCGCGCAGGAGGAACTCGAACGGATGCATGCCGTCTAGAAAGGCCAAATCTACAGGCTTGCCCAAAATCTTGCTCGGACGCGTTTTCTTGAAAAAATCGTCGCTGGTCTGCTGATAGAGAAAGCAGCGGGGCTTGGAGCCAATGATGTTCTTTGCACAGACAAAGTAGGGATCGACCGCTACCGTTTCACACTTGGCCAGCTCAAGAGTATTTCCAAACTGGACTCCAACTTCGAAATAGGATCGCGGCCTTAGGGCCGAGTGGATATCGGCGATCGTCTCTAGGTAGCTTTTCCCGACGACATCTGGTCCGTGGTTGGCATCCTTCATTCGCAAGTACTCCAGGCGAGTCGATATTGATCTGTGTGGTTGCCGCTCGTATCATCGTGGCCTGACACTGCAATCAGATGACTTTGGCAAGGTCCTACAAACGGGCCGTCAGCCGCTCAACCACCTCGTCGCACGCGGTGTACCAAGATCTGCACCGCCAGCCGAACGTAGCGGCCATTTTACCGCAGTTGAGGCGTGAATTCGCAGGACGTTTCGCCTTCGTCGGATAGTCTGACGTCGAAATGCCGCGCACCGCAGCGTACGGCCTGCCCCTTTCCAGACTCGTTACGAAGACGCGCTGTGCAAACTCGGCCCAATTTGTGTCGCCGTCGCCCGCCACATGGTAGACGCCCCACTCCGCAAACTTCAGGTCCGCCTTGAGGTGCCGCGCCATATGAAAGATGCCGTCGGCGATATCAAGTGCCGATGTTGGATTTCCCCACTGATCGGCCACAACCGAAATCTCGTCGCGGTCAGCGGCCAGCCGCAGCATGGTTTTCACGAAATTCTTGCCGAACGGGCTGTAGACCCATGCCGTGCGCAGGATCAGATGGCGCGGATTGGCCGATGCAACCGCCTGTTCGCCGGCAAGCTTGGAGGCGCCATAGACGCTGCGCGGTGCAGTGGCGTCGGTCTCGACATAGGCGCCATGGGCGGTGCCGTCGAAGACATAGTCGGTCGATAGATGGATGACGGGAACGCCAAGCAGCGCCGCCGCTTGCGCCACCTTGCCGGCGCCGACGGCGTTCACCGCGAATGCCAGATCGGGCTCGTCCTCGGCCTGATCCACCGCCGTGTAGGCGGCAGCCGACACGACGATATCCGGCTTCACGGCCGCGATGGCTTCGATCACCGTGTCGGGTCTTGCAAGGTCGAGTTGCGGACGGCCAATGGCGATGACCTCAACGCCGGCGGCCGCCTGGGCGGCCTCCAGGAGGCTTGCCGCGACCTGCCCGTCGCGTCCGGTGACAACCAGCCTCACGCCGCCCCCTTGCGTGCTTCGCCCAGCCGTTCACCGGCGTAGCGCTGCTCGCGGATCGGTCCCCACCACCATTTGTTGTCGAGAAACCAGTCGACGGTCTTGGCGAGGCCGCTGTCGAAATTCTCATTGGGCGTCCAGCCCAGGTCCCGGCCTATCTTCGAGGCGTCAATGGCATAGCGGCGATCGTGACCGGGGCGGTCGGTGACGAAGGAAATCAGGTCGCGATAGCTCTTGCCCCCTGCCCGCGGCCGCCTGCTGTCGAGCAGATCGCAGATCGTCTCGACGACGCCAAGGTTCGTCCGCTCGGAATTGCCGCCGACATTGTAGCTTTCGCCGGACAGTCCCCTGGTCGCGACAAGTTCCAGCGCGCGTGCGTGATCCTCGACGAACAGCCAGTCGCGCACATTGGCGCCGGCGCCATAGACCGGCAGCGGCTTTTCGTCGAGCGCATTGAGGATGACCAGCGGGATCAGCTTTTCGGGAAAGTGATAGGGTCCGTAGTTGTTCGAGCAATTGGAAAGCACGACCGGCAGGCCATAGGTTTCGTGCCAGGCCCGCACCAGATGGTCCGAGGCCGCTTTCGAGGCGGAGTAGGGCGAGGATGGCGCGTAGGGCGTTTCCTCGACGAACATGCCGCCATCGAACGGAAGATCGCCAAACACCTCATCGGTCGAGACATGATGGAAGCGGAAATGGCTCTTCCTGTCCTCGGGCAGGCCGCGCCAGTACTCCAGCGCGGCATTGAGCATCTTGTAGGTGCCGACGATGTTGGTCTCGATAAAAGTGCCCGGCCCATCGATCGAGCGGTCGACATGGCTCTCGGCGGCAAGGTTCATGACGATGTCGATATCGTCGCGCCGGAGGATGTCGAGCACGGCCCTTTCGTCGCAGATATCGGCCTGCGCGAAGCGATAATTGTGTGCGTTCTCGATCGGCCGCAGCGAGGCCAGGTTTCCCGCATAGGTCAGCTTGTCGAGATTGGTCACCCGATAGGCCGGGTTGGCGCATAGATGCCGGCATACCGCCGAACCGATAAAGCCAGCACCGCCCGTCACCAGAAAATTCATGCCGCTGTCCTCAAATAACCCATCAGGCGAACACCTCGGCGGCAGCCAGCAGCGGCGCCTTCAGGTCCTTGTCCGAGAGCTGGAACCCGCCGGTCAATGACGGCCATTCGATGCCGATGGCGGGATCGTCGAAACGGATCGACCGGTCATGCGCCTGCGAATAGGTATCGGTCACCTTATACAGGACCTCGGTGTCGGGCACGAGCGTCACGAAGCCGTGCGCGAAGCCTTTCGGCACCAGAATCTGGTTGCCCTTTTCGGCCGACACTTCGAGAGCGACCCATTTTCCGAAAGTTTTGGAGCTGCGGCGAATGTCGACCGCAACGTCGAGAATGCTGCCCCGGATGACGCGCAGCAGCTTGTCCTGGGCGCGCGGCGCAAGCTGATAATGAAGCCCTCGCAAGACGCCCGCCGCGGCGGAATAAGAATGATTGTCCTGCACGAAAGCCAAGTCTATGCCGGCCTGCGAAAAGCGCTCGGCATTGTAGGTTTCGACGAAGAAGCCGCGCGCGTCGCCATGTCGCTTCGGAACGATTTCCAGAACGCCATCGATGCCAAGGGGCCTGACTTCCAGCACCTAGGCCTCCGACAGGTCGACGACACGCCGGCGCAGATAGGCGGCATATTCGTTCTTGCCCAGGTGATCGGCGCGACGCAGAACCTGGTCCACAGTCAGCCAACCCTGTTCAAAGGCTATCTCTTCGGGACAGGCGACCTTGATGCCCTGGCGGTGCTCGATGGTGCGCACGAAGGACGAGGCCTCATGCAGGCTGTCATGGGTGCCGGTGTCGAGCCAGGCATAGCCGCGCCCCAACCGATGCACATGCAACTGGCCGCGCTCAAGGTAGACGTTGTTGACCGCCGTGATCTCGAGCTCACCGCGCGCCGAGGGACGGATGGCAGGGGCGATGTCGACGACATCGTTGTCATAGAAGTAGAGACCGGTGACCGCCCAGTTGGATTTCGGCACCTGCGGCTTTTCCTCGATCGTCAGCGCCGTTCCCGTGGCCTTGTCGAAGGAAACCACGCCATAACGCTGGGGATCCTCGACATGATAGGCGAACACCGAAGCGCCCTTTTCGCGCGAGGCAGCGTCGCGGCAAAGCTGCGACAGCCCATCGCCGAAATAGATGTTGTCGCCGAGGATCATCGACACGTTGTCCTTGCCGATAAAATTGCGGCCGATGATGAAGGCTTCCGCCAGCCCGTTGGGCTGCGGCTGCTCGGCATAGGACAGGTCGAGCCCGAACTCCGATCCATCGCCAAGCAGATCGCGAAAAACCGGCAGGTCACGCGGCGTCGAAATGATCAGAATCTCTCGGATACCCGCGAGCATCAGAACGCTCAGCGGATAATAGATCATCGGCTTGTCGTATATCGGCAGAATTTGCTTAGAGACTGCTAATGTTAGTGGATAAAGACGCGTTCCACTGCCTCCAGCAAGGATAATTCCTTTCAAGAAGCTCTCCTTGACATGCCTGAACCCCCCGGCCCTAGCCGCCCGTGCTTAGGTTCCATGCACTGGCTTGTCAATCTCGGCGTTCGTCAAATGACTGGGTCACGATCCGGCGCCAATCCATGGCCAATTCAGGCGACGCATTGCTATCGTCTTGCCAGGGCCGGCCTGACGGGAACAAGCAGATTGTCATCATGGGCGGCGGTCGACTCGCCTCTCTGGCTCAGCCGCTCAGCAAGTCCCTTGTGAAAGATAACGCCATTCATATAGGCGAAGGTCATCGCCAGTGCCGCCGTTCGCAAGGGATAATCGACCAGAGAATGAACGAGCAGAAACGATACTGAGAGAAACGCCATTTTCTGCAGCGGATCTCGCCGTGCCGTAACGGAAAACGCAAAAAGCAATATCGCGTAAGCTGCGACCAGAAAGACAACAGGAGCGCCACCTTCAAGCGCCAATTCCAGATAATCATTGTGGGCGTGATTGACGTAGGGCTTGAAGATCATCTCTCCCTTTTCGTAAATCTGATAGACCTTCGGAAAACTCCCAAAGCCGACGCCCGTCGCCCAGTTCTCTTCAATTCCCGCGATCGTCGTGCGGGCAAATTCGGCCCGTCCAAAGGCCGGGTCAACCACTTCCGCATCGATCTTCGTCCACGCCCCCGATCGTGTAGAGTGAAAGCCCGATGAAGACAGCGGGTATTCCATACCCGCCCAGCCTCGAGCGCGCGGACAGAAAGACGACTGATACCATGGTGATCGCCAGCCCTATCAGAATACCGGCGCGCGAACCGGCGGCCAGAAGCAACAGCAGCAGCGTTATCAAGCCGAGCGACCCGGACAGAAGGTGCCCGCGAAACAGGCCGTAGTAGACAACGAAGGGGATGGAGACGAAGAGCAAAGCTGAAAAATGGTTCTGGTTGGCAAACAGTCCCGCATTGATCGTGAACGGCAACAAACCCTGTATGGCAACCGTATCGGAGAGTGAATACTGGATCGCCGCAGCCAATCCGTTACAGATGACACCCATGAAAAAGAAGGGCAGAAGGCCGTAGACCTGATCTGGGCGCAAGCGGGTGACGCTCAGAAAGAATGCAGCCATCGCCACGAAATACAACAGACACTCGATCGTACGTCCCACGCCGACACTGACGAAACGCAGCCCGGTTTCACCGCTCAGCCACGGATTTGCAAGTAGAACCTCAGGCCGCAATCCGCTCAACAGGGCGGCAGGCAGCGGCACGATTTGAAAACAGAACACGGCCCCTTTGAATTCGTCGATCTCCGAGACCAAAGCAAGGGTTTCAGGGGTGATTTGCAGGAAACCGATCTTCATGGCCATACCTAAAAAAATACCCAAAAATACCCAATAGCTCAAGAATCGACCTTACCCAATAAAGCACTCCCGGCGCCTTGTATGGGAAACGCCCAGTCACAAGGCAAACGGATTAGAGAGTGGATTCGACAACAAAATTCAAAAGGTGCATGATGGGTTTGGTGTCGGGGGATACCTTCATGAATTGGCGTTGGTTTTCGACCGCAACAGTTGTTGCGTTCATCTCAGGCTGCACTGCCGACTATTTGAATAATTATGACTCGGTGACGCTCGCTGCCGGCGATGCGAACCGCTCAAATATGCTTTTGCAAACTGTCGATCCGTTCAATCCGAATAGCCAAAACACGCGTATTGAAGGCGACGGAGCGCGCGCGGTGGCAGTCTTCAACGGATACCGAGGTGCGACCCGAGCCCGTAGCGCTGATTTGGACTGTGCAGGCGGCAGCGGAAACAATGCAGTGGTTGCCCCTGGGGTGCAGATCACAGGCTCTGATCCTAACGGGCTCGATGGTGATCGCGACGGCATTGGGTGCGAGGGAAAATAGGTTGTCTCGAACAAGGAAAGGAGGGCTAGGCTGGCTCGCAGTCATTGCGTTGGCCGCGTATTATTATCCCGTTCCGTACCAGAGACCGGGCATTACCTCGCCAAATCCAAAGGCCACCGTTGAGATCAGACCGGAGGCCAGCAATCTCACCCAGAGCGTTACACGGCAGGTCGAGGAACCGGCCGCACCCAGTCAGCAAACCAACGGGGAAGTGCTTCAAGGCCGCGCATCGGCAGTTGATGGCGATACAATTGAGATCAATGGGACGCGCGTTCGGTTCAACGGCATCGACGCACCCGAGTATGATCAACAGTGCGAGGATGCGAAGCACTTTCGGTATTCATGTGGATGGCAGGCCAAAACTTCCCTCGAAAAATTCATGGCTAAATCGAAGCCCTTACGATGCGAGTTTGTCACTTGGGATCAATACGGACGCTTCGTTGGCAATTGCTACCGGGCGGACGGAGCCGACGTGGCGGCCTGGCTCGTCAAGAATGGGCTGGCCCTCGACTGGCCCAAATACAGCCATGGCGGCTATGCATCCCAACAAGCGGTCGCCAAGGCTGCCAAGCTCGGCCTGTGGAAAGGCTTCTTCGAAGACCCATGGACGTGGCGCGCCGAGCACGCCGAAGATACGCAGCCCGCGGCCAATCAGCCTCTCGGTATCATAGGCCGTCAGGCTCAGTCACAAGGCTATTCGTGCGAGCCTCGCCGTAAATGCTCTCAGATAAGCTCTTGCGCTGAAGCCCAATGGTATCTCAGCAACTGCTCATGGGGCGGCAGGCTGGATCGCGATAGTGACGGGATTGCGTGCGAAACGCTTTGCTAAATACCGAGAACGACGGAGGACTGGTCAGTGGCCCAACAGTCGAGAAATTCCGGTTTGGAGCCCCTCTTTCTCTCTTTTGGTCGGTACGGGTACACTGGTTTGATCCTACGGTGATCTATTACCGGGGCTAGTCGCAACAGGATATCCCCGTTGGGGCTTGCTGATCGGTTCGCTGCTAGGCACATTCACCGCATGTGCAATCTCTACAACATCACCACGTCACAAGAGGCGGTCCGCCAGTGGACCCGGACTTTGCGGGACATCCTAGGCAACCTTGAACCGTCCGTTGACATCTATCCCAACCAGCCCGGCCCAGTGGTGCGTAACGCCCCTGAAGGCCGTGAGCTAGCCAATCTCCTGTGGGGAATGCCGACGCCGGCCGAGCGCGTCAAGGGCAAGGCTGACTACGGCACTACCAACATTCGCAACCCGCAGTACAGCCATTGGCAACAGTATGTCGGCGTCGAGAACCGTTGCGTGGTGCCGGTAACAAGCTTCGCAGAGCCCAGCCCAACTCCCGGCGATAAAGACCGCGAGACAGGCATTCAGCGGAACTATTGGTTCGCGCTCAATGAGGACCGCCCGTTATTCTTCTTCGCTGGCCTCTGGACGCCATGGCATGGGGTCCGCAAGGTAAAGGACGGCCCCGGCGATTTCGAGCTTTACGGTTTCATGACGACCGCGCCCAATGCCCTCATCAAGCCGATCCATGAAAAAGCTATGCCGGTGATCCTGAGGACGCAAGAGGAAACAGAGACTTGGCTGACAGCGCCATGGTCGGAAGCGAAGCGGCTACAACGCACAGCGCCGGATGATGCTCTTGTGATTGTCGAGAAGCCTGCCACACAGATCAAGTTTCCCGAGCAGGCACCAGTACCGCCAAGCCAAGGCTCGTTGTTCTAGATGGCTGGCCTTCGGATACTCTCGGACGTTGCACCGGGCCTTGCGATTGCCATCTTTCTTACAATCTTGGTCGTGATGTTTTTTCGTCGTAAGCGGCGCTAAGCAAATCGGCGGCACGTGATTGAAATGTTGGGCTGTTAGCGCCAGTTATTCATCCCTCCAGATCACGCGTCGTACCATGCGGATTTCAACAAGTCGCCTCACGCGTATCTTCATGCCCTCCGATGCGCTTGGCAGCAGAATGTCCACATCAAGCTCGCGGCGTTTGCAGCGCTCGCAGCGCATGTGCCGGTCAACGTCCCAAAACGGAATGTCCCCCACCAATTTGGCGAGGTCCCCGGGGAGATAGTGGCGTGTAATGTTGCAGTTGATGCACCGGACACGGATTAGCTGACCAACCTCATGCGCTCGGCACAGGGTCTGGACAAGGCGGCGCGGTCGTCTGCTCTGTTCCGGCATAGCCAAAAATAGGAATGAGTTCCTCGCCGAGTCAATTCACTCTTGACATTTATGTTCCCTTTTTGTTCACTACGCCCATGCAGCGTATGGAGTAATGCCATGGATCGAATTGTGACACTGAACAGCCGCCAGGAGGCTGCCCTCCAGGCCCACGCCGAGGATTTCATTGCAGTCCACAAGGGTGATGTGATGAAAGCGCTCAAGGAAATGATCGTGCTCAACGGGCACCTTCAGGAACGACTTGACGCACTCACCCCGCAGCGCCGCGCGACGCGTTAGGAGTAGGCACCATGGGCACAATGCACTTCGACACCGAAGCCAAATCCGAACTGCACTCTGAAGCGGTGAAGCTGATCGCCCGCTACGACAGCCCTCTTGAGACCGTGAAGGCGCTCATGGCCTACAACTGTGAGCTTGAGACCCAGATACTCGCCATCGCCCATCGGCATCCGGGGATAGTTTCAATCGGGTACGATCCTACTCCGCCTGTGCTGGAGTGACCTTCAATGAGCCGCCTGATCTTTGCAGGAGAGCTTGAGAGCGCCGCCGACCAGATAGCGGACATATCCCGCGCCGACCTTCAAATTGTACTTCGTAGGGCCGCCCTGATGCTTAGAAACGTCGCCGGTGTCGATCTGGGCACGAGAACAGACGAATTACTTTTTGGAATCGCAGCGGAGATGGAAGTTTCCAAGTCCGATTTGATCAAAACGATCGTCAGCGACTGGCTAATTGCCAATGCTTATCTGCCTGTTCCGCTAGAGCTTGACGAAGGCAACGAGACACCATTTAAAATCTGAGCATGAAACCCGGCGTCTTCCGCTATGCCCGCGCAAAATACGCCTTGTACCACTCGACGAACCGCCCGACGCCCTCGGTCACTGTCGTCGTCGGGCGGTAGCCGACCGCCTGCTCCAGCGCCGAGGTGTCGGCGAAGGTATCGGGCACATCGCCGGGCTGCAGCGGCAAGAGTTCGACGATGGCTTTGCGGCCGAGCGCGTTTTCCAGCGCCTCGACATAGGCGGTCAACTTAACCGGGTTGTTGTTGCCGATGTTGAAGATGCGCCAGGGGGCGCTGCTTGTGGCCGGATCCGGACGGCTGGAGTCCCAGGCGGCATTGCCCGTGGCCGGGCTGTCGCTGGCACGGATCACGCCTTCGGCGATGTCGTCGACATAGGTGAAGTCGCGCGTGTGGTTGCCGTTGTTGAACAGTTTGATCGGCTCGCCAGCAAGGATGTTTTTGGTGAACAGGAACAGCGCCATGTCCGGGCGCCCCCAGGGGCCATAGACGGTGAAGAAGCGAAGCCCGGTCGTCGGCAGCCCGAACAGTTGGCTGTAGCTGTGCGCCATCAGCTCGTTGGCGCGCTTGGTCGCGGCGTAGAACTGCAGCGGGTGGTCGGCCGGACGATGCTCGGAAAACGGCATGTCGGTGTTGGCGCCGTAGACACTCGAGGTGCTGGCATAGGTCAGGTGCGCGACGGCGCTGTTGCGGCAGGCCTCCAGCATGTTGGTGTAGGCGATGATGTTGCTTTCGACATAGGCGTGCGGGTTTTCCAGGCTGTAGCGAACCCCTGCCTGGGCGGCGAGATGGATCACCCGGTCGAATGCGTGGTCGGCAAAGCAGGCGTCGACCACGCTCTTGTCGGCGAGATTGCCGCGGATGAAATGGTAGCCGGCATTGGTCTTGCGGCTCGCCTCGTCCAGGAGCCGCAGTCTCGCCTCCTTGATTTCCGGATCGTAGTAGTCGTTGACGTTGTCGATGCCGACGACCTCGTCACCGCGCTCCAGCAGCCGCTTGGCTACGTGATACCCTATGAAGCCGGCCGCGCCGGTGACCAGAACCTTCATCAGAAGCGCCCATCCGTGACATGCCTGGGAAACAGACCCTTGATGTCGTAAATGACGCCGGGGGTCTTGCAAAGAGCCTGCAGGCCGTCGACGCCCAGAGCGCGGAACTGCCTGTGGCCGACGGCCACGATAACGACGTCAATGTCCTTCATTCCTCAGGTCCGGACAATTTTCCTCAAAGGCCACCCCCATCACCAGAATCCGACTGCCAACGACCAAGAGCTACGACAGCGCGGCTGCTCCAGCAAGCATCTATTTCTCGGATCAACAGTGCGGGAACTTTTGATCAACAGCATTGCTTTATGCGATTGAAAAGATACCGTCTGCAACGCACCAACGCCGAACGATAGGGCCAATAATGCGATGTAATTTCCAGCACCGCTTCGGCGATCAACCCCTTGGCAAGTCGCCTGGGAGCCGAGACAGATCGATCTAGAGAGCGGAGATATTGCGTTCCGAAGCAGCTGTATGTTGGTGTCGTCGGGACGGCAACCTAATCAGATGCGTATGGCCGGCGGAGGGTACCGATCATCGGCCATAAGATCGGCCAAACATCCGGGCAAATTCGAAATATATCTTTATAATTACGTATTTAGCAGAAGCCAAGATCGGCCAGACATGGAAGAAAGCGTTTCAACTACATTCACCCGTTCCCCGACGGCAATGGCCGCGTCAGCCGTTTGATGAGCCACGCCATGGCCCATGAGGCTGGGATCGCCGCGCACGGGCTGTGGTCGATCTCACGCGGTCTAGCGCGCGGCGTGAAAAGCCGCACGGACTACAAGCGCATGATGGATCATGCCGATATGCCCCGCCAGGGTGATCTCGACGGACGGGGCAACCTCTCCGAGCGCGCACTCGGCGACTTTACGCTATGGTTCATGCAGGTGTGCATCGATCAGGTGAACTTTATGACCGGCTTGTTCGATCTCGACACGCTCGCGAAGCGGCTGCGTCGCTACGTCGAGCGCAGTGGCCTCAAACCCGAAGCCGCCCGCCTCCTGGAGGAAGCGCTAATGCGCGGCGAATTTGAACGCGGCGAAGCGTCTCGCATTAGCGGACTACCCGAACGCACGGCGCGTCGCGTGTTCAATGAGGTGATCGCGCTCGGTCTGTTGGCGTCGGAAACACCCAAAGGTCCGGTGTCGATACGCTTTCCGGCCAACGCATTGGATTCACTGTTTCCGAAGCTGTTTCCAGAAACCTAAGTGTGATTACTTGGCAGACGCCACGCTGAAATCCGCCAATCACCCCACGCCAGCCAAGGCTTGATTGCTCAAGCCGCTGGTCTGCTCGGGCTTCAGCCGCGCTTGAGCAGCGTCCAGACGGCCGGCACCAGGCTTGCCGCGAGAGCCACCTTGATCAGGTCGCCGACGATGAACGGCACGACGCCGAACTGCCACGACTTTTCCGGACCGATGAGCAGCGCCAGCCAGGCAAAGCCCATCGCCATCATGACGACTTCGCCAACCAGCATGGCGTTGAAAAGCTTGATCGGATGGCGGTCCCAGCCGCGATCCGCCGCCCAGCCGACAATGGCCGCCATGACCACGAAGCCGGCGATATAGCCGCCGGTCGAGCCGAGCATGTAGGCAATGCCGAGACCCTTTTCAGGCGTGCTCTGGAAGACGGGGAAGCCCATGGCGCCCTCGGCCATGTAGAGCAGCAGGGTGGCGACGCCGAGACGCATGCCGAAAGCGGCGGCAATCAGCAGCACGGCCAGCGTCTGCATCGAAATGTCGACCGGCCCGAGCATCACCTTGGTCTTGGCCGACAGTGTCAGCACAAGCGTTCCGGCGATGGCCAGGAAAAGCTGCGTTGCCAGCCGCGCCGCGCCGCTTTGCGGCAGAGCCAGAGAAACAAGCGGACGCATCGTAGTTGCAATTGCCATGGTATTTCCCCAATCCGATTGCCGCTACCAGATGTTCGCGGCCTCACATCCTCCTATATTGGCTTGCGTGTTATGCGGCAATCGGTTTTGCCGTTTCCCCAAACAAGGCACCGATGCATGGCACTGAAGTTCGAGACCGGCTTCGACCCCCTCTATGGCCAGGGGGTGAGCGTCGCGCCCGATGTCCAGCGCATCACGGCCCGCAATCCAAGCCCTTTCACCTTTCACGGCACCAACAGCTACATAATTGGCCGCGATACGCTGGCGGTGATCGATCCGGGGCCGCATGACGAGGCGCATCTGCGGACCCTGCTCGAAGTGATCGCAGGCCGGCCAGTCAGCCATATCTTCGTCAGCCATACGCATCGCGACCACTCCCCGCTGGCGGCCCGGCTGAAAGAGCGCACCGGCGCCATCGTGCTGGCCGAGGGGCCGCACCGGCCGGCAAGAGCCCTGCACATCGGCGAGACCAATGCGCTCGACGCCAGTGCAGACATGGCTTTCGTTCCCGACATCGCCCTTTCCGACGGCGAGGCGGTCGATGGCGACGGCTGGTCGATCAGGACGGTTCTGACCCCGGGCCACACCGCCAATCATGCGGCATTCGCGCTGGAAGGAACCGGCATCCTGTTTTCGGCCGATCATGTCATGGCCTGGGCAACCTCCATCGTCGCCCCGCCGGATGGAGCGATGGCCGATTACATGGCCTCGCTGGACCGTCTAATCGACCGCGAGGACCGCTTGCTGCTGCCCGGACATGGCGGGCCGGTGACGGCACCGCGCGCTTTCATGCGCGGGCTGAAGACGCACCGCAAGATGCGCGAGCGAGCCATCCTGGAGCGGGTCAGAGAAGGCGACCGGACGATTCCCGACATGGTCAGGGCGATCTACAGGGATACCGATCCGCGGCTGCATGGCGCCGCCGGATTGTCGGTGCTTGCCCATCTCGAGGATCTGACGGCGCGCGGTCTGGTTGTGACCGATGCCGCACCGGCCATCGACGGCATTTTCACGCCGGCCGGATAGGCAACGCAGCCCACTGCCAAGTGCCCGTGCCTCACTCGGCCGGCGCGGCGCCAACCTGACCGGCGACTTCCTGGTCGAGCTCGGCAAGGAAATCGACAATACGCGCGGCATTGTCGCCAAGGTCGTAGCGACCGTAGCGGGACGCCGACCGCATGTCGACGATGACCGTATCGCCATCGTCCGTCACGCGGATCGCCACATCGGCGGGAAGGCCGATCACGAAGCCCTTGGCGACGGCGGTGATGGTCACCTCGCTTTGCCCGGCGAGATCAGGATAGGGTTCCGATAGATCCCAGTCGCGCCGGTCGAGTACGGTTTCGACGGCATTGACGACAGTCTCGAACGGCAGGTCGTAGCTGCGTGCGCTGACCAGCGGATAGCTATCGGTCTGCAGCCGCTGTTCCCCAGGCGTCGACGGCGCAAGCACGTTCATATCCTTCTTGCGGTCGCTCACGTCGAGCGCCGGCGGTTCGTCGAAATCCGTCGAGATGTCCCTGAGCGGCGGATAGATCGTCGCCCAGTAGGCGGCGACGCCGTAGGGTGCGAGCACCAGCAGCGCCAGCAGCGCGCCGACCGTCAGGTCGCGACCGCCGCGGTCGCCGAAATTCCAGAGCCGCGAAAAGGCAAACCCGGCAAACAACAGCGCCATCGCCGCCAGCAGCGCGACAATGCCGAGCACCCACAGAAAGACAGGTGTTTCGACGAGATCGAAGCGATGGCCGACAAAGACCGTCAGCAGCAGCACCAACGAAAAAGCGGCCGTGCGCCGCGACCATCCGGCCGCCCTCGACGTTTGCCGTTCAGGAATACTTGCCATCGATTGCCGCACCACCCCAACCCGAACGGAGACTTAGAACCTTTTTGCGATGCCATGAAGCCGAAACATGCGACATCGCGTCAATCCGTCGGCAGGCGATAATCCTTGAACTGCTGGCGCAAGGTGATCTTCTGGATCTTGCCGGTGGCGGTGTGCGGAATTTCACCGACGAAGGCGACATCGTCCGGCATCCACCATTTGGCCACCTTGCCGTCCATGAAGTCGAGAATATCAGCCTTGCTCGGTTCCTTGCCCGGTTTGCGGACGACGACCAGCAGCGGCCGTTCGCCCCATTTCGAATGGTGGACGCCGATGGCTGCCGCCTCGGCGACATCGGGGTGACCGACAGCCAGGTTCTCGAGGTCGATGGTCGAAATCCATTCGCCGCCGGACTTGATGACGTCCTTGGCACGATCGGTGATCTGCATATAGCCGCCCGCGTCGATGTGGGCGACGTCGCCGGTATCGAACCAGCCGTCCCCGTCGAACTGCTCCACGCCGGCGCCGCCATAATAGGCACGGGCAACGGCCGGCCCACGCACTTTCAGGCGGCCAAATGTCTTGCCGTCCCAGGGTTGCGCATTGTTGTCGTCGTCGGTCACCTTCATTTCGACGCCGAACGGCGGATAGCCCTGTTTCTGCTGGACATCGAGCCGGGCTTCGCCCTCAAGACCAGCAT
The DNA here is from genome assembly GCF_000185905.1 of Mesorhizobium ciceri biovar biserrulae WSM1271. Taxonomy (GTDB): domain Bacteria; phylum Pseudomonadota; class Alphaproteobacteria; order Rhizobiales; family Rhizobiaceae; genus Mesorhizobium; species Mesorhizobium ciceri. The sequence goes on from NC_014923.1 coordinate 5,131,098, forward strand.
AGTCCGGCTTCAGGGTGCACAGCGTGCCGAGCGGCGACATTTCGGTCATGCCCCAGGCATGGATGACCTGGACATCGTAGTTCTGCTGAAACTTCGTCATGGTCGCGCGCGGGCAGGACGAGCCGCCGATGACGACCTTATTGAGATAGGGAAGCTTCTTGCCGGTCTCCTCCAGATGCTGCAGCAGCATCATCCAGACGGTCGGCACGGCCGCACTGAAGGTCACCTTCTCGGTATCGAGCAGTTCATAGATCGAGGCGCCGTCCATCTTGCAGCCGGGCATGACCAGCTTGGCGCCGATCATCGGCCCGCTCTGGCCAAGGCCCCAGGCATTGGCGTGAAACATCGGCACGACAGGCAGGATCGTGTCGCGCGACGACAACCCCATGGCGTCGGGCATGGCGGCGATCATGGCGTGCAGCACGTTCGAACGGTGGCTGTAGACGACGCCCTTGGGATCGCCCGTGGTCCCGGAGGTGTAACACATGCCTGCGGCGGTGCTTTCGTCGAAGGTCTTCCAGGCGAAGTCGCCATCCGCCTCGTCAAGCCACTCTTCATAGGCGACCACATTGGGCAACGTCGTCTGCGGCATGTGTGCCTTGTCGGTCAGCACGATCACCTGTTTCAGCGACTTGACGGCGCCGGCGATCTTCTCGAGCAGCGGCACGAAAGTCAGGTCGACGAAGACTGCCTTGTCCTCGGCATGGTTCATGATCCAGACGATCTGCTCGGGAAACAGCCGCGGATTGAGCGTGTGGTAGATGGCGCCGATGCCCATGATGCCGTACCAGGCCTCGATGTGGCGGGCGGTGTTCCAGGCCAGCGTCGCGATGCGGTCGCCCAACCCATAGCCGTCGCGCTCCAGCCGCTGGGCGACCTTCAGGGCGCGACGATGGATGTCGGCGTAGGTGGTGCGCACGATCGGCCCTTCGATCGAGCGTGACACGATCTCGCGCATGCCATGCTGCCGCTCGGCATTGTCGATGAGCTTATGGCAAAGCAGCGGCCATTCCTGCATCAGTCCCAGCATTCGGTCCTCCCTCACGCTTTTGCGTTGTGCTTTTTGTCCCATTGTGGAGCGAACCGACGGATTGTCCAGCCGCCAATACGGCCGAGCACTGCATTGGGAACAACCGCCACAATCCGGCCATCGTCGGCGTTAAGCTTCGTTAACGGGCAAAGGGGTGCGATTGGCGACTGAAAGAGGTTCGCATGGACGCGCAGCTCGACGACAAGGCTCTCGAGAGTACGCTTGCCGAAAGTCTGGCCGATCTGGTGCCGGACACAAAGACTGTTTCCGAAGATGAATTTGTTGAAGTTGTCGGCGGCGCGCTGGAAGCGGTCGGCGGCACGTTGCTGTTCAAGATGTGCGTCCAGAACCAGGGCGAGGACCAGCACGTCGCAGCCGCGTCAGTCGGCGATGGCGGAAACCGCCAGTTCCTGCTGCTCACCTTGCCGACCGGCGGTGGTTCCCTGAAGGTCGAGACCGTATCGAGAAGCAGCAACCCGGTCGCCGGTATTGCTGCCGCCTATGCGGGTCTCATGGACGTGTTCAAGGCCGCTGCCTGACAGCTGACGACAAGTATCGAGGATATTCGGAGGCGCGATCCGGCAGTGCCGGCCTGGGCAGGTGTTTGCGTGTTGCATGGCGACGGCAGGCCTTGAACAATGCGTTTGCGCGACACATCTCAAAGTCGACGCAAGGAGAGCCGCCGCATGGATCAGATCGCCAACCCCGCACCCGGTTTCCAACGCAACCCGGACAAAATCATCACCATCGAGCCCTATGCCGGCACCGTTACCGTGCGCGCCGGAGACGTGGTCATCGCTTCAACAGCGAAGGCCAAGGTGCTGACCGAAGCTCCCTATCCGGCGGCCTTCTACATTCCGTTCGCCGACATCGATTTCGGCAAGCTTGGCCGCACCGACCACTCGACCCATTGCCCCTACAAGGGCGATGCAAGCTATTGGAGCGTGCTGCCTGCCGGCGAGACCGGCCAGAACGCCATGTGGGCCTATGAACGGCCTTTCGACGAGATGGCTGAAATCGGCAACCACGGCGCATTCTACGCCAGCAAGGTCACGATCGAAGCCAAACCGGACTGAGCCAACGCCGAAGCGGGATACGCTCGGCTGGCCACTCACTCCGTGGTGCCGTTATTGCCGATGCCCTCGGCATCGTCGAGCCGCACAAAGGTCAAGCCCTTGGCCTTGAGCGCCAGCAGCCCCTGCACCACGCCTTCGCCTGCCGCATGGGTCGGCTGGTTGATATGCGAGATAATGACGTCGCCGTCCTTGGCCGCCGCGATGCGCCGCGCGGTTTCCTTGGCGCCGAGCAAGGAGCCGCCGTCGCCGTTTATCGAGAATCCCGCGACCTTGAAGCCAAGCTTGCGGATCATGGCGATTGCCGACGGGCTGTATTCGGCGGTTGCGCCACGAAACCATTTCGGCGCCGGCTCGCCGGTCCCGGCAAGAGCGGCGGCCCCCGATTCGACCTCGGCCAGCACCGCATCCGGGCTGCCGGCGCTGCGGATGCCGTAGATTTTCCGCGGCGTGTCGACCGCCGGGATGTGGTGACCGCCGTGATTTTCCAGTTCGAACAGATCGGGATGCGCCCGCATGATCTCGACGGCGGCGGCGTTTCGCTTCAGCCAGATGCCGGTCACGAAAATGGTGGCGGGGATCTTGTTGTCCACCAGCGCCGAAAGGATCCGGCTGTCGGTCTGTCCGCCGCAGGCATCGAGCGTGAGTGCCACACGGCCGGCGCCGCTCGCCTGCGGCCTGATGTGCAGCGTCGGCTCGACGAGCGGCGCGGCATGGCCGGCGGATGCCATCGCCAACGACATGGCGATCATCCAGAGATTTTTTTGCAGCAGGCGCATCAAACCGATTTCCTGACCCGTCATTTCAAGCAGGCATCCCAAAGACCCGCATGAAGGCGGAAATCAGGATGATGCATAGCAGAAAAGCGCTCCACGCGACAATGTGACCGTGCCTGTGGCGAAGGGGTCATTCCACCGCGTCGAGAGTCGTGCATGCGACCCATGATCTCAGATGACGCATTCCAGCTGCATTTCGGTGCGCGAAAGAACCTCGCGCACCGCGTCGACCACCGGCTTGACTTCCAGGCCCCAGACGCAGCATGCCTTGCTGGGATCCGGCGCGCGGCAAAGGTCCTCGGCCATGCAGGCGCAAGGCATCGGCGGCTGGAGCGAGATGCTGGGCACGCCGACGGGACCCCAGCGCGACGGCTCCGTCAGACCGAACAGCCCGACAACCGGGGTCCCAGTGGCTGCCGCCATGTGCATCGGGCCGCTCTCATTGCCGAGAAACAGCCGGGCCTGTTTCAGCACCGCCAGCAGGCTTTCAAGCGACAGGTCACCGACGAGATTGACGACCGGCGGCGCGGTCCTGGCGACGATGCGTTCGGCGATCTCGCGCTCGTCCGGGCCGCCCACCAGGACGACGTCCAGGCCGGTCTCGCCGGCAATCTCGACGATCGCTGCTGCAAACCGCTCCGGCTGCCAACGTCGCCCCTCGAAGCTTGCACCCGCATGCACGGCGATGAAGGCATTTGGCCGCAGATGGTGTTTATCCAGGAGCGCCAATGCTTTCGCCATCTCCAATGGCAGCGGCTGAAGGTTCGGAATCACCGTGCGAAGTTCAATGCCGAGCGCTTCGAGCGGCGAGAGGTAGCGGTACAGGAAATGCTGGCCATCAAAGCCGTAGGGCTTGGCAAGGACGTTGGCGGGCTGCCGCTCCAGCATACGCAAGGGTCTTTCGGAGGGATTGTATCCGACACGGGTCTTTGCGTGGACGAGCCCGGTGAGGATGCGCGACGTCTTCGAATCGGTCAGGTCGATGGTCAGGTCGAAGCGGAAGCGGCGCAACGCCCGCACCATGGCGTAGAGCTCCTTCCCGCGCTCCAAGGGCGTGCCGCGCATGCGGTCGCGCCTGAATGCGACCACCTCGGAAGCGATACCATGGGCGATCACGAAGCTCTCGAAGCGGGCCTCGCACAGAAAGACGATGCTGGCGCCGGGGAATTCGAGCCGCAGGTTCTTGGCGAGCGCCGAGGCGAGGACGAGATCTCCTATGAACTTGGTTTGAATGACCAGGATCGAGCGGAGCGGCGCGGGAGAGATCTGCAGCATCTGTTTCCGGGAGCAATTTGCGGATGGCCGCAAATTGGGCAGGAACAATGTCGAGATTACGCGGCGCGGCCAGCACGTTCGCGTGAATTGTCTTACAAAACGGTAAGCTGGATGGATCCTATCCGCGGCCTGTTTTCGCAACCAGCACCGCTGCCTGCGCTGCCGCCAGCCTGGCGATCGGCACGCGATAGGGCGAACAGGACACGTAGTCGAGGCCGACCTCTTCGCAAAAGCGGATCGAGGCCGGATCGCCGCCATGTTCGCCGCAGATGCCGAGCTTGATGTCGGGCCGCGTCGCCTTGCCCTTTTGCGCGGCCATGCGCACCAGTTCGCCGACGCCCTCGATGTCGAGCGAGACGAACGGGTCCTGATCGATAATGCCCTTCTGGCGGTAGGTTTCCAGGAACGAGGCCGCATCGTCGCGCGAGATGCCGAAGGTCGTCTGGGTCAGGTCGTTGGTGCCGAAGGAGAAGAATTCGGCTGATTCTGCAATGACATGCGCGCGGATGGCGGCGCGGGGAAGCTCGATCATCGTGCCAGTGAGATAGTCGATCTTGACCCCGGTTTCCTCCATGACGCTCTTGGCAACCGCATCGATGCGCGCCTTGACGTAGTCGAGTTCCTTCACCAGGCCGACGAGCGGCACCATGATCTCGGGGACCACCAGGGCGCCGGCCTTCCTGCCGGCCTCCACGGCCGCCTCGAAAATGGCCCGTGCCTGCATCTCGGCGATCTCGGGGTAGGAGACGGCCAGGCGGCAGCCACGATGGCCGAGCATCGGGTTGAACTCGTGCAGTGCCTCGGTGCGCTGCCTGAGCTTGTCGGGCGACACGTTCATGGCGGCGGCGACCTCGGCGATTTCAGCCTCGGTCTTGGGGAGGAATTCGTGCAGCGGCGGATCGAGCAGTCGGATCGTCACCGGCAGGCCGGCCATGATCTCGAACAGTTCGAGGAAATCCGAGCGCTGCATGGGCAGAAGCTTGGCGAGTGCGGCGCGCCGGTCCTTTTCGGTGTCGGCCAGGATCATCTCGCGCATGGCGACGATGCGGTCGCCGTCGAAGAACATGTGCTCCGTGCGGCAAAGCCCGATGCCTTCGGCGCCGAAGGAGCGCGCCATGCGCGCATCGAGCGGTGTTTCGGCATTGGTGCGCACCTTCATGCGCCGCACCGCGTCCGCCCATTCCATGATGGCGGCAAAATCGCCTGACAGTTCAGGCTGCAGCATGGCAACCGCGCCCTTCAGCACCTGGCCGTTGCCGCCATCGATGGTGATGATGTCGCCTTTGCGGAAGGTCTGCCCCATCGAGAGCAGCGTGCCGGCCCTATAGTCGACGCGCAGCGAGCCGGCACCCGAGACGCAAGGCTTGCCCATGCCGCGCGCCACCACCGCGGCGTGGCTGGTCATGCCGCCGCGCGTGGTCAGGATGCCTTCCGCCGCATGCATGCCGTGGATGTCTTCGGGACTGGTCTCGATGCGCACTAGGATCGCCTTGCGCCCTTGTGTCTTCAAGTCCTCGGCGTCAGCTGAGGAAAAGACGATCTCGCCGGTAGCGGCACCGGGCGAGGCCGGCAGTCCGATGCCGATGACGTCGCGCGCGGCCTTGGGGTCGATGGTGGGATGCAGCAACTGGTCGAGCGAGGCCGGGTCGATACGGGCAACGGCTTCCTCTTTCGTGATGAGCCTGTCGCGCGCCATCTCGACGGCAATTTTCAGCGCCGCCTTGGCGGTGCGCTTGCCGGAGCGGGTCTGCAGCATCCACAATTTGCCGCGCTCGATGGTGAATTCGAGATCCTGCATGTCGCGGTAGTGCTTCTCCAGACTATCGGAGATGGTGACGAAGGACTGGAACGCGTCAGGCATCAGCTTCTGCAGCGACGGCTTGTCCGAGCCTGCTGCGATACGCGCCGCTTCGGTGATGTTCTGCGGCGTGCGGATGCCGGCAACGACGTCCTCGCCCTGCGCGTTCACCAGGAACTCGCCATAGAGCATCTTTTCGCCGGTCGATGGGTTGCGCGTGAAGGCAACGCCGGTGGCCGAGGTTTCGCCCATATTGCCGAACACCATGGCCTGGACGTTGACCGCCGTGCCCCAGCTTTCGGGAATATCGTGCAGGCGGCGATAGGTGATGGCGCGGTTGTTCATCCAGCTCGAGAACACGGCTGATATCGCGCCCCAGAGCTGCTCATGCGGATCCTGCGGAAACGGCCTGCCAAGCTCTTCCTCGACTTTGGCCTTGTAGAGCGCGATGACGCCCTGCCATTCGAGCGCCGTCAGTTCGGTGTCGAGCTCGTGCCCGAGCCCGCCCTTCTGGTCCTCCAGGATTTCCTCGAACACTTCGTGGTCGAGACCCATGACGACATCGGAATACATCTGGATGAAGCGGCGGTAGCTGTCATAGGCAAAGCGCGCATCGCCGGAATCGGCGGCCAGCGCCTCGACCGTCTCGTCGTTCAGGCCGAGATTGAGGACGGTGTCCATCATGCCGGGCATCGAGGCGCGAGCGCCAGAACGCACCGACACCAGCAGCAGTTTCGACGGGTCGCCGAACCGACGACCGGTCAGCCGGCCGATGTGATCGAGCGCGACCGCGACATCGGCTTCCAACCCGGCCGGATAAATACGGCCGTTGGCGTAGTAGGCGTTGCAGACCTCCGTGGTGATGGTGAAGCCCGGCGGCACCGGCAGCCCCAGGCTGCACATCTCGGCTAGGTTGGCGCCTTTGCCGCCCAGGAGATTCTTGTCGCTGGCACGGCCCTCCGCCGCACCATCGCCAAAGGTGAAAACCCATTTGGTCATGCATCGCTCTCCGGTTGCAGGAGATTGGAAAGATTGGCGAAACGGAAAGTTCCGCCGGTCCGCCCTTGGAGCGATATGATGCTGCAGTGCGAAAGGCAAGGCGTCGGCAAAGCCGCCCGGCCACTACAATCGATTAAGCAAAGCCGTGCCTCAGGATGCGGCAAAAAGGTTTGCTATGCCGGGGATTCTGGAGTAGAACATACAGTGAACAAAGAGGTGGCTATGAAACTGTCCGGAAAACTCGACTATCTGGAAATGCCGGCTACGGGCGGAACGCTGGACCGGCTGAAGGCCTTCTACAGTTCCGCCTTTGCCTGGTCGTTCACTGACTATGGGCCGACCTATTCGGCCTTTGCCGAAGGCCTGGACGGGGGTTTTCAGGCCGACGCCGCCGAAGCGCCATCGAAGCCGCTGCCGGTGCTGTACAGCAGGGATCTGGAGGCGACCCTCGAGGCTGTCGAAAACGCCGGCGGCACGGTCGTCAAACCGATCTTCGCGTTCCCTGGCGGCCGCCGTTTCCACTTTGCCGATCCGGCCGGCAACGAGATGGCGGTGTGGTCCGAATAGCCAGCTGGTGCCGTCTGGTGGCGTTGCTTTTGCTGCCCAAACAGGCGTTCTCACCACCATTCATGGGGCATTGTGCTTTTTGGCTGCTCTGCTAATAACGCGCCGCACAAGCGACTCTGACGGCAATTGGGGCGTCGCCAAGTGGTAAGGCATCGGTTTTTGGTACCGACATTCCCAGGTTCGAATCCTGGCGCCCCAGCCATCCCGCTCAGGTCCGTTCCGGACACTTAGGACCGAGAGTACCTTTGCGATCTTCCATGAAGCCGATCGGCTAACAGTTCGATTGTGTCATAAATTCAGATGAGCCAAAGCCGTCGCGGCAAATTCAGGTCTTGCACATGATCTGGATAGTGTCGCCTTGAACATCTCCTTCTTTCCATACATAGGTCGGCCGGGTGGGTGGCGGCTCAACATGGAACTTCAATGAACCTTCCTATCTTCGCCATCAACCTCGATCGCGAGACCCAGCGCTGGAGCGAATTGCTCGCCAGCGCCGAAGCGGCAGGCCTGACCTTGCAGCGCATTGCCGCCGTCGACGGCCATGCGCTTGCCAAAGAGGCCTGGACGGAGATCGATCTGCCAGCCGCACGCAAGCTGAGCGGGCGCGACATCCTTTCCGGCGAATATGCCTGTTACCGCAGCCATATCCAGGCGCTGGAAACGTTCGTGGCCGGTGGCAGCGCCCATGGCCTGATCGTCGAGGACGACGTCCTCTTCAGCGAAGACACCATGCGGCGCATCGAGGCCGTCATCGCGGCGGTGCCGGATTTCGACGTCATCAAACTGATCAACCATCGCATCAGCTTCTTCATGCGCGCCGTCGAGACGGCGGAAGGCGACGAGATCGGTCGTGCGCTGCATGGCCCGCAAGGCTCGGCCGCCGCCTATCTGGTGACGCGGGAGGGCGCGCAGGGTCTGTTGTCGGCGCTCGCCGTCATGAAAATGCCATGGGACGTCGCGCTCGAACGCTTTTGGGATACCGGTCTGAAGGTCTATTCGGCCCGCCAAAACGTGCTTGGCTTCGCCGCCAGCAGCGAGATCTCCGGCATAGCCGGTCCCTCGGGAAGCTACAAATCCGCAAGGTTGGGGGGGCCGAGCCGGCTACGTGCCGGGGTGTTGCGGGCCAGTGACGAGCTGCGCCGCCTGCATCACGTCCTGCTGCGGCCCCCTTTGCCGCGAGATACCCTGGACTATGCCAAGGACAACGCGCCGCGCCACACCTTGCTTCTGTTGCTTGCGGCACTCGCCGTTCTCGCCATGGTTTCCGCGGTGTGGCGCGAGGCAGACACCTACCGCTATGCGGGCCTGGCGCTGGCCCTGGTCGCGGTCATCCGCTGGTTCAGGGTGGATTTGTGGACCTACAGCAAACCACTGATCGGTTGGGTCGGCTTCCTGTGTCTGGGCTGGTCGCTCTATGTCTTCATCCGACTGGCGATCGTCTATTTCGGCACCCACCAGTTGGGTGGCGCCGAAGGCATTTACATGTTTCCGCTGTTCTATGCGACGACCGGATTCGCCTTTCTGCTGTTTGTCAGGCAGCCCGCACGGCTGGTCCTCTGGTTCATGATCCTCAGTCTTGTCTTCCTGGCGGCGGACACCGCCTGTTCGAACATGTTTCAGGATATCCAACCGGCCCCGTGGCTTTTCAACAATCCCATCCACGCGTCGGTGGCGGCCGGTTTCATCTTCCTCTGCACGCTGCAATTCATGGCTTACACGGCCCAGAGAACGGACCTCGGGAAAGCAACCAAGAACCTTTATTGGGCGCTGTCGACAGCCGTCCTGCTGCTTGCCGTCGTCAATATCATCGAGATGCGGTCAAAGGGCGTGTGGCTTGCGCTTGCGCTTGCGCTGCTCCTGTTGACGGTCATGACCCTGGCGAGAGGCCATCGCCGCGAACTGTTGGTTTCGGGTGGCGTGCTGGCGATCGTGGCGGCCGGCATTGTCGCAACACACAACATCTTCTCGTCCACCGCCGGCGACACCATGACCTTCGTCAAAACCCTGGTTCCGGATGTGTTCAGGCATGGCGTCCTTCCCGCATTCGACCGCGCCATCGCGAGCGATGCGGTTCCGCTTGCAGCCAAGGAAAGGCTGATGCTGTGGGCGGATGCGATCGATATCTGGAAACGCCACCCGATCTTCGGAGCCAGTTCCAGCTGGCTGACCGAGTGGGAGAACAGAACCTATCATCCCATGATCTTAAACGTCTTCCACAATGGTTATCTGGAAATTGTCGTGCGCTATGGTGTGGTCGGACTGGCGTTCTTTGCCTTTCTCTACACCTGGTCGGCCAGGCAGGTTCTGCTGGCCATGCGAGCCAAGCTTGTCGCTCCGGCCGCATGGTCCTGTTACATCTCCACACTGGTTTTCTTCGCCCTCAGCATCCTTACCAATTCCAACAACCGGCTGGCCATGGGTGAGGCCTTCATGTGGTTTGCCGCGGCGTTCGGCTTCTATTGTTTTTATGTTCGCCAGCAGAAGAACCTTGTCGCGCCGCGAACCTATTTTTAGGGCCTGCCGGCGCAGCACGTATCTGATCAGCCGGTTGCGGCCAATGCACCTTTGAGGCCCCGCTCAATTTCCCGATAATCGGGAAAGTCGATGCCAAAATCCACGGCTTATCGCCGGCAACCCGTTTGTTACGATCGACACAGATCACAGACGGGGGTTGTCACGGATATGCTGACGGACAGGCAGGCACGCGAAGCGGTGGAGCAGTACCGCGAGGAAGGATATGCGGTCGTTCGACAATTCGTCGACGGCGACGAGATGATCCGGCTGAAGAAGGAAACCGATGCGGTCTATGCCGATGGCCTCAAGCATCACGCCACTTTCCGGCACGGCAACCTGAATTTCCAGATCCTGCCTGAATCGGACTTTGGCCAACGATATGTGCTGCAGGCTTACTGGTTTTCCTGGATCAATTCCTATTTCGAGCAGTTCCGCCGCAATCCCGACTATCTGAAGCTGCTCGAGGGTCTGATCGGCCGCGACATAAAACAGATCGCCCAACAGCTGCACTGGAAGCCGCCCGGCGCCAATGTCACGGGTTATCGCTTCCACCAGGATCTGCGCTTCCGTAACCAGGCCGCCTTCGACAATGTCGCCGACGCCACCGTGACAACAGGCCTCGCGGTCGATCGGGCGACGCTGGACAATGGCTGTCTTCAGGTCGTGCCCGGCAGCCACAAGCTCGGCTATCTCGGCCTGTCGGACGAGGGAACCGGCGAGCTGATGAAGGGTCTGACCGCCGAAGAAGAGTTGCGCAAGGTCGGCATCGACCCGGCGACCATCGTTCCGCTGGTGCTGGAGCCGGGCGATCTTGCTTTATGGGGGCTGCTCACCGTGCACGGCTCCTCGCCCAACAGGTCACAGCACGACCGCGCCTTTGCACTGTCCAGCTATGTGCGGGCGGATACGACGCAACGTGGCGAATGGGCGTTCAGGGACGGTGTTTCGGTGCCGCTCGGCAAGACGCCGGCACTGTGCAAATACGAAAAGCTCTTCGAGGAGCCGGGACCGATGTACGACACCACCGCCTGGTGGAAATGACGCTGCCGCGTCGGGCGACGGGGGCAGCAGGGGCCTGGCGTTCGCGCCAGGCCCCTGACGGCGTTGGCCGGCAATCGGGCAGCATTTCAGGCGGTGAAGTCGGCCGACAGTTCGCGGATCAGGAAATCGACGAACGCGCGCACCTTGGCCGCAATATAGGTGCGGTGCGGATAGAGTGCGTAGATCGGGCTGGAGCCGGGGCGAAACTCATCCAGCTGCACTTCCAACCGGCCGTCGCTGATCGCAGCATCGACCAGCAGGCTGGGCAGATTGCCGATGCCGAAACCGGCGGTGGTCATCTGGTAGGCGGCCTCGACGCTGTTGGTCGAGATGCGCCCGCCGACAGCCGCATCGAAAGGGCCGTCTGGTCCGATGAAAGGCCATGTGCCAAGCCGCTTGGCGAAATTGCTCAGCACGCAGGAATGGCTTGCCAGCTCATCCGGGTGGACCGGGCGGCCGTTTGTGTCCCAATAATCGGGCGTGGCGCAGACATAGTTGCGAACTTCCCCAAGCCGGCGGGCAATCAAGGCGGAATCGGCCTGACCGCCGAAGCGGATGGCGACATCGTAGCCTTCCTCGACAATGCCGACGACATAACGCGCGGTGAGGTCGAACTCGATCGTGGTGAGCGGGTTCTCTTCGAGGAATTTCGGCACCAGCTTGGTTATGCGCGTGTGGCCCAGAACATTGGAGCAGGAAACCCGGATCAGGCCGCGCGTCTCCTTGTGAAGGCCGCGCGTCGAATCCTGCAGTTCGGAAATGTCGTCGAGCAGGATGCGGGCACGCGGAGCATAGTCGCGGCCCGCCTCTGTGAGGCTGAGGCGCCTTGTGGTGCGATTGATGAGCCGGACGCCGAGGTCGTCTTCCAGTTCCTTGATGGTGCGGCTGACGGCCGTCGTCGACATGTTGAGATCGCGCGCCGCCGCCGACAGGCTGCCCAGCAGGCAGACCCGATCGAACACCCGCATCGCCGTCAGAAGATTCATCTTGCCTTCCCCTCGCCGTCGCGGCCCCGCCGCCATCCGCTGCGTCTTGTAGAAAACAGCGCCCAGCAACGACGCGGCAAGGGCATTCCACCGAATTTGGGCGTAAAATCAACAATGGGAGAACCGATATGACATCCAGACCTCTTCATCCGGCGATCGGCACATTTGCGAAAGGCGCGAAGAGCGGCGCGCTTGGCCGCCGCGAGTTCCTGGCGTTGGCCAGCGCCTTCGGCGCCAGCACGGCGATTGCCTATGGGCTCATCGGTCAACCGGTTCCGGCGCGGGCCGAGGAAGCCGCCCAACCCAGAAAGGGCGGCGTGCTGCGTGTTGCCATGCAGGTGATGGAGCTGGAAGACCCGCGCAAGTTCAAGGTTTCGCAGATGGGCAACATCGCCATGCAGTTTCTCGAACCGCTGGTGCGCTGGAAGCCGGATTTCACCTTCGAGCCGGTGCTGCTGCAGAGCTGGGAGATCAATGCGGACGCCACGGAATATGTGCTCAAGGTGCGCCCAGGGGTGAAGTGGTCGAACGGCGACGATTTCACCGCCACGGATGTCGCCTTCAACATCACGCGCTGGTGTGAGAAGGATGCCGCCGGCAACTCGATGGCGGGGCGCATGACCGCCCTGATCGATCCCGACACCAAGGTGGCGCGCACTGGTGCCATCGAGGTTCGCGACGACCACACCCTGGTCCTGAAACTGTCGCAGCCCGACATCACCATTATCCCTGCGATGACCGACTACCCGGCATTGATCGTCCACCGCACGTTCAATCCGAAGGCAGCGCCACTGTCGGCCAACCCCGTTTCCACGGGTCCATTCGAGCTTAAAAAACTCGATGTCGGCGTTGCTGCCTCGGTGCGCAAGCGGCCGGACGGGTCGTGGTGGGGCGGCGAGGTGTTCCTCGACGGCATCGACTGGACCGACTACGGCACCGACTCGGCCGCCACCGTCTCCGCTTTCGAATCCGGTGAGATCGACCTGAACGGCCAGACGCAGTCCTATGACGTCGCCATGCTCGACAGGCTGGGCCTGAAGAAAAGCGAGATCGTCACTGCCGCCACCCTGGTCTCGCGCTGCAACGTCAACGCCAAACCCTATGACGACAAGCGCGTGCGCAACGCCATACAGCTTGCGGTCGACAACGAAGCGGTGCTGCAACTGGGCGCCGACGGCATGGGCATCGTCGCGCAGAACGATCATGTCGGACCGATGCATCCCGAACACGCCGACCTGCCGCCGATCAAACGTGATCCGGCCCGGGCCAGGGCATTGCTCGAGGAAGCCGGCCAGCTCGATTTCGAGTTCGATCTGATCTCGGTCGAAGCCGACTACCGCAAGGAAAGCTCCGATGCCGTCGCCCAGCAGATGCGCGACGCCGGCTTCAAGGTGAAACGCACCGTCATCCCGGAATCGGCGTTCTGGAACCACTGGACGAAGTATCCCTTCGCGACGACCAATTGGAACGCCCGACCGCTCGGCATCCAGACCTATGCGCTTGCCTATCAGACCGGTTCGGCATGGAACGAGACGGGGTTCGCCGATCCAGACTTCGATGCCAAGGTCCACAAGGCCAATTCCATCGCCGATCCGGAGCAGCGCCGTGTGGTAATGAAGGAACTCCAGGTCATGCTGCAGGATTCCGGCATCATCGTTCAGCCTTACTGGCGAAAGCTGTTCTGCCATATGAAACCTTCCTTGATGGGCTACCAGATGCACCAGGCCTATGAGCAGGATTTCACACGGGCCTGGCTCGCCGCCTGATCGCGGACGACCCCTCCGACAGGGCGGCGCATTTTCCGGCGCCGCCCTCAGAGCAGTTCACCGTTTCACGGAAACGGCGAGCTGCTCTAACTCTTTGTTTTGAGGCAATTTTGGCCGGAAAACCGCTTCACACTTTTCCTAGAATTGCTCTGGCCTGCTCACCGGGGACGTTGCGCCGAAGCGTCGGCCTCAAGGGCGTTCGAGGGGCAGTGCGGGCTTTGTATCGGGCATGATGCGCAGATGCGCCCACACATGCCCTGCCTTGTCAGGTCGGCCGGGATTGCAGGCCGCCACACCGGACCGGCTGGCACATCAAGTGTGTGAAACATTCTGGTTTCTGCCTCTGTCATCATCTAGCTCCGGTTCATGGCTGGAGCTTACTTTTGACTGGGGGAAGCGAAACCCGCTTTCCCGGGCAACGACCTTCCCGAGAACCGGGAGAATTCGTGCTCTTGGTGCCGAGAGGGACCCGAAGCAGCAAGACGACCGCATGAGCGGTCTGCCGCACCGGGTGCTATTGCCGGATCTCGACAGGTCTCTGCCGCTCAGTTGAAGTGAATTCGCCTGCCTATTGTGCGGAACTCTAGCCTGTCTTGGACGTTAGACCCGCCGTCTGAAAGATATTTCCTACCGACGCGATAGGCAGTATTACGAAGCGGGTGGGACGCCCCGAGCCACACGGCCTGTCGGATATGAAGCAATTTTGCGGTTGAGATCGCGGAACATGCAGCGTTATTTCCATCCGATCTGGAGATCTTAAATTGCCAGCTCGAATATGCTGCGTCTTTGGCAGCTGGCAATTGCTCAGCCTGGTTGCCTCACTTCGCCAATCAACAATGGATGGAAGCTCCCCGGCGGATCAGGAGCATGAGGACTATCTCCTGCTTTATGAAACGGCCGGCGTTTCCGAGCATTTCAAGACCGGTCTTGCTGAACTTGCGTCTAAAGTATGGACCTGGAGACGGATCATATGGGCGTACGACCTTCTGACGTCCGAGCGTAAATATGGGCAACTGCAAATTTTCCGGATCCATCGTCTGATCCGAGACACAATTGGTCTCGACGCGAGTTCCGTAGCTGAAATCTGGGCCTGCTTCGTTAACCGGCCGTCGGAAAAAATACTGCTGGATTCATACCCTGAAGCCAAGATCGTTTTGTATGAGGATGGCTTGACGTCATACCTTCCATTCGAGATGGCAACCATGTCACGGCCGCCGGGCACAAGGTTTCGACGACGCATCACCGCGGTCTTGATTGCAGGACTCTCTACAATTTCACCGGCGTTCCGATTGAGGAAAGCGGCCGACAGGATAGAAAGACACCATCTGAGACGGGTGACGAAGTTTTATTCTTTGCTTCACGAAATCCCCATTCACGATGCACTGGAGAACGTACCAAGATTTCAGGTCGGCGCTTCGCTGATGCGCGACGTAATAGGTGAAGCCTGCAGGGATGCGCTTTCCGGCGGCGATGAACATTGCCGTGCGTCAGCCAACCCACGGATCCTGCTGCTCGGCCAGGCATTGTCGCGAAACCGCATAATGTCGTACGCGCAAGAGGCGGCGATCTATAGACGAATTGCGGAGCAGATCGTCGAGAGGGGATACGACGTCGTCTGGAAGGAACATCCCAGAATAAGCAAGCCCTTCTTCCCCGAATTGCTGGATGCAGTTGGCAATGTGACGGCCGACGCCAACACCAGGATCATGGAAGCTAACCTGCCACACATATATCCGATAGAGCTTGTCGTATCCCGAATGAACATCGTTGGCTGCGTCTCCGGCACGTCAGCTGCCCTTCTTTACCTGAAGTGGCTTTACGGCATCAAAACATACACATTTGCGGAAACCCTGGTCCCCCTCATGACTGGCGCGGATATTCTAATGAGCGAAATGGTAAAAGCCCATGCGGAGCCCTTTTCAACGCTCCAATCTTTGAACGAGACGCAGAAAGGGATCCGTTGAAAGGCGGTAACCCGAACAGGTTGAACACGATCCTCGCTGTCCAAATTCGGACAAACTCGATCTGGGACACCATCGATGTCAAAGCCGCTTTCAGTCCTTCAACGAGCCACCAAGGCCGACGTTCGATCGGAGCCGTTTCCACACATCATCCTGCCTGACGCCCTTCCCCTCGATCTCTACCAGGAATTGGCCGGCACGTTTCCCGCTCCGGAAACGCTCGAAATCGATACACGCCGCAACAACACCAGGTGGGATTATGAGGCCCACCGCGTTCGGTCGAACGAAGCCGTGCCGCAAATATGGCGCGATTTTATCGCCTACCATGTATCGCAAGCATTTTTCGGCGAGGTCGCCGACCTGTTCTATGACGATATTCACAAGCTTTACCCTGATTATTACCCCAATTATGAACGCCTCAAGAATATGAAAGCGGGCATCAGGTTTAGTGACACCTATGCAACACGCGACATACTGATGGATGCGATGCTCAGCGGGAACACGCCGGTGACCAATGCCGGCTCGGTGCGGACAAGCCACATCGACAATGGCGACAAGCTATTTTCTGGCCTGTTTTATATGAGGCCGGAAGATTATGATGCCGTTGGCGGGGACCTGACAATTAGTCGTTTCCAGTCCAAATACGCCACGCTGAAAGCCAAAGCGACACTCTTCAATGATGCCTATGTCGACGACACCCATTTGGAATGCGTCGAAACAGTTCAATACGACAAGAACATTCTTGTATTGTTCATCAACTCGATTGAATCGGTCCACGGCGTCACAGTCCGCCAACCCACCAACAAATCCCGGCTTTTCGTCAATCTGGTTGGAGAAGTCGAAAAGCCATTCTACATCAAAGGAAAAAAGATACGGCCGCGCTACGTCCCGGCGCATCAAAATCAGGATGAGGCGGAACAGACCTGGCTGAAAAAGCTCAAGCAAAAATTGCGGCTTTAGAAGAACAACGCCGTCGATCCGAGTTTCAGCCTGAACTGCCAATACCGAGCCGGATTCGACTTTCCCGGCGGCTAGGCAAAGATTGGAACAGAATGAGATTTTATCCAGCCGTCGAACGGATCGCCTTTTTCGCCACGCTTGCCGCTGTTCTTGCCCTTGCACTGCTGCCTATACCCCGACTTGAAGAGTACGGGATCGATATCGGTTTCCGTTCCGACAAGCTGAACCACGCCAGCGCCTTTGCCGTCATGACTTTCCTTGGAGGGCTCGGCTGGCCCGATCGAAAAGCAAGACTAATCGTCTTCCTGGCCATGATTGGAGCGGCGATCGAGGTCCTGCAGGGCACGGCGCTGATACGGCGCGATCTGGATGTGTTCGACTGGTTTGCCGATTGCGCCGGCATCGCATGTGGCCTCGTGGCCGTGATCTGTGTGAACTGGATCTTGCGGCGCAGAGGTTGAGCCCGCTCTCAAGCCTTATCTGCACGGCGCCGATAGCCACAGGAGTTCGCCCTCGGCTCCATTGACTCAGCGAAATCGGATTGCAACGATCCGATCCGAGAGTGAGCGATTTTTCTAACTTGGCCGGACAGATATTTTGGGCGCGGCACCCAGGAAGTGCGCCATCAGTATTGAGGGACGATGACGATCAAGATCAGGCTTCCGGGCGGTGTATTGAAGGTCAAGCAACGTTATGAGTTGCGGCGGCGAGAGTACAAGGGCGAAGTCCCGGTCTGGCAGTTTGGCAAATATTTCGTCATCTGGTGGCCCAGTACAATTCCTGATCGCCCCTCCAGGAGCTCGAATACTGATGAGGAACTTGAAATGAATCTTCCATCGTCTGGAGAAAGCACGTAAGCTCTATGCATCATGGCTTTGCGAATCAGATTGCCGGGGGGCACACTGAAGGTGAAGACCTACCGGGAACTGCGTGATCGCGAGCGGGATCACAGGGTGCCTGTGCTGAAACTGGGCTCGCTCTATTTCGTCTGGTCCCCGGCCAAACATCATTCGCACAGGCACAGTCCGCGGCCCTGACATTTTTTGCCGAGCGAGAACCGCTTGCACCCTTTTCCTGAAATTGCTCCGGTGCGGCCCATTCCAGCCAGCGCTGACCTGGGTCAGCTTGCCTCGCGCATGGCCTCGGCCGCCTGCAGGTCGACCGACACCAATTGGCTGACGCCCTGTTCGGCCATGGTGACGCCGAACAGCCGGTTCATGCGCGCCATGGTGATGGGATTGTGGGTGATGATGACGAAGCGCGTCTCGGTGGTGGCGGCCATTTCGTCCATCAGGTTGCAGAAGCGCTCGACATTGTGGTCGTCGAGCGGGGCGTCGACTTCGTCGAGCACGCAGATCGGCGCCGGATTGGTCAGGAACACCGCGAAGATCAGCGACATCGCCGTCAACGCCTGCTCGCCGCCCGACAGCAGCGTCATGGTCTGCGGCTTCTTGCCGGGCGGGCGGGCCAGGATTTCGAGGCCGGCCTCGAGCGGATCGTCGGATTCGATCAGCTGCAATTCCGCCGTGCCGCCGCCGAACAGATGCGAGAACAGCCGCTGGAAATGGCCGTTGACGACATCGAAGGCGGCAAGCAGCCGCTCGCGGCCTTCGCGGTTGAGGCTCTGGATCGCCTGCCTGAGCTTGCGGATCGCCTCGATGATGTCCTCGCGCTCCGACACGATCGCCTCCAGCCGGTCGGAAAGCTCCTTCTGCTCTTCCTCTGCGCGCAGATTGACGGCGCCCAGCCGTTCGCGCTCGATCTTCAGCCGGTCCAGCTGACGCTCGATCTCGGGCATCTCAGGCATCGGGCTGTCAGCCTCCAGACCGGTATGGCGAATAACCACATGCGGCGGTGTGTTCAGCGTTTCCTGGATGCGCGCCTCGACCTCCAGCCGGCGTTCGTCGGCCGCGGTCAGCCGCTCTTCGGCGCGAACGCGGCTCTCGCGCGCCTCAGCCAGGAACTGGATGGCGCCGGTGGCGGCCTTGTCCAGTTCGGATTGCCGGTTCTCCGCTTCCTGCAGACGGTCGGCCGCCGCCTTGCGCAAGGTTTCGGCCTCGGTGAGCTGCGACAGCAGGGCGCGCCGCTTGGCGTCGATTTCATCGGGCGCATCCGCCAGCCGCTCGCGTTCGGCCTCGGCCTCGGCCTTGCGTTCGCCAAGCGAGGCGATCTGCGTCGAGGCGTTTTCGGCCCGCTCCAGCCAATTGCTGCGTTCGGCGCCAATGGCATCGAGCCGGCGCGCGCGCGCCTCGGCTTCGCGGCGCAGCCCCTCATGCACCGCACGCGCATCGGCAAGCGCGGCGCGGTCGCGGGCGACATTGGCCGAGGACTGTTCGAGCTGCAATTGCAGATCGCCAAGATCGGGCGCGTCCTGCAGCAGCATTTCCGCCTCGGCGAAGGCGGCCGAAATCTCCTCATGGCTGTCGACGATGCGGGCGCGCGCTTCATCGAGTGCTGCGCGCCGGCTCTGCAATTCGCCGCCGGCCCTCTCGGCCTCAGCCAGTGCATTGCGGGCGGCGTCCAGCCGATGCTGTGCGTCACGACCGGCCTGGCGCGTGTTGCGCTCGGCCTCGCTTGCCAGGCGGAGCGCCTGTTCGGCCTCTCCCAGCGCCTCCTCGGCCTGGCGCAGGACGAGCGTCGCCTGTATCGCCTCGGCATCGAGCTCAGCCAGCCGGTTCTTCTGCGCCAGCCGTTGCGCCGCGGCGGTCGGCGCGTCGGCACTGGCGGTAAAGCCGTCCCAGCGCCACAGCGCGCCCTCGCGGCTGACCAGCCGCTGGCCGGGAGCAAGCAGCGGCTGCAACCGGCGGCCATCGCCGGCGGCATCGACGATACCGATCTGCGCCAGGCGGCGGGCGAGCTGTGCCGGCGCGTGGACCACGCTGGCCAGGCTCTTCACGCCTTCCGGCAGAGCCGCGTCGCCGGGTTGGATCGCGCCTTCGCCCCAATGCACCGGCGCGCTGCGGTCGAGCGGCACGTCGAGGTCTTCGCCAAGGGCTGCACCCAGCGCCGTTTCGAAACCGCGATCGACGCTGATCTGCTCCAGCACGGCCGGGAAGAGATCGCCGCTGGCGGCATTGAGGATTTTTGCCAGCGTGCGCGCTTCGGTTTCGATCCTTGCCAGCTCGGCCCTGGCATCCTGAAGCGGTGGCCGGGCAGCGCTTTCGGCAGCGCGGGCATCGATGACCGACTGCTCGGCCTCGGACACGGCAGCCTCGGCCTCCTCCAGCAGCGCCATGGCCTGTTCGACCAGCACCCGCTTCTCGGCCGGATCGGGCAGGCCAGCGACCTTGGAGAGTATCTCCGACAATTCCCGGTCGACATCGGCAAGCTGACGCGCGAAGCGGTCGCGGCGCTCGGCGGTATCGCGCAGCGTCCGTTCGATCTGGTTGCGCGAGGCGGCAGCCTCGGCCCGCTCGGCAGTCAGCGCGGCGAGTTTGGCTTCGCTTTGTGAAAGCGTAGATGCCGCTTGTTCGAAAGCCGCGCGGGTGGTGGCCTCGCGCTCGGCGGCACCAGCATTTTCCGAATTGAGTGCCGCCTCTTCGGCGCGCAGGCGCTCGAGAATGTCCGCGTTGTCGCGGACCATGCGCTCCTCACGCGCGATATCGCCGTCGAGCTGCTGCAGCCGGCGCTCGAGTTCGCTCTGACGGGCGCGGATGCGGCCGGCTTCCTCTTCGATCTGCGACTTGGCGATCGAGAGGCGCTGGAAGGCAGCGGCGGCGGCGGCTTCCGCGTCGCGCAGGTCCGGCAGCCGATGGGCGCCTATGCCTTGCTCCCTGGCGGCGGCCATCTGGGCCGCGGCGCGGTCGCCGACCAGTGCCGTGGCAACCGCCAGCGCCGATCGCGCCTCGCCTTCCTGGGTTTTGGCCAGCGTCCAGCGCAGATGCAACAGCGTCGCTTCTGCCTTGCGGATATCGGCCGACAGGTTCTTGAAGCGGGACGCCTGGCGCGCCTGGCGCTTCAGGCTTTCGATCTGGCTTTCCAGCTCGCCGACGACGTCGTCCAGCCGTTCCAGGTTCTGTTCGGCCGCCTTCAGCCGCAGTTCTGCCTCGTGGCGGCGGGTGTGCAGGCCGGAAATGCCTGCCGCCTCTTCGAGCAGGGCGCGGCGTGCCTGGGGCTTGGCCTGGATCAGTTCGCCGATGCGGCCCTGGCCGACCATCGACGGCGAACGCGCACCGGTCGACTGGTCGGCGAACAGAAGCTGCACGTCCTTGGCGCGGGCCTCCTTGCCGTTGATACGGTAAAGCGAACCGGCCTCGCGCTCGATGCGGCGCGACACCTGCAGTTCGTCGGCATCGTTGAAGGCAGCGGGCGCCGAGCGGTCGCTGTTGTCGAGGAAGAGCGTCACTTCGGCGGTGTTGCGCGCCGGACGCGTGCCCGAGCCGGAGAAGATGACGTCGTCCATGCCGGACGCGCGCATATTCTTGTAGGAGCTTTCGCCCATCACCCAGCGCAACGCCTCGACAAGGTTCGACTTGCCGCAGCCATTGGGCCCGACAATGCCGGTCAGGCCGCGTTCGATGACGAACTCGCCAGGCTCGACGAAAGATTTGAAACCAAGGAGGCGAAGGCGCGAAAACTTCATTCGCGCCGCCCGCTAAGCGGATTTCCGTGGTTTTGCGAAAGGAATTCGCAGCACAACGAGAAGCCGCGCACGCCGAAGCGCCGCCGCCTCAGGGCTGACTGGACGTCAGAGCAGAGGGTCGATGATGGCCGACATTTCCTCAATCGACATCGCCCCCTTGTAGGTCTTACCGTTGATGAAGAAGGTCGGTGTCGAGTCGACCTTGAATTCATTGGCGCCGCGCTTCTGGACCGATCTCACATCGTCCAGAAGTTTCTGGTCCGTCAAGCAGGCCTCGAAGGACTCCTGTGTAAAACCGGCGAGCTTCGAGATTTGCAGCAGCGCATCCTTGGTATTCTGGACGCCAACCCAGTTCGCCTGCTGCCGGAACAGGACGTCGACCATGGGGTAATAGTTATCCTTGGCGCAGCGCGCCAGCATAAAACCGGCTTCGGCGCTCGGGTCGAACGGGAATTCGCGCAGGATGTAGCGAACCTTGCCGGTGTCGATGTACTTGGTCTTCAGGTCCGGAAAGGTGGTCTCGGCGAAATGCGCGCAATGCGGGCAGGTCATCGAGGCGTATTCGACGATGGTGACCTTGGCGTCGTCCTTGCCAAGCTGCTTGTCGGGCAGCGCGCCCGGCTTCATCAGTTCCGTCATGTCCACGGTGCCCTGGGCTTCCGGCGCGGTGGCGGCGGCCGGCGTGGCCGGCTTTGCGGGAGCGGCCGGCTCAGCGGGCTTCACATTCGCAGCCTTCGCCTCCTCGCCAGAGTCGCTGCAGGCCGCGAGCAGGGCCACCGCCGGAATGGCGGCCAGCGAAGACAGGACGTTTCTGCGAGACAAGCTTTGGCCAAACGGGGGACGGTTCATACGAATCACCTGACAAGGGTTGGATTTTGCAATGCAAAGACACGAAAAGGCGAGAGTTGGCGCGAATTAAGGCATCTCGATCCCCAATCCAATCGCGAAACCTGACAAGGGCGATCACGAATGCGAGATATAGACGACGAATCCATGACTTTCTTCAAGACGCCTATGATTTTCTCTCCCCAATAATGGTCGCGCCAAGTTTCTCCAGCGAGGCGCGCAGTCCTTCATTATCGACCAGGCCGACAGTCCCCGACAATTTCGTCTTCTCAGCCGCGGTCAGCGGTCTCAGGGCCGGTCTGCGCTTTCCTTTGTCGGCTGTCACCGGCTTCTGCAGGATCCTGATGCGGTTGATGGCGGTGAAGCCGAGGAAGGCGTTGACCCGGTTGATGATCTCGCCCGTCTCGTGCTGCAGATGAAGTGCCGCCATGCCTTCGCAGGCAATGACCAGCACGGCCGGCTCGAACGGATCGTCCTCATGCATACGGCGCGGCCACTGGATTTTTTCGGGGCGCGAGTGGCTGGCCAGCCGTGGGCCGGCGATCTCGTCCCATGACTGGACGAGGCCGATCGAAATGCCGGCCCGCTTGCGCAGCACCGGATCGAGGATCCTGGTCGCGAGATCGCTGACCGGGACGGGATTGCCGTAGGGCGTTCTCCCTGCCATGTACGTCCTCCAGCGACGACCCAGCAGATACCGGCCAGGCCAATACAAGATCAATGGCACCAGCAGACCAGACCCGCAAGACCGCATCCTGGGATAGTGGCAAAGCCACATCCGCAGATAGCAGCATAGCTGCATCTGGAGATAGCAGCACAGCTGCATCCGGTGTCAGCGACGATATCGCATCCCGCCTGCTCGGCTGGTATGATGTGCATCACCGTGAATTGCCGTGGCGCATCACGCCCCGTGAGCATGCACGCGGCGTGCGGCCTGATCCCTACCGCATCTGGCTCTCCGAGGTCATGCTGCAGCAGACCACCGTCGAAGCAGTGAAGGCCTATTTCCGGATTTTCGTCGAGAAATGGCCCGATGTCGAGGCGCTGGCCGCGACGCCAGCGGAGGACGTGATGAAGGCCTGGGCCGGGCTCGGCTACTACTCCCGCGCCCGCAATCTCAAGGCCTGTGCCGATCTTGTGGCTGCGCGTGGCGGCCGGTTTCCCGACACGGAGACTGGTTTGAGAGAATTGCCCGGCATCGGCGCCTATACGTCGGCGGCCATCACGGCGATTGCCTTCGACCGCCCCGCCGCGGTTGTCGACGGCAATGTCGAACGTGTCATCTCCCGGCTGTTTTCGATCACAACCCCGCTCAGCGAAGCCAAGCCCGAGATCCGCGCCCATGTCGAGCGCATGGTGCCCGGGATAAGGCCTGGCGACTTCGCCCAGGCGATGATGGATCTCGGCGCCACCATCTGTACGCCACGCCGGCCACGCTGCATGCTGTGCCCGCTGCGCGAAGACTGCGACGCGGTCGTTTCAGGCGATCCCGAGCACTTCCCGGTGCGCCTGCCCAAGGCCGACAAGCCGCAGCGGCACGGCGCGGCCTTTGTCGCCGTACGGGCCGACGGCGCCATCCTTCTGCGCAAACGGGCCGAGAAGGGCTTGCTCGGCGGCATGACCGAGGTGCCGACGACAGGCTGGACCGCGCGGATCGATGGGGCAACCACGCAAGCGGCCGCGCCGTTTCCCGCCGACTGGCGGCATGCGGGCCGCATTGCGCATGTCTTCACGCATTTCGCTCTCGAACTCGAAGTCTTTCACGCTCACATCAAAGGTGATGCGCCAGACGGGCATTTCTGGTCGCTCGCTCACGAGATTTCCGGCGAGGCGCTGCCGACTGTCATGAAAAAGGCAATCGAGGCTGCGATACCCGGCGCGACGAAAAAGCCGTCGCCACACAGTGCAAAGAGGCCCCATGACTGAAATACGCCACATCGTTTTCGATATCGGCCGCGTGCTGATCCACTACGATCCCAACATTCCGTTCAGCCGCCTCATTCCGGATGCCGAAGAGAGAAAGTGGTTTTTCGACAATGTCTGCACGCATGATTGGAACATCGAGCAGGATCGCGGCCGGACCTGGGAAGAGGCCGAGGCGCTGCTGATCGCGGACCATCCCGATCACGCGGAAAACATCCGCGGTTTCCGCCGCCACTGGCACGAGATGGTGCCGCATGCCTATGAGGACAGCGTCGCCATCATGGTCGGTCTGATCGAGAGCGGCCACGACGTGACCATGCTGACCAATTTCGCCAGCGACACGCTGGCCGAGGCCCGCGAGCGCTTCGATTTCCTCAATCGTCCGCGCGGCGTGACGGTGTCGGCCGATATTCGCCAGATCAAGCCCGACCGAGCCATCTACGATCACCACGTCGCCGCATTCGGCCTCGAACCGGCCGCGACGCTGTTCATCGATGACAGCCAGAAGAATGTCGACGGCGCCAAGGCGGCAGGCTGGCAATCGGTGCTGTTCACCGACGCAAGGACGCTTCAAGCAGACCTTGAACGTCTCGGAATCAAGGCCTGATTTGAATCGCTTCGCGCGATCCGTTGAGCCTTTGAATCAAAGGCATTCGAAGCAATTGGCAGGGGCTCAGGCCCCTGCCCGCTCCATGCCGAGCCGCGCGATGCGGCGAAGCTCGTCGATCGGGGTCAGGCCACCGCTGCGCTCATAATGCCAGAAGGTCCAGCCGTTGCAGGCATCCAGCCCCTGCACTTCGGCGCCGACCTTGTGGATCGAACCGGCGCTGTCGCCGATCGCCACCGTGCCGTCGGCCCGCACCTTGGCCGCCCAGCGCTTCTTGGCATCGTAGAGCGTCGCACCCGGCATCATCAGGCCGGTGTCGATCAGGCTGACGAAGGCAACGCGCGGCTCGGCGCGCTTGCCCGTGAGAACGGTGAGATCGGCACCATCCAGCGGCCGCACCGCGTCGATGCGCTCGTTGGCGGCGTCGATGTAGGCCTGCTCGCGCTCGATGCCGACGAAATGGCGGCCGAGGCGCTTGGCCACCGCGCCGGTGGTGCCGGAGCCGAAGAACGGATCGAGCACGATGTCGCCCGGTTTGGTCGAGGCCATCATGATGCGGGCAAGCAGCGCTTCCGGCTTCTGCGTCGGGTGCAGCTTGTCGCCATTGTCGTTCTTCAGCCGCTCGCCGCCGGTGCAGATCGGAAACAGCCAGTCGGAGCGCATCTGGATATCGTCGTTGGACGCCTTCATGGCTTCGTAGTTGAAGGTGTAACCCTTGCCCTTCTGGTCGCGCGTGGCCCAGATCATCGTCTCATGCGCGTTCTGGAAGCGGCGGCCGCGGAAATTCGGCATTGGGTTGGTCTTGCGCCAGACGACGTCGTTGAGGATCCAGAAGCCGAGATCCTGCATCTTGGCGCCGACACGGAAGATGTTGTGATAGGAGCCGATGACCCAGATGGTGCCGTTGGGCTTCAGCACCCGGCGCGCCGCCAGCAGCCAGGCACGCGTGAAAGCATCATAGGCCTCGAAACTCTCGAACTGGTCCCAATCGTCGTCAACGGCGTCGACCTTCGACTGATCAGGGCGGTGCAGGTCGCCGTCGAGCTGCAGATTGTAGGGCGGATCGGCGAAGATGACGTCGATCGATTTTTCGGGCAGCCGGTCTAGCGCGGCGACGCAGTCGCCCTTGAGGATCGTGTCCAGCCATTCGGATTGCTGGGGAGCGTGGGAAAGCTCGTCGAGAAGACGCACGGCAGACATTCTGACACCCAAGGCACGCGTTACTGTTTACTCCTGGTTATGGTTACCGATCAGCGTAAATATTCCGTGAAGGCAAGGGACTGGTGTGGCGAATTTGCGAAGGCGGCCCTGTTGGTGTATGCCGCGCCGCCTGAGCCTTCCGAGGCCACTTCGCCCTCCCATTGTCCGGATCACCATGCCCCAGCCAGACCTTGTCATCTTCGATTGCGACGGCGTGCTCGTCGATTCCGAGATCATCGCCGCCCGCGTCGACGCCGAGCTTTTGACCTTGGCCGGATACGAGATATCGGCTGAGGAGATTTCGGAGAGCTATGCCGGCCTGACCTTCAAGGACATCATGCTGCGGGTCGAGGAAAAGTCCCGCATTCCCTTCCAAGCCTCTCTGATCGACAGGGAGGAACAATTGGTCGACCGCAAACTGCGCAGTGACGTCCGCGCCATCGATGGCGCGCGCGAGGCCGTTGCCGCGGTAACCGTGCCGCGCTGCGTCTGCTCGAATTCACGCTCCGAGAGGATCGAATTCATGCTGGAAAAGGTGCATCTTCTGCCGTTTTTCACCGACCGGATTTTTTCGGCGATGGAAACACCGACCGCGAAAACGAAACCGGCGCCGGACGTGTTCCTGTTCGCGGCGGAGAAACTCAACGCCAACCCGGCGAACACTTTCGTCATCGAGGATTCCGTGCACGGCGTCCACGGCGCAAGGGCGGCGGGCATGCGGGTGATCGGCTTCACCGGCGCGGGACACAGTTATCCCGGCCATGCCGACGCGCTCACCGAGGCCGGCGCCGAAACGGTGATCCGCCGCTGGGCAGAGTTGAAAAGCGTGATCGCCGCGCTGTCGGAGTGGTCGGACGCCTGAGAAGCGTGCGCCGCGACGCACGCCTCATGCAACTGCCGAGACCTAGTTCGTCGCGGCAGCCCTCTTGCGGCGGGTCTTCTTCGACTTGTTGGCCGTTGCCTGATGCGCGGTTTCGTCATAGCCGGCAAAGGCCTGATAATCCTGGGCCGTCGGCTCGGGCACGACGACATTGGAATCGGTGAAGACGAACTGCGTGGCAACGGAAGGATCGGTGACCTGGACCTGATACTGGTGGAGCTGCGAATAGAGGACCTGGGTGCCGTGCATCACCGCCGTTCGGATCGGCATGGTGATCGTGCCTGGAGAAAACTTCGGTCCGGGGACAATCTTGCCGGCGACCGCAATCTTCATCGCCAACTGGCCGTTGGCACGGCTGCAGTCGCGTGTCACGTCGCTGACCGACGCCTGGTAGATGATATTGGCCGAATCGTCGGGCGGCGTTGCAGCAGCGGCGTCAGCCTCGGCCTGGGCCGCGGCATCCTGCGCGGCATCGCCGGTCTTCTTGATCCTGGGCTTGGGCTTCTGAGCTTCCCTGGAATAGGTGTTGAAGAAGGCCGTGCCGTCGCGCACGGTCACCCTGGGACAATAGGCCTGCAACTGGCTGGCCAGGATCTTGGGATCCTGCGGCGGCGGTGGCGCCGTCGGGTCCTCCTTCTTGCCGATGCCGAGGTTCAGGATGCCATTGTCGCCCGATTGGCAGCCGGCGGCGGCAAGCATAAAGCCGGTGAGCGCAAGACCCGCCAAAAAGCGACCACTGAATGTACGAAACGCCATGAAACTGCACTTCCCTCTCGCAAAGCTGGTGACGTATATCAACCGCGCGGCAAAAATGCGACTGAGCCAGTGCAGAATTAACCACCTTGCGGTGGACGGAAAAAGCCAGGCAGTAACGGAATTGTGACATGCACTATGTGAGTACCCGCGGGGAAGCCCCCGTTCTTGGATTTTCCGACGCCGTGCTGGCTGGGCTGGCGCGCGACGGCGGGCTCTACGTGCCGCGCGAGTGGCCACAGTTTTCCGCCGCCGAGATCCGCGCCATGCGCGACCTTGCCTATCCCGACCTTGCCATCCGCGTGCTGTCGCCGTTCCTTGGCGGCGAAATCCCGGCGCCCGTCTTCGAGCGGCTGGTCCGCGAAGCCTATGCCACCTTCCGCCACGAGGCCGTCTGCCCGCTGGTGCAGACCGGCCCCAACACCTTCGTCCTGGAACTCTTCCACGGGCCGACGCTCGCCTTCAAGGACGTGGCGATGCAGCTTCTGGCCCGGCTGATGGACCATGTGCTTGCCGAACGCGACCAGCACGCCACCATCGTCGGCGCCACCTCGGGCGATACCGGCGGGGCGGCCATCGATGCCTTTGCCGGTCGCAGCCGGACCGACATCTTCATCCTTTTCCCGCATGGCCGCGTCTCGCCGGTGCAGCAGCGGCAAATGACGACGTCGACGGCTGCAAACGTCCATGCGCTGGCGATCGAAGGCAATTTCGACGATTGCCAGGGCCTGCTCAAGGACATGTTCAACGATCACGGCTTTCGCGACCGGGTGGCGCTTTCGGGCGTCAATTCGATCAATTGGGCCCGCATCATGGCCCAGATCGTCTATTATTTCTCCTCGGCGCTGTCGCTCGGCGCGCCGGACAGGCCGGTTTCCTTCACCGTGCCGACCGGCAATTTCGGCGATATCTTTGCCGGCTATGCCGCCAAGAAGATGGGCTTGCCGATCGATCGGCTGGTCATTGCCACCAATGACAACGACATCCTGGCGCGCACTTTTTCGACCGGCGAATACCGCACCAAGGGCGTCTTTGCGACCACGTCGCCGTCGATGGATATCCAGGTGTCGTCGAATTTCGAACGCTTGCTGTTCGAGGCCTCCGGCCGTGACGCCGCGACCGTGCGGCGCTACATGGACGGCCTGAAGCAGTCCGGTGCTTTCACCATCGAACCCCACCAAATTGCCGGGATGCGGTCCGAATTCGACGCCGGCCGCGCTGATATGGACGAGGTCGCCGCCACCATCCGCTCGACGCTCGCGACCAGCAACTATCTGCTCGATCCGCACACTGCGGCAGCCGTGCATGTCGCCGCAGGCAAGGCGTCAGGCGCCGTGCCGATGGTGGTGCTGGGTACAGCGCACCCGGCAAAATTCCCGGCCGCCGTCGAAGCCGCCAGCGGCGTGTCGCCCGCACTGCCCGCGTGGCTAGGTGGGTTGATGACATCGGAGGAAAAATACACGGTACTTCCATCCGACCTGAAAATGGTGGAAGATTACGTCGGCCGCCGCGCGCGGGCGGCGCGTTAGGGAGTAGTAGCCATATGGGTGTTGAGGTAAGCCGTCTGTCGAACGGCCTGACAGTCGCCACCGAAACCCTTCAAAGCATCGAATCGGTTGCCCTTGGTGCCTGGGTCAAGTCGGGTGCCCGCAATGAACGTGACGACGAGCATGGCATGGCCCATCTGCTCGAGCACATGGCGTTCAAGGGCACGAAAAGGCGGAGCGCCTTCGAAATCGCCTCGGAGATCGAGGACGTCGGCGGCGAAATCAACGCCGCCACCAGCGTCGAGACCACCTCCTACTATGCCAGGGTGCTCTCCGACGACGTGCCGCTGGCCGTCGACATTCTTGCCGACATCCTGCAGGAGTCCGAATTCGACCCGCAGGAACTCGAACGCGAACAGCATGTGATCCTGCAGGAGATCGGCGCCGCGCACGACACGCCCGACGACATCGTCTTCGACCGTTTCACGGAAACCGCCTATCGCCATCAGACGATTGGGCGCTCCATTCTCGGCACGCCCGAAACGGTCAAGTCCTTCACCTCGAAACAACTTCACGACTTCATAGAGCGGCAATATGGCGCCGAGCGCATGGTGATTGTCGCCGCCGGCGACATCAAGCATGACAATTTCGTGCGCGAGGTCGAAAAGCAGCTCGGCGGCTTCCGCAGCAAGGCCGACAGCACCATCCCGCAATATGCGCAATATGTCGGCGGCGATTTTCGCGAGGACCGCGACCTGATGGACGCGCAGATCGTGCTGGGGTTCGAAGGCCGGGCCTATCATGTGCGCGACTTCTACGCCTCGCAGGTGCTGTCGATGATCCTCGGCGGCGGCATGTCGTCGCGCCTGTTCCAGGAGGTCCGCGAGAAGCGCGGCCTGTGTTACTCGGTCTATGCCTTCCATTGGGGCTTTTCCGACACCGGCGTCTTCGGCGTCCATGCAGCGACCGGCCAGAGCGACATCGCCGAACTGGTGCCTGTCATCATCGACGAACTGCAGAAGGCCGGTGAGAAGATCCTGCAGGAAGAACTCGACCGGGCGCGCGCCCAATATCGCGCCGGACTGATCATGTCAGCCGAAAGCCCGGCCAGCCGCGCTTCGCAGATCGCACGGCAACTGCTTCTGTTCGGCCGGCCGATCGCCAAGGAGGAACTGATGGAACGGCTGTCGGCGCTGACGATCGAGCGGCTGACCGATCTATCGTCGCGTTTGTTCTCGACCAAGCCGACGCTTACCGCTGTCGGGCCTGTGGGCACACTGGCGCCCTACGAGGCGATTCTCGAATCGCTCGCGGGCACGCAGACCGCGGCCCGCAAGCTCGCCGTCTAAGCCCCTCAAAGCGCCATGTTCGCGCTCCCTTTCTTTCGCCGTGACCTGCCGGCACTGAAGGGCGACCGTGTCACGCTGCGCGTGCCGTTCACCAACGACTATCGCGAGTGGGCGGCGGTGCGCGGGGAAAGCCGCGCCTTCCTCGAACCATGGGAGCCACGCTGGACTCCCGATGAACTCGACCGCAACGCATGGCGGCTGCGCATCAGCCGCTACCGCGAGGATTATGCTCAGGGAACCGCTATCGCCTTCTTTATCTTCGAGAGGAGCAGCGGCAAGCTTGCCGGCGGCATCACGCTCGGCAACATACGCCATGGCGTCTCGCAAAGCGGCCATGTCGGCTACTGGATCGGCGAGCGCTTCGGCGGCCGCGGCCTGATGACCGACGCGGTCAAGGTGGTGACCCGCTTCGCCTTCGATACGCTGAGGTTGCACCGGATCGAAGCGGCCTGTATTCCCGACAATATCAGGTCGATCCGCGTGCTTGAAAAAGCCGGATTTCGGCGCGAAGGACTGCTGCGATCCTATCTCAGGATCAACGGCATCTGGCAGGACCACTACCTCTACGCCCGGATCGCGGACGATCCGCCGGGCGTTGGAACGAAGGACTGATTTTTGACGAAATTCCTGCGCAACGGGCCGCTGTTCGCCATTGTCCTCGCGACACTCCTGACGCTGTGGGCGGCATCGTCGGCCTTCGCCGTCGAGCCGATCAAGATCGCCCGCGACGACGTCGCGCTCGACCTTTCCGGCGCCGTCGAGATCTACCGCAACCAGGGCGAGAATTTCCAGGTGTCGACCGCGCCGGGTCCGGACGGCATCGTGCGGCGCATCGAGGTCGAGGCCAATGATGCCCGTTCGACCGGCGACTGGGCTGTCTTCGCGCTCGCCAACACCACCGACCAGCAGCTCGACCGGCTGATCGTCGCACCGCATTTCCGCCTGGTGAATTCCGGCATCTTCTGGCCGGATCTGGGCTCGACCCGCATCGCTGCCATCACGCCCAGCGAAGGCTTCGCGCTCGACCGCCAGACCAGTCCCGACGCCGACGTTTTCCGGGTGACGCTGAACCCCGGCACGGTGATCACCTTCATCGCCGAACTGGCCTCGCCGAAGCTGCCGCAGGTCTACCTCTGGGATCCCGAATCCTACAAGGACTCGGTCAATTCCTACACGCTGTTTCGCGGCATCGTCATCGGCATTGCGGGCCTGCTGGCGCTGTTCCTGACCATCCTTTTCGTGGTCAAGGGGACCTCGATGTTCCCCGCGACCGCCGCGCTTGCCTGGGCGGTACTGGCCTATATCTGCGTCGATTTCGGCTTCCTCAACAAGGTCATCGAGATCTCGCCCGGCAATGAGCAGATGTGGCGGGCGGGGACGGAGGTGGCACTGGCGGGAACCTTCGTGGTGTTCCTGTTCGCCTATCTCAACCTCAACCGATGGCACGGCCATTTCAGTTATGGCGCGCTGGTCTGGATACTCGGGCTGGTGCTGATCGCCGGCGTCGCGATCGTCGATCCCGCGGTCGCCGCCGGCATCGCCAGGCTGTCCTTCGCCGCCACCGCACTGACGGGGCTTGGCCTGATCATCTTCCTCGGGATTCGTGGTTATGATCGTGCGATCATGCTGGTGCCCAGTTGGGTCATGGTGCTGTTGTGGCTATGCGGATCGTGGATGGCGATCACCGGCATGCTCGACAACGACATCGCCCAGCCGGCCCTGGGCGGCGGGCTGATCCTGATCATCCTGCTGATCGGCTTCACTGTCATGCAGCATGCCTTTGCCGGCGGCGCGCTGCATCAGGGCCTGTTCTCCGATCTGGAGCGGCAGGCGCTTGCCGTCGCCGGATCGGGCGACACGGTATGGGACTGGGACGTGCTGCGCGACCGCGTCGTCACCAAGCCCGATGTCAGCATCCAACTCGGGCTGGCGCCGAACAGCCTCGGCGGTGCGGCGCGTAACTGGCTGCCGGTGCTGCATGCCGACGACCGCGACACGTTCCGCACGACGCTCGACGTCGTGCTCGAGCACCGGCGCGGCCGGGTGTCGCAGAACTTCCGACTGCGCGGCGCTGACGGCCACTATCACTGGTTCTCGCTGCGTGCGCGCCCGGTCATCGGATCCGATGGAGAGGTCATCCGCTGCGTCGGCACCATGGTCGACGTGACGGAGCAGAAAAAGTCCGAGGAAAGGCTGCTGCACGATGCCGTGCACGACAACCTGACCGGCCTGCCGAACCGCGAACTTTTGATGAACCGGCTGGAAGCGATCATCTCGATCGCGCGCACCGAAGAGAAGGTGCGTCCGACCGTCTTCGTCATCGACATCGACCGTTTCAAGCAGGTCAATGACGGGCTCGGCATCTCGGCCGGCGACACCATCCTCTTGACCATCGCGCGTCGCCTGCACCGGCTGCTCAAGCCGAAGGACTCGCTGTCGCGCTTTGCCGGCGACCAGTTCGCGCTGATGCTGTTGTCCGAACAGGACCCGGCCCGCATCGCCGCCGTGGCGGATGCCATCAAGCATGCCATCAACAATCCGATCACCTTTGCCAAGCGCGAGATCGTGCTGACCGCCTCGATCGGATTGATCACCTGGAATTCGCCACAGATGTCGGCCGAGGACATGGTCAAGGATGCCGAGCTTGCCATGCATCAGGCCAAGCGCTTCGGCGGCGACAGGATCGAGCCGTTCCGTCCGGCTTTCCGCACTGTCGGCACCGACAGGCTGCAGTTCGAATCCGACCTGCGCCGCGCCATCGAGCGACGCGAATTCACCCTTGCCTACCAGCCGATCGTGCGGCTCGAGGACGGCAGCGTCGCCGGCTTCGAGGCGCTGCTGCGCTGGGACCACCCGCGCCGCGGCATGATCCCGCCGGCGGATTTCATCCCGGTCGCCGAAAGCTGCGGCCTGATCGTGCAGCTCGGCCTGTTTGCCATGCAGCAAGCGGCGGAAGACCTCGCCAGCTGGCAAAAGCAGATCGGCGACGCGCCGCTGTCGGTCTCGGTGAATCTGTCCAGCCGCCAGTTGATCCGCCGCGACCTGGTCAGCGACGTCCGCTCGGTCATCGCTCGGGCCAACCTGAAGCCGCGCTGCTTCCGGCTCGAACTCACCGAATCGCTTGTCATGGACAATCCCGAGCAGACCGCCCATGTGCTGACCAAGCTGAAGCAGCTCGGCATCGGCCTGTCGCTGGACGATTTCGGCACCGGCTATTCCTCATTGGCCTATCTGACGCGTTTCCCCTTCGACACCATCAAGATCGACAAGAGCTTCGTCGACGACAACACGCCCAAGCGCGCGGTGCTGCTGAAATCGATGGTCAACATGGCGCATGAACTCGGCCTGTCCGTCGTCGCCGAGGGCATTTCGGACGAGAGCGACGCGCTGGAACTGCGCCAGATGGGCTGCGAATATGTCCAGAGCTTCATGTTCGGCGCGCCGATGCCGGGCGACCAGGTGCTGAAGACGCTGAAAGAGCAGTATCCGCTGACGCAAGCGTAAACGGATCAGGCGTGTCCGGCCGCCAAGCTGAGATGGGCGAGGTCGATACCGATCGAGGCGAGGATCCGGTCGTATTTGCGCTCGATATCGGTGTCGAACAGAAGCTCGGCACTGGCCGGACAGGTCAGCCAGCCATTTTCTGCGATCTCGGTCTCCAGCTGGCCGGCGCCCCAGCCGGAATAGCCGAGCGCCATCAGCGCATGACGGGGTCCGCGGCCGGACGATATGGCGCGCAATATGTCGACGGTCGCCGTCAGGCAGATGTCGTCGGAAACGGTCAGCGACGATTCCACCCGATAGTCGCCCGAATGCAGGACGAAGCCCCGGCTGCGATCCACGGGGCCGCCATTGCGCACGACGAAATCGCGGGCCTGAGCCGGCAAGCGGATTGCCTCCTGCTCGTTCATGATGCCCAGTTGCACGAGCAAGTCCGGAAACAGCATCTGCTGCGTCTGGTTGATGATCAGGCCCATGGCGCCTTCATCGGAATGGGCGCA
Source organism: Mesorhizobium ciceri biovar biserrulae WSM1271 (assembly GCF_000185905.1). GTDB lineage: Bacteria > Pseudomonadota > Alphaproteobacteria > Rhizobiales > Rhizobiaceae > Mesorhizobium > Mesorhizobium ciceri. The sequence goes on from NC_014923.1 coordinate 5,165,472, forward strand.
GACATAGATGACCGAGCGCGTGAAACGGTCGTCCTTCATGCCGGGCATGGCAATCAGGAACTGATCGTCGAGAAAGCCGCGACTGGCGACCGTCTTCTTGTGGCGCAACAAGTCCATGAAGGGAGCGTAACGCGTTTCCAAAGCGTCGAAAAGATGCGCCGTGCTGGATTCGACCAAAGCCTGTGGCGGCGGCTCGAACATTCTTCTCCCTCGAAGTCACGCAAATATGATACCGGCAAGGCCATGAAATCATTGCGCGGCCACGAACGGACGATCAAATCACCGCCATGCGAACCTTGAAAATCCTGCTGCTCGGCGCCGCCATCGGATCGGCCACCGCTCTTCCCGCCGCCGCCTCTTCGTCGGCGTGGTACAACAGCGAAGGCGGCAAGGTCCGGCTGGTTACATCAGGCAAAGCCGACGATGCCGGCCGCATACAGGGCGTTCTCGACATAGCGCTCAAGCCCGGCTGGAAGACATATTGGCGCGATCCGGGAGACGCGGGCGTGCCGCCGCAACTCGACATTTCGGCCAGCACCAACATCGCCGACGCCGCTCTGTCGTTTCCGGCGCCGCAGCGCCATGACGACGGCTATGGCAAATGGGCGGGCTACAACTATCCGGTCTCTCTGCCGGTGACATTCACGCTGGCGACGCCGAACCAGCCGGCGGTGATCGATGCCGACATCTTTCTCGGCATCTGCGAAACGATCTGCATTCCGGTGCAGACGCGGCTGACCGTCGACCCCGCCTCCGATCCGGACAATGCCGAGGACGCGGCGCTGGTGAAGGCGAGTTTTACGGCACTGCCTGCGCCCGCGAGGTCCGATTTCGGCATCAATGTGCTGCCGGGCGACCATGAGACGCTGATTGTCGAGGCGAGCTTTCCCGGCGATCCGGCGGCGGCGGACTTCTTCGTTGCCGGCGAGCGGGACTACATGTTCGGCACCCCGGCCCGCAGCGAAAAGGACGGCAAGCTGATTTTCACCGTGCCGATCCTCGACCGCCCCTCGACGACGCCGACCGATGGCGGGCTTCACTATACGCTGACGAGTGCGGCGGGCGCTGTCGAAGGGGTTCTGCCTTTCCCTTGATCCAGCCCATCGCAACGGTTGCAGGAAGCCGTTGGGTTCGCTACGCAAAGACACGTCCTTCCCCATTTTCCCAAGCGAGGAATCCATGACCATTTCCGTTGGCGACAAGCTGCCTGACGTGACCTTCAAGACGATGACCGACGACGGCGCCAAGCCGATCACCGGGGCCGAGATCTTCCCGGGCAAAAAGGTCGTTCTGTTTGGAGTTCCCGGCGCCTTCACGCCGACCTGCAGCAACAACCACTTGCCCGGCTATCTCGAGAACCATGACGCCATCCTGGCGCGCGGCGTCGACACCATCGCCGTCGTTTCGGTCAATGACGTCCATGTCATGGGCGCCTGGGCGCGCTTCACCGGCGGCGAGAGCAAGATCCTGTTCCTGGCCGACGGCAGTGGCGATTTCGCCAAGGCAGTGGGCCTTGACAATGACCTTTCCGCCAGCGGCATGGGGCTGCGTTCGAAACGATTTTCGATGATCGTCGACGACGGCAAGGTCACCGCGCTCAATGTCGAGACCAAGCCCGGTGTCGACGAGTCCGGCGCGGCCCATATTCTGGGACAGCTCTGAACTTCAGTGCGCCTTCGGCCGCAACGGCGATGGCGCTTGTGGTTCATGGCTTGCTTTGGGGGGATCCTAGCGATGTTTGACATCTTCTGGCGCGCTATCGCGATCGGCGTCGGCGCCACCGTGCTGATGGATCTCTGGGCCATCTTCCTGCACAAGGCGTTCGGCCAGCCACGGCCGAACTGGGGGCCGGTCGGCCGCTGGGTCTGGCATCTCCGTGACAAGGTCTTTCACGACGATATCGGCGATACAGCACCATACGCGCATGAAAAGGCGCTGGGTTGGGCCTTTCACTATTTTGTCGGCATCATCTACGGCATCATCCTGGTGGTGCTGGCCGGAGCGGGCTGGCTTGCCGCGCCGACATTTCTGCCGGCCTTCATCCTCGGCATTGTCACCGTCGGCGCCGGCTGGTTCCTGCTGGCACCCGGCATGGGCGCCGGCTGGGCCGCCTCGAAGCGGCCCAACCCGATGCGGATCCGGGCGCTGAACCTGGTGTCGCACACGGTGTTCGCACTTGGGCTTTGGGGCACGGCGCTGCTGATACGATAAGCGCTTACGGCTGTGTCGGCCTGTCGATCGGCTGCCAGCCGTAGACAACGGAATGCGCGCCGATATCGTAGTAGTTGCCGCCGCCCGCTGGCTGATCCGCTTCTTCGTACCCGAGCCGCGCCGCTCCTGAATTCAATAGCTCTGGGTCGAGCGCCGCACCTTCGCGACTGCCGGCTGTTTTGCCGGCGCAGCAGGCTTTGGCGCTGCTGCAGGCTTGAACGGGCCTTTCTTGAACGGCGCCATGCCTTCGCGCGCGAGTTCGTCGGCGCGCTCGTTCTCGACATGGCCGTCATGGCCCTTGACCCAGTTCCAGGTGACCTTGTGGCGCTTGTTGGCCTCGTCGAGCGCCTGCCAGAGTTCACCGTTCTTGACAGGCTTCTTGTCGGCGGTCTTCCAGCCGTTCTTCTTCCAGCCGTGGATCCACTTGGAAATGCCGTCCATGACGTATTTGCTGTCAGTGTGAAGCTCGACCGTGCACGGTTCCTTCAGCGCGTTCAGCGCCGAAATAGCGGCCAACAGTTCCATCCGGTTGTTGGTCGTCTCGGCCTCACCGCCGGAAAGCTCCTTGGTGGTGCCGTTGAAGCGCAGGATCGCGCCCCAGCCGCCAGGGCCGGGATTGCCCGAACAAGCGCCGTCGGTGAAGATCTCAACCTGTTTGCTCATGATATCAGGCCAATCCATATTCCGAAGGAGATTTGATCGCCCGGTGGAACCGCATCCTTCTGATGTATTCGGTCGGATCGCGTTTCATCACCAGCCCGCCATCGGGGACGGTCAGCCAGTCGTATAGCCGGGTCAGCATGAAGCGCAACGCCGAACCGCGCGCCAGCATCGGCAGCGCAGCCTTTTCCTGATCGCTCAGGGGCCGGACGCTCTGGTAGCCGGCGAGCAGCGCCTTGCCCTTGGTCAGGTTGAAGGAAAAATCCTTCTCGAAGCACCAGGCGTTGAGGCAGGTGGCGACATCGTAGGCATAGAGGTCGTCGCAGGCGAAATAGAAGTCGATCAGGCCGGAGAGCTTTTCGCCGAGGAAGAAAACGTTGTCCGGGAAAAGATCGGCATGAATGATGCCTTGCGGCAGGTCTTTGGGCCAGTTGCGCTCAAAATCGGCAAAGTCGGCATCAACCTCGGCCGCTAGGCCCGGCTCGACCTCGTCGGCGCGGTCGCGCGCTGCGTCCCAGAGCTTGCGCCAGCCGTCGATGGCCAGGGCATTCGGACGCGTCATCGAAAAATCGGCGCCGGCCAGATGCAATTGCGCCAACGCCTTGCCGACCTCGGCACAATGCGTGGCTGTGGGCCGCCGCAACGAAAGCCCTTCCAGGAAGGTGATGATGACCGCCGGCCGGCCGGCGAGCGTGCCGATGACGCTGCCGTCATGGGCGGTCACCGGCAGCGGGCAGGACACGCCCTTGTAGGAGAGATGGCCCATCAGCCCGAGGAAAAACGGCAGATCCGCCTTCTCGACGCGTTTCTCATAGAGCGTCAGGATGTAGGAGCCGCTCGAGGTGTGCAGCAGGAAGTTCGAGTTCTCGGTGCCTTCGGCGATGCCCTTGTAGGACAGGAGATCGCCGACCGGATAGTGCTTCAGGAATGCGCCGAGTTCGCCTTCCGCGACGTCAGTGTAGACCGCCATGTGCCTTACGCGGCTCCATTGACGAAGGCCATGTCGGCCCGCGTCAGTTCGACATCGCGCAGTACCCGCATGACCGGAAAATCCTCCGTTTCCGTGGCCGTGATGGCCAGATCGATCGTGACATCGAAGCGCTGCCGGAACGCGTCGATGATCTCGTCGACGATGATTTCGGGCGCCGACGCGCCGGCCGACAGGCCGAGCGTCGAAATGTTGCCGATGTCATTCCACGGAATCTCGGCGGCGCGCTGCACGAGAAGCGACATGGTGGCGCCTGCACGCTCCGCCACTTCGACAAGTCGTCGCGAATTGGATGAATTCGGCGCGCCGACGATCAGGTAGAGATCGGCGCCCGGCGCGGTGTCCTTGACGGCTTCCTGGCGGTTGGTGGTGGCATAGCAGATCGATTCCGCCGCTGGCGCCTGCAGCGCCGGAAAGCGATCCTGCAAGGCGCGGATGATGCCGGCGGTGTCCTCGACCGACAATGTGGTCTGGGTGACGAAGCCTAGCGCCTGCGGATCGACGGGCGAGAGCTTTGCGGCATCGGCTTCGGTTTCGATCAGGGTCACCGCTCCGTCCGGGAGCTGGCCCATGGTGCCGATCACCTCGGGATGTCCGGCGTGACCAATCAACAGCACATGACGGCCGAGCCGCTGATGGCGCATCGCCTGCTTGTGGACCTTCGACACCAGCGGGCAAGTGGCATCGAGATAGAAAAGATTGCGCGCCTTCGCATCCGCCGGCACCGATTTCGGCACGCCATGCGCCGAGAACACGACGGGCGACTGCCGATGTTCGGCCGGGATCTCGGAGAGTTCCTCGATGAAGACGGCGCCAAGGCTTTGCAGCCCCTCGACGACGTAGCGGTTGTGCACGATTTCATGGCGGACGTAGACCGGCGCGCCATATTTCTTCAGCGCCAGCACGACGATCTGGATGGCACGGTCGACACCGGCGCAAAAACCGCGCGGCTGGCAGAGCCGGATCGTCAGAGGTGGTTTGGTGGTTGTCTGAAGCATTAAATCCGGGCCGGTTGATCAAAGCCGAAATGAGGTGCGCACCCCTGCCCTGTCAAGGGCATCGGTAGAAAGGGGGCGTCGCTCGCATTCATTCCTCTTTCGCGGGGCGGCGAAGCCGCAGGATGAGCACGGCGGCGAGCGCGGCGGCAAGCCCGTACCAGGTGACGGCATATTGCAGATGGCTGTTCGGCAGGTCGATGATGGTGACGCCGCCAACCGGCAATCCGCCTGGATTTGGCGTCTTGTCTGCGTCGATGAAGATCGGCACCAGCGTGAACCCAGCCGGCAGGCCCGCGCTCGCCGCCATGACGTCGCGGTCCTTCCAGTAGAAGATGTTCTTCGCCACATCGTTGTCGGGCAGCATCATCGACGGCTTTGCTGGCAGGGGGTTGCGAGCGAGCCCCGTGACCGTCACTCTGCCGGTCACCTGTCCCTTGGCGCGCTTGGCGGCGTCCTTCAGATCGTAAGGCACGAAGCCGCGATTGATCAGGACGAAGCGGCCGTCGTCGAGCGCCAGCGGCGTGTAGACATTGAAGCCGGCATCACCCTCCCAGGTCGCGTAAAAATGCCGTTCGCCTTGATGCAGGAACGTCCCGGTGACGGCGACGGGCGTATAATCGACGTCCCCGGTGGCTGCGAATTCTTTCTCGACCTCGGCCAGCGGCCGCGGCGCTGAATGAGTGCGCTGGTCGATGGTCTGCAGAAGGCCTTCCTTCCAATAAAGGCGCTGCACCTGCCAGGTGCCGAGCGCCAGCAGGATCAGGAACAGCACAAGGCCTAGGGCGAGCAGCAATGCCGTCCTAGGCCGCGATCGGCCATCGGCTTTAACGGTTGCCTCGCTCATTCGCCGCGATCCAACCGGCCTTCGGCCGCCTTGTTGCGGTATTGCAGCGTCAGCAGCACGCCTTTGATCAGCCGCAGCGCCGCCAGGCACAGCACGACAGCCAGCGGAATCCAGACCAGCAGATGCAACCAGAGCGGCGGGCTAAGCGTGACTTCAACCCAGAGCGCCAGGCCGACGATAAGGAAGCCTATGATCAGGATGACGAACACCGCCGGCCCGTCGCCGGCATCGGCGTAGGAATAATCGAGGCCGCAATTGACGCAGCGCTTGCCGACAGTGAGGAAGCCGGAGAACAACCGCCCCTCGCCGCAGCGCGGGCAGCGGCCATGCAGGCCGGCCGAGATCGGATCGATCGGCGGCCAGATCGCTCTGTCTTCACTCATAGGAGCGTCGTCGCTCATTGCTTACCGCTCGATTTCGATCGGTGTGCCATCGGCCACCAGCGCCCAGATTTCGTCCATGTCGGAGTCCGTAACCGCAATGCAGCCGTCGGTCCAGTCGACCAATTGAAGCAGCCAGCCCCACCAGCCATAACCATTCGGCTGGCCGTGGATCATGATCATGCCGCCCGCGCCGACATTGCGCGCCTTGGCGGCGGCCTCATCGTCGGCATTGGGGTACGAAATATGGATCGATTTATGCGCGATGCTGTTCGGGTTGCGCCAGTCCAGGACATAGTTCCCCTCGGGCGTGCGTTGATCGCCCTCCTGGTGCTTGTGCCCGACGGGATCGCCGCCGAGCGCGATGCCGTAGTTTCGCAGGACCTTGCCGTCGCCGATCAGTTCCAGCCGGCGTTCGGCCTTGTGAACACGCACCAGGCCCACCTTCTCGCCGGCAAAGGCCGGGAGTGCCCCGATCATCAATGCGCAAATAGCCCGGAAGATTGTCAGTCGCATTGGCTATCGATCAGCGATCATTGCGCCAAAAAGAAGAAGGCGGCCACGTTGCCGCGGCCGCCTCCAGAAATGAAAATCCCTCAGGCCTGGATCAGTGGCCCTCGATCACCGCGCCGACCGATCCCCAGACGTAGATCGAGGCGAACAGGAACAGCCAGACCACGTCGACGAAGTGCCAGTACCAGGCGGCCGCCTCGAAGCCGAAATGCTGCTTGGGGGTGAAATCACCCTTCATCGCCCGGATCAGGCAGACCAACAGGAAGATGGTGCCGATGATGACGTGGAAACCGTGGAAGCCGGTCGCCATGAAGAAGGTGGCGCCATAGATGGAATCCTTGAAAGCGAACGGAGCGTGCATGTATTCGTAGGCCTGCACCATGGTGAACAGCATGCCGAGGCCGACGGTCAGCACCAGGCCGTTGATCAGCCCCTTGCGGTCGCCGTGAAGAAGCGAATGGTGCGCCCAGGTCACCGTGGTGCCCGACAGCAGCAGGATGACGGTGTTGTAGAGCGGCAAATGGAAGGGATCGAGAACCTCCATGCCCTTCGGCGGCCAGACGCCACCAGTAAATGTGGCGCGCGCGTAGTTCTGTGCCTCACCGGCAAAAAGGCTGGCATCGAAATAGGCCCAGAACCAGGCAACGAAGAACATCACCTCCGAGGCGATGAACATGATCATGCCATAGCGCAGGTGCAGCGACACGACCCGCGTATGATGACCCTCATGCGCTTCCTTGATCGTGTCCGACCACCAGGCGAACATGGTGTAGAGGACGATCACGAGGCCGATGAAGAACAGCCACGGATTGGCGATGTTGAAGCCGAAGACCGGGAACGACCCGCCCTTCAGATATTCCATCAGGGCGACACCGCCAAAGGCCATGACGAGCGCCCCTACCGAGCCTAGGAAAGGCCATGGGCTCGGGTCGACGAGATGATAGTCATGCTGTGGTTTTGCGTGCGCGTCTGCCATATCAACCCCCGAGATTTGCTTCGGTATTCGAAATTGTCTTGCTGTTGCCATCGGTCGGCGCCGAGGAGGCGACCGGCTTGGTCTTCTCGACCGGGAACATCGTATAGGACAGCGTGATCGTCTTCACGTCCTTGAGCTCCGGCACATCGACGATGTCGGGGTCCACGTAGAACAGGACCGGCATGTCCAGCGTCTCGCCGGGCTTCAGCGTCGTGTCGGTGAAGCAGAAGCACTCGACCTTGTTGAAATAGGGGCCCGCCAGTTCAGGCTGCACGTTGAAGGTGGCGCGGCCGGTCACGGAACGATCGAACTTGTTGGTCGCCTGGTAGTGCGCCTGCACGGTCTCGCCGATCTTCATCGTCATCGAGCGCTGGACCGGCTGAAACTCCCATGGCACGCCGGCGACGTTGGCATCGAAGCGGACGGTGATCTCGCGGTCGAGCACGCGGCCGGCATACTGCTTCTCGGCACGTTGCGTCGTGCCGCCATAGCCGGTCGCCTGGCAAAACATCTTGTAGAGCGGCACCGCGGCATAGGCCATGCCGATCATGCCGGTGAAGAAGGCGAGGCAGACAGCCGCGACGATGACGTTGCTGTTCTTGCCCGCCGCTTTCCTGGACGTCTCGACGCTCATCACATCGTGCCCAGATTGTGGCCGAACTTCACGATCGTCGCGATGTAGAAAATGACCACCAGCAGCGCCAGCGCCACGCCGATGGCGATGGAACGGCTGCGCTGCGCCTTCTTCTGACGCTCGGTCAACGTGACGGTCTCGAGCTTTTCCTCGATCATGGTCATGCTCCACCCATGGCAAGCGCGCGTTCGACAACGCTGTCGGCCAGATAGGCAGCGAAGATGGCGAAGAGATAAAGCAGCGAATAGGCGAACAGGGCCTTGGCCGGTTTCATGACGCGGTCATCGTCGGCCATGCCAAGCACTTTCCACGCGTACCAGGCAAAACCGATCCCGAGCAGCAGGGCGGCCACGCCATAGAACGGCGTGGTGTAGCCGAGCAGCCACGGCAGCACGCCGACCGGGGCCAGCACCAGCGCATAGGCGAAGATCTGGCGGCGGGTCGAAGCGTGGCCGGCGACGTTGGGCATCATCGGAATGCCGGCCTTGGCATAGTCCTCGGACTTGAACAGCGCCAGCGCCCAGAAATGCGGCGGCGTCCACAGGAAGATGATCAGGAACAAGACAACGCTTTCGAGGCTGACCGTCCCGGTCACCGCGGCCCAGCCGATCACGGGCGGAATGGCACCGGCGGCCCCGCCGATGACGATGTTCTGCGGCGTCCAGCGCTTCAGCCACATCGTGTAGACGACGGCGTAGAAGAAGATGGTGAAGGCCAGCAGCGTAGCCGCCAGCCAGTTGACCAGCACGCCGAGCGTCATCACCGACAGCACCGACAGCACCAACCCGAAGGTCAGCGCTTCGTGCGGCTGGATGCGACCGGCCGGGACCGGGCGGCTGGCGGTCCTGGTCATCACGGCATCGATGTCGGCATCGTACCACATGTTGAGCGCGCCGGAGGCGCCAGCACCTATCGCAATAGCCAGAATGGCGATCACCGCCAGCAGAGGGTTGATGGTCACGGGTGCGGCGACCAGGCCGACAAAGGCGGTGAACACCACCAGCGACATGACGCGCGGCTTCAGCAGCGCGAAGAAATCGCCCGCCGTCGCTTCCGACATGCGAAAGCCCGCTTCGTCAATCAATGGGTCGTCGACAAGGGCCATGCGTACTTAAGTCCATCATCCGTTGGCCAAAACCGCCGGCGGACCGGCGGTTTCGTATTCGAGCGGGCAGCCGCCTTACTTGATCTTCGGCAGCTGTTCCCACTGGTGGAAGGGCGGCGGCGAAGGCAGCTGCCATTCGAGCGTCGTTGCGCCCTCGCCCCATGGGTTGGCGCCGGCGATCCGCTTCTTCTGGAAGGCCTCGAACACGCCATAGAGGAAGATCAGGACGCCGACGGCCGAGATATACGAGCCGATGGACGACACATAGTTCCAGCCGGCAAACGCATCGGGGTAGTCGATGGTGCGGCGCGGCATGCCGGCGAGACCGAGGAAGTGCTGCGGGAAGAAGATCAGGTTCACGCCGACGAAGGTGACCCAGAAGTGGGTGTTGGCGATGACGGGCGAATACATGTAGCCGGTCATCTTCGGGAACCAGTAGTACCAGCCGGCGAAGATGGCGAACACCGCGCCCAGCGACAGCACGTAGTGGAAGTGGGCGATGACGAAATAGGTGTCATGCAGCGAGCGGTCGAGGCCGGCATTGGCCAGCTGGACGCCGGTGACGCCGCCGATTGTGAACAGGAAGATGAAGCCCAGCGCCCACAGCATCGGCGTCTTGAACGAGATCGACCCGCCCCACATCGTCGCGATCCAGGAGAAGATCTTCACGCCTGTCGGCACCGCGATGACCATGGTGGCGAAGACGAAGTAGCGCTGCGTGTCGAGCGACAGGCCGGTCGTGTACATGTGGTGCGCCCAGACGATGAAGCCGACGGCGCCGATCGCCACCATGGCGTAGGCCATGCCGAGGTAACCGAACACCGGCTTCCTCGAGAAGGTCGAGATGACGTGGCTGATGATGCCGAAGCCCGGCAGGATCAGGATGTACACTTCAGGGTGACCGAAGAACCAGAACAGGTGCTGGAACAGGATCGGGTCGCCGCCGCCATCGGGCGCAAAGAAGGTGGTGCCGAAATTGCGGTCGGTGAGCAGCATGGTGATGCCGCCGGCCAGAACCGGCAATGACAGCAGGAGCAGGAAGGCGGTGATCAGCACCGACCAGGCAAACAGCGGCATCTTGTGCAGCGTCATGCCAGGCGCGCGCATGTTGAAGATGGTGGTGATGAAGTTGATGGCGCCGAGGATCGACGAGGCACCGGCAATGTGGATCGACAGGATCGCCAGATCCATGGCCGGCCCGGGCTGGCCCGAAGTCGACAATGGCGGATAAAGCGTCCAGCCGCCACCGACGCCATAGGCACCCGGTGCGCTCGGCATGAACATCGAGGTGAGCAGCAGGATGAAGGCCGGCGGCAGCAGCCAGAAGGAGATGTTGTTCATGCGCGGGAACGCCATGTCGGGCGCGCCGATCATGATCGGGACCATCCAGTTGGCGAAACCGCCGATCAGCGCCGGCATGACCATGAAGAAGATCATGATCAGGGCGTGCGCGGTGGCGAAGGCATTGTACATGCTCTTGCCGCCGTCGATCGCGGCGTCACCGTTCATGCCGTAGACCATCTGCGCCAGACCGCTGAAGATCTGGATGCCAGGCTCCTGCAGCTCCATGCGGATGGCGACCGACAAGGCGCCGCCGATGATGCCGGCCATGATCGCGAAGATCAGGTAGAGCGTGCCGATGTCCTTGTGGTTGGTCGAATAAACCCAGCGCACCCAGCCGTGATAAGGCTTGTGGTCGTGCCCGTCGTGAGCTGCAGCGTCTGCCATGTTCCGCTCCGTTCCCTAAATCTTGCTAACCCGCGGCATCAGTTGCCGGCGGCCGCTACCTTGTTCTGGCCGTCGACCTCGGCCATCAGCGTCTTGTTGGCGCCGGGCAGATCGGTCTTGGCTGCCGCCAGCCAGGTCTTGAACTGCGCATCGGAGACGACGCGGATGGCGATCGGCATGAAGGCATGGTCCTTGCCGCAGAGCTGCGAGCACTGGCCGTAAAAAATACCTTCCTTCTCCGCCTTGAACCAGGTCTCGTTGGTGCGACCCGGAACGGCGTCGATCTTGATGCCGAACGACGGCATGGCGAAGGAGTGGATCACGTCGGTCGCGGTGACGAGCACGCGGGTCATGGTGTTGACCGGCACGACCAGCTCGTTGTCGACGGCCAGCAGGCGCGGGTAGACCTTGCGGTCCTCCTTGCCGGCAGCGGCGCGTTCGGCGTCCTGGAGGATCGCGGAGTTGAAAGAGAGCGTGTTGTCGGTCTGGTACTCGTAGTCCCAGTTCCACTGGTTGCCGGTCGCCTTGACGGTCAGCTTTGCTTCTTCCGGCGGCGTGTATTGCGCGGTCAGCAACTGGAACGAGGGGATAGCGATGAGGAGCAGGATGACGACAGGTCCGATCGTCCAGATCAACTCGATCCACGTGTTGTGGCTGGTCTTGGACGGAACCGGGTTGGCGCTCGCGCGGAATCTGATGATGCAATAGGCGAGAAGAATCAGCACCAGGATGGTGATCGGGACGATGAACCACATCGTGTAGTTCCCGAACCACTCGATCTGCCGCATCATGTCGGTCGCCGGCGCCTGGAAGGTTGTCTCCCAGTTCTTGGGCTGGTCGGCATGGGCGGATGCGCCGGCGAAAAACGTGATAGCGGCACAAGCACTTAGAAACTTGGCACTTGCTGGAACCTTGGCGTTTGCCAGGAAATTTCTCATCGCCCTCATCGTCTCCCAGTTCCTCGCTGTGGTACCCACGAGAATAACGAACAATGCCGGGACGGGAATCCCGACAGTTTCAAGCTGGTTCAAACCATACTCTTTTTCCCTCCGCAAGAAAGGAGCGGACGAAACCGTGCGGCATTTTTGCGCGCAAGCCCGGATGTGCCTTTGGAGGCAGCCGCGGCAGCCCCGAATCGCCTACATTGAACCCACAGCGGCATTCCCGCGGCGCGCACGTGCCGAACGTCGCAATTCGGGCGAAATTGGCAGGGAAAAGCGCCGTATTGGCTTTTTCGGGGCAGACCTGGTGCGGTCTCGTCCTTTACTTGGCTTTGGCGCGGCTTAAAGTGCCGTGATTCGCAATGGAGCCGTCATGAATTACTGGCTTTCGAGAAACTCTCGGTTTTCGAGAAACTGGGCGAAGGTCATCTTTTTCGCCGCCCTGTCTGGCATCGGCTTGTCCGCGATCGTGTCCGGCACGGCGAACGCCGCGCAACCGAGCGGTACCGTTCGCTCGACGCATGGCGCATGGTCGATCATCTGCGACACGCCGGCCGGTGCCACCTCGGAACAATGCGTGATGATGCAGAACGTCGTCGCCGAGGACCGTCCGGAGATGGGACTGTCGGTCGTCGTGCTGCGCACCGCCGACAACAAGGCGGAGATCCTGCGCGTGCTGGCGCCGCTCGGCGTGCTTTTGCCCAACGGGCTTGGCCTCAATGTCGACGGCAAGGACATCGGTCGCGCCTATTTCGTGCGCTGTTTCCAGGACGGCTGCTATGCCGAGGTTATCCTCGAAAAGCCGCTTCTCGACACGCTGAAGACCGGCACGTCGGCCACCTTCATTGTCTTCCAGACCCCGGAAGAAGGCATCGGCATCCCGGTCGACCTCAAGGGTTTTGCCGACGGCTTCGCCGCCCTCCCCTGAAAGCCCGGCGACATCACCGGCTTCATCAACCAGAAGTGACGTCGACGGTCTGCTGGCAAACCGCTTTTGTCTTCACAATGCGGCTGAGCGATTGTCTCGGCGCACCTTCGCGCCTACATCGTGGCAAAGACCCATTCCTCCTGTGAACGGACGCGCCATGAACAGCCTGATCGGCCAATTCGACATTTCAGACGATCGCATCAAGCAGATCGTCGCCGAAACCATCAACGGCGCCGATGACGGCGAGCTGTTCCTCGAATACAGCGAGAGCGAAGCGCTGATGTTCGACAATGGCCGGCTGAAGACCGCCAACTTCAACACCGACCAAGGGTTTGGCCTGCGCGCGGTTGCCGGCGAAGCCAGCGGCTATGCCCATTCCAGCGATCTCTCCGAAGCTTCGCTGCTGCGCGCGGCCGATGCCGTTTCGACCGTCAAGGGCGGCTATTCCGGCACGCTTGCCGCCGCACCCGCCCGCACCAACCGCCATCTCTATGGCGAAGAGAACCCGATCCCCTCGCCCTCCTTCGAGGCCAAGGCAAAGCTCCTGCAGGAAATCGACGCCTGGCTGCGCGCCGAGGACCCACGCGTGCGGCAGGTTTCGGCATCGCTCGCCGCATCCTGGCAGCATGTCGAGATCGTGCGCGCCGACGGCCAAATGGTGCGCGACATCCGCCCGCTGGTCCGCGTCAACGTCTCCGTCGTTGTGGGCAATGGCGACCGCCAGGAGAGCGGCTCCTACGGCATGGGCGGCCGCAAGGCGTTTGGCGAATTCCTGGTCGAGGACAGTTGGAAGCACGCCGCCAAGGAGGCGCTCAGGCAAGCCCTGGTCAATCTCGAGGCGATACCGGCGCCGGCCGGCACTTTCGACATCGTCTTGTCCAGCGGCTGGCCGGGCGTCATGCTGCACGAGGCCGTCGGCCATGGGCTGGAAGGCGATTTCAACCGCAAGAAGACCTCGGCCTTCGCCGGACTGCTCGGCCAGCAGGTCGCCGCCAAGGGGGTGACCGTCGTCGACGACGGCACGATGCCCGAGCGGCGCGGCTCGCTGACAGTCGACGACGAAGGCACGCCTTCGGCCCGCAATGTGCTGATCGAGGACGGCAAGCTGGTCGGCTACATGCAGGATCGCCAAAACGCCCGGCTGATGGGCATGAAGGCAACCGGCAACGGCCGCCGCGAAGGCTACGCACACCAGCCGATGCCGCGCATGACCAACACCTATATGACGGCGGGCGACATGGAGCCGGACGAAATCATCGCCTCGGTCAAGAACGGCATCTATGCCGTCTCCTTCGGTGGCGGCCAGGTCGACATCACCTCGGGCAAATTCGTGTTCGGCTGCACCGAGGCCTACCTGATCGAGAACGGCAAGGTGACGCAGCCGATCAAGGGCGCGATGCTGATAGGCAACGGTCCGGACGCCATGCATCGCGTCTCGATGATCGGCAACGACATGAAGCTCGACACCGGCATCGGCATGTGCGGCAAGGCCGGACAGGGCGTGCCGGTCGGCGTCGGCCAGCCGCATCTGCGCATGAACCAGATGACGGTGGGCGGCACGCGGGTCTGAGCGAACGGCCCCGATGGCCGGGCCGTTATGCCTTGCCGATAGACCGGCGCGAAGTCGTGTAGAGAATCAGGAAGGCGATGACGCCACCGATCGCATATTTGAGCCAAGCACTCAGGTAGTCGACGGTCCCGTCGTGGCCGGAGACATACAGCGCAGCTGCGACAAACGTCATGGCCGCGATGTCAAGTGCATAGGACGGCAATAGCCCGGTTCGAGCGATCTTTCGCAAAATCCAGGCGACGAGCGCACCCGAGAGCGCCATCATGAGAGCTGCGCCGGCGCTTACGGTTATGCGGCGCCTGACATCGCGCTGCGGACATTTGGCGGGCTCCCAACAGTAGAGGTCGCGGACAGCGCGGTGGTGTCGTCCGCACTCGACCTCGCGAAGAAGGGAATGGATTTCGCAGATGCTCTGCATCTGGGAAATCAGCTCATTGCGCTGGCTTTGCAACCTTTGATCGTAATTTCCTCAAGGCTGCAGAGACGGCGGGATATGACAGCTTGCAGGACGCATGACAAAGGTCCGTCGCTGGCGCCCCGATGATCGAGTCAGACCGAATGCGCCGGCTGATGCTTGCGTTTTCCAATTTGAATTCCCGGCTGCACCTTGAAGTGAACACAATCGGCATTAGGAAATTGTTAGGTGTTTAACTGCCTGGGCTGCCGTTTCCGCACGAACGCAGTGCCGGCCTTCTGGTTGCGGTGGTGTTGGCAATGCGGCATTTCCCCGGCGTCCTGACCTCCTCTTTCCTGCTTGGCTTCGTTTCGTTGATTGGCGCGACATCGTTGCAAGCCAGTCCGGCGGCGGCACAGTCGACATTGTTCAAGTCGCGATCGACGCAATCTGCCGCAGTTGGTGGAAGCACCAGCGTCCCCTACGGTTGGGTCGATTTCTGCCATCGCCGGCCAAAGGAGTGCAAGGTGCCCGCTCTGCCGGCCGCGAATATCAAGCTGACCGCGCAGAACCTACGCATCCTCAAGCGGATAAATCACAAGGCGAACAGCGCCATCAAACCCGTCAGCAATTTCGATCACTG
The DNA here is from genome assembly GCF_000185905.1 of Mesorhizobium ciceri biovar biserrulae WSM1271. Classification (GTDB taxonomy): domain Bacteria; phylum Pseudomonadota; class Alphaproteobacteria; order Rhizobiales; family Rhizobiaceae; genus Mesorhizobium; species Mesorhizobium ciceri. The sequence goes on from NC_014923.1 coordinate 5,180,985, forward strand.
GGGTACAATGGCGGATCACTGGGACTATCCGGTAGACGGCAAGGGCGACTGCAAGATCTACGCGCTCTACAAGCGCAAGCTTCTTCTGGCAGCGGGATTCCCCCGGCAAGCGTTGCTGATGACCGTGGTGCGCGACCTGGACAATGAAGGCCACACCATTCTGACGGTGAAAACCGACAAGGGCGATCTTGTCCTGGACAATCTGGTCAATGAGATCAGGCCCTGGAACGCGACGGGCTATTACTTCGTGAAACGCCAGTCGCAGCAGAACCCAAACACCTGGGTGTCGATCAACCAACGCGGCGGCACGTCGAAACGACTGTCGCCAAGTTCGTAGGGCCGAAGCCTCCAGGCTATCGCCGCTTCTTCGGCTTCTCCAGCAGTGCCACCGCTTCGACATGCGGCGACCACAGGAACTGGTCGATCGGCGTCACGCTCTTCAAGGCGTAGCCGCCGTCGATGAGGATGCGCAGGTCGCGAGCCAGCGTCACCGGATTGCAGGACACCGCAGCAACGTAGGGAACATCCGAGCGGGCGATCTGCTTCGACTGGTCCTCGGCGCCGGCGCGCGGCGGGTCGAACACCACACCGTCGAACGCATTCAACTCCTTGAACGTCAGCGGCCGGCGGAACAGGTCGCGGCGTTCGCCCGTCACCCGCTTCAAGCCGGTGGCGAAGCGCGATCCACGGTCGAGCGCTGAAAGCGCTGCCGCATCGCCTTCCACCGCATGGACTTCCGACTTCGCGGCCAGGCGCAGAGCAAAGCTACCGCAACCGGCGAAAAGATCCGCCACCTTCTTGGCACGCTTCAGATGTCCGCCGACGATGTCGGCCATCGCCTGTTCGGCGGCCTCGGTTGCCTGCAGGAACGCGCCCGGGGGCAAGGCGACAGCGACGCTGCCGAACATGACCACCGGCTTTTTCGGCTCGATGATGATTTCGTCATCGATGGACAGCCTGGCAAAGCCCTGCGCCATGACGAAGTTAGCCGCGATCCGGCGCTGGTGCTCCCCGAGCTTGCCGGATTCGTGAACCGCGACATCAAGCCCCGAACCGGTCACGGTGACCGCCAGCCGGAACGATTTGGTGGTTGCGCAGACCAATTCGGCGAGCGCCTTCAAGCGATCGAGGGCGGCAACGATCTCCGGCAGCGAGATCGGGCATTCCGATATGGCGACGATCTCCGGCGACAGATGGCGATGGAAGCCGAGCAGCATGCCTGTCTCGGTGCGCCGGGCGGCAAGCACGACACGGCGGCGCGTCTGCGGTGCGCAGGCGACCAGGTCACCGATCTCGCAATCGATGCCCTTGCCCTTCAGGATGTGCGCCACTTTTTCGCGCTTCCACTGGCGATAGGCTTCGGCTTCGAAATGCTGGAGCGCGCAACCGCCGCATTCGGTGAAGTGGCGGCAGGCGGGATCGATGCGCAGCGGCGATGCTTCCAGCACCGCCATCAGCATGGCGCGATCCCGTTCGCGCGCGGCGGTGACCGTTTCACCGGGCAGTGTGAAGGGAATGAACAGATCGCCTGTCTCGGTCTCGGCGACACCGTCGCCCTGGGCGCCAAGTTTCCTGATGCTGAAGCGCGCGCTCATCGGTCCTTGATCCCACCGAGCAGGAATTCGCGATTGCCGTCGCCGCCATCGATCGGCGACAGATGCAGCCCCAGCGAGCGCCAGCCGGGAACGGAGTCCAGCCAATCCTGCAGCAGGCCGGCGACACGGGCGGCGTCGAAGGGATCCTTCAACAGACCACCCTTGCCGATCGCTTCCCTGCCGGCCTCGAATTGCGGCTTGACCAGAAACATGGCCTTTGCGCCAGCCTTGGCCAGACCAAGGGCCGGCGGCAGCGCCAGTTTCAGCGAGATGAAGCTGACGTCGGAGACGATGAAATCCGGAATACGCCCGCCGAGATCGGTGACGGCGAGGTCGCGGGCGTTCAGCCCTTCGATCACCGTCACACGCGGGTCGCCGCCGATATCAGGATGCATCTGGCCATGCCCGACATCGACGGCGGTGACATGGGCCACGCCGCGCTCGAGCAACACCTGGGTGAAGCCGCCGGTCGAGGCGCCGATGTCGAGCGCTTCACGGCCGGCAGGATCGAGGCCGAAATGATCGAGCCCGCCGATCAGCTTGAGTGCCGCGCGCGACACATAGCCTTGCGCCGGATCATCGATGGCAACGTGACATTGCGGCAAAACGCTCTGGCCGGGCTTGCGCGCAATGACGCCGTCGACGGTCACAGTGCCGCGCTCGACCGCATCGCGGGCACGTGAGCGGCTGGCAAACAGCCCGCGCTGGACGAGCAGGTCGTCGAGCCGCTGGCGTGCGCTGGCTGGCAGAGGCGAATTCATCGGCCTTCATGGCGAAAGCCGACGACGATGGCAAGAGCGCCAGCTGGAAGCATTTCGTCTCCCGTTCCCATCATCACGCTCAGCATCTTGCACGGCGACGATGGTGAGGCGTCCCGTCCCGCCGACCATCCTTATGAATACCCATGCGTTACGCCCGTTGAGACGGATGACCGCCGAAGCATGAGGTCTCACCGACTGCGGATAAATACCAAAAACCTAGAAAGCCTCATGATTTCTTAACCAATTTTCATCGCATTTGCTTGAGGACTTCAATGTTATGACCGCGACGACCGGAAAACCCGGATGAAGAGGCGGCAACTTTGGAAATGGCTAGCGACATCGTCTACAAGGTTCTTGACCGGATTTCCGGCGCCGGCCTGCTGGCGACCGGACTTCTGTTGCTGACTGCTTTGGTCAGTGCCCTGGTCGCCTACTGGCGCACGGTCGAGAAAAAGAGCTGGAAAGAATTCTTCGAGTTCGCGGTCCCGCATGAGGTCATCACGCATCCTTCGGCGAAAGCCGACCTTTTGTTCTGGGTGACGCGGAAGGCGCTGATGCCATTCCTCATGCTGCCCGCCGGCGTCGTCTTCGTCAGCGCCGTCGGCTATGCGACGAACTGGTTGCTCTCCACGCTGCTGGCAATCCAGCCGCCTCTGATCGAGGGGCCGGCGGGGCCTGTGACGGTGACGATCTTCACCCTCACCATGCTGCTTGCCTACGACATTTCGTACTATCTCTATCATGTCGCCCAGCACCGCTACCCGGTGCTCTGGGAACTGCACAAGGTGCACCATTCGGCCGAGGTGATGGTCGGCATCACCAAGGATCGCGTCCACCCGCTCGACGAATTGATGAACCGGGCCTGGGACGGCGTCATTCCCGGCATCTGCTTCGGCATCTGGTCGCTGGTGTCGCTGAACCTGGTTGAACTGACGGTCTTCGGCGTCAACGTCTACATCATACGCAACATCCTGATGATGGATTTCGTCAGGCACACGCATTTCAAGATCTCGTTTGGGCCGTTGAACAATCTGATCCTGTGCCCACACTGGCATCAGTTGCACCACAGCACCGACCCGCGCCATTACGACAAGAACTTCGGGCTGCTCTTCTCGTTCTGGGATCGGCTCTTCGGAACTCTGTGCGTTCCGAGACCCGACGAGGACTTCAAGTTCGGTTTGATCGAACGCAACGTGCGCGACTACCAGTCGCTCGCAGGCCTCTATGTCATGCCGCTGCAGCGGATGTGGCGGCAGATCGCCAGACATTTCCGCGCCGACAAGCCCGAGCCACAGCAATCGCCGCAGGGGGGCAAGCCATGAACGGACCGGCCGTGTTCCGGATGCAGCAAGCGCACCGGATCGAAATTGCAACCTCGCCAGAGCGACTGGCAGAAATCGCGCCCGCCTGGGCAGCGCTCTGGCAACGCGCCGGCGGCCTCGTTTTCCAGCATCCCGACTGGATCTCGGCCTGGTGGCACACCACACCGCATCAGGACCGCCGCGGCCTCAGGATCGGCCTGGTCTGGAGCGGCGAGCGCCTCGAGGCGGTCATTGCGCTCGCGACCTTCTGGCGCTCGGGCATCCGTATGCTGGAATGGGCGGCGAAGGATCACTGCGACTATGGAGATGTCCTGCTTGCTCCCGATGCAGAGCCACAGATCCTGCCGCAACTCTGGCAACATATCCTCGACGATGGCGGCTTCGATCTTGCGTATCTCAATCGGCTGTTGCCCGATGCTCGATTCCGGACCCTGCTTGGTCCCGCCGCCCCAGGCCAGGGCAGCATTTTGCAGCCGAGCCACCGCAGCGAGGTCAGCTACCGAGTTTCCAGCGCCGGACAACGCGGCGCACAATGGTTTGAAAGCCAGTCGAAGAAAACCCGGCAAAACTATCGCCGTGGTTACAAATTCATGGAGGAAGGCGGCGCGCTGCGTTTCCGCCTGATGGATGCGCACGAAGCCCGCGAGCCGGTGCTGGAACGCGTCGCCGCGCTGAAACGGCTATGGCTCGCAAAACACGGCCGCGTCTCGGACCTGTTCGACGAAGGTTCCCCCGCGCTGCCGGCACTGATCTCGGTTCTGGCCGGGCTTGGGTTGCTGCGCATTTTCGTGCTCGAACGCGAAGACGAGATCATCGCCATATCGATCAATTTCGAGCAGCATGGAACGATGATGGCTTTCGTCACCACCTATGATCCGGCCTTCGAACGGGCCTCGCCGGGCATGGTCTTGATGATGGATTACATCCAGTGGTCGTTCGACAGGGGCTTGACCACGATCGATTTTCTCTGCGGCGGCGAGGATTTCAAGCGCCGCTTTGCGACGCATTCGGTGATCTTGTCGTCAGTGGTGGGTGGACGAAACCTGCGCGGACGCCTTGCCGCCCTGGCAGACCGCGCCCGCCACGCGGCGCAATCCTGGCGCCCCGAGAAACCGGCGCAGCAAGCGGAGCTGGTGGCGGCGGAGTAGCAGTGCCGACGCCTTTAGATCACCCGCACAGCGGCAAAGCACGATGAAACGATCGGGCAATCCCGATCAGGGCTTGCTGGTCTCTAGCGCAGAATACGCTTCGCGAAACCGGGCGCTCGACGGCCGGAGACAACCCATCCGCACGCCCTCCCGACGCTTGCTCGCGTGAAGGCTCGATGGCAACCGCAGGTGCGGGAACGGGGGCCGGCAGAACCACCAGTTGCGGCACCTGCTTGAAGGAAAAGCCGCCGCGGATGCCGCCCATCTTGCCGGCGACGATGCCCATGGCCGCCTTTTCGAGGCTGCGATCATAGCGCGTTTCGGCTGTGGCCGGCGCGACGATGACGGCGCAAAGCGCTGCGCCGTACAGAAGCGTTTTCATTGTTGCTGTCTCCCTGCCTGATCACGATCTAGCAGGGCGCCGTTGAAAAACGGCCAAGAGACACGGTAAGCAAAGCGCCAAACGGCAGCGTAAACAACGCGTTAAGAACGTTGGCCGGCAAACTGATTCAAGTCACTGAGACTTTGATTCAGGCGCGCTGGGCGCGAACCGTATGCCCGAGCGCGACGAACACGGTGCGCACGATGCCGGCAGCATCGAGCCCGGCATCGGCATACATCTTTTCCGGCTTGGCGTGGTCGGTGAACGCGTCGGGCAGCACCAGCGGGCGCACCTTCAGGCCGCTTTCCAGCAGGCCTTCATGGGCGAGGAACTGCAGCACATGGCTGGCGAAGCCGCCGACGGCGCCCTCCTCCACCGTCACCAGAACCTCATGCGAGCGGGCCAGCCGCCGGATCAGATCCTCGTCGAGCGGCTTGGCGAAACGGGCGTCGGCGACCGTGGTGGAAAGCCCGGCAGCCCCTAGCTCCTCGGCGGCGATCAGGCAATCCTGCAGCCGTGTGCCGAAGGACAGCAATGCTACCTTGGTGCCCTCCCTGACGATGCGGCCCTTGCCGATTTCGAGCACGGAGCCACGCTCCGGCATGTCGACGCCAACGCCATTGCCGCGCGGATAGCGAAAGGCGATCGGGCCGTCATCATAGCTTGCCGCGGTGCGTACCATGTGGCGCAGCTCCGCCTCGTCGGCCGCCGCCATCACCACGAAGCCCGGCAGTGTCGCCAGGAAGGTGGTGTCGAAGGCGCCGCAATGGGTGGCGCCATCGGCGCCGACGAAGCCGGCGCGGTCGATGGGAAAGCGCACCGGTAATTTCTGGATGGCGACGTCGTGGACGACCTGGTCGTAGGCGCGCTGCAGGAAGGTGGAATAGATGGCCGCGAACGGCTTGTAGCCTTCGGTGGCGAGGCCGGCGGCGAAGGTCACCGCGTGCTGTTCGGCGATGCCGACATCGAAGGTCCTCGACGGGAACGCTTCGCCGAACAGGTCGAGGCCGGTACCGCTCGGCATGGCTGCGGTGACGGCGACGATGCGGTCGTCCTCGCGGCCCTCCTGGACCAGGCTTTCGGCGAACACCTTGGTGTAGGCCGGTGCGTTGGCCGGCGCCTTGGCCTGCGCGCCGGTGATGACGTCGAACTTGTTGACGCCGTGATATTTGTCGGCGGCGGCTTCCGCCGGCGCATAGCCCTTGCCCTTCTGGGTGACGACATGGATGAGCACCGGGCCTTCGCCATTGTCTCGGACATTTTTCAGGACCGGGATCAGATGTTCCAGATTGTGGCCGTCGATCGGGCCGATGTGATAGAAGCCGAGTTCCTCGAACAGCGTGCCGCCGGTGACGTAGCCACGTGCATGCTCGACCGCCCTTGTGATCGCACGATCCGCGCGCTTGCCGAGATAAGACGTCAGTTTTTTGCCGAAATCGCGCAGGCCGATATAGGCCTTGCCGGAGGCCAGCCGCGCCAGATAGGCGCTCATGGCGCCGGTTGGCGGCGCGATCGACATGTCGTTGTCGTTGAGAATGACGATCAGTCGTGCATCGAGTGCGCCGGCATTGTTCATCGCCTCGTAGGCCATGCCGGCAGACATGGCGCCGTCGCCGATGACGGCGATGACATTGTTGCGGCCGCCGGAGAGATCGCGGGCCGCGGCCATGCCGAGGCCGGCCGATATCGATGTCGAGGAGTGGGCAGCGCCGAATGGATCGTACTCGCTCTCGGCGCGGCGGGTGAAGCCGGATAGGCCGCCTTCCTGGCGCAGCGTGCGGATACGGTCGCGGCGGCCGGTCAGGATCTTGTGCGGATAGGCCTGGTGGCCGACATCCCAGATCAGCCGGTCGTCCGGGGTGTTGAAGACATAGTGCAGCGCCACCGTCAGCTCGACCACGCCAAGGCCGGCGCCCAGATGACCACCCGTGCGGGATACCGCGTCGACCAGCTCGGCGCGAAGCTCGGACGCCAGTTGCGGCAGCTCACTCTCGGCAAGCATGCGCAGGTCGGCCGGGATGCGGGCCTTGTCGAGAAGCGGCGTATGCGGCGTTGCGTTCACGGTGCTCAGGCTTTCGGTTGATGGGCGAAATAGGCCGCCGGCCGGCGAAAGTAAATGCGTGTCAGTGACGCGGATCAGACTGTGGTCTTTTGCTTCTATGCAGGTCGTTTCCCCAAAACCGGGCCACTTTGGGCGACAGGCATCAGCTTTCCGGCAGCGGAATGAACTCTTCCTCGTCTCCTGGAACGATGTCGAAGCGGCCTGTCTTCCATTCCTCTTTCGCCTGTTCGATACGCTCTTTCGACGACGAGACGAAATTCCACCAGATGTAACGCTTCGAACCAAGAGAGGCGCCGCCGAACAGCATGAAATGCGCCCCGGTCTGCGACGACACGACGATCTCGTCACCGGGACGGAACACCAGCAGCCGTTCGGCTGGGAACACATCGCCCGAAATCGAGACCTCGCCTTCCAGCGTGTAAATGGCGCGCTCTTCCGCATCGGCAGGGATTTTCACGCTGGCGCCGGGCGCCAGGCGCAGGTCGGCGTAGAGCGTCTCCGAATCGGCCCTGACCGGGGACCGTAATCCTTGGAAATCGCCGATGATGAGGCGCCCGTTGACGCCTTCGGCATCAATCTCGGGAAGCCTGAGCGCTCCTGTGTTCTCGAACACAGGAGCCACCTCTTCCTTGTCGTCCGGCAGCGCCAGCCATGTCTGCAGGCCGGATACCGACATCGGCGCGCCACGCAGTTCCTCCGGCGTACGCTCCGAATGGACGATGCCGCGGCCGGCGGTCATCAAATTCACGTCGCCGGGCTGAATGACCATTTCGGTGCCGAGGGAGTCGCGGTGCCGGATCTTGCCGTCGAACAGATAGGTGACCGTCGACAGTCCGATATGCGGATGCGGACGGACGTCCAGCGCCTGGCCGGCCCGCAGGATCGCGGGACCCATGCGGTCGAAGAAGATGAACGGACCGACCAACCGCCTTTTTGCCGTTGGCAGGGCACGGCGCACCTGAAAACCACCGATGTCCTTGGCGTTCGGAACGACCATCAATTCGATCTGATCGCTGGCGAACGCATCGCCCACCTCAGGGTCTTTCCCGGGGAAGAAGCTCATGGACTCTCCTTGTCGGTGGTCGAAGGCCGCCTGGCCGCATCAGGCAAAGCGGATGGCCGCCTTTGCCCGCAGCTTGGCCGCCACCTCTTCGCGATTGCGCGGATGCTGATGGGTTTCCAGGGAATCGAGCAGTTCGCGCGCCGAGGCCGCGATGGCGTCGACGGCATGATCGAAGGCGTGCTGGTTCTGCTTCGAGGGTCGCGTCGTTCCGCTCAGCTTGCGGACGAACTGAAGGGCCGCGTCGCGCACCTCGTCATTGGTTGCCGGCGGATCAAAATTGAACAGGGTCTTGATGTTTCTGCACATCGCTTCCGTATCTCCTCTTGTCCTTGAGCTGTTTCAATCGCAACGAGTTATAGCCTCGATCATGATCATGTCCAAAAACCGGTGAGGCGAGGCCATCGTTCGGACCGGCCTCAATCCGCGTCGAGCGGCTCCGTTCCAACCGGCTTGCCGTCGCGCGACAGCCTGATCTTCTCGACCTTGTCCTCGGCGGCCTTCAGCAGCCGGTCGCAATGCGCCTTCAGCGCCTCGCCACGTTCATAGATCCTGATCGACTGGTCGAGCGGCACGTCGCCACGCTCCAGATCATCGACGATCTTCTCCAGCGCATCGAGTGCCTGCTCGAAGCTCATCGCCTTGACGTCTTCGTTGGTCTCACCAGCCATCATTCATCCTTTCATCAGTCGCCCGACATGGGCGGCGACCGAAAATGCCAATCCCTGCAGATCGTAGCCGCCCTCGAGCAGGCTGACGAGCCGGTTGCCGCTGTGGCGTGCCGCGCGCTGCATCAACTGGCCGGTCGCCCAGTCGAAATCATCCTCGGTCAGATTGATCTCGGCCAGCGGATCGCGGTGGTGCGCGTCGAACCCGGCCGAAATGATGATCAGGTCGGGCGCGAAATTGTCGAGCGCGGGCAGGACGCGCGACAGGAAGGCATCGCGAAACACTTCGCTGCCGGTCTGCGGCGCCAGCGGTGCGTTGACGATATTGCCGGCGCCCGTTTCGGTCTTCGCTCCGGTGCCGGGATAAAGCGGCATCTGGTGTGTCGAGCAATAGAGCACCGAGGGATCGTCCCAGAAAATATCCTGCGTGCCATTGCCGTGATGCACGTCCCAGTCGACGATGGCAACGCGCTCGACACCGTGTTTCTTCTGCGCATAACGCGCCGCGATCGCCGCCGTATTGAACAGGCAGAAGCCCATGGCCGTGGTCTTTTCGGCATGATGGCCGGGCGGCCGGGCGGCGACAAAGACGTTGTCGGCGCGGCCCGAAAAGACATCATCGACGGCAGCGTTGGCGGCGCCGATCGCAGTGATCGCCGCTTGCCAGCTCTTCGGACTGGCAGTGGTGTCGGCATCGATGCGGGCAATGCCCTCGTCGGGAATGGCGGCGCGCACGCGGGCGACGAAATCGGCGGGATGCGCGTAGAGGATGGTGGCCTCGTCGCCTTCCGGCGCCTGGATACGTTCGAGCCCGGCAAAGGCTTCCTCATCGAGCACGCGCTCGATGGCGCGCAAGCGGTCGGGCCGCTCGGGATGTCCGGGCGGCGTGAGATGCTCGAGGAAGATCGGATGCGTGTAGAGACGGGTGGTCATCGTCCTAATCTAGTGACCCGGATCGACAAAGGCCATGCACGGGCGGCCGATGACTGGGGAAAATCGCGCCTGCGTCCATTCGTGTCGCCGCAGGCATTGGCCTCGCCGGCGCTTCGGCGTAAAGTCCTTGGCACTGCCTGGTGCCCGCCGCAAGCGGGAGAATCGGGAACACGGTTGAATTCCGTGGCGTGCCCAACGCTGTGAGGGGGACCGCGCCGGTAAATGCCACTGTCGATGACGGGAAGGCACCGGACGCGGGTTGATCCCAAGCCAGAAGACCGGCCTGGCAGGCATCGTCATCCGCATGGTCGGGCGGGTGGCATCAGAGCGACGTGCGTCCATTTGGACGCACAAGGTACGCTCTGACCGTTTTGAATCTGCAATCGCAAGGGGACAAGCGATGCCGGAATATATGACCGCTGCCATTGACGATGGATTCGACCAGAATGCGCGCGATGCGGTCTATCGCGCCATGTTCACGCGGCGCGACGTGCGCAGCCATTTCCTGCCCACCGCGATCGATGACGACGTGCTGGCGCGGCTGCTGCTTGCCGCCCATCATGCGCCATCGGTCGGCTTCATGCAGCCATGGAATTTCATTGTCATTCGTGACATCGAGCGACGCGAAAGGGTGCGCGACCTGTTCCTGGCCGCGCGCGAGCAGGAACTGCCGGCGATCGAGACGGAAAAACAGGCGCTGTACCGCAAGCTCAAGCTGGAAGGCATCTGCGAGAGCGCGCTCAACATCTGCATCACTTGCGACCGGCAGCGCTCGAAGGGTTCGCCGCTGGGACGCTGGCACAATCCGGAGATGGATCTCTACAGCACCGTCTGCGCGGTGCAGAATTTCTGGCTGGCCGCGCGTGCCGAGGGCGTTGGCGTCGGCTGGGTGAGCATCATCGAGGCTGAGGCGCTGAAGCGGCTGTTGGCCATTCCGGATCACGTAACGCCAATCGCCTATCTCTGCGTCGGCCGTGTTTCCGAGTTCGCTTCCAAACCGGACCTTGAAACGCATGGTTGGGGACGGCGGCTGCCGCTGCCGGAACTGATCATGAGCGAGACGTTTTCCGGGCAAGGCGAGGCACAGCTCAAATCCACCGTGGCGCGCCTCAACAGCGTTTCTGCCGCACCAGACACCACCCGCCCGCCGGATCAGGGTGTGGCGCCGGCCGTACCCCAGCGCGAACCGCCGAAGGAGGCGAGCGCCTTGTCCTTGAGCTCCCTGAACTTCGACGACGCCTCGGCCAGCCGGGCGTCCCAGGCCGGATCCGGCACCTGGCCCGCGATGGTCTTGAAATAGACCTGCATCAGGCAAGCGATGGCGAAAGGCTCGATGAAGGCCGCCTTGAACGCCCAGGCGAAGACGATGGCGAGCACGAAGGCCCAGCCGGCGAGCTGGCCGGGCATCAGGAACAGAATGGCGCCGGCAGGCGCCAGCATCATCAGAAAGATGACGAAGGACACGCCCCACATGATGACCGCCAGCCAGACGGCGTTCTTGACCATGACCTTGCCGTTCTGGGCATAGAGCACGACGCCTTGGCGCGCCGTCTCGAAGGGTGAGGCTGAATTGATGCGGATGTTGTAGCCGAGGATGATCTCGTCGACATAGGTCAGCGACAGGCGGATCACCGTGTTGATGAAGGAGACCAGGCCGCTCAGGCCCGGTATCGGCAGGAAGGCGGCGATGCCGCCGAGCAGGCCGGTGATGGCGCGGATGGCACCCTTGACGAGTTGGTCGACGACGAAAAGGATGTTGGCCTCGGCAAAACGCTGGGTCACGATATCCCTGGCGTAGGCGATCTGGTCCTGACCTGCGGGAATGTCGCGGCCGTCGATCAGATGAACCATGACGGCGATGTGGCCGGCCTTGACGATATAGAGGATGTATTCGCGGATCCAGTAGACCGCGATCGAGACGATGCCAAACCCGACCACGCCGCCCCACAGGGCAAAGGACATGGGCCCGTCGGGATCGGTGGAGATATGGCCGACGCCATAGCCGACCGAGGCACCGGTGCCGGTCGCCATGATGTAGGCCAGCGTGATGCCGAAATAGACGATCATACGAAAGACGATGAACGGCCAGGTCCGCATCATGATGGACACCGACCGGCCGATCTCGAAATCCCACATGTGCCCCGAATCTCCGCCTCAGAGATGGTGGAAGAGGATGAACTCAACCCGGCGATTGTCAATTGCCGGCCCTGGCACCACAGGGCGACGAATTCTGGGCAACGGTTTTCTTTCGCAGCCTTTCGCCGGCGCGTTGTCTGACGGAGCATCAAACGAAAAACCCGCCTGTGCGGCGGGTCACCGGCGCAAATCAGCACCATGGACGAATATGTACCTTAGCTGAGGGCAGGTGTCAAGAAAAAATTCCTATCGGGAACAGCTGCCGGCACGAAAGCTCCGGTGGGAACTCAATTCGACTGCGGATCCGGCTTCTTGAGCAGGCCTTCGAGCAGTTGCTTGAACGCCGTCACCACCTTCTTGGACGTCGCTTCGGGGTCGTCCGAATTGGCGATCCGTTGCGCTGCCTGGCTGCTCGCTCCGTTGATCAGTCGCGAGGCCGTCTCGGGGTCGAGGCTCGAGACAACGACCCCCTCCTCCTGCAGCGCGGTCAGATGGTCGGTCATTGACACGATGCACGCACTGGCATTCGGCCATTGCGCTGGATCCCCCAGCACGGCCGGGCCATCCCGGAACATGATGCGCTGGATTTCCGGCTCCAGCGCCATCTCGATATAGGTCGAGCACTCGTCGACGAAATGCTGCCAGCGGGTCGGCGCTCTCGACGCGACCTCATTGATGCGCGCCGCCATCTCGCCGTCGATCTGGGCTATGACCGCCTGCAGCAGCCCCTTCTTGTCGCCAAAATGATGATAGAGCGCGCCGCGCGTCAGCCCGGCCGAAGCGGTGAAATCATCCATCGAGGCTTCCGCATAGCCTGTTGTGCCGAAGGCATGGCGGGCCGCCGCGATCAGCTTTGCGCGCGTCTCGGCGATCATCTCCTTGCGGGGTCTGTGCATGGCTTCTGGCCCTATTCACATACGTAACGTATGCCAATTGACATACGCGGCGTATGCTCTATTTAACAATCATACGCTTCGTATGTAATTGCCGAATCGTCCTTTGTCGAGGAACCACCCATGCAAAATCCCTATTCGGAAATCTTTCGTGCCCCCGGAGCCAAGGGCTTTGCGGCCGCCGGATTCATGGCGCGCCTGCCGATCGCCATGGCGCCCATCGGCATCGTGGCGATGCTGTCGCAGACGCGTGGCGAATACTGGCTGGCCGGAGCCGTCTCGGCAACATACGCTCTGGCCAACGCTTTCGTTGCGCCGCAGATATCGAGACTGGTGGACCGCCTGGGCCAGACACGGATCGTCGTGCCCACCACCATCATCGCGGTGCTGGCTTTCGCCGTCCTGATAGCGGCGGCCAACCAGGACTGGCCGGTGTGGACGCTGTTCGTGTCGGCCCTACTGGCCGCGGCCATGCCAAGCATGCCGGCGATGGTGCGGGCGCGCTGGACAGAGATTTTCCGCGGACGGCCGCAGATGAACACCGCATTCGCCTTCGAGTCCGCGGCCGATGAACTGGTCTATATCGCCGGGGCATCGCTATCGGTCGGTCTCAGTGCTGCCCTGTTCCCGGAAGCCGGCGTTCTGGTGAGCACATTATTTCTCGCATTCGGATCAGCGGCCTTCATCCTGCAACGCTCGACGGAGCCGCAAGTGCGGCCGGTGGACCATGGCTCAAGCGGCTCGGCGATCCGCCTGCGGCCGGTTCAGATCATCACCTTCGCCCTGATCTTCATCGGCGCGACCTTCGCGACGACGGAAGTCAGCACCGTGGCGATCACCAAGGAGCTTGGCCAGCCCGGCGCCGCCAGCCTTGTCATCGGCGTTTACGCGCTGGGATCGTTCGTGCTCGGCATCATCGTCGGCGCGCTCAGCCTGAAGGCGCCGCTGCAACGCCAGTTGGCCATCGCGGTCGCCCTCGTCGCGCTCGGCACGCTGTTGCCGCTCACCGCCGACACCGTGCCACTGCTGGCGCTGACCGTGTTCATCAGCGGCGTGGCGATCTCGCCGACCTTCATCACCGCCTTCGGCCTGATCGAGCGGCATGTGCCGGAGGCGATGCTGACCGAAGGCATTACCTGGGTCATGACCGGCATCGGCATCGGCATGGCACTCGGCTCGTTCGCGGCCGGCGCGGTGGTCGATGCGTTCGGTGCCCAGAACGGGTTCTGGGTCTCTGTGGCTTCAGGCATGATCGCGCTGGCCACGGTGCTGCTTGGCCAGCGCAGCCTTGCCACGGCTGAGTGCGAGATGGACGGATGCGAAGCAGCCGCGATTGCTGCGGAATAGTTCCGGCGCGCCCGGGCCTTAGGCCGGGCGCGCCGCTCTAGGCGGCCGGGCCTGAAATATTGACTCTTCTTGGGTGCGCCAATGCCAAAACTATCGTTGGCGCCCCATGCAACATCACCTCTTTTTCGAAGACGAAGCCACATTTCTCCAGCACCCGTCGCGAAGCCGGATTGGCGGGGCGGACGAGGCCGACAACCCGATCGGCACGCAAGGGGCCGAACGCGGTGCGCAGTGCTTCCATCACCAATTCCGTGGCATAGCCATGTCCCCAGCTCGCCGGATGAAGATGATAGGACAGGTTCAGACCGTCGAAATCCGCCGATACCGTGACGCCGCCGAAGCCGACCAGCTTTTCGTCCGCCTCGACCGCCCAGCGGCCAAAGCCGTGCTTGTCCCAATGGCCGATGTCGCGCGTCAGCCGCGCGGCGCTCTGCTGGGGTGTATCCGGAACAGGGTCGGGGCGATGCGCAACAAGTTCCCGGCGCGAAAAGAGATCGATCAGGAAATCCAGATCAGTCTCTTCTGGGCGGCGCAGCAAAAGCCGCTCGCTGCGCTGGCTGGTAGGCAGGGACGCATTCATCCGTCTTCTCCGGCAACCGGATCGGCGGGAGGCTCAGAGGATCTCCGTCTTGGCGATGTGGATGCCAAAACCTTCGAGGCCGACATAGTGGCGTTCGCGCGAGGCGATCAGGTTGATCGAGGAGATGCCGAGATCCTTGAGGATCTGGGCGCCTAGCCCGATCTCGCGCCACTCGTTTTCGCGGCGGCGCGCCTCTTCGTGATCCTCGCGGTCGCCGCTTGCCGGCCGCTTGCGCTCCTGATGCGCAACGCCGACGGAGCCTTCTCTGAGATAGACGATGACACCGCGCCTGCGCTCGCCCATTGTCTTCATGATGGCGTCGAGCCGGTGGCTGGTGCCGAAGACATCGGTCACCACATCCTCGGAATGCAGACGCACCGGCACGTCCTCGCCGTCACGAATGTCGCCGAAGACGATGGCGACGTGATGCATGGAGTCCCACGGCAGCGTGTAGGTGAAGACCTGTGCCTTGCCGCCGAGCGTGTCGATTTCCGAGCAGGCGACGCGTTCGACCAGCGTTTCCTTGCGCTGCCGGTAGGCGATGAGGTCGGCGACCGAAACCTGCTTGAGGCCATGCTCCTCGGCGAAAGCCTGCACCTGCGGACCGCGCTTGACGGTGCCGTCATCATTGACCAGCTCGGAAATGACACCGACCGGCGGCAGGCCGGCGAGCTTGCACAGATCGACCGCTGCTTCGGTATGGCCTGAGCGCATCAGCACGCCGCCTTCGCGCGCAATCAGCGGAAAGATGTGGCCGGGGCGGACGAAATCCGAGCCACCGACATTGCCGTTGGCAAGATTGCGAACGGTCAAAGTGCGATCTTCGGCCGAGATGCCGGTCGTGGTGCCATGCTTGAAATCGACGCTGACGGTGAAAGCGGTGGTGTGGGCGGAATCGTTGTCGGCGACCATGGGGGCAAGGTTCAGCCGCTTGGCTTCTTCGCGCGGCATCGGCGTACAGACGATGCCGGAGGTGTGGCGAACGATGAACGCCATCTTTTCGGGCGTGCAGTGGACAGCGGCGACGATCAGGTCGCCCTCGTTCTCGCGCCCGTCATCATCCATGACGACGACGATCTCGCCGCGTTCGAAAGCACGCAGGGCTTCGACGATTTTCTTCTGGTCGTAAGGCATAAGTGCTCGCTTTGCTCGCAGGGGAATAAGGGAGTAGGGCAGTAAGGGAGTAGGGAAAAGCAAAAAGATTTGGCCGGCCGGGCTAAGAGCGCAACATATTCCCCTATTCCCCTATTCCCCTATTCCCCTCCCCGTCTGTCCCCGATGCCGCAGATAATGATCGGCGATCGCACAGGCAACCATTGCCTCGCCGATCGGCACGGCGCGGATGCCGACGCATGGATCGTGGCGGCCCTTGGTCATGATCTCGACGTCCTTGCCGTCCTTATCGATCGACTTTCGCGGGGTCAGGATCGACGAGGTCGGCTTGACGGCGAAACGGGCGACGATTGCCTGGCCGGTCGAGATGCCGCCGAGGATGCCGCCGGCATTGTTGGACAGGAACACCGGCTTGCCGTCATTGCCGATGCGCATCTCGTCGGCATTCTGCTCGCCGGTGATGCGGGCGGCCTCGAAGCCGTTGCCGATCTCGACGCCCTTGACCGCGTTGATCGACATCAGGCCGGAGGCGATGTCCTGGTCGAGCTTGGCATAGATCGGCGCGCCGAGGCCCGGTGGAACGCCGTCGGCGACGATCTCGATCACCGCACCGACCGAGGAGCCCGCCTTGCGGATGCCGTCGAGATACTGCGTGAAGACAGGAACGGAAGCCGGATCGGGGGTGAAGAACGGATTTTCCGCATCGCCGATGAAATTCCAGTTCCAGTTGGCGCGATCGATGGATTTCTCGCCCATCGACACCAGCGCACCGCGCACCACCACGCCGGGCACCACCTTGCGCGCCAAGGCACCGGCCGCCACTCTGGCTGCCGTCTCGCGGGCCGAGGAGCGGCCGCCGCCACGATAATCGCGCACTCCGTATTTGACGTCATAGGTGTAGTCGGCATGGCCGGGTCGGTATTGGCGGGCGATCTCGCCATAATCCTTTGAACGCTGGTCGACATTCTCGATCAGCATCGACACCGGCGTGCCGGTGGTGATCATGGTCTCGCCGTCCTCGTCGAGGATGAAACCTGACAGCACCTTCACTTCATCTGGTTCGCGGCGCTGCGTCACGAAACGTGACTGTCCCGGCCGGCGCTTGTCGAGTTCGGCCTGGATCTCGTCGCGCGTAAAGCGGATGCCGGGCGGACAGCCGTCGACCACGCAGCCGAGTGACGGGCCATGGCTTTCGCCCCAGGTGGTGACGCGGAAAAGGTGGCCGAACGTGTTGTGAGACATGAAATGACCCTGCCCGGCATCGGAGCCGGCTGAAGATTGCGTTCTATTGGCGTTTTTCACAGGGGTCAAACTGTGATCTGGCGGATTTAGTTTTGACACATTCGGTTGGTTTCTGCTCTGCTCCATCCGCTGTTGAACAGCCCGCCGCCATGCCGGTGCAATGATAAAGAGGAACGATTATGCGTACCCTGATTAGCGCCGTTGCCGCCACGCTGCTGCTTTCCACCGCCGCTTTCGCCGGCCAGACCGAAGGCCTGATCAAGAAGATCGACAAGGACACGGCGACGCTGACGCTGGATGACGGCAAGTCCTACAAGCTGAACGCAGAGACCGATCTCGACGCGCTGAAGCCGGGCATGGACATCGTCATCGCCTACGATGTGACCAATGGCGAAAACGTCATCACCGACATGGAACTGCCGGACAGCTCAGCCAACTAGGGCTTCCAACCTCAATTGAATGCAGCGTTTGCGGTTCAGCTTTCGCCGAGCCGCCTGCGAAATGGCCTAGAGCGTGTCGCGTCTGAACGGATTTCAGGCGACCCGCTTTAGGTCTTCGTTTTATGCATGTCGTTCTCCCAAAACCGGGGCCAATTTTGGGTGACATGCATCAAAGCCACTCCAGACTCTTGCCTTCGAGCTTGAGCAGGCGATCCTGCGGTATTTCCAGGTTCGCTGCCTCGTCCTCGGCCAATCCCAGAACGAAACGAAACAAGGTGCGCATGACGCCGCCATGGGTCACGCATATCGTCTGGCGTTCGATCGCGTCGAAGCATGGCCTCACCCGTTCGAGCAGCATCTGATAGCTCTCGGCGCCTTCGCCGGGCGGCTGGAAGTTCCACTTGTCCAGAGCACGCGTCCCGCTTGCTCCGGGATACCGCGTCTCCAGCTCGGGAAAGGTAAATCCCTGCCAATCGCCGAAATTGACCTCGACGAGGCGCGGATCGGTTCGATAGGCATCCGGATCCAGCTTCATCGCGGCGCGAATACGCTGCATCGTTTCGCGCGTCCGTTTCATCGGACTGGCGACGAAGTCGAATTCCCAGGGATCTGGAACCAACGCAGCTAGCCGAAGCCCGTTGCCGGTCGCCTGTTCGCGGCCAAGAGCATTGAGATCGGTGTCAGCCTGCCCCTGAAGCCGCATTTCGGCGTTCCACGCGGTCTGGCCGTGGCGCGCGATATAAACCAGCGGGTACATCAGGTCTTCCGGTGCGGGATCGGGACGGACGACGGTTGGCGGGGGTGTTAGTCCTTGACGGTCGAAATATCAGGCGCGTCGACCGCCTTCATGCCGACGACGTGGTAGCCCGAATCGACGTGGTGCACTTCACCGGTGACGCCGCGCGACAGGTCGGACAGGAAATAGACGCCGGAATCGCCGACTTCCTCCTGCGTCACCGTCTGCTTCAGCGGCGAATTGTACTCGTTCCACTTCAGGATGTAGCGGAAATCGCCGATGCCGGAAGCGGCAAGGGTCTTGATCGGGCCGGCCGAAATGGCGTTGACGCGTATCTTCTTGGCGCCGAGATCGACCGCCAGGTAGCGCACGCTGGCCTCGAGCGCCGCCTTGGCGACACCCATGACGTTGTAGTGCGGCATCACCTTTTCGGCGCCGTAGTAGGTCAGCGTCAGCAGCGAGCCGCCATCGGTCATCAGCGCCTCGGCGCGCTTGGCGATAGTGGTGAAGGAATAGACCGAAATGTCCATTGTGCGCAGGAAATTGTCGCGTGAAGTCTCGACATAGCGGCCGGTCAGCTCATCCTTGTCGGAGAAGGCAATGGCGTGGACGAGGAAATCAAGCTTGCCCCAATGTTTGGCGACATTGGCGAAAACCTCATCCAGGCTCGCCGGATCGGTGACGTCGCAATGGCCGGCGACAAAGGCGCCTAGTTCCGCCGCCAGCGGCTCGACACGCTTCTTGAACGCCTCGCCCTGATAGGTCAGCGCTATCTCGGCGCCATGATCGACGCAGGCCTTGGCGATGCCATAAGCGATCGACCTATTGTTGGCGACGCCAAGAATGAGGCCGCGCTTGCCGGCCATTAGGCCCTGTCCACCCGCCATGTGAGCGCTCTCCGCAAGATTTCAGCTTTGTGGGTTGCCCTATCGCACAGGCACAGAGCCCCTTCAAGCGCTCAAAACGGACAGTTCAGGGGACAAAAGCCGCCGATCAGCCTTTTTGGCTGCGCAACAGCGCTTCGAGTGCGCTATCACCGCCTTCCGGCAGCATGATACGCACATGAGCGTAGAGATCGCCGTGACCGCCGGCCTTTTCCGGCAGGCCCCTGCCCTTCAGCCGCAGGACCTTGTCGGAGCTCGACCAGGCCGGAATGTTGACCGCGAGCCTGCCGGTCGGCGTCTCGACAGGCACCTTGGCGCCGAGCACGGCATCCGCCAGTGCCACCGGCAGATCGGCGTGCAGGTCGCGGCCTTCGATGCGGTAGCGTGGATGCCGGCGCAGATGGATCTTGACCAGCGCGTCGCCTGGCTGGCCCGGCCCCTGCTCGCCTTGGCCCTTGAGGCGGATGGTCTGGCCATCCTCGACATAGGCCGGCAGCTTGACCGCCACCTTGCGGCCGTCGGGGAACATCGCCGTCACCTTTTCAGCGGTCGCCGCTTCCTCGATGGTGACGTCGAGCGTCACGTTCAGATCGGCAGCGTTCGTCTGCTGGCGGCGATCGCCCATGCCGGGACCGCGCGCGCCGGAGAAAGTGTCGCCAAAAATCTGGCTGAAGATGTCGCTGTTGCCGTCGAACGGATCGCCACCGGGTCGACCGGAGCGGAATTCGAACCGCGAGCCGCCCGGACCTTGCTGCCGGCGAAAGCCGCCAAACGGATCGCCGCCACCGGCAGCGCCCTCAAAGCCCTGGAATCGCGGCTTGCCGTCAGCGTCGATCTCGCCGCGATCGAAAGCGGCGCGATTCTTTTCGTCGCCGACGATCTCGTAGGCCTGGTTGGCTGCGGCAAAACGGTCCTTCGCCTTTGGATCATTCGGATTCTGGTCCGGATGATGCTTTTTGGCGAGTTTCCGGTACGCCGACTTTATGTCTTTGGCCGATGCGTTCCTGGCAACGCCCAGCACCTCATAGGGGTCGCGCATGCTTACTGCCCTGGAGAAGAGTTGAGTCTCTGGTTGCCTCTTATATGCGCTCCCATAGGAAGAAATTCCAGTGCTGGAGCCGCATATCAGACGCGGAAAATCAGAGCGCCTTGAAGTCCTGCATGCGCCAGCCGCCGGCGCTGGCCAGGCACAGTTCGCCTTCGAACATGGCAACGCCGTCAAAGCTTTCGCGCGAGGCCTTGAAGCGGCGGCAGGTCTGGCCGTTGTCCTTCAATTCCGCCAGATCGGTGATGGAACCGCGCGAGCCGGTACCGGCATTGGCCCATGGGACGGCCTGCCCGCCGAGTTGCTCGATGTCGGCCGAGGAGACTGCATTGCCGATCGTCGTCTGGTCGGAGTCGCGATCCAGACTGGCCGGCGCGGCCGAGGCCGATGTGCTACTGGTCAGGATCGAGCGGTCGACTTCGGCTTTTTCCAGGCTGAAGCCGCCGGCGCCACAAGCGGCAAGCGGCAAGGCGACCGCCACGATCGCGGCTTTCGCGCTGGCCGAAGCGATAACGCTCCATTGCCTGCTGTCAAAAGCTTGCGCGATAAGCGACAATCGGCAGCCTCCCCCTTGCTTCGTTAAGAATCTTGGCTTTGTAAGAATCTTCGTGACAATTTGAGAAAAACTATGAGTGACACTGAGTTAACAAGCGGTGACTTTACCGAGGCTGCCGAGCCGTTTCGCCTGTTTGCCGCATGGCTGGACGACGCCACGAAAAGCGAGCCGAACGACCCCAACGGCGTGGCTCTGGCGACCGTCGATACCGACGGCATGCCGGATGTGCGCATGGTTTTGCTCAAGGGGTTCGATGAAAGCGGGTTTGTCTTCTACACGAATTTCGAGAGCGCCAAGGGCCAGGAGATTCTTGGCAGCATGAAGGCGGCGATGTGTTTCCATTGGAAATCACTGCGCCGCCAGGTACGCATTCGCGGACCGGTGGAGATCGTCAGCGACGCCGAAGCCGACGCCTACTACGCGACACGGCCGCGCGGCAGCCGCATCGGCGCATGGGCCTCGAAACAATCGCGGCCGCTGGAAAGCCGCTTTGCGCTGGAGAAGGCAGTGGCCGAATACACGGCACGCTACCCGATCGGCGAGATCCCGCGGCCAAAGCACTGGTCCGGCTTCCGAATCGTGCCCACGACAATCGAGTTCTGGCACGACAGGCCGTTCCGCCTGCACGACCGGCTCGTCTTCAGCCGCAACGCGAAAGGCGCCTGGGACAAGACGAGGCTTTATCCCTGAAGAAGAGGCTCAGGCCTTCTTTCTCGTCATGAACGCGGTGAGCGCGGCGCGCGCCTCATCGGACTTCAGGCGCTCGCGAAAATGCTCGCTTTCCTCGCCGATGCGGGCGACGAGGTCGTCGCGCGAGCCGCGGATCAGGTCGCGCGCGATCTTCAACGCCTGCGGCGGCTTGGCCGCAATCTGGCCGGCGGCCGCCAGCACCGAGGCCTCCAGTGCTGCTTCCTCGACCACCTCGTAGATCAGGCCGGCGGCCTTCGCCCGTTCAGCCGAAAAGCCTTCGCCGAGTCCGAGCAGCGCGAAGGCACCCTGCTGCCCGAGGATGCGCGGCGCCAGGAGGCTCGATCCCGCCTCAGGCACCAGGCCAAGGTCGACGAAAGGTGTCCTGAACACGGTGCGTGGCGTGGCGAAGGTCAGGTCGCAATGCAGGTTGAGCGTGGTGCCGATGCCGACCGCGATGCCGTCGACGCCGGAGACCATGGGTTTCTCAACCTTTGCCAGCGCCATCAGGAAGTCCCAGACTTCGGTGCCGCCGTCACCGCCGGTGGCGATGATCATGAAGTCGGCAAGGTCGTTGCCTGAGGAGAAGGCGCCGGGCACGCCGAGAAAGACATGGACGCGGATCTCCGGGTCGGCGTCGCCTTCGGCCAGGCTTTTTGACATTTTCGCATACATGGCGCGCGTCAGCGCGTTCTTCTTGTCCGGCCGGTTCATGCGGATGATCTGGATGGCGCCCTGGCGCTCGACGAGGATATGGTCTGTCACGGTTCTTTCCTTGTGAACGTCAGGCGGAAATCAGCGTTTTTCCGGCAGCGGCGAGGCTTTCGGCGCCATCGATGACGCGCGCCCGCAAAGCGCTGACCTCGCCGAGCAGGTTTTCGGCGAAGAAGCGGCAAAGGGGAATACGGCCTTGATCGGCAAGAGCGCCGCGCGCCAGATAGGCGCCGCCGGCGGCAAGCGAGATCAGCCTGAGATAGGGCGTCGCGCCCGCCAGCGCCTCGTCCGCCCAGCCTTCGGCCGCCAGTTTCTGCAGGAAGCGGGTCGCTTCGCCGAGATCGCCAAGTGCCGCGTCGAGAGCGTCGGCGGTGCGGCCGAAACCCTGCAGGTTCGAGGTCCGCACCGCTGCGGCCATATCAGCCAGTTCGGCGATATAACCATGCACATGGTCGCCGCCGCCGAGCGGCAGCTTGCGCATCACCAGATCGATCGCCTGAATGCCGTTGGTGCCCTCGTAAATCGGGGCGATGCGCGCATCACGATAGAAGGCGGCCGCTCCCGTCTCCTCGATGAAGCCCATGCCGCCATGAACCTGGAGGCCGAGTGAGGCAACCTCGACGCCGATATCGGTCGAGAACGCCTTTGCCAGCGGCGTCAGCAGATTGGCGCGGTCGCGCCAGTGGGCCGCCTCGTCACCGGCGGAGACACGGGCCATGTCGATGGCGTGGGCACAGGAATAGCTGATGGCGCGCGCGGTCTGGGTCAGCGCCTTCATGGTCAGCAGGTTACGCTGGACATCGGGGTGATGGACGATAGGCGCCATACCCGTGCCAGTGTAGCTCGCGGCCTTGCCCTGCCGGCGTTCATTGGCATAGGCGATCGCCTTCTGCGTTGCGGCTTCCGCGACCGCTACCCCCTGCATGCCGACACAAAGCCGCGCATTGTTCATCATCGTGAACATGCAGGCGAGGCCCTTGTTCTCCTCGCCGATCAGCCAGCCGACGGCGCCGGGCTTGGTGCCCTGAAAACCGTCGCCATAGATCATGGTGCAGGTCGGCGAGGCATGGATGCCGAGCTTGTGCTCAAGGCCGGAACAGAAGACATCGTTACGCGCGCCGAGCGCGCCATCGTCGCCGACCAGGAATTTCGGCACCAGGAACAGCGATATGCCGCGCGTGCCGGCCGGCGCATCGGGCAACCGCGCCAGCACCAGATGGATGATGTTGTCGGTGAAGTCGTGCTCGCCATAGGTGATGAAGATTTTCTGGCCGAAGATGCGGTAGCTGCCGTCACCCACCGGCTCCGCGCGGGCGCGCAAGGCGGCGAGGTCCGAACCGGCTTGCGGCTCGGTCAGGTTCATTGTGCCCATCCACTCGCCGGAGACGAGCTTTTCGAGATACTTTGCCTTGAGGTCTGTGGAGGCGTGTTTGTCGAGCGCTTCGACAGCGCCCATGGTCAGCGTCGGGCCGATGCCGAAGGCCATGGCGGCGGAGTTCCACATTTCGAGCGCGGCAACGCCAAGCATGGTCGGCAGCGCCTGGCCGCCATATTCCTCAGGCCCGGAGAGCGCGTTCCAGCCGCCATCGATCCAGCGGCGATAGAGTTCCTTCCAGCCGGGTGGTGTGGTGACGGCAGCGTCCTTCAGCGCGGCACCTTGCCGATCGCCGATCGTGTAGAGCGGTGCGACCTCTTCAGTGGCGAAGCGGCCGGCCTCGCCAAGAACGGCATCGACCAGGTCATCGCCGAGATCGCCGAACCTGCCGGCATCGAGCGCCGATTTCATGCCGGCGACGTGCTTGAGCGTGAAAGCAATATCCTCGACCGGTGCTCTATACATGCCGCTCACTCCTCCCGATGCATCGGCCCGCCCAACCCTAGAGCCGGTGCCGCTGCAAAACCACCCGCCGTATCAGCGCTCTCCCATCTTTCCTCAAAAACGGCAACCAAGGCTCGCGACGCCAGGACTACCAAGGCATCGCCGTCCTCGCTAATTGCTCTCTTCCGATACTTTGCCCACAGCGCGCCCCGCGCCACATCATACAGCGTCAGCCCGTGGGGTCGCGTCAATGATCGCGACGCCAGATCGCTCCGACGACAAACGCCACCACGCCGTTGTAAGCGCCCGCCCTCTCGGCGTAGCCGTCCGCGACGCCCATGCTCGAATGCTTCCTGACGTCGGGCGTGTGGCTGAACCGACGGCACGCCGTTGGTAGGCGGTGCAGCGCACTCGTAGCGCGAGATCGATGGCCATGGCCGGAGCATCCTTGGCGCGCAGCGCCTCCAAGCCGAGCGTATGGGGTGATGGCAGCGGAGGCGATGCGCCATGATCTGCATCCCTGCCTTTATCAATGAGCCGACGTCGAAGCCATGCAGTGAACACAGCGAGAACATGGCTTGCGATCAACGGGAGTGAACACTTGTGGGTGATACAATCCAACAGCCAACTTCGATCTGCTCGCACCGACATACATTGAAAGTGCCAGAACCTAATAAGACTAGCTCAATCTGCGATAGCAATTGCTGGTTTTCGATCAATGTTGCCTCACACACCGCAAAACCCTAAAGACCGATGCTGGCAACGCTTCGGCGTACAGCTCTTATTCCATGGTGCCGGTTATCTCGGCGGATAGGTGAGATCGTGACAAAGTCAAAATGGACTGCGCCGGAAGATTACGAAATTACCCCCGCGACGCCATGGCTGGACTCAGCCAAACAGCGTAACTCGATACTAACCAAAGCGGCGCTTTGGCCTCGTCTACTTGCGGCAACGCAGTCATGAGTCCAAAATCCGGCAATGAAATTCGCTCGATATGCATTGTCCAAACAAAATTCATTGGTGATGTCACGCTGACATCTGCCTTGGTCCGTAATCTACGCCTCGCCTATCCCGACGCTTCGATAACAATGATATGCGCGCCTGGCCTTAAGCAATTCATTGTCGCGCAACAGATTGCCGACGTGGCGGTTGGCTTTGAACCCGGGGGCAGAGGAAGGACTCCGCTTAAGCGATTGACCGACTATTATGCCGTCATTTCTGCTCTGCGCGGTCAAAAATTCGATCTCAGTATTGATCTTACCGATACAAAAACCTCACGGATTATGCACCGTTTGACCGGCGCCACAGTTCGCGTTGGCTTCGATCCTCCCGAGCGTCCGTTTAAGTTCTGGGAAATCCAGATGGCAAATGTTCTCGCGGCGCCCTTAGGCCATGGTGGGTCCCATTATCTCTACAGATACTTGTCCCCATTGGGCGCCCTCGGATTAGCAATTCAAGATCCAACTCCTCGACTGCAGCCCACCAAGGGCGCCCAAGAGGAGTGTGCTAGGCTTCTTTCGGAAAACGCCTTGGCGACGAAATCATATGTGGCTGTGCATGCGGGCGCGAGGTCTGAGGGGCGTCGTTGGCCGCCGCAACATTTTGCCGCCGTCATTGATGAGATCTACGCCAAAACCGGACTGCGGTCTCTGATCATCGGTGGCCCTGATGAACGGCCCGTTGCGCAAAGCATAGTTGAAACGGCAACGTCGCCGGTGGCCACTGTGGTCGGAAAGGCCTCGCTTGAAGTCCTTGTCGCGTTGTTGGCAGAAGCGGCAATTTTCCTTGGCAATGACAGCGGCCCGATGCACGTTGCAGCGTCTGTTGGAACTCCGGCGGTGGGATTGTTCGGTCTGCAGTCTCCTGATCTATGGGGCCCGTTTGGTGTACCCAGCAAAACGCTCCGGCCGCCCGTGCCTTGTCCATGTATCGCTCCAGGTGTTTGTAAAGAATACAACCCTGGTGGGGTCTATTGTGTTCACCGGCTTCAGGTTGCTGAAGTCGCAGAGGCGACATTCGATCTCATCGAGACACAATCATGAGACGGCTCTCGACCAGCCCAAACGATGCGTGTAACTGCCTCGCATTTGATCCGTGACGTCATCGAACAGACGTGCCCCTCGATGCCGTTCGATCAACCACGCGATGCGAGATCGTTTCTTCGGCCGTCTCGTAGCTCACGTCCGTCTGGCCGCCAAGATACTCGCGAGCTCGACCTGACCCCATGAACGGTCACGTCGCCGGGCGTCAGATGCAGGAGCAGATGCTGGCAGTGCTTGGCTTCGCGCCTCGCCGTATCCGACACGGGAGGCAAGCTGCTCCCGGACGATGGTCATGGCGCGCGCATTTTTTACGTAAACGTCAAATTTTGTCACGCGGATTTTGCAATCGCGGCGGCGCGTATTAAGTTCAATCCATGCCGGATCAAGTCGACCGGCGACGGATCAGAACCAGCCAACCGGAACCGCCCATGCTTGCCAGACCCGACGCCTATCGCTGCATCGAATGCGGCCTGCCCTATCGAGCGGAGGGGTTCTGCTACCATGGCGGCAGACTGGACCACGGGGCCGCCTACTGGTCGGATCGCGGCATATTATGCTCGCCGCAATGCTCACTCGCCCACCACCGCAAACGCGCCGCCGAGGGCACGCTGCGGCAAGAGCCGGCTCCGGACCCGTTTGAATTCTAGCAGCTGATGCGTCGCCAGCTTTTCTGAAGTCAGCCCCGAAAGTACTTCCTTAACCATAGCCGTTCAGGATTTGTCTTTGATCAACGGGGATTCCCTGTTTTGGAAAGGACGGCGCGCCTCCTTCGCCGCTTGAAGAGTGTCGTGCCGACGCCCTTCAAGCCATTGTTTCCTCCGCATGTCGTTGCCCCAAAACCGCTGCACACTTTTGGGCGACATGCGCTGGCGCTTCTCGCCTTGGCGGCGACGATGGCGCTGTCCACGGCGGCAAAGGCTTCGGATTTTTCCGAACCCTGGAAGAACGCCGACCGCGCTTTGGTGGTCGATGCCTACGAATACAATTCCATCGGTTGGGCCCAACTCGCCACCGACAAGCGGGTCGTCGGCTTCATCAACAAGGCCTCCGACGGCATGCCGCCGCCCTATTTCTGCCTGGGCAACGACATTGAGGTGAAGCTTTGCAAGGCGCTGTGGAAACGCCATGCGGTGACGCGCGAACTGTTCCAGACGCGCCGGGTGGTGGCCAAGGCACTCGGCCTGAAATGGGGCGCCTATCACCTTGCCCGCCCCGGCAATCCGGTCGAGCAGGCCAACAATTTCCTCGATTTCGCCGAGCCCGCACCAGACGATCTCATGGCTCTCGACATTGAGGGCAATGATCCCTCGCAATGGATGTCGCTCGACGATGCCGAGGAGTTCGTGCGCCAGGTGCATCGGCGCATCGGCCGTTTCCCGGTGCTGTACACCAACGGCAAGACCGCCCAGTACATTGCCGACAACAGCTACCGATACCGGCTCCTGTCGCGGCTGCCGCTCTGGTATGCCCGCTATAAGTCCGACATCGACGTGCATTTTCCGATGGGCAACTGGCAAGGCTACGCACTGTGGCAGTTTTCGGCGCAAGCCAATTGCGGCCGTTTCCGCTGCCCTTACAGGGTTGCCGGCACGCCTAACGACATAGACGTCAATGTCGCGCCGACAGACGCCGCAACGCTGCGCGCGCAATGGCCGTTCGGCGGGCTTATCGACGTGCCGCCGGACTATCTCGCCTCCATACCGCTACCGGTTTCACGCGAGGCCGGCCTCGCCGGCAATGTCACCATCACCTATGCGTCTGTGGCCGCGCCGCCGACTTTCGAGGACATGGTCGCAGCGTTGGGGACACGCTGGTCCCGTTTCCGCGACGGCTTCCGCATGCCGGTCGTGAAGACGGTGCCCCGGAGACCGAGTTTCGGCATTGTCCAATATGTCGCCTGGAAGCGGACCGAGCGGCGTTCGCCCGCACAACTCGACGCTGCCTTTGCCGCTGCCGATCCGCTCAGCACCGCTTCCACCGAACTCGATCGCGGCCAGCGGTAAGCCAACGCGGACTTCAGTTTCCCTGTTCGCGCGCCACCGCCTGCCAGCCGATATCGCGGCGGCAGAAACCGTCCGGCCAGTCGATGCGGTCGAGCGCGGCATAGGCTCGTTTCTGCGCCTCGCCGACCGTGGCGCCTGATGCCGTCACGTTGAGGACGCGGCCGCCATTGGCAACCAGCGCGCCGCCATTGATGGCGGTACCGGCATGGAATATCTGGACGCCGTCGCCCGCCACATCTTCGACGCCGCGGATGACCGAGCCCTTTTCCGGCGTGCCGGGATAGCCTCTCGCCGCCATCACCACGGTCAATGCCGCCTCGTCGCGCCAGCGCACCGAAGTATGTGCCAACTGGCCGTCGGTTGCCGCGTTGAGCAGGACCAGCAGATCATCCTTCAGCCGCATCATCAGCACCTGGCATTCCGGATCGCCGAAGCGGGTGTTGTATTCGATCAGCTTCGGCCCCTTGTCGGTGATCATCAGCCCGGCAAACAGCACGCCGGAGAAAGGCGCGCCCAGTTCGGCCATGCCGCGCATGGTCGGCTCGATGATCTCACGCATGGTGCGCTCGACCAGTTCCGGCGTCATCACCGGTGCCGGCGAATAGGCCCCCATGCCGCCAGTGTTCGGACCGGTGTCGCCGTCGCCGACGCGCTTGTGATCCTGCGCGGTGCCGAAGGGCAGTGCGGTGGTACCGTCGCAGAGGCAGAAGAAGCTCGCCTCCTCGCCGGTCATGAATTCCTCGACCACAACTTCCGCGCCGGCGGCGCCGAAGGAACCATCGAAGCAGGCATCGAGTGCTGCCTGTGCTTCACTGAGCGTCATGGCGACGGTGACGCCCTTGCCGGCAGCGAGCCCGTCGGCCTTGATGACGATCGGCGCCCCGGTCTTTTCGACATAGGCTTTGGCCGAGGCCAGGTCACTGAAACGGCCATAGGTGGCGGTCGGGATGTTGTAGCGGGCGCAGAGGTCCTTGGTGAAACCTTTCGAGCCTTCCAGCCGTGCCGCTGCCTTGGAGGGACCGAAGACGCGGATATTTTCGGCGCGCAGATCGTCGGCAATGCCGGCGACCAGCGGGCCTTCCGGACCGACCACGACGAGGTCGATTTTTTTCTCCCGGCAGAATGCGGTGACCGCGGCGTGATCGGCGATGTCGAGCTTGACCAGTTCGGCCTCGCCGCCAATGCCCGGATTGCCGGGGGCGGCATAAAGCTTCGTCAGCAGCGGCGACGCGGCGATCTTCCAGGCGAGCGCATGTTCGCGGCCGCCGGAGCCCAGAAGAAGAACGTTCATGGCCACCTCTTGATGCCGAAATTCTGCTCTGGCGGCCATCTGATGGCGTTTTCTGCGCTTCCCGTTCTACTGCGTGCAGTAGAACTGAGCTCACGGACCAAATGTCCGCTCCGCTACGGTTCTCGAAACCACCACCATATGACTCGCCAGAGCGAATTTCGAAACAGTCTCTTGGAGACCCGCTATTGCTCTCCGGGCGACGGGTCAAGGCATCAGGGTGTTTAGATCGCAATTGCGCACGGGAACGTTATCCCCGCCGCCAATTTTCTGGCGATTCGCTAGGCGGAGAAAACCACCGGAAACCAGTCCTCGCGCAGCCTCTCGCCCGGCTGCATGCCATGGCCGTGATAGGGCGGCGAGGTACGGCCCGGCCGCTCGACATAGCGCGCATCGTCACCGACCCAGCGCAGCGACAGCGCCCGACGCCGCGCCGCGGTCATATTGCCACGCGCGCCATGCGCGGTCCTGAAGTCGAACAGGATGGCGTCGCCCGGCTCCATTTCCCATTCGAGCACCTTCATCGAAGGGTCCTTGTCGGGATCGGGCACCGGCAGATAGTCGCCCTCGCCGGCATAGAAATTGCTATCGTCGAGCCAGCGCACCGGCAGGATCATCTTGTCCCATTTGTGCGAGCCGGCGATCAGCCGCAGCGTCGCCTCCTTCACCGGGTCGATGGGTATCCAGAAGCTCACCGTCTGTTGGCCATCGACGAAATAGTAGGGGATGTCCTGATGCCAGGGCGTCGGCTTCTGCGTGCCGGGTTCCTTCACCAGCACATGATCATGGAAGAACTGCGCGGTGCGCGACTGCATCACCGCCGCCGCCAGTTCGGCGGCGGGTGAGTCCCGTACCAGGCTGACGAATTCGGGGATGCGCTCCCAGTTGCAGTAGTCATCGAAGAAACTACCGCGACCGTTGGCTATGTCGGATGCGGTGGCGCTGCGGTTCTGCATGTTGCGTTCGATGCCGGCGGCAATCGTGTCGACCCAGCCCTTGAAGGCGCCGCGAATGCAAACAGCGCCGTCACGCTGATAGTCGGCAATCGTGGACGCGCCGATCCTGGTGGCGTCGAGGGTGGCAGTCCGGGAAGCCATGGCGTTCTCCTCTTGGAATAAAGCCACTATCGCAACATCTATTCATTCGGTAAAATAATAACTTTCGATCTGACATATAGAGTGCCTCTATGAGTGTGACTCTCACGCAGCTACGCTATCTGGTTGCCGTGGCGCGTCACGGCAGCGTCACCGGCGCGGCAAAGATGCTGAACGTCTCTCAGCCGTCGATCTCGGTGGCCATCGACGCGGTCGAAAAGAATTTCGGCCAGAAACTGTTCGTCCGCCAGCGGGGAAGCGGCGTGTCGCCGACATCGTTCGGCCGCGCCGTCGTGGCCAAGGCAAGGCAGGTTCTCACCGAAACGGAGGAACTCATCGGCCTGGGTTCAAGCAAATCGGCTGTCAGCGGCGAGTTGGTGTTGGGATGCTTCGAGGATCTGGCGCCTTTCTTCGCGCCGGCTTTGATCCGCGCCTTCTCCGAACGCTATCCGGCCGTCAAGATCGTCGTTCGCGACGAGACGTTCGAGACGCTGGGTCGACGGCTGGGTGACGCGGCCATCGATCTCGGCCTGACTTATGATCTCAGCCTGCCGACGCATTTCGCCCGCATCCTGCTGCGTGAACTTCGCCCGCACGCGCTGTTGCCGGCAGGCCATGCCCTGGCGGATCGCCCGTCGGTCAGCCTTGCCGATCTGGCCGCCTATCCGCTGATCACCACCGACCAGCCGCACAGCTGGCAGCATATGCTCGACCTGTTCCGCAGCCGCGGCCTTTCGCCTGTGGCCGACATGACGACAAGCTCGTTCGAACTGCAACGGAGCATGGTCGCCAACGGCTTCGGCGTTGCGGTCAGCTACACCCGCCCGCATGGCGACCGCAGCTATGACGGGCTGCCGCTCATCTGCAAGCCGCTGTCCGATCCGCTGCCCATGCAGCGGATCCTGCTCACCTATGACACGCATCAGCGTGTGTCGAATGCAGCGCTGGCCTTCGTGGAGGTGGCCAAGGACTGGTTCGCCACCCGCGACATCTTTGCCTCGTGAAAGGCTGACGGGCGCCGCGTCTCCGCTTGCCGCTTGACGGTTTCCGCCGCTGCTGCCACTCCATGGGCATGGAAACCATCCAGTCGAAAGCGGCCCAGGGCCGTGTCGCCGATGCGCCGAACGGCCATTGGGTCTACCGCGTGCTGCCGCGCTCGATATGGCCCTATGCGCAGCTTGCGCGGTGGGACAGGCCGATAGGCTGGCAACTGCTGCTGTGGCCGTGCTGGTGGTCGGCGGCCTTGGCGGCAAGCGCCTATCCGCGTCCGGGCGACCCGCTGCTCTCACTGCTGCCGGCGCCTTTGTATCTTGTGCTGTTCCTGGTCGGGGCCATCGCCATGCGCGGCGCCGGCTGCACCTACAACGACCTCGTCGACGAGGACATCGACAACCAGGTGGAGCGCACGCGCTCGCGACCGCTGCCGTCAGGCAAGGCGACGCGCCGGCGGGCATGGCTGTTTCTCGTCCTGCAGGCCCTGGTCGGCCTCGTGGTGCTCATCCAGTTCAACAGCTTCGCCGTCCTGCTCGGCATCTGTTCGCTGGCGGTCATAGCCATTTACCCGTTCATGAAGCGGATAACCAACTGGCCCCAACTTGTGCTCGGCCTTGCTTTTTCCTGGGGCGCGCTGATGGGATGGGCGGTCGAGTTCGGCGATCTCGATGGGCCTGCTGTCATGCTCTATATCGGCTCGATCCTGTGGGTGATCGGCTACGACACGATCTACGCGCACCAGGACAAGGAAGATGACGCCATTGTCGGCGTGCGCTCGACGGCACGCCTGTTCGGCGACAACACCAAGGCCTGGCTGGCCGGACTTTATGGCGGCGCGCTGATCTGCTTCGCCATCGCCTTCGCGTCGGCGCAGGCGCCGGTGGTGGCGCTGGCCGGGCTGATCGCCGCCGGCGCCCATATGGCGCGGCAGATCGCCGTGTTGGACATCGACAATCCGGACCAATGCCTGCGCCTGTTCAGGTCGAACAACCAGGTCGGCTGGCTGATCTTCCTCGGCCTGATCGGCGGCGCTGTGTGGGTGGCTCTGAAGCCGCTGGTTTAGCGGCGCTTCTTCCTTCTCCCCTTGTGGGAGAAGGTGGATTGGCGCGCAGCGCCAAGACGGTTGAGGGGTGCGTGACGGAACGCCGGCATTGCCAAGCTGGAACACCCCTCATCCGACCGAGCTTCGCTCGGCCACCTTCTCCCACAGGGGGAGAAGGAAGAACCTTCCTACTCCCGCGAAATAATCTCCTGGCCGTCGACGACCAGCCTGAGGCCGAGGTCGCCGGCCCTGCGGCGGGCGAGGAAACGCGGGCGGCGCGTGTTCGAAATCCGCCCCTTGCGCCGATCCTGCGGCGGCAGCGTCTTGATGGCGGCGCCGAGTGATTCTTCCAGGGTGCGGGCAACGCCGTCCGATTCGATGAGCAGCATCGGCAGGCGGTAAGCGTCGGCCCAGGCGCGCCAGTCGGCGGCGACATCGTCGAGATCGTCGGCCACCAGCAGCGGCACCGACAGCATCGGGTCGTTGTGCAGGAGTTCCAAGGTCACCGTGACATTGCCGTCCGGATCCTCCATGGCGCGGGCGGCAACGCCGCGGAACGCATTGGAGGGCAGAACGATGATCGCGGGCAGGCCGCTCATCTCGAGCAAGCGGCGGATCACGGCGCCGCGCTGGTCGATGGTGAAGGTTACATCGCCGTAGTCGTCGCGAGTCGCGTAGCTCACCACTTGCGGCAGGCGGAATGGGTCGAGACGCATGTTGCGTCCCGCCCAGACTGGCTTCAGTCCGGTGTTCATAGAGTGGCCTTCCTGTCTGTCTCCTGAGAGCCGGTGTCCGGTTCTCTCCGGGCCGGTTTTTCCGGCCTCGTTTGTATGGAGACAGTAGCGCGGGCTCCTTACCGCCCCGCTTAAGAAAGTCGGTTAAATTTTGCTGATCTCAGGGATGGTTATCGGAATCCCACCAGCCACAAGATGTCGAAAGGATCAGATAACCTTACCCGGATTCATGATGCCGGCCGGATCGAAAGCGGCCTTCACCCTTCGCATCAGATCGATCGCCATCGGCGGCGCGGTGGCGATCAGTTCGTCGCGCTTCAACTGGCCGATGCCATGCTCGGCCGAGATCGAACCGTGCAGGCTGCGCACCACATCGTGCACCGCCTTGTTCATGGGGTGATAGAGAGCGAGGAACGCCTCATCGTCGCCGTCGACGGGCCGGGAAATGTTGTAGTGGAGATTGCCGTCGCCCATATGGCCGAAGCAGACCACGCGCGCGCCGGCGCTCACCGACGCCACCGCGCCGGCGGCTTCTTCGATGAAACGCGGGATCGAGGCAATAGGCACCGAAATGTCGTGCTTGATCGAGGCGCCCTCCGGTTTCTGCGCCTCGGGCAGCAACTCACGGAAATTCCAGAAGGCATCGCCCTGCGCGAGACTCGCGGCAATGACGGCGTCGCCGACGAATTCCTGTTCGAGGCCAGCCGACAGCACATCCTCGATCAACGCTCTCGAATCTTCCGACGAACGGCCTGATGAAATCTGCATCAGCACGTACCACGGCCAGTCCTCGATCAGCGGCCGCACCACACCCTGGGCATGCGCCAGGGTGAAATCATATGGCCGCCTGCCGATCAGTTCGAAAGCGGTGAGTGCTGCCCCGGCACGGTCCATGGCCAGGCCGAACAGCGAAAGTGCCGCCTCGGGCGACGACAGGCCGACGAAGGCGACTTCGCGCCCCTTCGGCTTCGGGAACAGCTTCAGCACGGCGGCGGTGATGACGCCGAGCGTGCCTTCGGCGCCGACGAACAGGTTTTTTAGATCGTAGCCGGTGTTGTCCTTCTTCAGCTTGCGCAGGTCGTCGAACACCTCGCCGGTCGGCAGCACCACCTCGACACCGAGGCAAAGTTCACGCGCATTGCCGTAGGCAAGCACGCCGGTGCCGCCGGCATTGGAGGAAAGATTGCCCCCGATCTGGCAGGAGCCTTGCGCGGCCAGCGACAGCGGGAACAGCCGGTCGGCGGCGTCGACTGCCTCCTGCAGCGTCTGCAGGATGACACCGGCCTCGACCGTCACCGTGTTGGACAGGACATCGATCTCGCGGATGCGGTTCAGCCGCGACAGCGACAGGACGATTTCGCGCCCGGACCTGTCCGGCACCTGCGCGCCGACCAGCCCGGTGTTGCCGCTTTGCGGCACGATCGGCGTTCCCGTCTCGGTCGCCAGCCGCATGATCCGGCTGACCTCGTCGACGCTGCCCGGCCGCAGCACCAGCGACGTCGCGCCGTGCCAAAGCCCACGTCGCTCAATGAGGTAGGGCGCGATGTCCTGCTGATCACGCAGTGCATATTTGTCGCCGACGATCGCCGTGAAGCGATCGATGAGGGCGGGATCGAGTGTCTTTGTGATTTCGATCATGGGGGAAACTATGTTGCGGGTTGCGTGATGTCACGAGGGGCGGCTGCACGCGACAGCCGATCGTTGATCGCTTCGCCGAGCCCGTCGCAGGGAATAGGCTCGACGGCGATGGTGCGCGCGCCGCTGCGGTCGAGTGCCTGCATATAGGCGAACAGATTGCTCGCCGCTTCGCGCAGGTCCCCGGTTTCGGACAAATTGAGGAAGGCTTCGGCGCGGCGCCAGCCGTCCGCCCGTTGGCTGCCGAAGCCGAGCAAAGCCTCGCCCTCGCCGACCGTGCCGGCATTGAGCCGCATCGCGGCACCTGGCGCATAGTGCGAGGCAAGCATGCCCGGCGCCTCGATACTGGCGGTGCCGCCGCGCAACAATTCCATGCCGATGGCCGCCTCGATCTCCTCGGCGGCGATGCCGCCGGGCCTCAGCAGCCGCATTCTTTCCCCCTCGGCCTTGAGAATCGTCGATTCCAGCCCGACCGGGGTCGCGCCGCCATCGACCACCA
This sequence comes from Mesorhizobium ciceri biovar biserrulae WSM1271, assembly GCF_000185905.1. GTDB lineage: Bacteria > Pseudomonadota > Alphaproteobacteria > Rhizobiales > Rhizobiaceae > Mesorhizobium > Mesorhizobium ciceri. The sequence goes on from NC_014923.1 coordinate 5,216,438, forward strand.
GCTTTATCCGCGCACCGAGATCGGCTGCCACCGCTTGCGCGGTCGTTGCGCTGATCCTGCCGGATGAATTGGCGCTGGGCGCGGCAAGCGGGCGGCCGAGCCTGGCGATCAGATCGCCGCCAAAGCCCCTCGGCATGCGCAAGGCGATTGTATCGAGCCCGGCGGTGACCAGCGGATGGATGCCGTTGCCGGGCCGTTGCGGCAGCACCAGCGTCAGCGGACCGGGCCAGAACGCGCGCGCGAGTTTCTTCGACAGCGGATCGAACAGCGCGAGGCGCTCGGCCATCGCCATGTCGGCGACATGGGCGATCAGCGGGTTGAAGCGCGGCCGCCCCTTGGCTTCGAAGATGCGCGCGACGCCGATGCCGTTGGTCGCGTCGCCGGCCAGCCCGTAGACGGTTTCCGTCGGGATGGCGACGACATCGCCCTCCCTGAGCAGCGCCAGCGCCCGCTCCAGCGCCTCGCCCGAGCCAAGTATTTCAGCCACTCTCGTCACCTCACAGATGCGGGGTGCGTAGTACGATGGCGGCCATTGGGCAAGTCGGCTGTTGGGTAACCGTTTGTTGGCGAGCAGGAGCATTGGCGATTTATCAATCCCTAAAATGCTATGTTTCCACGAAAGCCGGCATCAATTCCGGCCTGCTATCGAACAGCTTCTGGGCAAAGGGGAGCGACATCGGTGTCTGCGCGTATCCTGCTGGGTATCATTCTTGCTGTTGCGGCCGGCGAAGCCCAGGCATCATCCCTGGTTTTTCCAGGCACGCCATCCTCCACACCATCGATCGTCAGGATCGGCGCTCCCAACCAGCCTGGAACCGTCGATGCGGTCAACACCAGCGATGCGCGGTCGGTGATGGCAGTAGGGGAAGCGCCGCCCGACGTCACCGATGAAAAGGTAGCGGCGATCCCGGACAAGCCCGCGACCGGACACGGCTTCCAGCCAAGCCCGATGGTCATCCGTGGCGGCGTTACCGGTCCCGATTTCCCGGCACCCGCGCCAACCGCTGCACCAGCGACCGGTGCCGCGCCGGCCGCTGGCACCGCGCCGGCAACGGCCACCGCTTCCGCTGCCCCCTCCGGGAACGCCGAGAACCAACCCGCCCCGCCGAGCGCTCCGGCCCCGGCAGCAGGGCAGCGCATGCCTCCCAACGGCTACACCAAGTAGCCTCGGCTCAAAGACAGCCGACATCGATGGCGTGACTTGACGGCGATCTGGCGCCCGGCGCACCATTGCCAGGCAGTCCCCGTTCCAGGCATTTCTGGCAGACGGGATTTCATCACTAGGGGTAAAGGGGGTCCATGAGAAAATCTGGAATCGTAACCGGAGCAGGCCTATTGCTGGCGTCACTGCTTGGCGTCGTCGCGGCTCATGCCGACGACATGCTGGGATCCTATGTCGCGCGCATTTCCGATCGCGACCATCAGGCGAGTGACGGCTATGCGCTGGACAATGCCGCGCAGATGGTGCGGCAGGACCGCGCCAACTGGCATAAATTCCACCGCCGTGACAGCGACGACGAGGCTGATGGCTGGTTCAGGACCAACGACCAGCGCGCCGACCTGCAGCGCATGCTGGAACGCGGCGACGCGATGAGTTCCTCGACCAAGCGCGCCATCGTCAATGGCGAACCGCTGATCCAGGTCGATGTCTACGAAAACAGCGTGCGCGTCAGCATTCTCGAGAACTGACGGGCCGTCGCCGGGGCGGCTGACAGTTGGCTTCGGGGACGGCTGATAGGAAAAGGCGGCGCCTCAGCGCCGCCTTGCCATCGATAGACTCGGCGGCTGAAAAGATCAGGCCGCTTCTTCCTTGTCGTCGTCGTCTTCTTCTTCGGACTCGTCGCCTTCAGCCTTCACGCTGTCCTCGGCGTCGTCTTCGTCTTCGTCTTCATCTTCGTCGTCATCCGAGAGCGTGGCAGCTTCGGTGGACTCTTCGCCTTCTTCATCGTCGCCGTCTTCGTCGTCATCAGACAGGTCAGCGGCTTCGATCGCTGCGGCGGCGGCATGATCGAGGATGGTTTCGGAAGCGGATTCAAGCGTCTCGGCGGGAGCCGGGGTTTCTTCTGTCACTTCGATGTCGTGATCGGAATTCATGGAAGCCTCCGTGGGGTTGGGGAACATGTCCCTTTTGCCACGGAGAGATCATCGCCATATGACTGTAAGCCGGCTCGAACGGCCGGTAGCAGAGAATATTTTCTTCGCCTTAACCTGCGATCCTGGAGAAATCCGCGACCTGACCGGTGGCCGCGCGGATGCGGGCGAGCAGCGCCAGGCGGTTGGCACGCACCGCCTGATCCTCATCGTTTACAAGAACATGCTCAAAGAATGAATCAACCGGCTCGCGCAACACGCTAAGCGCCAGCAAGGCGCCGGAAAAATCATCGTTTTGAATCGCTTCGCCGGCTTGCTTCTCAGCCTGGTTCACCGCCGCAAACAGCGATTTCTCGGTATCCGCGCGAAACAGCGCCGGCTCAACGGTTTCGGCGACCGCCGTTTTCTTTTTCTCCTCGGCAGCCAGAATGTTGGCCGCGCGCTTGGTGCCGGCGAGCAGGTTCTTGCCGTCCTCGGTGTCGAGGAAGGCGCCGAGCGCCTCGACGCGGCGGACGATCTGCAAGAGGTCGTCGGACTGCGGCGTGATGACGGCATCGATGAGATCGTGCCGGGCGCCCTGATCGCGGAGGTAGACTTTCAGGCGGTCGTGGAAGAAGGACAGAAGGTCAGACGCTTTCCCGACGATGGCTGCCAGCGCCAGTCGAATATCATTCTCGACCAATATTCTAACCACACCCAGCGCCGCTCTACGCAGCGCATAGGGATCCTTCGACCCAGTCGGCTTTTCGTCGATTGCCCAGAAACCGACCAGCATGTCGAGCTTATCGGCAAGCGCCACTGTGATCGAAACCGGATCGCTCGACACGCGATCGGACGGGCCTTGCGGCTTGTAGTGTTCCTCCGCTGCAGCGGCGACCGATGCGTGCTCGCCCTGAAGCAGCGCATATTTGCGGCCCATGGCGCCTTGCAGTTCCGGGAACTCGCCGACGACTTCAGTGGTGAGATCTGCCTTGGCCAAGACGGCAGCGCGGCGCGCGAGTGCGGGATCGGCGCCGACGATCGGAGCCAGTTCTTCCGCCAATCGCTTGATCCGCTCCACCCGTTCGCCCTGCGTGCCGAGCTTGGCGTGGAAAGTCACGCCGAGATGGTCGAGGCGGGCCATGCGCTGGTCGAGCGGCTTCTTGAGATCAAGCCCGAATTTTTCCGCCGATGCCTCGAGCTCAGCCAGGTCAGGCAAATCGCCCTGGTCGGTCGTCCAGAAATAAAGCGCGTCGGACAGGCGGGCGCGCACCACCTTGCCGTTGCCGTGGGCGATCTCCTTGCCGCCATCCCTGGCTTCGATGTTGGCGGTTAGAATGAAGCGATTGGAAAGCGCGTCGTCGACACCCTGCGGCCGCGTCACAAAGCACTTCTGGTTGGCGCGGATGGTCAGTCGGATCACTTCGGCTGGAATGGCAAGGAATGCCTCCTCGAACTCGCCCATCAGCACGACCGGCCATTCGACCAGTCCGGACACCTCCTCCAGCAACCCTTCGTCCTCGACCAGATCAAGCCCGTTGGCGAAGGCGAGATTGCGGGCATCGGCAAGGATGATCTCCTTGCGCCGGTCGGCATCGAGCACGACCTTGGCCGCTTCCAGCTTGGAAACATAGTCGTCGAAGCGGCGCACCGTGATGGCATCAGGCGCATGGAAGCGGTGGCCATAGGTGATGTTGCCGGAGCGGATGCCGTCGATCTCGAAATCGATCACGACAGGCTCCTCTGTCTCCGGGCCGAACGTGCACAGGATCGATTGCAGCGGGCGCACCCAGCGCAGTGAACCGGGCTTGGCCGAAGACGGCCCCCAGCGCATCGATTTCGGCCACGGAAAATTGCGGATGATGCCTGGCACCAGTTCGGCGATGATCTGTTCGGCCGCCCTGCCCGGCTTCGAAATGTGGGCGACATAAAAATCGCCCTTCTTCGGATCGGAATGGACATGCGCCTCGGCGATCGAGGAAAGTCCGGCCTTGCGCAGGAAGCCTTGGACCGCCTGTTCGGGCGCCGATGTCGAAGGCCCCTTGATCTCCTCGTTTATATCCTTCGAGCGCGCGGTGAGACCCCTGATGTCGAGGGTCAGCCGCCGCGGCGTCCAGTACTCGCGCGCCGCCTCATAGGTCAGCCCCGCCTCGACCAGGCTGTCGGTCAGCATCTTCCTGAGATCGCCAGCCGCCTTGCGCTGCATGCGGGCGGGAATCTCTTCCGAGCGGAGTTCTAGAAGCAGGTCGGGCATGGATGGGGCTCACGCGGCAAAATGGTCCGGGCGGGGGCATAGCAACTCGGCTGGCCGCTGTCACCCTTTCCGCACGGGGATCGCCGATTTGCGCCCGTTTCCAGAAATTTTGGCCATCCTGTCGGGACGAGACCGCGCCACCCGTCCTTGGATCAAAGATTTCCATGAACCGAACGCAGCGCTGAAGCGACCCACGCTCAGGCAGGGAACATTTGGCTCAACGACCATGAAAACGGCATCCAGACTTCTGCAGATCCTCGCACTCGGCGCCTGCTTCACCGCGCAGGCTCACGGTGCCTTCTCGATGCCGGGCGTTCGACAGGCATTGCGCACAATCGACGGTGCCAGCAGCCAGAACATATTGCCGATCAAAGTTTCCTTCGAGATGACGAAGCGGGCCTGAGACTCAGGCCGCCAGGCCACCCGCCTGCGTCTTCAAAAACGCCTCACCGCAGGCCTTCGCCAGATTGCGCACCCGCAGGATGTAGCTCTGTCGTTCCGTGACCGAAATCACGCCGCGCGCGTCAAGCAGGTTGAAGACATGGCTGGCCTTGATGCACTGATCATAGGCCGGGAAAACCATGCGGTGCATCGGCAGATTGTCGTTCGATGCCGGCGCGCCGGCATCGAGCAGCGCCTTGCATTCGGTCTCGGCGTCCTCGAAGTGGCGCAGAAGCATCGCCGTGTTGGCGTGTTCGAAATTGTGGCGCGAATATTCCTGCTCGGCCTGCAGGAAGACATCGCCATAGGTGACTTTGTCGGCGCCTTCCCGGCCGTTGAAGTTGAGGTCGTAGACATTGTCGACGCCCTGCACATACATGGCCAGCCGCTCCAGCCCGTAGGTGAGTTCGCCGGCCACCGGCGCGCATTCGATACCGCAGACCTGCTGGAAATAGGTGAACTGCGAGACTTCCATGCCGTCGCACCAGCATTCCCAGCCGAGACCCCAGGCGCCCAGCGTCGGGCTTTCCCAATCATCCTCGACGAAGCGGATGTCGTGCAGCAGCGGATCGACGCCGATCGCCGCCAGCGAGCCGAGATAGAGTTCCTGCAAGTTGGGCGGGTTCGGCTTCAGGATCACCTGGTACTGGTAATAATGCTGCAGCCGGTTCGGGTTCTCGCCATAACGCCCGTCCTTGGGGCGGCGCGAGGGCTGGACATAGGCAGCGTTCCAGCGCTTTGGGCCGAGCGCGCGCAGCGTCGTTGCCGGATGAAAAGTGCCGGCGCCGACTTCCATGTCGTAGGGTTGCAGGATGACGCAGCCATAGGCCGCCCAATAGTTGTGCAAGGTCAGGATCAGCCCCTGGAACGAGCGGCTGGGATGCATATGGGCGGGGATTTCAATTGTCACGGGTGGCCTCGACAGCACAGGCTAGCTTGCCGGCACGTCCTAGAGACACGGCGGCGAAGCGTCAAGCAAAGCACGCCGATGCGGTCGCGCCGACATTATGGACAATGTTGAGAGCTTTGCAGGGGCTGGCCCATTGCCCATCTCTCGGGCCTGCGCTCTGTTCGCCTGTGCAGCAACGACAACAGGTTCCAGCCATGCCCAGCCCGATCGTCATCCGCCCCGTTGCGCGACAGGATTTCGAGCAATGGCTGCCGCTGTGGGACGGCTACAATGCATTTTATGGCCGCTCGGGCGAAACGGCCCTGCCGGGTGAGATTACCCAGATGACATGGTCGCGTTTCTTCGATGCCTATGAGCCGGTCCACGCGCTGGTGGCCGAAAGCGAGGGACGGCTTTTCGGCCTCGTGCATTATCTCTTCCATCGCAGCACAACGGCGATCGCGCCCAATTGCTATCTGCAGGACCTTTTCACCACGCAGGCATCGCGTGGCAAAGGCATCGGACGGGCGCTGATCGAGGGCGTCTACGAGCGCGCCCGGGCAGCCGGTTCAGGCCGGGTATACTGGCTGACGCATGAGACCAATCACACGGCAATGAAGCTTTACGACAAGGTCGCCGAACACTCCGGCTTTGTCGTCTATCGCAAGCTCTTCTGAGGCAGCCAGCCGGATACGCGGTTCAAACGAAAACGGGACCCTGAAAAGAGCCCCGTTTGCGTTGAATTCAAATGGCTGACTTCATCCCTTCGGGGCGGGCACCGGCTCCGGCTTGACCTTCGGGGTCTCCTGCGCCGTGTTGGATTCGATCGGCGGCAGGCCCTTCATCAGCTTCTGCTGCAAGTTGGCCAGCACATCGGGATCCGGCTTCAGGTCGCGAGCCTGGTTCCACTGGAAGGTGGCTTCCAGCTTGCGGCCGACGCGCCAGTAGGCATCGCCCAGGTGGTCGTTGAGAACCGGATCTTCCGGCTTCAGCGACACGGCGCGTTCCATTTCGCGCACCGCGTCATCGAACCTGCCGAGGCGGAAATAGGCCCAACCCAGCGAATCGACGATGTAACCGTCGCTCGGCCTGAGGTCGACGGCCTTTTGAATCATCGCCAGCCCTTCCTTGAGATTCATGTTCATGTCGACCCAGGAATAGCCGAGATAATTCAGCACCTGCGGCTGGTCGGGGAACAGTTCCAGCGCCTTGCGGAAGTTCGGCTCGGCCTTGGGCCATTCCTTCAGGCGCTCATAGGCGATGCCGCGCTGGTAGAAGATGTTCCAGTTGGCTGCGGTCGGCGTCTTCAGCGCCTCGACAGCCTTGTCGTAGAGTGTGGCGGCCGAACGGAAATCCTCCTTCGAGGAATAGACGCCACCGAGCGCCAGATAGGCGCGCATGTCATTGGGATGGGCGTCGACGAAAGCCTTCAGATGAGTGATCGCTTCTTCGTGACGGTCGAGATCGGCAAGGTTGAGGCCGAGCTGCAGGTCCGAAAGCTCCTTCAGCGGCGAACCGGCGGGGATCCGGCGATAGAGCGCGATGGCGCCTTCGCCGTCCTTCAATTGCTCGGACACGGCAGCGAGTTGCACAAGGGCAGCGTCGCTATCAGGCTTCAAAGCAAGCGCATATTGCAGATAGAGGCGAACGAACGGCTCGCCGCCGCCACGGTTGAGCGCGGTGGCGAGGTCGAGCAGGATTTCGGAGGCGCCATCGGATGGGCCGGCCACCAGGGGCGCAATCTTGTCGCCTTTTGCAATTCGGTCGCGCAAGGCGACGATTTCCAGCTTGCCAGGCGAAAACGCCTCGGCCTGGTCGAGCACCGACAGCGCCTTGGTCTTGTCGCCCTTGCGGGCCAGGAACGAGGCGTAGGCCTGGGCATTGCGCATCCAGGTTTCGGGAGCGGCACCACCGGCGGCGGTATCCTGCATGGTCGCGGCGTAGATCGCCTCGGCCTTTTCGGGCATGCCGGATGCATCAGCGATCAGGGCACGGTGGAACGACTTGAACAGGCCGAACCAATCCGGCCCCTGCAGCTTGTCGATGGACGCCATCGCATCGGCAGGCTCGCCGGCGCCTTGCTGCGCCCAGCCGGACATCACCCCGGAGATCAGCCGGTCGAGATCGGATTCCAGCGACAGCTTGAGCCAGTACTGCGCCTTGGTGAAATCCTTCTTGTGGAAGGAATCGACGGCGAGCGCCAGTCGCGAGAAACGCTCGACGTCAGGCACTTCCTTGAGCTTGTCGGCATAGACCAGGGATTCGTCGAAGCGCCCTTGCGCGATCAGCGACAGCATCAGGCTCTGCTGCAGGCCGGTGTCGCTCGGATCGAAGGCCAATGCTTGCTTGTAGTAGGCGATGGCGCTGTCGAGGTCGTTATCGCCTTCGGCGATCCGGGCTGCCAGATAGGCGCCCGAAAACGACGTGATCTTGACCGGTTCGGTGGTTTGCTTGGCATAGGCCGGCAAAGCCGAGATCGCCATGCCTGTCACAATTGCCAGCCTTGTCAGCCAGCGCGCACGTCCTTGCCGCATCGTATCCCTTTCAGCCAGGCGCCATCTCCGCGTCAGCGGGATCGGCGTAGACTCGATCTTTCCAGGCAAAGCATGGCCTTTTTGGGGTCGCGCTTCAATCCGCCTCGAATTCACAATCCGGGCACCCGATTAACAAATCATGGCGACAGGCACCAATTTTCCGCTCTTGGGATTTCGGCCATGGCCCTACGCGGCGCCGAATATATCACAGATTCGACGCTGAGGCTCCGCTTCGACCGCTAAGGCTCGGGCCAATATCAGCCCTCGCCTGGCGAGGCAGGCCGTTGCACCAGCGTGTCGCTGTAGCCGCCGGCCGCTATCGTGCTGCACAGTTCGTTCCATTCGCAGCCGCCGCAGGCCTTGCGTACAAGGCCAGCCGAAAACGCCTGCCGCATCCGGCCCAGCATCGCAGGATCGAGATCAAGACGGGTGCCGACGCGGATTGGCCGCGCCAGCAACTCGCCCACATCCTGCGTGGCGAGCCGGTCCCGCTCGACGACACTCTCGTTGAGGCAGTGCGGTTCCAGCTCATCAAGCAACGGGGCGCAGACATCGTCCGGGCCGGAAACGAGGAGGATGTCCTCGCCCCGGCTCAGGCGCTCCGCGACGCGATCATAATTGGCGGTGAAGGCGGGGCTGTATCCTTTGCCCACATAGGTGAGCAGGCAAAGGAGGTGATGGGCGCGCAGCCTGATCGTCACGGATTGACCAGCTTGGCCTTACCGCCGGGAAGGGCCATGAGGGTCGCGGCACCCAGCGCCGACTTGAGCAAGCCGCCGACGATGAACGGCAGGAAGCCGAAGGTAACGGCCTGTTCGGCTCCAATCATGACGGCAAGCCATGCTGTGCCCAGCACGAGGCAGGCAAGGTTGCCAAGCAGCATGGCGACGAAGGCAAGCATCACCCTTTTGCCGTTCCAGCCGCGTTCGGCCAGCCAGCCGACCAGTGCGCCGACAAGCGGGAAGGCGAAGAGATAGCCAGCCGTCGGCCCGACGAAATGCGCCGCACCCGCTGCCCCTCCGGACAGAACCGGAAAGCCGACCGCACCCTCGACCAGCCAGGCGGCGATGGTGAGCGCGCCAAGCCGCCAGCCATAGAGCGCGCCGATCAGTGTCACCGCGAAGGTCTGCATCGTCACCGGGACCGGCACCATCGGCACTTCGACGTAGGATGACAGCGTCAGGAACAGGGTGCCGAGCACGACGGCTCCGACCTGCCAGGCAAGGGAACGATCCTGAAGCCGGAGCGGACTGAACGACGGCTTGCTGGGTGAGAATGCGACGTCTGCCATTGGGATTCCTTCGATCGATTTCAAATTATAGATAATTTCTGTTTTCGATCTATTATCGAATCCACACTTCCCTGGAGATTGCAAGCCCTGGCTTTGGCGGAGGCCGTCTAACCTACGATGGCGAAGGCTTCGCGCGTGGTCCCTGAGGCCGTCCTTACCGGCTTGCGGCCAATCCATTGGACGTGCCGCCCCAGTGTGACGGCCGCCGATTCGGTGTTTCCCTGCCGCAAGGCGGCGAGGATCGCGCGATGGTCCTGATCGGTGCGCGTCTCCCACTCCGAACGCCATGCCGCGAACAGGAAACGGGCGCTTGCCGCGTGCAGATCGTCGATGGTGGCGAGCAGGCGCGGCATGCCGCATGGCGCGAGGATCAAGCGGTGGAAGGCGCGGTTGGCTTCCTCCCACGACCTGACATCGCGGGACTTGTCGCCGGCCTTGGTCGCCTCATCGGCGAGATCGAGAATGGCCGATGTCAGATGCGGCGCGGCGTGGCGCAGCGCCAGCACTTCAAGGGCGGCGCGCATTTCGGCGACTTCCTTGACCTCGCCCAGATCGAAAGACGCGACACGCACGCCGCGGCGCGGCTCGCCGTTGGCCAGCCCTTGCGCCTCGAGGCGGCGGAAGGCCTCGCGCACCGGAACATGGCTGGTTTGGAATTCTTCGGCGATATGATCCTGCCGAAGCCTGGCCCCCGGCTCGATCGCACCGGAAATGATGCGGTCCGCCAGAACCTTGCTGATGCGCACCGCGATGGTGTCGTCTGTGCCCTTTGCCATGTTTTATAGATAATTTGCGGCAGGGCGGCTTGTCGAGACGGCGGGACCGAATTCCTAAACTTCCTCTTAGCGCAGGCCAGAGGTAGCGTCGCGAAAGTCCAGCCTTTAGTTGACCCGGCTGATGCAGAAATCGATGACGTCGATCAGCGCCGATTTCTGCGGCGTCGCTTCGAGCGGCGCCAGCGCGTCGCGGGCAATCTCGCCGAAATGGCGGGCGCGTCCGATCGTGTCGGCAATGGCGCCGTGGCGGGTCATCAGGCCGGTCGCCTTTTCCAGGCCGGCGTCATCGGCGACATTGTCCTCGATGGCGCGCTTCCAGAAGGTGCGCTCGGCCTTGGTGCCGCGCCGATAGGCGAGAATGACCGGAAGCGTCACCTTGCCCTCGCGGAAATCGTCGCCGACATTCTTGCCCAGATCCTTGCTGGTGCCGCCATAGTCCAGCGCGTCGTCGATCAGCTGGAAGGCCAGGCCGAGATTCATGCCATAGGAGCGCAGCGCGGCGCGATCGTTGCGCGTCGCCTGGGCGATGACCGGGCCGACCTCGGCAGCAGCCGAAAAAAGTGCGGCGGTCTTGGCCTTGATGACGGCGAAATGCTCGTCCTCGGTGGTTTCGAGGTTCTTGGCGGCGGCGAGCTGCATGACCTCGCCCTCGGCGATGATGGAGGCCGCACTCGACAGGATATCGAGCGCTTCGAGCGAGCCGACATCGACCATCATGCGGAAGGCCTGGCCGAGCAGGAAGTCGCCGACCAGAACGCTTGCCTGGTTGCCCCAGATCATGCGGGCGGTCTTCTTGCCGCGGCGCATGCCGCTCTCGTCGACGACATCGTCGTGCAGAAGCGTCGCGGTGTGCATGAATTCGACCGAGGTGGCGAGCTTGACGTGGCCCTCGCCGGCATAGCCGAACATCTGGGCTGCGGCCAGCGTCAGCATCGGCCGCAGCCGTTTGCCGCCGGACGAGATCAGATGGTTGGCGACCTCCGGGATCATCTCGACGTCGGAGCCGGCCTTGGACAGGATCAATTCATTGACGCGCCCCATATCGGCGGCAGTCAGATCGATCAGATCCTTGATGGAGGCGGGCTCCCGCTTCCCGTTTTCGATGTTGAGAACGACACCCACGACAATCACTCCCGTCTTGGTATAGAGCGTGCGACGGCACCCTTAGTCCCTGTATGGACTCTAGGGCGGCGGACATGGGCACGGCAAGTGGCGAATTGGCGCGGCGGCGGCGACAGAATGTCAACGACCCCCAAGGGAACGGCTCTGCCCCGGAATCCCCTGCCCGTTTACATCAATAGCGCAAACTGCGAGTTTCATACGATGATAGAACTAGTCCGCACCAACGATGCCGTGATCATTTCCTTTGTCGAATCGCTGATGCGCGACGCCGGCATTGCCTGCTTTGTCGCCGACCAGAATATGAGCATTCTCGAAGGGTCGATCGGCCTTTTGCAGAAGCGCGTCATGGTCGACGCCGACCAGGCCGACGCGGCACGGCGCATCCTGACGGATGCCGGCATCGCCAACGAAATCCGCGGAAGATAATGTCCGCCGCGCCCGCCGCCCTTGTCCCGGACACGCCGGCCCATACGGTCGACGCTTTCCATCGCGGCCGGTTCTGGCTGGTGCAGCCCAAGCAAGGCGGTCATCGCGCCGGCATGGATGCGATGATGCTGGCGGCCTCCGTGCCGTCCTCTCTTGCCGGTCGTCTCGCCGATTTCGGTGCCGGTGCCGGGGCCGCCGGCCTGGCGGTGCTGTCGCGCTGCCCGGCCGCTGAGGCGGTGCTTGTCGAACGCGCGCCGGAAATGGCGGCCTTCGCGGCAGCCACCCTTGCCCATCCCGGCAATGCCCATCTGAGCGATCGCGCCTCCGTGCTGGTCGCCGATGTCACCGTATCGGGCCGGGCGCGGGCGGCCGCCGGCCTCGCCGACAATGATTTCGACTTCGTCATCATGAACCCGCCCTTCAACGCTCCCCGGGACCGCGCCTCCCCCGATCGCCTCAGAAAAGAGGCCCATGTCATGGAGGACGGGGTGTTCGAGAGCTGGATCCGCAGTGCGGCGGCGGTGGTCAGGCCGCGCGGCGGGCTTGCCGTGATCGCCCGCCCCGAACAGCTCGGCGCCATTCTCGATGCGATCGCAGGGCGCTTCGGCGATGCCGAAATGCTCGCCGTCCACCCTCGCCCAGACGCCGCGGCAATCCGCATCGTTGTGCGGGCAGCGCTCGGGGCACGGGGAAAGCTTGCCATCCGCCCGCCCCTGATGCTGCACGCGCAATCAGGCAACGGCCCCGACGAGCGCAGCGAAATGATCACCAACGGCCTCGCCTCGCTGTTCGGAGATTGAGCTATTCTGCCTGGCCACATTGCCGTTGGCCGGGAAATCCCTACATGCCTGCAACCTATCGACCGGAGACCACGCCCTCGTGAAACGCCTTATCAACCGCCTGCTGCCGAAATCCTGGCGCTCCACCGTCGTCACCATTCCGGTCATCCGGCTGCACGGCACCATCATGGCAGGCGGTGGCCAGTTCCGGCCGAGCCTGTCGCTGGCCTCCACCGCTGGCCTCATTGAGAAGGCGTTTTCCTACGACGCCCCGGCAGTCGCCATCTCGATCAATTCGCCCGGCGGCTCGCCGGTGCAGTCGCGGCTGATCTTCAAGCGCATCCGTGACCTGGCCACGGAAAAGAACAGAAAGGTACTGGTCTTCGTCGAAGACGTGGCGGCGTCGGGTGGCTACATGATCGCGGTTGCCGGTGATGAGATCTTCGCCGACCCATCCTCCATCGTCGGGTCGATCGGCGTGGTCTCGGCTTCGTTCGGCTTCCCGGAACTGATGAAGAAGATCGGCATCGAGCGACGCGTCCACACCGCCGGCCAGAACAAGGCGGTGCTCGACCCGTTCAAGCCCGAGAAAAAGGAAGATGTCGAGCGGCTGAAGGCGCTGCAGCTCGAGGTGCACGGCACGTTCATCGACCTCGTCAAGGAGCGGCGCGGCTCGAAACTGAAAGACGACCCGGACCTGTTCACCGGCCTGTTCTGGACCGGCATCAAGGGCCTTGAACTCGGCCTGGTCGATGCGCTCGGCGACATGCGCACGGTGCTCAAGACCCGTTTCGGGGCAAAAACCCAGCTCAGGCTGATCACGGCGCCGCGCGGTTTCCTCAGCCGTTTCGGCCTGTTCGGCTCAAGCGGGGGCTTTTCAGCGCCTGATATCGCAGCCGCCGCCGCCAGCGGCCTGATCGATGCGGCGGAAGAGCGCGCATTGTGGTCTCGCTTCGGGCTTTGAAAACCCGGCAAAAGCGTCTAGCATGAGAGCTTAACCGACCCGACCGGCCGCCTTCGCCGGCCCAGCGTGGGAGGAGTTTTGGCATGCCGCAGATCATTTTCTTCGCCGTCGTTGGCGTCGCCGCCTATTTCGGCTACCGCACCTTCATTAGGGAAGCCGAGCGCGTGACCGCCAAGGTGCGGCGTACCGAAAAGCAGACGGCCAACGGCGCGATGGGCACTTTGGTCAAGGATCCGAAGACCGGCGAGTACCGGCTGGCCAAGGACTGAGCACCATTTCGCAGACCATTGTGGACACCGACATCGGGTCGCGTAGCTGGCACGCGCACGCCAAGATCAATCTTGCGCTGCATGTCACCGGCAGGCGACCTGACGGCTATCATCTGATCGAGAGCCTGGCGGTGTTCACGCGGTTTGGCGACAGGGTCGAAATCGCGCCTGCCGACAGCGATGAATTTACCGTGTCCGGCCGCTACGCCCCGGCGGTTCCTCTCGACGCCAGCAATCTGGTGCCTAGGGCGCGCGATGCCCTGCGACAGGCGGTCGGACACGAGAGAACACCGCCGGTCGCTATCCGGCTGGAAAAGAACCTGCCGGCTGCCTCCGGCGTCGGCGGCGGTTCGAGCGACGCGGCGACGGTGCTGCGCGGACTGGTGGAGACATGGGGCCTGGATATCGATGGCGCAGAGCTGGCGCGGATCGGCCTCTCGCTCGGCGCCGATGTGCCGATGTGCCTGGCGGCCAGACCTCTGGTCGCGCGCGGCATCGGGGATGACCTGTCGATGGTGCCGGATTTTTCGGCGCTTGGGCTGGTGCTGGTCAATCCAGGCATGCCGGTCTCGACGGCCGAGGTCTTCGCAGCGCTTTCGCGTCGTGACAACGAAGCCTTGCCGCCGCTGCCGCGCAGCATCGATTTCCACAGCCTGCGCAACTGGCTGGAGATCACCCGCAACGATCTCGAGCCCGCCGCGCTGGCGATGCAGCCCGCGATCGGCAGGGCGCTTTCCTGGCTGAACAAGGCCGGATCGGGTTTTTCACGGATGTCCGGGTCCGGCGCCACCTGCTTCGGCCTGTTCGAGACCGGCAATGTCGCCAAGCGCGCCGCCGCCGAAATCCGCGGCCGCCAGCCCGACTGGTTCGTCGCGGCGACGCGCAGCATCGCATCGGAGGGATCTGATGGCCAGAATTGACGAGAGCCGCTCCTTCATTCCCGTGCGCATCGCGGTGCTGACCGTTTCAGATACGCGCAGCCTCGCCGACGACAAATCCGGCCAGACCCTGGCCGACCGCATCACCGAGGCCGGCCATATGCTGGCGGCCCGCGATATCGTCACCGACGATCGGGAAAAAATCCGCGACACGGTTCTGGCGTGGTCGCGGGACAAGAATATCGATGTCGTCATCACCACCGGCGGCACCGGCTTCACCGGGCGTGACGTGACGCCGGACGCGCTGGAGCCGATCTTCGAAAAGCGCATGGATGGCTTTTCGGAAGTGTTCCACCGGATCTCCTACGACAAGATCGGCACCTCGACGATCCAGAGCCGGGCGACCGGCGGCATCGTCAACGCCACCTTCGTCTTCGTGCTGCCGGGTTCGCCAGGCGCCTGCAAGGACGCGTGGGACGGCATCCTGAAGGCACAGCTCGACTACCGGCATATGCCGTGCAACTTCGTCGAGATCATGCCGCGCCTGGACGAGCATTTACGGCGCGGCAAATCAGCTCCGTAAAGCCGAGGCAAGCGTCGCTCTCAGCGGATGACCGGTTCGCCATGAAACCGCCGGCGCGACGGCGGCGACACGCCGAAGCCGACTTCCATCATCAGTCGCGGCGTGCGTGCCGGCACGGTGCCCATATGGAAGCCAAAAGGGTCCTCGACGAAACCGAGACCGGCCTCGCCGGTCAGCGTCACCGGGCTCTGCTCGCCATAGACATCCAGGACCTGTTGCGCGGGGTGGCCAACCAGAAGCGTGAGCTGGTGCTTGAGGCTGCGGCGCTTGTGGCTGCCCCTGACATAGACATGCGGACCGGTGTCGGCGTCGACCGGCTTGAGGTAGAAGAAGAATTTCAGCATGCGCCAATCATCGAGGTCGAAATGATACTTGCCGAGCGAGGCGAGGTTCTTGTCGGCATCCGAAGCGGCACCGGTTGGAAAACTCCACCAGACGCGCGTCGTGATCAGTTTTGCCTGGCCGCCGAGATAGTGCGCGGCAATATCCAGAAGCAGCGGATCGCGCTGGATGGCAAGCGCCGCCGGGCAGTCGAGGATGCGCTCGAAAAAATGCCCGCTGAGCAGCGAGCGGCCAAGGCGTTTCTCGGCCTCGGCATGTTCCCCCGGCATGAATTCGAGACGGCGGTCGAAATTGCCGAAGCAAGGCGTGCGCCCGGCGAAGTCGGCGATCTCTTCATGGATATCAGGCGGCAGGACCAAGCCTGAGAACAGCCCGTCGGAGCGCAACGCATCGACGACCGCTCCCCGTTCGACACCGGCAAACATCGTATCCCCGGCATTGGCGACCGGGCGGGCGCGTTTTGCGCCCAGCCAATGCATGCGGCGTCCAGGCATTGTGCGCGCCAGCACGAACATCGGCAGCCAGGCGGGGTTTTCGCGCAGGTCCTTGAGATAGGTCGGAATGCGCACCGCGATGCGTCGCAACAGACTGCCGTCGCGCGCAATAGCCTCGAGACTGGCCGCGCCGGATGTGTCGGGGGTTGAAAGCTTCATTGGGTCCTCGGCTATGAGAGCACCACCGATGCCGCATCGGTGCTCGCCACTCGGCATGTCCCAAACCCAATTCCCGCTTGAACGGAAGCTAACCCCGCGTCAGATTTTGTGCAATGCACAATGGCCTGAGCAGCTGCAAAAAATCATGTCGAGGAGCGGCGTTCCTGCTTGGCGGGCGCCATCCAGATCTCGGCGTCGAGCCGCTTCGTTGCGAGGCCGCGGGCGATGGCCTCAGCACTGCCGGCACTCTTGGCCGCGGCCGCCGCCTGACGCTTGCTGATCAGCAATCCGTCGGCCAGGGCGCGGTTTCCCGAAAAGACCCGTGCCAGGAATGGCGTGCGGCTGGCCCGCGTGCGCGAAAATCGTGCGGCCATGGTCTGCCTGGCCGTATGCGCGACAACCTCATCGATCCAGCCCTCCACCAACCGCGCGCCCGGTTCCAGGAGCAGCAACCAGTCCCCCTTGGCCTGGCGGATGCCGGCAGCGACACCGCCGGTCACGTACTGACAGCCGGCATGCTCGGCCACACGATGCGTCTGGTCGGTGGAGCCTGTGTCGCAGACGATGACTTCACGCACCACGCCTTCGACCGCGCCGCCAATCAGCGAGGCGAGCGTGCGGGCGAGGCCCTCCTCGTCATTGCGGGTTTCGATGAGAACACTGAGCATCCTTAGCCGAATAGCGGAAAGCACCGGACAGCGCCAGTTTTGCATCGCACCATAGAAAGTTCTTGCTTTGTTCTCATCGATGAAATAGGAATAATTTCATGAACAGAGCGATTCGACACAACACGGACAGTCCCTGGGAGCGGGCGAAAATGGAACAGATCGTGCGCGCCGACATTGCAGCTTTCGGAGCAGGAAGAGCCGAGATGGCCAATGCGATGGTCGAGCAGAGCGGCATGCGTGTCCGCCCGGACCGCAACCGCGGCAGGTCGGCCGGCATCAACCCGTCCGGCCGATTCGAGCCAGTCAGCCGGCACGTGTTCGACGATGGCTGGAATTCGCTGGAAGAACTGCCCCCCTTCAAGACCGAAGTGCAGGTCGAGAAGCCGCGCACCATCATCACCCGCAACGAATCGCCCGACATTTCCTTCGACCGTTCCATCAACCCTTATCGCGGCTGCGAGCATGGCTGCGTCTATTGCTTTGCCCGCCCGACGCACGCGTTCATGGGCCTGTCGCCGGGTCTGGATTTCGAATCGAAGCTGTTCGCCAAACCTGATGCGGCGCGCTTGCTCGACAAGGAGCTTTCGAAGGACAGCTATCAGCCGCGCACCATCGCCATCGGCACCAACACCGACCCCTACCAGCCGATCGAGAAGCAATACCGGATCATGCGCGAAATCCTCGAAGTGCTGGAAGCGCGCGGCCATCCGGTCGGCATCGTGACAAAGTCCGCCCTGGTGACGCGCGATATCGATATCCTGTCGCGCATGGCCGAACGAGGGCTCGCCAAGGTGGCGCTGTCGGTGACGACGCTCGACCGCATGCTGGCGCGCACCATGGAGCCGCGCGCGTCGACGCCGACCAAGCGGCTGGAAGCGATCCGGCAGCTTTCGGATGCCGGCATTCCGGCGTCGGTCATGGTGGCTCCGATCATTCCGGGCCTGACCGATCCGGAGATGGAACGCATCCTCGATTCGGCACGTGCGGCCGGCGCGCGCGAGGCGGGTTATGTGATCCTGCGGCTGCCGCTGGAGGTCAGCCCGATCTTCAAGGACTGGCTGCTGCGCCATTATCCCGACCGTTACCGCCATGTGATGTCGCTTGTCCGCTCCATGCGTGACGGCAAGGACTACGATTCGGAATGGGGCAAGCGCATGAAGGGCGCCGGTCCCTATGCCTGGCAGATCGGCCGGCGCTTCGAGATCACAGCCAAGCGGCTTGGTCTCAATGCCGAACGGCGCACGCTGCGGACCGATCAGTTCGTTGCCGCCGGGAAAGACCAGGTGCAACTGACGCTGCTTTGAAGAGACAATTCGTCGCGATGGTTTGATCCGTCGCGCACCAAGAATCCCGTCCGGCCTGCCCCGGCCTGCAGACGGTGCCCTCCCGGTCCGGCGCCCCACCCGACCCGGAGGGACTTGCGGAGAATCGGAGCCGATGCGAACCTCGCCGCAACATGGCTCGCGCGCGTTCTGATTCTCCGCCTCTCTTTGAGATCATCGAGAAGCCCGACTTCTCCTTCGAGACGAAGGCGATGGCGGAGGGCCTGTGGCCGGTCGCCGGGATGGACGAGGCAGGCCGCGGCCCCCTGGCCGGGCCGGTGGTCGCCGCAGCGGTGGTGCTCGATCCCGCCAACATTCCCGACGGCCTCGACGATTCCAAACGCCTCAGCCATTTACAGCGTGAGGCCCTGTTCCTGCGCATTCTCGGCTCCGCACAGGCGGTCTCGATGGCCTCCATCAGCGCCGAGGGCATCGACGGCAGCAACATCCTCAAGGCAAGCCTGGAAGCCATGCGGCGCGCGCTGGTAGGGCTGTCGATCCGGCCGAAGCTTGCGCTTGCCGATGGACGCGACGTGCCGCCGGGACTGCCTTGTGAAGGGCGCGCGCTGATCAAGGGCGACCAGCGTTCGCAGTCGATCGCCGCCGCCTCGATCGTCGCCAAGGTGATGCGCGACCGCATGATGTGCGGCTGCGGCAACCATCACGACCGCTACGGGTTCGAAGTCCATATGGGCTACGCCACGGTTCGCCATCGCACCGCGATCGAAGCGCATGGCCCGGTGGCGCGGCTGCACCGCGTGTCGTTTGCGCCATTCCGGCTGGGTGGGGCCGAGGTGGACGTGGTGGAAGAAGAGAGCTTCGCCGGGCTGGATTGAGCGACGACGACGACAAGCCAATCTCCCCCCTTGTGGGGGAGATGTCCGGTAGGACAGAGGGGGGCGCTGTCCCGCCGGCCTCTCAATCGATTGCAGTTATGCCCTCAGGCTTGTCCCGATAGACCTTAGGACAACAAAGGTTAGCGTTCCTTCACGCCCCCCCCTCTGCCCTGCCGGGCATCTCCCCCACGAGGGGGGAGATTGGCAGCTTCAGCGCCGCAACAAAAAAGCCGCCGGGTTGCCCGGGCGGCTTTCGATGACTGGCTAGACGAACCGCCTAATTCAGCTTCGACTTCACGTCCGCGAGCGAAGCCTTGAACAGATCTGCACCGGCCTTGGCGTCGATCTTGCCGGCAAGCAGCGCGCGTGCTGCCTCGACGGCGATGTCGACGGCGCTGGCGCGCACTTCGCTGATGGCATCACGCTCGGCCTGACCGATCTTCTGTTCGGCAAGCGCGGTGCGCCTGACGACATAGTCCTCGGTCTTCTTATGCGCGTCGGCGGCAAGCATGTCGGCTTCGCGCTTGGCGGCAGCGACGATGTCGGCGGCCTCCTGCTCGGCTTCCTTGCGCTTGCGCTGGTACTGGCCGAGCAGCTGCTGGGCCTCCTCGCGCAGCCGGCGCGCTTCGTCCAGTTCATTGCTGATCCTGGCGGCACGGGCGTCGAGCGCCTTGGCGATCATGCCAGGCACCTTGATGTAGACGGCAACGCCGAGGAAGATGATCAGGGCTATCGTGGCCCAGAGCGTCGCGAGAGATGTGTAATCCATGATGCGCTCCTCACCGGGCCACGGATTTGACCGCGGCCGCGATCTCGGCCTTGCTGGCCTTGCCGCCAACCAGAGCCTCGACGATCGCCGAAGCGGTGTCCTCGGCGATGCTGCCGACTTCCTTCATGGCATTGGCCTTGATGGAAGAAATGCGGGCTTCGGCTTCGCCAAGCTTCGCGTCGAGCGCGGCCTCGACCTTCTTGCGAGCGGTGTCGGCCTCGGCCTTGGCAGCGTCGTTGGCCTGCTGGCCGATCGCGTTGGCCTTGGTCTTGGCTTCCGCCAGTTCCTGCTCGTAGGCAGCAACGGCGGCGTCGGCCTCGCCCTTCAACCTGGCCGCCTGATCGAGGTCCTGCGTGATGCGATCGTTGCGCACATCGATGATGCCGCCGACGCGCGGCATCACCACCCGCTTCAGGAAGAGATAGAACAGCCCGAAGGTGATCGCCAGCCACAGAAGCTGCGACGGGAACGTCGCCGGATCGAATGGCGGAAACGTGCCATGCGCTTCAGCAGGCACGCTGGTGCCGGAATGCGTGTCGCCTTCCGTCGCAGCGTGGCTGGTATCGGCTGATGGCGCGGACTCTTGCGCAAAGGCAGATGTCACGAACATGGACTATCCCCGAAATTCAGGCCCGCCGCTTGCGCGGCCGGCCTGTCCAATCTTCCCGAGTGCTCAGCCGAACAGGGCCAGAAGCGCGATGAGAAGCGAGAAGATGCCCAGAGCTTCGGTCACGGCAAAGCCGAAGATCAGACGGCCGAACTGGCCATCGGCGGCCGAAGGGTTGCGCAGTGCGCCCGCCAGGTAGCTGCCGAAGATGTTGCCGAGGCCAATGCCCGCGCCACCCATGCCCAGGCAAGCGATGCCGGCGCCGATGTACTTTGCTGCTTCTGCGTCCATTTGTTCAACTCCTTTGGATCTAAAATTCCGTTGCGATTCCATCCGGCGCCAATGTTGGAAATCTTTGGGCCGGAAACTTTTGGACCTAGTGCCCTGGATGCAGGGCGTCGTTGAGATACATGCAGGTCAACACGGCAAAGACGTAGGCCTGCAGGAAGGCGACCAGCAGTTCCAGTGCCGTCAGCGCCACCGCCATCGCCAGAGGCAGGATCGAGCCGGCGACGCCAACCGCGCCGAGCGCGCTCAGGCTGACGACGAAGCCGGAGAACACTTTCAGCGTGATGTGGCCGGCGAGCATGTTGGCGAACAGACGAACCGAGAGGCTGACCGGGCGCGACACGAAGGAGATCACTTCGATCAGCACCACGAGAGGCAGCAGGAAGACCGGCACGCCGTGCGGCACGAACAGTTTCAGGAAGCCAAGACCATGCTTCATGAAGCCGTAGACGACCACGGTTGCGATCACCAGCACGGCAAGGCCGAAGGTGACGATGATGTGGCTGGTGACGGTGAAGAAATAGGGGAACAGGCCAAGCAGATTGGCGACGAGCACGAACATGAACAGCGAGAACACGAGAGGGAAGAACTTCATGCCCTGCGTGCCGGCGGCGTCGCGCAACATGTTGCCGACAAACTCGTACGCCATCTCGGAGACCGACTGAAGCCGCCCGGGAACCAGGCTGCGGCTCGACGTCGTGAGAAACAGGAATCCAGCCGCGACGATCACGGTTGCGACCATGAACAGCGCCGAATTGGTGAAAGACAGGTCATAGCCGCCGATGTCGATCGGAATCAGCTTGTTGATATGGAACTGGTGGATCGGATCGACCTTGTCAGCTGCCACGTTCAAACCCCGTCAATGCCGCGTACGGCCTCGTTACCATTACCGCACATGGTGCGCGGTCATTTCTTGTCGTCTTGGCCACGGCGCGATTTATCGCCCTGTCCAAATTCTGCCACGACGCCGGCGGAACGCATCACATTGAGCACTCCGGCGCCAAAACCAAGCAGCAGAAACACGATCAGACCCCATGGCGATGTCCCCGCCAGACGGTCGATGACCCAGCCGATGCCGGCACCCACCACCACCCCGGCGATAAACTCGCTGGAGAGTTTGAGCGCCTGACCATAACCGGCCACACTGCCCGCTTTCGCGTCGTCTTTCCCCTCGAGCCGGCCCGGCCGCCTTGTCGCAAGCGAAGCTTCAAGGTCACGGCGGCGGCGCTCAAGATCGTCGTCGCGGATGTCGGGTTCATGCTGATTGCCGCGGCCGGTTTCTCCGGTTCCGTCTGGCCCATTCTTGTCGGCCATCGCAACCCCCCTGCCCGGTCAGACCGTCACCGTCCGTCCGCTTCTAAAGTCGCCGGCAACATAGTTAGAGGGTTTGCGCCCGTCAAGCCACGGGCGGAAGTTCATTGCCATGTATTTTAGGCAATGAAATCAATGAATTACGAAGGTGCGACATCGTGCCCGCCAGGATGACGAGGATGCATGGCGCGAATCCCCCGCGCAATGGCTCTTTGATCGGCTGCGCGCCACATCAAGGATCAGCGGCTGCTCCGCACTCAGCTCCAGCCGCCGCCATAGGTCCGATAGAAGATATGCAGGCCGATCTTGGTCATCTTCTGCATCGTGCGCGCCCAGCCGGGATGGACATATTGGGCATAGTAGTGGGTCGACGATCCGACTTCCGGAATGAAGATCTTGCCGGCGGTGACGGCCATGGCGATCTCCTGGGCGGTCTTGTAGGCGGCTGGGCTATCGATGCGCTTCTTCCTGCCGTCGCAGGCGAAGGAGAACTGGCAACGGTTGAACCAGCTGTCGTTCTGGTAGACGACGCCGCAGATCGAATTCGGATAGGTCGGATTGCGGACGCGGTTGAGGATGACCTGGGCGACAGCGGCCTGGCCGCGCACGGATTCGCTCCTCGCCTCGAAATAGATTCCGTTGGCAAGGCATGCCTGCTCCTTCTTGGAGAAGACACTCGCCGGCAGCGGGTTCTGGATCCACGAATGATCGCCCTTGGCCATCGGCGGAATGAAGCGGCCCTCATTGGGCTGCTCGTCCTGAAGCAGGGCCTCGAAGGGCGATGCCTTGGCATAGTCCGGCTCGGATTGCGCATAGGCGGTGGCCAGCACATCCGGATGGTCGTTGTTGACCAGCGCCGCCAGCATGGCCGGCATGCCGGGATCCGGCTTCTTGTCCTCGCGCACATGGAATGCGGCGGCGATCTGGATTTCCTTGCCTTTGATCTGCGGCTTGGCGAAAGCCATTTTCAGGCCGCTGTCCATGCTGGGCCGGAGCAAGGAGGAGGTGCGCTCGAAGATCGAGCCGGCGTTGAAGTTCTTTGGCGGTGCGACGGGAGACATCTGGACGATGCGCCCTTTCTTCTCGGCGCGCACGACGCGGTCCTCATCGGGCGTGGCGCTGACCTTGCCGCCCTTGCCGCGAAACGACACGTTGCCGACACCGGCCAGGTGGACGCCCGATCCGGAAATGGAGCCGGTGACATCGGAATCGACAAAGGGCATCTCAGCCGCATGGGTCGAGCCGGCAACGGATTTCTCGACATAGGAATTCCAGCGCGTGCTCGATGCTTCGAGGCCGGAAACGAGGCTCGTCATGTCCTGATAGGCGGCGACGGTCGGAAAGCCGATCCAGATGCCGAAACCGATGACGAGCGGACCCAGAAAGCCACGTTTTCTCTCACCGGCGGCGGCAACCAGCCGCTTCAACACACGTCGATGCACGGAACTCTCTCCAGGAACGCTACAGACCCCACTGGAGAGCAAAATGATGCATTAACCTTGATGGGACGTTAACGGATTCGATCGGGTTTTCCCGGTCGGCCCGAGGTCGTGGTTGCGAAGTCGGGCGATTTTGCGGCCGGACCATTCAGGCCGGGCGCAGGAAGATCGGCCGGGCGATCAGCGCGCAGATGGCGGCCGCCAGCCAGACGCCGGACCAGGACCAGAGGTGCAAGAGCCCCGGAATGGCCACCGGCACCAGGAAGAAGCCGACGAAAACAAAGGTGTTGGCAAGGCTGAGCGCGGTTCCGACATGGCCGGCGCCGGCAAGGGTGGCAAGCTCGGTGTAGGCGACGCCGTGCCAGGCGGAGACAGAGATGCCTGCGACAATAAGCACGACCGGAAGAACCGCCAACCAAATGAGCTGGCCGCCCGGAATGGTTGGGCCGAACAGGACGAGCAGCCAAAGCATGGCGAAGGCAAGGGCGCTGAACGCGCTGCACAGGCGAAGAAATTGGCGGCGGTTGCCGTGACGGTCGGTGAAGCGGCCGCTCCAGATGCGCATGACCATGGCGCCGATCTGCACCGCGGCGAGGCTCCCGCTGATTGCCGCCGTTCCCAACCCAACGAAATCATGCAGGAACACGGAGGCGAAGGTGAGCACGGCCACCTGCGGAAAGCAGAGCAGGCCGATGGCGGTCGCGATACGCCAGACGTCGCGATTGCGCAGCGGCGCCGGTCCGGCCACAAAAGCCGAAGCGGGATGGCCCTCGCCCGGCGTCGGCGGCTCGTGCAGCCAGCGCCAGGCGAACAGGGCAGACAGAGCGGATGCACCCGCCAGGACCCCGAACACCGCGGCAAAGCCGAAAGCCAGCGCAAGCGAGGGCAGCACGAGCGCGCCAAAGCCGCCGCCAAGCGGCACCGCCGTCTGCCTGATGCTCATGGCGAAGCCGCGCTCGTTTTCCCGAAACCAGCCCATGATGGCGCGGCCGCTCGAACCGTTGACGCTGCCGCCGAGCAATCCGGTGATGAATAGGCTCGCGGAGAGCAGCGTGACATCGGGAGTGCCGGCCTTTGTCGGCACGACCAGCATCGCCATGACCAGGAGCCACGCCGCCGTCGCGCCGAGCCCGATCAACAGCACGCGGCGGTCGCCCCAGCGATCGGTGAGCAGACCCCAGGGCAGTTCGCTGAGCGCGACCCCAAGCCCGAGAAGGCCGAGCGCCAGGCCGAGTTCGGCATTGCCTAGGTGATAGCCCTGGCGAAGAACGACCGCCGTCGCCGGGATGCCGGAGAACGTAGCCGAGAAGGCGGCATTGGCGGCAACGCCGATGCCCAGGACTTTCCAGCGATGGCCCGGCTTGAACACCCTCCCGGTGGAACCGGTATCTTCCAGAAGTTCCGACGGCTGCCGGTCGGTGCAATTGACAATGGCGGACATGACTTCATTTCCCGTGCTGGCCAGCGGTCCGGCCTTGACGATCTGTCCCTACCGCCATAATTTCATCCTGAAAATCAGGAAGTTTTGAACTTACAATCCTGAAAATCGGGACTTCCAACATGCGACGCGTGACATTCGACCTCGACGTCCTGCGCAGTTTCGTCACCGGCATGGAGCTGGGTAGCTTTGCCAAGGCCGCTGACCGGCTTGGCCGGTCGACGTCGGCGGTCAGCGCGCAATTGAAGAAACTGGAAGAACAGGCGGCGACGCCGATCTTCCGCAAATCAGGACGGGGCCTCGCTTTGACCGAGGCCGGCGAGACCATGCTCGGCTATGCGCGCAGGCTGATCGAATTGAATGACGAGGCGGCATCCGCCATCCACGGTGTCGAGCTGGAAGGCTGGGTACGGCTCGGCTTGCAGGAAGATTTCGGCGAGGCGGTGCTGCCGGACGTGCTCGGCCGATTTGCCCGGGCGCACCCCAAGGTGAAGATCGAAGCCAGGATCGCACGCAGCCACGACCTTGCCGAAAGGGTCCTGTCGGGCAGCCTCGATATCGCGCTCGCCTGGCACTGCGGCGAAACGCTGCCCTACAGCCAGCATGTCGCCGATGTGCCGATGCGCTGGATCGGGCCGGCAAAGCGTATCGAGACCAGCCTGCGCAACAGTGAGCCGCTGCCGCTGGTGGCGCTCGAAGCGCCATGCCTTCTGCGCACGGTGGCAACCGAAACGCTCGACCGCGCCGGCCTGTCGTGGCGGATGGCCTTTTCCAGTCCGAGCCTTGGCGGCATCTGGGCAGCCGTGGCGGCGGGGCTGGGGCTGACAATCCGCACCGACATCGGCCTGCCGGCCAGCGTCAGCGCGATGACGCCGGAGATCGCCGGGCTGCCTGCATTGCCCAAAATGGCGTTGGTGCTGCACCAGAAGGATGCTGAACTGGATCCGGTGGCAGCGCGGCTGGCCGACATATTGCTGCAGGCGGCTTTGCAGGCGCTGCCACGGGACGAGCGGTTGAAGGAGGTCGCTTAGACAGCCGGAACAGGTATCCAGCGCCCGACCGCTTATTTACGCTTGTTCGACCTGCCGGCGAATGGATTGTCCGACGTACGCAGCGCGATGCGGATCGGCACGCCGGGCATGTCGAAGGCTTCGCGCAGGCTGTTGGAGAGATAGCGGACATAGGATTGCGGCATCGCATCGGGCCGCGAGCACTGGACAACGAAACCCGGCGGCCGGGTCTTGGCCTGGGTGACGTATTTGACCTTCAGCCGGCGCCCTGCCACGGCAGGCGGCGGATGGTGTGCCAGGATGCCTTCCAGCCAGCGGTTGAGCTTGCCAGTCGAGACGCGGCTGTTCCATACCTTGTGGGTCCTGATGACGGCATCCATCAGCTTGTCGAGGCCGCGCCCGGTCTCGCCGGAGACAGGTACGGCCTGCAGGCCGCGCGCCTGGGGAAGAAGCCGTTCCGTCTTCTCGCGCAGTTCGGCCAGAAGCTCCTGGGGATGGTCGATCAGGTCCCATTTGTTGAAGGCGATCACCGGCGCCCGCCCTTCCCTGATGATCAGGTCGGCGATCTGCAGATCCTGCTTCTCGAAGGGAATGGTGGCGTCGAGCACGATGATGACGATCTCGGCGAAGCGGATGGCGCGCAGGCCGTCCTGCACCGACATCACTTCGAGCTTTTCGTGAATCCTGGCCTTGCGGCGCATGCCGGCCGTATCGAACAGCTTCAGGCGGCGGCCATGCCAATCCCAATCGACCGAGATCGAATCACGGGTGATGCCGGCTTCCGGTCCGGTGAGCAGCCGTTCTTCGCCGATCAGCGCGTTGATCAGCGTCGACTTGCCGGCATTGGGACGGCCGACGACGGCGATGCGCATCGGCTTGGTGTCGTCATAGGTGTGCTCGGCATCCGGATCGGCGATATCCTCGCCGATCAGCACCTCGCCGGCAGCAATCTCTTCGTCTTCGCCATCTTCGTCTTCGCCGAAGGCGCGCGCTTCGCCGAGCGCGCCGATCACGGCGTCGCGCAAATCGGGCATGCCCTGGCCATGCTCGGCCGAAACCGGGATCGGCTCGCCAAGGCCGAGCTCCCAGGCTTCCAGCATACCGCCCTGGGCGCCCTTCGCCTCGGCCTTGTTGGCGACCAGCACGACCGGCTTGCCGGACTTGCGCACGATCTCGGCGAAGGTCCTGTCATCAGGCAAAAGGCCGGACTTGGCGTCGATGGTGAAGAAGATCAGGTCGGCCTCGCGGATAGCGATCTCGGTCTGCGCACGCATGCGGCCGGGCAAGGTCGAGGCACCAGCGTCCTCGAAGCCGGCGGTGTCGATGACATCGAAATGCAGGTCGTAGAGTTTGGCGGCGTGGACGCGACGATCGCGGGTGACGCCCGGCGTGTCGTCGACAAGCGCCAGCTTTCTTCCCACCAGCCGATTGAAGAGAGTCGATTTGCCGACGTTAGGTCTGCCGATGATGGCGACTTTGAAGGTCACGACGCACTGCCCGACCCGCGGATCAGCTCGGACATCAATGTTGCGCGCTCGCGGGTGTTGCGCGGGGCGCCGTCATCGGCGGCGATCTGGTCGAACAGTTTCAGCGCGTCCTGCGTCTTGCCTTCCTTCCAGGCGGAAAGGCCGAGCGCCTCGCGCGCCGTGTGGCGCAGCGTGTTGGTGTCGGATGTCAGCGCTTCGACACGGCTGGACACGTCGGCGAACGAGCCATGGTCGACGAGCAGCAGCGCTGCCCGCAGCCGCGCCATGTCGCGAATGCTCTGAGGAATGGCCGTGTCGGCGGCGACTTCGTCGAAATCCTTGACGGCGGCGGGAACGTCGCCCTTGTTCGCCTTGACGGTCGCGCCGCGCATGCGTGCGAGCAGCGGATAGGCGCCGTAGCCATCCTTCTCCAACTGATCGAGCGCGGTCAGCGCCTCATCGTTCTTGCCGTCATTGGCAAGCTTCAGCGCCTGCGAGAACGCATCGCCCGAGCGGTTGGCGCGCGTCTCGTCCCAGTAGCGATAGCCGACGAAGGCTGCGGTGCCGAGCACCACGAGGATCGCAACGACAATCAGGGCTGGGCCAAAACGGTCCCACAGCGCCTGCGCCTGTTCGCGACGGATCTCGTCGTTGACTTCACGGATAAAACTGTCGTCGGACATCAAATCAAACCATTCCTGCCCGGTCGGGCCTTTGTCAGCCCGCGTTTTAGCGAAATTTTGCCGGCATGGAAGGGGTTCAACCGGAAAATCGCTATTGTCCGGGGCAAACGGATGTTTGCCCCGGACGAGCAGCCGAAGAGGCCCATCGCACCCGCGCCACATTTAGGCGATAGCCGGCTTGCAGACGTTCCCCGAGTTGAGATCAGATTTCCTATGCTTCGTCCGTTCCGCGTTGTTGCGTTTTCGCTTGCCGCGCTCGTCACTGCCGGCGTGGCTCTGGCCGACCCGCCCGCGCCACCGGTGCCGGCAAAGCCCAAGCAGGTCGTCATCATCTCGTTCGACAGCGCCCGCGACATTTCGCAGTGGAAGCGCAGTCGAGCACTGGCTGAGCGCACCGGCGCACATTTCACCTATTTTCTGTCCTGCGTCTTCCTGCTGTCGACGGAAACACGCAAGGAATACACCGCACCCGGCAGAAGCGCCGGGAAATCCAATATCGGCTTTGCCGCCTCGAAACAGGAAGTCACCGACCGGCTCGAGCAGATCGGGCTTGCCGCGCATGAGGGCCACGACATCGCCAGCCATGGCTGCGGCCATTTCGACGGCAAGGACTGGAGCAAGGCCGACTGGCTGAAAGAGTTCGGTTCGTTCGAGCACATTCTCGAGAACGCCTATGCCATCAACGGCATTGCGCCCGAGCCTGAGGGCTGGCGCGATTTCGCACGGCATGCGGTTGTCGGTTTTCGCGCGCCGTATCTGTCGACGGGCAAGGCGCTCTATGAAGCGCTGCCGGCCGCCGGCTATCAATTCGACGCCAGCGGCGTCTCGCAGGGCCCCGCCCGACCGACGGCCAGCAACGGCGTCATGCACTTTTCGCTGCCGCAGATTCCAGAAGGACCGAAGTCACGGCCGGTGATCGCCATGGACTACAATCTCTATGTCAGGCATTCCGGCGGCTTCGAACGGCCAAGCCAAGCGGGCGAGTTCGCCAACCGGACCTATGATGCCTTCCGCGCCGCCTTCGACAAGCAGTATGCCGGCAAGCGCATTCCGCTGGAGCTCGGCTTCCACTTCGCGCTGATGAATGACGGCGCCTACTGGAACGCGCTGGAGCGCTTTGCCGGCGAGGTCTGCGTCAAGGCCGATGTCGAATGCATCAGTTTTCGCGATTATGTTTCGCGCCAGGATGCCGGCCAGAGGCAGGTCTCGGTCGGCGGCTGAGCCGCCAACCCGGTTCGTTTCCAACCTCGATCTTTAGGCCGGATCCTCAGCGCCCTGCCTTGCCAGATAGCGCTGGTCGATATCGGGCAGCGGCTCGCCTTGCAGCGTCGCCTCGAAGGCGCGCAGGCGCTTGTGGACCGATTGCAGCTCGACGATGGTCGACCAGGAGGTGAGCAGAAACTGCAGTGAACCGGTCACCTTGCCGAATGCGTTCGAAATCTGGTTCAGCGCGCCGAACGTGATCTTGTGCGCCACCAGCGAGGGACCGAGGATCAGCAGCGAGAAAATGTTGTCGGCCTGCAGGTAGGTGTAACGGACGACGTTGAAATAGATGTAGTGGAAATAGAGCCTGAAATAATTGTGGCGAACATTCTCGAACAGCTCGGCCGTGGTGGCCGGCTGGGCCCGGTCCGCGTGATCCTCGCCGTAGACGAGTTCCTTGCGGTAGGCTGCCTCAACGCGCTGGTTGCGGAACTGCAGCCCTGGAAGTTTCAGACCTGCAACCATGACCGAGATCGTCCCGAACAGACACCAGGCAAGGGCTGCGACAACCAATGGCTGTGGAATCGCGCCGATAATCGGCAACTCGGTGATATGGGCCTGCAACTGGATCATGACCGGCAGGAATGCGATCAACGTCATAATCGACTGGACGAAGCTGGAGCCGAGATCTTCCATGATCTGCGAGAACCGCATCGTGTCTTCCTGGATGCGCTGCGAGGCACCCTCGATATGGCGTAGCCTGCCCCAATTCTCGACGAAGTAGTTGTTCATCGCCGTGCGCCAACGGAAGATCCAGTGACTGACGATGAAGGCGTTGACCACCTGCACATTCATGCCGACCAGGGCGAGCCACGAAAAATCAGCCAATCCGATATAAAATTCGCTGTTGGTCGACTTTCCAGTCCCCGACATCAGCCCCTGCACATAGTCGAAGAAAGGCCCATACCAGGCGTTGACGGCGACGCTGACCTGCACATTGAAATAGATGAAGAACAGGATGACCGCGGTCATCAGGATCGACCAGCGTTGCCATGGATGCGGCGAATACCAGCTCCAGAATGCGTAGAAGACGAGCACGCAGAACGCGAAATAGAGATAGAACCAGAGGAACGGCTTCGATACGAGGATGGCGATGCCGATGATGGGCGGCGCGCCGGCCGCGGCGGGCGGCAATCCGAAAACCGTACCTAATTGTTCACCACCGAAGAACCAGAACAGGATCGCCGCAAGGCTCCAGACGGCGGCCGAAGTGAAGAACAGCTTCGGCTGCGGGAAAAAGGATACGAACACTGTGGCGAATTCCTCGATCTAGGCACAAATCAGCTGACGACAGCGGGCATAAAGTCACACATTAGTGGGAAAGAAAATGCCCGTGCCCGATGCCCGGCACAGCAAGCCCACAATCATGGCGATTTTGGCGCAGCCGACCATGTGATGGCGCCGGAGACGACCAGCACGATCGCGGCTGTGATCGAGGCGAGGAAGAAATCGCCGGACATCTGCGCCAGAAACCCGGCGGCGACCGGCCCGATGATCTGGCCAAGGCCGAACGCAGCCGTCATCAGGGCGAATATCCGCCGCGGCGCGCTTGGCGCCTGCTGCCGGGCGGCCTGCAGGCCAAATGCGGTGATGGCAATGAAGGTGCCACCGAGCAGCACGCCGGAAAGCAGCGGCCCGGTGGCGCCGCCGATGGCGACGCTGGCGGTGACGCCGGCAACTTCGATGAAGCACGCCAGCGCATAGGCGGCATAGAGGCCGGTGCGGGCCGCGATCTTCTGCCAGAGCCAGACTGAGGGAAAGCCCGCAAGACCGGCGACCATCCACACCATGGCCTCGAAGACGCGGCTGCCGCCGCCTTGCCGGACGATGGCGACCAGGAATGTCGCCGTCACCACATAGCCAAAGCCGAACAGGCCGTAGGCGACGATGACCTTGACCAACGACCGGTCCATCCGCAGTGCCGGCTCGCGGGTGACTTCGCCGTTGCCGAGCGGACCCTCATTGGCCAACAGCGCAACGAGGACGAAACCACAGGCCGAAATCGCCGCCGACCACAGCCAGCCTGCAGCCCAGCCCGAATGCTCGGCGACCAGCACCGCCATCATCGCCGCCGATGCCGCTATGCCGAGCCCGACGCCGCCGAAATGCCAGGCCTGCAGGTCGTTGCGACCGGCAGCCGCGATGTGGCTGAAAACGATGCTGGCCATGAACACCATGACGAAGGCGCTGGCCAGACCGGCCAGAAAGCGGATGGCGAGAAAGGCCGCCATCGCTTCGGTCAGCCCCATCAGCGCGGCAAGGACCGTACTGGCGCCAAGCCCCGCCAGCATCAGCAGGCGCTCGCGCCCATGCGCCCAGCCGCCCGCCGCTGCCAACGCGCCGACGAGATAACCGAGATAATTGGCCGACGCGATCCAACCGGCATCGGCAGGCGACAGATGCAATTCCTGCATCATGCCGGGCAGGATCGGCGTGTAGACGAAACGGCCGATGCCCATGGCAACCGCCATGGCAATCATGCCGGCGAAGGCGAAACGCAGCGCTGTCGAGGTGGCTGATGTCATTGCACTGCACAATAAGTGCAGGGGTCGCTGAAACAATCGCCATCTGTTGGGCCAGCGCGTGCGCGGGACGTGGTGCTCGCCTCGACTTTCCTCAAGCCGGAACGCTTGGCGCCTGCTCAGCAGCGGCCGCCGGCGTGCAACGGGGCCGTCTCGTGCACTGTCCGCCGTGCCGTCAGCCTGAACGGCACATCGCCCAGTTCGCGCTCCGACATGGTGTTCAGCATCGGATGCGAAAGCGGATCGGTCAGCCATCGCTGCGTTTCGCTGTCCGGGTGCGGCTCATACGGCGTACTCGCAGCGAAAAAGACCTTCAGCGACGACGACAAGATCCTCAGCATTTCCGGCTCCACAGGTCTGTCTCTTCCGATAAAATCCGCCGTTTCGACATGCCTTTCAATTGAGATTTCAGCCGGATCAGTTTAGAAAAACTCAATGGCCATGCTCAACCGCGTCCACCTCAACGGCCTGCGCGCCGTCGAAACCGTTGCCCGTCTCGGATCGCTGGCGGCGGCCGCCGGTGAGCTCAACGTTTCCGTCAGCGCCGTCAGCCAGCAGATAAGCCGTACCGAAAAACAGCTCGGCCAGGCGCTGTTCGAGCGAACGGCGAGCGGTCTGGTGCTGACCGAATTCGGCGCCGTCTTCGCGGCCCGCCTTGGTGCTGGATTTCGTGAGCTTTCCCAGGCCGTGGCGCTGGCCGACGAGGCTACGCAATGCACATTGGTGGTTTCGGTGGCGCCGGCCTTTGCCTCGAAGTGGCTGTTGCCCAGACTATCTCGCCACTTCGACCGGCATCCCAACGTGCTGCTGCGCATCGACGCTTCGGTGCGGCTGGCCAATCTCGATCACTCAGACATCGACATCGCCATCCGGCTTGGCGACGGCAAATGGCCGGGCGGGCGCACGGAACTGCTCTTGGCGCAGGAAGTCTTCCCGGTCTGCGCGCCGGCGATTGCCCAAAAACTGAAGTCGATCGAGGACCTTGCCCAGACCTGCGCGATCACCGACGAGCGAGCAATGATCAACTGGGAAAGCTGGTTCGAGACGGCCGGCGTCCCACCTGTCAGCTTCCTCAAGGGTGCGCGTTTCACCGACCCGATGCTGTGCCTGGAATCGGCGATTGCCGGCCATGGCGTGATGCTGGGCTGGCAATTGCTCGCCGCGGATGCGCTGGCCGACGGGCGGCTGGTGGCGCCTTTCGGTATCCGCGCCCAGAGCGGGCTCGGCTATTGGCTGGTGACCTCGTCCGTCAAGGCGGAAAGCCGCAAGGTCCGGGATTTCAAGGTCTGGATCAGGGAAGAGATCGAAGCAACCATGGCGCGGTTCGGGTCCGCAAACCCAAAACCCGCCGGCGCGATCGCGGTGGAAAGCGCCGCGCCGCCGCTCTATGGTAGGTCGGACATCAAACTACGACAGGCAGGATCATGACCACACATTCGCGCGGCGTTTCCGCATCAATCGACCCGGTGAAGCTCGACAGGCTGGCGGAAGTCGCCATCAAGGTCGGGCTGCAATTGCAGCCAGGGCAGGATCTGGTGCTGACGTCATCGATCGCGGCACTGCCGCTAACCAGGCGGATCGTCGAGCATGCCTACAAGGCCGGCGCCGGCCTGGTGACGCCGATCTTCAACGATGACGAGATGACGCTGGCGCGCTACCGCTTCGGCGCCGATGCCGGTTTCGACCGCGCCGCCGGCTGGCTCTATGAAGGCATGGCGAAGGCCTTCTCCAACAATGCGGCCAGGCTTGCGGTGCGCGGCGAGGATCCGTCGCTGCTCTCCGCACAGGATCCGGCGAAAGTGGCGCGCGCCAACAAGGCCAATTCGATGGCTTATCAGCCGGCGCTGGAAAAGATCACCGGCTTCGACATCAACTGGAACATCGTCGCCTATCCGGACCTCGCCTGGGCCAAACAGGTCTTTCCCGGCGATGCCGACGATGTTGCGGTCGTGAAGCTCGCCGATGCCATCTTCGCCGCGTCGCGGGTCGATGTGGAGGACCCGATCGGCAATTGGAAGGCGCACAATACAGCGCTTCGCAGCCGCACAGAATGGCTCAACGGCCATAATTTCCATGCGCTGCACTTCACCGGACCGGGCACCGACCTGACGGTTGGACTGGCGGACGGCCATGAATGGATGGGCGGCGCCTCGACCGCCAAGAACGGTATCACCTGCAACCCCAACATCCCGACCGAGGAGGTCTTCACCACGCCGCATGCGAGGCGGGTCGAAGGCCATGTCTCCTCGACCAAGCCGCTGTCCTACCAGGGCACGCTGATCGACGACATTTCGGTGCGTTTCGAAGAAGGCAGGATCGTCGAGGCCAAGGCATCGAAGGGCGAGGACGTGCTGAAGAAAGTGCTCGACACCGACGAGGGCGCGCGCCGTCTCGGCGAGGTGGCGCTGGTGCCGCATTCCTCGCCGATCTCGGCCAGCGGCCTGTTGTTCTTCAACACGC
Source organism: Mesorhizobium ciceri biovar biserrulae WSM1271 (assembly GCF_000185905.1). GTDB lineage: Bacteria > Pseudomonadota > Alphaproteobacteria > Rhizobiales > Rhizobiaceae > Mesorhizobium > Mesorhizobium ciceri. The sequence goes on from NC_014923.1 coordinate 5,250,791, forward strand.
TGTTCGACGAGAACGCCGCCTGCCACATCGCGCTCGGCCAATGCTATTCGAAGTGCTTCGTCGACGGCGCCTCGCTCAGCCAGGACGAGATCGCCGCGCGCGGCGGCAACAAGAGCTTCATCCACATCGACTGGATGATCGGCTCGGACAAGATCGACATCGATGGCGTCCACAAGGACGGCGCCCGCGTGCCTGTCATGCGCAAGGGCGAGTGGGCCTGAGGGTTCCAGCCGAGAGGTGTGATGGCCTTCAAGATCGCGGTCAAGCGTATCTACGAGCCGCCCGCTGCCGATGACGGGCAGCGGGTTCTGGTCGACCGCATCTGGCCGCGCGGCGTCAGCAAGCAAGACGCCGCGCTGACGCTGTGGTTGAAGGACATCGCGCCGAGCGACGAGTTGCGCAAATGGTTCGGACACGAGGCGGTGCGCTGGGCGGAGTTTCAGGAGCGGTATGGCGCTGAGCTGGATGGGAATGGCGCGGCGGTGACGCAGTTGCGAGGCCTGCTGGGTAACGGCAAGGTGACGCTGCTCTACGGCGCGCATGACGAGGCGCACAACAATGCGGTGGCGCTGGCGGGGTATTTGCACGGACGCTGAGATTTTATGGCGGTCGGCGGAACAGCGCCCCCCCCTCTGGCCTGCCGGCCATCTCCCCCTCAAGTGGGGAGATCCGCTGTCATCATCTTCTTCGCAAATCCCGAACGTGACAGGATGGCGGAGCGGCGAAGCTGCCAATCTCCCCACTTGAGGGGGAGATGTCCGGCAGGACAGAGGGGGGCGCCACGGAACACCGTGGAACGAGAGGCAGCTCTACTTCCCCACCGCCGCCTCATAGACATCAGCCTTGAACCCGACCATAACCCGGTCGCCTACTTCCAGCACCGGCCGCTTGATCATGGTCGGCTTGGCCAGCATCAGCGCCTTGGCGCTCTTCTCGTCGAGACCCTGCTTTTCCTTGTCCGGCAGCTCGCGGAACGTCGTGCTCGCCTTGTTGAGCAGCTTTTCCCAGCCGACCTTGCCCGCCCAACCATCCAGCCGCTTCGCGTCCAGTCCCTCGGCCCTGAAATCGTGAAACCGGTAGGCTACGTCATGGCCTTCCAGCCAGACGCGCGCCTTCCTGACCGTGTCGCAAGTGGTGATGCCATACATGGTGATCGTCAAAAGCGTGCTTCCTTGGCTGACTGTCGAATCCGTTCCACAGACTAAACCACCCTTTCCGCTTTGCCAGAGCCGTTGCCATATCTCCGTTCCACATGACGGCCAGAACAATGTCCTGGCCGTCTAACCTCCAGATCATGCAGCAGCGATGTGAGCCGGAAGCCGGGGGTCCGGCCTCAATAATAGAAGCGCTCTTCGGTGATCTTGCCGTTTTTGACCGTGTAGAGGCCGACTTCATCCATGGTGACACGCTCGCCGGTAGCCTTGGGCGTTATGTCGAACTTGAAGCGCACCGCGAACTGGTCGCCATTGACATAGGGGCCTTCGACAGAGCCGCCATGGACTTCATTGTTCTCCTGCCACCACTGGCCCTTCTGCCTGAGAGCCTCCTTGCCACGGGAGATGGCCATCGGCCCCTCCATGGCTTCGTAGCTCACGATATCGTCGGAATTGTACTTCTCGGCGGCAGCTTCGTTCTCGCCCTGCTTGAGCAGCTCGGTGAAATCCTTGGCAATTTCGGCGATGGTCATTTGCGTTCCTCCTGTTCAGACGCATTTAGGTAGGGAACAGCCTGCTGGCCTGCCATCGTCGGACCGCGCCGTGCTGACAAGCCATGTCAGGATGATGGATATCGCTCGGAGTATGTGACGACGATGTGAGCACATCACATCGCGCTCAGCGGCCAACATTCCGGGAAAACGTACTTCTTCAGTCCGCGCAAGCTGTGCACAAGGACGAACTCTCGTGCAACAAAGCTGATTGGGCCCATAGGCTGTTTGGGGACAAGTTTTCGGTCATATGCAAGCGTCAGATGCGGAACGAAACCATCTGACGCCTTGAGGCCTTCGCGCAGCATTTCGACGCCGAGCTTCCTGCTCAACTCACAAACCGGTCCGTCATCGGCGAGAAGCACGAAAGGGTGTTTGGCTGGCTTGCCCCTAGTCGCCGGTCGGCCGGGAAAGCTACTGGCATAGCGAAAGGTAACCTCGAACGGGGCCATCGCAATGCACCGTCCCGATCGGGCGGCCGCAAAAAGAATTTTGGACCGTAGCCTTTTGTAATCACCGACATGCTGCAGGCTGACGTGAAAACGCTCCGGTAGCAGTTGGTCGCCGGTTACCCCGCATTGGCCGCATAGCCGATTTTGACAATCGGCAAAGCGCGAATGGTCCTTAGAATGCAAAAACAAACCGAAGAACACGCGCTCGGGCCGTTTAGGCCGCCATGGCGGCTCTGGAAGTCCATAGTCGAATTCGCCTTGCAGATACATACGCACACGCCCGGCAAAGAACGCTCCTGTTTTGCTCCATTCTGGAACAAAACAGGAACACTCTCCTTGAGTCAAGCCTGGAATCTATTCGAGCTCACGCCCAGCAGCCGATGATACCCTCGACCTCGAGGAAATCGTGGATCGCCCAGTTGGCCCCGGTTTTTAGCGTTCGATGAACTAACCTGGCAGCACTGGGCAGTTGGCGCCACGGCGCAGGCTGATATGCGCCACGTCGCCGACCTGGAAGCGAAAACCCTCGGCCTGGCGCGGCGCGTCGATGACGACAGGCGCGCCCTGCCCGAGTTCGGCATGCAGGCGCAGCGTGCGGCCGTGAAAGACGACGCTGTTGACGCGCGCCGGTGCGGTGCCGGGCGCGGCCTCGGTCATCGCCAGCAAATCCTCCGGGCGCACGCCGATGGTGCGGGTAGCGCCCTCGGCAGGTGCCTCGCCGGTTTCGGAAATAGCCTCCAGCGGCAGGGTGCCGGCGGTGAAACGCAAGCGATCGCCATCGCGGCCGACAAACCGTGATTGCAGGAGATTCATGGTGCCGATGAAGCTCGCCACAAACTTCGTGGCAGGCCGGTCATAAAGTGTGGCCGGCGGTGCGATCTGCTCGATGCGGCCCTTGTTCATGACGACGATGCGGTCGGAAATCGACAGCGCTTCGGTCTGGTCGTGGGTGACCATGACGAAGGTGGTGCCAAGCCGCGACTGCAGCCGCTTCAGCTCAACCTGCATCTGTTCGCGCAGATGCGCATCGAGCGCCGACAGCGGCTCGTCGAGCAGCAGCACGCGCGGCTCGCAGACGATGGCACGCGCGAGCGCGACGCGTTGGCGCTGGCCGCCAGACAGTTCGGAGACACGGGCGCCAAGCTTGTCGGCGAGACCGACCATGTCGAGCGCTTCGCCGGTGCGCTTAGCCTGTTCGGCTCCAGACAGTTTGCGCAGCGACAGACCGAAGCCGACATTTTCTGCAACATTCATGTGCGGGAACAGCGCGTAGTCCTGGAACACGGTATTGACCGGCCGGTCGAACGGGCGAAGTGCCGTGATATCGCGGCCGTCTAGCAGCACCTTGCCGCTCGACGGGCTTTCGAAACCGGCGATGACGCGCAGACTGGTGGTCTTGCCGCAACCCGACGGCCCGAGCAGCGTGATGAACTCGCCGCTGACAATGTCGAGATCGACGGCGTCGAGCCCGACGATGCCGCCAGGAAAAATCTTCGAGACCGCCTGCAGCCGGACGAGTGGATCAGGCGCCATCGCGAACCTCGGACGGCTTCGTGGTGTTGACCCAGAGTATCTGGCACCGCTCGGCGCCCGGATTGCGGAAGGCATGCAAAAGCGTGCTCTTGAAGGCAAAGCTGTCGCCGGCCTTCAGCACGTACTTTGTCGAATCCACCACCAGTTCGACCTCACCAGCCAGCACGAAGCCGAATTCATGGCCGGCATGCGCATAGGCCTCGGCCGTGCCGCCGCCGGCTTCCACCGTCACCAGCATGCCGGTCAGCGTCGCGCCCGGGGGTGACAGCAGCGCCTTGGCAATGCCTTCCGATTTCACCGGGATTTGCCGCCGCTTGTCGGCACGCACGCAATAGAGGTCGTTCGCCGTGTCGCTGCCGTCGGCGATCAGCGCCGACGGCTCGATGTCGAGGGCGGCGGCGAGCGGCCAGATCACCTTGACGCGCAGCGAGGACATGCCGCGCTCGATCTGGCTCAATGCACCGATCGACACGCCGGCCTTTGCCGCAAGATCGGCCAGCGACAAATTGCGCTCCAGCCGCAGCGCCCGCACGCGCCGGCCGACGCGAACGTCGGCATCGTCCTTCGGCTTCCCAGCCGTTTCGTCCAGCATGTCCATGCGTTAGTCCTCGTTTGCTTTCCCTTCTCCCCTTGTGGGAGAAGGTGGATCGGCGCGCAGCGCCGAGACGGTTGAGGGGTGTTCCAGCGGAGTGAGACGCTGGTGTTCCCTGGAGCACCCCTCATCCGTCGCCTTCGGCGACACCTTCTCCCACAAGGGGAGAAGGGGGAGCTTTATCCCCCCGCCTTGACCTTTTCGAACATCTTGGCGAGGTCGTCATTCTGTTTCATCGGTCCGGTGAAGATGGTGGTCTTCAGCATCACCTCCGGGTCGGACGGCAGCTGCAATTTCTCCAGCTCCTCCTTCGGCACCGCGGCGAAGGCCGAACTGGTCGAGCTGCCATAGCCGTAGGCCTCGATCAGGTATTTGCCGGAATCCGTCTCCAGCCGGCTGTTGATGAAATCATAGGCGAGGTCGACATTCTTGGCGTCCTTGAGCATCACGAAGCCGCAGGCCCAAGTCAGCATGCCCTCCTTGGGCTTCATGAACTCGACCGGCACGCCCTGCTTCTTGAGCGAGGTGGCCGACGCGTTCCAGGTCATGGCGGCGACCAATTGGCCGCTGGCCAGCGCCTGTTCGACGGAGGTCATGTCGGTGGTGTAGTTGGAGAGCAGCGGGCGCTGCTCGCGCAGCTTCTCGGCCACCTTGTCCATTTGCTCCGGCGTCATGTCGAACGGATTGACGCCGGCGAGCAGCGCCGCCACGACAGGCGTGTCATGCACCGCGTCGATCGTCGCCATGCGACCGGCATACTGCTTGTCCCACAAAAGGTTCCAGCTCGCTTCCGGGTTCTCCACCAGATCGGTGCGGTAGAGGATCGAGGTGTTGCCCCAGTCCCACGGCACCATCCAGACCTTGCCGTCGCCAGCCTGCAGGTCTGGCAGGTTCTTGAACACCGGGAAGATCGAGTCCCAGTTCTTGATGCGCTTGGTGTCGATCGGCTGCAGCAGGCCTTCCTTGTTCCAGCGCGCCACCTTGTCATAGCAGGGATGCGCAATGTCTGGTCGGAAGCCGGCCTTGACCTTGGTGAAGGCGTCATCGTCGTCACCGAAGATCGAGGCCTCGACGCCATCGGGATGCGCGGCAAGGAAGCTCTTGTTGAAGTCGGGCAGTTCATAGCCCGACCAGGTGAAATATTGCAGCTTGTCGCCGGCGAAAGCGACGGTCGACGACAGCGCCAGCGCGAACGCCGTCAATCCAGCGCAAACAGTCTTTGCAGAGATCGATTTCAGGTCGAATGCCATTGCAGTTCTCCTCTCTTGGTCTGTTTTGGTTGTGATGGATCCGCGCGCTTTGGCGCCGTGGCGGACAAGCCGCGATGGCGCAGAATTTCAGCTGTTGCAGCGATGACGAAGGACACCGCCAGGATCGAAGTGCCCAGTGCCATCACCGTCGGCAGCGACCGGGGAAAACGCAGCTGGCTCCAGATGTAGAGCGGCAGCGTCGGCTCGGTGCCGGCCAGGAAGAACACGACGATGAATTCGTCGAAGGAGATCAGGAAGGCCAGCATGAATGCCGAGACGATGGCCGGCAGGCTGAGCGGCAGCATGACCCGCCGGAAGGTCGTCCAGTCGGAGGCGCCGAGATCGAGTGCCGCCTCGCGAATGGTTTTCGGGATGGCGGCGAAGCGGCTGCGCATGATCACCACGGTCGTCGGCAGCGCCACCAATATATGGCCGAGAACGATGGCGACGCGCGATGGCCCCAGACCAACGAGGTTGATGAGGATCAGCAGCGATATGCCGACGATGACGCCCGGGATCAGGATCGGCAGCCTTGCGATGGCGCTGATGGTGGCGGCCAGCGGCGAGCGGCCGTAGAGGTCCATGTAGGACACGGTGATGCCGCACAGCGTCGCACCCGTGGCGGCGAAGGCGCCGATGGCGAGGCTGTTCAAGAGTGCACCGGTCAGCGCCGAATTGCCGAACAGCGTCGCGTACCATTGCAAGGTAAAACCTTGCAGCGGAAACGCTGCCTGGATCGAGTTGTTGAAGGAAAACAGCGGGATCAGCAGCACCGGCAGATAGAGAAAGACCAAATAGGCGGCGACATACATGCCGAGCCAGCGGCCACCTCCCTGCGTGCGTGCAGTGCTCATGTGCGGCTGCCAAATCTGCGGTCGGCGAAGCGGGCGACCAGCACCACGCACAGGATGACCAGCATGACGGCGACGGAGAGTGCTGCGCCAAACGGCCAGTCATTGGCCTTGCCGAATTGCGCCTGGATCAGCGTGCCGATCATGGTGCTGGCCGGGCCGCCGACGAGCGCCGGCGTGACATAGTCGCCGACCGTCGGCACGAAGACGACGAGGGCTGCCGCCAGCACGCCCGGCATCGAATTGGGCAGCACGATCCGGCGGAAAGAGGTGAATGGCCGCGCGCCGAGATCGGAAGCGGCCTCGATCAGCGATTTCGGGATGGTGTCCAGCGCCACGTAGATCGGCAGGATGGCGAAAGGCGCATAGGCGTGCGCCAGCGTGACGACGACGGCGGCCGGCGTGTTGAGAAAGGCCAATGTCGGCTCGGACCAGATGCCGCTTTCGATCAGCGCCGAGTTCAAAACGCCATTGTAGGCGAGCACGATCTTCCAGGCGAAGACGCGCAGGAGATAGCTGGTCCAGAACGGCAGCGTCACCAGGAACAGCAGCAGGCCGCGCCGCCGGCCGGCGTGGAAGGCAAGGTAGTAGGCGACGGGATAGGCAGTGACGACCGTCGCCAGCGTGACCAGAGCGGCAATGATCAGCGAGCGCAGCGTCACCGTCCAGTACAGCGGATCGGACACCACGGTGACGAAGTTCGCGACGGTGAAACCGGCGCCGAGCAGCGAACCGTCATTGCCGCGGAAGGCGAGGAAAAGCACGAGGCCAAGCGCAAACAGGATCAGCAGCAAGGTGACCAGCGCGCCCGGCAGCAGCATGGCGACCCGGAAGCCCTGGGAAGACCGGGCCTCTGGCGCTGATGTTGCAACTAGGGTCGACATCGACCTGCCTATTGGAGATTTGAAATTAGCCTAGAGTTTTTCATATCCATGAAACTGTCAAGCAGAATCCCCTAACGGAACTCCAAGGAGATAAAGCGCCCTGGTCAGCGCTCCAACGCATCGAGCAAGCGATACCAGGCGATGGTCGCGGCGACGCCGACCTGGCGGAAGGCGTGAAACGGGATCGGCCGGATCGGCGAGACCGGGAAAGGCAATTGCCTGGCGTCGCCACTTTGGAGGTAGCCGGCGATGCGCTCGCCAAGCGCAGTCATCAGGCCGACACCACGACCCTGGCAGCCGACCACGGCGAGCAGGCCTTTCTCCGGCTCGTGGATGTGCGGCAGGTGGTCCGGCGTCATCGCCACCCGGCCGAACCAGCGCTTCTCGATGGGAACGCCGGACAGCGAGGGATAGAGCCGTACCAGCGCACGCTCGAGATGCGCCCAGTCGCCGGCGCTCGTCGGCAGCGCCATGCGGCCCCGTCCGCCAAGCACCAGCCGGCCGTCGGCGCTCTTGCGGTAGTAGACGAGGATGCGCCTGGAGTCCGACACCGCCTGCCCTTCCGGCAGGATCGTGGCCGCCAGATTGGACGGCAGCGGCGCTGTGGCGATCTGAAAGGAATGCAGCGGCACGATCGTCTGGGCGAGACCGGGGATCAGACCGTCCGTACAGGCGTTTGTCGCCAGCACGACCGCCTTTGCCTGCAATTCCAGGCCATTTTCGATCAAAATACGCCAAACACCGGCGGCATTGGCGAGCCGCACGACCCTTTGGCGCTCTGCTATCCTCACGCCAGCCGCGGTCGCGACCCGGGCAAGTTCAGACGTGTAGGCGAGCGGATCGATCACACCGGCGCGGCGGTCGAGCCAGCCGCCGAGATAACCCTGTGCGCCGGTCCTGGCTGCGGCCTCCGCTGCGTTCAGCAACCGGACGTCGGCACCGCGCGCGTGCCATTGCCGGTCGCGGTTCGTCGCCGCCTTCAGCGCGGCCTCGGTGTGCGCCGCCTGGATCCAGCCATTTCGAACGAACGGCACCGCCAGATTCTCGTCGCGGATCAGCTCGAACACCGCGTCGGCGGTCGACGCCGCGAAATTGACAAGCGCCTCGCCGCGCTCCGGGCCAAAATGCTCCAGCAACCATTCCGGATCGTATTTCAGGCCGGGAATGACCTGGCCGCCATTCAAGCCTGATGCGCCCTGGCCGATCTCGCCGGCGTCCAGCACCTGCACCGACAGGCCAAGCCGGGCGGCATGCAAGGCAGTCGACAAGCCCATGATGCCACCGCCAACGATGGCGAGATCGACCCGTTCGCCATTGGAAAGCGATTGAAACGTGGAAGCTGCCTGCGGCCTGCGCCAGATGGGATCGGAGAATGCTGTCGCCAAGGGTCACCTGAATGCGCTGCGATTTGTGAAAATCTTATTCAGAATTTCACAATTTTGAAAGAGTACCCTGGCTTTCGCCTGTGGACTGCCGCCGAGACGACCGGAGACCCAGAGTTCCGATCGCCTGCGACGGGATAGACCTTTGACGGGAATCCGGTGAAAGTGCCACGCCGATCCGGCTAGCCCACATTGTCGATCACTTCACCACATTGTCGATCACTAAGAGGACAGAGCGCCATGACGAACCCGACCCACCTGCCCAGCGAGGGCCTTTTTGTCGGACGCGCCAGAAGCAGCGGTGCTGCATACCCGCTGGTCGTCACGGTTCGCGATGGCACGGTCTTCGACATCACCTCGCGTACGGCACCGACCATGCGCGACCTTTGCGAGATGGCCGACCCGGCTGGGCATGTCCGCTCGGCCGAAGGCAGACCGATCGGTTCGCTCGATGACATCGCCGCCAACAGTTTTGAAACCGCGCGCGATCCAGCAAAACCCTACCTGCTCTCCCCGGTCGACCTGCAGGCGGTCAAGGCATCGGGCGTCACCTTCGTCGTCAGTCTGCTGGAACGGGTGATCGAGGAACAGGCGCGTGGTTCGGCTGAAAAAGCCGATGCCATCCGCGCCGACATTGCCGGACTGATCGGCCACGACCTGTCGAAGCTGAAGCCCGGTTCGCCCGAAGCGATGGAGATCAAGGCCAAGCTGATTTCGCGCGGCGCCTGGTCGCAATATCTGGAAGTGGGCATCGGCCCCGATGCCGAGATCTTCACCAAGTGCCAGCCGATGGCCTCGGTGGGCTTCGGCGCCGATGTTGGGCTGCACCCGGTGTCGACCTGGAACAATCCGGAACCCGAGATCGCCATGATCGCCGCCTCCAGCGGCAGGATCGTCGGCGCCACTATCGGCAACGACGTCAATCTGCGCGACGTCGAAGGGCGTTCGGCGCTGCTGCTCGGCAAGGCCAAGGATAACAATGCCTCGGCCTCACTTGGCCCCTTCATCCGCCTGTTCGACGAGAAATTCTCCATCGATGACGTCAAGCGCGCCGTCGTGCGCCTGAAAGTCGAGGGCGAGGACGGGTTCTCGCTGGAGGGCGCAAGCTCGATGGCCGAGATCAGCCGCTCGCCGGAGGAACTGGTCGCCGCGGCCATGGGGCCGCACCACCAGTATCCGGACGGGCTGGCGCTCTATCTCGGCACCATGTTCGTGCCGTCGAAGGATCGCGGCGAAAAGGGCAAGGGTTTTACTCACAAGGTCGGCGACATCGTCACCATCTCGTCGGAAAAATTCGGCGCGCTGGTCAACCGCGTGCAGCTGTCGCCAGACTGCCCGCACTGGACCTACGGCGCCAGCCATCTGATGCGGGAGCTGGCGAAGGCCGATCTTATTTAGCCAAGCCTTGGCCCAGGGCCACCATCAACGCAATGTTGGCGCCTTATTACTCGTGACCTCGTCGGACTGGAATCCAATGACGATACTTGATGTTCGCCGGCACACCATGAGGCGCAAGCCTGGCGCGCACCTTTCTCGAGAAGGAATCGAACTAGCGCGGTTTGTAGCCCAAGGGGCTGACTCTTATGAACTTGTTGTCACAAGCGAAATTCCACGGGCAATCGAAACCGCAATTGCGATGGGTTTCGAAGTAAATGAGTTGATTGCCGAACTTGGAATTCTTCCCAAAAATATACTCGAAACGATCTCGTGGCCGAGCCCGTTGGCGGAGGTAGAACGTGTACTCCGATCGGACGTAGACTGCATTGCATTTGCTAACACCCAAGTGCGACTGTGGACGAGCATAGCTGCCCGAGTTCCCAACGAAGCGACGGGCTTATTGGTGACGCACGGTGGGATCATCGATCTCGGCGTTGTCGCGTTCCTGATGGCCAGCAAACGTCCTATCGAGGGAGAAGCCATCGGATACTGCGAGGGGCTCCGACTAGAGTTCACCAGCGGAAGACTCACCAATGCCGAAATGCTGCGAGTGCCCGAGCATCTGCATTTGTCGGATACCTAACGGAACAAATCGCCTTGCTCGCCTGGCGGCCGATCGGCTGTGGAGCAACCTGCGCGCCGACCATGACGAGGACTATCTGCTCGGCTAGCCTCGACATCAATTATCCGACAGTCGGAAAATCACCTCAACTGATGCAATCTGATGGGACGGCTGATGACGCCCCGTCAGGCGCCCACTACACCTGCAGATGGAGGCCTGGCAGATGGAGGCTTGCCATCCGTCGAAAAAGGGGATGCTCTGACGCATTCAATCGGCACTGGCAAAAGACGCAGAACAAGGGACGGATTTTGAACTGACGATCTACAAACGGGAGGAAATCAAATGCTGACACGGCTAAGACTCGTTCTATACGGCCTGTTGGTGGCGCTGATGGTGGTACCAGCAGCGGCACAGGCCAAGACGTTCTACTGGATTTCGCATGGCGGTCCGGCCGATCCGGTCTGGACCTACTTCCTGGCCGGCGCCAAGCAGTGGGCCAAGGACACCGGCAACACGGTCAACACCTCGTTCCACAATGGCGATGTCGCCTCGCAGCAGGAAGCGGTTCGCGCCGCCCTCTCCGCCAAGGCCGATGGCATCGTCACCACGAGCCCCGATCCGGGCAGCCTGATCGAGATCGTCAAGGAAGCGCGTGCGGCGAAAGTGCCGATCATCAATTTCAACACGCCTGATCCGAAAGCCGATTTCAACGCCTATGTCGGCGGCGACAATGTCACCTTCGGCAAGCATTGGGCACAGTATCTGGTCGACAAAGGCCTGGTGAAGAAGGGCGACTTCGTCTGGATGCCGGTCGAAATCCCCGGCGCCACCTATGGCGTGCAGGAAGAGGAAGGCATCAAGAGCGTCTTCGAGCCGCTCGGCATCACCTATGAAATCACGGAAGCGACGCTTGATCAGGCTGAAGTGATCAACCGCATGGTCGACTACCTCACGGCGAACAAGGCCAAGGTCAAGGCGATCATCGGCCTAGGCGACCTCGTCACCGGCTCGATCAAGCGGGTGTTCGACCAGGTCGGCATCAAGCCGGGCGAAATCCCGGTCGTCGGCTGGGGCAATTCGCTCGACACCACCCAGGAAGTGCTGAACGGCTATGTCAATGCCGGCCAGTGGCAGGACCCGCAGGCGACCAGCTATGTCGCGCTTTCGCTGGCCAATATGGCCGCCGGCGGCATTCCTCCGGGCTTCAACGTCATCACCGGCGCGCTCTATGAAAAAGACACCGCGCAGATCTACGACGACATCCTGTCCGGCAAGTAACATCCAATCTCAACAGTCGCGGCCGCCCAACGGTCGCGACTGGCTCTCCATTTCGCCGAGCCCTTCGCACGCGATGTGCAACGCTCAGCCTTCCACTCATGTCGCGGATTGCCCGTGGAAAATCATTCGCTCGTCCCACGCCTGATCGCACGGCCGGAATTCGGCCCTTTCGTGCTGCTCGTCGTCGAGATCGCCGTTTTCTGGAGTTTCAACCACGACTTCCTGTCGCCGCAGAACATCTCCAACACGCTGGCTTTCACGGTCGAGCTCGGCCTGATCGCGCTGGCGATGACGCTGTTGATGACGTCCGGCGAGTTCGACCTCTCGGTCGGCTCCCTGTTCGGCTTCTCGCCGGTCTTGATGTGGACCCTGTTCAACAGCGGCCTGACCTCGCTCGAAGCCGGCTTTGTCGCCGCGCTGCTGGTCGCCGCCTTCATCGGGCTGGTCAATGGCTGGTTCGTGACGCAGCTCAAGATCCCATCCTTCCTGGTGACGCTCGGCATGCTGCTGGTGGTGCGCGGCACCGCCCTTTTCGTCACCGACGGTTTTCCCCAGCGCACCTGGAGTGCGGAGGGCAGCTGGCTGGCGGAAGCGCTGGTCGGCGACTTCTTCATCGGCCCGTTCCGCATCTACATGTCACTGTTCTGGTTCATCGCCGCGGCGATCGCGCTCGGCTACGTACTGACGCAAAGCCGCACCGGCAACTGGATCCAGGCGGCCGGCGGCAACCCGAGCGCGGCGCGGGCGCGCGGCGTCAATGTCAGCGGGGTCAAGATCGGCCTGTTCGTGCTGTCGTCGGTCATGGCCTCGCTTGCCGGCGTCATCTCTTCGTTGCGCACGTCCGCCGCCAACCCCAACAGCGGTACCGGCTATGAGTTGGAAGTCATCGCCATGGTGGTGATCGGCGGTACCGCACTTACCGGCGGGCGCGGCACGATCATCGGCACCGTGCTCGGCATCCTGATCCTGCGCGTGATGCGCAACGGCATCGTGCTGATCGGCGTGCCTGGTCTTGCCTACAACATCTTCATCGGTGCCATCATCCTCGGCATGATGGCACTGCATTCATGGCTGGAACGCCGGCATCAGGCGGGGACTTGAACCATGGCCGAGCCACTGATCCGCATGACGAACATCCGCAAGTCCTACGGCCGCGTGCAGGCGCTGGAGGATGCCAATTTCCATGTCAATGAACGGGAGATCGTCGGCTTGCTCGGCGACAACGGCGCCGGCAAGTCGACGCTGATCAAGGTGCTTTCGGGTGCCGTTCCGCTGACCAGCGGCGATATCTTCATCCGTGGCAAGAAGGTGAGCCTGCGCAGCACCAGCGACGCCATCGCCCATGGCATCGAGACGATCTACCAGGACTCCGCACTGGTCACGCAACTGTCGATCGCCCGCAATCTGTTCCTCGGGCGCGAGCCGATCAAGCCGCCGCGCTTCCTCAACCGGATGGACCAGGAGGCGATGAACACGGTTGCCCGCGATTTGCTCAAGCAGGTCGGCATCTCGAAGAACATCCCGCCGACGACGCCGATCGGTTCGCTCTCCGGCGGCGAGCGTCAGGCGGTGGCGATCGCGCGCGCCATGCATTTCGACAGCGACCTGATCATCCTCGACGAGCCCACCAACAATCTCGGCGTCGCCGAAACACAGGGCGTGCTGAGTTTCGTGCGCAGCGCCCGCGATTCCGGTCACTCCTGCATTTTCATCGCCCACAACATCCACCATGTCTTCCAGGTGGTCGACCGCATCGTCGTCATGCGCCGGGGCAAGGTGGTCGCCGACGACATCGACCCGAAGACGACCAGCGTGGCGGAGGTAGAGCGGATCATCACCGGCATGTCGGACAAGGAAATCCGCGATGCCATCACCGATGGCAAGCCGTCGCACTGACTATCGGGTGATGGGCGGCAATCACCGCCGCCTCAGATCGCATCGCTTGTCTGGCGCGGCATCGCAGGGCGCATAGGTAGCGGCATGAAAGCCACCGTTTCGGATATCGTCCGCAATTGCGGGCTGTGGGTAGCGGCATGAAAGCCACCGTCTCGGATATCGCCCGCAATTGCGGGCTGTCGACCGCAACGGTCGACAGGGTGCTGAACAACCGGCCGGGTGCGAGTGCGGCCAACCGCCAGCGCGTCATGGAGGCGGCCAAGCAACTCGGCTACCTGCCGGTCGCCGATCAGGTGACGCTGCCCTCGCGGCCCGCCCACCTCGAATTCCTGCTGCCGATCGGCAGCAATGCCTTCATGCGCGATCTCGCCGGGCATATCGAGGACTACGCCGCGCGTCTGCCGCTTGTCGCCTCGTGCCGGATCCACAATCTCGCCGGTATCTCGCCGAACGCGCTGCAGAGCGCTGTCGAAAACCTGTCGCTCAGGGCCAATGGCGTCGGCGTGATCGCTGTCGATCATCCGCGTACGCGCAACATCCTGCGCGACATCGCCGAAGCCGGCATGCGTCTGGTGACGCTGGTGTCCGATGTTCCTGCGGCACCGCGCGCGGCCTATGTCGGCATCGACAACCGGGTGGCGGGACGAACGGCGGCGCTGCTGATGGGACGCTTCCTTGGCGGCCGCACCGGCCATCTGGCGATGGTCGTCGGCTCACGTTCCTATCGCGGCCACGAGGAACGCGAGATGGGTTTCCGCTCGGTGCTCAATGAGGAGTTTCCCAATCTGACCGTCAGCAGCGCCGTCGAGATCAACGACGAGCCCGATGCCAGCTACACCGAGACCATGAAGGCACTGCACGACGAGCCGGAGTTGCTCGGCATTTATTGCGTCGGAGCTGGACATTCGGGCGTTGCAAAGGCGATCCGCGAGGCCAGGCCGAACCGCAAGCCGGTGTTCATCTGCCACGACCTGACCAAGGACACGCGCGGTCATCTCGTCGACGATCTCGCCGATGTCGTCATCGACCAGAATGCGCGGCTGATCGCCGAGCAGTCGGTCATTCGCCTGCTCGGCTCGATTGCCTCCTCCGCACCCTATCTGACGCGCAAGTTCATCGAACCGCGCTTGATCTTCAGGGAAAACGTGCCGGTGCAGTGAAGCAGGCGGCCTGCAAAAATGCCTGTTGCCGGATTTGTATGATAATTGGCACGGCAAATCTGCACAGCAGCTATGCAAGTTTCTTTGTTGCCGAATCGTTGGGCAACTCGTAGGTTCTGGTTGTCGGCCATCTACTCCTCCCAGATGCGATGCCGACGCTGAATGGGGTGCACCTCCTCCCGCGCCACATTCGAAAATCGAGCCCGCTGCCACCTCCTCCCGGCAGCGGGCTTTTTTCGTTTGGCCGCCGGAGTTTCCATACCGCCTGGGTCAAAGGCGTACGCGGCCCTCCGTCATAGAGCCGTAACCCGCCAACAATCGTGGCGAATCTCAACCGGCGGCAGCGCCCCGGAACGAAACGATCAGCCCTTCGGCCATGCGCACGAACTGGGTGCTCGGACCTTCGGTACCCACGGTCTGCACGCTGACACGCGCGCCCTCGAACAGCAGCGACAGCGTATCGGCGAGCAGTTCGGCCTGACCAATGCCGGCATCCCGACATAGCGTCACAAGGCGCGCGCGCTGGGCTTCCTTGAGCTCCTTGATCACCAGCCTGGCCGGATGGTCCGGCTCGGTCAGCTCAGCGGCGGCGTTGGCCATGTCGCAGCCGCGGCCGTCCGCATTGAGCATGGCAGCCGCCTTGCGAACCCAGGCATGCAGCTGGGCAAGCTTGTCACCAGGGAATTCGGCCTCGAATGCTTCCCACATAGCGCCGGCCTTGGCCGCATTGGCGCGCAGGCATTCGACGATCAGTTCGTCCTTGGATTCGAAGTGACGATAGAGCGTCATCTTGTTCGTGCCGGCAGCTTCGGTGATGGCGTCGACGCCGACGCCCTTGATGCCATGCTTGTGGAACATGTCGCGTGCCGTCTCCAGGATCCGATCCCGGGGACGAGAGCGCTCCACGATGCCGTCTGCCATCATGATCTCCTTTCGTTTCCAAAAAACCCTCGGCCACCTCTTGACTAGGGTGTTACCGGTCTGTAACTTCCAGAATGTTACTTACTGGTAACACCTATATCGTCCACCGTCAATAACAAGGCCGTGAACGGCCCTGCCAGACGAGAGGGGCGAGAAACTGCCAATCATGCGGCCTCGGCCGGTGAAGAGATGAAAACGGTTCGCGAGCACGGGCTGCGAATCGACAGACAAGGAGCCGGCCATGCCACAGCGCCGCGATCTTACCATAGATGAAGCCGTCCGGGATCCGATGATCCGGCTGGTCATGAAAGCCGATGGCGTCGACCCGCGCGCCTTCGAGACGATGTTGCGCTCGCTCGCCGATACGCAGCGTGGCGAGGTGCGGTTGCTGCGTTCGCGGGACGACCTCGGTGACAAGCGCGGCCAAAGGCTGTCCAGGGTTGCCAGCGCCTTCGGGCGGGCAACAGCAGCCGGAGAGGCGTGCGTGTCGTGGTAAACTTTTTCATTCACCGTCCGATCTTCGCCTCGGCGATCGCCATCATCATGGTGCTCGCCGGGTCGATTTGTTATTTCCTGCTGCCCGTCTCGCAGTTTCCCGACATCACGCCGCCGCAGGTCGTGGTCAGCGCCCATTATCCGGGCGCCAGCGCACAAGTGGTGGCCGACACGGTGACGACGCCGCTGGAGCAGCAGATCAACGGCGTGCAGGGCATGACCTACATGTCGTCGACGAGTTCCAATGACGGCTCCTCGACCATCACCATCACCTTCGATGTCGGCTATTCGCTGAGCACCGCCGCCGTCGACGTGCAGAACCGCGTCTCGCAGGCCGCCTCGTCGCTGCCGGCGATCGTCAACCAGGGCGGCGTGACGATCAAGAAGCAGAATCCGAATTTCGTCCTCATCGTCAACCTGACTTCGCCCGACAGTTCGGTCGATCCGGTGGCGCTGAGCAATCTTGCCTATCTGCAGGTGGTCGACCCGCTGAAGCGGCTGCCCGGCGTCGGCGATGTGCAGATCTTCGGCGAGCGGCGCTATTCGATGCGCGTCTGGCTCGATCCCGACAAGCTCGCCAATCTCGGCATCACCGCCGTCGATGTGCAAAACGCCATCGCCGAGCAGAACGTCCAGGTGGCGGCCGGCAAGATCGGCCAGTCGCCGGCACCCGCGGGCACTGCCTTCGAAATGCAGGTCAACGCCGTCGGCCGCTTGAGCGATCCCAAGGAATTCGGCGACATCGTCGTGCGCGCCAACACCGATACCGGCTCGCTGGTCAGGCTGCGCGACGTCGCCCGCATCGAACTCGGCGCGCTGCAATATTCGTCGTCTGCCTTCTTCGGTAAAGACCCGACCGTGGTGCTTGCCGTTTACCAGATGCCCGGCTCCAACGCGCTCGATCTGCAGCAGCGCGTCAAGGACAAGATGCAGGAGCTGTCGGGCCGTTTCCCGAAGGGCGTGTCCTATGCGATGCACTACGACACCACCCGCTTCGTCTCGGCGTCGATGCATGACGTGCTGATCACGCTCGGCGAAGCGCTGGTGCTGGTCGTCGCTGTGGTGTTCCTCTTCCTGCAAAGCTGGCGCACGACGATCATCCCGACCATCGCCATTCCGGTGTCGCTGGTGGCGACGCTGGTCGTCATGGAGATGCTCGGCTTCTCGCTCAACATGCTGTCCCTGCTCGGCATGGTGCTGGCGATCGGCCTCGTCGTCGACGACGCCATCGTCGTGGTCGAGAATGTCGAACGACAGCTGGAGGCCGGGCTCAAACCGCTTGCGGCGACCAAGGCCGCAATGACCGAGGTCACCGGCCCGATCATCGCCACCACCGCGGTGCTGATGGCGGTGTTCGTGCCGGTCGCCTTCATTCCCGGCGTCTCCGGCAAGCTCTACAACCAGTTCGCACTGACGGTGGCGATCTCCGTCGGCATCTCCGCCTTCAACTCGCTGACGCTGAGCCCCGCGCTCAGTGCCGCCTTCCTGCGGCATCGCGGCGAAACGCAGTTCGTCCCGTTCCGCTGGTTCAACACCGGCTTCGACAGGCTGTCGCACGCCTATGCCAATGGTGTGCGCATCCTCATCCGCTTGCGCTGGATCATGCTCGGTCTGTTCGCGGCGGGGCTGGTCGCCACCTACTTCGTCTGGCAGCGGCTGCCCTCGACCTTCCTTCCGGTCGAGGACCAGGGCTATTTCTTCGTCGTCATCCAGTTGCCCGACGGCGCGTCGCTGGAACGCACCGACGCGGTGGCGCAGAAGGCGCGTGACATCCTGCAGGCGACGCCCGGCGTCGACATCGTCGGCTCGATCAGCGGCCTGAACTTCCTGACCAGTGCCGCGCAATCGAATTCGGCGGTCGAATTCGCCATCCTGAAGCCATGGGAGGAGCGGGGCCCCGACCAGAGCGCGTCGAAGCTCGTCGCCGATGTGCGCGGCAAGCTGATGCAGATCCCGGAGGCCTTTGCGCTGAGCTTCGATCCGCCGTCGATCCCCGGTATCGGCACGACGGGCGGCTTCGAGTTCGTCGTCGAGGATCTGACCGGCCGCGGCAGTTCAGCCCTCAACGATGCGACGCAAGCCGTGATCGCCGAGGCGCGCAAGCAGCCGGAAATCAACCCGCAGCAGCTGTTCTCGCCGTTTTCGACCTCGACGCCACAGTTCAACTACGACCTCGACCGCAGCAAGGCCAAACTGCTCGGCCTCAACCTGCCTGACGTCTTCAACACGCTACAGATCTATCTCGGCTCGCTCTACGTCAACGACTTCAACCTGTTTGGCCGCACCTTCCGGGTGACCATCCAGGCCGACAAGGATGCACGTGCAGGTGCCGCCGACATTTCGCGGCTCTATGTGCGCAATGCCTCCGGCGGCATGGTGCCGCTCTCGACGCTGGGCAAACTCGTGCCCTTCGTCGGCCCGGAGACCGTGCCGCACTACAACAACAATGCCTCGGCCTCGATCAATGGCGGCGCCGCACCGGGCTTTTCCTCCGGCCAGGCGGTTGCCGCCATGGAACGGGCCGCTGCAACCGCGCTGCCAAGGGATTTCGGTTTCGAATGGACCGGCATCACCTTCCAGGAGCTCAAGGCAGGATCGATCGCGTCCGTCGTCTTCGGCCTCGCCATTGTCTTCGTCTTCCTGATCCTGGCGATGCAGTATGAGAGCTGGGCGATGCCGTTCATGGTGCTGTTGGCGGTGCCACTGGCCCTGTTCGGCGCCTTCGCAGCGTTGTTGCTGCGTGGCATGCAGATCGACGTCTACTCGCAGATCGGCTTCGTCATGCTGATCGGCCTGGCGGCCAAGAATGCGATCCTGATCGTCGAATTCGCAAGGCGACGGCGCGAGGAAGGCCTCAGCATCGTCGACGCGGCGATGGAGGCGGCACGGCTCAGGCTGCGGCCGATCCTGATGACGGCCTTCGCCTTCATCCTCGGCGTGCTGCCGCTGATGTTTGCGACCGGCGCCGGTGCGGCAAGCCGGCAGTCGATCGGCACCACCGTGTTCGGCGGCATGGTCGCGGCGACCATCCTGTCGCTGGTGTTCGTGCCGGTGTTCTACGCGGTCATCGAACAGCTGCGTGAACGCCGCGGCAAAGACGAGCCCACCTCTCAAGACAATGAACCAACTGCTGAGCACGCTTTACCGCCCCTGGCGGAAGCGGCCGAATAAGATTGGAGACTGATCATGCGTAAATGGAAAATCGCGTTGGGAACGGCTGTCGCGCTGGGTGCGATCTCGGTGGCCAGCGTCCACCTGCTCGATATGGGCAATCTCAGCCTCAATGCCGGCACGGCAGGTGCGGCGCCCGCCCCGGCGGCGTTCGTCATGCCGGTGCCGGTGGTCAGTGTCGTCAAGAAGACGATCCCGATCTACCTCGACTATGCCGCGCGGACAGAGCCGATCCGCAGCATCACCTTACAGGCGAGGATTCCCGGCTATCTGCAGGAGCAGACCGCAGCCGACGGCGTCGACGTCCGGCAAGGCGATCTTCTCTACAAGATCTCGCCTGACGACTTCCAGGCGGCGCTCGACCAGGCCAAGGCCCAGGTGCAGCGCGACACGGCGACGCTCGACTATGCCCGCTCGAATCTTGGTCGCGGCACCGAGCTCGCCAAGAGCGGCTACCTCGCCAAGGACGGCTTCGACCAGCGCACCAGCACCTTGCGCGAAGCGCAGGCATCGCTGGCGCTGAACCAGGCGGCGGTCCGCACGGCAGAGCTCAATCTGAGCTACGCTGAAATCCGGGCGCCGTTTGCCGGGCGCCTTGGCCGCAACCAGGCCTCGGTCGGAACGCTGGTCAGCGTCGCCGGCACCGTGCTCAACACGCTGGTGCAGCTCGACCCGATCTACGTCACCTTCAACCCGAGCGAGACGGATCTGACCGAGATCGAGCAAGCCCGTGCGAACGGCCCGATCGAAGTGGATGTCCTGCTCCCCGGCCAGACCGAGGCAAGCCAGAAGGGCGAGCTTACCTTCATCGACAATTCGGTCGACCGCTCGACCGGCACGATCACGGCGCGCGCGACGATCGGCAATGGCAAGTTTACGCTGCTGCCGGGCCAGTATGTCCGTGTCCGGCTGCATGTGAGAGAGCAAGCCGATGCGCTGATGGTGCCCCAGACGGCGCTGGGCTCAAGCCAGCTCGGCAAATATCTCTATGTCGTCGGCAAGGGCAACACGGTCGACCAGCGGCTGGTTTCGCTCGGACCGACGAGCGGCGATCAGGTCGCCATCCTCAGCGGCGTCGCCGAGGGCGACCAGGTGATTACGGGCAATCTGCAGAAGATCGGCCCCGGAGCGCCCGTATCGCCGATACCGGAAAAGCCGGCCACCTGAACACCCCCGTCAGGATCCGGCTTCAGCGCGGCGCCCCGGCCTTCCCACAGGTCGCGGGCGCCGCTCGACTGAGCAGTTCCACCAGGCCGGCAACATCGGCCCGGTCGGCCTTGGCCGGCGGCATGAATGCACAATAGGGGTGCCCGAGGCGCACCGAGACGGAGGAGAGCGCAATCAGCCGACCGGCCTCCAGATCGGCGCGCGCCATGACCCACTGGCCAAGCGCGATGCCCAGGCCGAGCCTTGCCGAGGCGATCGGCGTCGGTGAGCGCGATGCGGTTGCCGCTGCGCACGAACAGCTGCTTGCCGAACCAGGTTTCGAGATTGCGTATCTGCTGGCTGACCGCTGCAGAGGACACGCCGAGTTCAGAGGCGGCCAGAGTGAAGCTGCCGGCACGGGCGGCAACTTCAAAAGTCTTGATCGCATTCAGCGGCGGCAACCGTTCCACAGCGGCCCCATATGACTCGCCAGAGGGAATTTCGAAACGGTCTCAGCAGCGTTGGCCAATCAATTGAGATACCCTCTTGTTAGATTGTCGACAATCTGCTTGTCTTGCTTTCGGTTTCCTGGGAGTGGCCGAATGGCGAAAGCGGATTTCAGTCCGATCGCGGACACGACGCGACGCGCCGAGATCGTTGCGCTGTTGCGGCGCGCGATCCTGACCGGGCAGCTCGCACCCGGCCAGAAGCTCAACGAACTGCGGATTTCCGAACAGATGCGGGTCAGCCGCGCGCCGCTGCGCGAGGCGATGCGCGAGCTGGTCCAGGAAGGCATCCTGACCAGCATCCCCTATGCCGGCACCTTCGTCATCGAGGTCACAGCCAAGGACATCGACGATGCCTATTCGTTCAACAAGGTGATGGACGAGCTGGCCATCGAGCGGGCGTGGCCGCTGCGTGACCAGCGCTTCTTCGACGAGCTCGACCGGCGCCACGAAGCCGTGAAGCAGGCGACCCGCGCATTGGACACGACACGCCAGATCGAAACCGCGCTGCAACTGCATGGCCTGATCTACGAATGGGCCGACAATTCGGTGCTGCTGGAAACCTGGCAGCGGCTGACCAGCCGGCTGCAGATGTATTTCGCGCTCCACCAGCATGCCCGCAACGAGCCGGTGCCGGCCGAAGACGTTCACGAAACCTATGTGCGGTTGCTGAAGGGCAAGGACATGCGTGCGGCCCAGTGCCATGCCAGGGAGCATATCGATCTCGACTTCGAGGAGTTGCTTGCCTACGCCCGCGGCCTCGAACAACGCCCATCGAGGGGCGCCTGACCCGTTCCCAACACCACAGACAGCGGACAAGACACGTGCAGATCGAGACCATCAAGGCCTACCACGTCATGCAGCCCTTCGTTGACGGGCCATACCGCATGTCGAAGGGGCGCGAGGCCGACGCCTTCGACGCCGTGATCGTGTCCATGACATCAGACAGCGGCATCACCGGCTGGGGCGAGATGGCGCCGCTCGGCAATTTTTACTCAGCCGCCTTCCCCGCCGGCGTTCGCGCCGGCGTGGTCGAGATCGCGCCGCATCTGATCGGCCGCGATCCGCGCGGGCTGGCCAGCATCGGGCGGCTGATGGACACGATGTTCAAGGGCCATCCCTACATCAAGTCGGCGCTCGACATGGCCTGCTGGGATCTGGCGGCGCGCGCAGCCGACGTGCCGCTGGTCACGCTGCTCGGCGGCAAGGAAAGCGACACCGCGGAACTCTACAAGGTCGTCACGCACGGGAGCGTCGACGCCATGGCCGCGCTGGCCAAGCGCATCGTCAAGGACGGCTTCCACCGGCTGCAGGTCAAGGTCGGCGGCAATGTCCATGACGACATCGAACGCGTCATCGCGGTTGCCTCCTCGGTGCCGAAAGGCACGGTCATCTTCTGCGACGCCAATGCCGGCTGGACGCCCTACCAGGCGCGCCAATTCGCCGATGCCACGCGCGCCATCGACTACACGTTCGAGCAGCCCTGCACCACGATCGATGAAAACATGTCGGTGCGCCGCATGCTCGACAAGCCGATGGTGCTCGACGAATCCGTCACCTCGCTCGAGGCGATGCTGGAAATTCATCGCCTGGGCGCGGCCGACGGGCTGACGCTGAAGATCTCGCGCCTCGGCGGCGTGACGAAGACGCGCCAGATCCGCGACGTTGCCGTCGACCTCGGCTTCATGATCACGGTCGAGGACACGGGCGGCGCCGAGATCGACACCGCGGCGATGGCGCATCTGTCGCTGTCGACGCCGGAAGAGCGCCGGCTGCACGCCATCGCCTTCCATGAATGGGTGACGGTGCGCACGGCATCGAACATGCCACCAGTCACCGGCAGCCGCATGGGCATTCCAGACGGGCCGGGTCTCGGCATAGACGTCGTTCCCGATCTGCTCGGCGCGCCGTTCTTCGAGGTCGGGCGCTGAGATGAAAATCCGCAGCATCAAAGCCACGCCGATCAATCTGCGCCTCGAAGCGCCCTATGCCTGGGTGTTCGGCGAACTCGACGGATTTTCCCCGACCGTCGTCGAAGTCGAGACCGAGGATGGCCTGGTCGGCCTCGGCGAAGCGCCGACGCCAGCGGCGGCCGCGATCATCAACGATGTCCTGGCGCCGCGGCTGGTCGGGCGCGATGCCTTCGACATCGCCGGCGCCGAGCATGTCTGCCTGCCCTTTTGGACCGGCGTGCAGTCGATCAACGACCGCACACGCATCATGGCTTTCGGCGCCATCGAGATGGCTTTGTGGGACCTGCGCGGCAAGGCGTGGAACCAGCCGCTCTACCAGTTGCTCGGCGGCGCCGTACGCAAGGATATCCCGTTCACCGACTATTTTTCGCTGCGCGGTGATGGGCCAAAGGTGAAGGGCGAGACGGCGCCCGAGGAAGTCGCCGACTATTGCGTCGAATTGCACGAGACGCATGGAACGACTTTCTTCGAAGGCAAGTTCTCGACCGAAGATCCGAAAATCTCGCTCAGGATGGTCGAGCTGATCCGCAGAAAACTCGGCGACGATGCGATGATCCGTATCGATTCCAACCAGGCGTATTCGCTCAGCACCGCGCGGCGGCTGGCGCGCCCGCTGGAAGAGTTGGGCGTGCGCAACTGGGAGGATCCGGTGGCGACCATCGAGGAGATGCGCGAGTTGCGGCGCCATTGCTCGATCCCGTTCTCGACCCACAACATCGACATTGCGCGCGCCATGGAAACCAAAGTGCCGGACGCGTTCGTCGGCAACCCGACGACGCATGGCGGCATCGGCCGGCTGCTGCGCTTCGTCGGCGCCTGCGAGCATGCCGGGATCGATTTCTGGTGCTACAGCGGCGACAGCGGCATCGGCAGCGCCGCCTATCTGCATCTGTGCGCGGCACTCGGCTGGATCAGGGAGCCGAACCAGTCGCTGTTTCGCATGCTGCCGATGGATGTCACCGAGGAAGGACCGTTTTCGCCGAAGAACAATGTCGTGCGCGTTCCGGAAGGTCCCGGTCTCGGCGTCACCTTGTCGCGCGAAAACCTCGCTGCCTGTCACAGAGACTTTACCGAGAAAGGACCGTGCAACAAGTATCATGACCCGGCAAAGCCCGGAACCTATCGCCGTTTGCCGCTGAACTAGATGACGGCTAGCGGCCAAGACCGACGGCCAGACACGAGAAGCCAACCGCCGCGACTTCGGTCGGGAAGGTTGGACAAAGACGGTGGAAGTCGTGCAGCCAACAATCCCGAGCGTCCACGCCACGACTGGATGGACCGGACAAAACCGCATGCTAAAGTTCCGGTAGACAGGCCTCCGATGCCGGGAAAATGGAGCAATCCACGAAAATTTCGTCAACCATAAGAAATAGGGGAAAGGGTAAAAACCCATGAGCAAGAACCACAGCATTCTCGACCTGATCCGGCGCAATCGCACGCCGCTTGAAAATCACCTGATCGACGGCCTCGTCGACGGCAGGGTCAGCCGCCGCGACTTCGTCCGTCACGGCAGCCTGCTCGGCCTGTCGCTGCCGCTGCTGGGCCGCATAGGCATGGCCGCCGGCCTTGGCGGCATGCCGTCGCTGGCGCGCGCCCAGGGCGCGCCGGGCGCCACCATCCGCGTCGCCAGCAGTGTGCCGGCGGCGACGATCGACCCGGTCAGCATTGCGGACGCCGGCGGCCTGCTGATCATGCAGCAGGTTGCCGAATTCCTTTGCGTCGACGGCCCCGATCTGGTGCTGCAGCCGGCCTTGGCCGAAAGCTGGAAACCGAACGACAACGGCACGGTGTGGACCTTCAAGCTGCGCAAGGGCGTAAAATTCCACAGCGGCGGCGAGATGAAGGCCGACGACGTCGTGGCCAGCATCGACCGCCTTGCCGACCCGGCCAACTCGTCCAATGCGCTGTCGGTGTTCACCGGCATCCTGCAGAAAGGCGCTTCAAAGAAGGTCGACGACTACACGGTGGAATTCCACCTCGATGCGCCGAACGGCAACTTCCCCTACATGCTGTCGTCCGACAACTACAACGCCGTCATCATCCCGGCGAGCTACAAGGGCGACTACGAAAAGAGCTTCGACGGCACCGGGCCGTTCAGAATTGAGAAATACACGGCAAAGGTCGGCGCGTCCTTCGTCCGCAACGAGGACTATTGGGGTCCCAAGGCCTTGCCCGAGCGCACCGAATTCACCTTCTTCACCGACATGCAGCCGCAGATCCTGGCGCTGCAGGGCGGACAGGTCGACATCATCAACCAGATGCCGGTGTTGGCCGGCGTCGCTCTGCTCAACGATCCGAACATCGACATCATCAGCCTGAAGTCGTCGGCCCATCAGCAGCTGCACATGCGCTGCGACGAGGGTCCGTTGAAGGATGCGCGCGTGCGCCGAGCCATTGCGCTCTGCCTCGATCGCGACAAGCTGGCCGCCGGCCTGATGAAGGGACGCTCCGCCCTGGGCAATGACAGCCCGTTCGCCGCCGTCTATCCTTCGACCGATACGAGCGTGCCGCAACGCAAGCAGGATATCGCCCAGGCCAAGCAGCTCATGGAAGCAGCCGGCCTTGGCCAGGGCTTCAAGATAACCCTGACCACCGAACGCTACCTGGAAATCCCCGAATACGCCCAGCTCATCCAGAACTGGGTCAAGGAGATCGGCGTCGAGCTCGACCTCAACATCCTCGACCAGAGCGGCTATTACGGAGACGCGGTGTTCGGCAAGTCGAACTGGCTGGATTCGGTGATGGGCATCACCGACTACGGCCACCGCGGCGTGCCGAACGTCTATCTTGCGGCACCGCTGAAGAGCGAAGGCACCTGGAATGCGGCGCATTTCAAGAACAAGGACTATGACGCGCTGGCGACCAGCTACATCGCAGCACTCGACCTCGAGGCGCAGAAGGCCGACGCCGGCAAGATCCAGAAGCTGTTGCTCGAGGAAACGCCTGTTATTTTCGGCTATTTCTACGACTATCTGACGGCGACGGCGAAGGGCGTGGCCGGCGTACAGCCGACCGCCATGTCGCAGCTGTTCCTCGACAAGGCATCGAAAGCCTGAACTAACTCTTTGTTGGAGCATGACCTTTTCCGAAAACCGGTCCCCACTTTTCGGGATCATGCTCAAAGGGAAAGCCAATCCTCTAACAGCCAGCTCCCGCATGGGGGCTGGCTCCACAAGGAGTCTTAGCCATTCTCTCCTTCCTTGCCCGGCGTGTCTCGCTGTCGCTGGTGACGCTGTTCCTGCTCAGCATCATGGTGTTCCTGGGCGGCCAGGTGCTGCCCGGCAATGTCGGGCGCGCCATATTGGGTCCGTTCGCCGACCAGCGCGCGGTCGACGCGCTCAATCACACGCTCGGCGTCGATCGCCCGCTGCTGGCACAGTACTGGGGCTGGATCTCCAATTTCGTCCAGGGCGACATGGGCACGTCCTACATCTTCCGCTCGCCGGTCGCGCCTTTCGTCATCGATGCGCTCGGCAATTCGATGAAGCTGGCGGCGGTCGCCTTCGTGCTGGTGGTACCGATCGGCATCCTCGGCGGCGTCGTCGCCGCGCTCAACCTCAACCGCCCGCTCGACCGCATCATCAGCCTCGGCGGTCTGTCGGTGACGGTGCTGCCGGAATTCGTCACCGGCATCATCCTGATCCTGATCTTTGGTGTCTGGCTGCGCTGGCTGCCGATATCGGCCGCATGGCCGCGCGACGCCGGCTTCTTCACGCAGCTCTACTACCTGATCCTGCCGTCGCTGCCGCTGTTCCTGGTGCTGTTCGGCTACATCGCCCGCATGGCGCGCTCCGGCATGATCGAAGCGCTCGATTCCGACTACACGCGAACGGCCGTGCTGAAGGGCCTGCCCTGGCGCACGGTGATCTGGCGCCATGTGCTGCGCAATGCGCTGCTGCCGACCATCACCGTTATCGCCACGCAGACCGGCTACCTCATCGGCGGCCTTGTCGTCATCGAAACGCTGTTTCGCTACCAGGGCATCGGCTCGCTGATCTTCACTGCCGCGCGCGGCAAGGATTTCCCGATGCTGGAATCCGGCATCCTCACCATCGGCATCGTCTATGCCGTGGCCACTCTTGTCGCCGACTTCCTCTACTCCGTGCTCAATCCGCGCATCCGGCTGGGGTCAGACCAATGAGCACCATCCAGACCACCTCCTCGACACCCGACGACACGCGCCCGCGCGGCCCGCTGGCCGAGGTCTTCTTCTCGCTGCTGCGCTCGCGAACATTCCTTGTCGGTTTCTCCATCGTGCTGTTCTGGGTTGCCTGCGCGCTGTTCGGCGAGCACTTCGCACCCTACGACCCGCTCGCCGACGACATCATCAACGCGCTGGCGCCGCCTTCTTCCGAACACTGGTTCGGCACCGACCAGATCGGCCGCGACGTCTTCTCGCGCGTCATCGTCGGCTCGCGCGACATCCTGACCGTCGCCCCGCTGGCGACCTTGCTGGCGACAGTGGCCGGCACGGCGCTCGGCCTCGTCACCGGCTATTTTCGCGGCCTCGTCGACGATGTCGTCAGCCGAATCCTGGAAGCCTTCATGGCGATCCCGGTGGTCATCGTTGCGTTGCTGGCGATCGTTGCGCTCGGCACCTCGAAGACGACGGTCATCGTCGTCATCGGCTTGAGCTTCGCGCCGATCATCGCGCGCACCGTGCGCTCCGCGGTGCTGGCCGAGCGTGAACTCGACTATGTCGCTGCCGCGCAGCTAAGGCATGAAAGTGCCCTGCATACGATGTTCGTCGAGATCCTGCCCAACGTCATTCCGCCGATCCTGGTCGAAACCACTGTGCGGCTCGGCTATGCCATCTTCGCCGTCGCCACGCTCTCCTTCATGGGTTTCGGCATCCAGCCGCCCTCGCCCGACTGGGGGCTGTCGATCTCCAACAATTACGGCATGATCGGCGGCGGCTTCTGGTGGACGGTGCTGTTCGATGCGCTCGCCATCGCCTCGCTGGTCATCGGCGTCAATCTGGCGGCCGACGGCGTTCACGGAGCGCTCAATGACTAACTCCGCCAAGGCCGAAAACGCACTCGAAGTCACCGATCTTTCGGTTGCCTACCGCGTCGCCGGCCGCAACCGCGCCGTGCTGCGTAACCTCAGCCTCACCATCGGCCAGGGCGAAGCCTATGGCCTGGTCGGCGAATCCGGCTGCGGCAAATCCACCGTGGCGCTTACGGTGGTGCGCTATCTGCCGAGAAACGGTTCTATCACCGGCGGCACGATCTCGCTCGACGGCCAGAACGTGATGAAACTCGACGCCGAGGCGCTCAGGCGGGCGCGCGCGGAAAGCGTCTCCATGGTCTATCAGGACCCGGGCAAGGCGCTGAACCCGTCGATCCGCGTCGGCCGTCAGTTGACCGAGATTTTTGAACTCGGCGGTATTTCGGGACAAGCGGCCACCGACCGGGCGATTGCGATGCTCAATCGCGTGCGCATCTCCGATCCGATGAGCGTGATGCAGCGCTACCCGCACCAGCTTTCCGGCGGCATGCAGCAACGCGTGGCGATCGCCATGGCGCTGGCCAACGATCCCTCGATGCTGATCCTCGACGAGCCGACCACCGGCCTCGATGCGACGGTAGAGGCCGAAGTGCTCAACCTGATCGCACAGCTGCGGCAAGAACTGTCGGCCTCGATCCTGTTTATCAGCCACAACCTCGCCGTCGTCTCCAACATGTGCGACCGCGTCGGCGTGCTCTATGCCGGCATGCTGGTCGAGGAAGGGCCGACGGAGGTCGTCTTCAACGACCCGCGCCATCCCTACACCGTAGCCTTGCTGCGCTGCCTGCCGCGCGGGGGCCAGCGCAAGGACCAGGGCCGCCTCGATACCATTCCCGGCTTCCTTCCCGGCATCGGGGCCGACATCAAGGGCTGCGCCTTCGCCGATCGCTGCGCGCTCGCCGACGACCGCTGCCGCAGCGAATTGCCACCGCTCTACGATCTGGGCGGCCGGCTGTCGCGCTGCTTTCATCACGACAAGGCGCAGGCGCTGCCGCGTGCGACACCGAGCGATGTGGCGCCTGTACCAAGGGCGGCGGCAGCGCCGGTGCTGCGCGTCACCGGGCTGAACAAGACCTATGCCAGCCATGGCCATGCACTGCGCGCCGTGAAGGACGTGTCGCTCGACCTGCGGCCTGGCGAAACGCTCGGGCTGGTCGGCGAATCCGGCAGCGGCAAAACGACCTTCGCCAGGCTGCTGCTCGGCCTTGTGCCGCCGGACGCAGGCGGCACGATCGAGCTGGAAGGCAAGGCGCTGGCGCCCAGGCTGGAGAACCGCAGCGACGACCAGATCAAGGCGATGCAGATCGTCTTCCAGAACCCGGACTCCGCACTCAACCGATCGCATTCGATCCGGCATCTGATCGGACGCGCGCTGAAGCGGCTGGCGGGCCTCTCCGGCAAGGCGCTGGAGGCTCGTCTCAACGACCTCGTCCGCTCGGTGCGGCTCACCGACCGCCATCTTGCCGTCAAGCCACGCCAGCTCTCCGGCGGCCTGAAGCAGCGCGTCGCCATTGCCCGCGCCTTCGCCGGCGACCCGCGCATCGTCGTCTGCGACGAGCCGACCTCGGCGCTCGACGTCTCGGTGCAGGCGGCCATCCTCAATCTGCTCGCCGACCTGCAGTCGAAGGAAGACGTCAGCTACATCTTCATCTCGCATGATCTGGCCGTGGTGCGTTACCTCTCCGACAAGATCGCCGTGCTCTATCTCGGCCGCATCATGGAGCTCGGACCGTCGGAAGAGGTCTTTTCCGGGCCGCATCATCCCTACACCGAAGCGCTGCTGTCGGCCGTGCCCAAACTCGACCAGACCGAGACGGCGCGCATTCGTCTCGACGGCGAAATCCCGAGCGCCACCAATCCGCCGTCGGGCTGCGTGTTCCACACGCGCTGCCCGCGCAAGATCGGTCCGATCTGCGAACAGCAGGAGCCGCCGCTGAGCGAGGCCCAGCCCGGCCATTCGATCCGCTGCCACATTCCATATGCCGAACTGGCCAGGCTGCAGAGAGCGGCCGTGACCGAGCCGGCATAGCGCCGCGCTTCCGTGGCTTGGCCAGTCAGACCTGGCCGGCCATGCTGAGAGCACGGTCACCTTCCGAAAAGCCCTGCCCTTCGGCCCAGTCCCTGGCCAGCGTGCGCAGGCCTGTGAGCGCGACATCCAGGACATCCGAAGAAACAGGATTGGAGGGATAGGCGAGGTAGATCGGCCGCTGGAACACCGGCGCGTCGTCGATGCGCCGCATTTCGCCGCGCTCGATATGGCCGCTGACGGCGCTGAGCGGCAGATAGGCGGCGGCCTGCTGCGACAGGACATGCTGCAGCCCGATGAAGACCAGCCCCGCCGATATGGCCGGCTTGACCATGCCGGCAAAGGCGCGGTCGTGCTCGATGCGGAACTCAAGCCCCCAGTCCATCAGGATGTAGTTTTCGGTCCACGGCCTGTTCTGCGCGGCGTGCTGCACCAGCACGACCTGATCGACGGCCAGCGTTTCGTAGACGATGCCGGGATGCGGCCGCGGCAGATAGAGGATGCAGATATCGAGCAGGCCTTCCGCCAGTTGGTCGATCGCCGAGTCCGGAAAGCTGCCCTCCAGCCGCAGCGCCACGTTCGGCCGCCTGGTGCGCATCCACTCGACCCATGGCGAGGTGATGCGGTCCCACAGATAGGCAGGCGCGGTCAGCCGCAGCAAGGTCTCGTAGCCATCGGGAACGGCGATGTCCTGCCGCGATTGCTCCCAGGTGCGGGTGATGGAAGAGGCATGTGGCAGGAACTGCCGGCCGGCCGGCGTCAGCGTGACGCCATCGCGGTCGCGCACGAAAAGCCGGCGGCCCAACTGCTCCTCCAGCCCCCTGATCCGTGCGCTGACGGTGGACTGCGCGAGGTTGAGCCGGCTGGCTGCGACGGTGAAGCTGCCATGGGTGGCGACTTCGAGAAAGCTGCGCAGATTTTCAGTGTCCATGCCCACCTCTGCATCGAAAATTTCGATGACCCTATCAAAAAATATCGCTTTCCGGCGACAGTCAACAATGAACTAGATGGCCGAACCCCAAGACAAGCGAGGAATCCAGCCATGCCCAAGCATTTCCGGATGATCGACAACGCTCGCAGAACGCTCACTGCAATCGAAAATTCCGCTGTCGACGAATTGCTGGCCGGCAGGATGGACCGCCGCGACTTCCTGCGCCATGGCAGCGTGCTTGGTCTCTCACTGCCGTTCCTGGGCAGCCTTGTCGCGGCCGCCGGCCTCGGCACGCAGCAAGCACGCGCGGAGGGCAAGCCGGGCGGCACGGTGCGCGCCGGCGTGGCGACGCCGGGCGGCGCCATCGATCCCGTCACCTATTATGACAGCGGCAGCTACCAGCTGGTTTTCCAGACCGCCGAATTTCTCTGCATCACGCAGCCGGACCTCACCTTGAAGCCGGTGCTGGCGGAGAGCTGGGCGCCGAACGAGGACGGCAGCGTCTGGACGTTCAAGCTGCGCAAGGGCGTGAAATTCCACAATGGCGAGGATTTCAAGGCCGACGACGTCGTCGCGACCTTCGACCGGCTGGCCGACCCCAACGGCGCTTCCAATGCACTTTCCGTGTTCAAGGGGCTGCTGTCGAAAGGCGGCACCCGGAAGGTCGACGACCACACCGTCGCCTTCCATCTCGATGCGCCAAATGGCAGCTTTCCCTATTCGGTGTCGATCGACAATTACAACGCCGTCATCCTGCCGGCGAGCTACAAGGGCGACTACGAAAAGACGTTCGAAGGAACCGGGCCATTCCGGCTGGAGACCTACACGCCAAAGGTCGGCGCGACCTTCATCCGCAATACCGACTATTGGGGCGAGAAGGCGCTGCCTGACCGGCTCGAATTCAAATTCTACGGCGACGTGCAGCCGCGCATCCTGGCGCTGCAGGCCGGCGAGGTCGACATTCTCGACGCCATTCCGCTCGATGTAAGCCAGGTGGTGCTGAACAGTCCTGATATCACGGTGCTGCGTGTCGCTTCGACCGCGCACCGGCAGCTTCACATGCGCTGCGACACCGGCCCCTTCACCGACAAGCGCGTGCGCCAGGCGCTGGCGCTGTGCATCGACCGCTCCAAGCTGGTCGACGGGCTGTGCCGCGGCATGGCGGCGACCGGCAATGACAGCCCCTTCGCACCCGCTTTCCCCGCAACCGACAAGACGGTGCCGCAGCGCGTCCAGGATATCGCCAAGGCCAAGCAGTTGCTGGAGGCGGCGGGCCTTGCCAGTGGTTTCGACATCACGCTAACGACGCTGCGCTATTCCGACATTCCCGGCTACGCGCAATTGTTCCAGAATTTCGCCAAGGAAATCGGTGCCCGCATCTCGCTCAACATCGAAGACCAGGACAAATATTACGGCAAGGCGGTGTTCGGCCAGTCGGACTGGCTGGACAGCCCACTTGGCATCACCGACTACGCCCATCGCAGCGTGCCGAACGTCTTCCTGAAGAGCCCGCTGGTCAGCGACGGTCCGTGGAATGCGGCGCATTTCAAGAGCCCGGCCTATGACGGCATGGTCACCAGCTATCTCAAGGCGCTCGATGTCGGCGCGCAACGCGCTGCCGCCTCCGACATCCAGAAACTGCTGCTCGACGAGACGCCTGTCATCTTCAGCTATTTCCCCGATCTGCTGGTGCCGGTGCGCAAGAATGTCAGCGGCTTGCCGCCGATCGCCGCCGGCCTGCTGCTCGATCGCGTGTCCCTGAGCTGATCGTGCCTCAACGCCCGATGACAAAAGAAACAAAACGGGAGACTACCATTCGCAAGCCTCATCTGCGCGGCCGCGGGCCGCATTTTCCGCTGCTCGACAGCATCGTGCAGTACGACTTCGAGCCGGGCTACATAGCCTTCACCATGCCGACGCAGAAGCGCCTGCGCGTGCAGGTGGGGTCAATGACCGTGGCCGATACGACCAACGCCTTGGTGTTCTACGAATCCGATCATCTGCCGGTCTACTATTTTCCGATCGGCGACGTTCGCGAGGAGTTCCTGCTGCCGAGCAAGACCACGACAGAGGACCCATTCAAGGGCACAGCCACCCACTATTCGCTCAACACCGGCATCACGCTGGTCGAGGACGCGGCCTGGCGCTATCTCGATCCGGTCAAGGGCTGTCCGCCGATATCGGACTATATGACGTTCACCTGGAGCAAGATGGGGCACTGGTTCGAGGAGGACGAGGAGATCTTTGTCCACGCCCGCGATCCGTTCCGCCGCGTCGACTGCCTGCCGTCGTCGCGGCGCGTGCAGGTCATCCTCGATGGTGAGCAGGTCGCCGATTCACGCCGCGGCGTGTTCCTGTTCGAGACCGGCCATCCGGTGCGCCACTATCTGCCGATCGCCGACACGCGGCTCGATATGTTCGCGCCCAGCCGCTACATCTCGCGCTGTCCTTACAAGGGCATCTCCAACTACTATCACGTGACGACCAAGGCCAAGCGCCACGAGAACCTGGTCTGGTATTATCCTGAGCCGGTGCACGAGGCGGAGCGCATCAAGGGGCTGGTCTGTTTCCACCACGAGCTGGTCGACAAGATCCTGGTCGATGGCGTCGAAATCCCGAAGGAAGCCACGGCCGCGTCGAGCGGTTATTTCTAGGCATCGACGCCGCTTGCGCGCGGGCGCTTGATCGAAGCACGGGTCAGCGCATACCCTCCCTGGGACAGGGAGGACACTCGATGGATCTTTTCAAGCTGGATGGCGATGTCGCGCTGGTCACCGGCGCCGGCAGCGGCATCGGCCAAGCCATCGCGATCGGGCTGGCCGAGGCAGGCGCCGACATCGCCTGTTTTGGTCATGCGTCGAAAGGTGGGCTGGATGAAACGGCGCACCGGATCACGGCACTCGGCCGCAAGGCGCTGGTGCTGAACGGTACAGTGACATCGCAGAGCGATCTGGCGGCGGCGATCGATCGAGTCGAGAGCGAACTCGGTGCGCTGACCGTTGCGGTCAACAATGCCGGCATTGCCGGCTCCGAACCCGCCGAGACGATGCCGCTGGAGACGTGGCAGAAGGTGCACGAGGTCAATGTCGCCGGCGTGTTCCTGTCCTGTCAGGCCGAAGCGCGCAAGATGCTGGTGCGAGGCAAGGGCTCGATCATCAACATCGCCTCGATGTCGGGCACCATCGTCAACCGGGGCCTGACGCAGGCGCACTACAACTCTTCGAAGGCCGCCGTCATCCACATGTCCAGGAGTCTCGCCATGGAGTGGGCCGATCGCGGCCTGCGCGTCAATGTCGTCAGCCCGGGCTACACACTGACGCCGATGAACAAGCGGCCTGAGGTGGCCGAAGAGGTGAAGATCTTCAAGCGCGACACGCCGATGGGGCGGATGGCGGCGCCGGAGGAAATGGTCGGACCGACGGTGTTCCTGGCCAGCCGCGCAGCGAGCTTCGTCACCGGCCTCGACCTGATTGTCGATGGCGGCTACGTCTGCTGGTAGAGGTTCAACTTCGCCTGCAGTCTGAATTTATACGCTTCGCGCGGTGTTAGTCGTTGCGCGACATGAACCTTGATATATATAATTTCATCCCATGAAACTGGCTTGGCGAGATGGCGCTTGCCGGGTCGACAGCCGAGAACATGAGACCTTGATGGCTCGCACCTTGCAAGGCGCCGCAAGACTGGCAATCGATCCGCAGATGACCGCCCCCGCAGCGATCCGTCGGCAACCATGACGCCGACACTGCAGTCCTGTTCCATCATCACTAGAATTGAGCACCATCTTGCCTGCGCCGGCCAAAGCCGGGGCAACAATCTGGCGCCGACGGCCTTGCGCAAAGACCAGCCTTTCCAACACAATCAAGAAAAGCCGCAAGAAGGGAACGAACGATAATTTTCACAGCTTGAAGGAGAACAAGCATGTCACTTCGCAGTGTGATTTCGAACTTAACAATGGGAACCTTCGCACTCGCCGCGGCGAGTGCACTGACACCTTCCGCCCAAGCCGCCGCACCAGAATCCACCGATCCGATCAAGATCGCGCTGTTCGACTGGACCAGCGTCAATCTGAACGCCAAGATCCTTGGCGGTATCCTGGAAAAGCTCGGCTATACCGTCGAGTATCCCACGGCCGACTACCTCTCCAGCCTGACCACGGGCCTCACCAATGGCGATCTCGATGTCGGCCTGGAGTTCTGGGACACGACCGCCGGCGAAGCCATGAAGGCCTCCGATGCGACCGGCCAGACCGAACGGCTGGGCAAGCTCGGACCCAAGGCCAAGGAAGAGTGGTGGTTTCCGGAATACATGAAGGAGAAATGCCCGGGCCTGCCCAATTGGGAAGCGCTAAAGGACCCGAAATGCGCCGAAGCCTTCTCGACGGCGGAGACCGCACCGAAGGGACGCTATCTCGGCGGCCCGGTGACCTGGGAAGGCTTTGACGACGAGCGCGTCGAGGCGCTGAAACTGCCCTTCACCGTCATCCATGCCGGCACCGACGCGGCGATGTTCGCCGAGCTCGATTCCGCCTATCAGCGCAAGGCGCCGATCATGCTGTGGATCTATTCGCCGCATTGGGCGCCGGCCAAGTACAAGGGCGAGTGGGTTGAATTCCCGGAATACACGCCCGAGTGCTACAACGACCCGAAATGGGGCGTGAACCCCGACGCCAAATATGACTGCGGCAAGCCGCATGGCGAGATCTGGAAATACTCCTGGTCCGGCATGAAGGACAAATGGCCGGTCGCCTACAAGGTGGCCAAGGCCTACACGATTGACACCGATGAGCTCAACAAGATGAGCGGCGAGATCGATCTCGGCGGCAAGACACCGGAAGACGTCGCAGCTGCCTGGATCGCCGCCCACGAGGCCGACTGGAAAGCCTGGGCGCAGTGATCGTTCCGACTGGAAAAATGAGACCCGGCTGCTGACCAGCCGGGCCTCACTTGTTGATATTCCAGAGGGACGTTCGAATGACGGACAGGACTGAACAGGAGCCAAACACGGCGGGCGCGCCAAAAGACGCCCGTCCGGTAAAGCTTGCCTGCCGCAATGTCTGGAAATTGTTCGGATCGAACGCGGCCAATTTCATCCGTGAACGTGACGGCAAGGCCAGCATGGCCGACGTCACGGCTGCCGGGCTGGTCGGCGCGGTGCGCGCCGTCGACCTTGAAATCCGCCAGGGCGAGATTTTCATCATCATGGGCCTGTCGGGCTCCGGCAAGTCGACGCTGGTGCGCTGCATGTCGAGGTTGGTCGAGCCGACCCACGGCAAGGTCGAATTCGAGGGCAATGACCTGCTGAAAATCTCCGATGCAGCACTCATCGAATTGCGACGACACCGCATGGGCATGGTGTTCCAAAATTTTGCGCTGTTGCCGCATCTCAACGTGCTGGAGAACATCGCCTTCCCGCTCAGCATCCAGGGGCAGGACCGGGCGACACGCGAAGCAAGGGCGCGCGAGGTCATCGAGCTTGTCGGCTTAAGGGGTCGCGAGCATTTCTATCCGCGCGAACTGTCCGGCGGCCAGCAGCAGCGTGTCGGCATCGCCCGCAGCCTGGCGACAAAACCGGAAATCTGGTTCCTCGACGAGCCGTTCTCGGCGCTCGATCCGCTGATCCGCCGCGAGATGCAGGACGAGCTGATGCGGTTGCAGATGATGCTGCACAAGACCATCGTCTTCATCACCCATGATTTCGACGAGGCCATCCGGCTGGCCGACCGCATCGCCATCATGAAGGATGGCGAGGTCATCCAGATCGGCACGCCGGAGGAACTGGTGGTCAATCCGGCGACCGACTACGTCGCCGAGTTCACCCGCGACGTCGACCGCGCCAAGGTGATCTCGGCACGCAGCCTCATGCGCGCCTGCGACGGCTCCGAGCACGGCGGAACGGTGGCGCCGGAGGCCAAGATATCCAGCTTTTCCGCCAGCATCGTTGCCGCCAACAAGCCGTTCGCGGTCGTCAACGGCAGCGGCAAGCCGATCGGCGAGGTGACGCCGCAAGCGGTGATCGATCTGCTGGCCGGCATTGAGCGTTCCGGAGCCGGCACATGACGGCGACGGCAAGCGCCGGCGAAACACGGTCGCGCCCGGTTCAGGTCTGGCTGCTCGTCTGGGCGGTGGCACTCGCGGCCGTGCTTGTCGTGTTCCTGTTGCAAGACCGCCTGCCCTGGGCGGTCAATTATCCGGCCAGCGCCGTCGTGCCGGTCGCCGATTGGGTCAGCGCGCTGATGCGCTGGATCAAGTCGAACCTGTCGTGGCTCACCCGCTCGATCACCGCTGTGCTCGGCGTTCCGCTCGATTTCGCGCTCAATCTGCTGGCCAAGAATTTCAAGATCGGTCACGGCGCAGAAGCCTATGTCCTGCCGCGCCTGTCCTGGGTCGGCGTCTGCGCTGCCGCCTTCATCACCGGACATGCAGCCGGCGGCAGAAAGCTCAGCCTGCTGGTCGGCGGCTGCTTTCTCTATATCGCGCTGTTCGGCCAATGGACCAGCGCCATGCTGACGCTTGGGCTGATCTCCATCGCCGTGCCGTTCTGCATCGTCACCGGGCTGTTCGCCGGCATCTGGGCGTGGCGCAAGCCGTGGGCCGAAAGGCTCATCGTCTCCCCTGCCCTTGACCTGATGCAGACGATCCCGACCTTCGCCTATCTCATCCCAATGCTGCTGCTGTTCGGCAACAGCCCGGTCTCGGCGATGATTGCGACCGCCATCTTCGCCACCCCGCCGATGGTGCGAGCAACGATGCTCGGCCTGTCGCGGGTGCCGTCGGAGATCGACGATTTCAGCGAAATGGCCGGCTGCACGGCGCGGCAGAAACTGTGGCGGGTGCTGCTGCCGTCGGCGCGGCCGACACTGATGGTCGGCGTCAACCAGGTCATCATGCTGGCGCTGAACATGGTGATCATCGCTTCGATGATCGGTGCCGGCGGCCTCGGCTACGACGTGCTCCTGGCGCTACGCGCGCTGAAGGTCGGCGAGGCGATGGAAGCCGGCCTTGCCATTGTGGCACTCGCCATCGCACTCGACCGGCTGAGCCAGGCCATCGCGCACAGCCAAGCAAAGGGCCATGTCCATCAGGAGGTAAGCCCGAGCCTCTGGCGGCGCTACCCCAACCTGACGCTGGCCATCGCCATCCTTGTCGTGACAACACTGCTCGGCCTGTTCGTGCCGGCCTTGGCAGTGGTGCCGAAAGCGATCACTTTCACCACGGCGCCGCTGTGGAAGGCGGCGGTGAACTGGGTGACCATCAATTTCTTCGACACGATCGAAGCGTTTCGCGTGGCGCTCATCCTCAATCTGCTGAACCCGCTGCGCGCCTTTTGCGAGGGCTTTCCGTGGCTCGGCGCTGTCTTCCTGCTCGGCCTTGCCGGCTATCAACTCTCCGGCCTGCGTCTCGCCGTCCTCGTCGCCGCGCTGACCGCCTTCTGCGCCATCACCGGCCTGTGGGAAAAGACCATGGCGACGGTCTATCTCTGCGGTATCTCGGCCTTCATCGCCTGCCTGATCGGCATCCCGATCGGGCTGATGGCTTCGCGCAGCGACCGGTTCGAGAAGATCGTCACGCCGGTCATCGATACGCTGCAGGTGCTGCCATCCTTCTGCTTCATCATCCCGGTGGTGATGCTGTTTCGGGTCGGCGACGTCACCGCCATGATCGCGACGATCGCCTTCGCCGTGGTGCCGGCGATCCGCTACACCAATCACGGCATCAGGCAGGTGCCGCCGGCGCTGATCGAGGCGGCCAAGGTGTCGGGCTGCACGCCGCGCCAGACCTTCTTTCGCGTGCAACTGCCGCTGGCGCTGCCGGAAATCATGCTGGGCGTCAACCAGACGATCCTGATGGCGCTGGCAATGATCATCATCTGCGCCATGGTCGGCACCCGCGATCTCGGCCAGGAAGTGTTCATCGCGCTGTCCAAGGCCGATTCCGGCCGCGGCATCG
Source organism: Mesorhizobium ciceri biovar biserrulae WSM1271 (assembly GCF_000185905.1). GTDB lineage: Bacteria > Pseudomonadota > Alphaproteobacteria > Rhizobiales > Rhizobiaceae > Mesorhizobium > Mesorhizobium ciceri. The sequence goes on from NC_014923.1 coordinate 5,289,898, forward strand.
TCGCGGGTCTCGCCATCGCCTTCATCGGCATCGTCGCCGACCGGCTGTTCAGCGCCTGGACGGCGAAGGCGCGCGCAAGGCTGGGTTAGGATTAGCCGCCCCGATACAGGAGAGAATGATGACCGGCCGGATCGCTCACTGCACCTGCGGCCAATTGCAGATCCGCTGCCCGCAAGAGCCGGCCAAGGTCTCGCTTTGCCATTGCCTGGACTGTCAGCGGCGGACCGGCAGTCCGTTCGGGATCGCCGCTTTCTTCGATGCCGCCGAGACCGAGATCAGCGGCTCATTCCAGACATTCCAACGCGATTCCGACAGCGGCTTTCCCGTCACCTTCCATTTCTGCGGAACGTGCGGCTCAACGGTCTTCTGGTATCCGTCACGAAAACCGGCGGCGGTAGCCGTCGCAGTCGGCTGCTTCGGAGACCCGGCATTTCCGGCGCCGACGCAGTCTGTTTATGGCGAGAGTCGCCACGGCTGGGTCGAGGCGCCGGCCTGACGGCAAGCCCACTCGTTATTCCGCCGCGACGCCCTTCACCTCGAGATAGCTCTCCATCGAATCATCCAGCGCCTGCAGCCACGGCGTATGATGCAGCGGCGCCATGGTGCCGGTCATCAGCGAGCGGTAGGCGTGGTCGCGGAAGCTCATAATGTCTTCGCCCTTGTGGTGTTCCCATTCCATGAAGGTCTGGTTGACCGCCTCGACGTCGAAACCGGGATAATCGGTCTGGTCCATCAATTCCTTGGTGTAGTCGCCCTGGAACCAGATCATCTGCTCGGCGTCTTCCAGCGTTTCCTCACGCGCGCGCCACTTCGCGCCGTGAGCGGCCATCGCCTCGGCCGAGGGCAGCTTGATGCGGCCCATGATGACGTCGCGGGCAAACCAGGCCTGCGCGTCGAACATATTGAAGGTGTAGAACTGATCCTGCATGCCGATATAGGAAAGCTGTGGGTTCTTCTCCCAGACGACGCCTTCATAGAGATCGAGCGGCCACATGCGGTTGGCTGTCTTGAGCTTCAGATCGTCGGTCAGGAAGGGGAAGGAATGCAGGTACCCGGTGCACAGGATGATGGCGTCGACATCCTTGGTCGTGCCATCCTTGAAATGCGCGGTTTTGCCGACGACCTTCTGCAGCAGCGGCACCTCTTTCCAATTCTCCGGCCATTTGAAACCCATCGGCTTCGAGCGGTAGCTGGAGGTGATGGATTTGGCGCCGTATTTGTAGCATTGCGAGCCGATGTCCTCGGCCGAATAGGAGCGGCCGATGATCAGGATATCCTTGCCCTTGAATTCCATCGCGTCGCGGAAATCATGGCTGTGCAGGATGCGGCCATTGAAGGTGGAGAAACCCTCGAAATAGGGCACGTTGGGTACCGAGAAATGCCCGGAGGCGACGACGACATTGTCGAACTCTTCGGAATAAGTGACGTCGTTGGTTCGGTCATGCGCGGTGACGGTGAATTTCTTCGTCTCGTCCGAAAACGTCACCATGCGCACCGGGCTGTTGAAGCGCACCCATTTGCGCAGGCCTGATTTCTCGACGCGCCCCTTGATGTAGTCCCACAGCACGGCGCGCGGCGGATAGGAGCCGATCGGCCGGCCGAAGTGCTCCTCGAAAGTATAGTCGGCGAATTCCAGGCATTCCTTTGGTCCGTTCGACCAGAGATAGCGATACATGGAACCGTGCACCGGATCGCCATGCTCGTCGAGACCGGTGCGCCAGGTGTAGTTCCACAGGCCGCCCCAGTCCGACTGCTTTTCGAAGCAGACGATCTCGGGAATGTCGGCGCCCTTGTCGGCCGCCGATTTGAAGGCCCTGAGCTGTGCCAGGCCGGATGGGCCGGCTCCGATGACGGCAACGCGACTTTTCATGGCAGGCCTCCCGATCTGGTTTCGACTTTTGCCTTGACGCAAATCCCAAGCGGAAAGCGCTATGCGCTTTTCCCGGAATTGCTCTTACGAAACAAATTTCACTCACAGGGACAGTAATTGGCCCTTTCGTGCTGTCAACAGCCCGGTGCGGAAACAACGTTCCGCCGATGTGGATTTCCCGCAAAAAACCGGACGCGGCCAAACGCCGGATCGTGCGCATGCGCTTTCAGGCGACTTGCCGTCGCAGTTGCGCTGCTGTATCGGCACCTGACATGTTCACCTAGAGTGAAATAAATCCGCAGGAGTGCCGGGGGCGACATGGCGAAGAAGGTTTCCGATTCCAAGGCTGGTCCAGCCGGTGCAAAGGCCAAGCCGCAGCCAAAGGTCTCGGCCGACGGGAAAACCATCCGCGCGCCGCTGACGCAGAACCCGCATGCCATTCGCGACACGCGCGAAAAGGTGCTGGAGGTGGCGATCGGCCGCGAGGTGCGCGCCTTCCGCAAGAAGCTCGGCATCACCGTCGCCGATCTGGCGGTCGCCACCGACATTTCGCTGGGCATGCTGTCGAAGATCGAGAATGGCATCACCTCGCCGTCACTGACCACCTTGCAGGCGCTGTCGCGGGCGCTCGGCGTCCCGGTCACTGCCTTCTTCCGCCGGTTCGAGGAAGAGCGCAGCGCCGTTTTCGTCAAGGCCGGCCAAGGCCTCGATGTCGAGCGCCGCGGCACGCGCGCCGGTCACCAGTACAATCTGCTCGGCCATATCGGCTCCAATACCAGCGGCGTCGTCGTCGAGCCCTATTTGATCACGCTGACCGAGGATTCCGACGTGTTTCCGACCTTCCAGCATGAGGGCATGGAGTTCCTCTATATGCTCGAGGGCGAGGTCGTTTACCGGCACGGCAGCAATCTCTACCCGATGAAGCCCGGCGACAGCCTGTTCTTCGACGCCGACGCGCCGCACGGGCCGGAACAGCTGACGAAACTGCCGATGCGGTATTTGTCGATTATCTGCTATCCGCAGAGCGCGGGTTGAGCGGGACTCGATCTCCCCCCACGAGGGGGAGATCGGCAGCTTCGCGGGCGTCGCTCAATCCGGCCCGAACCCAGGGTTCGTCGGGCTGCCGTCGTCGAGCTTCGACAGCCACTCGACCAACGTTGACCTATATCGGGTCAGGCCCTTGTAGTTGGCGAGTTCGTCGGGCAGGTCGCGGATGACGCGGTGCAAGTGCCGGGCCCATTTTGGTTGCGTCACCAGCTCATCCATCTTGATCAGATAGCAGCGGATCGGAAAGACGATGCCGTTCGAGCGCGGCAGGCGCCAAAAACTCTGCAGCTCGACGCGCAGATGCACTTTGTCGCCGACATTTTCCGGCGTCACCGTAGCCCGGTCCGGACCCCATTTGTGATAGTTTTCGGGGCTGGTGTCGAGGCGCGGATTGATGGTCATCGTCCAGTTCAGGCGCCTGGCCGGCTTGCCTTGCTGGATGTTGGTGAGGAATTTCAGCGCCCTGACAAAAATCCCCTTCTCATGCGCCAGCGGCACCGGCGCGTGCCATTCGAAAAAGTTCATGCCGATGTCAAAATCGAGCGACCAGTCGGCTTGGGTGGTGACCATGCCGGCATCCATCCACAGATTGCCGTCGCGCTGGTCGAGGATGCAGAAGTCGCCCTGGCTCTGGCGGGTGATGTACTCCATCGGGCCGTAAGGCAGCGTCGAGGTGTCGCCGAAGGTGAAGGTGTCGTCGATGCCGAGCGGCCGGTTGATCCAGCGCCAGCGGTCGCCGTCGCGGGTCAGCGTGAAATGCTCGGGATAGCCCAGCGCCTGCTGCTCCATCAGCAGTTCCAGCAAGTCCCAGCCGGCCAGCGTCATGTGCGGCAGCGACTGGCAGCGCAGCGGGTCCTCGGCCAGCACCAGCGCCCGGTCCTGCATCTCGGCGACATAGTGCTCGTCGACGTCGATCAGGTTTTCCAGCACGCTGCCTTTCGGCCCGACGACATGCGGCTCGATGTTGACCGCATACATGTAGGCGTCTTCGTGGAAAGGGAACGGGAAGCGCCTGATGTGCTCAGGGCTGTTCCTGAAGGTGAAGTCGTCGCGGAACGTTTCCTTGCGAAAGGTGATGCCCATGATTTCCTCCTAGCGCTCCAGGACCAGCGACCGGCCCTCGAAGCGCGACACGCACGGCATGATCTTCTTGCCCGAACGGTGCTCTTCCTCGCTCAGCCAGTGGTCGTTGTGGATGAACTTGCCGTCGCAAGAGATGACGTTGGTTTCGCACTGGCCGCAGACGCCGCCGCGGCAGAGATAGGGCGGATCGACGCCGGCCGCTTCGATCGCTTCCAGCAGGCTCTGCTGCTCATCGACGCGGATCGTCTTGCCGCTGACGGCAAGCGTCACGTCGAAAGGCAGGCCAGGCTGGGGGGCCGCGAAATGCTCGAAATGCACGGTTTCCGATGGCCAACCGAGGCTTGCCGCGCGATCACGCACCCAGTTGATCATGCCAGCCGGGCCGCAGACATAGAGATGCGTGCCGAGCGGCTGCGTCGACAGCAGCCGGTCGAGTTCGATGCGCTCGTCAAGGTCGTCATGATAGAGCCTGACCCGGCGGTCGTAGCGCTCGCGCAGCACATCGGCGTAGGTGCCGAGCGATGCGGTGCGGCAGGTGTAGTGCAGTTCGAAATTGCCGCCTTCCGCCGCAAGCTGAGCGGTCTGCGCCATGAACGGCGTGATGCCGATGCCGCCGGCCAGCATCAGATGCTTTTTGGCGCGCAGGTCGAGCGAGAACAGATTGACGGGATAGCTGACCACCATCTCCATGCCGGGCTTGACGTTCCGGTGCATGAACAGCGAGCCGCCGCGGCCGACATCGTCGCGGCGCACCGAGATCGTGTATTCGCGCGTGTCGAGCGGCGAGCCCATCAGCGAATAGGGGTTGAGCCTGGTGCGTTCGCCGTCGCGCATCTCGACCACGACATGGGCGCCGCCGGAAAAGGTCGGCAGCAACTCGCCGTCGCGCCGGCGGAAATGGAAGCGGGTGACGAGGTCGTTGACCGGGACGACGTCGCTGACCACGACATCGAGTTTTGTGGTTCCGGTGCTCATCGGAAAACCTCCTCCATCGGAGGAATCTCGCTGCGATCCTCGGCGTTGATGCAGACGCCCTGGAACGCCGCGATGCGCCTGGAATAATGATCGCGCACCAGAAGCAGCAGGCCGCAATGCGCGCAGGTCGCCGGCTGCGTCGTCACATTCTCGGTGATGCCCTTGCAGTGGACGCATTGCATGCGCCGCGCCAGCGAACCGCGGTGCTCGGTCTGGATCGAAGTGTGGTCGATGCCGGCTTCAAGCGCCACCTGCATCGCCTGGCCGATCAGGCCCTCAGTGCCGGCGAGATAGAGGCGCAGGCCCATATGCGCATTTGCCAGTGTCTGCCTAAGCCGTGGCAGCAGGCTGGCGAAGGATGGCGACAGATGAAACTGCGCCGGTCTCAGCGCTTGGAGGGCTGCGGTGTGTTTGCCGTCAGGCCCGGGAATGAAGACGATTTCGGCGTCGTCGAAAAACCCGGGCGGCGCACTCCCGGCCATCTCCGCTATCGCCAGTGCCCCTTCCGCATCCGTGATAAAAAGATGATGCTTGCCGGGCTGCGGAGACAAGGTTCCGTAAACAGGCCGGCTGATGATGCTTTTGGCTGCCATTTAAGTCTTCGTGCCTTCGAGCGCTTCACCGTTTCATAGAAACGGCGGACCGCTCTATCTCTTTGCTTTGACGCAATTCCGGACGGAAAACCGTTTCACACTTTTCCTGGAATTGCTCGAACCCCTCGCCGTCGACTATGCCTCAACCTTTCGCCGTGCGCTTGGTCTTCTTGGGATCGTCGAATGGCAATGGCTGGGCGGTGGCCTTGATGGCGCCGCTCCTGTTGCGGATTTCGAGCTCGGTGTCCTTGACCGCGCAGTCGACGTCGAGGCGGGCGATGCCCATCGATTTCTCGACCAGGGGCGAATACATGGCGCAGGTTACCACGCCCACCTTCTTGCCGTCGCGATAGACCGGCGCACCCTCATCGGCCGGCTCCTTGCCGTCGAGCAGAACGCCGTAGATCTTGAAGCGCTCCTTACCCTTGAGGCGATAATGCTCCTCGGCGCCTCGAAAGCCGGTCTTTCCGGGGCTGACGGTGAAGTCGAGGCCGAGCTCCCACAGCGTGTCGCCGGGTCCTTCGTTCTCGAACGGATATTTCTGCGAATTGTCGTAGGGGTAGAACAGCAAGTAGCTTTCCACCCGCAGCATATCGAGGGTGGTGAAGCGGCACGGAATGATGCCGGCGCTCTTGCCCTCGTCGAGGATCCTGTCCCAGATCGTGCCGGCATCCTGGCCGCGGCAGAAGATCTCGTAGCCGCGCTCGCCGGTGTAGCCGGTGCGCGAGATCATGACGGGCAAACCGAACAGTTGCGTCTGCATATGATGGAAATAGTTGAGGTCGCGAATGCCCGGCACGTGCTTGGCCAGATAGTCGACGGCGGTTGGCCCCTGCAGCGAAAGATCGTGCAGATTGTCGTCGAAGCGCAGCGACACGTCGCGGCCCATAGCCGCCCGCTGCAACTCCTCATGACCGGTGCCCGAACCATGCACGACCATCCAGGCATTGGGGCCGGTGCGGTAGAGGATGCAATCGTCGGTGAATTTTCCCGCCTCGTTCAGCATGCAGGCATAGGCCGACTTGCCGGGGTAGATCTTTTCGACGTCGCGCGTCGTCGCCAGGTCGATCAGGTGTGAAGCATGCGGCCCGGTGATGTGCACCTTCTTGAGGCCGGAGACATCCATCAGGCCAGCCTTGGTGCGGATGGCGATGTACTCCTCGTCGGCATCCTTGTCGTAGGTCCAGGCGGTTCCCATGCCGCTCCAGTCTTCGAGCTTCGAACCGAGCGCTCGGTGGCGATCCGCCAGGGTCGAAAATCTCCAGGATGCCGTCATCCGCTCGTCCTCCGTTTCGATAAAGCTCTGCTGTTCCCTGCCCCCTGCGCAGTGGCGGGAGCTTTGACCGAATATTGATCGCAAACGCCAGGACGCCGCAATACCCATAAGCAATTAATTTCATTGTCAGGCAAAATCCACCGCGCAAAGCAAACAGTTAACCTCACGTAAATCGCGCTTGACAATTGCGGGATTCGGACTGAATTTATGAAAAAAATTTCACTCTCTTGAAAGAGGGCAGCGGCCGGCCAATTCGGGGCCTGGCGTTGGAAAAAGGGGAAAACCGATGTCAGACATGCAACAGCGCATCGAAGCGCTGTACCGCTCCGACGTGCGCGGATCTGCGCTCCTGATCGTCTGCCTGTGGGCGACGATCCTCTTCGTCCTGCTCATGACATGGCCCTACATCCCGCACAGCGGCATCAAGGCCGTGGTCGCGATCGCCGCCGCCGCCGTGCTGATCTTCAACACGGCCGCCATCCTGGCGATGGTCAAGCACTACAAGGAAGACAAGGAATTCATCTACGGGCTCGACATCAAGAACGCCGACGCATTCCGCAACCGCAAGTCCTGAGGGGTAGAAGAAATGTCCCGCTACACGCCGCCGGAGCAGAGCAAGGCCGGGCAGGTTTTCGACATCGCCGTCGTCGTCGTCGCCATTTTCGTGGCGCTGTGGCTGCCGCTGAAACTGGGCCTCGCCGGTGCGGCGAAATCCATCGACGCCCTCGACGCCAAGACGTGGGAAGCGCTCGGCCAGAACCCGACCATGGCCTCGATCTGGGAAAAGCTCGGCTACACGCCCGAGACCGCGCACGACATCATCCAGAACCGCTTCCATTATGTCATCGACTGGCCGACGCTGATCATAATGGCTGCGGTGCTGATAGGCTATTTCGTCTTCCTGTTTCGCGCATCCGACCGCGAATATCGCGACGTCATCAACGAAAAATTCGACGACAAGTAAGAGTTCTGAGGACGATTTAATTCGGGGACACGATCATGTGGGTGGCACTCTCTTACGCATGCTGGGGCATCTCGATCGTGCTCGCTTTGTGGATGCTTTACGACTGGTTCAAGGTCGACACGACCTTCTCCGAAGAGGTGCTGACCTCGTCGCGCGAAGGCGAACTGGAAGCCACTTCCGAAAAACACCGGATCTGAGTGAGGATTGAACAATGACGATCGCACTTGAACCGGCTGCCCCGGCTGTCCAAGGGGACAGAGTTTCACTCCTGCGCGTGCTCGGACCGGCCCATGTCTGGGCGCTCGGCGTCGGCATCGTCCTGGTCGGCGAATTCACCGGCTGGAATTTCTCGGCGGACAAGGGTGGCGCGCTGGCCGCGCTGATCGTCTGCTGGGTCGTCGGATTGCTCTACACCTCGGTCGCGATGATCGATTCCGAGGTGACATCGACCGTGGCCGCCGCCGGCGGCCAGTATGCGCAGGCAAAGCACATCGTCGGACCGCTGATGGCGTTCAACGTCGCGCTGTTCCTGGTCTTTGCCTACACGATGCTCGAAGTGTCCGACGCCATCCTGCTCGGCGACACCATCGTCGCCAAGGCCGGCGTCGAAGGGCTCACCCACAATTCCTTCATCGCCGCGACCATCGTCGTGCTGGCGTGGCTGAACTATCGCGGCGTGCTGATGACGCTCAACGTCAACTTCGTCATCACCGCGATCGCCTATATCTCGATCGTCATCCTGTTCTTCTCGGTCAGCCCGTGGACGCAAGGCGCGGTGCTGAAGCTGAACGAACTGGTCACCCCTGGCAATGCGCTTCCCTATGGCTGGATCGGCGTCATCGCCGCCTTCCAGTTCGGCATCTGGTACTATCTCGGCATCGAAGGCACCACACAGGCCGCCGAGGAAGTGCGCTCCCCGGCCCGCTCGCTGCCTTACGGCACCATGGCCGGCATGATCACGCTTTTGATCGCGGCGGCCATGACCTGGTATGTCTGCGCCTCGCTGATGCCCTGGGAATATCTCGGCATCACCTACTATCCACTGTGGGACGCCGGCAAGCTGACCGGCAGCGCGCTGCTCGAGAACCTGTTGTTCGTCGCCACGCTGCTCGCCGCACTGGCGTCGGCCAATGGCTGCATCAACGATGCGGCGCGCGCCTGGTTCTCGCTCGGCCGTGACCGCTATCTGCCGACATGGTTCTCGGCCGTGCATCCGAAATATCGCACGCCCTATCGCTCGATCCTGTTCCTGCTGCCGATCGCGCTGGCCTTCGCCTTCATCGCCGACCTCAACCAGGCGATCACCTTCTCGATCCTGTCGGGGGTGCTGCAATACACGTTCATGAGCATCAACATCATCATGTTCCGCAAGAAGTGGCCGCTGGGCTCGATCCGCCGAGGCTACACCCACCCCTTCCATCCGATCCCGGCCATGGTGCTGTTCTGCCTGTGCGTGGTGACCTTCTTCGCCATCTTCCTCGGCTTCGGCTCGCAGCTGATCGCCATGGTCGCCTTCTACTTCCTGATCTCGCTGTGGTTCCACTTCTACCGTTACAAATTCGTGCGGCGCGGCGACCAGTTCACCATGCCGTGGCCAAAGCCGCAGGGTTATTGATGGGAGTAGGCCCGTCCGGATCCCGGGCGGGCCTGGCATGAGAAAATGTCCGATCTGACATCAGCACTGCTGGCCGGGGCCATTGTCCTGGTTGTCGTTCTCCACCTTGCCTGGCAAGCGCGTGCCAGCCGCAGCAGGGCATCGATGGCGCTCGCCGTCGAGCAGGACCGCATCCGCACAATCATCGCCGATGCTGCCAATGTTTCGGATGGCACCGCCGGCGTCATCACCTGGGAAGGATCCTGGAACAGCAAACGTGTCCAGGTGCGCACCATCGTCGATACGCTGGCGACGCGCAAACTGCCGGCGCGCTGGCTCAGTGTTTCGATCACCGAAGAGGTCGCGGTACCAGCCACCTTCGACATGATGATGCGGCCGGGCTCGCCGACGACCTTCTCCAATTTCGATCATCTCGAGCATACGCTGCCCAAGGCTCCGGGATTTCCCGCCGAGTCGGTGCTGCGCACCGACCGCAGGGCGGCGCGCTTTCCGCAAGGCCTGATCGCCAGCCATATCGAGATCTTTTCCGAAGGGCGCGCCAAGGAACTGCTGATCACGCCCAAGGGTATACGCATCGTCTGGCTTCTGGCCGAAGCCGAGCGGGCGCGCTATGGCGTTTTCCGGCAGGCCGAATTCGGCGACGCCGCACTCGATCCCGCGCTGATCGAAAGGCTGCTGATGTCGGTGTCGGCGCTTCGCGACGCGATCAACAAAAGCGAACGGCAGGCCGCATGACCAGTTCCGCCACTGCACCCACCAATCCCTATCTGGTTCTCGGCGCCGCAATCGTGCTGCCGGGAAGCGGGCACGTCATTCTGGGCGTGCCGGTGCGCGGCCTTCAATTCCTTTTCTTCATGGTGATCCTGGCATGGGTGACGGCCAAGATCGCGCCGCCCGATGCCAGCTTCGTCGGCCGTCACGCCGGCGGCTTCCTGATCTATGCTTTGTCGATCCTGGACGCCTACAAGCTCGCCCGCATCCGCACCGCCAAATGGGTTCACAACGCCCGGCAAGGCAACGATAGTGGGCAGAGCGGCATTGAGACGCATAGGTAATTAGAGGAATATTTTTTTCATACGATTGAATTTGCAGACCTCATTCGATACATCATTTCAGAGTTGCAAACGATCTCTTAGCTACAAAACGTCGGGAGGCTGACATGTGTGGAATTGTCGGACTGTTTTTGAAGGACAAGTCGCTGGAACCCCAGCTTGGCGCGATGCTGTCGCAGATGCTGATCTCGCTCAGCGATCGCGGTCCCGATAGCGCCGGCATCGCCATCTATGGCGCGCCGTCCAAGAATGAGGCCAAGATCACCATCCAGTCGGCCAAGCCCGACCGCGATTTCCGCGGCCTCGAGGCGGAGCTCGCCAAGGCCATCGGCACGCCGGTGACGATCGCGGTGAAATCCACCCATGCAGTCGTCAGGACCACGCCTGCCAAGATCGATGAAGCGCGCGAAACCATCCAGGCGCTGCGCCCCGACATCCGCATCATGGGCGCCGGCGACGTGGTCGAGATCTACAAGGAAGTCGGCCTGCCCGAGGCTGTCGTCGATCGCTTCGATGTCCGCAAGATGACCGGCACACATGGCATCGGCCATACCCGCATGGCGACGGAATCGGCGGTGACGACGATGGGCGCGCATCCGTTCTCGACCGGCGCCGACCAGTGCCTGGTGCACAATGGCTCGCTGTCGAACCACAACAATGTCCGCCGCGAACTGATCCGCGAAGGCATGTCCTTCGAAACCGAGAACGACACCGAAGTCGCTGCCGCCTATCTCTCGTCACAGATGGCGCATGGCAAGAATCTCGGCGAGGCGCTGGAAGGCACGCTCTCCGACCTCGACGGCTTCTTCACCTTCGTCGTCGGCACCAAGAACGGCTTTGGCGTGGTGCGCGATCCGATTGCCTGCAAGCCAGCCGTGATGGCCGAAACCGACCAATATGTCGCCTTCGGCTCGGAATATCGCGCGCTGACCAAACTGCCCGGCATAGACAATGCGAGGGTCTGGGAACCCGAGCCCGCAACCGTCTATTTCTGGGAGCATTGAGTTCATGCCGGCAACCACGCTTTCAAAAACCGCGGCACACGACCCTCGGGTCTTCGATCTCGACCAGTTGTCGCTGCGCGAACTCAACCAGGCGCTGCACAATCTGGCTCCCGGCTCGAACGAAACGGCATGGGAAGTGCTGAACCCGAAAGGCAGCCATTCGGTGGCCGTTGGCGTCGACCAGCCTGTTGCCATCGATGTGCGCGGCAGCGTCGGCTATTACTGCGGCGGCATGAATTCCGGCAGCACCATTACCGTGCATGGCTCGGCAGGGCCTGGAGTCGGCGAGAACATGATGTCGGGCTCGATCACCATCAAAGGCGACGCCAGCCAGTATGCCGGCGCCACCGGCAAGGGCGGCCTGCTGGTCATCGAAGGCAACGCCTCGTCGCGCTGCGGCATTTCGATGAAGGGCATCGATATCGTCGTGCATGGAAATATCGGCCATATGTCGGCCTTCATGGCGCAGTCAGGCAATCTGGTGGTGTTGGGCGATGCCGGCGATGCGCTCGGCGATTCCATCTACGAGGCGCGGCTCTTCGTGCGCGGCAAGGTCGACAGCCTCGGCGCCGACTGCATCGCCAAGGAAATGCGGACCGAGCATCTGGAATTGCTGCAGGGCCTGCTCGACCGCGCCGGCGTCACCGGCGTCAAGCCGTCGGAGTTCAAGCGCTACGGCTCGGCGCGTACCCTCTATAATTTCAATATCGACAACGCCGACGCGTATTGAGGCAGCATGACCTACAGGAACCCGCCGACGACGCCGCGCAAATCCGCGACCTTCGACGACTACACGCTTTCCGAGATCCGCCGTGCCGCGGCGACCGGCATCTATGACATCCGTGGCGCCGGCGCCAAGCGCAAGCTGCCGCATTTCGACGACCTACTGTTCCTCGGCGCCTCGATCTCGCGTTACCCGCTCGAAGGCTATCGCGAGCGCTGCGACACATCGGTCGTGCTCGGCTCTCGCCATGCCAAGAAGCCGATCGAGTTGAAGATTCCGATCACCATTGCCGGCATGAGCTTCGGCTCGCTGTCGGGTCCGGCCAAGGAAGCGCTCGGACGCGGCGCTACCCTGTCGGGCACCTCGACCACGACGGGCGACGGCGGCATGACCGAGGAGGAGCGCGGCCATTCCAAGCAACTGGTCTATCAATATCTGCCCTCGCGCTACGGCATGAACCTGCGCGATCTGCGCCGCGCCGATGCGATCGAGGTCGTCGTCGGCCAGGGCGCCAAGCCGGGTGGCGGCGGCATGCTGCTTGGCCAGAAGATTTCGGATCGTGTCGCCGAAATGCGCACGCTGCCGAAAGGCATCGACCAGCGCTCGGCCTCACGCCACCCCGACTGGACCGGACCCGACGATCTCGAGATCAAGATCCTCGAATTGCGCGAAATCACCGACTGGGAAAAACCGATCTACGTCAAGGTCGGCGGCGCGCGCCCCTATTATGACACGGCGCTTGCCGTGAAGGCCGGCGCCGATGTCGTTGTCGTCGACGGCATGCAGGGCGGCACCGCCGCCACCCAGGAAGTGTTCATCGAAAATGTCGGCCAGCCGACGCTTGCCTGCATCAGGCCGGCCGTGCAGGCGCTGCAGGACCTCGGCATGCACCGCAAGGTGCAGTTGATCGTCTCCGGCGGCATTCGCAACGGCGCCGATGTCGCCAAGGCGCTGGCGCTCGGCGTCGACGCGGTCTCGATCGGCACGGCGGCCCTTGTCGCGCTCGGCGACAACGATCCGCGCTGGGAGGCGGAGTACAACGAGCTTGGCACCACCGCCGGCGCTTATGACGATTGGCACGAGGGGCGCGACCCCGCCGGCATCACCACGCAGGATCCGGAACTGATGAAGCGGGTCGATCCGGTGGCTGCCGGGCGCCGGCTGGCGAACTACCTCAAGGTGATGACCCTTGAGGCTCAAACGATCGCCCGCGCGTGCGGCAAGAACAGCCTGCACAATCTCGAACCCGAGGACCTGGTCGCGCTGACGATCGAGGCAGCCGCCATGGCCGGCGTGCCGCTGGCCGGCACCAACTGGATACCGGGGAAGAACGGCTTCTGATCAACGAAGGGCCGATTCCCGCATACTCGGGAACAACAATCGATAAAAATGGGGAACTACCGTGACAACTGATCTTGCTGAATTCGCAAGGGCGAAAAACGTCAAATATTTCATGATTTCCTACACTGACCTGTTCAGTGGCCAGCGTGCCAAGCTGGTGCCGGCGCAGGCGATATCAGACATGCAGAAGGACGGCGCCGGCTTTGCCGGTTTCGCCACATGGCTGGACCTGACGCCGGCGCATCCCGACATGCTTGCGGTGCCGGATCCGGATTCGGTGATCCAGCTGCCGTGGAAGCCTGAGGTTGCCTGGGTCGCGGCCAACTGCATCATGGACGACAAGGAGGTCGACCAGGCGCCGCGCAACACACTGAAGCGGCTGATCGCGGAAGCCGCCAGCGACGGCATGCATGTCAAGACCGGCGTCGAGGCCGAGTTCTTCCTGATCTCGCCTGACGGCAAGACGATCTCCGACGAATACGACACGGCCTCAAAACCCTGCTACGACCAGCAAGCGGTGATGCGCCGCTACGACGTCATCGCCGAGATCTGCGACCACATGCTGGCGCTCGGCTGGGGCGCCTATCAGAACGACCATGAGGACGCCAACGGCCAGTTCGAGATGAACTGGGCCTTCGACGACGCGCTGGCCACCGCCGACAAGCACTCGTTCTTCAAATTCATGGTCAAGTCGATCGCGGAAAAGCATGGCCTGCGCGCGACCTTCATGCCGAAGCCCTTCCAGGGCCTGACCGGCAATGGCTGCCATGCGCATATCTCGGTCTGGGACAAGGCCGGCAAGACCAACGTCTTCGCCGACAATTCGATGGAGCTCGGCCTGTCGGCCAAGGGCAGGAATTTCCTCGGCGGCATCATGAAACATGCCTCCGCACTGGCCGCGATCACCAACCCGACGGTGAATTCCTACAAGCGCATCAACGCGCCGCGCACCATTTCGGGCGCGACCTGGGCACCGAACACGGTGACCTGGACCGGCAACAACCGCACCCACATGGTGCGGGTGCCCGGCCCCGGCCGCTTCGAGCTGCGGCTGCCGGATGGCGCCGCCAATCCCTATCTCCTGCAAGCGGTCATCATCGCCGCCGGCCTCGACGGCATTCGCTCGAAGGCCGATCCTGGCAAGCGCTACGACATCGACATGTACCAGCATGGCCATACGGTAAAGGGCGCGCCAAAACTGCCGCTCAACCTGCTTGACGCCTTGCGCGAGTTCGACAAGGACAAATCGCTCAAGGCGGCGCTGGGTGAGGAATTCTCGTCGGCCTACCTAAAGCTGAAGCACCAGGAATGGAATTCCTATGCTTCGCACTTCACGCAATGGGAGCGCGACCACACGCTGGATATTTGACCACCAGCGCGACGCGAGCGACCTCGGAATGAACTGATGAAATATTCGATCTTCTCGCTCGCTCGTGCCGCCCTGTCCGGCCACAAGAACTGGCAGCGCACCTGGCGCGACGCCACGCCGAAGGATCGCTACGACGTGGTGATCATCGGCGGCGGTGGGCACGGGCTGGCCACCGCCTGGTTCCTCGCCAGCGAGTACGGCATCAAGAATGTCGCCGTGCTCGAAAAAGGCTGGATCGGCTCCGGCAATGCCGGCCGCAACACCACCATCATCCGCTCCAATTACGGTCTGCCCGGCAACACCGGCTTCTACGAATTGTCGATGAAGCTGTGGGAGCGGATGGAGCAGGACCTCAACTACAATGCGATGGTCAGCCAGCGCGGCGTCATCAACCTCTACCATTCCGATGCGCAGCGCGACGCCTATGCGCGGCGCGGCAACACTATGCGCATCAACGGCATCGACGCCGAACTGCTCGACCTCGCTGCCGTCAGGAAGATGATCCCGTTCCTGAACTTCGACAATGCGCGCTTTCCCGTGCAAGGCGGGCTGTTGCAGCGGCGCGGCGGCACGGCGCGGCACGATGCGGTGGTCTGGGGCTATGCGCATGCGGCGAGCGAACTCGGCGTCGACATCATCCAGAATTGCGAAGTCACCGGCTTTGTCAGAGACGCCAATGGCAAGGTGACCGGCGTCGAGACGTCGCGCGGCAAGATCGGCGCCGGAAAGGTTGGCATGGCGGTCGCCGGCTCCTCGTCGCGCGTCGCGGCAATGGCCGGCCTGCGCCTGCCGATCGAGAGCCATGTGCTGCAGGCCTTCGTCTCCGAGGCGATCAAGCCGCTCATCCCGGGCGTCATGACCTTCGGCGCCGGCCATTTCTACGTCAGCCAGTCCGACAAGGGCGGCCTCGTCTTCGGCGGCGATATAGACGGCTACAATTCCTACGCCCAGCGCGGCAACATGCCTGTGATGGAAGACGTCTGCGAGGGCGGCATGGCGCTGATGCCGATGATCGGCCGCGTGCGCCTGCTGCGCCAGTGGGGCGGCATCATGGACATGTCGATGGACGGTTCACCGATCATCGACAAGACGCCCGTCGACGGGCTCTATCTCAACGCGGGCTGGTGCTATGGCGGCTTCAAGGCGACGCCAGGGTCCGGTTTTGTCTTTGCGCACCTCCTGGCTCGCGACGAGTCGCATGAAGAAGCGGCACGGTTCCGCCTAGACCGGTTCCGAACTGGCGCCATGATCGACGAAAAGGGCCAGGGCGCCCAACCGAACCTGCATTGAAGGCGGTTTAGAAGAAATGCGCATTGCCTGTTCTTTCTGCGGTGAACGCGAACTCGGCGAGTTCACCTATCTCGGCGACGCCAAGCCGGTGCGGCCCGAGGCCGGCGCCTCGGAAGACGAGGTCTTCGACTATGTCTATCTGCGCGACAATGTCGCCGGCGCGACCAGCGAATATTGGTACCATGGCGGTGGTTGCCGGGCTTGGCTGAAGGTCACCCGCAACACGCTGACGCACGAGATTTCCTCCATCGAACCGGCGGCTGGTGCCGGCGCTGCGAAGGTTGGTGCGTGATGGCCGGCGCGCAGACACACCGGCTCGGCAATGGCGGGCTTGTCGACCGCTCGGCACCGCTGAACTTCCGTTTCGACGGCAAGGCTTTCTCCGGCTTCCAGGGCGACACGCTCGCCTCGGCGCTGATCGCCAACGGCGTCAAGCTGGTCGGCCGCTCATTCAAATACCATCGCCCGCGCGGCATCCTGACTGCGGGCTCGGAAGAACCCAATGCGCTGGTTGAGCTGCGCACCGGGGCACGGCGCGAGCCGAACACCAAGGCGACGACGGCCGAACTCTATGACGGGCTCGAGGCCGCCAGCCAGAACCGTTGGCCGTCGCTACGCCACGACGTGATGTCGGTCAACCAGCTGTTCGCGCCGATCTTCGTTGCCGGCTTCTACTACAAGACATTCATGTGGCCGGCGAAGTTCTGGGAAGCGATCTATGAGCCGGCGATCCGCCGCGCCGCAGGCCTTGGCCGTGCCGCCGGCATCGCCGATCCCGACCATTACGACAAGGCATGGGCGCATTGCGATGTGCTGATCGCCGGCTCCGGCCCGGCTGGCCTGGCCGCGGCGTTGGCAGCCGGCCGCGCAGGCGCCCGCGTCATCCTGTGCGAGGAGGATTTTGTCCTCGGCGGCCGTCTGCTGTCGGATGGCGGAATGATCGACGGCGAACCTGCGGCCGAGTGGATCTCGCGGACGCTGGCTGAACTGGCTGGTATGCCCGACGTCCGCGTCATGACCCGCACGACGCTGTTCGGCGTCTACGATGGCGGCACCTATGGCGCCATTGAGCGGGTCAACGACCATTTGCCCTCGCCGCCCGAGCACCAGGTGCGCCAGCGCCTGTGGCGGATCGTGGCGAAGCGCTGCGTCGTGGCAGCCGGCGCCATCGAACGGCCGATCGTCTTTGCCGGCAACGACACGCCCGGCGTGATGATGGCCTCCGCCATGCGCACCTATGTCGCGCGCTACGCCGCTACACCGGCAAAGCGGATCGCACTTTTCACCAACAATGAGGACGGCTGGCGCACCGTCGAGACGGCGCTCGGTGCCGGCCTGCAGATAGCGGCGGTCATCGATGCACGGCCCGAAATATCGCCGGCGCATCGTTCGCTGGCCTCGAAGGGCGGCTTCCCGGTGCTGCACGGTTCCGTCAGCGGCGTCGACGGCGGCAAGGATGGCGTCAGGAAAATCGCGGTGTCGCTGACCGGCGGCGCGCGCGCCGAGGTCGAAGCGGACGGGCTCGCCGTTTCCGGCGGCTGGAACCCGGCGGTCGGGCTGACCTCCTATCATCGCGGCCGGCCGAAATGGCGCAGCGACATCTCCGCCTTCGTGCCCGACGGCGCGCCTCCAGGCATGGTCGCCGCGGGTGCCGCCAATGGCGATTTCGGCCTCGGCGCCTGCCTCAGTCAAGGCTTTGCCGCCGGCGCGGCAGCCGCCCATGATGCCGGCCGGACCGGCAATGCGGGATCGGCGCCTGTCGCCGACGACGAGGTTTTCTCGCTCACCCCGCTCTGGCATGTCGCGGGCAAGGGAAAAGCCTTTGTCGATTACCAGCACGATGTCACCGCTTCCGACATCGAACTGGCGCAGCGCGAAGGTTTTGAATCGGTCGAGCACCTGAAGCGCTACACGACGCTCGGCATGGCGACCGACCAGGGCAAGACCTCGAATGTCGCCGGCCTCGCCATCATGGCTGCGGTCAGCGGCCGTTCGATCCCCGAGACCGGGACAACGATCTACCGGCCGCCTTACGTGCCCGTCGCCATCGGCGCCTTCGCCGGCCATCACCGCGACGGGACTTTTCATGCGACGCGGCTGACGCCGTCGCATCACTGGGCCGTGGAACAAGGTGCTGTCTTCGTCGACACCGGTCTTTGGAAACGGGCGCAGTGGTACCCCCGCGCGGGCGAGAAGGACTGGCTGGAATCGGTGACGCGCGAGGTCAAGGCGGTGCGCTCAGGCGTCGGATTCTGCGATGTCTCGACGCTCGGCAAGATCGACGTGCACGGTCCGGATGCCGGCGCCTTCCTCGACCGCGTCTACATCAACACCTTCTCCAATCTTGCCGTGGGAAAAGCGCGCTACGGTCTGATGCTGCGCGAGGACGGCATCGTCTATGACGACGGCACCACGTCGCGGCTGGCCGAAGACCACTATTTTCTCACCACCACCACGGCCAAGGCCGGTCTGGTGATGCAGCATCTCGAATTCTGCCGCCAGGTGCTGTTCCCGGAGCTCGACGTGCAGCTCACTTCCGTCTCCGACCAGTGGGCGCAGTTCTCGATCGCCGGACCGAGCGCGCGGGAGTTGCTGAAACAGATCGTTGATGAGTCCGAGGACCTTTCCAACGAAGGCTTTCCGTTCATGGGCGCGCGCGAAGTGACATTGCGCGGCGGCCTCAAGGCGCGGCTGTTTCGCATCTCGTTCTCCGGCGAAATGGCCTTCGAGATCTCGGTACCGGCACGCTTCGGCGATGCGATGGCGCGCAATCTGATGCTGGCCGGCGCGCCATTCGGCGTGACGCCTTACGGCACCGAGGCGCTCGGCGTCATGCGCGTCGAAAAGGGCCACATCGCCGGACCGGAACTGAGCGGCACGACGACAGCGGCCGATCTTGGTCTGGGCAAGATGATGTCGACCAAGAAAGACTATATCGGCCGCGTCATGGCCGGACGCGAGGCGCTGGTAGCCCCAGATCGCCAGGTCGTCGTCGGCATCAAGCCGACGGACGAGACACGCCGGTTGCGCTCCGGCGCACACATCATCCCGAAGGGGCAGACGCCCGGCCCCGGCAACGACCAGGGCTATGTCACCTCGGTCTGCTTCTCGCCGACGTTGAATCAGTGGATCGGGCTCGCGCTTGTCGAACGCGGCCGCGAACGCATCGGCGAGATCGTGCACGCGCATGATCCATTGCGCGGCGAAGACTATGACGTCGAACTCTGCAATCCCGTCTTCTACGACCCGGATGGAGGGCGCCAGCGTGGTTGAGTTTTCCTGGGTTTCTCGCAGCCCACTCGAGCATGCGCTTGTCACCGGTACAGATGGCGCACGCGGTATCGAGGCCGGCATCTCGCTGACCGAGATCCGCAATTTTGATCTGATCCAGGTGATGGCGCGGCGCGGCCAGGCGGCCGAGCTGGGACAAGCCGCCAAGGCTCGGTTTGGTGTTGCTGTCCCTGATGCGCCGAAGGCGGTGCGGACTTCGGACGCAACGCTGATCTGGTCGGGACCGGACCAGTTCTTCGTGCTGTCGAAGGGCGGCAAGCACACGATGCAGACGCTGGAGCCCGCATTGTCCGGCTCGCTGTCGGACCAGTCGCATGCGCGGGTTCTGGTCAGCATCTCCGGCGCCAAGGCGCGGACAATGCTGGCGAAACTGTCGTCGATCGATTTGCATCCCGATGCGTTTCCGGTTGGCGCCGCCGCCGCGACGTCGATGGATCACACCAGCGTCACGCTCTGGCGCGGCGGTGATCGGACGGATGGGCAGGCGGTGTTCAACGTTCTGATGTTTGCGACGTTTGCCGAGAGCCTTTGGCATACGATGCTGGATTCGGGCGCGGAGTACGGCGTCGACATCAACCATACAGAGAGACTGGCTTAGCCTTGGCTCGTCTTCCCTTCTCCCACAAGGGGAGAAGGTAAAGCGCGCGCCACCTCCGCCTTGCCAAACCCAACCGCACTGCTATTCTTGCTGCTAAAATAATTTCACGCACAGGCAAACTTGTTTCTCGAACCGCAAGGCTGAGATGAGCCAGTCGCCCTACCCCGCAATTGCTGCCGGACCGCCCAAGCCTAGCCTCATCCTGAGGCCCGGCCAGATCGCGCTGCCGCCGGGCATGGAGCGTTATACGATCCAGGGCAATGGCGCGGTGCTGATCGACATCGAGGCCGGCGACGCGATCACCGTGCGCAATGACGAAGGCGGCCAGGCCTGCGAACTTCTGGCCTGGGACAGGACCGGCGCGACCGATCCCGGCATTTTTGGTGAAGCATCGAACAGCAACGCTGCCGGCATCAAAGCGCTGCTCATAGAGGGCGACGACAGTCTCGCATCCCTGCGGAGCGGGCTCGCCCGCCGGCAGGTGCAGCTTGACCACGCCAAGGCGGTGCGGGTGTTCGGCGTCACGACACCGGCCGGCACCGAGCAGGCTTTCACCGTCGCACGCGATGGTGCGGTGCTGATTGCCGCCCCCGGCGGGCCGATGCTGGTCGATGGCCATGATACGGCTACACCGCTGACCGTCTTCGTTCGCCGCGCCACGATCCGCCCGGCGGCGAAATCGCTATTGGCTGATCCGCTTGCCGACCCGGTGCTCGATTTGCGCGTCCATTCGGCGACCGCGGAGGCCTATTTCGTTGGGGCTGGCGACTATCTGCAGATCATCGATGTCGACGGGCGCCAATGCACCGATTTCCAGTGCTTTTCGGCGCGCAAGCTGGACAGGGGACTGGATCATCCGCTCGACGTGACGACGACGCGCACGCTCATGGGTGCGAGCTACCCGATGCCCGGCCTGCATTCCAAATACTATGACCAGGACATGGAGCCGCTGGTCGAGGTGGTGCAGGACACATGCGGCCGGCACGACGCCTTCGCGCTCGCCTGCGCCGCCAAATATTACGACGACATCGGCTATCCCGGACACACCAACTGTTCGGAGAATTTCAACGGCGCTCTGGCCGGCAAGGGCGTCAATCCCCGCGCGGGCTGGATGGCGATCAACTTCTTCTTCAACACGGCGATCGACGCGCATGGCGTCATGGTGTCCGACGAGCCGTGGTCGCGGGCGGGCGACTATGTGCTGCTCAGGGCGCTCACCGACATCGTTTGCGTTTCCTCCGCCTGCCCCGACGACACGACGCCGGCCAATGGCTGGAACCCGACCGACATCCATGTGCGGACCTATTCCGGCCAGCACAAATTCTCGCGAGCGATCGCCAGACGCATGACGCCCGATTCGGAACCGAAAATGACCCGCGAGACCGCTTTTCATTCGAGCTTTGCCAAGCACACCCGCAACTTTCAGGAGTACAAGGGCTATTGGCTCGCCAATTCCTTCGCCAAGGACGGGCCGATCGCCGAATACTGGGCCTGCCGCCAAGACGCGGTGATCATGGACCTGTCGCCGCTGCGCAAGTTCGAGGTCACCGGCCCGGATTCCGAAGCGCTGCTGCAATACACGCTGACCCGCGACGTCAAGAAGCTCGGCGTTGGCCAGGTGGTCTATTCGGCCATGTGCTACGAGCATGGCGGCATGATTGATGACGGCACCCTGCTGCGGCTGGGCAAGGACAATTTCCGCTGGATCGGCGGCGACGATCTGTCTGGCGAGTGGCTGCGCGAGACGGCGACAAAACTCGGCCTCAATGTCCTTGTGCGTTCCTCCACCGACCAGATGCACAATGTCGCCGTGCAGGGACCGAAGAGCCGCGACATCCTCAGGGAGGTGATCTGGACCTCGCCGCTGCAGCCGTCGATCGACGAACTCGATTGGTTCCGCTTCGCCGTCGCCCGCATTGGTGGCGGCAACGGCATTCCGGTCGTCGTCTCGCGCACCGGCTATACCGGCGAGCTCGGCTACGAGATCTGGTGCCATCCGCGCGACGCCGAAAAAGTCTTCGACGCCATCTGGGAAGCCGGCCAGCCTCACGGGCTGAAGCCGATGGGACTGCAGGCGCTGGACATGGTGCGCATCGAGGCCGGGTTGATCTTCGCCGGATACGAATTTTCCGACCAGACCGATCCGTTCGAGGCCGGCATCGGCTTCACCGTGCCGCTGAAGAGCAAGACCGACGATTTCGTCGGCCGCGAGGCGCTGATCCGCCGCAAGGAGCACCCGCAGACGAAGCTGGTCGGTCTCGACATCGACGCCAATGTCGACGTCGGCCATGGCGATTGCGTGCATGTCGGCCGTGCCCAGATCGGCGTGGTCACGTCAGGCATGCGCTCGCCGGTGCTGAACAAGACCATCGCGCTGGCCAGGCTCGATGTCACCCATTCGGCTGTCGGTACCGAGGTCGAGATCGGCAAGCTCGACGGCCATGCCAAGCGGCTGCCGGCGCGAGTCGTCGCCTTCGCCCACTACGATCCGCAAAAGACCAAACCGCGTTCCTGACGGCCCTTCCCTCCCAAGACAGTGAGGCCGTGCTGCAGTTCGTGATAGGAATTTTTTCTTGACCTGCTGAGGGCAGCTATGCTACATATTCGTCCATGGTGCTGATTTGCGCCGCGACCCGCCTCCGGCGGGTTTTTCGCTTCCTGACCCTTGGTCCTTTTCCGAACAATCCCACCGCGGCAGTGTGAAGCCGACATGTTTCGCAAGCGTGATGTGCACGGCGCGACAAATCGCTTGACCTGAAAGCGCGCCGGATCAATCTTCACTGTTAAGAAAAAAATGCGACTGAGTGGAAACACCGACAGCCGCCCAAAGCATGCGTCGATGATGAAGCCTCGCGAAGTCGCGGCCGTCACGAACGGGGAACATCAAAATGGGGAACAAAGACATATGAGCACGATAACGACTGTCCTGGAGCCGCTTGCCGAAGGCAAGTTGCACCGAAATATCGACTGGCGCGGCGCCTTCTGGGTGGCGAGCGGCGTGCCGGCCCTGGTCCTGTTCTCGATCGGCGGCATTGCCGGCACGACCGGCACGCTGGCCTTCGCGATCTGGATCTTCTCCATGATCATGGGCTTCCTGCAATCCTTCACCTATGCCGAAATCGCCGGCCTGTTTCCGAACAAGTCGGGCGGCGCGTCGATCTACGGCGCCACCGCCTGGCTGCGCTATTCCAAGTTCATCGCGCCGCTGTCTGTCTGGTGCAACTGGTTCGCCTGGTCGCCGGTGCTGTCGCTCGGCTGCTCGATCGCCGCCGCCTACATCCTCAATGCGCTGGCGCCAGTGCCGCTGTTCACCGAAACCTCACCCGATGTCGTCGCCTATATCGCCGCGCATGCCGGGACGAGTGCCGCCGACGCCATCACAGCGGTGACCGCGGCGGCGACGCCGGCAATCCGCAACTGGACGCTTTACAGCCACACGCTGGGACCGGTCTCGTTCACCTTCAACGCGACCTTCTTCATCGGCGCAGTGCTGATGCTGATCATCTTTGCGATCCAGCATCGCGGCATTCTCGGCACCGCCAATGTGCAGAAATACATCGGCCTCTTGGTCATCATCCCGATGCTGATCGTCGGCGTGGTGCCGATCGTCACCGGCCAGATCAACTGGGCGAATTTTTCGCCGCTGGTGCCGCTGGCCGCAGCCTACGCGCCCGAGCCCGGTGCCTGGAACATCGCCGGCTGGACGCTGGTGCTTGGTGGTATGTTCATCGCCGCCTGGTCGACCTACGGCTTCGAGACCGCCGTCTGCTACACATCCGAGTTCAAGAACCCCGGCACCGACACGTTCAAGGCGATTTTCTATTCCGGCCTTCTGTGCATGCTGCTGTTCATCCTGGTGCCGTTCACCTTCCAGGGCGTGCTTGGCCTCAACGGTATGCTGGCGACGCCGATCGTCGACGGCTCCGGGGTCGCCGACGCGCTGGCCGGCATGGTCGGCGGCGGCGCGCTAGTCCACAGCCTGTTGGTGATGCTGATGATCCTGGCGCTGGTGCTGTGCATCATGACGGCCATGGCCGGCTCTTCGCGTACGCTCTACCAGGGCTCGGTCGACGGCTGGCTGCCGCGCTATCTCAGCCATGTCAACGAACATGGTGCGCCGACACGGGCAATGTGGACCGATCTCGTCTTCAATCTGATCGTGCTGGCCATCGCCTCGGCCGACGCGACGAGCTTCTTCTTCATCCTCGCCGTGTCGAATTGCGGTTACATCATCTTCAACTTCCTCAACCTCAACGCCGGCTGGATCCACCGCATCGACAACGGCCATATCGCACGGCCCTGGAAGGCGCCGAGCTGGCTGCTCGGGATCGGGGCGATCTTCGCCTATGTCAACGCGATCTTCATGGGCGCCGGTGCCAAGGTATGGAACCCGATGGCGCTGTGGGCCGGCCTGATCACGGCAGCGCTGATCATCCCGGTGTTCTGCTTCCGACACTACATTCAGGACAAGGGCAAGTTCCCCGACCACATGCTGGCCGATCTCGGCATGACGGGGGCCGACCTCTCGGTCAAAAAGGCGGGCATGCTGCCCTATCTGACGCTGGTCGCCGGCGTGGTGGTGATGCTGCTCGCCAACTGGTTCTTCGTCATCTGACCTCATAAAAATAAAAAGGATCGGGCGCGCTTCGGCGCGCCCGATCCTTTTCGACTGGCGCGATCGATCTATTCGGCGGCCAGCGCCAGTTGCGGCTTTTCGGCTTCCTGGCTCAGTTCCAGATCGTCCGTCCGTCCCTCCGCCCCGCGCTTCTTCGGCTCCCGGCCGAAGAACAGGGCGTAACCGGCCGGCAGGACCAGGATGGTCAGCACCGTGGCAACCAGGATGCCGCCCATCATGGCGTAGGCGAGCGGACCCCAGAAGACGCCGCGCGAGATCGGGATCAGCGCCAGCACCGCCGTCAGCGCCGTCAGCGTGATCGGCCGGAAACGGCGAACGGCCGAACCGATGATGGCCTCGTAGCGGTCCATGCCCGCGGCGATGTCCTGGTCGATCTGGTCGACCAGGATGATCGAGTTGCGCATGATGATGCCGAGCAGCGCGATGACGCCGAGAATGGCGACGAAGCCGAACGGCGCACCGCTGATCAGGAGCGCCGCGGCAGCACCGATAATGCCAAGCGGACCGGTCGCCAGCACCAGCATCGCCTTGCCGAAGTTCTGCAGCTGGATCATCAAAAGCACGACAATGACGGCCAGCATGATCGGTGCCTTGGCGGCGATCGAAGCCTGGCTTTCCGCCGAATCCTCCGCACCGCCCTGGATTTCGATCTTGTAACCGGGCGCCAGACCCGCACGCAGGTCCTTCATGTCGTTGTACATCTTGGTGACGACGTCGTTGGACTGCACGCCGTCGGGCAAGGTGGCGCGCACGCTGATGGTCGGCAGGCGGTCGCGGCGCCATTCGATGCCTTGCTCCAGCACCGGCACCACCTTGGCCACCTGCGACAGCGGCACGAATCCGCCGAAGTCGGTCGGGATATAGACCGAGTCGACCGAGGACAGCAGGCTGCGGCTGGCATTCGGCTCGCGGGCGACGATGGACACCGTCTCCTCGCCGTCGCGGAAGTCGTCGAGCGGCGCGCCGGACATCGTCGCCTGCAGCATCTGGCGGATGCGCTGCGAGGTGACGCCGAGTGCGCGGGCACGATCCTGGTCGATGACCAGCTTCATCGCCGGAACCGGCTCCAGCCAGTCATCATGCACGGCGCCAAGCAGCGGATCTTCACGGAACTTTGCCTTCACCTGGTCGGCGATGCGGCGCACCTCCTGGCGATCCGGCCCCATGACGCGCATCTGCACCGGCCAGCCGGTCGGCGGACCGAGGAACAGACGATCGACCTTGGCACGGATGGACGGGAAGTCTTGCGCCAGGACGGTGCGCAACTTGACGATCAGACGCTCGCGAGCCGGTTCGTCATTGGCCATGACGAGCAACTGGGCAAAGTTGGGGTTGCTCAGCTGCTGGTCGAGCGGCAGGAAGAAGCGCGGCGCGCCCTCGCCGATATAGGTGGCGATGAAACGCTTGTCCTTGTCGTCCATCATCTTGGTCTCGAGCGCCTTGGCCTGCGCCTCGACTTCCTTGATGCTGGTGCCTTCCGGCAGCCAAAGGTCGACGAGGATTTCCGGCCGCGACGATTGCGGGAAGAAGTTCTGCGGAATGAACTGGAAAGCCCATAGGCTGGTGCCGAAGGTGACCAGCGTCATCACCAGGACGATGATGCGATGGCGCACGGCCCAGCTGACGGTGGCACGAAGCCGGCGGTAGAAACGCGTGTCGAAGACATCGTGATGGCTGCCGGCATGCTTGCGCTGCTTGAGGATCATGTTGCCGAGCCATGGCGTGAAATAGACCGCGACGAACCAGGAGACGATCAGCGCGATGCCGACGACATAGAACAGCGTGCGGACATATTCGCCGGCGGTCGAGGCCGCGAAGCCGACCGGAATAAAGCCGGCCGTGGTGATCAGCGTGCCGGTCAGCATCGGGAAGGCGGTCGAGGAATAGGCGAAGCTCGCCGCCTCGACCTTGACCATTCCCTCCTCCAGCTTGCGCTCCATCATCTCGACGACGATCATCGCGTCGTCGACCAGAAGACCGAGCGCGATGATCAGCGCGCCGAGCGAGATGCGCTGCAGGTCGATGCCGAGCTCGTACATGATGGCGAAGGTCGCGGCCAGCACCAGCGGGATGGCGATGGCGATGACCAGGCCGGAACGCCAACCGATCGACAGGAACGAGACGACGAGCACGATCAGCAACGCTTCGCCAAGCGCATGCATGAACTCCGCCACCGCATCGGTGACGACGCCCGGCTGGTCGGAGATCTGGTCGACGGCAACGCCGTAGGGCAGCGCCTCTTCGAAACGCTTGTAGGTGGCCTCGACATCCTTGCCGACATCGGTAACCTTGAAGCCCTTGGCCATGACGACGCCCAACTGCACGCTGTCGTGACCGTTGAAGCGGTACTTTCGCTGGAACGGATCCTGCAACCCCGAACTCACCGTGGCGATGTCGCCCAGCCTCGTGACCTGACCGCCGGCGCGCAGGCGCAGGTTCCTGATATCCTCGACCTTGCCGACATCGCCCTCGACGGAAATGCGCACCGAGTTGGTGCCGGTATCGACGGAGCCGGCCGGGTCGACATTGTTCTGTCCCTTGATCGCATTCTGCAGATCGGTCAGCGTCAGGCCGCGTTCGGCCAGGGCCTTGGACGAGACGTCGATGTAGAGCTTTTCAGGCTGGTCGCCGATGATGACGGCCTTCTCGACGCCGGGCGTCGTCAAAAGCATGTCGCGCGCCTGGATGGCGAACTTCTTCAGCTCGGGATAGCTGAAGCCGTCGCCGCTGATCGAATGCAGGGTGATGAAGGTGTCGCCGAATTCGTCGTTGAAATAGGGGCCGAGCAGACCTTGCGGCAAGTCACCGGCAATGTCACCGACCTTCTTGCGCACCTGGTAGAAGGCGTCGGTCACCTCGGCGGTGTTGGTGTCGCCCTTGATCTGCACGGTGATGATGGCGCTGCCGGCGCGGGTGAAGGAGCGCACGAAATCGAGATGCGGCGTCTCCTGCAGCTTGCGTTCGATCTTGTTGACGACCTGGTCTTCCATCTCCTGGATCGAGGAGCCCGGCCAGATCGCCTGGACGACCATGACCCGGAAGGTGAAATCGGGATCTTCCTTCTGGCCCATGCGCATCAGGCCGAGCGCGCCGGAAATGATGATCAGGCCGAACAGGAACCGCGCAATGGCGGGATGGCCGATTGCCCAGCGCGACAGGTTGAAGGGCCGCTTCTCTTCCGTGGAATTGGTCATCGACGCTGGTCCATCTATCTAGCGCAACAAAATCGAGGGTTCGTAGTGGCTTCCGGGCGGCAAGGCTCTCCCAGCGGAGAAGCACTCATCGCGGTGGGACGCGAAATCGATGTGGGGGTTACATCAATCGAGCGTCTCGGTCGGGCGCCTGCCGCCCGGAAACCAGCGGCTGCGGGAACGCGCAGCCGGTTGTCTGTCGTCAGCGCACCTGCTTGGCGTCGCCGTCCGCCGCGGATGCCGATTGCAGCGCCGTATCACCGGCGAGCTTCACCTTGAGGTTCTCGGTCATGAATTGCGTGCCGGCGGCGACCACGACATCGCCGGGTTTCAAACCCTCCGCGACACGCACGCCATCGGCGGCGAACTCGGCAACCTTGATCGGACGAGCATGAACGGTGTCGGCGCCACGATCGACGGTCCAGACGATCGATTGGGTGCCTTGCTCGGCCAGTGCGCTCAGGGGGATCGAGACCAGCTGCCGCTCATTGGCCGCCGTGGCTTCGATGCTGGCGGTCATGCCGAGCAGCACACGCGGATCGTTGGGCAGGCTGACGCGGACGGCAAAGGTGCGTGATTGCGGATCGGCGCTGCCGGCGACTTCGCGGACCTTGCCGTCGAGCGCCAGCGCATCGTCCGACCAGAAGCCCGCCTTGACCGCCTTGCCCGGCTTGAATTCGGCGATTTCCATTTCGGGGACGGCGATCAGCACTTCCTTTTCGCCGTCGACAGCGACAGTGACAACCGGCGTGCCGGAACCGACCACCTGGCCAACGTCGGCGCTGACCGTGGTGACGATGCCATCCCTGTCGGCCTTGAGATCGGTATAACCGACCTGGTTCTTCGCCTGAGCCAGTGTCGAAAGGGCGGAATCACGGGTGGCGACCGCTTGGTCATAGGTCAAGGTCGCCTGTTCGAGCTGTGATTTCGGGGCAAAATTCTTGGCAAAAAGCTGCTCGGCACGCTTGCGGGCGAGTTCCACGGTCTCGACCTGCCGCTCGGCGGCATCGAGCGCTGCCTGCGCGCTCTTGACCGAAAGGTCGTAGTCAATGGGATCGATGCGGGCGAGCACATCGCCCGAGGCCACATGCTGGCCGATATCGACGAGGCGCTCGGTGATCTTGCCATTGACGCGGAATGCCAGAGCGCTCTCGGTGCGGGCCCTCACCGACCCGGAATAGGAGAGCGTGCGGGTGTCATGTACCTTCGCGATCTCGACAACCTTGACCGGGCGGATGATATCCTTGACTTCGGCTTTTTCCTGGCTGCAGCCGGCAAGCCCGAGAGTGGCGGTGACAAGCAGCACCGGGCCTACAGCCGGCAGCCTGCCGATGATTGAACTGAACGAAGACACGCGCGTACTCCCGAAATGGAGATGAATCGTTGAAACCGGCGCCCGACGGGCGGAGGCTACTTCAAGGCCTTGATTGCATAGTCGACGAGGTCGTCAGGCATTGCCCGGTTGGTCTTGGCAAGGCATTGCGCCACCATCTGCGGGTGACACAGGATGACGGTCGCGGCGCCGAAACAGCGAGACGCGATAACCGGATCCTGTTTTCTGAACTCACCGGCCTCGATCCCGTCACGAATGATTTCCGCGAACAGGTCGTGAATGCTGTCGACATGCTTGTCGATCACACCCCAATCCCGTTCGAGGGCGACGATGACCATCTCGTGGACCTTCTGGTCGTCGAGCATGACCTCCATCGTCATCTTGTATTGCGCATGCACGTAGCGCCGGAGCCGCTCCTCGGCGCTGATCGGCAGGCGCGAAATCTCGTAGGCCATCTTGTAGCTGGCGCCGAGCATCCGGCCGCAGACGGCCTGGTGGATTTCGACCTTGGAGGCGAAGAAACGGTAGATGTTGGCCGGCGACATGCCGAGCTCACGCGCAATGTCGGCGACATTGGTCTTGCCGTAGCCATAGTGCCGGAACAGGCGCTCGGCGCAATCGAGAATGCGCGTTACATTTTCCTGTCGGGCGGCTTCGGCGACTATGGTGGCGGCTTCGGACATGATCCTCTATCGATTTACGAGTGACGAATTTTGATTTTCATCACTCGTAAATCGAAAAGAAGGACCTGTCAATGCGGATTCGGTATACACGTACGAATGATGACAGATGGTGACAGGGAGAAGGTGGAATCGACGATCGCTGTTAGCGGCTGGCCCTGATGAATTCGTCATCCTGGGGCGAAGCAAGGAGCGAAGCGACGCGGCGCAGACCCTAGGATCCATGCCGCGACGTTGGTCAAAGAGTGCGACGGATCAACAGGTTACACCGGTCAGCGAGCTGTAGCCTGCAGCCGCCATTCTCGACTGTCGGAGCTCGGCCGCAAGGTGACGGCATGGATCCCTTGGGCTGCGGAGCAGCTCCAGGGTTTCCGCGACGTCGCTCGCGACTGCTACACCCTAGGATGACGAAGCCCGCGACAAATTGTCGAGGCGAAGCATGGGTGGCGATGCAGCTAAGCCCCCTTGGCCATCTCGCGTAGCCGGAATTTCTGGATCTTGCCGGTCGAGGTTTTCGGGATTTCGGCGAAGATGACCGCCTTCGGCACTTTGAACCGGGCAAGCAGCGCGCGGCAGTGATCGATGATCTCGGCTTCGGTCGCGACCTTGCCGGGTTTCAGCTCGACATAGGCAACAGGCACTTCGCCCCATTTGTCGTCGGGCCTGGCGACGACGCCGCAAGAGGCAACCGACGGGTGCTTGTAGAGCGCGTCCTCGACCTCGATAGAGGAAATGTTCTCGCCACCGGAGATGATGATGTCCTTGGAGCGGTCCTTGAGCTGGATGTAGCCATCGGGGTGCATGACGCCGAGATCGCCGGAATGGAACCAGCCGCCGGCGAAGGCTTCGTCGCTCGCCTTGCGGTTTTTCAGGTAGCCTTTCATGACGATGTTGCCGCGGAACATGACCTCGCCGATTGTCTCGCCGTCGGCCGGTGTCGTCCGCATCGTCTCGGGGTCCATGACCGTCAGGCCTTCGAGCGCTGCATAGCGCACGCCCTGCCGCGCCTTCCTGGCGCTGCGCTCGCCCTTTTCGAGATCATCCCAGGCGCCGTGCCATTCGTTGACGACCGCCGGGCCATAGGTCTCGGTCAGGCCGTAGAGATGGGTGACGGCAAAGCCGGCATCCGCCATCCCCGACAGCACGGCTTCCGGCGGGGGTGCTGCAGCCGTGTTGAAAGTGACCGTCTGCGGAAATGCGCGCTTGTCCTCGTCCCTGGCATTGATCAGCACCGACATGACGACCGGCGCGCCGCACAGATGGGTGACGCCCTGATCGGCGATCGCATCGTAGATCGGCTTCGGCCGCACCCAGCGCAGACAGACATGGGTGCCAGCCTGGACGGCGAGCGTCCAGGGAAAGCACCAGCCATTGCAGTGGAACATCGGCAGCGTCCACAAATAGACCGCGTGCTTGGCCATGCCGGCATGGATGGTGTTGGTGTAGGCCATCAGGGCCGCACCGCGATGGTGGTAGACGACGCCCTTCGGATTGCCCGTCGTTCCGGACGTGTAGTTGAGCGAAATCGCATCCCACTCGTCGTCGGGCATCGACCAGGCGAAGTCCGCGTCGCCGCCTGCGACAAATGCCTCATAGTCCAGTGAGCCTACCCGCTCGCCCTTTGGGTACGGCGCGTCGGCGGCGTATTCGGGATCGTCATAGTCGATGACCAGCGGCTTGACCCTGGCCAGTTCCAGGGCCTGCTTGACGACGCCGGAGAATTCGCGGTCGACGATCAGCACCTTGGTCTCGGCATGATCGAGTTGGAAGGCGATGACCGCCGCATCGAGGCGGGTGTTGAGCGAATGCAGCACCGCCTTGGTCATCGGCACGCCGAAATGCGCCTCCAGCATCGGCGGCGTGTTTGACAGCATGACGGTGACGGTGTCGCCCTTGCCGATGCCGCGCTTCTGAAGGGCCGAGGCAAGCTTCAGCGACCGCTGCCAGAAAGTGCGATAGTCGATGCGCTGACGGCCATGGATGATGGCGATATGGTCGGGATAGGTCTTGGCCGCGCGCTCCAGATAGGTGAGCGGCGTCAGCGGCTGATGGTTGGCCGCGTTCTTGTCGAGATCCTGTTCGTAAGGATTGCCCATCCCATGCTCCCCGCGATTTTCTTTCAGACGTTCTAATCACAGGCTCGGGCCGCGTCACCACAAACGATGCCACGACAGAGCGCATTCGGCACAATGATGAACCAGATTCGGCGCAAGCGGGAGCATCGCATACCTCTGCCCAGTTTGACTTTTGTCGAGAGCCGTGAATAATGTCAGCTGAGGAGACGGCATGGCGATCCGACCGGCAGAACAACTCATCCACAAGGCCGCCTGGCTCTACTATGCCCATGGCCTGCGGCAGGACCAGGTGGCGAGCCAGCTTAACATTTCCCGTGCCTCGGTCGCCATGTACCTGCGCAAGGCGCGCGAGACCGGCATCGTCAACATCTCGACTTCGACCCAGCTTTTCACCGACGACGTGCTGGCGCGCAAGCTCGAGGATGCGCTGAGCCTCGACGCCGTCTGGATCGCGCCGGAGAATGATCATATTGCCGACCCGTCGACGGAAATCGCCGTGCTGGCGGCGAGCGTCTTTCTCGAACTGGTCAAGAAGGGCGACCGCATCGGCGTCGCCTGGGGCCGCACCGTCTATATGATTGCCGACGTCATGTCCTATGCCGATCTGCAGGATGTCACGGTGGTGCAGCTCTGCGGCAATCTCGGCGCGCCCTATTCCTATCGCCCCGACCAATGCACTATGGAAATCGCGCGGCGGCTCAACGCCAAAGGGCTCAATTTCTACGCGCCGCTGGTGCTGTCTACGGAAGAACTTGCGCGTGCGCTGCGTGCCGAGCCGGTGATCCGGGAACAATTGTCGGGTGTCGGCGAATGCGACCTGGCGTTATACTCGGTCGGCGCGGTCGACGCCGACAGCCATCTGGTCAAATGCGGCGCGCTGACGCCAAGTGAAATGGCGGATCTGCGCAGCCAAGGCGCTGCCGGCGTAATTGCCGGGCAGATCATAGACGCCGAGGGCAAGGTGCTCGACTGCAGTTATAACAGGCGGGTGATCTCCGCCGAGCTTGCATCGCTGCGCGCCATCGCCAGGCGGTTGGTGGTGGTGCAGGAGGACAGCAAGTTCGAACCGCTGCTCGCGGCGATCGCCGGCGGCCTTTGCACGCATCTGGTGGTCGGCGCGCACATGGCGCAGCGGCTTCTGGACCATGCTGCTGCCACGACAGAAAAGGCCTCCTAGGAAATCCCCTCTCCGTCGCCGGCGCATTGTCATCAAAGCGTCGCGGCATTCCTGTTTCACCATCAAAGACAAACAACCGGACGAAGCGAACATGAAGAATTTGTGGAATGACGAAGCCGCCGAAAAACTCGTCGCAGACTACGCGAAAAAGGGTGTCGGCCGCGACCTGGCGCTGCGCGTCTACACGACCCGGCTGCTCGGCGGCGAACCACGGCTGGTCCTGCATGGCGGCGGCAACACCTCTTGCAAGACGACGGCAACCGACCTCGTCGGCGACCAGTGGGACGTGCTGTGCGTCAAGGGCAGCGGCTGGGACATGGGCGTCATCGAGCCGCAGGGCCTGCCGGCGGTCAAGCTCAAGCCGCTGCTCAAGGCGCGCGCGCTGAACAGGCTGGCCGACGAGGACATGGTTGCCCTGCAACGCGTCAACCTCATCGATCCGTCCTCGCCCAACCCGTCGGTCGAGACGTTGCTGCATGCCTTCCTGCCGCACAAATTCGTCGACCACACGCACTCGACCGCCATTCTCGCCATCGTCGACCAGGAGGACTCCAAGCCGCTGGTGAAGACGGTTTTCGGCAGCAAGATGGGTTACGTGCCTTACATCATGCCCGGCTTCGACCTCGCCAAGGCGGCTGCCGACATCTTCGACGCCGATCCTGACGTCGAGGGCCTGATCCTCGACAAGCATGGCATCTTCACCTTCGGCGACGATGCGAAGCAGGCCTACGACCGGATGATCCATTATGTGAACGTCGCCGAGGACTATATTGCCGCAAGCGGCAAGCCGAAGGCGGCAAAGGCAGCCTTGCCGGCAAAGCTCGCGACGCCGGCGTCGATCGCGCCGATGCTGCGCGGCGCGGTGGCGGTAGCGCGCGGCGAAGGCCGCTTCGACCGGATGGTCAGCGATTTCCGCACTTCGCCGGTAATTGTCGATTTCATCAATTCAGCCGAGATCGCCGATTATGCCGGGCGCGGCGTCTCGACGCCCGATCTGTCGATCCGCATCAAGACCGGGCCGATGGCGCTGCCGGCGCCCGACGCCGACAAGGCCGGCGACTACAAGGCGGTGATCAAGAGCCATGTCGACGCGTTCGCCAAGGATTATCGCGCCTATTTCGAAACCAATGATGCGCTCGACGACGTCAAGCGCACCATGCTCGACCAGATGCCGCGGCTGACGCTGGTGCCCGGCCTCGGCATGTTCGGCCACGGCCGCACCCTGAAGGACGCGAAGATCGCGTCGGATGTCGGTGAGATGTGGATCGAGGCAGTGCGTGGCGCCGAGGCCGTCGGCCGGTTCCATCCGCTTTCCAAGGCCGACCTGTTCCCGCTCGAATACTGGTCGCTGGAACAGGCCAAGCTCGCCTCCAACAAGCCGAAGCCGCTGACCGGCCAGGTGGTGCTGATCACCGGCGGTGCCGGCGCGATCGGTGCAGCGACGGCAAAGCTGTTCGCCGACAATGGCGCCCATGCCGTCGTCGTCGATCTCGACGCCGAAAAAGCCGCCGATGCAGCGAAGAAAGCCGGCAACAATTCGATCGGCGTCGCCGCAGACATCACCGACCCGGCACAGGTGCGTGCCGCCTTCGACAAAGCGGTCGCCGTGTTCGGCGGTGTCGACATCCTGGTTTCCAATGCCGGCGCCGCCTGGGAAGGCCGCATCGGCGAGCTCGACGATGCACTTTTGCGCAAGAGTTTCGAGCTCAATTTCTTCGCCCACCAATCGGTGGCGCAGAATGCCGTGCGCATCATGCTCGAGCAGGGCACCGGCGGCGTGCTTCTGTTCAACACCTCCAAGCAGGCCGTCAACCCCGGCCCGAAGTTCGGCGCCTATGGCGTGCCGAAGGCGGCGACGCTGTTCCTGTCCAGGCAGTACGCGCTCGACTATGGCGCGCATGGCATCCGCTCGAACGCCGTCAACGCCGACCGTATCCGCTCGGGCCTTTTGACCGACGCCATGATTGCCAGCCGCTCAGGCGCGCGCGGCGTGTCGGAGAAGGACTACATGTCCGGCAATCTGCTCGGCCAGGAAGTGACGGCGCAGGACGTGGCGCAGGCCTTCCTGCATCACGCGCTGGCCGACCGCACCACCGCCGACGTGACGACCGTCGACGGCGGCAATATCGCGGCAGCGCTGCGGTAGGGAAAACCGGCCGAGACTGACGCAAAACAGGCGAAGGTATTCGGGATCTGCAGCTACAGCAGTTCTCGGATGCCTTCCCACGCCATTCTGCCCAACCGTGAATCGGCCTCGCCATTGCCGCCATGTGCATGCAATGTCGAGCGTGGTGTGTTCTCGCCAGGCAAGAGAATGCGATGCCCCGCATCCGGCGATGACACGAGATGTGTGATCTTGCCTGCTTCGCTGCGCCGCCGGACAATTTCTGTCGCGAACCATAGGGAGGGCCACAGCGCATCGTCGCCGCCTGCGACCAGCAGGATCTCGGCCGATGCGGTCTCAACGGGGATGGTCGCCGCAGCCGCTTCCTGCCTGAAGGTTTTCAAGCAATGTTCGAAGAGTCCCCTGTAGGATACCAAGCCATCCACGTATTCTGGTGTCCAGTTTGGATCCGTCGGCACAAACGGCAGGGGAATTCCGTCGAGCGACCATGAGGATCGTTCAGGCCAACTGACGCCATCCCGGCCAGCACCAATATTTCCCCAAATCACCGATGACGGGCTGATGGCGACCACAGCGTCGATGCGCGGGTCATGGACCGCCGCAAGCAGTGAGGCCTCGGCACCCTTGGATGTGCCGACATAGACGATGCGGTGGCATCCTGTTTCAAGGAGACAATCGGTTGCCGCGAAGAAGGTTTCGAGGGGAATTTCGCATATTCCGGGAGGCTGGCCCTCACCGCCAAACCATTGCAGGGCCAAAGCCGACGAGCCCTCGTTTGCAAAGAGCCGTGCGCGCCCGACATCGACGCGGCCACTCGACCCACCCAGCACCACGACACCCGTGGTGGCCTGCGGGCATCGAAACAAGGTTCCGGCGACGGCGCCGGACAGGTTTTCCTCGATTGCCGCTTGGACTTGCATACACGCACCGAACCTTGGGCCGGAGCCTGGCGCCGGCTGCAGATATTCAGCAAAAAGGCCGCCTGCAGCAAGCGGCTGCAGGCGGCCTTCGATTGCGAAAGTTACTTGGCGTTCGGGTTCGGCATCCAGGCCGGCATCGCGACATCGGCGTGGGCGAACTGCGGCAGCTTGGCCGACAGGTCCTCCATGTTCTTGATGTCCTTGTCGATGAGGTCCTTTTGGGTGATCAGTGTCGGCGGCACGACGACGTTGTGGCCCGGATCTTCACCGGCCAGCAGCTGCGCCAGCGCACGCACCGAGACCTGGCCGACGACGGCCGGGTTGGTCGCGGCGGTCGCGGCCCAGGCGCTGTCGGGCTCGCGCATCGCAGCGATGTCCGAGGTCGAAATGTCGGCCGAATAGATCTTGATGCCCTTGTTTAAGCCCGCTTCGTCGACAGCGATCTTCACGCCCTTGGCGAATTCGTCATAGGGAGCGAACATCACCTTGATGTCGGGATGCGCCGTCAGCACCGAACGCGCCTGGTTGGCGACGGAGTTGGCGATCGGATTGTCGAGCGTGCCGAACATCGCGACTTCCTTGATGCCGGCATATTTCTTCTTGACGTCAACCCAGGTCTCGTTGCGGCGGTCGAGCGGCGCGATGCCGGCGACATAGACATAGCCGGCATTCCAGCTTTCGCCATTGTCCTTGACCGCCTGCTCGAGCGCGAGGCGGGCCAGGTCGCGATCGGACTGTTCGATCTGCGGGATCTTGGGGTTTTCGACATTGACGTCGAAGGCCACAACCTTGATGCCGGCGTCGACCGCACGCTGCGCGGCGTCCTTCATCGATTCGGTCAGGCCGTGCTGGATGATGATACCCTGCACGCCGAGCGCGATGGCCTGATCGACCATGTCGGACTGAAGAGCCGCATCCTGGCGGCTGTCGAGGACGCGCAGGTCGATGCCGAGCGCCTTCGACTGCGCCTCGACGCCCGAGAGATAGGCCTGGAAGAAGTCGCCGGTCGAGAGATAGCGCACCAGCGCGATCTTGACGCCGGGCTTGTCGAAGGGCGCCGGCTTGTCCGCGGCAAAAGCCGGAAACTGCATCAGCATGGTTGCGCCGGCCAATCCGAGCGCCACCTTCCCCAGAAGTCTTCTTGTAATGCTCACTTTGTTTTCCTCCACTCTTGTTGAACTCGAAAATCCTGTTCCGGTCGAAAGCTATCTCCTGCCCCTGCCCGAAAGCGCAAAGGTGAAGACAAGGGCGACGACCAGAACCACGCCCTTGATGAAATCCTGCGTGTAGTAAGGCGCGTTCATCATCGTCAGGCCTTGCAGCAAGATGCCGACGAACAGCGCGCCGATGGCGGTGCCGAACGCATTCGGCTTGGCGGCACCCAGCACCGCGTAGCCGATCAGCGCCGCGGCAACCGCATCGAGCAGCAGATTATTACCCGAGGCGATGTCGCCGCGTCCAAGCCGGGCAGCGAGCAAAATGCCGCCGATCGAGGCAAAAACACCTGAAATGACGTAAGCCCAGATCTTGTATGCCTTGACAGGCGCACCGGCGAGTTCGGCGGCGCGCTCATTGCTGCCGACGGCATACATCATGCGGCCGAAACGGGTGTATTCGAGGAAGAACCAGATCAGCACGGCGAGCACGAGCAGCACCACCACCGACACTGGAATGAGGTTCGGGATGAAGAAGTCGAAGCGGTGGCGGCCGAGCGCCAGGAAGGCGTCGGAGAATTTGCCGTTGGCGACCGAACCGTCCGGCATGGTCATGCCGGTGGCGATCGAGCGGCCTTCGGTTGGAATGCGCTGCAGGCCGACGAGCAGGAACATCATGCCGAGCGTCGCCAGCAGATCGGGCACACGCATGTAGACGATCAGCCAGCCATTGATCAGGCCGACGATGGCGCCGATGAGCAGGCAGACGACGACCGCGACAAGGGCGTTCTGCTCCAGCACCACCATGACATAGGCGGCCGCCATCATGGCTGAGGTGGCGACCGAGCCGATCGACAGATCAAAACCTCCGACGACCAGCGTGGCGGTGACGCCGAGCGCCAGCACGCCGGTGATGGCGACCGACTGGAAGATGAAAACCGCACTTTGCGGCGAAACGAAACCGTCGGCGGCGATCGAGAAATAGGCGACGAGCCCGAACAAGAGCACGATGAAGCCGTAGCGGATGGCGTGGTCGCGCAATGTCATTCGGCGCTCCCGCGCGCTGCTGCCGTTTTTAGCCAATCCGAACCCATGCTCTTTCCATTCCCATTCCTAACGCCCGTGCTCAGGCGGCACTGTGCAGCGGCCCGCCGGCGACCTCGGCCAACAGGCGGTCGAGATCGACATCGGCATTGCGGTGCTCGCCGACGATGGTCTGTTCCGACATGACCAGGATGCGATCGGCGGTCTCCAGCGCCTCGTCGAGTTCGGTGACGAACAGCAGCGTGGCGCGTCCGTTTGCACTGGCCCTGAGCTTGGCGGCGATGTCGCGCCGGGCGGAAATATCGACGCCCTGAAACGGCTCGTCCAGAATGAACAGTCTCGCATGCTGGGCCATCCAGCGGGCGACCATCACCTTCTGCTGGTTGCCGCCGGAGAGCTCCGACATCTCGTCCTTCTCGGAGCGGCAGACGATGCCCAGCTCCTCGATCTGCCGGCGCGCCGTGGCGCGTTCCAGACGGCGCTTGAGAACAGCGAAACGTGACATGCGCTTGTGAAACGGCAGGCTGATATTTTCCTGGATGTTGAAGCCGCCGACGATGCCGTTCTCGCCGCGGTCCTTGGCAACGAGGAACACGCCGGCGGCGATCGCCTCGCCGGCTGTTTCAGGAGCATAAGGCCTGCCGTTCAGCGTCATTGTGCCGGCCAGCGGCTGGCGCACGCCAAACAGCGTCTCGGCAAGCGCCGTCTTGCCGACGCCGACGAGGCCGGTGATGGCAACGACCTCACCGTCGCCGAGCGTCAGCGAGATCGGCCGTGCGCCTTGTGCGATGCGCAGACCGTCTATCTTGAAGACGGCATTGGCCGAATCCCTGACAACAATCCGGTCGAGATGGATCTTGCGGCCGAGCATGGCGTTGACCGCGCCTTCATAGTCGAGCGGTTTCTTGTCGAAAATGCCTGAGATGATCCCGTCCCGCATCGATACGATGCGGTCGGCCAGCCGCCTTATGTCCGACATACGGTGCGAGATGTAGAGGATGGCCACGCCTTGCTCGCGCAGCCTGTCGATCAGGGCAAACAGCCGATCAGCCTCGGCGCTGGAGAGCGATGAGGTCGGCTCGTCGAGGATCAGCACTTTCGGCTTGTGCGCCAGCGCGCGGGCAATCGCCACCATCTGGCGATCGGCCAGCGAAAGATCACTCACCCGCGCCTTCAAATCGATGGCCAGCCCCATGCGGTCGGCAACCGCCTTGGCCTCTCGCCGCACGCGCATTGGATTGAACAGGGTCGGCGCACCGCTGCCGCTCAGCCGGTCCAGCGTCAGGTTGGTGGCGACGTCGAGATCGGCAACGACACCGTCATTGATGTTCTGGTGCACGGTGACGACGCCGGCGCGGATCGCCTCGGCCGGGGTTTTCGGCGCGAAATCCTGGTCGGCGAGCACCATCGTCCCGCCGCCGCGTTCGTAGACACCAGAGATGATCTTGACGAGGGTGGATTTGCCGGCGCCGTTGGCGCCCATCAGCACGGTCACTTCACCGGCATGCAGTTCCAGCGAGACGCCGCCAAGCACCTCGTTATGGCCAAAGGATTTCCTCAGTCCCTCTACGCGGAACACGGCATTGCCGACCATGCGTTCCTCCCTGACATGACGCTATGGGCTGTATCGGCAATTGTCAACACGATTGACAATTGCCAGATCGCTTCCTAGCTTGGCCCGGCCGCCACGCCTCCGTTATGTTGGAAGCGCATATGCGGGAGGATAACGATGACTGAAGAATTGCCGTTCGAAGCCCTGTCGGTCGAAACCCTGGCTGCACGCCTTGGCGGCAACGAGGCGCTGTGCGCGAAGATCGGCAAGGACACCGGCGCCTGGAAGGTCCGCGAGGTCGGCGACGGCAATCTCAACCTGGTGTTCATCGTCGAAGGCGCCAGCGGTGCGGCCGTGGTCAAGCAGGCCCTGCCCTATGTCCGCCTGGTCGGCGACAGCTGGCCGCTGCCGTTGAAGCGCTCCTTCTTCGAATATCACGCGCTGACCAGGCAAGAGGCGCGCGCGCCGGGGTCAGTGCCGGCGATCCATTATTTCGATGAATGCCAGGCGCTGATCATCATGGAATATCTTGCGCCGCCGCATATCATCCTGCGCCGTGCCCTGATCGACGGCCGCCAACTGCCGAACATCGCCCGGGATATCGGCCTGTTCATGGCCCGGACGCTGTTTCGCGGCTCCGACCTGCATATGGCCGCCAAGGACCGCAAGGCCGATCTGGCGCTGTTCGCCGACAATGTCGAGCTTTGCGACATCACCGAAAACCTGGTGTTCTCCGATCCCTATTTCGATGCCAAGATGAACCGGCACACCTCGCCGCAGCTCGACGGCCTGGTCGCCGAACTGCGCGCCGACCGCGACCTCAAGGTCGAGGCGCAGCGGCTGAAGCACATCTTCGCCGCCAATGCCGAAACGCTGCTGCATGGCGACCTGCATTCCGGTTCGATCATGGTCACCGACACGGAGACCCGGATGATCGATCCGGAGTTCGCCTTCTACGGCCCGATGGCTTTCGACGTCGGCATGCTGCTTGCCAATTTCTGGATGTCCTTCTTCTCGCAACGCGGTCACGAACAGAAGGGCAAGCGCGACGCCATGCGCGCCTATCTGCTCGGTGTGACGGTCGAGACCTGGGCGGTGTTCCGCGCCGAGTTTTCGCATCTATGGCGCAGCGAGCGCACCGGCATGCTCTACCAAAAGAGCCTGTTCGAGGACCAGGGCGACATCCTTGCCTCAGAGCAGGCGCTCGACCATGTGCTGCACCAGATCTGGACCGATCTGCTAGGCTTTGCCGGCGTCGAACTGCACCGGCGCATCCTCGGTCTCGCTCACAATGCCGATTTCGAGACCATTGCCGACGAGGATCTGCGCGCCAGTTGTGAAGCAAAGGCGCTGAAATTCGGCCGCCACCTCGCCGTCAACCGGCGCCAGATCCACAGCATCGACGAGGTCAACCAACTGG
Organism: Mesorhizobium ciceri biovar biserrulae WSM1271; assembly: GCF_000185905.1. Classification (GTDB taxonomy): domain Bacteria; phylum Pseudomonadota; class Alphaproteobacteria; order Rhizobiales; family Rhizobiaceae; genus Mesorhizobium; species Mesorhizobium ciceri. The sequence continues at coordinate 5,331,297 of NC_014923.1, forward strand.
CCGCGCTGATCGAACAGGAGAGCAGCATTTGAACGTCGGCGACCGCCACTATCGCACCATCTGGCTGAGCGACGACGGGCGTTCGGTCGATATCATCGACCAGCGCTGGCTGCCGCATGATTTCCGCATCGAGAGGATCGGCACGGTTGCCGGCATCGCCACCGCCATCCGCGACATGTGGGTGCGCGGCGCGCCGCTGATCGGCGTCACCGCTGCCTATGGCGTCGCCATGCAGATGGCCGACGATGCGTCGGATGCAGCGCTCGACGCCGTGTGGGAGACCCTGCACGAGACGCGGCCGACCGCGATCAATCTGCGCTGGGCGCTGGACGAAATGCGGCGCTTCCTGCGGCCTTTGCCTACCGAACAACGCGCTGCAGCCGCCTATCGGCGGGCCAGTGAGATCGCCGACGAAGATGTCGGCCTCAACCGCGCCATCGGCGAGAACGGTCTCACCATCATCAAGGCGATCGCGGCGCGCAAGCAGAAGGGCGAGCCGGTCAACATCCTGACCCATTGCAATGCCGGCTGGCTGGCGACGGTCGATTACGGCACGGCGACCGCGCCGATCTACCTGGCCACAGAAGCCGGCATTCCGGTCCATGTCTATGTCGACGAGACGCGGCCGCGCAACCAGGGCGCCCAGCTGACCGCCTGGGAGATGGCCGGGCACGGCGTGCCGCACACGCTGATCGTCGACAATGCCGGCGGCCATCTGATGCAGCGCGGCGCAATCGACATGGTCATCGTCGGTACCGACCGCACCACGGCCGACGGCGATGTCTGCAACAAGATCGGCACCTATCTCAAGGCGCTCGCCGCCGCCGACAACGACGTGCCGTTCTATGTCGCGCTGCCGTCGCCGACCATCGACTGGACGGTGCATGACGGACTGGCCGAAATCCCGATCGAGCAACGCTCGGCCGACGAGGTCTCGCTGGTCTGGGGCAAGACCGCCGCCGGCGAGATTGCCCAGGTGCGCATTTCGCCTGAGACGACGCCGGCGGCCAACCCGGCCTTCGACGTGACGCCGGCGCGGCTGGTGACCGGCCTGATCACCGAGCGCGGTGTCGCCAAGGCCTCGCGCGAGGGCCTGAAGCAGATGTTTCCCGAGCGGGCGTAGCCGCTCGCTTCTAGTACAGAGGCTCGGCCATGTGCTTGGGTGTCGGCCAAGTCTCGGTGATACCCGGCTGCACCGGCCGCTCCAGATAGGTCGAGAGCACCACATAGCTGCGCGTCGAGGTGACGCCCGGCGTTTCGTAGAGGCGCGCCAAAAGGCCTTCGAGGGCCCTGGTGTCTTCGGTGCGGACCTTCAGCAGCATGCAGGTGTCGCCGGCGACGGTATGGATTTCCTCCACTTCGGGATATTGCGAGACCGCCATCAGTTCCGGCGTCTTTCCCCAGCCCCTGGTGTCGATATGGACAAAGGCAAGCAAAGGCTTTTTCACCGCCCGGGGATCGATGATGGTGACCGTGTTGCGGATGGCGCCGCTGCGCCGGAGCCGTTTGACCCGCTCATGCGCTGCCGGTGGCGACAAGCCGACGCGATCGCCGAGTTCGGCGTAGCTGATCGTGGCATCATCGACCAGGACACCTAATATTCTTCGGTCTATCGCGTCGAGATCGCGGGCCGCTGGCCTGTTCTGCAGAATGCCATCTGTTTCTTCATCCATGGCGAAATTCCTGGTTCTCCGCTGAATAGAATACGGCCATTATGCCGATATGTCGAACATTGATCAACTTGCACCATTGACTGCCCGAGCCCCGATCCCGGCGCTTGCCTATCTGTTGACGGGCTGCATCGCGGTCATCGGCTCGAACTCGCTGGTGCTGGGTCCGATTGCACCGGCTGTCGCCTCTTCGTTCGGAACCAGCGTGCCGGCCGTGATGATTGCGGCGGCCGCGTTCGGCCTCGGCACCTCTGCCAGCGCGCTGTTCCTGGCGCGCTACATCGACCGGCTCGGTGCTCGCAGAATGCTGCAGGGCGCACTGCTGCTGTTGGCACTGGCGCTGGTCGCCAGCGCCGCGGCACCCACGGTGATCATGCTGGTCGCCGCACAGCTGCTGGCCGGCATCGCCGCCGGCGTCGCCATGCCGGCGATCTATGCCAGCGCGGCGGCCATCGCCCCACCGGGCAGGGAGAGCGGCACGATCGGCGTCGTGCTGACCGGATGGACGCTCAGCATGGTCGCCGGCGTCTCGCTGTCGGCCGTGCTTGCCGATCTTGTGCATTGGCGCGCCGTTTTCGTGGCGGTCGCGGTGCTTGCGGCCCTTGCATGGATGGGACTGACAGTGACGTCGCTCAGCGACACCAGGAAGGCCGGACCGGCGCCCGCCCCGCTGGAAGCGCTCGGCATTCCCGGAATCCTGCCGCTGCTGGTCGCGTGCGCGGCCTTCATGACTTCGTTCTACGGCGTCTATGGCTATCTCGGCGACCATCTTCATGTCGGGCTTGGACAGCCGGTGAGCGCCAACGGCCTGGCGGCGCTTGCCTACGGCATAGGCTTCGGGACGGCTGCTCTGCTCGACGGCATCATCGACAGACTGGGTGCGCGGCGCGTCATGCCGTTTGCCTATCTTCTTGTCGCCGTCGTCTACGTCGCGATGGCGGCGACGAGCGGCAGTTTCGGGCTGACCCTGACCATGGTGGCAATCTGGGGACTGGCCAATCATTTCGGCCTGAACGTCCTGGTGATGCGCCTGTCGGCGCTCGATCCATCGCGGCGCGGCACGATCATGGGCCTGAACAGTGCGGTGACTTACCTCGCGGTCTTTGTCGGCACCACCAGCTTCGGGCCGCTTTATTCCAACTTCGGCTTTGCTGTCTGCGTGATGGTTGCAGCACTGCTCATGCTGATCGCCGCATCGGCGGCGGCGTGGCGCACGCGGTAGTCGAACGTGCTTGGCCCAACCTTCTCACGGTTGACAGCAGCGCCCCGCCCTTTCATACAAAGCCGTTAATGTTCTCAGGGCGGGGTGAAAGTCCCCACCGGCGGTAAGGGTTTCTACCCAAGCCCGCGAGCGCTTTCCGGTCCACGCATCAATGCGTGGATTCTTAAGTGCTAGAGCGTCCTTTACGCGTCCAAGGGACGCGTGGCGCTCTAGTGGAAAGGTCAGCAGATCCGGTGTGATTCCGGAGCCGACGGTTACAGTCCGGATGGAAGAGGACGAAACGGAAGCCGGCCCGCTTTTTGCGGGCTTAATCCGTATCGTGCGTCCTGATTCTGGTTCGAAACGGAAGGATGGACCCATGAATCAGCATTCCCATAAAGACTATGAAACGACCCGCATCGCCGTTATCCGCGCGCGCTGGCATGCCGACATCGTCGACCAGTGCGTACAGGCCTTCGAAGCTGAACTGGCCTCTCTGGGAGGCGAACGCTTCACCGTCGACATTTTCGACGTGCCCGGCGCCTATGAGATCCCCCTGCATGCCAAGACCCTGGCCGGGACCGGCCGTTATGCCGCGATCCTCGGCACGGCCTTTGTGGTCGATGGCGGCATCTACCGGCATGAGTTCGTCGCAAGTGCTGTCATCGACGGCATGATGAACGTGCAGCTGTCGACCGGCGTGCCGGTGCTGTCGGCGGTGCTCACCCCGCACAACTGCCACGACAGCGCCGAGCACCACCGCTTCTTCTTCGAGCACTTCACCGTCAAGGGCAAGGAAGCGGCGAACGCCTGCGTGCAACTCCTGGCGGCGCGGGACCTGATCGCGGCCTGAGGTCGTCAAACTGGCCGGATTTCAACCCTGCAACAAGAATTGCGATCGAGAAGCGCTCCGAAGGTTGCGGTTCCCTTGAAATCCCGCCAGAAGCATCAAGGGCCGACCGGCAAACCGGCCGGCCCGCGACGTTGCGCTTGAAACCAGATACGGGAGACTATTGGGTGGCTCGCATAACACTGAGACAATTGCTCGACCACGCCGCCGAATACGGCTATGGCGTGCCCGCTTTCAACATGAACAACATGGAACAGGGCCTCGCCATCATGGAGGCCGCCGAGGAGACCAAGTCGCCGGTCATCCTGCAGGCTAGCCGCGGCGCGCGCGCCTATGCCAATGACGTGGTGCTGGCCAAGCTGATCGACGCGCTGGTCGAAATCCATCCCGACATTCCGGTCTGCATGCATCTCGACCATGGCAACAACGAAGCCACCTGCGTCACCGCGATCCAGTACGGCTTCACCTCCGTCATGATGGACGGATCGCTGAAGGAAGACGGCAAGACGCCGGCCGACTACGCCTACAATTCCGGCATCACCAAGCGCGTCGTCGACATGGCGCATTGGGGCGGCGTGTCCGTCGAAGGCGAGATCGGCGTGCTCGGCTCGCTGGAAAGCGGCGGCGGCGAGCAGGAAGACGGCCACGGCGTCGAAGGCGCGATCAGCCACGACCAGCTTTTGACTGATCCCGAACAGGCGGTGGAATTCGTCAAGGACACCCATGTCGATGCGCTGGCGGTTGCCATGGGCACCAGCCATGGCGCCTACAAATTCTCGCGCAAGCCGGACGGCGCGGTGCTGGCCATGAACGTCATCGAGGAGATCCATCGCCGCCTGCCGAACATGCACCTGGTCATGCACGGCTCGTCCTCGGTGCCGGAGGATCTGCAGGAGATCATCAACAAATATGGCGGCCAGATGAAGCCGACCTGGGGCGTCCCGGTCGAGGAAATCCAGCGCGGCATCAAGCACGGCGTGCGCAAGATCAACATCGATACCGACAACCGCATGGCGCTGACCGGCGCCATCCGCAAGGTGCTGACCGAGAACCCGAGCGAGTTCGACCCGCGCAAGTATCTGACACCGGCCATGGCCGCCATGCGCAAGCTCTGCAAGGAGCGCTTCGAACAGTTCGGCACCGCCGGCAACGCGCAGAAGATCAAGCCGCTGCCGGTCGCCGAAATGGCCAAGCGCTACAAGTCGGGCAGTCTGGACCCGAAGTTCGGCTGAGCTGAACGCTGGTATCGAGGGCAGGAGCGCGGCAGCGCCCTGCCCGTTTACCGAACACTATTGAAGCGTCCGCGCCGGCTGACCGGCGTGGTCGCGCGCGATGCCGGCGTCGGCATCCTCGGCGCCAAAAGCACGGTCGAGGCCCGTCGCCACGACCGAGACCCTGAAGCGGCCTTCCATGCCCTTGTCGAAGATGGCGCCAACGATGATGTCGGCATCCTCGTAGACCTCTTCGCGAATGCGGGTGGCGGCCTCGTCGACTTCAAACAGGGTCATGTCCCTGCCGCCCGATATCGAGACCAGCACGCCCTTGGCGCCTTTCATCGACACTTCGTCGAGCAGCGGGTTGGCGATCGCGGCTTCGGCCGCCTTCATCGCGCGGCCTTCACCGGAAGCCTCACCGGTGCCCATCATGGCGCGGCCCATGTCGCGCATCACGGATTTGACATCGGCGAAGTCGAGATTGATCAGGCCTTCCTTGACGATGAGGTCGGTGATGCAGCTGACGCCGGCATAGAGCACCCGGTCGGCAATGACGAACGCATCGGCGAAGGTGGTCTTGGCATCGGCGATCCTGAACAGGTTCTGGTTCGGGATGACGATCACCGTGTCGGCGCTCTCGCGCAGCCGCTCGATGCCTTCTTCGGCCATCTGCATGCGGCGCCGGCCTTCAAAGGTGAACGGCTTGGTGACGACGCCAACCGTCAGGATGCCGGCTTTGCGCGCCGCCTGGGCGATGATTGGAGCCGCACCGGTTCCCGTGCCGCCGCCCATTCCGGCGGTGACGAAACACATATGCGTGCCGGCCAGATGATCCATGATCTCGTCGAGCGATTCCTCGGCCGCGGCGCGACCGATCTCGGGAAGCGATCCGGCGCCCAGCCCTTCGGTGACATGAGCGCCAAGCTGGATCAGCCGCGTCGCCTTGGACATAGTCAGCGCCTGCGCGTCGGTGTTGGCGGCGATGAATTCGGTACCCTGAAGCTGCTCGGCGATCATGTTGTTGACGGCATTGCCGCCGCCGCCGCCGACGCCGATAACGGTGATCTTGGGTCTCATCTCGGAGATTTCGGGCTTCTTGAACTCGGCCATGCCTGTTTCTCCTTCGTCAATTGCGCGCGCTTCACGACCCACCCGCAGACTGCCTTGGGCATATTGCAATCGAGCGGCATGACGCGAATCAGTCCGTTGCGATGGGTACCCCAAAAAGCCAGACAGCGGCCAGAGGTGCAAGTGCATGCGAGGTCAAGATTTGTGATGACCGTTTTGCACAGCGTGGCTCGGGCGCTGCGTGCGCCAGATCTTACCGCAGCGAGCTCGCCGATCCCGCCGATAGCGGCTGCGCGCTGGTTTACCGGCTCGTGCTTGGCATTCCGCCCTCCAACCTCTATGTTGCGATCGCAGATCGCGCAATTGGTTTTGAAATGCCTCCCGACATACCAGCTAGTGACTTGAAAAAATAAGGAAAAGCGCTTGGCGACAGCCACGTCTGTTTTCCTAAAACTCACCAGCTATTTTTACCAGGGACGTGCGGCCGGTCAGGCTGCGGCACCTTCGAAAACCAGAGGTTTTAAATTGAGCGATGCAATTGCGGACGTTTTGAACTGGCTTGAAAGCAGAACCGACATCCAGAGCCTCAGGGCGGCGGTGTGCGACCTCAACGGTATCATGCGCGGCAAGCGCATTCCCGTCGAGCAGGCAAGAAAGGCGCTGGAAGGCAAGCTGCGCATGCCTTTTTCGCTGATCGGACTGGATGTCTGGGGCGAAGACATCGAAGGCAACAGCCTGGTTTTCTCGACCGGCGATGCCGATGGACTGTGCCAATGGACCGGGCGCGGCATTCTGCCGGTGGCCTGGACGGCGCATCCGACGGCACTTGTCCCGCTGTGGCTTGCCGACGAAAGCGGCGCGCCCTATCTCGGCGACCCGCGACGGGCGCTGGCCCGCATCCTCGATCGCTACAAGGCCCTGGGCCTGACCCCGGTCGCGGCAACGGAACTCGAATTCTACCTTGTCGATCCGCAATCGCAGCGGCCGGTCGGCCCTGTCTCGCCGGTGACCGGACGCCGGCTCGATTCCGACGCGGCGCTGTCGATCGACGAAATCGACGATTTCGAATCCTTCATCCATGACGTCTACGAGGCTTGCCGGACGCAAGGCATTCCCGTCGACACGGCCATCGCCGAAAACGGCGTCGGTCAGTTCGAGATCAATCTGAACCATGTCGCGGACGCGTTGCGGGCGGCTGACGATGCGGTGCTGTTCAAGCGCACGGTGAAGGGCATTGCCCGCAAGCACGGCTTTGCCGCCTGCTTCATGGCCAAGCCCTATGGCGACCGGGCGGGCAACGGCTTTCACGTTCATTTCAGCCTGGTCGACGGTGAAGGGCGCAACGTCTTCGACGACGGCACCGACCAGGGCTCGGAGACCATGCGCCATGCAGTCGGTGGCCTGCTTGCGGCAATGGCCGAGAGCACGCTGGTATTCGCGCCGCACTTCAATTCGTACCGCAGGCTGCGCCCAAGATCCTATGCGCCAACCGCGGTCGCCTGGGGCTATGAGAACCGCATGGTCGCGATCCGCATTCCGGGCGGACCGACCGCTGCTCGCCGTATCGAGCACCGCGTATCGGGAGCCGACGCCAACCCCTATCTGGTGCTCGCGGCCATATTGGGCGCCGCACTGACCGGCATCGAAAGACAGTTGTCGCCCGGTGATCCGATCGGCACAGACGGCCAGGGACTTCCGCCGGCAAAGCTTCCGCCGGACTGGGCATCCGCCATCGCCGCCTTCGAGAGCGGGACGCATGTGGCGGAGATTTTTCCAGCCATCCTGCGCGACTCCTTTGTGGCCTGCAAACGCCAGGAGCTGAACACATTCGCGCTCAATGTCAGCGACTTCGAGATCGAGACATACCTCGAGAGCGTCTAGATCGGGTTACGCCAGTACGGCCAAGCTGGCGCGCATCGGCCAATCATGTCCTGGCGGCCGCGATACGGTCGGCAGGCCTCGGGCTTCCTGCGTACCGAACCCTAATCGCGTCAGGCAGGCTCGCGCCAGGGCCGCATTGCTGTCGATGACGACCAATCCATTCACGTCGTTGAGGCTGGCAGCCACCACCGACAGTTCGGTGCAGCCGAGCAGGGCGGCATCGGCGCCGGTCGCTTGCGCGATGTCGAGCGCGCGCTCGGTTTCAACCGCCGCATCCACGATCGAACCCGCCTTGACGAGGCTGATCGCGCTGTCGACGCACGCCTGAAATTCGGTGTTCGAGGGAAGGCAGAGCTCAAATCCCGCCGCCGACATCCTGTCCTGATAGAAGCCGGAGACCAGCGTGCCCTGGGTGGCGAGAACAGCAACCCGGCCCCGCTCCAGGCTACGACGCGTCTCCGCCACCACGGCGTCGCCGATATGGATGATTTCCGCGCGCGAATTCGCCGCCAGTTGGTCGTACCAATGATGGGCGGTGTTGCACGGCATCGCGACGCAGGCGACGCCGAGCGCATTGAGCGTCGCGACCGCCGCTTTCAAAGGCGCCAGCGGGCCGTCATGGCCGGCAAGGATGGCTTCGGTCCTGTCGGGCAGCTGCGGTATGCTGAGGATCACGGCAGGCACATGTTCGTTGTCTCTGAACGCCTGGGTCATCCGGGTCAATTTGAAGTAGAAGTCAGCCGATGCAAGCGGCCCGAGGCCGCCGATAATGCCGAGCTGGGGACGGATGGTGTCGTCGATCATCCGGCAGGCTCGGCTTCGAGCTGTTCCGAGACGGTTTCAGGCTGTGTCGCCTCCCTGTGGCTGGGAGCGATCATTGCCGTGCTCGCTGCGACGGTGCAGACGCTGGCCAGCGTCATGAACGTGTCCACGGCCGCATCCACCGCAACGAACAGGGCGAACGCCGCCTCGAAGGGAAGCTTCAGGTAGCCGCAGACGATGGACATCTGCGACAGGATGAGCAGGCTGCCCATGCCGCCGGTGGTGAGCGCAAGAAGCGCCGAGATGATGCCGACGAGCACGAGGTCGGGGACTGCAAGCGGATGGCCGTAGAGCTGGGCGATGAACAGCGCACCCGAAGTGTAGAGCAGCGCCGGGCCTGTACGCAGCAAAGCCGCCTGCAGCGGCACCAGCAGTTCCACGACCACCAGGCTGAACCGCAGGCGCTCGCTCAAAAGGTTGATGACCCACGGCAGCGAGGCGACCGTAGAGCGTGTGGTGATGGCCACCATGAGAAGGGGCTGGCAGGTCTTGATCGTCGTCCAGTAGCTTCGTCGCGACCGGATGGCGATAATGGCAAAGGCCCCGGCTACGAATATGAGGCAGGAAAGACCCATCACCAGCAGGTAACCGCCCATCAGCGTGAGCGGCTTGGTTCCGGTCGACGCGGTCTGGTCCGCGATCAGGATGAAGGTTGCAAAGGGCAACCCCCAGATGAACCAGTTGGTCAGCACCGTACAGGCCCTGTAGACCGCGTTGAGCGCCTGCGTCAGGCTCATGGACGAGGGCTGGGGAATCTTTCCCATCGCGAGCCCGAAAAGCAGGCAGAACAGCAGAACCTGGATGGTCTGTCCCGAGGCCAGCGCATTGAAGACGTTGTTCGGCACCAGGTCGAGCAGGATCGAATGCCCGCCGCTGGGATCCCCATTGGAGGGCGGCGGCTGGAACGGGAAGGCGAGATCGGTGGACACGCTGCCTTGCGAATTGATGAACTCGCCAAGCTCGATGCGCGACTGGGGATTCTCGATCTGGCCCGGCTGCAGGATCAGCGACAAGGTGCCGCTCACCAGCACGGCCAGGAACGACACGACCAGCACGGCCATACCCACCTTACCGAGGTAGCGGACCGATTTCGGGTCCTGGACCATCGCCGTGATGGAGAAGATGACCGACGAGACCAAATAGGGCAGGACGACCATCTTTAGGAAATTCAGGTAGAGTTGTGCGACAGGGCTGATCGCATGGGCAAAGTCTGGATAGTAGAGGCCGCACAGGATTCCTGCAGCAATCATCGCAATCGTCGTCACCGGCGATCGCAAGATACGCCTTGCCGCGAGACGCCAATCGAAAGGCAGGGGTCCGGCTACGTCGGAGATGGCCATTGTCAGGCTTTGCTCCCCAGGCGATAGCGGGCGATGATCTCGTCCGTGTTGAGAATCTGCTGACCCCGAGCGAGGTCGAGATACAGATCGACAAAGGCCGCGAGATGCGGATTGTCCGGCCGCACGCCGACTGCGATCGTATCGACCTTGTCGGTCAGCGTGATGGAGCGCGCTACGACTGTCATCGACGGATCGTCGACCATCAGCTTCTTGATCTCGAAATCATCGCGATAGGCCATGTCGATCGTCCCGTTTCGGATCGCATCGATGATCAGGTCCCAGCTTGCCAAGCGATGGATTTGCGCATGTGGGAAAGTCGTGGCCGCATAAGTGGCGAAGGAAGAGCCCTCGATCACGCCGAGATCACCTGAGAAATCACGGACAATCTGTTCTGGCGGCTTGCCTTGCGCGATACGCGCCAGGTTGAGGCGGTTGGCGATCAGCCCTTGCCGCAGCATGGCGTAGGGGCGGGAATAGATGATCGACCGGCCGCGCTGAAGCGTCCTGCTGAGCTTGCCAATCGCCATGTCGGCCTGTCCGGAACTGACCTGTCTGACGATATCGTCGAACGTTGCGGCGGATCGGTCGAACACCGGCTCGACCCCAAGCGCCGCGGCGATGCCGTGGGCCAGTTCCATGTCTATGCCATTGTCCCCCGATCCGTCGGCCGGGAAGAACGGATTGGAAGCGAAGACCGGCATTGCGATGCGCAAGGCATCGCCGCTCGCGATCGGCTTTGGGGCGTTCTCCGCCTGCTGTCCTGGAGTGTTGGCCGCCCGGGCTTGCGAGATCAGCAACCCGCCGCTCCCGGCCGCAAGCAGTGTACGACGTGTAACCGGCATACGCGTTCTCAATTAGACCGGGAAAGCCAGCAAGATGCACAACCGACGTTAAACAAACGTATATATTACACTGGGCTTTTTTATGTATCGGATAAGCAGCTCAGAGCCACAAAATATTAGTATCGCCTAATGTAAAGGAATAGCGGAAGGACCGCGTTACTTCCCGCCAGGCGATCAGTTGGCCCTAGTCGATCAGCTGCACTGTCAAAACGTCTCTGCCCAGGGCCGCAGCTCAAGCTCCGAGCTCCAGGCGCTGCGATGCTGGCGATGGGTTGTAAGATAGGCCTCGGCGATGGCGTCCGGCGATAGACGGCGGTCCGGCCGGCCGGGATCGGCCACCTGTCCGGCCGGCTCGATCTGGCCGTCGATGATGAAGTGGGCGACGTGGATGTTCTGCGGAGCGAGTTCACGGGCCATGGATTGCGCCAGGCCGCGCAGGCCGAATTTCGGCATGGCGAAGCCGGCTGAGCCGGGAAATCCCTTCACGCTGGCGGTGGCGCCGGTGAACAGGATCGATCCGGAACCCCGCGCCAGCAGCCGGCGCGCCGCCTGCTGGCCGACCAGGAAGCCGCCATAGGCGCCGACCAGCAATGCCTGTTTGACCGCTTCGGCATCGAGCTCGGCGATCGGTCCGCGGGTGCGCGCGCTGGCGTTGAACACTGCAAGCGCCAGCGGGCCGGCCTTGTCTGCGGTGTCGAACAGGCTGGCGACGGACGCAACGTCGGCAACATCCGTCTCGACGGCCAGCGCCCCGGTTTCGTCGGTCAGAGCGCTGAGCTTCTCGACATTGCGGGCGGCCAGAACCACGCGAAAGCCTTCCCGGGTGAGAAGGCGCGCAAGCGAGGCGCTCAGACCAGCGCCGGCGCCTGCAATGACGGCCACATCGGATGCCATGATTTTTCACTCCTTGCGGATTTCGGCGGAAGCGTTCGCCAGATCAGGCAAGGTCGCGCCTTCGGGGCTGACAGGCAAGAGGTGGCATCTCGGCGGTTGTTGAGCCAGACGGCTGCAGAACCAACGTTGCGCGGTCCAGCATCGCCTGTGGCGCTACGAAGGCCGCTCGGCCTTCAGCACCGAGACCGCCGCTTCGACAGTGGCAAGGCCTGGACCTTGCCCGCCAACCGGATTCATCCGACCGATATTTTGACGGTAGAATCGTCAGGCTTCGCAAAGCTATCGGCGATCTCATCGATGGGGACTGGAGCATGGTCCCGAAAAGTGGGAAACGGTTTTCGGAAAAGATCATGCTCAACGAGGAAACGACTATGGAACCAATCTGGGCCGTCGGCCTGATGACCGGCACGGTGCTGGACGGCAACATCGACGTCGCGCTGATCAAGACCGATGGCGAGCAGATCGAGGATTTCGGCACCTATCGGTTGATGCCCTATCCCGCGTCGATCCGCTCGCTGCTGGAAGAGACGCTGACGGAGGCGCGGGCGTGGAATTTCGTCGGGCCGGAGCCGGCGATCTTCCGCACCGCGGAAGAAGCCCTGACGCGAGCGCAGTCGGCGGCGGTCAAGGAATTGGTCGAGAGCTATGGCATGACGATGGCCGACATCGGCGTCGTCGGTTTTCACGGCCAGACCGTGCTGCATCGTGCGCCGCAGGTCGGACGGCTTGGCCAGACAAGGCAGCTCGGCGACGGTGAACTGATGCACGCGTTATTGGGCACCAAGGTCGCTTACGATTTCCGTTCGGCCGACATGCGCGCCGGCGGACAAGGCGCGCCCTTGGCCGCGGCCTACCACACCGCGCTGATGCGCAGCGCCGGCGCCAGCGGCGAGGTGGCGGTGCTCAATCTCGGCGGCGTCGCCAACATCACCTGGTGGGACGGTGCCGACAATGTCGTTGCCTTCGATACCGGCCCCGCCAACGCACCGCTGAACGATTTCATCAAGTCGAAAGGGCTCGGCGAAATGGACCGCGACGGCGCGCTTGGCGGGGCGGGCAAGGTGGACGAGGAGCGCTTGGCAAAGCTGCTGCAGCACCCTTATCTCAGCAAAGCCTACCCAAAATCACTGGACCGTTTCGACTTCGGCGCGGCGATGGCGGACGGCCTAAGCGCCGAGGATGGCGCGGCGCTGCTCACCGCCTTCACCGCTGCGGCCGTCGGAAAGGCGCTCGACCTCTTGCCGCACCGGCCGAAGAAACTCGTGGTCAGCGGCGGAGGTCGCCATAATCCGACCATGATGGCGATGCTGGCCAGCCGCGCCGGCGTCGAGGTGGTGCAGGCCGAGAGCCTGGGCTGGAGCGGCGACGCGGTCGAGGCGGAATGCTTTGCCTTCCTCGCGGTTCGCGTGCTGCGCGGGCTGCCGATCAGTTTTCCGAGCACGACCGGCGCACCGCGGCCGATGCAGGGCGGAAAACTCGCCGGTTAAGCCAGTTTCTTCTGCAGGAAGATGCGGCTGCGGCCGACGGGGAAGTCGGCAAGTGTTCCAAAGGGCTGATAACCCTGGCGCTGATAGGCCTTGGCGGCATTCGGATTGAAGGTGTCGATCCAGGCGTTTCGACAGCCGCGCGCCACCGCTTCATGTTCGGCCGCGTCCAGCATCTTGCCGGCGATGTGCTGGCCGCGCAGCCGCTCATCCACCCAGAGCCATTGCACATAAAGCCAGCCCCAGGCGGTGTAACCGGAAATGCCGGCGACGACCGCGCCGGCGTCGTCGCGCACGAACACCGCAAGCGCTTGCCTTTCGGACGCGCCGACATCGCCGTCGTTGAACGCCGTCAGCCTTTCGCTGAGAAAAGTGAGGTCTTGCGGCGAGGGATTTGCCGTCGTTTGCAGTGTCGTGTTCATCGCTTTTCCGAGATGGGTTGCGTATCGGCATCGCCGCCATTGCGAAATTCGGACGCGGCAATGCCGTAGCGCTTGAGCTTGTCATAAAAGGTCTTACGCGGCACGCCGAGCGCGTCGATGGCGGCGCGCACGTCGCCGCCATGGTCGCGCAGCGCATCGCGGATCAGTTGCGCCTCATAGTGGCCGACCCGTTCGGGCAATGCTGCCGCAGGCTCCGGCGAATACGCGCGAACCGTTTTCATCTCCTCGTCCGGGCCGAGACCGAGCGCGACGCGATCGGCGAAATGGGCGAGCTCGCGCACATTGCCCGGCCAGTCATGCGACTGGAGATGATCGCTGACGGCTGCATTCACCTTGGCGACAGGCCGGCCAAACCGTTCGGCCGCCTTGCCGAGGAAATGCCCGAACAGCATCGGGATATCGCCGCGGCGTTCACGCAGCGGCGGAATGCGCAGCGTCACCACGTTGAGGCGAAAATACAGATCCTCGCGAAAATCGCCGCGCTGGTCCGGCCGCCCGAGATCGACCTTGGTCGCTGCGACGACCCTGAGATCGATGCGCCGTATCTCGTTCGAGCCAAGCGGCGTGAGGCTGCGCGTTTCGAGCACGCGCAGCAGCTTGACCTGGAGCGCAGGCGGCATGGATTCGATCTCGTCGAGAAACAGCGTGCCGCCGCTCGAATGCTCGATGCTGCCAATCCGCCGCCGCTGCGCGCCGGTGAACGCGCCAGCCTCGTGGCCGAACAACTCGCTTTCGATGACCGTCTCCGGCAGGGCGCCGCAATTCAGCGCCACGAAGGGTTTTGCGCGCCGCCGCCCCCAACGGTGCAGGAGGTCCGCCACCACTTCCTTGCCGGTTCCCGTTTCTCCCTCGACCAGCACATCGACATCCATGTCGGCGATCTGGCGCAAGGTCTCGCGCAACCGCTTGATGGCAGGCGCCTCGCCGATCAGCGGCAGGCCGTCGGCGGCCAATGCCGCGGCTTCGCGCAGCCGCCGGTTTTCCATCACCAGCCGCCGCTTTTCCGATGCCCGTTTCAGCGCCTCGACAAGGCGTTCTCCGGCATAGGGTTTCGGGATGAAATCGTAAACGCCGTCCTTGAGCGCGGCCACAGCGAGATCGACATCGCCATGCCCGGTAACCAGGATCACCGGTATATCCGCGTCGATCGCTTTGATGCGATCGAACAGCTGCAGCCCGTTCATGCCCGGCATGCGGATATCGCTGACGACGACGCCCTCGAAATTCCTGTCGACGACGGCAAGTGCTGCCTCGGCGGCGTCGAGTGCGACCACCGTGAAGCCGGCAAGCTCGAGCAATTGCGTGGTGGCATGAAGGAGGTCCGCATCGTCGTCGACGAGCGCGACCAGCCCTGATCCGTCTGTCATTCAATCCGCCTCAAATCGATGGTGAAGGATGCGCCGCTGCCATTGCCGGGATCGAGCCGCAGCGTGCCGCCCAATTCCTGGGCGATCTCCTGCGAGATCACCAGCCCCAGGCCAAGCCCCTTCTCCTTGGTGGTCTGGAACGGCATGAACAGATTGCCAGCCGCCTCCGGACCAAGGCCGGGTCCATTGTCGCGCACCGAAATCAGCACCCTGTCGTCGCGCTCGGCAAGTTCGATCTCGATGCGGGGATCGGGCTGGTCCTTCATCGCGTCCAATGCATTTTGCAAAAGATTGACCAGGATCTGCTCCAGCCGGATGCGGCTCGCCATGACCACCGGCGAGGCATTGCCGCGCGGCCTGACGATGGTGACGCCGGAATCGCGTATGCGGCCTGACAGCAGCGACAGCGCGCCGTCGATCGCCTCGCGCACCGGCAGCGGCGAAGCGGCGACGCCCGGCCGGCGGGCGAAAGTGCGCAAGGTGCCGGTGATCGCGCCGATGCGTTCGGTCATCGAAACGATCGATGTCAGATTGCCGCTGGCCGATCCGGTCTTGCCGCTGTCCAGAAAACGACCTGCATTCTCGGCATAGGTGCGGATGGCGGCGACCGGCTGGTTGATCTCATGCGCCACGCCGGCGGCGATCTGGCCGAGGATGGAAAGCCGGTTGGCCTGGGCGAGATCGTCGCGCAGTCGGCGGACCTTGGCTTCGGCATTCTCGCGCTCGGCGATTTCGCCGGCAAGTGCGGTGTTGGAGCGCGTCAGCTCGGCCGTTCGCGTGCTGACCCGGCTTTCGAGCTCGGCATTCATGCGCGCCAGCGCTTCCTGCCGCAGCCTGCGCGTTCGCCGGCGCCGGGTCAGCACGTAGGCAATCAAGCCTAGAAGCAGCAAGCCCAGGAGCGTGGTCAGGCGCGCCGTATTGGCGGCCGAGGAGAGAGCAGCGTCGGCGGGCGTCAGCAGCCACAGACGCCAGCCTGGGACTGCACCGGGCA
This sequence comes from Mesorhizobium ciceri biovar biserrulae WSM1271, assembly GCF_000185905.1. GTDB lineage: Bacteria > Pseudomonadota > Alphaproteobacteria > Rhizobiales > Rhizobiaceae > Mesorhizobium > Mesorhizobium ciceri. The sequence goes on from NC_014923.1 coordinate 5,347,364, forward strand.
AATCCTGCACCACCTCGACGAACTGGCGTGGTTTTCCGGCGTTGTCGATCGTCGCCAGGCCATCGCCGGCGCCGCGTCTGAACGGCAGCGGCTCGAAGGCAGCATCGGCCAATTGCAGTTGCTCATGGGCGGCGGCCACGTCCTCGGCCGACAGTGGTGCCAGCGCACGAAACCGCCAGTCGGGCTGGCTGGTGGCCAGCACGACGCCTCGTTCATCGGTGACAAAGACAAGGAAACCGCTGGAACGCCAATTTGCCTCGACGCCGTCGAGCTCGACCTTCAACACCGCAACGCCAAGCGGCTTGCCGTTATCGTCGACGCGGCTCGAAAGGTAGAGTCCCGGCCGTCCGCTGATCGTGCCGAGGCCATATTGGCTGGCAGCACCTTTCGCCATCGCCTCCTGAAAATAGTGCCGGAAATTATAGTCGATGCCGACAAAGCTGGTCGGTTCGCCGGCATTGCTGGCTGATATGGCGATGCCTGCCGTATCGATGACATAGATGGCGGAGGCCGAGGCATCGCCGGCAATCGCCTTGAGCTTGTCGTTGAGGGCCGCTTCTTGCATCTTCCCGGCCCGGCGCAGCGCGCCCCGCACAGCATCGTCGCGGGCCAGCACCAAGGGAACCAGGCGCTGCTTTTCGATTTCGCCGGTCAGCGTTCCCGCCGCCAGCGGCAGAGCGGCAAGTGCTGTGTCGCGCAGATTGTCGGCCGCCTGGCCGGAGGCGATGCGCCCGGCGATGGCGATCGCGCCAGCCAGGACGGCAAGGGCTGCGACCACGGCAAGCCAGCGGCCATCGCGCAGCCGGGCCACCGCCTCGCGCAGCAACTCACGGCCGGCAAACCCTTGGGATTCGCTATCGGTGCCTGCCTGCGGCGTCTGCCCTCTCCCTTTTCTTCGCGGCTTTCCGGTCAGTGTAATGCGAAAATCCGCCCAGGCAAACGCCACTTGTGCGGAAATCCGCACAAGTATTGTCCGCGCGACCTCTGACAAAGGCGGAAATCCGCGATTCCGGCCTTTCCCCGATCTGGCACGACGCTTGCAAAACTGTTTTCAGCGGCGTGCGACCGGAGCGCCGCGATGGGAGAAGTCACGCAGGCGATCCGTTTTCGCCCATCCGGCCAGGGAGAGTTCGATGCACATCGCAGACCAATCACGCGCGCTTGCCGCGCAGCGCAAGCCTTTCTATGCCCAACTCTACGTGCAGGTGCTCGTCGCGATCACCGTCGGCATCCTGCTCGGCCATTTCTATCCGTCGGTCGGCGAGAGCATGAAGCCGCTCGGCGACGCCTTCATCAAGCTGGTCAAGATGATCATCGCCCCGGTCATCTTCCTGACCGTGACAACGGGCATTGCCGGCATGAGCGACCTGCAGAAGGTCGGGCGTGTTGCCGGCAAGGCGATGCTCTATTTCCTCACCTTTTCGACGTTGGCGCTGATCATCGGCCTTGTCGTCGCCAATGTCGTGCAGCCGGGCGCCGGCTTCAACATCGACCCGGCGACGCTCGACGCCTCGACCGTCAACACCTACGCCGCCAAGGCGCACGATCAGTCGGTCACCGGGTTCCTGATGAACATCATCCCGTCGACCATCGTCGGCGCCTTCGCCGACGGCGACATCCTGCAGGTCCTGTTCTTCTCGGTGCTGTTCGGCATCGCGCTGGCGCTGGTCGGCGACAAGGGCGAGCCCGTCCTCAATTTCCTGCAGGCGCTGACGACGCCGATCTTCAAGCTGGTCAGCGTGCTGATGAAGGCCGCCCCCATCGGTGCCTTCGGCGCCATGGCCTTCACCATCGGCAAATACGGCATCGGCGCGGTCATCAATCTCGCCATGCTGGTCGGCACCTTTTACGTGACGTCGTTCCTGTTCGTGTTCATCGTGCTGGGTGCGGTCTGCCGCTACAACGGATTCTCCATCCTGGCGCTGATCCGCTACATCAAGGAAGAGCTGCTTTTGGTGCTGGGCACCTCCTCGTCGGAGGCCGCCCTGCCCTCGCTGATGGAAAAGATGGAGAAGGCCGGCGCCAAGCGCTCGGTGGTCGGCCTGGTCATCCCGACCGGCTATTCCTTCAACCTCGACGGCACCAACATCTACATGACCTTGGCGGCGCTGTTCATTGCACAGGCGACCAACATCCACCTGTCGATGGGTGACCAGATCCTGCTGCTGCTGGTGGCCATGCTCTCGTCCAAGGGTGCCGCCGGCATCACCGGAGCGGGCTTCATCACCCTTGCCGCCACGCTGTCGGTGGTTCCGGCGGTGCCGGTCGCCGGTATGGCGCTGATCCTCGGCGTCGACCGCTTCATGTCGGAATGCCGGGCGCTGACCAACTTCGTTGGCAATGCCGTCGCCACGCTGGTGGTGGCGCGCTGGGAAGGCGAACTCGACGAGGCCAAGCTGGCGAGGGCGCTGGCGGGCACGGCTGACGACAGCCTGCCGGCGGATGTCGTCCCCGCCGAGTAACCACGCGTGGCTTATGCGTAAAAGGCCGGAGGCATGCTGCCTCCGGCCTTTGTCATGCAGTCGCACGTCAGACGGTGCCGATCTTGCTCAGTGGTGTGTCCGGATATGTGCTTGGGCCGACAGGCATGCGGGCGGCAATCGTGCCCTCGTCGTCGAACAGCACAAGGCTGGCGGCGCCGACGAGCCCAGCATGGCGGCCGAGCTGTGCTGGAACGACCGGTACGTCGCGATAGGCGCGCATGGCCCGCTGCCTGATGGTTGCCTCGATGGTCGGCGCCATCAGGTCGAGCCCATTGGCGATGCCGCCGCCGACGACCAGCACATCGGGCGAATAGAGATGTAACAGGTTGGTGAAGCCGACGCCCAGCCAGCGGGCTTCCTCGTCCAGCAAGGCCGAGGCAAGATCGTCGCGCAGCCGTGCCGCCTCGACGACGTGGCGGCCGGTCACCTCCGCATCCGCTGACAGGCGCCGCAAGGCAGAGCCGTCGCCGGCCGCCGTGGCGGCGGTGGCGCGGCGGCCGAGCGCGGTTCCCGAAGCGATGGCCTCGAAGCAGCCGATGACGCCGCACACGCAACGCTCGCCCTCATTGGTGATGGTCATGTGACCGATCTCGGCGGCAAGGCCACGGCGGCCATGCAGGATGCGCCCATCGACGACGACACCGCCGCCGATGCCGGTCGACACCGTGACAAAGACCAGCGAGCGAGCGCCATGGCCGGCGCCGAAGCGCCATTCGCCGAGCGCCGCGGCATTGGCGTCGTTCTCCAGACGGACCGGCAGGCCGAGCCGCCGCTCGAGGATGTCGGCAAGCGGTACATCCAGCCAGCCGGTGAGTGTCGGCGGGCCGACGGCGATGCCGGCCAGCGGATCAAGCGGTCCCGGCGCACCGACACCGACGCCGACGACCGACAGTGCCGGGGCTTCGGCATGGACGGTCGCCGCCAGCGCCTCGATCTGGCCGATCACCACGTCTGGACCGGCCTGCGCCTGCGTCGGCACCGCCGCGAATGCCAGGATCTTGCCTTCGCGGTCGACCAAGGCGGCGCGAAGCTCCGTCCCGCCAAGATCGATCGCAAGGGCGGCTTCCGTTGTCATGCCGCGACCTTCAAGCCGTGCAGCCAGCCGATGCGGCCGGCGAGGTCCTTGTCACCGAAGGCGAGCGAACCGAGAACCACGGTTTCGGCGCCGGCGGCACGCAGCAACGGCACGGTCTCGTGGCGGATGCCGCCGTCGGCGGCCAGAACCACTTGCGCCTCACGGCCGGCCTTTCTCAGGATAGCGCGGGTAGCGCCCAGCCTGTCGCAGGCCTTGTCCGACAGGCTCTGTCCCTTGACGCCGATTGCGGTTCCAAGAAGCGTTACGAAGGCGACTTCCGGGACGAAGGCCGTCACCGCTTCCACAGGCGTCTCCAGCCTGAGCACGACGCCCGCCTCGGCGCCGAGCTCCCGCGCCAGCCGCACGGCGCGCAATCCCGCCTCGCCATTCTCGGCATGGACGCTGATCATGTCGGCGCCGGCTTCGATGAACTGGCGCGTCTGCGCCTCGACGATTGCTTCATCGACCATCAGGTGGACATGGATCGGCTTGGCCGTCAGCCCGGCGATGCGGGCGACGAGGTCGGGGAAGAACAGGAAGGACGGGGCGAAATGACCGTCCGCCACATCGATATGATGAAGATCGACATAGGGTTCGATGCGCTTCAAGTCGTTCTCGAAATTGGCAAGATTGGCAGACCAGAGCGAGAATTCGGCGATCATGCGATCGCGTGGCAGTTCGGCGATGGCGGCCGGGCCGGAGAGAGATTTCGAGATCATGATTGGTCCTGCTTGTCAAAATTTGTGTTGAGAAAGCTGCCGATGGCGGCGCGGATTTCGGCGAAATGGCGCTCCTTGTCGGTGGCCTTCGGCGTCACCTCGACAAAGGCGGCATTGGGGATGGTGTCTGCAAGGCTGCGCGCGGTGGCCAGCGGATGGACGAGATCGATGCCGCTGCCGATGACGAGTGTCGGGAGCGCGAGGCCGGCGGCCGCTGCCCGCGTCACGCCGGGCCCATCGTTTGCGATTGCTCGCATCACCTCGGCGAAAACATTCGCGTTGGCGCGCGCGAAGAAGCCGAGCAGGGAAGCAAGATTGTCCGGCGCTGCGGTTCGAAAGCGTGCGGCCGTCGCGGAGGCCGCGAAGATATCTCGCGCGTCATCCAGCGGACGGCTGAGGATGAGCTCCGCCACTTCCACGTAAGGGCGCATGTTTTGCGGTGCCGCGTCGAAAGCCCAGGCAGGGCGAACAAGCACCAGACCTGTGACCCTATCCGGGTGCCGGGCCGCAAGCCGCAAGGCGATTGCCGCGCCCATCGAGATGCCGCCGGCGACGAAACGGTCGAGGCCGACCGCATCCGCGGCGGCCAGCACATCATCGGCGAACATCGCGATCGAAAACGGCCGTGTCGTGCCGGCGCCAGAGCTGCCCTGAGCGCGGCATTCGACGGTCAGTCGGCGGCATGAGGGACCATCGGGAAAGTTCTGCGCCACTTGTGCCGCATCACCGCCGAGGCCGTGCTGGAAGACGACGGGAGGCCTGCCCTGCCCCGTGTCGAAGACACGAAGCGATGCATCGTCGCGAAGCAGGATCGTTGGCGCGGCGACCATCAGAGGAGTCCCCGCAGAAAGGCTGCGACGCCGGGGGCTTCATCGGCGGACAGCCCGTGGGTGACGAGCGATCCGTCGAAGCCCGCTGCCTTCAGCCGTGAAACAAAATGCGGAAAATCGACGATGCCTTGTCCGGCGGTGGCAAAGCGGCCGTCACCAGAGCGATCCTTGGCGTGCGCCATGGCGATATGGCCGGCAGCCTCGTCGATCGCGGCGGCGACGATGGCGCGCGCTTCGTGTTGCGTCGCGTGCTCGAACAGGTTCGCCGGATCGAGCACGATCTTCAGATGCTTCGATCCCATTTCGGCGATCAGCCTGGTCGCGTCCCTGGCCGAGGTAACGATGTTGGCCTGCTCGGGCTCGACGCCGAGATCGACGCCGGCGTCTTCGGCAAGCGCCAGCGCTTTCTCCATCTCGGCGGCCATGTCGGACCAGGCGGCCGGCGTGCTATTGTCGGGATGATACGCCCATTGATCGGCGGCATTGCGCGAGCCGGTGCAGAGCGTGACCAGCGGAATACCGAGGGCCGCCGCCGTCTCGATGACGACGGCAAGACGGCGAAGACCATCGTCGCGCACAGCCTTGTCGGGATGCGCCATGTTGTAGGTGCCCGACAGCGCGGCCAGCGAAACGCCTGACGATCGCACTGCGGCACGGACGGAAGCGATGGCATCTGCCGGCACGACATCCGGCATCGACGGCAGGCCGGCGCAGGCGAGATTGAACTGCGTCGTCTCATAGCCAGCCTGCTTAACCGCCGTCAGCACGGCAGCCGGCTCTGTGCCGGCAAATGTCTTGGCGAAAATGCCGAGACGCATCAGACCGCTCCCGAAACCGAGGCGAGTTCGACCCGTTCACCTGTCTCGACCGAACGCGCGATGGCGACCATGGCGCGGATCGAGGCGATGCCGTCCTCGACATTGGCGCCGCGCATCGGCGTGCCGTTCAGGACTGTATCCGCTAGGCCTTCCAGTTGGCGGCGGAAGAAGTGGCCGTCGGCGCCGAGCGGCTTGTGGGCGGTGGCGGTCTTCTCGTGAAATATCTCGACCTCGCTGGCGCGGAAGTACCAGGGGTTGAAGGTTTTCGCGATGACGGAGCCGTTCTCGCCATAGAGCTGAAAACCTTCGTGCCAGTCCATGCGCACGGCAACGGTCAGGTCGAGATGCCCGAGCGCGCCGCTGGCGAACTCGGTCTCGACGAACCAGCAATAGGCGCCGAATTTCTCATTGAGGCGGGCGCGCACGGCAACGATATCGCCGCACAGGAAACGCGCCGTGTCGACGAGATGCGAGCCGTGCGCCAGCATGAAATATTGCCTGAGATCAGCCTTGGGATTGCCGGTCGGCTTCTTCGCCAGCTTGCTGGTGACCGGCAGCGGCTGAATGGCATCGGTGTTGGTGTAGCGATGGGTGGAATCGCAGTACCAGGCCTTCAGCGCCAGCACCTCGCCGATCTCGTCGCGCACGAAGTCGCGCGCCGCCTCCAGCGCCGGGTCGAAGCGCTTCATGTGACCGACCTGCAGGACCTTGCCCGAGCGCCTGACCGCCTGCGCCAGTGCCTCGCCTTCCTCCACCGAGGTGCCGATCGGCTTTTCGCACAGGACATGCTTTCCCGCATCGAGCGCCTTGATCGACATCGGCACGTGATAGGCGTCCGACGTGGCGACGATCACCGCTTCCAGTTCGGGATCGGCGAGCATGGCGTCGTAGTCGGCATACATCTTTTGCGGCTCGTAGGTGGCGCCCATGCGGGCGAGCAGATCGGGTGCCGCGTCGCAGATGGCGTAGAGGTCGGCATTCCCAGCCTTCACGCAGGATTGCAGATGCGCGAACTGCGCGATGGGGCCGCAGCCGAGCACACCGACCCTGAGGCGTCTGTCTTGTTTCTTGATCATCGTCTCGTTCTTCAGGCGCCCAAGCTGCGCATTGTCTGGCGGTTGGTTTTTACCGCGCCGGCGGGATCGGCGGCGGCCGTTTCGGATTCCTCCTCCAGCACCAGCCAGCCGTTGAAGCGCGGTGCGGTGTTGGCGATCTCGATCACCGCCGGCGTGTCGCAGACGCCCTTGCCGAGCATGGCCCAGGTGCCGTTGGCATCGACGTCCTTGAGGTGGATGTAGCGGATGCGGTCGCGGTAGGTGCGCAGCGTATCGGACATGTCCTTGTGGCCGCGCAGTATATGGCCGGTATCCGGTACCCAGCCGACCAGGTCGGGGTCGAGCAAGGCAAAGATCGCGTCGTAATCGGCGCGGTCGAACAGCAGCGTGTTGTGGTGCGAGCTGGGATGCACCGCAACCTGGACCCCGGCCTTGCGTCCGATCTCGCCGGCGTTGTTGTAGACATCGGCCGCGATGGCGAACTTCTCGTCGCGCGGCCCGTCGGACACCACCGTCGCCGAGCCCATCGAGACCAGCGCGCCCGGGAACGCAGCCGCGAAGCCGATCCAGCGTTTGACGGTCTCGAGATCGTCGCCGATCTTCTCCTTCAGCGTAAAGCCACTGTTCGAGCCAAAGGCGAAAGAAACCAGCGTCAGCCCCGACGTCTTCAGCGCGGCGGCGAACTCCTCCGGCTTGTCGCCATAATGTCCGATCATGGTGTCGGTGATCTCGATGCCGGCATAGCCACCGTCAGAGATCGCCCTCAGCAGATCGTCGGGGCCGCCGGTGAACCGGTCTCCCAGCATTTCCCAGGTGAAGGTCTGGCAGCCGACTTTGAGGTCTTTCACGTTCATCCTTTCAATCCTTGATACCGCTTATTGATTGATGCCACCCTGCGTCGCCGTGGGATGAACATCCTACTTGACCGAGCCCGCGGTCATGCCGGCGAGGAAGTACCTCTGGGCAACGAGGTAGATGAGCAAGAGCGGTAGCGAGCCGAGCACGCTCATCGCCATCATCTGGTTCCATTCGAAGGCATGCTGCCCCATCAACAGCTGGATGCCGATCGGGACGGTTCGCATGGACGTCGATTTCGTCAGCGTCAGCGCAAAGAGAAATTCGTTCCAGCACAACAGGAAGGTGTAGACCGACGTCGCCACGATACCAGGCAGTGAAATCGGGACAATCACCCGCCAAAGCGCGGTCCAGCTGCTGCCGCCGTCGACAGCCACGGCTTCATCGAGATCGCGGGGCAAGGTGTTCAGATATCCCGTCATCAGCAGGATCGCGTAGGGCAGCGTAAACACCAGGTAGGTCAGGATCAGCGCGACGTAGGTATCGAAGATACCGTATGAGACGACAAGCCCGAAGAAGGGGATCAAAAGTGTGATCGGCGGAATCGTCTGCGTGCTGATGATGATTGTGTTCAGGCTGCCCTTGCCGCGGAAATTGAAGCGGCTGAACCCGTAGGCCGCCAGCAAGGCGATCAGCACCGTCAGCACGGTCACCGCTCCCGCCACGAAATAGCTGTTGAAGAAGAAGCGCAGCTTTACCGGGTCGCCAAGGATGGCTGCATACGCTTCCAGCGTGAACGCCTTTGGCAGGATGGTTGGTGGCAGGGCAAAGATTTCGGTATTCGATTTGAACGAGCTGCTCAGCATCCAGTAGATCGGGAATGCCGCGAAAAAGAGCCCTGCTGCAAGCGCTACATGGAGCGCCACGGTGATCAGCCTGTCTTTCGGCGTGTGCCTTTTCCTCATGGTGATTACCGAGCCTTTTGATAGCGAATATAGAACAGCGTCAGGCCGAGAGAGATCAGCAGGATGACCACGGCGCTGGCCGAAGCCTGCGACAGGTTGTAGCTCGAAAATGCCAGCTTGTACGTGTAGGTGCTGAGGACCTCGGTCGAGTAGATCGGGCCACCGCCCGTCGTTATCCAGATTAGCGGGAAGACCTGCATGGTCCAGATGAAGTCGAGCAGCGAGATGCTGATGATGATCGGCATCAGCTGCGGAATGGTGATGAAGATCAGCTTCTGGTAGGCTTTCGCCCCGTCGATATCGGCGGCCTCGTAGAAATCCTTGGGAATGCCCTGCAAACCCGCGAGCAAACTGACCATGAAGAGCGGGTAGCCCGCCCAGATATTGGCAAAAGTGACTGCATGCAGCGCGGTCTCAGGCGAGGAAAACCATTCGACCTTGGAACCGATGATGCCGATTTGCATGAGAATACTGTTCACGACACCGTTCGGCTCAAGCAGGAGGCGCCAGATCACGGCGATGATCACCGCGGTGAACAGCCAGGGCAGTATGTAGAGCACGCGCAGAATGTTGCGCAGCGCCGGATTGATGCGGTCGCTGTTCAGCATGAGCGCGAAGACCATGCCGATGGTCATGTGGAAAATGACACTCATGCATGTGAAGTAGAGCGTGTGCCACAGCGAAGCCCAGAACACGGGGTCGTCGAAGATCGCCTGGTAGTGCTTCAGTCCGGCAAAGGATGGGTCACGACGCAGCACCGCGCTGTTCTGGAACGAGTAGGCAATCACCGTCACCATCGGCAGCAGCATCAGGAGCCCGATTATGAGCAGCGAGGGCGACAGATAGAGGTAGGGTGCGACCGCTCGTTTGAGCTTGTGGTGGGAGCGCTTTTGCCGGGTCATGTGCCAACCTTGGGATACGCCTTCAAGGGAAGGTAAGCTTTCAAAAACAAGTCCACTCAGAATGCCGATCCGTTGTTGCCGGGTGGCCTGCCCGAAGTCAGGTCACCCGGTCGAAGACAGCAAACGGGAACAGGCCGATCAGAATTTCGCCATCCAGCCCTTCTGAGCGGCGGCGGCTGCTTGTTCCGGAGACTGCTCGCCGGCGAGCATCTTCTGGGCTTGCACGTCGAACTGGGTCATCAGGTCTTCAGCCACCGGCAGGCCCGTGAACTCATTGGCGAGATGACCGGTCTTGAAGATTTCAAAAGCCTTGCCGAAAGCCTTGTCCGAGGTCACGAAATCGGGCTTGGCGTTGACGTTGCCCGGGAAGGCGTTTGCAAGCGACACGAGCTTGGCGTTGACCTTTTCACTCATCAGATATTGGACGAGTTTCCAGGCCTCTTCCTGATGTTTCGAAGCCGCAGAGATGCCGATGCCCCAGGAGGCATAGGGAAGGCCGCGCTTGCCGGTATAGTTTTCCACGACAGGGACCGGAATGAGGTCGAAGTTCAGCTTGGGATTGCGCTCGCGGATGAGGTTCACATGCGCGAGCGAGTCGATCATCATCCCGACGCGGTTGTTGACGAACTCCTCGACCTTTTCCTGCTCGGTCTTGGTGGCGATGCCGGGCGAGATGGTGCCGGCGTCATTGAGTGATTTGACGAAAGTGAGCATATCCACCACCGGTTTGCCCTCAAGGTCCGGCTTGCCGCTCGCCATCATCGACTGGCCCGAAGCCCAAACCCACGACATCATGTCGTTCTGGACGCCGGATGGCGTTTGCAGCGACAGGGGCAGCACCCAGCCATACTGGTTCTGGTCGGCGTGCGTCATCTTCTTGGCGGCTTCGAGAAACTCCGCACGGGTCGACGGCAGCTTGGTCACGCCCGCCTTGGCGGCGAGGTCCAAATTCACGAAGACCGGATAGACGAACGAAGCCACGGGAAACATCACGGCCTTGCCGTCCACCTTGATGATATCCGCGACCTGGCTCTTGTCGAAACCGCTTGCATCCATCATCGGATTCATGTCGGCGAGTGCGCCCTGCGCATTCAGATTGTTCACCCAGGCGCCGTCGAGACCGACGACGTCGCTGAGCGTTCCGGTTGCAGCACCAACCGAGATCTGGTCTCGCGTGGTAGCGTAGGGGCCGCTGACCAGCGTCACCTTGATTCCGGGGTTTGCCGCCTCGAACTCATCCATGATTGACCTGAGCGAGCCAGCCGGCAATTCGGGCTCCCACCATTGGGTGAATTCCAGCGTCGTATCCGCCATGGCGCCGGTTGCGCCAAGCAACCATGCGGCCGCGGCTATTTTCAGCATCGCGGGTTTAATACGAAACGTCATTTTCTCCTCCTTCTTTATATTCGCCCGCACAATGCGGCCGATCGTCTGATTATTCAGAAGTCTTCTTACGCAGGCGCCTCACCTTCGCCCGCGGGTCTTATCGCTGATATTCAGATTGCCAGATGCGTCTCGGGGTCGAAGAAATGGAGCTTGGCATCATCCAGGGCCAAGCTGATTTCCGAGCCGGAGCGGACTGTGCTGACCGGTTCGAATTTCGCCACCGCATTCGACGCCAGGCCGAAATCCTGCACCGCGTCAGGGTCGCCGGAGTCCACCCGGACCGCGTCGATGTTGAGATGGACGATTTGTTCGGATCCGAGTTCTTCGATCGAGGTCACCTTTGCCGGTATCGTCTGATACTTGCGGCCGGATTCGAGACTGCTGTCATAGAGATCCTCCGGTCGTATCCCGAACACGACCTTGCGCCCCGCATACGACCTCAAGCCCGGCCTGCGCACGAAGGCTGCATCCTGCAGCCGGATGGCCAAGGCGCCGGACATCAGTTCGTCGCCCGTCAGGGTTGCCTCGAAAAGATTCATCGAAGGAGACCCGATGAAGCCAGCAACGAAAGCGTTCACCGGCGATTCATAGAGCCTCTTGGGCGCGTCGACCTGCTGCAGCACGCCGCCTTTCAACACCGCGACCCTGTCGCCCATCGTCATGGCTTCGGTTTGGTCGTGGGTCACATATATGGTCGTTACGCCGAGCTGCTTTTGCAGCCTGGTGATTTCGGCGCGCATTTGAACACGCAGTTTCGCGTCCAGATTGGAAAGGGGTTCGTCCATGAGAAAGGCTGCCGGCGCGCGCACCATGGCGCGGCCCATGGCAACCCTTTGACGCTGTCCACCTGAAAGGTTCGCGGGTTTGCTGTCCAGCAGAGACGTCAGTTGAAGGGTTTTGGCGATCTCGTCCACGCGCTTTTTGCGCTCGGCCTTCGGCTTGCCTGCCAGCCGCATCGAAAAGCCAATGTTTTCGAACACGGTCATATGCGGGTAGAGAGCGTAGCTCTGGAAGACCATCGCGATGTCGCGATCCTTGGGCGGCATGTCGACGACGTCTATTCCGCCGATCCGGAGGCTGCCGCTGGTGACGTCCTCCAATCCCGCGATCATCCGCAACGCGGTGGATTTGCCACAGCCGGACGGCCCGACGAGAATCAAGAACTCGCCGTCCTTGACCGACAGGTTCAATTGGTCGATTGCGTGAAAATTGTTCCCGTATGTCTTGCAGATATTCTCAAGAACGACTTCTGCCATATTCCTCCCTCCACAAGTCTAAGCCATTGATTCTTATGATTGTCCTCGGCTTACGTTCACCTGCGAAATTTTCCTCGGATAGTTCAGGCTATGTTCCGGTATCAAGCCGCGCATATTTCAGTTCGACTGCCGACGGCGCGTTCGTCGATGCCAGGAGTTCCTTGACCTGGTCGTCGGTCGGAAGCGCCTCGCGCCCGCCCCGCCCCGTTATCGAAAGGGCCGCCGCCGCGGCCGCGAATGCGACCCGGCCTCCGGTGTCGGCCCCGCGCGTCAATGCAAGGGCATAGGCGCCATGAAAGCAGTCACCGGCGCCGGTCGAGTCGACGACGGCAACCCGGTGCGGAGGCAGGTGCCAGAGCCCTGTCTCGTCGCGTCCGCGATAGAAGACGCCTCTGCCGCCATCCGTCAGAACCACGGCGGACCGCGACGGCAACCACAATGCATCGAGTATCTCGGCCGGAGCCTGGCGGCCGGTGGCGGTCCGCGCAAAGCCGAGCGGAAGAATGAGATGGTCGCAGAGCCCGATCAGTCTCTCGGTGGCCGGGCCGTGGCTCCATTCGACATCGCCGAGGATCGCAAGGCCGAGATCGCGAGCCCGAGCCACGACATCCAGCGACCCGATCCCGTAACTGTCGACGATCAGGACAGTCGCGCGGCTGAGAACCTCGTCCGGAAAGTCCGGCGCGGTGCCCAGCATCGCTTCGTCGTCGTACGCGATGAACCGCTCCCCATCCGAACCGACGGTGATCCGCGAGCGCACCGGGCGCGCGTGCGGGTGGCGCGGCGCGAACGCGGTTTCAACGCCGCTCGCAACGAGATCGCACAACACGGCGTCGTCGGCGGCACTGCCCAGCCATCCGACGAACCCGGCGCTTCCGCCGAGCCGCGCGACGGCGGCAAGTGCCGTCGCGACGTTTCCCCCGAAAGCTCGGGCACTTTGCAAAACCTTCCCCTTGCCCGCCGACAACGGCTGATCGACATAGACGATGTCGTCGATCGCAATAGCTCCGAAGCCGAGGATTGAAGGGACGGCGGGCATCGTTCAGGCACCGGCCTTCGCCAAGGCGTCTTGCGCCGAAAGGCCTTCATGGATGACGCCCCGAAAGGCGATCGCTGCCTTTTCCGGATCGCCGTGCCCCCATAGATTGCGGCCCACCACGGCACCGCGCGCGCCTGCACGGATGGCGTCCGCCGTCTGCTGAAGGGCGCCGAGCAGCGTGTCGGTCTTCGGACCTCCGGCGATCACAACCGGCACCGGGCAGGTCCGAACGGTCTCTCGGAACGACTCGAAATCGCCCGTGTAACCGATCTTGATCACATCGACGCCGGACTCGTAGCCGATGCGTGCCGCATAGGCGATCTCGTCGGGGGTGAAGACGATTTTTGCCCCGTCGGTGAAATCGCGAGGGTAGATATGCGCCACCACCGGCATGCCGTAACGAGCCGCCGCGTTCACCGAATCGGTCAGCCAGCGTATGTATTTTCCCTCGGTCGCGCCGCGCACCGGAATGGCCACGGCCAACGCATCGGCGCCGGCGCGCACCGCATCCTCGGGCGTTGCAATCAGCTCACTGATGCGATCGTCTGGGGTGAAGCAGCCGGCCTGGATCACCAGGGAAGCCTTGCCCGCATATTGCGGCCACAGATGGCGCGCGGTGCCAGGCTGGATGCTGACGTAGTCGGGTTTGCCTACCATGACGCGTGCAAGCGCACCCGGCAGGTCGGCAAGACCTCCTTTGCGCACGTCGCCATAGCCGACAAAGTGGTCGACCGCGCCGCCAAAAAGATTCCCCGATGGATGTGAGAAGAGGCGCGCCAGGCGCACCTTGGTTCCGAGGCTCATGAGTCCAAAACTCTCCAATTGATTGATTTCAAAATCCTGGATCCAGTGTTTGCGAAAGAAATAACAAATGCAATCTTTCGAAATCTTTCGAATTCGCCTATTTTTGGTAGAGTGAACCGAGGCCAGGGCGATCGCTTGGCGCATGGGGGCAAGGACAGGCCAATGTTGTCAGAGCAGAGACGCCAATCGATCCTGGGTGAAGTGCAACGCAGCGGGCAGGTTCGCATCAAGGACCTGTCAGACGATTTTGGCGTGTCGGAAGTCACGGTGCGCTCCGACCTCGAGATACTGGATCGCAAGGGACTGCTGACCAAGACCCGCGGAGGCGCGGTGACCCGGACCACGGATTCGACCACGGCCGCGTTCGCCCGGCGGATGCAAACAAACCTCGATGCAAAGAAACGCATCGCCCGGGCAGCGATAGACCTGTTCGAGGACAACCAATCGGTCATCTTCGATGGCGGCTCGACATTGATGCAGGTTGCCATGCTGTTACCGCCGCTCAGCAATGTCGTGGTCGCGGCCACGGCGATGAATATCGTGCAGCATCTGATGCATCGGCCCGGGCTCGACGTTCACATGATCGGCGGCCGGGTCTATCCGGACACGGTAAGCACGCTGATCACCGATGCCGACACGGCTCTCGGCGGCTTGGTAGCGCATCAGGTCTTTGTTGGAGCGCATGCGATTGACTCGTCACTGGATGTGGTCGACGTGAACGAAGACATGGCGCGAACCAAGCGAAACCTCGTGCGCATGGCCCGGCGCGTTGTCCTCCTTGCGGATTCGAGCAAATGGGGCGTCAGCGGAACCTCCAAGGCCTTTTCGCTGTCGAGCGTCGATGTCGTGATCACCGACGATGGCCTGTCCGGCCCAATACGCAGCCAGCTTGATAGGACAGGGGCCAAGGTGATCTATGCCTGACCCCGTCGAGGTCCCTGGCCGCGGCGGAAATGTCCGATGCGCGCATGACCCACGGCATCCGCATCGGCGGTCGGCCGTTTTTTCATGTCGGTCATTTTCTCCTCCCAGGACTGGCAGCCTCCCGATATCGCGCCAGCATTTTCGCATGTTGTATAAAAATTTTACGCGCGTCAATATTTAAAATGTTGTATAGCCCTTTGCGAAGGCGATCCGTTACTTCTGGGCGGATTCGGCAGACGGTGACCGCGTTGGGAGGTACGATCGAAAATGCACGGGATATCAACGACGAAACTCGGGATCGGCGTCATCGGATGCGGCAATATCTCGATGACCTATTTGCGCAATGCCGCTCTCTTCGGCGGCATCGAGTTGCGCGCCTGCGCCGATATCTCGGCCGACATGACGGCGCTGCGGGCGAAGGAATATGGCATACGGGCACTCGGCGTCGATGCACTGCTGGCCGACCCCGAGATCGATCTCGTCCTCAACCTGACCATTCCGGCGGCGCATTTCGACATTTCGTTTGCCGCCCTTTCGGCCGGCAAGCACGTCTTCACCGAAAAGCCGCTCGCCACCTCGGCCGCCGATGGACGGCGCCTGGTCGACGAGGCGCGGTCGCGCGGGCTGCTGCTCGGCTCGGCGCCCGACACCTTCCTTGGTGCAGCCGGACGCCGCGCCCGCCGGCTGATGGATGACGGCGCCATCGGCCGCCCGGTCACCGGCACCGCCTTCATGATGGGCCGCGGCATGGAGCACTGGCACCCCAACCCGCAGTTCTACTACCAGCCAGGCGGTGGCCCGGTGTTCGACATGGGCCCCTACTATCTGACCATGCTGGTCAATCTGCTCGGCCCGGTCGAACGCGTCATGGCGATGGCGACGCGCGGCCAGGAGGAGCGGCTGATCACTGCCGAAGGGCCATTCAAGAACACCACATTCAAGGTCGGCACGCCGACCAATGTGCTGTCGCTGCTGGAGTTCCGCTCCGGCGCAACCGTCACCTTCGGCGCCTCGTGGGACGTCTTTCGCCACTCCAACCATCCGATCGAACTGCACGGCACGGAAGGCTCGCTGCGCCTGCCCGACCCCGACACGTTCGGCGGCACCGTGTCGCTGTCGAAACGCGGCACCGACTGGAGGGATTTCGCCAGCGAAGGCGAACTCTATGGCGCCCGCAACTGGCCTTATGCGGCGCCCGATCGCGCCAATTACCGCATGCTCGGCGTCGCCGATCTGGTGCGCTCGCTTCAGACCGGCAACACGCCGCGCGCCTCCGGCAATCTGGCGCTGCATGTACTGGAGATCATGGAGGCTATCCTGCGCTCCGGTGAAACACAGGGCTCGGTCGCCATCGCGGGCGATGTCGTCCAGCCGGCCCTGCTGACCGAGGAAGAGGCGAGCGATCTGCTGGCCTGAGGGTATGATCATGACGCTCGATCCGGATGCGCTGCGCGTCCTCGACATGGCTCGTGCAGCCGGCGGCAAGCCATTCGAGACCGGCAGCGTGGCGGCGGCGCGAGCTGCCTACAACGCCTCCTTCCCGACGCTGCAAGGTGAGCATGAGCCGGTCGCGACGACCTTTGAACAGCAGATCGACGGGCCGAACGGCCCCATCACTGTCCGCATCCATCGCGGCATCGACGCACTGCCGAGCGGGGCGCCGGCGCTGCTCTATCTGCATGGCGGCGGCTGGGTCATCGGCAATCTCGATTCACATGACGAGATCTGCCGCCTGATGGCCAATCTCGGCAACGCCGTCATTGTCTGCCCCGACTATCGCCTGGCCCCGGAGCACAAATTTCCCGCCGGGCTCGAGGATTGCCTGGCGACACTTCGCTTCATGGCCGAGAATGCCGTCGACCTGGGCATCGACAAGGTGCGCATTGGTGTTGCCGGCGACAGCGCCGGCGGCAATCTTGCCGCAGTGCTGGCGCTGCTCGCACGCGATGGGCTCGCTCCACCACTTGCGACGCAGATCCTGATCTATCCCAACACCGACGCGCGGCAGACATCGGACAGCTACCGGCGTTTCGGCGACGGCTTCGGCCTTACCGCGACGACCATGGCATGGTTCCGCGACCATTATGTGCGAACGCCCGACGATATCATGGACTGGCGCGTCTCGCCCTTGCTGGCGCCTGATCTTGCCGGCGTCGCGCCGGCATTCGTGGGGCTTGCCGGCTGTGACATCCTGGCCGACGAAGGGGCAGCCTATGCGGCGTGCCTGCAGGCCGCGGGCGTGCCTGTGATCCTGCGGCAATGGCCGGGCCAGATCCATGGCTTCGTCTCGATGGGACGCCATATTCGCGCCGCCCGGCAAGCGGTGGTCGAGGGGGTGACGGCCTGGCGCCACTTCGAGGGATCGACGTCGACCGGTTAGGCCGACTGACGCATCACCAGGGTGGCACCGAGCTTGACGGTGCGCGCCATGCCCTGCTTCGGCGGATCGGCCTCGTCCAGCAGGGCCAGCAGGATCTCGACGCTGCGGCCGGCCATGGCGGTGAAATCCTGCGCCATGGTGGTCAGCGCCGGACAGGTGTAGCGGCTCAGCGGATGGTCGTCGTGGGCGGCAACGCGCAGATCGCAATCGGGCCTGCGGCCGACCTTCAGGCCGCGCGAGTACGCGGCCGCCATTACGCCAAAGGCGAGACGATCGTTGGCGCACAGGATGGTGCGGCCGGGCAAGGTCCCGGCCTCCAGCATTTTTTCCGTCTGCTCGTAGCCGATGCGTTCGAAGTCCCAGGTGTAATCGCGCGCGGCCTCGATGACGGCCGGCCTGAAGCCGGCGGTCTCCATCGCGACGATGTAGCTCTCCTGGCGTTCGCCGGAGTTGTGGTTGACATGCGGAATGTCGAGATAGACCGGCGGTTCGCCCGAGCGACAGAGATAGTCGACGATGGTCGACACGCTCTGCCGGTTGTCGTTGCCGACGAACGGCGTATCGCCCTCGATATAGGTGTCGAAATAGACGATCGGAATGTCCTGCCCGAGCTTGTCGAAGACGCTGCGGTCGGAGGCAAGGCCGAGCGGGGCGATGATCGCGCCGGCCACCTTCAGCGACAGCAGCGTCCTGACCGACTCCGCCTCCAGCTTCGGCGAACCATGCGAGGAGATGACGATCGGCCAGTAGCCTTCGTCGCGGCAGCGAAATTCGATGCGGCTGACCATCTCGGCGTAGAACGGATCGGTGATCGTCGGCACGACGATGCCGATGTTGCGGGTGCGCTTGCGGTTGAGGTTGCGGGCGAAAAGGTTCGGCTGATAGTCCGAGGAACGCAGGGCGGCTTCGATGCGCGCCCGCGTCGCCGGCTTCACGCTCGCCGGATCGTCGAAATATTTGGACAGCGTCGGGCGCGACACGCCGCATGCCTGGGCGAAGTCGTCCATCGTGCGGTGCGTCTTCTCCGCCATCGATATATTCCTGATCCCCTGCCAACGATCGGCCCCGCCCACAGTCATGCGACCGTTGACCGGATGCGACAATGCTTGACGGAACTTATTCAGTCAATTTTCACAGTTCCCAATAGAACGCAAAAATATTCCATGCGTCAAATTATTTGTTAACGCTTCAAAACTGATGGCGTCATGGACTTCATTGTCAGTTCGACGAAGGGCTGCAGAAGCTTGCCGCTCAGCCCTCGGCTACGGGCCTGCTTGCCAAATGTCGCCATGCCGCCCATACACGGCTTGGAAATCACCCCACCCCGTTCGCCCCCCCTGCCAGGGATACCGTCCAATGTCCGTGACGCCGTGGTCAAAGCCGTGACGGATCACTCCACGCCATCGCTCGCCAGCCTGGGCTGGACCGAATTTTTCGGCGACCAGCTCGAGCCCGGCGAAGCCAATCTTGTCCCGACGCGGATCGCCACCGTCCACCGCGATCGCCTGACCGGCCTGTCCCAGGCAGGGCCGGTCGATCTGACGCTGGCGGCGCAGGCGAACACCGGTGACTATGCCGTCGGAGACTGGGTGCTGGTCGATGGGCATGAACACCTTGTGAAGCGCCGCCTGACCCGCAAGACGGTGCTGGAACGCCGCACCCAGGGCGGCGGCAGGGTGCCGCAGCTTGCCGCGGCCAATGTCGATACGCTGTTCATCGTCACCTCGTGCAATGCCGACTTCAATCCCGCCCGGCTCGAGCGCTATCTGGCGCTGGCCAACGAGGCCGGAACGACGCCGGTGATCCTGCTGACCAAGGCCGATACCGCTGAAGACGCCGAGACCTACCAGAAGCAAGCTGCGGCGTTGCAGCGTGGATTGCCGGTGGTGATGCTGAACCCCCGCACATCGGATGCGGCAACCGTCCTGGCTGCCTGGTGCGGTGTCGGCCAGACGGTGGCGCTGATCGGCTCCTCCGGCGTCGGCAAATCGACGCTGGTCAACACGCTGGCCGGATCGGCGCAGCAATCGCCGCAACAGACCGGGGGCATCCGCGAGCACGATTCCAAGGGACGCCACACCACCACGTCGCGATCGCTGCATTCCATCGCCGGCGGTGGCTGGGTGATCGACACGCCGGGCATGCGGACGCTGCAGGTCAGCGATGTCGGCTACGGCATCGACACGCTGTTTGCCGAAATCACCGAGCTTGCACCGCTCTGCAAGTTCCGCGACTGCACGCATGTGCACGAGCCGGGTTGCGCGGTTCAGGCTGCCTTGAAGGCGGGGACGCTCGACCCGGAGCGCCTTGCCCGCTGGCGAAAACTGTCCGACGAGAACCAGAACAACACGCCGGTCCAGAGCGGGCCTCGCGGAGCCAAGACTTCCGGCGGTCGCAGAAAGAGGCGCTGAACGGCGAGGACTGAGGACTTCAGAGCTGCGCCGTGCCGAAAACGCGATCCCAGAATGCCGAAGTCACACCGAAATTGGCCGTTTCGTCGATGTGGTGATGCACCGCATGACGGCGCTTGAGCGTGTAAAGATAGCTCGGATGCGCCGGGTGCCAGTGATGGATCATATGGTGGATGCTGATGTACCACAGATATCCCAGCATCAACCCGCAGCTCACCGCGCTCGCGGTGGCGAAATCTGAGACCACCCAAACGGGCACAAACGCGACCAGCGCATGCACGCCGAGACTGAACCAGGTTGGCGTGCCCACAGAACTGCGTTCCTCGACATGGTGACGGTCGTGCAGGTCCTTGACGTAAGGAATATGGTGAAGAGCGAACCTGTGCAGCACATACTCGATCAGCGTCCAGAGGCCGAGACAGGCGAGGACAGTGCCGATCCAGCCTGGCGCACTCTCTTCGCCAGCCTCGAGCAGCCCGGCCACTGCCAGCACGGCGATCACCAGCGGATACACCACGAAGTCGCTATAGTAGCCAATAAGACCGAGTTGCATCGTCACCTAGCCTTCGAGCCGCCAAATAAGCGATGGTATCAGATTGCCGGACTCGCGACCGAGGTGCAATGCAGACGCGCCTGACATAGCGTCGCAATCCCCTAGTGCAAGGTTCGTATCAACGATTCAAGGACCATCGGCAGGCTGCCGGCTTCGCAAATGGACGTACAAAAATGGTAAAACGCAGTGCGGGATTGCTGATCTATCGCCGCAGCGATGGCGATCTCAGGGTGTTGCTGGTTCACCCGGGCGGGCCGTTCTGGGCGAAGAAGGACGATGGCGCCTGGTCGATACCGAAGGGTCTCGTCGGCGAGGACGAGGATGAGTTGACGGCAGCGCAACGCGAGACCGAGGAAGAGCTCGGCGTCAAGGTTGATGGTCCCTTCGCGCGGCTCGGCGACTACAAACAACCCGGCGGCAAGATCGTCTCGGCCTGGTCTGTCGAGGCGCGCATCGACATCGATGTGGCTGCCATCAAAAGCAACATGTTCACCATGGAATGGCCGCCAAGGTCGGGATCCCTGAAGGAATTTCCGGAGGTCGACAGAGCGGGCTGGTTCACTTTGGCCGAGGCGGAGGTGAAAATCCTCAAGGGGCAGCGCCCGATGCTTTTGGATTTTGCCAGGCAGCAAGGCGCCGAATGATCCGCAGCCCTCAATAGGGCAGGCCGACATAGTTTTCCGCGAGCGCGGTCGATGCGGCACGCGACTGCACGAGATA
Organism: Mesorhizobium ciceri biovar biserrulae WSM1271; assembly: GCF_000185905.1. Lineage (GTDB taxonomy): Bacteria > Pseudomonadota > Alphaproteobacteria > Rhizobiales > Rhizobiaceae > Mesorhizobium > Mesorhizobium ciceri. The sequence goes on from NC_014923.1 coordinate 5,368,479, forward strand.
GTCGAGCTCGGCCTCCTGGATGCGCTGGCCGAACTCGCCGGTGTCGGGAAAACGGTGCAGCATCGTCGTCATCCACCAGGAAAAGCGCACCGCCTTCCAGACCCGTGCCAGCGCCTTGCCGGAATAGGCGTCGATGCCAACAGATGATTTCTCGATGTAGAAGTCGCGAAAACCGGCGAAGAGATAGCGCACGTCGCTGGCGGCGAGGTTGAGGCCCTTGGCGCCGGTCGGCGGCACGATGTGGGCGGCGTCCCCGACCAGGAACAGCCTGCCGAAACGCATCGGCTCGGCAACGAAGGAGCGCAGCGGCGCGATCGACTTTTCAAAGGATGGTCCGGTAACGACGCTTGCCGCGGTCTGCTCCGGCAAGCGGCGGCGCAACTCGTCCCAGAAGCGATCGTCCGGCCAGGCTTCGACGCGATCGTCCTGCGGACACTGCACATAATAGCGGCTGCGATGCGTCGAGCGCATCGAGCACAGGGCAAAACCCCGCTCGTGATTGGCGTAGACCAGTTCGTGATCGGCCGGCGGCACTTCGGCCAGCACGCCGAGCCAGCCGAACGGATACTGCCGCTCGAAGATTTTCAGCGCACGCTCGGGCACCGATTTGCGGCTGACGCCGTGATAGCCGTCACAGCCGGCAATGAAGTCGCAATCGATGCGATGCGTGACCCCGTCCTTGTCATAGGTCGCGAAAGTTGCGGCGCCGTCGAAATCGTGCAACGCGACATTTGCCGCCTCGTAGATCGTGGTCAGTCCCTCCGCATCGCGCTTGTCCATCAAATCGTGCGTCACCTCGGTCTGGCCATAGACGGTGACATGCCTGCCGCCGGTCAGTGCCTCGAGGTCGATGCGGTGCAGGCGTCCGTCGAAGGCGAGCGAGATGCCGGAATGCGGCAGTCCTTCCGCGTGCAGCCTTGCCGCCGCGCCGGCCTGTTCCAGCAATTCGACGGTGCCCTGTTCGAGCACCCCTGCCCGCACTCGGCCAAGCACGTGCTCGCGGCTCGCGCGTTCCAGAATGACCGTCTCGACGCCGATGCCGGCCAGAAGCTGCCCAAGCAGCAGGCCGGACGGTCCGGACCCGACGATGACGATTTGCGTGCGCATCAGTGGCCGAGACTTTCGACCTGTGCGGCCAGCTCAGCGGCAAGGCGGAGCGACGCGGCCGTCGCGATGACCATTTGCGGCAGCAATAGCCATTCCAGCGTCCAGGCAGCGCCCGAGCGCTCCTGCTCATGCACGAGCGCGTGATGCATGCCCGCAAGCTGCGTGGCGTTGAAGCGGGCAAGCGCCACCAGCGCTTCGGCCTTCACCGGGTTCTGCTTGTGCGGCATGGCCGAAGAGCCGCCGCCGCCGGAAAGCTCGATCTCGGTTCCACCTTGCGCCATCAGCGCGATGTCCTGGCCGAATTTGCCGAGGCTGCCTGATAGCAGCGACATCAGGCCGGCGAAATCGGCGAGTGCGTCACGCTGGTTCTGCCAATGCGGTGCGTCGCCAAGGCCGAGCTTTGCGGCTAGTGCTGCGCGCACCGCCGGACCTTTGTCGCCTAGCTTTTCCAGCGTGCCGGCGGCACCGCCGAACTGCACCACCAGCAGACGCCTCGACTGTTCCGACAATCTTTCCTGATGCCGTTGCAGTGGCGCCCGCCACGTCCTGACGCGGTCGGCCGCTTTGATCGGAATGGCTGGCTGCATGCGCGTCATTCCCGTCAGCGCCCTGCCGCCAAACCGCTCTTCGAGCGAGACGAGCCGTATAATGGTCTCGGTCAGGAGCAGGCCGAGATGCTCGACGATGGACTTCAGCCGAAACACCAGGCCGGTATCGATGACATCGTGGCTGGTTGCGCCGAGATGCACTTTGTCGCCATGCGGTTCGCCGACCGCCGCCCTGATCTGGCGTACCAGTTCCGGCACAATGACGCCGTCTCTGGCGACGGCAGCCCGCAGCAAGGCGGTGTCGGGCCGGAATGTGGCAAGTGCGGCCACGATCGCGGCGGCATCATCCTTGGTGATAATCGCGTTTTCAGCTTCCGCTTGCGCCAGCGCCCGCTCGAAGGCAAGCATCGCCTCGATTTCCGCCTCGACGGAAAAATGCCGGTTCGCCTCCTCGTCGCCGAGAAGAGCGGAGAGCAGTGGATGGTCGAAGGGCGATACGGTCATATCCTGCTCCTCCTGACCATCAGCTGTCGAAGAAGACCGTTTCCTTCTCCCCCTGGAGATGGATGTCGAAAACATAAATATCGCCGTTGCGCTCGGCGATCAGCGTCGGCACGCGGACGCGGTGCTCGATGCGCGCTAGGATCGCATCCCCGGCATTGGCCTTTTCCTCATCGGAAAAATACAGGCGTGTGTGCAGGCCGAGATTGATGCCGCGCGCGACAATCCAGAGGGTGATGTGCGGGGCCATCAGGCTTCCGTCCCTGAACGGCACGCGGCCCGGCTTGATCGTCTCGAACGTGCACAGACCGGTGTCCATGTCGGTCGGGCAACGGCCCCAGCCGAAAAAGTTCGGATCGGCCGCGCCGCGCAGTTCAGCCGGCGAATTGTAAAGCCCATCCGCATCTGCCTGCCAGATCTCGATCAGCGCATCCTTGAGCGGCGTGCCGGTACCGTCGAGCACCCGGATGCGCAGGCCGATGCGCTCCCCCTTGGTCTTGTCGTTGACCATGGTCGCACCAAGGTCGGTCGCATAGACGCCGCCGATGCCGCAGAAATTGGGCGTCAGCCCGATATGGACATAAGGTCCGGCGGTCTGCGAGGGGCTTTCCCTGAGCCGGTCGAGCGACTGGGCCATCAATTGCCCTCCAGCCTGTTTTCGAACAGCGACGCGCGGCGCCCGCGCAGCACGATGTCGAACTTGTAGGCGCGCGCGTCGAAGGGGATCGTCGCCTGCATGTCGAGCGTGGCGATCAGCGTTTCGACGGCGGCCTTGTCGGGGATGCCGCGCACGATCGGGCAGTGCCAGATCAGCGGATCACCCTCGAAATACATCTGCGTGATCAGCCGCTGCGCAAAGCCGTGGCCGAAGACCGAGAAATGGATGTGCGAGGGCCGCCAGTCGTTCGGCCCGTTCGGCCAGGGATAGGGGCCGGGCTTGACGGTGCGAAAGGCGTAGCCGCCATCCTCGCCTGTTATGGCGCGCCCGCAGCCGCCAAAGTTCGGGTCGAGCGGCGCCAGATAGCCGTCCTTCTTGTGGCGGTAGCGGCCGCCGGCATTGGCCTGCCAGAATTCGAGCAGCGCGCCGGGTACGCCAACACCGCGTTCGTCGAGCACCCGGCCATGGACGATGATGCGCTCGCCGAGCGCGCTCTCGCCGGGCCTGGCGAAATTGTGGATCAGGTCGGCGTCGAGTTTGCCGAGCATGGCGTGACCGAAGACCGGGCCTGCAATCTCCGACAGCGTGTTGTCGAACGGCAGCGGCGCCTTCTGCGGCGAGCGCAGCACGGAGGTCTTGTAATTCGGTGTCAGAACAGGCGGATGCCAGGTCCGGTCGCGCTGAAAGAAGGCGCCGGTCTCGGGCCTTCGGTTCGAGCCGGACTCAGCGGTCATTCTGACTTCCGTCCATTTCCGAAAACACGTCCTTGGCAATTCTGAAGGCACGGTTGGCGGCCGGCACGCCGGCATAGATGGCGACATGCAGGAACGCCTCGCAGATATCGTCGCGCGAGGCACCAGTGTTGACGGTGGCGCGCACATGCATAGCAACCTCCTCATCATGGCCGAGTGCGGCCAGCAGCGCCAGCGTGACGATCGAACGCTCACGCCTGGTCAAGCCCGGCCGCGCCCACACGGTTCCCCAGGCGGCCTCGGTGATCAACTCCTGGAAAGGCTGGTCGAAATCGGTGGCGGCGACCTCGGCGCGGTCGACATGGCGGTCACCAAGCACCGAGCGCCGCACCGCGAGGCCGGTGCGATATCTGGTTGCGTTGCCGGGGACTTCATCCATGGGTTTCTGCTCCAGGGGCAAGCGACGCGATAAAGCCGCGGATCAGGGCGGTGAGCGCTTCAGGCTGTTCGACGCAAGGAATGTGTCCAGCGTCGCGGATGATTTCGAAGCGCGCGCCGGGGATCAGCGCGGCCAGCGAGCGGACGAGATCGGGAGGTGTCGAGCCATCCTGGTCGCCGGCGACGCAGAGCGTCGGCACCGCGATGCGGCGTGCAGCATCGGTGAAATCGGCATCGCGAACGGCCGCGCAAGTCCCGACGTAACCTGCAAGCGCTTGCCTCGTCATCATGTTCCAGTAACCGTCGAGCTCGGCCTGATGCGCCGCGTGGAAGGCGGGGGTGAACCACACTTTGAGCACGCCATCGGCAATCGCCTGGATGCCCTTGCTTTCGACAGTCGCGATGCGTGTGTTCCAGCTGTCTGTCGTGCCGATCTTGTGTGCCGTATCGCAAAGGATCAGGCCTTCGACGATTTCAGGCCGCCTGGCATAGAGCCCCTGCGCGATCATGCCGCCGACCGACAGGCCGCACAGCACGACCTTGCTCAAGCCGAAATGATCGATGAGCGCCGAGAGGTCATCGACGTGATCGTCGATCGACCTGATGTCGCCGATGTCGGACAGTCCGTGGCCGCGCTTGTCATATACCAGCAGCGGCATTTCACCATCGAACGTCGAGACAATTTCGTCCCAGATCCGGAAGTCGGTGCCGAGCGAATTGATGAATATGATTGGGCGCGCATTGCCGGTCGCCTTGATGTGGCGATGGTGCAGCGTGATGCCGCCGATGGTGACGAATGGCACGGTTTCGATCCTCCGCCCCCACATTGCACAAGGCGTTTGGTTCGGTAAAATGATATTTTGCGGCGTTTCATTAACTCAGGGGTTATCGAATCCATGTCCGAGAGCCGCATTCGGTTCCGTCACCTGCAGGCATTCCTGGAAGTTGCGCGGCAGGGGAGCGTGGCGCGAGCGGCTGACTTGCTGCATGTCAGCCCGCCGGCCGTGACCAAGACATTGCGCGAACTGGAAGAGGCGCTGGGGGTTGCGGTGGTGGAGCGCGACGGCCGCGGCATCCGACTGACGCGCATCGGCGAGATCTTCCTTCGCCACGCCGCCACGGCGATCACGGCGCTCAAGCAAGGCGTCGATTCCGTCCGCCAGGACGGAGCGGTCAACCGGCACCCGATCCGCATCGGCGCGCTGCCGACGGTGTCGGCGCGGGTGATGCCGCTTGCCATGAGCCTGTTCCTCAAAGAGAGCACCGGTGCGGCGATCAAGATCGTCACCGGCGAGAACGCGGTGCTGCTCGAACAGTTGCGCACCGGCGCGCTCGATCTCGTCGTCGGACGGTTGGCGGCGCCGGAGAACATGACCGGCTTCTTCTTCGAGCATCTCTACTCCGAACAGGTGCTGTTCGTGGTGCGGGCGCGACATCCGCTGCTTGAGCCCGGACAGGACGTGTTCGCGCGGCTCGACGAGTTCCCGGCGCTGATGCCGACACGGGAATCGGTCATCCGCCCTTTCGTCGACCGCCTGTTCATCACCAACGGCATGACGGCGCCGGCAACCGAGATCGAAACCGTCTCGGACTCCTTCGGCCGCGCCTTCCTGCGGCAGAGCGATGCGGTTTGGATCATTTCGGCAGGCGTCGTCGCCAATGAAGTCGGCAGTGGCGCCTTCGTCGCCCTGCCGGTCGACACCGAGGAAACCAAAGGACCGGTCGGCCTGACGATGCGGACCGACACGGCGCCCTCGCCGGCCTTCTCCATCCTGCTGCAGACCATCCGCGAAGCGGCGAGGCAAAGCAGTTGATGCGGCTCAGACTGGCGATCAGATCTCCCGCGAAGGCCTGAAGCGAACGCTTGCGGACCTCATGTGCCCGGGCGCCAGTACGATGCAGCCGGTCTCAATGCCCGTGTCAGCCCTGCGGTTGAAGGCATCGGTGATGTTGCTGACCGGTTCGGCGCAAAAGAATGGCTCGCCGGGCGGCGTGTAGAGGACAAGGAAATCGAGTGGCGCCTCGGCCTCGATGTCCAGTTGCCGTCCATGCTCCGGCCAGGAGATCCGGGCGCGGCGCGACCATCCGGTGAAGACCGTGTCGAAGTCCGTCTCCGACACGTCGAAGCCCGTGGTCGGGTTGGAGCCTGCAGGCGGCAGGACGTGCCGGGTGGGCAGGATTTCCGCGTCGGTCTCCCACATGCCGGACACCCGCGCCTGGACATGCGTCCACGGTGTCGATGGGAAATAGGGATGCAGGCCGAGCCCGGCCGGCATCGGCGCGTCCGACAGGTTGCGCAGCGAGATGGCGATGATCAGGCTGCCATTGACCAGCGAGATCTCTTGCCTTGCCTCATAGCTCCACGGCCAGGAATCGGCGGCATGGCGGTAGGATAGGACGGTGGCGCTGGCTTCGTGCCGCACGACGGTCCATGGCCGACGCCAGCCATGGCCATGCTCATGATGTGGATCGTCCGGGCTGGTCGGCAGTTCGACGGTGCGGCCTGCGAATGCGAAGCGGCCGTGCCTTATGCGATTGGAATAGGGAACCAGCGGGAAGCAGGCCATGGCGCCGGCATCGCGGCCGTCGATCGCCGCCTGATCCGCAGGGCGCAGCCAATCCACGACGGATCCGTTTTGCCGCCAGCGATACGACGCCAGCGCGCCGCCGGCGACCGGCGCGATCTCCACGGTCGCAATGCCGTCGCTGATCGAGATCAGCCCTTGGTGCTGCTCGGCAACGGCAGCGGAATTCTTTGTCATCGGCACTCCCCCATCCCTTGACTCCAATCGCAATGCCGATAAGACATATCATATGAATAGTATGAAGAATAACAAATCTTTCAGTATGGCGCGTACGTCGAGAGTCGCGGTGGCGGTTTCCAGCGGCTCCACCGCTCTGCATGCGACCGTCGTCGAGCAAATCGGATTGCGCATCGTTCAAGGCGATTTCCTGCCCGGCGAGGCACTGCCCAATGCCGACGATTCAAGCGAGATGCTGGGGGTCAGCCGCACGGTGCTGCGCGAGGCGATCAAGGTGTTGGCGGGCAAGGGGCTGGTCGAATCGCGGCCGAAGACCGGCACAAGGGTGCGTCCTCGTGCCGACTGGAATTTCCTCGACCCGGACGTCCTGTCATGGCGCTATGCCAGCGGTGTCAGCGCCGACGATGTCCGGGCGCTGTTCGAATTGCGCAGGGCCATCGAGCCGATGTCGGCAGCGCTTGCGGCCCAGCGCGCCACGCCAGCGCAGATCGCCGAGATCAATGCAGCTCTGGTCGAAATGGAGGCGGTGGTCGACGACGGCGACCGCTTCGCCAAGCCTGACCTTTTGTTCCACCAGACCATACTGCGCATGACCGGCAATGAGCTGATCGGCTCGCTGGCGGCACTGGTCGAAACCGCATTGGTGACGAGCTTTCGTCTTTCCAACGACAATCCGGAAGGGCAGCGCCCCTCATTGCCGCTGCACCGGGAAGTCGCCGAAAAGATCGCCGCCGGCGACGCGACCGGCGCACAAAAGGCGCTGCTGGTCCTCATCGACAATGCCGAGGAGGACGTGCGCCGCAGTGTCGAAAACCGCAACAAGCGCCGCCAGAATCGGGAGCTGGCATCGTGAGCGACACCAAACGCAAACTGCGGTCCGAGGCCTGGTTCGGCGGTGAGGGCAAGAACGCCTTCATGCACCGCAGCTGGATGAAGAACCAGGGCATTCCCGCCGACGCTTTCGACGGCCGCCCGGTGATCGGCATCTGCAACACCTGGTCGGAATTGACCCCATGCAACGCGCATCTGCGGGCGCTGGCCGATCACGTGAAGCGCGGCGTCTATGAAGCCGGCGGCCTGCCGCTCGAATTTCCGGTGATGTCGCTGGGCGAGAGCAACATGCGCCCCACCGCCATGCTGTTTCGCAATCTGGTCAGCATGGATGTCGAAGAGTCCATCCGCGGCAATCCGATCGATGGCGTCATCCTGCTGGTCGGTTGCGACAAGACCACACCGGCGCTGCTGATGGGCGCCGCATCGTGCAACCTGCCGACCATCGCCGTTTCCGGCGGGCCGATGCTCAACGGCAAGTTCCGCGGACAGGATATCGGCTCGGGCACCCATGTCTGGAAATTCGCCGAGGAGGTTAAAGCCGGCCGCATGCCGGTTGCCGACTTTCTCGCCGCCGAGCAGGGCCAAAGCCGATCGGCGGGCAGCTGCATGACGATGGGCACGGCCTCGACCATGGCCAGCATGGTCGAAGCGCTCGGCATCGGCATGCCGGACAACGCCGCGATCCCGGCGGTGGATTCGCGCCGTGGCGTGCTCGCCCAGATGGCCGGACGCCAGATCGTCGATCTGGTGCGCAGGGACGTGACGATCGCGGAGATCCTCACCAGGCAAGCGTTCGAGAACGCCATTCGCGTCAACGGCGCGATCGGTGGCTCGACCAATGCGGTGCTGCATCTGATCGCCATCGCCAACCGGATCGGTGTCGATCTCAGCCTCGAAGACTGGGACCGCCTAGGTCGTGACGTTCCAACTATTGTCGATTTGATGCCGTCGGGCCGGTTCCTGATGGAAGATTTCTACTACGCCGGGGGGCTAGCTGCGGTCATGGCGTCGCTTGATGAAGTGGGGCTTCTTCATCGCGACGCCATGACCGTCAGCGCCAAGACCATCGGTGAATTGATCGACGGCGCGCCCAACTACAACAGCGAAGTGATCCGCCCAATGAGCGAGCCGCTGACCAAGGAAGGGGGCATCTCCATCCTGCGCGGCAATCTGGCGCCTGACGGCGCGGTCATCAAGCCGTCCGCGGCAACGCCCGAGCTGATGCAGCATCGCGGCAAGGCGGTGGTGTTCGAAAACATCGAGCATTACTACGCCCGCATCGACGATCCGGAGTTGGACATCGACGCCACCTCGGTGATGGTGCTGAAGAACTGCGGGCCGCGCGGTTATCCCGGAATGGCCGAGGTCGGCAACATGCCGCTGCCGGCCAAACTGCTCAAGCTAGGCATCTCCGACATGGTGCGCATTTCGGACGCGCGCATGAGCGGCACCGCCTACGGCACCGTGGTTCTGCATGTGGCACCGGAAGCAGCCGCAGGCGGCGCGCTGGCGCTGGTGCGCGACGGCGACCTCATCGAGCTCGACGTCGCCGGCCGCCGGTTGGAACTTTTGGTGTCGGAAGAGGAGCTCGCCATCCGCCGGCGTGACTGGAAGCCGCCGGCGTCGCCGGAGGGCGGCTACCAGAGCCTTTATGTCGAGCGCGTGCTGCAGGCCGACAAGGGCTGCGATTTCGACTTTCTCGTCGGCCGGCGCGATGCCGGCATTCCTCGGCATTCGCACTAGAGAGGCGCGCGATGACGGATGAAATCGGCTACGCGATCTATCCAAGCCTCAAGGGCCGCAGCGTCTTCATAACCGGCGGCGGCAGCGGCATCGGCGAAAGCCTGGTGCGCCATTTCTGCGCCCAGGGCAGCCGCGTCGCCTTCGTCGACATGGCCGAAGAACCATCCCAACGTCTGGTCGACGCGATTGCGGCCGAGGGACATGCCGCGCCGCTGTTCATTCCCTGCGACCTGCGCAACGTCGAAGAGTTGCAGGCGGCAACCGTGCAGGCAATGCAGCACAATGGCCCCATCCAGGCGCTGTGCAACAATGCCGGCAATGACGACCGCCACCAGACCAAGGATGTGACGGTTGCCTATTGGGACGACCGCATGGCGGTCAATCTGCGCCACCAGTTCTTCGCGGCGCAGGCAGTGCGTCCGCAGATGAGCGCGCAGGGCGGCGGCTCGATCATCAACTTCGGCTCCATCACCTGGATGGTCGGCGATCCGGATTGCCCAGCCTATGTCACCGCGAAAGCGGGTATTTACGGCATGACGCGGGCGCTGGCCCGCGAGCTTGGCCCTGAGCGCATCCGCGTCAACTGCATGGTGCCGGGCTGGGTGATGACAGAGCGCCAGATGCGCCTGTGGCTGGACCCGGCCGGCGAACGCCAGATCGCGGAAAGGCAGTGCCTGCCCGACCGGCTGCAACCCTCCGATATCGCGCGCATGGCGCTGTTCCTCGCCGCCGACGACAGCCGCATGTGCACGAGCCAGCAGTTCATCGTCGATGCGGGCTGGGTGTGATCCGTACGGTTTCAAAGGAAGAAGGTTAGTTCATGCGTCTTGTTCAGTTCAGAATGGCCGACGGCAGCAGACGGGTGGGCCGTGTCTGCGATGACGGCAATCATCTGCACCCGCTCGAAAAGACCAGCAGCGTGCTGGAACTGGCCGAAGCGGCAATTGCCCAGGGCACGTCGATCGCAGCGCTGGTCGAGAAGCGGACCGGCACGGCGAAAATCGACTACGACCAACTGTTGCGCGATGGGCAGGTGCTCGCTCCGGTCGACCATCCCGAACCGGCGCGCTTCCTGGTCACCGGCACCGGCCTCACCCACACCGGAAGTGCCGCCGCGCGCAACCAGATGCATGTTATGACCCATGGCGAAGGTGCCGACGAATCCGATTCCTTGAAAATCTTCCGCATGGGGCTGGAGGGCGGCAAGCCTGGCTCCGGCAAGATCGGGATTCAGCCAGAGTGGTTCTTCAAGGGCGTCGGCACCTGCGTTGTCCCGCCCGGCGCGCCGCTGCCGATGCCGGCATTCGCGAAAGCCGGTGCAGAGGAAGCCGAGATCGTCGGGCTTTATGTCAATGGACCCGATGGCCATCCCTATCGCATCGGCTATGCGCTCGGAAACGAATATTCCGACCACGTGACGGAGGGCGAGAACTACCTTTATCTCGCCCATTCCAAGCTGCGCTCCTGCTCGATTGGTCCGGAACTGCTGATCGGTGACCTGCCCGAAGAAGTGCGCGGCCATTCGCGCATCCTACGCAACGGCACTGTTATCTGGGAGCAGGAGTTCCTGTCGGGTGAAGCGCACATGTCGCACTCGATCGCCAATCTCGAACACTTCCATTTCCGCTACCCGATGCACCGCAGGGCGGGCGACCTTCACGCCTATTTCTTCGGCGCGGCGGTGATGAGCTACGCCTCCGGCGTCAAGACGGCTTCCGGCGACGAGTATGAAATCCAGGCACAGACGTTCGGCAAGCCACTGCGCAACCGGATGGTGTCGGTGCCGGACGAGGGACTGGTCGCTGTTACCCAGCTGTGACGGCGCAGGCCCGAAAATTACGGTCCACCAGAACGATAATGGGAGATTAAAATGGGACTGAAGAAAGCGTTTTTAAGACTAGCGACAATCGGGCTCAGCATCGGCCTGATGACATCGGCGGCGCTCGCCGCGAACCTTCGGGTACTGGCCTGGGACGGCTACGCCGATGCCGACTGGGTCAAGGACTTCACCGCCGCGACCGGCATCGGCGTCGATGTCGTCTTCATCGGCAGCGACGACGAGATCTGGGCCAAGATCAAGGGCAGCGAGGGCCAGGACTTCGACGTCTTTGCTGTCAACACCGCCCAGTTGCAGCGCTACATCAAGGCTGACCTGGTGTCGCCGATCGACGTCACCAAGCTCCCCAACCAGAAAGACGTGCTGCCGCGCTTCCGCGACCTGACGGCGGTCAGCGGCGTCACCAAGGACGGCAAGGTCTACGGCATTCCGTTCTGCTTCGACTCCATCGGCCTGATCTACGACACCGACAAGGTCAAGCCGGCGCCGACCTCGATGTCGGTTCTGTGGGACCCGGCCTACAAGGGCAAGGTGCTGGCGTATGATAATGGCGAGCACAATTTCTCGTTCACCGCACTGACGCTCGGCTACAAGGATCCGTTCAACCTCGACGAAGAGCAGATGGCTGCAGTCAAGGCCAAGCTGGTCGAACTCAAGCGCAACGTGCTCAGCTTCTACACCACCGCCGACGAGGCGCAGCAGATCTACCAGAACAATGATGTGGCCCTGATCTGGGCCAATTACGGCCAGCAGCAGGTCAAGGCGCTGCAGAAGATCGGCGCCCATGTCGCCTACGTCAATCCGAGCGAGGGCGCGCTTGCCTGGCTCGACAACTGGGTCATTTCCAAGGGTGTCCGTGATAATGCGGCAGCCGAGAAATGGATTGATTTCATGCTGAGCAAGAAGGTCGGCGGCGAGCTTTCCGAGCGCACCGGCTTCGGCAACACGGTGACGGAAACCGGCAGCGCCGGCGGCAACGACAAGCTGGTCTGGCTCAACAATGTCGAGGACCCGCTCAAGCGTTCGGACATGTGGAACGAGGTCAAGGCAACGCCCTGATCTTTCCGCACCATGCCTTCGAAGGACCCGGCGGTCCGGAGTTCCGGACCGCCGAAGCGTATGCGAGAGTATTTCATGAACCAGAACACCGACCTCTTGACGCTGCGGTCCGTCTCGAAATCCTACGGCACGGTCCCCGTGCTGCACGACATCGACCTGTCGATCAAGGACGGTGAGTTCCTCACCGTTCTTGGACCATCCGGCTCCGGCAAGACCACGGTGCTGCGGCTGATCGGCGGGCTGGAACCGCTGACGTCGGGGGAGATACGCCTGGATGGGCAAGACATCAGCCGCATGCCGATCAACCGGCGGCCGTTCAACACCGTGTTTCAGGACTATGCGCTGTTCCCGCACCTGACCGTTTCCGGCAATGTCGGCTACGGGCTTTCGGTTCGCCATGTCCAGCGCAAGGAAATCGCGCGCCGAGTCGCGGAGGCGCTGGAACTGGTCCAGCTCGGGCGTTTCGCCGACCGCTTTCCGGCGCAGCTCTCCGGCGGCCAGCGCCAGCGCGTCGCACTCGCCCGTGCGCTGATCTGCCAGCCGCGCCTGATCCTGCTCGATGAGCCGCTCGCCGCACTCGACCTCGAACTGCGCCGGCAGATGCAGGTGTTCCTAAAGTCCATCCAGCGCGAAATCAGGACCACCTTCCTGTTCGTCACCCATGACCAGGAAGAAGCCATCGGCATGGCCGATCGGATCTGCGTCATGGAGGCCGGCCATATCCGCCAGCTCGGCACGCCGCACGACCTTTACTACAGACCGAATTGCGAATTCGTCGCGCGTTTCTTCGGCGAGAACAATCTGGTGGCCGGGAAACTCGGACCGGTCCAGGGCGAGCTGCGATCGATCGAGACGGCGCTCGGGCGCCTCATCTGTTCGATCAGCGACCAGCCGCATTTGAAAGCCGCAGCGGAAGGCGCCAGCGCTTACGCCGCGTTCCGTCCAGAAGCCTTGCACCTTGCGGATGCAAAGGACACCGACAACCGTTTTTCCGGCACGATCTCCGATCTGGCCTTTGCCGGCTCGTCGACCGTCGCCACCATCGCGGCCGGCCCCGACAATGCCGCGCAACGCTTGCGGCTGCGCGTGCCAAGCCGGGTCGACGGCAGCGCGCTCAGATCCGGCGAGGCCGTATCGCTTTCCTTTGCGCCGCATGAAGGCCATCTGGTGCTGGCATGAGCGAAGCCGGATCGACACTGCCTGCGGAAAAACGGCTGTCGCTGCTGGTGACGGTGCTGGCGTTTGCCTTGCCAGTGGTCTTCGTCCTGGTGCCGCTGGCGATCTTCCTCGGCTACAGCTTCTTCAGCGTCGACCAGGGCACGATCGTCTACGGCTTTTCGCTGGGCAATTATGTCAGGTTCTTCACCGATCCGGTCTTTCTGCCGGTGTTCTGGAACACCATCGTGCTGTGCGTGTCGGTGGCCATCGTCTGCATCCTGCTCGCCTATCCCGCCGCCTATTTCCTGACGACGCTGAAAGGGCGCTGGCGCTATGCCTTGCTGATGCTGCTCTTGGTGCCGCTGCTGATGAGCTACGTCATCAAGATCTATGCCATCCGCAGCATCCTCGGCCTCAACGGTTTCCTCAACAAGGCACTGGTGGCGCTCGGCATTCTGCAGGAACCGTCGACGCTTTTTGTGTTCAATATGAACGCCATCCTTTTGACGCTGACCCTGCTCCTGATCCCCTTCGCCATCCTGCCGATCTTCCTGTCGCTGGAGCGGATTCCGCAAGTGCTGCTGCGCGCATCCGACGATCTCGGCGCGAGCGGCTTGCAGACCTTCCTGCGCATCACCTTGCCGCTCAGCCTGCCCGGCGTCGCTTCGGCGGCGAGCTTCGTCTTCGTGCTGGCGATTGGCGATTTCCTGACGCCGCAGATGGTCGGCGGGATCAGCGGCTTCACCTTCGGCCGCATCCTCTACAGCCAGTTCGGCACGGCCTATAACTGGCCGTTCGGCGCGGCGCTGTCGGTGGCGCTGGCCGTCGTGGTGATCGCCGCAATCCTCATCGGCGAACGCTTTGGCCGCAACCCGGGGACTTCGGCATGAGCGCCCTGCCCCGACTGTCCACGATCTTTCTGGCCGCGATCACGACACTGGTTGCGGTGCTGCTCTACAGCCCACTGTTCGTGCCGATCGTGTCGTCGTTCTTCACCATTTCGCATGGCTCCGTCGACTGGTCGTCGCCGACCCTGTCGACCTATGTGGCGCTGGCTGAAAACCACGACATGTTGGTCGCTCTGCGCACGACGCTGATCGTCGGCGTCTGCACCGTCATCCTGTCGGTGGTCAGCGGAACGCTGCTGGCGCTCTATTATCATGGGCGCCGTTCCGGACGCTCGCTGCTGCAGTTCATCATCTTCCTGCCGTTCCTGATGCCGCCGATCATCAGCGGCCTGGCGCTGCTGATCTTCTTCCGCGAGATCGGCCTCGAACGCTCGCTGCTGACGGTCGTTATCGGCCATACGGTTTTCGTGTTGGCGATAGTCTACCGCACGGTACTGATGCGGCTGCAGTCGATGAGCCGCACGCTGGTTGAAGCGTCCTACGATCTCGGTGCCACGGGCTGGCAGACCTTCTGGCGCATCATCCTGCCGAACCTGTCGAGCGCCATGGTCGGCGGCGCCATCCTGGCCTTCGCCCTGTCATTCGACGAGACCATGATCACCATCCTGGTCACTGGCACGCAAAGCACGCTGCCGGTCAGGCTGTGGGCGATGATGCGGCTTGGCTTCTCACCCGATATCAATGCGCTGGTGGCGCTGATCCTGATGTTCACCGTGCTGCTCTGCGTGCTCGCCGCCCGCTTTCTCATCCCCAGGCAAGTTGCGACGGAACGGACGTGAGTGCCGGGCAAGAGCGCCGCAATGAGGCAGCCATATTCTTGGCCCGGCATCGATGCTGACATAATCGATGCCGGACCAAACGGAATGATGCTTACTGAAGCTTGGCCTGCAAGGCGTTGACATCGTCGGTGGTCATTTCACCGTCCGTCGCTACCTTGCCGTCGACGATCTTCCACAGCCGGAACGGGCCTGTGATGTCGCCATATTTATCGAAGGCGACCGGGCCGATGACGCCTTCGTAGCGGATCGGCTTGCCGTCCTTGATCAGGCCGAGCGCCTTGGCGAACTCTTCCTTGCCAGCAAAGATCGGCGTGCCGGCCGGATCGACCGCCTTGTACATCGCGTCCTTGATCTTGGCCGGGTCCTCGGAGCCGGCAATGGCGATGGCGAGGCCAACAATCGCGCCGGCGTCATAGGAACGGTCGGCTGCCGGATTGGTCGGTTCGATGCCGGAGAATTCCTTATAGTTCTTGGTGAAATACTCCGTCGAGGCCGTCGGGCTGGTGCCGGACGACGTGCCGTAGGCTTCCTTCAGATAGTCGGCGCCGACGGATTCGATGAAGTCCGGGCTGTTCATGCCGTCATTGAGCAGGAATTTCTGCACGCCGCCCTGCGAGATCCAGGTGCGGGCGACCGTGGCGCCGTCGACCGGTGTGCTGACGAGGTAGAGACCGTCCGGTTCACCGGCCATTGCCGCGGTGACTTCGGAGGCATAGCTCGACTGCTTTTCATTGTAAGGCGTGTCGGAGACGATGGTGCCGCCGAGCGCTTTGTAGGCACGCGAGAATTCGGCCACCATGTTGACGCCGAAATCGTTGTTGACGTGGATGATCGACAGCTTCTTGAAACCCTTGTCGATGGCATATTTGGCGGCGGCGACACCCTGCAGCGCATCCGAGGTGATGGTGCGGAAGAAGATGCCGTTGGTCTTGCCGTCGCGGCCGAGCGCGGTCAGCGTCGGCGAGGACGATGCCGGGGAGACCTGGACGATCTTGGCCGGTGCCGTGACCGATGTCAGGATTGGGATCGACACCGAAGAAATGATGCCGCCGATGATCACAGGCACTTTCTTGACCTGCACAAGCTGAGTGGCGGCGTCGACCGCGATGTTGCCCTGGCTCTGGCTGTCGCGCGTGTCGGTGACGAGATCGCAGCCGCGCACCCCGCCGGCTCCGTTGATGTCGCGGAAGGCCATCTCGACCGACTTGGCGCCGGCCTGGCCATATTCGCCGGCCGGGCCGGTGAGTTCCATGACGAGGCCGACGGTGATCTTGCAGTCGGCGGCCTGAGCAGCACCCGCCATCGTGACGAGGGCCAGCGCTGTGGTGAGTTGGAGTATCGTCTTTGTCATTGTTGTTCCCCTTTCGTTACTCGACTGTATTTGAACTCTGGAGCTTGTTCAGCGTTCCGGCACCTGCAGCCAGGTTTCATGCAGATGTCGCCATTCGACGCCGTTGGGCGCCGATGAACTGGTGGTGAAGACGGCGCTCGATTGACGGCGGCTGTGCTTGCCTGCGCGCAGCTGCGCTTCGACATAGAGGACGACGATGGTATCCGCGTCCTGCCAGCCGGGCCGGATGTCCTCGATCGAAATGGCGAAACCATCGTCGCAGGAAGCACGGCTTGCGCGGACATGGTCGACGACCGCTTCGCGATCGAGGATATGTCCGTCCGGCGCCACCATGCTGAGGTCCTTGCCCATGGCGCGTTCGAAGCGGCCGAAGTCCACCGTGTTGGCTCGCGCGGCGACGAACCAGTCGACGAAGAAGCGGTGCAGGTCGATGATTTCGGCGCTGGCGCGTGAAAACAGGGAGGGTTCGCCGCTCATTTCTTCCCCGCATTGAGGTTGTAATGCATGATCGAACCGTGGCGGCCGCGGCGGTCGCGTTCCAGCGTGTAGACGTCACCTTCGAGGCCGGTGCCTTGCGCGATGACGGCCGCAATCCGCTCCCGGTCCTCGGCGTCGAGCGCAACGTCCATGATTTTCGCATTGGCAATGGCGTGGGCCTGGTTGCGGGCGCCGACGATGACCGCCGCCACTTGCGGCTGCTCCAGCACCCAGGCGCTGGCGATGGTGGCGACGTCAACGCCGTGGCGGTCGCCAACGGCCTTCAGCGCCTGCAGCAGGTGCTGGAACAGCTCCCAGCCGCCAAAATCGTCGATGATCAGCTTGTACTTGACCAGCGAGCGGTTTTCGAGCGGCGTGGCGGGCTCGGCCGCACCGAGCCATTTGTTGCTGAGGAAGCCGCCGGCGACTGAACCATAGCAGAGGAAGCTGACGCCGTTCTGTTTTGCGAGCGCGGCCAGGCTGCTGCCCGGGCGCTGGTCGAGCACGGAATATTGCAGTTGCTGGCTGACCAGCGGGATGCCGGCAGCGAGTATCTCGGCGAGCCTTGGCGTGTCGAAATTGGTGGTGCCGAGATTTCGCACCTTGCCCTCCAACCGAAGCTCGTTGAGCCAGCCCATGGCATCGACATAGCGCGGCTGTTCATAGTCCCACCAATGGAACTGCACGAGATCGAGCCGCTCGGTCTTCAGCCGCCGCAATGACTGGTCGATGATGCCCCTGATGTAGTCACGGCTGATACTGGCCAGCCGTTCGAGGTCGGGCACCAGCTTGGTGTGCACCTTCATCCTGGCCGCGACGTCGAGGCCGCGCTCGCTGGCCAGCCGCAGGCGCGCGGCACCGATCAGCTCCTCGACGCCGGTGTAGATGTCGGCGCAATCATAGGTCCAGATGCCGGCATCGAAAGTGGCGATCAGATCGGCCACCGCCTGGCTGCGGTCAATGGCGCCGTGGCCGCCAGCCAGCTGCCAGCCGCCGCGAATGACGCGCGAGATGGTGTAGCCGGGGCCGAGTTCGAAGGTGTTGGCGGTCATCTAAGGTCATCCTCTTTCGGCAGCGGCACCGCCGTCGTCTCGGCGTGGCTGAACCGCCGCTTGGCCGCCCTGACGATCCGCAGCCGGCTGCCGCAATTGGGATCGGGACAAGCGATCTCGGCGTCCGAGGTCATCCAGTCGTTCGGGTGGGTTGGGCGCTGCTTGGCTGCCAGCAGCGGCAACACGGCGGCGATCGAATAGATCGAAAAACCCTGCCCTGCCGGCATCGACAGCATCTCGCCCTTGAGCTCGAAATAGTCGCCTTCCTTGGCGCCGCAATAGATAGGTTTGTCCTTGGGGATGATCGCCTCGACGCGAAGGTCGAACAGCTCGAAACCGTCGTCGGCCATGTCAGGCCTCCATCAGGCTGAAGGTGACATCGCAGGCGCCGTTGCGGCGGATGACACCGCACGCGGCGGCGAACCGGTCACGCTCTTCGACGCGCACCTGCGCCACCACACTGCCGGCCAGCCAGCCTATCGGGAACAAGAGCCGCGCGCCCTGCCCGTAGTAGAGGCCAATGTCGAAGATCGCATTGGGATTGCCGCCCCACATGCGTGGCGGCACGTAGGACAGTACGATGTCGCCCGGCTGCGGGTTCAGCGTCGCGTTCTCGGCCGGCAACGGTTTTGCATAGGCCTGGCCCTCGAGGTCGGCTGATGGAACCGGACAGGAAATCTCAGGCCCCGTCCACATCGCATGGATGCCCGGAACAACGCGTGGCGTGCCGAGGTAGGCCAAGAGGAAGGCAGCGTTTTCCGGCGCCTTCTCGGGCAGCAGCAATGCCGTTACGGAAAGCTGCGAGCGCGGCTCGGTGATCCTGATGGCGGTCATGTCTGGTCTTTCGCGGCGGCGGCCTGCAGCTTGCTGCGCAGGAAGGTGAAGGGTCGGCTGATGTCGGCGACCAGCGACTCGCGCGCCGCCTGCGCATCCTGCGTGGACAGCGCCGTGACGATGCGGCGGTGATATTGGGCGGTGTCGACCTCGCCGGCTTCCGAGAAGGCGTAGATGGCGACACGAATGCAGGGACCCGATTGCAGCCACAGGCTCTCGATCATCGGGATCAGCACGGCCGAACCGCAGGAGCGGTAGATCTCGAAATGAAAGCTCTGGTTGAGCGTCACTTCGCGGTCGACGTCCTTCTTGTGTTTCAAAGCCCGCATCTCGTCCCATTCGGCGAGGATGGTTTCGATGGTGGCGATCTGGCGCGGACCCATGCGGGCGGCGGCCAGCGCGATCGCCTCGCCCTCGATCAGGATGCGAGCCCGCAGGAGATCGTCGAGGCGTTCCAGCGTGATCGGCGGCACGCGCACCGAACGGTTGGGCAGCGCCTCCAGCGCCTTTTCCGTGATCAGCCGGCCGAGCGCCTCGCGCACCGGCATGGTCGAGGTGACCAAGGCGTCAGCCAGGCCACGGATGGTCAGCACCTGGCTCGGTTCGAACAGGCCGCCAATCAGGGCGCGGCGCAGCTCGGAATACACGCGGTCCTGCACGGTCTCGCGGCCGACCGGCGCAAGCTGGGCCGCGATCGCCTCGTTGTTCTTTTCGATGGCAGCCTTTTGCATGGAATTCCGTTCGTGGCCGGTTTTCGGCTTGCGGAGGAAATTAAAGCCGAATAGCGTGATCAACGCAAGTGTGATCACAAATCATAATCAGGAGGCGGCAGCGATCGTCTTCGGCCAGAGGGTTTGATGAGCGAGGCAACCAAACGGCAAGGGGAAACCCGCGCGCCGGTTCTGACGGCAAGGAATGTCGTCAGGCGGTTCGGCGGCCTTGTCGCGGTCAACGACGTCTCGTTTAACGTCAAAGCGGGCGAAATCCTCGGCCTCATCGGCCCCAACGGCGCCGGCAAGACGACGATGTTCGACCTGCTTGCCGGCAGCATATTGCCGACCAGCGGCGAAATCCTTCTCAACGGCGCGCGCGTCTCGGGCGAAGCAGCACATCTGCGCATCGGACGCGGTCTCGGCCGCACGTTTCAGATACCGCGCCCGCTGCCCAACCTGACGCTGATCGAAAACATCATGCTGGCGGCACAGGGTCAGGCCGGCGAAAAGCTGCTTGCCAATTTCGTCACGCCATGGCGCGTCGCCGCGCAGGAAAGGGCCGCCAGGACAAAGGCGCTTGAACTGCTGGAACTGGTCGCCCTCGCCCATCTCGCGCATGAGCCGGCGCGCGTGCTTTCCGGCGGCCAGCGCAAGCTGCTCGAACTCGCCCGCGTGATGATGGCCGATCCGGCGATCATCTTGCTCGACGAACCGGCGGCCGGCGTCAACGCGACGCTGCTCGAAGTCATCATCGACCGCATCCGCGACATCAATGCGCGCGGTATCACCTTCCTGCTGATCGAGCATAATATCGACATGGTGACGCGGCTCTGCCATCGCGTCCTCGTCATGGCGAGCGGCCAGTTGCTCAGCGAAGGCACGGCCGAAGAGGTCGCTCGCGACCCGCGCGTCATCGAGGCCTATCTCGGAGGCGCGGCATGAGCGAGATCGTTCTCGATGTCCGCGACCTCGAAGCCGGCTACGAGCCCGGCGTGCCGATCGTGCGCGGCGCCTCGATCACCGTCGCCAAGGGCGAGATCGTCGTGGTGCTCGGCCCCAACGGCGCCGGCAAGTCTAGCTTCATCAAGGCCATCGCCGGCCTCGTCCCGATCACCGGCGGCACAGTGTTTCTGGACGGCAAGGACATCACTGCCGCGCCGGCCCACACCATGGTGCGGCTCGGGCTGGCCTTCGTGCCGCAGACCGAAAACATCTTCCCACTGATGTCGGTCGAGGACAATCTCAGAGTTGCTTGCGGCATCCTTGAGCGGCGCGAAATTCCTGCGCGCATCGAGGAGATGTATGCCGCCTTCCCCGATCTCGTCCGCCAGCGCCGCACCGCCGCCGGCAACCTCTCGGGCGGACAACGGCAGATGCTCGCCGTTGCGCGGGCGCTGATCGTCCACCCCAAGGTGCTGGTGCTAGACGAGCCGTCGGCCGGCCTGTCGCCGAAATTCGTCTCGATGGTGTTCGAGATGCTGGCCGGCATCCGCAAGTCCGGCGTCACTGTCCTGCTCGTCGAACAGAATGCCAAGGCAGCGCTCGCCATCGGCGACCGCGCCTATGTGCTGGTCGAAGGCAAAGACCGGCACGAGGGCATTGCTTCCGAGCTGTGGAACGATCCGGTGGTCGCCGAACTCTATCTCGGCCAGCGCCCCCGCAAGTCCGGCACAGGAGGTGGGGCATGAGCCTGCAATTTGTCGTCGACGGATTGCTGACGGGTTCGATGATCGGCTTGGGCGCCATCGGCGTGACGCTTACCTATTCGATCCTGCGCTTCTCGAACTTTGCCCATGGCGACTTCATGGCCTGGGGCACCTATGCGACGCTGGCCGTCGTCAGCGCCATCGGCGCGACAGTCGGCAAGGTGGCACCGATCGCACCGCTGTCCTTCGGCTGGCCGCTGATTGTCGCGCTGGTCGTCGGCATGGCGTTCACCGCTTTGCTGGCGCTGCTGCTCGACAAGGTGCTGTTTTCGCGGCTGCGCTCGCAAGGCCAGGCGATCATCGTGGTGATGGCGAGCTTCGGTGCCTCGATGGCGCTGAGAAGCCTGCTCGAATTCACCTTCACCTCGCGGCCGACCTATTTCAGCCGGGCGATCCAGATCGCCATGCCGGTCGGCTTCGGCATCCGCATCACATCAGACCAGATCGCGCTTTTGCTGCTGACCGCGGTGCTGGTGCTCGCCGTGCATCTGTTGATGACGCGCACGCAGACCGGCCGCTCGATGCAGGCCCTGAGCCAGAACGCGGCACTGGCCCGCATCGTCGGCATCGACGTCGCCAGCGTGGTGCGCGTCACCTGGGTCATCGGCGGGGCGCTGGCCTGCGTGGCCGGCGTGATGATCGGCATCCTGGTGCAGATCCGCCCGTTCATGGGCTTCGACATGCTGCTGCCGATGTTTGCCGCCGCCATTCTCGGCGGCATCGGCAGCATCCCCGGCGCCGTGCTCGGCGGCCTGATCATCGGGCTCGCCGAGGCCGGTGCCGTGCAGCTGATCGGCGCCGAATGGCGCGCCGCCGTCTCCTTCATCATCCTGATGGCGGTGCTGTTCGTGCGGCCGATCGGCCTGTTTGGTGTGAGGGAACGCTGATGGATCTGATCGGCTACGGCGCCTTCTTCCTGACCACCGCGCTGATCTTTTCGCTGGTCACGCTGGGGCTCAATTTGCAGTGGGGCCTGACCGGCCTGTTCAATGTCGGCCTTGCCGGCTTCGTCGCCATCGGCGCCTACACCTCGGCATTGCTGACCACTCCCGACGACGCCGCGCGGCTGGGTGGCCTTGGCCTGCCGATCGTTGTCGGCTGGGCGGGCGCCATGGTCGTCGGCGGCATTGCCGCGGCGTTAACTGGCATGGCGACGCTGCGGCTCAGGTCCGACTATCTGGCGATCACCACCTTCGGCGTCGCCGTCGTCGTGCAACTGGTCGCGCTCAACGCGCAGAAACTGACCGGCGGCCCGTTCGGCATCGGCTTCATCCCGCGCCCCTTCGGCAGCCTTGCCGAGACGCCGCTGCTGTTCAACCTGTCGAACCTTGCCGTGGTCGCGGCGGTGACTCTGGTCGCCTATTTCGCTCTGGAACATCTGTCGCGCAGCCCGTGGGGCCGCGTGCTGAAGGCGCTACGCGAGGATGAGCGGGCGGCGATCTCGCTTGGCAAGAGCGCGCGTTTCTACCGAGTCCAGGCCTTTGCCGTGGGCGGCGCCATCATGGCGCTGGCCGGTGCACTGCAGGCGCATTTCACCGGCTTCATCGCGCCGGACAATTATTTGCCGATCCTGACTTTCCAGGTCTGGGTGATGCTGATCGTCGGCGGCTCGGGCAGCAATCTCGGCGCCGTCGTCGGCAGCATCCTGGTCTGGGCGATATGGGCTGGGTCGGGCACGCTGACCAGCATCCTCTTCCCGCCGGAACAGCAGGCTCGTGCCGCCGCGCTGCAGATCGCCGCCATCGGCGTCATGCTCTGCGTTATCCTGCTGGTCCGGCCGAACGGGCTGTTCGGCGACAGGCCACGGCGGCCTTGGCTCGGCAAGCGGACGAAGGTGACTACGGCCAAAAGCGTTTCCCCGTCATGAATGCCGCGGTTCGGCAGGAAGCGCATGGCGCTTCACTCTGGCTTGCCGTCAGCCGCGACCGCCGCGAACGGCCGGCGCTGCAGGGTAAGCTCGATGTCGACCTGGCCATTGTCGGCGGCGGCTTTTCGGGCCTTTCAACCGCGCTGCACGCCGCCGGCAAAGGCCTTTCCGTCGCCGTTCTCGAAGCCGAATTCATCGCCTGGGGCGCAACCGGCAGGAATGCTGGCTTCGTCGTGCCGAACTTCGCCAAGATGGACCCGGTCGATATACTGGCCCATCTCGGACCGTCGCGCGGCGAAAGGCTGATCGATTTCGCCGCCGGCAGCGCCGACCTGGTTTTCCGCCTGATCCGGCAGCACGGCATCGACTGCGACGCCGTGCAGAACGGATGGATCCAGCCGGCGCATTCGCCTGCCGCCCTCGAGAAGGTCAAATCACGTGCCGGGCAATGGGCGCAGCGTGGCCGGCCGGCAGCCACATTGGATCGGCAGGAAATCGAAACACTGACCGGCGTGCCAGGCTATGTCGGCGGCTGGATGGATCGTTCCGGCGGCGTGCTCAATCCGGTCGCCTATGCGCGCGGGCTCGCGGATGCGGCGGAGAAGGCCGGCGCGAAGATCTTCGAGCAGACGCGCGTCACCTCGGTTGATCGGACAGCCGATGGTTGGATGCTGAAAACGCCATCTGGCTCAGTACGCGCGGGCAAGGTGCTGATCGCCACCAACGCCTATGGCCGGTCCCTCAATCCGTCATTGCAGCGAACCTATTTCCCGCTCAAGGTTTTCCAGATCGCAACAGCGCCGCTGCCTCGTGAAGTGCGCAGCCGGTTGCTTCCCGGTGGGCAAGGTGTCGGCGACACCAGGCGCAATCTGTTCACTTTCCGCTTCGACGCCGAAAACCGGCTGATCAGCGGCGGCATGCATATCCTTGGCACCGGTGCCGACACGCGCGTACCCCAGACGATCTGGCGAAGGCTTGGCCGGCATCTCGACCTGCCCGACCTGCCGCCACTCGCCTATAGCTGGTCGGGAATGGCCGCGGTCGAACCGGATTTCCTGCCGCACCTGATCGACCTCGGTCCGGGACTGATCGCCGGTCGCGCCTGCAACGGGCGCGGCATCGCCATGACGACGGCGATGGGCAAGGTTCTGGCCGACTGGGCCGCCGGCACCGACGCCCGCGACCTGCCGCTGCCCTTCGCGCCGCCGGCGCCAATACCGTTCCACGCCGTGCTGCGGCACGCGCCCAACATGCTGCTCGGCTGGAGCATGCTGCGCGACCGGCTGGACGGGACGAGCTAGGCCGACGGCTCCCTGGCAGTGTCAAGGTTTGCAGACAGCACAGCGGCCGCCACGGCGATGTCCTCTTCTATGAAAATCCGCACAGTGGGACCGCTGCGCTGCTCCAGTGCGGCGACGATCTTGCGATGCGCGTCGTTGGACTGCGGGATGTAGCGATCGGCCTGCATCAGCAGCTTGAGATAAGGCCCGACCCGCCCCCAGAGGTCGCGGATCATGTTCAAAAGGATCGGCGCGCCGGCATGCTGGTAGATGGCGAAGTGGAACGCCTCGTTCAATGAGAGATAGGCCCTGGCGTCGCCGGCCTCGATGGCACGCTGCATGCCGGCGAGCGTCGCCTGGATGTCAGCCAGCCCGCTTTTGCTCATCCTGGTCGCCGCCATCTCGCCCGCCAGTCCCTCGACGGCGATGCGGATGCGCGTCAGCTCCTCGAAGGCAGGCGCGGACAGCAACGGCACGATGACCGAGCGGTTGTTCTGCATCTCGAGCAGCCGCTCGGCGACAAGCCTCTGCAGCGCCTCGCGGATCGGTGTCGTCGAGATGCCGAACGTCTCGGCGAGCTTGCGTATGACCAGCGCCTGGCCCGGGCTGAAGCCACCGGAAATCAGCTCCTGCTTGAGCGCGCCATAGGCGCGGTCATTCAGGGTTTGATGTTCAAGCTTCAGCATACGCGGGCCGCTCCGATCACCAGTTCGACAGAGCGCGATCGAGCGTCTCGGCCAGTTGCTCGGCATTGTCCCTGGCAAAGGGCAGTGGCGGCCTGATCTTCAGCACATTGCCGCGCGGACCGCAGGACGAGATCAGCACGCCGTCCTCGCGCATGGCTTCGACGACCGCCGATGTCTTGGTGGCGGCCAGAGCCTCATCGCCGTCCGCCGTCAGCTCGACGCCGAAATAGAGGCCGTTGTGCCTGACATCAGCGACCGCGCCGTGCCGGCCCTGCAGGGCGCGCAGCAGTTCACTCGTATAGGCGCCGACATTGCGCGCATTCTCGATCAGCCCCTCGCCTTCGATGACATCGAGAACGGCGAGGCCGACAGCGGCCGCGACCGGGTTGCCGCCGAAGGTGTTGAAGTAGCCGGTGTTCGAACCGAAGGAGGCGACAAGCTGCGGCCGCACGAGCACGGCGCCCATCGGGTGCCCATCGCCGATCGGCTTGCCCATCGAGACGATGTCAGGCTCGATGCCATAGTTTGCGAAGCCCCACATGCCCTGGCCAAGCCGGCCGAAGCCGGACTGGACCTCATCGGCGATGACGATGCCGCCGGCCTTTTTGACGTGATCGGCTGCCTCGCGCATCACCTTCGCATCGGGAAAGAAAATGCCGTCGCTGGAAAAGGCCGAGTCGAGAAGCAGCGCCGCCGGCTTGATGCCTTTTGCTCGCATGTCCTCTATGGCAGCGGCGACATTTCCGGCGAAATCATGCGCGGCCCGGCCATGGTCGCGGAACGTGTCCGGCGCTGCCACCGTGCGGTGGTGCGCTGGCACCCCCTTTGCCCCGACCGCCGCCGGCGACAGTTGCGCCGTCGCTATGGTGGCGCCGTGATAGGCGAAATCGGTGATGATCACCCCGGTGCCGCCGCTGGAATGCTGGGCAATGCGGATGGCAAGGTCGTTCGCCTCGCTGCCGGTGCAGGTGAACATGGCGTGGCCGAGATGGACCGGAACGGTGCCGAGAAGCTTTTCCGCGTAATCGAGGATGATCTCGCTGAGATAGCGTGTGTGGGTGTTGAGCGTTGCGGCCTGCCTCGAAAGCACCTCGACGACGCGCGGATGGCAGTGGCCGACCGAGGCGACGTTGTTGTAGGCGTCGAGGAACTTGCGGCCCTGGGCATCGTAGAGCCACACACCGCTGCCGCGCACCAGATGAATAGGGTTGCGGTAGAAGGTGCGGTAGGTCGGCCCGAGCAGCGTGGCGCGGCGTTCGAGCAGCGCGCGCTCCGATGCAGCCGCGTCGGCATTTGCGGGGTATGGCGAGGACTGGGACACGAGCATCTACTCCGGATTGGAATGGTCGAGAAAATAGCGGCGGGCATCGGTGGACGACAGGCCGTTCAACCGTTCGAGTGAAGCCCAGACTTCGGTGGCGAGGCGCAGCACGTAGTCGCGCTTGGCCGGGAAACGCTGGGCCTGCCAGCTGGCGATGTTGACGATGAGCGCAAGTCGGGCACGGATCAGATCGAAGAGAATGCCAATCTCTTCCTCCTCCAGTGGTTGGAGCGACTGATAACCTGCGACAAAGCGCGCCGCCGGTGCCAGCGGATGGCCTTCCGCCGGCCAGCGGTAGACGGCGCCGATGGCGAGGTCGCAGATCAGCGGCGAATGGATCATGTCGCCGAAATCGAGAATGCCGCTGACGACCTCCGGCCGCGAAGCATCCATCACCACATTGTAGGAATTCATGTCGTTGTGGACGATCTGCGCGCGCAAGGTGGGAATAACCGGCGCTGCATGCTGCTCGAAGGAGTCGATCGCGCGCTCGACCATCGCCCTCCGAGTCGGATCAGTGATGTGCGCCATCATCGGCCGTGTCTTGGCGACCTTGCGGATGTCCCAGAGCAGGTCGCTGCCGGCGGCCGGGTGGAAGAAGCCGCGCAGCGCCCTGCCAAGGCGGGCGAGGAAGATGCCGAGATTGCGATCCTGCGCCTCGGAAGTCGGCGAGCGCGACAGCAACTGACCGGGCAGATAGGTCACCAGCCGGATGATGCGCGGCGCCGATCCAGCGACTCTAACCGCGAACTGCGCCTCATCCTCGAGGCTTTTGCGCACCGAGGGAACCGGCAAGGTGGGGTCGACCGCAAGGATGTGGTCGAGCGCCTTGTTCTGGAAATCGGTGAAGCCAGCTTCTTCCGCCGGATGGGAGATCTTCAGGACGAACTCGCCCTCGCCGTCGGTCTGAACATGGAAATTGTGGTCGCGTTCGCCAGGCAGCGGACGCGCGGTGCCGGTCAGCCCGTAGTGCCGGCGCAGGATGGCGAGCGCGTCGGCCGTGGAGACATCCGGTGCGTCCTCGGCGAGTGTTTCGCCGAACGCATCGGGCACCGCCGCATTCATGGCTTAGCCTCGATAGGTTCGAGGCCACACCAGTCGGCGATGAACAGCGCGATCGTCTGGGTGACCTTGCGCACCGAGTCGAGATCGACGGCCTCGTCATAGCCATGCGGCATGCGGCAGATCGGGCCGTAGACGATCGCCGGCGTGTCGGCATAGAGGCCGAAGAAACGTGCATCGGTGGTCGCCGAGGTGACGTGTTCCGTCAGCGGCTCGCCCCACACGGCGGTATGGCTGCGGCGCAGCACCGCTTCCATCTCGTCGGCGCCCTCCAGCACATAGCCCTCGGCCATGAAGCCATTGTAGGTCATCTTGGGTGGTCGGTTGGCCAGGAACGGATCGGCGCGCGCCGCATCGGCAATGCAGGCCTCGAGCTCGGCCCTGGCGTCTTCGAGCCTCTGGCCGGGATAGGTGGCGACGCGCATCTCGAAGACACAGCGCGCCGGAACGCTCGATGTCCACTCGCCGCCTTCGATCTTGCCGAGGTTGAAGCGGATCGGATGCGGGTGATCATGGAAATGCCTGTCATCGACCTTGCGCGCGTTCCAGACGATTTCGAGCTGCTTCAGCGCCTGAATGATGACGAAGGCCTTTTCGATGGCATTGGCGCCGGCCGAAAATGCACCCGACGCATGCTGCGGATCGCCGTCGACCTCGACCCTGAACCAGATCGGCCCGACCTGCGCCCGCATCAGCCGCGGCTCCAGCGGTTCGGGAATGAAGGCGGCGTCGGCGCGATAGCCGCGCTGCAGGCATGCAAGCGCGCCATTGCCGGTGCATTCCTCCTCGACCACCGACTGGAGATACACGTTCGCGGCCGGCTGATAGCCAAGGCTACGCAAGGCGCTCAGCGCATAGAGGCAGGCGGACAGGCCGGCCTTCATGTCGCCGGCGCCGCGGCCATGCATCCAGCCATCCTCGATCGCCGGATCGTAGGGATCGCGCACCCAGCGGTCGAGCGGTCCGGTCGGAACGACATCGATATGGCCGTTGAGGATCAGCGAGCGGCCGGTCGCGTTTCGCGGCGTGTGGGTAGCAACGACGTTGAAGGCATCGTCGTAAGAGACCGCCACGGGTGAAAAACCCGGCAGGTTGCGAATCACGTCGACATCGACGCGCCACATGTCGACCGCGTAGCCATCCGCCTCGTAGGCGGCGGCCATAAACGACTGCGCGGGGTGTTCCTCGCCACGTTGGGAGGGAAAGCGCACGAGGTCTTGCAGAAACGCGACCTGTCGGGCGAAGCCATCATCGACTGCCCTCAGAATGGCCTCATCCGCAATCCGCTCAGGCATCATATTTTACTTTCATCTGGATGGTGTATCATATCTCATATGCCATTCCTGTGAAATGCAAGAGGCATGCGCGCCAAACTTTCAGTCCAGGACTTGCCGTTCGATGCTGCCATGGTCTTGGAGAGTTGGCATCGGATGCAGCAAGCCGATACTGCTATCTCTGGAAGACATGACGAGGGAATGCGTTGATCACAGAAGACACGATGCCCGCCGAAATCACCGATCTCGCCATTGGCTACCATCGCCTGCCGGCTGGCAAGCTTGCCAATGCGGTGACCTGGATGGAAGCGCGCACGCCGCAGCCGGATCTCGCGCGCCCCTTGGGCATGACACGGATCACGACGCCCGATTGCGTTTCCTACCGGGCGATCTTTCTCGAGATCGGCGCACCCTGGCTGTGGGACCGCGTTTCCGAAATGTCCGATGCCGAAATCACCGAGCATTTCGCCGACCCGCGCCAGCATCTCTACTACGGCCACGGCGAAACCGGCGCGCATCTCGGCATGGTCGAGTTCTTCGTCGCCGACAGTAACGAGATCGAGATCACCTATTTCGGCCTGTTCCCGTCCCTGACCGGCCGCGGTTTCGGCAAACGGCTGATGGCCGGGGCACTGGAGCTCGCATGGCGTCTCAACCCGAGCCGCATCTGGCTGCATACAAGCAGCTTCGATCATCACAGCGTCATCGGATTCTACAGCGCCTGCGGGTTCGTGCCCTTCGCTACCGGATTTGAGATCGTCGACGATCCCCGTATCAAGGGAACCTTGCCGCGCGATGCCGCACCGCAAATTCCGCTGATCGAAGCGGAGTGGAGCGGCTGCGGCGACTCTCCCCCAGAGAGCTACAGGCTGTGCGGACCTAGATGAGAACAGCTCCGCAATCCGTCAGCCAAGCGTCGCCGCACCATCGCCGATGGGTGCGCCGCGAGACCATTCTGTCGACGCTGGAGCGTCATATCGACACCCGCATCGTGCTGTTCGCCGCGCCCGCCGGCTTCGGCAAATCGACGACGATGGCGCAATGGGCTGCGGAAATCGCACGCCACGGCAGGCTGACGGCATGGCTGTCCTGCGAGGCGACGGACAATGATGAGGGCGCCTTCCTATCGCATCTGGTGGGCGCGCTGCGCCATCTGGTCCAGAGCCCGGCGGAACTCGACCTTGCCTTCCAGTCGAGCCCCATCCCGCAGCTCGATGTCGTGCTCGCGGCACTTGTGGCGGGTCTGGCGGCGCGCGAGGCCGACATCACCCTGTTCTTCGACGATTACCACGCCGTCGAGGCGCCGGCGGTGAAGCGGTTCATGGAGCGCCTGACCCGGCAGGCGCCGGAAAATGTTGCTTTCGTCATCGGCTCACGCAGCCTGCCCGACCTGCAGCTCGGCAAGCTCCGGGTGCTTGGCGACGTTTTCGAAATCGGCCCCGACGATTTGCGTTTCGCCTCGTCCGAGGCCGAAGCTTTCTTCAACGACAAGTTGGGCCTGAGCGTCAGCAGCGGCACGGTGGAGACCTTGTG
Source organism: Mesorhizobium ciceri biovar biserrulae WSM1271 (assembly GCF_000185905.1). Classification (GTDB taxonomy): domain Bacteria; phylum Pseudomonadota; class Alphaproteobacteria; order Rhizobiales; family Rhizobiaceae; genus Mesorhizobium; species Mesorhizobium ciceri. The sequence continues at coordinate 5,398,659 of NC_014923.1, forward strand.
CTCGCGCACCGAAGGATGGGCCGCCGGCCTGCAACTGGCCTCTTTGTCACTGAGTGCCGCGCATGCACCGGAAACCGTCATCGGCAATTTTACCGGCGCCAACCGAAACGTCGCCGACTTCCTGATGGGCGAAGTGTTCCTGGAACTGCCGCCGGCGATCGCAAAATTCCTGCTCTACAGCTCGATCTTCGAACGCTTCAGCGCCGAGGCCTGCCGGGCGGTGATGCGCGCGGCCGACGCCGAAGCGGCGATCACCGAGATCGAGACGCGCAACCTGTTCCTGGTGCCGCTCGACGAAGAGCGGCGCTGGTTCCGCTTCCATCATCTGTTCCGCGATTTCCTCAGCCGCGAAATGGAACGGCGCGAACCGGAGATGATCGCGCCGCTGCATCTGGCGGCCGCCGAATGGTTCGGCGAGCGCAAGATGCTGACAGAGGCGATCGGGCACGCGCTGGCCGCCGGCGACCAGGCCCGCGCGGCGGTGTTCGTGGAGAACAATGCGCTCGACCTCATCGCCCAGTGCCAGCTTCTCTACGTGCGCCAGCTGCTGGCACTGCTGCCGAGGAAGCTGATCGACCAGCGCATTCGGCTGCAGCTGGTCGTGCTGTGGTTGGCGGTGCACAGCAGCCAGCCGGAGATTGCCCAACAGACGCTGAGCAATGCGCGCAAGCTGGTCGAAGCCGGACCGACCGACAGCAACGACCCGGGCACGATGACCGGCACAACGATCGAGGCCGAGCTCGTGGTTCTCGCCGCCGCCGTTCACAGCACGCTGGAGCAGTTCGATCAGGCGCGCGACACAGCCCTTGCGGCCCTGCGCGTCATCGCGCCAGATGCCTGGTTCATGGAGGGCGCGACCGCCAATGTCATCGGCTACAACCTCTACGCGCTGGGTGACCTTGAAGGTGCCCGCGCCGCGATCGATGCGGCACGCCGGGCGCATGAGCGAAGCGGCAGCCTGCTCGGCGTCACCATTGCCAATTGCTACATGGCCGTGATCGAGCGTTCGGCGGGCCGCTTGCCCGCCGCCGAGCGGCTGCTGCGCAACGCGATCATCGAGGCTCGGGCGCGGATCGGTGCAAACTCCTATGCCGAGGCCCTGGCCGGCACGCTGCTTGCGGAACTTGCCTATGAGACCAATGCGTCGGGCGAAGCGCTGACCCTGGTCGAGAATCTCGGACCGCAGATCGAGGGCGCGGCGGTCATCGTCTATCCCCTGGCCAGCGTGCCGACCTATGCCCGCGTGCTGCAGCTGACCGGTCGCACCGAAGCGGCACTGGATATGCTTGAACGCGTCTATCAACGCGTACACGGCACGGTGTATCGCCGCCTGGCATCGATGATCGTGCATGACCGCATACGTGTGCTGCTCGACCAGAACCGTATTGCCGAGGCGCGTGCGCTGCTGGCCGAGCATCGGGGCGAAGGGACCGAGGCTTCGGTGGTCATCACTACCGCCAACGAGTTCGAGTTCTTTGCCGAGGGCCGCCTGCTGACGGCCGAGAAATCCTATGCCGCTGCCGCGGGGGTTTTCGACGCGCTGCTCGAGCGCACGAAAGACAGCGGGCGCATGCGCCGCCATATATTGGCGCTGATCCTGCGCGCCAAAGCGGCCAGCGCTGCCCACGACCAACGCGAGGCAGACCGCAATCTCCTCAATGCGTTGCGTCTCGCCCAACCCTCCGGCTTCATCCGTTCTTTCGTCGACGAGGGAAGGCCTGTTGTCGAAGGGTTGATGCGGCTGCGCGCGGCCCAGGCGAAGACCGATCCCGCACTGTCAGCCTATGCGTCGCGCATCATCGATGCCGCGCAGGCGATGCCTGTCGCGACACGCAAACTGACCGCACCAGCCGCCGAGAAGGAACAGCTCACCCAGCGCGAGGCCGAACTGCTGCGCTATCTCACCGAGGGCATGTCCAACCGCGATATCGCCTTGGCGTTGTCGGTGAGCGAGACCACGGTGAAATGGCATCTGAAGAACATTTTCGGCAAGCTCGCGGTGACCAACCGGGTGCAGGCGGTGCGCGCCGCGCAAGGATCTGCAGGCGCCCATACCCCTCCGAAAGGAGGGGCATAGATAAGAGGCGCGACCCCACTTTCGGGTCGGGCCATCTGATCGTTAGCCTGCTAGCGTCACCTGGTTTTCAGAGGACGCTGCGGATGGCGACAGGCTACGTTTTTCACGAACAGCTGATGTGGCATGACACCGGCTCCAGCGCCGACATGATGCCGCCCGGCCGTTTCGTGGAACCCGGCCGGCATCTGGAATCCCCTGGCTCCAAGCGCCGGCTGAACAACCTCATCCAGGTCAGCGGCCTGTCGCGGCATCTGGTGCCGATCATCCCCGAGCCGGTCTCGGTCGACGACCTGTTGCGCGTGCACACGCAACGCCATGTCGACGATATTCGCATGCTCAGCGAACGCGGCTCCGGTTTCGCCGGGCCGCAGGCGCCGATCGGCCTCAACAGTTTTGACATCGCGCTGCTGTCGGCCGGCACCACCTATGCCGCGATGCGCGCCGTGCTGACGGGCCGCGTCGACAATGCCTATGCGCTGGCGCGGCCGCCGGGACACCATGCCGAGCCCGACCAGGCGATGGGCAACTGCCTGTTCTCCAACATTGGCGTCGCTGTCCGCCGGCTGCAGCATGAAGGCCTGCTCGGGCGCGCGGCGATAGTCGACTGGGATGTGCATCACGGCAACGGCACCGAGACGGTGTTCTATTCCGACCCGTCGGTTCTGACCATTTCCGTGCACCAGGACAATCTCTATCCGACCGGGCGCGGTGCGCTGGCCGACAACGGGAAAGATGCCGGCGAGGGCTTTAACATCAACATCCCGCTGCCGGCCGGCAGCGGAACCGGTGCTTATGAAGCGACTTTCGACCGCGTTGTCGCGCCGGCACTGCGCGCCTACAGGCCGGACCTCGTCATCGTCGCCTCCGGCTTCGATGCGTCCGGCTTCGATCCACTCGGCCGCATGATGCTCAACAGCGAATGCTTCAGGCGTCTCGCCGCGCGCATGGTTGCGCTGGCCGCCGAGACCTCGCAAGGGCGCCTGATGATGACCCATGAAGGCGGCTACTCCGAGGGCTATGTGCCGTTCTGCGGCCATGCCGTCATCGAGACGCTAGCCAATCACCGTACCGAAGTGGTCGACCCTTTGTCGGACCATATCGACGAATGGGCCGGGCAAGACCTGCAGCTTCATCAGGCCGCGGTGATCGATGCCGCCGAAGGCCTGCTCGCCGGCCTGCGCCAACGTCTCGCCAGTGCGGCCTGACGCGATGGATTTTGTCATCACCACGCTGCTCAATGCGCTGACGCTGATCAGTATCCTGATGCTGGTCGGGCTCGGGCTGGCGATCAGCTTCGGCCTGATGAACGTGACCAATTTGGCACATGGCGAGTTCGTCACCGTCGGCGCCTTCGCGGTCTATTTCGTCCAGAGCATGGGTGGCTCGTTCTGGCTAGGGCTGGCGGCTGCCCCCATCGCCGGCGCGGTGATCGGCTGCATCCTCGAATTCGCCATCATCCGCCATCTCTATTCCAGGCCGGTCTCAACTGTGCTTGCCACCTGGGGCGTCAGCCTGATCCTGCAGCAAGGGCTGGAACTGATCTTCGGTCTCGGCGCCAAGCCGGTGACGCCGCCTATCGAGGGCACGCTCGACCTCTTCTTCACCGTCTACCCGGCCTATCGGCTGATCCTGATCGGCATCGCCATGCTGACCTTGCTCGGCGTCATCCTGCTGATCAGCCGCACGTCCTTCGGTCTCGACATCCGCACCGTCATCCAGAACCGAGAAATGGCCGAGGGCGTCGGCATCAACACGCGGCGCACCTACGCCATCGCCTTCACCTTCGGCGCGGCCATCGCCGGGCTCGCCGGCGGACTGGTCGCGCCGCTGGCGATCGTGCTGCCGCAGATGGGGGTGAACTATCTCGCCAACGCCTTCTTCGTCGTCATTGTCGGCGGCGTCGGCTCGATCGGCGGCCTCGTCGCCGGCAGCGTCTTCGTCGGCGGGCTGACCAGCATCCTCAATTATCAGATCTCGCCGTCGCTGGCGCAGGCGGTCGTGCTGCTGGCGGCCATCGTCGCTGTCCGGCTTCGGCCCAACGGCCTGTTCAACGGAGCGTCGCGATGATCGCCCGCGACCGCAACTGGCTGCTGATCTTCGCCGCCTGCGTGGCGCTCGCGATCATCTATCCGTTCTTTGTCGGCGGGTATCAGCTGACCGTGATCCGCGACGCGCTGATCTTCGGCCTGTTCGCCGCGAGCCTCGACTTCTTCTGGGGCCGCACTGGAATCCTGTGTTTCGGCCACGCTGCGTTTTTCGGCATCGGCGGCTACATCATGGCGCTGATCACGCTCAACGATGCGATCTCCTTCGCCAGCCTGCTTGGCATCATCGGTGCGGTGGCCGGTGCGGCCTTGGTCTCCGCCATCATCGGCTACTTCCTGTTTTTCGGCGGCATCCGTGGCAGCTATTTCACTATCGTCATGCTGGCCATGGGCGTCATCTGCCAGCAGGCGGCGGTCTCCTGGAGCTCGGTCACCGGCGGCGACAGCGGGCTGATCGGCATTCCGCCGATTGCCTTCGATGTCGGCGGGCTGCACGTCGATCTCAGCCAGGACCTGCCCAGCTACATCTTCGTCTCGGCCATCGTCGCGGTGACCGTGCTGGCGCTGTGGTCGATCAGCCGTGGCCGCTGGGGTACGGTGCTGACCGCCATACAGGACAATGAAGTCCGGGCAGCAGCGCTCGGCCACAATGCGCCGTTGCGGCTGCTCGTCACCTTCGTCCTGTCGGCGGCGATCGCCGGCCTTGCCGGCGCGCTCTATGTCTGCATGGCGGGGTTGGTGGCACCGGATTTGTCCGGACTGCTTCTGTCGACGGAAGTCATCGTCTGGGTGGCGGTCGGCGGGCGCGGCACGCTGCTGGGGCCGGTGCTCGGCGCCATCTTCATCCAGCGTGCGCAGCAGACGATCAGCAGTTTCAACCCGAGCCTGTGGCCGCTATTGCTCGGCTGTGTCTTCGTCATCATCGTCTTCGTCCTGCCGGACGGCATCCTGTCGATCTACGCGCGACTGAAAGCCCTGTTCAAAGGCGGGAGGCGCGCACAATGAGCGACATCCTGCTCCAGGCCGAAAATGTCGGCATCCGCTTTGGCGGGCTGCAGGCGCTGGAGGCCCTGAACCTCACTGTACGCGACAAGGAACTCTGCTGCATCATCGGCCCGAACGGCGCCGGCAAAAGCACCTTCCTCAATGTGTTGACCGGTACGCTGCGCCCGACCAGCGGCAGCGTGCGCTTCCTCGGCCACGACATAGCCGGCCTGCCGCTGCATCGCATCGCCCGGCTCGGCATCGCGCGCAAGTTCCAGATCCCGTCCGTCTTCCCGAGCCTCTCGGTGGAAGACAATGTGAAGGTCGCCCGCTGGGGGGCGCCCTCGCCTGTGCGCCCGGTTGGCGAATTGCTGGAATTGGTCGCGCTGAGCAATCGCGCCGCCACACCGGCCGGCGAACTCGCGCATGGCCAGAAGCAATGGCTGGAGATCGGCATGGCGCTGGCAATCGAGCCGCGGTTGCTTTTGCTCGACGAACCCACCGCCGGCATGACGCCGCAGGAGACGCTGGCGACGGCCGATATGCTGCTACGCCTAAAGGGCGAGTTCTCGATCGTCGCCGTCGAACACGATATCCGCTTCGTACGGGCGCTGAACTGCGAGACGCTGGTGCTGCATCAGGGACGCCGCCTGCGCAGCGGTCCTTTCCATGACATCGAGACCGACGAAATGGTCCGCGATGTCTATCTGGGGAGGCGCTGATCATGCTGCGGACAATGGCGGTGTCGGCCGGCTACGGCCCGCTCCCGGTGCTGAACGGCATCGACCTCAGTGTCGCGCCGGGCGAAGTCGTCGGCCTGCTCGGCCGTAACGGCGCCGGCAAGACGACGCTGCTGCGCGTCATCGCCGGCGGCTTGCGAGCGAGCGGTGGCGCGGTGGTTCTCGGTGACAAGGACCTCACGAACGCGCCGGCCTTCCGCCGCGCGCGGGCAGGCATTGCGCATGTGCCGCAGGGGCGCGGGATCTTCAACCAGCTAACGGTGCGGCAAAACCTGGAGGTCGGCACCCGCGCTGCCAAGGACCGTGGCGACGGCGGCATTCCGGCCGACATCTTCGGCTATTTTCCAATCCTGCGCGAACGCGAAGCACAGATCGCAGGCACGCTTTCAGGCGGCCAGCAGCAGATGCTGGCGATCGGCCGCGCGCTCTGCGGCCTGCCGTCGGTGCTGCTGCTCGACGAGCCTTCGGAAGGCATACAGCCGAACATCGTGCAGTCGATCGCCGAGCTGGTGCCGCGCATCGCGCGCGAACGCGGCATCGCGATCGTACTGGTCGAGCAGAATCTCGATCTCGTTCTCAAGGCATCGGACCGCTGCCTGGTGATGGAGAAGGGCAGGATCGTCCATGAAGGCGCGCCGGAGGCGTTCGCCGACGAGACCCTGCTGAAGGACCTGTTGGCCCTATAGGGCGCGCCTGAAGCGCGCCTGGGAGCTTGTTGACTTGTAAGGCGTGCATGGGGCGCGTCTGGGACTGGAAGGGAACACAACAATGATAAGCAGAAGAACTGTCTTGAAATCCGGCGGCGCCGCGGCCGCTTTCGCCATGGTCGGTGCGCCGTCGGTCCTGCGCGCCGCCGACACCGTCAAGGTCGGCCTGTCGATCCCGATCACCGGGCTGCAGGCGATCCTCGGCGAGACGCTGCTCAATTGCTACAAGCTCGCCGCCGCCGAACTGAACGCCGCCAATGGCATTGGCGGGCGCCAGGTCGAGTTGTTCATCGAGGACAACCAGACCACGACCAAGGGTTCCATCGACAAGGCGCGCAAGCTCATCAACGAAGACAAGGTCGACGTGGTCATGGGCACGATCATTTCGCCGGAGCGAAGTGCTACGCTGTCGGTGACCTCGAAGGCCAAGAAGCTGTTCTTCTACCCGACCAATTTCGAAGGCGGCGAATGCAACCGCTACTTCGTCGCCACCGGCCCGATCCCGATGCAGCAGGTCGACCCGATGATGCCATGGGTGGCCGAGACGCTCGGCAAGACGATCTATGTCATGGCTTCCGACTATGCCTGGCCGCAGAAGATGACCGAGGCGATCACGGCGGCTTACGAAAAGGCCGGCGGCAAGATCATCGGCGCCGACTATTATCCGTTCGGCACCACGGATTTCGGCCCGGCCTTCCAGAAGATCAAGTCGCTGAAGCCCGACGTCGTGTGGTCGATGGTGGTCGGCAATGACGCGGTCACGCAGCTCAAGCAGTATCGCTCTTTCGACATCAAGCAGCCGCTGATCGCGCCGCTCGACGAGGTCTTCAACAAGGACGCGCTGCCGCCCGGCGTTGCGGCCGGCACCTACGCACCGCAGCCTTACTGGATGGCGCTCGATAATCCGGTCAACAAGAAGTTCATCGCGAGCTTCCGCGAGAAGTTCGGCAAGGAGAAGATGGTCAACGGCATCGGCGAGGCCGGCTACAACGGCCTGCATCTCTACGCCCTGGCCGCCGAGAAGGCCGGATCGCTGAAGGACGATGATGTGCTCAAGGCGCTGCCGACGATCGAGTTCGACGCGCCGCAAGGCAAGATCCGGGTCGATGCCAGCAACAACCACACGCTCTGCCATTCCTATGTCGGCAAGGCGGCCGCAGACGGCATCAGCTATGAAATCGCCAAGGATTTCGGCACCATCGCGCCGGTCACGCCTTACTGCAAGCTGTAGGAGCTCCGGCAACGGCTCCAGGCAATCCTGACGGCGGCTTTGCCGCCGTCAGGGCGTCTGCGGCGCCGGCAGCCGCTCGCGCAGTTCGTCGACGAGCACCCTGGTGTTTTCGGAATAGTCGATGGGCACGACGACGAGGTGCACGCCGCCGCCGGTGAAGGCCTGTTCCAGCGCCGGCCGCAAGTCGGCGATCTCCGTAACCCTGGTCCCCCTGGCGCCATAGGCCTCGGCATATCTGACGAAGTCGGGATTGCCGAAGGTCATGCCGAAATCCGGAAATTCGTCGACCGCCTGCTTCCAGCGGATCATGCCATAGGCATGGTCTTCGAGCAGCAGAACGACGAGATTGAGCTTGAGCCTGACGGCGGTCTCCAGTTCCTGGCTGTTCATCATGAAGCCGCCATCGCCACAGATGGCCATGACACGGCGCTGCGGATAGAGCAGTGCCGCCATCATCGCCGACGGCAAGCCCGCGCCCATGGTGGCCAGCGCATTGTCGAGCAGGATCGTGTTTGCCATGCGCGTCCGGTAGTTGCGCGCGAACCAGATCTTGTACATGCCATTGTCGAGGGCGAGGATCCCGTCCGGCGGCATCACGGCGCGCACGTCATGCACGATGCGCTGCGGCGTGAAGCGATCTTCGGTGGCGCGCGCGGCGATGCGGCTCAGAATGCCTTCCCGCAGCGGCAGCAAGGCCTGTGCATTGGGGACCTTGCCCTCGATGCGGTCGGCCAGCAGCGCCAGCGAAGGACCGAGGTCGCCGACGATTTCGGCTTGCGGGAAATAGACCTGCTCGACATCGGCTGAATGGTAGCCGACATGAATGACCTTCGGCCCCTTTGCCCCCATGATGAAGGGCGGCTTCTCCACCGTGTCGTGACCGATGGTGATGATCAGATCGGCCTGTTCGATGGCCTCGTGCACATAGTCGCGCTCCGAAAGGGCTGCCGTTCCCATATAGAGCTCCGTGCCGCCAGGCACGGTGCCCTTGCCCATCTGCGTGGTGAAATAGGGAATTTGCGTCCGCAGCACGAACTGGGCGACATCGGGAGTCACGCGCGGTCGGGACGCCGCCGCACCAAACATCAGCAGCGGACGCCTGGCTTCCATGATCATACGGGCGGCGCGATCAAGCGCGCCCGGGCTGGCCAGCGGCAGTTCGACCGGATGCGTTGGCACGAGTGCTACCGGTTCACACTCGGCCGCCGCAATGTCTTCCGGCAATTCAAGATGTACGGGGCCGGGACGCTCTTCTTGGGCGACACGGAAAGCTTCGCGAACCAACGAGGGGATCATCTTCGGCGAGACGATCTGACGCGACAGCTTGGTCAGCGGCTTCATCGCCGCGACGATGTCGACGATCTGGAAGCGCGCCTGCCGGGATGACAGGATGCCTTTCTGGCCGGTGATCATGATCATCGGCATCGCGCCGAGCAGCGCATAGGCCGAACCGGTCGAAAGGTTGAGCGCGCCCGGGCCAAGCGTGGTGATGCACACACCCGGCTTGCCGGTAAGCCTGCCATAGGTGGCGGCCATGAAAGCGGCTGCCTGCTCGTGGCGGGTCAGGATCAGCTGGATCGAGGAGCGGCGGATGGATTCGACGATGTCGAGATTTTCTTCGCCCGGAATGCCGAAAATCCGCTCGACCCCTTCGTTCTCGAGGGCCGCGACGAACAGATCCGAACCTTTGGTCATGACCACCTCTCCCGCAACATTCCGTCGGCCACCTTCATATGGCATCGGAATGCGACGCCTCAAAGAGGCATCTTCGGCTGCGGGTCAGCGGCGCGTGTTGCAGCTCGCCGCTTTCGGCGAGGCGAAAAGTTCCTTCGGTGCAGACCACTGGCTGAGCGGTGCGCCGCGCGTGCCGGTGATCAGTGAACGCAGTTCTGACAGATAGGTCTGCACGAAGAACGAGGTCTGGCTTTCCAGCGGCGTATAGGGACCCGGCCGGTAGGCGCGCGACATGATGCCGTCGGCATTGTCCTCGGTGATCTTCTTGTCCTGCACCGTGGTGACGTCCCACATCCAGCTGATCGCATCGGCGTCGATGTCGCCATCGGCGTCCTTGTCGACGAGCCAGGTCAGAATGACGTCGGTTTCCGTGGCGCTGCGCGGTATCATCTGGAACAGCGTGACATAATCATTGGCAGCACTTGCAAACGACAGGCGTCCGAGGCGGAAGCCGCTTTCGCCACCATCATAGGCGTGACGGCCGCCCATCAGGCATGAGACCCCCTCACCCGTATTGGACAGCGTGTTGCGGCCGGATCCGATCGGCTTGCGGTGCATGGCAAACGGCATCGTGTCGAGGTCGCCAGCCTGCCACGCGCCCTTGTGGAACTCGGCATCGCCGATGACGCTGTGCCAGGCCTCGATTTCATTCTGCCACTCGACCGCCTTGTCGGCGTCGCGGGTCGCGGTCACTTTGACATGGCCGTTGACGCGGTAATATTCGGGATGAGCCGGCCGGCAGTGATAGCATTCGAGGAAGTTCTCGAGCACCAGCTTCCAGTTCGCCTTGGTGAGATAGTTCTTGCGCGCGACGATGCGTGCACGGTCAAGGCCGTTTTCGCGCAAGCCGCCGGTCAGCCCGTCCGCGACAGGCTGGATGTCGGGCAGCGAATTGGCATCAAGGCCGCAGAACACGAGGCCGCCGAAATGCTTGCAGGGCACGCGGTGCAGTCCCAGCGCTTCCGGATCGACGCTTTCCGGTAGATCCTGCCGTGACTGCAACTCGCCGGTCAGCCTGAACGACCAGGCATGGTAGGGGCAGACCAGAAGCTTGCCGCGACCATCCTTGGCGCAGAGCCGCGAGCCGCGATGGGTGCAGACATTGTAGTAGGCCGCGATGTCCTCCTCGCCGTCGTCGAAGCGCACGACGATGATCTCCTCGTCGAAAAGCTGGCGCACGATGTAGCGGCCCTTTTCTGGGACCTCGCTGGCATGAGCGACAAGCATCCATTGACGCGGAAACCACAAGTCCCGTTCCAGCGCGAAGATGGCAGGGGCCGCGTAGAAGGCCTGTTCCAGCGACCAGTCCGGACGTTGCCGGTCGATCAGCCTGACGGTCTCGCTTCTGTCGATAGGCTGGCTGTTCGATGTGTAGGCCTGCACGGCAAACACCTTTCTGCTCGCTGGCGTTCGAATGACGTTTCGATAGAGTGTGCGATGCGGAAAGGCTTGCAGCAAATACAGAAATGATAGACCTTCATATCGAAAAGGCATGAAAGCAGGTTTGGATTGTGAAAACCCTCAAGACATCGCTTCCCCTGCTGAACGCCATGGTCGTCTTCGAGGCTGCCGCTAGGCATGGCGGGCTGACGCTGGCCGCACAGGAGCTCAACATCGCACAATCGGCGGTCAGCAGGCATGTCGCCAATCTCGAGCGCCAGCTGTCGGTCGAGCTGTTCACGCGCAGAGGCAACCGCGTCGCCGTCACCGGGGCCGGCAACACGCTGGCCGAAGCGATCCGCGAGGGTCTCGGCACCATCAGGCAAGCGGTCGAGGATTTGACCGCGCACGACAGCGATACATTCGTGATCGGCTGCAGCCACGACTTCGCGCAGGCATGGCTGATGCCGCGCTTCGGCCTCATCACATCGCAGGTTGCCGATGGCCGGGTGCTGCTGCAGACATCCACCGACTACAGGGATTTCGACCAGCCTGAAGTGGCATTGTCGATCCGTTTCGGCGAAGCCGGGCAATGGCCCGAATTCGTGACCGAAAAACTGCTCGAGGGTGAGTGGTTCCCGGTTTGCGCGCCCGCGTTCCTGGCGCGTTATCCGGCGCTCGCCTCGGAAGAGCCTGAGGCTTTCCTGGCAGTGCCGCTGCTGCATCAGGTGACGCCGCCGGCCGCGATCGACAGTTGGCAATCGTGGGTCGGAACCGACCGGAAACTCGACGGACCTCGGTTCACCGGCTACATGTCGATGATACACGAAACCATCGCCGGGCGCGGCGCGGCGCTCGCCTGGGCGGGATTTGCGGACGAGCATCTGCGCCGCGGCCAGCTCGTCCGGCTGACCAAGACCTCGCGGCGCCACGCCGGCTCCTTCCACATCGTCATGAGGAAGAACGCCGGCCCGGTTGTCAGGGCGGTGGCGCAGGCGCTGCTCGGCAGCGTCGGCGACAGCTTGCAGGCAAGGGCCGGGGGCAGCTGACGATCAGGCCTCGCGACCAAACCGCGACGCCTCGTGACGCGCGCCCCAGACCGGCATGGCGGCTTCGATTTCAGCTTCCGACTTGAAAGCATCGGATGCGTAGCGATCGACACGGAACCGCTCGACGGAAACGAACGGGGTCTGCCCGAGAACCAGTTCGCAAGAGAGCCGGCCAAGACCCGGTCCATGGGTGACGCCGCTCTCATTGTCGCCACCGACGACCACGATATTGTCGCTGCCGGGGACTTTGCCGACGATAAGGTTGTTGTCGGGCGTGTAGCACGGCACGCCTTGCGCCCAGCTCGCGATCCTCGAACCGCGCAGCGGCGGGAACACCGTCTGCAACTCGGCAAGCTCCTGCTCGGAGGTTTCCTGCATCAGCCCGATATTGTGCGGCTGGCCGGGTTCGATTTCGCTGTCGTTCGTCTTGTAGAGAGGTTTGTAGTGCCGGCCGGTTCCCCACATGACGGCGCCGAATGTCTCGCGCAGCCACAGCCGCAATTCGCGGCACTGGACGGTGGGAATGGTCGATGGCAGCCCACGGTCGTCGGTGACGATGCGCGTTGCAACGACGCGCAGCAGCGGCAACTGCCAGCCAAGGCCTGACAGGACCTGATTGTTCCAGGCGCCGGCGGCAACAATCACGCCATCAGCCTCAAGACCGCCCTGGTCGGTCTCGATCGTCACCCGGTCGCCGGCATCATGGACGGCAGTCACGCGTGTGTTGCTGCGGAAGACGCCGCCGAGCTCGCTGGTCTGGCCGGTCAGCACCCCCATCGCCAGCTTGGTGTCGAGCTGGATGCCATGCGGATTGTAGGCCGCCGAATGGACCCGGGCCGGATCGATGAGACCCTGCATCTTCTGCCCGATCTGCACGGCATCCAGGTCCTGCATTTCCGGCGGCGCATAGGGAGAATCCAGCACCGGGCGGACGAAGCGTTCGCGCCCGTCCTCGGTCAGCGCCATGATCAAGGTGCCGTTCGGCCGATAACCAATCTCGGCGCCGACCTCGTGCAGCCTGCGATAGAAATCGAGGCCATATTGCTGCAGCTGAAAGCCCTCTTCACCGAGCGGGATCATGCCGGCGGACCAATGGGAGACGAAGCCAGCACCGGCGCTTGTGGTTGCGGCACCCGGCTGGCCGGCATCGATGACCGTCACCCGGCGCACGCCGGACCGCAGCAGATGGAAAGCCGCGCTGCAGCCGATGATGCCGCCGCCAATCACCGCGATATGCCTGCTATCGCTGCCGCCATGGCTTCCGTTTGAACTCATCTTTGTTCTCCCTTTTGCCGATGTTCCGGTCGGAGCGACATACAGCGACGGCGACCATACAGGCTCGTCCCGGACTGTCTAGACACATGTGTCTGTGGCCTGATACTTGATGCGCACTGCATCTGGATCACACGTCCGGAACGCCGCTTGATCCGGCTTTCCGTTGTGTTGTGTCGCCGAGAGAGCGAGGAAAAAGTGAGCGTTTCGACAGCCGCCCAGGCCATTTTCGACAGTGAAATCATATGGGACGCGCATTCCGGCTTCATGCCGGACCCGGCGGCGGACCTGAACAATCTGCAGATCTGGCGCGACGCCGGCATCGACTATCTGTCGATCGATGTCGGCTTCGACCTGTTGCCCTGGGAGCAGACCGTGCGGACGCTCGCAAATTTCCGCCACTGGATCCTTGCCAATCCCGAGCACTACACGCTGGTCTCCTCCGTCGCGGAAATCCGCAAGGCCAAGCTTGAAGGCAAACTGGCGATCACCTTCGACATCGAGGGCATGAACGCGCTCGACGGCCGTATCGAGATGGTGGAGTTCTATCACCATCTGGGCGTCCGCCAGATCCTGTTTGCGTACAACAGGAACAATCTGGCCGGCGGCGGTTGCCACGATGTCGAGACCAGCCTGACGGCGTTCGGCCGCGAGGTCATCGACGAGATGAACCGTCTCGGCATGTTCGTCGACGTCACCCACACCGGCTATCGCACCTCGATGGAGGTGATGGAATACTCCAACCGGCCGGTCATCTTCTCGCACTCCAACGCCAAGGCCTTGTGCGGCCATGGCCGCAATATCACCGACGAGCAGATCAAGGCCTGCGCGCGCACCGGCGGCATCGTCGCGATCGTCGGGCTCAATCGTTTCCTGGGAGAGGGACGCACGGACTCGGACAGGTTGGCTGACCACATCGAATATCTCGTCGACCTGGCTGGCCCAAATCATGTCGGCATCGGACTGGACTACGCCTTTCCGGTTGATGTCAAAGGCATCGACCGCATCATTTCCGACAATCCGCAATTCTGGCCCAAGAGCGAATATCCGGAGGGGGCGACGACCTACGCGGCTCCAGGTCAGATGCGCGAACTGACCGAGGTTCTTCTGCGCCGCGGCCAGTCCGAGCAGACCGTGCGCGATGTCCTGGGCGGCAATTTCATGCGCCTGGCGGCTGAAATCTGGAAGTGAGCGGCGGCGGAGAGACCTATCTCCGCTACAACTCTTGATCCAGGCCCCACCGAATGGCGGGCCAGGCCATATCGTCTGCGCGATCACATTCCGCCCGCGACTTGCCCAAGTCGACGCGCCGGCGGCGGTCGGAACAGATGTCGAGATTTTTCCGCAAGATCGTCGGTATCCAAGATTCGGACGTGCCGGCAAAATTTTCGCTAGACATAGATGTCTATTATTAGCAGTTTTAGCGGACCGACACATTCGGCCCGGCTTGGAGAATGGCCTGCGGCCTGAAAAGAAAACAAGACAACGAAAACAGCTGAGGGGTAGAGCATGTCCATTCTAGCCGACACCAGGGTTTCGCGCCGCAGCCTGCTCGCCGGAGCCGGCGCTTTCGGCCTTGCCTCAATGGTCAATCCAAAAGTTTCCTGGTCGAGCGACGGGCCGATCCTCAAGGTGCGATCCTACGCCGACATCCAGACGCTCGACCCTTGCTTCCGGCTGGCGGCGCCTGAAGGCGACATCACCAGCGTCATCTTCGCCGGCCTCGTCGTCACCACGCCTGGCGACAGCTGGGGCTGGCGGCCGATGGCGGCGGAAACGATCAAGCAGCTCGATCCGCTGACCGTCGCCTTCCAGCTGCGCGACAATATCGGCTTCACCGATGGCTACGGCCAGATGACGGCCGAAGACGTCAAGTTTTCGATCGAACGCATCGCCGACCCAGCCAACAAGAGCCCCTATTCCGGCGACTGGGCAACGCTCAAGGAAGTCGAGGTCAAGGACAAGCTGTCGGGGCTGATCCACCTGAAACAAGCCTTCGCGCCGCTGTGGACGTCGACCTTGCCGACGCCGTCCGGCACCATCCTGTCAAAGCGCGCCATCACCGAGCTCGGTGGCAAGATGGGCGTCAAGCCAGTGGCTCAGTCAGGCCCCTACATCCTGAAGGAATGGCTGCCCAAGCAGCGCACGGTGCTGGTCCGCAATCCCGACTGGAAGTACGAGCAAGGTGCCTTCGCGGAAATCCACATTCATCCGATCGAGGACGAGAAGACCGCCGAACTCGGCTATGAGGCCGGCGACCTCGACTACACCTGGACCGCGGTCTCCTCGATCTCGCGCCTGAAGCAGACGCCGCCGCCGAAGACGACAGTGGTGGAGAAGCCTTCGCTGGCCTTTGTCTGGCTCGGCATGAACCAGGATGTCGCTCCCTTCAACAATCCCAACATGCGCCGCGCGGTTCAGTACGCCGTGGACCGCAAGGCGGTGGTCGATGCTGCCTATTTCGGCGCCGCCGCAACCGCCACCGGCATCATCGCGCCCGGCCTGCCCGGCCATCGCGAGAAGAACCTTTTCGATTTCGACCCAGACCGCGCCCGCGACATGATCGCCAAGGAGGGGCTGGCCGGCACGACGATCACGCTCGACATCCTCAACAAGACCGAGCGGCTGACCGCGGCGCAGGTCGTGCAGTCGAACCTGCAGGATGTCGGCCTCAATGTGGAGATCAAGCAGAACGACAGCGGCACCTTCTGGACGCTTGGCGCCAAGGAAGGCGACTACTGGAAGAAGCTGCAGATGATCATCAGCCGCTTCTCCATGCAGCCGGATCCGAGCTGGGCGACTGCCTGGTTCACCCGCGACCAGATCGGCGTCTGGAACTGGGAGCGGTTTTCCAGCGAGGAATTCGACAAGCTCAATGCCGAAGGCATGGTCGAGCTCGACCCGGCGAAACGCGATGTCATCTACAAGAAGCTGCAGGACCTGATGGAGGAGAACGGCAACTACGTTTTCCTGACGCATGAGGTCACCGGCATCATGAATCGAGACACGCTTGTGGCCGGCCTGAAGCCGAACGGCGAACCCGTCTTCACCGACTTCAAACCGGCATGATGTCGGCGGGCGGGGCTCGCCCCCACCAAAGACCGTCCGACAGGTACCGAAAATGATCCGCTACGCCCTCAAGCGTCTGTGGCTTGGCGCCATCATCATCAGCGTCGCTATGATGATGATGTTCGCCATGGTCTACCTCATTCCCGGCGACCCGGCCTCCGTCGCGCTGGGGCCACGCGCGACGCCGGAGATGATGGAGGCGCTGCGCGTGCGCATGGGCCTCGACCAGCCGGTGTGGCGGCAGTTCCTGCACTTCTACGGATCGGTCCTGCGCGGTGACCTGGGCACCGAGGTTCTGTCGAACCGGCCGGTGCTGGACGTGGTGATCGAGCAGCTTCCGTTCACGCTGGCGCTGGTGGTCGGCGGCATCACCTGGTCGGTGGCGCTTGGCATCCCGCTTGGCTGTATCGCCGCGGTGCGCCGAGGCGGCTTTGTCGATCAGGTGATCGGGGTTCTTTCGGTGGCGATGATCGCCGTGCCGTCCTTCGTCGTCGCCATCTATTCGCTGCTGGTGTTCGCGGTCGCACTGCAATGGCTGCCGGCGATCGGCGCCGGCGAACCGGGCGACCTCACCAGCCGGCTCCAGCACCTCATCCTGCCGTCGCTGGCGGTCGGACTTGGCTGGATCGGCTACATCTCGCGCATAGTGCGCGCCTCGATGCTGGAGACGCTGGAGGCCAGCCATATCCGCACGGCGCGCGCCTTCGGCCTGACCGAAAACAGGATCGTCTACACCTATGCGCTGCGCATTGCCGTGCTGCCAACGATCACCCTGCTCGGCGTCGGTATCGGCCACATGCTGTCGTCTTCCGTTTTCGCCGAAATCGTCTTCGCCCGCCCCGGCATCGGCAAGCTGGTCTATGAGGCGATCTCGGTGCGCAACTATCCCATCGTCTCCGGAGCCGTGCTGGTCACCACGGTCTTCTTCGTCCTCGTCAACGTAGCAGCCGACATCCTCGTCGGTGTATTGGATCCCCGTGTCAGATCAAGTTTCAACTGAGCTGTCTTCCGGCGGCAGCCGGTTGTCCGGATTGTGGCGCACCGTGCGCGGCATCATGCGCGAGCCGCTCGGCGCCGTCGGCCTGACGCTGGTGACGCTGGTGGTGCTGTCGGCGGTGTTTGCCAGCGCGCTGACCAGCTATGCGCCGAGCAAGATATCGCCGGCCGAACGCTTCGCTTCGCCGAGCCTGCTGCATCTGCTCGGCACCGACCACCTCGGCCGTGATCTTCTGACCCGGGTGCTCTATGGCGGGCGCGTCGCGCTCTTGATCGCGCTCGGCGCGACAGCGGTGTCGCTGGTCCTCGGCGTGGTGCTCGGGCTGATCGCCGGCTATGGGCCGCGCTGGCTCGACAATGTGCTGCTGCTGATCTTCGACGCCGTGAAGAGCTTTCCCACCGTCATGCTGGCGCTGACGCTGGTCACCCTGTTCGGCCCCTCGCTCTATGCGGTGGTGCTGGTGGTGATGCTGGTCAATGTGCCGGGCTATGCCCGCATCATCAGGACGCAGACGCTGGTGCTGAAGTCGGCCGAACATGTCATGGCGGCGCGCTCGATGGGCGCCAGTGCCGGCCGTATCCTGCGCGTCCATATCCTGCCCAACATCATCGGCCCGATCCTGATCCTGATATCGATGGACATTCCCGTGGTGGTGGCGATCGAGGCCGGCATGAGCTTCCTCGGGCTCGGCGTGCGGCCGCCAACGCCGAGCTGGGGCGCGATCCTCAATGACGGCTTTGCCAACATCCGCGATTCCTACTGGATCGTGATTGCCGGCGGCCTGCCCATCGTGCTGACCACACTCGGCTTCACCTTCTTCGGCGAGACGCTGCGCGACCTCTTCGATCCCCGGCTGAAGGGGCGGTCATGACGGTTCTCGCGATCAAGGATCTGAGCGTCGCCTTCCACACCGAGAGTGGGCGACTGGAGGCGCTGAAGCAGGTGAGTTTTTCCGTGGCGGCCAACCGCAGCGTTGGCGTGGTCGGCGAATCCGGCTGCGGGAAGTCGACGCTCATCAACGCCATTCTCGGCCTGCTCGCCGACAATGGCGAGATATTATCGGGCGAGATCATCTTCGAGGGCGACAAAGACCTCGCCCGGCTTGACCCCACGGCGATGCGCGGCTTGCGCGGCCAAAGGATAGCTACCGTTTTCCAGGACCCGATGGGTGCGCTCAACCCGGTGCTGTCGGTGGGGCGGCAGATGCGCGACATCCAGTATCGCTCGGGTCTGTCGAAGCGGGACAAGGATGCGCGCTCGGTCGCCATGCTGCGCAAGGTTCGCATTCCCGATCCGGAAAGCCGGCTGACGCAGTTTCCGCACGAATTCTCCGGCGGCATGAAGCAGCGCATCGCCATCGCCATGGCGCTGATGATGGAGCCGGCGCTGCTGATCGCCGACGAGCCGACCACGGCGCTCGATGCGACGCTGGAGGTGGCCACCATCGAACTGCTCAAGGATCTGCAGCGCGACATCGGCTGCTCGGTGCTGTTCATCTCGCATCATCTGGGCGTGATCGCCGAACTCTGCGACGAGATGATCGTGATGTATGCCGGCGAGGTCGTGGAAAGCGGCACGACCCGCGAGATCTTCCACGACGCCCGCCATCCCTACACGCAGAAGCTGCTGGCCTGCGATCCCGCCCGGCTGTCGCAGCGTGTGCCCCGGCTGCCGACGATTGCCGGGACCTTGCCGGACCTGCGCCGCCGACCAAGCGGCTGCGTCTTCCAGCCGCGCTGCGATCGCGCCGACGCCCAATGCCTGACGACGCCTCCCAGCGCCCCTGTCGGCGGATCTCATATCGCCCATTGCTGGCACTCGGACGTTCCACTGGGGGCCATGAGCGCATGAACGAAGACCTGCTCCGTGTCAGCGACCTGCGCGTCTCGTTCCGGGTTGGCGGCCTGTCCGCCAGGCTCGCGGGGCGGGCCACCGAAATCGAAGCGGTCTCCGGCGTCAGCTTCACGCTTCAACGAGGCAGCACCTTCGCGCTGGTCGGCGAATCCGGCTCGGGCAAGACGACGCTGGCGCGCACCCTCAACGGTCTTCAGCCGGTGAAAGCAGGCACGATCGTGTTCGAAGGACAGGAACTGCAAGGCCTGTCCAACGCCGCGATGAAACCGGTGCGGCGGCGCATGCCGATGATGTTCCAGGATCCGGTCGGATCGCTGTCGCCGCGGCTCAGCGTGCGCTCGCTGCTGTCGGAGCCTTTCGTCATCCACGGTTTGTCGGATCGCGATCTCAACGCTGAAGTCACACGGCTTCTTGCGCTGGTCGGGCTGCCGCGCGATTTCGCCGACCGCTACCCGCACCAGCTATCAGGCGGCCAGGCGCGCCGCGTCGGCGTAGCGCGGGCGATTGCGCTGGACCCGGTGCTGGTCGTCGCCGACGAGCCGACCGCCGGCCTCGACGTCTCCGTGCAGGGAGAGGTGCTGAACCTGCTCAACGACCTGCGCGACCGCATGGGCCTGTCGATGCTGATCATCACCCACAATCTGCATGTCGTGCGCCAGATCGCCGACCGCATGGCGGTGATGTATCTCGGGCGCTTCGTCGAGCAGGGCGAAACCGAAGCGATCTTCCGCGCCCCGCATCATCCCTATACGGCGGCCCTTCTCTCCGCCAATCCCGAGCCTGATCCCGACAGGGTGCATCAGCGCATCACGCTGCCGGCTGACGTTCCGTCCTTGCTGGCGCGCCCCTCAGGCTGCGAGTTTCACACACGCTGCCCGCAGGCCGAGGGCCGTTGCGCGCTGGATGTCCCCGTCCCGGCCTCGGTCGGCGACAGCCGTCTGACCTGCCATTTCCCGCTGAACACATAAGGATCGCCACCGGCGCAAGTGTCGGCCGGGGCGTTGAGAGGAGCCGCCATGCAAGATATCCGCGTCGTCACCGATTTCCCGCGCAAAATCCGCGAGATCGAGAATTTGTGGATTCCGATGCCGGATGGCGTCAAGCTGGCGGCGCGTGTCTGGCTGCCGGAAGACGCGGAGAGCGATCCCGTGCCGGCGATCCTCGAATATTTGCCCTATCGCAAGCGTGACGGAACGGTGGAGCGCGATGCGCTGACGCATCCCTATTTCGCCGGTCACGGCTATGCCGGCGTGCGGGTCGACATGCGCGGCTCGGGCGACAGCGAAGGGCTGTGCAAGGGTGAGTATCTGAAGCAGGAGCAGGATGACTGCCTGGTGGTCATCGAATGGCTGGCGAGGCAATCCTGGTGCTCGGGAAGCGTCGGCATGATCGGCATCAGCTGGGGCGGCTTCAACGGGCTGCAGGTCGCGGCCCGCCGGCCGCCGGCGCTGAAAGCCGTCGTTTCGCTGTGTTCGACCGACGACCGCTATAACGACGACGTGCATTATCTCGGCGGCGCGATGATGTGCGACAATCTGATGTGGGGAACCACCGCCTGGGCCATCGCCATGACCCCGCCCGACCCGCTCATTGTCGGTGACCGCTGGCGCGATCTTTGGAAACAACGGCTGAATGGCAATGGCATCTGGATGCAGGACTGGTTCGAACACCAGCGCCGCGACGATTTCTACAAGCACGGTTCGATCTGCGAGGATTATTCCGATGTCGAAATCCCGGTCTACGCCGTCGGCGGCTGGGCCGACGGTTACCCCAATCCGATCTTCCGGATGCTGGAAAAGCTAAGCGGTCCCCGCAAAGGGTTGATTGGACCCTGGGGCCATAAATATCCGCACTTCGCCATGCCAGGACCGCGCATCGGCTTCCTGCAGGAGTGCCTGCGCTGGTGGGACCAATATCTCAAGGGCATAAACACCGGCATTGCCGACGAGCCGATGCTGCGCGCCTGGATTCAGGATCCCGCACGGCCGGCAGCGATCTATGACGAGCGACCCGGCCGCTGGGTCGCGGAGCCGGCATGGCCGGGGCCGGGGATCGGCGAAAAGGTGCTGAACCTTGCGCCGCATGTGCTGAGCGAGGCCAGGGGCGAAGACACGATCCTGGAGATTTCATCGCCGCAGACGGCCGGCCTGTCTTCCGGCGCCTGGTGCGGTTATGGCGTCATGCCGACCTTGCCGGTCGACCAACGCACGGAAGAAGGCAATGCCCTGATCTTCGAGACGGCGCCGTTGACCGAAGCGGTCGAGATCCTCGGTTTTCCCGAATTCGAGGTCAAGCTCTCCTCCGACAAGCCGGTTGCGCTTCTGTCCGCCACGCTGTCGCAAATGTTCCCTGAAGGTGCTGCCTCGCGCGTCAGCTACGGCATCCTCAATCTGAGCCATCGCAACGATGATCTGGACATCGCACCCATGGTGCCGGGCCGGGCGGAGACCGTCCGCATCAAGCTGCGCTGCTGCGGGCAGCGTTTCGAGGTTGGCGAGCGTATCCGGCTGGCACTGGCGACATCGCATTGGCCGATCGTCTTTCCGACCGCCGAGCAGGCGACGCTGTCGATCCATTGCGGCGATAGCCGGCTGATCCTGCCGGTGCGCGCGCCGCAGAAGCTGGACGACACGCTGGGGGCCTTCCTGGCTCCGGAAAGCGCCGCGCCGATGGAGCAGGAGGTTCTGACCAAAGGGGACGGCTTTCAGCGCTCGGTTTCGACAGACCAGGTCACTGGCGAGACCGTCTACCAAGTCGTCAATGATGGCGGCACGGTGCGGCATCCACATACGGGAATCGTCCTTTCAGCGAAGCATGTCGACCGGTTCTCCATTCACCCCGACGACCCGACCTCGGCGGTCGGCACCTGCACCTGGGAAAAATCCTATGGCCGCGGCGACTGGCAGGCGCGCCTTTCAGTGACGGCGACGGTGCGCGCCCTGCGCGACGTCTGGCGGATCGAGACCCACATCACTGCCCATGACGGAGACGAGCGGATCGTCGACCGCAGCGAGGTCAAGGAGTATCGGCGCGATCTCAACTGAGCGGCGGCGATTGTCAATCAGGCCATCGATTTCGGCAAGGCGACGGCCAGCGCATCGACGGCCAGCCGCACCTTCAGCGGCAGATGCGGTGTCTGCAGCCAAAGCGCGTGGCAGTCGTAGAGATATCGCGGCTGGTCCGGCAACAGCGCCATCAGCGCGCCGGCCTGAATGCGGTCGCGTACCAGCCACCAGGGCAGCCAGGCCAGCCCCATGCCGTCGGCGGCCGCGTCAGCGATGGCATCGAGATCGTCGAGCCGCAGCCGTCCGGTTGGCGTGATCTCGAGCGTGGGTTGCCCCTCGCGCACAAACAACCACGGCTGAACGACCTGGCCGAGCCGGCGGTAGACAATCGCCTGATGGTCGGCGAGATCCTCGATCCGCTGCGGCTCGCCATGAATTCTGAGATAAGAGGGTGCCGCGCAGACGACCATGCCCTGACGCGCGACGCGACGCGCAATCACCCCCACCTTGTCGTCAAGAGTGCCGGTGCGGATTGCGAGATCGTAGCCGTCCTCGGCAAGATCCGCCAAGCGGTCGGTGAGCGACAGGTCGAGTTCCAGCATCGGATATTGATGGGCCAGCTTCAGCAACACGGGGGTCACGCAATGGCGCCCGAAATGCGCCGGCATGGTGACCCGCAGTTTTCCACGTGGCTCCGAAAACTGTTCGGCGGCGAGCGCATCGGCGGCTTCGGCCTCGGCCAGCACCACCCGACAGCGTTCATAGTAAGCGCGGCCGAAGTCGGTCAGGCTCTGCCGTCGCGTGGTCCGGTTGAGCAGCCGCACGCCCAGCCGCTCCTCGATAAACCGGACATGCTTGCCTACCATCGGTCCGGAGAGGTCGAGCGCGACCGCCGCGGCCGCGAACGAGCCGAGATCGACCGCCTTGACGAACACGGCCATGCTCTCAAGCCGATCCATATTCGGAACTCCTGGTTTCTACTGTTCTTCTCTTACAGCCATTTATCCCCGACAAGACCGGCTGCATAGCTCATTCGGTTCAGATGATTTGGAGTATCCGAATGACACGCGTAGTTCGCTTTCACCAGCATGGTGGCCCCGAGGTTCTGCGCATCGAGGATGTCGCGCTTTCCCCACCGGGTTCGGGCGAAGTTCAAATCCGGGTCAAGGCACTCGGCCTCAATCGCGCCGAAGCGCTGCTGCGCGCGGCTTCCTATATCGAGACGCCGACGCTCCCCTCGGGGCTTGGCCTCGAGGCAGCGGGCGTCATCGAGGCTATTGGCGACGGTGTGAGGGATTTCGCGCCGGGCGACAGCGTCAGTGTTATCCCGCCGCAATCGATGATCCGCTGGCCGGCCTATGGCGAGTTTGCCACCTACCCCGCCGGACTTGTCGTCAAGCATCCGCCGTCGCTCGACTGGCAGACGGCAGCGGCCGTCTGGATGCAGTATCTCACCGCCTATGGCGCGCTGATCGATATCGCCGGGCTGCACAGCGGAGACCACGTGGTGATCACCGCAGCCTCGAGCAGCGTCGGGCTTGCGGCAATCCAGATCGCCAACAGGGTCGGTGCAACAGCGATTGCGGTGACGCGGACATCGGCGAAGAGGCAGGCCCTGCTCGACGCCGGCGCGGCTGAAGTCGTCACCTTGGCCGAGGAGGATTTGGCGGCACGGCTGAATGAGATCGCAGGGCCTGAAGGCGTGCGCGTCGTGTTCGATGCGGTCGGCGGCCCGATCTTCGAGCCACTCACAGCGGCCATGTCGCGTGGCGGCATCCTCATCGAATATGGCGGTCTCAGCCGCGAACCGACGCCATTCCCTCTGCCAGCGGTGCTGAGCAAGACGCTGACACTGCGCGGCTACCTCGTCCACGAGATCACCGGCAACCCTGTGAAACTCGAGGCCGCCAAGGCGTTTATCGTCGAAGGTCTGGAGCACGGAACGCTGAGGCCGATCATCGACAGGACCTTCGCGTTCGACCAAATCGTCGAGGCGCACCGCTACCTGGAGTCGAACGAGCAGTTCGGCAAGATCGTAGTGACGATCTGAGATCGTAGTGACGATCTGAGATCGTGGTGACGATTTGAATCGTGGTGACTGCCTGAGCAACGCTGGCGAACAAATCATTCTTGCAGGGCAATATCGACCTTGAAGCCGCGGCTTTGCATCCCTAACTGTTCGGTGCGGGCCGGGCCCCTCTGACTGTCGCTTTTGGCGATTGTGATGTCGGACCGCTTTAACGGGCCCGTTTCCATTCTTTCGGTCAAGCGGGCTCATTCCTTTCGGTTTGGAGCCCCGTATGACATCTACTTCCCTCCTCGGTATGGTTTGCCCCTCCTGCCGCGTCGCGCTCGTGATGAGCGAACGCCAGGGTATCGAAATCGACTACTGTCCGCAGTGCCGCGGCGTCTGGCTTGATCGAGGAGAACTCGACAAGATCATCGAGCGTTCCGGCAGGGAAGCGGCGCCCGCGCCGCAGCCACAGCCGGCAGCATTCTCCCAGCCACAAAATGGCCAGAGCCGCGATGACGATTATTCCCGCTCGCACGGTCACCGCTATCCGAAGCGGAAGAAATCATTCTTCGAAGAGTTGTTCGACTGACCGCATGATGCCCGACATCCAGGCCGGCACTTGCTGAAACTTCCGAAACCACATCGACAAAGGTTCATCTCCGATGATTTCCCGCACCAGCCGATTTGCAGCCCTCTTTGCAGGACTGTTCCTTGCATTCTCCATGGTTGCGATGGACCATGCCGAGGCCCGTCGTGGCGGCAGTTTCGGCAGTCGTGGCATGCGTACGTTCCAATCGGCACCGCCGACCAGGACGGCCCCAGCACCGACCGCTCCGGTCGAGCGGTCGATGACGCCCAACACCGGTGTGAACAACGCGGCCCGGCAGCCGCAGGCCGGCCTGCAGAGGCCCGGCTTCATGAGCGGTTTCGGTGGAACGATGTTGCGCGGCCTGTTGCTCGGCGGCCTGTTCGGCCTGCTTTTGGGTCAGGGCTTCGGCGGCCTGGCCGGCATGTTCGGTTTCCTGCTTCAGGCCTTGCTGATCGGTGGCGCGATCATGCTGGCCATCAGGTTCTTCCGCTCGCAATCCGCGCGCGGCCCCGCGCCGGCGCTCGCAGGTGCCGGCAATGCCCAGGCTTCGCGATTTGAGAACCGCTCAACGGCAGGGCAGCAGACTGCAGGCTCCTTCACAATTCCCGGTTTCGGCGGCGGTTCAGGTGGAGGCTCTCCGGCCGCCGCCTCCGAGGAGATCACGCTGGCCCAGACGGATCTCGACGCATTCCAGCAGCTGCTGACCGATGTCCAGGAAGCATTCGGGCGCGAAGACCATGCCGCTCTGCGCCGGGCGGTTACACCCGAAATGGTATCCTATCTGTCGGAAGAGTTGGCCGACAATGCCCAGAAAGGTCTCAGGAACGAGGTGACTGATATCACCTTGCTGCAGGCCGACATCGCGGAAAGCTGGCGCGAGGATGAGCGCGACTACGCCACGGCCGCCTTGCGCTACGAATCTCGTGACGTGACGCGCGAACGGGCCAGCGGCAAAATCGTCGCGGGCGACGATGATCATCCGACAGAGACGACCGAGCTGTGGACTTTCGTGCGTGAGAATGGATCGAACTGGAAGCTCTCGGCAATACAGGCTTGAGCCTCGGGCGATTTTTTCCGAGGTTTCGCAGTTGTGGGCGTTCAGCGCACGATCTTGACGCACATCGGCGTGCCGATCTCGATGGCGCGCCCGGTGTCGGTCAGTATGCCGCTGTCGGCGTCGCGGGCGAAGATCGAAATGCGGTCGCCATTCTGGTTGGCGGAAAACAGATGGCCGCCTGACGGCGTCAGCGCCAGGTTACGCGGGGTCGCGCCGCCGCAAGGGATATAGCCGACGAGGCTGAGCGACCCTGTCTGCTGGTCGACCGCCATGATGACGACGCTGTCATGGCCGCGGTTGGAGCCGTAGACAAAACGGCCATCCGGTGAGATCTGGATATCGGCGCAGTGGTTGCTGTCGCGTGCCTCGGCCGGCACCGCCGGCTTTGCGTCGATGATCGAGAGCTTGCCGGTGGCTTCGTCCAGCGTCATCGACACGATGGTCGAATCCAGTTCGTTCATGACGAAGACGAAGCGTCCGTTCGGATGCAGTGCGAGGTGGCGTGGACCGGCGCCGGATGGCAAAGCGGATTCGGTTAGCTTGGCCAGATTGCCCTCGCGCTCGATCCGGTAAGACACCAGCCGGTCGATGCCGAGGTCGGCGACGATGGCTGTTCCCCCACCGATGGTTTCGGTGACGCTGTGTGCATGCGAGCGTTCCTGCCGCGCCACATTCGGGCCGCTGCCCTCATGCGAAACGCTGGCAAGCGGCGCCGACAAGGCGCCGTTCTCTTCGAAGCCATAGACAGCCACCGCGCGATCCGGGCCGCCCTCGCCCATGCCGTAATTGGCGACCAGCAGTTTTGTCCCGTCGCGGGTGATGGTGTTGTGGGCGGCTATGCTGCCGAGCGACGGTTGCTTGTTCAGATAAATGAGCGTCCCCGAAGCTCGATCGAAGCTGTAAGCTGAGACGGTGCCCTCGCGCCAGGTGAACACTTCCGAGTTGGCGTAGATCCGCGAGCCGTCCGGTGTCACCGAGAGGAAGGTCGGATTGTCGACGTCGTTGGTCTCGGCCAGTTTTCGTGTTTCCAGCGTCGTCTCGTCAAAGCTGTAGACGCTGAGGCCGACGCCCCGAGCGCCCTGAAAATACGGCGCCTCGCGGTTCAGGCTGCCGACAAAGACCAGACAATTCTCGCGCATGATTTCCTCCCCTACCCGCCTGCGCTTTGGCGCGCGGGAGCAGCCAAAATTTCGCCTGTTCACGCTTGCAACGCAACCCCATATGTGAAAATACTATTTACAAAAGAAGATTGACGGGAGGAGACGTCTTGTATTTCGACGCCTTGATGCGTTCTCCGATAGCTGTGACGTGCCCCATGCAGGTCTGGCGGTGCCGACCATGAACGATTTCGCACCTACCGTCGGCGTCGCCTCGACGCATCCTAAGAACATGCCCGGAGATCACGCCGCGCTGCCGGTGTGGAATGCCGAGAACTGGTTCTACGAGGACTGGCCCGTCGGCCAGAAGATCCGCTCGTTGCGGCGCACAATGGCCGAAGGCGACAGCCATTTGTTCAACACGCTGGTGCTCGACATCCACCCCTATGTGCAGGACCAGATGTTTGCCGAGAACGAAGGCATTTTCGGCAAGCGGCTGATCGCCGGCGCCTTCGTCTTTTCGGCTGGCCTGGGGCTGGTCGCCACCAACTGCGTCAATGCCTTCTCCTATGGCTACGACAAGCTCCGCTTCATAAAACCCGTCTTCATTGGCGACACGATCTATTCGATCCGCTCCAACCTCGACAAGAAGCCCCGCTACAAGGAAATGGGGCTGATCCGCGCCAGCTATGAGGTGTTCAAGGGCGAAGGCGAGTTGGTTCTCTATTGCGAGCATCTGCAGACGGTGAAGTACCGCAACCCGGCCGACTTCGTCGGCAAGACGGAGAAATAGCATGCCGGCAGCAGCCGAATTGCCGCTCGCCGGTCTCGTCGTCGTCGACATGAGCCAGTTCCTGTCCGGGCCCTATTGCTCACTCAGGCTGCTCGATCTCGGCGCCCGCGTCATCAAGATCGAGCGTCCGGATGGCGGCGACCTGTCGCGCCGGCTCTATCTCAGCGACACCGAGATCGGCGGCGATTCCACCATCTTCCATGCCATCAACCGGGCCAAGGAAAGTCTTGCCATCGACCTCAAGAACGAGGCCGATCTCGAGGCGTTGCGCGGCCTTCTGGCCAAGGCTGATGTGCTGATCCAGAATTTCCGGCCGGGCGTCATCGAGCGGCTCGGCTTGGACTATGAGGCGGTCCGCAAGATCAACCCGCGGCTGGTCTATGCCTCGATCAGCGGCTATGGCGAAGACGGACCATGGGTCAAGAGACCCGGCCAAGACCTGCTGGCGCAGGCGCGCTCCGGCGTGATGTGGCTGAACGGCGATGAGGACCAAGGGCCGGTGCCGTTCGGTCTTGCCATCGGCGACATGCTGGCCGGTGCCGCCTGCGCGCAGGGCATTCTGGCCGCACTCGTGCGGCGCGGCATCACCGGCCAGGGCAGCCATATCGAAACCAGTCTCCTGGAAGCGCTGGTCGATTTCCAGTTCGAGGTGCTGACGACGCATCTCAATGACGGCCGCCGGCTGCCCAGGCGCTCCAGCTTCCGCAGCGCGCATGCCTATCTGTCGGCGCCTTACGGTGTTTACCCGGCCAAGGACGGATACCTCGCCATCGCCATGACGCCGATCCCCAAGCTGGCCGATCTCCTGTCGCTCAGCGAACTCGCACCCTATCGCGACAAGCCTGCGTCGTGGTTCACCGCGCGCGACGACATCAAGGCGATCATCGCACAGCGGATCGCCACCAAGACGATCGACGAGTGGCTTGATATCCTCGAGCCGGCCGACATCTGGTGCGCCAAAGTGCTGACCTGGCCGGAGATGCTGGCGAGCGAAGGGTTCCACTCCCTCGACATGCTGCAGACTGTGACGCGCGAGGACGATGTGTCGATCCTCACCACCAGTTCGCCGCTCCGGGTCGATGGCATAAGGGCCAAGGGCGATCGGGCGGCGCCCCGCATCGGCGAGCACAGTGCCGCCATCCGCGCGGAGTTCGGCCTGTGAGTTCGCCCAAGCTCAAAGGCATGACCTGGAGCCATCCGCGTGGCTATGATCCGATGGTCGCCTGCTCGGCGCTGTGGCAGCAGAAGACCGGTATTGCCATCGAATGGGACAAGCGCTCGCTGCAGGACTTCGAATCCTTCCCGGTCGAAGAACTGGCGCGCGCCTATGACCTCATCGTCATCGACCATCCGCATGTCGGCCAGATCACGGCCGAAGGCTGCCTGGAGCCGCTGGATGTCGCCGGACGCGAGGCGGAACGCACGGCCCTTGCCTCAGGCAGCATCGGCCAGTCCTATCCGAGCTACAACTGGCAAGGACGGCAATGGGCTTTCCCGATCGATGCGGCAACCCAGGTCCAGGCATGGCGTCCGGATGCGCTCGCGGCGCCGCCGGCGCGCTGGAGCGAGGTGCTCAATCTCGCCCGGCAAGACGGCGTGCTGCTGCCGCTGCGGCCGCCTCACGTGTTGATGGTGTTCTACACGCTTGCCGGCAATCTCGGGCATGCCTGCACGACCGATCCATCCGACGATCTGATCGATGTGGAGATCGGTAGCCAAGTCTTCGAGGCAATGCGCGAGATCGCAGCGCTGGTCGATCCTGCGTGTTTCGAGATGGACCCGATTGCCGTCTCCGAACGTATGGCGGAGGCCGATTCCAGGTTCGTCTGCGCGCCGCTGATCTATGGCTACGTTTCCTATGCGACGGCTGGCTTTCGGGCGAACCGGCTGGCCTTTGCCGACGTTCCGGTCATCGGTTCCGGCGGCCCGGTCGGTTCGGCGCTTGGCGGCACCGGCATAGCCGTATCAGCCTTTTCCAAAGCCAGGGATGCCGCGATCGACTTCGC
Organism: Mesorhizobium ciceri biovar biserrulae WSM1271; assembly: GCF_000185905.1. Classification (GTDB taxonomy): domain Bacteria; phylum Pseudomonadota; class Alphaproteobacteria; order Rhizobiales; family Rhizobiaceae; genus Mesorhizobium; species Mesorhizobium ciceri. Next base: position 5,428,359 of record NC_014923.1, read on the forward strand.
CTATTGGGTCGCGAGCGGCGATGTCCAGCGTGGCGCCTATGCCGCCGCCGGCGGCCAGCCCGGCCATGCAGCGGCCTGGGAGGACCAGGCTGTCAATGAAGCGACCGGCGACTTCTATCGGGATACGCGCGCGACGCTGGAGGGTGCATGGGTGCGGCCGCGCCACGACGGCTACATGACTTTCCAGCAAGCAGCATCCGAACGCATCCTTTCCGGCATGACCTCCCGGCATCAAGCCCGACAGGTTGTTGCCGATCTCAATCGCCTGTTTCGGGAGAGTTCCCCGGTGCAGGTGTCCGGCGCTGCCGGTGGAGGAGCCTGAACCAAACCGAACGGAGGAGAACGAGATGACAGGAATGATCCGCGGCCTGCTGGCCGCAACCGCGCTTGCCTCGCTTGCAACGACCGCCTTTGCGCAGGATGTGCAAGGCGTCATCGGCGGGCTGCCGAGCGAACTCAAGGCGCAATATGACGGCGCGCCGCAGAAGGTGCTGCCTTCGGCCTGGGACAATTTCACAGCGCCGCCGAAACCGTGGAAATGGTGCCACTCGGAATCCTACCAGGGCAATCCGTGGCGGGTCACGGTGACCAAGGAATTGAAGCGTCTCGTCGACGGGCTGATCGCCGACGGAACGGTGTCCAGCTTCGAGGTGTCTGATTCCAACAACGACGCCAGCCAGCAGATCAACCAGATCCGCGCCTTCATCGACAAGAAGTGCTCGATCATCACCTCGATCCCGGGCTCGGCGACGGCACTCGATGATGCGATCGACGCTGCCGCCAAAGCCGGCATTCCGTTCATCACCGCTGCCGGTTCGGTGACCAGCCCGAACGCCATCAATGTCGATTCCAACTATGCGCGCTGGGGCTACGACATGATGGCGGCGATCGGCAAGGCGCAGCCGGACGGCGCCAGCATCCTTCTGGTCGAAGGCATCGCCGGACACCCGATCGTGGTGCAGGAGCGCCAGGGCGCGGACAAGGCGCTGACTGAAAATCCGAAGCTGAAGATCTCGCGCAATGTCAATGGCAACTGGACAGCCAACGTCACCAAGACCGTGGTGCTGCAGGCGATCGCCACCAACCCGGCGCCGATCGATGCAGTGTGGACGACAGGCAGCGAAAGCCGCGTCGTCGCCGAAGCCTTCGCAGAAGCCGGCCGGCCCGCACCATTGATCACCGGCTCGATCACCGGCGATGCGCTGGGCTACTGGAAGGCCAACCCCGACAAGTACCGCTTCGAAGGCCATGCGGTGCTGCCGCACTGGACCGCGCAGACGCTGTTCCGCGTCGGCGAGCGCATGCTCGACGGGCAGAAGCCGAAGCTGAACACGCTGCTGATCCCGATCCCGCCTGTCCACACCGCCGATCTCGGTGCCTGGTACAAGGACTGCATGACGACGGACGCCGTGTCTATCTTCCCGATCCCGCCGAAAGATCCGATGCCGGAGGAATGGCTCGACGCCTATTTCTCGAACCCGGCGCCGACCAAGGGCTGGGACTATTCGAAGGTGCCCGATGCCTGTGCAAAGTGACGCCTGCTAATCTCTCAACAGGCCGGCTCCTTTCGGGGAGCCGGCCTGCCAGCATCGAAATGCGACATGCTTGAAGTCAAAACCATATCCAAACGCTATGGCGAGACGATCGCGCTCGCGGACGCATCGATCGCGTTTCGGGCGGGAACCATCCACACCATCCTGGGCGAGAACGGTTCGGGCAAGAGCACGATGGTCAAGCTGTTGTCCGGCATCGTCCAGCCGGACAGCGGCGCGATCCTCCTGCACGGCAAGCCGTTCTCGGGCGCCAACCCCTCGGCCTTCCAGGCGCAAGGCTTCGCCACGGTGTTCCAGGAGGTGCTGATCGCGCCGGATCGCAGCGTGACCGACAACATCCTGCTCGGCCTCGACGGGCTGGTCCGGCGCGCTGTGCCCCGCAACGAGCGCCGTGACCGGGCGAAAGCTGCGCTTAAGCGCTTCGCGGTCACCGACGTCCCTCTCGACATGCCAGCCGGCCTGCTGCCGCTCGCCGCGCAGCAATTGGTCGTCCTTGCTCGCGCGATCGTGCGCAACCCAAAGATCCTGATCCTCGACGAGGTCACCGCCGCGCTCGACTTCGCCGATCGCGAATCCGTTTTTTCGTTGATGCGTGCGCTTGCCGGCGAGGGCTGCCTGATCCTGTTCATCACCCACCGCATGGACGAGGTGATGTCGCTTTCGGATCGCATCTCGATCCTGCGGGGCGGCAGCGTGGTGCGCACCGAAGAGCGCGGCGCTTCGACGCCGGCTGAGCTTCTCAAGACAATGGCGCCACGTACCGCCGCGGAGCTTGCGCATGGCTGATCGCACCGCTCTCGAATTTGGTGGTCTTGCCGTTCGCGAACTCGTCATCGCGCCCGGCGCCAGCCCGATCACGCAGGCAATCGCTCCGGGTGAGATCGTCGGGCTTGCCGGCCTCGATGGTCATGGCCAGGAGCTGTTTCTCAAGATGCTTGCTGGCCTGGAACCGCCGCATGGCGGCTCGATCGAACTCGGTGCATCGGATGCGTCCCGCAAGATCACCGGGTTTCGCAAGGCTGTCGCCAGCGGCATCGCCTATTTGCCGCGCGACCGACGCGCCAACGGCATTTTCCCGACGCAGTCGGTGCTCGACAACTTCGCCGTTTCGACTCTGTCGCGCGACACACGGCTCGGCCTGATCAGCCCGGCGGCGCGCAAGGCGCGCTACGACATCTACCGCGAAAAACTGTCAATCGCCGCACCCCGGCCCGATGCGCCGATCACCACTTTGTCGGGCGGCAACCAGCAGAAGGTGCTGCTGGCGCGGGCCTTGGCGCTGGAGCCCGCGATCCTGCTCCTCAACGATCCGACGCGTGGCGTCGACGTGGCGACGCGGCATGTTCTCTACGACGTGTTTCGCGGGCTGGCGGCCGACGGCATGGGGCTCGTCATCCTGTCCAGCGAAATCGAGGAGATTCTTCTCCTGTGCCAGCGCGTGCTGGTGTTCCGTGAGAATGAAGTCGCGGCCGAGATCGCCGGCAACGCCCTCACCACCGACGGCGTGATATCAGCCATGTTCGGACGTGCGGCATGAGCCCTGTTGCGCGCCTCCTGTCCCTTGGACGAAATTTCGGCTTCGCCGTCGTGCTGCTGGTCGTGCTGCTTGCGGTCAATCTCATCCTCAGCCCGGGACGATTCCAGCCGGGTTCCTGGGGGGCGCTGGTCGGATTGGCGGCGCCCTTGATCGGTGCTGCCATCGCCTCCACGCCTGTCATCCTCGCCGGGCGTGGCGGAATCGACATCTCGGTCGGGCCATTGATGGGCTTTGTCAACGCTTTGACGATCCAGGTGCTGTTCCTCGGCACCGGCATCTCGTCGCCCTTGGTGCTCGTTCCGGCGGCGTTGCTCGTCGGCGCGCTGGTGGGCGCGGCGAACGGCTTCCTGGCGACAATCGTGCGCATTCAGCCGATCGTCGCCACGCTCGGCACCTATCTGATCCTGACCGGCGTGACGCTGACAATCCTGCCGGCGCCGATCGGCCCAGCGCCGGCCTGGCTCAAGGCGCTGTCCGGTTCGCTGTCGATGCTGCCGCTGGCGGCGATGCTCGTCGCCTGGTGGCTGGTGCGGCGCACACCATACTACGACCAGCTTATGGCGGTCGGCAGCGACGACCGCGCCGCCTACACCGCCGGTGTCGATGTCACGCGCGTGCGCTTCATCGCCTATGTCATGACCGGCATCCTCGGCGGATGCGCCGGGCTGATGCTGACCGCGCTGATCGGCTCGGCTGATCCCAATATCGGGCCGACCTACACACTGATCGCCATCGCCGCCGTAGCACTTGGCGGCGTCAGCCTGGCCGGCGGCCGTGGTGGCGTGGCGGGTGCCGCCATCGGCGCCATCGACATCTTCCTGCTGCAGAGCGTGCTGACGACGTTCAACGTCTCGACCTTCGTGCTGCAGATCGCCTACGGCGCGATCCTGGTGCTGGCGGTGATGCTGACAGCGCTGCAGGAACGTCTTGCCATGGGGAGACGCTGACATGGTTTTGCGCCAAAACCTCTTCGCGACAACCAACGCCCGTGTCGTCGGCGCCTTCTGCGTCGCCGCCCTTCTGCACCTTGCCGGCACAATTCTCATTCCCGGCTACTCGGCGCCGTTTGCGATACGGGCCATGCTGGTGCTCGCCTCGCTGCTCGCCGTGGCCTCGATTGGCCAGACGCTGGTCGTCATCATGGGCGGCATTGACCTTTCGATCCCCTTCGTCATCGGCTTTGCCAATGTCGTGGCGGCGCAGCTTTATGGCGATGGCTGGAACTTTTTTCTCGTCTGCGGCCTAGTCGGCGCGCTGGCGCTCGTCATCGGCGGGCTGAACGGGCTGATCTCGCGCAGCCTCGACATCCAGCCGCTCATCGTCACGCTCGGCATCGGCATGGTCGTGCAAGGGCTGGTGCTGCTGTGGACAGCCGGCTTCCCGTCAGGCTCCGCGCCACAAGCGGTTTCCAGCTTCGTCTCGATCGGCGGATCGGCCGGCCCGCTGCCGGTGCCGTGGCTGGTGCCAAGCCTGGTCGTGCTGGCGGCGCTGGTCGTGCTGGTGCTGGAGCGGACGCCCTATGGCCGCCGGCTCTATGCGTTGGGCAGCAATCCGGGAGCGGCGCCGCTGGCGCTGATCGATCCGGTTCGCATGTGGGTCATCACCTATGCAGCAAGCGCCTTCTTCGCCGCTGTCGCGGGCGTGCTGCTGCTCGGCTTCACCGGCTCGGCCTATGGCGATGTCGGCCAGCCCTATCTGTTCCAGACCATCGCAGCGGTCGTCGTCGGCGGCGCAGCACTGGTCGGCGGCCGGGGCAGCTATCTCGGCACGATCGCCGGCGTGCTGGTGCTGACCGAGATCAACACGCTGCTCATCGGCCTCGGCTTCCAGCCCGCGGCAGTGCAGGCCGCGCTCGGCTTCGTCATCGTGCTGCTGGTTTCGCTCTATGGCCGCGAACGGCACGTCTCGGCAACCATCTGAAAGGACCTGTCAGTCGAGCCGCCACAGCTTGCGGGCATTGCCGGACAACAGCCTGTCGCGCTCGGCAATGCTGCAGCCCGAGAGCAATGCATGGGTCGCCGCTACCCAGGTCGACAGGCCGCCGCCTAGCGTGCAGACCGGCCAGTCGCTGCCCCAGACGACGCGGTCCCAGCCGAATGAATTGATGGTGTGCTCGACGTACGGCCGCAACGTCTCGACCGTCCAGCTGCCGGCATCGGCATAGGCGACGACACCGGAAATCTTGGCCATGACATTCGGTCGCCGGGCGATCTCGCTCATATGCTCGCGCCATGGATGTTCCCTGTTGCCCTTGATGTCGGGCACGCCGCAATGGTCGAGGACGAACGTCACATCGGGTGCCAGGTCGGCAAGCACGATAGCCTTGGGAATCTGGTGCGGCAGCACGACGAGATCGAAGGTCAGGCCGGTGCCGCCAAGCCGCTTGATGCTGTCGCGGAACACCGCACCTTCCGAGAGCTCGTCGGGCGCGACATGAAGGACGCGGCGAAAGCCCCTTACGAACGGGTTTGCCCGCTGCCGTTCGAGATAGGCCGCGAAGTCTCCTTCCTCAGGACGGCAGGACGCGATCACCCCGGCCAGCATGCTGCCGGGCTGCCGTGACAGTCCTTCCACACGAGCCGTCTCGGCTTCGATGTCGGCCGGATCGACATCGACCTCCATATGCAGCACGCGCTCGACGCCGACACGCTGCGCCTCCGTCGCGTAGTCTTCATAAGAGAAATCGCGGTTGAGCGCCGGCACGTCGGCGAGCCAGGGATAGCGCAGGGCCGAGCGATCGATGAGGTGAAGATGGGTGTCGATGATCATGGCGAGGCTCCTCCCTCTGGCTTTTCAAATCATCTCACGAGAGAATTCTTCATTCAAATAAGAATTCACACCGATGAGCCGACTGCTGATCCAGCAAGGTGCGACAGCTTTTCACACGTTGCCAGCAACAGTTCGATTGTCCTGGTGATATCGGGTGCGGAAGGCGCGTTGACCACCGTGATGTAGGGAATCGACAGCGCGGCGATCGCCTTGCCGTCGGAACTGCGCACCGGGGCCGACAGGTTGAAGACGCCGGCTGTCTGCATCGAAGCCATCATCTCGTAGCCACGGTCGCGGATCTGGTCGAGACGGGTGAAGAACTCGCTCGATTGCGCCGTCTTGTCGGTGCTGCGGACGTGTTCGGAAATCATCATCTGGCGCTCTTCCGGTGAGCGGAAGGCGAGCAGCACATGTCCCGAGCCGGTATCGAATAGACTGATATGGGAGCCGACCCGGATCGATATGCCCCAGTAGTTCGGTGCTTCCTGCTGACCGATGACGACGGCAGAACCACGATCAAAAACAACGAGTTGGTTGGCCTGCTGCGATGTCTCGGCAAGCTCACGCATCAGCGGCGTCGCATAGGAGACCAGCCGCCGTACCGGCGCGTGCAGCTGTGCCAGGCCGAACAGCTTGAGCGTCAGCGAATAGCGGTCGCCGTCGAGGCGCGTGACGTAGCCACGCCGCACCAGCCGGTCCAGCATGCGATAGAATTCGTTGGGACTGCGGTCGAGTTTCTTGGCGATTTCGGCCTGGGTCAGGCCACCGTCGACGCCCGCCAGCAGTTCAAGGATATCGAGCCCCTTGTCGAGCGCCGGCGCGCGATAGCGCTCGTCTTCGCTGTCGTCCATGGGCTCATCCTCCAGTGAATTTCGCCCTTCATATACGCAGGAACGTGCGCGGCGGAAACAAATTTCGCCTTGACGTGTCTATGAATGTTTTGTTTGTATATGAATGTAGCACTTCTTGTCATCAGACGAGTTGCGGTCGCCGCGAAGGCGGCGCCAAGGGAGGATACCAATGAACAGACTGCTTTCCGGCGTGTGCGCCGGCGCATTGTTGCTCGCGTCAGGTGCAGGCGCTGCTCTTGCCGGCGACCTGCCCGGCAAGTTCGAAGGCGTGACCGTCGACGTGAAGCTGATCGGCGGCCAGCAATATGAAAAGCTCTACGAACGGATCCCGGAATGGGAGAAGGCGACTGGCGCCAAGGTCAACATCCTGACCAAGAAGAACGGCTTCGACATCGACAAGGAGCTCAAGTCGGACATCGCCTCGGGCAGCAACAACTGGTGCGTCGGCTGGAACCATTCCTCCTTCGCGCCGCAATATACCGGCCTCTACACCGACCTCAGCAAGTTGCTGCCGAAGGAAGAGATCGACGCCTTCGTGCCGTCGACGATCAAGGCGGCAACCATCGACGGCAAGCTGGAGATGCTGCCGCGTGCGCAGTTCGACGTTTCGGCGCTCTACTACCAGAAGAGCCTGTACGAGAACGCCGACAACAAGACCAAGTTCAAGGCGAAATACGGCTATGACCTGGTGCCGCCGGACACCTGGAAGGAAGTCACCGACCAGGCCGAGTTCTTCGCCAACCCGCCCAATTTCTACGGCACCCAGTTCGCCGGCAAGGAAGAGGCGATCAACGGCCGCTTCTACGAGATGGTCGTCGCCGAGGGCGGCGAATATCTCGATAAGGACGGCAAGCCGGTCTTCAACTCCGAGGCCGGCATCCGGGCGCTCGACTGGTTCGTCAACCTCTACAAGGCCAAGGCCGTGCCGGCCGGCACCACCAACTATCTCTGGGACGATCTCGGCCAGGGCTTTGCGTCCGGCACTGTCGCCATCAACCTGGATTGGCCGGGCTGGGCCGGCTTCTTCAACGATCCGAAGTCGTCGAAGGTCGCCGGCAATGTCGGCGTCAAAGTCGCGCCGAAGGGTTCGTCCGGCAAGCGCACCGGCTGGTCCGGCTTCCATGGCTTCTCGGTGACCGAGAACTGCCCGAACAAGGAGGCCGCGGCTTCCCTGGTTTGGTGGCTGACCAACGAGGACAGCCAGAAGCTCGAGGCCGCCGCCGGTCCGCTGCCGACCCGCACCGCGGTCTGGGACTGGGACCTGAAGCAGGCCGAAAACGATCCTTACAAGAAGGAGGTTCTTACCGCTTTCCAGGAAGAGGCCAAGCACGCCTTCGCCGTGCCGCAGACGCCTGAATGGATCGAGATCTCGAACGCCGTCTATCCCGAGCTGCAGGCGGCGATCCTCGGCGACAAGACCTCGAAGCAGGCACTGGATGAAGCCGCCGCCAAGGCGACACAAATCCTCCAGGACGCCGGCAAGCTCTAGCAACGGCTCCCAGGGCTGCCTCCCCCATCAGCAATGGGGGAGGCGATCGCGTTGCGCGGGATGCCAGCGGTTTACGCTAACCCTTCGCGCCCAGCCAACGCACCGCCGTCCAAATACAAACACTCAAGGATTCTGATGAAGGGCTTCAAGCCATCCGCGCCATTCCTGCTGCTGCTTCCGGCCATGATCGTGCTGGCGGCGGTGGTGGTGGTGCCGCTGCTTCTGTCGCTCTATTCGAGCTTCACCCCGTTCCGCCTGACGCGGCCCGAAACGTTCTACGTCTTCATCGGCATCCGGAACTATCTTTCGATCCTGTCCAACACCGACTTCTGGTGGGCCTTCGGCCGCACGGTTCTGCTGCTGACCATCGCGCTCAATCTCGAAATGCTGCTCGGGCTCGGCCTCGCCATGCTCGTCGAGAAGGCGACGCGCGGCCAGCGCATCCTGCGCACGCTGATGATGTTTCCGATGATGTTCTCGCCGATCCTGGTCGGCTTCCAATTCAAGTTCATGTTCAACGACAATATCGGCCTGGTGAACAATGCGCTGCAGTCGCTCGGCATCACGCGAGACGCCATACCGTGGCTGATCGAGGGCCATCTCGCCTTCATCGCCATCTCGATCGCCGAGATCTGGTCGTCGACGGCGATCTTCGCCATCCTGATCCTCGCCGGTCTGCTCGCCATGCCCAAGGAGCCGATCGAGGCGGCGCGGGTCGACGGCTGCACGCCGTGGCAGACATTCCGCTATGTGACGTGGCCATTCGTCATGCCCTTCGCCTACATCGCCATGACCATCCGTTCGCTCGACGTGGCGCGCGCCTATGACATCGTCAAGATCATGACCGATGGCGGACCGGCGGGCCGCACCGAACTGCTATGGACCTTGGTGGCCCGCACCGCCTACAGCGACGGGCGCATGGGCATGGCCAACGCCATGGCCTATTTTTCGATCCTGCTGTCGATCGCCTTCACCGTCTACTTCTTCAACAAGCTCGCCGCGGCGCGCACGCAGATCGGTGCGGAGTGGTGAAGATGGACGAGAATTCTTCCGCCCGCCTGAAGCGCCGGCTGCTCGGCATCATCTATCGCATCGGCCTGTTCCTGGCGATGCTGACCATCTGCCTGCCGGGCCTGTGGATCGTGCTGTCGTCGCTGCGGCCGACGGTCGAGATCATGGCAAAGCCACCGGTGTGGATCCCACAGGAGATTTCGTTCGACGCCTATGTCGCGATGTTCTCAGGCATCGGCAAGGGCGGCATCCCGGTGATTGAATATTTCCGCAACTCGCTGATCATCTCGGTGACCTCGACGGTGATTGCGGTGGCCATCGGCATGGCAGGCGGCTATGCGTTCGCCCGCTATCGTTTTCGCGGTAAATCGAGCGTCTTCCTCGGCCTGATGCTGACGCGCACCGTGCCGGGCATCGCGCTCTCGCTGCCGCTGTTCTTCCTCTATGTGCGGCTCGGCATCATCGACACCCATTTCGGGCTGATCCTCGCCTATGTCGCGCTCAACGTGCCGTTCACCATCTGGCTGATCGACGGCTTCTTCCGCCAGGTGCCCAAGGACCTCGCGGAAGCAGCGCAGATCGATGGCTGCACCCGCTGGCAGGCGTTCTGGCAGGTCGAGTTTCCGCTCGCCGGACCGGGCATTGCGTCGGCCGCGATCTTCGCCTTCCTGACCTGCTGGAACGAGTTCGCGCTGGCCTCGCAGCTGACCCGCTCGGTGAGCGCCAAGACGCTGCCGGTCGGCCTGCTCGACTACACGGCCGAGTTCACCATCGATTGGCGCGGCATGTGCGCGCTGGCCGTGGTGATGATCATCCCGGCGCTCACCCTCACCTACATAGTCCAGAAACACCTTGTCGGCGGCCTGACCTCCGGCGCGGTGAAAGGCTGATCCCATGGCAACCGTTACCCTCACCAAGCTGACCAAGCGCTACGGCACTATTGGGATCGTGCACGGCATCGATCTCGACATTGCCGACCGCGAGTTCATTGCGCTGGTCGGCCCGTCCGGCTGCGGCAAGTCGACGACGCTGCGCATGATCGCCGGGCTGGAGGAAATCAGCGCCGGCTCGATCGAGATCGGCGGACGCATCGTCAACGATTTGCCGCCACGCTCGCGCAACATCTCGATGGTGTTCCAATCCTATGCGCTCTATCCGCACATGACGGTGCGCGAGAATCTCGGCTTCTCCCTGAAGATCGCCGGCGCCGCCAAAGAAGACATGGACCGCCGCGTCGCCGAGGCCTCGGCCATCCTCGGCCTCGACACGTTGCTCGACCGCCGCCCGTCGCAACTGTCCGGCGGTCAGCGCCAGCGCGTCGCGATGGGCCGCGCCATCGTGCGCGACCCCGATGTGTTTCTGTTCGACGAACCGCTTTCCAATCTCGACGCCAAATTGCGCACGCAGATGCGCACCGAGATCAAGAAGCTGCATGCCAAGGTGCAGTCGACAGTGATCTACGTCACCCACGACCAGGTCGAGGCGATGACGCTTGCCGATCGCATCGTCATCATGCGCGACGGTCATATCGAACAGGTCGGCACGCCCGACGAGGTGTTCCGGCGGCCGGCGACGCGCTTCGTCGCCGGCTTCATCGGCTCACCGCCGATGAATCTGCACGAGGCGACGATCGATGACGGCCAGATGGTTTTCGCCAGCGGCGAGAAGCTGCCGCTGCCCGGCCAGTTCAAGGCCAATGTCGCGACCGGCGACAAGGTCGTGTTCGGGCTGCGGCCGGACGACATCTACCCGACCGGCCATGGCATCAGTTCCGGTGGCGCGGCCGATGTCCACCAGATCGAGCTGCCGATCACGGTCACCGAACCGCTCGGCAACGAGACGCTGGTGTTCGTTGAATTCAACGGCACGGACTGGGTGTCGCGCATGCTGAACCCGAGGCCACTGCGGCCGGGCGAGCGGGTCGCCATGAGCCTCGACATGTCGCAGGCGCATCTGTTTGCCACTGAGACCGGAAAGACATTGCGGAGCTGATCGGCATGGCCAGAATCGAGAAAGTCGACCTTTGCATGGTGGACCTTGTGCCCAAGGTCAAGCGCACCGACGCGATCCAGAGCTTCGTCAGCCAGGAAACGCCGATCGTCACGATCACCGATTCCGACGGTGCGGTCGGCACCGGTTACAGCTACACGATCGGCACCGGCGGTTCGTCGGTGATGCGGCTGCTCTCGGACCATCTGGTGCCGCGCCTGATCGGCCGCGATCCCGACATGATCGAGGCGATCTGGCACGATCTCGAATTCGCCACCCATGCCACGACCATCGGTGCCATCACCGCCATCGCGATCGCCGCCATCGATACAGCACTCTGGGATCTGCGGGCCAAGAAGCAAAACCTGCCTTTGTGGAAACTGGCCGGCGGCGCCAAGGATCGTTGTCCGCTTTACACCACCGAAGGCGGTTGGCTGCACATCGAGACGCAGGCGCTGGTCGACGATGCGCTGGCCGCCAAGGCGAAGGGATTTCGCGGCTCGAAAGTCAAGATCGGCAGGCCGCACGGGTCGGAGGATCTTGCCCGCCTGTCGGCGGTGCGCAAGGCGGTCGGCGACGGCTACGAGATCATGACCGACGCCAATCAGGGGTTTTCGGTCGACGAAGCGATCCGGCGCGCTGCGAGGCTGCGTGAGCTCGACCTCGCCTGGATCGAGGAACCGCTGCCGGCAGACGACATCGACGGGCATGTGCGATTGTCGAACTCGACGCCGACGCCGATCGCCATCGGCGAGTCGCTCTACTCGATCCGCCATTTCCGCGAATACATGCAGAAAGGCGGCTGTTCGATCGTGCAGGTCGATGTCGGCCGCATCGGCGGCATCACGCCATGGCTCAAGATCGCGCACGCGGCAGAGGCCTTCGACATTCCGGTCTGCCCGCATTTCCTGATGGAACTGCATGTCAGCCTGACCTGCGCTGTTCAGAACGGTCGATATGTCGAGTACATTCCGCAGCTCGACCAGTTGACCGGCAAGCGCATGCGCATCGAAGATGGCCAGGCGCTGGCGCCCGACGAACCGGGCATCGGCATCGATTGGGACTGGGACGCGGTCAAGGCCATGAGCATCGCCGAATTCACCACGGCGATCACCAAATAGGGGAACTGATATGCAGCGGATGGGTATGGTTTTGGGGCTGAAGCCGGAAAAGGTCGATGAGTATGTTCGGCTCCATGCCGCCGTCTGGCCCGGCGTGCTGACCATGATCTCGGCCTGCAACATCAAGAACTATTCGATCTACCTGAAGCGGCCGGAGAACCTGCTGTTTTCCTATTTTGAATACCACGGCACCGACTATGCCGCCGACATGGCCAAGATGGCGGCCGACCCGAAGACGCAGGAATGGTGGGCCGTCTGCATGCCCTGCCAGGAGCCGCTGGCGACCCGCAAGGAGGGCGAGTGGTGGGCCGAGATGGATGAGGTCTTCCATCATGACTGAAGGCGGCTTCGACCCTGCCTTGCTCGTTCAATCCTGGCCAAAACCCTCAAGACCCCGGCCGATCGTCACCTTCGGCGCGGGATCGATCGTCGGCGACGCGCATTTCCCAGCCTACCGGAAGGCCGGCTTTCCGGTTGCCGGGCTTTATGATCCTGATCATGTCAGGGCTGAAAAGCTGGCCAGCCAATGGGGCGTGACGGCCTTTGGCTCGGTCGAAGAAGCGACTGCTGTCGAGGGCGCGATCTTCGACCTTGCCACCCCGCCGTCGCATCATGCCGATGTGCTGAAGTCCTTGCCTGACGGCGCGGTGGCGCTGATCCAGAAGCCGATGGGCAGCAATCTTGCCGAGGCGACCGCGATCCTCGAAATCTGCCGCGCCAGGAGGCTGCACGCGGCGGTGAATTTCCAATTGCGCTTCGCGCCAATGATGCTGGCGCTGAAGGATGCCATCGGCAAGGGCTGGCTCGGCGAGATCGTCGACTTCGACGCCTGGCTGGCGCTGGCGACACCATGGGAGCTTTGGGAATTCCTGCTCAAGGCACCGCGCGTCGAGATCGCCATGCATTCGATCCACTATCTCGACCTGATCCGGCAGTTGCTCGGCGACCCCAGAGGCGTGCACGCCAAGACGCTCGGCCATCCCAACCATAAGGTGGCGCAGACACGCACCAGCGCCATTCTCGACTATGGCGACACCGTGCGTTGCGCGCTGTCGATCAACCACGACCACAAATTCGGTCGCCGGCATCAGGCCTGCGAGTTCCGCATCTGCGGCACAGAGGGTGCCGCCTATCTCAAGCTGGGTCTCAACCTCGATTATCCCACAGGCGAACCGGATGTATTGGAGATCTATCCGAAGGGCGGAACGGACTGGATCGCCGTGCCTTTGGCCGGCGAGTGGTTTCCCGATGCCTTCGTCGGCCGCATGGCCAATGTCCAGCGCTTTGCGACCGGAGAAGATGATACGCTGATAAGCCCCGTCGAAGATGCCTGGAGCACTATGGCGCTGGTCGAGGCGGCGTATCAGTCGAGCGCGGCACCGGCGACGCCGATTGCGGAAAGACCCTGATGGAACAGATCAAGTATTTCGAGGATTACGAGATTGGCGCGTCGCGCCTAACAAGCGGCCGCACCATCACCGAGACCGACTTCATCGTCCATGCCGGCCACACCGGCGATTTCTTTCCGCACCATATGGACGCCGAGTACATGAAGACGACGCCATTCGGCCAGCGCATCGCGCATGGCACGCTGGTGTTCTCGGTCGGCATCGGGCTGACCGCGAGCGTCGTCAACCCTGTCGCCTTTTCCTACGGCTACGACCGGCTGCGCTTCATCAAGCCGGTGTTCATCGGCGACACAATCCGCACGCGCACCACCATCGCGGTCAAGGAAGACGATCCCAAGCGGCCGGGTTCAGGACGGGTGATCGAGCGGTGCGAGGTGATCAACCAGCGCGACGACGTGGTGCTGGCGGCAGACCACATCTACATCGTCGAACGCAGGCCGGCGCAGGGCTGAGACTCGGGAAAGTCCTACGAGCCGGTAGCGCGCTTGGTAATGCGCTCCAGCCCGAGCAAGAGAACCAGCGTCGCCACGACCAGGATCATTGTCAGTGCCGCACCGGCAAAGATGTCGCCGCGATCGGTAAGGCTGAAGATCGAGACCGGCAGCGTCACCCAACCCGGCGGGTAGACCATGACGGTGGCGCCGAGTTCCCCCATCGACAGCGCGAAACTGAGACCGAAGGCGGCGACCAGATAGGGTGCGAGCAAGGGCAGTGTGACGTGCCAAAGCCGGTAGGCCGGGCGAGCGCCGAGGCTCGATGCCACCTGCTCGAAGTCGGGCGAAAGCCGCGCCAGTCCAGCCGAGACATTGCCGAAGGTGAAAGCCGAGATCAGCACGAAATGCGCGATCATGACGATCGCGATCGTGCCGTTGAGCAGCAGCGGCGGATGGCTGAAGGCAACCAGCAGGCCAAGGCCGACAGACACCGAAGGGACCGCGCTTGGGATGAAGAACAAAAGGCCGAGCAGCCGCCGCAAGGCATGGCCCTGGAGGCGCAGCGACAGGGCCGCCCAGGTGCCGCTGACCAGCGCCAGCGCGCTGGCCAGGAAGCCGGTGACCAGGCTCGCCTTGACCGCTCTGCCGGCGGCACCGGAAATGACATCAGTGTAGTGCTCCGTCGTCAGGCCGTTGGGCAGCACGCCGTTCCACTGGTCGGCGAGGCTGGACAGGAGGATGACCGCGAGCGGCGCCAGGAACAGCACGCCGAAGATCAGTGCGAAGAGCACCCACAGGACAAGACGACCGGAGCGTGACCAGACCAGCATAGGCTAGGCTCCCAACCGGCCGGCGGCGAAACGGTAGAGGCCAAACAGGCCGAGTGACAGCGCGATGTTGACGACGGCGATGATACAGGCGACCTGATAGGCCGATTCCTGGATCGCCTTGCCGTAGATCAGCAGCGGCAGGGTGATGACGCCCTTGGCGCCGATGAACAGCACGATGCCGAATTCGTTGACGGTCAACAACAGGCAGAGGCTGCCGCCGGCGATGAGTGCCGGGATTGCCGCCGGCAGGATCACCTGGCGAACGATGCGAAACGGCCGCGCGCCGAGCACGCTCGCCGCTTCGATCTGGCCACGGTCGACCAGCGAAAAGGCGGCGAGCAGCGGCCGCAGGATGAAGGGTGTGTAGACAGTGACCTCGGCCAGGATCACACCCCACGCGGAATAGAGGAAATCGACGGGCGGCAGCGGCAGCGAAAAGGTCTCCATCAGCCCGGCATTGAGCATGCCGGCGGAGCCATAGAGGAAGGTGAAGGCAAGCGTCACCAGGAATGTCGGCAGCGCGATGAAAGTATCGATCAGCCGGGCGATGAAGCCGCTGCCGGGGAACGGCACGAAGGCCAGAATCAGCGCCAGCACGAGGCCGACGACCAGGCATCCGGCTGTCGCCGCGACCGAGATCGATACCGTGTTGATCAGCGCGTTGAGGAAGAAGCGCGAATGCAGCACGCGGATGACTTCGGCGACATTGGCGACGCCCCTGTCGTCGAGGAAGGCCTGCCGGGCGATCAGCACCAGCGGATAAAAGAACAGCAGCGCCAGCAGGGCCGCCGGTGGCACTATCCAGAGCTTGCCGGGTTCCCTCCGAAACGCCGGCGCGCGAAGTGTGACGGCCTCAGACACCGGCGTCTTCCGGGAGAAGCGAGGTGTCGGCGGGCGCGAAGAACAGCGGCACCTTGGCGCCGGGTTCGGGCAAGGCGATCGGCAGCCTGGTCGCCGAGACACGCACCGGCGTGCCGTCGACGTCGAGCACGAGATGGGTCAGTTCGCCCTGCCAGTGCACTTCCTGGAGCGTGCCCACGATGCGGTTGGTATGGTCGCTGTCGGCGGTCAGGCTGAGATGCTGCGGCCTGATACAGAGCAGGCTCTTGTCGCCGGCCTTCTCGTTGCGGCCGGCGCCGGTCAGCAGCGCGTCACCATGCCTTGCCGTGGCAAATCCCTTCGGCCCGACGGCCTCGGCAACCGTTACCGGAAGAAGATTGGCGCGGCCGAGGAACTCGGCCGTAAAACGGTTTGGCGGGCGGCGGTAGAGTTCGGTCGTCGGTCCATGCGAACAGACCCTGCCGTCGCGCATGATGGCGATCTTGTCGGCAAGCGTCAGTGCCTCGGTCTGGTCGTGGGTGACATAGAGGATCGTCAGGCCGGGCAGGCTGCGGTGCAGCCGCGCAATCTCCTCGACCATGTTGCGGCGGATCTGGGCGTCGAGCGCCGAGAGCGGCTCGTCGAGCAGGAGCACGCGCGGCCGCACGGCCAAGGCACGCGCAATCGCCACGCGCTGCTGCTGGCCGCCCGAAAGCTCGCGCGGATAGCGCCGGGCATAGGCCGACATGCCGACAGTGCCCAGCGCATCCTTGATCCGCTCACCGATCAGCGCCTTGTCGGCGCCCTGTGCTCTGAGGCCGAAGGCAACGTTGTCCTCGACCCGCATATGCGGAAACAGCGCGTAGTTCTGCACCACCATGCCAAGGCCGCGCTCGTAGGGCGGCAGATCGGTCACATCGGTGGCGCCGATGCGGATCCGCCCGCTGGCGGGTCGCACGAAGCCCGCCACGGCGCGCAAGGCCGTCGTCTTGCCGGATCCGGATGGGCCGATCATCGCCAGGATCTCGCCAGGTGCGATATCCAGGGTCAGCGGATGCAGGACGACATGCGCGCCATAGGCAACGCTGACCTTGTCGAAATGGACATTGGAGCCGGCGCCGCGAACCTTCGCGGCGTCGATGTCCATGACACTGGTACCAGTAAACGCTGCGGCCGACATGGCGTGGTCCTCCGGGTTTCCCTTGCGGATCAACTTCCGGTCGCTTCGTTCCAGCGCTTGACATAATCGGGCAGCTTGCTCAGCGCGTCGTCCCAGTTCGGCGACCAGATGGTCACGCCTTTCATCGCCTCCTGCGCCTTGGCGAAGTTGGCGTCATCCGGCTTGACGTCCTTGCGAGCCGGCATGCCGAGCGCAACGGAACTGATGCTCGACTGGGCTTCCTTGGAGAGCAGGAAGTCGATCAGTTTCTTGCCGTTGTCTGCGTTGGGTGCGCCGGTGACCAGGCCGATTTCATAGGGCAGCGCGAAGGTGGAGCGCACACCGTCAGGTCCAGCCGGCCAGAACACCTTGATATTGGGATTGTCGGCCATCTGCGACATGTTCATCTGCAGATCGCCATTGGCGACATGCAGCTCACCCTTGTTGACCAGCGCGGTCAGCTTGCCGGTCGAAGCGGAGGGGCCGACATTGTTGTCCTGCAGCTTCTTCATGAACTCGAAGCCGGCATCCTCGCTGCCGAAGGCGTGGATGATCTGCAGCATGACGGCGGTGCCGTCACCGGCCTGGCCGGGGGTAGAATACTGGATCTTGCCCTTGAACTTCGGATCGAGCAGGTCGTTGTAGGCCTTTGGCGCTTCCGGCAGGACGGCACTGTTGTAGATGAAGTTCATATAGTTGTTGACCAGCGGCCGGTACTTGTCTGTGCCGCCATCGATCTGGTCGGCGGCTTCCGGCTTGTAGTCCTGCAGCAGGCCGTCAGCCGCGGCCCGCTGCACGAAGGGCGGCAAGGTCACCAGCACGTCGGCCTGCGGATTCGACTTTTCCTTGGCGACACGCTCGACGACGCCGCCGGAACCTGCCTCGATATACTGCACGGTGATGCCGGTGGCCTTGGTGAAGGCGGCGAATTCGGTCTCGAACCAGCTGCCATTGCCGTCATGCAGGCCGTCGGCGGAATAGATGGTGACGACGCCGTCGGCGAGTGCCGGTCCGACAAGAGCCGACGACGCCAACAGCGACGCGGCGAAGGCCATAGCTATGGTTGCCTTTTGCGATTTCATGCTCAGTTCCCCTGTGATTGATGGCACATTCTGCGATGCACTGTGACGATCTCGCCTGTAGGCCGGAGCCTTATGCGGCACCGTTCGATCTCGTCGTTGTGCCGACTTTGGGGACGGACGATCGATAAGTAAAATCTATTTATTTTATGAGAGGCAAATTTTACCTGATAGTTGTCATGGAACTGTCGCAACGCTCGCCTGGCTTCGATTCCGGCCTCGCGGAAGGCCCGCGATTGGCTGCAGAGATGGTGATGGTCAGCCGAATGAAACCCCAGATGTCTGCGCCCGCAGCCGCGGGTCGAACGAACGAACGGTAACCGGCCGGCCTTCGAGAATTTCGAAGCAGCGCGCGAGCGTGTCGTCTTCGAGCCGGCGCATGGCCCCCTGCGTGAAGAAGGTGAGATGCGGAAACAGGATGACGTTGTCGCGGCCGAACAGCGCGCTCATCGGATGGCCCGATTTGGCCAGCGGCTCGACCGAATAGACGTCGAGCCCGGCGCCGCCGATGCGCCCCGAGATGATCGCCTCGACAAGGGCGGCCTCGTCGATCAGCGCGCCGCGCGAGACGTTGACGATGATAGCGGAAGGCTTCAGGCAAGCGAGCTCGGCTTCACCAATCAAGCCGCGCGTCCTGTCGTTCAGCACGCAGTGGAGGGAAACGAAATCGCAGGCGCGCAGCATGACGTGGAGGTCTTCTACCTTCTCGATGCCGGCGGTGCGCATGGTTGCGACATCGACACCGGGATCGAAGCCGAGAACGCGCGCGTGAAATCCTTGGCCTGCCATGCGCGCCATGCTGCGGCCGATCTTGCCGCAGCCGACGAGCCCAAGCGTGGCGCCGGACATGTCGCGCCCCAGCCAGCGTTGCTCGGGCCAGATCCAACCATCACGTGACACCGCCGCGGTGATGGAGGGCAGCCGCTTGGCCAGCGCGATCATCAGCGCGAAGGCGCCTTCGGCGACGGTTTCCTCAGCATAATCCGGCACGTTGACAACGGGAATGCCACGCCGCATCGCGGCGGGGATGTCGATGGCATCGACGCCGACGCCATATTTGACGATGCCGTTCAATCTGGGAGCCGCCTCGATCACCCGTGCGGTGATCGGCGTGTAGCACATCAGCAAAAGATCGGCGTCCGCAACGGCCTGCATGAGATCAGCTTCGGGGATGCCGTCCGGCAGCGTCACCAGTTCGACCCCCCTCGCCCGCAAGCCGGCGTCGATGCCGGGACATTCGAGTTCGCGGTCGGTGCGCACGGCCTTCACGGTCAGGCCGCCAGCACCGTGCGCTCGACGATGTCGAGCGCGCCGTCGAGGTCGGTTTTCGAAATGACCAGCGGCGGCGACAGCGTCAACACGTTGCCTTGGCTGATCTTGAAGCTCAGCCCCTGTTCAAGGCAAGCATAGAAGACGCGCTCGGCGAGATCGCGTGCCGGCTGGCGCGTATCGCGATCCTCGACGAGCTCGACGCCGACCATCAGTCCCCTGCCCCTGACGTCGCCGACATGGGGCGAGCGCGCCATCAGGTGCTGCATGCGCCCTAGCATGTGCCGACCGAGTTCGGCCGCGCGCTCGACCAGCCCTTCCTCCAGGATGATGTCGATCGTCGTCAATGCGGCGCGGGTCGTCACCGGGTTCTTCTCGTGGGTGTAGTGGCCGATCGCGAAGCCACCGGTGACGTCGAGATCGCGGCGCGCGATGATGGCGGCGATCGGCAGGACGCCGCCGCCGAGCGACTTGCCGAGGACGACGATGTCAGGCGTCACATCATCATGCTCGTGCGCGAAGAATTTGCCGGTCTTGCCAAGGCCGGTCGGGACCTCGTCGAAGATCAAGAGCGTGCCGTGCCGGTCGCAGGCCTCGCGCACCCGCTTCCAGAAGCCCGGCGGCGGCGGGTTTGGCGTCGCCCGCATCGGTTCGGCGACGACCGCCGCCACGTCCTGCTCGCAGCCAAGGACGTAGGCAATCATGTTGGCGCAGGCGAGGCCCGATGCTTCCAGGGAATCGTGGCCATAGGGGCAGCGATAGCCGTCCCAAGGCGCGACGTGCTCGGTGCCGGTCATCATCGGGCCTGATATGTGCGAGCGGAAGGTCGCCTCGCCACCAACGCTTGCTGCGCCGAAGCCGGCGCCATGGAACGCATCCCAGAACGACACCGTCTTGAAGCGGCCGGTCGCGGCGCGGGCGATCTTCAGCGCGACCTCGATGGCGTCCGAGCCGCCGGTGGTGAACAGCACTTTGCCGAGATTGCCGGGCGCCAATGCCGCCAGCTTCTCGGCCAGTTCGACGGCGGGCTCACAGGTGAAGCGGCGCGGCGCAAAGCAGAGCTCATCGAGCTGCTTCTTGATGGCGGCCACAAGCCTCGGGTGGCCATAGCCGAGGTGATGGACGCTGTTGCCGTGGAAATCCATGAAGCGGCGACCGGCGGTGTCCTCGATCCAGATGCCTTGCGCCTTGGCGATCGTCGACAAACAGGGGCTGGACAGGCTCTGGTGCATGAAGGCGGCCGCGTCGCGATCGAGCAGGCCGCGGATCCGCGGATCGCCCTGCCCGGCATCCCAGCGACCGCGAGCCGCTGTGGTGTTGGAATCGCCTTCGGTGTGCACAAGTTCAGATATCGCGGCCATCATGGTCTCCGAAATGCGAATGAGGGAGCGGCGAACGCTCCCTCGATTGTTCTATCCGTCTATGCCGTCCGGTCAGGACCAGGGCAGCGAAAATGTCTTCACATTGGTGTAGCTCTTCATCGCTTCGATGACGCCTTCCTTGTAGCCGTTGCCCGAATCCTTGATGCCGCCGAAGGGCGACATCTCGATGCGATAGCCCGGCACTTCCCAGATGTTGACGGTGCCGACCTGAAGGCCGGCGATGTATTTCTGCATGCGCGGAAAAGAGTTGGTGCAGACGCCCGACGACAGGCCGAAGGCGGTCGAGTTGGAGAGCGCAATCAACGCCTCGTCATCGTCCGGCGCACGCACGATCGGGATGATCGGCCCGAAGGTTTCTTCCATGACCAGCTCGGATGTATGCGGCACGCGATCGACGACGATTGGCGGCAGCAACGCGCCCTGACGACCCGGATTGTAGAGGATGTCGGCGCCTTGCTCGGCAGCCATGTGGACGCGGGCTTCGAACAGCGCCGCCGCCTTCTCGTGCACGACGGTGCCAAGGTCGGTCGCGCGGTCCATCGGATCGCCGAAGCGGATCTTCTTCGCCCGCTCCAGCACCAGCGGCACGAAGCGGTCGGCGACACTTTCCTGGACGAGGATGCGCTTGACCGCGGTGCAGCGCTGGCCGGAGTTTTTTGTCGCTCCGGCCACTGCCAAGTCCGCCGCCTTTGCCAGATCCTCGTCCGACAAATCGTTGAGAATGATCAGCGGGTCGTTGCCGCCGAGCTCCAGCACCTGGCGCTTGTAGCCGGCGGTGCGGGCGATCATCTTGCCGACCGGCACGCCGCCGGTGAAGGTGATCAGGTCGATGTTTTCATTGGTGATCATCTCGTTGCCGATATCGGCCGGCCAGCCGGTCACCACCGACAGCATTTCAGGCGGCAAACCGGCTTCATAGAGAATGTCGGCCAAGAGAAGCGCCGTCATCGGCGTCAGTTCGGTCGGCTTGACCACCACGCAATTGTTGGTGGCGATCGCCGGCGCCACCTTGTGCGAGACCATGTTGAGCGGATGATTGAACGGCGTGATCGCCGAGATCGCCTTCAACGGCTCGCGGGTGGTGAAGATCTTGCGCGCCTTGCCGTGCGGGGTGAGGTCGCAGGAGAAGATCTGGCCGTCATCCTGGATGCACATCTGTGCCGACAGCGTGAACACGTCATAGGCGCGGCCGACCTCATAGAGCGAGTCCGTCTTGGAGATGCCGAGCTCGAGCGTGATGAGATCGGAGATTTCATCGCGGCGCGAGGCCAATGCCTCGGCGGTGCGGAACAGTATCTGCTGACGCTCGTAGCGGGTCAGCCTCGATTTGTAGCCGGCGGCGATCTCGAATGCCTGGCGGGCGTGATCGGCGCGGCCGGCCGGAACGGTGCCGATGACGGTGTCGTTCCAGGGATAGCGAACCTCGACGACGCCTTCGGCATCGACTTTTTTGCCGGCAATGCGCATCGGCTCGTGGCGAACTTTAATGGCAGGGTCGATCTTGGTCATGTGCTCTGCTCCGGCAGATTCTTGTTGCGCGGAGGATCGACCCCCACTCCGGCCCTTCGGGCCACCTCTCCCCCGATCGACGGGGGAGAGGAAATCAGGCGAGGTCAGTGCCTCAACGTTTCCAGGCTAAGCCGCGGCTAACCCTGGCGCCTTTCCTCTCCCCCGTCGATCGGTGGAGAGGTGCCGAGCGAAGCTCGGCGGAGTGGGGGTCGACAATCACGCTCGACTCAAGCCAGCGCCGCCGCCATGGTGGCGTAGTAGAAGGCGTCGAAATTGCGCAGCGTCGGCTCGTTCGGCAATTCCGGCAGCACACGATTGACGATGAACGGCACCTCCTGCTCGGTCAGCCCGCCATGCGACCGTAGCGGCTCGTTCAGAGCCGCCAGGTCATGGCGATGTTCCGAGGTGCCGATCGTCTTGTTCTCGGTCGAGATCAGCACGATGTCGCCGATGCGGTCAGCCGGAAGCTCGAAGCGCTCGCAGGCGGTCGGGCTGTCGACGACCAGCATGATGCCGTCGATCTTGGCCAGCCTGGCCATGATGCCGGCCTGGTCGGCGCCATCAGGCAGATAGGCGGTGGCGAAGGAACCCAGCGCGCCATGATGCACGACATAGGGGTCGGTGATCGGCAGGATGACGCGGGCGGCGTCCTTGCCCAGCCAGTCGTCGAGAATATCCTGGACATAGACCACGTCGGGCGAGCCGTCGGCCTTGTGCTTCGGTTTCATGCCATGGTCGGCGGTGACGACGATGGCAGCACCCAGCGCATCGAGCTCGGTCAGGTACTTGTCGAACATCTCGTAGAAGGCGTTGGCCTGCGGCACGCCCGGCGCATATTTGTGCTGCACATAATCTGTGGTCGTCAGGTACATGATGTCGGGGCGGAACTCCTTCAGCAGCTGCACGCCGGCGGCGAAGACGAATTCCGACAGCTCGGCCGAATAGACCTCCGGCACCGGCAGCCCAAAGTGCTTCGAGGCATTGTCGATGCCGTGCTCGGCTATAGTCGTGGTGTCGGACTTTTCCGCCGAGAAGCACAGCGCGCGGCCTTCATCGAAGGCGAGGCCCTTGCCAAGCAAGGCACGCAGCTTGTCCTTGGCGGTGACCACGGCGACCTTGGCGCCGGCATCGTAGAAGGCCTGGAAGATGGTCGGCGCGCGCAGGAAGCGCGGGTCGTTCATCATCACTTCCTTGCCGGTCTCGCGCTCATAGAGATAATTACCGCAAATGCCGTGCACCGACGGCGGTCGGCCGGTGGCGATCGACAGATTGTTGGGGTTGGTGAAGCTCGGAATGACCGAGTGCGCAAAACGCACCGTGCCCTTCTGCTTGATCCTGACCAGCGCCGGCATCAGCCCGGCCTCGATTGCCTCGTCTAGATAGGCGGGCTCGCAGCCATCAAGGCAGATGGCGATGGCCGGCACGCGCGGCCAGGCATAGGTGCGGCCGTTGACCGACACGGTGATGGGAGACATCTGGTTCATCTGATATCCTCGAAGTCGGCCGCTTCAGGCGGCGAGTTTGGCGCGTTCGGCAAGTGCCGCGGCGGGTGGGGCGGCGGTGTCGACGCCCATTTCATGAAGCGAGAACGCTGCCGCCTCGACGACGCGGCGCATGACATGTTCGTCCATCTGGCCGATGCAGCCGACGCGGAACGAATCCACGGCGGTCAGCTTGCCCGGATAGATGATAAAGCCCTTGTCCTTCATCAGGTCGTAGAAACGGTCGAACGCGAAACTGGCATGAGCCGGGTTGAAGAAGGTGACGATGATCGGCGACAGCCAGCGATCCCCGAGCAGTGTCTCGAAACCGAGGTCGCGCATGCCGGCCACCATGACGTCGCGGTTCCTCGTATAGCGGGCGCCACGGCCGGCGACGCCGCCTTCGGCCTCGTGCTGGCGCAGTGCTTCGAGGAAGGCGGCCACGACATGCGTCGGCGGCGTGTAGCGCCACTGGCCGGTCTTGTTCAGGTGCGCCCACTGGGCGTGGACATCGAGCGACAGCGAATGGCTCCTGCCTTTGGCGGCCTCCAGTTCGCTCTTACGGGCGATGATGAAGCCAAAACCCGGAACGCCCTCGATGCACTTGTTGGCGGACGAGACCATCGCCTCATAGCGGATTTCGTTGACGTCGAGCGCCACGGCGCCGAACGCGCTCATGGAATCGACCAGCAGCTTGCGACCCTTGGCATGGACGGCTTCGGCAATTTCAGCGACCGGGTTGAGGATGCCGGAACTGGTCTCGCAATGGATGGCGATGACATGGGTGATATCAGGGTCGGCCGCGAGGGCCGCTGCCACCTCGTCGCCGCGCGGGGGCAGATAGTCACCCTTGTCGATCAGCGTATAGGCGCGGCCGAGATACTGCATGGTCTGCGCGGCGCGCAGGCCGTAGGCGCCGTTGGCCAGCACAAGAACCTTGCCGTCCCTGGGCATGAACGACCCCAGCATCGCTTCGACGCAGAAAGAACCGCTGCCTTGCATCGGCACGCAGTCGAACTCATCGTTCCTGTCCCCGGTCAGCGCCAGCAGCCGGCGACGCATATCCGATGTCATGGCGCGGAACTCGCCGTCCCACGATCCCCAGTCGCGCAACATCGCCTGCTTGACCGAATAGGCCGTGGTGAGCGGCCCCGGGGTCAGAAGATACGGCTCGCCCAGCGCCGGGCTGGCCAGCGGCTCCGCGGCAAATTTCGTCTCGGCGAGCATGTTGTCCTCCGCTCGATCTGCGTTCGATGTGGCCTTATTCTTGGCCTGAATGATCTATTTGTAAAATCGTTATTTTGTATCGATGTATCGATTTTAGTAATGACCTGCCGGGCGGGAATCCGTCCTCAGGCCAGTGCGGGAGCCCTCACTTCCGCAGCCCCTCTCGCCAGCCGGCTTTCCAGCAGATCACCGCTCTGCGTCAGCAAGGGATAAGCGACCGAGGCCATCAGCGAGTTGATCTCCTTCAGCGCCCGCACGGCCTCCAGGTGGATGTCGCTGGTGTCGATGCTCTGCGGCATTCCCGATTGCAGGCGCTTGAGGTGACGGTCGTGGCTCGTGCGTTCCAGTCTGCGCATCCGCTCCTTCTCGACGACGAGTTGCCGCGCCGAATCGAGATCGCTCGACACCAGCACATTGAGTGCAAGCTGCATGTTGGCCATGACACGGTTGTGAAGCCCGGCCAGTTCGCTCCAGCCGTCGCGTGAGAAGCGCAGGTTCTTGTCACGCAGCTCCTGGGTGAGCACGAGCAGGTTCTTGGCGACGATGTCGCCGGCGCGTTCGAGATTGATGGCGAAGTCGGTGAGCTCGATGCCGCGCTGCGCTTCGGCTACGCTCATGCTGCCGCGGTTGACTTCGGCAATGTAGAGCTTGATTTCGGTATGGGCGCGGTTGACCTCCTCATCGAGTTTTTGGGCCTGGCGTATCTGGTCGCCGGTGCCGGCGTCGAAGAAATCCATCACTGGGCGCAGCATCACCTCGACGACTTCGCCCATGCGCAGCAGCTCGCGGGTGGCACTGGCTAGCGCAAGACCGGGTGTGCGCATGACGGTGCGGTCGAGCGCGCTGGTGCGGCGCGACATCAGGTCTCCACCCTCTTCGGCCTTTGCCACCGGCCTGTCTGCGATCAACAAGGCGACCAGCCGCTCCATCATGCCGGTGAACGGCAAGCAGCAGATGACCAGCACCAGATTGAAGGCAAGGTGCAGGTTGACCAGCTGGCGGCCTTCGGTTGCGCCGAACAGATGCGCCGGGAAGGTCACGGCCTGAAGCGCGAACAAAGCCGCCAGCGCCGCCGTGCCGCGAAAGATCAGATTGCCGAGCGGGATACGGCGCGCCTCGACGGCTTCGCCGCGCGTCAGCCAAACCGCGATCAGCGCGCCGCCGCAATTGGCGCCGAGGATGAAGAACAGACCGACCTCGACCGGCAAGACGCCTTGCGCGGCAAGCGTGACGAACAGCAGGATCGCCGCGACGCTGGAGTGAATCAGCCATGTGAACAGGGCAGCGGCGGCAAAGGCGGTGAAATAGTCCGCGCGCAGATAGGAAATCACCAGTGGTAGCAAGGTGCTCTGCCGCATCGGTGCGGTCGCCTCGCCGATCATATGCAGCGACAACAGGACGAAGGCGACCCCCATCAGGATTCGCCCGCTATGCCTGATGCCAGCCACTTCGAACTTCAGGGCCATCGCGCCGCCGACCAGGATCAGCGCCGGCACAAGCCAGCTGAGGTCGAACGACAGCACCTGCACGACCAGGGCGGAACCGAGATCGGCGCCCAGCAGGATCGCCAGCCCGGCCGACACCGAAACCATGCCGCTGGCGGCAAACCCGGCCGCCAGGATAGCGACGGCGGTCGAGCTCTGCAGCAGCACGGCAAGCACGGTGCCGACACCGGCCGATCTGATCCGCTCACCCCGGGCTTGCCTCAGGGCATCACGCAAAGCGGGCCCGCAGGCCCGCTCGACACCCTGGCGCACCATATGCACGGCCCAGAGCAGCAGCATGACCGCACCCGCCAGATGCAGCAGGATGATGGAAAATTGCATGGCGACGCCTCCGGTGCCAACGGCCGGCAGGGATGTCGACCCATGCTCAGGCTGAGGGTCGGCAAAACATAAGTCAAATCGTTCCTTTCGATCTTTTCCTAAGCGGTCCTTATGATAAGATGTCGGTGATTTCAGAAGTGTCGGAGGCACGGGAAATGCGCTACGTCCAGTTGCGAGCCTTTCACCAGGTGGCCATCTGCGGTGGCTTTTCTCGCGCCGCCGAGGCGCTCTTCCTGACCCAGCCGGCGATCTCGGACCAGGTGCGCAAGCTCGAGGAAGAGTACGATGTGCTGCTGTTCAACCGGAACAAGAAGCAGGTCACGCTGACCCATTCGGGCCAGAAATTGCTCGAAATAACCCACCGCATGTTCGATACCGAGCAACAGGCGCTCGAACTCCTGACGGAGTCCCGCGCCCTGCGTTCCGGCACGCTGCGCATCGTCGCCGATGCCGCACATCATCTGCTTCATATTCTCGGCAGCTTCCGGGCCCGCTACCCCGGCGTGCAGGTTTCGGTGCGCGCCGGCAACACCGAGACGGTGATCAGCAGCCTCTACAGCTACGATGCCGATATCGGCGTGCTGGGCGAGGTGCCGACGGGGCGCGATTTCGAGGTGCTGAAACTCAACTCGACGCCGATCATCGCGTTTGCATCCGTCGACCACCCGCTGGCCGCGAAAAAGTCGCTCACCCTCAAGCAGCTCGCGCAGGAATCACTGGTCATGCGCGAGCGTGGATCGAAGACGCGTCAGAAACTCGAAGATCTCGCAGCCGCCTCGAAAATCGAATTGAGGCCGGCGATCGAAGCCGAGGGCCGCGAAGCCGTCCGCGAGATCGTCGCCTCGGGCGCCGGCATCGGCTTTGTCTCGGCGGCCGAATTCGGCCAGGATTCGCGGCTGGTGCCGATCACCATCGATGCTCCCGAGACCCTGATGGACGAGGCGTTGATCTGCCTGCGTGAACGCAGCGGCGGCAAACTGGTGCGGGCTTTCCTGGATATGGCGCGCTCGATGTCAGCGGATTAAGCGGCGGCCCTGATCTCCACCGCATCAGCCTTCACCCGCTCCGACTTCGGATCGTAGGGGCTGCGCAGATGTGCTGTCGCGGCATGGCGAACGCCGGCAAGGTCGATCTCGAAACGACCACCGGTGAGAAACGCAGCGTCGACGCCCGCCTCGTTCTCGATCAGGCCGAGCGCCACCGAGCGGCCAAGCGTGTGGCCGTAGGCGGCCGAGCGGACTTCGCCGACCGGCTTGCCGTCGCGCAGGATCAGTTCGCCGCCCCACAGCATCGGCTCGGCATCATCGAGCGTGAACAGCACGACGCGTCTTGCCGGTGCTGCCGATGGCTTCGTCTCAACCAGCGCGTCGCGGCCGATAAAGTCACCTGGCTTGTCCATCGCCACGGCGAAGCCAAGCCCGGCCTGCCAGGGGTCGATATCAGGCGTCAACTCCCTGCCCCAGGCGCGAAAACCCTTTTCGATGCGCAAGGCATCGAGCGCATAGTAGCCGGCGTCCAGCAGACCGAATTCACGGCCCGCCTCATGCAACGCCTCATAGACGCCGACGGCGAATTCTGTCGGCACGATCAGTTCCCAGCCCAGTTCGCCGACATAGGTCATACGGTTGGCATAGGCGGTGGCATAGCCGATATCGATCTCGCGGATGGTGGCGAAGGGAAAGCCGGCGTTGGAAAGATCGGCCGAGGAGAGTTTGCCCAGCAGATCGCGTGATCGCGGTCCCATCAACGCCAGCACCGCGTAGGACGAGGTGACGTCGGTCACGATTGCATGCGCGTCGGACGGAATGTTTTTGACGATCCAGTCGGCATCGTGGACAGCTTGTGCGGACCCGGTGACGATGAGGAATTTCTCCGCGCCGAGCCGCATAACGGTGAGATCGCTCTCATAGCCACCGCGTGCATTGAGCACGCCCGTGTAAACAGACGTACCGTCCGGTACGTCGATATTTCCGGCGCAGATCCAGTTGAGCACGGCGCAGGCATCGCGGCCCTGCACGAGGAGCTTGGCGAAAGAGGTCTGGTCGAAGATGGCGACGGCTTCGCGTGTCGCCTTCATTTCGCGCTTGACCGCCTCGTGCCAGTTCTGGCGGCCGAAGGCATAGTCGTTCTCGGTCTTCTCTCCCGGTGCCGCGAACCAGTTGGCCCGCTCCCAGCCCATCTTGGAACCGAAGCAGGCGCCCTTGGCGGCGAGCCGGTCGTAGAGCGGCGAGCGGCGGAACGGCCGCGCCGTGTCCAGTTCACGGTTCGGCCACGGCATGGCGTAATGCAAGCCGAGCGTTTCCTTGACACGGTCATGCAGCCAGCGCGGATTGTTGTTGAAGGAGGCGAAACGCCTGATGTCGACCGGCCACAAATCCATGGTCGGCGCGCTGTTGACGATCCATTCCGCCAGCGCCCTGCCCGCGCCGCCGGCGCTGGCGATGCCCATGGAGTTGAAGCCGGCGCCGACATAGAAATTCTTCAGTTCCGGCGCCTCGCCGAGGAGAAAATTGTTGTCCGGCGTGAAGCTTTCGGGACCGTTGTAGAATTTCTTGACCTCGGCCTCGGCCAATTGCGGCACGCGGACCAGCGCGTTTTCCATCAAAATCTCGAACTGATCCCAATCGTCCGGCAACAGCGCGAACTCGAAATTTTCGGGAATGCCATTCATGCCCCACGGCTTGGCGTGCGGCTCAAAGCCACCCATGACCAGGCCGCCGACCTCTTCCTTGAAATAGATGAACCCGTCGGGGTCGCGCATGACCGGCAGGTCCGGATGCACGCCCTCGATCCTGCCGGTAACGATGTACATGTGCTCGGCCGAATGCAGCGGCACCGAGACGCCGCACATCAGCCCGACCTTGCGCGCCCACTGGCCGGCGCAATTGACGACGATCTCGGCGGCAATGTTGCCGCGGTCCGTCTCGACACCGCAGGCGACGCCGTTCTTCACGCTGATGCCGGTGACCTTGACCCGCTCGAAAATTTTCGCGCCGCGATTGCGCGCACCCTTGGCCAGCGATTGCGTGAGATCGGTCGGATTGGCCTTGCCGTCGCCCGGCAGCCAGACGGCGCCGACCAGATCGTCGGTCGCCATGACCGGCCATAGATCGGCCGCCTCCTTCGGCGAAATCACGTCGATCTCGACGCCTTGGGCGCGAGCCGATGCGGCCGTGCGCTTCAGCACCGTCATGCGGTCGGCGGTCCGCGCCACCGACAGCGAGCCACAATTCTTCCAACCGGTGGCGAGCCCGGTCTCGGCCTCCAGCTCGCCATAGAGCTGCGTGGAGTATTTGATCAGGCTGGTCATGTTGGAATGACTGCGCAACTGGCCGACAAGCCCTGCGGCGTGCCAGGTGGTGCCACCGCTGAGTTGCCCCTGTTCGAGCAGCACGACATCGGTCCAACCGAGCTTCGTCAGATGATACGCGACCGAGCAGCCAATGATACCGCCGCCGACGATGACGACGCGCGCTTGCGTAGGGAATTCGTTTGCCATGGGACATCCTGCCGTTTTGACACCGGTTGGATCATAGCAGCCGAATTCCAAATATCAACACAAAATACCACAAAATATCACATCAAAGAGGCAACCATCAGCTCAGGCCCTTTGCGCGCAAGCGCTTCAGCGATGTCAGCCTGCGGTTTCGCGTCGACGATCACGCCGGCGGCGCGTTGAAAATTCGGAATCCTGAGCGGCGTCAGCTTTGCGAACTTGCTGCTGTCGAGAACGAAGTAGGTTTTGGCGGCAAGCGCGATCATGCGGCTGCGCTGTTCGGCGCCGGCGCGGGTGAAATCGGTCACCTCGCCGTCGGGCGACAGCGCGCCACCACCGAGGAAGGCGATGTCGACGCGAAAGCGCGACATAGCTTCGAGCATGTCGATTCCGGAGGCCGCTTCCTCGCCTGGATCGACTTCGCCACCCAGCACATGCACGCGCATGCCTGAGACGTGGCACAGCAGAAGCGCGATCTTCAGGCTCGCCGTGCAGATGGTGAGATCGCGCAGGTCGGCCATGGCTTGTGCGACGGCCAATGTGGTGGTGCCGGAATCGAGGAACACCACCATGCCGTCCTTTACAAGACCGGCGGCCAGCCTGCCGATCGCGGCCTTGCCTCCGGCATTTTCGTGGCTGCGCAAGCTCATTGCCGGTTCGCTCGGTTCGAAGCGGGCGGCGCCGCCATGGACGATGCCGAGCCGTCCCTTATCCGACAGCAGCTTCAAATCACGGCGGATGGTTTCGCGCGAGACATCGAAGAACCCGGCCAGTTCGGCGACACTGACAGACCCCTGGGCGCCCAGCCGCCGCAGGATCTCTTCGTGGCGACGTGGAGCAAAGGCGCGCGCCGGCAGGCTGCTGTCGGGGGACATGATGATCCTCGGATCGAGTAGCGATGTTGCAATATGTGGCAGTGATCGTGCGCAGAGGCAACTCAAGCCATGTCGTCAGGATTTTCGCGACAGGCCATCTTCCCTGATCGCGCTGACCAGCGTCTCGCTTCCCTCGCGAAGATGCTGCCTCAGAATGCCTATGGCCCTGTCGCCGTCGCGCCGCCGGCAGGCGGCCAGCAGATCGCGGTGCTCCGTCTGCGAGCGGCTGCGATAGTCCAGGTTCGACAGCAGGATGCGGACGTAGCGATCGGCGGCATTGTGGTGCGCCTCGATTAAGGCCAGCAATCGATTGTTGCCGCAGGCATCGTAGAGAGCCAGATGAAAGGCACGGTTCAGCGCGCCCCATCGGCCGACATTGCGCTCCGCGTCGATCTGATCGAGAACCTGTTCCGCCTCGTCGAGCCTGTCACCGGCGAGATTGGGAAGCGAAAGCCGCAACGCCTCGCATTCGAGCAATTCGCGCAGTGCATAGATTTCACTGATCTCGGCGCTGTCCATCCGGGCGACCTGCGCGCCTTTTGTCGGATGGATGGAAACAATGCCTTCGGCTTCCAATTGGCGAAGGGCGTCACGAATTGGCATGCGGCTGAAGCCAAACTGCTCGGCCAAGTCGTCCTGGCGCAGCGAAGTGCCCGCCTTGATGGTGCCACTGGCAATCGCTTCGCGCAGGACATTGGCGACCTGTTCGGCCACGGTTCGCGGCCCCTGCATCACGCTTTCCGCAAATCCTGGCAATCGATGCTCCCGTTTGACGCGGGGCGCTCAGCCTAACGGAAACCCCTCTGCATGGATATATGTATGCCTGTATATGCACACGTTCGGCATCAATTGCCAGACTTGCCCGAATTCCTGCGCCAAGGCCTGATCTGCGTATTTTACCGGCGCTTCGCTTGCCTGGCGTCAGCCGCCGAAGCGCGGTTCCGCAACGCCCCTAACGCCAAGGCCTGATATGGCGAACAGGCTGCCGCGCAAAACGCCGTCGCCGGGAAAACGCGGCAGCGGCGGCTTGGCCATCGAGGTGACGTAGAGGGTGTCGAGCTTCGGTCCGCCGAACATGACGCTGGTGATCTTCTTGACCGGCATGTCGATGATGCGATCGATGCTGCCATCGGGCGCGTAGCGCACCAGCCTTCCGTCATAGACCAGCGCATTCCAGAGATAGCCCTCGGCGTCGACGGTCGAGCCGTCCGCCGCACCGCCTCGGCTGGTGTCGACGCGCACGAAGGTACGCCTGTTGGTGGCGGCACCGGTGGCGATATCGTAGTCGTAGGCCCATATCTCCCCGGTCCAGGTATCGGCGAAATAGAAGGTGCGGTCGTCGGGGCTCCAGCATGGACCGTTGGAGCAGATGATGCCGGAATCGATCCGGGTGACGGAGAAATCCGGATCGAGCCTGTAGAGACCGCCGGACGGCCCCTCTTCCATCGTATCCATGGAGCCGGCGAAGAAACGGCCGCGCCGGTCGACCTTGCCGTCGTTGAGCCGGTTCATCGGCTTGTCCGGCTCGGGATCGTGGATCAGCGTCACCTCGCCCGTGGCGAAATCGAGCAGATGGAAGCCGCGCTGCAGCGAGACGACAGCGCCGCCGCCGTCCTTGCGCAGCGCCATTGAGCCGATCTTCATCGGCACGTCCCATGACCGGATCTCGCGCCCGTCGGCGGTCGCCCGAAACACGCGCCCGTCGAAGCTGTCGATCCAGTAGAGTCGTTCCTGTTCGACGTCCCACAGCGGTCCTTCGCCCAGTGTGGTCTTCACGTCCACCACGACTTCGATCTTCATGCCGTCCTCCTCCGTTTTGCGTCTCGCGACGATTGCTCGGACCGCCTCAGAAAGCGACCTTGTCCCCGCCTTTCAATGACAGGATTTCGCGTGCCTCGTCGGGCGTCGCCACCTCCATGCCGAGCCCTTCGATGATCTTGCGGGCCAGCAAGACCTGCTCGGCGTTCGATTTGGCAAGCTTTCCCTTGCCCGCCCACAGACTGTCCTCCAGCCCGACGCGGATGTTGCCGCCAAGGGCCGCCGATTGCGCGGCGATGCGCAGTTGGCTGGCGCCGGCGCCCAGCACCGACCACCGGAACTGGTCGCCGAACAGCCGGTCGGCAGTGCGCTTCATATGGGCGACGTCTTCTGGATGCGTGCCGATGCCGCCGAGCAGCCCGAACACCGACTGCACGAAGAAAGGCGGCTTCACCAGCCCACGGTCGGCGAAGTGGGAAAGGTTGTACAGATGGGCGATGTCGTAGCACTCGAACTCGAAGCGCGTGCCGTTGTCGTAGCAGGTCGCCAGAATGTACTCGATGTCCTTGAATGAGTTGCGGAAGACGAGGTCGCGCGTCGCTTCCAGATGCGGCTTTTCCCAATCGAACTTGAAGGTCTCGTATTTGTCGGCCAGGTGATAGAGCCCGAAATTGATCGAGCCCATGTTGAGCGAGGCGACTTCCGGCTTGAACTGGGCGGCCGGGCGCACGCGCTCCTCGACCTTCATGTAGGGGCTGCCACCGGTGGTGATGTTGATGGCGGCGTTGGTGCCTTGCTTGACGCGCGGCAGGAAGCGGGCGAAGGCCTCCGGCGTCTGGTCGGGCTTGCCGGTTTCCGGATCGCGGGCATGCAGATGCAGGATCGCGGCACCGGCTTCCGCCGCCGCGATCGCCTCCGAAGCGATCTGGTCGGGCGTGATCGGCAGATAGGGCGACATGGTCGGCGTGTGGATGGCGCCCGTCACCGCGCAGGTGATGATGACCTTGCCCCTGGTCCGTGCAGGTCCCGGCTTGCGACTGGTTTGCGTCATTCTCCAAACTCCTGATCCGATTTTCTCTTGTGGGCGGCGAGCGCCATGAGCCGGCGGTCACGCCACACCTGCCGGTCGCCTAGGCTTTGCTGTGGCAGTCGCTTGCGGCGATCAGCCTCGACCGTGTCGATGACCTTGCCGGCCCAGTCGACGCGCCGCTGCGTCTGGGGAAAGATGTTGGAATAGATGCCCTGATAGCGCTCGACATAGTCGCGCACGCCGCCGGGTGCATTGAGATCGATGGTCTCGAACGGCCCCATGAACGACCAGCGCAGCGCCAGCCCGTCGCGGATGCCGATGTCGACATCCTCGACACTGGCGTAGCCATCGGCGACAAGCCGGAAAGCTTCCTCAAGCAATGCGCCTTGCAGGCGATTCATGATGAAGCCGTCAAGCTCGTGCTGCATGACCAGTGGCGCGTGGCCGGCGTCGACGAGGAAGGCGCGGGTTCTCTCGACCGTCTCGGCCGAGGTCCACGGCGCCGGCACGATTTCGGCCGCCGGAATGAGATAGGGCGGGTTGATCGGATGCACGACCAGGCAGCGCTGCCGCCCTTGCAGATGGTCGGTGAATTTCGACGGCAACAGCGCCGAGGTGGAACTGGCGATGACTGTTCGCGGATCGGCAAGCGTGTCGATCAAGGAGAACACCTTGCGCTTCACCTCGAGATTCTCGGGCGTGTTCTCCTGGATATGCACGGCACCTGCCAACGCCTCTTCAAGCCCGGCGACAACGGAGATACGGTCAAGAACCTCACCGGCTTGCTGTCCCCGCAGAAGATCGTTCTGGGCGAGATCGCCGAGCACGCCGGCAATGTAGTCGCGGGCTCCACCTGTGGCAGTGGGCGACTGGTCCCACATCCGCACGTCATGGCCGGCGCGGGCGAAGCTGATCGCCCAGGCCCGCCCGATGAACCCGCTTCCGACGATCGCGACATTGGCCATGGATTGTTCCTCAAAGTGTTTCGACGTTGCCGTCGACGCCGAGCGATTGGCCGGAAATGTTGATCCCCGCATCGGAGAGCAGGAAGGCGACCATCGACGCGACATCATAAGGGCTGGTCATGCGGCGCAGCGAGATGTTCTGCAGATAGCGTCCGGTCATCTCCTCGTGGCTGATACCGACCTGCTTGGCGCGCGCCGAGATAACCCCTTCGATGCGGGGGCCCTCGATGATGCCGGGCAGGATGGCGTTGACCCTGATGGCGTGCGGCCCGAGCTCTTTGGCCAAGCTTTGCGTGAAACCGATGACACCGAACTTGGCCGCCGAATAGGGTGTGCGGAAGGCGTAGCCATGGCGGCCGGCGGCCGACGACATCGAGACGATCGAACCGCCGCCCGCCGCCTTGATCAGCGGCACCGCGCGCCGAGCGCACAGGAACTGGCCGGTCAGGCAGATGTCGATGCAGCGCCGCCAGTCCGCCGGATCGATCTCGTCGACACCGCCGGTCGGCCCGGCAATGCCGGCATTGTTGATCAGCGCATCGAGCCCGCCGAGTTTTTTCTCGACCGCCTCGAACAGACGGTCGACGTCCTGGTCGCGCGAGACGTCGGCCTTGACCGCCGCGACCAGGTCGATCTTGCTGGGAGCAGCGGCCAGCGCCTCGTCGGAAACGTCGCAGACGACGATGCGGGCGCCGAGGCGTGACAGCGTGTCGGCTATGGCAAACCCGATGCCGCCTGCGCCCGCCGTCACCAGCACGCGCTGGCCTTTCAGTCCGGTCAAAAATTCGTCCGCCGATGCCGGCGCCCTTGTGCTCATGGTCCTGTCCTTCTCATTGCAGCCGCCGTTCGCGCAGCGCCATGACGGCGCCCAGAACGACCAGTCCGTAAAGAATTGCCCTCGTGGCATAGGGAAGCGTGGTGCCGGCGAGCAGCATCTGCAGTGCCGTCAGCAACAACACGCCGCCGAGCATGCCGAGATAGTGGCCGCGCCCGCCGGTGATCAGCGCGCCGCCGACCACCACCACGGCGATCGACGGCAATAGATAGTCGTCGCCCATGCCGAGGCTCGCCTGACCCGAAAAGCCGGTCAGCATGACGCCGACAACAGCCGCGCAGACGGCCGAAAGCATGTAGACCAGGATCAGCGTGCGCTCGACGCCGATGCCCGACAAGCGCGCCGCGCGCAGCCCGTTGCCGATGCCGTAGACGCGCCTTCCGAACGGGGTGCGGCCAAGCAGGAGTACCGCTGCGACGACAAAGACGACCATCAGCAGCACGATTGGAGTCAGCAGGCCGGCGAGCTTGGCCGTCATGACCCAGCGCAGCATCGGCGAGGAAAACCCGGCCGGCGTTCCCTGCGAATAGAGCAGCGCACAGCCTTGCAGAATGCCGTTGGTGGCGAGCGTCATGACGATCGGCGAGATGCCGAGATAGACGATGCCGAAACCATTGGCGAAGCCGATGGCGCAGGCCATCACCAAGACGACCGGCAAGGCGTAGACAAGGGCGGCGTCGGAGCCGTTGACCATGCCCGCCAGGATGATGCCGGAGATGCCGATCGTCCACGGCACGGAGAGATCGAGGCCTCCGGTCAGGATGACGGTTCCCTGCCCGAGCGCCAGGACGGCTAGGAAGGACGATAGCACCAGCAGCGAATTCCAGTACCCCGGATTGAGGATGGCGCGGCCGAGCCAGATCTGGGTGACAAGCACGATGAGCAGCAGGCAGACATAGGCCGGCAGCGCATAGCGCAGCGTTTCCGCATTGCGCAGATGGAAGGCAGGGCGCGGCGATGCCGGACTGCGCTGGGCATGGGCTGGCTCGGCGATCTTGAGACGCCGGTCCACGCGCTCGAGCTGCGAGGGCAATATGCCGGCGCGCCAGGCGGCGAGCCGGGCACGCGCGGCGCGCAGTTGCACAGCAAGCACCGATGCATGCGAGATCGAGCCGGCAAGTGCTGCCAGCACCAGAATGGTGCCTTCGGCGATGGTCGCATAATAGGCCGATACGTTGAGCACCAGCAGGATGTTCACCACGATCATCAGGATGTAGGCGCCGAAGACAGAGCCCACCGGGCCGCCCTGCCCGCCA
This sequence comes from Mesorhizobium ciceri biovar biserrulae WSM1271, assembly GCF_000185905.1. Taxonomy (GTDB): domain Bacteria; phylum Pseudomonadota; class Alphaproteobacteria; order Rhizobiales; family Rhizobiaceae; genus Mesorhizobium; species Mesorhizobium ciceri. Next base: position 5,465,318 of record NC_014923.1, read on the forward strand.
CCGAGGCGCGTGCCGCCGACGACGACCGCCGCGAACATCGACAAGAGCAGCGGATTGCCGACCAGCGGATCGCCGCTGCCGGTCTGGGCGCTGATGAACACGCCGGCAAGGCCATAGCAGCCGCCGGCGATGACATAGACGGCAAAGCGCACCAGAACGACATTGATGCCGACGGAAGCGGCCGACTCCGGATCGCTGCCAAGCGCGTAGAGTGCTGTGCCGAAGCGGGTTCCCTTCAGCCAGAACCAGGCGAGCAGGACGACACCGATCACCACCAGCGGCATCGGCAGCCAGCCGGCGATCGCGTCGCCGAGATAGAAGGCGCCGAGATCGGGCGACACGAAGCCGCCGGGCTTGTCCATCACCAGCAGCGTGACGCCTTGCAGGATGAACATGGTCGACAGCGTCACCACGATCGGCTGCATGCGCAGCACCGCGATGAAGAAGCCGTTGAAGGCGCCCACCGCCATGCCGACGCCGATGCCGACGGTGGTCCACAGAAGGATGCTTGCGCCTGGCGCCATCGGATCCATGCTCGATGCCAGCACGGCATTGACCAGCGATATCACCGCGCCGGCGGACAGGTCGAAGCCGCCCGACAGGATCACGATCGTCTGGCCGATCGCCGCGAGCGCCGAGGTGGCGCCGCCGCTCGACAGGAACGACACATCGAAATAGGTCAGCGGCCCGGCGCTGATCCAGTCGACGACGAAGAGCAGGATCGCCAGGACGGCCGCGGCGATCAGCGCGCCGCGATTGCGCACCAGCGCACGGCGCAGTCCGAAGCCGCCGGGAACAGGGGATGAGGCTGCTGCGCTGCTCATGCGGCGGCTTCCCCGGCATGGCCGAGCGCCGGGCGCATGATGGCCGGTTCGGTGATGGCGTCGCCTTCGAGTTCGGCGGCGATGCGCCCGTCATAGAGGACCAGCACCCTGTCGCATTGGTGAACGAGTTCGGGGATCTCCGTCGAGTGCAGCAGGATCGAACCGCCCGAAGCCACGTAGTTTCGCATCATCACATAAAGCTCGTGCTTGGTGCCGACGTCGATGCCTCGGGTGGGATCGAACAACAGCAGGATGCGGCTCTGCGCCACCAGCCACTTGGCGATGGCGATCTTCTGCTGGTTGCCGCCGGAAAACGCACCGGCCCGCGTCCACAGCGCGCGGCGGTCGACCTCGACAGTGGCGAATGCCGCCTCGACGGAGCGGGTCTCGGCTTGCGCGTCGACAAGGCCTAGCCGTGTGAAGCGCGATATCACCGGCAGCGTGGCGTTCTGGCTGCCCGACAATTTCAGGAACAGGCCTTCGGATTTGCGGTCTTCCGGCACCAGGCCGATGGCCATGTTGGGGCGCAAGGCATCGGCCGGCGAACCGAGCCAGACCTTGCGGCCGTCGACGAGGATGTGGCCGCGCTCGATCTCGGCCATGCCAAAGCAGGCCAGGAACAGGTCCTGCTGGCCCATGCCTTGCAACCCGGCGACGCCGAGGATTTCGCCCTTGCGCAGATCGAAGCCCGCGCCGTCGAGCTTGCGTCCGACCTTGAGGTCGCGCACGCCCAGAACCGGCGGACCGAAGGCCTGGGCGCTGTCCGGCTTGGGCGGAAAGGTCTGCTCGATGCTGCGGCCGATGATCTTTTCGATGACGTCGGCATCCGAGACATCGGCGACCGGCGCGGTGACGATGTGGCGGCCGTTTCTCAGGATCGTCAGCGTGTCGCACAAAGCGCGGACCTCGCGCATGCGGTGGGTGATGAAGACGATGGTGGTGCCTGCCGCCTTCAGCCTGGCGATGATGTCGCCCAGCCAGTCGACGTCGCGTCCGGCGAGCGTCGAGGTCGGTTCGTCGAGCAAAAGGATGCGCGGCTTGCGGTAGACGGCGCGCGCGATCTCGATCTTCTGGCGCACCGAAAGCTCGAGCTCGCTCACCTCGGCATCGAGATCGACGGAGAAACCGAGATCTTCGATATGGCGGCGAACGGCCTTGCGCGCAGCACCGCGGCGGATAAGGCCGGAGATGCCGACGGGGGCGTAAGGCAGCAGCATGTTGTCGAGCACGGAGAGATCGCGCACCAGGGTCATCTCCTGGAATGCTGTCTGCATGCCGAGCGCATGTGCTGCGCGCGGTGCGCCGTAAGCGATCTCCTTGCCGAAGACACGGACATGGCCTTGGCTCGGCCGGACCAGCCCGGACAGCAGCTTCACCAGTGTCGACTTGCCGGCTCCGTTTTCACCGAGCAGGGCATGGACGCTGCCGGGCGCGATCGCAAACGACACGCCGTCCAGCGCGACGGTCGGGCCGAACGCCTTGCTGATGCCGTCGATCTCGATGGCGGGGAGCTCGGAGTGTTCTGTCATTGTCCTCGATCGCCGGCTTGGCATGGATTGACGACGCACGGACAGTTGTCCGTGCATCGTCACACGCGCCTTGGGAGGCTTAGTTCTCCGGTTGTCCGACGAGGGCAGCATTAAGGCCGACCTCGGGTGTCTGGTCCGAGAAGATCGAGGCAAACCAGCCCGGATTGGAGACCAGCGACGGCTTGAAGGCGTTGCAGCCGGCCTTCATCTCCGCCCATGTGCCTTCGTCGCACAGCTTGATCGTCTCATTGGTAACGACCGGCAGCGGCAGGATGGTGGTCTTGGGCACGTCCTTGCCTTCGATCGCCTCGACGGCAAGCTTCAGCGCCAGCGCACCCGAATAAGGCGGCGAGGCATAGGAAATGCGTTGTGCACCCGCCGGTGCATAAGGAGGAGCGGCACCTTCGACTTCGGTGCCCTCCGGCAGCATCTGGATGCGGCCGCCATTGGAACCTTCGCCGGCGCAAGGCAGGAGTTCGCTGGTCTTCTTGCCAGCCTCGAGCTGCATCGAGTTGGCGGTGAAGCAGCCGACCTGCATCCACAGTCCGTTGATGTCGTCCCAATTGCGGGTGGCCAGGATTTTCGAAAGTTCGGTGCGGGCGACCGCCTGGCTCCACATGCCGACAGCCTCGCCGACGATCTTGATATCAGGATACTTGGCGAAGACTTCCTTGGCGGCCTTTGTCCGCTGATCGTCAACGGATGTTCCCGGGACGCCCGTGATGGCGATGATGTTGCCCTTGCCGTTGAGCTTCTTGACCAGCCATTCGGCGGTCACCCTGCCCGCTTCCAGCTGGTCTATGTGGACGTTGTAGGCGCAAGGCTCGGTGATCTCGGCGTCGTACGCAAAGACCTTCACACCCTTGTCGCAGGCATTCTTGACGACCTGGTTGAGCGCGGTCGGCGAGATCGGATACACGACGATGGCTTCGGCGCCGCTTTGCACCATTGCGTTGATCTGCTGAATCTGGCGTTGCGCGTTGGGGCCAGCGACCTGGACCTGCAGGTCGACCTTGTCGGCCAGGCTCTTATGAGCGGCCATGGCCTTGACCATGTTGGCCGCCTCCGCCTGCCAATCATTGCCGATGTAGCTCATGCTGAGAAAGATCTTGTGCTTCTCGGCGGCCTGCGCGGCGGACAGGCCGAAGGCGCACGCAGCCATGCCGGCCAGCAGCGCGAGCCGCCGGACTTTCGATCCGATACCCATGTGGAACTCCTCCCAAACAGAACGACCGAATGCCTCCCAAGGGCACAAAACGTAAACCCTTGTCATTCGATGCCAGCGACCGTATCATGATTTGATCAAATATCAATGATGAAATCGTTTATATCAAAACCGGCCGTGTCAGCCGCTTGACGTGGCACCACGAACCTTGCATTCCGACACGACCACACAAGCAGGTGTCGCCCTCAGGCGGGAAGGTTGACAGGAGATGGCTGGATCGGCGTTCAGGAAGCCTGGTGTCGAGATCATTCCACTGTCCAAGGAAACTCTGCAGGACCGGGTCTACAATCAGGTCACCGAGTTGATCCTCGACGGCAGCATCGTGCCGGGCGAGATGGTCACGGTTCAGAGCCTCGCCGACGCCTTTGGCGTCAGTCCGATGCCGGTCAGGGAAGCGCTGCGGCGCCTGACGGCAGCCAACGCGCTGACGGTAGTATCCGGGCGCTCCATTGGTATTCCGGCGCTCAGCCGCGAGCGGCTCACCGATTTGCGAAATGTACGTTTTGAGATAGAGGCCATCGCCGCCGGCTGGGCCTCACAGAACCGCAGTGATGCGGATCTTGCGATTTTCGCGCGCGATCTGGACTCACTGGAACGCGCGAATGGCGCGGACGACGTAAAGGCCTATCTCAGGGCGAATTATACCTTCCACTTCGCAATCTACCGAGCAGCGGGATCCGAAACCCTGCTCAAGATCATCAAGGATCTATGGCTGCAGATCAGCCCCTATTTCAATATGCTGCATGGATCCTACTCGACCGCGAACACATACCATCAACAGATGTTTGCGGCCCTGCGCGACCGGGACGAGCAGGCAGTTCAGGCGGCGGTTCGCGGCGATATCGATGCGGCTTTCGACATGCTGGTCGATCTTTTGAAGTAGCGCCCGGCCCGACCTCCGACCCCTATCACATGCCTCCTATTTCTGGGGATGGCAGAGCAGCGCTCATGCGCACTCAGCGGGCAAGCGCGGGCTTCTTCTGGTGATCTAGAGGTCATATCCGAGCGCGCCATCCATGGTTCTCGTGCTTGAGCTTGCGAGGGCGGCAGCCGATGACGCGGCGAAGGACATGACCCGCGTCCTCATTGTCATTATCGGATTGCCAAAATCTGGTAGCGTGATTATACCAGTTGATCAGTTGACGACGGGCGATACCGTCCGCTGAGATCAGGAGTAGTGACCAAATGACAACGATTGCGCTGTTCGGTGCCGGTGGGAAAATGGGCTACCGCCTGTCGACCAATTTTCGCGGATCGCCCTACACGATACGCCATGTCGAGGTCAGCGATGCCGGCCGCGAACGGCTGAAGACCGGACTGGGTTTCGATACGGTCAGTGCCGACGAGGCGCTCAAGGACGCCGATGTGGTGATCCTGGCCGTTCCCGACACGCATATCGGCAAGGTGGCGAGCAGCATCGAGAGCAAGCTGGCGCCGGGCACCATGGTGGTGGTGCTCGACGCGGCGGCACCCTTCGCCGGCCATCTGCCGAATCGACCGGACCTCACCTATTTCGTCACCCACCCCTGCCATCCGCCGATCTTCAACGACGAAACAGACATGGCGGCAAAGAAGGACTATTTCGGCGGCGTCAAGGCCAAGCAGCATATGGTCAGCGCCTTGATGCAGGGGCCGGAAGAGGATTACGCCAAGGGCGAGGCGATCGCGAAGATCATCTGGGCGCCGGTCATGCGTTCGCACCGCGTCAGCGTCGAACAGATGGCGCTGCTGGAACCCGGGCTTTCGGAGACGGTGTGCGCCTCGTTGCTGGTGGTCATGAAGGAAGCCGTCGACGAGGTCGTGGCACGCGGCGTCGACCAGCAGGCGGCGCTCGACTTCCTGCTCGGCCATATGAACGTGCTGGGCGCCGTCATTTTCGGCGAGACCAAGGGCGTTTTCTCGGATGCCTGCAACAAGGCGATCGAGTTCGGCAAGCCGGTGCTGATGCGGGACGACTGGAAGCGCGTGTTCGAGCCGGAAGAGATCGCCGCCAGCATTCAGCGTATCACCTGAAGAGGAGAGGCGCTGCCGCAGCGCCGTGACGCGTCGCCGTACCGCTGCCGACGCTCGGCATCGTAGCTCATCAGGTACATATCACCTGAATTTGTGGTTGACTCATTATACCAGTTGGCTTAGCTGTTCATGGCTGGGATCGACAGGGTTTTCGCAGGAGTACGATGCCTGGGCGAGTGGAGGATGGCTGGGGAGCAACGATCCGTGGAGGGGAAGCCGGCAAACGGCTCTTTAGCCCAAAAGCGATCCGCCGCCCGCGCCGCCTGACGAATTCGGATGCCGACAGATGCTTTGGGTAACCAAGGCAATTTTTCAAACGGGAGGACTTCATGAAACTTACACGCAGAATGACGCTTGCGGCTTTCGCCGGCATGCTGGCGCTTGGCACGGCCGTGCCCGCCTATGCGGCGGATCTCATTGCCATCATCACGCCCTCGCACGACAATCCGTTCTTCAAGGCGGAAGCCGTCGGCGCCGAAGCCAAGGCCAAGGAACTCGGCTACGAGGCGCTGGTGCTGGTCCATGACGACGACGCCAACAAGCAGTCCGAGCTGATCGACACCGCGATCGGCCGCGGCGCCAAGGCGATCATCCTCGACAATGCCGGCGCCGACGCCACCGTCGCCGCGGTACAGAAGGCCAAGGACGCAGGCATTCCGTCCTTCCTGATCGACCGCGAGGTCAACGCCACCGGCGTCGCCGTCGCGCAGATCGTCTCCAACAACTACCAGGGCGCCCAGCTCGGCGCGCAGGAATTCGTCAAGCTGATGGGCGAGAAGGGCAATTTCGTCGAGCTGGTCGGCAAGGAATCCGACACCAATGCCGGCATTCGTTCCAAGGGTTATCACGACGTCATCGACGACTATCCGGACCTGAAGATGGTCGCCCAGCAGTCGGCCAACTGGAGCCAGACGGAAGCCTATTCCAAGATGGAATCGATCCTGCAGGCCAACCCCGACATCAAGGGCGTGATCTCCGGCAACGATACGATGGCGATGGGCGCCTATGCGGCACTTGCCGCGGCGAACCGCAAGGATGTCATCGTCGTCGGCTTCGACGGATCGAACGATGTTCGCGACTCCATCACCTCGGGCGGCATCAAGGCAACGGTGCTGCAGCCCGCCTTCGCGCAGGCGCAGATGGCGGTCGAGCAGGCCAACGACTTCATCAAGAACAAGAAGTCGCCGGCCAAGGAAAAGCAATTGATGGACTGCGTTCTGGTCAATGGCGACAATGCCGCCAAGCTGGAGACCTTCGCGCTGACGAACTGAGCCAGCGTGATTTGAATAGCGAGGGGCGAACCCAGGATCGCCCCTCGTTGCCATTTTCCGTGGGCCGCCCACGATGCTGAACGACAGGCCGCCATGCTGAACACCAAGCCGAACTGGCCGATCCTTACTGTGATGGTCGGCATCAGCCTGACCGGCTGCAAGATCCTGCCGACGAAATCGGACGACGGCAACAACGCTGCCACCTTCAATCCAGACCAGATGGTCGAAGAGATATGGGCGGCAAAGGTCGTGCCCTATCTCCAGCAGAAAGCCGGAGCGTTTGCGCAGGTTCACACCCTGGCGACAACCGACCCAGCGGCTGCCGGCGCCAAATACGGCAATCCGAACAAGCAGGCGAATTCGCCTTGGACTTTCGCGGTTCGGCTGGAAGGCAAGATTATCGCGGCCAACACACAGTCGCGTGCGGCAACGGTCGACGTCGATGTCGACGGCGACGGCAAAGCCGATGCACGGGTGCAGATCGGACCGGCGGTGCGCGGTACCGCGCTGCGCGACAGCCTGGACTTCATCCAGTTCAACGACTTCACCAACCAGATCGACTTCGCCCAGTTCGGCAAGGCGTTCAACGCTTATGCCGACAAGACGGTGCTGTCCAAGCTGCCGCGCGAGGCGCTGGAAGGCCGCAGCGCCAAGGTGCTCGGCGCCTATACGCTGGGGAGCGGCCAGGACCTGCCGCTGGTGACGCCGGCGGAGGCAGAGATCGGACCGAAGCCATGAGCGCGATCGCGGAGCGCGAAATCATCCTGAAGCTCGAGGACGTCTCCAAGGTCTATTCCGGCACCGTTGCGGTCAAGCGCGCCAATTTCGAGGTGCGCAAGGGCGCGGTCAACGTGCTGGTCGGCGAAAACGGCGCCGGCAAGTCGACGCTGATGAAGATCATCGCCGGCGTCGAACGGCCGACCGCCGGCCGCATCCTGCTGGAAGGCGAAGAGGTTTCCTTCTCGTCATCCGGTGATGCGGTGAACCGTGGCATCGGCATGGTGTTCCAGGAGCTGAACCTGTTCGGCAATATGAGCGTCGCCGAGAATATTTTCGCCACCCGGGAAATCACCAACCGCTTCGGCAAAATCGACCACGCGCAACAGGAAAACCGCGCTGCGGAATTTCTGGAACGCCTACAGGCCGGCATCCGGCCCGACATGTTGGTCGAGGATCTGCGCATCGGCCAGCAGCAGCTGGTCGAGATCGCCAAGGCGGTTTCGCTCGATGCACGCATCCTGATCATGGACGAGCCGACCTCGGCGCTGAGTGCAGCGGAAGTCGAGATCCTGTTCAAGGTGATCGCCGACCTCAAGGCGCGCGGCGTGGCCATCGTCTACATTTCGCACCGGCTCGAAGAGCTGATCCGCATCGGCGACTACATCACCGTGCTGCGTGACGGCCGCATCACCGGCCAGGAAGAGATGAAGAACGTCGACACGCAGTGGATCGTTCGCCAGATGATCGGCTCCGACGCCAAGGACTTCGCCAAGGCCGACGGCCATCTTCCGGGCGAAGAGATTTTTCGTGCCGAGGAGATCTGCCTGCCTCGTGCCACCGGCGGACTTGCCGTCGACCATGTCTCGTTGTCGCTGCGTGCCGGCGAGATCCTCGGCATATACGGCTTGATGGGCGCCGGGCGCAGCGAACTGTTCGACTGCATCATGGGCCGCCACGGCCATTCGACCGGCGACATCTTCATTGGCGGTAGAAAGGTCAAGGAGCGCGATACGACGCGGCGCATCCGGCGCGGGCTAGCGCTAATCCCCGAGGATCGCCAGCGCGAAGGGCTTGTCTCGATCCTTTCGGTCGCCAGCAATTTGACGCTGGCCAGCCTGTCGCGCTTTGCCCGCCTGTTCCACATCCGTGGCGCCGACGAAAGGCAGGCGGTGACGCAGGTGGTGCGGGAGTTGGCGATCAGGGTCGCCGACCCGGCGCAAGAGGTGTCGTCGCTGTCGGGCGGCAACCAGCAGAAGGTGGTGATCGGCAAGGCGCTGCTCACCGGGCCCAAGGTGCTGTTGATGGACGAGCCCAGCCGAGGCATCGATGTCGGCGCCAAGGCCGACGTCTTCCGCACGATGCGCAAACTGTCCCGCGACGGTTTGGGGATTTTGTTCGCCACCTCCGATCTCGATGAGGTGATGGCGCTGTCGGACCGCATCGCAGTGATGAGCAATGGAAAACTGACCGGCATGTTCGACCGCACTGAGGCGACGGAGGCGGCACTCGTCGCCGCATCGGCGCTTGGCCACGGACCAGCCCCACATACGGAGAGCACCGCCCATGCCTGACATCCCAGCCAAAGCGGCCGCTCCCTCCGCTTCCAGCGGCTCGGTGCTGCTGACAGTTATGAAGCTCAGGACCTTCATTGCGCTGATCGCCGTGCTGATCTTCTTCTCGATCGCGGCGCCGAATTTCCTGTCGACCGCCAATCTGATCCTGATGTCGAAGCACGTGGCGCTGAATGCGTTCCTGGCGATGGGCATGACCTTCGTCATTATCACCGGCGGCATCGACCTTTCGGTCGGTTCGATCGTCGGCCTGTGCGGTATGGTGGCCGGGTATCTCGTGCTCAACGGCATCGACCTGCAGATCGGCTACACCATCTATTTCAACGTCTTTGAGATCGCGCTGATCACGCTTGCCGTCGGCATATTGATCGGCGCCGTCAACGGCTTGCTGATCACCAGGCTAAACGTCGCGCCGTTCATCGCCACGCTCGGCGTGCTCTATGTCGCGCGCGGCCTGGCGCTGCTGTCGTCGGATGGCCGCACCTTTCCCAACCTCGTCGGCAAGCCGGAGCTTGGCACCACCGGCTTCGGCTTCCTCGGGGCCGGTCGGCTGCTTGGCCTGCCGGTGGCGATCTGGATCCTCATCGTCGTTGCATTGGGAGCCGCCTATCTCGCCAAGTACACGCCACTCGGTCGCCATATCTTCGCCGTCGGCGGCAATGAACGGGCGTCGCGGATTTCGGGCGTCCGGGTCAACATGGTCAAGATGTTCGTCTATATGTTCTCCGGTTTCTGCGCGGCGATCGTCGGCCTGATCATCTCGTCCGAGTTGATGGCCTCGCATCCGGCGACGGGCGAAAGCTTCGAGCTCAACGCCATTGCGGCGGCGGTGCTTGGCGGCACTTCGATGTCGGGCGGCCGCGGTACGATCGGCGGCACCATCGTGGGCGCCTTCGTCATCGGCATTCTTTCGGACGGGTTGGTGATGATGGGCGTGAGTTCGTTCTGGCAGATGGTGATCAAGGGCCTCGTCATCATCGTCGCTGTCGTCGTCGACCAGGCACAGCGCCGGCTTCAGCAACGTGTCACCTTGATGCAGATGGCAAAGGCAGGCTGAGCATGGCGGAACTGCGGGGAGCGCTGATCGGCTGCGGCTTCTTTGCCGTCAACCAGATGCATGCCTGGCGCGACATAGCGGGTGCCTCGATCATCGCCATCTGCGACCGTGACCCGGAACGGTTGCGGATCGTCGGTGACCAGTTCGGCATTGCGAAGCGCTATACCGATGCGGCGGAACTATTTGCCGGCGAAAGCCTGGACTTCGTCGATATCGCCACCACCGCGCCCAGCCATCGTCCGCTTGTCGAAATGGCGGCCGCCCACCGCGTTCCGGTGATCTGCCAAAAGCCGTTCGCGCCGACGCTTGCCGACGCAAAGGCGATGGTCAAGGCATGCGCGGAAGCCGGCGTTCCGCTGATGGTGCATGAGAATTTTCGCTGGCAGTCACCTATCCAGGCGGTGCGGACCGTGCTCGATAGCGGCGAGATCGGCACGCCCTTCTTCGGGCGTATCTCCTTCCGCTCGGCCTATGACGTGTTTTCCGGTCAGCCCTATCTGGCAACGGGAAAGCGCTTCATCATCGAGGACCTCGGTATCCATATCCTCGATATCGCCCGTTTCCTGCTCGGCGACGTCTCGACCATCACGACACGAATCGCCCGCATCAATCCCGCCATTGCCGGCGAGGATGTGGCGACCATGCTGATGGACCACAAGAGCGGCGCAACCTCCGTGGTCGACTGCAGCTACGCGACGAAGCTCGCCACCGAGCCGTTTCCCGAAACGCTGATCGAGATCGATGGCAGCGACGGCACGATCCGGCTGGCGCAGGGATACCGGCTGACCGTCACCGGCAAGAGCGGCACGGCCGTCACCGACGTCTCGCCGCCGCTGCTGGCCTGGGCGTCGCGGCCCTGGCACAACATCCAGGAAAGCGTCGTCGCCATCCAGCAGCACTGGGTCGACTGCCTGGCAAAGGGCGTACAACCGGCGACCTCGGGCGCGGACAATCTCAAGACGTTCGCGCTGGTCGAGGCCGCCTATGCTGGGGCCGCGAGCCGGCAACCGGTGCAACTCGACGCCTCGCTGAAATGACCGCCGATACCTTCCTCCTTTACGGCACGCGCGTGGTCGAGGCCGAGCCGGTCAGGCTCAGCGCAGGCTCGCTCAGCGCCGACTTCGTCAACGGCAATCTGCGCACCATCCGCCATGGCGGCACCGAAGTGCTGCGCGCCATCGCCTATATCGTGCGTGACCGCGACTGGGGCACCTATGAGCCAAATTTGACGGACCTGGTGATCGAGCAGGGTGCCGACGCTTTTTCGGTCAGCTATTCGGCAAGCTGCCTGGCCCCCGATGGAAACCGGCTCGGCTTCCGCGCCACCATCAAAGGCTCTGCCGACGGCCGTCTGGTCTTCGACGTCAGCGCCCTTCCCGAAAACGATTTCGAAACCAACCGCTGCGGCTTCTGTATCCTGCACCCGATCGCCGACCTCGCCGGTAGCCCGGTCATGGTCGAGCACACAGACGGCAGCGTGGTGGCGACGAAACTTCCCCAGCTGATCGACCCCTGGCAGCCTTTCAAGGATATCCGCGCCATCTCCCATCAGGTTCGGCCTGGTGTCACCGCTGAGTGCCGGATGGAAGGCGATACTTTCGAAATGGAGGACCAGCGCAACTGGTCGGACGCCTCCTACAAGACCTATGTGCGGCCGCTGGTGCTGCCGTGGCCGTATGTGCTGCCTGCCGGCCAGCCCCTGAGCCAGACGATCAACCTGCGCATCGCAGGTGAAGGCAAAGCGCCGGCTGCCGCAGTGGCCAGCGAACCGGTCAGGGTCGAACTCGGCGAGGCGGGAGCAAGGCTGCCCGATGTCGGCGTGATCATCTATCCCGAGGATGTCGAGACGGCGCTGGCGAACCTCTCCACGCTGGCGGCACTCGGCCCACAACAGCTGCTGTTTCACTACGATCCGACGCGCGGCCACGGCCTCGATGCCTTGCGCGCTTTCGCCCGGCTCGCAACTGCCTACGCAGCCGAAACAACCCTCGAATGCATAGTTGCCTGCGCTGGCGATCTTGACGCCGAGCTGTCCGGCGTCGCCGACCTGGTTCGCCGGGCCGGGCTGAAACTCTCGGCCATTGCCGTGTCGCCGTCGGTCGATCGGCAGTCGACGCCGCCGGGCAGCGCGTGGCCGGAATGCCCGCCGCTCGACGACGTTTATGCGGCAGCGCGGCGGGCATTCCCCTATATCCGCCTCGGCGGCGGCATGTTCAGCTATTTCACCGAGCTCAACCGCAAGCGCGTGCCGGCAGACCAGCTCGATTTCGTCACCCACTGCACTTGCCCGATCGTGCATGCCGCCGACGATCTCAGCATCATGCAGTCGCTGGAGGCGCTGCCTTTCATCACCCAATCGGCACGGGCGATCTTCGGGGCAAAACCCTACCGGATCGGACCATCGACGATTGCCATGCGGCAGAACCCTTATGGCGGAGCGACCAAACCCAATCCCGGGGGACAGCGCATTGCCATGGCCGACAGCGATCCGCGCCATGCCGGCCAGTTCGCGGCGGCTTGGACGATCGGCTATGCCGCGCGCGTCGCAGCCGCTGGGCTGGAACAGCTCACGCTCTCCAGCTTCACCGGACCGTTCGGCGTGCTGGCGTCATCCGGAGAACCCGTCGCGGAAGGATCGCCCCGGCCGCTCTTCAGAGCCATCAAGGGGCTTTGCGAACTGGCCGGCCTTGCGCATGTGGCGGCAGGGACGAGCGATGAGACCAAGGTGCTGGCGCTGGCTGGACGCTCGGCCTCGGGCGACACTGTCGTGTGGCTGGCGAACCTGACGGCGGACGACGTGCAGGTCGACATTTCAGCTTTTGGCCGAGGCCATCTCGTGATGACGCCTTACGAGATCCTCCGGATCGACTGACGTTATTTTTCGGAGTTCATCACATAGAGCGCGCGCGAGCGTTCTAGATGCTTGATCATCGCCTTCTCGGCGCCGTCTGCATCCTTCAGTTCAATGCGGCCTATGATCTCTTCGTGCTCGGTGAGCGTGAACTTTTCCTTGCCGGTCCAGATCAGCATTTCGGTGTGGTATTCCTTCAGCCAGCCGAGCATCGCCTCGCTGACGGCGACATAGATCGGGTTGCCGGAGATCGCGGCGATCTGTGTATGGAACTTCATGTCGGCGGAGATGAAGGCTTCGGAAGCGCCGCGAAAGCCGCGCTGTTCGGCAACGGTGGCCCGCAGCCGCAGCACATCCTCGGCGGTGGCCTTTTCGGCGGCTTCCCTGACCATACCACGCTCGAAGAAGATGCGCGCGGTCTTCAGGTGCTCCAGCGTGTCTTTCGATGACGACAGGATGATCTTGGCGGCGCCGTCGACCTGCTTGATGATCGACTTGGCGGTGAGTTGCAGCACCTTGGCGCGTTCGCCATGCGAGATCGCAACCAGCCCCATATTGCTCAGCGCCTGCATCGCCTCGCGGATCGCGGGGCGGCCGACCTCGAAGCGCTCCATCAGCTCGCGCTCCGAGGGCATGTCGTCGCCTGGCATCAGCTCGCCGCTGGTGATCAGCCGCTTCAGCCGCAAGAAGACCTCATCGGAAAGCTTGCGCCGGACAATCGGTTCCGAACGGTTCATCGCCGCGAATCACTCCCTTGACCCGGCCCTATCTAACACTGCCGCCACAATTCCCGGAATTGCCGTCTGTCGATCCCGCTGCCGGATATGACTTGCAATACTTATGTACTCATTATACCAGATTTGAAACACCAGTGAACCTTTTTCGAACGCCTCGGCTTGAGACAGCGGACCATGATCACCCTCACCTACCGCATCGAAACGCCTGGAAGCATCGAAGCGCTGGCGGCCAAGATCGCCAGCGATCAGTCGACCGGCACCTTCGTAGCGCTGCCCGGCGAGACCGAGGAACTGAAGGCCCGGGTGGCGGCACGTGTGCTGGCGATTCGGCCTCTGCCCGATGCCGAGCGGCCGTCGCTTCCAAATGACGGTAAGGGGCCGTTCAGGCGCGCCGATGTCGACATCGCCTTTCCGTTCGATGCCATCGGCACCGACCTTTCGGCGCTGATGACGATTGCCATCGGCGGCACCTATTCGATCAAGGGCCTTACCGGGATTCGCGTCGTCGACATGAAATTGCCGGAGGAGTATCGCGGGGCACATCCCGGCCCACAGTTCGGTGTCGCCGGCAGCCGCCGGCTGACCAATGTGACTGACCGCCCGATCATCGGCACGATCGTCAAGCCGGCGCTAGGATTGCGGCCGCACGAGACGGCGGCAATGGTGGCGGAACTGATCGCCGCCGGCGTCGACTTCATCAAGGATGACGAGAAGCTGATGAGCCCGGCCTATTCGCCCCTGTCGGAACGGGTGAAGGCAATCATGCCGCTGATCCTCGATCACGAGCAGAAGACCGGCAAGAAGGTCATGTATGCCTTCGGCATTTCGCACGCCGATCCGGACGAGATGATGCGCAACCACGATCTGGTGGCGAAGGCCGGCGGCAATTGTGCTGTTATCAACATCAATTCGATCGGCTTTGGCGGCATGGCATTCCTGAGAAAACGCTCCGGCCTGGTGCTGCATGCTCATCGCAACGGCTGGGACATCCTCACCCGTCACCCCGGCCTCGGCATGGACTTCAAGGTCTGGCAGCAATTCTGGCGACTGCTCGGCGTCGACCAGTTCCAGATCAACGGCATCGCCTCGAAATACTGGGAGCCGGATGACTCTTTCGTCGAATCCTTCAAGGCGGTGACGACGCCGATCTTTTCGCCTGGGGACTGCGCATTACCGGTGGCAGGTTCCGGCCAGTGGGGCGGTCAGGCGCCCGAGACATATGCACGGACCGGCCGGACCGTGGATCTTCTCTATCTCTGCGGCGGCGGCATCGTCAGCCATCCGGACGGACCGGGCGCCGGCGTACGTGCCGTGCAGCAAGCCTGGCAAGCGGCGGTCGACGGCATTCCGCTGGCCGACTTCGCCTTGAACCATCCCGAACTGGCGCGGTCGATCGAAAAATTCGGCGACGGCAAGGCAGCCTGAGACGATGCAGGACCTGCTTCTCAGCTATTATGGCGACGACCTGACCGGCTCGACCGATGTCATGGAGGCGCTCGAGCTCGGTGGCGTGCCGACCGTGCTGTTCATGCGCCAGCCGGACGCGGCCCTGCTGTCCCGGTTTGGCCGTTGCCGGGCGATAGGGCTGGCCGGCACCAGCCGCAGTGAGACGCCGCAATGGATGGACACGCATCTGCGCGATGCCTTCGCCTGGCTGAAGACGCTTAACGCCGAGATTTGCCACTACAAGGTCTGCTCGACCTTCGATTCCAGCCCGACGATCGGCAGCATCGGCCGAGCCATCGAGGTCGGCCGCTCGGTGTTCGCGCAGGATAGCGTGCCACTGCTGGTCGGCGCGCCGCAGCTCAAGCGCTATACCGCTTTCGGCCATCTGTTCGCGGCCTATCGCGACCAATATTTCCGCATTGATCGCCACCCGGTGATGAGCCGTCACCCGACGACGCCAATGGATGAGTCCGATCTGCTGATCCATCTGTCGCGGCAGACGGCGCTGAGCTCCGGGCTGGTCGATCTTGCGACGCTGCAGTCGGCATCGCGGTCGGCGGCGTTCGATCGCCTGACCGGAAACGGCACCCCCATCGTGCTTGTCGATGTCGACAATCTGGAAACGCAGGCCCTTGCCGGCAAGGAGCTATGGCGCGTTCGCAAGCCCGGCGGTTCTTTTGTCGTCGGCTCATCCGGGATCGAGTATGCATTGCTGGCCGAATGGGCGTCGAATGGCATCGTCAGCGCCGGACATGGCTTCACGCTACCGGGCGCAGCCGAGCGGATAGCCGTCGTGTCGGGCAGTTGCTCGCCGACCACCGAACGACAGATCCGGCATGCCCTGACCGACGGTTTCGACGGCATCGAGGTCGATCCGGTCGAACTGGTTTCGGAGGCCTCGCAGCAGGCGATCACGCGCGCAACGGCAAGCGGCCGTGCCAGTCTGCAAGCCGGGCGCAGCGTCATCCTCTACACCGCGCTTGGCCCCACTGCCGACAGGGGCGCCGAAATCGACCGGGAGGAAGGCGCCCGCCACAGGCTTGGCCGCGGCCTCGGAGAAATCCTTCGCAACCTGACGGTGGAACAGAGCCTGCGTCGCGTGGTCATTGCAGGCGGCGACACGTCGAGCCACGCACTCGGCGAGATGGGCGTCGATGCCCTGACAATTCGCATGCCGCTGCCCGCTTCGCCGGGTTCCCCGCTTTGCGTTGCCCATTCGCGCGTCAAGGCGATCGACGGACTGGAGGTCGCGCTCAAGGGCGGCCAGGTCGGGACCGATCGCTATTTCTCAGCCATCCGCGACGGCCTCGGCGGTTGAAACAGCCAGCGCCTGCGTCCAGGTGTTGGCCGGTGGGAACATCTCAGCGCGCGAAATACGCCTTGCCGGGTGGAAATCCCGGTAACACCCGGTATTATCTGCGAAAATACCGAAATCGGGAGGATGCCGGGTGCAGACCAAGAAGATCATCAACGATGGCAACCGCGCCGTCGACGAGATGCTGGAAGGCATCCTGGCAGCGCATCCCCGCCATCTCAAAAGCGTGGACGGCAGTCCACGCTCCATCGTCGCCCGCGACGGGCCGCGCCAGGGCAAGGTGGGCCTGGTCATCGGCGGCGGCTCGGGCCACGAGCCGAGCTTTCTCGGCTTCGTCGGCAAGGGCTTGGCTGACGCTGCGGCCATCGGCAATGTCTTTGCCTCGCCGCCTCCAGATCCGATCCTCGAATGCGCCAAGGCGGTCAGCGGCGGCGCCGGCGTGCTGTTCATGTACGGCAATTATGCCGGCGACGTGATGAATTTCGACATGGCGGCCGAGATGGCGGCGATGGACGACATCGAGGTGCGCACGGTGCTGAGCACCGACGACGTCGCCTCGGCACCGCGCGACCAGCGGCACAAGAGGCGCGGCGTCGCCGGCAATTTCTTCATCTTCAAGGCGGCCGGCGCCGCCTGCGACCGGATGTTGTCGTTCGACGAATGCGAGCGCATCGCCGGCAAGGCCAACGACCACACCTTCACCATGGGCGTGGCGCTGTCGCCCTGTTCGCTGCCGCAGACCCGCCGGCCGAATTTCGAGATCGGGCCGGACGAGATGGAGATCGGCATGGGCATCCACGGCGAGCCCGGCATCGCACGCGAAAAGTTGAAAACAGCCGATGAGATCACCAACGAGATGCTGGACAGGATCCTCGACGAGATGGCGCCGGCGCGCGGCGACAAGGTCGCGGTGCTCGTCAATTCGCTGGGCTCAACGCCGCTGATGGAACTCTACATCATGAACCGGCGCGTGAAGCAGAGGCTCGATGAGATCGGTGTGTCCATCCACGCAAGCTGGGTCGGCAATTACTGCACCTCGCTCGAAATGGCCGGGGCCTCGATCACGCTGCATCGGCTGGACGGCGAGTTGCAGACGATGCTGGACCACCCCTGCGACTGCGCCATGTTTCGCGCCGGCTAAACCCACTCTGTGGCAAGGACTAAGACATGACGACAATCGATACTGCCCGCCTTGTCACGATGTTCGCAGCGATCGCAAACTCCATGTCAGCAGACAGGGACAGGCTGTGCGCGCTTGACGGGGTTATCGGTGACGCCGACCACGGCATCGCGATGGAGCTTGGATTTTCCGCTGCGCGCGATGCGGTGGCCGGACTGGACACCGCGGCGACCGATCCGACCACCTTGCTGAACACGGCGGCAAAGTCGTTCCTGAATGCGGTCGGCGCCTCCTCCGGTCCGCTCTATGCGACCGCGCTCATGCGCGCCGCGGCAGCCGTCAAGGGCAAGACGGCGCTCGACGACGCGGATGTGGTCGCCCTGTTCCAGGCCATGGCCAAGGGCATTCAGGATCGCGGCAAGGCAGAGCTTGGCGAAAAGACGATGATCGATGCATGGGCGCCGGCGGGGCAAGCGGCGGGCGAAGCGCTGGCCTCAGGCAAGGATCTGGCCGCCAGTCTCAAGGCCGCCGCCCAGGCTGCAAAGGCAGGCGCGGAAGCGACCAAGTCGATGGTCGCCACCAAGGGCCGGGCATCGCGCCTCGGCGAACGCTCGCTTGGCCACATGGACCCGGGCGCCGCCTCCGCCGTGACCGTGATCGAGGCGATGCGGGTCGCCCTAACCGACTGATCAGCAGCGCACTGCCGCGTCTTTCAGCGCTTGGCGTCGAGCTTGTCGATGGCCTGCACGTTTGTGGCGGAGGGGCCATTCGGATCAAACTCGGAGGCAAGCCATGCGTCGGCGATCGATTTCGCCAGTTCGGGACCGATGACGCGGGCGCCCATGGTGATGATCTGGGCGTTGTTGGACTTGGCGGCGCGCTCCGCGGAATAGGTATCGTGGGTCAACGCGGCGCGAATGCCCGGCACCTTGTTGGCAGAGATGCTGACGCCGATGCCGGTGCCACAAAACAGGATGGCCCGGTCGTAGTTGCCGTCGAGAATTTCGTGGCCGACCGAGGCGGCGATATCGGCGTAGAAGCCGGCCTGGCTGAGGTCGACGACCTGCAACTCCGGCTTGGTGGCGAGATGCTTGGCGATGACATCGAGCAGCGGCTTGCCGGCGCTGTCGGCTCCGAGTGCGATCTTCATGATGATGAACTCCTTTGCTTTTGTCTCTGTCTCTTTGATTTGACGCAATTCCGGACGGAAAACCGCTTCACACTTTCCCGGAATTGCTCGCGCGGTTAGCGCGCGATGGCGGCCGACGCCTTTTTCAGAATGTCGATATAGCCTTCCGCTTGCCACGCCGAGCGGCCGATGAACAGGCCATCAATATGCGGCTGGCCGATAAGTTCGGCCGCGTTGCCGGGGTTGACGCTGCCGCCGTAAAGCACAGGCGGGGCAGCCGGCAGCCGGTCAGCGGCTACCTGCTTGATCAGCGCTTGCTGCTTGTCGGCATAGTCGGCGCTTGCGGGAATGCCCTTCTCCCCGATCGCCCAGACAGGCTCGTAGGCAAAGAGGATTTCCGCCTTCGGTTGATCGCCGCTCAGCTCCTGCAGCGCACCGAGAACCTGTGCCGTCAGCACCGCCTCGGCGCGGCCTGATTCACGCTCGTCCAGCGTCTCGCCGACGCAGATCAGTGGCACAAAACCGTGCCTGACAGCAGCCGCCGTTTTCAGTCCGACAGTCGCATCCGTCTCGCCGAAATGCTCGCGGCGCTCGCTATGGCCGAGTTCGATTACATCCAGCCCGCAGTCTTTCAACATCACTGGCGAAATCTCTCCCGTCCAGGCACCGGCATCGGCCCAATGCATGTTCTGGGCACCTACCTTCACGCGGGTGTTGGCCAGTGCCGCCTTGACCTGGCGCGCGGCGGTGAACGGCGGAATGACGAAAGGCTGTATCGCCTGATCGAAACCAGGCACGAAGGCGGCCAACGCATCGGCGAACAGCAACGCCTCGGCAAGCGTCTTGTTCATCTTCCAGCTCGTGCCGACCCAATATGGGGCCATTGTTTTTCTCCTTCGATACTTTTGCGGCCGAAGCCGGCTTCCGGGCGACGTATTCGCTCAAGTCCGAGGCTTGAGACTGTCGCGGCCACTGTCGACGTAAGGCGCCCAGAAATCCACCGACTCGCGGATCATCTCGATAACCTGATGGTCGACTGGTTCCCTCTCCCTGAAGGAAAGTTCAAGGCAAATTTCATTGTCGGTTCCACCACCCTGCCGAACCGCGTCCAGCAACTTCTGCGGCACTATGCGGCCATCCTTGTTGTAGGCGGCGGTAAACGGCCAATGGCCGCCCTTGTTCATGGAAGACTGCTTGATGTGGATGATCGGAGATTGCAATGGAAACGCTTTCGCCCAGGCGTAGGGGTCGGTGTCGGCAGGGTTGGGTGAGGTCACGTCGCCATGGTCGATATCGACCATCATCTTCATCGGTATGGGCAGCTTCGCTGCGTCGATGGCGCCTTGCAGCGTGACGCAGCTTTCGATCGTGTGGCCGAACTCGCGGCCGACCGACATCGGCTCCCAGAACAGGTATGTCAGCCCCGCCGCCCTGGCGTGTTCGGCAACCTCGCGCCAGCATTCGAGCGCGATATCGAGAAGTGCTGCCCGCCGTTGCGGATCGTCAAAGTCCTTGTAGGTGAAGATGGCGAACTGCGTGCCCATGCCTGGCGCGCCGAGTTCGGCGGAAATGTCGGCGAAGGTCTTGAACCAGTCGACATAGTAGCGCCGGACGTCGGCGTCCGGGTGGCCGAAATGGTTGAGCCGGCCATAAGGTCCGGTCATGCCGGAGGTGATCCTGACACCGGTCCGCGAAAGCGCGCTGTTGAACAGGCGCAGGAATTTGGCAATCGTGGCCGCCGGCCAGCCCGGATTGACGAATTCATGCGTCAACTGCACGTCGCGAATGCCAATGCCATAAGCAATCGCGTCGATCAAATCGTCTGGATCGGCGAAGCGATTGACCAGAGGATTGGTGTTGAGGGAAAGCGTGAAGGCCATCAGTCCGCCGTCGCCATGATGTTACCGAACCAATCTTCGAATGCTTTCCGCTCGGCCGCATTGATATGCAGGCCATGCTTTGTGCGGCGTTCCAGTATATCGGCTGATGTGCCAGCCCATTCGGTCTCGACCAGGAACTTTGCCTCCCGTTCATACAGATCGGGACCGAAGCGTCGGCCGAGATCAGCCTCGCTTTGCGCGCCGGCGAGCAATTGCCTGGCGCGGGTGCCGTAGCTTCGAGCGTAGTGCTTCACCAACGACGGGCTGAGCCATGAAAATTCGACATGCAGATCGCTCAGAAACTGCTCGAAGTCCGCATTGGGCAGGTCGCCCCCCGGCAAGGGAACTTTGGCCGTCCAGGCTTTCTTCATCGTCGGAAAGAATGGCTGGATCTTTTCCAGCGCGTGTTCCGACAGCTTGCGGAAGGTGGTGATCTTGCCGCCGAACACCGAAAGCAGCGGTGCGTTGCCGTTGGAGGCGTCGAGTTCGAAAATATAGTCGCGCGTCACCGCGCTTGGATTGTCGGCATTGTCGTCATAGAGCGGACGCACACCGGAGAAGCTGTAGACCACGTCCTGTGGCGTCAGCTGCCGCTTGAAATAGCGATTGACCACCCTGATCAGGTAGTCGACTTCGCTGGCCTCGGCGACCACTTCCTCGGGCCTGCCTTCGTAGGGAATGTCGGTCGTGCCGATCAGCGCCAGATCGTTCTCGTACGGGTTGACGAAGATCACCCGCTTGTCGTTGTTCTGGATGAGATAGGCCTGCCGCCCCTCCCAGAATTTGGGCACGACGATATGGCTGCCTTTTACAAGCCGGACATTGCGCGTCGAATTCTGCCCGGCGACGCGGCTGACAATGTCGTTGACCCAGGGACCTGCTGCGTTGATCAGAGCGCGCGCGCGGACTTTCGTGACGGCGCCCGTGCGGCCATCCTGCATGTCGATCGACCACAGTCCGCCTTCACGGCGCGCCGCGACACAGGCGGTGCGCGTGAGCACTCTGGCGCCTCGCTGCCTTGCATCGAGCGCATTGAGCAGCACCAGGCGCGCATCGTCGACCCAGCAGTCGGAATATTCGAAACCGCGCTTGAATTCGTCCTTGATCGGCGCGCCTTCAGGCGAGGTCCTCAGGTTCAGCGTTCTTGTCCCAGGCAGCCGTTTGCGGCCGCCAAGGTGGTCGTAGAGAAACAGCCCGAGCCGGACCAGCCATGCCGGCCTATCCTGCGGGCTATGCGGTAGAACGAAGCGCATCGGCCAGATGATGTGCGGCGCCGCCTCGAGCAGCACCTCGCGTTCGATCAGCGCTTCGCGAACCAGCCTGAATTCATAATATTCGAGGTAGCGCAGGCCGCCATGCACCAGCTTGCCGGAGCGCGAACTGGTGCCTTGCGCGAGATCGTCTTTTTCGCACAGGATGACGGACAGGCCACGACCTGCAGCATCACGCGCTATGCCGGCTCCATTGACGCCGCCGCCGATCACGAAGAGATCGACGACATCTGTTGTATTGCTCAAGATCTTGCTCCTGTGCGGTGCGCCATGCCCTTCCACACCGGCCGAAGCGCCTGGCGCGCCGCAACGAAGGAAGGGAAGAGCGCATCGTATGTTTGCGAAAGCGCCTCGTCATAGGCATCGCAGTCGCCGAGAAGCGGCGTCACCCATTCGGCGGCGCAGTCTTCCATGGAGCCGTAGACGCCGAGCCCGACCGCGGCCATCATCGCGGCACCCGCCGCGCCGGCTTCCTGGCGGCTGCTGGTGCGCACCTGCGCCCTTGTCGCCGCCGCGACGATGCGGCGTAGAGACGGACTGCGCGCTGCGCCGCCCGACAGGCGGATCTCACTCGGCACGGCGCCCATCGCCTGGTAGCAATCGCGAGCGGCGAAGGCCAACCCCTCGAGCACGCCGCGTGCCAGATCGCCAAAGCCATGCTTGACCGAAAGGCCGATGAAGCCGGCGCGTGCGTCAGGGTCGACGAACGGCCCTCTTTCGCCGGCTAGCGATATGTAAGGCTGGTAGATCAGCGATCCCGGCTCCGATGCTTCCATCCAAGCGTCGAGCGCCTTCAGCAACTCGTCATGAGAAGGTTTGCCGCCAGCCGTGGCGAGCACGTCGCGCGCAAGGCCAAGCACCCAGTCTATGTTGAGCGTCGCCGCCATGTTGGATTGCAATTGTGCAAAGGCGCCCGGAATAGGCATGGCGATCGTGTAGCCGGAGCCATCTGCGTTCAGCACGACATCGTCGGGAGTGGCTGCGAAGCGCGTGTGTATGCCGGTCGAGCCGATGACCGTGCAGCCGACATTGCCCGAGGGATCATAGAGGCCGGCTCCGAGCGCCGTCATGACCATGTCGACGTAGCCCAGCACCACCGGCGTGCCTTCGAGCAGGCCGGTCTCCGCCGCCGCCGATCGCGATAGCGGATGATGGTCGGTGCTGCCTTCGAGCATGGGAGGCAACAGGCGGCGATGCGTCGTCAGATCCAGGATGTCGAGGGCTTCGTCGGAATAGGTGCGCGACCGAAAATCGCCGAAGGTGAAGGTTCCCTCGGAGGGATCGGTGGCGCGTTCGCCCGTCATCTTGAAGTAGAGCCAATCCTTGCAATGCAGTGCGGTGGCCGCCCGCTCCAGCATGTCGGGATGGTTCTTTTTCATGAAGGCAAGCTGGGCGCCTTGCTGGCAGGAATTCAGCCCCGTGCCGGTCAGTTCGAACCGCCTGCGATCCCGGGGATCGGCGCGCATCTCGTCCACCAAATGTCCGGCGCGGGCATCGAGCCACAGCCAGGCGCGCGAGACAGGCATGCCGTCGCTATCGATCAGCCAGGTTCCGTCGCCTTGCCCGGTGATGGCCACCGCCGCGATTCGTTGCGCGAGGTCGGGAATCTTGGCCGCGAGATCGCGAACGGTCCGCGCCATGTCGCGCCAGGTCTGGTCGAGGTCCTGCTCGGCGCCGCCGCCTTCCAGCGTGACGAAGCTATTGGGCACCGACGTCATGGCGAGCTGCCGCCCGGACAGATCGAAAGCGATCGATTTGATCACCGACGTTCCCGCGTCGATGCCGATCAGCAGGTCTTTCATGCCGCAAATTCCGATTGGTTGCGAAGGCAGTTCACGAGGGCAGTCATTTCGTAGAAGAGGCAGGGGGTGTCCGCAAGGACACCCCCTGTGCAGGTATTACTCAGACAGCACGAAGGGTGCGGTGTACTTGTCGACATTGTCCTTGGTGATGAGAAGGCAATCGAACAGCTGCTTCTCGGTCGCCGCACCGGTGGCACCCGTCTTGATAAACGAGTCCGCCTGCTGCACGGCCTTGGCCGAGAAGATGGCGACCGGCTGAAGCACGGTGTACTGCAGTTCACCGGACTTGATCGCCGCAACCGCGTCCGGGGAGCCGTCGAAGCCACCGACCTTGATGCCGGCGAGCTTGCCAGCTTCCTTCAGCGCCGCAACCGCGCCGAGAGCCATTTCGTCATTGCCGCTGATCACGGCGATGATGTCGGGATTGGCTTGCAGCATGCTCTGCATCTTGTCGTGGCCCTGGGTACGATCCCAGTTGGCGACCTGCGAAGCAGCCTTTTCGAGATCCGGGTACTGGCTCAGCACAGTCGCGTACCCGTTCGAGCGCGTGGCGGCATTGTTGTCCGACGGGGCGCCGAGCAGTTCGACATATTTGCCCTTTTCACCGACGGCCTGCACCCACTGCTGGGCACCGAGAGCAGCGCCCTGCGCGTTGTTGGAAACGAGCTGCCCCTTGGCGAGGCCTTCCTGGTTGATCTCGGCATTGACGAGGAACACCGGGATGTTGGCTGCAATCGCCTTCTTCACCGCACCGACAGAGCCGTCGGCGTTGGCCGGATCGAGAATGATCGCCACCGACTTGTTGGTGATGGCGGTGTCGATCAAATTGCTTTCCGTATTGGTATCGCCCTTGTGGGCGCCGACATTGGCCGTATAGCCAAGCTTCTCGGCCTCGGCCTTGGCGACGTTGCCCTCGGTCAGCCAGTAGGGATTGGCCGGATCGTTGACGATGATCGAGATCAGGCCCGCGGCTGACGCGGCGGCCGTGAACCCAACGACCATCGCGGCCGCGAGCAGACTTTTCAGCATGGTTTTCATGTACATTCCTCCAATGATTACGCGTGTTGCTGCCAGTTCACCTGGCAGTCTTCCCTTGGGCAGGATTGGCCGGTTCGGCCTTCCCCCGTTTCTGAGAAGTCGGTTGGCCACCTGTCGCGCTTGGGAGCTTGCTGCGGCGGCGATACTGAACGGCATTGAGGAGCACGGCGAGCACGATGACCGCGCCGGTGAACACTGTCTGCCAGTAGGATGAGATGCCGATGATCACCAGACCGTCGGACAGGAAGCCGATGACGAAGGCCCCGAGCAGGGTTCCGCGGATGTTGCCGCGGCCGCCGGTCAGTGCCGCGCCGCCGATGACGACGGCCGCAATGGCCGTCAGTTCGTAGGTGGTGCCGGCGGTCGGTCCAGCCGACGTCAACTGCGAGGACAGGATCAGGCCGGCAATGGCGGCACAGATGCCTGACAGCACATAGACGGAAATCTGCACTGTCTTGACCGGAACGCCGGAGAGTTCGGCCGCGCGTTCATTACCGCCCGAGGCGTAGAGCCAGCGCCCGAAAGCGGTGCGGTTCAGGACGATGCTGCCAATGAGCGCGATGACCACGAGAACCACGACGCCCGTCGGCACGCCGAACAAGCGGTTGAAGCCAAGCGCATCGAAGCCGGTGTTTCCGAGCTCCGGCTTGCCGCCGAGATTGTTGTAGGTCAGGCCGCTGGTCATCAGCAGCGCCAGGCCGCGCGCCATGTACATGACGCCGAGCGTGGCCACGAACGCCGGAACCTTGAAGCGCGCGATGAGCACGCCGTTGATCAGCCCGACGACGGCGCCCAGCATGCAGGCCAGCACCGCGACCACCCACACCGGCGGATAGAGAACGACGCCCAGCCAGCTCAGCGTCACCCCTTGCATCAGGAAGCCGGCAACGACGCCGGCCAAGCCCAGCGTCGACCCCACCGACAGATCGATGCCGCCATTGAGGATGACAAGCAGCATGCCGATCGCGAGGATGCCGAAGATGGCGACATGCGAGGCCATGGTCAGGAAGTTCGCCACTGAGAGGTAGTAGGGCGACAGGATCGAAAAGACGACGATGATGACGATCAGGGCAAAGAAAGCGCGGCCCTCGAGCAGCAGCTTGGCGAGATCGAAGCCTTCGCTCGCGCTTGGACTGGACTGTTTTCTGGCCTGGCTGACATCGGTCATGGTGTGGGCTCCGAAATTCCTGGTGATCAGGCGACCACGGCTTCGCCCGAGGCGGCCATGATCTGCTCTTTGGTGGCATTGGCGCCGAATTCGGCTGAAATCCTGCCGCGGCGCATGACGACGATGCGGTGGGCAATGCTGAGGCATTCGTTGACCTCAGAGGTCGAGAAGACGACGGCAAGGCCCTGCGCAGCGCGTTCGCTCAGCAAGCGGAAGACTTCGGCCTTGGCGCCGACATCGATGCCGCGGCTCGGCTCGTCGAGAAGGATAACCTTGGGATTGGTCGTCAGCATCTTGCCAATGACCACCTTCTGCTGATTGCCGCCCGACAGCGATCCGATCATGGCATTGCCGCCAGCGGTCTTGACGGTCACCTTGCGGATCGAGTCTTCGACCAGCTCTCGCTCTCTGGAACGAGACAGAAACAGGCCCCTGGCGAACGCTTCGATGCTGGCGAGCGAAAGATTACGACCGACGGTCATCGTTTGCACCAGCCCGTCGCGCTGCCGGTCCTCGGGGACCAGCACAAGCCCTCTGGAGATACGCTGGGCAATGCTCAGCCCCGAGACGTCCTCGCCTTCCAGCAGCGCCCGCCCGCCCGCCATCGGCACTCGTCCGGCGACGGCCTCCAGCAATTCCGTGCGCCCGGCACCCATCAGCCCGTAGATGCAGACGATCTCGCCTGCTCGCACGTCCAGCGACAGGTGATCCACGACGGAATAACCTGAGCCCGAAGTGTCGACGACGCTGACATCCTCGATCGATAGGGCGACTTCGCCGAATTCATGGCCGGTCGGCGGCGAGCCGAGATCGAAATTCTCGCCGACCATGTTGCGCACGATCCATTCGAGATCGATATCCCGGGCTTCGGCCGTCGCGGTAATCGCGCCATCGCGCAGGACAACGGCATAGTCGGTGATCTGCAGCGCCTCTTCGAGGTGATGCGATATGTAGACGATGGAGACGCCGCGGCTGGTCAGATCGCGGATCACCTTGAACAGAACTTCCACCTCGGTTGCGCTGAGCGCGGAGGTCGGCTCGTCCATGATGAGGATGCGCGAATCGACCGACAGTGCCCGGGCGATCTCGACGATCTGCTGTTGGCCGAGGCGCAGATCCTCGACCAGGGTCATCGGATCGATGTCCTCTTCGAGATCAGCCATCAGAGCGCGCGCCTGGCGTTGCTCCTCGGCGAAGTCGAGGCCGGTCCTGGTGCGCAGTTCGCGGCCCATGAAGATGTTGTCGCGAACGCTGAGGTTGGGCGCCAGGCTGAGTTCCTGGTGGATGATCGAGATGCCGCGATCGCGCGCGTCCGAGGACGAAGAAAAGCTGACGAGATTGCCGTCGAGCACGATGTCGCCGGATGTCGGCGTGACCACGCCGGAGAGGATCTTCATCAGCGTCGACTTGCCGGCGCCATTCTCTCCGAACAGCGTGGTGACCTTGCCGCGATGGATGTCGAAATTGACGCCCTTGAGCGCGTGGACGCCGCCATACGACATGACGATGTTGCGCGCCGAAAGCACGGCGTCGCCAGTCGCGGGTCCGGTGTCGGCAGCCGGTTTCATTTGACGTCCAGCCTCACGGGGGTGACGAGCCAGCTCTTCGGGTTGACCAGCTTGAATGCGCCGACCACCGATATGGTCTTGCCGGTCAAGGTGCTCGTATCGACCTTGGCCAGGACTTCCTTCTTCATCTCATTGTTCAGCGCCGAACCGGCGTCCTGGTACTCAATCTGGTTGGTGAACTGGCCGAATGTGATCTTGCCCGTGGCGTCACGCAGTTCCGTCCCGTTGATCGCCGGTCCCGTCTGCACGCGGATCATCAACGTATCTGGCACGCCGTCGACGGCGACCTTGTAGATGCCAGATTTTCCTTCGCCGACGACGCCGGTGAACTTGACTGAAATGACCGGTCCGACGCCCGCAGGCACACCGTATTCCTTTTCCGCCGTTGCCCTGTCCTTGGCAATCGCCGTCGCCACCGTCACCGCGTCGGCGGCTCGTGCCTCGACATCGGCCTGCACCTTGGGAAATTCCGACTTGCCGTAGTCAGCGGCGGAAAACACGGCGCTGCGAACGTCGCCTGCCGACCCTATCCTGACCACCTTGGTATCGAGCGCCATGGCGCCGAGCAGGACGACAACCGCGGCGCTGGCAAGTGCCCGACGCAGGGCGGGCGAGGCAGGCCTGGTCGATGCGGTGGCGGCTTTCGCGCTCATGACGCAACCGCCAGCAAGGCTGATCCGCGCTTGTCACGCATTTGGCGATCCTCCGTTCATATGGCGCTTCGCGCCATTGGGTTTGTTCTGTTCGACAAGGGCACGAGCGGTGGATTCGTCGGTGATCAGGCCGCTCAGATAGCGGCTTTCGAGCACCGCTTTGATAGCGCGTATTTTCACTTTGCCGCCGGCGACGGCGACGATCCGGCGGCCCTTCAACTGGTCCCGCGGGAGTGCCAGGATTCTTTCCGACAGCGCCGTTTCCACTGGGCGTCCCTGGTCGTCGAAGAAGTGGGCGAGCAGCTCGCCGACGCCGCCATCGCGTTTGACCTCATCGATTTCGGAATGTTCGATCATGCCGGTGGCGACCAGCGAAGCTTCCCGCTCGGCGGTCCCTATGCCGACGAACATCAGGTCGGACCGGCTTGCGAGGTCGAAGACATCGCTGATGCCGCGCTGCCCAAGCAGCACCTCACGGTCCTCCGCGGTGTTGGCGACAAAAGGCACCGGCATCACATAGGCCTGCGCGCCGGTCCGCTCGGCCAGCCGATGCATGACGTCGTGCGGGTTGGCCGCGAACTTGCGCGTCACACCGCCAAGCAGCGAGACGAAACGGATATGGGCGGCGGCGGTGCGCGTCAGATACTCGACGCTTGCGGCAAGGGTACGGCCGTGGCCGACGCCGATCAGCATGTCCTCGCCGCGATCGATCTCCCGCTTCAGAAACTGAGCGCCGGCGATGCCAAGCGCCTTCAGTGGCAGCTCGTCCTGATCGAGATCCGGAACGACCTCGCAGTAATCGAGCCCGTAAGCATTGATCAGCTGCTGCTCGAGGTCGATGCATTCGCCGACGTCGCCGTCGATGATCACCCTGACCAGGCCATCCTGGGTGGCCCGCGTGATGAGCCGATGCGCCTTGAGGCTGGTCAGGCCGAGCCGCTTGGCCACCTGGGCCTGCGTCAGACCCCCGGCATAGTGAAGCCAGGCCGCGCGGGTGGCGAGGCTGGACTCATGATCGCGGTTAGCGGCTCCGCCGGATTTCAAGCCATCTCCTCCCTGAGATGATATTATTATCTTTGTGTGCAAAAATTTTCACATCCCTGCATCGCTGTCAATCCCCCGCCGGGTTGGGCGCATGCACATACGGGGAATTCACAGGTCTCGCCCTTCCCGAAACGCCGGTCTGCCGGCATTCGGCGGGCAACATCGACCTATTAGGAGGTGAGCATGTTACTCGATCATACAGTTGTGTTAATTTAACGTCAATCTATGTTACCTCACGCCTAAGCCAGCAGAATTGCATGGCCATCGGCTATCCAGGTTTTTTTCTAACTAGCTGTTTTTCAGGGATAATATCTAATATCGGCAAAATCCCAATCCGCCTGTGAGTTGGGCGATTTGCGGATGCGGCGCATCCATGGGCAAACCGACCGGATTGCCTTGTGAAGAGCATCGGTGACGGACTGATCAGCCCAGCCGCATCAGGTTCCGGTCCTCGAGTTCCACAATTGCGGCCTCGACTTCCCTTGCAAGGCGCCCGGCGCTCCAGCCCAGCGCCTGTCCGGCAATCGCCGCGATCGCCTGCAGGTCGCGGCCTGTCAGGGAGGCTGATATCGCCAAGGTGCTGCGGCGCATGACGATATCGGCCAGATGTTCGACGAACTCGTTGCGGACGATGTAGTCGATTTCCGATTTGCTGTAGCTTTCTGAATCCGGCAGCCGACCCTCATCGCCCGACCCATGCGTGGCGATCTGCGTGGCTCTGGTGCCGTATCGCGACAGCAGCGCATCGAGACGCCGTTCCTCAGCGCCCGTCTTCGAGTGAGCCAGAGCCAGCCAACTTGCTCGCGCTGCGGCATTGGTCGGGAAATCCCTGCCGCCGCCGATCGGCATGGCTTGCGTCGTCACCTTGCGGCTGCGCTGCAGGCGGCCGAGCACGGTGTCGGCGACTTCCTCGGCGAAACCGCGAAAGGTCGTCCACTTGCCGCCGACCAGCGAGATGACCGCGAAAGGTCTGTTCCGATCCGGCTCAGTGACCGGCGCGGAGTGGTCACGGCTGATCAGCCCGGGCAGCGATGCATCGGAGGCCGGCAGCGGCCTGATGCCGCTATAGGCATAGACGATCTGGCCGCGCTCGAACGCCATCCCCGGCAGCAGAGTCCGCACGCTGTCGAGCAGGTACTCGACTTCGTCGGGCTCGCAGCGCACCGCGTCGGGATTGTCCGCCTTGATGTCGGTGGAGCCGACCAGCGCCAGGCCGAGATAATCGTAGATGAGGCAGATGCGGCCGTCATCGGCTTCGAAATAGAGCATGCGCCCGGCCAGGCTTTTGACCAGTTCGTCATGCTTGAGCAGGACGTGCGAGCCCTTGGTGCCGCCGATCATCTTCGACGGCGCGCCAAGCAATTCGTTGACATCGTCGATCCACGGACCGGCGGCGTTGACCACCAGCTTCGGCCGCACCGAAAAGGCCGCGCCGTTTTCCGGCTGGAAGGTCAGTACCCCATCGGCGGACTTGACCAGCGCCGTATAGTTCGCGCTGGCCGAGGCCGCGTTTGCCTGCCGCCCATCGAGGATCAGTTCAAGCACGAGCCTTTCGGGGTGGCTTATCTTGGCGTCGTAGTAGGTGCCGGTGGCGACGATCGAAGGATTGAGCGCCGGCATCCCGCTGAGCGCCTGGCGCCGCCCGACCATGCGGTGGCGCGGCATGACCTGGTTTCGCGAGCCGTAGAAATCATAGATCATCAGGCCGATCTTGATCAGGACGGCACCGCGGCTGCGCGGTGCGCTGGTCGAGCCGAACAGCGTCCGCAGCGCCGCCAGCATGCCCTTGCTCCAGGAAAAGATCGGAATGACGGTCGGCAGCGGGCTGACATAGTGCGGCGCGTTCTTCAAAAGCAGATTGCGTTCAAGTGTCGACTGTGCGACCAGCCCGAACTCGCCGGTTTCGAGATATTTCAGGCCACCGTGAATGAGCCGCGATGGCGCGGCACTGGTGCCCGAGCCGAAATCCGCCTTGTCGACGATCAGGCAGCTGACGCCTTGCGCGCACAGATCGCGAAACAGCCCTGCCCCGTTGATGCCGGCGCCAAGGATGACGACGTCTACCTCCCCGGTTCCGGCCATGGCGGCCAGACGCCCGGCTGGATTTTCCGTAAATTTTGCTTCGCTTGAGCTCATGACGCTTTCGTCTTGACGATGCGCAGCTTCACGCCGGCCCGTTCGAGGGCTTGCGCCCGCGCATCGCCCAGGCCTTCGGTCGCCAGCACGACATCGAAGTTGGTCAGATCGTCGAAGACATGCAGCGCGATCCTGTCGAACTTGGCATGGTCGATCAGAAGGATACGCTTGACCGATGCGGCCATCATCGCCTGCTTGACCCGCACGACATTGGGATCCTGGATGAAGGCCGTGGTTCCGGTGATAGCCGAAGCCGAACAGATCAGCACATTGGCGCGCAGCTGCGCCACGGCGTTCTCGCAGACGATACCGATATAGGCGTTGTAGGTGCCGTGGTACTGGCCGCCGAGACAGATGAAGTCGAGTTCGTCGACATTGATCAGCAGTGATGCCGTCGCTACGGAGTTGGTGATGACGGTCAGCGGCTTGACGTCGAGCAGCAGTGCCGCGACGGCGTTTGCCGTCGAGGAATCGTCCAGCATCACCACCTGGCCGGCTTCGACATAATCGAGCGCTGCCCGCGCCAGCGCATCCTTCTCGGCCCGGTTGACCGTCACACGGTAGCGGAAGGCGCTTTCGTAGAGGCCGGAAGGCTGAACCGTCACCGCACCGTGCAGCTTGCGCAGCACGCCCTGCTGCGCCAGCCGGTCGATGTGCCGGTGGATGGTCATGCGCGACACGCCGAAATGCTCGACCAGATCGTCGATGCGCACCTGGCCGAGCTTGATCACATAGTCGGCGATCTCTTCGCGTCGTTCGTCGGCCTTGATCATGCGGTTCCCCCAGTGTCTGGCCGGCCCAGCTTCTCGATGTCGGGCCAATGCGGTTCGAGCGCACCGGCTATGCGGCCATAGAGGGAAAAGCGCTCGTTGAACACAGCACTCGAGGCTTGGTCAGGCTCGTATTGGCGGGCCGTCATCCCGACCTGCCTGGCGCCCTGTTGCGGCGTCGCGAAGATGCCAACCGCCGCCCCCGCGCAAAGGGCAGCGCCAAAGGCCGCGGCCTCGTCGGTCGAGGTGACGATGACCGGGGCGTTCAGCACGTCGGCAAACATCTGAACGAAGGCCGGATTGCGCGAACCGCCGCCGGTCAGGCGGATCTCGCTGACGGCAAAGCCGTCGCGCAAGGCTTCGACATGGGTGCGATGATTGAAGGCAATGCCCTCCAGAACCGCCTTGAGTATATCGCCGCGATCATGCCAGCCGTGCAGGCCGACAAAGCTGCCGCTGGCGACATCGCCAAAAGGGGAGCCGAATAGATAGGGGTGAAACAGGATGGTCGAGGGCTTCTTCAGCGCCGCGTCGATCTCTGCTGCCAGAAGCTCGTGGATCGAGCCACCATCGACCGATGCCTTTTCCTGCTCCGAGCGACAGAACGTGTCGAGAAACCAGTCGTAGTTCGCGGTCGACGCCGGCGAGATCGCCATGTTGTTCCAGCGGCCTGCGTCGATGGCGTTGCGACAGAGCCAACGCGGGTCGACGCGTGGTTGCGAAGAGACGACTTCGTTGATGGAATAGGTTCCGGCGACGACGGCGAGCACGCCCTCCTCATGGCCGCCCATGCCAAGTGCGGAGGCAGTCACGTCATGCAGTCCGCACGCGACCGGTGTTCCCTTGGCAAGGCCGGTCATTTCTGCTGCCTCGGCGGTGACATGGCCGACGATCGCGGCGGAGTGCGCCATCGGCGGCAGCGCGTCGAAAACATCGTCCAGCCCGAAGATGCGCATCGCTTCCGGCGCGTAATCCTGCGTGCTGAAATCCGTGAATGAGGTGCTGGCCTCGGTACGGTCGGTGCCGACCGTGCCGGTCAGGCAAAAGCGCAGCCAGTCCTTGCAGGCCAGTATATGCCCGATACGCCCATAGCGGGCCGGTTCGTGCTCCCTGATCCAGGCGAGCAGCGCCGACGGCGCCGAGACGTGGGGCGCCTGGCCTGTTCGCGCTAGCGCCTCTTCGAAGACCCGGTCCGCCGACCATCGCTCGACAATCTTGCCGGCGCGGCTATCGAGCGACAGGATTCCAGGCCCCAGCGGCCGACGATCCTTGTCGAGCAAATAGAGACCGTCGCCATGCGCGGTTGCCGCCACCGCCCTGATGTCGTCCGCCGGGCGGCCACATAGCGCGATCGCCTCCTTGATTGCGTCGGCGGTCGCTTGCCAGAGGCCGGCCATGTCGCGCTCCACCCAGCGCGCATGGGGCATCGATTGCGGAACCCGCCGACGCGCCACCGACAACTGCGTGCCATCGGCATCGAAGATCACCGCCTTGGTGACCGTGAGACCATTATCGATTCCGAGCAAACTGGGCATGGGCGCCGCCGTTTTCAGCAACTGGTGAAGGGCGCTGCAAGGCAATCCTGCAGGTTGGGATAAAGATGACGGACATGACGACAATCAACGAGCAACGGTGATACCAAAGCGCCGCATCCGATGCGGCAAACAGACCATAGCAGCCTGTTAAATTAACGTCAACATGTGATATATTTTGTAGAAATGTCTAACGTAAGCTGAGACATGCATCCGATGCGGGACGAAGCTCCGACCAGTGCCCAACTGGCTGGATGGCCCTCAACCCTGCACGGCGAGCCAGGCGGGGACGGTGCGACTGACGCTCGAAACGCGTTTGACTGGCTTAGCGAATTCCGTGCGCAGCGGCCGGACAGCCGGCACCGTTCAAAGAAAACGCGACGACTCAAGAAGTTCAGCCACGCCGTCCAGTTCCTTGTGCAGGCGATGCCAGCGACGGTCGAGGTAGACCAGCGAATGCGCCTCAGGGGGGATCTCGTCCGGCTGCACCTCGCCGTCAAGGAGTTCGGCCGCCACCAGTGTCGCGCCCTCGATCGGCAGGACGCCGAGCCGGCGGGCGCGGAACCAGGTCGAGACGCCGGTATAGCGCGGTTCGCCCGTGGGCAGCCGAGCCCAGGCGCCTCCCGGCGGGAAGCGTTCCGCGCCGCTCGACGCGCAGAGTTGCGCCAGGTCGATATCGGTGTAGCGCAGCAGGTGGATCACCATGGTCTGCGCCCGTAGCAAGGGTTCGGACGAGGTCGATTTCATCGACAGCGAGAAGGCGACGACCGGTGGCGCAGCACTTACAGAGATCAGCGAGGACACGGTCATCGCCACCGGTCTGTCGCCGGGATCGGCCGTGATCACGGCAACACCGGCCGGGTGGTGGCGAAAGGCTTCGCGGAAGGCGTTGGTCATCGGATGCGGGAAGCTCATCGACGTCTCTCTTCTGCAGCATGAAATGGGGCCGGATGGGTCCGCCGTCCGGCCCTTGCGACTACTTCTTCTCGATCAGATCGTAGAACTGCCAGGTGCGATCGCTCCACAGCCCGCCGATGTCGCGGCCGGCCGAGGTGACGATCGACGGCGCGATCGTGAAATGGTTGGCCGCCACCATCATCTCGCGGAAGGTGCGCTGGATCACACCGGCGCGCAGCGACGCGCCGCCGCCCGCGCGATAGGCGAAGTTGCAGATATCGACGCCAACCTCATGAATCTCGGATTTGGCCAGATGGACAAGGCTGATCTGCCGCGTCGATACGCTGTTGCCGGCTTCGACCGTCGCCTCGATGTCGCGCCAGACTTCGAAGACAAAGGCGCGGGCAGCGCGATAGCGGGCTTCGGCGCGGCCATAGTCGTGCCAGAATTTCTCACTCTCGCCGATCAACCCGGCGCGGCCTGACTTGCTGCGGGCGAACTTGGCGATCTCGTCCAGCATCCGCCGCCCGGTGCCGAGTGCCCAGCCGGTATGACCGATGGCGGCGAGGCCGACGACACCGAGACTGAAGAACTCCTTCTGGCGCAGTGGCGGCGCGGTCAGGATCGGGAAGACGAGATCGTCGGCGATGAAGACATCCTCGGCCGCATAGTCGATGCTGCCGGTTCCGCCGAGGCCCAGAACGTCCCAATTGCCGAGCTGCTTGTGCTGGGAGATCGGCGCATGGGCGCACATGATGATCACATTGCCCCTATCGTCCTTGGCGGGCTTGCCGGTGCCGTCGTCGACAAAGGCGGCACTGTGGCTATAGGTGGCGTGGCTGAAGCCGCTGCCATAGCTCCACTTGCCGTTCAGCCGGTAGCCACCGTCGACCTTCTTCAGCATGCCGAGCGGCGCCCCCTGTCCCGAGAAACGGTTGTCGGAGCCCGGCGCGAACAGCCGCTCGACCGCGCTGTCCGGCAGAAAGGCAGCCGACATCGCGCCGATGCAGCAATGCACCATGGAAACCCAGCCGGCCGCCCCGGAGTGCCAGGTGATCGCCGCCAGCAGTTCGAGACCCTCGGTGGGTCGCAACTGCGCACCGCCGAGGCTCTCCGCGGCAAAGATATGCGACATGCGCAGCGGCTTCAGCAGCTCGAACGTGGGCGCAGTCAGTTCGCCATTCTCCTCATCGGCGGTGGCGTTGGCTTCCAGGGCCGGTCCGATCTCCGCGATCTTCCTGAGCAAGTCGCGATAGTCGGTGGTCGTCCCCCACGAGCTGTGCTTGATGGGTTTGTTCATCGTGTTCTCCTCCTCCTTTTCAAATGCGATCAGCCGGCGAAGAAATCGCCGATCTTCCTGAGCGTTTCGGGTTTCTCCTGCATGACGAAATGGCCGGCCTCCTCGACGAGGATCAGGCGTGCGTCGGGCAGCGCCTCGACGAAGAGCGGAGCCTGTCCCGCCGGCAGCATACGGTCCCTGGTGCCCCAGACGACCAGTGTCGGATTGGCGATGCGCGCCAGAAAGCGCCGCAGGTTCGGATGCCCCATGCCGAACGGCGCCAGCAGCCGGCCGAGCGTCTCGCCTTCGCGGGCGCGATCGGCGCCGAAGGCCTCGGCAAAGGCGGCGTCGGAACCATCCGGGAAGTAGCGCAGCGCCACCGAGACGTCTTGCGCCAGATAGGCCGGCAACTCCTGCGGCGCGACCGCGCCGAGATCAGTGGCCGGATATGCGGGGTCGTTGAGCCCTGCCGGCGCGATCAGCACCACCTTGTCGAAACGCTCGCGCGCAAGGCCAGCGAGTTCGGTCGCCATCCAGCCGCCCATGGAAAAGCCGATGAGATGAGGCTTCTCCGGCAGACGGAGAACATCGAGCAGATTCAGATAGTGTAAAACCATGTCGGACATCGTAGCGACATGCGGCGCCGGGCCAGAAAAGCCGAAGCCCGGATGGCTCGGGCAGAGCACGCGGAAACGGTCCGCGAGGCCCTCGGCAAAGTCGAAGCCTTCAAGCGTCGAGGCGCCGTGCAGGAACAGCACGGGCTTGCCTCTACCGATGGCCATCACCACCGTTTTCGTGCCATCGATATCGTATTCGAGCGTTTCGAATTGAACGGCCATTTTTCACTCTCCTCAAACAAGGTCCGGCTGGATCAGCACTTTGCATTGCGTGGTGCGGCGGCGAAGGCTCTCGAATATCTGCGGAACCGGCGAGAGGTCGATCCGGTCGGTGACCAGAGCTTGCGGTGCGAAAGGTCCGCCTCGAAGCGCATCGAGGGCGACGCCGAATTCGTTGCGCTGATGGAAGAAGACCGAAAACAGCAGGTTCACTTCCTTCGTCAGCGCAACGAACGGGTCCCACTGGTCTCCGCCAATGCAGAGGCCGACCCCGACCACCGTGCCCTGCAGCCGGACCGCCTCGACCGCCGCGCCGATGAGGCCACGCTTGCCAACGCATTCGAAGACGATGTCGGGCGCGCCGCCGCAGAGATCGGTGAGGTTCTCGCTCAGCTTTTCGCCGGAAAGCGCGAAGCCGGTCGCGCCGAGAGCAAGCGCACGCTCGCGCTGATGGCCGTGGATGTCGGCCACCACGACACGCGATGCCCCCATGCGCCGCGCCCAGAAGGCGACGAGCAGTCCGATCGGCCCGGCACCCAGTATGGCGACCCGATCCCCCGGCTTCATGCCCGAACGGACGATGCAATGCAGGGCGACCGACAGTGGCTCGGCCAACGCACCATCCTCGAGTGCTACATCGTCGGACAGGATATGACATTGGCGTGCGGCCACGGTCGCGTATTGCGCATAGCCGCCGCCGATCAGCTCCATCTCGTGACAGCGCGCCGGATCGCCGCGCTCGCAGGCCTCGCAGTGTCCGCAACCGCGCATCGGCACGACAGCGACCCGGTCACCGATCCGAAGGCCCGTTGCCTCCGATCCGACCGCGACGATGTCACCGGAGAATTCATGGCCGAGCACAAAGCCTGCCTCGATGCCGAAAGGCACCGGATCCTCGGTGATGTGCAGATCGCTGCCGCAGATGCCGCAAGCGGCGACACGCAAGACGACCTCGTCCGGTGCTGGCGTCGGGTCCGGCACCGTGCCGATCCGCAGTGGGACGCCGACCTTATCGAAGATGGCGGCTTTCATGAAATCCTCCTCGTCAGCGGTTCGGGGTCGACGAGCTTGCGTCGGATCGGGAACCATGGTGCATCCCACCGCTTCGAGATCAGGCCCCAGATGCCCGTCCGGGCGTAGAGCGCCACCAGAAGCGTCATCAGGCCGAGGACGACGAAATAGGTTGCGCCATATTCGCCGAACCAGCGGTCCGCGATGAAGAAGATCAGCGATCCGATCAGAACGCCCTCGATGGACCCGATCCCGCCGACCATGACGATGAAGATCGCGACGTTCGCCCACATCGGGTCAAAGGCCGAACCGGGGGTGATGCGCAGCTGCGCCATGAAATAGATCGCGCCCGCGAGACCGCAGCCGACCGCCGACGCGACATAGATCAGGAAGCGTAGCTTCACGACATTCACGCCCTGGCTGGCAGCTGCAACCGGATTGTCGCGCATGGCGATCAGCGCAAGGCCGAAGCGCGAGCGAAGCAGCCAATAGCTGCCGCCCAGCGTGACGAGCAGCATCCCCGCGCAGAGCAGCGACATAGCGACATTCCGCTCGAAGGCCGAATAGTCCTTCATCACGCGAAGCGACATGCCCGCGCCGGAATTGACGAGCGGCAGGTTCGAGGCGGTCAGCCGGAAGACCTCGGCCACCACCCATGTGCCGATCGAAAAATAGGGGCCATCCAGGCGATGCAGCAGCAGGTAGATCGGCACGGCCAGCGCGGCCGGCACCAGGAGCGACAGGAAGACCGCCACAAACGGATTGATGCCGTAGGTCTGCGCCAGCACGAAAAGCGCATAGCCGGCGGCGCCCATGAAGGCGTGCTGGCCCACGGAGACGAGGCCGGCATAGCCGGCGAGCAGGTTCCACATCTGCGCGACGGCGATATAGCAGCACAGCACCAGAACCGACCGGATCGTGCCGGTCGAAGCCCACCACGGCATGACAGCGACAGCGATCATGGCCAGCACCGCCAGCGTCATCGCAATGCGACCGGACCGGGTCTGGCGCTGGACCACGACTTCGGGCACCTCGGTTGTTGCCACATAGGGAATCGCACTCATGACAATGCCTTTCCGAACAGGCCCTGTGGGCGGGTCGCCAGCACGACCAGGAAGACGATATGTCCGGCAAGCACGCCGAAGCCCGGATCGATGCGGAAGCCGATGGCCTGCGAGATGCCGAGCACCATCGAGCCGACGAAGGCGCCCCATACCGTCCCCATGCCGCCGATGATCACCGCTTCGAACGCGTAGATCAGCTGGGCAGGCCCATCGGCCGGAGCAACAGTCGACCGCAGCGCCTGGAAGACGGCTGCAAAACCGAGAATGCCGACCGCCGCCGCTGTCGCCATCGCATAGACGGCGCGCGGGTTGATGCCGGTCATCGCCGCTGCCTCGACATCGGCCGACGCGGCGCGGAGCGCGCGACCGAAGCGCGTGCGCTTCAGCGTCAGGTCGAGGCCTCCTGTCAGGCCCGTGGCAACGGCCAGCACGATCAGCGGCAGGAGACCGACATAGATGCCGCCGATCTCGATGGACTGGCTCTCGATCCCATGGCCGGGCAGCGATCGGCTGTTCGCGGACCATATCTGGAGCATCAGGTTCTGCAGCGCGATCGACAGTCCGAAGGTCGCGATCAGCGAGGGCAGCGGATCGCTGCCCACCACGCGGTTCAGCACGGCCTTCTGCAGCACCCAGCCCATCAGCACCGCGAGCGGCACCAGCACGATCAGCACCGGCAGCGGTCCCAGACCCCAAGCCGTGGCGATCGAGATGCCGATCAGCGACAAAAGGATCACCAGATCGCCATGGCTGATGTTGACGATCCGCATGACGCCGAACATCAGCGCCATGCCGAGTGCATACTGGGCATACATGCCGCCCAGCAGGACCCCCTGCACCAAGGCGTCAAACCACTCCATGGCCCGCTCCAAAATAGGCTTTGCCGATCTGCTCGCGCGTGATTTCGGCGGACCTGCCGGTCAGGGTCACGCGGCCCTCCAGCATGCAGTAGAGGCGGTCCGTGGCGGTCCGGGCGAGGCCGACATCCTGCTCGACCACGATCATCGCCGTTCCGGTGGCGCGGATTTCGGGCAAGGCGGCATAGATTTCGCGGATCACCTTGGGCGCGAGACCAAGGCTGATCTCATCGCAGAGCAGCACGCGCGGCTGGCAGAGCAGCGCGCGGCCGATCGCCACCATCTGCTGCTGCCCGCCCGAGAGGCTTTGCACCTGGGTGCGAGCCTTCTCCTTGAGGATCGGGAACAGCTGGTGCAGACGCGGCAGCGTCCATCCGCCCTTGGCGCCCATGCGCGCGGCCTGGTCGATGGCGACGCGCAGATTGTCCTCGACCGACATGCCGGTGAAGAGGCGGCGGCCCTCCGGCACGATGGCGACGCCCTTCTGCACCATGCGGTCGGTGGCGGTGCCGCCGACCGGCTCACCGTGCAGCAGCACCATCTCCCGCCCAACCGGAAGCAGGCCCATGATCGAACGCAGCAGGGTGGATTTTCCGGCCCCGTTGGCGCCGATCAAGGCCACGGCCTCACCCTGGTGCAGCTCGATGTCGACGCCGTAGAGCGCCTGGAAGTCGCCATAGCGGGCCAACAGCCCGTGGGTGGAAAGAACGGCCGTCATCCCTCGATCCCCATGTAGACGCGCTGGACCTCGGGCAGCGCGATCACGTCGGCGGACACGCCTTCGGCGATCTTCTCGCCGAAATTCAGCACCAACAGCCGGTCGGCCACCGCCAGCAGCGCGTTCAGCACATGCTCGATCCACACGATGGTGATGCCGCGGTCGCGGATGCGGCGCACCAGCGCCACCAGCGCCTTCGATTCATCGTCGGTCAGCCCGCCCGCGATCTCGTCCAGCAGCAGCAGCTTCGGATCCGACGCCAGCGCGCGCGCCAGCTCCAGTCGCTTGCGGTCGAGCAGAGTGAGAGCGCCGGCCGAGACATTGGCCTTGTCGGAGAGTTCGCACTCGCGCAGGACCTGGGCGCAGAAAGCATAGCTCTGCTTCTCGGACCGGCCGCCGCCGAAAGCGGCGGCGACCAGCAGGTTTTCGAAGGTGGTCATGCCGGAATAGGGACGCGGGATCTGATAGGTCCGCCCGATCCCCATCTGGCAGCGGCGGAAGGGCGGCTCGCCGCGAAGCGCGGTGTCGCCGAGCTGGATCTCGCCGCCGGACGTCTTCAAGTCGCCGCTGATCATGTTGAACAGCGTCGTTTTGCCCGCCCCATTCGGGCCGAGGATGCCCAGCACCTCGCCCCGATGCACGTCGAAAGTCACGTCATGCAGGACGCGGACAGCGCCGAAGGACTTCGACACCCCGTGCGCTTTCAGCAGGATTTCCCTACCCATGGCTCTGCCCGCGTCCCCGCTCATGTCACCAGGCGATCGGCTGAATAGCCTGCTGCGGCGCGAAGAGCTGATTGACCGTGTTGTCGACGATCTTCAGGTCATAGGGCCATTTCTCGCCCTTCACCCACTGGCCGCCGAAGATCGGCGTCTTGCAGATGTTCTTGTGGGGCGCGCCGTCGAACTTGATATGACCGACCAGCGTCTGCAGATCGGTAGCGACCAGGGCGTCTCGGTTGGCTGTGCGATCGAGCGGATTGGAAGAGCGCTTCAGGATGTCGAGCGCGACCTCGAGCAAGGCATGCGAATAGCCCAGCGGCTGCGTCCACTGCCGCTTCGAATCGACTTCCCATTGGCTGGCGATGTCGCTGCTGACCTGCCCGGTCAGCGACGACTTGAACGGGAAGGCCGGTGTCCACCAGACCTCCGAGGACATGCCGTTGCCTAGAGGACCCATGGCCTCGACACCCCCCGGGAACAGGAGTGCCGCCGCCACCGTGACCGCCTTCGGCTTGAAGCCCTGCTGGTTGCACTGGGTGACGAAGGTCTTCAGATCGTCCGGATAGGTAATGCCGCCGATGATCTCGCAGCCCTGCTTCTTGAACTCGGCGATCTGTGCGGAAAAATCATTGGTGCGGGGCTGGAAATAGCCGGGCACCACGACCTCGTAGCCGGCCTTGCGGGTCGGCGCTGGCAAGCCATATTCGTCGTTGCCCCAGGTCTCGCCGTCGATGTTCTGCGGAAACAGCATGCCGACCTTCTTGTTGGTCTCCAGATGGTTCCAGAGTCCGACGAAGGTGTTCAGCGCCTCGTCGAGGCCCCAGAAGAAATGATAGGTCCAGTCGAAGGTCTGCTTGCCGCCGCCGCGCGGCATGATCACCGCTTGCCAGGGAGCACCGGAGGAAATGCAGGGGGTCTCATAAAGCTCGGCCTGCTCGGCCGCGGGCAGGATCGTGTCGGTGGTCGAGGCCGGCACGAGCAGATGCACCTCGTCGTTCAGGATGAGGTTGCCGGCGATTTCCGATGCCTTGTTCGGATTGGACTGGCTGTCGCGATCGAGGATCTCGATCTCGTAAGTATTGCCGTCGGCACATTGCAGCTGGCCGCCGAGCAGGGCGCGGATTTTCTGCAAGGTGTAGCCATCCGTTTCACCAAACAGGGCGAGCGGCCCAGTCGTGGGGCTGAGATAGCCGAGCTTGATCTTCCCCGCCGTCGCGGCGCGCAGATAGGTCGGCATGCCCAGCGTGCTGGCGGCAACGCCGGCTCCAATCCCCTTCAGGACGCTTCGGCGGCTGGGCCGCAAGCCCGATTTCACCAGTTTGTTGTAGTAGGTCATTGTCGGTTCCTCCCTGGGTTAAGTTTCTCCGGCCCACGGGACCGGTCTCAGTTCAAAGCTTGTTCAGGTCATCCTCAGCAGCGAGCCGCCATCGATGACGATCAGCGAGCCCGTCACGTAGGACGCGGCCGGCGACGCCAGATAAAGCGCCAGGCCCTTGATCTCTTCAGGGTCACCGATCCGGCCGATGAGCGACTGGGCCTCGAAGGCCTTGCGATCCGCCGGATTGCGCAGCCGGCCGCCGGCGATGTTGGTGATGAACGGCCCGGGCAGGATTGCGTTGATGCGGATGTTGTAGGCGCCGAGTTCCATCGCCATGTGGCGAACGAGATGGTTCACCGCGGCCTTGGCGGGCATGTAGGGTGTACCCACGATGCTCTCGTTGATCAGCGAGGCGATGGACGACGTGACGATGATCTGGCCGCCGCCATTCGGCTTCATGTGCCGCACGGCATGCTTGATCGTGGTGTAGACCGAGGTCAGGTTTATCTCGATCACCTTGTCCCAGTGCTCGTCGGGCAGGTTCTCGATGGCGCCCTCGGGGTTCCTTTCGCCCGTCGGGGTGTTGAAGCCCGGCCCGGCGTCGATCCCGGCATTGGCGAACACGACGTCGATCGAGCCGGCCTTCTCGGCCACCTTGTCGAAGGCGGCCGCCATGGCCGCACGGTCGCCGACATCGACGACCTGGCCCCAGACATCGCCACCCGCCGCCCTGATCGCCGCCACGGTCTTCTCCAGCCCGGCAGGGTTCAGGTCGAAGATGCAGACCTTCGCCCCGTGCTCGGCCATGATCTCGGAATAGGCCTGCCCGATGCCGCTGGCGCCGCCGGTGACGATCACCGACTTGCCTCTGACATCGAACATCTTCTCAAGTGCGGCCATCAGTTTCCTCCCTTGCGCGACAGCACGAAATCGAACTCTACGTCGTAGAACGGCGCCGCGACCTCGACCCTGGCCGCGGCTTCGGCGTCCTCGACCTTGCGGAATTCGGCGAGCAGGCTTTTCTTCACGCCGAAGACGGCATCTGAATCGATGTACGGATCGTCCGGATCGAAGATGTGCGTGGTCAGCGCGTCGAAGCCCTCGGCCTCGACAATGTAGTGGAGATGCGCCGGACGATTGGGGTGGCGGCCTAGCGCGCCCAGCAGCTTGCCGACCGGACCGTCATCCGGGATCGGGTAGTATTTGGGCTTCACGCCGCGGAACCAGTAACGTCCGTCCGCACCGGTGCGGAACA
Source organism: Mesorhizobium ciceri biovar biserrulae WSM1271 (assembly GCF_000185905.1). Taxonomy (GTDB): domain Bacteria; phylum Pseudomonadota; class Alphaproteobacteria; order Rhizobiales; family Rhizobiaceae; genus Mesorhizobium; species Mesorhizobium ciceri. The sequence goes on from NC_014923.1 coordinate 5,508,945, forward strand.
CCCCGCGCAGATTGAAGTCGGGCTGGATGCCCTTCTGCTGCACGTCGTAGAAACCCTCGTCATTGGCCTGCCAGACGTCGATCTTGGCGCCTGCGATCGGGTTACCCTCGGTATTGAGGATGCGGCCATGCACGAACATCGGCTCGCCCTTCTGGTCGAGGCAGATGTTCGATCCCATTGGCAATTCGGGCGCGTCGGCGACGTGGAAAGGCCCGAGCACCGTGGATTCCGAGGCACCCGACGGCTTGCGGTTGTTGATCGCATCGACCAGCATCGAGACGCCGAGAACATCCGACAGCAGGATGTACTCCTGCCGCCACTCGTTGCAGATCTGGCCCGTCTGCGTCAGGAACATGATCGCGCCGAACCATTCCTCCTGCGTCGGCTCGATCTCCTTCACCGCCTCGTGCAGCTTGCGGGTGATGACCTCCATCACCTCTTTGAGCCGCTCGTCTTTGGCGTTCCTGTTGCGCGCCACGACGACCTCGGCCGAGTTCGCCTCGGTGAAATAGCCGGATTCGTGTTCGTCGATCATGGGATACTCCTCAGCGCGCCAGAACGGATTTGAAGACCCGGCGCAGTTCGGCCGCCGGATCGGCCGCGAGCGTTTCGGAACGCCAGGCGACGTGGTGGTCGGGACGGACGACCAGGCAGCCGGTGTCGCGGATCTCCCGCGCGCCGGCCCAGTCGCCGGTATGATCCTCGATCGTGCGGCGCGGGCCGATCACATGGCTGCGGATCGGCAGACCGAGCTCCGCGCCCACCGTCTCCGCCGCGGCGACCCACGCCTCGCCGCCAATACCGGTCAAAAGCGTGAACTCGCCATGCCCGCAAAGATCGAGCGTCGAGACCTTCCTGCCCGAGCGCTCGAACACCCAGACATGCGGCAAGCGCGCGCCCGGCCACGTCGTTGGCGCATAGTGCAGCTCGCGATCCTTCTCGAATGCCGGCTCGCGCTGGCCGTCGGTCACCACCGCGCCGGACGCATAGCGCTGGTTCATCTCGACGCCATGGGCGTCGAACTCGTACTTCTTGAAGGCGATAGCCTTGCGGAGCGCCTCGCGCTGCGCTTCGGCGGCGGGCGTCGCGTCGGCGCGGGCCTCCATGTTCCTCTGGATCTTGTCGTGATCGACGCCGCCATCCATGCCGAGCGCCTCGAAGATCGGTCCGAATTCGGCGATGGACTGGTTCGCCCGCGTCACGATCTGGCGCGCGATCGGCGCGCGCTCGGCAGAGTAGCTATCCAGAAGCCCGATGGCCGCCTGCCCCTTGACGACCTTGGCAAGCTTCCAGGCCAGATTGAACCCATCCTGGATCGATGTGTTCGAGCCGAGCCCGTTCGAGGGCGGATGCCGGTGCGCGGCGTCGCCCATGATGAACACCCGCCCCTTCTGCATGTGCGTGGCGAAGCAGTTGTTCACCGTCCAGGTGTTGGCGCCCAGGAGCTTGATCTCGAGCGCGGGATCTCCGACCAATTGACGCGCGACCTCGGTGGCCAGTTCCGGCGTTACCTCCGGCGGCGGCTGGTTGATGTCGTAGCCCCAGACGATCAGCCACTCGTCCCACGGCCGCACCATGCGAACCAGACCCATGCCGATGCCGCCGACGTCGGCGCCGGGCTGCATGACCCAGTAGAGGACGCTCGGCCGGTGCGCGACGTATTTCGACAGATCGGCCCTGAACAGGATGTTCATCGAGCCGCCGACGCCCATCTTCCCGTCGAGCGGCAGGCCCAGATGCTCGGCCACCAGCGAGTTGCCGCCGTCGGCACCGACGAGGAACTTCGACCGCACGGTGAAATCCTTACCCGACAGCCGATCGCGGCAGGTCGTGGTCACGCCGTCCTCATCCTGGACATGGCCGACATATTCCGTGCTCATGCGTGCCTGCGTCCCGCGGGCGCAGGCCGACTTGAACAGGATCGGCTCCATGAAGGTCTGGGGCAGATCGTTCATGAAACAGGGAGACGACAGCAGATGTTCGGCCTTGGAGAGCGGCGCTGTACCCCAGCTCTTCATGCGGCCGATCTCCTCGCCGGCCAGGCTTTCGCAGAACACGTTCTCGCCCATCAGTTCCTGCGGCGAGGCGTGCATCATGGCCTCTGCCTCGACATCCGGACCGAGGTCGCGCAGCACTTCCATGGTGCGCTGGTTGGTGATGTGGGCACGCGGCGTGTTCGACAACCAGCGATAGCGATTGACGATCATGTTGGCCACGCCGTAGCTCGACAGCAGCGCGGCGGTGGCCGAGCCGGCCGGGCCAGTGCCGACGATCAGCACGTCGGTTTCGATATCCGCCATCAAATTCCTCCCTCGATCTTCGGACCGGTCAGCCTGCGGCGGACCGGAAACAGGTGCAGGCCCTTGCGGGACGCGATCAGGCCCCACAGCCCCTTTGGCGCAAAAAGCATCACGACAACGGCGATGAGGCCGAGCGTCATCAAGTACCAACTGCCGTAGTCGGCCAGCGCCGAGCGCAGCGCAAAGAAGACCAGCACACCGAGGATCGGCCCCTCGATGGTGCCGATGCCGCCGATGACGACAATGAAGATGACGTTGGCGGTCCAGTCGGTGACGGCAAAGGCCGCGCTCGGCGAGATGCGGGCCGTCTGCAGGAAAATCAGCGCGCCGGTCAGCCCGGTGGCGGCCGCGGCGATCAGAAAGACCGCCCATCTGAGCCGGGCGGTATCGACGCCCACCGATTGCGCCGCGTCGACATTGTCGCGCACGGCCGCCAGCGCCAGCCCGAGGCGGCTGCGCAGCAGCCAGTAGATCCCGCCCGTCACGGCCACGACCAGCACCAAAGCCAGCCAGTAGGCCATGATATCGCGTGCCGCGGCCTCGCGGACGCCGAACAGCGCCCGGACCGCATCGGTGCCCAGGATGCTGCTCGTCGCCTCGCGCGGCAGCGACGTGCCGGTGCCGCCGCCAAGTGCCTTCCACTGCGCAACCAGCAGGCGCGTCACTTCGGCGATCACCCAGGTGCCGATGGCGAAATACGCGCCCTGCAAGCGGAACGCGAAAAAGGCCGTCGGAACTGCCAGCACCAGCGCCGCAAGGGCGCCCAGCGGGATCGCCAGGACCGGATTCCAGCCGAGCAGGATCACGCCGGCGAACATCGCGTAGGCGCCGATGCCGACGAAAGCCTGCTGGCCCACCGAGACCAGGCCGCCATAGCCCGCCAGCAGGTTCCAGATCTGCGCCAGCGTCAGCATGGTGAGGATGAAGAACAGATCCTGTATGACACCACGCGAGGCCACGGCAGGCAGCGCGAGCGCGGCGACGAGGAAGAGCGGCACAATGATCGCGGTCACGGTTCCGGCGCGGGTGCGGGTTGTCAGTCGATACATGCCGCCCCCCTCAATCCACTGCGCGCGGAAAAAGTCCGCGCGGCCTGAGCAGCATCACGGCCAGGAAGGCGATGTGGCCGGCCAGTATCTGCCATTCCGGATTGAGCGCGGCGCCAAACGTTTGCGCCACGCCGATGATGATCCCGCCGGCAAGCGTTCCCCACAGGCTGCCGAGGCCGCCGATGATCACCGCCTCGAAGGCATAGATCAGCCGCGCCGGTCCGATCGAAGGATCGAAGTTCGCGCGCATGCCGAGATAGAGCGCCGCCAGCGTCACCACGACCATGGCGATCCCGGTGGCGATCGCGAAAATCCGTTTCGGCTCTATTCCCATCAGCCCCGCCGTCACGGCGTCGTCCGAGGTGGCGCGGAAGGCACGGCCGAGGGCGGTGTGGTAAAAGAGCGCGTTGAGCGCAATGATCGTCACGATCGCCGAGGCAAAGGTCATCAACGGCATGATCCCAACCGTGACCAGCCCTAGATCGAGCGATGCCCCTTCCAACGCGCCCACCGGAATGCGGCGGCTGTCGGCGGAGAAGGCCTCGAGCAGGCCGTTCTGCAAGGCGACCGACAGGCCGAACGTGACCAGAAGCGGCGGCAGGATGTCCTTGCCCAGCACGCGGTTCAGGACGGCGGCCTGCAGCAGCCAGCCGAGCCCGAACATCACGGGCATGGCAATCAGGGCAGCGATCCAGGGCGACAAGCCGAGCAGCGTGACGCCCATCAAAACCAGATAAGCGGCAAGAATGATGAGGTCGCCATGGGCTAGGTTCACCAGCCGCATGATGCCGAAGACGAGGCTCAACCCTGCTGCAAACAGGGCATAGAGCCCGCCCAGCAGAATCCCTTGCACGAGGGTGTCCAGCCAGATCATCGCCGCGCCACCTCGATCAGGCCACAAGGGTGCTGTGCGAGCAGACGACCGAGCCTTGGTTCCCGCGTCATGCCGCCACTCCGAAATAGGCAGAGTGGATATCTTCGCGCGTGACCTCGGCCGCCCTGGCGGCCAGCGTGACGCGACCCTCCATCATGCAGTAGACGCGGTCGGCCACTGCCAGCGCCTTGCCGATATCTTGCTCCACCAGCACGATCGCGGCGCCGCCTTGGCGGATCCTGGGAAGTGCTGCGTAGATATCGCGGATAACGACGGGCGCGAGGCCAAGGCTGATCTCGTCGCAAAGCAGCAATTCGGGGTTCGACATCAGCGCCCGGCCGATCGCCACCATCTGCTGCTGGCCACCCGAGAGCGCGGTACCGGGGCTCTTGCGCCGCTCGCCCAAGATCGGGAAAAGGTCATGGACCGCGTCGAGGCTCCACGGCCCCTGCACCTTACGCGCCTGCCCGCCGACCAGCAGGTTTTCCTCGACGGTCAGCGAAGGGAACAGCCGGCGCCCCTCCGGCACCATGGCGATGCCGCGCTTCATGATCTCGGCCGAAGACAGCGCGCCGATCGGCTCGTCCCTGTGCAGCACCATGCCGGGCGCGTTGCCGATCACGCCGGTGATCGAGCGCATCAGCGTGGATTTGCCGGCGCCGTTGGCGCCGATGATCGCCACGCATTCGCCCGCGGCCACGGTGATATCCACACCGAACAGCGCCCGGAACTGGCCGTAATCCGCGGTGAGGCCGCGCGTTTCCAGCATCAGACCTCGAGCCCCAGATAGATTTCGCGAACCGCCTTCGAGGCCATGATCTCATCAGGCGCGCCGATCCCGATCACGCGCCCGAAATTCAGCACGAGGAGCCGCTCGACCACCGAATTCAGGGCATGCAGCACATGCTCGATCCAGATGATGGTGGTCCCCCTCGCGTGGATGGCTCTGATCGTCGCGACCAGGGCCTTGCATTCGCCCTCCGTCAGACCGCCCGCGATCTCGTCCAGAAGCAGAAGTTCGGGGCCTGTCGCCAAGGCGCGGGCGAGTTCCAGGCGCTTGCGGTCGAGAAGGCTCAACGAGCCGGCCACGAAATTGGCTTTCCTGAGAAGCTCCGTCGCCTCGAGGATACCAGCGCAATCCTCGACCATCTCGGCCTCGCGTCCGCCGCGGCCGAAGGCGGCGGCGGTCAAGAGATTTTCGAACACGGTCAGCCCCTCGAAAGGCTGCGGAATCTGGAAGCTGCGGCCGACGCCCATGCGCACCCGCTCCATGGCCGGAGCGCGGGTCACGTCGCGGCCGAGGAATTCGATGCGACCCTCATTTGCAAACAGATTGCCGGTGATCAGGTTGAAGAGCGTCGATTTTCCCGCGCCGTTCGGGCCGATAATGCCCAGCGCTTCGCCGCGCGGCACGCTGACGGTCACGGAATCCGCAACCTTCAGGGCGCCGAAGGACTTCGAAACGTTTTCCAGCCTGAGTATCATCACAGTCATCCTTGGGTCGCGCCGAACGAGGGCGGCGGTATCAGCCGCCCCCGGCAGCGTCAGGCCAGGGCTTCCATCTTGCCAGCGGTGGGAATCTCGGTAGCGCCGGCGTTCTCGACGATCACCAGATCGAACCCGCCACCGGCCTTCTTCCGCCACTGGCCGCCAACGAGCGGCGTCTTGCAGACGTTCTTCGCGGCGAAAGGCGGCAGTCCCGCACCGCTCCATGCCACTTTCCCCACCACCGTCGTCATGTCGGTGGCGGCTATGGCCGCCGCGATCGCCTCGGCATTGGTCGGATCCGAAACGCGCCCCATGACATTGGCCGCCACCTCGAACAGCGAATGGACAAAACCGATCGGCTGCGTCCAGGGACGCCCGGTCTTGGCGGTGAAATCCGCCGCGATTTCCGCCGAGCTCTCGCCCGTCACGGACGATTTGAACGGATGCGAGGCCGACCACCAGACCTCGGATGAGAGGTTGTGGCCAGCATCGCCCAGCGTCTCGACCGATTGCGGAAAGAGGATCGCTTTGGCCACCGTTATCGCCTTGGGCTTGAAGCCCTGCTGGCGGGCCTGGTTCCAGAAGGTGGTGAAGTCCGGCGGAATGACCACACCGGTGACGATCTCGGCATTGGCCGCCTTGAAGGCGTTGACCTGCGCGGTGAAATCGTCCGACAGGTTCTGATAGCGGCCGGGATCGGCAAGGCTGAAACCGGCGGCATCGAGGCCCGGCTTCAAGCCGTTCTTCGGATCACCCCAGGCATTGCCGTCGGCATCGTTGGGGAACAGCCCGCCCACCTTGCCGTTGGTGGAAAGCTGCTTCCACATACCGGTGTAGACGGCGATGATGTCTTCGAGACCCCAGAAATAATGATAGGCAAAGTTGAAAGGCTTCCACGAGGACGGATCGGCCGGATTGCCCTGCTGGCCGATGAACCAGGGCTGCCACGGCGCCATCGTCGAGATCACCGGCACGCCCTCCGCCTCGCAGGTGGTGGCCACCGGATTGGTGTTCTCGGGCGTCGAGCCGACGAGCATCAGGTTGATCTCGTCATCGACGATCAGGCTCTTGGCCACCTCGGCCGCGCGATTGGGGTTCGACTGGCTGTCCTTGACGATGACCTCGAAGTTCTTGCCCGCCTCGGAAGCGAGGAAGGCCTTGATGTTGTAGTCATCGCTTTCCGCGAAGCCGGCGAGCGGCCCCGTCTGCGGCGAAACATAGCCCAGGCGGATCTTGGCGCCTTGCGCGATGGCCGGCGTCGCCAGGCGCGAACCGGCGAGCGCCAGGCCTGTCGCCGCCGAGGCTTTCAGTAGGCTGCGTCTTGTGATCATGTTTGGTTCCTCCCTCTTGTTTTGTTCTCAGTCCCCCGGACGGCGTCCCTCCCACGCCGCCTGAAGGAGTTCCCTTATCGATCCCGGATCAATCGGCCTTGGATTCGCATAGGCATTCTTCACCGCGATTGCCGCCGCGCGGTCGAGATCGGCCTCCTCGATGCCGATCGCCTTCAGGCTCAGCGGAGAGCCGACCGACTGTGCGAAATCCCAGAGCCCGCCGCCCGCCGAACCACCACCGAATGCCTCAGCGATCGGGCGCAGCAGATCGGGCACCGCCGCTTCGTTGAAGGCGGTCGTGTAGGGCAGCAGGATGGCGTGGGTTTCGGCGTGCGGCGTGTCGAACGAGCCGCCGAAGACGTGCGCCAGCTTGTGATGCAGCGCCATCGAGACATAGCCGAGTGCGGTCGAGCAGCACCACGCCGCATAGAGCGCCTGCGTCCGGGCCGCGCGATCCTGCGGATTGCCGATCAACCTTGGAATGCCTTCCCGGAAGGCAACCATGGCATCCCTGCACATCAGCACGATGACCGGATTGCGATCGGGGGCATACAAGGCTTCCATCGCATGAGCGATCGCGTTCATCGCCGAGGTTACGGTGAGATTTACCGGCAAGCTCAGTGTCAGATCGACGTCGTAGATCACCGTCTCTGGGCGAATGTCCGGCGAGCGGCGGGTGGTCTTCTCGCCGGCTGCCGTCTCGCCGAGTATGTCGGTCATTTCCGAGCCGGCATAGGTGGTGGGAATGACCACCTGGTCGGCGCCCGTGCGCACGGCAATGGCCTTGCCGAGCCCAGTGGTCGAGCCGCCGCCGAGGCTGACGACCGCCGAAGCGCCACTGCCGCGGAAGGTATCGATGGCCTTTTCCGTGACCTCGACAGGGGTATGCATGACCGCGCCGGCAAAGATCCCGGCGGCGAGGCCACCAAGGCTTGCGGCCAGCCTTTCCGCATCGCCCTTCTGATGCGGCGTCGAAAGCACCATCACCTTTTCATGGCCGAGCCGCCGGACTTCCTCCTCGACGCGAGCCATGGTGCCGGCACCGAAGACCACCCGTGTCGTCAGGCCCGGAAAGGTGAAGCTGTCCATCATCGCGCCGCCTCCATGCGCGGGCCACGCCCGGCCGCGAGGTCGTCGAGGATAGTGCCCAGCATGGCAATCTCGGCGTCCGAGACCTCATGGCCGCGGCCCGGGAACAGATCGGCCCGCAGGCTCGCGCCAATCCGGCCCAGCGATTGCGCGGCATCGGCAAACGCCGAGACCGGTATCCACGGATCGGCATCACCACCGGAAAGATAAATCGGCATTCCGGCCGGCGCCGCCTCGGATCTTTCGTCCGCCGGAACGCCGACACGGCAGCCCGTGAAGGCCGCCAAAGCGTCCGGCGGCGGCAGCCCCGCACAGAGATATTCGATCGAGAGACACGCCCCTTGCGAGAAGCCCGCGAGAAGCAGCGGCAGTCCGGGCAGTTCGGCACGCGCCGCAACCATTGCGGCCGCAAGGTGGTCGAGCGCGTCAGAGAGCTGCGCGCGGGCGACCGACGTCAACGGGTCGACGGCACGCGCCTCCCACCACATGCCGTGCGGCGCGCGCGGCAGGATGAAGGCCACGGCCGACGCGGAAAGCCGCGACAGCACATGGGACTGCATCTCTTCGGGCGATTGGCCGCGGCCGTGGACGAAGACGCAAATCGCCTTAGCCTCCGGGCCTCTTGGCCCAAGCCGGAGCGGACCGCTGCCTGAACTCACGCGAAATCCGCCTGTTCCAGGCCGGCCTGCAATTCGCTCTCGCGGTCCTTGAACCAAGGCGGGAAGACCAGCGTCTTGCCGATCTGGCCCGGAGGCTCGTCCTTGGCCCAGCCTTCCGGCGTGGTCCAGGCAATTTCGAACAGCGCGCCGCCGGGCGAGCGGACATAACAGGACTTGAAGTAGTTGCGGTCCTTCTGCTCCGATATGTCCGTGAAGCCGAGGCCCTCGATATGAGCGCGCAGCTTCAACTGGTTCTCTTCGTCGCCGGTGTTGAGGGCGAGGTGGTGGATCGTGCCTCCCGCCAGAGTCCAGGTGCCCTGCGGGCTGTCGCGGTCGACAATGACCTCCACGCGCTGTGCGACGCCGGCCGCATCCGGCACGCGGAACACGAGCCCCTCGTGGTCGTCGGCCTCTTTCTCCATCGGCAATGCGATGGTCAGGAAGTCGTCCATGGCGGTGCGGTCCATCACCGCCACCACGGCGCCGTAGATTCCCTTGATGCCGTGGGCCTTGCCGATGCCCTGCGCCTCGTTGGTGATGGGCGCGCGGGGATCCCTGTCGCTTTCCACCAGCTCATGCGGGATGCCGCAGGGATGTGCGAAAGCCGCACGGTCGGCGCCAAAACGGGTGATCTTGATGGCCTCGATGCCGCGCGCATTCAACCGGTCGACCCAGAAATCCGCGGCGCCCCTGGGGATCGACTGCATGATGGTGCGCGACTGATTGGACCCGCGGCGGCCATAGACGCCCGGCTTGCGGAACGGGAAGGTGGTGATGATCGTCGACGCATCGCCATTGGGCGAGCCGTAATAGAGGTGGTAGACCGGGATGACGCCGTCGAACAAGACGGTGCGCTTCACCGAATGCAGGCCGAGCGCCTTGGTATAGAAATCAAAATCTTCCTGAGCGCTGTCGGTCGAGAGCGTCAAATGGTGGTAGCCGCTGATACGTGCCATCGGTCATCTCCTCCCAGAGGTTTCGGTATCGCTCCGCCGCTGCGGGCAGAGCACGAGGTTGAGGTCGAGCGCGTGCTTGCGTTTTCCTCCATTGGGCGGCAGCGCGCGGAACTCGGCCATGAGTTCGGGTTTGACCCCGAAGATGGCATCCCGGCCGATCGCAGGGTCCGACCGGTCGAAGATGTGGGTCGTCAGCGTCTCGAAGTCCTCCGCCGAGACGCGAAAATGGATATGGGCCGGCCGCTCGAGGCCAAGGCCGAGCGCTGACATCAATTGACCGACCGGTCCGTCCGACGGCAGCGTATAGCCCTTCGGCTTCACCGTCGTGAAGCGGAACCGTCCCTGCGGATCGGTACGGAAGCGTCCGCGCAGATTGAATTCCGGCTGCCGGTCGGGTTCCTGGTTCTCGTAGAGACCCTCGGCATTGGCCTGCCAGATCTCGACCGTCGCATCGCTGACCCCCGCGCCGTCGAGCGCGACGATGCGGCCCGCGACCTCCAGCGGCTCGCCCTTGTGATCGCGCGAGATGTTCGCGCCGGGTGGCATCTCCGGCACGTCGGCCCGGTAGAAGGGCCCGGCCAGGGTGTTTGGTGTCGCTCCGGCGGGGCGCGGGCTGTTCTGATCCTCGATCAGCGAAGACACGCCCAGGACGTCGGCGAACAGCACCCATTCCTGGCGCCGCGCATCGGCGTAGTGGCCAACCTCGGTCAGAAAATCGATCGCCTGGCGGAATTCCTCGCCGGAGGGCCGCAACTCCACGATCAGCGCGTGCAAACCATCCACGGCTGCCTGCGCCGCCGCCGCCAGGCGGGACTGGCCCATTGCCGTCAGGCGCCGCGAGAATTCCTCGGCCTGCGTCGATATCGCCTTGGGGGACTCATCCCGCTTCGGGTCGTGCTGGCCGTGCATTCCGCCGGGGCCTCCCTTCCCCTTGCCAAGCGGGATAGCACGGCCCGACGCGATGCTTGATGAGATGTGACGTCCCTTGTATAGCGTTTTGCTATGAAGCTGAACGAGCGCCACCTCATGCAGCTCGCCGCGGTGCTGGATGCCGGCGGCGTGTCGGAAGGAGCCGCCATGCTGGGCTTGACCCAGCCGGCGGTCAGCCGATCACTGGCCATGCTGGAGGCGCGGGTGGGTGAGCCGCTGTTCCTCAAGGGCCGCCGGCCGCTGCAGGCGACGCCGCTCGGCTTCCAGCTGGCGGCGCAGGGCCGCACGATCATCACCGCGTCCCGCAAGGCGTCGGATGCGGTGCAGGGTTTCATGAAAGGAACGAAGGGCGTCGTGCGTGTCGGCGGCGTGCCGTTCTTCATGGACGCGATGATCAGCCGGATGATCGGAGAGTTCCAGAAGCTCGAACCCGAGGTCACCGTTCAGCAGAGCTATATGAACCTGCCCGAGATGGTCGCGGCACTGGACAGCAACCAGATCGACCTCGGCATCGTGCCGATCGGCGTGCTCGACCTTGGTCCCGGCTTCGAATTCACCGAAATCCTGCCCGGACGCAATGTCGTGGCTTGCCGGCCCGATCATCCCCTGCTGCGAAATCGCCGCCTCAGGGCGCATGACCTGACCAGCTTTCCCTGGGTGGCTCCCCTGCCCGGCTCTCCGCTGATGTCGGACCTGCAGATGATCCTGATGAGCATCGGCATGTCGGACCTGAACATCCGCTATTCGGGAGGCTCGCTGATGAGCGTGATCAACTTCCTTGCCGAAACCGATGCGTTGGCCGTGCTGCCATTCTCCGTGGTCTTCGCGCAGCGCAAGGAGAGCCGGGTTACGGTGCTGCCCTACGAAATCCCGCAGCCCAGCCGCTCACTCGGTATCCTTCGCCGGGTCAGCGGACCACGCTCACCGGCGGCAGAGCGCTTCGCCGGCCACGTCACGACCGCCTTCGAAAACCTGAAGCACATCATCAAACGGCATGAGAATGCCGTTGTCTGGGGACGGTAAACCAGCCTCGCTATTCGAATGATGCGGTAGCGTCACACAACGCGCATGTTTCCTCCAGCCGGAGGCGCTTCATCCCCGCGTCGCCGGTTAGGCTCGACGGCCGCCCGCCCCCAAAAGCCGTCGGGCCGCCAGAAATCCCGATATCCTATTGGTCACGCCCTCCTCCACCTCGCCATCACTGCGTAAACGCTTTGGACATCTGATCCGCAAAGGGTTTCAACAGATAAGACCAGACATTGCGTTCGTCGGTGCGGATATGAACCTCGGCGGGCATACCTGGCCTCAGCACCTTCGCTTCGGTCAGGCAGCTCGATTTGCTTTCAACCTTGATACGCGCCGAAAAATAGGAAAGCTGACGTTGCGGGTCTTTAATCAGATCTGCCGAGATGTGTTTCACTGACCCTTGGCAGACCGGAGTGGTTCCCACGTCGAACGCCGGAAAACGGATCGACACCGGCTGCCCAGGCCGGACATCGTCGACCCGCGACGGAGGGATCAGCGCGTCCACCACAAGATCGTCGGTATCAGGTACGATGGTCATAAGCATCTCGCCAGGCGCGATAACGCCGCCGACGGTATGGACAGCCGATTCCTGTATCGTTCCGGACTGTGGCGCGCGGATCGTTGTCTTGGTCAGTTCATCCTGCGCCACAATCCTCCGTTCGTTGAGTTCGGTCTGCTTGGCTTCCGTCTCGCGGAGTTCGGTCGTCACGTCGGTGCGCCTTTGGTCATCCAGCTGCAGCATCTGCAACCCCGTTTCGCTGATGCGCGCCTGGGCTTCCGCTACTGCTGCAGCGAGGCGACCCGATTCTCCCCTGGCCCGGGTGGCATCCAACTTGATGTTGCTTACCCTCTCCTTGGAGACGAGTTTTTTGGCGTAGAGGGAATCAACGTCGGCGAAATCCTTGCTCAGCAGGGCAACCGATTCATCCACCGCGCTCTGTTGCGCTTTAAGACCGTCGATCTGACGTTCAAGTTGCTGGGATTGGCTTCTCAGCTGTGCCTTCTGTCCAGCCAAAGCCGAAGAGCGCGTTTCAAAGAGAGCGCGTTCGCCGTTGACGAGCGCAGCCAGCTCCGGTTGGTTCATTCGCGCTTTCAGGCCGACCGGCAGCTGCATTTCCGCCAAGCCCGTGCGCTCGGCCTCCAGCCGGGCGAGGCGAACGGTCGCGCGATCGAGATCCTCGCTGATGATTTGCAGGTTCGCGCGTGTCAGCGTGTCATCCAGCCTGACCAGCACGTCGCCGGCTCGCACATGATCTCCGTCCTGCGCGAAGATCCCGCCCACTGTTCCTCCGGTTTGATGCTGGACCTTCTTGACGTTGCTTTCTACCACCACGGTGGCCGGTGCAACCACGGCGCCGGCGATCTTGGTCAATCCCAGCCACAGGCCGCCGCCGAGGACCAGCAGACCTGTAATCACCAAGCCGAATATCAGGTTGGCCCGTATACCGTCCGGCAGATCTGGCGAGCTCACGGCAGGTCCTTTGCTGCCACGAAGGGTCCGGGCATAGGACGAGAAGGTGACGAATGTTTCGAGCAGAGCCTCATGCATGCCCGGCAACCCCCGGTATCGGCGCCAAAGAAGATGGCCGAGGTGAAACAGGCGGTGAAGGTCGGAGCACGTTCGCCAAGACCTCCTCGCGCGAGCCAAAGGCATGAACCGTCCCGTTCGACATAACCAGCACCTGATCGATGTTGGCGAGTGCCGAGGGACGATGCGCAACGACAATGACGATGCCCCCGCGCTGACGCACTGCCCGTATGGCGCCGGCCAGGGCAGCGTCCCCATCCACGTCGAGGTTCGAGTTCGGTTCGTCGAGCACGACAAGGAACGGCTCGCCATAAAGTGCTCGGGCGAGACCCACGAGTTGCCTCTGCCCTGCCGACAGGGCTGCTCCCCCCTCCCCGATGCGGGTCTGAAATCCCTGAGGGAGTTGCATGATCATTTTCTCGACGCCGGCGGCTCTTGCCGCCGCAAGGACGCCTTTTGGATCCGTCTTGCCTCGGAACCTCGAAATGTTGTCTGCTACCGTGCCGTCAAACAACTCCACATCCTGCGGCATGTAGCCGATATGGGCGCCGAGATGTTCCGAGTTCCATTGATCGAGAGAGGCGCCGTCCAATCTCACCGAGCCATGGAGCGGCTTCCACACCCCGACCAACGAACGGGCCAGCGTCGTCTTGCCGGAGCCGCTCGGGCCGACGACGGCCATTCCAGCCCCCCTCGACAGGTGGAAGCTTACATTTACAACGGTCGGTCTTGTCAGGCCGGGCGGCGCGACTGTCAGTTGCTCGACGGCAAATCGTGCCTGTGGACGAGGCAATTCCATCGGATCGTCCTGACTGCCAAATGCAGCCATGACAGCTGCCAGCTCGCTATAGCTGCGCCGGGTCGATAGAAAACCTCTCCAGTTTGCAATCGCCGCGTCAACTGGGGCCAAGGCCCGGCCGAGCAATATGGAAGATGCGATAATCACCCCAGGAGAAGCTTCACCGCCGATGACCAGGTAGGCACCGAGCCCCAGAACGCCGGATTGCAGACCCATGCGAAGCGCCTTCGAGAAGGAACTGGCGCCACCGACGACATCCGAGAGGCGCTCCTGCTGACCAAGATATGCACGGCTGACGTCGCTCCAGCGTCGAGCCAGTCGACCAGAAAGCCCCATTGCATGAACAACCTCGGCGTTGCGCCGGGCGGAGTCGGCAAGCGCCCGTTGCGACGACAAGTCTTCGGAGGCGCGCGCGGCCGGACCACGGCTAAAGACTTCCGCAACCGCCGTGAGGAGGACCACGGCGATCGCGCCGACGGTTGCCAACAAGCCGAGCAAAGGATGGAGCAAATAAATGATCACCAGATAAAAAGGGATCCACGGAGCGTCGAAGATGACCGTCGGTCCCGTTCCGGAAAGAAAGCCGCGCAGTCGGTCAAGATCGTGCAAAGGCTGCAAGCGGCCCGCATCACGTCCTGCCTTGAGCGGCAAGGACAGGGAGATGGAGAACACCTTTTGCTGCAAATTTCTATAGAGAAGACTGCCGATGCGGACCAGCACGCGAAGCCGCACGAAATCCAGGAGCCCGTAGACCGCATACAAGCCCAGCATGCCGATCGTGAACCCCACCAGGGTTGGAACGCTCTGCGACGGCAGAACGCGATCGTAGATCTGCAACATATAGACCGAACCGGTCAGGGCGAGAATGTTTATCACTGCCGAGAACAGCGCCACGCCAAGCAGCCCAGGCATGCAGGCGAGAATGGCGGAACGCAGCTCGGGAGAACCGGCCCCCGATGTTTTCATGACCAGCGGTCGTTCGCGCGACACTGCCGCGCCGTTACTTCCGTAAATTGTGATGGCTCAAACCTTTCTTGGTGCGCATAGCAGCCGCTATCCGTCGCCCCCCTTATTACGCTCTGCTTACATACGTCGACTTTGAGGAAAATGCAGCGGATTCGTGGCGCAGGACCAACGAAACGCGACCCGCAGCGTGCACAGGCTGGGGATAACTCCCCCAAAAAACGGCAATTCACGCTAGTAACGCAGTCCAGAATGGAACACGCAAAAGGGGCTTATGTCCTTGCTTCCACACACTTTCAAAGACGCCACGGTCGTTGACACAAAATACCTGATGCGGAGCAACAACTTAGATCAATCAAACCTTTTGTCGTTCTGTATTCTGTATTTGATCTCGTCCCGATACACCAATCACTCGAGCAGACCATCAGTCTCCCAGACTTTCAGAGGCGGCAAATTGACGACCGTCAGGCCGGCACGCCGGATCGTCATTCAAACGGAGGAGGACGGTGATCGAGCCTGACGTATTGTGGTTTAACGCATGCGCAGGGATGGCGACTGGAGGGCTCGTTCACCTCGGGGCGCTGGCCGACGGGTTCGACCGGCCCCATCTGTGACGGCTGCCAACCTGCCCAAGGAGGCGGATCGCGCCTTCGCCATCGTCGTTATCAGAGCGGACGCCGCGTTAGCCGGTGCGTTATCCGCGTAGTGGGGTGTTGCGTGGAAAAGAAGTATCGGAAATTAAGAAGAGCTGTCTGGGAAACGATATATAGGGTCAGCTTGATAACCCCGAATTTCTACGTTCTGAACTACCCCATAGCAGCAGCGGGATTCTTTAACGGGAACAATAGGTTCCCAAGACGGGTTTCCAGTCAATCGGCTACGATAAATGATTTTATATTTGACAGAATGATACGAAATAGATGGGGATACCTGGAGAAGATTTGCGTTGATAAGCATTATGCTAAATACATAGCTAGTGGAATCGCAGGCCTTAAAATCCCAAAGACGATCTCTGTATTCAAGATAGATAGAAATACGACGGCAGATGACATTTTACTTTGGATCCAGCCTTTCCTCGGACGTCATTTCGTGATGAAGCCGACCCATTCCTCTGGAAAAATTATATTCCTCGACAAACCGCTCAATAGGAAAACTCTAGAGGAATTCTTAAATTTCTCTAAGAGATCGTACTTTAATATTGGACGAGAGACACAATATTATAAAATGGAAAAGAAATTAATTGTCGAAGACAACATTTCTACTGGCGGCGAATTAAGTGACTACAAATTCTTTTGCGTTCGCGGCAAGGCAATTTATCTTCAGGTCGACGTCGGTAGATTTGTTGATCATAAAAGGGCTGTCTTTTCTCTTCCGGATTTTAAGCAGATTGATGTCATGTATGGTTATGACCTACCAGAAAACGTAGAAAGGCCGGAAAATCTCGAAAAAATGATCGAGATCGCGGAAACGATATCTAGGGATGTTGAGTTTGTCAGGGTCGATTTGTACAGCATTAATGGTGACATATATTTTGGAGAGATGACTTTTTCTCCATGCGCTGGATCGGATCATATTTCAAACGAGAGTTGGGCCATCGATTTTTTAAATAGGATCAAAGCAGAAAGTGCTCCTAAAGCAGCGATAGGTGGCCGCTTCACGCCGCAAGCGGCACGATCTTTCGACCGTCAAGTTGGCGGGTGAGCCGCGAGCGCGTCAGCGCAAGCCTCGGTTCATGTGCCGAGGCACCCCAATTGGCTTTCCCCTAGTTGGGGATAACCCGGTCGGGAAAGGCGGATATTTCCCAATCACGCGGCTCAACAATGAGCCGGATGAGAGGGGCTTATGTTGTTGTTGCGGCACTGTTTTAAAAGACTTCGGTTGACCCGAAGCGGAACATCTCCTGCTATGCAGCAATCCTGTCGGCGATCAAAGATTCTATCCAGCGGGTGTCGTATTTGATTTGGGCCTAATATGCGCCGTCAACTAAGCAGACGTGGGGCATAACCGAATCAACCAAAGGATTTTTGGATGACACTCCACTACGCGTCCGGTGGATCAGCCGCCGAGATCGCAACCGCCGGATTCAATCTGGCTGATGTTCAGTACGTTTCGCAAGTCAATGCCTTGCCGGATGGCATGAAAGGCTTGGTTTATCTCGGTGAGCACGACGGAGTAACTTCGTCTTTCATTGATAAAGTCACTCCCTTCATAGGTAATCCAAATGTGTTCGGGTTTTACCTTAGCGACGAGCCTGATCCGACAGGCAAGTGGGGCAGCTACGCAACCGCTGCAAATCTAAAGGCGGAATCCGACTGGATTCATTCTCATGTTCCCGGCGCCAAGACCTTCATCACGATGATGAACTTGGGCACGGATGGCTCCCCGAGCTACATGAACCCGAACGACCCGGCCCACGCCGCTTACAATCCGGCGAATACGGGCATCGATTTCTACGGTATCGGCTATTACCCCATCAACAACACTTCGGCTCCCGACTACACCCATATCGACAAGATGGTTGCGGCTGCCGGTGAAGCGGGCATCCCGATTGACAAGATCGTCCCGCTTTACCAGGCGTTCGGTGGTGGCAACTGGGAAACCAGCGCTGGCGGCAAGTTTGTCATGCCCACCGCTGCCCAGGAGCAGGCCATGATTGATCGTTGGGCCGCACTGGTTCCGTCGCCGGCCTTTGACTATACCTATAAATGGGGAACGCAGAATGGCGACACCGCGCTTGAAAGCGCCTCGGAACTGAAAGCCTTTTTCCTCCAGCACAATCTCGAGGGCACCCATGCCCCGGTCTCGCCCCCGGTTAGTGATCCTGCCACGCCCCCGGTCAGTGATCCGGTCGGCACACCGACCACGCCTCCTACTCACGTCGGCACGCCTGCTCCCACCGCGCCGGCCCCGTCGGGCAGCGATCATGTCTTCCATGGCACGCGCGGCGCAGACGTTTTCCACGCAACCAGGGGCAATGACAAATATCTCGTCAACAATGCTCATGACAAGGTCATGGAAGCGCCAAACGGGGGCTTCGACAAGGTCGCGGCCTCGGTGAGTTACGCTCTTACGGCGGGATCACATGTCGAGCAGCTCTCCACCGCCAATTCCGGTGGCAGGGCGTCCATCAACCTGACCGGCAACGAATTCGGTCAAGCCATCTATGGAAATGGCGGTGCCAACAAGATCAATGGCGGCGGTGGCGCCGACAAGATGACCGGCTATGGCGGCAATGACACCTATTACGTCGACAATGCCCACGACAAGGTGGTGGAGCAGAGAGGAAGCGGCCTCGACAAGGTTCTTGCCTCGGTGAGCTTCGCTCTTTCGGCTGGCTCGCACATCGAGCAACTCGCAACCACCAAGGCGTCCGGCAAGGCCGCCATCAATCTGACCGGCAACGAATTCGGACAGACCATTCACGGCAATGCCGGTAACAACAAGATCGACGGTGGCGGCGGGGCCGATACGTTGACCGGGCACGGGGGCAGAGATGCCTTCGTGTTCAGTACCGCCCTTGGTTCTGGAAACGTCGACACGATCACTGATTTCAACAAAGCCCAGGACAAGATCCACCTCGACCATTCCATCTTTGCCGGTCTCGATCAGGGGGGCCTCTCGTCGGACGCTTTCTTTGCCGGCAAAGCGGCGCATGACAGTTCCGATCACATTATCTACAACAGTTCGACCGGAGCTCTTTCTTTCGACAGCGACGGCGTCGGAGGCGCAAACCAGATCCATTTCGCGAGCCTCTCTCCGCATCTGTCGATTACTGCATCGTCTTTCCTGGTCACCTGACGCTCCAGCGACGAATGCCTTAAAAGGTCGGCGAGGTCTTGGGGCCTCGCCGACAGTCGTTTGGGCCGAGCGTCCGAACTTCGCGCCCATCAGCGAGCCGCAGAGTTCAGGTCCGCCACGCCTTACTCCAGCCACTCATCGTGCCCACTTCAGGCAATGCCGTGGGCGCGTCCCGGTGAGACTGCGTCGGCAAGACAGGAGGGGACATTAGCGCTCCCCACTGCGAGGGAATCTCGCCTCACTGGTCCTACCCCTTTCCAAACATCATGGTGTCATTCAAACGGACGAGGACAGGAACCCGGCCTCCCCATAGCGTGCACTCGGGCGGGATGCGCTCATAGGTGATGAAACCGGGCCGTGGCAGCATCGAGAGCGTCAGTTACTCGATTGCCCGCCGTGTGCGCTGGGGAGAGGCAGATGAACCCACATCTGGTCTGCGTGGGAGGCGAGGATCACGCCTTGAGAGTTCCCTTCCTCATCGCGCTGCGAGAGAAAGGCTTTCGCGTTACGGCGGTCTCGAGCGGTTCTCCCGTACCGTTTTTAAGGCATGACATTTCGCATCACAGGTTCTCCTTCGACCGGTTTGCATCTGGCGGCGGGGAATGGCGTGCTCTCGGAACGATGCGCCGATTGATGCGGGAGCTTCAGCCCGACATCATCCAGAGTTTCGACACCAAGCCAAATCTGTTGACGCCCCTTTCCATGCGGGGAACAGTTCCGGTTATTCGCACCATCAACGGGCTGGGCTGGACGTTCTCATCTCTGGCGCCTCGCGCTTTGGCCCTGCGTCCGGTCTATTGCGCGCTGCAATGGCTCGCGTCTTCGTGGACGGCGGCGACCGTTTTCCAAAATCGTGATGACCAACTGTTCTTCGAGCGCTTTCGGCTGACCGGTCGCGGAAGCTCGCGACTGATACGCAGTTCCGGAATCGATGTCGATGCGTTCGCAACGGTGCGCCATCTCGGGTCCTCGGCAACGAAGATGCGTAGGGAACTCGGCCTCCAGTCCGCCGAAGTGGTGATCTTTGTCGGCCGCTTGACCCGTCAGAAGGGTGTGGGAACCCTCCTCGAGGCGGTTCCTCGCGTCGTGGCCGAAAGACCAGCAGCACGATTTGTGCTTGTCGGCCCGCGAGAATCCGAAGGCTCATTCGCAATCGACAAGTCCGAGATCGACCGGCACGCATCTCATGTGCTGGCCTTGGGTCCACGACGTGATGTCGCTGATCTCCTTGGCATGGCCGATGTATTCGCCTTTCCCACCCAGTATCGCGAAGGAGTACCGCGTGTGTTGCTGGAAGCGGGGCTTTCGGGACTGCCAATCGTGGCTTCCAGGATGCCAGGCTGCAGAGACGTCGTCGAAGACGGGTGGAATGGCTACCTGGTTGCACCGCATGACGCCGATGCCCTTGCCTCGCGAACAATAGACTTGCTGTCCGACCGCGCTGGGGCAAAGGCAATGGGCGTCCGTTCCGCTGAACTTGTGCGGGAGCGATTTGCCCTGCCGTTGGTGGTCGATCAGTACTGCGACCTGTACGAAAACACACTCCGCGCGGGGCTTCCGCGACCGCTCCCTGCTGTCGCACTTGAGGGCAGCCTCGCAGATCACCGGGGCGGAGCACGTCAATGATCCGGGACGCCTTGCTCGCCCTGGGAGTTGCGATGTCCTACGCGACGCAACTGGCCGTTCCGGGATTGCCGCTCGGCTATGGCGAATTGTTCATCGCGATCTGGATCGTTCTGGCGATTGGACGAATATTCGCCGGGGGTCGTCTCCAGGTCACACCCGCTTTTGTCCAACTGGCGAGCTTCTGGCTGATCTTGTCGCTGGCTTTGGGAATCGGCACGATCGTCGGCTACCTGACCACCGTCCTTTACTTGACCGGGCTGGTACATGACCTGATGGCCTACATGCTGCTGGCCGGCTTCACATGCCTGGCGGCCGCGGAGCCCGACGCCGATCGTCACCTTCGCCGCAGTGCCTGGTGGGTGATCGCCATCGCCAATGGAAGCTTCGTAATTCAGCTGGGATTGGCATTTGGGGTAGCCCACCAGCCCGGCGTCGACCCCTGGTTCTGGGACAGATTCCGTGGCTGGTCCGAGAACCCGAACCAACTTGCGCTCTATTGCGCGCTTTTTGGCCCCCTGGCTTTGCACCTTGCCACGACCACCCGTAACCCATGGCGCCGTTTGCTCGCATTCTCCAGCCTGATCCTGACCTTTTATGTCGGCCGGCTGACGAAGAGCGACACCTATCTCTACACCAGTATCCTGAGCTGCCTCGTCTTTCTCGGATTGCGGCTTCGTGCATGGATCGCAACAAGCGGTCGCGCCAGCCTGCCCCGCTTGTCAGCAATTGTGCTGTTGGCGGGTTCCTTGCCTTTAGCGCTGGCGATGACGCCCTACGCGCTCACCGAAGAGGCCAGCGTCGCCCATTTTGCCAAGAGCCTTACCAAGGACCAGGGTGGGGAAGCGACACTCGAAACGTTCGAACTCCGGCTCTATCTGTGGCAGGACGCGGTGGAAACGGGGTTGAAATCCGGGTCGCTGGGATTGGGCCCTGGGCCTCACCTCGAGCGCCCGCCCGTCGCCGACCGTCAATTTCTGCAGCGACCTTTCGAGGCCCATAATACCGTTCTTGACCTTTACCTGCAGGGCGGATTGCTTGCGGTGATGGCATTGGTCTGGATCGTGGGAGCCGCAATGTCGCTTGCCTGGCGAGCGGGATTCGACGCGCTGCTGGTGCTCGGTGCGTCGACGATAATCTTCAGCA
This sequence comes from Mesorhizobium ciceri biovar biserrulae WSM1271, assembly GCF_000185905.1. Lineage (GTDB taxonomy): Bacteria > Pseudomonadota > Alphaproteobacteria > Rhizobiales > Rhizobiaceae > Mesorhizobium > Mesorhizobium ciceri. The sequence continues at coordinate 5,530,504 of NC_014923.1, forward strand.
TGCCTCACCTGATCATCCGCCATCCGATCGTGTGGTTTTCGCTGGCTTTCTGCCTCGTTGCCGGAAATCCGACCGCACTTCGGCGGCAACTTGCCGAGCCCAGGGTGCCCTAAATGTGTGGGATCGCCGGAATTCTATTGGCTTCCGATGCCACAGACATAAAGCCGCTCCAAGCGATCGGGCGGATGACCGCATCGCTGCGTCACCGGGGCCCGGATGGCGAAGGGCTCTGGGCCGATCGCGAGGCTGGAATCGCATTGGGCCACAGGCGATTGGCAATTGTCGACCTGTCAGCCGCCGGGCACCAGCCGATGCATTCCGCCGGCGGCCGATACGTGATCACCTTCAACGGTGAGATATACAATTTTCGCGATTTGCGTTGCGAACTCGAGGGTGCGGGCCAAACCTTTCAAGGCGCCAGCGACACCGAAGTGATGCTCAGCGCAATCGAGCATTGGGGGCTTGAAACCGCCCTCACACGCTTTGCCGGAATGTTCGTGTTCGCATTGTGGGATCTGAAGACAAGAAGCCTGCATCTGGCCCGTGACAGGATGGGCAAAAAGCCCCTCTATGTTGCTTCGACCCGAGACGCATTGGTCTTCGCCTCTGAGCTGAAGGCGATCAACACCTTTCCGGGCTTCTCTCCCGACCTTGATCTTGATGCCGCGGCGGCAATGCTTTCAACGGGATGGGTGCCGGACCATCTCTGTATCTGGCGAGGCGTGTTCAAACTGCCGCCTGGTTCCGTCCTTTCCGTCACCGCGGCGAATTATGCCGAAGACCGCAGCGCGGACCGTCTTTCGCAACGCGTTCACCGCTGGTGGTCACTGGCTGACGTTGCAGCCGATGGGCGACGGAACCCCGCTACCGGCACCGACGACGATCTGGTTGACGAACTGGACAACCGGCTTCGGCTGGCCGTGCGGGAACGCATGATCGCCGACGTCCCTCTGGGCGGCTTCCTGTCGGGCGGGATCGACAGCTCAGCCGTGATCGCCCTGATGCAGGCTCAATCCTGCAAGCCGGTTCGCAGCTTCACGATCTCGTTCGCAGAGGGCGGCTTTGATGAAGCTCCATACGCAGCGGCCGTTGCCCGTCATCTGGGCACCGACCACTCCGAACTTCACCTCTCGCCCAGCGGCGCACGTGACGTCATTCCCGAGTTGCCGCAGGTCTGGGATGAACCCTTCGCCGATGAATCGCAGATACCGACCTTGCTCGTTGCCAGGCTCGCCCGTCAGCACGTCACCGTAGCGCTGTCGGGCGACGGCGGTGACGAATGCTTCGCAGGATACGGCCGCCACTTCATGGCGGAGCGGTTGAAACGACACCTGCGCCTGCCCCGACAACTGCGCCGAACCTTGGCGGCAGGGGCAGGTTTTTTCGCACGCGCCGGACGCGACGATGTCATCGGCAAACTGCCACTCTCTGCGAGCGCGAGGCATTTTATCCGGAGCGACCGGATGGAACGTCTCGCCCGGCTGCTCGCGGCATCGAATGAAGACGAATTGTTTCAGCGGCTGGCGCGGCCACAGGCTGAAAACCTGGGACGTCAGCGGCCCACCGAACCAATCTACTGTCACGGCGGTCCGCCGCTTGACGACCTGCTCTCCCGTCTTTTGTGCGATGACATGGCGGGATACTTGCCTGGCGATATCTTGGTGAAGCTGGACCGTGCCACTATGGCCAACAGCCTTGAGGGCCGGTGTCCTCTGCTTGACCACCGCGTTGTCGAATTCTCCTGGCGGCTGCCATCCAACATGAAAGTTCGTGATGGCGCCGGCAAATGGATTCTTCGTCAATTGCTACGCCGCTATCTCCCGCAGCACCTGATCGAGCGTCCGAAACAGGGCTTCGATGTCCCTATCGCAGCATGGCTGCGGGGTCCGCTGCGCAACTGGGCCGGCGATCTTCTCGCCGACATGCGAGCAGAAAGCAGTGACGTATTGGACGCTGCGAAGATCGACGCCTGCTGGCGCGATCACATTGATGGCCAGAACCGCTCGCGCGAATTGTGGTCCGCATTGATGTTCCAGGCCTGGCGGAGCAAGGCCAACCGGCAAGCACAGCAAACCGGCCCAATTCATGAACCCGATCTGGCAGGAGTATAAAATGGTAGGTTCCGCAATCAGCCCGATCCAGCTGCCACGGATCAATCAACCACCAGCACCGGTTCTCGAAGGCAGAGTGCACGTGCGGTCATTGCGCGAATATGTCGAGCCGCCCACCGCGTCGCACCAACTCTTCGTGATTCTGGCAAGGCGAAAATGGTCTATTGTTGCCTTCGCTGTGTTGGGCGGGCTGCTGGCGGGGTTGGTGGGAAGTCTTCGCCCGGTTCTCTACGAAGCAACTACTCAGCTTATCATCGACGCCCCATCGCGCGGTTCACTGCCCGTCGGCGCCCCGTCTTCGCAGGACCTCGTCGATTCAAGCATAGATGACCACATCACGATGCTATCGTCGCAAGACCATCTGCGCCGCGTCATGGCGGCACTGCGCAAGACAGGTGCGGCTGAAACCGGACAGGACAATTCCGCTAGCGGGAATTCCCGGCTTGAGCCGTCTGCCATCCCTGCCCCGAGGACACGCTCGCTTGCCGGTGGTCTACTGGACCGACTGTGGCCAGGAGCAGACAAAACAATCAGTGATTCACAAGCCGAGGATGCCTCCGAATTGAGAGCCTTGCGGCAAGGAATGCGGGTCGGGCAGGAGCTGCGATCGAGAGTAGTCTCCGTCGCTTTCGCCGATGACAGTCCCGCGCGGGCGGCGCTCGTGGCCAACACATTCGCTCAGGTCTATGTCGACAATCTGATAAGGAGAAGGCAGGCATCCGACCAGCAAGAACTCGATGCGATCACCACCAGCCTGCCCAGGCTGCAAAACGATCTGCAGGCAGCGGCCGACCGCCTTGAGAAATATCGGTTGAGCCACGGAGCCATCGACCAAGGCTCGGCGGACAATGCAGCCAGGGAACGGGCCGACCTCAGCCAGCAATTGTCGATGTCAAACGCAGATCTCGCCGCTGTGGAAACTCGGCTGCGACATGTTCAGGAGCTTCGAGCGCAGGGGGCTTCTTTCGTCTCCGTGGCCGAAGCCATTGGCGGGCCTGAACTTGCCGATCTCGCGGCTCGACAGGCTCGCGCGCCTGCGGACCAAGAACTCAGAAACCTGACCGAAAGCAAGGTCGAACAAGGCATCGACAAGATTGCTGCGGACGCAAACATCTTCCGTGCCCAGATCGCCACTCTTGAGAGCCGGAAGGCCATTTTGGATGCGGTCATGGCCGACACCGCCAGCCGGCTTTCCGGGTTGCGGGTTCTCGAGCCGCAGGTCAGTTTGCTGACCCAGCGATACAACGAACTTCTTGGCCGGCAACAGGATTTGACGCGGCGTATCGGAGTTCCCTCGGCTGGAATTTCCATTCTATCGGCGGCATGGCCGCCGACCATCCCGCAGACCTTGCCCGCCATCTTCCTTGTTCCGCCCGGGATGATTGTGTTCGCTATACTGGGCGCGATTTTCGTCACGATGCGCAATCACTTCGATCGGACTTTCCGCGGTGAGACCGAGGCGGAAGCGGTGCTCAAGGTTCCATGTATGGGGCAGATTCCCGAAGCAGGCAGGGTGCATGCCAAACGACTGCGAACCCTTGTCCTGGGCGAGCGCAGCTCCGCCTATAGCCGCGCCGTGACGTCGTTGCTGATTGCTGCGGCGCCCAATGCGCTGAGGGCTCGTTCGTCGTACACGGCGCTTGTCACCTCCAGCGTCCCGGAGGATGGGGGGACCGAGCTCGCATGGAGTCTGGCGCTGGCCGGCACGCGGATGGGCGGTCGTGTTCTCTTGATCGATCTTGAACGCAAGGGCGTTCAACTCACGCTCGAGTTCCTGCATCAGTTCAGCGAGCGCAAGAGCCGCCATTCCTTCGCTGACTATGTCTGCAATCGCAGCAACCTGGAAAACGCCGTGGCCAGTCTGCATGAAATCGGCATCGACGTGATGACCGCTGCTCCGTCGGACGATCTGCTGGCGGTGTTGTCCTGCGAGGATGGGGGCAAAGTGATGGCGGATCTGCACTTGACCTATCGCATCGTCATCATAAACCTGCCGTCGGCGCTCGGGCGGCCGGAAGCCAAATTTCTGGCTGGATGGGCTGATGCGGTGCTTTTTGCCGTCCGATGGAGGAAAACGCCACGTACCCTCGCTCGCGGGGTGCTGGAACTCCTTCAGGGCAACGGTTCTCTTGCGGTACCCGTCGGCAGCGTCCTCACGCAAGTGAACTTGAAAAAACATGCCGGATATCGGCTCGAGGATAGCGCCGACCTCTTGCGCGAGCAGATAGCATGACCAAGCACAGGCTCGTCCTTGGGCCGCGGACGATCCGGGGGCGGTTCATCCAGGGAGCGGCCCGGACGATTCAGGGTGCAGCCTGTCCGCAGAGCGCGTCATTCAGGTGAATGATGGCAAGGTTCGGTGTGCATCGTAGGCTGCGGCAATCCCCGATATTTGCCTCCCTCGGAAGCGCGAACCGATGGCACTGAGCGACCTTCTGAGACCCAAGATGGTTCCCGCGGCCGACACAGCCATCATCGCTGTTCGGCCGAGCACGATCGGTTCGATCATTCGTGCAGCTGGTGAAGTGTCGGCGATGGCAATTGTCGGCCAACTCACCCTTCTTGCTGCGATTCCGGTCTTGGCGCGGCTCTATTCGCCTGCGGATTTCGGCATCTTTACGATTTATCTGTCGATTGTGAACATACTCGCCGGGGTCGCAGCATTGCGCTTCGAGGCGTCACTCTATGGGGTTAAGGGGAGCGCCCAGGCCTATGTGACGGTCAAGCTTATCCTTTTGGCTGTGTTCGTGACCACCGTCCTGGCCTTTTCGGCCGGACAGATGCTGTCGAACCTTGCTCCCAACCGCCTCGGCTCGCTTGCCTGGCTCATTCCGATCGGAATGGGAGGCGCAGGTCTGGTCGAAGCCATGAACTGCTGGAGCCTGCGTGCTGGGCTTTTGCGCGACTTTGCCCTTGGGCGGCTGATCCTGCCGGCGAGCATGGCTGCACTGCAATTGGTTTTCGGCATTGCCAACCTTGGCGGCGAAGCGATGATCCATGCCCATATTTTGAGCCAGTTCGTCTTTATCGGGTATATCGGTTATCGGGTGACGAGCTGGGAGGATTTGCGCGGCATCGCCCGGGCACCCTGGCGTGCGGTGTTCGAAAAGGCCCGGCGGGAATACAAATTTCCTCTGTTCGATATCCCCGCAACACTCGCGAGCATAGCGATCAACAATCTTCCGGCAGTTCTTGTCGGTGGGCTGTTCGGCACCGCATTTGCCGGATATTTGGGCGTAGCAACGCGCCTGGTTACCGGTCCAGTGACGCTGATCGCTTCACCGCTCAGCAATGTTTTTGTCGCCGAAGCAAACCAGAACAACAATCGTGGACACCTGCTTGGTGTGGCACGCGGGCTTCTCCTGCTGGCTGCCGGCTTTACCGCGGTGCCGATATTGCTGCTTGGACTCGCCGCGCCCTATGTGGTCGTTCCGCTCCTGGGCGAGCCTTGGATGCCCACTGCGGAAATCATGACCGCACTGGCGCTGATGGGCGCGGCACAAGCGTTGTCGACTCCGCTTAGCGACGTTCCCGCTCTGCTACGGCGGCAAGGAACAAGACTGGTCATCGACCTCGCACGAGCAGTTCTCGTGTTTGGCCCGCTGCTCGCCGGCGCCCAGGCGGGCTGGCAGCCAGTCACCGTCATCTATTTCATGGCCGCCGGCGGCGCGTCGGGTTTCGCTCTGAAAATGGCAGCATCGCTGTATTTGTTGACCCACGACCCTCAACCAGCAGGCGCTGCAACGTGCATCCAACATGAATGTCTCGAGGAAAAAACACCATGAATTCGTCGTCGGTTGACAATCTTCAAGCGGCAGTTGCGGTCACCCAGCATGATCGTGCCAATGTCTCATGGTCACGCCCTTTTATCTCTGTCGGGATACCAACCTTTCGCCGGCCCGATACGATCCGCAGAGCGATCGACAGCGTCCTGGGCCAGGATTACTCCGATTGGGAGTTGGTCGTGAGCGACGACGAGGGACCGGAGGGCGAGACCTGGGCTATCGTGATTGACTATGCACGAAGCGAACCTCGCATCCGCATCATCGAGAACAGCCGAGGTCGCGGTCAGGTGGAGAACACCAACAACGCCATGCTGGCTTGCTCTGGACGATGGATCAAGTTGCTGCACGACGATGACTGGCTTGCGCCAGGTGCACTCAGGACATTCGCCGAAGTTGCCAAACAGCACCCCTCGGTTGCCTTCATGACGTCTGCCGCAAACATAATCGAGGACAAGCGAGTGAGATTTCGCCAAGTCCCCAAGGAGCAGGAAGCGATCTCGCTTTATTCCAGCCAGCAGTGCCTGATGGACCTCTATCTGGTGCGCGCGACACGCTGCCTGGGGATCATTCCATCCACATTGCTGATCAACAGCGACGTCATTCGTGCCGGCTGCTTGATGCGCACGCACAAAGAGATTCCGGCCGGAGTGGATCAACTGTTCTTCGTCGATCTAGCCAGCCATGGGGACATGGTGGCGATAAGCGATCCGCTTACCTTTTATGATGCAACGAGCCATCCAAGCATTACCACGTCAAAGAGTTTCCGCGAGGTCGACGAAGTGACTCTCGCCGTCAAGCAGCTTAACTGGAATCTCATCAAAGACCGCAACCATCTCCCGCCTCCCGAGACATTGCTGCGGGCGCTGCGGGTTGCTCGTATTCCCATGCGGTTCCACCAGCAGTCCTGGTTGACTACGTTCCTGGATGGGATTCAGATCTTCCGGCCTTCCGTCATGAAGGTGGCGGGCTGGCACGTGCTTAATCACGTGTTTGCAATCCGCCCAAGATTGGGCCGGGTGCGCACGCGACGGCGGTAAGGTGAGGCTGGCCGACAAGCACATCAGCGACAGATTGCGCGCACAAGCCTGTTGTGCGCGCGCATGGTAAAGGCGTTTGCCTCACGGCAAAACGCATATGCGCCCAAGAAGAGCTACCAGTTCCGCCTGTCGCCGTGTTTCGGTCTTGGCGAACAGCGACGCCAGCTGCGACCTTATCGTGGTCCGGCTCAAGCGCCGCTTGCGGGCTATTTCCAAAGGGGCATCGCCCTGCGCCAAGCGCAGTGCGAGCTGCGTTTCGGCACTCGTCAGACCAAACATTCTTTGCAGCGTCTGGGGATTTGGCCCGGACCTGTTTTCACGATCCAGCAGCGCCACGATGCTTGTCGCGTCAGGCGTTGCTATGCCCTTCTCGTTCAATATCAGGGGCCTGTCGCCCATGCCTCGGATCACCACCCATGAAAGCGTGCCAGGAGAAAAATTGCCCGGCACGTTTGCGATCAGCCGTCTCAGCGCAGCAAATACCTTGCTGGCCGTATCGGCTGCCTCGCCTTCGCGCTCCAAGGTGTTTTGAGCGGCTGAATTCCACTCCATGACCTTCCTGTCGCTGTTCAGGATCAGGTAGCCACAACCGATGCGATCAAGCATTCTCACAACAGATGCAAGGCTGCTCTGCCGTGGCTCGACAGCAACGCTGTCGAACCGTTGTGGTGCTTGATGCCAAGCGGAAGCATGCTCACCTTGCGTTCTCAAGGCGGAGACAGGCTTTCCCCCGAAACTTCCATATTGGCGACCAAGAATTCCATCATCTTGCCTACCAACCAGTGCCATTTTCTTACCTCCCGCAAAACGGCAACGCCTCCCAGTCAAAAGGAAGTGCCTTAAACATGTCAGTCAGGTCGCTTGGAGAGTAGCGGTCCGATCCGCCCCCGACATCGGACAAAATGCGCGCTACAATCCCGGGGAACAATCCTGCGGTCGGACTAGTCTGTACGCTTTTCGGTCTAATCTCGACGGACTAGTCAGAAGGTTATAGTCTGGCACATGCGTTTGCATTCGCTCAGTTTGCATCCGAACAGCTCAGGCAAGTTGCTGACCCGCCTTGCCTCGATGTCGCTCCTGATAGCGACACTTGCAGTCGAGACAGCGCTGCCGACCTCTATGGCATACGACATCGGCTTTTTTGAGTTTGTTCCCGCCATTATTGCCATCTCATATCTCGAAGATCGCATGATCGCTCTTGCGGCAACATTTGTGATGGTTGCCGTCGGCTTGTTGACGCGGGATGTCCTGCACCATCCAATGCATGTCGGCCTATGGGTTCAAGCCATTCTGCTGCTGGTTGCAGGGGGGATGATCGCCCTGACTTTCCACCGGCAGAGGCAGGACTACCGCACCCTTTTGCAGGTTGCGGAGGCTAGACTCGCGGCCTTGGAAGCAACCGAAAACAGGTATCGCTGGGCATTCGAACGTGCCGCCATTGGCTTTGCCAACATGAGTGAGAACGGAGAGTTGCAACGGTCCAACAAGCGTCTTTGTGAGATGACAGGGTATGTCGAGGAGGAGCTTTCAAGTCTGCCGCTCAGCGCACTGGTCCACCCCGACGACAACCACACCTTGGCGGAAGCGTTGACTCGCCTGAAAGACACGACTTCGTTCGGCTCGGAGATCCGTCTCCTGAGAAGAGACGGCACGATTTTGTGGACAAGATTGGCCCTGTCTTTGGCCGTGCCAGCCGATGCTCTCCCTCAAAGCATTTTTGTAGTGGTGGACGACATATCGGGAGAGCGAACCGCCCGCGAGGCACTCCGGGCTCAGAAGGAATGGTTGGACCTGGCGCTATCGTCAAGCCGGTTGGGAACATGGCGCATAGATTTCGAGAGCGGGTCCGTGAAGGGCTCAGCCGCGTTCTGGGAAATGATGGGACTGGTACCCGCGCCGAGCCGTCCATTGCAGGAATTGACTGCGGTCGTTCACCCGGCCGACTTGCCTAATCTGATGGCCCCGGGAGAGCTTGCATCAGGTGCCGACTATGACGCTGAGATCCGCATCAGGCGAACTGGCGGGCATATCCGCTGGATTGCTCTTCGGGGACGGGACGAATTGCGCGACGGTCGTGCACAGCGAATAGGAGTCGCCGCGGATCTCACCGATCGGCGCATAACCATTCTGCTGCGGGCTGCGGCGAAGAAGCGAGAGCGGGCCATGCTTGAACAGCGCCATAGGCTCAACAATCTGTTTCCGGTGATCACGGCGCTTGTGAATATGGTTGGTGCCCCCGACAATGATATCGCTAGCTATAAGCAGACACTGATCGAAAAGATCGGCGCACTCCAGGCGACGCATCTGCTTCTTTCACGCGATGGCAGCCTGTCGGCTTCCCTGCGTGACCTCATCGTTCAGGAGTTGCAGCCCTATATGGGGACGCATGACATTTCGATCAGTGGACCCGAAATAAAAATGGCTGAGGGTTCGGCTGAGAGCTTCGCAATGATCGTTCACGAGCTTACGACCAATTCCGTGAAGCATGGGGCTCTCGGCACTCCGGCAGGACGGATCGAGGTCGTGTGGCAATTCGTGGCCCAGGAGCCCGGCGCCGACATAGTGTTTGAATGGTCGGAATCGGGAGAGCGCCGGGTCTCCACCTCGGCTCGGCGTGGTTTTGGGTCGTTGATTATCGGAGCCGGCGGTGAGCCTATCGTGGGCCACTCTTCCAAGCTTGAGATGCTGGATCACGGACTGAAATATTCGGTCCGGCTGCCGCCAAAAGCAATCGGCGCTAGTTGATGTCCCTGGCGGCCCATGTCTTCAGCAAAACCGCGGCTTCCGTCCGGTTTCGTGCCCCAAGTTCGCGCAGGACGGCAGCAGCATGAATCTTCGTCGTCGCTTCTGCAATTTCAAGAGAGCGGGCAATCTCTTTGTTCGAGTAACCTTCAGCCATCAACCTGAGGACTTCCTTCTGTCTGGACGTAAGCCTGCCCAGATTGTTGACGCTGATGGTCCTGTGGGGCATTTGCGTGGGAGCCTCGGATGGAAGGCGCACCGACTCCTTGGACCTTTGTGAAAGAAGTGCCGGAACGTAAATGCGGCCAGCCAGGATTTCGTTCACCGCCAGGACCACCTCCTCGTCCGTTTGGGACTTTACGATATAGCCATGAAGTCCAATCGAGAGGGCAGTTAGAATCTCGGCGCGTGAATCGGTCCCTGAGACAATTGCAAACCGTGTGTCGGGATGAGCCGGTAAGACGTCGCGAAGGTCGTCCTGACCGGACAGTCCCGGCATGTTCAGGTCGATGATGGCGAGATCAACAGGCGCCTGATCTTCAAGCAAGCTTATGACGGTATCAAAACACGCCGCTTCGAATATTTCCAAGTCTGGAATGCCGGCCATCAAAGCCAGTCGCAGCCCACGACGATACAAGCCGTGATCATCGGCGATGATAATACGATACATGAACCACCCACCTTTTGGCAGCCCGCATGTGTCCCTAGCTGCCGAAACCTCCCTTTGGATGGACTGTACGGTGACCCAACACAGATCAGCCGCCCGCTGATCCCCCGTATGTCGACGCTCGCCGCCGCCCATCGGCACATTTCAACCTTCTAATATAGCTTACAATCGCACACATTTCAGGGCCAGATGTTGAAGTGTTTTTTTCGTACGAACGGTAGCGATGCCCTTCCGAGAAGGTCGTTGCCGGCGCCGGACATGTGAACAGTTCCCAGCTCTGATCGCCCTGCCGCGCCCATGCGCTGCCAACGGGAATATTGAATCAAAAGGCCGGGAAAGTGCCATTCAAATGCACGACGACGCCTTCTCAAGCGCCACTTACCATCGCTGCACTCCGGAGAGGCAAAACCAACACTGGCGTACCTTCCGGCCGGGTGGGTTGGACCCATCACACCGCGACAGTCGTATCAATAGGAGGACGAGATGAAAGCGGTCATTCAGTGCGGTGGAATGGGAACACGCCTTCGGCCTTTCACATCCATATTGCCCAAGCCTCTCATGCCGATCGGTGCTCGACCGGTTCTTGAATTGCTTTTGAAGTGGCTGCGGCGGAACGGCATTCAGGAAGTCTACGTCACGACCGGCTATCTGGGGCACTTGATCCGCACCGTATGCGGGGACGGATCCCAGTGGAATCTAAGGATACGCTACACCCAGGAACTGGAACCTCTCGGCACCATTGGCCCGCTCTCCCTGATCAGGGAGGAACTGGACGAGCCGTTCATTGTTCTCAATGGGGACGTACTTACCGATCTCAGTCTCAGCCGGTTTGTGGCATCACACCGCACACACACGGATCCAGTCACCATAGCCACCGCATCCCGCGTCATCAAGATGGACTTCGGCGTCATCGACGAGGTCGACAACACCGTTCAAGTATTTCGTGAAAAGCCGACGCTATCCCATCTGGTAAGTATGGGAATATATTGTATGAATCCAGACGTTTTTCGTTTTATACCTGACGGCATCGCCTTCGGATTCGACGATCTCATGCTGCAGATGATGCAAAACGGCACGAATGTGCACGTCTACAAACATGACGGGCTTTGGCTGGATATCGGACGCGTTGAAGATTTTCAAAACGCACAGACCATTGCCTGGGAAGAGCAGTCCGCATCGATCGAGGTCTCGGCAGCGGCCGCTTGAGGGCTGAACGCTCGACCACGCCAACATGAGGAGGTCGTAATGCTCTTGGTCAGCGCTCCTATTCTTGGCTTTCCGGAAAAGGCGGCCTTGGCCAAAGTTGTCGACAGTGGCTGGCTGACGATGGGGGATCAGGTACGAGCCTTTGAAGAGGCCTTCGCGGCCGTGCATGATGCGGTCGATTGCGTTGCCGTCAGCTCTTGCACCGCCGCCCTGCATCTCATTCTCCATGCACTTGGGATCGGTCCCGGAGACGAAGTTCTGGTTCCCTCGCTGACCTTCGTGGCGACCGCGAATGCAGTGCTCTACGTAGGAGCAACACCGGTATTCGTCGACATAGAGTCGGCCGAAGTGCCACTGATGTCCCTAAGCGACGCGGAAGCCAAGTGCACCGGACGCACCAAGGCCGTCATTCTCGTCCACTTTGCCGGCTACCTCGCCGACCGGGAAGAATGGCAGAGATTTGCCCGTGTGCGAGGACTGCATATCGTCGAGGATGCCGCGCATGCTCCCGGCCTTAAGGAGGTGGGGACTTACGGTGCGGCCGCGGCCTTTAGCTTCTACGGCAACAAGAACATGACCACCGCGGAAGGTGGGGCCGTAATCGCCCGGGATGCACAGCTCCGTGAAGCGATCCGCCAGGCTCGCGGACATGGGATGACCAGCGGCACACATCAGCGGCTGAACAGCCGCACGCCGCAATACGATGTGACGATGCTCGGGTTCAATTACCGCATGGATGAATTGCGCGCCGCTATTGGCTTGGTCCAGCTTCAGAACCTGCAGGAATGGAATGAAATCCGGCGCATATTGGTCGTCCTCTATCGACGTCTGATCGCAGACTATTGCTCGGCTGTGACAGTTCCGTTCTGCAAACCGCGGACCTCGGCCTATCACATCATGCCTGTCCTCCTGCCACATGACGTCGACCGGCAAACGGTGATCGACCATCTGCGAACGAAGGGAATACAGACCACAATCCACTATACGCCCGTGCACCAGATGACGCTCTATCGCCAAATGTTCACTGAAATCCATCTGCCGAAGACCGAGGATTTCGCGCAGCGGGAGTTGACGATTCCACTACACCCGCAAATTACGGCAAGTGCGATCGAGTCGGTGGTTGTTGCGTTGGCCACCGCGATTGAAAGCAGCGGGCGCGCGGGAGCCGCGGCATGAACGCACTCGACGTGACGATGCATCGGCCCGCCGTAGCTGGCACCAGCCACGGAATTGCCAGGCGCGCGATGGATATCATCCTCGCCGCAGCAGCGGGAATGGCACTCGCTCCGCTGATGCTACTGATTGCTGTTGCACTCTTTGTCGAGGGTGGTTGGCCCGTGCTTTTCGCACAGACGCGCCTGGGTGCCGGCGCAAAACCGTTTCGCATGTACAAGTTCCGCAAATTCAAGACAACAGCCGATCCTTTCGGCCTTGCGCTGACCATGAACGATGACAGCCGGATGACGCGGATAGGCCGTTTTCTCGCGGCAACGAAACTTGATGAGTTGCCGCAACTGTGGAACGTTTTTACGGGAGACATGGCAATTGTCGGCCCGCGGCCGGAAAGCCTTGCCTTCGCCGATTGTTTCCGCGGCGGCAATGAAGCCGTCCTGCAGTGGAAGCCCGGCCTGCTCGGCCCGACCCAGGTTCTCTTCCGTCACGAAGCCTGTTTTTACCCGCCCTCCCTTGATCCGCTCCTGTTTTATCGAGAGGTCCTGTTCCCGGCCAAGGCAACGATCGACCTCGCCTACTATCCGCGGCGCACGATTGCATCGGACCTCGTCTGGATAATGCGAGGCTTCAGGGCGGTTTTCGGCGTGTCCCTGCCTCCCGCGGCGAGTGGGTAGAGTTGGAAGGTGAGGAGAGTTTGGCATGAATGGATTGTTGTTCGTTCGCCAGTTTGACAGCTCACACGATCAAAGGAGTGCGCAGTCGTGAGCTATCGCGGCAGGAAGGTCCTGGTCACGGGTGCGGATGGATTTATCGGATCCCACCTCACGGAAGCGCTGGTGCACGAAGGCGCCGATGTAACGGCACTGGCCCTCTACAACTCGTTCGACAGCCATGGCTGGCTGGACGATTTACCCGACCACGTTCGAGGCCAGCTGCAATGCATTCGCGGGGATGTTCGTGACAGCGCGTTCATCAACCGGATCGTGCGCGGCCAGGCGGCGGTGTTTCACCTGGCTGCGCTGATTGCGATTCCCTACTCCTACGCGGCTGCCCAATCCTATGTGGAAACCAATGTGCTGGGCACCGTGAATGTCCTCGAAGCGGCACGCCACTGGGAAACCGAACGCATTGTGCATACGTCCACGAGCGAGGTTTATGGCACCGCTCTGACCATGCCGATCGACGAATCCCACCCACTGCAGGGACAGTCCCCCTACTCTGCGTCCAAGATCGGCGCAGACATGATGGCGGCGTCCTATGCCAGGTCCTTCGATGTGCCGGTGGTCATCCTGCGACCGTTCAATACATACGGGCCGCGCCAGAGCGAGCGCGCCATCGTGCCGACCATCATAAGGCAGGCTCTGGACGAGAACTGTCCGGCGATCATGGTCGGCGACACCAGCCCTATCCGCGACCTTACCTTTGTGGAGGACACTGCGGCGGCATTTGTGGCGGCAGGGGCGGCCGAGCTTGAATTTGGCCATGCCTACAATGCAGGCAGCCAGCGCGCCGTCAGTGTCTCGGACGTTTTGGAGTTGGTGCTCGAGTTGAGTGGCACCAGGAAACCAGTTCGTCGAGATGAAAGCCGGATGCGGCCGCAAAACTCCGAGGTTCGCGCGTTGCTCGCCGATTCCTCGAACCTTGAAAGTAAAGTCGGATGGCGGGCACATACGAGCTTGCGTGATGGTCTGGAAAAGACCATCGAGTGGTGGCGCTCGCGCCTCAGCGAAGGCCGCGTCCGACGCGAAATGAGCTACATGACATGACCTTTCCGCGGCTCATACCAGCTTTGCTGTTGATGGCCGCTCTGCTGGCGCTGCACACAGCCGGAAACCGGCCGAGCGGTGCGGCAGGCACGGAGCCGGCAATGGATCTGCCCGCTTATCTGAAACCTGCAACTGATCCGGCGACAGGGATCCGCTTTACTCGGATCACCCAGCCCGGAGCGCTTGGCAGCGGAATTGTCTGCGGCAAAATATATTGCAGTCATCGCTACTCGAGCGCGCAAGCCTGGAATGCGGATCAGAGCCTCCTCGTCCTCATGAACGGCTGCAACGGCATGTGTTTCCTCGACGGGAAAACCTACCTCCCTTTGTTTCATCGCAACAAGTCGGGTGAGTGCGAATGGCGCCCTCGAAACGCGGAGATGATGATCTGTGTCGATGGTCAAAAGATTTCGATCTGGGCGCCCCGCACCAATCGTGAGGACATAGTGTATTCCGCAACGAAATATCGGGATCTCGAATTCGGCCCGTCCAAGGGAAATCCTAGTCGTGACGGCAACCGCATTGCCGTACGCGCGACCCGCAATGATGGAGCTGCTGTCGTTTTCGCATACGACATCGACCGGCGTCTGAAATACCCGGACATCGATCTCGCCCAGGTTGCCGGAACGACCAGTTCCTGCACCATTTCTCCGCTCGGAGAGAACATCCTGTGTTTCCAAAATCTGGTCGACGGCACCGAACAGCGAGCCATTTTCGCAGTCGACGGCACCCTGCGCCAAATGTGGAAGGATCATCATCGGCCCGGCCATGGCGATTTGACTCTCGATGCGGATGGCAGCGAAATTTACGTCGGAACCAGCAAATCCGCTCCGGACAAATATCAGGTGATCAAGCGACGGCTGTCCGATGGAAAGGTCACGTCGCTCACGAAGTACGGTGAGGCCGAGCATACGTCGCTGCGTGCTTTGGACAGGCCCGAATGGGCATTTATAAGTTACGGGGGCAATCCCGATGAGGTTCGGAGCCACCCGGACTGGGCGCCATACACGCGCGAAGTTATCGCGCTGCGTGTCGACGGTCGTCAGGAGGTCCGACGCATCGTGCAGACGCGAAACGCTCCGTTCGACTATTGGAGCGAGACACATGCCTCACCGTCCCCTGATGGGTCGCAAGTGATCTGGTCGAGCAATTGGGGGGTGCCTGGTGGGCCGGTCTACGAATTCGTCGCCCATCTCGATTGGCCGCAGCAGCCGGGCCTGAATTAAAGGGAGATTGCCATCGATGGCCTTCGTTAGCCGAATTCTCTTTGCAGCCCTTGCCGGCTGCCTGGCCCTGGATATCGCAGCCGCGGCTGAAGCGCCGGTGGCCTATAAGCTGTCGCCCGGCGATACGGTGGAGATAGGAATAGCCTCCATAGCGGAGCGAACGCAACGCGCGATCGTGCAAATGGATGGCTCGATCGCGCTGCCCGAGTTCGGGATGATCCCGGTTGGCGGGCTGACGCCGGCCGAATTGCAGACGCGCATGGAGGCGGTGCTGCCAACCAAGATAGTCCATCAGCGCCTGCCTGATGGACGGGAGCAAATGATCGTCATCAAGCCGAGCGACGTCACGGCCGTGATCGCGGAGTACCGTCCGATCTATGTGACTGGCGATGTGCTGACACCAGGGCAGCAGACTTACCGGCCACTCATGACTGTCCGACAGGCAATTGCCGTCGCCGGCGGTTTTAGTCTCCTGCGGTCTCGGGCAAGCCAAAGCGGACCTGATCCCGTTGATCTGCGACGCGACTACGAGTCGATCTGGGGGGACTACATCAGAGACTACTTTCATGGCGCGCGCATCCGCGCCGAACTTCAGAACCAGGCAGAATTTGACATGCAACCGCCGCAAGGCTCGCCCCTGTCGAATGCATTGATATCGGCGGTCGCGCAGGCGGAAGCGGAGGGCCTCAAGATTTCGCTGAACAATTTTCAGCAGGAGCAAAGCTATCTCGACAAGACCGCCAAGGATGCCGAGGCTCAGGTCGAGGTTCTGCTCAAGCGCGAGCAGACGGAAGCGGCCGCGGTGAAACAGGATGAAGACGATCTTGCGCGGGTCACCAAATCGTTCGAATCGGGCAACCTGACCAACAGCAGGCTCGCCGACGTCAGACGTGCCGTGCTGATGTCGTCGAGCCGGGCGCTCGAGACCTCGGTCGAACTGATGAGAACGCGGCGCCAGCAGGAAGACTCCGTCAGGCAGCAGGAACGCAATGAAAATCAAAGAAGGATCGGCCTTCTGAACGAATTGAGGGACACCGACCTTCGCCTCGCCGAGACCACTGCAAGGCTCCACGCAGCCAGCCAGAAGCTTCAGCCATCAGGGGCGTCCGCGCTTCCACTGCCCGTCGCCGGCGAAACCTTTCAGGCGCGGATCACAATAACCGGCGGGGCCGGCGACGCGTCGAGAGGTCGACCGGTCGACCAGGACACCGAGGTTGCGCCTGGAGACACCATCGAGGTGAGGTTCAGCAGCGAACTGCAGAGCGCGGCGATCCAGTAGTTGCGCGGACGTGAACCGAGCCGGGAACGACGTTGCTGATGGCTCGCCCACGGCATGAAGACCGGGCGCCTGAGAAATCAACATGGGGAAATCAAGAAAGCGGGTTTGCCGTGATTGGTGAAATAGATGTCGCCAGCGCCTACAGCACCGGCCGCACCGACTTCATGGGGCTGAAGTTGGTTGTCGCGCCCGGCGTGCTCGTCCCTCGCCCGGAGACGGAACTGCTCGGCAGCACCGCCCTCAATGTCCTTCGTGAACTTAACAGGCCGGTACCGCGTGTCGTGGACATGTGCTGCGGGGCGGGCAATCTCGCCTGCGCCATTGGATACAAGGTCCCCACCGCGCGCGTCTGGGCGAGCGATCTCACTGACAGCTGCGTCGAAACCACCTGCCGGAACGTTGCCCATCTTGGCCTGGCCGGACGCATTTCGGTGCTACAGGGCGACCTCTTCAATTCCTTCTCGGGTCTGGAACTCGAAGGTACGATCGATCTGGTCGTCTGCAACCCGCCTTACATCTCGGAGAAGCGGCTCGAAAACGACCGCGCGCATCTGATGGAACTTGAACCCCGTGAGGCGTTCGCTGCCGGGCCTTACGGCCTGAGCATTCATATGCGGGTGATCAAGGAGGCGCAGCACTACCTGCGGCAAGGTGGCATGCTGCTTTTCGAGGTCGGGCTTGGCCAGGACCGGCAGGTCATGAGTTTGGTTGAGCGTTCCAAAGCCTATGAGAGCATTCGCACGGTTGCGAACAAAGCCGGTGAAGCCAGGGTGGTTTGTGCACGGGCCAAAGCGTCAGCGTGAGCCGCGCCATGGGTTTGCGCGCTCGGTTGGGACGACGCCCTCAAGCGGTAGCCCGGCGATCAGTTTTCCTTGCTGACCACGTAACGTGCAATTCCCTGGATGGAATCGAAATTCTCCGGCAGAAGTTCACTGTCCTCGACAGTGATGCCGAATGTCTCCTCGACGAATCCGATAACTTCAAGCACTCCAGTCGAGTCTATGATGCCCTGATCGAGCAACGACGTTTCAACTTCCAGCGCACGCGGGTCGGCTACGTAGAAGTTTGACGCCAGAAAGGCGCGGATTTGATCGCTGTAGGTGTCAATTCTGTTGTTCGTGCTCAGCATTGAATTGGCCTCCGATCCAAATAATTTCCGTAAATTGCTTTATGACAGCGCCATTTTCTTGAGCTTGCCCGTGTCCGTCATCGGCAGACTGGACACAATTTGGATGGACTTCGGAATCATGAAGTTTTCCAATCGCTTCTGACATTCCATCCGCAGCTGCTTTTCGCCCATGATCGTTCCTTGCTCCATGACGACAAACGCTTTCACTGCTTGCCCCAGCAGGTCGTCAGGTACTCCGACAACCGCGGCTTCCCGTACTCCCGGGATTTCCATCAGCACGTTTTCGACTTCCCTAGGCGCCACCTTTTCTCCCCGCGATTTTATGATCTCATCGCTGCGGCCGACAAAATAGAGGTAGCCTTCCTCGTCCATTCGGCAGTAGTCGCCGGTGTACAGAACCTGCTCGCCGGGCAAAGGACCTGGCTTGAGCTTCTTCGCGGTAGCCTCCGGCTTACCCCAGTAGCCCTTCATGACCGTTGCCCCGCGGATGACCAACTGGCCGACGACATTGGGACCAACCCTTCGGTCATCCTCATCGACAATCCACATTTCGGTGTTCGGGATGGCGATCCCCACGCTCAACGGTTTTCGGGCAAGATCGTCCGGCGGAAGATAGGTGCAGCGTTTGCATTCGGTCAGGCCGTACATCGAATAGATGCGGGCGGCGGCAAACAGTTCCTGGAGCAGGCGAATGTGCTTAAGCGGCAGGGCTGCCGCCGTGTTCGTGACATACCTTATGCTTGCAAAATCATTTGCCTTCAGCGTCCTGAGATCCGACAGCGCGGCAAAGATGGTCGGCACGCCGGGAAAGCCTGTAACTCTCTCCCTTTCGATGATCGCAAGTATCTGTGCGGGGAAGGCAAACGAGCGCTCGAGGACCAACCGCGCCCCGGTACGGAATGCCATTATCATCTGATAGAGGCCGTAGTCGAAGGCCAGGGGCAAGACATTGAGGATCACGTCGTCTTCGCCAAGCTCAAGGTACGAGGCGATAGACGTGCAGGCTGCCATCATGTTCCTGTGTGTCAGCATCACGCCTTTGGGTTCGCCGGTCGAGCCCGACGTGTAGATGATGGCTGCGAGATCGATATCGATGCGGCGGCGGGCCGGCGCTTTGCCGTGGCCGGCAGCCGCCTCATCCCAGCGCACGGCATGTGGCAATCCCCGGAGCTCGGCGTCGTCCACCTGACCGGAGACGATGAGCCGCCGCAGCGACGGACAGTTACGCGCCGGCTCAGCAAAGACCGGCTGCAAATGTTTGTCGGTGATCAATGCTGCCGGAAGGCAATCGTTGAGCAAATACCCCAGCTTGTCGCTCTTGGTGAGCGGATTGACGACGCACACAACGGCGCTCGCCTTGAGAACCGCCCAGAAGCTGACCACGGTCTCGACGGTGTTGTCGGCGAAGATCATAACGCGGTCACCGGGAGCGACCCCGGACGTGACGAGATGACGGGCGACCGCGCTGGAGCGTGTCTCAAGCTCGTCATAGGTGAGCCGGTGCTCGCCGCACACCAGCGCTATCTTGCCACCGAGCCGCTCGGCCGAATGACTGAGGTAATCGTCCAGCAGAGGTACGGCGCCATGCATCATACCAGCACCTCTTCCCTGTGCAGGTGATCGACATCTATCCTGAGATCGACCGCATGCGCGCTCGATGGGCGGCTTGCGACAAACTGCTGATGGAGGAGCTGCGTCGACAGCACGCCGACCAACGCCATGTTGTCCGAGTTGGACAGATCCCCATCGCCGGTCTTGGCAGCGCATTTGTCCAGCAGGCGCGCGACCGAGTTCGGATCAAAGACATTCGCCGCGCGCAGGGCAGTCTCGGAGAGTGCTTCGCGGACATAGGCGGGTGCGCCATCGCCCGTGAAGCAAAGTGCGTTGGGCGCGCGGTAGGGTTGCTTCTTGCGGGCCACGACTTCCGCGGGCACGATCGATTTCGCCACACGCTTCAGCACGTGTTTCTCATCCAGAATGCGCAGCTTGTAGTCGGGCGGAAGCGAATTCGCCAACGCCACGAGCCTGTCGTCCAGGAACGGGAAGCGCCCCTCGACAGAATGGGCCATCAGCATCCTGTCACCCTGCGAGGAGAGCAGGTAGCCGGACATCAGTGTCCTGATCTCAAGATACTGGTCCTGCGCGAGAGGACCCCATCGTGGAAACTCTTCGGGCAGGCGGCCAAGCAGGTCCGCCACCACGTCGTGACGCGCCGCTTCGGCATGCATGCCGGCCGAGAACAGCCGTTTGATCGCGCTGGTGGTGCGCCAGCGGGTGTCATGCGCGAAGCCGGGCGCGCCAAATGCATGGATACCGAGTCCAAAGAACTGGCGCGCCATCGCCTGCTGCTTGACCGGCGACCGGCTTAGATAGGGGTAGAGGCGTTCCAGCAGTCGCGCGCGTCGGGCGGATGCGGGCTGCCGCCCCCAGAAACGGCGGACCTTGCCTTCACGGAACAGGTCGTAGCCGGCAAACATCTCGTCGGCGCCCTCGCCGGTCAGGACGACCTTGATGCCATGTTCGCGCACCAGCCTCGAGAGAAGGAACAACGGCGCCGGCGCGGTCCTGAGAATCGGACGCTCGGCGTGACGGATCACATCTGGGAAAACCTCGGCAATATCACCGCGCGAAACCATCACCTCGTGGTGCTCGCCGCCGCTCGCACTTGCAACCAGCCGCTGGTAACGGGTTTCATCATATTCGGCGTCAGCAAAACGCAACGAGAAGGTCTGGAATGGCGCGCCGGCGAAGCGCCTCCCGAGCATGGCGACAAGTGAGCTGTCGAGCCCGCCGGAAAGGTAGCAGCCAACCGGCACATCCGCCTTGACCATTCTAAGCGCCGTCGCGGCCTGCAAGGCGCTACGCACTTCGTCCACCGCATCGTCCAGTGAGCCGGTGAAGGTGCCATGGGCCTGGTCCGCGATCTCGGGATAGCAAGGTTTCCAGAAAGCGTGCTCACGAACGCTGCCATTGTCGTAGATGCGTACATGGCCGGGGGTAAGTTCCTTCACTCCCTGAAATACGCCTTGCGGCGGTACGACCGTCCACAGCGTGAAAGTCTGGTCTATCCCCGCCGGATCAAAGGCCCGCGGTATCGCCGGGTCGGCTGCGAAAATGGCCTTCACTTCGCTGGCGAAGTGAAGGCGGCCAGCATGTTCGCACAAATGCAGCGGGCAGATGCCGAACCGGTCGCGCGACAGGACGAGACGGCCTGTCAGCGAATCCCAGATGGCGAGTGCCCACTGCCCGTTTAGCCTCTCGAATGCGGCCACGCCCCAGGCGCGGTAGGCGTGCACGATGACCTCGGTATCGCTGCGGGTGCGGAAACGATGCCCCAGCGCCATGAGTTGTTCACGCAGCTCGACGTAGTTGAAGATCTCGCCGTTGAACACGATCCAGGTGGTATCGCCGGTGTCCGCGAGGGGCTGCTGTCCGGTCGAGAGATCGATGACCGACAGACGGGTATGCGCCAGCCCCGCCCGCCTGTCGCGGTAAACGCCGCTCTCATCCGGGCCTCGATGGGAGAGCGCGGCTGCCATTCGTAGAAGCGCGGCTCGTGAAGGAGGCTCCGCAGCCGCGTTCAGCGCCACAATTCCGGCGATGCCGCACATGGGTCAATCCCTGTCCATCGCAGCGGACAGCTGCGGCCGTGCGTGAAGGTAGCGGGCGGCGCGGCGTTTGCTGACGATATCCTTATAGACCTTCTCGACCTGCTCGGCCGTCAGGCCGGCGGCGGCGGCAACCACGCCGGCCGAAATTCCGTGATTCATGCCGTAGAGGCACAAATCCATCAGCTGATAGGGCAAGGCGAAGTAGAACTCCTCCTGGGTTTGCGCCATGGAAAACGTGTCCGTGGTCGGCGGCCTCGTTCGGACCTCCTCGTCAATCCCGAGATATTCCGCCAGCTGATAAACCTGGGTCTTGTAGAGATGGACGATCGGCATCACGTCGGCGACGCCGTCGCCCTGCTTGACGAAGAAGCCTTGGTCATATTCGAGCCGGTTTGGCGTGCCTGCCACTGCATAGTTGAGGCGGTCCGCATGATAGTATTCAGTCATCTTGCGAACCCGCTGCTTGTAGTTGGTTGCAGCGACGATCTGCAGGTAAGCCGCCGGCGAAAGACGCACGGTGTCGATCTTTCCGTCCGGATCCTCGACGGTGAGGCGCGTGATATTAAGGCCGCTGCTCTCCAGCACCGATGCCATGACCAGCTTGCATTTCCAGCCTTCGCCATATCCAGGGACGGCAGTTCGGATGGCCTCCGTCTGTCGGGCGTAGGCACCGATGCCCTCGAGCGCCGGCTGGATATCCTCAAGGATTGTGTCGATGCCAAGCTGCCCGGCGACGCTGCGGCCAAGCCTCAACGAGTCGCCGGATGAATCGCGCTCCGGCATGAACAGGCCCAGTACCTTGTCCCTGCCGAACGCGCGTGCGCAGACCGTTGCGACGACCGAACTGTCGATGCCTCCGGAGAGCCCGACAACCACTCCGCGGCGCCGTTGTGTGCCGAGAACCTGTTCGCGCAAGGTCTCGACGATGCGATCGATCTCCAGCCGGGCATCGAGCGCCAGCACATCGCTGCTGAATTCCCCGGTCAGGTCGATGACACTGCCTCCCGTTTCTGTGACTCGATTGAAGAGTAGGTCTCAGTCACAGCGTTTTCGATGAGCGGGCGATTGATGGTCAGATGGGGCTCCACGACCATGTCGATGTGAGTGCCGGCGATCGGAATGACGTCCAGATGGACGAATGCCCGATCCCACCCAAGTGCAAGCGGCATTCCGGGCCGCGCGCAACGGAACAAGGTGCCGGTGATCGGCAGTATCGGCCTGGGTTCTGTGAGCCACTGGAAGAAGGCGCGCGCGCGCAGAACTTCCTGCAGTTCCAGTTTGGTTCTGAAGCTCGTCGGGTTGAACTGACCCTCGGCATAGCGGTCGAGGAAGCTGGCAAGCCGGGATTCGCAGTGCATTTTGACCGCGACCTTGGCAAGCGCGCGGCATGCGACTCGACTAGCCGATATACGATTGGTTCGGATCCGGTGAAATGTCCGGGTAATCGTCTCCCAACGCTTGCTGCGTTCGCCAACCAGGCTGGTATCCAGAATGCCCGTGAACGCTACAGCTCGCCCTTGATCAAGCAGACGCGCGGCAACCTCAAAAGCGACCGCTCCTCCGAGCGAGTGACCAAGCAGGCGAACACAGCCGGTCGGCTGTACGCGGTTGATATGATCGATTGCAGCTTCGACCATTGCGGCGACGGTGTTCTGACCTCGCAGGATCATGCCCAGGGCCGGATATCTGATGGGAGACACCCTGGCGACCTTGCTTATCGCCGATGCGAACGAAGCAAGGCTCGGACCATAGCCGACCGACCCGGGGAAAAGGAAAAGCAGCGGAGGCTCGTGTTTCCAAGCGGGCGCGTGCTCGCCGCCTCCTTGAGCAGAAATGACCGCTGCAACCATCTCATCGAAGCTCATTCCAACCGTGAAGGCTTCCAATCCGAGCTCCTGCCCGATCGCGCTTTCGATTTCCATGACGCAGTGCAGCAGCTTCAGCGAATCTCCCCCCGCTTCATCCCAACAGCCCAGGGCGACCCGCGTCTTGAGGACCTTGGTCCAGGCACGCCGTACGATCTGATGAGCAGGAACTTCATGTCCCGCATGGGGTATTTGCGGTGGGGGCGTGGTTTCCCGAACCGAAAGGTCAATTGCAGCCAGCGTTGTCATATCGATCTTTCCGCCGGGCAGTCGCGGTATCTCGGCGCTTGCATGGAGTCGCAACGGGCAAAGCGCCGGCGGCAATTTTGTCCTGGCAAGTTGGCGCAGCTCGTCGCAAAAACTGGCTCCTGCTCCGCTGTGCGGTACGGCGAATGCAACCAGTTCATTCGCCGGGGTGACGATAACCACGGCATCCTTCACCGACGGCGCGCCACGCAGAACCCGTTCGAGTTCGGCCGGCTCAACGCGCCGCCCATTGACCTTTATCTGGCGCCCTTTGCGGCCTATGACCCGCAGCAGGCCGTCACTCCCGATTTGCACAAGATCGCCCGTCGCAAAGATGCGAAGCTTCTGGTCGTCGGGGTCTACTTCAAACGGAACAACGGCCCCGTTTTCCCAATGTCCAAGCGCGACATACGGGCTTCTGATCAACAGTTCTCCGATCTTGCCGGGCTGAACCGGGTAACCCTCTTCATCGACCACTGCGAAGCTGATTCCCGGAAGCAGCCAGCCGACGGGAGCCGAAGAATCGAATTCCGGCCAATCGTGCGGCAAGAACCACTGCGATCCCGTCGTTTCCGTCGATGAATACCCGATCTGCACCAGGCAATTTGGCGGGACAGCCTTGCGCACGAGGCGGATGTCGGCCGAAGATACCTTCTCGCCTCCAATTCGGGCAACTCTGAGCGAACCAAAGGCGTCCGCGGGTTCATCCGCCAAGAGAGCGCGAAGCAATGCCGGCACCAGATAGGTGATCGTCACGCCTTCGGATTGCATGCGGCCGCGAACCGCGCGCAGGCCGACGGCTTCAACCTCCACAAGCTGCAACGTGGCACCCGTGAGAAGAGCGGCAAGAATTTCCCGACAGCCGGCGATGGTTGCCGGGCCGGTCAGAGGCAGGAATACATCCTGTGCATTGATGTGGCACGCATCGACATATTGCTGCACTCGGCACAGCAAGTTCCGCTGGCTGTTGACAATCCCCTTGGGGCGGCCCGTGCTGCCGGAGGTATAAAGCACGATTGCCGGTGCATCGACAGAAACCACACGGTGTGCGGCTGGATGGGGCGTTGCCTGCAATGATTGCGCCATATCGATCCAGGCAACGTGCTGGGGCAGATCAAGGCCGTGGAGGCCTTTGTCGCCAATTATGGCGGAGAGCCTCGCGTCGGCGACGATTTCGTTGATGCGCGAGTCCGGATCTCGCACGTTAAGCGGCACTGACGGCCGACCGGATGCCATGCTGGCCAGCATCGCAACGGTGTACCAGACCGAGTTGGCCTGAAGTATTCCAACCGCATTTCCGTCGGGAACGACGGCTTCAATCCAGCCGGCCAATGCCTCGACCGCCCGAAAAAGCTCGAAATAGGTCAGTCGATTGGTGCCGTCGCTGGCGGCTAATTTTTCGGAATAACGCCCGGCGATCTCCCTCAGGTGATCAAAGACAGGAACGTCGGCGAAGCCAGTTCCCATCCGTTGATGCAGACGTAGAACAGGCCCGCCATGGTCAAGAGCATGATCGGGAGCTTTTAGCCATCGGCAAGGGACCACCGCTTGGTAGTCAGCCTGCACCGTTTGAATCGCCCTCGAAGATTCTAAATGCGCCAGAGACATAAGGGCCCCACGCTAGGATTGTTGCCGCTTATCGCTCCGCGGCATGATCTTTTCATCAATCATTCGGATGATGCGTGAGACGGTCTTAATCGCTTGAATTATTCGAAGATGAAGAGGCCAGCCTGCGCCCGCCCGGGCTGCGGGACTACCTTACCTTACAGAGGTGTCGGGCTGCGCGCTGCTATCCGCTTTGCCAGTGCTTGAAACGAAGCAGTATGCGAACACTTCCCCTCCAAGCTCATCCGTTACACGAACCCAATTGTTTTCCCAAGTCCGCAGGGTAACCTGGCGTCCCGTTGACATAGTCGCCGCCGTGAACGGGCTGGACGCATTGACGTTACTCGCCGCGACCACGTCATCCCCCTCCATTTGTTCCACCAGGTATGTTTGCATCACTGCTCCTGACTGTGGGGCAAGGCCGGTTCAATCGCGTGTAGCTGGACAACTCCAACCGCAGGGAACGGATTTCGTTCCATGCTACAGGCAACCCTACCGCCGGAAGTCAGCCTTCAGATCGCCTGCCCTCCTGGCAGGACCGTGGCCTAGCCGCTGAACGACTGGTCAGGACTGAGCTATGCTTTGGGGGAGATGGACCTCGCCCTGCGAATCCGCATACTTCTGGAAAAGTGCAATCTTGTCGGGATACGTAATCCGGATTTCGCTGTGACAGCCCTCGCAGCGATATTTGGACGCAACCTGGAACCAGCGCCCGGGTTTCAGCAAAGCCAATCCGCAGCGAGGACATTTGAACGTCATTTCAAGAGGGCATAGATTCTGACACAGCGGCATTTCGCAAAGTCCATAAGGGATACCTAATGTTAGGCAACGACAGCCGGCCGAAATCGTTCCTGGACGCCGTTCTTTTCGTCAGGCCGATGACCAGCCCCGGACGCCGGGAGATTATTGGATTGTCCGCGATGCCAGATTTACTGACGCGGGCCTGAACTCAAGCGCACCCCGATTTCCGGTGGCGTAGCGCCGTTGCAGGCGTTGACTGATGTCAGCAGCTTGCAATCCGAATAAGCAAGCCCGGAGCGAGGTGGCCTCGGGGGGACGACGGGGCCGCACGGTCGACGACACGGCCTATCCGGATGCTGAAACAACGCCGCGCGCCGACCCTGTCGAACAGCACCAGTGGAACAGGCAGGATGAAAAGCGGCGGAACAGGCGGCAATACTTAAGTGTCTCGCCTATATCGTAGCTCGGGAGCCGCGATCCCGACCGAGTTGATGGATATGGAAGCGCTGTTGAAGGGAACCGACGCATCCCTTGGCGAATGCGTCGGTTCCAGAAGTTTATGCGTGGCGGATTTCCGTTCCCAGCACCTTCAGACATTCGCGGATGAACGCAGCAAGCGCCGTCCAACCTTTGGCCGAAACCATTGTCCCGTCCACATAGGCCTCGGTCGGCGACAGGTCGATATAGGTGCCACCCGCCAGTGTCACCTCCGGCTCGCAGGCGCCGAGTGCCGCGACCTTCTTGCCGCGCACCACGCCGTCGACAGCGATCAGGATCTGCACGCCGTGGCAGATGGTGAAGATTGGCTTCTTGGCCTCGTGGAAATGGCGCACGATCGCCTGCACGCGCTTGTCGGTGCGGATGTATTCCGGGCCGCGGCCGCCCGCGCAGTAAACGGCATGATATTGATCGAGCTGTCTCTCGGCTTCCGAGAAAGTCTTGTTGATCAGCGCATAATGGCCGAGCTTTTCGGTGTAGGTCTGGTCGCCCTCGAAGTCGTGCAGCGAGGTCTTGATCAGATCTCCGGCGTTCTTGTCCGGGCATACCACGTGGATGGTGTGACCGACGGCTTCCATCGCTTGCTGATAGACAAAGATTTCGTATTCTTCGGTGAACTCACCGGTCAGCATCAGTATCTTTTTGCCTGGCATGGTTCTTCCTCTCAGTGTTTTGAGCTAGGCAAGGCGCAGACTGCGCCTGCCTTTCTGTGAAATCGGATAGGGTCAGAATGGCGAATCCGGAAAGTAATATTCCTTGGCGTTGGCCTGGGTGATCAACGGCGCGTCGAGCTTGACGGTGCCACGGACGGGTGCCTGGCCGATCAGGTTGGCGACTGTCATGTAGATCGCGGTCTTGATCATCGACGGCGGGTATGGCGTCTCGACCGGCGTCATGGCGTCGCCGTCGATCACTTTCTTGACGATGTCCTTCATGCCGTTGCCACCGAGCGCAAGCTTGATGTCGGTCCGCCCCGACTGCTTGACCGCCTCGAGCACGCCAAGCAGCATGTCGTCGTCATTGGCCCACACCGCATCGATATGCGGGTACTTGGCCAGATAGTCCTGCATCAGCTTGAAGGCTTCGTCGCTGTTCCAATGCGCGTACTGGATGTCGAGGACTTTCAGATCAGTGCCTTTGATCGTGTCCTGGAAGCCCTTGATGCGCTCGTCGTCGATGACGGTCGGAATGCCGCGCAACACAACGACGTCGCCCTTGCCGCCAAGCTTGTCGATCATGAACTTGGCGGTGTTGGTGCCAACCGCGATATTGTCGCCGGCGAGGTAGAGATCCTGGACGGAGGCGTCAGTCAGACCGCGATCGACGACGGTGATGAACGTGCCCATGTCCTTGATAGCCTTGACCGGCTGGGTCAGCTCTTCCGAGCTGTAAGGCAGGATCACCAGAGCATCCAGCTTGCGGCTGGCCGACAGGTCCTCAAGCGCGCTGACCTGCTCCGCCGCGGACGGCGACGTCTTCACGACCACTTCGACGTTCGGGAACGCGGCGTTGATTTCCTTGGCCGCCGCTTGTGCGTGGTAGACGATGCCCGCTGTCCAACCGTGGTCAGCGGCCGGTATCGACACCGCGATGACCTTCTTGTCTTGCGCCATGGCCTGGCCGGCCAGCAGCAGCGCGCCAAGTGTCGCTGCCGCAATCCATTTTCTACTGAACATTGTCTTCTCCCTTGGACCTACAAGAACGTTAATCCGCGTGGTCCGGACGCGGCGCTATTTCGAATTCGAAAACCGCTGGATGAGCATGGCGATGATGATGATGACGCCCTGAACAGCGGCAACGAGGTATTCGGAGACGAAGTCCGAGAGCACCATGAGATTGGCGATGAGTTCCAGGATGACGGCGCCGGCGACTGTCCCCCACACATGGCCCTTGCCGCCGCGCAATGCGGTGCCGCCAATCACCACGGCGGTGATGACCTGCAGTTCCCAAAGCTGTCCGGTTGTCGGCGTTGCGGCGCCCAGGCGCGGCACGTAGCAGATCGCGGCAATCGCCACACAGACACCCTGGACGATATAGGCCACGGTCCGTGTCCTGATCACCGAGATGCCGGAATAACGGGCGACATCCTCATTGGCGCCGACCGCCGCACATTTGCGCCCATATTTCATCTTGTAAAGGATGAAGGATGCGACCGCGGCGACTGCGATGGATATGAGGATTGGAACCGGGATCCCGCCGACCGTGCCGAAATAGACAGGCCGGTAGGCCTCGCGCAACGACCTGTCGATCGGTATCGTGCCGCCATCGGTCAGATAGGTTATCAGCGCCCGGAAAATCCCCATCGTGCCCAGCGTGGCGATAAACGGTTCGATCCTGCCGACCGTGACGATGAGCCCGTTGGCAAGCCCGCACACCAGGCCGACCAGGATCGCAACCGCCATACCGGCGGGAATAGCCCAGATGCCGGCATGCGGCGCCACCGCGTTCATGAACATGATGGTGATGCCGGTGATGAAGGCGGCCATCGAGCCGACGGAAAGATCGAGCCCCCCCGACGAGATCACAAATGTCGCGCCGACCGCGATAATAGCAATGAAGGCGCTGCGGGTGATGACGTTGGCGAGGTTGGTGGCGGACAGGAAATCGGGGTTGATGAGGTAACCGACCACCAGCAGAGCTGCCAGCGCAAGAAAAGGCCCGATATCGGTCCAACTGATGTTGAGATCGAGGGGGCGACGCCTGGATGCGGATTCGCTCATGACAGCCATTTTGTGCCTCCCTTGGCTTTTGGCCCTTGCTTGGGGCCACTGGTCGCCAGTACCGCCACATTGCTTTCGGTCATTTCGGCGCCACTGACCTCGCCGGTGATGCGGCCTTCGCGCATCACCAGGATGCGGTCGCAGATGCCGATCAATTCCTGCATCTCCGAAGAGATGACGATGCAGGCCTTGCCCTTGGCCACAAGCTCCTGGATGAAGGCATAGATCTGCGCCTTGTTGGCGATGTCGATGCCACGCGTGGGCTCGTCGATAATGACCACCGAAGGATCGGTCAGCAGCACCTTCGCCAGCAGCAGCTTCTGCTGATTGCCCCCGGAAAGCTGGGCCGCTTTGGCGCCGAGGCTCTTCAGCCTGATGTCATATGTCTCCACGGCCTGTTCCAGGGCTTGCGCTTCGCGGCGCCGACCCATCGAGAGGCCGGGATGAAACACATCGAGCGCCGACAGCGTCAGGTTAGGCGCCAGGTGCTCTTGCAGCAGCAGTCCCTTGCCCTTGCGATCCTCGGTCAGGTAACCGACGCCGGCGTCGATCGCCGCGCGCGGCGATTGGAAATGGACCGACTTGCCCTCAAGTTCGATCTTGGCAACTGCCGGGCGCAAGCCGATAATGCCCTCGAAGAGTTCGGTTCGGCCTGCGCCGACCATACCGGCGAACCCCAGGATCTCGCCCTTGTGGACCGTGAACGACACGTCCTCCACATAGCCGGGAACGGAGGCGTTCCTCACGCTCAGCATCGGTACATCCGAAGGCGCTGCGGTTCTCTCAGGATAGAGCGCTGCCAGTTCGCGCCCGACCATCAGCCGCGCCATGTCCATCTGGCTCAGCGTCTTGCCGGGATAGGTGCCGACCATCTTGCCGTCGCGCAGAACGGTCACTTTGTCTGCGACCCGCTGCACCTCATCCAACCGGTGGCTGATATAGAGCACGGCGGTGCCGTGAGCCTTCAGTTGCAGGACGATCTCCAGCAGGCGCTCGACCTCGCCACCGGTCAGAACGGCGGTCGGCTCGTCGAAGATAACCACCTTGTGGTCGTCAAGCAGGGCGCGAGCGATCTGCACCATCTGCCGGTCTGCCAGCGAAACGTCGCGCACCAGTGCCCTTGGCGAGACCGCGCAGCCGATCTGCGCCAGTTTCTCGGTTGCCAGCCGGCGCATGGTGCGGTCATCCACGACATGGCCACGCGAAAGCTCTCGCCCGAGAAACAGATTGTCGGTGACCGTGAGCCCCTCGGCGAGCAGGATCTCCTGATGAACCAAAGCGATACCGGCATCCTGTGCTTGGGCAGGCTTGGCAAATTTCACCGCGTGTCCGTTCATCGACAACGTGCCGTGGCTTGGCTCGACATAGCCGGACAGCAGCCGCATCAACGTCGACTTGCCGGCACCGTTCTCGCCAATGATGGCGTGGATCTCTCCCGGCAGGACGTCCAGGGTGACGTCCGACAGCACCGTCACTGGGCCGTATTGCTTGGACAATTCCTGGGCGCGCA
Organism: Mesorhizobium ciceri biovar biserrulae WSM1271; assembly: GCF_000185905.1. Classification (GTDB taxonomy): domain Bacteria; phylum Pseudomonadota; class Alphaproteobacteria; order Rhizobiales; family Rhizobiaceae; genus Mesorhizobium; species Mesorhizobium ciceri. The sequence continues at coordinate 5,561,421 of NC_014923.1, forward strand.
GCACCGGTTCAAGCGAACCAGGCGCTTCGCTGGACAACGTGCTCCCGCCCTCCCCGGCGATATTCGCGGCAATGGACATCCGTTCCGACCTCAATCGAATGCCGGGAGCAGGCGATCGCGCGAGTGCTCTATATGGATGCGCATCGCCTTTTCGGCGGCATCGGGATCGGCCGAGCCGAACGCGGCAAGGATCGCCTCGTGTTCGTCAAGCGCCTCCTCGGTCACGCGTGCATGGAACATCAGGCGGAAGATGTGGAAGTGCGTGTGCTGGTGGCTCAACGTCTCGCGGATGAGTTCGTTTTGAGAAAACTCCATGATCTTGTCGTGGAAGATCGCATCCTGCCTGGCGAAATTCGAATAGCGCACGCGATCATCCTTGCCTTCGCGGCGTGACATCACGCCGGCAGCTTCGAGCAACAGATCGAGCTTGGCGTCGTCCATCGTTGCGGCGGCCTTTGCGGCGCCATGCGGCTCGAGCAGCAGACGCATCTCGTATAATTCGTCGAAACGGCGCCGGGTGATCTGGGGCGCGGCACGATAACCAATCAGATGCGTCTTGAGCACCAGGCCTTCGCCTTCGAGCCGTCCGAGGGCTTCCCGGATCGGCGTGTGCGAGACGTTGAATTCCTTGACCAAGCTGTCGACTGTGATGCGCGAGCCGGGGGGGATCTTCAGCGCCATCAACTGCGCGAAGATGGCTTCATAGACATCTTCGACGAGACTGTTGGCGCGCTGGATGCGACCAGCTCCAATGCTGGCGTCGCTTGGGTCGGGTAAGTTTGCGGTCTGCATATTTTGCCTCTTGACAGTGAGGACTGCTAACACGATGGTTCCGCGGATGCAATCCTATATCCTATACGATTTTAAAGCGGATATCTTTTAAGTGCGAGAGACACACTCTTAAACCGTCCGATCCAGACCGAGTTCAATGCCTCCGTTTCCAGTCAGCAGCCGTCAAAGGACCAATCATGACCCTCTTCGCCGCCCTGCGGTTGCCGCGTGAAATCCTGTTCGGGAAGGGGCAACGCCATGTGCTGCCGACGGTCGCCGCCCGGTTCGGCCGACGCGCGCTGGTCTGCACCGACGAGCGTTTCGCGGGCACAACGGTATTCGCCGACATCATCAAGTCCCTTCAGTCAGCCTCGATCGAGGTCCTGGTGCATGATCGTGTTCTGCCCGACGTGCCACGCGATACGGTCGGCGTCTGCGTCGAGGAAGCGAAGGGGTTCGGGCCGGATATGGTGATCGGCATCGGCGGCGGCAGCTGTCTCGATTTCGCCAAATGCGCCACCCTGCTGCTCAGCCATGGCGGCAAGCTCCAGGACTATTACGGGGAGTTCAAGGTGCCGGGTCAGACACTGCCGCTGATCGCCGTACCCACCACGGCCGGCACCGGCTCCGAGGTGACGCCGGTCGCGGTGATTTCCGACCCGGACCGGACGCTCAAGGTCGGCATATCGAGCCCTCACCTTATCGCCGCGGTCGCTCTGTGCGATCCCGAGCTGACAATGACCTGTCCGCCTGGCCTGACCGCGATCGCCGGCGCCGACGCTTTGACCCATGCGATTGAGGCCTTCACCGCCATGCGGCGCGGTGAAGACCCCAATCTCCCGCAACAGCATGTCTTCATCGGCAAGACTGCGCTGACAGACCATTTCGCGTTGCTCGCGATAAAGCTGCTTGGCCGGAGTCTGGAGAAAGCCTGCAGCGACGGCACGGATGCCGACGCGCGTGCCGATGTCATGATGGGCGCTCTGGCGGCGGGCTGCGCGTTCGGCACCGCCGGCACGGCGGCGGCGCATGCCGTGCAATACCCGGCAGGCGCCCTCACCCACACCGCCCATGGTTTGGGCGTGGCCACAATGATGCCTTACGTGATGACCTATAACAGCCGCGTCGCCGCTCACGAGATGGCAGAGATCGGCGCGGCACTTGGCTTGGAGGCCAAGGCGCGAACCGCCGACGAGATGGCAGCCGCCACGATCGAGGAGATCAGGCGATTGTTCGCGGCGATCGGTATTACGCCAACATTGGCGGATCTGGGCCTCCCTGCCGATAAGCTTGACTGGACCGCAGAGCAAGCGCTCGGCATCGACCGCCTGATCAAGAACAATCCGCGTGCGTTCGATCTCGGCACGATGCGACGCCTCGTCCAGGCCGCCCATGACGGCGACCTCGCCGCCTGCGTTATGTGAGAAACGGAACAAAGCGATGAATTTGAACGCTCAGCAACTCGACCAGGATGGCTATGACGTGCGCGGTTTTTCGCACGGACTCTACATCGACGGCACTTGGCGGTCGTCCTCCGACGGTCGGCTCATCGATGTCGTCGATCCCTCCTCCGGGGCGGTGATCGCGGCGGTTCCCGATGCGACGGTCGAGGACGCCACCGCCGCCGTCGAGGCGGCGGCCAAAGCAGCTAGGAGATGGCGGGAAACTGCGCCGCGCAAACGCTCGGAAATCCTCAGGCGCTGTTTCGAACTGATGGTCGAACGCTCCGAAACGCTCGCCATGCTGATCTCGCTGGAGAACGGCAAGGCGCTGCGCGACGCGCGCGGCGAAGTGGCTTATGCCGCCGAGTTCTTCCGCTGGAATGCCGAAGAGGCGGTCCGGATCACCGGTGAATTCGGCACCGCGCCATCCGGCACCAACCGGATCGTGGTCGATTATGAGCCGATCGGAATTTGCGTGCTGATCACACCGTGGAATTTTCCGGCCGCGATGGCGACCCGCAAGATCGCGCCGGCGCTGGCGGCAGGCTGCACTGTCGTCCTAAAGCCGGCCAGCGAAACACCGCTGACGGCCTATGCGCTGGCGGCACTCTACAGCGAAGCCGGCGTGCCTGCCGGCGTCGTCAACGTGCTGACCACGACCAGTCCTGGGCCGCTGACTTCGGCCATGCTTGCCGATCCGCGGGTCAGGAAGCTGTCCTTCACGGGATCGACGGGTGTCGGCCGAACCTTGCTCGGCGAGGCTTCAAAGCATGTCATTTCGTGTTCGATGGAACTCGGCGGCAATGCCCCGTTCGTCGTCTTCGACGATGCCGATCTCGACGCCGCCCTCGATGGCGCGATGATCGCCAAGATGCGCAACGCCGGCGAAGCCTGCACCGCCGCCAATCGCCTCTATGTGCAATCGGGAATCTATGATGCTTTTGCCGACGGGCTCCGCAAGCGCATGGCGGCACTTAAGGTGGGGGCGGGCCCGAATGCCGACACCGAGTGCGGGCCGATGATCACCAGAAAGGCTGTCGACAAGATCGACCGCCTGGTCAAGGACGCGGTGGGCCGGGGAGCCAAGGTGCTTTGCGGCGGGGCGATTTCGGAGGAAGAAGGATTCTTCTATCCGCCCACAGTGCTGTCCGATGTGCCGCCCGATGCGGAGATGGCGCACGAGGAGATTTTCGGCCCGGTGGCACCTATCACACGCTTCGACACCGAGGCCCAGGCCATCGCGCATGCCAACAACACGGAATATGGCCTGGCCGCTTATATATACACACGCGATGTTGGGCGCGGCATGCGGGTGGCGTCGGGGATCGAGGCCGGCATGATCGGCCTCAACCGGGGACTGATGTCGGATCCGGCCGCACCATTCGGAGGCGTCAAGCAGAGCGGCCTTGGCCGCGAAGGCGGCCAGCACCACGGCATCGCCGAGTTCATGGAGGCTAAATATATTGCCGTCACCTTCTGAACCGGCAGTCATGTCAAAGGACCCTTTCCGCACGCGCGACCATGTGGCCGATTTTGACGATATCGTGACCGACATAGTGACTCGCAGCGCCGAAACCCGGGCGACCCTGCCGATGTCGGCGGGTATCGCCTATGGCGAGGGCGAGGCCGAAAGGTTGGACCTGTTCTTTCCGCCCGGCGTGCGCAGGGATCTTCCCGTGCACATCTTCATCCATGGTGGCTACTGGCGCATGTTCTCCAGAAGCGACTATTCTTATGTAGCGAACACAGTCACCAAAGCTGGGGCGATCGCGGTCATCGTCGATTATGCGCTGATGCCCGAATTCAGGATGGCGGCAATCGTCGACCAGATCCGGCGTGCCAAACAATGGGTGCTGGACAATATAGCCGCCCATGGCGGCGACCCTGCCCGGCTAAGCGTAAGTGGTCATTCGGCGGGTGCGCACCTGGCCACATTCCTGTTCGAAAAGGCGCCAATGCCGTCGCGCATACGTGCGGCGCTGCTGCTAGGCGGCCTTTACGACCTGAAGCCCCTTCAGACCTCCTTCCTCCAGCCGTTAATCGGCATCACCGATGAGGAGGCAGCTGCCTTCACCCCAATGACGCGGTGGCATGACCCGGAGACGGCAGCGACCATTCTCGTCGGAGATCAGGAAACGTCACCTTTTCACCAGCAGGCCGCCGACTTCGGAAAGCGCTTGCGCGCGCAGGGGCACCCTGTCAGCGACCTCCGCCTGAATGACCGAAACCACATGAACAGCGTGCGTGATCTGGGCATCAGCGGCACACAAGCTGGCGATTGCCTGATGGCGATGATCGATGGAAACGGCCTGTAGGACGGAAACCCAGGGAGAGCAGGGCCCGCTTGTGCCTTACTTGACGCTCCCGTCACTCAGGAAAGTACCGTCACGGGGATCGCGGCACGCTGCCGGCATCGGGCTGAGCTTTGCGACAGGTGAAATCCGGCAGAGCACACAACCGACGATTCCTCATCCTCTTTTTCCACACTGACGAACTGCACAGCGCATCAGAAAATCGAAATTGCCCCTGCCGCCCTGAGCCGCGATGGTCTTTACGCAAGCAGCCGGCTTAGGGCTGTGGAGGAACGTCGTCGCGGCAAAGCCCTGGGGCAAGGCCGCTTTGGCACGCCGCTGGTTCAAACCGGCAGCGAGGGAGGAACTGACTTGGCTGGTTCGGGCAAATCCGACACCGCGCGCTTGGGCATCAAAATGTCCCAGGAACTCGTCGTCGGCGCGATCTCGGCCGTCCTCTTCCTGGTGTTCTCGGCGACGCTCAACAATTTCCTGAGCCAAGGCAACATCCTTGCCATTCTCAAGAATGTCTCGATCCTGGGCACGCTGGCCGTCGGCATGGGGCTCATCGTCGTTGGGCGCGGCATCGACCTGACCATGGTGGCGGTGATGGTCGTCGGCGTCGCCTTCAGTATTTGGATCTCCACCTGGGGCGTCGACTTCACGCTGGCCGTCGTCTTCGGGGCCATCCTGGTCGCGGCCATCGGCCTGTTCACCGGCGTCATGGTGGCGGTGGCCGAAATTCCGCCGATCTTCGCCACCCTTGCCATCGCGTCCTCGGTCTACGGCTCTGGCCGCATCGTCTTTGCGTCCGACGTGCTCTATGCCCCCTCCGATATCGGCTGGCTGAAATTCGTCGGCAACGGAACCATCCTCGGCATCCCGATGTCGGTGATCATCTTCGCGGCGGTGGCCGCGCTCATGGGCTTTTTCCTGAGGAAGACCCGCTTCGGCCGGCTGGTCTATGCTACTGGCGACAACCCGAACGCGGCCCGCACGACCGGGCTGCCGACGCGCCCGATCATCGTGACGCAATATGTCATCAGCGCCCTCATTGCCTATATCGCCGGCATCATCATGCTGGGGCTGGTCACCGGCATCGACACGCGCCTCTACAATTCCAGCCTGATCTACGACGTGCTGCTGGTCGTCGTGCTGGGCGGCATCGGCCTCTCCGGTGGCCAGGGCGGCGTACGCAACGTCATCGTCGGCACCATCCTGGTCGGCATCCTGACCAACGGCATGACGATCCTGAACTTCAGCTACACCAGCCAGAACCTGATCAAGAGCGTGATCCTGCTGGGCGCGCTGGCGATCGACGCCATCATCAATCCGCGCGACGAGCAGACCTCGCAAAGCGGCGACATCTGAAACAAGAACCGAGACATAAATCTGGGAGGATACCATGAAGTTGTTCAAGAATTGCCTGCTCGCGGGCATGACAGCGCTGGCGCTGCTGGGCGCGGCGAAAATCACCACGGCGCAGGAAACCGATCAGGTCGGCCGCTCCACCTATCTCGAGGCGCTCAAGGGCAAGAAGGTCATCTTCGTGCCAATCTCGCAGGGCATGGACCTCAACCAGGCCTGGGTGGTGGTGTGGCAGCGTCACGCCGCTCGCTACGGCTTCAGCCTCGAAGTGCGCGATCCCTCCGGCGACACCAATGCCGGCATTCGCGCCATGCAGGGCGCCATCGCCGAGAAGCCGGACCTGATCATCGTGCAGAACCCCGACGTCCAGACCTACGCACGCCTGTTGAAACAGGCGCAGGCGGCCGGCATCAAGGTGCTGCAAGTCAACATGCAGTCGGCCACCCAGACGGACAGTTATGTCGGCAACGACTGGATCGAAATGGGCCGTCTCGAAATGGGCGAACTGGCCAAGCACTGCACCGGGCCCAATGCCGTCTCGCACAAGGTGGTCTGGCTCGCCGGCGTCCAGACGGGTGCCGCCAACATCTACATGCGCACCGGCATCGACGAGGTGCTGAAGGCCAATCCCGAGCTGCAGCTCGTCTCCGACCAGCCGGCCGATTACATGAGCGAAAAGGCCCGCCAGATCACCGAGACGGTGCTCCAGCAACATCCGGACCTGTGCGGCATCATGGGCATCTGGGATAATGCCGAGGTCGGCGCCGGCGCCGCCGTCGTGGCCGCCGGCAAGCAGGACCAGGTGACGATCGTTACCAATGGCGCGGGCAGCGCCACGGGCTGCGAGAGCATCAAGAACGGGCTGCTCGATGTGATCTTCAACTTTAATGCCCCCATCCAGGCCGAGATCGCAGCACAACAGATTTCCGAGCTGCTGCAGCAGTCCGGCCGGCAGGCGGGTAGCGAGAAGACCATCTTCTTCGGTCCGATCACCCGCGTCGACAAGGCCAATGCGACCGGCAGGAATTGCTGGAAGCTGGACGAGCTCAAGTAACGGACTTCCTTGATGAGCATGGCTGAAAGCCTTGTGCGCTGGCGCTACCGCCTGCTCCCCGACCACGTGGTCGGGGAGATTCTGACCAAGAAGTGGATCGACAGCGTCATCCCCTTCACGGCGCTGGTCATTTTGTGCGCGATCTTCGGCTCGATCGTGCCAGGCTTCTTCGATCTGGCGACGCTGACCAATCTCAGCGGCCAGACCGCCGAGCTTGGCCTTGTGGTGCTCGGCATGACCATCGTCATGGTGTCAGGCGGCATCGATCTGTCTGTCGGGTCGACCTTCGCGCTCGCCGTGCTGGTCACGCTCTATGGGATGAATGTCGAGCAGTGGAGCTTTGGTACCGGCCTGTTGGCGTGCCTGGGCCTCGGCGTCGTTTGCGGCGCCATCAACGGCTTCCTGGTTGGCTTCCTGCGCATGCGGGCGTTTCTCACCACGCTGGTGACGCTCATCATCTACCGCTCGACCTTCGACATCGTCTTTCCCCAGGTCTCGACCCGGATCGTCACCAGCGGTCCGGATTCGCCGGCCTATGATTTTCTTGGTTTCGGTACGATCCGGGGCGTGCCGACGTCCTTTGTGGTCTTCGTCGTCATCGCGCTGATCATCCATCTCGTGATGTCGCGCGCCCGCTATGGCTGGCGGCTGTTCGCGGTCGGCGGCGCGCGCCGCTCTGCCTACAATGCCGGCATCAATGTGCGCTTCATCTTGTTCAGCGCCTATGTCTTGTGCTCGGTACTGGTGGCGCTCTCCGGCTTCTTCTTCTCGGCCCGCATCGGCAGTGCCGCTTCCGACATCGGCACCGGTCTCGAACTGCAGGTGTTGACCGCGACCGTGCTCGGCGGCATCTCGCTAGGCGGCGGGCGCGGCTCGGTCGCCAAGGCGCTGATGGGCACCGTCTTCGTGCTTGTCCTGTCGAACAGTCTGCTTGCGCTGGCCGTGCCCGGCCCGGTCAATTTCCTGATCCTCGGCATCGTGCTGCTTTTGTCGGTGCTTCTCGACGTTCGCTGGGTGAAGAACCGCCACAAGATCCTGCGCAGCGTCTACATCTCGCCAACCTTCGCCAAGATGCCGCAGGCGATCTCGACCGCGCCCGGCGCGCCAATGGCGGTGAATGACCGGTTGAAGGACGTCGGCGTCATCGGCCTCGGCGTTCTCGACGGCGCGGAGGATGTGATCTTCGACCGGCAGGACCGTCTCTACACCGGCAGCCGCCAGGGCGAGATCCTGCGCTTCCAGCCGCCCCATTATACCGATAGCGAAGTGTTCGCACATATTGGCGGCTCGCCGCTCGGCATGGCTTTCGACCGCGACGACAATCTCGTCATCTGCGTCGCCGGCATGGGCCTCTATCAGGTCTCGCCGGCCGGCGACGTAAAGCTGCTGACCGCCGAAACCAACCGCTCACTGACCTCGGTGGTCGACGACTCGACCATGAAGCTCGCCGACGACTGCGACATTCTTCCGGACGGCCGCATCGTCTTTTCGGAAGCCACCGTGCGCTTCGAAATGCATGACTGGTATGCCGACGCGCTGGAAAGCCGCGGCAACGGACGCATCATCGTCCATGATCCCAAATCCGGTTCGACACGCACACTGCTGTCGAACCTCGTCTTCCCCAACGGCATTTGCACGGCCTTCGACGGCCAGTCGGTGCTGTTCGCCGAAAGCTGGGCCTGCCGCATCAGCCGCTATTATTTCGATGGCCCGAAGAAGGGCCAGGTCGAGCGCGTCATCGAGGGCTTGCCCGGCTATCCCGACAACATCAACCGCGCCTCCGACGGTACCTACTGGCTGGCCCTGATGGGCATGCGCACGCCGGCCTTGGATCTCTCGCTTGAAATGCCGAGCTTCCGCCGTCGCATGGCGCGGCGCGTATCGGAAGACGCGTGGCTGATGCCCAATCTCAACACCGGCTGCGTGCTGCGCTTCGACGAGAACGGCCAGATTCTCGAAAGCCTGTGGGACCAGGCCGGCGAGAAGCATCCGATGATCACCTCGATGCGCGAGCACAAGGGCATCCTCTATCTCTGCGGCATCTTCAACAACCGCATGGGCACCTTGCCCTTGAAAGGCGTCGATCCCGACTGGTTCAGCTCGGATTCCTACTGGGGCAAAAAGCCATGAGCGGTTTGAGCCAGCTTCTTGACCGCTTTCTCGGCCGTGGCGAGTGGGCAGTGACCGTGCCGACGCTCGACGGGCCGTTGCTGCCCAACCAAGGACTGGAGGAAGCCGAGCCGTTCGCCGGCCTCGCCGAGGCCGACAATCTCGTACGCACCGAAAAGGGCATTCTGGCAAGCAGCGCCAACCGGCTGATGCGCTTTAGCGCCGACGGCCATGCCGAAACCTTGCAGGAATTTCCGGGCGAGATCACCGCACTCGCCCATGCCCGCGGCATGACCGCGATGGCCATCGACGGCAAGGGCGTCGTCGTCCACGGCGGCCTGCATGACGGGCGCGAGGCGACGGGTGAGGAGGCTCGGCGCCTCTCCTGCATCACCGCTCTCACCTTCCTCGACAGCAACACCTTGCTGGTGGCCAACGGTTCGGCCTCAGTGCCGGCGAGCGGTTGGCGTCGCGACCTGATGCAGAAGAGCGTGTCCGGTTCGGTCTGGCGGCTCGATCTAAAAAACGGCCGGCTGGAGCTTGTCAGGGACGGCTTGGCCTGGCCGGCCGGCATCGCCACCACCGGCTCCAACCGCATCTACGTTTCGGAGGCCTGGCGCCACCGCGTGCTGGCGATCGACCTTGCCACCACGGCGACGCTGCCCGTGCTGGAGCATCTGCCGGCCTACCCCGCCCGCATCGCCCCGGCCTTCAACGCCGGCTATTGGCTGACCTTCTATTCCGTGCGCAACCAACTGGTGGAGTTCATCCTGCGCGAGGAGACCTACCGCACCCGCATGCTGGCGGAAGTCCCGGAGGCCTACTGGATGGCGCCGTCGCTCGGCTCATGGCGCGACTATCGCGAGCCCATGCAAGGCAGCCAGTTGAAGCAGATGAACGTGCTGAAGCCATACGCGGTGACAAGGTCCTACGGGCTGGTGGTTCTTTGCGACCAGAACATGAAGCCGCTGTCGAGTTTCCATTCGCGCGCAGACGGCAAGGTGCACGGGACGCTGAGCGCCTGCGAGCTGGGCGATGATCTGCTGGTCGCCTCGCGCGGCGGATCGAGGATCGTGCGCGTGGCGAGCGCCGCCAGCGGCAAGCGAGGCTAAGCGATGTCGGACGCCAACATCATTGAACTCAGGGATGCCGCCAAGGCATTCGCGCGCATTCCGGCCTTCAAGAATGTCAATTTCGACCTGCGCAAAGGCGAAATCCACGCGCTGCTCGGGGAAAACGGCGCCGGCAAGTCGACGCTGACCAAGGTCATGGCCGGTGTCTTCAAGCTGACCGAGGGCAAGATGACCTTCGACGGCAAGGATGTGTCCTTCGCCACGCCCGCCGAAGCGCTGCGCGCCGGAATCGCCATGGTGTTCCAGGAAACCAACCTGGTGCCGGCCATGACCGTAGCGCAGAATCTCTATCTCGGCGAAGAGAAGATGTTCAACCGGTTGCGCGGCCTCTACATTCAGGCGCGGCAGTTCCTCGCCGGCATGGGCTTCCAGGTCGACCCGTCCGCGCAGGTCAGCACGCTGGGCGCGGCGCACAAGCAGATGGTGGAGATCGCGCGCGCCGTCCACCACAAGGCCCGCGTCATCATCTTCGACGAGCCGACCGCGACGCTGACGCCTGAAGAGAAGAGCCACTTCTTCAAACTTTTGCAGCGGCTGGTGAAGGAGGGCATCGCCGTCATCTTCATCACCCATGCGCTGGAAGAGGCGCTTGCCGTCGCTGACCGCATCACGGTCATGCGCGATGGCGAGATCGTCGCGTCCGGCGAGGCCAAGGGCTTCACCCGCGCCTCGATCGTGCAGGCCATGGTCGGCCGCACGCTCACCGAAACGCTGCATGGCGAGGTCAAGCGCACGGCGCGCCCCTACGGCGACAAGGTGCTTTCGGTCGAGAATCTGTCCTGCGCCGGCCTGGTGCGCAACTCTTCCTTCTCGGTGTTTTCGGGCCAGGTCACCGGCATGTTCGGCCTTGTCGGCGCCGGCCGCACCGAAATGGCCAAGGTCGTCGCCGGACTGTTGAAGCGCAACATCTTCCACGGCGGCGAGATCCGCCTGCTCGGCAAGTCGGTGCGCTATCGGGTGCCCAGGCCTGCGGTGCGCGACGGCATCGTCTATGTCACCGAGGATCGCAAGGTCGACGGTTTCTTCGAAACCATGACCGCGGGCGAGAACCTGCAAATGGGTGAACTGACCGAGGGCGCCAATCCCGTCTCCATGGTGTCGCTGGCGCGAGCCAGGCAACTTGCCCGCGAATGGGGCGAACGTCTGAGCCTGCGGCAGACCAGCGACCGAGCCCGGATGATCGAGCTCTCCGGCGGTAACCAGCAAAAGGTCGTGATCGCCAAATCGCTGATTCAGAAGCCGAGGCTGGTGATCTTCGACGAGCCGACACGCGGGGTCGACGTCGGCGCCATCGTCGAGATCCACCAGCTCATCAGCGATCTCGCCGAGCAAGGCATGGCCGTCGTTGTCATCTCGTCCTACCTGCCTGAAATTCTCGCCGTTTCGGATCGCATTCTGGTGGTCAAGCGCGGCCGCGTTGTCGAGGAGATGATGCTTTCGGAGGCCACCGAGGAACGCGTCATGTTCGCCGCGGTTCATTGAGCGGCTCGACAAGAGAGACACTTTTGCCGGCCAAGCCAGGACCAATGTCTGGCCTGCCCTATTGCCTTGCAATCGGTTCCGCGTCTGAATAGGTCAGGGGTCAGATCACCCTGCCCGAGCGGATATGCCCAGCGTCAACCTCAAACTTCTGCAGACGTTCCTGCTTGCCGCCGAAAACGGCAGCTTCCGACGTGCTGCCGAGGAGAGCAACCGTTCGCCATCGGCGGTCTCGATGCAGATTCGCGACCTTGAGGAGCAGATCGGTATCTCGCTGTTCATCCGCACCGCACAGCGTGCCAGCCTGACGCCGGAAGGCCAGATCCTGTTCGAGGAGATCGCCAACGTGATGTCTCAGGTGCAGACCAGCCTCGACCGCCTGACGGAGGTCGCCGCTCGGCGCAAGGGCAAAGTGCAGATCGCCTGCGCCCCGACGCTCGCGGCAAGCCGGCTGGGCGATATCCTGGCGACATTCAAGTTGCGCTATCCACGCAGCATCGTCGAGGTCATCGAGAGCCCGCCGCAGGCCGCGCTTGGCCTTTTGCAACAGCAGGAGGTCGAGTTCTACATCGGCCCCGAACTGCCAAACCTGACGGACTTCCAGTTCGAGTCCATCCTCGACGATCCGCTGATGGCCTGCATCCCCACGGAAATATACGGTGGCGAAAAGAAGCTGCTGCTCTCGGACCTGCTGCGCTATCCGCTCATCCTGCTCAGCCGCAAGACCGCCGTGCGCGGCCTTGTCGATCGGCTGACGGCGGCGGAAGGCATCGAGTTCAAGCCGCAATACGAGGTCGAAAGCGCACAGACGGCGGTGGCGCTGGTGTGTTCGGGACTTGGCGTCTGCGTGGTGCCCGGCATCGCCATTTCGCGCAATGACGAGCGTATGCGGGTGGTGCCGATCGACCATCGCGACGCCCACCGCTCGGTCGGCATCATCACCGCGCGGGGCTATGTGCACCACTCCTTCTCCGAACAGCTGATGAACCTCATCCGCACCAATTTGCGCGAACTGGCAAACTGAGCGTCGCGCCTTCGGACAGGCACCTTGCACGAGCGCCGAGAATGGTGCGTTGGGAACGCCGCCATTGGCAGCCCGGCCTCTCCTGAATATCAGCGCACCCTCAGTCGGTCTGGATCCAGATCGACTTGGTCTCCAGATATTCATGCAGATGTTCGATGCCGCCCTCGCGGCCGTAGCCGGACATCTTCATGCCGCCGAACGGCACCGCCGGGTCGATGGCGTGGTACATGTTGACCCATACCGAGCCGGCCTTGATGCGGCGGGCGAGCTTGTGGGCGGTGCCAAGATGACTGGTGAAAATGCCGGCCGCCAGGCCATAGGGCGTCGCATTGGCCCGCGCCACGGCTTCGTCGAGCGTGTCGAACGGCATCGCCGAAATCACCGGACCAAAGATCTCTTCACGCGCGATGGTCATCTTGTCCGACACCGCACCGAAGACAGTCGGCGCGATGAAATTGCCGCCGTCGTAGGGCCCGCCGGTCAGTCGCGAGCCGCCCGCCATCAGTTCCGCGCCTTCGTCGCGGCCGGCCTTGATATAGCCCACCACCTTGCCGGCCTGCCTGGCATTGATGAGCGGGCCGATTTCGGTTTCCGCCTCGATGCCATGGCCGATGCGAAGCCTGCCGGCAAACTCGGCGACCCGGCGCACGAATTCGTCATGGATTTCGCGGGCCACGAAAAGCCGCGAACCGGCGATGCAGATCTGGCCCGAATGCACGAACACAGCCATCGCGGCGACCGGAACCGCCTTGTCGATGTCGGCATCGCGGCAGACGATGATCGGTGATTTGCCGCCGAGCTCCAGGGAAACGCGCTTGAGGTTGGTCACGCCCGCCCGCGCGATGGCCTGGCCGGTCAGCGTCGAGCCGGTGAAGACGATCTTGTTGACGTCGGGATGTTCAGCGAGCCGCGCCCCGGCCTCTGTCCCGGTGCCGGTGACGACGTTGACGACGCCGTCGGGAACGCCGGCCTCCTGCATCAGCCTGGCGATCAGCAGCGGCGTCAACGAAGCATCCTCCGAGGGCTTCAGCACGATGGTGCAGCCGGTGGCGAGCGCCGGCGCGATCTTCCAGATCGACGCCGCAGTCGGAGCGTTCCAGGGGATGATCGCGCCGACAACGCCTACCGGCTCGCGCCTTGTGAACGAGACGATCTCGCCGGGGATCGAATTGTCTATGGATTCGCCATGCAGCGCGGTCGCCATGCCCGCATAGAAGCGCAGCATGCCGATGACGCGCCGCCGGTTGGCGAGCGTGCGCGTGATCGGCAGTCCCATGTCGAGAGTGTCGGAAACGCTGAGTTCTTCCCAATGGGTCTCGAAGAGATCGGCGATGCGCAGAAGCACGCACTGCCGCTCGTAGGGCGAGAATTTTGACCACGGCCCTTCGAAGGCCGTGCGCGCAGCGGCCACCGCCGCATCGATGTCGGCCGCCGAGCCACGCGGCACCGTGGCCAGCACTTCGCCAGTCGCCGGGTTGAGCGCCTGCATCTCCTGGCCGGATTGTGCCGAAACCCACTTGCCGCCGACGAACATCGGCCGGAATTCGCCATGGTAGAGCGCCGTGGCCTTCGCCCGCGGGTCGAAATTCAGCGTCATCTCTTCCTCCTCACAATTCCGTGGCGACTATGACTCCCACGCCGGTCGACCTCAAACAAGGAAAGCTAAAAGGGCGTTCAGATAATCGGACTGTGCAATGCACGCGACTTCCCCGATGGTGCCGGCAACGGAGGAACAGATATGAGACTTGCTGGCAAGGTCGCTATCGTCACGGGCGGCGGTTCGGGATTTGGCGAAGGCATCGTCAGGAAATTCGTCACCGAAGGTGCGCTGGTCGTTTTGATGGACCGTGATGAGGCCGCCGCGGCCCGCGTTGCTGCCGAAGCCGGCGAAAATGTGCGGCCAATCACTGGCGACGTCTCGACACTCGGAAGCTTCGAAGCGGCGGCAGACCTGGCCCGCTCGGCCTTTGGCGGTCTCGACATACTGGTCAACAATGCCGGCGTGGCCCAGCCGCCCTTGGCGCTCGAGACGATGGACGAAGAGATGTTCGACCGGATCGCCAACGTCAACATGCGATCCATCTACAATGGCGCCCGTGCGGTCGTTGCGCATTTCAAATCCATCAAATCAGGCGCCATCCTCAACGTCGCCTCCACCGGGGGCGTCTCGCCGCGCCCGAATTTGACGTGGTACAATGCTTCCAAAGGCTGGGCGATTGCCGCCACCCGGGCCATGGCCGTGGAACTCGCCCCCTTCGGCATCCGCGTCAACGCCATCAATCCGGTTGCCGGCGACACGCCACTTCTGTCCACTTTCATCGGCTCCGGCGAGGAGAACCGCGCCCGCGTCGTCGCCACCATTCCGATCGGCAGGCTGTCTACGCCGGCGGACATGGGCAACGCCGCGGCATTCCTGTGCTCCGACGAGGCCAGCATGATCACCGGCGTCGACCTCAACGTCGATGGCGGCAAGTGCATCTGAGCGTTAGACCATTTGGGAGTTGGCGATGAAGCCTGTCTACGAAATCGCCGTGGTGCATGGCGACGGCATCGGCCCGGAAGTCTGCGCCGCAGCGGTTCAAGTGGTGAAAGCAGCGCTCGGTCCCGGCAGCCCCTTGCACTTCAGCGAATACCCGGCCGGAGCCGAGCATTTCCTGAAGACCGGCCAGAGCTTTCCCGAGCCGACCTTCCAGGCCTGCCGCGAGGCGGACGCCATCCTGCATGGTGCGGGCGGCTTGCCGGGCGTCATCCATCCCGATGGGACCGAAGCAGGCCTGGATTTCACGCTGAGGCTGCGCTTCGAACTCGATCTCTATGCCAATATCCGCCCCGTCAGGCTTTTCGAGGGCGTGCCGAGCCCGTTGAGCGGAGTGAAGGCCGGCGATATCGACTACATCATCTTGCGCGAGAACAGCGAAGGGCTTTACGCCGCGCGGGGATCGGGCGCGCTGTTGCGCGGCGAAGTGGCGGTCGACACGCTGGTGCAGACCCGCTCCGGCATCGAGCGCATCGCACGCAAGGCCTTCGAACTGGCGCGCCAGTCGGGCGGCGCGCCCCGTGACGGCGTGCGCCGGGTGACCTGCTGCGACAAGGCCAACGTGCTGCGCAGCTATGCCTTCTTTCGCTCCGTCTTCGACGAAGTGGCGAAGGACTATCCCGATATCGCGACCGAGCACGCGCTGGTCGACGCCATGGCGATGTATCTCGTGGTGAAACCGGGTCATTTCAACGTCATCGTCAGCGAGAACATGTTCGGCGACATCCTGTCCGACCTCGCCGCCGCGACGGTGGGCGGGATGGGCATGGCGCCTTCAGCCGAGATCGGCGCGGCCAACGGCTTCTTCCAGGCCGCGCACGGCTCGGCGCCCGACATTGCCGGCCAGGGTATCGCCAATCCGTATGGGACGATCCTGTCGGCAGCCTCGATGCTCGACTGGCTCGGCCACAAGCATGGCGACGAGAGACTCAACCAGGCCGCAGCGCGCATCCGTCGCGTGACCGAGGACTGCCTGGCCAACGGGCTTCTGAGCGCCGATCTGAAAGGCAGGGCGTCGACCAGCGAGATAACCCGTTCGGTCTGCGACCGGCTCGCTGCCGGGCGCGACTGATATGACCAAGCCAAGGATAAATCTTGTTGGACCTGGCAAGGTCGGCCAGACGCTCATGCGCCGGATATTCATCGCCGGCCGGCACAGGGTCCAGACCTGAGATGGGCGCTCTCGATCGCCAGATTTCGGTCGAGGACTTTCGCACGCTTGCCCGTCGTCGTCTGCCGAAATCCGTCTTCGAATTCATCGATGGCGGGGCGGGGCAAGAACTCACCCTCAAAGCCAATCGAAGCGATTTCGAAAAGATCAGACTTTTGCCGCGCGTGCTTACCGATGTTTCGCATCCGAACGTTTCCACGACGCTCTGGTCCGAGACCTTGCCAACACCGCTGGTGATCAGCCCGATGGGCTCCTGCGCGCTGATCAGGCCCGGAGCCGACATTGCCATCGCGAGGGCGGCAACCGCTCGCAGCATCCCCTACACGCTCTCCACCATGGCTACGGCCAGCATCGAAGGCATGGCGCGAGCCGTACAGGGGCCGCTGTGGTTCCAGCTTTATGTGCTCAAGGATTTCGACTTCAATCGCCAGTTGGTGAGGCGAGCGGAAGAATTTGGCTATTCGACGCTGGTGGTGACCGTTGATCTGCAAGCCGGTGGCAAGCGCGAAAAGGATCTTAGGAACGGCATATCTATCCCACTGCGGCCTTCGGCCCGGCATCTCTGGGAAGGCATGCTTCATCCTGGCTGGTCGCTGCGCCTGCTGCGCGGCGGTCTGCCCCAGTTCGAGAACGTCCGCGGCTATCTCGATGACAACAGCGCCGGCCTGACGATCGCCGCGCGTGTTGGCGGCAGCCTCCATGCAGGTTTCGACTGGGACGATTTCCGCCAGATCCGCGACTGGTGGAAAGGCCGGCTGCTGGTCAAGGGCGTCCTGCACCCGGGCGATGCGTCGCGACTGGTGGCGGCTGGTGCCGATGGCATCTGGGTGTCCAACCATGGAGGCCGCCAGCTCGACGGTGCTGTATCGAGCATCGACGCCCTGCCCGCTATCCGTCAGGCACTTGGCGCCCAAATCCCGATCCTCATCGATTCCGGTATCCGCACGGGCACGGACATCGTCAAGGCCAAGGCACGCGGCGCCACCGTCGCGGCGATCGGCCGGGCCGCCCTGTTCGGCGCCGTGGCTGGCGAGCCCGGCGTGGCCAAGGCACTGGATATCATCCTGGACGAAGTGGTGACTTGCCTCAGGCTCTGCGGGATCCCCCGTTTTCAGGAAGCGGGATCAGAAATGATAGCATAGCGCCAAGACGAGTGCTCACGCTTGGTCAAGAGGTACAGAAAACCCCCGCTCGTCCAATATTCTTCTTCCTCATCATGCCAAGGTTTTGCTATCGCGGTTGTGCAAGCGGCTGCGGGCGGCCGACCAATTGCCGCCCTCACACGCCGCTCCTTCCCAAGCCCAACGGCCGCCTGTCAGAGAGCACTTGTTTGATGCACACCCGCTAGCGGCGGGCGTGATTAAATTCGAGAGGCTGCGCAGTCGGATAGGCAGACTAAGGTCGGCCGCCCGGTGCTGTTTTCGGTTCCATCCACCCGTTCTTCAGAATGTCGCGAAGCACGTTGCGGGTGTCTTCGCCCGCTGCCGTTGCGCCGCTCGCCCAAGCGATCGCCAGTGCCCCGAAAAAGATGTCGCGCCCGGTCATCGTCCGTCGTGCAAGCCCTTCGTCCTGTGCAGCCTTCAGGATTCGCTCCGTCGTCGCGATGACAGCATGGCAGGTCGGCGTCAGCGGGGATTCTACTCGGCAAGCCGCCCGTAACGGTTCAGGCAAGCCCTCATAAGCCAGCATCCAGTCGCCGAGAGCTTCAACCCAGAGTTCGAGTGCGCGGCCTGCATCGCTCTCCCCGGCTTCGATTTCAACGCGACGATGCTCGAGGCCTTCATAATGAAGAACTAACAGCGCAGCCAGCAGGGCGTCTTTGTTTGGAAAATGGCGGTAGAGCGTCCCTGCTCCCACGCCCGCCAGCTTCGCAATAGAATCCATCGAAACGTCAACACTATCGTTGCCGAACGCTTGTCGCGCCACCTCGAGAATGTGCGCCCGATTATGCTGCGCGTCCCTGCGCAGGGCTGACGCGACCGACAATTGCGACATACTGACCTTGAACCCTTGAATACCGGAGACACTCTCCGTATCTAAAAGCCGAATCGGAGAGAGTCTCCATATAGCCCCCGGTCGACTATTCTAGCAGGTCGGCATCAGCGAGCGAAACGAGGACACGATGATCAGGCAGATGATACCGGCATGCATCCGGGCAACGGGTACCGCAACCTGCCTGGCGCCTGGCGCGCGCCGTCAGCAGATGCCGCGAGCTATACGAGTTTCGAGGCGGGCTGCTCCGTCGGCAGCACCGCCCTGCGCGACCCTCTGGATGTCCGCTCAATACGGAATAGATCCGCGCACCATGCGCTGAGCTCATAATCACAATTATCTGGAAGGAAATCGGCATGAAGATCGGCATTATCGGCGCGGGAAATATCGGCACCACCCTTGCACGAAAGCTGTCAGCCGCCGGACACGCGGTGAAGCTGGCGGGCTCGAAGGGGCCTGAGGACATCGGCGAGAAAGCGACGGAGGTTGGTGCGATCCCGGTTGCCGCGCACGAAGCAGCCAGGGATGTCGAGGCGATCGTTCTATCGATCCCATTTGCGAAGATCCCCGATGTCGCCGGCCTCTTTGCCGATGTACCAGCCAACGTGGTCGTGATCGACACCTCCAATTATTATCCCATGCGCGACGGGAATATCGCGGAGGTTGACGATGGCAAGCCGGAAAGCGTGTGGTCCAGCGAACAACTCGGCCGGCCAGTGGTCAAGGCATTCAATGCAGTCCTCGCCCAAACGCTCGCAGAAAGTGGCGCAGCGGCCGGAATGACCAGACGCATCGCGATCCCCGTCGCAGGCGATGATGTGCATGCCAAAGCGATCGCACGCGAACTGGTGAACGAGACCGGTTTCGACGCACTTGATGCCGGCGATCTCGCGAATTCCTGGCGCCAGCAACCGGGCACGCCCGCCTACTGCACGGAACTGACGTTGCCTGATCTTCAGGATGCGCTGTCCACGGCGGAAAAGGCGCGCGCACCCGGAATGCGCGACGCGCTGATCAAGGGCTTCATCGAGGCGACGCCTCCCCTCCGCCACGAGCAGATCGTAGCCCGCAACCGTGAAGTCACCGCCCTCCGATGAGAAACTTCTCCGGTTCCGGTCCGAGGTGACCAATAAGACTGTCCAAGAATTCCTTCTGTTTGTCGGGAGCAACCTGAGGGACGACGATGACGAGGTAATTTGCGACAAAGGTGAAATCCCCCTTGAAATCCCCTTGAGGATGCGAGGCATCAGCTCCTGAGCGCGGCATGCTCCGCTGCTCAACCAGCGAGCCTGAGCCATAGCGCCTGACTGGCGGCAGGAGATTAGCCGCCGCCGCCCATGGTTACGGACATAAAGGCCCGGAAGGCCGCAGCCGCCGGTTCGATTGATCTGTCACGCGACCAGGCAAGGCCAACGTCCATAGTGGGGATGGGCTCGACAAGCCCGCGCACTTCGATGCGCTGCCCCTCCAAGGACCAGGGGCGGTAAACCATGTCGGACAGGACAGTGACCCCCATGCCGGCAGCCACGAGCGACCGCACGGCCTCGACCGAACTGGTGGTAAGGACGGCGCGGAGCGAAAGGCCCGCGGCATCCCAGTAACGGGCGGCCGTCGTGCGTGCCTCGTCCACCGTCAGCATGACATAATCTTCCGCCGCCACATCGGCGAGGCTGATCTCCTGCCGCGCGAGCAGATGATGATCAGCCGAAAGCCAGAGCCGGCGGTTCGACCGCATCAAGACCTCCTGCGCCAACTCCTTGGTGTGCTCCAGGTTCGACACCAGCATCACGGCCATGTCGATGTCCCCGCACATCAACCCGCTTTCGAGAGCGTCTCGGGGCAGTTCCAGCACCTCGACCTCGATCTCGGGATAGGTCTTTCGAAACCGCGCGTAGTGGCGCGACATGTAGTAGCCGACGACCGTGTAGGTCATGCCCAGCCGCAGCTTGCCCGCCAGGCCTTTCCTATCGCGCAACGGGCTTCGGACGGCGGCAGCGACGGCCCCGGTGATAACACGCGCATGTTCAAGAAACCGCGCGCCCTCCATCGTCAGTCTTACGCCAGCGTGGTTACGCTCCAAAAGCCGTACGCCCAGGTCAGCCTCAAGCGTCTTTATCGCCGCAGTGACCGCCGATTGCGAGATGTTGAGTTCCACCGCGGCATGACTGACCTGTCCGCTCTCGGCGGTCGCGATAAAATAATCCAGCTGTTTCAAGGTGATGGTCATGGTGCGCCCTGGCCCAGAACCATTATCTGTTTTTTTGATATGACAATCAATAAACTACTATTTCACAAATGCCCTCGCATGCGCAAAAAATGCTGCAACGCCGCAAAGACGGCAGCTTCGAGGGGTAACAATGCGATGGCGGTGACGCTAAACTGCGACATGGGCGAAAGCTTTGGCCTCTACAAGGTTGGCGATGATATGGGCATGATGCCCATCATCGACGTTGCCAATGTCGCCTGTGGTTTTCACGCTTCCGATCCGGATCACATGCACGCCGCCGTCCGCAGCGCCAAGGCGAGTGGCGTAAAGATCGGCGCCCATCCAGGCTTGCCCGACATTCAGGGTTTCGGCCGGCGCGAGATGCGGATGACCCGCGAAGAAGTCAGGAACACCATCATTTACCAGGTGGGAGCGCTTGCCGGCTTCCTCAAGGCCGAGGGTGTGGAACTCCACCACATCAAGCCGCATGGCAGCCTCTACTTCATGGCCATGCAGCAGGAGGCAATAGCCCATGGCGTGTGCGACGCGGCAGAGATTTTCGGCGTACCCCTCTTCGGCATGACGGGCACCCTGCATGAGAAGATCTATCAAGAGCGCGGTATCCCATTTGTCGCTGAGTTCTATGCCGATCTCGACTACGATGCCTCCGGCAAGCTGATCTTGACACGCGTTCATGACGCCAAGGACCCCGCAGAGATGGCCGAGCGGTGCGTACGCGCCATCAGGGAGGGCGAGGGCACGGCAGAGGACGGCAGTTTCTTCCCTGTACGCTGCGAAACCATCTGCGTGCATTCCGATACGCCGAACGCCATCGAAATAGCCCGGGCCGTGCGCACCGCAATCGCCCCCTGGCACTGAACTCGACCGAACCCGCCCGCGCGGGCGGTTCCAGATTAGTCTGTCCGCAGTTTTCCGGAGCTTTTTATGGCCCAGATTCTTTCACCTCTTCCCGGCACTTTTTATCGCAGCGCTTCGCCAGACCAGCCGCCATACAAGGCGGATGGCGACGCGGTGTCCGCCGGAGACGTAATCGGTCTCATCGAAGTGATGAAGTCGTTCCACGAAGTGAGGGCCGAGACGGCCGGTACGAACATCCGCTTCATTGCCGACAATGAGGATCCCATCATGGCCGGCGCACCTATTGCGGATCTCGACTGATGCTGAAAAAGCTTCTGGTTGCCAACCGGGGCGAGATAGCGGTCAGGATCATCCGGGCCGCGCAAGATCTGGGGATCGCCACCGTGGCGGTGTATTCGGCCGCAGACGCCGAGTCGCTCCACGTCCAGCTTGCGGATGAAGCGGTCAACATCGGCCCACCAGCTGCAAAGAAGTCCTATCTCAATGTCGAAGCAATTCTGAAGGCTGCCCGCGACACCGGTTGCGACAGTGTTCATCCAGGCTATGGGTTCCTTGCCGAGAATGCCGCGTTTTCCGACGCGGTCACAGGCGCTGCATTGGTCTTCGTCGGCCCGTCGGGAGATGCGATCCGGATGATGGGAGACAAGGTCTCGGCGCGATCGGCCGCTGCCGCTGCAGGTGTCCCCGTCGTGCCAGGCTCGGCTGGCCGGGTCGAGGGCCTCGAGGCTGGCCACGAGGTGCTGACCGCAACCGGTTTTCCGGTGATGATCAAGGCGGCGGCAGGCGGCGGCGGGCGGGGCATCCGCATCGCGAACTCGCTTGCCGAGTTCGAACAAGCCTTTCCTCAGGCCGAAGCAGAAGCCCTCGCCGCCTTTGGCGATGGTGGTCTCTACATGGAAAAGGTGATCGGCAAGGCCCGCCATATCGAGGTGCAGGTGCTGGCAGACGGAAGCGATGCCATCCACTGCTACGAGCGGGAGTGCTCGCTGCAGCGGCGACGCCAGAAGGTTTGGGAGGAGGCGCCGTCGCGCGCACTTTCAGACAGGCTGCGCGAAGAGCTCTGCGCTTCAGCGGTCGCCTTGGCCAAGGCGGTCAAATACTCTGGTGCCGGCACGGTAGAGTATCTTTACGACGATGAAGCAGACCGCTTTTACTTCATCGAGATGAACACCCGTATCCAGGTCGAGCACCCGGTCACCGAAGCGATCACCGGCATCGACCTCGTTGCGGAGATGCTTCGCATCGCCGGCGGCGAGAAGCTGCGGATCCGGCAAAGCGATGTCTCCGTCAAAGGGCATGCGATCGAAGTCCGGCTCAATGCCGAAGACCCGGCGAAGGAGTTCGCTCCATTCCCCGGGCAGGTGGCCGAGCTTCGCATTCCCGGCGGTCCGGGCGTACGCTTCGATTCGATGCTCTATCAAGGCTATCAGGTGCCGCCCTTTTATGACTCGCTGCTTGCCAAGCTGATCGTGCATGCAGAGACGCGCGAGGCGGCGATAGTGCGCCTGATCCGCGCGCTCAACGAGTTGAAGATCGGCGGGCTCAAGACCACCAAGCCGCTGTTTCTTGCGCTGGCCGCCGATCCGGCGATGCGGGCGGGAGACGTGCATACCCGCTGGCTGGAAGGCTGGCTCATCGAAAACGCCGCAGCATTGGCGGGTTAAGGAGGACCGATGTCGATACGATTCAACTTCGGCGGTGACGAACATATCTTCGGCGAGGTGTCCGAAGAAATGTCGCTCACCTCCTTCTTTACCGGCCTTTCGATGACCAATGCGGTGCGTACGGCAGGCATCCGAGGCGTCACCGAGATCTGCCCAGCCAACGCCAGCTTCCAGATTCGCTTCAACCCCGACATCGTCAAGCCGCAGGATTTGCTCAGCGAACTGAAGTCGATGGAAGAGGCGGCCTCGAAGTCGGACCCGGTGCTGAAGACCCGGATCATCGAACTGCCGGTTTATTTCCAGGATCCATGGACGCGTGAAACCTGCCTGCGCTTCCGCGAGCGCCATCAGGACCCCTCCTCCACCGATCTTGAATATTCGGCACGCATCAACGGCTACGCCACGGTGGAAGAGTTTATCGAGGCCTATTCCGGCCAGCCCTGGTTCGTATCGATGGTCGGCTTCGTCGCCGGACTGCCCTTCCTGTACCAGATGGTTGAGCGCAAGAAACAGATTCAGGCGCCGAAATACTTGCGTCCACGCACCGACACTCCCAAGCTCACCATTGGCCATGGCGGCTGCTTTGCAGCGATCTATTCGGTACGCGGCGCTGGCGGCTACCAGATGTATGGCATAACCCCGGCCCCGATCTACGACCCGACCAGGAAGGTGCGCTACCTCGCCGATGACATGTGCCTGTTCAAGCCAGGCGATATCGTCAAGTTCAAGGCCATTGGCCGCGATGACTACGACGCCACGCTTGAGGAAATCGAAGCCAATCGGTGGCAGCCGACGGTTCGCGAGTGCACCTTCAGCCTGAAGGATTTCAACAGCGACATTTACGGCACCAATGCAAAGCTGATGGAGCTTATCAATGGCCGTTAAGGTAATCTCTCCCGGCCTCTCCACTTCCGTGCAGGACCTTGGCCGACCCGGCCACTATCATGTCGGCATTCCAGAAGGCGGCGGCATGGACCGCTTTGCGACACGCATCGCAAACCTGCTTGTCGGCAACGATCCGGGTGCCGCGGTGCTCGAAGCCACTTTCATGGGTCCCGAACTCGAATTCACCCAATCCGCGGTCGTCGCCGTCACAGGTGGAGAGCTCCCACCCAAACTCAATGGCGAGGAACGGTCGACGTGGGAAAGTTTTCCGGTGAAGGCCGGTGACCGGCTTTCCTTCGGCTTCCTCAAGGGCGGCGCGCGCGCTTATCTGGCCGTCTCCGGCGGCATCGACGTACCCGTGGTTCTCGGTTCGCGCTCGACCTACATTCTGGGCGCACTCGGCGGCCATCAGGGCCGCACGCTGAAGGCGGGCGATGAGCTTCCCCTCGGCGAAAGTTCCGGCAAAGCCGGTCTTTCACTGCCTGCAAATCTGCGCCGCGCGCGCAATAGCCCGGCGGAACTCAGAATGCTTCCCGGCATATACTGGCATCGGATCACTGAGGCTGCCGGCAATCGGTTCTTTGAGGAAACCTGGAAGGTCGCGCCCGAAGCCGACCGCATCGGCTATCGCTTCCGCGGCGGAACGCCGCTGGAATTCGTCGAGCGCGAGCAGCCTTTCGGTGCGGGCTCCGACCCCTCGAACATCGTCGATGCCTGCTATCCCTACGGATCTGTCCAAGTGCCGAGTGGCACGGAGCCGATCGTTCTTCACCGGGACGCGGTTTCGGGTGGCGGGTACATGATGCTGGGCGTGGTGATATCGGCCGACATGGACCTTATCGCCCAGCTCCAGCCGCACACCCCGGCGCGCTTCGTCCCGGTGACGCTGGAAGACGCGCTTGCCGCGCGAACCGAACAGCGCGCCGCGCTGGCGCGTGCTGAAGGGCATCTGGCCGGCTGACGTCAGCCGGGAATGCCGGCGGAGGAGCCGGAGGCGAGGAGATCGGCCGGCCAAAACCGACCGCGCGTGGCGGAAGACAAAATCCGGTGCGCGAAACGACAAGACGACGCCGGGCAACGGCGTGAATTTGGCACCC
Organism: Mesorhizobium ciceri biovar biserrulae WSM1271; assembly: GCF_000185905.1. Lineage (GTDB taxonomy): Bacteria > Pseudomonadota > Alphaproteobacteria > Rhizobiales > Rhizobiaceae > Mesorhizobium > Mesorhizobium ciceri. The sequence continues at coordinate 5,586,522 of NC_014923.1, forward strand.
GAGCAGTCCGCTAGAGACCGCCGGAACCGACAGGGGAAGACATTTGCAACGTGGCTGGCCGCAAGGCCGGATGCTTCGCGCCTTTCCGTCGGTAGAAAGAAGGAAAGGGCCATGAGTCATCTGAGCGCGGAGAACGTCTCGGTATCGTTTGCGGGGCTGAAGGCCCTGTCATCGGTAGACCTCCAAATTACGCCCGGCCGCATCAGTGGCCTCATCGGCCCGAATGGCGCTGGCAAGACCACGCTCGTCAACGTGCTGACCGGCTTCCAGGCACCGACGGAAGGCACCATCAAGCTCGACGGGGAAGCACTCACGGGTCTCAAGCCGCATCAGGTCCGGCGGCGCGGCATCGCCCGCACCTTCCAGGGTGGGCGGCTCTTCCGCGACCTGCCTGTGCTGGACAATTTGGAAGTGACCGGCGTTGGCCTGGGAATGAGCCGGCGCGCTGCCATCGCCGAAGCGGAAGCGATGCTCGACTGGATAGGCATCGGTGCGCTGGGTACCCGCATCGCCGGAACGTTGCCATACACGGACGAGCGCCGCGTCGCCATTGGCCGCGCCCTGATGGGACGGCCCGCATACATCCTGCTCGACGAGCCCGCGGCTGGCATGAGCGCACTGGAGGCGCGGGAGCTTTCCGCCCTGATAAGACACATCGCCAGCGATCTCGGCTGTGGTGTCCTGCTCATCGAGCACAATGTCGGGCTGGTGCTCGGCCTTTGCCAGCATATCGTCGTGCTCGATTCCGGAGCGATCATCGAGGAAGGACCGCCTGCCGCGATCCGCGACAGCGAGAAGGTGCGCCACGCCTATATGGGCACGGCCGCGAACACCGACCTGCCTGTGCTGGAGGCGATGGAATGAGCCTGCTCGCCCTTTCCGACATCACCATCCGCTACAGCCGTCTCACGGCGGTCCGCAATGTCTCCTTCTCCATGGACGAGGGAGAAATCCTGTTCATCACCGGCCCGAACGGAGCCGGGAAGTCTTCGCTGCTGCGCGCGATCGCCGGTGTTACGCCGGTGGCGGGCGGCCGGATCGACCTTGCAGGTCATGAGATCACCGGCCAGGCGCCGGAGAACATCGCCCGGCTCGGATTCTCCATGGTGCCGGAGGGGCGCGATGTCTTCGGCTCGCTGACGACCGAAGAGAACCTTCTGGTCGGAACCGGCATGCATGCCCGCGAACGCGGCTGGCGCAGCCGAGCGGCCGACGAACTCGAAGCCGTCTACGCAACCTTCCCGATGCTGAAAGAGAGGCGGCACGGGCAGGCGGGATTGCTGTCCGGCGGGCAGCAGCAAATGCTGGTCATCGGCCGCGCGCTGATGACCAATCCGCGGCTTGTAGCCATCGACGAGCCTTCACTGGGCCTCGCCCCCAACATCAACGACCAGGTCTACGAGCGGCTGATCGCGCTGCGTGCGCAGCGCCAGCTCACGCTCCTGATCGTTGAGCAGAGCTCGGCCCGGGCGATGATGGTGGGCGGGCGGATGATCCTGATGCGTGGCGGACAGATCGTGCTCGATGGCGACGCGCGGACGCTCGGCAATGGCGAGGCGATCCAGGCTGCCTATTTCGGCTACGAGGACAATTGAGATGCTTCAGATCCTGTTCGACGCACTCTCGCTTGGTTCGCTCTATGCGCTCGGGGCGCTCGGCATTGCCCTCATCTTCGGCGTCATGCGGCTCGTGAACTTCGCGCATGGCGACGTCATCGCCTTCTGCGTCTTCGCCCTGTTATGGCCGTCTACGGACGCAATGGCCATCGTCTTCGCCGGCCAATTGCCGTGGTACCTGCTGTTGCCATTCGTGCTCCTCTGCGGGGCCGGGCTGTCGGTGCTGTGCGAAATCGTCGTCTTCAGGCGGTTCCGTCAGGCAAATCCGGCAACCATGATGATCGCCTCCTTCGCGCTCGGTTTCGTCATTCGCTACTTCCTGCTCATGCTTTTCTCCAGTCGGCCGAAATCGATCTCGCTGCTGCCCGAACTGTCCCAGCCGGTGGAGATCCTTGGTGCCAGGCTTCCCCTCCTCCAGCTCATAACGATCGTGGCCACGATGGTCATCCTGATCGGCCTGACACTGTTCCTGCGTCAAACCCGCTTCGGCCTGGAGATGCGGGCGGCGGCCGAGAACTTCTCGATGGCCCGAATGCTGGGTGTGCGTGCGAACCGGGTTATCATGGGCGCGTTCGCCCTCTCCGGCGCGTTGGCCGCCGCCATTGCACTGATCTTTGGCGCCCAGACAGGCACGCTGGACATCCAGATGGGCGCCTCGATCATGTTGATGGCCTTCATCGCCACCGTCATTGGCGGCCTCGGCAGCCTCGGGGGAGCCGTGCTCGCCGGCTTCCTGCTGGGTGCCGCCTCGGTGATCATGCAAGTCATGCTGCCCATCGACGCCCGGCCATTCCGCGATGCCTTTGTCTATGGAGCGGTCATCCTCGTCCTCCTCTTCCGCCCACAGGGTCTTATTGCCGCGCGCGGCACCAAGGAAAGGATCTGATTTCATGGGTGTCGCCGCCTCCCTCACCAACTCTACCGCTGCCGGTGCCCCGGCTGCCGAGCGAAAGCCCGCCCGCTTCGCGCTTGCCCGCCGCACAATCCTGACACCGGTCCTGCTTTCTCTGCTGCTGCTGGCCATCGCGCTGATCACGGTGATGACCGGATCGCGGCCCTTCAACCAGACGGTGATCGACGTATTCGTCCGTGTCATCCTCGTCGTGGGCCTATACATCTTTATCGGGAATTCGGGCGTTCTCAGCTTCGGGCATATCGGCTTCACCTGCCTTGGCGCCTACGCGGCCGCGTGGCTCACCATCAATCCGATGATGAAACGCGGTTCGCTGCCGGGACTGCCCGAATGGCTGCTGGCGACCCGATTGCCGTACTGGCAATCGGCTACGCTGGCAGCATTGTTCGCCGCCCTCGCCGCTCTCATCTTCGGGCGGGTGCTGATGCGATTATCGGGCATCGCGGCTTCGATCGCGACCTTCGCGATGCTCGCCATGATCAACACAATTTATTCCAACTGGGAGAGCGTGACCGGAGCGACCTCATCGGTCGTCGGCATTCCGATCGTACGCGTGATCTGGCCGTATCTCATCGGCGCCGTGGTCGCGATCTTCATCGCCTGGGCGCACGCGATCTCCCGGTCCGGCCTGGCCCTTCGTGCTGCCCGCGACGAGCCCACCGCCGCCGCGGCTTCCGGTATCGACATTCCCAGGGAAAGATTGGTGGCATTCGTCATATCAGGCGCGGTGATGGGGCTGGGCGGTGCGCTCATGGCTCATTCCATCGGCGTGGTCACACCCGACACATTCTATCTCGGTCTCACCTTCATCACCCTTTCCATGCTCGTTGTCGGCGGCATGGGCAGCCTGTCGGGGGGTGTGGTGGGTGTCGTCCTGCTGTCCGCCCTCATCCAGGCGCTGCGCTGGCTGGAGGCAGGCGTATCGCTCGGCGAGTCCACTTTCGCCCTCCCGAAAGGGGTTCAGGAAATAGCCCTCGGCGTCATCATGATCGTGATCCTCGCGCTTCGCCCATCCGGACTCATGGGCAACCGCGAGATCACCTTACCCCGCAGCAGTCGCAACAAGTGACCGGCGGCACAAGCCCGACCGGAAAACAAAAAGGAGACGTGCATGACATACAAAATGAGAATTGTCGCAACCGCTCTGGCCTCGATGTCCATCGCATACCCGGCCCTGGCCGATGACAAGACCATCGTCATCGGCTTCGCCACTGCGGAGTCGGGCTTCATGGAAGCCTATGACAAGCCTGCGCAGGAGGCGGCCTTGATCCGCATCGACGAGATCAATGCGGCTGGCGGTCTGCTTGGAAAGCAGATCAAGGTCGTCAAGGCCGACACCAAGTCCGACCGGGCCGAAGGCGCCAAGGCGGGCCTCTCCGTGCTCGACCAGGGCGCGGATCTCGTGGTCGTCTCGTGCGACTACGACTTCGGATCGCCGGCTGCGCTCGCGGCCGAGGACGCGGGCCGTATCTCCTTCTTCCTGTGCGCGGAATCGGTCAAGGCCGGTATCCAGGGTGTCGGCCCGCACAGCTTCTCCGCGTCGGTGCTGGCGCCCGTGCAGGGCGCGACCATGGCCGAGTGGGCATTCAAGGAAAAAGGCGCAAAGGACTTCTACCGTCTGCTCGATACCTGGACGGCCTACAACAAGGGCATCTGCGACGGCTTCGACTGGATGATGCCGAAGCTCGAAGCCCAAGGCGCGAAGCTTGTCGGTGAAGACACCTTCAAGAACGAGGACGCCTCCATCGCCGCGCAGATCACTCGCATCAAGTCTCTGCCGAAGGAGCCGGATGCGATCATGCTTTGCACAATGATGCCGGGCGCTGTCTCGGCCATCAAGCAGCTTCGTGCCGCGGGCATCAACTCCATGATCCTGAATGGCTCGGGCGTCGACGGTAGCTATTGGCTATCCGCTGTGCCCGATCTGACGAACTTCTACGTCCCCGTTCAGGGATCGATCTATGGCGACGATCCCAATCCGGAAGTGCTGAAGTTCAATGCCACCTACAAGGCGAAGACAGGCGCCGATCCCTCGAGCCAGTATGTCTTTCCGGGTTACGTCATGGTCGACGTCTGGGCCAAGGCGGTGGAGCGTGCAGGCACGACCGATGCCGACGCCGTCGTCGCGGAACTGGAGAAGATGAAGAACGAGCCGACGCTGTTCGGGCCTCGTACCTTCACGCCGGAACTGCATCACCAGAACCAGACGCGGTACCTGATCGTCGAGACCAAGGCCGGCAAGCCGGGTGTTGTAGGCAACTGGACGATTTCCGAGCCGGTACCGATGGAAGCCTTGCTCAAGTAAGAAGATGGGCCGGGTAAGCCCGGCCCTTTCATCTTTTGAGGATCTTGCCTTTGGACAAAAAACGAGGGCGGCCCGCTTGGACCGCCCTCGTCGCCCGATGAATTCAGATTTTCGCTACCCTCGCGCTTTGCGGTAGGAATCCTTGAGCGCTATGAGCTCCCCCGAGAAAGCGAAGATATCGCAGCCGTCGACTTCGATTTGCTGCCCCGCTGCCGTGGTGCCGACGAAGCGCCATGATGAAAGCCCGGTGTCGCCCGTCACGACGTGCCGTCCCCTGGTCCACGCGGCCTTCGGGAAAGCATCGAACAGCGCTGCATAGGCGGCGCGCACGGCGTCACGCCCCATATGCTTGCGCCCTTCGGCATCGGGTCCAGCCGAGCCGTGGAAAGCGCAATTCTCAGCCATGCAGTCCATCAGCGCGCCCACGTCGCGGGCGTTCCAGGCTGCGAGGAACCGGTCGAGCACGGCGAGCCGCCTGGCTGCGAGGTCGCCGGCCTCAACGACCTCGACCTCCAGGAAGGCCAGCGGCGCATCGCCGGCATTGATGACGTTATGGGCCACACCCGTCCGCCGCGAATAGGGCACCCCTTGGGTGAGAGCGGCTTGCGCCTGCGCGCCGTCCGGACCTTCGAGACCGAGCTTGCCGTCCGTAAGCGGCACGATGACGTAGTCATGTCCGTGGATGTGCCAGCCGGTCTCGGCCCCGGTGGCAAAGCGCCATTCGGTGACCCGAAAGCGTTCGTCGTCGATATGGACGACCGGTTCGGCTTTCATGCGGGTCATTCGAGTCCCTCCTTGGCAACCGCACCGGTCAGGCGCTCAAGCGTCCGGCCCATGCGCGTCATGATTTCTTTCACATCGTCTTCTGTCGAGATCATCGGCGGGCAGAGCGCGAGCTGATCGCCGATGGCGCGGAAGATGAGGCCTTCCTCGTGGCCGATCCCTGCTGCGATACCCCCTGCGCGCCCAACCTTGGCGAAGGGGCGTTTCGTCGCCTTGTCTGCCACCAGCTCAACGGCGCCGATAAGACCGGTGCCCCGCGCTTCGCCGACAAGCGGGTGATCGGCAAATGAGCGGATGCCGGCCTGGAACGACGTCTCGAGGCGGGCCGCGTTTCCGATCAGGTCCCGCTCCTCGAAGATGGCCAGGTTTTCGAGACCCACTGCCGTCGCGACCGGATGACCTGACGCCGTGAAGCCGTGGCCGAAATTGCCAATCGTGGCGGTGTTGTCGGCGATCGCCTGATAGATCGCATCGGAGAAAATGACGGCGGCAAGCGGCATATAAGACGACGTGATTTGCTTGGAGACCGTCATGATATCAGGCGTGAAGCCGTATTTCTGAGCGCCGAAGGGCGTACCAAGCCGCCCGAAACCACAGATCACCTCGTCCGCTACTAGAATGATATCATGAGCCCGGCAGATTTTCTCCACGCCTTCCCAGTACCCGACCGGCGGTGGCAGAACGCCGCCGGCTGCCATGAGCGGCTCTCCTATGAAGGCTGCGATGGTGTCGGCCCCTTCTTCCGCGATCACCGCTTCCAGCTCGGCGAGCAGGCGCGCCGTGAAGGCGGCTTCGTCTTCGCCTGCCATGCCGAAGCGATAGAAGTGCGGGCAGGTCAGGTGGCGAACGGGAATGGCCGGCAGATCGAAGTCGCGATGGTTGACCGGCAAGCCTGTCAGGCTGCCGGAGGCGACGGTGATGCCGTGATAGCCCTTGGTCCGTGCCAGGAATTTCTTCTTTTTTGGCCGGCCCAGCGCGTTGTTCATGAACCACATCATCTTGACGATGGTGTCGTTGGCTTCCGAGCCCGACGACGTGAAGAAGACACGCGTCAGGTTTTCCGGCGTCATCTCCACGAGTTTCTCCGCGAGCCGGATGGATGGCTCATGCGCCTTGGAGGAGAAGGTGTGGTAGTAGGGCAGCTTCAGCATTTGCTGATAGGCAGCGTCGGCCAACCGCTTTTCCGAAAAGCCGACGCCCACCGACCAGAGCCCGGCCAGCCCTTCGATGTATTCCTTGCCGCGTTCGTCATACACACGGATGCCGTCGCCGCGGCTGATGATCAGCGGCCCGGTTTCTTCGTGCTGACGCAGGTTGGTGTAGGGGTGCATGGTGGTGGCGATGTCGGCGGCGGCGAGAGAGTTGGAAAGCGCATCCATGGAAGTCCTCAGCGGCTTGGAGAAATGGTTCGGGCAGTGAGTTCGAGATAGTCCTCGAGTCCCTTGCGTGGAGCTTTCACGATTCGGGAGAATGAATCATGGCAGGCCGTTGGAATGAGTGTCGATGATCCGCCGCATCAGCGCGGCGACGTCGCGCGCATTCGGCGGATCGGAGTGGATGCAGACGGTGTCGAAGTCGACCGGGCGGATCGTGCCGTCTGTCGTGACGAGTTCGCGTCGGGTAAGCGCTCCCACCATGCGGTGCTCGGCAAGCGTCAGGTCGATGGCCGACTGGACGCGCGGGATGATCAGGCTGCCGCCGGGAGCGTAGGCAAGATCGGGAAAGAACTCGCCCACGAAGGCAACGCCGAGTTCGGCTGCCGCCGTCTCGTGACAGGTTCCCGCCATGCCGAAGAGAGGGACGCCGAACGGCTTGACCGCCGCGGCAATTGCCAGGGCAGTGTCGACGTCGTGCGCGGCCATGCCGTAAATGATGCCATGCGGCTTGACATGGCTGAGTTGCCCGCCCTCGGCGGCCAGCATCCCTGTCAGAGCACCGATTTGGTAGAGGAAGGCAGCTGTCAGTTCCTCCGGCTGAAGTCTCATTTCGCGCCGGCCGAACCCCTCACGATCGGGAAGGGAGGGATGCGCGCCGACCCGCTTGCCATGCGAAAGGGCGAGCCGCACGGTCTTCAGCATCGTCCATGGATCGGAGGCGTGGAAGCCGCAGGCGATGTTGGCGCAATCGATATGAGGCATGATGCCGGCATCGTCACCGAAGCGCCAGTTGCCGTAGCTTTCGCCCATGTCGCAGTTCAGGGTGACCATGGTTTACTTGCCTCAGCCCAGAGTGTTCAACGCCCAGCCGGGGGCGACGTGCGGGAATTCCGGCGGTGGTTCGCGCTCATGCAGCAGTCGAAGCACGCGTGGCGGCGTCAGTGGCAGCTGCCGTACCGGCTTGCCGATGGCGCGTGCCACAGCGCAGCCGATTGCCGCGCCCACTGCCAGGATCGGGACCTCGCCCGCACCCTTGGTGCCTAGAGGCCCCATCGACGGCGCGCCCTCGTAAAGGTCGGCGGCGACCGGAACCACATCCTGCGCCAGCGGCAGGCGATAAGTCTCGAAATCGTCCTGCGCGATGCGTCCGTCGGCGGTGAGCGTCACCTCCTCGTGCAACGCATAGCCGAGCCCCTGTACCACGCCGCCCTGTATCTGGCCCAGGATGGCGCGCGGGTTGAGCGCGCGGCCGACATCTTGAACTACGCGATAGGCCAGCACCTCGACATGGCCGGTGTCCGGATCAACCGCCACCTCGGCCTCGTGAACGACGAAGACGGGAATGTCGAGCGCATCGATGAAATGCCCCATCGCGCAGCCGGACATTGCCGGAGTGTTCCTGGCGGCAAAGGCCCCGCTTCCGGTGATCGGGCCAGTGGTTGCCTGTGCATGGGCGACGACAGCGGGGATCGACATGCCGGAACCGGGACGTCCCGTGATCTCGACACGACCGTCCCGCAGCACCAGGTCTTCCGGTCGGGTCTGGAGCATCTCGCCGGCGGTCCGAAGCAGCTTCTCCCGCACCTCCGCGCAGGCGGCGATGCTCGCGGCACCAATGGACACGGTGGTGCGCCCACCGCCAACGCCGACATCGAGACCGGCGGCATCCGTATCGGCTTCGCGCACGATCACCTGGTCGGGAGCAAGCCCGAGCTGCCCAGCCACGATCTGCGGCAGGGATTGCACCATCGTGCCGGATCCGATCTCCACACCCGAGGTGACCAGCGTTGCGCTGCCGTCGGCGTTCAAATTCACCGTCGCCGCCGAAGGCCCGACGAAAACGAACCATGTGCCGACCGTGGTCGCAATTCCATAGAGCCTGCTGTCGGCCTTGGCCTCTGATGTACCGGTGCTGGCGCGCAGTGTCTCCATGCGATCGAGCATCGGACCCAGCACGTCGGCCTCGAAAACCTGCCCCGTGGCACCGAGATCGCCATCTCCCAGGACATTTTTCTTCCGGAACTCCATTGGGTCGAAGCCTAGCGCATCGCAGATTTCGTCGGTGTGTCGCTCCAACGCGAAGGTGTTGTAGACGCCGTTGCAAGCTCGGAAAGCGCCGTTGGGTGGTGTGTTGGTGTATACGGCGCGGCTGACGAGCCGCGTTGCGCCAACCCTGTAATTGCCGCCCAGCGTGTGCGCCGTCATCGTTGTCAGGAAAACCTGTTCGCCGCCATACGCGCCGCAGTCCATCAGCACGACCGCCTCGCGTCCGGCGATGTATCCTTCGGCAGTGACAGCGGACCGGATGCGGATTTCCGCATTCTCGCGGCAGAGGCAAGTTGCCATCTCTTCCTGCCGGGTGTTTTCCAGGACCACCGTGCGCCCGGTCATCCGCGCCAGAAGTGCCGTGATCGGCTCGATGGACGCATCGAATTTCAGGCCGAACCCGCCTCCGACAGGCGGCACGGTGACCCGCACACGCCCGGGCGCAAGCTGCATGACCCTTCCGGTGACGTTGCGAACTGTCCAAGGCACCTGCGTCGAGGTCTGGATGTGAGCCCGGCCGTCCTCCCAGGAGCCGATGGCAACGCGCGGTTCGAAAGGCACATGGCTCTGCCGGCCGACGGTAAAGCTGCTCTCGACTATGCGTATGTCGGGACGGGCGAAGGCCGCATCGACGTCGCCGCGGCTGGATTTTGCCTCCCATGCGATGTTGCCGGCACGTGCGCCGCCCTCGGTGATCACCTCATAGCCGCGCCAGCCCTCGTGGACGAGACGGGCTGCGGGCTGGAGCGCTTCGGCCATGGTGGACACCGGTGCCAGCGGCTCGATCTCAAGCACGATGGCGGCAAGCGCCGCCCGCGCCTGCTTCTCCGTTTCGGCGGCAACGACGGCGATTGGCTCGCCATGATAGCGGATGGTGTCGATGGCCAGGAGCGGATGGTCGGCAATGCCGATGCCGTAGAGGCCTGGCGCGTCGGCGCCGGTCGCCACCGCGCGCACGCCAGGACAGCGAAGTGCCGCCGAAAGGTCGAGCTTGCGGATACGCCCCGCGGAAACGGTCGACCGCAGCAGCACGGCATGCAACATGTCGGGGCGAACCCGGTCGTTGGTGTATTTCGTCCGCCCGCGCAGCTTGTCCTGCGCATCGCGGCGGGGAAGATTCATCACGGTGGCGGACAGCTCAGACATGGAGGCCTCCCACCGACTGGCCAGCCTTCCGCGCTTGGTCAAGGCAGTCGGCCACGGCGTCGACGATCCGCTCATATCCGGTGCAGCGGCAGATGTTGCCGACCATCGCGGCCTTGATTTCGGGACGGCTCGCATGCGGATTGTCACGCACGAACGCCGAAAGGCTCATAACTATTCCCGGACAACACATGCCGCATTGCACGGCATCGGCGGCCTCTAGATTGGCCTGGAGCGGATGCAGCGCCTGGTTTCCGGAACTCAATCCCTCGATGGTCGTGACCGCGCATCCCTGGACCAGGCCAATCGGCTTCAGGCAGGACGGCACCGCTTCGTCGTCGACATGCACCGTGCAGGCGCCGCAGAAGCCTTCGCGGCACACGGCTTTGGTCCCCGTCAGGAATCGTTCCCGCCGCAAGATGTCGACGAGCGGCGTCATCGGATCGCCGTGAAAGCTGCAGTCCTCGCCATTCAGCTGGAATGTCACAACCATGCCAGGCCCTCGGTCTTGAGAAGTGCGGCAACACCGCGCTTGACCAGCGGCGGAAGAACCTGGCGCCGGTACCAACCCTCCGCTTCCCTGCCGTCGCGGCCCTGAAAATCATTGTGCTCCAGTGCAAGCCCGGCAGCGCGCTCCGGATCGAGCGCGGAGGCCTGGCTTGCCCTCATCGCCTGTTCGAGCGCCGTCCAGCGCCGCGCTACCGGCTCCACCGAGCCGACGGCGATGCGACATCGTTTGTCCTTGTCCACCGCAAGCGAGACGACGGCGACCGGATAGTCGCCAGCCTTCCGAAGCGGCAGGCGGATATGCGCGCTTGCGACAAGGTCGCGGCGCAGATGAATTCTCGTCACAATCGCCTCTGCCAGCAGCGCATGCCTGTCTTTGAGGAAATCCGAAATACCGATGAGTTTTGGGCCTTCGAACGTCTCCAGCTCCACCGTCGCCTCACAGACGAGAAGCGCAGGGGCGAGATCGGCGGCGGCAAAGTCGAGGGCACAAATGTTGCCGCCCACGGTGGCGACCCTTCGGATACCGGGATTGGCCGCGTTCTCCGCCGCGGCAACCAGACCTTCGAAGCCCGCTGCCCCATGCAACGCGCGGCCAAGGACTGCGTGGGTAACAGCTGCACCTATCACGACATGGTCCGAGTCGATTTCGACCTTGGACAAGGCCGGTATTCGGTCGAGTGCGACCACAGCGTCGGGAAGGTCGACCCCGCGTTGGGGATCACGCATCATCCAGGTGCCGCCTGCAAGCACCACCGCGCCCTGCCGGCGTGCGGCCATTGCCTCTTCAAGTGTGCTGGCCGCGGTGAACGATCGTCCCACGCCTGGTGCCATCTGTCATACCCCTCGGAGCAGCCAACCTTCGCGGCGCTGCGACATTGTTGCTCCAGCTTTAGGTTCCTGTGAAATAGTAATTCTTTGAATATGGTATCGAAAAAACAGATAACTCTGGCATCCCGCGAGCGCCCGCAAGATTGCGGCGCGCTCGCTGGCGCTCAAACCCAGTGGGTGACGGTCCGTTTCTCAAAACTCTCCCGGAACTGGGCGGTGGTTTTGGGAAGTAGTTCGCCAGTCTCCCAGTCGAGGATCACGGCATAGTGCCGAACCGCATCGAGCGTATCGATCTCGCCGGAGCGATATTTGCGCGCGACCTCCTCGGGATCCATGCGTGCCCAGCCCTTCCGTTTCGCCCGGATGTCGGCACGGCAGGCTTCGGTCGCCATCTCGTCGATTTCGTACTGGCACAGGTCGCGGTCGATTTCGCGGATCACCACACCGTAGTCAGTCCTGGCACGCTCCAGGGAAACGTAGTCGTCGATCACGTCCTCCATCACCTTGCGGGGCTCGCGCTGCAGTGGATCGCCGAAACCACCGCCGCCGGCCGTCGGACGAGCGAACTGGTCGCCTGTGTGGACGGAGTAATCGGAGAATACGGAGCCGAGCCAGATCTCGGTCTCTTCTCCGGCGCGCTTCATGGTCAAGCCGTGGGGCATCGACGGCAGGCCTCCTTCGACACCCCAGACGACAGCACGCTCGCGGTCGCAAATATAGGACATGACGGCATTTTCAGCCTCAAGCAGCAATGAGGTCTTCTGCACGCCGACGCCGCCCCGCCACTTGCCGGGCCCGGCTGAATCCTGCTTGATCTGGAACTCGAGCGTCCGAGTGGGATTGACCCGCTCGTTGCCTTCGTTCGGCTGCGACATCAGCCCGGTTCCGAAGCAGGCGGTTGTGACATCGGCACCATCCTTGCCGTTGCGCCCGCCCCAGCCGCCAGGCAGCCATTCGTAAAACATGAAGATCGGCTTTTCGGGTTTGCGCGCATCCCGTCCCCCGGCCAGCAGATATTCGAGGTTGAAGGCGCAGGCGATAGCGCGTTCGGGCATGATCTTCGACCACATCTCGAAGATCGCGTTCATGATCTTTTCAAACGGCATCAGGAACCCGGTCACCGCCACCGGCCATTCCGCGCTGACGATGCTATTCTTCGGCGCGGTCACCTCGATCATCCGGTAAAACCCGCTGTTGAGCGGGAGGTCCGGAAAGAAGGTTTTCATGCCGGCGACCACGGCCGAGAAGGTTGCGCCCGGTGCGGAATTATACATCGAGGCAATGGTCGAGTGGCTTCCCGTAAAATCGTAGTGGATCGTGTCGCCCTTGATCGTCATCTTGATGCGGATCGGGATCATGCCCTCGCCGGCACCGAGATCCCGGTCGATGTAGTCGACCGTCTCCCAGGTGCCGTCGGGCAGCTCCGCCAGACGCTTTCGCACGGCACGTTCGACGTAGTCCTGAACCTCCTCCATACCGCGCATGACCTGGCCGCGTCCGTACTTCTTGACCAGCCGCAGCAGTTCGCGCTCGGCCGCCTGCGTCGCTTGCGCCTGGGAATGGATGTCGCCAATGATCGATGCGGGATCGCGCGTGTTGGCCGCGATCATGTTGGCAACATCGGAGCAGAAGCGGCCGCGCTGGAAAAGGCGCAGCGGCGTTATCCGCAGCCCTTCGCGGAACATGTCGCGGGCGGTGACGTCGAAGGAGCCCGGCACCGAGCCGCCGAGATCCGACCAGTGTCCGTTCGACTGGGAGAAGCCGATCAGTTTGTCTTCATCGAAGATCGGCCGGACGAGCCGAACGTCGCTGAAATGCGTACCGCCGGCATAAGGATCGTTGATTGCGTAGACATCGCCGGGTGCCATATCGCCTTCGAAGACCCGGATCACTTCCTTACACGTGTTGTGCAATGTGCCGACATGGACCGCGATGTCGTAGTTGCCCTGGGCGACGGAGTTGCCATCGGCGTCGTGCAGGGCATTCGAAAAGTCTCGGTTGTAGATGACGAAGGAATAGCAGGTGCGAAGCATCTGTTCGGCCATCTGGTCGACGGTGGTGATGAAGGAGTTCTTCAGCACCTCGAACGTTACCGGATCGAGGCCAGGGCTCGTTTCAATCAGCTTTGTCATGTTTCAGCCTTTCGTCACGATGAGAATGTTCAGGAAGCCATCGACGGTCGCGCTCATTCCCGGCGGAACCACGGTGGTGGAATCGAACTGTTCGACGATGGCGGGTCCCGCAAAGGCAGCGCCGGCGCTGAGTTGATCGCGTTCATAGACAGCCGCATCATGAGATACGCCGTCGAACCAGACGCCGCGGCGGCCGAGCGGCTCGGGCACATGAGGCAAGACTCCGTGTCGCGGTATCTCGGCTTTCGGGACGATGCCGATCGCCTTGACCGCGATGCGGAAGATCGATACCGGCGCGTCTTCGCGGCGGTAGTTGAACTCGCGTTCGTGTTCGTTGTGGAATGCCTCGATCAGCGGGCAGATGCTCTCGATGCGCGCCGGGGCTGACACCGCGAGCGAGCGCCACTGGCCCTGGTACATCATCTCGACCGTGCGCTGCAGCGCCATGTCTTCCTGCGCCACGCCCTCATGGCCCAGACGCTCAACCGCCTGTTTTTCCATCAGAACAAAGGCTGCCTGCATCTCGGCGGGCGAGACAGTCGAAGCATCGGCCATGAAGCTTTCGGAGAAATCGTGCTGCACGTCGACGAGAAGGCAACCGAGCGCGGAGGTAACGCCGGGATTGGGCGGTACGATCACGGTTGGAATCGAAAGCTCCTTGGCCACAGCCGCTCCGTGCAAAGCGCCAGCACCGCCGAATGCGACCAGCGCAAAGTCGCGCGGGTCGTAGCCTCGGCTGATGGAGAGAAGCCGGACGGCATTGCCCATATTGGCGTTGGCGACGGCGATGATCGCCTCGGCCGCCTGGTGGAGTTCCATGCCGAAGGGTTCCGCCACCGTCTCCTGAACCGCCTCGGCGGCCAGAGCGGGGTCGAGCGTGATCTTGCCGCCCGCAAGGCTGGTGCCGAGACGGCCGAGCACCACATTGGCATCGGTGTTGGTGGCAATGCGGTTGCCATTCTTGTAGCAGGCCGGACCTGGAAAGGCGCCAGCGGACTGCGGTCCGTTGCGCAAGCTGCCGCCCTCGTCCTGCCATGCCAACGACCCGCCGCCCGCACCGATGGTCAATACCTCGATGGAGGGGAAGCGGATCGGATATCCGAATTCGATGTACCAGTCCTTTGTGATGCGCGACTCCCCGTTCCAGGCCAGCGAGACGTCGGTGCTGGTGCCGCCCATGTCGAAGCCGATCGAGTTCGGGTAGCCACAGAGATTTCCGATGAAGCGGCTTGCGATCGCTCCGGCGGCGATGCCGGATCCCGCGAGCCGGGCTGAGAAATCCTTGACGCTCGCGGGCGTCATGACCCCGCCACCGCTGTGCAGCAACAGGAGATCTCGCTTGTATCCGGCGTCGGCAAGCTTTTCTCCGAGACGCGACACGTAGTCGACGACGACCGGGGCGCAGACGGCGTTCGCCATGGTGGTGGAAAAACGTTCGTGCTCGAAGATTTCCGGCATCACCTCCGAGGAGATCGAGACCGGCAGATCCGGCATTGCCTCCTTCAGGATCTCACGCATGCGGCGCTCGTTGGCGCCGTTGACATAGGAGTTCATGAAGCAGACGGCGATGGACTTGACCTGCCGTTTCTTGAGAATCTCCGCGACACGGCGCGCGGCCTCTTCGTCCAACGCTTCCAGGATCGTGCCCTCGGCACTGACCCGTTCCCGGACGGTCAGCCGGTCGCGGCGCGGGATATAGGGCTTGGCGACATCTTTGTAGGTGTCCCAGAGATCTTCCTTGTTGGCGCGACGGATCTCTACAACGTCACGAAAACCCTCGCTGCAGACCATTGCGGTGCGCGGCAGACGGCGGGTGATCAGCGCATTGGTGGCGACCGTCGTACCATGAGAGAACATCGTTACCTCCGAAAGATCGATGCGCCCCTGCTCCACGCCATTCATGATGGCCTGCATGGGATCGTCAGGCGTGGAGGCGGTTTTTTCGATGCGGATCGCTCCATTGTCTTCGTCCATGATGCAGATGTCGGTGAAAGTCCCTCCGACGTCGACGGCAACTCTGATTCGGCTCATGACAGTTCCTTCGCTAGGTCTTGCGGGCAAAGCCCCGCCTTCGTCGCCCCTTGCCGGGGAGACGTTGCATGAATGGTGGAATTGGCCCGGATTTCGTCGGGACTAGTGGCGCTCTCGCGAGGCCGAAGAGCCGCCCGCCCGGTTCGCTGCTTCGCGACGGGTATCCGTCGGTGCGCAGCCGAACCGCGTCCGGTAGTGCTTGCAGAACTGGGACTGGTCGGCGAAGCCCCAGCGGTAAGCAATCTCGGCTACGCTGCTGATGTTGGTCACCGACATCAGCTCCTCGGCGCAAAGTTCAAGCCGGGCGTCGCGGATGAAGCCGTTGATCGACTGGTTGCTGTCCTGAAAAAGGACCTGCAGGTAACGCAGGGAGATGCCGCAGGCATCAGCCACCGCCTGCGGGCCGAGGTCGGAATTCTTCAGATTGTCGCGAATATACTGCTCGGCACGATGCAAATGGCCGGCCCGGATCGACGAGATGCTGCTGTCCAGCACGCGATCGTCGCTCACGATCGACAGGCACAGCATTTCCAGGATGTGCCTGCCCATCATCTCACGAGCGACTTCAGTGATCTCATCGAGATGGCCGATCGTGGTTCGCACCGTGTCGAGGAAGAGCGCGGCGATGCCTTGGGTCGCGTCGAAACTGAGCGCACTGAGCCGTTCGGCGGATCCGATCCGTGCCCGAACGCTCGATGATGGTACCTTGAGGACCCACAGCGCGTTTGGCTTGCCGTGCCAGAATTCGTAAGGCGCATCTCCCCGCTCGACGAGAAAGCCCCCCGGCCTGCAATTGACGGTTCTCGACCCTTGCGAGAAATTCACCTCCGACATCTCCGGGATCGTGATGAGCAGGCTGGCGTCACGCTCGTTGAGGAAGTGGCGGCGGTGGCGACGATAGCTTACGGCATCGCAGCGCATTTTAGACACGCTGACGAGCCCAAGCGAGAAGGTTTCCAGCGTGCCTGAAAATTCGCGACGGTTCCGATACTCGGTGTCGAGCGGAAAATAGGCTTCGGTAACAGCGGCTTGCCAGGCATCACCGCCTGCGGGACCGCCGATCGTATCGACGACGTATTTCATTCCCCGACCTTTCTGGTTGACCCGGTTGTCCCGGTGTTGTTCCGAAGATTACAGGAATTCACCGGCGCGTATTGGTCAAAAACGAATAAACTTATGCGGTCGGCCCAGGACCGGAGCTCGCGACGGTTGCAGTTGTCGTCACGATCAGTGTGCAGCTGATCAAACCAGCCTTGGCGCGCAAACCGCCAGCCGATTTGGAACCATGCATTCTGTTCGCACACTCATTCAGGAAAAGTTGTCGGCTTCCAGATGTGGGCGGAAATGATGTCCTGCAGTTCCGTGCGCACCGCACGGAAGAGTGGCAGCAGCGTGTAGCGGCGGGAAGCGACAATGTCCGCCTCGTCCTCAATCGAGAGCACCGTCGATCTCGGTTCCTTCGGACCAGTCGATAGATCGGCGACCGAAGCTCGCCTCTTCCACTTCGCAACCGTCTTCCGGTTGATCCCGTAGCGCTTGGCCAGCCCCCTCAGGCTCTCTTGACTATGCTGTATCGCTCGACGGACCGCCTCTGTCGTTTTGGCGCTCCCATGCAGAACTTGGCCCATAGCGCATCCTTTGATTCGGGAGACAAGGATGCTCCATAAGGCCCGGGATCAAACATCTAGGATGATCAGATCCAGCACCAAAGAAACGGAGGGGCTGTCGGCAGGGAACATGCAGACCATGAGCGACTGGTTGTCGGCTTGTCTCCGACTGCTCTGCGTCAGAATCGCCTCAAAAGCGAAGTCGCTTGGCTAATCCGTCATTTCTGGCGAAAGGCGGAGTGGAACGACACAACCAGCGGGCCCAGAATGTAGTCGAGCGCGGTGCGTTCCTCGGTGACGATCATGACTGACGCTGGCATGCCCGGATAAAGCGCAATCTGTGGGGCTGCTGCCAATTCCACCGGATCGACCGCTACGTCGGCAAGATAGTAGGGAAACCCAGTCTTGCTGTCGGTAATGCGATCCGCCGAAATGCGGGAGACGCGGCCATGAATTATGGGTATTGAGCGCTGCTTGTAGGATGTGAAACGAACTTCGGCAGCCATATCGGGTCGCAGGTTCGATATGTCCTCGACGCGAATCTGGGCCTGGACGATCAGCGAATTTTCGGTCGGCACGATATCGAGGATGGTCTGGCCCGGCGAAACGATCGCGCCTATCGAGAAGACGCTGAGATCTATCACCTGGCCGTCATACGGCGCGCGCACCTCGGCTCGGTCCATGGCAGCCTGGGCGGCAAACATCTTGGGCACGAGGTCGGAAAGGCTCGATTGCGTATCGATCAGCATGGCCGACAGCTTGGCTCGGCGCTCATTTGTCAATTGTGCGATCTGGCTTTCGAGTTCGGCTTTGCTCTGTTGGCTGCCGCCGATCGCGCCGAGGTTCTCATCGATCAGGCCCTGCAGATCCGAGGCGGATCTTTCCAGCTCCAGGATGCGTGGGCGGGTCGTCAATCCGGCCTTGAGCAGCTTCGACAGGCTGGCCTTCTCGTTGATCGTCGATTGCAACTGGGCATGGTAAGATTCGACCCGAGACTGCTTGCCCTGGATCTGCTCCTCGAGTTCGGCAATGCGCCGCTCGAGGATCTGCCTGGCGCCGGCCATCGAGGCGCGTTGGCTTTCCAGATCGGCGATCTGGTTTGCCATTGCATCCCTAAGGTAGTCTTCGTGCTCTTTGAGAATGTCCTTGGGAAAGGCAACAACCTCGCTGCCGTCCAGTTCGGCTCGGATCCTGGCATCGGTTGCGCGCAACAGCGCATATTGCTGGGCATAAAGATTGAACTCGGACCGAATCCTGGTGTCGTCCAGCTTCAGCATTATGTCGCCCTTCCTGACGACGTCGCCATCCTTGACGCGGATCTCCTTCACCGTACCGCCGTCGAAGTGCTGTACGCTTTTGCGATTGCCATCCACCTTGACGATGGCGTCGGCAAGCACGGCGCCGTTCAGCGGGGCAAAGGCCGCCCAGCCGCCAAAGATGCCAAAGAAAGCAACGATGATCAGCAGACCTATATAGGCCGGCACCCGGATCGAATCCGGGGCCAGAATACCGGCGTCGCCAGGCAGGCTCCGGTAGGTAAGGGCGCCGTCGCTCATCGCTCTCTCCAAACACGGCTCATTGCGTTGCCACCGCCATTGGAGCCGCGCGCTGGTTGAGGAGCGCCACGATCTCGTTTCTCATGCCAAAGGCCTCGACGGCGCCATCGCGCAACAGGAGGATCTTGTCGACATTCGCCAGGGTCGAGGGCCGGTGAGAGACGATGATCACCGTACTGCCGCGGCGCTTGAGTTCGATCGCGCAGTCGCTCAGCGCGCGGTCGCCATCGGCATCGAGATTGGAGCTGGGCTCGTCGAGAATGATCAGGTTCGGCGTTCCGAACACTGCGCGGGCAAGAGCAATCCGTTGGCGATATCCTCCCGACAGCACTGCGCCACCTTCGCCGATCTGGGTCTCATAGCCCTGCGGCAGGCGGATGATCATCTCATGCACGCCGGCGAGCCGCGCGGCCTCGATGACCTCCTGGTCGACATTGGTCTTGAAGCGGCCGATGTTGGCGGCGACGGTATCGGAGAAGAGTTCTATATCCTGCGGCAGATAGCCGATGTGGTCGCCGAGCGCGTCGTGTCCCCATTGCGACAGGTCGGCGCCGTCCAGCCTGACGGTACCACGGCTGGGTTGCATGACGCCCGCGAGATGACGCGCCAGCGTCGACTTGCCGGCGCCGGAAGGGCCGACGATTCCCAGCGTCTCGCCTGCTTCCAGCCGGAACGATACGTCCCGCAGAAGCACTTTCTGCTGGCTTGCAATTGCAAAGCTGACCTGCTCAACCGAAATCTTGCCGGTGGGCTTGGGCAGGTTGAACGATCTTTCGCTCTGCGCGCCCCCGTCGACCAGCTTCTCGACCCTTGCCAACGCCGCCCGCCCCAGGATCAGGCTGCGCCAAAGGCCGACGATCTGCTCGACCGGCTGTAGCCCCCGGCCCAGCAAGAGGCTCGCGGCGAACATGGTGCCGCCGGTGATCTGCCGTTCGATCACCAGATAGGCGCCGAGGCCGAGGATCAGCGACTGCATGGTGAGCCGCAGAAAACGGATCAGACCCGACATCAGTGCGGCGCGATCGCTTGCCTCCGCCTGGCGCCGCAGCGCCAAATTGCGGTCGCGTCCCCAGCGGCGGATGAGGCCGTCGATCATCCCCATGGCGCGAACGACTTCAGCGTTTCTGAGGCTCATCTCGGTGAAATTATAGTTGGTCGTCGCCAGGTCGTTGGCCTGCTTCAGCGGCGAACGCACGATATATTCGTTTAGCACCGCCATGGCGACCAGAAGCAGCGAGCAGCCCAGCGCGAAGAAGCCGAGCCAGGGATGCAGCAGGAAGATGATGCCGATGTAGATGGGCGACCATGGCAGGTCGAACAAAGCGTGGATGCCGCTGCCGGTGATGACCTGCCTGAACGTGTCGAAGTCTCGGATGGGCTGGCTCGGCGACGAGCCGGGCGATGGGGTCTCGACCGACGCGGCCAGGACTTTTGCCGACAGCAGCCGGTCGAGCCGCGCGCTGGCACGCGTCAGGATGGAGGCGCGCACCAGGTCGAGGCCGGCCAATGAAAGAAAGGCCGCCAGCAACACCAAGGTCAACATCACCAGCGTGGTTTCGCTGCCGCTGGTGACGACCCTGTCGTAGATCTGCAGCATGTAGAGTGGGGACGCGAGATAGAGCAGATTGATCGCCAGGCTGAACGCCGCCGCTACCAGGAAATAGCGGCGGCAGGCCCGAAGCGCATCCTTCACAATTCGAGATTTGCTATCCACGTCCAGAACCCCACTCGATACGCGTCAGGCCAGGTGGGCCGCCGCTGGCGGCGGCCTTTTGGTTCACACCACGAAGTCGCTTGAAATTGCTCCATTGCCAACGCCCGTCAGCGTGAATTCCGCCGGATTGTACGAAACGGCGGTATGGCCTTGGCCGTCATCGGCGAGCTTGAAGCCGTTTGCATCGTAGCTGCCGACCAGATGCAGCGCGGTGCCGTGGGTCCCGTCCGAAACGGTCAGCGTTCCGCCGCTGCCATCCTGGTTTGCCTGGTAGACGGCCGTCGTTCCCGCACCGAACAGGATGTCCTCTAGCTCCAGCCTGTCGTCATTGGTGATGCCGCCGATCCGCCCGCTGAAATCGAAGGAATCGTCGAGCTGCAGCGTGCCGGCCGCATCGTGCGCGAAGGTGACATCCGTCGACGAGGCGCTGCCGAACTCAAGCTTCGACAGGTTGCCGATCGTGGCATCGCCGTCGCCGGTGACCTGGCCATGGATGACGATGTCGCCGCCATTGGCCAACAGCATGCCGGAATTCGCCAGCCCGCCGGTGATCGTCAGTCCACCTGAACCGGTCGCCTCCAATGTTCCGGAGTTGGTGACGACGCTGCCCCCCGTATCGATGACCAGCGCATTCGCGCCGGAGGCGATAATGGTGCCCTGGTTGTCGAGGCTCAGCATCCCGCCGCCCAACTGGCCGGCGCCCGATATCGTGTTGTCGACATTGACCAGAGTGACGTCCGGCCCCGTGCCGGAGATCACGTTGGCGGCGCTGTCGGACAACAGTATCTGCCCGCCGCCCTGCAGGGTCACGCCATGCTGGATGATTTGCAGCAGCGTTTCACCGCCGGTCGAGTCCAGCGAGATGAGGCCGCTATTGTTGATCATGCCGCTCAGCGGCAGCAAGGCGCCGTCGCCGATCGTCATGGTGCCGGCATTGTTGACCACCGGCGTCTGGTCGAAGACGAAATTGCCTGCCGTCAGCGCGCCCGAGTGCACGCCATCCAGCGTGATCGACTGCCCATCGCCCAGCGTGATCACCGCGTTGCCGTGGGCATCGTCGGCGATATGGGTCTGCAGGTCGGCAAAGTCCGCCAGTCCGTTGTAGCCGATAAGGTCGATCTGGTCGGCCGCGGCGTCGAAATTATGCACCGTATCGGCACCGATCGGCTGCGAGAAGACGAAGAGATCGTTGCCGCTGGAGCCGGTCAGCACGTCGTCGCCGGACCAGGCGAAGATCGGCGAACCCGGAGCGTAGGCCTCGACATTGTCGGCGATCGACGCGCTGCCCAAGGTGCCGTCGGCATTGGTCCAGGTCATCTGAACGTCGAGCACGGCTGCCCCGGTGAAACTGACCGGTGTGGTGACGGTCAGCCCGTGCAGGTCGTTGGTCTGTGTCGTCCAGCTTCCATCGGCGTTATGCGTCGCGCCGTCGATGGTCCAGCCCGAAGGTACGTCCTTCACCGTGACGGTGATGAGCGCACCTTCATGCGAGGGATCGGTGAGAGCGAGGTTGATGGGCTCGCCGGAAGTGCCTGCGGGTTTGAGGCCGATGCCCGTTGCGATCGAATTCGTGTTTCCGCTTGCGTCTTTGAACGCCCCTGCGGCAATCGAAACGTCGAAGCTGCTGCCGTTGTTCCCGCCGACTTTATCGACTTGAAAACTATACGTACCATGTGCCGCGTCAAACACACCTGAATTCGCAACCAGCGATAGCGTCCCTTTAGACGGATTGCTCAGCGTTACGACGCTTGAAGGATCACTAACGTTCGCAAATGTTTGCGTAACACCAGTCGCACTAAACTGTATAGTGACAATGGTCGGCGTATTTGCATCGCCCTGCCTCGAATTTACTACAGAGCTGATAAGCTGGGCGTCACTAGTTCCTTGGATGGTAATGTTGACTACTTGTTGCGTGCCGTCCACCGTCGTTACGGTGAACACATCCGGCAGACTCTGACCTGTATTGAGGGCATTTACTGTCAGGTCCGCGTTGTTGAGCGTGTAGGTCCATACGCCGGCTGCTGTCATCGTATAACTGCCGTGCCCCGTTGTCCCTGAGGAGGCTATGAACGTGTTGGGCGTGTTGTCGACATCCGTGTCAGTCAATGTGCCGGTGGCGGTTGGTGTACCCGACCCATTGCTTGCGGCAGCCTCGACCACCGTTCCGGTCTTGGTGCCTGAAATCGCCGCGGCATCGTTGGCACCGTTGATGGTGACAGTGAGCACAGCAGTGTCGGTTAGGCTGCCGTCGCTGACTGTGTAGTTGAAGGTGTCGGTTGTCGAACCGCCTGTATTGAGCGCCTGCACCGTGGCATCGTTCTCGTTGACCACGTAGGTGTAGCTGCCGTTGCTGTTAAGCGTCAGCGTGCCGTGCGCGCCGACCAGGCCGACGCCCACAGAGCCGACCGAGCCAGCCCCTTCCACGCCACCGGTGCGGATGGCGCTCACCGTCAGGCTGGCGCTGTCGACATCGCTGTCGTTGGTCAGCACGTTGCCGGAACCATTGTTGCCGCCGGATCCGTTTAGCGTGCCGCTCTTCTCAGTTGCGGCAATCGCACCCGCGCTGGCGCTGGTGTCATTTGCACCGACAGGCGCGTCATTTGCACCATTGATGGTAACGGTGAGTACTGCCGTGTCGGTCAGGCTGCCATCGCTGACCGTGTAGTTGAACGTATCGGTGGTCGAGCCGCCGGTGTTGAGCGCCTGCACCGTCAAGTCGTTCTCGTTGACCACGTAGGTGTAGCTGCCGTTGGCGGCGATGGTGAGTGTGCCGTGCGCGCCAACCAGGCCGACACCCAGCGAACCGCCCGTGCCGGCCCCTTCGGCGCCACCGGTGCGGATCGCACTCACGGTCAGGCTGGCGCTGTCGACATCGGTGTCATTGGTCAGCACGTTGCCGGAGCCATTGTTGCCGCCGGATCCGTTCAGCGTGCCGCTCTTCTCGGTTGCGGCGACAGCACCGAGATTGGCGCTGGTGTCGTTGGCAGCGATCGGAGCGTCGTCGGTGCCGTGGATGGTGACGGTGATGAGCTGGCTCGTGCCATCGGCGGTCGCAACCGTGATGCTGTCGGTGTAGTCGGTGCCGCCGACGAACTCGTCGTGGGCGTTGTTCATGGTGTAGGTCCAGACCCCGCCCGCGTCGATCGAGAAGGTGCCGAAGCCATTGCTGCCGGCCGCGTTGGTCTGCACGACAAAGGCGTTCGAGCTGTCGGGATCGGTGGCGACCAGGGTGCCGCCGGTGCTCTGCGCGGCATTGGTCTCGGTCAGCGCGGCGGTGCTGGTGCCGGTGATCACGGTGGCGTCGTCGGTGCCGTGGATGGTGACGGTGATGAGCTGGCTCGTGCCATCGGCGGTCGCAACCGTGATGCTGTCGGTGTAGTCGGTGCCGCCGACGAACTCGTCGTGGGCGTTGTTCATGGTGTAGGTCCAGACCCCGCCCGCGTCGATCGAGAAGGTGCCGAAGCCATTGCTGCCGGCCGCGTTGGTCTGCACGACAAAGGCGTTCGAGCTGTCGGGATCGGTGGCGACCAGGGTGCCGCCGGTGCTCTGCGCCGCATTGGTCTCGGTCAGCTCGGCGGTGCTGGTGCCGGTGATCACGGTGGCGTCGTCGGTGCCGTGGAGGGTGACGGTGATGAGCTGGCTCGTGCCGTCGGCGGTCGCAACCGTGATGCTGTCGGTGTAGTCGGTGCCGCCGACGAACTCGTCGTGGGCGTTGTTCATGGTGTAGGTCCAGACCCCGCCCGCGTCGATCGAGAAGGTGCCGAAGCCATTGCTGCCGGCCGCGTTGGTCTGCACGACAAAGGCGTTCGAGCTGTCGGGATCGGTGGCGACCAGGGTGCCGCCGGTGCTCTGCGCCGCATTGGTCTCGGTCAGCGCGGCGGTGCTGACGCCGGTGATCACGGTGGCGTCGTCGGTGCCGTGGATGGTGACGGTGATGAGCTGGCTCGTGCCATCGGCGGTCGCAACCGTGATGCTGTCGGTGTAGTCGGTGCCGCCGACGAACTCGTCGTGGGCGTTGTTCATGGTGTAGGTCCAGACCCCGCCCGCGTCGATCGAGAAGGTGCCGAAGCCGTTGCTGCCGGCCGCGTTGGTCTGCACGACAAAGGCGTTCGAGCTGTCGGGATCGGTGGCGACCAGGGTGCCGCCGGTGCTCTGCGCGGCATTGGTCTCGGTCAGCGCGGCGGTGCTGGTGCCGGTGATCACGGTGGCGTCGTCGGTGCCGTGGATGGTGACGGTGATGAGCTGGCTCGTGCCGTCGGCGGTCGCAACCGTGATGCTGTCGGTGTAGTCGGTGCCGCCGACGAACTCGTCGTGGGCGTTGTTCATGGTGTAGGTCCAGACCCCGCCGCGTCGATCGAGAAGGTGCCGAAGCCATTGCTGCCGGCCGCGTTGGTCTGCACGACAAAGGCGTTCGAGCTGTCGGGATCGGTGGCGACCAGGGTGCCGCCGGTGCTCTGCGCCGCATTGGTCTCGGTCAGCGCGGCGGTGCTGACGCCGGTGATCACGGCTGCGTCATTGGTGCCCAGGATGTGGATGGTCACCGTTGTGGCGGTGCCGTCGGCGCTGACGGCATTGAAGGTGTCGGTGTAGGTGGTGCCGGCGGCGAACTCGTCATGGGCCGAGGATGCCGTGTAGGTCCAGTTGCCGTTGGCATCGAGGTCGAAGGTGCCGTAGCTGCCTGCGGCAGCCACCTGGGGCACGAAGTGGGGATCGCTGTCGACGTCGGAGATGGTCAGCGTACCCGAGGTCGAGATCGCCGCTGCGGTATCGGCTTCGGTCAGGTCGCGCACATCGGCCGACAGAACGGCGGCGTCGTTGGTACCGGTAATATTGACAACGATATTGTAGCTGGCGCTTCCATCCGCCGATTTTACCGTCAGAGTGTCGGTGACATGCTGGCCCTGCGTCAATGGATCCGCAAGTGCCTGATTGAGCGTATAGGCCCACACACCAGTTGTCGTATCGAAGGTGAAGGCGCCGTAAGTGCCCTGCAGGCTTGAGGAAGTTGGAGTCTGGAAATGATTCTGGCCGACATCGGGGTCGGTGATGATCAGCTGTCCACTGGCGTTGGGATCATTCAGCGTGCCATTGGCAACACCGCCGGCCTCCACCACAGCCAGGTCTGCGCCGGGGACGGCGGTTATGATTGCGCCGTCATTGGTTCCCTGAATGTTGACCGACACGCTGGCCCAGCTCAGCGTTCCGCCACCAAGCTTGATCGCATAGGTGAAAGTCTCGTTGATCTGGTCGCCCGCACCCATGGCTTGCAGGTTCGCGAAACCATGCGCCGCCAGATACCCGCTGAGGTCCATTTCGACCTTGCCGTTGTTGATGCGAATCAAAACGCCGTCGCCGATGCTTTCCCAGTTTGAAATGCCTGTTGACTGGACGTCCTGGTTCGTCAGGTCGATCGGCGCGTATTGCTTCGTGGCCGTCGACGCGGAAATCCCGTCGTCCACCGAAAAAAGGGACTTTGCGTTTCCACCCAGATCGTTCGCCATCACATCGAGAACTATGATGGTTTGCGAACCTGACGCGAGGACGACCGTATCCTCGGTGAGATTGAACAGGTCATCCTTCGCCTGCGGCGTGTTGGAGAAAGACGTCGTGGTGCCGCCGGCACCGGTGACCTGAGTAGCCATTTTTCAACCCCCCTTTTAAGAACAGACGCCTCATCTGTTTTATCGACAGTACTGAACGACCGGCTGCTTCCAGCCGAAGAAAAACCGCGCGAATCCAGGCAGGCATGAATTTTCGCCCTCATCCAGGCACACCGCCGCGCTTGGAACAGCCGCCTCAAGCTGGCCATTCACGGACGGATATTGACCCGATGCTGCTGGACGTGACGACTGGTCGTCACGCTACGTTCCCTACCCAACCTACATCGTCAAACTCGTGGCTTTCGACCACGAACTTTAGATGCCTCTTATATTAGGAGATTATTAACTCTTATAGAGAGGAAGCGTCAACGCCCAACTTGGCCGAACAGTTAATAGTCGAACATAAGGGGAGCCACAGTCACTAGAATCGAGTTGTGAGATCGAACAGGCGCACGCCCGATATGAGCCAGGCGGCAGACGTGCGGCTCAGCGTGACCAGAGCCCGCCAGCGCACCACCATACCAACACCGCACCTTGATCGCTGAGTACTTTTCGTGCAGCACGCCAACCCGACAGCCAGCCAGTTCGCTTGAACGGTCACTTAACGCGCCGGACAGCCGGGAAGCTTCATGCCCTTGATCACGGAGATCTTGAAGCCGGGCAACTCGAACATCTGTCCCACACGCTCCGTAGCACTTCGTGAAAGCTCGTCGTTCGGTACGTGCGACCACACCTCCTCGTTCAAGGCCGATTGATCGTCCGAGCGCTGTCGCGATCGGTCTCGTCAGGGATATATTCGCCGGCATTGGCATCGAAGCCGGTCCAGCCGCCAGCCTCGTAAGCCCTGCGGCGTTCGGCAAGATCGACCGATCTGGATTGCCCCAGAATTTCCTCGGCATTTGCAATGAGTTCATCGTCCACCCTGGCCGTGACCAACGTGCCGCCGCGGCGTACGCCCTCCGCATACACGTGGGCATCGTTCTCGGGCACGCCGGACTCCGTCAGACCGCCGACAATGCCTCCGACCGCACCGCCTGCCACCGCCCCGGCAACGACACCTGTCGCGGTGGCGGCGAGCCAACCCGCCGCGACCACAGGTCCGACGCCCGGGATGGCCATGACCCCCAGCCCTGTCAGCAATCCGCCGGCACCGCCGATCACGGCTCCAATCCCCGCGCCAGCCCCGGCATCCTCGGCAGCCTCCGAACGGTCGCCCTCGTACCAGTCATCCGAGTTGTTGGCGACGATGCTGATGTTCGCATGCGGGACGCCCGTGGCTTCAAGTTCGCGGACCGCGTCGGCCGCGTCGTCATAGTTGTCGAACAGTCCAGTTACCGTTTTCATTGATTTCTCCTGATCCGTGCTCACTTGCTGGCGGCAACGACGTTGCCCTGATAGTCCAGGCCGACGGCGAGGCTTTCGCCTGCCTTGGTGGCATGGCCCCGCCAGATGCCCTGGTCGTCCTTGGTAAGCTTCGACACGTTGGTATAGCCTGCACCCTCGATGCGGCTCTTGGCCTGGGCTTCGGTGAAGCTGTTTGCGCCGGGAACGAGAGCGGCAGCATTGGGGGTATTGTCGGTCTTCACCGCCGGTGTTGTCGCTCCCGTGATAGCGTCCTGCCCGGCTGCGATCTTTTCGATCATCTGCTGGTGCGTCTTCAGCGTATCGACCGTTTGCTGGGCGAATGTCTTGAGCCCGGCGTTGTCGCCGCCGCTGGCATAGGTTTCAAACAGCTTGACGGCGTCGGCATGCGCCTTGCGCTGCATGTCGACATAGGCTGGATCGATCGGTGCCTGCGCATTCTTGAGCTTGTCGAGATCGCCCTGGTGCTGGGCATCAAGCGCCGACGGCACTTTCAATTTTTGTTCGCCGGCCACGGTTGCCAGCTTGGCATTGGCCGCGCCGTGATCGCGGATCATCATCTGGGCGAAGTCCTTGATGCTCTGGTCCTGAACCTTGCCCAAGGCAATCTGGCTCGAGTCGACTTCGAACTTGCCGCCGATGGCAGCCTTGTCGACGAAGGCCTGGGCGCTGTCGGCAGCAAAAGCAGGCACGGCGAGAAGAATGGAAGCAGCGGCGAGCGATGCGAAAAATTGTCGTGTTTTCATCGGCTTTGTCCTTGCCTGGGATGCGTCGCCCTAACAGGCCAAGATGCGCTTTGTTCCGATACCCAGACGACATGCCTGCAGGCCCGGCAGCACCACGATCCACGCATGAGGCTGCCGAATTATCTCGCGTGAGATCTGCCACATCGACGGAAAATGTGGAGAAGTGACAGGCGACAGGAACGCCGGCACCATGAACCAGCGTGGCTGCAAAAAAGCCGTGGTCGAGACAAGCAGTTTCCAGGCGCCGCTATTCTACATGCAGCATGGGTTCGAGGAATTCGGCAAAGTCGAATTCGGAATTCCAGGGCACGCACGCATCTTCCTTCGCAAGGACCTGTTGTAAGTCTTGGGACGGGCGCGCACGGATGGCCATCGGCTAGTTGTTTCAAACGCCAGGTGCTCTGGAACAAATCGACGGTTGCGGAGTTAAAGCGCGTCGCGACGCGCAGTCTTGCAGTCGCGTGTCGAATAGAGTGCATCCCGCTGGAGAGGCATGTGCGTACTGGACATTTCAGAAAGCCGATTGTCATTCAACCTGGCCGGATAGACCGCGACAGGGTTGTGGTTTCGGTGTCGGACGCAGCCGAAGTGCTGCTGCGGGACTGGCCAAAGCCGACATCCGAGCGGCGTCTTGCCGCGATCAGAGCGTGCCTTGCCGTCATGCGAGGCGAAAAGCCGACAAGGGCGGCACGACAGGCGTTCATCGTTGCGGCCAAGGACGCCAGGATTCTGCTGAGCGAGCAAGTCTGACCGTGGCGGGTCGCCTCAGTGCATGCAAGCTTGGTTCCGCTGGCGCCTGCAAGTGCGATACTGCCGAGATTGGTTCGAAGGGGAGAGATTATGGCTAAGGTTTCAGGTCTCACGCCTGCCGCGGCCAGAGGCGAAGTTCAGGCAGGAGCAACGCACGACAAGACGCCGGGGTTCGATCCCGCCATTGCCCCGCTTGAGACAGACGCAGAGGCCGCGGACACACAAAATCCGGTCGCTAAGACAAGTCCGCTGCGCACTCGTCCAAAATTCGAAAACGATGCCAGCTTTGCCAATGCCATGCGTCCGGTCGAAGGCGAGCCGGAACTGCGGCCTGGCGGCAACTGGCCGGTGTTGGTGATTGCAGCTGTCGTTTTGACAGCAGCCGTGGTCTTCCTGGCGGCAAGCATGCTGCGATGAGAATAATCCCGACGATGCAGCACCCACGACCTATTCCTGGAGGTCCGGCGCGTCCTTCATGCCTGAGAGTTCGGTCATTGGGCACAGCAGCCGCGGTCGCGCGGGATCGGAGATGTCGAGCTTGTCCCAAGGAATGCGGTATAGACCGTCGCGGCGGCGCAATCGGAAAAGATCCAGCACCGCCACGCCTATGGCCGAAGCCGAAAGACGCTCGAAAGCAGCGTAGACCCCGACGTGGAATTCGGTGACGACGAAATCGTCACCATCCCGTTCGGCGCGGATCTCCTCGATATAACCGACATTCTTGCCGCGCTGCGAGAGTACGCGCCGCCCCGCCAGATGCTCGAGATTGACCGTGATCATCATCAAGCTCCCGGAATGCGCCCGATAATATGGTCGCGCAACCAGTCCTGCCAGGCGAAGATCGACGTTTCTCGCACATCGATGTCGAACTCGATATCGATGCCGATATCTTTCACCTTGCGCCAGGCGATCCGATGAGGTTCGCCATGCTGCGTGCCACCCAGCTTGACCGCGAGCCGCGCCATCCAGCGCCCGGGCCGTGCGCCGAGGCGACGCGCCAGGGTGATGGAGCCGAGTTCGATGGCAATGATCCGAGGCGGCTTGCCAGGCCGCAACTGCGCCACCAAACCGTCGACCTTACCGACCTTGACCTGCTCGCGGTCGACCACCTGCTTGTCCAGGAGATCACGCAGCAACTTCATCATGTGCCTCCGAATATCTGCAGCGGGATGGTCACCACCGCCAGTACGAAGCCAAGCGCGATGATGAAGATGACGGCGGCATTTGACAAAATGCCGTTGCGATGCTCGCCGACATAACGTTTGTCGTTCAGCAGAAACAGGAACGGAACGACGGTCAGCGGAAGGCTGGCAGCCGTCAGCGCCATGGAAAAGATGGTGAGCCTCAGCGGGTCAAGACCAAGCGCGATGGGAATAGCCGCCAACAGCAATGATATCGTGTAGGTGGCGCTGAAACCCGGATCGTCGCGCGGCTTGCGATCCTCGCCCCAATTCCAGCCGAACCCTTGGGCCACAAGATAGGCCTGTTGCAACCCGACCTCGAGTGCGGCGCCGAAGCAGGCGATGGCGAGAGAAGCAACAAACAGCACGAAGCCCCAGAAGCCGAATATGGGGATCAGCATCAACGGCAATTGGTGATAGTCGTCCACCTGGGTGACGCCATGCGTGGCGAGCACGAGAGCGGCCACGATCAACACGCCGATCGAGATGGTGCCCCCGAAGGTCATGCCCAACCCCGCTATCGCCCGATTGGCGCCGAGATAGCTTTTGTCCCACCGGTCCTCGATGGCCCCCGAGGAATAGAACATGAACAGGTAGGGCGATATCGAGGCGCCCAGAATGCTGACCGCCATGAACCAGTAATTGGCGGCATCGTGGACCGGCAGCGAAGGCACGGCGCCCCTTGCGACTGCCGTCCAATCAGGTCTCAGCATCACCGCTCCGACGACGAAACACAGCGTCACCAGACCGAGAAACGACACGCCCTTCTCGATGACGCCGAACGTGCCTTTCCAGAGCAGCAGCCACGCCAGCAAAGCCACCGGCAGTGCCCACCACTGGAAGCCTATGCCCGTGGCAAGTTCGAGCGCAATGGCAACGCCGCCGATCTCGGCGGACAGCACCAGGAAATTGACCAGCAAGGCGGCAAGCAACGGCCATAGAAAGACGTTGAAACCGAACCTTTCGCGGATGCCGTCGGAGATCGTGTGATGGCTCACGGCCGCGAACCGGCCGGACATTTCGACAAGGAAGATGATGCAGACGGTGCCAAGCACCACCGCCCAGATCAACTGGAAGCCAAACATCGCGCCTGCCTGCGCCGCCGTCGCCATGGACCCAACTTCGAGAAAGCCGCCGACGCTGGTGACGACGCCGAGGGATATTTCGAGGAGCTTTTTCATGGCTTCGGCGCGAAATATTTGGCGTAGGCGGTAGCGAGCGCACGCGACGCCAGCCGTAAATCCTGTTGCGCGTCTTGGACCTTCAGCCGGTCATCTGCCTGCAGTCCGGCCTCGGCACGCGTCACCGCGACCGACAAATCATTGACTGCTTTTGTCAGAGAAGCTTGCTCGGTGGGTTCACTGGTTTCGGCGGACCGGATTTGCGCTCCCGTATCTGCAAGCGTCTTGCCGATCGATTGCAGCGTGTCCACCGTGTATGCGGTCGGCGCCGCCCCTGCCGCCCAGGCGTCCAGCGCCATCAACACGGTCTGCGATGCGGACGCCACGGTTCGTGATTGCTGCTCGATCTGATCGGAAGATGAGCATGCCGAGAGCATCAGCAAAAGCAGGCACAGGCAATCGAGCCTGAGATAGCGGCGGCTAACGATCAAATCAGGCGTTTGGTGCGCCACAGAATAGTCTCCCCGACCCAACAAACCGCGGCCGGCGTGAATCTGATCTAGAGCGCTCGACGAGTCCGTCAACAACCGCGGCTCCCGATCCGGAGCACGAGGCGGTCTCAATCGGGTTTCGGTTGCTAGTGGGGTGCTGAACGTCAATCGGGGCGATCCCCGCTCGAAGCGTCTTGGATTCCGTATTCGTGAATGAGGCCGAGAACCTGACTTCTGACTGTGTCGCGCGCGTCGGGCTGGATGAAAAACATCAGCCGCTCGACCGCTTCCACAACTGCTTCCGGCAGATCCGAAACCGCATCGGTGAGTTCGCTGCCATGCTCGTACATATTGTCCGTCAGCTTCTTGTCGAGGTCGGAAAGGATGCCCATCATCCGCACTCCAGATCGGTGCTGTGTTGATCTCAGTTCGACAGCGTTACTGCCAGGTCACCCTCCCCTGTTGCTGCCAGCCATCGATCACTGTTGCCCCGGCATTTCCGTGTTTTCCCTGGGATTTTTCTGGACGCCGGCAGCCGGGGCGGTATCCGCCGGGGCATTGCCGCCCTGGTTCTGCTCCGGCGCGCGTTTCAGCGGCGAGGTCTGCCATCCCATGTCAACGTAGAAGAAGCCGACGACGAAACCGACAATGATGACCGCCGCTATCACCAGCGAGATTATTGCGTTGCGTCGCTCCATTTGCGGCTCCTTCCATCGCCGAACAGCCCATGACGGAAATAGTTCCACAGGCAAGCGCCCTCAGTGAGGACCGGGTCTGGCGCTTGCCGGCCTGGCCTCCAGCGGTGGGGCGATCCGGGATTGGCGGGATTGGATTGAACCAGCGACGTTCCCATCCCGGCAGCGGGGAACAATCAACGAGCGGCGAGGTTTGGTAGTCGCACTTGCGAGGTTCTGCCATGAAACCTGCCGTTACCGATCATGTCGAAATCAAGAAATACGACCACCCGACGGGCGGGTGGGGATCCCTGTCTTCCTTGATCCGTAAAGCCTATGGCGAAGGCCTTCTGATGTCTGGGATATGGAGCACTCTGCTCAAGCAGAACAAGGCAGACGGCTATATGTGCGTTTCATGCTCATGGGCCAAGCCGGCAGAGCCGCGGCCTTTCGAGTTTTGCGAAAATGGCGCCAAGGCCACGCTGTGGGATCAGACGAAGCTGCGCTGCGGCCCCGATTTCTTTGCACGACATTCCGTCACCGAACTGCTCGATTGGCCGGATTGCGAGCTGGAAAAGCAGGGCCGGCTGACCGATCCGTTGCGCTACAATGCCGTCACCGACCGCTACGAGCCGGTGTCCTGGAATGAAGCCTTCGCCGAGATCGGCATGGAACTTCGGCGCCTCGATCCGAAATCGGTGGTTTTCTATACGTCCGGCCGGGCCTCTTTGGAGGCTTCCTTCATGTATCAGCTGTTCGCGCGCATCTACGGTTCGTCGAACCTGCCCGATTCTTCCAACATGTGTCACGAATCGACCTCGGTCGGGCTTCCCAGATCAATCGGCTCGCCGGTTGGAACCGTACAACTCGAAGACTTTTCGCAATGCGACATGATGTTCTTCTTCGGCCACAACACCGGGGTGACGGCGCCGCGGCTGTTGCACCCGCTGCAGGAGGCCCGTGAACGCAATGTGCCGGTGTTCACCTTCAACCCCTTGCCGGAGCGAGGGCTCAAGCGCTTCAAGAACCCGCAGAATCCCGTTGACATGCTGTCGCCGGGGCCCGGCACGAAAATGTCCAGCGACTTCTTCCAGGTCCGCGGCGGCGGCGATATCGCCGCCATGACCGGCATCGCCAAGGCTGTGCTCGCGCTCGACGATGCGGCCCGCGAGCAGGGAAGCTCGCGTATCCTCGATATCGGGTTTATCGCGGAACATACGCATGGTTTCGCCGAATTCGAGGCCTATCTGCGCGCTGCCGCGTGGGATGACATCGTCGCCCGGTCGGGCATTGCGCGACCGGATCTGGAGCATGTCGCCGAAGTCTACAGCCGGTCCAATGCGGTGATCGGCAACTATGGCATGGGTCTGACACAGCACAGGCATGGCACCGAAAACGTGCAGATGTTGTGCAATCTGCTGCTGATGCGCGGCAATATGGGAAAACCCGGCGCCGGCATTTCGCCCCTGCGAGGTCATTCCAACGTCCAGGGCCAGCGCACCGTCGGCATATCCGAAAAACCTGAACTCGTTCCGCTCGACAAATTCGCCGAGTTCTATGCATTCGAGCCCCCGCGCGAGAAGGGTCTCGATACGGTCGAGACTTGCGAAGGCGTCATCGCCGGCTCGGTGAAAGGCTTTATCGGCCTGGGTGGTAATTTCGTCCGCGCCGTGCCCGAAACCGGCCTCGTTGAGAAAGCCTGGCGCAGACTTGGCCTGCATGTCGAAATCGCGACCAAGCTCAACCGAAGTCATCTCCTGCCGGGGGCAGTGACCTATCTGTTGCCCTGTCTGTCCCGGTTGGAAAGAGATCGCCAGGCAAGCGGCGATCAGACCGTTTCCATGGAGGATTCGACCGCCTGCATCCATGGGTCCTTTGGATCGCGCCCGCCGGTTTCGCCAAACCTGCTTTCGGAACCGAAGATCGTCGCGGAGTTGGCCAAGGCCACCGTGCCAGACATGAGTTCGATCCCGTGGGACAAGTGGATTGCCGACTATTCTCGCATCCGTGATGAGATCGAGCGCTGCTTTCCACAGCATTTCCGCCAGTTCAACAAGCGGTTCCTGACACCCGGAGGCTTCCATCGTGACATCAAGGCATCGAAGCGAATTTGGGAGACGCCGAACAAGAAGGCCAATTTCAAGCCGCCCACCACGCTGGAGACAGATCCCGATATCGATGTCTCGGGCCAAAAGGTGCTGACGCTGATCACAGTGCGATCCAACGACCAGTTCAACACGACCGTCTACGGTTATGATGACAGGTTGCGCGGCATCCACGGTACACGCATGGTGTTGCTGATGAATGAGGCCGACATCCAGCGGTTCGGACTGACCGCGGGGCAACAGATCGATCTCGAAACGCATGCCGATGACGGTGTGGAGCGGCGTGTGCGCGGCCTTCGCGTGACACCCTATTCCGTGCGGCAAGGCAACTGCGCCGGCTATTATCCGGAACTCAATCCCCTGGTGCCCCTATGGCATCGCGCCAAGGAGGCCCACGTTCCGGCCGTCAAGTCCGTTCCCGTAAGAATTGTTTGCTGAGGCCGGAGGCCTCGGTTCCGGCCGGAGAGACGTGTCCGGCGACCCCGCCGTTGGGCACAGAAGCGACCGTAGCCGCCACTTGGCCTAGCCGCCACTTGGCTTTGGAGATGCCGGCTGGGTTGGCTGCGTACCTTGCTGCTCGCCGCCGGTGCTGGTCTGCGGTGTCGGGTTGGTGTCGGTCGTGGGATTCTTGTCGACCGGTTGGCTGTTCGTAGTATCCGTCTTGGACTTGGCTGGATCGGCATTATCGTTGCACCCCGCCAAGGCGAGCAATGCCGCCGACATCAATAGCACTGCTCTCATGCTGACTTCTCCTGGAGTTCGGGCGAAGCCGCCTGCCAATGACCTATTCGGTCGAACCGCACCGAAAGCCCTTGCTTGACGGCGCTTCTGGCCAGCAGATGGTCCAGTTCGGCATCTTCAATCGGACTTCGTACGACCTGGCGGATGGCTTTGCAGGCAAGTTCCGTCGAGACGAAATCATATCTCCTGCTCCTGGCGACAACATATTGTTCGACCAGCATTTTTACGCGCCTGAGCGCGATTTCTTCGGCGAATTGCATTTTGTTCCTCCTGCACGCCGAACTGCCGAACCGGTACGTTGTTCCCACCCCGGTCCAAAAACATGATCGTCGAGATCATTAAAGGCTCGCGCTTTCCAACAGAAAGCGCGAGCGGGTCAGGCTGAGGGGGACCCGATCGTCCAGCATCAAACGAGGGGAGCGATGACGCTGCACGGCTACCGAACTCGCACGGACTTGAGTTGTTCCACTTCGCGGTCCCTGAGGTGTTCACAGTCGAATGAACCCTAAATCGGGCGGGCCGGAGTCACCGGATCGATCGAGGCCAGCACTGCCTGAAATCACGACGAGTGCGTGTCGGGACGAAGCAATGCCAGGTCGGCCAGGGTGTTGAGAAGGGCAGCGTCGCCTGCCGGCTTTGGCACGAATTTGCAGCTTCGGAAGGGTTGGGGAACATCACGCGGCCCAAATCCGGTCATGAAGGCGAAGGGGACGCCGCGAGCCAGCAATGTTTCGGCTACGGGCAGACTCGTTTCACCGTTCAATTGAATGTCGAGCAGCGCCACGTCGACTTTGCCTGCATCGATAAGTTGACGAGCCGCGGCGACCGACGAGACCGGGCCGATCACGGGATAACCCGCCGCACGCAGGCGAGACGCGACGTCTTCGGCGATCAGCCATTCGTCCTCGACCACCAGAACGCGCGGCCTGTCGCTCACGGCGCCTCCTTGTGGTTTGCCGGAAACGCAATCTGGACGCTGAGGCCGTCTTTGTGGAACGCGGTCTCGACATGGCCGCCCAGCCTGTAATCAATTTCACCCTGCAACAAGGTCAGCCCAAAGCCATTGTCCAACGGCGCCTTGACAGGAGGGCCGTCCTTTTCTCGCCAGCCAAATGTGAAACTGTCATCGTCGATCGACCATTGCACACTGACCTTGCCGTCGGTTTTTGACAAAGCGCCATACTTGGCCGCGTTGGTGGCCAGTTCATGGATGGCCATACTCAGGGAGAGCCCCTGTTGCGGACCTAGTTTGACATCCTTGCCATCGAGTTCGATCCGATCGATGCCGAATGGTTCGAGCTCCTGCTGGAGCATTTCCCTGACCGAGGCTTCCTTCCATCTCTCCCGGGTCAGCAGGCCGTAGGCCCGCGACATGGCATGCAGGCGGCCGATCAGCGCATCCGCGAACTCCTCCTTCGTATCAGAACTTTCCCGCGTGCGGCTTGCAATGCTGGCGATCACCGCAAGCATGTTCTTGACCCTATGGTTGAGTTCCGAGATGAGCACCTGCTGATGCTCTTCCGCCTGTGCCAGAGTGGTGACATCGACAAGTGTCACCACCACGCCCTGGATCCTGTTGCCCTTGTCGCGATAGGGATTGATGCGGACCATGTGGAACAGGCCCCTGGCATCGCGTGCCAGATGGTGATTCAGGATCTCGCCTGTCTCGAAGACCTTGTCGATGTGCTGCTTCAACTCGGGGTAGTCGAGCTGGCTAGACAGATCCGTCAGCGGCCGGCCGACATCGGAGGGACGCAGGCTGAAGAAGGATGACGCCGCCGGCGTGAAGGTACGGACCACAAGGCTGCGGTCGAGGAAAATGGTCGCGATGTCGGTGCTTTCGAACAGGTTGCGCAGATCGCCGTTGACGTGGTCGA
The DNA here is from genome assembly GCF_000185905.1 of Mesorhizobium ciceri biovar biserrulae WSM1271. Taxonomy (GTDB): domain Bacteria; phylum Pseudomonadota; class Alphaproteobacteria; order Rhizobiales; family Rhizobiaceae; genus Mesorhizobium; species Mesorhizobium ciceri. The sequence goes on from NC_014923.1 coordinate 5,623,730, forward strand.
GCTCCTCTATCTTGGCCGTCAACTCGGCGTTGATCGTGTTGAGCTCCTCGTTGAGCGACTGCATCTCCTCCTTCGAGGCTTCGAGTTCCTCATTGGTGGACTGCGCCTCCTCATTGACGGAGACGAGTTCCTCGTTCGACGATTTGACCTCCTCCAGCGCGGTCTCGTATTCCTCGATCGTCGATTGCAGGCGCTCCCTGGTGTCGCGCAGCTCCCGCTCGAGATCGGCGGTGCTGTCACTGTCACGGCCGCCGCCGTCTTCCTCTGAGCGGGCCTGGGTCGGCCCCGACGGTTCGAACAGGACGAGATAAAGCGGCTCGCCATTGCCACGTTCGGTGAGCGGTTCGATCGTGAGCTTGATCGGCTGGACCCGTTCGTCGTCTTCCTCTACGATGAGGTTTTCCCGCACCACTGTGCGGCGCGTCGTCGTCGCTTCCCGCAACGCGGCGCGGAGGTCCAGTCGCAGCCCACGCCTAGCCATCGTCAGCAACTGCCGGCTGGGAATCCCTTGCGGCGCTTCGAGATATCTGCCGGTCCTGGCCGAATAATAGACGACATCGCCCTCAGCGTTGACCAGGACATGCGGCGGAGCGAAGCGCTCCAGTACCTGCGCCTCGACAGCCTGGCGCAGCGGATAACCGGCGGCTCCCTTCCTTAAGCCGGCGCTTTCAGAGGGAAAGACGCCGGAACGGCTCTCACCGATCAAGGCGGGCAGCCTGATATGCGGCGAGGCATGCTCGCGCGCCTGGAAGAGACGATGTTTCTTGTCGACAGTGGCAAACAGATTGTCGTGCTGCCCAACGCTTTCGGAGGTGCCGAGGAACAGGTAACCGCCGGGTTTCAATGCATAGTGAAAGACAGGGATGACACGGCTCTGGATGCTCGGGCCGAAATAGATCAGCAGATTGCGGCAGGAGACCAGATCCATGCGCGAGAAAGGCGGATCGCGAATGACGCTGTGCGGCGAGAAGATGCACAGTTCCCGTATCTCGTTGCTAATGACATAGCTCTCTCCGTCGCCGTTGAAGAACCGCTGTCGGCGTTCGGGTGAAAGCCCTTGCAGCAAGGCTTCGGGATAGCGTGCCGCCCGGGCCACCGCCAGCGCAGGCTCGTCTATGTCGGTGGCAAATATCTGGACGCGCGGAACGACCGTAAGCGTCTCCATGTGTTCGCGCAGCAGGATGCCGATGGAGAACACCTCCTCGCCGGTGGCGCATCCGGGAACCCAGACCCTGACGGTGTCACTGGCGGTCTTGCCTTCGAACAACTGCGGTATGATCTTTCGCTCGAGCAACTCGAAGGCATCGGGGTCGCGAAAGAAGTTGGTGACATTGATCAGCAGATCGCGAAAAAGGTTCATCACCTCGCGAGCATCTTTCTTCAGCCAGTCTATATAGGCGCTGATGGAATGGACCTGGGCGATCTGCATGCGTCGCTTCACGCGGCGCAGGAACGTCTTGGTCTTGTAGCCCGAGAAGTCGTGGCCGGAGTGGCTGCGCAGAATGGCGTATATCTGTTCTCGCACCTTATCGATGTCGGCCGTATGGTCGCCATCTTCTTCCGCCAGCCCTTTCAGCGTGTCGAAGCCGCGGGCGAAAGCCTCCAGCTTCGCCCCGATCTCCTCGGCGGGCACAGCGACGTCGACGAGCCCGCTGGCAATAGCGCTCTGTGGCATGTCGGGATTGCGCGGCCCGTAGCCGTCGTGCGCTTGCGCGACAGTGAGGCCACCCCGCTCCTTGATCGCCTTGGCGCCCAGCGTTCCATCGGAATCACCGCCCGACAGAATGACGCCCACGGCATATTCGCCCTGGTCTTCAGCGAGCGCACTAAAGAAAATGTCGACGGGTTTGCGCTCTTGGGTAAGCCCGTTGGGCCGCCGCAGGCGCAGCACACCGTTGGCGATCGCCAGAGTGACGTTTTGTGGCATCACGTAGACGTGGTCAGGTACAACAGCTATGCCATCTTCGGCCACAACGACAGGCATCTCGGTGTAGCGGCTGACAACTTCATGCAACAGACTTTCTCGCTTCGGGCTGAGATGCGTGATGATGATGAACGCCATGCCGGGCTGGCTGGTAACGCCTTTGAACAAGCCTTCCATCGCGGGAATGCCACCCGCGGACGCGCCGATGCCAACGATGGGAAATCTAGTCGATCGGGCAGTCACGGCATGTCCCCCTTTCGCCGACCCGACATGAAGTCTCCTCAAGGCCGGATCGAACAGGACACAACCATATAGCGCGCAAGACGTATGGAACAAGACGTCAGGGATGACGTTGAACCCGATATCAATGGTGGTTCAATGACGAAACGCTCTGCTGACATAAAACTCCGAGCGCCAGTGGTGTCAGGGGCGCCTGGATCGCTAGCAGATTCCGATGCGGGGCCCGTCCCGGATCGCATGCTGATGCTTGCGAAGCGGTTGCAGGCGGCCTTGGATGACAGAATTCGGGAAGCGAATGCGCTGCATGCTAACCTCCGTTGCAAGAAAGGATGACGATGTGCGCGACCTGCGGGGGCTGCATATTCTGATAGTCGAAGACGAATGGACGCTGGCGGGAGATCTTGCGCGGTTCTTCAGCAATATGGGCGCCATCATTCTCGGGCCCGCCGCAACCGTCGAACAGGCATCCAAACATACCGAAACGGCCGAAGCTGCAATCCTCGATGTCAATCTCAATGGCCGACGTGTGTTTCCAATCGCCGATGAGTTGATGCGCCGGGGTATCCCCTTCGTGTTCTTCAGTGGCGATGACGACATCGCCATTCCCGATCATCTCCGCTACGCCAGCAATTTGCGGAAATCCTCGGGCAGCCAGGCGGTGTTCAACGCACTTTTTCCCCCGCAGGCACCGGGGCGGGCGAGTTCCATGCCGGACCCGTGCGACGATGTCTTCGCGCTTTTGCCTAAACTGCGACTTGCGGCTCGCCTTTTGCTGGGAGACGTCGACGCATCGGATCGGCTCGTCGAGAGGACGCTCGAGCAAGCGATCCGGGATGTCGACCGCAGACAGCTTGGTCAATCCACTGAAAACTGGCTCAACGGCATCATGCGAGAGATGGCGAAAACCCGCGGCGCAAACCTGATGCATTAGTTTTACCCTCCCTCTCAGGCTGAAGTGGTAAGCCGCGGGGCCGTCATTGTTGACCACATCTCGAAAACTGGGCCGTACAGATCAGCCGCTTGGCTTGTGTCATCAGTCCTTCTGATCGCGCTCGACGAATTTGTTGAAACGGCTGGCTTTCCCCTCCCCGGTCTTGGCCTGATACAGAAAGGCCAGATCGTTCTCGTCGAATATCCGGAAGAACTCGTCCCATTCGATGGGCTCGAATGCTTCCTCAGGCTCACCGAAGTCGATCCGCAGGATGCCGCCCTCGCCTTTTGTGCGCACCACTGCCGGCCGGCCGTCCCGCTCCTCGGCCCACTTGCGAATTTCGTCGTGGTCGGTGGTCGTTTGCGACTGAGACATTGAAATCTCCTTTGATCGGCGTTGCCCCATGGACACGCGGGCTGTCGGGCGTCCTAACAGCACAAGGGCGTCAATGTTCCAGCACCGCGCCGTGATCGCGATGCCGGCCCAACGAAGTCCGCCAAAGGAACTTTGTTGAAGCAAGGGAACAAACCTTTTGCCGAAAAGTTCGGGGCGCCGAGGTTACTTGTCTGAGGAGTCGTCGTGAAACGCATATTGGTTACAGGAGGCTGCGGCTTCATCGGCCGGCATGTCGCACAGGAACTCGTCGAGCAGGATTATTCGGTTCGCATCCTCGATGCGCTGCTGGAGCAGGTGCATTCGGGCGAAGCCGTTGCGCTTCCCGCCGGGACCGAACTGATCAAGGGTGATGTCCGAGACCGGGAGGCGGTCGCCAGTGCGCTGGAAGGTGTTGACGCGGTCATTCATCTGGCGGCGGAAGTCGGCGTCGGACAATCGATGTACGAGATCGCGCGCTATGTCAGCGCCAATGATCTCGGCACCGCAACGCTACTTGAAGCACTGATCAAGCACCCGGTCGAACGGATCGTCGTCGCCTCGTCGATGAGCGTCTATGGCGAAGGGCTCTATGCAACGCCAGACGGCCGGCGCATCGACAATGCCCGGCGCAAGGCGAGCGACATCAAAAGCGGGCAATGGAATCCGCTGTCGCCAGAGGGAGCCCCCCTCTCGCCGCTGCCGACGGACGAAGAAAAGCCGGTCGATCTCGCCTCAATCTATGCGCTGACAAAATACGCACAAGAACGCGCTGTGCTGATCTTCGGCGAGGCCTATGGCATCGATGCTGTCGCGTTGCGCCTGTTCAATGTCTTCGGCGCCGGCCAGGCATTGTCGAACCCCTATACCGGCGTGCTGGCCAACTTCGCTTCGCGTCTCGCCAACGGCCAACGGCCAATGATCTTCGAGGATGGCGAACAGAAGCGCGATTTCGTCCATGTGCATGACGTCGCCCGCGCCTTTCGCCTTGCACTGCAGCAACGCCAGGCAAAGGGTCATGTCATCAACATCGGCAGCGGCCGAGCCTACGCGATCAGCGAAGTCGCACGATTGCTGGCCGAGGCCATGGGGACACCGAACCGCTCGCCCGAACTGCTCGGCAAAGCGCGCTCCGGCGATATCCGCAACTGCTTCGCCGATATTTCCAAGGCCCGTGAGCTGCTCGGTTTCGAGCCGGTGCGGCAACTGGAGAATTCGCTCGGCGATTTCGTTTCCTGGGTGCGTAACACGTCCGCCGTCGACCGCGGCGCCGACATGAAACGCGAGCTCGAAGAACGCGGGCTGGTGTCATGAACACACGCAATCGACGCGACGCGCCGGTCGCCATCGTCGGCGGCAGCGGCTTCATAGGATCGAACCTCGCCGACAGCCTGTTGTCGGATGGCGAACCGGTGCTGGTGATCGACAATCTCAGCCGTCCGGGCGTCCAGCAGAACCTTGAATGGCTGGCACAAAAACACGCCAGTCGCCTCACGGTGGAGACCATCGACGTGCGGGACGCCAACGCCTTGGCGCCGGCTCTGACGGGTTCAAAGGCAATTTTCCATCTGGCCGCGCAAACCGCCGTCACCACAAGCCTGGTCCAGCCGCGCGAGGATTTCGACATCAACCTTCGCGGAACATTCAACGTACTGGAGGCGGCGCGACTGAGCGGTGAGCGTATTCCTGTTGTCTTCGCCAGCACCAACAAGGTCTATGGCAGCCTGCCCGACGTCGCGGTCCGCGAGGACGGCGACCGCTATGTGCCTTGCGACAGCGTCATCCAGGCGAACGGCATCGATGAGGCTCGGGGCCTGGACTTCTGCACGCCCTACGGTTGCTCCAAGGGCGCGGCGGACCAGTATGTGCTCGACTACGCCAAATCCTACGGCATGCCGACGGCGGTGCTGCGGATGAGCTGCATCTATGGACCGCGCCAGTTCGGAACCGAGGACCAGGGCTGGGTCGCGCACTTCCTGCTCAGCGCGCTGACGGGACGCCCCATCACCATTTACGGTGACGGCAGGCAAGTGCGCGATATCCTGCATGTTTCCGATGCCGTCGCCGCCTACAGGGCCGTACTCGACCGCATCGAGACGACCAAAGGCCAGGCATTCAATCTTGGCGGCGGCCCGGAAAATGCGCTCAGCCTGCGCACGCTGTTGAGCGAGATCCGTGGCCTGACCGGCCATGAGCTTTCAATCCGCCATGATGGCGAACGCACCGGCGACCAGCCCTTCTTCGTCGCCGACACCCGCAAGATCAAAACCGCGCTTGGCTGGATGGCCCAGGTTTCATGGCGCGAAGGCGTCCGCGACCTGGCCGACTGGCTGCAGCGCCACCGGCTCGAGCCTCACCCCGAAGCCGTGAGGTACGTCGCATGAAAATCGCTCTGGTAAACCCATTCTGGACCTACGATGACAGCATCTATTTCGGCTGCCGCCAACCACATCTGCCGCTGGAACTCGGCTATTCGAAGGCCCTGCTCGAAGCCGCCGGACATGAGGTGCTGATGCTGGATGGTCAGTTGCAGAAGCTCGACAATTCCGGTCTTTGCGAGCGGGTGGCCGATTTCGCCCCGGCAATGACTGTCGTCAGTACCGCGCCGACCTATCTGTTTTGGCGCTGCGCACCGCCGGAATTGCGCGTGCCGGCCGATTTCCTCAACCTTCTCGCCGGGCGCGGTGGACGCACGGTCGCCGTCGGGCCGCACGGCTCGGCCACGCCGGCGCCAACCTTGCGCAAGCTCGGCGTCGACATCGTCGTGCGCGGCGAATGCGAAGAAGTCGTCGAGCAACTTGCCCGGCGCGACGATTGGAGCGCAGTGCCCTCAACCGCTTATCTGCGGGATGCCAGGGTGGTTTCGAACGGCGGCGTCCACGCCAGCTCGTTTGTCGATCATCCACCCCTCGAATGGCCTGCGGACTGGATCGCAGCCCATTCGCACCACCATCACAGGTTCGATGACAATCAGGTCGGGTTCGGCGCGGAAGTCGAGGCATCGCGCGGCTGTCCCTACAATTGCAGCTTCTGCGCCAAGATCGATTTCCGTGATGCCTATCGCCGTCGAAACCACGAAGCGGTGGTCGCGGAGATCGATCGGCTGATTGCCCAAGGTGTCGGCTACATCTACTTCATCGACGAAATCTTCCTGCCGCAAAAAGCGTTGCTGGAAGCCTTGGTCGATCGCAATGTGAAATTCGGCGTACAGACCCGCATCGATCTGTGGAAGCCCGAGCTGCTGGAATTGCTGGGCGCCGCAGGCTGCGTCTCCATTGAAGCAGGGCTCGAAAGCCTGACGGTTGAAGGCCGGGCGATGCTGGCCAAGCGCTGCCGGCTGGGCACCGAGGAACTTGCCGCGCTGCTCGTCGATGCTAGACGTCACGTTCCATTCGTTCAAGCCAATCTGATCGGCGTGGTCGAGGATGATCCCGCCCTGGTCGAGCACTGGCGAACCCACCTGATCGACCACGGCGTATGGGCCAATGAACCTGTTCCGCTTTATCCGTATCCGAGTTCGCCCAGCTATCGCGAGCTTTGGGGCGAACCCGACGACCTTGCCTGGGAGCGCGCCCATGACCACTATCTCGCATCCTTCCAGAAATTCAGTGACATCCAGGAGAAGCGGCCCCGGCCGCTGGCGGAACTGGAGGCGACATGTTGCGGACACTGACGCCGCGCTCGTGGCGCATCCTGATGACCGTCGATGCCGTGGGCGGCGTATGGCGCTATGCGCTTGATCTGGCAAGGGAACTTGTGAACGGCGGCGACAGTGTGGTGCTTGCCGGGCTCGGTCCCCAGCCGACGAGGCAGCAGGCTGCGGAGGCAGAGGCTTTCACCACGCTGATCTGGTTGAACACGCCGCCGGATTGGATGACCCGCAACGGCGGCGACCTGGATGCGCTACCGCGAGAATTGCTTGCGCCCATGCGCGACCACGCCATCGACCTAGTCCATTTCAACGCGCCGACGCAGGCGGCGGGATTCGATGCGCCGTGCCCAGCCGTGGCGGTCTCCCATTCCTGCGTGACGACATGGTTCCATGCCGTCAGGAAACAGGCAGTGGATGGCGCATGGGCCTGGCAGAAGGAGCGCAACAGGCGTGGCTTCAATCGGGCCGACGCAGTCATCGTGCCGAGCCGCAGCCACGCCGACATGCTTGAGACCTGCTACGGCCCGATCGCGCGTCTGAGTGTGGTGGGAAATAGTGCCAGTCCGGTGCCGAAGGCCGAAAAGCGCCAACCGCTCGTCTTCGCCGCTGCCCGCTGGTGGGACGAGGGGAAGAATGCGGCGGTGATCGACCAGGCCGCGTCGCTGACGCAATGGCCCGTCTTTGCCGCCGGTTCGATGCACGGTCCGAACGGCGGGCGTACCAGCTTCAGCTATGCTGTTCCCCTGGGAGCACTGCCGTCTCACGAGGTGCGCTCCTTGATGGCGCGCGCCGGCATTTTCGTGTCGCCGTCGATCTATGAGCCATTCGGTCTGGCCGCGCTAGAAGCTGCCATGTCGGCGACGCCCCTGGTGCTTTCCGACATCGCAACCTATCGCGAACTATGGGACGGGGCCGCGATGTTCTTTGACGCGCGCAATCCGCACGACCTCGCTGCCGGCCTCAATCGTCTTTCCAGCGATGCCGAACTCAGGCGAGAGCTCGGCCAGGCAGCGATGCGGCGGAGCCGCCGGTTTACACTGGCCAGGCAAGCGGCAGCCATGCGAGGCGTCTACGACAAGGCGGCCCTGGCTATGGCGGGGCGTTGACCATGCGCTTTTTGTTCTACACCCACTCGGTCGTATCCGACTGGAACCACGGCAATGCCCATTTCCTGCGCGGTATCATGCGGGATCTGATCGCGCGCCAGCACCAGGCAGTCGCGCTGGAGCCGTCCGACGGCTGGAGCCGTTCGAACCTGTTGGCCGAGAAGGGATCCTTCGCCATCGAACGCTTCCGCAAGGATTTCCCAGAGTTGATGCCGGTGACCTACGATGCCGGGTTCGATCACGAGGCCTGGATCGCCGAGGCCGACGTTGTGATCGTTCATGAGTGGACGGATCCGGAGCTTGTCGCACGCATCGGTCATGCCCGGGCCGCTGGCGGCAACTTCATCCTTCTGTTTCATGACACCCATCACCGGGCCGTATCGGCAACCGAGGCAATCTCGGCGCTACGGTTGGAGCACTATGACGGCGTCCTCGCCTTTGGCGAGGCCTTGCGCGAGAGCTATCTGCGCGCCGGCTGGGGCAAGCGCGTCTTCACCTGGCATGAAGCCGCGGACGATCGCCTGTTCAAGCCGCACCCAGAGATCCATCCCATGTCCGATCTGGTCTGGATTGGAAACTGGGGCGACGATGAGCGGACTGCCGAACTCAAGGAATTTCTGATCGAGCCAGTACACGATCTCGGTCTCGAGGCCACTGTTCACGGCGTACGCTATCCCAAGCCCGCACTTGCGGACCTGGCCGCCGCCGGACTGCGCTATGATGGGTGGATCGCCAATGCCGATGTGCCGAAGGCGTTCGCCGCGCATCGTGTCACCGTTCACATCCCACGGCGCCCCTATCGTGAGGGATTGCCTGGAATTCCGACGATCCGGATGTTCGAGGCGCTCGCCTGCGGCATTCCGCTGATTTCAGCACCCTGGTCCGATGTCGAGCAGTTGTTCAGGCCCGGCGTCGACTTCCTGTTTGCGGAGAACGGCTCTCAGATGCGGCAACACTTGCGGGCGGTATTGGCCGATGCGGATTTCGCGGCTTCCCTGGTGACTTCGGGCCTCGAGACCATTCGCTCCCGGCATACCTGCCAGCACCGCGTTGACGAGCTGTTCCGCGTGCTCACGGCATTCACGACCGAACATACCATCAACAACACCACCGCAAAGGAAGCCGCCGCATGAAGATGGCATTCTACGGATCGAGTCTTTTGTCGTCCTACTGGAACGGTGCCGCGACTTACTATCGCGGGTTGCTGAAGGCGCTTTCCCAATTGGGCTACGAAATCACCTTCTATGAACCCGACGTCTACGACCGGCAGAAGAATCGCGACATCGAGGCGCCTGACTGGTGCACTGTCGTCGTTTATGAAGCGACCCAGCACGCGCTGATGCAGGTCGCGGCACGTGCCGCCAGCGCCGACATCGTCGTCAAGGCGAGTGGCGTCGGTTTCGAGGACGAGGCGCTGCTGCGCGCCGTTCTCGACCACGCCCGCAGCGACGCGCTGGTGGTATTCTGGGACGTGGACGCTCCGGCAACCCTTGCCCAGTTGCGCGACGAACCGGACCATCCGCTCCATAGCGCCCTGCAAGAAATCGACCTTGTGCTGACCTATGGAGGCGGCGACCCCGTGGTATGGGCCTACCGTGCCATGGGGGCGAACGAATGCGTGCCGATCTACAATGCGCTCGATCCCCAAACGCATTATCCGGTCACCAGCAATGCGCGTTTCGCTTGCGATCTGGCGTTCCTTGGCAACAGGCTGCCGGATCGTGAGGCACGGGTCGAAGCGTTTTTCCTCGATCCCGCATGCCAGCTGCCGAAACAGCGTTTTCTGCTCGGTGGATCGGGCTGGGGGGACAAGCCGCTTCCCGCCAATGTCGGCTGGCTCGGTCACGTCGGCACCCGCGATCACAATGCCTTCAACGTCACACCCAAGGCGGTTCTGAACATCAGCCGCGACAGCATGGCCGTAAACGGTTTTTCACCGGCCACGCGTGTCTTCGAGGCGGCGGGCGCCGGCGCCTGCCTCATCACCGATGCGTGGCTGGGCGTGGAACTGTTCCTGAAACCAGGCGAGGAGATCCTGGTGGCGCGCGACGGCGGCGATGTCGCCGAGATCATGTGCTCGCTGACCTCCAGTCGGGCAAAGGCAATCGGCCAGGCCGCACTTTGCCGCGTGCTGGCCGATCACACCTACGCGTTGCGGGCGGACGTGGCCGATGCAGTCTTCAAACGTCACTTCGAGCAGGGGACCGTGGAGGCAGCGGAATGACCAAGCAATTGGACATCGTCTTTCTTGGCCTGTCGCTGTCCTCATCCTGGGGAAACGGCCACGCCACGACGTTTCGAGGCCTGCTGAAAGGTCTGCACGAACTCGGCCACGGCGTGACCTTTCTGGAGCGCGAGGTGCCGTGGTACGCAAACCACCGCGATCTGCGCGATCCGGATTTCTGCGCCTTGCGCTACTACGAAACCACCGCGGAGTTACAACGCGACTACGCCCGGTGCCTGGAGCAGGCCGACATCGTCGTCATCGGCTCGTTCGTGCCGGAAGGGCGCGTGGTCATCGACATCGTCGCTTCACTTTGCAAAGGGCGCTTCTGCTTTTACGACATCGACACGCCGGTGACCGTGGCGCAGCTTTCAGCCGACGATTGCGATTATCTGAGCTGGCGGCAGATTCCTTACTTCGACGTCTACTTCTCGTTCACCGGCGGGCCGATGCTTGGCCGTCTGGTGGAGGACTTCGGCGCGCGCCGCGCCGAACCGCTCTACTGCTCGGTCGACCCGGAACGGCACCACCGGACCGGCGATCCGATCCGCTGGGATCTCGGCTATCTCGGCACCTACAGTGCCGACCGGCAGGCAATGCTGAACGCGCTGCTGCTCGAGCCCGCACGGCATATGCGGGACCGGCGTTTCGTCGTGGCCGGTTCGCAATACCCATCCGACATCATCTGGCCGGACAATGTCGAACGTATCGAACATCTGCCGCCCGCCGATCATGCCGCGTTCTACAACCGTCAGCGCTACACGCTGAACGTCACACGCAGTTCCATGATCGCCGCGGGATGGTCGCCCAGTGTGCGCCTGTTCGAAGCGGCTGCTTGCGGCACGCCCATCATCAGCGATCGCTGGCCAGGGCTCGACAGCTTCTTTCCCGCTTCCGCGATCCACACCGCCGGGGAAACGGACGATGTCGTCGAGATCCTTTTCGGCGAGTCCGAGCGCACACGCCTCGCCATGGCCCGCCGGGCCCGCGAACGCGTCCTCGCATCCCACACCGGTGCGGCCAGGGCCCGCGAATTCGTGGCGGCGTTGACACAGCCAAGGGCGGCGGCCCTCGATTTCGACATCGGAAGCGCAGCATGACCAGCAGACAGGAGAAAACGGCGATGCGACAAACACGAAACGCGCGAAGGGCAAAGGCAGTGCTTGTTGCCGGCGGTGCGGGATTCCTCGGTTCGCATCTTTGCGAAACATTGCTCCGCAACGGCTGGCGCGTGATCTGCGCCGACAATTTTCTGACTGGGCGCATGGAGAACATCATCTCGATCATGGACCATCCGGGTTTCCGGTTGATCGAGCAGGATATCTGCCGGCCATTGGATCTCGGCGAGCCCGTGGAGCGTATCTTCAACCTGGCATGCGCTGCCTCGCCGCCGCGTTACCAGGCCGACCCTATCCACACCACGCGAACCTGCGTGATTGGAACGCTCAACCTGCTCGAACTCGCTGTCCGATATGACGCGCGGCTGCTACAGGCCTCGACGAGCGAAGTGTATGGCGATCCGGAACAGCATCCCCAGAGGGAGGATTATGTTGGCCATGTGAACTGCACCGGTCCGCGCGCCTGCTACGACGAGGGCAAACGCACCGCCGAAACGCTTTGCTTCGACTATCTGAGAGCCGGCAAAGCCGACGTGCGCGTCGCGCGCATCTTTAACACCTACGGCCCGAGAATGGATCCGGCGGACGGCCGCATCGTCTCGAACCTGATCATGCAGGCGCTCGAGAAACGTCCCCTGACGATCTTCGGCGACGGCTTGCAGACGCGATCCTTCTGCTATGTCTCCGATCAGATCGATGGATTGAGGCGCCTGATGGATATCGATCCCAATCCAGGCAAGCCGGTCAATCTGGGCAATCCCGGAGAATTCACCATCGTGCGACTGGCTGCGTTGGTGAAGGCGATGACGGGTACCAAATCGGATCTGAGATTTCTACCGCTGCCGCAAGACGATCCTCGGCGCAGGCAGCCCGATATTTCGCGTGCAAAAGCGCTGCTCGGCTGGACGCCGAAGGTGCCCCTTAACGAAGGGCTCAAGCTGACGATCGATTATTTCGCAGCTCTCGAAGGCAGCCGCATCGGCGATCAGATGACGGGCTTTGCCAAAAGAGCGAGGCCCGCACCCGGAGGGCTGCAGAACCTTCCGGCGTGATGCGAGATGGCGCCGAACCTTTCCCGAAATCGTGCGGAACATCCGCCCAGGCTTGTGGTTTGGCAGGAGGACCCGATACGGAGGATTACCCTCATGCAACCCAAGCGCCCCTCGAGGGATATCGACCAGATGGCCGAACGCGAGACCGCTGCCTATCTGCGGCGCGCCTCGATTACCTATCTCGAGTGCTGCGTCAGCCTGATGATGACGCATCTGCAGCGCGAGGAAGTGGCCACTATTCTCGAGCAGGAAGCAGACATGCTGCGAAGGCTGGACTGATCGGAAACGATCATATCCGGCATTCGTCCAGGAACCGTATCAGCGGCATCCTATATCGGTCTGCCATCTCGGCCAGCCTTGTTTTTTCCCCGCCGTTTTCGGATTGCGCAGCCGTGCTCCAGAGCCCGAGTTGGAATGCCAAATAGCATGGTTCGAAAAAGCCGATGTGGTCATGGTCGATGGCAAGTTCCATTCCCTCGACCAAGGTCCTCACATCGCTGTCGGACAGTCCATACTCGACGCGGGCGCCGGCAATGTCCCACTCAATCGGTTGGCAGCCGATCAAATCATGTGCCCGGCAGTGGTCAACAGCATCTGTCTTGAGCACCGTGCCATCTGCACGAACGAGAAACTCCCACGGTTGAAGCTTTCCGTCGATTTCAACGCGCTGCAGCACATGCGCGGAGGTCCGTTTCGAGAGCCAACCGCGCAACGTCGCTGCGCGTTTCTCATCCAAGGCTTCCGACGCATTGGAAACAGCCATCTCCGCGAGCGCAAGCAATGATGCACCCGGTTCGCAAGTTCGAAGATTGAGCGCACGCCAGGTCAGGTAGTTTGTGAGCTCCGCGATCAGTTTTTCCCTGGGCAGCGGCGCCTGATCCATCGTGCTGCCATCAATCCACCGTTCAACCAGAAAGCCATGGCAAAGCGCGACAACTTGCGATCCGAACCCGGCTTCATGCAACATCGCCGCGGCTCGTTTCTTGCGGAGTCCGGTTTCGCCGAGGCCGGCGAATTTGACGAGCCAGCGGTCACGCCCTGCGGACGCCAGGAATTTACGCCGCTCGGTACCGCGTGGGCTCGGCGGCCAGCGTCCTTCGTCGGCATAGTGGGCGGCCCGCCACTCGCCACCAGATAGTTCGGTCAGGTTTAATTCCGGCCTGCCGACAGCCTCGGCCACCCAATCGCGCAGCGTGGGAATTTTCGAGTTTTCGGAGAAGGTGCATTCAAACGCCGTCGCCACATGTTTCGGACAGCGCGACCACGTTTCCCGAGCCTCCGGCGACGCTTCGCTGCCCGGGCCGCCTGAATGGCTGGGAAACAGGTGAATGCGGTCCGTATCGACATCCAGTTCACGCAGCCAAACGACAACGGCATGCATCGAACTGCCGGACAGGCCGGGACCCTCGTCGACAACGGCGAAACGCGCCGATGGATTGTTCTTCCAAGCGGTGATCGACCGCGGATCGGCGTTGATGTGCCTGTGGAAGGGATGGCCGATCGGACGAACGCTGAATGGCGCAGGCGCGCCAATCGAGGCCGCCACCATAGCTGCGAGCCCAAGGCCAATGCTGCGGACACCGATAACGCATGTGTTCGCATCGAGCCCCGACTTCTGCGCCGCGTCCAAATAGCTTTCGGGATAAAGCGCATAATGCGCATAACCCTCAGCGGAGCCGGTCAGAACCTCGGCCTGACAGTCGAGCCCGGCCAGCAGCTTGAGAAGTCCCGGATCGATGCCACCGCCAACGTTGAAACCGCTTCGCCACGACTTCGCTACCTCGGCGGCAAGCCCGACCAGCAGCCTGGCGCCTTGCTGTTGCCGTGGCGAAAAAATGTCGATGCCGCAGGTTTCGAAATCGACGTCGGCAAGCGCCTGAACCAGCTCCGACACGCTGATGAACAGTCCGACCAATGCAGCATGGCGTCGGATGCCATGAGACATCCGATCAAGTCTTACGGCCATTTCGCCTGCTGCTTCGCGAAGCTGTTGTGCGTCCTGCGTCCGCTTGTGGTCGCCGTAGACGATCATCGATCGGTTTCCAATGCTTGCCGTGCGGGAACGCATCGGATGCGGCTTCGATCCATGCTGTCTCGCGCAATTTTTCGATGGGCGGAGGAACATTCCGGCAAGCTGATGGTTCGGCGCCAGGAACTTACCTTTGAACAACATAGGGTGGCGGTTTCGTGGGATCGAAAAAGGTTCGTGTTGGTATCGTTGGGGTCGGCAATTGCGCATCCTCCCTGGTGCAGGGCCTCTCGTTCTATCGTCACGCTAAAAGCAACGAACCAATCCCTGGGCTGATGCATGCCGACCTCGGCGGTTACCATGTCGACGACATCGAGATTGTCTGCGCATTCGATGTCGCCAAGAGCAAGGTTGGCCTCGACGTCGCGGAAGCGATCTACGCCGCCCCCAACAACACGTTCCGCTTTGCCGACGCCATGACAACCGGCGTTCGCGTCGAGCGCGGACCGACGCTGGACGGGATCGGCAAATATTTGCGCGACGAGATTGAAGAAGCTCCCGAGCCGGTTGCCAATGTCACCGAGATCCTGCGTGACAGCAGCGCTGACGTGCTGGTTTCCTACCTGCCGGTGGGTTCCGAGGAGGCGACCTGCTTCTATGCCGAATGCGCACTCGAGGCCGGCTGCGCCTTCGTCAATTGCATACCGGTCTTTATCGCCTCACGTCCGGAATGGCGACGGCGCTTTGAGCAGCGCGGGCTGCCGCTGGTCGGCGACGACATCAAGAGCCAGGTCGGCGCGACCATCGTGCATCGGTTGCTAGCCAATCTCTTCCGTGAACGCGGCGTACGCATCGACCGCACCTATCAACTGAATTTCGGCGGCAACACCGATTTTCTCAACATGCTGGAACGCGAGCGGCTGGAATCGAAGAAAATCTCCAAGACACAGTCCGTGGCCAGCCAGTTCGATGTTCCCCTGGAGCCGGGCAACATCCATGTCGGCCCGAGCGACCATGTGCCTTGGCTCACCGATCGCAAGTGGGCCTATATAAGGGTCGAAGGCACGACCTTCGGCGGCGTGCCGCTCAATGCCGAGCTCAAGCTGGAGGTCTGGGATTCGCCCAACTCGGCCGGCGTGGTGATCGATGCGGTACGCTGCGCCAAGCTGGCGCTCGATCGCGGCATAGCCGGCGCGCTGACCGGTCCCTGCAGTTATTTCATGAAGTCGCCTCCCGAACAGTTCACCGACGCCGAAGCGCGGCAGCGCACGCTCGCTTTTATCGCAGGCAAGGACGAGCCTTTGCTCGATGCCGCAGAATGACGACGACCTTCTTTCTGATCCGCCATGCGGCACACGAAAATGTCGGCTCCTATCTGGCAGGCCGTATGGACGGCGTTTGCCTCGGCGATGCCGGTAAGGCGCAGGCAACGCAGCTTGGCTGCCGCATGGCCCGGGAGCCCATCGTCGCGATCTTGTGCAGCCCGCGCGAGCGTACCCGAGAGACGGCGCTGCCAGTTGCGCTCGCCTGCGGTGTCGGAGAAATCGCGATCTGCGCCGAACTTGACGAGATCGACTTCGGCGACTGGTCGGGAAAGACTTTCGATGAGCTGAATGGCGACGCCAGCTGGCGAGCCTGGAATGATCAGCGGCAAGTGGCAAGGACACCGAGTGGCGAGACCATGCACGATGTCCAGCAGCGCGTCGTCGCGGTGATGAATGCTGTCCACGAGCAGCATCCGAATCAGTGTGTCGCCCTGGTCAGCCACGCCGATGTGATCAAGGCCGCCGTCTGCAAGGTCCTTGGCTTGCCGGCCGGCGACTGCTTTCGCTTCGACATCGATCCCGCTTCGATCACGACGATCGTGTCGGGGGACTGGGGGGCGAAGCTGATCCGATTGAACGAAGTTGCCTGACGAGGATTTGCCGGATGCAGATGGTCATTTTCGGTCTTACCGTCACGTCTTCATGGGGCAACGGCCATGCCACCTTATGGAGGGGACTGATCCGAGCCCTCGCCCGGCGCGGCTGGTCCGTTACCTTCTTCGAACGCGACACGCCCTACTATGCCGGAGCGCGCGATCTTGATCGCCTGGACGGCGGCAACGTCGTGCTCTACCCGGACTGGGAGGACATCCGCCGGGTCGCGGAGCAAACGGTCAAGCAATCGGATGTCATTATCGTCACCTCTTATTGTCCCGACGCCGTGGACGCCTCGCGGCTGGCGCAGCAGGCAGGCCGCGGACTGCGTGTGTTCTACGATCTGGACACTCCGGTCACGCTTGCCCGCATCGAACAAGGTGAGCGTCCACCCTATTTCGGCCCTGAGGGTCTTGCCGATTTCGACCTCGTCCTGAGTTACACCGGCGGCTCGGCGGTCGACGCGCTGAAGACGGTTCTGGGTGCGCGCCATGTGGTGCCGCTCTATGGGCACGTCGATCCCGACCAACACCGGCCGGCAGAGAAGCGGGCCGAATTCGCCGGTGATCTGTCCTATCTCGGGACCTACGCGGCGGATCGCCAGGCCGGCGTCGAAAAGCTTCTGGTCCGCACCGCCGCGCGTCTACCGGATCAACGCTTCATCATCGGCGGCGCACAGTATCCGCAGGAATTCCCGTGGGGCGACAACATCTTCTTCGTCAGGCATCTGCCACCGGCCGATCATCCGGCGTTTTTCTCATCCTCCCGACTGACGCTGAATGTCACCCGCGAGGCGATGGTGCAAAAAGGCTGGTGTCCTTCGGGCCGGTTGTTCGAAGCGGCGGCATGCGGGGTGCCGATCATAACCGACACCTGGCCTGGCCTGAGCAGCTTCTTCGAACCCGGCAGCGAGATCCTGCTGGCCCACGACACCGATGACGTGGTCGCGGCGCTCGCCTTGCCGGCAGATGAACTCGATGCCATCAAAACCCGTGCGCGCGAACGGGTTCTGGACGAACACACTTCTGCCCGGCGCGCGGCGGAGCTGGACCACATTCTAAACGACGCCTTTCAAAGATCTCCCCGCGAACCGATGATGGAAGCAGTCTGATGTTGGGCATCGTGCCCGCTGCCGGGCGCGGCAGCCGCATTCAACCGCTCGGCTTCTCGAAAGAGCTGCTGCCGGTAGGCAGTCGGATCGATGGACAGACGGAGCGTCCCTGCGCGGTGAGCGAGTACCTGGTGCGGCGGATGGTGCGCGCCGGCGTCGACAAGATCTGTTTCATCATCGGATCGGGCAAATCCGACATTCTCGAATATTACGCCGCCGGCTATGGTGACGCTGCCGCTCTGTTCGTGGTGCAGCCCAACCCTGTTGGACTTTGCGATGCGATTTTTCGGGCAGCGCCTCTCGTCGCGCCCGAGGAGACGGTTTTGATTGGTTTGCCCGATACGATCTGGTTCCCCGAGGACGGCTTCTCCTGCCTGCCGGATAGTTCCCTATCGTTTCTGCTCTTCCCGGTGGACCGCCCGGAATTTTTCGATGCCGTGGTTCTCGACGAGGGAGATCGGGTAAAGGAAATTCAGGTCAAGCGGCAAGACGCTGCCACGAACTGGATCTGGGGGGCGTTCAAGATGCCGGGCCGGATCTTGCACCAGCTCGCTGCACTCTGGCGTGAACGGGACCGGCGTGACGAATATATCGGCACCCTGATCAATGCCTATCTGGCTGCCGGCGGTGAAGCCTACGGTGTCAGGGCCGGAGTCTCCTACGTCGATGTCGGCACCTTCAACGGCTATCGCACGGCTCTTCGGCTGCTCGAAGAGGGCGTCGCATCCGAACAACGCCAAACCGCCATGCTTGTGGGTGGAGCACACCCGCATGTGCCTGTCGTTCCCGGCGAAGGAGCCTGACCATGCTGCATTCCCATGCCGAAATCCGCCGCCGTATCGATGCTCTCGGCCCATGGTTCCACAACATGGAACTGGCCGGTGTCGAAACCGCTCCCAACCATTTTCTCGGCAATTACCCGCTGATCAAATGGCGCAAATTCGCCGAGGCCATTCCCGCGGATCTGACAGGCAAGACGGTGTTGGATATCGGCTGCAATGCCGGCTTCTATTCCATCGAGATGAAACGGCGAGGTGCTGCCCGTGTCCTCGGCATTGATTTCGATGAGGCTTATCTGGCGCAGGCCCGCTTTGCCGCCGAGATCGCCAATTGCGAGATCGAATTCCAGAAACTGTCGGTCTACGACGTCGGCGCCCTGCGCGAAACATTCGATATCGTGCTGTTCATGGGGGTGCTTTATCACTTGCGCCACCCGTTGCTTGCGCTCGACCTTATCCGTGAGCATGTCGCCGGTGATCTGATGATCTTTCAGTCCATGCAGCGCGGCAGCACCGATCTTCCCGAGATGGAAGAGAACTATCATTTCTGGACGCATGACCTGTTCGACCGGCCGGAATTTCCCAAGCTCCATTTCATCGAGCACCGCTATGCCGACGACCCGACCAACTGGTGGATACCCAATCGAGCCTGCACCGAAGCGATGCTGCGCAGCGCCGGTTTCGAGATCGTTCTGCACCCTGAGCAGGAGGTCTATTTCTGCCGGGCCGCAGGCGACCCGGCCAGTGGCGGTCCCGTCTACCCCTCGAAAGGACAGCGCCATGATTGAAGCCGCGATGATCTGGAACGAGCCCAACAACAAATCGCATTGGGATCCCGAGCTCGACCCCGACTGGAGCCGCTTCGCCAGGATGGCAATCCTGGCGGCGGACGCAATCGCATCTGAAAACCCGGCTTTGACCAAAGTGCTCGGTGGCATCTCGCCGATAGACCCGGGATTCATCACCCGCATGAAGGAATTCGGCGTGCTGGATCATGTCGACGCCGTCGCCGTGCACGGCTTTCCGCTCGACTGGAACCTGTGGCAAATCCAGGAATGGCCGCAGAAGATCGGCGAGATCGCGACCGTCACCGACCTTCCCATCTGGGTCAGCGAAGTCGGCGTATCGACCTTCGGCGCCGAGGAAATCCAGGTCTGGGGGCTCAAGCGAACAGCTGAATTGCTGCTCGGCAATGCACCACGCGTCCAGTGGTACAGCCTCTACGATCTTCCGCGTGAATGGGAAGCAACGACGCGTCACCGCGAAGCCGAAGGCTCCTCTTATTACCGTCATTTCCATATGGGGCTGCTGCGCCAGGACGGCACGCCAAAGCCCGCGCTGGAGGAATTCCTGCGCTATACACCCGCAATGGGACTGGTGCAGTGGTTTCATTTCGAAGATCCGCGGCTGGACGACGCTGTCGCCTGGATGAAGCGGCTGGGTGTCACCTATATGCGTACCGGGCTTTCCTGGGCGGACAGTTTTCGGCCGAATGCGCTGGACTGGTTCGACCGGCAGATGGAAGCACTCGCCGATTTCGACGTGACGGTCACCTTCTGCTTCACACCTCAGCATCGCGGAATGATGCCCCACCACACCAGCCCGCCACTGGTGCCGGAGGAGTTCGCGGAATTCTGCTCAACCATGATCCGCCGCTATGCGCCTGGCATGACATCCGCCTCGCTCCCCACGCGGCGGGCCTCGGCCGCGTGAAATCGTCATGCTGCCCATGCATCAGATGCCGGACTTCGCAACACCACTGACAGGTGGGGATGCGGCGCAGGGCACCGGGACGCAACCGGCCGCGACACTCACCGTCCTCAATGTCGCCTACCCTCTCGCGCCCGTCGGACCCGACGCTGTCGGCGGTGCCGAACAGGTTCTGTCGATGCTCGATCGGGCATTGGTTCACGCCGGCCATCGATCTATCGTCATTGCTTGCCGTGGCTCCAGCACGAGCGGCACGCTTGTGGAAATACCGGCCGAAAACGGCATGCTCGACGAGGCGGCGAAGCGCCGCGCGCAAGAGGCCCATCGCAAAGCGATCGCCGCTGCCCGCGCCCGATGGCCCATCGATGTGGTTCATCTGCACGGCATCGATTTCGACGCTTATCTGCCCGACGATGGTCCGACCTTGGTGACCCTCCACCTGCCGTTGGATTGGTATCCGGCCGCGGCATTGCGCCCGACGCGTGGCGACCTCTGGCTTCATGCGGTCTCACCCAGCCAGCAGAAAACCGCGCCATCAGGCGCCAGGCTGACGGCACCGATTCCGAACGGCGTCGACATCCAAGCACTGAACCTGCCGCAGCCGAAGCGCGACTTTGCCCTGGTTCTGAGCCGGGTTTGCCCGGAGAAGGGCATTCACCTGGCGCTCGATGCAGCCAAACTAGCAGGCGTTCCGCTGGTCGTCGGCGGTAAGGTCTATCCCTACGAAACACATACGCGGTACTTTCGCGACGAGGTCCAATCTCGCCTCGATGGCCGCCGCCGCTTCCTTGGTCCGCTCGGCTTCACCGCCAAGCGACGCTTTCTCAACGCAGCGCGCTGTCTGGTCATTCCGAGCCTCGCAGCCGAGACCAGCTCGCTTGTGGCCATGGAGGCCCTCGCCTGCGGTGCCCCGGTAGTCGCCTTTCCAAATGGTGCGCTTCCCGATGTCGTAGAGCACGGCAGGACGGGCTTTCTCGTCGACACGGTCGACGAGATGGCCCAAGCCATTCTTGCGGCGCCCAGCTTGGATGCCGAGACATGCAGGGCGGAGGCGCGACGGCGGTTTTCGCTGGAACGGATGATCTCGTCTTACATGGACGCTTATCAGGCGCTGGCACAGCTTGGCACTGGTCGCCGGCGCTTGGCTGCGACGCCGTGAGCAAAGCGGTGCTGCGCTGCGAAATCATCGGTGACCCCGCGCAGTTCGACGCCTTGACGCCGCACTGGTGGAAACTGTGGCAGCAGAGTCCCTCGGCGACGCCGTTTCAATCTCCCGCCTGGCTGGTGCCATGGTGGCACGCATTCGCACCCGGTGAACTGGCGACAGTCGCGGTCTGGCACGGCGGGGATCTGGTCGGGCTGGCGCCGTGTTACCTGGAGCATGGGACGGCTGGTTCGAAGCTGCTTCCGGTCGGCATTTCGCTCAGCGATTATCTGGACATCCTGGCTGTCCCTGGTATCGAAGCCGAGGTTGTCGGCATTATCACCGAGTCGATCTTCACGATCGGGTGGGCGCAATGGATCTTGTCGGACTTGCCACAGGACAGCGTCGCCCTTGCGATGAAGCATCCCGAGATGGATCGGCCGACCGCCCATGCCGCCTGCCCCGTGCTCGCCATCGCCGGCGACGAAACGCTGGCAGGCTGCGTCCCCGCAAGACGCAGACGCCAGTTGCGTCGGGCGCGCCAGGCGGCATCAAGATGCGGCCGGATTGCGCTGTCATCGGCAAACGGCAGTCCGCAAACCTTCCTCGATCAATTGATCCGCCTGCACAATGTGCGATGGGCCGAACACGGAGGGGGTGTGTTGGCCAACCCCGCCGTCGAGCAATTCCATCGGCTCTCGCTTCCCTTGCTCGATGCTCATGGTCTGGTGCGATGCTGGCTGCTCGCGATCGATGACAGGACCATCGGTGCCTATTACGGATTTCACCACCGCGGCCGTGCCTACGCTTATCTGGGTGGGTTCGACCCTGCTTATGCCGAGGAGAGCCCGGGCGCGATCCTGATTGGCCACGCAATCGTGGAGTCGATCCGCGAAGATGCGCGCGAGTTCGATTTCCTGCGCGGCCAGGAGGCCTACAAATATGGCTGGGGCGCCGCCGACAGGTGGACGATGCGCAGGGTCTGGACGCGGAGTTGACCCATGAGTGTAACCGCACCGAAAGGCGCCCAGCGCCGGACATCGGTCAGGCTGGCGGTTGAAGACTGCATGGCCGACGGTATTTGCGCCGAAGGTGTTCTCGTCAGGCTGGCGCTCCACCTGCCGCCCACAATTGGGGCAGCGGAATTGGCGGAGGTCGTGCTGAAAGTCCGTCCGGCGGATACCGGCGACGCGGCAAGATTGCGGAAGGTCGCCGGACTGCTGCGCTGCAAACCAGACGTCTTTGCCATGTTGCGAGCGACGGGCGGCGCCGTTCGCCATGAGCGCAATGAGGACGAGACGAATGCCGATGTCGTCATGCGGCTGGCGTCCAGCTTCGATGCCGCGGCAGCGATTTCGGGAGCCGCGAGTGTCCAACTGGCATCCCTCGGCGATGTGGAAAGGCTCACAGCCACGACCAACGAAATCGTCGCATGGCTGGAAGCCCGAGAATTCACCGGAAGGGAACGGAGCATTCTCGACATCGGTTGCGGCATCGGCCGTTTCGAGCGTGCGCTGTGCAGATCCTTCAAGCGGATGGTCGGTATCGATATATCGTCGCGAATGATCTCCATCGCCTCAGAGCAATGCGCCGCACTCGGCAATGTCGAGTTACGACCAACCTCCGGTCTCGATCTGGCCGATTTCGACGATGCCAGTTTCGATTGCGTGCTGGCGGTCGACAGCTTTCCCTATCTGGTTCTGGCCGGCATGGCAGAGCGGCATTTCGAAGAAATTGCGCGCGTTCTGAAACGGCCGGGCTGGCTCGCCTTGCTGAACTATTCCTATCGCGGATCGCTTTTCTCAGACCGCGACGATATCGGCCGTCTGGCGCAAGCTCATCAATTGCGGGTCCTCATCGACGGTGAGAAGCCGTTTCGATCATGGGATGGCAACGCTTTTTTGCTCGCTCGGTGAGACGGAACATTACAGCACGATGCCAGTTCGGACGTCGAGCAAAGGGCACCAACGAGTGTCCTCGATTCGAAGGAGGAGCGCGGGCTGGACGGCAATCGGATCAAGTCCGAAGGATTACGCCGCTAATCGATTGCCGAAGGACTGAACGCCACCGCGCGGGCCTGTGGTCCGCGGGGCGACCAAGGAGCAAGGAAATAAACCTGTGCAAGGGTCCGCCGGTCAGCTTCTCGGCGGTGGACACAGGCTTGTAATGCCGGGCGCTTATCACCACACTACGATCAAGGGACCGCTATCAAGAGAATGTGATGTCTCGTTCGAGCGACGATACCGCGGATCCGCATGTCGAGATGGCGGTGGATCGGGAGATTGCCTCCCTGCTGGCAGCCATAGAGCAGGAAAAGATTCCGGACCGCCTCACCAAGCTGGCGATCGAATTGCAGAACGCGCTCGTCGAGAAACGTCGGCGCGACGCGAACAACTGACTATCTGCGGCTGTCGACCTCGACGTCGAGCTGACCGTCCGACAGCTGGTTTCTCCTCTCCATCAATGTCTCCAGCGAACTCTCCCCTAGGAGTTCAAGGATGTTGGCGCGCGCACGGTTCAGGCGGCTTTTGACCGTCCCGACCGCGCAACCGCATATATCGGCGGTTTCCTCGTAGCTCACTCCCAAAACGCCGATCAGCATCAGCACCTCGCGTTGGTGTTCAGGCAGTCTTTGAATGGCGCCGTGAACTTCCCTGCTCTGAACAGTCCATTCCTGGGTGGCTTCCGAAATTGGTCTCGAAGAGGCGCAGTCGAGCAGGCCTGGCGCCTCCCGGGCAGCGATCTTGACCCGGGTATAATAGGTGTTGCGCATGATGGTGAAGAGCCACGACTTCATTCGCGTACCGGGTTCGAACTTGTCGATGTTGGCGAGACCCTTGGTCAGTGTCTCCTGCACGAGATCGTCAGCATCGTCGGGGACGCGGCAGAAGGTGCGGGCGAATGCCCGCAGGGCGGGTATCAGGTCAACGATGGAAACTTCATTGGTTTCCTGGTCGGCCAAAAGGCAGCCTCCGGATGACAATGGTCCAGCTCCCAGCAGAAAGAGTGTGTGAACGCAGCCTCAGCTAAATGCATGGAAGTTTGGTTCGTTCCTCTTGCTGGAGACAACTCTTCACAATTCTTCGCGGGCGGAGATGTCTGTCATGCGATCGGCGCATACCATCGCCGCAGCAGCGACGCCTCCTTCGACAGTGGTATCTAACAGCGTCCGCTTTTTTACGGGAACAAAGCCGTTCACCGGCAGTTTGATGGCTTGCCACTTCAACCTTCCAGTATCGATCGAGGACCTGTCATGGCCAAATCCGCTCGCCCCTCCGCTCGCCAATCGGCAAGTGGACTGGATCAGAATAGCGCGCGCGGAAATGGCGGCGAGTTGCACCAGATCGCGGGAGACGACACGCCTGTCCTTACCACGGCGCTCGGAACGCCTGTCTCCGACGACCAAAACACATTGCGGATCGGTGAACGCGGACCATCGCTGATCGAAGACTTTCACTTTCGCGAGAAGATTTTCCACTTCGACCACGAACGCATCCCGGAACGGGTCGTCCATGCCCGCGGCTATGGCGCGCATGGTTATTTCGAGACCTACGACTCACTGGCCAAATACACACGTGCCGACATTTTCCAGCGAGCTGGTGAAAAGACGCCGGCATTCGTTCGTTTCTCGACGGTTGCCGGCAACAAGGGCTCGTTCGATCTCGCCCGCGACGTGCGCGGCTTTGCGGTCAAGCTCTACACCAAGGAAGGCAATTGGGATTTGGTCGGCAACAACATTCCGGTCTTCTTCATCCAGGACGCCATCAAGTTTCCCGATCTGATCCACGCCGCCAAACAGGAGCCCGACCGTGCTTTTCCGCAGGCACAGACGGCGCACGACAATTTCTGGGACTTCATCAGCCTGATGCCGGAATCGATGCACATGGTGATGTGGATCATGTCGGATCGCGCCATCCCGCGTTCCTTCCGCTTCATGCAAGGCTTTGGTGTGCACACGTTCCGCCTCGTCAACGCCAAGGACGAATCCACCTTCGTCAAGTTCATCTGGAAACCCAAGCTCGGCATGCAATCGGTGGTCTGGAACGAGGCGGTCAAGATCAACGGCGCCGATCCCGACTTCCATCGCCGCGATCTGTGGGAGGCCATACAGGCCGGCAATTTCCCGGAATGGGAGTTGACGGTGCAACTGTTCGATCAGGCGTTTGCCGACAGTTTTGACTTCGATATCCTGGACGCAACGAAGATCATTCCCGAAGAGGTTCTCGAACCAATTCCGGTCGGTCGGCTGGTGCTCGACCGGATGCCGGATAATTTCTTCGCCGAGACCGAGCAGGTTGCATTCATGACGCAGAATGTGCCGCCCGGAATCGATTTCTCCAACGATCCGCTTCTGCAGGGCCGCAACTTCTCCTATCTCGATACCCAATTGAAACGACTGGGCAGCCCGAACTTTACCCATCTGCCGATCAATGCACCGAAGTGCCCGTTCGCCCATTTTCAACAGGACGGGCACATGGCCATGCGCAATCCGGCCGGTCGCGCCAACTATGAACCGAACTCATGGGGACTGGGACCGCGCGAGGATCCGCAGCGTGGCTTCCGTTCTTTCTCCGATGCCGAAGAAGGGCAGAAAGTACGTCTGCGCGCGGAGAGCTTCGCCGATCACTACAGCCAGGCCCGGCAATTCTTCAACAGCCAGACACCACCGGAGCAGCGTCACATCGCAATGGCGCTGACGTTTGAACTGAGCAAGGTCCAGGCCCCGGCGATCCGCGAACGCATGGTTTCGCATTTGTTGAACATCGATGAAACGCTGGCGACCACGGTCGCCGACAAGCTCGGCATCCGTGACATGCCCGAACCTGCCGAAGCCGCCGTTCCACCGCGCGATGACTTGCCGCCGTCGCCGGCGCTCAGCATCATCCAAAACGGGCCCGACAGTTTCGAAGGCCGCAAAGTCGGTGTCATGCTCAGCGATGGAGCCGATGTCGCGCTGTTCGAGGAACTTCGTTCCGCCATCGAAGCGGAAGGCGCGGTGATGGAGGTGGTTGCGCCCAAGGTGGGCGGCGTCGAAGCCGCCGACGGCACCCACATCGAAGCAAGGCACATGATCGACGGCGGTCCATCCGTTTTGTTCGACGCGGTAGTGCTGCTCCTCTCCGAGGCGGGCGCCGGGCTACTGGTCAAGGAGGCCGCTGCGAAGGATTTCGTGTCTGATGCGTTTGCGCATTGCAAGTTCATCGGCTTCACCTCCGGGGCCGAGCCGCTCCTGATCAAAGCAGGCGTCGCTCCCGATGCCGATGAGGGGCTGAGGCGGCTGGATTCGGCAGCTTCGGTAGCTGCGTTTGTGCAGTCATGCCGCAAACTGCGGCTCTGGGCGCGGGAGGCGGCTGTCAAACTTTGATGCGATGGCGTCAGCTGTTTCCGTTGGCGCGTCCGCACTCTTTGGTTTGCCGCCAACCCAGCCGGCACCGCGGTCTACGAGCGATCTTCCTTGCTGGACGCTTGTCGCCGCTGCTTCTCCAGGACCTCGTCGGTCCCGACCAGCTTCTTTGCTCCGCCTGAAATGGTCGTGGACACCACCGAAGGCGGATCGCTCGCCGGAAAGGAATCCTCCAACCCCGCCTGCAGTTGGTCCTCGAGCGTGCGTGGTTCTTCGGACCGGCCGGGCGTTCTGCGCGTGTCGATCTTCTCCAGCGACTGTTTCTTTTTCGGCGAATCGTTGGCGTTCCGGACCAGGGCGTAAAGCTGCTCGATCGCGAGTTCCTTGATCGTTTCGAAATCGGCCCGATCGTCCTTGGCAGCCTCGATTTGATCAACCATGGCTTTCTCGAAGCGGTCGAGGCTGTCGCCTCCGCAGGCATGGGAAAGGCGCAATAGGGCTTCGTTCAGCATCAACGGAGCGAAATGTGCTGAAGCTTCAAGCCTGAGTTGCCTTAAACGGTCCGGAGTTGCGGCCTGCAACTTTGACATGGACAACCTCCTTTCTCCCACAAGCGTCTCAACGGGATTTGACCGCCGATGTTCCACCGTGCCTGAACATCTGTCATGCCATGCGAGCTACAAGAACCAGCTTGCCACCAATCCCGCCGACGCCGCAAAAATCGCCAAGGTCGTCACGCCGCCCAGGATGTTCGTGCTTGTGCTGTTGACCTTGTCGCCCATGATCTTGCGATTGTTGGTCATGATGAGGATGAGAAGCAGCAGCGGCGGCGTTGAAAATCCTTGCACGATGCCGGACCAGACGAGAGCTTTCATCGGGTTGAAGCCGAAGAAATTGAGACCCACCGCCACCAGCGTTATGACCCCGATCGCGATGTAGAATTTGGGAGCCTGCCGGGGTTTGGCATGCAGGCTATTCTTCCATCCCATCGCCTGGGCGAAATCGAAAGCAGCGCCAGCGGTCATGATCGGCACGGCCAGGAAGCCGACGCCAATTACACCGGCCGCAAAGAGAATGCCGGCAGCGTCGCCGGCAAGCGGCCGCAGCGCTTCGGCCGCCTGTGCCGCTGTCTCGATCTGCGTGTGTCCGGCCTTGTAGAGCGTCGACCCGGTCGAAAGGATGATAAAATACATGATCAGATTGGAGAACGTCATGCCGATCAGGATATCGCGGCGGGATCGGCGCAGTTCACCCTCGGTGGCGCCTTTGCGCTCTTCGAGGCTCGTTCGACCCTTGGCGATCTCCTCCTCCACCTCCTGATTGGACTGCCACGTGTAAAGGTATGCGGAGAGAGTGGTCCCGACGATGGCGACGAGGATGGACAGGTACTCTCGGCTGAACTCGATTTGTGGCAACAGCGTGCCACGCAGGACGGAAGCGGCATCCGGTTTGGCAAGCACTGCGGAGACCACATAGGCAAGCAGAGCCAGAGCCAGCCACCGGAACACATTTCGGATCAATTTGTACGACCCGAGCACCTGCAGGGCAAAAATGACGACCGCAACGGCAGTGACGACCAACGGAGCAGGCAGCGGAACGAACAGCACAATAGCCGCCGACATGGCGCCAAGGTCGGCGGCTGCCTCGATCGTGTTGCCGATCAGCACGCCCACCAGCACGAACCATAGCAGCCAACGCGGATAGAAGTCCGATATGACCTGGAAAAGCCCGCGACCCGAAACCTGGCCAAGTTTGGATGAAAGGTAGACGACGAGATACATCATCGGCAGCGTGACAGGTGCCGTCCACAGCAGGTCGGGGCCGAACCGCGCTCCGGCGCTTGCGTAGGTACCGATGGCCGAGCAGTCGTCATCGGCCGCGCCGGTGATCAGGCCAAGCCCAAGCGCCCGAACGACGCCGCCCCCTTTTCGCCTGCTTTCCCTTTGGCCAGCATTCTCAGGCGGCTTGTTCATTGAAGGCGCGTCTTTACCGAGGCCACGCAAGAAATCATGACGAACATTCCAATCGGATGGCGATGAAGCGTTGCAGCTGCATTGAGATCGAGGTTCGAACCTCCGGTCAGGTTTTTTGTTCCTGGACACGGTCCCGGCCCGCGACGGCGGCGGAGCCGACGTCAAAGCGAATGCTCCGTTTGCCTGAAGAAGAGAATGCATGTGTCAAAGCCAGTCCTTCAGGCACAAAAGCTATTTCTTGAAGTCAGCGGCTCGTACTGCCGCCGATCACCATCCGCACGCCGAGGCCGATGATGAGACAGCCGGCGAGCCGCTGCTGCCAAAGCCTTGCGCGAGGATGCCGCATGACCCATGCGCCGACCGCGCCCGATGCCAAGGCGTAGGCTCCCAGCACCAGCACACCGGTTATCTTCTGTGTTGCGCCGAGCAGCACCAGTTGCAACGTGACGGAGCCCCTATGCGGGTCGACAAATTGCGGCAGGAACGCAACCATGAACATCAAAGGCCAGGGATTGCTCAGATTGGCGATCATTCCTTCCCGGGCGGCGGCGAGCGGCCGCAGGGCCTTGATGTCACCTGTGGGAATGGTTGCCGAGGCTGAAAGCAGCAGCCGGAAACCCAGCCACATGATATAGGCCGCCCCGGCCCATCGAAGCAGATTGAACGCCACCGGCGAGGCGTGGACAAGCGAAGACAGGCCGAATGCAATCAGCGGAAGCTGCACCAGTCCGGCGCCCAGCGTCATGCCGAGTACCGTGAACAACGCCACGCCGCGCCCGTGTCCGATGCCGCGGGCCATCACCAGCATGCTGTCGGGGCCTGGCGGCACCTGCATCAGAATGACGGTTCCGACAAAAGCTGTCCACAATGAGAGGTCGATGGGCATCTCCTTTCGCGCCGCCGATGACATCAAAGCGGCCAGCCGTCACCGGGTTCCGGCGGCAAATGAAAATGCCATCGTGAAGAACCTCCATGAAACCGTCAGATGGAACGCGGTGCAGTCCTGGAAGTTGAAAAGCCGGAGCCGTTCCTGAACCGGTTTTGGAGGCCTGATCCGTGCATGAACCGACAAACGCCTTCCCGCTCCCGCTGGATACGTCTCCGATGGAGGCCAGGCTTGCCGATGCAATCCCAAGGGATGGGAACCGCTGGCAGTACGAGCCTAAATGGGACGGATTCCGCTGCCTTGCTTTCAAGAGCGACGACACCGTTGACCTGCGCGCCAAATCCGGCAAGCCGCTCGGCCGCTATTTTCCGGAAATCACGGAGATCCTGCGTGACCTCAAGCGCGGGCATTTCGTCATCGACGGCGAGATTGTCATCGAGGTGGACGGTGAGCTTTCCTTCGAGGCGCTGCAGATGCGTCTTCACCCGGCACAAAGCAGAATCCGCAAACTGAGTTCGCAGACGCCTGCCAGTCTGATCCTCTTCGACATGCTTGCCAGGCCGGGCGGCGAGGTCATCACGGGCAAACCACTTGTCGAAAGGCGGCGAGCGATCGAGGACTTCGTGACCTCCTCGAACAGTCCGGATCTTCGCCTGTCGAAGTGCACTTATGATGCAGCGACGGCGGCTCGATGGCTGAACGGGGCCGGCCATGCATCGACCGACGGCATCGTGGCCAAAGTGCTCGACGAGCACTATCTGTGCGGCGAACGTGCGATGGTGAAGGTAAAGCCGAGGCGCACCGCCGATTGCGTTGTCGGCGGTTTCCGCTATCTCGCGGGTAGCCGTGAGGTCGGCTCACTGCTCCTCGGCCTCTACAATGACGACGGCAAGCTCGATCACGTCGGCTTCACGTCGACCATCGCCAGGACCGACAGAGGAGCGCTCACGCGCCGGCTGGAAGGGCTGCGGTCAGAGCCCGGATTCACTGGCAAGGCGCCCGGCGGCCCGAGCCGCTGGAGCACGGAGCGCAGCGGACAATGGGAGCCTTTGGAACCTGAACTGGTGGTGGAGGTCCGCTTCGACCACGTCACCGGCAATCGGTTTCGCCATGGCACCAAACTGCTGCGCTGGCGCCCCGACAAGGCGCCACGGCAATGCACGTTCGAGCAGATCGAATAGACCGCCCCAGGAAGATCGCCCCAGAAACCTGTCACGATTTATTGCGACGAAGGAACCAACTCGGGATTCACCGGTTCGGACACCATCCACCCGGAGCTACCCTGATATGCCGAATGCAGCAGAAATTCTGATCGACACACTCGTCGCCTGGGACGTGGAGGTGGTGTTCGGCTTGCCGGGAGACGGCATAAACGGGGTCATGGAAGCGTTGCGGACGCGGCGCGACAAAATTGCCTTCGTTCAGGTCCGGCATGAAGAGTCGGCTGCCTTCATGGCATGTGCATATGCCAAGTGGACAGGAAAGCTGGGCGTGTGCCTTGCGACGTCCGGCCCCGGCGGAACACATCTTCTGACCGGCCTCTACGACGCCAAGCTCGACCAGGCTCCAGTGCTGGCGATTACGGGCATGCAGTTCCACGATCTGATCGAGACGTTCACGCAACAGGATGTCGATCTGACGCGCGTGTTCAACGATGTCTCCGTTTATAACGCCCATGTTGCCGACGCCGCGCATATGGAAAACGTCGCCAGCCTTGCCTGTCGAACCGCGCTGGCGCGCAAGGGCGTCGCCCATCTTTCGATTGCCAGCGACATCCAGGAGCAGGAGCGTGATCCGTCGAAGCGCTCCAAGCGCAATCGCCCGGCGCACACGCCGCAGGATATGTTCGCCGGTCACAGCGTACCGCTGGACGTTGAGCTCGACAAAGCCGCCGCCATTCTCAATGACGCTTCGCGGGTTGCGATCCTGGCCGGACGCGGCGCCATCGGCGCGGCAGCCGAACTCGAACATACGGCGCGCCTGCTGCAGGCGCCTGTCGCGAAGGCCTTGCTGGGCAAGGCGGTGCTGCCGGACGACCATCCCTACACCACCGGCGGGATCGGCATTCTTGGAACCCTGGCTTCGCAAGAAGCGATGGAGAGCTGTGACGCGGTGCTGATTGTCGGTTCGACCTTCCCCTACATCGAATACTACCCGCAGCCCGGACAGGCCCGTGGCGTCCAGATCGACTGCGATGCGCAACGGATCGGCTTGCGCTTTCCGGTCGAGGCCGGCCTCGTCGGCGACGCGGCCGAGACATTGCGCGCGCTCAACCAGCGCCTGACGCAAAAGCCCTCGGATGAATTCCTGCGCCGTTCCCAGGAGACCATGAGAAAATGGCGCGAGATGATGCGGCAGTCGGAAGACATGCAGGCGCAACCATTGAAGCCACAAGCTATTGCCCGGGCTTTCGGACAAAGATTGGCCGACGACACAGTGCTGGCCACGGATTCCGGTCAGAATACGGAGCTGGCCGCCCGCCATGTCGATCTTCGCAGCGGCCAGGCATTTGGGGTGTCCGGATCACTGGCGTCGATGGCTTGCGGTCTGGCCTACGCCATCGCTGCCGGCATAGCGTTTCCCGGTCGACCGATTGCCGCCATCGTCGGCGATGGCGGCTTTGCCATGCAGCTCGGCGAATTCTCGACGGCGGTGCGCTACAAGATCCCGCTCAAGGTTCTGGTGATCAAGAACAACATGCTCAATCAGATCGCCTGGGAGCAGATGATGTTTCTGGGCAACCCGCAATTCGGTTGCGAATTGCAGCCGATCGATTTTGCCAAGGCGGCAGAAGCAATGGGCGCAAAGGGTTTTCGCATCGAGCGGCCCGATCAGATCGAGACGGTTCTCGACCAGGCTTTCGCCACGCAAAGCCCTGTCGTGATCGAAGCGCTGGTAGATGCCTATGAGCCGCTGATGCCGCCCAAAATGCCGGCAGACTACGCCAAGAACTTCCGCCAGGCCCTGCCGCGGACGCCGGGACACGAACGCATAGAAGAAAATATCGCCCGTGAGCCGGCGAAATCGATGATGGATGCCTAGAGGCGGCGCAGGGAGGTGGAACAGCGCGCCTCAGTGGCTTCATTCTGAATCTTTCCAGATGAACCCGCGCTCTTCCGGGTGACGGATGCGGATCATGAGCTTCGACGCGCTCTTTTCGACCTCGATTTGCTATGGCAACGGCGCTCCGCAGGCTGGTTGGACTCTGGCGCTACCCATCACATTGCCACTGGCGGCAATCCTTTTGCTGTATGTTGCCGGCGCTGGCCGGCTGTGGCGACGGAGCGGACGTGGACGTCGCTTGCGATCCCGGCAGGCCTTGCTGTTTGCTGCCGGCTGGTCCGTCCTGGCGTTCGCCCTTGTAAGCCCGATCCATGCATTGGGCGAACATGTGTTTGCGGCGCACATGATCGAGCACGAATTGCTGATGGCGGTCGCAGCGCCTCTGCTGGTTGCCTCCCGCCCGACGGCGGCGATGATGTGGGCCCTGCCGGTACAGCTGCGCCAGATATTCGGAGCGGCCGGACATGCAAATGCGCTTCGGGCGGTCTGGGCGTTCATCAGCCGTCCTGTGGTCGCGACCGTCCTGCACGGAGCCGCGATATGGATCTGGCATGTCCCGGCGCTGTTCGAGGCTGCCCTCCAGCAGGGCTTCCTGCATTATGCCCAGCACGCGAGTTTCCTCGGTACCGGGCTTTTGTTCTGGTGGGTGCTGCTGCCTCGCCTTGGCCGCGAGCAGGCTTGCGGCAATGCCGTGATGCATCTTTTCTTCACCTCCCTCCACACCGGGCTGCTCGGGGTGTTGCTCGTCGTCTCGCCCAGGCTGTGGTATCCGGATAATGCGATCGGCTCGGATTTATGGGGGCTCAACCCGCTCGAGGACCAGCAACTTGCAGGCTTGATCATGTGGATTCCCGCCGGCCTGATCTATGGCGGAGCCGCACTGCTCCTGGTCGCTTTCTGGATTCAAACGAGCAGTCGGCAGCAACAGGCTTTCCAGCAGTTGCGCATCGTCTAACCCGCACCGCTTCGCGTCGGTTTTCAGCCGGGCGGTGTTGCCAAGCATCCTTTTTCAGTCAGCCGCGTTATGGCCTTGGCAACGATGGTGGATCCTTCATGGCGAGGTGCATGAGTCCGTTGGCCAGCTCTCGCAGGCTGACACGACCGCGAATGTCGCTTGCCCCCACATGTCCTAGGCAAATCTTGCCTGGCACCGTTCAGGGAACGGCCGCGCAACGGCGTTTGAGGGCGATCAGCGCAGCGCCGATATTGGCCTTGGCAGGATGCGGCGACAAGCAATCGGCCCTCCATGCACACGGTGCGAATGCCCGGAGAATCCTTGATCTGATCTGGTCTTTCAGCGCAATCGCAGTGGCCACGTGGCTGCTTGTCATGTTGATCCTGGCGGCAGCGCTTTTGCGTCGTCGCCTGTCCGAGACAACGCGCTCGCCGCTCGAGATCGATTCTCGTCAGGAGCGCCGATTTGCCCGCGCTGTCGGCAGCGCCATTGCGTTGACCGTTCTGGTGCTCGTCATGATGACGATAGCGAGTTTTTTCGCTGGCAAATCCATTGCTTCGCTGAGCGGAACGGAAACGCTTGCCGTGCGCATCACCGGGCACCAATGGTGGTGGGAGGTTCGGTATCCCGGAGATGATCGGTCCCAATCGATCGTCACGGCAAATGAAATCCATGTGCCGGTTGGCGAACCGGTCAAGGTCGAACTCGATTCGCTCGATGTCATTCATAGCTTCTGGGTGCCGAACCTTGCCGGCAAGCGCGATCTCATTCCGGGCCGGCCGAGTGAGCTCACACTCATCGCCGATAAGCCCGGCATCTATCGTGGCCAGTGTGCCGAATTCTGCGGCTATCAGCACGCCCATATGGCCATCACCGTCATCGCGGAAAGCCACGAAGCGTTCGAAGCATGGCAATCCAGGCAAAACGCCGTCGCATCCGCGCCTGGCGGCGACGAAGAGCGCCGCGGCCAACAGGCATTTCTGTCCACCGGCTGTGCGCTCTGCCACACGATAAGAGGCACGCCTGCCAGCGGAACGGTGGGACCTGACCTAACTCATCTCGCCAGCCGACGCGCACTGGCCGCGGATACGCTCGCCATGACCCCTGGCGCGCTCGCCGCCTGGATCGCCGATCCACAGTCGATAAAGCCCGGCGCCAAGATGCCGCGCATTGCCCTTAGCGCCGACGATCTCAACGCGGTCGTCACCTATCTCGGAAGCCTCGAATGAGTGGCCTTGCGGGAAAGCCGGCCGAGCACACTCAGGAGGCCCTGAAAGGCATCCGTGACACCGGTCTCGAAGAGGTGAGACTGCGCGCCTTTCTGGCGCATGCCTGGCGAACGCCGAAAGGCTTCTACGGCTGGCTGGTCACGGTCGATCACAAGCTGATCGGACGGCGCTATATCGTGACGGCTTTCCTGTTTCTCATCCTTGCGGGTCTGTCAGCGCTCGCCATGCGCTTCCAGCTTGCCCAGCCTGAGGCCGGCCATATCGGTCCCGATCTCTACAACCAGCTGTTCACCATGCACGGCACGACGATGATGTTTCTGTTTGCCGTGCCGGTGATGGAAGCTTTCGCCATTTACCTGGTGCCGCTGATGATCGGCACTCGCAATGTCGCCTTTCCGCGGCTCAATGCATTCAGCTACTGGGTCTATCTTTCCGGCGGGCTGATGATCTGGATCGCCTTCGCCTTCGAAACCGGTGCGGATGCCGGCTGGTTTTCCTATGTGCC
Organism: Mesorhizobium ciceri biovar biserrulae WSM1271; assembly: GCF_000185905.1. Classification (GTDB taxonomy): domain Bacteria; phylum Pseudomonadota; class Alphaproteobacteria; order Rhizobiales; family Rhizobiaceae; genus Mesorhizobium; species Mesorhizobium ciceri. The sequence goes on from NC_014923.1 coordinate 5,658,936, forward strand.
GCTCGCCGGACCCGAATATGGCATCGGCAAGCGCCCCGATTTCTGGGCGCAGATGGTGACCTACACCGAAGTGTCCGCCCTCGCGGTAGCGGTCGAGATCATCGCGACAGTTTTCAAACAACGTGCCCCCGGCATGTCGCTCGACCGCATCCCGCTCTATGTCTGGTCCGTCCTCGTTACGGCTTTCGTCATCCTGTTCGCCATGCCGGCCGTGATGGTCTCGAGCACAATGCTGATCCTCGACCGCCTGGTCGGCACAAAATTTTTCGACCCCGCAGCAGGCGGCGATGCACTGCTGTGGCAGCATCTGTTCTGGTTCTTCGGCCATCCCGAGGTCTATATCATCTTCATTCCGGCGACCGGCTTCGTTTCCGCGATCCTGCCGACCTTCGTTCGCCGCCCGGTGTTCGGCTATCTCGGGATCGTGCTGTCGTTGATCGCGATCGGTTTTCTTTCCTTCGGCCTGTGGGTGCACCACATGTTCGCTACCGGCCTGCCGCAACTCGGCGAGAGCTTCTTCACCGCTTCCTCGATGATGATCGCCATTCCGAGCGGCGTTCAGATCTTCTGCTGGATTGCGACGATCTGGGGCGGCCGGCCGATCTTCGCCACGCCCATGCTTTTCGTTCTCGGCTTCATCTTCACCTTTGTGATCGGCGGCCTGACCGGCGTCATGGTCGCCTCGGTGCCGCTCGACCTGCAGGTGCACGACACCTATTTCGTGGTTGCCCATTTCCATTATGTGCTGGTCGGGGGCGCCGTCTTCCCCCTGCTCGGCGCCGTTTATTACTGGTTTCCCAAGATCACCGGACGCATGCTGTCCGAGAGGCTCGGCCGCTGGAATTTCTGGCTGGTCTTCCTCGGGTTCAATCTCACCTTCTTCCCCATGCATATTCTCGGTCTGCAAGGCATGCCGCGCCGCGTTTATACGTATCCGCCGGCGAGCGGCTGGGGCGAGATGAACCTCTTCATCAGCCTCTCTTCGCTGGTGGTGTTCGCGGGCTTCGCGCTTTTCTTCCTGAATCTCTTTCTCAGCCTCCGCAACGGCCGCATTGCAGGAGGCAATCCCTGGGGCGCGAGCACGCTCGAATGGGCGACGACGTCGCCGCCGCCCTCCTACGATTTTTCGCGGCTGCCCGTGGTAACTCACCGCGAACCGCTTTGGGCCGAGCCCGATGTGCTCCCAGTGGTCGAAGGTCTGCGTGTCGACGCCCGCGAGGTGCTCGCCGGCACGGTCGCCGATGCGATGCCGCAAGTAAGGGTACCATCGGCTGACAACTCGATCTGGCCGTTGCTGTCGGCCATCGCAGTCGGCGGCGCATTTCTCGGTTCGATATACACGCCGTGGGCGGTGGTCTGGGGAGCGATCCCGGTTTCGATCGGCTTCATCTGCTGGTTCTGGCCGAAAGGCGAACCGGAGGACGAGGAATGAGGCACCGCCCCGTCGCCGACGTCAGTCACCTGCCCACATACGATTTCGGGTCAGCGAGCCCGATGTGGTGGGGAACCCTTGCCTTCATTGCCCTCGAGGCAACCGGTTTTGCCTTGGCGATAGGCACTTACTTCTATCTGGCCGTGCTGGCCCGGCATTGGCCCATTGGGGCCCCTGCGCCAGATCTGCTGCCGGGGACGGCAGTACTGGTTATTCTGGTTGCGAGCGTCGTGCCCAACCACATGATCGAGGTTTGGGCACGTCGCCAGGACCTGGCGAAAGTTCGCCTTGGCATGGTCGTCATGTCGATCGTCGGCATTCTTCCGCTGATCGTTCGCATCTGGGAATTTCCGGCTCTGCGGATTTCCTGGGATCAGAACGCTTACGGATCGATCGTCTGGTTCCTGCTCGGGCTGCATACGACGCATCTCCTTACCGATGTCGGCGACACGATCGTCCTGGCGGTTCTCATGTTCACGCAAAAAGGCAAGGCAGGCCGCCGCTTCAGCGACGTCTCGGACAACGCCTTCTACTGGGACTTCGTCGTCGTCTCATGGGTCGTGCTCTATCTTGTTATCTATTGGGCTCCGAGGATGTGAGATGCAGGCGATCCGTACCGGCGTTTCCTGGGCAGGCCTGGTCAGCGGACCAGTTGCGTGGGCAATAACGCTGCAGCTCGATTATTCGATTGCATCCTGGCAATGCCACGCCGGCTTTCGTCCCACTGCCTTGTTCTCGTTGACAGGCGCCGCTGTCGCCCTGGCAGGCGCGCTGCTGTCATGGCACGCCGTTCATGACCGCGGACATGGTACGGTTCCGCCCCGGAAGGCGTGCACGCGCGCATTCCTTGCCAGGACTTCCGTGGGCATCGGGGCGCTGTTCACGCTCATCTTGCTGGCGCAGCTGATGGCAGGGCTGATCTTCAGCGGGTGCGAACTGTGACGAGGTCAAAGACCCGGAGATTGGCCGTCCGCCGGTGCCCGCCTTGGCCTGCCGCGGGAATTCCATTCCCGGCCGTCACCTCCCGGGCGGTCGCGCTCGTCTTGGCATCGTTGGCGCTTTGCACTGAGCTGCGGGCGAGCGAAATCCAGAAGGGTGAATACCTTACCCGAGCGGCCGACTGCATCGGCTGCCACACGTCCAATCCGAGCCGCCCGTTCGCTGGAGGCTATCGCGTGCCGACACCCTTCGGCGACGTATACTCGACCAACATCACACCTGATCCTGACACGGGCATTGGACGCTACTCCGCGGACGAGTTCGTGCGGGCCGTGCAGAAAGGTGTCAGGCGCGACGGAGCCGATCTCTATCCCGCCATGCCCTATGACAGCTTCGCCGCGATGAGCCGCGAGGACGTGCTTGCGATCCGGACCTACCTCCTGGCGCAGCCGCCGATCTCGCAGCCGCAGCCGCGAAACATCCTGCCTTTTCCATTCAACCAGCGCTGGACAGTTGCGCTGTGGAAGCTCGCGAACCTGCATACCGGCAGTTTCACGCCCGATCGGAACCGGACCGCCGCATGGAACAGGGGAGCCTACCTGGTCGAGGTGCTCGGCCACTGCGGTGCCTGCCACACGCCAAGGAATGCGACGTTCGGCATGGATGAAGACCACAAGCTTGCCGGCGGCACCGCCGGCATCTGGCAGGCCTTCAACATCACCAGCGACAAGATCGCAGGCGTCGGCGGCTGGAGCAACGAAGAGCTGTCTCGATTTCTCAAAACCGGCGCCGTTCCCGGGAAGGCTTATGCGGGCGGGCCGATGGCGGAAACGGTCATGAACAGCCTGCAACATCTTTCCGATGACGATATCCAGGCCATCGTCGCTTATCTCAGGGACGTGCCCGCCCAATCGGGAGACGAAAAGCAGCCGCGGTTCTCATGGGGTAACGCGGCCACGGTCGACGGCGATGCTGGAACCGAAGGGATGACGCAAGGCAGCGGGACCGCAGCCGGCGATGATCTCTATCGATCGCTCTGTTCGACGTGCCATGGGGCGAACGGAGGCGGATCGTCAGACGGATCCTATCCGTCCTTGACCCACAACAGCACCCCCGGCGCGGCCACGCCCGAGGATGTCGCCATGACCATCCTTGAAGGCGTCAAAGCTGGCGACGTGGCGGGGCGTAAATCGATGGCGGCCTTCGGCGGCTGGCTGGACGATGGCCAGGTGGCAGCCCTTGCAAATTACGTCACCGCTCGGTTCGGAAATCCCGACGTCAGCGTTACCGCGGCCGATATACGCCAGATGCGGGCCGGCTCGACAACAGGCCAGACAATCATGGTTCTGGCGGCTCAATCACTTGTGGCGTGCGCCGCCGTGTTGATGCCTGGGCTGCTGCTTCTGCTGGCAAGGCGCCTGCGCCGTCGGACCAGTTCAGTGCGCCTCATGTCCGCGCATAGAGATAGGCGGTGATGTCGCGCGCCTCTTGAGGCGACAGATTTGTATTGGGCATGGCCGTGTTCGGGTCTACGTCCCGCGCTCTGCTGATCCAGCGCATCATCGCATCCGGGCTGGCTCGCGATGCCCCGATATATCCTCTTTCGACGACGCCCTGCAGGGAGGGACCGACGGTACCACGGGCGCCGGGCACCCCCGGGATTTCGTGACATCCGCCACAGCCGTTGCGGATCATGGCCGGGACGGCTCGTTGAGGGTCGCCGCCGATCGCCTGCACAAGCGTGGTTTCTCGCAGACTGTTGCTGCGAACCGATCCGCTGGCGAAGACGGCAAAACCGATGACGACAGCCGCCGATGCTCCTGCCAACCACCAGAATCGGGGCGGCGCTTGCTTGGCGGCCTGCCGGTTCATCTGCGCTTACCGCTCTCAGCGCTCAATGCGCTGCCGAAGCACTGGTCCGGCAACGGATTGAGGAGCCGGCTCATTTATTACAGTTCTGCACATTCGATGTTGTCGTGCCGGTCGCGGTGTTGTTGTCGATGTCGTTGCCTGCCGAATCTTTGCAGCGGTCAGTCATGCCACCTGATTTCGTTGTGGAATTTGTCGAATTTGTAGTGCTCGGATCGGAAGGATTCACGGACGTTCCAGAGCCGGTGCCGCTGTTGCCGCCGGTATTTCCAGACGTAGCGCCGGTGCCGTCGTTCGAGCCCGAACCGCTGTTGGAGCCGGAACTGTTCGACTGTGCCACTGCCGATGTGGCCAATGTGAGCGCGAGCACAGCGGCGGACAGAAGTTTGACGATCATGGTGGATCTCCTGGTTGGGTGTACCGCCACCAAACCAATCGTTTCCTGATATGTTCCCGGCGAAATCGTGTTCAGCAAGATTCTTGTGAAACAGGTTTTTGTGCCGGCACTGCAGACCGGCTAGCCGCGCGACGGCGGTCGATATAGGTGCGCCGCCTTGGCGTCGTCCGGCCGCGGAAGCAGCGCTGGCCGCATGCCCTCGCCTGAAGCATAGTTGCTCACTGGTGGCCGCTGCCCGCGTCCCCGACCAATGCCCGATCATCCCCGGATCGGAGACAGCTCAATCATCGCCATGAAAGTCATAGCAACGGGCCGAACACGAATATAGCCAGTAGAGCAAGAAAAATCACGGCGATAACTGCGATCGCCCACGTGACAATTCTTCTTGTCCCCCGTTGCTCCTGCTTGCGAGAGATATTTTCAGCCACAGTACGAAATCCTTGCTGCAAAACTCAACCGACGACAAGGCTCAGCGCCCGCATGGTCCTGCCGGACTGTTGGGCCGCGTCCTGGAATGGCCACAGCCGGGCTCACATGCCTACCAACCCTGCCGCCCGTACCAATCGTCGACATCGCGCCGCACGCGGTCCTTTTCGATGCCGTAACGCTCCTGGATCTTGCCTTCGAGTTGATCGCGCTTGCCGGCGATGCGGTCAAGGTCGTCATCGGTGAGTTTGCCCCACTGCTCCTTGACCTTGCCTTTCACCTGTTTCCAGTTTCCTTCCACGCGGTTCCAGTCCATGACACCGTTCTCCCTGTTTTGGAAAGGTCCGGAATAGGAAACGCAATCCAGTCAAGGATGTTCCTGGAAACAGCCAACGCGCTGCCCGATGCCGAATCGGTTGCCAGAGTTATCGCCCCTTGCGGTCCCCGGAAAGCGATGGGTCGCTGCTCATTGCCCAGCAAGCTTGCAGTTGCTGGGATAGGTTTCGATGGTGATGGCATCGCCCGCCGGGGTTTTCGCGTTCCTATAGCTGCGTCTGATCTCGACGTTCACGTCCGGCACCGTCGGCTCGTTTCCCGGAAAGAGACCAACCGACACGCTTGCGTGGACGGCAATCGGAGACGTGCTCATTGCCACCTTGGGCGCGCAGCCGAGCAGCGCAAGGGCCTGCGCATCCGCATCATCCTTGAGCTCCGGCTGCAGTGAATTCTCCACGCACGCCATGAGCGCCGCCGGGTCGGGCATCACTGAAGATGTTTCGCCTGAACCGTATATGGAGGTTGCCGTCACATCGGTCCCGTCGACGACGCCGGTCGTCAGGGTTTGCGCGGCGGGCAAAGTGAATGTGATATGTTCCGACGTCAGCGCCAGGTCGCCGCTGGCCCCGCCGGGATATGAAAGGGCGAGCGGTGCGGTCCAGCCCACGACCAACTTGTCTTCGCGCGCGCAGTCGATGGTGATGGATGCGGCGTCGGCGATGCGGGAAGCGCAGGCCAGCGCCATGAGCGCGCACAGCCCGGTGTGGCCAAATCTTTTGAAGTCGTGCACAGGCTTCATGATCCGAACCGGCTATTGCACGACAAGCTCGACGCGGCGGTTCTTGGCGCGCCCTTCGTCGGTGTCGTTGGATTCGATCGGGCGTGACAGGCCCGCCCCTTCGAATGAGAGCCGGGCGGGATCGATGCCGTAGCCGCCCACCAAGGCCGCGGACACATTGGCGGCGCGGCGGGTAGAGAGATCGAGATTATAGGCGGCGCTGCCCGCATTGTCGGTATGGCCAATGATCTTGAGGCGCAGCGCCGGCTTGTCGGTCAGCACCTTGGCGATCTCGTCCAAAGCCGGCTTCGATTCCGGCTTCACGGCGTCCTGGTTGTAATCGAACAGGATGCCATAGAGATTGACGCTGCCTTGCGAAGCGAGTGAATCCGACAGATCCTCGGGAGCCGCCGTCGCCACCTTTGCGGGATCCATGCCCTTGGCTTCCAGCACGCGCACGAAGACGACGGCCCTGTCCTTGTCCTCGCCGGCCATGGCGCTCACATAGATGGCACCTTCCGGCCGCTCGAGCTTGGCCAGGAGGTAGCGGACATGGTCGGCATAGGCGGTCGATATGCCATTGGTCGGATCGAGCTGTTCGCCCAGCAGGTAGAGGTCGCGCAGATTGCCGACCAGGCACTCCTGATCGGCGCAGGAGAAAAGGATGCTGAAGCCTTTCGCCTTGAGATCGGCCTCATAGCTGCTCGCGACCTCCAGCGAAGAACTGCCGGGCGGCAATTCATAGCGCAACTCGCTGGCTCTTCCCTGCTGCTTGAGCCATTCCGGCCCCGACCTGTCCTTCATGGCATTGCGCTCCAGCAGCGCGCCATAATCATGCGGTGACTGCAGGAACACCAGCTCATCGAAATCCTTCGCCTTGCAATAGGCGATCGTCGCGCCCTGGAAACGTCCGACGAACGGATTGTCGGTGCAGCCTTCGACATCTTCGGCCTGCGCCAGCAAAGAGGAGAGCGCCAGGCCAAGAGCCGTCAGGCCTATCCGAAGAATTCTAGTCCGGTACACATTCGTCTCCTTCGACATGCTGGCCTTGTCGGCACGGCACGCACCGGCCGTTCTCCAAGTGATCATTATGCGAGCAGGTCTGCTCCTCCTCTTGCTCCACAGGGGGGAACTCGCTCTCGCGGCATTTGCCGCGGCGGAACTCCGTGCCTTCCGGGCAACCTCTCGCCTGGTTCTTCTTGCCCCTTCGGTCGCGCACGCATTCACCGTCCTGCCGATGGAAGCCGTCGGGGCATTCAAACCTTCTCTTCTTGCCTCTTCGGTCGCGCACACATTCGCCGTCTTCCTTGCGAAAGCCGTCCGGGCATCCGAACCTTATCTTTATCTCGAAGGCGAGCATCTGCGGCGCCTGATCGAGCTTGCCGTTTTTGCTTTCCGCTTTCTGGACGGAGCAAGGCGCTTCATAGCAGACGTCGGTCAGCGGGGCTCCGGCATGGAGTTCAGTGGGGTGAAAGATCGAAACACCCGCCATGGCCACCATGCCCGCCAGTGTCGCGAAGAACGAGGGTTTCACGGATGCAATCTCCCGATGTCATTTCACTTGGCTCAATTGACGCGATCGATGCACTGGCCACTGGATTCCCGCGTGCCGGTCGGACACACGCAGCCGGACGACGTGCTGACCTGGTCGCCTCTGCATTGCTGTTGTTGCGGTTGCGGTTGTGGTTGTGGTTGTGGCGCGGGGTTGTCGTTCGGGCACTTGCTATACCGGCCATAGACGACCGTGCCATCCGGACAGGTCTTCTTGCGGACAGGCCTGGTGCCCTGATCCGGCTGTTGTGGCTGCTGATTCTGGTCGCGGATCATGCGGCACCTGCCGCGCCCAAATTGATATCCCTCCGGGCAGCAGTTCGGATAGACCCCGACGGGCCGGTTGGCGGGACAAGATTGCTGTTCCTGATGTTGATCGCGCACCGGGCGGCACCTGCCACGCCCAAATTGGTATCCTTCCGGACAGCAATTCGGATAGACCCCAACGGGCCGGTTGGCGGGACAAGATTGCTGTTCCTGCTGTTGATCGCGCATCGGACGGCACTTTCCGCGTCCAAACTGGTAGCCCTCTGGGCAGCAATTCGGATAGGCCCCGACAGGGCGGTCAGCGGGACAGAACCGTTGCCTTGCGCGATCGACGCAGACGCCGGTCGCGGCATCAAGCACCTGACTCCGGCGGCACTTTACCTGGGCCGGCTGCGGGGAACGGCATTTGCCATTGCGGTACTCGGTCCCTTGCGGACAGCAATTGGGATAGGCACCAACCGGCCGATCCGCGGGACAGATTCCTGGCTGCTGCTTGATCCTGTTGAGCACGCAGGCATTGCCCTCGGCATGGCTGCCGCGTTTGCAGGCGATGCACCGTCCGGTCCTTGCATCCTTCACAAGGCCGCTGCCGCACTTGACCTCTATGGGTGCCGTCTTCTGAGAACGGCATTTGCCATTACGATATTCCGTACCTTGCGGACAGCAATTGGGGTACGCCCCCATCGGCCGATCGGCGGGGCAGACCCTGGCCTGCACCTGCGGAGCCTGCTTGATCAAGCCAATTCCGCCGCTTCCTGGGCCGGCGGCCTCGCAGGCCTTGCCGGTCCATTTGGTGTTGGCGGGGCAGGCGCACAGGCCATTGCCGGCGAGGATCATGCCGAACTTGCAGGTGGCGGACGGGACGGCGAGGACCGGCGCCGCCTCGGGCGTGATCGGCTTCGAGGTGGAAGCGCCGCCGGTTCCGCTGCAGCTCTTGCCATCCCATCTGGTGTTGGGCGGACAGGCACAGATGCCATTGGCGAGCACCATGCCGCCTTGACAGGTCTGCACGGGCGGGGTCAGGGAAACCGTCTTGCAGGACTGATCATTGATGCCGGGCGTTCCGTCCGAGACGTCGGCGCAATTCGAGAACCGGGCTGCCGAGGCATCGCTCGGCAGGCGCACGACCATGTTGAAGTTGCGCGGGCCGAACTCGCTGCCTTCGGGGGCATCGAGATCGAGGCGCACGGGGCCGGGCGATGTGCAGGAGAACGGGATCTGCGTCGGCTGCGTCGCGCAGGGCAGTGGCGGCGTGATCGAGACGATCTGCGCCGAGGCAAGCCCCGTCAGTTTGTCGGAAATGGTGACCGGCGCGTTGTGGTCGATCGGCCCCGGATTGAACAGCCTGAGGGCGAAGTGGCAATCGCCGCCCAGGGTGCAGGATTGATCGCCGGTCTTGGTGACCTTGACGCTGAAGGGGTCGAGCTTGACCGACGCGCAGCCTTCATTGTCATTCGGATTGCTGTCAACCGGCGGTACTGTCGCGCATAAGGTGAGCGTATCGTTCTTCTTCCATGTCGCCCCGGCGATCACCACGGCATCGGCATCGAGGAATGTTTCCGGGGGCATCGACACGGCGCTCTGACACGCGACAGTCTGGGTGTCGCCATCCTTCTTGCTGCAGGCGCCGGTGCCTTTTACTGTGAGACCGGCATTGATGAACTGAACGATGCCATTCCGGACCTTGGCGTTGAATGGCGGCGGGCCGACGACCGTATCCGACCCATTGCTCTTCACGCTGACTCTGAAGCGGCACACTTCGTTGATGCCACATTCGCCAACGCCGTTCGGTTTGCCGTTGGGAGGGAGGACCTCGACCATCAGATTAGCGCCCTTATGCACCTCGTCCTTGATGGTGACGCAGCGGCCGGCGAAATCCCTGTCGAACGGACTGGGCTTGGCGTTGGCGGCCGGATTATAGTCGATGCAGTTCGTGTAGGTCGGAGAAACCCTCGAGGTTTTGACCAGCACCCGGCCGCTGAGCGTTTCGCCGGGTTTCAGAACATTCGTGCCCTTGTTGGTCGAGATGCATCCGACGGTGCCATTGGTGGTCGAGCACGCGAAGTCGCCATCGACGGTCTCGATCGTGGTGTCGGTGATGGGCTTGAAATCCTCCTTGATGACAAAGGGGCCGGAAGCAGCGTCAGTTCCGACATTCTTCAGCAAAATTCCGAAGGCGCAACTCGGCACGCAAGAGGTGGCCGCGGTGAATTTCTGGGCCCTGAGCAGCGGGCCTTTGACCAGCGGAATGCTGGCGCATGTCTGTTCGCCGCCCGCGAACGAAGCGCAGGTCTTGATCGCAGTCGCATTCGTTCCGCTGCCGGGCTTGAACGTCATCGACACGGGCACAGTCTTGCCGGGCGGAATTTTCGCCGTCACCGCGGAGGTGCAGGTTACGTCATTGCCGTCCTTCTTGCAGGAGATCGGCGCGGTCACACCGGGGACACTTGCTGCCTCGCCGCCGCCCTCCATCGCGATGTTGGGGAAGGCGCTGCCGTCCGGCTGCGATAGATGGACGGTGAAGGAGAGCGGCCCATTGAACTCCGGCGCGTCGGCGGGATTGCTGACTGATGTCGTGAAGACGCATCCGCCGCCTATGTCCGAGCATTGCGCCACCGCCGGATTGTGCGCCAGCGCGAGGTTCTTGGGCTGTTCGGGCTGCGGCGCGGGCTGCAGCAGCCGGGCGGTGGCGCAGGACGGTGCAGCCGCGCCTTTCAGCGTGGCGCAGTTCTTCATTTCCTTGACCGCGCCGATGCCCTTGCCCAGATCGGCGGTGAGAGTGATGCTGACGGAGCTTTTCGCCGCGAGCGTGACCGCCGGGTTGGAGCAGATGAAACCCTGCCCCTGCCTGGCGCAGTTGAATTTGGGATCGGAGGCGGCCGAGACGGTGGCGCTGTTGAAGACGGCGCCGTCGCCGGTCACGTCGTCGGTGAATTCGACCGGTCCCTTGACCTCGGCATCGCTTGTGTTGGAAATCGTGACGTTGAAAACGCAGCGGTTTTCGACGCAGGTGGTGAATGTCTTCACCAGGCTGAGCGGCCCCGCGGTCGAGGCTTGCGGATCGACCTGGCCGCCGCCGCCCGGCGGATCGACCTCCTCGATGTTGACCACAGCGCATTGTTCCGGTGCCGGCTCCCGCACCTTGCCACCGCCACCGACGCCATCGCCCTCGTCCGCGCCGCCGGCATCGGCTCCGCCCGCGCCGGGATCGGCTCCGCCGGCACCCGCATTCCCGTTGGCGGCAAGCTCAGCTTTGCAGGCGGCGAGCTTGTTCTGAAAGCTTCGTTCGACAGCAACCACGACCAAAGGTGAACGGACGCACATATCCATCACGGTCTTGGGGGTGAAGGAAATGGCGTTCTTGCAGTTCAGAGCCTTCATCTGGTCATTCAGGGCCACCGTGCTTTTGACGAGAGTGGGGCAAGTCAGTCTCACCTGCTTTTCGCGGGCACATTCCACATGCCTGTCGAAGCGAGCCTTGTTCTCCGCCTCAAGCATGGGATCAGCCGTGCTGGCGCGCGCCATGCAAAAATCGATATGTTTCTGGTTGTCCATCGACCAGCGAATTTCGGGACCAGTCGGCCTGCATCCCTCCTCGCCGAGTGTCTTTGCCGACAACATGGCCATGCCGGCATAGCCTTCGCAAAACCGGCTCGCTTTGCAGGTCCACCAACTGCCGTCGTTCCGAAACGTGTCGATGACACCTGCTCGATTGATGTGATCGCCCTGGACGCTCCCGTCAGCGGTGATGTCGCCTTTATAGAGACCGGTGTCGCCGGTGTTCCAGGTCACGTTCAAAGTGAACCTGGTGCCGGATATGGTGCCCCTGACCACGCCGCTAATGGCACCGCCACCATCCTTTGGGAAAAAAGAGGCCTGGCCGATGGCATTGCCGTTCGGATCGACTTCCATATGGTTAAATGAAATCTGCAAGCCGTTGCTTTGCATGACGACGAAGCCGTTCTTCTTCATCCCCCATTTCGTACAGTCTTTCGTAACGCTCGACACGCCGCCGATATTGCCGCCGGGATTGTCGATGAAATGCAGAAGGCCCTTGCCGTCGGCGAGCGATGCTGATCGGAAGGCCGCATAAGTAATCAGCGGGCGCCGGCTCATCGGTCCCGTAAGCTCGGCCTTCTTCTGCGGCACCGCGGCCGGGGACGTCATCGCGCAATTCTTCACCGTCCTGGTGCCGGCTGGCAGTTCGAGGTCGAAGCGCAGCGAAACGCTTCTTGATTCCTTCGGCCCGAGCGCCGTGGCCGCATTGCCGAACGAACATTTGACCGGCGGGCCACCCTTCTCGCAGGCGAAGGGTGGGGGCAGAGCATCGTCGGAAAGCTTGGCGCCCGCGACATCGATCGTGTCGGTGAAGGGTATCGGACCGGGCACCGGCGCATCGGTGGTGTTGGTGAGCGTGATCTCGAAGGTGCACGGTCCTTTGAGCGGGCAGCTTGCCGGGCCTTTCTTCGAAATCACCACCGGCCCGGTCTGCACCGGCATGTCCGGATCGAGCGGCAAGGTGGCGCAGGCCGGCGCCGCCGGCTGTCCGCCGGCGTCTCCGTCCGGCGGGTTGCCGCCCGCCTCTGGCGCGCCAGGCTCTGGCAGCTTGTTGTTGAGGGGTTCGTCGAAGGCAATCGCGGCCGTCGCCTCGCCGGCCAGCGGTCCAAAGGTGACAGCGGCCTTGCTCTGCACGAAATCGGCTTCGCCACCTTCGGTCGTGTCGATGGTAAAGGCGATCTTCATGGAGCGGCTTTCGCCGGGAGCCAAGGTGAGCTCCGGCTGTTGGCAATCGAGCTCCCGCCCATCGGGCTTGCATTGCAGGCCGGCCGGCACATTCAGGCTGGTAGGGGAATTCTTCGCCTGGCTCTGAGTTCCGACCGACAGGGTCTGTATGACCCGGAAGGGTCCAGTGACTGCATTGGCGCTGGTGTTGGTGACCTTGACCTCGAACTCGCAGGTCCCAGCCTTGGGCGAGCAGCTCGCCGGCACGCCCGAGGCCTGCACCGCAAGACCGTTCGCGTTGCTGGCCGTCGGCGGCGGCAGCGCGGCCGGCTGTTGATTGTTCGCTTTCTGCTGATTGCCGGGAGGCGGCGTCCCGCCGGCGAGGACCGCGCAATTCCTGACCTCTTTCGTTTCCGGCGGGGTATTCGGCGCGAAGACAAGGCGCATATCGAGCTTGCCGTTGGCGGGCACCGGCCCCGGATGCGTACAGGTGAAGGGCGCCGCCTTGCTGCATTGCCAAGGTGCGTTGGGTTCGCCGGTCAGCGTCGCCTGGGGCGCCTCGATCTGCTCGTTGATCGTGATGGGACCTGGAACTTCTGGCCCGTCGTTGCTGACTTCGATGTTGAAGGCGCACCCGCCCTTGGGGGAGCATTTCGGCACGGTGCCCGTCTTGGTCAGCGTGAGCTTGCCGCGGGTCTGGCCGCCGTCACCTTCAACATCGGGAAAGCCGGTCCCGCCGCCGCCGCCGTCGACATCCGGAAAGCCGGTCCCGCCGCCGCCGTCAACGCCTGGAAAGCCGGGCTGGCCGCCGCCGCCCTCGACACCGGGAAAGCCAGTTTGGCCGCCTCCCGGTATACCGGGAAACTGTTCGTCCGAGGCTACGGCTGGGAATCCGCTGCCGCCTTCGCATTGCGAGAGAACGGCAACGCCGCCGGCATGGCCGCGCGCCGCCGCATCATCCTGAGCCGGATCAAGGGCAACGAAGGCAGTTGGAACGTCTGCGCCGGCAGCAGCCTGAAACTGGCTTGCCGCACCAATCTGCAGACCATGGACAGGCTTTTGCCGATCCAGGACATCGCCGGAAGCAAGCAGCGTTCCGCCGCAGGCGGTGAGGTCGAGGCTGCCGTCGGGCTTGTAGGCATATTGCAGCGCCACGCCGCCGCTGGCATCGCGCCGCTCGATGGACTGACCAACGGGATAGGTGAGCGTATCCAGTTGCCAGGCCGATGCTGTTTGCGGATCGTCCGGGGCTTCGGGCGCATAGCGGATCACATCGGTGGGGCCGCCACTGACAAGTGCCGCAAAATCACCTGCATTCTGCACCGCATTGCGCAGCGCCAGGACCATGTCGCCGCTGTTGTCGAAGACTATCGCTGTGACCGTGCCGGGCTGCGAGGCGTCGACGCCGACCTCGATGCGGGCATCCTGCATGAAGGAGCCATCCTCGGCGAGGCCGACGGACCAGATTTCAGGACCTTCCGCGACAGCGTAATAGAGCCGCTTCCCGTGCACCGCCATGCCGTCGATCCGGCGCGCATTCTGCGTAAAACCCCAGGTCGACGGATTGGCCGCGTCGAAGTCCGGAGACGTGACGTCGAGCTGCTTTGCATCATCGGCGACGGCCTCCTTGCCCGCCAGCGGCCCGCCCTGCAGTCCATGATCGAACTGGCCGGCATCGGTGCCGGCAGTCGGGCCCTTGAGTTGATGAACTAGCCCGGTGTCAAGGTCGGAAACATAGAGCGAACGGCTCGCGGGATCGAAGGCAAGGCCGCCGATGCCGGGCCCGCTGTTGATCGCGCCTTCCTTGGAGAGCTCCGTATAGAGGCTGGCCTCGCCCGTCGCGCTGTCTATCTTCCAGATCGCCCCGGCGCCGCCAAAGGGGGCCTTGCCGAACAGACCCTCCATGAACTGGGCGCCGGGAGCCCCTCTCGTCAGCCGGTCGGGCTGTCCGTCGCCATCCTTGTCGGGGCCGACAATATAGAGGCCAAAGGCGGACGTGGCTGCCGCATAGAGGCCGGGCGTGCCGCGCTCGTCGGCCGGGAGCGTGTCGAAAACCAGCCCGAATACATGGCCGATATTCCCGGCCTTGAAGTCCTTGCGCAGAGGCAGATCAAGCTGCTGGCCGGCCAGCGGCGCGGCAACGAGGCTTCCGTCATAGATGCGCAGCGTGACCCCGTCGGGATCGATGACGGTCTTGGAGAGGGGATCCACGCCTGGCGGCAGCCCCTCGACCTGAAGCCTGACCCCGGCAAAGCCGGAGGCCGCGATATCGCCCGGCTTCAAAACATTCTGCGTCTGGGTGTCCTCGGCCGTCTGGGTGTCCTCGGCACGAGAGGCGGGGGGCATCGACAGCAATGCCACTGTGCCGACAAGCGATGCAATCGCCAGCCAAAACCCAAGGATGAGGAAGGAGCGCGCGAAAGGTAATGCTTTCGGCATTGCCGAGACCCCGACTTAGCGACTGTCCTTGCTCTTCCGGATCAACCGCGAGGAGTGTCGCCTCTCCCCCGCAAGGCACGGCATCGATCCAGAGCCGAGCTGAAAAATGCCGTTAAAAGCCAGGGTCGCCTAGTCATCATATGATGCTAAAATGAGCGCGAGGCAGGGGGCTGCACCAACTTCAGCACGCGGGCCACGAGGCCATGCTCGGCGATAAAGGCCTGGTAGTCCCGATAGATCGGGTCGGCGCTCAAATGCCGTTCCTCGGTCCTGGCGCGCAGGTAATAGACAAGATTGGCGGCGCCCAGCATCAGGCAGGATTGAACTGCCGTGAGCCAGCCCGCACCAGCGACGAACGGCACCGAGATCAGCCACCAGCAAAGATTCTTGCTCAGATAGGCCGGATGTTTCACCCAGCGATAGGGGCCGTTGGTGATGATTCCACGATGGGTGAGGTTGGAGAATCGCAGGCCGAAGGCCGCCGTCGACCAGACATAGATGAAAACCAAGAGCAGAATGGCGCTGCCCCATAGTACATAGAGCCAGGGATAGGGCGCCAGGACCTTGTCCCAATGGAGCTCGTCCAGTTCATATTGAATGTAGTGCCCTTGCGCGTCCACAAACGGCCGGTAGCAGATGAGGCAGATGGCCCAACCACCAATCGTCGGCTCGGTGCTCCTTATGTGACTGTCGATCACCCGCAACGTCAGCGTATAGGCAATCACCGCCAAGAGCACATCCAGAAGGTAGAAGACATCGATGAGCCGGGCGAAGACATCCCGGAAGTCCCACTGCGGGAACAGCGGCGCCGACCACAGCGCGCCGAGATCGTTATTGGCATAGACGAACATCAAGGGCAGGAAGAAAGCCTTCACGAGCCAACCCCGCGCGTGGGCGGCCAGCATGCTCCAGTTCGCCGGACGGTTCCCGGCGAGCAGCAGAGGAAGCTGCGCGTAGGCATCGAAGGGATCGCGCTGCCGGCGGTCGACATGGAGAATGTAGAAAGGCGAAGCGACAATGAGGCCCGGCAGCAGATACAGAGCGGCGTCCTTGAACGGCTGATAGAAGGCGTCGCCATATTCCGGCAGGAGGGCGTATAGCCCCGCAATGCACCCAATGGTCATCCAGAAGCCGACGAGCTTGTGAACAAGCCGCAGCGGATCGACAGGCCGGATCGCGTCCCGCGCCAGTTCCGTGGTGGGATTGAGCTGGACACGGTGGACGAGCAAGTCCACGGCCAGCATGACGGCGGCCGACAAGACCAACACGGCGAGCGTCTTGAGATGGGCAGCTTCAGTCCAGTCGCGCAAAAGCCATACGTTTGCGAGGGCCATGAGCACGCCTGCCATACCGGTCCACTGGCCGCTGGCCGAGCGGGGACATGCCGGGACCGGGGCGGCAGGGTTCTTTTCGCCGCCTTGGGCATGGACACTCTGGTCCACTGGAACATCCATACACGTCTGCCGCCGGACGTCCATTCGATCAAGTCCTGCCGAGCTGACTGAGCTGGATTATCCGCCGCCCAATCCACCCGATGTGCCGCCGCTGGTGTTGCCGGACGTACCACCACTGGTGTTGCCGGACGTGCCACCACTGGTGTTGCCGGACGTGCCACCACTGGTGTTGCCGGACGTGCCACCACTGGTGTTGCCGGACGTACCACCACTGGTGTTGCCGGACGTACCACCGCTGGTGTTGCCGGACGTGCCACCACTGGTGTTGCCGGACGTACCACCACTGGTGTTGCCGGACGTGCCACCACTGGTGTTGCCGGACGTACCACCACTGGTGTTGCCGGACGTGCCACCACTGGTGTTGCCGGACGTACCACCACTGGTGCCGCCGGACGTACCACCACTGGTGTTGCCGGACGTACCGGAACTCTGTCCGGAAGTGCCCGACGTGCCGCCCGATGTGCCGCCACTGGTGTTGCCTGACGTACCGGAACTCTGTCCGGAAGTGCCCGATGTGCCGCCGGACGTACCGCCCGACGTGCCGCCACTGGTGTTGCCGCCCTGCCCGGAAGAGCGTGGGCTCTGTCCGGAGGTACCCCATATGCCTGAGCTCGAGTGTCCAGACGAGCTGGAGGAGGAACGGAGCTTTTTGTGTTTTCCCGAATCCGTGACGAGCACAAAAAAGCGTGAACCTCCGCACCTTCCATGCTCCAGGGTGCCTGGGCAGCGATCATAGGTTGTCTTCGCTGTCGCTATGAATTGCGGAAAGCCCACGATCGCCACGGCCGCGGCCGCCGCCACTCCGATGAAATAGATCGCCGTCTTCATGAACGCCTCTTTGGCCATATTTCGGTGGAAGAGGTCCGGGCCCATCCGGGAACCACACCGGTCAACTCCAATGCAGAACATTGCCGGGAAGAGTGCGAGCCGCCTAGTCACCATATGATGCTAAAATGACTCGGAGTCGGGGCCGCGATCGCGCTTGCGGAAAGCCCGTGCAAGTCGGACATCACGCGCAATCGCCTAGATCCGATAGCTCATTGCTGGAATGGATGTGCCGATTTCAAAAGCGCAACAAGCTGGCTTTGTTGATTCGTTCCCGTCTTGCGAAAGATACGGTTCAAATAAGTGCGCACGGTCGAGAATTGCAGGCCGGCTTCAGCCGCCGCCGCCTGCAGATTAAGGCCCTTGGCCAGCGCGGTGGCAAGCCGCACTTCCGCCGCCGTCAGGTCGAACAGGCCGGTCAATATGGTCGGCGAGGGCACCAGAGTGCTGGCACTGATCGCGGTGGCGACAATGAGCAGATCGCAGCCGCCAAAGAGGTCATGCGCGTCCGCGTCCTGCTTGAGCGGCAGGACATGCACCACGACCGGCGGAGGCAAGGCGCTGCGCAGCGGAATGGAGCGCGAAACGGGTTCGCCGTCGCGAGCCTGCACGGCCACCTGGAACAAACGGTTGCTTTCCGGATTGGCAAGGGCGATACCGCCGAACGCCGTCGCCACGAAGAGCGTCTTTTCCTGATCGAACAGCGTGTTCGTTGCCCTGACGCGACCATTGCCGGCGAGGACGGCCGCCGGAAGTCCGATCGTGGCCAAGGCATTCACCGTGCCGCGGGCGCGCTCCAGGCCCAGGCGCGTGGCCGCGAGGCTGGCGCGCGCCATGTCGGGTCGCAGGCGGTCGAGCAACGCAAAATGCTCCGGTTCGTGGGCGCCGTCTTCCAGGCCGTGAACATGCATTTCGAAGCCCTCGGGAATGCGGCAGGCAACCTCTGTCATCATGATCATCGCGCAGCGCTCGGATGCCAGGCTGTAGGCGCGGGCATCGACGAAAGACGCCACCGACAGCACCAGCCGTGCCAAGTCGGATCGTTGGCGATCCGATGGCACTAGCAGCGTCCCGCCGGTTCCCCGCATGACACCGTCCACCAACGAGCAAGCATCCACGACCAGCCGCTGCAGCTCCTGCGTATCCTGCACACCGGTGGCGACAATCGTGCCGTCCTTGAGAGTCAACGGACTGTCCCGCCGTGCCAGTATCGCTTCGGCGGCCTCGTTCATCTGCGCGATCTGGCAGTGACCGTTGACCAGAAGGACGCCGAAGGGCAGACGCGCGAACGCCGATGCCAGCGCCGAGGTGTTTTCAAGCCGCCGGCCGATCTGCCCGGCGCGCAGGACATGCGGCACGATCTTCTGCAACAGCTCGATGTCTTCCTTGCCAAACGCGTCCTGCCTCGGACCGCGATCGACACTCAAAATCCAGTGCGACCCGTTGGCGGCGATCAGGTTGCAGGCGAGCCCCTTATAGATGTCACGCGGCCTTAGCCAGTCCTGCCAGAGTTCGCTGCGGCGGAACGCCGGCTCATCAGGTGGCGGCGGCCAACGATAGACTTTGCCGACGGGCAAGGCCGCCGACGCCGCTGTCAGAGGATCGCGCATCAACGTGTCGATGGCCTTTTGCGAACTTAATTCCGGGTCGAGGTCGGATGCGACCGCCTTGGCCGTCCGCGGGCTGACGTGCAGGATGCACGCGCGCGAACCGCCGAACAGGTCACGCAGGCTGGTGACCGCGTCGAACCATCGTTCCTGGTCGTAGGCGGCTTCGTAGACCCTGCCAACAACGGCGGATACCGCTTCGGTGGTGACGTCAGCCATGGGGGGCCCTTCGATCCTTCGAATGCTCACGTTTTCGTGAAGAAGCCTAACACATGGAAGCTCTCGCGCAAGTTGCACTGGTGCTGAGCCTGGGATGCCGCCCTCGTTTCCGGCCCATCGTCAATTAGCAAAAATGAAGGTGCCCCCCGGCTCTGGCCTTAGGGGTTCCCATTGACGCTTGCCGGCTTTTGCCGACGTGGATGGAAGCTTGGGCGGAGGCGCTGGCGTGACGGGCTTTGCGGGCTTTTCTTCCTGACCGCTTGGCGCTGGCGGCACGCTCTGCTCACGTTCACCGAAAGCCCATAGATCTTCCATTCGCCGTCTTCCGGCGCAAACAGGGGTGGTGTGTGGATGTTCTCCGCATTGCAATCTGTGCTTTTTATGCGGTTCTTGGGGCGTGGAAAAGGAGAGCTTGATGTCTGAAATGCTGCTGGCAACGCTTTCCAACATTCGGACGGTTGAGGAAATGATCGTCGCCTTCCGGGATGAAGAGCATTGCCGGCGGCTCCTGGAAGGTGTGGTGTGCCCGCCTCCGGGCCGCGCCGTGCAAGTCGGACATCACGTGCAATCGCCTAGATCCGATAACTCATTGCTGGAATGGATGTGCCGATTTCAAAAGCGCAACAAGCTGGCTTTGTTGATTCGTTCCCGTCTTGCGAAAGATACGGTTCAAATAAGTGCGCACGGTCGAGAATTGCAGGCCGGCTTCAGCCGCCGCCACCTGCAGGTTAAGGCCCTTGGCCAGCGCGGTGGCGAGCCGAACTTCCGCCGCCGTCAGGTCGAACAGGCCGGTCAATATGGTCGGCGAAGGCACCAGCGCGCTGGCGCTGATCGCGGTGGCGACAATGAGCAGATCGCAGCCGCCAAAGAGATCATGCGCGTCCCGCTTGAGCGGCAGGACATGCACCACGACCGGCGGAGGCAAGGCGCTGCGCAGCGGAATGGAGCGCGAAACGGGTTCGCCGTCGCGAGCCTGCACGGCCATCTGGAACAAACGGTTGCTTTCCGGATTGGCAAGGGCGATACCGCCGAACGCCGTCGCCACGAAGAGCGTCTTTTCCTGATCGAACAGCGTGTTCGTTGCCCTGACGCGACCATTGCTGGCGAGGACGGCCGCCGGAAGTCCGATCGTGGCCAAGGCATTCACCGTGCCGCGGGCGCGCTCCAGGCCAAGGCGCGTGGCGGCAAGGCTGGCGCGCGCCATGTCGGGCCGCAAGCGGTCGAGCAATCCAAGATGCTCCGGTGCATAGGCGCCATCTTCCAGACCGCGCTGGAATACGAACATAACGAGCTCGCCGCTAGGCATCGGGATCGCCGCGCAGGTATTTGCCCCGAGCCCCAGTGTGCGCAACCGGATACGCACTGGATCGTCCCGAATTTCCTGTGGGGTCATGAAGCTGTCGACATCGATGAAGCTTGCCGGCCGCAGTTCGCTCATGCGCGTGGCGGCGGTGGAAAGCCGCAACGTCTCGTCTGCCGTGACTTCCTTCATCAGGCCCTGCAGGGACGGAACCGCCTTGCCACGGACAGGCAATCCATCGGCGAAAACAAAGAGTGCCCCACCCTTCGACGCCGCAGCACCGGTGACCCCCTCGAGAACGGCGGGCCATTTTTCTGAAATGAACGCTGCTTCATAAAGCGAGTCGACAATTTCCGTGAGCATGTGCCATATCTTCAGGCAGCGTATGTCTTGTGCTACATTGCACTTACACTAACATAAATCCAGCCAAATTTGAAGTCTCCGGCAGCGAAACTTGCAGATTTGGAACACATCTGGCTCCATCCGGATCATAAGCTGCTGCCTTGAAGTAGTTTCGCATTCGGCTTGGGAGAATCCGCCTGATGATCGAACCGACGGCATCCTATAGGGCGAGGCCAGCCGAAACCACGTTGTTGCCGCCTAATCCCCCTACTCCCACTCGATGATCAACCGGAATTTCAACACACTGATTTTGCTACCCAATTTTTTTCCGAAATTCTATAATACCGTCCCAAATACCGTCGGATTCTTACGCTGTTGAAAACGCTACAACAATGTAGTCGCTGTCGCAGCATGCATCCTTTTGACTGCATCATTTCCGGTAGCGCCTTCGCAGCGCCAAACAGAAAGGCGCGTGGACGCCATTTCGGCGGATCCATCGGACCCGGTATGCAAACCGAGACTGGACAACGGCTGCTTGGTTTCGCATCCGTTTGGCCCACGGAGCACCGACGAATTTCCTACAATTCGACTGTATACGAGCTTTGGACTATTCGCAGCCTGTTGGCGAATGACCGCATTGGTGCCGCAAGCGGACGAGCCGGTCCTGGGACGAACTAGCCAGAAAGGCCATTCCGCTGGCACCCCATTGGCCGCAACGACATTGGTTGCGATCCCGCAGGTTGCAGTCATTTGAATCCGGCCGGCGGGGTAATGCCCAATTCGGTCTCCTTCGGCCCAAACCAGAAAAGCTGCTATCACCGCTGCTCTAGGGTCGCAGCAAACTTTAGATAAACCGCGCCACGCAGAGCCCCCGTTGTCTGTTTTTCAGACATGTGCTAGATTCGAGTCGGATAAATGGACATGCGAGGTATCATCATGTTCCCTGCTCAAGCGTTTGAAGACGCAATCCGAAATGAAATCAGTACGGCCATCAATGACCGTCCTGCTCCACGTGCGGCATGGGAGCCTGCGGTCGACTCGCTCGTGATGGTCCGGGTTGTTTTGCGCATCGAGGAAGAGTTCGCACTCGACCTTCCGGACGACGTAATGCCAGCTGGTGGCTTCCGTAGTGTCGAACACTGCGTCGTGACCGTCATGGAGACATGTCGTGAAGCGTGGAGAGTGAGCCAGCCCGAAACCGAGGAGGTGTAATATGGCACGGACCCCTGTTGGATTCGCAGGTCCAAACCCGGAGGCCGTTCGGCTCGGCAAGCGCCTCAAGGACGCGCGTGAATATGTGGGCATCACACAAGAAGAAGCGGCAAACCACCTGAAAGTCCGCCGCTCGGCAATTTCGGAAATGGAGGCGGGCAAGAGGGGGGTCGGCGCCCTCGAAATGAAAAGCCTAGCCGTTCTGTACGAGCGGCCGACATCCTGGTTTACCGGCGAATCCGAGCAGCTGCACGTGCCCGAAGACGTCGCATTTCTGGCGCGCACAGTAAGCGATCTGTCAGAGAACGACAGGGGTGAGCTGGCAAGCTTTGCGGAATTCCTGCGCTCCCGTTCGAAGGTGAACAAGAATGGCTAGGGCGCCCACGCGCGACGCAGTCCTGAAAGGCATGCGGGCAGCGCTTCGCCTGCAGCGCGACCTCGGCCTGGATCAAGGCGCCGCGCGAGGGCATCGCGTGGACGTATTCGGTTCGATCTACCGACAGAACGTCCCCTTGCTTTTCCGGAAGCTTGAACCGCTCTTGGGGGCTTATCTGCGCGAGGGCGGCAATCCAGGGATCATTCTGACGACGCGCCGTCCGCTTGGCCAACAGCGCTTCACTGCTGCGCACGAGCTTGGCCACCATGTGCTGAACCACGATCCCCATGCGGATGATGATAGTATTCTGCGCCGGTCGCCGGATCATGCTCGGGACTACATCAACCTTCCACCCGCCGAGCAAGAAGCCGATGCTTTCGCGTCATACTTCCTCGTGCCTGACTGGCTGATTACGGCACTCATGCAGCGTCACCATTGGACGCCGCAGCATCTTCAGAAGGCAGACGTCGTCTACCAATTGGCTTTGCGCGTTGGCGCAAGCTATCGCGCGACACTCTACGCGCTAGTGCGCAACAGGGTTATTGGGGCCGGAATCCGGACGCAGCTTGTCAAAGCGCAACCAGCGACGATCAAGCGTGCACTCGTGCCCGACTATCCAATTGGGTCCACGCAAAACATCGATGTGTGGCACCTGACGGAGCGAGACGAGGGTACGGTGATCGAAGCCGGCCGAGACGACTTGTTCGTGGTCAAGCTGCGCGAAGATAGCAACGCCGGTTACGTCTGGAATTTCGACGAACTGGAAATGGCCGGCTTCGCGATACTGAAAGATGGCCGCGAACAGGTCACCGAAGGGGTGGTTGGGGCTCCCGCGATCCGGCATGTGCTCGCGCGGGCTTCAGATGCGACCGTGCACGGAGTCTATACTTTGTGGGAGCGCCGGCAGTGGGCTCCGGACGACAATCCTAAACGATGGTCGTTCGATTACAGACCTGTCTATTCGCACGATGCAGGATTGTTTCGCCCCTCGTTCAGACACGCGGGCGTTGCGCGCTGATGTTGAATGTCGTCGCCGATCTCAGAAACCAGCTTGAGCCGGCTCGCGATCAAGGTCGCCGCCCAACCTGCCTGTCTTTCGCGGCGAGCGCGACCCACCGAGCGGCGCATAAGCACCCGACCCAGTTGTCTCCTGAATGGCTTTATTACCACGCAACGCGACGTGATGGGTTGCAGCCGGACCAAGGCTCGACGATTGAAGCGACGTGTACAGCGATCTTGAATGACGGCCAACCAGATGAGGAGTTCTGGCCTTATCAAGATCGCGAAGTTTGCCTCAATCCCTATCAACCGGCCGGGCAACGCCCAGTCGTCGTCCGCTGTGATACCGGTCAACGAAGCAGCGATTCTGATCGCTGGCGCTCTGAGATCGACTCGGGGTCACCTGTCGTCATCACATTGTTCATTTCGTCCGCATTTTACCAGCCAGCACGGTTCATCGGACCGGAGGCGCTGATGGCGGAAGATCATATTCCAATCGATCCTACACTGGCGCACGCGGTCGTCCTAGCCGGATACGGCTACGTTAACGGCGCATCGCATTTTCTGGTCCGCAACTCCTGGGGACTGAGATGGGGATGGGCGGGCTACGCCTGGTTTTCCGAAACCTACCTCACCCGCCGCTTTGCTGGCGCCTTCGTCATCCAACATGGAGCATCCGACGATGTATAATCCTATGACGCCCGCACCCACCCCCGTCTCCGCATGGGTTAGGGCAGCCCGCCGGCTCAAGGCCGACGGTGATCAACACGGGCTTATGCTCCATATCGAAAATCCGACCGGATTTTCGCCAGGAGAGGACGAGATTGTGTGTCAGGTCGACGCGTTTCTGCGCGATCATGACAGATGCTGCGTCAGCACGGTCGCCAATACGATCTTCCCTGCCGCCCTTGATAGAGGCGACGGCATCGACGCGCTGACGAAGCGTTACATGCAGGTCTACGAGCGCCGCATGCATCGTCAGGGCGAGTGGGGTCGCTATTTTCAGCGTATGGTCGCCTGGCCGAACGGCGGCGGAAGGGGTGCGGGAACCGTCAATCAGCTTTCCGCGAATATCGAGACGCTGCGGGCGATGAGAAGCGGAGAAGCAAAGTTCTTCGGCAACGTGACAGAGATCGCCCTCTTCGATCCGGCTCGCGATCTGCGAAAGAAAATGAACCGGCAATGCTTGAGCTTCATCGAGCTAAAGCCCGAGCGCCAGGGAAATATCTGGCGGCTCAGCATGATGGCCGTCTATCGCAACCACTATTACGTCCAGCGTACGCTTGGTAATCTCATTGGCCTCGGCCGCCTGCTGCAGTTCATCGCCAACGAAACGGGTTTTGAGATTGGGACGCTGACAATCCAGTCCACGCATGCGTGTCTCGATCCAGACCTGCAACGCGGCGAGATTTTCGAGTTGATAACAGCTTGCGACGGTCCAACAGGCCTGGCGGCCTAGTCGAGCCGTAGCAGTATGCAACATCGGGTTGGCGCTCGATAAATCTGCGCCCGTATACGAAATTTAGGGGCTGCAATCAAAGGAATGATTTTATGAACGACGCAAAGCTCCCCGCCTTTGAGGATATCGGACAGATCGAGGTGGACTTTCTCGGCCAACGCATCGTTATCGGATGCATCGAGGGAGAACAAGAAAAGGCTCTTCGGCTTGCCAAACGCTTTGAAATTGACGCTGGCGAAGTGACTAAAGCGGTCTCCGCGGAAATCGAGCCGATCCAGGCGATGCTGATGGCCGGCATCTTGGCATATGAGCAACTTGAGCAGGCGGAGGCGGGCTATAACAATGGCGCCGATCACAGCTAAGAATCGAAAGGCGAGCCCGGAGAAGCCCCGCATTTCGATGCGGTCGCGACAGCGAGCACAGTATGAGCACGATCTGCACAATCACTTGGACATATTGTCGCTGTCGCGCGCGGATCGCCTGAAGCATTACGGCTTACATTTCGCGAAATACGCGGGACGGTTTGCCCGGGGTGATGCCGAAGTCAAAACCAGAAGCGAAACGCTCGTCGACGCGTTTCTCGTTGTGCTGAGCGCTGCAAATGCGCTGAACCAACGATTGCCGGATGTAGGAACCGGGGGATTGGTCGGTGGTGCGACCTCCGACCTCGCCTTTACCGACCACGCCGGACGTTTTGCCGATGCATGCGAGAAGATCGATCATCTCGAGGAATTCCGTGCGATCGCCCTTGCTGCAAACGCCGCGCTTTCAGAGTGGATCGTTCACAGCGCAAAAGCGGCTGATTTTGATCTCGACGCTCTCGTGGACGATCGTCGACGACAGCTTGCGCGCAGGCAGGTTTACGCTCAGGAGACTTAATGTTTCTATCGGGTAAGCTCATCGCTGAACATGGCGGCGGCTGGATCGCACCATTCGCCCCGCAGCGGGTCGATTGCGCAGCCTATACACTGCGGATCGGTGACGAAGCTTTCATCAGCCCGGAAGGTCGAGACACCCGCAAGCCGGGCCTGGTTCAACGCTTAGGGCACAAGGCGGCTATCGTAATACCGCCCGGGCAGTTCGCCTATTTGACCACGCGAGAGTTCGTAACGCTCCCGAATGACCTTCTCGGCTTCATCAACATGAAGAGTACGCTAAAAAACAGCGGTCTTGTGAATGTAAGCGGATTTCACGTCGATCCGGGCTACAAAGGAAAGCTTCTGTTCGCTGTCTTCAACGCAGGACCGCAGACAGTGACGGTGCGGTGCAATCAGGACGCATTCCTGATCTGGTTTGCGCGTCTCGAAGGCGCGACGGAACAATACGCCCGGCAAAAACCGGGATTTCGGGAGATCGACACGACTTTGATGGGATTACTCCCCGCCGAGACCGCATCGCTGAACTCCATCAACAAAAGGATGGATCAAATCGAGCGACGCATTTCCTACGCATTCGGTATAATGACACTTGCTGGCGGTGTTGCGGTTGCTGCGGTTGCCGGCGTCATTGCGAGCATGGCTTTTAAAGCCTTAGGAGGACCGTGAATGGCAGACGCTTTCATTCTTAATGAACATTTCAACGGTGGCGACCGTGCTACAATCGAGACGATCCTGCAAGGGGCAGGTTTCAATCCACGATACGATGTTCCGAGTGACATGTCCTCAGTCGACCCGGACACTGACATCGGCGTCGTCGGGCTCCCAGCAGTCCCAGGAGATCTCGGCACCATAGATGCGCGAACGATGGCGTTTGCCGGTGCTGGCATTCGGGTCGTGGCGATTTGGCTGCACACGGACCAGGAGGGCACAGGCGGTGTTCCCGCTTCGATCGGGAAATACGCTACCACAGTTGACCGCGATTCTGAAGTCTTGATGCCGACTCTAAAGGGCGAGACCGATGTCTGGGAACAACCAGGCGGGGAGAAAAGACCAAAGCCTCACACCAAACGCAACAAGTGTTGAGCCGTGAGCCGAATCTACTCCTACGTCGTCGAACATGACCTTGGCTTTGCACCGAACCCGTTCTGGGGTGTATGTACGCTAGCAAACTGCAAACCGATAATCCGAAAATTCGCTAGCGCAGGCGACCTCATAATCGGAACAGGTTCGGCTGACCTGCGGGCTACCGGCTACCTCGTCTACTGGATGCGAATATCGGAAATCACCTCCTTCGATGGCTATTGGTCAGACCCGCGCTTCGCGCGCAAAAAGCCAAACATGAACGGCAGCATGATGCATCGCTACGGCGACAACATCTACCACACGGCGCACGACGGCACATTCCAGCAGATCGACTCTTTCCATAGTGAAGACGATGGTACTCTGAGTGTCAGAAATCGGAAACGCGATACCGGTAACACGGAAAAAGTCATGCTTGCGACCGACTTCGCATACTTCGGAAAATCGGCTCCGGTTATCCCTGGACACCTGCGTTTTCTGATCAAAAAAGGGCCAAGCCACAAATGCCGTTTTCCCGACGGGCAGCGGGCCGCTATTGAGGGTTGGCTGAAGACGTTGCCCGAACGCGGGTATGTCGGTGAACCTGGACATTGGTGACGCTGAAGCGTTTGGCGCCTTCAGCGCAGCTGCAGTTCTCTGATCAACCGAGCGTTTTGCCCCGAATTACCTGTTGCCGACGAGCAACAGCGGGAGGAAGTTCAGCCGCTGCGATTCCTTATATCGTGATCATCTGGCAATCTGCCCTGGTGGGGGATTCGCGATGGATGGATCGACTCTATCACTAAACGAATATCAAGATTTAGCGCTCAAGACGGATCGAACAGGCCTGAAATCCAGAAATTTGAGCCTGCCAATCCTTGGATTGTTTGGTGAAACCGGCAGTTTACTTAGCGAGGTGAAAAAGAAGCAGCGGGACTCCAAAGCCTACGACTCGTACGAAAGCGGTGTGATCGAGGAATTCGGCGATGCGCTTTGGTACCTGGCGGTCATTGCAGCCCATGCAAATATCCGGCTAGCTGATATTGCAGAGGAATTCGAGTTCGGTCCTAACGAGGCGCTTCGCTTCGTGAATCTGCAACCGCAACAAACGCTTAACCTCGCAGCTCCCACGACGGAATTCGCACGAACGCTTCTGAAACTGGCCAATTCGGTAGGCAATCTTACCAATAGCGACGGTGAAGCTCTGTCAGACTGCGACCCAATCGCTTTTGCACAAAAGCTAAAAATGATTTTCCGCAATTTGGTGCACGCGGCCAACGAGGCAGGCGTGACCTTGGGGGACGCGGCGGTTCACAATCTGCGGAAGGCGCAGGATCGCTGGCCAACGGACCGCATTCCCCCTCCGCTGTTTGATCTGGAATTCCCCTCTGAGGAGCAGCTGCCTCGAAAACTCGCGATTGAGATTTTCGAGCGCAATTCTGGCCCCAAACAATACGTTTATCAGCGCTGCAACGGCGTCAATATCGGGGACCGCCTCACCGACAATAGTGTCGTGGAAGACTTCTATCGCTTTCACGACGCTTTTCACTATGCCTATGCAGCCATCCTTGGTTGGTCGCCGGTAACGCGGGCCCTATTGAAGCTCAAACGGAAGAGCAAGACCAAAGTCGATGACGGCGAGGACGGTGCCCGCGCGATTATTCTCGAAGAAGGTGTTGCGGCCTACGTTTTCGCGAGAGCCAAAGAACATCAGTTCTTCGAGGGACGCGATGAGGTTGATTTCAACCTGCTGAAGACGGTCAGGAGTTTCGTCCAGGGTTTTGAAGCGGAGCAGTGCCCGCTGTGGCTTTGGGAAGAAGCGATCCTGAAAGGAAACGCCGCCTATCGCTTTTTGCGACAGCATCGACGTGGGCGCCTCATCCTTGATCTGGACAAACGTGATATGATGGTGGAAGAGCTTGCGCCATGAAACCAGCTGACTTTGTCGAAGAACTCGCGTCCTACCAGTTTGCCAACGCGTTCAATCCCTACGCCGATGCGTGCCCAGAATTTGACGCCGAAGATGCGCCAGGAGTCCGTCGGCGGAACCTGGAAGCCGTCTTAAGTGCAGCAATCGAGAGAGGAGTTGATTCCTTCTGGATTGCTCGAGATCTTGGCTATCGGGGCGGTCGCCGAACGGGCCTGGCATTAACTGACGAGGCGCATCTTGATTGGCACTCAGAACTTCTCGGTACTGAACCACTCATGAGAGCGACTAAAGGCCCCCCCGTGGCCGAGCGCACCGCCACCGTTGTATGGCAGATGCTGCGCTCAATCGAACAACCGATCTTTCTCTGGAACGTCTTTCCGTTTCATCCGCATGGCCCCAATGAGCCGATGACAAATCGGTGTCATACCCGTAGCGAGCGATTGGCATGCAAACCCTTTTTGGAAGCGCTGATCGACACCTTGCAGCCGAAACATCTTGTTGCCATTGGACGCGATGCCCAAGCAGCTTTGGTGGACCTCGGCCTTGAGGCAACTGCGGTTCGTCACCCTAGCTATGGAGGGCAGAGCGAGTTTATAGGCCGCCTTGAGGAATTCTACTGCGTCCGCTCTAAGCCCGCCCGGGAAACCCAGCTACATCTGCTCTAACCGTTTCGTTCTCTCTACCGGCGTGCCGGGGCCGAAACAAAGTGCGTCGCCATGTGGGTGTAGAACACGCCTGGCGCAGGGCTGGACTTTCAGAGTAGAGTTCACCTCGGAAGAACATTCGGAGCGTTGACCGCGGCAGTATTGACCTGATGACGTTGGTCTGCCTCGTCGATGCTGGGGAGGCGAATTCTCGACGCGTGGCTCGCGTGAGGCTGTCTAATTGAGGCCTCAGTTCCGCGTTTTTCCCCGAGCCGGCCGAAGGGAAACAGAGGACGTCTGCAGTCTGCATCGTTCCGGGAGTTCGCATCGAAGGCGGGGACAATCGTTTCGTTGCCACTTCCTACTGCACGAAGCCGACCACGTGCCGGCGCAGGAAGCCAGACCTGCCCGCCGAAAGGCTGGTACATCTACCGCGGGTATTACCAGCGGATCACGACGACTTTTTCAGTCCCGTTGGCGAGTTCGACAGCCTCGGTGCCATCTTGCTTGCGGCTCTGGATTTTGGCGCTCTCAACGGCTTCAACATTGGCGGCATTGGCCGCAAAAGCCTCATCGATCTCGGCGACACAGACCAAAGTCTCAGGCGGTAGGTCCTTTATTTGGTCCAGCAACTCGCGAACATTCATGGCGAATCTCCTTGGCACATGCGGGGAGCAGATACGTGCTTCGCAGATGCGAAACCATGGTTCTTGAGAAAAGTTCCGTTCACCTGGGCACCGATCAAATTTGCGGCGCGAGAGCATCGGCGTCAGGGAAGTTTGCTCCTTAACGCGCCGCCATCCCGCTGGGCGCTTTGTGCTCGGACCGGGGGAGCCTTTCCCCTCACCCGGCCCGTTCGCGCGCAGTCACGTCCTTGCCTGAACCGACGGAGCGCTCCTAGGCCGCATCGAAGGATTCTCCGCCCCAAGCGCACGGGGTCCGCTTGTTTTGCAGTTGCAGCGGCACGGGATCTTGCGCAGTGGTTTTCCAGGAATCAGCCTTGTGGAATCCGATTCAAACCCGGACCATTGAGGTCATTCAGCTCGCCGCCGGCCGATGATCCGCGCCGAAATACCGCTCATTCGTCTCACCACAACCTCACCGAACAGGCGTTCGCTGACGCGGCGGTACTGATGATTTGGGCGGTGATGCCACCTTTGCCGAGCGGTCGTCGCAACAAGTCCACGAGCTCCAGAGCTGCTGGTTGCTTTCAGCGTTTGAGCATGGCCGAAATGCCGTGCCGGATAAGAGGAAAATGTTGGGCGAACCTAAGAGCCGCATGGCGTGCAAGCCGTGCCGTCAGTCGCTCGCTTGAGTAGAGTCGGACGAGCATATTCGTACCATGGTAGAGCGGCGCCGCGGACAGGCGAAGCCGCCTTTCGTATCCGTGCAGCATGTCGGGATCGGCAATGTCACGGCCGTCCCGACTTGCAGTCAGGATTGCATCGGCGAGTTGCTTTTGGCTGCTGAGGCCGATGTTGAAGCCATGCGCCGTCACGGGGTGCATTCCGATAGCAGCGTCACCGATGAGTGCGGCGCTCGGAGCCCTGAATTCGTGCGCCCAAGTGGTGACCAGTGGATAGGTGTGGCGGTTGCTTGCCAATGTCATTTCACCGAGACGGCCTCGACACCGCTTCGTCAATTCCCTGACGAACAATTCGTCGCTGAAGGCAAGCAGTCTGTCGACGTCGCTTGAGGGCAGAGTGAGCAGCAGCGAGGACACCCCCTCCCCCAGAGGCAACATCGCTATCGTTTGATGATGATCGAACCATTCGGTTGCCACATGGTGATGGTCGCGCTCGTGCCGCACCCGACAGATCAGCATCGAGTGGCCAAGCCGGTTGATGTCGGCGCCGATGCCGAGCAGATCACGCGTGGGGGACAGGCGCGAGTCCGCGGCAACAACAAGCCTGGCGCTCAACTGCATGCCGTCGGAAAGCCTTACCACGGCTCCTTTGTGGCTGGTCGTTGCATCGATGACCGAGTGGCCGCACAGGAGCTCTGGCTGATCACGCATCCGAACGATTTTGAACAGCGCATCGCGAATGCGGCAGTTCGGGACCAAAATTCCGAGTGGTTCTCCACACGCCCTTGGAGCATCAACACGCAGTGCGAAACCGCTCGAACCGTTAAGCACGCGCGCGCCTCGAAGTGGTGATTTGTCCGAAGCGGGAATGATATCCCAGGCGCCGAGCTCCCGAAGGATTCTGATCGAGGCATGAGTCAGCGCGATCTCGCGACCGTCGAAAGCCGGATTGGCCAGTCTTTCCAGGGCCTGCGCTTCAACAAGCGCCACCTTGAGTTTGCTCTGGGCAAGCGACGCGGCGAAGGAAAGTCCGACCGGCCCCGCTCCAACGACAATGATGTCGAAGCTGTAATCGGACTCGGCCATCAACATGGCGCCATCGCGTAGGCTCTCCAGTGCCCAAGCACGAACTGCGAAATCAAAGACGCCTTTGATGCTAGTTTAAGCACGACGCGCGCGAGCTATGGCCGCCTAAATAGGTGGCAAGCCGCCTCATCAGCGGCAGATGCTCACAAAGCCGTTGCTTGACGGCTGAAGCTGGCAAATAAGCATACGATCGCGCCGTTGCAGCGGCGCGATCTCGCGATCCTGGGCACGGAAGTGCTGCTGCTGCTGAAATTGCTGCCGCCTCAGCCTGTTCTCCAGCATCAGTGATTCGTTCTGCTCGACCAGCGCATTGCGATTGGCGGGGTTAAGGACTGGTGCCGAGGCGACTGGACCCGGCAACGCCGCCGTTCCCAGCATTCCCGACATAAAGATTGTCAATAGGCGAAATCGCGACATCCATTCACTCCTGCAAACAAAACGTTGGCATACGCATGCCATGTTCAGCATCCACCTCGACTTCGCCACGCTCGCTCAGCCGAAAGAGACGCCCTGCCATACCCGTGGAACAATCGGGCAAAAGGCTCGATGTGTGGGTGTTGATCCAGACCGATCGCGAGGCGCTCGGCGGCGCGATTAGTCGACCTAGGCATGGTTTCTCCTTGAAAGACTGACCCATGAAACCACACCGATGAGTAGATAACCCTGATCTGGGTCAATGGGCGTGAGAAATCCGGCGACCGCGGTTAGACGATCAACGCCTGCATATTGGGCGGAAGGGGCGACGTAATCCTGCCGCGACACAGGCTTTTCACAGATCAGCGTCAACCGGCGGCAGTGAAGCTGCCCTATGCAACCTCATTCCGCGCGGTCGTCTGCGGAGCGGCTTGAATCAGCCTTCTGGCTTGTCGTTATGGTCGAGAAGGATACGCTCTGCTGCCCCGTCGAGATCCTCGTATTGACCGCTTTTCAACGCCCATAGGAAGCCCGACAGCCCAAGCGCGCCGAGGAGCAGGGTCCCAGGTATCAAATAGGCAAGCGTCGTCATTACAGCTGTGCCCATCCGCCATTGTTGGAGTGTCTATCATCGGCAACAGTTTCCGCTGGTGTGTGCCGAACAAAGCCTTCCAGGCGCAATGCATTCCCGATGACTAGCAGCGACGAGGCGGACATCGCGATTGCGGCGATCAACGGTGTGACGTGCCCCGAGATAGCGATCGGGACTGCCACCGCATTGTAGACGATTGCGATTGCGATGTTCTGCCGGATCAGATTTCCTGCTTTGCGCGAGATGTCCAGTGCGAGCGGCACCGCCAGGAGGCTTTCGCGCAGGAAGACGAAATCCGCCGCGTTGCGGCCAACATCGGCGGCGGTGGCCGGTGCGATCGAGACATGCGCTGCGCTCAGCGCCGGCGTATCGTTGAGGCCGTCGCCAACCATCAGAACCTTGTGCCCAACTTTCGCGAGGGTCTCGATGCGTTCGAGCTTGCCGGATGGCAGCAGGCACGGAACGAAGTCGTCGACTCCGAGTGACTTCGCAACCTCGGCACAGGCTGCCGCGGTATCGCCCGACAGCATCTCCACGGGAACCCCGGCGTCGCTCAATTGATCGATGGCCGCTCTGGCGTCGGCGCGCAATGCATCCTCGAAAACGAAGCATGCGGCGATCATCCCGTTTCTCGTCAGCACCGTTCCGCCGTAGCCGTGTTTGCCTTCACCGCCGGTTCGAGTCTTCCAGCCAGCCCATCCGCGTCGGCCCAGTCGCCAGGTGCTTCCCGCGTCAGTGGCTTCGATTCCAAATCCCGGATGCTCGGTGACGGCATCGAATTTGAGCTGCCCGCCAGGAATGGCAAAGCCGGCTATGGCCTTTGAAAACGGATGGCGGGAATGCGCGGCCATGCCTCCCGCGACTGCCAGCATGCCCGGATCAATCGAGCCCGCATTGACCAGCCGGGGCTGGCCAAGCGTCAGCGTTCCGGTCTTGTCGAACACTGCAATGTCCACACTTGCCAGGCGTTCCATGGCGGAGCCGTCCTTGACCATGATGCCGTTCTCGAACAGGCGCCTTGCGGCGACCACCTGCACGATCGGCACAGCGAGGCCGAGCGCGCACGGGCAGGTGATGATCAGAACGGCAATGGCGATGGTTGTCGCCCGGTGCCAGTCGCCGGTTGCCACTATCCAGCCCAGGAATGTCACGAAGGCGGTGAGATGAACCATGGGCGCGTAGAGCGCCGAAACGCGATCAGCGATGCGGCGATAGTGCGCGCGGCCGCCCTCGGCGGCCTCCATGAGCCGAACCATTTCTGCCAGGAACGAATCCTTTACGGCAGCCATCGCCTCGATGGTCAACGGGCCGGTAAGATTGAGCACACCGGCCTGCACGACTTCGCCCGGCGCCACGTTTTTCGGCGTGCTTTCGCCTGAGGCCAGCGAGCAGTCTAGATCCGACGCCCCTTGAATGATCTTGCCGTCGACGGGGATCCTCTCACCGGCTGCAATCAACAACCGCATGCCGGGTTCGATCTCGCCGACCGGGAGGTAGTGGCGCGCGCCGTCGCCGCGCAGCACCATGGCGCCACGCGCGGCGAGCTGCGACAGGCCTTTCACCGCGGTGCGGGCACGTTCGCGCATCACGTGATCCAGCGTGCGGCCGATCAAAAGGAAGAACAGCAGTGATACCGACGCGTCGAAATAGGCGTGATCGCCATGGTTGATCGTCTCGTAGAGGCTCATCGCGTAAGCGAGCGACACCCCAACCGCGATTGGCACGTCCATGTTCATGCGGCCATGGCGCAGTGCATTCCAGGCCGAACGGAAGAAGATGCCGCCGGCGAAGGCGAGCGCCGGGATGGCAATCAGCGCCGAGACCCAGTGAAACAGGTCGCGGGTAGCCCCTTCGGCGCCGGACCAGACCGAGACCGAAAGCAGCATGATGTTGCCTGCGGCAAAGCCCGCGACAGCAACGGCGCGGATCAGCTCGGCAAGCGTCTTGTCATTTTTATCGATCTCGGCGGCGAACAGATGCGCCTCGTAGCCCAGCCGTCCCAGTGAAGCGACGAAAGGCGGCACCTTGTCTCCACGCCACCGGACCGCGACCCGCTTCGTCGACAGGTTGACACGCGCGCCTTCGACATTATCGAGTTTCGCCAGCGCCGTCTCGATCGTCCGGATGCAGGCTGCGCAATGAACCATCGGCACTGAAAGATCGGTCTGACGAAGATCGTCGCCAAGCGAGCGGCTCGCGAGCCTGATTTCCTGGCTGGATGGCAGCACCGATGCCGCGCTGCCCAGGTCCAGCGCCATTTCGGCGCCCGGTGCACAACAGCTCATTGTAGCGCTCCATGGGAGATCATGATCCGGCGGATGTCGCGATACGGTTTATCCAGGCCGGCGTCGGCGTCGATCTCGACGATCCAGACGCCGTCCTTGGGCATATGCTGCGCGGCGAATTCCTGGCCGGAGCCGAGCTCGAGCATGACAGACTCGTCCTCTTTCTCGTAAGCCGGATGACGAAACAGCATTTTGACGCCGTGCAGGGGAACTGGCTTGCCAGCGGCATCGGTGAGGCTGTAGCGGACTTCACCCCATGCGATGGTCAGCTTGCCGGTCCAGCCAAGGGCTGCCTGTGCCCGTCCTTCCGTGGCCTTCTTGTTGAATTGCTGGCTCGCCACATAGGTGTTTTCGACGACAAGGCCAGTCCAGCTTGTGCTGGCGAGCGTCGCCATGGTCAGATTGACCGCGATGACCACGCCGAAAAAGGCGAGAATGATGGCCAGCATGTGCCTGCCGGTAAATTCACGAGGCTTTTGTACATTGGCAGTCATCTGGGGGCCTCCGGCGCGTTGAAGGTGGCGGTGTACTCGTTCGACTCGAAGCTGGCTCTGTCCTCGACGCGGAACTTGAAAGTCTGCGCCGGCGCGCGGATCTGGTCCGCCGGCTGGCGCACAAAGACCTTCAGCATTTTCAGGCGGTCGGGTTCCACCGGAATGGCGAAAGAGCGGCGTGCCGGGATGTCGTCGCCGACGACGACCATGTCGGCGCCTTCAAGGCCCTGCATGGTGACGACGAGCGTCCGCGGCTCGGGGATCATGTTGAGCAGCTTGACGGTATAGCCGTTGCGGATGGAGCCATCGGATAGCGTGACGAATTGTGGATTGCGGTCATGCAGCACGTTCAGTTCGAGCAGATCGCGCGTCAGCAGCGAATAGAGCAGGCCCAGCCCGATCAGCGACCACAGGCCCATGTAGACGTAGGTGCGCGGCCGGAAGATCTTGCGAATGTGAAAATGCGCCACCTGATCGGAGAAGGTGCCGCCAGCGGTCCTGACGAGCGATGGACTGACTGGGCTGGAGCCGCCTGCGGTCGCCAGCATCATGTTGGCGTTGTAGTCGGACAGCGTCGCATAGGCGATCAGCCCGCGCTCCTTGCCGAGCTTGTCCATGACACCGTCGCAGGCGTCGATACACAGCGCGCAGGTAATGCATTCGAGCTGCTGGCCGTCGCGAATGTCGATCCCCATCGGGCAGACCGCGACACAGGCATTGCAGTCGACGCAGTCGCCGACGGAATGCCCCGAGGCTTGCACCTTCTTCGCATGACGCGAGCGCGGTTCGCCGCGCCAGTCATTGTAGGTGACGGTGAGCGAATTCTCGTCGAGCATGGCCGCCTGGATGCGCGGCCATGGGCACATATAGGTGCAGACCTGCTCGCGCATCAGCCCGCCGAACGTGTAGGTGGTCGCCGTCAACACGGCGATGGTGATGTAGGCGACAGGCGCGGCGGTACCGGTGAAAAGCTCGCCCACAAGTGTCGGTGCATCGGCGAAATAGAAAATCCAGGCGCCGCCGGTCGCCGCACCGATGACCAACCAGACGGCGTGCTTCGATACGCGCAGCATCAGCTTGCGGGCGGTCCAGGGACTTACATCGAGCTTCATGCGGGCGTTGCGGTCACCCTCTATCGCGCGTTCGACGACGAGGAACAGATCGACCCACACCGTCTGTGGGCATGTATAGCCGCACCAGGCACGGCCGACAGTCGACGTGATCAGGAAAAGGCAAACGCCGGCCATGACCAGGAGACCGGCCACGTAGAAGAATTCCTGGGGCCATATCTCGATGAAGAAGAAGTAGAAACGCCGATTGGCAACGTCGAGCAGCACGGCCTGGTCCGGGGCAAATGGACCGCGATCCCAACGCAGCCACGGCGTCAGGTAGTAGATGCCAAGCGTGATCGCCATCACCAGCCATTTGAAGCGGCGAAAGTTGCCCGAGGCGCGCTTTGGGAAGATTTTCTTGCGTCCGGCATAATGCGGCTGGCGGGTATTCGAGGAATTTGGGGCCGAGCCTTCGAGCCGTTCTGTTCGCGTATCATTGCGCACGTGCGTGCCACTCCCATCCGATGTCAGAAGGGGTATTCGTGCCGCATCGATAAGCGACGCAGCCGAAATGGTGTCGAGGCCCGGCTCGCGCCGGGCCTCGTCGCTTGGCAGGGGGAGGCCGAGAATAGGGCTTCCTTCCTATTCTCCGCCGCCAAGCGAATGGACATAAACCGCAAGCTCCTTGACTTTGATCTCGCCGAGACGGCCGAGCCAGGCCGGCATGACACCTTCCTTTGGCCCGCGGACCTGGGCTGCGACCGCTGCCTCGCCGGCCCCATACAGCCAAATGGCGTCGGTGAGATTGGGGGCCCCAAATTCCCTGTTCCCCTCCGCGTTCTCACCATGACAGGCGACGCAATTGTCGGAAAAGACCTTGGCACCGGGTTGGATCAGACTTGCATCGGCGACCTTGCCGGAGAGGCTGACGACATATGCGCTAACCTGCTGGATCTCGTCGGCGGTGATGATGTCGCCGAAGTCGGGCATTTCTGAGAGTCGGGTGTCTGGATCGGCCGCGAAGCGTATCCCATGCGTGATTGTCTGCTGGATCTGCTCGGCCTTGCCGCCCCACAGCCAGTCGTCGTCGTTCAGGTTGGGAAAGCCCTTGGATCCTTCGGCGCCGGAGCCGTGGCACTGCATGCAGTTGACTTTGAATGCGGCGCCGCCGGCGGCGATGGCGAATTCGCGCAAGGCATCATCCGATTCGATTTCCGAGACACTTTTCGACTTCACCGCCGCGAGGTATTTGCTCTTCGCTGCTTCCGCAGCCGCCAGTTCGTTCTTGACGTCATTGCGGCTCGAATAGCCGAGAACACCCGTCGTCGCCGAATGCAGCAGTGGCCATGCCGGATAGGCGATTGTGTAACCGATCGCCCACACGATGGTGACGTAGAAGATGGTGATCCACCAACGCGGAAGCGGGTTGTTCAGCTCGCGGATGCCATCCCATTCGTGGCTGGTGGTCGAGACCCCAGAGACTTCATCGATGTGCTCCTCGCTCATGATCACTCGTCCTGAAGCGGAATTCGGGCAGCTTCGTCCGCCAACTTACGGCTGCCGGGACGCAGGACGAAGACACTTGCCCCCGCAAAGAAAAGCGCCATGGCAACCAGACCCCAGCTGTCGGCAAACTCCCGCATAAGATTGTAATTCATGGAAAACTCCTCAGCGGTAACCGGCGCCTTCGTCGTAGTTCTTAAAATCGACCAGCGTGCCGAGCATCTGCAGATACGCAACGAGCGCATCCATTTCGGTGACCTGTTGCGGGTTGCCGTCGAAGTCGCCGGTCTTGGCCTTGGGATAACGGGCCTCAAGACCTGATGTGTCGGCGTTGGGATCAGCCTGCGCCATCAGATCGGCGTTGGCGTTGGCGACCATGTCATCGCTGTAGGGGACACCGACGCGCCTGTTGGCAACCAGATGCGTCGAGAAGTCCTTCACCTCGATCGGCGTGTCTTTCAGGAACGCGTAGCTCGGCATGATCGATTCCGGGACAACGGAACGCGGATCGGAGAGATGCGCGACATGCCAGGCGTTCGAGTAGCGGTCACCGACCCGGGCCAGATCCGGCCCCGTCCGCTTCGATCCCCATTGGAAGGGGTGATCGTACATCGACTCGGCGGCCAGGCTGTAGTGGCCGTAGCGCTCGACCTCGTCGCGGAACGGCCTGATCATCTGGCTGTGGCAGAGGTAGCAGCCCTCGCGCACATAGATGTTGCGCCCGACGAGCTCGAGCGGCGAGTACGGACGCATGCCTTCCACCTTCTCGATCGTGTTGTCGAGATAGAAGAGCGGCGCGATTTCGACGATACCGCCGACAGTCACGACAAGAAGGGAGCCTACGAGAAGAAGCGTGGCGTTCTTCTCGATAATGGCATGTTTGTCGATCAAGCCCATTGGTTTGGCTCCCTGGCAGGCTGAAGGACAGGCGGGGCACCCGACATCGGCCTCTCCTCGCGTTGATGGCCGAGGATTGTCATCGCGATGTTCCAGGCCATGATCAGGGCGCCCGAGAGATACATGGCGCCGCCTATGGCGCGCATGACGTAGTAGGGGCGCATGGCAGCGACGGTCTCGGCGAAGGAGTAGACCAGGAAGCCCTGCCCGTCGTATTCGCGCCACATCAGGCCCTGCGTGATGCCGGACACCCACATGGCGGCGGCGTAGACGACGATGCCGAGCGTCGCCAGCCAGAAGTGCCAGGTAACCAGCCGCAGCGAATAGAGCCGGTTACGGTTCCAGAGCTTCGGTACCATGTAGTAGATCGCGCCGAACGAGATCATGCCGACCCAGCCGAGTGCACCGGAGTGCACGTGACCAATTGTCCAGTCGGTATAATGGGACAGCGAGTTGACCGCCTTGATAGCCATCACCGGGCCTTCGAAGGTCGACATGCCATAGAAGGCGACGGCCATCACCATCATGCGGATGATCGGGTCGGTGCGCAACTTGTCCCAGGCTCCGGACAGCGTCATCAAGCCGTTGATCATGCCGCCCCAGGACGGCATCCACAGCATGATCGAGAACACCATGCCGAGCGTCTGTGCCCAGTCGGGCAGAGCGGTGAAATGCAGGTGGTGCGGCCCGGCCCAGATGTACAGGAAGATCAGTGCCCAGAAATGGATGATCGAGAGCCGGTAGGAATAGACTGGCCGGTTCGCCTGCTTGGGCACGAAATAATACATCATGCCGAGGAAGCCGGCGGTGAGGAAGAAGCCGACGGCGTTGTGGCCGTACCACCACTGCGTCAGCGCGTCCTGGACGCCGGAAAAGGCGGAGTAACTCTTGGAACCGAGCAAAGAGACCGGCATCGAAAGGTTGTTGACCACATGCAGCATCGCGATGGTCACGATGAAGGAGAGGTAAAACCAGTTGGCGACATAGATGTGCGGCTCCTTGCGCTTCAGGATCGTGCCAAGGAACAGGATGAGGTAGGCGACCCAGACGATGGTCAGCCAGATGTCCACGTACCATTCGGGTTCGGCGTATTCGCGGCTTTCGGTGATGCCGAGCAGGTAGCCAGTCGCCGCCATGACGATGAAAAGCTGGTAGCCCCAGAAGACGAACCAGGCGAGATCGCCGCCGAACAGGCGAGCGCGGCAAGTGCGTTGCACGACGTACAATGACGTGCACAGCAGCGCGTTGCCGCCGAAGGCGAAGACGACCCCGGACGTGTGCAGCGGCCGCAAGCGGCCGAAATTGAACCAAGGCTGAACGTTGAGATCGGGGTAGGCCAGCTGCAGCGCGATAACGACGCCGACCAGCATGCCGACGACGCCCCAGAACATGGTGGCGATGGCGCCGTAGCGGATCGGACCGTCCATATAGGCGGACGGGCCGATCGGAGCGGCCGGCTTGAACTCCGAGTTGCGCAACAAGATCCCGATAAAGGCAATAAGGGCAAAAGACAGCACCCCCATATGCTGGCGGAAAGGTCCATCAATGCCGAAGCCAGCAGCCACCAGGGCTGCAAAGGCAAAAAAGCCCACCACGACGATCGCTGTGCCGAATTTCATCGCAAATCCTGATCCCGAATCGGGCGGACGCCAATCCGCTCGGCATCAATTGCGCAGCTGCCCTCTGCCCGCCCTGATCCATGTCAGGTGCCAGGTTTGTGCGGTAGAATCGAGTTCGCGAAGAGCGGACGTTGGGGCGGGCGGATGTGTCGAAGCGCGGCCTCCGCGACGTTGGAAGTAGCGCTGCTAAGGTCGCCTGGAATGGCTCGGGAAAGACGCAGTGACATCGCCGCCAGCCTTGCGGGCACGAGGACCTCAAGGATCAATGCTTCACCGGCGATCTTTCCGGAACTCTTGCCGGCTGCCTCGCTATCCGACAAGGGTCGCGGATGCTCTTGGGTCTACGCTACCGCGACGCTCGAGGCTACAGCAATACATTGTGTTCGAACGCAGCATGTCCTGCCGCGGATCGGAGTTGGCGGCGCAGCGCCCGCCGCCTGGGCTTATCCAAACTGCCGCGGCCTTCGGCCGCCGCAACGCTGCTCCAGCCGGCCGACGCTCTCCACCCTCACATGGCGCTTGTTCTCGATCCGGATCACGCCTTCAGCTCGCAGTCGAGTCAGCTGGCGGCTCACCGTCTCATTCGTCAGGCCAAGGAAATCAGAGATGTCGGCACGAGTCAGTGGCAGATCGAAGGACGCCGATATGGCGGCCGAATCAACACTGGTATCGATGTTCAGGGCGAGCATGACGAGAAAACTCGCCACCTTTTCCGATGCGGTCTTGCGCCCGAGCGTCACCATCCATTCGCGTGCTGCGTCAAGTTCGTCCAGCGCCTGCTTGAGCAGGCGATGCTCGAGTTCCGGTGATTCCTTCACCATCCGTTCGAGGGCTGCCTTGGGGAACGAACACAGCGTGACAACGGTTGCCGCTTCCGCACTGATCTCGCTTTCGACCTTGAAGGGTCGCCCCAGAAAATCCGGTGCAAACTGGAGCCCTACGATCTGCTGGCGCCCGTCCGAAAGGCTCTTCGTCAGCTTGACCACGCCTGAAAGCACATTCGAATAGCTGTTGACGGCCTCGCAGTCTCCGACCAGTTCGACTCCTGGCTCGATCTTGTGCCGCGATGAACTCCTGGCAAGCGCAGCCAAACGGTCTGGATCGAGCGCGCCGCAAATACCGCGACGCCTTCCCTCGCAAGAGCGGCAAAGAACGGGAATGCCGGAACTGTGAATGTCCTGCCGTAATGTCATGCGTTCGCTGTACCCTCTTCCAAGCACCGACAGGGTAGCAATCCAGGGTAGAAAAATCCTTGCGGCAGTTTGTCCGAGCTGCACTTGATCGAAATCAGGGCATTGGCCGGCCAACCAGTCAAGAGTTCCAGCGGTGCAAACATGGTGACTACGAGATGCAGTCGAAAGTAGCTGCTCGGATTGTCGAAAACGTCCCTCGCTATACCAGCTATCCGACCGCACCGCATTTCCACGTGGGCGTCGATGCTGCGGATTATCGTGGCTGGCTGGAGGCGCTCAGCGAGGACGATGAGATATCGCTCTACGTGCACATCCCTTTCTGCGACAGGCTTTGCTGGTTCTGTGCCTGCCACACCAAGCAGACACGCCACTATGAACCGGTGACCAGATATCTGGGATCATTGCATGCGGAGATCGCCACCGTTTCAGGTCTCGCCGGAGGCAAGGGCCGGGTGCGTGCCGTCCATTTGGGCGGCGGTTCGCCGACAATGCTCAGGCCCGACGACATGGTGGCGCTCGGGACCGCATTGCGCCACAGCTTCTCATTTCTTCCCGGCACCAGGATCAGCGTCGAAATCGAACCCAACGACATGGACGAAGCCCGCCTCGACGCACTTGCCGAAATCGGCATGACGAGGGCCAGCCTCGGGGTCCAGGATCTCGATCAGAAGGTACAGAGGGCGATCAATCGCGAGCAGACCTTCTTGCAGACCAAAACGGTTGTCGACGGCGTTCGATCGCGCGGCGTCGAATCGGTCAACCTCGACCTGCTCTACGGCTTGCCGCACCAGACGAGGGAGATCGTCTTGTCCACTGTCAGGCAGGCGCTGACGCTTGAGCCCGACCGGATCGCCCTTTTTGGATATGCCCATGTGCCATGGTTCAAGAAACATCAGACCATGATCGACCAGGCGTGGTTGCCAGGCCCGGAGGAGCGGCTTGCCCAATCGCAACTGGCAGCACGCGCCATACTCGACCAAGGATACGAACCAATCGGCCTCGACCATTTCGCCAAACCGGACGATGCGCTGGCGCTTGCCGCGCGAGCGGGGACTTTACGTCGCAACTTTCAGGGCTATACCGAGGATCGCTGCGAAACCTTGATCGGTCTCGGGCCGTCATCCATCAGCCAATTCCGGCAAGGCTATGTACAGAACATGCCTTCGACCGCCGAGTATGGCCGCATGGTGGATGACGGTGGGCTGGCTTCGG
This sequence comes from Mesorhizobium ciceri biovar biserrulae WSM1271, assembly GCF_000185905.1. Classification (GTDB taxonomy): domain Bacteria; phylum Pseudomonadota; class Alphaproteobacteria; order Rhizobiales; family Rhizobiaceae; genus Mesorhizobium; species Mesorhizobium ciceri. The sequence goes on from NC_014923.1 coordinate 5,701,989, forward strand.
TCCGCGGGATTGCCTTCTCGAACGACGACCGCGCCCGCGGCTGGGTCATCGAGCGCCTGATGTGCGATTTCGGCTTCTCGGCAGTCGATTTGGTGGAACGCTTCGGCAAAGCCGGCCAGAAGCTCCTTCTTCGGTCGAGTACCGTGGCCCTCGACAAGTCGGTCCGACTTGAACTCGACGGCGATCGTTTCGTCGTACCGCTGGAAAGTCGTCCCTTTGTCAGATGCGTCGCTGCGAAGTTCGACAAATATCTCAAAACGGGAAAGGCCAGGCACTCCGTGGGAGTTTGAGCCAGCGAGTGCGTCGCGGTCCGCGCAGGGTCCATCATCGGTGACCTATTTGCCAGACGATGTTGCCCGCGCACACCCTTGTCTGACACGCACGGTGCGCCACAATTGCACTTGACTGACTCTCTGCTTCGGTCATTCGGAATCTGAGGCTTTCAAAGACCGCGATTCGTCTGAGATGCTGGCCGTCGCCAGACCTTCTTTTCTGGCCTTGGCAAACGCTCGGTCGCCGTCCAGAAATCCCGCCAGCATGAACGGGATGAGTTCCGCGACTGTTTCAGACTCGCCGTAGGTCTGACGATAGAGCGCAGCATAGGCCTTGAGTTCTTGGCTCAACTCCGCGCTGACGGTGATGGTAATCTTCAAAGGCGTTCGGTCTGGAAGCTTGCCAAGTTTCAAGTTGGCCATAATCACTCCCGTTCAATTTTGTATGGTCGCAGCAGGAGATCCTTGTGCACGATGACGCGCAGTGGCCAGCCTGGTCGGATCGTTATGGTGGGCTGAACGTTGAGATTTTTCTCAGTTATGCGCTGGCCGGCTCGACTGACGTTCTGCTGGGCGGATTCGCGGATCGCCTTGACCAGATCGCTTTCATTGTCTCCAAGGCTCAATTCGGTACCCACGCCAAGCGTGGTCGCAAGCGCAACCCCCTTGATCAGCTGCCAGGTGTGGAAATCCACCTTGTCCTCAAGCCCCGCATATCCGGCGGTGTCTGTCGCCGGCAGATTATCGATTTCGATCGAGGACCCGTCCGGCAGGATTATTCGCTGCCAGACCAGCAATGCGCGCTTTTGCCCAAACGCCACCACGCTGTCATAGGTGCCGATCAGCCGGGAACCTTGTGGAATGAGCAAGATGCTGCCAGTGACTGTGTCTTGCACATTCTCTGTGACCTGCGCGACGACAAGGCCGGGTAGGTCGGAATTGATCCCGGTAATGAGGCTTGCCGCGATTACGCTGCCAGCCATCAGTTGGTAGGGCGAAGCAGACGTCTGCAGCGCATGGGGATTGTAGATTCCGCTTGTGCTCCGCTGACTGACAAAATCCAGCTTGCGCTGTTGGTTGTTTTGATCGCCCTCGGCTGGCGCAACGGAAGCCGACCCGGCTGTCGCTCCGGATTGCGGCGCTTCAGGCCGCTGCTGTACACTCTCCCCGCCGTCAGCGAGATCTGTCGATCTGGGTCGATTATCGATCCGGAACAACACTTGAGACTCGCGCGCTTCGATTGCCTGCTGGGCAAGGCGTTGATCCTCGGCGGAGACCTCCTGTCCCGGCGCAATTCCGAGTTGGCGCTGCCGCTCGAGGATGGGGCGGCCGAGATCACCGGGTAGCGGCGGTCCGAGCACCGGTGCCTTCGGCTTGACGCCGGAATAGTCCCTGGGCAGGCTGTCGAGCCCCTCGGCGGTGGGCTTGTGGTCAGGATGGTAGAGGTCTTCCGCATGCTCTTTGAATCGCAATGCCGGTCCCTGAAGCGCAATGATCATGACGCCCAGAATGGCACCACATCCGGCGGCAGAGATCGCGACAATCACCCCCCGCCTGAAGCGCACAGCACCGCGGGGTGAGGCGCGCAGCTGCAGCTGGTCGGGATCGAGTTTAGGCGGCGCATTGGAGTGGGAGGTATCGGTCATGAGCCTTTTCCCCTCACCTGCCGAAACCGGCAAAGAGTGGCATCCGACGCGGCAATTGCCCGCCGTCAATCCTTGAGATGCGAACGACCTGCTGCGGCTTGGCCCCGAGGCGCAGTTCGGCCGCGGCGAACAGGCGATCGACGATGTAGTAGTTGCCACGCATGCGGTAGTTGACCAGCTGATTGCCGCCGTCGGCACCGACGATGAAGAGCGGTGGCGCCTCGCCCTGATCGATGCGCCGGGGGAATTCGATATAGACTTTGCTGCCGTCGTCAAAGGCCCGTGTCGGCCTCCAGGGCGGAGTGTCGCCGGCGATTGAATAGCGGAAGCGGATATTTTCGAGCGCAACATTCGATGCGACCGGCGTTGCAGCGTCGGCCTGAACGTTTCGCCGGGAGAGCGCAAGGATCTGGTCTTCGCTGTAAGTCCAAGAGATGGCCGCCATTGCGGTCTTGTCCGTGCTTTGGAGCTGCAAGTGATAGGTGCGTCGATCCGTGGTGATCACCAGATTTGTGGTAAGCTCGGGCGCGAACGGCTTCACCAAAACATGGGTGCGCTGACCGTCACCGGTGCCACTGACGGTGTCGCCGATGACCCAGCGGACCGTGTCCCCGGCGGACACCGCCGTCAGTTTCTCGCCCGGCTGCAGAGCGATATCGGTGACGCGCTCCGGCGCGGCAAAGAGCTGATAAAGCGCGCCATCGGTGAAGGGATAGACCTGGACCGCGTTGACATAGCCATACCTGGTTGGCTGCCGAGTTGCGGCCCTATTGGCATCGGCAACGCGTTCTTCAGGAGAGCGCTTGTCTTCGGCGAACTTGACCGGGTCAGGCTGCAACTGGCCGGGAAGCGGTAGCGGCTTTGGCACCTCGACGATTTTAACCGGTTTCTCTGGCGGCTTCTCGATCGACGCTGCTTTGAAGTCGGCAGCGTCATAGGCAATCTCGGGCGGCGGCACCGGCTTGGATGCGCAGGCGGATAGCACCGCTGCCGAGGCCGACAGGATCAGCGCGGCACGGAGCGATGGGGCTTTATTTGTCATTGGCGGGCTCCTTGGGGGAAACGGAGGTCGGCGCGGCACTGTCGAGCTCGCGCGACCAATCGATGGCGTTGATGAAGAGGCCGAGCGGATTCTTGCGCAGTTGGTCTGTATTGTTGGGCGGGCGGATCATGATGGTGAGGATCGCCGTCCAGCGGGTCGTGCTGGCAAGGCTGCCGCGCTCAAAGACCTGCTCGGTCCATTTGACCTGGAACGAGCTGCCGGAAGCCCGCACCACGCTGGTCACCTGGACGGACACGCTTCGCGTTCCGATCTGACCGAAAGGATCGTTCGCCTTGGCATATTCGTTGAGGAAGAGCGCGGCGCGGTCACTGGCAAAGTCATAGGCGGCCAACCAGTTCTGCCGCACCAACACCGGATCGGTGGAAACGGAACGGATATTCTGAATGAAACGGCCAAGATGCCAGGCGATCTGGGCGTCCGTCGGCTCGTAGTCCCGGATTGCCGAGGCTACGGCGCGCGCCTCGCCGAAGCGGTCGACCTCGACGACGTAGGGCACCACCCGGCTCTGCATTGACTGCCAAACGAACCCGCCGGAGAGCCCGGTCGCCAATGCCAGGCAGCCAAGAGCCATCAGCCGCCAGTTGCGGGCCTGCACCCGCGATGAGCCGATGCGCTCATCCCAAAGCTGGCCCGCCTTCTGGTACGGTGTGATGGGCTCGGGTGTCTTGCCGTAGCGTTGAACGGATCGCTTGAACAGCATCTAGTCGTCCTTGTCGTTGAGAGAGGGATTGGCGCTACCGCCCGGTCTGTCACCATCGCGCACGGCCTGCATGGTGGCGTGGCGGTGGGCTCGCGCAGACTGCTGGGAACGCAGGCGCCTGGCCCAGCTAGGGGCAGCATCGGTGGTCGGACCCGAAGGAGTTTCGGTCATCGAGGCGATGGGAGACCCGCCGGTCGCGGTCCATGCGGCCTGGCGCCCGGCATCAGCGCTGCGCCCGACGGTTTCCGCGGCAGATCGTGCCGCTCGCACAGCGGCGCCGCTGGCAGCACCTGCCACGCCCTGCATCCCGGCAGCCACACCGGACAGGCCGGAGTCAGGCGAGGTTGCGCGTCCTAGTTGCCAGGCAGAGGAAGCTGCCGAACCGATCGTGGTGCCGGCGCGAATTGCGGCAAGCCCGCCATCAGCTGCCATGCGCACCCCAGCGATCGCAGCGCCTCCCGCAATGAGTGACGCACCGGCGGCGGCCGCGGCCGTACCCAGTGCAGCGCCCGCACCAAGCTGCGGGGCACCCGAGACGAGACCGGACGCTATTCCAGGCCCGAAAATACCTAGCCCAAGCAGCGCCAGCGCGCCCAACACCTGTGACATGGCGGCGGCCAAATCCGGCTCCTTGCCTTGCAGCGCCGAAGCGAACTCGCCGAACAGCGTGGACCCGACACCGACAATGACCGCAAGCACCATCACCTTGATGCCCGACGAGATCACGTTGCCGAGCACGCGCTCGGCCAGGAACGCCGACCTGCTCCAGACTGCGAAGGGCACCAGAACGAAGCCGGCGAGAGTGGTGAGCTTGAACTCCAGAATGGTGATGAAGAGCTGGATGGAAAGAATGAAGAAGGCAATGATGACCAGGAACCAGGCCACGAGCAGCACGAAAATGGTGAGCGCGTTGCCGAAGATTTCGGGAAAGCCAAGAAGCTGGCTCGCCTGATCCAGCAGCGGCCACGCGCCCTCGAAGCCTGTGGCAGCAATACGTCCGGGCCGCAGGAGACTGTCGGACGACAGATTGGCGGCCGAAGCGCTGATGCCCAGCCCTGCGAAGGAGCGGTATATAATGTCGGCGAGATTCTTGAAATTGTTCAGGATGAAAGCGAAGACGCCGACATAGAGCACCTTGCGGATGAAGCGGCCGAGAATGTTGGGCTCGCCGGCGAATGCCCAAGCGAGCCCGGCTAACGTGATGTCGATGCCGATCAGGGTCGTGGTGAGGAAGGCGACATCGCCCGACAGCAGACCAAACCCGCTGTCAATATAGCGGATGAAAGTCTCCATGAAGCGATCGATGACCCCGAGGTCGTTCATTGCGCCTTCCTCGTGCCAGAAATGGTGATCAGTTGCCGGGATAGGCCGTGCCGGTGCCGAGGAAACGCTTTGTCGTCTGGCGCGCGGCTTCTTCGGACTGCGCTTTGCGAGCCGCATCCTCGGCCTCAGCGCGAAACTGCGTCGCGAGCAGCGTCTGGATCTGCATCTGCTGCTTGGTTGAGAGCGCGATCAGTTGGTTGGTGGCCTGGCTTGCCTCAAGCGCACCGGCAGCACCCTGGCTGCGGTTGACGAGATCAGCAAGCAGGTCGCGATCGCCGCGGACGTTGTCGAGGATTTGCGACTGGACACCCATCGTCTGCCGGAACGCCTGCATGGCGCTCTGCCAGCGCTCGCGTGCTGCGCTTGCCACATCGCTGACCTTGATCGTGGCGTCGTAGCTTTCGGGATATTGATTGCGCCACTGGTCCTGCAGCTTGCCCAGATCAAAACTCAGACCACTCGCCTGGTCCATGAGCCCGTCGATCCGCTGCAGCGAACCGGTGAGCTGGCCCACCGAAGAAAAATCCAGCCTCTGAAGGTTGCGCGCCATGTTTTGTAGCATGGTCGCCTGGTTCTGGAGCGACTGTATCTGGTTATTGATCTGCTCCAGTGAGCGTGCCGCCGTCAGCACATTCTGGGTGTAGTTCGAGGGATCGAAGACAATGAGCGCGTAGGCTGGCTGGACATAGTCGGCCATCGGTTTGGCCATCAGGGAAAGGGTGATCAGGCCGGAAAGGAAACGGCGCCGCATCATGACGATTACTCCATGTCTGGTTGAGGGAATTGGCGGAGAAGCTCGGCGGCCCAATAGAGCCCGCGGGCATTCACGAAATGAAAGGCAAAGCCGTCCTGTCCGTGTTCCGACAGGATCCTGTCGATCTGGGTCTGGCTGGCCGGATCGGAGGCGCCGCATAGCGCAAGCGCGATTGGGCCCAAGCCCAGCTGAAACAGCCGGTTGCCGCGGCGCGATTGCAGATAATATTGCCGCTTCGGCGTGGCGCGCGCGACAAGCTCGATCTGCCGCTCGTTCAGGCCGAAACGCTCGTAGGCTTCCCGTGCCTGTGGTTCCACGGCACGGTCATTGGGAAGAAAGATGCGCTGTGGGCAGCTCTCGATGATGGCCGGTGCGATTGCAGAGCCAGCGACGTCGGCCAGTGACTGCGTGGCGAAAATGACCGAGACGTTCTTCTTGCGCAGCACCTTCAGCCATTCGCGTATACGCCCCGCAAAGAGCGGATTGTCGAGATAGAGCCAGGCCTCGTCGAGCATGAGCAATGTCGGTCGTCCATCGAACCGCGCCTCGAGGCGATGGAAAAGATAGGTGAGCACCGGCAGCACAGCGCCTTGGCTGTGCATCAGCTCTTCGGTCTCGAAGCACTGCACATCCGACAAGGCCAGCCGATCGTCATCCGCGTCCAGCAACCGGCCGAAGGGCCCGTCGAGCGTGTAGGGCATCAAAGCGGACTTCAGCGCGTTGGACTGAAGCAAGACCGACAGGCCGGTGAGTGTGCGTTCCTGCGCCGGCGCCGTTGCAAGACTGGTGAGTGCCGACCAGATTGCCTCTTTCGCCTCCGGGGTGACGGTGACGTTCTCATGGGCGATCAGCCCGGCGATCCATTCGGCTGCCCAGCTGCGGATCGCCGGATCGTCAATCTTGCGCAGCGGCTGGAAGGCAAGCGCACCGTGCGCGCGCAGCGCGTGATGCTCGCCACCCATGGCAAGAATTGCGGCCCGGGCTGAATTGCCTTTGTCGAAGACATAGACCTGCGCGCCGGCATAGCGTCGGAACTGCAGAGCGAAGAGGGCAACGAGAACCGATTTGCCGGCGCCGGTCGGTCCGACGATCAGCATGTGGCCGACATCGTCGACGTGGGTGGAAAGCCGGAACGGTGTCGACCCGCTGGTTGAGGCGAACAGAAGCGGCGGGGCCTCTGCCTGTGTAACTTTGGCGAGATGCTCGTTCGCCGCCGGGCCGGCCCACACCGAGGAAAGCGGCATCAAGTGGGCGAGGTTCAATGTGTGAACGAGCGGCTGACGGACATTGGCATAGACATGGCCGGGCAACGAGCCGAGCCAGGCCTCGACCGCATTCACGCCTTCACGGATCGTGGCGAAGCCGAGGCCATTGACGACGCGCTCGACCGCGCGGAGTTTCCCCGCAGCGGCTTGATGGTCCTCGTCCCAAACCGTCACCGTCGTCGTCAGATAGCCGAACCCGACATGATCGCCGCCTAACGCCTGGAGTGCGGCGTCGGCATCGAGCGCCTTGTTTTCGGCATCGGTGTCGACGAGCGGGACGGGTTCGCTGGTCACCACCTCGCGCAGGATGGCCACGATCGATTTGCGCTTGGCAAACCACTGCCGCCGCAACCGCGTCAGCGTCCTGGTGGCCTCGGTCTTGTCCAGCGGAATGAAGCGCGTCATCCAGCGGTAGGGGAAATCCTGATGGTTGAGCGCGTCGAGAATTCCGGGCCGTGTGACATTCGGAAAACCGAGGATTGTGAGCGTGCGCAGATGGTGGTTGCCAAGCATCGGCTCCAAGCCGCCGGTAAGCGGCGCATCGACCAGGATGCCGTCGAGATAGATCGGCGTTTCCGGCGCGGCGACTGGATGGCGGCGGGTGGAGATCGTGCCGTGGAGGTAAGTCAGCGTCTCGGCATCATCGAGTGCGCGTATTTCGGGCATGAAGCCTGACAGGAGATCCAGCACGCGACCGGTCTCGTCCCGGAACCGCGTGAGTTCCTGGCGCCACTCTCTCTCGCCTCCGGAATGATGCGAGTCGACCAGAGCGCTTTGCGCCCGCGCCTGGCTGTCCGGCGGCGGCATGAATGTCAGCGTCAGGTGATAGCGGCTCTCGTAGTGCGCGACCTTGCCTTGAAAGGCCGCGCGCCGTTCTTCATCGACCAACCATGACGCAGCGTCGGGGAAACGCGAGCTTGGGTAGCCCAGCGCCTCGATGCGCTCGGCTTCGAAGAACAATGCCCAGCCGGAGCCGAGCCGTCTGAGCGCATTGTTGGCCCGCGCGCAGATGCCGATGAGTTCGGCTTCTGTTGCACTCTCGAGATCAGGCCCGCGAAATCCAAATGAGCGCTGGAAACTTCCGTCCTTGTTGAGCACGATGCCCGGTGCCACCAGTGCGGCCCAAGGCAGATGATCGGCAAGTCGGTCGGCCTTGCCCCGATATTCGGAGAGATTCAGCATGCGAGCCACCCCTTCAGGCGAAGATGGCGGACGAGCACGCTGGCGAAATCGGGGTCGCGGCGGGCCGCGAAGACAGCCACGGTGTGCGCGCAGGTCCACAGCACCAATCCGGCAATCCACTGCTGCAACCCCAGCCCGACGGCCGCGGCGACGGTGCCACTGAGGATGGCCACCGCTCGCGGCGCGCCGCCGAGCAAGATTGGTTCGGTCAGTGCCCGGTGAACCGGAACCTCAAAGCCCTCGATATGGTGCTCTCTGGCGAACATCAGACGAGTGCCCCGCCGCCAAAGGAGAAGAAGGAGAGGAAGAAGCTCGATGCGGCAAAGGCGATCGACAGGCCGAAGACAATCTGGATGAGCCGACGGAACCCACCTGCCGTGTCCCCGAAGGCGAGTGTCAGGCCGGTGCTGATGATGATGATGACCGCGATGATCTTGGCGACCGGCCCCTGCACTGATTCCAAGATCTGCTGCAGCGGCTGCTCCCAGGGCATTCCGGAGCCGGCGGCGTATGCCGGAAACGTGAGAAGAAACGCGAGCGTGGTGGCCCAGAGAAAGCGAGGCTTCTTGCGCATGAAGTGACCTTTCAGAGTTGCTGGAGTTGCGGAAGCGTGAGCTGGGTGACGGCGTAGTCGCCACTGCCGTCGAGGCCAGTGACCTCGGCGATCGTCTCGATGCGGCGCGAGGATCCGCGGCCGGCGATGAAGACGATCAGGTCTATCGCCTCGGCGATGAGCCGGCGGGGAACGGTGACCACGGCTTCCTGTGCGAGCTGCTCGATGCGGTAGAGGGCGGACCGCGCCGAGTTCGCGTGAACGGTGGCGATGCCGCCTGGGTGACCAGTGTTCCATGCCTTCAGCATGTCGAGCGCTTCCGCGCCTCTGATCTCGCCGACGATGATGCGATCGGGTCTGAGGCGCAGTGTCGAACGCACGAGATCGGCGAGCGTGACAGAACCACGCCTGGTCCTCAGCGCAACGCAGTCTTTTGCTGCACATTGAAGTTCGCGCGTATCCTCGATCAGGATCACCCGCTCGTGGCAGTCGGCGACCACGGCTAGCAGCGCATTGGCAAGGGTTGTCTTGCCCGATGAGGTGCCGCCCGCGACCAGGATGTTGCGCTGCTCGCGGACGGCTTTCTTCAACGCGTCAGCCTGCAGCGGCAGCATGACCCCGTCGGCGACATAATCGGCCAGGCTGTAGAGCTTTGCGGCGGGCTTGCGAATAGCAAAGCATGGCGCCAACACCACAGGTGGCAGCAGGCCTTCGAACCGCTCGCCCGAGGGCAGTTCGGCGCTGACGATCGGATTATCCGCATGCGCTTCGGCGCGCACGTGGGAAGCGACGAGGCGGACAATGCGCTCCGCCTCGGTAGGATGGATGTGTACGCCTGTGTCGACCAGGCCCTCTCCGAGCCGATCGATCCGCAGTGCTCCGTCGGGATTGACCATCACCTCGATGATCGATGGGTCTGAAAGCGCTTTGGTGATCGCCGGACCCATGGCGGTGCGCAGCATCGCACGGCGGCGATGGTCGGCTTCCGGATGAGAGTTCACCCTTCCCCTCCCCCGCCATTGCCTTTGTCAAGCGACCGCTTCCCGGAAGCGATCTGCCGGCCGACCTGCTCGACAAATTTGTCGAAGCGCTCCTGGCCGATGGCCTGCGTTACCCTGTCCGGGGCCGGCGTGTGGGCGTGAAGCGTGATCGAGAAGCGGATGAAGAGCGCCAGGCTCTCCATCGTCATCTCGGCGTCGCGCCTGACATGAGCGAGGTCGCGAGAAAGACGGTCGAGCCTTACCCCGTATCGTTGGTCGAGCTCGTTCTCGCCACGCCGCTCGATGAAGGCTTCTACTGCCTTGGCGACGATCGCCGATTTGGTGGTCGAAGGATCACGACTGAGTTTGTCCAGCTTCTCGCTTAACTCGAACTCAAGCAGAAATTGGTGACGAATGCGGCGGGGCTTCATGTGGCTTGTTCCAACTGCCAGCGCTGCCCGCCGGCACGGGAACAAGCATCCGCCAGATGCCCAAAAACGCTTATCGCCCTTATCTACGCTGAGGTACGCCGTCAGGAAGCAGCGTTCAGAAGCCGGGCACGATGTCCTTGTCGTCGCCCCTTCCCTCATTGATGCCGTAGGCGCGGGCCGCCGTCGAAATCCGATCCATGACACGTTTGTCGGCGACCGGCTCGCTATCATCGTCAACAGACTTGAAGAGATCGTCCTGCTCAGCTTCTGGAGAAAGCACGACTTGATCTTCCGCTAGAGCTGGATGGCGCTGCTGCTGGACGCCGCCCTCGTCCCCGATCGCCGCGTCGGCAATTTCGTCGCCCGCAGCCAGACGACCGTCAACGCCGCGCACCCGTCCAGTCCAGTCATCCGTGCGCGAAGCCGGACGGTCCGCGTAAGGGCTGTCCCGCAGCACCGGGGAAGGTAGCACGCGTTCGGTAAAATTCCAGTCCTCATAATAGCGCAGCTTCTGGGCGCGCAACGGCGGCAGCCCTGAAATCAGCACCAGCTCGTCGGTTTGGGGCAGCTGCATCACCTCGCCAGGAGTGAGCAGCGGTCGGGCCGTTTCCTGCCGGCTGACCATGACGTGCGACAGCCAGGGCGCCAGCCGGTGGCCGGCATAGTTGCGCATCGATCTAAGCTCCGTTGCGGTGCCGAGCGCATCCGAAATGCGCTTGGCGGTGCGTTCGTCATTGGAGGAAAAGGCAATACGCACGTGGCAGTTGTCGAGAATGGCACTGTTCTCGCCATAGGCCTTGGATATCTGGTTCAATGATTGCGCGATCAGGTATGCGCGAATGCCATAGCCGGCCATGAAGGCGAGCGCGGTCTCGAAGAAATCTAACCGCCCGAGCGCCGGGAATTCGTCGAGCATCATGAGGAGTCGATGTTTGCGACTCCTGCTTGGATCGCCCTCAAGGCGCTCGGTCAGGCGTCTGCCGATCTGGTTCAGGATCAGGCGCACCAAGGGCTTGGTGCGCGAGATGTCCGACGGCGGCACGACCAGGTAGAGCGATATCGGTCGCTCGGCATCCATGAGATCGACAATGCGCCAGTCGCAGGTCGATGTTGCCGCCGCGACCGTCGGGTCGCGATAGAGCCCGAGAAATGACATGGCGGTCGACAAAACACCCGAACGCTCGTTTTCCGATTTGTTCAGCAGCTCACGTGCCGCCGAGGCCACGACCGGATGGACCTCAGGCTTGTCGGGCGTGCCCAGGTGGTTGGTGGTCATCATCCGCTGCAGCGTCGCGGAAAAGGAACGTTGCGGGTCCGACAGGAAAGTGGCCACGCGGGCAAGCGTCTTTTCCTCTTCGGCATAGAGCACGTGCAAAACGGCGCCGACGAGGAGGGAATGACTTGTCTTTTCCCAGTGATTCCGGCGGTCCAGCGCGCCTTCCGGATCTACCAGGATGTCGGCGATGTTCTGAACATCGCGGACCTCTTGTGGACCCTTTCGTACCTCAAGCAGCGGGTTATAGCGCGCCGACCTAGGATCCGTCGGATTGAATAGAAGGCAATAGGAGAATTTCGACCGCCAGCCGGAGGTCAACTGCCAATTCTCGCCTTTGATATCATGAATGACCGCCGAACCGGTCCAGGACAGAAGAGTTGGAACAACCAGTCCGACGCCCTTGCCTGAACGTGTTGGGGCAAAGGCCATGACGTGCTCGGGCCCGTCATGTCGCAGATAGCGATCCTTCAGCTTGCCTAGGAAAACCCCGGCCGGCCGAAACAGCCCTGCCGTCACGATCTCCTGAGTCGTTGCCCACCTTGACGAGCCATAGGTCGTCACCGATCCGAGCTGTCGCGCGCGCCACAGCGAACCGCCGATGGCGGCGGCACAGCCCACGAACCCACTCGCGCCGGCGAGCGCACCGGCCTTATCGAAGACCTCGGGCGCATAGGCGTCAAAATGGTACCACCATTCAAACAGTTTCCACGGCTTGTAGATCGGCCAGCCAGCCGCAACAAACCACGGCGCGCCGAGTGGCGGCTGATGGCCCAGCATGTGCGCGCACCACTGCGTGGCCGTCCACACGCCGAGCATGACGATTGCGAATACGACGACGATCTGCCCAATCAGCAACTTCGTGGGCGTCATTGGCTTGCTCCGCTGTTTCGAACACCGGGGCAAGCATCGCGCGCCGCGATGTGAACTGAAATGCACACTACGCACGACCAGGTGCGACGAGGAGCAGCGCCGGGCTCGTCACAAGGATTAGCCGGAGCTATTAAGGCCTCGACGATAACGTCCGACTGCTCGTTCAGCCGAAGTGCATTTCTATCGAAGGGCCGTGACCATCATTCGACGGTAACCGATTTTGCGAGATTGCGCGGCTGGTCGACATCTTTGCCCATCAAGACCGCCGTGTGATACGCAAGAAGCTGTATCGGCAGCGCAAAGATCATTGGCGCGATAATTTCGTCGACTACCGGCAGCACGATCGTGTGCATCGTGTCGAGTTTCGAAGCAGCGGCCCCTTTCTCATCCGTGATGAGGATAATCCGACCGCCTCTGGCGGCCGCTTCCTGCATGTTCGAGACGGTCTTGTCGAAAAAGCGATCATGTGGCGCGATGACGATCACTGGCATGTTTTCGTCGACCAGTGCGAGCGGACCATGCTTCAATTCACCAGCCGCATATCCCTCGGCATGGATGTAGGATATCTCCTTGAGCTTCAGCGCACCTTCCATTGCCAGTGGGAAACTGGTGCCGCGGCCGATATACAGGACGTCATGACATTTTGACAGTTCGCGCGATAGGAGCTCGACATCTGGCTTGATGCTGTTCAGGACCCGGCCCATGACGCCCGGCATTTCGGCAAGACTCGTGACGAGCGCCTTTGCCTCATCTTGCGTTGCCGTTCCACGGGCCCTGGCAGCGCCAATGGCGAGTGTGGCTAGAGCCACAAGCTGGCAGGTGAACGCCTTGGTGGAGGCAACGCCGATCTCCGGGCCGGCGAAGATCGGGAAGACGGCGTCGGCCTCCCGCGCAATGCTCGATTCCCGGCTGTTGACGACAGCGCCGGTCTTCAGCCCACGCGCCTTGCAGTATCTCAGGGATGCGAGCGTGTCCGCGGTTTCACCGGACTGCGAAATGAAAAGAGCCGCCGACTGCGGCGGCAACGGGATCTCCCGGTAGCGGAATTCGGACGCGACGTCGATTTCGACCGGCAGGCGCGCATAGCGCTCGAACCAGTATTTTGCGATAAGTCCAGCCAGATAGGCGGTGCCGCAAGCCGAGATCGCCAGGCTCGGGATGCCGGCGAAATCCATGCAAGACGTCGTGTCGGCGCGATTCCCTTCGAAGCTGGTGTGATAACCGAGCGCACGGGCGACAACCTCGGGCTGCTCATGAATTTCCTTCTCCATGAAATGGCGATACTTGCCCTTATCGGCCAGATATGCCCCGGCAAGGGAAGTCTGGCGCGGACGCTCGACGGGATGGCCATCGAAATTGAAGATATCGACTCCTGTCTTGCCGATAACGGCCCAGTCGCCGTCGACGAGATACGTGACCGCATTTGTGAAGGGAGCAAGCGCGATCGCGTCGGAGCCCAGGAACATCTCGCCGTCGCCATGACCGATCGCCAATGGGGGTCCATTGCGCGCCGCCATGATGGTGGACGGATCATCCTCAAAGAGAACAGCAAGCGCGTACGCACCCCTGACGCGCTTCAGCATGGCATGCATTGCCTCACCCCTCCCCATGCCCTCACGGCGGTATCGTGCCAAGAGATGTACGACAACCTCGGTGTCGGTATCGGTCTGGAACTCGGCGCCCGCCGCCGCCAGTTCATCCTTCAATTCGGCGAAATTCTCGATGATGCCGTTGTGAACCACGGCCACACCCTCGGCAATGTGCGGGTGGGCGTTGCGCTCGGTGGGTGCGCCATGGGTCGCCCAACGTGTATGTGCGATGCCGACGATGCCACTCAGCGGCTCTTCCTTCAATCTTTTCTCGAGATTGACAAGCTTGCCCTTCGCGCGCCGGGAGTGCAACGAGCCCTCGCAAAGGGTGGCAAGGCCGGCTGAGTCATAGCCGCGATATTCGAGCCGCTTCAACGCGTCGACCAACCGCTCCGACACCGGCTGATGCCCAACGATGCCAACAATCCCGCACATGATCGTCTCCGAATTCTTCCCGATAGCCTCAGTCGGCCCAAGGGCACGGCCAAGCGCTCAGCCTCCCTAGTAGAATTCGGCAAAACAGGTAAATCGATTTTTGGGATAGCTGCCATCCAGCCAGCGGATAGGCGAGTTCGTGTTTGACATCGGCGAGACGGACCGTTGATTTCGGCTATCCAGGTCTCCTGACCTTCACCCGTCTCAGAGAATGAGAAAGCCGTCAAATTCGCTACCAATTGCCGCGATTTGCGGCTTTGTTCAGTGCTTTTTCAACTTGCGCGGCCGCGCAGATTGTCCCTGCAAGCTGTCCCTCTTGGGCACCGCCGCGTGTCGCGGAGAGGATCGTCCGGTGGCCGACTTAGTGGCGGAGTGTTCGGCGGTGCGGAGTTTCGGCCGCTGAAATTCAGCCGTGGCAACGTCGCCGAGTTGCCGACGCTGCCGCCGCAACCGGGCTGTGTCGATCTTAGACAAGGCCGAATGCCAGGCTCTGTCGATGGCCCTAAGGATCATTTGCATTGCTACCTTCCTCTGCTGCCCAGCGCATTCGCTTCGTCTGCGTCAGTCGATTTGGGATCGTGCATCAAAGTTCGATGCCGATGCGAATCGGGTGGCTATCAGCCCCATTTTTGGCTGCCTATGCAAGCAGGCGGACGCGTTATGTCATCTTATGCCTCATGGCTCGGATCACCTTGTCGAACTCTTGCGGGGGTCGAAGGCACCCCGCACCTGCGCATGGCTACCATGAAAGTCACGAAACGCTGGGCCCACTCCTTTGCCGACCGATGCTCCAAGAGATGCCCTCGCGCTGCACCAGGCCGGAAACCTCTTTGCCGACATGCCGCTCGAGCACCGGCCGCCATGGTACGAGCGTGAACTCTCGCGATTTCTCGATAACGGCGTATTTGCCGCTGGCGAGTTCAACTGACCGGCGGAGCGTGCCCACTACGCGATGACCGGCCCGCGTTTCGGCATAGGACAGGCCAAGCTCTTCCGACAGTTGACCGGCAACACGGTTCAACTCCCGCTGGCGGAGGATCGAAATCATGTTGGCGCGATAGACGATCCGATCCTGCTCCTGATCGGCAAGGCCCTGCGCGATCAGCCACTGCTGTCGGCGGCTCCGCGCCTCCTGCATCTCACGGCCGAAGCCCGAGTTACGTAACCTCTCTGATGCCTCGGAGACAAGCTGGCTGTCGATCCAGGTCGCGCCGTCAAAGCCAACCTGCCGCTCCAGCGGCATCGAAGAGAGCTTGTCGACCGTGACAGGCTGGGTCCTCGCCTGCTGGCGCTCGTAGGCGGCTACACGATCGAGATGATCCGGCGCGATGATCCAGGTGCCATCGGGCTCGCGCTCGACGCCCCCGGTAGCGCGCCGGATTGCCTCCAGCCGGCGCACATGCGTTTCGGCGAAGCGGTCGGTGGAGGTCGGATCGTGCTTCAGATGAATGTCGATGTTGTAGCGGCCGTGATGGGCAGCCGCGATTTCGGCCACCGTGCGGTCAACCAGCCTGGGCTCTGTGTTCCTCGGCGCGACACGCACGATGCAGCCGTCGGGCGTCGGCTCTGTCGCCTCGCCTTTGCCGATGTTGATGTATCGGGTTTTGCCATCCACACCGTCGACGATGAGGTAATGCCGGTCGCTGAGCTCGTCGGCCAGCCCGCGCGCGACAACGCGGCCGACGACAGGGGCGGCCTGCTCGCCCGATCCATCTTGGATCACGCAGTCGGCGGCACTGCGGGAGATCCCCCTGCCCGTCAGTTCGCGATGCAAGGTCTTGATGATGTCGCCGCGTTCGCCGATGCGGCGCAGCGTCGCTTCAAGCCCGTCATCGAGCCGCCAGCGGCCCGGGGCGATCTCTTCGGCCAGATGCATCCGCTCGAGCTTGCGCAGGCGCCCCTGATGCAAGGTCTGTCGAAACGCATCGCGGCTATCCGGTGACACGAGCCCACTCTCGTCACGCAGCTGCAGCAGGCGGCGGTCGATGCTGGTGAAGCGTTCCTGCTGCATTTCCTGACGCAGGCGGTGCTCGATCTCGTGGTCGGTGCGCGGACCGAGATCGAGGCTGACCAGCTCGGCAGCGCGCTCGCGGATGCCGCTCGAGATGTATTCGCGCGCTATGACGAGATTCTCACCGCGATCGTCCTTGCCACGCACGATGATGTGGGTGTGCGGATGGCCGGTATTGAAATGGTCCACGGCAACCCAGTCGAGCTTCGTGCCGAGATCCTCCTCCATCTGTGCCATGAGCCGCCGCGTCAGTGGCTTGAGGTCGTCGAATTCGATGCCGTCCTCGGGTGCGACGATGAAGCGGAATTGATGGCGATCGCCATCGGCACGATCGAGGAAGTCCTTGCCGGCGACGCGATCGCTGTCGGCGCCATAGAGCCGGCCAGGCGCGCCCTCCCGGGTGACGCCGTCGCGCTGGATGTAGCGCAGATGCGCACGCGCCCCGTCCGCGCTCTTGCCGGCCAGCTTGACGACACGCGCCTTGACGACGACCCGGCGCTGGCGGAAGGCTGCATGGCGATCGCGTGATTTCAGCAGCGCGGCCGTCGCCCCACCCCGGCCTATCCGGCTGCCCGCGAAGCGGCCACCACGCTGGGGCCGGCCACCAGCTCGGTTGATCGCTGCCCGGACCTGGCCGACAAAGCGTTTGCCGGCCTTCGAACCCCGGGAGCCAATCTTCCCGAGCTTCGGTCTGAACTCGTCATCCTGCATGCTTGGCCTGCGCCTGGAACAGAGTCGAATCAGCCATTTGCGCTCCGAAGTTCTCCTGACGCTGGAGGGTGCCTCCGGCAAAAATGATGTGCAGACAAACACTTCGCCGCCTCTTGGAGGGGGTGTCTTTATCTTGCCTTCCGCGCCCCACCCCTTCGGACGCGTCCGGCCCCCCCCTTTGCTAGCGTTCCGGCTCCTTGACCTGTGCGACGTCGCTTCCCAGCGGCACGAAGAGATCGCCGTTTCGCGCGCCGGCGCGATCACCATTTTGCGGGAAAAACAGCGAGCGCCCCGAGGGTGCATCTTGCCTGCTTGGAGCGACAGATTTGCCCTTGAACTGCTCGATGTCGGTTCCCGAAACTCCGGCCGCCCGGAGCTGCTTGAGGTAATCGACGGTCTCTTTCGGCAGCGGCGTGCCGCGCTTCAGATGCGCCTGGTAGCGCTCGGGTCCGGCGTTGTAAGCGGCAAACAGACCGGGGAACCCGAAGCGGTCATACATGGCCCGAAGATAGGCAGTGCCGGCCAGAATGTTGTCGCGCGGATCGTGGGGATCGGCGCCCAGTCCGTATTGCGCACGCATGTCCTGATAGGTTTCCGGCATCACCTGCATGAGGCCCATGGCACCGGCGCGCGAGGTGATCGGCCGGCCGTGGAGCATCGTCTTGCCGCTGCTTTCGGCATCGATCACCGCGTAAATCCAGGCCTCGGGAACACGGAAACGCTTGCTTGCTTCGCCTGTGAACTCATGCCACCTTCGAAGTTGCGGACTTTGGGAGATGGCGACCGGCTCAGCGCCGGTCGAGGCGGAACAGGCGCATGGCGCGACAGCGATCATGCCAAGCATCAGGAGGGCTACTCGGTCCATAGCGGCGCGAGCCTCCCGATGATGTTGGCGGCTCGGACCGGCCCGAAATAGCGGCTGTCGAAAGAGCGCGGTGCCTCGCCGTTCAGCACGAAGAATTCGTCGTCAGCGAGCGCGCGGCAGCCGCTCCACCATGGCAGCGGACGGCCTTGGGTGTCGGTTGCGAGCCGACGTGCGACGATCTTGCCGCCGATGATGATCGCCTCGTTGAAGGCGCAGACACGTTCGTGCGGCAGCGCGGCAATGTGCTTTACAAGGGGAACGCCGTTCGGGAGATAGCCGCGTTCGGCAGCAAGGCCGGCAATGGCATCCGGTGCGCCGGCGAGCACCAGGTCGCCGCGTGCTGGCGCTCCCGCCATGACGCGATAGAGGCCGACCGGCGCGCTCGCCGAGGCGTTCCAGATCAGCCAGGGCGACGGGTTTGCAAGCGGGCCGAAGGCAATCAGGCCAAGGGCAATCGCGGTCGCGGCGATCGCCCTTGTCGCCCGGACACGGCGCAGGCGGCTGCCGGTCAGACGGATGACAGGAGGCCGGCTCATGAGCGGCCTCCATCGTTGGAATGGGTGTGGTTCTGGCGGCCTTTCGACCAGTCGTCGAGCTCATCGATGTGGTAGCGGACGTAGCGGCCATGCTTGCGGAATTTCGGGCCGCCGCCGTTGAGCCGCATTTTTTCCAGCGTGCGCTGGGAGAGCCCTATGTAGAAGGCGGCTTGGGCTGTGTTGAGAAATGGACTGCCCTTTTTGGCGCGGGCGGCGCGTTCGTTTTCGTTGTCCATGATGATCCTCGTTTGGCTTGCGAGCCAGGCGAGGATGGGCGGGCGAGGTCGTCTTGGGGACGGGCGAAGAGTTGGGGGCGAGTTTTCGCCGCTCCTCGGCAAGAGCCCCGCGCCGGCTGCGGCGCGGGGCTCGGGTCGGCCGGATCAGTCGGCCGGGTTCCAGATGATGGCGTAGGTGTCGTCATCGTCCTGGCCGGCGGCGCGGCCCAGATTGGCGTAGAGCTTGCGCGGTCCGAACTCCGGCGCTGCAATCGACAGGCTCACATAATCCTTGCCTGACGTCTCACCGGTGCGGATCCAGCCGGCGCCAACTTCGACCCCTTGCGTCAGCACCCGGTAGTCGGGATGGTTGTCGGCGCTCTTGGCCTGGTTGGGGATGATGTCGATGTCGGCGCGGACGCTGAGGGTCTTGAGCTGGCCCTTGTAGGCGCCGTTTTCCTGCTTGTTGACGTAACCGATCGCGGTCATTTCGAAGTCTCCTTTTGCTGTCGCCGGGGACCATCCCCTGCGATGGCTGACCGTGATGGACGCGTCCGGAGCGCCTGAACCCGACAGGGCCGCAGCGCCAGCGGAGGACCCGAGCCGGCGGCTTTTTTGAAGCGGAGCGGCGCGAGGAAGCCGCCGCAGGCGGCGGGGAAAAAAGCTGCTGGCGAGGGTTTCGGGCGGCCGGACCCGTCCATAGGTCGATAAGCCAGCCGCAGGGGATGGTCCTGGAGGGAGCATGGAGTTCGTGGCAAGCGCGGTCGCTGCAGCCAAGCCAGGAGAGGCGGGAATTGGAGGACTGCGGCTGATGCCGTGCCGTGCCGATTGAGATCGTGCCCAGGGGTCGGGCGCCGGAGCAGGCTCCGACGGGCTGATCGAGCCGCGGGATTAAGGTGATTTGCCCGGCTGGATTCTGCCGCGGGAAGGCGGCGGCAAAGGTCACGAAAATGCGGCCATTGCGACCGGGGTACGATGCCGAGCGGCGGCCACTTTGGAGGCCGCCGCCCAGCCTGACGTCTATTGGCAGCCGAACAGGGACCGGACCCGGGCCCATTGATCGGCGGTGCGCAAGCCGCCTCGATCCGTGTAGCTTTCGACCGGGAATTTCATCCAGCGCGGCAGCCAGGCCTCGACCTTTTGCCTGCCGTTGTCGCCGCACAGAAAGTCGCGGATGATTGTCTTTTGCGTCTTCACCTTTTCGGCGACATTGCCGTCCGCGACATGCTTGCCGCCGATTTCGGCAAGCATGGAATTGGCAATTTCCTTGTCGCGCAACAGATCGAAGAAGGCGTCGTCCGGTTGCCAGCAAGCGGCGGTGTCGACAGTGAGATGATTGCCGAGCGCCTCGATGACGGCGCTGCCGGCTTCGAGCGTCTCGGCCATGACGATGCCGAGAACGCGCATCACATCGTCGTCGGACAGCGTCAGGAGATGCGAAAACAGGCGTGCCGTGCCGAAGTCGCTGCCATTGCGGCCAGCGACCGCGCCACCCTCGTCCGGTTCCCCAAGCAGCGCCAGGACCTCACGCCGCTTATCCGTGAAGGTGGCCTCGGCCTTGCAGGCTGACAGGCTTGCCGCCACGATCTCGTTGGCGGCGCGCTGCGGCTCGGTGCGCACCTGCCACAGGCTGGAGCCGGCGATCGCATGCGCCACCATCAGGCGAAGGGCTGCGGCCGGACGGTCAAGGAGCGCCAAGCGCACGATGGCATGGCGGTGCAGATCGACATAGTTCTGCATCGGTCCGGTGAGTTCGCGCCGCGAGGGTTTATCCGGAGTCTCGGCCTCTGCGGTCTCGCTTTGATCGCGGGCGCGGCGGGCTTCCTTGCGCGACAGCCAGCCCTCGTGACACCCGACCTCGCCGCGATGCGAGACTGATATAAAGACCTTGCCGCCCTTCTTCTTCGGCGTCTTTTCGTGGTCCCATGCGTGGAAATGTTGACCCGGTTCGAGCACGATCACTTCGCTCCACCCGGCCCCAAGATAGGCATCGCGCCTGGCGGCTATCGCCTCATTCTGCTTGAGCCAGAACAGGTCGGCGTCGGCAAAATAGCTTTCCTCGCCGAACAGATCGGAGACGATCAGGCCGGGATAGTCCTCGATGGCAAACAGCGCCACCTTGGTCGAGATCGACTGGCCGCCGAACAACCACTGCTTCAATTGCCAGCCGCGCGGCGCGCGGTTGTCGGGATCGGCAAAGAGCGCCAGCCAGTCCTTCTGCTGCGCCTTGGAGGCCATGGTGAGGTGGCGGACCGTCTCGGCGTCGATTTCCTCGCGGCGATAGGCTTCGCGAATCCTGGGCAGAAGCTCGCCAAGCGCCAGAATGCGCTTCACCTGATGCTCGGTAAGGCCGAAAGTGGCCGCGATATCGGCAATGGTGCGACCTTCCTTGATGAGGCGGGAGAAGGTTTCCCATTGCGAGACCTCGTCGGGATCGAGGCGGGCGATGTTTTCGATGAGGGAGGCTTCGAGCGCGTCGGCGTCGTCGCCATCCTCCATGATGGCGCATGGCAGCGGCTCGGCCTCGCCGCGCTCGTCGGCAAGGGTCTTGGCTGCGAAATAGCGTCGCCGTCCGGCGACGATCTCGAAGGTGTCGGGCGAGCCGTTGGGCCGCACCAGAAGCGGAACAAGGACGCCGCGCGCGCGCACCGAGGGCAGGATGTCGGAAATGTCGGGCGCGCGTTTGGAATGCCGCATGTTGGCGGCAGCGACGCTCAATCGGTCGATGGAAACGTGGGCAAGCTGCATGGTCTTTCTCCTTTGCAATGGCCGAAATTGCCTGACCGCGAGGCCGCAGGCCGAGCGGCGCGGCGGTTTTGCGCCGGATGGCGCTATTGTTCCGCCGGGTCGGGCGGAAGCTCGGGAAGGGAAAACGAGAGGGCGGCGGCGGCCTGCCGCAAGAGCCGTTCGGCCTGGGTGATGTGACCGCATAGGCGAGCGGCTTCGGCATAGACCGAGAGCGGAAACCGCGCCTTGAAATAAAGGTCGCGCTCGATGCCGAGGCCAAGTGGCCCCTTGACGGCCTGGAGCTCGGCAAGGCTGACGCTGCCGAGTTCGGGCAAGCCCAATGCGAGATCACAGAGGCCGAAGAGTGCATCGCCATTGGCGTCGAGCTCGCTCAGGAGCCAGGTGGCGGCGCCCAGCGGATTGAACAGTTTCACGACCGGAGAATGGTCGGCTTCGGTGTCGGCAGCGCCATTGGCGAGCAGAAGAAGGCGCAGTTCGTCAGGGATCAGGATCATTGCGGAGTTCCTTCAAAACGGTTCGTGATTGACGGCGGGTTGACCAACAGGCCGGTATCGAGGGTTTCCGCGCCGCGCGGTCGCACCGCGCGCCGTCAGAAGCGCAAGGCTCTCGCGTAGGGAGACGAAGCGCGCTCATGCGGCGATCTCGGCATGCGCCTCGCCTTCGACCTCGGCATTGAAGCCGAGCAGGAGATCGGCGGCTTTCGAGGCATGGCTGGCGGCGCGGAAGATGGCGCGATTGTCCTCGCGCAGCACGCTCAGCCACGAGCCGATATAATCGGCATGGCGCACGGTCGGCTCGATGCCCATAGTGCTGCAGACGAAGGCTGCGCAGATTTCAGCGACCAGTTCCTCGCGCGCGTATGCCTTGGTGCCGAACGAGCCGGAGAGGTCGCGCGCAAGGCGCGTCGGGTGGCCGGTCCAGTGGCCAAGCTCGTGAAAGCAGGTCCGGTAATAGTTGATCTGCTGAAAGAAGGCCGGTTGCGGTGGCACCTGAATGAAGTCGCTGCCCGGCATGTAGAAAGCGCGATCGCCGCCGATGCGGACATCCGCGCCGGTTGCACGAATGAGCGCCTCGGCCTGCGGGATGATCTGGCGCTGCGGCAGCGGATCGGCGGCGGCATGGAGATGTTCGGGCAGGTTCTCGCACTGCGCGACGTTAAAGACGGTGAACCGCTTCAGGTAAGGCACCGCCTGTGGTTCGTCGCCATCGGCCTTGGCGCGTTCCTTTTCGTTTTGCGGAACAAAGCGGTCGGCGTGAACGATGGTCGTTCCGCGCTCGCCTTTCCTGACATTGCCGCCAAGGGCCAGCGCCTGCCGGAAGGTCAGCCAGTTCTGGCTGGCATAGCTGCGCTCGATGACCGCGCCCCACAGGATCAGGATATTGATGCCGGAATAGCGGCGCTCGGTTGCCGCATTCCTGGGCAGGCCGAGGCCTGCCTTTGCGCTTCCCCAGGGCTTGACCCATGGCACGGTGCCGCGCTCGAGCTCGGCAATGATGCGGTCCGTGATCTCTTGATAAAGGCTGGCGCCTGCGCGCCCGCCCCTGCTTGCGCCAGCCTTTCGGCAGCCGGAACGTTTGTTGGTTGAACGCATGCCCTGGTCCTCCGCTCGCCAAATCGCGCCCTCCCCCGGAAGCGGGGTGGGCGGCGAAAACGACCGCAAAGGCCCGCCGTGAGAGGCGGACCGCATCCGAAGGACCGGAACGCAGAGGAGGACCCGAAGCGCAGCGAAGGGTTGCGGGATGCCGCGGCGGGCCTAGAAGGGAGAGCCGCCCACCGCGCGCACCCGGGGACGGCCTAAAGACAGACCACGCCGGCCGATCGGCCGGCGGCCGTGCGCAGCCGAAAGGCTGCCCAAGCCAGGGGGCGAAGCCGGATGGCCGAGACCGCCTGAGCCTTGCGAAAAAAAAGCGGGCTCGGTGCACGAGCACCCGGCGCGCGCCTTCAGGCGCGCGGGATTCAGGACTGGTGGTCGGCACCGCAGCTGATGTGATACCATCGATCCTTGCGCCTGGACGCGTGGATATGGTCGACGCCGCAGAGCCGTGAATTTCCACCTCTCGGCGCCCCTTGCCGCGTAACGGAGAGAGCGTCCAGGAGCGAGATCGCGGCCCTAGCCGCACGCCGGGAGACGGCGCCATGTTCGGCGTCGCGCTCGCGCCCCGCGTTACGGTCTGGTCAAGAAGCCAACCGCGAATAAGGCGCTCAGGAGCACATCAAAACCCCAGCTCCCAAAGACGATCCCGAGACCCTCAGTCAGAATGGCACTTTTGCAGCTGTCGAAGATCGTACCTTCGCCTAGGCGCGGGCATCAGCAATGGAGCGTTGCAGTCGGGCCATCCCCACTTCCCCTGGGATTACTTCGTCGCCGACCACCAACGCCGGTGTGCCCTCGATATACAGATCTTTGGCGAGTGCGAAATTGCGTGTGATGGCATTTGCGATGGCTGGGTCTTGCATGTCCCGCTTCAGCTGCTCGAGATCGAGGCCCACCCGCTCTGCAACGGCTAAGGTGGTGCGCTGGTTGAGGAAGCCGGGGAAAGCCATGAGGGCGAGATGGAACGCCTGATACTTCCCCTGTTTGTGCGACGCGAGCGCTGCGCGCGCTGCAAATTTGGATTCTGGCCCCAGGACTGGGAGTTCCTTGAACACAAGCTTCACATTGGGATCATTGCTGAGGGCCTCCTGTAGATCGAGAGCTGCCGCCCGGCAAACGCCGCAGTTGTAGTCGAAGAATGAGACCACAGCGATATCGCCATCCGGATTGCCCGCAATTGGCGAGGCTGGGTCGTTGAGGAGGGCGTCGCGCCGCTGTGGAATGCGTATGCGCAAGTCAGCCGCTATCAGGCGTTGGTCCTCCACACATTGCAGGTCCTCGGCCGTATCCAGATGTTGTTTCAGCGCTCCCAGCGCGAACAAAGCGAGGGCCAACAAAACGATTACTGTGACAAGGGCGGCATTCAGCCTGGACATGGGTGGGCTCCAATCAAACATGAACGGCAGGACGCCCGCGGCGCCGGCACCCCCGGCACGTTGCGGCGCTTCTCCCGTCGCGGCTCTCCGGTCAAGCGCCGCACCCCCCGTGTCGCAATTCCCGTGCCATCGCCGCCCGCAGCAGGAGCTCACGCAGCGCTGCGCTGCGGAAAGCGTGGGCCGTCGTGCATTGAACATCACTGTGGCTCACAACTGTGGCTCACAGCTGACTTCGTAGGCTGGGTGGCCTCGCTCGACGGGCGCACCATAAGATGGCGCAACCGGCGGCGGTTTCGCGACATAAGGTCGGGAACCGTTCAAACAATTGGCGGGGGATTTGTCGGCGCTTCCTGTGCACTTTGCAGAAAATAGGTCTGGGAAATTTCACAGAGCGCGGCCACAAAACTCGAACGGCAGCCGAGTCCTCCACTGTGGCTCGCTTTGCAAGCGCTAGTTCATCTCCGGCCCGGGGAGCCACTTATTCCAGAAATGCCTTGAAACCCAAGGACTCCAAGGGTTTCCATTCCCCAGAGATACACCGCGAGATACACTGCGGGGTAGAGGCTGCGCCCAAGGACAAGGCTGAGCCGGACAAAGACAAGCGCCGATCTTTCACATTGGATGAGGCTGCCGCCATCTTGGCCCGCCTTGTGTCACACGCCAAGACCGACCTCCAGCACATTTGGCGCATCTTAAAGGGACTGGATGTCGCCTCGCCGAGGTCTCAGGTTTGCGGGTTGCAGACGTGCATCTCGAACATGCCATCCCGCACAGCCCGTGGAGCTGGCAAAGCGCTCAAAGCAACCGAGGCCGTCTCAGGGTTCAGGACGCCTTATCCACACCAAGGGCGAGGCGTCGGTGGACAGCTCGTCGAGCCGCAGACGAACGACACAGCCAAACCCTCTGACACCAACACGTCGCCAACATCGCGACCATCGGCAAAGAGCAAGCCACAGCGTCGGCCGTAGTTGCACTTGTCGGTGCCCTCAGTGCCTGCTGGGCAGGAACATGGGACCATCTTCAGCTCCAGCTTCGCCTCAGCAACCAACTCTTTGAGGCGCGCCTTCGCTCGACGCCCAAGGTCTCTCTCAGAGTCGCACCTTGGCTCGATGCTTTCGGGCGCGTTAAAGCCGACAAGCCGGGTTCCCTTCGCGGCACCATTGAGCCGAATAGTATCGCCATCCGTTATCGTGAACTGGGTTCTGGCAAGCGGCACCCACTCCGATCCGCCGGACCTCGCGAAGGATGGCATGCTGGGCCAGGTAACGTGACCACCCCTAATGATGAAGGAGTAGATTAAGGAGCCAACGATCAGAGCCAAAGCGATCCCAAAGGTTCTAGCAAACCTGGCTGCCAAATAACGAGCTTCGCGGGCGAGTGGGCTTCGCCAGCGGCGCGTTTGCCATCGCGGGGACGATGGGGGCCTATCCGAGCGAGATTGTGGCGATGCGTTGGCGTTTGGCGGCGCGGGGCCTATGATCTCGTAAAGCTTTGCCCATTGCTTCGCGCTCAGCCGCGTGCGCGGGCCGTACTTCACCAATCGGTCACGCATGTCGAGCAGGAATTGGCGCTGCCATTGGGTGAAGTGGCCGCGAACCAATGCAGCCTCGATACGGGACTTCAGATCGTCCTCAGGCTGCATTTCCGCTGCCCCATTCCCCCAATCACATTACTAGGCAGCCGGCTTGGTGTGAATAGGCACTCAACCACTCGGCGGGAAGCAACGCAACGTGTCCCAGTGCGCCCTCAACCTCCAGCAGGGAGAACTCGCGGGGCTGCCTGAGGGATAAACGTGACGGACATGGGACCCCCCAGAGCAGCGAGGAACTTACTCGGAACGATCGTGTGTGATGCGAGTTAACCATCCGAAGCGGTCGATCCTCGGATGTAGCCGCTCAAAGAGCCCGCTGCCTGTTCCCTCCGGTGGCGGGTCTTTCCTTTCCTACAAAGACCGAAGCATCCCCTGCTCCTTAGCAGCCTCCTCGAAGGCCTTCTGGACATCTTGGGGTGACGCTCGGTCCTCGAAGCAGTCGATGCAGAGCTGCACCGCCTTGTTCCACTTCGGTCCCCTCTCGGGCCACTTCATGAGTTCCTCAGCAGCAGTCTCGACGTTGCTGACGCCCAGCGTGATGCCGACCTTCTCGGTTCTGACGGGGACCACAGGGCTGAACCAATGGAGTTCCATCAGATGAACCTACGGTGGGAGAGCCTGCACTTGAGGTCTTCGGCATTCAGTAGGTCGACCAGATCGTCGGCATATTCCCTATTGAGGCCTATCGCTGGCCAACCATCAGGCGAAACCGGCTGCCCGGTGAACACGTCGAACACCGTCCAGGTCCCGTCTTGGTCTCTCCTCAGGTCGTACCTCAACTGCCTCATCAGGGTAATTTAGGGTTTCCTGATGAGCCACTTCAATGGCGTCGAGCAATGAGGCTAGAGTTGGCGGCAGCTCAGGTTCAACTTCCAACCTGAAGGCTTTCCGAACCTGACGGCGGTTGTCCTCGTTTCGTATGAGTTCCTGAAGAGAGTCGGCAACAGTCTTGTGGCCGGCTTTGTCGCGCTTCGCCATAGGGAGTCCCCATGAGTTTGGCGCCTATAACTTATGGTCCGATTGGCTCCCCTTTGGGGGCACGTTTCAGTTCGTACCTTGGCTCCATGGGGCGATACGTTGTGCTTCCGATCCAACTCGTCAAGCATGGACCGATGCTCCTCGGTCATATCCCAATCTGCTGGGAGGTTCAGCAGTTGGCGGATTTGATGGCGCAGTGTCTCTGAAGTAATCCACGTCCGAATGAGACGCGATGTAGCCTGCTGTTGCTCGGGAGAAAGCTCTTCCATGGTCGGCCCGCACGGTTAGCACCGAGCCAAACCTTTGGTGACCTTAATGGTTCCCGAAGAACAGGACTGCCTGAAGAGATTGGAGCAGCAGCTACTCCGCCGCCACCGATTGGAAAAGATCATCGCCGCGAAGGCCTGTTTTGTAACGTGCAATCAGGCGTTCCGCAGCCGTCGTAGCTTCAGGGCTTTCGCGGTCCATCCCGCGCACCTCACAGAGCATATCGAACAGCCCCTGGAGGAGGGACAGTTCCTAATCGTGCAGGTCGAAGAGAACGCCCTTTCCAGTTCTTGCAGCTATTTGGACCACCTTTTCACACAGTGGGTTGTCGTTGCCCAATTCGTCCAGCTCGTCCTTAAGGTCAGGGCGCTTCGTTCGGATAAACGCGACGGCCTTCTTAAGGGAGACGATTTCGCCCTGAATGGCCTGGTCTATGGCTTGCTGTATGACGTCGTCGGACTTCAACAAGCGTTCCATCCGCGTGACCTCCCAATCCCCTCTCAGCGACAATATTGGGAGGACCTGCTGAAAAACCAAATCACATTATGGGATCGGAATATTTGGTAAAAAAATCTGAGCGGCTGATCGGATAACTGGCCCGCGCCTAGACCCCCCGTCCCCTCTCGATCCACCACACACGGGGCGGCGAGGTCGCAACCAAGCCCCACACTTCTCCTTACGTCGAGGCATTCCAGGGCGGGATGTTCAAGGCATTCCAGGGCGGGATGTTCAAGGCATTCCAGTCGCGACGATTATGACGAGGCCGATGGATACCAAGAGGAGGACGACGATCATGACGATCTCAACGACGCTTCCGCCATTGCCAAGTTTGTTGTCTTCCATCTCGCGTTCCTGTTTGCGCAAAGATATCCTGTCCCAGATCCCTGTTGGTACGAGACATTAGGAGACGTTCAGATGGACCTCATTGTGACCCTGGACAGCCGGCAAGAGGCTGCCCTTCAAGCCGTCGCCGAGAAAAATTCGTTGCCGTACACAAGGGCGACTTGATGAAGGCCCTCAAGGAAATGATCATCCTCAACGGGCACCTTCAGGACCGCCTTGACGCGATCACTGCACCACGCCGCGCGACACGCTAGGAGGGACCGCAATGGCCACGATGCACCTAGACGCTGAATCGAAAGCGGAATTGCACTTCGAAGCGGAGAAGCTTATCGCCCGCTACGAAAGCCCTCTTGAGACCGTGAAGGCGCTTATGGCCCACAACTGCGAGCTTGAGACCCAAATCATTGCCCTCGCTCACAGGTATCCGGGGCTCGTGGCGATCAGCTTTGACCCTACACCGCCTGTGTTGGGATGAAAGTGGCGTCGCTCAATGCATGACCTTATCGCTTTCATTGGAAGCAACTCTGCGCTGGTAGTGGCCAACCCGGCAGCCTTTGCCACGTTTGCCGTGCTGTTCGCAGGCGGTGGGTTTGCTGTCGAGCGGTATTTGCTGACTGAGCGCATCGCCAATCTGGAAAGCAGAATTGCCAGACGGCGCTCTTTCCCAATGAGCCTGAGCCCTCACCTCTCATCGGGGCTTGGCCGAACGGAAAGATTGCATATCAGATAATTTGTTCCCACAGCAGAAAGCACCGAAGTTGATCGTCGTCACCGCCTTCGACCGCGATGAGACTGGGGACCTTCAGCCCGTTTTTGGGCCTGCCGAACGGCAGACGGAGGATCGGGCGATTAGGACCGCGAAGGGTCTAGCGGGGAAGCATACCGGCGTCATTGCGTGGTCGCGTGATGCCAACCCTTCGCTTGGTGAATACGGGGAGCCGACGACCCTCTTTATCGGCGGCGACGTGCCGGACATGGAGTAAACTTTCTCTCTTTACACTGGCATAGTAGCAACGCCCTGAAATGCGCATTGCTTTTTGAGGCCTCCCTGATAAAAATGTTAAAGGGGCTTAGGGGGGAATTATGACAGAACAATTAGGGCCAAAGTCTACGCTGCCTAGCGCGGCAGGAGAAATTTCGAACTCAGTTTCCAACGTTCCGCCGCATCCTTTGGATGGTTCTTGGCATCTGAACATTGAGGCTCAGAATTATGGTCCCTACACCGGCCATGAACTTCGCAGTTTCGCGAAGGAGGGACGAATAACTGAGAATACACAGGTAGTCCCCGTCGGCGGGACGGCTTGGAAGGCTGCCAAAGACCATGTTCTCGGTATTCGAACACGTTAGAGTTACACCCCTACCACCTGCTCGGACAAATTCGGACAGCCGGGTCAGTGCTGCCGAGGGTGCCACCATTGTCCAAGTGACAAACAACATCGGACCTCAGCCGGGCTATGCGTTGCGAGTGTCCTCCTGGACGGCACCGCAGCCAACAAATCGGCTGGCGTTGCGCTCATCCTATCGCTTCTCATCTGCGGTCTCGGGCAATTCTACAACGGCCAGATAGGTAAGGGCATTCTCATGTTTGTCCTCACAATAGCGCTCTGGTTTGTCTTTCTGGGATGGATCATTATGATTTGGTCTGCAGTCGACGCTTACAAGACTGCAAAAGCGATGAACCTCCGCTATCACATGCTTCTCGCCGGGGCCTCGCCGATCTCCACGAGAGGTTGATGTGGCTTCGGATCATAGGAATTTGAGGTCCGCAACAGGCTCGTGCCCGTCTTGCTTTGGCGAAACCCTTGGCGGGGTCAGCACCTGTCCGACTTGTGGCGCAGTCCTATCGTTGGAATTGGCGGTTCAGGATGCCAAGCAGGCGGGATTGAAGAGGCTGTCTCCAATCTTGGCTAGCATTAGAAGCGATCCGGTTTCGATGTTGGCATGGGTCCTGAGCATCATTCCATTTCTTGTGGTACCGCCGACGCTTGCAATTTTGGTAGCGCTCTACACCAACAAATCCGACAACGAGCAGAGGAGATGGCTTTATGCGGTGGCCGCGCTCAACATTTGCCTGAGCCTGTACTTCTGGTCATGGGCCGGCGATTACGTCATGGATACGAGGTTATCGATACTCGACTGGCTATGGTCGGTTTGGGCACCTCACCCGCGAGCGCCGAGCGTCGGCGTTTGAGGCCTAATTTGGGGGCATGGAATGGATTTCGCTGGCGATTTCATTCGAATTTACTTTTTCGTCAACATCATCGTCTCCATCCTCGTGGTACTCTGGATGATCATGATCCTTTCCCGCTTGGGCGAGATCCGGGATTTCCTCTCATCTGTGGACCGGCAGCTCGCTGGCGGCATGAGTGGACAAGCAACAGCAAGTCCAGGCTCGGCGGATGCCCAATTGGGAAAGCCCCAGACGCAGGGATTGCCACCCCATGTCAAAGCGACCTTCAACTATCAAGGCATGAAGATAGAAGAGACGACAGGCGGGGGCTACATCCTCCATAGCTCAGATGGGTTTGAGCACTTCAATAGTCGCGACGAGCTTCAGAACTTTCTGACGAAGCGATACCCCTCCACCAAATAGTGGGCTGTTTTGAAGGGTCCCTAGCCGGCCTTTCATGCTTGACGTTAGGGCAATGCGAGCATCCGCTCTTCCTTGGCCGCCGCCTCGAACGCCCTACGGGCATCCTGAGGGGGCACATACCTTCAATTGCGGCCATACAGGTTCCCACCGCCTGTCGCCACCTAGGGCCACGCTTGGTCCACTTCAGGAGCTGCTCGGCAACCTCGACGTGGAAGGTCTTGGCGCAACAAATCTGATGGCCTTGATGAAGCCATCCTCAATGGACGGCGAGGAGGTAGGTCAACACCCGATGCAGGACTTGCGTAGGGGTTGCCGTTGCGCTTTCCATCCAGCCTAAGCATAGTCGGGCGAGTAGGCCAGATCGATGGTCGGCCCTATTCAGCTTCGCCGACAGAAGCGGAGCTCAGCAGTCCATCGAAAAGTTGATTGCTCCAAGCTCGGCGCTCACTGAGCAGGCCCTCATACCGCTGGCACTTCCAAGAGATGAGATCGCGGGACATCTCGTCTAGCGACAGAGCGTCTCTCAATCCAAATTCCTGAATTGCGCTCATTCGGCCAGAGGGCGACACCGCGCCCCAAATCAGAATTGCGCCAGCGAAAGGCGTCTTCTGTTTGCAAACCCATGCCTGCAAGTCTTCCGAGGGCCGAGCTGACCGCAGGAAAACGTTGAAAGCCGGCTTTCTGTGATGCTTGAGCTGCTCGGCGTTCGTCAGAATGAAGTATCGGAAGCTTTGGTACTCGATCTCGCACTTCATTTCGGCAACGTACACCGCGTCGGTCTTCCGTTCTCGCAGGGTGAAGTCCAGCGTGTAGCCCCGATCGGTGGTGCTTGTTTTTATCGTAGGGCGCCCGATGTCTTGATAAGGCGATCGCTCGTCATCACACCAAAGCGAGACAATCTTCTCGGAGAATATGCCGAACATTCGCGACAAAAACTTCGCCCGTTCAGCTTCCTCCCGGCCGTCGGGCTTGAAGATCGCGCTCAGCAACTGGCTCATGAATGCAAGGCCGATCCAACGGGTTGTGACCAAGCGCAAGCAAGAGCACCATTCCGTGCCCTGCTCAAGTTCATAGTGACCTGGCCGTTCACAAGAACCGTCCAGATCGTTCACACGTGCATAACCCCAATAGGCTGTGGCAGTCACGGCTGGACTTCAACCGCCGTTAGTCGCATTCTTCCCTTGGGGAGAGAGGGGTATGGGCCTCCAAGGGCAAAAGGCTTCTCAGCCTAGGAGAAGGCGCAGACGTTCGCTGCTGGAGCAGCGGGCGCTAATTCCGGTTCTGCTGTACGGTGTTTCCGCTGCAAGCTACTTCATCCCGCAAAGTGAGCAGCATCCCCTTCCGACTGTGCATCGGCTAGGCGGCTCCAGCGCGGCGGATGGCTGCAACATCAAAGGCAATATCAGCGTCGAGACAGGCGAGCGCATCTATCACCTGCCTGGTCAGCGATATTACAACGAGACCATCGTCAATCCTGCCAAAGGCGAGCGCTGGTTTTGCTCTCAATGGGAAGCCTGGTGGGCAGGGTGGCGAAAATCCAAGGTGTAAGCATTCCCCTACGACTGGGTGGCCTCGCAACCAACCCCGCCGCCGCCCGTTGACCTATGCTGGTTGATCCCAGCTACTATAGACCCTGCCCGCTTCCGAAAGGTGGCGGGCTTTTTCGTGCATTAGTGGAACCTGATATGCCGAGGTAGGTGAGCAAGCGGCAGCGTGCCCGCTGCCGGTCGAGGCCCCAAGCCCCGGCCGGGTCCGCCCCTGCCCGCCAGTGGGGGCGGACCCACTGAAGCTCAATTTTTGGAGATCGAGGGAACCTGTCTGCGAAACCGAAGTTCGATTCAAAGCTTGGTTTACAGCCGAGCGGTCTCGAGGCAGGGGCCCGTCATTGCTGATCGGTGACGGGCCTTCGCCGTGCCGATCGATCCCCGAGCGGGGCCGCCTCAAGCACCCGACTAAAGTCCGATGCCGAAGCGCAAAGGTCCGGCCTCTGAAACAACACGGCCTCTTCGACATCGGGAATGTGACCGTCGATCATCGTCTCCTCATCGTCGGTTGGTTGATTGCCCGCCACGACCCCCTTGGTGTGGCGGGCACCCATTCACGGAGAGTGTATGCAGCCTGGTGATATCATTGCGAACGCGTTTACAGCCGGGTTGGTCATCGTGTTGGTGGCAGTCGTGTTCCTGATTTTCGGGGCGCCGCTCTGGCCTGAACGAACGTCCGGATGATAATCATCCCGCCCGTCCATCGGATGACCACCGCCGCCATCAACAAAGCGGAGCCCGACCTTTCAACCAAGTTTGATTTGAGCATTGTGCGGCCAAGACCGCTTACCGATGAAGGGGCATGAGGGTTGCCGAGGACAAGTTATTGAAGCTACGGTCGCTCCTCATCGTTCCTCGCCACCGATCCCCATCGTCGGAAGCTTGGCGTATTTGTCGAACAATGCCAATTTCTTCGGATAGGTGAGGTGTGTGAGGTGATGGCAACCGGAGCAATGATGTTGAGCGGCAGACTTAAACCAGCGCCCCGGCTTGACAAAACCCAATCCGCATTCCGAGCATCGGAATTCCATCTCAACTGAATGCAGGCTCTCAGAGAGAGGCATCTTGTCCTTCCTACAGCCGCTTGAACTCGGCAAGTCCAAGACGTATCCGCTGGCCTTCCGCGTAGGACAGGGCGAACGATTCCAAATCGAATGAGCGGGTAAGCTCTTCGTCGTCGGCCACTATGCGGACGAACCATTCTCCGCCGGCCTCGGCCACCTCGACCCGAGGGGGCGCCATGTTCGTATTCGCGCTTTCCATCGCAGCCTCCCAAGAAAGCAATGGTAATCGAAATCATTAAATCCGCATAGTCGGGGCCGCAGGGCGGGTACGAAACGTTCAGTCGTCGTTTGCTCAAGAAGGTGCGCGTTATTCGACGACGACAAGGAGCGGCTTGTGCTTTGGCTGCTCGTGCCAAATCACCTGCCGCAAGTCGCGCATGTCGACCTGCTGTCCACACGTCGGGCAGGTATAGAAGTTGTCGTCCTCATCGGCTGGCTGGCCGCCGTGCTGCTTGCCGGGAATGGGTGGTCCAATGTCGGATAGCTTCGCCATAGCTGCCAAACATCCAATTCGCCTAAAATGTTCCGGAACCATTTTAGCGCATGCTAAATTGAATCCCAGTTTTGCGGGTCAGCTCATGCGTCTGAAGTTCATCCGGCCAATGTTTCCCACGCTTGTCGAGGTGCCGCCGACAGGGGACAACTGGATTCACGGAATCAAGTACGATGGCTATCGGACGCAAATCACAATCGAGAACGGCACGGCCCGAGCGATCACGCGAAGGGGCTACGACTGGTCATCGACGTACAAGACGATTGTCGAGGCGGCGGCAACCCTTTCCCCAATTCGGCAATCATCGACGGCGAGGCAATCGTCCTCAATGGGAAAGGCGTGTCGGATTTCCATTCGCTTCGGTCCGCGATGCGATGGGCGCCGGATCGGATCATCTTCGTCGCCTTCGATCTGCTGTATCTGGACGGGGTCAACCTGCGCCCCGCACCTTTGCTGGAACGTCGGGAAAAGCTGCTCGGCCTCGTCGGGCCTGCCAGGGGCGCGATCCAGTACAGCCATCATGTGCATGGCGGCGGGGCCGACTTCTACGCCGCGGTTGATCCGCATGGGCCTTGAGGGCATGGTGTCGAAGCGGCCGGACAGTGTCTATCGGTCAGGCGATACCGAAGTGTGGCTGAAAACGAAATGCTACGAGGAAGTCGACTTTGAGGTTGCCGGCGTGCAGCGCAAGCCGGGATCGGCCCCACTCGCCTTGATGGCGACCCGCGATGCAGAACGCCGCTATGTCGGATCGGCAAACATCGCCCTGACCAAAGCCATGCGCGAACGCCTGTGGGCCAAGGTGCAGGAGGGGAAAGGCACGCCACCGAAGGGAGCCGACAAACCAGACGCCGAATGGATCAAACCTGGCCTTGTCGGACGTGTGAAAACCCTTAAGCGCGAAGACAAATTGCGCCATGCGACGTTGAGAACGATCCGCGAGGCGAAACCATGATACCGCAGCCCGAATCGCCCCCTGTGGCAATCGAGCCCACTGGCGAACTCGCAGGCTTGAAGCTCGTCCGAATGGCCATTGAGCAGGTATGCCCGCCCGGTGTGCTGCCGTCTGAGAAATGGGTGACGGGCTACTATGGCCCAGAGCCGATCTATGAAGGCGAGGCATTGGCCAAGGCGATCATTGAGACCGTGGAGCGCCTGACGAAGTAAGCCCGCCGCTGAGGACACAATTACAGCGGCGGGCCTTGCACTTGCACCAGAGCTTGGATTTGAGGAGGGGAATCTCAACCAAGCACATTTCCAACTTCGATTTCAGAAACAGGTTCCAGCCCTACGAAAAAGATTAATCGCGGGTGGCCCGCCACCGGGTCTCGGAGCCAGTGGCGGGCCTTGCTTGGCTGTTTCAAGGAGATTTCCTTACCAAGCGCATTCCGAACTTCGACTGCGGACGCATGTTCCTCCCAGGTCGGTGCAAGAGTTTATGCGCCCGGTGGCAATCGACGCATTGCCAAGGGACCCCCAACAGGTCAACAGACCTTAAATCGGCTTTCCAGCGCGCAACATGGCCCGCGCAATTGCGAGTTGCGTTTCCAGCCTGGCGTTCTCTTTCTGAGCCTTATTGTCGGCAGCTATGAGCCGTTTCAGCGCCCGCAATGTCTCGCCTCGCGTCCATCCCGCCTCCAGCATGCAATCGACAATCACCTGAAAGCCTGGCTCCATGGCCTCCTGGCAGTCGATGGCTCGGTCCTGATAATCGTCCTGTCGCTTGGGCGGATTGACCATATCTGATTCTCAGTTGGCGGGGCCTTTGGGCTTTTTCTCGGACGTAGATCCGTCGAGGAGATCGAGAAATGAGTGCAACGCCTTCACCATCATCCGAGCGCCGTTTTCGCTCAGGGTGAAGGATCGCTTCCCCTCGGCAGTCAACAGCCCGACCAGGCAGACCTCGGGATTATCGCGGTCATCGATTTCGATTGTGACGCCCGAGACCGCTGGCAGCATTACGTCCTTTGGCTTCTTCGGCATCACCACAACCTTGACTCGTTCTCACTCCGTTCCCATTTTGGGCGGGCCTCGATCCTTGTCAATGAGACGACCCTAAATGTGTGGACGCGTTTTTGTAAAATCGACCATCCCGGACATGGTACGGCGCTTCGAGTTCGCGCACCCTGGCGACGTTGAGCGTTTGGGCAACGGGTTCCCGGTCTGGAATGGCGCGCCCAGCCTGACCTATCCAATCATTGTACGTGAAGAGCTTTCCACGAGCATGGCCGGTTTCGTTTCTGCGAAGTGGGGGCTGGTTCCCGGCTGGGCGCGCGATGGCGGCGGGCGGCCACCGCCTGTCAATGCGCGGTGCGAGACGATTGCCAGCAACGGCATGTTCCGAAAAGCATACGCCGCGCGCCGTTGCCTGGTGCCCGTCGACGGCTATTTCGAATGGCAAAAGCTCGATGTTTCGGGCAAGAAAAAGCAGCCTTACGCTATCGCAATGAAGGATGACGAGCCTTTTGCCATGGCTGGAGTATGGGAAGAATATGCCGACAAGGCCACCGGCGAGTTGATCCGGACCTTCGCTGTCGTCACCTGCGAGCCTAATACGTTGATGGCGACGATCCATGATCGCATGCCGGTTATTCTGGCGCCTGCCGATTACATGCGCTGGCTCGGACCGGAACTGGATCCACGCGACCTTATGAAGCCATATCCTTCGGAACTGATGAAGATGTGGCCGATTGACAGGAAGGTCGGAAGCCCGCGAAACAACACGCCGGACATCATTGACGAAATTGGTGTGGGACCAAACGACCTTTTCGACGTTTGAGCCTTTACACTGAACGGTCGCGGTAGGAATATTGTCCTCAGGTGGGCGACTCTCAAAAGGTGTCGCAATGGCTAGGTCAAAACCCTCAAAGCAGTTATCACAGGCTGAAATCGAGCGCTTCCTGGTGGCAGCGGAAGCGCTGCACCTAAGCATCATCAAGCCGTTCATATCGCCACATTGCGACCACTACAGGCAGACGCGCGTCCTGCATGAGGTGCTGTTGAAGGCCGTGCGGGACGTCACCGGGAAAGAGGTCGAGTTCATCCGGTGGAACACCACTGGACCGATGCTGCCCCCTAAGGCTGGGTAAGCGCCTGGCGGCCGGGGATCGATCAGGCCGAACCCGCAGAACTGACAATGCCCGCGATGCGGATAGCGACGGCATCAAGTCCGCCGTCGTAAATTCTCGTGAGGACGTGTTCCGCAGTTTCAGCCCTTTGGCCAGTGCAACCGCGAAGGTCGCCACCGCCCAACCTTGCCGGCCTGTTGGCGACGCAATCCCAAACTCCCCACAATCCGTCGCGCTCAACATGACAATAGAATCTGTGCTTGTGATTTTCCACGCAAAGTAAACCCCCCCGCATCCCCATTGGGGTCCAATCTATCCAGGAAGGTGGTTAATGGGCCCGCATTTGCCGATCGCACTGTAGGCTGGCCGCAGTGGTCCGTCGCCGCACGGTGGACTCCTCACTGCACCGGCCATTCTCCACGACACCAGCGCGCGTCAGACGGCTGCCGATGCGGAATCGGCGAGATGCGGGAACAGAGTTCAGACGCCGACGTTTTTTCCCCAGGTCACGCGATTTTGCGCGTGTAGAACTAACGGAGGTAAAAATGAGCATCAAAATGCTTACGATGGGCGCGATGGCGCTCGCAGTGATGACGGGCTCAGCGCTGGCTGGCAGCAGCACCACTTCCGCGCTCGATGATCCTGCAAAGATGTCACCTTTCTTCACGGATGCCGGCATGAAAACCTTGAGGTCGGAAGCGGATTTCAAGACCGCATGGATGTCCATGAAACCGGATGAACAAAAGGCGGTGCTGAAAGACTGCGGCGACACCACGCTCAACAAGTCGCACGCTGATTTCTGTGCCATGGCCAAGAAGATGGGCGGCTGAGAATAACCGCTCTAGGCATTGTTCCCGAAACGTATTTGGCCCGTCCCTTAGGCACGGGCCTTTTCTGCGGGCCATTCCCTTGCGAGCCATGTTGCTAAGCGCTCCCGTCGGTCTCGCTTTCCTCGTCAATCATCCGGACTGGCAGATAGGCATTCGTTTCTAGCCACTCCCTCAGCACGATCTGAATGATACCGGCCGATGTTCATCTCGGCGGCGAGGGAGTTCAATGCGTCCTGTGTTGCTGGCTCTGGCGGGAGGCCGGCGACGTTCCGGAGGAACATGGCAACAAGTGCCGCCTGATCCCGGAAAAAATAAAGCATATCTGGACAATGCCCCAGGACGTCAAATTGAGGGCCTGGCCTTGGAAGGAAAGGATCGTCTCAGAAGATCAACGTTGCCATTGAGGTGACACGCCGATGCTGCGTGTCGCCGCCAGTTTAGCGCGGTCCTCCGAAGTTGCCATCGATATCCCCCATCGTCTCATCCGAGAAAAGAGTGGCAGACCTGCATGCCGAGGATCGTCGACGGCTACGAATTGCAAGAGAGCAACCGCGCCAAGCCATCCCAATTAAGACGCTCGTGAAATGACCGGTGCAGTGACTCAACGATTGCGCGACCTCGACCCGGAAACGAACGTCTGGCCTCGACAGCAAGGAGCGTGAGGCCCTCATCTGGGCTGGTTCAACCCGGCACAGGCTTTTGACGCAAGAACGGACGGCAACTCGGAAACGCGGCTCCATTCATAGGGCCGGCGATCCCGCACTTATGCAACGCCCTACCTCATCGGACGTTCACTAAGCTAGAGGCGGGATTTGCGATTGAGTTCGATCGGCCCGCCCCTAGGAGGCCTGCGCGGCATATCTTCGTAACGCGATCACCCAGATACACCGCTGGGCGGTAGACGCTTTGCGGAAGCGGAAACACAAATAACCCTAAAGAAAGACTTCCTGGCATTCATGTACCCGGTTCAATTTACCGAACTAGTCCGACCTCGATCACCAATCGCCTGTCCGAGCAGCGCTGTCACATGCGAGCGAGTTATTCTGGCCGAAGAGTTGGTGCAGTTCCCACACCTGCCAGCTAGACCTAGACGGCCCTCTTGTTACCCCAGAGCAGAACATGCAGCTGCGGCAATACGCGGGCTTCGAACCATCTGTCTTGCGTCACCTTTTCGATCAGCCACTCCATGCGCCTCATGATTCCGGCAAGGTCGACAGCTGCGTCTTCCTCGCCACGGCGCGGTGGCGTGTGATTGCCGGGTTGCAGATAGACCGGGAGACTTGGAAATCGGGCGGCGGCGTCTTTGGCGAAGGCGTAGTCACTCTCGTCGAAAATGACGAGCTTGAGCACGACTTGCGGCTTCTCCCGCGCCGCTTCGATGCAAGCCTCGAATGCAACCCAATCGGTCCTCATTTCGCTCGACGGCGGCTTTGGGCTGAGGACCAGTACGTCAAGCTCGGCAAACCAGTCCTTGGCCACCGAAGCTTGGGTTTCCAGCGCGAAGCGGTAACCTTCAGCATGGCCCCGCTCGATTAGGCCGCCGAAGGGCTGAATGGCGGGGTTGCCGCCCGACAGGGACACCATAACTGGCCGGGCGCCGGAAAGCGCAACCACGCTTTGCCACACCGCATCCACTGGCATCATCTTCCATTCATGGCGGAATTGGTTGTCAACCGCATGGAGGCTGTCGCACCAGGAACAGCGGTAGTCACACCCGCCGGTTCTGATGAAGACCGTCGGCAAACCGATGAGCACGCCCTCGCCCTGGATCGTCGGCCCGAATATCTCGCTGACCCGAATTGCGGGCCGCGTGTCGGTCACGGCCGGTACTCCGCCCAGGTTTTAGGGGTTTCGCTCACCCTCACGGCGGCGGTTTCCGGCAGCCGTGCCTTGCACCATTCATAGAAATGCCTGGCCAGGTATTCCGCTGTGACCTGCTCATGCGCGAGCGCGTCGTTGAGGTGCCGGTGGTCCAAGCTCTCGTCGATATAGTGTTTGAGCGGCGCCAGATCGTGATAGTCGCGCACGAAGCCGTGCGAGTTCAGCTCCTTGGCCGAAAGCTCCACTACGACGATGTAGTTATGCCCGTGCAGTCGCGCGCACTGGTGCTCGGGTGGCAAGGAGGTGAGCTGATGCGAGGCCGAGAAGTGGAATTCCTTGGTAATGCGGAACATCAGGCGCTCCGCCTCCGTAGCGCCTCAAGCCAGAAATCGGTGTCCTCATAGTCGGTCGGGTCGGCGTGCTGCGCCAGCTGAAACGCTTCGCGCCGCTCGACGCAGGTCCCGCACCGTCCGCAGTGACGTTCGCCGCCCTTGTAGCAGGACCAGGTCTGCGCAAATGGGGTCCCGTGCCTTGCTCCATCGCCGACGATGTCCGCCTTGGTGAGGTTCACATAAGGCGTATAAAGACGGATCTGCGCGTCTCCGTCGAGCGCTCGGTCCTGCATCGTCTGGAAAGCCTCGATGAAGGCCGGACGGCAGTCTGGATAGATGAAATGGTCTCCGCCGTGAGCGGCCATCCCCACCGCTTCGAGCTGCTGCGCGGCGGCGAGTCCGAAGGCGATGGCCAGCATGATGGCGTTTCGGTTCGGCACCACCGTGATCTTCATGGTGTCTTCGGCGTAGTGGCCGTCCGGCACGTCGACACCATCGGTCAGCGCGGAGCCGCAAAGGCCGCGGCCGATTTGGCGGATGTCGATGATCTGATGCGCAATGTCCAATCGCTGTGCGCACAGCGTGGCGAATTTCAGTTCTTTACTGTGCCGCTGGCCGTAGTCGAAGGACAGCAGCCCGGCGAGTTCGTGCTCCGCTGCCACTTTGTGGGCAAGGGAAACTGAGTCCAATCCGCCGGAGCAGATGACGAGAGTCTTCATCGTGGTATCCTTGTTTTGACCGGGTAAGGCTGCGACCGGAGATTTCTCTGCGCTCCCCCTAGCCCAGCCAGTCAACTTTGTGAACCCTGTGGCGCTGACTTGCCGGGTGCGGCAGGGTTCGCGACAGCGCGGAGCCTCCTCAGGGGCGGTGGGCGTGCCCCTCGCTTCCGGATCAGTCCGAATCGGACAGCACGATGGGCGGCAGAACCCCGGTTAGGATCGGTCGTCAGCCGACATCTGTGAACAAGCCGCATGCGTTGTTGCAATCACCCCTCTACTACCCGCAATTGCCGACATGGCCTCGCAGGAACTGGATTGGGCGATTTTCCAGATGGCGGTCGAAAGCGTCCGCTCACTCACATCAAGTTTCAGCGAAAGAGCCGCGGAGATAGCGGCGAGGAGCCAGGGCACATTGGTTTTCGACGTGCGGGTCGACGATGACCCGCAGGTGCAGCGCATCGCCGCCATCCGCTATCGAGGCGAACAAACTGGCGTGGTCGCGTTGGACAGGCAGGGCCTTCTTACCCACTATTGCATGGTGAATGACACGTTCTCAGATCTGATGGCGCCTTTGGAGAACTGGACAAGCATACCTCTCTCGGCACAGGCAAAGATCGATGTCACCGTTGATGCCGGTTTCTTCCTCGCCGCCCTACGAAATGCCGGTCATCTGCTTGGCAGTTAGTGTGACTGGAATGCATACTGCATCCCGCGAACGCGGCCGCGAGCGGCGCCCCAGCAAGGCCCTCCGGGCGCGTATGCCGACGGCCCAGGGAGAGCGCGACCCATCTGCTGCTCGCTTGGTCATATCCTGGGCACACCTGGCCCGTGGCGCAAACGCCAGGTTCCAACAATACGAAATCGAGAGACCTGTTTCCGGCAACAGACGGGGAAAACCGGCCTTCCACCATTCAGGCAGCGTCCAGTATGTCCGGCTCCGCCTCAAGAATTCCGGCGGGTAGGGACAGCGATTTTGCGATGCGATCCCGATAACCCTTGTTGTATCTCAGACCGGACTCAATGTTGAGAATTTCCTCAGCGGCAAGCCCGCACGCCACTGCCAGGTCCTCGACGGAATATCCAAGGTGCTCACGATAAGCACGGATGATGTGGGTCCCCGCCGACATGGCCGTCAACACCGGCTCGGGAATGCGTGAATCTTTCATAAACACCTCGAAGAAGAGCAAGATGCCCGGCACCTCGGGAGAGTTCCTCCGGACACGGACAGGCAACAAACTGACGCAAATTTTCAGCCTGGAAGGTCTCGTGCATGGGCACCTTAGACCGGCGGCCGGAGGCGGTATATGGTGGTTCAACTGGGTCCGATCAAGTCGGAAAAAACTGACTGGCGCGATATGGTGTGATCGACTGTACCGACCATGTCCGCGCCACCCAGGCTGATTACCACCGACCTTCTCGAGCAGGAATTCGGCTTGCTCAACCCTGGATCCGGTGGTCCTGCCGTCTTGCTAGCCATCTCAAAGGGGCCGCCCTGGCCAGGGGAATGGGCAACCGAGAGTCCGCCCGAGTAACCCGAGCTTATCGCTGCCATAGACGAGGAGGATGCCGCCGAGGCCGAGCCAGCCACTGACGGCCTATCCACGCCATGGATGATCATCATCCATACAATCACTTTGGCCACCCATTGCCGAATGCGTTACTCGGGCCTCGCTACAGACCTCCCGAAGGCAAGGATGAGAATTGGCCACTTTCACAATCGTCATCCCTTTTTATCAGACAAAAGCGGGCATTCTTCGCCGGTCGCTACAGAGCGTATTCGAGCAGACATATCGGGACTTTGAGGTTCTGGTTATTGACGATGAGTCCCCTCTTCCGGCTGAGGTCGAGATGGAAGCGCTTGACGCCGATCAGAGATCGCGCATCACGGTCATAAGGCAGGCCAACGCCGGCCCTGGTGGCGCTCGCAACACCGGGCTTGAGAACACTTCGCCTTTGACGCGTTTCGTCGCTTTCCTCGATTCAGACGATACGTGGCTGCCACATCATCTGAACAACGCTTTTGAGAGCATGTTGTGCTTCGGAGGGGACTGTTACTGGGCCTCAATTGAGGCGAGCGAAGAGTTCCATTACCACCTCGCAATATCCGAACTCGCAGAGGCGGACGGGGTGCTTCGATTGGGGGAGCAGCCGCTGGTCATCGAAATTCCAGACCTTGCGAGCGCAATGCTGAAGGACTGGAGCTTTCTCCATCTCTCTGGAATGGTGATCGGCCCTACCATCTTCAAAAAAATCCGTTTCGACGCCACTCTTCGGCGCGCCGCGGAGGACGTGCTTTTCTTCTGCGATACAATCCTCGCCTCTCGGCGCAGCCTGCTCTGCGGTGATCCGGGCGTCGTGCGCGGCTTGGGCGTCAATATCTTTCACAGCATCGACCGCACATCGCGCCACTTCCTGCAGCAGCAATTCAACACCTGGGCAGCGCTCGACGCGCTCGAAGCTTGTTTTGCCCGACGGCCAGAGGAAGTTGAGTCAATCGCCACCTCCAAGGGCAGAGCGCGTCGCCAGGCTTTGGAGCCAGGCCGGACTTCTTCGTCGCGGCAAAGTGCCAAACGTCGGCCTGCTCGCGCGTTGGGCGTGGCGTGACCCTGAGTTGCTACTGACACTGAGGGAACTCGGGACAGCTAAGTTTGCGGAGGCGAAATGACTCCATATCATTGGGAATCGAGCCACGGCAATTTTGGTGACGACCTCAATCTCTGGCTATGGGACTTTCTGTTGCCTGGATTCCGGGAGGTGCGCCAACAAACAATGCTCGTGGGCGTCGGCACTGTCCTGAATTCGGGCCTGCTTCCACGCGGTGTGCACAAGCTGGTTGTGGGAAGCGGCTGGGGCTACGGCACACCGCCCGACATCAGCAACAGCCGGGAATGGGATCTCCGCTGTGTGCGAGGTCCGAAAACAGCCGAACGGCTCGGGCTTGCTGTCGAACGGGGCATCGTTGATCCGGCCGTCATGGTTGCTGAGATGCCGGAATTCCAGCAACTGCCGAAACGATACAAGAAGACCTTCATTCCACACTGGGAATCCGCCGAACACGGCATGTGGCAAGCCGTCTGCGAGATGGCCGGACTCACGTATCTGGACCCACGCGGTGACGCAAAGGCGGTCATCCGCGATATTGCGCAATCGGAGCTAATCATCGCGGAATCCATGCACGGCGCGATTATCGCCGATGCCTTTCGGGTCCCTTGGATCGCGGTAGCCACATCGGCCTCCATCAATGACTTCAAATGGAACGACTGGGCAATGAGTGTCGGCGCGACCTACAAGCCCCACGTGATACCCGTGTCCTCGCGGGGGGAAGCGTCGGCGAAAGGCAAGCCCTTTTGGGGTGTCACACCAAACGGCAGCCTCCCGAAGCCAGTGTTGGTTGGCCCAACCCCAGGGCGACGCCCCACGCGCCCGGAGAGGCCCCAGTCCTTGCTGCGGTCGATGGTCAAAAAATTCTTGGCCGCACCCTCGGCAGCAGGTCTGTTCAAAGCGAGCCGCCGGGAACCGCAGCTTAGTCCCGATGGCTCGCTAGACGGCTTGAAGAGTCGCTTGGGTGAGGTTCTGAACGGAATCCGCAAAGACTATCTTTAAGCAACGGGACGCTCGAGCAAATGTTGAAAATCAGCGTGGGGTGGTGCTCGCGGCCAGACG
Organism: Mesorhizobium ciceri biovar biserrulae WSM1271; assembly: GCF_000185905.1. Classification (GTDB taxonomy): domain Bacteria; phylum Pseudomonadota; class Alphaproteobacteria; order Rhizobiales; family Rhizobiaceae; genus Mesorhizobium; species Mesorhizobium ciceri. The sequence goes on from NC_014923.1 coordinate 5,746,191, forward strand.
AGGTCGCGCGATTGAACGGACACGCGATGACAAGTCCGCGAGCAGTGACTCGGGCCGAAAATTCCGAAATGCGTGGTGAAACAGCGAGAAGTGCGTTGGCGTCCCCGCACGTCACTGCATTGTGGCGCGAGGAAGCTTTGATCGTATCCACGTCGAGACAGGCGCGGTGCCGGGCAGTTGCGCATAGAGGACACCGATAGAATGGGGCTGCAGCCGAGAGTTCTGGATTTGCCAGTTGGGCTCAGTCATGAGTATCGCTGACCGCCTGGTAGCGGGAAGTCTCTGGGTCACTCTCTCAAGAATAATCGTCAACGGGCTCTCAATGCTGGGCACCATTGTCCTGGCCAGGTATCTTTTGCCTTCGGACTTTGGCGTGGTGGCGCTTGCGACGACATTGTTGGCCGTGGTGACCTCAATCACCGATCTTTCACTGAGTGAAGCGCTTATCCGTCATGAAGACCCCAGGGAATCCCATTTCAGCGCCGCATGGACCTTGGGTGCGACGCGAGGCCTCATACTGTGCATCTTCTTCGCCGCGTTCGCCTATCCCGCGTCCCTCATCTATAACGAGCCGCGCCTGTTCGGCGTCTTGCTCGCTTTGAGCCTCAGTCTTGCCATGAGCGGACTGGTGAACCCGCGAAAAATCATTCTTCAGCGCGAACTGATCTTCAGGCAAGAGTTCGTGTTGAGCGTTGCCCAGAGAGTGGCCGGTTTCGTAGCCGCGATCGGCGTTGTGATCATCTACCAGAGTTACTGGGCGCTTGTGGTCGGCACTTTGGTGATGCAGGCGACAAATGTTGTGACGTCCTACCTCGTCATGCCGTTCCGTCCGCGCGTAACTTTCTCCCACATGCGAGAGTTTTTTTCGTTTTCGGCCTGGATTACTGCCGGACAGATCGTGAATACGCTCAACTGGCGTTTCGACTACCTGCTCATAGGAAAGCTGTTAGACAGGTCCGCCATTGGCTATTATTCGCTGGGTGGGCAGCTTGCGATGATGGCCACCCGTGAAGCCACTGCGCCACTGACAGCAACCATCTATCCGGCGTTCGCCAATGTGCGCCATGATGCTCAGCGTCTGGCGGCGGCCTATTCGCGAACGCAGGCCCTGCTGACAGCGGCTGCCCTGCCCGCCGGCATAGGGATGGCTGTGATAGCAGATCCCCTGGTGAGACTGGTGCTCGGCGAAAAATGGCTTCCCGCTATTTTCATCATCCAGGCGCTCGCCTCAGTTTACGCCCTGCAAACATTGGGTTCTCTCAACCAGCCCCTTGGCATGGCGCTGGGGCAGACCCGGACCCTGTTCGTGCGTGATACACAGATGCTTCTTGTCCGCATACCGGTGATTTCGATCGGTTTGGTGTGCTGGGGGCTACCGGGGCTGATATTCAGCCGGGTGCTCACCGGTCTGTTCAGCGCTGTCGTCAACATGGTGGTGGTGGAGCGGCTCATCAATGTCTCGGTCAGGGCGCAGTTGTTGGCGAATTTCAGGGCGCTCGCCAGCTCGGCCGTTCTGGCCGCAGGTGTAACGCTCGCCGATCATTACATCAGCGTTCAGACCACGCAGACCGGCTTGGTTCTCCAACTCGCCGTCCTCATCTGCCTCGGCGGAACTCTCTATTGCGGTTTCAGTCTCTTTCTCTGGATCGTTATGGGCCGTCCGGATGGGCCAGAAACCGAAGTGAGAAAGCTCGCTTTCAAGGCGCTGTCCAAAGTCAGCCACGCGTGATCTCCAGCTCGTCAATTCAAAAGAGAGGTACGATGCCAGGTGCTCAGGAACTAGAACTCATTGCTGCGCTGCAGGACATAACGCATGATTGCCTAAAGATGTTCGTCAGGCCCGATGAGCCGATAGCGATACTGGATTTTCCCGACATCAAGAACTGTGGCGACTCGGCAATATGGCTGGGGGAGATTGCCTATTTGAAGGATCGTTACGCAAAGCGGCCTTCCTATGTCTGCACGACGGACGATTTTTCCCATGATGAACTCAAGGGGATGGCTCCGAGTGGGCCGATATTTATCCATGGGGGCGGCAATTTCGGCGACTTATGGGTATCTCACCAGGACTTCCGGGAACATATAATGGAGTTGTTTCCCGACCGGCAGATCGTCCAGTTTCCGCAATCGATCCATTACAGCTCTCCGGAACGGCTTGAGCAAAGCAGACGCGCCATTGGCCGACATAAGAACTTCGTGCTGCTGGTGCGCGACGAGGAATCCCTTCTGTTCGCCCAGGAAAAGTTCGATTGCCAAGTGCATCTCTGCCCCGACATGGCTTTTTGCATCGGCAGCGTGCAGCCTGATGCGCCCCGCTTCCCGGTGCTCGCGATGCTTCGCCAGGACAAGGAGCAGGTCGGAGCGGTCGATTTCTCTGCCTACCCCCATATCCCAAGGGAGGACTGGATCACCGAGCGCCACTCGAGGGTGCGCGTTGCAAAAGCGCTCGGTGCGGCATCTGCTTTGCTGCACCTCAGCCCCTCAGAAGTGCGGTTGCGCAAACTGAATGCCGCGGCCAACAACCGCTTTCGACGCGGCATCCGGCAGATTTCCCGTGGCAAGGCCATCCTTACGGATCGCCTGCATGTGCACATCTGTTCGATTCTCATAGCGCGCCCCCACGCGGTGCTGGACAACAACTACGGAAAAATTCGCCGGTTCATGAACGCTTTTTCGGGGGGTACCGATCTATCCTACAAGGCAATGTCGATCGACGACGGCATTAGATGGGCAAGAGAACAGGCGGTTGGCACAGTCAACGACTGGAGACTGTCATGACTGCCGTAACGTTCATTGTGCCTGTCAGGCATCAGGATAACGCGCGTGATTGGGGCCTCCTGAAGAGGAACCTCGCCCAAACCGTCACATCCATTGCCAATCAAACCAACCCCGATTGGCGAGGCATAGTGGTTGCGAATGAAGGGGCCGATCTTCCTGTCATGCCCGATAAGTTCTCGGTGGTCTGGGTGAGCTTTCCACCGAACGATATTCATGAGCGAGGCGATGCGACTGAGAACGACTTTCTGGATTCATTCCGCGCCGACAAAGGCCGCCGTGTTCTTGCCGGCATGCTCAATGCCGCTGGCAGCCGCTTCTTCATGATCGTTGACGACGACGATTTGGTAAGCTCTCGTATCGTGCAGTATGCTTCTAAGCATCCGAACGAAAACGGCTGGAGGATTGACAAGGGGTATCTCTGGGACGATGGCGGCAATGTTCTGCTCTGTCGTGACCAGTTCAGTCACTATTGCGGAACATCGCTGATCATTCGTTCGGATCTGTACGGGCTGCCGGCAAAAATCGAAGATGCCCCCATCGAATGGATCAAAGATACGCTTGGCAGCCACGTCCGTATAGCACCAGTTCTGGCCAAGCGCGGAACTCCCTTGAATTGCTTACCGTTCCGGGGTGCTGTGTACCGTGTTGCAAACAAGGGGTCGCACAGTAAGACTCCGAGCCTCATGCAGATGTATTTCGTAAGCAGAAGCGCTCTGCAGCGTCCCTTCCGTGTCGCGAGGAATCTCGCCGGGTTGCGTCTGTTGTCAGCTCGCCACAGGAAAGAGTTCTTCGGACGACCAGAATAGACGGGCGGCTGCAAAGTTGTAGCAGGGCTTGAGCAATATTGGCGTTTGCGGCTGCGCTCTACGGCCTTGACGCGCGAGTTCGACACGCCTGATTGATTGCCTGGCCTGAATTGCATAGCCCTTTGTCAGCCCAGGTAAGGGAATCGACTCACTGTCGGTCAGGGGCAATTCAGGAGGATCTTGGCCATGAGCGGCCATTAGGCGGGGACCATATTCTCCAGCTTCTGACATCCGCAAATGAGGGTATCGCATTGGCGGTCGAGGGCCGAAGGTCTCTCGGTGGCACCGGCTGCGCCTAAGGAAAACCATACCCAGCAGCCAGGCCGAAGCGCTCTGTCAGTTGGCCTGGTTTTTGCGCTTGAACCGTCCAAGCCGACGGGCGCTTTGCATCTACGGTGTGGATGAAAACCATGCATAGAATCAGTTTTGTCGATCGTACCCGAACCGACATAAGCGACAGCACCTGCGGTGCATCGGCCCGTATCGCTGCTTCAATCGCTGAGGCACGAAACGTCCGAGTCGGGCAACCGCACGCCCGGGAGTCTGAGGCGGCATCGAAGAGTTCAACCAATCGGCGTCGGCGCTCAAGGACGCCGCGACCTGATCAGACATTCGAGAGCGCCGTCCTTTGCGAAAAGATGGAGAAGCCGTTGAAGCTTGCCGGTAAAACCGTTGTCGTAACCGGTGTCTGCTCCGGGGTCGGCGCCGAAGTCGCCCGTCTCGCCCGGTGCGAAGGCGCGCGTCTTATTGGAGTCGATCTGGAGGATCCCGTCGTGATGCTGGACGCGTTCTTTCGCATCGATCAGGGTTCTCCCGAAGAAATTGACGCAGCGCTTACCCAGTTCCCCGAACGCGTCGACGGCCTCGTCAATGCCGCAGGCGTCTCGGGCACGCTGGATCGGGACATTGTCGCACGCGTGAATTATCTCGGGATACGTCATCTGTCACATGCACTTGCCTGCCCAATGCCCGAGGCCTCTTCGATCGTGAATTTCGCCTGCCTGCATGACCCTGAATGGCCCAAGCGGGTTGATCTGCATAAGGAACTTGCCGCTACTCAGAGCTTTACGGATGGACTGGCTTGGCCGGCCGCCAACCCGGTGCCGCAGGAACCTGCTATCGCTATTTCAGGCGCCAGCATTGACTGGATACAACTTGCTGGCGGCCTGATCTTCGCCGCGCTCATGGCATACGCCGCCAGCGAATACCGCCGCCGGGTCATCGCGACCTGACGGCAACTCCATTCGACTTGACGATCGCGAAACGGATGCGATGGCGGACAATTCACAAACGAGCACAAGGAAATCCTTACATGAGATCCTCACCGAAAGAGACCGCCACCGCGGCCATCCCGATTCATCGAGTGCATCCCCCGTCTTTCTGGAAGGGGATGATCCTTGCTGCGACCGTGATCGTCCTCGTACCGAGTAGTCAGGTTTCGGCTAAGGGCAAGGGACAAACCGTTCACCACATAGATCAGGCAGCCTCAGTTGGTTGGGAGAGAAAGAAGATGGAAGAACTTCCGGCGGGAACAAAGTTCAACCACGCTAACAGGGATGGGGTGTGGGGCGGTCGGGGGCAAAGCGGGCACACGGGCGACGCAATTTGGATGACCTCAGAAAACGATGTAAACACGGCGCGCGGCTATGCAGGTAGTTCTGGAAAGTACTTTGTTGTCGAGGCGAAAGAGCCCCTCAAATTAGCGGTCATGGACGAGCAGGGTAATCAAGTGTTCCCCGATGAACTAGGCGCATGGGCTCCCTTGGCGCAGAGATACGGCTTGGATGGAGTGAAGACGGAATATGGAAGCTCGTACGAGGTGATTTTATTTCACAGAAGCAAGATTGCACCTGTGGAAGAACGTGGTTTCGATTAGCACAGACGCCAGCGCACGACGCCATCGAGATAGGTGCCGTCCTCGTTGAGGGGGATGAAGTTTGCGAGTTCGGTCATGGTCTGTGTCCTGAGTGTGTGTTTCCCGACGGGAAAGCCCTTTCGGGCGAAGCCTCCCCGGTCTTTCCGGAGGGATGGCGAGAGCCCGCCCCACGGCGGCGGGCGGGACTGTCAAGTGGCGTGGTGCGGAAGGTGGGGGACCTTCTCGGTCCGCTCGCGGACTGGGGCGGAAAATTTCCACCTTCACGGGCCGCTTGACCGGCCCGGCCGGCGATGCCCCCTCGTCGTCATCACGCAGTGGCGCGCTGCATCGCTTCACGTAGGTATCAAAGCCGTAAGGCTGATTCCTTGAGTAGCTCCGTTGGAAAGCGCGCGGGCGGTGATTGAGGTCAGCTTCCTGTTGCGCACCGCTCCCTTGCTGGAGCCGCCAGCCTTCGCCGCAATATGGACCATACCCGACCGTCGATAGAGGCCTCATGCGAGCTTCTGAAACGCCTTTGGCCAACGGCAGCGCGATGACGCCTTCAAGTGTGGGAAGATCTTAAGCGTATGCCGGCAGGCCGAGAACCGGCTGCCATAATACAGGTCCGTTCAAACGTCCCCTCCAGCGGATGCGCATGAGGCTAGCGTGCGAAACCTCGAGAAAGCCGGCGACCGCCTCCGTGTTGCCCACCGCCTTGGGATGCCCGATGCGCGCCAACGGCCAGGTTGCAAGACGCAGGATCCGTTCCATGCGCGTATCGGTCACTGTCACGATCCGAGTGAGTTCGTTCGACAAGCCGAATTCGATCATGCCCGCGAATAGCTCGTAGGTTGCTTGGGCCAGCCCTCCAGCCTTGGGCGTTGATGCAGGGAGATCGAGTGCGAAACGACTGCTCTCCCAAATGCGGGCACTCGCTGGCGCCGCGGTCTCGCCAAGCAGCATCGGAAACGTGTCGCGCAACATTGTCGGTCCCGTCGTCGGCAACAAACGGACGCAACCGCGAATGCGCCAGTCGGATCCTTTGAGAAGGAGATAGACGGGCCTCAGCCCGTCATATGCGTCTGTTTCCAGTTCCTCTTCGGTCTGAACATCCCAATCCAGCCTTTCCTTGAAAACGCGATGCCTCAGTCCGTACATTTCTTTGAGCTCGCTCGAAAACTCATCGTAGAGCTCAGGTGTGATTAGCTGCATCATTTGTCGCCTCCGTGCAGGATGTGTTCCCGCCATCGAAGAGCAAAGCCGACAATCATGCAGCCTGTAGACCTTTACAGGTATCCGAAGAAAGGAATCAGGATCTCGAATGTCGGGAAGAAGCCAGCCGTGCTACGGCTTGGTTGATGGTTCGCACGCCAAGTTTTGCCTTGGCGTTTTCCAGATGGAAGGTCACGGTGCGTTTCGACACGCTGAGAATCTGGCTGATATCCCAAGCCGACTTTCCATCCGCCGCCCATTTCAAGCATTCGAATTCTCGCGGGGTCAGGATTACGCCATCGACCACGCAATCTTCGGCGAGCCTGCGCCGGGCAAATATATGAAAGCTGATCGCGACCAGCTGCAATGCTTGTTCGTACCGTGACAGTGACCGCAAGAGAGGCGGACGGGACTGGTCGGAAGCCAAGGTCAGCGCAGCAAAGCGGCCGCGATGGTCGTGCATCGACATGGTCAACCCGCAACGAATGCCAAATCGAGCTGCTTCTTCCAGAATTCGTTGCTGTGCAGCCGGGAGATGTTGCCGAGCTAAATCCACACCCCAATCAAAGGTGTCCCAGCCTTGAAGCCCGCGCAGGATCACCGGATCATGCCTGTGGTAGCGCAATTGCATATAGCGCGATGTCCAGGATGGGGGATAATTCGAAATCAAGCGCGGCTTCCGGCCGGAAGCTGACGGGCAACTGAAATAGGCGAAGAGCGGAAAGTCTAACGCGGCTGCGGCAGACGCCATTGTCTCACACAGATCGACAGCATCGACGCTTTCGGAGAGTTGCTCGAGGAAATTTTCAAACACGCGATGCATCTGCGCTTTGCATAAACCTCCGTGCCGTTGCTCGGCGCAGACCTTCGCCTAAATGATTGGCGATCCATTCGACGTTTGCGAGCTGGTCGGCTTAATCGCGGGCATTGCTCTGCTACTGGTCAATGAGCCTGTTGTGCGGCGATGCAGCGCCGCGAGCCTCTAATTTGTTGCACCAATTGGTGACATTCCTATGTTGTCGATAAGCCGTATGTCGCCTAGCCATGCCGCGACAAGCAAGCGTGCCGGTTGGTCAAGGCTCGTCAGCGGTTGCAGATCTGCCTCGCGGCGAAGTTCCAGGTACTCGACTTCGCGATAGCCGGCAGCCAGGATTGCCGCGCGCGCTTCCGCAAGAGTGGGAAGGACAGGAGCGCCGCGCGCAAGCCGATCGGCCACCCCCAGCAAGAGCGCTGCCAATTTTGGGGCAATGGCCCGCTGTGCTGGCGAGAGCCGAAGATTGCGCGAGGACAGTGCAAGACCGTCGGCTTCGCGGATTGTCGGACAGGCCAGGATGGTGATTGGAATGTCCAGGTCGCGGACCATGCGCCTGACCAGCTGAAGCTGCTGAAAGTCCTTTTCGCCAAAACAGGCCAAGTCAGCGCCGGTCTGCAGGAAGAGCTTGGCAACGACCGTCGCCACGCCGTCGAAATGGCCAGGCCGAAAGCTGCCGCACAGGCCCTCGCTGATGCCGGACACCGAAATGCTCGTGGCGAAACCTGGCGGATACACCTCTTCTGCATCCGGCAGATAGAGCAAATGCACGCCCAGCGGCGCCAGCTTTGCAGCATCTTGGTTTTCCGTGCGAGGATAGGCATCAAGGTCGGTGGCACTGTTGAATTGCTTGGGGTTGACGAATAGCGTCACGACTACCCGATCGGCCTTCTGAAGCGCGGCACGCACGAGACTGAGATGACCTTCATGCAAGGCCCCCATGGTCGGTACAAGGGCGACCTTGGCGCCTGAGCGACGCCATCGCGCGGTAACAGCGCGGAGCTCGGCAGTGCTTCGAACGATCGGCACGCTCATGTGACGTCTCCGGCCCTCGCCTCGTGGGTGTAGAGATGTTCCGCCGCCGGAAAGCACCGTCTCCTGACGTCAGCGGCATAAGCCGCAATCGCTGCATCGGCCTGTTCGCCAAGTTCGGCGTAGCGCTTGACGAATTTCGGCCGGAAGGAGCTGAAAAGCCCGAGCATATCGTCGCTCACCAGAATCTGGCCGTCGCAGGCGAGTGAGGCGCCGATGCCGATGGTGGGGACGGCGATCTCCGCAGTGATGCGTTTTGCGAGGGGTTCGGGGACCTTCTCCAGCACCACGGAGAAGGCGCCGGCCTCGGTAACCGCATTGGCATCGCGCCTGATGCGCTCGGCATCTTCTCCCCGCCCCTGGACGCGGTAGCCACCGAACGTATTGACCGCCTGAGGCGTTAAACCGACATGCGCCATGACAGGGATGCCGCGGGCGCAGAGGAAGCGGATGGTCTCGGCCATTTTCTCACCGCCTTCGAGCTTGACAGCCGCACAACCGGTCTGCGCCATCAGGCGCGCAGCGTTGCCGAAGGCCTGCACGGGGCTCTCTTCATAGGAGCCGAATGGCAGGTCAACGACCATCAATGATCGCACCAGACCGCGGCGCACCGCCTGGCCGTGCATGATCATCATGTCGAGAGTGACGCCCAGCGTCGATGAGAGGCCGTGCAATACCATGCCAACGCTGTCGCCAACGAGAACGACGTCGCAGTGTGGATCAACCAATCTGGCTATCGGCGTGGTGTATGCCGTCAGGCAGACGAGTGGAGCCCGGCCCTTCCGCGCTCGGATATCCGGCGGTGTGATCGCCTTTGTCTCACCCGTTGCGCTCAACCGATACGTCCTTCCCTGGCGTTACCCGCCGCGGGTGTCGCGTTTGGCATATTTTTATGCGAGTGCGAAGTGCAAAAAAGAGCGTCCAACTGTCCGGTGTTGACCTTCGTGCAGCAACGCTTAAATTCAATCGATTGATAACCCCGAATTCGGGAACAACTCACCTTCGCAAACATGAACCATCAGGCAAAAGGAACCAGAAAACGCAGAGCCGCGGTCAAGGCCGACGAAGCAAAAGTGGACCTGATCGCCGTTGTCGTCGCCGTAACCGACAGTGATCCCTGTCTTCTCACCATCGGGAACGCGGATACCCTTCCGTCCGGCCCATATGCGCTGGAGCATCGATCGCTGCAATCCGGTCTGAGGGGTTGGGTCGAGCAACAGACCGGCCACCCGCTCGGCTACATCGAGCAGCTCTACACCTTCGCCGATCGGGACCGCATAGGTGCCGAGCGCCAGGAACGCGCCATCTCAATCAGTTATCTCGCACTCACTCGCAAGGAACAGGCAGCGGGCTCCGGTAATTGTGGGTGGCGCAGTTGGTACGAGTATTTGCCTTGGGAGGACCATCGCTCCGGCACGCCGGTCGTGCTCGATATCTTACGACCACGCCTGAGTGAGTGGGCTGAGGGCGCCAGCGACCCCACCACGCGACGCGAACGCCTGCAGCGCGCCGCGATTGCCTTCGGTTTCGACCACCGCAACTGGAATGAGGAACTCACGCTACAACGTTACGAGTTGCTCTACGAATCTGCCCTGATCGAAGAGGCTGGCCGCGGGCGGGACGTCGCGCCCGCGGTGACATCTGGCAAGGCGATGATCGCTGACCATCGACGAATCCTGGCGACGGGCATTGCGCGGCTGCGTTCCAAGATCAAGTACCGGCCGGTAGTGTTCGAGCTCATGAGGCCGTCCTTCACGCTGCTTCAGCTGCAGCGGACCGTGGAGGCCCTCGCCGGGAGGCTTATCAACAAGCCGAATTTCCGCAGGCTTGTTGAGCAGCAAGAGTTGGTCGAGGAAACTGGCGAGACCTCTCTCGAGACGGGCGGGCGACCGGCAAAGCTCTATCGGTTCCGGCATGCCGTCCTCGACGACAGGGCTGTGGCTGGGACAAAATTGCCGCTCGCGCGGGCTTGACATACTTATAGTCAAGGTAGACATATTCCCCTTATTGTCAGATCGAATATAAGCGGAGGCGCTGATGACTGGGGCGTTACCTACGGCTGCGTCCCTGTACGAGCGCGTCCGGCGGGTGATTCCGCCAGTCGAATGGCCGGCGTTTACCAACGACATTGAAGCCATCCTAGCGCTGAAGCGCGATCGAAACGCGGTGATCCTTGCGCACAACTACCAAACGCCGGAGATCTTCCATTGCGTGGCCGACATCGTCGGCGACAGCCTCGCACTGGCCCGCAAGGCGGCCACGGTCGAGGCGCAGGTCATCGTGGTTGCCGGCGTGCATTTCATGGCTGAGACGGCCAAGCTGCTCAATCCGAACAAGATGGTCCTCATTCCGGACCTCGGCGCCGGTTGCTCGCTCGCTGATTCGATCACGGCAGAGGACGTGCGGCTGCTACGGCAGCGCTATCCGGGGGTTCCGGTTGTCACCTACGTCAACACTTCCGCGGCCGTAAAAGCGGAGTCGGACATCTGCTGCACGTCGGGCAACGCCCGGGCGGTGGTGGAATCGCTCGGCGTGCCGCGTGTGATCATGGTGCCCGATGAATATCTGGCGATAAACGTTGCGGCGGACACGGATGTCGAGATCATCGCCTGGAGGGGCCACTGCGAAGTGCATGAGCGCTTCACGTCGGCCGACATCCGGGAATTGCGCGATGCACATCCTGGGGTCATCATTCTCGCCCATCCCGAATGCCCGCCCGAGATTGTCGCACAGGCGGAATTCTCCGGCTCGACTGCGGCCATGTTGGATTATGTCGAGCGGGAGAAACCGGTGCGCGTCGTCCTGCTAACCGAATGTTCGATGAGCGACAATGTCGCGGTCGCGCATCCCGAAATCGAGTTCATTCGGCCTTGCAATCTTTGCCCGCACATGAAGCGCATCACCTTGGCCAACATCCGCGCCGCGCTCGAGGAGAACCGGCATGAGGTTCGGATCGCTGCCGGGATTGCAGGGCGCGCGCGCCGCTCAGTCGAGCGAATGCTTTCCCTATGAGCCTCGACGTTCGTGACATTGGCGGGGCACCGGTGATCATCGGCTCTGGTTTGGCAGGTCTGATGACAGCGCTCCATCTGGCGCCGGAACCGGTTGTGCTTCTATCCAATGCGGAGCTGGGAACCGGAGCCTGCAGCGAGCTCGCCCAAGGCGGTCTTGCGGCAAGTGTCGGCGGCGAGGACAGTCCCGAACTTCATCTTTGTGACACCCTGGCGGCCGGTGACGGCCTCTGCGACGAGGCGACGGTGCGGCGGGTGGTCCGAGCTGCACCTGAAGCGATCAGGACTCTAGAGCGGTTTGGAGTCGCATTCGACCGACGCGCTGACGGTGCGTTGCGGCTCGGGCTTGAGGCGGCGCACTCGCAGCGGCGGATCGTGCATGCGGCGGGCGATGCCACCGGTCGCGAACTGGTGCGCGCGCTGGTCGCGGCAGCACGGCGCACAGCCTCCATCACTGTCCTGGAGAACGTCGAGGCCCGCCGGCTTGTCGTTGAAGACGGGGCGATCATCGCCGTGGTGGCGGCCGGGTGCACGGGCGCAATCGCCTTGCCAACGCGCCGCGCGGTGCTGGCGACCGGCGGCATCGGCGCCTTGTTCAGCGATACGACAAACCCGCCCGGCTCATGCGGACAGGGGCTCGCGCTCGCCGCTTGTGCCGGGGCGGAGTTCGCCGACCTGGAATTCGTGCAGTTCCACCCGACCGCTCTTGAGGGCCCGCGGCGGCCGATGCCGCTGGTGAGCGAAGCGGTGCGTGGCGAGGGTGCTGTGCTCGTCGACGAGCGGGGAGAGCGTTTCCTGGCTGATACCCCAGGGGGCGAGCTTGCGCCTCGCGACGTGGTTGCCCGCGCGGTTTGGCGCCAGCTCGCTCTCGGACGCCGTGTGTTCCTTGACGCCAGGCAATGTCTTGGCCTCAGATTTGACAAGCGCTTTCCGGCGATCGCCGATTTGTGCCGCGAGGCCGGCATCGATCCCGCGACCGAACCGATCCCGGTGCGCCCGGCCGCACATTACCACATGGGCGGTGTTGCAGTAGACGCTGCGGGCCGGAGCTCCATCGACGGACTGTGGGCATGCGGCGAGGTCGCTTGCACGGGTCTGCACGGCGCGAACCGGCTCGCCAGCAACTCGCTTATCGAAGCGATGGTGACGGCGAGCTGGGTTGCTGAAAGCGTCGCCGACGTGTCACACACCCGCCGACCGCGCGTGTGTTCGGCATTCGTGCCTCAACGGCCGGACGCCTCCGGCATCCGTCCAATCGTCTCCGCCGCGCTCGGCATCGTCCGCGATGGCGAGACGCTACGCGACGGGGTGGCGACCCTGTTGCCGATTGCAGCTCACGACAGCGCCGCCTCCGACCCCGCCATGGTCGCGCTGATGATCGCCCTTGCGGCTCTGCGGCGCGAAGAGAGCCGCGGCTCGCACTATCGTTCCGATTTCGCCGGACGCGATGCGGACGTGCGCCTGTCGCGGCTGACACTGCGCAGCGCAATACAGACCGCCGTCGCACTCAGCTGGCGAGCACCGATGCGGAGCACCTGACATGAAGTTCTCACCGCTTCCCTCAACCCTGATCGAACCGATCGTGCGCGGCGCTCTTCTCGAAGACCTGGGCAGATGCGGCGATCTGACCAGCGACGCCGTGATCCCGCGCGATCGCACCGCCACATTAGTGCTGAAGTCGCGACAAACGGGGATCGTTGCCGGCCTCGATCTGGCCGCCTTCGCCTTCATGCTCGTCGAACCTGCGATCGACATGCAAATCTGGCGAGTTGACGGCAGCGATGTCGCGGGGGGCGAAATCATCGCCATGCTGTGCGGACCGGCGCGGGGCCTGCTCACCGCCGAGCGTACGGCGCTCAATTTTCTGTGTCATCTGAGCGGCATTGCCACTGCCACGGCAGCGATGGTCGAAGCCGTGCGCGGCCACAAGGCGAGGATCGTGTGCACGCGAAAGACGACGCCCGGCCTGCGCGCGCTGGAGAAATATGCGGTACGCGTCGGCGGCGGCGCCAATCACCGCTTCGGGCTCGACGACGCCTTCCTGATCAAGGACAACCACATCGCGATCGCCGGCGACATTCGCACGACAATAGAGCGGGCGCGCGCCGCCGCGGGGCACATGGTGAAGATCGAGGTCGAGGTCGAGACCCTTGAGCAGCTCGATACAGCGCTCACGCTGGGAGTCGACGCGGTGCTGCTCGACAATATGTCGGTTGAGGACCTTGCCCGCGCCGTGGCAATGGTCGGCGGCCGCGCCATCACCGAGGCTTCCGGTCGGGTGACACCGAAAATGGCTCCGGCGATTGCTGCCACGGGTGTTGACCTCATCTCGGTCGGTTGGCTGACACACAGCGCGCCCATTCTCGACATCGGCCTGGATATGCCGGCTCGCGGTAATATCAGCACCCATTTGAACTAACGGAGACACAATGAGGAGCAACGCGCTCGGGCTACACGCGTATCAAAGAGGCGCGAAAGAGCACGCTACATGGGTCACCCTTCAATATTTCCGGTGTCCGAATGTTGCGCCGACAGCCTTTCGGAAGGGGCTCGCCACTGGCGGACTGGTGAGTGCGATCGCTGATCAGCAATAGAGGCTTTGACGATGATGACGGGAATGAACGAGGAATGCGACTCGGACTATGCCACGCAGTCGATGCAGGAAGCACTAGCCCGATGGAGCCGCAAAGAGGCCGAGGCTATATACGGCATGCCGTTCAACGATCTGCTCTTCCTGGCCCAGACCATCCATCGCCAGAACTTCGATCGCAACCGGGTGCAGCTGTCGCGGCTGCTCAGCATCAAGACCGGCGGATGCCCGGAGGATTGCGGCTATTGCAGCCAGTCTGCGCATCACCAAACCGGCCTGAAGGCATCGAAGCTGATGGAGGTCAATCATGTGATCGAGGAGGCGACCAAGGCACGAGATGCTGGAGCAACCCGCTATTGCATGGGCGCTGCCTGGCGCAGTCCTAAAGACCGCGACATGGACGCCGTGCTCGCCATGATCGAAGGCGTGAAGGCGCTCGGCATGGAGACCTGCATGACGCTCGGCATGCTCGACTTCAGCCAGGCGCAGCGCCTGAAAGCGGCCGGTCTCGACTACTACAACCACAACATCGACACGTCCGCGCGCTATTACGGCAAGGTCGTTTCGACCAGGACCTTTGCCGACCGTCTGGAAACGCTTGGGCGCGTGCGCGAGGCTGGGATCAAGGTCTGCTGCGGCGGCATTGTCGGGATGGGAGAGGAAAGGGCCGATCGCATCGACATGCTGGTAACGCTGGCGAACCTACCCGAGCCGCCGGAAAGCGTACCAATCAACATGCTGATCCCCATCAGGGGGACACCGCTTGCCGATGCCGACCCCATCGATCCGATCGATTTCATCCGCACGATTGCGCTCGCCCGCGTCATGATGCCGAAGTCCTATGTAAGGCTCTCCGCCGGCAGGACAAGTATGAGCGACGAGACCCAGGCGCTGTGTTTCTTTGCCGGCGCCAATTCCATTTTTGTCGGTGACACGCTGCTGACTGCAGACAATCCCGGAGAGGACAAGGATACGCGTCTATTTAAGCGTCTGGGCATCGAACCGATGCAATGCGAGGCGAAATGAACGAGCCACCGCTCGCCCGCTATGAAGCCACCTTGCAGAGGCTGGCACGCAAGGACCGGCTGCGCGCAATGGCGCCGCGGGTCGGGTTCGACTTCTCGTCCAACGATTATCTCGGGCTTGCCGCCTCAAAGAGGCTTGGCGATGCAGTCGCGGCGGCAATCCAGCGGGGCACCCCGGTCGGCGCTACCGGATCGCGGCTTCTACGCGGCAACGCGCCGGAGCATGAGGCGTTGGAGTCAGACGCTGCCGCCTTCTTCGGTGCCGAGCGGGCGCTGTTCTTCGGCAGCGGCTACATCGCCAACTTCGCCCTGCTAAGCACCCTGGTGAAAAAGGGCGACCTCTTGATCCTCGATGAACTCGCGCACGCCAGCATGCATGAAGGGGCGCGGGCCGGACGCGCCGAGTTCAGGCTGGTGGCGCACAATGACATTGATGCTTTTGAGGATGCGATCCGGCGCTGGCGCGCCGAGGGCGGCATTGGCCGTATCTGGATCGCGGTCGAAAGCCTCTACAGCATGGACGGCGACTGTGCGCCGATGGAGAGCCTGATTGAGCTTGCCGATCGGCACGAGGCCTTCATACTGGTCGACGAGGCACATGCCACCGGGGTCTGGGGACCGGGGGGCCGCGGGCTGGCCGCGTCGTTCGAGGGCCGCGACAACATCATGGCTCTCCATACATGCGGCAAGGCACTCGGTGCATCGGGCGCGCTCGTCACCGGGCCGCGAGTGCTGTGTGAGTATATTGTCAATCGCTGCCGGCCGTTCATCTATGCCACCGCACCATCGCCGCTGATGGCAGTGGCTGCGCGCGAAGCGCTCGCAATGCTGGTCGACGAGCCGATGCGCCGCGTTGAGTTGCACGAGCACGTTGCTTTTGCAAGCCGGCAACTGGCCGAGCATTGCGGAGCCAAGCCCAGCGGTTCGCAGATACAGCCATTTGTCATTGGAGACGTGGCGCGCACCATGGCGATCGCGGCGGCTCTGCAGGCTCGCGGCTTCGACTTACGCGGCATTCGTCCGCCGACGGTGCCGGAGGGTACCTCGCGGCTGCGCATTTCGCTGACGCTCAATGTCGGCGAGGCTGACATTGCGGCGATGGTCGAGACGCTTGCCGAAGTGTTGGCCACGGCATGAGCAAACGCATCGTCGTCACCGGAACCGATACCGGAATTGGCAAAACGGTTTTCGCCGCGGGGCTCGCAGGTCTGCTCGACGGCTTCTACTGGAAGCCGGTGCAATCGGGTCTCGATGAGGAGACCGACAGTGAGGTGGTCGAACGGCTCGCGGGCCTGCCATCTGGGCGCGTGCTGCCGGAAGCCCACCGCTTGAAGAGCCCGCTGTCGCCGCACCGTTCAGCCGAGATCGACGGTGTCTCGATCGAGGCTGCCGATCTTGCATTTCCGGTCCTGCCCACACCGCTGGTGATCGAAGGCGCCGGCGGACTGATGGTGCCGATCAACCGACAGACAAGATTCATTGACATCTTCGCTGAATGGCGGCTGCCGGTGATCCTGTGCGCCCGCACCGAGCTCGGCACCATCAACCACACTCTGCTGTCCATCGAAGCCCTGCGGGCTCGCTCCATCCCGCTGATCGGCGTTGTCTTCATCGGTGAAGAGGCGGCCGATACGCAAAGGACAATCACCGAGTTCGGCGCGGTGCGTCGGCTCGGCAGACTGCCGCACCTGGCTCCACTCACGCGCGAAACTCTGCGAGAGGCGATGGTTGCCGGCTTCGACCTCGCCCAGATTGCCGGAGGCGAATGATGTCGCGGTCGCGCGTCTGGCATCCATTCACCCAGCATGCGATCGAGCCGCCCATCCCGTCGATCGTCAGCACCGACGGAGCTTGGCTACAGACGAATGACGGACGGCGTATCCTTGATGCAATCTCCTCCTGGTGGGTGGTCACACACGGCCACCGCCAGCCACGGATCATGGAAGCGATCCGGATCGCGACCGGGATGCTTGACCAGGTGATCTTCGCCGGCCTCACCCATCAGCCGGCAGAGCAATTGGCCTCGGCGCTGATCGAAATGGTACCGCCAGGCCTCGACTGGGTCTTTTATTCCGACAGCGGCTCCACGAGCGTTGAAGTCGCGCTGAAGATGGCACTCGGCTATTTCCGCAACATAGGCGCGCCGCGCTCGCGCATCATCGCCATGGAACACAGCTATCATGGCGACACGATCGGCACGATGAGCGTCGGCGCCCGGGGCGTGTTCAATGCCGCCTACGAACCGCTATTGTTCGAGGTCGACACCATTCCTTTTCCGGCCGCGGGGCGCGAGCAGGAAACGCTGGATCGTTTCGAGACCCTGTCTCTTGACCGCCGCGCCGCCGCGCTCATCATCGAGCCGCTCGTGCTTGGCGCCGGCGGCATGCTGATGTATCCGGCCTGGGTGCTGGCGGAATTGAAGCGGATCGCTGAAGCGTCCGGCACGCTCTTGATCGCCGACGAAGTGATGACCGGCTGGGGGCGCACCGGAACCATATTCGCCTGCGAGCAGGCATCGATCTCACCGGACATATTGTGCACCTCGAAGGGCTTGACTGGCGGCGCCGTCCCGCTGGCAGCCACGCTCGCCAGCG
Organism: Mesorhizobium ciceri biovar biserrulae WSM1271; assembly: GCF_000185905.1. Lineage (GTDB taxonomy): Bacteria > Pseudomonadota > Alphaproteobacteria > Rhizobiales > Rhizobiaceae > Mesorhizobium > Mesorhizobium ciceri. The sequence goes on from NC_014923.1 coordinate 5,763,905, forward strand.
ATGCCATCTTCCAGGCCCACTATTGCGTGGACCGAAAGAAGACCTTTTTCCACTCAAGTTCCTACACCGCCAATCCGATCGCCTGCGCGGCCGCACTTGCCAATGTCGAGGTCTGGCGATGCGAGCCGGTCGCCGAGCGGATTGCGGCCTTAAGTGCGAGACAGGCCGCTGGCCTGCAACGCTTCCAAAACAATCCCTTCTTCACCGAGAGCCGAGCGAACGGCACGATCCTAGCTCTCGATCTGCGCACCGGCTCGGCCGGATATCTGGCGGAGATCGGGCCGAAACTGCGCGCTTTTTTCCTCGAGCGTGGCATGCTGGTGCGCCCGCTCGGAAATGTCCTCTATCTTTTGCCGCCCTATTGCATCACCGGCGACGAACTGGACGGGCTCTATGACGCCATAGAGGAGGCCGGCGAATGCTTCGGTTCGCGATCATGAACCGGTCGTCGCGCATCGTCGGCTTCGGTCATCACGCGCCGGCGCGCAAGGTCGAGAACGCGGAAATCGAAGGTCGTCTCGGGCTCGAACCCGGCTGGATCGAGCGGCGCACCGGGATACGGTCGCGCTTCTGGGCAACGGGCGAAGACACATTATCGAGCCTTGCCGCGCGCGCCGGCGACATGGCGCTGGCGAATGCCGGTGTCGAGCGTGACGATATCGGCCTGCTGTTGCTGGCGACGTCCACGCCCGACCATCTACTGCCGCCGAGCGCGCCGCTGGTGGCCCACCGGCTGGGACTCGACCGCGCCGGTGCGGTTGACCTGACGGGCGCCTGCGCCGGCTTCATCTATGCCTTGATGTTGGCGGATGGGTTCACCCGCCTCCATGGCAAAGCGAGCTTGGTGATTGCCGCCAATATCCTCAGCCGCCGGATCAATCCGGCCGAGCGCGCAAGCGCGGTGCTGTTTGCGGATGCCGCCGGCGCGGTGGTGGTTGCCCCGTGCAAAGAGCCGGACCGAGGCATTCTCGGCGCGGCGCTGGCCTCGGACGGCTCGCGCTACGGGCTGATCCAGATTCCCGCCGGCGGAAGCAACACGCCGTTTCATGGCGAGCTGGACCTCGAGCAAACCCGGATGACCATCAGTGACGGGCGTGAAGTGTTCGCCAGGGCTGTAGAGATGATGACTGACTGCTCGAGAGGTGCGCTCGGGGCCGCCCAAATGCCGCCGCACCAGATCGATCGTTTCGTGCCGCACCAGGCCAATGCCCGCATCTTCGATGCGGTCGGCAGGAATCTGGGCATAGCGGATGATGCAATTATCAAGACGATTGCCGACTACGGCAACTCTTCGGCCGCGACGATCCCGCTCTCGCTCTCGCTTTCGCATCGGGTGCAGCCGTTTCGGCCAGGCGAAAAGATTCTTCTTGCGGCGGCCGGTGCCGGTCTCAGCGGAGGCGCACTCGTCATAGGAATTTAGCCGTACGCGGTCATGCACAGGATCCGTCACCGATGACACGAACGAACGGGCGCACGAAAAAATGGTCGCCGGCAAGCTTCATGGGCGCTGGCGTGGTCAGGCCAGAGCGATCAAAGTTGCAGACGATTCTGTCGATCAGCACGATCGGCAATGCTGTCTTTCCGGGTTGTCGGCGCCAGCATGGGAGAGCGGAGCCAGCAGAGTTCATCACCCCTCCTCACCTCGACGAAGTCCTCCTGGTCGATAAGTCCGGCCCTTCTGGTCCATAGATCAATATTGTAGCGGCAGCACCGGCAGCCGAGAATTGAACAAGCGGCCCCTCGAAGGCAATGATCATGCAGTCCGAAAACAATACCCATCTGCCTGCCTCAGCAACGCTCGCTCCCTTTCGAAACCCGGTGTTTCGCTCGATCTGGACCGCCACACAAATTTCCAGCCTGGGCTGGCTCGTGCAAACGGTGGCCATCAGTTGGCTGATGGCCACTATTTCCGCTTCGGACCTGATGGTTGCGCTCGTGCAGGCTGCATCCACCTTGCCGGTGTTCCTCCTCTCAATCGTTGCCGGAGCCATTGCCGACAATTTCAGCCGCCGATGGGTGATGTTTGCGGGGCACTGCCTGATAGCATTGGCTTCAACGACGCTGATGATATCCGTGGGTCTGGGATTTGCCAGTCCATGGCTAATTCTCGCATTGGGTTTCCTGGCCGGCTGCGGCTTTGCCTTGAATGATCCGGCCTGGCACGCATCTGTTGGCGATATCCTTCACAAAAGGGACATCCCGGCCGCGGTCACCCTGATGTCCGTAGGATACAACATTGTGCGCAGCGTTGGTCCGGCTTTGGGGGGCGTGGTCTTGGCATTTCTTGGACCGCTTGCCGCTTTCGCCTTGGCAGCGCTGAGTGATCTGGCGCCGCTAACCGCGATATGGCGCACACGATGGAACGTTCGCACTTCCCCTCTCCCTCGTGAACGCATGACGATGGCAATTCACGACGGAGTGCGCTTCACTGTGATGTCCCTGGAGATCAGGGCAGCGATTGCCCGTGCAACCCTTTTCGGCCTGGCAAGCATCTCCATCCTTGCATTGCTGCCTCTATTTGTCCGGGACCAGCTGAAGAGCGGCCCGATTATCTACGGCATCTTGCTGGCCGGCTTCGGGATGGGTGCTTTCATTGCGGGCATGAGCAATAGCTTTCTAAGGCGGATCACGTCTCAAAACAGGCTGGTGTCCTTCGCCTCCGTCGCTTGTGCGGCATGTTGCCTTTCGCTTGCACTCACATCATCGGTCCCCGTGGCGGCCGTTTCGCTGGCACTTGGCGGCGCGGGTTGGCTCATCACCTGGACTGGGATCGACGTGTCGGTGCAACTGGCAAGCCCCAGATGGGTGGTCGGCCGCACATTGTCGATCTACTACGCCTTGAGCGCAGGCGGGATGGCGGCTGGCAGCTGGATCTGGGGTACTGTCGCACAGAACTACTCCTTAGGCTGGGCTTTGGAGGGCGCCGCAGGCGCTCTGTTGCTGGTTGCGGCTGCGGGAATGCTGTTTCCCGTCGGTCCATGGGAGGAAACGGATCAGGAAAGTTCGGATTTTCGCCCGCCGGAGCTGGCACTCGACTTGAAGCCCAGAAGTGGACCCATAGTGGTCAAGGTGGAGTATCGGATACCCGAAGAGAATATCGAGACCTTTCTGGGCTACATGCGCGCCAGGCGGCATGTTCAGAGCCGTGCCGGTGCGCGAAACTGGACACTGCAGCGCAATCTTCAAACGCCTTCGATTTGGACAGAGACATTCCGCACGCCAACCTGGATGGACTTTCTACGCCTGAATCATCGGCTCACGGCAGCGGATAAGGAAATCGGTGATCATCTCCTGTCACTGCATGATGGGGAGGATTCTCCTCACACAGTGCTTTCCATCGAACGCACGACTGAGGCCGCGCGTACCCGTTCCCCAACACTCTTTTCTCGCCCTCCGAGGTGACGTGAGCACAAAACGAGCGGATCGGAGCAGACGACTTGAGGCACAGTTCCCGAGGAACAAGGGCGCATTCACCCGTTATTGCAGCGCCCTTTGGGCGGCTTGCCTTTCGCGATGTTCGAACGCGTCAGCGAAGCTATCGAGTTCTTGGTGGGTCATCCCAAGCGCCCGCCCCTCCTCACGCCATGTGGAGACCGCCCTCTCGACTTCTGCGAGGATGGTCTTTGCTCGATCGGTCTTGATCCGGAAATAAGCAATGACGGACATCAACGCGTCGATCTTCGCTTCAGGCCCGGTTTCCTCCGATATCCAGGTTTTCAGGTCTCGCACACGCTCGGGGAATGGGTTGATGTCGAAGGCAGGCGCCAAGCGCCATTGCCCGCGATCCACATGGATAAAGCCGTGATTGTGGAGGTGGTCATCGACATTGGTGATAAGGATTGAGAAGGCGATACGCCGCCAAAGCTCTTCTATGTCGGCGGCTGGCTGGCTGCCGTGCCGACGAAGCATATCGACGAGTTCAGTATAGCTATGCTCGCCAGCGTCCCCTGACTCCGCGCCGATCATGGTGGCGGCGGAGACATACATGAGTCGATTTCCGTTCGGGGTCCGGTCGAAGCGCCGGATGAGCGCGACAGGAGCGCCGTCGCTGTCGATCAAACGTGTTTCAGCAGCCTCTACGCCGGCTTTTCTGGCCAGAATCATGGCGAGCACCTCGCCTTTTGTGACAGATCGATCATCGGCAACGCTCGGAAACTTACCGATAGCGAGGCGTCCGTCATCGTCGACGACACAGCATTTCGGGCGAAGGCCCCCTAGGGACGTGCCACGTCCACGCAAATAGGCGAGATCCGTCGCCGTCTCGGTGTTGGTCTCGACGGCGTGCGTAGCTGCGAGGAGTTGACCGATCTCGATGAGGGGCGGCGTGGTGCGTCGACCCTCTTCCGCCGCTCTTTGGTAGCGCCCTTCTTCGTCCTTCAACCGCAACGCACCAATGCGGCTCATGTCGTCCACCGCCAAGAGGTAATCCATCGCATTCAGAGGCCGAGTTTCCGCGACATTTCCCGCCCGGCGCGCCTCTTGGCGACGCTTGGCGTGGTCGCGCTGGATGACACGCCGACCCCATCCGTCCGGCTCAGTGTCGGCGATCGCGTTGTGGAACACGGATCCGTCGCCGCTCTTTCGATGGAATTGAGGGCCAGTGACGAGTGGCAGACCGGGTTCGATCGAGAATCCGTCCGCTGCTTTCAGCCAGCTCGCATCGTATTCAAAAGCAGCGCTCTCGCGCGAACCCTGCTGATCATAGCGCAACGTGCCCAGTGGCGTCGCTTCCTCGTCGAGGTGAACAGCAATAGAACGTCTCATGTTGCACCGGTCGACTTCCGCACCCTTACCCTTTTGGGCAAACGTTCGGCGTCGAGGAGCAGGCCTTGTTCGTCGCGCTGGGTGTCGACGATTTTAGTCAGAGCGTCGTCAAAACCCAGAACAAAAAAGGACATGGCATAAGCCCCCATAGCAACTGTCGGGTCTCCTTTTTCGATCTTCAGATAGGTGCTCTTTGCGATGCCGAGTCGTTCCGCCATCATCATTACGGTCAAACTGCGCTTTTTACGGGCGAGCGCGATGTCGGCGCCCAGCTTGCCGAGCGCCCGCTTGACTTTGGGAGGCAATGTGTCGGTCACCGTCGAGCGCATTTTTGTCTCATAAAAACGACCTTAACTAGTTTTAGGTCTTTTATATAAGTCCGAATTCGGGATTTGTCGAGAGTTGGCCAGACTGTACCCGCCCCCCAAAAGATATCGTCCTGCACCAGATGCGCCAATCTCGTGAGCATACATCACCCGATCCCCATTCGGCGTTAGGTGAGCTGCGGACGATGCGCATGTGCCGGTGCGAACCGAGCGGGCCATGCTTGGCTCAATTCCAGATTGCTCGCCCTGAGCGGGCACGCTGTCGTGACCTTTCATCGCGAACAAAAGCTGTCGGCATCGAAGATGTCGACCCCTTATGCGACTAGACGAACCGCGGAAGTTCGGCCGACCTGGCAGAGCAACACGCGTGTCACGTTTAAGACTTGGACGGGCCAGGAGACCGAAATCGGACCACTTAAGACCTCATAAGGTCTACTCAAATTTCTTTCCACCTCGCCCAGTTCTCAGCCGCGTTGTTGTCGTCGGGAAATGGCGGACCCTCCTTTCCGTAGCCGGCGCGTCCCAAGCAGCACCGCAAATTGGGCAATGGCAATGTATGCATCCACGTCATGGATGCTTCTTTATCTAAGCAATCGATTTCTCTGGCTGTTCGATGATGAATATGAAGCGTCAGTTGGCCTGGTGGGGCCATCGGAGTTGTTGAGTGGAATCGCTTGCCCAGTGCGGCCCGGGTGCTGCCATCTTCGGTGGAGTTGCCAATGTGATCTGCAGCCGAACGGCAAAAGGCGGTCGTGGAGACAATGAGCATGGATACAGCCGGGTAGCTGGGACTATCCTCTACCGGGGGAAAATAGCTGCGACAACCGCATGTAGCCGGCGAGCACGGCCGTGCGCGGGACCGTCGGTCGCCCCTGAGGCCGCGATGGTGGCGTGCCGAACTGTTCGGCCCTGTCGCCCACATTACAGCTGCGCCCGCAGTTCCCATGCCACGCCAAATTGAAGTGTTCAGTAGGAGCCACAGCAATATGCACCGTCGTAATCTGATCAAAGGATTCGTTGCACTCGGCGCTTGTCCCATTTGCGCTGAAGCCGCGCGGGCGGCCAGCACCGAATGGGGATATGCCGGCCCGGTCGGCCCCGAACAATGGGGGCATCTGGACCAGACGAATTTGGTCTGCTCGGCGGGCATGCAGCAATCGCCGGTCGATATCAGGGGCGCGGTCAAAGCGGATATTCCGCACATCGCCATAGGTTGGCACCGGGGCGGCGGCAGAATGGTGAACAACGGCCACACCATTCAGATCAACCTGCCGCAAGGCAGCACGCTCACTCGGGGGGATCGTGTCTATGAGCTGCTAGAGTTCCATTTCCATGCACCAAGCGAGCACCACGTCGCAGGTAAGAGTTTCCCGATGGAAGCGCATTTTGTCCATAAGGACCGCAACAGCGATACTGTGGGTGTTTTGGGCGTGTTTCTGAAGCCAGGCGCCACAAATGCCAGCTTTGCCAGGCTTGCTGCCGCATTTCCTGCAACGTCAGGCGAAGAGGCAGCCGTCGATGACGTCGACCCCAACGAGCTTCTGCCGGCTTCTCTTGGCTACTGGACATATGAAGGATCTTTGACGACGCCGCCATGCACGGAAAACGTCGACTGGATGGTGGCGACGGAACCGGTTGATGTCGACCCAGCAGATATAGAGCGATTTACCTCGCTATATCCCGGAAACACGCGCCCTATCCGCGCGCCCAATCGGCGCTTCATCCTGGGCCTAAGCTGACGCCGTAACAGGTCGAAGCACCGCCTGCGCGTCATGTTGATCTGCTTTCAAGATCATAAGGATGTGCTCCGCGTCGCGTAGGCGCTTTGGGCGCTTATTTCGCGCTGGAAGCGGACCAGGACCAAGTTCGGTAACGGTGTTAAGCCATTCTCATAAGGGGGAGAGGTAGGCGTGGCTTTCCTGTTCCAGCAGCATCCGGCCGCATACCGAGCCCATGAACTGGAATTCATGTCAGACCTTCGCAAGGGGTCCATCGCGGATCAAACGCCGTTTCCCTGGGAAACATGGCTCAGTTCCGACAAAGCAATTATGATCGCCCTAGCCACCTCGATTGCGCTCTTGGTCGGGACGCAGGGCCAGCCCCCGCAGATCGATCACGCGGTTCTAAGCCAGCTGCGAACGATTCAGATCAATGACGCATTGCTCCGGCGCGACGTCGTCCGCGCTGGGACGGATATGACATTGGACTACCGTTCGGTTGCTTCTACCGGACAGGCATTGCAAAAGACTCGTGAAAACTTGCAACGTTCTTTCGAGATTTCCTCCGATGAGAGATCAGAGCAATCCAGATTGCTCGCGCAGCTCATAAACTCGATCGAAAGCAAAAAGGCTGCCGTCTCAGTCTTGGTCGAACAAAATCAGCTCATGCAAAGCTGTCTTGCGCAGCTAGCTCGCTCGATTGGTCGCCTTGGGGGGGCACCGTCGAGCATGGTTGAACTTTCGATGCTGATCGTGCTTTCGGCTGAACCGAGGCTCGTTCTGAGCAAGGCTGGAGCTGCCTTATCTTCTTCATGGAGGTTGGACGAAGCTGCCGATCAGATCGCATCTCCGGACACGTTCTCCAAGGCCGCCGAACTGGAGCGAGAGCACCTGGAAGGCTACAGCTTGGCCAGCGCGCAAGCGCAGCGCACGCGACTTTTCTTCGGTTTGGTGTCCATGTGCCTCTGCATATTTGCGATCATTCGGTTCTCCAGGCAGCCTCTGCGGACGAACCGGCTGAAAAGGCGGTTGGAGCTTGAAGAGGCAATGAGTGAGATCGAAACTCGGCTCAACGAAAGTAAAGCAAAGGACGCCTCGGCGCGCTTTTCCACCGAAGAAGCGCTCAGAGTCGTTCAACGCGTTTTCGATGCGGATCAATGCGCGCTCGCACTGGTGGATCCGAGTCTCAGCAGGCATACCGAGTGCTTTGTGGCGAACACGTACACACCCGTCTGGAACGTGGCGCTTATTGATGAAGTCGTTTCACTTGTCCGAGCCGGACGGCCAGTGTTTCGCGTCGTTCGGACCGCCCTAGGGCTTTCCGGTGTTTTTCAAATTGTTGCCTGCAGGGCTTCCGATCAGCAGGTTGTGGTTTGCATCCTTGTTTTTGAAGGAGATCGCTCACTCCCCTCAGCAGACGACCTGCGGGTTCTTGCCAGCGCCATTGTGCGTTTGAGCAACCATCTTGAACTGCAACGTATAAATACGGAACGCGACCTTCTGGTGAGTCGATGGGAGCATGTGGAAAGGCTGAGGACCGTGGGCACGATCGCAAGCGGCGTTACACATGAGTTCAACAACATTTTAGGGGCAATAATCGGCTATTCAGAGATTGCCCAAAGCCTTGTGCGTCGCCCCTCCAGAATCCGTAATCACATCGACCAGATCATTTTAGCTGGACACCGAGCCAAGCTGATCGTCGACCAGATTCTGTCACTAAGCCGAAACCGACAGCGCGTGGCAGTGCCATTCAACGTCTCCGAAATTGTCATGGATCTTGCGCCATTGCTGCGGGTCACAGTTCGGTCGGATGTTCAGTTGAACTTCAAGGTCAACGAGTGGCAAACCGTGGTCGAGGGCAGCCCAACCGAGATACAGCAGATCCTCATGAATCTATGCAAGAACGCGTCGGAGGCTGTCTTGAACGAGGGCCGTGTCGAGGTCAGCGTTTCTCGCGCCCAGGTGCGCCAAACCAAGTCGCTGGCTCAGGGCACCCTGAGACCTGGAGATTACGTTCTCCTCTCCATCAGCGACGATGGCCCAGGAATCGCAAGTTCGATACTTCCGCATGTCTTTGAGCCCTTTTTTACCACGCGCTCTGTCGTCGGCGGGACCGGGCTGGGTCTTGCTGCGGTTGACAGGCACGTGAGCGCGCTCGCAGGATGCCTTGATGTCACGTCGGCTGTTGGCCGAGGGACGCGGTTTGATATCTACCTACCGGCCTCCGACGAGGAGCCAGTCAGCGCTGACATCGCTTTCGGTCGGTACGACGGATCACTTGGCAACGGAGAAATCGTTGCAGTCGTGGAGCCCGATCCAGCAGAGTTGGAGATCTACAGGGACCAGATCGCCGCGCTGGGTTATGAGCCGGTCGGCTTCGCGACCCTCGAAGGTCTTTGCGAGTGGACCGAAAGCGGGAAGGCAGCAGACCTGGTGATTTTAGGTAGAACGCCTTTCCTGGAGCGAGGACAGGCCGAATCCGTATGCCCCACCCTCATGACGGTGCCTGTCATAGTCGTCGGCCAAATCGACTCCATGCCGGTCATATCCGCTAATCAGGCCCTCGTCCTTTGGCTAGCGAAGCCGGTCTCGTCCCGGACAATGGCGCATGCGGTTCGTACAATGATGATGGCATGATACCGCCGAATCGCTCAGCCTATCCAACCACTGCGAGAAGGCCCGTCAAAAAGATATCGAAGCAGAACAGAATGACGCGTCGACACCGGCTTACCGATCCCGAGACGTTGTTCCAGCCTTAGTGCTTGTTGAGAAGGTCGGCTACTGTCTCTCCCCGTCGCCGGGCATCGGCGGCGAGCCATACCTCTCCTACCTCATACACGTCGCCTTGGGTACGGAACGGTATGATGACGTCAATGGCGGCCGACAGCATGTCAAGAAGCGTGCGGTCTTCGACAGCGGCTCCTTGCGCGCTGCTCTTGACGAGTGAAAAGAGCTTCTTGAAACCTTGTACCGGATCAGCCCCATGAATCGTTGATATCGATCCCGCATGGCCGGAGACGACTTCACTAAGGTAGGCCCAAGCGGCGTCATCGCGCATCTCGCCAAGCAATATTCGATCAGGGCGCATGCGCAAGCTGGCTTGCAACAGTTGCTCGGCCGTCACCGCCCCTGCGCCTGCTCGGTCCTTTGGATAGAGTAAGCGGACATGGTTCTCGTGCGGGATTGCAAGTTCGAGCGTGTCCTCGATGCTGATCAACCTCTCATGCGGGGGTATAGCGTTGATCAAAGTCTTGCTCATTGTCGTTTTGCCGCTTCCAGTAGGTCCGCAAAGCAGCATTGTGAGCCGCCCGCAGACGCAGGCTCGCAAAAATTGCTCCAAGTCACCATGGTCGTAGTGCTGAAGAATCGTTTCGTCCTGCCGCTCTTGGCGCTCTTTTCGTGACCGCCATTGATTCCAACGCGAATACTCGTAGCGAGAAGAAACTTCCTTGAGTTCGGTCACACGACTTGAGGGACGCCGTATCGTCAGGCTTATTGTTCCTGAGGGTACTGCGGGGGGCAAACAGATCTGCAGCCGCTCTCCGTTCGGCAACTCAGTCGCGCAGAGGGGGCTTTGCGGTCCGACATCTTGCTTGCGCAGCGCTCCGGCGAGGATCGCGATGTCCTCCAGATCGTCATAAGACAGCGGCAGTGGATGTTTCGTGAAAACGCCGGCCTGTCGGACAAAGGCTTCCCCAGGCCGGTTGATAGCGACCTCTTCGGTTCTTGGCTCCTCAAGCCATTTCAGAACGGGATCGAGAAGCAAACGCAATTGAGGATCAGCCTCCGATTGCATTGTTGTTTCTCCGGCGTTCGCGATGTTGGGGGGATGGCGCTGCGGCAGTCGCTCTAAGATCGTATACATCCGAGAAGTCGAGGTCCCGAGCCACAAAGATGGATACGGCGTCTCCTTGGTTTTTCTTCAGGGTTGGGGGAAGGTTGATCGTCGCTCTCAATGTCGTCTCGACGGCTTGTCCACCATTGCTCTGGAAGCTGTTGGTGCCGCTTCCTCCGCCAGAGCTGGCCGCATATTGACCAGCCGCCTGAAACGCGCCTTGGATGACGCTCATCAGAATCGCTCCGCCAAAGCGTTCCCGGAAGTGATTGTCCACCGTGCCAGGCATTCCGGAGCGGCCGAGCTCGTCAGCCCCCGGCGATGCTATCGAAACGAGGGCATGGTCGGGTGTTTCGATGCGCGTCCACAGCACGAATACACGCGCATCCCCCTGCTGGAGACCGCGCTGGATCTCGCCAATCACGGTTGTCCCGCGATCCAAGAGCACGACGTTGTTGGTGGCGCCTCGGACGGCTTTAGGTAAGACGCACTTCACATAGCCGGGTAAATTTGTGTCGACCGCAGTTTGCAAAATGCAGGGAATGATCGTTCCTTGAGTAATCACGAGATCAGGGTGCGGCAAAAGTGTGGCCCGGCTCGGCTCCTGTATATCTGGCTTCAATCGGCCTGACAGATCGCCACCGTTTGAAATCTCATCTGCGGTCGCCGGAGCATCATTTTGCTTGTCTTCGCTCCGCTGATCGTCATTGGGCATTTGACCGCTGCCGCTGTAGGCGAAAATTGGTGATTCCTCCGGCGGCGGATCATCTGCCGCTGGTAGGGGCGGCGTGGATGGCGCAGGCTCTGCCGCCTTGGCCGCCTCTGCGGGTGCTGGAGGTTCGGGAGCAACCTCGATTGGCACGGGACGGAATGGCTCGACGTTGGCGTCAATTGGCGGTTTTGGCTGAGATGGTTCGTCTTGTGTGCTGGAACGACCTCCGAGCCAGATGAGCGATAGAGACGAGATGAGAACAAGAGCAGCGACGGCCAACTTCTGCGATCCCGAAACATGCCGGCGGGCCGGCTCCGAGACCATCGATCCGGATGCATGGACATCATGTCCCGCCTGTGGACCGGTTTCATTCATCGTCCCGAGCCTTTCAAAACACGCCACACGTCGGGTGTCACTGTACCGGTCGCTGGCGCTCGTCCCACAGGGTCATAAGCTCTGTTGAAAATGGACAAGACCGTGTTGCCATCTCTCAGACGCCATTCCCGGGCGACGGCGGATACTTCAACATAGTCGCCTTTGACCGTGTAATTGGCAGCGGCTTCCTTGCCGTCGGGATTGATAACGTAGAGGGAGGGTATGCGGGAATTGCTTGCGAATCCAAATACGGTCGTAAAGCCATTATCGAAGACTTCCAACGGCGCGAGCGACCGATCGCCCTTTGCGACGTAGTGAAAATTGCTGTCGTCCGGACTGGCAGCTGCGGCGGGCCGATTCAACAAATCCCGAACTCTTTCGTCTTGCAGCACTCTCGCCCGGGCCTGGCCAAGAATTGAGCGCCTTTCTGCTTCCTTTCTCCGAGCAGCAGCCTCATCAGCAGGATAGGTGAACTGCACACTGTAGTATAGATCTGGTTGCTTCTCATCGAGTTTTGGCATCGCTTTCGTTGAAATGCTGAAGACGTATCTGCGGGTACCGGACTCGCTCTCGGCCAGCACGACGACCGGCTGCGGCGACAGCATCCGGCTAGCCTTGAAAAAGAGATAATTGGCGCGCGGGAGCGCAGCCAGGTCTTTGCTATTGGAAACGGCCACGGCTGCGACGGTCTCGTTGGCCGCGAATGTGACAACCAGCGTTGCCCCAACTGCGGTCGATAGGCGCACCACTTCGTCGGGGCGGTAAGCCAGGTAGCGCATCCGAGCATCATGCTTGCCGGCAAGTGGCGTGTCTTCGGCGCACGCTTCCATCGTCAGGAAGAGTGAACAGGCCAGCGCCAGAAATGCTCTTTTTGTCATGGCTGCACGAAGCCCAGGTTCGATACGGTGTCTTGCGAGGCTTGATAGGATGTGACGAGTAGACCTCCCGGATTGGTGAGCCTCGATTGCCCAGGCAGACCCGTCAAGCGCTCGTAGCGGATGGTAGCAGTCCAGGAGGTCACTATCGGCGTCTGCCCATCGATAACAAGCGTACGTTTGTATCGGATCTGCTGAACGTCGGGACTGATGTCATTTGATGAAATATGCCCGACCTCGAGCTTGCCGCGCTTCCCAACCGTGACCTGCGGCGAGGTGGGGTTGGGATAGTTGAAGAAATCTTGATATTGCTGTTGCACAGAAGGTGCGCTGAAACTGGAGACGAGGTCATAGGCGTATTGGGCTGTATCTGCCGTGTAGCCCTCGCGAAGGCGTACATATTCCCATAGCGAAGCGTTTATGACGGCTCGGTCTTGGGTTGCCGGCAGTCGAGAGATTGACACTTCGCTGTCAACGGTACCGTCCGGCCGCACCCAGAGGAACACAGGTACGAGCTTGGCCAACGGGACCATGGCAGCGATGGTAAATGCCTGGGCGACATTTCCCAGGACCGCCGCTGCGGCAAAGGCTATAAGCGCCTTTGACAAGCGCCGCGCAGACTTCGCTCGAGAAGTTTGAAACGCTTCCACCTTCTTATAGTGAGCGGCTAGCGTTTCTCTCTCCACCAGAAGGGCATGTTCAGGAAATTTCACTTGGGCTCTTCCGCGCACTCGACCTGAAGATCCTCAGGAGTGGTTTCCCATTGTCCCGCGTTCAGTTGGAATGGCGTACCCGTGCAGGTCGCAAGCCGATCGGTTGTCTTGCAGGCCGCCAAAGCGAGGATTAGCAACAGTAGATAGCGTTTCATGTTTTTGGCACCGGTTGATTGATTAACCACCCGCCGTTTTGGCAAAGTAGCGGTTGAGGTTGCTAAGAGGTCGGTTCTCGCCTGCCAAAGAGCCGCCGGCGATGCTGCTGGCGATCGTCGGAAGCGCGATGATCAGAGCGTCGCCAGCGAGGAAGAGCATATCGAGCTCGTAAAGCCCGATGATCTTGGCTGCTGTCGTGCCCGACATTTTGATTATGATAAGCATTGCTGTCAGCGAGACTGCTTCGGCCGCAATAACTATCGTCGCAACGATGTTGAGAAGGAGAAGCAGCAGCCCGTACGAGAGCAGTTGGCCGATCCATCTGGTGGCCATGTCTCGCGTGCGATCAAAAAGGTAGCCGACAAGGACCAGGGGGCCGATCGCCAAGAGCAGCTTCGTCAGAATTCCAACGGCATCGTAGATCTCGAACGCCGTCCACAGCGAGCCGTAGAAAATCCATTGCGCTCCCTGGAAGGCAAGTATGTCCTGGCCATTCATTGTCCCAATTTCGGAAGCAATCATCTGAAAAGCATACTGGCTTGCAGCAAACATAAAGTCTAGCTTCCGAGGAATATCGACGAATGGCAAGTCGCTGCTACTTATCTTGTGAGCAAATCTTGGAATCGTGTCGTCGAAGAACGCTTCAATGTACTGCTGGTAGTTAGACTGGTCCAAGATCAGGGCAACGACAATCGACACCATGATTACGCGCGAGATACTCCCGCGCGCATCGACTTGACCACGCATGACCAGACAGCCTTGTATTATTATCCAAAGCGTTACACACGCAACCAGAGGTGCGCTGACCGCCTCTTGGATCTTTTCAAGCACGTTGTGCAGCCCTGAGGTAAAGGCCAGATCAAAGATCGTGTGTATGGCCGTGAATGGCGCGGCAATCTTGAAATTCATGGCCTGAGCCTGATTTGTCCCTGATCAGCCCAGTTGAGCCGGACGAACTCTGCGTGGTTCACGGCAGTGTGCCAAACATCTTGGCGGTGTCCTGGCGCTCGCGACGCTGCGTGGCGGCCTCCTCCACGGCGTGAAGGCTGCCTTGTGCAGTGGTCATCGTCAGCAGACTCGTGGCCTCGACATTTTGGATGACCGCATCGTGAATCTGCTTGAGGACCAGACCGTTGGTCACGGTGGCCTGCACAATATTTCGCGAGCGCGAAAGCTGACCAGGCGTGTTGTCGTTAGCCTTAAGGCGCTTGTCCATTGTGTCCAGAGTGTCGGCTGCAAGAGCTGCCGCATTGGCGGCACCAGTGATTTGCCCCTCTAACAGTTTCGCTTCTGAATCGGTGCCGGTGACTCTCCGGGTTGGGTCTTGCACAATGGTACGCGCCATGGTCGAAACCGGCGCCCGAGCATCAAACATCTGCCCCTCCAGCTTATTGCTCGATGGGTAGTGGTTTCCCTGGTTCAGTGCGCCCAGCAGACCCGTGACAGCAAATGACGACTTCAGTATCTCTACCATTTCGATCGTGGTAGCGAGCGTCTGAGCTGACTTTATAAGCATCGCCGCTGTGGAACCCGCTGTTAGGCCCGCTTGTACTGTCACTGCCGGGTCGGTGACGATTAATTGCGACCTGGCCTGTGTGCTAAGCAGAAAGGAAACAGCAAACGTCGTCACTACAAGTTTGGCAAATCTCATGAATATGCTCCTTCAGTCTTGAACTTCGTGGTAACGAGCCATGAACTCGTCGAGCCACCCGCTTGGGGCATCTCCGTGCTGGTCACGAAGCTGGTCGGCAAAGCGCACGGTGTTGGCCCGCCCCGAGAGTACGGCTACGTACTCGCGCATCTGGCCAAGGTCGAATTCGCAAACAACACTCCCGCTGTCGCGCTTGAGCAAAAACTTGCGGCTGCCAATTGCCATTCCGTGGCGGATCGCCTCGAACTCCTGCGTGGTGCACTTCAAGCCATCGACATACGCGGCCCGGTCCGCAGTCGGTGACGGGTAGAAAATCTTCGTCATGCATTGTGCAACGAGACTGGCTCCCAGCGGCGATTCCAGCACGTGTTCGGGCTGCTGCGTTGCAAGTATCAACATCCCGTTGTTCTTGCGGACGGTGAGCAAGAACTTGTCGATAACAGCCGAGAACTGCGGGTTGAGCAGATAGAAGCGAAATTCGTCGCAGCTCATGACGAACCGACGGCCATCGACAACGGCGCCCACGCGGTGCAGAAGATATGCGGCGGCCGGCGCACAGACCTCCTCATATTCCAGGAGCTGCGTCATGTCGAAGCCGGTGATGGAGGCATCAAGCCTTACTTCGTCGACATCGCCGTCAAAGGCCCATCCAAGCGCATTCCCTCTACACCACCGCTGCAGCCGTGCTCCTGCGCCCTCGGAGGGGCCGTGCAGCAGGAATTCGCGCAGGCCCGCAATTGAGCGCATCACGGGTTCGAACGAAAGTTGACGAACAATGCCACGTTCTAGTCGGCGGCTTTCCTCCGGCGAGATCGGACCGCGGCCGTCACTCTCGATAAGGGCCATCAACCATTCGCGCAGAAAGTCCAACGAGGCGGAGGTGTTGTCCAGTCCACGCAGAGGGGCCAAGCCGCTCGGAGCGCCTCTGCGCAAGGCTAGATATGTCCCCCCCGTGGCCCGCACCAGCAGTTCACCACCCCGGTCCTTATCGAAAAAGACGATGGCACCATCGCGATCGACCACGCTTTGCTCAAGCATCGCGAGGATAAAGGTCATCAGCGTCGTCTTGCCTTTGCCGACGGGCCCGAATATCGCCGTCATGCCAACGTCATTCTCATGGGGGATGTAGTCGAAAGAAGTTCCACCGTTCGTGCGAAAGCGCGCAACAGCTTTGCCCCAGTGGCCGGATGCGGAACCGTTTGGGAAGTTCTCAAATGACACGAGCCCGGCAAAATTGTGCGAGGTGATCGCCCCGGGGCGTGTGCGCCACCTGTTGTTCCCCGGAAGTTGGGACCAGTACGCGGCCTCCATACCGATACCCTCTTGGACGATAACGGCGCCCGCATCGGCCAGCCTTCCGCGGGCATTTGCTGCGCGATCTGCAAGGCTGTTGAGGCTCTCGGCATAGACGCACAGGCTCAGATGATGCGAACCCATGACGAACTGGTTGCTTGCCAGTGCGTCCTCTGCTTCGGCAAGTTCATTGATCTGGGTGAGAGCCTTGTCGCCGGCGCTCGTCATCTGGCTGGACTTAAGGCTAAGCTTCGCATGAGCTTGGGGCCGAGTGAGGAAGGAAAAGCTCTGGCTGAGCACAAGCGGGAAGTTGGCCGACAGCAAGGGATTTAGCATGCCGGGCCGCGTCGTCGCCGGATATTCACGGAACGAAAACAATGACCCCACCGAGCTGCCCCCGGGCCGTCGAATCTCAAGCGCCCGCTTCCCGCAGATGACCTGGTCAGTGTAGATCGAGGCGCCGAGTGAGCCGCTAACCATCGGAACCGGAAGAAACCGGCACGTCATTATCAACCGAAGCGCCTCACCGATTTCCGTGAAGAGCACGTCGCCTTTCTCACGAATGCCCAACCGGCGCAGACCGTAACCGCCCAGTGAGCCAGCAATGATCTGCCAGAGGTCCTCCAAGCTTCGCATTTGTGTGGCCAGATCGTTGTCATTGCCTCTGGACGATTTGGCGCTACGCCAGCCGATCTTGCCGATTGCGGTGCGGGGGAACACGACGACAGTGAGGAAATGGTCGTTGCGAAATAGCTTGCCCGACAGCACACGGCTCTCATACGCCTCGCTCAGACTGCCAGCGAATGCACTTTGAAACTGGCGCGATGCCGGCTCCGGCACATCGTTGTTTCGCACAAGATGGGCGTACAGCGTGACATTGTCGTCGGCGATGTTGCGCAAGAGAGTGTTGAACGCGCGGCAGCGCGAGTTGCGCATCTCAGCGTCTTCCAAATCAAATGGCAGCCCGTTCAGATGTGCCATGGCCATAATCGATCCATCTTCCAGAAGGACAACCTGGTCGCTCAGATGACCGACATACGGAAGGTAGATCTCGCCAGATCTCTCGGTCCTGCCACTGGCGCCAAACATCACACCATTCCTCTTCCGCGCTTCGGCACTCTGATCGGATTGGCGCTGACGCTCGCCCCGCCCCAGACCGACCCATCCACGCTTCTGCCGGCGGTCTGCAAATAGAGAAACGCCACGCTTGCGGCGTTATAGTCGCGCTCAACAATCAGCCGTGCTCCGAACCAGAGTGGCACGAGCACGACTTCATAGAGCGGGTTCTTAAGGATGATGATGACGAGTCCCGCCAACATCATGAGCGCTCCGGCCAGCGTCAGCGGCACCCCCAAAAACAGTGCGGGGCGTGTCGCCGCCACATAGAGGGTGCTCACTTCCAGCCGGTCGCTCATCAGCCAGCGCCTATCAGCGCCTTGCCCAGGAAGCTGGCGCCAAACATGATGACGATTCCTCCAACGACACCCGCAACCAGGCCAAGTGAAGCACGACCGAACATCCAGGAGATCCCGATGGCCACGAGTCCGAGCACGGCCAGTGATTGTCCGAAGGGACCAAGTATGAAGGTGCAGATATTCTGGACCATCTTGGCGGGATCCGTCCCTCCGGTCACCTGTGCCGCGGCCGGCCCGCTGGAGAAGACCGTCCACGCCACGCCCGCAGCAGCGGCCGGCGCGTATTCAGCCGCCATTCGCAGCATGGAAAAAGGCGAAGGAACACGCGTTTTAAGCGCACGAAGTATTTTGAGTGGCTTGATCATTGTATCTCCATGTTTCAATCGAATACGAGTTTGTTCGGATTCGAGGGTTCCCGCTCATCGGCAGCCTGGCTGTCTGTCGGACCGGAGGGATCGGCCCCGGAGCGGTTTGTCTGATAGGAGCCCCAGATGGCCCAGGAATTTTGGCGGGGCTGCTTTTGGTTGGCCTTTTGGTTCAGTTGGAGCAGAGGCGGCACTGCTTTCCGACCCGGTGCCTCAAGGTGTGGCGCATCTTGGGCGGTCGGCTCCTGCGTTGTCTCTGACATGTCCTTTGCGGCCAACTCGACCTTGCGTACATAACCGTTGGCAAAGCCACGCGTGACGTCACCCGTGTTATAGGCCGAGATGGCACGGCGAAGCGCCAGTTGCTGCGCCGGGGCAGTCGCGCCGCCGGCATACCGGCTTTCAAGCAAGTGGGCGGCGGCCGAAAGCGAGGCGCAGGGCTCGAAAGCCTTTTCCGGCGTGAGATTGAGCGTGGGAAAGTTGTTGCTGTTTATCTGCATCAATCCAACATCGACGGAATGTTGTGCTTCGAGTCGGTCCTTGATGCCCCGCGTGGCTTGCAGGTGGTCTATCCAGCGAAGCTGCTCACCTGTGGTGTTGTCATGAGCCACCAGCGTTTCAAAGCCACTTTCAATCTTGGCAATCGCGGCAAGGGTGGACGGCGCGACCCAGGGAGCGCATTTGCGTGACAGGCGGTGGAACTCACGGGGCGAAAGTGGGGCGGGCTCGGCTGGGAGTGACATGGATGTCAACAGAACGATGGCCAGCGGCCAAACTGCAATAAACATTCCCTATCACCTACCTTTCCAAGCTGCCCGACGGGTTCTGGCCCTGTCCGGAACACGCTTATCGGGGCGGTTTGTTACTGTGTGATGTTCAAGTTCAGCTTTTCGGCTTCAACTGAAACAAAGACCTTGATCGTGGCAGTGTGGGTGAGCATCTTGCGCAAGCGCGGGTTGGCGGATCCGATTAGCCAGCAGCGACATGCAAAGGATCTTGGTGCGACGAGTCCTGTGCGGGATTGCCCGTCCCGGTCGCCTGTTGCTTTTGGACTGTAAGCCGCGGCTTCGGCGGCAGGATGGTGATGGAATCTTCTGCCAAGGTCGAATCAAGGAGAGCATCGAGGCTAGTCCAGGCTGCGGATGCCGTGGGTCGGTCCAGCGAGAGGGCCGAAGAAGGCGCCAGTCCCCACGTTGCGGTATGCTGCCAGTTCTTTAAGAGACAGCCATGCGTGGCCCTGCACGGGCAGGTCCATCGGTTGACATCGCGAGCTCGTCTGCGCTGGCTGGAGGGGGCCGTCCGCGGGGCGCGGAAACGCAGCAGCGCAGCCCATCTTGGTGCGAGCCTGATTCAGCTGTTCGGCGAGCCGCACCCCATTTGGCGGCGTCCGAGGCCGCTGCCGACAAGAATAGTGACCAGCTCAAAGGGAGGTGTCGCGTTCAACTGATAATGCTAGCTCGGAACCGTAACCGCAACCGACCTGCCGGTCGCGCGGACCAGGGTTTGGAACGCCGGCCCCTCCCCCCGGGAAGAACTCGCTTGGAAGGAGACATACCATGGCCCAAGGCTACAGCAGCGACACGGCCGCTCTTGCGCCCACCGCCTCTGCGATCAATCAAACGCCGCGCTCCGCCACCGCTTCGGAGCCGGACGCACGAGCGGCAGGATTTCGAGTTGATGCAGCTCCGCCATCGCCAGAACCGCGGCGACTCAAGGACACGGCAGGAAACTGGGCGTCCGTGCCGTCGAAGTCGAGTGCTGTTGCCGGGCCAGCAGGTGAGCTCGAGCTAGAGCTGAAGGATCGCACGGCAGGGTCATGCCGGCGACTGGACCTGGTCTCCTGGTCACGGACTGACTTGATGCGGTCATTTGGCTGTGGATGAAAGACCAGGACGAGCAACGGCCTCACATTGGCCGCACGCAACGGCGCGTGGCAGCAGGGGCAGCTGTGGTGGGTTGGTCCAGAAGGTTGCCGGGCAACAGCTTTGGAATCAAGGGGATTCAAGATTGAAGGTGAGCCGTTGAAACATGTTCTTGTCATTGACGATGATGCCGCAATGCGACGCCTCATCGCCGAGTATCTCATGATGCATGCGTTGAAGGTGACTGCAGTCAACGATAGCAAGCAGTTCAACCACGTTCTATCTCATGAGCCGGTCGACCTCGTGGTCGTTGACCTCAACCTGGGCCGTGAGGATGGGCTTGCGATCGTCCGCAAGCTGGCGACAAAATCGGATTTGCCTATCATAGTGATCAGCGGCGACCGGCTCGATGAGGCCGAAAAAGTCGTTGCACTGGAGCTCGGCGCAACCGATTTCATTCCCAAGCCTTTCGGCCTGCGCGAGTTCCTGGCCCGCATTCGCGTAGCGCTACGCCAGCGCATTTCCAGTCCGCGAACGAAAGATCATCGCTCATTCCGGTTTGGAGCTTGGAAGCTCAGCGTCAAACAGCGGCGGCTGATCTGTGCAGAGCGTGGCGAGGTCAAGCTTACCGCATGTGAGTTCAATCTCCTGATCGCGTTCCTGGAGAACCCCCGCAGTGTACTATCCAGAGAACGGCTTTTGCTCGCGAGCCGTGTGCGTGGTGAAGAGGTCTACGATCGAAGTATCGATGTCCTGATCTTGCGCTTGCGCCGGAAGCTCGAGGCTGATGCGGCCAATCCTCGCCTGGTCAAGACGAGTCGTGGTGCGGGGTACTTCTTCAACGCTGACGTGGACGTTAGCTACGGAGGCACCTTGGCCGCGTGACAGGGGCGATTCTGGCAATTGCTGACGAGGAGGGTGATCAAGCCAAAGCGGTGTTCTCAGGCCACGGCCTTTAGCTCGGCGCCGGGGTACAGGCCAAAGGCGTAGGTCGTCGATCTGGCTGTTGGGATGGCTGTTGACGATGCTGGTGAGGACGGCGGCGAGATAGCCGAGTGGCTGGACACCATTGAGCTTGCGGGTCTCAGCGATGCAATCATCGCCCCTTGTTTGGGCACCGCAGTTCGAGCCAGCGAAGAGCGCGTTCTTGTCGTTTGAGCCCGATCGCACGGATTGAGCGCTCGACGGTGTTGCTGCCGATCGCGATGCGACCCTCCCAACGAAGCGCGAGAGACCCAATTTGAGAAGTGTGAATCGCCTTGTCGAGCGTAAGCGCCTCGCCGATCGCCTATGGATTTGGGCTTGACGTTTTCCGGAATCGCCAGGGCATGAGTTCCTCGATCTGGCTCTGCGGATGGCCGTTGATGATGGCGTCGAGAGTTTCGGCGAGGTAGGCAACGGGATTGACGTCGTTGAGCCTGCAGGTGGCCACGACGGATGCGAGCAGTGCCCAGTTTTCGGGCGCAAATTCATGGCCAGCAAACAGAGCATTTTTTCTGATCAAAGCATACTGGACGGATGGCGTTTTCGACTGGGTTGATGTCGAGCTCGAGCCAGCCGTCGTCGAGGAAGCGGGTGAGCCCCTCCCAGTGAGCGAGCCCATAGCGGATGTCTTCGGCCAACCTGGAGCCGGAGGAGATCATCGACAGTTGCTTGTCCAACCATGGTTTCAGGGCGGCGATGATCGGCGCGGAATAATCCTGTCGAGCGGCAAGCCGGGCTTGAGGCGATGCGCCGCGCACTGTTGCCTCGATAGCGTGGAACGCCGCGATCCGGCGTATCGCCGCTTCGGCGATCGGGGACTTGGTGTTACGCGCCAGCTCGCAAACCGTCGGCGCAGGCGGCTCCAGCAATGGACGAGCAGTCACGGTCCTTGCGGCCGTTCCAGGCATGTCAGCCGGTCATAGCCCTCACAGGGTCAATGAACAGGCGATCCGCGTCAGCCAGACGCCGGCGCATGTGCTCGGCTATCGGCTTGAGATCGAAGCAGGCCCGGCCTGCCCAATTGCCCAGTGTGGCGCGATCCAGTTGGATGCCCCTGGCGGGCGTAGATTTCGGCCTGCCGGTAGAACGGCAAATGATCACCGACCTTGGCGACGATGACCTGGGCGATTAGCGCCTCGGTCGGCAGACCGCCGGGCACGATATGCTCGGGCGCATGCGCCTGCACGACCGCGCTCGAGCAGCGCCGGCAAGCGTATTTCGGGCGGCGCGTGACCAGCACGCGCAACTGCGCCGGGATCGCGTCGAGCCGCTCGCTGACATCCTCGCCGATCCTTAGCCATCTCGCCGCAGCCGCAGGGGCACAGCGTGCTGTGGGCTCGATGATCCGTTCCACTCGCGGCAGATGAGCCGGCAAGTGACCACGGTTGCGCGGGCGTGAACCGGACGCGCCGTCCGAACGACCCTGGATGACCCGCTGCGCCCTTTCCTGCGCGGCGTCGAGCACGCCCTGCGCGATCTCCACGTCTTCGAGCGGCAGGTGGTATTGATCGGGATGCAGCTTCTCGGACCTGGCGCCGAACTTCTCGTGATTGAGTTGACCGACGATGGTCTCCAGGCGACGCCGCGCCTCTTCGGATTCAGCCAAGGCAGCCTGGTGCTCGGCCAGGGTCGCTTGCGTCTGGGCCAGGAGCGCCTTCAAACGCTCGTTCTCTTCCTGGAGAACCGTCAGATTCATGCACTGAAATCAACCACGTGATCTCCGAGAACGCCACGGAGACAACGCAGCTGAGTCACCGTGCCACACTCATCCGGCCAATTGCGGACGCCGTGCCCGCTCGGGGCCGAACCAGTCTCCAGTCCAGCCCTTCTAACAATGCCGGGGACATCGCCGGCGACATGCGCATCACCCCGTCGCGAACCTGCGGCCAGACGAACTTCGAGCCTCGAGCCGCTTGTGAATGAGCACAAGGCCGGTGCGATCCCAGACCAAAATCTTGATCCTGTCAGCCCTTTTGGCCCGGAAGACGAAGGCCGCCCCCGCAGTAGGGGTCGAGGCCTAGCATCTCCTGCACAGCCAATGCCAATCCGTCCATGGCGCGCCGGAAGTCAACCGGCCGGGTCGCCACGTAGATCTTCAGTTCGGCGCCCGTGCAATCATCGCGAGGCCCGAACCGCTCGGATCACTTGCGACAGCTGCTCGAGGTCAACCGTCGTTCGGATCACCATGTCGTCGATCACAATTTCCACCCTCGCGCTTGCGCCGATTCGGTGGCCTCATCGTCCGCTGAGGCGCCGACGATTCGTCCACCATCAGCGGCGCGAACATCGGCGCCATGCTTTCTGCAGTGCCAGTTGTCCCTGACGAAGGCGACGCCGCCAATCGGCGGGTCGCGCCATGCTTGCGGGCGACCGCCGCCACCTGCACCTCCGGCATCAGGCTCTCGGCGGCAATCCGGGCTCTGTCGGCCTCCGAGCGAACCCGCCGTCCCGTCGGACCGTCCAGAACCTCGAGCCGGCCTGCGCAGCCAGCTGTTGGGACGTGGTCGCCAAAAGAGCTGTTCTGCTTCATCGCGGCCATCGAGCTCAACGCCCCGCGTCGGAGCGCTCTCTGCTTCTGTAGGAAGTCATGAGGTCCGCTCGGGCTTGATCGGGGTCTTGCCTGATGGACGACGTGTTTGCTGCACTCGCTTGCGGCCCCGTGCTGAGGATTTGCGGATTTTCAGTCCTCTGCCTCTTCGCCGGTGTCAACAGCGCTGTGTAGTGTTCATTGTTTATGATGACGCCCCCGCTGTTCACGCGGTTGCTCCTTTCAAGTGCACTCGTCAGCTCGGCCTGGGCGTGGCGAGTCCTGCTCACGTGCCGTTCAAACGAGGCTGGCGCGACTTGTCGGGCTTGCTGCGCTTGCAACACCGCGTGTCGCACCTGCGACCCGGCTGCTCCAAACGCTTCCGCGGGGCTTGCAAGCTCGTGGGGCAAGCGCCCCTGCCACAGTCGGTTTTGCAGCGCCTGCCGATCGGGGACGAGGGCCTCGAGGTGCAGCGGCCGCTGCGGGTCTGGCAAGTCTTGGTTCGCCAATCTCTCAACCAGCGAGCGCGTGCCGTCCACCACGAACACGCCGCAATCAACACCGTTGTTCTGCAGGGCCATGGCGGGTGTCACCACGGTGGTCACTTCCAGTCTGGCTGCGAGCTCTCGTGCAGGCGCGTCATTGTATGGCAGTCCATCGCCACGACGGATGGAGTCGTAGTGATAGGCAACCGCTTTATCCGGATCGCTGCGATCTACGAGCAGCAGCGACCAATGCTCGTTGCGTCCATCATTCTCCGCCGTAGCGATGGGATCGCCACTGTTCACAGGCAGGAACACGAAGTCGGCTGCGACGTCGTTTTGATGATAGATGGACAGCACTATAGGGTTCGGGTCCCGGTCGTGACGGCGCAGTTGCTGGGAGACCAAGGAATCCACTAGCCGCGTTCGGGCGGCGAGTGCTGGGTGGTGCATCTGCAGGCTCTGCGCCAGCAACTGGTAATCCCTGCTGATATGGGCGTCACCCAGCAGGTCGGGGCCGAGCACCGCCCCTTCGGGGAGGTTGAACGAGCCTGACGGAAGGGCTGCGATGTGAGCCTCGGAGGAGGTGGTCAGATCGACCAACGGAACACCGCGATAGGTGTCTGACTGCGTCGCTGGCAAGGCGGGTTCTGGAGCCCTTGCCGGTACTGCTGCCGCTGCAGCTTCCCTGATCGCACCGCGATGGACGAGCCAAACGGCGTTGCCGCCCTCCGGCATCAGGGCGGTGTAGCCGTGACCTTTGATATCGAAGTTCCATTCCGGCTTGTCGGCATCCGGCAAGAGGCCATGGTGATTGAGAAAAGGGA
This sequence comes from Mesorhizobium ciceri biovar biserrulae WSM1271, assembly GCF_000185905.1. Classification (GTDB taxonomy): domain Bacteria; phylum Pseudomonadota; class Alphaproteobacteria; order Rhizobiales; family Rhizobiaceae; genus Mesorhizobium; species Mesorhizobium ciceri. The sequence goes on from NC_014923.1 coordinate 5,788,785, forward strand.
GCATCGCCTCTGGGACGCGTTGAGTCCCATGGGAGAAGCCGTTGGGGACGGCGGACGAAAGGTCTATAAGGTCCTCGATCGCCGCGGGGGGCGCCTCAGACCTTGCGGAGGGCGCGGCCCGCTGCATCCTTCTGATGGGCTCGGCCCCTGTGCCTGGAACGGGTACCCCAGCCAAGGGCAATTCACCGAACTGCTGCATGGGGGGCTGCATTGGCACGCGGCCGCCTGAATTGCCGATTTGGCTCGGCTGCTGCTGAAAGGCGACGACTTGCGGCGTATTCAGGGCCGTCAGCCTCTCCGCTGGCCACAGCGCTGTGGAATGTTCATTGTTGGTGACGACCCCCCGGGGTGCCCGGTGGGCGCCCTGATCAAGCGCATCCGGCAAGGGCTGTATCTGCTGTTGGCTGGCAGCTAGGACTGGCGGAGCGGCGGCCTGAACTCCGGCCCATCCAGAGCTTGCGAAAGCGTCCGACATGCTTGTGTTGAGGTTATCCCGTCCAGCGGGCATGCTTTGATTGTTGAAAAAAGACGAGGCGGCTTGATCATTCTGCCCTTCCTGAAGCGCGTCGAGCAACCCCTGCTCGATTCGCACAAGCGCCTCTGTATTGGTTGGCACCACGTCGGCTCGATCAACGAACAGCGATAGGTTCGCCTTGGCAAGCGCGTATGAGTCCGCTTTGCGAATCCGCTCTAGCGCGTAGCTGAGATAGCGATCGTCTGGGTACAAGCTCTCGGCGATTTTCGCCCGCTCATCGTGATCCAGCCCAGTGATCGTCTGACCCTGTTTGTCAAGCGCCGCAGAAAATTTGCGAAGACTACGACTATAGATAACACGGGTGCCTGAAGCCAACCCGCTGTCACCGGCCGCTTGTTCCAGGAGGTGCGCGTCTGCCTTTGCGGGCACCGGCCGGTCAGCAACTGAATAGTCCGGCTCATGATACGCACGCAGGACGTTCAACGCCGGCTTCATATCAGGGTAGTCCGAAAAGAAAGTATCGAGGTGGTCGACCAGGGATTGGTGATTTGTTAGATCATTCGCTTGGCCGCGCTCGCCGAAATGATTCGCCAATCGGCGAAGCGAATAAGTGTAAGCTTGAAGCCTACTCTTGCTATAGCCTTGCTGAGAATCCGCAGCCTGGGCGATCGCCTTATCAATAACGTTCCAGTGTTCGTCGGACACATGGCGATAGCTGGGGTCACGACGTACTCGAGGCGCGACAGGAGCCGGATTGGAGCGGCGCGGCGCGGCCACGTGCTGCTCAATGCCCACTTGCCGGGCCGGACCCGCATCAGGCAAGCGGCCATCGCGGTCCGAGGAAGAGAGCATCGCCTGTGGGACGCGTTGAGTTCCATGGGAGACGCCTTTGGGGAGGGCGAACGAGACGGTAATGGAGCTCCCGATAGCAGCGGAGGGCGCTTCAAATTTTGCGGAGGGCGCGGCCTGCACATGCATCCTTCTGATGTGTTCGGCCCTTGCGCCTTGAACTGGTAGCCCTGCCAATGGCAATTCAGCCAACCGCTGCATGAGGGGCTGCATCGGCACGCGGCCGCCCGAATGGCCGATTTGGCTCGGCTGCTGGTGAAGGGCGACGGCTTGCCGCGCATTCAGGGCCGCCAGCCTCTCCGCTGGCCACAGCGCTGTGAAATGTTCACCATTGACGATGACCAACTGTGGCCGGTGGTTGCCCTGGTCAAGCGCATCCGACAAGGGTCGGATCTGCTGTTGGCTGGCAGCTACGATTGGCTGAGCGGCTTGATCATTCTGCTCTTGGTGAAGCACGTCGCGGAGCCCCTGTTCCACTCGCAGAACGGCCCCTTCATTGTGCGCCTCGTCGGCTCGATCATCGAACATCGGCCGGAACGCCTCGGCCACTTGCTGCTCCACGCTCACTCGCCGGGCCTCGCCCGCTTGCCGCCCTTCCAAGCCGGCGTCCTGCGGCAAAGCTGTTGCACGGGATGGATTTTTTCGCGGGTCCACACTAGCCTCACATCAAACGGTATCGTTAAATTCCTGCGCCAATCCACGCGGCGGCTCATCGAGTCGAAAGTCTGTGGAGAGTTCCTCCTCTGCTTCCGTCAACGGTGCCGGCTCCGGGAGGGCGCCTGTCTGGCCTTCAAAGATGCGTTTCAGAATGCGGTCCGAAAAATATCGCACCTTCCTCAATTGCAATGGTGGCAGACCTTTGATGAGAACGATCTCGTAGTCGTCGTCGAGCAGCCGAACCTGTTCGGGACGCAACAGCGGTGCACCTTGATGCGAATTCTGAATGTTCCAATCGAATCTTCGCGCCTGGCTGTAGGAAATCGATTTGGCTTCAAACGTGTATTCACCGATGGCTTTGGAAATGTAATTTGGGGTCTCGTCATCGGCCGTTGCCATGAACACTTGCAGGCCGGTATTGCTGAGAAAATTCTGCTTGCCAGCCTCTCCATAAGCCCCTGTCAGTGCCGAAAGGCTTTGGATGATGAGCATGAAACGCCCCTTGTAGCCCGCGATAGTCGTAATTGCGGTCTCGATCGCCTCCAGCTTACCCAAGTGCTTGAACTCATCGAGCAGGAAGAGAACCTCGTGCTTTTCCTCCGGGCGGGGCAGCGACCGCTGTAGAATTGAAACGATCTGCTGAAAAAACAAGCGTATCAAAGGCGCGATCACCTCAAGGTCGTTCGGACCAACGCAAAGATAGATGCACGTTCTGCGACGGCGAAGATCATACACCGAAAAGTCCGAGCGACTTGTGGCCGCCTTAACAGCGGGATCCGCCCAGAGATTGAGCCCGCCATCGCCGAGCACTGACGTGTAGGAGGTCAGTATTTTTGTGTCGTTCCCCGCCATGTCGTCGAAGATGCGTTGAGCCTCTTTGTTCCGGGTCTCCATCGCGAGTTGCGCGAAGAGCTTAAACTTCTCCCCCGGCTGGGCGAAGAGATCATAGACGGCGCCGATTGTCGGCGTACCCCGCTCGATGCAGGCAAGGATCCCCGCGACAAAGATATCTCGCGCGCCGCTGATGAAACCTTCCGCGCCTTCCCCCTTGGCCGTAATCAGGTTTGCGGCCAAGCGGCGGGCTTCCGTGAATTGGAGCTGTGGAGGCAGCGCTATAAGGTCCAACAGTGGATTGTAGCAGTTCGTGCGCCGCTCCGAATCCAGCGGCGCGAATTTGAACACGTCATCGCCTGCGGCTTTGCGCGCCCTCGAGGTGAGCTCAAAGAGCTCCCCCTTGACGTCCAGAGCTATCACTGAGCCTTTGAATGTAAGTAGCGTTGGAATGACTACGCCGACGCCCTTGCCAGCGCGGGTCGGTGCAACGATGAGGCTGTGAGGCTGCTCGCCATTGGTCAGGTAGTAGCCAGGCCAGAAAGGGCCACTCGTCTTCCCAAATACCGGTCCTTTCACGCCACGGTATCGTCGCAGATATCCGGTGCGTCGCATTTCATCCACTCGAGCCCAACGAGCCGTCCCGTGGTGTTCGAGCTTGCGGCGCAACACGACCTGCTGAATCAGCAAGACGACCACGGATGTCGAGAGCACGATAGCCGCGCCCCGATAGAAGACGGGGGTTGCGAAACCCAGATAGAAGGGCGTCTCAAACCAAAAGGCACGGACATCAAACGCCATCAAGGCCTCGCCGCCACCGCCGTGGCGGAAGGTTGCGTACAGACTTGCCGCACAGAAGCCCACGGCGAGCGAGCAGGCGATGCTAACGGCTAGGTTGGGGGTCGTCGTTTTGGTTGAAGGCATTGTTCCATTGCCTGCCGCAGCTCATGGTGCGGCCTCAGACACCGAACCGACGTCGCGATGTCGCCGCTCGACAGATCGATGCCGAGGCAGGTGGCGCAATGGCTGCATCGCACCACCCGGCAGACGTGGTTTTTTGAAAGTTACACAAGTTAGTGCGTCAACGGCCAGCGACTTGGAAACAGCCAGGCCGTGAACGGAATTCGGGAGACAAAGCGTCTATACCGTTGCCGAGACCTCAACGACCCCCGCGATCCCTGTTTCTGGTGGACTCCTGCAGGTCCGCTCGGGCCTGACTGTAGCTGCGGTTTATGGCCTGCCCTATTAGACCACCCCGCTGCAGCTGTTCATAGGAGATTTGCGTGCCTGTCGCATGAACCGCAGCCTCAAGCCCTGCTATGTGGGCGTCCAGATCCGCATGCCGTTCCTGTGCATGCTGCGGCGGAGGCATTTGCCGCAAGATGGGTTCCAGGCCGGGAACTGCGTGAGCTTGGGCCTGTTGATTTGGATCCATCTGGTGATACGCCTGAAAAATAGCATTCTGTGCCACCATCCTGATGTTGCCGTTCGGATCAGACATCAATTCAACGGCTTGATCAAGAATGCGAGATTGGTTTTCGTTATTGAACTTGCCGAAATTGGGCGCAACGTTAAGAGCTCCGAGAGCTTGCGAGGCCGGATCCATGTTGCCAATGCGATTGACAACAGCATCTTGCATGTGTGGCGTTAGGTAATTGGCTATATTGCTGACCGCTCTGACTTGCTCCAATGCAACGTTGTCCGGCTGGTACCCCAATTCGGATGTCAGCTTCCAGGTCAGCTCGACGGCTGATCGTCCGAGCTGATTGCCGCGCCTTTCAAATTTTGCGAGTTCAGTTTCTTGCCCGGGTTGACTGCCCCGAATGGCTGTTCGCGCTTCCTTCCCGAGGCCTTTGAAGCCTGCAAGATTTCGCGCTGTATCGCGCGGGTTAGCGGTTACCAGCCGTTCTGCCACCTGCGTTAATGGCCCCTCTGTAAGGGACAGGATGGTAGAGGGTTCCCTGGCTTGTTCCCTGGCTTGGGATGAACTTGCAGCTGCGCGTGCCCGTTTGTTATCGCGATCCATTGCTCGGTCTCCAAAGTCGTTATTCTATGAGGTTATCACCCAAGCCTGACCTGCTGAACCGATATGGTGTTACAGTTGTAGTCTGGCAGAAGGTTCCGGTCCCGTCCCAGCCAAGATGACGAGGCTGGCATCAAATGCTGTGAGTGACTTCTGCCAAAGCGCATGAATGGTACGCCCCGGCTCTGTCGCCTCCTCCTTCCGGTCGTTGTAAGAGCCCGGGATGATATCCTCGCGGCAGCTTCTCCTTTGAGCGCAGGGGGGGGATGATCGAGGGTTGCTACGACGACCATCGCCCGCTCCGGCTGATCAGCCGCGGCCGAGCTCTCATGCCTGCCTGGCAGGGAAATCAGTCCGACCTGACCGGCAATTTGCGCGGCCGCCAATAGCACCACCGTGCCTTGCCACCATCCAGGGACTTCCTGCTGCAGACTCATGGTAATCTCGCCACGGGGCCGGTGACAGGCGAGGTGCAAAGGACGGGCGGGAAAGATCGCGCTGGCGGGCAGCACGGCATCGCGCAATGCCGCCCCGTCCTCGGCCCGGCCGCCTGTCGCCTATGAGTGCCCGGTCGTTAGCCCCAGCCGCTGGCGAGCCAACCGTCAGCTGGGCGACAGCGACATGTTCAACGCCTTAGTGCCCGGGGGTTTCTCAACGGGAGGTCGCCTGGCGCAGTCACCCCGGAACGGACGGCCTATTCAGCGCCAGCTCCGCAGCAACATGACCGGCTGCAATGGCCACGCAGCCTTCCGCTCCAACGCCATGATGCAGGCGCGCCATCGACATTACTTGCTTGGCTGCAACATCCCCTCTCCTTCCCCGCCCCACGACGGTGCAGGGCTCAGGAAAACTTCAACTACGCAAAGACGGTCAGTTTCTTCAGCTGCACCTCGATCGGATGCAAGGGGATAAAGGAGGGTTCAAGTGGCGCCGAAGCGCAGACGCGATGGCATGACTCGCGCACGCAGCCATCCTGGCCGACGCCAGGCCTGTTCTTGGGCACAAGCTCGAATTGAGCGCCTTATCAAGGCTCAAGGAGTTTTCAGGTTACCGTCGCGATCGGGGCGCTATTACGCTCTGAGCACGCACACTTAGGGAGAGCAATCGCAGGGACGAACATGAGAGGGATACATTGCGTGGCCCGCGCCTTCGATCCTGCAAAGCTGCATTTCACATCCTGGGCGGGCGACCCGACGCAGAGAGCAACATAGACGGTCAGCGTGTTTTCACGTGGGGAAGTCGCGAACGCGGTTCCAACGTTATTTCGGCCGCAGCCTATGGCAACAGTGAGCGGATCTGCAGCCACAGCCAAGTCGCAGTGACGAGATCTAACAGATCACTGCAACATTACGAGATCGTAGGATCATCAGGCACGGTTGAGGGCACCAAATATTATGGCAGCATCGACAGCGGCGACCGGCATGCAAGCTTGCTTGGTGACTAGCGTCAGTTTTGCTACTTTGAATGAGTCGCTCACACTAAGGCATCGTAGAGCTGGCCTAAGTCGCCTCAAGCCGACGCGCGCCGCAAACCATTATTGCTGTGCAGGTGTTTGCAGCCCTGTGCGATTGGGAGACCGCCTCGCCATGAAGTGGACCAGCTTACTTCTGCTGAGCACATTCAGGCTCGGACCTGTGTCCCTCAAGAAGAGGGTGGTTCGATCCGGCACTGACCCTAGGGCGGGGGGGCTTGTTGAGCCGGTGCCGGACCGAACCGTCTAGGGCAACGCCGGCTATGTCGTGGGAAATTGTGGCTTCGGCGCGGCTAAACCGTGGCGGAAATGTGTCGCCGATTCACCGTTTCCAACACGCGCGTTGAAAACGTGACTGGACGTTTCGGAAAGCGCCTAGCGCTGCCGGGCCTGGCGGGAGCTCTGCAGATGGGAGGCTATCCTGGCTGTGAAAATAGTCGCCTGATTAGGCGCCGGGTGCAGGAGGGGAAAACGCGCAATGTCGATTCCGCGTGGTGAAGGGGGAGACGCCACAGCAAGCCAGCCGGCGCGGCTCGACCGAACAACACACGTCTATCAGGACATGCGGATCCGAAGCAGAAGTCATGCGCTCCAATCTTGCAGCCTTATGCAACACGCCCGGCGATTTTCATCACCGGGCCAAGGCCGCGTTGTGTGACCAGTTCGATGGCACTAGCTCCTGTCAGCGAGAGGATTGGAGTTTCTGACCGAATTGTCTCTCGTCACATTGATTGGGAAGAACAGTTAAGATCGGCTATGGACAATCTGGACGCTTTGACCCATCCAAATCATGGCGCGGCCTGCCTGTCGATAACGAAAGTCTGGCATTGAGCTTTTGGAACGGACCAGGGCTTCCGCAGGTCTTCGAGCCGTCCTGCATGGCGAATAGGAGTCCCGGGTCAGGCGACTGCGGAAGATGGCCAAGTCATTGCCGCCTTCGCCCAGAAGCGCGGAAGGCGGCTATACTCAGATTGGCCGATACATCAAAACCCGACCCGTCGGAATTAACTGCAGCAAATAGTCGAAATCACTGACGTTGCCCGTTAGAACGGAAAATCCCATTTTCTGCGCATGCAGGAACAGCACGCAGTCCTGAAGCGCCCGAAGCTTGGAATCGTGCTTGTAGCCCTGGAGGCGACACAGCATTCCTGAGAGAAGGGCGGCTCGGCCCAAGACATCGGGATCTGGTGCAAAAACCCGATGGGACGGCATGTCCTTGATCATGCTCCCGATCTGCTTGACAGCTTTACTCGTGCCCGAGTGTTTCGGATCAAGCACGCCTACAGTGTGCACCAGCTCCTGGATCGCTACGGTGCTATGGTTGACCTGCCTGACATCGAGGAGGTCGGCAACTGCGTCAGGCGCCCGGCCTTGCAAACCGTCGATATAGACGCAGGTGTCCAGCAGCAGTTCTTGCCCCGCCCCGACGAGGTTGCCGATGATCGGCAGCTCCGTGTCGGGGCGGCGGCTCAAGGTTTTTTGAGGATCAAATCGCGACCACCTTAAGGCCGCACCAAAGTCGAAATCGGCCAATTCAGAATCCGAGCTTCAGCGTCGGATCCACAGTCCCCCGTGTTTTCCTGAAGGTCTCGGCGAAGTTGTCTTCCAGAGCCACATTGGCCAATGCAAATTCGACGAGCTCGGTATCAGACGTCAATCCGGTTCGAGCCTTGGCCCTCTTGATTAGATCAGCACTCACCCGCCCCGCAATCCTGCCGTCCTTCTCAGCGCGCAGGCCGGATTCTTCCGCCCTCTGCAGGACGGCGTTAATCCTGGCCAATCTACGCATCTGCAATTTCTCAGCCAGTTTGGGATGGGTTCTCGTCCGCTTGCCCACTGGCCCTTGGCCGCGACGCATCCGTACAGCTGTCTTCGTCATCGGGGTTCCCCGCAGATCCGTTTAACAAAAATGGATTCTAGACAACATAGCAGGCAAGGTGAATTTTTCAAATACCCCAAGACAAAGGGCGGTTGTTGGCACCCGGACGTTGCGTGCTGAAGCTCTCCAAAAGGAGGGATGTCACGGCTGCAATCGACCGAAAGCAACTCAGGTACAATTTTTCCGGCATTAGATGCTATGGGGGTGGAAAGCCGCCTTGGGCCCTTCGCGCCCGAACGATTGTTCACGGTGGATCACCTCCACGAAAGTATCCACAATTGGCGACGTTTGCGAAATATTATCGCTGCCGCGGCGCCAAAATACCACGTAATTGTATCTCGCTGACGGCTCAAAAGGCACGACTTTCACATCAAACATTTGATATTGCTGTGCAACAAATTCATTATCTATTGCAATGCCTAAACCATATGCGACAAAAGAAGCATCCAATCCTATTGTGTCCGAATGAACCTTCGGCAATAAAGGAAGTTCTCTCCGCCCGTATGTCAATAGACCCAATTTGTTAGAAGTGTATTCTCTCTCTAGAACGATAAGGGGCTCCCCTGAGAGGTCGTCAACAGTTATGATGTCCTTTTCAGCAAGGCGATGGTCGGGTTGCAACACGCAGACACTCTTGCTTTCGGCGACTATCTTCCACTCAAAGAAGCGTTCATCTAACGGCAGCCGGGAAATCCCGATATCGGCCGCTCCCGTCACAACGCTTTGTGCTATCTCGTCGTATCGCTGCGCCCTATAATGAAATTCTAGAGTCGAATCTAGACTATTTAGCGCAAGAATTATTTTGGGGATGAGTCTCAACGAGAATATATGCGGTGCGGCAATCGTCAGGAGGTTTCTCTTGGCGCTGAAAGAGTCGGTGATTTCCCTCTCGATGTGCCCTAGCGTCTCAAAATATCTGTCTATGCGGTTGTAAATTTCGATGGCTCGCGTGGTTGGAACAAGGCCGCGGGGATCTCGCGCAAAAAGCTTCTCACCAACAGCTTCTTCAAACAGCTTGAGATGCTGGCTTACGGCCGACTGGGTAATCCCGAGTTCTCGGGCGGCCCGCCTCGTAGAACCGGTCCTCATGATCTCCCGAAAAATCTGAGCGGACCTGAACCCAGCCTTGCTGTTTCGGCCGGAAATCTCTTCCATTGCCTTTGTCCGAATTGGTGGCCGCGGAGCCAGAGGCTCCGTTTGGCCGCTATATCAGTAAAATTAATAGGGTGTCACAAAAACTTAATAAATTGACCGTTTTCCCGATTCTCCCCATCGTCTGGCGTAACAAAACCAGTGGATCAGACGCATCAGAGAGAACGCTGACGTGACGCATGCAGCAACACCTATCCCCTGGCAGAGCGGATAGTTCACAATCGAACACAGGGGACACAGCTCTAAAAATTGCGCACTATAACGTTAGAAAAGCACATATGCGGCATTCGTATTTCCGTGCCTCTGGCAGGAACTGTACCGACCCCAGCTCGGACGTTGCGCACCCGCAACCAACTACCCGCGCTTGTCGTAAATCCGTACGGCCGATCCTTACCGGATCAAGGAACTAGCCAACACTTTCTCCGCAGTCGATCGGTTGCCACAAAAAGTGGCCGCTAATGACATTTGCCTATACAGGGGTTGATACTCAATCATGCCTTCGCCGTTCACCCTCGCCCTCACCGGACAGTCCCTCATCTACCACGATATTCGGCATGTATCGGACGACGGCTTCGCCACGATCAAAGAACTGATCCGGCAAGCCGATGCCTCATTCACGAATTTAGAAACCACGATACTCGGCCGGCATGGTGGGTGGCCGATGAAAGGCACCTATTTCCAGTGCTCTCCACCTGTCGTGTTAGATAATTTGAAGGATATTGGCTTTAGCGCACTGGCTCTTTCCAATAATCATGCGTTCGATCTTGGGCCCGCAGGAGTGCTTTCGACACTTGAGGAAGTAGACGAGCGTGAGTTTCTGCGTGCAGGAATTGGCGTTGACGCCAGTGACGCGAGCAAAGCCGGCATCAAGCAACTCGGCAAGAGGAAGGTCGCCCTCATCGCGATGGATGCCGGACCAGGGCCAGCCACAATGTACGCTGAAAATGCGGCAGGTACCCGTCCCGCTCGACCGGGGGTGAACAAACTCGATGTCTCGCGGGTATTCGAGGTTGACGATGAGAAATTCGCGAACCTGCGTTCCATTCAGGAAACGTTTTTAAGCAACTCTATGGAGCGCGGAACCTACACGCAGCCGGACGATCCTCGCGAACTGACATCGTCCGATGAAATCGACTTTTACGGAACCATTTTTCGCCGATCCTCCGAGAACTGCCGAAGGATCATCTTCAACGAGCAAAGTTTACGAGGTCAGCTCGCCGCAATCCGGAAGGCCTCGTTGGCCGGTGCCTTTGTCATCGCCTATCTTCATCATCATCATTGGGAACCAGATTGGCGCGAGGTTCCCGAATGGGTTCAATTCTTCGCGCGATCCTGCATTGATGCGGGAGCGAATGCGTTCGCCAGCCACGGCGCACCGGTGCTGCAGCCGATCGAAATCTACCGCGGGGCTCCGATCTTCTACGGATTGGGAAATTTCCTGTTTCATCTACCCGAAGGTGAGGACGAATGGAGCTCACCGGATATCTGGAAAAGTATCGTCGCGACGTGCAGCTTCGATGGCAACAACCACTTGGAGTCGATCTACCTCGCTCCAATCGTGATTGGAGGGGAGCAGCGGCTGAGCAGCAACAGGTATCATGAGCGTCTTGTGCCCGTGCCCGCATCAAAAGAGCTGGCCGGTTCAATGCTCGAAGACCTATCTCGACGCTCGCAAAAGTATGGAACCGAAATAGTGCTGGAAGATGCTCGCGTTCTTCTGCCAAAAGCTAATTCCCGCAGCGTCGAGGTCGCCGCCAGCAGGTAACGTCGTCCATGCACGTCAACCTGGCCCGCATCCTGATGATCGTGTCGTATAGTGCCAATGCACTGATGACCGGGCGCCCCCTTACAGCCGAACGGATCCAAATGCGCACTTGGACAATGAGGAGAACCGAACATGCATAACGATGGGCTGGGCGTCTATGAAATCGCCCGGCGCGTGGACACCAAGAGCGCCGACTACTGTGCGCTCAGCGACCGCATCTGGGCCATGCCGGAACTCGCCTTCGAGGAGCATCGCGCGGTCGCTGAGCAGATCGCCTTGCTGGAGCACGAAGGCTTTCGCATCACCAAAAAGCTCTGCGGCATGGCAACTGCCTTCGTGGCGGAACATGGAAGCGGTAGCCCAACAGTCGGTTTTCTGGGGGAGTTCGATGCGCTGCCGGCTCTCGGGCAAGTTTCGGGCATAACCGAGCGCATGCCTACCGCGGAGGGCGCATCTGGGCATGGTTGCGGGCACAATCTTCTCGGTTCCGGATCTGCGCTCGCAGCCGTGGCCTTGAAGGATGCGCTTGCATCGGGCGCCATCGCGGGCACGGTGCGCTATTACGGCTGCCCGGCGGAGGAGAGCGGATCGGGCAAGACTTTCATGGCACGGGCCGGTCTCTTCGATGATCTCGATGCCGCCTTCTGCTGGCATCCAAACGTCGTCAACGAGGTGCAGTCCACCTCGTTTCTCGCGTGCATTCAGGCTAGCTTCCGCTTCACGGGTCAGGCGTCGCATGCGGCGGTTTCTCCCCATCTTGGCCGCAGCGCGCTCGACGCGGTGGAGCTGATGAATGTGGGCGTAAATTACATGCGCGAGCACATGGCGTCGGATGCGCGCGTCCACTATGCCATTACGAATACGGGTGGCGATGCGCCAAACGTGGTACAGGCTTTTGCGGAATCACTCTACCTGGTGCGTTCGCCGCATTTGCCGGATGCGGAGCACCTCTTCCAGCGCGTCAAGAAGATCGCCGATGGCGCCGCGCTGATGACGGAAACCACCGTTGAGGTGCAGATCATGGATGCAAACTCGAACGTTCTGCCTAACAAAGTGCTGCAGGAGGTTATGTACGAAAACATGAGTCGCCTGGGCGGCCCGGGCTTCGACGATACGGATTATGCCTTCGCCGAACAACTGCGGAAGAACGCGTTTACGAACGAGGAGATTGTGGCGAGCGTTGCGCTCTACGACCGTTCGCTGGCGAGCCAGGTGCTGCATGACGGGCTACTTCCCATGCCTGCGCGCGAAGGGATGATGATGGGCAGCACTGACGTCGGCGACGTGAGCTGGATCGTGCCCACGGTTCAGTGCAGCACTGCCTGCTTCGCTATAGGTACGCCGTTCCACACTTGGCAGCTCGTCACGCAAGGGAATCTGCCTGCAGCCCATAAGGGAATGGTGCTCGCGGCGAAAGCAATGGCGACCACCGCGGCAGATTGCCTGCGCAATCCCGATCTTATCGCCCGGGCGAAAGCGGAATTGAAGGAGCGTACTGGCGGGCGGCGCTACACTTGCCCAATTCCGCCCGAGATCACGGTCGACAACCTGCGCGCTAAGGCAGCGGCTTTTGCATAGGTGCAAGAAGTCCTTACGCTCGGCGGCCTCGCTTGCAGAGTTTCACTATATTTATGGCGGACAACGCTCGATCACAGTTGCGTTCATCAAGTTCCGCGAATAGCGTCGCAATGACATCGACTGTCTGCCGCGCCCCGGGGGTTAGCAGAGCAGGGAAAACGCAGCGCGTTCAGCGATGAATGTCCCCAGACCCTCCTTCTCTGCGCTCGCGCAAATGGTCTGCATTGAGCCAGCGGTTCGCCTCGGCCACCTCTCATGAATTTCTCACCCCAGCTCTGCGCCAAGCTTCGAGTTTTTGGTCCTCCGCTTGGCGATCACAGCGCTAGGCTAAGTCGTGGGGCGCACGTCCTAAACCTGCCCTGACGGCCGGATGGCCGTCGGAGACCGCGAACTCGACATTGGCAAGTCCGCGCTGCTTGAGCCCTGTCGCGAACGCTCGCCAGTAATGGTGCTGCCACTCCCATAGCCAGCTCGACCACCAGCACCTAGCGCAGGCCCCAGTCCATTCTGATCGCCCACAGCACCGCCTGGCTGGATGACCCGGCCAGGCGGGTCCGAAGCGCCGCGTCCATAATGAGGAACCAAGCAAGATGTCGGCAAGCCGTCGCTCAAAGATGCTTGCAGGCTGCTGATCAGGCCTGCCAGGCAGCAGCCCTGCATCGCGGTTCGTCATCCAGCCATTTGCCTGCCTCGTGTGTGTGGCCATATCAGTAAAATTAATAGGGTGTCACAAAAACTTAATAAATTGACGGTTTTGGCGATTCCTCCCATCGTTTCGCATGCAAACAAGCAATAAAAAGCGGTTGGGAAAAACGTCAGAACCTATGTGCGCGTTAACGTCTATTGCGCCGGTGCAGAGCAAAAAGGCGGCGTCCCGGGAGGCCTGGTACGAGATCGACCTCGGCGCGATCAGGCACAATTACCGTCAGCTGCGTAGGCATCTTCCCCGGACAGTGAAGATTTTCGCCTGCTTAAAGCGCAATGCATATGGCTGTGGAGCGGGACCTGTCGCCCGCACACTGGCAACAGAGGGGGCTGACGGCTTTGCTGTCGCAACCTTGCCCGATGCTATGGCCATCCGGGAAATGGGCATCGATCTCCCGGTTTTGCTTTATCCCGGTCCTCTACCGACATCGGCGAAAACAATTGAAGCGCTCGGACTCACCGTTACCGTTTCCAGCCTCGATGAGCTGGAGTCCTGGCGCGCCGCCATGAGCGTCACCCGTATTTTCGTCAAGGCGGATCTCGGGTTCTTCAGGGCTGGGGCCACGCCGCAGGAGATAGGCCGGCTTCTCGCAGCCGCGCACGTCTGCAGCGACGTTGAAGTACAGGGGCTCTACGCCCATCTCAGCGAGCTGCCCACATCAGTAACTTCGGATGCTAGCGAGCAATTTTCCCGCCTGCAGCGGATTCTACAGGATGCCGAGGCGTCCGGCACCCGTCCCCCGATCATTATGATGTCGAGTACTGCAGGTGTGCTTCGGCATCCCGCGATGGATCTCGATGCCGTCGATCCCGGGGCCCTGTTTATCGGTCTTCCCGAGACGGATCGACCCATGCGGGCCGTCACTCTGCGGCCGGCGCTCAAGGCCATTTCGACATGCCTCGTTTCCGTCAAGCGGATCGATGCTTCTCTCGGCCCTATACCAGACATACCCGGTTTTCGGTCGGGAATGACCATCGGCGTCCTAGGTATGGGATGGGGGGATGGCCTTCCGCGTCACGTGCCAGCCCAGGCCGAGGCGCTGGTGAGGGGGCAGCGCGCGCGCCTGCTCCCTCCCGCGCATCTCGAGCACCTGCGCATTGATCTGACGGACGTGCCTGATGCGAGATTTGGCGACCAAGTGCTCCTGCTCGGACAGCAAGCGCACCAGACCATCAGTCACGAGGAAGTCGCCGCTCAATGGGGCACAGACCTCATCGGTCTCTATGCCCAGCTCCGCGACCACATCCCGCGCGTCTATGTCTGAGACATTGGCGCAGAAATAGAGGAAACGAAATGAAGGCGCCCAGAACAGTGCTGTTGCTCTCGCCCTTTCATGTTGTGCTCGGCAATACGGGCGCACAGCAATGACGGCCACGATCATGGCAATTCCTCGCCACGCGGTGACGGACACGGCCGCGGAGGCGATCCATGTCCAGGACTTGCACAAGAAATTTGGCGCCCTTCATGTGTTGAAGGGGGTCTCGCTATCTGCACGCGACGGCGATGTGGTGGCGATTATCGGGGGCAGCGGCTCCGGCAAATCCACTTTACTTCGCTGCATCAACTGCCTGGAAAACCCCACCAGCGGCGTTATCAGGGTGAACGGCGAGGAAATACGTCTCAAGCCTGACGGAAATGGCAGCACCCTCCCGGCGGACCGAAAGCAGATTGAACGTGTACGTTCCCGGCTCGGCATGGTCTTTCAGAGCTTCAATCTCTGGACCCACATGACCTTGATCGAAAATGTGATCGAGGTTCCGGTCCATGTGCTTGGCGTCAAGCGTGAAATGGCGATCATCGAAGCCGAGAAACTGCTTGCAAGAGTGGGGCTTCTGGAAAAACGGCACGTATACCCGGCATTTCTATCCGGCGGACAGCAGCAGCGCGGCGCGATCGCACGCGCTCTCGCGGTCCAGCCACGCGTCATGCTCTTTGACGAACCGACTTCATCACTCGATCCCGAACTCATCGGTGAGGTTCTGGGCGTAATCGGCGATTTGGCCCGCGAAGGTCGCACCATGATCCTGGTCACGCATGAAATGAAATTTGCCCGCGAGGTCGCGACCCGCGTGGTTTTTCTCCACGAGGGCCGCGTCGAGGAAGAAGGGTCACCAGACGCAATCTTCGGATCTCCGAAATCAGAGCGGCTTCAACAATTCATCCGCAGAGTGGGCTAGCGCCGGGAAAACAGAGTAAACCATCTGACTTATAGGGGAAAACAATGAGAATACTTTCGAAACTGACGGCCGCAGCGGCAATCTTCTGCGCATCTACTTTGATGGCGCAAGCTGAACAGGTGAAGGTCGGAATCGCGGCCGAGCCCTACCCTCCATTCTCGTCCCTGGACGCCTCTGGAAAATGGGTCGGCTGGGAGATTGAGATCATCGATGCGATCTGCGCCGAGGCAAAACTCGATTGTGTCATCACTCCGGTCGCCTGGGACGGGATCATTCCTTCCCTAACTTCCAAGAAAATCGATGTCATCATGAGTTCGATGTCAATCACAGAGAAGCGCAAGAAGACGATCGATTTCTCCGACAAGTACTATAGCGATAACGGGTACACGATTGCCGGTCCCAAGGGCGTTACAATTGATCCTACCCCTGAGGGCCTCAAGGGCAGGATTCTCGGTATTCAGGTCTCCACCAATGCCGAGGTCTACGCCAGCAAGCATTTCAAAGACAGCTTGGCCGAGATGAAGACGTACCAGACACAGGATGAGGCCAACCAGGACTTGGTCGCCGGCAGGATCGACGCCATTCTGGCTAGCCCGCTTACCATTGATCAATTCATGAAGACTGACCAGGGTAAGGCCTGTTGCGAGATAAAGGGCAAGGTTGCCAATGACCCCGAGATTTTCGCGCCGGGCGCGGGCGCGGGTCTGCGCAAGGGAGACACCATGCTCAAGGAAAAGATAAACGCCGCAATCAAGGGGATTCGCGCGAACGGGAAGTACAACGAAATTACGAAAAAGTACTTCTCCTTCGACATTTACGGCGAATGAAGAGGAAATTCTCCTATTACGTAGACCCTCGCAATACTTCTCCTGTTGAGTCGGAGGCAGGCGGCCTCCTTCGTCACGCACCAGTGAACGGCAGGCTCTTGGCGAGGGTCAATCCTCAAGGTGGAGGCGTTCTTGACCGATTCATTCTTTTTGTCGCTGGCGCAGACCAGCATGTTCGAGTTGCTTGCACCTACGCCGCCTGGCTGGGGTGGAAATCTGGTTCGCGGATTCATTAATTCAATTGGGATCGGTGTCGGCGCATTCGCCTTGGGATTGCTTATTGGCATCGGCGGTGCCTTTGGCAAGCTTTACGGCGGACCTGTGCGCCGCGACTTGCTTCAAGTCTACACCACCCTCATCCGCGCGGTACCGGAACTTGTGCTAATTCTGCTTATCTATTTCGCAGTTCCGGACCTGATCAACCGCCTCCTCGATACTCTCGGTTACGGACGGATCGACGTCAGCGGGCCGATGGCAGGCATCGTTGCGCTCGGCTTCGTACAGGGCGCGTACGCAACGGAGGTGCTGCGCGGCGCGATCCTCGCGGTGCCGCAAGGCCAAATCGAGGCCGGACGAGCCTTTGGTATGAACCCAACGATGCTGATGCGACGCATTACTATGCCGGCGATGCTGCCCTTCGCGATCCCGGGTCTCGCAAATCTCTGGCTGGTTGCATTCAAAGGCACAGCACTTCTGGCCGTTGTGGGCTTCAATGAACTGACTCTGGAAACACGACAGGCTGCGGGCACCACAAAAGCCTATTTCACCTTCTTCATGGCCGCTGGCGTGCTTTATCTACTGCTCACTTTGATCTCCAACGTCCTCATCGGACGGGTCGAGCATTGGGCAAGGCGCGGCCGGCAGCCGATAGCGGAGAGCCGCTGATGGCCTATTTCACGACTGTTGCGGCAAACTGCCGCCCATTCGCACGGTTGGACCCACACCGCGTCGTATTGATCGTAATCGGCCTTGTCTTGATCACCGCAGCAGCCGTCTTCATGCGTTGGGACTGGTTGGCCGACTACTACATGCTTGCGATTGCTGGTTTATGGCGTTCGATCTGGATCCTCATCGTGACCTGCGTCTTCGGCTTCGTTCTGGCATTGCCACTTGGGCTCGCTCAAGTAGTGGGCCCTAGTTGGCTCAGTCTTCCAGCGAAAGCTTTCTGCACCGTCATTCGAGGCACACCGTTGCTTCTGCAAATTTGGCTGCTCTATTACGGGCTTGGCTCGCTCTTCCCGCAATATCCATGGATTCGCGAATCCGATATCTGGCCTCTCGTTCGCCAGGCGTGGCCATACGCTGTACTGGCTCTAACGCTGTCCTTCGCAGGCTATGTAGGCGAGGTTATGCGCGGTGCTTTTGCCGGCGTGCCGAGCGGCCAGCTCGAGGCGGGACGCGCTTTCGGTATGAACCGCTGGAAGCTTTTTCGCAGGGTCTGGTTGCCGCAGGCAATCCACAAGGCGTTGCCCACGTTGGCTGGTGAAACAGTAATGCAACTCAAATCGACACCGCTCGTCGCTACTATCACGGTTGTCGACCTTTATGCAGTTTCAGCTCGCGTTCGCCAGGATACATTGGTGATATACGAGCCATTGCTTCTGCTTGCATTGACATACATGGTTCTCACGGGATTGCTCGTATGGATTTTCAGCCGTATCGAGGCTCGCATCCCGGTTCGAGTGGGGTGACGCGCCGAACCAGCGCGCTGCCAGCAGCAATAGGGAGCGGCGACATGCTGTGTAGGATCGTTGGCGCGCCGGTCCAGGACGGGGCCGGACGCATGGGCTGTGATATGGGACCGAGCGCTTTGCGCGCCGCGGGACTCGCGCAGGCGCTGACGGAACTCGGCCATGAAGTGGAGGACGCAGGGGCGGTCGCGCCCGGACCGCTTCCGCCCGTGGCGCATGAGAACCTCGGCCTGAAGGCGCTGCCGCAGGTCTCGGCGTGGACCGGAGCGATCGCCGAAGCTGCCTATGCGGCGAGCCGGGAAGCAATGCCGATCTTTCTCGGCGGCGATCACAGTATCTCTGCCGGCACGCTGTCCGGAGTTGCCCGTCGTGCCAAGGAGTTGGGCCGGCCGCTCTTCGTGCTTTGGCTGGATGCCCACCCGGACTTTCACACGCTCGACACTACGGTCAGCGGCAACTTGCACGGCGTCCCGCTCGCCTACGCCAGCGGGCAAAAAGGCTTTCACGGCTATTTCCCAGACCTGCCAGCTGCGGTCGATCCGGCGCGCATCTGCACGCTTGGTGTCCGCAGCGTCGATCCGGCCGAGCGTGAGGCGCTGAAACTCGCCGGGGTGACAGTCCACGACATGCGCATGATCGATGAGCACGGGATCGCTCCTCTGCTACGCGCTTTTCTCCAGCGCATCCTGGCTGAGGACGGCATGCTTCATGTCAGCCTGGACGTCGATTTCCTAGACCCGTCAATCGCCCCGGCCGTGGGCACGACCGTGCCGGGCGGGGCGACCTTCCGCGAGGCGCATCTGGTGATGGAGATGCTGCACGATTCCGGCCTCGTCACCAGCCTCGATCTCGTCGAGCTCAACCCCTTCCTCGACGAGCGCGGCCGCACCGCGATCCTGATGGTCGACCTCACCGCCAGTCTAATGGGCCGCCGCATCATGGACCGCCCGACAAGGAACCACTGAACCATGCCCGAGAAGCTAAACATCGTTCCCTTCGTGAGCGTGGACAATATGATGAAGCTGGTTCTGACGATCGGCGTGGAGCGCTTCCTGACCGACCTCGCCGGCTATATCGAGGAAGACTTCGGCCGCTGGGAGCTGTTCGACAAGACGCCGCGAGTGGCGTCCCACAGCGTGGACGGCGTCATCGAGCTGATGCCGACGAGCGACGGCGAAACCTACGGCTTCAAATATGTCAACGGCCATCCCAAGAACACGCGCTCCGGCCGCCAGACCGTCACCGCCTTCGGCGTTCTGGCAGATGTCGGAAGCGGCTATCCAATGCTGCTCACGGAGATGACCATCCTCACCGCGCTCCGCACCGCGGCCATGTCGGCGGTCGCGGCGAAGCATCTCGCGCCGAAGGGCGTTCGCACCATGGCGATCATCGGCAACGGCGCACAGTCCGAGTTCCAGGCGATCGCCTTCAAGGCCATCGTCGGCGTCGATCGACTGCGCCTCTACGACGTCGATCCTGCCGCAACGCGCCGCTGCGCGAAGAACCTCGCCGGCATCGGCCTGGACATCGCCGCCTGCGCCTCCTCGCAGGAGGCCGTGGAAGGCGCCGATATCATTACCACCGTCACCGCCGACAAGCAGTGTGCCACCATCCTTACCGACAACATGGTTGGCCCCGGCGTCCACATCAACGCGGTCGGCGGCGACTGTCCAGGCAAGACCGAGCTGCACCGCGACATTCTTCTGCGCTCCGACATCTTCGTGGAATACGCCCCACAGACCCGCATCGAAGGCGAAATCCAACAGCTCGCGCCCGAGCACTTGGTGGTCGAGCTCTGGCAGGTGATCGCCGGCAACGCGCCCGGCCGCCGCGACGAGCGCCAAATCACTTTGTTCGATTCCGTGGGCTTCGCGATCGAGGATTTTTCGGCCCTGCGCTATGTGCGCGACCGCCTCAAGGACACCGGACTCTACGAAGAACTCGATCTCCTCGCCGACCCGGATGAACCCCGCGACTTGTACGGCATGATCCTGCGCGCCGCCCAACCGGCTCCAGTGCGGCTGAGCGGTGCATTGGGATGAGCAAAGTATCCATGCAGGCGCCGAGGGCCGTCGTGATGATCCGTCCTCATCACTTCACGCCGAATCCGGTCACTGCGGCAGACAATACGTTCCAGGTGCGCGATGAAAAGCGGAAGCCGGATGATCTGGTCGCTCTGGCATATCAAGAAGCCACGCGTATGGCCGATGGCCTCGCTGAGGCCGGGATCACTGTCCACCTCTATGAGGATGAATCGGCCGCAACACCCGACTCCGTCTTTCCGAACAACTGGTTTTCGACCCATTCTGGCGGGCATGTCGCGATCTATCCGATGTACTCGGAGAATCGAAGGCAAGAGCGCCGGACCGACATCATCGAGATGCTCAAGGCTGAGTACCGGGTTCAGGATGTCATCGATTATTCCGGCCTCGAGAAAGACGGGGTCTTCCTCGAAGGGACCGGTGCGATGGTGCTCGACCACATTGCCCGTGTCGCCTACGTGGTGCGTTCCAACAGGGCCAACGAGGTTGCGCTCGAACGGTTCTGCACGCACTTCAATTTCGAGCCAATGATCTTTGACGCAGTCGATCGCAGCGGCAAGGCAATCTATCACACCAATGTCCTGATGTGCGTCGGCACCGATTTCGCGTTGTTAGGGGCGCAGTCGATCCCTGATCCCTGGCGGCGGCGGGAAGTCGTCGCGAGGTTGGAGGAAACCGGTCGTCAGATCGTGGAGCTTTCGATCGAGCAGATCGAAGACTTCGCCGGCAATGCCATTGAACTGGAGGGCACGGATGGTCGCATTGTTGCCATTTCCGGGCGAGCACACGCGGCGCTGCAGGCGGAGCAGATATCGGCAATCGAGCAGTCCGCGCGACTATTGCCGTTCGATGTCTCGACAATCGAACTCGCGGGTGGATCGGTCCGGTGCATGCTTGCAGGGATTCACCTGTCGAGGCGCAGGGCGCAGCCCGCACAGACGCCATTCACCGCCCAAGCAAGCCGCACAGCGAAACACTACTGACAAATAGGATTGGAAATGTCGCAAACCAGATCGGTCTATCAGTTCAACTCCGCAATCGTTCGCGAACCCTCGATCTCGGTCGTCAACGGCCTACGCGCCGATGATCGGGGAGGTCCTACCTATGAAGGCGTCAAGGGCGAGCACGACGCATACGTTGCGTCCTTGCGGCATGCAGGTGTCGAAGTGAGCGTCCTGCCGTCTCTTGAGGCCTTTCCAGACTCTTTGTTTGTCGAAGACCCGGCGCTCGTTTTCACCGGGGGCGCCATCCTGCTCCGTCCCGGCGCGCCAAGCCGGGTCGCCGAGACCGCGGAGCTCGCGCCGATCCTGCGCGATATGTTCGACACCGTGCTAGAACTCCCTACCCCGGGACAAGCCGACGGCGGGGATATCATGTACACCCCAAATAGCGTCCTGATAGGCCTGTCCGATCGCACCGACAAGGCCGGGGCAGAGGCCCTTGTCTCCTGTATCGAGCAACTCGGCGGGAAGGCCCAGATTGCCGAGACTCCGAAAGGCGTTCTGCATTTCAAGACGGCCTCCTCGCTGCTCGACGATGAAACCGTGATTTCGACCGCTGCCCTCGCGAAGGCTTCCGTATTCAAGGAATTCCGCCAGTTCATCGTCCCGGAAGGCGAAGAGCCTGCGGCGAACGTGCTGCGCGTCAACGACATCGTCATGGTCAGCGCGGGCTACCCGCGCACGATTGAGATGCTCGAAAAGGCGAATTACAAGGTCGTGCCTCTGAAGACCGCCGAGATCGAGAGGATCGATGCCGGGCTCTCCTGTATGTCGCTGCGCTGGTACCGGGACTGCAGGTAGGTCATTCAAACCCCCCTTGTTGCCGCCCCAGACGTCCAGACGACAAACAGAACTCGTGCTTTCCCCTCGATCGTGATTGTCGCGCCGCCACGCTTTCTCTCCGGGTAAAGCGACGACGGACTTATGTTAGAAACCGTATTTTACCCAGAGAATTGTCGATCTCATGTCGGCTCGTCGCATCGCCGACCTCCTATTCCGCGACACGCTGGAGCTTGAGGCGACCACCAGCTGTAAGACAGCGAAAGATGACCGTGTCGTGGATTCGACAAATCGGCACTGAGTTCAGGTACCCGGCGCATTCCGAAAAACGAGATCAGAGCACTCTCTTGCAGGCGACGGAAATGGCAGGTGGAGGTCTTTAGCGCTTGCGTGCCTTGGCACCATTCTTGCTGCCTCCCCTTCGCGAACCGCAACACTCATTCGTTCGTCTCAGAGGCTGACAGGGAGCCCTACAAACCGCGCGACGTCGTCGATCGCCGTCCGCGATGAGTGGCTTATTCACCCGCCACAGGGGTTCAGAAGGGTATTAAATGCACAAAATCCCGTCCCGCGCTCACGCAGATTCCCAGGTTCCCAACTGGCATTTCAGAATGATGCGCGACTCCGCACGAAATGCAGCAATAGAGGCGGCCATAGCATCCTGTAATCTCAGAGGAAAGACCGTCGTGGAAATCGGGACCGGGGCTGGCCTTCCGGCGATGCTCTTCGCCAGGCATGGCGCCCGAAAGGTATTCACATGCGAGATGGATGAGCGAATTGCTGCGGCAGCGCGGGAGATTATCCGGAACAACGATTTGCAGGATCGCATCGTGGTGATTGCAAAGTCCTCAAGGCAAGCAATTCAGGACGGCGACCTTCCTTCGGCGCCTGACATAATTTTTACGGAAACATTGGATTCTGGGGTAGTTGGTGAGGGATATGAATCGATAGCGGAAGACATCCGCCAAATCGCCAGTCCTGCTACAGTAGTGATGCCAGATCGGATTCAGCAATTCGGGTTCCTCTGCACCGACGTGCAAGCCTTTGAGGACAATTCCGTCTTTAACCAATGCGGATTCGATCTTTCGGGATTTAACCTGTTTGCCGAACGTTCATATTTTTCGGTGATCCAGACGCTACATGATCCGGTATGTCTCTCGCCAACCGTTCTTTTCAGGAGCTATGATTATTTAGATCCAAGCGCTCTGGACCCGGTAGAACATCAAGTTACAGTTCACAGCTCTGGCCTTTGCCATGGAATGACCTCATATTTTGACGCCCATTTTGGGAAATTTCTCATCTCTTCTAGAGAGCGGAAGAGTCATTGGCGAACGGCTTTTCACCCCCTACGAGTACCTATGCCGGTCGAATCTGGGCGGAGATACTATTTGAGAGGTGATAAATCTGGGTCGATCGATTTGGTTTCGACATGAAGTGCAGGGCAAGCGACAAGCGGCTCTTGGTTCATGTGCTGAAGGTTCTGCTGACAGGGCGGCTGCAGGGGGGCTGGTGATGCTAACGTTACCTGATCCCCCGTGAGCACAGGCCATCACGATCCAGTATTGAAGATACAACCTCTGACCGGACCTTTTACCGGGCAGACTCGGCTACCGCTCCGCCTGTTTGGGTAACATGCTGATAACGGGTCAACATGCTGGGATTGTCGGCGATGCAGGCGCCGTTCGCTTCTCCGATGTCGAGCTCAATCAGGGCTTCGGTCCGGGGGATCTTGACGCGCGAGATCAAAGCGATCACCGGCTTTACAGACGTGTCTTCCCATTTTGGCGACATGTGATCATTGCCCGGGACAGGCAAGCTCGACTGGGCGACACCGGTCAACGCGTGAGCAACTAATGTGCACACCCAAGGTGGGCAGACGACTGTGGACTGATGTCCAACACTCCTTGCGCAGCTTATTAATTAATGTCCAAAGTGTGTTAATTTTCAAGGTGCAGCCTACACTTGCGATTTAGCCTAACTTTTACATTAGTACTGATTGCGATGTGATATAACTTTGGCGAAGCCGGCCTGCCGGGTCAGCAGCACAAAGCCGCAGCCTCGGATGCCCTCACTCGTCCGCGCGTGCGCCTCAGATGCGTCTATAGACGGAGCCATGCGCAAACTGCCGGAGGCTGTGCGTCGAGCAACAAGAGCGAAATGGAACAGCAGGTGGAAGACTTTTTCAAGGACTGCGATAAGGCACCGCGATTGAATGAAATGGCCGATTTCTTTTCGGCGACCGCAGCAGGCCGATCAGGAGCCCCGATCAAAGTTCCGAGCGTGGATGCGCGCCTTTTCCAAGGGGATGTGTCGCTGCAAAGCTTCACCAGCGTGCATCGCCAGATCTGGGGCCGCTTCGACCCTCACTATCATGCCAGCATTCCTTATCGTCTCGAGGAGGAGGTTCGAGTTGGCGATGCCTTCTTGCGATATGCAGACGCTATCGCGGATGAGACCGTCCCGGCTCGGTTCTATCTGCTGGGGGCCGCCGAAGGCACACTCGCTCGAACGCTTGCCCAGCTGGGCAACGGCAAGATTCAAACCCTTTCATGCAGTCCCAATAAAGAAAACGAGGAAAGCTTCTTTCTCCACGGACGGCCCGCGCATGCAACATTCTTCCTCGGCCCATTTCATCACTTGACCCGGAGCAGAATGGTGGGAACGTCGGCGCTCAGGCACTTTGCCGACGGATTCGACATCATCTTGGAGGACACCACATTTCAAATGTATTCGCCCAATCGAAAGGCGCAGATTGGCTTTGTGAAACATCATTTGAAAGACGGCGGGATATTCTTCTTCTTCGAAAAATTTCGGCAAGACGACGATATCTCATACCTGAGCCGGGAGCTACAGAAAGACTACGGATATAAGGCACGCTTCTTCACTCAGGACGATATCAAAAATAAGACTGAATCCATTCTTAAGCAAATGAACTTCAATGAGACGACGCTATCTGAAATGTCAGAGTCGGTGGCCGCACACTTCAAATACGGATGCGTGACATGGAATTCCGGCAATTTCTACACACTTGCCGCTAGCAACAACGCGGACAATCTTCGGCGTGTAATTTCGGCGATGGCCCCGCCCTGCATTCCAAATGAATACGTCTATACGGAAACTCCGGCTTCGCTGCCGGGATTGGCCTTCGAACCCCCGCCGTTCCGCCGCCTGGCAGCGTCCGGCAGATGAGCGAAGCCGGCCAACGACCAACGCGTCCTAACATGCCATCATTTACGACCAGTACATTCTTGGCCAGTGGCTTGCCTCCAATATCCGTAGGTACTGGTATTTCATGTCCGCTACATGGCTCGCGCTTTCTTGAAAACAACAGCGTACAGACAGTCACCTCATTACTGTTGTCGGGAAGGATGACCCATTGTTCACCAGCGGCGCAGTCGGCTTTATTGCGGTTCCCGTCGATCGGCCAGTGCGCATCCAAACCCTTGCAACGGGGTTTGGATTTGTTGTGTATGGTTTGACTGCATTTGCCGGCGATACGCTGCTGCCCCGGCCGGGCTCCCGTATTTCGGAGTTGTCATGGTCGTGGTTTGGACAGTCGGTATTCTCGTCTGTCCACCAAGCAAAACGGTAGCCCAACAGCCACCGGATGACGTGTAATGAAATCGCCATCTCCAAAACCCGTCGCTGAAGCATTGGCTTGGCTTGTGCCACACATCTCGCGTTACTCGACGCTTCCGACACGTGCGTATGCGCATGTCGCTTATGACGCTAAACCCGCCGCCGCCGATCCTGTCCGTATGCATGCTCTAGAGCAGATGGAATTGCGACTTGCAGATTGTGCCTCTCGTCTGGGCTACGGGCATCCGCAGATTGAAAAACTCGGTACACAGCTTCGAAGCCGACCGGTCATTCAGACCGGCCCACATTGTTACCTGGCCTTTGAACCCGATGCGTTCTACACGCATATCTTTAGTGCCATGGGGCTGCGCTCCCATAAAGACAGCTGGTATGTGACTCATTCGAGTTCAACCGTTAAATTCCAAGAAAGCGACAAGAAAGGCCCCGGTTGGCTGCGGCTTGGAGGTCAGCACTTCAATCTCTTCGGGCTGTCAAACAGAAAAATGGGTCGACTCAGTGTTTGCGGACGTGATGCGCCGCAGCGGTTTGCTCTGACGAGCGCCAAACAGACGGGGATCGCGAGCCAATTGGCCGAGCGATTGAAAAGAGCCCTGCCCGATGACGAGTTTCTCTCGGCCGCCGATGCTATCAAGACAGCCAATCAGAGCCTCTGGCGCCGTTTCTTCGCATCGGATCTTCACTTGTTGCAGTTCGACGATTGGGACGTGGGCGACCTAGTCGCCCAGCATCTTCGCGACCCGTCGTCCTGGCTTTCGTCAACGCTGTTTGGACCAAGCTCTTTTGCGAAGAGGCTGCTCAATCATTTCGCATCGTTTGATTGCGGCCAATGGGCCGACTGGGCAAAGACGACAACCGACTTCTTTTGGCATTTTTCAGGGGGGCGCATATTTCCCCTGCGGCTGCGCGATGGCCTGTTTTTGAACGAAAGCGGGACCTTCTCTGTACAGTGCGCACCTGACGCGCTTCTCCAATCGTTGAACGAGCGTGAAATCATACCCAGTATGCTCCTGTCATTCTTTGTGACATCGATACTCCCTGGAGTGCGGGTGCTCGGCGGCAGTCGCCAGATCGTTTACTATCCGATTATGCGCTATGCCTTGCTGTCTACTCTCTCTGAGTTTCCGTCACCTGCAAATCGTAGCTTGTCCGTCTCGCTGGGGTCTGACCAAGAGCCGAGTCTGTGGGGGCATCGTACGATCTCGCCGGGTCGAATCGATCCGTTCAGTCTTATGACCCAGCTTGGCTGCGATTTTGGGCGGCTAATCGACTGCTATGGCGAGATACCTTTGAGCGAGGCATGGGGCAGCTTGCCAGCATTCGCCGGCGATCCCCTCTGGCAAACGTTGTGCAAACGGCTTGCAAAGGAAACAGCATTGGAGGATCGCCCCATTTGGCTCGCTGGCGCTCAGCAGCCAAAACAGGATGTAATTGGCCCCTCCCGTTGATCTGTGAGCGCGAAGCTGACGCCGTTCAGATTTGGTCATTTCACAGAACGCATGGACATCGCTGTCGGGCCTTCCATCGCCGATGCGCTTTGAAGACCTGTGCGAGCCATGCGTGCGGATTGGCGATTGCGGACGGCCGAATTATGCTGACAGAAATGGCCTTCGGCGTCAGGTGGTCAAGTGCTTGCAGAAAGCCAGCGATGTCGTTCGGCGCGCGATCGAGTTGTTAAGGCATCGAAGTTCGTGAGCCGCGCTTGTTCGCTGATGCACGTTCGCGCTTCGCGCTGCTGACTCCTACAGGCCGATATTGCGAATAGGTAGAACCGATCATAGACCCTTATGCCGCCAAGCTAGCTTGTTCCGCTCACAACAACCTCACGGTTGTTTCAATGAGGCTCTGCCAGGCTTTATCATCCGCCTCGAGGGGCTTGCCTTACATGAGTTGGAGATAACTCATTTAATAGACCGGTCGTCGCTCGGCCGTAAACAGAGATATGACGTTTGGACTGTTCGGTGAACGCACCTCCTGCCCAATCTCCCCAACGCTCCGCCAGCTTGAGCCCTACGCATTCGGCCATGGTATCGAGTTCCTGATGATAGACGTAACGAACGCGATTGGGCAATCGTTTGACCGACGTACCAGAAAACCAGAGGAGGGTTGAGACCAAGTTTTGGGTTAGGGGATCGTGCACATCAGCAGCGATGATCGTATTCTCATGATCCACAACGAGCGTGGAAATTTTCTGGCCGTTGACGAAACCATCCAAGGGCGGCACGCCTACATCTATCACCAAATTCCCTCCATCATCTAACGCCTCCACGGCAGATCGGAGGCAAGCTATTTGCGCTTCGCGCGTGACGGCCTGCGTGAATGTATTCCAAACGCAATACACCAAGTTGTAGCGTTGCTCCGATCTAAATCTTGAAATATCTGCCTTCCAAAACTTAATCAGATCAGTACGCTTGGCGAGAAGGTTCAACATGCTGTCCGAATTGTCGATACCTTCGACCTTGACGCCGCGCTCGCTCAACGGCACCGCCACGCGTCCGTCGCCAATGCCAAGTTCAAGAGCAGTCCCTCCGCTGGAAAATCGCTGAAGAAAGGCGACAGTCTCGCCAACCTCATCATTCTTACCTCGCAGCAATGTAAGTAGCTCATACATTGCCGACCAATTTTCGTCGTAGATGAATTCGTCAGCCATTTCTCCTCCTGTGAGATTGATTTAAGGATTTTAGCAATTACTTCGTATGCAATCGGCTCGGAAATAACGCCGCTCGTTCCGCAACAGGAAATGGTCGAAGGGTGTCGCTCTGGTCGGGCTCCGGACATCGAACGGCTCCGTTGCGGAGTGAACGCGGATTCAAAATGCAAGAGCCAAGCCAATTCAAAGAGTCGGTTTAGTTCACCATATTGGCTCTTAGTCTCCGCTTCTGTCTGTTTGCAACGACACAGCTTTGTCAGGGTTCCGACAAATGATCAGACGATTCTGGTCGCGAAAGGCGCCTCAGAGGGACACCGCGTGCGGGGAGTGGCAACTCTGGCCCGACCTTTACGTCATCACAAACGTTTTGGCCCATAACGAGGCGGTTCCTTTGAAGTCGCCGTGCCGAAGATACATCCATAGTCCCCGGCGTTCCGATTTGAGCCGTGAACACTTGCTCAAAAGCTTCGGTTGCACTTTGCGACTGTTCCCCATCGAGGTGCGGATCGCAGGTTGAATCCTGCTTCCGAGAGCCGGGGCAAGGACCCGCACCGCGTCCTAGTCTCCTGGCCCGTTCCTGGCCTGGACGAAATCGATCTGGAGCGGCCGTGCTGCCGCCGCCGTAGTGAATTCGGCCCGAATGTTCTTGCGGCCAGTTCCCTCTCACGAGGTCGTTTCGACGTATCCCGAATCCACCAGGAATCTCTCGGTTAGTGATGGACTCCCAGGAAGGGGGCGGCCTCCGTCATCGTCATGACGTTCGATAAGGACAGTACGGTCGGCCCCGGCGACTGGCAGGGACGCAATAACGGCATGGGAATGCATGACGAACTTTTCCTTCTGGAGTGGCGGTCTCTTGCCTCAGCATTTCGGTCGCCATGCCGACGCTGGTTTTTGTGGGGCTCGTCGAAGCGCCAGGCGCCACCTTGTGCTCACATGCGCGGCCGCAGGATACGCGAGAATTCGGCAGATTTAATCAAAGAGCACGGCAGCGCCAGGGACAGAACGGTGTCGGCACAGTAGGCGAAAGGGCGGTCTCGAGCTTTAGCTCCCCGCACGAAGCGGTCTGGAACCAAGCCTGATCTCCGGAGCCGCCGTCGCGCGTCCCGCCATGCGCAGGCGCGCGCAGTCCGCAAGGGCTTGAGCGGAGCGTCCCTTGCGGACGAGCACGGCTGCGCGAGGGACAGAGCGCGTCGGAGGCAGCGGGTTCAGGCGGCCTGATCCTTGGTGAGTCCAGAGCGTCTTCTTTGGTCGACCGCTCGGCCGAAACGCCGTTCCTGGGGTGGCAACCTGGCCCTACCATCGAGAAAGCAGGGAGCTAACGGGATAGGCCTTCCGGTTTAGGCACGCGTTGTCTGGTCGGCGGATAGATGAGTGTTCTGATGTCTGCTACGATCGAAACCAAAGAGTCGAGGGGGCGACAATGGTTGAAGTGTTCCGCGGAAGGGGCGGTAAACTCGAACACGAAGGGGCCGCGCTCGGTAGAATCCATGCGCAGGCAAATCACCGGAAGGCGTTGGGGTACTGGCTCGGGTTCTTGAAGGGCGTGATGGCCAGCGAGCGGGTCGAGAGCGCGGAGATGCCGCCACTCAGGGTCGAAGCTGAGCAGTTCCTGTCCCTTCTTCATGACGACGATGCTGCCGAGCTCATCCGCGATCTGGATGTGTGGGGTAACGCGCCCGAAGAGATCTACGCCATCCTTGAAACTATAGTCGGCATACGCTCGCGGGAGTTTATCGCCGCTGACGAGAAGGACGAAGTCAACGAGTTCTACGGGTTCTGTGCCGGTATCGCCTGCGACAACTCCATCACGCCCGCAGAGGTCGAAAGACTGCGAGTGTGGTCCTGCAGAGAGACAGCCGCGTGGCGTCTCTCGGAGAAACTGCCAGAAGGTCTATTTCTGACGGTCGCATAACCGCCGAGGAGGCAAAAGACATATGCGGGTGGATTGCCCATCTTGTCGGCGACAGCGCGACAGATACGGGGCTGCCTACCTTCGGCAATGTGGGTGTCATTGACGGCGCCTTGGAGGATGCAAGCCGGCTCGTAATTCCGAGTCGGATGTTCGTCCTCACGGGAAAATTCGCCATTGGCCCGCGAAAGGTAATCGCTGAGATGATTTGCGAACGCGGCGGTGATTGGAAGGAAACCGTCTGCGGCCAGACCGACTACCTCGTCGTCGCGGCCGAAGCGTCTCGGGACTGGAAGCACAGCCATGAAGGCACGAAGATCATAAGGGCAATGGAGCTTCGCGAAAAGGGAGGTCGGCCGGATCTGGTTCTTGAACCGATGCTGGCCAAAGCGTTGGGTTTCTGACCGCCTCCATCCGGCAAAGGAAAACCTATTATCTTGGAAGTGCGGCTTCAGAGCATGGTCGCGTTGGAAGCGCGGAGCCTGAATACCCGAGCCTTAGTGGATCCTGATACGGGTCTGGGCGCTCGCCACCTTTCTTGACAGTTTTTAAGGCGGGCAGCGGCCGCACCTGCACGAACAATATCTCCCACGGCATCGCGGCACGGTCGTGCTTCACTGGTTCACCCGAAGCAAAAGCGAGGCTCGATGTGCGCCGATGCTATGCTATTTCTCCGTCATGCCGAGATGACCCGTTCGCATCGCGGCCGCTCTCTCGCCTGCACTTGCCCAGATCGACCGCATAGTGACGGAGACAGACGCTCCTTTCACTCAGGTCGACCGAACGAGCTTCGATGACGTGATGACCACGGTCGCCGCGATCGCCGTCGACTGGGGGGTCCCGTCGATGCCATCACGACGGCGTTAATAGAACTTCGTTCTCCATTGAGATGAGGCTTCAAGGGCTAGATGAAATGTAGTCTTCGTGCTACATAACGCACCAATCTGTAGCGCGAAGGTGACATAATGCCCACTCCACACAACCCTCCTGCTGCGGTGCGGCGCGTGCTGCGCAAGCTTGGGGCTGACATTCATGATGCCCGTCGACGCCGACGGCTGCCGATGGCGGTGGTAGCCGAGCGCGCCTTCACTTCTCGCTCGACTCTGCAAAGGGTCGAAGCCGGGGACACCAACGTCAGCGTCGGCATCTATGCCGGCGTCCTGCAGGCGCTCGGCCTCCTCGAGGGCCTAGGCCAGGTCGCCGACATCAGCAACGACAGCGTCGGTCAGGCGCTCGCCAGTGCCGACCTGCCCAAGCATGTCCACCTCCAGCGGCCAACCGGATCGTCGCGCGATGGCTGACTTCGAGGTCCATATCGATTTGGACGGCCGCACACGCCCGATCGGACTGGCGAGGAGCAATCGCGTCCGGGGCACCGAGACCATGCTCTTCGAGTATGACGGAGCATGGCTTGAGGATTCGGACCGCTTCTCGCTAGAGCCAGCTCTTGCTCTGACCCGCGGAGCCTTCGCCCCCCCTGCAGGTCTTGCGACTTTCGGCTCCATCGGCGACTCAGCGCCGGATACCTGGGGCCGGCGCCTCATGCAGCGCGCCGAACGCCGCCTCGCCGACCAAGAAGGCCGCGCGGTTCGCACGCTTATAGAAAGCGACTACCTGCTCAGCGTCGCCGACGAGACGCGACTTGGCGCCCTCCGCTTCCGCTGGGTCGGCGAAGAGATTTTCCAAGCGCCGATCCGCACGGGCGTTCCCGCTTTAATCGAGCTTGGCCGTTTGCTCCAGATCACCGAACGGATCCTCCGAGACGAGGAAACGGATGAAGACCTGCAGCTCATCTTTGCCCCAGGCTCCTCCCTGGGCGGTGCCCGACCGAAGGCCTCGGTTATCGACCAACATGGTCACCTCTCCATAGCGAAATTCCCGAAGGAGACCGACGACTACAGTATGGAGACCTGGGAACAGATCGCGCTGCGGCTGGCCGGCCAGGCAGGTATTGCCACGCCTCGACACGAGCTGATCGAGGTCGCCGGCAAGCCAGTCATGTTGTCGCGGCGCTTCGATCGTGACGGTGCGAGCCGCATCCCGTTCCTGTCGGCGATGGCGATGATGGGCGCCAAGGACGGTGAGCGCGGCAGCTATCCGGAGATCGTCGATGCCCTTGCTCAACACGGCGCCCAGGGGAAGACGGACGCGCATGCCCTCTATCGGCGGGTCGTCTTCAATGTGCTGGTTTCCAATGTCGACGACCACCTCCGCAATCACGGTTTCCTATGGCTGGGAAAGGCGGGGTGGTCTCTCTCGCCGGCATACGACCTCAATCCCGTCCCGACAGATCTCAAGGCCCGGGTGCTGACGACGAACATCGATCTCGATGAGGGCACCTGTTCGCTCGATCTGCTTGAAGCCGCGTCGATATTTTTCGCGCTCACCCTGCCGCAGGCCCGCGCGATTATCAAAGAGGTCGCGACCGTGACAGCGACCTGGCGCGATACAGCCAAGGCGGTCGGCGCTCGATCGGCGGAAATCAGCCGAATGGCCAGCGCTTTCGAGCATGACGATCTCAAGCTGGCGCTGGCGCTATGACGAGGACCTTCCTCCACAATTTCGATCCGCCAGCATTCAGCCCTGTCACGGGCGCGACCGTCGACCTCGACGTCTCGGAGATCGAGGACGCCGGGATTCGCGAAGTGTTGCAGACGCCAGGGGCTGCATACGGCGCGTGGTCTATCCTGGACGCGCTGTTGACGCCAACCGGCGCGGGTACGCCCTTCATCTTCCGGGAACCGCTTGGGCAAGCCCGCGAGGTGAAGGTCGCGCTATCCGGCTTGTTCGGCCGCTTCGTTGCCCGCGCCTATCTGGAACGCTACTTCAACTTTCGTCTTCGCGCATCTCGGCAGCCGCATCATCGACCTCGATCGCCGCCGGCAGGTCAAAGTCACGCGCTTGTCCCGCGGCGATCTGCCCGACTGGATCGCCTGCGCATCCGACCTGTCCTCCT
The DNA here is from genome assembly GCF_000185905.1 of Mesorhizobium ciceri biovar biserrulae WSM1271. GTDB lineage: Bacteria > Pseudomonadota > Alphaproteobacteria > Rhizobiales > Rhizobiaceae > Mesorhizobium > Mesorhizobium ciceri. The sequence goes on from NC_014923.1 coordinate 5,821,804, forward strand.
TGACCGTGGCCGAAGCGAAGGGTTGCCACGATAATGGCGGCCCGGCCAAAGCATTGAACCGCGCCTGGGCTCAGGCCGGACGGATAGATATCACCGCTGGAGGCCGCAAGATCACAGTGAAGCGCATTGCCGTCGCGACCCGCTGGGGGATGGCGGCGCGAAATCCGACGGACGCCCACCTCTCAGTCCGCGATCCGATCGATGAAGGCGAGCCGATCAAGCCGGAGGAGAAAGACGCGCTCTTCATCGGGCTTCTCCGCCTCCATATCGCCAATCTCATCAAGTCGCTTGGGCACGCTGAGCTAGCCAGTGCGCTTCGCGGCCTCACACACCAGCCGTTCGCGCGAAGACTGCAAGGGGATCTCCAACGCGCCCGAGCGCTGCTGGATGCCACGTTGGTGAGAGAGCTGGAAAAGGCCACGACCATGGGCGGACTGATCGGAGGGATCGTCACCCGTGCCGGACCCGTCGCTGACACCGACGTTGCGCCCGCCGATCAGGAGGCGCTCGCTCGCCTCAATCTCCGGCCGGTCTTCGTCGGCATCGAGCGCGATCTCATCCGTGCCGCTATCGACGCGGAGCTGCAAACCGTTCGCATGCGCCTGACGCAGATAGGGGGTCCCGATGATTTTTCTCGGCCTGACCGCGCTGGCGGCTGGATCATCCCGATCGGTGAGGAGCGACGCATCAGAGGAGGCAACTGATCCGGTGACCACCGAACATGAGCATCGTGGGGAAACGGCCGGCGACACCAGACACGGCACGATTAGGCAGAAAGATGGAACGCAGGAGACTGAACGCGGCCACGCCGCGCTGATGCCCACTATCACCACCGACAGGGGACGAAAATTCAGATCGTCTGCCGAAACGTATTCGGCCCCGTCCGGTACTGTCGTATATCGATACGCTGGGGAAGGCCGCGCCTTGAGGCCAAAATGGCGGCCGCCCGGGTTCAGGCTAGATACGAAGCCTCGGAGGCTGACATCAGTTATCCGAGGAGTTGTATCACCAGGCCCCGCTCTCGAAACGAACGACATGACATCCCGGGGGCAGTTCGGGTGCCTGACCCAGCCTCAGAGCAGCGAGATCCACCACAAGCGAGCTCAGCAGCGAGCGGGACGCTTGGCCGCCCGCGCAAGCACCTCGATGAAGTCTCCTGATTGGGCTTTCCAACGCCGGTATGCAGCGTTGCAACAGATCCTTCAAAGAAAATCGCGGACTTTTAGCACTCTAAACCGGTGAGAATATGTACGTTGAGCCTCGTTAAAGCCGCGGGTCGAGACCGTGGCGCCGTGCCCCGACCAAATACCTGCAGCTCGGAAAAGCAGGGGCCGGCAGGAGCATTTGCCTTGGTCGAGGAGATATATCGCAAACGATCTGACGATGCGGTCGAGCGTATTGACCTCGTCGGGACGGCAAGATCGCCTCTGAAAGAGTGGGAGACGCCAAATGGACGAAGTCAATACAACGAGCGCCGGACGATGATGACACTGGTCAGGCGCCTAAAGGCCGCGGCTCATCTTGATCGACTTCGAATCCTGGGACTTTGTGCGCATGCGGACCTAACCGTCTGCGAGCTAGCAGAAGTTCTGAGTCTGTCTCGCGAGCACGTGGTTGCACACGTCCGTCGGCTCGCCAGAGCCGGCTTTCTTCTCGGCAACGAACAGCGCCCCTGGCCTTCGTACCACCTCGAAGCAGGAGGCTCGGACGGCGGCTTGGTTCAATTATTGGTTGATCTCCTGCCTCACGGCGATGGCCATCACAGACAAGACCTACAGCGACTGGAGGCGATACAGAGCGCGCGGTCCAAGGTGACCGCCTGCTTGTCTTGAAACTTAGTCCCAATGGATCGCGAAGCAGATATGAGCAATTCGACTGGCGGCGGGATCGCGGAGCTTGGCACTTGCGAGTGGCCTCCCCTGGCTGTCGCAGATTCTCGCGTTCACGAGCTGCTTTTAAGACAGGAGCGCCAGGAGAGGACGACCCTCAAGCTTATCGCCTCCGAGAACTTCGCGTCCTCCGCGGTGCTGGAAGCGACCGGGTCTATTTTCACCAACAAGTATGCCGAGGGATATCCTGGCGCACGCTATTACGCCGGAAACGAGATCGTCGATGAGCTTGAGAACCTCGCCATGGATCGATTGAAGGCACTGTTCGGCTGTGAACACGCCAACGTGCAGCCCTATTCCGGCTCCCCGGCCAATCAGGCTGTCTGTCGAGCGCTGTTGTGTCCGGGAGACAAGATGATGGGCTTGACCCTCCCCGAGGGCGGGCATCTGACTCACGGTTGGGCCGTCAACTTCTCCGGCACTGACTATCAGAGAGTCCCGTACGGGCTGCACGAAAAGACACACCAGATTGACCATGACAGCTTGCGCGAGACGGCCAAGCGGGAACGACCGAAGCTCATTTGGGTCGGCGGAACTGCCTATCCGCGTATCTTTGACTACGAGGCAATGGCCGAAATTGCTTCGGAGGTGAACTCCTACCTGGTGGCCGACATCGCCCACATCAGCGGCCTCGTTGTCGCAGGAGTGCACCCCAATCCTGTAGGCCATTGCGATGTGGTCACCAGCACCTCTCACAAATCGATCCGCGGTCCCCGCGGTGGCTTCATATTGTCAAGGAATGAAGACCGCTATCAGGCACTCTATCATTCCAAGAGCAAACACAATCTGGCCAAACGCATAGACCGTGCCGTGTTCCCTCTCCTGCAGGGCGGACCTCACATGAATACGATTGCAGCGCTAGCTGTCGCTCTGCACGAAGCAGGGAATCCGTCCTTCCGTGTGTACGGTCAGCAGATCGTCAACAACGCCAGGGCTCTGGCCCAGGCGCTTCTGGAGCGAGGCTATGAACTCGTCACGGGGGGCACTGACAATCACATGCTGATCCTTGATCTACGGGAACGGCCGCTGTCCGGGAAAGCCTATGCCGAGCGCTTGTCGCAAGCAGGTATCATCACGAATTTCAACATGGTGCCGGGCGACCGGCGGCATCCCGCGCTCACCAGCGGCATTCGGTTAGGCACGCCAGCAGTGACGTCTGTGGGCATGCGCGAGGCGGAAATGCTGCAGATTGCCGCTTTCATCGACCTTGTTTGCCGCCAGCCCGATGATTCGGATGTCCATGCCCGCGTGCGCAGAGACGTTGCCGACTTCTGCGCTGCGTTCGACGTCCCTGGCATCTCCGACAGATAAGATGGCCGGATCGGCTGTCACATTTAATTCCAACGTTTGAAGCGAGGATATTCCATGACCAGACAATTCGTGTTCTCCTCCGAATCCGTCGGCGCGGGACATCCCGACAAGATGGCCGACAATATCTCAGATGGCGTCCTCGATGCGATCCTTCGCAAGGATCCTCTGGCTCGCGTTGCTTGTGAAGCGTTGGTGAAGTCAGGGATGGTCGTTCTGGCTGGCGAGATCACCAGCCACGCGCAGATCGACTACAGCCAAGTTGCCCGCGATATCATTTTGGACATTGGATATGACGACGATGCGATCGGCTTTGACGGCCGGCGTTGCGCGGTGATCTTGGCCCTGACCGAGCAGTCGCCTGACATCAGCCAGGGGGTAGACGAGGGACGAGGGCAGGATCTCGAGCAGGGAGCGGGAGATCAGGGCCTCATGTTCGGGTACGCATGCAACGAGACCGAAACATTGATGCCATTGCCAATCCAACTTGCTCACGATTTGACGAAAAAACAGGCAGAGGTGCGCCAAACCGGACGCCTTGGCTGGCTTCGCCCGGACGTTAAATCTCAGGTGTCCGTCCGCTATGAAGGTTTGCGACCGGTAGCGCTCGATACCATAGTCCTGTCGACGCAGCATGACGATAAGGTCTCACAGGCCGCCGTCCGCGAAGGCGTCATTGAGGAGATCATAAGGCCGGTCTTGCCCCATGACCTGGATACGACGGGAATAAGGTTCCTGGTCAATCCAACCGGCCGGTTCGTGGTCGGCGGGCCGCGAGGCGATTGCGGGCTTACCGGCCGCAAGATCATCGTCGATTCCTACGGCGGCATGGGGCGTCACGGCGGCGGTGCCTTTTCGGGCAAGGACCCGTCCAAGGTTGATCGGTCGGCCGCCTATGCCGCGCGGTACGTCGCAAAAAACGTCGTTGCCAGCGGACTTGCGGAGGTGTGCGAGGTTCAGCTTGCTTACGCGATCGGTGTGGCCGCACCGGTCTCAGTCCTCATCAATACATTCGGAACCGCAAAGATTGATGAAAAAAGGATCGAACGCGCCGTCCTTGAGCTTTTCGATCTCAGGCCGAAAGGCATCATCAAGGCGCTGGATCTCTTACGGCCGATTTACCGCAAGACCGCGACATACGGACACTTCGGCCGCGAAGAGCCGGAGTTCACCTGGGAAAAGACGGACAGAGCTGACGACCTGTCGCGTGAGGCAGGACCCGCAGCTGCTTGATGCGTCGGTATTGGATTCTTTCGGCAAAGGACGACCCATTCCACACTCGAAAGAAACACCCGGCCGGCGTGGCAAGAAGCCGGCTCGGGTTTTTGGCGGAGATTTTGATGCCGGATTATGACGTGCTTTGCATCGGCAATGCCATTGTCGACATCCTCGCCCAGTGCGACGAGGAATTCCTCGAGACCAACGGCATCATCAAGGGCGCGATGAACCTCATCGACACACAACGCGCCGAACTGCTCTACAGCCGCATGGGCCCGGCGATCGAGGCGTCCGGCGGCAGCGCCGGCAACACGGCGGCCGGCGTCGCCAGCTTCGGCGGCCGCGCCGCCTTCTTCGGCAAGGTCTCCAACGATGCGCTGGGCGAAATCTACGCCCACGACATCCATGCGCAGGGCGTCGCCTTCGACACCACGCCGCTCAAGGGAGAGCCGCCGACGGCGCGCTCGATGATCTTCGTCACGCCCGACGGCGAGCGCTCGATGAACACCTATCTCGGCGCCTGCGTCGAGCTTGGGCCGGAGGATGTCGAGGCCGACAAGGCGTCTGGCGCCAAGGTCACCTATTTCGAAGGCTATCTGTGGGACCCGCCGCGCGCCAAGGAAGCGATCCGCCAGACGGCGAAGCTGGCGCACGCAGCAGGCCGCGAAGTGTCGATGACGCTGTCGGATTCGTTCTGCGTCGACCGCTACCGCGACGAATTCCTCGAGCTGATGCGTTCGGGCACGGTCGACATCGTCTTTGCCAACAGCCACGAGATCAAATCGCTCTACCAGACATCCTCGTTCGACGAGGCGCTGGCGCAGATCCGCAAGGATTGCCGGATCGCCGCCGTGACCCGCTCGGAAAAAGGCTCCGTCATCGTGCACGGCGACGAAACCGTGGTGATCAAGGCGACCGCCATCAAGGAACTGGTCGACACGACCGGCGCCGGCGACCTCTACGCCGCCGGCTTCCTGCATGGCTACACGCAAGGCCGCGACCTCAAGACCTGCGGTGATCTTGGCTCACTGGCGGCCGGATTGGTGATCCAGCAGATCGGCCCCAGGCCCCGGCAGAATCTGCGCCGCGAGGCTGAGCAGGCGGGATTGTTGTAGGGGGCATATCGGCAAGGTGCTGCCCACCGAACTTGATGCAGGGCTGTTAAGATAAGCGCGTGTAATTCGAAATGTCGCGTGCCCGTCCGTGAAGGATGGCGGTTTTCTCCAAATTTCCGATTTTGACGGCGCAGAAACATTTACGCTCTTCGGGCTAATACTGTGGCCGATCATGGTGGCCGACAGGCCATTTGCCGAAGTCGCCAGCCAGGATCGTGCGGCTCGCAGATTTGCCGGAGCGGCCAGGCACGGCCTGCGCAAAACTGGAGAGGGCACAAGCGGCTCAGCCCTAGCGCGGCCTTGGACTTGGAAACCGTCGCAGATAAAGTTCACATAAACACAGCCTACCCACTAAGGTCACTGGGGCGAACTCCCCGGGAAGAGGGGCAGAGGCTGTTATCCGCGAGCCAGGAGACCTGCCACGGTGAACACGGGCGGGGTGTCTGGTGGCCGCTGCAGCTCGGCTTTGATGCCGGCCTGCTAGCGCCTTCCTTTTCCCGCCCCAACCATCGGGGTATGGAATGAATGTCTCTCAGCAAGTTCCCATAGCAACGCTTGGCGTGCCGCGTATCGGTCGCCGGCGAGAACTGAAATTCGCGCTCGAAAGCTACTGGTCCAGAAAATCTTCTGCTGCCAACCTTCTGGCGACGGCGAAGGCGCTCCGTGCCGCCAGTTGGAGCAGCGAGACCGCGGCGTGTCGAAAATCCCGTCGAACGATTTCTCACTCTATGACCACGTGCTCGACACGGCAGCAATGGTCGGCGCCGTGCCAGCTCGTTACGGCTGGACAGGCGGCGAGGTGCCGCTCGACATCTACTTCGCGATGGCGCGCGGGACGCAAGGCGATACTGCGGGTTGCGGACACGCCAGTCACGGGCATGCCGTTAAGGGGCAATGCTAACCGCGATGGAAATGACCAAATGGTTTGAAACAAACTATCACTACCTCGTGCCGGAGCTGGCGACGATCATACATTCGCCCTTTCGTCGACGAAACCCGTCGATCACTTCTGGAGGCAAAAGAGCTCGGCATCCATACACGCCCGGTCATCCTTGGACCCGTGACCTTCCTGAAGCTGGCGAAGTCTCCCGACCAGGGTTTCAATCCCATGGCGCTCCTGCCGCGGCTGCTGCCCGTCTACGAGCAACTCCCGCAGAAGCTGGAACTCGCTGGGGCCAACTGGGTGCAGATTGATGAGCCGGCGCTTGTGCTCGATCTTAACCCGAACGAACGAGCTGCCTTCCAAGTCACCTGCCAGCAGCGGTCAACAGACACTTCACCGAGGGGCACGTTTTCGGATGCCGCCTGTGCGTCCGCACTATGAGATATCGCGGTGAGATCGACCATCGAGAGCATCGTGTCGATTGATTGCCTGGCATGTTGCTGACATCGACAACATAGCCACGGCCCCGAGCCGCAAGCTGCGACCCTTTACTCATCCCATGAGTTGAAACTTCGCTGCATCTGGCGTGGCGCTTGCTCCGCTTCCGCTGAGGTTCGCTGGAACTGGATCTTCACGCGCCCCTCGCGGTGGAGTGTTGCTTCGACACCAAGGCAGCCTCGACATACCCATCGGTCCAGAAATCTCAGCTGTGCTCTCCGAACCCCACCTTTCCGTTGTGCGGCTACCAGAGGAGAGGCGCAAGTGGGATCAAAACCAAGGTGTAAGGAGCATCTGATGTCGAACATGATGAAAGCGCTGGTGAAGGCCAAGGCCGAACCAGGCATCTGGATGGAAGAGGTGCCGGTGCCGGAAATCGGCCCTAACGACGTGCTGATCAAGATCAAGAAGACGGCGATCTGCGGCACCGACGTGCACATCTACAATTGGGACCAGTGGGCGCAGAAGACGGTGCCGGTGCCGATGGTGACGGGCCATGAATTCGTCGGCACCGTTGCCGATTTCGGCGCAGCGGTCACCGAATACAAGGTCGGCCAGCGCGTGTCGGGCGAGGGCCACATCGTCTGCGGTCATTGCCGCAACTGTCGCGCCGGGCGAGGGCATCTGTGCCGCAACACGCTCGGCGTCGGCGTCAACCGTCCGGGCGCCTTCGGTGAGTATCTGGCTATCCCGCAGCACAATGTCGTGCCGATCCCCGATGATGTGCCGGACGAGATCGCCGCCATCTTCGATCCGTTGGGCAATGCCGTGCACACGGCACTCTCCTTCGATCTGGTCGGCGAGGACGTGCTGGTCACCGGCGCCGGGCCGATCGGCATCATGGGCGCGCTCGTCGCCCAATGCGTCGGCGCGCGAAAAGTGGTGATCACCGACATCAACCCGGTGCGGCTGGCGCTGGCAAAAAAACTCGGCGTGCAGCACGTCGTCGACGCGTCCAAGGAAAAGCTGCGCGACGTCATGCCGGTGCTCGGTATGACCGAAGGTTTCGATGTCGGCCTTGAAATGTCGGGTGCCGCGCCCGCCTTCCGCGATATGATCGACACCATGAACAATGGCGGCAAGATCGCCATTTTGGGCATTGCACCGACCGGTTTCGAGATCGACTGGAACAAGGTGATCTTCAAGATGCTGCATCTCAAGGGCATCTATGGCCGTGAGATGTTCGAGACCTGGTACAAGATGATCGCGCTGGTGCAGGGGCCGCTGGATGTTTCCGGGCTTATCACGCACCGCATCGGCATCGACGATTTCCAAGCCGGCTTCGATGCGATGAGGAGCGGTAGTTCGGGCAAGGTGGTGATGGACTGGTGAGGCGATTGGCCGGCCTAATGCTGACGGACAGCGCCCTGGCCTGCCGAAGATCTCCAAGGGCGGGAGCATGCAAAACCATGGCTTCATGCCATCAACGAGCGACGCTCAATCGCGCCGCGACGTATCACGGCCCAATCGGACGGCCGCGCCTGTGGCAATTCGCCAGATGGGTCAAGGAACGCTCACTGGCTCCGACGCGATCGCTTGTTTCGCGATGCCTAGGATCGAGGTCGAGGTGTAGTGGGCGTCTCAGTTGGCAAGAGGGGATATGTGATCTCCGGTCGCTTTCCGGTCACCGAATGAAGGTAGGCAACGATCCGATCGATTTCGATTTGCGCTAGCTCTTGGCCAAACTGGGTAGTGCCCATGATGGCGACCGCCTCGCTCAGGTCCCAGACCTTGCCCGAATGAAAGTATAGCGCGGTGATTGCTACGTTGCGCAGCGATGGCACGCGGAAAACATAGGATCCTCTGGCACATTGGTGACGGCAAATCGTCCCTTGTCGTTCTCCGGCAGGATGTCGGCGCCGGGCTTCTCTACGAGGCCGAATGGATATAGCCTTCCCCGCCAATATTGACACCGGAATGGCAGGAGGAGCAGCCCTTTTCCATAAAAGGGCCAGACCGTGTTTCGCTGGGATCAATGGCGGTGTCATCGCCATTGAGGTAGGCCTCGAATGGGTCCGGCGCGACCAGTGTCGCCTCGTAGGATGGCAAGGGCTTGAAGATGGCAGTGCCGTGTCCCTGAGGTCTGGCGGAGGGACTGCTCAGCAAAGCTGTGGCCGCCACAAGCGCAACAGCCACCGCGGGCAATAGAATTTTCATAGATTTCCTTACGAATCTCCACATGCGGCATGCGAACGCCCTGCGCGAGATCCGTTGATCAAGGGAATGGCGCCTGTCGACCAAGATGATCGAGCGGCGGAAACAGTGATTGATGTATCGCCCGACGGCCCCCGATATCAACAGTGGCGGGCGCGCAATCGCTATTTGTTCGCTGAGGGCTTGGTCGGTTCTGTTGCCTGTCGCCCCCACGCTGGCGCAACGCCGACCTGCTTCGTACGCGCAAGGTCTTCCAGGTGCACGGCTCATGGTGCTTACAATTTTTCTGCGTCGTCCTCTCGCAACTCAAACCGACAAGATCGCGACTGAACGGCGGATACCGGGCGCTTATGAACGGCGATTTCCGAGGAGATCAGCGTCGCGACAGCTTGTAACTGGCGCTATAGACCTCGATGTTGGACGAGCACCGAACAATCCTGTCGCGAGATTTGTTGCGTTCATCGGAAATCATCACTAGAAGGCCACGCTCCGTAGACCAATCCACTGGAGAGTTTCATGCCAGAAGAAGACTTCGAAAACGCCAACAACCTCATCGACCTTACCGCGGATGTTGTCTCAGCCTATGTTTCCAACAATCCCGTCCCGGTGGGGGAGCTGCCTGCCCTGATCGGCCAATTGCACGAAGCTTTGAAACGCACGGCGGCCGGTCGCGTCTCCGCACAAGAGCCGACGGCGTTTACGCCGGCCGTCCCGATCAGAAAATCGGTGACGCCGGACTACATTATCTCCCTTGAGGACGGCAAGAAATTCAAATCGCTAAAGCGCCATCTGTCGACCCATTACGGGCTGACACCCGATGAATATCGCGCCAAATGGGGTCTGCCGGCGGACTATCCCATGGTCGCGCCGAACTATGCGGCTGCGCGCTCTGCCCTGGCCAAGACGATGGGACTCGGCCGCAAACCGAAAGAGCCTGAAGTCTCGGCGCCCGAGAAGCGGTCTAGAAAGAAGGTACCAGCGTGACTTCCTCAATCCAGACCCGTTGAGGGGCTGGCAGCTCGGGCATGATGCGAGCGAAAACATAGAAAGGCGGGATCAAATCCCGCCTTTTCCTTGCAGGGCGTGATTACATGCGCGAAGCGGAATGGAATTGACATAGCGCAGGGACACAGGAGACCGCGGCGGTAAAAGGACCAACTTTTCAGCTTGGGACGGAAACTGTTGCAGACCTCTATCCTGAAAGAATATCGCGAGGCTCTCCTGCCTTGGTACACCATCTATCCGACTGTGCCGGAGTTCACCGCCACCGTCAGGCCCGAAAGCTATCAGGAATGGCTAAGAGGTCTGCCGGCTGACGATCCGGTGTCTCTCTATCTCCACATTCCGTTCTGCCGATCGATTTGCTGGTATTGCGGCTTCCCGACCACGATTGCCCGCAATCAGGGTCCGATCCTCGATTATCTGGCCGTTCTGCGTGACGAGATCCGTTTGGTCTGGGAGCAAGTGCAGCAGGGGCTCGTCGTGAACGACGTGCATTTCGGCGGTGGAACCCCGACCCTGATCGGAGCAGCGGAGTTCTTGGCCATGATCCAACTCCTGCGCCGCCGCTTCGCGTTCAGGGAGTCCGCGACAATCGCCGTCGAAATTGACCCGCGCACCTTCACGGCCGAGATTGCCGAAGCAATGGGAGCAGCCAATGTGAGCCGCGCGAGTCTCGGAGTGCAGAGCTTTGATCCGATTGTTCAAAAAGCGATAAACCGCGTCCAGAGCGAGGCGCAGACGGCCGCTGCCGTCGAAGAGCTGCGCCGGCATGGGGTAAGCGGCATCAACGTCGATCTCATTTTCGGTCTTCCGAATCAGACGGTAGAGTCCTGCGTCCAGACTGCGGCGGCAACTGTCGCCATGCGCCCCAACCGGCTTGCGGTGTTCGGCTACGCGCACATTCCATCGGTGATAAAGAATCAGCGCCTGATCGAGACGACTGCGCTGCCGGACAGCGTCGCCCGCGCCGAACAGGCTGCGGCCGTGGCCGAGACGCTGGTCGCCGCCGGCTACCAAGAGATCGGCCTCGACCATTTCGCCTTGCCGGACGACGAACTTACGCTGGCGCAGACCAGTGGTCGGCTACGGCGTAACTCGCTGGGTTACTCGGCCGACACCTGCAAAACCCTGATCGGTTTCGGCGCGTCGGCTATCGGGCGGGTCGGCGAGGGTTACGTCCAGAACGAGGTAACACGTGAGTCCTACAGTCGGCACATAGCAGCTGGCCGTTTGGCGACGTCAAAAGGCTACCGGCTCACAGACGATGACCGCGTGCGAGCCGTGATCATAGAGCGGCTGATGTGCGATTTGCAGGCCGATGTGCCGGCAATTTGTGCGGCCTGTGGATTCGATCCAACTCGCCTTCTCGATTCGGCTGCCGAACGCTTGGCGAAGCTGGCTGAGGATGGGATAGTGGACATTGAAAACGGTTTCATCCGGGTGCGGCAGGAGCATCGTTTCGTAGTTCGCGCTGTTGCTGCCGCATTCGATGCTTTTCTCGACCGGGTTGTCCCACAGCACAGCCAATCAGCGTGAGGTGCCAAAGCGACAAGCTCGTGCCGAACGGCAAGCTCCTAAAACCGCCGCAGGCCCCGGTCACGGCGCCCCCTGCGCGGATTGAAGTGTTTGACGGTCCCGAATGGACGAGCGTGTCGCCGATAACGCGACACAGTCATCGATGGTGACTTGTTTTGCGAGATGCCCGGCCGATCGACGTCTTGTGCTTATGAATACTACTTTCGCAGGCAAGAGCGAAAACGACAAGATCGTCGGCGCGATGATCTCGTGGACGCGCGGCACGGTCGTGTCTTCTCATCAGTGATGAGGATCAACAGTTTTGGAGTTATGGGCAGAAACTACCCTAGCCTTAGCTAATGGCAACGTGGGCAGGACCCGAGAATTCTAAAGCCATCAATATCCGCCAACGCAGCCAGCGCCGGGTGCGTCAAAACATGGCCAGCGACATCGATGACATATTGATGGGTGTCCAGCCGCTCGCATGTCGGACGCTCATAACTGAGATTTTGCTCTGAAACGCGGAGGTGAAGTGTCGTCCGGTCAAATCCTGTCGGCTCAGTGGCCCTGCCCCCGAGCACCCACCACCGCTTAACGTTATGCAGCCCTTCTTCAATTCCTGTTCGCAATATCTGCAGATTGTACAGCTTGGCACCAAGCGCAGGACCAAATGCCGCTATCGAGGGCGAGGCTTAGCGACTAAAGATGTCGCTCCCTTACGGCTCTCTCGCTCGACATTGGGCATGTTCTCGTCGAGCCACCCGGCCACCTCCTGCAAGGCTACGGCGTGGCCAAGCACCTTAGTGATCATCGAGAAACTCGCATCCTTGCTGGCCATCAGGCTATAGCTCAAGACCTTCGGGTACTCGGCGATGACCCTGGGAGACCTCAAGCGCAGGACTTGGTCGAGGTAGAGAGTGGTTCCGACCAGAGAGGTCGTAGCTGGAACGCATGCAACGTCGACGCAGCCATTCTCATATGCTTCGAACAATCCGTCGTTGAACGGAACGAGTTCAACTTGGTCGCCAAAGAGGTCCAGCGAGGCTTGATGGGTCCAGGTCCCCTCAGGGCCAATGTACCCTACCCGCTTGATCGTGGAGATGTCGACCGCTGGAGGTGGCTGAATTGCTGGTTCATTTCCTCGGCACGCTCGATCGATAATGCGTCAGAGCACGGGGCTCGTGAACGAAAATATAGCATTGATCCGCGTGAAGCGAGCGGACCCACAAGAAGCTCGCAGCTTGATCTCATTTGTCCAGATTCGTTCTGATGCGCGCGGTCGCCGTCGGCATCTGCTACGTGAGAATCTACAGCAGAAAAAATAAGAGGCCGGGACCCGCCCCTCTTCACTTGCAAACATCTTGTTTCAGTAGAACTTAGCAGCTTCCTGCAAACCGCAGCCCGGTCAGCGGGAGATCCGTGTTCTTGCCCGCTCCTATGGCGCGGTCAGTGGCACTTCTGCCCGGCTCTTGCCGGGCAGAGGCAGAAAAAGATCAGCCAGCTTTGCTGAGACTGCCTGCGGAGGACTTGCCGGTACGGCGGTCCTGTTCGACCTCGTAGTTGATCTTCTGGCCCTCATTAAGGGTCGAAAGGCCCGCTCGTTCGACAGCGGAAATGTGAACGAAAACGTCCTGACCTCCGTTGTCAGGCTGGATAAAACCGAATCCCTTGGTGCTGTTGAACCACTTCACCGTTCCAGTCGCCATAGTCGTATTCCTTTGTAACCATTCAATGTAGGCAGGCCATAGGCCAGGTCCGCTTCATATCTGAGATTTTAGGGGCAGCAAAAGCGAAAACAGCAAAAGCCCCGGTCAAATCGCAAATCGGCTCGCAAGCTCCATCATGACCGCCCCTCGCGGAAGCGTCTCCCGCGCTGGCGTTCCGAGTGGCAAATACATGTCCTGCAACGCTCCGGTAAATTCCAGACCGCGTCTATCGCTGTTTGGAGTCGTGTTAGGGGACCAGCGATCGGCCGATGTGAGCAGGCGTACGCGGACGACCAGCAACTACAGGCGCGCGCTAACGCCATGATATTCGACATCTCCGAAGGGTAGCTCACCTAGCCACCTTTTTAAGCGGTGAGGGCTTCCCATTCGGGCGGTGTAAGATGTCCGACAATGTCGGATACGTAACATAGCTGAGTCCGACAATCACATCGCCGAAACGGGGTTTTCTCATTTGGCACGGTTCGTGCGCGGTCATCGCGAACACGTCACGGGCCGAGGAGAGTCATCCAATGATCCCAAAAAAATACCGCCTCACGTTTCCCAGATTAGCTCAAAGATGACGCTCGTGTCAGGCCTCGAAACATGTTGATGGCTCATCTGGCTCGGGGCTACCCACCGCCCCACTATCTCCCACTAAAGGGACGAGCACGCAGCACCCTCAACATAAGGGACAACTCACTTTGCCTCAAAACTTGCCCATCGGCCGGTCACGACAAGAGACGCCGTCAGCAAACCTTCAGTCTGGCTCTTTTTGCGACCGCGCTGGCCTTCGTGAGCACCGCTCCGGTTCTGGCGGCTACCGATGACATCAAGGCGACGGCCAATCACGTCGCCGGCGAGTTTGACCGCGCGGTGGCCGAGATCGGTGGCTCGCACGACGCCTTCACCTCCTATGACTATAGTGCCTACTACCCTGGCGCGCGCCGGTCAGATCAGCCAGCCAAGAGGTAACCAAGATGGACGTGCAAGAAACCAAGACAGCATGCCGGGACGCCTTCGCCGAACTGGCGTCGCCAGCGTGCATCCACGACCCGTATCCGTTTATGCGATGGTTGCGCGAGCACGATCCGGTGCATCGCGCGGCCTCGGGCCTCTTTCTGTTGAGCCGCCACGCCGACATTTACTGGGCGCTCACGGCCACGGGCGATGCCTTTCGGGGACCGGCGCCTGGCGAACTGGCGCGCTATTTCCCGCGTGCGGCGACCAGCCTGTCGCTCAATCTAATGGCGTCCACGATAGCGATGAAGGACCCACCGACGCATACGCGTCTGCGCCGGCTGATCTCTCGCGATTTCACCATGCGCCAGATCGACAACCTGCGGCCGAGCATCGCGCGCATCGTCGCAGCGCGCCTGGACGGCATGGCGCCCGCGCTGGAGCGCGGGGAGGCGGTGGATCTGCATCGGGAATTCGCGCTGGCCTTGCCCATGCTGGTCTTCGCCGAACTGTTCGGCCTGCCCCAGGACGACATGTTCGGGCTCGCCGCCGGCATCGGCGCCATTGTGGAAGGCCTGAGCCCGCACGCCAGCGATCCCCAGCTCGCCGCGGCGGACGCAGGCAGCGCCAGGGTGCAGGCCTACTTCGGCGACCTCATACAGCGCAAGCGCACCGATCCCCGCCATGACATCGTGTCGATGCTGGTCGGCGCACACGACGACGATGCCGACACGCTATCGGATGCGGAGTTGATCAGCATGCTGTGGGGCATGCTGCTGGGCGGCTTCACCACCACTGCTGCGGCCATCGACCACGCGGTCCTGGCGATGCTGGCTTATCCCGAACAGCGGCACTGGCTGCAGGGAGACGCCGTGGAGGTGAAGGCATTCGTCGAAGAAGTCCTGCGCCGCGACGCGCCCGTCCTGTTCAGCGCCACTCCGCGTATCGCCCAGCGCGACATCGAACTGGGCGGCGTGGTGATCCCGAAGAACGCGGACGTTCGCGTTCTGATCGCGGCCGGCAATCGCGACCCGGACGGCTTCGCCGATCCCGACCGCTTCGATCCCGCGCGGTTCTACGGCACCAATCCTGGCATGTCGACCGACGGGAAGATCATGCTGAGCTTCGGCCACGGCATCCACTTCTGCCCCGGTGCACAACTGGCCCGGATGCAGTTGGCCGAGAGCCTGCCGCGGATCCAGGCGCGCTTCCCCACGCTGGCATTGGCCGAGCAGCCGACCCGGGAGCCCTCCGCGTTCCTTAGGACGTTCCTTGCGCTGCCGGTGCGGCTGAATGCGCAGGCGGGGGGCTGAGATGCGCGTCGTGGTCGACCAGGATCTGTGCGGAACCACCGGGCAGTGCGTGCTTACGCTGCCGGGCACCTTTCGCCAGCGCGAACCGGACGGCGTGGCTGAAGTGTGCGCGGCGACGGTGCCGCAGGCGTTGCTCGCCGCCGTGCGGCTCGCGGCCAGCCAGTGCCCGGTCGCCGCCATTCGGGTGATAAGCGACGCTGGCGATGACGAGCGCGCCAGCGCCGACGCTGCGCCTTCTCCGGCGGAACCCGAGCGGCATGCCGCGAAAGACCAACGCAATCCAGAAGGACACGATGGGACGGTTTGAAGGCAAGGTGGCCGTGGTGACCGGCGCCAGCGCCGGCATCGGCAAGGCATGCGCCCTCGCCATCGCGCCGAGGGCGGCAGAGTGGTGGTGGCCGACATTGATGGCTCGGCGACCATCGCCTGCACCGCGCAGATCACGGCCGAAGCGGGCCACGCGCTGGCCCTGGCCATGGACATCGCCGATGCGCAGGCGGTGGCAGCGCTGTTCCAGACGGCGGAGCGGCACTTCGGTGAGGTCGACTGCGGTGAACAACGCGAGCTATGCATCTGACCCCGCACGAGCGCGCGATGCTCGACCTGGACCTGGCGGTCTGGGATCAGACCATGGCGACCAATCTGCGCGGCATGCTGCTCTGCTGCGGCACGCCATCCGACGGCTGATTGCCCGCGGCGGTGGCGCGATCGTCAACATGTCGTCGTGCCAGGGCTCAGCGGTGACCCCGCCCAGACGTCCTACCCCGCATCGAAGGCGGCGATGAACACCCTGACGGCCTCGCTCGCCACCCAGTACGGTGATGAGCAGATCCGCTGCAACGCGGTTGCGCCGGGTCTGATCATGACCGAGCGTCTCCTCGCCAAGCTGGACGAGTGCATGCAACGGCATCTGCGCCGGCACCAGCTGCCGCGCGTCGGCCGCCCCGAGGACGTGGCCGCGCTGGTAGCGTTCCTGCTCTCCGACGATGCTGCGTTCATCACCGGCCAGGTCGTGTGCATCGACGGCGGCATGCTGGCGCATGTGCGGACGTACGCGAACGGTGGCAACAGCCGCGCCGCGCGGCCTGCCGGCGACACCGCCGAAGCGGCCGCGGCGCCGCGCTGCTGATGGAGCTGATGGACATGCTGCTCAACCCGCTGAACCGTCGCCACCGGCTGCGGCACGACATCCCGGTCGTGCCCGGCGCTTTCCCCTTGGTCGGGCATCTTCCCGCCATCATCTGCGACCTGCCGCGCCTGCTGCGGCGCGCGGAACGGACGCTGGGCAGCTACTTCTGGCTGGATTTCGGCCCTGCCGGACACCTGATGACCTGCATGGATCCGGACGCGTTCGCACTGCTTCGGCACAAGGACGTGTCCTCGGCGCTGATCGAAGGGATCGCGCCCGAATTGCTTGGTGGAACGATGGTCGCCCAGGACGGCGGCGCGCACCGGCAGGCGCGCGATGCGATCAAGCCGGCGTTCCTGCCCAAGGGGCTGACCCAGGCCGGCATCGGCGACCTGTTCGAGCCCGTCATCCGGGCGCGTGTGCAGGCGTGGCGCGACCGCGGCGACGTAGCCATCCTGCGTGAAACCGGCGACCTGATGCTAAAGCTCATCTTCAGCCTCATGGGAATCCCCGCGCAGGACCTGGCGGGATGGCATCGCAAGTACCGGCAACTGGTGCAGTTGATCGTCGCGCCCCCGATCGACCTGCCCGGACTGCCCTTGCGGCGCGGCCGCGCCGCCCGCGACTGGATCGACGCGCAGTTGCACCAGTTCGTCCGCGACGCGCGCGCGCATGCCGCGCGCACCGGGTTGATCAAGGACATGGTGAGCGCCTTCGATCGCAGCGACGATGCGCTCTCCGATGACGTCCTGGTCGCCAATATCCGCTTGCTGCTGCTTGGCGGTCACGAGACCACCGCCTCGACGATGGCCTGGATGGTGATCGAGCTGGCGCGGCAGCCTGTGCTGTGGGACACCCTGGTCGAAGAGGCGCAACGCGTGGGCGCGGTGCCGACCCGGCACGCGGATCTAGCGCAGTGTCCGGTCGCCGAGGCGCTGTTCCGCGAGACGCTGCGCCTGCATCCGGCGGTCACGCTCCTGCCGCGTCAAGCGCTGCAGGAATTGCAACTCGGCCAATGGCGCATTCCCGCGGGTACCCATCTGTGCATCCCGCTGCTGCATTTCTCGACCTCGGCGCTGCTGCACGAGGCGCCTGATCAGTTCCGCCTGGCGCGATGGCTGCAACGCACGGAGCCGATCCGGCCGGTGGACATGCTGCAGTTCGGTACCGGCCCACACGTCTGCATCGGCTACCACGTGGTATGGCTGGAACTAGTGCAGTTCTGCATCGCCTTGGCGCTGACCATGCACAAGGCCGGGGTGCGGCCGCGGTTGCTGAGCGACGTCGAAAAAGGCCGGCGCTATTACCCGACCGCAAATCCGTCCATGAAAATCCGCATCGGATTCTCATGAGCTGGCATCGCATGCCCCGTGTGGCGAGGCAGCGGCGAGCGACGCGCAGCATTGCTGCACTCGGCGCGCGCGCTCGGTGCGACGCCGGCAACAGCGCGGCGGTCGCCGCTCGCCGTGGCCGTCTCCTGTCAGGTACAAGGACATGAACAACATGCAGGCCGGTTCCAAGCCACATGACGACCGAACTGGCGTTTCCGCGATCGGGGGATTAGGCGCGCAGGCGCGCGGCGCATCCGGCAGGCTGCTGCCGGAGATCTGGATGCAGGACGGCGCAAAGGGGGTCGAACAGGCGCTGGCGCGTCTTCTGTGCGCCGAAGACGATGGCGAGACCGAGCTGATGGCGGCGATGCGCTACGCCACCTTGCATGGCGGGAAGCGCACCCGCGCCTTGCTCTGTCTGGCTGCCGGCGCACTGGCCGATACGCCGGCGCACGTGCTCGAGGACGTCGGCGCCGCCATCGAGATGATCCACGCCTGTACCCTGGTCCACGACGACCTGCCCGCGATGGACAACGACGTGCTTCGCCGCGGCCTTCCGACTGTGCACGTCAAGTTCGGCGAAGCCACTGCGATCCTGGTCGGTGATGCGCTGCAGGCGCACGCCTTCCTCACCCTGGCGAGCCTGGATGCGCCGGGCGACAACCGTATCGCGCTCGTGCGCGAATTGGCGCAGGCGGTGTCCGCCGAGGGTGCCGCAGGCGGGCAGGCCAAGGATCTGTCGCTGGTCGGAAAGCATGTCGAGCTGGACAGGATCGTGGCGATGCACCGGATGAAGAGCGGAGCGCTGGTGCGCGCGTCCGTTCGCATGGGCGCGCTATGCGCCATCACGGAGGATGCCGCGCACGCCGCGCTGTACAGTGCGCTCGATCGCTACAGCGCCTGTTTCGGCCTGGCGCTGCAGGTGGTTGACGACATTCTCGACGCGACAGCGGATGCCGCGGCGCTGGGCAAGACCCCCGGCAAGGACGCGGCGGCGCAGAAGCCGACCTGCGCGTCGATCATGGGGCTGCAAGCAGCGCGCCAGTTTGCGCTGGATCTGTTGCGCGACGCCGGGGAGGCCATCGCCCCGCTGGGGCCGCGTGCGGAACCGTTGGCGCAGATGCTGCAGCGGGCCACCGCGTATCTGTTAAAGCACGCGCCATGCGCATGAGGCGTCCCGTCCGCATGGAGTCGCCCCTGTGCCGCTGCGATCGGCCGGCGGTAGCGGTGGATGCTGCACTCTGTCCGAGATCCCGCGGCGCCGATCGCAGCGGTTGCCCAGCACGGCCGTGGCACGCGGCGCGCTGCGCTAGCCTATTGGGCGAACCGACGCCAGCCGCGCGTCGCCGCGCCGGAGCAGGGCGGCCATCCGGCGCTGCCCACGCGCCTGGCCGCGACGGGCCTGCGGCGACGTGCGCGGCGTCTGCCCGATCGTTCGTCAACCCTTCTGCAGAAGGAACATCCCGCGTGAACGCGCTGTCCGAACAGATCCTTTCCGAATTGCGCCACCTGCTGAGCGAGATGAGCGACGGCGGCAGCGTCGGTCCGTCCGTCTACGACACGGCGCGAGCGCTGCAGTTCCACGGCAACGTCACCGGTCGGCAGGACGCATACGCCTGGCTGATCGCGCAGCAACAGGCCGACGGCGGATGGGGAAGCGCGGACTTCCCGCTGTTTCGCCATGCGCCCACGTGGGCGGCGTTGCTGGCATTGCAGCGCGCTGAGCCTCTTCCCGACGCTGCCGACGCAGTCCAGGCTGCAACCCGGTTCCTCGAGCGCCAGCCGGATCCCTACGCGCATGCGGTGCCGGAAGACGCGCCGATCGGCGCGGAGCTGATCCTGCCGCAGTTGTGCGGCGAGGCCGCATCCTTGCTGGGCAGCGTGGCGTTTCCGCGCCACCCGGCGCTGTTGCCGTTGCGGCAAGCCTGCCTGGTCAAGCTGGGGGCGGGGGCGACGTTGCCGAGCGGCCATCCATTGCTGCACTCCTGGGAAGCCTGGGGGACGTCGCTGACCACCGCATGCCCAGATGAAGACGGCAGCATCGGCATCAGTCCGGCGGCCACCGCCGCGTGGCGTGCGCACGCCGTGGCACAAGGGAGCAGGCCGCAGGTCGGGTGCGCCGACGCGTATCTGCAGGCGGCATCGCGGGCGACGCGCAGCTGCATCGAAGGTGTCGTTCCCAGCGTCTGGCCGATCAATGTGTTTGAGCCATGCTGGTCGCTGTATACCCTGCATCTGGCCGGGCTGTTCGCGCATCCCGCGCTCGCCGAGGCGATGCGCGTGATCGTCGCGCAGCTCGACGCCCGCCTGGGCGTGCGCGGTCTGGGCCCGGCCTTGCACTTCGCGGCCGATGCGGACGACACCGCCGTTGCGTTGTGCGTCCTGCGCCTTGCAGGCCGCGACCCGGCGGTCGATGCGTTGCGCCATTTCGAAATCGGCGAGCTGTTCGTCACCTTTCCCGGAGAGCGCAATGCCTCAGTGTCGACCAACATACATGCCCTGCATGCGTTGCGACTATTGGAAAAGCCCGACGCCGGCACCGGCGCCTACGTCGAGGCCAATCGCAACCCACACGGTCTATGGGACAACGAAAAATGGCACGTTTCGTGGCTGTATCCCACCGCGCATGCGGTCGCTGCGCTGGCGCAAGGCAAGCCCCAGTGGCGCGACGAGCGCGCGCTAGCGGCGCTGCTGCAGGCGCAGCGTGACGACGGCGGCTGGGGCGCCGGTCGCGCGTGCACATTCGAGGAAACCGCCTATGCGCTGTTCGCGTTGCACGTGATGGACGGGAGCGAAGAACCGACAGAGCGCCGGCGCATCGCGCAGGCGGTGGGGCGTGCGCTGGAGTGGATGCTCGCCCGCTATGCGGCGCATGCATTACCGCAGACGCCGCTGTGGATCGGCAAGGAACTGTATTGCCCCATCCGGGTCGTGCGCGTGGCCGAACTCGCCGGGTTGTGGCTGGCGCTTCATTGGGGGCGGCGCGTCCTGGCCGAGGGAGCAGGAGCGCCTCCATGATCCAGACCGAACGCGCGCTGCAGCAGGTGCTGGAGTGGGGGCGTTCCCTGACCGGGTTCGCCGACGAGCATGCGATGGAAGCGGTCAGGGGCGGCCAGTACATCCTGCAGCGCATCCATCCGAGCCTGCGTGAGACCAGCGCCCGCACCGGCCGCGATCCGCAGGACGAAATGCTGATCCTGGCGTTCTATCGCGAACTGGCGCTGCTGTTCTGGCTCGACGATTGCAACGACCTTGGCCTGATCGCGCCGGAGCAGCTCGCCGCGGTGGAGCAGGCGCTGGGGCACGGCGTGCCGTGCGTGCTCCCCGGATTCGAGGGCTGCGTTGTGCTGCGTGCTTCGCTGGCCGCGCTCGCCTACGATCGTCGCGACTATGCTCAGCTTCTCGACGATACCCGGTGCTACTGCGCGGCGCTGCGCGCAGGACACGCTCAGGCGGCAGCGACGGAACGCTGGTCCTACGCCGAGTACCTGCACAACGGCATTGATTCGATCGCCTACGCGAACGTGTTCTCTTGCCTTTCGTTGCTGTGGGGGCTGGACATGGCGAGCTTGCGCGCGCGACCGGCGTTTCGCCAGGTCCTGCGGCTCATCTCCGCGATAGGGCGCCTGCAGAACGATCTGCATGGACGCGACAAGGATAGGTCGGCCGGCGAGGCTGACAACGCGGCGATCCTGTTGCTGGAGCGCTATCCGGCTATGGCTGTGATGGAGTTCCTCAAAGACGAGCTGGCCGGCCATACGCGCATGCTGCACCGGGTGATGGCGGAAGAACGCTTTCCCGCGCCGTGGGGACCGTTGATCGAGGCCATGGCGGCCATACGCGCGCAGTACTACCAGACCTCGACCAGCCGCTACCGCAGCGACGCTTCGAGGGGAGGCCAGCGTGCGCCTGCCTGAACGCGCGGGACGCGGCGCGTGCGCGCGCTGCCGTCGGTCCGATCCGACGCAATGCCGTCGCACGATGCGACGGATGGAGCGAGCATGACCGACACCGCCCTGAGCCGGCGCAAGGACGATCATCTGGACATCGTGCTGGATCGGCGAACGGCGCCGGCCAGGGTCGCCGCCGGCTGGGAGTCCATCCGTTTCGAACACTGCGCATTGCCCGAGTTGGACCTGACGCAGATCGACCTGCGCGCCTCGCTGCTGGGCAAGACCATGCGCGCGCCGCTGCTGATCAGCTCCATGACCGGCGGCATGCCACGCGCCGAGGCCATCAACCGGCATTTGAGCGAGGCAGCGCAATCCTTGGGGATCGCCATGTGCGTCGGTTCGCAGCGCGTGAGCCTGCAATCCCGCAGCTCCCAGGGGCTAACGCGCGCGCTGCGCCGCCTGGCCCCAGACATTCCCTTGCTGGCCAATATCGGCGCCGCGCAACTGCGCGAGGCCGACGGCCTGGACCTGGCGCGGCGGGCAGTTGATGCGCTGGAGGCCGATGGACTCATCGTCCATCTCAATCCGCTGCAGGAAGCGGTACAGCCGGACGGCGACAGCGACTGGCGCGGCGTCATGGCGCAGATCGCTCGCGCCGCGCGCTGCGTGGGCGTGCCGATCGTGGCCAAGGAAGTGGGGTCGGGCCTGTCCACCTCTGTGGCCTGTGTGCTCGTCGAGGCGGGCGTGGCGGTGATCGATGTCGCAGGCGCCGGCGGCACCTGTTGGGCCGCGGTGGAGGGCGAGCGCGCCCGCGATGCCGCCGACCGTGCAGTGGCGCTGGCCTTCGCCGATTGGGGGATTCCGACCCCGGCCGGCGTGCAGGCGGTACGTCGGGCGCTGCCAACGGTGAAGCTGATCGCGTCGGGCGGAATCCGCGACGGCGTCGACGTGGCCAAGGCCATTCGCCTGGGCGCGGACATCGCTGGGCAGGCGGCCGGCGTGCTGCGCGCGGCGACGGTGTCCACCGAGGCAGTTGTCGCGCATTTCGAGATCGTCATCCGCCAGTTGGCCGTCGCCTGCTTCTGCACCGGCTCGGCCGATCTGGCGGCATTACGTCAGGCGCGCTTGTTGCCCTCGGCGCATCTGCCCGCCGGTTGATGCGGGCGTCCGCACGTAGCGGCGGGGCGCCCAGAAGGCTGCTGAAATACCTACGCCAAAGTAGACCACTGATCCACCTTGGCGAGGCGGTTCGATGCGCCCGGAGCGATGTGTGATGGAGTAGCTGTTCACGATGAAGCGGTTGGAGGATTTCGTTCCAGCCGATCATCCACTGCGCCCAATCCGCTGATGGTCAATGAAGCGCGAATACGTGCACATCCAACTTAAGACACGGCGGAAGCAGCCGCGTCGCAGGAACGGGCCGGGTAATCTTCGCCGCCCTGCCCTGTCGGTTCATTCAGCGCGGTGGCGGCGCAAACTGCGATCGGCCCGAACGGAGATTGGCTCCGGCAAGAGCTTTTTCCGCTGAGAAGTGGCGAGCGACGCGGAAGCATGATTGCGAACGCGAACTCTCGGCGACGAAAATCCTGAAGCAGCGGGCGAGCATTCATTGCCCCTTTCTAGGCAGTTAGCAGCAGCAGCAGTCCTAAGGCCAACGCGATGGGACCCAAGAGAAGGCAGGCCGGAACAACGCTCCTTCCAATTGAATTGCGAATTTTGGACGTTTGCTTTGGCCGCATTCTGACGACGATTTCCTGTCAAGCGACGCACGCGTGGGCGGCGCATTCAGACATTGAATGGTGATGGCTCGAACGAAGTTCTCGGTTGTACTGACGCTTCCGAGCCCGCCGCCGATAAAAAAGCGCGATCTGAGCCGGCGAGATTGGCAAGCAGACACGGGCCCCCTCGCCCCCTTTGGATGCCGCCAGCCGGTGATGGCCACGAGTGCTGTCTAGGTTAGCAAGATCAGCTTCGATGCTCCCGACGGATTGTGGCTAGGTAGCCCGATTTACGCTTGGTCATGCACTCAGGACTTGAAGATCACGCATTCAGGATATGACAGTGCATCGTTGGCATCGCGGGCGCATGAATAAGGCGGGATTGGATGATGAGGGCCGCAGCGGGCATTGGCAGAACGCTCATGCTGATCATATTTCATCCACGAAGAATAACACCACTTGGCCAATCTCGAGGCTACAGTGGAACAATCCTAAGACAGGGCTTCCAGACATTGTAGGTGACGCATCGCTTTATCCTTAGCCTCCTGCGCCGGCACCACCCACACGCGCGAAGCTACGCGGTCGAAGTGCGTTTTGACGTTTTGCCCATCGACTCGACGCCATCTGACCCGCCGTCTTCGGTCTAATCAAACGGAGGTGCCTTTGCTCCGCTTCAGGCTTGGTCAGTACGGCTTGGCGCGGTTGCCATTCGGCGATCCCAACCTCTAAGTTCCCGGCGGCCGGTGCAGCGCCGACGGTGGTCGCATAAAGAGAAAGTGCCGTGATCAAGATGACGTTCATAACTTGCCTCTAATCGGTTGTTATAATCACCGCCCTTCTGACACGCGCACCTGACGGCAGCCTGAAAGCCGCCGGAACATTTGCGCTACGGCGTTCAGCCTATTGTCAGGTTCCGTCAATAGGGCACGAACCCTGCCCAATTATGGAGCTCGGCATGCGAATTTTGCTCATTGAAGACAGCGAGGACTTTGGCAGCGCTGTACGAGAACATATGATAGCTGATGGCCACGCGGTTGAATGGGCCAAGGACCTGTCCGAAGCGCGGTATCACGCAAGTGGGATTCCCTACGGGCTTGTTCTGCTCGATATTAACCTGCCAGACGGTAACGGCCTGGACTACTTGCGGGAGATGAGGAAGGGGCGTGATTCGACACCCGTCATCATCGTGACAGCTCGCCATACGGTCGAGGACCGCATCGAGGGGCTCAATGCTGGTGCCGCCGACTACTTGGTCAAGCCGTTCGATCCCCGCGAACTTTCCGCGCGCATTCATGCCGTGGCGCGTAGTCACGGGAACTTCCCGAAGCCATATTCTGTCGGGGCGCTGTCCATAAACGCGGCTGAGCGGCGCGTCGCCCTCGACGGGCAGCCGGTCAACCTGACTGCACGCGAATGGGCGATTCTCGACTGCGTTCTATCCCGACCCGGAGCGGTAGTTTTGAAGAGGAAGATCGAGGAAGAACTCCTTTCCTTAGGTTCGGAAAGTGAGAGCAATACCGTGGAGGTTTATGTTAGCCGGCTCCGCAAGAAGATCGGTAGGGACCGAATAGCGACACTGCGTGGCTTGGGGTACAGTTTCGTGGAAGAATCGCGGAACGGCCTCGGAGACCCCGTCGATCTTGTCCAAAAGGTTCGGTCAGTCGTTGATGACTTCTTGAAAAAGCCGTGGTTTGCCGGACGGCTAATCCTTGACGTCGACGGCTGTCCCGCCTGGGAGTGCAAAGCAGACCACGCCGTTAGAATTCCCGTCGTGCTTCGATACCTCATCGACAACGCACTCACACATGGACTGCCCGATATCCCGACGACAGTTTCCGTCCGAGCTGATGGAACCATCGCCATTGTAAACGCAGGACCGGTGGTGCCCCTCCCAGACCTTGACGAGATAACAGAGCGTTTTGTGCGTCTTGCGACTCGGGCAACTGTCCCAGGCCAGGGTCTACCCGTCGCTAATTATGTAATCAAGAAGGTCGGTGGCAGCCTTGAACTTGCCTCGCCTGCCACAGGTCGCGAGGATGGTTTTGAGGCGATTATTCGAATCCCTCGATGACCCTGGTTTGCTGCAGCGACCAGGTTGGGCGTAGGAAGCATTGTACGCTGCTGGGCAACGGGAATGTCAAACAGGGGCGGTAACCAACCCCGCGGTGGGCCGGCTCGCCAGAGGAAGTCAGCTTTGGCGGGGCACACCACATCCCAATCCACTGGCGTGAGACAAGCATGCCACGGCCCCCGCCCAAGCCCAAGGCGCTTCCGCCTGCACGCACCCTTCCGATTTCCCGTCGTGAGAGCCCGCGCTGTAGCGTTGTTCTGAGCGGTCTTTTTCATTCACATGGGACGTTGATCCGTCCGCTTCCCCCCAATGTTCGTCTCCAGTTCGACAACGCTTTTGTCTTGTCGTTTTCATGATCAATATAAGGTCAGGGCCGATCTTCAAGATCGATTGGATTACCTACCCTGCTCGACAGAACTGAGGCCACTCAGAATCGTCGTCGCGAAAATAGCTGGTAGCTTTCAGGCTCAGCTAGCTCTGCCAGAAGGGTTATTGTTGGGCCTTCCAGTCAGGAGATCTTATGAACTAGGAAACCATATCATTCCGTCCGGCGTGCCGATGGCCAAATGGCAGACGACACCGGAATCCAGCACGTTACCATACAGGAGAAAGATATACGATGATGTCCCCCTCACCCAAAGATGTCGCCGTCCAGGGCCTTCCGAAGCCGCCGACGAAATTTCCCTCTGCCTTGCTGCGCACCATACTTGCTGGCGCGCTAGCCCTGATGGCGACCGGTCCGGCTCCCGCAGGCCCCGACGACGACGACGACGACGGCGGTTGTGGCTATGCCGCCTCCCTTGTGAATGTTGGCGCTCGGAAGACGATCTGAGCCCCTGCGACCAAGTAGATCTATAGCGGTTGCTGCGGGTCCTGATTTGACCCGCAGCAGCATATCAGCTGGAAGGCGAAGCTCACAAAAAGGGGGGCGTTTCTGCGCTTTTTCGACGCATTTCCCTCATGCTGCCGGCGTCCATCCGGCATGACGGGGAAGATATCATGTTAAGCGGCACGCGCTTCCCATTCGGCGATGTCCGACGTCCGACAATGTCGGATAGGCAACATAGCAGACTGCGGATAATCACATTGCCGAGACGAGTTTCTCGTTGGCACGGTATGTGCCCGGTCCGCAAACGCCTCACAAACTAACGAGAAGTCATCCGACCATCATCCACCAAAGAATGCCCCTCACCTTGATTCACTCAAAGATGACGCTCGAGTCAGGCCCCGCAACATGATGATGGCTCATCTGGCTCGGGCTGCCCACCGTCCCACTCTCTCCCACTACTAAGTGGGACGAGCACGCAGCACCCTCAACTAGGAGATAAACTCACTTTGCCTCGAACTTTGCCCATCGCCCGATCACCACAAGCTAAGCCATCGCTGAACCTTCGGTCCGGTTGGCTAGATCGTGCAGCCGGCAGTACTGTCGCCAAAGCGCGGCGCGCCCCGTCAGCATTGCGTCCCATCAGCTCGGCCGACAGAGTAAAGCACGGCCTGGCGCAGCGCCTGCTCGAAAAGCGCCGCGTCCGACGAGTGGCGGATGGCGTTCTGCCGCCGAGTCGTCAACGACAGCCAGCTGCGGCCGGCGCACAGCTTTGCCGCTCGGCCAAGCGCCCGCCCAGATTACGGGCGGCAGTCTTGAAGGTTGAACAGCCGTCTGTTCCTGTCTTCGCGCTGGCACGGCAAGGATTGTCCAAATTGTGGGCGTCGTGCGCTTGCCGAGCGTGTCCGAAATCCAGCGCCGGATCAGGCGTGAACACTGTTGCGTAGTTCGTCAGCCAGAGCGCGGAGAGCGTCGGCGCTCCCTTCCAGCGCCGTAAAAGCGTAGGGATTGAGGAACTGTCGGCCCCAGAACAGATTGCGATCTGTGCGCGATAGCGCAGCTTCCTCGCTGACACTCGGCCAATTCTCCGCAATGCATCGGAGCTGGCCTTCAACAATCGCAAGAGCTTCCGGCGCGCTGAGCAGGAAGTGATGCGCGGCCTCAAGGCATGACGCGATCCGGCTCATGCGGTTATTGCCGCTGATGAGCATGGCCTGGCTGGCCTCCTGGCCGCTGCGGGCCTGCGGACAAATATCATAGGCAGGCGTGAGGGTGAGCTTAGCCCCGTCCCAGAACGCCGCATGGTTGCGGGCATGATCGTCGGTGTTGCCGCAAAGTATATTGAATACAATGCGGCTGAACAACTCGCGGAGAGTTTCCGACGGCGCAGTGAATCGGTGGCGAATGATCTCCGCCAGATCCTGGTAGCTAGCGTAACGCGCCATCATCTCATCGAGCGCGAGCATCGTCAGCGCTGAGACCATGGATTTGCGTTGCCAGCCGCCCGTGACCCTGATCCGGTCGAATCGCTCGACGAGCAACACGTCCTTGCCTGCGGCGCGGACGAGCGAGACGGATGCCGCTCTGATGCCGCACAAGGCGGCAAGCCGCATGGCTATGAATTCTCCTTTGACGACGCTGTAAAGGTCGGCAGACGAGGAAAATTTCGCGACATGCTTGACGGTGTGGTCCTCGATCAGCGCCTTGGGTCTTGCCCCGCCGATCGAGCTGCCGTGATGCAGCGCCTGATCTAATTCGGGGGTGAGCGGAATACCTGTCTCTACCCGCTCCGCCGATTGGACAAGCTCTTCGAGAGTGGCATTGGCCGGTGCGCGCGGCTCGTAATTTGTGGGCGAAAACTGAAAATCGAGCGCGCCGATGCGGTCCGAGCCTGATTCCAGCAGGAACGTCAGTTCTGAAATATCGAGCTGCGCGATTTCATCGCCTTTCACACCGAATTTGCGATTGAGGATAACCCGTCGTCCCCAGGCATCGGGGGCAGCATCGCGGATGCATCCCGGCATGGTTAGGCCAGGAAGCAAAGGCAATTCGCCTGTCTTCAGGGGCAGTTCCGGGAGATAAAGCGCGACCGCCCTGCCGAGTTCACGAAAGCTCCTGCCATAGTTGAAGCTGACGAGTCCGTCATGGGTATATAGCCGCCCGGCGACAACCGGCGCGGTCTCGCCCGGCAGCCAGACCCAGACATAGGCTTCGTCGTACTTGGGGACCTTAGAACTCATCGACGACCTGCTTGCCGGCCTTGTAGACGTGCTTCGGCAGCAGCGCGATGCGATCGTCCATGCGGCCTGTGAGGGCTGTGATGGCCTTGCCATCCGCATCGAACAGCTTCACACCGACAATGGCAGCAGCCTCGAACATCAGTCCGATTTCGACTTTGGGATCGCCCTTCTCGATGCGCTGCAAGGTGCTGCGTGAAACACCGATTCTCTCGGCTAACTCCTGTCCGGTTAACCGGTGCTGCATCCGGCCCAGCCGGATGGTCTTACCGAAAAGGCCAAGCGCCTCGATCGCGTAGCGCGAATAAGTCCGTTTTTGCGTTGCCGTCATTAGGCCACCGTGATCCATGCATGAGCCATATCTCAGGCTTTCGGCCTTTATATAGGTCATCTTCGCAGAGCGAGGCAAGCATCCGTCTCCTATATGATCCAAACCCCTGAGTCGCCCTTTATAAGCAGCAAGAGTTCGCAGCAGGAGCCAATGAACCCCGATTACTTGGGCGGTCTCACTTATTTGCCTTTTCTCGCCGAGCACCCGCTCCAAGTTCTCATACACCCCAGGCTGCCGTTCATCTGGCATGCGTTCCAGAGTGCGCAGCTTCCAGCGAACGGCGGGCAGCTTGTCCGCCCCTTCAATGCCGAGCAGATCCCATTGCGGGGCGGGCTTCGAAGGAGAGCAGGAATTTTCGCTGATCGTCGGTCAATGCCTGGTTGAGCCGGTGATCAGCCGCTTGCGAACGTCGAGCAATTGATCGAGGCTCACCTCGATCTGCGACATGCGCAGAATTTCTCTCGGCGGTCGAAGAAGGCATCGCCTTGATGCCACACAATCTCGGTTTCCGCCGGTCTCGTGTGAATCTGTTGGCTTCACAAAATGAAGAGGACATGCAGGCCGGCTTGCCCGTCATGCGGCAATTCGTTCGCTGGGATCAACAGAAACTCCGAGAATTGGATGGTTGCGGCCTTGACCATTCGCACTTTCCGTCTTCTGAGCGCTTGGCGATGGGAAAACAGCTGTCCGACCACATCCTGGCATTGAATCCCCCGATAGCGACCAATGCAAGCTCGTGCCTTACCCGTTGGCAGCTCTGTACTATCACGAGAGCGGCAACAAAGACTCGGGCGATCGAGTTGATCGACCTGACACTGAAGTCGCAGGGCGGTCCGTAGCTTATCCGCGACGAAGATGAACAGCATTTGCTGCAGTTCCTGGCCTACTTCAAGGGTGAGAAGGTTTGTTACGGCGCTGTGTGTGCGGCTCCAAACAATGGCCGATTCGACAGCTGGTATACCGTTTCCGGCTGACCATCAGGTTTATGTTAGGGACAGAATTGGCCGGGCGGACAGCTCTTGATGCGAACGGCGCAAAGCCGCCCGGTCTGCGAGATCGCCTTGGCTGCTCTTTTGGACTTAGGTCCGAAGGACGGCGGTCTGCTACGACGCCACCGCCTTTGGTTAAGCGGGGCATGAGCTGAGCTACGCGTTTGCCCGCTTCGAACCGGCTTCGCGCACCGGTGCCAGATGGCCCCCGGAACCTTAAAATCGACCGGCGACAACACCTTCACGCCGGCCGGATCATGCCTGGCGGACCGCCCGGATAATCCTGAGATCCTGGCCGACGTCGGCGCCGCTTGGGTAGCTGCGATTGAAATCGTTTGGGCGCAGATGCAACGTGGGTCCTTATTCCACGCATCGTTTTACGTGCTCAGCTCAAAACGTCAGCTTGAAGCCGGCCGACAGGGTGAAGGCATAGGAGTCCATGCCAGCGCTGTTGCTACCCTTGATGCTTAGCTCTCCGCCGGTCGCGATGCTGTAGTCCGGGTTCTAGCCTTTCTTGGGAAAATATTGTCCAGATTGCCGGCCAGGAAGACGCTGGCGCGGCCGGTTATCTGATAGTCGATCTTGGCTGGCCGAGATGAACGGCACCGTGGAGAAGTCGTCGTCAAATCGCAGCCCGGGCCAATCGCCCCCCATTGATGGTCAACATCGCTTGCGTCGATGGTCAGGCCGCCGCGGAGCAGACCCGAGGGCGTCAAGTGCTGAGCGTCGTGGTTGCTTCCGCGCCAAGGAACACGCCGAAATAGCGCTGTTCGTAATCGATGCTGGCTTCGCCGTCCGGGAACTTGCCGCGTTTCTCGCGGAAGCCGAAGCCGTTCCCACTATATATGTACGATCCCCTTAGGCATATATGTACGATCCCGTTAGTCGCTCCGCTTCATGTTCGTGTAATTGACGCCGCCATGAAGGTTGAGAACCGTGGCACGCTGATCACGAAACCTCGGCCGCCTGCGCCGTCCAAATTGATGTAGCGGTCAAGGTGGGTGTCGGAGTGGATTGACTGATCCGACCAATCCCGTTCGGCAGAGCTCGGCGCTTCCTTGAGCCAATCATAGCAGCGATTCATGGGGCCGCCTCCTCGGGATAGCCGTTGGTGATCTCTCGTTGAACGACGGCGGCTCTCAGCGACCGTTCGAAGACGTTGTTTGTCGCGGCGACCATTCCTGGGCATTGGTGCAAAGACGTTGAACTCCGATGCGATGTTCAGGACGGCTTAGTCATTGCCCTTTGCCCGGTGCGTTGCATAGCGCCGCGCGGGCCGCCCACTACCGCGTTGCCGGGCCATATTGAGATTTGGCCCGGCGCGAGAGGCGGCACTCGTGGCCAGAGAGGTTGCACCGGCGGCCAGCCCTGTCAAAATGCCGAAGTTGGTGATCCGGTAGGACGCCTATCCTTTTTCCGCTCGTTGGCGAGGTAGCGGTCCAAATAGTGAATGTTAGCCGCACCTGAAACCACTCGTTTGCCGACAACGACCGCCGGCCCGCCGTGGATGGACAGCTTCTTTGCGAGCGCGGAATGGTGCTTGACGGTGTTTACGATTCCGGGGTCCTTCATGTCCCGCTTGAGCCGCTCAACGTCGAGACCCTCGTCTCGTGCGATATCCAAAATGTCGGATCCGCTGAGCCGGAGGCCAGTAGCCATTAGGCCGTGATGGAACGCCTCAAATTTTCCCTGTTTGCTGGCGGCGAGCACCGCCCGTGCGGCAAATTTGGAACCCGGTCTCGTGCTCGAATAAGGTATGTAGTAAACCTTCAGCTCGGGATCACGCTTGAGGGCTTGCTGGATCGTACGGTCTACCGCGCGGCGCTGCGGGTCGTTGCAGTCCAAAAATACGGCGATATGGTGGTCGCCATTCGGGTTGCCTGCAGTTGGCGCAGCGGGGTCGTTGAAGAGTGCGTCGTGCCGGTCTGAAATGACCTTCTCCCTATCCTTGCGGAGCTGGCTATTGTATTCGTGCTGGAGCACGTAGTGTGTGACAGTTGGACCATATTTCGCCAGCACGGAAAGCAGCAGCAGTAGGGCTGAAAGGGCGATCCGGCCGGCTTTTAGATTAATCATGGGGAGTTCCAATTAACGGTGAATGGCAGGGCAGTAACAGCCGGCTTGTGACACCCGGACCTGACAGCAGCCTGACAACCTCAGGGCATTTGCGTCACGCGGCGTTGAGCGTAGCGTCACGTTCAGAAAGACTCCGCCCTCGAACTGTCGCCCGGCCCCCCTGATGCCACTACGCTCGTCGAAGACGGCAAGGATCTTGGCCGCGGCTGTACGCGAACTTACGATGGTGGCCACGCGGTCGATTGGGCCAAGGTCCTGTCCGAAGCGCGGTTTCGCGAGCCCAGCGCTGGCCACGCGGTCGGCGATCCTTCTGTCGTGAATTTTACTCATGCTGCCGGCGAGCGCCGCCATGCCCCGGTGACGCCGACGATATCACCTTAAGCGGCAAGCGCTTCCCGTAAACTGGCGTTCGATGTCGGACAATGTCGGATCGGCAGCATAGCAGAATCCGATTACTCACGTTGCCGAGACGAGTTTCTTGCTTGGCACGGCATGTGCGCGATCCCGCAAACGCCTCACAGACTAAAGAGAAGTCATCCGGTGATCACCCACCAAAGAATGCCCTCACATTGATTCACTCAAGATGACGCTCGCGTCAGGCCTCGCAAAATACTGATGGCTCAGCTGGCCCTGCGCTGCCCACGCATCCATTTTGTCCCGCAAGGGCGTCGAGGACGCAGCATCGGCAAAATGAGGGGCAACTCCTTCGCCTCGAACTTTGCACATCGCCCGGTAACTACAAGCTAGGCGGTCGATGAACCTTCGGTCTGGCGCTCCGGTTGTGGCGGCCAGCGATGACATCAAGGCGACGAATTTTCTGCTCGACAAAGGCGTGGTCCTAGTCCCCGATCACCGCGCGCCAACTATCACCCATATGGTGCGGTACAAGATCGGCAGCGCCGACGAGCCCGCCCGGGAAATTCGGCGATCGGGCATTTCCTTGAGCATCTGATTGGCGGTATCAATCATGCCGCCGGCGAGTTGGACCGCCCGGCGGTCGATATCGGCGGCTCGCAGCACGCTTCCAGCTCTCACGCCTGTACCGCCGCGCGGTGTTGCAGCTCGGCGCGCCACATGGCGATGGCGACGGGCCGTGCGCAATGTAATGACATTCGACCGGTTCTGACCCGCTCGGGAGAGCATGGCATTCAAGATGAACTCGCTGGCATTGTCGCTGGCGATGACCCGGCCCAATTCCCGGGCAGTCAACTGCCCTCGACCGTGCCGATTAGCGCGCCTTTGCCATGCCGGCGCATTAGCGTGGCCGACCTTACTTCGGCGTGACGCGAGCAATTTCTGCACCAGACGCGCAAGGTATGCCACTCCCTCAAACCGCTCAGCGGCACCTCTAGTCTATAGTCTAGGCCGGCATGTATGCTGCTCCCATCGCGACGGCGTGCGGCAACTCTTCTGGATCTTGACCCTGTCGGCGAGATTATCCGACCGAGGCCAAAAACCTCGCGGCTGTACGCGAACTTAGGATGGTGGCGACGCGGTCGATTGGCCAAGGTCCTGTCCGAAGCGCGGTGTTGCAGGCCCAGCGCTAGCCACGCGGTCGGCGATCCTTCTGTCGTGAATATTACTCATGCTGCCGGCGAGCGCCGCCATGCCCCGGTGGCGCCGACGATACCTTAAGCGGCAAGCGCTTCCCTTAACTGGCGTTCGATGTCGGACAATGTCGGATCGGCAACATAGCAGAGTCCGATTACTCACGTTGCCGAGACGAGTTTCTTGTTTGGCACGGCATGTGCGATCCCGCAAACGCCTCACAGACTAAAGAGAAAGTCATCCGATGATCACCCACCAAAGAATGCGCTCACATTGATTCACTCAAGATGACGCTCGCGTCAGGCCTCGCAAAATACTGATGGCTCAGCTGGCCCTGCGCTGCCCACGCATCCATTTTGTCCCGCAAGGGCGTCGAGGACGCAGCATCGGCGAAATGTGGGGCAACTCACTTCGCCTCGAACTTTGCCCATCGCCCGGTAACGTGGACCTTCGGTCTGGCTGGGTGCACAAGGCCACATTTTGCGACGGCGCTGACCTTCGCGACCACCGCTTCGGTTCTGGCGGTCACCAATGACAGAGCCGGTCGATCGCAGCCCGGACCCAGCTCTCCGGAATGAGCGTCAACGAGCGCGACTCTGCGGCAGGCAAAATGTCAGGTTCACTACAAACTATATCTGAGCACCGTCGAAGCAAACGGCGCTTATTGGGCGCCGAGGTGTTGGCACGGCCTTTGCAAATTGGAGGTGGCAACATCGAGCGAGGTGTTTCCCCTTGTTGCCGGACAGCGAAGTCAAAGCTTCGGAAGGTTTCAGCGGGAAGGAACTCAAAGGATAATTGCGTTCTCTCTGCCGGAAAGGATGAAGAGAACGAGCACGGAAGCATACGCGGTTGGTTACGTTGGCGTAATTTACTGCATAATTTTTCTTGTCTTTTGGTTACCCATCTCTCGATGAGCATAAGCAGAAGAGAAAACAATGAGTGCTGAAGGTAAAAAGAAACGCGGTGTATCTGGCCTCTCAAATGCGCGGAATATTGCATTCCGCTATGGTGGTAGGCCTTCAAACTACAGCTTGGCGATAGGGCACACGTCTCATCCGCGTCTGGGCGGTTCGCTGTTCCTCAACGCTATGATCCTGGGGCAAATGCTGCCAGGATTTAACCCAAGTGAACGTATGTTGAAGGCTGCCGACGCTTGTATTGAGGTATGCCCCGCTCTTGGTGCGCCTTTCCATTGAAAGAAGCCGAGAAACCGCAAATGACTTGGCAGATGGTATGAACCCAATTGTAGGCGGGCTGTGCCGCCTTCGTCTGCGGCATCGTCTTGTACTCCCAGGAATGGAACAGTGATTGGCGTCCATAACAACAACATCGGACCGTCCGGCGTCGAGATAGCCTGCCTGGCGCCTGGCAATCGCCGTATCGACGTCGGCGGTGAAATAGCTCTCCTCGCCAAAGAGATCGAGGAGGATCTGGCGGGGATAGATCGCAAACAGCGCGAACTTCGGTGGCATCAACTGTCCCGATCAGCCATGCCTCCATTCGGCCCGCGGCGCGGCGCGTAGGTTGTTGAACAGCGACAGCCATTCCTTCTACCCGTCCTTGGTCGCTAGCGTCAAATAGCGCGCTCTCTCGGCCCCGATCTCGCGGCGGTAGGTATTGCCGATTGCGCCACGGCGGCGCCTGCCTTGGACAACTGGGCGAACCCGTTGCGCGACTTCACCCGATGTTCTCGATTAGCGAGGGTGAGAGAGCGGCCACATCGTCGCCGGTTCATGATGGCGCGCAGGTCTTCCCGGCTTGCGCTCATCGGCGATTTGTCTTTGCGGCGTAGTGGCGCGACGATGTCGAAAGGGTCTGGACTGCCGTTTTTCGGACCAATAGCGGCTGGAGGATGCTGCGCCGGCGGATGGACGGCACGTCATCGGATATGTCCGGCGCCCGCTTGCCGTCTCGCACGTCGAAAGGTGACAAGGTGAGCTCGCCAACGCCAATACGAGCGAGTTGCATGTGATGGACTCCGGCTCCGTCCGAACCTCTGCCAGACCGCCGAGGGAGCCGGTTGCGCCAAGTAGCGCAGGTTATCCGTCCGGCCACTGAGGGATGCCGAGACTGCTGATGGCTTCGGCTTCCAAGATGTGACCTTCACTGTGGGCCCCTGCGGCGTAGACGCAGAGCGGAAAACCGCCACGAAATACCTGCGCTTGGGCAAGCCCATATCGACTGTTCGGTTTGTCTCCTAATGAGACCACCAACCAAACTAAAAGCCTTGAGCAATTCGCCCTTTCAAATTCGGGGATGGTCTACTAGCCGTCTGGCGGAGGCCCTATAAGGAACCCGCAGGTGCGGAATAGACATCGACGCCGCTCGACAACTCATCCGCCGCGTTTAAGAGGAACCCGGTATGCCCCTATGCCTACCGATGATCCGCCACCTGAAATCCCCGGACCTGTTTGGCGCCATCGATCGCTTGCCGGCGCTTGGCACACCGGTTAGCGAGCGCACATTCGAAGTCATCAATCCATCGAGCGGCGAAGTGCTGGCGGTGCTTCCCGACATGGGTGTGGAAGAAACGCGCGCTGCGATCGACAAGGCTTACCTGGCGCAGCCAGAATGGGCGGGGCTGACCGCCCGAGAACGCAGTGACGCTTTGTGGCGATGGCATCAGCTGATCATTGACCACACCGACGATCTTGCCGCGATACTCACTGCAGAGATGGGCAAGCCCATTGCCGAAGCCAGGTCCGAGGTTTCGCACGCCGCCGCGTATCTGCAATGGTACGCCGAAGAGGCCAATCGCACTTATGGCGAGACGATCCCCGCGCCGTCGACAGACCGTCGCATGCTGGTGATCAAGCAGCCCATCGGTGTGGTCGGCACGATTACGCCTTGGAATTTCCCGGCGTCGATGGTGGCGCGAAAGATCTCGCCGGCGCTGGCGGCGGGCTGCGCGATCGTGCTTAAGCCTGCTGAACAGACGCCGCTTGTGGCAGGTGCAATGTTCGCCCTCGCGCACCAGGCCGGCTTTCCCGAAGGCGTCGTCAACCTAGTTTATGCATCTGAAGGTGATGACGTCGGACGCGAGCTTTGCTCTAACCCCAAGGTTCGAAAGATCAGCTTCACAGGCTCGACCGAGGTTGGCCGGCTGCTCATGCGCCAGTGTTCGGACCAGATCAAGAAGGTCAGTCTCGAGCTCGGCGGCAACGCGCCTTTCATCGTCTTCGACGACGCTGACATCGACGCTGCGGTTGACGGCGCGATCCAGGCGAAGTTCCGCAACGCCGGCCAGACTTGCGTTTCAGCGAACCGGCTTTACGTCCAATCGAGCGTTCACGATGAGTTCGTCGAAAAGTTCGTGGAGAAAGCCCGGTCCTTGTCGGTCGGCGACGGCTTCGCTCCGGCAGTGGACGTCGGACCGCTCATCGACTTGCATGCTTTGGCCAAGATCGAGTCCCACATCGCAGATGCCGTTGCCAAGGGTGGGACAATTCGATGCGGGGGCGAACGTATTGGCAAGGATGGGACCTTCTTCAAACCGACAGTCCTCACTGAAATTTCCAGCAGCATGGCGGTTGCGCAAGAGGAGACTTTCGGGCCGCTGGCTCCGATCATTCGCTTCCACGATGCGGATCAGGTAGTGCGTGAGGCCAACGACACGATCTACGGCCTCGCCGCCTATTTCTATGCCTCCAATCTGAAGCGTGTCTGGCGCGTTGCCGAGGCGTTGGAATACGGCATGGTTGGCATCAACACGGGGCGTATGTCTTCGGAAGCGGCGCCCTTTGGCGGCATCAAGCAGTCCGGCATTGGGCGAGAGGGTTCCCGCCACGGGCTCGAAGATTACCTCGAAATGAAATACCTCTGCATGGGCGGCATCTGATCTCTATGGGATGGGCCGCCTCAGGCGCAGAATGAACCAAAGGGATGATCGAACGCTTTGGCGAACCTTCTTCCGGCTGGTTTCGGGTCGTTCACCGCGCCCCTGGCCTGCGCGCCTTAAGTGAGATCTAGACGCCGCGCTACGTGAACCGCCTCTACAGCGACGAGGCAAGGTGCCACAAGCGGACGGCAGGTTGCTCATCCTGATCCAAGCGCGGCACGTCTCGCCAGGCTAGTGGTTCGCTGGGAACTAGAGACGCGTTGTCCATCAGCTGCGTTGACGCAGCGAATGTCGGCAGCCGACGGCGCAGGGCGTCGGCACGGCGAGCGGTGCGCCCGACACGTTTACGCCGCAACCTCCTTATTGCCGCACGGCCAACTGGGCGCCCTTCGCGCATCGCTCTCAATCGGTACAGTCGCCGGCATTCTCGCCTGGAGAAGATTCAGTGACACAAGCCGTGCTCAGGCCGTGCATGCACGAAAGACATCGAGGGTTGATATCCAATGATTACAGCGCATCTGCTCGACATGGACGGAGTCCTGGTCCGCGGCGGCCAACCGATTGCTGGCTCGGTCGGCTATGTGGCCGGGCTAATCGCCACGGGTGAGCCGTTTCAGATCTTCACCAACAACTCGCGCTTCACACCCGAAGATCATGCCGAGCGTCTAAGAGCGGTTGGCTTCGCCGTGCAGCCAGAGCACATCTACACATCGGCGCTCGCCACTGCGCGGTTCATGGAACTGCAAAAGCCCGGATCATCTGCCTATGTCATCGGCGACCACGGTCTGGTTGAGGCTCTGCGGCAGGCAGGCTGCCGGATAACGGAGTTTTCGCCCGAGTTCGTGGTCCTCGGGGATACAATTTCGTACCACTATGAGCAGATCGCAACTGGTGCCGAGCTTGTGGCGAAGGGAGCGCGTTTTCTCGCCACCAAACCGGATGCGACTGGCCCGACCGAACGAGGCTTCCATCCGGCGTGCGGGGCAGTCGCAGCACTAATCGAGAAGGCCACCGGCCGTCAGCCCTATTTCGTCGGGAAGCCGAACCCGTTCATGATGCGCAATGCGCTCGACCGGCTGGGAGTGCGAGCTGTCGATACCATCATGGTCGGGGACCGCATGGATACCGACGTGCTCGCAGGGCTGGAATCGGGCCTGAAAACAGCCCTTGTGCTTACTGGGGTGACCAAACTGGCTGACATAGAGCGGTTTCCATTCAGACCGGATTACGTGGTCGATTGCCTTGCGGATCTGGGCCAGATCATCTGAACCAACAAGCCGAAGGCACCCCGACACCAAGCCTGAACGTGCTCCTTCTACGTTCCGGGCCGTCAACCCAGCGCAATCTGGTGGAAAGCTGGCCGCAAAAGAAGTGATAAGCATGACAAGTTAGTCGAACTACACCCACGTAGCCATGCCGGCGGTCTGCCGTTGCTGGGAAGGGCCGGCTCGGCCGCTGCGTATAGCGAGCCCTCATCAAAGCGATTCGAACAACTTTGAACGGGAGTTGGCAATGCGCCTGCCGCAAAAATGGGCTTAGAGCATCGCGCTTGCCGAGCGGCCTTGCGATGTGCGGAATCTGTCTCTCCAGGCTCCGCCTGCCGCGCTCGCCGCTCCATCGCATGTACCGACGACGATGGGAGAGCCTATGAGGTGCTAAGACTACGCTGCGTAGTGAGACTTCCGCACTACTTGAAAAGCGATCCTCGAGTTAACGATGGCCGAAATAGTCGCTGCCGTGAACATGAAGCAACAACGACGCGCTCGACGATTTCGGGGCCTTGCGCTTCGTTTTCTATCCGTGGCAGACGCATTGGCAAGTTCCGCCGCCTCGACTACCTACAGCCACCAGCCCGCATAGCCGGACGCGAAATGGGCCTCAAACTTTAAGCTCTAAACGCGACTACGTCTGAGCGGCATGCCCGGCAGGAGACAGAGCTCGCTGCCGGGCCGGGTACGCCCTGGGAGGTGGCGTAAGTCCGCGACCTTCGTGGCGGGGGGGAACCACCCAGTCCGCTCGTTTTGCTGAGCGAGCATGTATCGTGCCAAGGCAAAAAGCGTTCTAAAATACCGGTCGCGGCAGCTTTTTTCTCTGTTGCGCATTCGACATTGTCACCTATGGAACGTTTTCAAACGTGCCTCTCGGCATCGGCTGACGCCTCGACCAGAGCGCACCTAAGGCCTTGCCCCGCCAAGTCGACCGGGCGAACTGGGGTGACCGGTTCTAGCTCCGAACTGTTCGCCGGCTGATGTACAGGGCGGACCGTCCCTTCTCAAAGAAGGAAATCCCTGTACCCTCCATGCATGAGGGCGCGGCCACGAGAGACAGCGCGGCGAATGCGATCGCGCAGATGATCGCGAGGATCCCTCCAGTCGGCATGGACGCGCTGTTGACCAATCAGCGCTTCGGCGAGCTCGCGATGTGACGCCCCAGCAAGCGAGCCGTCGAGCGCCCGAAGAACGAAGGTCAAACGGGGACCCCGTTTTTCTGGCGGGAATAAGCGGGCAGGAAGCTGTTGGCCCACATTTAGACGATTGAGGGACTCGATCGCCCTAAGACGGTGCTTCGAAAGGGTCTCGGGCCAGATGGCCTCGGTACGGAGGCAAACGGGGTGCAAGATATCCGCGCCAGAGACGGCGAGTTGGAGCGTATGCTCGGTATCCCGAAGAAGAACATGCTGGCCCTTGTCGGGGGCTAGCAGGACCGTCGAACGGCACGGCAATGCCGAGAGCTCGAACGGCGCTGTGCCCGACCACGCGGACAGCTGTTCTGCAATGACCGGCAGCACATGAGCGCACCATAGCGG
Organism: Mesorhizobium ciceri biovar biserrulae WSM1271; assembly: GCF_000185905.1. Classification (GTDB taxonomy): domain Bacteria; phylum Pseudomonadota; class Alphaproteobacteria; order Rhizobiales; family Rhizobiaceae; genus Mesorhizobium; species Mesorhizobium ciceri. Next base: position 5,862,155 of record NC_014923.1, read on the forward strand.
AGACCAGAATACGACCGAATTGCGCCCATGAGACTCGGCGAAACAGAACACCCCAGCGTGACAGTTCGCCGGCCACCGTGACCACATTGAGAAAAGGTCGGTACGACAAAGTATTGGCCTGCTGGCTTGCAGTGGTCACATCAGGCTGGAATGCTGGATTCCGGCGTAAGAACTCCCAGGCCCATTCGCGCGGCGTCAGAGCTGAGGTGTAATCATAAGATCTTTCGTCGCGCCAATCAGCCTCATCGGCGCCATTCACGAGAACTGCAGGCATCAGTTTGCTCCCCTGCCCGCCCCCAGACACGTCGAAACATCATGCCGGGTGGCAAAGCACCGGCGCAGGGGCCACCAGACCTCGACGAATGCGTTTCGTCGAAGCTGTTGCGGCCGGCACCGTTCAGGGCCGAACACGCCGGCAAATAGCGGCGACATGACCGAACCAGCGCAGCCAGCACGGCCCGAGCGGGCCAAGTGAGTTGGCTCGCCGCCAGTGGCCGGTTCCTGCGCCGCATTCCTGACGTTCCTTGAAGCCCGCGTGGCGCAGCGGTGGGTTTCTCGTTGATTGTGCGCAGGTCGTCGTAGCGCCAGCGATATAAGCGTAGCCATGGAGGTCTCCTGGGGGAAGTTCCCCGCCATTGGAGACCAAGTTTCAGGCTACGGCAGCCTGTATAGCTATACAGGTAAGCCGGGGGGTTCAGCGGACCGCAAAAGGACACCGGCGAGGGGCAATGGCTTTGAGGTGGTGCTCACGCCGAGCTTTTGCGAGCGGCGTGCACGTGGAGCGCGGCGGCCGGGATAAGCGTTATGGCAGGGGCTTGACCAACCATCAGATCGGCCAAACGGAGCCCTATCCGACTTTTGCCGCTCCGGTGTCTAGACGCTTCGGTCGCTCAAGTGGCCATCGACTGGGGGTGTCGTCGGCCAATTGGATCCGCAAGCATTTAAGCGTTCTGGCGAAGATGTTGCGGTCCAGCCAAGGTGTGTGAGGTTCACAGCTTGAGTTCTGACTGTGCCGCGGAACTCACCGTTGGAGCTTGATCCGCGCTCGTTGTGGGATTCTCGACGATGTCGAACATGCGACACAGCCCTACTAGACTCATCGCATTGTTTTTGAACGATCTCACAGTTGGCACGGCAAATGCGGTCCTGTGCGCAAGAGCACTCTGGCCAGCCAACTGAGAAGAACCTTCTGATGATCAAGCTTGTCGAAAATGCGGACGCCCCGGCCAGCACTGAGCATTCCCGAGCGGACCGAAACCGTTGCGCTTGCGCTTTCACTCGTCCGGTTATCGGGACATGACCGAGTTCGATTTCCGCCCAACCCTGAACGCACCCGACGATAACCCCCATCTTTGGCTTGAAGACGTAGACGGCGAACGGGCACTTGAGTGGACAGAAGGCCAGTCAGCAAAGACCCTGAAGTGCTTGCGGCGCTCGCCACGACCGAGCGCGAGCGCATTCTGGTCCTCGATGGCGCCATGGGCACGCAGATCCAGGGCCTGCGTTTCGACGAGGAGCATTTTCGCCGCGAGGCTTTCGCCGGCTGTGCCTGTCACGCCCAATCGTCGACTTCGAACGCTGGCTTGGGCCTATTTTCAACTATGTGCCGATGACGAGGCGGCGGAATAGCCGTGGCAAGCTCTATTGTCTCTTCGCTTTAAAAGTTCTGAACCGGCGGGCGAGGTCGAGATCCGCCTCGGCGCAGCCCGCCTGCCCGGTTGCCGCGCTCGAGAGCTGGATCCGGTTTTTTGGCTGCATCACCAGAGACCGCTCTCCGGCGCATTTTCAAGGACAACAAGACCGCCTATTCGAACGGCTCTCCGCATATCGCCTGCCTGTTCAAGTGGGCGGCGCTTGCCGCCGGTCGCGTCAGGGACCTCCCCTGGCCGTTCGACGCGTCTGCGACGTCGAACCCAGCGCCAGAAAAAGGCCGGCTGAGGAAGCTAAGCCGGGGAGACGCCGCTCAAAGCATGAGATCAACATCCGGAGGCCTGTTTCGCTCGGAATTCTTGAGAACAGGTCGGGGCCAACTGGGGCTGGATGCGGCCAGGCAGCAAGCGCTACAGATCGCTCAGGAAAATCCATGCTTGGCAATCGCTCGTCTCGCCTCACTCGGGTCGGTGTTATCGCTGACGACGGCGGTCCACTTTCACAATCCGGCGCGCACAGATTGGCACTGTCCGCTGCACGACAATGTTGGAGATGCGACAAAGCCGGTTGGACCGATTGCTTTGGTTTTAAGTGTTTCTTTCATTGGCACACCTTTTGCGCCGCACCTCGGTGTCAATGATGTTCGTGCAGCGAAAGTGGAGAGGTTTTTCCTTTGTCTAGGCTATGCCCAGACCACCAGATGCAGAAAAGGAAGAGGCCAGTAGCCGAGGCGTAGTCTCGTCACGGGTGCATAGGCGCATTTCTGCTTCATCCGCACACACGTCCTCAGACTTGGCGCTGCCGTAGACTGGCGGTGACAGCCACATCCAAAATACGAATTCCGAAAACCGAAGAGTAAATGGAAATGCACAGAACCCGCGCTTTGACGGTCGCGCCATCAATTCAGGGTGCGTCGGAATGGGCAACCGCTGAGGCGCTGGCTGTAGGTTCAAATGGTGGACATCCGCAGCTAGCGCCGGCCGATTTCGAGCGCGCACTTACCATCAACGATTCATATGGCGGGCTCACCGTCAATGTCCCGGAGGTGCCTTTCTGGCCGAATGGAGCCGACGCGTTCGTCTACCGCCGGACTAGCCATGGCGAGCGCCAGTTCATGCTGGTCGATGTTGCCACGGGCATGCAGCGGCCAGCCTTCGATCAGTCTCGTCTGGCGGCGGCATTAAACAGGGCGAGCCATAACCTGTACCACGCCGACCATCTTCCGTTCGACCATTTCGAACTGAGCGACGATGGTCGCAGGCTCGGCTTCCAGATTGAAGACATCCGGTGGAGCTGCGATCTTGCAAGCTATGAGTGTACCAACACCACATTCGATTCGGACAACCGGGAGCTTTGGCCGCTCGGCCACAACTACGTGCCGGTGCAGAACAACCCCGACAGTAGCAGGTTGTCGCCCGACGGAAAATGGATCGTCTACATCAAACACTGTAATGTTTTCCTGCGCAGCGAGGACGGATTGCGGGATGTCCCTCTGAGCCGAGACGGAGCCGAAGACAATTGCTACGTCGTTTCGACGCTAAGCTGGTCGCCGGACTCGCGCCACCTCGCTGCTTACCGTGTTCGCCCCGGCTACAAGCGGGAGGTCCCCTACCTCAATTCCTCGACGGACCAGTTGGGGCGCGAATATTCAACAAGGCCCTATCGCAAGCCGGGCGATGTCCTTCCGCTGCCGCAGCCGGTCTTGTTTGACATTGCCGACGGGCGCCAGATCGTGATTGACAATGCCCTATTCTCGAACGTCTTCGAACTTTCCCCTCCCCAGTGGTGGGCGGACGGTCGCGGCTTCACTTTCGAATATAACCAGCGCGGGCATCAGCTCTATCGCCTGGTCGAGGTAGACGCCGCCACGGGCCGCGCTCGCTCCCTGATCGAGGAGACCAGTGAGACATTCGTTGATTATCCGCCGCTGGGAGCGAGCCAGGAGGGTACCGGAAAAATCTTCCGTTACGATGTCGATGACGGGAAGGAGATCATCTGGGCATCCGAGCGCGACGGGTACGAGCATCTGTATCTTTTCAACGGCCGGACAGGCGCGCTCGAAAACCAGATCACCCGAGGTGAGTGGGTCGTCCGGAGGGTCGATTATATTGATCCGATCAAGCGACAGATCTGGTTCGAAGCGAGCGGGATGAACTCGGAGGAGGACCCCTATTTCGTTCATGCTTACAGCATCGGCTTCGATGGCAAGGGGCTGACTGCACTGACGCCCGATCCAGCCAACCACCATATCGAGTTCTCGCCCGACGGGCGCTATTATGTCGATCTCTGGTCACGCATCGATCTGCCTCCGCGCATGGCACTTTACCGCGCCAGCGACAATGCCAAGCTCAAGGAGATCGAGACCGCCGACGTTTCCGAGCTCGTCGCCGCCGGTTGGCAGCCGCCGCTCAGTTTCCATTCCAAGGGGCGCGACGGCAAGACCGATGTCTGGGGCGTGATCCACCTGCCAGCCGACTTCGACCCGAGCAAGAAGTACCCGGTGGTGGAGAATATCTATGCCGGGCCCCACGGCTCCTTCGTCCCGAAATCCTTCTCGGGGTGGACGGAGCCGCTCACGCAGCTTGGCTTCGTCGTTGCTCAGATCGATGGCATGGGTACCAACAACCGCTCGCGCGCCTTCCATGATGTTGCCTGGAAAAATCTGAAGGACGCAGGATTTCCCGATCGCATTCTGTGGCACAAGGCCGCGGCCGCACGATATCCGTGGTATGACACATCCAACGTCGGAATTTTTGGCGCGTCCGCCGGTGGCCAGAGCGCGGTCAGCGCACTGCTCTTTCATGCCGATTTCTACAAGGTCGCAGTTGCTGAAAACGGCTGCTACGACAACCGGATAGACAAGATCTGCTGGAACGAACTGTGGATGGGATGGCCGGTCGGGATTGAATATTCCCAATCCTCCGCCGTTGACAATGCTTACAGGCTAGAGGGCAGGCTGATGATCGCGGTCGGCGAAATGGATGATAATGTCGATCCGTTTTCCTCGTTCCAGCTTGCCGATCGGCTCGTCAAGGCAGGAAAAGATTTCGAAATGGTCTATGTGCCTGGTGCCGATCACTATACGCTAGGCATCTACACCGAGCACAAACTCCTGGACTTCTTCGTTCGGAACATTCTAGGTCAGACCCCGCCCAACTGGAACGACTTGTTTGATCTAGAAGAATGACTCAGCTAGGGATGCCGCGCCATCCGACTAACGTCCCGCGACGTCATCTTTAATGCCCCTTTTGACTGTCCACGGGATCTTTGTGGCTGGCGCTGCACCGGTGACCGAGACCAAATGCCGAAGAAAGGCGGGTCCCTTCTCACGAGGCCCGCCCGGAGGCGCATGCATCGTAAGAGCCGTCCGAAGTTCCCACATCCGCCACAGCTGATTTTTTTATGCGATGCCCGCGCGGCGTTTTAATGAGCTCACAGGGGTCGACGCTGAATGCCTTCGCGAGCTGCAGTGCTTCAAAAGCCTCTCGGGCCAGATCGCTTCGGTACGGAGGTTGACAGGCTTGCAGCATATCGGCGCCAGAGACGCCGAGCTGGGAGCATGCTCCCCTTTGTGAAGAAGAACATGCCGGCCCTTGTCGGGCGGCAGCAGGACCGTCGCACCGCAGGCAATGCGAGAGCTCGAACGGCGCTGTCACCAAGGATCTTGACATCTGCAATGACCGGCAGCGCATGGAGGCACCAGAGCGGAGACCAGAATACGACCGAATTTCGCCCAAAGGACTCGGCGAAATAAGACAGGCCAGCGCGACAGGTCGCCGGCCGACGCGACTACGTTGAGAAAGGGTTGGTGAGACCAGGTGGGTGGCCTACTGGGTTGCAGCGGTCACATCACGGTGGACTGCTGGTCGCGTACTAAAAACTCCTAAGCCCATTCACGGCGTCAGACCAGCGGAGTAATCGTATGATCTTTCATCGCGCCACTCAGCCTCATCCGCGCCACTCAGCCTCGTCCGCGCCAGTCACGAGAAGTGCTGGCATGATTGTGCTCCCCTGCCCGCCCCCACGGATGTCGAAACATCATGCCAGCTGGCAAGGCACCGGCGCTGAGCGCACCAGACCTCGATAGAGGCATTTCGTCGAGCCGTGTGCCATCGGCACTGTCGAGAGTAGAAGGCGCGCGCAATACGCGTCCAGGCCGTCGCATCCGCATTGCGACAGCCACCTCGGCCTGTGCAGGCCAACGCAATTGATTTCAAGTCCGTGATCGGCTCGTGAGACCCGTGCCAGATTTTCCTTGAGGGGCAGTGGGCGCCGCGGTGGATTGCACGCTGGTTGTGGGCAAGTTGTCGTAGCGCGGCGCTATAAGGTCAGTGATCGGGAGGTCTCCTGGGGGAATTTTCTCCCATTGGGCTCTACCGCCCCTCCTGACCCGCGTATCGCATATCGGACGGCGGCCCCGACATCACCCCAAGTTGCCATGGGGACCAGTCCACTGCGTTCGCCCGAACAGCTTGCTGGCTTGATCGACAGACTTCAAGAATCCAATGAAGGGGACCGTGCAGGCCAAGGTTGCGGCAGGCCTTGGGGCAACCCTCAGATTGCCCAAGCGGCGCCCCAGTTCCTTGCCTGGCTCCGGTTTTTGCCGCCGGCTAGACCCACAGGTGCAGCCGGTCTTAGTCGCTCACTCGTCCATCACATCATGGTGGCTGCCATTGACTCGCATGCGTGAAGCGTTCCGGAGCGAAGATGTCGGCGGCCAACCAAGTTCATCGCGAGCTGCACGGTGTCAGCTATAGGGCTTGAGGTTGTTCCGGTGATCACAGGGTGCACTCGTTGTCGCTTTCGCGACGATGTTTGACATCTGACACAGCTCTGTCAGAGCGATCTCATTGTTCCGTAAGGGCTTCCGAGTTGGCACGAGAGCTGCGGTCCTATGTGCAAGAGCACTGCGACGCCACCGGTTGGGAAGAACTCATCCATGATCACGGTTTTTGAACATGCGGACGCCGCCGCAAACATTGAGCCTTCTCGAGCGGACGAGAGCCCTTCCGCTTTCATTCCTCAGGTCTTTCGGCCATGAGCGAATTCGATTTTCGCCCAACGCTGAATGCGCCCGACGATGACCCCCATCTTTGGCTTGAAGATGTAGAAGGCGAACGGGCACTTGCGTGGACCGCCAGCCAGTCGGCAAAGACCCTGAAGCACTTCGCGGGAACGCAGTTCGAGCGCGACCGGGCGGTGCTTAGAGTGATGTTCGACCGTTTCGACAGGATTCCGCTTGTCACGCGCCGCGGTCAGTACCTCTATAATTTCTGGCAAGATGCCGGAAACCCGCGCGGACAATGGCGCCGAACCACCCTTGCCGCCTACATGAAGGCGGATCCCCAGTGGGAGCTACTGGTCGATCTGGACGCCCTGGCCGCTAGCGACGGAGAAGACTGGATCTGGGGCGGCGCGTCGATCGAGCCTGAGACGCGCGAAAGAGCCGTCTTGCGCCTGTCGCGCGGGGGCAGCGACGCGGTCGTGCATCGCGAATTCGACCTTAGCTCTTTGAGCATTGTCGCGGACGGGTTTAATCTCCCAGAGGCCAAGGGCGGGATAAATTGGCTCGACCCTGACACGCTTCTGCTTTTCAGTGCGCTTGGCCATGGCATGGCCACCCGCTCCGGATTCGCGCGGACCTTGCGGTTGTGGAAGCGTGGCGCCGATCCCCTCACCGCGCCGGTAATCTTCAGGACGGGTTCCGAATCCCTAAGCGTGTCTGGTCATATGGATCACACGGTCGAGAACGAGCGCCTTTGGTTCATCGAGAATACTGGCTTCTTCAAGCAGATAGTCCAAATCGGCGACAGGAGCGGGCCGAAGCTTGAGATCAACCTTCCTCGGGATGCCTGGTGGGCCAGCTTCGGTGATTGGCTGGCGGTAAAGCCGCGCAAGCCCTGGACAGTGAGAGGGACTACCCATCCCGCGGACGCGCTGATCGGCATCTCGCTTTCCTCTTTCATCGGTGGCGAACGCCGTTTCAGCACCCTGTTTGAACCGGGCGAGAGGCGCTGTCTGCAGTCATTCTTCTGGAATGACGGGAAGCTCATTATCGCCTACCTCGAGAACCTCGCTCCGCGTTTCGAGGTGTTGACCCCGGGTCACCAGGAATGGACGCGCCGTGCCCTGGACGCGGTGCCGGCGCAAGGGACCGTCCACCTCTGGTCCCTCGATGCGGCAGATCACGAGACCAATGGAGAGGTCTTCGTTTCGGCCCAGGACCCGATCACACCGTCGAAACTGCTCCTACTTGATCTCAATGATGCGCCGCCTCTTGGCGCTCCAGTGGTCCTGAAGCGCAGCCCGGAGAATTTCGACGCATCCGGACTGGTGGTCACGCGCCACGAGGCAGTCTCAATCGATGATGAATTGATCCCCTATACGCAGGTCGGTCCGGCGAACGGGAACGGAGATGCCCCGGTTCACCTTTCCGCATATGGCGGGTTCGGCATATCGCTCCTGCCCCACTACAACTCGTCGCTCGGCAAGCTGTGGCTCGAACGCGGCGGCACGTGTGTGGTGGCAAATATCCGCGGGGGCGGCGAGTTCGGCACCCGCTGGCATGATGCCGGGCGGAGGGAGGGCAAGCGTCTCGCCCATGACGATTTCGCCGCCGTAGCAGCCGACCTCGTGCGAAGGGGCATCACACTGCCGAGGCGGATTGCCGCCGAAGGCGGCTCGAACGGCGGCCTGCTGATTGCCAACATGCTTACCCGCTATCCTGAGCATTTCGGCGCGCTGTTCTGCACGGTTCCGCTTATCGACATGCGCCGCTACACCAAGCTCTTGGCCGGCGCGAGCTGGATCGACGAATATGGCGATCCGGAGAAGGCTGAGGATTGGGCTTTCCTGAAGGAACTCTCCGCCTATCACGCCGCCACGCCGGGACAGCCCTATCCGCCGATGCTGCTCGCCACCACGAAGCGGGACGACCGCGTTCACCCGGGCCACGCGCGCAAGATGACCGCAAAGCTGCAGGCCCTCGGCTATCCGGCTTATTTCTACGAGCCCGTCGCAGGCGGGCACGGCCACGGTAAGGACAATCGGGAGCGCGCTGCATTCATCAGTCTTGGCATCAATTTCCTTCGTAGCGCGATCGGCTGGCACGCCGATAGCTTTCACAAAGGATCGGGAACCCGAGGAGGGCGAACTTCGGATGACTGAGTACAGGTCGATGACTGCGAGAACGGTGGAAATAATGCGAGGACGGTTTGTGCAAAGCGCGCTCGCACGCTCTCGATCTCAATCAATGCAGTCTACCATTTTCTGAAGAGCAAGGAGCAATCCATGGGATCAAGTAAGTGAAACTGGCGCAGGGAGTAGTAACGGCCGTTGTCCTGATGCTGCTGGCACAGCAGGTTGTCGCGACGAGTCATCCACAAGTCCCTGCGCCTCCCCGCCTCCCCCGTCCCGTTGCGCTTACCCGTGCCCGTCTACGACACCAATCTAGGAGTCAAGCTCTTGGCATATCCGCCTGCGCGCCTCGGGGGACCACATTCGGCTAGGTTAATACGGTGCCTATCCGGTTGCTTCTGCGGGACCAGCCCGGGCGGGCACAGCTACGGCAAGGACAATCCGACCCGGGCGCGTTCATTGGCTTAGGCGACAATTTGCTTGGCGGCGCGATCGGCTGGCACGCCGGTAACGTTTATGGACGACCGGGAGCACGACGAAAGCAAGACGAACGAAGGAGCACAGGTCAGGACTGCGACAAAAGCAATAACGCGATCACAGTTGGTCAGAATGCGCGCACAGCTCCATCTATCTTGAAATAGACTAGTTGCATAATATTCGTTAGTTCTGAAGAGCAAGAGATATCAGTCAACAAAGCGAATGAACCTGCGCGGGCAGCAACAGCGGCTGTCGTCCTGATGCTGATCGGACAGCAGGCGGTCGCGTCAGACCTTCCAGAACCGTGCGGCCCCGACGAGGGTCCTTCGGTCGCGGAATGGCCAAGCCCCTGGCAGATCCGCCTGCGCGCCTTGAGGGTCATCACTGGGGGATTCGGGCTACGTCAATGGGTGTCTGGCTCCGGTCTTTCCTATTCGAACACGGTGACGCCTGCACTCGATATTCTCGGACAACGTCGCCGCCGAACTCATACTCGGCACCACCTATGCCAACATCAATGGCCAACGCTCGATGGGGGCTAGGCAAGGTCGGTAAGGTTTGGCTGCTGCCGCCCGCGCTCACATTCCAGTATAATTTTGCCGATTTCGGCGCCTTCAAACCCTATGTCGGCGCCGGCGTGAACTATACGATCCTTTATCATCAGGAAGCCGGCAGCGCCGATGATCTCAAGGTCAAGAACACCTTCGGCACCGCGCTGCAGGTCGGGTTCGACTACAAGCTCGACCAGCACTGGGGCGTCAGCTTCGACGTGAAGAAGCTTTTCCTGGAGCCGGACTTCGAAGTCACCGTGGCCGGTAACAAGCTGACGGGGAAAGCGGAGCTCGATTCCTGGCTGATCGGCGCAGGTGTCACGTACCGATTCTGATAGCGCGGCCTCGTGAGCGCGCTTTTAGCCAACGGCCCCCTCAGGCGCCCGTTAGCGTTCCCCCTTCCTCGGGTTAGTTTCGGTTTCCCGTGACGACTTCTGCAGAACGCCCAGCACAAGGACGCCTGTCGAGGTACGCGATCAGCATGCGTCGCGCCCACCTTTGATCAGCACGTCGTAACCTCGACTGTAACGTCGTAGCGCTGGTTCTCTCAGTCACCTTGCCCGCGAGCCCCGGAACACTCATCGGCAAAGGGTGGCGGCGATAGCTGGTCGCCCCGAGGAAGATCCGTCAGGCGCTGGCGCCTAGTGCTTACATGAACGGCCACCTCAGGCCTGTTTGTCGGGCCGTACCAGATCCATGTGGCTGACGCCGAGCGCCAACGCCAGTTCATAGATCGTGATGATCGTCGGATTTCTTCGGCCCTTCTCCAAACCGCTGATGTACTGCTGGCTGAAGCCGGAAATGTCGGCAAGCTGCTCCTGGGTCAGACGCTTCCTTTGCCTGATCCGCTGCACATTCCGTCCGATCAACTTGCGCATATCCATGCACGCAAGCCACCGGATCAGGCGACTTGAGTTTATCAACTATAATATGTAATTCACATTTTGCCGGGAGAGAAGTTCGCCGAGGCGATCATCTGGAGCTAGGATCAGCAATGTTACAGCCTAAATCGGACATGGCGATTGCCGACGAAGTGCCCTGGTCAGACGGCATCACAGCCTACGACAAGGAGCACTTTACAACCTACATGAGGCTCCTCGATGCATCCGGCGACGATGCTAGCGAAGAGGAAATGGCACATCTGATCCTCGGCATTGATCCGAGACGAGAACCGGAGCGTGCGAGGAAGGCTGTTCGCAGTCATCTCGACCGTGCAAACTGGGTGATGACAAGCGGGTACAAGGAATTGTTCGACAGCTGAGAAATTGCGCAGTGCTCGCCCAGTGGCCGCCACTGCTTCGGCTACAGCCCCCTCCTCGGCGCCTGATCAGGCATCCAGGAACGGCCAACGGCAGCCTCAATTCGGTTCATGGGCATCGTTTTGGCCGGTTGGGGGTCTGATGCGACAAAAGGATCGCGTCCGTTTGGATGGGCAGTAGCCACAGCAGCACGTCATCGAGTGCCGCTCCTCCCACGAGTAAGTGTAGGTTTTCGGTGAAGCTGGATATTCAAATACCCGGTGCCCGCCACGGTTGACGCTTTGCGTCAGCAGTATGGGGCGAGCTATCCTCATAACCATGCAACGCGGACTAGCGTCGGAACGAGACGCCGACTGAGTCCTTTGAGTGCAAAGTGTGACGGGAATATACGACTGCATCGCGCCTGACTACGCCGGGCGGAACAAAGGGTCTCAGCATCCCTTCGCCGCTGTTAAAATGCTGCGACCGATGGCCCGAGCACAGCGGACCAAAAGAGCTACTCAGAGGATCGAGCTCCCTTGGGACCCCAAAAGGGCTATGGCCTGATTTTGCGTGCGCACGCCCAGCTTCTTCTTGGCATTCTCCAAATGGAATGCGATGGTGCGCGGCTTAATGCCCAAGATGCGGCCGGTTACCCAGGCCGAATTGCCGCGCGCTGCCGACCGCAGGCACATATATTCGCGCGATGTCAGCAAGATCCCATCCACGGTTCGATCGCCCGGCAGTTTGCGGCGAACGCAGCGATGAAAGCAGGTGGCCATCAGCTGAAGAGCTTGTTCGTACCGCTCGATGACCCGAAGAAATACTGGACGAGGCTCATCGGCGGCGAACGTAACCGCGGCAGTGCGGCCTCGTAGATCGACGATTGGGATCGTCAATCCGCAGCGGATGCTGAATCGGGCCGCCTCATCAAATAGCTGCTGTTGAGCCGGCGACATCTTACCGCCCCACAAATCCGACCCCCATTGAAACGGGCGGCCGCCATTTCGAGCACGCAAGATGACAGGATCGAGCTTCTCATACTGATTTTCCAGATACTGCATGGCCCAGCGAGGTGGGTAATTCGAAATTAGCTTTGGCTTGCCGGAAGGCAGTGATGGCAAAGACAGGTACGCAAAAGAGAGTAGGTCAAATCTTGCGGCCGCCTCAGCCAAGGCTTCCCGGAAATCTGCTTCATCGACACTCTGTGACAGTCTTTCAAGGAATGTCTCGAAAACAAGTGGCATGTCCCTCGTCATAGTCGCGCTCGCTTCTTCCTCTTTCTGCACGCCTCCCGGCCGCGGCGTGCATGGCCGGACAACTGTCATTGACTTCGCAGGCGTCGCGGAGGCTGATCAGCAGATGTGGCCACACTGGGTTTGAGATGTGAGAATTCACCGCCGCGATTGTTCTGCTGCGATCGATGATTGAGGACGATATCTTCGGCGTGGCCGCTCCGTTGAACGGTAGGGATGGCGCGCTGCAATGGTGTAAAGTCGCGTCTAAGTTCGATCTGCATCCCAACACGCAAATCATCTTTGAACGCCTGATTTCCGGCCGCCCATAATGATCGTGATGGGGTGAATCAAAAAGGGCGCCCTGCCGGCGGGGAGGTACACCGGCAGGGCGCGCCGCACAAAGGCCCTGGTTGTTGGGGGACAGGACAGTGGCGGCAGAACTGGTTCGGTTACAACTTGCGAGTAAAGTGGTCCGGAGCATGCTCAGGATCAGATGTCTGGAATTCAACTATTTGGGTTTGCTCGGCGCAACAGAATGCAGTCAAGCCCAGCATCACCCAAGGACAGCCCCTGACGCAGCCAGATCTTTACTACTGGTCCGTGCAGAGTTTTCACGGGATGATATGACAGCATTCTGGCACATGGTCATGCCAGTGCTCAATCCCGTCGCCTTTGGAAGATCATACGGCACCCTCAGCCTTCAGCGCGCGATATGTGGCATCGACTGATTTCGCGGTCGCACCGACGATGATGTCGATCTCTTTTCGGGTAATGATCAGAGGTGGCGCATAGCCGAGGATGTCGCCATGCGGCATGGCCCGTCCGATCACACCATTTTCAAACAGAGCAGCTGCAGTGCGCACCCCGACCTGAAGGTCAGGATCGAATGGTATCCTTTGTTTCGGGTCCCGCATCATCTCTACCGCGGATAGGATACCCACTCCGCGAACTTCGCCGACGATGGGATGTCCCGCCAGTTCGGCTTTCATGCGGGCCTGCCAGTACGGTCCGACATCCTTCACATGTTCCAGGATGTTTCTTTCTTTTAGCAGTCGAATATTGGCAAGCGCGGCCGCAGCACAAAGCGTGTGACCGGAATATGTCCATCCATGGCCAAGTGCGCCGTGCTTCTCGGTTCCTTGTTCCAAAACCGACCAGACTCGCTCGCCAATGATTGACCCGGATATAGGGAGGTAGGCGGAACTCAAACCCTTGGCGATCGTCACGAAATCCGGGCGCATGTCGTACAGGTGGGAACCGAACTTCTCGCCGGTTCGCGCGAAGCCGCAGACCACTTCATCGGCAATGAGGAGGATATCGTACTTGTCGAGCACCGCTTGAATGGCCGTCCAGTACCCTGTGGGGGGCGGCACAATACCTCCTGTTCCAAGTACCGGCTCTCCGATAAAAGCCGCAACAGTCTCGGGGCCTTCGGTCAGGATCAACGCCTCAAGCTCATCGGCACAGCGCTGGGAGAACGCTTCCTCGATCTCCCCGGTACGCGCTTGGCGATAGTAGTGCGGCGTCGTTGTATGGCGCACCAAATCCAGGGGCAAGTCGAAGAAATTATGGAAGAAGGGAAGCCCCGTCAGGCTACCGGTGACCAATCCAGATCCGTGATAGCCACGATTTCGTGAAATGATCTTTTTCTTTTCGGGCCGACAGAGGATGTTATTATAGTACCAGACCAGCTTGATGTTGGTTTCGTTGGCATCGGAACCGGATAGGCCAAAATAGACCCGTCGCATGTTCCGTCCGAAATACTCAACTATCGCCTCTGCCAAAAGGGCGACCGGCTCCGTCCCCTGGCTGGCATAGACGTGTGCGAACGGCAGCTCATGCGCTTGCCGGGCGATAGCCTCGGCAATTTCCGTGCATCCATATCCCATGTTGACGCAGTAGAGCCCTCCGAAACCGTCGAGGCTCTTCCTGCCTTCGGTATCCCAGATGTAGACGCCTTCTGCACCGGCCATAATCCGATTTGGGGTCTCGCCTCGGCTGTGCTTGGCCAGATGGGTAGACGGATGAAAGACGAAGCTTCGATCCTTCTCCCGGAGTTGCTCGGTTCCCAGATTGCTCAAGCGCATGTTCCTCTCCTCGCAACACACTGGCGGAGGCACTCGGCCGGCCAGCTCATTGGCAAGCAGTATACCGGAAAGACGGCTCGAATTTCGCGGGAATGGATGTTTTTTGCAGACGAATTCGCGGAATCGGGATCAGATGCCGTGGAAATCAGCTGAGCTGTGTACCTTTGCCTGGACTGGGCCCGTTTGGACCGGACAGTCGGCTAATGTGGGAGGCTTGGGGGTATCGTCAAGCACAGGCGGCTGACGACTATCGACGGATTGAATTGCAGCGGCTGCGGTGGGATCGGTCGAATCTTTGGAGTTCAGAAGTGCGGGGGCTTGAAGAGCGCGTTCGCGACCTCGAGCGGCTTCTCGGCCGCAAGACCATGCAAGTGGAGATCCTCAAGGACGCGCTGGCCGGGTCGGACTCAAAATAAACCGACTTGCGGCGCTTGTTGCAGCCGAGTGACAGTTCCCGATGAAGGCCGTTGCCGAGACCCCGCGGTGGCGCGGCCCATCTCCATGACAAGGGTGCGTCGCCCGGTGAAGCCGCGCGGGCCTTATCGCAAACGCGTCCGCGGCTCCAGGACCTACTCTAGAGTTTTCTTGCATATATGTCTGGTCGGGCTCGCCAAGGCTCGACACCGGTGTCTTCACACCAATAGACCCTTCCGTCGCTGAGCCAGAAATGGCTCAGGCATCCTTTGGTTCTCCAAACGGAGGGATGCAACGTTGGCCGGCCCTCCAGGCTCACCTCAATGCGCCACCTGGGGTTATGCGGCGCGTGGGTTGGCAATGAAACCACATCCCCACACCCACAGGGACACCTAAAGAGTGCCCAGTATGGTCGGCCTTTATGCACGACGCTGATGAAATGTCCCGGCCGAACCGCGTCATTCGGGGGCGTTTTTTCAACCACATCATTGCGAGCGAAAGATACGTCCGCGAGCGATGCCTCAGAAGGAACTCCGTCCGCCGGTGTTTTTGGACCACGTGGACCGAGAATGATTTCCTCTACCCACCGTAGGAAACTTAACAACCAAGACCACATGCGAATCAACACAGCTTGCCGAGTGACGGCATTCCGAGCCGGTAGCCATTCTCGCGTGCGAGCAATAAACCGTCTGGACCGCAGCAAAAACAACCAGCGTTGTCTTTTGGCATATTGCTGTAAATTACCATGTGCACGAAATCGTACCATATATTGTCGCGGCGAATGTCGCTCGCAAGCCGCCTATAGGGGCGCACCAGATCAAACAAGGTCGCTACGGCCATGTCGGCGGTCGCACTGGTGAAGGGACCTACTCCGGGCGCCCGCTCCCCGCCCCCGATCAGATAATACTCTTCCCGGAGCGTCTCTGGATCCAGCTCCGCCAGCTCCGGACGCGCCTTCAGTGCACTCTCGTAATCGAGCTTTTCCTCGGTGACGACGCCTTGGCATCTTAAGCACCCACCAGATTCGGGAAGAACTGTGCTAACCCGCCCTCTATGATCACGTAGGTACGGCTGACGGTCCTGGTCAAGACCAATATTGCCCGTGAGCCCGCAGTCGATAAGTCCTTGGCAGTAATAGTAAACCGCCTGATTGAGAATTTCTCTCCCAGCGACATCATCAGTACAACCGAACACCAAGTCGGCGCTGGAAATGGCATCGACCGCTTCTGGAGACTCGTTCACATACCCCTCAATGGCAACGACAGTCACTCTCAGGCCCAGATCCCGGACATATCGGGCTAACGTAGCAGCTTTGCTCTCGCCTACATCGCAACGGCGATATCCGCGAACGCGGTTGAGATTGCTAGCTTCGAGCGAATCGCCGTCTACAACGATGAGTTCGCCTACACCCGCGCGAGCGATAAGTGTGGCGACTGAAGACCCTGTTCCCCCTCCTCCGACGATTGCTACGCGCAACGATCTGATCTTCTCGTTGAATGGTTCGCCAAATGCAGCTTCTTGTCGCCTTAGCACTTCCGATGGTGCAGCATCGACCCTGTTGCCCATGTGAACTGACAGCTGCGTCCCGAGCACACAGACATGCCGGACGTCAGCCACTCCGTGAGGGGCCGCACCCGTCCGAACTCTGGCACGCCAATGTCCGTCGGCCAAAATCATCGCGACAAGTGATACCTCAGGTCCATTGCAGCCAGCGTATCCCCTCAGAATGCTTTGTTCGTTCTCATCATCCTTCGTCGAGAAATCCAGAACGCCCCTTGGGTGACTGTGGGCAAACCCCAGCTCGAGCCGCTCCTGCTCGCAACGAAAGTAGATATCCTGGAACTTGCGGAGATTGATGCGCAAGTGCACCGGGGAGCTGTCCAGCACCCAGTCGCCATCCATCTCAATCGCGTCAACGGCCACAAAACGCGTTGACGGCGGCAGACCCAGTACGGTTCTCTCAATTTTGCGGAAGAGGACGAGCGCGCCCCGCTCGTCACCGTCGGGGTGCCCGGTCAACCAGCTCTTGAGCTTATCGTCGAGGGAACCGATAATCGAAATCCGATGTCCGTTCATGAACGCCTCGCGTCCGGGTACTTAAACGCCCATGAGATTCGGTCCATAATTGTCCGGACGTCGTCGACCTTTGGCTTCCAGGCATTTTTATGCCAGTGTCTGGACCATCGGCAAAACACTGTCGCCTTGTGCGTACGCGAATCCTCATTGGAACCAGGTCCGCCAGTATTTGGTATTGGCTTGCCGTCAGCCCGGTGAAGTCGTGGGTGAACCCAGAACATGTCCCCACCCGAGCTATTGTAATTCTGCGGAATCTCATACAACACATCGACAGCGTTTGCAGGTTTTGCATCTGCCAGGTAAATCCCTTTCGGCAGCGGAAAGCTTTTGAATATTAGGAAACGGGCGCCCTCCTCTTCTTCAAAATTGACGCCGGCTTTGTGGAGTGTCTCGTAATCAGAATCGAACAACAGGGGCATCATTCAATTCCGGCTTCGGAACTTGCATCCTGCGCGTAGAACTTTTCGATCCCCGGTGGCAGCAAGTCGATCGGGTCCTCGCGCCCAACCAACTGGCCAGGCTGGCCTGGCCTTTTCACATAAAGGTCCATGCTATCCGGTATGCCAGGGCCCACGCCTCGCACCTCGGCGCCGGTTATGAACCGGTTGTCCCAATCGTAATTTTCGTTTTCGATTTTGAACTTGAACTTCTCTTTGGCAGCCATGGATCCTTCTCTCGCAGTTGCTTGGTTTCAAGATATCTCTGGCGCGCACATCCCTCTTCTCCCGTTGATTACGGGCAGGGCTTGACCAGTTGCCTCTTATACGGGAAGCGTTCCTTCGGGTTTGACGGGAATGCGCGTGTTTCGCCACGGAATTCGCGGAATGGAGGTCCAAACCCGCAGGAATAACGCCTGGGCGTCTACCGTTGTCTTAGTGAGGACAAGGGAATCGGCGCATTTGATTTCACAGGTTTGGTCACCACAAGGCTGTAATATTGATCAATCCCCAGCCCTGCCTGCAGCAGCCCCTCCATGAAATCTTGATAGGTAGCCATGGAAAGTGTTGCGACGCGCATCAGATAATCGATCCTTCCGCCAATTGCCCAGCAATCCAAGATTTCGGGAAAATCTTGGATCGCGACCTCGAAGTGTCTTTGGTCCTCAAGGCGATGACGGTCCAGCACGACCTCCACCATTACAAAGATCATGCCGCCAATGAGGGCTGGACTGAGCCGTGCGTAGAATCCCTCAATAATTCCTCCAGCTTCGAGCGCACGGAGCCGATCCGAGCAAGCCGAAGCCGACAAATGGACGCGCTTCGCAAGCTCGCTTTTTGAAATTCGGCCGTCTGACTGAATCTCGGAGAGAATCCGTAAGTCCCAAGCGTCCAGGCCCGCAGGATTGGGTTTCGACTTCATGAGTTGTGCTCTTAGTTAAGCCGTTGTCGACAATAGAATTGACGTCAACCAACCGAGCTTGGTCAGAAGGCTCAAACGCCGATGTTGCGTGCGATGCTGTCCGCAGCCATGCGCTTTCGCCACTCAAGAGGGCCGGAATCATGAATGGAGTTTCCCTCGACATCGACAGCTGCGATGACAGGCATGTCCTTCACCTCGAATTCATAGACAGCTTCCATGCCAAGGTCTTCGAAGGCCACAAGCCGCGCTGACTTAATTGATTTTGAGATCAGGTAGCCAGCCCCTCCCACCGCGATGAGATACGGCGTTTTGTATCTTGCAATCGACTGTATTGCCGCCCGCCCTCTCTCCGCTTTGCCCACCATCGCGAAAAGCCCGGTTTCGGCTAGTACCTTTTCCGTAAAATCGTCCATTCGGCTGGAGGTCGTTGGCCCAGCCGGTCCGACGACTTCATCTCCCACCGCGCGGACGGGTCCAACGTAGTAGATAACGCGTCCCTGCAGATCGAAGGGAAGCGGCTTGCCGGCGTCGATCAACTCGACGATCCGCTTGTGGGCTGCGTCACGGCCCGTCAGCATCGTTCCGGATAAAAGGAGGGTTTCCCCGCAGCGCCACGATGCTGTCTCTTCCTTCGCCAGCGTATCAAGATTGATCCTGCGTACGCCGGCTGGCCTCAATTCGTCCGTTCCAATTTCGGGCCATTCGCTCAGATCGGGCGGCTGGAGGCTGATGGGTCCAGAGCCGTCCAAAGTAAACTTCACGTGCCGGTTGGCGGCACATTGCGGGATGAGGGCCACGGGCTTGGACGCCGCATGAGTAGGATAGGTAGCAACCTTGACGTCAACGACTGTCGTCAGGCCACCAAGGCCTTGGGCCCCAATACCAAGCGCGTTGATCCGCTCATAAAGCTCAATCCGCAGCCCCTCCTCTGGACTGGACGCTCCCCTGGCAATCAGTTCCACCATATCGATGGGCTCGTTCATGGCCTCTTTGGCCAGCAGCATCGCCTTTTCAGCGCTACCACCGATGCCAACGGAGATCAGGCCGGGCGGACACCATCCGCTTCCAAGGGTCGAAACGGTATCGACCACCCAGTCGGCAACCGAGGTGCTCGGGTTCAGGGTGGTAAAGCGTGCCTTGTTCTCCGACCCGCCGCCTTTTGCCGCAATGGTGATCTCAATCCTATTACCTTGCACAAGGTCAACGTGGACCACTGCCGGCGTGTTGTCACGGGTGTTCATCCGTCGGGCAAGCGGATCGGCAACAATTGATGCCCTAAGCGGGTTGTCCGGGTCGAGATATGCCTGACGGACGCCGTCATTCACGAGGTCTGCGAAACTGGCTGCTGAGTTGATGCGGACGTCCATACCGACCTTGGCGAAGACCACCACAAGACCGGTGTCCTGGCACATTGGCCGCCGTCCGAAGGCCGCCATACGGGAATTAGCGAGGATCTGTCCGATGGCATTCTTCGCCGCTGGACTCTGTTCACGCACGTAGGCCTGCGAAAGAGACCGGATGTAATCTGGAGGATGGTAATACGAGATGTACTGAAGGGCGTCGGCAACGCTCCTTGTGATATCCTTGCCGGCGATGGTCCGCGTTCTATTTCCCACCGATTTCATCCAAATGAGCTGAGACCATTGACCATTTTGAGGATTTGGAAGCTTCGCACCCCCTGTTCGC
Source organism: Mesorhizobium ciceri biovar biserrulae WSM1271 (assembly GCF_000185905.1). Classification (GTDB taxonomy): domain Bacteria; phylum Pseudomonadota; class Alphaproteobacteria; order Rhizobiales; family Rhizobiaceae; genus Mesorhizobium; species Mesorhizobium ciceri. The sequence continues at coordinate 5,882,068 of NC_014923.1, forward strand.
CGCCCTCGTATCCATAGCCGCTTTGCTTGACGCCTCCATAAGGCGCGTCCGCGGAAACCCCTTTCAGGTAATTCACACTGACAGCTCCCGCTGAAAGACTATTAATCAGCTTTCGTTGCGCATTGGCAGCGTCCGTGAAGAAGTAAGCGGCCAAGCCATAATCGGTGGCGTTGGCCTCCTCGATCGCCTCATCTAGCTCGTCAAAAGGCGCAATCGTAAGGATCGGTCCGAACGGCTCTTCATGCAGCACTCTGGCTTCTTTCGGTACGCCCGTCAGGATGGTTGGCGGCCAGTAGAAGCCCGGCCGGTCGAGCCGAGAGCCACCGGTCTCGATACGGGCGCCGCGTTCGACCGCATCCTTGGTCAGGCGCTGCATGGCCTCGATTCGCCGCGTGTTCGCCATAGGACCCATGTCAGTTGAGGGGTCGTCTGGTAGCCCGATTTTGATCTTTCGAGCCGCATCCGTCATTTGGGACAGGAATTCCTCATAGCGGGACCGGGCGACGAGAACCCTGCTGGGCGCGTTGCAGCTCTGGCCAGCGCACTCGAACTTGTATTCCGAAATTGCCGGGATGGCCTTTCCCAGGTCGGCATCCTCACACACAATAACCGGCGAGTGTCCACCGAGTTCAAGGATGCAACGCTGCAAGTTATTCGCGGCGAGCGTGGCCAGCTGTTTCCCCACCTCGGTCGAGCCCGTGAAAGTCAAGACCTTCACTATTGGCGAACTGAGGAGATGCCGCGATATATGCACTGGAACACCGAAGACGAGATTGACCACGCCATCCGGAATGCCTGCTTGACGCAACGATTCCACGATATGGACAGCTACGCTCGGTGTCTCTTCAGCCCCTTTGAGGATCACCGGACAGCCTGCCGCCAGCGCTGGGGCGAGCTTGCGGGCGATGAGAACGGCCGGATAATTCCATGGCGTAAACGCAGCAACAACACCGAGCGACTCCGGGACGACCATCCGGTTCGGGCCCACCGGAATCGGGGCCGACAGCTCTTCGGCATGTCTGCCGTTCCATTCCAGCGTTTCGACGGCGCGCAGGTACTCACCTGTCGCTTCGGCAATCGTCTTTCCCTGTTCGGCCGACAGGTCCCTGGCTGCGGCTCCAGCCTTCTCTGCTAGAATCCTGGCGGCGGCTACGAGGATCTCGCCACGATCCTTGGCTGGCCGCGACGACCACGCCTTGCGGCTCCGTTCTGCCGAAGCGAGAGCCTCATCCAAATCCGACACCGTCGCCGAAGCCACCGAAGCAAATACCTTCTCCGTCGCCGGATTAACTACCGGCAATGTGGCTCTGCTACCGCCGGCTCGCCATTTGCCATTGATAAAGAGCTGGTGGCTCCTGGCGTCGGACATCGCGCGCTCCACTTGTGTAATTCTTGCCATACGAGTGCCGTTTCAATATCGAAACCGCTGAACTCGCTCGAGCCAGTTTCATCGCGATGGTCGCGGTGGGTCAAATATCGATTAGTGCCGAAATCCATCTGGAATCCAGATCGATCTTTCGAATGGCAAATAGTCGTGCCGTATTTTATAGATCGACGGCTGTCAGGTCGCGTCAGGAATGGATGCTGCCCAGCCGCGGCTCTCTATTAACTCTCTGGCCACCTTGGGGATGATCTTGCGGACCGCGGAGACGGCCGCAGAACGCTCGTCCTTCGGATTTACAGCAAGCACAACCGAGCGGGTAATCACCGGATCAACGATCTTCACGGTCCGCACCAGCCCTTGAGCGGCTTCTTTCTGAACCGCAGACGGGGCGAGAATAGAATGGGCTTTGCCCTCTATGACCATGTTGATGATCGTTGAAAGCGAGTCCACTTCAAACTTGACGTCCAGCGCGCAACCATGTTGTGCGACGACATCAGCCACGGAACGCCTTACATTGTTGTTGCGCATGGGAACAGCCAGCGGGAATGCATGCAGGTCAGCTAGAGATATTGCATCTTCGAAGGGTGGCTCACCGGACGGGACCACCAGACAAAGGTTTTCGCGCGCTAGCACCGTCATTCGCCCTACACTGTCCGCGGTGCGGTAGAGGACCGCCAGATTGAAGCGTCCAGCAGCCATCCACTCCTCCAGCGGGCCAGTCATTCCCTCGACCATCTTAAGGGACACTTTGGGCAGTTCGTTTCTCACCGACTCAAGCAGCAGGCCGCTCAGGACGCGGGCTGCTCCAGATGGAATGCCAATAGTTACCTCCCCTGCAGGGGAAGAAGCTGTGTTGGTCAATTCCACCTCGGTAAGTCGAATTTCGTTGAGGATCGCCCGTGCCCGCTCGAGCAATTTGGCTCCTGACGCGGTGACGCTGACGCCGGTTCTGTCGCGTATCAGCAGCTGAGTGCCGAAGCCCTCCTCTAGTTGACGCACATGCAGGCTCAGCGCACTCTGGGCGACATTAAGGAAACCAGCGGCCTTCGTAAAACTGCCTGCTTCGACCACGCCGACGAAATATCTTAACTGCCTGATTTCCACGGGTACATCCGAGGGTGGACTCCAATGGATGTAATCTATCTCGAAATGCGATGGCGCGATAGCAATAATTGTGCCACGCTGCAGCGATCCAGTGGCGACGCAATTGGATCGCCGTGGTCTCTTGTCGTCCCGTCCGGTCTCTTCAGTTGTTAAGACGCCGTTTGGATATCGGAATTTTTGTTTGAGGTGAGGCGAATTGTGTTTCGAGTTCCGGACGTGGACAAAACCGGGTCGTGGGCGGATGACCCAGTTCGTCAGGAAGACAAAGCGCTACCTGGATTGGCGAAATCGCGCGGCGTTTCTGTTCCAGACCCCCAAAACCTGGCTCTGGTGCTGAAAAAAACGTTGCACGCAAGCGCGATATCGCGGTCGATACGGGATGAGCCGGCCAGACAGCGCCGGCGCTCAGGCGACCTGGATGACATCCGCCAGCGCTGGCCCTGGCCAAGCATCTGTTCGTAACGGCGCCTACCATCGCTAAAGCTCACGGACAAGCCGCCTATCTCGACTTCGTCGTGCAGGCAATCCGCCGATCCAACGACAGAAGGGCTTCGAAAGCCTCCCCCGCCGCTGGGCCGTCCAGCGAACTTTCGGCTGGATGACCCGATGGCGGCGCCTCGTGCGCGACTACGTGCAGCGCGTCGACGTCTCTCACGACATGATCCTCGTCGCCATGGGCAATCTGCTTCGCTGAAATGCCCATCCGTGAATTTCAAAAACGGACAGACGCCCAGCTAGGCTTTCGGGCCCATGGCGATTATCTCACGGGCCCTTCGAATCACCGGTGCATCAACCATCTTTCCGTCTAAGGCGAAAGCACCTCTGCCCTGCGCCGAGGTATCGTTTTGCGCCGCGACGACACGACGGGCCCACTCGAGTTCCTGCTCGCTTGGCGAGAAAGCCTCATTGAATATGGCCACCTGGGTCGGGTGGATCGCCAAAGCTCCGACAAAGCCAAGCCGCCGCGCGTGAGCCGCGGCCTCACGAATCTTATGCGTGTCTGAGAACTCGCCGATGCTTCCTACGAAGCCAAGCGGTAGCAAGCCTGCGGCACGAGCAGCAAACAAAACGGAAAGGTTCGGCGTCAAGAGAAGGTCGAGTTCCGGGGCACCACCAACTGAGGCACTGAAGTCTTCAGGGCCCAGCGCCATTGCAATCATCCTGGGATCGGCCGACGCAATGGCCGCGAGATTTTGCAATGCAGCTGGGGTCTCGATCTGTGCAAGGAACCGGATTTGACCCGGCACAAGATTTCTTTCTCGTTCAAGTTCCAGTACCGCATTCGCGATCTCCGATACCCATTCTGACGAATCCGTTTTCGGAAGAACAAGTGCATCAACACCCGCCATCACTGCTGCATCAAGATCTGCCGCCAAGGGGCGCAAACCACGATTCACACGGATCAAGACAGATGCGCCCTTTCGGCCCACCTTTGCCACGGATGCAGAAAGCCGCTTTCGCGACTCCTCTTTCTGATCCTGGGGAACCGAGTCCTCAAGGTCCAGTATGACGCCATCTGCCCCGCGCTCATGAGCAGTCTCCACAAAGCGCGGAACATGAGAGGGAACGAAAAGCAGCGATCTCCAGCGGGGAATGGACATCGGTCTTTCAATGGCCGGAACGGTGCGCTTCATGAAGATCTGCTGCCGGTTTTAGTGCGGGCTGTGTCAGTGAGCTGGCTGGGCGGCCGTGGGACTGGAAGGGGTCAGAGAGGTTGGTATGCACTCTGTGGGTCGCGACCGCGCCCCCTTGCCCACAAGAGGCGTGCTCATGCTGAGGCGGCTCTTGCGCGCAAACCTGCTTGAACCTCCTCGCGGACAGCCTCGGTATGAGCGCCAAGAGCCGGAACGGGGCGCAGCAACGGGCGCTCAGAGTTGAAGATCGCCGCCGGCGCTATCGTCTCGATGGTTCCTTCGGGTGTTCCGACCTGCACCTTGCGAATGTGTGGGTGCGTTGAAACATCCGCGACTTCGTTCAGTCGGCCATATGCCAACCCGGCCGCCTCGAGCTCCCGCATCGCTTCATGGCAGGATAGTTCGGAAAACCGCCGTTCAATGATCTTATCAAGTTGCGCACGGTGACCGAGGCGCTCCATATTATCGGCGAAACCAGGTGTGCGTATAAGCGCCGGCTGCTTAAGAAATTTCTCGCAGAAATTTACCCATTCCCGGTCATTCTGAACCGAAAAGATGACCTCTTTGCCGTCGGCACAACGGTAAGCGCCATACGGCGCCAGCGACGGGTGTTTCACGCCGGCGCGTACCGTATGGTAGCCGCTATAGTCGTTTTGCAGAACCGGCACGTTCATCCAGTCGGCGATTGCATCGAACAGTGACACCTGGATGCTGGTGCCTTCACCGGTGACCTCGCGATGATAGAGGGCCTGAAGAATGGCGCTATGTGCTGTCATGCCTGCCGAGATGTCGCAAACCGACACACCCACACGGGCGGGCCCCTGTTGCGTCCCGGTGATCGCACACAGACCAGTTTCGGCCTGGACGATGAGATCATAAGCCTTCAAGTGGGAATACGGCCCCTGCTCTCCGAAACCAGAGATATCGCAGGTGATCAGCCGTGGAAAACGCCGACGTAGATCCGCAGACCCGAAACCCAATTTTTCAATACTGCCCGGCTTCAGATTTTGGATCAATACGTCGGCACCGGCAATGAGCGTGTCCAGGACGGCGCGGTCCGCCTCAGATCTCAAGTCCAGACAGACCGACTCCTTACCCCGGTTGAGCCAGACGAAGTAGGCGCTCTGACCCCGCACCAACTTGTCGTAGTTTCTGGCAAAATCCCCTTCGGGCCTCTCGATCTTGATCACCCGGGCGCCGGCGTCAGCAAGGCGAGACGAAGCGTAAGGCGCAGCAACCGCCTGCTCCACGGCAACGACTGTGATCCCCTCAAGAGACTTCTGCATGCGACACCGTGTTTTCATCCAACGTTATCGGCTTGAACTCGACGACGGTTCAGTATCGCCAGCAATCGGTTCTGTTCGTTCCCGACGATGGAAAATCCCTCGTCGACCCCCATTCCCGGCTTTGCGAGCATCATGTCGGCCTGGGTCGCTACCGAAATGTGCACTGAAGCCTGGGCGGAGAGATCTGTCTCGGTACAACTTCCTCCGACATACGCTCCGACCCTGTTTTCCTTGCAGATGAGAACTGCGCGGGCCGTATCGGCGATTGAGCCTACGTCTGGCGTCTTGATTTGGACCAGATGCGTAGCCTTCGCTTCGGCAAAGAGCCGAATATCCTCAAGCGTATTGCATCTCTCGTCCACGACAATGCGGGCTCTGGAACCGCGGTTGTCCAAAATCGACACGATCTCCGCGTAGTTCTCAATTTGCGCTTGAGTCGAACCAAAATCCGCAGGAGACTCGACATTGAGCGCGAAACCCGGAACGCTCTCGGCAACCCTGCAGATAAAGTCGGCGATCCGTTGCGGCTCCAAGCCGATTTCGAGGCCGATCCAGCCATATACATCGAAATGCAGCACCGGATGATACCCCGGGAGACCGATTTGGCGCGTACGCGTTGCAACCCACTTCACGAAATCCATGAACGTCTGGCCGTCGGTGCCGAATTTCTGCCGAGAGTTGATAAGGCCGTGGGGAAGAATGTCCACGCCTTTCAAGATCATTCTGTCAACGTTGATTTCGCGAGCATCGCCGCTCTGGCAGTAAATTGGGACGCGGCACGTGGGTAGCGGCAGATCAAACTCGGCGCATACGATCTCCGCCATTGTCTTGCGCTGAAGGTGGGCGGCTGCGCGAAGAAGCGCTTGGCTCACGCCATATTCAATAGCCAGAGGTATCCGCAAATGCTCGACGGATTCAAAAACCCTCGTGCAAGAATCAATAAACCGAGAGGCATCGACATCAAAAAGCCTCGGCGCGACGACGCATGACGTTAGATCTGAGATTTGGTTAGTGTCGAACAGAGGATCGCGTCCACCGGCACCAGCGTACTGGACGTTCATCATGTCACCCCAAACAACGGTCTCGTCCGCAAGGACGAGCCCGATGCTGAGCGAAGATGCCGGAATACGAATGGACTTGAACCCGGGGGTCGTCGGTGCGCCGACATACATAAAGCCGTCCTGGATTGCGCCGGACCTAATGGCTTCCTGATCGTCATAGAAAAATGCGCCGTTGCCAGGCGCTAGCAGGACATCTTTGATCTGCACTTCGTTTCGCTCGATTCATTCCAGAGCCATTGACGGGCGACGCACTTCCACGGCTACCTGCCAACTATGTGCCATTTAGCGTTGGGTTCGCCAATATAATGTCCAGGACGGAACCATCGCGTTTTGAGATGACCGGCACCTTCCTGGCCTGCCCGATCGTCCCTGAGGTATGGCTTTCGACGCGATGGCGGAGCGAAGATATGGCCAGAAAGAGACACAGTGCGGACGACCCGAGGTCCGTTCCCGCCATTTGGCAACTTCTTCTGGTTGATGCCCCAGGGCTTCGCCAGCGCTCTCAGTCTCTCTTGATGAGGTGGACAGGCGCTCGTAACGGCATCATCCTCGTGAGAGGCGTGCCAAGATGGCTGCTGTCGAGCACTCATCTGGGGGAAACCGTCCATGAGCAATATTAACACCGATCTCAGTGCTGTTGCCACTATTGGCCTCGATCGGCCTCGATCTGGCCAAGCATGCCTTCCAGGTTCAGGCGATCGATGCCGCAGGCAGCGTCCTCACGACCCGGGCGCTGCGGCGGAAGGATGTTTTGACGGTTCTTCGAACCCTTGCCGTGCTGCCTCATTGGCTTGGACGCGTGTGGCTCGGCCCATCACTGGCTCGCGAACTCATGAAGTTCGGCCATGACGTGCGGCTGATGCCGCCAGCCTATGTGTAGGCTTACGTGCGTCGCCAGAAGAACGATGGCTGATGCAGCAGCCATCTGCCAGGCGGTGACAGCGCCCTTCGATGCGTTTCGTGCCGATGCGATCGGTCGGGAACCAGGCGGCGCTCATGCATCAAAAGGTACTCGTACTTGGTTGCCCAACGCACCCAACTGCTCAATACCCCTTCGCAGCCATCTGGCCGAAATCGGGATTATCTCAGCCCAGCGACCGAACAACGCGCGCGCCTTGGATACCCTCGTCACCGAGGGCAACGACATGATCCGGCGACAGTGCGTTCGGCATTGTTGCCGTTGGTGCGCCAACTGAGCGAACTAGCTGTGAGCTTTCAGTAGGTTGTCCATCCGGTCCAAGCCGGGAAAGCTGAGGTTGTCGAAGCTTCAGTGATTCTCGGAGGACCGAATGAACATCCATCAGAACGCCCGTCTGACGCCGCTGCGTCGAGAGGAGATAGCCCGCGACGTTGTTGAAGGCTGTCTTTCCAAAGCCGATGCGGCGCGAACATACGGGGTGGTGGCGCGCTGGGTGGAGCGCTTCCGGGTCGAGGGAAGCGCCGGCATGATCGACCGTTCCTCGCGGCCCAAAACAAGCCCCGAAGCAAACCGAAGTCCGGCACGTCCTCTCTTCATCCTCCGTCCCGCGAAGGACATTCATCCGCCCCTGTCGAATCTCGTTATCGGATGTTCTCCCTTTCGTTTGGTGGACCGGCTATATCACCGCCGTCGCTTCCTCTCGCGCCCAGCGGAACTCACTGCCATCGGACCATATATTCTGTGCATGATGAGGCTAATCTGCGAGCAAGGGCAACGGTCGCTCTTTGTCGGCCCCGGCGCTTAGCGACGTTCATCGCCCGAGCTTTCAGCCATGACCACTTTTTCACCACCGTCAGCAAGACTTGCGCGGCTTCATAAAGTCGCGTTCGCATCATGGAGTCACCGCACAGGGAAACACGTCCCGACGCGATTGTCCTCGCCTGATTGATGCAGCGCGGCGTTAACCCAAGAGCCGGCCTACGGCCTTCGCATTCTTGAAGTGGGCAGGAATGTCGACTGTAGCCTTGAAAGCCAGCGCAACGACAGGTCTGCGCCTTGAGAAAGGCCTTCGCATGACGGGTTTCGACGCAGATGCAGGTAGTCCGGCTCCCGCCAGACCACTGAACAACCATTGTGATAAGGGAGCAGCTTCAAGCCCGATCCGGGCCAAATTCCAGGCGGGGTTCTTCAACGCCTCAACAAGATCGTCCGGATGGCTCGCGACCTTCATCTCTCGGCAAATGCGGCCTCCTTCATCCACGATGCAAACGGCCGTCTCTTTCACGGAGACGTCCAGTCCGGCATAATGCTTCATGCTGCGCTTGCTTTCCTGATGCTTGTGGCTGTTCACGCAGACCACGTTTTATCATCAGCTCGAAGCGCAGCACCTCAAACATCCGTTCAAGACGTGGGGCTAGCCGAATACATGGGGTAATCGGTTTCCCAAGTCTTAGCTATGGAAGTGGGTGGCTGTTCCCCGACAGGATGGAATACGGGCTCACGATTCGCACCGGGCCCAGGCATCTCAGGGAGAACAGCCATGGAAGACTATATCGGCCTCGATGTTTCGATGAAAGAGACAGCGGTTTCCATTCGACGTGAAGGCAAGCGCGTCTGGCGTGGGAGGTGCGCCTCTGATCCAAAGGTCATTGCCGAGCTTGTCCGCAAGCGGGCGCCGGCCGCAAAGCGCGTCGTGTTCTATCGGTGTGGTTCTATCATGCGCTGCGCGCAGAGGGTTTGCAGGCGATCTGCATCGATGCTCGTCATGCCAAAGCAGCGCTCGACATGGCCGCGAACAAAACCGACGCGAACGATGCCGACGGTTTGGCGCATCTTGCAGAAGTAGGGTTCTTTCGTGAGTGCGAGTGAAAGGCTTCGACAGCATGCTGACGCGCGCGCTCGTTGCGGCACGCACCAGGCTGGTCAGGATCACGACCGAACTCTCAAACCAGATCCGAGGGCTCATGAAGACATTCGGACTGCTTGTTCCCGCCGGCAAAGGAAGCACCTTCGAGAGGAAAGTCCGCAATCTCCTTGTCGACCAGGACGGCCTCCTATCGTGCTGCCGAGGCTGGAAGCCTGGCGCAACATGCGCGTTCGGGCCGCGGAACTCGGGCGTCAGCTTGTCGCTGGTGCGCGTCAAGGCCGAGCGTGTCAAATACTCGTGTCGATCGCCGGTGTCGGCGCAATCACCGCGACTTCGTTCGTGACCGCATTGAGGAGCCGGACAACTTCAAGAAATCTCGCCTCGTCGGCGCCTGGCTTGGACTGACGACCCGACGATACCAATCGGGAGAGGTCGACTATGATGGCCACATATCCCGGCGGGGCGATCATCATTTGCGAGGGCTTCTCTACGAAGCTGCGACGTCATCCTAACCCGCAGCTGCGCCGACAGCAGCCTGCGAACATGGGGTCTAAAACTCCGGGAGAGGAACGCAGTTAGTCGTGATCGTCGTAGTGGAAACGCTTGACCGTAGCGTCCTTGATGGTGCGGTTCATGCGCTCGACCTGGCCGTTGGTCCAAGGATGCTTTGGCTTTGTGGTTCGATGTTCGATATCGTTCCTGGCGCAGGCGAGTTCGAAGGCATGAGCCCGGAATATCTCGCCATTTGCGATCGCTTCCTTGATCAGTGGAACGGCCGAACCGCCAGCTCCTGGCGTGGTGAACTGTATGCCGTTGTCGGTGAGCAGGATCTTGTAAGGGACGGCGGCGATCAGGCGGAGCAGAAACTCTTTGGAAATGGCTGTCGGAGCCTTCTCGTGCAGTTCGACGAAGGCAAATTTCGAGGTCCGGTCGATGGCGACGAACATGTGTAGCTTGCCCTGCTCGGTTCGGACCTCCGCGATATCAACGTGGAAGAAGCCGATCGGATAGGCCTTGGACTTCTTCTTCGCCGGCCTGTCGCCTTCGACATCCGGCAATCGGCCGATGCCGTGGCGCTGCAGACAGCGGTGCAATGAAGAACGTGTCAGATGCGGGATTGTCGGCTGCAATGCGTAGAGGCAATCATCGAGCGGCAGCAGCGTGTGCCGGCGGAAGGCCACAACGACAGCCTCTTCCTCGACAGACAGAATCGTCGATCTCGGCTCCCTGGGGCCGGTGATCGGCGGTCGAACTCCGCTTCTTCCACTTAGCGACCGTCTTAGGATTGATGCCGTAGCGCTTCGAAAGCTTCCTCAGGCTCGCTTGATGGGATGGACGGCGCCCGCAACGGCATCATCCTCGTGAGAGGCGTGCCAAGATGGCTGCTGTCGAGCACTCATCTGGAAGGAGCACCGTCCATGGGCAATATTAACACCGATCTCAGCGCTGTCGTTACCGTTTGCCTCGATCTGGCCAAGCACGTATTCCAGGTTCACGCGATCGACGCCGCCGGCCGTGTCGTCACGACCCGCGCGCTGCGGCGGAAGGATGTTCTGGCATTCTTCGAATGCCTGCCATGCTGCCTCATTGGCTTGGAAACGTGTGGGTCGGCCCATCACTGGGCTCGCGAACTCATGAAGTTCGGCCATGACGTGCGGCTGATGCCGCCAGCCTATGTGAAGGCTTACGTGCGTCGTCAGAAGAACGACGCTGCTGATGCAGCAGCGATCTGCGAGGCGGTGACGCGCCCGTCAATGCATTTTGTGCCGGTGCGATCGGTCGAGAACCAGGCGGCGCTCATGCATCACAAGGTCCGCGAACTTCTGGTGGCCCAGCGCACTCAGCTGCTCAATGCCCTTCGCAGCCATCTGGCCGAAATCGGGATCATCGCCGCCCAGGGACCGAACAATGCGCGTGCCTTGGCTATCCTCGTCATCGAGGGCAACGACATGATCCCGGCGACGGTGCGTTCGGCACTATTGCCGTTGGTGCGCCAACTGAGCGAACTCGATGCCGAGATCAGGCAGAGCGATCAGGCCATTCTGGCCCTCGCCAAGACCGATGAAACGGCACGCCGCCTGATGACCGTTCCCGGCATCGGCCCTGTTACTGCCTCCGCGCTTGCGGCGAGCGTCCAGGATATCTCGGCTTTCTCAGGCCCGCGCGAATTCGCCGCCTTCCTTGGGCTCACACCAAGGCAAAACTCCTCAGGCGGAAAGGAACGGCTGGGGCGTGTATCCAAGATGGGAAACCGATATCTGCGAAAGCTGCTCGTGGTGGGGGCTCATGCTGTTCTGTTCCATCGCAAGCGTTCCGGCGATGTGTTGAGAAACTGGGCGGATCGCCTGATGGAGACCAAGCCCTTCAGGCTTGTCGCCGTAGCGACCGCCAACAAACTCGCCCGTATTGCCTTCGCACTCATGCGCGACGAGACACATTATGTCGGCACGCCGGCGTAACAGGAGCATCGGCTAAGGCCGCCATCCGGAATCGAGGGTGACAATGACGTGATGGGGTGGTCGCGGGTGCGGTCATTAAACCGCAGCAACAGGCCGGAGACATGACCGCACCCGCGACCACCCCATCGCCGAAAATAAACCCTTGATCGGCGGGCGCCGTCCAGACATGACTATGCTGTATCGCTCGACGGATCGCCTCTGTCGTTGTGGCGCTCCCATGCAGAATCTGGCCCATAGCGCATCCTTTGATCCGGACGACAATGATGAACCATCAAAGCCTGGGATCAAACACCTAGAGATAACACATCCAGCTCACCACGGCGGGAGCCGGCGGCTCCGCCGTCCCGTTGACAGCATTCGGTTCGTCGGCCTGACACTGAGACACTTGAGCCCGAAGCGCAGCAGTTTGCTGAGCTTCACTTTCGCGGACGGCGCAATTCAAAGAATTGATATTTCTTTCCATCAAATACAACCGGCCCAAGGTAGGAATAGCCCATTGGGGTTCTCGTTTTGAGCGCTCGTATATTCGTGGAGCGTACGAGAGAGACCAACCGATCGATAGATTGGGTTGCGAAGGCGAATTCGATCACCGGCTGAAGGCTTTCCGGCCCAATCCCCTGACCGCACCGGGCTCCGAACAGGAAGCATGCGGTTTGAATGTCGTTTTCACCGAAGCGGCGCAGCCCGGACTTGCCTACAAAGCGCAAATCGCCATTAGCCTTTCGTTCATAGACCATCCAGAATCCGTACCCGTGGGTCTCCCAGTCATGAAGATAGAGGGACAGCCAAGCATCAGACATTTCCCGGGTTGGCGGAATTCCCTCCATGAATTTGAATACCAGCGGATCACAGTGCAGACAATGCAGGGCCTCGGCGTCCCAAGTACGAACTGGGCGCATGAATAAACGTTCTGTTTCCAGATTCATGTGAAATTCCATCCATTGGAGAGATGCGCCAGCAAAGACAGCCCAAGTCAAGGCGGGTAAGGGCGCGTAGCTGCGAATGAGGTGCGTACCTTCGAAGTAGCGCAAGATGGGGCCGTAAGCCTCTATCGATCTCTGACCACGCGTTCGCCGGTATTCGATTGCGCATCCCCGATAGCGTCGGCGGTTAAAAACGAGAGCACTCGTTCCGAATAGACTTGCAAATTGGTTTGAGACAAAGTCTTCTCCTTGGCCCGTGACGTTCTGCGAATACCGAATACATGTGCCGTGCCAACCAGAAATCTATTTGAAAAATAACGGCATAGCTCCAATGCTGCTACGTTGTATGTCTGACATTGTCGGAAATGACGACGCAGAGCGTGTCGACTGCCCAGTGAATTCCGCTTGCTCTTCGTGGATTTGCCCACGCTGATCCTCATGCAGGTCTCGTTCGGCCGTGTCCTATATTGTGACCGGCCGATCAGGACACAGCTTGGGTTAAGTCTGTCGTAATTAATTGGCCTCATATCCGGCAGCCTTGAAGAAGTTTCTGCATCCACTTGGCTCGAACAGATGGCAGATATCGTCGCCGAGAGCTTCGCAGAGAGCGTCGAAAGTTCTGGCCGCCTTCTTTCGCAGCGCGCCTTGAGTTTTGAGTAGGCCAGCTCGATGGGTTGAGATCGGGCGATTATGGCGGCAGGAACAGGAGCCAGGCGCCCCATTGGCGAACCAGTTGAGCGGCGCCCTCGTTCTTTTAGAAGCCGAGATTGTCGAGAATGACGACGTCGACGGGCGACAGTCGGGAGCGAGTTTCGACGCAGCGCTCGAAGATGGCGGCATTGGCCCGGAAACAGCCAGCCCTGCGGCTTCGTGACGCTTGATGGGTGGAGACTCCCGAGCGGATTCCTACGCCGCGCAAGCTGCCAACAATATTGAGCCCAGACTAGGTGGTGCGCTTTCTCGGGGCGCTGCCACCACTGAAGGCACGCACCGCGTTGACCACCGCCTATGCCGCCGGCCTGCGCGCATCGGAGGTGGTAAGCCTGAATTGTTTCCCGGACGCGGCGACAAGCTGGGACTACCTGCGCTGGTGCGGAGGCGGCAAGGAGACCGCATATCCTTCCTATTCGCCAAGGGTCGGAAATGGTGTGATCGACCAAGCGATTAAGTCTACGGCACGCTGAAGTATCGCCGCGGTCTGAGCACGGCTGGGTGAAGCGGCGATGACATGCCCGATGTAGTCTCCATTATCGCCTTTCCTGACGATCGGCGTCTTGGGTTCAACAATAAATTTGACCTCGACGACACCTGGTACGGCGGCCGCCCGGCTGCCGCCTTCGATCCAATCGAGAATGCCATCGCGATCAGGAACTAAGCACCGCGAAGCCACAGTCTGCGAATGCCTTTTGCGCAAATCCCATTCCTCGCCGATGACAAGCTTGATGTGCTCGGTGACGAGATCGACACCGTAAGCCAGTCGGACCCGTTCAGGTTCCCCAACACCAAGACGCGGATTAACCTCAATGACGACTGGGCCACCCTTCGTCCAGCGGAATTCAATATTCGATGGCCCCCAGCCAAGGCCGAGAGCTCGCAGACAGCTCAGCGAAACATCGCCGATACGTTGATGCTCATCATCAATCAGCGGGGCCGGACAGGTGCACTCACGAACGACGAAATACGGTGGCGGGCCGAACTCGTAGGCGCTAATTCCAATGACCTCAGTTCCCATTAAATTAGCGACATAAAGGGGGCCTTGTACGAACTCTTCGACCACTATCCTTGGCGAAGACCGCCATATATGCTTCCCGCCCAACAGATAGGTCGTATGTTCGGCCAACTCATCGATATTGCGGCACAATCGGACACCGATGCTTCTGATGCCTACGGCTGGCTTCAGAACAACCGGCAGGCCAATCTCTGCGGCAGCCCGTTCTGCATCCGTCGCATTCGCTGCTAAGCGATAAGCGGGTATTGGAACGTCGGCATCATCGAGGAGCTGACGTTGAGTGAATTTGTCGCAGCACCGTTCAACGGATGCGGGGTTCGGTCCCGGTAGACCGAAATGTCGGCAGAGCTTGCCAACTGTCGCAGGAATCGACTCATCGAGGCCCGCAAACCCGGTAATGCCGGCAATGTCATAGGTCGCACGCAGCCGCGAACATTCGTGGATCAGCGCATTGAGATTGTCTGTATCGATACGGATTGCCTCGATCCCCTTCGCCGCAAGATAGTCGTATTGAGTTGGATCCGCCGTCAGGGTAATTGGATGAAGACCAAGACGCTGGGCCGCTTGGATGTATAGCGGACCATTACCCATTGACGCTCCAACCATAATGAGTGCTCTTTTTGCCATTGGCTTTAACCCCGACATTGCGTCCTGTGTGGCGGTACGAGTTTGAATCGTCATCTACTTTTTCAGCCGTGCCTGACTCAGACCTTGCCGTGAGCGTATCATCGTCAGCGATTTGCGGTCGCAAAGATCCTGTAAATTTTATTCGAAGGATCTGTTGCAAGAGTTGGATTCGCACGTGAAGAAAGTGGCGAGCTGCTGGTCAGGGTCAACTCAGGGAACTGCTGGATAAATTCTGGGGGGCTTTGCCGCTGCTTTAACGGCGCCCCATAGATCGTTGGCTGCGTCCCCTCTGGCAGCTGGGTGCCCACGGCCTTGTTCGCCGGGTTCCTCTTGCGGGCCTGGCTCACACATGACGATCGAGCACGACTTGAACGGTGCTCTTGGCCGGGATACGCACCTCGCCGGCGAGCTTGCGCACCAGCAACTCGCGTATCTTCATGGCGTATCCTTTGCTGAGGAATTCAGAAGCCCATGCCGGTTGGCTACGGCACCAGCATCGGAGGCATGAAAGAGGTGTCGCCTACTGGAAGAACCGGATTGCTCAACAACCAGATGATCGCGGGACTGTCACGCCCTGTGCCGATTGGCTTATCGTTCCTGGGTTTTGAAGAACTCGAGGACGGAAAGCAAAGCGACCCTATCGGGTTCGATATCACAAAAGCTACGGCCAACTGGTCGTGCAGGATTCACCTGGCAAGATGCTGCGGTCCGGACCGGGTGAAGAACGACCGTCACCCTCTCGGCTCGTTTCTAGAACGATATTGTGAGAACTCTCATGCCGTTCTGGAAGCCACGCGCAACTGGGATGGCGATGTACGACTGGCTCCACCACATCTGCGTTGTGTTGGCGTACCCCTTGAAGGTGAAGGCGATCGCCGACGCCAAGATCAAGACGGACACGATCGACGCGACTGTGCTGGCGCACCTTCTTCGGGCTGATCTGGTGCACCCCAGCCCTCAATTTCCAGATGTGAATTCGGCGCGGAGCCTGATCTTTTGATCTTTGGTGACGACGCTTGGTTGAGATGCTGCGCTCGGTTATCTGTCGAGACCCGGCATACCATTTCTAAAGGCCCAGCCGGACAAAACCGATCACATTGACGCCCGCGGCATTCCCCAGATGATGCGGGTCAACCTGTTCCGCCCGATGCATGTGAAGACGCTAGACTAACCAGCCAGAACGTCGGGCACTGCTGTCGGCACGCAAGCTGCTGCAGGACAAGGCGACTGCCATCGAGAACGACATCCGGGGGATCTTGCGCAATTTCGGGCTCAAGCTTGGCAAGGCCAGTGCCGCAAGCTTCGAGGATCGCATCCGCAAGCTCGCCGAAGGCCTGCCTGACCTGATCGAGGAGCCGCTGCTCCGATCCACGAAGCAAGCTGCGCGCGCTCGCTCGGGAGGATGAGACGTGCCGCCGTCTGATGCGGTCCCAGGGGTCTGGCCGGGGGCGCGAAGATGGCCGCAGGGTCGAACCGGATCGCGGAATTGATGAACGTGAAATTTTAAAAGCCGGAAGAAAGCTAGACGATAAGTTCCCACTTGCCGGTGGGACGCTGGCCCTCGCGGACGATGGATGAGGTGAGTTCGCAAACTTGCTTGTTCCGCTTCGGGAATTCAGCAGAATCTGCCCGATAGCGTTTTTCGCCGCCTGACTCTGTTCGCGCGCGTATGCCTGCGAAAGGTATCGGATACAGTCGGGAGGATGGAGTTCGAGATGTACCCGAAGCGCGTCGGCGACGCTTTGTGATATCCTTGCCAGCATTTCGCTGCGCGACCGATTCAGTGCGCATCGCCTCATCGTGAAGCGCCGGGCAGCTTTATCACTCCAACGTCGTTCTCAAATGCAATTTCAGTTCCAAATGGCTCCGAGAGCTTCTGTAGGCGTTCCAGAATGGCCTTTGCTTGCGACCTGGCAACCAACTTCGGGATGCCACGATTGGCAAATCTCTGGGCATAGCCCAGCTCGATTGGATATAGCCGCAATTCAGCGAGATGATTTCTTTCAAATCGGCTGACTGTGATGATGCTCTCGTAGTAGATCGGTGCGGCGAGCGCGCCCACAAAGCCGCCTGCCCTGGGGTATCCTTTTGTCTCTTCGTCGACCGTCACCTCTGCATCGGTGTCGGTTCGTGGATTCTTGCCGTAGAGGGCGAACATGTCAGCCCCTACGGGCGTCCGCAGGTCGTCGTAGAAGAAATTCCCCAGGCTGTAGAGGATTGGTCGGCCTTTGTAGATCTCGATGCCTCTCAATAGGTGCGGCCCGTGTCCGACATATGCATCCGCCCCTGCATCTATTGTCTTACGCGCAAAGGATTGCTCGTAATCTGGCGGTTCCTGGCTCCAGTTTCCGGGCTCGTGACAATGGTTGGTGACGACGCAGAAATCAGAAAACTGCTTGCCGCGGCGAACGTTTCGCAGGATATCAGCGACATCGCCCGCGTCGGGTTCGTAGCTATAACCGGCCTTGTCGCCAGATTTGAACGTCGCTCCAGCGAGACTAAGCCGGTTCGGGTTCTTATGGTCGGGACTGGGATTGGGTAGCGAATCACTCACGTTCCGTAAACTTTCGAGCATCGTCGGCGGCACTACGATGCTTTCAGTCAAGCGAAGGGCATAGAGTCCCGGCCTGCCCGGCGCCTCGCCGGCGGGATCGCACGCCCGGGACATCGGCGTAAAAGACGTAGTAAATGACACCAGCGCCACCCGCCCCCGCGCCGTCTCTAGAAACCGGGCAGCGCTGGCTTCTGCAAGGTTCTCACCCGCACCCGCATGAATGATTCCGCTCTCGTCGAGGATCCGGCCGGTTGCGCGCATACCTTCGAGGCCCCAGTCGAGTGTATGGTTATTTGCGCGCCCCATAATGTTGAAGCCCATCGCCTTTAGATCGGGTCCGACCTCTGGAAGGCTGACGTGGTACGCACCACCATGCTCGGCTTGTGGGCTTCCCTTGAACGATCGGATGTCGAAGATGACGGATTCCATGTTGCCGAAAGTGGCATCGCCATTGCGAAGGATTTCGGCAATGGCGTGGATGCCGGGATGCCGGCCTTCCATCAGAGCCCGGGATACGATGAGGTCACCGACTGCGACCATCGTGAAGCCGTCGGCAACATTAGTTTCGATCGAGCCGACCGTATCGTAGCCATCAGCACGTCGGGCTGGATCACAACCGTTGTCGTGTAATTTTTTCTCCATATCTTCCTCAGTAGGCTGATTGCTTATAACCGAATCCATTCGCCTTTGTCATTCCTGTTCCCCCAGCTCTACCAGCGTCGCCGCGCCACTCGCACCACAAGCGCTCCTTTAGCTGAGAGGTTGCGATGCTCCCTTTGCGACCAGCGCGCCTCGCGGCCATACTGCCGCCCACGTTCATGGAGAGGGCCGGAAATATCGACTACCAAATACGACTCGACCATGGGAGCGTTAGATTTGTCTTGTATTTTTATGGGCTCCTAATCGCCGAAACCGTTGCAGCCGAGAAATTGGCCGCCGCAGCAGACTGGCCTGTGGCCGGAGCGCGCACGTGGCAGGCCACGAGGCGCCCGTCAGCCATCGGCACCAAAGGCGGTATCTCGGCACGGCAACGCTCGACTGCGAGCGGGCAGCGCGGATGGAAGGCGCACCCGCTCGGCGGGTTGATGGGGCTCGGCACCTCGCCCTCGACCGGCACCTCCAGCCGAACCCGCGTCGGATCCGGCACCGGAGCTGCCGCGATCAACGCCTCGGTGTAGGGATGGACTGGATTCTCGAAGAGCGCCTCGCTCCGGGCGAGCTCCACGATGCGCCCCAGATACATGACGGCAACGCGATGCGCGATATGCTCCACGACGCCGAGGTCATGCGAGATGAAGACGAAGGCGATGCCCATCTGCTGCTGGAGATCCAGAAGTAGGTTCAGAATCTGCGCCTGCACGGAGACATCGAGGGCTGACACCGCTTCGTCGGCGATGATGAGCGAAGGCTTGAGTGACAGTGCGCGCGCAATGCCGAGCCGCTGGCGCTGTCCGCCCGACAGCTCGGAGGGTAGCCTGTGCATCATCTCGGGCGACATTCCGACCTTACGCAGAAGCTCCGCGGCAAGTGCCTGGCGTTGCTTCCTGCTGAGGCACTCAAAATTCTCGACCGGCTCGGTGATGACCTGTCCGGCGGTAAGGCGTGGGTTCAGCGACGAGTGAGGATCCTGAAAGACCATCTGCATGCGACGGCGCCAGGCGCGAAGCGCGTCCTTCTTGAGGCCAGCAATGTCGGTTCCCTCGATCAGCACGCGCCCACCCGTCGGCTCCACGAGCCGCATCAGGAGCCGCGCGACAGTCGACTTTCCGCAGCCCGATTCACCGACGATGCAGAGTGTCTCGCCCGCCTCGACGCAAAAGGATACATCCTCCACCGCCCGGATCACCGGAATGCTTTTCTTGAATATTCCAGCACCGAGCGGATAATGCTTGGTCAGATTTTCGACTTTAAGCAAAGGACCATTCATGCGCCCATCACCTCTTCGGCGCGCCAGCAAGCTGCGGCGTGGCTCGGCCCGACATCACGCAGGATGGGTGTCTTCTCGCGGCAAATATCGATCGCGAACGGGCAGCGTGGTGCAAAGCTGCAGCCGACATTGGGCTCGCGCAAGTTTGGGACGATGCCGGGAATTTCCGGAAGGCGGCGCTGGCGGCCACGCCGCGGATCTGGCACCGATCGCATGAGGCCCTGGGTGTAGGGATGTGCGGGACGCGCAAACAGATCTATCACGTTAGCTTGTTCCACGATCCGGCCGGCATACATCACGATCACGCGTTGGCATGTCTCGGCTACAACGCCCAGGTCATGCGTGATGAACATGACGGCCGTTCCCGTGCGCGCTTTCAGATCGACAATGAGCCGCAGGATCTGCGCCTGGATCGTGACGTCAAGCGCGGTCGTCGGCTCGTCGGCGATCAACAATTCCGGCGAGCAGGCAAGAGCCATGGCGATCATGGCGCGCTGGCGCATGCCGCCCGACATTTCGTGGGGATAATTACAGACGCGCCGTTCCGGATCCGCGATGCGGACGAGACGCAGCATCTCTTCGGCCTTTGCCATGGCCACGGTCCGCGAGACCTTGGTATGGATCTGCACCGCTTCCGCAATCTGGTGGCCGACCGTATAAACGGGGTTCAGGCTCGTCATCGGCTCCTGGAAGATCATGGCGATCTGGTTGCCGCGGATCTTTCGCATCTCCCGATGGGACAGCTTAAGGAGATCGCGTCCGTGCAAGCGGGCCTCGCCGCCGACAGTCCTGGCGGTCAGCTTCGGCAGCAGACGAAGGATAGAGAGAGCGGTGACGCTCTTCCCGCATCCCGATTCACCGACGACGCCAAGTGTCTCGCCTTTCTTGACCTGAAAGCTGATGCCGCTGAGCGCACGGGTGACGCTCTCTTCGCCGTAAAAATGCGTCTCTAGGTCTCGGACATCGAGAAGCACGTCGTTCCCTGCAGTTTGATGCATCTGCATGTTAGCGCCTCTTCTTGGCGCGGGGATCGAACAGGTCGCGCAAACCGTCCCCGAGCAGGTTGACAGCAAGGACCGTCACGGCAAGGCAGATACCGGGGGCGAAGATCGTCATTGGAGCGATGGCAAGATACAGGCGCGAACTGGCAATCATGTTGCCCCAGCTCGGAATCTCGGGCGGCACGCCCACGCCGAGGAAACTCAGCCCCGCCTCCGTCAGGATCGCACTGGCGCAGACGGTAGCGCCCTGGACCATCAGCGCCGGAATGGTACTCGGCAGGATATGCCGCCACAGCACCTTGGGCAGGCGCGCCCCGCCGCAGAGTGCGGCCTCCACGTAGGGACGCTCGCGAACACCCAGAACCACCGAACGAACCAGCCGCGCGACAGCTGGCGTTTCTGGGACCGCGATGGCGACGATGAGGATGCCGATGCCGGGCCCGGTCAGAGAAATGAGCGCGATCGCCAGCAGAATCGTCGGGATCGACATCAGGCCGTCCATGACCCGCATGACCACGTTGTCGAAGCTGCGGCTGTAGCCTGCGACGATTCCGATCAGAAGCCCCGCAAGAGCCGCACACGCCGCCGACAGCAGCCCGACCACAAGAGAGATGCGGGCGCCGAAGATCGTTCGCGCAAACACGTCCCGGCCCAGATTGTCGCTCCCGAACCACATCTCGGCGTACGGCGGCTGAAGGCGCTTGAACGGATCCATGTTCACTGGATCGCCGGCGTAAAGAGGGGCGGCAATCGCCAGAGCGATCAGGAGCACCAACAGACTGCCGCCCACCAGAACCAGCGGGTGCCGCCTAGCCAGACGCGGAATATCGGATAGCTGCAGCCGACCAATCGGCACGGCCTCAACCGGTGCGGAAAGAAGGGTCATATCAGTACCGGATCCGGGGATCGATCAAGGTGTAGGCCAGATCGACTGTGAGATTGATAAGGACGTACAAACCCGAAGTCAGGATGAGCACACTCTGTATGATCGGATAGTCGCGGTTGTTGATTGCATCCACGACCAGACGACCGATACCGGGTATGTTGAACACCGTTTCCGTGAGGACGACGCCGCCGATCAGATAAGCGAAGCTTATGCCGATAACGGTCAGGATCGGAACACCCGCATTCTTCAAGGCGTGGTGGAATAGCATGGCATAGGACGAAGCGCCCTTGGCGGCGGCCGTTCGCATATAGTCTTCCGACAGGACCTCGAGCATGCTCGCCCGTGTAACCCGGGCAATGAATGCAATGTAGCCAAGCCCTAAGGCCACGGTGGGAAGGATCAGGTGCACAAACCAAGGCCCGAGACCCTGGTTTAAAGGGATGTATCCTTGGACCGGCAGCCAGTGTGTCCTGATGGCGAAGAAGTATATGAGAAAATAGCCGATGACAAAGACCGGGACGGAATAACCAACTGCCGAAAAGGCTGCGAGGAGACGGTCGAGCAGCCCGCCAGATCGCCACGCGGCAAGAATGCCGAAGGAGACCCCAACGGACACGGACAGGATCATCGTCAGGATCGACAACGAAAGGGTCGGTTCAAGCCGCTGCGAGATCAGGTCGAGGACCGGTCGCCCGGCAAAGATCGAGGTGCCGAAATCACCGCCGAGCATGTCGCGCACCCAACGCATGAACTGAACCGGCATGGGGTCGTTCAGGCCCAGATGCTCTCGGATACTGGCGATCAGCTGCGGAGCGGCATTTCTGCCGGCGATCATGGCCGCCGGGTCGCCGCGAGCCAGCCTGAGAAGCAGGAATATGAAGATCCCGACCATCGCCATGACGGCGATGGTCGAAACGAATCTGCGTAGGATGTAGGCAGCCACTAGGCCGGAACCTTCTGCATATTCCACATCGCTGTGAGCGACGGCATTTCGATGAGACCAGTGAGCGTCTTGCGGCGCGCGATTGGCGAGAGAACTGATCCCAGTAGAACGGTGCCCGCGATGTCCCACTGTATACGTTGCATCTCGCGCGCCAGTGCCTGGCGCTCTTCGAGTGTTTCGACATCCGCCCATTTTGCCCGAAGAGCCTCGTATTCATCGCTCTGCGGCCACCCCCACCAACCCTGCTCGCCATTCGCGGTCAGAGTGGGATTACTGAGCGTAGTGCTGCGCTCATAATCGGACTCGGACGTGATGAAAATGCTCCAGCCGTCGTTCTCAACGGAGCCCTTGTTCCTTCGGCGGGCGCCATTTGAGGCCGAATCGCCCGGGGCAAGCTCGGCGTTGACCCCAATCTTGCGCAGAGTGACCGCCAAGAGCTGCGCACAATTGCCGGCCTCCGCCCAGTCCGTTCGCTGCAGGATGACGACTTTTTCGCCGGCATATCCCGCCTCCTTGAAGAGCTGCTTGGCTTTTTCCGGATCACCGCCCTTCTTGTACCACCCTGTATTTTCGTCGTTGGTATAGGGCGTTTGGTTTCCGAAAAACGAAGTGATGGTGCGGGTGTATTCTGGGGGAAACGAAGTACGCATAAATGCCTCCTGATCGATCAGGTGAAGCATTGCTTGGCGTGCCTTGACGTTGTCGAACGGCTTCTGCAGGCAGTTCATGCGCATGAAATATACATCGCCCGCCTTGTTAAGAACCTGCAGTGCAAGGTTAGTGTCGCTTTCAATCGCTGGGTAAAGATCGGCGGGTGGCAATAAGTGAAAATCGACCTCGCCCGACTGCAAGGCCGCAACGGCGGTCTGCTGATCAGTGATATTTTCCCAGATAACGCGATCGACGTTGACGACCTTCCCGCCCGCGAACCCGTCTGTCGGCTCGTGGCGGGGTACATACTTTTCATTGCGGTCGTAGGTGAAGCTGGCGCCCGGCTTAGCAAGAGCATGGTTAAACTTGAACGGCCCCGATCCGATGTTCGCGGTCACCTGCTCTGTGGCAGCGAGATTCGCGTCCTTTTCGCGCATGATGTACAAGACCGGCGTGACCGCTCCCGCTAGGATTTCAATAAGAAGTCCCATCGGTTCCCTGAGCGAGATGATCAAGGTTTTATCGTCCTGCGCCGAGATGTCGCTGGCCCGTTCCACGATCAGCTTTCCGCCAGAAGGCACCTCGCCCCAGCGACAGATCGAGGCGACACAGTCCTTCGCGGTGACGGGGGTGCCATCATGCCAGCCCAGACCATCCCGCAGCTCGAACGTATAAGTTTTCTTGTCATCGGAAACGGCCCACTTCCCCACCATTTGCGGTTGTGGAATCAATTTGGAATCAAGCGAAAACAGCATGTCGTAAATCGCAAGGCCATGATTGCCGGTCATAGTAGCCGTCGTAACGATCGGATCGAAGGTGCTGAGGTCGCCCATCACCATGCGGACCGTCCGCGCGTCGGTTGGTGCTGTTTGTGCCCTCAGGACTGAGGGAATCGATATAGCCGCTCCGGCGGCCAAACCCGCTTTGATCATTTCACGTCGAGAGATTGCCATGGCTCATTCCCCTTTGTCCGGTCGCGCCGTTATCACGCTTATCGGTTAGATGAATACTGAGAGGAGCATTCATTCAATCTATGTTCCGTCGCGCCACAACCTCCGTCAAATTCAGTTTGCGTATCGTTGCCATCTGGTTTTGAGATAACTCAGAGCGGTTTGGATTGTGGATATGAGGTATCCTGGGCCCTTTCCCCGGCTGAAGACCTCCGTGCTCGCCCGTCCTGCCATTGCCGCCAAAGGAAAGCGCCTGCCGAAAGGTCAGCCAGTTCTAGCCGAGTAACCGCGCTCGATGACCGCGGCACACAGGATCAGGATGTTGATGCCGGAATAGGTGCGGCTGGTGGCGGCGTTCTTCGGCAGGTCGAAGGCCGCCTTCGCCCTGCGGTTCAGCCGTGCCATTGATCAAGGAGGCCATCGCAAACGGTGAGCGCTTCTGGGCCCATGCCTTTGAACACGCTTGCGCCACGAACGACATCGAGCCACCGACCAAGGAGCAGGCATCACGATGCACCTTCTTGGAGTTGTTGAGCGGCAATTAATCTGGGCGGACGACCACCATATCGACTGCCGGCGCCTTTTTCGAGTCTGACATTGGCCCGGCGGTTCAAGAGGTAATCGATGGTTGGTGGCATATCGATGGCGCTTGAGAATGCCCTTTCGCCCGAGTTGGTGAAGGGTCGAGGCGCACACGCCGAGCTGCTGGGCTACGTCCTCGCCAGTCAGCATGCCGCTCTCCCGCAGCCGTTCCTACCGGGTCTTCAATCCATAGGTGCGGCGCACGAGCATGACCCTTCTTCAGCGTGAAGAGTTCGCCGCGCCAGTTGCGATGCCCGAGTTCATTGAGACGGGCGGCGATCTGCTGGTCGTTGGCGGTCTCTAGCAGCTCGTTCAATATCGCCACGACTGTGCCGGCGTCTTGCGTATCACTGACATTGGCCGCGGTCTGGTCACCGACAGGCTCGCATGCCCTCGCCGCGCCAGCGGCTATGGATGTTGACCTGCTCGTCGACGAGCAGCGTCACGTCTTCCATGAGAAGGCCGAGCATGCGCTTGCGTTCGACGGCACCGGTGCGCTCGTCATTCCAGATGCGTGGGAAATCGGCGGCCAGCGCCTTGATGCGCTCCTGCGCTGGCTCGTCCAGCAGCGAGCGGTCGGCCTCGTTCTGGCGCTCGTGCTCGCGCTGGAGCGCGTCCAGGTCACGCAGCCGTGCGTTCCAGTCGGCTTCCAGCGCGTCGGCGACCAGGTTGTCCGCATTGACCATTCCGCAAGGCTTCTTGAAAAACCAAGTTCAATGTGTTGCTGCCCAATCTTGCGTTCAGGCTCAGTCCAGAAGCTGCCGGATTGGATCGGAGGGCAGGTGCAGGCCCTGAGCTTTTTTGGCGGGCGTCGTCAAGGCCCTGTGGCAAATGATTGCGCAGTCTCTGCATCGCACTTCTCAAAAGCTTCCTGATCCACCGGCCAGACGCGACGTTCGACATCGCAAGGTCGACCAGCGAATCAGAATCGCCGGATCGATGCGCGATGCGCTCAAGCCGGGGCACCAGCATACCCTATTAAACCAACACGTAGTTCTTGATAGCTTTCGTGAAATAGCGTGCGTCCCAACGGTCACGGCGGAAGCGATGTTAAAGGGTGCTCGCACTGCAGAAAAGGCTTTCGATAAGGACCTCTCTGCTGTCACCAATGTCGTCTCCATTGAAGTAGAGGATCGCGCCAGTCCCGTCCTTTTCACGGAAGCCCATAAACGTCCTGACACCAGGATCGCCGCCAGTGTGTCCCCAAATAACATCACCATTTTCAAGGATGAATTTGTGCCAGCAGAGGGGGCGACCATCGTGGACTTCAGAGAGCATCACGTCGATGGTTGACTCTTTCAGCAACAGATTTCCGCCTCGGTTTCCGTAGGTGGCGAGAAAGAGCGACAGTTCCTCAATGCTCGTGCGCGCTAGTCCCTCCATATAGGTGGGGTAACTGTAGAGGCAAAGCGCCACGCGGCCCTCCGGCGCAACCTCATCAATTGTCAAGCCAGGAACTGCAAATCGGGAGGAAAATGCTTGCCCGCCTCCCTCCCACTTTTCTTTGGTACCCCTGCTATAGAGAACTGCATGCCGGTTAATATTAACATCGCGCACATACCAGCCAGTGCTGTTCATGCCCAAGGGGGTGAAGATGTGGTCGGCGCAATAATCGGTGAAGCGCGCGCCAGCTACGCACTCGACAAGGTGGCCGAGCAGGCCATAAGCAACATTGCAATACCCGCCGGGGTGATCCGGATCGAGTTTGCCGGGCGCCCACCCGTGGAAATTGTCGTTGGCGTCGAAATAGATCCCCCCTGGCGTTAGGTATGCCTCGAGCCAGTCCCCAAGAGCAACCGTCGGATCGCCGCAGGCGTAGCTGTCTGAGTAAGACTTCCCGTCCCGGATTGACGAGCGATGATTCAGGAGCCGCCGTGCTGTGATGGCCAGCGATGGGTGTTTCGGATTGACGACCTGATAGGGAAGATACCTACTGACATCCGCATCCAGGTCAATTAACCCGTGTTCCCAAAGCTGCATCACGGCTGTTGCCGTAATAGTCTTGGACACGGAGCCGATATTCATGATGGTTTTGGGCGTCATCGGAACGCTGCGTGTCACATCTGCCCATCCATACCCCTTCGCCCAAACAAGCCTGCCATCGTGCACGAGTCCAACTGCCGAACCTGGAATTGAAAATTCCTTGAGCTTGCCCTCGACGATCTTATCAATAGATGATTGCATAGGTCTTACTCCCAAAGCGCTCATCTTCCCGTCTGCGATTCGGCTCTTTAATTGGTCAGTTGATTTTCAAATGCCGCGGGGTTCACGTCAAATTCAGTCTGTGTATTGCGGCCATCTGGTTTTCAGATGAAACTCAGATTGCCGGAGGGCCGGAATTTCGTCGCTCTTAGCACAGCATCCCGGCGCTAAAGCACCGGCATCTCTGAATCGCGGGTGTCGAGGCTGGTCGCTGACGGCATGCGACAGCGGCATATTTTGGGGAGTCGGTCTCATTCGTCGTGATCCTATGAGGAACTATCGAACCGAGAGGCTCGCCCCCGGTCAGCGGGGGCGGTAGCCATTCCAAGCTCGACCCGCGTTGTGCGTTCCTACTTGGCCTTGTGAGAAGGATGACATCACCATGCCGAAGCTTGCCGCTGAACAGGCCGCTGCTGCAGGCGTCCAGATTCCCCCGCCTCAATCTCGCGCTGGCTCATCAGGAATGTCAAAAAAACGCTGCTGGCCAGCGAGCAAGATCGTCCCCACATCAGCAGGGCGCGGCAGGAGTGGCAGGCTAGGGCGCCAGCCGCGGATCGGCGATGGTCCGGCGAGAATTGAGAGGAAGAACACCGGTGATGTCGATGCGGCCTGAACGATTGTCGGCATCCGCTCCGAACCCCCAAGGATTCCTATCACGAACTGGACAAACGTCCTGCCCTTGACAAGGCCGCGGTCCAGAAGATGCACCAAGTTGTAGAGATGCCCGCCGTCATAGGCTTCAAACTCGAAGCGCGTGCCGAACTGGTCTGCCAGTTCACCAATTATTCTCTCTATATCGGCAAAAGTATTCCGAAGAAGCCGCTCTTCATGGTCTCAAGGGACGGCTTCTCCCACGAGTGTGTCCAGGTTCGCTCCGTCAATGCCATCGGGTGCAGCGAAAAATTCATCGTGCCAGATCGAGGGAACAAAGTTCAGGTCGGAGCCGGCGCGCTGCCGCCGGTCGTGATGCTAGGCAGAGCGTCGCAACCGGCGCGAATGCGTCCCACCACACGTTCAAACCGTTCCGCATCGGAGCTCGGGCGACCCGTCACGGGGTCACGGACGTGAAGGTGAATGACCGTCGCCGGCATCAGCCGCCGCGATCGCCTGCGAAACAATGTCGTCCTCGCTGATGGGCAGATAGGGCTGTGATGGCGCAAGTAATGATGGCTTTGCGTGGAGACATCAGGCGGCTCCAATGTCATCGGGCCTCTCGCACCGACTTGCCAAGCTTGTCGGCGATTTCGCTTAACTCCGCGTCTGTCGCGTTATACCTGGGGGAAATGATGATTGTGTCGCCTGCCACTCCATCGACGTTCCCGCCTGACGGATAGCAGATGAGGCCATTTTGCAGCGCCCGTCGCCACAGTCTCAGGAAAGCCTGGCTCCCGGGGTCGAACGGAGGCCTTGGTGGCAGGGGCGACAAGCTCGATTCCGACGAAGTAACCTCGCCCTCTAATATCGCTACGGACGCTACCCTGTCGAGCGCATCGCGCAGCAGGGAAATCAGCTTCGATCCGTTGGCTGCGACAGGTTCAATAAGCCGCTCCCGCTCGATTATCCTCTGAACAGCCACGCCCGCGGCACAAGCCGTGGTATGGCCGGTGAACGTATGTCCGTTCTGCGGGCCTCCGTACACCGATCTGATGACATCCCCGGCTTTGCGGTTGTAAACGGCGGCTCCCAATTGGAGTCATCGATGTATTGCTCGCCATCGGCATCGAAGACATAGCCGCCCCGACCATGGCACCTTGGGCAACGCGGCTGCGGTAATCATTGTTGAAGGTCTTTACAGCCGCTGCGGCAGTAGGCATCACAAACCTCTTCTCAACAGAATGGTCAGACAGTGTGCCGAACCGCCTTCGAGCACGAGCTGTTGGAGATCCGGCTCCAGCACCTCAGTCCGTTGGCACGACCGCACGGCGACTCATTCACCATTCATTCATTCTGTCCTCCCCGCAAGCCATGGTTAAATAGACGCGGCGGCTCGTTTTTCTGGGATGAAGTTGCGCCTCGGTCTCGAACTTGGCAAACGGGTGTGTCAGGGCAACATTTTTAACTTCCCCGGTTCGGTTGTGCGGATCCCATGATCTGAGCCCGATTGCATGACGCGGCTCGTTACTCCGAGCCAGATCCAGCTTATATACGGTCGCTGTTCGAAACAGCGGCACCAACATCCCGCTTGCGGCGGACAAGGGCTCAAGAGGACGAGACCATTCTGAGACAACGACTTTTGAAGCCACGCTACGTGCCGGTTCGTCCACCTTGGATCCGCCAGGACTGATCAGGTCCTGGAAGATGGCAGAATTCGATGGGTGTGGCGCATTAGGCAACTGTCATGATCGCTCCCTCGATGACAACGCCGACATTGACGTATTTCCACAGCGCCACGAGCAGCTTGCGGGCGAGCGCGACGATCATCGTCTTCTTCAGCCGGCCGTCGTTCTGCTTCACCCGCTCCTTGAACCATAAGGTGAGCGCCGAGCGCGGCTGATGGCGCACCCATAGCCAGGCCATCTGGACCAGCGTCGTTCGCAGCTTCGGATTGCCGGATTTCGACACCCCCTGCTCGTGATCGATCGCCCCACTCTTCCAGGGCGTCGCCGCCAGGCCGGCATAGGCGGCAAGCTGTCGCCGGTTATCGTAATGGCGGGACAAACCTTCCGAGCACAAGACGGCGGTAAACTCCGGTCCGATGCCTTTCAGGGCAAGTAGCATCGCCGGGGCGGGCGAGACGGCCTGCTCAGCAGCAAGCATGGCGTCGCGCTCGGCCTCGACCGCCTTGATCTGGTCGATCAGCAGCTCGAGCCGGTCGAGTTCGCGGCCAATCTGTCGCTTCAGATGGACAGGCAACGGACGACCATCGCCGGTCTTCAGTTCCTCCAGCCGCTCGCGCCGGTCGCGGCGCAACGGTTCGTAGCCAGATATGCCTTGTGCAAACAGCAGCCCCTTGAGGCGATTGATATGGCGTGTGCGCTCATTCGTTAATGCTTTGCGCTCGCGTGCTATACGGCGGCGATCCTCTTCCTTGGGTGTGGGAACCCACAGCATCGCACACACGCGCGGCTCGCCCCGCTTGTAGGCGAGCAGCGCGCGCACCAGCGCCTCGCCGTCGATCTTATCGGTCTTTGCCCGCCGCCGCCTGCGCGAGGTCGCAATCGACGCCGGATCGACGACGTAGCTTTCGATCCCTTCGGCCTCCAGTAGCCGGTGAATCCAGAAGCCGTCGAGTCCCGCTTCTTGGATCACGATGATCGGAAGGTATGTCCCGCTTCGCGCCTCAGCCCTCCGCTTGAGCTCGGCGAACCGCGCCAGCAGGTCGGCGACGTCGCCCGCCGTCACCATGTGCTTCGACATCTTCTCTCCGCCACCCGGCAACAGCGACGTGATCAGCCATTTCGAGCGGCTCAATTCCAACGACACGAAAATTGCGCCAAGATGGGTGCGGATAGCGGTCGGTTTTTCCGGTTGGCGAGTGACTGGCAAGTTTAGCCTCCAAGGTGAGATGTTTTGGCGACCTCACTTTGCCACCGCGCCGGTCGCTATCCACCTCCTCATAGGATCTGAACAGTTCGCCTGTCAGTTCGTCTTCGCCCCGCACGATTCACTCCCACCTCTTCGTGGTCAGAGTGGATCACGAACCTGAGACCGTCGCGAGCCCTTTTTCAACAGCCTGCTAGTGCCGTCGGGATCGTCGAGCGGTCGAGCCACCAGGCGACGGTGAAGCCGGCGATCGCCGGATCGTTGGCTGCGATCGCGTTCCTGCGCTCGCGGATTTCAGCGATTTAACGGCCGCCCGAGGAGCGCTATAAATTCGCCGACCTCGACATAACTTCCGGATCGAATTCCACAGACGATGGATGTGCCAGGCGCAAGGACATCAATGGTGTCGGCCGTTAACGAGTCCATCGGGTATAGTACTCCGATTAGATCCCCCTGCTTAACTTCGTCCAACATCGAGCAGCGAGGTTCGAAGATGCCTCGCGCGGGCGAATACAGCTCGTCGGACGAGCGCCGCGTTTCAAGTGCCTGGACAGAGTTCTGGCGACGGAACGTCAGATAGTCAGATTTTCCTTCGACCAGTCCAAGCGCGATGAGTCCGTTGCGTACTCCAGCTTCGTATATTGCAAGAGCTTCGGCGCCAACCTCGCCGCCACCGAGTTCGGGGCAAATGAATACCTTGCCCTGATTTTGGGCCAAAGTATCGAACATTCCAGGCGTTTCTGGGTGTTCCCAGATCAACGTCATGGGTAATTTGAACGCCTCTGCCATTCTAATCGTCTTGGCCATGAGGCCGGGATCAGCTACGGGATGTGTCGTATTGACCAGAGGAAATTCCCAGCCCGGTCCGTAGCTGTGAAGATCAAAAATGGTGTCCGCGGTAGGCAACAATATCCGAGAAACCGCGTCCGCGATTCGTTCGGTTGCCGACCCGTCGGCACGGCCCGGAAACACTCGATTGAGGTTCAATCCGTCAATCGGTGTATTGCGGGTGAACGCCTGCACAGCCGGTGGATTGAGCACCGGTACGATGATGATCCGTCCACAGGTTTGCGCTTCGGGCAGCCACTCAATAAGCCGTCGCGCAACAATCGGCCCTTCGAGTTCATTACCGTGACATCCGCCGGTGATCAGGAGCCGAGGCCCCTCGCCTTTGTTGAGGCTGAATACTGGGAGCGAAAGAGCTTCGCAATCGGCGCCCTTTGGCACAACAAGATCCCCTTTGCTCACGCCGGGCTTTTCGAGGTCGAACGTAAGGTGTGGTGCTTCGCTCATTGTTCAGCCTTCATGGTGTCGTTTGCGAGACGAGACTTTCTAAATGACGTTGTGGCACAGGATGGCCCGACTAACGGATGGTACCTCGCGGCTATTGGGGTCGGCGTTTATCAGCGAGATATCGCGAAGAACGTGTATCCGAACTATGATCCGGCGCGGCGATCGACGTCAAATTCAGTTTGCGGATCGGCACTATCTCGTTTTGAGATAAAAACTCAGAGCGGCCGTGACTTGGAGGAGAATCGCCCCTGTGTCCGCCTACAAAGACCGGTACTTCTGCTAGGGTTGAGCGCGCGAAAAAGATGCAGTTTAGGGCTTGAAAAGGGCTGGCCATTCGGCCCTGGTCGACGGTCCAAATCTGCATGACCATAGCGTGCTGGAGGCTGGATGTGTTCCGACGCAGACACCGAGACAAGCATATTCGGCCCCGTTCCAAGGACTGCTTTGTGCCGCCCGATTCGCCCTGCACCGGCTATTGAAGCCCTAACCCCTACCTGTGTGATCCTCACCGTCTTCCTCCCATTCCGTTCGCAAGCGCGACAGAAAGTGGTCCAAAGCCGGGATGGTCAGCAGAAGCGGCGATCAGGCAATTTGGCAATCGTCTTTACCAGTCTAGGAGGGAACCATTATGGCTGACACCAGATGCGTGTAGCGAGGAGTTTGAGTGCCAAGTGCTTTGGCCGGGTTACGGCCGCCTCGGTTCTGAGCTCGGTCGAGCGGGAGTATCTGGAGCGGCAGGTCCGGCGTCGGCGTGTAGCGCGATCAATGGCGGAGCGGTGCCGGATCATTTCTTCGATGCGCTGACGGTGTCTCCAGCAAGGTCGTGCAGCCGAGTTGGGCGTGCACGAACACACGGTCGGCAAATGGCGACGACGTTTTCCTCAAAGATCGCGCCGAGGGGCTGCTGGACGAGGCCCGCCCCGGCTGACCCGGACGATCTACGATGATCAGATCGCAGCTGTAATCGAGCGGCCGCTACGCTCGAATCCTGATGATGCGACCCATTGGTCAATCCGCTCGATGGGCACTGCGACTGGCTTCTCCCATACGACGATCCGCCGGATATGGACCGCCTTCGGGCTGCAGCCGCATCGCTCGGAGACGTTCAAGCTGTCAAGCGATCTACTGTTTGTCGAAGTGTTCGCGACATGGTCGGGCTCTACCTGTCACCGCTCAACAGGGCCCTGGTTTTGAGCGTCGACGAGAACAGAGCCAGATCCAGGCATTCGATCGGGAGCAACCGGTCCTGTCGATGATGCCGGGCATGCCGGAGCGCCGGACCCATAGCTCTGTCCGACACGGCACCACCTCGCTGTTCGCGGCGCTCGATGTGGCGTCCGGCGTTGTGATTGGCAAATGCTACAAGCGGCACTGGACAACCGAGTTTCCGGACTTCCTCAAGCAGATCGACGCCAACGTGCCGCGCGATCTCGATGTCCACATATCATGGATAATTTATGCCCCCACAAAACCGCGCTGGTCAGGTCGTGGCTGGCGCGCCGGCCTCACTCCCATGTCTACTTCACGCCTACCTCGGCATCCTTGATCAATCAGGGTCGAACGCTGGTTCGCTGAACTGACCCGAAAGCAGCTGCGACGCGGCGTGCATACCTCAACCAGCCAGCTCGATGCCGATATTTGCACCTTCATCGAGCGCCACAATGAGAACCCGGAAGGCCGAGCAGACCTTATGTGGCGAACTTTAGATTCAAATGACTAGCACTGCAGAGCAGACCGCATCTTCCTCCGGATCGGCAGGTATCTTCGCATGGCGGATCGATTCCGGATGAACGCACGCATGTTTGGCCGTTGTGAGGTATCGAGTGCAGGAACGCGCACTCAAATTATGCATGAAAAAGCGTGTGAGGTGTGCTGCTTAGTATTTCCGTACCGTTATCTGTAACAAGAACATGCTCACTGGTTCCAAACAAGTAACCACTTTCACCACATAAAATGATTGGCATATGCAAGGTCATATTTGGCTCAAGAATGTCTTCTGCGCCGGGTTCAAGACTGATGTAACCACGCTCCAGCCAATTGATGCCAGTTTGATAGCCGACTCTGTGGTTAAGAAGCCCGGGACGGCCATGTCGTTTGAGTACCTCTCTGCCGGCCGCATCAACTTCGCCGGCTGTCGCGCCAGGCCTGATCGCAGAAATCACCGCCTCCAGAACTTCAATCGAGAGGTCGTGCAGACTTTCAGTCTCGGCGTGCCGACCAAGAATGGCGCTTCGCACGACGCCGCAGGCGTAACCGCTTTGATATCCCCCAAGTTCCATAAAGGCCGGCTCGTTGTTTCTGATCGCATTGTGCTTGGGGCTGCCGTGTGGAAGTTTCGTCCGCTCGCCGAAGACCAATGTTGAGGAAGCCGCCCTTACCTCGCCTCCGGCTTGCTCGACTTCGCGATCAATATTCGCCGCCACTTCGGCCTCCGAAATGCCTTCCCGTAGGGACTGATGGAAAACTCGAACAGCTATGTCTGTCATTTTCATTGCGGAACGCATAATTTCAAGTTCCATATCCGTCTTGACAGCTGCGACCGTCGCCACCAGATGAGACGCGTCAACGAATTCGATATCTGGAAGTTTCGCTTGAAGCGCGTAAACGTCCGCCGGTGCAAGATTCCAGCAGCCAAGCTCAAGGCCGACCCTACCCTTCAAGCCACGTCTCCGAATGGCATCCGCGCACACTGGGGCGAAATCAGTTTGTTCCCTGTAAGGAACTATTTCATCTACCCAGCTGCCTACACGGACACTTGCTAAGTCAAACTCTCTGACGACCAAGGTAGGCATTTGTCCCGGGATGAGAATCAATGGGAACGGCATGAAGTATGCACCACGCCCGTCGTATCCGCTAAGATACTGGAGGTTACCATGGGCGGTGACCAAAAGAGCGTCGAGGCTAGCTCGTTCCATCGCCTCGAATACTTTGTGCAGACGGCGTTCGTATTCGGTCCTAGGGAACGGAAGACCCGTCGACGGAACTGCTGAAGATGTATTAGTCATTAGATCACCTCAAGTGCTCACTGGTTGTCTAAAAGGCGCCCATCGGCTAACCGGAGCACGCAGACAATGCGCACGCGCGGATACCATCCGTCGTCCTATCGTGAGGATTGCTTGCACCGTCGGCATGGGTCAAATGCATTTTCCATATCGTAGTCATCTGGCCACGCGATGGCTTCATAATGTGGAATGTGAATCGCGCCGGGTTGATCGGGGACTCTAGCTCCTGAGAAGGTAGAGCCTGGCTGGCAGGACAACAAATAATTTTCTCCCGAAGTCAGGCCCGTGCGGTGCGGCTGGTTCTGGATAAGACGAGCATTTCCTCGCGCTGGGCGGCGGTCATGTCGGTTGCCGCCAAGATGGGCTGCACAGCGGAGACGCTCAATGAGTGGGTGACGAGGTTCGAGCGCCTGCGGTCCCACGGATGTCGCGATTAAGCTCAAGGCTTCGGAACGTGTGAACCGCGAGCTTCGAACCTATTTTTCCCACGATCGCCTTTATCGACGGTCACCGCAGGGGGCATGGGTCGAGCTGATTTTCAAGGTGTTGCCGGTCGCCCCGTCGGCCTGCCACCACCATTTCGCCAAGCCCATCGATCTCTCCCGCCTCTCGGCTTAGGCGAGAGGGATGAGGCTTTGTAGGATGAGGTGCGGCGCGTGTTTGAAGCGAGCTTCCGCGTCGACGGCGTTCGCAAGGTCTGGCGCCAGTTGCAGCGCGGGAGCTTCGATGTCGTCCCCTGCACGGTTGCCTGCCTCCACGCTTGCTCCAATCGCCGCTGCCGCCGCATGCGCTCAGGCCATGGACATGCCGAGCGAACGCATCGCGGCCGCGATGAGTATGGGTCCAGCGCATCTGCGGGGCTTCAGCATCAGTTCGGAACAGACATGAAGGTTGCCCATGTTGGCATAGCTGCCAGGGGCGGAGAGTATTCGCGCCTGGCGCAGAGGGCTGGCGACCCAATGTCAGACTCCGAGTTGATGCGAAAGACCAAGGCTTGTGGCGCTCCCGACGAGCTCGTCGTTTCTCCTTACCGACGTTGCTCTATTCCTGCCTATCAAGTCGACCGCGATTTTTCTGAAGGCATTGCTGGCCGCCAGAGGGCAACTGCCTGGCCCTCCTCCGCACCCGATCCTTGGTGCCATGAGCAACCGGTACATTCGAACCAATTCTCGGAATCCAATTGACTTAGAAACGTTTGTATGACAATGTCAATTCCTACGAACAAACGTTTGCTTTTCGCAAGTCGACAGCGACGGCATCGAGATTTGCCACGACCCTGCGGAATCTGAACCCTCTCAGTTTGAAAGGTGTCACTCATGGTCTTGCAAGGCCGCCGCCCGGTCCTCGGAATTCTTGAGCTTGATGAAGGACTGGCACCTGATGGCGCGTTCCTTATTGCAAGGGAGGGTTCTATGTTGCATCCAGCGACCTTTGATGGCCCGATCATCATGGAAATAGTGGAAGGCGCCTTCGCCGAGACTATTGTGCGCGGTGAGCCGTCTCTTAGGCTTAAGGACGCTTGTGTTGCTGCAGCGAGACGACTAGTCGAACGAGGCGCTGACGTAATCTCTGCTGACTGCGGTTTTTTCGTTCGCTATCAGGCAGCGGTTGCGGCTGCAGTCAATATACCCGTCGTGATGTCCAGCCTGCTACTCGTTCCGGCGTTGCTGCGGCAGCTATCGCCCGCTCAGAAGCTGGCGGTAGTAGCGGCTGACTCCCGACACTGCACCGAAGATCTGTTGGGGATAGAGAAGCCCGTCGATCGATCGAAAGTAGTCGTCGGAGGGATTGAAGGCGGTATGTTCGTAGGTAACGCGTTCGCGCGGCCATACATCCAAACCGATGTTGGACAAATTGAATCGGAAGTCGCAGCTTGTGTCGCGCAACTGCGCTCCGAACATTCTGAGATTGGAACCCTACTTTTCGAATGCACGGCTTTCCCGAGTATCAAAAACGCCCTACGCCGCATAACAGGGCTGCCGATCTACGACATCACGGACCTTTGTCGGCTGACGCTCGCGTCGGTTGCTAGCCCTGAATTGTCATGAATAACGATCAAGCTGTGGTTCCAACACAAAGCCCGCACGCCCATGGCAGTAAGCGGGATAGTGCGTCTTCGTGTTGTTCCCGGTGGGGCATTGGCACCGGAGTGCCGTTGTAGTGAGGGCGTCACCGGCAATCAGTGGGATTTGGAGCAGCAGCGGCAGTAGCCGCCGGCATCACACCTATTACCCACGGTAGCAAAGGCGGCCGGTCAACTCACATCATCTCAGACTCAGATGGCCACAATCGACAAACTGAATTTGACGGCAGCCACTCAGCGGTTTTGACTGACAAGGCGCTAATCGTTTCTGATGCACCAGCGCCATGCATATCTAGTCAACAGGAACGCCTGCCCGAAATGCAGGCATGAATGTAGTCATTGAGAGTACGCGCAGACACGACCTTGCTTCGCTAACGGGCCAAGAACGGCAAAAAAGATGGGAGAGACGGATGAATCGGCTTATAACGATGATTGCAGCTGCAGCCTCACTCGCAGTTGCGTCCGGCGGTAGCCCGTCCAGGGCCAACGCCGGCGAAGTTCTGGATCGCGTGCTCGCCACAAAGACGCTGACGGTGGCGGTGGGGCCGGATTGGGGACCCCTGTCCCATTTGAACGACAAACATGAGCTCGATGGTTCCGATATCGACCTTGCCAAGGCCATCGCGAAATCCCTTGGCGTGGAGGTAAAGTTCGTAACGACGAACTGGGATATGATAGCGGCAGGCAAGTGGCAGGGCCGTTGGGATATGGGCATGGGTCAAATGACGCCTACGAAGGAACGTGCCAAACTATTTGAGTTCGTCACTTACAGTTACATTCCAGAGGTAGCCATCGTACACAAGGATAGTAAGGCGACGAAACTTTCCGACCTCGACGGCAAGGTTATCGGTGTCGGATCGGGCGACGTGGCAGAGTCCTATGCCAAACATAACTTTACGCCCGGATGGGTCACCGCTAAACCAGTAAAGTACCAATTTACACCTGGCGAGCTGAAGATTTACCAAACGGACAGCCTTTTGTACGACGACCTTCGCCTGGGAGATGGAGTACGGCTTGATGCGGTGCTTAACTCTGATAACGGGGCTAGAAATGCGATAAAGGCCGGGTATCCAATTAAGATCCTTGACGAGCCGTTGTTCTCGGGGCCGGCTGCTATTTCCATTCTCCATGGCGACAAGGAATTCCTCGACAGGGTTGCGGCTGCCGTGAAAACGATGAGGGATGATGGCACCCTCGCCAAGCAGTCCATGAAATGGTTCGGCGCGGACTACAGCGTCGACAGATAATTGCAAAGCATAGCGGCCCCGCTGTCGGGGCCGCTCTTTGAAAGCGCTGCTCATGCTTTATCAGGACAACGTCGAGTCCGAGGTCCTCGTCCACAAGCCGTGGTTCGTTGCTTCAATTTTTGCCGTAGTGCTCGCGGTTTTTCTTATGTTCAATCTTACGGGCACCACCTTTGGCGAGCTCATGCGGCCTGTCATCGGCGACCCGGCGCAAAGTGGGATCTATGGTCGCTTCGCGATCGCGTTTGTGATAGCGATCATATTCTGTCTCAACATCGTTTTGATCGGTTTTGTTTCGCTGAAGGTGCAAATCGGTGTTGTCTGGGCCGAGCTACTGGTTCTGTTTCTTGCCTTCTTCAAGTCATTTAACCTGAGCATGCCCTTCATCTGGGAGAATTTACCATATCTGATCACGCAGGGAGCGGTTACGACGATCTATATCTCGGCGGTTTCACTGATATTCGCTTCGATCATCGCGATGATTGCCGCGATTGCAAAGCTTTCAAGCAATGGCTTCGCCTATGCAATCGCCAGTTTCTACACATCATTTTTCCGTGGCCTGCCGCTGCTGGTCCAGATTTACCTGATTTACCTCGGACTGCCGCAACTTGGTATCTTTATCAACGCCGTTCCTTCAGGCGTCTTGGCGCTGTCGCTTTGCACCGGAGCCTACATGACAGAAATTTTCCGTGCCGGTATCCAGAGCATCGACCGCGGCCAATGGGAAGCTTCGCGATCCATGGGTTTCGGCTTCGGTCTTACGATGCGTAGGATCATACTGCCGCAGGCGCTTCCGGTCATCATTCCCCCAATGGGAAACACGTTCATCTCAATGCTGAAGGACAGCTCACTCGTCTCCATCCTCGGTGTGTGGGAGCTCACGTTCCTTGCTCGCACACTCGGCCAGCCGACTTTTCAACACATGGAGATGCTCATAACGGCCGCAATTATATATTGGATTATGTCCATCTGCCTGGAACTGGTCCAGTCCAGGATCGAGCGCCACTTTGCTAGAAGCAAGGTGCGGTGATGGTCGTCAGCATAGGCAAGGTCACGTGAAGCACGCTCCAAAATTGTACGGCCCATCTAAGACGACTGTCGAGATAAGCTCCCCCGGGTCAAGTTCGGATCGGGGTTATCGGGCGGCCAGAGGAGTGGCAGTGAGTGATACAGTTATCGAAGCTAAGAACGTCTCGAAGTGGTACGGCACCTTCAGAGCATTGACTGACGTCAATCTCACGGTCCGCAAGGGCGAACGCATCGTTATCTGCGGCCCCTCCGGATCGGGAAAGTCGACGCTAATCCGCTGCTTTAATCGGCTCGAGGCGCACCAAGAGGGCGAGATCACTGTCAATGGGATCCGGTTGCATAACAAAATGCGCGACCTGGCTGAGGTTCGTACGAACGTCGGCATGGTGTTCCAGCACTTCAATCTCTTCCCGCATATGACGGTGCTGATGAACTGCATGGCAGCGCCGATGTGGATTAAGGGTATGTCAGAGGCCGAGGCAAAGAAGATCGCGCTAAAATTCCTCGAGCGCGTACGCATACCCGAGCAGGCGAACAAATTCCCTGGTCAACTCTCCGGAGGACAACAGCAGCGCGTCGCAATTGCCCGCTCGCTCTGCATGGAGCCTGCGGTCATGCTTTTCGACGAGCCGACCTCGTCTCTCGATCCGGAGATGGTCGCTGAGGTGCTCGAGACCATGACCAGTCTCGCGCGCGAGGGCATGACGATGGTCTGCGTCACCCACGAGATGGGTTTCGCGCGCTCCGTCGCCGATCGCGTCATCTTCATGGATGCAGGCCGGATCGTCGAGGAAGGCAAGCCGCACGACTTCTTCACCAAGCCTCAGCACGAAAGAACAAAGCTCTTCCTCCATCAAATCTTGTCGCACTGAGTTGATCAATCGGGCGGATCTGATTTAGCGACTATCAGAATTATCGAGAGACGAGCAACATAAGCAATATTAGTTGATTGCAACAGATCTCGGCCACAAAGCAACGGTCGCTTTAGCCAATCTTGTCATCTGAGTTTTAGATGAATCACATCGCCCAAACAGTATTTGAACACACCTAGCTCAAACGTCGTGGCTTCCGCCTAGAGTGAGATTCAAATTGCAGCGCCGTTGGAAAAACGACGGTGGATCGCGCTCGATGGTAGTACTGCCTGCGTTCATCGTTATGGGTGTGAGGCCGCTACCCTTGTGGGTTAGTGGGCGCGCGAGCGCGTGGCAGCTTGGCTTTAAGGGCGTGGCATATTTGGGTGCTTGTGAATTCGCGCCAGCAGTCGATCCCGAAAGCTTCCACAATGGCAAAGAGAACATCTCCACTCGTGCCGTTTCAACACAAGAGGTTCCGTTCTCTGTGGTCGGCTGCATTTGTTTCGAACCTTGGCACCCTAGTCGAGGGCGTGGCTGCTGCATGGCTGATGACGAGCATTGCCACGTCGCCTGGTATGGTGGCGCTCGTCCAGTCATCGACTACGCTGCCGTACATGATCTTTTCGCTCGCAGCGGGAGCGCTCGCAGATAACTCTGATCGCCGCCGGATTATGTTGACGGCTCAACTGCTGATGGTGTGCGTTTCCGCGTCTTTGGCGTTTTTGGCCTATACCCAGGCACTCACACCCTGGACTCTGTTGAGTCTCACGTTCCTGATCGGCTGTGGTTGGGCGTTGCACGACCCATCGTGGCAAGCTTCGATGGGAGATATCCTCCCTCGCGAGCACCTATCAAGCGCAGTTGCACTTAACGGCATGAGCTACAATCTCATGCGCAGCATCGGACCGGCCATTGGTGGGCTCATTGTAGCGGCAGCCGGTGCGGCCTTTGCGTTTCTTTTCAAATTCTTTTGCTACTTCGCCCTGATCATCGCGCTCTTGCGATGGAAAACTGTACGTGCGCGACAGCCGCTTCCGCGTGAGGCTTTCGGTAGTGCGATGGGCGCCGGCTTCCGCTATGTGCTGCTGTCGCCGAACCTTCTCAAGGTGATGTGTCGGAGTTTCGTTTTCGGTCTCACCGCCATCGTCATTCTGGCTCTGCTGCCGCTCATTGCCCGAGAACAGGTGAAGGGTACTGCCATAATCTACGGCGTGATGCTCGGCTTCTTTGGCCTGGGTGCCATTTGCGGCGCGCTTCTTATCACACGGAGCCGCGAAGTTCTCACCAACGAGTGGGTCATTCGTGGCGCATTCTTTGTGCTGGCGATCATCTGCTTCTTTCTGGCATCGTGCGAACACGTTTGGTTGAGCTGCCTTCTCCTCATGCCGGCTGGTGCGGCCTGGCTGCAGGCATTCTCGCTGTCCAACGTGACGGTTCAGCTTTCGGCGCCACGGTGGGTGGTTGGACGAGCTCTCTCCCTCTACCAGACGGCTACATATGGCGGCATGGCGGCGGGCAGCTGGATCTGGGGTGAATTGGCGGACATCCAGGGTGTTTCCGGGGCTTTGTTCGTTGCTAGCCTCGTTCTTGTCTTCGGGGGGCTGATCGGCATTCTTCTTCACCAACCGGATTTCGAAACACTCAATCTCGACCCGACCAATAAGTTCAGCGAACCGGCGCTGCAACTTGACCTGCGATCGCGCAGCGGACCGATCATGGCGATGGTTGATTATCGCATCGATCAGAAAGAAGTTCCAGAATTCCTCATCGTGATGACATCGTGGCGAAAAGCCCGACTCCGAGACGGTGCCAGGCAGTGGTCGCTGCTGCGCGACTTAGAAAAGCCCGGACTGTGGACCGAGTGTTACCACGTACCAACATGGGTCGAACATTTGCGACACAACCAGAGGCAGACCCATGCCGACGCTGAAATCGCAGCGCGCCTGGACGCACTGCACCAAGGCGATTGCCCGCCCAAATCCATCAAGATCGAACGGCAGACGTGCGGGTACACGACGACATGCCGCTTAAGCCCCACTTGGACAGGTCTTGAGCGAAAGGCCGGAAGCGGCGTCCCAAGTTCAACTTGCCAAGCCTAGGTGTTTAGTCCCGGCATTTGCTGGAGCGGATTGAGGGTGAAGCGCTCGGGCTGGGAAGCCCATGCCTTGCAGATGAACTCGTAGGGGGTGAGACCTTTGAGGTCTTGAGCCTGCGACCGAAGTTGTAGGCTGTGACGAACTCGGCAAGGTGCCGACGCAGTTGGTCGTGATCGTCGTAGTGGAAACGCTTGACCGTAGCGTCCTTGATGGTGCGGTTCATGCGCCCGACCTGGCCGTTGGTCCAAGGATGCTTTGGCTTTGTGGTTCGATGTTCGATATCGTTCCTGGCGCGGGCGAGTTCGAAGGCATGAGCCCGGAATATCTCGCCATTTGCGATCGCTTCCTTGATCAGTGGAACGGCCGAACCGCCAGCTCCTGGCGTGGTGAACTCGCTGCCATAGCACCTACCGAAGGAATGATGAGAGGCAACCGAGACATCGGTGCGCGCAGCTTTTTCGCTGCAGGCGCGCACCGATCGAGGTGGCCATGGCCAGTCGAAGGATCTCTTGAATGTGAATGTTCACAACCCATTCCGGA
This sequence comes from Mesorhizobium ciceri biovar biserrulae WSM1271, assembly GCF_000185905.1. Taxonomy (GTDB): domain Bacteria; phylum Pseudomonadota; class Alphaproteobacteria; order Rhizobiales; family Rhizobiaceae; genus Mesorhizobium; species Mesorhizobium ciceri. The sequence continues at coordinate 5,924,381 of NC_014923.1, forward strand.
GAGACCGACCACGACCAGCCCAAATGTTATACCCGCCGATGCGGTGTTGGTAGCGATCGATATCGCCAAGGTCCGCAATGAAGTCCTGATTGAAGCCTCCGGCCACAAGCGCCGCAGCCGGCTGCCGGTTCTCAACACCCGCGCAGAGCATGACCGGCTGATCGAGATTCTGCAGGCGTATTGCCAACCGGTGGTCTGCGGCTTCGAAGCGACGGGCAATTATCATCGCCCTATCGCATGGCGTTTGGCTGAGGCAGGCTTCGAGGTGCGGCTGGTGTCGTCACTGGCGCTCGCCCGAACCCGGGAGGCCTTGCACAACAGTTGGGACAAGAACGATCCCCAGGATGCGCAGGTGATCCTGCACATGCTCAGGATCCAGGCGACGCAGCGCTATCACGATCCGCTGCGCGCCGGAATAAACAACGTACAGGAACTGTCGAAGACGCATGAGGCGATCGCCAGAGCCAAGACCGAGATCCAGCACCGCATCCGGGATCTTGTGATGCGATCTGTGTGCGGTGACCCGCTCCCGTGTCCAGCGATTGCCATGCCCGGTCACCAAGCCGTTGCGGTTGAGAATGCTGGCGATCAGATCATCGCTGGCGATCAGCACCAGTTGCCGGATGGCTGCGATGATATCGGTGGAGGTGCTGCTGCGCTGTCCGCGCCGGCGCTTCGGCAGGCGCAGCTCGGTATGGGTGCCGCCAATCCAATGGATCAGCAGCACGATCTCGGAGGCATGATCGTCGAAATTGGCGACCACCTTCTGAATGACCGTGCGCACGATGCGCTTCTTGAGCCTGGCGTCCGTCGTTGGCGCCGACCAGACAGCCTGAAGGTCTGTGGCCAGCGCCGTGATGCCGTTGCCAACACAGGTGATGGCCTTGGCGTCGCGGCATCATGCGCGGCGATCTTGCTCTCGATCTCACCGACACGGATGAGTGCCTGGTTCCAACTCGCGCCGCAACCGTACCGACCTTGCCGAGGCAGACCTCGGCGACCCTCCGGTCGAAGCCGGCACGCGCGACGCCGCCGGCGGCAGAACGGGCCGAGATCGTCGTCGATCGTCTCTACGCGAGAGCAGCCAAGCGCCGTCAGGCGATCGCGGGTCGCATACTGAAGCATGCTGCTCTCAGGATTGTGCAGGACCTGATGGGCTGACGACTGCACATACAGGATCGCTTTACGCTCCAAACGTCATTTGCCCATCCTGACCCGCGGGTCCTTGCGAGGATCGTGAGCGTCCGGGTGCGGGCGTCGAGATCGCTCCACGTCACTCTGCACATTTTCTCCTGTCACATCGCCGTGCGATCACGAAGCGGATGATGCGACCCATCGGGATCAATTGACGGGGTTGCCCTCGAAGTGGGCTAACAGGCGTCTGATCTCGCCTTCAGTTGATCGGAGGCCGCGCTCGCGGCGATGCGGATCCTCTCTTCCGCCGAATATTGTTTGCGGGTAGCGCGGCCGATGTCCTTAATGAATTTCTCCGCCGGCTCCTTCCGTGGCCTGTATGCGTTAAGCCGAGATTATCTCAATTGGCCCGGACGCCGGCCAGGCTTGGGAGATCATTTTCCTGACGCAAGTGCCTCGATTGCCTGTCGATGCACCTGGTGCGATCTCCAAGCGATCATCTCCTTCCAGTCTGACCCCTGCGGATAGTAGTGCAATTTGGTGACCTGCCGAATCTGCCGGCCCCGCTCGGAATCAACCTCTTCTGGCCGATACATGAATAACCAATGGTCGTCGCGCAGCACCGCCGTATTTAGTTTGTAAGTTCCAAATTCAAGAGCAATGTAGGTGTGCCGGCTCCCCAAGACACGCTCCCAAAATGCGTCTTGGGTCCCAGGTATAATTTCCGCGGAAGAATTCCCTACTTCGGGCGACGTTACAGACGTGCCAAAGATGCGGACGGCTCGCTCATAGCCGCTTAGTCCGGACGACTGCTCGCATTGCAGTTCCCCATAGCCGTAAGGGCCCAGTCCGGTGTGGTAATCTATGATGATAACCTCATCGCGGGCGGCTACGTTGAATTCGTTCGTTATTTCCTCGAGAGTTCGCCTGGCTTCGGTAGGCTCGGTTCCGCCGTAGAACAGGCCGCCCGGATGGGTGTATTGCCCTGATCCTCGCGCCTCCCGAAGTTTCAATTCGCCGTGTCTCGCTTGATATGCCGCGAACGCAATCTCAGCGCGCTTCAATCCCTCCTCGGAAATGTCCGCCGGAACGAAATGCCCGGCCAACTCCTCGTATCCAGGATTCGAGGGGAGCGGTTTGGAAAAGTCGACAAAATTCCGGTTGAGGTCAACCCCCTCCGCAGTAACTCGGCGATCCCAGGCAAAACCGTAGCAATTCAGCGCATGAAGGAAGAGCACGGCCGTGGAGTATGGGAGACGCTTATGAAATTTGGCTTCCAAGAATAGAAGCTGCGCCGCGGACCCGATGCAACCTTCTGGCCCGTGTGTACCGGAAACCAGAACCAAGAGTTTCTTGGCGTCTGCCGGGCCGAAATACGCTGCGTCCGTGTAGAGAGCCTCACCAGAGGGTCCGTTTGTACTGCATCGGTATGCTCGCGACGTCGGCGCAGCCGCCAGGAATTTCTGCCTGGCTTCGAAATAATCGTCAGAAAAGACAACGGAGGCTAGCTCCTTTGCGCTGTCAAGATTCATCGTGCTCAATCTCCCTGCTAATCATTCTGCGGCAGCAACTGAGACCCATGGCTCGATAGTTACCTCTATTTTTATGTGAGATGCCGGGGCTAAAACTTGCGGACAGTGACTATTTATCCGCTATCCTCACGCGCCGAAAGTAACGGAGCCGACAAGCTGATAAACTTTGTAGATGCCGCCAAGAACATGCTTTCGAACTATGACCCGTCGCGGCGATCGACGTCAAATTCAGTTTGCGGATCGACGCTATCTCGTTTTGAGATAACCTCAGAGCGGCCGTGACTTCGCGGTCCCTGCGTCCGCCTGCACAGACCGGTGCTTCTGCTGGGGGTTGAGCGGCGCGAAAAGAGCAGTTAGGCCTCGGCTCAAAACAACCGCTGCGATTTTAATGAGCAGGGTGGTTGCGCCCGGATACCGGCTCTTGCCCAAGGTGAGCCACCAGCGTCGAACGTTTCCACCGCGAAGGCCGGTATCGTGATCGGTGCCGAGATTGACCAAGCCGGCGTTGGCCGCGATGTCATAGACGCCATAGGGAGCGACCTTGCCGTAGTGCGGGGATTTCGAAGTCATGAAAGCGTACGGGCTTCGGATCGCCTTTGCGCCGCAGCTGACGGCCACCATTCTTGAAATCGCCAACCAGTTCCTTTTTTTTGGAATCGACAGAGACGGCCGGTTGGTTGCCATCCCGGAACCGTCTGATCTTCGCGTTGATGTGTTCAAACTGCCTATCACGGTCAGGATGGGCCGCGCGCTCCCGCGTCTTCTTGTTAGCATGAAGGCTGAAGCCGAGTTCCCGCAGTAACCGGCCTACCAATTTCCGGCTTGCAGTGAAGCAGCGCTCAGGCAGAGCGCACACAAGATGACGTTGGCTTCAGCTGACCCACAACAGGACCGCCTCGGGATCGCACGGATCGCCGACCGCACCAGTTCCCTGAGCGCCGCCAAAAGTCCAAGCTCAGTCTCGGTCTTCGGCTTGCGACCGCCTCCCGGTCGACGAATGCGTCCAGTCCAATAGGCACTGCGCGACGCAATTCCCGAAGAGTTCAGCCTCCGTTGCCGCAAACAAGCGTCGGGCGCGCTCATACAAATAGGCGAAAGCGTTTCAAAACGCGCCTTGATCGCGGCAATGTCTATCATCCGCTTTGACCAACTTCTTCGAATGACTGAATCCGACCATACCGACCGCGTCTAGCCCTCAGCCACGCTCTCGACAATCGATCAACCGGAAAGGCACAGCCTCACCTCAAATTCCGATTCGATTGTTTCGCACCGAGCCCATTAGTTGGCCACGAAAAGTAGCTCGCCGCGCCCCGTCGGCCGACCCCGGCCGGTGCGGCGTCGCCACCAGCGAGCATCGATCATAGTGCCGGTTGCGGAACCGGGGACAATGGCATGTGATCGGGCGGCGGCGCCTGCAATGCTAGGCCAAGCTAACGGCGGCCAGCCCGCGCCCTGCGGCCGAAGCGACGACAGCGTCTTAAAGTGATACCACTTCACCCTCCGCGCCAGACGCTCCAGCGCCGCATTCTGACCAACCCGCGCTGAAATCCGCCATTCGCCGGGCCAAACTGCACCGACCCGCCGATGCAGTCCATGAATCACAACCAGGCAATTTTGCATCGATCCCCTATAGGCGAGGCTGGCGGTGTTCAACCATCTAAGTTCTAGATGACTGCGATAATGATAATATTCTTGCCAACTCTTGGCCGACGGGACATGCCCTCTACCGGAACTTGGCCCTGCCCGTCATTCTACCGCAAGCATGGCGGAGTAGGGCCGGTCGCCTGTCTTGCTTTACCCTGGTCGATCGCGGGCCTGGATCTGGAGGTGCGTGTAACCGCGCATGAACTCGCCATACCGAGGAGGGACAGGATGGTCCAAAATGCACCATACCGGCTCCGTCAGCGCTTGACGGCGACCGCTGCGGCTATCGCCAGGTCCGCAAGCGCGGTCTTAGCCACCCCTACGGGCACGGCCGCCCAAACCCCTACGAGTGAGGCTGCCCAAACCCCTACGAGTGAGGCTGCCCAAACGGGCACTGGATGGTCGAAAACGCCCACGAATGAGGCTGCCGAAATTGGCACTGGATGGTTGAACCGGAGCGGGCAGACAGACCAGCCAGTGCCCCTTCCGAAGCCGCGTTACGAAGTAGATGTCGAGAAGGACGTCCGCATACCGATGCATGACGGCGTCGGTCACTATGCCGACATCTATCGTCCACGCGGGGTGGCTGGCCCGCTGCCGACAATCATGATCCGGACGCAATACAATAAGGCGGGCTATCTTCAGCCCAGTCCGTTCAGCCACCGCAGCGTGGCAGTCAGGATGTTTGCCGGCCAGGGCTTCGCGGTCGTTGTGCAGGACCTTCGCGGGCGCTTCCGTTCCGAGGGTACCTTCCATTTAGCTGAAAGCGATGCCATGGACGGCTACGACACGGTCGCCTGGATCGCTTCGCAGTCCTGGTCCAACGGCCGGGTCGGCGGTTACGGCTGCTCTGCTCTCGGCATCACTCAGGTGATGACGTCGCAACGGCGGCCGCCAGCGCTGAAGGCTGTCGTGCCGCAGGGAGCCGCTGGCGCACTGCGGTCGATGCCATGGGATGAACTGGTTTCCGGTGTTCACGATATGGGCTGCACACTGCAGTGGTTTCGCGAGTCGGCCAACCAGCGCCAAGAAGTGCTCAAGAAAGTTGATTATTGGGAGTTGCTGAAGACCCTCCCTGTTGCCGACTTGGGCGACCGGGCCGGCGGCCCGCCCAATGACTGGCGGGATTGGCACTCGCGTGAACTCGGCGGTCCTTGGTGGGGCAAGTTCGGCCTTTTCGATGAGTTCTCGCACCCCGATGTTCCGGCCCTGTTCGTCGATTCTTGGTATGACGGTACGGTTGGAGGCACGCTGGAATTGTTCGACAGGTTCCAGAAGCAGTCGTTGTCAGAGGAAGCGCGGCGGAATCAGTATGTGATCATCTCTCCCACCGGTCATTGCGAAAGCGAACAGGCCCCACCCTACATCGTGGGCCAGCGTGATGTCGGGGACAATCGGCTGGATTGGTGGTCGATCTATTTGCGCTGGTTCAATCATTGGCTGCGCGACGGTCAGGGCGGCTTCGACATGCCGCACGTCCAATACTTTTTGATTGGAGCGAACCAGTGGAAGTCATCCGACAGCTGGCCGCTGCCGGGAACACGCTTTGTGCCCTATTATTTGAGCAGCGGCGGTCATGCGAACACGAGCAAGGGTGACGGCCGGCTATCCACGGCGGCTGCGTCGGGCCCGCCTGACCGTTATCACTATGATCCTGCCGATCCCGTTATCAGCCCTGAGCCCTTCAGAGTCCCCCCGGGTCCGGGCTGCCCTGCCGAGCTTGAGTCCGCCAGCGTGTCAGTGGACCAGCGCCAGACGGATCTGCGAGACGACCGGTTGGTGTTCACCACGGAGCCGCTTCGTTCAGGCATCGAGGTGACCGGTCCGCTGCGCGCCGTGCTCTATGTGTCATCCTCGGCGGTGGACACCGACTTCGTTGTGCAACTGAGTGACGTCTATCCCGATGGGCGGGTCTACAATCTCAGGACCGGTATCGCGCGGGCGCGCTACCGTGAAGGCTACAAGCCGTCTAAATTGATGATCCCAGGCCAAATCTATCCCATAGAGGTGAATCTGCATGCGACCGGCAATTACTTCGCGCCTGGCCACCGCATCCGCGTGCAAGTGTCGAGCAGCAGCTTCCCGCATTTCGGCCGAAACCTGAATACAGGCGGTAACAATTTGACGGAAACCAGGTGGGTCGTGGCAGAGAACACTATCTACCACGATCGCGACCATCCCTCGCAAATCATCCTTCCAATCGTGCCGTGAGGGGTTTTGTCCAACGGCTGAATGGGAGCGCAGGGAGGTCTGACACGAGGCCAATCACGCGGCATGGATTTGGAACTGCTCGGCCAGGGATAAATTCGGATTGAAGGCGAACCTCGCCTGTTGCTCACGCATCATGTCAACCATTTCAATGCCGTTTAGGGTGATCGCGGCTGATGCTGGTGATTTGAACCCGAGCATTGACCGGATGCGGCGCTTTATGCACCGATGGTCCTGTTCGATCCGCTTGTTCAGGCATTTAGTCTTGCGACTCCGGATCGGCTTCAGCCGACGCCCGGAACGATCCTGCAAGCGATTTGTGACGTCACAGGAAACGATAACCTCCTGATTGGTCTTGCTACCATCGATGACGACGTGGACGGGCCGGCCATGATGTGCCAGCGCTTTTTCTGAAGACCCGGTGGGCCGAGAACAAGTCACGATGCTCGCTGAACAGAATTCGACTGCGTCGCCGACACTGTCGATGGCGCGGTAAAGATGCATCCGTACGTCTCGTCGACTTGCCACTTCCCCGTCACGCTACGCTTGGGCCGATCGAAATGCTCCAGCAGTAGCGTGCGAACGGTCAAGCCGCAAATGGTCATCTGGTCGACGGCAATCCTCCGCTCGGCCATCATCTCCTCAAGATCACGCAGGCTGAGATTATAGGCCAGGTACCAGCGCACGCAAAGCAGGATCACTGCCTGGTCGAACTGGCGACCCTTGAACATCTAGTCCTCCGAAAATGTCGATGGGTAATTAAAACGTTGCAACACATCCTTCCTGCTTCGGATTGACCGCCGAGACGCCTGTCATACGTTGCGTCAGATCGCTTATTTCCGTGCGTCAGTCTATTCGAAGCTTCGATTACGGAACATTGCTCGAATTTCAGAATTGAAGCATGTGAGGTGATAGTCAGCTGTTTCCTGCTCGAACCGTTGGTCGCCGGTCGCCCCAGGGTCTGGCGTCTTCCAGATCGCGTGCGACACGGACGAGTGTGGCCTCGTCGCCAAAGCGGCCAACGATCTGAATACCGATCGGCAGCCCGCTGGCGCTCTGTGCCAAAGGCAAGGACACCGAAGGTTGTCCGGTCACATTGAATACGCCAGTATACTGACAAATCGCCGTATCCGCTTCCACGTATTCCTCTGCAGAGACCGCAGGATTCGTGGCAGAATAGATGCCGCCATGCGGCACGGCCACGATTGGCATTGTCGGGGTCAGCAAAATTTCGAACGCATGGATCGCCTCGCCCACGCGGAAACGCATTCTCCGGAGTGCCTCTTGTACGTCCGCCGCTAGGGAAAGAGGCAAGTCTCGGCAAAATTCATACCGTTTTAGGTTGGCCGGCTCTAAGGTGTTCGCGGTGATGCTGCGCCCCATGGCCCGCGCCGCTTTTTCGAGCCCACTCGCAGTCGTCGGGTCGAGATATAGGCTGCTGTATTCGACCGGCTCATATGGCGGGTCGATGTCTTGTACCGTGTGCCCCATCTTCTGCAGAAGCGTTGCCGTCGACTCGACAGCGCGCAGCACTTCCTGATCAAGATTGACCGCGCCCCAACTCGTTCTCGCGACCCCGACCCGCAGACGGCCCGTGGGCTTTAAGAGTTCGTCCACATAGGGACGGTTCGGTTGGACGATGATAAACGGATCGCCGGGATGGGGACCGGAAAAGACGTCCAGCGCCGCGGCCATGTCGCGGACTGTTCGACACAGAATAAACTCGCGGGTGAGACCATACGAACGGTCTTGATTGTTGGGACCGCCTGAAACACGTCCCCTGGACGGATTAAGTCCGACGAGGCCGCACCATGACGCGGGGATGCGAATTGACCCGCCGCCATCACTGCCGTGGGCAATAGGTGTGATGCCGGCGGCCACAGCCGCTGCCGCTCCCCCGGAGGAGCCCCCCGCGGCGCGTTCCAGATCCCATGGATTGCCGGTGACGCCACTGAGAATGGACTCTGTCATTACGGAAGAGCCAAGCTCGGGAGTTGTTGTCCTTCCTATAGTTCGAAGCCCGGCCTCCCGAGCGCGACGAAAAAAATAGCTGTCGGTATCGGGCCGGCAGCCTTTGAACAGTCGGCTTCCTTTTTCCTGGAGGCGGCCAGCTTCGGCGGCACCGATATCCTTCCGAAGGAACGGCACGCCATGGAAGAGCCCTCCGTCCGCGCCGGCAACGGTTTCAGCATCTTCGTAGAATTCCATCACAGCGTTGATCTGCCGATTGACCTCGTCGTGCGCCTCGCGGGCTAGCCGCATCAATTCCGAGGGCGTCACTTCGCCGGCAGCGACAAGAGAGGCCAAACCGGTGGCATCGTACTCTGCGTATTCACTCACCCTCATTGCAGCTATCCTTTCTCCTCTGCCTCGTGTCAGCGAGAGAGGGCCGTGGCACGCACAGCGCGGTTTGAATTTTCAATTAGTACTAAATCCAACTGGAAAACAGCGGTCGTTTTCCAATGGTAGTGGAGTGCAAATCTCAATTTGGACGACACCCACAATCGATCTCGCGCCAGGCCGCAGTCAAATACAGTTTTGCGATTCGATTCATCTGAAATTCAGATCGCAAATCGACTATAGCGCCCTGTTGCGGATCCTGGGCCTGGTGATGGGGATCTGTCCAAACTGTTGGATCACCCCGATGAGGCAGGAAGAGAATAAGCAGAGAACTTTGAGAGGGTACGAGGGAGTTTAGGACGGCCGACGAAACGTTGAATCTCCCGTCTTTGCGGCCGAGATTCAGCGACTAACGCCAACCTGGAACTGATGACCGTGCACCTGCTTCTCATAGCTCTGCGTGTGAATCTTACGGATAGGCCGGTGCTGAGCGACAGGCAACTCACGGCCGGCCGCGGCTGCGGCCATAATAACGTCAATACTTTTCGGGTCGTCCCATCGAACCGGTCCATGGTGCTGGTAGTCGAGGTCTGCTTCCTTGCAAGGACAAAATTGGAGTTGACCCCTGCTGCCACTCTCACCTCAGAAGCCGGCGGCATGTCTCGGCTCCATAAGGCAGCACCTCAGCGGCCAAGGCGACGTGATTCAGTTTGGCAGCGCCATGTTGTCAAGTTCACGCGACAGCCCTGAGGGTGAGAGGAAATCGAATTCGACGCTAATCCGGCTTTAGCCCCTCAAGACCTGCTCAATGAACGAGCCAGGCCGCGTTGACTCAAACGAAACGGCCACCAGGAAAACGCGGCTAGGTTCATACCGATTTCAATGGCGAGTTCGCAATGTCTAGGGCCATGATTTTGGCGAACCAGAGCCGATTGGCTGAGTTACTCGACCATAATCCGAATGGCCCATCCTATTGAAGCCTTAGATGATGGCTTACGCGTAGAAGGCGAAATACGGCGGCATGGGGAGACGGTAATCACTGCGCATTATTTGCCATCATGCCTGGTGCCGTAGCGGATCGTGTTGGAATTCGGCGGAGCAGCCTCGGTAGGTTGAGATTATCGGTTCATGCGGCGAGGTCAATCTGTTGATCGAGCGGCTTGGCGGGGAGCGTGTGCCAACCGTCGATCTTTCGCATTGAGATCTGGCCGGCGCCATCAACGCCCATAACAACATTGCCGCCGTTTCGGCCGAAGGCAGCACGGTCTGTTGGTGTGGACGGCCCCCAGCACGGCATCGATCTGCCAGAGTGAGGTCGTTAAAGATCTCAAGCAAAGGAGGCCGTCCGTGGATCAGATTATTCGAACTGGGATGGACACGTCAAAGCACGTGTTTCAGCTGCATGGGGCGAACGCCGCTGAAGAGCCGACATTGCGCAAGAAACTTCGACGCAAGGAGGTGGTGGCCTTCTTCGAGAAGCTGCCGCTCGGGTGCCTCGTTGCGGTCATGGATGATTGAGTTCGCCGTTTCGGGTGCCGGTCAAGGGGGGCGCGGCTTGCTTTCGCATGCTGTCACCCTGGAGCACGATGCGGTGGGCGTTGTGATCGAGTCTGTCGAGAAGGGGCATCGCCGACGGTGGCGTCACCGCCTTCAACTTACCGGAGAAAGCATGCCACGCCGCTGGAGGCGCTGGAGGTCTTCTGTTCGGATATGGCAACGGATGACATGGCCCGGCTGCACCTCGTTCTGCGGCGGCTCCAGGGTCTCACAGATTGCGCCAAGCTTGCGTGGGCACCGGTTATGGAAGACGCACCCCTTGGGCGGGTTGGCCGCGGAGGGGATCTCTCCAGAGAGGCGAATGCGGGTATTCTGGGCACCGTCGAGTTGGGGGACCGCCGAAAGAAGCGCTTCGGTATAGGGGTGGTTTGGTCCTTCGAACACGCTCTCCGATGGCCCCATCTCCATGATCCGCCCGAGGTAGAGCACGGCAATTCGGTCGGAAAGATACCGAACGACGCCAAGATCGTGAGAGATGAATAGGTAGCTGACATTCCGCTCTACCTGAAGGTCTGCGAGCAGATTCAGGATCGCCGCCTGCACTGAGACGTCGAGCGCCGACGTAGGCTCGTCGCAGACCAAAACGCGAGGGTCGCCGGCGAAACTGCGCGCTATGGCGACGCGCTGCTTGAGCCCACCGGAAAGCTGGCGCGGACGGAGCGATAGATGTCGAGGCGTCAGGCGGACTGCGGCCACGAGCGCATTGAGACGGCCAGTCAAGTCGGCGCCACGATAGCCGCCGAGCTTTCGCAACGCGCGGCCAATGATCCGAGAGACCGAATGCGAGCGGTTCAGCGCTGAATCCGGATTCTGAAAGACGATCTGCACCGCTTTCACCTCTTCATCTCGGCGCCGATCGAGACTGGCGGCCAGAGGCCTGCCGTCAAGCTCGATGGCCCCGCCGGGATCCGGCGGCACCAAGCCCAAGAGCATTCGCGCTAGCGTCGTTTTGCCGGAGCCAGACTCACCGACCAGACCTAGTGTTTCCCCAGGCAGAAGACTTAGCGAAACACCGGCGACCGCACGGATCGCGTGGCTCCCCTGACCATAAGTTTTCGAGAGATTGCTAACCCGAAGTACCGGCGCGGCCCCCCACGAAGACTTTAGATTTACAAGATCGCTTGGCGTACTCCGCGGAATATTGACGGCCCGATCCGGGTAGTGGCAACGCACGAGTCTACCGCAATCTTCCCGCAGTTCCGGCACTTCCGCGCGACACCGGTCGTCGGCGATCGCACAGCGCTCCGCGAAGGGGCAACCGGAGATCAGCGCGCCGGGCGCGGGTAGAAAACCCGGAATGTTATCGAGCCGTCGCTGGTCCTTTCGCTGCCCGCCCCGAGGTAGGCAACGCAAGAGCGAGACAGTGTAGGGATGGCGTGGAGAACTCAATATCTCACGGGTCAGCCCTTCCTCAACCAGCATCCCTGCATAGAGGACACCGACGCGATCGGACATCTTGGCCACCACGGCGAGGTTGTGGCTGATGAACAAGATTGAGGTGCCGAGCTCGCGCCGAAGATCGGAGATGAGGTCGAGGGCCTCAGCCTCCACGGTGGCGTCAAGGCCGGTCGTGGGCTCGTCCAGAATCAGCATCTTCGGATCGCTCGCCAGTGCCATGGCAATCGTCACCCGTTGCTGCATGCCTCCCGAAAGTTGATGTGGATAGCGCATCATAACCGAGCCGGGATCGGCGATGCGCACCTTTTGCAGCATCTCTAGCGAACGCATTTCGCGCTCGGCAGAAGGGACGCCCATCACCTCGAACACCTCGCCCAACTGACACCCCACTTTCAGCGACGGGTTTAGCGCTTTGCTGGGATCCTGGTAGACCATCGAGACAGTTCCTGCTCGCAGGTGCCTGAGCGCCTCGGGCCCGAGCCGCATTACATCCGTCCCGTCGAGCATCACCGCCCCGCCGGTGATCTTCCCGTTCCGCGGAAGGTACCGAACCACCGCCAGTGCCACGGTGGACTTGCCACAACCGCTTTCGCCGACGAGCCCATAAGCCTCACCCGGCGCAATCTGCAGACTAACATCGCGCAGCACGGCGCGGTCCCGCCCACCAGACCGGTAAGCGACGGAGAGGCGATCGAGGTGAAGTGCGGGTTCAGCCATCGAGCGCTCCATGCAGCCCTTCGGCCATTAGATTTACCCCGATTACCAGGCTGGCGATGGCCAATGCATCGAATAGCACTGTCCACCAAAAGCCGCCGCCGATCATTCCGTAGTTGGTCGCGATCGACAGCCCCCAATCCGGCGAAGGTGGCTGCAGGCCGAAGCCAATGAAACTCAACGTGGCGACTGCGAAGATTGCATAACCGAGACGCACGGCGGATTCGACGAGAATGGGTGGGAGTATGTTAGGTAAGATTTCGACGAACATGATATGGGCGGCGTTCTCGCGGCGGAGCGTCGCGGCAGCGACGTATTCAAGATCGCGTTCCGACAAGACGGCGGAGCGGACCGTGCGGGCGATGCTTGGCGCGTAGGACAATCCGATAACGAGAATCACGGACGTCTGCGAGTTGCCCAACGCAACGATGATCAGCAAGGCAATGATGAGCGTGGGGAGCGCCAACACCGCCTCGAGTAGACGGGAGACGACATCATCGATCATTCCACGAAAGTAGCCCGTCACTAGCCCCAGCGCTGTTCCCAATAATGTAGCGAGGCAGGTGGCGACCGGAGCTACGATCAGGATATCGCGCGATCCAAGGAAAACGCGCGAGAAAATGTCGCGCCCAAGTTGATCCGTGCCGAACCAATGCTCGGTAGAAGGGGGGGCGAGCACATTCATGATGTCAGCGGCAAACGGGTCGTGAGGCACGAAATAGCGACCAAATAACGCACAGACGACCCAGTACGCGAGAATGGCGGAGCCGAACAAAAACGGGCCCGAGCCTAACAGCGCGCTCCGCACCGTAGGCTGGCAACTAGAAGAAGCGGTCAGGTCGGCCATTACTCAGCCCCGAGACGGATTCGGGGATTGAGCAGCGCATAAAGCAGATCTGCAACCATAGTCGCTACCACTAAGGCGATGCCAGTCACTAGCACCCCCGCCTGCAGCATCGGGAAGTCCTTGCTCTGCGCGGCAGAGAAAATAAGCAATCCAACTCCTTGGTAGCCGAATAGTTTCTCCGTCACCAACAGGCCGCCAATCAGAAAAGCAGTCTGAGTCGCAATAACTGTGATCGTCGGCAAGAGCGCATTCCGCAGCACATGCCTCCAGATGACCTTCCGCCAGGGCAGGCCTTTTAGAACGGCAGTGCGGGTGTAGTCGGAATCAAGCGCATCGAGCGTTCCTGCACGGGCCATCCGTGCGATATAGGCGAAAAGCCCCAGCACCAACGGCATCGCCGGCAGAATAAGATAATAAAGTTGTGTCAGCGGCCCTGCACCATCCGGCCAGGCGGCGGAAACCGGCAGCCAACGCAGCCAAACGCCGAAAATCAGGATCAGCACGATTCCAGTGACGAATTCCGGGAGCACAGTTACCGAGAGACCGCCAAGGGTAATGATGCGATCAACTGGACGGTTCACGTTTAGCGCTGCCACTATCCCGCCGAGAATACTGAGTGGCACGACGACAGCGAATGCCACCGCGGCTAGCTTCAACGACTGGCCCAGTGCCGCTTTCACAACGAGGGCTACCGGGCTACGATAGACAAGGGACTCTCCCATGTCGCCGTGCAGGAAGCGCCCTAGCCAAGAGCCGTACTGGACGAGTAACGGCCTGTCCACACCGAGCCGGTGGTTCAGCGCATCCACCGCTTGTTGATCGGCGAAGGGGCCAAGAATGGCCCGCCCCACGTTGCCCGGCAGTACCTGCCCGCCGAAAAACACGAGCAGGCTCAGCACGAAGAGTGTAATTATTGCATAGGTAAAGCGCCGGGCAAGGAAACGTTTCATCGGGGTCCGCTTCTTAAATGATGTACCTGTACGGCGAGGCAGCTAATGCTGCCCTCGCCGAGCCAACGTTATGTCTTTCCCGCATCCTGTAAGAACAATTGCCCGATGGCTGTTGGCTGGACGCCAACGACGCCCTTCTTGGTCGCGATCAGGTAGTCATAGAAGTAGCCGAACAGCAGCGGCGTTTCTTCAAGCAGTAGCCGCTGAATCTTGCCTGCACCCGCCCGCTGCGCCTCCAAATCGAGCGAGGCCGTGTAGCTGTTGACGAGGTTGTCATATTCCTTGTTCTTGAACTTGGCCGGATTATAAATGCCGTCGCTCATCAATAGCGATTGGAGGAGAACGTTCGGTACGCCGCGGTGGCCGAAGTCGCCAATGCCCATCACCGAGTCGAGCCACGGCGATTTGCCGGGGATCACATCGCCATAAAAGGCACTCCGGTCCATGATGTCGAGCTTGAGCTCGACGCCGATCTCCTTCACCCAGTTCTGTAAGAGCTGGGCATAGGCCGGAATTTCCAGATATTGCGGGGCGGCAAGCGTCACCTGAAAGCCCTTCTCCATCCCCGCCGCCTTCATCAACTCTTTGGCCTTGCGGATGTCCTGGTTGCGCTGCGGCACGGTCGGATCGGTCATGGGATAGACTTTGGCGAAGGGGCTATCGTTGCCGACTTCGGCGCGGCCTTTCATCAGGCCCTTTACGAACTTCTCGCGATCCAAACACAGCGCCACCGCCTGACGGACACGTGGATCCCCGAATGGATCCGAGTCACAGTGCATGTGGACTGGCTGGTTCGCAGTGGATTTTAAGCTAACGATGTCAACGCTCGGGTCGCCTAGCAGTGCCACACCGTCGAGCACGGAGAACTGGTTGACGATGTCGACCTGCCCGGCCTGCAGCGCAAAGATTTGCGCCCGGATATCCTTGAAGAAGATGAATTCTGTTTTCGCCGGCAGCGCCTTTAGTCCCCAATAATCATCATTGCGGACGAAACTCGCGCCGACGTTGCGAGTGAACTTCTCGATCTTGAAAGGACCAGTGGCGTCCCAACTTTCCTCGAAATTTCCCGAATAGCCCGCCGGCAAGATAATAGCATTGTAGTTGTCGGACGACACCAAGTAAGGGAAACTGCCGCTCGCGCTGTCGAGATGGAACTCGACTGTGTAGTCGTCCACCTTTCGGGTGCCGCCCTTTTGCAAAATGCCCTTGAAGACGGAAAGCGCGTTTGACGAATTCTTTGGATCCGCCAGTCGATCCATAGTGGCGACGACATCATCGGCCTTCATCTCGCCGCCAGAATGGAACTTAACGCCTTTTTGTAGCGTGAACGTCCAAACGGTGCCGTCCTGGTTAGGGTTCCAGCTTGTCGCAAGACAGGGCTTCAGCACAAGGTCTGGCCCGTCGATGCAGAGGAACTCACCGACCTGATTGAGCATCAGGACCCCCCCCGTGTCGCCATTCAGGACGGGGTCGACCACGGTCTGCGGCGCATCGCAAGCAACTCGAATGGTGGAACCGGGTTGGACGGCCGCTCTCGCTACGGACGGTGTTGCGCCGAGGCCAACCACCAGCGTAGCCTGGCCAAGAAACGGCAGGGACAGGCCAAGCACACTGCCGTGCCGCAAAAACTCGCGACGACTGACGCGGCCATCGACGTGGCCATCGATCAGGTGGTTCTCGATCGGCGTTAGGCCAGAGCGAAGACCATCGAGCAAGTAAGTGTTTCGTGTCACAGCGGTTCCCCTTTTTCTCAACGTTGATCGTGCACCTGCGTTTACGCCCGGTTCCGATGTCGTCGGGAACCCACTGAGCGATTCCTATGGACTTCCGTCCCGACGCCGTTTTCCGCGTCTACTAGCCTTAGCTTCCTGCGGCGAGTGCCACCTTGACGAGGTCACAAGTGGCCCAAGCTTGAACGAGGCTTCTTCATTTTTTGATGATCAATTGCGCGGCGGCTCGGAGCAAATACAGTTATTTTATGCTCATCATCTGGGAACGAGATGGCCCAGGTCGCCACTGGGACAATGGGTCACCCTTCAGCACATTGCACGGTCAAACTGGGTCCCGCTTCGCCCTCGTTGCAGAAGGCCCCAACGTGTCCAGGACAACTGATTTGCTCCACTTTCCCGCGCCGACGGGCCCTCAGCGTGGAAGGCGGAGCTTTCCGATGTTAAAGCCCGTTCGTTTGATGACGCGCTCGTCTTGTGCAATCTGCTGATGCGGGAAGCGGGCTCCAAATCGACCGTTCGCTGGGTCTGGGCTTCATCGCTCGGCAAGATCAAGAACGGAGAGACGATCCGGATCGGCTTCTCCAACGAGATTCCCTGGGCCTATCCGCGCGACAACAAAGAGCCGCTCGGCTTGGTCAATACGACGCTCGACATTCTGAAGAAGATGGGCATCACCAAGGTCGAGCCGATCGTGACGGAATGGGGCTCGCTCGTCCCTAGCCTGCAGGACGGTCGCTTCGACATCATCACCGGCGGCATGTTCATCCTGCCCAAGCGACTGCAGCAACGTGCCGACAACCGATCCGATCGCCAAGATACGAGTGAGCTGTCTTAGAGTCCGTTTTGAATTCAGGGATGAGTGTTTCTGCGGATAAGATTGCCGGCCATAGCGACGAGGATCATGGCTTGCGAGACATCGATGCGCTGCTCGTAGTCGCGCACGAGGCGGCGCCATCTTGTCATCCAGCCGAAGGTGCGCTCGACAACCCAGCGGCGGGGCAGGATCTGGAAGCCCTTCTGGTCGTCGGATCGGCGGATGATCTCTACCACGAAGTCCAGATAGGCGGCCTTATCCGGTCGTAGGCGCCGTCGGCGAACAGATGCTTCACCCAGGGCCAGCGCTTGCGGATACCATCCAGAATCGCCTGAGCGCCGGCGCTGTCGGAGATGTCGGCGGTGGTGAGGTTGACCATCAAGAGCCACCCATCCGTATCGACGGCAACGTGTCGCTTGCAGCCGACAATCTTCTTGCCGGCGTCGCAACCTCTTGTTTCCGCTTGCGGGCCTCGACCGACTGGCTGTCGATCACGCCAGCCGTGGGACTGGCCTCGCGCCCGGCCCGCTCGCGATCCAGCATCAGCGCCACGTCTTGGATGGTCTGGAAAGCGCCGCGCCAACTCGCGAAACCAGCCGTAGACCGTCTGCCAGGCGCCGAAATGGATCGGCAGCATCCGCCAGCCGCAACCCGAGCGCACAAGGTAGCGCACCGCGTTGATCACCTCACGGAATTCAACCTCGCGCGGACGACCGCGACGCCCAGGCTTGGGCATCAGCGGCGCGATCTGTTCCCACTCCTCGTCCGTCAGATCGGACGGGTAGCGCTTGGTCTTCTTGGCGATCTTGGCCATCCGGCCACGGCTCTGTTCGGTCCACATCCCCAGCTTGAATCACAAACCAGCCTCAGACGAAATCCCAATTTTTCCGATTTTCCAAACGGCCTCTAACGGCTATCACGTTCATCGCGAACGAACCGTAGTTAGTTGGCAAGCGCACCGGCTTCCTGCAGGGCGTCCTAGAGAATAGGGTTGGCTCGCGCGCCGACCGTGGAGCTCCCAGCCGAGCTCGCCGGCATAGAACATTCGGAACGCCCACACCTTGTTGCCTGCGACCTCGATTTTTCTATGCAGTCAGCCATGGAAACGCCTCGTTGGTCAGCGCCGGATCGCGCTCTACAAACCCGATGACGGCCATATGGACCCGGCAGGTGCGACTTTCACGCTGACCAAGGGTGCGCGCCAGATCGGCGCAACGATTACCCGCCAGTGCCGGGTGACTGACATAAAGCCCGGCCAAATGGCGAATGGGGGGTATTCTCCGAGCAGGGCGAGATCGTTTGCGAAGTGAATGCCGGCAGCATCTCCACCGCACGGTGCGCCGTCGTGTCAAGCCGAGCGCACTCTACGGCCGTTTGAAGGAAAAGCGCGGTGTTCGAATGTCTACGGCTGGGAGCGGCCGCTCTCGTTCCCTCGCGGTGGCTTGAGCAGCGCGACCACTATTCATTCCGCCGCCCCGCCCTGGCACCATCTCGCGGGGAGGAGGTTCGCGCCGTGCGCGAACGGGCCGGGCTGATAGATATTTCCGCCTTCACCAAGATTGAGGTGTCGGCTCCAGACGGGCACGCTTTCTCGACCGGCTTGTGGCGAACCGGCTGCCGTCGAAGCCTGGCCGAATCGCGCTGGCGCATCTGCTGAACGACAATGGCCGCATTGAGCTCAAGACGACCATCGTTCGCTTCGCCGATGACCAGTTCTACTTCAGAGCCTTCTTTGAGCAGCGTCTGCTGAATTATTTGGCAATGAACAAAAAGGTCGACGAGGCGGTTACGATCGCGATCCTGTGTGAGGACTGGGGCGCACTCGCGCTGAACGGGCCACATGCGCGTGATATTCTTGCGGCCCGTAGCCGCGCTAGAGGAGCGCGACCTGCTATGAAGGTCACCCGGATTTGCGTGTGTCGGCTCAATCTTCCGCTGACGAACCCTCGCCATCTTGACGTTGGCAAGTTCCACCGCCGAACCGTCAGCCTTCACGCGAACCTTCACATTCGCATCCACGACCCGCTTCACGGGCACCAGGATCTTCACTGAACTCTTTTCCTTTAGTCGATCCACGAGAACTTGAACCCGGGAGAATAGCGAGATCGCCCGGAAGCCAGCTACATTTCTCAGCGCAAGGGCAACGCGATGTGGCAGGACGACAATTGTCGAATCGCGGTTTCATCGCGTAGCACCGCTTATTCGGCGGACAGTTGCTTGGCGGCCGCCATTATCGCGTTCTGCGTCCAAGCGAGATCGCTGCTGGAGAGAGCAAGGCTAGGATAAATCTTGCCCGGCGATTTAAAGATTCCATGCTGACGGAGCCGAGCATTAAACCTGCCTGCCAAACTATTGTCCGCCTTGAGAACATCTCTGTAGAACTTCACCGAACGCTTAGTGAATACGACATCAAAAAGAACAGGATCCCCAACGATTTGATAATCGACTCCTGTTTGATCGAGAGCATCCCTAAGGAAGCCCATGATGGCCTCCCCATTTCTGCGAAGCCGGTCATAGCTGTCCGGACGGCGAAGGATTTCGAGCGTCTTCAGGCCGGCAACGGCTGCAAGCGGATTGCCGCTCAGGGTTCCGATCTGCAGGGTAAAGCGATCTTTGCCGACCACGCTCTTGTCGAAATGAGCCATGATGTCTGCTTGGCCCACCACCGCGGCAAGCGGGAGACCGCCGCCTACGATTTTGCCGACGGTGCAAAGATCCGGCACAACGCCGTACTTTTCTTGTCCCCCGCCGTAGGCCAAACGGAATCCGGTAACTACCTCATCGAAAATTAGCACGATCCCGTGCTTCGAGGTTTCTTCGCGCAACACTTCGAGAAATCCTGGCTCCGGAGGAATCAGGCGCTGAAGCGGTTCAACGATCACACCAGCGATTCTCTCGCCATGTTCATCAAGGAACTGCCGAATAAAATCCGGATCGTTGAACGGCGCGACGTAGATGCTTTCGCGGACTTGTTCGGGTATTCCCGCTGAATCCGGAACGCCATTTGGATAGTTCTCCAGTCTGTCGGGGAAGACACTGATCAGGGCATCTGAAGACATGCCATGATAGCCGCCTTCGAATTTTAAAATGAGGTCCCGACCAGTATGCGCGCGAGCAAGGCGCATCGCGAACATGTCTGCCTCGCCACCGCTCGAAACAAATCGTAGCTTTTCCGCACACTGCAAGGCTTGGCATATCGCTTCGGCAAGCTCTATACCGTGCCTGTTGCTGGCGAAAAACGTCAGTCCTTTTCCTGCCTGCTCTCGAATTGCCTCAACGACCTCTTCATTGTCGTGTCCCAGGATCATCGGTCCCGAGCCAATGAGGTAGTCGACGTATTCCTTCCCGTCCTCATCCCAGACGCGAGCGCCATGGCCTTCGCGAATGACGATCGACGGGTCGAAATTACCGAATCCACCGCCGGGCAGCACACCTTTCGCCCTGTCGACCCACTGCTTCTGCGCCGGCTGCGCAACTGAATTGTCAAGCATTGGCCGCCACCCTCTTCCTCTGGCTGTCTGCGCCTGCATCGGCGCGGGGGCGAACATTGTCGGGATCGAAAGCCGGCTCGCCCAGCACCTCCGCCTTCCGGATTTCACCCATGATCGTGACATCCACCTTTGTTCCCGGGCTCGCGACATCGGGCGACACGTAGGCAAAGGCGAGAATCTTGCCGACGGACGGCGAGTAGGCGATCGAGGTCACCGATCCCACTTGACGGTCTCCCATCAGCACGGCTTCGCCGCCATTTCCATCCGACACCCCGTCGGACTCGATCTGCAGATAAGCGCAGATCCACGACGGGCCCTTCTCCAGAGCGGCCAGTGTGGCCTGCTTGCCCCTGAACTCAGCCTTGTCGGTCTTGACGAAGCGCATCACATCGGCCTCCGGCAAAGTGACCTCGTTGGTAAGTTCGCCAGCCCCCTTGAACATCTTCTCCAATCGCATGACGTTCATCGCGAAAGAGCCGTAGTCGATCAGCCCCATGGCATCGCCAATCTCATGCAATGCATCGTAGACGGCCGGGATGCTCTCTTTTGGTCCATGGAACTCCCAGCCCACCTCGCCCGCGTAGGACATCCGGAACGCCCATACCTTCTCCCCTGCGATCTCGATCTCCTGGGCCGTAAGCCAGGGGAACGCCTCGTTGGTCAAGGCAGCGCTTGTGTTCGGGGCCAGGATCTCGCGGGAGCGAGGTCCATTGAGAGCCAAGGCTCCCCAGGCATCAGACAGATTGGTGATGGTTACATCGTCGTGATCAGTGCGAGCGAACCTCAGATAGTCCAGCAAGCGCTGCTCGAAGAACGCCGCGCAGGTGAAATAGAAGCGATCGTCGGCGAGGCGAACAATGGTCGTTTCCAACTCGATGCGACCGTTCTCATTCAACAGGTGAGTCAACGCAATGCGACCGGGCTTCGAAGGCAGCCTGTTCGGGATGAGCCTATCGATGAATTTGGCCGCTCCCGGTCCAGAGACTTGAACCTTGGTGAACGCGGAAATGTCTATCACGCCGGCGCACTCGCGCACGCTGTTGACCTCTTGCTGGACAAGAGGAAACCAAGCGGGCCTGCGGAAAGAATAGTAGTCTCGTTGCTCGACACCGTCGCGCGCGAACCAGCGCGGACGTTCCCATCCGTAGACTTC
The DNA here is from genome assembly GCF_000185905.1 of Mesorhizobium ciceri biovar biserrulae WSM1271. GTDB lineage: Bacteria > Pseudomonadota > Alphaproteobacteria > Rhizobiales > Rhizobiaceae > Mesorhizobium > Mesorhizobium ciceri. The sequence continues at coordinate 5,945,893 of NC_014923.1, forward strand.
TTCGAACACAGCACCCCGACTTTTGAGGCGTTCATAGAGGGCGCTGGGCTTGACTGGCCTGCCGGCATGCCTGTTGAGGTGAGGGAACGGAACTTCATGGCGCAGAAGGTAGTCCTCTTTCGCCTTTGTAACCTGATATCCCTGGTCGGCGAAGCGGCCGAAGCGCCGCGGATCGTAGTCGCGCATGTTGATGTCCGACGCACCGTGGACCATCCAGCGAGCCAGTTCACGTGTCAGCCCTGGGCCCCAACCGATACCGATTTGGCAACCGCAGTTCAGCCAAAAATTCCTGAGCCCCGGTGCTGGCCCGATCAGCGGGTTGCCGTCCGGCGGATGCGAAATCGCCCCGTGAACGGCTCGTTTGATGCCAAGCTGGGAAAGCACAGGCATACGGCCCATGGCGTTCTCTAGCCACGGCATAATCCGGTCATAATGCGGCTCGAAAAGTTCGTGTTCCGCCTCCCAAGGACATTCGTCGATCCAAACCGCATTCGGATTGGCCTTCTCATAAATGCCGATGAGGCCGGACTTCTGCTCCATTCGGATGTAACCGGAGACAAGCTGGTCGTCTCTGATGACGGGCAGCTCCCTTTCTAGGGACATGAATTCCGGCACGGTATCCGTAATCAGATAGTGGTGAGTCATCGACGTGATGGGCACGTCGAGACCCACCCACTTCCCAACCTGGCGGGCATAGGTGCCGCCAGCATTGACAACGTGTTCGCAAACGATCTCGCCCTGCTCCGTGAAGACCCTCCATTCGCCGTTCGGCTCTCGCTTGATGTCGGTGGCGCGGCACTGCCGAATAATTTTGGCACCAAATTGTCTCGCGCCCTGAGCCAAGGCGAATGTAGCGCCGGAGGGATCCACATGCCCATCATCGGGTGTGTAGAGCGCGGCTTGAACGCCTTCGAGATTGTAGAATGGATGCAGCTCCCTTATGCGCTGTGGTCCCACCAATTCCATGGTGAACCCAAGAGCCTTGCCGACGCTCAGGGTTTGACGAAGCCAATCGAGCTCATCGTCAGTGTAGGCGAGCCGCAGCGACCCGCAGCCATGCCAAGTCACCGACTGGCCAGTCTCTTGCTCCAGTACCTTGGAGTAGAGATCGATATTGTAGCCAACGCATTTGCCTAAGGAGAAACTCGATGTCGAATGGGTAATCTGGCCTGCTGCATGCCAGGTAGACCCCGACGTCAACTCGGCTTTCTCCAGGAGAACTACGTCTGTCCACCCCTCGTGCGCCAGGTGGTAGGCCAACCCACAGCCCATGACCCCGCCACCAATAATCACCACGCGCGCATGAGATACGCTCATTGTCAGTTCTCCTAATCGAATGGTCTCAAAACCTAATAGGACAGATGTGCGTTTGTCAATGATAAATCGAAAAATTGTACCATAGCGGGCCATGCGGCCAAGCTTGCGCGAGCAGCCTTACGGGGAGCCTCCTAATGAGATTTTGAGGAATTAGGTGGGCACAGCCGATGCCGCCGAGCGTGAGCACGCCGCGGCTGTTCCCGCTTCCCTAGTGGGAAAGAATCTTTGACAGGAAGTCCTTTGCCCGCCTGTCCGTCGGTGCGGTGAAAAATTGCTCCGGCTCAGCTTCTTCAACTATTCGCCCGGAATCCAAGAAAACGATGCGATCGGCGACCTTGCGCGCGAATCCCATTTCGTGCGTCACGACAACCATGGTCATGCCCGCCTGTGCGAGCTCACCCATGACATCCAGCACTTCTGAAATCATCTCCGGATCAAGGGCGGATGTCGGCTCGTCGAAAAGCATCACCTTTGGGTCCATGGCCAGTGAGCGGGCAATCGCGAGGCGCTGCCTTTGCCCGCCCGAAAGGCGGCCCGGGAACTCGCGGGCCTTGTCGCCTATGCCGACGCGTTTGAGCAGCGCGTGAGCGCGCTCCTCCGCCTCTCGCCTGGCGGTCCCACGCACCAGGCGGGGTGCCAGGGTAATGTTGTCGATCGCGTCGAGATGCGGATACAGATTGAAATTCTGAAAGACCATTCCGACTTCGCAACGAAGCTGCCGAAGGTTCTTCTTGGCTGCGTTCAGATTGTGATTAAGGACCCGCAAAGACCCGGTCTGAAACGTTTCCAGGCCATTGATGCATCGGGTCAGCGTTGACTTTCCCGAGCCGGACGGGCCGCACACAACGACGACTTCGCGCTCCCTCACATTGAGATCGATTTCGTGCAGCACCTGGGCGGTTCCAAAGCTCTTGCTGACCTTGGAGAACCGAATGATCGACTGAATCGTCATGTAACGAAATCCATTCCCTATGCTTCCGATCGCTCAAGCACCTACAGCGGAAACCCGCCCTCGCCACCTTTTCACGACCAAGGAGAGGGTGCCGCAAATGATAAAATATCCAATGCCAACCAAAGTATAGATCGCATACGGACTGAAGGTGTTGCTGTTTGTGATCTGCGCTGCTCTAAAGAAATCAATTACCCCCACCATTGAGACGAGAGACGTTGTCTTGAAAAGCATAATCACTTGCGACAGAAGGGCTGGCATCATGTTGGAAATAGCCTGGGGCAGGATTATCCATTTGAAGGATTGCCAGTTGTTCAAGCCCGTCGACGCAGCGGCCTCCCATTGACCCTTGTCCACGGAATACAACCCAGCTCGAATGACCTCAGCCAGGTACGAAGCCGCGATTATCGACATTGCCACCAGCGCCGCTGTCCAACCGTCGATTGGTTGACCCGTGATGGCCGGAGCGCCGAAGTAGACCCAAAATATCACCATCAACTCGGGCGTCGCGCGAACGATCTCGATCAGGAAAACCGCCGGAATCCTGGCGAAAGACGAACCGTGGACGCGCGCCACCGCCAAAGGTATCGCGGCCGCCAGTCCGATCGCAGTGGACAGGATGGAGAGCTGAATTGATAGCCATAGGCCTTGCGCGATCAGGCCGGCGCTCGGCCAAATGGGAGCCCAGCGAAACCCAGCCGCTTTCCAAGCACCCACAAAGCACAGGAACGCGAGGCAACCGTACCAAATAACCGCCTTCCGGCGATCGGCATCCTCTGGCTGGCGATCGAGATTCATCGGCGTTCCCGGTCCATTAGCACTTGGACAGCGCTCATCGCGCCCGCTATCAGCAAAGCAAGCATCAGGTACAGGACCGTCACCGCGATCGCGGCCTCCATGCCGCGAAACGTCTCCTGCTCGATCTGCTGGGTCATGAACGTGAGGTCTTCAATCGCGATCAGCATCACAGTCGATGAATTCTTCACGACTTGGATAAATTGGCTGGTCAGGGGCGGTACAGTGATCCGGATCGCCTGCGGCAGTATGATCCTCGTAAATACCTGTCGGCCTGACAGGCCGGAAGCGATGCCGGCCTCCCACTGCCCTGTGGGAAGAGCCCGGATTCCTGAGGTCACAACATCAGAGATATAGGCGCCCTGATGCAACGTTAAAGCTATCACGCCGGAAATGGATGCATCGATCCCGAAGGCGTAATATATGGCAAATAATTTTACAACTACTGGTATATCCCTGATGACTTCTACACACGTATCTAAGGACTTTCTGAGATGGAAGCCCGCAGTAACCTTCAAGCAGCCGACAACCGATCCGATCAGAAAAGACAGAGCTATCGAGATCAGAGATATGCGGAGCGTCGTACCCAAACCCTGGAACAGCAGAGCTCGGTACTCCCAGATTATTCCCCAGTCGAGATGCATGAGGTTTCCGTAGGGTTCCGCGTCAAGCCCCGATCACTCAGGTCGACCAGTGGCGCGGCTTTCGCGGCGCTTGTTGGTCCGGCCGACCTGCGTTCATGTCTGTCTGGAAGCTACCACTTATCGGGGCCGTGCACTTCCGCTACGCCAGGCTGCATCATGCCTGGCTGCCACAACACGAACCCTGGCTCTTCGTTGTAGTATTTGCGGTAGATCTCCTGGAGTTTGCCTTCAAGCCAAAGGCGCTGCAGGCCCCAGTTCACCCAGTTGCGCCATTTCGAATCGTTCTGCCGAACCATGATGGCGCTGGAGTCCCGATAGAAAGGCTCGCCCACCGCGAGCTTCGCGTCGGACATTTTTTCGATCATCAGCTCCGCCTGCAAGGAGTCGATCAGAACGCAGTCCACTTGCCCTTGGGCAACGGCCAGCAGCAGTTCCGGATACTGTTGGAAGAGCTTGAACTTGGCGCCAGCATTGGTCGCTCTCCAGTAGCCTATATAGACTGCGCCCTGCGTCGCGCCGATCGTCTTTTCCGTGCCGGCGTAAGCCTTGGGGTCCGTCGGTTCACCTTTCCGGACAAGTATGACCGCCTGCTCGGTGTTCCAGATCAAGGAAAAGTCCACGACTTCCTCGCGAATCTTGGAGTTTGTGGTAGGACCGAACTCGGCATCAATCTGCCCGTTCAGCAAGAGCGGGATTCGGGTCTGCGACGTCGTCTGCACGAACTTGACTTCGACACCCAAGTGCTTGCCGAACTCCCTCGCCACATCCGGTCCGTAGCCCTGCACGACGCCCTGCGCGTCAGCGAAGCTGCCCGGAGGATAATCGTATCGCGCGCCGGCTAACAAGTGGCCGCGCTTCATTATCGCATCCAAGGTCGAGGTGACCTCCTCGGCCTTGGCGCCTTTGGCCACGAGCGATGCGGCGGCCGTGGCCCCCATCGCCGATAACATGCTGCGTCTGTCCATGTTTCACTCCCCTGAGCTTAACCGCTTTTTCTTTTTTGGGATGGGGTTCGCCATCCCTGGCCATCACAACCGTGGAACCGACCGGCGGTTAGAGAACGATTGTTTTCCCGCAGAGAACCTGGCGTACAAACGTTTTTGAGTCAATTCGGATTCGGAGAATTGCTTGGACATCCCAGTGAGGATGAAACGACGTTGACCGGACGGAGCCCTGCGGTAGCTTTAAAAGATGGCCGTCGACCTGATAGGAATGGACAAAGCACCTTCGGCCAAAAGACCGACAAGCTCGGCAGGAGCATCGCAAGCTTTGGCCTTTCGTGTCAGATCGGCGTCCGTCATCGGATTCTTGGGCCCTCCGCGCACATAAGCCACGGCTTTTTCGAGGCGCTGCCCTGATTGCAATGTAACGACAAGGCGGTCGGGAGCTTCTGGCGATAGATCTTGGATGTCATCCGGGACTTGTTCAGGTACGATCGACACTTTCAGCATCAGGGCCCGAGTGTCCGGCTCGCTCAGCGCTGCCGGTTCGAAATCAGCAGGGGTCAACACGCCACACAACATTGCTCTTGCGACGCAATACCGAACTGAGAACCGCGCCTCCGCGGATGTCGTGGGTTCGGCGATCGACACAACTCGCACGAAAGGCGCGGGACTGTGGATCGCTATCGAAGCGATCGATGTGGGATCGATCTGGTGATTCTCGCGTAGCCCGATAGCTGCCTCGATCGGCCTTTGGGTATAGGAACAGCTTGGCCAAGATTTTCGCGCAACCGGATGGTCCATAATTCCTTGCCCGATGATTCTGGTCGCAAGGACCGCCCGAGTTCCTGGAGACGTGGGCGTCCCAAAATTCGCCAGGAAGCCCAAAGGGCCGTCCCAAACAAGGCCGGAAGCTGCTACCGCTCCGACCCTCGCGTACTGAGCCGCAAATACTCCGCCCCTGGCAGCTAAGCCAACATGGGCAACCTTCATGTCTGTTCCGAACTGATGCTGAAGCCCCGCAGATACGCTGGACCCCATATTCATCGCGGCCGCAATGCGTTCGCTTGGCAGGTCCATGGCGTGAGCACATGCGGCGGCAGCGGCGATCGGACCAAGCGTGGATGTTGAATGCCATCCCGACAGGTAGTGCCCGAAGCCGAGAGATTCACCCAGACGAACAATAACCTCATATCCGACCGTCCAGGCTCGAAGGATATCGCCAACGGTCAAGCCGTCGCGAAAGCCAACGGCAAGAAGCGCCGCAAGGATCGGTGCACTGGGGTGCGTCGAGCCGACGAATTCGTAATCGTCGAAATCGAGAGCATGGGAGCGCACGCCATTGAGAAAGGCAGCCCCACCGACACTGAGCATGCCGCCACCAACAATCGAAACCGCACCCTCTCCGGATTCTAACGATATCGCCTTCTCAGCCAGGGCAGACACGGCTGTAGTTCTGCCGCCAAACATGCAAGATGCGGTATCGACAAGGCTTCGGCGCGCCTCCCTTTCGATTGTGGGAGACATATCGCCCCTATAGCGCCCGGCCCATTCGGCAATTGACGAGGCGATATCGAGATTCGGCATATTCATTCAGCTTGCTGATCAAGACTTTGATCGTTTGCAATTGGAGGGCGGCTCAGCTGCGTTAGTGGTCTGCCGGCAGAAGCTCGTTCATTTCGGCGCGGGAAAGCAACTTTCAGAGGCTATGCCATTCCACAAGCTGGGGCACGCACACCCGTGCTTTCAACGCGTGCATCGCGTACATTCATGTGCCTTCTCCGAGCAAACACGCTATAGACAACGCTACCGAACAACTGTATGGATGTCAACCATGAAGCGAATGAATGTACCATCCGAAAGGTCCGCGGCCGCGGTTCTGGAAGAGATTAGAGGGCGGCTCATTTCGTTCACACCGGAATTGCACAAGGCCGCTACCCATGTACTTGAGAACTCAAATCTGATCAGCATCACGTCGATCAGAAACATGGCGCAGGGCGCCGATATCAAGCCAAATACTTTGGTCAGGATGGCCCGCGCTCTGGGCTTTGAAGGGTACGAGGATTTTCGTAGACCCTTTAGAGAACAAGTCATGCGAGGGCGCGACGACTTTCCGGACCGAGCGCGATGGCTTCAGTCACTTTCGAAGGGCGGCAAGCTCGCCAGCCTCTACAGCCAGATGGCGTCGACATCCATAGAGAATATTGAGGGTCTGTTTACTGGTACGAGCGCAACCGAGATAAAGAAGCTCGCCGACGCTATCGTGAGTGCGCGAATGACATATGTGCTTGGCGTAGGCTTCGCCAGTTCCATTGCCCGAAACTTCGCCTATCTTGCGAGCATGGCCGTAGGCGGCGTTGTCGCCATCCCGCGTGAAGGGTCCCTGCCTATTGACGGACTGGTCCACGCCGAGAAGGGCGACATCCTGGTGGCGATGACATTTAAGCCATATCGACGCGAGATCATCGAGGCTGTCGAAGTCGCCCGTTCTTACGGCCTCAAGGTGGTTGGCATATCTGACAGCCCGGCATCGCCGATCCTCGTCCGGGCAGATCAGCGTTTCGTCATACCCACCAACACCCCGCAATTTTTTCCCTCTACCGTTGCTGTTACCGCGCTTTTCGAGACGATCATGGCCTTTGTCGTAGCGGAAGCCAAGACCGGCGCTGTCAATAATATCGAGCGTTTCCACCAACGGCGGCATGATCTGGGTATCTACTGGAAAGATGAGCAAAGGTGATGCCGGCCCGTTCGCACATAGAGGACAGAATGGAACAAAATCTCTTTGAATTGGGCCTGTCCAAAAGAAAGGCCGTACTTGGCGCCGAGTACGTTGAGAAAAACCTCGCGTCGGCAGACGAATTCACCCGCCCGTTCCAGGAAGCGATGACGGCTTGGTGTTGGGGATTTGGCTGGGGAGATGAAGCAATCGATCCAAAGACGAGATCGCTGATGAACCTGGCCATGATCGGCGCCTTAGGGAAGATGCACGAATGGGAGACCCATTGTCGTGGCGCAATCAACAATGGTGTCTCAAAGGACGAGATCCGTGCTGCGATTCACATAGTTGGCATCTATTGCGGCGTGCCACAGGCTTTAGAGTGCTTCAGGGTTGCTCGCAAAGTACTTGAGGAACGAAATCTCTTATAAGCCTAAGAACTCGTCGGGCCTGATATGGTCGACGTTGGGCTGGCGGCCGGCGAAAAGGCTCGGCTTGTGCGAGAATCTTTTCGAGGCCGCGTAGCGTAGCCACCATCAGGTGTTGGGCCGCGGCTTCTGAGCGACATCGAACAATTCTGGGGGTGCGCCGTGAGAATTTGGTCCGGCAACGATGAACGTACTCAGGCTACTCGTGTGAAGACAGGGTTTCGATTTTGCAACGGCTGACACCGCTTGACGCAGCGCGGGGCTCCTCGGGTCGATACAACGAGGCCCGAAAGCAAGGCCTGGAAACCATGCCCGGCAGGTTTAACTTTTACCTGCTTCCCGCTTTTTCCCTGCATGCTTTTTCCTCCGCGATTGAAGTGCTTACGCTGGCTAACGAAGCGACGGGACGAAACGCCTATAGTTGGCAGGTTGTTTCGGGCGACGGACAACCGGTGGTGTCGAGTTGCGGCATCACCATAAGCTCAGCCGCCGCATTGCGATCGGAGCGTGACCGCCTTCGATCAAACCCAGCCACGGTCGCGATAGTGTGTGGAGGCCGTTCCCTCCCTCGACATGACAGCCAGTTGGATGCCTGGCTCAGAGAGTGCCGCAACCGTCGCGCGCGCCTTATCGGCATAGGTGGCGGAACCCTAGTCCTTGCTCGAGCGGGCCTGGCAGAAGGTCGCCGCTGCGCCGTGCACTGGGAGCAATTCCCGCTATTCCTGGAGAAGTTTCCAAGCGTTATAGCTACGCAAGCCGCATTCGAGGAAGATGGTGAGCTGTATACCTGCTCTGGCGCAGGCGCATCCTTTGATACATTCCTGGATCTGGTTGGACGCGATCATGGAGCTGCCGTCGTAAATCGCATATGTGAGAAGGCCATCGCGTGTCGTGTCCGCTCTGTTGGGGACCGTCAACGCTTGCCGCCGAATTCCCGCGTACGATGCAATCACAAGGCAGTGATAACAGTCATCGATCAGATGGAAGCACATATCGGCGATCCCAAGTCGGTAAATGGACTGGTGGCAGCGACTGGCCTTACACGCCGCCAAATTGAGCGACTCTTCAGGCGTGAACTAGGACGAGGTCCGAGCCGCTACTACCTGGAACTGCGTCTCGAGCGCGCGCACTTGCTGCTTCGAAGCTCGAACCTGCCCGTTATAGAGATAGCTGTAGCGTGCGGATTCGTCTCTGCATCACATTTCTCAAAAGTCTATCGGGAAATGTACGGCTGCGCCCCACATCAAACTCGATTGTTGTCGTACGGAACTGGACAAGATCGCCCATATGATCCGCTCGCTGATCCTGCTGGCGGTCCAGCTGCCGACTGCATGACTGCATCCTCCAGAACCATGCGCGCAGAATCATCGGGCTTTAAACCCCGTTAGTCAGGTGCAAGAGACCCATAGGAGGTCCACGGGCAATCAAAATTCAGGGCAAAGGCGGATAAAAGGTCAAACAACCGCTCGGATTGAGCAATGCCGTCAGCCTTGTCGAGAAATCGGCTGAACTCGACCGCAAACGCCTCCCTGGGTGCCTCGGGGAATGCATCGACGAGACTAAGGATCCGCGGGCGTTCCATAATCTCTCTCCGCAGCCATTTTGCGCTGGATGTTGTGATTGGCATACAGATGCACAGAGCTGTCAGGTACCAGGCTCGCCATGCCGTCACCGCAGGTCGGGCGTCGCCAAAGCTGTATCACATTGCCGCAATGCGTAAGGTTATTTTGCGTGAAGTAGATGTTGCGCTAGTATTTCGAAATGTGACCTGTGCAGGTACAATTCTCCAATTTCGGTTGCTGACGCAAATTGATTTCCCACCGGTTAATTTTCAGATTGGATTGGAGACCGGCCTCGTTAAGGTAAGCGTCGTTCTCAGGCCAAGGCCTTGAGCTCCGGCTTGGCGATGTAGGTCCAGGGCAGGAGTTCGTCAATTTGCTGTTCGGATGGCCGTTGACGATCCTGGCGAGCACGTCGGCCAGGTAGCCGAGCGGCTCGACGCCGTTCAGCTTGCACGTCTCGATCAGCGAAGCGACGACGGCCCAGTGCTCGGCGCCGCCGTCAGAGCCCGCGAAGAGGGCGTTCTTCCGGTTGAGCGCGATCGGGCGGATCGACCGCTCGACGATATTGGAGTCGACCTCGATGCGTCCGTCGTCGAGGAAGTGGGTGAGCCCCTCGCAGCGTGACAGCGTATAGCGGATCGCCTCGGCGAGCTTGGTCTTCTGGCTGATCAGGCCGAGCTTCTCGCGCAGCCACGGCTCGAGCTCGACCAGGATGGGCCGGCTCCTTTCCTGGCGCGCGGCACGACGTGCGTCTGCCGGCTGGCCGCGGATGTCGTCCTTGACGCGATAGAGTTCTGAGATGCGCCGGAGCGCCTCGCTCGCGATCGGCGCTGGGCCAGCCGCGGCGAGTTCGTAGAAGCGCCGGCGCACGTGTGCCCAGCAGAAGGCGAGCGTTGCGCCGCCATCAGGCCAGCATCTCGGGTCGCCTTCCGCTTCCGTGGCTGTGCTGGACGCGTCGGCGCGGGTTCCGGAGGCGCCACCACCGCCGGCACGAAGGTCGGGGATTCCTGCTGCACCGAAGCGGCCTGTTTGCGCGCTTCGCGCCGCCAGGCGAACACCTGCTGTGGCCTGAGACCATAACGCCGGGCGACTTCGGAAATGATTGCGTTCGGTTCCAGCGTCTCCGCGACGATCCGCGCCTTGTCATCCAGCGACCAGTGACGCCGGCCGCCAGCACCGTTGATCACCTCGAAACGCCGAGGCTGCCGCTCCGGGTCGAGCGTAAGGTCAAGTCCAGACACAAGCCTATCTCCGATCCCAATACAGGATCGGCAACCTCACAGATCGCGATCACTCCCGAAAGGTGGCCCCGAAACACCGCTTACTCGTTAAGCACGGACTGAAACTGACCATGTGATCCGGATTGGTTCCATGGCGAGGACCTCCATAGTGGGCTGATGCGCCGCGACGCGCTGTGAACGTCCCGCCAGGTCGCCGATCGTGCCCCTGCGGACTCTGGAAGTCCGCTACCTCAGCGAAGAAAAACGAAACGGAGCTTTCGAGCTTTCCGATCACAAGCCCGTTCGTTTTTTTGATGACGCGCACGTCTCGTGCGATCTGTTGATGCGGAAAGCGGGCTCCGAATTGACCGTTCACTGAGTTCGGGCTTCTGGCAAGATCAAGAATGAGAGATCATCCGGATCGGCTTTCGAAGGAGAGAACAACGAGCCTCTCGGCTTGGTCGCTGCGATGAGTTAGGCTCTCACAATGAACCAATTGCAACATATCCTTCAAACAAGCTTGCAGAATCTTTGCGATTGCAAACCGCTGATAGTGGTACGCTGCTGACGACAGTACGTTCACTAGACACTCTGGTCAGGCGAAACTGAAGAAGTTGATGCCTATTTATCTCGACCGCACGCAACGTGGAGACAGCAGAAAATGGCAAGAAGATCGCTCATACTAGTTGAAGCCGGGAGGAGCAATGGTCTTATGTACGTCCAAGCGGCCCAGCGTCTTGGTCTTCATCCAATTACCTTGTCGACTGATCCAACTCAGTACGACTATCTTGCAACCCGAAGCATTGACGCAGTCCGTATCGATACAGACAATCTCGATGCGCTGATCCGTGAATGTTCCCAGCTGCGTGCAACCTATGATATTGCTGGAATTACATCCTCCGCGGAACCGTTCTGTGCGAAAGTTGGCAAGCTCTGCCGGCATTTCGATCTACCCGGACCGGACCCCACCTCTATTGAGCGATGCTGCGACAAATTCGTCCAACGCCAGCTTCTCGCGGAAGCCGGGGTTCCAATACCAGCGTATCGCGTGGCCACTAATGTGGCGGACGTCGAAAGCTCTGCCGCAGAGATCGGCCTGCCAGTGATTCTCAAGCCAGCCGTAGGCACTGGCAGCCAAGGCGTCCGATTGTGCCGCAATATCCACGAGCTAGCCGAACACACGACCTATCTATTGGGCGGCAAGCACATTTGGCGGTCCCCGCCGAGAATACTGGTCGAAGAATTCGCAGAAGGTCCGCATTATATCACTCATGTGATGGGACATGAGGTCATTGGGATTGAGGCAGCTGACTTCGACCGCCCACCGCATTTCGTCTTTCGTGGGGGCATCTTTCCCGCTCCGCTAACTGATGACGAGCATAAGCGTATCATCGATACTTCGTTGAGCTGTTTGCAAGCTCTGAGCCTTGGCTGGGGGCCAACGTGCATTGAACTCCGGTGGACGAAGTGTGGCCCAGTCGTCATTGAAGTCAATCCGCGTCTTGGTGGCGGTCCTGAACACATTCAGCTGGCTTACGGTATCGATCTCATCACCGAGCACATCAAACTTGTCACCGGCGACGAATGGGATTTGCGTAAAAGGCATTCGGAAATTGCTGGCTGGCGGAACCTACTTCCCGATCACGAGGGTACCCTCGACTGGATCGATGACGGCAGTCGGGCAGCTGCGGTACCTGGTGTGGCCGAGATCAAATTGTGGGTCAAACCCAAGATGCCGATCGTTAGGAAAGGCGATTACCTAGACTCCATGGGATATGTCATCGCCTTTTCACGCAGCCATACTCGGACCGAGGCAATACTTCAAAGTGCCGTCGAATTGATCAATTGGTCGATCACACCGTTTCCGCCCGTTAGTGAATAGGAACAGCCTGATCTAACTGGACCGCTTTTGGCCAAGGCATAGATCGGTACACTTGCGAAGCTGGGCGGCGTTTTGTCCTGCGGTCTCAAAGATGTGTCCGCATGATCGCCTTCGGGAAGCGCCAGTTTGGCGGCTACCCGGCCGATTGGTAAGACGCCCGTCGGCACGAACGCCCATCTTTGGTTGAGTGTGACTCGGCCCCTTGCACACCATTGCTGTCGTCGCCGCTTCGACCAAGAAAGGAAAGGCCGGTCAAGGTCCTGTCGCCGACAGTGGCCGGCTTCTTGCCCCCTGTGGTGAGGGACAGCCGGCAACTTCCAGTCCGGGCAAGAGTTCATCGAGCGGGCTGACGATGTGGTCATTGATGCTAGATAGCACGTTGGCGAGACAGTCCTGCAGGTTCAGGTCGGAGAGTTTCGCCGGTCCAATGGTCATCTGATCAGCGATGGTCGCCCCGCAAGGGGAGCGCGACGCGGCGGACGGGGGCGCAGGGCTGATCCTCAGCGTCCCATCCAGCCGCGAAACGTCAGGACATAGCGACCACGATATTGCCGACATGCCGCTTTTCCATGAACGCCTGCTGGGCAGCGGCAAGCTCGCGTAGTGGGTACTGAGCGGCGAGTATCGGCTTCAGCAGACCCCGCTCGATCAGGCGAACAAGGCGTGATGCCGTGCCTGGGGGCACGATCGTCGCGCCGGTGAGTTGCAGGTCCTTGTAGACCAGTTGGCGCAGGTCGAATTCGACAACCGGCCCGGCGATCGCGCCTGAAGTGGAATAGCGGCCGCCGTGACGCAACGCCTCGATCAAATATCCGAAAACGCTGCCGCCAACGACGTCGAGTGCGACATCGACACCGCCGCCGACAGCCGCGCGAATTGCTTCGGCCAAGTCGGGCGATGCGCGGTCAATCACCGTCTCAGCGCCGAGTTCCTCGAGCAGGGCCGCCTTCGAGCGCGAGGCGATCGCGATGACGCGAGCGCCGCGCAACCGGCAAAGTTGTATCGCGGCCGATCCCACTCCTCCCGAGGCGCCGGCGATCACCACGGCCTCCCCAGGCTTCAGACAGGTGCGCGAGATCAAATTCTCCGCCGTGGTGTAGGCACAGGGAAAGGTTGCCAGCTCGGCATCCGACAGCGGGCTCTCGATTCGGATCGCGTTGTCGCCGCGCACGGTAGTGAAGTCGGCAAATCCGCCGTCGCATTCGGACCCGAAATAGGCCGCGCTTTTGGCGTCAAACCAGTCCTCCGGGCCAAGCAGCCACGGGTCGACGATAACCCGTTCGCCGATCCGGCCGGTGTCAACGCCGTCGCCGATGGCCACGATCCGGCCCGCCACATCGGCGCCCTGGACGCGCGGAAACTGCAGCGCCGCGCTTCCCCAACCGCCGACATCGGCCTCGGCCACGGCGAAGCCCGCGCTGCCGCTCGACAGCGTGATGCCGTCATGGACGGCTTTGGAATACCATGCGGTGCGGGTGTTGATGTCGGTGTTGTTGAGGCCGCAGGCTCCGACCTTGATCAACACTTCGCCGGCAGCCGGCGCGGGAATGGGCCAATCTTCGCGGTATTCGAGCTTATCGAGACCGCCGTGGCCGGTCAGGATCACCGCACGCATAGATGTCGGCCGAGTCACGTTTTTCTCCTCGGGATCACGAATAGACCGCAACTGCCTCACCCAGCACCTCGACGTCCGGTTCGACGCCGAGACCGGGGTCGCTCGGCGGGGTAGCAAAGCCGTCGATGTTCCTGGCACCCTGGCCCGCAACCAGGTCGACAGCGAGATGATGATGGCAAAGCCAGCTCGCAAGCCTGTTTTCGGCTGCCGTGGAGGACGCCAGGTGGATGGCAGCCGTATCGGCCAGTGCGGAGCCGCCGAGGTCCTCGATATGCATCTGCCACCCCACCGACACGCCGAAATCCCGGATCTGCCTGGCCTTAGTCAGTCCCCCGACCCGGTTCGGCTTCACCTTGACGCCTTCGCAGGCACCGAGCTTCCAGGCTTCCAGATGGTCCTCGAAAGTGTGCAGGCATTCGTCCAGCATGATCGGCTGGCTCACCCTTCTCGCCACCTGCGCGCACTGCGACAGGGTCTGGCAGGGCTGCTCGACCCAGCCCCGCAGGCCTACATTATTCAAGACCCGGATCGCGACCGCCGGCAGCCAGGCACGATTGACATCATAGGTCACGGTCTCGTCGGGCTGCAGGGCGGCCTCGATTGCCTCTATCCTGGAGATGTCGTGCGCCGGGTCGCTGCCACCCACCTTTGCCGAATGGGTGCGGTAGCCGTGCGCATACGCCTCCCGGATAAGGGCAATCATCTCCTCATTCGAGCCGGTCGAGATCGACGAATTGACTGCGACCGGATCTGCTTCTTCGCCACCAAACAGGCGCCACAGCGGCATGCCGCTCGCCCTGCCGAGAATGTCCCAGCAGGCCATGTCGATGGCCGACTTGACGTAGAGATGGCCGGGCAAGGCTTTGTCCATAGTGCGGTTGATCGCGTCAAGCGCGCACGGGTCGCGCCCGAGCAGCGCTGGCACCAGCGTTGCGATGCCAGCCCGGATGCCAGGTCCGTGGGCAGGCAGGTAGGTGTTGCCCCATGGACAGCCTTCGCCCCAGCCGGACAGACCGGCATCCGTGTCGATGCGCACGAAAGTGCTGTCGAGTTTCTCGAACTTCAGCCGGCCGCCGGACAGCCAGTAAGGTTTCGTCAGCGGAAGCTCGTGCTGCCACACGTAAATCCGGGTGATCTTCATAGCAGCGGGGCGCTCCTCAAGAACCTTGCTGGCGACACGAAAGCTCAAGCGCCTGCGGCACGCCACAGTAGATACCGACGACATGGATCGCGGCGCGGATCTCTTCCATGGACACACCGTTGTTGAGCGCGCCGCGGCAATGGGTTTCCCACTCGTGCATCTTTCCGAGCCCCCCGATTATCGCGAGGTTCATGAGCGATCGCGTCTGGGCGTCGAGCGCTTCGTCGCCCCAGCCGAACCCCCAGCACCAGGCGGTCATCGCCTCTTGGAAGGGACGGGTGAAGGCGTCTGCAGCGGCGAGGTTCTTCTCCACGTATTCGGCCTCCAAGGTGGCCTTGCGCCTGGGAAGGCCCTCGTCGAACAAATCTTTCTTCACACGAAACTCCTAAGATTGAAGTGAGATCGCGATGTTCTTGGTTTGCACGTAGTTCCATAACGCCTCGCGGCCCTTTTCCCGCCCGTAGCCGGACTTGCCATAGCCGCCGAAGGGCGTCTCGACGCCCCCGGCGAACCATTCGTTAACGAAGACTTGTCCGGCGCGCAGCCGCGCGGCTGTTTTCATCGCTCGGGTGACGTCGGCGGTAAAGACGCCACCTACGAGCCCGTAATCGGTTCCGTTGGCAATGCGCACTGCCTCCTCGTCCTCACCGAACTTTAGGACGGACAGGACCGGTCCGAAGATCTCGTCTCGGGCGATGTTCATGTCCGGTGTAACACCGTCAAATATGGTCGGCTCGAGGAAGTAACCGGGCTGGTTGAGTTTGCGACCACCGACCACGGGTCGGGCGCCCTGGCGTTTAGCCTCGCGGCACATTGCCTCGGCGCGATCGCGCTGAGCAGCGGAGATCATCGCCCCCATATTTGCGCCGAAGTCCGGTCGATCGAGGCCCGGTCCGACCGAGATCGAGCGGGCCATATCGGCCACCCGTTCGACGACCTCGTCGTGAACGTCATCATGGACGATCAGTCTGGACATGGCGGAGCATACCTGGCCGGCATTGAAGAAAATCCCCCAGCGCACCGACGACACAAGCGCGTCGAGGTCGGCGTCGGGCCAGACGATCGCGGCCGATTTGCCGCCGAGCTCCAGCACGCAGGGGACGACGTTCCTGGCCGCAGCTGAGGCGATACTGATGCCAGTCGTCACGGAGCCGATGAAGACGATCTGGCTGACGTCTCGGTGGCCGACCAGCGATGCCCCGGCTTCGCGACCAAGCCCGCACAGTATGTTGACTGCGCCGCGCGGCAGGCCAGCATGCTCGGCCGCCTTAGCGATGTATGCGCTGGACAGCGGGGCGAGTTCGGGGGTCTTGACGACGCAGGCATTGCCCGTGGCCAAAGCCGGCGCTAGCGAGCGTGCGGCCATCTCCAGCGGATAGTTCCACGGGATCACCTGCGCGGACACGCCATAGGGCTCGTAGCTGGTGAAGTCGTAATAGCCCTCGCCGAGCGGGATCGAGCGGCCCTCGAACGTTTCGGCCTGGTTGCCGTAATATTCGAAGTAACGCGCCGCACCCTCGACCTCGAGCCGCGCCTCCCAGAGCGGCTTGCCCGCCTCACGACACAGCACTTCCGCAATGATGTCGATATTGGCCAGAAGGTAGTCACCCATCGCCTGGACCATCCGGCCGCGCTCGACCGGACGCATTGCAGTCAGCACGCCAGTTTCGTGACACGCTCTGGCAGCTACGACCGCACGGTTGACATCGCCGGCATCGGCAAGCCCCTGCTCGGCCAGATTTTCACCTGTTGCGGGATCGTCGACCACGATCCTGCCGGCACCGCCGTCGGTCCATGCGCCGTCAATATAGTTCTGCCAATATGCCTTAACCTCAGGCATGGACGGCCTCGCGCATCCACTCTTGGAGCACACGTATCGAGTGCTCGGAATTGACGCCGCAATTGGGGTCGATAACGAGTGGGCCAGGCCGATAGCCGCGGCTTTTCAGACCGCGCTGGACGGATTCAACGATGTGGATATCTTCCTCCACCGTGGTCGCCCGATCTTGGATAGCCAGCTTGCGTATCATATCCGAATCGGCTCCGTTGATCGTGTACCAGCCGCGCCATACGACGACCTCATCCACGCCCTTGGGGCGCCAGTGATAGGTGTTCAGCACGTTGCCGGGGTAGACCTGGAAGGAGAATGTTGGCCACAAGAACCACGACGAATACTTCCGGGCGCGGGGATTGGCGGCGAGATCAATCGGGTAGCTCATGCGCTCCAGGTTCTGGCATTCGGTTGTATGCCTGAGGCAATAGCCTTGAGGCTGGATGTCATAGGTTTCCGGCTTGATCACGCCGGTCGAAAAAGTTTTGTGATTGAACTGGCAGTGATAGCACTCGGAATAGTTTTCGACGGAGACTTTCCAGTTGCAGCGTTCGGGAATCTCGACCCATTCTAGTGGTTTCAACCGCTCGATGTCAGGGACATATTCAGTTAGTTCTTCTCGAACTCTCGAGAACCATTCATCCATGGGGTGCGCATCTGGATCGAGATTCACGAACACGAAGCCCAGAAAAACCTCGGTTCTCACGGATGGCAAACAAACGTCGTGCCGGTCGAAACCCGGAACCGCCTTAATGTTCGGACCGCTGCGCAGTTGTCCGCTGATCTCATACGTCCAAGCATGATAGGGGCAAACGGTGAGCTTTGAATTTCCGGTCCCGTGCACCAACTCATGCGCCCGGTGCTGGCACACATTGTAGAAGGATCGCACTTCACCGTCGCGATCCCGGATACAGAACAGGTTCTGGCCGGCGATCTCGAACGTGAAGTAGTCGCCCGGCTTCTCCACCAGACTGACGTGCCCGGCAAATTGCCATGAGCGAGCTAGCAGGCCGGCCTGTTCCTTGGCAAAGATCTCTAGGTCGGTGTAGTAATGGGCTTCCAGAGATCGCAGGGGCACAATCGGCGGCATCGCGGGGATATTCATCGTTGATCCTCACTCCAGTAGATACCAAGCTCCTGGCGTCGCTGATGAAATCGCTGGATGTTGCTGACGGCCTCGGGACCAGCCTCGGGATGTAGCACCTCGCCGTGCAAGGGACTGTATCCACGGGCGGTAGTGGGGTACACGTCTTGGGCGGCGTGGCCGAAACGTTCCTTTGTCGATTGTGGCAACGCGAAGAACCGCCGGGAAGCCTGGATGGCTTCTGTAATCTGTTCTTTCGGGATGCCGTGCTCAAGGTAGAAGAACCCGGACTCCTCGCATGCCAGGCGCAGGCGCTCGCGCTCTTCGTGTCGCGTTGCATCGGCTGTCAATTTTGTCAGTGAGATTTGCGGTAGCGTGATCATAGCTGCTTCTCCGTTCGCGCATTGGCTTTATGGGTCACCTGGAAAACCCAGTAGTGGGCGCCCTCCTCCGCGAGGTATCTGCCGTTGCTTAAACACTGTGCCGTCACAAGCAGGTCCTCATCCTGCAGACGCCGCACCTCATCTTCAAAGGATGTGGCCTCCGCATAGCTTTTGCGGGTGCTTGCGATGATGAACCCATCGGGGCGCGTCACGCGAGCAAGTTCGCGCAATGCGTCCGGTCGGACGTGCCCGAGCGTGAAGACGCCGCAGCAAACAGTAATGTCATAAGTCGCACTGGAGTAGTCGGAGAGCGGCCCATTAAGGTCGACATCGCCTTGGACATGGCGGTAGACGTGGCTTTTTCGCGCCTTTCCTGCCATGTCTTCGGAAAGGTCGAACCCGTCTAGCAACTGGAAGCCGAGGCGATTCAACTGCGCGCCAACGAGGCCCGTTCCGCACCCGGCGTCAAGGATTGCGATGGCTGCTCGTTCATTGGCAAAATACGCCGTCTGCACCGCGCTCGCGAGTTCCGCAACAACCGTCGGCCCGCAGTAGCCCTCGCGGCCAACATCCAGTTCATAGGAACTGGCCCATCCGCGATAGAAGCGGGCCAAGCGACCGACGTCGCCGTCGAGGGCATGGGAGTCCTTGATGCGCTTTCGTGCGGCTTGCTCTATTGCCGTCTGCTCATTCAGAGTGGTCATGACAGTTCCTCCGTGTAGGGGTAGATGAGATGGGGTACATTCGTCAGCG
This sequence comes from Mesorhizobium ciceri biovar biserrulae WSM1271, assembly GCF_000185905.1. GTDB lineage: Bacteria > Pseudomonadota > Alphaproteobacteria > Rhizobiales > Rhizobiaceae > Mesorhizobium > Mesorhizobium ciceri. The sequence continues at coordinate 5,965,157 of NC_014923.1, forward strand.
GCGGGGCAATGGGCTGTCGGTTGCCGTATTGCTGAGCATGGCTATCCGACCATGCGGAGGCGCCTACGCTCCAGGTGATAACGTCGTGGATCAGGGCATCGCTCAGGCCCATGCCGCGCCCAAGATCAAACGCCTCGTCAAGGATCAGGCGATTCAAGTTAGTGAGCTCGACGGACAGAGACTCGAGTAGCCGTATCTGGACGTCACTTAGCGGGACGTCCTCGAGCGGAAACATATGCTCGCGCTTCGGTTTGATCCGTCCGACGGGATCGGTCAGAAATTCTTGGTCTGGCGGATGCGCGGGGTCGGCACCGTATTTGGATGGCGCGCGATAACCCGGCACTTGCAGTCCAGCGCCGTAGGCCGCCTGCGCCAGTTCGACGACGCTCAGATGGCTGTCGTGTCGATCGAACTTCCTTCCCGCCAGGCTATAGCGCTCTTCGATCGTGCGCCCGATCGGCAGTCCCACGCCGAGTTCGTCGGCCAGCTGGACGGTCAAGTCCATATCCTTCATCGTGATCTCCAGAGTGCAAGAGCGATCGTAACTGCCATCTAGGAGAAACGGGACGAATTGCTCGACTGCAACGGAGTTCGCCGAAGAACCGACAAACTTGCGCCACGCCTGCTGGGCTGGAACGCCGTCGCGTACGCTTCGGCAGAGCGCGTCACCGCTGGCAACGGCCGCAGCGTAAAAGAGAAGGTTCGTCAGAAGTTTGACCGACTGGCCCTGACCGATGTTTCCGACATGGAAGGAGACGGCTCCCATGGCTTGCAACGCCGCCTCGCAACGTACATAGGCTTCCAATGGCCCACCCACGAAGAAGCTGACATTGCCAAAATCGACCCCCATGTGAGACAAGTTGCTCACGGGCGCTTCTAGCGAATACACGCCAATTGCTGCCGCCCGTCGGGCGATCTCGATCGTATTGTGGTAGTCGGTAGTAGACGCGTCGATCCACACGCCGCCCGGTGGCATTCCGGCCATAGCGCCCTGCTCGCCCGTCATGTTGTCAAAGACATCGCGGGGCATCGGCAGACAAGTAATGACAATCTCGCAATCGCGGGCCGCGTCACACGGTGCATCATGCCACCGGGCTCCCTTTTCGACCACGTCTTTTGCAGCCGCGGGATCAATATCGTACACATTCACCAGATAGCCGGCCTCCAGGAGCTTGGCGATCATCGGCCGCCCCATGCTGCCGGTACCAACGAATCCGATGCGTTCGGCGTTGCCGAAAAGAGCGGCGGGCGCGGCTTCTACAGTAGACAATGGGACTTCCTTTCATAGGTCAGTCGCGATTAGTGCTACGTACAGTTCAAACAGAACCTAGGCCCACAAATAAATGGATGATGTCATCATGGCAAGCTTTCTTATATTAAAATCACTTTAAATTTTGCACAATTAATATTTACCAAGCATATGTGGATATGACGTAATACGGAACCTCGCAAATTGTGGCGCCGACTTGCTTTCATGAGTTGCCGCACAGTTTGATGAAATTTCGAGAATAAGCCAGAATTCATTGGATTGTCGCTATGACAGTGGTCGGCTGAAGGGACGTGGTTGTGCCCGTTCCCAATCGCCGCCCGAGATACATGCGTAATCTTCCGCGGGTCCACGCTTCCAAGTTGGCAAGCACCCCTGGGGTCTGGCAGAAGCCTAAGTAGCCGCGCCATCCGATGAGGTACTGGCTTCGACGCCTGGGCCAGCTGCCGCAGACTTATGCCCCGGGTCTGGCGTACTCATATCCCGGATCAGCGCCTGAATTTGGCGAGGGCCTTCGGCACTATGCGCCGCTCGCTCCCGTCATTCGCGATGCTCACTTCAGGAACTTCCGATCCTCCGGCCGCGATTCGACGCGTGTTCGGCGTTGGGGATGCCGATTCCGAAATACCGCATGTGCGCAACATCAAGGATGCGATTTACCAAACTCGAGAAGGTGTATCCGGCGGTCCTCGCTGCCAGAACATAAGAGGCGCGCATACGGAGTGACGGCATGTTGTTGATCTCGAGGACAAAGGCCTGGCCGGAGCGGTCGATCCGTAGGTCGACGCGGGCGTAGTCCCGGCACTGGCACTCAAGGAACGTCGCAACCGAAATATCTTGCAGCACAGTCGCAAGCCTACTCCCGATTTGCCCCGGGCAAATTCTCCGCTGCTTAGCTTCCCGAGTCAGACAACGCTTTTCGCGGTCGCGGAAGTCGTATTCCACAAGGGGTAACACCTCGAGCTCTCGATTTCCAAGCAGCGCGACAGTGATTTCTCGCCCATCAATGTATTCTTCGACGAGTGCGTCCTGAGCATACAGCGTTACGATCACCTCCACGGCCTGCCTCAACTGAGCGGGCTCATGTGCCAGCTGTAACCCGAAGCTCGCGCATTCGTAACGCGGCTTCACTACCAATGGGAATCGCAGGTCGCCGGTAGTCTCGGTGCCGAGACGCATCACCCGAAAATTTGGCGTCGGCACTCCGCGATCGCGGATGAGCCTCTTGATGATGACCTTGTCGAACGCCAGACCATATCCAAGCGGGCCCGGTCCGGTACACGGCACGCCTGCCATCTCAAGCATGGCCGGAACGCCGGCTTCAGGGCGCTCGCCCTGACTTCCCCACGCCAAGTTGAAGACGATCCCCGAGGGCCGGGATTGCCGATCGGGGGGCATGAACCGCTCGAGCGTAGCGAGCAGTCCTTTGTCGCCGTCGCAAATCAGCGTCTCGTGACCTCCCTCTTGCAGCGCCGCCACCACGCTTTCCACCTCTTCGCGGTCGCCGAACTCCGGAATAGGCTGCCCGAACCGGTTGATCACACCTGTATGATCATGGTTCGATACGACTGCTACCCGCATAAGCTACTCCCTTGATGTTTGTCCGCCGTCACGTTTATTCGCTCGCCTTCTGTCAATCGAAGGGATCAGCACGTCTGGAGCCCGTGCCCCTTCACTACGTTCCATGCAATCGCCGTGCCGCCGAAGACATGGCGCGAGCAAGAGGAATAATCATGTCATCTGCGCTGCGCCGGCGGAATGGTCGCGCCCCGGTGTGTGGGGATTCGAATATAGACGTCATGAATGGTACACGGTTGAGTACGACAGCAATCGGCGTCTGTCTTATGAGCGGATGATGACGAATTGCCCCCGCTCTTGGAAGATCCCGTGCCATCACCAGTGCCAGTCAGGATTTCCATTGCACTGAACGGCCGCGTGGCTTGGAAAAAAGACACAGGCTGATGCCGCATGCCTGCCGAGCGCACCGCACCATATCCAGGCGCACCGCATGCGCGCGCTCTCATGCCGCTTGGCCACCCGCACCATGATACACCGTCTAGGCACGATCGCACCGCAGCGCTCTATGATTATGCCTTGCATCATGTGGTGCGCACCGCTGGCCGAGCACGGCCGCACTGCTCACCTTGGCTAATTGGGTCGCCTCAAGCACACCCCGAAACGGGGATCACCTCTCTTTCAATAAATGCCGGTTCGCTGTACGGTGCACACCAAAAGTTGAGAGTGTAGTCCGAGCTGGTTCGCACGATGGGCAGCTCGCATATGCGGAGCGAGCCTGGTTGGCGAAATGACAACGTCGGGCGAGCTTACTGAGGGGCTGCACTCGAAACTTGAAGTAGTTGCCGAGGCGACGCTCCTTTGATCGTTCCGGTCGTCCAGCTCGTAAACGCGAGAGATAGCGCTGCGGTTGTGGGAGATAACTGATAATGGCGGCCGATTGCCGAGCGCTTCAGGATCCGGATTCACGCCAATGCCCAGGCCCTCAGGCGGCGCAATATGGCCGCTGCGGCGAGCTGGGGCGAAAGGATCGAGCCGCGGAGTAACGTAACTCGATAGATCGCATGCATTCATGATCCGGCTGGATGGCGTCGACGCGCCAAGTGAAGGAGTGCACCCGTCGTAACGTCGGACCCCCATGTACCCTCGATACACATCACCCCAACCGCGATTCTTTCGTCGGTATCGACGCGGAGCAATGTGAGGCGATGGTATAGGAGGTCGTTCCACCCGCCAAGTTATAAGGAACATGGCTGATCAATGGCACTTGCCAAACCACTAGGCAGGTGATTTTCATTTGAAAGGCGTCGCATCTGAGCACCCTCCGCGCGTCTGAAGCACATTCTTGGCGAGATCTAGTCCCATTGTGACTCCGTCATTAAGATTGCGCCAGCCGCCTCTTAAGATTCCTGATCTCCTTCTTCGTCAAACCGAACTATCTACTGCAACTCTCGCGCCCGCCCGGCGCCATTCCGAGTTTCCCAGATCAAGTCCAAGTTGCGTAACATCACTTCCGTAACGCTGAAGGTTTGCTTCCCTTGCCGGGAAGTTAGGCGAGCGTCGATGTCCGGATAGATAAAGAAGGGAAGGGAAATTCGTTCGGCCGGACCGGTGTGCACGACCTGATGGGGCGTGCTCTGCAATTATATTTACAATCGCGTCAGATGAATATCTCTCACGTTTTCCTCGCTTATAGCAATACCCAAATTCATGAATAATGTGCGTGCAGGCTTGGCATGTTCCTGGCCATCGACCGACCAGGTCTCTAAGTTCACCACGTCGAGTTCCATCACTGCGCTGGCAAGATGGAAGGCGCGGCCTTCCTCAGGAACGAACTGCCCAAAACCGCGATGGTCCCAACCGACGCTTCCTTGGGCCGCACATCTTCGACCGCGTCTGCATCATCATGGGATCGAGCACCGGCTGACCAAACTACCATCCTTGAACCAGCGGTCAGGCCGAGCGGATGAACCGGACAATCGAGGATGCCACGGTCAAGGTCTACCACTACGACGATCTAGAAAGCCTCAAGGCCCATGTCGTGGCCTTCGTCGCCGCCTACAACTTCGCCAAGCACCTCAAGGCTCTGCGATGGAAAACACTCTACCATGATCTGCGGGGCATGGACGAAAGACCCGTCAATCTTCAAGATCGATCCGCGCCATCTCATGCCGGGACCACACAAACAAAGTCATCTCGACCTGCAACTCCCCGGTCTCGAGTGCACCAATCTTTGACGACGATCACCCGTTGCGTAGCTTCCTCCTCTGGTGCGGAGGGTGAGGGGCTTCAGATTGTTCCTGTTCGCCGGAGGTCGGAAAAGGTGTGATCGACCAATTGATTAAGTTGACGGCTCCCTCAAGTATCGTCTCGGTCTCAGAATAGCTGGGTGAAGCAGCGACGACATGTCCGATGCGGTCTCGATAGTCGCCTTTCCTGACGATCGGTGTCTTGGGTTTGGCGTACAATTCCACCTCGGCGACGCCAGGTAAACCAGCCGCCTGACAGTCGCCACTGATCCAATCTAGGGTGCCATCGCGATCTGCGATCAGGAACCGCGCGCCCGCAGAATGCGAATACTTTTTGCGCAAATCCGATCCCTCGCCGACCGTTAGCTTGATGTGCTCGGTGACGAGGTCGACGCCGTAAGCCAGCTGAACCAGCTGAGGATTGGCCCCACCCGCAATGCGCGGATTGACTTCAATGACGACGGGGCCACGCTTCGTCCACCGGAATTCAACGAAGGATGGCCCCCAGCCAAGGCCGAGAGCTCGCAAACAGCTGAGCGAAAGGTCGGCGATGCATTTATACTCCTCACTAGTCAGCGGGGCTGGATGGATGTACTCACGAAAGATGAAATGCGGTGGGGGGCCGAATTCAGCGGCCTCAATCCCAATGACTTCATTTCCCATTATGTCAGCGCTATAGTGCGGGCCTTGTGCGAATTCTTCGACCAATATACGCGGCGAAGACCGGTGCCTCCCGCTCAATAGATAGGTCGCATGTTCGGCTAGATCATCGACGTTGCGGCACAAGCGAACCCCAATGCTTCCGCTGCCTAGGGCTGGCTTGATAACCACCGGCAGACCGATCTGCGCGACAGCGCTTTCAACCTCCGCCGCATTCGCTGCCAAGCGATAAGAAGGCATTGGAACGCCGGCCTCCGCGAGGAGCTGACGTTGAGTAAATTTGTTGCAGCATCCTTCAATCGATGCGGGGTTCGGCCCCGGTAAATCGAAATACCGGCAGAGCTGGCCAACTGTGGCATAGATCGACTCGTCGTCGCCCGCAAAGCCCGTAATGCCAGCAATGTCATACGTCCCACCCAGCCGGGAGCATTCGTAGATCAGCGCATCGAGACTGTTTGTATCGACACGGATTGTCTCGATGCTTTCCGCCGCAAGGTAGTCGTACCGAGCTGGATCAGCCGACAGGGTGATTGGATGAAGACCAAGGCGCTGGGCTGCTTTCATATACAGCAGTCCGATACGATTATGCCCTTCAACCAGGATGAGCGCTCTTCTTGTCATTGGCTGTTCACTCTCCGTTGGGTGCTGTCCGGCTGCCTGAGCGTCAATAGGCGTCGGCTTCTTGTGCCCTACCGAGCCTCAGACCCTTGCGGTGAAGGTAACATTGTCAGCGACTTGCGGTTGCAAAGATACTGTAAAGATGTTTGAAGGATCTGTTGCAGGGTTATGGTTAGCAGCGGTCGGCGGCCGCCTATCCGGAGTCGGCGAGTTCTCCGTGAGAGAAGGCGACGACGCCTCACCATCGATCTGTCGGTCTTGGCACGACGCCGCCGGCGCGACGTGGCAATAGAGGCGGCGTCGACGACATGGCTTTCGATCCCTCGGCCGTGCCAGCAGTCCTGTGATATCGCCGCCGCGGACCGCATGTTTCGACATCTTCTCCCCACTGCGCGGCGACAGCGAGCTGATCAACCAGGTCGATTTGCTGAGTTCCAAAGAAACGAAGATCGCGCCAAGATCGGTGGATAGCGGCAGGCGCCGCAGATCGATCGGCTACAACACGCATCGAACATCGAACCACAAAGCCAAAGCACCCATGGACCAACGGCCGGGTCGAGAGAATGAACCGGACCATCGAGGACGCCACCGTCCAGCGCTTCCACTATGAGAGCCACGATCAGCTCCGGCAGCATTTCACCGACTTCGTCGCTGCGTACAACTTCGCTCGCAGGCTCAAGACCCTCAAGGGCCTCACGCCCTACGAGTTCATTTGCAAGGCATGGGCTGCACAGCAGAACGCTTCAAGCTTGATCCGCTCCGCAAATGCCGGGACTTCTCTATTCGGCGTGTTGAAGGCAATCGCTTTCAAGCTTCCTCTACCACGCGCATTTGATGTCTTTCGCGAGGCCGTGCTTCTCTTCGGGATCGGCGCGTTGGCCCTCCCAGCATGGGATCAGTTGGAGTGAAGGGGACAACATAAACAGCGTTCTCACCATGTTGCCGCGGTGGAAACGAGTCCCGGCACGTCCTCTCTTCATCCTCCGTCCCGCGAAGGACATTCATCCGCCCCTGGCGGATCTGGTTATCGGATGTTCTCCCTTTCGTTTGGTGGACCCGCTTTATCACCGCCGTCGCTTCCTCTCGCGCCCACCGGAACTCATTGCCATCGGACCATATTCTGTGCAGGGCATGGGCAACGGTCGCTCTTTGTCGGCCCCGGCGCTTAGCGACGTTCATCGCCCAAGCTTTCAGCCATGACCACTTTTTCATCACCGTCAGCAAGACTTGAGCGGCTTCATAAAGTAGCGTTCGCATCATGGCGTCACCGCAGGGAATACGTAAGGCTTCGACAGCATGCTGACGCGCGCGCTCGTTGCGGCACGCACCAGGCTGGTCAGGATCACGACCGAACTCTCAAACCAGATCCGAGGGCTCATGAAGACATTCGGACTGCTTGTTCCCGCCGGCAAAGGAAGCACGTTCGAGAGGAATGTCCGCAATCTCCTTGTCGACCAGGACGGCCTCCTATCGTGCTGCCGAGGCTGGAAGCCTGGCGCAACATGCGCGTTCGGGCCGCGGAACTCGGGCGTCAGCTTGTCGCTGGTGCGCGTCAAAGCCGAGCGATCCCCGGTGTCGGCGCAATCACCGCGACTTCGTTCGTGACCGCCGTTGAGGAGCCGGACAACTTCAAGAAATCTCGCTCCGTCGGCGCCTGGCTTGGCCTGACTACCCGACGATACCAATCGGGAGAGGTCGACTATGATGGCCACATATCCCGGCGGGGCGATCGTCATTTGCGGGGGCTTCTCTACGAAGCTGCGACGGTCCCGCAGCTGCGCCGACAGCAGCCTGCGAACATGGGGTCTAAAACTCCGAGAGAGGATAGGCTTCAAACGAGCCGCCGTTGCCGTAGCCCGCAAACTGGCGGTGACAATGCATGCGATGCTCAAGACCGGCGAGTTCTTCGACAGGACCGCTGGCGCGACAGCATGACGGCTTTAAGGATCGCGTTCAGTCTCTGAGCGCGCCGAGACGTCCCTGCCGGGGCGTGGACAGAGCCATTCCGCTGATGGGTTGCACCGCTGGCTCAGCTGAGTGCGGTGCTGCGCTTCTGGCTGATGGGAACGAGGTCACGTCTTTCAGCAGCCTCGACCGCAGGAAAGGGAGAAGCGCAGCATGAAACACTATTGTGCACTGGATGTATCGGTGGAAGAGACCGCGGTTTGCATCATTGATGAAACAGGAACAATTTGCCGCGAAACAAAGGTTACTACTCACCCCGATGATTTGATCTCGGTGATAAAGGACCCGAAGTGGCAGATTGAGCGGATCGGTCTTGAAGCCGGACCACTGTCGCAATGGCTTTACGAGGGACTTGCCAAGGCAGGACTGCCCGTGATCTGCATTGAGACCAGGCATGCCAAGGCATTTGAAAGCTCAACCGAATAAGACCGACCGTAACGATGCCCGTGGGATAGCCCAGATGATGCGCGTCAATCTCTATCGGCCTGTGCATGTGAAGACCCTCGACGAGCCAGAAGCACTGGGCATTGCTGACAGCGCGCAAACTACTTGCAGGGAAAAGACCATCGCCATCGAGAATGACATTCGCGGATTGTTGCGCAATTTCGGCCTGAAAGTCGGATTGGTTGGAAAGGTTAAATTCGAGGAGCGGATCAATGGTCTCGTCGAAGACAGGCCTGAGCGACATCATGCAGCCTTTGTTGACTGGGCGCAAATTGCTGCGCCAAGAGTTCACCAAGCTGCACAAGAAGGTCTTGGATTTGGTCCGTGAGGATGAAGTCTGCCGCCGGTTAACGACGATCCCCGGCGTCGGGCCCGTTGTCGCTCTGACCTATACGGCAACCATCGATATACCTGCGCGGTTTGCACATTCAAAGGCAGTTGGCTCGGTGCTCGGCATGACGCCGTATCCTGTTGTGGTGACGCGATGATGCGATCCCTGCTTTAGCAGCGCAGGTCCTGCTGGCTAATGTCAAGAAATGATCTTGGCTAAAAGCCTGGGCGGTGAATATCGCCAAACACCGCGGCAGGCAAAAGGCGGTTGTAGCCTTGGCCCGACGGCTTGCGGTGATCATGCATCGCATGTGGGGTGACGGGACCGAATTCTGCTGGACACGGGAGAGCTTGCCTGTTGCTGCGTAATTAGCAACCAGGATAGCGAGAGCCAAAGGAGACAATAAGATTCCGCCGTCGGTGGAAAGTTGTCCTTCGCAGGGTCGGGCGGCTTGGCCACCGCTGGTCCTGTTCAAGGCGCTTTTACTGCAGTCGCTGTACGGACTTTCGGACCGTGAGTTGGAAGAGGCGCTTGGCGACCGGCTGTCGTTCCGGCGCTTTGTCGGGCTCGGGCTGGAGGAGAGCATTCCCGATCACACGGTGCTTTCGCGCTTTCGCAATCTGCTTGTCGGCGAAGGTCTGCTTGATAAGTTGTTTGGTGAACTGGACCGGCAGTTGGAGAAGGCCGGCGTTATCCTGAAGCGTGGCACGATGCTGGATGCCACGCTGATCAATGCGGTCTCATTGCCGCCGACGGACGAGCGGACCTCAAAGGAAGCGGACGCCCGTGGCACCGTGCGGCAGGGCAAGGGCGGCTTCACCTTCGGCTACAAGGCTCATGTCGGGGTGGATGAGGGCTCTGGCCTGATCCGCACGGTGATCACCACACTAGCCAACGTCAACGACACGGTGATGGCCGATGCCTTGATCTGCGGAGACGAGAAGACGGTGTGGGCGGACGCCGCTTACGACACCCCTGCTCGCCGCGCCCGGCTCAAGGCCGAGGGCAAGAAGGTGCGCATTGCGCGCCGCCCCAACAAGCATCATCCGCAGTTGCCGCCGCTGCTCAAGCACTACAATCGCCTGATCGCAAGACGCCGCGCGACGGTCGAGACTACCTTTGCCACGCTCAAAAACCGCATGAAGCTGACCGCGATCCGTTATGTCGGGCTGGCCAAGGCGACCGCCCAGCTGACGATGGCGGCGACCGCATTCAACATGCGCGGATGGGCCGCCATCACGGGATAGGTGCGCCTACAATCCGGCCGTAAGAGGCCGCACCGCCGCCAAAACCCCACCAAGGCGCTAGAGCTCAAGATTACGAGCGAAATCCCTGCAATCCGATCCCTTCAAACATCCCTCCGCTACTGCGCAACAGGCCCATAATGGGAGGGCCACAAAGGCCGAGCCCGGAGAGAAGCGCGATACTGCGAAGACATCAATGACCATTGGTGCGGATGGTCAGAAGGTGTTTGACCTCACCACGCCAAATAGAGCAGACAACCCATATAAACATCTAGTGTTGGTGTTCGACAAGGTCGCAGAGCTCGACAGAGCCCGGTAGGGAGAGTTCTCTCAGCGCACCTCGCCGAGGTGCGGCGCGTCGTCGCCGTATTTGCGTAGCTTGACAAAGCCCGAACTATCTACTGCAACTCTCGCGCCCGCCCAGCGCCGTTCCGAGTTTCCCAGATCGAGTCAAAGTTGCGTAACATCACTTCCGCAACGCTAAAGGTTTGCTTCCCTTGCCGGGAAGTTAGGCGAGCGTCGATGTCCGGATAGATAAAGAAGGGAAGGGAAATTCGTTCGGCCGGACCGGTGTGCACGACCTGATGGGGCGTGCTCTTAAAGCGGTCTTCGCTCAAGGCCTGAAGCATGTCGCCCAGATTGACAACGAGACTGTCGGGCAAGCTCGGTGCCGGCACCCAGCGCCCCCCGAACCAGACCTGCAAGGAGCGCGTCGGGAGTTCTTCCTGCAGCAGCAGCGTGAAGAACCCATTGTCGGTATGCTTTCCGGCTGTGCCACCAGTAGACGGATACCGGATCACGCGCTGCAGGACGGTCGGCGGGCTGAAATGGCGTCGGAACCAGCCCTCTTCCATTTCGAGCAGGTCGGCCAGCGCGCTTCCGAGCTTCGGCACAACCTCATTGACCACGGTAGCCTGCAAAGCAAGCAGGCTTCGGGCAAAACCAGGAGCCAACGCGTCATCCGGAAGGTGTGTGCGTCCGGCAAACAGGCGCCGGTCACCTTCGTTCTCTATCCCGAGGTCGAACATTTCCTTCGGATCGGGACCAGCCTCGGGATGTAGCACCTCGCCGTGCAAGGGACTGTATCCACGGGCGGTAGTGGGGTACACGTCTTGGGCGGCGTGGCCGAAACGTTCCTTTGTCGATTGTGGCAACGCGAAGAACCGCCGGGAAGCCTGGATGGCTTCTGTAATCTGTTCTTTCGGGATGCCGTGCTCAAGGTAGAAGAACCCGTACTCCTCGCATGCCAGGCGCAGGCGCTCGCGCTCTTCGTGTCGCGTTGCATCGGCTGTCAATTTTGTCAGTGAGATTTGCGGTAGCGTGATCATAGCTGCTTCTCCGTTCGCGCATTGGCTTTATGGGTCACTTGGAAAACCCAGTAGTGGGCGCCCTCCTCCGCGAGGTATCTGCCGTTGCTTAAACACTGTGCCGTCACAAGCAGGTCCTCATCCTGCAGACGCCGCACCTCATCTTCAAAGGATGTGGCCTCCGCCATAGCTTTTCATGTCCACCAGAGAACAAGATCCGCCCGTGCGAACCCGAAAAAGCTGTTCAGCACTAGGCGAGGCTTTCCGTTGCCTGATTGACCGGTGACCCCGTGAACGAAGCCGCCGTCGATCAGGGCGATGTCCCCGGCCTTAAGCTGGAACTCGCGACAAGGAACGGTTTTTAGATAAGCTGCCGAATAGGGATAACCCGTGGCCTCTACACCCTGCAACTTTCGGTCCGCGACGGTCGGCTTATGGCTCCAGAGCCGCAGATTGCCACCTTCCTCGGGCATGCTGGGATAAAAGTTGAGTGCTGCGACAGTGTTGTGCGCCACCGATGAGAGCTCATAACCGCTCCCAGCACATAGGACTTGAGCGACATCGTCGTGGGGGTCCAATGAAAATGTGCCGCTCCCAGACCAGCTGATAGCACGACAAACATTGGCCTGACCGTGTTCTGAACGGGCCAGTCGCAATTCAATGCCCTGATTGTGAAGCTCGCGCTTCAATGCGCTGAATATTGCTCGGACCGGGTCAACCAAATTCTTAAACAGGGCCTCGACGTACGGTCGTGCATTTTCGGCCTCGGCGAAATAGGTGGCTGCATCCTTCCTGTAGTGGGATGCGCCGACATAGTCTCCTGGCACTCCATCTTTTCGCTGCTTGAGACCGGTACTGACACTGAAGTTTGCGCTGATCTCCTCGGCTACTTCAGTACTGAAAGCCTGCTTAACGTGCAGAGCGGTCGTCTCGCCTTTCAGGACTGAGATGATGTCCGCAGTGCTGATCGAGCCGATCCGCTTTATGATGGAAACAGGCGAGATGGCCGGCGCTTGAGGGGCCTTACTACGCATTGTCTTGCTCCTTTAGTGCGTGATCAAGAATGGCAATGCCGTTATCGAGTTCGACATTGGTGATGGTTATCGGCGGGAGAATTTTGATAACGTCGCGAACTGGCCCTGAAGATTCGATAAGCAGACCGTTTTCGAACGCGACATCGTGCACGCGGCCAACAACGGCCGGTGAACGGCACTTGAGGCCAGCCATCAGGCCGCGGCCGCGTTTTTGTTCAATGTATCTGGGAAATTTCGCGACGAGGCCGTCAAGGTGCCCCTGCAGTTTGGCCGCTGTCTGCTCCACGCCTGCAGTAAACCGGCTGTCCGACCACATTTTGGACATGGCCCCTGCCGTCACGAAGGCGAAATTATTGCCTCTGAAGGTCCCGCTATGTTCTCCGGGCTTCCATATGTCTATATCGGGGCGAATAAGGACAATTGAGAACGGACTACCTGAACCGCTCAGTGACTTGGAAAGGCACACGATATCGGGTTCAATTTTCGCGAACTCGAAGGAAAAGAAATCGCCTGTTCGGCCCGCACCCGCCTGGATATCGTCGACGATAAAAACAATGCCGTGCTTGCGGCAAATGCGCTGAATTTCTATGAGCCAAGCCGCGGATGCGGCGTTCATGCCCCCTTCTGCCTGGATGGTCTCCAGAATGATTGCGGCCGGCTTTTCTATGCCGCTCCCTGGGTCGCTCAAAACGCAATCAATGTAATTGGCGGAATCGAACGCTTGGCTCGGATAGCCGTCATAAGGGATACGAATCACATCGTGGCGCGCAACGCCTCCCAGTTCTCTGGTAGACGCCGACCCGGACACCGCCAGCGAGCCGAGGGACATACCGTGGAAAGCATTGGTGAATGCCATGACGCTCGAGCGGCCGGTATACTTTCGCGCAAGGGCCAGCGCCGCTTCGTTGGCGTTCGTGCCGGTTGGCCCCGGAAACTGTATCTTGTAGCAAAGGCCCCTTGGCTTCAGGATCGAATCGACAAAGGCTTCAATGAAGTCACGCTTTGCCACCGTATGCATATCAAGCGACAGGACAATGTTCTCACCGACAAGATATTCAATTGCTGGTCCCATAATATTCGGGTTGTTGTGTCCGTAGTTGAGTGCGCCGGAACCCACAAGGAAATCGATGTGAGGCTTGCCGGTCTCGTCCCAGATCGTCGCCCCCAGGGCCTTCGTAAAGACTGCGGGAAAGGCCCGACAATATCGGCGAACATTGGATTCATGAGCCGTGAAAGCGTTGATGTTCATCTTTAGGTCCTCTGCACGGAGATCATTCACGGGGAGAGTGATAAAACTTTCTGATCGTGGTAAATGTTCTTCACATTGACACCAGAATCGTCGGATCGACTTTTTTTGGGCCGGTACTTCGCCGGAATGCTAATTGGTGTGGCTCTCTCTCTTCAAAATACCCCCATTATTGCGTTGTTCCAGAGCTGGTACCTAGGGGAAATGCGGTGGACAACATATAGATTTTCCAGGCAAGCACCGATACTACGGCATCGAGTAGTTGACGGATCAGCCCCATCGCCCCTGCGAGAATTCGGCCGACCAAAACCATAGGAGTCGTCCGACTGACGTTGCCCCCAGTTTCTATCCAGTTTTGAGTTCGTTTCCGGCGTGGGTTGTGCCCTGCTGGGCGGGTGAAGCGACGGGCGCTGGCGCGGAGCCTTTGGCATAGCGCAGCGCGAGCGACCGTCGCGGGTTGAAGTGCTGGCGAACTCGGCCGCTGTCTGCCAAGCGATTTGGGAGTGCGGCCGCGCGGTGTTGTAGTCGGCGTGCCATAGGGCGATGGCTACGCGTGCCTGAGCCAGCGAGGTAAACAGTGTCTCGTTGAGCAGTTCATCGCGCAATCGGCCGTTGAAGCTCTCGAGGCGCACCAAGAGGGCGAGATCACTGTCAATGGGATCCGGTTGCATAACAAAATGCGCGACCTGACTGAGGTTCGTACGAACGTCGGCATGGTGTTCCAGCACTTCAATCTCTTCCCGCATATGACGGTGCTGATGATCTGCATGGCAGCGCCTGTGTGGATTAAGAGTATGTCCGAGGCCGAGGCAAAGAAGATCGCGCTAAAATTCCTCGAGCGCGTACGCATACCCGAGCAGGCGAACAAATTCCCTGGTCAACTCTCCGGAGGACAACAGCAGCGCGTCGCAATTGCCCGCTCGCTCTGCATGGAGCCTGCGGTCATGCTTTTCGACGAGCCGACCTCGTCTCTCGATCCGGAGATGGTCGCTGAGGTGCTCGAGACCATGACCAGTCTCGCGCGCGAGGGCATGGCGATGGTCTGCGTCACCCACGAGATGGGTTTCGCGCGCTCCGTCGCCGATCGCGTCATCTTCATGGATGCAGGCCGGATCGTCGAGGAAGGCAAGCCGCACGACTTCTTCACCAAGCCTCAGCACGAAAGAACAAAACTCTTCCTCCATCAGATTTTGTCGCACTGAGGTGCGGGTATGCTCGCAACGGCGAACCGGTGATGCTGTTCGCTATTGTCAGCCAGCACTGCCGGTCGAGCGTGGCGCAACAGCTCCTTGTCGACCTCCGCCACCTCGGGATGGGCCAATACACTTCCGCACGCAACGAACCTGCATAGCCGACCAGGCGACGAACGATGGCACCGTTCTTCTGCTCGACCGATGCCTGATCATTCTTCCGATAAGCACGGGAACGCGTCACTTCCAATCCTTGACTTCTGCACCAGGAGACCACGAGTTCATTCATGCGGCGCTTCATTGTCAAAAGTCCACGCCTTGAAGCGGAAAGGGGAACAACGACCTAGCCCGGATGGCAGCAATGACAAGACGACTTTCTCGTCTGCACCGTGGAGTGGGCCCCATTTTCACCGGAGACGCGGCGGTTGGGTTTAGGCACTGAGGCGCAAGAACTCGCGAGGTGAGCGGAACTTGAGGCCGGAGTGCGGGTGGACCTCACCATAATCGTCGAAGCAAGGCCAGGATGGTGTCGGCGTCTGAGAGGATGACGATCGAGGCATAGTCCGTTTTCAGGTTTTGACGAAGGGTAACCGGCCGGTTACTTTTGTTCGACATAGGAGGCACTGCCTACCCCGCCCGACTATGTCGAGTAGCTCTGACCGTAATAGTAAATTTCTGAGCCGCATTTGGCCAAGTTCGACCAGGCCAATATGTGCGCAGTCATTTTGAAGCTTCCGAATCAGATGAGTTTACAAGGGTTGGATAGTTCTTCGGCAACTTCTCCATGGGATATGCGCGTTGCGCTTCGCTCCTGCGCTCTTCCCAGAGGAAGCCATATGGCTCATTGCGCATGGCGGGAACCCAAATGGACTCCATGTCTCTCACGCTGACGAGCCTCGCGTAGGTTCCACCCAGCGCGAACTCACGTGTGACCTCCTTCAATTCATGAACGTCACGGGCGACATTGCGCGAAAGAAATCTGTATTCCGGCCTTCCCACGACATCGCGGACATAGATTGATGATGAGCCGTTAAACGGCCCCGTCCCGAAGTCTAAGACACCCTCGATATCGATCGTTTTCATATAAGGCACGTGAGCCAACAGTTCGCAGCGGTGCACATGCGTGGCATCTGACGTACCGAGGCCCATGACAAGGCCTCCGAGCCGGCTGATCAACCCAAATATCGAGTCATCACCGAACGGACTGCATCTCCACCATTCCGTCTGGCACAATTCGTGCGCTCTCGGGCCGGTCACGACCATTGAATAAGCGGGATGTTTGGTGCGCCCAGCGGGAAGCTCTCGCATCACAAGGTCGGCCAACACTCCTGTTTCAGACTTTGTCTTCGTCCAATGAAAATACCGCGTAGCGCAGTAGCTTAATGTGAACGCTGGAAGAATAACCGTGGACGACGCGGAGACGCGCTCTATCCCTTCAAGAAGAATGGATGCTATCTCATTCGCAGTTACATTCCTCAATGCCACAAGCGACGAATGCAGCACAATCGTGCTGGGTGTCAGTGACTCAATGTATCCGATAATCCGCGCGAGCTCGTCCCTAAATTCGGCAGCCTGTCCGCTCTTGCCTCTGGCGCCCGCTTGAGATCCGCTGCGATCGACTGGTTGGATTCGCCTTGCCCACTCCTCAAGCGACAAGTCTTGCTCTCGATAGACGTCGTCGCAGAACATAAGGCCGGTTTCGGCCAACTTGACCTGTATCTCGAGGAAGTTCAGCGAATCAATGTTGCACTCCCGAGCTATCGAGCTGGGTAATACCCATTTTCGCGTGACGGCGTGTACCGCTCTCAGCAAGTGGTCCAACGGTGACGCCGTTGCATGTTCTGTTTGGGGTGCAGCACAACTCACGTTCGCCCTGAGCGCCTCCTTGGCAGTTCTCTCAAGGGTGCGCTGGTCCAGTTTTCCATTGGCGGTAAAAGGAAGCTCGACAAGAGGCGTAACGAGCCTCGGAACACGATCATTCGGCAGTGCATCCGAGAGCCGCCGGCGAACATCATCCACGTCGACGCTCGTGGGCGTGACGATGCAGACCAACTCCTGCCCCATGTCGTCATCTCTATCCACTACGACAACCGCGGAATCTGCGCATAGGCCCGTCCGATCGATCGCGCTCGTAATTTCCCCTTTCTCCAGTCGGATCCCTCGAAACTTAATCTGATCATCCTTCCTTCCGACAAACCGCAATCCCTGCTCTTCCGACGCCAAGACATAGTCTCCAGTACGATACAGCACTTGTTCACCGTTGGACGTAATGAATGGCACGAAGCGCAGCTGCGATTGGGCATCGTCACCCACGTAGCCTTTGGACGTCTGCATGCCTCCCACCCAGAGCTCGCCCTCGACTTCAAACCCAACGCCGGATTTGGCGCTGTCAAGAACAAAGAAGTCAATGTTGCATGCGGGTTTGCCGATGTACATTGGCAGATCAGCATCACAACGTTGGCAATAGTGATAGCTAACGGCAACGCAACACTCAGTGGGGCCGTAGCTGTTTATTAGATTCGCCCGTGGAATGATAGAGTAGAATCTCTTCCTAAGTGAATCTGGCAAGGATTCACCGTTGCAGATCACATATCTGAGATCCGTTAACTGTTCTACTATGTAGGGAAGACGCTCAAGTGCTCCCAAGAAGCGACGCAGCAGTGTTGGAACGATCTGAACAACATTCGTTTTGCTTTGGATTAGGAATTCGATTGTCTGCATAATCTGTCCACGGAGTTCTGTAGCGGGCAAGACAATTGTCCCTCCGGTCGCAAATGGGACAAAGAACTCGGGGACCGAGAGATCGAACGTTGGCCGCGTAAGCTGCGATATGCGGATGCCCTCCGACAAATCGAGCATATCGATATACCAGTCGACCAGATTCAGAAGAGCCGTCTGGGAAACTGGTACCCCTTTCGGGGTTCCCGTGGTCCCGGAGGTATGCATGATGTATGAGATGTCCGAGAACGCCGAGTTGCTGACACCGCGTGTCAGAAGGTGCTCAACGTGGATGGAACCGCTTGCATCCTGACTAACGATTGCATTGGCGTTTGTGTTGCGGAGTATGGGGTCCAACCGCTGGTTGGATTCAGATGGATCAACAGGCACGAACGCAACGCCCATCATTTGGGTAGCAAGAATGACCGTGACCAAATCAACTGATCGGGGGAGCTTGACAATCACCGCATCGCCAGGCTGGAGGCCGATGGCCTCGAAACGCCGCACAAGACTCGACGCGGACATCCCCAACTCCTGGTAACTTATCTCGCCATTCTCGCTCGTATGAACAGCGGTGTTCGACGCAAATTTTTCCAAAGTCGTGGCGATAACATTTCCGATTTTGTCGTGGCCAAAACGTACCGGCCGGCGCGGACCCGAGAGGGTCGGTATCAGAATCTGCATCGTATGGTCTCCCTCATGGTCTTCGTCTTCCGCCTGCGGTTTTCAGGAAGCAACTAGGACACATCGCACTCCGCACTTGCCTGAGCGCGGCCAATCTCATTTGTCTAGCTTCGCGTGACCCAGCGAGTTGTGCCCTTTGGTCGCTGACTGGACCTGAAACATAGCATGTTGAGCTTTTTCAGGAACTGTCAAAGCTGGTAGGGTGACGCTTCTCACGCTGCGGCGGCTTCGGGACCGTTCTGAACCGCCCCGGGTTGATCGGAGGCTCCAACTTCCTGAGAAAGTCGAGCCACGGCAAGCAAGACGACTAACAAGTTCTCTCCCGAGGTCCGGACCCGCGCGGTTCGGCTGGTTCTGGATCAGAGCATGCCTCGCGGTGGGCGGCGGTCTCGTCGATCGCCGCCAACATTGGCCGTACGGCGCAGACGCTGCATGACTGGGTGAAGGCCGAACGCGACAGTGGCTGACTCAAGGCTTTGGACCGCGAGCTTCGCCAGGCCAACGAGATCCTTCGCAAGGCTTCCGCGTGTTTTGCCCAGGCTGAGCTCGACCGCCGGTTCAGACCATGATCGCGTTCACGACGATCACCGCGAGGCGCATGGGATCGAGCCGATCTGCAATGTGCTGCCGATCACCCCGTCGACTACCACGACCATGTCGCCACGCGCATCGATCCCTCCCGGTGTCGGCTCGGACGAAGCGGGATGAGGCTTTGAACGATGAGGTCCGACGTGTGTTCGAGGCTAACTTCCGCGTCTACGGCGTTCGCAAGGTCTGGCGGCAGTTGCAACGCGAGGGCTTCGACGTCGCCCGCTGCACGGTTGCCCGCCTGATGAAGGCCATGGGCGTCGAAGGCATCATCCGCGGCAAGCCGATCCGCGCCACAGTGAGCGACAAGGCGGCGCCATGCCCTCTCGATCACGTCAACCGCCAGTTCCATGCCCAGGCGCCGAACATGCTGTGGGTCTCCGACTTCACCTACGGTGCGCCCCGTCCCGGCATCGAGAAAGGAGGATTTGAAGAATGCTCTGCTCTGCTGTGATGGGGCAAGAGCCCAAGCGGCGGTGACCTGGCGTCAACTGGCAGGGTCACGTAGCCCGCAGGTAAAGGGAATTGAGGCCGAGGGCTGAGGCGAAATGCTGATGAGGTCGCCGGAGACGTATGTCGGCGGCATCCGAATTTGGGCGTACATGTAGGTCGCCTGCAGGGAGCCATGGGGAGAACACAGCCAGACCATGGCAGCGGCATGGACTTGCGGGACGCAAGGACAAGGACTGCGACCGGCAACCTCCCCAGTCGTGGAATGTCCAGCGTATGAACGAGGAATCTAGGCGGAAGCCACAATTGCTTGAGCTAGAGCGGCGGACTTTAATGTGAGTCCATGTCATGCGGCAGTGAAGTAGTGATCGTGTCCCAGGGCGTAGATGTGGGGCAAGCGGCGAGGGTGTGGCATCTTTCGGCGCTGTTAGAAGCAACTCTTCAGAAGGAGGCGCCCCATGCCACAGTCTTTTGACGCAAGCCGGTCCCTTACCGCTCTCGAACAGGATAACACGATCGTCGCCGTCATCGAAATGAGCAAGGCGAAGTGGCTGATTGCCGCGCTTGTTCCGGGATTCAAGCGCCAGCCGCTAAAGATACCATTGCTGCCGACGCGCCATCATTGTTGAAGCTGATGCAGCGCTGGCGCGGCGAAGCCGGCCCAGGCCGGGCATACGATCAAGCGGATCGCCGTCGCCTAGGAGGCGGCCGGCGACGGCTTTTGGCTGGCGCGCTGGCTGCCGGGCGCGCGACATCGAGGCCTATGCCCCATCCACCCTGCCAGCGTTTCGGTGTCGCGTGAGCACCGGCGTGCCAAGACAGATAGGCTCGACACGGAGCTTTTGATGCGCGCCTTTCTCGGCCGGCTGCGTGGCGAGAAGCGCCATTGCAGTATGGCGGCGCTTCCGACGCTCGAAGAAGAGGACGCGCGGCGGCCGAACCGCGAGCGACAGACCTTGGTTGGTGAGCAGACGCGGCTCGTCAACCGCATCAAGGCGATTCTCGCCCGCTTCGGCATTCGCAGCTTCCGCTTGAGTCTGCGCAATGCGGCCGACAGGCTCATCGCCATCCGCATAGCGGAGGGAACGCCGCTGCCGGACAACACCCGCGCCGAGTTGCACCGCTTGCTTGAGCGGCTCGACCTCCTGCGTGCGCAGATCCGCACAATCGAGGGCGACCGCCTGCGTAGGCTCGCCGCGGCTCCGGCTGCACCAGAAGGCCCGCATGCGATGGTGCGCCTCATCGCACGAGTCATCGGCGTGGGTGTAGAGACGGCGGACATGCTGGTCCACAAGATCCTGTCGCGCCGATTGCGTGATCGCCGCGCGGTGGCGCGCTATGCCGGACTCACGGGTTCGCTCGACGAGAGCGGCAAACGCCGGCGCGAGAAGGGGCTTGCACGCGCCGGCAGTGCCCGCGTGCGGCATGGCGTGATCCAACTGGGCTGGCGCTTTCTCCTCTTCCAGAAGGACGGTGCGCTGGCCCGATGGTTCCAGGCGCGCACGGCGGACGGCCGCAAGGCCACGCGCAAGACAATGATCGTGGCGCTGGCGCGCAAGCTTCTGATTGCGCTGTGGCGCCTCGTCACCACGGGCGAGGCGCCACAGGGCGTCAGTTTGCGTGCGGCGTGGTGGGAACACGTGGGAAGAGGAGAGCAACGCACACCCAATTGGCTGGCCCGCAGACGGTCTGCCGATGATGATCCGAGGTGGCGGCAACCCGAAGCTACACATGGTCCTCAGACCGCGGACGTAGAATGGGCCCGCCGCCCCGGAGCTTCGCCTACCGATGCGCATTCTGCATCATGGTTCAGATCCCCTGAGACGGGATCGGCCTTTGTGGCCCTCCCATTATGGGACCAGAAGAATGGGGCGGAACAATCTAATCGGCGACCTGATCGCAACATGAGACCGCAACAGCAACCATGCGAACTCGCCCCATCCATCGTCCTGCGAAGGACTCTTTCCACCGGCGGCGGAATCTTATTGTCTCCTTTGGCTCTCGCTATCCTGGTTGCTAATTACGCAGCAACAGGCAAGCTCTCCCGTGTCCAGCAGAATTCGGTTCCGTCACTCCACATGCGATGCATGATCACCGCAAGCCGTCGGGCCAAAGCTACAACCGCCTTTTGCCTGCCGCGGTGTTTGGCGATATTCACCGCCCAGGCTTTTAGCCAAGATCATTTCTTGACATTAGCCAGCAGGACCTGCGCTGCTAAAGCAGGGATCGCATCATCGCGTCACCACAACAGGATACGGCGTCATGCCGAGCACCGAACCAACTGCCTTTGAATGTGCAAACCGCGCAGGTATATCGATGGTTGCCGTATAGGTCAGAGCGACAACGGGCCCGACGCCGGGGATCGTCGTTAACCGGCGGCAGACTTCATCCTCACGGACCAAATCCAAGACCTTCTTGTGCAGCTTGGTGAACTCTTGGCGCAGCAATTTGCGCCCAGTCAACAAAGGCTGCATGATGTCGCTCAGGCCTGTCTTCGACGAGACCATTGATCCGCTCCTCGAATTTAACCTTTCCAACCAATCCGACTTTCAGGCCGAAATTGCGCAACAATCCGCGAATGTCATTCTCGATGGCGATGGCTTTTCCCTGCAAGAGTTTGCGCGCTGTCAGCAATGCCCAGTGCTTCTGGCTCGTCAGGGTCTTCACATGCACAGGCCGATAGAGATTGACGCGCATCATCTGGGCTATCCCACGGGCATCGTTACGGTCGGTCTTATTCGGTTGAGCTTTCAAATGCCTTGGCATGCCTGGTCTCAATGCAGATCACGGGCAGTCCTGCCTTGGCAAGTCCCTCGTAAAGCCATTGCGACAGTGGTCCGGCTTCAAGACCGATCCGCTCAATCTGCCACTTCGGGTCCTTTATCACCGAGATCAAATCATCGGGGTGAGTAGTAACCTTTGTTTCGCGGCAAATTTTTCCTGTTTCATCAATGATGGCCGCTACCAATCCGGAGAAGTCGATTAATGACGGCCATATATCCCGACGTGGCGATCGCCATTTGCGGGGGCTTCTCTACGAAGCGGCGGCGGTCATTCTGACGCGCAGCTCAACCGACAGCACTCTGCGCACGTGGGGTCTGCAGCTCCGGGAGAGGATCGGCTTCAAACGAGCCGCCGTTGCCGTAGCCCGCAAACTGGCGGTTATAAGCATACGTTGCTTAAGACCGGCGAGATCTTTAATCCGAATGCTGGAGCAGCCGCATAAATCCGGATAGCGTTCAAACGCTTAAGGTGTCCCTGCCGGGACGTGAGCCGAGCCATTCCGCTGATGGGTTGCACCGCTGACTCAGCAAAGTGCGTCGTCCACATTGAAGGCTCGACCCGCGAAGCTCCATCATGCGGCGGCTAATGTCGACCGCGAAGACAACCCTGCACCCGGCACACGCGTGTTAAGACGTGCAGATACTTGTCATCAACATTGCGATTAGATGGGATATTTGGCTTTGCAGGCTTACCATTGACCCTTGTGGATTGTGGTGCTGCGCTTCTGGCTGATGGGAACGAGGTCATGTCTTTCAACAGCCTCGACCGCAGGAAACGGAGAAGCGCAGCATGAAACACTATTGTGCACTGGATGTATCGGTGAAAGAGACCGCGGTTTGCATGTCGTCAGGCCGATCCACGCGCCAACCGATCGGGATTTCCTGAAGTTGTCCGGCTCCTCAATGGCTGTGGTAAAGGAGGTTGCGGTGATCGCACCGATGCCGGGAATCGACATGAGGATGCGGCAAGCCTGACTCTGGCGCGCGTCCCGGACCAACTGCCGTCCGAGTTCGGCGGCGCGGATGCGAATGCCACGCCAGGCTTCCAGCATCGGAAGCACGATCGATGCAAGTCCGTCCTGATCGGCAAGAAGGCTCCGGACGTTCTTCTCGATGGTGCTTCCCTTTCCGGCGGGAACGAGCAGACCAAAGGTTTTCATGACACCGCGGATCTGGTTGGAAAGCTTGGTAGTGATTCGGACCAACCGGGTGCGCGCTGCGACAAGCGTGCGAGTCAGCATGCTGTCGAATCCCTTCACGCGGACCTCACGAAAGAACCCGACTTCCGCGAGCTGCGCCAGACCATCGGCGTCGTTAGCGTCCGTCTTGTTCGCCGCCATATCGAGCGCCGCCTTAGCATGGCGCGCATCGATGCAGATCGCCGGCAACCCCTCGGTGCGCAGTGAATGATAGAACCATACCGACAGCGGTCCGGTCTCGAACACCACGCGTTTCACGGCTGGCGCCCGCTTGCGGATGAGCTCGGCGATGATGCTGGGATCAGATGCGCACTTGCCGCGCCAGATCCGTTGACCTGCTCGGCGGATCGAGACTGCCGTCTCTTTCATCGACACATCGAGACCGATATATTCTTCCATGGCTGTTCTCCATTCGATGCTTGGGCCCGGCGTCCAGTCGTGAGCCCGTATCTCCATCCTATCGGGGAACAGCCGCTCTCCAAGACTATTGATTGGTTTCAGGGCGACTCGCTTCCGCGATTACATGGCGTGATCGCGGAGCATCGAGCACTCAGCTAAACTGCTGACGTTTGATCTCGCCATGTGGAGAAATGGAATGACGAAGCACTTTGTTGGTCTGGATGTTCCCTCGACCTGACGTCGGTATGCGTTCTTGACGAAGCCGGCGCCGTGGTGTGGCTGGCAAGGTTGCCTCAACACCGGAAGCTTTGACTGAAGCCATTCGCAAACATGCACCATCAGTTGTAAAGATTGGCCTGGAAACAGGACCGTTGTGCACATGGCATTGGCACGCACTCCGGGAAAACGGCCTTCCTGTCGTCTGCCTTGATGCCAGGCATGCGAAGGCGGCATTGTCGGTTCAGCTGAACAAGACGGATGACAATGATGCCTACGGCTTAGCCCAGCTTATTCGGAGCGGCTGGTATAAGAAAGTGCGGTCAAGAGCCTCGACAGCCATCGTGTGCGGACCTTGCTTTCCTCCCGTGCCCAGCTGGTCAACATGCGCCGCGATCTCGGAACAAAGATACGTGGGCTTTTGAAGACATTTGGCAGGATTGTCGGGAAGGTCAGCGGAAGGAAATATGAGGAATCCGTTCGCGAGCTCTGCGCGGGAGAGCTTGGGCTGGAAGGGGCTGTCTCAGCGTTGCTGGCTGTCCGCGCACGCATTGAGCAAGAAATCAGAACGTTGGAAGAGCACATTCTCGGGTTCGCCAAACACAGCGATCCGTGCCGCCGGTCGCCACGACCCACCGCTATGCCGCAGCGGATGTCGAGAGGCGGAGTATTTGCGGCTCAGTACGCGAGGGCCGGAGCGGTAGCAGCTTCGGGCCTTCTTTGGACGGCCGTTTGGGCTTCAAGGCAAATTTTGGGACACCCACGTCTCCAGGAACTCGCGCTGTCCTTACAACGAGAATCATCGGCAAGGAATTATGGACCATTCGGTTGCGCGAAATCTTGGCCAAGCTGTTCCTATACCCAAAGGCCGATCGAGGCAGCTATCGCGCTGCGCGACAATCACCAGATCGTGCGGTCATTCCACCGTCCTACACGTTAAGATCCTATGAGGAGGTGGATAGCGGCCAGCGCTCTGCAGAGTGAGGTTGCTGAATTTCACTCTCTGGAGGCGACCATGCAAGATGCAGCAGAATGACCCGAAACACCGACCCCTATCCGCACCGATCTTGGGGCGCGATTTTCGTTTCGTTGGAACTCAGTCGATCGATCTGGCTGATCACTTCGCCGTCGCCAGGCGGTGGAGAGAAAATGTCGAAGCATACCGTCTCTGGCGCAGATGTTGCAGCGCTCCTCGCGCGCTTTAGCCAACTCCAGGAGAAGGCGCGGGTGCGAACAGGGCGGCACTTTTCGATCATATTCATTCAGGAGGCCGGATTGGACGGCTTCTGGATTCATCGGGTCCTGGAGAAGGAAGGCTTCGAAAGCCACATCGTCGATCCCGCTTCGATCGCAACCTCACGCCGACGCCGGCGGGCGAAGACCGACAAGATCGATGGCGAGGCGCTGGTTCGCGCGTTATTGGCGTACAAGCGAGGCGAGCCTCGGGTGTGTGCGATGGTCAGGGTGCCCACCCCTGAGGAGGAGGACCGCCGCCGCCTCTGCCGCGAGCTCAAGACGCTCATCAACGAGCGCATACGGCACGTCAATTCGTCTCAAGGGACTGTTGTTCGCACAAGGGATCGTCGACTACGAGCCACGGCGCCATGATCGGCACCAGCGGCTAGAGGAACTGCGAACCGGCGATGGGCGACCGTTGCCAACGCATTTGAAAGCAGTGGCTTGCCGTGAACTGGACCTCCTGGAACTGCTGAATAAGCAGATCGATGTGGTGAAGGCGGAGCGGAATGCCCTGCTTGCCGCAGAGCGCGCCGCCGCGTCGGCGCGGGTGGCCATGTTGCTGGAGCTAAAAGGGGTCGGCCCTGGCTTCGCCGGGGCCCTGTGGTCGGAAGGACTCTTCCGTCACTTCGACAATCGGCGCCAGATTGCCGCTTATGCGGGCTTGGCCCCCACACCGTGGCAGAGTGGATCAATCGCTCACGAACAGGGCGTGTCGAAAGCCGGCAATCCGAGGCTACGAGCCACGCTCGTGGAACTGGCATGGCTGTGGCCGCGGCACCAGCCGGCCTCGGAACTCAGTCGGTGGTTCTATGAACGGGTGAGCCGGAATGGCGGTCGTCTCAAGAAGCCGATGATCGTCGCGTTAGCGCGAAAATTATTGGTCGCGCTCTGGAAATATGTGACCGCCGGTGTGCTGATCGAAGGCGCCGCGACGAACAGCGTATGACGATAGCTTTTGCGAAACTAAGCAACCTACCAGGACCTGATCATTCCTGCGGATCCGGGTGGACGAACCGGCGTAGGGTATGGCCCGAAATGCCGAAGTTAAGAATGGTCTCGTCTTCCTGAGCCCTGTCCGCTGCATGCGGGATAATGGTGCAGCCGCCTTGAGCGGCGACCGAATGTGAGTTTGAGCGTGCTCGATATGGAGCCGCCTCCTTAACGGGCTCAGACCTTGGATGCCGAAACAGCGCAGGAGACCTGCAGATGGCACCCTGATAAGCTTGCTTGACCCAAAGCTCCTCATGTGAGCCCTACGGAAGAACAATGCTGCGGATGCTGCTGCAATCTGTGAGGCTGTCTCTCGAGCTGGCATTTGGTTTGGTCCGACTCAAGTCCGAGCAGGATCAGGCATTCCTGATGTTGCAACCGGCCTGCGTCCTTCTGGTGCGCGGCAGCGGACAATGGTGGCGTGCGCGATCCAAGCTCATCTGGCGGAATACGGTCTGATCATCCCGCAGGGGCGGCAACGCGTCGATAACATTGCGATTGCTTTCGAAGAGATCCGCGAGGCCATGCCCATTGAAGCCTGCTTTGCCTCGATACTCTGATTGGTCAGGACGGCGAACTGAACAAACTAAACACGCGCCTTGGCGAGATCGACGAACGGCTGGCGCAAATTCATCGCAACCATCCTATTTGCCGATTGCTCGCCTCGTGCACTAGGGAGGTGCCTGACGCTTTCCAGACCCAGTGGCACGCGCTGGGTTCCTCGGGACAGCTGTCGCTTGTGTGACCCCACAAGCTAAGATCGGACCGAGCGATCCCGCATGGGAGGTCGTCTATCACATCAGCCCATTGCAAGCTTCAGCGTCCATCTAATGTCTAGATGGCAGATATATGCAAATAGTATTTGACCTAATCGTACAATAATTGAATTTTCGGACTTTAACCGCAGACGTTTAATTCAGGAGGGATCGGCGATCTCCGTGGGTGCGATGCCGACGCGCATCAGCCCTTCGGACGAGTTGAGGGTCCGGCGCGCTCGCCTACGTCGTCGTAATCGTCTCGGCGGCTCTTGCGAACGTCATGAGCATGCGGGCTGGGCCGCTGCAGACGTTTTTGAGGATGACGCTGCCGCTGGGGTTCGGCCAGCGCCCTCTTCGCGTTCCTCGCCTCCTTCGATGAAGTCGTCATTACATCGCTAGTAGCCGGATTCTCGATCCACTTTACTTCTGAACATGTGGGAGGATATTCGCAACCAAATCCACATATCGTGGCGACCCAAGCAGACATGATGCTCGCAATGCCCGAAATGTGTCGGCAAGACGCCAACGTCCTACGCGTGTTCCGCCAGGTGCTGGGTGTGCCCAAGTCGAGCCCAAGAAGGATGAATGAAGTGGAAGAAGCAGTGGAGCGACGGATCATTCGCGGATTTAGGTGGCCGGCAGCGTCGCCCCAAAGTTCCGAGACAGTGACCATAAGAACGGTGCACAATCTGCGTGTCCCGATGCGCGATGGGGTCGAGTTGGCTGCTGACCTGATCTGTGCGGACGGAGCCCTTGGACGTGCTTCGCCTGCGATTCTGATCAGAACGCCATACGACAAGACAAACCAGCGCTCTTGGAGTGCGGAGTTCTACCGGAAACTTGTTGAGAACGGCTACGTCGTGATAGTAGTCGATGTTCGAGGCCGCTTCAACTCCGGCGGGAAATTCAAGCCGTACTTCAATGAGGCCATCGACGGCTACGACACCATCGAATGGATCGCTCGACAGGAGTGGTGCGATGGAAATGTCGGCATGCATGGTACGTCGTATGTCGGTCAAACGCAGTGGTACGCCGCATCTGAGGCTCCACCACATTTGCGCGCCATAGTTCCTATCGTTTCGCCGCCGGGGTCGCTGTGGCGGAATGAGCCAATCTTTAATGGTGCGCTGCTCATATCATTCGGAGAATGGGCTGTCGGTATGGGAGATCGCAGCTGGCAAGTCACCGACTTCAGCGAGATATGGTCGCAACAGCAGGAGTATTTCGAGGCCATCCCTTCCAGCTGCCTTCCGGAGATGGCCGGAGCATCAATAGACTGGTGGCGGGAGTGGCTTGAACATCCCACCTACGACGGCTTCTGGGCCGCCGGCTCCTATGAGCGCTATGAACGAATGGCCGTCCCAGCGCTTAGTATTACCGGGTGGTGGGACATGAACTTTCCCGGCTCTCCACTTAATTTTGAGCGAATGCGCGATCAGGGACTCACAGAGAGTGCTAGGCGCGGGCAACGATTGGTCATCGGGCCATGGGCACACCGAGTAAACAAGACGACCACCCTATCAGGACTTGATTTTGGCCCGTCAGCTGTGGTTAGCCTCGATGACTACATCCTGCAGTTCTACGACCATTGGCTCAAAGGCAAACAGAATCAATTGAGCAAGGAGTCATTAGTAAGGGTGTTTGTAGCGGGCGCCAACGAGTGGTGGGCGATGGACGATTGGCCACTCGTGACCACTGAGTACACGTCCTTGTACCTCCGAGCCCCGCAGAATGATGATGCTCGGAGCGACGGACAGCTTTCGTGGAGCCCTCCAACGAGCGCCGAGGAAGCAGATTCCTACGTTTACGACCCTCGTGAATCGCCTCGCATGCTGTGGCGCTTGGAAGCAGGGCCCGTGGATGATCGAGCGATTCGAGGATGCGAGGGCGTCCTGTGTTATACGAGTGAAGTGCTCACGGCCCCGTTGGATGTTGTCGGTTGGGTGACTATGAGGCTGTATGCGTCGTCATCGGCGCGGGATACAGACTGGCATGTCCGTCTTGTTGACCTCTATCCCGATGGTTCGGCTAGGTTCCTGACTCGTGGCGTCCTGCGTGCCCGATACCGCGATTCTCTCGCTAGCCCTCGCCTCCTAGAGCCGCACGAGCCAACCCTCTTCGAGTTCTCAATGGACGCAACCGGGAATCGGTTCCTTCCAGGCCACCGAATCGGTATCGAAGTCATGAGTTCGTGGTTCACGCAGTACGATCGCAATCTGAATGGTGGGACTGCAAACCCATTCCAAGAGACTGAACCGATAGTTGCGCACCAGCGCGTTTTTCACCAGCCAGGGCTCGAATCCTGTGTGATCCTGCCCATAATCCCGTCTCAACATTGACCAATAGCGCATATTAACGGCAGTGGCGGGACCGCGGACCAGAGCACGTTTATCCGGTTCATGCCCTGCGGCCTTGAAGTAATTTGCGCATTCTGTCGTAAAAAAGGTGATGCGCCGCCTACACCATCATTCGGCGTGTTTCTGAACAATGAGGTTTCTGCCGTACGCATCCGGTGAAGACCGCAGACGTGCGTAGGGCCGTGAGGCATCGCTTCGATGACCCTGTAGATAATGTTCGGGTCTTCCGCCTGGATCAGAAGCTCGTGTTGAGGACGGTGAGGGCCGCCTGCGTGCGTACCCTGTGTTTGCTATGGACGAGACCTTTTCCCTTGCCGGCGGGAGCCGCCTGGTTCGATGACTTGACCAACGTTACGCAGCAAGAGCATGCTGACGAACAGAGAGACGTTGACTGCACGCTCCATTTCCTTCCGCTCTTAGGACGTTGTCGCTGACGATCATCCTCGGCCGGCCGCGCTCGGTGATGAGCCGGTCCAATTCGCGGGCAACCCGCATGCCCGAGAGAGACGCATCAACGATGAGTGCCAGGCACTCTCTCGTGCAGTCGTCGACGATGCGGAAGCGGCGCCCGTCGGTGAGCTGGTCCGATACGAGTCAAGCGACCAGCGCTCGTCGGGCCTCAGCGGCACCAGCATCGGCGCCCTGGTCCCCATCGCCCGCTTGCGGCCGCCACGGCGGCGAACGGCGAGCTTCTCCTCCCGATAGAGCCGGAACAGCTTCTTTTGGTTCACGACCAGGCCCTCCCGCCTCAGCATCACGAGAAGACGCCGGTAGCCGAACCGACGACGTTCCTGCGCGATCGCCTTCATCCGTTCGCGAACCTCGCGGTCGTCCGGCCTGCTGGTCTCGTAGCGAACCGTCATGCGGCAACAGCCGATGGCTTTACACGCCCGCCGTTCGCTCATCCCGAAGCCTTCCTTCAGGCGAGCGACAGCTTTCCGCTTGGCCGCGGGCGTCACCATTAATGGGATGGTCCGCCCCGTCCTCCCGCAGCATCATCTGGGCAGTCACAACAAAGGAGGTTGCAATGTCCCCACGCAATGCGCCGCGCCCTGCGGCCGTCTATGGTGTCGATATCGGCAAGAACATCTTCCACGTCGTCGGCTTGGGCAGCGACGGCGAGCCCGTCCAGCGAGTTCGCTTCCGACGCGATACGTTGATGAAGTTCTTTGAGCGGGCAGCGCCGGCAATCGTCGGGATGGAATCGTGCGCTGGATCGCAATGGATCGCCAGGAGACTTCAGGCACTGGGGCACAGGGTTCCCAGCGCAGTTCGTGAAGCCATACGTCAAGTCGAACAAGAGCGACATCATCGATGCCGAAGCTATCGCCGAAGCAGCCACGCGGCCGACGATGCGATTTGCCGCGATCAAGAGCGAGGAGCAATCCGACCTCCAAGCTTTGCATCGGGTGCGCGACCAGATGATCGGCACGCGAACCCGTCTGATCAACCAGATGCGAGCATTCTGCCTGGAATACGGCATCGCATTGAGACAGGGCGCCGGACTGTTCAAGCTCGACTTGCCACTGGTTCTCGATGACCTTTCGAATGACCTCACGCCGGCAATGCGCAAACTGCTCGTGGACCTGTTCGCAGATCTGCGCCAGTTGGAGCAGCGCATCAACGACGTGACGAGGGAGATCGCAGCGATCCAGACCGAGAAGATGTTGCCCGCCGGCTCATGACGATCCCCGGAATCGGAGCATTGGGAGCCACCGCGCTACTGGCGGCCGTCGGCACCGGATGCCAGTTCCAGAAGGCTCGCGACCTGGCCGCATGGCTGGGGCTGGTCCCTCGAGAATACTCGACCGGAGGCAAGCAGAAGCTACTCGGTATCAGCAAGCGCGGGAACCGCTACGTTCGCAAGCTGCTCGTTCATGGCGCGCGATCATGCTTCCGTCACCTGGATCGAACCCGGGATCGCCTGGGAAGCTGGCTTGACGGGTTGCAGAGCCGTATGCACCCGAACAAAGCTGTTGTCGCACTTTCCGCCAAGATGGCGCGCATTGTCTGGGTTGTCCTGACCAAGCCGGGAGCGCTCTACGAACGCAGGGACCCTGCTTTCGCCTGACGCTCCGGCTCGATTGCAAGGCTCGGGAATAGTGATGACGAAACAGTGGATCAGCATGCCGTAAGCCCTGTGCAAAAAAGCGGGCTTCGTGCCCGAACCATTATTGGGAACGGCGTGCGCGGATCTCATCATGGCCTGGCTGCAACAGCAGCTCACTCGCGAGAGGCCGGATCATTTACGCAGCTGGAATCGTCATCGGCGATGTCGCGAACCCTTGCACGGACGGGGCGGACCATACATTCCTTCCCACAAGATCCTTCAACGTTGTCGAGCATGGCGTCGGCCAGAAGCCGCTTCAGCCGCGTGTTATCGTCCTCCAGCGCATTCAGCCGCCGAGCCTCGGAGACATCCATCCCGCCGAAGCGGGCCTTCCAGTTGTAGATCGAGGCGTCGCTGACCCCGTGCTTGCGGCACAGATCGGCAACCGATACCCCGGCCTCGTGTTCCTTCAAAATTCCGATGATCTGCTCTTCAGAGAAGCGGCTGCGTTTCATGTCCTGGTCCTCTCGCTGGGCCAGAACGAACTTCAAACCGGATTAGATCAGAGGGGCAAGGTCACGACCGCTGGAGCACGTCACCACAGGCTGTAGCGCCGCGGTTGCGGAAGCCGCTCGCGAGCGCCCTCAACAGTGCCGCAGCGAGCGAGCGGCATTGCGGCGGTCATCGATGTTCCCGGCAAAGCTCAGTTGCGGGTACCAACCTGATTTAAAGGAATCACCCATGACCGATGACATGACGAACATGCGTGCGCTCTTGGAGAGGAATGTGGATTCCGGTCTCTTGCGGGACATGATAGGCCTTCTGGGCGAGCGAGTGATGGATTTGGAGGTTGGGGCAGCCATCGGCGCCGCGTATGACGAGGCTCGAGCTCCACGACAGGCCGCGCACCGAGCTCTCCGAATCTTCCTTCCTATGGTTCGATAATCCCAAGTTCCACAGCTTTCGCAGCAAGTGCCGTTCTGCGGGTCGTATCCAACTTCCGCATTACGTTTTTCACATGGAAATCAACCGTGTTTTGGGACCGTCCTAATATCGTCCCTATTTCCCCTGACGTTTTTCCTTTCGATATCCAATGAATGCACTCTCTTTCCCTATCAGAGATCTTATAGGCGTGCTCCGATGACCTCTGCGTTCCGAGCTTCGCAACCCTCAGATGAAACTGTACCGCGGCAATTTGCAGATAGGTGATCGCTCTATTTTCCAATTCGCAGTCCGCGGATTTAGCAAAACACATAAGCTTAAAGCTGCCAGCGGGGCCATGTAGCGGAACGGTAACGCCTGACTTCAAGCCGAACGTCCCCGCCTCGTCCAGGACGCGGCGTTCATTTTCAGTTGTGCTTTCGTGGGTATAAACCTCACTCCACCGGAAGGGCCCTACCCCCTTTCGACCTTTCTTGATGAGCGGGTCTATTTTGGCATAACCCATCTTTAAGTAGCGCTCCTGCCATTCATCAGGGTAATTCCACATCATCGCAGAGTCCGGTCGGGTCGGCTTCAAAACCCTTTGTTCTGGTGCAAGCGGGCCATAGGCTATCCACGGGCAATCGAAATTCAGCGCAAACGCGGACAACAATTCGAACAACTGTTCGGATTCAGCGACATCATTAGTCGTGTCGAGGAATAAGCCTAACTCGGCCGCAATCCGCGAGAATTCCATGATCTCTCCTTCAGTTGCGTTCTCATTGGTGCGAGCTGCTCCAGCCCAGCATCCCAATTGCGTGGTGGAATCTGGCCCTGTCGACAGAGCTTCAAGAGTCGTGCCAACTTGGGCGCAAAGCTTTTCTTCGGATTGCAATGGGCTGGGTAGGTACCCAGGAGATGAACCGAACGCACTTTGTCGCGGAGTGAACAATCGTTGGGTCGCAGAATGGCAGCGGAGCACGAACTCAACGGCCTCGTGTCTCTCGACGGCCCAACCGCCCAGGGAGGAATTTGGTCGCGAGCCCTCTGCGCGGAACGCGCTGAACGTTATTACCAGATCATCGACCGTCCGCGAAATTGGCTCCGGCCTTTCCGGTTCGGCACTGTCGTGGACACGTCCGGCACGGCACGGCGGCATACGCGAGCTGTCGCCCGTCAGCCGTTACGGAAGGTGTAGCCGTAACCATTGATTGCGGGCGCGCCACCCAGATGGGCGTAAAGGACCCTCGACCCCTCTGGAAAGACGCCTTTCTGGACGAGGTCGATCATCCCTTGCATCGATTTGCCCTCATAGACCGGATCAGTAATCATACCCTCGAGACGCGCGCACAGACGGATCGCTTGCTTGGTTTCCTCAGACGGAACGCCATAGCGCGGGTACGCGTAGTCCTCGAGCAACACGATGTCAGCCTCGACAAGATCGGTTCCGAGGTTGACGAGCATCGCTGTATGTTGGGCAATACTAAGCACCTGCGCCTTGCTCTTTGCTGGAGTGGCGGATGCATCGATACCGATCACGTTGCGCTGTCGACCGTCCTTCGCGAACCCGACGATCATGCCGGCATGCGTTGAACCTGTGACAGTGCAGACCACAATGTAGTCGAAGGCAAACCCAAGCTGTTTCTCCTGGGCGCGCACCTCGTAAGCGAACCCCACATAGCCAAGGCCACCGTATTTGTGGACAGAGGCCCCGGCCGGTATCGCATAAGGTCTGCCGCCCCGTGCCTTGACGTCATATAGCGCTTTTTCCCAACTGTGGCGGACACCTATGTCAAAGCCCTCGTCGACCAGGCGCACCTCTGCGCCCAAGATGCGGCTCAAAAGAATGTTGCCGACCCGGTCGTAGACAACGTCGTCATGTGGAACCCAGCTCTCCTGAACCAGAAGACATTTCATGCCGATCCTGGCGGCGACCGCTGCGACTATCCGGGTGTGATTGGACTGCACGCCCCCTACGGTGACCAGCGTATCGGCATCTGACGCGATCGCATCCGGAACAATGTATTCGAGCTTACGCAGCTTGTTTCCACCGAAAGCAAGACCTGAATTGCAGTCCTCGCGTTTGGCGTAGATCTCTACCTTGCCGCCCAGATGTTTGCCGAGGCGATCGAGCTTCTCGATCGGCGTTGGGCCAAAGGTGAGCGGATAGCGTGGGAACTTTTTCAGCATGTTTTCTCCAGCAGAGGTAATCAAGCTGAACTACCTTCAGTCTAGGCCATGGGCGTTCTTGCTGAGCCAGCTATGTTCTGGAACGTTGTAGAAGTGACTCAACATCATCGCCGCGTCTCCGTTCGATCGACCCGTGCCGGCGTGCTGCGACGCCTCCTATGTGCGTGGCGAACCTCTGGCCAGTTCAAGCCCACCTGTATGCTTGTCCTATCAATTCGATGTCCCTTGTTGGGCGTGAACGTGAGTTCCGCTCTGTCACTACGCCTCAACACAGCGTCAACACATAGCCCAGTCAGAACGAGCTGAGATCCATCTGAACATTCATTCATCAACTCGTCATCTCATGGCGGCTCGTTCCAACTGCGTTGGCTTACCCTTACCTGTGCTCGACAAGCACACTGGACCGCCAGAGCAGAAAGAGCACGCTGCCGAAATAAACCATCTGGAGCAGTAGCGAACAGGCCAGCGTAGCGACGACGGCTAGACGGATCGCGTGCTAAGCGGAGAGAACGGACACAGCGTTGCCGCTCCAAACCACTGCCGCGAGTCGACTAAAGATGATGAGGTCCAAAGCCGTTCTCCTATCCCGTCATTGATGCTGCTCATGCTGCAATCTGGTCGGCCGCGACATGCGTCTGGCAGTTCTTTGGGCAGACACGGCCACAGGCTCCGCAGCCAATGCAGCGGCCGGCATGGTCCACCACCATGACCATACGATTGAGCTCACCGTCGAAGTCGTCGTCTTCCCCGTCGCAGATGCCTAGGATTTCACCCGCGTCATCCACGCCGTGAAGATGCATGACCCCGCGCGAGCAGACCTTGAAACAGCGACCGCAGCCGATACAGATTTTCTCGTCGATAGCGGCCAGATATTCCGGCACCCATTTGGAGCCGTCGCGGGTGATGCTCTTCATCGTAAGGTCCTCATTTTGGCGAGCTCTCTCCGGGCACTATTCAACTCGGCATAAACAGCGTGCGCTGTCTCGGCGACTTCCGCTATCTCAGTCCATTTGTTCGGGAGGCCCTCGGCAAGGTCGCGCAAGTTCGTCTTGGCAATCGCCGCGCGCAGTTGCAGCTTTCGGACTTTCTTCACCATCTCATCCAGATTTGACATGAGCCTTCCTCGAAATTCTGTTTCATCCTCGCAACGTCGGACAGGCAATGAACGCAGTCGCAACGTCGCCCAGTTTCGTGCTGGCAAGTTTCCGGAAAGTCTCGAAGAGGACGCGGTGGACGTCTCAAACGATTAACTGCCCGACCGTGAAAACCACGAAACCCCGATCGATTTCATCATTGTTGGCGATGTAGTGACGAAAGAGCGCTCCTCGATCACAATCCCCGCTGCTGTGTGAAATATGTCGAGCCTACACAGCAGAATCGCCAATGATCGGGATCTGAAGGACGCAGTTTTTGTGATGATGAAGTCGACCAGCAGCTCGGTCCGATTTGCCCTGGCATCGCCTGTCCTGAGCACGGATCAGCGTCAGGAGCCGTTCGATGGTCTGTCGGGCAAGGGCATTGCTGCCTTCTTGACGGGCAGGAGCAAGCGCGGTGTGAGACATATCGTTTCCTCAATTCAGTGTCGTCCTCAGAGGGCGAGCTCTGCGTTCGGCTGCGCCAACTTCGGGCCGCTTACGCGGCCGCCCTCCGGTTTGGCCGGGCCGGGTTCCAGGTAATGCTGTGCTTGGGCCGACCTTGAACATGTCCTGGACTGTGACGTCCTCCGCGATAGCTAAATTCTCGTCGAACATCGCGTCCGCGGCGATCCGTCTTTGGAGGTCGTTCACGCCCCAGCCTTGACCTACAGCAAACGATCCCCTCGGTGCTGCATGGGCATACTTACTGCGAGCGGGCCGCATGCATTGAGCGAATTGATCAGGGTTCAATTCCTTGTCATGCCTTTTGCAATCTCTGCTCATGAGGCCACTCCGCTTTAGTGTTCAGGAGCCTTGATTGCGGTGCCACACAGAAGTCCCCGCAACAGGCGTTCTCACCCGTGTAGTCGGCCAGGGCTTGAAGCAAGGGGCTAAGGTGTGTCTGTTTGATGTGATCAGGCATTGGCTCCGGAATATCCAGCGATTCCAGTGCCGCTTCGATCAACTCGATCGCGCGAGCGTTGTTGCCGCTCTCGTGGTAATACTGAGCTACCGGGAGGTAGCAACGGAATTTAAGGCGCCCGTCGCCATCCGGGGGATTCAGTGTCAGGATTTGTTCCGAGAGCGTGTTGCCTATCGCAAAGCGCTCAGCACGGGGAAGATGGGCGTTGTCTATCGCGGGATCGAAGAGCTGATTCAGGGCCATGACCATCCAAGACACGGCCTCGTTTTTTTTGTTGATCGCGTCCTCGACTAACTGGCGCATGACTGGCAAGCCGCTCTGCATGTCCCGCAGCTTGTGAAGCAGAAGATTCGCTTGAGTTTGCCGAAACCCGATATAGTCCGGCATCAATGCCAGGCCTTCTTCAACTGCCGAGAGTGCGGCCGGCCAATCCTCGGTCTGTGTCGCGGGCTTAAGTTTGGCGTATATCGGTTTGGTCCGGGCCCGTTCGCGCGCTGTGCGTTGGCTAGTAGCGATCCGCCTTATGTCGGCGGCCCTCGCTTCATTGCTGCTGCGCCAGCTGCCGTTCAGAACTTTGGGTAGAACCTCATTGAGTTCCGCCGGGTGTCCGATGAAAGCGATGCGGCCGTCGCCATCAACCAGGAACGACTCAGGGATTCCGGGAGAAGAACTCGCCTGCATCCATAGTCTGTTCATTTCACCAGTAAAATCGAACGCAATCCGGTAATTCAGATTCGGGAACCTCTCGGTCAGCCACGCATCCAACTTGGTCCGCGCCTCGTCTGCGGTTGGAGCCTGTTCGCTAGCTGCGATTCCGACGACCTCGAATCCACTGTCTTGATATTTCTCTTGCAGCTGCATCAGATGGGGTATAGCCGCCACACAAGGTCCGCACCAAGTCGCCCAAAATTCAACAAGACAGACCTTGCCGGGCTGAAAGTTCGTGATGGGCTCGCCACGCAGCCAAGTGTCCACTTTGATTGGCGGAGCGGGGGACTCAATACGCAACACCGTTTCGTACTCCAAATTCCCACACCTTTCCTGGCGCTTATGCGTTAGCTGGTCGTTCTCTCTCTCAGGAGCGGAACACACGAGTTGGTAGCGACCAATCCGGCTTGCGTGTTCTCATGCGGTCAGCCCTCACGAGTATTGCCGCAAGGGCCGTGCCAGCACGCTTAGTGCCCGTTAACTCCATAGTTACCTTTGAAAACCTCATAGGCCCAGTTGGCCAGCTGTCTTCGACGCGACAAATTTCTGCCGGCCGTAAGTTTTTGGACACCGCAACCACTCCTGCGTAAGAAACCGAACAGCTTGGCTCTCTTCTGCGGTCAGATGGCCTCGGCTTCTCCAGCAGCAGCACTTCGGCGCCGTTCGAAAGGGCGGGGTTAGGTCCGCGACTGGCTCCCGCGTGCAACGACTGAGTGCCGCCCGGTTACGTTGAGCTTTTCTCCTAAAGCCGTTGTCGATGAGGCCCAGCGTCGAGTGCGAGCTGACAGCGCGAATGCTGTTTCGCAGGGACCCGGACGCCGCATCCACCCCGCCCTTCGCTGCAGCGAAGGCGGACAGCATTCCTCGGCCCCCCCGCCGATGATCAGTAGCCGTAGGTCATATCCCGCTGCCCATTTCTTCCGCGACGAGGTGGGGCCAGTTGTCGACGGGGGCAGGTCTGATGAAGCCGGCCTGCTCGCGGTTCGCCTGCGGCACGCGTCCCAGGAGGCTGTCGAGGATGCGACGCGCTCGCCAGGCCAGCAGGCCTAGATTTGGATCAGCCAGCCCGCGCTGCCCGAGGGTCGCGTTCTGTACGAAGATGCGCCTTTCAGGCGGTCCGTCCCAGCACACGGAAAAATCTTCGCGGATAGCCAATTCGTTGTCGCTCTTTTCCAGCCGGCCCGCCATCGGCTCCAAGAAGTCTGGCAACGCGTTCTCGTAACCGGTGGCCAGGATGACGATGTCGGCCGTGACTTCTTCGACCTCACTCCTGCCGCGGCGCAGGCTCAGCCTGTGACCCGCGCCGGCGTTGACGCAGTACGAGACGGTGTAGCCCGGCCGCAGTGTGATTTCGCAGTGGCTTGGCTCCAAAAACGCGTGCCGGTATTGCGCTTGATAAATCGCGCGCAACGTCCCTTCCGAAATGCAGTCGGAAGCAAGCACGAAACGCCTCAGGTACAGTTTGCGCTGCGACTCGCTCATTGCCGCCAAGCGATCCGAAGAGCACGCTATGAACAACTCGTTTGTAAACGGGCTGTTGTCGATGGGCTGATAGTTTTCGCACTCCGAGACCCAAGTGATCGATCGAGGCCGCCGCTCTTTTGGCAGGCCGACAAGGTGTAAAAGCACCTCGGCTCCCAACTGGCCTCCACCAACCACGCAAACGTCCTTTTTCCAAACCTCAGGATGGATGCGCGGTAAATCCGATAAGTGGAACAGGTTGCGTCCGGTCCAGCCCCGAAACTGAGACGGAATCCGCGGCTGCTTGCCGGTGCCGATCACCAGGTCTCTGGCGCCACGAACTGCGTCGTCCGTCCACACCCGAAATTCGCCCTCGAAGCGGATTTCGCGCACAGTCTCGCCGCCGCAGACAAGCGGGTTCCGGTGGAAGGCCCAGTTCAGGTATTGCTCAAACTCAGCTCTGAGCACGGCCTCGAACTGTGCATTCAGGAAGTGGAATAGACGCCCGTTCTCGTATAGGTAGTTTACGAAAGTGTAGGCTGATCGCGGGTTCACCAGCGTGACCAGATCCTTGAGGTGGTTGACCTGGAGTTCCGGCGAATCCAATGCGCTGCCGGGGTGCCAGCGGAAGTCGAGCTGCCGATCCAAGAACAGTGCCCCTCGACCGATCTGCTCGTGTATCTGACACGCAAGGCTGAGATTAGACGGTCCAGCACCCACTCCAATGCAAGAGAGCTCCACTTGTCCTGCTCCTATAAGTGTTTCCCAAACAGGCGATGCTCGCGGCGAACATCGGCCTGGTCATTCGGCTTCCGCACTACGCGGCCATTCTCGACCCCGGTGCGGCTGGATTCGCTAGCGTTTGTCCCGGCGTTCGTGTGGTCGGCTGTGTGAGGCCCAGGGATCCAGCCAACGGATGAGATCGACACTCATGTCGGTGACGTGGGGGCCGTGCGCGGGATCGACGTTTCCACCCCGCTTCGATGATAGCGTCTCGCTCAGCGGATGCTTACCGACCTTATTCGGCGTATGAATCGGGCGCAGTCGCTCGCCTCCAAGGTGATGCGCCCACTTCTGACCGGTTGTGGATCAGCCGAAGCGCGGTCCCAGTGCGGCAACAGCATTCTTCAGTGACCCTGACCCTAGGAGGACATCCTTCTGATGTGTTCAGAAGATTCCCCGCATCGAAC
Source organism: Mesorhizobium ciceri biovar biserrulae WSM1271 (assembly GCF_000185905.1). Lineage (GTDB taxonomy): Bacteria > Pseudomonadota > Alphaproteobacteria > Rhizobiales > Rhizobiaceae > Mesorhizobium > Mesorhizobium ciceri. Next base: position 6,005,186 of record NC_014923.1, read on the forward strand.
GTGCCAGAAGGAAAATTGATCAAAACAACTGGCAGCAGGTTTGTGATCGTGTCGGCTATCCGACGTTGAGGAGGGAAACCTTGCACCGGCGGCAGATTTGTCCCGGTGCTCTTACCGGTAAGCTAGCAGGGTAGCTCCGATCCCGAAAAATGCGCTTGGGTGGGCTAGCTTGTTCGCTTAGCCTGATCATGGCAGGACGTGCGCTGATGTGTTCGGAATGTTCCCTCAATCGACGTGCCAGGATGAAACGTTGATGGAACCAACTGACAGCGGGTTTGTGATCGTGTCGAGTATCCGACGTTGAACGGCAGGCCTTGAAGGTTTGCACTTCGTCGCCCTTCGGAACAGCACCAGCTTGACCAACTCTAGCGTTTTTTTCAGATGGGCGCCGTCCGGGGAATCCGGTAATGTCACATGTGTCAGGCGACGTGGATCTCTCCCATGATCCGATAGGCATAGCATTCTTACGGCGCATGACGCTCCCATTAGCACTCGAATAAGGTGCGCGCGGCAGCTTCTTCGCGCGCCAGCACAAGCTCGCTTCATCGAGGTCAATGCCGATGACGTGGGCCATTAGTCCGACCGCTGCGCTCGAGCTTACATCTCCGCCGGCGCAGCCGCCGTCGATTACGGTGGAAGCCGACAGCGGCTCGAAGCTATCAGCAGCGATTGCGTTGAAGACGCCAGCACGCGCCAAATCGCGGCAAGGAGCGCGCGGCCACCAGGTCGGGACGTTGTTCCTGGCCAGACAATCCTCGTCGCGCGGTTGGTTCAGTAAGGTATCGTCATCGAGATAACGTCTGCAGCTTTTTCATGCATCTCATACGCCGAGACCGCTTTGCACCCTCGGGTCCAACCCACGATCCGGCTTCGGGCGACATCCATTGCGCCGTTAAGTCCGGAGCGAAGCGGACGGCATACCGTTTGAGATAGCTCACCTTCGCCGAAAATCCCTTCGGAGTGTTGAGAAGCTCGCACGGCATCGGATTTAGAGGAATGTAGATCGTCTGCCGGTCGCGCCGAACGGGTCCGCCGGTCGCGAGCACAAATGATCAGGCTCGTGACGCTGCAGGATGGCTCCAGGAAGCGAGCGACTAAATTGAGGATGTACCCTAGGCATCAGAAGGAGGACGCCGCTCCACCTTCCGCCTTGCGCATGACCTGGAGAGATTTCCGGTGGGCGTCGCCTCCCGATCGACGCTTTTTCATGTTCGCTACTCTCCGTAAAATAGATTGTTTCGATGGAGCCCATCTACGATGTGAATTCGGGCGCCTCGCATGCGATCAAGATCCGAACCCCAGAGCTCCATACCGATGCCTGCGCAACTCGCCTGCAAGCTCGACGCCCGATCTACTTATGAGAAACCGTACGATCGGCGATGCCGATCATCCCAATCGGAACCGCCCCACGTGGCACGGGCGAGCTAGTCGATTGTCGAGGAGGAGAGCAGATCGGGCTTGAGAGATGACTGGCCTGCTTCGCAGCTGCGGTAGGTGGCCAATTCGGCAGCGTGCTGTTTCTGACCGGCCGTCCAGCCGCGCTTATAGGTTTCGTCTGTTCAACGGACGCGCGGCAATCGCCGATCGACATCACGGGCGCGGTGAAGGTGGATACTGCGCACATGCGCTAGGTGGGCACAAGGACCGCGGAAGAGATGAGCAAGGCCACATCAATTCAAGTCAAGCTGACGCAAGGCAGCAGGCGATCGATCCGACTGATGATCTCAAGCTCATGTGCGCTGGAGTGGCGATCTTTGCCTTGGCGCCCCGTACCATCGGCGCACCACTGCGCACACTGACAAGCCGGAGTGGCCGGTGACCGGACGGGTTCGCCTCTAGTGAAAAGCCGTCTTTCACTTTAATCGAGCGTGATTGTGCGTTGCGCGATTTGTGTCCGGTCTGGTTCGGTTCTTAGTCGCACGCGATGGGCCGCATTCATACCGTAGATGCACTTCATCGAAACTATCGATTTTACGATGCGTAACGACCATGAAAAACGCTGCTCGGAACCTTCTGAGGACGATCAGCTGCATGAAGTACCGAGCGGATATCAGCGGTCTGCGGGCCGTCGCCGTTGTTCCGGTTGTCCTATATCACGCTGGTTTTTCAGCGGTCAGCGGCGGGTTCGTTGGGGTCGACATCTTCTTTGTGGTCTCCGGCTTCCTCATCACCTCCGACATCATCGAGCGCACCGACAGGGGCGAATTCTCGCTGCTGGACTTCTATCACCGCCGTGTCCGACGGATTTTTCCTGCCCTGTTCGCGATGCTGGCCTCATGTTTTGCGATGGGGTGGTTTGTGCTGCCGCCAGGAGAGTTCATCGGCTTCGGCAACAGCGCCATCGCCGCTGCGATTTCCGCCAGCAACTTCTTTTTTTACGTCAACACCAACTATTTCACTGAAGCCGCGACCTCGCTCCCGCTCCTGCATACATGGTCCCTGGCCGTCGAGGAGCAGTTTTATTTGCTGTGGCCTTTGGCAGTCGTGCTCATGATGCGATGGCTGAGACCATGGGCGTCAATGATCGTCGCGGCGCTGGGCATCATCTCCATCACCGCAGCTCAGCACTGGCTCCAGAGCGATCCGGCCTTTGTATTCTACATGCTTCCGACGCGCGCCTGGGAACTGCTCGCGGGCGGGCTGATCGCGCTGCCTGTGGCTAAGGCAATGAAGCCAAACCAAACGATTGCGGAACTCCTCGCTGCCTCGGGTCTGACGCTCATCACCGCTTCCATCTTCCTGCTCAATCAGGATACGCCATTTCCCGGCCTATACGCGCTTGCTCCCTGCATTGGAGCGGCGCTTATCATCGCCGCCGGCTTTCACCGCGACACGATGGTCTCGAGAGGGCTGTCGATCAAGCCTGCCGCCTTCGTCGGGCTCACATCCTACTCGCTTTACCTCTGGCACTGGCCGTTGCTGGTCTTTGCAGGCATCTATCGGAATCGAGAATTGTTCGTCTCTGAACGTGTCGCCGTCCTGACGGCCGCTGTGCTCGCGTCAGCACTCTCCTGGCGCTTTGTCGAGCGCCCGTTTCGCCGGAGGGCCACAGGCTGGAAGTGGATGGTACCGACCGCCGGCGCAACGGCTGCGGTGTGCTGTCTGTCCCTGGTGATCATCAACAGCTCCGGTTTCCCCAGTCGGGGGCCTGATGGCGGCCCGTCTGTTCAAGCGCTTAGAGCGGAAAGGGCCAAGTTCGAATCCTCTTCCTGCCTCCGGCGTGGCGGGCTCATTCCCAAGACGGGCGAATGCCTCCTTGGCTCCGGCAATGTCGCTCCGAGGATCGTTTTGTGGGGCGATTCTCAGGCTGCCCATCTTGCCTCTGCTTTAGACGAGGCCGCCCGGACGACAGGCGTGCGCGTCAGACAGATCACAAAGGCGGGGTGCGCTCCTTTTCCCGACATGACGATGCTTCCCGCCAGTCCCTTGAGAGCGGATTGCCCGGCCTTCAATGCGTCCGCTCTCCAATCGGTTCTTGCCGATGGCAACGTCACACTCGTGATCCTGGCAGGCCGCTGGAACACCTACTCGGGGCGTGGAGGCAGCTTCCTTTCGAAGGATGGAAGCTGGCCTTCGCAGGAGGCTTCCAAAGCGAACTTCACGTCTGCCATTAAAGAGACCGCGGCCGCACTGGCGACCCGTGGCATCAAGACCGCAGTGGTTGGACCAGCCCCAGAACCGCCCACTGATGTGCTGACTTGCCTCATCCGTGCGGACTTCATGAATGGCGATGCGCCGTGCTCCACCATGCGGGCCGAGAGGTCTTGGCAGAACAATCAAATCCTCGCGGATCTGCTGCCACGAAGCGTACAATTCGTCCCCATAGTCCCAGCTTTGTGTGGGCAGGATAAGTGCCCGCTGAAATCAGGTGAAGACATCTACTACCTTGATGCGATCCATCTTTCGCGCGAGAGCCAGCATATGCTTGCCCCTATTTTCGCCAAGCTCATCTCTTCGTCAGCCATGAATTCGGCTAAGGCAGGCTTTCCGGGGCAGTGAGGATCGCACACTGCTTCCGTCCGGCGCCAGCTAAAGGTCATCACGAGCTGCGGCGAAGCCCTACCTTAAGCTGCCTGAGGGCACTCGTCTTGAGTTCTATGAAGCTGCAATTGCCCTCGACATGGGGCAGCCGGGAACAATGGCAGCCTGTGGTCCGGCGCTGCAAAGACCATTGCCTTGAGCGAACGGCTGTGCTGGCCGGAGCATAGGTCCTAACCCGTGCACCAAGCTAACGACTGTCTTTCTCAACTGAATTAAGCCAAGCTACCATTCTCGACTTAGGCCAACCTGCCGCGGCCGTGCTTCGATAGCGTCGAGCAGCGCCGCTGCACGGCCTTTGGAGCCGTCTCGGGCGAGAGTTCGACAAGCAACTCAAGACCGGAGCATATGATCGGTCAGGCCTCGTGCACTGCCTTCGAGGAGCGTCGCGCCGCCGCGATCTTTTTCCCGATATCTGAATAGTTCACCCAAGTGGACTAGAGCTTCGAGCGGCATCGGTGCAACTGCCGAGCCGGTCAGCGCGCCAAGAACAGCGGCAATGTCGGCTTGTCAACAATCCATTTCGTTACGCCGCCGAAGAGCCGCTCACGCAGGCGACGGCTGCCATAAGCGCCCATGACTATCATGTCGGCAGATGTATCGATTGCGTGCTGCGCAAGCACCTTGGCCGCCGATTTGCCAGCACTTGGCAACAGGTCAACCGACACCCGAGCACCGTGGCGCGTGAGATAGGCAGCAATATCGGCTCCAGGTTTCGCGCCGTACCCTTTGTGGTTCGCCTTCGGACCCACCAGGACAACACGAACTTCCTCAGCAGCGCATAGGAGACCCAGCGCTTCCCGAACGGCACGGGATGCCTCGAGTCGCGAATCCCAACCGACCAGGACGCGCCTTGGCCACAGCGTCGCCTCAGCGCGCTTGGGCACAATAAGTACCGGTTTTCCCGTATCAAGTAAGCTGCCGTTGATGACGACAGGTCCGACAATACTGTCGTTGAGAAGTGCGGGGCCGACAATTGTCAGGTCGGCGCAGAGTACCCGCTGTCGCACCACCTCCCCCACGCCAGTCAAATTACAATAATCCGTATCGACATCATAGGAGAGGCACATGGCCCTCAGCAGTTCCTGGATCTTCTCGGAGCGTCTTTCCAGTCTGGGCACGTCCAGTGTAAATCTCTCTTGCCGAAACTGATTGTTCAATGTGGCCATTGCCTGTCCACGCCCCGTGGGCCACTCGGGGATACCATCTCTGATCGGCCGATATGACAAAACGAGCATCAGAGCCGGTATTATCCGTACGGAAAGATGCGCACCGACTTCAGCACACAAGCCGGCAGCAGTTTCGACGTCATGATCGGAATGGTCTGCGTCCGTCACACAGAGTACGCTTTTAAAACCCATTTGCCTGCTTCTTCCTGAGTATTTCGTTTAGTCTAGGGGGCAGGCCGCAACACCGACTCACAGCGCGAGGGAAAGGGAGTGGCACTACACCTCAACTGATTCAGCCGTCCGGCGTCTGGAGCGAGTAGCCGGCCGACCTCACAGTGAGAATGCCGCCGCCGGGCCAAGCCTTCTTGAGGGCTGTTCTGATCCGGCTGACATGGACATCGACGGTGCGTGGTTCGACATGGATGTTTTTCTCCCAAGCCGCGCCGATAAGCTCCTTCCGGCTGAAGACCTTGCCGGGAGCTTCCATCATAAGCAGCAGCACGTTGAACTCGATGACTCCGAGGTGAATATCGTGGCCATTGCCGCGAATCCGGCGGGCATCCACCTTCATCTCGAGGTCACCAAAGGTGAGCCAGCCGCCGTTTTCAACACCATTTGCGCCCCGCTTCGGCAGTGCCAGCCTCGCCCGTAGAAAGTCGAGCAGGTTGGCCGGAACGATCGGCCGCACAAATCTCTCGTCAATGCGAGCCTTCAGGAGATCGAGGTGCTGTTCCTCGGCACCCGGCGCGATCAGGGCAATAACGGTAAGGTCGGCGGTCCGGGGCTCCCCCTTGAGCCGGGCGCAGATTGGGGCCCCGGTTATGCTCGCCGGACCGCAGTCCAGCACTACGGCCTGGAATTCGCGTTCGTCGGCCAATGCAAGCACTTCTTTGGCGCTCCTTACCGGCTCAGTGGCGAAGCCGTCCACCTCCAGTATGTGGCTGAGCAACAGATAAAGCTCGGCATCTTGCGAACAGATCAGGACGAGTGGCTTCATCGGTGTTACTTCAGGAGCTTGATCCGCCTGGACGGCGTCGGCTGCGACGGCTGGCCACCGCGGCTGCTGAAGATTGTCATGGCCCCTGGGCTCGAAACCTGCTTCATCACGCACGCGCCACCTCGGGATAGGTTTCGATGGCTGCGATTGCGTCGCTGACCAGCTTCGTGCCGGCCCCGGCGAGCTTCCGCAACGTCTCGAAGCCGAACCGGTGGACGTCGCGCAGCGTCTTCGACAGAGCGACCAGCCGCCCAGTCGTGAAAAGCACGCGCCCAAAGCCTTCACGGCTCAGCTCCATGATCGGCGATGCCATCAGGCCGCAGCGCTCCTCGATCGCAAGCCCAATGGCGGTATAAAACATATCTAGCCTCCACAGGACGTCCGGGTCGGGATCGCCTATGATGGGGATCCCACGGCGCTGTTCCTTGGTGATGATGAAGGCGGCCAGCAGTTCGCGGTCCGCTTTGCCTTCCCACGCGCCGTAAGAGTCCTGAGCACGTATTAGCCGCACGAGGCATTTGAGAAACGGGCTGGCAAGCGCCACCTCATCCTCATCGACAGCAAGGCTAAGGGCAGGGTCGAACATTTCGCCTCCTCATTTCAGTCCTCGTCTTCAAAGGACGGCTTCTGTACGCCTGCCTCAGCCAGGACCTTGCGCAGCCAAGGTGGAGGGCAGGTCCTGAGCATCAGCTGCGTGCGAACCAGCACCTCTTGGATGCTCTGAGTATGCCGCACCTTGATCGGATGGATTTTTGCCGAAACAAGCTTGGCTGCCGAAGGTCCACCGATCGCCAGGCAAAACAGGAGGTGGCAGCCCTTCAGCGCTTTTATCTTCGGTGTGATGCGGTCATCCCTCTCGGAGTGATGTTTCCCACTTTCGTCAGAGACGTCGTCGAACTCGATGACTTCCACAAGCTCCCACTCCTCGCGCGTCATATCGTAGATGACAAAGCGCTTGGCCGACCCGAAATGGGCGTTGAGTTGCTTGACGTCCTGGGTAGCGATTGCCACCCGCAAAGCGCCTACTTGTCGTTCACGCATCGGACGGTGAACCTCGTCAGTGACGAGTGAGAAGCGACGCATCGGGCTCACCTGGCGTTTGGCGGTTGCGGAATGGATCGAGCTCATCAGGCGTCGGCGCACGCCGGTCGGCTTGGAACAGGTTGGCAACCTCGAAGACCAGATCACGGGTCCCTTGATAGAGGATCGAGAGCCTGTGCTGGCTGCCAAGCCGGTCGAAGACGGGGAAGCCGATGCGCATAAGCGGAATGCCAAGGCGTTTCGAGGCCTGGCGTCCATGTGAATGGGTGACCAGAAGATCAGCGCCGCTTGCAAGTGATTCCAGATCGCCGAGATCGCCGACCTGAATCGACTCCGCCGGTACCTTTTCCAGAATTTTCGACATATCGGTCGTCGTGACGGCCGCCGTGATTGCGGAGCCCATGTCGACGAAGAACGCTCCGAATTGATAGAGTTGGTCTGGTTCAGCAGCGATCGCAATTTTCTTGCCTCCGAAGTGGAAATGTCCGTCGAGCAACGCATCTTGCAGTTGCGCCCGCCGACGGCGGACGCTTGCCGGCACAGGCTGGCCAGAAATAGCCGACAGCAGCGAAACGAACTGATCGGCGCCCTTCAATCCGGTCAGCGACTGAAACAGCACGTAAGGCACGCCGGTCGCCTTGTAGAGAACCTCGGCCGGGCGGCGCATATGCTCGCCGATCGCGATGCAGTGCCCGGCCGTGCCGAGCTCGCGGATATCCTCGATGCTCGTTCCGCCATAGGTGGTGGGGACCCAGTGGTCTGGCACGGTACCGTCGAGCGAGCCTGAAAGGTCTGGCAAGATCACCGATTGCAGGCCAAAGCTTTCGACGATCTCGCGCAAATGCTCGAGGTCAGCCACGGTGAGGTTCCAGCCGGGCAAGATTGCAAGTTTTTTGGACTGGCGCGCCCGTTCGCCAGGTCGCGTAACAGCTTCGATCATCGCGGTTACAGCGTTGGCCCAGCCCTCTTCGAGGGCGCCGGTGAAATCAGGCGTGTTGGCCAGGACGATTTCCGTGCCGGCGAGGTCTTTCGCCCGTTTCAGCCTGATGTCGGCGACGCCGCCTGCGCAATCTTCGCCTCGGGTTTCCACCAGGGCCGTCGTGCAGACCCCAATCAGCTTTGGCGTCGTGCGGCTCTTGAGGTTGAGGATGGCCTCTTCCAGATTGTCCGACCCGCCGAGGATGGTTGTTATTTCATCCATCGCGGTCGTCTGTAGGGGAATCGTTTCCTTGAAATGCCGCACGAACAGCACGAGGGCGAAGCTGGTGCAGCCTTGGGCGCCGTGGAACAGCGGCACTGCGCCGTCAATGCCGAGAAACGCCAAGGCGGCACCAAGCGGCTGTGACGATTTCAGTGGATTGACCGAGGCTGATTTGGTTTGGGGAAGGATGCGGGTCATAGGATTTCCTCGACAGCCGAAATCGTCCGCGTGGTGGCAGCGAAATTCTGGACAGCGCGCGTCGTCGCCGTGTCATTGTTGGCGCTGGGCAATTGGTGCTTCCCATCGGGCTGGCAATCCCACGGGGGTCGCTCGCGCACCTGGCGCCAGATCGGGTTGTGAATGGCGAGGTCGATCTGGCGTACGAGTTCCACCATGCCGTCATAACCGGCGTAAGGGTGCTGGCGCTCCTGATTGATGTCGAGCCAGGGCGTCTTGGCCTTCAGCGCGACGAATTGCGTGCGCCCGCCAGACAGCATGATATCGGCCTTGCCTCCAGAGAGGATGGCGTAAAGGTCGCGCGCTGACATCTGCTCGAACATATGGTTGTCGTCCTTGAGCATCTGTTGGATGCGCACCTTGTCTTCGGGCGTGGATTTCTTGACCGAGGTGCCCACGATCTCCATGCCGATCTCCATCAGCGCATGGACGACCGACCAGGACTTCACACCGCCTGTGTTGAGCAGCACGCGCTTGCCTTGGAGCCGCGGCCGGTAGGCCTCAAGCTTCTTCCATGCAACCGCCTCCTGCTCGGCAATCAGCGTCTCTGCGCGGTCCAGGATCTCCGGATCGGCACCTTTCCTCACCAGCAGCTTGGCAATTCTGCGAAGTGCCTCCGAAGTGTCCGAGATCCCGTAGAAGGAGCCTTCGAAGAAGGGGATTCCCCAGCGCTCCTCCATCTTGCGGGCTAGAGTGATGAGGGCCGTCGAGCACACCACCATGGCCGCCCGGGCGCTGTGCCCGGAAGCTACGTCGCGATAGCGCGCGTCGCCCGGAATGCAGGCGCGCACCCGGATCCCGAGCCGATCCAGGAGCGGCTTTACCAGCCAGAATTCGCCGCAAAGGTTGAATTCACCAAGGATGTTGATGTCATACGGGCCGGCGTCGTCGGGTTCCACCGTGCCGATGACATGGTCGAGCAACGCCTCCGCGGCAAGCTTGTTGCCGAGGTTCTTGGAGCCAGCCAAGCCCGGCGCGTTGACGGGAACCACGGCCAGGCCGAACTTTTCGGCGGCGCGTTTGCAGACGGCCTCGATATCGTCGCCGATGAGCGCCGTCACGCAGGTCGAATAGACAAAGACTGCTGCGGGCGCATAGGTCTCCGTGATTTGGCGGATCGCCTTGAAGAGCTTCCGCTCCCCCCGCCCCATCACCACATCGAATTCGGTGAGGTCGGTCGTGAAGCTTGTGCGCCACAAGGTTGGCCCGGACGAAGCTGCACCGCGGTTGTCCCAGGAATTTCCCTCGCAGGCGAGCGGCGCATGCACCAGGTGGGCAACGTCAGTGATCGGCTGCAGGACGATCTTGGCCCCGTCGAAGGCGCAGCCGCCCGCTGCCGCTCCCGGCGTCAGCGGCCGTGCGCAGCCTTCCTTGCGCGCCTTGGCGTCCTTGCCACGGTTCTTGTCGCAGGCGGGCTCGTCGAAAACGTCTTGGATCTTGGCACTGAGCGCGGTCATCGCGTCAGCCCCCAAACCCAATTCGGCGACGAACCGCCTGCGCGAAAAGCTGGCCGTATGTTTCAGCGGGTGAGGTCATAGGAATAGTCCGTCACGCCCGTCTGGCTCGTCTCGCGATCGAGTTTGTCGAAGATCTTGTCGAGGATCGTGGTCAGCACGCGCAATCCGCCTTGATAGCCCATGAGCGCAAAACGATGGTGATGGTGCCGGTCGAAGATCGGAAACGTCAGGCGGATCAGCGGCGTGCCGGTGTCACGCTCCAGATACTTGCCATAGGAATTGCCGATCAGCAGGTCGACCGGCTCGGTGAAGAGCAGCGACCGCATCGCCCACAGGTCCTTGCCGGCCCAGACCTGGGCATCCGCGCCGAAGGGCGAGGCGTCAAGCAGCTCCTGCAACTCGGCTTGCCAGGCCGAGGAGCCGTTGGTGGCCAGGCAATGTGTCGGCTCGCCGCCGGTCTCCATGACGAAGCGGGCCATGGCGTACACGAAGTCCGGGTCGCCGTAGATCGCGTACTTCTTGCCGTGCAGCCAGGATTGGCTGTCGGCCATGGCATCAACCAGTCGGCCGCGCTCCAGTCGGATTGCCTCGGGGATTTCCTTGCCGGAAAGCGCCGACACCTTCATCAGCAATTCGTCGGTCGCCTGGACGCCGAGCGGATAATGGAAGGAAGCCGTGGCCTGCCCAACTTGCCCGCAATAGTCGAGCGTTTTTCGGGTGTTGTAGTGCTGGAGCGAAAGCGTTGCCTCGGCGTCGAGTGCCCCCTTCACCTCTTCGATCTTCGTGCCGCCGTCATACATGCGGTATTCCCCGTCCGATGGCGTGTCGAACTGGTCAGAGGCGTCCTGGATGAAGGTGTAGGACACACCCATCATATCGAGCAGGCGTTTGAGTTCCCGGTTGTTGCCGACGCAGAAGCCGTCGAAGCCCGGAATGACGTTGATGGTTCCCTTGGCCTCCGTGCGCTCCTGGCCTTTCCAGAAGTGCTCTAGAATGCCCTTCAGCATGCCGTCATAGCCGTCGATATGGCTGCCGACGAAGGCCGGCGTGTGGGCGAAGGGCACGTCAAAGTCGCTCGGCACCGACTTTTCGTCTTTGGCGTTCTCGATGAAGCTGTGCAGGTCGTCGCCTATGACCTCGGCCATACAAGTCGTCGACACTGCGATCATCTTGGGGTCGTAAAGCTGGTATGTGTTGGCGAGCCCGTCGACCAGGTTCTTCAGGCCCCCGAACACTGCCGCGTCCTCCGTCATCGAGGAGGAAACTGCCGAAGCAGGCTCCTTGAAATGGCGCGATAGATGAGAGCGGTAGTAGGCCACGCAGCCCTGGCTACCGTGGACGAAGGACATGGTCCGCTCGAAGCCTGCGGCCGCGAACACCGCGCCGAGCGGCTGGCAGGCCTTGGCGGGATTAATCACAAGCGCTTGTCGGGCGAGGTTCTTTTCGCGGTACGCCCAGGTCTTGGTGAATTCACCCTGATCGGCAACGATCTGATCCGGGTGCGGACATTCGAAATTCAGCTTCTTCTCGGCGAGCATCTGCCTGTATTCCGGCTCGCGGAACAGCGGAGCGTGGTCGAGAATCTTTTCGGCCGACTGCGGCATTGGTATTACCTCTTTTCCATCTGGCCGCGCCATACGGCAGCTCAGGTACGTCGAGACGTTTGCGGTTTCCCGAGGCTCACAAGCCGCGGGGGTTCATCGTCTCTCTGGGGGAGACTAGGCCTTGGACAGGGCGTCTATTCGGCAGCCATCGCCTGCCCGCGGGACGGGCCTTGTTTCCAAGGTGCCTGGTAGAGGTCCCAGACCGGATTGTTGATCGCAAGATCCACGTCGCGCGCGAAAATGGCGAAGCCGTCATAGCCATGATAAGGTCCCGAATAGTCCCAGGAGTGCATTTGACGGAACGGGATACCCATCTTCTGCACGGGGTATTTTTCCTTGATGCCAGAGCCAACCAGGTTGGGGCGAACTCCCTCGATGAACTTCTCCAACTCATAGCCGGTAACGTCGTCATAGATCAGGGTGCCATTCTTTGCGTAATGGCCCGTGCGTTGATAGTCATCGTTGTGAGCGAACTCGTAGCCGGTGCCAACGATGACCATGCCGAGGTCTTCGTAAGCTGTGATGACGTGGCGGGGGCGCAGGCCGCCGACGTAGAGCATGACGGTATTGCCTTCGAGGCGCGGCCGGTACTTTGAGATGACGGCGTCGACAAGCGGTCTGTACTTGGCGATGACCTTCTCGACTTTCTCCTCGATTTCGGAGCCGAAATGCTTGGCTATTTTACGCAGGGAGGTCTCGATCTGGGACGGTCCGAAGAAATTGTACTCCATCCAGGCGACGCCATACTTTTCCTCCATATGCCGGCAGATGTAGTTCATCGACCGGTAGCAGTGGATGAGATTGAGCTTGGCCTTCGGGGCGCGCTCGATCTCGGCCAGTGTCGCGTCACCGGACCAGTTGCCGACCACGCGCAATCCTATCTCCTCAAGCAGGATGCGCGAGGCCCACGCGTCGCCGCCAATATTGTAGTCGCCGATCACGTTGACGTCGTAAGCACCGGCCTCGAAATCGACGTCCTTCTTGTCGAAGACCCAGTCGCGGATGGAGTCATTGGCGATATGGTGGCCGAGTGATTGCGAGACGCCGCGGAAGCCCTCGCAGCGCACCGGCACGATAGTCTTTTCGTACTCCTTGGCCTTCTTGCGAGAAACTGCCTCGGTGTCATCGCCAATGAGACCGATCGGGCATTCGGATTGCACCGTGATGCCGTTATTCAGCGGAAACAGTAGCTCGATCTCATCGATGATCTGTTCCAGTTTCTTGTCACCGCCGAAGACAATGTCTTTCTCCTGGAAATCGGATGTGAACTGCATTGTCCCGAACGTGTCGATGCCCGTTGTTCCGACGTAGTAGTTGCGGCGCTGTGACCAGGAATATTGGCCGCAACCGACGGGGCCGTGCGAGATATGGACCATATCCTTGACCGGACCCCAGACCACGCCCTTTGAACCGGCATAGGCGCAGCCGCGTATGGTCATCACTCCCGGAATGGACTTGATGTTCGATTTGACGTCGCATTCGGAAAGGATCTCGCTTTCCCCGCCGGCCTGGTCCCCGCTCTTTGCGACGCTGAGATGCTTTTTGCGGCGCTTCGCCGCTTTGTCCGGATATTGCGATAGCACCTCCTCAATAAGCTTCGCATGGAGAGCACCATCATTCTCGTATTCCAGGCTCATGGGACCCCTTTCAAGGTGTCTGGTGACGCCTCACCGACGAGGCGCCGTTCTTTGCAAGGCGTGCCACCTCAAGGAGGGCGCCCAATATCGGTTACTGGGCTGCCGCCTTTGCCGCTTCCTTGGCCTGGAGCTCGGCAAGCATCTGCTCGTCGGTTTTCATGATGCCGAAATCGAGCAGCATGTCCTCGAGCTCCTCCATGGTAATCGGGGTCGGGATGGTACCCTGGCCAGAATTCGCATGTATCTTCTCAGCCAGCGCGCGGTATTCTCCGGCCTGCTTGGAGTCGGGCGCATATTGGATCACTGACATCTTTCTGAGCTCGGCGTGCTGGACGATGTTGTCGCGCGGCACGAAGTGGATGAGCTTGGAGTTGAGCCTGGAAGCCAGTGCTTCGGCCAGGTCAAGCTCACGGTCGGTCTGACGCTCGTTACAGATCAGTCCGCCGAGCCGAACACCGCCCGAATGTGCATATTTCAGGATGCCCTTGGCGATATTATTGGCGGCATAGAGCGCCATCATCTCCCCGGACATGACGATATAGATTTCCTGCGCCTTGCCCTCGCGGATCGGCATCGCGAAACCGCCGCAAACCACGTCCCCGAGCACGTCGTAGGAGACATAGTCGACATCGTCGTAGGCGCCGTTCTCCTCAAGGAAATTGATTGAGGTGATGACGCCGCGGCCGGCGCAGCCCACACCCGGCTCCGGGCCGCCGGACTCCACGCACTTGATGCCTCTGTAGCCTACCTTAAGCACGTCCTGAAGCTCGAGGTCTTCCACCGAACCTTCCTGTGCCGCGAGATGCAGGACAGTATCCTGAGCCTTCGAGTTCAGGATCAGGCGGGTGGAATCCGCTTTGGGGTCGCAGCCGACGATGAGGATTCGCTGCCCGAGGTCGACGAGGGCGGCGAGCGTATTTTGGGAGGTGGTGGACTTGCCGATGCCGCCCTTGCCGTAAAAGGCGATCTGACGCAGACCTGACATTAATAGGTTTCCTTCCTTGGTTTTATCCGTCGCGGCTGCCCGGGACACAAATGCCGATGGGCAGCTCTTGCCGCCTCACAACGAGGTCTCAAGATTCGTGCCAACTTTTCCGAAGGACAGCCAAAGCGGGATTTTTCCTTTTGGCTCAAGCTAGTTAGCTTGTGCGCTAACAAGTGCTCGCTGGCAGATAGATTATTGTTGGAACGAGCCGTGTAGCGGACCCGACAATGCCCGACACAAAACGTCAGGTTCGAGCCACCGGAAATGGTCCTTTGAGTCAGAGCCGGTTTTTGGCTGCTTAAAGGCGGCGGTCATAGCGACCGGCTCGCGTCGTCCCGTCACGGAACATCAGACGTCCGTGCTCGGAACTGCTGGCGCGCATGGCTGGTTCGAGACGGAAGCCGTGGTCGGCATAGAACAGCCTGATGAGACGTCTGCCGACGATGACACCCCCGTCGGGCACGGAGAACCGGCACCGAAATTGCACGCCCTACTATCACAAGATGTCGGGCAGCGATGGCGCGCTTTTGCCTTTAGTTCGGATCATCGCAGCCAACCCATGTTGGGCGAGAATGTTCATGACCGAATCGGCGACGGGTCTTATCGAAACTGTTCTGCACGGCCCAGAAACGCCGGATCGACTATCTCCTCCCGCATGGGGTGCGGTCATTTCGCTTGCTTTGGGCACCTTCGGGCTGGTGGCGGCAGAGTGTCTGCCAGCCAGCGTGCTGACGCTGATAGCGCACGATCTCGGTATCTCAGTGGATGCGGTTGGATATGCGATCACAGCGACGGGCATTGCTGCGGCGATCTCAGCGCCGACGATGGCCATTATTACAAAGCGCCTGGACCGCAGGACCGTCCTGTGGGCAATGATGCTGCTTCAGATCCTGTCCAACCTCCTGGTGGCAGTCGGGTCGTCGCTGCCGGTTTTGCTGGCAGCACGCGTTATGCTCGGCATTGCGCTCGGAGGCTTCTGGTCGATTTCGGCATCGCTGGCGATACGGCTCGTTCCAAATCATCTTCTGCCGCGCGCCATGTCAATCATCCTCGCCGGCGTTTCGGTCGCTCTCGTATGCGTGCCTGCATTCGGCGCCGTCGTCGGCGGCAGCTTGGGATGGCGAGTGGCCTTCACGCTCACCGCAGTGCTTAATGCTGTTACGCTGCTGGTGCTGCTTTTAACGATGCCGACGCTGCCTCCGGTTGAAATGGCTGGATTCCGCAGTCTGCTGGATGCGGCCAAAGATCCGACCATCAAGGTCGCACTTTTGGTCGTACTGCTGGTCGCTTCTGGGCACTTCACCAGCTTCAGCTATATTCGGGTCTTCCTCGAGACGACTCCCAAGCTCGGTACCAACGGGATCTGGATATTGTTGCTCCTTTCTGGCATAAGCGGCTTCTTCGGCAGTTTTGCCGGAGCATTCCTGGCCAAACACAGTCTCAAGGCAGTCGCGGCCCTGCCATCCTTCCTTATGGCGATAGCCGCTGTCTCGTTGCTGAAGTTTGGAGCATCGACCTATGCCTCGGCGATTG
Organism: Mesorhizobium ciceri biovar biserrulae WSM1271; assembly: GCF_000185905.1. Classification (GTDB taxonomy): domain Bacteria; phylum Pseudomonadota; class Alphaproteobacteria; order Rhizobiales; family Rhizobiaceae; genus Mesorhizobium; species Mesorhizobium ciceri. Next base: position 6,021,085 of record NC_014923.1, read on the forward strand.
CGGTTTCCGTATGGGGCTTTGCCTTCGGCGCGGTGCCGGTGGGGTTGCAGACTTGGATACTGCTGCGTGCCGTCCCCGAGCAGGCCGAAAGCGCCGCCGTGCTGATGACCTCAACGTTCCAGGTAGCCATCGCAGCCGGCGCGATTTTCGGCGGACTGCTGCTGAATGATCCCGACCACGTCACGGGTGTCTTTGCCTACACCGCAATTGCCACATTGCTCGCGGCACTCACAGTGTTCGTATTCGACCCGAAACACGCAACCTAACCGCCTGGTGGGAGAGAAGCTCGCCGTCGAGGTGGACTCGCACCAGCCGCGCGACGCGGTCTGCCCACGATACTTTTTCGATCCAGGCCTTCGTCTCGCCTAGGACGGCCGCCTAATTCGCGGTACTGCCTCTTCCACGTCGGCTCTTCAACGGGCATGGACCAGCGCCGGTGCCTTGCCGGCCTGCACCGAGACTACAGCGAGCGATCAGCGCTCGGCCCGGGCGGACTTGGTCAGGTTGCGCAGCCCATCTTCGCCGACATCGATGTCCTGATATTGCAAGGGTGTCAGCGCAACGACGGTCTCACCTCTCGAATGACTATGTCCGACAACTTCATGGCAACGAACTCGTCCCGCTGGTGGACGCCGACGAGCTTGGGAGATAAGGGCGCAATCTGCTCTTCAATGAGCGTTTGAACGTCGGGCACAAATGGGCAGCAAACTTTTTCGGCGCGAGCTAGCGAGACCCGTCAAATCATCGGTTTTGAAATGCCGATTTAGTGCCTGTCCAGGCATAGCGACCGATATAGGTCACAGAAATCCTTTCAGTTGAGTTGGAGCGGAAGATCAATGCGCTCCTGCATCAAGCGTCCTTAGGGGCAGCCGAGGCTCTCCTCGAAATTTGCAGACGTCCCACTGACAAGATTGTTGGCTATTTGCGTGCCCGGTTGGCGCTCCGTTGCGTTCTGCCGGTTCCCGCAAACAGCGGACGCTTCTTGGCGACCTTTGGGTCGGCTTTGCGACAATTCTAGTCCAGTTTCCGACACAATAGATTTCGATAGGGACGCTCGGCGAGAGGAACACCAAGCGTGTAAAGATCGTAGCGAAAGCGATCCTTATCGAATCCGGATCGTGGCGCTGCCGGCCTGCGTTCACGTTAGTCGCACGTAAAAACACGCCAGGGCAAACACACTGTGCAATCGCTGTGCCGGCCGATGCGGGGTATTGCCCGGGCTTGCCCTGTCTGGCCCGTCCTTTGCCAGCCGGCGCCGGACGCGTGAATACCCTCTCTACACAGGACTTTTGTTCGGTGTGATGACGTGACGGCTCTGGCGCGCACCTCCGGTTGGCGAAGACGTCGTCTCGAAGCGATAGCGCTGGTGCAGGAGCAGCTTCATTGGAAATGGCATGCCGCTTGCTGCCTTGTGCTTAGAGCCCATCAAACCAGGAAGAAGGTGACTACCATGGCTGACGCCCCAAGCTCCAAACGATGGACAAAGGCGACGGTGGCCGTCCTCGCTGAAGATCGGGACGTCGTCCGGTTCGGAGATCCGTCCTCCGAAGCGGCTTTGCAACTGGGGTTCGATGCCGAGACGCCAGATGATGCTCGCGCATTTGCCACAAATCGGTTTGCATCAGCATGTCAGTGGCCCAGAGGCTTCTCAAAGTTTCGGCGGAGCCCACGTCGGCCGGAAACAGGCAAGTCCAGCCAATACGCTGAACCAGTTCAGCCACGCCGCTCTGCGGCGCGGAGAATCACTTTTGCGACGCATATGCTCATCCCGCTGCTGGTCATGTCCGGTTGCCAGCATTTTGACCCCGGGTATGAGGAGTGGGTGATCCATGCCGGCTCCGGCGCCCTAGTCGCGGCAAGACCAATCGCGGCGCTAGAAGGTGCCCTCATCCCTCATATCGATGGCTTTCGGGTGAGAAAGGTCTGGAGCCGGGCCGTTGCCATGAATCGGGAGCCGCGTCCCCCAATCGCTCACGTCGATGCGGTTCGGGTGAAGAACACCTGGAGCCGGGCCGTTCCCATACACCCGAATGGGGAAAGCATCGGGAGCGCCGTCGGCATCATGCCATGCACGAGACCCGCAGCTCGGTATTGCGCCAGCCCCTGCAAGAATCCAGTGCCACCTCCTTTCAAGGAGAAAATTGATGACCGGTAAAAAGAAGGTTCCCTTCGTCACGTTTCTTACGCGTGTCCGCGATGATTCAGTCCAGGGGCCAAATCCATACCGCTGGGAAAAAAGAACATCCGACGACTACTTTGCCGGCAAACGGGTCATCCTGTTCTCTCTGCCCGGTGCTTTCACACCGACCTGTTCGACCTACCAACTGCCGAATTTCGAAGATCTCTATGCGGAATTCAAGAAGGAGGGAATTGACGCGATCTACTGCCTCTCCGTCAACGATGCCTTTGTCATGAATGCATGGGGGAAGTCCTTGGGGTTGCAGAAAGTCGAGCTGATCCCCGACGGTTCAGGCGAGTTCACTCGCAAAATGGGCATGCTGGTTGCCAAGGACAATCTCGGCTTCGGTATGCGCTCCTGGCGCTACGCGGCTCTGGTCAATAATGGCGTGGTGGAGCAGTGGTTTGAGGAGGAAGGTTTCTCCGACAACTGCGGGACCGACCCCTATGGCGTCTCATCCCCGCAGAACGTCCTTCAAACATTGAAGGACGCTGCATGACCTGGTGCCGAAGATGTGCAGCTGCGTTTGGACGCCACTTGCACAAGGGCAAAGCTCTAAAGCGGCGCGTCCGGGATGGTCATTCAAAGGTGACGCGCATGCGAGGCGTCGACCTGTGAGAGATCGAAACCAGCCGCGGTCAGAGCTTCTTGGACAGGAATAAGTGACCATGAAATCGTCGTTGAGCCTACTTCAGAAACAGTCTCTTGGATTATCGCCTCAACTCATCCAGTCGATTCGCCTGCTTCAAATGAACATTCCCGAACTGAATCAGTTCGTGGCCCAGGAGCTCGAGAGAAATCCCCTTCTGGAGTATGCGAAGAGACGGGATCTGCCCAGGCAAGGGAAATCGAGCACCGCGCCTGGCGATCATCGTGCCTTCGAGGAGTTTGTCGCCTTACCAGAAACGTTGCACGACCATGTCGCTTCTCAGATTTCCTTCACCGCCTTCACGCCGCACGAGCGGCTGATTGCTAATGTGCTTGCGGGACATCTGGATGACACTGGTTGGCTTGGGGCAAGTGCTTCGGAGCTGGCCGGGAAGCTAAACATCCCGCCGGCCGAAGTGGAACGAGTTTTGGGTATCTTGCAGCACCTCGATCCGCCGGGGATTTTCGCACGATCTCTCGGCGAATGTCTTGAGATACAGCTGCGCCAGCGAGACCGGTTCGACCCGGCCATGGCGGCTTTGACTGCCAACCTTGACGTGCTTGCGCGACGCGATTTTCGGACTTTGAAGGTGCGTTGCGGCGTCGACGACGAAGATCTTTTCGACATGCTGCAGGAAATCCGTGCGCTCGACCCCAAGCCCGGAAACGCATTCCACTCGGGCGCGCCGGAATGCATCGTGCCGGATGTCTGGGCCACTCCCTCGCCCGGAGGTGGATGGCAGATCGAGCCTGATCCGAACACGCAGCCCAAGGTTTTGATCAAACACACTTATCTCAAGGAAGTTTCACGCCGAGTCGGCAAAAAATCGAAAGAGATGACATTTCTCAACGAATGCTTACAGAATGCGCTCTGGTTAATCAGCAGCCTCGATCAGCGCGCCAAGACGATCGTCAAAGTTTCGAACGAAATCGTGCGCCAGCAGCATGCCTTTCTGGAATATGGCGTCGCCCACCTACGGCCCCTCAATCTCAAGGCGGTCGCTGACGTGATCAACATGCACGAGTCGACTGTAAGCCGGGTAACGTCGAACAAGTACATGCACACCCCACGTGGAGTGTTCGAGCTCAAGTACTTTTTCACTGTCGCGATCGCTTCTTCCGAAGGCGGTGACGCGCACTCCGCCGAAGCTGTCCGCCATAGGATCAAAGCAATGGTCGCCGAAGAATCGTTTGAGAACGTGCTTTCGGACGATGAAATCGCTGACCGGCTCAAGGAAGACGGTATCGATCTCGCTCGCCGCACGGTCGCAAAATATCGCGAGGCGATGAATGTCCCCTCCTCCATACAACGGCGCCGGGAAAAACGCTTGTGGCACAACGGTAATCAAGGCCTCAGGGCCTCGTGACGAACGCGGCGTTTAAACCGGTGTGACGCGTTCTTCACATTCGCCTCTCTCGGGGCCGAAGCAATTTTCGAAATCACTGCATTCCCGACAATTGGGCGCAGTGCACAGCGAAAACCCTTCGGCCTCGCAGAGTTTGCGGTAAAAGTACTTCTTCCATTTCATATTTTGGGTGTTGCCGGCCGCCAGCGTCGGAAAGTGTGTGGCAAGAAGGCGGTTGAGCTCGGCCCGGTCGGGAAGCCCAAGGTCCTGCCACAGATGGCCATCATGCATGGCGCGCCGGGCGAGGATCTTAGCGAAGCGGGCGCTCGCCGGATGGCTCGCCCGGGCATGTGCCAGTAGCAGGCCGCGCAGAAGTTCTTCCTCTATACCCGGCTCAACATCGCTGACGTCTGCCGAGGCGAATGCTGCCATCGCGGTACCAGGGAAACTGCGGGGCAAGACCTCGCGCAGCTCGGCAAGCGAAAGGCCTGTTGACTCCGCCACTGTCGTGCCAGCCTCGACCTCCTTGAACGCACAGGAGAAGACGCAGGCAAGCACATGTTCGTCGAACTCCTTCTCCGGCTGGATCGTCGGCCATTGGCCGGTGCCGATATGCGCATCGTTTTGACCGGACATGTTCCGTTCTCCTGGTCTGTGCCTTCACGCAGCACTCTGCCGAGCGCAACGCGGGTCAGTCAGTCTTTCGGGCACACGTGTGCCCAGGCTCGTGCCCAATGGAGCGGTCGACGAAATCGACCGCCTTGATCATGCAATTGAGCTCGCCTTGAAACGCGTCCTGCAGCCTGTCGGCAGGCGAGAATTTCACCCAGGACACGACGCCGTGAAATTGGCTGACGGCGCGAGCAGGTCCTGAAGCGACGGGTTAGCCGTGAAGGCTCGCCCGTCGGCAGGCGAGATAGTGGGGAACCCCATCTGGGGCCGTCCAGGTGACGGCAGCGCCACTCATCGAAAGCACGCCAAGTTCCGTTCATGAACGTGCCATTTGAAATCGTTTATGCCGAGTGGAACGAAAAAGAAGCTGCGGCACGAAGTTGGACCCCTTATGAATTCAAACGCGCGCATAACCCAGCGCCTTGTTGATTGCGGGAATGATCTTGTCTCCCCAGAGTTCGATCTGGCGCAGCATTAGCTTTTGGTCGAAATCCCCCAACTGGGTCTGGATAGCGATCTGATCCGGATTCAGAATGTCGATCTCTTCCAGCAAGCGATCAATCACGCGATTCACACTGCCGATCGGCAGGTTGTTGCGCATTGCCCCGAAGGACAGATCCTGCTGGGTGGGCGTTTCCTGCAGCAGATAGCCGTCGTGGCTCTGCTGCCGGCGCTGATGCAGCGCCTCGGACAGGCGGCGCTGGAAACGGGCGTTGTCGAGATAGCTTTTGATCTCCTCCTCGTCATCGCTGGCGTAGCAGCAACGCAACAGCGATATCCTGGCGTCCGTCACATTCCTGTCCTCGGAAGCCGCCGCCTCCTTGATTGCTCCGCGCAACGTGCTCAAGCTCGCCAGGCCGTCGTGGAATGCGGTGACAAAGAAATTGTGACCCTCTCGGTAGGCCCGTTTCATGCGGGCCGGCCCGCCGGCCATCCAGATGGGCGGTGCCGGCCTTTGGACGGTGGATACTGAAATCGCTGTCGGGGGTATTTTCTCATAGTGGCCATCGTGCTCGAAGATGTTCTGGTTGAGACCCTTCAAAAGGATATCGAGGTGTTCCGAAAAGATGGCCGGCGCCTCATCGATACTGACGCCGAAGCGCTCGAACTCGAACTGTTGGTATCCAGAGCCGACGCCGAGTTCCAGGCGACCGTTCGCAAGGATATCGGCGAATCCGATCTCGGAGAGCAGACGCTGCGGTTTGTAGAGCGGCAGAACGCAGACGGCAGTGCCGAGGCGAATGGTGCTCGTCACTCCGGCGCAGTGGGCCACCATCATCAACGGCGACGGGATCAGGCTGTAGTTGTTGAAGTGGTGTTCTGCGAACCAGGCTGTGCCGAAGCCGGCCTGTTCCGAAACGATGGCCTGTTCGATCGAGTTTCGGATAACGATCTCGGGGGATTGATGATACCCACGTTGGGCGGCCAGGATGAAGGTGGCGAATTCCACTATGTTTCCTTGTTTGCTGATGGTGGCGAATTTGGAACTGCGCTCATCCGAGACACGCGATTGCCTCGGATCGGGCGCCTGGCAGGGGCATAGTGTTACGATAAGCAGTTTTGCGATCCGCGGTTGCAGGCACGCGCGAGAGCCCCCATACCGAGGGACGTTGCCCCGCCGACATCTTGGATCGGGGCCGCGCCGCGGGCGCGTCCCAAGCCAGGGTCTCCGCTTTCATGGACGGCGCCCGGTTGCGTAGCGATGGTCGACGTTCAAACACCCGCCTCCGCAAAGCATTCGTCGTAGAGTTCGCTGGCGTTTCCTGCGTCACCGAACGCGGTCCAGCCGCCGTCCACATAGAGGATCGAGCCGTTGATGTATGAGGCGTCGGAGGAAGCCAGGAAAAACGCTGCATCTGCAACGTCTTCCGGCCTTCCCATCCTGCCCAAAGGGATCCGTCGGCCGATCGTTGCCAAGTCGATATGGCCGGTTTTCGCCAACTCGCTAATGGCGGGAGTGCGGATATAGCCAGGAGCGACGGTGGCTGTGCGAATGCCGGCGGGCCCCAGTTCGGCCGCCATGCATCGGGTCAGCATGTCCATCGCCGCCTTCGAGGCACCGTAGGCGTGACGCGGCGCGAAGGGCAGAAAACTGTTGATCGATCCGAGGTTGAGGATCACGCCGCCAGGGCGCATTGCTTTGATCGCTTCACGCGCGCAAATGAAGGCGCCAGTGAGATTGACATGCAGGACACGTTCGATGTCTGCAGGCATTTGTTCGATCCCAGCCACAAAAGTGTCGACGACAGAAGCACCGTTGACGAGGATATCGACGCCCCCGAAGCGCTCCCTCAGTTCCTCAAACAGCGCCACCACCTCGGCCTCGACGGCCACATCTACCGATTTCGCGATGTTCTTTCCGCCAAGCAGTGCAGCCAGGAGCGTTGCCGCGGTGCGGTCTTTATCGGCGATCACGACGGTATCACCATTCGCGGCAAAACGGCGAGCAACGGCGGCGCCTATACCGTTCGCACCACCCGTGACGAGCACCACTCGCGCGTCGGCGCGTTGGGCCGGACAGGAGAGTTCGCTTAGGGGAACGCCTTCCACCTCAGGGCAGGCATCCCCAGGTTGGTTGAATGACATCCAGCCGCCGTCGACCGCCAGCACGGATCCCGTGACGTAGTGCGCCTGTGCGCTTGCCAGAAAACGCACAGCCCGGGCGATCTCGTCGGGCCGAGCCATGCGCCCCATTGGCACGCGACGGCGCATCGCCGAGAGGTCCATTTTGCCTGCTCGTTCCAGCTCTGCAGTCATAGGCGTGCGCACGCAGCCCGGCGCTACCGCCGTCACGCGGATGCCGCGAGAAGCCCATTCGCATGCAAGCGACTTTGTCAACGAGATCAGGCCTGCTTTCGAGGCTGCGTAGGCATGGCGTCTGGGATTGCTGGCCACGCCCGACATCGAAGCGACGTTGACGATGGCACCTCCCGGCCTCATGCGCCTCGCCGCCTCGCGCGCCATGAGGAACGGCCCAATCAGGTTTACTGCCAGGCGGCGTCGGAAGGCGTCGACATCGGTGTCGACAGTGGCAGCCACATTGGGTCCCACCGCGGCGTTGTTGATGAGGACGTCGATCTGCCCGAACTGTGCTTCGACCCGGCCATAGAGCGCGAGGATATCTCCCTCTCGCGAGACATCGCACTCGAGGCCAAGGTGCTGCTCGCCGAGATCGCGGGCCAGTTCAAACACGCCGCTCCCAGGAAGGTCCACCGCAACGATAGTGTCTTGATCTGCGGCAAGAACATCGACCAGGGCACGGCCGATTCCGCCCGCGGCGCCTGTTATGATGACGACCCGTCCTGCATGCTTCATGGGAACTTTCTCCAGGAGTCTCTGAATTCTCTGTCCTCGACGTGGTGCGGCGGAATGGTGCGCCCCCGTAGAGCACCCTGTGCTGGTGCCGGTCGCGTGCGTTCCCAGACAGGCGTCCTCCCCATTGGCTGCGATCCAACTCTCGGTTGGATAGCCGAATGTGTGTCCGACGCCTCAAGCACAGGTGCTTGCCTCGATGAGCGGCTCTGCCAAAGTCCAGCAAATCGATGTAGACCGGCCTCGGCGCGCTCGTGGCCTCAGACCAGAGCGCTGTCGCGGTCACGCTGTCGCGGGGCAGAAAGGCTACCCTGGCGGCCGCATCTTTACCGCGCAGGGTGTCGCTAAGCTTGCTGTGGCGTAGCAGAGTTGTCATAAATTATCGTCCCACCGATGTGTTTTCCCGTTCGGAGCTGGGAACGCATTATCGCGAGAAGCAACGCGATGCTTTCCGATCGCGTAGACCGGATCGTTCGGATACGGTGCTCCAATCGGCTGTCGCGGGCCGAACCGTTCGGTCTCAAGCACCGCAGCTGGGACCTGCTCCTCGAGCCAATCGTAGACGACGGTCCGATCGGCAATCCGCCACTCGCCTGCCCTCTTTTGAAACAGATCGCAGTAGCGCCCGCTTAGCAGCATCTGGCGCATTTCTCCGTCTTTGTCCGGTCCGCGTTGCAGCGCGGTGAAATAGCTCTCGACTGCGGCCTGAGCCGGTTTGATGAATTCGACAAGGACGTTCGTGATCTGATGGATGTTGCGCGGTCCGGTCTTGAACACACCGAGCGCAAACCGAATGAAGCCCTCGGCCGAGCCGCGATAGGCCCCGTGATTGTCATGTGCATCAGGCCAGTAGGCGCTACGCAGCGCTGCCTCATCGGCGCGGTCTATCCCGCGGCAGTACCGATACAGACAGTCGCGGATCGCCTCACGGTCGAGTAGTTCGGTAGTTTTTGCGTGGTCCATAGTCGCAAATTCCGGGGTTCTGAGTTGTTCCGGGAGCGGAGTCTTCCGTTTGCGCGTGGCCTCGGCTACTAGGCGCGCAGCAGGCGGATCGTCTATTTCCAGCGCTAGTTCGGGGCAGGATCGCACCCCATCTGCCGCAAGCAGTTGCTCCCCATCCGCAACATCAATGTCGCCAGGTAGGATGTAGCCCGCCTCATCCAGCTTGAAGACTGCCGGCGCTCGCGCCGAGCATTGCGCATGACCCTGGCACCTGGCTTTGTGAACGATAATGCGCACGGCTACTTCCCACGTATGTGCCCAGTTCCGCGCGGCCTTGGTCGAGCCCAATCCAGGACCAGATTTTCGATCCCGAACACATGGCCGCCATGGGTGATGGGTGCTGTTGCCTCCTTGATCCGAAAGGGCGGTATGCGCGCCATCCACTCCTCCAGCCCAACGACAATTTCCCGCCGGGCGAGATGAGAGCCAAGGCAGCGGTGGGGACCATAGCCAAAGGCGGCGTGAGGGTTGCCCTCTCGCGTCAGATCGACCGTGTTGGGGGCCTCAAATTCCGTGGGGTCACGATTTGCAATCATCGTGGCGCAGGAAACAAAGTCTCCCTTGCGGATCGGCGCGCCTTTGAAATCGATATCTTTCCGTGCCACACGGATCATCTGAACGCTCGGATAGGCGCGCAGCAACTCTTCGGCTGCGAGCACAATCCGGTCCGGTTCGTTCCGCAGCAATTCCTGATCTTCGAGGTTGCGCGCGAGATAGGCCAAGTCGAAGCCAATGGCTGCAGCGACGGTGTCGAGCCCCGCAACGAAGGTAAGCACGCCAATGCCACGGACCTCCTGGTCCGTCAGCCCGCGACCCTCGACCTGTGCATGCACGATGAAGCTCATGAAGTCGTCGACGGGCTCTTTGCGGCGCATGGCCGCCAGTTCGTCGATGAACGCCACAATAGTCCGAGCAGCCGCCGGCCGTCTCAGATCGTCGCCGTGGAGCAGATCTTTCGCCCAGCCGACAAATGTATCGAGACGGTGATCCGGCAGTCCGAGAAAGCGAAGGAAGATGTTGACCGCGAAGGGAAAGGCGAAATCCTTCATCACGTCGCAGCTCGTGCCCCGCGAGGCGATGCTGTCGATGAGCGTTATCGCTCGCTCGCGGATAGTTGGTTCAAATTCCGCTACACGCTGTGGCGAAAGCAGCGGATTGAGCAGTGAGCGAAAGACTCCATGGTACGGTGGATCGAGTTCGAGCGGGATCATCGGCCAGTCTTCGCCCAATGCAGATGCGAAGATGCTGCGATGACTGGAAAAGACTTCGGTCTCCTGCAGCACCCGGCGCTGATCTGCCGCGCGAGTGATGACCCAAGTACCCTGTCCGGCCCGCGTGTTCCAAGGCGAATAAAAGATCGGCGGCCCGGCATGCACGCAAGCGACTGCTGCGTGCGGATCGCCGTTGGGCGTCGGGGACATGCATGGCGAGGTAAAAAGACTGAAGTCGCCCACCATTTCCGGGGGGACATGATCTGGAACCGGGTTGGCTACCATTTGGTTCTCCTGCGTTCAGGCGTTTACGCGCTCGACTGAGATACCGCTGAGCTGCGTGACGCACTGCCGACATCGCCTCAGATGACATTGAGCAAATCGCGTGCCGAATAGGGGCACCGTTGGCGCCCGCTCATATATCGTAGTGGCGACCCGGTATGGGGCGACGCCTGGTAGGGCTTTCGACATTCTTGTCCGTTCCAGACATGACAACGTTGCGCATAGAAGCTAACGAGGAGCCTGGTGGAAGCTGCCTAAGGATCGAACGAGGTCCCTCCCAGACCGGGTGTGGCTCGGCGGTAGCGAAGCCGCTCGCGAGCGCGCTCTCCACCAGCGCTGTAGGGAGCGAGCGGCTTTGCGGTGGTAATCGACGGTTCGCAGGCAAGGTTGGATTTGCTGACAGCGATCAGTTCGCAGGAACGATCGCTGACCATGATGAGCCTGCGCGCTCGTGAGAAGAAGGCCTACATCCGCCGAGGCTATCGCGAGGCCGCAAACGGCTGAGCTCTGAAGATTGCGCCCCGACATTCTTCTGCGTCAGGATCACCTCGCCTGGCGGTGACGATCGCCTCGTCGGACAGCTGCTGCTCGCCGGAGAAATCCTCGACCGCACTCGTCGTACCGGCAACCAGGCCGTGGTCTGCTGCGTCGCCGCCCCGGGCCGAGAATCTAACTGCCCTGCTCCGATAGCACGAACAGGATGCGCTGGCGTTCTTTGATGATACGGTCTGCTTCGGGCGGCGTTCAGCTTTGCATCCATCTCGCACGCTACCCTTGCGGACTTGGCATTAGACGCCGACGGGGTTGCCGACCTTATGGATCATTCGAGCACGCCTTTGTGGAGCCATCCCTCTGGAAACTGGACGAGGGGACCGATCGATTTCACCTCGACCACTTGATGCCACCCGGCGCCGTACAGGGCCGGGATGTTGGACGTTCGATCGACGTACAGCTGACGCATTAGACCAGGGGCAGCTTCCGGTTCTGGGACATCGCAACGGAACCATTGAGGGCTAGCTCGCCACGGGTGTAGCGCTCTGGGGCTGGAGACTACGGTCGAGGCGATCCGCGACGGGTCGCAAAAGACAGCTGTGCTCTCGTTGGCCTCGGCAGGCGGAGAGGTGGTCAGCAGAATCCAGAGTAGCGGCGCGGACGCCGAGCGAAAACGGAAATCAATATGCATCGGTCCTACCTCAAGCGGCGGTTGAATTGGTAAAGCGCGGCAGGTTCTCGGTCAGTAACCGCCAGTCGTCGCGCTCGGGCTCGCCTTCCCTGCGCGTCCCGAAAAACTGGATGATCATATTGCCGTCGGCGCCATAGGCTTCGAGTGACGTGACGTGGCCGTCCCTGGTCGGCTTGCGCACGGCCCAAACCTCGCGGATGTGCTGGGTCCTGAGATGCAGGTGGAAAGTGGCGTCGAGTACGTTGATGCAAGGCCCGATCTGCCTGACCAACTTGATCGGGCCGGAATGGATCTGGATGCAGCCAGGATTGCCGACAAAGCACATGATCGGCATCTCGTCCTCGGCGACACGATGGAACATGCCGCCAATTGCAGCATTGTCAAGCAGCCAGGCGTAGTCCTGGCCGACCATGCGGACCGCCCGGCGGCGCCTGAGGTTCAGCGTCTTGAGCATGCCGAAGAACTGGTGTACGTCGGTCAGCTGGCTCCAGTGCTCCCGCAGGTCGTCGATGGTAGCGGCTTGGTCCGGAATCTTTGCCTCGTTTTCGGCTGACCTCGTCTTAACCGATACAATCGGCTCCTGGTTCGAGGATTGGAGCTCGTCTGTCAGTCTTTGATAGGCACAGAGGTTTGAGGACGGCCTCAGATGCACCTTGTGCACTGCCTCGCCTGCGGCGTCGAAAAATTGCAGGCTGCGGCGGATCTCCCCGCCTTCGCGTGTCTCGACGGCAAAGCCATGCGCCCACACCTTCGGGAAGATGCGCAGATCAATGTCATTGCCGAGCACCATGGCGTGATGGTTGCCGGTGAGCACCTTGTCGTAGATGCCTATCTTCTCATGCACGGCACTATCATTGCTGGTCAGCGCCATTACCTCGCCGACCGCCTCGAGAGCGGTTAGAACAACATTGACGCGTGGCTCGATGCGCACAGTGCCAAAACCGCAATGTGCCGCGGAGAGCTCCGCTTCCGAGATGCCCAATTGGCCAGCGAGATCGCGGTCGCGGATTTTGGGGCTGTCTTCGCGTGCCCGCCGGATTCTCTCTGGCGAAGGTTTCTCGCGCTGGTGCATGTCTTACCTCTGCTTGCCCATACTGTCGGTCAGGAGCGTTAGTCCTCGCCAAAAGGGAGCCTCAAAACTCGTGCCAATTTGCCGAAAGCATCTCGGAAACTGGCTTACGTGCCAGCTCGGCGGGAACTCGGGCCCAGCCCCTGTGGCGGACGCGACAAATTCGACAATACGTGTCGATTGCCGGACGCCTTCGCAGCAATTCCGAACCGGAATCGCGGCAGTGTTAGCGATGTCGCACTGTTCCAGCGCCGCTTTTCCCATTGGCACGGACCATGCATGGTGATCCGCAAAATCGTCACGCACCAGGATAAGCGAGCCATGATTACGCTCACCGACAAGGCCGTTGCCGCGGTCAAGACCGCTCTTTCCGCCGCTACTGAGCCCGCAGAAGGCTTTCGCATCATGGTTCAGCCCGGCGGCTGCTCCGGCTTCAAATACTCAATCGGTTTGGAGAGCGTCCCGCGCGAGGGCGACGCGATCCTCGAGACAGATGGGATCAAGGTGTTCTTAGACGCCGGCTCCCAACCGCATGTCGCCGGCATGACCGTCGACTTCGTCACGGGGCTCGAATCCTCCGGCTTTGTCTTCGATAACCCTAACGCGCGAGCGAAGTGCTCATGCGGCAAGTCCTTCAGCTGATCGTCGAAGCAGGAGAGAGGGCCCGGGAGGTGAGCTCGTCGATCGCGACGGCGGCGCCGGTCTAAATCAATTTGTGGGTGCTGCACCGGCTCTGGATCGTCTCGGCTATCAACGGCGGCTGCAAGCGCGATGAGTCCTTGCGCTTAACGTCATTCCGCTCGATTGGAGACCACACCCATGACAGTTCTCTATCTCGACAACAACGCAACGACACGGGTCGATCCCGAGGTCGTTCAAGCGATGTTGCCCTTCCTTACGGATCAATTCGGCAACCCTTCGTCGGCGCACGGTCTTGGCACCCTTGCCGGCGCCGCGTTGAGAAACGCGCGGCGGCAGCTGCAGGCGCTGATCGGCGCGGCGTTTGATGACGAGATCACCTTCACCTCGGGTGGGACGGAAAGCGACAACGCGGCCATTCTTTCGGCGCTCGAGGTGATGCCTGACCGAACAGAAATCGTGACGTCCGCCGTTGAACATCCCGCAGTGCTGGCGCTCTGCGCACATCTTGAGCAGACGCGCCGGGTCAAGGTGCACAGGATCCCGGTGGATCACCATGGCCGGCTCGACATTGACGCTTACCGGGCAGCCCTCAGCTCAAACGTGGCAATCGTCTCGATCATGTGGGCCAACAACGAAACTGGTACGATCTTCCCCGTCGCAAAGCTCGCCGAATTGGCGAAGGAAGTCGGCGCCCTTTTCCACACCGATGCCGTGCAGGCGGTCGGCAAGCTCCCTATGGACCTGAAATCGACCGCTATCGACATGCTATCGCTCTCCAGCCATAAATTGCATGGACCGAAAGGCGTCGGCGCACTTTTCCTCAAGCGCGGTGTGCGCTTCCACTCGCTGATCAAAGGCGGTCACCAAGAGAGAGACCGGCGTGCGGGAACCGAAAACACGCCCGGCATAGTCGGGCTCGGCAGGGCAGCCGAACTCGCCCTGAAATTCATGGATGATGAGACCACACGGATAAAGTGGCTACGCGACCGGCTGGAGAACGGGATTCTTCAGCGTGTACCAAACACCTTCGTCAACGGCGATCCCGTCGAGCGCTTGCCGAACACCGCAAACATCGCCTTCGAACGTATCGAAGGTGATGGAATCCTGCATCTCCTCAACCGCGTGGGTATCGCCTGTTCCTCAGGCTCCGCCTGCACCTCTGGCTGTGCACAGCCGAGCCATGTGCTGAGGGCGATGAACATCCCACATGGGGCGGTCCGTTTCTCGTTCTCGCGTGACAACGACCAAGACGACGTGGACCGGGTGCTCGAGGTCTTGCCTGCCATGGTGGAGAAGCTGCGCGCGTCCCTCAGTTCTGCGCCGGAAGGGCGGAGTGCCGAAGACCTTCAATGCGGTCCCTGTCTCAGCGCCGGAAGCTCCGGCGACCATTCATGAGCAGTCAGGTCTTTCTCAAGGATACGACTCTGCGCGACGGCGAGCAGGCACCCGGCGTTGCCTTCACCGTGGCGGAAAAACTTGAGATCGCTGAGTCGCTTGCAGCAGCCGGCGTCCCTGAGATCGAGATCGGCACGCCGGCAATGGGCGCCGACGAGGTCGCGCGCAGCCTCTCGGTGCGGCTCACGGCCTGGTGCCGGATGACCTCACCGGATCTCGAAGCAGCGATCGAGAGCGGGGTCCGGGCCGTCAATCTGTCGTTTTCTGCATCGAACATCCAACTTGCCACCAAGCTCGGCCTCGATCGGGCGGGAGCGCTCCAGCTTATCGAACATATGGTCGGGCGCGCAGCCGCCAGCGGCTCCTCCGTCGCCGTTGGCTGCGAGGATGCTTCACGGGCCGACCGGGATCATCTCGGGCGCGTTATCATGACGGCGGCGCGCGCCGGCGCAAGGCGCGTGAGGCTGGCTGACACAGCCGGCGTTCTCGACCCCTTTTCGACCTTCGAGCTTGTCGCCCAGCTGGCGGCGATCCGCGCCGGCGCGCGCCATGCCTCGGTCACCCTCCTTGGACTCAGCGAGCGCGGGGGCAATGCCGCGCTGGAAGAGGTGGCCGCCGCGTTGGCTGTCCTCCAGCACGCACATGCTGGCATCGACCTGACCGCATTGCCCGCCCTGGCAGCCAAGGTGGCGCAGGCGTCACGCCGACCGACAGCCGCCACCAAGCCGATCGTCGGGGCTGTGCCCTCCAAAGCCCTCCGGAGATCAAGGGGCATGATCCGGCCGCGTCTGGCCGATCTCCTCATAGATGCCAGCAACAAGACCTCGGTCCCACCCAGGTCGGAGCCCGGCAGATCGAGAGCCAATGCGGCAATAATCGAGCCCATCTCGCACTGCTCGGCGCTGCGCATGGCGCCTGTTCGCCACGCCCGGGCACCGGGGCGCCCAGCCTTGCGGCCTCGCTGGCTCAGCCCACCTCGTCATCAAACTGCGGATTTTCGCGGCTGTAGATCAGAGTTTTTCGTATTTGACCCAACAGTTTTCCGACAAGGGAGAATGTAATGACCTGTTCCGCTGACGGCCGTCCCATCGATGTCACCGATATCGTTACGCGACTGAAAGGAGTGTCGGCCGCGGAGGAGTTCTTCTCTGTCCTTGGCGTCGCCTATGATCCGAAGGTGCTCAACGTTTCACGGCTTCATATCATGAAGCGTGTGGGACAATACCTTGCTGAGGAAGATTTCTCCGGTCTGCCCGACCAGGTGATCGCCGCGCGCGTGCGCGCCCTGCTGGAACGGGCTTACGGGGACTTCGCGGTTTCCTCGCCGCTCACGCACCGGGTCTTCAAGGTGCTCAAAGATCACGATCCGGATAAAGCTTGCACGACACGCCGCGCTTTCGTTCCTTTCGATTCCGTCCTGAAGCCGTTCGGCAGGGAATGATCGCGACATAGACGCGACGCGACAATGTCAAGAAGTCGACAAATTCGGGATCGCAACGGCACCATCCGTAATGAGCAGCCCGAACTTAGGGGAACAGGGCCGCAAAGCACTTGGCACGAATGATGCAGCCAAGAACTCGCACCGCCAGCCCGCATCCGGATAACAGCGTAGAGAAACGCCAATGCACATCGTCGTCAGCATTAAGCAGGTGCCGGACTCGGCACAGATACGGGTCCATCCGGTGACGAACACCATCATGCGCCAGGGTGTGCCGACCATCATTAACCCCTATGACCTATTCGCCCTCGAAGAAGCTCTCAGGCTACGCGACGCTTATGGCGGCGAGGTCACCGTGCTCACCATGGGTCCGCCCATGGCAGAGGACTCCCTGCGCAAAGCGCTTGGCTACGGCGCCGATCGCGCGGTGCTTTTGACCGACCGCTATTTTGCCGGTTCCGACACACTGGCGACATCACTTGCTCTCTCCCAGGCAATCGCGAAGATCGGCGAAACCTTCGGCACGCCGGACGTGGTCTTCACGGGCAAGCAGACGATCGACGGCGACACCGCGCAAGTCGGGCCCGGCATCGCCAAGCGTCTCGATCTCAGCCAACTCACCTATGTCGCGAGAATCGCTACCATCGATCTTGCTGCGCGCGAGATCACGGTGGAGCGTCGTTGCGAGGGTGGGACGCAGACGCTGAAGAGCAAGCTGCCTTGCCTCATCACAATGCTGGAAGGCACCAACGAGATGCGTCGGGGCTCGATCGAAGACGCATTGAGCGCTGCGCGGAGGCAGGTGGTGAAATGGAGTGCGGCCGAGGCGGGCATTGAGGACCTCACCAAGTGCGGCTTGCGTGGCTCGCCGACGGTCGTCAGACGCGTTTTCGCCCCTACCGCGCGGTCGGAAAAGGCAGCGCAAATTGACACGGCCGAGAAGACGCTGCGCGATCTCGCCGACGAACTGATTGTTGCAATTTTCACCCGCCAGCCGGCACTGGAACCGGAACTCGCCTTCGACGGCGCCTGACGGCAAGGAGCAGACCATATGTCGAGCGCGAACCCAGACACTCCCCGCCCGCCCGCCGGCCGTGCCGGGATGACGAAGGAGCTGCCCGAGCGTTTCAGGGCCTATCGGCACGTTTGGGTTTTCATCGAGCTTGAACGCGGCCAGGTCCACTCCGTGTCCTTCGAATTGCTTGGTGAGGGCCGCAAGCTGGCAGACAAACTTGGCGTCCAGCTCGGGGGCGTTGTGCTCGGACCGCCGGAAGAAGCCACCCAGAACGCGGTCGCCGAAGCCTTCGCCTATGGCGCCGACCTTGTCTACTTCATCGAGTCGCCGCTGCTCGCCGACTATCGGAATGAGCCTTTCACCAAGGCGATGACCGATTTGGTTGATACTTACAAACCCGAGATTCTGCTTCTTGGAGCGACCACGCTCGGCAGGGATCTCGCCGGGTCCGTCGCGACGACCTTGCTAACAGGGCTCACGGCCGACTGCACCGAACTCGATGTGGATGCCGACGGTTCGCTGGCCGCGACCCGTCCGACTTTCGGGGGCTCGTTGCTATGCACGATATACACGCTGAACTACAGGCCGCAGATGGCGACGGTGCGACCGAGGGTCATGCCCATGCCGCAGCGGGCGGACAGAGCGATCGGGCGCGTCATCGCGCACAAGCTGTCACTGGCCGAGGATGAAATCGTCACCAAAATCCTCGGCTTCCTGCCGGATAGCCAGTCAGGCACAGCCAATCTCGCCTATGCCGATGTGGTGATTGCGGGAGGGCTCGGCCTCGGCGGGGCGGAGAACCTGCAGCTTGTGAAGAGTCTCGCGCGAGCGATTGGCGCCGAATTTGGCTGTTCGCGGCCGCTGGTCCAAAAGGGCTGGATGCCGGCGGATCGGCAGATCGGCCAGACTGGCAAGACAATCCGGCCGAAGCTTTACATAGCGGCTGGTATTTCTGGCGCGATCCAGCACCGCGTTGGGGTTGAGGCAGCCGATCTCATCGTGGCCATCAACACCGACCCGAACGCTCCGATTTTCGATTTCGCTCACCTCGGGATCGTCACCGATGCGGTCCGCTTCCTCCCCGCGCTCACCGAGGCCTTCACCCGGCGGCTGTCACCGCACAGCCGCGACAAGCTTGCGAGCTAAGGGAGATGGAGATGATCAACGAAGAATTCGACGCCATTGTTATCGGAGCCGGCATGTCCGGGAACGCAGCTGCTTACACCATGGCAAGCGACGGCTTGAAGGTGCTCCAGTTGGAGCGAGGTGAATATCCGGGCTCCAAGAATGTTCAGGGCGCCATCATGTACGCGAACATGCTGGAGAAGATCATCCCGGATTTCCGCGATGATGCACCTCTGGAGCGGCATCTGGTCGAACAGCGGCTATGGGTCATGGACGAGACCTCCCACACCGGGATTCACTATCGGTCTGAGGACTTCAACGAGGTGAGCCCCAATCGCTATACCATCATCCGTGCCCAGTTCGACAAGTGGTTTTCGCGCAGGGTGCGCCAGGCGGGCGCGACGCTTCTGTGCGAGACGACCGTGACGGAACTCGTGCGTGACGACAAGGGCAAGGTGATCGGGGTCCGGACAGATCGGGCTGGCGGAGCGATCTACGCGGATGTCGTTGTTCTTGCAGAAGGTGTCTGCGGGCTGCTTGGCACGCGAGGCGGCCTGCGCAAGATGCTGACGCCGGAAGCCGTGGCGCTGGCCGTCAAGGAAATGCATTTCTTGCCCGAAGAGGTCATTGAGCAGCGGTTCGGCGTCAAAGGGAGTGAAGGCTGCGTGATCGAGGCAGTCGGCACGATATCCCACGACATGGCCGGGCTCGGGTTCCTCTACACCAACAAGGAATCGATCTCACTGGGCATCGGCTGCCTCGTCTCGGATTTCACCGCGAAGATGGAGAGCCCTTACGCCCTCCTGGACGCGCTAAAAAACCATCCTTCGATCCGGCCGCTGATCGCCGGCTCGGAGGTGAAGGAATACGCGGCGCATCTCATTCCTGAAGGTGGCTACAAGGCAATTCCGCAGCTCTTTGGCGACGGTTGGGTCGTTGTTGGCGATGCTGCGCAATTGAACAACGCCATTCACCGCGAGGGTTCGAACCTCGCCATGACCTCCGGTCGCATTGCGGCTGAAGCTATCATCCAAGTCAAGAGACGCAACGATCCCATGACCAAACGGAACCTCGCCCTTTACAAGACGATGCTGGACGAATCCTTCGTGGTGAAGGACCTGCGGAAATACAAAGACATGCCAGCCTTACTCCATAATAACGCCGGCAATTTCTTCACGACCTACCCGCGGCTAATGTCGCAAGCCGCGCAGAACTTCATGCGGGTCGACGGCACGCCAAAGATCGAGAAGGAAAGGGCTACTACCGCAGCCTTCATCAAGGCGCGATCGCGGTTGGGTCTGGTCAGGGACGCTATCCGCCTGGCATTGGCGTGGCGGTGAGGCACTGACCACATGGCAAACCCAGTGACGAACTTGCGTGTAGAGGACAAGCTTTACCAGAACCGCTATCTGGTGGACTCCGGCCGTCCGCATATAAAGGTGCGACCGCACGAGCAACCAAGCGCGAATCTGGTCGCGCTGACCCTCGTCTGTCCAGCGAAATGCTATGAGTCGAACGACAAAGGTCAGGTTGAAATCACCGCTGATGGCTGCATGGAGTGCGGCACCTGCCGCGTCTTGTGCGAGGCCAGCGGCGAGATCGAATGGAACTATCCGCGCGGTGGCTTCGGTGTCCTCTTCAAGTTCGGATGATCCGCGTTTGCATAGGGCACGTGTGTACTCCTGAAGTTACCACAAGCGCCAACCGCTTCTGGCACCATCCTCGCAAAGGGGGGCGGGTGAACAGTGTACTTCCAGAATTGAATGAATGCTACTTGGGGGGAGCATTGGACCACAACTCCTGAGGTGTTTCCAGGGCTCACATACCGCCGGACCGGGTTAACGAACGCGGCAGGTCGGATACGCTTTGCGCCGACATGACATCGAGGTGAAGAAATTCCAGCGTTCTCACGATGTCGAGAACAAGACCATACCCCTGCGCCAGGTGCGCGGGAACTGTCCGTGCCAGGGCCAAGCTGCTCGGTCTCTGACGATGATCACGCTCTTGATCGCGATCATGAGGAGCCCATGCGGGCGTCTGGACGAGAGTAAAGGGGAGGCACGCACTCTCCTAGCTGGAACCATGCCGACACAGTATGCGGCGACACCTTCACCGCCGATGAGTTCACAGTCGCCGAGATCGACATCTTCGTCGGAGACCGGTCGAGAACGTTGTGCCGAGGCGCTCACGGGTGAAGGGATCGACACGGGATTTCTGTCTCTCAATGATGTCCGGCCGTAGTCGCCTTCCTCACCTTATGCGGCTGCCGCTGTCCGAGGTCCGACAAATTTATGTCGGAGCAGCCTCATGATATCCGACGCGAAAGCCAATTGCCGATCATAGTGCCGCCTTTTTAGTTGGCATTGCGCTTGCGCTTTGAACCGCGACGTTAACCCGCAACGGAGCCGTTCAATGTCCGCACCGGCAATTTCGGTTGAGAGCCTGACCGAGACGAAGCTCTCCGACCAGTTGCTGGCGAGCGCGAATTCGGGTGGCTGCGTATCTACCTCCTGCGGGTCGTCGACAAGACCGGACGATCTGGATCCGGCTGTCTGGGACAAGATCAAGGATCATCCGTGCTTTTCTGAAGAGGCGCATCACTATTTCGCGCGCATGCACGTCGCTGTCGCGCCTGCGTGCAATGTCCAATGCAACTATTGCAATCGCAAATATGACTGCTCCAACGAAAGCCGGCCTGGGGTTGTCTCGGAAAAGCTGACGCCCGACCAGGCGGTACGCAAGGTTATCGCGGTCGCCAACGAAGTGCCGCAGCTTTCCGTGCTGGGCATCGCCGGACCGGGCGATGCCTGCTACGACTGGGAGAAGACAAAGGCGACGTTCGAACGCGTCGTCAGGGAAATCCCCGACATCAAGCTTTGCATCTCTACCAATGGGCTCGCGCTGCCGGACCATGTCGCCGAGCTTGCCGACATGAATGTCGATCACGTGACGATCACCATCAACATGGTCGATCCGGAAATCGGAGCAAAGATCTATCCCTGGATCTTTTACGACCACCGCCGCTATGTCGGCATCGAAGCCGCCAGGATCCTGCACGAGCGACAGATGCTGAGCTTGGAGATGCTGAGCGCGCGCGGCATCCTCACCAAAATTAATTCGGTGATGATCCCCGGGGTGAACGACCAGCACCTGGTTGAGGTGAACAAGCAGGTCAAGCAGCGCGGCGCGATCCTGCACAACGTCATGCCCCTGATTTCAGACCCGGCTCACGGCACGTACTACGGACTGACCGGGCAGCGCGGCCCAAATGCACTGGAGATGAGGGCTCTTCAGGATCGTCTTCAAGGCGGCGCCAAGCTGATGCGCCACTGCCGGCAGTGCCGGGCAGATGCCGTCGGCCTGCTCGGCGAGGATCGTGGCCAGGAATTCACGATCGACCAGATTCCTGGCGAGCTCACCTATGATGCCGGCAAGCGCGAAGCCTATCGGGAGCTGGTCGCGGACGAGCGCCGTGATCACCTGGCGGCCAGGAGCGAAGCGATTGGAATGGTCAAGGCAGCCGGCTCCGGCAAGTCCCTGGTCGTCGCGGTGGCGACTAGGGGCGGTGGCCGCGTCAACGAACACTTCGGCCATGCCAAGGAGTTCCAGGTGTATGAAGCCTCGCCGATAGGTATCAACTTTGTCGGGCACCGCAAGGTTGAGCAGTATTGCCTCGGCGGTTGGGGCGAGAACGACACTCTCGAGTGCGTCATCGCCGCGCTGGAAGGCGTAGACATCGTGCTTTGCGCCAAGATTGGAAACTGCCCCAAGGATAAGTTGGCGGACGCCGGTATCCGAGCAACCGACGCTTATGGCCATGACTATATCGAAACGGCAATCGGCGCGATTTACGCCGGCGAGTCCGGCGTCCCGGCCCTCGCGGCGAACGCCTGAGCCGTCTCATTCCACTCGAACAGGAGTCAAAATGGCTTTCAAGATCATCGCATCCCAATGCACGCAATGCGGCGCCTGCGAATTCGAATGCCCGTCTGGTGCGATCAAGTTCAAAGGCGAGAGCTACGTGGTCGAGCCGCAGAAGTGCACAGAATGCCAGGGAGAATTCGACACGCAACAATGTGCCTCGGTATGCCCGGTGCCGAAGACCTGCGTTCCTGCCTGACCCGGCATAGGGCTGCTTCCGAGAAAGCCTGCGCGCCTCATCAATAACTCTGGCCTCAAACAAACAAGGAACCGCCATGCGCCTCGCACGCGAACAGGAGGTCGAAATCCGCAGGCCTCCCCAATTCAGGCCGGGGGAGCGGGTCCGTGCCACTCGTCACGTCAAGAACGACGGCACCTATCCTGGCAGGGAGATCGGCGAAAATCTCGTGCGCAAGGGTGAAGAGGGTTATGTGCGCGACATCGGCACCTTTCTACAGCAGTTCTTCATCTATGCCGTCGAATGGATCGACCGTGGCACGGTCGTTGGCATGCGAGCGCGCGAATTGATGAGCCTCGACAGGGCCGACCTTGCCCGTAGGGCCGAAGAAAACGCGAAGCAAGGGACGGCCTGATGAAAGTTATGATCCGCAGGACCGATTCCGGGTTGTCGGCGTACATCCCCAAAAAGGATCTCGAAGAGCCGATTATCGAGCTCGAGAAGCAAGACCTCTGGGGCGGCGTCGTAACGCTCAGGAACGGGTGGCGGCTCCTTCTACCCGATCTTCCGCCGCATACGCGCCTGCCGATCACTGTCGAGGCAAGGAAGCTTCCCGACGAGGGCTGACGCTGACCCTCAATGAAAGGCGTCAAGAGGAAAAAGAGCATGAACACGATCCCGACCTCGGGCCACCTCTTCGTCGTCCGCGACAGTTTTGCCCGAAAGCTGCTTGAACTGGCCAGACGAGCGCTCGTCTACGATCAGATGATCCCGTATCTCGGTCCGGGTCTGCTGCGGCTAAGCTCAGCGGAGCCGCCTGTACCGTGCACCCCAGAGGCCGTCGCCGCCGCACTCAACACCCGGGCCACAGCTCCCTCGAAGATCCGCACCAACATGTGGTCGGTCGCGCAATTCATCGAGCAGCGCCGGCATCGCCGCACACTTCAAGCCTGGATGGCAGATATATTCGCGGGGCCGACGGCGCCGACGCCCCTCCACAACTGGCTCGCAAAGCTCCCGCTCTCCCTCATCGTCGACAGCTGGTACGAAGGCGCCATGAGGGCGGCGCTGGCTGAGGCCGGCCGAACCGACGTCGCCGAGATCCAAGGCGTCACCCGGGCGAACGAAACTCGCGACATTTGGACCAGAACCTACGACTTGTTCGGGACGGAGCTCGAGCCCGGAGCAGCGACAAAGACGGTTCTCTATGCGCCTCATGGCAGTATCAGGCCGGCCGCAAATTTCCTCATAGCCGATTCCGACTATGTCGAAGCCCTGACCGAGATCGACATCCAGACCCCTATCCCTGACGTGGTCAAGGAACGGCGCACCGACCGGGGGTTTTTTTTCGTCGGCTGCCGCTTCAATGATCAGATGCTGCGCACTTACGCCAGGCAGATCATGAAGCGCTCAGAAGGCCCACGTTACGCGATCATGGACGGACAAACGCTGACCAGAAACGAAGCGCGTTTCCTTGGGGCAAGCGGGATCACGGTGATTGACATGCCAGACAGCGATGCCGTGGCGCAACTCGCCGGGTCAACGACTTGAGCCAACGCCTGGATCAACTTGAGGACTTCGTTGGTGTGAGTCGACGGCTTGCTTTTGAAGGCGCTAAGTTCAGTTAGGGACACACTGTGAGCAGTGATGCTGTTGGCACGACCTCTCTCAAATCGTCCGCGCATGTGAAAGCTGCCGGGTGGGGCCGGGGCTTGAGCACGCTGCTGCGCATCACGCGCATGAATCTGAGGCATCCGGGCCAAGCCGCGCTTGCGATCGGGTCGACAATCGCAGCCGTAATCCTGCAGGTGCTCATTCCTCAGCTTCTCGGCGACGCTATCGACCAGACCAAGGTAGTCCTCGGGGGCGGTGCCACGGGGGCGGCTGCAGAACAAGCGCTCTGGGTTCCGGCTCTCCTGCTGCTCGCCGCGAGTACGCTACGCGGCCTTTTCACGATGGCGCAAAACTATTTTGCCGAGGCCGTCGGACATCACGTCGCGTACGAACTGCGGCTGGCTTTTTACGACAAGGTCCAGCGCCTCAGCTTTTCCTTTCACGACCGGGTGCATTCAGGCGACCTGATCACCCTCGGCATCCTCGATCTCGATGGTGTGCGGATGTATTTTTCCACCGCCCTGGTTCGCTTGCTTCTGCTCACCATGCTGATCGGGATCGGCGGCTACAGGATGATCTCAACCGACACGCTGCTCGGTCTCATGGCGCTGAGCTTCGTGCCTTTCGTAGCCTGGCGATCGTCGATCACGCAGGTCAAGCTACGCGCCATCTGGCTCAACCTGCAGGAGCGGCTCTCCGTCCTCGGCCGTGTGATGGAGGAAAATCTCGCGGGTATCCGCGTTGTCCGGGCCTTTTCGGCACAGGCCTACGAGATGGCAAAGTTCGACCGCGCGTCGAAAACCGCGCTCGAAGTCGCTCACCAGCAGGTTGACGTGTACGTGCCAAATACGTCGGCAATGACCCTGGCCTTCTTTCTCGCCATGGGGTTGGTCCTCTGGCTCGGTTGCAACAAGGTCATTGTCGGGCAGATCAGCGTTGGGACGCTCACCATGTTCCTGGCCTTCATGACGATCCTGCAAATGCCCGTCCGGCAGATTGGCCTGATGGTCAACGGCTTCGCCCGCGCTTATACTTGCGGTTCGCGCCTCTTCGGTCTGCTCGATCAGGACAATACGATCAGGGATGTCCCCACCGCCCGACCACTTGAGATCGGTGAAGGCACTCTGCGCTTCGACAATGTCTCGTTTGCATATCCCGGCACCGGAAACCGGGCCGTTCTGGAGAATGTCACTTTTTGTGCCCGTCGGGGCGAGACGATCGCGATCGTGGGTCCGCCGGGTTCGGGCAAATCGACAATCGCTCACCTGATCCCCCGCTTTTACGACGTCACTGGGGGCGCCATCATGCTTGACGGGCAGGACATCCGTGGGGTCACCCTCGCCACGCTTCGCAAGGCGGTCGCTGTCGTACAGCAGGATGCATTCCTGTTCACTACCACGATCGAGAACAACATCGCTTATGGCGACCCTTGGGCAAAGGAACAGCGGATCGAGCGCGCTAGCGAATCCGCCCAGTTGCACAACTACATCCTGGACCTCCCCGCAGGTTACAAGACGGTCGTCGGCGAACGCGGCACTTCTCTGTCTGGGGGCCAGCGGCAGCGCCTCACCATAGCTCGCACCATGATGTTACGTCCATCAGTCGTCATTTTCGACGACTCAACGGCCGCGATCGACGCCGCCACCGAACAGCGCATTCGCCTGGCGATACGGCGTTTCGCCAAGGATAGGGTGACGATCATCATCGCCCACCGGCTAAGTTCGCTCAAGCACGCCGACCGGATCCTGTTTGTCGACAACGGCAAGATCGTGGAACGTGGTACCCATCAAGAGCTTTTGGCCAAGCAAGGACGCTACAAGGCCCTTCATGATCTGCAGTTGCGCCCGGGAGATGACATTGTGACGAAGTATAGAGGCGCGCCCTGATGGCCCAGGAGCACGCCAGCGAAATCGAAATCGAACCCAATGACGGCGGCAGACGTCCCCCGCGCGCGGTCGTTGGTTCCCATCGCGCCGAGGAGGAGATATTCGGCCGGGCCTTTGACCAAAAGATCATTCGGCGCATCTGGGCCTTCGTTCGTCCCTACCGGGCCACGGCAGCCATCTCCGTCGCCGCATTGCTGATTTTCACTGGCACGCAGCTTCTCATCCCGCTGATCATCCGCTACGCGATCAACGAGGCCATAACCCCGGCAGGCGTTGATCGCTACGCCCTGCTTGAGGCCGCCGGCGCGTTTGCGCTCGCCATTCTGGTTAATTTCGGCGCCGCTTACGCACAGGAAGCCGTGATCGGGAAAATGGCCGGAAACGTCCTCTTCGACATCCGCCGCGCCATGTTTGCGCATCTGCAGATGGTATCGCTCTCCTTCATGGACAAGACCGAGATCGGACGCCTGATGTCCCGCCTCCAAGGCGACGTCAACTCTATCCAGGAATTCCTCGAAAGCTCAATCTACTCTGTAGGCGACATAACGCTTCTCTTCGGCATCATTGTCGTTATGCTGTGCGTCAACTTCAGGCTCGGCCTTCTGACGCTCTCTGTCTTGCCGGTCCTGTTGATTATCCGCATCGTCTGGCTGCCGCGTGCTCGCGACGCCTTCACTGCTGCACAAGACACCAATTCAGTTGTTAACGGCGCGTTGGCCGAAGCCATTCACGGCGTGCGCACCGTTCAGTCCATGGACCGCCAGCAGGTAAACTTCGCATTGTATGACGACAAGGCACATGCTGACCTCACAACCCACCTGATCGCTGCCAGGTATACACAGATAATGGTGCCGATCGTGGATGGCCTCACGGGCCTCGCCATGGCTGTCGTAATTGTGGTCGGCGGCTCCATGAATGGTCGCATCGAAGTAGGAACGTTGGTTGCCTACATATTCTATATCCAACGCTTCTTTGACCCAATTCGCTCACTTACCCTGCAATATTCGGTCATGCAGAGAGCGATGGCCTCCGGCAAGCGCCTGACCGATGTGCTCGACGTCAAGGTCGAAATCCAGGACAAACGGGATGCGAGTGTCCTTTTGCCGGAAATGGCCTGCTCAGTCGAGTTCAGGGACGTCACGTTCGGCTACGACCCCAAAGATCCGGTGCTGAAGAATGTCTCCTTCGAGGTCAATCCCGGCGAGACGGTCGCCTTGGTCGGGCCGACTGGCTCTGGTAAATCCAGCGCGATGGCCCTCGTCCACCGCTTCTATGATGTTCAGCAAGGTCAAGTGCTGGTCGGCGGACATGATGTGCGCGATCTCACACAGGAATCGCTCGGCAACCAGATCGCTATGGTGCTGCAGGAGCCGTTTCTGTTCACCGGAACGGTTTTCGAGAACATCCGCTACGGCAACACGGAAGTCTCGCGCGAGAAGGTGATTGAGGCCGCCAAGGTGGTCGGAGCCCACGACTTCATCATGAACCTTCCCGACACGTACCAGACTCAACTCGGCGAACGCGGCGGCAATCTTTCTCTCGGCCAGCGTCAGCTTGTCAGTTTCGCCCGCGCTCTCGTCGCCGACGCCAAGATCCTTGTTCTTGACGAGGCCACCGCCAGCATCGACAGCTACACGGAAATGCTGATCCAGAAGGCACTCGGAAAGCTCCTTGAAGGCCGTACCGCGCTTGTCATCGCTCACCGTCTCGCAACAATCCGGGGTGCCGATCGCATCATCGTGCTTCAGAACGGCCAGGTTATTGAGACCGGCAACCATGACAAGCTGATGGCTTTGGGCGGGCTCTATTCCAAACTATACAATCTGAACTACTCGTCATTCGACGACATTCCCGATGAGGAGGCCGATCCGACTGGACAAGCCGCCTCGCGTACCTGATGCATGCATCGCCGGCAGTATCCGCTTTAGGCGCGTCGGCGAACGCCGCGGATGAAGCGGGCAGAGAAAACCGCTCGCACTCAAGGAAGCCAACTGCGTGACGGCCGTATGATGAGCGGGATAACCCTGTCCGTTGCCAATCAGACGAACGCTGCCTGGCCTCCAGCAAGCCCTGGACAAGAGGCCGTGCGAACGAGACCGATCAGAAAACGGCGGCAACCATTGGCTCCAAGCGTTGAAGAAACGCTGATAGACCTGACGCAGGTGCCATAAGCCCCGACGGGTGGGCAATTGTCCAGCGGATGATGTTTGATCTGCGGTCACTTCAGGTTTTTCCCCGGTAGCATACTGTCCCGCAACAGGCGTGTAGCTCTGGTCTAGGCAAACCGGCTGCCGCGCGCCGAGCGTGTGGCGCGTGGCATCGACGGTCCACGCCACCTCTTCCTGTTCCACACCAAGGCTCGCAAAAATCGTATCAACTCACCCATCGACCCGACATTCGTTTCCAACAGTTAGCCTAAGCCCCAGAAAAGAAAGTGCCTAAACCAAGAGGTTTGTCGCGGACCCGACAATCCCCACACTCCGTGTCGGACGGCGATCATAAACGCTATCGTACTCGGATACCGGAAAAGTGGGGCAGCGAGTGGGACGCGATTGAGCACGAGACCGCTGGAGGCCATTCGGATAGTCGGTTCGGATGCCATTGATCCCGCGGATCCGGCGCCCAGCCGTCTGGTGCAATGCACCTCCCCGCTGTTTGTGGGACGCATCAATCGACGAACCCGCGACCAGTCTACGTTCGCGCCAGCCGCGTTCCAGTAGCCGCGTCGCTCAACCATCATTGCCGAAGCTGGCCGTCTTCGACGTGTTCATCGCCAGTTTCTAAGTTCTGCCTGCTGGACACTCGACACAGCCGTCAGGCCAATATCGAGGCCAGCCCGCCTTTTCCAAGTTCGGCGACGACAGGCTACGTCTCACCCGGACGAGGCCGGCAAGTCTGCAGGCGTCAGTGTGAGAACTCATTCTTCGGGCATAGTTCGAGCACTCCTTCGCAAGAGATCGCGACACCAGCAGACGCACGTGTTGTGCAGCATTGGCGAATGCGGTCCGACTACCGGCCTTTCGTTAAGGGCGGGGCGTTCCCGACCATGGCAGGAGCACCAATTGCGCAATCCCCTCGCCTTTTTCCTCTCGAGTGCCACAGATGCGATCGCTCCGTCTCGCCGGCGTCTCCATCTAAATGCTGGGCGCGAGCTGACGATCTCGCGCAAGCAGGCCCTCGCTTTTCCGGCCGATCCCGACGCCTACCTCAACGGAAAGCCGCTATGTGCTCGATGATACCTCAGCGCTACGAATACGAGACCTTCGGGGCACAGCATCATCCCTCGCGGAACGTGGCCACGGCGCTCAGGCCTACGCCAGCAAGGGCCAACTCAGATAGCAACCCAGAGACGAAAACCACGTGAACCTGCACACGCTACAGCCGGCGACGACTGCGCAATCGACAAATGACCTGCACGCCCGGCATTTTGCTGTTGTCGGCGCTCTCCTTGGCACGAGGATTGCTCTGACCGTCACCGAACTAGCCAGGAATTCGAAACCGTTAACAGGAGCAAAGATGGATACCGCACAATTGGACCGGGAGATCCACAAGATCGCCAACCAATGCGTGAGCGAGGCCAGGGCAGTCGTCACGAAACGAGGTTTCCAGCCCCAGGAACTAACCGCGAAAACCGTCGCTGCCGGCGTCGACACTGTCGAGATCGTACGCTCGGCCGACGCGGCCATGAGCAAGGTTGACGAGGGGACGTGGCTGTGACGACGATCGCCTACAAACACGGCGTAATGGCCGCCGACAGCCGTGCCTACGGCGCCGGCCTGGGATCAATCGGCTCCAAGCTCAAAATCCGCCGTCTTCCGGATGGACGCCTGATTGGCGCAACGACTCCCCAGGTTGGCGCCGGTGAGGCCATTCTGGACTGGTACGCCGCTGGCGCTGACGTTCACAACACGCCAGAGGGTGTAAAAGGCTCCAACGTCGGTCTGCTGGTCGTTCATCCCGACGGGCGCGCTCAGGTGGCGTCTGGCGCCTGGACACTGACCGGCATGCTCGAAAGCCCCTATTTTGTTATCGGCAGCGGCTCCCATTACGCGGAGGCCATTCTCGAATCCGGCGGGACCTCACAGCAGGCTGTAGAGATCGCCTGCAAGTTCGATTGGTGCTCCGGGCTCCCGGTCGTGTCCCTGATGCACGGAGCGCCCTGCCCTTCCCCGCGCCACCCCAGGCGGGCCAAGTGGCTGTCGTGGGTCGGCAGGAGGTTCAAGATTACGGGCTAGCTATCGTCGCAGCTGCCGGCCGTGACAATAGGATGAAGGGAGTTTGATGGGGTACAAACCGACGCGGCACAAGCCGCGCGAGGCAGCCCTGATCCGCTGGATCATCAACGGGTTCGGGACCCAGCGCCGGCGCCGCTGGTAGCGATCGCGCTGCTGGCGACGTCGGCCATCCAGTTCGCCGGCGTACCGGTCTCAGTCGTGGCGCTATTGTTCTAGCGCCAGCTTAGGAATCTTTCAGTTAATTGTACACCAAAAACGATAACGAGCGCACAGAGCTCATGTCGGGTGGTAGCACCGGTTCCTCGTTCTATTTTGCTTTACATAACGGCCGCCTGTCGTTGGGGCCAACTAGGTCGAAACAGCTTAAAATTGGCCTCCTGCCCGCCAATCTCATTGCTAGGTAGCAAAGCGTCATCTCGGGTGAGGCCCCATGTTCTTGCCTGGGTCGATCGAATCGAAATGGCGATGCGGGGACCCCACATCGCTCGTCTCAAGGCGCCAAAGCACCAAGGCTTCATCTGGTTCGGTTGACTCTTCACAGACGCTTGATCTCAATGCCGTATTTCCTCAGCGTGTAGCCTATCTGGCGCGGCGTCAGTCCAAGCAGGCGTGCCGCCTTTGCCTGGACCCAGCCACATCTTTCCATGGCCGCGATGACAGCTTCAGCACCGGTCGTTCTCGTACCGTTCAAGTGAGCTATCCTGCTCAGTGGCGGCTCCCCTGTGGTCTCAGGCGGGACTGCGACGGAGGGAGACGTACCGGCAGCAGCCGGCGTTATGGCCGCACCCCCTGGCGCCGGCAACATCGGCCGCGATTGCAGCGCCAGGCTGTCGGATCTGACTTTATGCAGCGCCGCTGCGAAGCATTGGCCTTGGCAGCATGCAAAGTCGCCTCTCCCTATCGATGCACCCATCGCCAGAACCGCTGTCCGATACACGCAGTTTTGGAGCTCGCGAATGTTGCCGGGAAAATCACAGTTCATCAGCACTTCAACCGCACCGGGATCGAGGGTCATCGTAACGCCGTTCTCATCATTGAAATTTTTGAGAAACTCGGCTGCGAGGAGCGGAATATCACTGCGCCTTTCGCGCAGCGCCGGCACCCGCACCGCAAACACATTGATGCGGTAATAGAGGTCCTCCCGGAACTCATTTCTGGCAACTGCCTCTTCCAGGTTCTTGTTCGTGGCAGCGATGATCCGAACATCGACTTTGACGGTCTGGTTGCCGCCGACGCGCTCGAACTCCTGCTCCTGCAGCACACGCAAGAGCTTTGCCTGGAACGATGGCGAGATCTCGCCGATCTCGTCCAGGAACAGCGTCCCTTTGTCGGCGAGCTCAAAGCGCCCCTTGCGCGAGTTGAACGCGCTTGTGAAAGCGCCCTTCTCGTGACCGAACAATTCGGATTCCAGGACTGTCTCGGATAACGCAGCGCAATTGAGCTTGATGAAGGGGCGTTTGGCGCGCGGCGACAAATCATGGAGGGCCTTGGCGACCTTCTCCTTCCCGGTACCCGACTCGCCTCGCAACAGAACCGCAATCTTGAGCTTGGCTACGACCTGGATATTCTCAATCAGATCGCGAAACGGCAAACTGTCGCCAATCATCCCCTCGATGTGAATCTTGTTCCGCTGCCGCGCCGGTTGGTTCTGCTTTGGCTGCAGGTCGTGCTGGGCCATGGGTTGCTGGCGACCGCCCCCTAGGGAGCGACGAAACTTGACTGTCTGACCTACCAAGTTAGCGATTTGGTTGAGCAGATAGAGGTTGTGATCGAGCCAAGCTCTTGGGTCTTCGCCCAGTACGTGGTCGATGGTCAGTGTGCCCACGACATCCGCATCGACGCGAATGGGAACGCCGATGAAGGACACTGCTGCGTTGTTGGAGACCCCGAGCACGTCCGTGTCGGCGGCGGTGAAAGCCGAATGAAAGGCGATGTTCTCGGTGACCAGGGGCGTGCCCGCCCTCATAATCTGGTCGATCGCCTTCCGCGGCACACGGCGGCTCTCGCTCGAGCCGGCGCCGAAGATTTCCAGTTCGCCATGACTGTTGAAGAGAGAGATGATGCCGTGCCGCATCGGCAGAAACGATCGCAGAATATCTATGACCTTTGTCAACGTGACATCGAGCGCGGAGGGGGCGGCAAGTGCTGTAGTAAATATTTCCACTACGCCGGCAAGCTCGCTCTCACGTGACGGCAGAGTAGCGGATTCCACATCGTCCCTTTTGGCGTCGTGAAGCGATGGGCAGCATGACGGCGTCTGCTCAGCACTTTCTTCAGATTGGCGATTGTTGTCATGATTTAGCATGTCATCCTCCATTCCGGGCCGCGACAGCAACGCCGCGCCATGTGGGCCTGCGACGTCGCCGGGCGTAGAGGCCCTCGTCAAATGGCATCGGCGCCCCAGCCACCGTTGGCCGGGACCGGCATGAGTCTTCGCCCCGTAGGCCGCCGCAGATTGGCGCACTTGCTCGCGCGTCGGAGCCACGAGTGCTTGGGACGTCGATAGAAACAATCGTGACGCGGGGTTGGCGGCAGCACGCCGGAGTTCCGCAGGAGGCATAAGACGAAAAGTAGGTTTCGGTTTTTGGCTTCGTCAGGGCCCGATGAAAGGCAGGCGCGAAAAATGCGGGAGGCGATGCTCGATGCATGGCTGGACTATCCTTACTGAATCGGGGCGCTCTACAGGCTCTTTCCGGTGGCCACCACTGCTGCTCGGAACGAGATGGGCAGTCAACAGCTGCTCGGAACGAGGTGGCCAATCAACCGAACTTCCTTGCATTTCTGATAGGTTGAGAGAGGCTATGATAGAATCCATCATTCAGATTCTTGCCAGGAGATCGATTCGGAACGGCAAAGATGTTTGCCCCGGCGTGTCGAGGGTGCCTGGCGCGCTGAGCGAGCCGACGCATTTGCGTCGCTTCTATCGCCGGCAATCGCTGCCGACGTCCTCCTGGCTCGCTGAGTTGATCGCGACAATCGTTCATTCCTCGCTATTTGATGCCATTCCCACGAGAGCAGGCGGCGCGTGCCGTGGCGCGAAGTTGTCGTCGTGCGGGGCTTCAGTGTTCGTGCTGCAAAGCATCTCCTCAATCACCCGGTTGCGCCAGGACCCGCGGGATCAATCGGTCTGCCGACGGCCCCTTCGAGACGCTCTGCTTCGGCGGGAGCGCGGCAGAGCACGCTCGCGTAGGTGATCCTCCACTCCGGTGCGCGGTCGGTCACAAATACGACAACGAAGCGGGGACATCGGGGCGCCAGAGACACAACCGGCGGCCGCTCTGCCAGGCAAAGCAATTACTGCACGGCGCCCTGTCAATCCTCTTTCTTCTACCGGACCGTATTGCTTCGACCCGGCACAATTCCGAGCCTAAGTGCGGGATTTCGCCCAGGATGAAGGCAGCCAGTGCGGAAACCCGCACAAACGTCAGGGACACCGGTTGACCGAGCGTCTGAACCTGCACGATTGGGCGCGGGATTTCCACTTGGCACGACGCTTGCAGCCGAGACGACAGCAGCGCTCGACCGGAGCGCCGCGATGGGAGAAGCGCGGGAAGGGAGGCGGCCCACCCCGATCCGGTCAGGGAGAGAAAAGCTGTTGGCTCCACCGATTCGAAGCGCCGGTCCCCCAGCCCGCAAGGCCTTCTACGCCCAACTGTACGTGCAGGTGCTTACCGCCATCGCCCTCGGTGTCGCAGTCGGCTATTTGTATCCGGGCACCGGAGAGGCTCTGAAGCCGCTGGGCGATGCTTTCATCAAGCTCGTGAAGATGATTATCGCACCTGTGATCTTTCTAACCGTAACGACCGGCATTGCGGGCATGAACGATCTCAAGAAGGTCGGCCGGGTCGCCGGCAAGGCGATGATCTATTTCCTCACCTTCTCGAGCCTCGCATTGATGGTCGGTCTCGTTGTCGCCAATGTCGTTCAACCCGGCTCTGGCCTCGATATCGATCCGGCCTCGCTCGATGGCCAGGCCGTGCAGGGCTATGTGGCCAAGGTCCACGATCAGTCGGTGACCGGCTTCCTCATGAACATCATCCCGTCAACTATCGTTGGTGCCTTCGCCGAAGGCAACATCCTGCAGGTCCTGTTCTTCTCGATTCTGTTCGGCAGCGCTCTGGCGATGGCCGGAGACACCGGGAAGCCTGTGCTTTCCTTGCTTCAAGCGCTCCTCGCGCCGGTGTTCAAGCTGGTCGGCATCCTGATGCAGGCCGCGCCCGTCGGCGCTTTCGGCGCCATGGCCTTCACAATCGGCAAATATGGCATCGGTTCAGTGGTCAACCTCGCCATGCTGGTCGCGACGTTCTATTTCACCGCATTCGTCTTCGTGTTCGGGATTCTCGGCGCGGTTTGCCGATACAACGGTTTCTCAATCTTTTCTCTCGTGCGATACATCAAGGAAGAGCTGCTGCTGGTCCTGGCAACGTCCTCCTCGGAGGCTGCGCTGCCCTCGCTCATGGAGAAAATGGAGAAGGCAGGCGCCAAGCGTTCCGTCGTGGGTCTCGTCATCCCGACGGGATATTCCTTCAATCTGGACGGTACCAATATCTATATGACGCTTGCCGCCCTCTTCATCGCCCAGGCAACGAACACGCATTTGTCGGTTGCCGATCAGATTCTCCTGTTGGTCGTCGCGATGCTTTCCTCGAAGGGTGCCGCAGGTATTACGGGGGCTGGCTTCGTCACGTTGGCCGCCACGCTTTCCGTAATACCAACTGTTCCCGTTGCTGGGATGGCTCTGATCCTTGGTGTGGACCGCTTCATGTCCGAATGCCGAGCGCTGACGAATGTAGTGGGTAACGCGGTGGCTGCGCTCGTCGTCGCCCGCTGGGAAGGCGAATTGGACGAAGCGCGCATGAAAGCCGCCTTCTGCGGGAGCTTGCCGAGAGATTAAACCGGCCACCCCGCCCCAGCAAGATTGCTGCAGCGCGACCAATCAAGTCGCCGCGCTGTCATCAGCACGAAAGAATCGGCTCGCGGCTCTAAACAGCGCGTCGCGAGACACAAGATCAGAAGCGCCAATGCGGTGAATCAAGAAACATGGATGCCTTACGCAAACGAAACCGAGAGCGACGAATGCTCGGTTGCTCCTTGAGCGCTGTTCATTGGATAGGTTGCCGATCGTGGAGCATGTCGAAATCTTCATGTTGCCGCCCGGAACCGTCGCCGGGACAGGGCCGATGACACAGGGACAGCCGATCAGAATTGGCGCGACGGCCAAGCGCCCCACAATTGCCGATCTCGCCCGCGAAGCCGGAGTGAGCGTAGCAACGGTCGATCGCGTCCTGAACGATCGTCTTCCGGTGCGGGAGCGGACCGCGCGGCTGGTCCATGAAGCCGCCCACGCGATCGGCTATCATGCGGCGGGTCTCATCAAACAGCGCTTGCAACGGGACCTGCCGCAGTACCGGCTAGGCTTCATCCTGAGAAAGCCGGCCCAGCATTTCTACCAAGATTTCGCGCGCGAGGTCAAAGCAGCGGTTACTTCGGCCGAGACCTTCTATGGCATTCCGGTTATCGAATTCGCGCCTTCGCATTCGCCCGGGGAGCTGGCGGCTAGCCTCAAGAATCTTGGTAGGCGCTGTCACGCGATCGGCATGGTGGCGCCAGACCACCCTAAGATCACGGCGGCAGTCGAGGAGCTCAAGGCAAAAGGCATCCCGGTTTTCTCGCTGCTTTCTGACTTCGCCGCTGGCGTGCGCGAGGGCTACGTAGGTCTCAACAACCACCGGGTCGGGCGCACGGCAGCTTGGATGTTCTCCAAAGCCGCTAAACGGCCTGGCAAAGTGGCGGTGTTTGTCGGCAGCCACCGTTTCCAGAGTCATGAGCTGCGGGAAAGCGGCTTCCGTTCCTATTTCCGAGAGAACGAGCCAGCATTCGAGGTGCTCGATACGCTCTTGAACTTTGAGAAACGACAGATCACTTACGAGGCGCTACTGCATCTTATGCAGCGGGAACCTGAGCTCGTCGGGTTCTACGTGGCCGGCGGTGGCATGGAGGGTGCCATCTCCGCGCTCCGGGACGAGTGCAACGGTCAGGATCTCGTCGTGATCGTGAATGAAATCACGCCGGAGTCACGGGCGGCTCTCGCGGATGACATCGTCACGATGGCGCTCGCCACACCACTGCGCCGACTTTGCCATGAGCTGATGCTGCTGATGGACCGCGCCCTCAAGAACGGCACGGCGGAGACATCGGGCCAGACATTTCTGCCGTTCGATATCTATGTGCCGGAGAATATCTGAATGATGTGATTCCATCAGTGCGTGCTAATTTCCTATCATAAATGCAAGAATCGCTCGATTGACTAGCCTGCTCTAATCAGCTTTGTGCATCCGCCTGCGGTGGGGCGCGCGGAGAAGCCAGACAAGACTGGCGCCGCACTTGTTGAAGGAAAAGCCAAGCCCATGCGCCAGGTATCTCCCCGCTTTGCGCTGCAAGACATGGCGGCGCCTTCTGTCGACGTCAGTGCCATTTTCGCAATTGCGCGTGATCAGGGCCTGACCGATGTTCAAATCCGTGACCATCGTTTCAGCAATCCTGTTGCACGCGCCATTCCGGCTGCTGAGGTCCGCTCGGCCGCTACCGAAGCCGGCGTCACGATAATTTCGATGAACGCTTTGCAGCGCTTCGACGACTGGACTGCCACCCGCCGGGCGGAGGCGAGCAAGCTGGCCGACTACGCTGCGGCCTGCGGGGCCAAGACGGTCGTGCTGGTGCCAGTCAACCACGGCTCGCGCGCCAGCGCTGGCGAGCGCCATGACGGTCTCCGCCTCGCTCTAAACGCGCTCAAGCCGATCCTCCAATCGCGCGGGCTTATCGGCCTGATTGAGCCGCTGGGCTTTCGAACCTGCTCGCTCCGATCAAAGAGGGAAGCGGTCGAGGCCATTGCCGCGGTTGACGGCCAGACCGTGTTTCGCCTGATGCACGATACGTTCCACCACACGCTCGCCGGCGAGACCTCCTTGTTTGGCGAGCTTACCGGACTCGCGCACATTTCAGGCGTGAACGACCCGATGTTCTGGATTTACCCGGATCGCCTTCCTGGAGGTTCTGACAATGCCAGTCAGATCCAGGCGCTGCTTGATCATGGTTATGCGGGACCCTTCTCGTTCGAACTGGTAGAGGAAGTGTGCACGATGGACGAGCTCGCTGGCGCGCTTGCCGCCAGTATTGCTTTCATCCAGCGCGTGCTGTCGACGCGAAAGCAGTTGGTCGAAGAGGTAGAAAGCGAAATGGACGTGTAAAGCCTTGCGTGTTGTCACAGCGGAACAGCCATGCGAGCTGCCTCCTGTATCATTACCTCGCGCATCCAGACGCTTGCCGGATCGGTATTATGGAGTGCTGGCCATTGGACCGCTTCGGTGAAAGCAGGAAGCGGCAGCGGAAGTTCCACAATCTGAAGGGGGAAGGTTTTTTCGAAGTACTTAACCAGCCGGAAGGGCATGGTCGCAATACGAGCCGTGCCGGACACCATGGGTGGGATCATGCTGAAGCCCTGCACGGCCACCTCGACACGTCTTTTAAGACCATGCTCGAGTAAGAACCATTCCTCGACGGACGGCATCAGCGAACGTCCGAACCTGACCGAGACGTGCCTCATCGACAGGTATCTCTCGAATGTAAGCTGCCGTCTCAGCTGCCTGTTCGTGGGACAGCCGACGCATACGAGCCTCTCGTCGAACAAGGCCACGCTCGAATGCGCGCTCGACGTGAACAAATCTGGAAGAACTACAAAATCGACGTCGCCGCGCCCGAGGAGCTCATCGGGGCTATCGTTGACAGGCAGCAATTCGAAACTGACGGCGGGGGCTTCCCGGGCAACACGTTCCACGACTTTCTCAAAAAAAACGAGCGTGGCGAAATCGGAAATAGTGATCCTGAAGCGACGATCGGATCGAGCCGGGTCAAACGGATCGGAAGAAATAATCGTACGTTGGATGTGCAGCAGAGCGTCGCGGACTGCGGGGCCAAGTGCTGCCGCACGTGACGTCAGAATACGTTCGCGGCCGTTCATGCTGAACAGTTCATCGCCGAAAAAATCGCGCAGTCGGGCGACGGCCGCACTCATCGCCGGCTGACTGAGATTGATCCGGCGTGCCGCCGCCGAGAGATTGCGCTCGGCCAGCAATGCGTCCAGCACGACGAGAAGATTGAGATCAAGCCCCCTGAAACGCATTTCTGCGGCTATCCATCGAGTGGATACCTTCCATCGAAACAAACGATTTTATCATTGTGCTGAAATCTCGCATGGACAAACACCTGACGCACCGATCACCCGCTGCCTCTATGCCGTGATGAGCGTCTTAAGGACAACCCGAAAGGAGAAATTCTTCCATGCGCTCTGCCGTGCAGTGGAGGTTATGCTGGGAAAATAACTTGCAAGTGGCCGACCATGTCGAGCTCTCCGATTTCTTCCGAAAGACCTATGGACGAAACGGGGCCTTCGGCGCAAAGCCATTCGAAGGTAGCCGCAGTTGGGCCGGCGCAAGACCCGAACTCCGCCTTATTGCCAGCGACCCTGAGGGCGTAGCGGCACACATCGGCATACTGCGCCGCTTCATCAAGGTTGGCGACGTCGATGTTCTTGTGGCTGAGTTGGGCCTGTATGGCGTTCGTCAGGATCTTGAGAAGCTTGGAATCAGCTTTTCTATGCGCGCCGTATATCCCGTCCTGCAGCAGATGGGGGTTCCCTTCGGTTTCGGCACGGTTCGGCACGCCATGCGGAATCATGTTGAGAGGTACTGCAGAGAGGGCATAGCCACCATTGTGCCAGGCGTCCGGGTCCGTTCGAGCCGCGCAAATGTGCATCACGACCTGCCGTCCACGCGCCTGGATGACGTGCTCGTGTTGGTATCGCCAATTGGACGCTCGATGGACGAATGGCCTTCCGGCACGCTGATCGACCGCAACGGTCCGGAGCTGTGAACTTCGGGGCTGCATATCCGTCCCGAGTGGCTACGGCCTCCCAGCAACATTCTTCGCCATCGCAGCCTGCGCCGCAGGCCAGCCGGACTTATCCGGCTCTATGGGCGTTAAGCTTCTTCAGTTGCAGAAGTTTAATGGCTGGTTCCCCGACGCGCGGCTCAAGGAGTTATGTCGCGCACGTAAAAAACAAGCTGAAATGGAAAGAAACAAAATGTCTGATCAACTTATAACGGAAGTCATTGAGATAATCAGGAAGCGCATCGAATCGGAGAACGCCGAGGGAACGACTGCAGCATCCGTCGGCGAAATAACCACTGCGACGGAAGTGACTTCGCTCGGGATCGATTCACTGGGGTTGGCGGACGTGCTCTGGGACCTCGAGCAGGCGTACGGCATCAAGATCGAGATGAACTCGGCCGATGCGTGGTCTGATCTCCAAACTGTCGGGGACATGGTGGAAGCCATCCGCGGCTTGCTCAACAAGGCGGCTTGAATGGATCGCCGGGTCGTCATCACTGGACTAGGCGGGCTGTGCGGGCTGGGCACCGATGTCGGCTCCATCTGGAAAGGCATGCGCGAGGGCCGATCGGCCATCGGTCCGATTATCAATGCACAGCTTCACGGGCTGGAGGGCGCGATCGGCGCCGAGATCAAGACGCTGCCTGAGCACGACATTGAGCCCCGGCAGCTGCTCTCCATGGGACGTTTCAGCCTGCTTGCCGTGCTTGCAGCACGCGAAGCCATGCGACAGTCCGGACTCTCCTGCGATGAAGGCAATGCCCATCGCTTTGGCGCAATAGTGGGTGCCGGCTTCGGCGGCTACGATGCGACCGAGAAAGGCTACCGCGACGTCCTTTTGGGGGGAGCGTCCCGCGTTGAACTGTTCTCGGGAGTAAAGGCGATGCCGAGCGCGGCTGCGTGCCAGGTCAGCATGAGCCTCGGCCTTCGCGGGCCGGTCTTCGCCGTCACCACCGCCTGTGCATCGGGCAATCATGCGATTGCCTCGGCCGTAGACCAGATCAAGTATGGCCGAGCCGACGTGATGCTTGCGGGAGGCAGCGACGCGGCGTTCGTGTACATGATGATGAAGGCATGGGAAGCCATGCGCGTGCTCGCTCCGGACACTTGCCGGCCCTTCTCCGCGGACCGGAAGGGAGTGGTGCTGGGC
Source organism: Mesorhizobium ciceri biovar biserrulae WSM1271 (assembly GCF_000185905.1). GTDB lineage: Bacteria > Pseudomonadota > Alphaproteobacteria > Rhizobiales > Rhizobiaceae > Mesorhizobium > Mesorhizobium ciceri. The sequence continues at coordinate 6,061,534 of NC_014923.1, forward strand.
GAAGGTGCGGGCATGGCCGTACTGGAAAGCTATGAGCATGCTACCGCCCGGGGTGCAACGATTCTTGCCGAGGTCGCGGGCATCGGTCTGTCTGCCGATGCCTCCCACATCGCCGCGCCGGCAGTTCACGGGCCGGAAGGCGCGATGCGCGCCTGCCTTGCCGATGCGAAACTGAATCCAGAGGACGTCGAGTACCTGAACGCGCACGGCACCGGCACCAAGGCCAACGATCAAATCGAAACGGCGGCGATCAAGCGAGTCTTCGGTGAGCATGCTCATTCGATGTCCGTCTCTTCCACCAAATCCACCCACGGTCACTGCCTAGGTGCAGCCAGCGCGATTGAAATGATCGCCTGTGTGATGGCGATTCAGGAGGGCGTGGTACCTCCGACCGCCAACTATCGCGAGCCAGACCCCGATTGCGATCTCGATGTCACGCCCAACGTGCCGCGCGAGCGTAAGGTGCGTGTGGCCATGAGCAACGCGTTTGCCATGGGGGGCACGAACGCAGTTCTAGCGTTCAAGCACGTATAGTGAGCGTCCATGTCGCCGCAAAGTCCTTCCGCGCGCCTTGCTGGACAGTCTGAACGCTCTCCCAGTGTCCACCAGTCAGCTCCAGGTGGTCAGATCGGTCGAGCCGCGTCTGGTCGTGCGGCCGATGCCGCCGCAACCCAATTGGTGCGTGAACTCACCAAGGCCGTTTGGCCAGGAAGCCAACCATCGAGCCGTTCCGGAAAAGGCGAAACCGAATTCGCCGGCCTGAAGAGAAGAGGACAAGATATGTTCGAACTGACCGGCCGCAAGGCGCTCGTCACCGGGGCATCGGGAGGCATCGGCGAGGCGATCGCCAGGATACTGCATGCGCAGGGCGCCATTGTTGGCCTGCATGGTACGCGCATCGAGAAGCTGGAGACGCTGGCCGCCGAGCTTGGGGACAGGGTCAAGCTGTTTCCGGCCAACCTTTCGAACCGCGACGAGGTCAAGGCGCTTGGCCAGAAGGCGGAGGCCGATCTCGAAGGGGTTGACATCCTGGTCAACAATGCCGGCATCACCAAGGACGGCCTGTTCGTGCGCATGTCGGACACAGACTGGGATACGGTGATGGAAGTGAACCTGACCGCAGTGTTCAGGCTGACCCGGGAACTGACCCACCCGATGATGCGCCGCCGCCATGGCCGCATCATCAACATCACTTCAGTTTCGGGTATCACCGGTAATTCGGGCCAGACCAACTACTCAGCTTCCAAGGCCGGCATGATCGGTTTCTCCAAATCGCTGGCGCAGGAGATCGCCACCCGCAACATCACGGTCAACTGCGTCGCCCCCGGTTACATCAAATCAGCGATGACCGACAAGCTCAACGACAAGCAGAAAGAGGCGATTATGGCAGCGATCCCGACCCGGCGCATGGGCACCAGCGCTGAAGTCGCGTCCGCGGTCGCCTACCTCGCCTCCAACGAAGCCGCCTACGTCACCGGCCAGACCGTCCACGTCAATGGCGGCATGGCCATGATCTGAGCACGGGGTAACCGGAGCCTACCTTGTCGTAGGCATCGCGCGACAGGCCTCACCGCCGGGGTTTGCAGGGCAAGTGCTGCTGCATGCGGATCAAACGTCTGCGGCGCTTGTCGTAGACGGTTTATCCCGCAGCCGGGCCACGGCTGCACTCATGGCCGGGCGAATGAGTTTGATACGCGTGCCGCGGCAGCGCAACAGGGACTCAAAGCCAGGCCACAGGCCTTTCCGGTCGGCATGGCGACCAAGATCCTTGCGCTCACCGATCCGCTCGGCACTTGTGTGCTTCGTCCCCCCTGTCAGGAGGCCGCTTCGATACGGGGTTTCGCCCGTCCATCGAGGGCGTCGCCTTCGGCGATCCGACGCCGACAAGGGTTCAACATCAACACCATCATTGCCGATCTGAACGACCGCGTCGCCAGGATCGTAATCCAGCACGATCCGAGGCGCGCCTTGCCGCCTCCTCTCGATCTGGAAGCGTCTGATCGAGAACTTCTTCTGCACCCAAGCGTATGCCAGGACAACTCCAACCAGAGCTTCGAAGCGAGCATCGACCGCAACCGCGGCATAACCCACCATGGGGCTCAGCAAACCTAGACCAAGGCCAGCCAAGCTGCGAATCCGGATGAGGTACCGACCCAAGACATGCACTTCGAGCTCCGCTCCTCGCTTCGGGCGTCTCACAGTCTGCAAGCGCAACACCTGCCGATCAGCTGACGATCCGTCGCCTCAGGCAACATGAGTGTGGGCGGTAACGGCCGACACAAGTCCAGGAGCGCTGGGGGCCTCTCGTGGATTCGCAGGAGTAGCAAGCCGGGATGCTTCCTGCACCATTATCTCCCGCATCCAGATGCTGGCCGGATCGCTGTTGTGGTTGGCCAGCCATTGGACGGCTTCGGTGAAAACGGGAAGCGGCAGTGGAAGTTCGACGACCTTAAGGGGGAACGTTCTTTCGAAGTGCTTAACCAGCCGGAGGGGCACGGACGAAATACGAGCTGTGCCGGACACCATTGGCGGCACCATGCTGAAGCCCTGCACCTCGACTTCGACACGTCTTTTTAGGCCGTGCTCGAGCAAGAACAGTTCCTCGATAGAGGGCTTGCGCCAACGTCCGAACCTGACGCAGACGTGCCTCATCGACAGGTATCTCTCAAATGTAAGCTGCCGTGGCAGCTGCTTGTTGGCGGCACAACCCACGCATACCAGCTTCTCATCGAAAAGCGCCACGCTTGGATGCGCGCCCGACATGAACATATCCGGAAGAATTACAAAGTCGATGTCGCCGCGCCGGAGGAGCTCGTCCGGGTTGTCATCGAGTGGCAGCAATTCGAACGTGACGGCGGGGGCTTCACGAGCGACACGCTCCACGACTTTTTCAAAAAAAACGAGCGTGGCGAAATCGGAAATAATGATCCTGAAGCGTCGATCGGATCGAGACGGGTCAAACGGATCCGAAGAAATAATCGAGGACTGGATACGCAGGAGAGCGTCGCGGACTGCGGGGGCAAGTGCAATCGCTCGTGAGGTCAGGATGCGCTCTCGACCGTTCATACTGAACAGTTCATCACCGAAAAAGTCGCGCAGCCGGGCGACAGCCGCACTCATGGCCGGCTGGCTTAGGTTTATGCGGCGTGCCGCCGCCGAGAGATTGCGCTCGGCCAGCAATGCGTCCAGCACAACGAGAAGGTTGAGATCAAGCCCCTTGAAACGCATGCCTGCGGCCATCCATAGAGTGGATACCTTTCATCGAAACAAACGATTTTACCAGTTTTGCGGAACGTCGCATAGGGACCTCACAAGAGATGTAAGCAAGCCCTAAAGGAACTTGATGCTTGCGTGGGTGCCGGACAGCATTTCTGGCGTACGCCTTCCGGTGTCGACCGGATCGCATGTCCAGTGCGGCTAAAGTTCACCGTGACCTGCGAAAGCCATATCGCGCCGGCTCGACGCGACAAGCTCCCCGTCATTACGCGCTTACCTCAGGAAAACAGGAACGGACAGAGGTCTTTCCATGCGCTCTGAAGTGCAGTGGAGGTTGTGTTGGGAAAACGAGTTGCAACGGCATGAGCATGTCGAGCTCTCAGACTTCTTGCACAAAACCTATGGAGGGACTGGCACCTTCTCCGCAATGCGATTCGAAGGCGGGCGGAGTTGGTTCGGCGCGAGGCCAGAGCTCCGAGCAATTGGTAGGGACACGCACGGTGTAGCGGCACATCTCGGTCTACTGCGCCGTTTCATCAAAGTTGGCGCAATCGACGTGCTGGTGGCCGAACTCGGATTGTACGGGGTGCGTCGGGATCTTGAGGGCCTCGGCATCAGCTTGTCCCTGCGCAGTCTGTATCCGGCGCTGCAGCAGATGGGCGTTCCATTCGCTTTCGGCACGGTTCGGCACGAAATGCGAAATCACATCCAGAGGCTCTGCAAGGTGGGGCTTGGGAAGATTGTGCCGGACGTTCGCATCCGCTCAACCTTGGCAGACATGCATCCCGACCTGCCGCCCACGCGCTTGGAGGACGATCTCGTCTTTGTCTCGCCGATTGGGCGGTCGATTGACGAGTGGCCGTCCGGCACCTTCATCGAGCGGAACGGTCCGGAGCTATGAAACATCTGGACTGCATATGTGAAATGTCCAGTCACTGCGCAGACGGCACCCAAGAGCGCAGCGTCTATCTCACGTTTGACGACGGTCCCGATCCCGTTTGGACACCGGAGGTCCTCGACGTGCTGGCGCAACACCGGACACCGGCGACATTCTTCCTGATCGGTGACGCGGCTGTAGACCGGCCGGAGCTTGTCCGGCGAATTATTGCGGATGGGCATGAAGTGGCCAATCACACGATGACTCATCGGGATCTGTCCAGATGCGAACCCGGCGAAGTTGAACGTGAAATAGTTGAGGCGAACAGCGCCATCAGGATGGCGTGCCCGCAAGCTGCGGTGCGGTACTTTCGTGCGCCCTATGGGAGCTGGACCAAAGAAGCTCTCAAAGCCTCGGCGAGCACTGGATTGGCACCCCTGCATTGGTCAGTCGATCCGCGAGACTGGGCTCGCCCCGGAGCGGACTTGATTGTCGATGCAGTTCTCGCCGGGGTCCGCCCGGGCGCGATTGTGCTCCTTCACGACGGGTGTGAGTGCTCTCGAAGCGATCCGCGCGACCAGACCGTTGTGGCGCTGTCCCGCCTGATCCCAGCGCTCCACGACCGCGGATTCACAGTCCGACCCCTTCCTCAACATCATTGAACAAACGAGATCCTATGGACCCGCTTACCACAGCCAGTACCGTCGCCGTTTCGTGTTACGCGCTGCTCTCGACCGTTTATAAAGGCATGCAAGCGGTTTATGCGCAGCCGGGACACGTTGCCTCGAGCTCGGACGACTTGCTCGCCTTCGACCTTTGGCCGAGCGTGGATGTCATTATCCCCTGCTACAACGAGGAGCCGCGCACACTTTCGGCCTGTCTGGCTTCGGTTGCAAACCAGGAATACGCCGGAAAGCTGCATGTCTATGTGGTTGATGACGGTTCTGGAAATCGCAACGCCCTCATGCCGGTGCATCACGCCTACGTGGACGACCCCAGATTCACCTTTATTCAGCTCCCCCACAACGTCGGCAAACGCAAAGCACAGATCGCCGCGATCCGTGGTTCGTCTGGAGATTTCGTGCTCAGCGTCGACTCTGACACGACTCTCGAGCCCGACGTGATCGCGAAACTTACGGCACGGATGCGGGATCCAGCGATCGGCGCCGCCATGGGCCAGCTGACGGCATCCAACCGGAGCGACACTTGGTTGACCCGGTTGATTGACATGGAGTACTGGCTCGCTTGCAACGAGGAACGGGCTGCGCAGGCCCGCTTTGGTGCGGTCATGTGCTGTTGCGGCCCCTGTGCAATGTACCGCCGCTCTTGTCTGATGTCGCTGCTGGATCAATACGAAACCCAGCTGTTTAGGGGCAAACCTAGTGACTTCGGCGAGGACCGCCATCTTACCATCCTGATGCTGAAAGCAGGCTTTCGGACCGAGTACGTTCCGGACGCCGTCGCAGCGACAGTCGTTCCGGACAAGATGGGGCCCTATCTGCGCCAACAACTACGCTGGGCACGAAGCACTTTCCGCGACACGCTGCTGGCACTGCGCCTGTTGCCGGGCCTCGATCGCTACCTCACGTTGGACGTGATTGGACAGAATGTCGGTCCATTGTTGCTCGCGGTCGCTGTACTAGCCGGGCTCGCAGAGCTCGCATTGACAGATACGGCGCCTTGGCCAACGGCAATTATCATTGCCGGCATGACGATCATTCGATGCACCGTGATAGCTTTCCGTGCACGCCAAGTCCGATTCTTCGGCTTTTCTCTGCACACGTTCATCAACATCTTTCTCCTACTTCCCTTGAAAGCTTATGCGTTGTGCACCTTGAGCAACAGTGATTGGCTGTCGCGCAAAAATGCCATCCAGCCCCATGGGAGCAAGAAGCCGATCATCGTCGCAAACCCGATCACCAGGGCAAATGGTACAGGCAGTCCGGGAATTGCCGGCTCGAATCGTACGGATCGTTCTCGCGATTCTGCACAGCTGGTTGAGCCTGGCGTTCTTCACAGCTCCGAGTGACCGAGTACTTGGGTAGAGAATACGTCGTGAGCTTAGGCATACATCCACGATCAGACCGAGAACCAGCCGAAAGCGACCGTAGCCTTCGACCCTATTTTGCGCGGCTGCGACACTCGTTTTCTCTCATTCCTCAAGGACCAGCACAGGTACCAGCTGCTCTGGACCAGAACCTCGAAAGTAAGCTGCCGGCCGGCCGATTGGCCTGTTTTCAGCCTGAGATAGACGTATGTCCAATGTAGCAATCGACCTTGACCAGGTAACCAAGTCATTTGGCAGCAAACTCGTTGTGAACGGGTTGTCCTTCACTGTGGGTACGGGAGAGTGCTTCGGCCTGCTGGGGCCGAACGGTGCAGGCAAGAGCACCATTGCGCGCATGCTCCTCGGCATGACCCGGCCCGACTCCGGTAAGATCACGGTGCTCGGAGTGCCGGTGCCGGGTCGAAGTCGCTTGGCCCGCAAGGGCATAGGTGTCGTTCCGCAGTTCGACAACCTGGACCTGGAATTCACGGTCCGCGAGAACCTGATGGTGTTCGGGCGGTACTTCGGCATGAGCACACGGAAGATTCAAGAGGTCGTTCCATCTCTCCTTGAGTTTGCCCGCCTTGAGAGCAAGGCGGACGCACGTGTGGGCCAGCTATCAGGCGGCATGAAGCGGCGTCTAACGTTGGCGCGCGCGCTGATCAACGACCCCCAACTTCTTATAATGGACGAGCCGACTACCGGCCTCGACCCGCACGCCCGCCACCTGATCTGGGAGCGGCTCCGTTTTCTGCTGGCGAGCGGAAAGACAATCATTTTGACCACCCACTTCATGGAAGAGGCTGAGCGGCTATGCGATCGGCTGTGTGTACTGGAGCGGGGACGCAAGATTGCCGAGGGCAGCCCTCATGCTTTGATAGACGAACATATTGGATGCAATGTGATCGAGATCTTTGGCGGCAATCCGCAGGAGCTGACTTCGCTAATCAAGCCGTACGTTCAGCGCATTGAGGTAAGCGGTGAGACCCTCTTTTGCTATGCGCCCGATCCAGAGCAGGTGCGTGTCCAGCTTCGCGGGCGCGCAGGTCTGCGGATTCTGGAGCGTCCACCAAGTCTGGAGGACGTCTTCTTGCGGCTAACCGGACGCGAGATGGAGAAGTGAAAAATGCGTGAAGGTCTTGCGGCGGCACTGCCCGCCAACGCGTGGAACTGGATTGCGGTGTGGCGCCGTAACTATCTGGCGTGGAAGAAGGTCGCATTTGTGTCGCTTCTCGGCACTCTTGCCGATCCTATGATTTACCTTTTCGGGCTCGGTACGGGGCTTGGACTGATGATAGGTCGGGTTGAAGGCGCCTCGTACATTGCCTTCTTGGCAGCCGGGATGGTCGCGACAGGCGCGATGACCGCATCGACCTTCGAAACAATATACGCGGTTTTCAGTCGCATGCGCGACCTGGGCACCTGGGAAGCAATCCTTCATACACAACTCACCCTGGGCGACATCGTTCTTGGTGAATTGGCATGGGCAGCCACCAAGGCCTTTCTGGCAGGTACCGCAATTACCATTGTTGCTGTTATGCTAGGCTATGCCGATTGGACGTCCCTGCCCTATGTGCTGCCGGTAGTCGCTCTCACCGGCTTCGCCTTTGCCAGCCTGGCAATGGTCGTCATCGCGCTCACCCCCAGCTATCACTATTTCATATTCTATCAGACGCTCGTCATCACACCCATGCTGTTCCTGTCTGGCGCGGTCTTTCCAGTCGGCCAGTTGCCAGGCGCCTTTCAGCGCGTGGCGGCCTTCTCCCCCCTGGCGAACTCTATCGACCTGATCCGCCCGGCAATGCTTGGCCATGTGGCAGACAACGTCGGGCTGCATATCGGCGCACTTTGTATGTACACGGTTTTGCCGTTCTTCCTCTCTGCTGCGCTCTTTCGCCGACGCCTGATGCGTTGACGCTGCTTACGACGGCACGAGAACGAGGGCCGCAATGCATCTTGAATTGGCCACCATCAAAGCTGTAGCCGAATTGAGTCCGCGTTCAAGACATAGCAGCCGAATTTCTGGTGCCCTGGTCTGCCCTAACCCTCGCGACCGCTACTAGCTGGAACCACATAGCAATGACACACCGCACGCCGATGCCTCAGCCTTTTGTTATCCTTGCGATGCCAAGGACTGGCACACATTATTTGGAGGAACTGCTAAACGAGCATCCGACCGTGCTGAGCAACGGTGAGTTGCTCAATGAGTACGACACCAATTGGCCCGGAAAGGATCGCCTGCTACGCACGGATCGTGAGCTCCTCGAACAAGCTTATTGGCGTTATCCCACGCCAGACTACAAGAACGTGACGCATATTGGCTGCAAGATCAACGAGCCCCAATTTCACGAACGTCCAGGTTTTTTTGCTGAACTGACCCGTTGGCCAGCACTCAAGGTCATACTCGTAACTCGAAACATATTGGAATCGCTTCGGTCCTTTGCACAGGCAAGGCAAAGCGGCCAATGGCTGAAATTCAGTTCGGACGCCGCTCGGCCGCCGCGCGTAAGATTGTCAATCGCTGATTGCGAGGCTTACTTCAAAGCCGCGGACAATTTCCACGCTCGCATCGAGCACTCCTTCACGACGAGCCAGCTGCTTGTAGTCGAATACGAGAGCCTCCTTCACGAACCCGCTGCTTGCTTGGGAAAGGTTTGGCATTTTTTGGGCGCACCGGCCGTTGGGCTCTCTGATCGCGCCGTCCTTCAGCGCCAGGAAACGCGAGCGCTGGACCAGACAGTGCAGAATTTTGATGAGTTGCAGCTCCACTTCGCGCATGGACCATACGCCCGGTTCTTTGACGTGGGTGGTCTGTGATTGGCCCGCTACGCCGACGGCAGTTCGCTTGCTGCGGGGCCACTCGATCCCTTCCATTGAAGGTTGAAATTACGAACCACCCGATGGCGCCTGCCGCAGTTCTCAACAGGAACGGCGGCCTTAGCGGTGCTTCCCTTCCTTGGGCATACCGCGTCGGCACCACGCGGCTTTTTCTCGTCAGTGGGCCCACGCTGGCAATTTCGAAACGTTGGGCCGGATTTTGGCACTGACGACACCCCTGCCAGAGTTTGACGATGTCTGATTGCGGTTGCAGGCGAGAAAGATAATGGAGCCCGTTCTAAGTCGAACGGCCTTGAGCCGGGCCAGCCGGTCCTTTTTGTCATAATAACATGGAGATCGAGATGTTGTGTCTAGGAGTGAGTGGCGGATTGGACAAAGTCCATGAAAACCGATTCCAGTTTGCGAATACATTTTTGCACGATGGTGCTGCGGTGCTCGTCCGAGACGGACACGTAATAGCGGCCGTTGAAGAGGAGCGCCTCAACCGGATCAAGCACTCCAACAAGCTCGCGAGTGGTGCGATTCAATACTGCCTCTCAGCCGCTGGAGTTCAGCTCAAAGACATCGATCGTGTAGCGTTTTACGCTACCGAAGCCTATTGTAACGCCGCCCTGGAGAAGATGCTTATTTCCCAGCCGGACGCCTCCATCCCTGTGGACGCTAAATTGATGGTACAGAAGCTGTTCGCGCAGGAGTTCGGCACCGAACTGGAGGCTTCGCGTATCTCATTCGTAAGTCATCATCAGGCGCACGCGGTAAGTGCTTTTGCAATGTCGGGCTTCGAACAAAGCCTGATTTTCGCGATTGATGGCTCTGGTGATTTCTTGTCGGGCCTCTTGGCGGTCGGGTCTGGCACAGAAATCCGGCAGCTCGAGAGTTTCCCAGAGAATAACTCTCTAGGCCTGTTCTATATAGAAACTATTCGTCATCTGGGCTACGGCATGTTCGACGAATATAAGGTAATGGGGCTTTCCCCATACGGCGATGCAGTTCCCTATCGCGAGCTCTTCGAGCAGTTCTATGAACTCTTGCCCAACGGTGGCTACCGCGTCCATCTGGACCGCATCGGCCCGACACTGCTCCGCAACATCAGTGTCAGGCGAAAGGGAATGCCATTCACACAGCAACATCGTGATGTGAGTGCCTCATTGCAGGAAGCGCTGGAGCGGATCGTGTTCCACATTCTCCGCCATCATCGTGAGGCGACCGGGATGAAGCGGCTGTGCCTCGCTGGAGGCGTAGCCCACAACTGCTCGATGAATGGCAAACTGCTGTATTCAGGGCTTTTCGAAGATATTTTTGTTCAACCCGCAGCGCATGATGCTGGGTGCGCATTGGGCGCCGCACTCATGGCATCTGCTGAGCTGGGGCACCCTGCGCCTCGCAAGCGGTTGCGGGAGGTCTATTGGGGGCCTGATCTCGGAAGCGACCAGGCCGTCGAGCAGGAACTTATTGCATGGGCCGGGCACATCGAGGTCGAACGCACCGATGATGTGGCCAGCAGTGCAGCCGACTTGATGGCCAATGGCGCGGTGATCGGCTGGGTGCAGGGCCGTTCGGAGTTCGGTCCACGTGCGCTTGGCAACCGAAGCATTCTTGCAGATCCACGACCTGCCGCAAACAAGGAGCGGATCAACGCAATGGTTAAGAAGCGCGAAGGGTATCGGCCCTTCGCGCCATCGGTGCTGGAGGAGGATGCGGCCGAATTTTTCGACCTGCCGGACACTGAATGCGAATTCCCTTTCATGAATTTCGTCGTTCGTGTGCGCGACTCTATGCGTGGCTTGCTCGGCGCCATCACACACGTCGACGGTACCGCGCGGCTGCAAACCGTATCGCGCAAAGCCAACCCGGCCTACTGGGACCTTATTAATGCTTTCAAGAAGCGGACGGGCATCCCAATTTTGCTGAACACATCCTTCAACAACAACGCCGAGCCGATCGTAGATTCAGTTGCAGACTCGATTGCGACCTTTTTAACGACAGAATTGGACGGACTTGTGGTCGGGCCGTTCCTCGTCAAGAAACGGGCTACCGCGCTGGAGGACTGGACTGCGCTCGCGGTTTCATTGCCTCCTCAGTTTAGTCTGCATCAAGTACGTGCTTATACAACGCAAGATCGCCAGGAGACGGTCTGCGAGATTCGCGCAGTCCACTCCCCTCGCGACGGTGTGCGCATTTCAAGTGAAGTGTACGCTCTGCTCATTCAGATCGAGGGCGAAGCCGTGCTGGGGGATCTCCTCAATCCAATCACGCTAGATGAAGCTAAGCGTCAAGCTCTCACAAAGGAGCTTCGTCAGTTGTGGGAGCAGCGCTGCATTCGGCTGCACCCCTCACAAGCTGTTCGCGTCCGTCAAGGCCCCGATCGTTTGCTGGAGCAGGCATAACAGGCCCACCAAAATGGCTCTTTTGGCTCCATGCCTTGGTCTGAACAGGAGCGGTGCGTTGTCCAGAATCGGACTGCTCACCAATGGGTGAGGCGACACCAAAGCCGGTTGGGGGTCAGTTTTTAGTGCCCTTTAACAGCAATGCTTGCTGATGCCTTGTGAAGGCGCCCGTGGTCGCCTGGTTGCCGGAGAGGCAACCAGGCGCGCGTCCTTCAGCATTCCCAAGCCCGACCGTCGACATCAACGCCAATCGGCCTTGAGAACGCGCCATCGATCGAACGCGAAAAGCAGGCTGGCCGGCCTTCAGGAGAAGGCCAGGGTAGCAAACTCGCACAAGAGGTGAAGCGGACGACTAAAGGCTCAGTGAATTCATGTGCGTACCATGCCACTAAGTGAACTCGCAAGATTTCCTCGGTCAGTACCGGGACCACGTTCCGACCAAACCAGATGACCGCCGCGGTACTCACGGAAGAAGGATTGGCCCCAGCGGTGGCCGCGGCGAGGAGTAGCTCCGGTCGGCCTCCGTACCACGCTCTGCCGCTGCCGGACGAAGCTCGATGCGAGTTCGACTCGGCTCGTGCCCTCCACTCTCCATGCGCGCCATTCTGCGCAGCTGTCCGCTCTTCGCCGCCAACTCAAGTCGGTTCACGTTTTGATAAGCCGGGCTAGCGTCGCTAGCCGGCCTTTCGGATGTAAGCCGTCCTGCACTGCCAGCGCAGATTGGATCGGCGCACTTGAGCAGCTCCTTTCAGTCCGGATGCCACCCGTCGCTGCGCCGTCGAAAACCAGGAAGATAGCTTTTGCATGCTGCGAGGAAGCACCACCTCCTCGGTTCGAGATGAAATAGCCTGCTTGCTTTTAGGTGCTCGTAGGCTGTTTTAGGATGTGCGTCGCCAGCAGGGCTTGCTCAAGCGATCGGATGCATATAGCTCGGCTACAGAAGAGCCGGCCAGACCTTCATTCCGTCGTCTGCCGCGACTTCCTGTACAATTCGTCTTCAACAAGGAACGACCTATGAGGCGGCAGCCCCGAGCATTCACGGTGGAGATCAGACAGAAGCGCAGTTCTCAAAAACGGAGTCTTTCAATCTGGAGCGATGTCGATCTCACCGCAGCAATGGCCGAGACAAGAAGGGAACTCGAGAAGATGGAGTTGCCAAATGGTCGCCCTGTTGACTCGAGTGTAGTATCGCTCAATGCTGAACACATGCACAAACCGCGAGCGGAGCATCTCATGACGAATTCCCTGGACGCAGGATCAGGAACAACTGCAACGCAACCGGCAGCCAAAGTGGAGACGCCTCTGAAGAAGAAAGCACAACGGTCGCCGAGAGCTAAGGTTGAGCCCAGGCCGCCTGCTCGGAAGAACGCGCCCAATGCGGCGTCGCAGGCGCAGCAAATACCAGCGGCGGCCGTGCGGACCGGACGCAAGATCTACTCTGAAAACGAGCGCGCTCAGATGCTTGCCCTTATACAGAAGTCTATCAGTGGCGGCGCCACCCATAAGAGCGCGGTCAAGCAGGCCGGCATCTCGGAACAGACCTACTATCAATGGAAGAGAGCTGCGCTGCCTGCATCGGTTGGTGATGATCTGAAGGACCTCGTCGCGCTTGAGGAAGAAAACAAGCGACTGAAGAGCCTGCTCGCGGAACGGCTGCGCAAGGAGAACGCGGAACTGAAGAGGAAGCTGGAGCTTGAATAACGCTGCGGTTGGGGTGGGCCACTCGCCCTTGGTCCGCCATCAGTTGCTCTTCGTCCGAAAACCGATAGCTCGCCGCCCTCCGCATCAGATCCGATCTTCGCCTTGCCGCCCATCGAACTGCCGCGGCCGCCCAAGGCGGTCCAATGGCCAGTTTTGACAATGGTGATGCGGCAAGCGCCTGCATCAGCGAGATACAGCGATCTCAAATGACTTCTCGGCTCAATCGCCTGCGCGAATTAGACTGGCACTCGCCTGAGAAGCCCGCGTCGGATGAGATCGATGCTGGAGGCAAATGCGCCTGCAAAGTCATTTAACGCATGGACCTCCTCCACAAGCTCAAAGGAGAAGGGGCCCGAATAGCCGCCATCGAGTAGCGTCCGGATTTGGCTGCAATTGTCCGAGCCGCCCAGGATGCGATCCGGGCGAATCCAGAAGGTTGGATCGTTTATGCTCGAAATGTGCACGAGACCGGTCAAGTCGCAGAAGAAGGACGTCTCGCGGGCAAGCGTGTGGTGGAATGTATCGTGGACAAGCCGGAAGGCGGACTGGCCATCAACCGAGGCAATGGCGATAGCCGCTTCTTTCTTCGACCGAAGTGAGGAGGTCTGGAACCCAAGCGGCTCGATAAGCCCAACAAGACCTCGCGACTGAAGTATTGGCTTTAGCGCCTTCAAGGCGACGCGGAGATTGCCTTGGCGCTCGGCATTGGCGGACCGCGAACCGTCGTTCACCGGCACCAGCATGAGCGCCTGGGCGCCGCAGGCGGCCGCATAATCGGCGAGCTTGCTGGCCTCGGCTTTGCGGGCGTGAGTCCACTCGTCGAATCGCTGCAAGGCGTTGACTGAGATAATCGTGACTCCCGCTTCGGCAGCGGCAGCCCGGACATCCGCCGACGGCTTGCCGCGCGCAACAGCCTTACTGCAAGGATCAGTCCTGACTTGCACGTCGGTTAGACCGAGATCGCGGGCGAGTGCGAGGAACGTCATGACGTCAAGCCCAGGTGTCGCCATATGGTCGAGTGCAAACCGAAGCGGCGCCACGCGCACGGATTGGCGTTCTTTCATCAAGGCGGCCGCCATTCGCGGCTCACTGGCCGTTTGGCGATTTTCAAGGCCGAAATGTTCGGCATAGGGAGGCGAGCCGGTCGAAGTCACCCGCTCTTTATTCATAGGATTGTCTATCATTGTGAGCCGACTTTCACGCAACGGGTACCACCGCGCCTCTTGAGACATTCATCTGCTAAGCGAAATGACCGAAGATGGATCCAGCCTACCCAGCCGCTTCTGCAGAGTGAGTACCAGGCCGCAAGGATGCTGAACCGCTCCGGAGCCAAACTGATGTGGCCGGCTGCTCCGCCGTAGCGAGGTGGACTGCCAGTGCAATCATAGCGCCTCCCCGACCTCTCCCTCAGGCGCTGATTCAATCCAGGACGCGCTGCTGTGCGGCCTTCAATGCCGCTGGGCACAAAGCCAACATGTCGGCGAGAGTATTGAACGCAATTGGGGCGACCGCCGGCGAGACTGCGGGCGACAACATAGAGTCGCCGAGCACCAGGCGTTATGGCGAGCACAAAAGCCGCGGCAAGGCGTAGGGCGAGTTGCGTCAGATTTGTCATGGGGTCGATACCAACGAAGTTTATGTTGCTAAGGGATGAAGGAGGCGACCTCACGGTCAGATGCCCGCTCGCTCGCTGCGAGGCCCGCAGCCACTCCGGCACGGTCGGCCGCGTTCCGATTCTGGCTCATCTTGCGCTTGCCCTCGATCCTCGTGATCGACATGCGCAGACCCACAATTCCGCGGAGTTGGGCCTGCACGAAATCCGACGGCGCATCCGACACCGCCCAGGGCGAGACGCGCTCACCCTCGTGGTGGTCGGTCAGGCGATTCACGGCCTCCAGCAGCCTCCCGGTGTCCTCGAAGAACTCGACCGGGCCATAAGCGTGGACGGTGACGTAATTCCAGGTAGGCACAACCTTCCCGGTTTCCTGTTTGGTCGCGTACCACGCCGGGGTCACGTAAGCCTCCGGCCCCATGAAGATGGCCAGACCGTCGCCCAGCGGGGGAACACGGCACTGTGGATTGGCCTTGGCGAGGTGGCCGTAGATCACGCCGTGCTCGCCCTCGCTTTCATCAAGCAAGAGGGGCAGCGGCGAGGCGAAGAGTCCTTCGGCCGTCGCGGTGACGAAGTTCGCCAGAGGAGATGCGCGGACGCTCGCCCGCAGGAAATCCATATCATCATCGCGGAAGGCGGGAGGGGTGTACATCGGGGAACTCCGTGTGTGCGCTGCAGGTCGGGATACCGGCAATCTGACCCTCAGGAAACAGCCAGTTAATTACAATTGAAGTCGTCCAGTTGGTGAAGTGACTTGGCGAGCCCAGATCATCGGGCCAACTATCTTAGTGGCCCAACAGTCGTAGAGGGCCGTGTGTCCAGCTTGCCCAGCAGGACCTGGGTGACGCCGAGCTGGCGCCGTCCTCCAGGGTTGGCGAAATCATGACACAGCATGTGCCGCCGAGCCGCTGGCGGCGTCGGCGGCAAGGTCGCGACCCGCAGATATGGCTGCGTACCGATCCGCTCGGGAAGTTAGCCTTCGAAGGAGGCGGAGAGCTCCCCCGACGGGTGAGCATGTGCCTCTCGATCGACATCTCTGATAGGCTTCCGTGCCGCCGGCCTGCCTATCAGGCGGCGCATGCAGGCCAGCTCAGCCTCGATGACAGGGACGGCACGTTCCTCAACCGACCCGCCTGGCGGAACTGGCGACCGAGGCTTTAGCGGTGGTGATTTCCTGTTCGTAGACCTTACACCCTGGTGCAAGCTCTCTCAGACCGCTCACGAGCATCTTAGCTGCGTCCTCGAGCGCTCCTTCCGGCATCGCTGCTAAGCTTTCCAAAATAAACCACATGCGGCCGCCCACCGTCTCCAACCGGGTGCGCGTGCCCTGCCGCCAGTTCCAGCGGCGACATGTAGCTGCCAGATCGTCGCGCCAGATGACCTCCCCCTTGGAAGGCTTTTCGACGACCGCTTCCCCATTCAAAACAGTGTGGAAGCACTCCGTTCCTTCCGCAATTGTCAGCCGTGGTTTACCGACATATGCATCGAAATTTTCGCCGCCGACGGGTATTGCGAAACGCAGGCTCACTGCATTGTAGAGGTCAACGACAGGATTTATCGATGGGATGCGGCCGTCCCTCTCCACCCGTTTTTTCAATGCGTGCGCCGAGCACGGCGTCCGGTTTGGTTTCGCTCCGAATCGGACGTATGCCTCCGCCCAATTGGCCAAGTGCGCTTCTCCCCATGCGGGTCCTCCCGCTCGGACGAAATCGCAAGCCTCTCCCAACACGTCTCGAGCCATGACGCCTCGCGCACTGTCCTGTGCATCAACAAGAATGCTGATAGCGCGAAAGTCAGGTGCGATCTCTGCTATTTCCTCGTCGATCAGCGGAAAATCCATCAACGCTTTCTCCTTTAAGCCGGCCGCACGGCGCCTTGCTTCCAGTGGATGTAAGAGTCTCGTCGAGAACTCTCTTCGCCAGGTCGCAGGGTCAGAGTACTGCCCGGGACCCGGAATGGCCGACAGGGCCAGTCACGGCAAGTCTTGCTGATCCAGTCTGCGATCGCTGCCGGCGTGACTCTGGGGTCACGAGCCAGGCCTGTGCACCGTCAGGCCGGTTATTGAGGATGTTGCCGAGTGCTCGCAAGGCTTTTTACCCGTTGGACAGCGCCAGTAAGGAGCCGAACGCCATTCTCGATCTGCCGAATGGTCAGGGCGGAATAGCCCATCACCAGTCCAATCCGGTCAGCACGGCCTTCATCTCGAATGTACAGTGATGAAATCGGATGGATGCCCACCCCGACCCGCCGCGCCTCTTCAACCAGGATGTCCTCCAGCGACCGAGAAAGATCCTTGAACCAGACGACGACATGCAGCCCTGCATCAGCACCCTCGATGACAATACCGTCTGCGAACGCGCGTTGAAGGACGGCAAGCAGCGCCTCACGGCGCTCGCCGTTGAGACGGCGGACGCGTCGCACATGGCTTTCATAACCACCGCTCTCGATAAGTGAGGCCAGGGCCTCCTGTTCGGCAACCGGAGAATGCCTGTCGAGAAGCTGCTTGGCCGTCGCAAAGACATCTTGCAACTCGGCCGGAACCACCAGGTAGCCGATGCGCAGCATCGGCGACAGTGTCTTGGAGATCGTCCCAACATAGATGACGGAACTGCGGTCTTCCAGCTTGTGCAACGGGGGCACCGGACGAATGTCGTACCGGTACTCGCCATCGTAATCGTCCTCGATGATATAGGCGTCGTTGCGCCGAGCCCATTCGAGGAGTTGATAGCGCCGCGAAATCGACAAGACGCCGCCGAGCGGGAACTGGTGCGACGGGGTGACATAGGCCAGCCGCGCCGGAATTTCCTGCAGCAGCTCCGTCTTTATGCCCTCGCTATCGACGGCGACGGCCACTGGAGTGGCTCCTGTGCTGGCAAAGACTAGGCGCGCCATTCTATAGCAGGGATCCTCGATCACGAAGCTGTCAGCAGGATCTAGCAGCAGACGCGCGCAAAGGTCCAGGCACTGTTGTGATCCACTCACGACGAGGATCTGCTCGACCCGGCAGCTAAGCGTTCGGGCGCGCCACAAATATCCCTGCAACGCCTGGCGCAAGCGATGCGAGCCGCGTGGATCGTGATAGGCCAGCCTTCCGGGACTTTGTGACATCGCCGCGTTCATCGCGCGCTTCCACGTCAGTGCAGGGAAATCAGATGGTGCGAGGTCGCCGTAGCGGAAATCGACCTTGAGACGGTTCGGGAGGTAGTCGGGCCGTGGCGGACTGGCGCGCAGTCGCTCGCCGTAACTGGAAAGGTGAATCGGGCCAGTCCTTTTCGGCACCGCGCTAGTCGCTTTACTCCCGACTAGCGAAGCTGCAACGCGAGGTCTTGCGCCTTGGATGACCTCAATGAAACCCTCGGCGACCAGCTGGTCATATGCCACCGTCACCGTGGTTCGCGACACACCGAGTTCATTTGCGAGGCCCCGGGACGACGGCAGCTGGCTGCCCGTTTCATAGATGCCGCCCAGGATCTGCTCGCGAAGAGCTTCGCAGATCTGGCGCGCGCCCAGACCTTGAGGGCGAGCTGTCGAAGCGGCAGGAGAAGGCTGGACCATTTCTTTCATCGCCAACTGAACGTTCCATCTGAGTTAGTGTGACGGCATTGTTCCCGAAATCAAGAGGGCTAAAGCCGATGGCCAGCGCCGAAGATTCGCTTGAAAACGAGGCAATATCAATGCCGTTCCGGAACGAGGTCGACCTCGCATTTGCCACCCGGGCCATACATCACGGCTACGATCCGGCCGGCTTTTCCAATTCCGTTCAGACGACTGTGTTTCTTACATTGACCTACGGATTTGAAAGCGTGGCAGCAAACGAAGCCGCCGCAGCAGCGGAAGACTCTACGCACGCGAATACAACCCGACGACTGAGGTCCTCGAAAAGCGGCTCGCCAATCTCGACGGAGCCGAAGCTGGGCTGGTACTCGCCTCGGGGATGGCGGCCTTCGGCACGCTGATCCTTTCGCCGCTTTCGCAAGGTGACGAACTCATCGTCCACAACACCGTTTATGCCAATACACTCGCCATGGTCGAACAGGGCCTGCCGCATTTTGACTAAGGTCGTTGCCCTCGACCTGTCAAATCCCAGTAATTCGATGGGGCCATCACCCGAAAGACTCGGCTCGTTTTCTTCGAGACGCCGATCAACCCGCTGAGCCGTATCCTCGACATCGCTGCCATTGCCGAACACGCCCATTCTCGCCGGGTGAAGGTCGCGGTCGACAGCACCTTCGCCTCGCCCGCCCTCCAGCGTCCACTGGAACTCGGAGCTGACATCGTGATCCATTCCCTGACCAAGTACATCAACGGACATGGCGATGCGCTTGGCGGTTTCATACTCGGCGATGCGAAGACATTGCACCTGTTGCGCGAAACTGGCCTGCGCTATCTCACCGGGGCAGCGCTCTCGCCCATGTCCGCATTCCTGATCTTGCGCGGGCTGAAGACACTCACGCTGCGTATGGAGCGTCACAGTGCCTTTGGGCTCGCGGTCGCCCAGGCGCTCGAGGCGCACCTGGCTGTGGCTTGGGTTAGCTATCCGTTTCTCCGCTCTCATCCCGAGCATAAGATCGCGCGCAGACAGATGTCGAACGGCTCAGGCATGTTGGCTCTCGGCCTCCAAACGGGGTTCGAGGGCGCGCGCCGTATGATGGACGGTCTCACGTTGATCACCAGGTCAGTCAGCCTTGGCGATGCTGACAGTCTCATTTGTCATCCGGCAAGCCTAACCCGCTCGCGCAAGTCAATCCATCTGCAAGGACGCGCCTTTGCCTGAAGCAGTCGGCGACGACCTCATGTGCCTGTCGGTAGGCTTGAAGACGCCGCCGATTTGATCACCGATCTCAACGCTGGAGGGGGTCTGATGCCCAACGCTTCACGCAATCTAACAGCGGGAGCTTCAGCATGGCTTTCCTGAGCGGCCTTTGGCCTTCCCAATAACGCCAAGCGATAGTGACGGCAGCGTCGATATCCTCGCGCTTCGAAAGCTCAAAGCGCGGCTTTGTGCAGCAAAGGTGGATTCCATCGGCCTGCTCGGCAGCACCGGCACTTACATGTATCTGTCGCGCGAGGAACGCCGCCGGGCAATTTCTGAAGCGCTGGACGAGACGGTGGACGAGTCCCGCTCGTGGTTGTGGGCGCTTTGCGCACCGATGAAGCGGTAAAATATGCAAGGGATGCGAAGGCCCTCGGCGCAGCCGCGGGATTGCTCGCCGCTGTGTCATACAGTCCGCTCACTGAGGACGAAGTTTTCGAGCATTTTTCGACAGTGGCGCGCGAAAGTGGCCTTCGTATCGTGATCTACGACAATCCTGGAAACACGCATTTTCGCTTCACGCCAGCACTCATCGCGCGTCTGGGACAGTTGCCTGAGATCCTCGCTATGAAAAACTCAGCGGACCGGGGCGATGCTATCGAAGGCCAACTTGCGCACCAGAAAGAAATTCTGCCGAAAGGATTCTCGATCGGCTACAGCGGCGACTGGAACGCCACGGCGGCCCTGATCGCGGGCGCCGACACATGGTACAGCGTCCTCGGTGGCATCTTGCCGGAGCCCTGCCTGGCGATCGTCAGAGCGGCTCGGCACGGCGACCACACAGAAGTACACCGGATAGACGCCACGCTGGCCCCGGTGTGGGAGCTTTTTAAAACGTTCTCGAGCCTTCGCATTGTCTACGCTATCGCCGAGCTCCTCGAAATCTGTTCCGCCCAGCCCCCACGGCCAATCAAGCCGGTTTCAGCGGCCGCGAAGTACCAGGTCGCCGAAGTCCCGGCCCGTTTAGGATCAGGTCCCCAATCGTAAGCCCCGCTTTCGAGCGGTGTGCTGACCACCGACGGATTACAGCTCTCGACCCCTACCCAGCGCGCTCACCGTGTGTGCCGAGGGAGCGCAGCACCTCCCGTCCCTCGGGATATGTGACCACATCCTTGCTCCAGCGGCTTGCGAGGCCAGCTCTCACTGCGGCACAGTGCCGGCAAAATGTCATCGTCCGAGCATGCTACTCCTCCTAATTGTGTCAAGTTTAAATCAAATTGTCCTGTGTATGTTGACCGTTGCGCGACACTGACCTCGTAGAGGGCTGACGCGGCGGCTACTGAGAGGTTAAATGAAGAGCGATTTTTCCGCGGCCCGGGTGCATTTAGATCGGGCATACCACTATCTTGGTGGTGATGACCCGATGAGCCAGACGGGGCGTGAAGCCTTGGACGCTATAATTGAGGCGGTCGCCTTCGAAGAATTCAAACAGCCCCGCCAACAGGCGGAGGTGCTACCATTTCCGGATGTGCGTCGCTTCTGAGACGATCGCTCTAGCTATTAACCTGGGGAGCAAATCCTCCCTGCTCCCCAGGCATAACCCGATGGGTAATAGCCATGAAGGCCTGGGGCGCGCATCCACGATGCCGGGCAGGCAGCGAACTCCATGGGCGGGGAACACGCGGTCGATTGGGCCAAGGTCCTGTCCGAAGCGCGGTGTTACGGCCCCGCGTTAGCCACGCGGTCGGCGATCTTTCTGTTGTGAATTTTACTATGCTTCCTGCGAGCGCCGAGATCGAGCGTTCAACCCGTAGGCCAAACTTCATCTTAGTGTTCGCTACAAAAAGAAGACGGAGCGCCCATGGATGCGCCGCCTGTATTGCGTTCGGAAAACGCATGTGAACTGCTGGGCTAGGGACTGGGCGGGTCTCGTAGATCGTCGATGTTAGGACTTCCTCTTCGGTTGTGGAGCGCGGGGCTCACAGCTGCGTAGTCGTAGGCTGCGATGAATACGAATATTTTGAGCGGCGCCGTCGGCCTGCATGTTGGACCTGATCGTGTCGCCCTCCGCCGCCGGAATGACGGCGCCACGTAGGACCGAGAATTTCGGATAGGCATCGACGAAAGCGCCCCGAAGGCCGTGTGATCCATGTGATGGCCCCGCCTCATCGACTCTACAAGTCCCGTTGTCGGTACGCGGGTGCGAGCCATCGTCCCGTCATTGTCCAGGGGGCAGCCCGTGATCTTTCCGGCCGGCGCGTCCGATGAATTCGAAGTGCGCATTTGGCTCGATGCGCCGCCTAACCAATGCAGATGTACTGAACGTTCCACCACAATGGTTGGGTCCGGAGCCTCGCCCCTCCAGATGACCGGCGGGGCGTCTCGTTGGTCCGTTTGGCGGCGACCTCGCCTCCGGTAGTCATGCGATATGCCGCGTAAGGCATAGCCAGATCGACGATTTCCTGCCTGGCTACGTCAACAAGCCCGAACTCAAGGCTTGGCCCTGAGAAACGCGTTGGGTAGTGGGTCAGTTTGAAATTCAGGCCGCATTTTTAGCGTAAAGGGACATCTAGAACCCGCTCTCGCTCGGCGACTTCGGCATCTGTCAACGATCCCATATAGAGACAGTTGGCAATTCGGTTCTTCTCCGTAGGGGAAATGCCGAATGCCTTATTCAATTTTGCCAACTGATCGACGCAATCCTCACGAAGGACCGCTTGCAGCTGCTCCTGCTCCGCCTCGTCTTTCTGACGCTGGTAATTGCGATATTCGCCGAAAAGGTAATAGCCGACGCCAACGATCACCGCGATGCAGGCGCCGGCAATTAAGAGGCGCAAACCAGAGTCGGCCTTGTCCATTTCTCGCCCTCCCCAAAACCGCTAGGAACGCTTTTTATATGTTCCGCGAACCATCGGCTTTTCGGCTTCCTTCGCTTCGATCAGCGCAACGATATCGCCGATCTCCCAAAGTTTGCCAGTGACGCCAGCGGCCATCGCCGGGGTCATTCGCAAGGTGGCATGGATGCGAACAAAATTGTAGTCCATGAAGTGAAGCGCCACGGCGTTGGCGTGGGCTTCCACCTTCTTGGAAAAGCCGTTGGTCAGCCGAGTGAAGCGGCGCATATGCATCCGCATGGTGAGGTTCTGGCGCTCAGCAAATGACGTGCTGACATGCTTGATGTTTGGATTGCCTTCGATCCGCTCTTTGTTCGCTCCGGTGCATTCGGCGGGGCTGTAACGGCCCTTTGCGCTGTCAGGGGAGGCGCCATAGAGCTTGATCAGCATGGCGTAGTCGATGTCGCCACCGAATGCACCTTGAACAGCCTCTAGATAGGCCCTGTGGCCATCGCTGGTCAGCTGGACGCGATTGGCGAGGCGGCGCGAAAGATCGTCCATGAAGCCCATCGCGTATTCGCTGTCGCGACCGCCGACCAGCCACGACATGACAAGCTTGGTGTCGGCATCGATGGCCGTCCATGTCCATGTGTCGCCAGCGCCTTCCGGGGCAGCCTTGGCCGTCGCGACGTTCTTCTGCTTGGCGTAGGTGAAGCTCCAGATTTCATCGACCTGCACTCGCTTGCTGGTCAGGTTGCGAAGGGTTTCATCCTGATACTGTGCGCAAATCGCGCCAGCGTCAGAGAGAAGTTTTGCCACCGTATTTTTGCTGGTACCCATGATGCGGGTAATCGAACGGATCGACTGACCTTCGCAGAGCATGTGAAGGATACCAGACCGGGCTTGGGCGTCCAACTTATTCATACTGACCATTATGCATAAGCGCTCTTGCTTTGCAACTATTATTACGCTATCCGGGATAAAGGGTATTGAGATTTTTTCTCCGGCGCTATATAAAAGGGACGTGAGGCATGGAGATCGAATTTGCCGATGATGACCTCGACAAACTGGACCATGATCCGAGTTTCGATGCGGGCTTTGGCCCTGACATTGTGCGTGGATTCTGCAAAGCGCTATGGGCATTGCGCGCTGCCGTCGACCAGCGGGACCTCTATCGCGGCGGACTCCGATTCGAGAAGCTTCAGGGGAGAAGGGGCCACCAACATTCGGTGCGGCTGACCAAGCAGTGGCGGCTCATCATTGAGATCGTCACCGACAACGAAGGCACCCGACTGCGGGTAATTGAAATAACGGATTATCACTGATGCCAAGGAATATGACCGATCGGACGCCAGCTTACACTTTCCCACCGGGCGAGTTCCTTAAGGACGCCTTGGATGAGTTGGGTTGGTCGCAGACAGAGTTTGCGGAGATCATCGGCCGCAAGGCCAATGTGGTGAATGAGATCATCATGGGTAAGCGCTCGATCACGCCAGACACGGCGCGAGAGATCGCTGCGGCGCTGGATACGACTCCGCAGTATTGGTTGAATTTGGAATCCGCTTATCAGCTGGCGAAAACGTCGCCGGCTGACGAGCGGATCGCTCGCGAGGCGGAGATGCGGAAGCGCTTTCCCGTCCGAGATTTGGCGAAGCGTGGCTGGCTTCCGCAGCGGCCCGGCGAGAGTATGGAAGCATCGGTTTGCCGCTTCTTCGGAATCGCTTCGATTGGCGATCCTATCACCGGATCGTTCGCCGCATGGAGGAAGAACAACGAAGATGTTTCCACTATCCAACTGGCTTGGCTTATCCGCGTAAAGCGCCTTGCGGAAGCGATGGTCGTGCCGAAGTTCTCGGAAACGCTACTGCGCGACGCGCTTGTCCAGCTTGAAGCCTTGATGGTTGACCCGGAAGAGGTCCGCCATGTCCCGCGCATCTTGCATGACTGTGGTGTGCGGTTTTTGGTTGTCGAACCGCTTCCCGGCTCGCGTATTGATGGGGTGTGTTTCTGGCTGGACAAAAACAGGTCGCCGGTCATTGCCCTGTCGCTTAAGGGTGGCGACCAGATCGACCGCTTTTGGTTTAATCTGCGGCATGAGATCGAGCACATTCTCAGGCTTGAAGGTCGCGATAATCCGGTCATCGACAACTTCGAAGATGACGACCGACTTACAGACGAATCCGAACGTGCAGCCGATGCGGCGGCGGCGGATTTCTGTGTGCCGAGACTGAAGATGGAAAGCTTCATTCGTCGGCATGACCCGATCTATTCCAAACCAGGGTTGATCGGTTTTTCGAAACTAGTGAAGCGCCATCCCGGCATCGTGGCCGGGCAAATACAAAAGCACCTCAACAGATGGGACTTATTCAAGCAGTACCAAGCCAAGGTGCGGCATGTCCTCATACGTACGGCGATGACCGATGGGTATGGGGTGACACCGCATCTGAAGGAGATTTGAAGCATGACTTACAGTAAGCAGATGCAGAAAATCGTTGCAGAGTACCGCATGTCCGGCGAGCCGTGGCCGGCAGGCACCAGAACAATGGCCGCTTGGGCTATCCGAACCGGACGATGGGAATTGCCGGAGTCGGCAGCAATCTCCAAATGCGCCGAAGATTTGCAGTCGGCCATGCGCGAAGATTACATCACCGACAAGCGCGGAAGAAAGGTTCGCAAACTGCATCCCGCCACGACCAAGTCAGGCGGAATGCAGATGGTTCTGTGGGACGATATTCGAACCGCCCCACGACACCATATGCAGATGTCGTTCCAGCAGCGCCGTCGCGGGATCGTCGGTGACGTTCGGCAGTTGAAGATCGATGTCGATAGCTACAATGATGCGAGGTCGGACGAAGAGCCTATCCAGATGGATTTCGACTTCACGATGGACTTGGCGGAAATCGAGGCAGCAGAAGCTGCCTAGTCGTCGCGCTTTCTCCAACGGGCCGATGCAGCTAGCCTTGCTGCATCGGCCCTTTCTTCTGCCGACATGCGGTCAGCCCGTACGCGGCCACCGATCTTACCGCCACGTCGCCCTAGCTCCACAGCGGCCTTGTTCTTATGATCTTCTTTGGCCGGCGCTTCGCCAGTCGCGATGTCAACAATCGACCTTGCCAACTGGTTAGGATCGCGCGGGCGCTTGGGCTTAGGTCCGGTTGGCATACTGGTATCCTTCTAGCCTGCGCAAATCCGCCTCGATTTCCTTAAGAATTTTCTTTCGCTTGGCGATCTCCTTAGCGTCGGCAGGCTTTAGGTCCATGCCTTCCACCCGCTCGATGCTATGGCGGACCGTGTCGCGCAACCAAGTCATTTCCTTAATGACGTCGAACATGCCAGTTCCTCATGCTTCGCGTTGAGCATATATAGGAGTTCGGCCTATCGTGCGACAGTCGGTTGACGTCGATTGACGGCATGGCAAATTTCAAACTGACCCACTACCACGCGTTTGCGGTGGATCGCCACGCGCGACAAGGTGATCGAGGCCGCCATGGCGGTCGGCGCACCACTTCGTCATGAATCTAACCGGCGGGTATGAAGCCCGGACCGAACAGGAGCTGCAGATCATTGAGGAGAGTTTCCTTTCGGGCGAGACCGTGACGTCTGTCGCCAGACGACGGGGCGTGCGCCGGCGAGCCTCGGCGTGGCGCGCCGAAGCGGTGCCGTACGCCGTTCGGCGGCCTTGTTTGTTGAGAATGCCGGCGATGACGGCGTCGGGGTATGCGGCGCCAGCCCCCGCAGCAGCACCAGCGTATGCTCGTCCGTACGACGAGGAGCGGGCCAGCGGGCCGACGCACATATCTATCTTGAACGCTCCGGCTGGCCCCCGGTCTGGACAGATTCCCGAAAATTGGCGCGATCGAAGCTTTTGAGCGGTGTTCGCTATAACCTTCACATCAATCACCGCGCCAATCCGTCAGGCGCGAGGCTCGCGCGGGCAAGTGGATGTTGAATTTAGTTAATCCTCCGGGGAATCAGCAAAAGCGCCGGCAGCAACAGCAGCAAAAGTGAGCCAGAGCCACATCTCGGTGGAAACCGCCGGTCAGCTCTCGTCGAAATTCGACAGCAATGTCTTCAACCAGCTCTCTTTCGTATCCCCGGCACGAAGATTACCCTCCAGCACAAGCTCGGGGACGTTTTCAATTATCGCACTGAATTGCCGACCAATATTTGCGATCACCCCATTTTTGTCTTGCTTGTCAAGAAGCTCTACAAGCTGTCTCATATCACTTATAATACATGATAGACGCTCCGGCCGTTGCAAATCCAAAAGACGTACATATCTCGTTCGGATGTTGAACTCATGAACGAGATCCAGCATTTTTCCATTGTTTCCACCCTCTGCGATCTTCTCATAAAATACCTCGAGGAACTCCCCAAACAAAATACAGTCGTTAGAGCTGGGGATCGTAGGAAGCGTTGACCACAGCTTGGAATGCTCATCTGGGCCTTGCCTGAAAACACCCTGAAGTATTGCGTTGGCAACACCATACTCATCTGATAATTGCTTTGTATCCAGCTTTCTTGTGTAGTAGCCATTGCGAGGAGATCCGACGATGTACTTTTCGGTTTCGATCTGAATCAATGCCTCGCGTAACGGGGTAACGCTCGTTTTCAGAGTAACGCTGATTAGACGGGGGTCGAGTCGCGTATCGGGGGGTACCTTAAAATCGACGATAAGCTTCTTCAATGCTTTATAGAGTCGATTGGCCTTGGACCGATCCCACCCTGGTGTATCTTCGTGCTGCCTATACATGCCTTCTCCTGGGAGAATGGTTTCTGCTATTCAAAGAAGCTTGGGCTGCAGCCCCACTCCTGGTGTCCCTCGCCCGCCCGATCTGCCCTTACAACCCGGGGGAGCCGGTTAGATGGGGCTGATCCTCGTGCGCGCAAGTGACATTTTTGCCCCCCGGGGGCATTTGAACCTCGCCGCCACATCAAACGGTGAGCCAAAGCGGCCGCTTTAAAGCTGGCCTCACCGACTTCGCCATGCCATCGGTATCGTTCTTGTTTCGTTAAGTTTCGCTGAAGGCGCACCAGAACCTGGTCGTCACCGGCCAGACCGGGATCGAAAGTCATGGCTGGCCTGTGCCTTCGACCGTCAGGCGGCACGGCTCGATCATTCCGTGCTCTACCTGCGCGTTTTACGGCTCTCCGAGGGCCTGGCGTTCGCCCGCATTGATGGCCGCTGCCGCCGCCTCATCTACAAGCTCACGCGCGTGCGGCTCCTCATCCTCGACGACTTCGGAACGCACTCCCTCTTGGGGAGCAGCACTTCCATCTGTTCGAACTCCTCGAGAAACGCTATCGGCGCAAACCACCCTGATCACCGCCTGTGGCCAGATGGCATCATCGCCGAGCTAAATATCAGGGGCCGCGGCCATTCTCGACAGGCTCGCTCAGAACGCCCACCGCAGCGCTCCAGTGCGAAAGCAAAGCCGCTACGTCTCCTAGTGCGCGTCGCAGCCTCACTTTGCCAGAGCGCCGCCTCTATTCACTTCCCATGTATCTTAGTGAACAAATGTCCGCCTACTAAGCATCACGTCGTTCGCTGCCTGCAGTGCCTGCCCGTCACCTTCCGCCCTTCATTGTGGAGAATCTGATCCAAATGGCCAGCCGAGGTGTTCATGGGGCGCGCGATTGCGGGTAATCCTCTGCGCTCCACTCGTGATTATTGCACGTCCGATAGCCAAGGCAATTCTGGGCAACGCTGACATTTCCGCAAACACGCGCCGCACGATTTCCTCGGCGATCCGCTCCGGGGATCGACGTGGGCTCGTCTTCGGCCGGTACGAACGATGCCATGCCGGCGAGGCATTCGCGCAGCATGCGCCACGACCTTCGCCGCAGCGGGAACTGGCTTCATGTACATGCGCGAATTAGCCCTAAAGAAGATTGAGCGCGCGATCAAAATCATCGTTGCCACCAGACGCGGGCACCAAGCGCTAGATTCCTTCCACCGTCATGAGTGCTGACAACGGCCTTTGGCGTAGAAATTGGCCCGCCACTCGATCGGCGATCGAGGCACTTGGACTGCGGATATCAGGTGCAAGAGGCGGACTTGACGCTCTGACGGGCCGCATTTTTGCCTGGACGCGCCGGCGCGTCTGGAACGACCCGATCGCGAACGACGTGTGGCAGCGCTTCGATCGGGTCGACCTTGCGCCGGCCGATGCGGTCTGATCCTGTAAGCTCAGGCGCCCTCGACCAACGCGCGCCGGGCATGGTGTTGCCGGTCGTTGTGATGCGGCCCGCGCCAGACGGTCTCGCCACTCGATTGCTCGCCAGGGACCAGGCCGAAGTAGGCCATGAGCCGGCGTGGATTGAAGAAGCGGGTGAAGTCGCCGACTTCCGCGACCAGCACCACGGCAATGGCTGACGCGATACCGCGTATTGCCTACAGGCATCACCCACCGGGCGCCGGTTCGTTCCGGGATCGGGCTGAGTATCTGTTCCTGGACCTGCTGCAGGCGCCGTTCCGCATCCATGACGGCATCGACGTAGTCCTGAATCCGACCTGCTGAGCGGGATGTTCGAAGGCCAATGTCAAAGCCATCGGCAGTAAGCCATTCGCCAGGCCGCCCCACGCTCTTGCTTATGCCCGTGACGCAGCAGAAATCGCGAAGACGTTCATGCGCTCGCGTCAATATCTGTCGCACGACGGGGCTACACAGGCGATCAGGTCGCGCATGGCTCTTCGTGATCGTTATGGGCACCCAGACGGGGGGGTCAACTCTCCGGCCCGATTGCGGCGGGCGAGCATGGTGGCATCGCGACGGTTTATCTTCACCCGATCGGCCGGCCGCCTCGGAATCAGCGATGACGCCACCACGTCGCAGCGATGACTCAGGCTTGTGAGTTGGCGATAACGGCCATAACCGCACGCGCCGGTCTCATAGCCAAACGCCAGCGGCTTGCCGGAATACCCAGACGGTTGCAGAGCTTTTTGATGCATCAGTGTCATTGGGAATCTCGCCGAATATTCCAGCGATCCGCCGCGTCAGCTCGCTGCCACCGCGATCGAAATCCGCTCCTTGTGAATATCCACATAGGGCCCGCCTCTTGTGCATGAGGCACTGCGCCGGCCAGCTGGCTTAACCCTCGGCCGTTGCTTATCGGATGACGCCCCCCCTCAGGCCCAGCAGTCATAAGGAGTACGTGGAGTCGCCGCGGCTCCCGACACCGTCACATCAATCCAGAAATTGAACAATAAGTTGGACTATATTATTAAATATATGTTAGTATACCTCTTCACCTGTGGGCGACATGCCCGATTGCATCATGTTCCCGCAAAATACTGGGATATATTCGGAAATATACTTATATTCTCTTGCCTTCTAACTGGCACAAACCTATCTGGTGCAAATGCCGGTTCTACTGATCCAGGCATTCCACTCGACCAACATTCAAAGGAATATGTTTATGGCCGAACCTGAACCCTCTGCGTGGCAGAAACTTCGTCACCATTTCTCCCGCGCTCCGAAGTCGAAGAACTGGGGCAAGCGCATCGCAATCGGCGGCATTGCGGTCGTCACGCTTGCCAGCGTCGGCGTCTCTGGCGCGCTCAGCCAGGGTTACGGACGCGTGCAGCGCTTCGACGTCGGCGGCGGCCACGCCGGACCCGACATGCACATGCAGACCAGCCTCCGCCATGGGACGGGCTACTGCGCGCATGACTTAGAGTCCAAGCTCGCTGATCTTGACATCACGCCCGAGCAGGAAGAAGAGTTGGCGGCGATCACCGACGAGGTCCATAACCATATGCGCCTCATCGAGCAGGGCTTAATCCAGGCGCACAATGATCTCGCCGAGCTGCTCAACGCGCCAACCCTCGACCCCGACGCAGTGGAGGAGGTGCGCGCCGAGATTGTCGAGTGGGCCGGCGAGGCTTTGCGCGCGCTGACGACCGATCTGCTGGATGCCACCGAGGTGTTGACGGCCGAGCAGCTTGAGCAGTTGCTCGACGATTTCGAGGATCTCGAAGATCGCGGATAAGCTCTATACGAGCACAGGTTCGAATCGGAGCTGACAAACGAGCATGGCGGACCAGGTCCTCATCGTCGATGAGGACAGGCGCCTGTCCGCCATGCTCGCGGAATATCTGACGGGTTACGGGTTTCGTGTACTAACGGCGGACACGGCGGGGTGGGCATTGCCGACATCGCGCGGCAGTACGCCCCAAGCCGTAATTCTCGATGTCAGGCTGCCTGACATGGACGGCTTAGAGGCGCTCAAGCGCAGCCGCGCGAACTCCGACGTGCCGGTTCTGATGCTGACGGCGCGGGCCGACGAAACCGACCGCATCGGGGCTGGAAACAGGCCCGGGCGATATTGGAGGCGCAGGCCAAGTAGACCTGTGGAAGGTTGTAACTCTCATCTGCATCCTGAAACGCCCACCTCAGAAGGGAAAGCTGATCCGAACCCTCATGCGGCGGGGCGATCAGGATGAGATTCGACCTGTCTCCCAAATAGTCTCGCCATAGAGCGCTCAAGCTCAACCTGCAACGCGAATAGTTTTCGACAGAATCGGAAAATAAGGCAAACATGTGATGCAACGACTGTTACTGACATCTGTGGCGCTTTGTGGCCTGACGGCGGGCGCTACCGCCACAGTGCCGGTGAACGCCGAGTCCGCGTCTATAGCCTGGGCAGGTCTATAGCCTGGGCAGCGGCCCCTCCAGTTTTTTCCTTCGAAGGTGGCCAGCGCTATTTCTACAGTACCGGCAAAACATCGAAGGACCTTTACAATCATGAAGGCACGTCACTGCTCTCGCGGCTTACCTATGACGATTTAGACGCGTATTCAATTGAAGTCTTCTTCAACGCGATCCACAATCCGACTGGCATTTTCGTCAAGGGCCTCGTCGGTGCGGGCTGGATTACCTAGGTTCTCTCGTCGACGAGGACTTCAAAAACGGCTTCTCATAATGCGGATAGAGTTGCGTGTACCGCGCCAATGCAAACAAGGCGGTTCAAAACATCCGAAAGTCGGCTTCTGTTACTACATTGTCAGCTATTAGACATCGCCGAAGACGCCGGCCGACAATCCCAGCGAAGAGAGGGGCCGAGTCGTTCTCGGCATCAACCTGGCCCGTGAACAGGTACCAGCCCACACATCGTAACCAAGGTGACGGCGGCTACACGGAACGTTGGCAGCCTGACGTATCGCGCGGACTAGCACGCCGGCACGAACAAGGGTCTGGCCCGGATACGCCGCCCCATAAACGTTGATCTCATCAATGCGCTACGGAGCTCAGCATTCCTCGGAGAGCCGGTCGAGGGCGGGGAGTTCCCGCGAAAGACGACCGACATAATCGCGCAATTCCTCCTTCGGCACTTCTGAGCTCAGGTTTTCATGCATGGCCACAAGACCGCACATGCTCGACAGCGCATTGCTGAATGTCGTTGGAGCGATCGGATACCGAGCAGGGGCGTGCCGGCTTGTGCCATTTCTCCGAGCCGGTGCCCCCGGCATGAACAGCCTCGGTAGATGAACAACAGATCAGCTCCCGACAGTCTGGTCCGACGAACTATTCGACGCAAATCAGCAGCACTTCCGTACCGCTGGTCGCTAATGTCAGGCTTGCCCTTGGCAAGTTGTGGCGGGCGGAGGAGCTATCATGAAGACTGGTGAGACTCATAGCAAAGCAGCGTACGCCAAATCCCGGAACCAGTCGGTGTTTTCAGATGAAGACGCCTTGCTCTCTAGAAAAGGTAGAAGCCAGATTGAAGTCGAAAATGCTTCTGCAAGCGCGTGCGGCAGATAACGATCCACGCGCGACCTTTTGCGACCGGTGGATCAATGATCGAGGCCTGCTTCTTGACGATGATGCCATTGATATCGCCAAGGCAGCGTACCTAGCTTTTTTTCAGCAAGAACAACTCGTATCCGCCGATTATGAGGTTCGAGCACGAGCTGGTGACCATGGCACTCGAGTTGTTTCACGCGAGGCCAGAAGCCGTTAGAAGCTTTATTGCATCGGGTTGGAGGGCGTCGAGCATGGCGGCGGCGGGCTTGCCTTCATGTGCCTGTCCGGCCGTCGGGACAAGGTCGATCGCCCGGCCTTCGGCATCGACGAGCGCGGGGATCTTGGTCGTGAGCCCGCCGCGGGAACGTCCCATGCAGCCATCGTCAGCGCCCCCCTTTTTTGCCGTGGCAGCGTGCAGGTGAACGCGGACACAGGAGCTGTCGATCATGATGATCTCGCCGTCAGATGCCTTGGAAACCGCCGCCAGAAGCCGATCCCAGGCCCCGGTTTTGCGCCATCGCACGAACCGGTTGTAGAAGGTGGTGTAGGGGTCATAGCGTTCCGGCACATCGGCCTAGGGTGAGCCGGTGCGGAAGCGCCACAGGATGCCGTTGAGCACCTTGCGGTGGTCAACGCGTGCCACAGCGCGGACCTTGGCGGGGAGATGAGGCGCGATGATGCCCCATTCAAAATCGCTCAATTCATACCGACGCATCAAAGCCTCCAAAAGAAGCCCTGAATCAGACTTACATCAGCACGATACCCAGTTTATGAGTGGCCTAGCGCTGTCGAACAGCCGATCGGCGCGTTGAGGCGCCAAGGGCTGCTGACCGGCAGTTGCCAGCAACCAAATGCTGAAGGTGGCGTGCGGGTCGCCGTCACGAGAGGACGCAGACGGCAAGCTTGGCTCGGGTGGCTTGCTCAACAGAGCGCTGGGGCTCCGTGTCCACCATCTTCTAGATCACGCGGCAGACCTGATCATTCATCGCGCGGATGCCTCATATCCAAACAATCTAATTTACCGGTCCCGCATCATAGCGCATAGCGCGACATCGAACCCACGGCTTTTTCTCAGCCGTTTTCAGCGGGTGCTCTACTGGCACCTCGACAAGGATCTACTATGCGTATTTGCGGTATTAAGCTGACGCACGACGGCGGGATTGCTGTCGTGGAAGACGGCAGATTAATCTTTTGCGTCGAGCAGGAGAAGCTTGAAAATAACCCACGGTACCAACATATCGAGCGGCTTGAGACGGTCGTAGCTGTTCTGGCTGAAAACGGGCTGGCTCCGGGCGATATCGACCGGTTCGTCATTGACGGATGGGACGGTGAGATCCAGTCGGAATTCCATGTTTTGAGCAAGGGCTCCCCGATCACTCTCAACGGCGCGCCATATGTGGAGTGGGACGCCGAAAACCCACTGAAGGCCTATGAAGGTTCCGGTCTCGTCCTCGACAATGGGGTATTTTCCTACGAAAGCTACCCGCATGTTCTTGGGCACGTGGCTTCTGCATACTGCACCAGTTCATTCGCGAAAGCAGAAGAACCGGCGCTTTGTCTGGTATGGGACGGCTGCATTTTTCCGCGGCTTTACTACGTCGAGCCAAGTGGAGTGAGATTTGTTGGCAGCCTGTTTCCGATGATAGGCCATGCCTATGCCGCCGCCGGTCAACATTTCGGTCCTTACAGGCAAGAACTGCGGGCTGGCTGGAATCTGGGCATCGCCGGCAAGTTGATGGCTTATATCGCGCTTGGAGTAGTCCGTGAACACATCGTGAATGTATTTCAGGAGCTTTACGATGACCGTTTCGCCGGGGATACGGACCACGCGTCGGAATACAGGAACAACACCCACAGCGAAGAGGCGCTGCTCACTGCTGTACACAACTTCTTCGATGCTAGCGCCTCGGCACTAATTTCCGAAACTCCCGAGGACATACTTGCTTCTTTCCATGCCTTCGTAGAGCGTCTTCTCGTCCGGGAACTGAAAAGCGCACTGCGTCGGTACTTGGTTCCGGAAACCCGAAACCTGTGCATCGCCGGCGGATGCGGGCTGAATATCAAATGGAATAGCGCCCTTCGGGCGAGCGGTTTATTCGACGCAGTCTGGGTACCTCCGTTTCCAAACGACAGCGGATCGGCGATTGGTGCCGCTTGCTGCGCGCTGTCCGCCGACAAAGGTTTCGTGCATCTTGACTGGTCAGTCTACAGCGGGCCGAATGTGGGCCGTGGCAAGATTCCCCCCGGTTGGCAATCTGCTGCTTTCAGCCTGAAAGATCTTGCCGGTTTGCTCGCCGACAACAAGCCTGTGGTGTTCCTTGCAGGCCGCGCAGAGCTTGGTCCGCGTGCCTTGGGAGGCAGAAGCATTCTGGCGGCTGCAACTTCGCCGGAAATGAAGGACCATCTCAACAAGATCAAATTGCGAGAGCACTTCCGGCCGGTAGCGCCAATATGCTTGGAGGATCGTGCACCTGACATGTTTGACCCCGGCACGCCGGATCCTTACATGCTGTTCGACCACCGGACCCGTTCAGAGTGGAAAGAAATAATCCCGGCGGTCGTCCATCTCGACGGAACTGCGCGACTTCAGACGGTTTCAAGAGCTTCCGAACACCCAATTGCAGAACTTCTCATAGAGTACGAGAAACTCACGGGCATTTCGCTGCTCTGCAACACGAGTGCAAATCTCAATGGACGTGGTTTTTTTCCGGATGCTGCTGCCGCCTGTGAGTGGGGCTGCGTAGACCACGTTTGGTGCGATGGGTTGCTTTTGACCAAGACAAGTCAATTCGAGGGCTGACCGAGCCGCAGCCAAGGTTCCTGCATCGCCGGCGTGGAGCGCGGCTGCGACAATCATCGGGTCGCACATCCATGGAGCTGTTGCTCCTTGGCTGGCGTCGATCACCACATAAGGTCAAGGTGGGCACATAGGCTACCGTGCCGTCTCCTTCCTGAGCCGCCGGGGTGACATGCGACCGATCATTCCAACGTCGTAGTTGGCGTCATCGCAAAGTATCCGGCGGCCTGAATGGTCTAGATCACAGCCTCCTCGAGGAACGGTTCGTTGCACGAAATTCGCTCGTAGGAAAATGGCGACAGGTCCAGTGTCTGAAAACCGCCGCGGATGCATCAATAACGTTCAATGGAAGAAACTGACCGGTTAGGTTCGTTGCCTGCCATACCTCAGGGGTGAGCATCCGACGCCTCCCGATGCGCCGAAGGCCGACGGAAGCCACTTTAGCAACGTTGGACGGATGAACGAGGTTCGATATCCCGAAGCTTGCGCTTCCTCTTGGTTTCCGCACTCCTGACAAGATGCGACTTTCGCGTATTGCTTTGCGCTGGCAACAGTTCGGTTGGGCCAAAAGCCCGCCGCTGCGGTTGACTGGAAGCCGCCATTGACTGCCCCTGCGCCGCGACCGTCCTCGAGACGCGTGAGAACACTAGGCGCGCGATAGACACGCTACAGCCTTCATCGCCGCTGAGTTGGAGAGAGCAAAACTGCGCAGAGAACGGCTCCAAACCCGACAGTGACGCGCAAATCCTTTGCTGAAGAGCTTGAAAGTGACTCGCAACCGAGGATGCGCTCATCAGCATTGCTGCGGAGATGAAAGTGGGCGGTCGGAGGTCATTCAAATCGTGTTGCGCAAGTGGGAGCTCAAGCGGCTGTAGAAGCGAACACCCGGCTAAGGACACTGCACGATAACAGGCGTTTCGTGCTCCGCGATGCCAAACAGTTTCAATTCGACAATCCCCAGTTCGAATGCGACCGGGATGCCCTTTCCGGCACCAAGTGCTCGGTAGAAACCCGTGGCGAACGCGATCGCCGCTTCGTCACTGATCGTCGTGTGCATGCCGATGACGAAGGGGACATGCGGGGCAATCGCAAGAGCCTGGTTTTCAGAAAAGCAAGCGTTGAGCAGGACACACTGGACTTTCTCGCCCGCCGCCGCGAACAGCGCGGCCAACGCGTCGGGGTCGATTTCGTGGCTCGTCCCATCGGATGCTTCCACACAGATTGCACCATCAGCAGTACCGTGGCCGGAGAAGTGCACATAGGCCGGTTCGAGCTCAAGCAGTGCCCGCACCATGTCCTTGGCACGGACTGCTCCGCGTGTTTGGAGGTCAAACCGCTCGCGGTATCCTGCCATTGCCAGCTCTTCTCGAATGTCCCGCAATTCCCTGTCGAGCCGCAACCGTGTTCTGTCCGAGGGATTGGCCGCTAGAAAGAGTATCCGGAGCTTCGTAGCCGTCTCGACAGCTAGTCCGCTCAGAGAGGTCACATAGTCCATTGTACTGTCGGCCCAGAGCGCGATACCATCGAAGAAATCGGCTTCTGCGCGTTCGTAGCGACGCTGCGCTTCCTCCGTCCCGAAATGTTCACGTGAGACAGGCGGGTTGCGCGAATCTCTGATCGCCTGCGCGAACTCACGGCACCCCTTCCACTGCTGGCTGGGATCCCCTCCGGTTACCCGTCTGGCCTTCTCCCGCACAAGGCTTTCAATCAGCTCGACCTCCGCGTCCCTGGGCCATTCTTCGGGCGTGATACCAGTGTCTTCCTTACGGTAGTGTCCAGCGGTACGCTTCGCCCTGGCCTTGAGCGAGCCAATAAGGCTTTTTAGCCCACTTCCGTTCGCGTCGATTTCCATCTTAGCCACGCTAATCCCCAATGCAGCGCCGTGCCGAGCAATGTACCCGTCGTGAGGCGCGAGCTTCACCTTAAAGCGAGCTGTGTTCGCCTGAACCGATTCGAGCCGAGGTCTCTTGCGATCCGCTGCCGCCACCACCTGCCGATGGGATCGCTGGGATCTTCTCGGCGGAGGTGCGCTTCCTAGCCCCAATGCCGCTGCCCGCTCGACCGCTGTTCGGTCGCCACGACTCGACCATACGTCGCCTCGTGGGTCGACAATTGGTAGGCAAGTTCATACGGTTTAGCTTCGAGTTCAAGAGCAGTGATGGAGAATTGCATGAATCAGCCAACTCTGCCGCCCTCTGAGCAGGAATTACTTGAACTTTGTCCTCAGAAACGCGAGCCAGGGAAGCGAGGAGGCCTAGGTCCGATGTTTCAGGCGCCACTGTTTGATTGCCCCCGGACAGCCCTTGCTCTTGGCTCGACCGCACCCATTCTGATTTCGGAGTAGACAATGTCGCGCATCGATAGCCTGCGCAGCGAACTCGCTCGGCTTAAGCAATCGGAAGGGCGGCTTCGGAAGGAACTCGCCGGGCACGAGGCAACAGTTGCTGTGGCGCGGAAAGATGCCGGTTCGAAGCGTCAGTCGGCGGCGCGGTCCCGCAATGCGTCGTCGATCAATTCCTATCTCCGCTCGGCTGTGTCACTCGACCACAAGGCCACCGAAAGCGGTAAGAAGGCTGCCGCGGTCGCCGAGAAAATCGGTCGCAACGCCAAGGACCAAGCGAGCAAGCAGGCAGCGATCGCTAGCGCGGAAGAAGACCTGCGCAAGGAACGCGAGCGCGCCGACAAGAAGCGCCGACGTGAGGAACTCACTCACGCGCGTCAGGTTCACGGGCTCCTGCAGTCGGCCCCGCATCTCGCGCGTATCCCCGAGCCCAAACCCGAACGGCTCCGAGTCCTCTACGTCACAGCCAATCCCGAAGCGACCGAACGCATCTACCAGCGCGACGACGGGTCAGTCGTCGAGGAGGGCCGGTGGCTCCAGACCGACCGTGAGGTGCGGGACGTTCGCAAGGCACTCAAGAGTGCGCTGCATCGCGATCTCATCGATCTCGAGCATCTTCCGGCAGCGACGTTCGCCGATCTGATCGATGGGACAAACGAACGACGTCCGCATGTTATCCATTTTTCGGGTCATGCCGCCGAGGGCGCCTTGCTATTTGACGACGGGCTTGTCCACAGTACTCAAGCACGACCGATACCGCTGCAGTGGATTGCCGATCTGCTGGCGGCAACGACAACGCCACCGATTCTCGTTGTCCTCAATGCGTGCGACAGTCTCGTCGGCGCCGAAGCGCTGCTCGAAACGGTCGCTGTTATTATCGGAATGCGTGGTGAAGTCGGGGATATTGGCGCCAGGGTATTCGCAGTGCGTTTTTATGCAGCGATCGCTGAGGGGCAGCCGGCGGGGATGGCTTTGCAGCAGGCCAGACTTGGCCTCAAGGACGCTTTGCTGCTGGACGACGCCTCCTTGCTCGAGTCGTTGTCACGATCGGGGACAGACCTTGATCAGGTTGTGTTGGTGAAGGGGCAAACGCCCGCCGCCTGAGACTGATAGTTCGTGCCGGCGCGTCCGGACCAAAATGGAACTGGGGGACTGATGAGTAGCGACGACAACGCTGAACGCGACAAGGGTCTCGTCTTTGTGGATACCGCTTTCGACCGACGGCCCGCGACCCATGTGATGATCATTGGCGTCGGCGCGTTTCAGAGCAAGAAGCTGAAGCCGGTTACTTCACCGCCGATCTCGGCACGCGCTATCG
Organism: Mesorhizobium ciceri biovar biserrulae WSM1271; assembly: GCF_000185905.1. Classification (GTDB taxonomy): domain Bacteria; phylum Pseudomonadota; class Alphaproteobacteria; order Rhizobiales; family Rhizobiaceae; genus Mesorhizobium; species Mesorhizobium ciceri. The sequence goes on from NC_014923.1 coordinate 6,100,001, forward strand.
CCGACTGGTTTCTCGATCAGAAGGCCGGATTCACCAACCCGGAGCGGCCGCTCGGGAGCCTTGCACTGGCCCTCTCTGAAACGCCCCCTGGGCAGGCTGGCGCCCAATATGCAAGCGTAACCGTGCCACGAGCGACGTTTGCCGAGGTGAAGGCTGCAGTGAAGGACTGGGTCAAGCGGGCCAATACGCACAAGGACAACGTGATGGTGCTGTTCCTTTCAAGCCACGGCGAGAGCTTCGGTCGGAGGACAGCCTTCTTACTTGAAGACTACGACACAGACCCGCTTGAGCAGACCGCCGGAATGACCGAGATCGAGCAGTTCATTACAGCGCTCGAGAACGCTGTGCCGACGTCGCAGCTGTTATTGTTCGATTGCTGCCGTTTGAAGACCTCGTTGGGGCTGCCTGCCGAAGAGGAGTTCGGCACCAAGCTGATCTCGCTTTCACGAGCGCGGGACGACCACGGTGGAACGCGCCACCAATGGGCGCTCTGCTCAACTAGCCTCTATGAGGAGGCCGACGGTCGGCGCGATAAGACAACTGTCTTCACCGACAGTTTGCTCCGAGCGCTCAACGGTGCCGCGGCCGACGTGTCGGGGGCTCGCTGGCCGGTTCGACCCGGCATTCTCGTTGACCGGCTCACTCAGTTTCTAAGGCTCTTTGCTCGACCAGACGGGTCGTTGCAGACGCCGGCGGGCCGAGCCGCTGGAAGCTTTGCGATCACCTATCCTGGCGGCCTTGATCGGGTGAAAACCTATGTCAGTCTTTCCGATCGAGCCCGATGGCCACGCTGTCGCACCGTCATCTCAGACCATCGGGAGGTCGTATCTACGAAAACTGCGGGCGAGGCCGCGCCCTTCTTCGCGGAGTTTGACCTCGAAGAACTGAAGACAGTGACGATTTCAATTGATCGGGACGGCAAGGCTCTTGGGTCAGAGATACTTACCCCTCGCGCTCCCGTGGCATTCGTCGAAATCGGAGCGGTACCGACCGTCGAAACCGCCTCGCCAGTCCCGCGTCGCGGCCCCAGCGCCGAATTGGTTTTTGAGTTTACTGCCGCAGCGGAGGTAGGGGCCGGCTTCGTCGTCGCATTGTCGCGGCGCGACGGCAACAACCCCGGTCCACTGAAACCAGTAGTCGGCGGCACTCGCGAAAAGCTGCGCCTTGACGTCGAGCCGGGTGCCTACAGCGCCGTCATTACGCTTCCCGACGGGACGAGCGTCAGCAGGGAACTCCAAGCCGAGCAAGGCGCGAGTGTCCATAGCCTGATTGTCAGCGGCCCTTCCCTGCATGAATGGCTGGGGTATGCGACCTTAGCCGGCGCGCTTCTTGCCAGCACCTCAATATCCCAGGGGCCAGACGCGGTCAGCGCACCTCGATTTCCACAGCAGCCTCTCAATCCTAGAGGACCGACGGTCACCAGTGTCGCCCGTTCAATGCCGGCCCCCTCGTTCTCCGAACTCGTCGGGGTAATGGCCAAGCCGCGCGACGCAGCCCGCCTAGGTGCGGCAGGCCCGCGAACACCCGCCTTGCGGGAGGCAGCGGGCGACCGGGACTTTCTTCGCTTTGATGTGCCCGAGCACAATCCTCTGGTCTTCGAAGACGCCTACACGCAGCGCCGCGGGCCGCTCTGGGCCGTCCTTGGATTCGGTACCCGCATCGAAGCGGCCTTTGTGCCGCAGTTGGGCCGGCCGAGCGACCCAAACGAATGGTCCGCTCACCTAATCGTCGCCGCCGCTCCAGCAGAAGGGCGAGCCGCGACGTCGGGCATCGTCGAGTCATACCGATGGTCCGGCCTGCTGGCGTTCCTCGCTTCGCGCGACTTTGAGCGTGGCTCCGAGGTTCTCAAGGTCATGCAAGGAGAGGTCCGCGAGGCCGTCCGCAGCAAGATGACCAACCCGCTAGCGGCCGTGGCGGGTGCTCTAATCGCAGTGGGAGCCGGAGCATCGGAGCTTGTGCCACGGCAATGGCTCGAGAACATCACCAACCGGTTTCCGCAAATCCCCGACGGGCCTATTATCCTGGCGCGTCGCCTGATGACCGAGAGGTCGCCCGACTTCGATCGCATCTCCGAATTGCTCGAACAAGGGTTCAGCCGCGGCGTGCCATTTTTCTCGCTCACCTGCGACTGGCTGGCCCGCGGTCTTGAATCGGTTCCTGGGTCGCAGGAGGAGTCTTCACAGGAGCGAGGGCTGGTCCGACGGGTCGCGGCTCGCGTCGATCCGCAACAGGCCTTCACAGTGGTCAAGCTTACTCCATGAGGTAGCTCAATGTTCACACTCACCATGAATCCGGCGTCTGAGGGCGATGCGCTTGTCCTCGCCTGGGGCGATGAGGACCATTCGTATCACGCCCTGGTCGATCTCGGCCGCACAAAGGACTACGGCACTGCCCGGCCTGCGCTAAAGGAGATGAGCAACTGCGAACTCTTCGTAATCAGCCACATCGATGCCGATCACATCGAAGGAGCCATGCCTTTGGTGCGCGAGGCCGCGGCGCCGTTCAATCCCAAAGAGGTGTGGTTCAATGCCTACCATCACCTTGTCGAAGCGCGCGACCGCATTACAGCGGGTCTCGAAACCGAGCCGCTCAACGCCGAGCAGGGCGAAAAGCTTTCGTCCGGCATCGATAAGTTCAATTGGAAATGGAACTCCCGCTTCGCCAGCCGCATAGCCTCACGTGGGAGCCCGGAGGCAAGTGGCGAAATTAGCTTCGCCGGGCTCGCGATTCGCCTACTCTCGCCCAACGATGCAGATCTTGCCGCGCTGATCCCGCGTTGGATGGACGAACTTGAAGCCAATGGACTCCGCCCATTCGACCCTGACCACGGAATGGGCGAACCTGGCTCAGATCGCGAGCCCTTGTCCGGGCTGGACGTCGAGCAACTCGCCTCCAAACGCTTCAAGGAAGACACCGCCGCGCCTAATCGCAGCAGCATCGCCTTCATTGCCGAGTTCGGCGGTCGCCGCGTCCTTTTGGGCGCCGATGCCCATCCGGGCATCATGGAGCGCGCTTTGCGGGAGCTCGGAGCGAGCGAGGCCGAACCCTATCCCCTCGCTTGCTTCAAAGTCTCCCATCACGGCAGCAAGGCCAATACCTCGCCAGAGATTCTTAGGATTCTCGATTGCACGGCATTCGCCTTTTCGACGGATGGCTCGCGCCACAACCACCCCGATCCCGAAACTATCGCAAGAATCCTTGTGAATGACCCGGTGCGTCAAAAGGTTCTGTATTTCAATTATGCGCAAGAGAACACCACGATCTGGAACGACCCCGAGACAATGCGCCGCTTCAATTACCACTGCGTGTTTCCTGCCCAAGGCGAGCAGGGCTTGGTCATTTCTATCTGAGGGGAGTGGTCGCGTTCTCTTCCTCAGGGCAAAATCTGGGCACGGTCATCGGTCTTGTGATGACCATTACATGCCATGTTGCCGCATCGCGATCTGTTGGCCAAATGAGGTTGGAGCGGGCGTGAAAAAGCCATCGCAACCCCTGCCTTCCTATCGACCGCAGCCATACGAAGGCTGTTCAGGACCCAGTGATAGCAAGTTCCTCGTGCAATGCGGCGTACAACATATTCCCTCTCGCGTTCAACAAGGATACGAGTTCGGCTTCGGTTGCATGTTCGACTTGCTCTCGACTTCCATATCCGTTTCTCCACAACTCGAGGATTTCGCCGCGCGCTAAGACGATAGGTAATTCAGTCAAGGAGAAGGCTGCGCCGGGTATTCCAAGGTCAAGGCGTTTAAGCAAAGTACTCACCTCATCCGGATCATCAGCTCGACCAAGAACGATCGCAGCTATTCGGAGCACCGAGTCCAACAGGAAGCGGGTACCGTCAGCAAAACCCCTTATGTCGCCATGACGAATGGGCGAAAACGGATTGGTGGTGTAGCCAGTCTCAATATCCGTGATTGTAACGCCTTCGATCCAGTCCGAAACGATGAGCGCACGTTTGCAGCGACCGTAATATTTCACATCGCTTTCCGCACGATGCCATAGGGCACGCGCCACATGTTGGCCAAAGCGTTGCGAAACTTGTTGCTGCCGTTGCGGCTCACCGCGTCTTGTTTGAGGCGTGTAGTCTTCATCGCGTTCGGGCAGTGCTTCCAATAAAACGAGAACCGTCTCTAGCCCTATCGAATCCGGCGGCAATTGGCGTAGCAGCTCAACAGCCTGCATACTGGATTCCAAGCTGAGGGGTGACTCGCCGCAGGCGCGCCCTAGAGGCGTTAGCCTCAGCCTTCCATCGCGCTCATCAATCAACCCATCGTGCTGCATCCTCGTCATCAAATTGAGGAGCCGGGTTGACATGCTGCCGCGCCAGGCGGGATCTCTCAGCGAGGCAACAAATCCTCCATAGGTGTTTGCCACCAGATCGACAACCGCATTGCTTGGAATATCCTTTACCTGCGCCAGAAGTCTAACGACCCACGTGCCCGGGCTTCTTTCGTCGAAGGAAGACTGGATGCGTTCGGGACTTCCCTGAACGTAGCGCCGGAAGAGATTCTCTCGCTCCATGCCGGTGTCGGCGAGAACTATGGCTTTGCCTTCTGTCTCGTAGCCTAGGCGACCTGCACGGCCCGCCATGTTCTTATACTGAGCGACAGTGTAAGGCTGCGGCTCCACTCCGCGAAATTCCGTTTCGGCCACGATGACGGTCGAAGCCGGCGTGTTTACGCCGGCAGCTACGGTGCTTGTCGCCACCAAGACCTGAATCCCACCGTTTGGATCGCGAAAGCCTCTCTCCACGATCATGCGTTCTTCGCGATTAAGATCACCGTTGTGAAAGGCAACGCCGCCGTTGAGCGCGCGGCGAAGGCGTTCGGACATATCCGAACGATCCATTCCCGGCAGCATGTCCGCGATTGCTTGTGCTGGCGGCAAACCCAACTCGGCCGCGAGATATTCCGCGCAACCGGCGGATGGTCCTCTCGCGTTACGAAAGACGATGACCTTTTCGCCCTGACCGGCGAGATGCCGAACCAGCGGTACGAGAACGTCTTGGGAAGATGGCTTATCCCGGCGCTGCCGTATCTCGCAGCGTGCGAACAACTGCGCGACCTCCACCTCACCATTAGGACGCTGCAACTTCCACACGCCGCTCCGATCAATGACACCTTCTGTCAAGGGAACCGGACGCTCGGTCGTAAGGAGAAGTTCGCAATCAAGCCAGCGCTCAAAGTTGTTTGTGTCGCCGATTACCGCACTCAGGGTCGCCAACTGAGGTGCAATCCCCCGCTCGCGTGCACTCAAAAGATTGGTGAGGATTAGCTCCACAACCATCCCACGACCCGGCTCTGTGATAAACTGTCCTTCGTCAATCACCACAAGACCGATTTGGTGAAGGATGTGTGGAGAGGAAACTGACAGAGCCAAAAACTTCTCGTAAGTGAAGAAGGCTATGTCGTACTTACCCCTTAGAACGTCGCCAACCTGATCTTGCCAATCGCCGCTGCATCGGGCGATGCGCAGATTCAAAAGGTCGCCATAGAGCGCAGAGAAATCTTCGAATTTTTCATTGACCAGCGCTTTGTAAGGGAGGAGGAAAACCGCCTTCTTTCCCTCGCCGATTGCTTTCAGTGCTGCCATCTCGCCGACAAACGTTTTGCCGGCACTTGTCGGCGCTACGACGAGAAGAGATTTTCCATCGAGCACGCCATGGCTATTCACAGCGGCGATCTGCAATGAATTCAGACCGGCGGGGAAACGATCGCTCCAAGCGTTCAGCGCATTCTGAGGAATTCCGTAGGCCGAAAGCTCCCCAATTGGACCTGTAACAGTGACCGTGCCTCTTTCTGGATAGAGCGCGCGGTAGCATTCACCGCGCATACCTTTCGGCAGGGTTAGCTCTCCTTCGACATGACCGAACATCACCGGAGTCTGTTCGTAACCGAATCGGGCAGCGTTGGCGCGGACCATTTGCACAACGCGGTCCACCATCGCAACCACGCTCACCGGTCCATCACTCTCCAGTATGCAATCCAAAATCGCCTTCGTAAAAAGACCGTGGCGTGTTTGGGGGTCTTCGAGGGCCTCCTCGTTTGGATTGCATGCAGCGAAAAGAATACGGCCCTGTCCACCAACTTCGGCGAGCGGCATCCCCGCTGCGCGCGGAATGTATCCGACATCCAGAACGCGTGCCGGCGCGCCACCGCTAAAGCAGCAATCTAGCAAAAGCAGGACAGCGCGCGCTCGCGAAGTCCGAAACTTCGCGGCAATCTCCGTCATGTCTATTGTCGTTCCCGGAACGTCGTCAGAGCGCGTATCCGTCAAAACTAATCGGTGGTCTTGCGTGCCGTGGCCGGCAAAAAACAGGATGACGACGTCATCTTCTGATGCACCGTCGAGCACATCGTCAAAGATGGCCGAAACCCTCGCATAAGTCGCGTCGTGGTCAGTGATAAGCGTTGGCTGAAACCGGTCAATAGAATCCGACAGCACCGCGCACAAAGTCGAAGCATCACCCACAGCGCCGCTCAGTTCCCGCGCAAGCGGATCAAGATGTTTGTTGATTCCAATAAACGCTGCGCGGATCATGGTTAGGCTCTGTGCACCGCAATCGATCCGGTGGCGGGGCGTTCGTATTTTTTCAGCGCCACCGGCGGAAAAGTTTCTCTTTGAACGACTTGCTTGTTTCCGATCTTTTCGAACCACACGCACCACACGCCGTCCTCGTCCGTCATGCTCGTCTTGCCTACTTGCTCAACAGTCATTTGAGGACCCTCGGATTTCAGTTAAACAACGTCACCCGCTGCAAATTCAGACATTTTCGTCTCCTTGTTCGTGATTTGTTCAATCATAACATTTTTTTGCGGTAGGCACTCCAGCGACTCGTTCTTTGAACAATTATCAACAGGTGATGCACCAAGTCTTTACGGATTGAGTGAATTCGGTCGCGATGGCGAACTTGCATAGACAGCGGTGCCGCCCATCAAACAAGCGGCAATCATATGCGTCAGCGAGTGCAGTCCACAAATAGGTCTGCAACATAGACGTTTCCGCCGTCCCGTCGAGACGCCACCAAATTAGTCAAACGAACGGAATATCCTCCCGCAAAACCGATCAGCGCTTCGATCGCCGCCAGCCCGCTGTCATGGCCTCCGCTTCTGAACAGAACCATCTTTCGCCTTTGGCTTCGGTGATTTTGGTGACGTTGTAGTACTTCTGTCCAGGCACGTGATAGATGCGCTCGCCGTTGGCTGATATGTTGCCTTTGATATTGCAGCCGGAGTTGCCGTTGCCAATCGCAAAAAGCGGTGCCGGCGGCGCTTGCGCATCGTCGCTATGCTGCGCCCGCTAGTCCCATGGCGGCAGAAGCGTTCCGACCCAAAGATCGGTCTTCGGCCTTCGCTTTGGCCTGTTGTTTTGCATAGGCGCCATCGCTGTATTTTGGACAGTCGAGCGCTTGGCCGTGCTCGAGCATCCAGGCGGCGACGCTCGACCGTCGGCGCGCCTGCAGTCACCAACAAACCGGCCGTAGCGACCAAGTCCCGAGCGTACAGTTGACCGGCCTCGAGGCTGCTAGGAAGCCGTCCAGCGCTTCGGCGGAACGGCGCCCGCATGGATATTCGAATCCCTTGGCGTCGTCGCAGTATTGCCGGCTCTCGGGCGCGTCGATGCCATTGAAGCGGACACGCTGCCCATGGATCTCGATCGTGTCGCCATCGATGATGGAGGCGACACCGGCAATCGGCGCTGGAGCCGGCTTGGTCAGATTCTGTAGGTGACCTCGGGCAATGAGCCGCTGTGTTGCATGAAGAACTGCGCCACCAAAGCCGAAGCCGCGGCTACCGTCACGTAGATCACTCGCAAAGGCATGCCAGCCCACCGGCGCGGGCGATATTGCTTGGCTCCGGCGCGGTTCAGCTTGTCGGACCGATTGTCGTAGCGAGATCGTTCCACCGTCCTGGCCGCTTTCACTCGCACCCGATGCCGTCGCGATCGCGATCTAGTCCGTTAGGATCACCGTTGGTGATTTTCACCCGATGGGGTGCGACCGGATTGTTTCCCTTGCCGCCTGCGCAGTCCAAATCAGCACCGCCAGATGGCACAGCTGCGGCAGTTGCGGCCACGTCTCGATACCTGTTGACGATTGCTGCGGCGCGTACGCCGTCGCCCTCGATATGGGTGTTGTTGCTGTTGGGATTGAATGGATCGACCGTCTGCAAAAGCATGTTGGCGTGGTACGCATCGCCAGCGGCGAGCGTCACCGAATCGAAATTGTTCAAATAGTCGGCTGCGCAGCCCGAGATAAGCACCACGGACAACACGCACGAAAATTCGTGCACACGCATGAATGAATTCCCCAACCCAAGACGGATCATGCGCTATTTGTCTTTTGTTGTCGAATCCAGAAGAGGTTTCGGTCTTCCGTGCAGGCACCTTGTCTCATTGCCGTGTCGTCTCAGCGATGTTGGCTCTGGGGAGGAATACATGCGTGGCGCGCTCGTCTTTGGTTCCGTTCTTTCATGATCCTATCATCGGCTCCCGCCTTGGGCCTGGTGGGACGGCGGCCCCATGCAGATCGCCGCCGTGGCCTACTCAAAGCTGAGCGCACAGGCGAAGGCCAAGGCCGATGCCCCGATCAAACTGAACCCCGACTATCAGAGCTGGGTTGCCGGCGTGCCGGACGACAAGAAGGCGCAGTATGCTTTCGTTCATGCGGCGGTTTGGGCTGATGACATCAAAGACCCTGCCCACGGCTACACCAAGGACGACGACACGCCAACGGGGCAGAACATCGGCTATGCCGACAAGAACATGCATCGCTACTGGCACTTCAAGGACATCAGCTTTTCGACCGACGGGACGCAATTCTCCGACACGCGGTCTCGCAGATGAAACTCTTCGTCGCCGCGCTGCCGGCGTCAGCCGCTACCGACGACGTGCGCTCTCTTCTTTTGGTTTCAGCGCTTTAAGGGCGGCGTCCGTCAGCATCCCAATGGTCTCCTGAAAAAGACCGTACGGTACAATTTCAAGGCTCGGCAGCAGGAAATCCCTTTTTTTCAGTGCCTTAACGGGCAAAAAAGTACCGTCACGAGCCTCATTGGTTGTGACGGTACCCAGAAAAATTCGGGTGGGCAATATGTGGGAGGTCCGTCAAACGGTCCGTCAGAGCTGATCTCTGCGTACCGATTGTCGCTGATTGTCCATGATAGGATTTATTTTTTGTTATCAGAACGTCGCAGATCGGCGTGTTTTCGGCGGCGTTTGAGTGGGCCTGAATCATCCCCATGGAATCGAACCAGCCCTCATCGCGAGCGCCCCACGAGCCGCCGCCAGGATCACGCACGTTCAGCCACGGAAACTGTTGCTTTAAAGCGCCGGGCTCGAGGAACACGGTGTGGGCACCGAAGCTGCGCTGCAAGTCGACCCGTTCGCGCGCCGCTTGCACGCCTTCTGGCGAGCAGCAGTAAAGATATCCGTGTTCCTTGAAGCCGAGATCGGGCGCCGGCACAGGCGTAGAATGGCACCATTCGCTCCTGGAACCTCCGGATAATCTCGATGCCGAACTGGCTGACTTCACGTTGATCGGATTGGAATATTGCTGGCGGATCGCACTGGTGGAAAGCGCCGTCGAAGAGGATTCATAGCTGCTGTCCCGTTCGACGAGGAGGATCGAGGCGTCCTTGCCCAGTGCCTGGCTCAGCCAATACGCCGTCGACGAGCCGACTACCGCGTCACCAACGATCACGATATCATAGGCATTGCGCGAAAGGAGCTGTGTAAGGAGGGATTGCCATCACTGCTCTCCGTTTTCGAGGTTGAAGACGGCAATCAGACCGTCCGGGCTCGCGCCAGCAGGCCGACATCAGGATCCATCCGAAGAAGGCGCTCGAAGGCGCGTGACGCTCTGTCGGTGGCCATGCGTGTCCAGCGTTCGACTTCCTAGCAGCAGTCTGGCCGTCTACTTATCTGGGGTGGCGGTGGATCACCCTGCCCTGGATCAGTTCGCGACCCGCCTTGCCCGTCTACCGTTCGACGCTTAAGCAGGGACGGTACTTTCTTCCACAGATAGCCAGTGACATGACAGTGGCTCAGGAAGAGAAATTCAAGGCCGCTCAGCTCCCGTCATTCGCTTCGAGTATGGAGAGCAGGTCGTGCGTCACGCCAATGGCACGATTTACGGGGTTGCCGCCCAAGAACCGTATCCGTCCTGTGGCGGAAGCTTTGGAACAAGGGAAGTTGGGATCAACACCGAGCGAATGTCTTCAAAGCAACTCCGTTGGTGGTTCGAAGCAGGCGGTGTCGGGCGCGAGGGTGTCCGCCATGCGTCGAGGTGATCTTCAAATGAACCCTCTGCACCGGTCGAGGCGCCCTTCGGGAGTTCCAGGCGGCATTTCTGTTCAATAGCTGAGCTAAGTCTGCGGGCGTTGGAAGCTGTTAAACCTAGATCACCGGAGGCATGCTCCGCGCCATCCTGCTTGATCGCGCCATGATCACGCAGAGGGACTTCCCATTCTATGCTTCGATCGGGAGGAGGATTGAACCTGAATGGATATCCGGCCGACCTTCGCGCTAGTCTAATCGCCGCGTAGAATCTTCGCCTCGAGCGCGGCCGCAACGAATGCCCGCCTTGCAGTTGGCGGATGAGCCTCACCACGCAACACGTGCAGACAGGCATCCATCGCTGCATTCCGCTTCTTGGTCTGAGAACGAAGATCCCGCATCAAAATAGTTGCCGCGTCATTCACCTCAAGCACGATGCGTTCAGAGCTGTTACGGTTGACCTGAACGACGACTGGTCTCTCAAACCTGCTTAAGCCCATCGCCACGCTCCCCTCCACCCGGCGACGACAGGCCGCACTGTTTTCCTCAACCGAAATCCGCCTGAATCACCGCAGCTAATTTTCGGTCCCAGGCGACCCGCTGCCTGGCCGTAAAGTCTCGAGAATGGTCGGTTCACGCTGAATAAAGTAGAGTGGGATAAGCAAGCCGAATGCAGCGACACTAGAAACAGGTATATGGTCATATAGCCCCCCGGCCATTTTCATAAACCATACAGCCATGCAAGTTCGCTAAAAGCAAGCGACCCCGGCGCGCGCACCTGCGTATACACGGCAATGTCATGTCGCCTCGTTCACAGCCGGGCGCGGCATGCTAGCCAGTGCCTACAGCACTCGTGATCTCGGACCGTGCCCATGCGTCGCGGACGCCCGATAACCACGGAAGTGCGGTGCGGCGACATTGAGGCCGAGCCTGCACAACATTCTCGCGGCAGCGCGAATGTAGATTGGCCGGGTGAATTCGCCAAAGTACCTCATGCTCCGTCATCAGCGGAAACTGAGCTCGAACAAAGGCAAGTCCGAACGGCCGCCCATCCTGCAGGATGTGGTGACGGCCAGTCGCCACAACATGATCATCGATGAGTTGGGATTCGGCGCTATCCGCGCGACATTGGACCAGACGGCCCCGGGCTGACATCACTCGATCCGCAAACGTGTCCCCGCACAGAATAAATCCGCCAGCCGCCACTAGGGCATTTCTATCGGACACGCTGAGTGTTGCTGACGTCCCGCCGACGCAACTTTCCGAGCAATCGTAGATCCGAGCGATCGGCGACGACAACATAAATCCTCCGCCCCCCAACGCGGCCGACCGGACGCGCTGCGGCATTGGGGAGTGGTTACATCTAGCGGCATCCCCGAGCGCGAGGTGTCGTTCTCAGTGAACAGTTACGATTTGAAAGCGCGCCGGCTCTAAATGCCGGAGTTCGTGCGATTATCACGAAGCTCAAGGGAATCGGCGCGCTAGGACGACAGGTAACGGGAAAGAGCTGGGACTTCAGAATGTCGGTTTCGTACAAAGCTGAGTTTGGTACGTTTCCCACTCTGACATACTTCTCGCGTCTTTTGTAATCACGCGGCGGGGGCTCGCCGTGCATCGATTCGCATTCCGCTGTCATTGTCGTACCAAGGCGCGTAGTGTCACAAGATCGTCTGCACGTTTTTACGGGCGCGGACGGCAAGGAGATTGGAATGCTCTTGCCCCAAGTGGGATTGAGCCATGACCAATCCAGTGAATGCTTCCTACAAAAACGAATTGCTGCGACGGCTTAACGCGGACGACCTCGCGCGTTTGGAGCCGCATTTTGAGCGATGTGCCCTTGATCTGAGAATGCCGTTGGAGACTGCCGGTTCAAGGATAGAGGCGATTTACTTCCTCGAGGAAGGCATCGGCTCTGTTGTCGCGATGACTTCGGACGGCAAGGATGCCGAAGTTGGCCTCATTGGCTTAGAGGGAATGACTAGTTCCGCGCTGGTGATGGGTGCCGACTATGCCGCGCACGATTGTTACGTGCAATTCGCAGGCAATGCAGTGCGAATCGGAGTTGAGCCATTCAAGACGATTCTGGTGGACAGCCCGACGTTGCGTCTCTTCCTCTTGCGCTATGTCCACTATCTTCACATTCAGGCGAGCTATACGGCCCTTATGAACGCACGGGCGAGTCTTGAAGAGCGCCTGGCGCGGTGGCTGCTGATGTGTGACGACCGAATTCACGACAAACGCATTACGATCACACACGAGTTCTTGTCTGTTATGCTCGGCGTAAGGCGGCCGGGGGTCACCGTTGGGCTCCAAGTGCTCGAGGGCCGTGGCCTCATCCGTTCGCGACGAGGTGAAATCGTCATTCGAGACCGCCATGGCCTCGTTGCCCAAGCAGCTGGCACATATGGGCAACCGGAAGGCGAATATGTTCGGCTGATTGGGGAAATCGCCCGACGGTGACCATGGGGTCTGTCGGGGTCCGCAAGCTCGGTCCTCGCTAGCAGCTAAGCAGAATCTTGCTTCGAGTGCGGTCAGATGGTGTAAGGGATTCCTGGCTTGGACGAGCGTGCGACGGTTTTGCTTTCCCAAGAATGGCTTGCCATAAAGGAGAGCAGCCCTCCATCATGCACGGATTCCCAGTTCCGTTTTTTGCAAGCGCAGGTTGCGATTGGCAGCACGAATCGGGACGCCGACCACTAGGAGAAGGAGAAACCATGCCTTCGTATCTACTCGACGGGCCAACTCATTGGACGCAGAGACGGTCGCCCGTTTCATTCACGCGCTACTCGATGAACTCTCTGGCGGGAAAGCGCCCACGCCCGACTTCGTCGGCGACAGTGCTTGCCAACGCTGGCGCGGTCGCTGTAATCGCAAGTGAAGGTGGCGAGCCGGCCGGCATAATCGTACTGAATGAGTGCACAGCGATCTATGCAGGAGGCAAGTTCGGCCAGATCTCGGAGCTGTATGTTCGACCCGAGATGCGCTCCAAAGGGATTGCCCCTTGTCTGCTCGAGGTCGCCTTGCAGGAAGGCCGCGCTCGTGGTTGGAAGCGACTTGAGGTTGGAGCACCCGCGCAACCAAAATGTAAACGCACGCTCGATTTCTACTTACGGGACGGGTTCGAGGAAGTCGGCCCTCGGCTCCGCCGGACTATTTAGAAAATCTGTCCCAACCTACGCCAAACTACACAGGTGTAATGCAGGGTCACTTCGCCAGAAACGGTCGCGTGGGCGAGTTCGAAGCCGGCATGTGGCAGATCAAGTTCGGCTGCGCATCTTCACCCTTGGACGAGGCGCGCTGCCTCGCGTACCGATATCACTCGCGAGCCACTCCCAGAACTGTTCCTGGCGCCCCTGATTGGTTGGAGTTGAGAAAGGTCAGCCACCGTCTGGTCTGGCCGACGGAGCCGATCCTACCGGGGCGGCTCTAGTGTGAATCGACCGCGCCATGTCCATTCTGAGGGCGTCGGGTGCCGCGGCAGATTGAGCGCACCTGATGAGCTTGGCAGCGACAAACCGCTTGCCGACTACCAGCACTGCGAGTGGGTTTGTTCCCGAATGGACTTCCTCGCGAAGCGCACCTGTGCGCAGGTGCGGTGATGCGGCGACAGCCGTGGTGGGCTGGCCGACCAATTGTAAGTTAAGCGGCAGCAACCCCTGCGTCCTGGTTTTGAGCAAACCACAAGCGAGATACCCCTTCAATCCGAATGCCTCCTCGCCCAAGCAGTTCGCAAGTCTCGCTGCCTGATCAGCCCCCGCGCAGCATGCAGGCGTTGCAACGGATTCTTCAAAGAAATTCACAGGCTCTTAGCCCTCCAAAGCCGCTGGGGATGGTAGGCGAACATAAATTGTCAAAACTTGTCGCACTGCTGAGAATGCCAAATGACGAAGTCAGCAGGAGTGTTCAACTGTTTCAATCGGCGGATGGGCAGATCACAATGGGCACGAACAATCCGCCGCTTTCGCCCGAGGACGTCGAACGCTTCGGGCCTAATCCCCTTACCCGCTTCCGCACCAATCTGGCGTCGGTTGAAGAGCGCATCACGCTTGCTTGCGCACGGGCCGGGCGCGACCGAGCCTCCGTGCGTTTGCTGCCAGTCACCAAGACGGTGCCGGCCCAGATCCTGCGATATGCCTTCGAGGTCGGCATCAGCACCTTCGGCGAAAACAAAATCCAGGAGGCAATGTCAAAGTGCGAGGCGCTTCACGATCTCGCCATCGACTGGAGCATCGTATGTACCGAGGCGGTTGTCGCGGCTGTCGAGATCGGCGGCCGCCAGTTGGCCGTCGCCTGCTTCTGCACCGGCTCGGCTGATGTTGCGGCGCCTATTCAGGCGCGCTTGTTTCCCTTGAGGAATCTCCGGCCGGCTGCTGCCAGCTTCGCTCACGTGCCGTGGTCCCTTGCCTGAGAGCTTGATGAACTTTTGCTCGTTCGCCTGCCCTATTTCGTCTTGACTATCTCCGGCTTACCCCTTAATCCTCCCGTTGTTAGCACTCACTCGTGATGAGTGCTAACAACGAGTCCGGCAAAGCCGGGCTTTGCAGTTTGTCCGGCGTGGGCCGGACGGTGTTTCTCACCGCTCTCACCGAGGAAGAAAAAATGGCAAAGTCGAAGTTCCGCCCGCTTCATGACCGCGTGGTCGTTCGCCGGGTCGAATCCGAATCCAAAACCGCGGGCGGGATCATCATCCCGGACACGGCAAAGGAAAAGCCGCAGGAAGGCGAGATCATTGCCGTCGGTTCCGGCGCCCGCGACGAAGCCGGCAAGCTGGTCCCGCTGGACGTCAAGGCTGGCGACCGCATCCTGTTCGGCAAGTGGTCGGGCACCGAAGTCAAGCTCAATGGCGAAGACCTTCTGATCATGAAGGAATCCGACGTGATGGGCATCATCGGCTGACACGCCGTCGCCTTTCATCACATCCAATCTGAATTTAGGCCGAATTGCCCAGGAGCAAAAAAATGGCTGTGAAGCTCGTCAAATTCTCCCGTGATGCCCGCGAACGCATGCTGCGCGGCGTCAACATCCTCGCCGACGCGGTGAAGGTCACGCTCGGCCCCAAGGGCCGCAACGTCGTCATCGACAAGTCGTTCGGCGCCCCGCGCATCACTAAGGACGGCGTCACCGTCGCCAAGGAAATCGAGCTTGAAGACAAGTTCGAGAACATGGGCGCGCAGATGGTCCGCGAAGTTGCTTCGAAGACCAACGACATCGCCGGCGACGGCACGACGACCGCGACCGTTCTGGCGCAGTCGATCGTCCAGGAAGGCCACAAGGCCGTTGCCGCCGGCATGAACCCGATGGACCTGAAGCGCGGCATCGATCTGGCCGTGACCGAAGTCGTCGCGACGCTGATCAAGAACGCCAAGAAGATCAAGACCTCCGAGGAAGTTGCCCAGGTCGGCACGATCGCCGGTAATGGCGACGAGTCGGTCGGCAAGATGATCGCGGAAGCGATGCAGAAGGTCGGCAACGAAGGCGTCATCACCGTCGAGGAAGCCAAGACCGCCGAGACCGAACTCGAAGTCGTCGAAGGCATGCAGTTCGACCGCGGCTACCTCTCGCCCTACTTCGTCACCAACGCCGACAAGATGGTTGCCGAGCTCGAGGACGTCTACATCCTCCTGCACGAGAAGAAGCTCTCCAACCTCCAGGCCATGCTGCCGGTTCTCGAAGCCGTCGTGCAGACCTCGAAGCCGCTGCTCATCATCTCGGAAGACGTCGAAGGCGAGGCTCTGGCCACGCTGGTCGTCAACAAGCTGCGTGGCGGCCTGAAGATCGCCGCCGTCAAGGCGCCGGGCTTCGGTGATCGCCGCAAGGCCATGCTTGAAGACATCGCCATCCTCACCGGTGGCCAGGTCATCTCGGAAGACCTCGGCATCAAGCTCGAGAACGTCGGCCTTAACATGCTCGGCCGCGCCAAGAAGGTGTCGATCTCCAAGGAGAACACCACCATCGTCGACGGCGCCGGCAAGAAGGCCGAGATCCAGGGCCGCGTTGCCCAGATCAAGCAGCAGATCGAGGAGACCACCTCGGACTACGACAAGGAGAAGCTGCAGGAACGTCTGGCGAAGCTCGCCGGCGGCGTTGCGGTGATCCGCGTCGGCGGTGCGACGGAAGTCGAAGTCAAGGAAAAGAAGGACCGCGTCGATGACGCCCTCAACGCGACCCGCGCGGCCGTCGAAGAAGGCATCGTTGCTGGTGGTGGCGTCGCACTGCTGCGCGCTTCGCTGAGCATCAACGTTGTCGGCGTCAACTCCGACCAGGCCGCTGGCATCAACATCGTTCGTCGTGCGCTGCAGGCTCCGGCCCGCCAGATCGCGGCCAACGCCGGTGCGGAAGCATCGATCGTTGCCGGCAAGATCCTTGAGAACAAGGGCGCGACGTTCGGCTACAACGCCCAGACCGGCGAATATGGCGACATGATCGCCATGGGTATCGTCGATCCGGTCAAGGTCGTGCGCACGGCTCTTCAGGACGCGGCCTCGGTCGCCGGCCTGCTGGTCACCACCGAAGCCATGATCGCGGAGGCTCCGAAGAAGGAGTCGGCTGGCGGCGGCGGCATGCCTGGCGGCATGGGCGGCGGCGGCATGGGCGGCATGGGCGGCATGGGCGGCATGGATTTCTAATCCACGCTACCTGCGCAATACGGAAAGGGCGGCAGCGATGCCGCCCTTTTTTTGCACAACTTCGCGGAACCACAGCTACATCGTCGTACTGGCCGCTTTATACCGCCTATTACCTCATGTCCATTTCCAGCACCCATCTCGTCCTTTGACGCTCTTCTTGATGCAGTCAGCAACAGCTGGTACCGGTCACAACTCTTTCGCGTGCTCCTTTACTGCAAATTCAAGTGATTGGGGCAGAGGGACCCCCGCTGAGAATAGGAAGCCCTGAGCGGTTCTGCAGCCAAGCTTGTGCAGAATTTGTCGGCTGCCTCTGTCTCCACGCCCTCGGCCATGACCTCGATCCCAAGCACAAGCAGCCGGTCGTCTCGAGACCTTGCCAGACCGCGAACGAAGCCTGCTCGCCGCATCACTGCTGTGAAGGGCGGGCCATTGGACGGTCAGCGAATCCTCCTGTGTCATCTAGGACCGGATCGACTCGGCCAGAGGCTTCTGACGACTTTATGCATGCGATTCCCACTTTTGTTAGCATTCGGCGCGAACCCGCCCCCTGCACCAAACCTGCGAAAGGACCTGATTCTCGCCTAAAGCTTGTTGTCATCGACTTGAGCGTTCTCTGCTTCTCATGGAAGATGCTAAATCCGCTCGTGCGTTATTGCCGGCCAGCAAAGGCTGCGGCTCGGCGGTGAGGGTGTCGGGAGGCGGCAGTTCACCTTGAGTCATTGGTGCCGCCGGCGCCTGGATGGTTTCCACGACGCCGCCCCCGCAATCATAGCGGTTGGGACGATCATCGTGCATGCGCTGCGCTGTTGGGGGCATGCTGATGGCGGTGCCGGAAGCACCGGAGACATGTGACATCTCGGTAGCGGGCGTCAGGGCGGCTTCTCTCTCCCTGCTGCACAGAAAATCGTGGAGCGCCTCCACGCAAATGCCGGCGTTCTTCTTGTCTTTTCTAAAGGTCGGGACCACCTTGATATCGGCCTGTTGGTAGTCTGGCCCGCGCTTTTCTAACATGTTTTCGAGCTGCTGCTTTATGTCGGGGCCTTGCAGCAGCGGCCGGCCGGTGTCGCCCGTGGAGCGCTGCTGCAGGTGGAGGCGCCTGCCTATCTCATCCAGATCGGTGTTGAGCCAGATTGACACCGCCTTCTCGCGGATCAGGTCTCGATTGGGCTGCTTGACAAAGCCGCCGCCGCCGGTTGCGATGACCATGGGGCCTTTCTTCAGCTGCTCGGCGAGCTCTCTAGTCTCCAGCTCCCTGAAGTAAGGCTCGCCACTGCGCTCGAATATATCCTTAATATCGCCGTGCCCTTTGATGATAAGCTTATCGATGTCGACAAACTCCACCCCCAGCTCCCTGGCAAGGCGGGGGCCGATGCTCGACTTGCCGCTCGCCGGCATGCCGACGAGCACGACCGGCCTCGTACCGAGGGCCGCGAGGATCTTGCCGGCATGCGGCGAGAGAATGACCGCACTCTGTTGTCTTGCGACGATGGGCGACCTGGAGGTCCCTGCCGCCCTCGACCTGCTTTCTCCTGACGAGCCCCAGTGTAATATGTCCCAGGCACCACGGGGAATGGGGACCAGCTCGCATTCGCTCTGCGCGCGCTGCGCGAGCTCGGCCCGGTAACTGGCCGGCGTATGGAACTCGACCTCGAAGCGATAGTTCTGTGCGGTTGTGAACGCCGTGTGAACGCCGCGTAACCCCTGCGTGTCCATCCTGATGAACCAGTTGGTGGTCTCGACCTCGTTGCAGTCACGCTCCTCGAAGGCCAGTGCCGCCTTCCTGAAGGCGCGCGTAAAAGCCTCGTCCGGGATCTCAAAGACATGGCGCACTGCACTGGTGACCAGTTGGGCCTCCGGCGCCGCGCTCACGCCCTGGCCGGTCAACTCGTTGGCTGTCCAGATCTGCCCACGCGACCGTTGATCAAGATGCGGCACCTTCACCTCGATGCCGTCCTGCCGCAAAAGCTCGGCAACCGCATGCACAGTTTCGGTAATCGCGCTTTCTTGCGCTTCGGCGAGGGCGGCTTCGAGCCTGGCGCGCTCCAGGGCCTGTTCGCTGTTCAGCGCTATCCTGCTGGCGGGGTCGTCGTAGGCCGGAATTGCTAAGGCGCTGGGCAGTATTCGGTTTTCGACGGCGAGTCTGATCGAGGCCTCCATGACCGAGGCCGCCAGCGTGGGGTTGTCCTTCAGATCCGCCAGGCTGCCATCGACGTCGAACCGGCCCTGGTGGAGCTTTGCCGCCTGCGACTTGACATAGGGCGCCGACTTGAAGCCCGGCCTCTGCTCTATGAGCCGCTGCAATTCGGTGGTTTTTTGCATGAACACTCGCGCACCGGTTTCGGACTTGTAGGCGTCCGTGCCGACCTTGATGCCGACGCTCAACAGATTGATCGCGCTTTCATGCAGATCGACCGGGTTGTAGCCGTCGGGCCGCGGATCAATGCGCGCCTGATAGCGGTTGAGCAGGAAGTCGATGCGTTTCCTGGCATCAGCGGTTGCCGGATAGGATTCGCTGAGTTTCGGGAAGAGCGCGGCGGCCTCGGCGCTGACGGCAGGCTTCGCGCCGGTTGAGGCCACGGATCGCGCAAACTTCTGCTTGACGTCCGAATGCTCATGAGCCGGCTCGCTATTGAGCTGCAGGTTCCAGTCCTGGAGCTCGGCCACTAGCAACGCGGCCAGTTCGCAGGCCACCGGATGCCGGGCGGCCTTGCTGTCTTCCCCCGCCCTGGCGATCAGCTCATGGAGGGTCTGGCCATTCGGCCGATCTTCCTGCAACAATGCACGGATGTCGGCCTTGAGCTCTTGATGAATGCCCTCGTAGGTGCCGAAGATGGCACGCTCAGCAAACCAGCGTTGCGCCTCCAGCGGCTGCGCCAGCACGTTGCGCTGCAGGCAGCTGTAGGTCTCCAGCACCAGCCCGGTGGCCGACAGGATCTGCTTGGACCGGCTGAACTGGTAGCCGCCTTTCTCAATGGCCGGCGTGTGCGACTTCGGCGGCTTCATCGAGGCGATGCCGCGCGCCTGCAGCTGCGCGTCGAACTGGCGCACATGCTCGTAAAGGCGAGGCTGGTCGCCGATGATGATGACGGCGTCGCCATCAAAATCGCCGTCGAGCATTTTTTGTTGGGCGGTCGGAACCGCAACCAAAGAGCCGGGCGCGAACACCTCCGTCGCCTGCAGGATGCCGACGCACTCGAGCGCGGTGTCGGTCTTGACCCGGTCCTTTTCCTCCAGCCAGCGCGAATGGCACTTTACGTCCTCGGCAGACATCACAATCCCGCGGTCGGCGAAGTCCGCCGGCCACATTTCGTCGGGCACAACGATCAAGACGCCTTTGGCAAAGAAGGTCGGATCGTCGGCGGCAAGCCTAGCCCCCGACCTGTGCGCGACGTTGAAGCTGTATTGGAAGGCCACGCACCGATCCAGGAACGCCGCGGTGCGGTCGCCATCGCGCGCCGACCTGACCCGCTCGGCGGCGAACGGGCGCAGGTTGGGCTTGTCATAGGGGGAGCGTCCGACAAGTACGCCAGCGTCACGGGTCAAGGTCTTGCTCTTGCCCGTCGGCACATACAGGCATTCGTCACTGGACGGCACGGCGATAGCGCTCGAACCCTCGATATGCCCGCCCGTGACCGTCCGAAACAGCTCCTCGGTGGTGAGGCTTTGATGGGTTTCGAGCCATGCCAGAGCCTTCTCGCGGGTCTCCTGTGCCACCTCGACGCTGCGCGGATAATGTTGCAGCGCCGTGGGCGGTACCGCCGATTGCCTTTTATCGGCAAAGGCAGGCATCCGCTCGGGAGCGTCGTGGCGAGCCCGGGCAACGGACGGCATGCGCTCGGCCAGCGACGCCCTGATGAAGCCGCAGCCGTCATGCGGCCGCAAGGCGATCTCGCCGTCTCGCCCCTCGAACCGGAAGGGATGCACCGCGCCTGCGGGGCGGTCGGGCAGAAGGGACAGCTTGAAGCACCCTTCCAGCGCATAATCATGCGGGCCAACGTCGGGGACGCCCGGCGGCGCGGCAAATCCGCGGCGCTGGGTATAGTAATAGGCTTCCTTGAACGGCGCCCAGGCCCGCGACAGCTGCTCAAAGGCCGTACCCGGAGCCGTCTCGGCATAGGGGATCGCCAAAAGCTTGCCGCTTGGGGCCTCTGCGGCCGTGAAGGGCAGGTCAGAGGCAAGCTGGTTAAGGCTCCTTTGCGGCGGCTTCAGTTTGCTGCCGCCGAACAGGTCCATGCGGTAGGGCACGCCCTCCACGGCCACCGTGCGTGTCAACATGGCGCCAGTCGGAGTTCCCTTTAGCTGCACCGCCACCACCTTCACCGCGCCCGAGGTCAAGCGATGGAAAATGGAATAGCGCAACTCGGCTTCGCTGGGCAGCGGCTGGCCTTGCATGTCGACCACCGGCAGCCGCATTAGTCCGGCATCGCCTTGCGGCGGTCTCGGGTCTTGATCCATGGCCTGAAGCACCCGATGAACATCGAAGCTGGCGGCTGCATGCTGGGCCTGGATCATCGATGCGTTCTGCGCCATGAAGGTGTCGAGCGCTTCGAGCGGTTCCTTCGCCTCGATATGGGCGATCACGTTCCAGCTCTTGTAGGAAAGGTCGGCGTCGATGAGGGTGCGGGCGCTCTTCAGTATCTGCCTAGTCTTGCCATGCAGCTCTTCCTGCCTGGCCCGCAATGCGAGCTCGTCGCCGTCGACATAGGGCCGCCGGTAGAGCGTCTCCAGCACCGCCCGGGTCTTGAGCACCTGATGGATCGAAAGCGCCGGGCTGCGGCTTGCATTGGCGCCGCTGGTACGCTCGGCCTGGCCTGCTTTGAGATAGGCATCGATCTTGTGTTCCACCACGGGCTGGATGGCGTTGAGCAGGTTCAGCGCCGACTTGCGGTGCCAGCGCAACGCCGGCTTCGGGCTGCGAGCTAGTGGCAGCAGGGAGCTGCAAAGATTGCCCATCGTCTCGAGGTTGTTGTCGAGCTTAAACCCGGGAGCGGCACGTAACACCTCGAGCCTGTCCAGCCCCGGCTGTGCCAGCATACCGAGATCATCCATCAACTGCGCCTTGCCCAACGCCTTGAATATACTCGCGACGGCATGGACATCGGCCTGCTGGAGCCGATCCTCGGCATATTGCAGGTAGTGCGCCAGCTGATGCAGCCGGTCCTTCAGCAAGGCCGGTTCGGCGACCTCGCCGGCGGTCTCTCCCGCCTCGATACCCCGCGACAGGCCATTGGCGATCCTGACTAGTGCAGGCGTGCCGAAAGCACTGAAGCGACGGCCCTTGGAACCGAGCTCGCTGGCGATGGCAACGATCGCCTTGCGTGCTTTTTCTTCTTCCGGCCACTTGCCGAAACCGTTCACCAGATTGGCCAATTCTTGGCCCGAGAATCCGTCGAAATTGCCGTCGCGGGCAACCACCGCGCCGGCGATGGCAAGCGTCGCTTCGCGCGTCTCCTGCTGGTCCGGCCATCTGCTGAAGCCGTTCACCAGATTGGCCAACTCTGAATCCGAGAATCCGTCGAGATTGCCATCGCGGGCAACCACCGCGCCGGCGATGGCAAGCGTCGCTTCGCGCGTCTCCTGCTGGTCCGGCCATCTGCTGAAGCCGTTCACCAAATTGGCCAACTCTGAATCCGAAAATCCGTCGAGATTGCCGTCGCGGGCAACCACCACGCCGGCGCTGGCAAGCGTCTCTTCGCGCGTCTTCTGCTGGTCCGACATTGCGTCGGAGACGCGGTGCGGGCCTTCTTCGCTATCAGGACGCCCTGCTTGTCCGACTAACTCTCCGGTGCTGCCCATATTCCCTCTCCGATCCAGCAAAACGCATCGCCTAAGCCTGTCAACAACAGGGCGTCATTGGTTGAGTGCGGTCACGCGAACCTGCAACGGCATGCTTGAAAGCTGCGGCATTCACGCGGCGGCAACTGCCTCGACAACGCCCCAGTGAAAAGCTTCCTCACCACTCGTTCTTCCGACATAAAGCGGAAGCACAAAGGGCTGAGCGCTGTACAAAATGCCAGTAAATCACTATGACCCCACGGGGTGGATCTACGGTTCCTTCATTTGAGCGATCTCGATCAGGCAGCGTTCGAAATCCAGTTCAAAAGAGCTGTCTTCGGTTTGGCGCCGACCGAGAAATCGGCCACTTCGCCGCCCTTGAAGATCGCAAGCGTCGGAATGGAGCGCACGCCCAATTGGGCGGCGAGTTCCGGGTTTTCATCGATGTTAAGCTTGGCGACCTTGATCTTGCCTTCCATCTCGACGGAGATTTCCTCGAGGCTCGGAGCAATCATCTTGCAGGGATCGCACCATTCGGCCCAGAAATCGACGACGACGGGTGCTGCGGATTCCAGAACTTCCGACTGGAAGTTATCGATATCGACTTTCACGGTAGCCATGGCTGCTCCTTTGACCGAAGAAGATGTTAAATCAAATGTGACGGTTTCCGGCTTAGCCGAACGCTGTTTCCACTTTGACTGAGCCCGAGTGAGATGATGTAAGTTTTGCGAGCGGCAAATGGACCTTCGTTCAACATCGAATGCGCCGATTGGAGCGTGTCCTGCAATGAAGATCCAAAGTTCTGAAGCGTCAACGTCGAAACGGGTTACATTCGTAATGTGGATAGATCGGACATGCTGGACCGGCTCGCAAGCATGGGATCTCCGAAGCGACGATCTACAATTGGAAGCCAAATTCGGCGGCATGGAAAGCGACGCACATCCCAAAGGCCGCGCAAATTGCGCATCACGCCGCGTTGCTCAGCGAGCGGCAAGGCCTGGCAGATAGTCTGCCCCTGTCGCCGGACGGCATCGCGCACGATAACCATGACTGACAGCGCAACCCGACGGTGCGACCAGATGATCTGCGAGGGGAAACGCCACGCCGGCTTGGCTTGCCAATACTTCAATGCCAACCCACGGCATAGAGTGGTCCGCTAAGCTTGGCGCCATTGTCATTGGCGAAGCCGTCGGCGAGCACCACGATTTGGTCGAGGACCGGCCGCGATAGCCCGCTCTATCGGAGTGGAACGCAGGGCAGCGGCGTTGCGACAAAAAAAGCTCGCGGCCTGCGGCCCGCGCCCGTCATCCCGTTCTGCCAAGCGAAATGTCGTCGAGATCCTCTTCGATCACCCCAGCCGCGTATAGCTGATCGAGCAGGTCGGCGACGGCAAGGACCTCGCTGCATCCGTGACCCCCATAATCAGCTCCGAGGCTGTACAGTTCCCGCTCGCGATTAGATGACCAATGGGAATCGGAACCACCCCGTCGAGCACTCGATGCTCAAGGTTCCGTGAGCGGAGATGGAAGCAGTGGTCCCCCGCCTCGTGTTGCAGGTCTCCGCGGAAGCGAATTGGCCGGTTGGGAGGCGGGTTTTCGAGCATATTCTCGTCGACGATGCTATCGAGACCCTCCCGGAACTCGTCGGGCGTGCTGAAGACACGTTGAGACATTATTCGGTACCCGAGAGGCCAGCGTTCGTTACCCGGTACCGGCGTCACCAGTTGTAAACGTCCCTGCCGCATATTTACCAGAAGGCCAGAAACACAGGCGATAGTGGGACAGCCCTCCGGCACGGCGATTGCGGCATCTTTGCCGGACGCCCTTCTCCGCGCGTGGGCGCCCGGTGAAAGCCTTTGCGATCGGCCCTCCCCCTGCAGGATGAATTCGACCCCATCAGGTCCTCGGGCGAAAACGCCGCGTGTATCTGATTAAGGTGGTCCGTGCTTAGCACCGAGAAACGATTGGTCACGCGACCGTGGCGTTCAAACAGTTCGAGCACGCGGTTGGCAGTTCGCCCGTGATTGATGGTAGTCGAACAGAAAACGGTCATACTCCGAGTTGTCGATCGGGTCTGTGGCCCAGCAACAGAATCCAGCGCGGCACGCGACATGGGCCGAATTGCTGCCGATCACCATCACCATCGCAACGCGAGTTGGCGATCAGGTTGATCGTCAGGGAAAGTACGGCTCGAGTGAGGCGTTAGGCACTTCGACATCCCAGGTAAGAGCCGTCCATTGCCGAATTTGGTCTACGTGTCCGCGTCCAGGTGACCAACAGCCTCACTTTAATGGCTGCGATGAGGGGCGAAGCAGTCGTTCAGAATGTTGTCCGCAGGGGACACTCTGTCCAAGTTGCAACATCGCATGGCAAATACATGTGACCTGATTGTCGATGGATAGGTGATAAGTCGCTGCGATGCTCGACTGCATCTAAGGTCCGGTGGCGTCGGACCGAAAGGCAATGTTCGGGAACCGAACCAATCCACAGAAATATTTTGTTGGTATTTATGTTGGTCAGCGCTGCTGCTGCTTCATAGCTAGGCGATTGAGAAACCAAGTGCTATTTTCTCTGCTTGGATTCCGCCTCTGGGCACCATTTTCCCGTTGGTCCGTTCCGGACACATAGGTTACGGTTTATACCGGAGACATGGGTAACACTTTTGGCCCGAAGGGGTTTTGGAGTGGTTGGAGCCTGCATGTCTCTCTCCGACTTCGCCTGCAAGAACGCTAAGCCCAAAGACAAGCCGTATCGTCTTGCTGATGGCGACGGGCTTAATCTCGTCCGGAACAACGGCTCCAAACTCTGGCAACTGCGGTACCGATACCTGAGAAGGAATATCCTCTCCTTTGGAAAATACCCGCTGGTGTCACTTCTCGACGCGAGAGGAAAGCGCGACGACGCCAAGAGGCTGTTGATCGCCGGCATCAACCCCTCCACCAAACGCAAAGAGGAGAAGACTGCCGCCATCACGGAAGCACGCACCACCTTCGCCTTGGTCGCCGAGGAGTATGTCACGCGGATGCGCGCGACAGCGTCGGCCGCATCACCGGCACCACGGGGCTCACCGCTGCCGACAGTTGGACCTATGGCTACGACAATGCCGACCGACTGACGGCAAGCACCAATCTGGGCAACACCGCGCTCAGCGAAGCCTTCGTCTATGCCGCCAACGACAACATGACCTCGCGGACGCGTGTCGCGGGCACCTACACATATCCGGCAGCGACAGCCGCGCGTCCGCATGCGCCAACAAGTGTCGGCCCCAATGCCATGGCCTATGATGCCAATGGCAACCTAACCTCAGACGGCAGCCGCACGCTCGCCTGGGACGAGGCCAACCGGCTGAAGACGGTCACGCTCGCCTCCAACACTGTCAACCTCGCTTATGGACCCGACGGAGCGCGCGCGAAAAAATCCTCGAGCTTCGCCACCACCCTACGCGACTTACCACAAGGTCGTGTCGCGTGATGGCAAAACGTCTAAATTTAGTAAGAAAGTGTTCGATCAACCAAAGACAAACTCGCAGAAATGTCAGACGCTGAAAAAGCTAAATCCGGCTCCGATGGAGCGCAGACAAAAAAGCTGGAGGCTCCAACCAGTGAGTAATAGACCTGATAACCAGCGGCGCATGGACGCGGTGAAGAGACTTGTAATGCTCGAGAATGGCTCCCCATCCGTATTCATTGAAAGGCTCAGCGAATTTGAGTGGGAATATAACGGAGATCCTTATGTACTTAGCCGGAGTGATGTATCGAATATTTTAATTCGATATTTGGATGGAAAGCTTAGAGCTGAAGAGCTTGAGGAGTGGGCGGACGCAATCGAATTGAGGGAAGATATTCGCTATGAAGACGAAAGCGAGTCTTGGATTTCGGATGTCATTTTTACGCTTGCTAGTTCCGCGCTGAATGGACCCATCACTCAGGACTTGGTAGAAGGGTTTTTAAAGTCGTTAGATAAAGGCTTGAATTAACTGATGCGGATAATTGATTACAGTGTGATTACGGTGACAGCGCACTTTTTTCGCGTTCGTCCGGCCTTCATTGCGTGTCGACTGCCAGCATGGCTCGCCTTGCCCGCATTGTCGTTCCGGTCTGCCGCACCACGTGACCCAGCGCGGTAGGTGTTTTTCACGCCGCAAGACTATGCGCTCTACAAAAACCTGCTGGTCGAGCATTGCCACACCGCCGATGTCGGCATCTGTGCATGGTGCCTGATACCAAACCAACCAGCAAAAGCTGTGACTAATCAGCCTCCAGCGGCTTTGCAAATATCCGCATCACACCACCATCTGTAGTAGTCTCACCTTGAAAACCTCGGCGAGAATCAGCTGTGGTGGCGGGTGGTTGGTTGTGGCGACACTCAACGCGCAGGTTCTGGATTTTTTCGACTGGTGGCTCGATGAGTTGCGAGGGGTCTGGACGCGGGTTGTTCCCACCAAGCAGCAAGCTTCCACCGCCGACTGGATCGTCACCCTGGCGGATGACGGCATCCGCGTGCGCGAGGCCAATGCACCGGAGTTTCAGTCGATTCCGTTGGCGCTCACGGCGTCCTCGGACGAGATTCTGGCGCTTCTTCAAGGCGGGTCTCGGCGCAAGCGGCCGACCTTCGATATCCTGGTTCAGCCCGGCCTGTTCCTGCCCCGGCAACTCGCCCCCAGGCGGCTCCCGCTTCGGCAGGCCCGCGACATGGCCGAGCTTGATCTTCTGGCCTCGACGCCGATCGATCCGGCGCAGGTGCATGTCGTCTTCGGCAAGCCCATTGACCAGGACAGCTCCTACCACGTCGTCAAGGTGAAGACGCTAGCCGCCGTGCTGGACGCCGTCCGCCGGGCCGGTGGCTCGGTGCGATGCCTGTCGCTGTCGCAGCCCGAAAACACGTTGCGCGCCGATCCGCTCAGCCTCGCCGCCATCTGGCCGCCGAGCGCGCGCGACCGGCGCGGCAGAACCGTCTGGGTAACGGCCTGTTCTATGCTGGCCGGGGCAGTGCTCGTCACCTTCGCCCATGCGCACTGGCGCAGCTGGCAGGCGGGTGCCGAACTGGACGCGCAGATCGCCGATGCGCAGGTGCTGGCCAAGGCAGCGCGCACCTCGCTGCAGAAGCGTCGGGCCGGCATCGATCAGATCGAGAAAATCCGTCAGGAAAAGAAGACCACGGCCTCGCTGGTGCGCGTCTGGGCCGAGCTGACGCACCTGCTGCCCGACACGACATGGCTGACTGATCTTTCGGCCAAGGGCGACGACCTGACCATCACTGGCTTTTCCGCCTCGGCAGCCGAACTGATCCAGCCGCTCGACGCCTCACCACTGTTTTCCGCTCCCGAATTCGCAGCCCCGGTGGTCAAGGTTCCCGGTCAAGAGGGTGAACACTTCACCATTTCAGCCAAGATCGGAGCGCTCTGACGGTGCTCTCCGCCATCCTCAACACAAGGCCGCTGGTCCGCCGCCTGATTGCGCTGGCCCTTGCAGCCGTGACGGCCGTTGTCTTGGCGTGGGTGGTGTTCGCGGCACTCGACAGCGTCGCCTCGGCGCAAGCCGGGATCGAGGAAAAGCGCGAGCTTCTCGGTCAGTTGCAGAGCGTGGCTGCACTGGCCAAGCGCCTCGACAGCACCGCCAGTCAGGTGACAGCGGCAAATCCCGAATTTCTCACCGGCGAGAGCGAAGCCATCATTCGCGGCGGGCTGCAGAAGCGGCTGAACGCAATCGCAGTCGCCAATGGCGTGAACGTGCTTTCGGCCGGCAATGCGCCGGTGCTCACTGAAGCCGGCGTGGATTTCATCGGTTTGCGGGCCAATCTTTCGGGGCCGCTGGAGGGCATTCACAACGCCGTCCTGGCTATCGAAACCTCGCTTCCGGTGCTGTTCATTCGCGAAGCCACGGTGCGCACGACCGATGTCGGACCGGCTGCCGGGCGCAGCGGCGACCCCGAGATCTTTGCCGAGATCCTGCTTTACGGCCCGCTGCAAACGCAAGCCGCGCCGGCGGCCAGTGGGGTCAAGCCATGACCCGGAAAATCGCCGGCCTGGCGATTGCGGCTATGATGGCGGGGCTCGTCCTGGTCAATGTCGCGCTCTACAACACGCCGGTCGACATCACGCCCATCGCCTCCGGGAAAGGCCGTGACGGCGCATTGGCATCAGCGGCGGGATCGCTGCAGTTTCCCGAGGCCGGCGATTTCAGCGAGACGTTCCAGCGTCCGCTGTTCACGCCGACCCGCCGGAAAATCGTTCCGCCGCCGGCAGCGCCGCAGCCGGTGGAGGTTGCCGTCGCACCGGCCGAGCAGCCGACGCCACCGCCCGAAGCCGCACCGGCCGCTGCACCATCGCTGCTGGGCATCAGCAGAAACGGCGGAGCGGCAAAGGCGCTGCTGCGCGTCGCTGGCAGCGACGCGGCTGTCTGGTATGGCAATGGCGAGACCGTCGATGGCTGGAAGGTGTCGGCGATCGACAAGGATCAGGCCGTGCTCGAGCGGGACGGCAAGGTGGCGCGCATCCTGCTTTATCCGCCATGGAAGAACCTCCCGCCACCACCACCGCCCCCTCCACCACCGCCGGTCCCGGAATTATGAGCGGCCGCACTTCTCATGACAGGGCAAGCGCAGGCGACGAAAGTGCAAGCAGCGGTTTTTCGCTGGTCGCCGTGCTGGTGTTCATGCTGATCGTCTCGGCGATCGTCGTTCCCTTTGCCGTGACGGCGAAGACGCGGCTGATGATCGCCAACAACGAGGTCGAGCAGGAGCGCCTGTCGCTGCTTGCCGAGGGCCTGGGCAATGTGGTTGCGAGCCAATTGACCGGTGGCACGGGAACAAAGACATTTGCGTTGGATTCCACGCCGGCAGCGTGCCGGTCGGGTGCGTTCAGCTTCGATGTGCGCGTCCAGGATCATGGCGGGCTGATCGATCTCAATGCCGCCGACGACCATTTGCTGGCACTCGGCTTTGCGTCGCTCGGCTTCGAGCCGCAGGCGTCGCAGGCGCTGGCCGAGGCTACGGTCCGCTTTCGCGATAACGCCAAGCTGTTCGCCGTCCAACCCCGACCCAGAAGCGCCGTCGGGCCGCCTGAGGACAAGCAGGCGCCATTCGAATCGGTGTCTGAGCTGCAGGAATTCTCGGCACTTGCGTCATTGTCCCTGCAGTCCCTCCATGCCGCCTTCACGGTCAACTCGAAGCGCGGCACGATCAGCGCCGATCGTGCGCCGAGCCGTCTTCGCGCTGCTCTTGCCACCGGCTCCAGCGCAGCGATCGTTCAGGCGGCCGAGGCATCGGCCTACACGGTCGACGTGGTCGTCAGACGCGACGGATCCGGCATCACGGGCGAAGCCGGGTTTATCATCGAGAAACCTCCGGTCAGCGACACGGCGTTCTGGCGCGTCTCGCGAAGCCCGGCGCGTGACGCGGGCACATTGCCGGCAGTCGTCGGCAGTGCCGGCTGCGGGGTGCTTTTCGGCACCGAGGCCGCACAGCTCCTGCAGGAGTGGAGCTCATGAACGCTCCCGTCCCGCCTCAGGGGATCGAGACGTTCCTGGCCTTTCTCGAAGGCGAGAAGGTGCTGACCGCACACGCGGCCCAACGCGCTTTGGGAGCATCGCGAACGTCAGGACATCCCTTCGATACGGTGATGACCGAACTCGGGCTGATCGGTGAGCAGGAGCTTGCCAACAGTCTCAGCCGCTACCTCCAGGCACCGACGCGGGTCGAGATTCCCGAACAGGTCAGCCCCGAAATGCTGGCAGGCGTGCCGCTGGTCTATCTCAGGGAAAACGCCATCCTGCCACTGCAGATGGATGCCGAGCGGCTGGTTGTCGCCGTGGCCGATCCGTTCTCTTCGGCAACCATCGACGCGCTCGCCTTTCACTATGAGCGGACACTGGCCCTGCGCATCCTGCCAAGGCGTGTGATCACTGAATGCATAGACCGCATCGAGCAATCGGCGCTGGCCGCCGTTTCAAATGGCGGTGGCGGTGGCGAAATCCTGGATTTCGGTCCCGACGACCTCGAACGGCTGAAGGATTTTGCCCGCGAGGCGCCGATCGTCCGCTTCGTCGCGGAGACGATCCATAAGGCG
Organism: Mesorhizobium ciceri biovar biserrulae WSM1271; assembly: GCF_000185905.1. GTDB lineage: Bacteria > Pseudomonadota > Alphaproteobacteria > Rhizobiales > Rhizobiaceae > Mesorhizobium > Mesorhizobium ciceri. Next base: position 6,130,738 of record NC_014923.1, read on the forward strand.
GTCGATGCAAGAGCCACCGACATCCACATCGAGCCGCTCGAGGATCACGTCCGCATCCGCTTCAGGCATGACGGCATGCTGTCGACCGTCGACACCTCCTCGATCGCAATGCTGTCCGGCATCTCCACCCGCATCAAGATCCTGTCGCGGCTCAACATTGCCGAACGGCGCCTGCCGCAGGATGGGCGCATGCGCATCGCCGTGCGCGGCCGCGATGTCGACCTGCGTGTCTCGGTCATTCCGTCGATTCACGGCGAAGCCATCGTACTTCGAATTCTCGACCGCGCCGGCGTCGAATTGAATTTGGAGAAACTGGGTTTCGACGACGCTGCGCAGGCCAAGATCCGCTCCATGTCGCAAGCCGCCAACGGCATCGTGCTGATCACCGGGCCGACCGGCAGCGGCAAGACGACGACGCTCTATTCCATCCTCGCCGAGCGCTCGCGGCCGGACGTCAAGATCTTCACCGTCGAGGACCCGGTCGAGTACCGAATGGCCGGCATCACCCAGCTGCAGGTCAATCCGGCGATCGACCTCGACTTTGCCGCCGCGCTGCGTTCGATCCTACGGCAAGATCCCGACATCATCCTGCTCGGTGAAATTCGCGATCGCGAGACGGCGCAGGTCGCGGTCCAGGCGGCCCTAACCGGACATCTGGTGTTTTCGACCCTTCACACCAACAGTGCCGCGGGCGCGCTGACGCGGCTTCGCGACATGGGCATCGACGGCTATCTGCTCGGCGCCACGATCCGGGGCGTCATTGCACAAAGGCTGTTGCGGCGCATCTGCCCGACCTGCCACGGCGCGGACCAGACCGGTCCGGCCTGCCGCACCTGCAATGGCTCTGGCTACAGCGGGCGCACGGTGACCTACGAAATGCTGCAAGTGTCGCCGCGCATCGCCGAGCTCATCGACCAGGGCGCCGGCGAAATGGAGATCGGGAAAATTGCCGCCGAGGACGGCCTCGTGCCGATATCGGTGCACGCAACCGCCCTTGCCCGGTCGCAGGTCACCACGATGGACGAAGTCCGGCGTGTCATCGATCTCTCGGGAGGCGGCTGATGCCGGCCTTTGCCTATCGCGCCTATCTGGTCGACGGCAGCACCGAGACCGGCGTTCTCGATGCGTCGACCAAGCAGGAAGCGGCCCGCAAACTGGCGCAGCAGGGCCGCCGTTCCTATCATCTTGCGCCCGTGACCGGCGACAAGCAGCAGCTTCGCCTGCCGGGACGCAGCGCGCTGACGTTCACCCGGAAAGTCGATCTGAGCCGTCTGTTTTCCGAGCTTTCGGTGCTTCTGAACGCCGGCTTCACCGTCGACCGCGCCCTAGGCGCGGTGATTTCGGGCGAAGCCAACGGTCAACGGCGTCAGCAACTGCAATCGGTGCTCGATCTGACGACCGGCGGCCGGCCAATCGCCGAAGCATTTGCCGGCCTGCGGGGCATCACCTCCGACGTCGCCGCTCTGCTCGCCAGCGGCGAGCGCAGCGGCAAGATGGCCTATATATGCCAGCGGCTGGCCGACACATATGAGGCCACGGCCAAGCGCCGTGCGGCCATCATCGAGGCCCTGGCCTATCCCGCCTTCCTGCTGCTGGTCATGAGCGGAGCGCTGGTCATTCTGGCGACGGTCCTGGTGCCGGCGCTGGAACCGATCTTCGAAGGTTCATCCGCCCCCAAGCCGTTCACCATGACCGTGCTGTCGGCATTCGGCACTGTGTTCCGCGACTATCCGTTCGTCTTCCCGCTGGCAGCGGTCCTCGGCTTGCTTGCGTGGCTTTTTCTGTCGCGGTCCACCGGCGTCAGGAAACGGCTCTCGCATTGGCTGTTGAAGATCCCGCTGATCGGCGCGCTGGTCAGGGATGCCGTGATCGCGCGCTATCTGGAAACGCTTGCGCTGCTGCTCGGCAATGGCGTGACGATGACCGAAGCGCTTGGCCTGGCCGCCAACGTTTCCAGGCAGAGTTCACTGGCGGCGAGCTTTGCAGCAATCGAAGAAACCGTTGCCAATGGCGCCCGCCTGCATGGCGCGATCGTCAAGGCGGGAATTTTCGATCACGCGACGATGTCGCTGGTCTCCCTCGGCGAAGAGGCCAACGCCCTTCCCGTGGTCCTGGATCGGGCGGCCAAAATGCTCCAGCTGACACTGACGCGGCGCATCGACACGGTGCTGAAGCTGCTGACCCCGGCGCTGACGATTTCGCTCGGGTTTCTCGTCGGCAGCCTGGTCATTTCGGTGATGACGACGATCCTCAGCATCAACGATCTGGCGCTGCAATGACAGCCGCGCCGAGAGCCGGCGCACCGGCACCAGCAACGGCCGGATTTACCCTGGTCGAAATGCTGGTCGTGCTGGCGATCATGGCCCTCGTCGCGGCCATCGCCGCACCGGGGCTGGTCAGCAACTATCGCACCAAGGACCTGGAGACGCTGGCCGGCGAGATCACCATGCGGCTGCGCCTGTCGCGCACATCGGCGATCGCCGCCGCCAGGCCGAAGCAGGTCGTCGTCGATCTCGGCGCCCGCGCCTTTCGTTTTGGCGAGCGCGACACGCTCACTTTGCCGGACGATGTCAAGATGACCGTGACCACCGGCCAGGAGACCGTCATTGCCGACCGTCAGACGGTCCTGACCTTCCTTCCCGATGGCAGCGCTTCGGGCATGGACATTGCCCTCGAGCGAAAAGGGAGGACCGCGCGCATCGCGGTCAACTGGCTGACCGGGCTTTCAACCTGGCGCGCACTGCCATGACAGCGCCATCGCCGCAGCCTTCCCCCGAAGACGGATTTTCGATCCTGGAGATGATCGTCGCCATGACGATCCTGGCGCTGGTGCTTGGCATCGCCAGCCAGTCGATCGTGCTGGCGTCCCGCAGCATCACGGCTGCCAAGCGCCAGGTCGAAGCCGCCAGGACCGTGCGCGTGATGCTGGCAGACTACGAAGCCCGTGTGCAAACCACGGCGCCATCCGGCTGGACCCTGAAGACCCGCACGATAGAAATGTCGAAGGCCAAGGTGACCGCCGTTCTCATCGAGAAGACAGGTGCGTTTCGAGGCGGGCCGTTTCTGACCTTCGTGCCGGTGCGCGAGCCGGGTGCTCCATGAGCGGCCTGTTCGTCCGCGCTCGCTCGAAGCTCGCCACCATCCGCCCGCCGGGACGGCTTTCAGGCAAACCGCAGCCACCGACATCGACCGACGGATTTGCGCTGATCGACGTGCTGGTCGGACTGGCCATGATCGGCGTGATCACATCGCTGATGATGGTCTTCCTCGGTCAGGCCCGGACGATGGTGCGCATCGAAAAGGCAACCGAGTTCCAGATGGAGGTCGATGCCGCATCACGGTTTCTGGAAACGGCGATCAGCCACGCCGAGCCATTGCCATTGTCGAAGTCGTCGCCGGACCAGGTGCTCTATCTCAACGGCGATGCTGCCCGGATCGAATTCAACGCCGTTCAGGCGATCGGCTTCAAATCCTCCGCGCTGCGCGAAATTGCCGTTTCGCTTGGCGGAAGTGCGCTGGCCATTGTTCAGAAAACGCGGCGCGGCGGCGGAGCCGGCACGTCGACGCAGAGCGAACCGGTGCGGCTGCTCGGCGGCGTAAGCGCTATAAGATTCGAATATCTCGACGGTTCGGCGACAGCCTCATCGTGGTTGCCGAACTGGAATGCGCCGCGGCGCCTGCCCGCCGCCGTGCGGTTCACCGTCTCGGTCCTGCGCGATGGTGTCGCCTATTCGGCGAGAGGTTTTGCCCGCCTCGACCTGGCAAATGCCCAGCAGCTGCCGCGCACGACCGAAACACAGCGCCCATAGAGCAATTCCAGGAAAAGTGTGAAACGGTTTTTCGTCCGGAATTGCGCTAAAACAAAAAATTAGAGCAGAAAAGTCAGTTGCTGACGTCCTGGTCTTCGCCGGTTCCATCCGGCTTGCCGTCTTTTCCAAGGCTACGGATAACCACGCCGCTGGCGTCGGCCTTCACCTCGTAGGCATAAGGCCTCCCCCACGGATCCTTCAGACCGGTCGTGCCCTTGAGATAGGGGCCGTTCCAGCGCGCTTCGCCGGTGGGCGCCGTGACCAGGGCCGAGAGCCCCTCCTCCGCGGTCGGATATTTCGCATTGTCGACATAGTAGAGTTCGAGCGCGCTTTCGATGTTGCGGACCTGCGCCTTGGCAGCGTTGGTCCTGGCCGAGCCGAGATAGCGCAGCACCTGAGGGGCGGCGAGCGTCGCGATCAAGGCGATGATGGCGAGCACGACCAGAAGCTCGACCAGCGTGAAGCCGCTGTCGCGATCGTCGCGTTGGCGGGCGGATTTTTCAGGGGTGAGGCGCAGAGTGATCATCACGGCAGTCCCATGTCCAAACCTGCAAATTGCTCCAGCGCCCAGCTGCAGCCGAGGCCGATGGCGATGAACGGACCGAAGGCGACACGTGCCTTCGCCGCTGCCGGACCTGTCGCAACCACGTGCCCGCCGACGAACAGCAGAGCGCTGGCGCTGGCGATGAACAGCAGCACCGGCAACAGCAGCGGGCTGATCCAGCATGCCGCGGCGGCCAGCATCTTCACATCGCCGAGGCCGAGGCCAATCCTGCCGGTCATCAGGAAATGGCCGCGACGGATCGCCCAAGCAGCCGCAAAGGTCGCGGCGGCGAACAGGATATGCACCGGCAGCCCGTTCGCGTCGGTCGCCACCTGATAGGCAAGGCCGATGCCGGCGAGAGCCAGGTTGAGCCCGTCCGGGATGACCTGCCGGCGGAAATCGGCGATCGAAATAGCGCAGAGAATAGCCGCCAGGGCGATCGTCGCAGCCAACACGAGGGATGGGTGCGCAGCCATCGTCAATACGCCAGTCTCTTCAGGTCCTGTTGCAGCTTGGTGCCGCCGCGCCGCTTCTGGATCGGCGTCTGCAGGCTGATCTTGCCGCGGAATTCATCCGTCACTTCGCGGGCTTCGTTGATGTCGCGCACGACATGCGGCCTGATGAAGATGATCAGTTCGGTGCGTCCGATGCTGTCTGTCTTCTGCTTGAACGCGTTGCCGATGATCGGGATATCGCCGAGGATGGGCACTTGCGTGCGGTCGACATTGTTGCGCGACTGGATGAGGCCGCCCAGCGCCAGGCTCTCGCCGTCATTGACCAGAACGCGGGTCTGGATCTTGCGCTGCTGGATGGTCGGCGAATCGATGCCGGAGCTGGTCGTCTTGGTCACGTTGCTGACCTCCTGCTCGATGTCGAGCATGACCCTGCCGGCATTGTTGATGCGTGGCGTCACCGTCAGGATGACGCCGGTGTCCTTCATCTCGACCGAGACGACCGGCGAGCTGCCGAGTGTCTGGTCGACCACTTGCCGTGTCGCAATCGGCACCTGGTCGCCGACCTGCAGCACCGCTTTCTGGTTGTTCAGCGCCATGATGGTCGGCGCCGAGATGACATTGACGTCGGTGATGCTGGACAGTGCATTCAGCGTCACCTGGATGTTGTCGGTTGCGTAGCTCCAGTTGAAGCCAGGCAGCGCTGCCGCGGCAACGCCCTTTGCCACGTCGGACACCGAGATCTTCATGCCGCCATTTTCGAAGAACCAGCGCAGGCCGTATTTCAAATCGTCGTTGAGCGTGACTTCGGCGATGACGGCTTCCAGCATGACCTGCGTCGGCAGCACGTCGACCTTGCTCAGGATCTGCTCGATGCGTTCGTAGTCACGCGCCGTGGTCTGGATCAAAAGCGCATTGTTTTCGATATCGGCGACGACCGTGGCATGCGCCGGCGGCTGTCCGTCCGCCATCGGCATCGACGGCGACGGACCGGTCATCGGCACCGGTGTGACGCCGTCCGACTGCATAGCGATGGGCGTCTGGTCGGGCGACACGTTGGAGCCGCCTGAATCGCCCTCGGTTTTGACCGAGGTGCCGAGGACGGAACTCAGCACCGCGGCCAGTTCCTTGGCCGGGCGGTTCTGGATCTGGTAGACGAAAAGCTGATCCTCGCTGGTTTCGGCGAGCTTATCGAGCTTGTTGATCCAGGCAGCGGCGCGGGCGAGATAGGCTGGGCGCGAGGTGATCACCAGCACCGAATTCAGCCTGTCGTTGGGGATGAACTGGATGAGCTTGGCGCCCGGCCCTTCCTTGGTGCCGAAGATCGAATCGAGCTCGGCGGCGACCGCCTCCGGCTTGGAGGTCTTCAGCGGGTGCAGCGCCACCGACATGCCGCGCATCCAGTCGACGTCGAACACCGAAACCGCTTCGCGGATGGCATTGAGGTCGCTGTCGTTGCCGGCGACGGTGATCAGGTTGCGGGTGGAATCGACCCGCAGCACCGAGCCCTGCCGGGTGATCGGTTCGAGAATGGTCTTCATCTCGTCGGCGGCGATGAATTGCAGCTGCAGCACCTGCACCTTGACGCCGGGTCCGGACGGCGAAACCGAGGGCACGCTGACCGGCGGGGTGCTGGACATGATCTCGGCAAGTGGCACGACCTGGTAGGTGCCGGCGCGGTTGGTGATGCCGGCGCCGTTGACCGCAAGCGCCGATTGCAGGATGTCGACCAGCGCATCCTTCGACACCGGCTGCGAGGTCTGCAGCGTCACCGTGCCCTGCACGCGCGGGTCGACGATGTAGTTGAGGTGCAGGGCATCGCCGAGCACCGCCTTGGCCGCCTCGGTGATCGGCGCATTGATCAGATTGAGCTCGAATTGGCCCGAACCATCTGTCGTCACCTTGGTGACCGGCGCGCCGGAGGAGACGAACTGGCCCGAGCCCTGATACTGCGTGCCGTTGAAGCGCTGCGCCTGGCCGGCGGTCGACGTGACGGCACCGGGTCCGGTGTAGCCCGCCCGCAAGGGCGAGTTCTTGGCGTGCAGGCTGTCGATGGTTTCTGTGAAAAAGTCCTTGCCCGGCGCGGAGGTGCAACTGGCAACAGCCAGCAGTGTGAACAACACCACGCAATGACTCGACTTGCTCGACATCCACCCGATTCCCCTGCGTTTTTACTCTAGGGATTCGTGCAAGCGCATGTCGGGAATGATGCAGGTGTTTGGGGTCTATCCACAGGGTTGGTCGGCAGGTTGCATCGGGCAACCGCGTTGCTGATCTGGATGGCGGTCGAAGAGCGGTTGCTAATTGGCTGGATCGCTCCCCGATCGAAAACAGATAGGACATGGGACGGCTTTTGGGGGCCTTGTCGAGACTGTTGCGTGGCGCTCAAACCTCTCCGTAGCTGCGCCCGAGAAACCTAATGCCTAGACAGAGTCTTTGGACCTGCATATCGTATCACGATGACCAACTTAAATTTAAGTCCTGACTACTATGCCGTTTCTGATGCAGCCGGGCTTTTTCAGAACGGGGTGATCTTCCATATTTCGCGAAATAGATCCGGCGGATCAGTCAGCACACCTGTAGGCCGCTTCTACGTGTCGCGGCCGGAAATCCCTCCGGAAGGATATTTCCCCCATTGCAGACTAGACTGCTACGTGGATGACGATAGTCTTTCTCCAGAAGCCGCATGGCTAGCTCGGGTGCTTTTGGACAAATTAATTCTTGCAGGTGCAGCCTCAGAGCCAATTTGGCTGAGTTGGCATCAATCAAACGAGTTAGGTGGTGAGCATCGGGGCGAAGTTTTCGACTTCGACTAACGTCGATAGAGATTTATAGGTCACGCGCATCTATCCAACATTTGAGGAGGCGACCGTAGAGAGCGAGAGCCGTGGCCGCGGAGATTTTCTCAAGCCGCCTGCCCCTGGCACTCGGTGGGCAGAGTTCCGAATTTGGAAGAAAGCGATGAGGCGCCGTGGCTTACACAAGTTCCTCTACCGTAAGCCAATTGGTCGAAGAAGGATATCTACAGCTACCAGAGACCCGTCGCTTTCCCTATCGCACCAAGAAGTCCGCCGCCTGACGATTCTGTTGCCTGTGATGCCTGCCCCCCCAGAGACTCTGACTTACTGGTCACTTTTGAAATAGTCCGTCCGGGAGTTACATTATTCCGTTCTAACTGGTCGGAAAGCCGCTTCATTGCTGCTTTGTCCTTCGTCTTGTCTACTATCGTCCATTTGGAACGGGAGATACCCGCCTTGTCCAAAGCAACTGCCGTTCTGGTATTCATTATATATGTCTTCCCGCCAACTGTGCCAACATCGACGGAAATCTTGCTTGGGTTAACTTTTCCGGCGCTAATTGCATTGGCAAGGTCATCAACAGTTTTGATCTTACTCCCGGCAATCTTTGAGTATGCTGCTTGGCCGCCTTCTTTTCCGTAGCTAAACGCGTCATCATAAGTCCTCTGGGCAAAACTGAAGCCAGATCGCTCAGTAGCCATGGCCAAGCTGCGAGCCGGACCTGCCGTGGTCGCACCAAGGACCATGTTGGCCATGGCCATAGTTTCGCTTGTTTGGGAGACATCGTCTGGCGTTTCTGGGGTATTCGCCTCCGTCGTGCCGCTAAAGTATGAGACCGTCGCACCTATAGCGATGCCTATGCAAACAGGACAGAGTCCATTCTGGTCGCTCTTGTTGACTGGGTCGTTTCCAGCATAGGCATATCGGTTGGTGCCGACACTTGGTACCGTTGGGTCCATCGGATCGGGCGAGATGAAGCGAACAGGCTGGATATCGGCATTTGCGTCGTATTGCGGCAGATGAACTCCGTACGTAGCGTACGCTCTGGCTGGGCCGGAAGCCAACATGGATGTAGTCAGAATTATCGCAAGAATGCGCTGGATCATTTTTGCTCCGCTAGACTTTATCATTGCATCCCCTTGGCTATTCGATTTTTGCCGTATAGTTCAGCTTCGGCTCACGCCACCCGAGGGCTTCTGCCCTGGCGAAGGCTTCCCGGTTGGCTTTGTAAAGACCGTTCGCATAGGCGATCCGGTCGGCCGGAATGTCGCCCTGCTTCGGGTATTTCTGGATGATGTTTGCATCGAGCAGCCGGTAATAGGCCGTGCCCTTCTTCACCAACGTGTAGGCGTTGGCCGGATAGGCCTCGATCAGCACATCGGCGACGGCGACCGCGTCTTCGTAGCGGCCAGTGGCAATCAGAGTGTCGAGGATCGGTGTCGCGAGGATCGACAGCGCCTCGCGCTGCGAAAGCGCCTTGAGATAGACGCCGTTGGCGATCGCCTCGTCGGTCATCTCGAGCTTCTGCCGATACCATGCGTCGCGTGTGAACCCCGCGCCGCTGGTGGTCTCGAGGTTCCAGGTCTTGCCCGTCGCGTCGTCGTTGAACTTTATGAAGATATGCAGCGGCGCGATCGACAGCGTCACGTCGAGGCCGAGCCGCTTGCCCAGGATGAGGAACAGCGCCGGCATCGAGACGCAATTGCCCTTTCTCGTCGCGAGATAGTTGGGCAGCGACTGCGAGCTGGGCTTCTGGCCGTAGGAGTCGGAGAGGTCATATTCGAAAGGCCGGCCATTGTTCCACCAGCCGCCCTCATAGAGGAAGGTGCGCAGAGCCTTCATCTTCTCCACGCTGGTCGAAGCAGCCTCCGAGGGCAATGTGTTGAGCATCTTGTTGACCGTCGCCGCCATGCTGTCAATTACGACAAGCCCGGCAACCTCATCGATGGAGGGATCAACGAACTTGTCGACAGCCAGCTTGGCGCGGGCAAAGTCGGCTTTCCCTTCGGGTACATTGACCAAGGCCTGCACAAAGGCAGCCGGACGCGACCGGTCGATGTCGTCGGCCCTGGACAGGCCGCTCGCTGCCAGCATCAGGAGCAGAGTCGCTGCCAGCCTGATCACGCCGCCGATCATTACCCCATCCTTCCGGGTCATGGCGAGGCCTTGTCCTCAGTGCCCTCCGGATCCGTGGGAACAAACCTCCCCAGCACCGGATCCATGTACCGTGCATTGAGATACAGCAGTCCGGTCTCGGGATCGAAGCGTTCGCCGATGTAGTTCTTTTGGGTCTGGAAGCCGGTGTTGAGGCTCTCGCCATAGGTGGCGTAGCTGGTGCTATCGACGACAGTGCCCGTCATGTCGGTGACCTGGCGCACCGAGGCAAGATGCTCGCGGTGCAGGAAGTATTTGGTCGTGCCGACGACCTTGATGTCGGGATGCGGATAGCGGGTGTAGATCTCTGCGCCCGGTGTCGCCGGATCGATCTCGACATTGGCGTCGGGATAAAGCGTCGTGGCGAAGCTCGATGACTTCTTGGCTCGCGCTCCGTCCGGTCCATAGGCGAGATTGACGGTGTTGGAGGCGCGCGTGACCGTCTTTAACCGGTTGGCTTCGTCCCAGATCAGCGTTCGGCTGCCGTCCGAGGCCAAATTGCCATTGGCGTCATAGGCCATCGCATTGGCGCCGACACTTATTGGCGCATGCGGACGTGGCGCTGTCGCTGCCGGATAGGTGTAGGTGCCGGCCACACGGGTGCGTGAGGTCAGATTGTCGTTGGCAGCATAGGCAAAAGTCTCGCTGAGCGCCATATTGCCAAGATTGGTGCTCGCCGTCAGCCGATCGGCATTGTCATAGCCATAGGTCCAGCTGTCGGAGGCGGTCAGCCCCGTGGTGCCGGTGATGCGGCCGACGCTGTCACGCGCGTACTGATCGTCGAGCAGGATGGTGGCGCCTCGTGCCGTGGTGACACGCGTCACCCAGCGCCGCGTCGGCGAATAGGTGAAGGAGGTTTTGACGCCATTGGTGTAGGTGATCTCCTTGGTCTGGCCATCGGCCTCGTAAATCGTCGAGGTGATGAAGCCGGGGGCGGAGGCGAGCTTGTTGCCGGCGGTGTACTGCAGGCGGTTGGCGTTCGAACCGAAGTCGAGTTGAACAGGGAAGTACTGGACATATACGTTCTGGCCGGAGCCGTCGTGGACGTTGAACGTATAGTTGGTGATCCCCGCGATCGTGGCATCCTGGCGAGCAACCTTGCCGAGACCGTCATAATTGTAGAGCTGGACGGCAGCCGCGTTTTCCGAGCGGGTCAACTGGCCGATGTTGTAATAGCCAGCCGCCGCCTGATCATAGGTGTTCTGCGTCTGCGTCACCGCACTGCCGCCTGGCGCGGTAGCCGTCTTCAGCGTCAGCCGGTCCATCTGGTCGTAGGCGAGCGTGGTGACCGTGCCCCTGGCGTCGGTCTGGCTGACCAGCCGGTTGGCGGTGTCATAGACATAGGTCCAGGTGCCCAGATCGGGATCCGACGCCGATAGCCGGTTGCCGACCATGTCGTAGGTATAGGTCCAGTTCGAGCCGCCGGGATCGGTGACGCCGATCAGCCGACCGAGCAGATCGTAGCTGCGGCTCTCCGGCAGATTGAGGCCACCGACGTCGCGAATGATGCCGGCAATGTCACCGCGTGTCGTCGATGGGGTTCTGGTCAAATGCCCGAGCTCATCGGTCAGCGTCACCCCGTAAAGTCGGGGGTTGGGTGTGCCGGTTGCGGTCGCGATGTCGTGCAGATAGCTGCGCTGGCTGGCATCCGGATTGATCGTCTTTGTCAACCGGTCGGCCCAGTCGTAGCTGTTGGTGGTCCACTGTGCCGTCTCACCGACGAACCTCGGGAAGGCGGTACGCAGCACATTGCCGCGAAGATCGTAGTCGGTCTCGGCAATGCGTCTTGCACTGGCCGCCGTCTCTCCGGGGGTTTCCACGCGATAGACCCGGCCAAGCCCGTCATAGAAGGAGCGGGTAAAATCCTCGCCAGCGCCCCCACTCGCGCCATTGGGCAGCGGGGTGTACTTGACCAGCGCCTGTGTCGCCGGATTGCCCTCGTTCTCGAAGCGCGTCTTGGTATAGGCGCCGGTGACGCTCTGAGAGACCTGATAGGGCCGGCAGAAGGCGTCATAAGTGAAGGTTTTTACCAAACTATTCGGATCGGTCTTGGTCACCGGCAGCCCGCCGCCTGCATCGCCAAGTGGAATCACTTTGCGCACATTAGCCCGCCGGCGGATTTAATTTGCTTGGCCACCCCTCAACCCTAGGGCAAACTGCCCAATGGGGCTGCAGGAGGTGAAATGAGAGCACGCGCAGCAACGCTTGGGGATCTGGAGGATGTCTTTCGCGGTCTGTCCAAGCGGATGTCGGACGAATACGTCGCTGCCGGCAAGGACAGCAAGATCGCCTACGACAACCTTATGATGAATTTGAAGGAGGGCCGCGCGCACGCGCTTGTCGAGGGTGACAAGGCCGTGGCGATCATCGCCTGGCATGAGAACAGCGACGCCGCCGACACGCTGTTCGCCGCACGGGAGGACTTCTTCCGGGCCACGACCGTCCGTTTCTGCAAGCGGCATATCAGGCATATCCAGGCGCTCGCCGGCAACCTCGCCATCCATTCGCGCAGTTGGCTCCAGGGGCCGGATGTCGCAAGATGGTTCGGCGTCATCGGCTATGTCGAGCGCGGCCGGGAGAACGGCGCCACTTTGTTCGAGCTGCCGCCGGCTCGCATCGGCTAGGAAACCCTGGGCTGGTCAAGATCCCTTGCCGCAAACACCGCCACCCTCTCGCGATCGCCCGCACAGGTTCGTCGATGCGGGTCACCGTCTTCGGCTCCAGGATCCCTTGCTCGGCGGCCTTCTGAACTGCCTTAGCAAGCGGCTTGCGCCGGGCGCCGATTGGCGGGATGTTATGGGAGGGCAACCGGGGGGCAAACCGGCACGCCGAGACAGATATGGCTGCTGGAAATGTCACGAGCTTGCTTCGCCTTTCTTGCCTTTGTTGCCTTGGTGAGGCCGGTAGGGGCAGGCGAGTGGACGTCTCATCTGCTTGACCGCCCAAGCCTGGCAACCGCCTATTTTCGCCAAGCCGATCTTGTGACTGCATACGCGACCGCAATGGCGCGCTTCCGTCTGCAGCTCGCAGGGCGTGCCGGCGAAAACAACCTTGCGGTCCCTCTCGAACCACTGCTTTTGCGGGCGGAATTCCGTGCGCGGACATGGCGCTCGGCGGACGGCAGCCTGTTGCAAGGCTTCGCCGGCAAGGGCGGCTTCCGGCTGACCATCGGCAACTGCCTGGCGCGCATCTGCGCTGCCAGCGAATGCAGCGATGCCGGTTGGCCGGTTTACGCCTGCAGCGACGGAGGCAAGCGCAAGATGTCCGTCACGGATTTTGTGACGGCAAACTTCGGCGGCGTCTCCTACCGCCGATTGAGCGCCTCCCCTTCACAGGAATGACAGCGCCGACCGTCTTGCTGCGGCGTTCAGCAAAGGGCGGTGTCCCTCCTCACCGCAAACGCCGCCTGCACCGCGCGATTGACGGTGACCGGCAGGATCGACATGTGGTTCTCGCCGGCATGCAGTTCGAAACTGGCGCGCACGCCCGGGAGAGCGTCAAGACGCTGCGCCATTGCCCGCGCGAATGCGTCGGTGCGTGTCACCTTTTTCTGCTTCAGGCGCTTTTCCTCGTCCTCGGCGCCAATCTGGAACGGCGCCAGCTTCTCGGTCTCGTACTCGCCGGCCGACAGGATCATGGTCGCCGCCAAACCATCGGGAATGGCGGCCTCGAAGGCTTCGAGAAAGCGGTCGATGGCACGGTCTTCCCAATAGATGGCGGGGCTCGCCGCGATCCAGGTCTGAAAGGAAGAAGGCCGCGTGAACAGGGCGTAGAGCGCAAACAGGCCACCGAAAGAATGGCCGTAAAGCGCCTGGCGGCTGGCATCGACCGTGACCCGGCTGGCGACCCACGGCTTCAGCTCATCCTCGATGAAGGCAAGGAACTCCCCTGCCCCACCGGTCCGGACTTCGGGCGTGCCCTCGTGGAAGGGCGGGTAGGTCTTGCCTGGTGGCGGGCCGAGATCCCATGAGCGGCGCAGCGGATCATAGGCGCCGTCGACGGGATAGCCGATGGCGACGATGACGCCCCAGCCGACATTGGTGCCCGTGGGATAGAAGGCCTGCGCGCGCACAGCGTCGACCGCCGTGCCGATGACGGCGTTGCCGTCGGTCATGTAGAGGACCGGCCAGCCGGCCTCGGGCACCGGCCCGGACGGCACATGCAGGAATATCCGCCAGGGCGCGCCGCCCTGCGCCGGAACAAGATCGTGGACCGCCGTGTTGGCGATCAGGGCTGGCGTCGCGTTGGACATGGATATCTTGGACATGGATATCTCCAGGCAAAACGGTCAGCGGCGGCGCAGCAGCCACATCAGCACCGGGCCGCCGATCAACGTGGCGACGAGACCGGCCGGGATCTGGCGCGGGAAGATGGCGATCCGGCCCACCCAGTCGGCGGCGACCATGATCAGCGCGCCGGCGAGCACCGCGCCAATGGCCTGCGGCAGCGCACGGGAAAGGCCAAGGCGACGAGCAAGATGCGGCGCCATAAGGCCGATGAAGGTCAGCGGACCGACGATCAGCGTCGAAGCCGCGGTGAGTGCCGCGACGGCCAGCAGCACGAGAAGCCGCGCCCTCTTCAGGTTGATGCCAAGGCCCTGAACGGCGGCGGAGCCGAGCGGCAGGATGTCGAGCCAGCGCACGAAGACAGGCGCGAGCGCGAAGAGGCAGACCGCGATACCACCGGTCAGCAGGGCGTCACCGACATCGACGCCATAGGTCGAACCGGTCAGCCAGTTGAGCAGCAGCATGGCGCGAGGATCGCCGGTCGCGGTGAGCACCAGGATCAGCGCGTCGAACAAGGCCGTCAGGGCAACGCCGGCAAGCAGCAGCCGCTCCGGCGCATAGGCGGCACGACGGCCGATCGCCAGCGTCACCAGCAAAGCGGCGAAGGCGCCGATCGTTGCCGCCGCCGTCTGAACCGGGCGCCCGGCATCGACGAGCGCAAACAGCGCCACCATCATGCCAAGGGCGGCACCGGCGCTGATGCCCAGCACTTCGGGGCTGGCCATCGGATTGCCGGTCAGCCGCTGCATCATCAGCCCGGCAAGCGCCAGCATCGCCCCGGCACTCAGCGCGGCAAGCACGCGAGGCCACCGCCACGACAGCAAAGGCTGCAGCTCGTCGCCGAAGGCGAAGGTCCAGCCATGCGGACCCGGTCCATAGAGCAGGGCCAGCCCGAGCAGCAGAAGCAGAGCCAGGCCGAGTGCCATCAGAACAAGGCCGGGCCGGCTTGCGCGCGGCAGGCGCACGGCCATCAAGGTCGGGGCTTCCGAGCCAAGCGCAAGGCGCGGCAGCAGCCAGAGCAGCAGCGGCGCACCGAGAAGTGCTGTGATCGCTCCGGTCGGCAGCAGGTCGCCTTGCGGCCCGGTGGCGATCTGCACGCCTTGATCGGCGGCCCACAGCAACGCGCCGCCGATCAGCGGCGCCATCACCAGCTGTTGGCCAAGCCGCCGGCCACCGCCGATGCGCGCGAGCGTCGCCGCGGCCAGGCCGACGAAGCCGATGACGCCGACAGCGGCAACGACAAAGGCGATCAGCGCGACGGCGGCCGCCAGTCCGGCGAAGCGATAGGCGCCGAGCGGCACGCCAAGGCTGCGCGCGCCTTCATCGTCGAGGCCAAGCAGGGTCAGGGGCCGCACCATGAAGAAGATCGCCAGCGCCGCTGCGCCGATGCGGGGCAAAAGCCACAGCGTCGTCGACCAGTCCTGCTGGCCGAGCGAACCGGCGCCCCAGATGAACAGGCTGGCCAGCCATTCGTGCCGCAGCACGATGAGAGCGGCACCGATGGCGCCGGCATAGAGGCTGACCACAAGCCCGGCCAGCACCACCGAAAGCGGCGACAGGCCCTTGTGCCAGGACAGAGCGATGACGGCGGCAAGGGCCATAAATGCGCCGGCCAGCGCCACCCATTCGCGGCCGAAGGCAAGCAGGGACGGTGACAGAAGCGTCGCCAGTGCCAGCGCCAGATAGGCGCCGGCCGAGACGCCAACGGTTTCAGGCGAGGCGAGCGGGTTGCGCAGAACCTGCTGCAGGACAGTTCCGGCAAGCCCGAGCGCCGCACCGCACAAAAGGCTGATCGCAAGACGGGGCAGGAAGGCATAGTGGACGAGCACCTGCCGCATGTCAGCGATGTCGGGAGCGGCGAGCGATTGGAGCCAGAGCGCCGATGGCAGTTGCACGGTGAGGTTCGAGACGGTTGCCGCTGCCGCAGCCGCGAGCAGCACCGCGCAAAGCAGGATCGCGCCTACCGGCTGATTGCTGGAAAAGCTCCACACGGGGGCCCGGCCGGCCGACGCAGGCTTCCCCCTTTGGGCAATGGCAGCATCCTCAGCCATGGGCGGCCTCCGCGGTCATCGCCGATGCCAGGACCCGGGCAAAACGGCTCGCGGATGGAAGCGCGCCAAACATCAGGACGGCAGGAAGGCGCATGATCGAGCGGTTGCGCACGAAGGGCATGGCATTCCAGACCGGACTTTCGGTCAGCGTGCCGCCGGCGCCCTCAGGCAAGGGTTCGAGATAGGCGAGGCGCGCATCGCTGGATGTCGCCAGCCCGTCGATGCCCACGGTCGAAAACCCCCAATAGTTGGTCTCGGCCGTCCACGCGTTGCTGAGCCCGATGCGGTCGAACACCTCCTGAAACAGGCTCTTTGCGCCGTAGACGCGCACATTGCGGGGGTCCAGGAAGCTGACGACATAGATCGGCCGTGCCGAAAGCGGCGCCAGTTGCTGGCGAACCTCCAAAAGATACGCGTCTGTCGCCGCGATCAGCGCCTCGCCTTCGCTTTCCTTGCCGACAAGCCCGGCGAGCTGGCGCGTCGCCTCGAGCGCGCGCCGATAGGGCTGCCCGGCCTCGGTATAGAGCCCGATCGTCGTCACTGGAGCCACGCGTTCGAGCAGCGGCTTGATGCCGTCGAGATACGGCATGGACAGGATGATGTCGGGCCTGAGCTGCTGCAGGAATTCGAGATTGGGCTCGAGCAACGTGCCGAGATCGGCAATGTCGGGCGGCAGCCGCGGCTCGACCACCCATTTCTCCCAGACCTCCCGATCGGCAATGGCGACCGGGCTGACACCGAGCATGAGCAAGGTCTCGGTCAACCCGTCATCCAGGCAGACGATGCGCAACGGACGGGCTTCAGCCGTGGAGGACCCCATGCCGGCGAACGGCAGCGTAAAAAGCCCGAGCGCCTGGCGCCGGGTCATTCGGCTGCGCAAATGATCGGGCGCGGCTCTCGACTGGGGCTCTTGGTCTCTCTGCAATGCGGCCGGCCCTGCTTTTTCGGGGGTTGGTCTCCAGTGACCACTGCCCGGTGACTATGAAACATGAATATACTAGTCAATATTTAAGATGCCTGCCCAGTCAACTTTCACGCAACCGCATGCCAAGCGCAGACGCCCACTGGCCGCAAGGCGATTCGCCCGTACAACAACCCTGTGCGACGTCACCGTCCGAATCACGGTTTGCGAAGCCCAATCCGCGCCCCGCATCATTTTTCCTCCACGAATGCATTCCATGATAGAGGGAGCTACGGTCGCCTTTGGGCAGCCGTTTCCTGGATTGCCTGAGAGACCAAAGACGGCCAAGAACCAAAAGCCGGCAGCAAGCCGCCACCTGAAGACGTCAAGGACCGGTCGAACGCATCAAGGCAGCGTGATCGGGTTGCACTCGGCAAGGCTTGATGATTTGTTGCCGCTATACGGAGAACGAATGATGCGAGAGCCTGCCGGTCAAGACGAATACGGGTCGACGAACCCTTTCGATCCGGACGACCTGCCAACCTTGAACGCAATCGGCCCGAGCATGGGAAGCGGCAATGATTTCGAGAGATATGCCGTTGCCGTGATCATCGTGTTCGGTGGGCTGATCATCGGCGGGCTGATGGCCGCATCGATGGTCTTCGGGCACCGCAACGGCTTCCTCTTCGCGCTTGGCGGCGCCACATCCGCCTGGATCTCCGGAAATGCGCTGCTGCTCGACCGGCCGCGCATCTATGCGCTGTTCGTCGGCATTGCCGCCTTGATGCTGGTTGCGTCCACCCTCACGCTGGTCTTGTGACGGTCAAGTCGGTGTGAGCCGATCCACTTGAGCAGCGGGCGATCAACCCGAATCGCCACGCTGCTCCAAGCTTTTCCTCCGAGCTGTCAGTATCCGAGCGCCTCGCCAGAGGCCGCGCGGCTGTCGATGGCGCCGTTGTAGCGCGCGCCGCCGCCTTTCTCGATTTCCGCCAGGCTCTTGCCGCCGACCAGGATGCCGGCGGCCTGACCCCAGGTCTGGTCGGCGAGATCGAGGTGATATCCCATGCCGGCCAGCAGCTTTTCTGTGTCCGGCGACAGGCCGAACGGCTCGACATACACCTTGTCGGGCAGCCATTGATGGTGGATGCGCGGCGCGTCGATCGCCTCCTGGATGTTCATGCCGTGGTCGATGACATTGATGATCGCTTCCAGCGTGATTGTGATGATGCGCGAACCACCGGGGCTGCCGATGACCATGAACGGCTTGCCGTCCTTGGCGACCACGGTCGGGCTCATCGACGACAGCGGCGTCTTCTTCGGCTGGATGGCGTTGGCCTCCCCCTGGACCAGGCCATAGAGGTTGGGCACGCCGGGTTTCTGGGTGAAATCGTCCATTTCGTTGTTGAGCAGGATGCCGGTGCCGTCGGCGACGACGCCGGCTCCAAAGGAACCGTTCAACGTGTAGGTGACCGCTACCGCATTGCCTGCATCGTCGATGATCGAATAATGCGTCGTCTCCTTGCTCTCGCCAAAGCCCTTCGGCATCAAATCCTGCGACACGCCGGCCCGGAACGGGTCGATCTTGTCGCGGATATCCTTGGCATAGGCCTTATCAAGCAGTTTCGAGACCGGGTTGTCGACGAAATCAGGGTCGCCAAGCGCTGAATTGCGGTCGACATAGGCGTAGCGCATCGCCTCGACCATGACGTGGACCGTCTCGGCGGAACCTGCGCCGAGATAGGACAGCGGATAGCCCTCCAGCACGTTGAGGATTTCGCAGATGATGATGCCGCCGGAGCTGGGCGGCGGCGAGGAGGTGATCTCGTAGCCGCGATAGGTACAGGTCACGGGCTTGAGCTCACGCACCGCATACTGCTCGAAATCCGGCTTGGCGAGAATGCCGCCCTTGGCGCCGCTCGCCTTGACGATGGCGTCAGCGATGGCGCCTTTATAGAAGGCATCCGTACCCTTTTCGGAAATGGCGGCGAGCGAGGCGGCGAGGTCGGGCTGGACCAGCCGCTCGCCGACGCCATAGGGCTTGCCGTCGGGTTTCAGGAATATGGCGGCGGCCGCGGGGTCCTTCGCCAGCCTGTCGGCGCTGCCGGCAAAAGATGCGGCGTCGCCCTGGTTGAGGATGAACCCGTCCTTGGCGTAGCCGATTGCCGGCGCCATCAGATCCTGGCGGGACAATTTGCCGTATTTTTCACGCGCCATCTCGAAGCCAGCCACAGAGCCCGGTACGCCGACGGCGAGATAGCCGTCGAGGCTGGCGCCCTTCACCGGGTTGCCGTCCTTGTCGAGATACATGGTTTTTGTCGCCGCCAGCGGCGCCCGCTCGCGGAAATCGAGAAAGGTCGATTTGCCGTCCTTGAAGCGGATGGTCATGAAGCCGCCGCCGCCGATATTGCCGGCATTGGGGTAGACGACGGCGAGCGCATAGCCGACGGCAACCGCCGCGTCGACAGCATTGCCGCCCTTCTTCAACACCTCGATGCCGACTTCGGACGCCAGATGCTGGGCCGTCACCACCATGCCGTGCTCGCCCTTGGCCGGCGCCGGCGAGGCGGCGAAGACACTCGTCAACGGCGCCAGGACAAAGGTGATGGAAAGACTGGCGGCGATCAGTGTCCGACGGTTGAGAGGCATGGCGGTTCTCCGGGCGGGGGGATGCCTAGAAGACCGTGTTGGACGGATCGAGTCCACTAACAATTAAGGGAGCACGAGAAAGAGCCCCTCACCCGGATTGCCAACCGAATTGCGAAGGGTAATTCGGGGCAATCCGACCTCTCCCCGAGGGGAGAGGAGGTGTCAGCGCTGACGCCAGTCTCTTCTCCCTGCGGGGGTGAGGCGTGGTCCGCGCAGCGGGCGAAAAGCCAACTGCTTGGCTTTTCGAACAACGAACGCCCGGAGGGCGGTGGCCCGCAAAGCGGCCGGATGAGGGGGCCGGCTCGGCCTCAGACAATGCCGCCCGAACCGCCAGCGACTGCAGGGCGTTCCGCTGCAACCTTGGCGCGGTAACCCGCCGCTCGATAGGCGGCGACCGGGTCGATGGCGCCGCCGGTCTTCAGCCGCGCCATGGCGAGGATCGGCTCGACATCGGTGCGGTAGGCCGCTTTCAGCGTCTGCGTCGCCATCAGCGCGTCATTGCTATCCTGAAAACCTTCCAACGCCTTGCGATCGACCAGCAGCGCCTGCGCATAGGCGCGCTGCACCTCGACTGCCGACAGCATCAGGCTTTCGATCGGATCGGTGACGTTGTGGCTCTGGTCGAGCATGTGGGCCGGGTCGAACCCCTCGGCGCCGGAAAGTTCGGCGTCGACCAGTTCGTTGAAGACGAGAAACAGCCGGTAAGGATCGATCGAACCGGCGTCGAGATCGTCGTCGCCATATTTCGAATCGTTGAAGTGGAAGCCGCCGAGTTTTTTGAACTGGATCAGCCGCGACACGATCATCTCGATGTTGACGTTTGGGGCATGGTGGCCGAGGTCGACGAGACAGAACGCCTTGTCGCCCAGCTCCTGCGCGATCATGTAGTTGGTGCCCCAGTCCTGCACGACGGTGGAATAGAAGGCCGGCTCGTACATCTTGTGCTCGCTGAACAGCTTCCAGTCGGCGGGCAGTCCGGCGTAGACCTCTTTCATGGCGTCGAGATAGCGCTCGAATGCCTTGGCGAAATTGACCTGGCCGGGAAAGTTCGAACCGTCGCCGATCCACACCGTCAGCGCCTTGGAGCCGAGCGTCTTGCCGATCTCGATGCATTCGAGATTATGCTCGACCGCTTGCCGGCGCGTGCCGGCGTCGGCATGCGCCAGCGAGCCGAATTTGTAGGAGAGCTTCTGGTCCTTGGCGTCGGAAAAGGTGTTGGAGTTCATGGCGTCGAAGCCGAGGCCAAAGCGCGAGGCCGCTTGCTTCAGCCGGTTCGGATCGGCCTTGTCCCACGGAATGTGCAGGGAAACGGTCGGCGTCGCCTGCGTCAATTGCTGGATGACGGCGCAATCCTCGATCTTGTCGAAGATATCGCGTGGCTCGCCGGCACCGGGAAAGCGGGCAAAGCGCGTGCCGCCCGTGCCGACGCCCCAGGACGGGATCGCCACCGCGAATTTCTCGACCTTGTCTCTGATAGCGTCGATGGCGATGCCGCGACGGTCGAGCCGCTCGCCGAGCGAGGCGTAGTCGCGCTCGAGGTTTGCCTTGCGCGCGGCGTTGTCCTTGTCGACGAGGTCGGCGGAGATGATATGTTCCATCGTCCCCTCCGCTCAGCGCGTGAACGACTGGGCGTTGCCCGCGTCGACATTGATGATGTTGCCGGTCGACTTGGCCGACATGTCGGACGCCAGGAAATAGATCGCCTCTGCGATGTCTTCCGGGAAGACCGAGCGCTTCAGCATCGAACGCGAGCGATAGTGCTCCTCCAGATCGTCGGTCGACATCTTGTAGGCGGCGGCGCGCTGTTCCTTCCACTCGCCGGTCCAGATCTTCGAGCCGCGCAACACCGCGTCCGGGTTGACGACATTGACCCTGATCTGCGCCTCCGCGCCCTCCAGCGCCAGGCAGCGGGCGAGATGGATCTCGGCAGCCTTGGCGGTGCAATAGGCGGCGGCGTTCGGCGATGCGGCAAGGCCGTTCTTGGAGGCGACGAAGACGACGTTGCCGCCAATCTTCTGCGCGCGGAACAGCCGGAACGCTTCCCGCGAGACCAGGAAATAACCGGTCGACAGGATGTCCATGTTCTTGTTCCACAGCGCCAGCGTCGTCTCCTCGATCGGCGCCGAGGAGGCCAGCCCTGCATTCGATACCAGAATGTCGATGCCGCCGAACTCGACCGCTGTCTCGGCAAAGCCCGAAATGACCTGCTCCTCCGAGGTGACATTGATCAGCACCGGCCGCACGAAGTCCCTGCCGTAGACTTTCGCCAGTTCGTCATTGGCGCTGGCCAGTGCTGTCTCGTCGATGTCGGCCAGCACCACGCAGGCGCCTTCGCGCAGCAGGCGGTTGGCCGTGGCGCGGCCGATGCCGCCGGCGCCACCCGTGACCAGGGCGATCTGGCCGGCAAGCGACTTCGGCTTCGGCATACGCTGCAGCTTCAGGTCTTCGAGCAGCCAGTACTCGATGTCGAAGGCTTCCTGTGCAGGCAGGCCGACATAAGACGACACGGTGGAGGCGCCGCGCATGACGTTGATGGCGTTGACATAGAATTCGCCCGAGATGCGCGCCGTCGCCTTGTCGCCGGCGAAGGTGAACATGCCGACGCCGGGCATCAGGTAGACGACGGCATTGGGATCGCGGATGGTGGGCGAGTCCGGATGCTTGCAGCTGTCGTAATAGGCCTGGTAGCCAACGCGATATTCGGCGATGTCGTCGGCAAGACGCGCGATGACGGCATCGACATCGGGTTTTGCCGGATCGAACTCGATGACCAGCGGGCGGATCTTGGTGCGCAGGAAATGGTCGGGGCATGAGGTGCCGAGTGCCGCCAGCGGGCGCAGATCCCTGGAGTTGACGAATTCGAGCACAGCAGTGGAATCGTCGAAATGGCCTGTTTTGTGGCTCCTTTCCGAGATCAGGCCGCGAATCCTCGGCATCAGTTTGGCCGCGATGGCACGGCGCTCAGTGGCGTCGAGCGACTTGACCGCTTCACCGCCGAAGATAGCGACACCCTCGGAGCGGCGCTCGAACCATTCGATCGCCTGGTTGATCACCGAGATCGTCGTCTCGTAGCATTCCCTGGGGGTGTCGCCCCAGGTGAACAGGCCGTGGCTTTCCAGGATGACGCCCTTGGCAGCCGGATGTTCGAGGCAGAATTTCTCCAGCCACAGGCCAAGTTCGAAGCCAGGGCGCTTCCACGGCAGCCAGCCGATGGCGTCGCCGAAGATTTCTTTCGTCAGCGCCTTCGAATCCTTCGCCGCGGCAATGGCGATGATGGCATCGGGATGCATGTGGTCGACAAAGGGCTTCGGCACGTAGGCATGCAGCGGCGTGTCGATCGAAGCCGCACGCGGATTGAGGTTGAAGGTGCAGTGCGGCAGGAAGCCGACCATCTCGTCTTCGTGCTCGACGCCGCGATAGAGGCCTTTGAGCGCGCGCAGCTTGTCCATGTAGAGCGTGGCAAAGCCGTCCAGCTTGATCGAGGCGCTGTCGCCGCCCGATCCCTTGACCCACAGCACTTCGACATCCTCGCCGGTGAGCGGGTCTTTCTGCCAGATCTTCGACGACGTGTTGCCGCCGCCATAGTTGGTGACCCGCTTGTCGGAACCAAGTGTGTTCGAACGGTAGACCAGAAGTTCCGGCCCGCTCATGGCGTGAGCCTTGGCCTCGTCCCACAGATTGGCGAGGCGCGCGCCGGTGCGCTTGTCGAGCATAAGAAATCCTCCCGAAGGCACGCAAAAGGCGCGGCCATTTGGCCCCGAATTTCCACGGAAGCGGTCGGCTTGTCAATCACAAACGATCAATATCGATCATATTGCACTGCACAATGAAATTATATGATCGGAAATGATTGACACTGCGCGTTTTGGGTGCCTAGATGCCCGGGCAGGGAGGAACCATGCACGAAAAAGAGCGCCACAGGATCATTCTGTCCGCCGTCCAGGAAAAGCCTGTGGTGACGGTGCAGGAGATGGTCGACCTGACGGAGTCCTCCGAGGCGACGATCCGGCGCGATATCGCGGCTCTCCACGTCCAGAAGCGCCTGCGCCGCGTGCGCGGCGGCGCCGAGGCAATCTCGCCGCCGCAGTTCATCGGGCTGGCCGGCCGGCCCTTTTCCGTCAACGAAACCATCAACGCCTCGCAGAAGCGGGCGATTGCGCGTGAAGCGGTCGAGCTGTGCAACGACGGCGAACCGATCATCATCAATGGCGGCACCACCACCTTCCAGATGGTGCATTTCCTGACCGGCCGCCGCATGCCGATCTTCACCAATTCGTTCCCCATCGCCGAGCACCTGCTCAAGCACTCCAAGAATACGGTGATGCTGTCGGGCGGCACCATTTATCGCGAGCAGAACATCATCCTGTCGCCCTTCGACAACGACGTGACGCGCAATTTCTATGCGCGCCGCATGTTCATGGGTGCGCAGGGTCTGGGGCCGCTCGGCCTGATGGAGGGCGATCCGCTCTTGATCCAGGCGGAGCAGAAACTGATCGACCAGGCCGACGAGTTGGTGGTGCTGGTCGATTCCTCGAAATTCCGCAAACGCTCCAGCCTCATCCTGTGCGGGCTGTCGCGCATCGCCACCGTCATCACCGATGACGGCATCGAGGATCGTGAAGCCAAGATGCTGGAGACCGCCGGCGTGACGCTGATCGTCGCCCGCACATCCGCAACCAACAAGGAAGAATCTTCACTGCAGGCCTGAGGCCAACTCGCGCTCGCAGCGGCGATGGAATGCAACGCTCAAGGGAGGAAATTCGATGAGCTTCTTGAAGAAATTGATGGTGACGGCTGCATTCTCAGCCGCCATGTTCGTGAATGCCGCCTATGCCGAAAACGTCAAGATCGCGCTGGTGGTGAAGTCGCTCGGCAACGGCTTCTTCGATGCCGCCAACAAGGGCGCCGAAGAGGCGGCCAAGGAACTCGGCGATGTCGACATCATCTACACCGGCCCGACCAAGGCGACCGCCGAAGCGCAGATCGAAGTGGTCAATTCGCTGATCGCGCAGAAGGTCAACGCCATCGCCATTTCGGCCAATGACGCCGACGCTCTGGTGCCGGTGCTGAAGAAGGCCATGGAACGCGGCATCACCGTCATCTCGTGGGATTCGGGCGTCGCCAAGGAAGGTCGCCAGCTTCACCTCAACCCGTCCGACACCGGCCTGATCGGCGAGACCATCATCAAGCTCGCCGCCGACCACCTGCCGGAAGGCGGCGAGGTCGCCATCCTGTCGGCCTCCTCGACCGCGACCAACCAGAACGCCTGGATCGACGCGGCCAAGAAGATCCTGCCCGAGAAGTTCCCCAAGATCAAACTCGTCGCCACCGTCTACGGCGATGACGATTCGGCCAAGAGCACCGACGAAGCCAAGGGCCTGTTGAAGTCCTATCCGAACCTGAAGGCGATCATCGCGCCGACCACCGTCGGCGTCGTTGCCGCCGCCCAGGTCGTCACCGACGAGAACCTGATCGGCAAGGTCAATGTCACCGGTCTCGCACTGCCGTCCGAGTTCAAGAAGTTCATCGACAACGGTTCCAGCCAGGCGGTTGCGCTGTGGAACCCGATCGACCTCGGCTACTCGGCCGTCTACCTCGCCCATGATCTGGCGGTGAAGAAGGAAGAGGCCAAGCCCGGCGCCACGCTGTCGATCGGCCGCGTCGGCAAGGTCACGCTCGACGACACCAACTCGGCTGCAATGGCTCCGCCCTTCCAGTTCGACAAGTCGAACATCGAAAAGTTCTCCAAGATCTATTGATCTGGAGTTCTCTAGAGCTGACGCGGCGGGGCTCACGTCCCGCCGCGGCTTTAAACGAACCTTGTTTCAGGGCTTGATACGACTATGGACACGACAGCCCAACACGGCGCGGCGAAGGAGCGGCCTCCGGCCCCGGCTCCACGCCTGACGCTGTCCGGCATCTCCAAGAGCTTTCCCGGCGTGCGCGCGTTGCACAATGTCAGCCTGTCGCTCTATCCGGGCCAGGTGACAGCGCTGATCGGCGAGAACGGCGCCGGCAAGTCGACGCTGGTCAAGATCATGACCGGCATCTACCAGCCCGACGGGGGCACGATCAGCATAGACGGCCACGCCGTCACCCTGCCCAGCGCGCATGCCGCCTTCGGCCATGGCGTCACCGCCATCCACCAGGAAACCGTGCTGTTCGACGATCTGAGCGTCGCCGAAAACATCTTTCTCGGCCACGCGCCACGCACGCGTTTCGGCACCATCGACTGGCGCACGATGCGCAAGAACGCGCGCGAAGTGCTGGACACCATGCATGCCGGCCATATCGACGCCGACGCGCGGCTGAAGGACCTTGGCATCGCCAACAAGCATCTGGTCGCGGTTGCGCGTGCCATGTCGATCGACGCGCAGATCGTCATCATGGACGAGCCGACCGCCGCGCTTTCCATGAAGGAGATCGAGGAGCTCTTTTTGCTGATCGAATTCCTCAAGAGCGATGGCAAGGCGATCCTGTTCATCAGCCACAAGTTCGACGAGATCTACCGTATCGCCGACCGCTACACGGTGTTCCGCGATGGCGAGATGGTCGGCGAAGGCCTGATCAAGGATGCCGGCCAGAGCCAGATCGTGCGCCTGATGGTCGGCCGCGCGGTCGATCACATCTTCCCGCAGCGCAAGGCCGAGATCGGCGCACCGGTGCTCTCCGTTTCCGGCCTGTCGCATCCGACCGAATTCAACGATATCGGCTTCGAACTGCACAAGGGCGAGATCCTCGGCTTTTACGGCCTTGTCGGCGCCGGCCGCAGCGAGGTGATGCAGGCGATATCGGGCATCACCCGCACCTCAGCCGGCACGATCACGCTGGAAGGCAAGACGATCGCGCCGAAATCGGCTGCGGATTCGATCGATGCCGGCATCGTCTACGTACCGGAAGAACGCGGCAAGCAAGGCGTGGTGATCGGCCTGCCGATCTTCCAGAACGTCTCGCTGCCTTCGCTCAAGCGCACGTCGAAGTCCGGCCTGCTGCGGCTGTCGGAGGAGTTCGATCTGGCCCGCTCCTACACCGAGCGACTCGACCTCAGGGCCTCTTCGCTCAGCCAGGATGTCGGAACACTGTCGGGCGGCAACCAGCAGAAGATCGTCATCGCCAAATGGCTGGCGACGTCGCCCAAGGTGATCATCCTGGACGAGCCGACCAAGGGCATCGACATCGGCTCGAAGGCCGCCGTGCACGGCTTCATGGCCGAGTTGGTGGCGCAAGGCCTGTCGGTGATCATGGTGTCGTCCGAGCTGCCCGAAATCCTCGGCATGTCCGACCGTGTCGTGGTCATGCGCGAGGGGCTTGTCGCGGCGGTCTACGACAACAAGGAGCTGGACGCCGAGACGCTGGTTCGGACGGCAGCGGGGATCGCGGCATGAAGGCTTTCCTTAAATACCGCGAAATCTGGCTGGCTGCTGCCATCATCGTCTTGATCGGGCTGATCTCGACACGTTTTCCGGCCTTCGCCGATCCGGCCAATCTGCGCCAGGTGTTCAACGACACCTCGATCCTGATGATCCTGGCGCTTGGCCAGATGGTGGTCATCCTGACCCGGTCGATCGACCTGTCGATGGCGTCCAACCTCTGCTTCACCGGCATGGTGGTGGCGATGCTGAACGCCGCGCATCCGGCGATCCCGATCCCGCTGCTGATCGTCATTGCGCTGGTCGTCGGCCTGGTGCTCGGCGCCATCAACGGCCTTTTGGTCTGGCGGCTGAACATCCCCTCGATCGTGGTGACGTTGGGCACGCTGACCATCTATCGCGGCGCCACCTTCGTCCTGTCCGGCGGTGCCTGGGTCAATGCCGACAAGATGAGCCCGGAGTTCATCGGCTTCCAGCGCGCGGCCTTCCTCGGCATTCCGGTGCTGTCGTGGATCGCCATCCTGGTCATTGCGCTGTTCTTCGTTGTGATGACACGCACCGCGCTCGGCCGCTCGATCTACGCGATCGGCGTCAACCCGACGGCGTCCGTCTATGCCGGCATCGATGTCGGCCGGACGAAATTCATCGTCTTCTGCATCTCCGGCATGATTGGCGGCCTGTCAGGCTATCTCTGGATCTCGCGCTACGTGATCGCCTCGGTCGAGGTCGCCAATGGCTATGAGCTCAACATCATCGCCGCCTGCGTCATCGGCGGCATCTCGATCGCCGGCGGCATCGGCTCGGTCGGCGGCGCGGTATTAGGCGCACTGTTCCTCGGCATCATCTCCAATGCGCTGCCGGTCATCAACATCTCGCCTTTCTGGCAGATGGCGATTTCGGGCAGCGCAATCATTCTGGCCGTCGTGCTCAATGCGCGCGGCGAGCGCCAGCAAGGCCGCATCATCCTCAGAAAGGTGGAGGCGTGACCGACATCCCTGCCCCGCGCCACATTCCCGACCGGCTCGACAAGCCGCTGCGTTCGGCGATCTTTTCCTGGGAAGCGCTGCTGGTCGTGGTGGCCGTCGCCATCTTCGCCATCAACAGCTTCGCCTCGCCCTATTTCCTCGACCCGTACTCGCTGTCCGATCTGACCTTCAATTTCACCGAGAAGGGCCTGATCGCCTTCGCCATGGCGCTGCTGATCATCTCGGGCGAGATCGATCTGTCGGTGGCCGCCATCATTGCGCTGGCGTCGACCATGATGGGCATGGCGGTGCAGGCCGGCGCCGGCACGCCAGTGCTGGTGGCAATCGGCATCGTTGTCGGGCTCGGCTGCGGCGCCTTCAACGGTCTGCTGGTGACAAGGCTCGGCCTGCCCTCGATCGTCGTCACCATCGGCACGATGAGCCTGTTTCGCGGCATCGCCTTCATCATCCTCGGCGACCAGGCCTACAAAGGCTATCCCTCAAGCTTCGCCTTCTTCGGCCAGGGCTATGTCTGGTGGGTGGTGTCGTTCGAGCTGGTGCTGTTCCTGATCGCGGCTGTCGTCTACTGGTTCCTCTTGCACCGCACGAGTTTCGGCCGACGCGTCTTCGCCATCGGCAACAATCCGGTCGCTGCGCAATTTTCCGGCGTGCGCGTCGGCCGCACCAAGTTCATCCTGTTTTGCCTGACCGGGCTGGTGTCGGGCATCGCCTCGGTGCTGATCACCTCGCGCCTCGGTTCGACGCGGCCCTCGATCGCACAGGGCTACGAGCTGGAAGTCATCACCATGGTGGTGCTCGGCGGCGTCAGTATCCTCGGTGGCGCCGGCAGCATTCTGGGCGTCGTGCTCGCCGCCTTCATCATGGGGCTGGTGACCTTCGGACTTGGCCTGCTCAACGTGCCCGGCATCGTCATGTCGATCTTCATCGGCCTGCTGCTGATCATCGTCATCGCCTTGCCGATCGTCTGGCGGCGGCTGCGCGGAGGGCGTTGATGGCCGAGAAATACGCGTTCAAGATGAAGCTGAAGCCCGGCATGAAGGCAGAGTACAAGAAGCGCCATGACGAGATCTGGCCGTCGCTGGTCGCGCTGCTGAAGCAGGCCGGCGTCTCCGATTATTCCATCCATCTCGACGAGGAGACCAATATCCTGTTCGGTGTGCTGTGGCGGCAAGACGACCACCGCATGGACGAATTGCCCGGGCAGTCGGTGATGCAGCGCTGGTGGGCCCACATGGCCGACATCATGGAAACCAGGCCGGACAACGAGCCGGTGGCCGTGAAGCTGGAAACAATGTTCCACATGGCATGAGTGCGATGCGCCACATCGCCGTCATCGACATCGGCAAGACCAACGCCAAGGTGGCGCTGGTCGACCTCGCTGCGTTGAGCGAGGTGGCGCTGCGCCGCATGGCGAATGCGCCGGTGCCGCAGGCGCCTTACACACATCACGATGTCGAGGCACTGTGGGCATTCATCCTCGAAAGCCTTGCCGGCCTGAACCGCGAACAGCGCATCGACGCCATTTCGATCACCACCCATGGCGCGACCGGCGTGCTGGTCGACGCGGCGGGTGAACTGGTGCTGCCGGTGCTCGACTATGAGTTCGACGGCCCCGACGGGATGGCCGAGGATTACGACGCGATCCGCCCGCCTTTTGCCGAGACCGGCACGCCGCGCCTGCCGCTCGGCCTCAATCTCGGAGCACAATTCTTCTGGCAGCAGAAGAGCTTCCCGGCGGAATTCGCCAGGGCCGCGGCGCTGCTGATGTACCCGCAATACTGGGCCTTGCGCCTGACCGGCATCGCCGCCAACGAGGTCACCTCGCTCGGCTGCCACACCGACCTGTGGAACCCGTGGACAGCGGATTTTTCATCCCTGGTCGAGAGGCTGGAGTGGCGGAGCCTGATGGCGCCGGTGCGGCCGGCCAGCGATCGCCTCGGCCCGATCCTGCCCACCGTTGCTGTGCGAACCGGACTGGATCCGCACACGCCGGTGTTCTGCGGCCTGCATGATTCCAACGCCTCGCTGCTGCCGCATCTTCTCTCCGACAAGCCGCCTTTCTCCGTCGTCTCGACCGGCACCTGGGTGGTATCGATGGCGGTCGGCGGCAAACAGATTGCGCTGGATGCCGCGCGCGACACGCTGGTCAATGTCAACGCGCTCGGTGATCCCGTTCCCTCGGCGCGCTTCATGGGCGGCCGCGAGTTTTCGGTGCTGACAAAGGATCAGCCGGAGCCGTGGACCGAGGATGATGTCGGCGCCGTGCTGGCGCGAAAGATGCTGCTGCTGCCGTCGACCCAGCAAGGTTCGGGGCCGTTCCCGCACCATGCCGCGGCATGGCTCGACGCCGACGGCATCAACAAAGGCCAGCGCTTTGCCGCCATCTCATTCTATCTGGCTCTGATGACGGCGACCTGCCTCGACTTGATCGGTGCCGACGGGCCGACCACGGTCGAAGGCCCCTTTGCCCGCAACCGGCTCTTTGTCGGCATGCTGGCGGCAGCCACGGCGCGCGCCGTGGTTGCGTCGGAGGCCGCCACCGGCACCAGCATCGGCGCGGCGCTGCTGGCATCCGATCAACTGATGGCACAGGGCAAGGGCGAAAGAATAGAACGGCCTATAGACCCAGCCTGGGTCGACTATGTCAGCGCATGGCGGGCGGCAGTGGAAGTGCAGGGCTGATCAGAGAATCCGTTTGCCGAAGGCAGACATGACGAAGTTGACCGCGTCGGTGCCGATCCGCGGCTCCAGATCCGCCGTCAGGCCCGAAACATCCATCGACAGCAAGCCGCCGGAGAGCGCGATCGCCTCCATCGCCTGATGTGTTTCGCGCACGGTCAGCCCACCGGAGCCCGCAGCCCAGCCGGCGAATTCGGTCGCGGTCGGCGAATAGCTGACATGAAAGCCTTGCGTGCCTGATGTGGCGATACGGATCGCTTCATGCATCAGGTCGCGCATGCCCATGGCGTCGATATCGGTCATGGTGAAGGCGGAGACGCGCGAATCCTTCAGCACCCGCGCCTCGGCCGGATCGGCGTGGCGCAAGCCGACGATGACGACATTCTCCGGCGACAGCTGCGGCTGCAGCGCGCCCGCCTTGTGGTCGAGGCCGAGGGTGCGCGCCAGGACCGAACCTTCCGGCAGGTCGATGCCGTCCTCGTCCTCGGGCATCAGGGCGGCGATGGAATCGATCCAGATCAGGCCGAAGGAATGCGTGGCTCGCGCCGTCGCGGTCAGCGCCTTGTGCGCGACGCGACGATCGGCGCCGGCGGTCAGCCGGACCAGTCCCGATGGCGGCCGCTCGATATCGGCCAATTCGACGACGTCGAAATTCATCGCCTCCAGCCGCGCGCCGGTGCCTTCCCGGGCCAGGATGCCGGCGGCTCCAGGTTCGGCCGTGATCTGCACCATTTTGCGGCCGGAAAAATCCTCGACGTCGTGCATCGGGGCCTTCTCGACATATTCCGAGGTCATTGCCAAAAGCATGGCGCCATAGCTCATGCGGAAGGCGACGCGGTCGCCGACGGAGGGCCTCGGATCGGCATCGGCGACGTCGAGCAGCAGATGGTCACTGGAGGCGCCGAGCACCCGTATCCCCTTGGCGATCGGCGTCAGCCCCTCGACCAGCACGTCCTCGCGGCCGATATTGGCGATGGCGCGCAGCCTGTCGCCCTCGTCGGGGAAGACCGGCTGGTTGCCGAAGGCGTCGTAGCCCGATTGGCCGATCGGCCGTGACGGCTTGAGCTTGACCTCGATGATGTCGCTGGTCAGCCGGCAGGCATCGGGCTCGAGCTCGGCCCATGGCACATCGCGGAAGGTCTCGACGCCGCCTTGCAGGATCGCCTCGCCGACGCGCAGATTGTTGATGCCGGCCGGAAGCCTGCCTTCGAGCAGCAGCGGCAGCGACGACGAGGCGCCGCCGGAAATCACGTCGAGGCTTTTGCCGGACAGGCGCTCGGTCTTGTAGGCATGGGCGACGAGCTGCCCAAGGTTTTCCGGCGTCGGCATGATGGCGCCGAAGCAGCCGAGATTGGTGCCGATGCCGGCGATGCGCACGCCCTTGAACTGCAGGATCTGCTCAACCGTGGGGATCAGGTCGTTCGGCCAGATGCCTTCGCGGAGATCGCCGAGATCGATCATCAGCATGATGTCGTGGACGCGGCCCATGCGCTCGGCGATGCGCGAAATTTCGCGGATGGTGGCGAGTTCCGATTGCAGGCTGATGTCGACGGTGCGCACCACCTCCTCGACCCGCGCCATCGGCGGGCTGCGCAGCAGCATGATCGGTGCGTTGATGCCGCTGTCGCGCAGCCGGCGGATGTTCTCGAAACGCGATTCGGCGATGCCGGCGACGCCGCCGCGCAGCATGGCGCGTGCCACTTGCGGCATGCCGCAAGTGCCCTTGGTGACGCCGAACACTTTTATGCCCGACAGCGCGCAGCGCTCGACGATGGTGCGCGCGTTGCGCTCGATGCGGCCAAGGTCGATGGCGACTTGCGGTCCCGACATCCTAGCCCCCGTAAACCAGCCCCTGCGGGTCGATCTCCGGCTTGCGGCCCGAAACGAGGTCGGCGAGGAATTTTCCCGAACCGCAGGCCATCGTCCAGCCGACATGGCCGTGGCCGGTGTCGAGATAGAGATTCTTGTAGCGCGCCTGGCCGATGACCGGCACCGAGTTCGGCATCATCGGGCGCAGACCCGCCCAGAACACAGCCTTCTTCTCGTCGAAGGCACCCGGGAAAAGATCCTTGCCGGTGCTGATGATCGTCTTGAAATCGGCGGGCTTGAAAGTGCGGTCGAAGCCGGTGAATTCGGCCGTCGAGGACATCCGCAAGCGGTTGCCCAGCCTTGAATAGCCGATCAGCCGGTCCTCGTCGGCGCCGCCCATGGTCGGTCCCTTGCTTTCGTCCTCCAGGGGAATCGTCGCGGTATAGCCTTTTACCGGATAGACAGGCAGGTCGATGCCGTAACGGCGCCCGAGCAGGCCGCTTTCCGGCCCCATCGAGATGACAACCGCATCGCCGGCGACCGGGCCGGCCGAAGTCATCACCGCGCGCACCCGGTCGCCCTCGATGTCGAGGCCTTCGACTGTCGTGCCGAACAGGAATTCGACGCCGAGCTTCTCGGCCGCATAGGCGGCCAGCCTGTCGACAAACTGCTTGGAATCTCCGGTCTGGTCGGTTGGCGAATAGACGCCGCCGGCAATCTTGTCCTTGACGCCGGCAAGGCCCGGTTCCAGCTCGACCAGCCGGTCGCGGCCGACGATTTCGATCGGCAGGCCGTGCCTGGCAAGATAACGGTAATTGTCGGTGCCGGTGTCGAGGCTCTTTTGCGAGCGGAAGAAATAGAGAATGCCCTTCTTGCGCTCGTCGTAATGGATGCCGGTCGCTTCCGAAAGCGCATTGATGCAGTCGCGCGAATAGAGCGCGAGCCTGAGCTTGATGTCGGTGTTGGCGCGCAGGCGCGCCACCGTGCACTGGCGCAGGAAACGCAGGCTCCAGGCGAGGAAATAGGGATCAAGGCGCAGCCTGACCTTGATGCCGAGATCATGGTTGTAGAGCCCGCGCAGGAAAGTCTTCAAAGCCGCCGGCGAGGCCCAGGCGGTGGCGTCACCCGGTGACACCAGGCCGGCATTGGACTGGCTGGTGCCTTGTGCCGCCGCCGGATGGCGCTCGATCACCGTCACCTCATGGCCGTCGCTGGCCAGATAATAGGCGGCCGCCGTACCGACGACACCGGCCCCGAGCACCGTTATTTTCATGCCATTCCCCCAAGATCTCCTCGCGGCGCCGCGCCTCCGCGCCTTGCCGCGAACGCCTTCAATAGCGCTTCGCTGCCCGCCTTGCGAGCCCTTGGGAGAACCCGGCTCAGCCGCGCGCGGAGTTCTTGCCGGTCAGGATGCGCTCCCAGGCGAGCGCGTCGGCGACGATCTGGTCGAGATCGTCGCGTTGCGGGGTCCAGCCGAGCTCGGCGCGGGCGAGATCCGAATTGGCAACCACCGCCGCGGCATCGCCAGGGCGACGGTCGCCCATCTTCACCTCGAAATCACGGCCAAAGGCACGGCGCACGCTGTCGATGACCTCCAGCACCGAATAGCCATGGCTGTAGCCGCAATTGGCGACGAGGCTTTGTCCCCCGCCACGCAGCCGCTGCAGGGCCAGGCGATGCGCCGCCGCCAGGTCGCTGACATGGATGTAGTCGCGCATGCAGGTGCCGTCCGGCGTCGGATAATCGGTGCCGAACACCTGCATGAACGGCCGCTTGCCGAGTGCCGTCTCGCAGGCGACCTTGATCAGATGGGTTGCGCCCGGCGTCGACTGGCCGGTGCGGCCCTTCGGGTCGGCGCCGGCGACGTTGAAGTAGCGCAGCGCGGTATAGCGCAGGCCATGCGCGATCGATGCGTCGCGCAGCATCCACTCACTCATCAGCTTGGACAGGCCATAGGGCGATTCCGGCGCCAGGCGGGCGTCCTCGCGCACCGGCTCCAGCCCGGCGCCGCCATAGACTGCGGCGGTCGAGGAAAAGATGAAATTGGGCACGCCTTCGCGCACCGCGGTTTCGATCAGCGTGCGCGTCTTCGAGGTGTTGTTCTCATAATAGCTGAGCGGGTCGGCGACCGATTCCGGAACCACGATCGAGCCGGCGAAATGAATGATCGCGTCGACCTTGTTCTCCCTGATGACCGCGCCGACCAATTCCTTGTCGGCGACATCGCCGACGACCAGCTTGGCCTCCGGCGCCACCGCCCATTCGAAACCGGTGGAAAGACGGTCGAGAACGACCACGCTTTCGCCGGCATCCAGCAGCTCCCAGACCATATGGCTGCCGATGTAACCGGCGCCGCCTGTCACCAAAACTGTCATCCGCGTCCTCGCTTATCCAAGATTTATCGGAAACTGTCTCAACCCCGCTCTACTGGAAAGCCCGCCGCATGGCCATTGGAACCCCTGGTAACCGGCATTGCCGGCCAGTGGCATTGTCCTGAAACAAAGTTCATCCACATCAAGGGAATAGGCCACGATCCGCGGTCGTTAGGAACAGGTCCGGGGCGTGGCATTTTGACCAAAAAGGCCAGGTGGACGACCAACAGGCCAATGATTATGATCCCGCGCAAAAATTGGGAAGTCGACATGAACTATCAGCGGTTCTTCGAGGAAGCGATCGACCAGCTCCATGCCGAGCGTCGCTACCGCGTTTTCGCCGACCTCGAGCGGATCGCGGGCAAGTTCCCGCGCGCCATCTGGCGTTCCAATGGCCGTGCCGAGGAAATCACCGTCTGGTGCTCCAACGACTATCTCGGCATGGGCCAGCATCCCGACGTCATCGCCGCGTTCCAGAATACCGCTGGCAAGATGGGTTCGGGCGCCGGCGGCACCCGCAACATTTCCGGCACCTCGAACCCGCTGGTCGAGCTCGAGGTGGAGCTTGCCGACCTGCACGACAAGGAAGCGGCACTGGTCTTCACCTCCGGTTTCGTCTCCAACGAAGCCTCGATCTCGACCATCGCGAAGCTTTTGCCCAACTGCCTGATCATCTCGGACGAATTGAACCACGCCTCGATGATCGAAGGCGTGCGGCGTTCCGGCGCCGAAAAGAAGATCTTCCGCCACAATGACGTGGCGCATCTGGAAAGCCTTTTGCAGGCGGCGGGGCGCGAACGCGCCAAGCTGATCGTCTTCGAAAGCGTCTATTCGATGGATGGCGACATCGCGCCGATCAAAGAGATCGTCGAACTCGCCGAGCGCTACAACGCCATGACCTATATCGACGAGGTCCATGCCGTCGGTATGTACGGGCCGCGCGGCGGCGGCATCACCGAGCGCGAAGGCCTGGCCGACCGCATCGACATCATCGAAGGCACGCTGGCCAAGGCATTCGGCACGCTGGGCGGCTACATCACCGGCACCAGCGCTGTGATCGACGCCGTGCGCTCCTATGCCCCCGGCTTCATCTTCACCACGGCACTGCCGCCGGCGATCGCTGCCGCCGCGACCGCGTCGATCCGCCATCTCAAGCGCTCGCAGGCCGAGCGTGACGCCCAGCAGCAGCAGGCGAGCCGAACCAAACACATCCTGTCGGCCGCCGGCCTGCCGGTGATGGATTCGCCGACGCACATCGTGCCGCTGCTGGTCGGCGATCCCGAGGCCTGCAAGATGGCCAGCGACCGCCTGCTCGGCGTGCACGGCATCTACATCCAGCCGATCAACTACCCGACCGTGCCGCGCGGGACCGAGCGGCTGCGCATCACGCCGACGCCGTTCCATTCCGATGCGCTGATCGCCGAATTGCAGGATGCGCTGGTCGAGACCTGGGATGCGCTCGGCATCCCCTATGGTTCGGCAGGTCGGCCTTCGGTGGCCAAGAGCGACCGCATCATTCCATTGCTGGTGCCCAAGTCAGGCGGCTGATGCCGTTTGGAACTCTACTCCGGCGGCCATCTGGCTCGCCGGAGCGATTTCAATTCGGGCTTCGTCAGCGGCTCAGGCGTTCTTCATCCACTTCGCCAGCCGGTGTGCCGCTTCCTCGATCTGGTCGAGACGGCGGTGGAAGCACAGCCGCAAAAACGCCTCGCCGCCGGGGCCGAAAGCGGTGCCTGGCGCCAGGCCGACATTGGCCTTGTCAACGATGTCGAAGGCAGCGGTGCGTGAATCGGTGATGCCCTCGACGGTGAAAAACAGATAGAACGCGCCCTGCGGCACCGTAAACCCAGCGCGGCCGGTGGCGCCGAGGATGCCGCAGACAAGGTCGCGCGCCTTGCGCGCCCGCTCCACCTGTTCGGCAACGAAGGCGTCGCCCTCGTCAAGGGCGGCGACCGCACCGCGCTGCATGAACTGGGCGACGCCGGAGCTCGAATACTGGATCAGGTTCTCGAACACCTGCTGCAAGCTCGGATGCGTCTTGATCCAGCCGACGCGCCAGCCGGTCATCGCCCAGTTCTTGGAAAAGGAGTTGACGTACAGGATACGGTCTTCCGCCGACGCTATGTCGAGGAAGGACGGCGCGCGGCCGTGGCCATAGTGGAACAGTGAATAGATCTCGTCGGCGATGATCCAGAGGTTTTTCGCGCGCGCCAGAGCGAGGATCGCCTGCAAGGTCTCGTGATCGGCGGTCCAGCCGGTCGGATTCGACGGCGTGTTGATGAACAGCGCCTTTGTGCGCGGCGTGATCGAAGCGGCGATCTTCTCGACGTCGCAGGACCAGCCATTGCCGGAATGATCGAGCGTGACCGCGACTGGAACGGCTCCCGCTATCCCTGCTGCGGCATCGAAATTCGGCCAGGCCGGCGACAGGTAGACCACCTCGTCGCCGGCGCCGGCGAGCGCGTCGAGCGCCAGCTGGATGGCATGCATGCCGGAGCCGGTGACGATGAATTCTTCCTCCGGGAAATTCTTGCCGAAATGCCTGGCATAGTAGCGGGAGAGTGCCTGCCTGAGATCGGGGATGCCCCTTTGCCAGGTGTAGAATGTCTCGCCGCCGGCCAGCGCCTTCGACGCGGCATCGGTGATGAAGGCTGGCGTCGGCAGGTCGCCCTCGCCGGCCCAGAGCGGAATCATGCCTTCGCGCAGGCGGCCGTAATTGACGACGGCGACAATGCCACTTTCGGGTGCCGCACGGGCCTCGGTGCGCAAGCTGTCGATCAGGGTCATGGGCGGATCCGTTTTTGGTCTGCGGTTTTCGTCAGCGGTCCTTACCAGATGCGAAAACAGAAAACCCCGGCCGCCAACGACCGGGGTTTTGGTCCAGCAATGCTGCCCGTGGTCAGCGCCTGGCGAGCAGATCGCGAATTTCGGTGAGCAGCGCGACGTCGGCGGGCGGCGGAGCCGCCGGTGCAGCGGGCTTCTCGCGCTCAAGCCGCTTGCGCATGTTGTTCACCGCCTTGACCATCAGGAAAATGATGAAAGCGAGGATGAGGAAGTTCAACGCGACAGTGATGAAGCTGCCGTAGGCAAAGACCGCGCCTTGCTTCTTGGCGTCGGCCAGCGAGGTGGCGTTGACGGCCGAGGAGAGGCCAAGGAAATAATTGTTGAAGTCCAAGCCGCCGAAAATCGCGCCGACGATCGGCATGATGATATCGTTAACAAGGGAATCGACGATCTTGCCGAAGGCCGCGCCGATGATGACGCCGACCGCAAGGTCCATCACATTGCCCTTGGAAATAAATTCCTGGAATTCTTTCAGCATTCGACCCTCCTTGTCGTGACTGGCCGAGCTGCCGTTTCCGTCCTTGCGGCATCGACCTGAGGCAACATAACAAAAACCTCCTGACGCAACATGGGTAAAAGGGAGAAAACAACCGCTTTCTCCTTACCTTACGGCACTTTTGGCGGCAGCTCTGCCGAATTTGACGCGTTGCGTACAAGGGCGTGAAATTTCATATCCCCGCGATGCAAATCGACACAGATGCCGCCGAATCACTGCAAAACGACCACGCTGGACCAGATTGCCGCCGAGCACGGCATGGGCCCCTGGTTGTTGACGCGAGCGATCAATCGCTCTTTGCAAGGTTTCCCGCATTGACGGCACGGCAAAGCCAGCATTGAATTTCTGGAAATTATAGGCGTTTTCGCCTATAATGTTCTCATGAACATGCTCGAAACCATCAGCATTGATGTTTATCCGTGGGCGGCTCCAACAAAGGAGCAGCGCGCTTGGTTTGACGCGCTTTCGCCCGACGAGAAGCGGAAAGCGATTCAGGCGGCGATCAACGAAGGTTTTGAGAGCCCGGTCAGCGAAAAGTCGATCGACGACATTATTCGGGAAGGGCGTGCCGAACTCCCGCATGCGCCATAGGATAACGCATCGCGCCGAACGCGATCTGAAAGACATTTACCGACACACCTTCGAAAACTTCGGCCACACTCAGGCCGAAAAGTACCTGCGCGAACTCGACGCGGTGTTTGAGTTGCTCGGCGACTATCCGAGTATGGGCCGGCTCTATGAAGGCAGGACCCATCAGTTCGTCCACGGCAAGCACATCATCCTCTATCGCATGGGTTTGGAGGAGGTCGTCATTGGCCGTATTTTCCACGGCGCTCAGCGGCGATCTTCACCATAACGACACCGACGCGCCGCCCTGATAGCCGTCCTGCACAGCTCTGCAATGGACTCGGACGCCAAGCTGTGGTTGCGTCCGGGCAAGCCGGATAGAAAGACGGCAGAGGAGGAAAGTCCAAGCGTGCAGGGCTTGTTCATCGTCATCATCGCGGTCGCCTATGTGACGCTGCTGTTTGCCATCGCCAGCCTCGGCGACCGCCGCTCGGCCATCTCCGAGCCGAGCCGGGGGCGGCCTTTCATCTATGCGCTCAGCCTCGCGATCTACTGCACATCCTGGACTTTCTTCGGCTCGGTCGGCCTCTCTTCCGAACGCGGCCTCGAATTCCTCGGCATCTATACGGGCCCGG
The DNA here is from genome assembly GCF_000185905.1 of Mesorhizobium ciceri biovar biserrulae WSM1271. Taxonomy (GTDB): domain Bacteria; phylum Pseudomonadota; class Alphaproteobacteria; order Rhizobiales; family Rhizobiaceae; genus Mesorhizobium; species Mesorhizobium ciceri. The sequence goes on from NC_014923.1 coordinate 6,170,137, forward strand.
TGCTCGTCTTCGTGTTCGGCTTCCCGCTGCTCAACCGCATCGTGCGGCTGGCCAAGACCGAGAAGATCACCTCGATCGCGGATTTCCTCGGCGCACGTTACGGCAAGAGTTTCACCGTCGCGGCGATCGCCACGCTGATCGCCACCATCGGCGCGGTGCCCTATATCGCGCTGCAGTTGAAGGCGATCTCCGGTTCGGTCAGCCTGATGGTCGAGCACTATACGGGATCGCCGCCTTCGTTCGATCCCTTCGTCAGCGACATCTCGCTGGTCGTCGCCATGCTGTTGGCGCTGTTCGCGGTGCTGTTTGGAACCCGTCACGCCGACGCCACCGAACACCAGGACGGGCTGGTGCTGGCGGTGGCGGTCGAAACCGTCGTCAAGCTCGCCGCCTTCCTGGCGATCGGCCTGATGGTCACCTTCCTGATCTTCGGCGGCCCGGGCGACATGTTCGACAAGCTCGCCGAGAACGCGCAGGTCCGGCAGGCGATGAGCTACAACACCTCGCTCGCCACCTGGCTGGTGCTGACGTGCCTCAGCGGCTTTGCCATCATCATGCTGCCGCGGCAGTTCTACGTCACCATCGTCGAAAACCGCGGCGAGGCCGAACTGCGCACCGCGACATGGGTGTTCCCGCTCTACCTCGTGGCGATCAACCTGTTCGTGCTGCCGATCGCCTTCACCGGCCTGTCGCTGGTCGGCGCCGGAACCAGCAGCGATCTCTATGTGCTGTCGCTGCCCCTGTTCAGCGGCCATGATGTGCTGGCGATGGCGGCTTTCATCGGCGGCCTGTCGGCGGCGACGGCGATGGTGATCGTCGAAAGCGTGGCGCTGTCGATCATGATCTCCAACGATCTCGTCATTCCGCTGTTCGTGCGCCGCCTGCTCAAGACCTCGACCTCCGAGACCGAGGATTGGTCGACGCTGATCCTCAATGTGCGGCGCGGGGCGATCTTCATCCTGTTGTTCATCGCCTTCCTCTACTACCGCGAGAGCACCAACAGCGCGCGCCTGTCGTCGATCGGCCTGATGTCGTTCGCGGCCATCGCCCAGTTCGCCCCCGCCCTGATCGGCGGGCTGATCTGGCGCGGCGCCAACGGCCGGGGTGCGGCACTCGGCATGGTCGCCGGCATCCTCGTCTGGGGCTACACACTGCTCCTGCCGTCGCTTGCCGCGGCCGATACCGGCATCATCGTGCACGGGCTGTTCGGCTTCGAGGCGCTGCGGCCGCAGGCCCTGTTCGGCACCGTCGCCGAACCGCTGAACCACGGCGTGTTGTGGAGCCTGTCGATCAATGCGGTGTTTTTCGTGCTTGGCTCGCTGTCGCGCGCGTCGGTGCCGCTGGAACGCATCCAGGCGTCGATCTTCGTGCCGCGCGATGCCGGCCCGATGCCCAGCCTGCGCCGTTTCCGCACCGCCATCACCGTCAACGACCTGAAGGACACGATCGGGCGCTATCTCGGCGTCGAGCGCACCGAGCGCTCTTTCCAGTCGTTCGAAAAGACCAACGGAACCTCGCTGCACGGCAACGAACAGGCGAGCATGGACGTCATCCGCTTTTCCGAGCAGCTGCTGGCCAGCGCCGTCGGCTCCTCCTCGGCACGGCTGATCCTGTCGCTGCTGTTTCGGCGCCACGACCGCGAATCCCGAGATGCCTTCCGCTTGCTCGACGACGCCACCGAGGCGCTGCAGCACAACCGCGACCTCTTGCAGATCGCGCTCGACCAGATGGAACAGGGCATCACCGTCTTCGATCGCGATTTCCGCCTGATCTGCTGGAACCGCCAGTACCGGGCGCTGTTCGACCTGCCCGACGAGATGGGCCAGGTCGGCGTCTCGCTCGACCGCATCCTGCGCCATCTCGCCGAGCGCGGCGACATTCCCGCCGATCAGCGTGTGGCCATGCTCAACCGGCTGACCAGCTTCGTCAGCCCGTGGCAGATGGAGCTGAAAACCTCGGGCCGCATCCTGGAACTGCGTTCCAACCCGATGCCGGACGGCGGCATCGTCGCCACCTATGCCGACATTTCCGGGCGCGTCGAGCAGGACCTGGCACTGAAGCGTGCCAATGAATCGCTGGAGCAGCGCGTCAAGACGCGCACCATCGAGCTGACCCGGGTCAATGAGGAACTGGCGCAGGCACAGATGCTGGCCGAGGAGGCCAATCTCGGCAAGACGCGCTTCCTCGCCGCCGCCGGCCACGACATCCTGCAGCCGCTGAACGCCGCCCGGCTCTATTGCTCCTCGCTGATCGAGAAGGCCGGCAAGGGGCCTGCCGGCAAGGCGGCCGTGAACATCGAATCCTCGCTGGAATCCGTCGAGACCATTCTCGGCGCCGTGCTCGACATCTCCCGCCTCGATGCCGGCGCGATGAAGCCGGATGACACCGCCTTCAACCTCGACGGATTGCTGCGCCAGATCGGCAACGACTTCCGGCCGCTGGCCGCCGAAAAGAAGCTCGAGCTGACCATCATGCCGTCATCGTTGACGGTGACGACGGACCGCAATTTGCTGCGCCGCCTGATCCAGAATCTCGTCTCCAACGCCATCAAATACACGCGCCACGGCCGCGTCCTGGTTGGCGTCAGGCGGCGCGGCGAATTGGCCGAGATCCAGGTGATCGACACCGGCATCGGCATCGCCGGCGACAAGCTGAACACCGTCTTTCGCGAATTCACCCGGCTCGACGAGGGCGCGCGCGAGGCCGAGGGCCTCGGTCTCGGCCTCTCCATCGTCGACCGCATCGCCCGGGTGTTGCGCCTGGAGATCCGCATCTTTTCCAGTCCGGGCAAGGGCACGCGATTCTCCGTTATCCTGCCCGTCGCGGCCGTGCAGGCACGACGCGAGATCGAAGCCAGGGCTCCCGCCCGCGCGACGGCCTCGCTGGCCGGTCTGCACGTGCTGTGCATCGACAACGACGCCCGCATCCTCGAAGGCATGCGGCTCCTGCTCGAAGGCTGGGGTTGCAACGTCGACACCGCGTCCGGTTCAAAGGATCTGGAGACCGCGAAGATACACCGCCCGGACATCGTCCTTGCCGACTACCATCTCGACGGCGAAACCGGTCTCGAACTCGTCGTCAGGCTGCGTGCGATCCATGGCGACACCCTGCCGGCCGTGCTGGTCACCGCCGACCGCTCCAACGAGGTGCGCACGGCCGCCGGCGGGCTCGAGATTGCGGTGATCAACAAACCGCTCAAACCAGCGGTACTGCGCTCGATGATGGCCAGGGTCAGGCCGCTGGCGCCGGCGGCGGAATAGGGTCTAACCCGCCGGCTGCAGCGGGTCGCTGCCGATCTTGGACAGCAGGATCACCGCCTGGGTGCGGCTGTCGACGCCGAGCTTCTGCAGGATGGCGGAGACATGCGCCTTGATGGTGGCCTCGGAGACGCCGAGTTCATAGGCGATCTGCTTGTTGAGCAGGCCCTCGGCCAGCATGCCGAGCACCCGGGTCTGCTGCGGCGTCAACGCCTGCAGCCGCTTGATCAGGTCGGATATTTCAGGGTCGCGCTCGGTGCCGAGATCGACGCCGACGGGTGCTGCAATATCGCCGGCAAGCACCGATTGCACGGCGCTGCGGATTTCTTCCATGCTGGCCGATTTGGAGATGAAGCCGGAAGCGCCGAGGTCGAGCGCCCGCCTGATGGTCGCCGGATCGTCATGCGCCGACACCACGACCAGCGGCACCGCCGGATGAATGCCACGCAGCGAGATCAGGCCGGAGAGGCCGCTGGCGCCCGGCATCGACAGGTCGAGCAGCACCAGATCGACGTCCTCGTTGGCCACGACCAGCGCCTTGGCGCTCTCGAAATCGCCGGCTTCATGGATGGCGGCGACATTGCCGATGCCGGCGAGCGCTTCGCGCAGCGCACCGCGAAACAGCGGGTGATCGTCGGCGATGACGAAAGAATGGCCTGCCGGCAAATGTCCCTCCCCGAATCCCCGATGATTTTTGGCTTTTCGGGTTCAACTGGACGATTATGAGCGGCTGCGCGCTGTTTTCAAGCGGCAAAGCCAGTGCGCCGCCTCCCGTGGTTGAAACGCTCAGGTCTTCTGCGAATTGGGCTGGGCGCCGTTGTCCTTGTCCATATCCCTGACGATGCCCATGAAGCCGCGCAGGAAGCGCTCCATGTAGCCCATCGTCTTGTTGAAATCCTCTTCGCTCGGCAGTTTCGATTCGAGGCGGGCGGAGAGCGAATTCTCGAGCTTGGTGACGCGCTCGTCCATCGCCTTCATCGAGGTCTGCAAGCGGTCGACCTCGTCCTGGAAAGCGGCGCGTTCGTCGGCCGCCATCTTGCAGACGAGCTGGCCGGAGCGTTCGTCGCAGATCGACATGGCGCCGGTCTGGGTGTCCATGCGGATATAGCCGGTGGCCGACTTTTCCAGCCGGTAGCGGTCGGTTTCTTCCGAATAAGCTGAAGCCGCGACCAGCGAAACGAGCGCGGCGGGGATCAAGATGTGCTGCAGACGCATGTTGTCCTCCATGGCAAAGGCCTCAGATATCGCATGTTTGCGCCGGAAATGGGGAAGACCCTTGGCGTGGCCTTTCCCGAATGGCTGGTTCGGAACCTTTTGAAGCAATTCCCAAGGGAGCGCTATGCGCTTTTCCCAGGAAAACCGTTTCACACTTTTCCTGGAACTGCTCTATAGCGCAACCATGTCTCAGATTATCTACAAGATAACCCCGCAGGCGCTTTGGCGCGAGGCCGAAAAGCATGGCCGCTTCACCGGCGCGCCGATTGATGTCGCAGACGGCTTCATCCACTTCTCCACGGCGGCGCAGGTCAAGGAAACGGCGGCAAAGCACTTTGCCGGCCAGACCGACCTTCTGCTGGTCGCCATCGACGGCGCCAGCCTGGGTGCTGCGCTGAGATACGAGGTCTCGCGCGGCGGTGCGCTGTTTCCGCATCTTTATGGTCCGCTCGGCCTCAAGGCTGTGCTGTGGGTCCGGCCACTGCCGCTTGGCTCCGATGGTGTGCACCAGTTCCCGGCACTGGAGGGGCAATGAGCGTGCTCGACCGGCTCGGCCAGAAGCTGCTGTTCGCCTTCGATCCGGAAACCGCGCATGGCCTGTCGATCGCGGCCTTGCGATGCGGCGTTCCGGTTGGTGCACCAGCGATCCGCGACCACAGGCTGACGGTCAGCATCTGCGGCCTCGATTTCCCCAATCCGCTCGGCATGGCGGCCGGCTATGACAAGAACGCCGAAGTGCCCGACGCGCTGCTTGGCCTGGGCTTCGGCTTTGCCGAGGTCGGCACGATCACGCCGCTGGCGCAGGCCGGCAATCCGAAGCCGCGCATTTTCCGGCTGACGGCCGACGATGCGGTGATCAACCGATTGGGCTTCAACAATGAAGGCCATGCGGCGGCCGAAAAGCGCCTTGCCACGCGCAAGGGGCGTGGCGGCATCGTCGGCGTCAACATCGGCGCCAACAAGGACAGCAGCGACCGCATCGGCGACTATGAGCGCGGCGTCGCCCGGTTTGCGCAATACGCCAGCTATCTGACCGTCAACATCTCCTCGCCCAACACGCCGGGCCTGCGCAACATGCAGGCGCGTGAGCAGCTTGGCGAGCTCTTGTCGCGGGTCATGGCCGCGCGCGCCGCGGCAAGCGCCCAGCCGCCGGTGTTCCTGAAGATCGCGCCGGATCTGGTCGAGGCAGAGCTGGAGGACATCGCCGCCGAAGTCACGGAAAAGCGGGTGGACGGCGTCATCGTCTCCAACACCACCATCTCCCGACCGCCACTGCGCAGCGGCGACACCGCACGCGAGAGCGGGGGGCTCTCCGGCAAGCCGCTGTTCGAGCGTTCGACCATCGTGCTGGCGAAGATGCGCAACCTGCTCGGGCCGGAGCTTGCCATCGTCGGCGTCGGCGGCGTCGATTCCGCCGATACGGCGCTGGACAAGATCCGTGCGGGTGCCGATCTGGTGCAGCTCTACACCGGCATGATCTATGCCGGGCCTTCGCTGCCAGGCCGTATTCTTTCCGGAATGGCCCGTTTCGTCGAAAAAGAACGGCTGAAGTCGATTTGCGAGTTGCGCGACAGCCGCCTCGACTTCTGGGCGTCCAGGCAACTCTGAACTGCTCTCAGGAGCGCAGGTCGCGGCTGACGGCCCGCTCGCTGATGGTGCAACGAACTCGGGTCGACGGGTTCCTTCGGAGCTTTCGCCGGGCGTTGGCTGACGGCGCATCAAACAAAAAACCCGCCAGTGCGGCGGGTCATTGGCGCAAATCAGCACCATGGGCAAAAATCTACCATAGCTGAGATCACCGAGTCAAGAAAAAATTCCTATCGCGAAGCAGCCGCTCGGTGTCCTGGAGGGCGCAGGGCCTTCCGGGGCACCGTCTAAAACGCCGTCCGCACCCTGAGCTTCAGGATCGTCAGCAGGCTGAAGCCTCGCACCAGCAGGAAGACGTGCAGCGCCGCCCACAGTCCAGTGTTGCCGAAGGCGGGCGCAAGGGTCAGCAGCGCGGCCGCGAAAACCAGGAACGACAGCAGCATCATGTTGCGCATGTCGCGAGACCAGGTCGCGCCGATGAAGACGCCATCCATCTGGAACGCCAGCACACCGCTCAGCGCCGTGAATGCCGCCCATGGCAGGTAGATGTCGGCCACCGAACGGACGTCCTCCGATGTCGTCACGAGAGCGACCAGATTGGCGCCACCAGACAGCATTACCAGCGTCGCGGCTCCCGCCAGCCCGAAACCCCAGAACAGCGTCAGCCGCACGGCCTGGCGGAACGGTGCGGCGGCACGTGCGCCGACGGCACGGCCCGCCAGCTGTTCGGCGGCGGTGGCAAAGCCATCGAGGAAATAGCCGGCGACGAGGAAGAAATTCATCAGCACGGCGTTGGCGGCCAGCGTCACCGTGCCGAACTGCCCGCCCTGGCGGGTGAACAATGCAAAGGCGGCGAGCAGCGAGAACGAACGGATCATGATGTCGCGGTTGAGCGACAGCATGCGCAGGAAGGCGGTCATGTCGAGCAGGCGATGGCGCGGCAAGGGCGGGGCCGCGCGAAACCGGCGGATCACGATGGCCAGGCCGAGCAGCATGGCCAGGAACTCGCCGGTGACGGTCGCCCAGGCAACGCCGGCGACGCCCCAGCCAAGTTCCAGCCCAAGCAGGAAGCACAGCGCGATGTTGATGCCGTTCAGCACCAATTGCAGCACCAGTCCAAGCCCGCCCTCGCCGCGCCCCAGCACGTAGCCGAGGATGGCGTAGTTGATCAGCGAAAAGGGGGCTGCAAGCAGCCTGATCCTGATGTAGACGCCCATCGCCTCGCTGACGCGCGGTTCGGCGCCCATGAATTTTTGCCCGGCGATGGCGACCAGCGGCGCAAGGGCAGCGAGCACGATGCCGGCGATAACCGCGATCAGCACGGCTCGCCAGAACACTGCCTGTTCCTCCAGGGCATCGCCACGCCCAAATGCCTGTGCGACAAGGCCGGTGGTGCCCGAGCGCAGGAAATTGAAAGAGGTGAAGACGACGTCGAAGATCAGTGCGCCGGCAGCCAGGCCGCCGAGCAAGGCGGCATCGCCGAACTGGCCGACGACAGCCGTGTCGACCAGGCCGAGCATCGGCGTCGTCAGATAGGCTAGCGTCATCGGCACCGCGATGGCGAGCACGGAGCGGTTGGTGACGACAAATGATCCGGAGTGAAGCGGCGATCCCGAGAGGATCGGGGATCCGGCGTCGGCTGGGGTTGCACCTTTGTCCAAGGATTGCTGCCTTGCTGATTGCGGCTTGATGGAACCGTCGATGTGCCCCATTTTCCGGCCACCGCGCAATCACCTATCCCTTGACGGCCAACCGAAATCCCGGTCTGGCGTGAGCCAGCCGGATACGAGTTCATGCCTCTGCAGATCGTCCATCATCCCGACTACGACGCCGGCTTCGCCGTCAACCATCGCTTTCCGATGAGCAAATATCCCTTGCTGATGGAGGCGCTGCGGACACGCGGCCTCGCCGGCCCCGAGGCGCTCAGCACCGCCGAACCGGCGCCGGCTTCATGGCTGGAGCTTGCCCATGCGGCGGACTATGTCGACCAGGTCATCAACTGCCGCGTGCCCGAAAAGATCGAACGCGAGATCGGTTTTCCGATCGGACCCCGCGTCTCGCTGCGCGCGCAGCTTGCCACCGGCGGCACGGTGCTGGCGGCGCGGCTGGCCTTGCGCCACGGTATCGCCTGCAACACCGCCGGCGGCAGCCACCATGCGCGGCGCGCGCAAGGCGCGGGCTTCTGCACCTTCAACGATGTCGCCGTCGCCGCATTGGTGCTGCTGGCCGAAGGCGCGGCACGAAACATCCTGATCGTCGATCTCGACGTGCACCAGGGCGACGGCACGGCGGATATTCTCGCCGATGACCCGCGCGTGTTCACCTTTTCCATGCATGGCGACCGCAACTACCCAGTGCGCAAGATCGCCTCCGACCTCGATGTCGCGCTGCCCGACGGCACGGGTGACGCTGCCTATCTCGAGAGGCTCGCCGCCATCCTGCCGGAGCTGTCCGCCCAGGCGCATTGGGACATCGTGTTCTACAATGCCGGCGTCGACGTCCATGCAGATGACCGGCTTGGCAGGCTGTCGCTGTCGGATGACGGCCTGCGCGCCCGTGACGACATGGTCATCAGCCATTTTCGCGCGCAGGGCGTTCCGGTCTGCGGCGTCATCGGCGGTGGCTATTCCACCGATGTGCCCGCTCTTGCCGCGCGCCACGCCATCCTGTTCGAGGTCGCCGCAGGCCACGCCCGGTAGTTCTTCAAGCATGATCTCGGGACAAACGGTTTCCGTTTGTCCGAGAAAACCGGTTCCCAAGTTTCGCTGACGCGGACCTGCGGTTCGGGATCATGCTCTACTTCCGGTAGTTGGCAAGCCTGAGCAGGATGAAGGCCGGCACGACGATAGCCGCGCCCAGCAGGATATAGCCGAGGAAGCGGTCGATGGCGTGGAAGCCGAGATTCCACAGGTCCATGAAGAACTTCCGGATGCCGTAGAGCACATCCATCGGCGACCAGCCGAAGGCATTCATGACCAGGCCGACGAGGAAAGACACGACCAGCAGTTTCAGGATCACCTTGAGCGGCGAGTCGCCAAGAAAGCGCGTCAGTGCGGACAAGGCTCGTCTCCCGATTGAGGCACCCAGGCTCGAGGGCGTCGGCCAGACATACGCACTTGGCTTGTCCGCTTCAAGCCGGGAGTTTTGCGGGATGCCAACGGCCTGCACCGCGCGATTGCATGGCAGGCTTGTGCTGCCAAACGGACTAAACCCGCGCCAGACTGTTAAGTTTGCGTAAACAACATCGCTTTAATTTATTGAAAACAAAGCGAAAAACCTTCATTTTTCGATTTCCCGCAATGTGCGTGCAATTTTCGCCTGCGAGACGGTCGGCGTCTTTCAGGCGATTGGCCGCGCGGGGGATCTGACCCCCTACCACAACTGGCGAAAGCCAGTTCCAGGACCGCGCAACCATCCCTGAAAGACACCAAATCGGAGCCCGACCGCCTCAACGGTCGAGTTCTTCGGGAAACCTGCGCATCGATTGCCGGATGCGCGCGCGTGTTGGAGTAATGCAGTGTTCTCTCAAGCAAAGATCATCCTGACGGCAAGTGCCCTTGCCATGTGCCTCCTGGGGCCGGCGATGGCCGCCGACCTTTCGCCCGCCTACAATGATCCCCCCGCGTTCCAGTGGAGCGGCGCCTATGTCGGCGTGCATGGCGGCACGGCGTTCACCGGGATGCCGAACCCGTTTGCCGGCAGGAATGGTCTCAGCGGCGGCTTTCAGGCCGGCTACAACCAGCAGATGGGTCCAGCGGTTCTCGGTGCCGAGATCGAGGGCTCCTATCTGGGCGGCGCCGAGCACGACGTCCGGGGCGGCAAGATCAAGGAAAAATGGCGCGGTGCCGCCAAGGCCAAGGCCGGCTTGAGCTTCGACCAGACGCTGCTGTTTGGAACCGGCGGCGTCGCCATGACCAAATTCGACAAGGGCGACAAGGTGAACGGTATCGACGGGTGGAAACTCGGCTATCTGGTCGGCGGCGGCATCGAGCAGGGTTTTGCCGGCGGCCTCTCGGCCAAGGTCGAATATGACTATGTGCGCACCCCAGGCGTCGAAACGACGTCCGCCCTGGGCAAATCCAAGGCGACGATCGGCAGCCATGAACTGAAGGCCGGCATCAACTACCGGTTCTAGGGCAGGCCATGGGTTCCGTCGAACCTGTTTTGTATTTTGCTCGAACGACCTTGCGCGGCGCCCGGATGCAACGGGGCCGCGCGATTGCTTTGCCTCCATCCGCACCGTCATCGACGCGTGTCGGCAGACCGCATTTGTGTGCCAGGTCCTGCGTAATGCCGATGCAATCTTCACACCCTAAAGCGCGTCGCATCGAAACGGATCATGCGGCCCGCTTCAGGTTTTGTTTTGTGCATGTCGTTGTCCCAAAACCGGGACCACTTTTGGGCGACATGCATTCGGTGCCGCGGATGACCTTGATGACGGGAATCGGATATGTCCAAACGCAGCGCAAACCATCTGGTGTGGATCTCCAAGGCGTTCTTCATCGCGATCGTGCTGGTGCTGACGGGATGCGCCTCCGACATCATGAAGAACTACATCGGGCAACCGGTCGAATCGGTCATTCTGGACTACGGGCCGCCGACCGCCGTCGTTGATCTCGGCCGGGGCGAGCGGGCCTATCAGTGGCGGAAAATATCCACCAATGCGGTTTCCGGAAGCTCCAGCGGCGAAGTTCGCCACACAAAACACGGAACCGTCTACGAAGAAACCGAAACGCCTGGCTATATCGAGCGCCAGGAATGCTTCTATACGTTCTATGCCCGCGCCTCGGGCGGCAGATGGTTCATCACCAATTTTCGTCAACCGAAGCTGGAATGCGAATGAATTGCCACAGCGTGCCGGCTGCCTGTGACGGAGAGTGCGCATGCGCATCCTGCTGATCGAGGACGAGCCGGAAATGGCCTCGGTGCTGAAGACCGCGCTCGAGCGCCAGGACATCATCGTCGACCATGCCGCGACACTGGCGGATGCCGAAGCCGTGGCGCGGCTCGGCCACCATGACGCGGTGGTGCTGGACCGCCGTCTGCCGGATGGCGATGGCCTCAGCCTGATCCCGCGCCTGCGGGCCTTGCATCTGGACGTGCCGGTGATCGCGTTGACGGCGCTCAGCGGGCTCGACGATCGCGTGGCGGGGCTCGACGCCGGCGCCGACGACTACATGGTCAAACCGTTCGCCACGGTGGAACTGGTCGCCAGGCTCAATGCCTTGCACCGGCGTTCGTTCACCACGCGTGCCAATCAGGTGATGGTCGGCCGCCTCACCTATGATTTCCGCCATCGCGAGGCGCTTGTCGAGGACCAGGCGCTGGAACTGCCGCGGCGCGAGCGGCTGGTGCTCGAAACGCTCATCCGCAGGCCGGGGCGGACGATCATGCGCGGGGCGCTGGAAGAAGCCGTCTATGCTCTCGACGACGAGATCGGCTCCAATGCATTGGATGCGCACATTTCGCGGCTGCGTCGCAAGCTCGACGACGTCGCTGCCGGCATCGAGATCAGGGCGATCCGCAACCTCGGTTATCTCTTGCGGGCCGCCTCGTGAAGAAGCCGCGCGCGCGATCGCTGCAATGGGTGCTGGTGCGCCGGATGATCCTGCTGCAGGCGGCGACGCTTCTTGTCTTCATCGTGCTGTGCGCGGCCGCGCTGTGGATCGCCGATCCACGGCTTCTTGTCGACAACGAGGCTGCCGTCGCCACCCTCAAGGATGCCGTCGATCGTGACGGCAACGGCAGATTGATCGTCCATGAGACCGATGGGTTGCGTTCGTTTCGTGAGGGTTTCCCAAATGTCTGGTACATCATCCGCGACAACAACGGCCAGAGCATCCGCTTCGGCAACATACCCGACGTCTACACCAGGAATTTTGGCGATCTGCTGGGCCAGGTCGATCACGCCACCGTCGGATTTTCCGAAGATGATTTGAGGCCGGAGGCCTATCTCGAAAGGGTTTCGACCAAGGCTGGCACGGTTCAGATCATTGCCGCGACGCGATCGTCGCGGGAAGAGACCGACGGCCTCGAAGTCACCATTTCGGCCACCATCGACGTCGCCAAGAACCCGGACGGCAGCAGGAACTGGGAGAAGGCGCTTCCCGCTCTCGCGGCCATCATCGTCATCCTGCTGCTGCCGATCGTCCTCGTCATGGGAGCCACGACCCTGGTGACGACGCCAGCCGTCGTGCGCCGGTCGTTTGCCGGCCTCGTCGACACCGTCCAGCAGGCCGCGCGCATCGACATCGGAACCCGTGCGATGCAACTGCCGGTCAAGAATGTGCCGCAGGAGATCGCGCCGCTGGTGCATGCCTTCAACCAGACGCTGGCGCGCCTCGCCCAGGGCTATGACCGGCACAACCGCTTCCTCACCGACGCGGCGCACGAACTGCGCACGCCGATCGCCATCCTGCGCACGCGCGCCGAATTGCTGAAGCAGGAACCGCAAAGCGCGCGCCTGCTGCATGACATCGAGCGCCTGTCGCATCTTGCGCAACAGCTGCTCGACCACCAGCTGCTCGACCGCCCGGCGGACCAGCGCCAGATCATAGACCTCTGCGATCTTGTCGGCTGGGTCGCCGCCGACTTCGCCCCGCTCGCCATCGAAGCAGGCTACGATCTTGCCTTCGAGCCGCCAGCCAACAAGGTCCATGTCGAGATCAACGTGCTGCAGATCGAGCGGGCGCTGGCAAATCTCGTGCGCAATGCCATCGATCATGGCGGCGGTTCCGGCACGATCACCATAGCGATCGATGAAAACGGCGGCGTCGAAATCCGCGACGAAGGCCCAGGCATTCCAGCCGATGAGCACGAGAACGTTTTCGAGCCCTTCTACCGACTGCGGCCGCAATCGCGCGGCGCGGGCCTGGGATTGAACCTTGCCCGGCAGATCGCACTGCTGCACGAAGGCTCCATCCGGATATTGGCCGGCTCCTGGCAAGGCGCCCGCATCCGCATGGAATTGCCGGTTCGGGCGGTGGCCGCGTGCGGCAGAAATGATGGCCGGCCCACGGTTGCGGCCGATCCCGCTGGCTTATCTGTTTTCTAACCAATTGCCGCTATTCCCAATCGGATAGCGGGAGCAAGGCTTTGGTGGAGACGGAGAGAAACACCGCGCGACGCGGCGTCATGCTGTCGGTGGTCATCCCATGCTACAACGAGCTGGATGGCGTGGCCGAACTGCATCGGCGGGTAACGGCCGCATGCCTTGGGCAAGGCCCTTCCTACGAGATCGTCCTTGTCGTCGATGGCGCGACCGACGGTACGCGCGAGGCCATTCTGCAGCTGGCCGAAAAGGACGACCATATCGTCGCCATCGACCTTGCCCGCAATTACGGCCACCAGATCGCGTTGAGCGCCGGGCTCGAATTCTGTCGCGGCCAGCGCATTCTCATTCTCGATGCCGACCTGCAGGATCCGCCTGAACTGCTCGGCGCGATGATAACGAAGATGAACGAAGGCTTCGATGTGGTTTACGGCCAGAGGCTGACGCGCGATGGCGAAAGCTGGTTCAAGCTCGCCTCCGCGTCCATGTTCTATCGCTTGCTGCGCCGGATGGTGGACGTCGACATAGCCCCGAATACCGGTGATTTCCGGCTGATGAACCGGCGCGCGCTCGACCATCTGAACGCGATGCCAGAACGCTACAGGTTCATTCGCGGCATGGTGAGCTGGATCGGGCTGAGACAGGTGGCTTTCCCCTATGAGCGGCACCGCCGCTTTGCCGGCACCACCCACTATCCGCTGAAGAAAATGCTTCTCCTGGCGATCGACGCGATGACCAGCTTCTCCATCGTGCCCTTGCGCTTCGCCTCGCTGCTCGGAATGGCATTCGGGCTCCTGGGGCTGGTCGTGCTCGGCTACACGCTGCTCGAATGGTCGGTCGGAAACGTGTTGCCCGGCTGGACCAGCCTTGCCGCGATCGTGCTGATCCTCGGCAGCGTCCAGCTTATGGTGCTCGGAATCTTCGGCGAGTATCTCGGGCGCATGTACATGGAGACAAAGCGGCGGCCGCTCTACTTCGTCAACGAGATCGTTTCGCGCAGCCAGGCAGTGGAGGACGGCGAATTGCCGGTCCATCGCCTGCAGGAGATGGCGAAAAGAGCCGCGCGTGGTTGAGGCGGAATTCGACCAGTTTGCGCGGGAATATCAGGAGCAGCATGCCGCAAGCATAAGGCTGAGCGGCGAAAACCCGGATTTCTTCGCCAGGTACAAGATCGACGACGTCGCCGCGACGCTGCGGCGGGCCGGTGTCAAACCGCGACGAATACTGGATTTCGGCGCCGGCGTCGGCAATTCGCTCGGCCATATGCGCAACGCGTTTCCCGACGCGGAGATCACCTTGCTCGATCCTTCGCGGGAATCGCTCGACATCGCCAGCAAGCGCTTTCCCGGCCAGGCCGCCTTCACGCATTTCGACGGCAAGACAATTCCCTTTGCCGACGGCAGCTTCGACCTGGCCTTCGCGGCCTGCGTCTTCCACCATATCCCCGAGAACCTGCAGATCGGACTGTTCGCCGAGATCGGCAGGGTGCTGGCCTATGGCGGCAGCTTCTTCGTCTTCGAACACAATCCTTGGAACCCGCTGACCACGCACGCGGTGAGGAACTGTGCCTTCGACGAAAACGCGGTTTTGATAAATTCGCGCGAGATGCGCGGGCGCATGGCCGAGGCGGGCCTTGCCAATACGAGGATCGTCTACCGGATTTTCTTTCCTCGGATGCTTGCGAGACTGAGGCCGTTCGAGCGCTTCCTCACCAAGGTACCTGTCGGAGCCCAATATTTTGCGCATGTGGTCAAGCCTGCCGTTTGACTTCCCGAGGATGCTGCGATTTGGCGCCGTCGGTCTGTTGAACACGGCGCTGGGATACGCGGTCATTCTGGCCGGGCTTGCGCTGGGTCTGGGCGACATCCTTGCCAACGCCACGGGCTATGCCGCCGGCCTTGTCCTCGGCTTCTTCCTCAACCGCCAATGGACCTTCAGCAGAGCCGATGGCTTCAAGCCCGGGACCGCGCTGCGCTATGGGGGTGTCTTTCTGGTCGCCTACAGCATCAATCTGGCCGTCGTAATCGCCGCCCGTTCAGCAGGCATCGTCGAAAACCCGCTGGTCCACCTCGCGGGAATCTGCGTCTATTCGGTTGTTTTCTATCTTGGCTCGGCTCGCTTCGTGTTTGTGGGGCGTGGGGACGACAGCACCGACCGCACAGTTCGGGTGGCCGACAAGCCTCGGCGGCAGCCCGCCAATCCAACACCTTGAACACCCAACTGTCACCGGAACCGATTAGAGGCGGCGCAGCATGAACGACGCTCAGGCCAGTGCGGCGGCCGCGACATACAACGAGCGGAGCAGGCTGATCTTCTGCCTGCTCGCGGCCTTGGCGATGGCGGGTGCGTTGGGTGCCCAGGCAGGCGCCACCCTGCAGGATCCCGACAGCTGGTGGCAAGTGAAGGTCGGTCTGGATTTCCTGACTAACCGGACATTTCCGACCGTCGATCCCTATTCCTACACGTTTGCCGGCCAGCCCTGGATTGCCAAGGAATGGCTGGGGCAGGTCCTGCTGGCTCTTGCCTACCGGGCGGGCGGCTGGAACGGGGTCGTCACCGCGATCATCGCCTCGATCTCACTGACGGTTTTCCTGATGGGGTGGTTTCTCAGCGCATGGCTGAAGCCGATCCTGGCGATTACACTGGCGTTCGCCGCGGTGTTCCTGATCAACCCGATCTTCACGGCGCGTCCGCATGTCTTCACCTTCCCGATCATCGTCATCTGGACAGCGGTCCTCTTCGGTGCGGCAAGGGAAGAACGGGCGCCGCCCTGGTGGCTGCTTGTGCTGGTCGTATTATGGGCGAACCTGCACGCCACCTTCACCTTGAGCTTCGTCATCGCGGCTTTCGCCGGTCTCGATCTGCTGGCGCGCACGGGCCTGTCGAAACCGTCCCTGCTGGCGAAGTGGATCGCGTTCGGCCTGCTTTGCCCGCTGGTGAGCCTGATCCACCCCTACGGCGTCCAGGCCATCCTCGCGACGCTCGCCGTGGCCTACGGCAATGAGGCGGTGTCGCTGATCATGGAATGGAAACCGTTCAGTCAGCCGGACAGTCCTGTCCAGGAAGCGGCGATGCTGCTGGCGCTTTTCGGGCTTCTGGTGTCCCGGTTGCGAATTGGCTGGGCCAAGGCGTTGTTCGTCGTCTTCACCCTGCATGTCTATCTCGCCCATGTGCGCTTCATGTATCTGTTCTTCCTGCTGATTCCGCTGGTGATGGCGGCCGAGGTCGCACAGCAATATCACTCGCTTTCAGCCACCGCATGGCTGGCCGAAAAGCGCGACGGGCTGGAGAGATTCTTAGCCAGACGGTTCTACGCCATCTGCGGCACGGCAGCCGTTCTGCTGATCGGCGGGATCGCCGTGCTCGGCAGCGCCTATCAGGTCGCGCCGAGCCCGAAGACATCGGCCAGCGGGGCGCTGGCCTTCGCGCAAAGCCATCATCTGTCCGGCAATGTGTTGAATTCCTACAATTTCGGCGGCACGCTGATTTTCCATGGGTTCAAGACCTATATCGACGGACGGACGGACCAGCTGTTCCTGGGCGGCTTCACAAAGAGCGACAACGACACCGGACGCGGAGACGGCAAGCCGCTCCTCGAAGCCCGCCTGAAGAAATACGCAATAGATTGGGCGCTGCTGTCGGCCGACGACAGCCGGATTCCCTTCTTCGACCAGTTGGGCTGGAAACGGGCCTACTCGGACGAATACGCGGTAATCTATCTGCCCGGCGCCTGATCCTGTGCGTTCCTGGCGGATTTCGCGACAGCCAATATATGCCTTGACACCCATGTTGCAGCGCAGCAAAATTGCTGCCTGAGGGTAAGCCTGTGAGACCGACGAGCCGGGATTTTCAGCACGACCGAAGGCATCGCCGCATGAGCGTGTCGGGTGCGGCCGCACGGATCATGGTGGTCGCGCGCGAGCCGGCCGGATGAACTACCGGCGCGACATCGACGGCCTGCGGGCCGTTGCGGTGCTGCCCGTCGTGCTCTTCCATTTCGGCGTGTCCGCCATTCCTGGCGGCTTCACCGGTGTCGACATCTTCTTCGTCATATCGGGCTATCTGATCAGCGGCAGCCTGCTCGATGATCTTGAGCGGGGCCAGTTCTCGATCGGCCGCTTTTACTGGCGCCGCGCCCGGCGCATCCTACCGGCGCTGACTTTCGTCATCCTGCTCGCGAGCATTGCCGCCTGGTTCATCCTTCTGCCTTCGGATCTCCACGAATTCAGCCTTAGCGTGATCGCCGCCTCGACCTTCTGGTCGAATATCTATTTCTGGAAAACGACGAACTATTTCTCCATCGACGCAGAACTGCGGCCGCTCCTGCACACATGGTCGCTTTCGGTGGAAGAGCAGTATTATATCTTCGCGCCGATCCTGCTTTATCTGATCCACCGATACGTCTCGAAGCGCTGGCTGACGGTACTTCTGCCGATGGCCGTCGGCAGCTTTGCCCTGGCAGTCATAGCAACCTCGCTGGCACCGACGGCAGGCTTCTATCTCTTGCCGACGCGCATATGGGAGCTGGCGCTGGGCGCCATGCTGATGTTGCGGAAGCCTCCGGTCCCAGCCGGTCGGCTGGCGGTGGAACTGATCGGCCTCGCCGGCTTTGCCCTGATTGCGTTTGGCTTTGTGATGATTTCGGACAGCGATCCGTTTCCCGGCTACAATGCCCTATTCCCCTGCATCGGAACAGCACTGCTGATCTATGCTGGCCAGGATAACGCCGACAGGCCGGCACCTGTCGCCACTCGCGTGCTTCGGTTGGCGCCGCTGGTCTGGGTCGGCCTGATTTCCTATTCGCTTTACCTCGTCCACTGGCCGATCAACTCGTTCGTCCATTATCTCTCGCTGAAGACCGTCGGTGTGCCAACGATTGTCGCGATGACGGTGGCCAGTTTCGCCCTGGCGGCATTCTCCTGGAAATATATCGAGCAGCCCTTCCGCCAGAAACGAGCCTATACCGCACCGCTGCCTATCTTCGCCTTTTCGGCGACGGCCATCGCGCTGCTGTGCGCCGGTGGTTTGGCCGGTGCACTGGGCAACGGTTTCCCGCAACGGTTCCCGGACTTCTCGACCGAACGTATCCGGGTCGGCGACTGGCGCAACGGCATCTGCTTCAACGAAAACGGGACCCGCATCGAAGACTGGAATCTCGCCGACTGCACCCGTACAACGGGCTTTGCCACCAATGTGCTGCTGTGGGGCGATTCTTTCGCTGCCCATTATGTATCGGGACTTGAGCCCAACGCCCAGAAAATCCAGGCCAATGTCATCCAATACACCTATGCCGGCTGTCCGCCCGACCTGACCTATTTTTCCCATGCTCGGCCCGCCTGCACCCGCTTCAACGAACGGGCCTTGTCGATCATTCGCGACGCAAACATCCAGGCGGTGATCCTGAGCGGCCGATGGACCGACTACCAGGCCAGGGGCTTCGCCGGCCTGCAGAAGACGATCGACCGGCTTCGCGAGATGGGGGTCAAGGTCTATACCGTCGGCCAGTCTCCGGAATTCATCGCCGACGTCCAGAAGATCGCTTTCTTGGCGAAGCGGGAGCATGCCGGAACCACATCCTGGCCTATGGCTATGGATCCGGGCATCAACGCACGGGTTCTGCCGTTCACCAAAGGGGCCGATTTCATAGATCCGCTGACGTATCTGTGCGACTCGGCCGGTTGTTCATACGCCGACGCCAAGACCAATGAATTTCTCTACTTCGACTATGGCCACTTCTCTTCCGCCGGCGCGACGCTGGCCATCTCGAAATACTGGCCAAGTTTCGCCACCAGCGATAAGATCGCGAACGCAAACCGGCAATTCACGGCCGCGGGCGTGCCCTGATCTGCAGCACGACGGCGTCGTGCCGAAACGGACCGCTTTGCGATTGCCCGAAGGCCAACCCTCATGGTAACGAGGGCAAACGCGGGTATGATGTAATGGTAGCTTGTCAGCTTCCCAAGCTGAACGCGCGGGTTCGATTCCCGCTACCCGCTCCAGCCTATGGCGTCAGAACCATTTCAGCGCCTGCCTGTTCGTCGAACACAACCGAGCAGCCTCTCGCCAGCGCCACTGCTGCGAGGGCGTTTGCCGCCGCGTCATCCGATGAAACGAAATCGCCGGTCAACACCCGCAATTCTTCCACGCCTTCAGCCATGGACACGAAATTGCCGACCGATCGATCGTGCTTGCAGGCCTCGATCACGCAAAGCAGGTCGATGATTTCGAAGCTGCGCATGTTCAGCCTCCAGAAGAAATCGTCCCTTGCAAGATCATGAACGCATCGGCGGGAAATAATGTTCCCAGTGCGCTTTCGCTTGCCTCGGCCTGGCGGCGCTTTCGCCGGAGAAGCTTACCTGAGCCAGCCATCATCCCACTTCCCTCAGAATGAAGTCGTGCAGCATCTTGGCGGCCGGCGACAGCGCGCGATTCCTCACCGTGATCAGGCTGTAGGGCCTGACCTCGATGTCGAATTCGGTCTGGACGACGTCGATGGCGCCGGCCAGCCCGTCAGGGTTCTGGATGAATTTCGCCACCTGGACAGAGACCGGTGCGATGGCATCGGATTGCGCGACCATGACCAGGGTCAGGAGCAGCGAACTGGTGTTCAGGATACGGTCCGGCAAAGCGATGTTGCGGTTGAGGAAGTTGCTCTCCATCGCCTGGCGCAAGGGCGAGCCGCCCGACTGGAAGACCCAGTCATAGGCGGCGGTGTCTTCCAGCCGCACCACGCTGCCCCTGGTGAGCGGGTGGCCACGGCGCACGATCAGGCAGGCTTTCTCGACGCCGATGACGCGCGACTCGAACAGCCGCGGATTGAGATCGTCCGGGATGCGCGCGATGATGAAGTCATGGCGCGTGGCGATCAGCTCGCGTGCCAGCACATTGGAGGTCTCGACCTGCATGGTGATCTCGATGCGCGGATAGATGCGGCGGATTTCACGAATTGCCGGCACCGCCAGCTCGATTGCCGGCGCGGTCACGGCACCCAGGAAAACCGAACCACCCTTGCCCGCCTTGAGCTCGGAAATCTCGCGGTCGACCTCGCGCATCTCCAGCAGGATCGAGCGCGCGCGCCTGGCCAAAGCCTTGCCGTATGGCGTCAAGGTGATGCCGCGCGGCAGCCTCTCGCACAGCCTGACCTCCAGCACCGCCTCCATCTCCGCGATCATGCGCGAGGCCGCCGGCTGCGAAATGTTCAGAACCTGGGCTGCCGCGCTGACCCGGCCATGGTCGTCGAGCGCGACGATCATGCGCATATGACGCAGACTGAGACCGCTGCGCAGCAGGGTTTCGCCATCGCCCGGTGCTTCTCTGTAACCATCTGAAGCTGTTGTCGGATTCGCTGGCCGCGCCATCGCTTTCCCTGCCTTCTGCTCGTGTACGACCGACATCGGGGTCAGCCCGTCACGTCGCAATACATATACCAACCATGATATAGCAACCATCAAAGATCGCATTTGACAGTTATGGCAAAGACCCACACCCTCCGCGCGTTCCAAGACGTGACGGTCGCCGACGAGAAAAATCGTATCGATTGAATCAGCGTCTCGGGGCCATGGGAGGATACCGGAGATCGATATGACGGCAGCGGTGCCTTGGCGCTTCTGCACGATTGCGCGGCCCGCGACCCCCGGGGTGCCGCGTCCATCAAACAGGGAGAGTTAAAGTGAAAATCATCAAGACACTGGCCGCCGTCGCGGCCCTTGGCATCGCTGCCATGACCTACTCGGCGCACGCAGCCGACAAGGGTCTCGTCGGCGTGCTGATGCCGACCAAGACCTCGCAGCGCTGGATCAATGACGGCGATGCCGTCAAGTCCCAGCTCGAGGCTCTCGGCTACACCGTCGACCTGCAATACGCGCAGGACGACATCCCCAACCAGCTCAGCCAGCTGGAAAACGAAATCACCAAAGGCCCGAAGGCGCTGATCATCGCTTCGATCGACGGCACCACCCTGTCGGATGCTCTGCAGAAGGCCGCTGACGCGGGCGTCGTCGTCGTCGCCTATGACCGCCTGATCAAGAAGACCGGCAATGTCGACTACTACACCACCTTCGACAATTTCGGCGTTGGCGTGATCCAGGCGAATTCGCTGGTCAAGGGCCTCAAGGAACGCTTCCCGAACACCAAGCCGTGGAACGTCGAACTGTTCGGCGGCTCGCCCGACGACAACAACGCCTTCTTCTTCTACAATGGCGCCATCTCCGTCCTGCAGCCGCTGATCGACGACGGCTCGATCAAGATCAAGTCCGGCCAGACCGGCATGGACAAGGTCGGCACGCTGCGTTGGCTCGCCGCCACCGCCCAGGCGCGCATGGACAATCTGCTGTCGGCCAACTATTCGGACGGCAGCCGCGTCGATGGCGTTCTGTCGCCCTATGACGGCCTGTCGCGCGGCATCACCGCCTCGCTGCGCGCCGTCGGCTACGGCACCGAGGCTCAGCCTTGGCCAATCGTGACCGGTCAGGACGCCGAGACCGCTTCGGTCAAGCTGATCATCTCGGGCGAGCAGTACTCGACCGTGTTCAAGGACACCCGCGAACTGGCCAAGGCCACCGTCGAGCTCGTCGACAAGGTGCTCTCGGGCGGCAAGCCGGACGGCCTCGATGAAAAGACCTACAACAACGATGTCAAGGTCGTTCCCTCGATCCTGTTGACGCCGCATGAAGTCGACAAGTCGAACTACCAGGCGCTGGTCGTCGACTCCGGCTACATCAAGGCCGACGAACTGAAGTAATCCCGGTTACAAAGTCAGGGGGTCCTGCGCAACGCAGGGCCCCTTTTCGTTCACCAGCGAGCCCGGTATTGTCACCGACCTCGCCGGCAATGTTTGCCGAGCTCTCAAGGAGCGGTAGTCCCCATGGCCCCGACGATTTTGGAGATGCGCGACATCACCAAGACGTTTCCCGGCGTGAAGGCGCTGTCGAACGTCAATCTCAGCGTCGAGGAAGGCGAGATCCACGCCGTGGTCGGCGAAAACGGCGCCGGCAAGTCGACGCTGATGAAGGTGCTGTCGGGCGTCTATCCCTCCGGCACCTATGACGGCCAGATCATCTTCCAAGGCCAGGAATGCCAGTTCAAGGGCATCCAGGACAGCGAACACAAGGGTATCGTCATCATCCACCAGGAGCTAGCGCTGGTGCCGATGCTGTCGATCGCCGAAAACATCTTCCTCGGCAACGAGCACGCGAAATTCGGCGTCATCGACTGGGACGCCAACGAGGAGCGCACCAGTGCGCTGTTGAAGAAGGTGGGCCTCAAGGAGGACCCCAAGACGCTGATCACCAATATCGGCGTCGGCAAGCAGCAGCTGGTCGAGATCGCCAAGGCGCTGAGCAAGGAGGTCAAGCTCCTGATCCTCGACGAGCCGACGGCATCGCTCAGCGAAAAGGACAGCCAGGCGCTGCTTGACCTGCTGCTCGAATTCAAGCGGCAAGGCATGACCTCGATCCTGATCTCGCACAAGCTCAACGAGATCAACCGGGTCGCCGACAAGGTGACGGTGATCCGTGACGGGCGCACCATCGAGACGCTGGCCAAGAAGGACATCTCCGAAGACCGCATCATCACCTCGATGGTCGGCCGTTCCCTCGACGACCGCTATCCGCCGCGCGAGCCTGATATCGGCGAGATCGTGTTCGAGGTGAAGAACTGGTCGGTCTATCACCCGCTCCATGCCGAGCGGCAGGTGATCAAGGGTATCGACATCAATGTGCGCAAGGGCGAAGTGGTGGGCATTGCCGGGCTGATGGGCGCCGGCCGCACCGAATTCGCCATGAGCCTGTTCGGCCGCTCCTACGGCCGCCGCATCACAGGCGAGGTGCTGCTCAAGGGCAAGCCGATCGATGTGTCCTCGGTAAGCAAGGCGGTCCAACACGGCATCGCCTACGTCACCGAGGATCGCAAGACCTACGGGCTCAACCTCATCGACCATATCAAGCACAACATCACGCTGGCCAATCTCGGCGGCGTGGCCCGCCACAGCGTGATCGACGACATGCGCGAGCTCGCCGTTGCCAACGACTATCGCAAGAAGACCAATATCCGCGCTTCCAGCGTCTATCAGTTGACCGGCAATCTTTCCGGCGGCAACCAGCAGAAGGTGGTGCTGTCGAAATGGCTGTTCGCCGACCCGGACGTGCTGATCCTCGACGAGCCGACACGCGGCATCGATGTCGGCGCCAAGTACGAAATCTACACGATCATCGCGCGCCTTGCCTCGGAGGGTAAGGCGATCGTGGTCATCTCGTCGGAAATGCCGGAATTGCTCGGCATCACCGACCGCATCTACGTCATGAACGAAGGGCGCATCGTGGGCGAAATGCCCGCCGCGGAAGCAAGCCAGGAAAAAATAATGCGCGCCATCGTTCGTGGAGAAGGAAAAGCAGCATGAGCACCGAAAGCGCCCCCGCCCCGCACGGCAATGTCGCCGAAGAGCAGCGCCCACGCATCGCCGTCTCGGCGCTGGCGACGAACCTGCGCGAATACGGCCTGATCATCGCGCTGATCGTCATCATGCTGTTCTTCCAGTTCACCACGTCGGGAACGCTGTTCAAGCCGGTGAACCTGAGCAACCTGGTGCAGCAGAACTCGTTCATCATCGTGATGGCGCTGGGCATGCTGCTGGTGATCGTTTCCGGCTATATCGACCTCAGCGTCGGATCGGTCGCCGGTTTCATCGGCGCGCTGGCGGCAAACATGATGGTCATCTGGCAACTTGGACCGCTCAGCAATCCGCTGGTGGTTTCGATCATCTGCCTCGTCGTGGGCGGCCTGATCGGGGCGGCGCAAGGCTACTGGATCGCCTATCACAGAATACCGAGCTTCATCGTGACACTGGCCGGCATGCTGATCTTCCGCGGCATCTGCCAGGCGCTGCTGGGCGGCGGATCCTCGGTCGGTCCGCTTCCCGACGACTTCAAAATGCTCAGCTCGGGCTTCATCCCGGATGTCATCGGCCCGCTGACGCTGATCCCGCCGACGGTGAACGCGGCCGGCAAGACCATCATGGGCAGCGGGCTGACGCTGCACATGACGACGATCGTGCTGGGCCTGATCGCCGTGCTGGCCTATGCCTATTTCGGGGTGAGGACGCGTCGCAAGCGCGAACGCCATGGCTATGAGGCCGAGCCCTTTGCCCTGTTCGTCGTCAAGACGCTGGTCGCCAGCGCCCTGGCGCTGTTCCTGGTCTATGAGTTCGCCAGCTACAGAGGCCTGCCGGTCGTGCTGCTCGTCATGGGCGTGCTGATCTCGCTGTTCGTCTTCGTCACCAAGCGCATGACCATCGGCCGCCGTATCTACGCCATGGGCGGCAATGCCAAGGCCGCGCAGCTGTCGGGCATCAACACCGAGCGGCTGACGCTGATGGTGTTCATCAATATGGGCGTGCTGTCGGCGCTCGGCGGCCTGATCATCGCGGCGCGACTGGGACAGGCGGTGCCGGCCGCGGGCCTCGGCAGCGAGCTCGACGTCATCGCCGCCGTCTTCATCGGCGGCGCCTCGGCGATGGGCGGCGTCGGTCAGGTCATCGGCGCGGTGGTCGGCGGCTTCATCATGGGCGTGATGAACAACGGCATGTCGATCATGGGCGTCAATGTCGACTGGCAGCAGGTGGTCAAAGGCCTGGTGCTGCTCGGCGCCGTGATCTTCGACGTCTACAACAAGAACAAGGCTTGAACGGACTTAAGAGCAATTCCAGGAAAAGTGTGAAACGGTTTTCCGCCCGGAATTGCGCCAAGACAATGAGAGTTAGAGCGGTTCGCCGTTTCCGTGAAACGGTGAACTGCTCTGGTCGAGGAAAGCAGGAGGCATACGATCGCGACGCTGCCGGCAACCCGCCGGTAACAGAAGTCCCTGAGGGACCAGGCCCGCGAGCGCAATCCGAACTGAGAATTTAAACCGTGGCATGGACGAGGTCCCGGCCGCGCTGAGCAAGGTTTGCCGTTTTGGCAGCCCTGCCAAGGCAAATGAGAGAGGATTCATCATGCTGATCTCCCAGATCCTTGACGACGCCGAGACCATCCGCGTCGTCGCCCGCAATGGCGGCAAGACCCGGATCATCAATGGCGCCCGCAGCGTCTATTCGCTGGCGATGGAGGCCGCCCGGACCGGCGTCGGCCTCGTCGCGCTGATCGAACGCAAGGGGCTTGGCGAGACGGTCGATCTCGAGGCCGCTTACAAGAAGGGGCGGCTGCTGTCGCCGATCAATCACCCCGATCCGGCGCATCTGCACCTGACCGGCACCGGGCTGACGCATCTCGGCTCCGCCGCGACGCGCGATTCCATGCACAAGAAGCTGAGCGCCGACGGCGAGGAGCAGCTCACCGATTCCATGAAGATGTTCCGCATGGGACTGGAGGGCGGCAAGCCGGCGAAAGGCCAGATCGGCGTGCAGCCGGAATGGTTCTACAAAGGCAACGGCACGATGGCGGTGGCACCAGGCGCCGCACTCCTGTCACCGGCCTTTGCCAAGGACGCCGGCGAAGAGCCCGAAGTCGCCGGCATCTATGTCATCGGCGACGACGGCGCACCTTTCCGCGTCGGCTTCACGCTGTCGAACGAGTTTTCCGACCACGTCACCGAGCGCGTGAACTATCTGTTCCTCGCGCATTCCAAGCTGCGCAACGCCTCGTTCGGGCCGGAGATCCTGATCGGCGACCTGCCGTCCGACATCCGCGGCACCTCGCGCATCGTGCGCGACAGCGAGGTGCTGTGGGAAAAGCCGTTCCTGTCCGGCGAAGCGAACATGTCGCACACCATCGCCAATCTCGAACATCATCATTTCAAATACGCGGCTTTTCGCCAGCCGGGTGACGTGCATGTGCACATGTTCGGCACGGCGACGCTGTCCTTCGCCGACGGCATCACGACCGAGGCCGGCGATGTCTTCGAGATCGAGGCCGGGGATTTCGGCCTGCCGCTGCGCAACCCGCTCGAGATCGAGCAGCCGGTGAAGGTGGCTGTGAAGGCGCTTTGAGAGCGCGCCTTTTCCTTCTCCCCAAGTGGGAGGTGGATCGGCGCGTTAGCGCCGAGACGGATGAGGGGTGTTCCAGCGGAGTGAAACGTTGGCGTTCCCTGGAACACCCCTCATCCGTCGCCTCCGGCGACACCTTCTCCCACAAGGGGAGAAGGAAAAAGGCGCCTCTGCCTCAATAAATATCGAAGTCGAAATACTTGGCCTGGATCTTCTTGTAGGTGCCGTCGGCAACGATCGCGTCGATGGCCGCGTTGAGCTTGTCGCGCAGGGCCGTGTCGTCCAGGCGCACGGCGATGCCGGCCTGGGTCTCGGTACCCTTGACGTCGCCGACCAGCTTGCAGCAGCCGTCGCTTGCCTTCTTCAGCCAGTCCATCAGCACGAACTTGTCCGAGATCACGGCGTCAAGACGACCGTTGGTCAGGTCGGTGATCGCCTCTTCCTGGGTGGGATAGAGTTTGGCCTCCGCGCCCGCCTTGCCATATTCATTCTGGGCATAGTCGGCTTGCGTGGTCGAAGCCTGGGCACCGACCGTCTTGCCGGCAAGGGCCGCCGGTTCGGTCGAGGTGAGATCGGTGTCTTTCGGCGCCACCAGAGCCAGCGGTGTCGTATAATATTTGTTGGTGAAGGCGACCTGCTTCTTGCGCTCCTCGGTGATGCTCATCGAGGCGATGATGGCGTCGAATTTCTTGGCCTGCAAAGCGGGAATGATGCCGTCCCAGTCCTGGGTAACGATCTCGCATTCGACCTTCATCTGCGCGCACAGCGCATTGGCGATGTCGATGTCGAAGCCTTCGACCTTGCCGTCGGCGGTAATGGTGTTGAACGGCGGATAGGCGCCCTCGGTGCCGATCTTGATTTTCTCCGCCGCCTGCACCGACAGAGAGCCGGCCAGTGTTGCCAGCATGGCAGCGCCCGTCGCCGATATGACCCATTTCGAAAATCGCATTTTCTTGGTTCCCCTTGAACGCCGCCAGCTTGACGGGCGGCAAGGCAGCCAAGCATGGCGAGCCGGCACAGGCAAGTATTTTGCCTTGGGGCAATGAGGGTCAGCGCGCGGCGCGGAAATGCTTGGACAGCTTCAGGCCCTGCGCCTGGTAGTTGGAGCCGAGATCGGTACCGTAGAGTGCCTGCGGCCGCTTCAGCATATGCTCGTAGACCAGCCGGCCGACGATCTGGCCGTGGTCGAGGATGAACGGCACTTCATGGCTGCGCACTTCCAGCACCGCCCGGCTGCCGGTGCCGCCGGATGCGGAATGGCCGAAGCCCGGATCGAAGAAGCCGGCATAATGAACGCGGAATTCGCCGACCAGCGGATCGAAGGGCGTCATCTCGGCGGCGTAGAGCGGCGGCACATGCACCGCCTCCTGGCTGACGAGGATGTAGAATTCATCGGGGTCGAGCACCAGTTCGCCGGCGCCGCTCTTGTGGATCGGTTCCCAGAAGTCGACGACTTCCTGGGCCGCGCGCTTGTCGACATCGACGAGGCCGGTGTGATGCTTGCCGCGATAGCCGACCAAGCCGCTTTGATCGCCGTTGAGGTCGATCGACAGCGCGATGCCGCCGCCGGAAATGTTCGGCGGCTCGGTGGCGACCAGCATCTGCGTGCGATGCAGGTCGTGCAACTCGGCTTCGGAGAGCAGCGCATTGCCGGTGCGGAAACGGATCTGCGACAGGCGCGACCCGGTGCGGACGACGATCGGGAAGGTGCGCGGGCTGACTTCCAGAAAGAGCGGGCCATGATAGCCGGCGGCGATCTTGTCGAACTCGTGGCCGCGATCGGTCATGACGCGGGTGAAGATGTCGAGCCGTCCGGTCGAACTCTTCGGATTGGCCGAGGCTGAAATGTCCGCCGGCAGCGCCAGGCTTTCAAGCAGGGGCACGATGTAGACGCAGCCGGTCTCCAGCACCGCGCCCTCGGCCAGATTGATCTCGTGCAGCTGCAGCCGGTCGAGCTTTTCCGAGACCTTGTGATTGGGGCCGGGCAGGAAGGAGGCGCGCACCCGCCAGGCCTTGTCGCCGAGCCTGAGATCGAGGCTGGCCGGCTGGATCTGGTCGGTGTCGAGCGCACGCGCCGACTTCAGCGCGCCGGACTGGAACAGCGCCGATATGTCCTGGTCGGGAAGAATGCCTGTCTGCCGCAAGGCTCCACTCCTGCTTGGTACAAACCTCTTAATGAAGCCGGCAATTGACGCAAGCGCGGTGCGGGTCTAAAGGGTCGTTATCCCGTGGTGATTTGGCCGGTCGGCTTGCAGCCACGTTAAACAAGTCGCTAAAGGACCGTCGGGCCGCAAGGCCGTATGGACCGGTTGCGACTTTCGCGGCCGGTTTTTTTGTGTCTGGAAGAAAAGCGATGAGCACCAAGAAGCGCAACTGGAAGCCTCAGACGGCACTCGTGCACAGCGGAACGCTGCGTTCCGGTTTCGGCGAAACGTCAGAAGCGATCTATCTCACCCAAGGCTATGTCTACGAAACGGCGCAAGCCGCCGAAGCCCGTTTCAAGGGCGAAGAGCCGGGTTTCATCTATTCGCGCTACGCCAATCCGACCGTCGACATGTTCGAGAAGCGCATGTGCGCGCTGGAAGGTGCGGAAGACGCGCGCGCCACCGCGTCGGGCATGGCGGGGGTAACGGCCGCCCTTCTGTGCAGCGCCAAGGCCGGCGACCATATCGTGGCGGCACGCGCGCTGTTCGGCTCCTGCCGCTGGGTGGTCGAGACGCTGGCGCCGAGATACGGCATCGAGGCGACGCTGGTCGACGGCACCGACATCGCCAACTGGGAAAAGGCGGTCAAGCCGAACACCAAGCTGTTCTTCCTGGAAAGCCCGACCAATCCGACGCTGGAAGTGGTCGATATCGCCGCTGTCGCTTCGCTTGCCAATTCGATCGGCGCCAGGCTGATCGTCGACAATGTCTTCGCCACGCCCCTGCAGCAGAAGCCCTTGCAGCTCGGCGCCCATATCGTCGTCTATTCGGCGACCAAGCACATAGACGGCCAGGGGCGCTGCCTCGGCGGCGTCATCCTGTCGGACAAGAAGTGGATCGACGAGAACCTGCACGATTATTTCCGCCATACCGGCCCAAGCCTTTCGCCTTTCAACGCCTGGACGCTGCTGAAGGGCCTGGAAACGCTGCCGCTGCGCGTACGCCAGCAGACGGAAAGTGCCGGCCGGATCGCGGATTTTCTGGCCGAACGGCCGGAAATCGCGCGCGTCATCTATCCCGGCCGCGCCGACCATCCGCAGGCCGACATCGTCAAGAAGCAGATGTCGGGCGGCTCGACGCTGATCTGCCTGGACGTCAAGGGCGGCAAGCAGGCGGCCTTCGCCTTGCAGAACGCGCTCGACATCGTCCTGATCTCCAACAATCTCGGTGACGCCAAGAGCCTGATCACCCACCCGGCGACGACGACGCACAAGAATCTCAGCGACGAGGCGCGCGCCGAGCTCGGCATCGGGCCGGGCACGCTCAGGCTGTCGGTTGGCCTGGAGGATACCGACGATCTGCTCGAGGACATCGCGCAGGCGCTGAAGGCCAGGTAGGAGGCCTTCAGGCGCCGGACGGCGTCTCTTCCAGCTCGGCCGTCTTGGTGCCGATGGTCATTGCATTGCCGCGCCAGTCGATGGCGCCGCCGAGCCAGCCGCGCGCCCACATCGCCGGCAGGATCAGGTCGCGCGCCATGATCGCGGCGACCATGCGTGGCGACAGGTACCAGCCCTTGGACCAGGCCAGGGCGCACTCCGGAAGGTAGAAGGCCGCCAGCACGGCAAGGGCGGTTGCCCAGAGGCTGAAGCCGGCGCTTGCCGCTGCAATCAGCGCAAGCACCAGCGGCACCACGGCGCCGGTCAGGATTTCGGGTGCGAAGAACAGCGGGAAAGTGACGCGGCGCAGGCGCGCCCAACGGGCCTGACGCGACCAGATCTCGTCAAACGAGCGCCGGCCAAGCGGCTGCTCGAAGGGGGCGGCGACGAGATTGACGCGCAGGCCGAGACTGTTCACCAGCTTGGTCGCAGCGGCATCCTCCGCGATCTCGGCGGCCAGCACGCGGATGCCGCCATTGGCGTCGAGCATCGGCTTGTTCCAGAGCATGCTCTTGCCCTGGGCAAAGCCGAGGCCGAGAGCCTCACCGGCATATTGCCAGCGCGCCTGCAGCGTGTTGAGGAAAGCGCATTCGACCTCGGCCCAGAAGCCGGCCGGCCGCGAGCCGATCGGCGTCGAGCAGACAAGGCCGGTGCCGGGCCGCCAGGCAGCCATCAGGTGCTGGATGTAGTCCCTCGGCATCAGCACGTTGGA
This sequence comes from Mesorhizobium ciceri biovar biserrulae WSM1271, assembly GCF_000185905.1. GTDB lineage: Bacteria > Pseudomonadota > Alphaproteobacteria > Rhizobiales > Rhizobiaceae > Mesorhizobium > Mesorhizobium ciceri. The sequence continues at coordinate 6,200,515 of NC_014923.1, forward strand.
ATCGGCCAGGACGACCCAGTCGTGCTGCGCCGCTTCCCAGCCCTTGACGCAATTGTTGAGTTTCGGATTGGCGCTGATGCGGTCGTCGCCGACAAGCAGCCGGGCCGGCACTTTCGGAAACCGGACGATCGTCCTGTTTATCAATTTGACCACCGGATCGTCGGCATGGGCGACGCAGAAAATCAGCTCGTAGCGCGGCCAGTCGAGCGAGAAGGCGCGCTCCAGCGTCTCCTGCGTGAACGGCTCGACGCCGCGCGACGGCACGACGATCGACACCGGCCGCGGCTTGCCGGCCGGCAGCGCAATGGTGCGACGCCGTCTCAGACGCGACGCGGCGAGCACGATGCTGGCGAGATTCGAGAGGATGAGGACGGTTGAAAGCGTGGCGGCTATGAGAGTGAGTTGCATCGAGATCCGGTCACTCCAGGAAAACCGGTCCGCAAGATGGCCGGTTTCAACAGTTCAGCAGAGCGCCCGAGTCGCGCGTCACCAGTCCGCGCACACCATCATTGTCATATGTCACTTAAATGACATTCTTTGTCGGCACCTGCCCGCGAGGCCGGCCAGAGGAGGCTTCGATCGGTTGACCTAACCGCACGGAGCGCCGAAAGTTCCGCTGGAACCGTTTTTTGGAGCCGCTTATGTATAGCGCCGTCACGCGCAACATCGAAGTGCAGGTCAGGCCGTTCTATCTGGAGGACCGTTCGGATCCCTCTGAGAACCGCTATGTCTGGGGCTATCAGATAACGATCGACAATCAGTCGGACGATTTCGTGCAGCTTCTGTCGCGCTATTGGCACATCACCGACGGCACCGGCCGGGTCGAGGAAGTGCGCGGCCCCGGCGTGGTCGGCGACCAGCCCGAACTCAATCCCGGCGACAGCTACCAGTACACATCCGGTTGCCCGCTCTCGACACCGTCCGGCATCATGGTCGGGCATTACACGATGCGCAACAAGCGGGGCGAGACGTTCGACATCGCCATTCCGGCGTTTTCGCTGGACTTGCCGGGGACGCGGCGGACGGTGAATTGATTTCGCCTCACCGGCCGCGGAGCGACCGGTGAGGCGTGGTTTCTACTCTACTGGGCCGCGAATTCCGCCGGGTCGAAATCATATTGCTTCGAACAGAATTCGCAGGCGACGTGGATGCCGCCGTCTTCGGTGCTGTCCTTGATCTCCTGGGCGGAAAAACCCTCGAGGATGCCGCGGATCTTGTCCCTGGAGCACGAGCACTGGTCGGCGACCGGAACGCCGCCGAAGACGCGCACGCCATGCTCGTGGAACAGCCTGTAGAGCAGCCGCTCGGCGCCGATCGTCGGGTCGATCAGTTCGGTCGGCTCGATGGTGCCGAGCAGAGCCAGCAACTCCTGCCAGGAATTGTCGACCGGATCGTGGATCTCCTCACGCGGATCGCCATCGCCGCCCGGCAGGTCCGGGACGCGCATGCGCTCGGGCGACTGCGGCAGGAACTGCGCCAGGATACCGCCGGCGCGCCATTGCTCGCGGGCGCCGCCGGGACCGGGCGTCAAAAGCTTGGCCACCGACAGCCTGATATCCGTCGGGATCTGCTCCGACTGACGGAAATAGGTGCGTGCCGCGTCTTCCAGGGTCTCGCCATCGAGCTGGACGATACCCTGATAGCGCTGCGTATGGGCGCCCTGGTCGATGGTCAGCGCCAGCACGCCACTGCCGAGTAGCGTCTGCTGGGAGGTTTCGCCCGCCGCGACCAGCGCTTCCAGCCGGTCGGCATCGAAACGCGCATAGGCGCGCAGCGCCGAGGGCGTGGAAAAATCCGCAACCAGCATGTCGACGGGTCCGTCGGTGCGGGTCTGCAGGATGAACTTGCCCTCGAACTTCAGCGAAGTGCCGAGCAGCACGGTCAGCACACAGGCCTCCGCCAGCAGGCGGGCGACCGGCTCGGGATAATCGTGGCGGCTGAGGATGGCGTCCAGCATCGGCCCGAGTTGGACCGTGCGGCCGCGCACGTCGAGAGGGCCGACCTCGAACGGCACGACGTGATCGTCGCCGGCATAGCCGAATTCGCCGAGTTTGGGGTGATGTTCAGTCACTTGATAGGTTTCCAACATGACAAAGCTCCAGGGCGCGGCCATGCCGCCCTCCGGGGCGCATGCGTCGAAACGCGCTTGATTTGCGTGATGCGGCGCAAATAGGCATCACACGCCCGCAGATCAAGCTCCCAGGGATCAAGCGCCCAGACACTTCAAGCGCCTAGACACCAGGCAAGCACGGCCTTCTGGGCATGGAGCCGGTTCTCGGCCTCGTCGAAGACCACCGAATGCGGTCCGTCGATAACCTCGTCTGTCACTTCCTCGCCGCGATGCGCCGGCAGGCAATGCATGAACAGCGCGTCCGGCTTGGCTCTCGCCATCAGCTTGGCATTGACCTGGTAGGGCGAGAACACATTGTGGCCGCGGGCGCGATGCTCCTGGCCCATCGACACCCAGCAATCGGTGACGATGCAGTCGGCCTGATCGACGGCTTCCTCGGGCGAGCGGGTGAAGTGCAGCTTGCCACCATGCGCCTGCGACCAGTCGATATGCTTCTGCGCCGGCTCGCTGCCTTCGGGAACGGCGACGTTGAGGTTGAAGCGGAACCGGGCCGAGGCCTCGAGCAGGGAATGCAGCACATTGTTGCCGTCGCCGGTCCAGGCGATGGTCTTGCCGGCTACCGGACCGCGATGTTCCTCGAAGGTCATGATATCGGCCATCAGCTGGCAGGGATGGGTATCGTCGGTCAGTCCGTTGATCACCGGCACGGTGGCGTTCTCGGTCAATTCCAGCAGCCGCTCATGCGAGGTGGTGCGGATCATGATCGCATCGACATAGCGTGACAGCACCTTGGCGGTGTCGGCGATGGTCTCGGAACGGCCGAGCTGCATCTCGGTGCCGGTCAGCATGATGGTCTCGCCGCCGAGCTGCCGCATGCCGACGTCGAAGGAGACGCGCGTGCGCGTCGACGGCTTGTCGAAGATCATCGCCAGCACCTTGCCTTCGAGCGGTTTGGTGCGCTCGCCGGCCTTGAGCCGCGCCTTTCGCACCACCGCGTCGTCCAGCATCAAGCGCAGGTCGCCTTCGGAAACGGTGGAAAGATCGGTGAAATGGCGAACTGACATCAGCAATGATTCCGGGATTACTTCGCCGCGGCGGAAGCGATCGCCTCCGCCAGGCCCTTGGCGCCGGCGCGGATGCGGTTGAGCGCGTCATGGATCTCGGCGTCGGTGACGGTGAGCGGCGGCAACAGGCGAATGACGTTGTCGCCGGCCGGAACCGCCAGCAGATGCTGGTCGCGCAAGGCCATGTTCACCTTGGTGTTGGGCATGGCGCATTTGAGGCCGAGCATCAGCCCGGCACCCCTGATGTCCTCGATGATTTCGGGAAACTCGTCGGCGACCGACGCCAGACCCTGCTTCATCAGCAGCGCCTTGCGCTGGACATCTTCGAGGAAGCCGTCTTCCAGCACGACATCGAGCACGGCGTTGCCGACCGCCATGGCAAGCGGGTTGCCGCCGAACGTGGTGCCATGCACGCCGGCGGTCATGCCGACCGCCGCTTCATCCGTGGCAAGGCAGGCGCCCATCGGGAAGCCGCCGCCGATACCCTTGGCAATCGCCATGATGTCGGGCGTTACACCCGACCATTCATGTGCGAACAGCTTGCCGGTGCGGCCGATGCCGCACTGGACCTCGTCGTAGATCAACAGCAGGCCGTGCTGCTCGCACAATTGCCTGAGCCGCTTCAGCGACTGCGTCGGCACCGGGCGGATACCGCCCTCGCCCTGCACCGGCTCGATCAGGATCGCGGCCGTCTCCGGCGTGATCGCCTTTTCGGCGGCGTCAATGTCGTCGAAGCCGACCTGGTCGAAACCTTCGACCTTGGGGCCGAAGCCCTCGAGATACTTGTACTGGCCGCCAGCCGCGATGGTCGCCAGCGTGCGGCCATGGAAGGCGCCTTCGAAGGTGATGATGCGAAAGCGCTCGGGATGGCCTTTGACGAAATGGTAGCGCCGCGCCGTCTTGATCGCGCATTCCAGCGCCTCGGCGCCGGAATTGGTGAAGAACACCTTGTCGGCGAAGGTGGCGTCGGCCAGCCGTTCGCCAAGCCGGCTCTGCCCGGGGATCTCGTAGAGGTTGGAGACATGCCACAGCTTGGCTGCCTGCTCGGTGAGTGCGGCGACCAGGTGCGGATGGCTGTGGCCCAGCGAATTGACGGCGATGCCGCCGGCGAAATCGAGATATCGCTCGCCCTTGTCGGTAATCAGCCATGTGCCTTCCCCGTGGTCGAAGGCCAGGGGTGCGCGAGCAAAGGTCTCGTAAAGCGCCGAACCGCTCATTATATGCGTCTCCGGTACCGGAAAATCAAAAAAGCCGCCAAAGCGGCGGCCTGTGCGGCTTATCCTGTTTTTCGGCCATGAAGTCAACGAAAACGTCGCGTAGTGGCGCGCGGCAAGCCCCCCGACGGGACGCCGGCTCATAAGCGACCGGGCAAGTTGGGGAAAACCGAAAAAACCGATTCGTGTTGCACTTGGGACTCTTGTCACCGAGTCAGCGCATAGAGTAGTTGTAGTCGAGAAATAACTAGATTTCGTGCGGCGGACCTAATCACCAGATATATGTGGTGTCTGCCCTGGCAAATGTTGCCGGGTCGGGAGAAGGATTCCGATTGCCGCACGCTTAGAGGAGCGCGGTCTCATGAACTGGACTGACGAGCGGGTAGAACTCTTGAGAAAACTGTGGTCGGAGGGTCTGAGCGCAAGCCAGATTGCTGCGCAGCTTGGAGGGGTCAGCCGCAATGCGGTCATCGGGAAGGTGCATCGGCTGAAACTGTCGGGCCGCGGTCGCTCGACCGCCACGCCGGCACGCCAGAAGAAGGCAGCGCAAGGATCGACCGTCCAGAAATCGGTATCACGCGCCGCAACCACGGCACGCCATGTCACGACATCGGTCGGCGCGACCGCCTTGCAGACGCAGTTCGACGCCGAACCCGTGGCACGCCATTACATCCGGCCGGTCGAAAATGTCGTGCTGCCGATCTCGCGGCATCTGCAGCTGGTCGAGCTGACCGAGCGGACCTGCAAATGGCCGAACGGCGATCCGCTTTCAGAGGACTTCCATTTCTGCGGCAACGATGCCGCCGAAACCGGTCCCTACTGCAAGTATCACGCCCGCGTGGCATTCCAGCCGGCATCGGAGCGGCGGCGGAGCAGGTAGATAGGGGAGTAGGGGAATAGGGGAATAGGGGAGTAAGGCAGTAGGGCAGTATGTGCGCGGAAAGTCGCGCTCACGAAATGCCACCCTACTGCCCTACTGCCCTACTGCCCTACTGCCCTACTGCCCTACTGCCCTACTGCCCTACTGCCCTACTTCACAACCAGCCATTCTTCCTGAACCGCCAATACAGAAACGCGCAGATCAGCGCGATCGTGGCCAATACCACCGGGTAGCCATATTCCATCTTCAGTTCCGGCATGTCGCTGAAGTTCATGCCGTAAATGCCGGCGAGCGCCGTCGGCACCGCCAGGATTGCGGCCCAGGAGGCGAGCTTCTTGGTGTTGGCCGTTTCCTGACTCTGGCCGACCAGCAAGCTCGCCTCGAAAGCGAATGCCAGCACCTCGCGCAGGCTGTCGATCTTCTCCTGAACGGTGCGGATGTGATCGGTGACGTCGCGGAACAGCGGATGCATGGCGGTGTGGATCTGCGGCAGCTCGGCGCTGGTCAGCCTTCGGCAGACTTCGACCAGCGGAAGCGCGGCATTGCGCAGGCGCAGGAGATCGCGGCGCAGCATATAGAGCCGCTCTATGTCGGGAGCGGTCATCGGCTTCAGCAGAACCTTGTCCTCGATCGCCTCGACCTCGTCCTCGATCTGCTCGAGCACCGGCATGTAATTGTCGACGATGAAATCGAGAATGGCATAGAGGACGAAATCCTCGCCCTTGGCCAGCGAGTGCGGGCAGCTTTCCCAGTGCTGACGAACGGCGGCATAGGACGTCGAGGGACCGTGCCTGACGCTGACGATGTAGCCTGAGCCGACGAACAAATGGGTCTCGCCGAAGGTGACCCGGCCCTCGATCAGCTGCGCGGTGCGGGCGACGATGAACAAGGCGTCGCCATATTGCTCGATCTTCGGCCGCTGGTGCGGGTGCTCGGCATCCTCGATCGCCAGCTCATGCAGGTGAAACTGTGCCTGGACGCGCAGCAACAGGTTACGGTCGGGCTCCAACAGGCCGATCCAGACGACGTGACCGGATTTTTTTGCCCATTCGCCGGCTTCCTCGATGGGAATGTCGGCGATGCGGCGCCCCGCCGTGTAAACGCCGCAAGCGATAATGCCGGATATCGGCGCAGGCGCCGGGGTCAGGTTCCGAACATTTTCCATCACGACCTCCCGGAGCAAATCCACGCACGAGGATAGAGGCAAGGCCCGGAAAGCTTATCGTAAATCGGGTGACGGTTCGAGAGGCGGCGTTCACTTCACCGGCTGCGTCTCGGAAAGGCTGATTTTGTCGGTCTTGTCGCCCTTGGGCCGCTCAGCCGGCAACTGATCGCCGGTGACGATGTAGTAGATGGTCTCGGCTATGTTGGTGGCGTGATCACCGATACGCTCGATGTTCTTGGCGCAAAACAGCAGATGCGTGCAGGGCGTGATGTTGCGCGGATCTTCCATCATGTAGGTCAGCAATTCGCGAAACAGCGATGTGTACATGGCGTCGATCTGGTCGTCACGATCGCGCACGAAGCCGATTTTCTCCACCGAACGGGACGCGTAGACGTCGAGCACTTCCTTGAGCTGGGTCAACGCCAGGTTGGAGAGGGCCTCGAGGCCGCGGAACAGGCTGGTCGGCTGGCGTCCGTCGGTGACGGCGACCACCCGCTTGGCAACGTTCTTGGCGAGATCGCCAACCCGTTCGAGGTCGGCGGAGATGCGGATGGTCCCGACGATCTCGCGCAAATCCGCCGCCATCGGCTGACGCTTGGCAATGATGATGATCGCCTTGTCGTCGATTTCGCGCTGGCCCTCGTCCAGTACGGTATCGTCGCGGATGACCTTCTGGGCAAGGCCCGGGTCGGCATTGACGAGAGCGGTGACCGCCTGTTCGACCATGCGCTCGGCATGGCCACCCATCGCGGCGATGCGCTTCGACAGATATTTCAACTCCTCGTCATAAGCGCTGACGATGTGCACGGACTGCATGGCAAATGCCTTCCCACGGGGTGTTTTGATTTTGAGTCGTTTCCTCGAATCCCCGCTGATACGCTAGCCGGATGACAGAAAAAAGAAACAGTGCCCTTGAATTAGGGCGATATCAGTGCGCCGGCAAATGAACCGAGAATGCCGCGCCGTTGCCGACTTCGGACTTGATCGAAAGCCGGGCGTTGTGGCGCGTCAGTATATGCTTGACGATCGACAGGCCGAGGCCGGTGCCTTTCTGGGTCCGGCTGGTCTCGACATCGACGCGATAGAAGCGCTCGGTAATGCGCGGAATGTGCTCCTCGGGAATGCCAGGGCCAAAGTCCCTGATCGTCACGTCGATGCCCGGCTCTGATCCGGCATCGCTATGCGCTATGGATACAACCACGCGCCCACCCGACTGCCCGTATTTGCAGGCGTTTTCCAGGAGGTTCTCGAAAACCTGGAAAAGCTCATCGCGATCGCCAGGCACATGAAGCGGTCCATCGGCGTAGCGCCGCTCGATGGCAACGGCGTTTTCGCTGGCCAGCGGTCCGAGCGAGTCGATGACGCTGTCGACGGTCTGGCGCAGGTCCACCTCGGTTCCCGGCTTCAGATAGGGTTTCATCTCGAGCCGCGACAGCGACAACAAATCGTCGATCAGACGCGCCATGCGGCCGGTCTGGCTCTGCATGATCTGCAGAAACTGGTCGCGCGCCGCCGCGTCGTTGCGGGCTGGCCCGCGCAGCGTTTCGATAAAGCCGGCGATGGAGGCAAGTGGGGTGCGCAGTTCGTGGCTGGCATTGGCGATGAAGTCGGCGCGCATGCGGTCGATCCTGCGTGCTTCGCTCTGGTCCTTGAACACCAGCACATAGAGATCGGTGGCATGACCGACCGAGGACACGCTCACCCGGTAAGCCCGTTCGACCGGCAGCTTCTCCGTATAGTCGACGATATCGGAGGCGACATCGCCCGATAGCACGCCATCCAGCAGAGCCTGCATTTCCGGCGCCCGGAATTTCAGCGACAGCGACATGCCTGGCGCGATGCCGCCGAAAGCGGCGAAGGCGGCGGCGTTGGCATGGACGATGGTGGCAGCCCGGTCGAAGATGATCAGCGGATCGGCGACGGCGGCGGCCAGATATTCACCCGAGAGCCTCTGCAGGCCGGTGGCCTCGATGGCGGCTCCGCTGCCAGTGGATTGGCGCGCGCCGGCGGCCGGCAGTATTGCCGCTGCAAACAGCAACAGCAGCGCCGCAAGGACGACATAGGCTGAAATCCCGGCCAAGGCATAAACGGCGACGATCGCGACGACGCCGGCCGCAAGCAGCCAGCGGCTGTTCCACAGCCGTGCGGCCATGGTTTGCGCGATGCCTCTCTGCTCTGTGTCCAGGTCAGCCATCTGCCCGCGGGCCCGCACCCCATGCCTTCGCACCCGGTCCACGGTGGCGGAAAAACTTCCACTAGACCGTTCCGGAGGCTCCCCATAGCATGAGTCCCGAAGCTGGAAAGGGTTCGTCTCGATGAAAAAAGCCAAGGAAAGTCCCGCCGCGCCAACTTCGGGGCCGCTGAAGATCAGGATCGGCGGCAAGGAGCGGGAGTTCGATATCGAAAACCCCGTGCTTCCCGACTGGGTCGAGGACAACAAGCTGACTGCCGGCGGCTATCCCTACGACAAGAAGATGAAAAGCGATGAGTATGACGAAACGCTCGAGAAGCTGCAGATCGAGTTGGTCAAGGCGCAGGCCTGGCTGCAGTCGACCGGCAAACGGGTGATGGCGCTGTTCGAGGGCCGCGACGCCGCCGGCAAGGGCGGCACGATCTTCGTGGTGCGCCAGTACCTCAATCCGCGCACGGCACGCAACGTGGCGCTGACCAAGCCGACCCCGACCGAACTGGGGCAATGGTACTACCAGCGCTATGTCGACCACTTCCCGACTTCAGGCGAATTCGTCACCTTCGACCGCTCCTGGTACAATCGCGCCGGCGTCGAGCCGGTGATGGGTTTCTGCACGCCGCAGCAGCACGAGCAGTTTCTCGACGAGACGCCGCATTTCGAGCGGATGATCTCCAACGAGGGGATTCACTTCTTCAAATTCTGGCTGAACATCGGCCGGGAAACGCAGCTCGAGCGCTTCCACGACCGCCGCTACAGCCCGCTGAAGAGCTGGAAGTTTTCGCCCATCGACGTTGCGGGCATCACCAAGTGGGACGACTACACCAAGGTGCGCGACACAATGTTCGAGCGCACCCACAAGGAATTCGCGCCGTGGATCATCGTACGGGCCAATGACAAGCGGCGCGCGCGGCTGGCGGTCATGCGGCGCATCCTTTCGTCTCTGCCCTATGAGGGGCGCGATCTCGAAATCATCGGCAAGGAAGACAAGAAGATCATCGGCGAAGGGCCGTCATTCCTGGGAAAACAGGATTGACGCTTTTTTGCGTCGCGCGGCAAGGAACCGCGCGACGCAATCATGATGCTTAAGCCGCCAGCCTGGCGATACGCTGCAATCGCCGCAGCGTCGTATCATCCTGCAGCGCCTGCTGGAAAAGCGAGATCTCCTGATCGATGCGGTCGCAGAGGGCCTCGGTGTTCCCCTTCAGCAGGCCGCGCGTCTGCAGCAGGGCGGCGACCGGCTTCTTGACGAGCTGTCTTGCCCGACCAAGGGCCGCCTCCTCGACGGTGCCTCCCGGCACGATCTCCGCGACCAGGCCGAGCGCCCTGGCATCTTCGGCGCGAAGCGTGTCGCCGAGGCAGAAGAAGCGGAAGGCACCGGCGTAGCCGAGCTTCTGCGGCGCCAGGATGCTGGTCGCCGCATCCGGCACCAGGCCGAAATCGACGAACGGCACCCTGAACGTGCTCTCATCGGACGCGATCACCATGTCGCAATGGAACAGGATGGTGCAGCCGACACCGACGGCATCGCCATCGACGCAGGCAAGGATGGGCTTTGGAAACGTCGCCAGCGTGCGGAACAGGTCGGTGACGGCGGCGATCAGTTTCTGGTGCTTGGTGGCGTCGAGGAATTCGGAGAAGTCGCCGCCCAGACAGAAACAGCCTGCCAGGCCGCGCAAGACGACGACGCGAACCTCCTCATTGTCGGCTGCTTCATGGAAGGTCCTTGCCAGGCTTTCATAGGCCCTCCTGTCCAGCACCGGCCGGCCGTCACTCGACGACACGGTGACCACCAGCGTGTGGTTGCGAAGTTCAGGTTGCGGATGTGTGCTCATGACTGTCTCCGATCTCATGACGCACGCCTTTGCCCGAGCATGTCGGGATATCCCCTGGCCAGCACGGGAGCAAAATGATTGCGGCGCGACCGCACCACATCGAGTGTGTGCTCGTTGAAGGTCAGTAAGGTGGCGACCACCTGCTGGTTGCCATAGGTGCGCTGATAGCCAAGCGGGGTCGCCAGGAAATGCAGTTGCAAGGCGCGCAGCACCCACATCGGCTCGAACTCGATGATCACCTTGTCGACGCCGCGCTTCAGCCCCCACTCGACGAAACCGGCAATCAGTTCGGTGCCGACGGTCGAAACGCCGCGACGGCCATCGCGAAAACCGGGAGCCACCGCGTAGCGGGTCAATTCCCAGATGTTTGGACCCGATGGCGGCGTTCCTTCGGAAAGATCGGTCAAGACCTCGGTCAGCAGATGTGGCCGCGTCGTCGGCAACATCCTCTGATAACCCGCCACTTCACCGCCCCTGATGACGATCTGATGGACCGCCTCGTCGTGATCGAACTGGTCGAGTTCGAGCCCGTCGGGGCGTCTGAGGTCATCCCACCCCATCTCCTCGACGAATATCTTGTAGCGCAAACGATGGACGGCCTCCCAAAGGTCGGGACGTTCCATCAATTCCTGGGTTGTAAGGGAAAAAAGCATTCCGCCGTCTCCTGCGTTCAGAGGAAGATACGGCCGTGCTTTGATGAGAAAATTGCGTGATCGCGTAGGCAAGGATTTCAGGTCGGCACGGCCGACCTAACTAATGTAGCCGCGCCGTATCGCTTCCGCGACGGCCTGCACCCTGTTGACGGCACCTAGTTTGCTTTTGGCGTTAAGAAGATGTTTCTCCGAGGTGTGTTCGGAAATGCCGAGGATTTGCGAAATCTCCCATTCGGACTTGCCGACGGCGGCCCATTGCAGGCATTCGCGCTCGCGCGGCGTCAGCACGATATGATCGATGGTCCTGTTCGCCATGGTGTGGAGTTGCATGGCGCGGCCAACCGCGTAGGTCGAGACCAGCGACACCTGGCCGAATTCGGCGGCGGACAATTCCACGGCCTCGCCGCCCAGCGACACCATGACGATCTGGCCGTCGAGCGTGATCAGCGGAAAGGCCAACCCATCGCGCAGTTTGAAGGCGCCGGCATCGCCCATCACCTCGCCGCTGCTCTTGTCTATGCGGATGCCTTGGGACGCCTCGTGCCACTGGAAGGGCGCCTGCAACTGTTTCATATGGCTGACGACCGGGTCATGATCGACATAGTTGCGCGCGACATAGCGCTCCAGCCACTCGCCAGGCCAATCGCAGAGAAGCACATGCTGCTTTTGCTGGCCGGCCGGCGTGCCTGGCTGCGGGACGGTTCCCGCCATCAGTGCGGTGAGACCGAAATCCGATGTTATGCCCAGCAGCCTTTCGCAGACCGCCGCCGCCGTTGCGGCGTGCTGCAGTTGGTCTATGTATTCCAGCGTGCGATCGAACTGACCCATCGCAACATCAACCCCATGTTGCCTTGTGCATTGCGGCCAATGATGCGTGCCTGATTTACACTTCGCCACCGACCACGGATTGCAAATCGCATACTTATTTTGTGGCTCCCTCTCACCGAGGCGACCGAAGCTGATTTGCAAACCGGCTAAATCATATCCTGAAATCGGCGGGTTGAAATCAAAAACCATTGTGCCTGTACCATTTTCGTACCAAAACCGGTGCGAGCACGACTGTGGCGGAGTTTTATCTTGGCGTTCCGGTGGAGGTCCTTCGCCTTTGCGATGCTGATCGGGTTGCTGTCGTTCGCCGACGGTGCGCGCGCCGCGGCGCCTCAGGTTCCGGTGCTGTGGGATGCCAAGGAGCGGCTGCCCAAGCCGGACCTTTCGACGCTGCCCCGGCTGAGGTTCCTCACCACCACGGACTTCCCGCCTTTCAACTTCCTCGACGGTGCGGGAAAGCTGTCCGGCTTCCACATCGATCTGGCACGCGCCATCTGTGCCGAGCTTGGCATTGTCGAAAAATGCCAGATCCAGGCCCTGCCCTGGGCCGAGCTGGAAGGCGCACTGCAGAAAGGCGAAGGCGAGGCGATCATCGCCGGCATCGCCGCCACACCGGAATCGCGCGCGACCTACGCCTTCTCACGCTCCTATCTGCAGTTTCCGGCGCGCTTCGTCATGCCGAAGGGCAAGGCGCTGACCGAGCCCGTCTTTGACAAATTGCACGGCAAGCGTGTCGGCGTGATATCAGGCTCGGCGCATGAGCGCATGCTGCGCGACTATTTCAACACGGTCCAGGTCGTCCCTTTCGACAGGCCGGAAGAACTGTATGCCGATCTCAAGGCCGGCAAGGTCGACGCCGCCTTCGGCGACGGCATGCGCCTGGCTTTCTGGCTGGGCGGCTCGGACGCGGCGGGCTGCTGCCGCTTTGCCGGCGGGCCCTATCTGGCGCCCGAATATCTGGGCACGGGCATGGCTATCGCCACCAAGGCTGACAATCCGGCGCTGGCTGCAGCGATCGACTACGCGCTGCAGGAAATTTCAATGAAAGGCACGTTCGCCGAATTTTATCTGCGCTATTTCCCCGTCAGTTTTTTCTAAAGCCAAGGACTTTCAGGTCAGGGTACGCAGCCGCGCCTTGGCCGCGCGGCCGATGGCAGCAACCGTCAGCGTGTCGAGATCGAGCTGACGCCGGATCAGCTGCAGCACCCGCACCTCTTCCATGCGCATTTCGAGGTCGACGGCGGCAACCTCGAAGGCGGCGGCATAGGCGGTGTCGCGCAGCCGCTCGGGCAAGACCTCGGCGACTTCAGCCAGCACGCCCTCCAGCCCATCCTTTTCGTGCAGGCGCTTCTGGCAGTCCTGGGCGACGCCGACCAGCCTGTCGTGGTTGAAGTCCTCGAACACCGGCCAGGAGCGGACGACCTCGCCGATCCGTGCCAGTTCAACATCGGTCATGTCGCGGTCGGAGGCCGAGGTGATGACCATCAGATAGATCAGGGCTTCATGAGGTGTCGGCAATTTTTTCTCCTTGAACCGGGCCTCGAAGTTAGGAACGCCCGTTCTGCACCGCAAGGAAAAAGCGCCGCACGCGTTGACGCTCCGGCGCTGCACGCCTAGAGACCGGTTGAAAAACCCTTGCTGCGGCCCGCCTTCGGGCCGGCAGATGATTTGGAAAACTGTGACATGGCGGGATCAAACATCATCGATCTCAACCCCGAGCTGCTGGCGGCCGCGACCGAAAGCAAGGCGTGGCCGTTCGAGGAAGCCAAAAAGATCATCGAGCGCTACAAAGGCGCCGACTTTCCGCAAACGGTCCTGTTCGAGACCGGCTACGGGCCGTCCGGCCTGCCGCATATCGGCACGTTCGGCGAGGTGGCGCGCACCTCGATGGTGCGCCATGCCTTCCGTGTCCTGACGCAGGACAAGGTCGCGACCAAGCTGCTGTGCTTTTCCGACGATATGGACGGCATGCGCAAGATACCCGACAGCGTGCCGGACCGCGCCGCACTCGAGCCGCATCTGCACAAGCCGCTGTCGTCGGTCCCCAACCCCTTCGGCGGCGACTATGCGAGCTTCGCCGACCACAACAATGCGATGCTCTGCCGCTTCCTCGACACGTTCGGCTTCGACTACGAGTTCGCCAGCGCGACCCAATACTACAAGGCCGGCCGTTTCGACGCGATGCTCAAGCGCGCCGCCGAGCGCTATGAGCAGATCATGGCGGTGATGCTGCCGACGCTCGGGCCCGAGCGGCAGGCGACCTACAGCCCGTTCCTGCCGATCTCGCCGAAGAGCGGCCGCGTGCTTTACGTGCCGATGAAGCATGTCGACGCCAAAGCCGGCACCATCACCTTCGACGACGAGGGCACCGAGACCACGCTTTCGATCACCGGCGGCCGCGTGAAGCTGCAGTGGAAGCCGGATTTCGGCATGCGCTGGGCAGCGCTTGGCGTCGATTTCGAAATGTTCGGCAAGGACCACCAGACCAATGCGGTGGTCTACGACCGTATCTGCAACATTCTGGGCGGACGGGCGCCGGAGCATTTCGTCTACGAACTGTTCCTCGACGAGAATGGCCAGAAGATCTCGAAGTCGAAGGGCAACGGGCTGACCATCGACGAGTGGCTGACCTATGCGCCGACCGAAAGCCTCGGGCTCTACATGTACCAACGGCCGCGGCAGGCCAAGAAGCTGTATTTCGACGTCATCCCGCGGGCCGTGGATGAATACTACACGTTCCTCGCCGCCTATCCCCGCCAGGACTGGAAGGAGCGGCTGGGCAACCCGGTCTGGCATATGCATGACGGCAACCCGCCCGCGATCGACATGCCGGTGCCGTTCTCTCTGCTGCTCAATCTGGTCAGCGCTTCCAACGCGCAGAACAAGGATGTGCTGTGGGGATTCATTTCACGTCATACGCAAGGCGTAACGCCGGCGACGCATCCAGAGCTCGACCGGCTGGTCGGCCATGCGATCCGCTATTTCGACGACTTCGTGAAGCCGACGAAAACCTTCCGGCCCGCCGACGAGGTCGAGCGCGAAGCGCTGGCAGCGCTCAACGAAGCACTTGGCGCGCTGCCGGCGGACGCCAGCGGCGAAGCGATCCAGAACGCCTCGCTCAACGTCGCACGCAGGATCGAGCGCTATCAGGATCATTCCAAGCAGAGCCCGGAAGGCGGCCCCGGCGTATCGGGCGCCTTCTTCCAGATGATCTACCAGGTGCTGATCGGCCAGGAGCGCGGCCCGCGCTTCGGCTCGTTCGCAGCACTCTACGGCGTTGCCGAGACGCGTGCGCTCATTGAGCGGGCGCTGGCTGGTCAGCTGGCTTGAGCACGCCGTCGACCTCTTCCAGGATCGAACCCGGCGCCTGAGGTGCGGGGCCTGGCGCGGCCGGCATCGCCGGCATGCCGGACAGATCGGGCGCCGATCCGAAAATGCCCTTCCTGCCCGTGCGCGCCTTGTCGCCGGCCTCGACATAGGGGCCGCCCTTGGCGGCGCGCGCCCAGCCATTTTCGACCAGCCACTGACCGACATCCTGCTTGCCGATCCGGCACTCGGCTGCGATCAGGTCGCGGCCGCCCTGCGGCGGCACCGTGCAGACCACCGCGCGGCCGCGCAGGAAGGCGCGGAACGCTGTCCTCGCCCGGACGCCGCACGGCCAGGACTTGCCGTCCTCGCTGCAAATCTCGTCCTGCCTGACGATGTCGATGCCGGAAACCGCGACCGAGTAGCCCTTCGCCTCGATCAAGCCGGCGGCCGGCGCAACCGGCTGGAACAGCTTTGTGCCGTTCCAGTCGTCAGGCATTTTCGGCTTGGGCGGCACGGCCAGCGCGAGTTTGCTCAGCGGCTCGCGCGGCTCGATCCGTTCAAGCCCGTCGGCGGGCAGTTCCGGCGGCGCGACGATTTCGGGATCGATCGCCCTCGAATGCGTCGCCGGCTTCGGCGGCTGCGGAACTGCGATGGCCGATGTGGCCGGCTCCTCGGGCAGCGTCCCGGCAGCCTGCTGCGCCATCGCATCGGCGCCCGGATCAAGCTGGTCCACGGTGATGACGCTTTCACTACCTTTCAGAGTGCGACCGCCAGTGACGACGATGGCTGCCATCACAGGGACCATCAGAACCGCCAGCGCGTGATGGAGAAGCCGCACCAGCTTAACCTATTGGCTTGCCCAGACAATCCGCGCCACCCATTCGACATCGCGCATGGGAATATCGCGGTCGGGATGATCGGGATTGAGCGAGACCAGCGCAATCGACCTGACGGTCTGGCGCTCGAGCACCTTGGCCATCACTTCGCCTGATGTGGTCTTGACGACGACGCGATCGCCCTTGCGGGTAACGGCGCCCGGTTCGACGATGAGGACGTCGCCATTGCGGTAGAGCGGCAGCATGGAATCGCCCTGCACCTGCAAAGCATAGGAACTCTCGGTCGATTGCGTCGGCAGTTCGATCAGATCCCAGCCCTGCCCGGCTGGAAAGCCGGCATCGTCGAAGAAGCCGCCGGCGCCGGCCTGGGCAAAGCCGAGCAGCGGCACGGAGCTTCGGCGGGCGACCGAAGCCGCATGGCTGGCCCCGGCCCGACCTTCAATCAAACCGGTGAATTCGTCGAGGGAGGCGCCCGTTGCCTCCATGATCTTTGCCAGTGATTCGGTCGAGGGCCAGCGCGGCCGGCCATCCGACGACAGGCGCTTCGACTTGTTGAAGGCGGTGGAATCGAGCCCCGCACGCTTGGCCAGCCCCGAGGCCGAAAGCGAATAGCGCTCGGCAAGAGCATCAATGGCAGCCCAGACACGGTCATGCGAGAGCATGTGTCGCTCTCCTTTGAACAGGAAAAAATACCTTCCCTGTTCTAACCCCGGACCGCCATCTTGTCCACAGTGCAAGGCTTACTCACGCCGCTTTCCTGGTCTCGCCTTTCGCATAGGGATCGAAGCGCTGATAGAAGCTCTCACCCTTCTCGGCCATGTCGAGCAGCAGCTTGGGCGCCTTGAACTCGGCGCCGTATTTCTTCTGCAGGTTTCTGGCGATCTTGACGAACGCCTTGGCGCCGATGCCGTCGATGTAGGACAGCGCACCGCCGGTATAGGGAGCGAAGCCGAAAGCGAGGATCGAGCCGACATCGGCCTCGCGCGGGTCGGTGACGATGCCTTCTTCCATCACCCGTGCCGCTTCCAGCGCGATGGTGACCAGAAGCCGCTGCTGCAGCTCCTCATAATCGACCTTCTCGGGCGCAAGCTGCGGATAGAGCTCCTTGAGGCCCGGCCACAGCTTCTTCTTGGCGGGCTTGGCCGGATAATCGTAAAAACCCTTGCCGTTCTTGCGGCCGAAGCGGCCGTGATCGTCGACCATGGTGTTGATCAGCGCCATCTGCTTGGGATCGACCGCCTTGTCGCCCAAATCCCTGATGGTCTGCTTCATGATCTTCTGGGCAAGGTCGATGGCCGTTTCGTCGGTCAGCGCCAGGGGGCCGACCGGCATGCCGGCTGCCTTCGCCGCGTTCTCGATCATCGGCGCGGGCACACCTTCGATCAGCATCTTGTAGGCTTCCGACATGTAGCGCAGCACGCAGCGGTTGACGTAGAAGCCGCGCGTGTCGTTGACGACGATCGGCGTCTTCTTGATGGCGCGAACGAAGTCGATCGCGGTGGCCAGCGCCTTGTCGCCGGTCTTCTTGCCCAAAATGATCTCGACCAGCATCATCTTGTCGACCGGCGAGAAGAAATGGATGCCGATGAAATTCTTCGGCCGCGCCGAATTCTTGGCCAGCGACGAGATCGGGATGGTGGAGGTGTTCGACGCGAAGATCGCCGATGGCTTCAACACGGCTTCCGCCTGTTCGGTGGCGCTCTTCTTGACGCCCGAATCCTCGAACACCGCCTCGACCACCAGATCGCAGCCGGCAAGGTCGGCGTAGTCCGCCGTCGGCGTGATCAGCGACAGCAGTTTGTCCTTGTCCTCCGGCTTGGCGCGGCCCTTCTTGACCTGATCCGAGACCAGGCTGTCGGAATGCGCCTTGCCCTTGGCGGCCGACTCCAGATCACGGTCGAGCAGCACCACCGGGATGCCGGCCTTGGCGGTGACATAGGCGATGCCGGCGCCCATGAAGCCGGCGCCGAGAATGCCGATCTTCTTGAACTTGGTTTCGGGCACGCCGGCCGGGCGGCGGGCGCCCTTGTTCAGTTCCTGCAGCGACACAAACAACGAGCGGATCATCGCCGCCGCTTCCCTGGTCTGCATGATCTCGGTGAAATAGCGCTGCTCGATGCGCAAGGCGGTGTCGAATGGCACCAGCAGGCCTTCATAGACGCATTTGAGGATCGCGGCGGCGGCCGGATAGTTACCATAAGTCTCGCGGCGCAGGATGGCGATCGCCGGCGGCCACAGATTGAAACCGGCCGGCGAATAGATCTGGCCGCCGGGCAGCTTGAAACCTTTCTCGTCCCATGGCGCCACCGGCTTCAGGCCATTCCTGATCATCGCCTTGGCGGTCTCGACCAACCTTGTCGGCTCGGCGATCTCATGGATCAGGCCCATCGACTTGGCCTTCTGCGGCGACAGCGTCTGGCCGGAGGTCAGCATCTGCAACGCCTGCTGCTGATCGGTCAGCCGCGGCACGCGCTGGGTGCCGCCGGCGCCCGGGAAGATGCCGATCTTCACCTCGGGAAGCGCCATCTTCACCTTGTCGCTATCGGCGGCGACACGGCCGTGGCAGGCGAGCGACAATTCGAAGGCGCCGCCCATGCAGGTGCCGTTGATCGCCGACACCCACGGCTTTCCGCAAGTTTCCAGCTTGCGGAACAGGCCGGTCATCATGCCGGCATTGTCGAACAGCGCCTTGGTCGCCTTTTCGGCGTCCTTGCCCTTTTCCGCGGCGAAGGTCGTCAGCATCTTCTGCAGCAAAGAGATATCTGCACCGCCGGAGAAGGTATCCTTGCCGGAGGTGATCACGGCGCCCTTGATGGCGGCGTCACCAGCCACCTTGTCGACAATGGCGTTCAATTCCCGCATCGCCTCTTCGGTGAAGACGTTCATCGAACGGCCGGGCATGTCCCAGGTGACCAGCGCAATGCCGTCGGCGTCGGTGTCGAGGGCGAAATTGGTGTAGCTCATCGTTTCTCTCCCCGTCAGACGCGTTCGATGATGGTTGCGGTGCCCATGCCGGCGCCGATGCACAGCGTCACCAGAGCGGTGTTGAGATCGCGCCGCTCGAGTTCGTCCAGCACCGTGCCGAAGATCATCGCGCCGGTGGCGCCGAGCGGATGACCCATGGCGATGGCACCGCCATTGACGTTGATCTTGTCATGCGGAATGTCGAAAGCCTGCATATAGCGCAGCACCACCGAAGCGAAGGCTTCGTTGAGCTCGAACAGGTCGATGTCCGAGAGCTTCATCTTGGCGCGCTTCAACAGCTTCTCGGTGACGTCGACCGGACCGGTCAGCATCAGCACCGGCTCGGAGCCGATGTTGGCGAAGGTGCGTATACGCGCGCGGGGCTTCAGCCCCATCGCCTTGCCGGCCTTCTTCGAACCGAGCAGCACGGCCGCCGCACCATCGACGATGCCGGACGAATTGCCGGCATGATGGACATGGTTGACCTCTTCCACTTCGGGATGCTTCTGCACCGCGACCGCATCGAAGCCGCCCATTTCGCCGGGCATGACGAAGGACGGGTTGAGCGAGGCCAGCGACTGCATGTCGGTCGACGGGCGCATATGCTCGTCATGGTCGAGGATGGTCAGGCCGTTCTGGTCCTTGATCGGGATGACGGATTTCTTGAAGCGGCCATCCGCCCAGGATTTGGCGGCGCGCTTCTGGCTCTCGACCGCATAGGCGTCGACGTCGTCTCTTCTGAAGCCGTATTTGGTGGCGATCAGGTCGGCCGAGATGCCTTGCGGCACGAACCAGCCGGGCAGGCCGACCGAAGGATCCATGAACCAGGCACCGCCCGAGGCGCCCATGCCGACGCGCGACATCGATTCGACACCGCCGGCAATGACGATCTCGTCCGCTCCCTGCGCGATCTTGGCGGCACCGAAATTGATGGCGTCGAGCCCGGAAGCGCAGAAGCGTGAGATCTGCATGCCGGGCGCCTTGGTGTCGTAGCCGGCCTCGAAGGCGGCGGCGCGCGGAATGACCGAACCCGCCTCGCCGACCGGATCGACGCAGCCGAAGATGATGTCGTCGACGTTTGCAGTGTCCAGCCCATTGCGGTCGCGCAGCGCCTCGAGCGTCTTGGCGGCAAGCCGCACCGCCGGCACCTCGTGCAGCGATCCGTCTTTCTTGCCCTTGCCGCGCGGTGTGCGCACGGCGTCATAGACATAAGCTTCAGCCATTTGCTTGCTCCTTGGGTTTGCCTGATGTCGCCTTCAGAGAGAGCGTCCGATCAGCAATTTCATGATCTCGTTGGTGCCGCCGTAGATGCGCTGGACGCGGGCGTCGCGGAACATGCGGGCGATCGGGTATTCATTCATGTAGCCATAGCCGCCATGCAGTTGAAGGCATTCGTCGACGACTTTTCCCTGCAGGTCGCTGAGCCAGTACTTGGCCATCGACGCTGTCACGGGATCGAGACCGCCCGCGATGTGGCGGGCGACGCAATCATTGTAGAAGACGCGGCCGATGGTGGCCTCGGTCTTGAGTTCGGCCAGCTTGAACTGGGTGTTCTGGAAATCGATGATCGCCTTGCCGAACGCCTTGCGCTCCTTGACGTAGTCGATGGTCAGCGCCAGCGCCCGCTCGATCATGGCGATGGCGCCCGTGCCGATCTGCAGCCGCTCCTGCGGCAGTTGCTGCATCAACTGGACGAAGCCCTGACCTTCCTCGTGGCCGAGCAGGTTGGAGGTCGGCACGCGCATGTCGTTGAAGAACAGCTCCGACGTGTCGTTGGCCTTGAGCCCGATCTTGTCGAGGTTACGGCCGCGCTGGAAACCTTCCACCTCGTCGGTCTCGACGACGATCAGCGAGGTTCCCTTGGCCCCCTTCTCCGGATCGGTCTTGGTGACGACGATGATGAAGTTCGCAAGCTGGCCGTTGGTGATGAAGGTCTTGGAACCATTGATCTTGTATTGGTTGCCATCCTTCTGCGCTCGCGTCTTGACGCCCTGCAGATCGGAACCGGCGCCGGGCTCGGTCATGGCGATGGCGCCGATCAGCTCGCCGGTCGCCAGCTTCGGCAGCCATTTCTTTTTCTGATCCTCGGAGCCGTAGTGGAGGATATAAGGGGCGACGATCGAATTGTGCAGGCCGATGCCGAACCCGTCGACGCCGACATGGCCAATGGCCTCGATGATGGCGCTCTCATGCGCGAAGGTGCCGCCGGAGCCGCCATATTCCTCCGGCATAGAAGCGCAGAGCAGGCCGGCGGAACCTGCCTTCAGCCAGCTTTCGCGATCGACCATCTCGTTCTTCTCGAACTCGTCGTAGCGCGGCGCGATCTCCTCCGACATGAAGCGATGCGCCATGTCGTAGAGCATGCCGACCTCGTCCGCCGCCCAGGCGGGCTTCGGCAAAGAGAGCACTTCGGCGGGATTTGTCGCCACGATTTCCTCCGCGTATCGACAGACAGAAAGGCCAGTGAGGTCGAGCTTAGAACGCTTCCGCCGGCAGTGCCATCAATGTGTCAGCGCCGCTCGAAATGCGGGCGAGATGCGCCGATGTCTCCGGCATGATCCGCTCCATGAAGAAGCGCCCCGTCACGATCTTGTTGTCGTAGAAGGATTGCGCGCCATTGGCGTCCGTCTTGCCAAGTGCCACCTTGGCCATCTGCGCCCACATATAGCCCAGAGCGACCAGGCCGAAGAGATGCATGTAGTCGGTCGAGGCGGCACCCGCATTATCGGGCTTGGCCATGCCGTTCTGCACCAGCCACATGGTCGCAGCCTGCAAATCGTTGAGACCTTTCTTCAACGCCTTGGTGAACGGCGCCATCTTCTCGTTAGCGCGGTTCTCCTCGCAGAATTCGCCGACCTCCTTGAAGAAGGCCTGCACGGCGCGGCCGCCATGCAAACCAAGCTTGCGGCCGACGAGGTCGAGCGCCTGGATGCCATTGGCGCCTTCATAGATCATGGCGATGCGGGCATCGCGCACGAACTGGCTCATGCCGTGCTCTTCGATATAACCGTGACCGCCGAACACCTGCTGCGCCATGACGGCGTGGTCGAACCCTTTGTCGGTGAGCACGCCCTTGACCACCGGTGTCATCAGGCCGGTGTAGTCGTCGGCGGCCTGGCGATCCTTGTCGTCGCCGGAGCGGTGGGCGATGTCGGACTTGATCGCCGTCCACAGCGCCAGCGCGCGGCCGGCCTCGTTGAAGGCTTTCATGGTCATCAGGCTGCGGCGGATGTCGGGATGGACGATGATCGGATCGGCCTTCTTGTCCGGCGCCTTCGGTCCAGACAATGAGCGGCCCTGCAAACGGTCCTTGGCGTAGCCGACAGCGTTCTGATAGGCGATCTCCGACAGCGACAACCCCTGCAGGCCGACACCGAGGCGCGCCTCGTTCATCATCGTGAACATCGCCTTCAGGCCGCCATTGGGCTCGCCGAGCAGCGTGCCCTCAGCCTCGTCATAGTTCATGACGCAGGTCGAATTGCCGTGGATGCCCATCTTCTCCTCGATCGAGCCGCAGGAGACGGTGTTCCTGTTGCCCGGATTGCCCGACGGGTCGAGCTTGAGCTTCGGCACGATGAACAGCGAGATGCCCTTGACGCCTTCCGGCGCACCCTCGATGCGGGCCAGCACCAGATGGACGATGTTGTCCGACATGTCGTGTTCGCCGGCCGAGATGAAGATCTTCTGGCCTGAAATCTTATAGGTGCCATCGCCGTTCGGCACCGCTTTGGTCCGCAACAGGCCGAGATCCGTGCCGCAATGCGGCTCGGTCAGGTTCATGGTGCCGGTCCAGGCACCCTCGATCATCCTCGGCAACCATGTCGCCTTCTGCTCGTCGGTGCCGTGGGTGATGATTGCCGCGATCGCGCCCTGCGTCAGGCCCGGATACATCATCAAGGACATATTGGCCGAGACCATATATTCGGCGACGGCGGTGTGCACGGCATAGGGCAGGCCCTGGCCGCCGAACTCGACGGGTGCGGCCAATCCCATCCAGCCGCCCTCGCGGTACTGGTCGAAGGCCTCCCTGAAGCCTTTCGGCGTGGTCACCGAGCCATCGTCGTGACGCACACAGCCTTCCATGTCGCCGACACGGTTCAGCGGATGCATGACGTTTTCGGCGAGCTTGGCGCCTTCGGCGAGGATCGCCTCGAGCACATCGGGCGTGGCGTCGGCAAATCCGGGAAGGTTCGAATAACGCTGATAACCCAGAACCTCGTTGAGCACGAACAGCGTATCCTGAACCGGAGCCCTGTATGTCGGCATGCTTTTTCTCCACCCTGCAAACCCGGTCCGAATGCCCCGAAGACAAGCCAGGGCGGCATGCGGACCCATATTGGGAGCGGGATAGCAAAAATTGACGTTTGCGTAAACGTCAATTTTCTCGATGCGACAAGATTCCCCGCCCCCTGGAGCAATGAGCGTAGCGGCGCGACGTTGCGCAAGCCAGCGCCGAAAGGCCATAAGAGTGGGCCAGGACAACGAAAAGCCGCGTGGCAGGCCACGCGGCTAGACAGAACTCGGACAATCAGCAGACGACTTGGTGTCTGGCGCAATTCCTGACGGAATTGCTTCAGCTGGCGGCGCTCGCCTGCGGCGCCGAACGCTCGCTCAGCATCTGGCGCACCGCCGACATCGAGCCGCTGAGCTCGTTGATGGCGTCGTCGATCAGCGCCCGTTGCTTCTGCAGGCGGGCAAGCTGCTTTTCCGACTTGTCCAGCGCAAGCTTGAGCTGCTTGGTGTTTGAACCGGTGGGATCGTAGAGATCCATCATCTGCTTGACGTCGCGCAGCGAGAATCCGACCTTGCGGCCAAGCAGGATCAGCTTGAGGCGGGCCTTGTCGCGGCGCGTGTAGAGACGGGTCGAACCGTCGCGCTGCGGATTGAGCAGGCCCTTGTCTTCGTAGAAACGCAGCGTGCGCAGCGTCACTCCATATTTCTTCGCCATCTCGCCGATGCGGACGAGGTCCTCGCCGGCTTCGGCAGACATATTGGTATTGGCCGCGGTCTCGCCGGCCGAGATAAGCTTCATGGTCACTGGCTTTCCCCGTCTGGTGGCGTCGCGGTCCTGGACCGTGCGTCGCCTGACTGGAAGCGGGGGCCTGCTTCCAGTCGTGGTTTCAACAAACAAATCGCAAACATGCGCTCAATGCGCCTTTTACGTTTACGTCAATTCTATACCGATTGCCGCAGGATGACGCAAGGGCGTTCTGCGCCCCGCCCTTTATGCCGCACCGTCAGGCCAGCAGCCAACATCCTTTCGATTTCTTAAGTTTGGTTAACGCGTTGTTTACCACGTTGGGGGAAATGTGGGCGCGTCGGCTACCCGTGTTTATCCTGTATCGAATTTTTCACGGTTTTTCGGAGCGCGGGCGAGAGCCCGGGAAGCTCGTCTTCCGCCGCGGCATCGCCGCCGGTCGCCTTCGTTCCGATAGGGACCTGGGGGAACTGGCCGCGAGCCAGCCATTCTGAAAGACGGACGCACCGATGAACAGCAAGCGGTCCTATCTCGATACACTCAATGCCGGCAGGCAGCGCAGGCCGCAGACCACGCTCGATCAGTTGAACCAGTCGCTGGAGACACTGGAGCAGCGGCTGGAGCGGACGCGCGAGGATCCGATGGCACGTCCCGAACTCCGCCAACCCGATCCCCGCCAATATGGTGCCGATGCGCGCTACCCCGCCGCCCGGCCCTCTGGCCAGCAGCGCTGGTATGAGGACCCGCAGCCCGCGTCGCGTCCGAAGAGCCCGATGCAGGGAGCCGCCGCTTTCGAGCAGAATTACCAGGCCATTGCCCGCGATATCGATCGCGTGCGCGGCCAGGAGGATGGCGTTGCCATGGTCGGCAAGATCGCCGGCGAATTGCGCGGCATGCGCGAGGAATTGCGCCACCAGATGACCGCAGGCCTGCAGCGGGAATTCGAAGCGCTACGCAAGGACATCGAGCGGGCCTTCCAGTCAGGCGCAAGGCCCGGTGCTTCGGCCAAGGGCAGTGCTGAACTCGGCCTTGAGTTCGAGCGTCTTTCGGGCGCCATCCAGACCCTGGCCGAGAAGAGCGACGACAGAAGCGTCAACATGCTGCGCCTCGAGCTCGAACAGGTCAAAGCCGCACTCGAAACGCTGGCACGCGAAGAGAGCGTGCAGAAGGTCGACCGCCGCTGGGACGATTTCGATCGCCGCTGGACGGCGTTCGAAGACCGCGTCGACGCCGACCAGCGCAAGCGCTCGGACGACCCGGGCCTGTCTGCTCTCACCGCCCGGCTCGAGCAGATCAGCAATGCCGTCAACAATTTGCCGGAATCGTTGTCGCTGCGCTCGCTGGAGGAGAAGGTGCGCACGCTTGCCGGCGCTGTCGACCATTTCGCCAGCCAGCAAGACAATCGCGGCAGCGACACGCTTGGCATGATCGACGAGCGGCTGGACGAGATTTCCCGCGCCATCGTGGCATCGACGGTCGCCGCGCAAGCCAATTCATTCGACCACGAGGCTTTCGAGCGCATAGAGAGACGGATCGACTCGCTTGCCGGCCAGATTCAAGAAGTGGCGCAGGATCGTCCCGGCAACGCGGTCATGGACCGGTTGAGCACGCTGTCGGGCCGGGTCGACGAACTCGCCGGCCGCGCCAATCTGCCGGAGCAGGCGATGGAGCGCCTGGCCAAGCAGATCGCATTCATCGCCGACAAGATCGACCAGGCACCCGCCATGCCTGACGCCGACTACATCTTCCATGGGCTGGAGCAACGCTTCGACGTGCTGTCGAGCATGATGGAACGCCGCCAGGGTGACGCCATCGAGCAGGGCAACATGCTGTTCCGCGATCTCGAGCGCAGGCTGGACGAGGTTGCTGACAGGCTCGACCAGCGCATGCCGCAGGTCGACAGCGTCGGCATCATGGAAGCCATCGATGCCCGCTTTACGGCGCTCGCCAAGCGCCTTGAAACGCGTGTGCCCGATCCCGCGGGCGAAGCGGCGATCCGCGGACTGGAGAGCCGGCTCGAAGACATTTCAAGCCGGCTGGACGCGTCGGCCGCACAGGTCGCCGGCATCGATCCGGCGTTGATCCGCAGCCTGGAAGCACAGGTTGCCGGCCTGTCGGCCCATCTTTCCAAGCCCAGCACCCCGCTGCCGGAATTCGAGGACATCAGCCCGCGTCTCAACGAAATTGAAAAGTCGCTCGCAGGAACCCGCGATTCCATCCTTGGCGCGGCGCGCGAAGCGGCCGAGAACGCAGTGCAATCGCTGGCCGGCTCGAGCGCCAATGCGACCGCGGTTTCCGGCCTCGCCCAGGATTTGAAGACGCTTGAAACGCTGACGCGGCGCTCCGACGAACGCAATTCGAGAACGTTCGAGGCCATCCACGATACGTTGCTCAAGATCGTCGACCGGCTGGGTTCGCTCGAACCCGGCGAGCCGGTCGAGGCGATGAGCGAATTGCTGGATGCGGCACCGGCCGAGCCGAGCAACTGGCGCGGCGTGCGCCGACCCAAAATGGCCGTCGACGCGCCGTCGATGGATATCGATCAGCCCCTGCCATTGACTGGGGACATGGCAGATCTCGATGGCCGTGCCGCCGCCATCCTGCGCAATGAGCCGGGTGCACGCGGCGACCTGGGTATGCGTAGCGACCTCGGTATTGGTATTGGCACGCGCACGCCGGCCGAGGCTGCCGCGGCGGCGGCCATGGCCGCGCTCGGTTCGGACACGATCGCCGAGAAAGGCGGACAGGCCGGCGGCCGCAAATCGTTGTTCGGCGGGCTGGCCCGCGCCTTCAAGGGCAAGAAGGAGGCGGATATCCCGCCACTGGCCGGCTCAGCGCCGAGTGCCCCAATACCGAGCGTCGATCTCGACGAGCCGCTCGATCCGAAAATGGCCAACCGGCCGCTGGAGCCCGGCTCCGGCGCACCTGACCTCAATGCCATCATGAAGCGCGTGCGTGACGAGCGCGGCCAGCCGGCCAAGCCCAGCGACACCGATGCCGCGAAATCGGATTTCATCGCCGCTGCCCGGCGCGCGGCGCAGGCCGCGGCCGCCGAGGCCGATGCGCTGAAGCGCCAGTCGACGGTGACCGGACCGGTGAAGGCACTGCGGATCGGCGACCTGCTCAAGGCACGGCGCAAGCCGATCCTGATGGGGACAACCGCGATCCTGCTGGCGCTGGGCGCCCTGCAACTGGGCAAGGCCTTCTTCGCCGATCCGGCCCAGGTGGCGAGCAACGATGTCGTGCCGATCGTCGCCTCGCAGCCGATGCAAACCGCCTCGCTCGATGCCGCGAGCCAGCCAAAGACGGACGCGCAGCCCGCGGCAGTGGAAAGCGCGCCGGACCATGCCGTCAGACAGGCCGAGCCATCCGCACCGGCAACCAAGGACGACATGGCCGCGCAAAGCATGATTGCCACGCCGTCAGGCGCCGAGCCGTCGATGGGTGCCGCGCCGATCGCAGAACCGGTTCCCGCCCCCGTCGCCTTGGCTACATCGGCCGATGCAAGCCCAGCGGCGTCCGAGACGACGACAGCTTCGGCTGCGCCGGCCTCGACCGTTCCGGTCGCCGCCGAACCTGCCGATACCGATACCGCCACCGGCATCCAGCCTACGGCGACAGAGCCGACCACCGCCAAGGACACCACGGGCGCGGTTCCGCCGGTGGACGCTTCGCCGGCGACGACGGCAAAATTCGACATTCCCGCTGACGCCGGCCCGGCCGCCTTGCGTGATGCCGCTGCCAGCGGCGACGCCAAGGCGCTGTTCGAAATCGGCTCGCGCTATGCCGAGTCGCGCGGCGTCAAGGAAGACATGGCGGCAGCGGCCAAATGGTACGAGAAATCGGCGGAACTCGGCTTCGCGCCGGCCGAATACCGTATCGGAAATTTCTACGAAAAGGGCATCGGCGTCGCGCGCGACATCAAGAAGGCGAAGACCTGGTACCAGCTTTCCGCGGCACAGGGCAACGCCAGCGGCATGCACAATCTGGCCGTGCTGTTTGCCATGGCGGCTGACGGCGTGACCGACAATGAATCGGCCGCGCACTGGTTCCAGGCGGCGGCCGACGTCGGCGTCAAGGACAGCCAGTTCAATCTCGGCATCCTCGCCGCCAAGGGCGTCGGCATGAAGCAGAACCTCGAGGAGTCCTACAAATGGTTCGCGCTCGTCGCCAAGACAGGCGACAAGGATGCGGCGGCCAAGCGTGACGAGATCGCCAATGCGCTGCGGCCCGAGCAGCTCGAGCGCGCCCGCGCCGCGACCGAGCTGTGGAAGGCCAAGCCGCTGGATGCGGCAGCCAACTCGGCCGACATTCCCGAGTCCTGGCAGGACGGCGCGCCGCAGACGACCGCCAGCATCGACATGAAGAAGGCCGTCCAGAACATCCAGCGCATTCTCAACAAGAACGGCTACGACGCCGGCGGCGCGGACGGCAAGATGGGCCAGAAAACGAAGACCGCGATCATGGCTTTCCAGACCGACAACAAGATGGCGGCGACCGGCGAAGTCGACGAAAACCTGGTGAAGGCACTGCTGGCGCGCAAATAACGGCAGAGGCGTCGCTTCCACGACGCCCTTGCCACACATTCGCCTGTTAACTGATTGAGATGTTTTTTGTTTCGGCGGCGTAGCGCGGTTTGACTTCGCAGCACCTCCGGCGCAAGAACGAATTGGCTTGTCGGTCCAAGATGCCCGCAACGGTTGCATTCGCCGACAGGCAGAACTGATCGAGACTGACGGGTGGGCATCTATCTCCCGATCGCGGAAATTTCCGTCAATATCTTCGTCCTGCTGGCCATGGGCGCGGCGGTGGGTTTCCTGTCGGGCATGTTCGGCGTCGGCGGCGGCTTCCTCATCACGCCGCTGTTGATCTTCTACAACATCCCTCCGGCGATCGCTGTCGCCACCGGCGCCAACCAGGTCATCGCCTCCTCCGTCTCCGGCGTCCTTTCGCACATGAAGCGAGGGACGCTCGACCTCAAGCTCGGCGGGGTGTTGCTGGCCGGCGGCATTGTCGGTTCCACCGGCGGCATCTACGTCTTCGCCTTCCTGCGCAGGCTCGGCCAGCTCGACCTGTTCATCTCGCTGCTCTACGTCGTGCTGCTCGGCACCGTCGGCGGGCTGATGCTGGTCGAAAGCGTCAATGCGCTGCGCGCGACGCGCAGCGGTGCGGCGCCGGTGCTGAAGAAATCCGGCCAGCACAACTGGATCCACCGCTTGCCGCTGAAGATGCGCTTCAGGGCGTCAAAACTGTTCGTCAGCGTCATCCCCGTACTTGGGCTTGGCGCCGGCATCGGCTTCCTGTCGTCGATCATGGGCGTCGGCGGCGGCTTCATCATGGTGCCGGCACTGATCTATCTGCTGAAAGTGCCGACCAATGTCGTCATCGGCACCTCGCTGTTCCAGATCATCTTCACCTCCGCCTATACGACGCTGGTCCACGCCACCACCAACCAGACAGTCGATGTCGTGCTGGCCTTCCTGTTGATGGCGGGCGGCGTCGCCGGCGCGCAGTACGGTGCCAAGGCCGGCCAGAGGCTGCGCGGCGAGCAGCTCAGGGCCTTGCTGGCACTGCTGGTGCTGGCGGTGGCGATACGATTGGCGATCGATCTTTTCGTCACCCCGCCCAACCTCTATTCGCTGTCTGCCGCGGGCCTCAACTGATGAAGGCTCGCAGCACATTCGCAACCGCCATTGTCCTGTCGCTGCTTGCGGCCGCCGTGCCGGCGAAGGCACAGGTCCCGCTGACCGAAGGCATCCAGATCGGTCTCTCCACCGACAACGTCTCGATCACCGCCGGTTTTTCCGGGGCCGATCTGACCATCTTCGGTTCGCTGGAAAACCCGGATCCACTCGTCGCGCGCCAGGGCCGCTACGACGTCATCGTCGTGCTCGAAGGTCCGCCCAAACCGGTGGTGGTGCGCCGCAAGGACAGGGTGCTCGGCGTCTGGGTCAATCTGGACTCTGAGACCTTCGAAAACGTGCCGGTCTCCTATTCGGTGGCGACGACGCGGCCGCTGCAGGACATCACCGAACCCAACAGCTACAAGCAGCTGTCGCTCGGCGCCTCCAACCTCTATATGCAGCCCGCCGATGCCGGCGACAGCCCGGCGACGATCGAGGAGTTCACGGCAGCACTGCGGGAGCGCAAGTCAGCGACCGGCCTCTACAGCGAGAATGTCGGCGGCGTGCAATTCCTGTCGCAGAACCTTTTCCGCGCCACCGTCAGGCTGGCGCCGAATGTGCCGGTTGGAACCCACAAAGCCCGCGCGTTCCTGTTCAAGAGCGGTCTGTTCATCAAGGAAAGCTCGGCCCAGCTCGAAATCCGCAAATCCGGTTTCGAGCAGTCGATCTTCCGTGTCGCCCACAATTATTCCTTCCTCTACGGCGTCTTCGCGATATCGCTGGCCATGCTGACCGGCTGGCTCGGAAGGCTGATCTTCCGGCGAGATTAGCATTTTCCCCGAAAAGTGGTTTCCCTTTGCCGAGGCATGCGGTAGACCGCGCTCCCCAGCCAAATGGCAGACACAAACAATTCGGTTCGGCAGAGCAGCCCGTCCCCGGACAGCGCGCGATTTCTCATGGCGCCTGTCGGCTCGCCGACGACAAATGCAGGAACTTGTCATGCGACCAGCCTTCGGCGGCATCGACTTCGGCACTTCGAACTCCACCGTGGGCGTGGTCCGCAACGGGCAGCCGCGCCTCGTCGCGCTGGAGAACGGCCAGGTCACGCTGCCCAGTGCCGTGTTCTTCAACTTCGAGGACAACCGCACCTGCTTTGGCCGCCAGGCCATCGCCAATTACACCGACAGCATCGAAGGCCGGCTGATGCGTTCGCTGAAGAGCGTGCTCGGCAGTTCGCTGGCCCATGAAAAGACCCGCATCAAATCGCGGTCGATCGGCTTCATGGAGATCGTCGGCATGTTCCTTGGCCATCTCAAGAAGAGGCTGGAAGCCGATGCCGGCGATACGGTCGAGACCGTCGTTCTTGGCCGGCCGGTGCAATTCGTCGATGACGATGCCGAGGCCGACGCGAAGGCGCAAAGCGAACTCGAGAACGCCGCGCGTGCCCAGGGCTTCAAGCACATCGCTTTCCAGTTCGAGCCGATCGCGGCGGCGCTCGACTACGAGCAGAAGGTGACACGCGAGGAGCTGGCGCTGATCATCGATATGGGCGGCGGCACGTCGGACTTCTCGATCGTGCGCGTCTCGCCGCAGCGCTCCCGTTCGCTCGACCGCAAGGACGACATCCTGGCCAGCCGGGGCGTCCATATCGGCGGCACGGATTTCGACCGGCTGCTGAGCATCGCCCATGTCATGCCGCAACTCGGCTATTTGACGCCGACCAAGGACGGCAAGCGCAACCTGCCGGCAAGCTATTTCATAGACCTCGCCACATGGCAGCGCATCAACCTGGTCTACACCGCCAAGGCGATGACGCATCTGCGCCAGATCCGCTACGAGGCCGAGCGCGCCGACCTGGTCGACCGTTTCATCCACGTCGTCGAACACCGCTACGGACACGCGCTGGCCGCACGTGTCGAGAAGGCCAAGATAGAGCTGACCGACAGGTCATCCGCAGA
Source organism: Mesorhizobium ciceri biovar biserrulae WSM1271 (assembly GCF_000185905.1). Taxonomy (GTDB): domain Bacteria; phylum Pseudomonadota; class Alphaproteobacteria; order Rhizobiales; family Rhizobiaceae; genus Mesorhizobium; species Mesorhizobium ciceri. The sequence continues at coordinate 6,232,082 of NC_014923.1, forward strand.
GGTCGCTGTGAAGCTGCCGGGTGCGGAGTTCACCGCCGAAATCACGCGCAGCGGGCTCGACGCGACGATTGCCAGGGACATCGAGCGGATCACCGCAACGGTCGGGCAGACTATCAGGGACGCTGAGGTGAAGCCGTCCGACATCACCGCGGTGTTCCTGACCGGCGGATCGACCGCGATCCCGCTGGCCAAACGAGAGATCCTGTCGCTGGTGCCGCAGGCATCCGTCATCGAAGGCGACATGTTCGGCTCGGTCGGACTTGGCCTGGCGCTGGATGCGCAACGCAAGTTCGGCTGAGGCTTTCTTCGAGCGGTCCAGCTTTTCAGAGATTACTGATCCGCTTTAGGCCAGGTCGTGTACCCATAACCTTCGGCGTGATGCGATGAAGATCACGTCCGCTTTGCGCCGATAGCGACCAAGCTCGTGCGCCAGCGCGATATGTCGCAATGGGCCAGAAGCTGTCGTGGGGCCGCCGTGACAGATGCCTACCCGCGTGTCGTCAAAGTCGAGAGCTGGTCAGTATCGTAGCGGTTCCGCAGCTCAGCGAGGGCTTTTGGGTCCGGCGCACCCTGCGCCGCGAGTTTGGCAAGTTCTTCGAAGTAGCGTTCGTGGCCAGGCGGAGAGACGGTCATCAGCACGCGGGCGGGTCTCTCACTGACATTCGTGATGTCGTGCGGCACTCCCGGTGGAATGAACAGATAGGTTCCGGGCGTTGCGCGAACCGTCTTGTCGCCGACATGCCACGCACACTCGCCTTCGAGCAGGTAGAACGTCTCTTCCTGCACACGGTGAACATGCCGTCCGGTGGCGAATCCCGCTGGGATCGTCCAGTCGAACATGCTCGTGTGCTTGGTGTTTTCGCCGGTGACGAGGAAGACCATAGGTTGACCACGCAGCATGATCCCCTTCTTCTCGTCGGGCATGCGAATAATGGCATTGGCACTCATAGGATCCTCCTTTGACTGGGTGCTTACTTCCGGCAAGCACCTGTGCAACATTGGCCGTCGATGCCGGGAAAGTCGTGAATTCGTTCCCAAAAATTTGCTAAAAGCGTTGGATGACAATCGGAGGCGACCTTTATCAGTTTGGCCCGTTCCGTCTCGATCAGGTGGCGGGCATTTTGTATCACGGCGCCGAGCCGACCATGCTTGGGCAACGCGCCGTTTCGCTTCTGCGTTTGCTGCTCCAAAACGCGGGCGTACCGGTATCCAAAGACGCGCTGGTCGAAGCCGGCTGGGGCAAATTGGCGGTTGCCGACAACAACCTGACGGTCCAGATCGCGGCCTTGCGCCGGGTATTGGCCGACGCAGCGGATGCTGAGAGCTGGATCGAAACACTGCCGCGCCGAGGCTATCGCTATGTAGGACCGGCTGTTGCGACGAATGTCCCCGATCGTTTTGCAGCCGCCCGCACCGCGTCGGCGCCGACCTTGCCTGAGAAGCCTTCCGTCGCGGTCCTGCCGTTCTCGAATTTGAGCGGAGATCCGCAACAGGAGTACTTCGCCGATGGAATGGTCGATGACATCATCACCGGCCTGGCACGCATAAAATGGCTTTTCGTTATCGCGCGAAACTCGACCTTCGCTTACAAAGGCCGCGCCGTGGACGTGAAGCAGGTCGGCAGCGAGCTTGGCGTACGATATGTCCTCGAAGGCAGCGTGCGCAAAGCTGGCGGTAGTGTGCGCGTAACCGCTCAGATGATCGATGCATCGACCGGCGCGCACGTGTGGGCCGAGCGCTACGACCGCAGTTCGGAGGACATTTTCGCGCTTCAGGACGAAATCGCGCTATCAGCGGTGGGCGCGATTGCTCCAAGCTTGCGAAAAGCGGAAATTGAACGTGTCAGGCGGAAGCGCCCAGAGAGTCTCGACGCATACGATCTCGTGCTTCAAGCCCAGCCTAATGTCGATACAGGTATGCCGGAACAAGTTACGAGAGCACTGGCGCTTCTTGAGCGTGCCATCGCACTCGAGCCTGCCTATGCCCTTGCGCATGGCAATGCAGCAATGTGTCATCATTGTTTGTTCCTTCGTGCCGGGCTGCAGGAATTCAACCGTGCGGCTTCGATCCGGCACGCCCGATTGGCCATTGTCCATGGACAAGACGATGCACTCGCTCTGACATGGGCAGGGTTTTCGATCGGCATGGACGCGCATGATCGCGCCGCTGCATTCACGGCATTAGACGCAGCCCTCGCCATTAGCCCGTCATCGGCGCTGACTTACATTCTTGGTAGCGTCGTTCTCGGATGGGCCGGCGAAGCAGAGCGCGCGATAGAATGGAGCCAGAAGGGTATCCGGCTAAGCCCGTTCGATTCGTGGGCTTGGGCCGCGTTTGACGCCCAAGCAATGAGCCATTTGCTGCGCGGGCGTTACGAAGAAGCTTGTCGCGCAGCCTACAAGTCCGTTCAAGCCAATCCGGCACACAGCATCACCTACGTGCAACTGACCGCTGCGCTCGCCAAACTCGGCCGGCTGGACGAAGCGAGGGCCGCCGCCGCGCGCGTGCGCGAGCTTCAGCCGGGCTTCCGCTACAGCCGCCAATTTGCTGGCGTGCGCTGTGCGCCAGCGCTCGCGGAGACTCTGGGAAGCGCGCTGCGGGACGCCGGATTGCCAGAGTGACGGCTGGGCGTCGAGGCGGACAGCGCTAGCGAGCCCATCTGGGGAGGAAGGTCGTGGTGAGGCGTTTCAATCAGCCACTCGATACAAAGTACCAAGACCTCCGAGCCAACGGCAAAGCCGCAAGCTCTGATACTCTAGCCCGCCGACGGGGCATCCGCCTTGCCGTCGAGATGCGCCTTAAGCGCCATCTGGGCCAGGCTTGCCTGGCGATCGCGATGGGTGATCATGGCGAAGTCGCGTTTCGGCAGTTCGAGCGGCACCGATCTCAGACTGCCTTCGGCCACGGCGCGAGCCGCGACAAGCTCGGAGATGATGGTGGCGCCGGCCCCCGCCTCGACCGCCTGGCGAATAGCTTCATTGCTCGGCAGCACCAGGAATATCTGGAGGTCGGCGAGCGAAATCCCTTCGTGGCGTGCCAGATCCTCGAGCACCTCGCGCGTACCCGAACCACCCTCGCGGATAATCCAGCGCAGGCCCTTGATGTCAGGGCGGCCGGGCGCGACTTCGGGGATCTCCGGATGCGCGCTGGCAACCACCAGCATCAGCCTGTCGACGTCGACCTTGGTGCGGCGCAGGATATCGGACTCGGTGCGGCCTTCGACCAGGCCCAGATCCGCCGCGCCATCGAGGACATTGGCCTCGACCTGCCTGGTGTTGCCGATGGAGACGCTCAGCCTGACGGCCGGATAGGCTTCGTGGAAGGAAGCCAGCCGGCGCGGCAGCCAGTAGCTGGCGATGGTCTGGCTGGCGGCGATCGAGAGGCTGCCGGTGACGGTCTGCGAGACATGCTCCAGCACATTACGGGCAGCGGCGGCCCGTTCGAGCACGGCCTTGGCCTCGGGCAGGAACCGATGGCCGGTCTGGGCAAGCTCGATGTTGCGGCCGACGCGGTTGAACAGGTGGACGCCGTGCTGTTCTTCAAGCGCCCGGATGGCCGCCGATGCCGCCGACTGCGAAATGCCCAGGAGTTCCGCCGCCTTGGTCATATGGCCGCGCTCGGCGACGGCGACGAAAATCCGCAACTGATCCAGGGTCATGTCCGTATTAAGAACCAATATCGATCGAATTTACAAGAACAACTGATTAGACAGATCGATAGCTTTATTCTAAGTTTTCCAGCGAAGTTAGAAAAAATTCGCCGAAAGATCGCAGAGAGCAGAATGATCGGGCGGTTCAGATCCCTGCTTGCGCATTGGACCCGCGGCTTAAGGCGGCGGCTGGCCGGCGATCGCTATCACCCGGAAGAGCACTACATGCGCGGCCCCGGACCGAAGACGCGGGCCAAATCCATGCGCCGTACAGGCGCCACCGGATCATGATGCAGGGACCGCCGCGCGGCGCGAATTCGGCACCATCGCAACGCCCGCTTGCCGACACGCGAGCGCCTGACGAAGGCGACGGCGTCGACACCTCGCCTGCCGTTTCCGACAGCATCGCCAAGACGACCTGCTACATGTGCGCCTGCCGCTGCGGAATCGATGTACACATCAAGGATGGCAAGGTCCGCTACATCAACGGCAACAAGGACCACCCGGTCAATCGCGGCGTGATCTGCGGCAAGGGCAGCTCCGGCATCATGCAGCATTACAGCCCGGCAAGGCTGAAGAAGCCATTGCTGCGCGCCGGCCAGCGCGGCTCCGGCGAGTTCCGCGAGATCGAGTGGGAGGAGGCGTTTTCTATCGCTACGGAACGGCTGTCGAACATCCGCCGGACCGACCCCAGGAAACTCGCCTTCTTCACCGGCCGCGACCAGTCGCAGTCGCTGACCGGCTGGTGGGCGAGCCAGTTCGGTACGCCGAACTTCGCCGCCCATGGCGGCTTCTGTTCGGTCAACATGGCGGCCGGCGGCCTCTATACGATCGGCGGTTCGTTCTGGGAGTTCGGCGAGCCCGACTGGGACAACACCCGGTATTTCATGCTATTCGGTGTCGCCGAGGATCACGATTCCAACCCGATCAAGATCGGTCTCGGCAAGCTCAAGGCGCGCGGCGCCAAGGTCGTCTCGATCAATCCGTGCCGCACCGGCTACAATGCCATTGCCGATGACTGGATCGGCATCCGACCCGGAACAGACGGCCTGTTCGTGTTCGCCCTCATCCACGAATTGCTCAAGGCGGGTCGCGTCGATCTCGAGTATCTGCTGCGCTACACCAATGCCCATGTTCTCGTCGTGCAGGAGCCAGGTGCTGCCGATGACGGACTGTTCGTGCGCGATGCCGACGGCAATCCGCTGGCTTGGGACAGGGCGGCGAAGACACCGGTCAGCGCCGCCGATGCCGGTGCGAAACCGGCGCTGACCGGCAGCTTCACGATCGGCGGGCGCCGCTGCGTCCCGGTGTTCCAGTTGATCGCCGACCGCTACCTCGATGAGAGTTACGCACCGGACTCGGTCGCCGAGCGCTGCGGCATTGCCGCCGACACGATCCGCAGGATCGCCGCCGAACTCGCCCATGTCGCCTTCGAACAGACGATCGAATTGCCGATCGCCTGGACCGACTGGGCCGGGCGCCGCCACGAGACGATCAAGGGGCGGCCTGTCTCGATGCACGCCATGCGCGGCATCTCTGCCCATTCGAACGGTTTTCACACCTGCCGCGCCATCCATCTCCTTCAGGTGCTGTTGGGCACGGTGGATGTCCCCGGCGGCTTCCGCTTCAAGCCGCCCTACCCTCGATCCGCGCCGCCCGGACCGAAGCCGGCGGGCAAGACCGTCAAGCCGATGACGCCGCTCGACGGCATGCCGCTCGGCTTCGTCTGCGGGCCGGACGATTTGCTGGTCGGCGAGGCCGGCACGCCGCTTCGCATCGACAAGGCCTATTCGTGGGACGCGCCGCTGGCCGCGCACGGCCTGATGCACACCGTCATCCGCAACGCCTGGGCAGGCGATCCCTACAAGATCGACACGCTGATGATGTACATGTCGAACATGGCGTGGAATTCCTCGATGAACACCGTCGAGACCATGGCGATGCTGACCGACAGCGACGAAGCGGGCAACTACAAGATCCCTTTCATCATCTATTCCGACGCCTATTATTCCGAGACCGTGCCGTTCGCCGATCTGGTGCTGCCGGACACGACCTATCTTGAGCGCCACGACTGCATCAGCCTGCTCGACCGGCCGATCAGTCATGCCGACGGACCGGGCGACGCCATCCGCCATCCCGTCATCGAGCCCGACCGCGACGTCCGGCCGTTCCAGTCGGTGCTGATCGAACTCGGCGCCCGGCTCGGCCTGCCTGGTTTCGTCGATGAGGACGGCTCGGCCAGATACCGCGACTATGCCGACTACATCGTCAACCATGAGCGCACGCCCGGCATCGGCCCGCTCGCCGGCTGGCGCGGCAAGGATGGGACCTCGACCGGCAGGGGTGAGGCCAACCCGGACCAGTTGCAGCGCTACATCGACAATGGCGGCTTCTGGCATCATGATTTCGCGGACGACCAGCGCTATTACAAGATGGCCAACCGCTCCTATCTCGACTTCGCAGTGCAGATGGGTTTTATCCCGAAAGCCGAACCGATCGTTTTCCAGCTCTACTCGGAGCCTATGCAGCGCTTCAGGCTCGCCGCGCGTGGCCATGGCCGTGTGGTGCCGCCGAAAGGCGATCGCCAGCGCATCGAGACCTACATGGACCCGCTGCCCTTCTGGCACATGCCCTTCGAGGAAGCGGTCGTCGACCTCGAAAAATATCCGCTGCATGCGCTGACGCAGCGGCCGATGCACATGTACCACTCCTGGGGTTCGCAGAATGCGTGGCTGCGGCAAATCACCAGCCAGAACCGGCTGTTCGTGCATCACCGGACGGCAGCCGGTCTCGGCCTTGTCGATGACGACTGGGTGTGGATCGAAAGCATCAACGGCAGAGTGAAGGGGCAGATCAAGCTGATCGACGGGGTGAACGAAAGCACGGTCTGGACCTGGAACGCCATCGGCAAAAGGCGCGGCAGCTGGGGGCTGAAGGACGACGCGGCCGAGAGCAACCGCGGCTTCCTGCTCAACCATATCATCGGCGACCAGACCTCGGCCGACGCTCAGGGCAAACGCTATTCGAATTCCGATCCAGTGACGGGCCAGGCTGCGTGGTTCGACCTGCGCGTGCGCATCGTCAAATGCGCAGCCGAAGAAGCCGGGTTCACCGAGCCGCAGTTCCAGCGTTTCCTGCAGCCGCCGCATTTCGAATCCTCGCCCGACAGACTGACTTTCGGCGCCGAATTCCGCAGGGCGAGAGAGGCGACCAAATGACCTGTCTGCCAAGTCAAAGCGGCAAGAAGCTCGGCCTCGTCATCGATCTCGACACCTGCGTCGGCTGCCAGGCCTGCGTCACCGCCTGCAAGGAATGGAACACCGGCGGCCACATGGCGCCGCTGACCGACATCGATCCCTATGGCGGCCATGTCGACGGCGTCTGGTTCAACCGCGTGCACGGCTATGAGCACACCACCGAGATGGGCGGACGGACGGTGAACTTCCCGCGCTCCTGCCTGCATTGCGAGACGCCGGCCTGCGTCACCGTCTGCCCGACCGGCGCCTCCTACAAGCGGGCTTCGGACGGCATCGTGCTGATCGACGAGGACAAGTGCATCGGCTGCAAATTGTGCAGTTGGGCCTGTCCTTATGGAGCACGCGAATTCGACACCGATGTCGGGGTGATGAAGAAATGCACGCTGTGTGTCGACCGCATCTACAATGACAATCTGGCCGAAGAAGACCGCGTGCCGGCCTGCGTCGCCGCCTGCCCGACCAGCGCCCGGCATTTCGGTGATCTCGGCGATCCCCTGTCGGCGGTCTCGCAACTGGTGGCCGAGCGTGGCGGCGTCGACCTGATGCCTGAGCTCGGCTATCGCCCGACCAACAAATATTTGCCGCCGCGCGCCCACACCGCGCGCCCCGCATCGGTGGCCGCGCCGGCATTGGAACCGGTGCGGGCCGACGGCGGTTTCCTCGGCTGGGTCGACCGCATGCTTTCGAACTGACCCATGCATCCAGCCTTCTCCGTCGTCTTCTTCACCACTGCCACCGGCGCGGGCTACGGCCTGCTCGCGCTGCTGGGCACGCTCGGAGGCTTCCAGATCATCCCACCCGATTTCTGGCTGGGCTTCATCGGCATGGGGCTGGCGCTCGGCCTGATCGTAGCCGGCCTGTTGTCCTCGACGGGTCATCTCGGCCGCCCCGAACGCGCCTGGCGGGCGTTCTCGCAATGGCGCAGTTCATGGCTGTCGCGCGAAGGTGTTGCCTCGGTCATCACCTTCATTCCGGCGGGACTGTTCGGCATCGGTTGGATATTCTTCGGCAAGACCGATGGCTGGGTCGGCATCGCCGGATCTCTGGCCGCCATCGGCGCAATCATCACCGTCTGCACCACCGGCATGATCTATGCGTCGCTGAAACCGATCGCCCAGTGGCACAGCCGCTTCACCCTGCCCGGCTATCTCATCTTTTCGGCGATGACCGGCAGCGTGCTGTTGAACGCACTGCTGCAGGGCTTTGCGCTTGGTTCGAAGGTGCAGCTGGCGGCTTGCCTGCTGCTGACCTTGACCGGCTGGGGCTGGAAGCTCGCGACCTGGCGCTACAATGACCGGCTGGAGATTCCGACCACCGCCAACACCGCGACCGGGCTGGCGGGAGGTACGGTGCGGTCGCTGGAATGGCCGCATACCGAAGAGAATTACCTGCTCAAGGAAATGGGTTTCCGCATCGCGCGCAAGCATGGCGCGCGGCTGCGCCAGATCACGCAGCTTCTGGCCTTCGCGTTGCCCTTGGGGCTGCTCGCCATTGTGTTCGCCCTGCCATGGCCGCTGGCAGCGTTGCTGTCGGTACTCGCTGCTGTAATCCAGTTCGCCGGCATGCTGGTCGAGCGCTGGCTGTTTTTTGCAGAGGCGAAGCACACGGTTACGCTCTATTACGGCAGGTAGGGCTGTTTAGCCCGGCCGCAGCATCGAGCCGGAAATGGCAAAGATGCGTTGGGCGCCCAGCATATAGGCCATCAGCGTATCCAGCCGGAACAGCCCGGCATAGGCGCGATCGAGCACGTTGAGCGAGCCTGTATAGGCACCGAAGGCCGGCATGATCATGCGGCCGCCGTCGCCGGCAAAGCAGCGGCGCCGCACCGAGCGGCCCTGCTGGACGATGCGGGCGCAGGGATGCAGATGGCCCGCTATTTCGCCTTCGACACGCTGCTTCGATGGCTCATGCCGGAACAGCAGCGAGCCTATAGCAAGTTCACGCACCGTCTCGCCAGGCAGGTCGGCTGGCGCTTCCGGGTCATGATTGCCGGCGACCCAGAACCATTGCCGGCCTGATATCAGCGCTTCCAGCCGCTCTCGGAAACTTGCATGCATGCGTTGGGCGCCGCCGCCATCGTGAAAGCTGTCGCCCAGGCTGATGACGATAGACGGCTGGTAGTCAGCGATGACGGCCTGCAATCGCAGCAAGGTCGCGCCGGTGTCATAGGGCGGAATCAGCGTGCCGCGGCGTGCCAGCGACGAGCCCTTTTCCAGATGCAGGTCGGACACGGCCAGAAGCCGCAGATCCGGAAAATAAAGCACGCCGCGCGGGTCGCAGACGGCGCGTTCGCCTGATATGCCGACAAGGTCGGCCTCGGCGATCAGCGATGTGCGCGCCAGCGAAAAATTCATTCCTCGACCATCTCCGGCCCCATGGCCTCTGCGACCAGCGTCGCCGCATCCATCAGCAATGTCTCATCGGCTTCGCCGTTCACCGGCATCTTGCCGATCTCGAGCATGATCGGCACGGCGAGCGGCGATATCTGTTCGAGAGCCTTATGCACGATTCGACCCTGGATGCGCGAGAGCATGTCGGCAAGTCTGCTGACATCGAGCAGGCCGGTCGCCGCATCGGCGCGTGTGGCCTGCAGCAGGATGTGGTCCGGTTCATGGCTGCGCAGCACATCATAGATCAGGTCGGTCGAGACGGTGACCTGGCGGCCGCTCTTCTCCTGGCCAGGGTGGCGTTTCTCGATCAATCCGGAAATCAGCGCGCAGTTGCGGAAGGTGCGCTTGAGAAGCCAGCTGTCGGCCAGCCAGGCTTCGAGGTCGTCGCCCAGCATGTCCTGGTCGAAAAGTGCGCTCAGCGAAGGCTTCCTGGCTTTGAACATCGCGCCCATGTCGCCCAGTGACCATATCGCTAAGGCATAGTCGGTGGCGACGAAGCCGAGCGGCCTGGCTCCTGCCCTGTCGAGGCGGCGGGTGAGCAGCATGCCGAGCGTCTGGTGCGCCAGCCTGCCCTCGAACGGGTAAGCCACCAGATAGTGGCGGTTGCCTCGTGGAAAGGTCTCGATCAGCAGGTCGTCGCGCTTGGGCAGCACCGATTTGTCGGCCTGGAAGCGCAGCCAGTCGGCGACCTGCTCGGGCAGCTTTTTCCATCGCTGCGGGTCATCGAGCATGATGCGGACCTGTTCGGCGAGATAGGTCGAAAGCGGAAACTTGCCGCCTCCATAATAGGGCACCTTGGCATCGCTGCCCGGCGCGTTCGACACGAAGCATTCATTCTCGCGGATGCCTTCGAAGCGCAGCACCTTGCCGGCGAACATGAACGTGTCGCCATGCGTCAACGTTTCGAGGAAGGCCTCTTCGATCTTGCCGAGGACCCGGCCGCCACGCGAAGCCGTGCCTTTGCTGCCGGCCTGCACATATCGAACATTCAGCGCCGGCACCTCGATGATGGTGCCGACATTCAGCCTGTATTGCTGGGCGACGCGCGGATTGGACACCCGCCACAACCCATCCTTGTTCAAACGGATGCGGGCGTAGCGTTCGTAATTCTTGAGCGCATAGCCGCCGGTGGCAACGAAATCGATGACGCGGTCGAATGTCGGCCGGTCGAGGCTGACATAGGGTGCTGCCGTTCGCACCTCCTCGTACAGGTCATCGGCACGGAACGGCGCGCCGCAGGCGCAGCCGAGCACATGCTGGGCCAGCACATCGAGCCCGCCATTGATCAACGGAGGCGTGTCCTGCGCGCCTAGATAGTTGGCGTCGAGGGCGGCCCGGCATTCCAGCACCTCAAAGCGGTTGGCGGGGATGAGGATCGCCTTGGACGGCTCGTCCATGCGGTGGTTGGCACGGCCGATGCGCTGTGCCAGCCGGCTCGCCCCCTTTGGCGCGCCGACATGCACGACCAGATCGACATCGCCCCAGTCGATGCCGAGATCGAGCGTCGAGGTGGCGACGATGGCGCGCAGCGCGTTTTCGCCCATCGCCTTCTCGACGCGCCGGCGCTGGGCGACGTCGAGCGAGCCGTGATGCAGCGCGATCGGCAGGGTGTCCTCGTTGACCCGCCACAACTCCTGGAAAAGCAGTTCCGCCTGGCTGCGGGTGTTGACGAACAGCAGTGTCGTCTTGTGGCGTTTGATCTCGCGATAGATTTCCGGCGTGGCGTAGCGCGCCGAATGTCCTGCCCATGGCACGCGCTCTTCGGAGTCGAGGATGGAAATCTCCGGTTTCGCACCCCCGGTGACGACGATCAGTTGGGCCATGTCATGGCCTGTCGAACCCTTGGGTGGATTCTGGCTGACCAGCCAGCGCCGCAACTCGTCAGGTTCGGCCACCGTCGCCGATAGCCCGATGGTTTGCAGACCAGGGACAAAGCTGCGCAACCGTGCCAGGCCGAGCGCGAGCAGATGCCCGCGTTTCGATGTCACCAGCGAATGCAGTTCGTCGAGCACGACGTAGCGCAGATCTTCGAAGAAGCGTCTGGCATCGCCGGCCGCAATCAGCAGCGCCAGTTGTTCGGGCGTGGTCAGCAGGATATCGGGCGGCACCAGTTTCTGGCGCTGGCGCTTGTGCGCCGGCGTGTCGCCGGTGCGCGTCTCGATGGTGACGGGCAGCCCGATCCCTTCCACCGGCTTGCCGAGATTGCGCTCAATATCGACGGCCAGCGCCTTCAACGGCGAGATGTAGAGCGTGTGGATACCGCGCTGCGCCTGGCCCGGCTTTCTCTTTGGCCGGTTGGCCAGTTCGGTCAGCGAAGGCAGGAAGCCGGCCAGCGTCTTGCCGGCACCGGTCGGCGCGATCAGCAGTACCGACTGACCGGCCTGGGCCTTCGCTAGAAGTTCGATCTGATGGGCGCGCGGCGACCAGCCTTTCTCGCCAAACCATCTGAGGAATGGTTCGGGCAGGGCCACGGCGGCATTCTGTTCGGCAAGGCGCGGCTCAACTGTCACCCGCCAGAGGTAGCGCGACGGCGCGCGAACGCCAAGGAAAATCGGAACAAAAGGTGATCGAGGTGAGCTTTCCTCGCCCCGTCTACGGGGAGAGGATGCCGGCAGGCAGGTGGGGGGCGGCGCGAACCTCTCAATGCTGGCGCTGTCCCTCATCCGCCCTCGGGCACCTTCTCCCCGTGAACGGGGCGAAGGAAGAAGGGCTACGGCCTCCTGAACCCTGTCGGGCCACCATAGAGATAACCGATGCGGTCAACCGCATCCTTCAGGCCTTCGCGCGACACCAGCATGGTGTGGCCGTTGGCGTGGATCATCGTGTCGGCATCGGTCATGACGGCGACATGGCCCTTCCAGAACACCAGATCGCCGCGTCGCAAGCCGGAGAAATCAGGTCCCGGTTCCAGCGGCTCGCCAAGGGCCGCAGCCTGCATGTCGGAATCGCGCAACACGTTCCTGCCGGCCATGCGCATCGCCAGTTGCACCAGCCCCGAACAGTCGATGCCGAAACCGGAAGTACCGCCCCAGAGATAAGGTGTTCCTAGAAACGCCTCGGCAACCGCGACATAGTCGGAGGCAGCTTCACTGAGCGGCCGCAGGTGACCTGCGATCAGCGCCTCGCCGGACGGCAGGACCGCATAGTGCGTACCGCGCGTCTCGGCCGCCTCCGTCAATGTCACCGTCGATCCCATCGACAATTGTCCGGCGATCGGAAAGCGCAGATCCGGCCCGGGGTAGAGGAAGGTGCGCGGCACGCAGACGATGTGCGTCGGCGTATGGTCCCGTTTGCCCAGCATCGTGTCAGCGACGTAGCCGACATAGCCGTCGCGTTCGGCCTGGACCCAGGCCCAGCCTTCAGCGACATCGAAGACCAGGACATCGTCGCCGAACAGCGCTTGCGTGTTGACGCCGGCATCCGGCCGCGGCGCCTTGCGCATATCGGCCACTGACGCGATGACCCGCGCCGGCCGGCCGGCGACGAAGCGGTCAGCGGCGACCTCGCCCTTCAGCCTTGCATCGGCAAGGTCGGAGCGAAAAGCGTGAAGGCGGGCATCCCTGGCAGTCAAATCGAGCACTCTGTTGAAAAGGTCGCTCACATCGGCAGTTCGAGCGCCTTGGCGATGATACCATCGCCGAAGCGCTCGACAAAGAGCGCGCCCTCGACCGTGCGCCTGATCAGAACATTGCGCTTGTCGAGCTCGTCGCGATGGCGCGAGACGAGTTTCAAAGCGCCCATCGTGTCAAGGGCGCGGGTGATCACCGGCTTGGTGACATTGAGCCGGGCGGCGAGCCCGCGCACGGTGTGCGGCGGCGGATCGAGATAGATGGTGAACAGGATCGCCGTCTGGCGCATGGTCAGATCGGGCGCGTCGTCGCGCACCTGCGACAGCATCACCTGCTGCCACAGTCGCAAGGCCTGGCTTGGGCGCATCGCAATCGACATCGCGCCAGCATGACGGCAAATTGTTTCGGTTCCGTTTCAGTCAAAGCGATTGCCGTCTTTCGCCTGCGACTGTCAGCCATAGCGTTTCGCGATGATCCGCTCCAGCGCGCGGATGCCCTGTGCCTCGCCGCCGGCGGGGCCATGCGGACGATCAGCCGGATTCCAGGCGAAGATGTCGAAATGCGCCCAGCCCGCGGTTTTTTCGACAAAGCGCTTCAGGAACAACGCCGCTGTGATCGAGCCGGCGAAACCGTCCGTGGTGACATTGTTGATGTCGGCGATCTTCGACGACAGTTTTGCATCGTAGGGCCGCCACAGTGGCATGCGCCACAGCGGATCCTCCGTCGCGACGGAAGCCTCCGCCAGATCGGATGCCAGCGTTTCGTCGCCGGTGTAGAACGGTGGCAGATCGGGGCCGAGCGCGACACGGGCAGCCCCGGTCAGCGTCGCCATGTCAACCAGAAGCTGCGGCTCCTCCTCGTCGGCCAGCGCCAGCGCGTCGGCCAGCACCAGCCGTCCCTCGGCATCCGTGTTGCCGATCTCGACAGTGATGCCCTTGCGGCTCATCAGCACGTCGCCAGGCCGGAAGGCGTTGCCGGCAATCGAATTTTCCACCGCGGGAATGAGCACGCGCAGCCGCACATTCAGCCCGGCAGCCATGATCATCGAGGCGAGGCCAAGGACATTGGCGGCACCGCCCATGTCCTTCTTCATCAGCAGCATGCCGGACGATGGCTTGATGTCGAGGCCGCCCGTGTCGAAGCAGACGCCCTTGCCGACCAGCGTCACCTTCGGTGCGTCTTGCTGCCCCCATCGCATGTCGATCAAGCGCGGTGCGCTGGTCGACGCACGGCCGACCGCATGGATCATCGGGAAGTTCCGGTCGAGGAGATCGTCACCCTTGATCACCGAGACTTCGGCCTTGTGCCTGGCGGCCAGGGTCCGCACCGCCTGCTCCAAATCTTCCGGACCCATATCGCTGGTCGGCGTGTTGACCAGATCGCGTGTCAGGAAGACGCCATCGGCAATGCGGCGAACGCGCCCGGCATCGACGTCGGCCGGCAGGCCGAAGCGCAGCGCCCTGCCTGGCTTCTTGCCGTAGCGAGTAAAGACATAACCGCCGAGCAGCAGCGCGATCGCCGCGAGTTCGGCCTCGGCCGGCGCCAAGGCGAAATGCCAGTCGCCTTCCGGCAAGGCTTTCGACAATGCGCCGAGGGCAAGCGCGCCTTCGCCATCGCCGATCCCGAACAAGGCGCCGCCGAGCGCCCCGTTTTCGCCGGGCACGACCAGTGTCCTGCCTGCCTCGCCGGAAAAGCCGTTGGCCCTGGCCCAGGCGATGGCGGCCGGCGCAAGACCGGCCGCGTCCAGACCGTCCCTGGCGACCAGATGGACCGGCAACGCGCCCGGCAATGTCTTCCCGACGAGTTCGACAGGCATGCGATGTTCTCCGTGTGAGTCGCCGTTCTTAACCGTCCGTTAGGGTTAACAGAATATTTCTGCGAGAGGGAAGACGGCCACGCAATGGCCGCGCATGAATGGAGGCTTAGGGTGCCATGCCGACCAACCGCAGGATCAATATCAGGGGAAAACGGCTCATCACCATGGCTCTTGTGCTGGCGCTGACGGCGGGCGTCGCCGGTTGCGGAACCGACAAGCTCTCCACCGGCTCTATCGCACGCACCAGCGGCAAACCGCTTGAAAGCATGTCGGCCGGCGAACTGCACAATGCCACCGGTGCACTTGGCCAATCCTACGCGAAGAACCCCAACGACAAGCGGATAGCGACGAACTATGCGGCGGCGTTGCAGATGGATGGCGACGCCGACCAGTCGCTGGCCGTGATGCGCAAACTCGCCATCGCTTTGCCCAAGGATCGTGACGTGCTTGCCTCCTATGGCAAGGCGCTGGCCGCCAATGGCCAGTTCGAGGCGGCGCTCGACGCCGTGCGCCGCGCTCAGACACCGGAATATCCCGACTGGAGGCTGGTGTCGGCGGAAGCGGCCATTCTCGACCAGACCGGCCAGAAGGACGATGCGCGCCAGCTTTACCGCAAGGCGCTCGACCTCAAGCCGAACGAGCCTTCCGTGCTCTCCAATCTTGGCATGTCGTATGTGCTGGAAGGTGATCTGCGCACCGCCGAAACCTATATGCGCTCGGCCGCGCAACAGCCGAATGCGGACAGCCGGGTCCGCCAGAACCTGGCGCTGGTCGTCGGCCTGCAAGGCCGGTTCGACGAGGCCGAGAAGATCGCCTCACAGGAACTGTCGCCCGAACAGGCGCAGGCAAATGTCGCCTATCTCAGGCAGATGCTGGCCCAACAGAACGCCTGGAGCCAGCTCAAGGACCAGGACAAGCCGAAATCCGCAACCAACTGAGACCACAAGTCCGATGCCCCAACGAAGAGGCCGCGCTGCATGCAGCGCGGCCTCTTCGTTTGAAGTGTACTGCAGGAATTTGCCTTGCCGCTACTGGGCGTTTGTTGCCGGCGCCGCATGATCGCCGAAGATACCGCGTTGGCTGACCTGAATGCCGGCGGGACCCAGGATGATGGCGAAAAGCACCGGCAGGAAAAACAGGATCATCGGCACGGTAAGTTTTGGCGGCAGGGCGGCCGCCTTCTTCTCGGCCGCATTCATGCGCATGTCGCGGCTTTCGGCGGCAAGCACGCGCAGTGCATGCGCCACCGGCGTGCCGTAACGCTCGGCCTGGACGAGCGCCTGCGACACCGACTTGACCGAATCCAGGCCGGTGCGGCTTGCCAGGTTCTCGTAGGCCTGCTTGCGCTCCGGCAGATAGGAAAGCTCGGCATTGGTGAGGATGAACTCTTCCGCCAGCGCCACCGATTGCGCGCCGATCTCGTCGGCGACCTTGCGCAATGCTGCTTCCACCGACATGCCCGATTCGACGCAGATCAGCATCAGATCGAGCCCATCCGGCCATGCCATCTGGATCGACTGCTTGCGCTTGGTGGCGCGGTTGTTGACGTAGATGACCGGCGCGTAAAAGCCGCCGTAAGCAACGAGGATGCAGACGAACAGCCTGATGACCAATGGCTTGTCGGGCAGTCCTCCGAGCACGAAAATGTAGATTGCGGCCAGCGCGAAACCGACAAAAGGAAGCACGAGACGGAAGAAAAGAAACCGCGTCAGCGGATTCTGTCCACGAAAACCGGCCACCTTGAGTTTCTGCAAGGTGCCTTCATCGGCGAGCGCGCGTCTCAGATCCAGCCGGTCGACGATGTTGCGCATGCCGATCGACTGTTCCTCACGCAAGCCCTTGCGACGGCGGTCGGCCTCGACCGCAAGCCGGGCGCGCTGTTGCGCACGCAGTTCGTCGCGCTCCAGCGCAACGGATTTCATGCGTGACTTGAGCTGGTTTCCGCCAAACGCCGGCAGCAAGGTGAAGACGGTCGCAAACACCGCTATCGCGACCAGCATCGCGATCAGGAAGCTCGGATCCGTCAGGGTCTTGATGACTTGCTCGGTCATGCCAGCATCCTAGACTTCGAAGTTCATCATCTTGCGCATCACCAGGATGCCGATCGACATCCAGACCGCAGAGCAACCAAGGATCAGGTTTCCGACGCTGGTGTTGAAGAGCGGCATCAGGTAGGCCGGGCTCGACAGGTAGACGAGAAAGGCGACGATGAAGGGCAGCGCACCGATGATCGCGGCGGATGCCTTCGCTTCCATCGACAGCGCCGCGACCTTGGCTTTCATCTTCTTGCGATCGCGAAGCACGCGCGAAAGATTGCCCAGCGCCTCGGAGAGATTGCCGCCGGCTTGCGATTGAATCTGGATAACGATGCCGAAGAAGCTTGCCTCGGTGCAAGGCATGGTTTCGGGCATGCGCAAGGTCGCGTCGGGGATAGAGAGGCCCATCTGCTGTGAATCGACGATGCGGCGAAACTCGGTCTTCACGGGTTCGGGCGATTCGTTGGCGATCAGGCGCACGGCATCGTTCAGCGGCAGGCCGGATTTGACCGCGCGCACGATGATGTCGAGCGCGTTTGGAAATTCGTTGAGGAATGCCTTGACCCGGCGGGCGCGGCGAAACGTGACGAACCAGCGCGGCAGGCCCAGCCCCCCGGCCAGCAGCACGCCCGGCAAGGCGATCAGCGGGGCTCCGGCCACGAAAGCGGCCATCGTCAAAACGATGCCGCATATTGCGGAATATATATAGAAACGCTCGATGGTGGTCTTGAGGCCGGCCTGACGAAGCTGGGCTTTCAGCGGCGGCTTCTTGACGCGGCTGTCCTTGGTTTTCTGCTTGGCGTCGAGTTCGTTGAGAGAATCCTGAACCGATTTGCGCCGCTTGGCGGCTTCCGCCACGCGGTCGCGCGAGGCCTTGACGACGGAGCGATCCGTCTCGGCGGTCCTGATTGTTTCGAGCCGCTTGCCGACCTGTTTCTCGTTGCTGATCCGGGTGAACAGAAATGCATAAGCGACGGCGCCGGCGCTGAAGCCGGCGAGCACGACAAACGCCAGTACTGTGCCGTCAATTCCAAACATTGGCCCGAACCCTTACACCCCAGCAGACGTCAGTCAGCGCGTTTCTCCATCGCCTCGAGCGCAATGGCGAGACGCTGCTCCTCGCCGTAATAGCGTGCACGCTCCCAGAAATGCGGACGGCCGATGCCGGTCGATACGTGCTCACCCAACAGCCGGCCGTTGGCGTCCTCACCCTTGATGTTGTAGAGGACGATATCCTGCGTGATGATGACGTCGCCTTCCATCCCGATCACCTCGGTGATGTGGGTGATGCGGCGCGATCCGTCGCGCAGGCGCGCTGCCTGGATGATCACGTCGATGGAACCGACGACGATTTCGCGCACTGTCTTCTGCGGCAGCGAATAACCGCCCATGGCAATCATGGATTCGATGCGGTTCAGGCATTCGCGCGGGCTGTTCGAGTGGATCGTGCCCATCGAGCCGTCATGGCCGGTGTTCATCGCCTGCAGAAGATCGAACACTTCGGGTCCGCGCACTTCGCCGACGATGATGCGCTCGGGCCGCATGCGCAGGCAGTTCTTGACCAGGTCGCGCATCGTCACCTCACCCTCGCCCTCCAGATTGGGCGGGCGGGTTTCGAGGCGCACCACATGCGGCTGCTGCAATTGCAGCTCGGCCGAGTCTTCGCAGGTGATGACGCGCTCCTCGCGGTCGATATAGTTGGTCAGGCAATTGAGCAGCGTGGTCTTGCCCGAACCGGTACCGCCCGAGATCACGATGTTGCAGCGAACACGGCTGATGATCTTGAGAACTTCGGCGCCCTGCGGCGAGATGGCGCCGAACTTGACCAGTTGGTCGAGCGTCAGCTTGTCCTTCTTGAATTTGCGGATGGTGAGCGTGGCGCCATCGATGGAGAGCGGCGGCGCGATGACGTTGACGCGGGAGCCATCGGGGAGGCGCGCGTCGCAGATCGGGCTGGATTCGTCCACGCGGCGGCCAACCTGGCTGACGATGCGCTGGCAGATGTTGAGGAGCTGCTGGTTGTCACGAAAGCGGATGCCGGTCTGTTCGACCTTGCCGTTGACCTCGATGTAGACGTTCCTGGAGCCGTTGACCATGATGTCGGCGATGTCGTCGCGGGCGAGCAGCGGCTCGAGCGGCCCATAGCCGAGCACGTCGTTGCAGATGTCCTCAAGCAGCTCTTCCTGCTCGGCGATCGTCATTGCGAAGTTCTTGATCGCGATGATGTCGTTGACGATATCGCGGATTTCCTCGCGCGCACTTTCAGGATCAAGCTTGGAAAGCTGCGACAGATCTATGGTGTCGATGAGTGCGGAGAAGACCTGGCTCTTGGTATCGTAATAGGTTTCGCTTTTTTCGCGCTGTGCCCGCTTCGGCTCAGGCGCCAATGGCGGTGCCTCGACCGCACGGCGCGCCGGCGGCGCGACAGGCGCGCTTGGCGCCGCGGGCCGTGTCAGAACCGCCGTGTCCACGGAACCTGCAGCCGGTGGCGCAACAGGCGCCGGTGCTGGCTGGCGAAATTCCGGCGTGAACCGGTTGCCGTCGTCGCTGCCTCTTTTACCAAACATGATCGACTACCGATTCCACTGCTGAAGCGTCACTTCTTGTTGCGCGAGAGCTTGCCGAGCAGGCTGCCGAGCCCGGCCTTCTTCCTGATCTTGATTTCGCTGCGCCCGGTCAGCACATGCGCCATTTCGTTGATCATTGCGACGATCGGGTTCTTGGCATCCATTTCGCCAAGCATGCGTCCGTTGTTGGCGGCATTGCCGAACAGCAAGGGATCAAAAGCAATGACCGACATTGGCGACAGACCGAGCGGCTCGGCGAAATCGGCCGGCGAAATCTCCGGGCGTTTCGGGACGCCGGCCTGGTTGATGATCAGCTTGGGCGGCGGATCATTGGGACGAAGCCGCTTGAGCATATCGATGAGGTTCTTGGTGTTGCGCAGATTGGCAAGTTCCGGTGTCGCGGTGATGACGATCTCGTCGGCCTTGACCAAGGTGTTCTTGGTCCAGCCCGTCCAGGCATGGGGGACGTCGAGCACCAGAAGCGGCACGCTGCGCTGGGCGGTGTCGATGAGCTGAACGAAGGCCTCTGGATCGAAATCATAGACCCGTTCGAGCGTCGAAGGCGCCGCCAGCAGCGACAGATGCTCGGCGCACTGGGTCAGCAGCCGGTCGAGATAGACTTCATCGATGCGTTCCGGTGAAAACACCGCCTCGGCGATGCCTTGCGCCGGATCCTGGTCGAAATTGATGTTGGCGGTGCCGAAAGCCAGATCGAGATCGGCGACGACCACTTCGGATTTGAACAGGGAGGACATCGCCCAAGCCACATTGTGGGCGATCGTCGAGGAGCCGACACCGCCCTTGGCGCCGACGAAGGCGATCGAGCGGCCGAGCGGCTCGGCTTCCGGATCGATGAAAATCGACGACACCACGCTGACGATGTCGGCCATCGAGACCGGAGCGATCACATATTCGGAAATGCCGTTGCGGATGAGTTCCCGGTAGAGGCCGACATCATTGTAGTGGCCGATCACCACCACCTTCGACGTCGGATCGCAATATTCCGAAAGCTGGGCGAGTTGTTCCAGCAATTGCTTGGGCTCGCTGCGCGATTCCAGCAGGATCAGATTGGGCGTCGGCGCCGATTGGTAGAATTCGATGGCAGTGGGAACACCGCCCATGTGGACCTTGAGATGCGCCTTCGTCATGCGACGGTCCTCGCCGGCGCGCTCGACCGGGTTGGCAACACCCTCGGTCTCGCAGAATGCCTGGATCGAGATGCGCGGGATCGGCCGCAACGCCTGCATCGCGGCGATGTCCTGCTGCGAGGTATCGCTGCCGTCCACCGGGGCGTCGTAGGCAAGGTTGCTCATCGTCATGCTCTCTCCCGTGGCCTGTTCTATCCGAGATTTGCGGCTCAGTACGTCACTTCCGAATTGCCGAGGAACTCTTCCGAAATGCCTCTCTTTTGGTAAACATCGATGGCTTGGCTACGATTTGCCGGATCAATATTGGCAGATTTACGCGGGCCGAGCAGGTCGGCGGGATTGGCCATCTGGGCGGCAAGATTGTTCTGATAGGAGCAGCCGAAGTCGGCATAGTGCTTGTTCTCCGATGTCTCCATAAGATCTTCGGGCCAGCGGCCGCACTTATCGGTCTGGGCTTTCACCGAGATATAAGCAACGCGAATCGGGGCAGAGGCTTCGGCGGAGGCGGACTGATAGGAGGTCACGACAATCCGATTGCGCTTGATGCCGCTGGCAACCGCCAGCCGGGCGAAATCGCGGGCCGCCGTGGTCGCGGCGACCTCGTTGGCCGATCCGCTCGGGACCTGGATCGTCAGCGTCGGGGCGGCACTTCTGTCATAGCCATCCAGGAAGCCAAGAAGCGTATCGCGCTGGGAGCCGGTCATGCCGCGGTCACCGGCGCCGACAGGCAGGTCGATCTTCTGATTCTTCTCGGCGATGACGATCGGATGGTTGGTGCGGTAATCGTCCGGAATGGCGCCGACCGTGATGCTGTCGCGCTGGGCGCAGCCGGCGAGCAGCGCCGCCACCGCAACCGCCAGGACAGGAACGGCTCGCCGGCAGACCCGTGAACGGCCGAGACGGGTCGTTGCGGCGATGGTGCTTGCCTTCAATGCTGACTGAGACATGTCCGCTTCCCCGCTTACTTGTAGATGAAGCCGACAACGCCGTGGTAGCGGCCATTGGGCTTGTCGGTCTGCATGGTGCCGTAGACGCGATTGACGCGGCCAAGGAACATGCCGGCGCCATCGCTGGCGGCGTTGAAATTGTCGTCCGGCTTGGCAAGGTCGTTGCGCGCCACCGGCTTAACCAGATAGGGCGTGATGATGATGACGAGCTCGGTCTCGTTTCGCACGAAATCCCTGCTGCGGAAGAGCGCGCCAAGCACCGGGATCTTTGTCAATCCAGGCAATCCGTTGACGGCTTGCCTGACATCGTCGCGAACCAGGCCGGCGATCATCATGGAGCCACCGGATGGCAATTCCACCGTTGTGTCGGCAAGGCGCTTGCGCAGCGACAGGGCATTCATGCCGGGACTCGTCACGCCTGAGGAGAACGATACGGATCCCTCGGTTGTCGGCTCGGAAACCGACGTCCTGACTTTCAAACTTATGCGGCCGGGAGACAACACAACCGGCTGGAATTCCAGGCCGATGCCGTACTCGATCTTTTCGACGCTGTAGGTCTTCAGGCCGGTCTGGTTGTCTTGCGATACATTTGCCGAGACACCCGTGACCATATTGTATTCACCGCCGACCTTGAAGGTTGCCTTCTCGCCCGACACAGCCGTCAAGGTCGGCTCGGCCAAGGTCTTCATCACCCCGGACTGCTCCATAGCGTTCACATAAGCCTGCAGTCCTGAAGCGCCGATTTGAAAGCCGGAATTCGACAGCTGTTTGCCGAGACCCGTGAAGTTGTCGCTGATTGCGCCGTAACTAATGCCGTTGCTGCCGCCGCTGCCAACCATGTTGACGCCGAGCTGCTTCATCACCGAGCGGCTGACTTCGGCGACCGTGACCTTCAGCGTGACCTGGTCGTCGCCAATGATCTGGATCAGGTTGACGATCTGGCTGGTGCGGCGCTCCTGGTCCGGATTGTTGATGTCGACACCGCTCTGGGCCGAGCCGCCAGCCGCGGTCTGCGAATATTGTCCCGTCGTCGCTTCACCACCCGACACGAACATGTTCGCCAACTGTTCGGCGCGCTTGGCATCCAGGGGGGTATCCACGGTTCCTGTGAGAACGACGTTGTCGTTCAGCAGTTCCACCTTGACAGCCGACGTCGGCAGGAAGCGCCTGATATAATCTTCAAGGCCGGCAACGTCGCGTTCGACGGCCAGGTCCAGGCTGACGATCTGCTCGCCATTGGGGCCGAAGACAAAGATGTTCGTCTCGCCGACCGCCTTGCCGAACAGATAGATGCGCCTTGCGGTGCGGGTCACCGCATCGGCAACCGCCGGATTGGCGACGAGAATGTCATAGGCATCGCTCGGCAGGTCGATGACCACCGACTTGTTGAGGCCGAGCTTGACGCGCTGGGTGGCCGTCGATGCCGTGACCTGCGCGTTCTTTGCCTCGACGACGCTGCCTTGCACATTCGTTCCGACGAGCAGCAGGCCGAATGCCGCGGCTACGATTGCCGGCAGTTTGCCACCTAGCTTCATTTCCTTGCTCCCACTTCGGAAACTTCGCCCGACTTGATCAGCCTCACCGTTCCCCTGCGGCCATTGCCGGAAACGAGATAGTCGGCCTCACCCACATTCTTTTCCTGCGTGTCCGCGACCGCCCGCAGCGCCAGGGTCAGGCGATCCGCCATCTGCTGGGCGACGGTGATAATCTCCGCCTGCTTGGGCGTCAGTTCCAGCGTGGCGGTCTGGCCCACCCTGGTCTTCTTGCCTTCCTCGTCCTCCTGAATGGTCTGGTCGATGGCCAGGACGCGGATGTTCTTGAGGATGGTCTCGGTGTTGAAGCCGGCGGCACCGCTGGCGGCATCGGCCCTGCGGGTCATGATGACGTCGACGAAATCGTTGGGAAGAATGAAGCCGCCGGCCGACGTGTCGGCCGAGATGGCCGTGGCGACCGCCCGCATGCCGGAAGGCAGGATCGACGACATGAAGCTCTGCCCCTCCCCGATCAGCTTGGAACGCCGCAGCGGCTCTCCGGCATACATCGCCACACGGGCAATGGAACCCTTCAGCTTGTCCAGCGCCTCGGGCTCGGCGGTGCGGGTGATGAAATTCGCGTTGACGCCGTCGGCGGGCCAGGATTGCCAGGCGATGTTGTTTTGGATCGGGCTGCCCATCGGAACGTCGCCTGAAAGCACAAGCACATCCTGGAGTGCCACTGCCGGGGCCTGGGGAGCGGAATCAACGACGACCTGGGGCGGCGGTGCCACCATGTTCTTCGCGACATAGCCAGCGCCACCCGCCGCGGCCACCGCCACGCTCAGAATTATCAATCGCGATGCTGGCATCTGTCCGAACCCTTGCCCTGGCAAACCACGTAGCCAAGCCGGACTTTGCAGCGGCAATCGTCAAAACAAGGTTAATGTAATGCTTACGATCGTGATTAATTTAACGTTTACATAAATTAGCCGGACTATAGCCGGACCGGCCAAAACAGCCGGGCCGACCCCGTTGAGAACGGGGTCTCGGCAATGCTGACAGACAATAAAATAATATCGTGGTCAGGCCGCCAGCCTGGCCAGCGCCCATATCATCAAAGGCGAGTCCGGATAGGTCAGCAACCCGCCAAGGCCGAGCGCGACGCCATAGGGAACGCCTTTTGCCTCGTCGGCGAAATGGCGCAGAAACGGATTTTGGCCGGTAACGGCCGCAAGCATCGACTTCCGGTAGAGGATGATCGCGAGCGTCAGCAGGCCGCCGATGATTGTCGAGGCGACAAGATACTCCACGAGATTGACATTGAGGCCCATCCACATCGCGGTTGCGGCCAGAAGCTTGGCGTCGCCGCCGCCCATGCCGCCTATTGCAAACAGGCCGAACGTCACGGCCAGGACCAGGGCGCCGGCGGCGAAATGTCCGCCATAGGCCGCCCAGTCCATGCCTGTAAGGGGCGCGACCAGCGCGAAAACGACGACGAGCAGCACCGGCACGCGGTTGGCGATCGTCATCGACAGCATGTCGGAGATCGCGGCAAACAGCATGCAGAACGGAAAGACGACGAAGATCAGGGCTTCAAGCATCGGCGCCACGCCTATTGTCCGATTTTATTGGGCTCAATCTAAGATATGTTCGATTAACGATTGATGAGGCCAGGAACGAAAAGACGACCTATATTGGCAGCGGCATAAAAAAGGCCGCCACGCGGCGGCCCTTTTCCAGAAAATGCGATGCAAGTGCTCGGCGATAAGCCGATCAGCTGCCGGTCGGCGCGTTGTTCAGGGTGCTGCCAATGTTGGTGAACTTGGCATTCAGCGCATTGCCGAGCGTGCCGGCGCCAGTGATGATGGCGAGCGCGATGAGAGCGGCGATCAGACCATATTCGATAGCGGTCGCGCCGGATTCGTCCTTCACAAAACGTGCGATGAGATTAGACATTCGAGAGCTCCTACTCCACGTGTTACAGCACTTCCGTCAACTTCTGTGATGGTTGATCGGATGCTGCCAATCTAGGGAGAAGCTCTTTCGATCGGCTTAAGAAACAGCCTTACCGATTCCTTTCCCGGTTCGAACATATTGCGTGGTTAACTTCGGGCTAAAGTACCGCCGCGCCTTCCAGTCCCAGGTTTGGCAGGCTTGCGCCCCGACTGGACCGCGCCTCGCGGGGCGCCCTTATCGGCCATTGCAGGATTGGCAACATCGCAGGCTTAACCGTTGGTTCACCAATCTCGTTCATGTTCCGTTGATCAGTCCGCCTGCGTGGAGCGCCTCAATGGCCCAGCCGAGATCGTCAATCCTGATTGCCGCGCTTCTTGCCGTCTCGAGCTTCGTCGCGCCCGCCATGGCCGGCGCCGGCATCGAGGTCACGATGAACCAGGCCAAGATCGTCAAACTGTCGCGTCCCGCAGACACCATCGTGGTCGGCAACCCGGCAATCGCCGACGCTTCCGTGCAGGACGCTTCGACGATCGTGCTCACCGGCAAAGGTTTCGGCGTCACCAATCTGGTCGTGCTCGATACCGACGGCAGTCCCATCGTCGATGAGCAGGTTACCGTCGTGCGGCAGGCTGCTTCGTCGGTGCGCATCTATCGGCGTGCCGAAATCCAGACGATGTCCTGCACGCCGTATTGCGAAAGCTCCTACAAGAGCGAAGCGGAGAAGTCTTCCGAGGCGGAGATGAGCGTCAGCCGATAGGTGGCGTGACCGGCTGCCGGTGCGGTTATTGGCCGGTTAAGAGGCCTGCGCCGACTTTAACGATCATCCAAACCGGACCTCAATCGGTTTGCGTTAATGGTCCTTCCGAGACCGCATAGAGATCGGCAGGATCGGACATGAGCAAGGGATACGGCCGCGCAGGCGACCACAAAGTGAGATGCCCAAGGTTTTTCGCCCGTTTTCTTCGTGACCGGCGCGGCGCCACGGCAATCGAATTCGCGATCCTTTCAGTCCCCTTCGCGCTGCTTGTCTTCGCCATTCTGGAAAGCTGCATCTCGTTGGCCGCGCAGGAAGTGATGGCCAACATCACCGACGATGTCGCGCGCAAGCTTCGCACCGGCCAGTTGAGGGCGGTTGACGTCGCCGGAACCAACTTGCGGGACATGATCTGCACAAAACTGCAGATCATCGTTTCCCAGGATTGTCCCAATCAACTGCTGGTGGATCTTCGCCAATATACATCGTTCGCGGATGCGGCCACGGCCGGCTTCAAGATCCAGAACGGCGATGTCGTATTGACGAAAGGCACCGCAACCCAGTCGTTTTCAGTGACAGCGGGTGCGGCGGAGTCGAGGAACATGCTGCGGGTCTTTTACAAATGGCCGATCATGACCGACCTGCTGGCCAAATCAATGGGCGGCAACAAGACGCTGCACTTCGCATCGGTGACCTGGCAGAACGAACCGTTCGACAACTGAGCGGAATGCACGAGCAGTATAAGAAAAGGGCAATGGGCATGATGCGTGCGGGGGCACATCTTATGATTACGGGAGTTTGGCGGAAAACAAGTCTGTTCTGGTCCGATCGTCGTGGCATCGCGGCGGTCGAATTCGCGTTGATCATGCCAATTCTGCTGATCATGTATTTCCTCACAATGGAAGCGTCGCAAGCCATCGAGACCAGCAAGAAGGTCAGCCGTATCGGCAGCATGGTGGCCGATCTCGTCACCCAGCAGACAAGCGTCCTCAAGGCAGATGTCGACGCCATCATGCAGATCGGCAGCGTCACCCTTCAGCCCTACAACCGCTCAAATCCGACCATCACCGTCACGGCAATCCAGGTCTCGGCCGATGCGACGAGGGCACTGGTGGTGTGGTCACGCAAATTGGTAGCCGGCGTCGCCAGCCCTGGCGCCGCCGCCACCACCGAGACAACGATCCCGGCGTCGCTCAGAGTCGCCAACACTTTTCTCATCCGCGTTGAAAGCAACCTCGGCTATACGCCGGTCATCGCGTGGAGCGCGAGCAGTCAACAGAAGCTTGGGCTGACCTCGGCTTTCAGCAACATAACCATGGGCGAAACCTATTTTCTGCGCCCCCGCAGAAGCGTGACGATCCCTTGCAGCGACTGTTGAACAGAGGCAGCCAGGCGTGCGCAGGCCGCTCCAGCTACTGCTGCGGCCCACGGTCCGAAACGAAGCGCACGATAGCAGCGGCCATCTCGTAGTCTTTTGGCGCCACGGTGGCGAAGCCGCCGGAATGTTTCGATTCCAGGAGATCGTAGATATCGGGCGTCGTCGACTTGAGGTTGGTGAGGAACACGGCAAGCCGGCGCTTGGCTTCGGGGTCGAGATCGCTGCGGACCGCATGGGGGCCGTATCTCAACAGGCCCGACGTCCATACGATCCGAAGCGCCGTCACCGAGAGCCCTGCCGCCTCCAACCTCGCCTGCGTGCCCGACGGTTCTCGCGGGCCGTCGGCAGCGGCCGTCACCCAGCCGAACAGGCCATCGGCTTTGCCGTCGACCAGCATCGTCTCGGCCGCCGCGGCCGAATCGGCATGGACCAGAAACGGTGCATCTTCCGCGATCTTGCGGCCTTCCGCCGCCAACGCCGCCAATGGCAAGAGAGAACCGCCGACGCTGTCAGGAGGCGCCATGGCGATACGATGGCTGTCCATCGCCGCAAGGTCGGGCAGCTTGCCGTCCCGCGTCAGCAGAACCGAGCGGATGCCGATCGCGCCGTCTGAATCGACCGGAGCCACAAGCGGTTCGATACATAAGCAGCGCTGCGAGGCCGTCGCATATGCGGTGGCCGAATAGATCGCATATTCGATGCGGGCATTGGCCTGCGCCTCGATCAGCGCGGCATAGTTGCGGGCAACGACAAACTCGACCTTCATGCCCAAGGCCTTGGTGTAGGCGTCGGTCAACAGTGCCAGCCCCGGAACGGAGTTGCCGGCGCCTGGCTCGGCAACGATGCCGATGCGAAACGTGCCGATATCGTCGCGCCAGTCGGCATGCGCCGGATTTGACCAGAGCGCGACCTGCGCCAGCATGAGAGCGGCATAAGTCTTCAGCGCAACCCTCATGACAGGAACCACGGTCTGTTGTCCTCGATTCATGCCCATGCCCGGAGCATTTGTGCATATCGCAGCCCAAAACCGCTGCGCACCGTTGGGCGACATGCATCTCTGTTTGTGCATGTCGTTATCCCAAAACCGCTGCGCACTTTTGGGCGACATGCACCAGACTATCACGCCAAGCCGTTGCCGTTTGGTTTCCGAATTGCCAATGAAGTCGCGGAACCCTATGTCTGGTCGGTCAAACTGGCAACAACTCGATGGCACGCGCTTTCCTCTTCGTTCTGGACTCCTTCGGCATCGGTGGAGCGGCCGACGCCGACCGCTACGGCGACGCCGGCGCCAACACATTCGCGCACATCGCAGAAGCCTGTGCAGAGGGCCGCGCGGATCGCGAAGGGCTTCGCAGTGGACCGCTGTTTGTCCCCCAGATGGCCTCGCTCGGGCTTGGCAAGGCTGCCGAAACCGCAACGGGGCTGGGCTTTGCCAGCAGCGGGACGGATCTGCTCCCAACTGCCTTTCACGGCGCCGCACAGGAGGTTTCGAGCGGCAAGGACACGCCGTCGGGCCATTGGGAGATCGCCGGCCTGCCGGTGCGCCTCGACTGGGGCTATTTCCCGGATACGGTTCCCGCCTTTCCGGCCGAACTGACCGAGGCGATGATCCGCGAAGGCAAGGTGCCGGGCATTCTCGGCAATTGCCATGCGCCGGGCACCGAAATCATCGAGCGCTTTGGCGAGGAACACATCCGGACCGGCAAGCCGATCTGCTACACGTCGGTCGACTCGGTCCTGCAAATCGCCGCGCATGAAGTCCATTTCGGCCTCGATCGGCTTTATGAATTCTGCCAGGTGGTGCGCAGGCTGGTTGACCCGCTCAGGATCGGACGGGTGATCGCGCGGCCGTTCGTCGGCGAAACCACCGCCACTTTCGAGCGGACATACAACCGTCATGACTACGCCGTGCCCCCGCCGGAACCGACCCTGCTCGACCGGCTGACGGCGCGTGGCAGCCGTGTCATCGCCGTCGGCAAGATCGGCGACATCTTCGCCCATCGCGGAATTTCGCAAGTGCGCAAGGCGGCAGGCAACATGGCTATGTTCGACGAAGCGCTGGGTGCGATGGATGATGCCGGCGACGGTGACCTCGTCTTCGCCAATTTCGTCGACTTCGACACCGAATTCGGTCACCGCCGCGATGTCGCGGGCTATGCTGCAGCGCTCGAGGCCTTCGACCTGCGGCTGCCGGAGGCATTTGCGAGGCTGCGGCAGGGCGATCTTCTCATCCTGACGGCCGACCACGGCAACGACCCTACCTGGGCCGGGACCGATCACACGCGCGAGCGCGTTCCGGTGATCGGCACTGGACCGGGTCTCAAGGGCGGCGACATCGGACTGAGAACGACATTCGCCGACATCGGCGAAACCGTGGCCGAGCATCTCGGGCTGGCGCCCGGACGCTACGGCACTTCTTTCTATGCGGCGATCGGCGGTCATGCCTGAGTTACCGGAGGTCGAAACCGTCCGGCGCGGACTTCAGCTGGTTCTGGAAGGCGCCACCATCGCCCGCGTCGAGGCGCGCCGACCGGATCTGCGCTTTCCATTTCCCGAGAAATTCGCGCAGCGACTGGCCGGCAAGACGATCACGGCACTCGGCCGCCGGGCCAAGTATCTGACGATGGACCTGGAAGGCGGCCCCGCGCTGATCTGCCATCTCGGCATGTCGGGCTCATTCCGCATCGAGACGGCCGATGGCAGCGACATGCCCGGCATCTTCCGGCACGACCGCTCGAAGAGCTCCAATCACGACCACGTCGTCTTCCATGTCGTGTCTCCGGCCGGTACCCGATCGCGCGTGATCTTCAATGATCCGCGCCGCTTCGGCTTCATGTTGTTTGCGGAAGGACTGCCGGACGTTCATCCGATGCTGGCTGGACTTGGCGTCGAGCCTACGGGCAACACATTGGACGGTGCGCTGCTTTCCTCATTGATGAAGGGGCGGAGATCACCGCTGAAGGCAGCGCTTCTCGACCAGAGGCTGATCGCCGGGCTCGGCAATATCTATGTGTCGGAGGCGTTGTGGCGTGCGGGCCTGTCGCCGCTGCGCGAGGCGGGCACGATCGCCAGGCCCGGAAAGAAAGCCCAGGCCCAAAGCGAACACCTCGCGCAAGCCATTCGTTCGGTGATATCGGATGCGATCGCAGCCGGCGGTTCCTCACTGCGGGACTATATGCAGACCGATGGGTCGCTGGGCTATTTCCAACACGCCTTCGCCGTCTACGACCGCGAAGGCGAGGCCTGCTCCAAGCCCAGTTGCGGCGGCCACATCGAGCGTGTCGTGCAGAGCGGCCGATCGACCTTTTATTGCCGGACATGTCAGCGATGAGTCAGAGCAATTCCAGCAAAAGCGGGGGCGGTTTTCCGTCCGAAATTGGTCAAGACAAGGAGATGGAGCGGTTCTGCGTTTCCGTGAAACGATGAACCGCTCTAGACGAGCGTAAGCAAGGAGAAGCAGCCATGAGCTATGAGACGATCATCACCGAGACGCACGGCAAGGTCGGGCTGATCACGCTGAACAGGCCGCAGGCGCTCAACGCGCTGAACTCCCAGATCCTGACCGAGGTGGTGGCAGCCGTGAACGGGTTCAGCGCCGATCCCGGTATCGGCGCCATGGTCATCACCGGTTCCGAAAAAGCTTTCGCGGCGGGCGCCGATATCAAGGAGATGCAGTCCATCTCCTATGCGGACGCCTACGCCCAAGACTTCTTCGTCGGCTGGGAGGAACTGACGCGGGCGCGAAAGCCTATTATCGCGGCGGTGGCGGGCTATGCACTCGGCGGCGGTTGCGAGCTGGCGATGATGTGCGATTTCATCATCGCCGCCGACACGGCCAAGTTCGGCCAGCCCGAGATCACGCTCGGCGTCATTCCAGGCATGGGCGGGTCACAAAGGCTGACCCGCTTTGTCGGCAAGTCGAAGGCGATGGACATGTGCCTGACCGGGCGGATGATGGATGCCGCCGAGGCCGAGCGTTCTGGCCTGGTGTCGCGGGTCGTGCCTGCCGGTGAACTTGTCGAGGAGGCGCTGAAGGCCGCGGCCAAGATCGCCGCTTTCTCGCTGCCATCGGTGATGATGGCAAAGGAAGCTGTCAACCGCGCCTTCGAGACGACGCTTGCCGAGGGATTGCGGTTCGAGCGCCGGCTGTTTCACTCGCTGTTTGCACTGGACGATCAGAAGGAAGGCATGGCGGCCTTTGCCGAGAAGCGGAAGCCGAATTTCACCAACCGCTGACGCCAATCCCTTGGCTTCGAAGAAGATGGTTGTTGGCCGCCAAAAAGAAGGCCAGGCAGCGTTGACGCGCCGGAAAAGCTGAACTATAAGCCGCACCAACCGAGGCGGCCCTGTGGCAGCCCGTTTGTTTTTTGCGCCCTGCGGCATCCCGCATGCGCCGACCAGATCAGAAGAGAGGCATCATGGCCAATACATCCTCGGCCAAAAAGGCAACGCGCAAGATCGTCCGCCGCGCAGCGATCAACAAGAACCGTCGCTCGCGCGTCCGCACCTATATCCGCCAGGTCGAAGAGGCGCTTGCCTCCGGTGACAAGGCTGCCGCACAGGCTGCCTTCAAGATCGCGGAGCCGGAATTGATGCGCGCCGCAACCAAGGGCGTGATTCACAAGAACACGGCGTCCCGCAAGGTGTCGCGACTGGCTCAGCGGGTCAAGGTACTGTCGGCCTGACATTACTTGCCTAGACTGACGTTCTTCGAACCCGGCCGTTTGTGCCGGGTTTTTTCGTTTGCCGGCAAGCACTTAAAAAGAATGTCCGGAAACGGCGTCTTATGCGGATTTCACAATAGGGAATAGTTTGCCGGCATATGCATGCCTGCTGTTGATCGGCACGCTTGAAAATCGCCGGCCTAATGATTCTTGGCTGTCAAAAATAGCTTATATTTTTCAAACGCTTACAGATGGTGATCCACAGCTTGTCCACACCGGACTGGCCCGATCGGGGAGAAGTCGCTGTCAAGCGAATTATTTCAGAATATTTCTGTCAGCGCCCGGTTTTTCATATTCGCCGGAAAAGGGTTTGAATCACAATGGCTTTGTTAAAATGTGCCGTCGCGGCATGCCACTCGAACCCGCCTCCACTAACCAGATTCCTTAAAAATCCGTTAGACGTGGCCTTGCCCTATCCACAGCGATTTCGGTAGTGTCGATCTATCGAAAGGGACGGGCTCTGGCTCTTAACCCAAGCCTGAATCGGCCAGCTTAAATTGGCGGGATTTGCAACGCGGATCAAGTCCGCGGACGGCTTTGGTTTGTCTTTTTCGATACGGTAGGGGACTGGCGTAACTAGACATGGCAGGTAGACGGCGCGCCGGCGCTCTTTTCGCCGGACGGTGTTGTATTGCCCTGACATACCCAACGCGGACTGGCTTCCATGGGCCGGCACCGGTTCCCACGGATAATGGGCGACGTTCACCTGCCGGCGGCGGCAGCGGACATCGTAGCAAAGACT
>NC_014918.1 GCF_000185905.1 Mesorhizobium ciceri biovar biserrulae WSM1271
CGATCTGAGGGGATGATGTGACGCTGCCCCACAAGCTCAGACAACTGTGAGGCTAAAACTATAATCCGGACGAGGGACGTGGCCGGTGCCTCCACGAGGCGAGGGCCGCGGACGGCTGTTCGACGTCCCCATCGCCTTACAAATGCGTAAGGTTGCAGCCACAATTCCGGGAGGATTCGAGCCAAATTATGTCGATGTTCCCTGGCTATTCAGTATCGCGATCACGCAGCTGTTAAACGTCAGGAAAAATCAAATGGCGGAAACCAGAATTGGCTACTCAACTTCCCAGATTGCGCTTCATTGGATCATAGCTGCGCTGGTGTTATTCCAACTGTTCTTTGGCGAGAGCATGACAACCGTGGTCGATGCTGCCGAAGATGGAGCCGCCGTCTCGTCAGCCGATCAGGCATTGGGCTCTGCCCATTACTGGATAGGAATTTCGACCCTGGCACTCGTGCTGATCCGGTTGCTAATGCGTGTAGTTTCCGGTGCGCCTGAGCCTGCAGAAAGCGGACCTGGCTGGATGCGGATCGCCGCACGTGGTTCACACGGCCTTTTCTATCTGCTCTTGCTTTTAACGCCCATTGTGGGACTGCTCGCTTTCTACATTGGCGACCCATGGGGCGACATCCATTCCCTCAACAAGCCAGTGTTTGTCGTCCTGATTTCGGTCCATGCCGTGGCGGCACTGTTCCACCAGTACTGGCTTCGCGATGGCACACTGAAGCGGATGCTGTCGCCCGGTCGATAAGCGGGTCCGTCACGTTTGTAGCCGCCGCCGATACTAAGATCCGACGGCGCTGACGGTCAGATTATTCTCAGGTGAGAGAGCAGATCGCTCGCCCAGCCAGAGCGGTCTCGCACCAGCCTGAATCCCAGATTGTCGGGAGGCGTACCGACGGCACAGCCTCCGCTTTTTCCGTCACTGACGAAGTTCGACATGTAGGCTCTGTGAAGCCCTTCAAGGACGTGGACACCGCAATTGTCGACCGAACTCGCAACACCGCTTCCATCCGCAGCCAACGTGGTGCGGACATAGCAGGTCGAAGTCCACTCCCAGACGTTGCCAGAAAAGTCGGCAAGGCCCAGGGAATTGAAACCAAACGAGCCACGGCTCTTGGGCATCGGGTCCGGTTTGCGATTGAGGTCCACCTCGGCCTTGTAGCTGGTGAGCCATCGTCTGGCGGGGTTGGTGGCGTCGTTTTCGACACCCTCGAATTCGCCTGCGAACCGCTCAGCAGCGGCAAAGGCCCACTCTTCGTCGGATGGCAGTCGCCATTGGTCGCCGGTCACTTCCGAATACCACCGGGCGTAGGCATTCGCATCGAGATAGCTTACTCCGGTGACGGGAGCTTTGCTTGGGATCGCGCGCGTCTCCTGAGCTGGCTGACAGCCGCCAGCCGACACGCAGTCCGCATAGTCGGCCGCGCCGACCTGGTAGGCCATGATTTCGAGAGGTCTGTCGAGTTGCCGCTCGAGGCGGGGGTTGCCTTGCGGGCGTCCCTCTTTCAGGAACTCGCCCGGAGTCGGATAGATGATCGAACCGGAAAGCAAGACAACCGTCATAGCGATGGGGTGGGATTGTCGATCTCCAAAGACCGCCTCTAGCGAGAGCCCTACCGGAACAGCAGCGGCGGCCAGGGCGACCGGCAGGACCTTCAGGATGAAAAGAGACATGGCTTTTGTCCTTGCCCGGACAGCGGCGCCGTCCGGGCATTTTCGAGTGCCGTCAGTTGGTGGCTATGGGTTTGGGCGCCTCGACCTGCGTCATCAGGTCGGCATCCCACTCGCCTTCGACCATGAAGTGAGCGGTCGCTCCGAGTTCCACGGCCTCAATCAGATTGTGATTCACGTAGGCGTAGACACCTGGCTGCAGGAACGTATACAGCGCCGAGCCCGCCGAGCCGCCACGGATGAACCAGGTTTCCAGGTCCTTGGCCGGCGGGTTGGCGAATTTGCCCTGTTCCCAGACATAGTCGCCGTGACCGCCTATCAGATGCGGCCGGGTATCGCGGTTGGCCTGTGAATGGACGATCAACACGGTCTCGCCGACTTTCGCCTTCATGGCGTTGTCGCCGGTCAGGGAACCTACCTTGCCGTTGAACAAGACATGCGTCGGGATCAGCCCGCGCATGACCTTGACGATGTCATCGTAACCGTCGCCGGCAGATTCGTAGCTCTTGAAATTGCCCTTCTCGTCGCGCGGAATATAGAAGTCGTTCTCGCCGATGTAGAAGATCTTGTCGTATCTGGCCGGCTCGCCCTTGTCGTTCCTGAGCCCATCGCGCGGCAACACCATGATTGCGCCGCTCATGCCGGAGACGACATGCCAAGGGATCATCGCGCCACCAGGTGCGCAGTGGTAGACGAACGTTCCCGTCCGCGTCGCCTTGAAGCGCAAGGTCACCTGTTCGCCGGGATTGATCAGCGTGAGACCGCCACCACCCAGAGCGCCAGTCGCGGCGTGGAAGTCGATGTTGTGGGCGAGTGAGTTGGTGTCGGGATTGATGAGCGTCAGCTCGAGATAGTCGTCCTGATGAACGACCATCAGCGGGCCGGGGATCGAGCCGTTGTAGGTCATCGCATTGAGCGTCGTGCCGTCGGCGTCGATGACAAGAGGCTTTTCCTCGATCGTGATGGTGAACTCGACGATCTTGGGTCCACCCTTGGCAACCTGATCGTGCGGATGGACGAACGGCGGTGCCACGAGCTTGATCTTTTCGCGGGCGAGCCCTCGAATGTCCGCCTTTGTCACAGGTGCCGAAAATGCAGGTAGTGCTGCCACGGCGGCAGCGCCGATCGCTGCCCCGAACAGAGCTTCACGTCGCGTGATCATGTCAGTCTCCTATCTCTCAACCGTTGCGGATGAGCAGAACCTAGCTGACCTGACGCAGCGTTTCTTTGCGCTGGCGCAAATTGGTGGAGTTCATTTTGGAGACCTAAGATTCTCGGACACCGATCTGGCGCGTCATAGTCAAGGTGGAGACGGTCGTGGTCCGGTTATTTTGCCAGCACTTCGCTATCTGCCGATCTTGTCTTCCCGATCGATAAGGATCCGCTCGGCGGCGCCGTCGAGATCTTCGTACTGGCCACTCTTCAAAGCCCACAGGAACCCCCCCAGGCCAAGCGCGCCAAGAAAGAGGGCCACAGGTATGAGGTAGGCAAGGGTTGTCATGAGGATTAGGCCAATTTGGTGATATCGGAACGCCTGTCGCGCCGAACATTTTTCACCGGCGAACTTGGCCTGGAACTCTGCAGACGCAGCGCATTTCCGATCACGAGCAGCGATGAAGCGGACATGGCGATCGCTGCGATAAGAGGCGTGACGTGGCCCAGGATGGCGATCGGCACGGCGACGGCATTGTAGACGATCGCAATCGCGATGTTCTGGCGGATCAGGTGTCCCGCCTTGCGCGAGACATCCAGCGCGAGAGGCACAGCCAGAAGGCTTTCGCGCAGGAATACGAAGTCGGCCGCATAGCGGCCAATGTCGGCGGCGGTGGCCGGTGCGATCGAGACATGCGCCGCGCTCAGTGCAGGCGTGTCGTTGAGGCCGTCACCAACCATCAGAACCTTGTGTCCGTCTTTCGCCAGGGTCTCGATGCGCTCGACCTTGCCGGATGGCAACAGGCACGGAACGAAGTCCTCGATACCCAGCATCTCGGCGGCTTCACCGCAGGCACCCGCAGTATCGCCCGACAGCATCTGCACCGACACCCCGGCGTCGCTCAATAGCTTGATCGCCAAGCCGGCGTCGGCGCGCAGCGCATCCTCGAAATTGAAGGTCGCGACAATGAGCCCGTCTTTTGTCAGCACCGTTCCGCCATAGCCATGTTTGCCTTCACCACCGGTCCGGGCCTTCCATCCAGCCCATCCGCGTCGACCTAGCCGCCAAGTGCTTCCGGCGTCGGTGGCTTCGATGCCAAACCCTGGATGCTCGGTCACGGTATCGAATTTGTGCCGCGCGCCAGGAGCGGCAAAGCCGGCTATGGCCCTTGAAAACGGATGGCGGGAATGCGCGGCCATGTCTCCCGCGACTGCCAGCATGCCCGGATCCATCGAGCCCGCATTGACCAGCCGGGGCTGGCCGAGCGTGAGGGTCCCGGTCTTGTCGAACACTGCTGTATCAATCGTCGCCAGGCGCTCCATGGCCGAACCGTCCTTGACCATGATGCCGTTCTCGAACAGGCGCCGCGCGGCGACCACCTGCACGATCGGCACGGCGAGGCCGAGCGCGCACGGGCAGGTGATGATCAGAACGGCAATGGCGATGGTTGTCGCCCGGTGCCAGTCGCCCGTCGCCGCCATCCAGCCAAGGAAAGTCACGAAGGCGGTGAGATGAACCACCGGAGCATAGAGCGCTGAAACGCGATCGGCGATCCGGCGATAATGCGCGCGACCGCCCTCAGCGGCTTCCATGAGCCGAACCATTTCCGCCAGAAACGAATCTTTCGCGGCGGCTGTCGCCCCAATCGTCAGCGGGCCGGTCAGGTTGAGGACTCCAGCCTGTACGGCTTCGCCTGGCGCTACGCTTCGGGGCGTGCTCTCGCCCGAGACAAGCGAACAGTCCAGGTCCGACGTCCCTCGAGAGACCTTGCCGTCGACGGGTATCCTTTCACCGGCTGCGATCAACAGCAGCATGCCGGGTTCGATCTCGCCAACCGGCAGATAGTCGCGTGCGCCGTCGCCGCGCAGCACCATGGCGCCACGTACGGCCAACTGGGACAGGCCTTTCACGGCGGTCCGGGCACGTTCGCGCATCACGTGATCCAACGTGCGGCCGATCAACAGGAAGAACAGCAGCGACACCGACGCATCGAAATAGGCGTGGTCGCCATGGTTGATCGTCTCGTAGAGGCTCATGGCGTAGGCGAGGGACACCCCGACCGCGATCGGCACGTCCATGTTCATGCGGCCGTGACGCAGCGCGTTCCAGGCCGAGCGGAAGAAGATGCCGCCCGCGAAGGCAAGTGCCGGGATCGCGATCAGCGCCGAGAGCCAATGAAACAGGTCCCGCGTTGCGCCTTCGGCGCCAGACCAGACCGACACTGAAAGCAGCATGATGTTGCCCGCCGCAAAGCCGGCGACAGCAACGGCGCGGATCAGCTCCGAAAGCGTTTTGTCCTTGTTGTCGACCTCGGGGTCGAACAGATGCGCCTCGTAGCCTAGCCGTCCCAGCGCGGCGACGAACGGTGGCACCTGGTTTCCACGCCAGCGGACCGCGACCCGCTTCGTCGACAGGTTGACCCGAGTGCTCTCCACTTGATCGAGCATTCCCAATGCCGTCTCGATCGCCTCGATGCAGGCCGCGCAATGAACCGTGGGGACTGAAAGATCGGTCTGGCGGAGATCATCGCCGAGCGATCGGCTCGCCAGCCTGATCTCCTGGCTGGACGGCAGGACCGATCCGGTGTTGACCAGATCAAGCGCCATTTCGGCGCCCGGTGCACAACAACTCATTGCAGCGCTCCATTGGAAATCATGATCCTGCGGACGTCGCGATACGGCTTTTCCAGACCGGCGTCGGCGTCGACTTCCACAATCCAGACGCCGTCCTTCGGCATGTGCTGGGCTGCGAATTCCTGGTCCGAGGCGGGCGCGAGGATGACCGACTTGTCCTCTTTCTCGTAGGCGGGATGGCGAAACAGCACCTTGACGCCATGCAAGGGAACCGGCTTGCCGGCGGCGTCGGTGAGGCCATAGCGAACTTCGCCCCATGCGATGGTCAGCCTGCCGGTCCAGCCAAGGGCTGCTTGCGCGCGACCCTCCTCGGCCTTCTTGTTGAATTGCTGGCTCGCCACATAGGTGTTCTCGACGACAAGGCCGGTCCAACTGGTGTTGGCGAGCGTGGCCATCGTCAGATTGACCGCGATGACCACGCCGAAGAAGGCAAGGATGGTGAACAGCATGTGCCTGCCGGTGAATTCGCGGGTTTTTTCAGCGTTAGCGGTCATCTGGCGATCTCCGGCGCG
Source organism: Mesorhizobium ciceri biovar biserrulae WSM1271 (assembly GCF_000185905.1). Taxonomy (GTDB): domain Bacteria; phylum Pseudomonadota; class Alphaproteobacteria; order Rhizobiales; family Rhizobiaceae; genus Mesorhizobium; species Mesorhizobium ciceri. Next base: position 5,973 of record NC_014918.1, read on the forward strand.
TTGAAGGTGGCGGTGTATTCGTCCGCCTCGAAGCTCGACTTGTCCTCGACACGGAACGTGAAGGTTTGCGCTGCGCCACGGATTTGGTCGGCCGGCTGGCGCACGAAGACCTTCAGCATTTTCAGGCGATCGGGCTCGACCGGGATGGCAAAGGAGCGGCCCGCCTTGATGTCGTCTCCGACCACGCTCATTTCGCCTCCTTGCAAGCCCTGCATGGTGACAACAATGATCCGCGGCTCGGGGATCATGTTGAGCAGTTTGACGGTGTAGCCGTTGCGGATGGAGCCGTCGGACAACGTTACGAATTGCGGATTGCGGTCGTGCAGCACATTGACTTGGAGCCTGTCGCGCGTCAGCAGCGAATAGAGCAGACCCAGGCCGATCAGCGACCACAGACCCATGTAGACGTAGGTGCGTGGCCGGAAGATCTTGCTGACATGGAAATGCGCCACCTTGTCGGAGAACAGGCCATCAGCGGTCCTGACCAGCGACGGGTTGACTGAACTGGAGCCGCCCGCGGTCGCCAGCATCATGTTGGCGTTGTAATCGGAGAGCGTTGCGTAGGAAATCAGTCCGCGTTCCCTGCCGAGCTTGCCCATGACGCCGTCGCAGGCGTCGATGCAAAGCGCGCAGGTGATGCATTCGAGCTGCTGGCCGTCGCGAATGTCGATCCCCATCGGGCAGACCGCGACACAGGCATTGCAGTCGACGCAGTCGCCGACCGACTGTCCCGCGGCTTGCACCTTCTTGGCATGACGCGAACGCGGTTCGCCGCGCCAGTCATTGTAGGTGACGGTGAGCGAACTTTCGTCGAGCATGGCCGCCTGGATGCGTGGCCATGGACACATGTAGGTGCAGACCTGTTCGCGCATCAGCCCGCCGAACGTATAGGTCGTGGCCGTCAGCACGGCGACGGTGATGTAGGCAACGGGTGCCGCGGTGCCGGTGAAGAGTTCGCCAACCAGCGTCGGCGCATCGGCAAAATAGAAGATCCAGGCGCCGCCCGTCGCCGCCCCTATGCCCAGCCAGATGGCGTGTTTCGATGCCCGCAGCGCAAGCTTGCGGGCGGTCCATGGGCCGGCATCGAGTTTCATGCGTGCGTTGCGATCACCCTCGATGGCGCGCTCGACGACCAGAAACAGATCGACCCATACAGTCTGCGGACATGTATAGCCGCACCAGGCGCGACCGATAGTCGACGTGATCAGGAAAAGACCGACGCCGGCCATGATCAGAAGGCCGGCCACATAGTAGAATTCCTGCGGCCAGATCTCGATGAAGAAGAAGTAGAAGCGCCGGTTGGCGAGATCGAGCAGCACGGCCTGGTCCGGGGCGAACGGGCCGCGGTCCCATCGCAACCACGGTGTCAGGTAGTAGATACCGAGTGTGATCGCCATCACCAGCCACTTGAACCGACGAAAGTTCCCTGTTGCCCGTTTCGGGAATATCTTCTTGCGCGCGGCATACATCGGCTGGCGCACCTTGGCGGAATTGACCGCTTCGGCTTCGAGCCGCTCTACCTGCGTATTGTCCAGCACATGCATCTCCACTCGCGCAGGCGACAATCTGCCCATGCCCAGGCTGCCAGCGTAGGCAAGTCTTGGCGCGGGGCGGGGGCAGGCGCGTTGATGCAAGTCAATTGCCGGTGCCGAATACAGGTCGAGGCCCGGCATGGCCGGGCCTCTTCGCTTGGCTGGCGAAGGGCCGGGAACAGGTCCCCGCTTCCTATTCCCCACCACCAAGCGAATGGATGTAGACGGCGAGCTCCTTGACCTTGGTCTCGCCCAGGCGTGCGCCCCAGGCTGGCATGACGCCCTGTTTTGGCGCACGGACCTGGGTGGCGATGGCTGTCTCACCGGATCCATAGAGCCAGATCGCATCGGTCAGATCGGGGGCGCCCAGCTCCTTGTTGCCCTTTGCATTGTCGCCATGACAGGCCACGCAATTTTCAGCAAAGACCTTGGCGCCGGGCTCGACGAGGCCGGCATGCTGGACCTTTCCCGACAGGCTGGCGACATAGGTGCCGACCTGAGCGATCTGGTCAGCGGTTATGATGTCGCCAAAGGCAGGCATTTCCGACAGGCGCGTGTCCGGATCGGACGCGAAGCGGATGCCGTGCGTAATCGTCTGCTGGATCTGCTCGGCCTTGCCGCCCCACAGCCAGTCGTCGTCGTTGAGATTGGGAAAGCCCTTGGAACCTTGGGCGCCGGAGCCATGGCATTGTACGCAATTGACCTTGAAGGCGGCACCACCGGCCGCGATTGCGAATTCGCGCAGGCCATCGTCCGCGGCGATCTCCGAGACGCTCTTGGACGCCACCGCCGAGATGTATTTGCCCTTGGCGGCTTCAGCCGCAGTCAGCTCGTTCCTGACTTCGTTGCGGCTGGAATAGCCGAGCAAACCCTTCGTCGCCGAGTGCAGCAGGGGCCATGCCGGATAGGCGATGGTGTAGCCGATGGCCCAGACAATGGTGATGTAAAACGTGATGACCCACCATCTGGGAAGCGGGTTGTTCAGTTCCCGGATGCCATCCCATTCGTGGCCGGTGGTCGAGACGCCGGAGATTTCATCGATATGCTCGTCGCTCATGATCACTCGTCCTCAAGGGGAATCCGGGCAGCTTCGTCGGCCAGCTTGCGGCTGCCGGGGCGGAGCGCGAAGGCAGTCGCGCCGACAAAGAAAAGCGCCATGGCGACCAGGCCCCAGCTGTCGGCAAACTCTCGCATCAAATTGTAATCCATGGGTAGAACTCCCTCAGCGATAGCCCGCGGCTTCGTCGTAGTTCTTGAAATCGACCAGCGTGCCGAGCATCTGGAGATAAGCGACAAGGGCATCCATTTCGGTGACCTGTTGCGGGTTGCCGTCGAAGTCGCCGATCTTGGCTTTGGGGTAGCGGGCTTCGAGGCCGGACGTGTCGGCGTTGGGATCGGCTTGCGCCATCAGGTCGGCATTGGCGCGGGCGATCATGTCATCGCTGTAGGGGACACCGACACGCCTGTTGGCAACCAGATGCGTCGAGAAGTCCTCCACCTCGATCGGCGTGTCTTTGAGGAACGCGTAGCTCGGCATGATGGATTCCGGCACCACCGAACGCGGATCCGTGAGATGCTCGACATGCCACAGATTCGAGTAGCGGTCGCCAACTCTGGCGAGGTCCGGCCCGGTACGCTTCGATCCCCACTGGAAAGGATGATCGTACATCGACTCGGCAGCCAGGCTGTAGTGACCGTAGCGCTCGACTTCGTCGCGGAACGGCCTGATCATCTGGCTGTGGCAGAGGTAGCAGCCCTCGCGCACATAGATGTTGCGCCCGACAAGTTCGAGCGGCGAATAGGGGCGCATGCCTTCCACCTTCTCGATCGTGTTGTCGAGATAGAAGAGCGGTGCGATCTCGACGATGCCGCCGACGGTCACCACAAGAAGAGAGCCAACGAGAAGAAGCGTGGCGTTCTTCTCGATGAGTGCGTGTCTGTCCATCAAGCCCATTGTCTGGCTCCTTATTCGGCAGGCTGAAGGGCGGGAACAGAGCCGGGCATCGGCTCCTCCTCGCGCTGGTATCCGAGGATGGTCATGGCGATGTTCCAGGCCATGATCAGGGCGCCGGAGAGATACATTGCCCCGCCAATGGCGCGCATGAGATAGTAGGGATGCATGGCGGCCACGGTTTCGGCGAAGGAATAGACCAGGAAACCCTGCTCGTCGTATTCACGCCACATCAGGCCCTGCATGACGCCGGAAACCCACATGACGGCGGCGTAGACGACGATCCCCAGGGTCGCCAGCCAGAAGTGCCAGGTGACGAGCCTCAGCGAGTAGAGCCGCTCACGGTTCCAGAGCTTCGGCACCATGAAGTAGATTGCGCCGAACGAGATCATGCCGACCCAGCCGAGCGCACCGGAGTGCACGTGGCCAATGGTCCAGTCGGTGTAATGCGACAGCGAGTTGACCGTCTTGATCGACATCATCGGACCTTCGAAGGTCGACATGCCGTAGAAGGCGATGGCCATCACCATCATACGGATGATGGGGTCTGTGCGCAGCTTGTCCCAGGCGCCGGACAGCGTCATCAGGCCGTTGATCATGCCACCCCATGACGGCATCCACAGCATGATCGAGAACACCATGCCGAGCGTCTGCGCCCAATCGGGCAGGGCGGTGTAGTGCAGGTGATGCGGCCCGGCCCAGATGTAGAGAAAGATGATCGCCCAGAAATGGATGATCGACAGCCGATAGGAATAGACCGGCCGGTTCGCCTGCTTGGGCACGAAGTAATACATCATGCCGAGGAAGCCGGCAGTGAGGAAGAAGCCGACGGCGTTGTGGCCATACCACCATTGCGTCAGGGCGTCCTGGACCCCGGAAAAGGCGGAGTAACTCTTTGAGCCCAGGAACGAGGCCGGCATCGACAGGTTGTTGATCACATGCAGCATCGCGATGGTCACGATGAAGGAGAGGTAAAACCAGTTGGCGACGTAGATGTGCGGTTCCTTGCGCTTGAAGATCGTGCCGAGGAACAAGATGAGATAGGCGACCCAGACGATGGTCAGCCAGATGTCCACGTACCATTCGGGTTCGGCGTATTCCCGGCTCTCGGTGATGCCGAGCAGATAGCCGGTCGCGGCCATGACAATGAAAAGCTGGTAACCCCAGAACACGAACCAGGCGAGATCGCCGCCGAACAGGCGCGCGCGACAGGTGCGTTGCACGACGTACAATGACGTGCAAAGCAATGCGTTGCCGCCGAATGCGAAGACCACTCCGGACGTATGCAGCGGCCGCAAACGGCCGAAGTTGAACCAGGGCTGGATGTTGAGATCGGGGTAGGCAAGCTGCAGCGCGATGACCACGCCGACAAGCATGCCGACGACACCCCAGAACATGGTGGCGATGGCGCCGTAGCGGATTGGACCATCCATGTAAGCGGATGGGTCAATCGGAGCGGCCACCTCGAAATTCGTGTTGCGGATGAGGATGGCGACAAAACCAAGCAACACAAAAAACAGCACCCACATATGCTGTCGAAAGGGCTGGTCCACGCCGAAGCCCGCGGCCACCAGGGCTGCAAATGTGAAAAGGCTCAAAACGAAGATTTGCGTGCCGAACTTCATGAGCTATCCCCGACCTCGGATTCCGATGCGCGGACGCCAATCCGCATAGACACCAATTCAGCAGTCGCGTTGTCGCCGCCTTGATCCATGTCAAAGCCCAGCCCCTTCTGAGTGGGCAGCGTGGTCTTGCACTCGGAGGCCGCCCTTGAGCCGGAAGAAGGGGCTGGGATCGTCGCTGTTCGAAGCAGGCGATGAAAATCCCGCACCGACTGATCGATCCAGCAGGGAAGTGGTCCAGCCGCGGTGATGAAGCGCGCGCACAGGGAAAAGCTGCAGCTCTGCGACGCCCTGGAAAGAATGGCGGGCGCCTTGCCCGGCGTCGATCGCCTGGAGTGTCTCGGCGCGGCCAACGCGATCGTTCCGCTGCTGCGCAACATTGATCAATACGAAGAGACGGTCATCTTTCCCGCCTACGAGGATGCCGTGGTCAGCAGCAATGCGAACCTTGCCTCAACCCGGCGATTGCGGGCCGAACATATGGAAGACGAATGCGTTGGCGGTGAGGTGACCGAAATTCTGCTGGCCATCGGTCATGGCGAGGCGGTCGAAAACCCCGAAGCCCTCGGGTTCATGTTGCGCGGCCTGTTCGAGAATCTGCGCCGGCACATCGTGTTTGAACGCGAGCATGTCCTGCCGATGATCGGGATCGTCGATCGAGACTAGAGTTGACGCAATTCCGGACGGAAAACTGTTTCAGCCTTTTCCTGGAATTACTCTAGGCTCCGGAGCGGCTCGCCAACCGGGCAAGGCTGTCCACAGTCACATGGCGGTTGTTGTCGATCCGGATCACGCCGTCTGTCCGCAGCCGGGTCAACTGGCGGCTCACCGTCTCGATTGTCAGGCCGAGGAAATCGGCGATGTCGGCACGTGTGAGAGGCAGTTCGAAGCTCGTCGGATTGGTGTTTGGATCGAGCGTGGGATCGATGTTTCTGGCAATCATCAGCAGAAAGCTCGCCACTTTTTCCGCAGCGGTCTTGCGTCCCAGCGTGACCATCCAGTCGCGTGCATCGTCGAGTTCGTTCAGCGTCTGCTTGAGCAGGCGGTGCTCGAGATCCGGCGACTCCCTCATCATCCTTTCGACGGAAGCCCTTGGAAACGAACACAGGGAGACGGCCGTTGCCGCTTCCGCGTTGATCACGCTTTCCACCTTGAACGGCCGTCCCAGAAAATCGGGGGCAAACTGAAGCGCGACAATCTGCTGGCGCCCGTCCGAAAGGCTCTTCGTCAGCTTCACGACGCCGGAAAGCACGTTGGAATAGCTGTCGACGGTTTCGGCGTCGCCCATCAGTTCTGACCCCGGTTCAACGGTGTGCTTTGACGAGGTCTTGGCGAGCCCGACCAATTGATCGGGATCAAGGGCACCGCAAATGCCGCGATGCCTTGCCTCGCAGGATTGGCAAAGCACGGGAATACCGGCACTATGAACATCCTGACGCACTGTCATCACGATCGTCCGAGGATCCAGGGTATCGGCAAGATAAGCATCGGCCATTGAAAAAGCCTTGTGGCAGTTTGTCCGGTGCAAAGGCTTTGACCGAAATCAAGGTATCGGCGTGCCGTTGCGGTCATTTTCCGGGCCATGCAACCACAGGAATGGCGAGATGCGACCGGAACTAGCTGCCAGACTTGGCGAGAACGTGCCGCGCTACACGAGCTATCCGACCGCGCCGCATTTCCATCCGGGGGTCGATGCCACTATCTGTCGAGGCTGGCTGGAGGCGCTGGAGAACGGCGACGAGATTTCACTCTATCTGCATATTCCCTACTGCGACAGACTCTGCTGGTTCTGTGCCTGCCACACCAAGCAAACACGTCACTATGAGCCGGTAACTGCCTATCTCCGCTCGTTGCACGCCGAGATCGCCACCGTTGCCCGTATTGTCGGCGGCAAGGCTGGCGTGCGCGCCGTCCACTTCGGTGGCGGCTCTCCGACGATGCTGAAGTCCGAGGACATGGTGGTGCTGGGGAAAGCATTGCGGTCCAGCTTCGATTTCCTTCCGGACGCCAAGATCAGCGTCGAAATCGATCCCAATGATATGGACGACGCCCGTCTTGATGCGCTGGCCGAGATCGGCATGACCCGGGCGAGCCTCGGCGTCCAGGACTTTGACCTGAAGGTACAAAAGGCAATTAACCGCGAGCAAAGCTTTTTGCAGACCAAAGCGGTCATCGATGGCGTTCGTTCGCGCGGCGTCGAATCGGTCAATCTGGACCTGCTCTACGGCTTGCCGCACCAGACCAGGGAGAGCGTCTCCTCAACCGTCGCGCAGGCACTGACCCTGGAACCGGATCGGATGGCGTTGTTTGGCTACGCGCATGTACCCTGGTTCAAGAAGCATCAGACGATGATCGACGAGGCATGGTTGCCTGGTCCGGCACAGCGCCTTGCTCAATCACAACTGGCCGCGTGTCTTATGCTGAACGCGGGGTATGAGCCCGTCGGCTTCGACCATTTCGCCAAGCCCAACGATGCGTTGGCTGTAGCGGCCCGAACCGGCTGCTTGCGCCGGAATTTCCAAGGCTATACCGAGGATCGCTGCGAAACCTTGATCGGCCTCGGCCCATCGTCCATCAGTCAATTTCGCCAAGGCTATGTGCAGAATATGCCATCGAACACGGAGTATGGACGCATGGTCTCAGACGGTGGGCTGGCGGCTGTCCGCGGCATCGCGCTTTCCGACGACGACCGCGTCCGCGGCTGGATCATCGAGAGGCTGATGTGTGATTTCGCCTTCTCAGCCATCGAGCTGGTGGAGCGTTTTGGCAAAGCCGGCCAGAGGCTTCTGCTGAAGGCAAGTTCCACGGTCCTTCATGATCCGGCGCGGTTGCTTGAACTTGATGGTGACCGCTTCGTCGTGCCGGCGGAAAGCCGGCCCTTTGTCAGAAGCATCGCAGCGAAGTTCGACAAATATCTTGAAACCGGCAAAGCCAGGCACTCGGTGGCGGTCTGAGCCGCTCAGAAATGCTCCCACGTCTGAATTGTAGACCGGTTCGCGCGTTCCCATGACGGTTCGATGGCCCCGTTGTTTGTTTTCATGCTGGCGCCCATCATCACCGCCATCGGCTTCTCGGTCGACTATACCAGGGCGGTCCAGACCCGGTCCAACGAGCAGCAGGCGCTGGATGCCGCGGTCCTATCGATCACCGGTATGGACACAACCTCAACGTTGGCGCAGCGCCAGACTATGCTGCAGGATACCTTCATCGCCAACCATGGCCTGGGTACCCCGACACTGAACAGCTTTGTGGTTTCCGCCAATGGCACCGCCACCGCGCAGGCCATGGCAAGTTACTCCATGCCCACCGTGTTCATGCAGATCGCCAGGATCAACACGGTGCCGGTCGCCGTTGGGTCGGCGGCGAGCAAGACGCCGGCCCTGGTGCAGACTACCTTCAAGGTTTCCAAGGTGTCGGGCTGGTGGAACAAGACGATGACGCTCTACGGCACGACATTTGGAGCGACGGTGGCCAAGCCGCTGATGTCGATCGAGTATACCTATAACGGCTTCGGTGATCCGAAGGGCTACGGCACAACGAATGTGTACACAATCACCAACAACGGCGGGGCCGACATCAAGACGCTTGTCCAGTCGCAAGTTTGCACCACCGCCGGCGTGAGCACCTTCACGGGTCTGACCGCAGACGCGATACTCCAGACCAGCGGCACCAAGAAATATTCAACCACTTGCCTCAACACCATGTACCCAGCCAACAGCGCCGGCGCGTCGATCGACGTCAACCAGATGGCTGGCCTCTCGCTGCAGATGTACGTACCATCGGGCAACCCGAAGTACCTAAAGTCGGATGATCCGACCACCTCCAACCGACTCTACAGCGGCGTGGACGCGAACAACCTGACCGAGACCCCGACTGGGCAGAAGGTCGACATCTTCACCATCGTGCCTTGTGGTGTAACCAGCTATCAAGCCTGGGAGGACGGCGGCACAACCGTGCCGACGCCGTCTTCAAATGCCGACTTCTTCTACAGCGTCACCGGCAAGTGCGACTTCAACAAGCGCCCCTCGATAACGGCCCTGACACAGTAGGAGGTGCATCTCTTGCCTTTGGAAAGCGGCACGTGCTGCGCGTGTGACAAGACTTGATACCGGGATCACGCTCATCGGGCAAAGTCTGCCGCGTCCGATAATCCTGGCCCGATAGCATATCAGCGGCTGGTGCATCCGGAAGGCGAGGTGGCGGCGGCGCGCGGCTCCGGAGTGGCGCAAGCGGTGTTCACTTTGGGTACCACGGCGACGGCAGCGATCGAGGATGGCGTGGCGGTGAGCTAGTCTCCAGTCTGGTTCCTGCTCTATCGGCAAAGCAATCGCGGTTTTAATGGCACGGCACTTGGCCAAGCGATCTGTGTAGCGGTCGACATGCCGAAGCCAGGCGATCGCCGTAGGCAGTTCCGGGCAGGATTCAAAATTCCCGACGGCCTCGCAACGCCATACTTCAAGGACCGGAACACCGGCGTGCTCAAAGTTGGCACTGCGCAGCGTCGGCCATGCCGACCTGGGCGGATATTGCCTGGCTGCGTTCGCTTCAACCCTGCCGCTTATCCTGAAGAGCATCCTCGATCCTGAGGATGCTGAGCAGGCGATCGGAACGGGTGTCGATGCCATCGCGGTCTCGAACCACGGTGCGCGTAACCTCGACACCCTCCCGGCAACCATCGACTCCCTGCCCGCCATCGCGGACCGGTGGCCGGACGGATTCCCATCATCCTTGCTGGAAGCGTGAGCCGTCGCGCCGACGTTGAAGATGCTTGCCCTGGTGCAACCGCAGTCATGATTGGCCGCCCCTATGTCTACGCCCTGGCAACCGATGGTGCCGAGGGCGCAACCTGCTTCGCCGAGACTTGGAGATGGCAATGGCGCTGACAGGCCGGGCGCGCATCGGCGAGATCGACCGGCTGGTAATCTGGTCAAGCCCGAAACTATTTTTCAGCAAGTTCAGCATTGCACTTTTCGCTTCACCTCCGTCGCGCCCTTTGTCCGGCCGAGCGCCGACTACCTGGATGTCCGATTAGATTTACAGCTGGCGGTCTGCTGTCGGCCACAATCGTGCCTTCGCATTTTGACTACTGGCGTCGAACTTGCCGTGAGGATGACTCGGACGGAGGACAGGAGCGCGATGCAACTGACTGCCTTTACCGGCTTCGTAGCCGTTTACCGGCCGTTATAGCACAATCGATGCCGGACCGAAGTGCACGGACAATGGCACCGTCGTGTACAATGTCGCACAATGGTATAGAAAGGCGGTGGTTCGCGAGCCGAACGAAACTGCGAACCATGGTGTTGCCGGTCGCTACTTCTGGTGCTGAGTTGCGCCAACTTCCCGCCGCCAAGGCGGGTTTTTTGTTTCTGCCCTTCGTTACGATCAAGGCTCCGATCAGGCAGGCTTCGAGACGATGATGGCCAGCGATGCCAATCTGCCTTCGCTCAGGCTACGGATGTAGTTCTTGCGTCGCTGCACGAATTCGGTGCCGAGCACGATTTCATTGACCTGACGTTGCACAGGCGAAGGAATGATGCCGGAACTGGCCCTTTGCATCGCCAGTTCGACATGTTCGCCGGTCTCGTCGATGACTTCGTCAATATGGAAGCCCGCGTCGGCGAACAGGGTCTTCAGGGTATCCCGGTCAACAAGGTGGCTGGTTTCCGGCGCAACCGCCCAGGGCAAGGGATAATTCGGCTCGCCGGCAGCCAGCACGGCTTCGGTCCAGATCAGTTTGCCGCCCGGCTTCAGAACGCGAAAAGCCTGCCCGATGACGGCGGCCTTGTCGGCGATGTTCATCCCGACATAGAAGCAGATTGCCGCGTTGAATGTGTTGTCGGCGAAGGGCAGTTTCGCCGCGTCGGCTTCGTGGAAGCGAACCTTGTCGCCAAGGCCGCTGAGCATGGTCAGTCGGCCGGATGCCTCGACAAAGACTGGTGTGAGGTCGACACCGTCGACCTGGCAGCCATAGGTGGCGGCCAGGAAGCGCGCCGGGCCGCCAATGCCGCTGCCGACATCAAGGATCCGGTCGGTGGGCGAGGGGGCAAGACGACCTCCATGGTCTCGCGTGGCGATGAGCTCGCGGCCGTGAAGCTGGTCGAACGGATAGAGCTGCGCGGCATTGATTTTATCGGGCTTCGCATCGGAAATCGCGGCCAATATACGCTCGACGATGCCGTCGCTGCCGTAATGCGTGGTGACGTTGCTCATTGCTGTCCTCCTCGAACAGCCAGCTTCCCATCAATAGGTTGTCTCCGCAACGCGCGCTGATTCAGGAGTGTGATTCATGACCCGCTACGCCACCGTCATCACCGATGCTGACGGCCGGGAAATCGTCAGCGCCATCGGCGAATTCGCAGGCACTGCGCCGCACCCACACCTGGGGCGTGGCGAGCAGGTCGCATCCGGCGTAGAAATCGGCATGGTGCAGGATGGGGCCGGGCCGATAGCAAGTTGCGCGGCTACAATCTCGTCGAGCTCAAAATCGGTAACCTGGTTTTAGGGCTGGAACCCCAGACTAGCTTATAGCGCAAGGTCGGCACTCTGTCAGGCGGCGCCGGACTCCTGGCCGCGCTCAGAGCGGGCAAAGTCGCGGGCTGCGGCAGTGCCTGCGGGAAAGCCGCTGCGATCGCTGTAGTCGCGCGGCTTGGTCCCCCTGCGAGAGTGGCGCGCGGTGACGCCTTTCGCACCGATGATGTCGAGCAAAGCGATTCCGGCGACCACGGCAAGCGCAATGCCCACGTTGTCGCGCTTTGGATTGTCATGCCGATAAGCTGACAGCAACGTCGCGATGTCCAGGCCGTCGCCAGCCACCCGGCTCCAAAGCCCAGCCTGCTTGTCCACGGAAAGCGAGAGTATGCCGCTGCTTATCTCCCGCGCCCCATAGGCTCGGATGAGATCTTGCTTGCCGCTCATGCCGAGCGCACCGGCAATCCGCTCGGCACCAACCAGTTCGACGACGCCCAGCGCGATGCTGAACCAGCCGAGCTTGCGGGCAAGGCCATCGAAGGCACCGGCCACACTCGGCCCGGCCTGCAGCACTTTGGGATCGCCAGGCGATCGGGTGATGTTGGTGAGTTTAGCGACCACGTTCATGACGATTCCCTACGGTTTCAAAACTACCTTGATGCAGCTGTCCTGCTTGTCGCGGAACACCTTGTACATCTCGGGTCCCTGCTCGAGCCCGACGGTGTGGGTGATGACGAAGGAAGGGTCGATCTGGCCGTCCACGATGCGGCGCAGCAGATCCTCGGTCCAACGGGTGACATGGGTCTGCCCCATGCGGAAGGTGAGGCCCTTGTTCATCGCCTGTCCCATCGGAATCTTGTCGACCAGCCCGCTGTAGACGCCGGGGATCGAGATCACGCCGGCCGGCCGGCAGACATAGATCATCTCGCGCAACACATGCGGTCGATCATTTTCCATCAGCATCAACTGCTTTGCGCGATCGTAGACGGTGTCGGGCTGGGCCAGCGAGACATGGCTTTCCATGCCGACGCAATCGATGCACTTCTCCGGGCCATTTGCGCCGGTGAGTTCCTGCAGCCGTTCGACGACACTTTCCTCGGCGAAATTAATGGTGATGGCACCGCCGGCCGCCCCCATGGAAAGCCGTTCCGGCAGGCAATCGATCGCCACCACCTGTTTGGCGCCGAGCAGCAGGGCGCTGCGTATTGCCATCTGCCCGACTGGGCCGCAGCCCCACACCGCAACCGTATCCGTAGGCTCTATGTCGCACTGTGCCGCGGCCTGCCATCCGGTGGGAAAAATATCGCCGAGGAAGAGAACCTGCTCGTCGGTAAGGTTGTCAGGCACCTTTACGTGCGTGGCGTCGGCGAACGGCACCCGCAGGTATTCCGCCTGTCCCCCGGGATAGCCGCCCGTCAAATGGGTGTAGCCAAACAGACCAGCGGTGGTGTGCCCGAACACCTTGTCGCCGAGGTTCTTCTTGCGGTTCGTACGTTCGCAAACCGAAAAGTTCTGTCTCTTGCACTGGTCGCACTCACCGCAGATTATGGTGAACGGTACGACAATGCGGTCTCCCTTCTTCAGAGCGCCGTTGACGCCCCTGCCGACCTCCACGACCTCTCCCATCATCTCGTGGCCCATAATGTCGCCTGGCAGCATGGCTGGCACGTAGTTGTGGTAAAGGTGAAGGTCGGAGCCGCAGATGGCACAACTCGTCACCTTGATAATCGCGTCCCGTTCATCCTCAATTTCTGGATCGGAGACCTGATCGCAGCGTATGTCTTCCTTACCGTGCCAGACCAACGCACGCATAGCCCGCTCCTCTGTTGGCAAGGTCGATCGGGACCCGCGCTTGGCAAGCGGGCCATGCTATTCATCGACCGTGCCCGCCGCCTGTCGAACCGCAATGGCCGATCTATGTTCCGGGAGCTTGAGAGAATATTTTGGGCCATTCCAAACGGCGCCTTCGCCTGACCGCGACTCGCTTGCCGCTCCGTCTGAAGTCGGCTCCTCAGTCTTGATGCAGCTACGGCATGTCTTCGTTGTTTGTGCCATGCACGTTGGAGCCGTGCAGGAGGGACTGGATTTCGTCTAGATCGATGTTGCCGTCACCATTCTCGTCGATGCTATTGAACATCCTGCCGACCGCGCTTTGAACCTCAATGACCTGTCCCCATCCGTGTCCAACAGGCCAAACATAAGTCGCATGCCGGCACCGCGCATCATTTGGTGCCCCCGGTGTCGAGCCATTCTGTGTCCTCTGCCCCAGTCACCACGATTTCGCCAATGGTCGCCATGACGGCTAGCTTCATCGGGACGGTCAGCATGCCCGTTGCGGTCGCCCTGGTCGTTGCGGCTATCTTCGTCACGGAAAGCTTCTTCAGAACCGCGATCCTGGTGCATTCTCTCCCGGACAGCTTGCTCAACCATCTCATGGCATGCCTCCATCGAACCATCGGCCGTGTTTGTTTGGGTCAAACTGGGGCTCGGTCAGATTGTTCCCTCAAGGGGATGAGGTCACGGCGAAGTTACAGGCCATGTGCCCGTGGGCGCAGGGCGACCACAACCAGAATGGTGGAGATGGTGTTTGCATTCATGTCGTCGTAGCCGCCTTCTGGAATGGCGGAACGTGCCAAGGTGTTGCAGCGCTGTGGTGAAGCTTGCTTCGCTGCCGCGGCCTGCAGGGCGAGAGATCGCGCATCTCGATCTGCATCCACACGACTGGAAGCCAGAACAGGCCGGTAATGAGGTAAAGCAGGATCGAAAAGCGCAATCCACCTCTCGGTCGGCGAATAGGCGGAATGCCAGGCGAGGGCATGAGCCTCCACCGCGGTTGCAGTGAACACGAATTCAGCGATCACGGCGATGCGTGCGACCGCTACGATGGTCGCGGAATTTGCGGTCTGATGGGCGAGCAGCATGAAGAAGGCGATGCCGGCCGGACGGCGAGTTGTTCGCAGACCGCCTCGGACGGTTCAGTGCAAGGATCAATCCCCCTGCGCCGCTCATGGACGCAGCGCCAGCTCAGGGACCTGATCGGCGGGATCCGCGATGGTCATGGACCCGATTCCCGGCGGAAGTGCGGCATGTGGGCTGGATCGTTTGACAAGCGATCGGAATGTCAGGAAATCAGAGCGAGGCGGCGCGGCACAACCGGCGGCCAGCGCCTTGGCGAAGGTGACGCATGTCGACCTGCTGACCGCACGTCGGACAGATGTAGGAATATCCTTTTTGGGCTCGCCGCTGTAGAGCTTGCCGGGAATTGATCCACCAAGATCAGATAGCTCGTCATATCCATCGACTTGTCTCAAATGTTACCGAACTGTTCTGCGCATATTCCCGTCCGCTCGGTCAAAGTCTAACGATCAGGGAAGCACATTGGAAAGCACATGCGGTAACGGTTGATTCAACCATTGCTGGTATGTTGGTGTGGGTGGCGACTCCGACAGTTGGGCGGGCGCTTCAGTGCCGGAGCCGCCTGCGCAGTCCGGTTGGGGTTTGACCGCGCCGTCCTATAATGGGACAGCGCGGTCAACGATTCGTTAAAATGCTCCGGAGCTAATTAAACGTGTGCTAAGTTGAATCGCAGTGTTGCGAGTCAGCTCATGCGTTTGAAGGTCATCAGGCTATCGCGCAGGAAGGACGAGGCGGTGTTAGCCGTCAGTCATTCTATCTCACGCGCTGACGACCTCTGGCGCCTTCCAAGTCATCACTTGTGACATCAGCCGTTGAATCGAAGCCGGTCCAACCGCCTGCTTCGTATTCGTTTCGCCGGAACCACCGATAGCTTCGCCCGTTGCTAAGCTGCCCCGTGACACACGGAATCATCGATCACTGCTTGATGTATGGCTAGCGACGGTGACTCACCAGAGACATGAACTCAGAAAAGAACCAACGAAGCTGGACCGCGTTTAACGTGTTGACTGGGCAGCCAGCAGACCCGTGGGCGCTACGGCTAAGCTATGCCCGGACTCTTGTTCGCCTTTTGAACGCTGTCGAGTTGAAGCGAAAGGTCACATGCGGCGAAAGATTGAATAAAGAAGCCGGGGTACCGCTTCAGCGGTGCCGACGGGAACCGTCATTATCCAAAGCAGTCCCAGTGCAGCCGCCCATGGCGCGCTCCAGTAGACCGCGAAAAGCCACATCGACGGAAGAAAGATCGGCAGCCATTCGATCGAGTTTGAATTAGCGCGGATTGTCCGCTCAAGCAGCGGATCCCCAGTCATGGTCGGGGCGAGAACGCCCGTCCTCTTGTGGGTTCTGGCGACTGTCAGCGCTATGCCAAAAATCATTAGGCTGCAAAGCAGCGTCACAATAGCCACCGAGAAATACCGTTCCATGCCTGCCTCCTCTCGTCGCGGAACAGGCAGGCAAGCAAAGGTTGTCGCCAGTGGCAAGCTGCATGTGCGTCATCCTGACAACCAATCGCCAGGATTTTGCGGCCGGCTTGAGCCGCGAGCTCTTGTCTCCCCTATGGCGACAGGGTCTTTGCCGAAGGACGCTTAGAGCCGCTTATGCTAAGCTGCTTTCACTGCTATATCTGAAATGCAGGCAGGACGTCCGCAACCCCGGAAAGCCAAGGGATGGATTGGGATCGAGAACGCGACGATCGCGATCACCGTCGAAGGCATTGATCGCGCCGATTCCAATGTGCGCCCTGTCGGACTTCCGGCTTTTAGACCATGCGACAGCTCCCTGACTCGAGAGGCGAACCCACTACGGCCGCACTAGACGCGGAAAGGGAGAATGCTGGTTCAGTGGGGGCCTTTGGGCCCAACGGACCGCACCGGCCACTACGGAAGAGATTTGGACAGCCCGCGGTGCTCAAGCCATAGTTCGATGTGTTCATGGCGCGAGGGGGCGCCTGCTATCTTGACAAGTACGCGGTCACAGTGTGGACCTCCTGAATGGCGAGGACCCGAAACATGGATGGCCAGGCAATTCGCTCGTGTAGCAACGCGTCCGGGGCAACCGAGCCACAGTTGTTCTTAAGCATTTTAATAAAATATCAGCATTGTCCTATATCCGCAGGACACTATACCGCCGGATCATACCGGCTATTGTGCAACTCGGTGGCGCCTTAGCGCGTACTAATATGAGCGGCAGGCGAAGCTTGCTGCACATCGTAAGGCAACCACAGGAGAGTGTCATGGCTAGTATCTTCGCGAGAACTGCCAAAACATTGGCGAGTGGCGTGATCATTTCAGTTTTGTGCATGCCGGCAAATGCCGCCGGAATTGGCGCCGGTGCGGGCGCATCCGTTGGGGGTAGCGGCGGCATCAATGCCGGTGCTGGTGCCTCTATCGGCGGCTCGGGCGGCGTGGACGCCGGAGCGGGTGCGTCTATCGGGGGTTCGAGCGGCGGCAATGCTGGCGCAGGCGCCTCAGTCGGTGGCTCCAGCGGCGTCAATGCCGGTCTGGGCGCCTCCGTCGGCGGCTCTAGTGGCATCAATGCTGGGGCAGGTGCGACGGTTGGTGGCACTAACGGCGTGACGGCAGGTGTTGGCGCAACTTTGGGCGGCACGAGCGGCATTGGTGTTGGTGCTGGACTGGGCGTTGGCAATGGTGTCAATGCCGGTGTTGGCGTTGAAACAAGCCCCTCCAACCCTTCCAATCCGAGCAATCCTTCTAATCCCAGCAATCGTAGACTGGTCAACGTCGTAGCTGACCTGTCGGATACGCAACTCGCACGGATGAAGAAACGTTGTGTGGACGTGCTCGGCAGTCAGGGGACCTACGATCGCGACTTACGCCAGCTTTGCCTGCTGATCTCCCGCCGCTAAAAAGAACAGCCGGGACGGAAGTGCGAACCAGCCGCAAGGCGGTGTGACACTCTCCTGCCTTTGGCCAGTCAGAAAGCCCGTTTCCGCAAGTGACGGGCTTTTTGCCGCCATTAGTTTAAATTGACGCTGCATCATTTCTTCCAATTATTTGGCGCCATGTGAAGAAAACGTGAACGACGTGCTAATATCGAGTGTGCTCCAAATTATTTGATTTGCCGTGAGCGCTGGAGAAATACCATTCCAATGGCGTCAAAAACATTGGAAAGTGACCGACATATCATTGGCGCTAATGTGGAGATTTAAACTAAACTTTAAGACGAAAACCCGACTTCGATTTCTGTCGGGATATCTTACCATGTGAATTGAAGATTAGTATATTTCCAGGAATGTATAATACCTGTGATGATTGGATCGTCATTTCCGGCAATACTTCCTAACTGAATTGCGGATACCATTAGCAACAGCAAATATCCCTTTACGCGTTGAGCTCAGCGGTGTCTGAGATGTTAGTTGAATCTTAACGCAATTTGTGCCAAATGCATTTTGGGTCGGGAGCTTTCGACGGTTATCGCCATTGGCGAGCAGCCGAAAGATAAGGAGCACACTGAATGCGTGCCTGCCTCGCGGCCTTTTTGGCTCTCATTTCCGCGGCATCCCTGACCGACCCAGCCCTTGCGGCGGTCGCGACAGGCAACATGACGGTTCGCATTACCATTACCGCCGAATGCAAGGTTCAGACCGCCAGCGATCTGGATTTCGGCTCAAAAGGCGTAATCGACGCCAATGCCGATCAAACCAGTACCATCGGCGTGCAGTGCACTTCCGGTCAGACCTACAATGTGGGTCTGAGCGCAGGCGCGGGTGCTGGTGCGACCGTAGCAGTTCGCAAAATGACCGGCCCTGGTGCCGCTACGGTTAACTACATGCTGTACAGGGACACTGGGCGCACCCAGCCGTGGGGGATCACAGTCGGCACCGATACGGTTGCAGGAACCGGAAACGGCAACGTGCAAAACCTGACTGTCTATGGGCGAGTCCCGCCGCAAACAACGCCGGCGCAGGCGTCTACACGGATACCGTCGCGATCACCGTGACATATTGAACTTCCCAAACGGAGGATACGACATGCGACCCATGCAGTCATGCATAGGGGCGGCAGCGCTCCTTTTGCTGTGCGTCAGCCTTTCGGCAGCCGCTTCCCTTAGAGTGGCCCCAACCAGCCTGGAGTTGATTGCGCCCGACAGCGCGGCAGTTTTGAATCTGCACAATGATGCCAAGCGGCCGATAAACGTGCAGATACGCGTATTCCGTTGGCGCCAGGCTGACGGCGTAGAGCAGTTGGAGCCGACCACCGACGTGGTTGCCAGCCCGCCATCGACCCAGGTCGGGCCGAATGCCGACTATTCCGTTCGCGTGCTCCGCGTCAGCAAGGCGCGAGTGAAGACCGAGGAAAGCTATCGCCTGCTTGTAGACGAGCTGCCCGACCCATCGCGCAGGAAGGCTGGGACCGTGACGCTGGTGCTGCGCTATTCCGTGCCGGTCTTTTTTCGCAATCCCGACTCCAAGGCACCTGACGTGTCCTTCAGCATGTCGCGGAAGGGCCGCAGCCTTGTTCTGACGGCGCGTAACAATGGTGAAAGCCGGCTGAGGTTATCCAACATCGATCTGACGCAAGGCGGCAAGAAGGTCGCCAGTCGCAGCGGACTTGTCGGCTACATTCTTGGCGGAGCCACCATGCAATGGCCGATCGGCAGCAGCAAATCGCTGGCCGCAAGCTCTGTGGTGCTGAAGGCACAGAGCGATTTTGGACCATTTGATGCTCCGGTTGCGATCAAAGGGCGGTAGAATCGCGGTCGTCGCTGCAGGCACCTTTCTAACTTTCCTGCCGGCGAACGCGCAGGCTCCGCAGACTCAAATTGCGGAACCCGCCCCGGACCAAACAGGACGTCGCGACCTTTATCTCGAGGTGTTCATCAATGACGTTTCGACGGAGCTGATAGGGACCTTCACGCAGTTCCCCGACGGGCGCCTGGCGGCGACGCCGGACGAATTGAAGCAGGTCGGCCTGAAGCCCGTAGATAGCGCAAACGCGGACGGGCTGGTCAGGCTGGACCAACTGCCCGATGTTGCCTTTCGTATTGATGAGCCGACGCAGCGCCTCTTTGTCACGACCACGAACGAGGGGCGCGCCGCCCGCGTCGTCGATGTTCAGGCCGCTGAGAAGGGAGATCGTATTCAGGCGCAGTCGGGTTATGGCGGCGTATTCAACTACTCTCTCTTCGCAAGTTCCAACTCCCTGGTTGAGAACAGGGTTGACCTGTTTCAGGGAATTTCAGGAGCCTTTGATGCGCGCGTGTTCAGCCCCTACGGCACGCTCAACCAATCCTTCATTGCCGGCTATTCCGATGGCGAGTTCGGTGGCTTCACACGGCTTAATACGACGTGGAGCTATTCAGACCCTGAACGGATGATGACCTACAGGGCGGGGGACTTCATTTCCGGCGGGCTGGCCTGGACGCGGCCGGTCTATCTCGGTGGCATCCAAGCACAGCGCAACTTCGCGCTCCGGTCGGACCTGGTCACGCTGCCGCTGCCGTCCTTCGGCGGAACCGCTGCGGTTCCTTCCACCCTCGAAGTCTATGCCCAGAACGTCCGCACCTATACCGGAGAGATTCCCGCCGGGCCTTTTCAGGTCACCAATTTGCCAGTCTTTGCCGGAGCCGGTGAAGCGCAGGTCGTGTTGAGGGATAGCCTCGGTCGCGAGACCACAACGAGGCTCCCCTTCTATACCTCCAGCGACATGCTGGGACAGGGCTTGCTCGATTTCTCGGCGGAGATCGGGTTTCCACGGCGTAACTTCGGCACCGAGTCCAACGATTACGCCAACGGGGTGTTTGGGGTCGCCACCGCACGCTACGGTCTCACCAATTGGCTGACGCTTGAGGGCCATGCCGAGGGCGGCGAAGGATTGATCAACGGTGGTGTAGGCGCCGCCTTTCCGCTTGGACCATATGGCGCAGCCTCAGTCGCCGTCGCCGGCAGCCATCAGGACGGTCGCACGGGTTCGCTTGTCAACGCGTCTCTGGAAATGAGCTACGAAGGGTGGTCGATCTACGGTCGCATCCAACGCGCCTTCGGCGACTATGATGACATCGCCGCGGTGACGGCAGAGCCGACGTTGTCAGAGCCCGGTGACGTGCCGATCTTCAGCACGGGCGTGCCTCGCGCAATAGACCAGCTCACGCTCAGCATCCCGGCGCCGATAGATTTTTCCAGCCTCAATCTCTCCTATACGCATCTTGAAAGTGACGAAGGCCAGAAGAGCCAGATCGTTGGCCTTTCCTACAGCCAAGAGATATTCAAGCGAAGCAGCCTCTATGCCACTGCCTTCACCGACCTTGAGGATAGCGGCAGCTTTGGAGTCTTCGCCGGCCTATCGGTTCCGTTCGGTGACGATATCACCGCTTCCACGGGAATAGAGCAGGGACCGGACGGCCCGAATGTCGTCGCCGACATCGCCAAGTCGCAGCGGTTGGAAGACGGCAGCATTGGCTGGCGAGCACGAACCTCGGAAGGCGACACGCCCAACCGGTCGGCCGCAGCAAGCTATCGCGCGCGCTTCGCCCGCTTCGAGGCTGGCGTCCAACAATACGGGAAGGACGTGCGGGCAACTGCGCAAATGGATGGCGCGATTGCCGTGGCAGGCGGCGGGGTCTTTGCCACAAATCGCATAGACGATGCTTTCGCCGTGGTCGAAGTCGGCGCTCCTGATGTCGACGTCCAGTTCCAGAACAGGCCGGTGGGAAAGACCAATCGGCAAGGGCGCATCCTGGTCCCCGGGCTTAACTCCTACGAACCGAACACGGTCTCCATCGATCCAAAGAATCTGCCAGTGAATGCGGACGTTCCGGCAACCAAGGAAGTCGTGATGCCAGCCGATCGCAGCGGGGTCGTGGTGAAGTTCGGCGTTTCGGAAGCGCCCGAAGCAGCGGTCGTCACTCTGGTCGACAGCACAGGGACCCCTTTGGAAGCCGGCCTGAAGGGGCGCATGGAGGCTGGCTCCGAAGAGTTTGTCATCGGCTACGATGGTGAGGCGTACATTCGAGGCTTAAGCGCACAGAACACGGTCGTGATCGATCGTCTGGATGGCACCTCCTGCAAGGCCGATTTTTTCTACACGCCCGCACCCGGTCAGCAAGTCGCAATCAAGGACGTGGCATGCAGGTGAACATGGGAGAACGAATGCTCCGTCTTGTCATCTTCATGGCCTTTGCCATGTTTCCGTTGTCCGCTTTAGCGCAAAGCTGCAGCTTCAGCGTCTCGAACATGAATTTCGGGTTGGTTGACACTCTCTCGGGCAGTCAGACCAACACGACCGCGACCATCAACATGAATTGCAGCGGCATTGTCGGTCAGCGCATCCTGATCTGTGCGCATCTTGCGGCCGGCACAGGCGGCGCGTCGTCGGCGACGGCCCGCCAGATGTTTAGCGGAGCCAACGCACTCAACTATCAGCTCTATTCCGACTCGGCACGCAGCGTGGTTTGGGGTTCTTATGCCTGGGCCCACGCTTCCCGCCCTCCGGCACTGGCATTGACCCCAAATGTATTGGGCTCAGCCACTGGAACGGCGACTATCTATGGCGCCGTGGCCGGAGGGCAGGGAACCGTTCCACCTGGAACCTACCTTTCGACATTCTCCGGTGCGCAGGTCGAATTTCGCTATCGCTATACCTCCGGCAGCAGTTGCAGTACCGCCTCCGGTACGGTGGCGGCTGATCCGACTTTCACCATCAATGCGACGGTCGCCGCCAACTGCCTTGTATCGACGCAGAACATCGATTTTGGATCAAAGGGGGTACTTGACGGCAATGTTGATGCCACCGGCCAGGTGTCAGTCACCTGCACACCAGCAGCGGCCTACACGGTCTCGCTGAATGGCGGCACGACAGGATCGCCGCCGACAACTCGCAAGATGTCGAAAGGCGTGGAAACAGTGACCTATGGCCTCTACAAGAATGCTGATCGAACTCAGCCTTGGGGCGACGCTTCCGTGCCCGGCAGCACAGTGCCGGGAACTGGAACTGGGGTCCCGCAAGTCTTCACGGTTTATGGTCGCGTCCCGCCGCAGGCCACTCCTTCCGCAGGCGTATACACCGACACGGTTGTCGTCACTGTGACCTATTGAGCGATGAAGGCCTTTCCGACAAGACCTTGGTCCGAATTGACATTTAGCTGACCCGCTCGAATGATCCGGCCAATGCAGGGGCAGGGATCATGCTGGTAACAAGCATCGCGAACGGCACCTTCGAGCCGGAGGAACTGTCTCTTCTCCAGGGGCTGTTCGATATGCTTTGTGAGCTGCGCGGCATTAACCGCGAAAGCCCCGAAGCTACGACGGCTGCCGAAAGCCTGATTGCACGTTACAAAGCCGGCCTTCGCGGCGATGAACTTTTTTCTATCGGTCGCGCCGGAGTAGCTGCTGCTCCAACTCTCTTCAGGCAATCCATCGGGAACCATTAAGGTCACAAAGGGGTTGGGCTCGGTCAAACCGTGCGGGCCAACCATGCAAGAGCTTTCTCCCGAGCAACAGCAGGCTACATCGCGTCTCATTCGGTCGTGGATTACTTCAGAGACGCTGCGCCATCAAATCCGCCAACTGCTGGGAGGTCCAGCAGATTGGGATGTGACCGAGCAGCATCGGTCCATGCTTGACGAGCTGGATCGGAAGCTGAACGAATGACCCATGGCACAGCAGCGGTACGACTTAAGGCAAGAGCCAGGTGGAAGCTGGACGGTGTTCGACGTGTTCACCGGCCTGGCGGCTGATGCGTGGGGCGCGCCGGCTGAAGGTCTGGACATGGGACATGCCGACGATCTGGTTGGCCTGCGAACGGCATTGACCTGAAGCGTAGGGTCGCCCGAGGTGACTTCTAACCGTTGCTTCAATCTTCCCGCCGACCGCATCGACAGATGGTGATTTGGCAGGCTCGCCTATCGTGCTCTCTACCCGCTGCAGGATCGTATCGAGGGGCTCCGCGACCAGGATCTCGGCGAGCGGTCGATAGACGAATCCCAGGGACTCGGCGCGAGCAGACAGCTGAAGGCCCTTGCGATCCTCGGATTTAACTTCGCCGCGTGGGGAGTAACCCGTCCTTTCAGCGTGCGCAGCCCAATGGTAACTCCTGGGCGTCTTGCTCCCAGCGCTACAGCTCGAACCGCAGTTGACGTTGATCCGGCGGCAACACATCGCCTAGCGACGAAGCGTGACGCCATTCGGATGAGTTTCATGCCGCCCGTTCGCCAGTAGCTTCAATTGCCAAAGGGGGTGCGGTTCTATGTCAAAAGGGTAGGTCGGCACGACCAGTTTACCAAGCAAGGGTGACGGTGACCGTGCCGACCGGCACTGGTCATAAGGAGGGACCCAAACAACCAGATCTACAAACTACGCGCAAAACGGTAATCCCGCAACTAAGCCCCATGGCCTAGGCTGCCCGTCAGGGCCATTGCGCGATAGCACCATAGGCACCAGAGTTGGGTATATATTAGCTTGTGCTTGCGGCGGCCCACCCCCGCCCGCCCGGCCGGCGCCTAACGTCCCAACAAACCCGCCACAGGCGCCGGCCACCCCTCCAATCGCTTACCGAGATGTGGATTGTGGGGGATGCGCACCATGTGTCGGCGATGACCAGTCGATGCCCGTCCGCGTGAACGTCTGCGCCCGCCGTCCTCTCGAGTCAACCTGGGGAGAATTCGACCATGGAACACAGTTTGGCTGAAAATAGCGGGTGCAGTGAAGGCCTGTGTTCGGCTTGGGCTGCAATCGGCGGCTGCGGCTTGCAAATGTGAAAGGCTCTTTGCTCATCGGGGTTGGCAGCGGGAGGGCGATCGTCCGCACCCCCCGAATACGATAGCGCGAGTTGCCGGCGCAGCCCGTCCGTCATCTGGTCAACCGAGCCTCTCCTCCTCGTGAGCGCGTGGCAGATTGTTTGCTGCGGCGGCGTGATTGCCGCCGCAGAGAGTTTTAACGGTTAGTTCGTGTGCACTGCCAATCTTCGGCCCTGTCATCCAAGACGGCGCCAAGGGAACGTCTTCGATCACACCCACCCTGCGTGCCCAGGTCGCAAACGCCTTGTGCGCGGCCTCGACCGACTTGCGACCATCATACGCCGAGTAGCATGTATCACAGGCCGCTCCGTAGAGAAGGCCGCGCCTTTCGACCGGCCATTCTTCCAGAAATTCTATGGCATCCATGACGCAACCGATCTTTTTGAGGACGAAACTGTCATCTCGCACGAAAATCGGCTGTTTGAACGTAGCGCTCTCCATCGTGACCTCCCTTCAAGCCCTAAAGCGGCGCTTGTGTCTCTTCGGGTGACGCAGGATGATTCCTCGGCAAAACATGCCGGTCTGCGTGACGCCTTCGGCACAGAGAGGATATTGGAAATGCCTCTTTTCAGTTCAAGAGAGAATTGGCCGGCCGAGCCCAGCAGCCTCTTGGCAATTGGCACCTCATCCCGCTGCCAGCGCGTCTGTCCGCGAGGCCCTCGGCCCACCAACCTGCACGTCGGCGATTTGCCGTCGCGTAGCAAGGCTCTAACCGGCTATTTGGATTTGCGTCACGAGCTGCGTAGCTGGAAGAGCATCAGCGCAGCGAAGGCGGCGTTGTGTTTTCCTTTTTACTCATGTCCATTGCGGCCACTCCACACAGCGCGGGATATAGGTCGTCAAACCGGAGGGCATCGATTTTGGTCTCGCGAAAAAAAGAGCGGGCCCGGAAGGTTCGGACCCGCCAGCGGCTATGATCAGGCTGCAGAGAGCGGTCGGTCATTCGTGAGCCAAAGGCTGGCTGCTGCCAGGGCAGCAACCACAGCGCCAGCGATGGCGTGCGACCACATTGCTGCCGCCAGGCCGGCAAAGCCAAGCACCCAAGATGCGGCCACAATCCACAGGCCGACGACAAGGTTCGCCCATTCCTCATATTTGTGGAACGCCACCAAGGCGCGCGCTGCGATCAGAACGGTGATTACGCCCGCGATGAAGGCGTGCCAGACGGCAACAGCATCGGCAGCATAGCCAAGGAGCCAAGGCGAGAGCGCCAGCGCGATGCCGGCAAGGATGTTTACGACATCAAGCGCCCGCCTGCTGCTGTCGGAAGCGAGATTCTTCAACATCGTCATTCTCCTTTCCTGCGTTTCAGTACGTCAATGTACCGCCCTTGAGTCGAGGGCGGGTGCGGCAGCGGGCCTGTTCGGCCCGATGCCGCAAAGCTTCTTTGGTCCGGATCTGAAACGGACGCCGTCCTTCGGCGAGATCGGCTCAGTCAGGAGGAAGGGTTCGATCTGCCGAGGTTCGAACGCATTGCCGGCGATCTCACTCAGTGCGAGATGCGGCCGGCTCTTCGGGCTGGCCGCCAGCCGGGGCGCTGCGCCGCGCGCCAGTGCGCGCGCCCGCCCTGCTGCCGCGACCGCAAGCGCGAAGGGGTTCGGGATGGTCCGTTGGGCGTCGAAGACGATCAGTGGGTCCATTCTTGCCTCCAATCATGCGGCTATCCGGGATCGTACCGGGCTGAGCCGAGTCTGGAATCTCTGGGTACTGCCTTCCAAGGCCAGCAGAGCGAGCTCAACCTCGCCCAATCGCGTCGGACGTGCATTTTCCGGCATGCCTTCAGCGGTGGCCAAGTCGATCAGGTACTCGTTCCAGGCCCAGTTCTTGAGCACGGCACGTTTCTCGTCGGGTGCGAGTACCGGGTCATCCACCACCTCCATCGGACAGGCGTAGAATGTCTCGGGCTCGGAAAGCGCCGTCTGTATGTGCGCTGCCTGTGCACCAGCGCCATAGTTGTTGCTTGCCTGGAGCCATGCCAATTGTAGCCGTTGCCAAACCACGTCGGAAAAGGCGTGCCTCTCCTCCGATGCTTGCCTGTTGCTGACCTTGGCCTGAGAGCCAGAAGATGGAGCCTGCACCACGTAGCTGAGGCCTTGGCGCTCCGCATAACGGATCGCCGCCTCCAGCGTCGGAAAATCAAGTTGAACCTGGGTCAGGGTGTCCCGGCCGCCCGTATAGCCCATCAGCGGCTCGATGAACGGGGCTGTGCGAGGTTCGAAGATCAATCGCCAGTCCTTGCGGGGCTTTGCCGAGGTCGTGGCCGAGCGGCATGGCTGGTAGATCCGTGCCGTCACGCCGTCCGGAAACACTGACCGCCCCATTGACAAAGCCGGCTCGTCGACACGAGGCCGATTGTCATTGTCCGGCCGGCCGGAGGTCCTGGTTGGGCTTCTGATGTCGCTGCTTTGAACTGTCTCCATTGTCTGTCCCTCCCATCATGAAGGGTGGTATGAGCAGCGGCCGTGACGGCCGCTGCTCATACTGCCGTGCGTCAGTTCTTGCCGTTGATTGCGATCCGCTTGGCCTTCGCCTGCGCCCGCTCGGTCTTGGGCAAGGTCACGGTCAGCACCCCGTTCTTGAAGGCGGCGTTGACCTTGTCTTCCTCGACCTCGTAGCCGAGCGGAATGAGGCGCTCGAAGCGACCGTAGAAGCGCTCGGAGAACTGCCGGTCTTTGTCCTCGGTCTCGGAACGCTTCTCGCCTTTAAGCTTGAGCGCCCCGTTGTCCAGCAGGACTTCTATGTCGCTCTCGTCCAGGCCGGGTATTTCCGCCGTGACGCGGACTTCCTTGTCCGTGTCGGAAATTTCGACGCTGGGCCAAGTGGCGGCAAAAGAGGGACTGAAGGCCGGCAGTCTGGCGCCGAAGCTGCGGAAGGCGTCATCGAACAGCCGGTTTACCTCCCGGTGGAGGGAGACGAAGGGGTCTCGATCTCCATCAGGGAAGAGACTGGGCGCCGAGTTTCCGTTGCCCCGGCCCCATGGGATCAAATCACGTACGCTCATTGTCTTTCTCCTTTCGTAGGTCTGTGAGCCGGGCCGGACGCCCGGCTCAAGCGATGCCTTCATCGTGGATTCTCAGGCCGCCAGCTTCTCGGTCTCGACCTTGGGGGCTTCGATCTTCGGCATGGGAGCCCCGCTGGAGATCTCGACCTTGCGCGGTTTCATCTCCTCGGGAACCTCGCGCTTGAGATCGATGCTCAGCAGCCCGTTCTCAAGGCTGGCGCCAGCAACTTTGACATGATCGGCCAGTTCGAACCGACGCTCGAAAGCGCGCCCGTTGATGCCGCGGTAGAGATACTGGCCGTTCTCATCGCCGGATTGCGACCCGCTCACGACCAGCATGTTGGGCTGGTGAGTGATGGTCAGCTGGTCCTGCGAGAAACCGGCGACCGCCATCGTGATGCGATAGTCATCATCATCAACCTTGGCGATATCGTAGGGCGGCCAGTTGTCGAACGAGGCCACACGGCTCGCATTTTCAAGCATGTCGACCATGCGGTCGAAGCCGATGCTGGACCGGTACAGGGGGGTAAAATCGAGGTTCATAACCACATCCTCCTTTGAGCAACATGGATCATAGGAGGCGCCAAGAGCCTTGCCGCCTCCTGGTCTTGCCGGCCCCATCAGGCGACCGGCGACCATCAATTTAGAATCGCGACTTGCACCTTCAAGAGGTATTAGGAAAATTTTCAGCGGCAATCCGGGCGAAACGCACCCATGCCACCCCCCGCCGGCGGGGTCACTCGCCGACGGGATGGTTCACGAACAATCAGGTCGCGCTTAAATCCGATCGATGAATGGCACGAACCCGGCCACCACCGCGCTGTCACTGCCATCAGGACCGGCAAGCTCGTCCGATTGATCCAATTGTTGCAAGGCATCCATGATCGCATCGAAGCTGACTGGTTCACCCGCCCCCGGCAGCATGCGAAGCGCTGGCACGGATTCTACCGCGCAGGCATCCGACGCCCATGACGAAAGGATGGCGCGCTTCTCCTGACCGTCCAGGGCAACGTCGGCCAAAACGTCGTGGGGATGTTTGAAATGCCGTGCCGGATGCAGCAAGCGGTCCAGAAAAACATCGGGGGCCACGGGTTCAATCGAGGCAAGATGGGTCGAAATGGCTGCTTCCATTGATGGTCCTCCGCTTCAGACAATCTCCTGCGTGTTTGAGTTTGGCGGCTCTCGCGATTCCCGCCAGACGAAATTTTGGGACGTCTCAAGCAAGTTTCAATGGCTTGGCACGGGTCACATTTCCCGTGGTCAACGCCTTAGAACCATTTTATCCAGCCGGTGAAACAATCGGCGAGAATCTCAGTTCTGACGTCGGGCGAAAATCAAGGACCCGAATCCGGCAGGAGAACCAGTCATGTCTTACCTCTCTAGGAACTTGTGCATTGGCTTGATCACAGGAGCCCTGATGCTCTCGACTGGCGGCCTTGCTCCGGCCACCGCACAGGAAATTCCGAACGACTTCAGCGCAATCGTGCGTCAGAAGCTGCCCGCGGTTGTCGCCATCACGACCAGGCAGATCATCCAGGATCAAACGACGCTCAACGACTTTCTCAATCCCTTCGACGGAGGAGGGCGTATCCAGCCCCAGGTGCGGGAAGCACTCGGCTCCGGCTTTGTGATCAGTCCCGAAGGCTACATCGTCACCAATAACCATGTCGTCGCCGACGCAACTGAGATTCACGTCGTGTTCTCCGACAAGGAGACGGCGCCCGCCCGGGTGGTGGGCCGCGATCCGGCAACCGACATCGCGGTATTGAAAGTCGATCCTCGGCCCAACATGACGGCGACGGCCTGGGGGGATTCGGACGCGATGCAACCAGGGGCCTGGACCATCGCCATCGGCAGTCCCTTCGGCCTCGGGGGCACGGTCACTGTCGGCGTCCTTTCTGCACGCTCTCGCGATATCCAGGCCGGTCCTTACGACGATTTCCTGCAGACTGACGCCTCGATCAACAGAGGTAACTCGGGAGGTCCTTTGTTCAACGCGCGCGGCGAAGTCATCGGAGTCAACACGGCAATCGTGTCGCCGTCAGGCGGTAGCATAGGCATTGGGTTCGCGGTGCCCTCGCGCACAGCTCGGACTATCGTCGACCAACTGATCAGCACTGGCCGCATCGAGCGCGGCTTCATCGGCGTGCGTCTTCAGGAGATCACGCCCTCCATCGCCGAGGCGCTCGGAATGCCGGGCGCCAAGGGCGCGCTGGTTGCCTCGGTCGAGGCTGGCAGCCCGGCGCAGAAAGCGGGAATCCAGGCCGGCGACGTGATAACCCGGTTCAACGACAAGGACATCCAAGGCGTCCATGACCTGACGCTGGCGGCAGCAAGCCAGAAGCCGGGATCGAAAGTGACCGTAACAACGAACCGGGGCGGCACAAACCAGGAATTGTCGCTGACTGTCGATCGACGCAGGGACCAGGAGGAACAGACCGGTGCCATTCCAAGCCTGGGGACTGAGGACCAGCGCCTTGGTATGTCGCTGAGCGCCATTCCGGACGAAGCGCGCCAGCAACTCGGCCTGCAGGCCGACACCACGGGCGTGTTCGTCCAGGATGTCGCTCCCAACAGTCTTGCGGCCGAAAGCGGCATCCGGCCCGGCGACGTCATCGTGTCGGCCAACAACCGAAACATGACCCAGCCGTCTGACGTCCGCGAGGAATGGGCGAAATCCCGTCAGCAGAAAAAGCCAGTGCTGTTCCGTATCGACCGGCAGGGACAATCGCTTTTCGTTGCTGTGGCAAACTCCTGACTGACAGGCCAGAGACGGCGTCGCGATCTGTGCTGCTGGGCTGGCCCCCTACCGGAGCGCACCAGAGTTGTGAAGCCGATGAGCGGTATGTTTGAAGTGGCGGTCCGGCTCAACATGCGGCTGCGGGAACTGCTCTGCGGCTTTGCGCGCACGGTCGGCGACTCCGGTCGGCGAGGCGAAAGTCCTTGCGTTTCGGCGCATCCGGCGACCACACAGGTGGACAACAAAAGCCTGCGATCCGCTTCTGAGCGCGTGTGCTTTTATCGATGTAAGGAACTTCGCGCCGCAGGTTTAGACTAGCGATCTCTGGCGTGTCAACGCAAGAGAAGTCGGCGATCTCCGAAATCGGTTGAGTGATCAATGCTGTAGCGTTGTCCAGTGGCCGGCTGAGCCGCACGAGGCCTGTGATGCCTGCTACTCGGCTACGATGGTCGGGAGTCTGGAGCCCACGCGCAAGACCGACTGAACTGAAACGGGCACAAAAGTCGGTTTCACCGAGAAAGTGTCTGCAACGCTGCCGTGGATGACAGGGCCAAATTGCACATTCGATGGGTTTGCTGATTTATTCCAGACGGGTGCCCGGTTCAGCCGGGTCGTCTTCGTCGGGCTTAAGCAGGTCGATAAGCGCGGCCGCTCGTGTTCCCGGAAGCGGGCGCCCCTGTCCCATTAACGCCTCGTCAGCAAAAGCCCATGCCCATGCCTCTCTCAATTCCTCGATCGACGCACCCGTTGCGATGATCTCCGCAACCGTAATATCGTCGGCTGATCCAATGACGGAGAGAACTTCTTGCCGTGTCATCGTTTGACCGCGTTCTGACTACAACTGAACTAGATGGAGATTTCATGGAGCACTTGCAACCGATCTAATGAGGGCTGTCGCAGGATTCCCTTGCGCAAGATCAGGGGCTGCGCAATGGGCGCCATTCACCTAGCCAAACGCGCGCCACATAGGGCGCAGGGCGCAGAAATCGACGGAGCCCATGCGCTCGGCATTTGCGAAGACCCGGCAAGTCATCCAGATGATCGCCCATCACTGAGGCCATTTGGTGGAACTCCCCCTGTATCACCCACGCAGCCGGAATCGGCCATGGGTGTTCTGAACAACCCGGAAACTCGTTTCAGGGGATTATTCTCGAAATCGTAGTCTGCCGGGCGCGATGTGGAGATTACAGGGGAACCCTTCGTCTCGGTGGTCCAAAGTCCCTGAACTAACCTGTTATCGTCGACGCACGGGAAACCCCGTGATTCAGAAGAGCAGATCTCGGGCCACGCACGGCCTATGCCCCGAGGCTGCCCGGCCGAATCTGTTTGCGCGCGGATAACTCCGGTCTGTGAAGCAGCACCCTGTTGCGGCCCGTCTGCTTGGCAAGGTAAAGTGCGGCATCCGCTCGCTGCTGTAACTGCTCCGGCGAGATCGCCTCAGAGGTCTGAACGGCAACTCCAATGCTCAGGGTGACCCAGCGCGACACACGGGATCCAGGGTTGGGCAAAGCGGCAGCCTCGACGCTCTTACGCATTCGTTCAGCCACAGCGGCGGCCTCTTCCTCGTTCACCCCGGGCAGGAGCACGAGGAATTCTTCGCCGCCATAACGGGCAACGTGATCGCGATCACGCCTCACGTTTTCCTTCAAGATAGTTGCGACCCTTACCAAACACCGATCTCCCTCCGCATGGCCGAGGTGGTCGTTTAGCTTCTTGAAGTTGTCAATGTCGCACATCAGCATCGCGGCACCGGCAAGGCAACGTTTGTCACTTCCCCATAGGCGCTCGAGTGTTTCCGTCATCCAGCGACGGTTGGAGATGCCGGTGAGTGGATCGGTCCTCGCCAGGAGTACCAGTCGATCATTCGCTTTCGCCAGTTCGGCGACCCTGCGTCGGTCGCGAAGCTCAAAGAGGAAAGTCTTTTGAGCAAGAATTGTCATGATGCGCCGCGCGGCCACCGTTGCAAAGATACCGCTGGCGAAGAACAGCGTTCCAGCCACTGCACTCCCATGCGCGATGGCCGGGTTCTGCAGTTGAAGCATGAGATAGAGTCCGAGCGCCAGCGCAGCGATCGTCATCGTCCACGCCAGGGGGATCCCGAAGATTATGATGGCTGTGATGGCCACGAACAACATGACGTTCAATTGCCGTTCGTAGAACTCGCCACCAGCGCTTGCTCCGACCAATGCGACTGACAACAAGATCAGGAACATGCCTGCGATCAGCGAAGCTCCTTGGAGCCAAGGCGCCTGCGGTTTACGCCAGGCTAGGACCACGGCCAACGCGACGGGCGGGATGATGGCGCCGGGCAGGAGCATGGACTGCGCTACGCCCCATGGAAGCAACGCCGCGTTCAGTGCCAACGTCAGCACATCCAAAAATGCCACCCAGATCATCCACGCGCGGATGATTTTCGCCGTTTGCGACCAGACACGTGCTCGAAATAGGCGTTCGATCTCGCCACGCAGGCTGATTTCGCGCGTACGGCGCGCCAGAAACCGGTCGACCTCAGCGGCTAGGGCAGGATCATCCTGCACATCGGGGGGCATCAGATCTGACAAGTCGATAGGCCCTACGCTGCTTTCTCCTGAACATCTATCCAAGCCATAGGCGGTCGGCGGTGGGCAAGCATGTCAACTTACCCTGAAGATTTGATTTATAGCTGCGATTTGCGAACACTCAGTCCCAAACCATCCGATGCTCGATGCGCGTTACCCGAATTAACCTTTGTAATTGCGGTGGCGCTGCACCGCTGTTATCCACGCCCCGCCGCCGGGCTCGGCGAAATGTCCCGAGAGCTTCTGAAGTTGACCGCGTGAAGGAACGGGTGATGCCGATTCTTGTCATGTCGACCTTTCGAGTATTGCCTGCAGACCAACAGGATGGATTTGGCCATGAAAGGAAGCCGACCGGTTATTTCGTTGTTGGATTTCGACATACTCTCCCGGGCTCTTACGTCAGCCATCAGGGAGAGCCCGGAATCCGATTCGACGGTCCAGGCCCGCGAGCTTGTGTGCCTATACACCGGGAAAAAGTCAGCCGACCAAAATTTGATCGCGGCCTTGCTTCACGCCAGTCGCGCCCAGCTGGACGTGGAAGCATCCAAGGCCAATCGCCCGGCCAGAATTGACTGAGTGCCTGCATCTGCTCGACGTGACCTCTCACCGGGTTGTCTCCTCGACGGAGCTACGTCCGAGACGAAGCCCAAAGGCGCGACCGACTGAGACGCAGAGCAGAATTCCCGCAGGCGACAGGACGAATATCCTGACCGCGACACGATAGCCAGCAGGTCACCGAATGGACCTTTGGAAGTCATGGCAGCGGGTTGGACTTCGATCGAGATAGCCGAGGCCATCGAGCATCCGGCCGTGGCCGACCGTCGTGGGCGCGAGGAAAACGCTGCTCTAGATCCTGCTGCTCGCACGAGCATTTTTACCCCAGGGCCATAAATTTTGCACTGACCTGAGGAACACGCATCTGCAGTCGAAGTTCGGGATGTGCTTGGTGAGGACGACTCCCTCCTTGAAACGACCAAGCTCTGGTGCGAGGGCCCGCCTCCGGTTCCGAGACCCGGTGGCGGGCCTGTGCAATGCAAGCAAGCGTTAAGTTTTTTCTGCAGGCCTGGACCTCTCTCTGAAATCGAAGTTGGGTCTGCAGCTTGGCTCCCGGGCCAGGTCTCAAAGCAGGGCCCGCCGCTGTTTGTGTCCTCAGTGGCGGGCCCACTTCGTTTCCGCTCAACGCTACATTGCGATTGACTAAAGCAACGAACATCCAATGAACGCAATCTCACATGCATCGATCCATGGCCAGGTCGGCACGATCATTTTTTGGGTGACGGTGACCACGCCGACCAGTTGGTCACAAGGAGAACCAAACGACGAGACCTATAGCTACGGGCACAACGGCAATCCGGCCCTCCGCGATTTGTCGCGTCGGGTGTTCTTTCCTCCCGATTGCCGCAGCGTCGCAGTGCGACGAGCCGGTGAGATTGGCCGAAGGCCTGACGCCGGAAACGCGCGAGCGCGCCAAAACTACTGGATGATGCGCGGTGATGGTGGGATTGCTATCTTTAACTATGCCGATTTGCGGCTCTTGGCCTTTGGCCGGTCTTGGCCGATGCCTTCCTTGGCGAGGCTCTTTCGCAAAACCGAGGCCAGGTCGACCACGTTCTCCTGAGGCTTTGGCGCTGGTTTCGGCGGTTTTTTGCCCTTGCGCTTGGCGTCGATCATGGCAATCAACGCATCCTCGTAAGTATCCTCGAATTTCGAAGGATCGAACTTTGTCACCTTCTTGTCGATGAGAAGCCCCGCGATTTCGAGCAAATCCGAATCGTAATTTGGGCTTTTCACGTCATTAAAGACGGTGTCTTCCGATGTCATCTCATTGTGGGTGCGCAACTCGGTCAGCAGCATTCCTTTTTCAAGCGGCTGTATCAATACTTCGCGGCCGCGCTGATAGAGTACGACGCAGGAACGTGCCGCGACGCGCTTCTTGGCCATCGCATCGCGCAGGACGGCAAAGGCCTCAAGGGAAGCGCCATCTGCCGGGATCAAGTAGTAGGGCTTTTCGAGATAGCGCGTGTCGATCTCGGCAACCGGAACAAAGGAATCGACGTCGAGTGTATGCTGCGACGTCAGTTTCAGTTTTTTGATCTCGTCCGGCTCGACTTGTATGAACTCGCCCTTGTCCGCCTCGTAGCCTTTGATCTGATCCGCGACTTCGACAACATCGCCGGTCCCTTCATCGACATAGGCGCTCTTGACGGGCAAGCCGTTCTTGCGGTTCAGAATCTTGAAGTGGATCTTGGATGCCTCGCTTGTAGCACCAACTATCTTCACCCCGCACGACACGGAACCGACCCTCAGAAAACCCTTCCAGACCGCGCGCGGCGCCACCATGCCGTTTCTCCTAGACGTGCCGATGTCGGCACAACGTCAGCCACACGGTTCTGTTCCGCAATGTGGGCAGCACTCCTTGCCAAGCCCAAGAATTATTCCTCCCGGTAATCCAGCAGCTTCGCATGGCGAAGCTTCTCCTCGCCTTTCAGGAACCGCACGCGACCGACCAGACCAGGCTTGAGCCATTCGGCCTTTTCTTTCTTGAGACCGATCGGCACTGGTCCCCCGACCTTCCCTTGCACGCGATCCCAAAGTCGCTGGCGCTTGTCAGCTTTAAACGCAACGAAAGCGCCGCCGGCATATCGGCCTTTGTCGGCCATGAGCACCATTGAGGGCTTTCCGGCCTCGCGCTGCACGCCAATAATGTCCATTTCCTTTTCGGCATAGCACTTGATCTTGCGCCAGTTCATCGTCGGTCCGCTGCGATAGACGCTGTCCTTGCGCTTCGAGACCATGCCCTCCAACCCTGCCCTGTCGACCAGGTGATAAACCGCGTCACCGGTGCCGGGCATCGCTTTGCTGACCTGAATGCGGCCGACGGCTGGAATCAGTTCCTGCAGGATCTCGCGGCGGTCTTCCACCGGCATGTTGCGCAAATCATGCCCGTTCAGGTGCAGGAGGTCGAATGCCACCAAATACAGATCGCGCGACGGCTCACGACGGGTGACGGCTGACTGCAGGGCCTGGAAGTCGGACAGGCCGGCCTCGTTGACCGTGATTGTCTCGCCATCGATGATGAAACTTTCCGCCTCGATCGCCTCCGCCTCTCCGGCAAGTTCGATATAGCGGCCTGTCCAGTCGTATCCGTTCTTGGTGAACAGCCGGATCCCGTTTTCATCCTTCATGATTTGGGTCCGATACCCGTCGAATTTGATCTCATGGAGCCATTCGTCGCCCTGCGGTGGCGTTTCGACCAGCTCGGGCTCCATGGGCTTGATGAACTTCAGACGCATGCGCTGACTCGCATAGTGCGATTCAATTACCGCACGCTAAAATGGTTCCGGAACATTTTAGGCGAATTGAATGTTTGATGGTTATGACGAAGCTATCCGACCTTGGACCGCCGATTCCCGGCACGCAGCACGGCGGCGAGCCTGCCGACGAGCGCGACAATTTCATGACCTGTCCGGTCTGCGGCCAGCCGTTCGACATGCGCGATTTCCGCCAGGTCGCTTGGCACAATCTGCCTCAGCATGAACCGCTGGAATCGGAGGTTGCCACGGGCCGGAACGCGAACTGGTTGCGGATCCGACCATTGAAATAGCGGCCCTTGGCAAAGGCAGATTTGAAATCGGCGACAATCTCCGGCGGTACATCCAGAAAGTCGTACTTCCTGCCACTCGCTACAAACCACACTGAGAGAACCCTGGTTTCCGGGTCGTATTCGAACTTGCGTATTGAGGTCGACGGCATGGTGCACCAGGTCATTGCCGGTGAGCGACCCGCGAGATGGCCCGCCCAGTGAGGAAGCAGAGAGCGGGCCGACCACGGCTGTACGTCCATGGCCATCATCGCCTCCACGGAAGGACGGTGACAGCATTCCAACTCCCATTGGATTTCGGTGTTCCACACATAAACAAAAAGGCCCGCCACCTCTCGGCAGCGGGCAGTGTAGGTCGCTAGGATCACCCAGCGGTACCTAAAGTACACCCCGCCTCGCCAAAAGGGAAATGTTAGGTATCTCTAATGGATGATTCGGACCCTGGAGCTGACCGTGGGGTATCAAATCCGAGAATATCCTGCGGGCCAGGTGATGGCGGAATACCGAGCTGGGGCCCCGACATCCTATTGGGCCGCCGCACAGGCAACGAAAATGCCCGTGACGCTACACCGATCCGGAAACTACTTTCTTGAGGCGACCGATGCGAGCACGGGAGGGTGTTCGCCTACCAATACACCGATTTGCTCTACTGAGTGGCTTTGAGCAGCGGCTGCTGCTTCACCTCCGGGCCAAACCGGCCGCTCCATTCATAGCCGCAGCGGGCTGTCCTAGGGATAGTTGGACTGGACGGTGTGTTGATTCACCCCTGCTGGATGGCTGAGGTGCAAAACCATGCAAACCACAATGCCCCGATACGCGACAGAAAAGCCGTTGCATCGTCGACTTTATTCAAGCCGGAATTCAACCGCATGCTTGTCGGACTCACGAATGAGGCCACTGTCCATGGCGGCTTCGAACGCCTTGGTGAAATACTGATCATCGGAGGCCTCGTGATCCTGCTGCGCAAGATCGATCGGCAGCGCTCCGATCACGCGGCCCGTTGTCTTCTCGATAACCGTGACGGTCCTCTGCATCATGGTTTGTTGCCCGTGTCGTCGACTGCGTTGGCCGTTGCCTTGACGTCCCGGCCGACGCCTCGGACGGTGTTGGCGCAGGCCGCAAGGGCAAAGGCACAGGCAAGAATGACAATCGGTGTGATGCGTAGCAGTTTCATGGACGGGTTCTCCTATTTGTGATTATCAAGTCCGCTTTGCCGTATCGCACCTGTAACCGCCATCACCTTGTTGTGGGCGGCCGCTTCATCTGCGGTGTCAAAGGGCGTTGCGATGGTCGTCCCATCCAGAGCCAGTATCACAGCCAGGAACGGAAGGCCGATCAGCGGTGGTGCGTAGACAACGTACGCTGGGCGGGCATTCTTCATCGCCCATGTAGCACCATTTGTCGGTCAGGACCTAATCCACCTTAAAATGCCGAAGCGCCTCTATTCTTCACATCGCCGACTTCCTGCACCACCGTGGCAAGCGATTCCTCCTATAGGAAACAGCCATGATTTTCCTTCCGGGTAGTGATTGGGGTATGGTCGTGGAGAAATCTGCTGACAGCAAGTCGGCGACCTGGCCCCAAGTCCTATGCGTGCGAGGATGGCCATGGATCAGAAGCAGAGGCGGCTCAGATCCGCCATGCCGAAGCCTTATCGGCCGCCCTCGGTTTCCAACATTTCAAGCACGAAGTTGTCGAACATCTGCCATCCTCAAAAAGGGCGGTTGTCGGCTTGAAGAACTCCATGAGCATGGATTGGTTCGGGACGTGCCAATCGCGACTGCAGATCGTTTCGGCTCCCGGTTAGCTTTCGCTCAGGGCTCATTCTGGACGCGAATGGCTAGACGGATTTAACGGAGCAGGCCCTCGTCGTCGAACGCGTTCCAGCCCTTCAACTTGGGCCGGGGAGCGTCATCTCTGGGGTTATTCCCGGCACCGCGACCCTTCTCGCTACCCTTTCCCGCCCGCGTCAGGGCAGCCTTGCCGGCGCCACGTCGCCTGTTCTCTGTAACTTGCTGCGCGTCCTCTTCACGCCAAAGGCTTGGCAGATCACGATCAAGGATGTCTTCGATGTGCTTGGGATCGAACACGTGGAAGGTGACGGCCTTGGATCGACCGCGCATCTTCACGGTGCGGGTGCCAATGCTTTGCAGCCGTCCGTTTTTCAGCCACTTGTGACGCTCACGCGAAGAGATCGCAAGGATGTCTTCGGCCTCGCGCGGCAGGACCGGGAGTACTGCGATGGTTTCCAGTGCCTTGGCGATCTTGTTCGAGGCGGCCTCGAACTCTTCGGCATCGTCTTCGCGCATCCGCAATGTCATGCGACCAGTCTCGGCTTTGACGTACTTCCTCACCGCCCAAGGCAGGCGGGCACGTATTTCACGCTCGATACCTTTCGTGCGCACCGACGAGCCAAGCGTCGCTGATGGCGGAAGGGGCCACTCGGTAATCAGTGACAACGAGGTGCTGACGCTTTGGCGAGAGCCGCGATCTCGAGGGGCCACAATTGCCGCAGCCAAGCCGCCAAGAATCTTTCGTGTTTGCGCAAAACGCACCGGCATCTGAGCTAGTCGCTTCCTTGTCGCACGGTTTCTACCGCCAACGACCCGGCCGGCAGGGCCTTCAACAGCTCCACCTCGGGTTTCGTGAGGTGGATCCATGCCGCCCAATCATCCGGGCGCAGAACCACAATCTGGCGATTGTGGATGGGCGCCACGTCCAGGCCGGGTTCCGTCGTCAGCATTGCGAATGTCGGGGGCTTGTTGCCTTCGCCATCGCGCCACAGGCCGGCGATCGCCATGAACGAGGCGCCGTTGAGCGTGAAGCGATGCTTAGCCTTTGGAGACTTCTTTCCCGTGAATTCGAAGAAAGCCGACGCCGGAATAAGGCAGCGCTTGCTGTTGGAGAAGTTCCGTCCTTCCGAGCGGAAGTTGAAGATCGGCCCGCCTTTGGGCCCGGAGGGTGGAAAGGCAAAGGTCATGCGCGTGAGTTCGATCGTGTCGCCGGCGGCGCGCATGATCGGGGCGGGATCACTGATGCGGATGTCATCCGCCTGCGGCAGATCCAGTTCGGTTTGATAAGTGGGAATGTCGAGCGCCAGCAATTGCCTCATCCTGCAATATTCGGCCCAGGCGATATGCTGCTCATAGTCGTTGCACATAGCTGCCCACGCTTTCAGTCAGTTGATGACTTATAACAGATAACGCGGCTTGGCTGCGGCGCCTCCATCCGGAGATTTTCCGCTATGCCCGAAATCTCGCGATCTGCTTGAGCATCGCGCAGTTTGTCCGTGATGACATCGCCGTGGCTCACAATGATGCGCTCAAGGTCCGGTTCATCAGACCATCTGCGGAAAGCCGCGCCCAGCGCCTACCGCCGCCAGGCCAGCGGGCAGTTCTCATGGGGAAAGCACTGAATGGGAACAGTGCAACGGCCGAAGTTTGACAGCGCGATTTTGTTCCACCGTCCGTGATCAGCTTCGCGCCATTTTGGAAAACCGTACAGCAACCCTTTCTGGTCTGTTCGACTTCATGTGGTATGGCTCGCTATGTCTTGGACCTTTCCGACACCGCAGTACTGACCGAGATTCTGGCAGAGTTGGCCCGTTCTGGTGCTGGCTCCCGTCTCGATCTGATATGCAAGGTCTGCGATGCCAAGGGCAACGAATCCAGCAATTCAGGGTAGCGTTACGGGTCCTGAGAACCGCGACGTGATGCTTCACCGGCCAACCTGCCATTGAAAAACCCGCCACTGAGGGAGCAGTAACGGGCCTTCCGGTGTTATGCTCGGCCAGGGAAACCGAGCGCAATCCAAACTTCATTTTCGGAGCCATGTTGCAGTGGGTCCGCCCCTGCTGGCGGGCAGAGGCGGACCCGGCCAAGGCTTGGGACCCAGGCCCGGCAGCGGGGGACGCTGCCGCCGTTTCCAACCTGCGTCGACATATCAGGTTCCACTAATGCACAAAAAGCCCGCCACCTTTGAGCAGCGGGCGTTCCAAAGCTGCAATTCTCTTGATTAATCGATAATCCCGGAGAGCCCGGATGAGTTGGGCGAAGCCGTCACCGACGACAGCCGCTCACGTTTCGTGAATGCCGGCTTCTGATAGCTGTTCTTCATCGATCTTACCCTTTGCCAATCCGCAATGTGCCACTCTTTGCCGTCGGCCAGGCGTGGCAACCGGCCGACAAAAAGCCCGCCATCTTTCGGAAGCGGGCTAGGATGCCTCACTGCTGGTAGGAGCGACTGCTCGCACCAGCGGCATCGGTCCAGGCGAGGCATCCGGCAATGACAGGCGTTGTGCCGACGACCAGGGCGCCGCGCGCGTGCAGGGTCATCAACCCGCGCCATGAGACTCTATCGACGCCCCAGATGGTGCCGCTGGCGTCGACCCACTTGAGGTCGGCGTCGGCCGCTTGAACCGCCTGCATCATCGCGGCCGGTTGCATCCCAGCTCGAAAGACGATGACGGAAGTGGCTGCACCGTTGAAGAGCGGGCCAGCACCCGCAGCCAGTCCTGCAAGCAGGACGATGCTGGTCAGAGCCGCCGAGGCACCTGCCGGTGGTCCACCGCGGTTGGGCAGCACCAGCACCAACAGCAGCGGCACGATTCCGAAGATGACCAGCCACCCAATATCCCAGGGGAGCGGCATGTGGCTGTTCATCTTGATCCGATGCAGGCCGAGCAGCCAATGGAACACAATGGCGTCCACCAGATGCCAGACGCCGAACCCGATGAAGGCCAGCCGAAGGATCTCGGTCGTCGTTACGTCCCGCCTGCCTGCTGCCCTCGCCGCCACCAGCAGCACCGTGCCGGCAACGGCGAACACGTACATGAACAAGTGGAAGAGGCCGTCGGCCATGATCTGGAAGCGCAGGTCGGAACCCGCCGGGTCGGCGAGGCCCGAGAGAAGATGATGCCATTGCAGAATCTGGTGCAGGACGATGCCGTCGAAGAAAGCGCCCAGCGCGAAGCCGAGCAGAAGCCAGCCGACTCTCGTTCTCGGATCGAGTTTCGCGGTGATGGTGTCCATATCAGGACGACTCCGCCGAAACCGGAGAGCCAAGTCTGGTTAGCAGCTCCAGGTGCATCGCCCTGTCCGGCGTCGGGTCGTGGAGATCATGACGGGCCTCGATCCAGAAGGCGGTAATCAGCCCGCCGACCACTGTCGTCAGAACCAAAGTCCCAGCAATGATTGCCAGCATGGATGTCGACCCTTCAACCGCGGGCACGCCGCGCCCGACCCGAACCTTGGCTTCTGCCGTATGTTCCCTCGCGTCGGGCGTTCTGGGGAGGAACAATCAACTTACATCATGGTTCGGATGCCCTGTTGGGGGATGGCTGAAGCGGAGAACATTCATGAGCGAATATTCGGCGGCGGCTCCGAGCAGCCGCGACGACCACAAGCCGCGGGGCATCACCCGCTGGCTGTTTTCGACAAACCACAAGGATATCGGAACCCTCTACCTGATCTTCGCCTTCATCGCGGGGGTC
The DNA here is from genome assembly GCF_000185905.1 of Mesorhizobium ciceri biovar biserrulae WSM1271. Taxonomy (GTDB): domain Bacteria; phylum Pseudomonadota; class Alphaproteobacteria; order Rhizobiales; family Rhizobiaceae; genus Mesorhizobium; species Mesorhizobium ciceri. The sequence goes on from NC_014918.1 coordinate 47,606, forward strand.
ATCGGCATGCTCTTGTCGGTGGGCATGCGAATTGAACTGCAGCAACCCGGGATCCAGGTTTTCCCCGGGTTAGCATCGATGATCTACGGCTACCAAGGCGACGCGGCCATAGATGCCGGCAAGCAACTTTATAACGTGTTCACCACGGCGCACGCGCTGATCATGATCTTCTTCACCGTCATGCCCGCACTGATCGGTGGTTTCGCCAACTGGATGGTTCCGATCATGATCGGCGCCCCGGACATGGCGTTCCCACGCATGAATAACATCTCGTTCTGGCTGCTGCCGCCGGCATTGATGCTGCTTTTATTGTCGATCTTCATGCCCAGCGTCCCCGGCGGATACGGTCCCGGGACCGGCTGGTTCCTCTACCCGCCCCTGTCGACGTCCGGCCATCCCGGTCCTGCCGTCGATCTGGTCATTCTTTCTCTGCACATCGCGGGAGCCTCCTCGATACTAGGCGCCATCAATTTCATCACCACGATCTTCAATATGCGCGCGCCAGGGATGACGTTGCATAAAATGCCTCTGTTCGTGTGGTCGATCCTCATCACCGGATTCCTGCTGCTGCTGGCCCTGCCTGTCCTGGCAGGGGCCATCACAATGCTCCTGACCGATAGAAATTTCGGCACCACATTCTTCGCGCCGGACGGCGGCGGCGATCCTATCCTGTACCAGCATCTCTTCTGGTTTTTCGGCCATCCGGAAGTCTACATCATGATCTTGCCGGCCTTCGGCATCGTCAGCCAGGTGATCTCGACATTTTCGCGAAAGCCGATCTTCGGCTATCTGGGGATGGTCTACGCGATCGTCGCGATCGGAGCGATCGGCTTCGTCGTCTGGGCCCACCATATGTACACCAGCGGAATAGGGCTGGACACGCAGCGCTATTTCACCTTCGCCACGATGGTGATCGCGGTGCCAACTGGGATCAAGGTGTTCTCCTGGATCGCGACCATGTGGGGTGGTTCCCTTAGCCTGCGCGCCCCGATGCTGTGGGCGCTCGGCTTCATATTCCTGTTCACTGTCGGAGGCGTGACCGGCGTACAGCTTGCAAATGCCAGCCTGGACCGCCAATTGCACGACACCTACTATGTCGTCGCACACTTCCACTACATTCTCTCGTTGGGTGCGATCTTCGGCATCTTCGCGGGCTGGTATTACTGGTTTCCGAAGATGACTGGATATTTGTACAATCCGCTTTTGGCTGCAATCCATTTCTGGACGACCTTCGTCGGTGTGAATCTCGTCTTCTTCCCCCACCACTTTCTCGGAATGGCCGGCATGCCACGTCGCTACATCGACTATCCCGACGCTTTTGCCGGTTGGAACATGGTCTCCTCCTTTGGATCGTATCTGTCGGCCGCGAGTGTCCTGATTTTCCTTGCCGGCATCGTGGAGGCTTTCCACCGGCGACGGGCCGCCGGCATGAACCCCTGGGGGCCGGGAGCCACCACATTGGAATGGGAGTTGACCTCTCCACCGCCTTTCCATCAATGGGACAGGCTGCCGAAAATCAAATGAATCCGGCTGGCGAGCGCGACCGGCGGCGGGATCGGCGCTGAGTTGGAAGGCGCGCGCCGCGCTGGCCGTGAATTGACCTATCGGAAGCTGATCACGAGCACGGCGAAAAAGCTGGCGAGGGCTACTGCCCAGCAAAACAACCAGTTGGCGATCAGCAGGACAGATTTCAGCACCGTGGCGTGGCAATAATCTTCGATGATCGATTGCATGCCCAGCCGCATGTGGACGCAGTTCACCAGAATGAAGGCGATGAGGGCGGGTGCGACATAGATCGATCCGACTACGCGGATGACGACATCTCGAGGCTCTCCGCTCAGCCTTATGACGACCGCGACGATGTAGATGACGAGGATCAACAGTGCAGCAGATGTCAGTCGTTCCAGCATGAACGTTTCGGTTCCGTGTTTAGCCGACCCAAGGCCGCGCACTCGAGCTAGCGGAGTTCTGATCGAGCGTCGGTCAGCCATCTTGCTTCCCCAAACTCACCTGGTTCCGTTGCCCGTAACTCAAGCTGTTGCTGTCCAATGCTCGGGCTCGCGTCACGGACGGATAGTGCGCAAGCACGTTCTCCAGTTTGGCGAGGCGAGCTTTTTGGGCGGTTAGCTCGTATCCTGAACGCCATCCAATCTTCCCGGGTCTGCCAGCTTTCCACAACTCCTTTTCAAGGAGCGAGATGCTGAGGCGGACGGCGTCGATCTCTTTGACCAGCGCGGCCTTCACCAATTTCCGACTCTGCATGGCTTTAGTTCCGGTGGGCAAGGGTGGCGCCAAACACAGTGCATTTGGAAATGTTCCCCGGTGGGCGTCCGGCGTTGAAAATATAAATGCTTCGATGCTGCCCTCAAAGCGGTCGCCACAAGCCCACCCGGCACTCGGCACCTGGGATCTCTGTCCCCAGCCTGGTCGGGTCTCGCCTCCAATGGGCCGCGGCTTGCCGGGCTATGCTTAGGAACAAGCAGGCGCATGCTTGGCCCGCCCCTTACGGCAGGTAAGATGACCAGAATCTGTTATTTGGCCAACATATGTTAAACATGCTTTTTGTTTCTCGATCGCGCAAAAATATTTGCGTTTCATCGTCGGGAACGTATCGATCCTCAAGAAGTTTGCGGGGCTAGTCAGGAGAACGGGCTATGTCGGGCAACGAAATTCATCAAGACGCCTCGCGTTTTCGCACCAGCATCCGTGTCGTGGACGCTCGCGTGTTCCGCGGACCTCATCTCTACAGCATGAGTCCAATGGTCCGGATCCAGATTGACCTCGGGGCCCTTGAGGCGTTCCCGACAGACAAGCTGCCCGGGTTTACCGAGGACATCGTTCGCCTGTTGCCCGGCCTTGCGGCCCATGGCTGCAGCTATGGCGTCGCCGGCGGGTTCGTCCGCCGTATGCAGGAAGGAACCTGGCTCGGCCACGTCGTGGAGCACGTCGCCCTGGAACTGCAGAACATGCTGGGCCACCGGGTGACACGAGGAAAGACACGTTCGGTCAAAGGCAGTCCGGGCACTTACAACGTCATGTTCGCCTACAATGATGAGGTTGTGGGGCTGCTCGCCGGACGAGTTGCGCTCGAGTTGGTGGATGGTCTCCTGCCGGCCAATCTGCATGGCCTCGAGGGGCTCGACGAGATTGCCGAAATGGACGGGCCATTCGATTTCGCAGTGAGGCTGCAGCAGCTCAAGGCTCGCGCCGCCGAGCGTGTCTTGGGCCCCACGACCGCCTCTCTGGTGCGCGAGGCCGGGAGACGGGGGATTCCCGCGGCGCGGCTCGATGACAGCAGCCTGGTGCTGCTCGGCCAAGGCAAGCATCAGAAGCGAATCCGCGCCAGCTGCACCGACCTCACTTCCGAGATCGCGACCGAAATCGCCTCCGACAAGGACCTGACAAAATTCCTGCTGCAGCAGGCCGGGCTAACGGTCCCCAGCGGGGAACTGGTGCGATCGGCGCAGGACGCGGTCGCGGCAGCGGCACGGCTCGGGTACCCTGTGGTCACCAAACCACTGGACGGCAATCATGGAAACGGCGTCAACATCGGCCTCGCAACCGAGGACGAAGTCCGCTGGGGCTTCGAAAAGGCGCGAGAACACAGCCGCAGCGTTATCGTCGAGCAGCACTTCGTCGGCTCGGACCACAGGATCCTGGTGATCGGAGGAAAGGTGGTGGCGCTTGCCGAGAGGGTCCCGGCACATGTCGTCGGCGATGGCCGGAGTTCTGTCGCCGAACTCGTCGAGGAGACGAACCACGACCCGCGACGGGGAGAGGGCCATTCTTCGGTGCTGACCCGCATCGACATCGACGAATGTGTCGAGCATTTCCTGTCAAAGTCGCAGCTCACGGTTTCGAGCGTTCCAGCGCCGGGTCAAATGGTGCTCCTGCGACCCACCGCTAATCTGTCGACCGGCGGGACGGCAATTGACCGGACGGATGAAATCCATCCGGAAAACGCGCTGATCGCCAGGCGGGCGGCACAGATCGTCGGTCTCGACATTGCGGGGATCGACTTCGTCTGCCCTGACATTTCCCGGCCGGTCAGCGAGACCGGCGGCGGCATCATAGAGGTGAATGCCGGTCCCGGGTTTCGCATGCATCTCGAACCGTCCTCAGGCCGCGCCCGCAATGTCGCACGGCCGGTGCTCGATCTTCTCTTCAGGGGTGGCAAGGACGGCCGCATCCCAATCTTCGCGATCACAGGGACAAACGGCAAGTCGACCACCGCCAGAATGCTCTCGCACATTCTTCAGGCGAATGGTGCAACGGTCGGGCTCACCTCGACCACCGGCGTCTACCTGAACGGCGAGCGGATCATGACAGGCGATTGCTCGGGTCCGCAAAGCGCCAGGATCGTGCTTCGCGAGCCAGGTGTCGATGTCGCCGTGCTGGAATGTGCACGCGGCGGCATCCTGCGCGAAGGCCTTGCATTCGACGCATGCGACATTGGCGCGGTGCTGAACGTCCATGGCGATCATCTGGGGCTGAGAGGCATCGACACTATCGACGACCTGGCGGAAGTGAAGTCGGTGGTCGTCGAGTCTGTCCGCCGCGGCGGGTGGAGCATCCTCAACGCCGACGACATTCACACCTCCGCGATGTCGCGCGAAGCAGGGGGCAGGATCTGCTACTTCTCGCTGCTGAACAGGAGCGACTGGCCCGATTTCCTGTGCAGCCACGTGGCGGAAGGCGGCCGCGCCGTGACGCGGGAGCGCAGCAGGGACGGTTGGGACATCGTCATCCACGAGGATGGGGAGTCGATGTTCCTGATGGACGTCGACGAAATTCCCGCGACCTTCGAGGGGGCCGCTGAATTCAATGTTGCCAACAGCTTGGCGGCCGTTGCGATGGCACATTGCCACGACATACCTGCGGCAACTATCCGCGCTGCATTGGCTGAGTTCACCACCTCGTTCGAGCATTCTCCCGGTCGCCTCAACGTCTTCGACGGACATGGTTTCCGCACGATCGTTGACTACGCGCACAATCCCGAGGGGTTGAAGGCGCTGGGAAAGCTCGTTTCCCATATGAAGCGCGGGTATCAGCGCACGATCGGCCTTGTCGCAATACCGGGCGACCGCCGCGATTGCGACATACGCGAGATGGGCGCGGTGGCTTCGCGAATATTCGACGTCATCGTCTTCAAGGAGGATGAACATGAACTGCGCGGCCGAGCCCCCGGAACGATCGCCGGCTTGCTGCGGGAAGGCGCCTTGAACGCCGGCTGCGCTCCAGGGCGCATACAAGCCGTCTGTCCCGAAAAAGAGGCCGTCGACGTGTGTCTCCAGCTTGCTCGGGAGAAAGACCTTGTCGTGCTCACCGTCGACGACGTTGAGGCGGTCTGGAGCCACGTGACCGGGTTTGAGGGCGCGGCACCTTCTCGGCGAGGGCCCGATCAGACCCGTGTTCGCCATCTGAGGACTGGCTGATGTGGTCGCTCATCCTGCACGGCGGCGCCAAGGAGATCGATCCAGAAGAGGAGGAGGCGCATCGCAACGGGTGCATCAAGGCGCTTGAGGCCGGTCGCGCCGTCCTGGCCGGCGGCGGAACTGCAGTCGACGCGGTAGAAGCCGCCGGTCGTGTCCTCGAGACGGACCCGACGTTCAATGCAGGATATGGCAGTGCCCTAAATTCGGACGGCGAGGTCGAAATGTGCGCAGGCGTCATGGAGGGCAGGAACTTCAATGTGGGCGCCGTCGCTGTGATCAAGGGCGTGCGCCATCCCATCAGTGTCGCCAAGGCCATGCTGCATGAGGAGCCAATCCTGCTGGCGTCGGACGGCGCCAGGCGTTTCGCGGCCGATAAACAACTGGAGCTTTGCGATCCGGCTGATTTGGTCACGCCGCAGCAACGCGATTTGGCCAGCAAGTCGGAGGCGAAGGATACAATCGGCGTCGTTGCCCTTGACCAGTATGGGGATCTCGCCGTGGGCACTTCGACCGGGGGACTGGACGGCAGCGCTCCGGGCCGTGTGGGCGATTCTCCGCAACCCGGTTGCGGCTACTACGCCGACAACCAGCTGGGCGCCGTGGCCTTTTCGGGAGACGGCGAGCATATCGCGCGAAAGGCTCTCGCCGCTCGCGTCATGCAGGAGCTTTCCGCGCGGCGCGCGCTTTCCTCTGGACAGGCAGCTATGGCGGGCGTTGAGGAGGTGCTGGAGCCCTCCCTCATGGAGGTTGAGGCGATCGGCGGTGAAGCGGGAGCCATCGTGCTTACCCCAACCGGGAAGTCCGGGTGGGCGCACAACAGCCGGGAGTTCGCAGTCGCGTTCATGACCAGCGAGGACAACCATCCGCATGTCTTCGTGCGCAAGAGAGACGAGGGCAGATGACCGACAGGAAGAAAAGGCGCCCCTCCAATGGCAAAGCCGGAACGCTTGTCATTATCGGTGGCCACGAGGACCATGACGGCGATCGCGTCATATTGAAGGAGGTCGCAAGTCTGGTTCCGAACGGGCGCCTGGTCCTTGCGACCATCGCTTCGCATGAGCCGGATGGCTATCTCGAGAAGTATCAGAAGTCCTTCGGCGAGTTGGGCATCAAGGAAGTCGTCGAGCTCTACGTCAACGACCGTCTCGAGGCGGCGCATGAAAAAAAAATAAGCGCGCTCGCAAACGTGAGCGCTGTGTTCTTCTCCGGTGGCGACCAGCTCCGCATCACCAGCCAGATCGGCGACACCCCCATCGACGAGCGGGTGCACGAAATCTATGAAGCCGGAGGCATAATTGCCGGCACCTCCGCGGGCGCGTCGGTCATGAGCGATACCATGATGGTGAAGGGGCCGAACGCTGCGTCCTTTCGGATCGGCCATATTCGCATGGCGCCGGGGTTGGGCCTGCTGCCGAATGTCATCATCGACCAGCACTTTGCGGAGCGGGGCCGCATCGGGCGGCTCATCGGAGCGGTGTCGCAGAACCCACGGGTCCTGGGCATCGGCATCGATGAAGACACGGCGATCGTGGTGAATGGCGAGATGTTCAAGGTCATCGGCAGCGGCGCTGTCTATCTGGTCGATGCAGCCGGCGTCACGCATTCCAACATCGCGGAAGGTGAACCTGATGCCGCCCTTTCCATCCATGATCTGAGGGTTCACGTGCTGAGCTCCGGCGATGCCTTCGATCTCGCGATGCGACGCCCGGTCGGGGTTCCGTGAGGCTTCGATACCCTGATGGCAAAGATGCGGCGGGACAGGCTGACCGAAATTGGCGACGTCGATGCCGATGCACAACCGCGACGCGCTCAACGGTGGGCCACCGTGCAGACCCAGCGCAGGAGTCAGTATGTTTTCAAACCGGATAAAACTCGCCACACTGTTTGCGGCTGCCGCCCTGTCGCTGGCGGCATACAATAACGCACGCGCCAGGAAGGCCTTGGCTCCCCGTTCGAGGGGACGCACTCTGAGGATCGATGGGGTGGACCTGAGTATCATCGAGAAAGGCAGCGGGCCTCCTTTGCTCCTGTTGCATGGCAATGGCTCGGTTGCGGAGGATTTTGCGGTCAGCGGCGTGCTCGACCTGGCGAGTGCCAACCATCGGGTCCTCGCCTTCGACCGGCCAGGTTTCGGCGGAAGCTCGCGACCGGCTCGAAAGCGCTGGTCGGCGTGCGAGCAGGCCGATCTCTTCCACGAGGCCGCCGCCAAAATAGGCATTCACAAGTACCTCGTGCTCGGACATTCCTGGGGCGCGTGGATCGCGCTGGAGATGGCCCGCAGGCACGCTCCCTCGGTCGCCGGCCTGGTCCTCGTCTCTGGATATTACTATCCCTCACCGAGGCTGGATCTCGCTCTTGCAGCACTACCGGCCATACCGCTGATGGGCTCGGCATTTCTTCACACCTTGCTGCCGCTCGCAGTAAGGCTCGGCTGGCCGTCGGCCATGCGAAAGATATTCCGGCCCGGGCCGATCTCGAACGTTTTTTCAGTGAGCACAAAGGAGGTCGCCAGCCGCCCCTCTCAGTTGCGCTCAGTCTGTGTGGAGACAGCCCTGATGCTCAGCGCGGCGCTGTTTACGAAGCCTAGCTATCGGGACATCGACGTGCCGACCGGAATCGTGGCTGGAGCAGGGGACAGGCTGTTCGACGCTCGGCGTGAAGCGGAACGCTTGCATGCCGAAATTTCAGGGTCACTGATGGAAATAATCCCGAATTCCGGGCACATGGCCCACCACAGTGACCCGCAGGCGGTGCTCGGAATGATCGACAAGGTCACCTGTATGCCTCGTCCACCAAAAGAGGGTGGCAGCAGCGACGCGCTCTCGCCAGCTGCGCGCTGACCATCATCGATCAGGGCAGCCTGCGCCTTGTCGTATTGGCAGCGCAGGGTACTTGCGCCGAGCCGGTTCGCCGGGCGTCGCCCATTGCCCCCAGGCTGAGAGCGCCCGACACCAAGCGGCCGAACTGCCTCCTGAAGGCACGGGTCACGCCGGCGATGGATCCGCAGCAGAGATCGCCGAATGAAAGGACTGCGGGAAACGCGGTCGCTGATTTGCTCAGGCCTGCCGGTAGATGTGGCCTTCGTCGACGGTGGTCAAACGGCGCGTATCTCGACTGCGGCCGGACGGCGACCTCGCCGAACCGCTCGGCAACACGATCGAGGCCCCGCGGCATGCGGGAGCGCCGTGCTCGGTGACGACAAGCTCGGGCTGCAATGCCGCAAGTTGCCACCGAAGTCGCCGACGATGCATTTCGAAGCCGTGCACGGGCGACGTGGATAGACGTGTCGTCGGCAATCAAAGTCCCGTCAGCCTCCCGCCACAGAGGTGCTCCGGCGATGGCCGGGAACCTGTGCAACCATAGCCACCCGGTATGTAGGAACGGAACGAGGCAGTCTGCGGCTGGCTCCATCGCCGCCCATTTGTTAGGCGCAACGATGTTGCAGACCGTGACGAGGGAGACGAAGTCCGGTGCTACAAGGCGAACCAATCGATCGAAGGCCGCGAAATCATCAGCCAGAAGATGGCGAGAACAGCCGCGAAGGCAGGAAAGCCGAACGCGAACCAGAGCCGAAACAAGGTGTCATAGCGTTGTGGTGGAGGTTGCTTCGCTGCCGCGGCCTGCATAGCGAGATTGCGCATCTCGATCTGCATCCACACGACTGGAAGCCAGAACAGCCCGGTGATGAAGTAGAGCAGGATCGAAAGCACAATCCACCCCTCGGTCAGCGAATAGCCGGAATGCCAGGCGAGGAATGCACCGGTGACAGGTTGGGCGACGACGGCGGTTGCAGTGAAGATGAAATCGGCGATCACGACGATGCGTGCGACCGCCGCGATGGTCGCGGAATTTCCGGTCCGGTGAGCGAGCAGCATGAAGAAGGCGATGCCGGCGCCGGTGCCCAGCAGCACGGCCGCGCCGACGACATGCAGGAACTTGAGCATGAAGTAGGTCATCAGCGTTCCTCCAGGACCGCCAGCGCGACAAAATGCAGAACCAGGATCGGCAGGATCTTCAGGAATGGGCCGAGCGGCTCGTTCCACAGTTCTGGTCGCAGCATGGTCCCCGCGATCGCATAGAAAAGAGCCACCGCAATCGCCCCGAACAGCCCCAGCCGACTGGTCGGTCGCCAGGCGATCAACGCGCCGACCGCCATGTCGGCCAGCGCTCCGGCGATGACCGCCGGTTCCGCCAGCGGACCGATGGCCGTGCCGACCAGCAAGTCGACCCCGCGGCGCCAGCCGGTGGTCACGGAAATGATGCCGGTCATGATCCAGAAGAAGGGCAGGACAGTAAAGATCGCCGGCTTGACAAAATAGAGACGGGCGAACCATCGCTCCTGCACCGTCGCGGGATTGAGCTTTAGCGCCGCTTCGAGGCTGGATGGTTGGATCCCTGTCGCTGTGATCCACGCCTGCGGGTCGCCGACAGCGCCCCGCACGATTTCCTTGGCCGCATTGCTGCGCATCGGCGGTCGCCAGCCGAGCAGAGCCGCCGCATCGCCGACCCGGTACAGGCCGGCCGCGACGCTACCGGGCAGAGTGAACTCTCCAGCCGGTCTCGACCCGAGCCAGCGGCGGTAGAGGCCGACCACCTTGCTCATCGGCAGCGCTTCAGGTCCGGCAAGGTCAAGCGCAAGGTGCGATGCGCTATCGGGCCGGAGAAAATGCAGGACAGTGGCGATCACGTCATCCAACTGTACGACCTGAAGCCGACCCGTGCTGGGCATCACCGGCAACAGTGGCAATGCGGCCAGTCCGCGAAACAGCGCACTCGCGCCGAACGCCGGCCGGCCCAGCACGACCGACGGGCGCAGGATGACCCAGTCCAAATCGCGCGCCATCAACGCCTGGTCGCCAGCCAGCTTGGTGGCCGAGAAGGCGGACGGCTGCAGCCGATCGACCCCGATTGCCGAGAAGTGAATGACTTTTCTCACGCCTGCCTGCTCACAGGCGGCAAAGAGGGCCGATGCGCCGCCCGCATGCACTCCGCCAGTGCTTTCTTGCGTGCTGTCCTGCAGCACGCCGGCGCAGTTGACGACTGCATCGACGCCTATGAGGTGCGGGCTCCAGTCCTGCGTCCGCAGCGCCTTTGCCATGTCTAGCAAGACAGGCGGCAAGCCGGTGAAGGGCGCAGTGCCGGCACGATGCAGCACGCGAACGATTTCATATCCATCGGCGGCCAGGCGCGCGCAAAGCGAAGCTCCAATCAGACCCGACGCGCCGGTGACGAGAACCCTCACCTGGCACCTGAAAACTGCAGTGACAGTCGCGCCTCATCCTGTCTGCACGCGGAGCCGGACGAAACAGCGGTGTCGCTGCGATCGGGCCGCACGATCGAGCGATTCCGCGCGCCTCGCCGAGGGCAGATGGAAGCGAGCGTCGCGGCGCTGCTGGCGCGTCCGGCCAGAGCTCCGACAGTTTCGAGCAACGATATCGAGCGGAAGCTCGGGTTGATTGTTCCTTTGGTTTCTACCATGGGCGCTGATCCCAAGCTGCCACGGATGTTCCTGCAACCATTCATGGGCAAGGCGAGTTGTTCGCGCAGGAATGATCGCCTCGGACGGTTCGGTGCAACGACCGTATCAACTATTTGCTCATGCACGCAGCGCCAGCCAACCTGATCGACGGTGTCGATGGACTCGATCTCCCTCCCGCCCAACGCGTTCAGCTAGATCTAAGCGGCATCTTGCAGCGCCCTTTCATTTACGTTGGTTTCTCCAAGCTGCGTCAACGCCTCGTCCGTTGCCTTCTCTTCGTCGAGCGTCTGCTGCAGCAGCGGAACCGCGTCATTCAAGCCGAGCAGCCTTGCCCAGGTTACCAATGTCCTATAACGGGCGATCTCATAATGCTCGACGGCCTGGGCAGCGGCAACAAGCCCGGCGTCGAGGGCCGGCGCCGCCTGGAACTCCTCCAGTATCTCCCCGCCCTCCTCAATGATGCCGTCGATCGCGGGACAGGTCTTGCCCTGCGCGCGCTTGCCGAAAATCTCGAACACCTGCTGCAGCCGCTCAACCTGACCCTCAGTCTCGTCGCGGTGCTTCTCGAACGCGGCGGTCAACTCTTGCGATTCGGGACCCCTGGCCATTTTCTTGAGGGCACTTAAGATCTTACGCTCCGCGTAGTATATGTCCTTCAAGGCTTCGTAAAATAGATCTTCCAGGCCCTTTGTGCTGCTCTGGGCGCTTTTCTTCGTCGCCATCTCCATGTCCCACTTCGAGTTCAATGCTTCGCGGCATATGCAGCTCTAACAACCAAGGCCATCGGTTGTTCCTCGCCCTCAAAGACATGGTGGGAACACGAGCAAGGACCGTGATCTCGCTCCGTTCTGGTCGGCACAACCGGCGCCATGTCGCCTCTGCGCCTGGCTAGCCTCGCGGCCGCTTGTCAAGCCGCCTGCCGCGCCTTAACCGGCGTTCTCGCCTATCGAAGTCGATTGCTGGTCACGCTTTCGCCGATCAATGTTGATAAGACGGCGGTCGGGGCCCGCGGCGCCGGAACGACCTCTTCAGCGTTTTGTGGGCAAGCTGCTGTGAGACCAGATCGCGCGCTTTTCGGCACATATTGCAAGCCACAATGGTCGCTCGGCTGCCTCTGCCGGTCTAAACGGGACCCGGCCCGCGGCATGCCCGGATGGTTGAAGCGGATTGTTGAAAAGGTGTGTCGGGGTGAACTAGATCATCCGCCGCCATCGGTTGCGACGATCGAGCGACGATTGCTCCTACCGGCCGCCCGACCGCCGTTTCGCTTCTTCATCGATCCTGCGACCTGAGAATCTTGAGTGCCTCGTCCTTGGTGAGGCCGCACTTTCGGGCAAAGTAGTTCGCTTCGATGGCCCTTTCGCGATCCGTCCGAGACGCGGTGTTCTGCTTGGCCTTCTTGCCCATCGATGCTATCGCCTCGATTATATCGCCTGCTGGTGATCAAGCGCCTACGCCGTGGGAGGGCTCACGCGGGGATCGGGTCACCAATCTTGCAGCTCCGCTGCCTGGCTCGAACTGTGGTTTGGCGCCTGGCGCCGGACTTTGCTGTGGCCATTCGGGATCTGTCATCCCATCGCTGTGACCTGCAGACGAATGCAGAGCCTCAGCAGTTTTTTCGCCGCTTTCATCGTGGGTTAGTCCCGACAACATGTTCGTTCCAGTACCCGGAGGAAAACGTGCGCGACCAGTCTTTTCCCATCTGGAGGCGCTCATTGATGTGCGTCCCGACACGAATTTCACCCCTAGCGCGCCATGGCCTCGCGGATCGGCCACTGCGTCACTCGATGCAATATGGAACAATCCTCGCAGGCGGATGTTGGGCAACCCAACCCCCTGGAGGATTGCCAATGTTCATGCACAACAAGCGCCTGCAATACACCGTCCGCGTTTCGGAGCCTAATCCCCGCCTGGCCTGCATGATCATGGAACAATTCGGTGGCGCCGATGGTGAGCTTGCCGCGGCGATGCGCTATTTCACGCAAGGCCTCGGCGAGGATGATCTTGGCCGTCGCGACATGTTGCTCGACATAGCCACTGAAGAACTCAGCCACCTTGAGGTGGTGGGATCGATCGTCACCATGCTGAACAAGGGGCTCAAGGCACAACTTGCCGAAGGCCAGATGAAAGAAGCGGACCTTTATGTGATGATCGGCGCCAGCGGTACGACAGCCAAGGAATCCATCCTGTTTGGCGGTGCTCCCGCGCTGTGCGACTCAGCCGGCGTTCCCTGGACCGCGGCCTATGTCGACTCACGCGGTGAACCTACCGTGGATTTGCGGTCGAACATCGCCGCTGAAGCGCGCGCCAAGATCGTTTACGAACGCCTCATCCACATCACCGATGATCCGGGCATCAAGGACGCGCTCGGCTTCCTGATGACACGCGAGATCGCTCATCAAAAGTCATTTGAGAAAGCACTCTACGCCATCGAAAACAATTTCCCGTCAGGCAAGCTCCCGGGCATCGAGAGGTACGCCAGCATGTACGTCAACACCTCTCAAGGTGACGGCGATACCAATGGTCCATGGAATTCCGGCGAAGAGTGGGATCGGATCGATGACCTTGAAGAGGTGATGCCCGTCGACGGCGGAGACGGCTTGGCAACCGTCAAAATGGGCGCCAGAGACATGAAGGTGGTGGCCAAGATGGCCGACCGTACTCTTTCTGATCCGGCGTCCGATCCGATCACGGGCGCTGATCTAGGTGCCGGTCCGGGAGCTGGCCGAACCAAGAACGCGGATTTTGGCGGCGCGGCAAGCATTCAGGAGGCCCCGGCCGTGGCCGAGGCTGCTGTCAAACGCGCACGTAAGCGTTAGTTTGGACTGACCTCATTGCGGGCAACTATGTTCGGGTCAGGAAGCTAACGACGAAAGCAGGGCATCCGACTGGCAGCAGCGGACTGGCCGGAGTGCTCGCTATTTGTTGAGTGGGTGAAGCACATATGGCCACCGCCGCACCACGATCAGAGTCGGAACATGCGGGGCAGTCGGAGAAGGTCCGTGCCTACGGTTGCGAGAACCGGTGCATTGTCGCAATCGGAGCCTCGGCGGGGGGCCTCGACGCGCTGAAGAGACTTGTCAGGGATATTTCGCCGGACATTCCGGCGGCCCTCCTCATCGTACAGCACGTCGGTCTCACGAGTTACCTCGGCGACATTCTCGGTCGCGCTGCCAACATGCCGGTAGCGAATGCCGCCAGCGGCACGAAGGTCAGAAACGGGCACATCTTCGTTGCACCGCCCGGAGCTCACCTGCTTTTACATGATGATCACATGCTGCTGCGGCGCGGGCCGCGGGAGAATTTGGCGCGCCCTGCCATCGATCCCCTTTTTCGATCAGCGGCCTGCAGCTTTGGCGGCAGCGTGATTGGTGTCGTGCTCACGGGCAGCCTCTCCGACGGGACCGCCGGCTTGCGCGCCATCAAGATTTGCGGAGGGGTCAGCGTGGTCCAAGATCCCGACGACGCTGCAGTACCCGATATGCCGCTGAGCGCCTTGCAGAATGTGGAAGTCGACCATTGCGTCGCCCTGTCCGAAATGGCTGGCCTGTTGCGCAGGCTTGCGTCCGAACTCGCAGGGCCGACACCAGAAATCCCGCCTGTCATCCGCCTTGAGGCTGCGATTGCTGCTCAGGAGCACAGCACAATGGAACAGACAGAACGCCAGCTTGGCATCCCCTCGATATTTGTCTGCCCCGAATGTCACGGACCGCTTTGGGAGATCGAAGACGGGCCGATTACCCGTTACCGTTGTCACACCGGACATGCATTCGGAGCGGACGTTTTGATGCAGGCCCAGGCGGACGATGCGGAACAGGCCCTTTGGAGCCTTCTAAGAGCGCACCAGCAGCGGGCCGAGTTGGCGAAACGGACGGCGAAACGAGAAGCCGCTCGGGAAAGACATAGCTTGGCCAGCCAAATGGCTACGCGGGCCGCGGAACACGAAGCCGACGCGAAGCTTATTGAAGAAATTATCCATCGTCGAAGGCCGTGACAAAACATACGCCCCGACAACCATGAACTTATTTCGGTCCGGGGCTCACGGTTACCGGGTTGGCGGCGTCACTTGCCGGAGACCATGATCCCACAGAGACAGCAAGGGTGTCGGCAAAGAACGATATTAGGTCACATCAGCGTCAGGCGGACGTCGCGCAGGGCATTCAACAGAAATTCCGAACCATCTCCACCCCGCTCCAAAACGCCAACTTCAGCAGAAATGCTGGGAATTGCCAAGCCTCGGCTATCCGGAACAAAATACCCGACAGCAGCTTTGGCCACGAGCTAACGCTCGTGTCGCGGGTTCACCAATTGAAGTATGGCGCCGCCGACGAATGCGGCCTCGGCCGCCTGGAGAAACCCGATGTTTACAGATAAGATTGCTGCAAGAGGTCTGCAATGCTGGTCGAGCAATATGTCGAATCCAGAAAAAGGCGACATGACGTCATTTCTACCTCGACGGCAGAAGCCGCCATTCGGGAGGGTGCTCCCGAATGGGCAGATTTCCGGAAGAGCCTTTCAGATAATTGCGGGAAACCGTGTGCAAAAATCGCACACGAAAGTTTCTTTTTTCGTTCCCACGACACTGCAGCCGACAGTCATTCGGACATACTTTTGCCGACGACATTGGCCGCTTTTTCGCCGACGTTCGCTGCGTTATCCGTGGGGCCGCAATGTCGCCGCCAATTCCCCTGGGGTTCCTGGAAGCTTTTCGAACTTTCTGGGTCGCGCGGCAGCCCAAATTGCGGGTGCTCATGGACAAAGTAGGATTGATTCGGCTTTCCATGGCTTTGAAGGATCAACCCCCTGGCACGTCGCGCCCGATAGCGCAACGCCATTACTTCCACCCGCTCGCGCTCGACGCCGCCCGCTCGCCGCTCCGTCTGAAGTAAGTCCTCACCTCTAAACAGCTACGGCATGTCTTCGCTGTTTCGGCCATGCATGTTGGAGCCGTGCATGAAGGACTGGATTTCGTCCAGATCGATCTTGCCATCACCATTCTCGTCGATGTTGCTGAAGATCCTGCCGACCCCGCCTTCAACCTCGTTCTGGGACAATGAACCGTCGCCATCCGTGTCCAACAGTCCAAACACCAGTCGCATGCCGGCACCGCGCATCATTTGGTGACCACGGTGTCGAGCCATTCTGTGTCCTCTGCCCCAGTCGCCACGATTTAGCCA
The DNA here is from genome assembly GCF_000185905.1 of Mesorhizobium ciceri biovar biserrulae WSM1271. GTDB lineage: Bacteria > Pseudomonadota > Alphaproteobacteria > Rhizobiales > Rhizobiaceae > Mesorhizobium > Mesorhizobium ciceri. Next base: position 63,697 of record NC_014918.1, read on the forward strand.
ATGGTCGCCATGACGGCTAGCTTCATCGGGGCGGTCAGCATCCTTGATGCGGCCGTCCTGGTTCATGTAGCGATCTTCCTCATCGCGGAAACCTTCCTCAGAACCGCGATCCTGCTTCATTCTCTCCCGGACCGCTTGCTCAACCATCTGGCGGATCATTTCGCGTGTTGGTCCGTCCGCTTGTCGGTTGATATCCGGCAACTGCCCGCCGACCGGCTGTTCGGTGGCCGGAGGGGGTGCGGGTGTCGAGGGGGCCGGTGTTCCGCTTGTCTGGGCCAACGCGGGGAAGGTCAGAGCTATGAAAGCGGCCGCGGCCGTCGTGACGTGTGAATGTCTCATGGCGTGCTCCATCTATCGCGCCTGCTTGCTTGGAAGGCCAAACTGGAGCTCGATCTGTTTGTTCCCTGAGGGGACTAGGTTCCGGCGAAGGCAAGCTGCTCGTGAGCCCTTGGGCCAAGCCTCGAATGCCTGTGATTAATGAAGCGGCTAGTTCGGCTTCCGCAATGCGTCAAACGATTGCCCCGGCGATCGCCGCGATTGGGCGGTCAAGGGAATTCAGCACCGGGGCCCCAAAGCAGATGATCCCGTCCGCAACCTGCTGGTCGTCGCAGCTGAAGCCATTCGTGCGGATATCGCGCATTTCAGCAATGAGGTCGTCAATAGTTTGCACGCTTTCTGTGTTCGAGGCTCGGGAAGACCATCGGCATAGAGCCGCCGTACTTCGAAATCGCTCATCTGGCTGAGAAAGGCTTTGCCGGTGGCCGTAAAGGCTGCGGGCAAACGCATTCCTGGACGGAACTGGATCAGCGAATGGCTAACGCTCGAATTGCGTGCGGCGAGATAGAAGACCTCTCTCCCTTCGAGCACCGAAAGGATAATTGTTGCCCCCGGGCAACTCCGTCTCGCCAACTCCGTCGCCACGTCGGATTGCTGGGCAAAGGCGTTCGACCATCGCATGACGGGGGGCCTAACTGGAAGGTCTGGTCGCCGCGGCGTATCAAGAGCTCCAAGTGTACGAGCGTCGAACATAGCGCATGCGCAGAAGAACGCGCGATTCCAAGCTCGCGAGCCAGATCCGATAGCGTTGGGGAAGTTCGTGATCTCGCGACGATGTCCAAGATACGCACCCCACGGTTCAGGGCAGGGGGAAGGGCCGCTTTCGCGCCTCGTTTTGATTGATCTCGGTGTCAGCCATGGCCCCTCCCAAGCGCGTCACGCCTAAACCTTGAGGTGACAGGGCCGCAGATAGCGAGCCATCGGGCAAAAATCGAAAGGCCGGAAGGGTTGCCGTACGGTTTACAAGGCAACGACGCTAGGTCGTTCGAACAAAAACCGCGCTGTCGAGATTGGGTCATTGCACTGTTCCCATTCGGTGCTTTCCCCATGAGAACTGCCCACTGGCCTGACGGCTGGCGGGCTTTTTTGTATCGGCGGAACCTTATTACTCATGCTCAGTTCTTGGCGGCAGCGCCCCGCACGCTGCTGGCCAAGGAAAGGCAACCCTTGGCCGGGCCCGCATCGGTCCTCACCCAAGCGGTGCGGGCCCACTGTCGATGCTGCCGAGCCCGTCTTCACACCCTTGGGCGTATCTTTCGAACAGTTCCACCTTTTCTGGATAAGGAAGGCGGTGTAAACGCTGGCAACCTTCGCACCGATAGTGGGCGGCAACGATGAACCAACGCCCTGGCTCAACCGAAGATAGTTTCTGGGAGAGCGGCATCAGGTCGCGTAACTCAAACTGCCGACGCCAGAATCAGCGTTATCCCCACCACCGTCGACCTTGTCGGACGTGTGAAGACCTTGAAGCGAGAGGACAAGCTAGGCCACGCGACTTTGCGGGCGATCCGTGAGGCGAAATCGTGAGGTTAAATGAAGTAAGCCCGCCGCTGAGCACACAACAACAGCGACGGGCCTTGCTCGCCTACGCTTGGTGGGGATTGATAACCAAGCTGAACTTAACTTGGATTTCAGAAACAGGTTCCAGCGCTACCAAAAGATTTGATCGCAGGTGGCCCGGCACCGGGTCTCGAAATCGGTGGCGGGGCCTTGCTCGGCTGTTTCAAGGAGATTTCCTTACCAATCGCGTCCCGAACTTCCATTTCAGAGACATGTTCCCTGGTCGTGGGACAGACACTTCAGCCTTTACAGGACGGCTTGATTTGGGGGGCCTTGGGCGTCGCTAGTGCTTGAAGCGAAGCTTCTGCAAAGTCCGACCGTAGATGAGCGAACAGCAGAGGCGTCCCTGACTTCCATGCGGACGCAAGCAAGCTCGTCAAGCAAGACACGCCCGCTGGCGCATAAGGTTGGCACGGATCGCACGCGAAAGCTCGATGTCGCTGAGGCGTTGGGAATGGGAAAAGTCAGCCCGATGTAGCACCTTCGTTTATTGATCACCTAATTGCCCACTGCTGCGGGCGTAGGCGGAGATCGATCAGGTCCCCGCAGATCTGACAATGCCCGCTATGCGGATAGCGACGGCATCAAGTCCGCCCTGGCAATCTCGTCAGGACGTGTGCCGCCGCTTCGGCCGTGTGGGCAGTGCACCCGAGAAGGTCGCCACCGCCTAACCTTGCCGGGTATTGGCGACGCCGGCCTATTGGCGACGCAATCCCAAACTCCCCACGATCCGTCGCTCAATATGACAGTTGAATCTGTGCTGGTGATTTTCCATGCAACCTCGAGGGGAGAGATGGTTCTGCTTGGAATGGGAAGCGTGGTGGGCTGGGTGGCGTAAGGCCAAGGTATAGTATGCCAACGACGTTGATCTCCCTGAAGGATGTCGATCTGAAGCGCCGGATTGCGAGATGATCTCTAATGGCAACCGGTTGTGCTCACCAATGATCTAAGTCAGGTCTGGAGACGAGCGGATGTCTCCAAGCAGCCTCACGTAGTCTGCCTCCGGCTGACCGTAGGTGCCATTTGCAGATGCCAGAAGGCCGCTGCGGTCCCGGATACGCACTTCGCCACGTCGGGAATAGATGAACCCGCGTCCTTCCAGCACCTGAAGCCCAACGGTAACTCCCGGACGCCTCGAGCCCAGCATGATGGCTAGAAACTCATGGGTGATCACAACGCGTCCACCGTGGACCCGATCATCACACATTAGAAGCCATCGCGCCAAACGCTCTTCAAGGTTTGCGCGCGCGTTGATCAGCGCCGTATAGCTGGTCTGGATGTGGAGATACTGGACATAGCGCAAGAGTAAGAGGCGCAGCGTCGGGCTGTTCGCGAGTGCCGCCTTGAATGGCTCAGCTCCGATCCTGAAAGCGTTGCCGGGCAGCTGGACAAAACATTCATGCGCGGCATAGTCAGCCCCCATCACGAGCGCCGCACCAGTCATTCCCTCAAAACCGATAAGCGCAACCTCGGCTTCCCTCCCCAAGGTCCTCGCAACCACAGAACCGATGCCGTCCTCCAGGAAGTACACCGTAGTGATCTCCGAAGCGGCTTGCTCCAGATTCATTCTCAAATTGAGGGCACATGGCTCAAGGTGTGGCTGCAGAAGCGCTAGGTCATCGGGGTTGAGCCGACACAGCAATCCGTTTTTATAGGAATTGTTCTTTGGATTGGTCATGGCTCAATCCCGCCTGGGGCAAGAGCTTTCCAATCTCCTTGCCGTCCGCGCCCGTAAAAACGTGCAGACGATCTTGTGACGCTACGCCTCTTGGCGCGACAATCATAGGAGAATGCGAATCGATGCACGGCGAGCCCCCGCCACCGTGATTACAAAAGACTTGGAAGAAATGTCAGAGTTGGAAACGTACCGAGCTCGGGTTTGTACTAAACCGACATTCTGACGCCCCGGCCTGCCCGTCTTCATTTTGCCTGACCAGCGGAAGCGGCAACGGCCTAGTCTTGGCTTCTGACAGCAACGATGCGAGGCATGGCCGAGCCTCGCTTCGACTCCCGTGCCCGTCTCGCCATCTTGTACCTTCGTCGCGACCTGACTGCTTCCTCCGCCTGCTCGCGCGACATCTCCCCCGCGCGGCCAAACGGCTTCTTTTCTGGCATTCGATTGTCGTTGGCACGTTGGGTCACTGCCATGTCCGTCTCCGTTCGGAGCCGAACTTCGATTTGCCGGAACTATTCCATGCAGCACCCGCTGGTAATGAGCGTGTTTTGAGCTGAGGTGAGGCGTTGTGAGGTCAAATTCCGTCGCGCTGCATTTCTAGCCTTGCCTTAGAAACGCCATCCAGAATCCGGTGATAAAGCACGTCGAGCAAGTGGAGGTATTCAATCAATCTTGCCGGGCCGACCGGCCTTGGATTCCTCCAAGTCCAACTGGGCGCGACTGGCATGAACCAATGCTGCGATCAAATTTTCGTCGGCTGACTTTTTGCCAGTGTAGAGGCGCACAAGCTCGCGCGCCTGGACCTTCCAATTGGAGTCCGGGCTATCCCGGACGGCTGACGTAAGAGCCCGGGAGAGTATGTCGAAATCCAACAACGAAATACTCGGTCGGCTTCCTTTCACGATCAAATCCATCCTGTTGATCTGCGGCGTTCGCGACACTCGAAAGGTGGACAATGACCAGCATCGGCATCACCCAAAATAGGTCCATTCCTTCACGTGCTCAAGTTTCGGAAGCTCTCGCTGACCGATCATAGGACGCAGCGGCGCAGCGTAAATACCGCAGGGCAGCACCACTGCAATAACAAAGGTTAAGCGGTAGGCACAAAGCCGACTAGCTGCGGTTTCCAGCTTGCCTCTTCGGCAGCCCTGCCGATGACCGAACGCGTCAAAGATAAGCGGAACCTAATCTCCCGGCGTAGCTTGTCTCGATATGAGCGATCATGCCGAGAAACTAGTACCTCGCCCTCCACCAAGGTGGCAGAACCCGAAAGGAATTCTGATCTCGGCCGCTGTCGCTGTGCTTGCGTTCTGTGCTCTTCGCGGCTCGTGGAACTTTAGATGAGCACACGCGGCATCAACTTTCTGCACAAGTGGATTGCTAACGACATCCCAGAGACGGCGCCTCCCGACGCGGTCTCAATCGGTGAACTCACCCACAAGCTGCTAGCCGACGCCAAAGCGGTCGGCATCAAGAGAATAGAGCTGGATGAGGATGTGGATAGCCTTTACCGCATTTTCGTCGAAGCCATCGCTCACTTCGACGCCGGAATTCCAGAGTAGGTCCGCGGAGCTACGGTCTCATTCAAAAAGCGGATGCATCCGCTGGTGGGATTTTTATCAGATGGCGATGCCGTTCGAACAACACCAGCTTGTCTGGGTAGCCGAGACGAATCTTGGCATTGCAGGCCTCGCAACGAAACATGGATATTACCTTGAACCATGATCCTCGCCTTACAATAGGATGGCAGCATTTGGGGCAGTCGAAAACGAGCTCCGCATCTCCCAACTCGTCAGGTATGGGCATTGAAAGTCCTTTGTGGGGAGTTTGATCCATCCGGCAAACTGCGGTCAGGGTAAGCCCCGTGACGGTTGTAGAAGATTGGGTAGTCATAGGTCCATCCCACGCTACAATCCCTTTCAAGGCTAGGGTTCGCCCCCCGTGCGAACCGACGACCGCGGGGAGGGACGTAGCTGTGGCCGCCCACGCAACATCGATCTCCCGAGACAGTTCCTTACCGGAAGCCAAGCTCGGACCAATGCGTTTTGGCGGCGGGACTTAGGTCCGGCCCGTGAACTCCGCCACGTTTGTATCTGGCTTGGTCTTCAGCGAGCTACCCATCCGGTAATGCTGCCCGCAGGTGTCGACGGGGTGGCGGGCTAGTCAGTCTTTTCATGAGCAGCTCGGAACTGCCCCTCCTCGAAGCACCTCCGCGCCTCTTGAGCCGTCGCCTCACCGGCCATAGCGGCCATGCAGGCGCGGACAGCTTGGTTCCACTTAGGGCCACGCTTTGTCCATTTCACCAGATATTCGGAAGCGACCTCCACGCTGTTGACGTTGTAGGTCATGCCGGGTCGCCCCCCGATGACGGGAACCGGGGGTGAACCAGTGGGTTGCCATCATACGACCCTCCCTCGCGACAATCGACGCTTGAGGTCTTCGGCATTCAGTATGCCTACCAGATCTTCGGCGTATTCCTGATCCAAATATTCCGCCGGTGCCCCCCATGCATCGGCTGGCTGGCCGGTAAACACGTCGAATACCGTCCAGCTCTCGTCCGAGTCTTGCCTTAAGCCGTATCGCAGTTGCACCACGCGGCTAATTTAGGAGATCGGAATGTCTGATGCAAATGTCTGAGCGAGGGGATCGTGTGACTGGGGGGCACGTCAGCCAGGAGCTGCCAGCCCTGCTTGTGAATTGAGAAGGTTTGCGAGGCCCGTGATGATCTGGGGCATAACGAACGGCTTGGTTATCATGAGGCTGTTTGGCACTCCAAGTGACGGCCAGTCCTCCGCACCATCGCCACTCATGTAAATGACTGGCAAACTGGGGTTGACGGTCCGCATGTGACGGGCGACGTCCCAGCCAGTGGGGCCTTCTCCGATCCTTATATCGGTCAGGAGGGCTGCGACACCATCCGGGTTACGATCAAAGGTCGCGATGGCATTGTCCCCTTTATAGACGGCAATCACCTCGAACCCGGCTTCACGCAGCGAGTGTTCGATATCCAGGAGGATAAGGCTCTCATCCTCCACGACCAGGACGGCACCTGAGTTCATTCGACGCCAGCTTCGCTCGTTGGTATCCGGGCATGCAACGGTGGCCGGCTGCGAATGTTCCTCGACGCCCCTAACATTGCTAATCGGGCAGCAGCATTTCCTCCTCCTCAGCCGCATCCTCGAAGAGTACACGGAAGTCGTTGGTCGGCATCTTGCCATCCATCGCCGTCAGGCAGGCCTCCGCCGCCAGTCGCCATTTGGGGCCACGGTTGGACCACTTCAGTAGTTCCTCGGCGGCAGTGTCGATACGGCTGATCCCAAGGCGGAATCCCGGTCTGTCGGTCTTGACGTAGACAGGCGGGTTGAACCAACGAAGGGGCATCAGGATTCGCGCACGTCGAACGCAACGAAAAGCTCCCGTTTCGTGGCACAATCGACGATCATCGCGACCAACTGGCAGTCCGTCTCATGGAGATAAAGGCCGCGCTCGCGCACTGCTGTAATGGTTGCTTTCACGGAAATTATGGCGCCCGGTTGAGGGCCCAAAAGGCTCTCTCGAACCAGCTCCTTGGCCGTCGTCTGCGCAGGCCGGACAGGTGTTTGAATGTCCATCCCATCCTCCCAGAGAGACAGAACCTCAATCGTCTATTCTGTGGCGCACTTTCTGAAAAAGACAAGTACCAGAAGCGTACAAAGCGGGTAGTAACGGGCGCGACCTTCTTGGGTCTGTGCGCTGTCATCAGACCATCCATGGGCGCTCATGGTCATCCAAACACAGCGCGGAAGGTCGGCCACCCCGAAGGAAGAATGTGCCTGTTCGGACATACATCGTCCGGAAGATGGTGGGATTACGGTCGCAGGAGCGCGCCGCCAAACTGCGCCCATAAGCGTTCGCACTCTCTCGCCCTTAGGCTCGGCGTCGCCGGTTCGCCGTAGAAGACCATGGCTCGGCGAACGTCGTATCCAGCACCGATGCGTTCGCCACGAATTGAATGGCCATTCCCAAGGTGATGGGAGCGATTTTGGCACCCGCTTTGGTCGTGAGGTCAACCACACCGAACACTTCCGCACTGGCACGCCTGCCAGCCAAAACGGCCCTCGAGATGGCACTCTTCACGGCGAGGAGCATTTCGGTCAGTCGTCCGCTGAAACGGCTCTACAAACTCTCAAAAGCAAGGTTTGTTCCCGGTCACGCGGCATCTCCCCAAGTGCCGGCTGCAAAAACCAAACTGGATCACGCGGCCTTTCTCATACCTGTGTAGTTGATATCAATCTGCTCGACCGGAAGGTCAGGCCGCCTAGCCCAGTTCCTCTCAGCGTCAAGCAGTTCATTCGGCCCAGTCAAGCCGTTCATGAACAGCCTGAGCACGTGCGCAGCTATGCGCTCTCCTCTCTCCGAAGCGAGAGGTACGCCGCGCTCGTTGCAGACCGTGTGACAAACGTGGGCCAGCATCTCAACATCGCTCGGCTCCAAAAATCGGCCCGGATACAACATACCATTTCCTTGTTAGACGATTGCGATGGATGTCCCTTACGCAAGGTCAGCGGCAGCCACAATCAACTATGATAGTGACGTCTCGACGCTGGCAAGAAAGCAGGTCGGTCGCGCTGGCTGGCCACGGGCCGTCTGCTCTGGGCAGCGCGGCGGAACATTAGCGCCCGCTGTAAGTTGGGCGCCAACCCCAACAGGTTCTTCATGGCGCAGGTTCCTTCCTCGAACATTTTGATCCGCAAGCTCCAGACCATCTCGGAACTCGCAGAACCAGATATTGCAATTTTGGGAAATGCCCGGATTGAGGAGAAGCAATATCAGGCCAACGCAGACATTCTGCGCGATGGCGACCAGCCGACGCTTTCGTTTGTTGTTCTTGACGGCATGATAGGCTCGACCAAAATGACAGGCGACGGCAAACGCCAAATCACCTCCTTTTTTGTTCCCGGCGACATTCCCGACCTTCATGGACTGCATCTGTCGGTCATGGATTGCACCTTTACGGCTCTAATGCCCTCTCGGGTGGGCTTCATGCGGCACGACGCTCTTCGCTCTATTTGCGACCAGCACCCTTCGATAACCACAGTGTTTTGGCGCTCGACGCTTGTCGATGCGGCGATCTATCGAGAGTGGGTCACCAACGTCGGAAGACGCGACGCCTATACTCGCATGGCTCATATTTTGTGCGAACTTATTGTCCGCCTCCGCGCAGTCGGCCGCATAGAAGATCATGTGGCCCGCCTTCCGATAACGCAGGCTGCGCTCGGTGATGCGCTCGGCCTTTCCACCGTACACGTGAACCGAGTTCTTCAGGATCTTAGACGCGACGGCCTGATATCCACCGTGGGCTCGCATTTTCATGCAACCGACTGGTCAGGGCTCGTTCGCGCCGGGGATTTTGATGGGATGTATCTGCACCAAAGGGCCGCTGACGTGTTGCGCCAATAGAGGTGTTCCATGGCGAGATATTTCTTTGACAGCAGTGTCCGCGACGAGCTCATAAAAGACGATGAGGGGATCGAATGTGATGGGATCGAGGAAGCATGCCGAGAGGGCATGGACGGGCTCAGAGATTTGGCGCTTGAATTCTTCAAGGACCCCGATGGGCAGCAATTGGCGATCTATGTCAGGGACGAGGCTGGTGAAAGGCTGCTGAGCTTGAGCATCACCCTTCAGGGAAGCTGAGTGGCTTTGAGCTTACCCGGTTTCGCTGTGTAGCCGCGCAGGGGCTCCAGCGTGCGAACCCGCCGTACGCATCGGCGGGGCCTTACGACAGACCGCCGGGACCGTTGTGCCGCAACCAATGAGCCGGTCGGTTTGCGAACGTCAATAGCGCCGAGGAAGGCTAATCGGCGGGTCGCGCGGGACTCATGGTGGTGCGCGGTCTCAGCGCCCAGAAGACCTCGATCACGAGTAGACGCGCGTCTTGCATGGGCCTGGCCTGCGCGAGGCTGTTCTTTGGGCAAGAAAGTGTTAAGACCGGAACATCCGTGCGCGCCCAGGGTTGGATTGCAATCGGGTCGCATCGCGGCTTCCGCAGCCGTTTCGTGTCACCGGCAATGTGGGCGGGACGGGCTGTATTGCTGGCGCGAGGCGCAGGTGCTTGGATCACTGCGGTCTACGTCCGGCATGCTTGGAGCGCTATAATCGAACTTAGAGCGCTATAATCGAACTAGCCGAACGTAATCGGCTTCTGGCTTGCCGTAGGTGCCGTTTGCGCAGGCCGCAAGTCCGCTGCGGTCCCTGATGTGCACTTCGCCACGTCGAGAATAGATGAAACCACGTCCTTCCAGCACTTGCAGCCCAACGGTAACGCCTGGGCGTCTTGCTCCAAGCATGACGGCAAGAAACTCATGGGTGATCGCAAGGCGCTCGCCGTGGACCCGATCGTCACACATTAGGAGCCAGCGCGCCAACCGCTCTTCAAGGTTTGATTTTGCGTTGATCAGGGCCGTATAGCTGGTCTGGATGTGGAAGTAGTGGACATAGCCCAACAGGATACGCCCTCTGGCGCGCGATTGACAGTGAAATGCAACCTGATGCACGGCGGCCCCTCGGCCGCCCAATTACAAATCAGGGGTGTACAAAGTTAAAGGGTTGGAATCGTACAGACTCTGCTCCGTACGAATCTGACTATTTCCTGATCGAGGCAAAAGCGGGCATGATGTGCATCTTGCAAGGATGTCGACATTATCCGGTGGAATAAGGAACCAGCTCTCCCCTTAGGGCTGGATAGCGCCTGCCTTCTCGACTAGCCGCTGTAGCAGCTAGTGGGACTCAGCAATAATGCGGCGCGTTGACGTGATGTTCGGAAAGGATGATGTCAGCCTCAGCGACCGCATGCCGCTGGCGTTGGTGCGCAGCCATAATGAATAGCTAGGGCCGCGTCTTCATCTATCGGGCGGCTCACGCACCAAGTCGACCGTGACCTTCACGGTGAATAGGAGCTTGCTGGTGTGATCGCGGACATGGATGGCAACCTCTCTGAAAGTGCCGTCCGGCATCCGGTCTTTGGCCATTTCAAGCAACGCTCTTGCTGCCTCATCTTCAGCGGCTTCCCGGCTCGCAATTTCGGTTCCTTCAGGATCGGGAAAGACTTCGCCATCGTCGGTTAAATCAAAGAAGAAGCGGGCCATGCGACCCTAATTCCGAATCCCCAAAAAGGTTTCCTTGTAGCGCTACTTGCTGGTGATCCAATCCCCCAGGCCAGTTTCCATCTGCTCGCACCCGGTGAATTCATGTACCAGGCTCGTGGCCAGATCACGCCATTGATACTCAGGCACACCCGTTTGCCTGACCAACTCTCGGAATGCCGAGCGGAGAATGTCGGCGTCAAAGGCGGAGACGGCGACGCTTGCCACGCCCGGATCTTCCCACCCTCGCGCCATGTCATCGTGGTGACGTTGGCGAAGGCGTTTGAGCAGTTCGCGCGATGTCTCGATTGCGCGCCTTGAACGATCCACGTCTTGGCGAAACTTGGCAGTTCCGATCATGGAATTATGCCGAACAAGATAGCCGGTTGCGATTACGGCTTGTGCAACTTCTAAATGCGTTCGAACCATCGCGGCCTCCCTTCCAGCGAAAGGAATTGTTTACCCTGTTGTCCAGCATAACCCCAACGGATTCGCTGTACGTTTTCAACCAATCGGCTATTCGGCGATTGTCGGCCAATTGCTGGGTTTTAGCTCCGGTGAGCGGCATTTCACCTCAAAGTGCCGTGGCGGCCGGCGCAGAGGTGCGCGAACCTTGGCGCCGACCAACAGAATCTGAGCGGTCATGCCTCGCGCTGGTGGAGTATATCGGCCCTTCGGGAACCACAGTGACGCCAAACGCAAGACCCGGAGAAGTCGGTGCGCACAGTTCACCATTCATTTACAATATTAGCGCAGGCTGAAAATCGGACATGCAGGGTAGCTCGTACATGGCCCTTAACCCCGGTGAAGACCCAGCGCCAGCGCTTTTCTGTTTCGCTGCTGGGTAGGCCTGTCCGCACTCCTGCTTGACTGCGCGACTGCGCGCCTCGCGGTTCCCAATCCTTGCAAACAGTTAGATCCGGGAGCTAAGTGCGGCATAGGCTGGTAGGGCAGGCGACCAGAGCGATCTTTCGAAGAACGAAGTCGTCCTCTCGCACGATTCGGCTGCTTGAACGTACACTTTCCATAGAAAACTCCCTTCTGACCGCCGAGCAGGTTGCCGCTTCGCAAGTACACTCAGAGAGAAATATTGGAGGGTCTTGTCCCAGCTTGACGCATCAAGGAACTCAGAGGGGGTGGTCTCTAAGGCGACCCTACGCGACATTAGCGGCTGCTATTGCGTTCGCCAATTCTTCTTCAGTAAACGGCTTGCTGAGAATTTTGGTGTCGCGAGTCCCCGGGAGTTCGGCGTAGCCCGTTGCTATAATGACGGGTACGTTCGGCCACTGGCCTTTGATCGTATTCGATAGCTGCAGGCCCGTCATTTTCGGCATAGCATGATCCGTTATGACGAGGTCGAACGGCTGCTCCTCCAGCAACCTGAGGGCTGCCGCCGCAGAATGCGCCTCCGCGACAGTATGGCCGAGATCCTCGAGCATTGCCGCGGTATTCAAAAGGACCAGCGCGTCGTCATCCACTGCCAGAATCCGCAGCGACGCCGTCTCAATGGCTTCCTCGGCAAGAACATCCGGCCCGCGCGCGACTTCCGAGCTCGCGATGGCCACCGGCAGCCACAGTTCCGCCGTCGTTCCTGCTCCCTTGCGGCTCCTAAGCGTCAGGCGCCCGCCCATTTGTTCTGTCATCCCATGGACCATAGACAGACCGAGACCCGTACCTTTGCCAACGCCTTTTGTGGTGAAAAACGGTTCCGTCGCCCGAGCCAGCGTTTCTTCGTCCATTCCTTCGCCAGCGTCTGCTACCGAGAGGCAGACGTAGGGGCCCGGGGCCAAGCCAGCCTCTTTGCTTTCGCCGACCTGTTCCATCCGAGTGGAGATGACGATCGTTCCGCCGCCAGGCATCGCGTCCCTGGCATTGACGCACAGATTGAGCAATGCGAGTTCGATTTGACTTTCATCAACCATCACACGATCAAGCGAGAGCGGAAATTTCGTCTCTATGATCGCCCTTGAGCCCAGCGATCGTTCCAAGAGATCCTTCATTCCGTGTATGAGCCCTATCAAATCGACAGGCTTTGGATCGAGTTGCTGCCGCCGGGCAAAGGCCAGCATGCGCTGCGTCAAGGACGCTCCCCGTCGCGCGCCGAGCACCGCGTTGTCGAGAAGACGCAGCAATTGTGGATCGTCGGGAAGCCGTTTGCGGAGCAGCTCAAGACTACCCAGAATCGCCATCAGCAAATTGTTGAAATCGTGAGCGACGCCGCCCGTCAGTTTGCCGATCGCATCCATTTTTTGGGAGTGGAAAAGGGCCTCACGTGCCTGATCCAAAGACTCCTGCGCCTTCTTCCGCTCCGTAATGTCGCGTGTGATCTTCGCGAACCCCAGGAGTTCGCCATCCTCGTGCCGAATGGCGTCGATGACCACGTGGGACCAGAACGCAGTGCCGTCTTTGCGTATACGCCAGCCTTCGCGCTCAACTCGCCCTTCACGGGCGGCGATCTCCAGGGCACTTTGCGGACTGCCTCGCTCGCGATCCTCGGGCGTGTAGAATTGAGAAAAGTGCTTGCCGATTATTTCGTCGGCCGAGTAACCTTTGATGCGTTCTGCACCCGAGTTCCAGCTCGTGATTACGCCTTCAGGATCAAGCATGTAGATCGCGTAGTCCGTCACGCCCTGAACCAGACGCTGGAACTGCTCCTGATTTTTCCGGATTTCCTCCTCCGCTTTCTTGCGCTCGGTAAGATCACGGGTGACTTTGGCGAAGCCGGTTAGTTGGCCGCTTGGATCGAGTATAGGATCCACCACAACGTGAGCCCAGAAAGGAGTCCCGTCGCGACGAACCCTCCAGCCCTCGGTCACAAATTTGCCATCGCGGACTGCTGTCTCCAGAGTCCGCGATGGAAGACCAGCTTCGCGATCCTCCTCCGTGTAGAAGCACGAGAAATGCTGACCGATGATCTCGCTGGCGGAATAGCCTTTGAACCGCTCGGCCCCCGCGTTCCAACTCGTCACGGTTCCCGAACGGTCCAACATATAGATCGCATAATCAGTAACGGCCTCGACGAGAACGCGGTAGCGATCCTCATCGGCTTTATCGACGGTTCCTTGAATCATACCCCATCCGTTCATTTGTTAACTCTGTGAAACTGCTGGCGTCTTGGATGGTTCCACAGACGATGGGAAGGCGTGCGCGCTGTGGCACAGGCCGTGACTGCCGTGGCCTGCAACGAGCTACTTGCCTGACGGGGGCGCGGCCATTACAGAAATTGGAATTTCAGATACCGGGCCGGGCCGCCGATCGCTCCACCCAGTTCTACTTCGAACCTGTGATACTGGCGGCTTGCGATTCCTGTTTGGAGACGATGGCGGAATGACCGAGCGAAAGAAGCAGCCCGTTGTAAGTTCCGGCATTGCCGGCTTGGACGAAATTCTTCGCGGTGGATTGCCCGCTTCAAATTTCTATATCGTGCAAGGCGATCCAGGCGCAGGCAAGACGACGGCGGCGTTGCAATTCCTGCGCGCTGGTGTGGCAGCCGGTGAACGCTGCATCTATGTCAGCCTTTCGCAAACCGCCGCCGAACTGCAAGCGATTGCGTCCTCACACGGCTGGACGCTTGATGGCATCCGCGTTGAGGAATTGTCCGCTTCGGAGACCCTGAGCGGAGCGGCCGATCAGACGATTTTCCAGACTGCGGACCTTCGATTGGATGAGACGCGCAAGGCGATTGAACGCGCGATTGAAGAACACAAGCCACACAGGCTTGTTTATGACTCGCTGCTCGAGATCCGGCTGATTACCGGCGACACACCGAGGTTCCGGCGCGAGCTGATTGGTTTCAAGGCCTTCCTGGCCAAGCGGGGCATTGTGGCGGTGTTGCTCGACACCCAGACCAGCGGAGGCGATCACAATGGCGAGGAAATCGAGGGCATTGCCCACGGCGTGATCCGGCTTGATAAATCTCTCGAGGATTACGGCGGCGTGCGCCGGCGTGTTGAAGTCAGCAAAATGCGCGGCGTGCCGTTTGCAGACGGTTATCACGATATGGCTATTCGCGAGGGTGAAGGCGTTGTGGTGTTTCCGAGGATTGTGCCCGGGTCGCCTGCCGAAGTGACCAAGCCGCAACTGATCAAATCAGGGGTAGCCGCTCTCGACGAGATGTTCGGCGGCGGCCAGGAATCGGGAACCATAACGCTCGTGATTGGTCAGTCGGGGACAGGCAAGTCGACGATGTCGTCGCTTTACGCCACTGCCGCGCTTCAACGGAGCGAGAGCGTGGCCCTGTTCCTGTTTGAGGAGCGGCTGGAGACTTTCTTTCGCCGGTCCGAAGGCCTTGGGATGGATCTTCGGCAGTTCTACAAGGACGGCCAACTCGTCATCTACGATTTTAGTCCAAACGAAATCTCGCCCGGAGAGTTCGGCCAGATTGTGCAGCAAGTCGTCAGTCGCAACAATACCCGGGTAGTCGTGATTGACAGCTTCACCGGCTATCTGAATTCTCTTCCCCACCGGGAAAAGGCGGTGCTGGACATCCAGTCTCTCCTGAAACATCTCGCTCGCGCTGACGTGCTAACCATGCTCATTGTCGCCCAGCATGGTTTGCTCGGGCAGAATGTTGGGATCGACGTGGACGTCAGTTTTCTCGGCGACACCGTGCTTCTGCTGCGCATGTCCGAGCATGAAGGCCGCCTTAGGCGCAATATCACGGTCGTCAAGAAACGCCACGGTCCCCACGATCTCGATGTCCGGGAACTGTTCATCGCGAGTTCCGGCGTTTCCGTGGTTGCCTACAATCCTCTGCCCGAGACGTGAGCGACGTCGAGCGAAACGGGCTGGGAACACTGGATTGGGTGCTCATTTTGGCGCCTTACCGCAAGGATGCTGGTTACACCGCCTCCCTGCTTCAGGAACGTGGTTTACGGGCTCGAGCGGCGAGCCCCGAGGACTTAGAGGGATTGCTTGCACTGTCCCCTGGAGTGCTGGTTGTCACCCACGAAGCCTTGAATCCTCAGGCGATCGCAACAGTTGAAGGTTTCCTTCAGGCGCAGCCCAATTGGTCGGAAATTCCAATCGTTGTTTTGTTGGACCGTGGGGCACAGCAGTCACGCATCCAAGCGGCGCTGAGTGCTGCCTGGCCACGTTCGCGCCAGATATACTATCAGCGTCCAGTGGCTGCGCTCGAACTGATAAGCGGAATCCAGTCGGCACTCCTCACCAGAATTCGCCAGCGCGACGTGCGTGACTATCTTGAGCGGGAGACGGAACTCCGCCTTGAGCTAAATCATCGAGTGAAAAACATCCTGGCGACCGTCATATCCATCTTCGATATGACCAGGCGCGGTGCGATCTCGGCAGAAGGGCTTGCAGAAGACTTCAAAGGGCGATTGAGAGCCTTGTCGGATGTTCATTCTGCAGTTTTTGCTGCCGGTGGCGAGACCGTGGCCTTAACGGATGTCGCAAAATCGGTCCTCGCGCCATACCTTTCCAAGCAACAAACTGCCATCACGATCGACGGACCCGAGGTGCTGCTTTCGCGCGATGCCGGTACAACTCTCGCCCTCTCGCTTCATGAACTAGCAACAAACGCCATTAAATATGGCGGCTTGTCCCGCCCCGAAGGCAGGATACGATTGGAATGGAATATAACGGCGAGTTCGGAACCAGTGCTGACGCTGAGATGGATCGAATCAGGAGGACCGTCGGTAGTTCAACCCTCGCGAGTAGGGTATGGAACACGCTATATGCGCGCCGCATTGACCAGCCTATTTGGAGAGGCTCCAGATCTTGTTTTCGCGTCGGATGGCCTGCGTTTCTCTATTCGCGGCCTACTGTCCCGCCTTGCACCCGATGAACGGCTAGGCTGATCGCGGCAGCGCTACAATTTGGGCAGCGGAAATTCTAAGGTCGGTTGAGACCGGTGACCACTCCCTTGGCATTCAACGACCGCGCAATCTGAAGCTCGGTCCGACCAGCCTTCGCGTATTCATGGTAGATCCAGCGCACCGTCGCAATTTCATCAGGTGGTCCAGGCACGAGGATGCCCCGATCCGTCTGGAGGCCCTTGTACTCTTTGAGAGCGAGCATGGTCTTTGTGCGCCCAAGCTGGTCGATGAACCGGCGCCTCAGGCCCAGGCCGGCCGACCCTCCCTGCCGGTGTCACCATTCGAACGAGCCTGCACTGGCCGGCAAACACCTTGACCGACAACACCCGGCTGTGCTCGGCACGCTATCGTGCGCTTTATCGCCTTGAGCAGGTCTGATCCGATGCTGCCATCGTTTGCGAACTGTTCGCCAAAATATTCAATTCAACGCCGGCAACACGACACCGATACTCGTACGACGCACTCTCATCGGGGTTCGGGAATCGCCCCCAGCGGCTCACATCGTAGACGATGACGATTCGAAATCCGCGTTCTTCGTTTCGACATCCGCCAACAGCCTTTGCTTCGAGGTTCAAGCGCTGCGACCGGCGTCCTCGTATGTGGCCACGGTGTCGTAGTTCATCGCATCCGCGAATTCACGGATTGCATCCTTCTGATTGTCGGCCGAATAGCTCTGGTGGTCGGTGGACATTCGCAGGTATTGAGCTGCGCGCACGCGCTGTGCGTTCTCAGCAGGTCGACGGACCGTGTGCGCCTGTTCCATCATTTAGCGCCTGGAAGGCAGATTGAACGTCCGCTTGAACCGGACGATCCTAGCGGTATGAGGCTTCAATCTCGTTACACAATGATCGACACTTTGTACCGAATGGGACTTGTCGCCATAAAACGAGAAGCGACGAAAATAGCAGGCAGGCTTCTATCAACACCCGAGAAACCATGTCTTTTATCGTGACGGCTCGTGCCCCCGTTCCGCCGCATTGCAGCCGCAGGTGGCAAGCCATAGGGATATCAGGCCTTCAAGGGAGACCTTACATGAACGTTCACAAAGTCATAGCCGCCGTGCTGATGACCGCGGCACTGGCCGGGTGCGCGCAGACCGAAGGCCAGCAGCGGGCCGGAACTGGCGCTCTGATCGGCGGCGCTGGCGGCGCCCTCGTCGGTCAGGCCATCGGCGGCAACACCGAAAGCACGCTCATCGGCGCTGCCGGCGGCGCCCTGCTCGGCGCCGTCGTCGGCTCGGCCACTACGCCGCAGCGTCGCGGCGAACAGATGTGCCGCTACCAGGACCGCCGCGGCCGCATCTACACGGCGCCGTGCGACGACAGGTACTACAACGGCGATTATTAAGCAGGGTTAGTCTGCTCATCCGTTGTCTGAGTGGGAAATGGGAACGGAAGCTCCACTGTGGGGCGGTGGCCCTGCTGGTACATTGTTTCTGATCGCGCCGCCGGCGGCGGCGCTGCGTTGTCATCTTTTGCCCATAACATAGTGCTACCAGCAAGGACGGCGGGTCTCTGGAGGTCGTGATGACTGAGAGCCTTGCCGGCACCCTGAAGAGCCGTGGCAAACAGGCAGCCAAGCGGAATCGGTGGCCCTGTTCGCGCCTACGGCCTGTGGCGGGATCTCAGTAACGACGAGGAATACCCGCTGATGGTCTGGGCGTTCGCTAAGAAGGGATGAGTGGCGGAAGCCGCGCTCCATCCCGGTCATAGCCAGGGTGTCTGGCTGGACACTTGACCGGATCCGCCGCCAGTGACCTACTTCGAAATCCGAGGAGCCGTTCGCGAATGGACATTCGAGCCACATTGACGGAGCTTTGCGAGGCCTTCAATGCGCACGATCTGGACCGCATCATGGCGTTCTTTGCCGACGACTGCGTTTTGGAGATGCCAAGGGGGGCCGAGCCTTGGGGAACGCGCTGCGAGGGCAAGCGCAGCGTACGAGACGCGCTAGCGACACGCTTTGAGGGTTTGCCCGATGTGCATTACGGCAGTGGACAGCACTTTGCGGACGAGGCTGCCAACACCGGCATGTCGAAATGGACCCTCACCGGCACCACCCGCGAGGGCGTCAAAAAGGAAGTTCGAGGTTGCGATTTCTACACATTTCGTGACGGAAAGGTGATCCGCAAGGACTCATACTGGAAGATCGTGGAGTAGGGGGTTGGCATTCCTGTCGGATCTTTTCGTTGTCCCGCATTCCAAAACAGGTGGATTACGCGATGCGCGTTTGCATCGCTGCACTCGCCGACGAAATGCCAACCTCAGAATTCCGGAACGCATTCAAAGTAGCTGCCAAGGATGAAACCACGTCCAGCTATTCCATGTCCGGCACGTCGCCACCCGCAAACAGAGTCGTCGGCTCGCCATAAGCCACCGAAGGGTTACCCTCGCGCGACCACGCAATGAGGCCAGCATGCTTGCCGGTTTGCAGGTCGCCGGTCTCATGACGGTGGAAGGCCGTGACCACGATCAGCCTGGTGCTTTCTGTTGGGAGAGTAAACTATTCAACCTGGAGGGTGTTTTTCCGCTGACCAACAGCCGGTTGAAGTTGAACGGCGCAGGGGGAAGCATCTCTGTCATCTCGAATAGAGGCACAGGGCCTTCCGGGTCCGGTGCTTTCTGCTTGGCCTTCAGGTCCGTGATCTCCTCGTCGCGCCGCGCAATCCGGCTTTCCAGATTGGCAATGCGCTCCGCAAGGAAATAGCGCCCCACGGCAAATCCACCGGCGCCGAACAATGCGGCAGACGTAGCAAAGGCCAACGGGTTAGCCGCCACCAGCGCAGAGTTGCTTTGTATGAAAGCGATAAGGTCATGCATGGCTAAAAAGCTCTCCTGTCACGCCGGGAACGATTCAACCTGCCGAGGTCGCGCGAGGGGTCGCAATACCAAGTCTCCTCCGATCAGTTTATGGGCAACTTCGTTTCCCCGCCTCGCCCTGCCGTGCGGAGCGCCGCGAGTGCGTCAGCACAAGCTGCCTCAGAGGTCGTTCCGTTCATCCGCGCTATCCTAGCCGCAGGGCGGGACTTCGCAATGTCCACGCCGGTCATCCTACAACAGGGGGCGTATCGTCGTAGCCAATGGAACCTATCCCCGGATGCCTGGGCTATGGCGAGTATCTGAGTCTCTGGCTCGCGGTTGTAGGCCATCAGCGCCTTCACGGTCTCAAGCGGGCTTTCGTAGCGGGCGACAAGCTTCACGGCTTCAGAGTGCAACTCGGCTTTGACCTCGGCATCGAAGTACATCGTTCCCATCGCGGTTCCTCCTAGCGTGTCGCACGCGTGATGGAGGGAGCACATCAAGTCGCTCCTAAGTTGGCCGTTGAGCAGGTTCATCCCTTTGAGCGCCTTACGTGATGATCGGCATGAGCATGGCAGTTGGCCTTTCCGGCAGGCTCGGGAAGTGAACAGAACGGGAACATAAATGTCAAGCAAGAATTGACTCGGGCGAGGGGTTAATTCCTATTTTTGGCCATGCCGGACGCGGCAGAACTCGGTCGGCTATGTCCTGGCATGCTGCAAGCCACCCTCAAGGCGCGGCTCCACTCGGTCCTTAACCCCTAGGCCGGTTGAGCATTGAAGCCAACGTGCCCGCGTTCGACGTCCCCGTGCCTTTTACCTCGGAGGCGGCCAGTGGATCGAGCCCAGCAGGGAGTCGTCGAGGATCAATAAACCGAAAGCAGCATTCCGCCAATTTCCCAGCCGATGAATGCTCGCGGCGGGAAGCGGCCGGTCGCTGCAGCCCAGGCGCGCTTCACTCCTCCCGGAATGCTCGCTGGATCTGATCGGCCAGGGGCTTGACGAGATAGGACAGCATCGTGCGGCTGCTGGTCGTGAAGAACACCTCGACCGGCATGCCGGGCGCCAGGGTCAGTCTTTTGAGTCTGGCAAGTTCCGTGCGCGGCAAAACGATATGCACGGTGTAATAACCGGCGCCGGTGCGCTCGTCGGTGCTGAGATCGGCGGAGATCTTGCTGACGCTTCCGTTGAGTTCAGGCGTGGTCCGCTGATTGAAGGCCGAAAGCCGCAGCGTCGCCTCCTGCCCCTGTTTCAGCTGATCGATGTCCTGTGGAGCGACACGGGCTTCGACGGTCAGTCGGTCCGCGACCGGCACGATGAGCATGACCGGTTCGCCCGCAGTGATGACACCCCCAATCGTATGTACGGCAAGCTGAAGGACGACGCCGGCCTGCGGGCTTCGAATGTCGATGCGCTTGAGCTGGTCCTCGGCCGATACCTTGCGTTCGACTAGCTCCGAGAGTTTTGCCTGGACCTCACGCAGCTCCGTGGCGACTTCGCTGCGCAGATCCTGATCGATCTGGATGATCTGCAGGCGGATTTCCGACGTGTGACCTTTCGACTGCGCTATCGCCGCGATCAACTGCCCGTGTTCAGCCTCCAGCCGCACGGCCTCGCGCTCGAGCGCGGTGATGCGATCGATCGAGACCAGCTTGCGCTCCCATAATGTGCGCATGCCCGCGAGCTCGGTTCCGATCAGCTTGATTTCCTGGCTCTTGGCGTCCTTTTGCTCGGTCAGGCCGGAGACTTCTTCGGCGAGCTGGGAGATACGTTCCGCCAACTGCGCCTTCTGGCCAGCGCGTGCCTGCCGGCGGAACTCGAAGAGCGACTGCTCTCCGGCCATTGTTCCGCTGACATCCGGATCGTCCCGCCGAGACATCAGCGACGGCGGAAAACCGATGGCGTCCGCACCATCGCGCTCGGCCTTGAGACGTGCCAGGCGGGCATCGAGTTCATCCGCGCTCTTGGTGACAATGGCCAGATTGGCGCGGGTGACGGTTTCATCCAGATGAATCAGAACCTGTCCCGCTTGCACGGCATCGCCTTCGCGCACGAAGATTTGGCCGACCACGCCGCCCGTCGGATGCTGCACCTTTTTGACACTGGAATCGACAACCAGCTTTCCCGATCCAATGACCGCGCCAGAGAGGTCGATCACGGCGGCAAGGCTGCCCGCTCCACCGACCAGTAGGATGGAGGTCGCAATGCCGCCAAGCAGATAACGTCGAATGGCCCGGTCGATCACCGATGTCGCCCTCTCCGGCATCAGAGCGCCGCCTCTTCAGGACTTGGGACAACTTTCAACGGAACGCTGATGGGACGGGTCACCTTGGTCATGATCTCATTCTTCGGGCCAAAGGCCTGAATGCTGCCGTTCGTCATGACAAGGATCTGGTCAAGACTTTGCAATGCACTCGGGCGATGCGCCACCACGATGGCCATGCCGCCTCTGTCGCGCACGCCTTGGATCGCCACCGTCAAGGCGGCTTCGCCATCGGCATCGAGATTGGAATTCGGCTCGTCGAGTATGACAAGAAACGGATCGCCATAGAGAGCACGCGCCAAAGCGACCCTCTGTCGCTGGCCCGCCGAAAGCGCCGACCCGGCCTCGCCAATGCGCGTTTCATAACCTTCAGGCAGGTGAACCACCAGATCATGAACACCGGCGGCGCGCGCAGCGGTCAGTATTTTGTCCGAGGGGGGCCGGGGTTCGAAGCGAGCTATGTTCTCGGCAATGGTGCCGTCGAACAGCTCGACATCCTGCGGCAGATAACCGACATGCTTGCCTAGGTCTTCCGACGACCACTGGTCGAGTGTCGCACCGTCGAGCCTGACGGTACCGCGCACTGGCAGCCAGACGCCGGCGATGGCTCTCACGAGCGAGGATTTTCCCGAAGCGCTCGGACCGATGATGCCGAGGCCGGCGCCCTTCTCCAGCACGAAGCCCGCATCCTGGACGACAAGGCGGCGCTCGCCCGGCGGCGCCACACTGATGCGCTCTACCGAGAGGCGAAACGACGGCGGCGGCAGCGAGACAGTTGTTGCAGCCTCGGGCAGCAGCCCCAGAAGGTGGGTGAGGCGGGCCCAGGCCTGGCGGGCGCTGACGAAGCTCTTCCAATGCACGATCGCGAGTTCAATCGGTGCCAGCGCCCGGCTCATCATGATCGAGCTGGCAATCATGATGCCTCCTGTTGCCTCCTGATGGATGACGAGCCAGGCGCCGATCGCCAGGATGCCGGATTGAAGCATCATGCGCACGACTTTCGAAATCGTTCCGAGCGTCCCCGCCAAATCGCTCGCCTTGGCATTCGTCTTGAGATAGTCGTCGTTGACGGCAGACCAGCGATCGGCAATGCGTGGGCCAAAACCCATTGCCTGAAGCACCTCGACGTTGCGGCGTGTCGCTTCCGCCAGCGTGTTGCGCGAAGCGGCCTGGCTGTTAGCACGTTTCGCCGTCTCCCTCGTGCGCAGTTCCGCCAGTAAGGTCAGGGCAAACAGAATGATGGCGCCCAAGAGCGCGGTCATGCCGATCCAGAAATGGAACAGGAAACAGATTGCGAGATAAAGCGGCATCCAGGGCAGGTCGAACAGCGCGGTCGGCCCAGCGCTCGACAGGAACGATCGGACCTGATCGAGGTCCCGCAATGACTGCAAGCCATCGCCGGGAAGCTTCGTGCGCAACGGCAGACGCATCAGTGCGGTGTAGACCTGCCCGCTGAGCCGCGCATCGAGCGCCATGCCGATACGCACCAGCAGCCGCGATCGGATCAGCTCAAGAACGCCCTGGAAGAGGAACAGCGTGCCCGCAAACAAGCAAAGGCCGACAAGCGTCGGCACGCTGCGGCCGGGGATGACGCGATCGTAGACCTGCAGCATGAAGAACGAGCCGGTCAGCGCCAGGACATTGACGACCCCGCTCATCAAGGCGATGCCGGCGAATGCCCGCCGAAAGGAAGCCAATACGGCCGTGAGCGTTGTTCGCGGCGGCTCAGAAGGGTGGGAGTGAGACATCGTCCTTCACCTCGGGCCTAGTGCGGCGGCAAGCGGCAATGAACGCGTTCGAGACCAGTTGGTGAAGGATGTCGGTTTCACTCCATCTTCCAGCATGGCACCTAGATGAACCAGTCATTCAGCGCGTAGGCATGAACATAGTCGACGTGCATTTCAGAAGGGGTGGCAAGCCCGTCGGCGGGCGCTCCCGCCATGCCGCCGACAGCCTGGTCGACCAGCATATACATTGGCTTGTGCATGTCGGCAGGCGTTGGTGCGCGGGCAACTTCGACATCGTCGAAATACCAGACCAGTTCGCTTGGGGTCCAAAGCACCCCATATTTGTGGAACCCTGCGGTATCCGCTGCGTATACGGTCGAGGTCACTTTTGTATGCGACCCCGTCGCGCTCGAGTGGCTGGTCAGGGTGAGCTTGTTGGGATCCTGGCCGATCATCTCCACTGCGTCCAGTTCCGGCGGCCAGGAGCCATCCGCCGGAAGAAGCCAGAAGGCCGGCCATGCACCCTGCTTTTCGGGCATGTCGGCTCGAGTTTCGAAATAGCCGTAGGTCTGTGCGAAGGAATGGTAGGTCGTCAGCAGACCTGACGTGTAATCATAGTTGTTTATGTAGGGCTTGATCGCATCGGGAGCCCGGGCGGCCGTAATGGTGAGAACACCGTCCTGTACGCTGAACGGGTTGACCGAACTCGTGGGGGCGTAGCTGGTGTCGATATACCACTGAAGCTCGCTGTTGGTGGTGAGCGAGCTGCCGTTCGGAGCACCCCACCAGAAGTTCGTATCCCAGGTCCCGCTAGAACCGCTGTGCAGGTTCAACGTATTGAACTCGTCCGAGAAGGTGAGCGTCAGATGCGACTTGTCCAGGGCGAGATCGAACTGGTTGGCGCTGAACTGGTCGATGGTCTTGTTGGCGAAGACGAGAAACTCGGTTGGCGACAGGGTAAATCGGACGTTGGCTCCCGACTGTACCATGTTGGCGTGCACCTGGTCGAAGGAGGTGAAGCCGTAGCCTCCGACGCGCACGGTGTCGTCGGCGCCGAAGTCGAGAATGAGATCGCTGCCATTGCCTGGTTTGACGACAAAAATGTCAGCGCCGGAGCCACCCTTGAGAACATCGTCGCCCTTCAAGCCGTCGAGCGTCTGCTGGCCGGAACCGCCGATGACGATATTGTTCAATGCGTTTCCGAAGGCATATTGTTTATCGCCGGTGACCGTCAGATTCTCAAAATTCGCCGGCAGCCTGTAGCTCATCCAGGTCGAGATCGTATCGATTCCCTCGTTGGGCAGCTCCACCGCTTTGTTTTTCGCGGAGTACAGGTAGTAGATATCGTCGCCCTGGCCGCCATACATCGTGACGCTGACGCTGCCGTCGCCATATAGCGAATCGTTGTAGATGCTGCCGTAGAGGGCCGGGCCCGAATTCGTCGCCGAGTACCACCTTGCGGAAGACCCACTATAGGGGAGCGGAACACCCTTGGCGTTGGTTACGGTGGCCATTTTACTCACAGCTCCGTTGGTTTGTTCCAAGCCCTAACACGATGCAAGGCAAAAGGAGCCGATACGTTTCGTCTTCCAATTTAGGAGGGTTACCAAAGGGTAAATGCCCGAGGGGCCGGACGCGTTCGTCAGGCGAAGCTGGCTTGTGCGTGAAGTGGGGGCGACTGGGGCCGGTTGGGCGAAGAGCGCGCACCAACGAGAATGCTGCCGAACGTGGCAGGCTTCTGAGCGGAACCTTGGACCCGAATCGCAAGTTTGGCGGGACACCCGCGAGAGCCCTGCCCATCGGGCGCGGATGCGGGACCTTCCCCCTAGCCGCCGAACGCTTGCGGCCATTCCTCGCAGATCAGAGGCCGAGGGTCTGACCCGTTTCCATCTGAAGGAAATCTGCCGACGAATTCCGCAACACCGAGTTCTGGAACGCGTCGAGGGCAGAGCCGTGGGTGATATCGACCAGCACGGCCGCTGCGGCTTCAACCTTATCGGCCGCTTCGTCTACCTTGTCGAAACGCATCAGCATTCGATCGTGGAGCATCGACAACCGCGTGGCGTGGTAAAGCACGCTGCGCTTATGGTAATCCGAGTCCAGCGGCTCAAACAGTATTGTCATGACGGCAACTCCTCGCCATTTCATGTCCATTCGGGGGTGATTTGGAGGCCGCCCGCGTATAGATATTGGTCTGGCGCTCCCGAGGCCTCCGTCACGCGCTGTTGAGCTGCCCGGACCCTGCAGCACAGGGCGATATTCACCACGCCATTTTTCCTGTCCGTTTCTTCCTTTGCGCGCCTCAACGATTTCTCAGCACGTTTGAAGCGCAACCTTGAACTGAAGTTCGAAATCAAGAATTTCAACCATCGTTCCGCTTCCTATGCGGTTGCTTCCCTCGGCTGATAATTACGGCTGTTCTGTTTGGTTCCGGCCACTCGCGACCGGCTCCCAGATTTTACAGAGCCAGGCCGATCTGGCGCTGCCGATTTAAATCTCTCCGGCAATGGGCTTGAGCGCATCTTCTGTCGCAAGCTCCAGCGGGACGCCGGCGACGTTCCGGAGCATCAAAGCGGCGCGCTGAAGGACGGACTGCAAATCCGCCCCGGATATATCCGCGATGCGATCGACCGCGCTTCAACCTCTTCCGCGATAAATAGGCGCGCCGATGATCATTCCTTCGACCATGTCCTCTCCGAGGAGGTTTCAGCTTGTTTGGGAATGGCATGTGCTGGCCAAGTGGTCTATCTCACGCACCACCAGAACCTGTGCGAAATTGCCAGGACGGTTGTGCACGGCGTGACGGCCACGAACTCGGATAGCGATCCAGGGGCCGCTGGAGGTCAAAAAATTGCGCCGTTCGCAACCGCGGTGGAGGTAGGTCCGGAGAGCCAAAAACGTCGGCTGCGGTCGAATGAACAGCCGCCTTGTGTGCATGCGTTATGAACCATCGGATCGATCTTTGAATGAGCAAACTGGCCAAAAGGCGCGCATTGCTGCTCCTCAATCCAAAGGCGCGGCGCGGCCAGGAGCTGATCGCCCCGATTGTGGAGCGGCTGGAGCGCGGCCGGCTTTCTGTCACTGTCGAAAAGTTCGAGGCGTTGCCGGAGATCGCTCGTGACATCGTTCGCTTGCGCCAAACGGCGGACCTTGTGGTCGTGTGCGGTGGCGATGGTTCGTTGTCGGCGGCGGCGATGGCTGTAGTGGAAAGCCGCCTGCCGATGGGCATTATTCCTATGGGAACGGCTAATGACCTCGCTCGCACACTCGACATCCCTATGGATCTTCTGCAGGCCGCTGACGTGATCGTGCGGGGCCGACTCCGGCAGATCGATATCGGCACGGTCAATGGCAATGCCTTCTTCAACGTTGCGAGTATCGGACTCAGCACTGAATTGGCGAAGGGTCTGGATCCCACTTTGAAGAAGCGTTTCGGCAGGCTCGGCTATGCGCTGGCGGCGGTGAAAGTGTTGACGCGGGCCACGCGGTTCCACGCGAAGATTATCGAGAAAGGCGCGTCGACCGACGTCGAAACCTACCAGATTGCGGTGGGAAACGGTCGCCATTACGGCGGCGGCAACGTGGTGGAAGAGACGGCCGAGATCGATGACGGACATCTCGATCTTTATAGCTTGGAAATGACGAACCTCTGGAAGCTGGCACTGATGCTCCGCTCCTTCCGGTCTGGAAGGCATGGCGCCTGGCGAGAGGTGCGCACGGCTAGGTGCGTCGAGTTCGACATCGAGACGGAGAAGCCGATGCCGGTCAACACCGATGGTGAGATCGTCACCTCGACACCAGCCCATTTCAAGGTCCATCCAAAGGCGATCTCGGTCTTCGCGCCTCCGCCCGTCGACGACGCTGACCTCCACTAGGCAAGCAATTTGGCCCCACGATCGTCCCGAGGTCATCAAAACGGCGACAACGACCGGTCCATACGAGAAGCGGCGAGCTCCACAAATTATGATTTCCTTGGTCTGTTGCTAGCAGGTCGACATGCGCGACTTGGGGCCGTGGCCGCTTGGCACGACCGGCCTGAAAAGAGTCCTTGGCCGGAGCTTTGCGTCATGAGCCGGAATGCAAACGGTTGCTGCGGCTCGTTACAACGCGCCTTGGCAAAGGTGCCGAACGCGGCCCTTAGGCGTTCCCGAAGGCTGGTTCAAAATGAACTGATATGTGATGCAGGCAAAGGATTGTTGCCCTTTGCCGTTCGAATATTAGCAACCTCTTGACGACCGCCGGCCGCGCTCCAGAATCTCTCACATGGCGCAGAGACAGACTGGCATCGACTTTGGGCTCGAGGTGACGGCAGGCGGCGTCACTCATCTGGAACTGCGCGACGACCGTCGGGCAAGCAACGCGCCGGAGAAGGCAAAGGCGCCGGGCCACGCCACGCCGGTCGACTATGAAGCTGGCAAGGCCACGGTCGGCGGTTTGGTCACAGTCGAAGCGGGCTCCCATCAGGGGATGGAAACGCGCCGCGCCGGTGCTTCGCGATGAGAAAATCCGGGACTGACAATCTCGTCCCGGCCATCAAGAGCCCCGGCGATGCGCCGTCGATGAAGGGCGCAGAGCAGTTCGAGATTTTCCCCGACTACGGCCCGACGATCAACAGGCGCCACATGGTAGCGGCAGCGGTGGTGGCAGTCCCGCTCCTGTTCGGTTTCACTGGCCTTGCCATCCGTTATGCCGCTGTTGCTTCAACATTGGCAGAGCCAGGCTTCGAGTCTTATGCTCGTGCGCTCTGCCGATGGGATTGCCACTGGTATGTGGACATTTCCGAACGCGGCTACGAGCGCTTTCCCATCCCGAACCAAAGCAATGTCGGACGATGGGGCTTCTTTCCATTCTACCCGCTGCTGGTAGCGGTGATCCGAGCGATTTTTCCTTTCCCCACGATAGTGGTCGCAACCGTCGCTTCACTTGCATGCAGCTACGCCGCATGTCTGGTGGCATGGCCGCTGCTGAAGAAGAACATGCAGGCCTATGTGCTGTACTGCGCTTTTTTGCTTAGTGGCCCGTTCTCCTTCCACTTCACCACTTTCCTTTCCGAACCTCTTTTCGTGCTCCTGACCTCGAGCGTTTTCCTGGCACTCAAACGCTCCAGCTATCCCGCCGCTGGCATCTCGTCAGCGCTCCTCTCGGCAACGCGGCTTGTTGGGGTCCTTGTCGTCTTTGCGACCGTCATTGAAATGTTCCAACAGCATCGGAAAGGGGGCGGCTCACCACTCTCCTTTCCTCGTTGGGTGCTCGGTCGGCCGGATCTGCTCGTCGCTATCTTGATCTCGCCTGCCGGCTTGTTCGCTTACATCCTGTTTTTGTATGTCACTGTCGGCGACGGCTTTGCGTTCCTGCACGTCCAACGCGCCTTTGGACGAGTGGCTGGGAACCCGATCCTGTTTCTGTGGGACGGCCTCTCAGCGTTTCCCAAGACCGGGTGGCTGCCCACGGCGCCGCAATGGAGTGCGCTCGCGGCAATCGCCGGGCTGGCGCTATCAGTCGTGCTGATGGCTCGCAAGCAATATGGCGCTGGTATCTTTTGCGCGATCAGCATTGTCGTGCCATTGATTACGAATCTGGCCTCCATGGTCAGATACGTCATTGGGCTTGCGCCTCTGATACTGTTGATGGCGTTCTTGCTGTCGGCATCGAAACTGACCTGGATAGCCGCTTTGTTTCTCTTTCTGGTCGCCTGCTATTTCATGACAGTGGCATGGATTGGGGGCTACCTTGCTTTGGTCTGACGTCGGCAACCCCTACGCACGCGCGATCTCGCTTGGGTGTTACGCGCTCGCCGCGGCTTTGGCCGTGTCAGAAATCCTCATCCTTGCGCTGGCTCTCCATCCGAATGTCCACCCCGACTATCGGGCCTATTACATCGACCGCACGACAACCTGCCTCAACCGCGATACCGTTGGCATCTACTCACTCGGCCAGACAGTGTCCTTCCGGTCCGACGGCGCCAAACGGGCTTCCGGCATGAAAGTTTGTGGCTGGTCGGGGCCAGCAGCCGACGGCACGCATTCGCTGGGTGAAACCTCGCGGCTCCGCCTGCAGATACCGCCGCTTCGCGACGGCCTAAAGGCAACGCTACAAATGGCCGCTGTCGTTCGTCCGCCACAGATGACCCAGAGGGTGATTATCTCAGTCCATGGCGTATCCGTGCATAAGGTTACGCTGTCGGGCAAGCAACCCATGACCGTCTCGTTCTTCATTCCGCACGCAGCTTTTTCGAACGCCAGCACGTTCGAGATGACGTTTGACTATCTCGACGGGATCCCGCCCAGCAAGGCCGCCAGCAGCATTTACAAACGCTCCATCAAATTGGTGTCGTTTCGACTGGACGCCGTTTAAGTATTATCGCCGCTGGCGGGAGCGGTTGCCCTGCCGACCGGGACAGCGATCGGCAAAAACCCACCGGTCAAGGACGAAGAAATTGATGGTGGGAACGAGCAGGCACGTAATCAGGACGGGAACGACGAGCGGCAAGCCCAGCTTCACCGTCATAAGTGCCGGCGCGCCATAGGCAATGGCAAAGCCTGTTGCCGCCAGCAGGAGAAAACGTGGCGCTGCGGTTCGATGCGACCGGCCCGACACGAACGTCAGGTATTTGTGCGCGAGATACGAAAACAAGGCGGCTGCGGCATATGCCCCAAGCGAAGCCTGGATGGGCGTGAAACCGAGCAGTTGCGATTTGGAAAAAGCGGCAACCAAAGCGGCATACAGAATTGTGGCAGAGATGCCGACCATGCCGAAGCGTGCCAGCAGCGTGAGCGCGTCGCCGGGAGGCAGGTGCTCAGGCACGCGCACTAGACACATACTGTGCTCCCAACGGCACGCGGGCGAGCATGCGCTCGACGTTTCGGGCAAACGGTCTGCCTGACGGCAGCAGCAGGAAGTGCTCGGACCGGATGTTCGTGAAGCCTGTCATCTGCAAGAGTGACGCTGTTTTGGCTGCGCTGAGCAGCACGGCATCTCGGTCGAAGGGACACCGGAACACAGCCAGACGCGTCAGCGGGTTATAGGGATTATGCTCGATGATGCAGGCGACACCGCCCGGGCGAAGGACGCGCCGCATCTCGCGTACGAACTCAAGCCAGGAAGCTGGCGGTACATGATGGACGACGCAGCTGGCGAAGGCCAGATCGAAGACGCCGTTGTCGTATGGCAGGGTCAGGCTGGAGCAGACCTTGTACATGACGCCAGGATTTTCCTCCCTGGCACGCAGGATGGAGTCCGGCGAGATGTCGCAGCCGTCCAGGGACGCGAAGGCGCCTTTGAGAAATGGATGGAGAACGCCTACGCCGCAGCCGACATCAAGCGCCCGCACACCCGAGCCATCAGGGCCCAGCCCTCGTTCAACCACAACGCGTCGCAGAAACTCGGCCTTGGCCTTAAGAAAGAAGTCGTGCTTAAGCCCCGAAAATCGGATCGATCCCTGGACTGTCTCGTCATAGATCGATCTATAACTGTCGAAGAGTTCGGACATTGGCCGGCACTCCAATCCGGGATTTTCGAGACGATCGTCGGTTCTTGACGGGAACGGCAGGCATCGCCCGGTCGAAGCCGGTGAGGCGATCGATCACGTAAAGTGGGCGCCGTTTCACTTCAGCGTGGATGCTTCCGACATACATCCCGACTACGCCGGTCATGAAAAGGTTGATGCCGCACAGGAGCGATACAATCATCACGGTCGAGGTCCAGCCGGCAACAACGCCGGTTTCAAAAGCCCAGGCATAAATTGCAAACGCACCAAAGGCGACGGCCAGCGCAGAAATGGCCAAGCCACCCCAGAGCGCCAGGCGCAGCGGCCGTTCCGAGAAGCTGACGATGGCGTGAGCAGCAAGATGCACCATCTTCCAGAATGGATATTTGGTCTGGCCAAGGGCTCGTGCTGGACGTTCGAACGGCACCGCCGCCTGCTTGAATCCCATCCAGCCAAACATGCCCCTGACGAAGCGATCCTGTTCGGGCATCTGTCTGAAAGTTCTCAGCGCTTTGGGGCCGACCAACCGGAAATCTCCAACGTCGCGCGGAATGTCGACGGTCGTCATCTTTTCCAGTAAGCGATAAAAGAGACTTGCCGTGAAGCGCTTGAACAAAGATTCGCCTTCGCGTTTAACGCGCCGGGCATAGACAATCTCGAAACCTTCCTTCCACTTCGCCACCAGATCGAGGACCACCTCGGGTGGGTCTTGGAGGTCGGCATCCATGACGATGACAGCATCCCCCTGGGCGGCGTCCATACCGGCTGTAATTGCTATCTGGTGCCCAAAATTGCGGGAAAGCTCGATCAGCCGAAAACGAGGCTCGGCGGCAACCACGCACCGAAGGTATCTGACGCTGCCGTCGCGGCTTCCGTCATCAACGAAAATAGCCTCGGTCTCACCGTCCAGCTGGTGGATTAGCAACCTGATGCGCTCGACCAGGCGAGGCAGCACTTGTTCTTCGTTGTATATCGGCAGAACCAGTGAGTAGCGCAGCGACACGTTCGCTCCGGTCCCGGTACCTTGGATCACAGTGGCCTCCATGCCGATGAAATGAAACGCCAGCCCCAAAGTTCCATAAGACGTTACTAATTTAATGGTTGTCGTAGGCGGGTGGCGAACTGTACGTTCTGAACGTCTTCGGTCTGATTAGGAGTGAGATATCGTTTCGCGCACCGGCGGAGCAATGCGCTGTTTTCGTCATTTCGCAATCCATTGTCGGGTAAGGCCGCCTTGCCAGCTCTTGTCAGCGCGTCGGCGCGCGATAATTTTTGTGGGGAAGGGACTTCGATCAAAAGGAGCCGACGATGGAACACAAAACTCTCAGCCAACTGCAGACAATTGCAGATGTAGAACCCCTGTCGACATACCCGATCATGACCCGCCAACAGCGCATCGAGCGCTGGGCAGAGTTGCTGGAACAAAGTCCCGAGCGACGCCTGAGAGCGCTTACTGGCACTGAGTATTTGAAGCGCGAAGCTCGCGACGCGGCGCGCGGTGAGGGCTCGCCGATTACAGTGGCCTTCGAGGACCCGCTACTGCGTGCGTTAGGCCTGAAGGATGACACCTATGGGGAAGCAAAGCGCTTCTTCGAACTGTCCGACGGGGAATTGCATGACATCGTCTGCAGTTGCCATGTCGGAACCACGTTCAGAGGGCAGTGGGCTGCCGCTCGAGTCCGCCGGTCAATCGGAGGGAACAGGCTTCTCAAGTGGCTTAGAGAGAGAATGTGGCATTGAGGTCGCCAAGGACGGCGATTGAAGCTCGTTCAGAGCGAGGTGGATGAACGATTGGCGCGCCAGCGCTCCGCCGTGGTGACGACGGGGTTCGGCCCCAAAGGTTGTCACGCAAACGGGTGGGCGCTCTACTTGCGGTGCGTTCCAGGCAAGGCTGCATTCCCAGGGGCAGGATTCTGGGCTTCTCTTTGCGGCTGGCATCACGACGTGAAGACGTCGATCGCTCGGCCCTCTGTTGCGCTAACCTCGGCGGCGCCTGGCCTGAATGGCAGCAAAAGTCACTGGGCGAAAATCCCAGGCGTCGACCCCGACATCGTGCTGGCGCGTCATTGGCTTCAGCCGGCCATGAGAATGGCCGTGCAGGTTTATTGATTTCTTGCCGATCTGGTTCCAGGTGCGGAACGGGTAGTGGCAAAGAACCAGGAAACTGCCCTCGACAGTTAGCTCCTTGTAGTGTTGCACGCTAGCCCAAGCCGAAGCGCCGAGCGTTACCACGCCGTCGTTGTTGCCGATGATCAGGTGCTTCGTGCCGTGGAGGCAGGACAGCAGCGAAGACACTGTCTCGGCAGATCCCTTGGCGAAGTCGCCGAGGTGCCAGACCTCGTCGCTTGGAGCAACAGTCTCGTTCCAAAGTTCAATCAGTGCTTGGTCATGCCCCGCCAATGAACTGAAGGGGCGGGGGCCGAGCCGCAGAATGCGGGGATCGTTGAAATGCGTGTCGGAGGTGAAGAAGATCATGCCGCCGCTGGCTGTGACGAGCGATCGACGATCGCTTCTAAGTTCGGTTGCCGGAGCTTTTTTTGGGTCCACCATCGATCCTGATTTGGGCTTCCCTGAGCATCTTGAGTGCCTCCTCCTTGGTGAGGCCGCACTTGCGCGCAAAGTAAAGCGCTTCGATCACCCTTTCACGATCCGCCGTGGCTTCTGAGGGCTGTTTGGGCTTCTTACCCATCGTTCCCAATCACCTTTTGATGCCACCGAACCATCACCGTGCCGGGTTTGTTCCCCCCTCGGATCTGCTAACCTGCCGAGCGTCGCCGCCTGATACGCCGATGAAACAACATCCGAGCCCTGCAACCGGCATCATCTCCAACAACGAGCGAGCAGGTCGGCCCTTAGGTGTATAAATTCCAGGCCGGCGTGGGGAGGGACCGGCGGTGCGCTTTATGGGTGAGCCAGTCTACAGGCGCTTCTAAGCGCCACGCGACCAAGCCGGCGGGCGAAGCATTGTCGTTGGTTCAAAGATCCGTTCTGGTCCGCCCTCGCTCAAAAACCGGAACGTCTTCATCATCTCCTTCGCTTCGTCCGGTAGGGATGTCTTCAGCGAAGCTGCGGGTCATCTCTTCGGTGTCGCTCAACCCGTCGACCGTTTCATTTGCGCCGGCTCCCTCGTCGTGACGGCCCGTGATCTCGCTTCGAGGCTGCGCGCCGATCGGCTGCTCGATGTCGGACCCCAAAACGCCCGGTTCCGCACCGTGTCTATCCTCGTGGCCTGCGATGCTCTCCAGTACGGCCGCATCCTCCTCGGGGATGGGCTTGTCATTGGCAAAGTCGCTCTTTTGCTTCCGGGTTGTTATCGGCATGTTGTGAACTCCTACGCAGTGAATCGCACAACGTACGACTACGGCCGAAGTTGCGAGGCGGCTGCTTTGATTTTAAGGAACCCCGACTTCGGGCAAGCGGTCGCAAAAATCGAGACAGTGGCGCACGTGCTGAAATGGAACAATCAAGCGCGCAAGTTGGCACGATGGCGGGATTTTGAACGAAGCACTCCTCTCCTCGCTATCGACTCCAGTCGGGTAAGGCCCGCTCCGAGCCACGGTTCTTGCACGCCCTTTGCAAAAGGCGCCAATCGAGGCCGAACGAACTGCGCTCGGAATTGCTTTACAGCCGCCAACAGGCTGCGCGGTCGCGTCGTTTTTCGTCGCTTAATGGCACAGCGATGGCGAAGGTGGCGGACGAGCCTTAAGCACCAGCTTACGAGTATGCGTGCCTCGCTGGCGAGCTTGCCCACATTCGCGCGAACTAGAGACGCTGGCGATACGTGCGGACAGCAGATAGCCTGACACACAGCAAGGGGCCTCCGAATGTGATGAAGCAGCCCACGCTAGGCGCGAGTTGGGCGCAGTCACTCAGCAGCTGCCGGTGTGATCATCACCGACGAAGCCTGTCGGCGAGACGGAGCCCAAGGGCCAAGATCGTCAAGGTGGGATTCGCCTGGCTGGATGTTGCCAGAACCGAGCCGCCCGCGATGTGCAGGTTCATCAGTCCATGAACTCGGCATTCAGCATCAACAACCCCGTCGGTCGGGCTCGCAGACATTCGCGTGGTACCGAGATGATGACCGTCCATGGCGCCTGATTTGCCTGCCATTTCGACCACATGGCCAGGTTCAAATCCTGAAATGGTAGCTCCGATCTTCTCCAGCTTCCAACCGAGCAGTCGATAGGCGCGCGCGACGCTTTGGAGATCGTTGTTCGTGATTTTCCAATCGACGCGCAGCTTCGGCATACCCAATCGGTCGCGTTCGCTCACCAACGTCAGTCTGCTTGCGGGGTTCGGCTCCTGTTCCGAATGAAACTCAAGATTGACCACATTAGCGCGCGGACCCAATACGATGGAGGGCAGCTTTCGCCGCGTGAACGTTCTGTTCGCCATCCAGCCCAAACCGAAGCGCCCGAGGCGCACTGGCGACGATACGACGTTCTGAACGTGCGCGAGCTTTTGGTCCAGCGTCACTGAATGCTGCTGCCGACCTCTGAGGTGTTTCGGGAGAAATGTCCTTTTCACGAGATACATCGCCGAGAGGATCGGGTCGTTGTGTCTGGGATCGGCTGGATCTGGCAGATGGGTGCGGAAGATCTGGTTGAGCAAGCAATGCTCCCGCTGCGCTTGCTCCGTGAGCGACAGCCGCCTTCGGCAGTAGATGCCGGCCGCGTCCCGCTCGTAGCCAAAAGCCACCGCCTGCTGGGCGTTCGGCAACTTTAGTGCTCCGACTGTGGCTCCCAGATGGGCCATATAGAAACGACCGAGCTGATCTCGGGCATTGCCGATACCAGCCGGCATCACATCATTCGAGGCAAGTAGCAATCGGGTGGTCTCAAAACCGCCGGCGGCTACAATGTAATGGCAAGCCGTGACCTCACGCTTTGTGCCCTTCAAGTCAACACAGTCGATGTGGTGGACGCAACGCCCGTTCGGCGCCAGGCGAATTCCCGTCGCCGCAGCGTTTAACCAGATGTGGATATGACGCGAAGTCCGCAGCAACCCGGAAAGCCGTTTCCACACGTTGGTTGGTCGACTAAACCGCTCCAGGCGGGTCCTGAACAAATCGCCGTCGACGCCCTCGAATAGCTCAACGCGAGAACCAGGCAACGCGCTTGTTGGATCGTAGTCGTAAGACCCGACCTCGATCACCTCGTGCGCCCGACGGTAGTAGGGCAGCAGGGTTTCATAGGTGATCGGCCAG
Source organism: Mesorhizobium ciceri biovar biserrulae WSM1271 (assembly GCF_000185905.1). Classification (GTDB taxonomy): domain Bacteria; phylum Pseudomonadota; class Alphaproteobacteria; order Rhizobiales; family Rhizobiaceae; genus Mesorhizobium; species Mesorhizobium ciceri. The sequence goes on from NC_014918.1 coordinate 99,708, forward strand.
CCCGAATTGCACACCCATTCGCGCTTCTGGAAGTCGATGCTATCGAACGGCACGCAGCGGCCACCCCATGCTCGGCTCGATCCTCCCAGCGCTCGTATCCGGAAATTCTGGACAGGCGGGTGGACGAGGGGATCTGCGACAATGCCGTGGTAGAGCTCCTGCGATCTATTGGTCTGCCACCTGCCGCCCGCTTCCAGAACGCAGACGCGTAGCTTTGCATTTTCGAGCGCGGCGGCAATGGCCAGGCCGACAGTGCCACCTCCGACAATGCAGATGTCGTAGGCAAGTCCGTCGCCCGCTGCGGTGAATTGAGCGATCAACGTTCACTCCGGATTTGTTCGATCCCCGAAGGCACGCTCCCACCCTTCGCGCCCGGCTTGGGCGAAGCAGGTAGCGCGCGAGGAGCAGTTGGCAACCACCCAATTGATCGCATTTGAAGCGCCGGCCCAAAAGAGGTGGCTTTGGTGACGAGGTCCGTGACGACTTCAAGGGGCCCGAACCGGAAGAGTTTTTGTCGCGACCACCCTCAAAGGGGCATGGTTATGGTGAACGCTACTTCTCAGCCTGAGTTCGGTGGTGGTATTCCGGTTCGATCCGCGAGATTTCCCGCCCATGGCTCGCCGACAGACACGCTGTTGGCTCCGGCTGAAGCCTTGCCTCTGCTTGCGAGGTTGCCATGGCGATCCGGAACCTCGAGGCATGTGGAGAGTTGTCCAGCAGCCCAGCGGAGATCCAAGCCATGGCGCCACCAGATGCCAGTTCCGGCGCCGCCGCGCAGCCGAAACGCTCTGGCGTGCCGGCAACCCCATGGCCGGCAGGGCACAAGGCTTCCGGAGCAGGATTATCGATAGACGGGCGCCCAACGATATGAAGGACAATGGCCCATGAACGTCGCCAACCTGCAACTGGAAGGTCTGCTTATGGCGGTCGCTGCCATCAATAACGCCCTGGTCCGGAGGGGCCTTCTTTCGGTTGATGATATCGACATGGCTTTGAAGACCGCGGAGGCCTCGTTCACGGCTGATGAGCGCCTCTTCGAGGACATGTCGCCCGCCAACCGGGACGCAGTCTGTTTTCCTTTGCGGCTTTTGCGGTTGGCTAACACCAAACAGTTCGAAGCGGGTGTGCCACCGTTTGCCGAGCTGGCCAGGCAAGTCGGGATAACCAAGCAGCCCTACAACGATCAGCTGTGAAGGGAGGAAGATAGGCAGGTGCAGGGAATCGTCGTGGTCAACAAGGTGGTCGAATTCCGGGGAGAGGCGGTGACCGCATACCGTGACGGTCACGCACACTGCTGCATGCCGCCGCTTTCGGGGAGGCGGGCCGCGACCCTGGACGCGAGACCATTCCCGCATTGAACCCGTAGCTCTGGCGAAGGCACTACATGGAATATTTTCGAGCACAAGGAACATGTCAGCCCACGGGTGTTTAGGCCGGAATGACAATCATCGCCGTCACGACAATGAACTACCCTCTCGCCGACTTCCCTGGCCCGAAGCGACGCAGGCTCTCAGCAATTGCGCGACTGGAACGAAGCCGCGGCAAGTGGCTGGCGCAGAACCGGATCCACATGACCGGTAAGCAGAAACAGGAGCCGGTCGCTGGCAGCGAACCACAATGCGGCTGCCATGAGCCGTGCGGTTCCAGATGGTTGGCTGCATTCCAAGATCGACAGCAACCGAAACAACAAGCGCCTTTAGGGTCTGCCTGCGCGCGTGGCCTCGAAAGCCTTGGCCATGAACGATGACCCTGTAGATTCGCTCGCCAACGCAATTCACCACCGCAGCGCAATTCTGTTTGTTGGGGCAGGGGTGTCGATCAGTGTTGGACTCCCTTCTTGGGAGAAGCTGATAGAGCGGATGGCAAAGGAGCTCGGTGTCGACGACGAATTTTCCATGCGACGCGATCGTTTTCAAACCCTGGCCGAGTATTATCGGATCAAGCATGGCAGCATCGGGCCACTTCGCAGTTGGATGGACCGAAATTGGTCTGTCCCCAAGGACCGGATCGAGAAATCCGAGTTGCATCGTCTCATCGTGAAGCTCGATTTCCCTGTCATCTACACAACCAATTATGACCGGAACCTGGAACTGGCTTACGAAATATACGGTCGGGACTACGTGAAAGTGGCCAATGCACGCGATGTAGCGCAGGCCCGCCAGGGCGTTACCCACATCGTCAAATTCCATGGTGATTTCGACGAGGATTCTTCCCTCGTCCTCACCGAAACGGACTACCTTGATCGTCTCTCCTTCAATTCTCCGCTGGACGTGCGTTTTCGCTCGGATGCACTCGGCAGCACGATCCTCTTCATTGGCTATAGCCTTTCCGACCCAAACATTCGGTTGTTGCTGCACCGTCTCTGGCAGACGTGGCATCGGTCCGGCTATGAGAAAGATCGCCCGCCGTCGTTCATCTTCATGACCAGCCGAAACCCTGTGGAGGAGGCCGTGCTTGGACGTTGGGGCATTTCGGTCGTCGTCGGCGAAATCGACGAGCCGCAAGCTGCTTTGGTGGACTTCCTCAGCCGGCTGGCGGAGATGGTTGGGGACGGAGCCGAGCCTGGAGAGACGACCCATGAGGGAACCGTCGTCAGACAAAGAGCGATTGAAACAGTCAGGTCAAGGGGCAGCTAGGCGGGCTCTCAAGGAACGCCCTACGGCAGAGAACGTCGTTCCAGAGGCGATCATAGCCAGTTTGTGTGGCCAGTTTGAAAATCGCATCCCATAGAGCATGCGATCTCCCATGTGAGCTTTCAACTATTCTGGCGGACGCGCTGGAACATTCTCGCATCAACGAGCTTCGAAGGGGGCACTGTTCCCGTTCAGTGTGTTTTCCCCCTGTGAGACTGCCCGCCGCCGAAAGGTGGCGGGCTTTTTTGTTGGGACGCAACCTTGGACATTATAGCGACCTTGGCCGGACACGCGCAGCGTCGCTTCCCATCATCGGTGCCCGAAATTGGCGACAGCTTCGAAGTCCTCCCGATGCGATCGCAATTTTTGGGATAGATGTTCGTGTGGTGCCTGTCGGCGACCTGGACGCTGCCTACCAGAACCGGCCTCCTCCGGTCCGAACCACGGCGCTGGAACCCTTGTGAAAAGATCGATGTTCGGCATGCAGCTTGGCCTGCACAGCCAAGCGGTCTGGTGCGGCCCGTCGCCGCCTGGTCCGTTCAGCGGCGGGCCTTTGTGTGGTGATGACGCCACCGGCATTATTTGGCCAAGCTGGGAGTGTCGCGAATCAAAGTTTGGGTGGCAGCTTGGCTTACAACCCCGGGCCAAGTGGTCTCAAAGCAAGACCCGTCATTGCTGATCAATGACGGGTCTTCGCTGTGCATCGATCGATTGACCAACATCCCGAAGCTCAGCGCCGCGCCCCGTCCTTCGCACAGAGCGTTGGCGTCACACGCCTGTCATGGGACGAGCTTATTCGCTGAAGAACCGGCCTGCGGCCAGCGACCTGCGTTTTTAGGATGGCTCGACGCCGAGGTCGGTCCGCTCCTGCCTACCTGGCTGCCGTTGCCGGTCGGAGGGCGGGAGAGGAATGACCTCCTGCTCACTGCGCCCGGCAGCTTCGCCGAGTTTGTATGCCGCATATAAGGCGCCGATTCTGACTAGCCAACGGATCATCGCGATCTCCTTTGGCGCCAGAACACAGCGGCTTTCGATATGTTCCACATGCTGGAAGCGCCACCCTCCGCATCGTGCAGAATGGCGAGTGCTACAGACCATCGCGGCATGCCGACGTTTGGCATGTCTATCAGTGTCGATGCTCTCATCAACGCCTCGGCAATCTTTATCATTTCATCTCGGCCATCGTAATCTGTGCGCCGCGGCAAGGTGCTTGCAGCGGATGAAGGCCGCTCGATCATGTGGCGGCCGCTACGGGACGCCGTCCTAAACGTGAAGCCAGGCTCAAACGAACCTCCTCGGTTTTATGAACCAAAGCTCTGCCGTCGTCGCTGTCATGCAACGAGATGGTCAGAAAACGAGTGATCGAACCAAGCATCAGCCGGACGTGCTGGCAGGCGAACACTCTTCCGCTGCCTCGTCGGTTACCCTTCCCGTCCCGGTGGAGCGTCACTGGCCTTGTCGTTGCCTTGTAAGCTGGGGCACTCGCGCGGCCTCGTTGTCCCTCGCTGCGAGACTGTCGTCAGACGCTTGGTATATCTGTCGAACAATTCCACCTTTTCTGGATAGGTAAGGCGGTGTAAACGCTGGCAACCTTCGCACCGATAGTGGGCGGCAGCGATGAACCAACGCCCCGGTTTGATGAAAGCCGTTCCGCATGCCGGACATTCGAGCGTCATCTCAATCGAAGACAGTGTCTGGGGGAGCGGCATCAGGTCCCGTGGCTCAAACCGCCGCCGCCAGAAGCAGCGTTATACCCACGACCGTCGACCCACAGATCGTCGCTAGAAGCACAATCGGCCGCGGATACTCGGTGGGTGCTGCGCTGGTGAGGTCGGAACCTCGAAATCTCACGGCGCTGGGCGACTGGACGTCGGCAGCGGTAGACTTGTCATTGCACGCTAGCACAGAAAGACGCTGGGCGATATCGGCGGCGATGAGAGGATCGTCCGACACCAACTTCGACCAGTCCGAAACAGTGCCGATTTCGTGATGCAACATCGTTCCCTCCCAGGTGATCGCACAACTGCGAGATCTGACCTTTGTTCCTTTGATTTTTGCGAGGGGGGAAGTCGCGCCCGCTGCCTCGATGGACGGCGGGTCACATGCGACTGATCGCTATTTCCGGGGCTCCGGGAACTTGATTATCGTCGCGCTGTCTTCCGGCTCCAGCGGCTCGTGGCCAGGCCGTTCGTGCCACATGACTTGCCGCAAATCGGTCTGATCGACTTTCTGGCCGCAAGATGGACACGCGTAGAAGCGGTCCTTTTCGCGAATGCAATTACCCCCGTTGCGGGGGATGCGAGGTCCAAGGTCAGACAGTTTTGTCATGGCGACGAAAATCACCGCCGGAGGAAAAAGTTCCCGCCATTTCAGCAAAAACCAACGGAACACTCTTTGGCGCCCGAGGTTCGATGAGCTGAAAGCATCGTGACTGCATGGACGCTTCCGCCAGCCCATCGACAGCCTCTATGGCACGATCCACGATGCCATCTCCACTACGATCCTGGTTTGACCGGATGATGCTCGCGGCCGCAGGTTCCTCGACGATTGGATCGCGAGCCATCTGCCGTTTCCAGAACCGGCTCCCCCCATGGCTGCCAGCGACCTTGCGGACCAGCCGCCGGTGATGCCGGTACCAAGCCTGACGAGGTCAATGAAGAAGTCAGGAGCGTATCCGAAGTAATGTTCAAACGATGCATACAGCAACGACGCCTCACCGGCTTGACCGGTTTCTTGGCTCGCCCCTTTAGGTGGGCCGTGGGTCAAGTGGATTGCTAATACGAGGCTCAAGGACCTTTATCGTTATGCTTGTCTCTGCCGGCTGCGCCACATTCTATTGGTGGTGGAGAGACTGCTATGCCCTTCAGGGCGGGCTAGCGATGGAGCGCCTTCGAAGGTGAAAGCAATTCCCGCGTCCTCAAACGCCTGACGCATGGCCGCGATCTTGTGGGGACGCGGATTTCGAATACCGTTCTCAAAATCTCTGATCGTCATTTCGCTAACGCTCGCTTTTGCGGCAAGCCGTACTCGCGGCCAGTTCAGCAGGGCGCGTGCTGCTCTCGATTGAGCTGGTGAAAGTTGGGTTCGGTTGTCCATAGGATTTGAACATTCGATACGTCTAAAATGTTCCTTCGATCTATGCGACGATCGAAGGATCGAGCAATTCCCGTCGCGGGGGACGTCACGAGCGATGTCTCAGCAATGCATGCGACAGGCAATAGGCGGGCACCGGGACGGGGGGCAAGCAGTGGGCGCCTGAAGCGAGCGCTGCGGGTTGGCGGGCGTCCGCCGCTATCGCAACCAACCCTGTTGCGGCTCGTTGACCTATGCTGGTTGGTCCCAGCACACTCCAGAACCTGCCCGCCACTTCGCGGTGGCGGGCTTTTTGTGAATCAGCGGAACCTGATATGTCGCGGCAGGTTGGAAAAGCGGCAGCGTCCCCCGCTGCCGGTCGAGGTCCCCAAGCCTCGTCCGGGTCCGCCTCTACCCGCAAGTGGGGCGGACCCACTAAATATGTTGCGGATCAAGGCGACCTGGTTTCCGAAAGCCGTTATTACTGGTCGTTGACGGGCGTTCAAGCTGGCGCTGCTACACACCTCCTGGCAAGCACTCTATCTTGTCTGGGCCCGACTAAAGCCCGACATGGAATCGCAAAGGTCTGACCTGTGAAACAATGAAGCCTTTTCCACATTTGGAAATGTGACCGTCGATCATCGTCCCTTCATCGTCGGTTGGTTGATACCCGCCACGGCTCGCTTGGCGTGGCGGGTACTCATTCATGGAGAGCGTATGCAGCCTGGTGAGATCATCGCGAATGTGTTTGCAGCGGGGTTGGTAAGCGTCCTGGTAGCAGTCGTTTTCCTGATTTTCGGGAACCCGCTCTGGCCTGAACGACACGTCCGGATGGTCATCATCCCGCCTGTCCATAGAATGACAACCACCGCTATCAAAAATGCCTGGCCAAACCTGCCGGACAAAATTGATTTGAACGTTTCGCGCCCGAGGCCGGCCACCGATGAGCGGATCTGAAGCGTCCTTCGAAGCGCACTGACCTGGAGCGCTATGGCGCGCGCCCTGTGCTAGGGTGGCCGGTCAGCTTTCCGGTCTAGACTGAAGTGCATTGTGGATATGTGTTGCTGCGGTGGCGGCATGGCCAAACGCAACGGCAATTTGATTGAGGCCCTCAGCCACGTCTCCAATGGCATAGAGACCCGCAGTCGACGTTTCGAGGTGTCGGCTGACCAGAACATATCCTTGCGCGTCACACTCTGCACCGAGTGCGACGGCAAGTTCAGAGCGCACATCAGACCCCATTGCGGGGTACACCACATCCAATTCCCGCATTGGCGCACCGTCGGCCATGACAACGCCGAACCCGGTTGCTCGAGCAACAAGATCCTCGACGGTGTCCCAGATTTCGATGCCGCCTGCCGAGGCCATGCCGCGGGCGGCATCGGAAATATCCTCCGGATAGTTGGCAAGCAAGGTAACCTGACCGCTGTACTCCTTCAAAAACAGGGCTTCCTTGAGCGCCAGATGCTCTGGGCCGACGACGCCGATGCGCTTGCCCACGGCCTCATAGGCGTCGCAGACCGGACACAGTCGGACGGTGCCGGCCGCGACGGCCTCCTCCAGCCCTTCTATTGCCGGGGCCTTGTCCACGATCCCGGTTGCAAGAACCACGCGCCTTGCTCGGATGGTCCCGAAGGTGGTCGTCAGCACAAAGGTCCCGTCGCGCTTCTTGGCGCCCGCTACACGACCGTCCACTACGCCTGCACCGTATCTCTGTGCCTGGGCTTTGAGACGGCCGAGCAACTCTGACCCGCCTACGCCGTCCGGGAAGCCAGGACAGTTATGCGATTTTGGAATGAGCTTGGCTCGTGCGTCGCCAGCGTCGACCACGATCACCGAATGCAGGAATCTGGCCAGATACATGCCTGCCGCAAGTCCTGCGGGGCCGCCGCCGACAATAGCCACGTCGAATTCATGACCGGGGGAAGAAATTGGCATTTCGCCCAACATTGCAAACAGGATCTTGTTCCCTGCTTTGGCAGAGGGGATGAGCGACGGTCAGGCCTCCAAACGTGATTTACGCGGCAACTCGTCGAGGTCCCTTTCACCGGGCGATGGCGCGCGCCTCAATCTGATTTGCGCAGTCTTCGCCATCAAGCGATTCCAGCTTCTGCAAATCAGGCTTCAATTCGAGGTGCCCGAAAATGCCGACATGGCATTTCACAGGCCAACTTGTTAGACCTGCGACCGTGCGCATTTCCCAAGCCGACGCGATTCGAATCGGATCGACCTGCCGGGAAAACCCACCTGATAGCCCCGTCCTTCCGATCCGGAGGGCGCAATGCCGATCGTCTGAAGGGCCGCTCAAATTTACTGACCCAGTCGAGGTGCAGACTATCATAGTTGATTGTTGCTGCCGGTGACCTCGCGTAATCAAAGGCTCACGAGGCTTTCCAACAGAGGACGGTATGTTGTATCCAGGTCGATTTTTGGAACCGAGCGATATTGTGATGCTTGCCCGTGTTTGTGCGACGGTCTGCGAACAGCGCGGCGTACCTGTTGCTTCGTGGGCCGGAGAACGGACAGCTGCGCACGTACTCAGGCTGTTTCTGAACGGCTTGACTGGGGAGAATGAGCTGATCGATGCTGAGAAGAACTGGGCTCGCGGGAGTGATCTGGCTTTCGAGGGGGCTCCTGTCAGCTACGAAAACAAAAGAGAGGCCGCGTGATTCAAGCTTCCTGAGAATCGAATGTAGCCAAGAAAACTGCTCGCCCACGGGTCAGGCACCAGAGGCACCTCCCTGCATATCGGGGGTGTTGCTGTGGCACTTCAGGTGAGAAAAAGATCTCCGCACGCCGCCCGATCCGTGGTCTCCGGGCGGTTTTCCAGGTGGACTCGACATGAGGCAAGCGCATCCTTTTTGATCCCGGCTCGGCCTTCCTGGTTTGGGGCTGAAGCGTCGGATTGGTCAGAGCACATCGATGTCTGTCAAAGTCCGAAGACCGCTTCGTAAAATCCGTTTCTAAACGCTGCCGATCCGCTCCTGGCCCAACGCCGCCGGACCGCTTTGCGCCCCGCAATGAGCGAAGCAACAAAAGGGGCGGTTTGGGGTTTCTCATTAGTCGCACTGGCGCCGGGGCCTTCGAAGACATGACTACGCCGCAAATTTTGTCGTTTGCCGTAACCTTCGTGATGATGGCAGCGTTCGTGTGGGGTCGCTATCGATATGATCTGGTCGCGGCTGTGGCACTGTTGCTTGCTCTCGCGGTTGGCATTGTGCCTTTTGACGAAGCCTTCAGCGGGTTCAGCGACGATATCGTGGTTATTGTCGGCAGTGCTCTGCTGGTGAGCGCAGGGATAGCACGCTCGGGAATCATGGAGGCAGCGATCAAGCGCTTTGCTCCGAAATTATCGGGAGTTCGGTCGCAACTGGCGCTGCTGGTGATCGTGGTCACGATCCTCTCTGCCTTTGTAAAGAATATCGGGGCGCTCGCTATCATGATTCCGATCGCCTTCCAGTTCGCGCGCCGGTCTAACATTTCACCCTCGATATTCCTGATGCCCATGGCATTCGGGTCGCTGCTCGGCGGACTAATGACGCAGGTGGGAACATCACCCAACATCGTAGTGTCCCGAGTGCGAGAGGAGCTGATCGGAACCGCCTTCACAATGTTCGACTTCACACCTGTTGGAGCTGCCATAGCCGCTGCCGGAACGATCTTCCTGCTGTTTTTCTATTGGTTGTTGCCGGTGCGCGAAAAGCTTGGCGGGTCGCTGAATGAAGCCCTCGACATCAAGAATTACCTTACAGAGGCTCGAATTGTCGCCGACTCCACGGTGCTCGGGAAAACCGTCGCAGACCTCATGAAGCTCGCCGGCGGCGATGCAATCGTGACGTCGATCCTGCGCAATCGCACGATGCGGATGACGCCACTGCCCGACGTGGTCCTCAAGGTGGATGACATCCTGTTGCTCGAGGGCGACCCAGAAGCGCTGGATCGCCTTGTCTCCCAGGGCAGGCTCAGCGTGACCGGGGATAGGGGCGGTGGTGACGACACCACCAACGAAATGGTCGCTATCGAAGCCGTAATCGGTGAAAGCTCCTCTTTGATCGGCTGGACCGCCCAGCGCCTTGCCCTTTACGATCGCTTCAATGTCAACCTCCTGGCCGTCAGCCGTCGTGGGGAGCGCCTCGACCGCAGGCTGGCCGCAGTCGAGCTGAGGCTCGGGGACGTTGTCGTCTTGCGGGGCAGTGCAGCGAGGATGCCCGAGATACTTCGTGAACTCGGCTGCTTACCGCTGGCAGAAAGGGCTATCCTTCTTGGCAGCGTCCGCAAGGGTATCGTGCCGGTAGTGGTCCTTGCTCTCGCCATGGTGGCGACGGCGTTTGGGCTGCTGCCAGTCTCCGTCGCTTTTTTCGCGGCCGCGGTCGCGATTGTGCTTTTCAAGGTCATTCCGCTCCGCGATGTTTACCAATCGCTCGATGGGCCTATCCTCGTCATGCTCGCCGTTCTCATTCCAGTGAGCGATTCACTACGCAGTACAGGAGCTACGGGAGTAGTTGCCGGCGAGCTTGCCAGACTGGGGACCCTCCTTCCGGCGTCCGGCGCACTGACGCTCATCCTTGTCGCCGCCATGGCCGTTACGCCATTCCTCAACAATGCCGCCACCGTCCTTGTCATGGCGCCTATCGCCGCCGAATTTGCTGGTGATCTGGGCTACAGGCCCGAACCGTTCTTGATGGCTGTCGCCATTGGCGCCGGCTGTGATTTTCTCACCCCGATCGGACACCAGTGCAACACGCTTGTCATGGGGCCGGGTGGCTACCGCTTCAGCGACTATCCGCGTCTGGGACTGCCCCTGTCTTTCCTCGTAGTCATTGTTGCTGTGCCGATGCTTATGATCGTCTGGCCAATGAACTGACATCCGATATTCGGATGTCTTCTTGGAAATCCCACACGACACCACATTCGTGAATGAGGTCGCCGCGCAAGCCTGACGCGGGCTGGCCAACCTGCGGTCAGTGTCGCCAGCAGTTCCCCTCTCGTCCCGCCCGCGGCAACAGAAACTGTGTTCCGGCCGCTCTATCGGGGCAAAGGGAAAGCCAGCAAACAAACCTTAGGCCATGGACTATACACCGCAGCGAGATTGTCAGGGGCTTGGCGGAGTATTGACGTCGTTTCTCACCTAGGAAAAGCCGGTTCACCTTCGTGATGACGACAGGCCGATAACTCTTTCTTCGAGAATACGAGGCCCTTTCGGGCTGCGATCAGCATCACAAGTCGTGTGTTGCTCAGCGGCAGGGCCCTGGTGAACTGCAAGTCGTCGCGACGACCATTCGACCTTGGTGCTACCTGAGATACCAGCGTTGCACATCGCGCAGGAAGGACGAGGGCGGCTGTTAGCCGCCCAGTCATTTCATCTCACACGTTGCGACGACCTCTGGCGCTTTCCAGGTCATCACCTGTGTAGACTTCATCCGTTGGATCGAAGCCGGTCCAACCGCCTGCTTCGTATTCGGTTCGCCGATGGGCTATGTCGACGGAATTATATTGCTTCAGTATCTGTTCCGCGTCGGGGACAAGGTCGTCTTCGACCCTGGCTATAACCATTGTTCCCCCGCGCCGAACGCCTTCGGCATAAACATGTGCGTCGCTTTCCGGCACACCGGACTCTGTCATCGCGCCGATGATGCCGCCAGCTGCGCCACCGACCACGGCACCGCCGACAGCGCCGACCGCAGTCGCTGCCAGCCAGCCCGCGGCAACCACGGGGCCGAGACCAGGTATGGCCATCAGGCCAAGGCCGGTGAGCAGGCCGCCGGCCCCGCCGACTACGGCGCCGACACCAGCCCCTGCTGCCGCATCCTCGCCAGCCTCCGACGCTTCGCCCGTAAGCCGGCCGCCCGAATTACCCGCCACGATGCTAATATCGTCGTGCGGAACGCCCGTGGCTTCAAGCTCGCCCACAGCGTCGCTTGCTTGATCATAATTGTCGAAGAGGCCTGTTACGGTTTTCATCTGATTTGTCCTTGGTTGGTGATCAATTCTTGCCGGCAACGACGTTGCCTTGAAAGTCGAGGGCGATGGGTGCTGCTTTGCCGTCCTTGCTCGCCGTTCCACGCCAGATGCCCTTGTCATCCTTCGTCAGGGCGGAGACGTCCGAGTAGCCCGCCTTCTCGATGGCGTTCTTGGCCTGGTCCTCGGTGAAGCTGTTGGCGCCAGGCACCGGTGCCACAGAATTTGTGGCGTCCGCATCGGACGCGGCTGGCGCGGAACTGTCGGGGGCAGGAGCGACAGCCGCGACCTTGCCAATCATCTCCTGATGCATCTTGAGTGTCGGCAACGTCTCGCTTGCAAACGACTTGAGAGCGGAATTGTCGCCTTCCTTGGCGTAGCTTTCAAACATGCTTACAGCATCGGCATGCGCCGTCTTCTGCATGTCGGCATAGGTTGCATCGACTGGCGCCGCAGCTGACTGCAACTTGTCGACTTCGTTCTTGTGGGCAGCGTCGAGGTCGGCGGGCACCTGCAATTTCTGTTCGCCGGCAATACTCTCGAGTTTGGCGTTCGCAGCACCGTGGTCGGAGATCATCTTCTGCGCGAAATCCTTAAGGGTCGGATCCTGGAGCTTGCTTTGAGCGACCTTGCTGGACTGCACTTCGAACATCCCGCCGATCGCGGCCTTCGTGACGAAGTCCTGGGCCGTCTCTGCTGACAAGGCAGGCAGTACAGCGGTCATTGCGGTCGCGATCGACAGCGATGCCATGCGTAGTTTGGTTCTCATGCTTAGGTTCCTTGTTGAGGAGGACGATGAACTCCAATCTCCCGGCGCCATCTTTGTTCCGGGCCTTGATAAATGTCGGATATTTTCGGGGCGCCATTCCCGCCGTCACGAGCTGGGCGGAGTGACACCGATCCCAGATTGTCCAGGAACCCCAGACCCATCGAAGAGTTGCCATTGCTCGCAGAGGGGACCTGATGGCGGAAAAAATCCAACGGTGAGTTTGGTATGCTTGCCGGCAAAGAGCCTGAAGCAGACGGGACGGCCGACCAGAAGATCACCACACGGCGGAAAGACGTCGGTAGCGCCACAGATTGCGCTTACCCAGGCATCCCGGCGGCGTCAGCAGGTCGACATGCGTGACCTTCGCCAAGTAAATTGCCGGCCAAGGCTCGTTTCTGAGGGTTAGCTTATGAAAGCCCGCCGCCCCATTTGCGAAGCGGCGGGCTTCATCCGCCCCAACTTGTCAATGCAACTTTGATGCCAAACCTTTTTGGCTCTTGATAGGACAGTGGCCCCTCCGACAGCGATCAAACAGACATCCAAAATGCCAGCAGCAGGGCGCATAAGGACGAGACGAGGGCAGCGGTGGCAAAAAACACGCCCTGCCAATCTGGCGGTGGCTCGGATATCAACTTGTCGGGGGGCGGCTGATTGTCATTCATGAAAGCAATTTGCGACGCCAAGTGTAGTTCCCCCTGATCCTTCAGGTTGTCGGCGGAAATGCTCGTCGCCTACCGAAGACCAAAAAAACTCAAAATCGCCAAGACGACGACCACCGCACCAACGAGCCAAATGAGATTGTTCATGATCTCTCTCCTGTTGCTTTCGAAAGTTCGCGCCTGGCAGCCCCGACTGTTCGGGACGCTTCTTCTTCGAGTTTTACAAGCTTCTCCCTGATCTCGTCCGGCTCGGCATGCTCCAATCCGACAACGTCGTTCCTGGTTTCGTTCAGTGAAACGATGATCTCGTCGAGTTTTGCGTGAATGGCGGCGGTATCGCGATAGCCTTGTAAAAGGACAACACCGGTGATCACGATGGCGGCAACCGACAGGGCATAGGTGACCGCATTTGTCAGTCCAAAAGGCACCAGGGCGGTGCACAAAACCATTGCCATGAGCATGACATAGAAGCCTGGCGGCCGAGATAGGAAGTCGGAGGCCGCGAAAAGGAACCGATTCATATGCTGGCCAAGGTCATCAAGGCGACCAGTGCGGTAATCGCCACACAAACAGGCACCGCCGCCAGCAGGCCTGCCTCTAAGATCCGACTCTCCTTGTCGCGCAACATCAGGTCACCTACTGCAGGTTAAAGATACAGGGGTTCGGCGTCGGAAGGGACGTTGCTGCGCCATCCACCACATGCCAGCTTAGAACGAGTGCCATCACGAGAAAGGGAACAGCCGCGAATAACCAGCGTGCTTGGTCCACACTTTATCCATCTGCATTCTTCCAAATTCGAGAGACAACAGCCGCGGAAGCCAAGCGTTCCAGCCGCTGCCGCTGACAGGACCAATGCGGTTTCCAGAACCAGACTTAGGTCCCAAGGGGACTAGACCTAAGTACCTAGGGCGGAACGTTTAGGGCGGCTCCATGTTCAACTTGCCGGGCGGCGCGGGACGATGATCGTGTTGCGCCCGTCCCTACAGGAGTGCAGATATGAACATGCTTCTAAAGAACACCGCAGCAGCGATGTTGCTATTGGCTGGGATCGGCTCAGCCGCCGCGGACGACATCATCATCCAGCCGGAACAGGACACCGTCATCCGCGAATATGTGAAGAAGCAGCCCCTGGCGTCGGTCAAGCTCCCCGGCGTGGAACTGAATGTCGGGACAGCCCTGCCGGAAACGGTTGAGATCCATGAGGTCCCCAACGTCAAATATCGCTACGTTGTGGTCGACAACCGCACGGTGCTGGTGGACCCGGGCACCCGGAAAATCATCAAGGTTTATGACTGAACGAACCATCCAACCCCGCCGCCATCGCTGGCGGCGGGGTCGAAGCTTACAAATCTCCACAATCCGGTGACGAGCCTTGAGTCCCGACATCGCAACCTTCCAAAGGTCCGGCTTCATGGATGATGGTCGCGGCCAGGCAGAGTTTTCCGCTCAACAAGCCAGTCCAGGAGCTCAAGGACTTTCAGGGCAAGATCTGTGCACGAGTAATACGCTTTATGGCGCTCCTGCCTCCGGGTGACCAGACCAGATTCTCGCATCATGCCGAGATGCTGGGAGAGTGCTGAGTTGCTAAGCCCCAATCGCGGCGCCAGATCAGAAACGGACATTTCTCCGTCAGCAAGAATCATTAGAGCGAGAAGGCGCTTTTCATTAGCCATGGCAGCGAGCAGCTCGGCGGATGGCGCATAAATGCTGGGCTTTTCGGGATTCATGATGTTGCCCTCGCTCACGCGTCGAGCGCGCCTTGCGCCGGCCTCCCTTAACGGCAGCGGCGGGCGCCCCAATGAGGATGTGCCGGGAACGTCGCGTGCCCGGCGCGCTAGAACTATTAGCGTGGTGTATGTTCCATCAGAAGGGCGTCGCTGTCTCACGGCCAGCCTCGGCGGCTAAGCGCCTTAGCTCCTGGATCGGCCTTTCTTCGAAGCCTGGGGACCCTTGGCTTCGGCAGCAAGGCGTTGTTCTCGAAGTCGCGCAGTTTTCAAATAACGCGCCTCTCTCTCGGCCGCGTTAGCAACTTTTGCCTCGCGGTCTGCGCGCTCCAATCGGTCTTTGTCGACGCTTCGCTGGGACACTTTTGCCTCCTACCAGAAGACCGTTGAATTTACTGTTCGCTAAATTGTTCCCGTCAATCGGCGACTGCCTTCCTGACGCATGCCGACCCAGCCGCCGTCCGCAGCACCGATGGCCACGACGATCTCGTCGGCAGCCGGGCCGTCGGCGATCTGAAAATTGGCGGTGATGAAGTGTGAGCGGCGACCGTTCTCGCTCTTGTGCATCATCTGAAGCGACAGCAGCGCGCCAGGCGCGCTGCGTGTGTTGCAGAATTCGAGATAGGTCGTGCCGCCCACGAGGTGAAGGAAATTGCTTCTCGCCTCATTAACATGGGCTAATGCGAGAGACCCTCCGAGAGGGTAATGGAGAGCTTAGCGAAAGGGCTGAACGATGACGATAGTCGAACTGGCTTTCGATTTGCTTGCGAAGAAGCTCGCCGCCCGCACCGGCATTTCCAGCGAAGAAGCTAGTGACCTCGTCGCCACTATGGGAGCTGATTGGTCGTCACTCGTGCGAGCAGCAAGGGTAATGAAAAAATACTCCGGTGTTGCCTGACCCGCTCGGCCTGGAAGGACTTCCTCCTCGCATGAGGGCACAAACGACCAGCTTGATGGGACGAATCGTCAGGCCATAACGGAGGCCGCGTGGCATGCGCATTTCCCAGAACGCACTCGATCACCTGCCAAGAAAACATGGCGGTGCGGGTCGCCCCAAACTCCCGACACAACGCCCGACCGCTGCCGAATGTTTCGTGGCCCGGCCCGACGGAGGTTCTCACTTCAGTGGCCTAACGATGCTTCTTGCGACTGCGTCTTGACGCAAGATGCCGCTCTCTCAGTTCCTGTTTTCAATCGGAATGACGCTCCACGCCGCATGAGGAACTGCCGTCATCAGACCAGGTCGTTGGTTTGTCGTTGCCGCCCAAACAGGACGGTCACCCCCAAGACCGATACGAATATTACCTGGTCAAGGTAGTTGCTATGTGGGCCCGCGCCACGGCGGTCAGCGCGGGTCCGTACGCTGCGCTGACCGGCGCTCACTTATCGCCTGCGAGCCACGATCCTAGATCAGCGCTTGGCGTTGTCATTCTCCGAGTCGGCCCGCGCGAGGAACTGCTCGGCTGTCGCTGGAATATGGCTTTTCAACCAGTCCGCCATCGCAACTTCCTCACGCAGATTCTCTTCGCAGAGCTGGGCGACCTCTGCTTCGCCTAGCGATTTGGCGGCGGCGATCAGGATTGTGTAGGAGGCGATTTCCATGTGCTCGAACGTGTAGCTTGCAAGCGATCCCTTCATCACTTCGTCCCCGGCGAACACCCCACTGAGCGACTGCGCCATTGCCGTCAGCTTGCCGCCGGCATCCTTCAGTGTGGAAGATCCTTGTCCGATGCGGTCAAGACAGGTTTCCAGCCGAGCAGCCTGCTGTCTGGTCTCCTGGATGTGCTGGCGAATCCGCTCGCTGAGCTCAGGATAGTTCTCTATCCGGTTCAGTTGCCCATTCAACATGGTTTCGGCCTGCTCCTCCATGGCGTGAGCATCCCTGAGCCATTGGACAAGCCATTCGCGTGATTCTGACATTTCATACCTCCTTCATGGGTCGGCCAGAACTTTCAAAGGGAGATATTGTTCCTCATCGGTTGCTGCCGAGTCAGCCTGTATTGCAGGCTCCTCGAGGTAGGCGCTGCAAGCGGGCGCTTGGCACCAGGAGAGAGTGGCGGGCGACGGGCATGGTCGCGGTGTCGGCGTTGGCAAAACGCATTCCTGCAGAAATGACGAAGCTGCTGCCTGCCGCGGGTTCCGTGATGGATGATCTCAATGAAGCGTTTCGCGTCGGCTCGCATTCCAATACCCGCGCCGCGATGTGTCAGGCTGTGTCTTGCCCGAGCGCCTTGGCCGTTGCCATTCGTCTTGCAAAATCAGCCCATTGCCGGTGCGCCCCAGCGAGGCCTCCAGGTTCAACAACGGAGCTCATATCACGATGGAACGTCACGGCGTTTCGCAGGTTGGTATTGGGGTTTTCGCGCTAGGGAAAGAGCCATGACTTCTTCAGACAAGTCTTCAACTAACATATCACACCGCCCCGAGAAATCGAGCGGCAGGACCCCGTCAAAGCCGGCGACACCTTCACCGGCCCCAGAGAAAATATCCGGAGCAGGCCCTGCGGTCGCCGAGCATTCGAAAGACGCCAAGGCGCCCAGAGGCGGGCGTCAACCTGGGGCCTATGTCAAGGATTAGATAGCCGAGCTGGGTTGCGTTTGTCTGGCCAATGCAGGAAGCGACGAGGAGGTTTTTATGCAGATGATGGGAGTTGTCGTCAGCCGAGACCAGGCTCCGGTCGTGGAATTTCGGGGCGAGGGAGGCGAGTGTATTACAGTTACCCTGCAGGCCGGGCATACTCTTCCCGACGATGAACTCATTGCAAAGGCCAGGGCCATGATGGTTCAGGTCGCTCAGTTCGGGACGGACCAGATCAACAATGCGGCGATGTCTGACGGGTCGTCGGCCGATGGGGTGATACAATCCGGAATGTCGGGATAGATATCTTCGCTCGATGCAGGCCTGCTACAAGGCCACGAGTCGGTAGCGGACGTGCACTCATCAGCCAGAAGATGGCGAGAGCGGCACGCAGGCAAGGCACGCAGATCGCACCCTCCAAAGCAGCGACACCGGCGATCATCGAAAGCCGAGCGTGAGCGTTGGGGCTATCAAAGCTATGGAACAAAGCTGGCGCGCACTGGTTGGGGCCAAATTCAACGCTGTGGGGAGGGGATATGTCGCGCATCTTCAATCTTGGTTTGCCGGTCCTGCTTGGCGCTGCAACGTTCACGCTCAATGTTGCTTCGGACCCGCTGCCGCCGGATCTGACGTATCGACCATTGCCAAGCTTGCCTTTTTCTGCGGTCAAGGAAACTGACGAGGCGCAAAAGCCGGCTGTGACACAACGGCAACGCGGCCTGCTCGAGAGCCGTTACGATCTGGCCGACCGGCCGATGCCCGGCGTCATGATGTCGGGCGGGCGCAAGGCTGTACAAGAAGGCTCGCGAGTGAAACTGCCGGCAGGCGAAACCTGGAGCAGCCTGGCAGCGAAAACCCCTCAGGAAATTCGTGATCGTGGTCTGTTGCCGCAAGGCTTCCTACCGTTGCCGCACGTCAAGCAGGCCGCCGGAGGTCAGGTCTTTCCTGAAAGTGAGATTAGAGAGATCGGCGCTGATGAAGGACGCGATCTGCGCCGCTTCGACGTCGATTTCGATCTACCGGATCACCTTACCCCGGAGTTTCCACCTCCAATATTTCTGACCACGCACCCGGAGCTTGGAGATGTGTCGCGAGGGGATCTGCTGACGATACGCAACTTCTACGAATACATGAACGGCATCATCACGCCCGTGCAGATGGAAGGACTTCGTCTGCTGCTGACGCCATTTCCGCAGGAGGAATTCAACCAGACCGAGGACAGGAAGGTAGCGATGCAAAGCACGGGTGTCGCTTGCCTCGATTGCCATTCCAATTTCCACACCAACGGGGCGTTTCACCTCACCCCGGACGTGCGGCCGCAAGCCGAGCGCTTCCGGCTCGACACAACCAGCCTGCGCGGCTTGTTCAACCAGCAGATCCACGGATCCAAGCGCTCGCTGCGTTCCGTGGAAGACTTTACGGAGTTCGAACAGCGCACCGCCTATTTCAACGGCGATCACGTGAGCGCCACCCGCAAGGGCGTGAACCTGCCGGATCGGCCCAACCAGGTCGCGATGATGGCGCAGATGCAGAACATCATCGATTTTCCTCCGGCACCCAAGCTCGATCCCTTTGGACGACTTGACCCGGCTACCGCCAGTGCGCTGGAGATCAAGGGCGAGCAG
Organism: Mesorhizobium ciceri biovar biserrulae WSM1271; assembly: GCF_000185905.1. GTDB lineage: Bacteria > Pseudomonadota > Alphaproteobacteria > Rhizobiales > Rhizobiaceae > Mesorhizobium > Mesorhizobium ciceri. The sequence goes on from NC_014918.1 coordinate 118,725, forward strand.
GTGTTCATGGGAAAGGGCCGCTGCGGCGAATGTCATGTTCCAGCCCAGTCCTTCATGGACAACAATATGCACGACCTGAAGCTCGAGCGATTCTACAAAGTTGGTCAGACGTTCAACGACCAGGTTGCCATTCCAGATGGACCCATCAAGACCTTCACGTTGCGCGGGATCAAGGATTCTCCGCCCTATCTTCATGACGGCCGTCTGATGACGCTGGGCGATACCGTTGAGTTCTTCAACCTGGTGCTCGGAACGAAGCTCGACCAATCGGAAAAGGAAGCATTGGTGGCCTATTTGCTCACGCTCTAGACATCATCCGGGAAAAACCGTGGCCGACAATTAACTAGTATTGAATGGAGGACAGTTCATGCGTGCCGCCATAATGACAGTAGTCCTGGCAGTGTCGCCCTGCTGTGCGCTGGCGCAAATCGGCAATCCAGCCGGTCTTGCCCCCGATACCAGTATGGAGAAGCCTGGAGTTCCAGCACCGCACCAGACGAATTATCAGGATCGGCTTTTCGTACAGCTAATTACGGCAGGCGGTAGGGCCGAGATAGAGTTCGGGCGACTCGCGGCTGGAAAGACAAGCCACGAAGACCTCCGTGAATTTGCAAATCGGATGGTCGATGATCACAACAAGGCCAATGAGCAGCTGAAATCCGTGGCCGATAAAAGCAAGATTCCACTTCCCGAAGGGCTCGATCCAGATCACAAGAACATCCGTTCCGATCTCGAAAAGCTCGACGGCGCCGCGTTTGAGCTGGCGTACCTGAGGGCGCAGATCGTCGATCACCAAAGGACGGCGCAGCTCCTGGCTTGGGAGATAGGCTCGGGCGAGGATGCAGCGCTTCAGCGCTTCGCCTCCGAAAAGCTGCCGACGGTGCTTGAACATCTTGACCTGGCCCGCACGTTGCACGCGAAGCTGGCAGGCCAAGCCCTGTTCGCGCCGGATACGCAAAAGGCCAAATGAAGCGGCGGTCATGTGGCACCTGAAAGTTCAGCTGCCTTCCGTGAATGTCAGCGCACGCGCTTCTGTTCGTCTGATTGAGAAAGTGACGCCATGGCGGAACTTCGGATCGCCGCCGCGCTTAATCCGGTGGAGGAGTTATCCGATGAACGCGACCAAAGAGTTTTTTGAAAGCTGGCTGCAGGAGAATGTCGGCACTCTTGCCGGCCAAGAGGAAGTGAGCTTCGCCGTGCTGGCTCAGCAATTCGAGCAGGATGCCGAAGCGGCCGGTTATGGTCGCGAGGTGCGTGAGGACGAGCTCGGAAACATTGAAGATGCGATCGAGCAAGCGCTCAAGAAAGCGCGAACTGGCGTGCATGGTGACGCCGCTGGCGAACCCAGCGATGTGGCAGCCCTCATGGATGCGCTGGAGGTCGAAGATGCCAAAAGCGGGCCGTAGGCCATACCAGATCAGCTCTTTTCGTTTGTCGAAGTTGCCGGGGTAGCCCCATGGAGCAGTTTCGCAAGGACATGGCCGCCTTGGCAGAGCCGGCTTTCTGGGTGACGATAGGTTTGCTTCTGGTCCCTTATGCGCTTGGAACGGTGCTGCTCGTTTGGACCTGCGGCTGCCTGTAAGGTGCTACTGACACACCCCGGTGGTGGTTCAACGGCCCTAACGCCATACAATACCCAGCTAATGCGCTCGCGGGGGGATCCTGCGCTGCAGCAATGTCCGAACGATCTCGTCGCCAGGAAGTTCATCGTCGACACCAAGCTCCTTTGCTGCCGGTAATCGCACCGCCGCGGCTGACAGCTTTTGGGAGAGGGCCGCCGTGTGCAGGCGCCGACGCTATCTGCGCTCTCAAAGTTCCAGCTACGGCCCCCTGTCACGGTTCCCCGATCACGCGCCTGAAGCGCGTTTCCTTGCCTCGAAAATAGCCCAGCAGCTTGCGCGTTGCCTTGGAACACTTGTGTCATATCGAAGTTCGGCCCGCATAGGAGAACCGAGATGGCCATCCCACAAGCGGACAACGACAACCACCTGCGCATGAAGCCGGCTCATCGAGGCAAAATCTCGCCCAAGGGGGCGATACACCAGGTTAGAGCACGACCCAGGTACAAAATGGCTCTGCGGGCGACAAGAATTAAGGCGAGGCGCTGAGATGCCGCGGACCAATAATGACGCTCGCAACGAGAAGACCACATCAGCTGCAGCAATCATTGTCGACAAGGAACGTGCTGAGCGCGCCGCCAAGACGGCGCGGTTAAAGGAAGCGCGCCTCGCACAGGCCATCACGCCGTCTCCCATAGAACGCAAGCAGCGTGTCACCAAAAAGGTTCGCAGGATTTTTGTTGCTGGCTAGGAGGTGTCCGTGACGCGCAATCATGACAAGGAAAGATACGACCGCGCCAAACGCATCAGCCAAGAGACGCTGGACGCTGAACGCGCACAACGCGCCGAGAAGACGGCGCGGCTGAGACAAGCAAGGCTTGCACAGCGTCCGGTGGAGTCGTCGCCGGCGCAGCCGCAAACTCGCCGCAAACCCATCCAGGCTCTCAAAAAGAGAAGCCGTAAGGTGATCGAAGTCTTTTAGGCTCTCCACATCCGTGCGGAACACTGGGAGAGTCCAGCGGCGAGCGCGGCTGGGAGGGAGGGCTTCCGCGACCTGATCCAGCAAGGCTGCGAAATACCTGGCGAGCAATCGCGGGGACTTTGGATCTCCGCCTCCTCGCCATTATCAGAGCTGGGAGCGAAACCTGCTCGCAAAGTAGTCGGTGACCTTTTCGCTTAGCGGACGCGCTTGCCATTCTTCCAGACTGACCTGCCTTGATCGCTTCAGGTCCTCGTTGAAAACGTCTATTTGCGTCCGCGCGAATTCCAAGCCGTAGACGTTCAGACTGGCCTCATCGTTGAGGCGCAAGGATCGCTCATCCAGATTAGCCGAGCCAAAGCTCACCCAGGCATCGTCGACGATCAAAAGCTTGGGATGGTACATTGTGGGTTGAAACTCAAAGATGCGCACACCGGCCTTGAGCAATTCGCCCCAGAAAAAGCGCGAGCCCTTTCGCACCACAGGCACATCCGTGAGCCAATTGGGAACGATGACATCGACCGAGACGCCTCGCTTCCTTGCATCAAGAATCTGCTGCAGCGCGATGTCGTCCGGCACGAAGTAGGCCATGCCGATGCGCAGATGATCCTTGGCCGCGGCTATTGCCGCCAACATCATCAACTCCATGTTCTCCGAGCCGTTTGGCTGCGAAGAAAGTATCAACTGCGCATCGAGACCGCCAGCGGCCGCAACTGCAGGGTAGAACTTCCCGCCCTGCAATGTCTCGCCGGTCGTCTCAAGCCAGTTTTCGGCGAACGCCGCCTGGAATGCGGGCACGGCTGGTCCTTCGATCCGGTAATGCGTGTCGCGCCATTCATTTGAGTTGCGTGCGTTCCCGCGCCAATCATCGGCAATGCCGACCCCGCCAGTGAAAGCGATCCGGCCATCAACGATCAGCAGCTTGCGATGAGTTCGGTTGTTTACACGGTCCAACGTATACCAGCGTAGCGGCCGATAGCGTTCGAACCGCACACCTGCCGTCGTCATGATGCGGATCAGGTCCTCGTCGAAGGGAAGGCTGCCAACCCAGTCGACGTTCACGCGGACTTCCACGCCTTCGCGGGCCTTCGTCGCCAATGCGATCGCGAACTCGTAGCCGATGGCTCCTGACCAATAAATATACGTTTCCATGTTGACGCTGGATCGAGCCGCCCCGATTGCTTGCAGCATTGAGGGAAATATTTCGTCTCCGTTGACGAGAGTTTGGACCGCGTTGGAACCGAACATCTGCCCTTGCGAATAGCTGCTCATCGTCTTGGGAAATTGGGGATCCGTAGCGTCGAACCGGTGGGGGACGATAGATCGTAGAACGCGCGGCTGTGGAGTGAGGTTTATGATCAACACCGTGAGCAGGCTGCCGATGGCGGCAATGGCCAGATAGATGAGCACCTTTCGCCAAGGCGCAATGCGGGAGGTCTTCTTGCGGGCGCCTGACGCAACGGAACCGAAAGGCTGCACGTCAATCGCCCAGTTGCTGGCGATGGCGATGTTTTTCGATCTCCTCAGGCTCTTCATCGTCGATCCGGGTGATGTTTGAAGCCGCGTGATCTGACCGCAGGATCTCGTCCAGCTTGGCGTGGATCGCTTGAGTGTCGCGGTGCTCCGCGCGCTGGATGAACAGCGTCATCGCCCACGTGAACAATGTTGCGGCTCCATGCCAATCCAAGCTCTGTCGCTCGAAAATCATCCAAAGAATTGCGTAGGCCAACAAGACCAGGAACGCAGCGGGACGGGAAGTCAGTGTGCCGATTGTGGTAAGGGCGCTGGTGATCGGATGATTTGCCATTCCAGAGAACTCGCGGCAGTCCCCCCTGGTTCCAGCGAGACATCATACCGCCCCGCCGTGCCTGCAGTGGATTTGGGTCGGCCGCTTGAGTACATCGCCTCTGGCCGATCGTTACTTTCGATCGAGCACCTTTCGGACCTTCTCGGCCAGCTCGTCGATCGTGTAGGGTTTGGTCAAAAGCTCCGTTCCAAAATCGAGCGTGCCATTGTGAACAATCGCGTTTCGCGTGTAGCCGGTGGTGTAGAGCACCTTTAGTGACGGGTGCGATGTCCTGACCTTGTCCACCAGTTCGCGGCCTGACATTTCCGGCATGACCACATCGGTGAACAGAAGCGAAGGCACATGCCCGCTCTCCACGGCGGCAAGTGCATCTCGTGGCCCCGACATTTCCAGGACGGAATAGCCCAGTTCTCGCAGCGCTTCTGCGGCCATCAGGCGTACACGATCTTCATCCTCGACGATCATGATGACCTCGTCTGAATGTCCCGGATGCTCGCCCGCCAAGGCGGCGGCCGGGCTGTCGGGAATGCCGCCATGCGACCGCGGTAGATAGATCTTCAAGGTGGTTCCGACACCGAGTTCGGAATAGATCTTGACGCTGCCGCCGGACTGACGAACAAACCCATACACTTGGCTAAGTCCCAATCCGGTACCCTTGCCGACTCCCTTTGTGGTGAAGAACGGATCGAAGGCTCTTGCCAGCACGTCCGCAGTCATGCCCGTTCCGGAATCGGTGACCGCTATCATCACATACTGGCCCGAGGAGATCGCGTTTTCTCTCGCATACCGATCGTCAATATGGGCGTTAGACGTTTCAATCGTGAGCTTTCCGCCGCCGGGCATGGCATCGCGTGCGTTGACGCAAAGGTTGAGCAATGCGCTTTCCAATTGCCCTGCATCGGCCTCCACATGCCACAGCCCAGCGGCGAGCACCGTCTCGATTGCTATGGTCTCTCCAAGCGTTCGGCTCAGCAGTTCGCTCATGCCGGAGACGAGTCGATTAGGATTCAGGCGCGTCGGTGCCAAGGGCTGCTGGCGAGAGAAGGCAAGCAGCCGCTTGGTAAGTTCCGCAGCGCGTTGTGCCCCATCGATTGCACCGGTGACGAAGTGGTTCACGTTCGTGTCGCCGTTTCGGAGCTTGCGCTGCACGAGATTCAAACCGCCAATGATGACAGCCAGCATATTGTTGAAGTCGTGGGCGATGCCACCGGTAAGCTGTCCCACGGCCTCCATCTTCTGCGCCTGGCGCAGGTGCTCTTCTGCTCGGACGCGTTCGGCAACTTCCTCAGCCACACGCTGCTCAAGAGTGGCGTTGAGCGTCTGCAGCGCTTTGAACAGTCGGGAGTTGTCGATTGCCGTGGCGGCATGACCGGCCAGCCCCAGCAAGGCTGTCTCATGCTCTGCGGCAAAGACACCGCAACCGGAATGTCCGAAGAACAGCCCACCCAGCACTTCGCCCGATCGCGAAATGACCGGCACGGCAAGATAGGATCGCACGGGAAGATGGCCTTCCGGCATTCCCTTCCTCGGCGAATTTTTTCCATAGCGCACATCCATGAGGATATCATCGGAACGCACCACGCCCGTCCCGCGAAAAGTAGGCTCGAACACGGCCGTGTTGCGTGGCATGGGAAAATTTTCGAAAGCGGAGCGTGGCGCTCCCGACAGGGCGTAGAGCACATAGCTGTCCCCCGTGTCATCGAGGACATTGTAGAAAAAAGCTCCGAATTGCGCGCCTGACAGCGCGACGCCAGCGTCGGTGACAATCTGGACAATGCGCTCCACGTCCAGCTCGGCTGCCACGGCGGCGGCAGTCGCATTCATCATCTGAAGCTGGTTCTCCACCCGCTTTCGCGCGGTAATATCCATGACGGTGCCGATGAAACGCACCGCGCGTCCGGACCGGAAAAGAGATTCGCCCGTTGCAGCTATCCAACGCTCCTTTCCGTCGCGCAGCCCGATCGTCCGATATTCGATGTCGTAGCGGGAAGACTCGCCCGGCGCGAGCGCCCGGCGTACGGCCTCATCCGCCCGTTCACGGTCTTCTGGATGGAGACCGGCCAGGAACGCGCTCTCATATGTCACCTCCGCCTCAGGTGGCAGACCGAAGAGAGCTTTGCATCGGTCGTCCCAACGCAGCACCCTTGTGATGGGATCATAGTCCCACGTTCCGATAGCGGCTGCATCGGTCGCTAGCCTTAGCCGCTCCTCGCTCGCTCGGGCAGCCTGTTCCGAGCGGACGCGCTCGATGTGAGCCCATGACCGCTCTGTCACCTCCGCCAGCAAGGACAGTTCGCGCTGCGACCAGACGCGGCGCTGCGTGTCGTGAACGGCCATTAGCGCAGCCAGCCGGCCTTGCTTGACCAAGGGCATGCAGATCGTTGCCGTTATGCCGATATCCTGAAAGGTCTTTGCTTCCTCGGGCGCAATTTCCTCGAGATTGTTGTTGATGACGAGCGGCCGATTGGCGGTCAGATTGCCAACAGCGAGGCGACCGAAATCGGCAAGACTGTAGTATCCCCTGATGCTAGGCGAGCCAGGAGCGCTCCAGTCGCCGCGAATGGTGAAGTGGTCCTGGTCCGGCTCCATGTCAGCGTAGGCGCAAATCGAAACGCCTAGATGTTCGCCAAGTAGACGGGTGGTGACCTCCATGACAGCGTCGGCATCTGTCGCCGGGGATATCTCTCTGCCGAGGCGATCCAGAAAGGCCAGGCGCTCGGCATTTTCACGCAGGGCCTTCTCCGCACGAAGCCGTTCAATTGCGGTGCGCGTCCGGTCAGCCACTTCCGAAACCAGAGCAACCTCGGCCGGCGTCCAGTGTCTTGGCTCGGAGTGATTGAGGTACAATAACGCAACCAACCCGCCGCGCTCCGTAACCGGCATGTTGATGACGGATTGGGCGCTGATTGCTTTGAGAGCCTCGGCATGGTCGTGGGTTCGCGGGTCTGTCTCGGCATTCTCGAAGACGACCGTCTCGCCTCGTTTCAAATCATCGACATAGGAGCCGTAGTCCCTGAAGTTCAGAGTTCCGGCCAGACTTCGGATTCCCGGCGCGTTCCAGTCTCTGTCGATGACTATCGTTTCTTTCTCGAGATCGATCGTGCCATATCCGGCTCGACTGATGCCAAAATGCTTCCCAAGCAATTCCGCTGCCGCAAATGCCAGTTCGGCAGGATCATCGATCTCCCGAATCCTGTCACCCAACCCCGCCAGAAGCTGGAAGCGCTGCACTTCAGACGAACGTTCGCGTGACGTGACTCCCATTTCGCCCCCGGTTGGTCGGACTAGATAATGCCGTCAGTCGCGAAGAGTTCCAGGCGCCGGACAACAGGTCGGGGCTAGGCCGCCGACGCATTGCGAAGAAACTTGCGTCACGACAGCCAAGGACAACTCCATATGCGCCCTCAACGGGCGAACGACGCGCCGTGCATCATAGTTTAATGACACCTGCTGGGCTGTGCCGCATAAAGCCATTGTCAGCGGCTGTGTAACGGGCGCCGCTGCTGGGAGCAATCCCACTGTAGCCGAATAGGAGCGCCTGATGCTTAGCCGACCAACCCGCACGAATACGGAAGCTCTCTACCCCAGTGACCTGAACATCCTTCGCGACGCGTTCGACGCGCTGTGCCAGGAATTTGCTATCTTGCCCGACACGGCGGCGGCCAACGCCGTAGCGAGAGAGCTGATCAGGTTGTTTGAAACAGGAATGACGGAAGCGGCCACACTGATGATCGCCGTGCGCGCACGTTGGCAAGGCGACTGGGAGATGGGAGGCAGCAATGCTGCCTGAGGTTTGATGATCAAGCGCAATCAACCCGCTGCATCCTTTTCGACACCGCCGCGTTGAGCGTCAAACCTGCCAGAAATGTCCGATGCGCTGGCACAATGACTGGAGCGACCGATGCCGAAATTTCGCTTCGAGTTTATCGAAGGCATGGCCCAGCCTGCAATCTTTGCCGATATGGCTGATCGAGATGAGGCTGTCAGAGAGGCGAAGCGTGCAGCCAAGGAGGCCATGCTCGACGGAATTGTCGATGGCGTGGACCCGACCAGTTGGGTGACGAAGGTTTACGACGAAGCAGGCTATCTCGTCGCCACTATCGGATTCCAGGATCTGGTCGCCGCGCCCAGGGATACGGAAGAGTTCAAGGAAACAGAGGAGCCAGGCGTCTTGCGATCGGGTTGAAGCCGGTTTCTCCGCTGTCGCCCTCGAGCCAGATGTTGCGGCCGCCGGGCAGATCACGCCGTGAACCCGAAAAAGACCGTTTTCTGGCTGGTGCGGACAGCCTTTTTGTTTAATCTCCGAAAGACGCGCAGAGGCTGCAACACGGCTTCAGCCCACCTCGACGCTCTCGAGACGGGCGCGCGGGAGTTGAGATGCGATGCATAGAGACGCCTTCACCCCATCAGAACTTGCCCTGCTCAGTCGCGTCTTCGCACGCAGCAAAATCAAAAACGAAACCGCAACCGAGAAGGAGCGGCGCGCATCACGTATTCTGGCTTACTACCAGGCTGGGGTAACGGATGAGGATGAGCTAGAACTGCTTTCTCGCCAACCGCTCGGAAGGTGACGATTAGTCTTCCTTCTTCAGAGCTTCCGCCTCGTCTTTGAGCTTCGGCCAATCGGCGCCATGCCTGCGAAGCAGCGTTCGTGCCTGCTTGGGGTCAATTTCCGTGAGCTCGACCAGATGTTCGACCTCAAGGTCCTGGCCTTTCGCAACCCGGCTTGCCTCGTTCGCTTTTCGTTGCATCTCGACGACCCTCTGCTGAGACAACATGAACGAGCGCTGAGAGTGCGCGTTCCAGAACTTCATACAAAAATCGCGACATCGATTAAATCAGTCGGATTGCGCCACTGAGGCGGGCATGCCCTTCTGCTGCGGCTTTCCGATTTGTCCAATGTGGAGAACCCGAGCTGGTCGCAAATGGCGGCGGCATCTTCGTGCGTCAGTCCGGCCACGCGGCATTCGGTTTCGTCGCCGCTCCGTTTGGTGTGCCGGCGTTCGGCAGCATTCTGTCGCAGCAAGTCCTATCGCACGTTATCTCATCAGCTTGATCTGAAGCGAGATGCTCAGCCTCAGTATCCTGTCGCCGTTTTCGTTCCGCACTTCAACAAATACTTGCTGCCCGTCCACCTCGGTCAGTGCATCTCTCGTAAGGTCGATAAGGCCTTCGAAGCCCACGCGGCGCACCTCCTCCAGACCGGCACATTCGATGCCGATTTCGTCCTGGATGACCACATCGTGATCGCCACTATCAAAGAAAAATCGTGCCATCCGAAAGCTTCCGTCACCACTAAGCTGCGGGGTTCCTTTGGTGCAGGTACGTCGTTTCGAAATCACCTGCACGAGTGAGGCCGGGCCAATCAAGAGCCTGCACCCTTGGGCCTGTGGTGGCGATGAGGCCTCTACGTCGAAGTTCCTGAAGCATTCGGTTGACGTGGACTGTAGACAAGCCCAATGCATCGCCAAGTGCTGCCTGGGTAATGGGAAGATCCGCGACGTGATCCTGGATGCGTCCAACCGAGCGCAAGCGAAAGATCAGTTCGCACAAGATGTGAGCCATGCGCGTATAGGCCTCGCGTCGTCCCACATTCGTTACCCATTCCCTGTAAATCGCTGCATCGATCAGCGTCGAGCGCCAAAAAGCCGTGGCGATTCGGGGATGCTGTTCGCAAATGGCGCGAAGAGCGTCATGTCGCATGAAGCCCAGTCTGGCTGCTGTCAGGGTCGTGAAATTGCAATCCATGACCGACAGATGCAGTCCGTGCAGATCGGGAATGTCCCCAGCCACAAAGAAGGATGTAATCTGCCGTTTGCCATCGCCGGTAAGTTTGGTGGAACCGAGCAGGCCATCCAAAACCACGAACGAATTGACAGGGCGGTCACCCTCACGCACCAGGTCGTAATTGGCAAGAAAATCCTTCTCCTGAATTTGGATGTCTTTCAAAACATCAATATCGCCCTCTCGGAGATCCGAGATGCTCTGGAGCTTGCGGATAAGTACATCCGAGGATGAAGTGGGTGACAAAGTGGCTACCTAGCTGATGTTGGTTATCGAACTTGCATCCGCGTCAAAAGTTCCGGATAGCCGTAACGAGGCGCCGGACTGCTGGTCGGGAACTGGGAATTCAGGATGCCGAGGCAGGTCCTTGGCCGGGACTTCATTGCACGGGGCACAGGAGTGCTGCACACCCATAATCGAGCCCCTCGAGCAGCGCATTAACCTATGACATAGGCTGCGCTCGCAATTGTCGCTGCGACATCACATGAGGTGGTTGGTCCGCCAAGGCTTGACGCTGCAACCTTACCTATGAGGGCCAGATGGCTCCGGCCAGGCATCAGGCAAAAGGCGTCTCACCTGAAGCGAGAAATCCGGCCTTGCAAATGGGCATCTCAACGAGCCCGCTTGAGGTCCGGCCGCGCAATGTCGCTACACGGTTGACGAGCGGCTATCTATTGGGGTCACTCATGGTTCATCAGGCGTCTCCAAAATCCGGCCTGGTGGGGAATGGAACTTTCTGCCGATCAGCGGGCTTTCGGATATGTCCGTCGGAAACGATGTGGAGAAATTGATGCGGAACCTTATACTGGCCTTCGCAGCACTTGCCCTACCCGCGTGCCAATCGGCTCCTGAACCGCTGCAATCCGCCGCTATCGAACCTGCTGCCATTCCCTCCCAATCCGCCTTGGATCCTGCCGTTGTTCCCCCCGGCCCGGCAATAATGGATCAATCCGTGGCAATCATTCCTCCTTCAAAGGGCGTTCCAACAAAGTACGCTGCTTTTTCGGGCAATTGGGTCGGGCGATTGGAAGGCACATATGAAGGTAAACTGTCTGTTCAATCTGTTTCTTCAAACGGAAAGGTGACCGTAACCTACGCATGGGGAATTCTGAGCGATGACAATCCGGGTGAGGCCGCGGGCGAAGGAAAAATTGTAGGGAATACGTTGAAGCTGGGGCGCCTCCCGAATGGCGCGGACGTCAGTTTTAGGATGATGCCCGACGGCACGCTGTCCGCAACCCATACGCTCGCCGGCCAGACCTATACGGGCATGTTCATCAGGCAGTGATCAAAGAAGATACGGCCGCGTTCCCGCGGTTTTTGATCCGAGCATCCCGGGCCCTTGGACCATCTCCCATAGCGGCCCTTGAAATGCCAGTCCCTGGCGTCATAGCCGCTACGTTCGAGGACCGTGGCGGCCCCGGACCGAAGCATTTCCTCAACATGGAGGTCAGGAGACCCGCCTGACCGCCCACGTCCCAAAACACACCACCGATGCCAATCCCCATTAATTCTGAGGGGCTGCGGGGCGTTTCGGCGCGGCTTGCACGGGGTTCGCGCAGGTTCTGTTGGGACCCGGTTTGCGTACGTTATCGAAGGTGTGCGGTGTTGGTTCGCCCCAGGTGGACCTGCTTTGCACCGCCTGCGACAGTCCCGAGCGAATGGCGCTATCCTCGCTGCCGCGAATCGGACGCGGGCTTTTTTCTTGTTTCGTGAAACGAAAGGTCATTCCGCAAGTTGGCTTCCCAAAGGAGGAACCCAATGAAAAAGGATGGCGATGGCCGAGTCGAAAAGGGCAATCAGCAATTGCTTGCCCGACGTCTGTCTGAAGAAGTCGGTATTTCAGAGCCGGATGCGCGCGGTCTGATCAAGCTTATCGGCACGGATTGGAATTCGCTGCTTCGTGAAGCCCGATTTCTGAAAGAGAGGCACTAGAACGCTTCTGCCGGTCACATGATCTCGACTGAAAATTATTGCTCTCGCGGCGGTAGTTTCTGGGCTCCGCCGGCTGTGAGCGAAGAACATGCTTCCGCCCCAACGGAGGGTGTCATGACTGCTCCCGCTACCCGCGCTTTCAGGCTGTTGAGCCGCGCACCTTATGGCTGGATCATCTCATTGCCAGAACAGGACCGTCCAAGGGAACTGCTGCAGGTGGCGCCTGGTGGGATATTGTCACTGGCATCCGACGAAGGCTAGTGGGTCATACCTCGGCCGGGCCGCGCTATTGGTCCCTCCATGGCACGGCCTTCTTGGGAGAAGAGATTGACCCGTGGGTACGGGTTGGCTCACGCGCGACTGTGCCGCGTAGCGTCGCAGGCGGACCGAAGCGATGGCGCGATGAAGAGGCGCAGGCCAACCGCCGTTGATCTTCAGGCCGTAAGCCCGGCCCCACACCTCAAACGTTGAAGCCGTTCGCTCGGCATTCGACGCCGTGCGTGGTGCCCGTCAGAGGCGTGAGCCTTGACCGTGGGGTCATCTGCAGTGACTGGCAAAGGTAAGATCATCCGAGCCGGCGCCGTATCCCTCCATACAGCTTGCGGCTTGCTCAACTGCGACTGATTTATGCCGATCGTCGGCGCGTTGCGATGGCACCTCGCAGGAAGGGTCTGCGCGGATAACCGGCTCCAGATCGTGGGGGAAGTTCGGCGCATGGACAGGCAGTGCTTCGGCCGAATTGTCGCCCTTTTGAGCCATCGCTGGAAGGATTTCAGCGATCTCGACCAGGATTTCCTTGACCAGATGTCTCATCTGCGCGCCCGCCCTGCGGCCCCTTGCTATGGCGATCAAACTTGCTGACGTAGCCAATGTTCCCGCTTGAGCTGAATGGCGCGCGCTCTGCCGGCAAAGATCGACGGAGCGGCTTGACGCGACGGGCCGCGTCCCTCTCGCCTGCATGATCGATATTGGAAAGTCGAAATTTGAACGGACTGTTGCCTGCCTTCGTCGGAGCGTTGGATGATCCGATCACGGCATGTGCCTGACCCCCGACTTGCCGCGCGCAGCTTCTTCCCTGGCTGCTGTCTGCCTCTGACGGGGTCGACGGGAACAAAGGCTCGATCATCCGGTTTGGAACCATCCCGTTAAGCACAGGACGAAAGTGCAGCGTGGCGGATGAGATACGGCAGCCGGATTGCTCATGGCTGCTTCGATCTGCATTCGGCAGCCGAGACTGAGCCCAAATGCCTGCAGGAGACTTCGTATGAGCGAAGCACGACACAGCGAAGGCAATGAGGTGACTTCGATTGCGGGCACGTCGCCCTTCGCCAGTTTTTTCATGGCTGGTTTTGAGTGCTCGTCGCACCGGCGCAAGGACGGCGTCCGCCTCGATCTTATCCGTGCGACCTCGCACTATTTGCACGCCCTGGGCGACTACCGCGGTTGCGCCGAACTCGGTCTTCGTACCGTCCGCGACGGGTTGCGCTGGCACCTCATCGAAACCGCTCCTGGAAACTATGACTGGTCAAGCTGGACGCCGATGGTCGAAGCAGCGCAATCGGCAGGTGTCCAGGTCATCTGGGACATCTTCCACTACGGATGTCCAGACCACGTTGATCAAGGGTCGATGCATTTCATCGATGCCTATGCCTCGTTCGCTGCAGAAGCTGTGAGGGTTCATCGTTCAATCGCCGGTACAGCGCCTTTGTTGTGCCCGATCAACGAAATCTCGTTTTTCGCCTGGGCTGTTGAGGTTGGCTATTTCCCGCGCGTTGGCCCGAAGAAGCGGGGATGGTTCAAGAGGCACCTCGTGAGAGCTGCAATAGCTGGCGTTCGCGCGATGCGCGAGGTCGATCCCGCTTGCAGATTTGTCTGGGCCGAGCCGCTTATCCACATTGCCCCTCGCGACCGAACGCGGACCGAACGGCGTCGGGCCGAAAATGCCCGTCTCGGACAGTTCGAAGCTTACGACATGCTGCTGGGCCGGGCAGAGCCTGAGTTGGGGGGCAGCGACGATGTTGTCGATGTCGTTGGCCTGAATTTCTACCCGCACAATCAGTGGTACCTCAACGGGCCGACGATTCCCATGGGGCACCACGAGTACCGTGCCCTATCCGAGATGCTGATCGAGGTCGCGCATCGATATGGCAAGTCGATGTTCATCGCCGAGACCGGCTCCGAGGGATCAGGCGGGGCGGCGTGGCTCCATTATGTCTGCGACGAGGTGCGTGCCGCAATTGACCTCGAAGCGCCGATCGAAGGTATTTGCCTATACCCGATAACCGCCTATCCGGGCTGGGACAATTCGCGGCATGCGGAGGTGGGATTGTTTTCGGTCGTCCAGGCGGACGGCAGTCGGCACGTCCGCAAGCCCATCGCGGAGGAATTGGCCCGCCAGCGAGCTTTGTTCGCGGCGAACCTGACGCGTTAATACATGAGCGGCACGGCGCCGCCTTGCCACGCTCGATGCTCCCAGGTACGTCCGGGTGGGCGAGCTACAGCGCCCCTTCGGCCAACGACGCCTTCCCCGCGCTCGCCCATTCCGGGACGCTCTTCTGGATGCGGGCGAAGGTTGCCAGGGCCTGCCCGACCACCTGATCCATGTTGTAGTAGCGGTAGGTTGCCAGGCGACCGACAAACCACACGTCGGGACAGGTTGCGCCAAGCGCTTCGTAGCGCTTGAAGAGCTCTTCGTTTTCGGCCCGCGGCACCGGATAGTACGGGTCCCCGATATCGGTAGGATATTCGTAGGTCAGACTGGTCCGCGCGTTCTGCTGGCCGGTCAGATGTTTGTACTCGGTGATGCGGGTGTAATCTTCCGTCTGGGGATAGTTGACGACGGCAACCGGCTGAAACTGCTCTTGGTCGAGGGTGACGTGCTCGAAGCGGAGCGAACGATAAGGAAGACGCCCCAGCCGCCAGCCGAAGTACTCGTCGATCGGGCCGGTATAGATCAGGCGGTTGAACGGTATCTCGTCACGAATTTCGCGGAAGTCGGTCTGCAGCATGATCTTGATGTTCGTATGGTCGAGCATGCGCTCGAACATCCTCGTGTATCCGCCGGCAGGCATCTTCTGGAAGCTGTCGCTGAAATATCGGTCATCGCGGTTGGTCCTGGTCGGCACTCGTGCCGTCACCGATTTGCTCAGCTGGCTCGGATCGACGCCCCATTGCTTTCTGGTGTAGCCACGGAAGAATTTTTCGTAGAGTTCGCGTCCCACGGTGCTGACGACAACATCCTCGGCCGTTCGCACGTCCTCTACCGTTTCGCGTCGCGACGCGAAGAACTCCTCCAACTGTGCAGAATTCAGTTCGAGGCCATAAAGGCGGTTTATCGTGTCCAGATTGATCGGGATGGGGAGCAGTATCCCATCCACCGCCGCCAGAACCCTATGCTCGTATGTGCGCCATTGGGTGAACTGCGAGAGGTAGTCCACGATCGACTGGCTGTTGGTGTGAAAAATATGTGGCCCATAGCGGTGGATGAGGATGCCGGCTTCATTATAGCAATCATAGGCGTTGCCGCCGACATGGCTGCGGCGATCGACCAAGAGAACGCTTTCATGACGCTGCGAGGCTATTCTTTCGGCAAGCACGCTGCCGGCAAACCCCGCGCCGACGATCAGCCAATCGAACATGGCTATGCGCTCCTGCGCAACGGGACGACCTTCTTGCGTCGGTAGGCGCCCTCAATGTGAGCGGCCATGGCCGTCCATGTTCTTTCCCACGACATGTCAGCCAGATAGGCATCGACTTGCGGCAGCAGCATCTCACGCGGTCGCAAAAGCATGGAGCGCAGCTTGCTCTCCAAGTCGTCACTGTCGGCGATTTCCACCAGTCCAGCAGCGCCGTAGCTGCGCACGACGTCAACGATCGCCGTCGAGATTACGGGCAGGCCCGCAGCCAGGTACTCTGGCGTCTTGGTTGGGCTGATGAACCGGGTCGCCTCGTTGAGTGCAAACGGCATCCACCCGGCATCCCAATGGCGCAGATAATCGGGCAGGTCGCAGTAGGTCTTCGCGCCCAGCCAATGCAGGTTGTCGGCCTTCGGCAGGATTGCAGGATCGATTTTGACCACGGGACCAATCATGACGAAATGCACGTCCGGCATCGTCCGCGCCGCTAGCGCCACGAGTCCGGCGTCCAGCCGCTCGTCGATGACGCCGAAATACCCCACCCTCGGGTGAGGAATGCCGGCCTGATCGGCTAGGTCCTTTCCTGGCAGCCTTGCCTTGTGAAAGTGTTTCACGTCGATGCTGCTCGGAAAAGGGTAAATAGCCTGATGCAGGCGGCGCTTGGTCTCGAACAGGCTCAGGCCACCGGTGAAAACGAGATCGGCGCGGCGCAGAAGTGCCTTTTCCATCTGCGCCAGTTCGGGCGGCGCATTCTTGAAAGCGGAGAGTTCGTCCATGCAGTCGTAGACGCATATGTCTGGGTCAAGAAACTCCGTGAAGCGGAGAGCCATCGGCGTGTAATACCAGGCGATCAGCCGGCTGTGCGGCATAGAAGCTATGATCTGCTGAACAAACCTCCGCTGCACGGCATCTGATTTGGCGGCCGACGCGCCGAGCGGCAGCACTGGTGTCACGATCAGGATGTTTGGCGATGCCTCGCTCGTCCGCATCTGCGGCTGTGGCAGTTCTTCGAAAACAGGCTCCTCAAAGTAGACCACTCTCTGCTGCTCGGATGCGAGGGTGAGGATATGCTGCGGCCGTTGATGAACGAAATTCCATCGCAAGTGGGAGAAGCAAACCAGTAGATTTTCCCTGCCAGTGTGTTTACTGCCGGATACCCTGCCCAAGGCTGCTTCCATTGAGGTGTTCCTTCCCGTAATCTTTAGTTTATGTTACGACTAACATTTGTTAAGCGCGGATCGAGGAGAAATAGACTTCGATGCCAGCTCCTAACTTTCCAGCGCGTGAGTTGTTCCAAGGTGAAGTGAAGAGCTCTCGGTCACCGCTCGGAACCATATTTCCGCGAAGCTGAGAACGCCCGCCGCGCATCGCCGGGCTTTGAAAGCGTGAGCGACGGGGGAATGTCGGTGGAGAACGGACCTGCCGTATTTGCGTTGAAGTCGCTGGCTATAAAATGCGCAGGACATCAAGTTGATTCGCCCGCATCGCTGGCGAGTCCGTGCCAGGCGAATTCCGGGGCTGATATGAAGATCGACTTTGCGACCAACGTTTTTCCGCTGTTTCATCCGCAAAGCGTGGATGATCTCAAGGACCCTTGCCCCGTCTTTGATGGCAGCCTGTGGCACGTCTTCGGCTCGAGCGGCACGGTGACCACCGAGACGTGGACGATACTGCACGCCACGGCGCCGGACCTTTATGGGCCGTGGACCGAGCATCAGTCGATCGAGCTTCCAATCAATGGGAGTGGTGTTGCGGCTCCGGGGGTCATCCACGAAAGCGGCGTCTTTCACATGTTCATCCAGACCGAGTTCATGAAGTCTGGCGGCCGCTGCGAGCATGCGGTTTCCAATGACGGGTTCCAGTGGGTGGTTCTTAGCCCCGCAATCCTCGCCATCCCGGACACGGAGGAAGATGGCATTTACGATCCGCATCCCGCACTTATTGGCGGCAAGCGCTACCTCGTCTATTCCGCCATGCCAAAATTCACCAGGGTGCCGCAGCCCGACATCTATCTCGCACGCAGCCAATCCGACTCATGGTTCGGTCCCTGGAAGCGGATCGGCAAGATCCTCGACCACAATGATGTGCCTCACCACAACACGAGAGAGGATCCCGACTATGAATGGGGCATTGAGGGCGCACAACTGGTCGAATTGCCGGACGGTCGCGTGCTTCTCAATGCCACTTGCTTTCTGCCCAATGGCCTTCGCGGGAACCGGCAACGCGTGTTTTTTGCCATCGCGGATAACGTTGCTGGACCTTACGTCTCGATCGGCCCGGTGCTGGAACCAGGCCAGCCGGGAGAGAACGGCCACTCGACAGTGATGATCGAAGGCAGCCAGCTTTCACTGTTTTATCAGAGCCGGGTCGCCACGACTGATCATCGGTGGCGCTACGGCTTGGCCAGATGTGACGTCGCTCTGCTTTCCAGGGTCGCGTGATCCGGTCGGCGCCACTCGTAGCGACTGCATCAACGAACTGGACGGCTCGCATTGCGAATAAGCGTCCGTGGCTCGAGACATTCCCGCGGAAAACTGCCGGAATTAAGTGTTCCTCGCACGGAACAATGCATCAGAGCTGAGGTTCGGCTGACTTCCAACCAGGAGTCAGCCATGTATTACACCGACAAGAAATTGCAGTACCCGGTTCGTGTGGAAACGCCCAATCCAGTCTTTGCCCGTGCCTTGCAGCAGGCCATCGGCGGAGTAGAAGGCGAGATCCGCGTGGCCTTGCAGTATTTCTTCCAGGCATGGGGATGCCGCGGGCCGGCCAAATACCGCGACCTGTTGTTGAACACGGCGACCGAGGAGCTCGGCCATATCGAAATGCTGGCGACTGCGGTCGCCCTCAATCTTGAGGGTGCACCACTTTCGCTGCAGGAGGACATCTCGTCGGACACGGTCGGCGGCTCGGTCCTCAACGGGATGAACTTCCGCCATATCTTGTCGACCGGCCTGGCCGCACTGCCTGAAAACGCCAACGGCGTTCCCTTCAATGCTTCGCATGTCTATGCCAGCGGCAATCTTGCCGCGGATATGGTCGCAAACGTCACCGCGGAAGGAAGCGGCCGCGTGCTTGCGACCCGCCTGTACAACATGACCAGCGATCCCGGCATGAAGGACATGCTGTCCTTCCTTATTGCGCGCGACACCATGCACCAACAGCAGTGGCTCGCGGCAATCGAAGATATGGGCGGACTGAACGCGTCTCTGCCGGTCCCCAACTCCTTCCCGCAGGAAAAGGAGCATCAGGACGTATCCTATGCCTTCATCAATTGCTTCGTCGAAGGTGTCGAACCAGCGCAGGGTCGTTGGAGCGAAGGACCGTCGATGGACGGCAAGGGCGAGTTCTCCCTGGTCGCCGGTTCGCCAATGGGCGAGGAGCCCATGCTGTCGCCGCCTCGGCCAAGTTCCGGCGCCCAGAGCGAGCAGATGATCGACAGGCGGGCAGCCGAATAGGCAAAGATAGCAATGCCGGAGGCAGCCGGCACTCGGCTGTCTCCTGCTAGCGGCTCCTGCGGAGTCGGGCGCACCCGGTGGTACCGAGCAACTGGCGCTCCGCACGAGGGATAGCGCGACCCATTGGTGACTGGTGCGTGCCTGACGAAGCTCTCCATTTCCGCTTCGACATAAATGCTTCACCTAGGGAACATCGCCGGCTCCGCGAAGTTGGACAGCCACGGAGGACGTGCACATGAACAGTGTCATCTATCTTATCGGCGTTATCGTTGTCGTGCTGGCGGTCCTCTCCTTCCTCGGTCTTCACTAGGTGGCCCCATGCAGCATGAAAACGATCAGGGCGGACAGCCCACCGATTTCGACAAGGCGAAAAGCGACGTTTCCGAAAGGCTTCGCCAGGAAAATGAGCGTGCCAGCGAGTTGCTTCACGACGCGCGTGACGAGGTGACCCGCAAGGCTGGCGACTATGCATCTGAAGCCAGGGAGGTCATCTCCGACAAGGCGCAGGAAGCGCAGCGCGACATCGGATCGAGCCTGGCGGCGCTGGGCGGCGCACTGCGCGCGGCCAGTGACCACCTGGCCAACAACGATGAAAGGAACGCATCGAAGTTCGCATTGGATGCTGCCGGTGGCCTGGAGCGGCTTTCATCGTCATTGAAACAGAAGCCGTTCGGCCAGGTCCTGGAGGACGTGCAGTCCTTTGGCCGGCAAAATCCCGGTGTCCTGCTTGCCGGATCGGTACTGGCCGGATTGGCTCTCGGGCGCTTCATCAAGGCCTCGCCGCCGGCGGGTCGAGAATTTCAGGATGCGCCGGGAGACCTCAAATCCCACACCGATCAGGCACAAGGTTGGTCCGCTGATCGGTCGCAGGATTCGGGCGTCGTCGGCGATGATGGGGCTATGCAGAGCGCGGAGCAGGACAGATGAACACCCAGGACAACCCAAGCCTTGCCGGGCTGATCACCGACTTGGCCCAGAATGTCACCACTTTGGTGCAAACCGAGGCCAGGCTGTTTCGGGCCGAGCTTTCTGAAAAGCTTGCCAAGGCCGGAGCAGGTGCCGCGGAAGTGCTGGGCGGCGCGATCTGCCTGCTCGCCGCGCTAATGGTGTTGCTGCAGGCACTCGTTATTGCACTGACGCGGGCAGGACTTGGCGCGGGGTGGTCTTCCCTGCTGGTCGGCGTGGTCGTGGCGGCCCTCGGCATTATCCTGCTGCGGACCGGGACGGCCAGCATGGCGCCTTCGGAACTTACCCCCGACCGCACCCAGGAACAGCTCAAGCGCGACGCGAGCGTGATCAAGGAACAAGTGAGATGACTGAGAAATCCGCAGCCGAACTTGAACGCGAGGCCGAGGCAGCCCGTGCGCGGGTGATGGAGACCGCCGAATCCATTCGAGGCAGGATGTCGCCGGGACAATTGCTGGATGAGTTCACCGGGCTGTTCTCGGGAGGGGAGAGTTCGGCCATGCTCGCCAACCTCAGAACGCAGGTCCGAGACAATCCTTTGCCGGTCACCATGGTGGGAGCGGGTCTGGCTTGGCTGATGTTTGGCAGTGGTATCGCAGACACCGCCCGCGGTTCGGCTGGCTACTCAATGCCCTCGGCGCCGGGACGACATGATGAACGGGAACGTGGAGGCCTGGGCAGCACGCTTTCCGATGCCGCCGCATCTCTGTCATCAGCTGCCACCAGCGTCGGCGATACCGTTTCCAGCGCGGCAAGCAGCGCCGCCGAGGGTTTGACGGGCAGCACGGCCACTGCAAGATCGGTGACCGGCGACATGGCGGCGAAAGCCACCCGCTCCGCGCAAGATCTGTTGGAGAACCAGCCCTTGGCCATAGCGGCCGCGGGTCTCGCCATCGGCGCCGCCATAGGTGCAATGCTGCCCCATACCGCAACGGAGGATGAGCAGCTAGGCGCCTATGGCGACAAGCTTCGCGATACCGCCGAAACCATGCTTGACAGGGGTCTCGACGAGGCCAAGCAGGTCGCCGCCGAAGCCTATGAGACCATCAAGCAGGAAGCTGGCCGGCAACATATGGAAGCAGACACGATCGCCGATCAGCTCGGCGAGATCGTGAAGTCCACAGCAGACAAGACCGAGCATGCCGTGCGTGAACGGATATCCGATCCGTCTCAGCATCAAAGCTAGATGATCCTGGATCGGCGATAGTCGGTCTCTTCCACACAGGGTCGGCGTTGCCCGTCAAACGGTGAACCGCTCAATCATTTCAGAGCGTAGAGGTAGGCCGCGATATCGCGCGCCTGCTGCTCCGAAATTCGGGTCGATGGCATGGCCGTGCGCGGGTTGATTTCCCTGGCAGATCGTATCCAGCGGATCAGGTTCTCTGGATTGTTGGCCAGCCCGCCGCCGATAAAGGTGCGGTCAGCAAGACTGGCGTCGAGGCGTGGACCGACCTGCCCTTGCGCGCCCGGCACGCCCGAAATCGTATGGCAGCCGGAACAACCATTCGCAGTCATGATCGGCATGGCGCGCGCAATGTCACCTCCCGTGGCCGCCTCCGCCTCGTGG
Source organism: Mesorhizobium ciceri biovar biserrulae WSM1271 (assembly GCF_000185905.1). Lineage (GTDB taxonomy): Bacteria > Pseudomonadota > Alphaproteobacteria > Rhizobiales > Rhizobiaceae > Mesorhizobium > Mesorhizobium ciceri. Next base: position 140,415 of record NC_014918.1, read on the forward strand.
CGGATGCGCGCCGCCTGATCGGACCACCAAGTCATTCCGGCCACGCCCGCAACGAGCAGCACCAGCGCGGCGCTGGCGCCGGCAAGCAGCCTAGACAAGCTCGTAGGCATGCGCCGCCTCCCCCCTTCCGCTCGCCTTGATCCACAGCGCGGCCAGCAGCAGCGCTGCGCCGCCATAGATCAGTCCAGCGGGAACCCACATCACCAGCCCGGCAAGTTGCTGGTCTTCCAGGGGGCTCAAATTCCATAGTGCCGCACCCACCGCGTTCTGCGGGTACCAGAGCCGCGGCGAGAGCAGCAGGAGCACGCCAAGCAGGCCAGTGTGCAGCGAGGTGACGAAAAGATGCATCACTGCGGTCCCATAGGCATGCTGGCGGCCGGGACGCGGCAAGAGTACCCACCAGAACAGCAGCCCTGTTCCGAAGAAGCTCGCGTGCTGTGCATAGTGCATCACGCCGCGTTCGAGCGCGGCCTCGAACAACGCCGGAAGGTGCCAGATCCATATGGCCAGGCCGTGGGCAATGGTCGCGCTGAGCGGTCGAGTTACGAAAGACCAAACCGCATTCAGCCATCTGCCGTGCCCGGCCATTCCAAGAATGCGCCGGACCCCGGCGGGAAATCCCCACATCAAGGCCGCAGCCGGGCTGGCGGAGACCAGCAGCGGCGCCGCCACGGCCATCAGCAGTTCATGCTCGATCATATGCGCCGCAAAGATCTGCTCACCGAGTGCATGAATCGGGCTGACCAACGCGGCCGTCAACACGCCCCATCCGGCCGTGAACAGCAGAGCCTGGCGCAGCCGCAAAGTCCTGCCGCGGCTGCTGCGCCGCCAAAGCCGGCCAGCTCCAACGACATATATCAAGGCAAGCACGGCAAGTGGCAGGGTGATGGCCAGCGCGAGCGTCCACCCGGCCTCGGGTGCGCCGGCGCCGTAGCAGATGGAAGTAGAGAACAGCCCGTCCAGATTCATCGCAGGCACTCATCCAGGATCAGCGCCGCGCTGCCTTGCATGAGGATCACAAGCGCAAACAGCAACGCCGACAGCATGCCGAGATTGGCGACGAAGCGCTCTGTGGCGCGCGTACGCTCCGGCTTGAATGCGGCACCGCCTCGCCGCTTCGCCCGCCACGACAGCGCCCCGCCGAGCAGCGACAACAAGACGAGCAGCAGCGCCACGGGAAGCACGACCGGCACCTGGCGATTGCATTGCCAGGGCACCAGCGCATAATTCAGCTGTGTCGAGACCGCCCACGCCAGCGGCCCTGACAGAAGACCACCCCAAGACGTTCCCAGGCGTAATGCACGCATCTCAGCCTAGCCTCGGCACCCAGTAGATGAGCAGATAGATCGGAATCCAGGTCAGGACCACGAAGTCCCAGTAGAAGACATTGTCGCCGACATCGCCGAAGCGACGGCCGCTATAGCCGTGGCGCGTGAACATCAGCACAGTCAGCACGATAGTGTCGCCGACATCGGTGATGAGATGGGTGGTGTGCAGCCCGAGCAGCACCCAGAGCATCGATCCATAGGCATTGGTGTCCCAATAGATGTTGAGGGCCGGGAATTCGAACCAGCGCACGACGAGCGGAGCGATGCCGAGCAGCGACATGACCATCAGCCCGATCCGCACCGGCACCATCGAACATTGCTTGGCATAGCGGTGGAGGATGTGGTTAGGCACAAGGCTGACGATGAACAAAATGGTGACGATCGTTCCGGGCCAATGGTTCGGGCGCGGTGCGCTGAGCGGCCAGTCTGGCCATGACTGCGCAAGGTAGAGATAAGCGCCGGCCGCCAGCGCGAAGCCCGTGCCTTCCAGCGCCATGAAACCCAGCGTGCCCCACCAGGTCGGGCTGCGCGGACCGTGCCCGAAGGTGGGCAGGCCAGAAAGATCGGCGGCGGCGCGCTGCTTCATTCCTCGTCCTCCGGATCGCCCTTGGGCCAGAACCATCCGATCAACGTGATGGCGATTGGCGCGGCGCCCCAGACGATCGCCCAGGGCGTGAAGATTGAATAGAGAAACGTGCCGCCGACGGCCAGCGCCGCTAAAAGCGGCCAGATCGAAGGGGCGGCCGATTTCTCGCGAATGTCGGGATGAGCTTCGGCCACGGTCGAGATGAGGAGTTCGCGCGCGTCGACGCGGAGCCCGGTCGCTACAGGGAGCGCCTCGCGCTCGGCCCAGAGCGGCTCGATATGAGTCACGATGGGAATGCGTGCGAAATTATAGCTCGGCGGCGGCGAGGATGTTGCCCACTCCAAGGTTCCTGCGTCCCACGGATTGTTGCCGGCTGAGGTGCCTTTCAACGCGCCATGCACAAGGTTGAAGGTGAACAGGACAAAGCTCAGGAAGAAGAGTAACGCCCCAGCCGAGATGAAAAGGTTGATGTTGCCCCAGCCAAGCTCGGCCGGATAGGTGTAGACACGTCGTGGCATGCCCCACAGGCCGACCAGATGCATCGGGAAAAAGGCTGCATTGAACCCGATGAAGGCCAGCCAGAAATGCCACCGCCCGAGGCGTTCGCTCATCATGCGGCCGGTGACCTTCGGGAACCAGAAATAAGCCGCGCCAAGCAGCGGGAACACCGAGCCGCCGATCAGCACGTAATGGAAATGAGCGACGACGAAATAGGTGTCGTGGACCTGAAGATCCAACGGCACTGAGGCGAGCATCACGCCCGTCAGCCCGCCGATGACGAAGATGAAGAAAAAGCCGAAGACGAACAGCAACGGAGTTCGGATCACCGGTCTGCCGTCCCATAATGTTGCCAGCCAGCAGAAGATCTGTACGCCGTTCGGGATGGCGATCATCATGCTGGATGCGGTGAAGAAGCTGGCGCCAAGCTTTGGCAGGCCGGTGGCGAACATGTGATGGACCCAAAGCCCGAACGAAAGGAAGCCGACCGCGATCAGCGACAGGACCAGCCCGAGATGACCGAATGTCGGTCGCCTGGCGAAAACAGGAATGATCGAGGACACCATGCCCGTCGCCGGCAGGAAGATGATGTAAACTTCCGGATGGCCGAAGAACCAGAAGAGGTGTTGGAACAGCAGAGCATCCCCACCTTCGGCCGGGTTGAAGATGTGCGTGCCAACCAGCCGGTCAAGGATCAGGAAAGTCGAGGTGATCATCACCGCCGGCATCGCGAAGACGACGACGAAGGAAGTGACCAGCATCGCCCAGACATAGAGCGGGATCTTGTCCAGCGACATGCCGGGGGCTCGCTGCTTGAAGACCGTGACGATGGTCGCCACCGCGACGGCCAGTGACGACACTTCGGTATAGGTGATCATCTGCGCCCAGACGTCAGCCCGCTTGCCCGGTGCGAATTCGGGGCCGGACAGCGGCACGTAGGCGAACCAGCCCACATCAGGGGCCATGTTGAGGGCGAAGGACACCCAGGCGAAAGCGCCGCCCGAGACGTAGACCCAATAGCTGAACGCGTTCAGGCGCGGAAACGCGATGTTGCGGGTGCCGACCATCAGCGGCACCAGGTAGATCCCGGTCGCCTGCACGATGGGCACGGCGAACAGAAACATCATCGTAACGCCATGCATGGTGAACAGCTGATTGTAGAGGTCGGGCCCGATCAGCCCGCGTTGCGGTCCAGAAAGCTGGATGCGCATGACGACAGCGTTGAGGCCGCCAAGACCAAGGAACACGAAAGCGGTGATCAAATAGCGTCGTGCGATCACCTTGTGATCGACGCTCGACAAGGCTCCGACGATGCCGGATGGCGTCCGCCAGGTGCGCTCGAGCCAGCGATGCAGGCCGGCATCATCCATGCCGGTGTCGCGCGGTCCGTCATGCTCGGGCGCGATGTCGCCTTTTGCAGATACCTTGCGCTCCGGCGGCAGGTCGCGTTGGCTTGTGAGATCCGCGCTGCTCATTTCAGACCCTCGAGATAGGCGACCACGGCATTGAGCTCATCGCCGCTGAGCTCCACCACCGGCATGTGGGAGCCGGGCTTGATGCCTTGCGGGTCGGCTATCCAGGCGGCGAGATTGCCGCGGCTCATCGTCAAGGTCCCGGCAGCGAGCGTCTGCCGGCTGGCTATGTGGGTGAGATCGGGAGCCACCGTTCCGCCGGCCGGCGTCCCCCCGATCCTGTGACACATCACGCAGGGGCGTTTGAGGAACAGGTCCGCACCGACCTTGGCTTCGCCGCTCGCCGGCGCGCCGGCCGGCTGCAACTGGTCGTTCAGCCAGGCATCGAATTTCGGGCGCGGCTCGGCGATGATGAAGGTGCCCATGTTGGCGTGCTGCGCACCGCAGAATTCAGCGCATTGACCACGGTAGACGCCTGGCTTGTCCGCCTTGATATCCAGGACGTTCATGTGGCCCGGGATAAGATCGAGCTTGCCGGCCAAGCTTGGGATCCAGAAGGAATGGATCACATCGGTCGAGGTCAAAAGCAGCCGCACCGGCTCGCCGGCAGGGATATGAATCTCGTTTGCCGTCGTCAGGATGCGGCTCGGCGTAGCATCCTCGTAGCGCACCTCCCACCACCACTGGTGCCCGGTCACCCTGATTGTCAGCGCAGCCTCCGAGCCGATCGCAGCCAGCGTCCTGTTGGCGAAAAAGCTTAGCAGCGTCAGTCCGATCAGGATGATGGTGGTCACTCCGACGGCGGACACGACCACGCGCATCTTGCCGCGTTCGGCCGCTTCGTCGAGTAGGAGGGGTTCATCGCCGGAACGCGATCGCATGACCAGCGGTGCTGCGAGAGCGATCATCACCAGCGCCCAAACAACCGCGCAAAGCGCGGTAAAGAACCAGATGAGCCAGGCCAGCTCGCCGGCTGCGGGGCCCTTCGGGTCAAGCGCCGACTGCCAGCCTGCGCATCCCTGCAGAAACAGGACACAGAAGGCGAAGGCCATCGAGGCCGGGCGCTTCACGGTGATTTGCCCAGTGTCGCGGCATCCGGCAGGCGGTTTTCCGAGGGATGCACCATCATGTCGTCATTGCGTTGCGGCGCGGCGGAAGACGGCGCGTTGCCGCCCAGTGCGCGCACGAAGGCCGCCAGCTCCCATATCTGGTCGTCGGGTATCTTCTGGCCGAAGCTTGGCATCCCGTTGGGCCTGCCGTCGCGGATCGTGGCGTGGATGCTTTCCATCGAGCTGCCATAGATCCACTTCTCGTCCATGAGCGCCGGACCCATGCCGCCACCGCCATTGGCATGGCAGCCCGAGCAGTTGAACCAGCCGAACAGGCGTTTGCCCTCGCTCATGTGGAAGGCGTTAGCCTCGAAGCTCGCCGCCTTGTTGTCGGTGGGGGAGGGTCGCTGTCCGCCCGGCTCCAACGTGGTCACAGGCGTCGGCTGCTCACCTGAGCCGAGCGCCGATTGCGGTCGCGTGTCGCGCTCCTCGCGCTGGCAGGCGACCAGGGCCAGTGTCAAGGGCAGCAACATCGCCAGAGCGCGCCTCATCGGGCCGGTCTCCCGGCCATGTCCAGACGCGGTACGCCGTATCGCGCCAGAACCGCGTCGATCTCGGCCTTGTGTCGGGCAAGCGCGCTATTCACATCGCCACGCAGCGCATCGTCCTCGCGTCGAACACCCATTGAGATGTCGTACATCAGCGGCAGTTGCGGTCCATCGATGCGAGGCGTGACCGGCGTGATCCGGAGCGGCACCTTTTGCCTCTGGGCGAAATAGCCGGCGAGCGGACCCCAGACCACGGCAAGGTCGATCTCGCCGTTCGCGACAGCTTCGACGATGCGCGCCGGCGGGTTGGGAGCAGAGTAGTCGCCATAGACGGGGTAGCCGATGAGGTGCCCGACAATGCCGCGGCGGCCAAGCGCCTGGACAGGCGGCGAGTTGGCGCCATCGTCGCCGATGAGCTGAACACCGATGCGCAATTCTTGCAACCGCGGGTCGTTGAAGGACGTCACGTCCGGGCCGTCCTGGCGGGTCACGAAGACATAGGACGAACGGTAGTAGGGCGTGGTGGTGCGCAGCATTTCGAGATTGGCAGGCGTGCCGGGCACGAGATCGCAAAGGCCTGCCTTCAGCGTGTTGCGGATGAAGCCACGGCGCTGCGCCCACCAGGTATACGTCAGCTTGGCGCCAAGATCAGTGGCGACAATTTCCGCGATCCTGTTCTCGAACCCTTGACCGGCCGCGTTGGAAAACGGCATGTTGTTCGGGTCGGCGCACACTCTCAATTCACGTGCGTTGGCAACAGCCGGAAAGAGCAACAAGGCGAGCCCGGCCATGCCGATCGCCACCCGTTGGAACGCCTTTCGCGCCGGACGTACGGTCAAGTTCAATCCATCAAGGCAGCCGGAACACATAAAGCGTGCCTCCCGCCGTGGTAGCGTTCTTCAGATCCTTCATCGCGTTGACGAAGCCCAGTGCCGCGGTGGCATCGCGTGGGTCTAAGTCGCCCGAAACGATGGCGCCGGCCCAGCCACCGACGCCTGACAGAATTGCGACATACTGGTGCCCATCGGGGCCGCGATAGGTTATTGGCTGGCCGATGATGCCGGACGACGTCTTGAACTGCCAAAGCAGATCGCCGGTCCTGGCGCTGACCGCCTTGAACCAGCCTTCCATGGTCCCGTAAAAGACGACATCGCCGGCAGTGACGACGGTGCCGCTCCATACCGGAAAGTTCTCCTTCAGGACCCAGGCCGGCTTGGCGGCGGAAACATCCCAGGCGGTAAAAGCACCACGATTGCCGCCCGGCCCGGGGATCATGCGTACGTTCATGCCGACATAGGGCGTGCCTGCGATGTAGTTTACCTCGACGCCTTCTTCATCCATGCAGAGATTGTTGTGGGGGATATAGAGCAGGCCGGTCCTCGGCGAAAACGCCGATGGCTGCCAGTCCTTGAGGCCGGATGCCGTCGGACAAATGTCTCGGACCACCTTGCCGGTGCCGGTTCTCTTGTCAGGGTTTGCAATCAGGCGGCCGGTCTTCAGATCGACGCCTTTGCTGGAATTGACCGGGCCATAGGCTGTGGCCGATAGCACCTCTCCAGTGGTCCGATCGAGGATATAGAGGTAGCCGTTGCGTTCCGGTCGGACAAGGACCCTGCGCGGCTTGCCTTGCCAGGTCATGTCCAGAAGGATCTGCTCGTTGATGCCGTCATAGTCATGGAGGTCATGCGGGCTCCACTGATAGAACCACTTCGCCGCTCCGGTATCGGCGTCACGCGCGAAAATACCGGACGTCCATTTGTTGTCGCCTGGCCGCAAATCCGGATTCCACGGTCCTGGATTGCCCGTGCCGTGGAAGATCAGGTTCAACTCCGGATCGTAGGAGATCCAGCCCCACATATTGCCGCCGCCGATCTTCCAGGCTTCCGGTGGCCATGTCGTCACGCCAAGGTCTGTGCCCCTGTCCATGTCGTAGTGGGGCTTGAAGTCCGGGCCGATCAGCACATCCTTGTCGGGTCCAGTGCCATAAGCCGTCCAGACAACATGCCCGTCTCCGGCATCCAGCGCCTTGACCCAGCCGCGGACGCCCATTTCGCCGCCGGAATTGCCGACCAGAACTTTGCCCTTCACCACCAGCGGCGCCATGGTGATGGTCTCGCCGATGTTGATGTTGCCGATATGAGTGTTCCAGATCGGCTTGCCCGTATTGGCATCGAGCGCGATCGTGTGGCCGTCCAGCGTGTTGAAGAAGATGCGTCCGTTGGCGAAGGCCGCTCCGCGGTTGACGACATCGCAGCAGGCCACTCCTTGTGCCGCCGGCTCGGGGTTGGGCTCGTACTTCCACTTCATCGGCGCGCCCGGCCTGGAAAGGTCGAGCGCGTAGACGATGTTGGGAAAGGGCGTGACGATGTACATGTTGTTGCCGACGACCAGCGGCGCTGCTTCCTGGCCCTTGTTTACGCCGGTCGAGAAGGTGAAGGCGACCTGCAGGTTCTTGACGTTGCCTTCGTTGATCTCGCTGAGTTCGCTGAAGCGGGTCGACGCGTAGTTCTTGGCCGGCATTGTCCATTGCCCGTCATCGGGTGGCGCCGCGGCGGCGGGCGGCGCGATAGCCGCCGCCGATGCGGGCTCCGAGGCACCGCTCAGAAACAGGCCGCATGCCAGCAGCATCACCGAGAGTATGCCCGTGCGAAAGGAATTCTCGGTCGCCAATGCGCGGGCGCCGTGTCCTGCGTCAACGCGCGCTGGTGCCGGGTGCAGCATGCCTTTCATTTGTGGATCGAGCCTCCCACGCCGGCGCCGAGCTCCGCCGCGATGTCAGCCTCGGTGCCGGCACAAAGCGGATGGCCCCAGCCCGAGGCGCTTTTGCCGCCGGGATCGACATCGTAGACGATGGCGTCCTTGCGATTGGGATTGACCCCGGCGGGAACCTTGTCGAGGCCAAGCGCCGCGCGAACACGCCAGGCGACATTGTGATCGGCGCATGAGGAATCTCCTGAGACCCCGAGGCCTCCGACGATGCTCTTGCCGTCATAGAGGGCAAGCCCGCCGCCAAACACGACGACGCCTCCGATTGGCTTGCCGACGAGAGGATCGCTGGCACTTCCAAACGTTTTGGGATCGCCCGCATAGGCTGCGGCCTGGTTGACCGGGTTGGTCTCCTGCAAGCCGAAAAGCGGCCCGCCCGGCTGCGTCCCCGCGTAGAGATTGGCCGTCGATAGGGCCATTTGCGCCAGGCTGAGCCCATTGGCTGTATTGGCCTTCTCCGCCGCGACGAGGCGACTGCCTGGCCATTGCGAATCGGCGGTGGGACCGCTGAAAGCGATCGCGCACACCGCGCCGTCGCGAGCAACGACAGCGGCCCATTCGTTGGTCTCAAAGCCTCCGTTGGCAGGTCCGCCGCTTGCTTTCACATTGGCCTTGAGTGCGGCGAGCAGCTTATCGTGGTCGGCCGGGCAGGGCGCCTGTGCCATGGCTGGGCCCTGTGGGAACAGGCCACTCGTCAACAACACCAGAGCAAAGGCTGATAGCAAACGCCGACAGCGATACATTGTCCTGCCCATTCGTTCGAGCATCAAAGAACCCCGGAGCATTCTGGCAGCCTGGAAAATGCGAAAATGAGTCCGTTGTCCAATGCCGTCGCTATTTAACTTGGGCGATGCAGCTATGTTCCTGCTTTTGCAAAAAATTGCGCAGCCGCGTGCGCCGATGCAAGGTTGCCGTCTGTCCGTGTCGCTGGCGCAATATCCGCGGCCGAGATCGTGTTACCATTGTGCCGGCACCTATGAACGCTGCGCCAGCATCGCCAAGGCACCTGCAGGCCTGTAGGCCTCTGGCAATGGGAGAAAACCTGCATGTCTTGAGGACTCGGGCACGCCTTTGCTTGGTCGAGGCTCGCCTACATCCAACCAGACGCCTCCAACTGCGGCGGTGTCACGGGCTGGCTGCGGGTGGCAGCACTTTCACGCAAGGCCAGGATTCCCATCTGGAGTCACGGAATGCAGGAACTTCCTGTCAGCCTGGTTCACATTTGCGCCTTTGCCCGCAGCGTCAGCCGATGGAACATGATGCCGGTCGCCGCCGTTGGAAGAGCTTGGAGGCGGCCGCATGCACCTTGTCCAGATCCTGCTTCCTCGTTCCGACAACGCGGGTGAGCCCTTCGCCAAGGAAGACTTCGATCGTGTGAAGGACGAACTCGCCAATACGTTCAAAGGTGTCACCGCGTATTTTCGGACGCCCGCGGAAGGGGTATGGAGGGAGGGAAAAGAGTCCGACATGGACGAGATTGTCATCTTCGAGGTGATGACGGAAGAAGTCGATCTGCCCGATTGGCGAAGGCGCCGAGCGGAGTTGGAGCGCCGTTTCCGGCAGGACGAGATCATCATCCGCTACCTACCGATAGCATTGGTCTAAAGGTCCAGGCGCCTCCGGGATTGGGTTTTGCCACCCTCCTTCCCGAGCTGAACTGCATTCGAAATCTGCAATGGCCTATTAGAGGTTTAATTACGATCCTTTGGACCTGCGTAATTCATTCAGTGGGTCTTCTGTAGGGCATAATATTGCGCATCGGTCGAATTAGAGAGGAAGGAAATATAACATACGTTCCATCAACCATTTAGACCGTTTGTCGATGTTTGTACTGATGACACTGTTATTTTACTGGTTGCAAGCCTTGCGAGTCGACCTGACGGGGTCAGTCTGGACAGGACCGAACCGCCTGCTTCAAAGGGTTGACCGGAAATGGGCGCATTGTTGGCTGTCCAGTGACTACGCTCCTACGGCGTCGGTCATTTTTCTTTTGCTGCCGCCGATCGGTTCTGGCCGGTCGGCGCCGTTGTCTTCGCGTCTTTCGAATGCGCTGCTATTGCAGGACCCGCGCCAGTCGACTTGCGCATATCGCCGTTGCCAACGGGCCGGGCTTCTTGCCGAGTAGTCTTGAAACGAGCGTACCTAGATATCCCATTGATACCTCCCGTGAGATTCGCGTAGCGACGGGCCAGTCTTCGCCTGGTGGGGCTACTACACGTTTTCGGCAGCCATGTTGACAGCCGGTTCAGCGAGTTGTGTCAGCGCCTCGTCGGTCGCCTTTTCCTCTCCAAGGGTTAAATTGAGGAGCGAAACAGCTTCATCCAGCCCCAGTTCGGAGGCCCAGGTCTTCAGTGTGCCATAGCGTGAGATTTCGTAGTGCTCCACAGCCTGGGCCGCAGCCAGCAGGCCAGCGTCCAGGGCAGGTGTGCCCTTATATTCCTCCATGATCTCGGCACCTTCATCGGTGATGCCCACAATAGCCGCACACGTCTTTCCCTGCGGCTTCTTGCCGATCACTTCGAAAACCTGTTCGAGCCGGGCAACGTGTTCTTTCGTTTCCTCGCGGTGCTTTTCGAACGCCGCCTTCAAATTTGGGCTTTGAGCGGCCTTTGCCATTTTCGGCAGCGTCGCAACGATCTTCTTTTCGGCGAAATAGATGTCCTTCAACGTGTCGTGGAAAAGTTCGTTCAGGCCCTTCGGTGATGCCTTCTTAGTGGGTGCCATCCTGTGTTCTCCCGTTCGCGCTCAAAAGCGAGGCGGAATAGCAACTCGATGCGGGGCAACTGGTTCCGGAGGGTGTTCTCTGATTGCAGTGAAATTGAACGCGACCAATTTATTCAGGACAGCCATGACGCTCAAGACCTGTCTCCCAGCACCCGCCGCCCGACGCTCAGGTAGTCCTAGCTGCAACGGTGGAAGCATCGGCACGGGTGATCGACAAGCTTCCGTGAGTCCATAATCGTCATAGATCAGACGCTTCCGACTACTCACGACGGTAGCTTGCGAAGGGTCTTCCGCATTTGCACATGTTAACCGGCCATCATTCAATGTCTCATGTGCCGCAGAATGTCTTTAAGACGCGGTCATCCGGGCGTGGCGGGTCAGCATAGCGTTCCATTTCCGGCTGCTCATCGAAGGGCCGGCTGATGACCCTCAGAATCTCCTCGAAAGGTGTGAAGTCCCCGCCCAGCGCCGCCTGGATCATAGCCTCGATGCGATGGTTGCGAGGGATGAATTTGGGATTGACGGCATGCATGACCGCCCGGCGCGCGGCCGTGTCGGCAGCATCGCTTGCGATGCGCTCGCGCCAGCGCGCCGACCAAACATCGAATGCGCCTGGATCCTCAAACAACTGCCGCGCCCCGCCCTGATCGTCCGGGGCGGCGAGGTCGTCGCCCAGACGCCGGAAGGCGAGCGTAAAGTCGGCTTCGCCGCGAGCTAATACATCCAGAAAATCAGCCGCGAGCTGCAAGTCGCCTTCCGCCTCGGTCAGCAATCCGAGTTTTCTGCGGAAGCCGCGCTGCAACACAGTCTCATATGAGGACTGGAAAGACCTAAGCACCTCTTCGGCTTCAGAGACGGCTTCACTCTCGTCCGTGCTCATGAGCGGCAGCAGAGTCTCGGCAAAGCGTGCAAGATTCCATGTCGCCACATGAGGCTGGTTGGCATAGGCATAGCGGCCGACACGGTCGATCGAACTGAACACCGCGCTCGGGTCATAAGCGTCCATGAAGGCGCATGGGCCATAGTCGATCGTCTCGCCCGAGATCGTCATGTTGTCGGTGTTCATGACGCCATGGATGAAGCCGACCAGCATCCAGCGCGCCACCAGATCGGCCTGTGCAGCGACAACGGCCTCAAGCAAAGCGCGGTACGGACGCGCTTGCCCGACCAGCTGCGGGAAGTGGCGTTCAATGGCATAGTCGGCGAGGATCTTGAGGCCTCCGGTATCGTGGCGCGCAGCGAAATATTGGAAGGTGCCTATCCGGATATGGCTGGCCGCCACTCTTGTAAGGACAGCGCCGGGCAGCCGGACCTCGCGATAGACCGGGTCCCCGGTGAGCACAGCCGCCAAGGCTCGCGTCGTCGGAATGCCCAGCGCGGCCATTGCTTCGCTGACGACATACTCGCGCAGAACCGGGCCGACGGCTGCGCGGCCGTCGCCATTGCGCGAGAACCGCGTCGGTCCCGATCCCTTCAACTGGATGTCACGGCGAATGTTGTTAACGTCCACCACCTCGCCAAGCAGCAGCGCGCGCCCGTCGCCGAGCTGAGGCACGAAGTTTCCGAACTGGTGACCTGCATAGGCCAGGGCGATTGCCTGCAAGCCTTCCGGAAATCTATGGCCAGAGAGCATATCCAATCCATCCGGGCTGGTAAGCTGGTCGGCATCGAGCCCGAGTTCCTCCGCAAGTGGCCGGTTGAATCGGATCAGCCGGGGTTCGGACACCGGCTTCGGATCTGTGTGCGCGAAGAAGCGCTCGGGCAATTGCGCATAGCTGTTGTTGAGGGCGAGAAGCCGCATCTGAATGCCCTGGGTTTATTCGGCGGTCGCAGGTGCCGTCATGACAATCTGGCTCTGACGGGAAGGACCCAACAGCTCCCGTCTCGAGGAGACTGTCTTCACTTGTCATATAGGACACAATCTCGCTGGTACCATTCGGATCCATCAGGCCGGCACCGGATAAGCTTTGAACTACCCGCCTACGTCGCGTTCGGGACTACCGTGCGACGAAAGGCGACAGGCAAGCTGACCCGTTCTGCTGTCTCGACCACCGATAGGCCTTGTGGATCCATTCCGCCCTTTGTCCATGACGCCGATCTTGTCGGTCACCCTCATGGCCGTACTAGGCCGCAGGCGAAGGAAAAACTGTCGAGACTACGTTGCAGCTGGGGCGCCTCCCAAATGGCGCGGACGTCAGTTTTATGATGATGCCCCGACGGTACGCTGGCCGCAACCCATACGCTCGCCGGGCGGATCCGTACGGGCATGTCATCAGGCGAGATCAAAGAAGATACGGTCGCGTTCCCGCGTTTTTGATCCAAGCGATCGCGCGCCATTGGACACAATCACCCTAAGGGGGTCCTTTAAATGCCATCCTTGGCGTCATAGCCGCTACGTTCGAGGAGAGCATGGCGGGCCCGAACCGAAGCCTTCCCTGGTGGAAGGCCCTCATTGTCCGCAGCGCCGTGCAGTCTGCTTGGGTTTCCTAGAAGCTTTTCGAACTTTCTGTCTTGCGGCTCCCGTCGAGATGCGGGCGCTTCTAGAGGAGGTCGGGGTGTTTTGGATCCGCTGTGGTGCAACCTTGATCCAAGCATTTATGGGGTTCGAGTCGGTAGAGCGCTACCGCCTTTCCCCCCGCTCATTGGCCTGCCAGTTCAAGCTTCGTTGCTGCGGTTGAACAGTGGTCAACCTGCTAAGCATCGAAAGCCTTCGCTATAGCGGACTAGCGCTCAGCAAATATTTCCGCCGTGCTTCCTGGCTGATCGAGCTTCCAGACACGGGCTATGCAGCGGCGCATCTCATCAGCGGTGGCCCCGCCTCGAAATTCGGCGAGACGAATGGCCTTGGATTCCAATTCCTGCCTGGCAAGCGTGTTGCCTGGATCGCCTTTGGCTTCGTCGACCCGGGCAGTCAGCTTGCGGCCGTCAACGGTCGTGACGCTCACCTTGCCGACCCATCGCCTCGGATAAAGGCTGTCGATCTCGGCATCGAATTCCATACGCACCTTCGAGCGGAAGCGCGTTACGCCAGCGTCGGCAAGTGCCTGGCGTTCGAACGCGTCGAGGTCGGCGACGCCATTGATGGCGATGAGCCCCAACACCGTGCCCATGGAGAACTTCGCCTGGTGGACCGTCTGAGGGATGTCCACCGCACCCAGGACATCGATGGCGCCCTGGTGGACATGGGTGACCACCTCCGCGATGTCGTCCGGGCCGAGCCCCTCGCGGCGCATGAGCAGCTGAAGTGCGTCGGCTGCCGGATGGGTGTGGCGACAGGAGGCATGCCATTTGAAGGACGTCTCCTCCGTTGCCCAACGGCTGCCGAGCCCGTCCGTCAATCGGGACGGATCGGCATCGCTGGACATGCCGGCTGACATGCCCTTTTCCCCTTCGAGGATCCGCGCGGCGCCGTTGAAGCCATCGCGTGCAAGATAGGCGGCGAACAGACCATTGGCGGCTGCGCGCGCGGTATGAAGCTGCTTCGAATCGGCGGCATCACGCAGGAATTCCCACAGCCCCGCCGCCTGCGTGCCGGCGGAGCCGAGCGCATGGTTGAGGCCGGCTGCGTCAAGGCCGATCAGCTTGCCGACCGCCGCTGCCGCGGCGACAGTGCCGGCCGTGCCCGTTGTGTGGAAGATCTGGTAATGTGACCGCCCCAGGAATTCTCCAACCCGGATGCCAACCTCGTAGCCGGCGATGCAAGCAGTCAGGATTTCACGCCCGGTCTTCCCCTCTGCTTCCGCAACCGCCAAAACGGCTGGAAAGATCACCGCAGCTGGGTGAAAGACCGAGCCGTTGTGAACGTCGTCCTGTTCCACCACATGGGAGGCCGCGGCATTGACCATCGCCGCGAAGTAGGGGCTCGTGCGTCGTCTCGTCGGGATGACGATGCTTGGGCCGTCCGCCGGCCCCATTGCACGAGCAAAGCCGTCGATGATCTCGACCTGGCGCGCGCCCTTGCCGGCGAGGGTTGAGCCGAGCCAGTCGATCATCAGTCCTTTCGCGAAATGAACGACGCGCGGCGGGATCTGTTCGAAGTCGAGTTCGGCGATGAACGAGCAGAGCCTGGCGGTCGGCCAATCGGCGGTGTCCTTGCTCATCTATTGCTCCTCCTCTGGCATGCCCTTTAGACCAAAGCGGCCCGGCGCAGGACCTGCCTTGCACGTTCGATGACCGGCCGATCCACCATCTCGCCGTTCACCTGGACAGCTTCACCCGACGAAGCCGCGCCGACGATGTCGCGTGCCCATATGATTTCTTTGTCGCTCGGGCGAAAGGCAACGCGAATCGGCTCGATCTGCCTCGGATGGATGGCCAGCTTGCCCCCAAAACCCATCTTCATTGCATGGCGGGCGTCATCCTCGGTGATTTCGGGACTGCTCAGGTCGGTCGTCACACCGTCGATCGGCGCGGCACGGCCGGCCGCGCGCGAGCGCCAGACAATTTCGTTGCGGGCCGCAAGCAGGGTCAGCCGATCATGCGCGCAACCAAGATCGAGCGAGAAGTCGACCGAGCCGAACGCCACGGCAACGATGCCGGACGTGGCCAGTATGGCCGGCAGGTTGGCAAGGCCGACAGCGCTTTCGACCAGCGCGATGACGGAAACGCTGCGTGCCATGTGCTTTGCCATATCAGCAATGTCTTCTGGACGTTCGGCCTTGGGCAGCATGACTGAGACGCCCTCGAGGCGCCGTACGGCATCGATATCCGCTTCGTGCCAGGGTGTGCCGGCGGCGTTGATGCGGACCACGATCGCTGATTTCAGCATGGCCGCATAAGCAACGACCACTTCGCGAGCGCGGTCCTTGTCGCCAGGGGCGACGGCATCCTCGAGGTCGAGAATGACCGCATCCGCGCCGCTGTTGTCGGCCTTGGCAAACCGCTCCGGCCGCGAGCCCGGGACGAAAAGCGGCACGACAGGCGTAACGAAGCTCACCATTGCGCCGTGGCCTTCACCGTCACATGGCCGTCGGCCGACCGTACCTCGAGAGCCATGCCGTCATTGCCCGGAGACGTTGCGCTCAGAAGCAGGCGTTGCGGTCTGGTCGCCGGATGCACGCCCCGGAACGAGAAACGGCGCGGCGAGGAGCCGAAAACGACTGTGGCAAAGTTCAGGAGCAGCGTCGCCTGCAGCGGGCCATGGATGACGAGCCCGGTATAACCCTCGACCATTGTGGCGTAAGGCGCGTCGTAGTGGATACGATGCCCATTGAACGTCAGCGCGGAGTAACGAAAGAGTAGCACCGGATCCACGTCAACCCAGCGCTCGTGCGATGCGGCCGGGGGTGGAGTTCCCGGCGAGGCAGGGGTCGCCGCCGTAGCGCCGGCGGCGCGATAGACAATGGTCTGGTCCTCCTTGATCACGGGGCCAGCGTCGTTGGCAATGTCGTGTCGGACCGTGACGAAAGTGAGCGGGCCAGTGCGGCCCTGCTTCTCCTCGATGCCGGTCAATGTCGAGCGACGGCGGATGCGGTCGCCGGAGCGGATCGGCGCTAGGAAACGCACATCGCTGGCAGCCCACATGCGTCGCGGAAGCGGCACCGGTGGCAGGAAGCCGCCTTTGGCCGGGTGCCCGTCAGGTCCGAGTTCGCGCCTGTCGGCAATATCGGGCGTCAGGCACCAGTGCAGGCCGGGCGCGGCCGCACCCTCGGCAGTTTGCGCTGCGTAGTCCCCAAGCGTGGCGCCAAAGCTGGCCAGCAGGCGCGAGGTCACAACGTCCTCGACCTCGTGTATGCGTCCAACCCATTCCTGCAGCGTGCTCGTGTCCGGGCTCATCAGTTTCCTCGTCAGGCGGCGAACTCGGACCGGATCCGGTCCGTATCGGCGCCAAGAGCGGGAACTCTGGGGACGGTCGCGAATCCCTCCGACCGCCCTGCCGGCATCGGCACGGAGATGCGCCTGCCGTCCGGCAGCGCCACCTCTGTCCGGCGCAACGCCTTGTGGCGCGGCAGGTCGTGCATTGCGCTCACCCGGCCCCAGGCGATCTGCGCACCATTGAGACGGTCTATGGCCTCTTCGCAGTCTATTGCCGCGAAGATCGGTTCGATCTCGGTGTCGAGCGCCGTGCGGTTGGCCACCCGCCAGGCATTGGTGGCGAAGCGTTCGTCGGCGAACAAATCCTGCCTTTGCAGCACGACGGTGCAGAAGCGCTTCCATTCATTGTTCTGCTGGATGGACACGACCACGCTGCCATCCCGACAGGCATAAGGTCGATAGGGGTAGATCGAAGCGTGTGCCAGGCCATATCTCTGCGTCTCGCGGCCCGCATATTCGTAGTGCAGCAGCGGCACGGTCATCCAGTCGGCCATGGCGTCGAACATGGCAATTTCGACAATGCGACCGCGCCCGGTCTTCTCGCGCGCCAACAAGGCTTCGAGGATCGCTGCATGGGCATTCATTCCGGTGGCGATGTCTGCGGCGGAAACCCCTATTTTGCTCGGCGTGTCCGGCGTGCCAGTGACGGCGCAGATGCCGCTTTCGGCCTGCACCAGCATGTCGTAGGCGCGCATAGCTGCGTAAGGCGTGTTCTGTCCGTAGCCGACGATGTTGATGGCAATCAGCCGAGGGAATTTTTCCGCGATTGCTTCTGCGGAGAGGCCGAGCCTGTCGACGGCGCCCGGCGCGAGATTCTGCACGAGAACATCAGCTCGCGCCACCATCCGGTGCAGGATAGCGAGGTCGTGCTCGGCTTTCAGGTCGAGAACCGCGCTTTCCTTGCCGCGGTTGAGCCAGACGAAGTAAGCCGACATGCCTTCAACGGTGGAATCGTAATGACGCGCGGTTTCGCCCTCCGGGCGCTCGATCTTCACGACGCGCGCCCCGGCATCGGCGAGGCGGACCGTGCAAAGCGGAGCGGCGACCGCCTGCTCGATCGAAACGACGAACAGACCCTCCAGCGGGCGGGCGCCGTCAGACATTGCGCTGTACGCCCGAGCGCGCCAGCACGCCTGGCTTTAGCCGCTCGTTCTTGCCGTAGTCCTCGGCGGCGTGGAAGAAAAGCCGCGGCGTGCCGTCGATGTCCTCGAGTCGCTTGGTATAGGCTTCCAGATAGGCCTTGCGGCCATCGTCGCCGACACGGCCCGGCATATAGGCGACGAAGGGCGGCAACACGTCGAAGCCGGAGTAGCGTAGCAGGCCATTGTGGATCGGCCACAGCACCGTGAGGATGTCGCCATCGATGCCATCGGGCGCATAGGTGTCGGCCGAAGTGCCCGTGGTGGCGGCCACCATGGCGAGCTTTCCCCTGAACATGCCGGTGTCGTATTTGCGCCCCGGCAGATACGCAAAACCACGCGCGAACACACGGTCGGCCCAGCCCTTGAGCATTGCGGGCATTCCGAACCACCAAACCGGGAACTGAAACAGCACGAAGTCCGCCTGTTTCAGCTTTTCGATCTCGGCCATGATGTCGGCCGAGAGCGCGTCGGCCTCGTACGCCGCGGTCTGCTCGCGCGGCAGGCTGAAAAAGTCCGGATCGTTGCGCTCGCCTGATATGTCGCCCGGCCCTGCGACAGGATTGAAGCCCATCGCATAGAGGTCGCTGACGACCACATCGTGACCTGCGCGGGTCAATGTTTCCACGGCCATATCCTTCATGGCGCCGTTGAAGGATTTTGCTTCCGGGTGGGCGTAGACGATGAGGACGTTCACGGCGGCAACTCCTAGTAGGAACGCGGCAGTCCAAGCACGTGCTCGGAAAGGTATGACAGGATGAGGTTGGTCGAGATCGGCGCGACCTGATAGAGACGCGTCTCGCGGAATTTGCGCTCCACATCGTACTCTTCCGCGAAACCGAACCCGCCATGCGTCTGGATGCAGACATTGGCGGCTTCGTTAGAGGCGTCGGCCGCCAGCATCTTGGCCATGTTCGCTTCGGCACCGGGGTTCTTGCCGGCCTCGTAGAGGTTCAGCGCCTCGCGCACCATCAATTCGGCCGCGCGCATGTTGGCGTAAGCCCTTGCGATTGGAAACTGGATGCCCTGGTTTTGGCCGATCGCTCGGCCAAACACATGCCTTTCCTTCGCGTAGACGCTCGACTTTTCGATGAACCATTTCGCATCGCCGACGCATTCGGCTGCAATCAGGATGCGCTCGGCGTTCATGCCCGAGAGGATGTAGCGGAATCCCTTTCCCTCTTCGCCGATCAGGTTTTCGGCCGGCATGCGCAGGTCGTCGAAGAAGACTTCGGTGGTGGCATGGTTCATCATCGTGCGGATCGGCCGGATGGTGAGGCCCTTGCCAACGGCTTCGCGCATGTCGACGATGAGGACGGAGAGACCGTCGGTCTTCTTCATGCCATCCTTGAGCGGCGTGGTCCGCGCCAGAAGCAGCATCAAATCCGAATGCTCGGCGCGGCTGGTCCAGATCTTCTGGCCCTTGACTACGAAATGATCGCCGTCGAGATGAGCAGTGGTCTTGAGAGCGCCGGTGTCGGTGCCGCTGGTCGGTTCGGTGACGCCGAAGGCTTGCAGACGCAATTCTCCCGCGGCGACCTTCGGCAGGTATCGTTGCTTTTGGGCTTCCGAGCCGTGGCGAACAAGCGTGCCCATCGTGTACATCTGGGCATGGCAGGCGCCGCCATTGCAGCCGGCGCGCTGGATTTCCTCCAGCACGGCGGCGGCGGCCGAAAGCGGCAGGCCCGAGCCGCCATACGCCTCCGGGATCAGAATCGAGAGCCAACCAGCCTCCGTCAATGCTTCGACGAATTCGCGGGGATAGGCCATGTCCCTGTCGAGTGCGCGCCAGTATTCTCCGGGGAAGCGCGCGCACAACCTGGCGACGGCATCGCGAATGTCCTGATAGTGTTCCATAAGGTTTGTCCGGCCTTCGTCTAACTGCGGGCCTCACTATCGCGCCCCTATCTCCTATCAGCAATGCAAGGCAGGCGTGACCAGATATAACGAAATTCAAATCCTTACGATGAAGGGCCAAGAAGCTGGCCAACCCAGACGGCGCGCCCGACAAGGTCCTTGGCGATGTCCTCTATCGCTTGTCCGGCAAACCGCGCCAGCCGCGAGGCAGGACGGTCTGCCGGGTAGGCAAGGATGAGGCGACGGACGGGCACGGGATCGATAAGCGGCGCAGCCGTGAGCTGCCCCGCAACCACGTCGGCATGGATAGGGGCGAGGGGCAGGATCGTCCAGCCATGGCCGTTGCGCACTAGGTCCTTCAGCGCCGAGTACGAGTCCGCTTCGATGCCGACGTCCAGCGTGATGCCGGCATCAGTGGCGCAGCGTTCGACGATGATGCGCAGCCCATGCTTGATGCTGGGCAGCAGCAGGCGCTTGCCGGCGAGCGAGGTGAACGACACGGCGCGCACGGTTGAAAATCCCGCGTCTGGCGGTCCAATCAAGAAGAGGTTCTCCAGAAGCAGCGGGCGCGAGCGCAACGAGCGAGCCATGCGAGGATCGTAGAGCACCGCGACGTCCACCTCGCCACGGTGCACCCAGTCCAGCAAATAGCCGGTGTAGGCGCTCACAAGTCTGAGTTTCGCATTGGGGTGGGCCTTGCCGAATGCGGCAGCCAGCGGCAGCGAAATAATGTCCGCAACGGTGGGTGGCAGGCCGATGGCGACTTCGCCGGTCAGCGGCGCGTCGGCGGGAGTGGCTGTGGCCCGGATTTCGTCGATCTCGGCCATGACGCGCATGGCGTGTTTCAGCACCTCCTTGCCCTGCTCGGATAGCACCATGCCGCGGCCGTGGCGCAGGAAAAGGGCAAAGCCCAATTCCTCCTCCAGCATGCGCACCTGCCGGCTGAGCGCTGGCTGCGCAATGTGTAGCCGGTCGGCAGCCTTGCTGAGGCTGCCGAGTTCGGCGACGTGGATCAGAGTCCGTAGCTGCGATAACTCCATGAGCTATCGAATATCATTATATCTGATCACAATAAAGGTACGAAGATTAGATCGGATAGTTGAGGTAATCTAACGCCAACTCAATCCTCGGAGGTTCAAGGTGACGGCGAGCGTACAAGCGAAACACCCGGAAACAGCTGCGGTTCCATCTGCCCCGGCGGCATCTGAAAGGCAGTGGCCAGACCAGGTCTATGATGTGCTCAAGGCTGCCGGCATCAGTCATATGTCCTATGTGCCCGATGCTGGCCATACCACATTGATCCGCCTCTTCGGTGCGGATCCTGAGGTCGTCACCAATGTCTTGACGACTGAAGAGGAGGGCATCGCCATTGCTGCAGGCGCCTGGCTTGGTGGCAAGCGGAGCGTCGTGCTCATGCAATCTTCCGGCGTTGGCAACTGTATCAATATGCTTTCGCTTCCCGTGCATGCGCGCTTCCCCTTGCTCGTTCTGGTGACGATGCGAGGCGAGTGGGCTGAGTTCAACCCGTGGCAGGTGCCGATGGGGCAGGCGACGGAGGCCTCGCTGAAGGCAATCGGCCTCAGGGTGCTGCGCGCCGAGACTGGTGACGACCTGGTGGAGACGGTGGCGCAAGCGGCCGCTATGGCTTTCGACGCCGACCAGCAGATCGCAGTGCTGATCGGGCAACGGCTGCTCGGCAAGAAGAAGTGGTGAGCGACATGAATCTTCCGACGATGGACCGCAGAGTCGCGGTGAAGAAGCTGCTTGACGCCCGCGCCGGCACCCTGGTCGTGACCGGTCTCGGCTCGCCGAGCTACGACGTGCATGCCGCCGGCGACCGCAGCGACAACTACTATCTGTGGGGCGCCATGGGGGGTGCTGCGTTGATCGGCCTCGGGCTTGCCCAGGCCCAGCCTGAGAAGCGAGTCATGGTGATTACCGGTGACGGCGAACAGCTCATGGCGTTCGGCTCGCTGGCGACGATCTCGGTGGCGCGGCCGAAAAATCTCGACCTGATCATCCTCGACAACCAGCATTTCGGAGAGACAGGCATGCAATCGAGCCATACCGGTCGGGGCATTGGTTTCGACAAGGTCGCGGCCGCTTGCGGTTTCTCGGAAACCGCCGAGTTGCGTTCTCTGGAAGAGGTTGACACGCTGTGTGACGAGCTGCGTCGCCCGGCCGAAGGTCCACGCCTTTTCGTGCTGAAAATCACCGCCGAGAACCTGCCGCGCTCGCTGCCACCGCGCGACGCGGTCGAGGTCAAGAACCGCTTTCGCGCCCATCTGGGCTTTGCCACTTGTTGAGGACCGATATGGCGCTGGTCAGTTTCCAGAACACGGTCGGCGGTCGGCTGCAATCGACAGCCGATACATTCGAGAGCCATGATCCGTTCACCGGCAGGCCCTGGGCGCTGATCCCGCGCGGGGGAGCAGCCCAGGTGGACGCTGCCGTGGCGTCCGCCAAGGCGGCATTCCGGTCGAAGGAATGGGCCGGCATCACCGCCACTGCGCGTGGCAAGCTGCTCGTGCGGATGGCCGACCTGATCGCCGACAACGCGGAGCGTATTGCCGCCATCGAGACGCGCGACAATGGCAAGCTGCTCACCGAAATGACGGCGCAGCTGCGCTATATCCCGGAATGGTTCCGCTATTTCGGCGGTCTTGCCGACAAGATCGAAGGGGCGGTGCTGCCGATCGACAAGGCTGGCATGTTCGCCTTCACCCGCCACGAGCCGCTGGGCGTCATTGCAGCCATCGTGCCCTGGAATTCGCCGCTTTTGCTTCTGACCTGGAAGCTAGCGCCGCTGCTGGCGGCCGGCAACACCGTCGTCATCAAACCGTCGGAACACGCGTCGGCCTCGACGCTGGAGTTCGTGAAACTGTTTGCGCAGGCTGGGTTCCCGCCAGGCGTGGTCAACACCGTTACCGGCATGCCGCTCGATGTCGGCGTGCCTCTCGTTGCCCACCCCGATGTCGCCAAGATAGCCTTCACCGGGGGTGAGCCCGGCGGGATCGCAGTCTATCGAGCGGCTGCCGAACAGCTCAAGACCGTCACGCTGGAGCTTGGCGGCAAATCGGCCAACATCGTCTTTGACGACGCCGATATCGAGAGCGCGGTCAACGGCGCGATCTCAGGCATTTTCGCGGCCAGCGGCCAGACCTGCATCGCGGGTTCGCGCCTGCTGGTGCATCGCAAGATCCATGACCGGTTCGTGGAGGGCGTCATAACGCTGGCGGCCAGTGCTCGATTGGGCAATCCGGCGCTGGCCGAGACGCAGGTGGGGCCGATCACCACGCAAGCCCAGCGCGAGAAGGTGCTGTCCTATCTCGGCATAGCACGCCGCGAGGGCGCGCTATGCGTGCTCGGTGGCGGCAAGCCTGCGTCCAGTGAACTGGCCGAGGGCTGGTTCGTCGAGCCGACCATCTTCACCGGCGTGAACAACACCATGCGGATCGCGCGTGAGGAGGTGTTCGGGCCGATCCTGTCCGTCATCCCCTTTGACGACGAGGACGAGGCCTTCGCCATTGCCAATGACAGCCCCTATGGGCTGGCGGCCGGGATATGGACCAGCGACATGGGCCGGGCGCTGCGCGGCGCGGCCGTGATGGAAGCGGGGATGGTCTGGATCAATTCATACCGGGCCGTCTCCTACATGGCGCCCTTCGGCGGCTACAAGAGGAGCGGTATCGGGCGTGAAAGTGGGCAGGAGGCCATCAATTCCTATCTGCAGACCAAGACGGTGTGGATAGACACCGCCGGCAAGGCCGCCAATCCCTTCGTTATCCGCTAGGCTAGGCTTCGTTGGGAGAATTATGCCTATCCGTAGCCAGGCGCGGCCCCTCGCTCCCTGAGAGGGTGGCCGACTTACAAATGATCGAAGGATTGGACATGAGACAGGCAGAAAAGGTGGCGGTTGTCACAGGCGCGGCGCGCGGCATCGGACGCGCTTGCGCGGAACGCTTTCTTGCCGAAGGCGCGAAGCTCGTGCTCGGCGACATCGATGCGCCGGAACTGAGAAAATGTGCCGCGGAAATCGGCACCCCCGACAGCGTCCTGGCGGTCGTTACGGATGTCAGCAAGAAGGAGCAGGTCGATGGGCTGGTTGCGGCGGCGGTGGCGAAGTTCGGACGTGTGGACATCATGGTCAACAATGCCGGCATCGCTCCGGTCCAGGACTTTCTCGACGTTACAGAGGCGGACTACGACAGGGTTCTCGCCGTCAATCTGAAGGGCGCGTTCTTGGGCACCCAGGCCGCAGCCCGCCAGATGATCGCGCAGGGTGGAGCCGGTGTCATCATCAACATGTCGTCGATCAATTCAGGCCTCGCCAATCCACGCGTCGCCACCTACGCGATCTCCAAGGGCGGCATGAACCAGGTCACCAGTACCGCGGCTGTTGCCTTCGCTCCCCACGGCATCCGCGTGGTCGGTGTCGGCCCGGGCACCATCGCCACGGACATGGTCATGGACGGGACATTCATCGATTCGGAAGAAATGCGACGGGCGGTTCTTTCGCGCACACCGCTCGGGCGCCTCGGCACTGCAGCCGAGATCGCCTCGGTCGTGGCGTTCCTGGCCAGCGACGACGCTTCCTACATCACCGGCGAGACGATCTACCCCGACGGGGGGCGCCGCGTTCTGAACTATACGGTCCCGATCAAGGAGTGAGAGGATATGGGTAACTTCGACAAGCTGCATCATCTCTGCATCGTCGTGCACGATATCGACAAGGCGCAGGCCTATTACGACTCCATCGGCATTGGGCCATGGGAATCCTATCCGCCGCTGGCCGAGTACGAAGAACTTGAGGTCCCAAGTCCGAAGGGTTTCAGGGCCATGCAATACCGGATTTGTAACCTGCCGAACGTTCAACTGCAGCTGTGCCAGCCGAACGGTGATCCTTCACCGCAGCGGATTCATCTCGATACCAAGGGTGAAGGCGTATTCCATATCGGCTTTGAAGTCCGCGATGCGGATGCAGCCGAAGCCAAGGCGAAAACCGACGGGCTTTCCGTGCTGATGCGCGGGCGCCGGGAAAATCGCACTGGCTTCACCTACTACGACACAGCCGAAAAGGCAGGCGTGATCCTGCTGACGCGGGCGACCAATCTGCCCGGCAAATGATCCACCAACGCAAAGGATTGGGGAGGTCGATGAGGCCCAGGAACGACGGGTCCGTCAGCTTCCCCGCAATTCCTGAAGCCGGTCGACCAGGAATTTGCCGCTGGTGATGATATGCATTTCCAACAGGCCGACGGCGCGCAGCGTATCCTTGGCTTCGCACAGGTCGATGAGTTGCCAGTGGTCGCGGTCGGACTGGGCCTGGATCTCGGTTAGCGTCACCATCATGCGTGTGTAGCGTTCCAGCTGCTGGTAGATGCGCCCCACCAGTTCGATCGTCGCCTTGCGGCCGGACGGCTGGTAGAGCGCGGCGTGGAAATTCCAGTTGAGCTGGTTCGAGTACTCGCCGGTCTTGCCCTGCTCCTGATGCTGTTTTGCGCGCTCGCGGGCCAGCGCGAGGTCGGCCTCCGTCATCCTTGGAATGGCCAGGGCCAGTAGCCATGTTTCGATCCGGGCCCGCAATTCGTAGAGCTCGAGGATCTCGTCCAGGGAAATGGAGGTGACGACGGCGCCCTTGTGGGAAACCAGCGTGACGAAGCCTTCCGAATGAAGCTGATGCAGCGCCTCTCGCACCGGAATTCGGCTGACGCCGAACTCGGTGGCCAGATGTTCCTGCCGCAGCTGGAAGTTGGCCTCGTATTCGCCGATCAGGATCTTCTGCCTGATGGCATCGGCGACCTGGGTCGAGATGGTTTTCTTCTGTACGAGCATGAATCAGCCTGGGGCGGCCGCCTTGTTTGTCGACTGGCGCCGTTTTGATTGAAGAAGTGGACGCATAGCACCGTTGTCACTGCGATGCCATGTCGCCCGTTTCGCTTCAGTAGACATGTTCCTCGATAGGCTTATTGCTGGCGATCCGTTCGTAGCGGAAGGCCGAAAGGTCGATGGAGCGGTACTCGCCGTAGGCAATGAGGTCGCTGACGCCCGACCCGGTCGCCGCCGCATGCATCATGCCGTGGCCGCTGAAGCCGGTGGCCAGGATGAAGTTCGAGACCTCAGGATGCCGGCCGATGATGCCGCTGTGGTCGAAGGTGTTGTACTCGTAGAGTCCTGCCCAGGCGCGCAGCATGCGCAATTGCTCGAAGCCGGGCACACGATGGGCCAGCGCCGGCCAGATCAACTCGTCGAACAGGTCGTAGTCCACATCCAGGCCAAAATCATCCGGCTCGTTCTCGCGCACCGGCGGAACACCGCACAGGAAGAGCTGACCTTCCGGCCGCAGCCAGAGGCCGCTTGTGTCGAAGATGAAGGGGCAGTTTTCGATCCTTGCCGGCGTTTCGAAGACGAAGACGCAGCGCTTGCTCGGGACGACCGGCAGTTCGGCGCCGGCCATCCTGGCAATGCCCGCGCTCCATGGCCCGGCCGCGTTGATTACCGTGCCGGCGGCAAGCCGGTCGCCATTGTCCAGCAGCACTTCACCCACCTTGCCGGAAGATGCCATGGTCAGTCCGGTCACTGTCGCGGCAAGATAGTCCACGCCCTGTGTGCGCGCCTTGCGACGGAATGCCTGCATCAGGCCAGGACCGTCGAACCAGCCTTCGCTGCCAAGGCCAAGCGAGCCAAGCGCGAGATCGTCCGTGTTGAGCCACGGGAAGCGTTGCGCCAGACCGACCTGCTCAATCAGTTCGGCGTCGACGCCCATGCTGCGCTGAACGCGGTTCTTGGCACGCTGCGCGTCGGCCCGCTCGGGCGTCGCCAGCACCAGATAACCGGGCTCATGCAGGCCGATGTCGGCCAACTCGTCGCCAATTGCTAGCCGCGTCTTCACCTGGCGCAGGAAGTCGATGCTGAACTTCGACATCGCGATGTTGGGCGCCGTGCCGAACTGCTGGCGGATGGCGCTCGTCGACAAGGAA
The DNA here is from genome assembly GCF_000185905.1 of Mesorhizobium ciceri biovar biserrulae WSM1271. Classification (GTDB taxonomy): domain Bacteria; phylum Pseudomonadota; class Alphaproteobacteria; order Rhizobiales; family Rhizobiaceae; genus Mesorhizobium; species Mesorhizobium ciceri. The sequence continues at coordinate 167,116 of NC_014918.1, forward strand.
GACGAGGAGGCCGTGTAGTAGGGGTCCCGCTCGATCACCGCGATCCTGCCGTCGAAATCCGGGTTGGCTGACAGGAAGTAGGCGATCGAGCTGCCGACAACGCCTCCGCCAACGATCACCACATCATAGTTTGTGCCCATTCCAATCGTGTTCCCTATCTCGAATATCATCCGTGGCGACCAAGCATTGGATACTTTCCTCTATCGACCCACCTCCAGAATAAGACATATCCCGGTCTTCGACGCAGAAAAAGGGGTTTGACGCGAAAATCGGAATACATTATCCAATCTGTAGAAATATCTTACATGCCGAGGATTGTTCCGTGGGCCTCATCGCTCCCCGTCTCGACGTCATCAAGCCAAGTCCCAGCATGGCGGTCACCGCGCGGGCAATCGAAATGCGCTCGGCCGGCATCGACGTTATCAGCCTGAGCGCCGGCGAACCGGATTTTCCCACGCCTCCGCACATCGTCGAGGCGGCCTACGAAGCGATGCGCAGGGGCGAGACGCGCTATACGGCGGTCGACGGCACCACCGCGCTGAAGAAGGCGGTGGCCGAAAAATTCAGGCGCGAGAACGGCCTCGACTACAAGCCTTTGCAAATCAGCGTCGCGGGGGGCGCCAAGCAGATCATCTACAACGCCCTGCTGGCAACGCTGGCCCCGGGTGACGAGGTGGTTGTCCCAGCGCCCTATTGGGTTTCCTACACCGATATCGTCCTGCTCGGCGAAGGAAAGCCCGTGGTCGTTCCCTGCACGGAGGCGCAGGGCTTCAAATTGACGCCGCAAGCCCTGCGAGCTGCGATCACCGGGCGCACCAAGTGGCTTCTGCTCAACACGCCTTCCAACCCGACAGGCGCCGTCTACAGCCGCGACGAACTCGCTGGCCTGGCCGAAGTGCTGCTCGACCAGCGCCACGTCCACATGCTGACCGATGACATCTACGAGCATATCCTGTTCGATGGACGTACCTTCCATACCATCGCCGGGGTCGAGCCGCGGCTGAAGGACCGTACGCTCACAGTGAACGGGGTATCGAAGGCCTATGCCATGACCGGCTGGCGGATCGGCTATGCCGGCGGGCCGGAAGCGCTGATCCGCGCCATGGCGACCGTGCAGAGCCAAAGCACGTCGAACCCGTCATCCATCTCGCAGGCCGCGACCATTGCCGCTCTGGAAGGTCCCCAAGACTTTCTTCGCCCTCGGGCGCTCGAATTCCAGGCTCGGCGCGACCGCGCTCTGGAACTGCTGCGCAAGATTCCAGGCCTCACCTGCCAGACGCCCGAGGGCGCCTTCTATCTCTATCCCAACTGCTCGGGCCTGATCGGCCGTCGCCGCCCCGACGGCACTCCCATCGGCAGCGACGACGACTTCTCGCTCTACCTACTCGATCAGGCGCGAGTCGCGGTGGTGCAGGGCTCTGCCTACGGCCTGTCTCCGCATTTCCGCATTTCCATAGCCACGTCGATGGACCTGATCGAAAAAGCGATCGGGCGCATCGCCGAGGCCGTCGAAGCGCTGCGGTAGGGCCGGCGATGGATCTCGTGTTCGTCCAGAAGCTGATCGAATTTGTCTCGCGCTCGCCCATTGCCGAACTGGAGATCGAGCGCGACGGCGTTCGCGTCCGCATGTTCAGGCCTACGGCGTCGGCGCAATCCGCGTCGCAGGTGCAGCCTGGACCTGACGTAACGGTCCGTTCCCCAGATCAGACGTCGACATCTCTGCCCATCGCACGCCATTCGATCCGCGCGCCGCTGACGGGCGTGTTCTACTGCTCCGGCACCGAAGGCGAACCGCCGCTGGTTGCCGTTGGCGATGTGGTCGCGGAGGGGCAGAAAATCGGCGTCCTCGAAGCCATGAAGACGTTCAATGTCGTGGAATCCGATCGCGCTGGGCGGATCGTCCAGATCGCGTTCAACGACCATGCAGCGGTGCAGTCCGGCGACGTGCTGTTCGTGCTGGAAGATGAGGGCTGAGGGCGATGTTCGATACCGTCCTTATCGCCAACCGCGGTGAAATCGCGCTGCGCATCCTGCGCGCCTGCCGCGATCTCGGATTGAAAACGGTGGCGGCGCACTCGGAGGCCGATGCAAGCCTTCGCCATGTCGCACTGGCGGACAAGGCCATCTGCATCGGACCGGCTGCCGCGACGGAGAGCTATCTCAACATCGCCGAGATCATCGCGGCTGCGCAACTCACCGGCGCGGGCGCGATCCATCCGGGCTATGGTTTCCTTTCGGAGAACGCCGCCTTCGCCGAGGCTGTCGAAAACGCCGGCCTCATCTTCGTCGGGCCATCCGCGACGGCGATCCGCACCATGGGAGACAAGGTCTCCGCCAAGCGCACGATGATAGCCGCCGGCGTTCCCTGCGTTGCGGGCTCGGAGGGCGCGCTGCCGCAGGATGAGCAAGAGGTGCGCGCCATTGCTGAGGCCATCGGCTATCCGGTCATCGTCAAGGCAGCGGGTGGCGGGGGCGGGCGCGGCATGCGTATCGTTCGCGATGAGCAGGCTCTGATGGAAGCCGTTTCCATGGCGGTGAAAGAGGCGGACCGGGCCTTCGGCAACCCGCAAGTCTATCTGGAAAAATTCCTCGAGCAGCCGCGCCATATCGAGATCCAGATTCTGGCGGACAAGCACGGTAGGGCTGTCTGGCTCGGCGAGCGGGATTGCTCCATGCAGCGCCGCCACCAGAAGATCATCGAGGAGGCGCCGGCGCCCGGCATCGCCCGCGAGGCGATTGGCGAAATCGGCGACCTCTGTGCCCGCGCATGTCTGACCATCGGCTATACAGGTGCCGGCACGTTCGAATTCCTCTACGAGGACGGGCGCTTCTCTTTCATCGAGATGAACACCCGCGTGCAGGTGGAGCATCCCGTCACCGAGCTCGTCACCGGTATTGATATCGTGCGCGAACAGATCCGCATCGCCCGGGGCGAGCCGCTGTCGTTCAGCCAGGAAGACATCCGCATTCAGGGCCACGCCGTGGAATGCCGCATCAACGCTGAAGATCCATACAGCTTTCGGCCGCATCCGGGCCGGGTCGAGCGCTGGACGCCGCCCAGCGGTCCCGGTATCCGCGTCGAATCGCATCTCTACTCAGGCTACACCGTGCCGCCGCACTACGATTCGCTGGTGGCGAAGCTCCTGGCGCACGGCGCGACGCGGGCCGAGGCTATCGGGCGCATGCGCGGGGCGCTGGGCGAGATGGAGGCAGTCGGCATCGCCACCAATGCGCCGCTGCACGGTATCCTGATGGAGGAGCCCGGCTTCGCCGCCGGAGGCTTCGATATCCATCATCTCGAACATCTCATTGAAGGCGGTCTGCTCCAGGGACGAGGCGGCGATGACGATTGAGGAGATCGAAAGGCTGACCGCCTGGTGCGCAAGCGCCGGCATAGGCGAGATCGAAGTGTCGGAGGCCGGCTTTTCGCTGCGGCTGCATATGCAGGCCGTTGTTGCCGAAACACCTGCGGCTGCGGCCGAAGCGCCGGTGCCCGAAACGGTCTTCAAGGGCGTGCGTGCGCCCGGAGTCGGCGTGTTCCGTATTGATCATCCAACGACCGGCCACCCTGTTGCCGGAGCTGGCCAGACGGTCCGCAAGGGCGAGACGGTCGGCGTCCTGCAGGTCGGCCCATGCCTGAAGGCCGTGCTCGCGCCGGCAGACGGCGTGCTGGGCGCGGCACTGATCAAGGACGGAGCGGTCGTCGGTTACGGCACGCCGCTCTACGAACTGGTGTGAAGGCAAAGGCGATGGTTCGAACCACTGAGGAAAGCGCCGTGGCGGCCGAAGGATTGCAGGTCGATATCAATTCCGACATGGGCGAGGGCTTTGGAGCCTACAGGCTCGGCGACGATGCGGCTATCCTCGACATCGTCAGCTCCGCCAATGTGGCCTGCGGCTTTCATGCCGGTGACCCCGAGATCATGGCGGCCACGTTCTCGATGGCGCGCGACAAGGGCGTCGCCGTTGGCGCGCATCCGAGCTTCGCCGATCTGTGGGGGTTCGGACGCCGCGTCATCCCGCATTCCATGGATGAGATCGAAAGGCTGGTCGCCTACCAGATCGGCGCGGCACAGGCGCTCTCCGCCTATGCCGGCCACCCGATCCGCTACGTCAAGGCGCATGGCGCGCTGGGCAATCTTACCCAGACCGATCGTGGCGTCGCCGAAGCGGTGACGCGCGCGGTCAAGGCCGTCGATCCCGGCCTGATCTGCCTGGCCATTGCGCTCGGCTTCCAGGACAGGATCGCGCGTGACGCTGGCCTGGCGGTCAGGTCCGAAATCTTCGCCGACCGCGCCTATACGGAGGCAGGGTTTCTTGTATCGCGCAAGCTGGAGGGCGCTGTCATCCACGATGCCGAGAAGGCTGCTGAACGGGTCGTGCGGATGGTCAAGCAAGGCGCGATCGAGACGCTTTCCGGGCAGTTGCTGCAGACGCCGATCGATTCGATCTGCGTCCACAGCGACACGCCGGCGGCCGTCGCCATCGCCGCGCATGTCAGGAGACGGCTGGAAGCGAACGGTGTCAGGGTCAGAGCGTTCGCTGCCTGAGCGCGGCCGAACGGGTTACGTGGCTGCGCCGAGGGCACGGCCGCGTCCGTTTCAGAACCAGACGTCGCTGAGGCGATGGCCGCGTGGATAAGGGTCGGTCGGGTCGAGGCCATATTGGCCGATGCTGGTGATCCAGGCCTGTCCAGCGATGGTGACCACGACCGCGTCGCGGTCGCCGACGTGCGCATTGGCGATCACGCGGGAATCGAAATGGGTCCCGATGATCGACCTGTTGCGGAACAGCTCGCCTTTGGCGATCTGGCCCTTTGCCGACATCACTGCCAGCCGCCCGGTGGTGCCGGTGCCTGTCGGCGAGCGGTCGAGCCTGCCATGCAGGCACACCGTGCCGTTGATGCTTTCCACGCGCCCGTCGACGCGCTCGATCGGACCTTCGAAAATCACGTTGGACACGTCGCGGATCTTCGGGTTCTCCGGATGCACGACAACGAGCTGCTCGTTGACGGCTTTCTTGACGCGTTGGCCGATCAGCGACATCTGGTGTGCCTCGTCGGGTTTGACAGCGAACCCTAGTGCGCGCGCATTGACATGGGCGAAAGTCATGCCGCCATAGGAGGTGTCGACGGTGATCGTGCCAAGCCCCTCGACTTCGACTGGCGTGTCGAGGTGGACTGCGAAAGCCGGCACATTGGTGAACTCCACCTGCTTCACCTTGCCGTTCTCACAGCGGCAGCGCACCTCGATGATGCCTGCGGGTGCCTCCATGCGCAGCCGCGTCTCGGGTTCCTTCATAGGCACCATGCCCGTTTCCAGCGCCACGGTGGCGACGCAGATGGTGTTGGAGCCCGACATGGGCGGGTATTCAGTGCTTTCGAGGATCACATAGCCGAGGTCGGCCGAGCGATCGCAGGGCGGCAGGATGATGTTGGCGTTGACGTAGGGCGCGCCGCGCGGCTCGAAGAGAACGAGCCCGCGTATGTCATCCATATGCTCTTGCAGATACTCCTTCTTTTCGAACATGTTCTTGCCGGGCACGTCCATGACGCCGCCGGTGATCACATTGCCGACTTCGCCCTCGGCATGGCAGCCGACGACCGTGAACGTTCTTGACCAGCGCATTTTTCTCCATTCCCCTTTATGACCATAGCTTCACTTCATACGCCGCCGAGTCCTCTCACGAGAAAACGGTCGAGCTGTTCGATCTCCTGGACCGAGAGGCTGATGCCGCCACTCTCCGATGCTGCTCGGGCAATGAACCGCCGCTGTGAGGGCAGCCGTGCACCCTGGCCAAGGATCGCCTCGAACAGGGCTTCGGCACGGTCCAACGGATTGCCGGAGCGGCTCGAGGAAAAAGCATGTGGCGAGAAAGCGATGATCAGTTCTCCGTGGGACGGATAAAGCGTCGTGGTGCCGAGCAGATGGAGCGCCTCGGGGCTGGTCAGGTCGCCGATCATGATCCCGGCGAGCAACTCGATCATCGTCGCGATGGCGGAACCCTTGTGCCCGCCGAAGGGAAGCATAGCGCCCGACAGGGCAGCTTCGGGGTCGGTCGTTGGCCTGCCGTCCGAATCCATGGCCCAGCCTTCCGGCAGCGACTTGCCTGTCCGGCGGTGGAGCTCGATCTCACCTCGCGCGGCAACCGAGGTCGCGAAGTCGAAAACATAAGGCGGCTGTTCTTCGCGCGGCCAGCCAAAGGCAAAAGGATTGGTGCCCAGCAACGGTCCGTTGCCGCCGGTCGGGGCGACCGTGGCGTAGCTCGGACACATGGCCAGGCCGGCAAGGCCTGCCTGCGACAAGGCTTCGACTTCCACCCAAAGGGCGGAAAAATGGACGGCATCGTTGATCGCAAGCGCGGCAATGCCGCACGAACGTGCCCGCTCGACCAGCACCGGCAGACCCAGTTCGAAGGCCGGGTTGGCGAAGCCGCCCTTCGCATCCACTTTGATGATGGCGGGAGCATCTTGCGGCAACAATTCGGGCTCCGCGTTCGGGTTTACCTTACCCGCCTTGATAGTCCGCAGGGCGCCTTCGACGCGGTAGACACCATGTGACTTGCAGGCATCGCGTTCCGCCGCAACGATGACCCTTGTGATGGCGCTGGCCTGGATGGGGTTCAGTCCGGCCTTGCGGAAAATTGCATCGACGCGCTCATGCAGGGCATCGATGGTGATCGTGGTGTTGGTCATTTCTGGCCTTCGGGTTTGGGTGCGTGCAAACGCTTGCTTCAAAAAGCCAGACCACCGGCAAAGGCTCTTAGATCCTGTGCAAGCAAAGCGGGCTGCTCGAGGGCCGCGAAATGACCACCGCGCGGCATCGCTGTCCACTGGCGGATGTCCTTGAAGACGCGCCCGACCCAGCTCCTCGGCGGCATCGGCAGCTCTTTTGGAAACAACGCCACCGCAAGTGGAACGTGGATCGCCGTGCCCGACGCGAATGCAAGCGGGCGGGCGCGCGTTTCCCAATAGAGGCGCATCGACGAAGCGACGGTCCGGGTGAACCAGTAAAGCGAGATGTTGGCGAGCATGTCGTCGCGCGAAAAAGCAGCATTGCCCAGATCGCCACCGCAATCACTCCAGTCGCGGAACTTTTCGATCATCCAGGCTGCCAGTCCGACCGGTGAATCCGTCAGCCCATAGGCAAGCGTTTGCGGGCGCGTCGCTTGAATATGAGCATAGGCGCCATGAATATCCGCCCATCCGGCTTTCCGTTCCAGGAAGGCGCGCTCTTCCGACGTCAAGTCACCGTCTGGGCCTGCATCGTGAGGCGGTGAGAATGAGCCGGGGATGAAATTGAGATGCACCCCGGCGAGACTGTCTGGATGCGCATGCGCCAGACATGTCGACACGCTGGCGCCGAGATCGCCACCTTGTGCGAGATAGCGTTTGTAGCCGAGACGGCTCATCAACTCAGCCCAGAGGTCGGCGACGGTGAACAGGTTGAGACCAGGCCTGGTCGGCCGGCTCGAAAAGCCATAGCCGGGAATCGAAGGGACCACGACGTTGAAGGCGTCCTCCTGCCTTTCGCCATGCGAAAGCGGGTCTGTCAGAAGCGGGATCAACTCATGAAATTCGAAGACGCTGCCTGGCCAGCCATGGGTGAGTATGATCGTTCTGCCGGTCGCAACAGCGGCGCGCGCATGGATGAAATGGATGGTTTGGCCGCCGATATCCGTCTGGTAGTGCGGATGGGCGTTCCAGGCGGCTTCCTGCTTGCGCCAGTCGAAGCCGGTGCGCCAGTGCTGCATAAGCCGGCGCAGGTCCTCGTGCTCTGTTCCCTGCGCCCAGCCTATTGCCTGCAATTGGTCCGGCTCGCGCCAGTTCGAGATGCGCTTGTTCAAATCATCGATTTCAGACTGGGCGATCTCGATGGTGAAGGGGCGAATTTTCATGGGCTCCTCTGCTCGCCGGCCATGAGGTTGCGGGCGGCGATAAAGTCGCGGCGTCGCTGCCAGTTCGTGCGAAGCGCTTCCGTCGACGCTTCGATCGAGACCGCTGAGAAACGCAGACGCGCGCCGACAGGCGCTTGTGCGAGCCGCCACAGGTCGGCTTCGATCACCGTAGCGATCTTCGGATAGCCGCCGCAAGTGTTGGCATCGGCAAGCTGGATGATCGGCTGGCCGGACGGTGGCACCTGGACAGTGCCGGGTACGATGCCGTGCGACAGCAATTCCATCGGTGACACGAGCGAGAGCGTCTCTCCGGAAAGGCGATATCCCATCCGGTTGGCGTCGTTGGTGATGCTCCATTCGCTTCCGGTGAAGGCTGCCTGGGCCTCAGGGGTGAAGGCGTCGAACTCGGCGGCCGGCAGAACTCGCAACTCGATTGCCGAGGCAAAGCCGTCCACCGCGCCGCGTCGCTCTTCCAGCGCTGCGCCGATGCCGCCTGCGGGAAGCCGGCATTGCGCCGGGTTGAGCGCAAGCCGGTCGCCGCGCGACAGGCCGCGCCCGCCGAGCCCGCCGAAGCCACCCTTCGCATCCGTCGCGCGCGACCCCATGACGAGGGGTAGATCGAGCCCCCCGGCAACGGCGATATAGGAACGAGCACCGGTGCGCGGTGCTTCGAGGACAAGCGTCTCACCGGCGCGGATCGTCATGGCCCACCAGGGCGGGCAGGGCCGATTACCGACGCTGACGGCGCAATCCGCGCCGGTGACAGCGACCGCGGTGTCGACATGCGTGCGCAGCCGGAACGGATGAAGCGCGACCTCGATCCCGGCAGCCGAGGGATCATTGCCCAGCATGAGATTGGCGATTGCAAGCGCCTGCTTGTCCATGGCGCCACCATGGCTGACCCCCAGCGCCAGATGACCGGGCCGGCCGAGATCCTGGACCGTGTTCGGCAAGCCGGTGGTGAGGATCTCGATCATGCCTCGATCCCTGCGATTTCGAATCGGATCTTGTCTCCAGGCCTGAGCAGCACGGGCAATTCCGCTTCGGCCTTGAACAGCTTCACTTCGGTATGGCCGATCATGTGCCATCCGGACGGCGCAGTCATCGGCATGACGCCCGCCTGCGCACCGCCGATTATGACGGCGCCCTCAGCGACCTTCAGGCGAGGCGTGCTGCGCCTTGCCCAGGCAAGCAGTGGATCGAGACCGGACAGATAGGGAAAGCCCGGCATGGCGCCGATGGCGGCGACGGTGTAGGCGGCTGCCGCGTGGCGCCTGACGGTCTCGTCGACAGACAGGCCGCAATGCGCAGCCCAGCCGGCGAGGTCCTCGCCGCGCGAGCCGCCATAGCTGACGGGAATAGTATGATGCGTGCCGGTCACCGCATGGGCATCGGTGCTGGTCCAGAGCGACATCAGCTGATCGCCGACACTGTGGGCGTCCGTGGCGAGCGGGTCAAACACCACCAGCAGGTTGTTCATGCCGGGAACGGTCTCGCGCACCCCTTCGAGGCTCAGCGCGGCATTCGCTACCGCCCAGACCAGTTCCTGGGTGGCATCATCGAAAGCCCCCTGCGCCCCGTCGAGCAGCAGCGCGGCCGATCCCGCAAGACTGATGTGGGGCGTACCGACAACCATTGGCGGTCAGTCCTTCACCGGCACCGTATAATTCAGGATCAGGCGGCCGCCATCCGGATAGATGGTCTGGCCGACAATGTAGGAGGCGTCGGCGCTGGCCAGGAAGGATGCGACGCTGGCGATCTCGGAAGGTTCGCCACAGCGGCCGCTCGGCGTGCGCGACAGGATGGTCTGGCGCTGCGCTTCGCTGGCCATGACCGAGCTCTTGACCATGTCGGTCAGGATGGTGCCGGGGCCGATGGCGTTGACGCGAATGTTATGCGGAATCAATCCGACGGCCATCACCGCCGTCAACTGCTTGATGCCACCCTTGGACACGGCATAGGCCACGGAATTGGGAATGGCCAGGATGGCGTTGATCGACGACATGTTGATGATCGAGCCGCCGCGTCCCTGCGCGATCATGGCCCTTGCCGCGGCCTGCCCGAGAAGGAACGGCGCCTTGAGATTGACGCGCTGAACCAGGTCGAAGGCTTCCTCGGGGAAGTCAACGAAATCGTCCAGATGGATGATGCCGGCATTGTTGATGAGGACGTCGACACCGCCGAATCGCTCCGCGGCCTTGGCAACAACATCGGCTGCCATCTCCTGGGTGCATTCGGAGAGATCCGCCGATAGCCATGCGGCACGCTCGCCAAGACGTTCGGCATGCTCGCGTCCGCGATCGGCCTGCACGTCGACAAGCACCACCTTGGCGCCATCGGCATGAAAGCGCTCGGCGCAGGCAAGGCCCAGGCCTTGTGCCGCCCCGGTGACGATCACGACTTTTCCTGCGTGCTTCACAACCCAATCCCTTTTCACAATCATGACATTTATGGATATGTTATCCAATCTATCTTGAACTTTGACGCCATTGCAAGTCCGAATGGGAGGAGCGGTTGGGCCGTTATGGCCATCCTTGCGCCTATTCCCGGTCAATTTGGCTTTTTTCTGCCGACCATTGCAAGGTCGGTTGACTCCACCGAATTAAGTGTGATTGGATACTATATTCATAATAGGTGCCGACGAGGAGGAGTGCAGGCGATGGCGGATGGATCACAGGAAAGCGAACTGATCGACGCGTTCCGCGCTCTTGCGACGCCGTTGATCAGCGACAATCTCGCTCGTGTCCCCGGCGCTGTCGGGTTGCGGCCGTTTCATCGGGTGAGCGGCGTCATGGCGGGGAGAGCGCTGACGGTCAGGACTCGTCCCGGGGACAACCAGTTCATCCATCGTGCGCTCGATCTGTTGCAGCCAGGCGACGTCATTGTCGTCGACGGCGGTGGCTATGAGGGGCGCGCGCTGGTCGGCGAGATCATGACAAGTGTCGCGGCTTCGCGCGGCGCCGCAGGCATTGTCATCGACGGCGCCATTCGCGATGCCGGTGCCATCGGCCGCAATCCGTTCCCATGCTTCGCGCGGTCGGCCATCCATCTCGGACCTTACAAGGATGGTCCGGGAGCCATAAATGTTCCGGTCTGCATAGGCGGCATGGTCGTCGGTCCAGGCGACATCGTCGTCGGGGACGAAGATGGCGTCGTGGCATTTCCAATGGACGGTGCCGCGGCCTTGCTGGCCGCCGTCCGGGCGCAGGAAGCCCGCGAGGCCGAGATCATGCAGAGCATCCAGGAGAACCGCTATCAGGGAGCCTATGCCCGGGCTTCCAGCGGCAGTCACTGATCGGCGGATCAGGAGCCTGCCGGTGAGAAATCGCATGGCCGGCTGGCGATCTTGCTCAACAAAACCGCTCCGCAACTAACCGAGGGGCGAAACAATGCATTTCGGGCACGCCGCCTGGATGCGCCAACAGGGGAAATGGAGAGAATTAATGGTTGTTTCCTTCAAGAGGCTTGCCAAGAGGCTGGCTTGTGCGACCGCCCTTGCCGGGCTGGCTATGACCACGATGGCCGCGGCTGCCGATATAAAGATCGGCATCGTGGCTCCCATGACTGGCCAACTGGCCAGTGAAGGGCAGGATATGGAGAACGCCGTGAAGATGGCGATCGACGCCGTCAACGCCAAAGGTGGCGTCAACGGCGACAAGATCATCACCACGACCGCTGACGACGCCTGCGATCCGCAGCAGGCGGTGACCGCAGGCAGCAAGCTTGTCTCGGAAGGCGTGACCGCCATCGTTGGCGGCTACTGTTCGGGTGCCGTCTTGCCGACATTGAAGATCTACGGCGACGCCGGCATTCCGTTCGTCATCATCGGAGCGAACTCGACCAAGCTGGTCGCCGCCAATCAGGGTAATGCCTTCCTCGCCAATTCGACCGGCGACATGCAGGCGACTACAGCGGTGGAGCTCTTCAAGAAGAACGGCTACAAGAAGATCGCGGTCGTGGACGAAGGCGATGCCTATTCATCCGACCTGGCCAAGCTGACCGCCGAAGCCTTCAAGGGCGAAGGCGGCGAAATTGCCGCCAAGGAGACCACCACGGCCGGCGAGCAGGACTATTCGGCGGTCGTCACCAAGATCAAAGCAAGCGGCGCCGACGCTGTCTTCTGGACCGCCTACCATGCCGGCGGCGCACTGCTCACCAAGCAGCTTCGGCAGGCCGGTTTCCAGGGCGGCATCGTGCTGGGCGACGGCAACAATTCGCCGGAGTATCTGGAAATCGCCGGGTCGGCCGGTGAGGGCGTGTATCTGTTGTCTCCGCCGACCGTCGACCTCTTGTCCGGTGCCGCCGACTTCAAAGCCAAGTACAAGGAAACCTATGGTCGTGACGCCGGTGCTTATGCAGCTCTCTCGTATGATGTGGGCGACCTAATCGCCGATGCCATCACGCGGGCCAAGTCGGCGGATCAAAAGGCGATCATCGAGGCCCTCAAGGCGAGCGACCTCAAAGGCCTTGCCGGCGAAATCAAGTTCACCGACAAGAACACCCTCCAGACCTCGAACTTCCGCCCGGTGATCGCCAAAGGCGGCAAGTGGGTGGCTGTCGAATAAAGGCTAACCGGATTGATGCCGGGGCGGCCCTTGTGGCGGCCTCGGCGTCATCGCCGATTGTCTGGCGCGCCGACGCTGCGCCCAGACGAGACTTTTTCAATTCTGCCCCAGGAGCATCAATGACGCTCGACCTGCTTATTCAGCAACTGGTGAACGGTCTTATCGTCGGCTCGTTCTATGCCCTGATCGCGCTCGGCTACAGCATGGTCTTCGGCGTCATCAAGCTCCTGAATTTCGCCCATGGCGACATCTACATGAATGGCGCCTTCGTCGGCCTCATCGTGTTTTCCTTCGTCGGTATCTGGGTCGGTAATGGCTGGCTGGGCGTGGTCTGCGCCCTGCTGGTGTCGATGCTGGTCGTCGGCTTGCTCGGCGTCGTCATCGAACGTTTCGCCTATCGGCCGATGCGCAATGCGCCGCGCCTATCCATCCTCATCACAGCGCTCGGTGCGTCGATGGTGTTGAACGGCACGGCACTCGCCCTGACCGGCGGGCGGCACTACGCATTCAACACGGATCTCGGTTTTGCCGGCATCGACATTTCCACCGTTCACATCACCTACACGCAGATGGTGCTGGTGGCCGCCTCCATTGCTCTTATGGCCGGGATGCAGGCCTTCGTCTCACGCACCATGTATGGCAAGGCGATGCGCGCCGTGTCCATCGACATGGGGGCGAGCCGCCTGATGGGCATCGATGTCGACCGGGTAATCGCATTGACCTTCTTCATGGGTTCCGCGCTTGCCGCCGGCGGCGGGGTCATGGCCGGCGCCTACTATGGCAGTGTCCATTTCTTCATGGGCTTCATCATGGGGCTGAAGGCCTTTACCGCCGCGGTCATCGGCGGGATCGGCAGCGTGCCGGGCGCCATGCTTGGCGGCTTGCTGCTCGGCCTGCTCGAGGCTTTCGGCTCGTCCTTGCCCTTCGTCGGATCGGAGTGGCGTGACGTCTTCGTTTTCGGGACCCTGATCCTGTTCCTTGTGTTCAAGCCGACGGGCCTTCTTGGCCGCTCTGTCGTGGAGCGGGTATGATGATCGACGAAGTGAGAACCATGCCGGCCGCCGGGCAACCGCAATTGATGCGCTGGTCCGTCGTGCTGCCCGGCCTGGCGGCACTCGCCCTCGCGCTGGTGTTGCCGCAGTTTGCCAACGCCTACGTGACGGAGGTGGCGACCACGGCGCTGCTCTATGTCGTGCTGTGTCTCGGCCTCAACATTGTCGTCGGCTATGCCGGCCTGCTCGACCTCGGCTACGCCGCCTTCTTTGCGGTTGGCGCCTACACGTCAGGCATCCTGACCGCGGAATTCGGGTTCAATTTCTGGCTCACCATCCCGGTCGCCATGGCGGCGGCCTGCGTGGCCGGCATCATTATTGGTGCGCCGACCTTGAGGCTACGCAGCGACTATCTGGCGATTGTGACGCTGGGCTTCGGCGAGATCGTCCGCATCATCGCCCGCAACCTCGACATCACCGGTGGCGCGAGTGGTCTCATCGGCATCGAGCGGCCGGAGATCTTCGGCTTCAGGCTGATGCAGGTGCAGCACTTCTATTATGCGTTCCTGGTGCTGGCGCTGCTCACCGCCTTCGTCTGCCTAAGCGTCGAGCGGTCACGAATGGGACGAGCCTGGTTCTACGTTCGCTATGATGAGGACGCCGCCGCCGGCATCGGCATCAACCGTGTCACGGCCAAGCTGCAGGCCTATATGATGGGCGCGGTGATCGCTTCCGTCGCCGGCTGCCTCTATGCCGCCAAGATGACGGCCATCTCGCCGGAGAGTTTCACCTTCAATCAATCGCTTCTCATCCTGCTTGGCGTCGTTCTGGGTGGCATGGGCCGCATTCCCGGCGTCGTCCTGGGCGCCATTCTCGTGGCTCTGCTTCCGGAGGTACTGCGCGGGGCGGGCACCTATCGTCCACTGGTGACCGCGGTTGCGCTGCTGGCAATCATGCTCTTCAGACCTAACGGGCTGTGGCCGGACAAGCGGGTTTGACCATGGCCTTGCTGGAAGTCCGCGATCTGCGCCTCAGTTTTGGGGGACTGAAAGTCCTTCATGATATTTCGTTCTCGGTTGAGAAAGGTGCCATCAACAGTCTCATCGGGCCGAACGGCGCCGGCAAGACGTCGCTCTTCAATTGCCTGACCGGCTTCTACAAGCCGAAGGGCGGCTCGATCAGCCTGAGCGGCCGGCCAATTACCGGTTTGCCGCCGCATCGCATCACCGCGCTCGGGCTCGCCCGTACCTTTCAGAACATCCGGCTGTTCAAGGAGATGAGCGTTCTTGAAAACGCCATGTCCGGCCAGCACTGCCGCAGCCGCCACGGGATTGTGTCGGCGATCCTGCATTTGCCGGCACAGCGGCGCGAGGAGGAGGCGATCCGCGCGATCGGCATGCGCTGGCTCGGTTTCGTCGGCATCGAGCAGCATGCGCATCGCCGTGCGGGTGGTCTTTCCTATGGCGACCAACGGCGGCTAGAACTCGCAAGAGCCTTGGCCTCGGCGCCCGAGCTCATCCTGCTGGACGAGCCTGCCGCCGGCCTGAACGAGCGCGAGAAGCTGGACCTCATACATCTGATCCGCCGTATTCGCGATGAAACCGGCGTCACCGTCCTGCTGATCGAACACGATATGGGGCTGGTCATGCAAGTGTCGGAAAAGATTGTCGTGTTCGACTACGGTCAGAAGATCGCCGATGGTGCGCCGGAGGCCGTCCGCGCGGACCCCAGGGTCATCGAAGCCTATCTCGGCACGGAGGATTGATGGACTTCGAGATCGTTCTCAGCGCGGACCGTATCGTTGCCCGCTATGGCGCCATCGAAGCGCTTCATGGCGTCAGCCTTTCGGTCAAACGCGGTCAGATCGTCGCCCTGCTTGGCGCGAACGGCGCCGGCAAAAGCACGGTGCTGCGCACGCTGTCCGGCCTCATTGCGGCGTCCTCTGGAAATGTCCGCTTCCTGGGCGAGGACATAACCAAGGCCCCGGCCCATCGGCTGCCGCATCGCGGGCTCGTCCACGTCCCGGAGGGCAGGCGTATTTTCGGCGACATGACGATCAAGGAGAACCTTGACCTCGGCTCGTTTACGCTTGCCGACGACACCGAGCGCCGGCGGCGGCTGGATCACGTTTTTGAACTCTTTCCCATCCTGGCGCGCAGAAAGAATGGCGATGCAAGGAACCTCTCTGGAGGAGAGCAGCAGATGCTGGCGATCGGCAGAGCCCTCATGGCCGCTCCCAAGGTGCTCCTGCTCGATGAGCCGTCAATGGGCCTGGCGCCGCAATTGATCAAGGAAGTCATGAACATCGTCCAGCGCCTCAATCGCCAAGGCGTCACCATCCTGCTTGTGGAGCAGAACAGCAAAGTCGCCTTGAAATTCGCCGACTACGGCTATGTTCTCAAGGCCGGGCGTATTGTGCTTGAGGGACCAGGCAGTGAACTTGCGAGCAACGAAGCGGTCATCAGCGCCTATCTAGGCGGCGTCGCTACGTAGCTGACAAAGCCGCCAACACCCGGATTCTACAAATGATACCACCGGTCTTTCTTCGACAAATAGCCGTGGGGAAGGACTTGGCACTCTAAGCCGGTCCCAGATCTTGGCTTAGCCGTTGGCGCTGATACCTACGATGGCATCTTCTTTAAGGCAGGCTGCGGCTCGCAAAGGCCGCAGCAGTTTCGAATATGGTAGCGGTGGGGCTTTGAACCCCCGAAGGGAAACTCATCAAGCAGTTGACAGAAATCAAGCCTGCCAGGTGTCTCCTTCCTGGCTTTTTTTGCCCAAAAATCTATAATAAAATCATTCAGTTAGATGAATGCGATGGTAGCGGGAGAGCGCTACCGCCAATAGATCCGCTTCGTCCGTGATCCCGTTCTGGAAAACGCTGACGACTCCGCGGCGAGGTCTTCCCTCTGTTCCTTGTCTTTTTGGGCTAGACGGCGCTCGATGCACAGTTGGTCGAACACCCGCTGGAGCAAGTCCAGATCAATGGGCTCGAATATTTCGCCGTACCGTTGCAGTGGCATTTGCCGTCCCTCAAACACGGCCGATGCGGGATTTTTTCATATAACGGGGTTAGATGCGAACGGATTTCCAAACTGATGCACAGCCCACATGTTCTTCGGACAGCACTAAAGACCGGGAACCTAAGATCTCATCATGAATTGAGTTGCGTTCGCGTTTGGGAGGTTTGCGTGCAAGACCAGCGCTTTGAAAAGCCTGTACGCGTGGCCCTCGGCAGGTCGAGGAACACGATCTATACGGTTGAGCGAGTAGCCCAGGCAGCGGACATCCTGCTGAACCGATGGCCGGCGATGACCGGCAAGAAACATGTCGCTGCTCGCAAAGCCTGCCTTGGCGTGCTCGAGGGCCTGAAAGAAACCCGCGACGCTCGCAGGGCCTTCGTCGAGGCCGCAAAGGAGGCAGACATCCTCGTTGAGCAGGATCCGTTCCGTTGAGCGCCCATCCGCTTTTCATCGGGGCCTCGACTGCCTTACTGTAGACAGGTCGCCCAGGTCCGGAGCCTTCCATGTGCAACGATTACGAACAGCATGTCCTCTGGGCTGAATATTGCCGGATGATGGCGTCGCTGGCGCTCAAAATCCCCACCCACCAGACCGAACTCGACCTGCCACAGGCAGACGACGTGCGCATCAGTGAACCGGCGCCAATAATGCGTGCCGAGCGGGAGGCGGCACCGGATTAGGCCTTTCCGTGGTACGCGGTATCGCGCGAGCCCACGGGGGCGATGTCCTGGCCCGTTCCGGACCGGAAGACGGCACAGCCATTGAAATCTGGCTGCCATTGAGGGCCATCAACCGCAAGGATGGAGCGAAGCTGCGGCCAGACTAGCGCCCTTGGCAAACGCCTACGCCAAGGGCTTAGCCTCGGTGCACCTGCACTTCCAATGTCGTCTGCTACTGCTACGCAAGGCACCACCTTTTCGCGCTTCTGGGCCAATCTCAAGTTCGTTCGGCGGCCCACCCATCGCACAGAGGAGAACAACCTTCATGTCGACTCGCCGCTCATTGCTCAAGCTCGGATTGGCCGGGCTGTTCATTCCTCAGGGAGCTTTGACTCTTCAAGCCGGAGAAGATCAGTCGTTTGAAACCTGGCGCCGCGCGTTCGAAGCGAGCGTTCCGACGCGCATGAAAGCCGCGAATGTATCGGGATCTGCTGTTGCGATCATCGGAAAGGACTCGTCGAAGCGCTATTCGGCGGGCTTTGGCTTTGCTGACATCAAACAAAATCGTGAGCTTGCAGCCGACACCCCTATGCATCTGGCCTCGGTCAGCAAGCTGTTTACTGCTTCGGCGTTAGTTCAGCTGTTCAGTCGCCGCGGCCTCGATCTGGACCGCGACATCAACAGCTACATCGATTTTCCCGTGCGAAATCCCCACCATCGGAGGGCAGCGATCAACCCTCGTCATCTCCTCACGCATACATCCAGCATTTCGGATGCGGGTTATGGCGATTACTCCCAGGTGGGAGATCCCACCGAAAGCCTCTCCAACTTCCTGCGAGATTATCTTTTGAAGGGCGGGGAGACCTATTCGCCGGACAGGTCCTTTTCAAAGTTCAAGCCGGGAAGGAAATGGGACTATTCAAATGTTGCAGTCGCGCTGGCAGGCTATGTCGTTGAATGTGTCAGCAAACAGAGCTTCTCCTCTTACGTGGAGACAAACATATTTGCCCCGCTCGGCATTAGAGACGCGCAGTGGTACCTGAAGGAATTCGCGCCGGACGTGCTCGCCAAGCCGTACAGATTTGAGAAAGGCACGTATGTCGAATTGCCACAGGAAGGCTATCCGGACGTACCGGCAGGCATGCTGCGCTGTTCGGCAAACAATCTTGCAACAATGCTGCGTGCCATGCTCGGCGGAGAAACCGGCGCGAGAGAGATCTTGTCCCCGCGATCGGTTGCCGAAATGCTGCGCCGTCAGGTCGATCGCAAGATTTACTCTTATCAAGGGCTTGGCTGGACAGAGGAGGAAATCAGGAACCAGAAGGTCATTGGTCATACCGGGAGCGATAATGGCGCTTCCAACATGGTGGCCTTGAGCAGGGACAAAAGCCACGCAGTGGCTGTCCTGATGAACATCGACGGAACGCCGGAGACGGGCAAGTTTCGGGCTTCGATTATCGAAGATCTGCTAGCCGGCGCAAAGCTCGCAAGGTGAGTGAACAACCTCTTCCCATCTGGCGAAGTTTCTGGTGGACGGCTCGAATGCTGGGAGCGGATCGTTTGCGTCACGGATCGCGGACCCTGCTGGCCAGTGACTCGCACAAGTTTCACCTGCTCACGCGAGATCAGACGGCCGAGCGGCCTGTGAGCGGCACACATCCTCGGCTCGTCAAACCGTAGGCATACGCGATCCAGGTCCCCACGTCGTGCCCCGCTACGTCGATCGGCCCATCCGAAAGCAGACCGAGCGCTTCTGCGATCGCGTGAACATCTGCGGCGGCTGTCATGAGATCATACCCGTGCGCCGGCCGATCCGACTGACCCGTGCCGCGCGGATCGATGGCAATCACGCGCCGCCCTGCGGCAACGAGAAAGGGCATCACATGCCGCCAGGCGTACCAGCTCTGCGGCCAGCCTGGAATAAGGAGGACAGGTCTCCCTTGACCTCCTTCGACATAGTGAAAATGCAGGCCGTTGGCGATCACCGTGCCGTGGGCAAGACTGTGCCAGGACGCGCTCTGGCGGTGTGGCGCCTCGCGAGATTTGAATGCATGAGTCATGAAAGCTTCCTCAAATAGAGAATGATCATTTCCAAATTTGGCAAATCAATCGAGAAGCCGCATCGCCTGATCGACCACACCGGCTATGGAGTTCTGTCCGGTCTTTCCGAGAACCCGGATGCCCTGAGCCACGCACAGCAGCGCGCGTGCAACCGACTCACTGTCGACCTGCTTGGCGATCGACCCGTCCGTCCGGCCCTCGTCGATGAAGCAGCGGAGTTGCTGCTCGCGTGCGTTGAGCAGGCGCCCGATGTGACCCGCGAGTTCCGGGTCAGAGGCCCCGAACTCGATTCCGCTCGCGACAACCAGACAGCCAGTACGTCCCGTCTCGCCTTGGCTGAGCCTGGCATATTCAGACAACATGCAGCGTACCCGCGCGCGGCCATCGGGAGCATCCCGGAGGGCCGCCAACATCCGTGCATTGCTCCGCTCGACATAGCGGCCAAGCGCTGCGTGGAAAAGCCCTCGTTTATCCTTGAACGCCTTGTAGATGCTGCCGGCGGTCAGTTTGAGGGCCTCGGAAAGATCGGCGACCGAGCTGGCGCTGTATCCTTGCCGACTGAATAGGACGATCGCGTCGTCAAGCACCTGATCGATCTCGAATTCCCTCGGTCGTCCGGGTCGGGCATTGAGCCGCTCTTTTTCAAAGTCTGTCATCGCGCATGATTAGGATATGATCATTTCCTAAGTCAAGCCCATTGCGTCAAGCCCGTTTCAGCACGCCCACGGAGCGCAGACCTTGCGGGCCGCCGCCCTGGGTCGGGGAATTCAGCGCGTCATGCCTGGCTCGATTGCCATGACCGCAGCGGCGTATTCGCCGATGTCTGGATGGCGCTGAACAGATCGACCACGCTCTGCGGGGCAGTGTTGTCAAAGAACCGCTCGAGATTCTGCGCCGCTTCCTGGGCCACCTTGCCGCTTCGTGGGAAGAGTCTCTTTTCGTAGACACTGAGCGCCGATTCGACGTCATCAGGATAGGCAAGGAGCGCCCGGGCAAGCTCCGCACCATCAAGCATGGCAAGGTTGGCGCCTTCACCGGAGAATGGGGACATCAGATGCGCGGCATCGCCGAGTAAAGTTGCGCCTGGCACCCGGCTCCAGCGATGTCCCACCGGGAGCGCATGGATCGGTCGAAGCACTGGATCGGCTTCGCAGTCCGTGATCAGGGCAGTCAGCTGCGAGGCCCATCCTTCGAATTGCCCGGCGATACGAGCCAGCCCAGCTTCAGCGTCACTGAAATCGATCGAAGCGATCCAGTCTTCCGGTTTGTTCAAGGCGACGTAGACATGAAGACTTCCGTCGGCATTGCGATGCGCCAGGATACCTTTGCCGGGCGCAACGGCCATCAGCGTGCCGCTGCCGATCGCCTCTGCGCTTGCCTTGTGGCGCGTGTCGCCATCGAAAAGGAATGTCTCGACGAAACACGTTCCTGTGTAGGCCGGCTTTGAATCAGAAAGCAGTGGACGGACCTTCGACCACGCGCCATCGGCCCCAATGATAAGGTCGCAGGTCACCTTTGAGCCGTCCATGAAGGTGATCTCATGGCCATTATCCTCGGTAGCTGCCACGGACGTGACCTTATGGTTCCAATGGATCATATCGGCGGGGATCGAATCGATCAGCATCTTGCGAAGTTCGCCCCGGTCCACTTCAGGACGCTCGCCGCTGTGGCTGCCCGGCCTGTCGAACAGGATATGGAAGTCCTTGTCGACAATCCGTTTTGCATCTTCGCCAGGACGGACGAGCTGAAGAAACGAGTCAAACAGACCTGCGGATTTGAGGGCGAGCTGACCGTTGTATGCGTGAATGCCGAGAAGTCCCCCCTGCGCTCTCGAGGCAGAGGAGGCGTCGGCTTCATAGACCGTGGCTGAAACGCCATGGACATGAAGAACGCGGGCAAGCGTGAGGCCACCAAGGCCCGCGCCAATGATTGCAATACGATTTCGCATTTTTAGCGCTCCAATGCATCCGTCGGAATGACGGTTGCCATCAGTCTGACGCATCGTCAGACGGTTGCTCTCGGAGACGCTGGCCGAACCGTGCTGTGCACAGTTGACGTGTACTCGACTGCCTGACGAAGGTGACAGTGGTCAGGCAGTTGTTTTTCGCGACGGAGCCTAGAATAGGTCGGCTCCTTGCACGAAACAAGGTCCCGCTTCCCAGAAGCCACCCCGGTTTGTAGAAGGCCTTTCGCAGCCAATATCCCGCAGTGGCGCGCTTGAAAGACAGGACAAAGGCTGGTCGGTCTACGACCTGACACGACTCCGATTATCAGGAGGAGCCGTTTTCCGCGTCCATTTCCGCTATATCCTGGAACCTGTCGGCAATCCTGGCGTGAACGCGTCCGCCGTTGGCTGCACCAATGGCAACCAGCACTTCATCGGCACCCGGTGCATCGGCGATCTGGAAGTTCGCGGTGATGAAATGCGAGCGCCTCCCGTTCTCGCTCTTGTGCATCATTGGCAGTGACAACAACGCCCCCGCGGCATTTCTAGTGTTGCAGAATTCGAGATAGGTGGTGCCGCCGACGGCATCGCGGAACAGATTGCCAAAGCGCAGCGTGTGGATCAGTGCCGAGGCATGTTCGATCTCGCCATTGAGGCCGACAGCCGCAGCCTTGCCGTAGGATTCGATCTCCGCCGTCGGCATCAGTGCAATCAGCCGTCGGGTCAGTTCGGCGCCGAGCCTGGGGGCGATGTCGATGATCTCGGGGCGAAGGTTTTCGACGAAGCCCCGTCCCATCCACGGGTTCTTCAACACGGCGGCGACGACGATCGATGTGACCGGTTTGCCAGCGACCTTGCCGCCCTCGATCAGAACCTCGTCGATGAAGGTGCAGACTTTCCTGATTTCCATTCGCGCCAACGGTCCTTCCTGCCCAAACTCGAAAGGGCCAGGCTAGGAAGGCGCGCACCACGCGTCTTCCTCTGCTTCAGAGGAAAAACCGGATGTCTCGCTCTCGGAAGACGTGTAGCTTCACTCGGCCGCGAATTGCTTATATCGGCGCTCGCAGTGCCAACAGGAACAGATCGGTCAGCCGGAACAGTCGCACCAGTGAACCATCAGTCGCAAATCCTGTCGTTACGCGACGCCGCCAGCCTGATCAACTCAGGCGGCGATCTCAGCACGGTGTTGCGTGATCTGGTGCTGGCCGCCTGCCGGCATGCCGGATGGACGATGGGGTCGATCATGAGCATCGACGCACCGCATGGCCATGCTTACGTGATCGTTCGCCATGACCCGACCTTGATCCAGCGGTCGCTCCCCGACCGCTGGGAACTCGCCACCAGTCCGTCGATCGTCGCCCTGCAACGCAACGAGGCCGTCTATATCAGGGATGCCCGGGTCTCGGAGGAGTTTCCTGGCTATCGCATAGAGGCTTTCGAACGCGACTACCGCAGCGTTCTGGTAATGCCGATGAGTTGCGTCGACGAGGCCGGAAGGCCGATGGTGCTCAGCGTCATCTCGCGAGAGATCATGGACGTCAGCGCCGACGATCTCGCCTTCATCGGGATGATCGTCCATCTCGGTGAAATCGCTGTCGAGAAACAGCACAAGCTGCGCGAGGAGAAGCGTGCATCGGAACGGCTCCAGCAGGCGCTCCAGGCACACACGTCGCTGCTGCAGCAGGCCTTGGCCGAAAGCTCGATGCCTTCGCTTGCAGGCAGGATCGCAGCACTTGTGCCCAACCCCGTCGTCGTGGTCGATTTCACCGCCAACCTGATCGTCGCCAGCCGCTCACCGAGCGAGAAGCATTTCGACGACGCGGCCTGGCAGCTTGCCGCCAGCACCAGCCTGCACCGGCAGATCATGAAGGTCGCGCGGTCGGCGGTGGATCAGCCGCACAGCGAGGCTCATACATTCTTCCTCGACGACGGCATGCGCCGTCTGCGTCTCACCGCGAAGATCGAACCGTTGAGCGTTGATGCCGAGGCTGTCGGGGCAATGGTCATCTTCACCATGCAGGAGCCCTTCAGCCAGCTCGACCTGCTCCTGCTCGACAGTGCCAAATTCGCGCTCAGCGTCCAGATGATGCGCAGCTTCATCCGCTTCCGATTCGAGACACGCACGCTGACGGAGTTGTTCATGGAGGTGGTCGAGCATCGCTGGCACGACCCCGCCGATGTAATGCAGCGGGCGCAGCGGCTTGGCGTAGGGCTGGCATCACCAAAGCAGATGATCCTCATCGATCTGCCTGAAGCCGCCCAAAGCAGCGCCGGACGTCTGGTCGATCCGCATCATGCGGTGATCCGGTTGCTGCAGCAGAACTCGGTCGCGGCTGACATCATCGTCGTCGACAATGGCCTCGTCTGCCTGATCCCGGCTGAGCTGGGCGAAGACAGGAACCGTATCGCCAAGCTGCTGCGCAAGGTTGCCGAGGAACTGGGGCGCCAATTCGGCCAGGAACCGTTCGTCGTTCTTTCCGGTCTCTGCACCAAACTTGCGGACTATCCCCCGGCATGGGATCGCTGCCGGCGCATGATCCGTATCGGACGCTCGTTCGGCCGGACCGGCGTCTTTGCCAGCCAGGATTTCGGCCCGCTGCCGATGCTGATCGCGGCCGCCGAGGTGGAGGATGTGCGGAGCTTCGTGCAGGACAGTGTCGGCGCCATCGCCGATCACGATCGCCAGCACGGCACCCCCTATATGGAGACGTTGTTCTCTTATCTGCGCGAAGGCTGCCGCAGCCAGGCCTGCGCTGATGCGATGGGGCTGCACGTGACCACCTTGCGGTACCGGCTGGCGCGCATCCAGGAACTGTTCGGTGTCGATCTCGATACCCCTGAGCGGCGCTTTGCTTTCGAGCTCGCCATCCGCTTGCGCGAGGTCATCGACAACCGCGATTCGGTCGAAAAATAGCATCGTTCCAGCCTCCGCCGTGCGGACTGTTTCCAGCTTGGGTATCTTCCCTGCCGTTTGCGTTGTTGTCCGCGATCCTTGCTCGCAAACACAGCAGCCTCTCTGCCTACTGTTCCTATCAACAGGAGGAAGAACGGCTGCAGGTCAGCGGCTAACGTCTCGCGCAATACGAAGAGGGAACACGAGGCCAGATGCTGACGACTCCACAGCCAACGATCGATCCGATTGCACTGAGAAGGGCATTCGGAACCTTCGTGACCGGCGTCACAGTCATCACCACCCGCGACGCCGATGGCACGCCGCGCGGCATGACGGCCAACTCCTTTACGTCGGTCTCGCTTGATCCGCCGCTGCTTCTGGTTTGCGTCGGCAAGGCCGCTGCCAGCTATGCCGCGTTCAACGCGTCCGACTCCTTCGCGGTCAATCTTTTGCATGAGGGGCAGACTGACGTCTCGGCGGTCTTCGCCTCGAAGGCGCACGACAAGTTCGGCTCGATCAGCCATGACCGTGTCCACACCGGGGCGCCAATCCTCAACGAATGCCTGACCTGGTTCGACTGCACCGTGCACAACCGCGTCGATGCCGGCGACCATGTCGTTCTCATCGGCGCCGTGCAGGCGTTTGGCACCAGTCCGTCGGCACCGCTCGGCTTTTGCCGCGGACGCTATGCCTCGGTGAAGGATCCACTGCCACCGGGCTGGCTTGCTTCCCACTCGATGATCGTCGGCTATTTGATCGAAGCCGAAGGCAACATCCTGTTGCGCGCCGACGGCAAGGGCGGCTGGGTGCTGCCCAGCGCCAAGAGCCGCAAGGCGGAAAACGAACTCAAGCTCGAAGGCGGCGACGCACTGACGCTGCTTCCGGATGAGACGTTTCTTTATTCCGTCTTCGATGTCGCCGACAGCGATCCCGGCTACCTCATCTATCGCGCCCGGCTCTCCGGCGCTTCCGCCGCCCTCACATTGCCCGCGGGATTCAAGTTCTTTCCGCTGGCGGACCTTCCCTACGAAGACATTCCGGCGCGCGAAATCCGCGCGCTGCTGCGCCGCTACAGCCGCGAGCGGCACGACGAGCGCTTCAGCATCTACATGGATTCGGGCGATGGCGGGCGTCTCGCCAGCATTGATGGCGGTTCGAAGCCATGGATGCAAAGCCCCAAGGACGCCGAACAGGAACAGCCATGAAGACGTCAGTCAAATCGATCGAGAATTCCCACCAGCAGCTGTTCATCGGCGGCGGTTTCGTCGCACCGAAAGGCGGGCAATATATTCCAAGCTACGATCCAACGACCGCCAGGTCCTGGTATGAACTGGCCGAGGCCGACGCATCCGATGTCGATGCCGCTGTGGCCTCTGCGCGAGCAGCCTTTGCCGATCCGGCTTGGCGCCGCATGACCCAGACCGACCGCGGCAAGCTCGTCTATCGCCTGGCGGAACTGGTGTTCGAACATGCCGACGAGCTGGCGCTGATCGAGACACGCGACAATGGCAAGCTGCTCAAGGAGATGCGGGCGCAGATGCGCGCCATGCCAGATTCCTACAGCTATTTCGCCGGGATGGCCGACAAGCTGCTGGGCGACACCATCCCCGTCAACAAGCTTGACATGCTGAACTTCAACATGCGCGAGCCGCTTGGCGTCGTCGGCATGATCACGCCGTGGAACTCGCCGCTGATGCTGCTCACCGGCACCTTGGCCCCGTGCCTTGCCATCGGTAACACCGTTGTCATCAAGCCGTCCGAACACGCCACCGCCTCGACGTTGGCGCTGGCCGAACTGATCATGGAAGCCGGCTTCCCCGCCGGCGTCGTCAATGTCGTGACCGGCACCGGCACCAGCGCCGGCGACGCGCTGACGCGTCATCCCGACATCGCCAAGATCGTCTTCACTGGCAGCACGGCCACCGGCCGGCGCATTGCCGCAAATGCTGCGGCGAACCTGGTTTCGTGCCAGATGGAGCTTGGCGGGAAATCGCCTCAGGTCGTCTTTGCCGATGTCGACATGGACCATGCCGTCGACGGCGTCGTCTCCGGCATCTTCGCCGCCGCCGGCCAGAGCTGCGTTGCCGGATCGCGCTGCTTCGTCGAGGCCAGTATCTATGACCGTTTCGTCGACGCGCTGGTCGAGCGCGCCAGGCGGGTCAGGGTGGGCCACCCCCTGAATGACGATACCGACATGGGTCCGCTGGCGCTGTCGGCACAACTTGCCAAAGTTGAAAGCTACGTCGCCTCGGGCGTCCATCAGGGGGCGAGGATCGCGGCCGGTGGCCGCAGACCGCAATCGGCCGAGCTCGCGGAAGGCTGGTATTTCGAGCCGACCGTCATGGTCGACGCCCGCAACGACATGGACTTCATGCAGGAGGAGATCTTTGGTCCGGTTGTCGGCGTGGTTCCTTTCTCGTCGGAAGAGGAGATGACCGCGCTCGCCAATGACACGCGCTACGGACTGTCCTCCGGCATCTGGACCAAGGACATCGACCGCGCGCTGCGCTTTGCCCGCAATGTCGATGCCGGAACCGTCTGGATCAACACCTATCGCGCCTCGTCGTTCATGTCGGCCAATGGCGGCTTCAAGGAAAGCGGCTATGGCCGCAGGGGAGGCTTCGACGTGATGGAGGAGTTCTCGCGGCTGAAGAACATCATGATCGATTATTCCGGGCTCATGCAGGACCCATTTGTCATCCGCCTGCGCTGAGCATCACCCACACCGACCACAAAGGACGGGACAACAGAAATGAAATTTGCAGTGTCGCTGACCATGGAGCGCTTCTCGCCCGACATGCCGATGTCGAAGGTGAAGAGCAATCTGCTCGAGCTGGCGCAGATGGCCGACGCGGGCGGCTTCGAGACGCTGTGGACGGCAGAGCATCATACGATCGAGTGCACCATCTCGCCCAATCCGTTGATGACCCTGACCTGGCTGGCGCAGCACACGCAGCAGATCCGGCTTGGCACCTCGACGCTGGTGGCGCCGTACTGGAGCCCGATCCGACTGGCTGGCGAAGCCGCCCTTTGCGATCACCTGACCGGCGGCAGGCTGGAGTTCGGCATAGCCCGTGGCTCCTATCAATACGAGTTCGACCGCATGGCCGGCGGCATGCCACAGCAGGAGGGCGTCGCCTACCTCAAGGAACTGGTGCCGGCGGTGAAGAAACTGTGGGCCCATGACTATGCCCATGACGGCCACTATTGGAAGTTTCCGCTGGCCGCGGGCGTGCCCAAGCCATTGCAGAAGCCGCATCCGCCGATCTGGGTGGCGGCACGTGACCCTGGCACATTCGACTGGGCGGTAGGCATCGGTGCCAACATCCTGTCGACGCCGCTTTCAGCGCCCGCGGCCGAGATTGCCGTGCTCGGCGAAAAATTTCGCAAGGCGGTCGCCGACCATCCGGAAGTGCCGCGCCCACGCCTGATGATGCAACGCCGCACCTGCATCTACGATCGCCCGGAGGACTGGGAAGTCGCGGTCCGCCACGCCATCGACTACGGGCGCTCCTTCGAGAACCTCTTCCAGAACATCGGCACGGTAAAGAACGGTTTCCCCGAGGCTGTGCCTTATGAAAGCGTCAAGGGCAAGGACAACTACAATCCAGAGAGCATCCGCAAGAACCTGATGTTTGGCACCCCAGGCGAGATCATCGAGAAGCTCGAGGATTATGAGGCCGCGGGCGTCGACCAGTACTGCCTGGGACTCACCTTCAACCTGCCGTTCGAGCTGCAGAAGAAGACGATCAGGCTGTTCGTCGATGAGGTCATGCCGCACTTCGCCACGCGGGATCGCACCAGGGCTGTCGCGGTGGGGCACTGATGGCGATGGCGACCGGTTCCTTCGTTCACGGCGATGTGGCGCTCAACTATCGTGTCGACGGGAACGGGCCACAGAAGCTGGTCTGCATCCATGGCGTCGGCTCCTATCTGGAAGCGTGGAGCGGCGTCGTCGCTCGCCTGCCGGATCAGTTCACCGTGCTCACATTTGATCTACGTGGCCATGGCGGGTCGGCGCGCATCAAGGGACGCTACGAAATTGATGACTTCGTCGGCGATACGCTGGCGCTGGCCGATCATGCTGGCTTTGCGCGCTTTCATCTTGCCGGCTTCTCGCTGGGCGGCCTTATAGCCCAGCGCCTGGCACTGACCCATCCCGATCGGCTTCAAAAGCTGGTGCTGCTGGCGACCGTCGCCGGGCGCTTGCCGGAAGAACGGCAGGCGGTTCTGCGTCGTCTCGCCGCTTTGACCGCCAGCCAGCCGAGTGCGCACCATGCCGCGTCGCTCTCGCGGTGGCTGACCGAGGAGTTTCAGGAGCGCAACCCGGATGTGATCGCCGAGCTGCATCGGCGCGACGCCGAGAACGATCCTGCGTGCTACGCCGCCGCTTACCGGGTTCTGGCCGAGACAGATTTCGGCGGCATCCTCGACCAGATCAGGTCGTCGACACTGATCGTGACGGGGGAGGACGACCAGGGATCCAACCCGCGCATGGCGCGTCATATGCACGAGCAGATCCGCGGCTCGCGGCTCGAGATCCTGCCGGGGTTGCGGCATTCGATCCTGATCGAAGCGCCCGGGCCGGTCGCTGGCCTGATTGCGGATTTCCTGAATGACCACTCACGACGGGCAGGGGCGACCAGCCATGGATAGAAAATTGCAGAAAGCCGGCGAGGCAGTCCGCCGCAAAGTACTGGGCGACGACTATGTCGACCGCGCAATCGGCAATGCCGACGACTTCTCCAGGCCCCTCCAGGACATGCTCAACGAGTATTGCTGGGGCACATGCTGGACTGACGCCGCGCTCGATCTCAAGCAGCGCAGCCTGCTCAATCTCGGCATGCTTGCGGCACTGGGGCGCATGCATGAATTCGGCGTGCATTTTCGAGGTGCGATGCGCAACGGGCTTGGCGACGACGAGCTGCGGGCGGCCCTGATCCAGATCGCGGTCTATTGCGGCGTTCCGGCAGGTGTCGAGGCCTTCCGTGTCGCGCG
Organism: Mesorhizobium ciceri biovar biserrulae WSM1271; assembly: GCF_000185905.1. Taxonomy (GTDB): domain Bacteria; phylum Pseudomonadota; class Alphaproteobacteria; order Rhizobiales; family Rhizobiaceae; genus Mesorhizobium; species Mesorhizobium ciceri. Next base: position 196,148 of record NC_014918.1, read on the forward strand.
TGCGGTGCGCGACGAAGCAAAGGCCGACACGCCATGACAAGCGTTTCGCGACCGTCGGCTTACCTTCGTTCCGAGCAATCGGCGCGGCAAACCTCCTCTGCCTCGCCGGAAGACGGCGACGGCAGTCTCATTTCTAAAATAGCAACAACAACAAGGGGAACGGTGCACATGAAAACATCTCTGAAATTGGCGACATTGGCGGCTTCGCTTGCCCTGACATTGACGACGCTTCCGGCTCAGGCCGGCGCGGTGCTGGACCGTGTCGTGGCGGCCGGAACTCTCAAGGTCGCAACTGACGCCAACTGGGCGCCGCAGTCCTTCCTCAATGCCAGCAACGAGCTGGACGGCTTCGACATCGATGTCGCCAAGGAGATCGGCAAGCGCATCGGCGTCAAGGTCGAGTTCGTGACGCCGGGCTGGGACATCATCACCGCCGGCAACTGGGTCGGCCGCTGGGACATGCATGTCGGTTCGATGACGCCGACGAAGAAGCGCGCCGAGATCTTCGATTTTCCCGCTGTCTACTACTACACGCCAGCAGCGGTTGCGGTTCACAAGGACAGCAAGGCCAAATCGTTGAGCGATCTAAATGGCAAGGTTGTCGGCGCGACGACGACATCGACCTTCGAAGCCTATGCCAAGAAGGATCTGACGCTCGACGCGGCCGGTGCGCCGCCATTCGAATACAAGCTCAACCCGAAGGAAGTGCACTCCTACGAGAACTCCACCACCGCTTTCGACGATCTGCGGGTCGGTGACGGCGTTCGGCTCGATGCCGTCGTCTCGTCGCAGCCCAGCATCGTCGATGCCGTGAAAGCCGGTTATCCGATCAGGCAGATCGGCGATCCGGTGTTTTATGAGCCCCTGGCTGTCGCAATCGAACACGGTGACCCGGAATTCTCGGCCAGAATCGCCGATGCCGTGAAGGCCATGAAAGGCGACGGCACGCTGAGCACGCTCTCCAGGAAATGGTACGGGGTCGACTACTCGGTCGTAAAGTAGTTCCGACGTTCGCTGGCGGCTCGCCTGTGCGGGCCGCCGACCATTCGAAGGGACAGGCTATGCTCTACCCCGATACCGTCGAAGCTGAAGTCCTCGTGCACAAGCCGTGGTTTGTGGCGACGATGTTCGGCGTCGTCTTTGCGATCTTCCTCGCCTTCAACCTGACGTCGACGAGCTTCGGCGAATTGATGCGCCCGGTCATCGGCGAACCGTCGCAGAGCGGCCTCTATGGTCGGTTTGCCATCGCCTTCGTGATCGCGCTTCTGTTCGTCCTCAATGTCGTCCTGATCGGCTTCGCCTCGCTGCGTGTCCAGATCGCCATCGTCTGGTTCGAACTGCTGCTGCTCTTCCTGGCCTTCTTCGCGACCTTTCATCTCAGCCTGCCCTTCATCCGGGAAAAGCTGCCATTCCTGATTTCCCAGGGCGTGGTGACCACGCTCTACGTCTCGGCCATCTCCATCATCATCGCCTCCCTGATCGCCATACTGGGTGCCGTAGCCAAGCTCTCCACCAACGGCTTCGCCTACGCCATCGCAAGCTTCTACACTTCGTTCTTTCGCGGCCTGCCGCTCCTGATGCAGGTCTATCTGATCTATCTCGGCCTGCCGCAACTGGGCTTCGTGGTCGGTGCGGTTCCCGCCGGCATCCTGGCGCTCTCGCTGTGCTACGGCGCCTACATGACCGAAATTTTCCGATCGGGAATCCAGAGCATCGACCGTGGTCAATGGGAAGCATCGCGCTCGATGGGTTTTGGCTTTTCGCTGACCATGCGCCGGATCATACTCCCGCAGGCGCTTCCGGTCATCATTCCGCCGACCGGCAACCAGTTCATTTCCATGCTCAAGGACAGTTCGCTGGTCTCGGTCATCGGCGTCTGGGAACTGATGTTCCTTGCCCGCACGCTGGGCCAGAAGACCTTCCAGCACATGGAAATGCTGATTTCGGCATCTCTCATCTACTGGATGCTGTCGATCTGCCTCGAGCTGATCCAGTCCCGCATCGAACGGCACTATGCCCGGAGCAAGGTGCGATGAGCGCTGAAACCATCATTGAAGCCAGAGCCGTCTCCAAATGGTACGGCCAGTTCCATGCCCTGAAGGACATCAATCTGACGGTCCACAAAGGCGAACGCATCGTCATCTGTGGTCCGTCCGGCTCCGGAAAGTCGACACTGATCCGCTGCTTCAATCGCCTTGAATCGCACCAGGAGGGCGACATCGCCGTCAACGGCATCCATCTTCACCCAAAGATGAAGAACGTCGCCGACGTGCGCAGCAATGTCGGCATGGTGTTCCAGCACTTCAACCTGTTTCCGCATCTGACCGTGCTGATGAACTGCATGGCCGGGCCGATGTGGGTCAAGGGCGTTTCCGCCGCCGAGGCACGCAAGACCGCGCTGCAGTTCCTGGAGCGCGTGCGCATTCCCGAACAGGCGAACAAATTCCCGGTCCAGCTGTCGGGCGGCCAGCAGCAGCGCGTCGCCATTGCGCGAAGCCTGTGCATGGAGCCGGCGGTAATGCTGTTCGATGAGCCGACATCGGCACTCGATCCGGAAATGGTGTCGGAAGTGCTCGATACGATGACCGGGCTAGCGCGCGACGGCATGACTATGGTTTGCGTCACTCATGAAATGGGCTTTGCACGGGCGGTGGCCGACCGCGTCATCTTGATGGATGCCGGCCAGATAGTCGAGGAAGGCAAGCCGGACAGCTTCTTCGGCAATCCTCAGCACGATCGCACCAAGCTGTTTCTCAGCCAGATACTGAAGCACTGATACAGACATTTTGCCGTAGCCAATGGCGGTAAGGGTAGTGGGTCAGTTATTCAGCGATAACGCGGACGGTCTCCGCTATGGTGGAACGCAAGTCTTCCACCCGTGCCGTCGCTCGCATCTGGAAGCGTCGGGCGCTTTCAACAGCAAGATGGTTAGGCTCCCACTTGCTGATCGGGATAAGGCTCGTTGCGGATTAGCTCGAACGTCGCTTTTACCACAAACAGCGGCGCGCTTGTACCGTCATGAACCTGCAATGCGACTTGGCGGAACGTGCCGTTCGGCATCTGGTCCTTGGCTATCGCGGCACGGCGTCAGGGCGCCCGACCGGTGAAAAGATCGTGGAACCGCTGCAGGTACAGCGGCCAGCCTTGATCGCTATCGACCCCACCGCGCACGCTCTCCCAGCCTTCGCCGTGGCGCTCGAAATTCCTGTGCTCGATCTCAACCCTGGTCCGGTTCTCCGTCTCCGCCGTGAACCGGACTTCCCATTCGCTGGTCTTGTTCAGGTCGGTCTCAATCTGCCACCGCGGGTTGATATCCCAACTCAGAACCAGCCGGCTCGGCGGATCGTAAGTCAATACACGAGCCCAGCGACACTCGCTGCCGTCGACGCCGCGATCGTAAACGTGCCCCCCAACCCAGGCTTCAAAGATCGTCTCAGCAATGGGCACTTTGAGAAGATTGTGCTCGCGAGGTTTGAACCTGCCGAAATCCTCGGTGAAGACCTTGAAGGCACGCGCCATAGATGCCTCGACGACGACGGAGTGCCTTACAGGCTCGGTAGCAGGATGCTTGCTCATACCTGGTCCTTCTTTGGAGGCTCGACGGCTAGTTTGTAGCCCGCCAGGGTCTTGCTCCAGAACTGATCGACTTCCGCGCGCAGACTTGCCAGGCCGCCGGGATCGATACGATATATGCTTTCCTTGCCCGAGCGCGTGTCGGCAACAAGCCCGGCCTCCTTGAGTACCTTCAGGTGCTGAGAAACCGCTGGTCTGGTTACAGGCAGCGCACGAGCAAGTCCGCTGACCGAACAAGGCTGTTCGAGCAACAGTTCGAAGATCGTTCGTCTCGTCGAATCTCCGAGCGCAGTCCAGTAGTTCGCGTTAGTGGCCACTAACGCGAACTTAAATCGACGGGCCTTCCATGTCAACCTTGGAGTAGTCGACGGGCGGCCCGTTGACTCTGATTAAGCCGCCTTGGCGGCCCCGTCTCGTCGCGCCTCCCGGGCGAGCCGCGGCGCATGCAAAAGCGCGAGCCGATGAGAGCGTTGCAGGACGATCTTGCCAAGGACCCGGACAGCCGATGCCGAGGTCATTACTGCAACCGGCTCCGATCCTGAGCCGATGGGAGGATCAGCGCGTCGCCGCCGGGAGAAGGTGAATTGACGGATGCATTCCCCTGTTGTCTCACCGCCTCTATCAACTCATGTGTTGCTTGAGCGACCTTGGCAACGGGCAATCGGTGCACGCAGTAGACGCCGCCCGGGTTGTTGGGTTTGCACAAATGGGGAGCAACACACTGGCAAGGCAATGGCGGCTCAACCGTGCGGTAAGGCACGCCAACTGGCCCCCAGACATCTGGGGGAGTGAGCCCGTAGAGGCCCACAACTGGAGTTCCGACCGATGCGGCCAAGTGCATTGGGCCGCTCTCGTTTCCCAGGAAGATAAACGCGTCCGCAAGCAATGCTGTTAGTGTCTCAAGCGAGGCTTTGCCAACAACGCTTGCCAACGGGGAGACCGCCACATTCAGGATACGTTGCGCGATTGCGCTCTCGTCAGGTCCGCCAATCAGCAGTGACCGCAGGCCCGTCGTTTCATAAACCTCATCGATCACTGCGGCGAACCGTTCAGGTTGCCAGCACCGCCCTTCGAACCTTGCTCCGGCGTGCACCGCGACGAAAGCTTTTGCATTCAGATTGCTCTGAGCCAGAATCTGGGTCGAAGCGCCTCGTCCGATGGATGTGGGCTCAAGCCTCGGTGTCACTTCACTCGACGTTATCCCGAGCGCTCTCAGCGGCGAAAGATATCGGTACAGGTAATGCGCGCCTCCCTGGCCGAAGGTTTCAGCAAATATATTGGCAGGCTGACTTTCCCAAGATTTTAGAGGCACTTCGGGGGGATCGTATCCGACGCGCATTGGGGCGCCGATCAGCTTGTGTATTATCCTCGATGTCTTCGAGTCGGTCAGATCGATGGTGAGTTCGAATTTTCGGCGGCGGAGCTCAGCGACCAAGCTTGAATATTCCTTCAAGCGCCTGGTTAGGCTTCTACCACCACCTCGAGGGTCGAATCCGATGGCTATGTCTGCGATACCCTGGCTGACCACCAAGTCTCGCAGGCCAGGAGCGCAAAGCATGGCCATGATGGCGTGTGGGTAGGCGACGCGCAGATTTCGCATAAGCGCCGAGGTCAGAATGACGTCCCCGATGTACTTCGCCTGGATAACCAGAATGGATTTGACAGCCAGCCGATCAGCCATCGAGATATTCAGCACGTCAAAACGATGGGGCAGGATGTTGGTCATTTGGCGCGCACAAACGTCCAAGAGAGCTCATGTGCCGCTTGTGGTGATCGATGGATCGGCAGCCTTGGAACCTCCGACCCATGCACCTCTCGTTTGTTCCACAAACAAAAAGGCAATCCCACGCAGCGCTCGCTGCCTGGGAGGAGCGGAACCGGGGCCTGTCGGTCTGCGGATGCCGTGGTCATGGCGTCTGTCCCTGCCAAAGCGGCAATCCGCTTTCTCTGGCGAAGTCTCTATCTTCCGCGTAGATGGGCTCGCCTCTTCTCGCCACCCGCCGAAGCAAATCCGCATCTTCGTCGGCATGATATCGGAAGGCGTTTCGGCTATCGTATCCATGCCCGGCCTGAGACAGGGAAAACCCGCTGACCACAACCGGAGCGAAGCCGGCGAAACGCGCAAGCATGACAGCGAAAGCCCCCGTGGAGATGTTCCGGTGCCAGCCGCGGGATACGTGAAATTTGCCGCTAAGCCGCCAGACGATGTTGGCAAGCTGCCACCTGGTAAGCGCCTGCAAGGTGTCGTAACGATAATCGAAGGTGCGACAGCCGGCTTTCAGCTTGTCCTCCACGTCAGGCCAGATCGGGACGATCAGATGCTTTGCCTGCCGTCCTTTTAGCAAGTCACGCTTGTAGAAGTCCTGCTCACCTTGGCCAACCAGAATGCCGCGACGCATCAGCGCCATATCAGGAGCGGCGAGGCCAAAGGTTTCCGCCAAAATCTGGGAAGCGTTGACGGTTACAAGCGCCCAACCGGCATCATGTCCGTACGGGAGGCGAAAATTCGGCGCCGATCCCATGACCAAGACGGGACCCGTGAGCCTGGGCAAGCGGAGGATGGGCTTTGAGAGCACGGGCAAGAGATCCGAAAGCGGAGGTTTCATGCGGGGATCTGAACCGCATTTTCCTCAAACGCACGCAGAATGCTTTCTTCTCGGCTCCACAATTCGTCCCATTGTGTGGCGCCCGACCAACCGGCAAACCAGGGACCGCCGAGCGTGTAGTGCGCCAGCGACACCTCGGCGGGGTCGAGTTCGGAAGCCGACGCCCCTACGAGGTAGTTCCATGCCAGAGGCAACTCCCCGATCTCATGATCCTCGAGCCATTTGAAGGCGTGGAGGTCACGTCCGGGCCACGTATTAAGCATTTCGTTCGTCAGTCGTTTGTTGGCGGGATGGTCTAGATTCCACAAAACGACCGACGACCAGTTCTTGCGCCGATAGAACGTCTGCGTTTGTCCGTCCATCTTGACGGCTTCAGACTCGCGTTGCCGGTGCTTAACCGCCATGATCGCGTAGGAAGGATCGACCAGGTCGAGCAGCTTGACGGGATCCTGCAGAAAAAGAACGTCACAATCGCAGAACATGGCCCAGCCGCCTTGCCGCATAAACGGAACGGCAAAGCGCGATATGGCAAACTCGGTCGCCATCGGTGCCTCGGAGATCGGGCACCAGAGCCTACCGTCACGTACCTCCATCGGTCGCTTCATGATTCCTTGGGCTTCAAGGTCTTTGAGCACCAGTGGGTGGATCTGCAACGGCGTGCTTGTCCGGCGGAAGGCGCTCCATCGCGCCACCTCGAGGACTCGGGCTTCGCGTGGGTCGTACCCGATGTAGATTGGCATCATAGTGCAACTCTGCAGTTGGAAGTGAGTTTGCCCGCATTATGCAAGGTTGCGCGGCTGGCGGTAGACCCCAGGTAAATGGATCAACCCGCCGCGATGGCGATCGTGCAAGGCCAGAGCGCCACAGTCGGGATATTGTTGCAGTCAGGCCGGAGTCAAGCAACCGTGAGCGACGGTATTTCGTTTGGCTCGACGGAACATTGGCCGGGCCGGCGGCCCAAATAAAGCGAACAGATGTTATCGCGCTCGCTAGCTCCTTTTCCGTGAATGGCTTGCTGAGAATTTTGATGTCGCGAGTCCCCGGGAGTTCGGCGTAGCCCGTTGCTATAATGACGGGTACGTTCGGCCACTGGACTTTGATCGTATTCGATAGCTGCAGGCCCGTCATCTTCGGCATAGCATGATCCGTTATGACGAGGTCGAACGGCTGCTCCTCCAGCAACCTGAGGGCTGCCGCCGCAGAATGCGCCTCCGCGACAGTATGGCCGAGATCCTCGAGCATTGCCGCGGTATTCAAAAGGACCAGCGCATCGTCATCCACTGCCAGTGGCTTCCTCGGCAAGAACATCCGGCCCGCGCGCGACTTCCGAGCTCGCGGTGGCCACCGGCAGCCACAGTTCCGCCGTCGTTCCTGCTCCCTTGCGGCTCCTAAGCGTCAGGCGCCCGCCCATTTGTTCTGTCATCCCATGGACCATAGACAGACCGAGACCCGTGCCTTTGCCTACGCCTTTTGTGGTGAAGAACGGTTCTGTCGCCCGAGCTAGTGTTTCTTCGTCCATTCCTTCGCCACTGTCGGCTACCGAGAGGCAGACATAATGGCCGGGAGCCAAGCCAGCACCATTGCTTTCGCCGACCTGTTCCATCCGAGTGGAGATGACGATCGTTCCGCCGCCAGGCATGGCGTCACTGGCGTTGACACACAGGTTGAGCAAGGCAAGTTCGATCTGACTTTCATCGATCATTACATGATCGAGCGAGAGCGGAAATTTCGTCTCTATGATCGCCCTTGAGCCAAGCGACCGCTCCAGCAATTCTCTCATTCCCTGGATTAGGCCAATTAGGTCGACAGGCTTTGGATCGAGTTGCTGCCACCAGGCAAAAGCCAGCATGCGCTGCGTCAAGGACGCTCCCCGTCGCGCCCCGAGCACCGCGTTGTCGAGAAGACGCAGCAATTGTGGATCGTCGGGAAGTCGTTTGCGGAGCAGCTCGAGACTTCCCAGAATCGCCATCAGCAAATTGTTGAAATCGTGGGCGACGCCGCCCGTCAGCTTGCCGACCGCATCCATTTTTTGTGAATGGAAAAGGGCCTCACGGGCCTGATCCAAGGACTCCTGCGCCTTCTTCCGCTCCGTAATGTCGCGTGTGATCTTCGCGAACCCCAGGAGTTCGCCATCCTCGTGCCGAATGGCGTCGATGACCACGTGGGACCAGAACGCAGTGCCGTCTTTGCGTATACGCCAGCCTTCGCGCTTAACTCGCCCTTCACGGGCGGCGATCTCCAGGGCACTTTGCGGACTGCCTCGCTCACGTCCTCGAGAGTATAGAATTGCGAAAAGTGCCTGCCGATTATTTCATCTGCCGAATAACCCTTGATGCGTTCCGCACCCGCATAATGCGCTGACCCTTGGCGTTGAACAGATGCAACTGGGTGAGGTCCGGCGCCAGGAAAACCTTCTGGCCCGGCATCACGGAAATCCGCTCGCGCAGCAACGCGCTCAGCGTGTTGTTGCCGGCTTTGGCCATGACAAGGGTTTCCGCGCCGGTCGGCTCGACCACTTCGACCACCGCCGGCACGCCGCTGTCTGAGAGCTTGAGATGTTCGGGCCGGATGCCCCAGGCAAGCCCACTTTCGCCCTGTCCCAACGCAGGCAGCGGAAATACCGTGCCGTCGCTGGCGACAAAACCGTCCGTAGTGGTGCGGCCGTCCAGGATGTTCATCGACGGCGAGCCGATGAACTGGGCAACGAACAGATTGGCCGGCCGGTCGTAGAGATCGAGCGGGGCGCCGACCTGTTCGACGATGCCGCCATTCATGACGACGATCTTGTCGGCCATAGTCATGGCTTCGACCTGGTCGTGGGTGACGTAGACGATGGTGGTTCCCAGGCGCTGGTGCAGCGCCTTGATTTCGGCGCGCATCTGCACGCGCAGCTTGGCGTCGAGGTTGGAGAGTGGCTCGTCGAACAGAAAGACCTTCGGGTCGCGCACGATAGCGCGGCCCATGGCGACACGCTGGCGCTGCCCGCCGGAAAGCTGGCGCGGATAACGATCCAGCAAGTCCTGCAGTCCGAGGATCGTCGCGGCACGCGCAATCTTGGCGTCGATCTCGCTTTTATCGATCTTCTTCAGCGTCAGTGCGAAGGCCATGTTCTCACGCACCGTCATGTGCGGGTAGAGCGCATAGTTCTGGAAGACCATGGCGATATCGCGCGATTTCGGCGCGACATCGTTGATAACCTTGCCTTCGAGCGCGATCTCGCCGGCGCTGATGTCTTCCAGGCCGGCGATCATCCTGAGCAAGGTCGACTTGCCGCAACCGGACGGGCCAACCAGGATGACGAATTCGCCCGACGCGATGTCGACGGACACGCCGTGGATGACCTTGGCCTTGCCATAGGCCTTCTCGACACCTGATATGGTGAGCGCACTCATTGGTGTTTTCCTTAGAAAGAGACCTTGTCGCCGCCCTTGAGCTGCAAGATCTGCCGCGCCTCGTCAGGGGTGGCGACCGAGGCGCCAAGCCCCTCGATGATCTGGCGCACCTTGAGCACCTGCTCGGCGTTGGATTTCGCCAGCTGGCCCTTGCCGATCCAGAGCGAGTCCTCCAGCCCGACGCGCACATTGCCGCCGAGCGCGATGGCCTGGGTGGCGATCGGCAGCTGGCTGCGGCCGGCGCCCAGCACCGACCAGTGGTAGTCCTGTCCAAACAGCCGGTCGGCGGTGCGCCTCATATGCGCGACATCCTCCGGATGGGTGTCGATGCCGCCCAGTATGCCGAACACGCTCTGGACAAAGAACGGCGCCTTGACCAGGCCGCGCTCGACGAAGTGCGCGAGCGTGTAGAGGTGGCCGATGTCGTAGCACTCGATCTCGAAACGCGTGCCGTTTTGCGCGCAGGTGCGCAGGATGTGCTCGATGTCGCCAAAGGTGTTGCGGAAGATGCGGTCGCGCGAGCCTTCGAGATAGGGGCGTTCCCACTCATGCTCGAAGGTCTTGAAGCGCTCCAGCATTGGGTAGAGGCCGAAATTCATCGAGCCCATGTTGAGCGATGCAACTTCCGGCGCAAAGGTCGCCGCCGGCTTGACCCGTTCCTCGACGCTCATTGTGGCGGCACCGCCTGTGGTGATGTTGATGACGCAGTCCGAGCGTTGCTTGATCACCTTCAGGAAGGGCGCAAACGCCTCGGTCGACTGGTCGGGCCGGCCGTCGGCGGGGTTGCGCGCATGCAGATGGACGATGGCCGCACCGGCCTCGGCCGCGCCGATCGCGGCGTCGGCGATCTCTTGCGCGCTCACCGGCAGATGCGGCGACATGGACGGCGTGTGGATCGAGCCGGTAATCGCGCAGGTGATGATGATCTTGTTCTGGTTCGCCACTTGAAAGAAACCTCGTCAGTTTGAGCGGGCTATTTGACCGCGCCTTATTTCACTGCGCCTTGGGTGATGCCGGAGATGAACTGCTTCGACAGCACGATGTAGAGCAGGGTGATCGGCAGCGCTGCCAGTGTCAGTCCGGTGAACAGCACGCCCCAGTCGGTGGTGAACTCGCCGACGAAGACGGTGAGGCCCTGCGGCAGCGTCTTGAGATTGTCCGACGTGATCAGCACCAGCGGGAAGAAGAAGTCGTTCCAGATCGGAACGGCGTTCTGGATGGCGACGATGACCAGCGCCGGCCGCGCCAGCGGCAGCATGATCGAGCGCATGATGCGAAATTCGCTGGCGCCGTCCATGCGTGCGGACTCTTCCAGTTCGCGCGGCAAGGTCCGGAGGAAGCCGGTCATGATGAACACCGCTGAGGGAATGCCCATGGCGACATAGACCAGCACCAGGCCGGCATAGCTGTCGACCAGCCCAAGCGAATCCAGCTGGATGAACAGCGGAATGATCGCCAGTTTGAGCGGCACCGTCATGCCGCTGAGGAAAAACATCAGCACCAGCGCGCTCAGCCTGAACTGGTAGCGGGCAATCGCATAGGCGGCCATGGTGCTGAACAGAAGGATGAGCGCCACCGCGGCCATGGTGACGCCGACGGAGTTGGCGAGGTAGCGCACGAAGTTGGTTTCGCTCCACACCCGCTCGGCATTGGCCAGCGAGAAGTGCGCCGGCAAGGCGAAGGGAGAGCTGAAGATCTCGGCATTGGTCTTGAAGGACGACATCACCATGACGAACAGCGGATAGATCATGATGACGGCGTTGATCGCCAGCATCAGCTGGATGGCGCCGTTCTTCAACAGCTCGCCTGTTTCCCTGGTGCCAACAGCTGCGCTCACAGCTCGATCTCGCGACGGCGCAGGTAGCGAAGCGCGATTGCCGTGACGCCGGCGACGATGATGAACATCATCACGGCCAGTGCGCTGCCCTGGCCGAAATCCTGGATGCCGGTCGTCGTCGAACCGAAGGCGGTGCGGTAGAAATAGAGGCCGAGCACGTCGGTGGCGCCGCCGGGCGAACCGGTGAGGCCAGCCATGACGTAGGGGATTTCGAACCAGTTGAAGCTGCCTATGAAAGTCAGGATGGTGACGATGGTGACGCTCGGCGCAATCAGCGGCCAGATAATCCTGGTCATCAGCACATAGTCGCCGGCGCCGTCGAGACGGGCGGCCTCGATGACTTCCTTGCTGACGCGCTGCATGCCGGCCAAAAGCACCAGGGTCGGGAAACCCAGCCAGTGCCAGACATTGGCGAACAGGACGCTGCCGAGTGCTGTGTGTTCATTGCCGAGCCACGGAATGGCACCGATGCCGACCAGCGCCAGCGTCTGGTTCACCAGACCGAACAGCGGGTGCAGGAACAGTTTCCACAGGAAGCCGACGATGACCGCCGACAGCACGACGGGAAGAAAGACGATGACCTGGTGGATGCGGTGGCCGGGCAGTGCCTTCAGCAAGGCATAGGCGAGCAGGAAGGCGGTGCCGTTCTCGAACACCATCAGCGCCACGAAGGCGATGATGTTGTGCTTCAGCGCGTTGAAGGTCCAGTCGCTATAGGGCTGTTCAAACAGCACCTTGCGGAAATTTTCGAAGCCGATGAATCCGATCGGCTGCAAGCCGTTGAACTCATAGAAGGCAAGGCGGAAGGCTGAGAGCAGCGGCCAGAGCACGAACAGCACCATGACCACCAGGGCCGGTGTCAGCAGGGACGCGATCCAAAGTGACCGGCGCCACGGAAAGGCTTTTGTGGTGTGGCGCCGGCCGATGTTCATGTCACTTGCCCTGGAAAGGCTTGTACCATTTGGCGAGGCCGCTGGTCAGGTCGGCGGCCAGCTGGTCCGGGGTGATCGAACCCGACATCATCTTGGTGATGTCGCCCTGCAGCAGCTCCGATCCCGTCGGCTTCTCGAAACGGAAGTAGACGACATTGATATGCGGCATGGCGGTTTCGTTCAACTTGGCGACATGGGCGAGAAGCTCGTCCTTGATGACGACGCCCTTGATCGGCGAGATGTTGCCGAGCAGCGCGGAGAACTTGTCGCCGAACTCCTTGGTACCCATCCAGTTGACCAGCTTGAGCGCGGCTTCCTTGTTGGCCGACTTGGCGTTGACGGCATAGCCCCCGTCGAAGAACTTGGTCGCCTGCGGGGTGTCGCCGGCCTTGGCCATGGGCGGGGCGACGAAGTCCATGTTGATGGCAGGGTTCTGGGTGCGGTAGCTGGCGATGTCGAAGCTGCCGCCGGCCAGCATCGCCGCCTTGCCGCTGATGAACAGCTGGCCCGCGGTGTCGTAGTCGATGCCTTCGAAACCGGGAGGCATGTAGTCGCGCAATTCGAGCAGCTTGCCGAGTGCTGCGACATAGCGCGGGTCCTTGAAGGTGGTCTTGCCCGACGTCAGGTCGCTGACAAAATCCTGGCCGAGGAACGGGTTGGTGAAGATGGCGACGAACATCTCGTTGAACCAGCTTGTGCCCATGCCGTTGGCGAGGGGATAAATACCCTTGTCCTTCAGCGCCTTGCTGACCGTTATGAACTCATCCCATGTGGTCGGCGGGGTCAACCCGGTCTTGGCGAAGACGTCCTTGTTGATGAACAGGCCGAGCGTCTGCGAGGCGAAGGGCAGGGAATAGACCTTCTTGTCGGCGCGGTAGGTGCCGGCCACCAGCGCATCGGCGGGCTGGTTAGCGAGTGAAGGCACCGTGGTCAGATCCTGCGGCTCGAAATAGCCGGCCTTCACGAACTGCTCGAGCCAGCCATAGGCGTGGGTGTGGATGACGTCGCCACCCTTGCCGGCGGCCAGGGCCGTCGAGACGATCGTCGGATAGTTCTCGTCCGGGAAGGACTCGAACTTCACATGGATGTCCGGGTTGGCCTTGGTGAAATCGGCGAAAAGTTCGTTGTAGGCGGCCTTGTCTTCCTGGCGCCAGGTCCAGAACGAGATGTCGGTGGCATGCGCCACGCTGGCTGCCAATCCCCATGCGAAAGACGCGGCCGCGAGGGCCAGCCCAATCCTTCTCCTGCTCATGTTGCAATCTCCCAATCGCGCTTGATGCGCTTTTTACGACGATTATCAAATCATAGTTCTTGCCGTCTGGAAAGATAGTTTGTAAAGTTTCCTAACTAATGTGGATTGGACGCGGCAGCCCGGCTTGCGCGGTGGATATGGTGACCCAGAAAATCATTGCAGGCGTGGATATAGGCGGCACCAAGACGCGCATCATGGCGTGCCAGGGCGAGCGCATCGCCGACGAGGTGCTGGTGACGGAGAGCTGGCGCATTCGCCAGATGGAGACTGATGCCGAGACACTGGCTGGGATCGTCGCGGGATTGTGCGGCGGGGTCGCGCCCGCTGTGCTGGCCGTTGGCGCGCATGGCTGCGACACGGGTGAACAATGCCTTCGCTTCCAGGCGCTGCTGGCAAGCAGGACCGGTGGTGCGGTGCAGGTGGTCAACGATGCCGAGCTGATGGTTCCTGCCGCTGGCTATATCGACGGCATCGGCGTCGTCTCCGGCACAGGCTCGATCGCGGTGGCACGCACGGCCGATGGCAAGATGCTGGCAGCCGGTGGCTGGGGCTGGATCCTTGGCGACGAGGGCAGCGCGCCGGCATTGGTGCGCGAGGCGGCGAAAGCAATCCGGCACAGCCTCGACCGGGGCCAGGATGGTGACCCGCTGATTGCCGGGCTGATGCGCGAACTGGGTACAGACGACCAGACCAAGCTTGGCATCCTGCTCAACGAAACGCGTGGTGCCGCGGTCTGGGGCCGCTATGCCAATGCCGTATTCGATGCGGCGATCGCCGGCTCGGCTCTGGCTATCCGTGTTATCAGCGAAGGCGGGGCAGGGTTGGCCGCATTGGTCGAACTCTTGATCGAACGCGGCGCCAATCCCGCCCTTGTCGTGGCTGGCGGCGGGGTCATCTCGGAGCAGCCGATGTTGATGACGGCATTCGTCGAGGCCATGGCAAAGGTCTCGCCGTCGAGCCAGGTGCTGCTGCTGCGCGAGCCGCCGGTGCTGGGTGCGGTCGCCTTGGCGAGACGACTGCTGGTCGGTCAGGGCCAATCTTCGGGAATTGGAGCGGTTTGAATGATGAAGCGTATCGGCTATCGCCCGGCGGTGGCGCGCCAGACGGAAAGTCTCGAAATCGGCCGGCGTTCGGTGGCCTCGTCGCTTGACGACCTCGATCTCGGCGCTTTTGCCGGCAAGACGATCGGGCTTGCCGGCATCGGCGCCAGCTATCAGGCGGCGCTGGCCGGTGCGCTTTATCTGCGCGCCTCCGGTATCAAGGCTTTTGCCTATACGCCGACCGATCTCTATGGCCGGACGGATGCAGCCGCCGATGCGTTCATCGCGCTGTCGGCCTCCGGGCAGAGCCGCGAAATCTACGACGTCATGCGCGAGGGGTCGGGCGCGCCGCGCCTGGCGGTCTGCCGTGGCAGCGGCAATCCGCTGGCTGATCTGACTGGTGCTGTGCTTGCCACGGATTCTGGCGCCGACAATGGCGCAAGCTCCACCGGCTATACCGGGACCTTGCTGGCGCTCGGCATGCTGATCGACAGGCTCGCCGGCAACAGATTCGACTGGACGACTTTGTCACCTGCAGCCGCCACCGTCCTTTCCGGTGCGCAAAGCGCTGCCGGGCAGGCGGCCCGGCTGCTGCAGGGCAGAACATCCATCGACATCGTCGCCGCCGGTGTCGGCTTCGCCAATGCCGGCGAGGCGGCGATGCTGATACGCGAGGCGGTGCGGGTGCCGGCATCGGGATGGGACACGCTGAACTATCTGCACGGGCCGATGGAATCGCAGGATGCGGCGACCGGACTGATCGCCATCGGCGACGGTCGCGAGGTGAAGATCGCGCAGGATCTTGCGGCGCTGGGCTGCCCCTCGGTGCTGGTGACGCGGCGCAGCGATGTCGCTCCAGCCGACAGGCTGGTGGTGATCTCGATTCCCGCGCTCGGCAACGCCATCGCTGATGCCATACTGGAGATCATCGCCATCCAGCTCATTGTCGGCGACATGCAGGACGCGGCCGGCCTCACCGACATCGTGTTCCGCTACCGCCAGACCGATACCAAGCTGAAGCCGTGGTCGCCGACCGAAGTCTGACGTCCTTGTCCGGACATCGCGGAAATTGCCAAACCGGTCAGCAATGAGGCATTGAGGACAGGATATGGCTTTCGAGTCGGGGCAGCGAATGCGCTTTCGCCGACCGGAGACAGGATTTCAGGCAAAGGTCGAACGGCTGAGATGGCGGCTGCGGAAATCCCCAATCTGACCGACAGCGCCCGGGCGGTGCTGCGCCTGCTTGCCTCGCACGGGCCGGTGACGCGGCCAAAGCTCGGCGCCAT
Source organism: Mesorhizobium ciceri biovar biserrulae WSM1271 (assembly GCF_000185905.1). GTDB lineage: Bacteria > Pseudomonadota > Alphaproteobacteria > Rhizobiales > Rhizobiaceae > Mesorhizobium > Mesorhizobium ciceri. Next base: position 212,066 of record NC_014918.1, read on the forward strand.
GCTCGACCTGTCGAAGCCTACCATGTCGGCGGCGGTGTCGGAGCTGAGCGCGCTCGGCCTCGTCGCCTCGCGTGGGATTGAGCGCGGCGCCATTGGCCGCACGGCGACGATCTACGGCATCGGTCCAGGTGCCGGCTACGCGATCGGCATCGATGTCGGCGCCGCCCAGGTGCGCGCCGTCGCCTATTCGATGGATGCGCAGAAGCTGGCGTCGGCGGAAGAACCGATCCCGGAAACGATAGCCGGCGATGCCGACGCGGTCGGCGCCGTCGTGCTGTCGGTCGCGCGTGCCACAATGGCCAAGGTGGCCAAGAGTTTTCGCGCGTTGCGCGCCATTGCGGTGGCGGTGCCGCGCATCGTCTCCAATGATCGTTTCGACCGGCCCGGGGGGCCGTCCGCCGTGCTTGGCCTGCTGCGGCGCAGCATCGAGGTGCCGATCGTCCTGGAAAACAACGTCAACTGCGCGGCCATTGGCGAGATGCATTTTGGTGCCGCGCAAGGCCACCAGACCTTCGCCTTTCTGCAGGTCGGCGTGCGGGTTGGCCTCGGCCTCATCACCGAGGGGCGTTTGTTTCGCGGCGCCGGTGGTGCGGCCGGCGAAATCGGCCGCATGCCGTTTCCATGGTCGGCCAGCGAGACCCCCTATCGTGAAGGGCTCGAACATTATCTCGGCTCTCGGGCGCTAATAGAGCGCTGCCGTGTCGACTGGCCCGCTGGGGAAGGCGCGCCGCCCGACTCGGCCAAGGATCTGTTCGCGCGTGCTCTGGAGGGCTCAGCACCGGCGGTGGCGGCTGTCGCGCGCCATGCCGCCGATATCGGCAGGCTGGCCGCTGGCTGTATCGGCATACTCGACCCCGGCCTGATCGTGCTTGGCGGCGGTGTCGGCAGAAACCCGCTGATGACGGAAAACGTCGAGCGCGTCGCGGCAGAGCTTGCGTGGCCGACACGGATCGCCGTCAGTTCCCTGGGGGACGACGGGACCGCGCTGGGTGCCGTGAAGCTGGCGGTTGATTACACTCTCGGGCTGATGCTGCGCGAAGGGCGCCACCCGGCTGTGGTGCTGCCCCCAACGTCAAACGTGGAGCCTTAGAGGTGGTGTATCGTGGAGCACAATACCTCGTCGCCACTGAGCATTGCTAGCGCTCATCGCGCCAAAGAAGCGCCTGACGGACGAGAGAGACTGGGCCATATGGATTTCGTTTCTTGCGGTGTTCGGGAACGTGCTTTCGCTCGGCCCTGCGCTCGTTTGGCGCGCCCACGTACTGCGACGAGACTTTTTTCCTTCGCCTGAAGATCCTGCATCGCTCGTTCTAGGTGGTCGTATAAAGGAAGCCATTCCTCGCCTTGGTCACTAGGCGCGACGATGATCTCCGCAACGCGATCGAGCGCTCGCTCGATGCGCTCCTCCTCATGAGAAATTTCAATGGAATATATGCTATTTAAACGATCGAGTGGGCATCCAGTTCCAGGCTCGAAGGCGGACGCCAGCTTTGCGCCCCATCTCAGTCGTAAAGTTGCATTTTTCAATTGCCCGGAAGCAGACACTTTCTTCAAGGCCCTTCGACGGGTTGGATAGGCTGAACTCACGGGGATCTAGACCAGGCGAAGTTTATCTCGAGCGATCTGCCAAGCCGATTCGACATGTCGCCGTGCCGCCGCTTCCGCCTCATCGGGCTTGCGCGACCTTATCGCGTCCATGATCTCGTTCATCTCGCTGATCGCAGGCTCGCGGCGGTTCTCCGAAAGAATGGTCATCGAACGAAGCTGATTGATTCGGACATTCAGCCCGCTGACGATTTCCCAGGCGACACGCTTGTCGGCGGCCTCGAACAGCGCCTCATAGAATTTCGTCGTCGCCCGCATCACTGCCGGCGGCGTCGCCGACGCCCATGCCCCGAACAAGTCCGCCAGCGCGCGTTCGAGCGTTGCCAGTTGCTCGCCGGTGGCCGACAGGGCGCAGGCGCGTGCCGCAATGCCTTCAAGCAGTGCTCTCAACTCATAGATCTCGTCGGTGCGACCGAGATCCGGCCTGGCTACGGCCGGCCCGTGCCCAGGGATCATCTGCACGAGCCCCTCGGCCTCCAGTTGCCGCAGCACCTCGCGCACGACGGAACGGCTGACGCCAAGCTGGTCGCAAAGCGGCCGCTCGACCAACCTTTCGCCAGGCTGGAAGTGGAAATCCATGATGGCTTCGCGCATGCGCTCCAGCGCCAGCGTTCTCAAGGTCTTGGCGCTGCGGTCGATGCGAAGGGTGTCGTCTGGCATGTCTTGGCTCCTGCACCGCCACGAAAACAGATTCCATGCCCGGTTGACAAGGTACTTGGTGCTCCATAGCATGGTATACCATAAGATGATACAGAGATCGGACGGTCCCTGGCATCGCCGACCCGAGGATTCCATGCAGCCTGCCATCCGCAAGATCGTGACTTATACCGAGAACACGCTGATCGAAGGCGGCAAGGCTGCACCGCGGCCGCTGCGCCTGATCGCCGTCGCCGCGGTGCTGACGAACCCTTGGGCGGGACGCGGCTTCACCGACGATCTATCGCCCGAGATCCGCGACTGTGCGCCTGTGCTCGGAGAGACCCTATCCCGCGAGATCATTGCCATCGCCGGTTCCGGCGACGCGATCGAGGGTTATGGCAAGGCAGCCATTTGCGGCACGTCTGGCGAGATCGAGCATGCCTCGGCGCTGATCCACACGCTGCATTTTGGCAATCATTATCGCCGCGCCGTCGGCGCCAGGACCTATCTTGCCTTCACCAACCTGCGCGGCGGGCCGAACACGCCGATCATGATCCCACTGATGGACAAGAATGACGAAGGACGGCGCTCGCATTACCTGACCGTGCATTTCCAGATCGGCGATGCGCCGGCGCCGGACGAACTGGTGGTGGCGCTTGGTGCGTCGATCGGCGGTCGCCCGCATCATCGTATCGGCGATCGCTATCAGGACCTCAAGGAGCTTGGGGACGTGCATGGCTGACGCTTCCACCTGGGCGCGACAGGGCACAACGTTCGATGGCACCTGCTTCATCCGTGCCGGCGCTGGCACGCCGGTGCTGTTCATCCACGGCGTCGGCATGAACGCCGCGATCTGGCAGCCGCAGTTCGAACGCATGGCCGACAGCTTCGACGTCATCGCGATCGACATGCTCGGCCACGGCCAGTCGCCACTGCCGCCGCAGCACCCGGAACTGGCCGACTACGCCGACCAGGCCATTCGCCTGCTCGACCATCTTGGCCTCGACCGGGTGTCCGTCGTCGGCCATTCGATGGGTGCGCTCGTTGCCCAGGAGTTGGCCCTGCGCGCACCGGAGCGCGTCCGCCGCATCGTTTCCCTGAATGCCGTGTTCCGGCGGCCACCTGAACTGGCCGAAGCCGTTCGCCAGCGCGCGGTGGCGCTCAACGGGCGCAGCGATACGGCCGGCACGGCACAGACCATTGCGCGCTGGTTCGGTGATCCGGTGCCGACCGAGCTGGAGGCGGCAGCGCGGAACACGGCATACGCACTGATCGCGGTCGACCCGGAAGGCTATGCCCGCACCTACCGCCTGTTCGCTCGTGCCGACGGCGATCATGCCGACCGCCTGCCGACGCTGGCCGTACCGGCCCTGTTCATGACCGGCTCCGAGGACAGGAACTCTTCGCCGGCAATGTCGGCCGCGATGGCACGGCTGGCGCCGCATGGCCGCTGCACGGTGCTGCCGGGCGAGAAGCACATGATGGCGGTCGCGGCGCCGGACCTCACCACGCGCCATATCGTTGACTTCCTCGCGGAGGACGAAGCGATCGAGCGAAGCGGCACTGCTGAGGCGAATACCGGGTTCGACAGCGGCGAGTTCCGCCGTGCGCTGGGATCCTTCCTCACCGGCGTCACCATCGTCACCACCATCGGGCCAGAAGGCGAGCCGCGCGGCTTCACCGCCAACTCGTTCACCTCAGTGTCGCTCGATCCGCCCCTGGTGCTGGTCTGCATCGCCCACAAGGCCTTAGGCCATCCTGTCTTCGCGACATCGAAAAGCTTCGCCATCAACATCCTCAACGAGGGCCAGAAGGCAGCGTCCGGCATCTTCGCCTCGAAAGCCGCCGACAAGTTCGCCGCCGTAGCATGGCGGCCGGGAAGGACCGGCAGTCCCGTTTTGGACGGCTCCGTCGCGTCCTTTGACTGCGACATGGAGCGGCTGGTCGAGGCCGGTGATCATTCGATCCTCATCGGCCGCGTCCGCGATTTCGAGCACAATTCCGCGCAGCCGCTCGGCTATTGCCGCGGCGCCTATGTTGCACCCGGCCTCAGCCAGGACGCGCTGGCCGCCACCCAGCCCGGCACCGATGTCGGCGCCATCCTCGAAAATGGTGGCCGGATCCTGTTCGTGGAATCGACGGACGGTTTTGAACTGCCGCGCGGCCGAGGGTTGGGTTCGGCAGGCGATGGCAATAGTCTGCGTGGACTGCTTGCGGCAAAGGCCATCGAGGCCCAGCTCGGTTTCCTGTTCGCCGTCTGGGACCACGCCGGACCTGTTTCGCGCACGCATGTCTACTATCGCGGCACGTTCGACGTGCCCGCTTCCAGCGATCGCGGCATTCGGCTCATCGAGATCGACGCGATCGAAGGATTGAAGATCGCCGATCCGGCGATCCGCTCGATGCTCACGCGCTATATCAGGGAATGCTCGGTAGATGCATTCGGCGTCTATGTCGGCAACGATGTCGAAGGCGAGGTCCGGCCGCTCGCCAGACCCAGCGCTTCCACCGTCAATACAGGTGCCCACGGATGAAATTCTCGCTCTTCGTGCATATGGAACGGTCGGATCTGGCCAAGCCGCATTCCGAGCTTGTGACCGAGCTCGAAGAACTGGTCCTGATGGCCGAACAGGCATGCTTCGAGACCGCCTGGATCGGCGAGCATCACGGCATGGAATTCACCATCTCGCCCAATCCCTTCATCAACATCGCCTATCTCGCCGCCAAGACCAGCCGTATCCGCCTCGGCACCGGAACCGTGATTGCGCCCTTCTGGCACCCGATCAAGCTTGCCGGCGAAGCGGCGATGGCTGACGTCATCAGCGGTGGCCGGCTGGACATCGGCATCGCGCGCGGCGCCTACAGCTATGAATATCAGCGCATCTTCCCAGGTCTTGACGCCTGGGGCGCCGGCCAGCGCATGCGCGAGATCATACCGGCGATCCGCGGCCTATGGGACGGCGACTTCGAACTCTCCGGCGAGTTCTGGCAATTCCCCGCCACCACCTCCTCGCCCAAGCCGCTGCAGAAACCCTACCCGCCGATCTGGGTGGCGGCCCGCGACCCGAACTCGCACGATTTCGCCGTCGCCAACGGATGCAAGGTCCAGGTAACGCCGCTGGCTTCCGGCGATGACGAGGTGACGAGCCTGATGCAGCGCTTCAACGCCGCCTGCGCCGCGCATCCCGAGATCGAACGACCGGAAATCATGCTTTTGATGCACACCTTCGTTGCCGACGACGCGGCTGACGCCGATCGCCTGACGCAGGACCTGTCGACTTTCTATTGCCAGTTCGGCGCCTGGTTCCAGAACAAGAAACCAGTGCATCAAGGCATATTGGAGCCGCTGACGCCGGACGAGATCGCGGCCATGCCGCAATACGCGCCCGACAAGATCAGGCAGAACCTGGTGATCGGCGAGGCCGATGAGGTCATCGCCCGGCTGAAGACCTATGAGGCACTCGGCTACGACCAGTATTCGATCTGGATCGACAGCGGGCTTTCGCACGAGCACAAGAAAAAGTCGCTGCAACTGTTCATCGACCGGGTGATGCCGGCCTTCCTTTGATCGCGAGCCCATGACCGACGCCCCCTTCAGGAACTTCATCGACGGCCGCTTCGACGAACCGTCCGCTACTTTCGACAGCGTCGACCCGTCGACCGGGGCGGCCTGGGCCAGGATGCCGGCGGCGAGCGAAGCCGATGTCGACCGCGCCGTCGAGGCGGCGCACCGCGCCCTGCGTTCCGGCCCATGGCGTAGGATGACCGCGACGGCGCGTGGAAAGCTGCTGGTCAAGCTGGGCGACCTCGTCGCCGCCAATGCTGGGCGACTTGCCGAGCTCGAGACCCGCGATACAGGCAAGATCATCCGCGAGACCCGCGCCCAGATCGCCTATGTCGGCGACTACTACCGCTATTATGGCGGGCTTGCCGACAAGCACGAAGGCGCGCATGTGCCGATCGACAAGCCGGATCTCGACGTCACCATCCGCCGCGAACCGATCGGTGTCGTTGCCGCGGTGGTTCCGTGGAATTCGCAGCTCTTCCTCTCGGCCGTCAAGCTCGGTCCGGCGCTCGCCGCCGGCTGCACCATCGTGCTCAAGGCCTCCGAGGATGGCCCGGGGCCGCTGCTCGCTTTTGCCGAACTGGTTCATGAGGCTGGCTTTCCCCCAGGCGTCGTCAACATCCTCACCGGTTTGGGCCATGATTGCGGCCGGCGCCTGACCAGCCATCCGCTGGTTTCGCGAGTCGCCTTCACCGGCGGTCCCTCGACGGCGCGCGCCATCGTCAGGAGCACGGCGGAGAACCTTGCGTACACCACTCTGGAACTCGGCGGCAAAAGCCCGGTCGTCGTCTTTGCCGACGCCGATCTCGACAGCGCCGCCAATGCGGTGGTCGCCGGCATTTTTGCCGCGACCGGCCAGAGCTGCGTCGCCGGCTCGCGGCTGCTGGTCGAGCGTTCGGTCAAGGATGAATTCCTAGCCCGCCTGAAGCGCAAGGCCGAGGCGATCCGCATCGGCGATCCGCAGGATCCGGCGACCGAAATGGGTCCGCTCGCCACGCTGCGTCAGCGCGACTGGATCGAGAAAGTTGTCGCGGAAAGCGTCGCCGGGGGCGGCACGCTGGTCACCGGCGGCACAAGGCCAGCCGGCAGCGGCTTCTACTATGCGCCGACCATCATCGATGCCGGCGCCAGCGACCTGCCTTGCGTGCGCGAGGAACTGTTCGGGCCAGTGCTCAGCGTGCTTGCCTTCGACACCGAAGCGCAGGCGCTGGCGCTCGCCAACGACACGCCCTTCGGCCTCGCTTCAGGCGTGTTCACCAGCAATCTCGCTAGGGCGCACCGCATGGCGCGCGACATCCGTGCCGGCGTCGTCTGGGTCAACACCTATCGCGTCGTATCGCCGCTCGTTCCCTTCGGCGGCTACGGCCTGTCGGGGCTCGGCCGGGAGGGTGGGCTCGACACCATCAGAGATTACACACGATCGAAATCCGTCTGGATCAACACCTCGGACGAGCCGATCCCCGATCCCTTCGTCATGCGCTGAGAACCGCGGGACGCAGGTGCACTGAGAAAAACAAGAACAGACCAACAGAGGAGAATGACATGAAACTGATTTTGACCGGCCTGCTGGCCGGGCTACTCACGGCAACCGCCGCCAAGGCCGATGAGATGGCGTTCACCAGCTGGGGCGGCACCACGCAGGAAGCGCAGACCAAATCCTGGGCAGCCCCCTTCGAAGCCAGCTCCGGCATCAAGGTGCTGCAGGACGGACCGACCGACTATGGCAAGCTCAAGGCCATGGTCGACGCCGGCAATGTCACCTGGGATGTCGTCGACGTGGAAATGGATTTCGCCATAAAGGCCGCCAAGGACGGGCTGCTGGAGCCGATCGACTATGCGGTCGTGCCCAAGGCCGATCTTGACCCGCGTTTCAGCAATGAGCATGCCGTCGGCAGCTTCTACTACTCCTTCGTGCTCGCCTGGAACAAGGGCGCCGTCTCGGGCGAACCGATCGGCTGGGCCGACATGTTCGACACCAAGAAGTTTCCCGGAAAGCGGACCTTCTACAAATGGTCGGCGCCGGGCGTCATCGAGATCGCTTTGCTGGCCGACGGCGTGCCGGCGGACAAGCTTTATCCGCTTGATCTCGACCGTGCCTTCAAGAAACTCGACACCATCAAATCCGATATCGTCTGGTGGGGCGGCGGCGCTGAATCACAGCAGCTGATTGCCTCCGGCGAGGCTGCCTTCGGTCAGTTGTGGAACGGGCGTGTCTTCGCCCTCCAGCAGGATGGCACCGACGTCGGCGTCGCCTGGAAGCAGAACCTCACCGCCGCCGACGTGCTCGTCGTGCCGAAGGGCGCCAAGAACAAGGACAGCGCGATGAAGTTCCTCGCCGCCGCCACCAGCCCGACCGGCCAGGCGAAATTCGCCGAGGCAAGCGGCTATGCGCCCATCAACACCAAGGCCAAGGCGGAGATGCCCGCCGATGCCGTCAAGGCCCTGCCTGATGCCCATGTCGACGGCCAGATCAACCTCGACATGAACTACTGGGCCGAGCATCGCGACGAGATCGCCACGCGCTGGTATGCCTGGCAGACCAAGTAACACCGTTGCAGACCGACGGGGCGCGGCTTGCGCGCCCCGTTTTGAGACAGGACCGCTCGATGCAGGGAAGTTCTTTCAGACGCAGCTCGGTTGCCGGCCTGCCAGCCGGCAGCGGCAGCGCCTTGCCGGCCCTGCTTCTGGTTGGCCTGTTCTTCATCGTGCCGGTGGTTGCCCTGCTGCTGCGCAGCGTCACCGATCCCGAACCCGGCTTGCAGAACTACGCGGCGCTGTTCGGCAGCGACACCTATGTGCGGGTGTTCCTCAACACCTTCCTGGTCGCAACGGTCGTCACAGCCGTCACCATCCTGGTGGCTTTCCCTGTTGCCTGGATGCTGGCGATCATGCCGCCGGCCCCGGGCTCGATCGTCTTCGGCATCATCATTCTGTCGATGTGGACGAACCTTCTCACCCGCACCTATGCGTGGATGGTGCTGCTGCAACGCACCGGCGTCATCAACAGGGCGCTGATGGGTTTGGGCATCATCCATGAGCCGCTGCCGCTCATCAACAACCTCGCCGGGGTCACCATCGGCATGGTGTACATCATGCTGCCCTTCATGATCCTGCCGCTGGTCGGCACTTTACGCGCCATCGACCCTATGACGCTGCGCGCGGCCGCCCTTTGCGGCGCAAGCCCGTTCGAGGCCTTCCGCCGCATCCTTTTGCCGCTGTCGCTTCCCGGCATCGCCGCCGGAGGGCTGATGGTCTTCGTCATGTCGCTTGGCTACTTCGTCACGCCTGCCCTGCTTGGCGGCACATCGAACATGATGCTGGCCGAGATGATCGCCCAGACGGTGCAGTCGCTGCTCAACTGGGGGCTTGGAAGTGCGGCCGCCTTCGTCCTGCTTGTCGTCACCATGGCGCTCTACGCGATCCAGCTTCACCTGGTCGGCGCCAGGCGCGCCGGCGGAGGGCTCTGACATGCTGCTCGACTATGACCGGCTCGGATGGCTGCGCGTGGCACTTGTCGGCTTCACGGCGGCAGTCGCGGCTTTCCTGTTGCTGCCGGTGGTCTTCATCGTGCTCCTGTCGTTCGGCTCGTCGCGCTGGCTCGCCTTCCCGCCGCCCGGCTGGACGCTGAAATGGTACCAGCAGTTGCTGGCTGATCCGACCTGGATCGATGCCGCGCTGACCAGTGCCCGGATTGCCGCCATGGCCGCCATCCTCGCCGTCGTCATCGGCCTGTTCGCCTCCTTCAGCCTGGTCAGGGGTGAGTTTCGCGGACGCCAGGTCCTGCGCGGCTTGCTGTTGATGCCGATGGTGCTGCCGGTCGTCGTGTTCGCCATCGCCATCTACGCCTTCTTCCTGCGCATCGGCCTTGCCGGCACCACGGTCGGCTTCGTCATCGCCCACACCATCCTGGCGCTGCCTTTCGCCATTATCCCGATCACTGCGGCGCTAGAGGGTTTCGACAAATCCATCGAGGACGCGGCCATAGTCTGCGGCGCCAGCCCGCTGCAGGCACGGTTGAGGATCACCTTGCCGTCGATCAGGATCGGCATCTTCTCCGCGGCGATCTTCTCTTTCCTGGCCTCATGGGACGAGGTCGTGGTGGCGATCTTCATGGCAAGCCCGACCTTGCAGACCTTGCCGGTCAAGATCTGGGGCAGCCTGCGCGCCGACCTCAGCCCGGTCGTCGCCGCCGCCTCCAGCCTGCTTGTCGGCCTGACCTTGTGCCTGATGATCGTGACCGCACTCCTTCGCAGGAAAATGTCAAGATGACCCGGCCATTCCTGTCCATACGCGCGGTGAGAAAGACGTTCGGCGCCTTCGTCGCCGTCCATGACGTCACCATCGATGTGCCCAAGGGGGAGTTCCTGACGTTCCTTGGCCCGTCGGGTTCCGGTAAGTCGACGACACTCTACGCCATCGCCGGTTTCCAGGATCCGAGCTCGGGCGATGTGCTCCTGGAGGACAGGTCGCTGCTTTCGGTGCCGTCGCACAAGCGCAACATCGGCATGGTCTTCCAGCGCTACACGCTATTTCCGCATCTGAGTGTCGCCGAGAATGTCGCCTTTCCGCTGCGCGTGCGCCGCCGACCGGATGGCGAGATCAAGCGCAAGGTCGCCGACATGCTGGCGCTGGTGCGCCTCGAAAACTTCGCCGACCGCCATCCGGGCGCGCTGTCGGGCGGCCAGCAGCAGCGCGTGGCGCTTGCCCGCGCGCTCGCCTACGACCCGCCGATCCTGCTGATGGACGAGCCGCTGTCGGCGCTCGACAAGAAGCTGCGCCAGGAGATCCAGGCCGAGATCCGCCGCATCCACCGCGAGACCGGCGTCACCATCCTCTATGTCACGCACGACCAGGAGGAGGCGCTGCATCTTTCGGATCGCATCGCTCTGTTCAGGGAAGGCCGCATCGAACAGATCGGTACTGGCGAGGATCTTTACCTCCGGCCGGCGAGCGAGTTCGTCGCCGGCTTCATCGGCAACTCGAATTTCCTGCCGGCTGAGCATTTGCAAACCGCAGATGGCGCATCGACGATCCGCCTGGCCGGCGGCTCGATCGTGACCGGCGTCAAGGCGACAACGTCGTTCGGCCAAGGCCAGAACGTCCGGCTGATGGTGCGCCCGGAAGCCTTCCGCTTGACGCCTACGCCGACAAGCGTGGCACTCGCCGTCGAGATCGTCGATACCGCCTTCTTCGGCGACCGACGGCGGGTCGTGGCACGCACGGCCGGCGGAGATGAGATCGACGTCAGGCCAACCTCTGACGCAGAGGTGGGCGATGGCACCGCCACATCAGGTCAGCGCATCTTTTTCGATCCCGCTTCGGCGTTCCTGTTCCCGGCCTGATGGCCGGGATTGCGCATGTCAAAGCGATTCCGTTGCGGAAAGAAAGTCCGCTTGTGAAAATGCGTGCTTAGAAGCTGTCAGTCCGCTTCAGGCCCCTTATCTGCCAAACAAAGTTGCTTACGGCTTAGCGAGAGGGTCAGACGCCTCTGGCTGGAAAGCTGTTCGGTTGCCATCGCACGCCTGCTGGTCTGCAGTCCGTTAACACCCCGCCGACCAGTGTCCCTGGCCTGCGCGTTATGCATGCGGCACCTCTACCCCGAGCGCGTGCGGTGGCCGCTCTTGCTGCGATCGGCCGAGGCGTTTATGCAGGTGGAGGATCGCCGCGAACAGCTGGACGTCGTGAGACGCCGCGACCGCATCGTCGCTCACCTCGCGCATTTGCTCAAGGACCAGGGCGCACGCGCGACCTCGGAGCTGAGCAGCGTCAACCTACATCTGGTCGAGGATGACATTGGCGTCTTGCATACCTGAATATAATCAGGTTACGGAACATTGTGTGCAAAAAACGCACAAGAAAGTTCTGCTTCTCTTCTTTTTTCGTTCCTACGAGGGAGCCGCCGGTAGCCCTTTCGGACGCTCTTCTGCCGACGATATTGACCGCCCCAATGCGAATGTTCGCCGGTGTATTCGTAAACCTCATTGTCCGCAGCGCCGTTCAGTCTGCTTGGGTTTCCTAGAAGCTTTTCGAACTTTCTGTCTTGCGGCTCCCGTCGAGATGCGGGCCCTCTGGAGGAGGTCGGGGTGTTTTGGATCCGCTGTGGTGCAACCTTGGTCCAAGCATTTATGGGGGTTCGAGTCGGTAGAGGGCTACCGCCAATTCACCGCTGCTACCGAGTTCGTCTGTTGAATGTACTCGCAAGCAGGGACGACAGAATCACATCCTGTCCCCTGGCTGTGGTGGCCGGCTGATTTGAACTGTCATCAGAGGCCCGCAAAGTTCCCGTAAACCAGACATGCAAACGATAACACTTGAGGCCGCGGTTGCGCCAGGTTCGGCGAATCTTCCATGTGCCGCACGCCACCTTGGCTCCCGGCCTTCATTGTCGTACCCTCGCGTCGCAAAGTCAGCGTGTGCAGAGGAGGCGCGTTCGAATGCGGGTTCCAATTTGGCTCCTTTCGACCTTTGTGCTGTTGTTGGCAACATTTCCATCCGGGGTGCACGCTGCCAGCGACAATCCGAAGCTCACGCCACTCGTTGCGGAGATCATCGCTCCCCCCCATGTGATTCCAGGCTCGGACGGCAGGCGTCACATCGTCTACGAACTGGCAGTGACGAATATCACTGGCGGCGATGTCCGTTTCGAGAAGCTCAAGGTCGTCGATGCCGACAGCGGAGCACCGCTTGCAGAACTCGGCCCGGATGAATTGCGCACGCGCGTCACGCCGGGCGCAAGCCGCGGCAACGAAAACCGCGAGTTGGCCGCCTATCAGTTCGCCGTCATCTTTCTGCATGTCGTGCTTGCGGACGGCGCGGCGGTTCCGGCTCGCATTACCCACGAGATCACGGCGTTTTTCGCGGTCATCGGCGCCGACATGACGGTGACGATTGGCGAGGGTGCCGTCGTTGCGAAGGCACCGGTGGCTCTTGGGCCGCCTTTGCGCGGCAAGGGTTATGTCGCGGCTGACGGCTGCTGCGATTCCATCCGCCATGTCCGCGCCCTGCTGTCGCTCGACGGCAAGTTCTACCTTGCCCAACGTTTCGCTATCGACTGGGAGCAAATCGACGACAACAACACGCTGGTCGTGGGCGACCTTAAGGTTCCTGCGAACTACCACATCTATGGCAAGCCTATCCTTGCCGTTGCCGACGGCACCGTGGTCGGGACGCGCGACGACTTGCAGGACCAAGTGCCCGGTGCGCTGCCCGCCAACTTGCCGATTGACGAGGCCGACGGAAACTTCGTCGTGCTCGACATCGGCTCGGGCTTGTTCGTCAACTACGCCCACATGCGGCCGGGGAGCATTAAGGTGAAGCTCGGAGACAAGGTGCAGCGCGGCGATCAGATTGGCGAAGTCGGCAATACCGGGAACAGTCAAGCGCCGCATTTGCACCTGCATGTCATGGACAGCGCTTCTCCGTTGGCCTCGGACGGCCTCCCCTACGTGTTCGACAGCTTTACCATCACCGCCGTCGGCGAGGCCACCGAGGATTTTGACATGGCGGAAGCGACCGGATCGCCGATGACGCTTACGCCGCGCGTCCCGCCCCAGAAACTGGAAGACGTGCTGCCGCTTGACCTCTCTGTTGTTGACTGGCCACAGTGATCGCCTTGTAAAAGGCAGTGGGCAGTCCGCCCTGATTTCCGAAATGGTGAGCTCGAAGCCGATGACCGCCACCCGCACAATACCCTTACGTCTTTTCCTTGCCGCTGCCGTCCTTACCTGCGCAAGTCCTGCAAACGCCGATCGGCTGCTGGACGAAGCGGTCGAATTCACCGGTACATTCGCTTTTGTGAGTTCAGGCGCGCCGGGCCTGGTGATCGCCGGCGTTCGCAACGGCGAGACGGCGTTTGCCGGTTTCGGCGAAACGGTCCGCGGATCCGGCATAGAGCCGAATGCCGACACAATGATGCGAGTGGCATCCATTTCGAAGGCATTTTGCGGAGACGCTCTCGCCAGTTTGTTGGTAAAAGGAGAGATCGGCCTGACTGACCCTGTTCAGACGCACCTGCCTGACGGTTTCGTGGTGCCGGAGAAGGATGGGCGGACCCTAAGGATCATCGACCTCGCGACACAGACATCCGGCCTGCCGCGCGAGATGGCCCAGGCAGGTGGAACACCCAACGATCCCTACGCCGGCCACACAAAGGAAGCGATGATCGCAGCCATGCACGGGGAGCCGTTTCTGTTTCCTCCCGGAACTGGCGCGCTCTATTCGAACCTGGGCTTCGACCTCCTGGGACTGGCGATCAGCGGAGCGGCTGGCAAGCCGTACGCTACCGTCTTGGAGGAGCGCGTGTTGCGGCCACGCGGCATGGTGGACACGGTCTTCAATCCGCGACCTGGTGACGAGGGCCGGCTGATGCAGGGCCACAATTTCGACGGCACGCCGCTTCCCTTCGTGCCGACACCGATGACGATGGAATGCGCCTCGGGGCTTTATACGACGCCCAACGATATGCTGAAGTGGATCGCCTGGCACTTGGCTCAAGGCGGCTCCGAGGACGATGCACGCCGCATTATCGACCACGCCAGCCTAGTCAGGAGGGATGGGCTCTCTCCGGCGCTGGGCCTCGACGACGGTGGCGCGCCGATGGATGCGATGGCACTCGGTTGGGTTGTGGTAGAGGCTGACGGCAACCGTCCGCTGGTGCTTCACAAATCCGGAGGGCGACAAGGCATGTTTACATATGTTGCCATCGCGCCGACGCGCGGCGTCGGCGTCTTCGCGGCGATCAACCAGTTCAACGCCGGGGGCTTTGAAGCAATGGTGCACGCAGTAAACGAACTGATGTATCAGCTCGCGCCCCGCTGACTGCGCTCTCGTCTCACAATCAGATTTCTCGTCGAGGACATTCCAATGACCGGTTCAGGCCACAGGCGCTTGCTCATCCTCTGCTTCACGGCAGCCTGCGTCCTTGCGGCTCCTCACGTCGCCGCCGCCAAAGATCGTCTGCTTGAGGAAGCCGTGGGATTTGCCGGCGGCATCGCCTTCCTGGGCTCGGGCGCTCCTGGCCTCGTGATCGCCGCGGTTCGCAACGGCGAGACGGCCTTCGCTGGCTTCGGCGAAATCCGCAAGGGCTCGGGGCAGGTGCCCGACGAACATACGCTGATGCGGATAGCCTCGATCTCCAAGACCTTCTGCGGCGATCTGATGGGCTCGATGATTGTGGATGGCGTCATCGGCGCGACCGATCCCCTTGCCAAACACCTCGGGAAGGACTGGACCGTGCCTGGGCTCGAAGGACGAACGCCGAGGCTCATGGATCTGGTGACGCAGGCATCCGGCCTGCCGCGCGAGGTACCGAACCAGACAGGCGGCACGCCGGACGACCCGTTCGCCGGCAATACCTTCGACCTCAGCCGCGCTGAGCTTGCGAAGCCAGAACCCTATCTTTTCCCTCCCGGCACGGGTGCCTTTTACTCGAACTGGGGTTACGATCTGCTCGGCCTCGCGCTGGCCAATGCCGGTGGCAAGTCCTATGGCGATCTGCTGGCCGAGCGGGTGCTCACGCCCCGCCAACTGACCGACACCAAGCTCAACCTGGCGGAAGGCGATGCGGCGCGGACCATGCAGGGCCATTTCTTCGACGGCACACCGTTGCCCCTCGTTCCTTCGCCGGAAACGATCGGATGCGCGGGCGGGCTCTACACCTCCGCCGCCGACATGATGAAGTTCATGGCCTGGCACCTTCGCAAGGATGCGGCCGGCGATGCGGAGCGTACCGTCGACCATGCGGGCTGGCTCTGGCGCGACGGTCTCTCGCCGGTAATCGGCATCGACGATGCGGGGCCGATGGGAATGATGACGCTTGGCTGGGTCGGAGTTCTGGCCGACAAGGACAAGCCCATGATGCTCAACAAGACCGGCGGATTGCAGGGGCAGTTCAGTTATGTGGTGTTGGCGCCAACGCGCGGTGTCGGTGTCTTCGCCTCGATCAATCAGTTCAGTGTCGGCGGGTTCAAGGCGATGGTCGCAGCAACGAATGATCTCGTCGCGCAACTTGCGCCAAGATAAGGGCAGTTCAGGCGGGAGCTACGCCACCTAATACGAGCTGATTAGCTGGAACAAGAAACGCGTGCCGGTATCAGTCAGACCTCGGTTATCTCTGAACGGTACCGCAACAAGCGCCCTTGCATTGAGGTGTTGCCCAAATGCAGCCTTTGCACCTATTCCGGCCGAGCCGAGTTCCGCCTCGATGTAATCCACGCCCGTATCGTGGTTCCAGACCGCACCGTAATCGACATAAGCAAACACGTTCAGATTTGGGATCGGCAAAGCCTCCGGGAGTTCGATGTTGCGTCCCAATTCCAGCGAGGCCGCTATCCCGCTATCGCCTGAAGCGGCCGAGCCATCGAAAGCCAGGCCATAGGGATCGCCGCCGAGCACCAACTGGACCGACGATGGCACCGCCGTCGGCGCATATTGCGCAGCCACTCTGAGGTGGGCGACGGCCAGCGAAGCGATCTCCTTGGTAAGGTCGAGGTCGCCCCGAAAATACCTGTAGTCATCAGGAACGCCTGGACGCGGTGCAAGCGGATCGGTGCTGCTGCTCGCGCCAAAGCCGTCGAGGCCTTGGCCGAAAGTACCTGTCAGCGTGATGGCGCCGTTTTCCAACTCACCGGTATACTTAAGGGAGGCCGCCAGCCATCGGAGGTCCTCATCCGTCTGCGTTTCGCCGCCCAACGCCAGCGAGTTGTCCTTGAAGTTCAATTCAAGGCGGCTAAACAGGCTGTGGTCAATTGTCCGCAGCAGTGGGTAGTTGACATACGCGCTGCCGAACCTAGAGGCTATGTCGAGATCGAGAGGCTTGAGGTCGGCGCCCGGCTGGGAAGAGACATAACCGATGCTGTATCCTACATGCAGTCCGTCATACCCGATCGGGACATCGTGCGAAGCCAGCACGAACTTCAACTCCTCGGGACTGTCCGGAATGGTCACCAGGGCGATGTTCGCCACATCGAACAGCCTAAGCGCATCGTTGAAGGTGCCGGTGCCGGTCAGCTGAAATGGGCCGACGGCTTTGCTGCCGAGATTGTCGACTATTGTGTTTGCGCCGGCCCGCTTGAAGCCAATGTCGAGTTTCAGATCACCGCCGGCGGAGGGCGTTTCGGGCCGAATGAAAGTGCCTTCGATGGTCAGGCCGCCAAGATCGCTCATCAGCAACAGCACGCGCTCGGCCTCCTTGATCCGGATTGGCCGCATGGCGACGATGCGATCGATGTAAGGTTTCAAACGCCGGTCAATATCAGGGATGGCGCTGTTGATGGTGACCCGGCGCACATAGGATTCGTAGAGAACGATGACGACGTTGCCGGATGAAAAGTCCTGCTCGGGAACGACGGCCCACGAGAAATATCCGGCCTTCTGGTAGATCTCGTCGATCCGCTCGGCGATGGCGTAAAGGTCGGCGGCGCTTATCTTTTTGTTCCGCTGCGCGGCCCACGCTTGCTCCAGCGTAGCGCTGGGCACCGTCACCGCGCCTCGAACGGTTATCGACCTCAAGGTAAACATTGTTTTTTCGGCTTGTTCCGAGCTCGTTGCCTTGCGTGCATCCGGAACTGACAGGTCAATCGTGCCGGGCTTCCTCGGAGCGGAATAGCGTCGGATGATCTCGTTCTGATCCGAAACCACCGAATCGATCCGCTCGGGGATCGTCTGGCTAAGGCTCGGTCCGACCATGAAGGCACTGGTTGCAAGACTGATGGACACGCGACGTACTGCGTCGAACCAGTGGGACAGCGCCTTGCGAAGAGGCATCAATCAAACTCGCTGACATGTCGTGGCAGGGATAATCAACGGTTATTCGAAACTTGGTTTAGCAAATTAGCAAATATGTTGGGGTCCGTCATCCCGCGATGCACACCCGTCAGTGCCCCAACAAAGCGCAGACCGCCTGAGCCTGAACCTCCCGCAAGCGGTCGAGCAACGCGCCAGCCGGCTCAGCGATGTTCAGCGTGGTGGTGACCGAGCGCGTCCCGTCGGCGGTTGACGCCGCCCACTGCGTGTAGCCCGGGAAACTGCCGGTGTGGCCATAAACGACACCGCACGGCGTGGTGTAGCGGAACAGTCCGAGACCGGCCTCGTTCGTCCCGGGTCCGGGCGGACTGGAATTGCCGGCCACGAACTTCATCTGTTCAATCTGCTCGGCAGCGCCGAAGAACTTCAGTCCGAGATCTGCCCGTATGAACATCGACAAATCATCAGGCGTCGACACGATCGCGCCCGACGCCCACGCACCGCTCGGGCTGACGAAGGTCGTGACATCTTTCGGCTCGGATCCGGGCGCGACGACATAGCCGTGGATGGCGGGCCCAGGCAGCGCGATGTCGCGCGTGGGGAAACTCGTCCGGGCGAGGGCGGCAGGACCAAACGCGATGTTCTTCAGCAGCGTCCCGTAGGGCATTCCTGTGACCGCCTCGGCGATCAGCCCGACGACGACGTTGTCCGTGTTGGAGTAGGTATACTGGGTGCCGGGCGTAAACTCGAGCGGGTCGTTGCGGACCCAGCCGATGATCTCAATGGGCTGCACGTAACCTTGAGGATTTGTCGCGACCTGCTCGGCCAAGCCCTTGGACTGCAAGTAGTCGGGCAGGCCGCTGGTGTGATTCAGCATCTGGCGGACCGTGACGGCCGACCATGCCGCCGGCAGATCAGGCAGGTGCTGGCCGATGGTGTCGTCGAGGCCGAGCCGGCCCTTCTGGACGAGGTGCAGGGCAATGGCGCCGTTGAATGCTTTTGAGATGCTGGCGATGCGCATGTATTGGTCGACCCCCAGCGCCTCACCCGATATGACATCGGCGCGCCCCGCTGTGAGTACGGTCATGCGACCGTCGCGGTAGAGCGTGGCGATCGCCCCGGGAGGTCCATCCTCTGCATCGAGGAGCTCCTGTAGGCCGGCCTGGACCTTTGCATCGGCTGTTCTCAACTGAGCCGCGGTTAAGCCGGTCGAGCGTGCCGGGCCTTCGCTATCAGGACGTTTTACATAGAGATCCGGATTCATCTCTTCAGAAGACACGATGACTTCGTCATTGACGCCCGAGTCAATATAATCATCGGTAATTGAAAAGCCTGCCAGAAGCTGTTTGTCCGTGAGAGGATACCAGGAGCCGAGTTCGTGCGAGTAGGCGGCAATGGCCAGCATCGCGAGTTCGCGATTGCTATACAGGTCGACTTCATAATCTTCGACCAATTTGCCATCCGAATATTTCTTATATCCATCAATGTAAGGATCGCGGGAATTGTCGCCTCTATACTTATCCACAATGTCGCCGACGGTGACCTTAGACTTGTTTCCGTGGAAATAGATCTTGCGGAGGAGAAAACCCCAAGCAGCTACCCCATACTCTGGGGTTTCATAAATGGCAGTTTGGTTGCCGTACCGGTCTGGCAGAGTGCAACCCACATATCCTCTCATGCTGTCTCGCTGCCATTTCGAGATGTTTATGGCGCCGGGATTGTTTGTTCGAAGGGCCCTCCGAGTAAGCGCATTTGAGGAACTATAGTCAGCGTCCGGCAGGCTGCTAAAGAAATTGCCGATCCCGACCAGACTTCTGAAGTTGAATTCAGTAGCTTCAGGATATTTCGCATCGTCGCGAAATGGCGGGGCTAGACTGCGCGCCTTGTTCGCTTGCCAAAACGGCAGCCCGAGTGCACTACCGGTCTGCATCCCCACTGTGCCGTCAACGGGCATTCCATATGTGCTCTGGAAGGACTTCACAGCGCTTGCTGTCTGCGAACCAAACACTCCATCAATCGCTGAGGCGTAAACAGATTTGTCCGTGAGTACGCTCTGTAGAAGCGCAACCCTACGATCAAGAACGTTGCTTCGTGTTTGCTGAAAGACCGGACCGACGGGTTGACGCTTGTCGCTGATGCTGAAGTTGCTGACCCATTCGCTCGACCCGGAATAATCGTCAGGTGCTCCGCATTTCAGGGGATTCGCTGCGCTAACTTCATCCGGGCTTTCAAAAGCGAAGGCCGGACCGGAAGGCAAGAGGGCCAGGAGCGCAATGCCAAGCCAACCGCCCATCCCCGGCCTGAAACAACCGCCTATCATTTGGCGACTTCACCGCATGCGTTGACTGCATCGGTCTTCGACATGCATCCTCCGATCTTCGGCGAATGTCAGTTCGCCTCCTTAACCGACCTTCTCGTCTCCCGAGCACTTTTTCCATATCATCCAAAGAGTGGATGACGGAAGGTGAACTCGATTCTGATATGGCGAATCTTTGTCAGAAACGCCGCTATCGCCGCGGCAGCCTGCAACTTCAGCGCCGAGAGCTTCCGCTTGTCCGACGTGAACTCGGAGGGAGCCATGTTTACGAGCTCGTATCGGCGAGAAACAGTCCTTTCCGGCGAATGGTTGAGCCGTGCGGTCTCCGATTGGAGCAGACCCTGACATGCGGAATTTCGATCCCCTATCAAGGGGTGCGCTTACGCACCTTCGGCGACCAGCGCGCATTTGCAGCCAAGTGGAGTCACTTGGCGTCGCGAAAGTGCGGCTGTGTTGAACGATGCCGGCCTGTCTGACTTCGTCGAGCTGCGCAAGGCGATCACACGACGGCAGCACGACCTCTACTTTGTCGCCTTCGACCTGCCGCACCTCAACGGTCATGACCTGCGCGACATGGCACTGGAGGAACGGCGTGAGATCCTTGAAAGCGTGATCCCCGCCAAAATCCGCATCCAATTCAGCCAGGCGCTGCCCGGCGAGGCCAATCCATCACCTGATCGATGAAGCCGGTCTGGAGGGGATGGCATCAAAGCCACGCCAGATCGGCGCCAAAAGGCATGAAGCGTGAAGCATGTGCGTGGCGAGGCAGACTCTTGCCATGCATCGCTGCAGGACTTTCGGGAAGAATGAGCAAGCGGGGAAGCGGTTTTCTCTCCCATTGGATATCGGATCATTTGGAGGACGATCCGATCAACGACCCTGTGTTGATGGTGATCGACATGGCTGTGGACGCAAAACGGGCAGCGCGAGCCAGGGCATTCCGGGCCAGGAGATCGATGAAGAGATCGGCCCGATCTTCGAAGACATCATGCAGGGTTGCGGGGCGCCACGCTTCGCCGCTGCGAGGAGGACTAATGCTCGGCAGCCGAGGGTTCGACAAGGTGTTGCTAATATGCAGCACCGGCGGCATCTCTGACGGCCACCGCCTGGAACCGCTTCTCACGGCTGGCTGTAGACGTCAAAATGAGAACGAAAAACGGGAGGTGACGAAGATGGATAAGCGAGAAAACAGGATCATTGAGACGTGTTGCCTTATAGCCGTTCCGGTATCGATGGCTCTCACTATGGTACTAGCTCAACTGATCCTTGGCTGAACCCAAGGCACCGACCAGGCAAGACATGAGCCGTATTAGGCGACCGCTAAACCGGCAGGCGATCTGGCTACGCTAGCTATCGTTGCTCGGGTAATGTCCCCTGTAACTTGCCGCGCTGGCAACGCATTGACGGCTTGCTGCACTGGTCCCCATATTCGGCTGGATGAACGGTGCCTTCTTGCCGGTGATCTTCTCGATCGATTTCAAGAGGGGGTCATGGACCTCACCAGCGCGCGTAGTGCTCGCAATACGGGGATATGAAGGGCTTGATGATGCTCAAGTGCGGCGCTTCCGCTGCCGCCACAAAGCGCTCAATTTCAGCCTGCGATGGCTTCTGCGAACCTTTTGACCTAGCCATTTGGCGAACTCCGTTTTGAGGGGATCGCTGCAACGGGTGACAAGCGGGCTCGCCGGCGTCCTCTCAGCATGACTTGCGTAATTACTAATTTAGTGAAACGTTAAATGCTTCTAGGGAGTAGACGCGAGAGACCCGGTCGGTCCAGTTATGGGGCGGCATTGAGCATAAATGTTTTTTCCGCGATTCCTGATTGGGATGTTCGCCACTTCGACCGTGGCGGCGATCTGGATTTATCTAGCAACAGGCTCGTTCTGGAAGTCGCTTGCATGGACATTGCTGATCTTGATCGTTTTCCAGGTGGGATATCTCATATTGTCATTCGCGCTTTTTTACCAGTTTGGGACGAAGAGAACCGAAGAAAAACCAAACACTGCCGAGCCTACCCGTCGGGAGGGTGGTGTCTCATCTGAAGGCGGCCGATGATGGTCCCGGCTAATCCAGTACGGGCACATAAATTAGTGTTTGGTTGAAAGCGCCGCCACACAGTCTTCCAGGATGGCCAGGCGAAACCGGAGCCACTTTAATTCTTGGCCGACTTGCGCCAGCTTTAACATACCGGCCGAGCTCGCCACTCTTCGCCTCTGCTCCTCTTCCAAGGACGCGATTTTCACGCTTAACTCGAAGGCTTCTGTAGCCTTCGAGTTCCTAACTAACATCCGGGCACGCATATCCAACCCCACGCAGAAGAAACGTCGCCCTGAAATCGCACGGGCTGCGTTAAACTCTGGCGTTCAAATCATCGAGGATTTTAGTGATCACTAAAATAATGATATGCACCGGGGTATGTAGATTTCCATTGCATTGTGCGCCATCCATGAACTCCGTGGAAAAAACTCACAGTTGGGAAGACGACGAATGAGCGCAGGGGATCGTGCGCAAGCTTCGCCCCCGCAAGGCCCAGCGATGGTTGCGGGCGACCCTTCAACATTGACAAACCGTATTGGTGAACTCGCCGGGCGAGGCCCCCCAACTACTGCCTCAAGCCCGAGGAGCTGCCGGGGATCAGCCGGCAACCGCCTTCGGTGCAAGACGGGTGCCAGCACTTCCGATATTGCGAGCACTACCAGCAGACGCGCGTCCTCATGAGGCGCTGTCTAAAGCCGTGCGGGAAGTGACCGGGAAGGAAGTCCCGTTCGTCCGGCGGAACACCACAGGACCGGTGAGCCCGCCCCATCCGGACTCCAAGCCTTAGGAGTCGCATTCTCCCACCGGGGAGAAGGGGCGTGGGCATACAGGGGCAGAAGGCTTCCAAGCCTATAAGGCGACGTCGGCGTCCGCTGTTAGAGCAGCGGGCGCTAATCCCTGTCTTGCTTTGCGGCGTTGCCGGGGCAAGCTACCTTTTACCGCAGTCCGTACAGCATCCTCTCCCCACAGTGCATCGTCAGGGCGGCGGCATTAGCGCGCTGAGCGGCTGCGCCATCAAGGGCAACATCAGCGTGGCAGGCGAGCGCATCTACCACATGCCCGGGCAGCGACATTACAACGAAACGGTCGTCAACTCGGCCAAAGGCGAGCGCTGGTTCTGCTCTCAATGGCAAGCATGGTGGGCAGGATGGCGGAAGTCGAAGGTATGATGCGGCCTTATACGGCGGAATCGGCAAAAACGTCTGGTTGGGTGACGGCGCGCAGAGAATTTTAGCAATCGGGAACGTACGGCTCCTGCCGGAGTTTCTCGGGTGAAAGGACCTCAGGGAGGGCTTGCAGTTGCGCGCACACATACGCGTCCACCGAATGTGACAATAGTGCAACCTCATTGAGCTAACGAACACGCGAACAGAACAGTCGCTTGACGATCAAGGCAGACTGCGACAGCGTTTGCCGTCCGGGGGTAAGCGGCGCACGGCTCGTCGAGAGCTAGTAAAAAGGGGCAGGGGCCTTTCTCGACGAGCCTGCCTCGGACATACCCGCTCGCTAAGGGAGATCGGCGACAAGGTGCGGGTCGAGGAGATCACGCCGAAGGTGAAGAAGCGCTGACGTCGTCCTAACTTCAAATTAGCCCGGAGAGGTGGAATAGCCTGGCAACTCGCACGCCAAGGCCAATAATGGTTTGGCCATCATTGGCGGCGAAATCCCAACCGCAAAATGCTGCCCAGCCAAAAAGCAGGATTGAGAAGCGCATTAGCACATTCTAAAATAGATAAATTGAATAAGCGTTAAAGGCTTCTTTTGCGCGCTGGCATTGGCAGGGCTTCCCCAGTGCGCTTTTACAAAGGGGCGATACTGGGGAGGGACCAGGGTAGGGTTCAGGGCAGCGGAATCGGCTTGTCGCTGAGTGTGCGCAAGTACGCGATCACGTTGACCCGTTCGGTCTCGTCCGGGACACCGGGCGTCTCCATCTTGACGCCCGGCGTTGTGAGCATGGGCCCGAAGAGATATGTGTTCAGGTCCTCATACGTCCATACACCCTCCCAGCCCAGCAATGTGTCGGAGTAACGCATACTTGCCATGGATGCCTTGTCGCGGCCGACGACGCCCCACAAGTTGGGCCCCGTCTTGGTCTCTCCCTGTGGCTCGGCATTGTGGCAACCGTGACACACATGGGTGAAGTAGGTTCGGCCTTTCTCGACATCCGCATTTGACAATTTCATCGAGATAGGGGCTGGCGTTGGCAAGACGACGCCGTGCGACAAGAGATAGGCGGCAACTTCATGTTGCCCCTTGAATTTTGCCATGTGGAGCGGTGTCTTGCCGTCCTTTGTCTTCGCATTCACATCGGCGCCGGCCTCGACCAGTGCCTTCACGCAATCGGGACAGCCGGATCTGACGGCGATGTGAAGGGCGGATTCACCGCCGCGCTGCGCATTTGGATTTGCGCCCCCCTGCAGCAACAGATTGATCAAGTCGACCCTGCGTTTTGCCAAAGCCGGCATGAGGGGAGGTCCCAAAAGCGGCGTCGGGGCAATGTTGGCGTCGGCACCTCGTTCCATGAGCAGTTTTGCCGCCGCAAGATGCCCGCCCCTAACCGCAAGATAGAGCGGCGTTGCTTTTCCATCGCTCTCGTCGACGCCGGCACCGGCGTCGAGCGCTGCCGTAATTGCCGCGACATCTCCCTTCACGGCGGCGTCGTGAATGGCGGCATGCGATACAATCGGGATGTGTGCAATCAGCAGTGAAATGAAAAGCAAGGACATGCGCATTCGGCACCCCTGTGTCAAACCGGAGGACGCGGCACGCTGCGAGAACGGATGACTTTAGTCCGAATGCTTAATCGCGGCAATGTATTTCAGCAACTGCTGTCGTAAGCACATAAGTTGTCCGGATTTGGTAGCACGCGAGTTGTCCGGTTTTATCGCCAGCGAATGGAGGCTGGGGATGAAGCGGGCAGCGTGGCTAGAGGACCGGAGAATGCAGAAGTTTCGGGATGTATTGCGAGCCGCTGGAATGGCGGCGATCTTTCGATGATGGAGGCAGGCGAGTTGCTGGGCATGTCGGAGCGGAAATTCCGGCGTGACCGCGACCGTTACGAAGAGGCTGGGGAGGCTGGGTTGCTCGACCGGCGTTTGGGCAAGCTTTCGACGCGCTGGGTGCCCCGGAGGCCATCGAGGAGATGCTGGAACTTTATCGCACCGCTACCTTGGCTGGAACGTGAAGCAATCCACGAACACCTGCTGCGCGATCATGGCTTCAGCTGGGGCTACACCTTCATCAAGACGCAGCTTCATGCGGCTGGGCTGGTGGAACGGGCCAAGCTGCGCGGTGCTCACCGGCGCAAGGAAGCCGAGCGAGGGGATGATGCTGCATCAGGATGGCAGCCGTCATCAATGGCTGGCGGGTGGGCCGATGCTGGATCTGATCGTGACGATGGACGATGCGACGAGCACGATCTATTCGGCCTTCCTGATCGAGGAGGAAGGCACGTCGTCGAGCTTTCAGGGACTTCTGGAGACATTCGTCGCCAAGGGACTGCCGGGCCGGCGGTGCTGTCGACAAGATTCGCTTGACCCAGGTTGGCCGGGCGCTCGATCGGCTCGGCATCGAACATATTCCAGCCCTTTCGCCTGAAGCCAGGGGCCGCTCCGAGCGAATGTTCTCAACCTTGCAGGACCGACTGCCTAAGACAATCTGGTGCTTGTCCAGAGCCTCGTGACGAACGGCGCAGATGTGAACGAATAAGGTGACGAGGGAACGCCGCTGCACGCGGCCGTTCTCCAGGGCGATATTTCAATGGCAGCCTTCCTGCTGGACAAAGGTGCCGATATCGAAGCTGTAAAGCCCCCGGCCGGCTACAAGCCTTTGCATATTGCAGCGAGCTACGACAAACCGGAAATGGTCGCCTTCCTTTTACAACGGGGAGCGCAGGCAAATGGCAGAGATTTCGAGGAGCGGACGCCCCTCCATCTTGTGGCGCGACTGGGCTTCATGCCGTTCCGCATCGAACGCCTGCCTACCCTCCGCAGTCCATAGTGCTTGCTCGCATTCATCGCTCTGGAGCTTCGCGGCGATCCAGTGCATCGCGCCGTAGATGATTGCGCGATCGTCGTTGGTCAGTTCCACGATGCCTGACTTGACGAGGAGACCGCCGAGCTCAATCAGATGTCGGGTGCGCTTCCGGCGCTCGACCTGCCACGTGCGCATGTCATTGCGAGCCTGTGCCGCCTGCCGGCGATTGTGAGCCGCCCGGCTGTGTTGGAGCGCTGCGAGGGTTGCGCTGAGATGCCGGAGCAGCTCGCCGGGACCGCCGCGTTGACCAGAGCGAAATGCTCGCGGACCAAAGCATAGGCGTTGAGAGTCACCCAGGCGCTCATACATGGCGGTCGAACCCTTGAGGTCCGTGCTGCCGGATGCCCCTCCTTCTCGTCGACGCGCTCGGACCGGAAGAGAAGGTGACCTCGATGAAGTCGTCGAGGTCGGTGTCGCCCGATACGTCGCACAGGCCGCAGACGTAGTGGGTCTTCAGCGTGCGCAGGGCACCGAAGCTATCGAGCACCATCCCGGACTGGGGACACAGCACATCCCAGCTCATGTCGAACAAGCCACAGCGGGCGGCGTGAAGGAAGAGGTCGATTGCTTCAGGCTCGGCGATTGCGCGGTCGCGAGCAAAGCTCAGCGGATTGAGCGATAGAGTGAGTGGTCGTCGGCGCTCCTGATCAGCGTCTCGAATTTCGAGATGATGCGTGGGCTCCAAGCTCGATCTTGCTCCACCTTGGTCATCTTGCTTTCGAGAAGACGATCGTCGACTATCGTTACGCCGGATCCTCAACCTTTCCTCGCGACAGCCTACTAAAAAACCAGCACGATGCGAATGGATTGCCGTCGAAAGCGTCTGCCGTCCCAGCAGCGATGCTTTATGCTCCTGCTCGTCTAGCCACCCATCCAAGCCTTATCGATCGCCCCGAGCGATACAACGATCCCGAGGGCCACTAAAGCAACGCCCAAACCACCTTCGAAGCGGCGGCTACGGGGCAGCAGCTTCTCGACGAAGACGAGCAGCGTCAAAAGCAGCATCCAAGCGACGCTCATGATGCCGGTCGCGACCAGCACGGCAAACAGCGCCCAGCAGCAGCCAAAGCAATAGAGACCGTGGCGCAGCCCCATCTTGAGCGCCCCAACACGCCCGTCGCGCCAGTGCTGAGCAACGAAAGCGAGCGGCGAACGGCAATGGCTGAGGCAAATGTGCTTGAGGGTCGTGAATTGGTAGAGCCCGGCGACGTAGCCGGCTTCCATGCAGCAGTTGGCGGCGAAAGTGAGAGAAATCCTTAGCGCATAAGCTAGGCTTAGACTAGCGCTGGGCCTCTGAGTTCGCGTCACCGAGCGCGCAATTCAATCTATAGGTTCACGGACGGGACGGCTTGTTCTTGTGCATCGCAGCAACGATATTGCTGCATGCGCGTTGTGCACGACCGTGCCATTCCGGCGCACAAGGACACCGACTTGCGAAATATATCCGATACGATCGCTCGCCTGAGCGCGATGCACGCGCGGCCAGCAGCTGGATCCGGGGAACGGAACGACGCTCACTTGTCCGAAATTACAGGGTTCGGGTCCAATCCCGGAGCCTTGCGCGCGAGGCTTTATCTTCCGAAGAACCTGGCCCGGCAGGCGGCGCTGGTCGTCGTGCTGCATGGCTGCACCCAGAACGCGGCCAGCTATGATCATGGCTCCGGCTGGAGCGAGCTCGCCGCCGAGCATGGTTTTGCGGTGCTGTTCCCAGAGCAGCAGCGCGCCAACAACCCCAATCTTTGCTTCAACTGGTTTGTACCAAGCGATATCAGGCGCGACAGCGGCGAGGCACTGTCCATCCGCCAGATGATCGAGGCGGCAGTGGTTACGCATAGCCTCGATCGCAAGAGGATCTTTCTCACAGGTCTATCCGCCGGCGGCGCTATGGCGGCGGTGATGCTGGCGGACTATCCCGAACTGTTTGCCGGCGGCGCGATCATTGCCGGGCTCGCCTATGGAAGTGCCTCGACGATCTCCGAAGCCTTCGACCGCATGCGCGGCCATGGCGGTCCGTCCCAAGCCGACCTCCAGCGGCTGTTGCGGGCGGCCTCGCCGCACAGGGGTCCGTGGCCGCGTATTTCGGTATGGCAGGGCTCGGCCGACACGACTGTTGTGCCTGCCAATGCGGATGCAGTCCTGGCGCAGTGGCAAAGCGTGCACGATCTCGGCGAAAAGCCAACACGCATAGAGAAGGTCGACGGCCAGACGCGGAAGGTCTGGAGCGACAGCAACGGGCGCGAGGTAGTCGAGACGTTCACCATTGCCGGCATGGGCCATGGAACGCCACTGCAAACTGGCGGCGGCGATGGTCTCGGCGACGCAGGGCCTTTCATGCTGGATGTTGGGATTTCCTCGACACGCCACATCGCCCGCTTCTGGGAATTGACGAAGCCGGACGTGCGACGCAAAGCCAAAGCCGAGGTCGCTTCAGGCGCATTGCAGTCCTTTGCACCAACGGAAAACCCGCGGGCAGTCCGTATCGATCCCACGCCGGAGCGAGCCAGTGCGCGCGGTCCGGCAAGTGGGATTTCCAAGGTCATGGAAAATGCTCTGCGCGCGGCGGGGTTGATGCGCTGAATTGTTGTGGCGGAGGAGCTCTTTGTCTGGACCCTGCTGAACCAAGAGCCCACCATCGATAAGGCAGTGAGCCCCTGCTTACCCAAGACAGCGGCGTCGTTTGGGCCAGGGCTGTTTACCATCGGCCTGGAAAGCGCTCTTGAAACAGGCCGGCCTGGCGGATGTGACGCTGCATGAGCTGCGGCATACCTATGCCAGCACGATGGTTCGAAATGGCGCTCCGTTGATCATCGTGGCGCAGGCCCTTGGTCACAGCGACACCCGAATGGTGGAGAAGCACTGTGCTCATCTAGCCCCGTCCTATGTAGCGGACATCATTCGCCGATGACGCCGCTCGGCGCGTGGCCGAGGCATTGGGGCCAACCGTGCGAGAAGCTGTGGCACGGCGATGGCAAAGCCACGGCGCTCCGAAACCTATTAAGCCCAACTCGAGCTACGCCATTGCCGTGAGGCGCTTGCCCGCGCGCTCGTGCACGAAGGTGGCCATGTGAATAATAGGACCGACGGCCCCCCCTTCCGTGTCGTTACAGCTTTTCAGAGCGATCGACAGTTCCACGCATTTGCGACGCCGCTTGGGCTTCGAAAAAGCTGACCGGCTTATCCGACGTCGCCCAGACGCAAATTCCGTAGGCAATCCCGAAGGAGATCAACAGGGCGGGCAAGATGGGTAAGCGGTGCATGGATCGGCTGGGCCTCTTTGTTGCAGACCCGCCCACAACCTCCTGCAACCCGATCGGTTCGACATAAAATATTTACCGTGTTGGCATGGTTTACGGATGGTTTC
The DNA here is from genome assembly GCF_000185905.1 of Mesorhizobium ciceri biovar biserrulae WSM1271. Lineage (GTDB taxonomy): Bacteria > Pseudomonadota > Alphaproteobacteria > Rhizobiales > Rhizobiaceae > Mesorhizobium > Mesorhizobium ciceri. The sequence continues at coordinate 241,367 of NC_014918.1, forward strand.
GCAGGCCATCGCGGATGCTTGCCACTGTGTCTGCTGGCGAAGACAAAAAAAAGCCCGCTGCCGGGAGGAGGTGGCAGCGGGCTCGATTTTCGAATGTGGCGCGGGAGGAGGTGCGCCTCATTCAGCGCCGGCATCGCATCTGGGAGGAGTAGATGGCCGACAATCAAAATCTACCCGCTGCCCAGCGATTTCTGCAATCGTGGATCGTGCATAGCTGCTGTGCAGATTCGCTTGTGCCGACACACGTGTAGCATCAGGCCTCCGAATTGGGCAATTTTGTAAGCTCATCAATCGAGGGAAGGCCGGTCCCGATCCTTGGAGGCGACACCAAGGCCATTCGTGACGCAGAGGAAGAGGACGTGTTCGACAAGATCGCCGCCCGGCCCCGGAAAAAGTTTGCCAGCGGGTCGGAACCTACTACTGCTGCTCCGGCATTTCAGTATTTTCCTGAGGGTCTTTTTTCACGCCCGGGCTGGGTGACGTATCCACTGGCGCATTACCGCCCTGGTTTTGCACAGGAGCACGCTTGAACGGTGCCGTCTGCCAAGAGCCGTTCGATAAAGGCGTGAGTACAAAGAATGCCATTAGGCCTAGGAAAATGACGGCAATAACCGCCACGCCCCACGCCATGAGTCTTCGCGTGCCGCGTTGTTCTTCCCTGCGAGATAGATTGTCCACCATTGCTCCGGCCTCTCGTGAAGTGGCGCCTGTTGCGAAAGCATCTCCTTCCTCGAACTTCGCTATTGCATCAAAGTTCCGGCCCCGGTGCAGCATCCGCGAAAGAGCATTTTTAAGCTTAGCGCTCTAACGGCGTCGCCGGCGCATTGGGGGAAAAGGCTTCGGGTTTAGCCTTAGCCACTGACCGGCGGCGAAGTTCCTCGCGAATTCCTCGGTCTCGAAAAGATGCTGGGTGGTTTCACCATTCTCGACGAGTTGTACCGCCCACTGGCCGTCGATGTGTTCGATACGAACACCAGCCCTTTGGTCATCGTCCACGGCCCGCACTCCCACACACGACGAAGGCACCAACAAATCATAGCACCCAAAGCGCTTCAACGTTCGAAATGTACAAAGCGAAGGAGAAGTTCCTGGACCGGCGTGGTGCGCACACTTCTGGAACGCTGGCAACCGAAGGGGCGATCACAAAGACGGTCATAGGCGAAAATGCGACTGACGCGGCATCCCTGGATTGCTCGGTCGCGCTCGGTACGCTCGGCCTGGAGGTCACTGTTACCGGCGTTGCAGCAAATCCTACGGCTGGAATGCCGTCGTGCGGATGATAATAGGGCGCACTCGTTGGATACCAGGGTCACCGGCTTCATCAATATAGGCTACGTATTCGTAGTCTGGCGCGTCAGGAAAAACAGATAAATGACCAAAGACTCAAAAGAGACTCAACACGAAAAGTTTCAGAGAGTAGCACGGGAACTTGAAACCGATGAGGCAGAGGAAGCCTTTGACCGCGTGTCGAAAAAGGTGGTGAAGTCGCGGCCGCCGAAGGGCGAAAAGGTCGCTAGTTCCAAAGTGGCAAAGCGGCCCAATTCGCCGGAAACCCCGCGTGACCGATCTTGATGTTTGGTGCTGTAGGAAATTGCGCCATATGAGTCTTCAACCGATCGGCCCAATTGGTTCGCGGATTAATTTGTTTCAGTAGCAGCCTCATTATGGCCAAAGCCGCGTAGAGCCTGCGGTTAGCCCCAGCCATCTGCGATAGGTGGTCGAGATCAGGGATTTCCCCATGGTTCGGCAAAGCCGGTTGATCCACGAGCGGCTTATTCCAATGCCGAGAATGATGCGCGCAAACGTTCCGTATACCGCTGAGTGACCGCGTCCATGACTTGATAAGGAGTGGGCGCAGGCCACCATAGCTCGCAGAAATTGCTTGTACGTCTGAGTACCGCATCCCCGACAAGAAGGGGGATAGTGGGCCGAAATCCAACAACTCGACTGCGATCCAAACGGGCATCGTTTCGCCCGGATTCTTGGTTCTGAAATGGACGGCAAATTCCTCTTTGGAAGTCGCCGCTCGTTCATCTAGCTTTCTAAGCCATCCCGTATGCATCGAGTCCACAAAGGCGGGGTTTTTTGCAGTCGTGAATCTCTTATCAAGCAGAGCTGGTTCGCATTGGGCACGAGGATCGTGCCGGCCAATTGAAAGCGCCACCTCTGTTCGAACGGAGATTTCGATGCGTTCGATTGCATCGAGTACCAAAAGCCGAAGTCCCTTGTCGAAGGCGTACAAGTCCGTCGAGTGCTTGAACTGGGTACCCGCTTTAAACGCATTGCCGAGTGCGAAAGAGTTGTCTTGCTGCTGAACCAGTTTGCGAATCGGATACCAATATGCGCTGAGCCGGTAGTACCCTATTTGCTGTAAATATTCCTCAGCTTTCGGCACATCAGGTACGGCCATATCCCTCGATTCCAGCAGCGTACGCCGCTGAGGGATCGTCAAATATGGCTTGATATGGCATGAAAAATAAAAAGGCCGACGCTTGCATTGCAGGGGCGCCGGCCGTGTCGACCTTGTAGGTGGGTGATTTGACCGGTAATGTCAAGTCACGCGATTTCCCCTCCTACCGCGTGTTCACGAAATAATACTTAGCTGGTTACTGACCAATTGCCAATGGCCCTGCCATTCCCCCACAGCTGGGTAGCGCCATCTGGACTCCAACAAGCAAGAGTCGCATTCTTCCCATGGGGAGAGGGTTATGGGCGTCCACAAACAGAAGCCTATAATGCGGCGTAGGCGTTCGCTGTTAGAGCAGCGGGCGCTGATCCCAGTTTTGCTTTGCGGTGTTGCCGGGGCAAGCTATCTCATGCCGCCGCAAGCCAAACAGCATCCCCTTCCCACAGTGCACCGTCTGGGTAGCCCTAGCTCGCCAAGTGGATGCAACATTAAGGGCAATATCAGCGTAACAGGCGACCGTATCTATCACATGCCAGGTCAGCGCTATTATGACGAAACGGTCGTTAACCCGGCCAAGGGGGAGCGCTGGTTTTGCTCTCAATGGGATGCTTGGTGGGCTGGCTGGCGAAAGTCGAAGGTATGACGGCAACTGAGGCTGCGGAATCGGCAAAAACGTCTGGCTAGGTGACGGCGCGCAGAGAATATTAGCAATCGGGAACATTCGGTTCCTGCGGAAGTTTCTCGGGTGAAGGAACCTCAGGGAGGTTGCTATGAGAAAACTGTTCCTTGCTTCCGTGATTGCCATCGCCTGCGCCGCAGCCGCGGTCGCGCCTGCGGATGCACACTTCGGTTCTGGCATCGGCTTTTTTGGTCCGTTCGGCGGCTTCAGCCCGTTCGGCGGCGGCCCGTTTTACGGCGGTGGCCCCTTCTACGGCAGAGGTCCGTTTTACGACTATGGCGGCCGCTACTACGGCCCCCGCTATCCTGGCTACGTGGCCCGCTACCCGCATCGCTACTATTTCCGGCATCGTCACCATTGCCGCGTGAAGTGGGTTAGGCACTGGCACCATCACCACCGGGTGCTGGAACGCGTTCAGGTTTGCCGGTACTGACAAGCCGGATTGGCCTACCGCCCGTCTTTGGCCTTGGCATAAGCATTCGCCTGCCCCATGCCCGAATGCTTCTAAGCCACCTCGTCCCCCGGTCGGGTCGGATGCTGTCGATTTAGCAGGATAGACAAGGCCGTGATGATCTGAGGTATCGCAAACGGCTTGCTGATCATTATGCTTTCCGGAACGCCTTCAGCACTCCAATAGGGCGCGCCATCGCCGCTGATGTAAATCACGGGGATGGCGGGGTTCACTCCCCGAAGATCTCTGGCCAACTGCCACCCGTTTTTACCAGGACCAAGTCGAATATCCGTAATCAAGCTGCTAACCGGCGCTTCGTCAAACGCCTTTATAGCCGCTTCGGCTGTTGTCACCCCGACAACCCGGAAACCAGCCTCTTCCAAAGCCGTCTCAAGGTCCAGCAGGATTAGTGGCTCGTCTTCAACGACCAGAACCGGGATTTCGTCCATTCCCCACTTAGCACAGCCCCTGTTGCAGGCGCAACTTCACTTTAGCCACAGCTAATAAACGAGCAGAAGCATACGCCTGTGCTTAGGGCACTGGAAGCAGGTGGCTTGGTCAGCGCCCGTCCTTAGCCATGGCGTAAGGATTCGAAACGCCCATGCCGGAATGCTTCGTCGGGTCGAGCGTGTAGCTGAAACCGACGCTTCGCTGTTCGCAATTCGAGCAGCGCATCTTAGGCGCGAGATCAGCGGCCATCGCTGGCGCATCAGCGCCGCACCGCTCGCGCAGCGCCTCCAGGTCGAGCGTGCGGGAATGATTGCAGCGGGCGCAATGCGCCGTCACCCGCATGCCGCTTTCGATCAATGAACCAAACGTCCATCCCATGGCGTGAACATAGCAAGAGCGGGAGCGGCGATCAACGATATCTCAGTGGCCGGCGCCCTTTGGCGGGGTGCTTCGGAGATGGACGCCGGCCTGGCGGGCGGGGTTGGCACGCCACAGGATGGTGGTCGACACGGTCAGATACCAAGCGACGGTGACAGAACCGTGCCGACCAATCTGGGCACGAGGGTGGGCCTAGTGCCCAAAGTGCGGTCCGCGATGCGATGGGCGCCGGATCGGATTATCTTCGTCGCCTTCGATCTACTGCACCTGGACGGGGTCAACCTGCGCCCAGCACCTCTGCTGGAACGTCGGGAAAAGCTGCTCGAACTCGTCGGGCCTGCCAAAGGCGTGATCCAGTACAGTCACCATGTGCATGGCGGCGGGGCCGACTTCTACGCTGCGGTTGATCGCATGGGCCTGGAGGGCATGGTGTCGAAGCGGCCTGATAGCGTTTATCGGTCAGGCGACACCGAAGCGTGGCTGAAAACCAAATGCTACGAGGAAGTCGACTTTGAAGTGGCAGGCGTGCAGCTAAAACCGGGATCGGCACCACTCGCTTTGATGGCAACCCGCGATGCGGAACGCCGCTACGTCGGATCGGCTCACATCGCGCTGACCAAAGCCATGCGAGAACGCCTGTGGGCCAAGGTGCAGGAGGGGAAAGGCACGCCCCCGAAAGGCGCGGACAAGCCCGACGCTGAATGGATCAAACCTGGCCTTGTCGGACGAGTGAAGACCCTTAAGCGCGAGGACAAGCTACGCCATGCGACTTTGCGGGCGATCCGCGAGGCTAAGGCATGACGCCCCGGCCGCTCCACCATGTGAACGTCGAACCCAACTCCCCTGTGGCAGTCGATCAGCGTGCAGCCTTGAAGCTCGTCCGAATGGCCATCGAGCAGGTATGCCGTGCCGGCGTGCTGCCTAGCGAGGAATGGGTGACGGGCTACTATGGCCCAGAGCCCGATCTATGAAGGCGAGGCATTGGCCAAGGCGATCATTGAGACCGTGGAGCGCCTGACGAAGTAAGCCCGCCGCTGAGGACACAATTACAGCGGCGGGCCTTGCACTTGCACCAGAGCTTGGATTTGAGGAGGGGAATCTCAACCAAGCACATTTCCAACTTCGATCTCAGAAACAGGTTCCAGCCCTACGAAAAAGATTCATCGCGGGTGGCCCGCCACCGGGTCTCGAAGCCAGCGGCGGGCCTTGCTTGGCTGTTTCAAGGAGATTTCCTTACCAAGCGCATTCCGAACTTCGACTGCGGACGCATGTTCCTCCCAGGTCGGTGCAAGAGTTTATGCACCCGGTGGCAATCGACGCATTGGCCAAGGGACGCCCAACAGGTCAACAGACCTTAAATCGGCTTTCCAGCGCGCAACATGGCCCGCGCAATTGCGAGTTGCGTTTCCAGCCTGGCGTTCTCTTTCTGAGCCATATTGTCGGCCGCTATGAGCCGTTTCAGCGCCCGCAATGTCTCGCCTCGCGTCCATCCCGCCTCCAGCATGCAATCGACAATCACCTGAAAGCCTGGCTCCATGGCCTCCTGGCAGTCGATGGCTCGGTCCTGATAATCGTCCTGTCGCTTGGGCGGATTGACCATATCTGCGTTCTCAGTTGGCGGGGCCTTTGGGCTTTGTCTCGGACGTAGATCCGTCGAGGAGATCGAGAAATGAGTGCAACGCCTTCACCATCATCCGAGCGCCGTTTTCGCTCAGGGTGAAGGATCGCTTCCCCTCGGCAGTCAATAGCCCGACAAGGCAGACCTCGGGATTATCGCGGTCATCGATTTCGATTGTGACGCCCGAGACCGCTGGCAGCATTACGTCCTTTGGCTTCTTCGGCATCACCACAACCTTGATACGTTCTCACTCCGTTCCCATCTTGGGCGGGCCTCGATCCTTGTCAATGAGACGACCTGAATGTGTGGACGCGTTTTTGTAAAATCGACCATCCCGGACATGGTGCGGCGCTTCGAGTTCGCGCACCCTGGCGACGTTGAGCGGGCAACGGGTTCCCGGTCTGGAATGGCGCGCCCAGCCTGACCTATCCAATCATTGTACGTGAAGAGCTTTCCACGAGCATGGCCGGTTTCCTTTCTGCGAAGTGGGGGCTGGTTCCCGGCTGGGCGCGCGATGGCGGCGGGCGGCCACCGCCTGTCAATGCGCGGTGCGAGACGATTGCCAGCAACGGCATGTTCCGAAAAGCATACGCCGCGCGCCGTTGCCTGGTGCCCGTCGACGGCTATTTCGAATGGCAAAAGCTCGATGGTTCGGGCACGAAAAAGCAGCCTTACGCTATCGCGATGACGGAGGACGAGCCTTTTGCCATGGCTGGAGTATGGGAAGAATATGCCGACAAGGCGACCGGCGAGTTGATCCGGACCTTCGCTGTCGTCACCTGCGAGCCCAATACGTTGATGGCGACGATCCATGATCGGATGCCGGTTATTCTGGCGCCTGCCGATTACATGCGCTGGCTCGGACCGGAACTGGATCCACGCGACCTCATGAAGCCATATCCTTCGGAGCTGATGAAGATGTGGCCGATCGACAGGAAGGTCGGAAGCCCGCGAAACAACACGCCGGACATCATTGACGAAATTGGCGTGGGACCAAACGACCTTTTCGACGTTTGAGCCTTTACACTGAACGGTCGCGGTAGGAATATTGTCCTCAGGTGGGGCGACTCTCAAAAGGTGTCGCAATGGCTAGGTCAAAACCCTCAAAGCAGTTATCACAGGCTGAAATCGAGCGCTTCCTGGTGGCAGCGGAAGCGCTGCACCTAAGCATCATCAAGCCGTTCATATCACCACATTGCGACCACTACAGGCAGACGCGCGTCCTGCACGAGGTGCTATTGAAGGCCGTGCGGGACGTCACCGGGAAAGAGGTCGAGTTCATCCGGTGGAACACCACTGGACCGGTGCTGCCCCCCTAAGGCTGGGTAAGCGCCTGGCTGCCGGGGATCGATCAGGCCGAACCCGCAGAACTGACAATGCCAGCGATGCGGATAGCGACGGCATCAAGTCCGCCGTCGTAAATTCTCGTGAGGACGTGTTCCGCAGCTTCAGCCCGTTGGGCAGTGCAACCGCGAACGTCGCCACCGCCCAACCTTGCCGGCCTGTTGGCGACGCAATCCCAAACTCCCCACAATCCGTCGCGCTCAATATGACAATAGAATCTGTGCTTGTGATTTTCCATGCAAGGTAAACTCCCCGCATCCCCATTGGGGTCCGATCTATCCAGGAAGGTGGTTAATGGGCCCGCGTTCGCCGATCGCACTTTAGGCTGGCCGCAGTGGTCCGTCGCCGCACGATGGACTGCTCACTGCACCGGCCACGACATCAGCGCGGTCAGACGGCTGCCGATGCGGAATCGGCGAGATGCGGGAACAGAGTTCAGACGCCGACGTTTTTTCCCCAGGTCACGCGATTTTGCGCGTGTAGAACTAACGGAGGTAAAAATGAGCATCAAAATGCTTACGATGGGCGCGATGGCGCTCGCAGTGATGACGGGCTCAGCGCTGGCTGGCAGCAGCACCACTTCCGCGCTCGATGATCCTGCAAAGATGTCACCTTTCTTCACGGATGCCGGCATGAAAACCTTGAGGTCGGAAGCGGATTTCAAGACCGCATGGATGTCCATGAAACCGGATGAACAAAAGGCGGTGCTGAAAGACTGCGGCGACACCACGCTCAACAAGTCGCACGCTGATTTCTGTGCCATGGCCAAGAAGATGGGCGGCTGAGAATAACCGCTCTAGGCATTGTTCCCGAAACGTATTTGGCCCGTCCTTAGGGACGGGCCTTTTTCTGCGGGCCATTCCCTTGCGAGCCATGTTGCTAAGCGCTCCCGTCGGTCTCGCTTTCCTCGTCAATCATCCGGACTGGTAGATAAGCATTCGTTTCCAGCCACTCACGCAAGACGATCTGAATGAGCTCCGACCGGCCGATTTTCATTTCAGCGGCAATGGAGTTCAGTGCGTCCTGTGTTGCTGGCTCTAGCGGGAGGCCGGCGACGTTCCGGAGCATCAACGCAGCGCGCCGAAGCATGATCTGAAGATCCCCTCGCGACATGTCGGCGATGCTATCGGCGGCGTTCTCCAGTTCTTTGGCGAAGGATGATAGGGGCATGGCTCTCATCCTAAAGACAACAGCGGAATAATACACAGCAATTCAATTGAACAACGGGTGTATCGGGGAACGCGGCAAAATTATCCTGGTTGGATTGGCAGCAGGGATCACGGTTCACCTGGGCGGGCATCAATGGATGAAAGGACATGAGATGCACCTTGCTGAGCTTACCAAGTATGCGGTCCAGGGACAGCGTCATTCACAGCGTATGCAGAGAACCGGCATCGGCAACGGCGGCTGGCCACTGTGGACCGAGGCGGAGACAGAAATATGCCGCTCGCTCTATCCAGACTACAAGGCCATGCGCAAGGCGTTGCCACATCGCACCCAAGCCGCCCTGGCGACACGATGCCAGACACTAGACATAGCTAAGAGGCGCCGTATCTGGACGGCAAGAAGTGATGCATTGTTTCGGAGACTCGATCGGACAGCAAGTGCGTCAGAGCTTTGCGCCGCGTTTCCTGACCACAGCCTCAAGAAATTATGCTGCCGAGGCAGCGCCCTGGGTCTTTCCCGCCCTAAAGTTCGCTACAAGCCTACTGGTTTGCTTTACTCGACGAACTTCGATCGAAATGTTCGCGACGAAACGTAACCATGGCCGAACTTGACGAATTTGCGAGGTCAAAGCGCTACTTCCGTCACAAAAACTGGAGGGGCGCCCGAGGCTTTGTCGACTACAATGCCATTGTGCGCGGAATACGAGAACTCGGCGGTACAGTCCACATCGAATGGAGCGAGCAATGAGCGCCTTCTTCCGGTGCCGGGTCGAGGCGACGATCGAGCACATGATAGCCCTTCTGGATGAGATGGATGGTGATCCGAACATGCAGGCGGAACCTGTCGAAGAACAGCATGACCGCGAAGCCGTCGACCTCAACTCTGTCATTGAACGCGTAACTGCGAGGGTTATCCACAGGTCGCCAAGATTGGTAAAACGCTCCGAGCTTCGTTAAGGTCTCGTTAACACTCTGAGAGCATCGTTTGCGTGGGTTCTGAACCCCTAATCGCCTACGAAGCCCGCTGCCTAACCCCAAGCCCCCCGCCCAGGCAGCGGGCTTACTTTTCCAAAGAGAGCCACGTTAGCAGACAGCACTCACCGGCGGAGCCGTTCGCCAAAGGCTTGGCGGAACTGCGAGAGCTTAGCAGCCGGCATCGCTGCCCAATCATGTGCGCGGAAGCCGTCTGCTGGCGGTGCCACCGCCGCATTATTTCCGACTACCTGCTGGAGAAGGCGAACGCGTCATGCATACTCTTGGGGCCGGTCATGCTGAGGAGGCCAGCCTGACGCCAGGCGCTGTGTGCGCGATGATGGAACGATCGTTTATCCCGGAGAGCATCTCCTCGGGACGCAAGCATGGATCATTGCAAGATCGCGGCCATGGCGATCGCCAGACGTTGAAAAGCCTTCCGCGCCAGGCACAGGGTCTGGCGGAACAAGCTGTGACCTCGAAGGTTGGGTCACGCAGACAGCTTCTGAGGCACGCGCATGGCGTTGGACAGAGACGGGGCGAAACTAGCGGCCGGATTGTCCGTCGCTGCATTAGCGGCACTAGCGGGATACAACGCCATCCGCGCCAAACGTGCGATCGCCAGCCTGACATGCGGACGTATGATGGCAATTGATGGTCTGCGCCTGCATTTTATCGAAGCCGGAACCGGCATGCCGCTGCTTCTCCTGCATGGATCCATGGCGGAGGATTTCAAGTCGAGCGGCGTCTTCGATGAGGCGGCAAAGACCTACCGGGTGCTCGCATTTGACCGTCCCGGCTTTGGGCGAAGCTCACGTTCGCGCACCCGGCGCTGGTCCGCTTGCGACCAAGCCGACCTCATACATGCCGCCGCCGGCAGATTGGGTATTAAGAAATATCTCGTGCTTGGACATTCCTGGGGAGCCTGGATCGCCCTCGAGTTGGCGCGCAGGCATCCTTCATCGGTCGCTGGCATTGTGCTTGTCTCAGGCTATTACTATCCGCCACCGCGGCTGGATCTTGCACTGGCCGCACTCCCGGCATTGCCGGTGATCGGAACGGGGTTTCGCCACACCTTGTTGCCGCTGCTTGTGAGGCTTGCCTGGCCTTGGGCAATGGAAAAGATATTTCGACCCGCTATGATCGCCAGCGACTTCGCCGCATCCGCCAAGGATGCCGCCAGCCGCCCTTCCCAACTGGGGGCGGTTTGTTCGGAGTCAGCATCTATGCTGGCCGCGGCCCTGTCGGAGAAGGCCAGCTATAAGGACATTTCCGTACCGACCGGCATCCTGGCGGGATCTGGAGACCGGTTGTTCGATGCGGAACGGAATGCACGGCGCCTGCATGGCGAAGTTGGTGGGTCTCTCCTCGAGGTGATTCCGGGCGCTGGCCATATGGTTCATCAGAGCGCCCCGCAGGCAGTAGTCGGTATGGTGCACACGATTTCAGCACGGCACGCCCTTTCCCAATCGAACCGTCGGCAGCGACGTAAGCTGCGTGCCGACGAGTTCAAGCCAGGTCCGGCTCCGCAAATGTTCCAGGCGGGCGACAAGTGACGCCGCTTGCACCAGATCGTCGTTCAAACGAGCTTTCCAAATGAGCGACCAACGTCCAGCCAACATGCATTCGGTGCTCCACCAGAACATAGAGGCACTGGTCGAGCACAGGCGACAACAGGAGGAGCACCAAAGCGTTCAGGTGCGGATTGCCGGCGCTATTTCGCGCTTCGCGGGGAGCATGACTTTCGTCTATCTGCATCTCGCAATCCTCGTGGCCTGGATCCTTGCAAACCTAGGCGCGATGCCAGCCATCCCAGCTTGGGACCCAACTTTCGTGATCCTGGCCATGGTCGCTTCCGTCGAGGCAATCTTCCTGTCTACCTTCGTGCTGATCAATCAGAACAGAATGGCCGAACACAGCGAGCGCCGAGCGGAACTGGATTTGCAGATCAGCCTCCTTAACGAACATGAAACCACGCGGCTGATCGAGATGGTGGCTGCCTTGGCGGTGCGTCTGAATGTCTCCACCCCGGCCGACAAAGAGCTGCGGCAACTGGCAGAGAATGTCGATCCCCGAAAGGTGATGACCCAAATCCAGCAGGCTTCTGAAGATCAGCAGGAAGCTTGATCAAAGCGACCGCGCCGGCAAGCCGCCGCAGCGTACCAACCCAACACGAGCTTACAGCGAGAAACCATTCGCGCGGCTGCTGTAGGCCTGCAATCGTCCTCATCGTCTGGCACTTGGCTGTCGAAGCACCAAGCCCGTCTTGGCGTTGTCCAAGGCGACCTCAGGACGTCAATCGATCGCGGCAGCGTATCAGCGGCGATAGCGAGGTACACTGGGGAGCCGAAGGTGTTCCCAACAGCATAATATGATCACCAAGCCCTTCTTTCTGCCGCAGATCATAACGGCCGTACCTCAACTCTTAAATGCTCAGCAAGGTCCAGAAACTCACATCCAGGATTCGGATCTTGGCCCGAGCTGCTGACTGGATCGCACGCCGGCAAGTCTTACATGCCGTATCCTGCGCCGTGCTTCTGGCTCTTGGCCAATTATTTTCGCCTCACCAAAACTCCCGGAACATTCTGTCCATCCTGCGTTGGGCCGCGCCGGACAATCCCTCTTGCACAATCGCCTGTTGCCCGGCATCGGAAGCTGGATCCCCACAGCTTCAGCCCGCCTCGGCTCCCCACCCGAGGCGGGCGGCGCGGAGTTGATGCAAGCATAGAGACGCCTTCACCCCATCAGAGCTGGCCGTACTGAGCCGCGTTTTGGCGCGCAGCAACCCCAAAAAACGAGACCGAAACCAAGAGAGAACGGAGTGCATCGCGCATCCTGGCTTACTACCAAGCTGGGATAACGGACGAGGACGAACTCGAACAGCTTTCTCGACAATCCCTCGCGTGGTTATCGACATTTCGGCAATTCAGCATGTGCACATACTAACTCCGGCGGACGGGCCACCGCGCGGCATGGCCCGACGCACAGAGCGTTCTGCCGGCGTCGAGCGTGATTCACAGCCGCCAGTTCTTAGGGCAGCTAGGAAGCAATGCATCAACGCCGCACCGGCTGCCCCGTCCTGGAACACTTTAATGCGCGCCGCCAGGAACGGGGTCGCTGTGCTGACGTTCTTCTGGGGACAAGGTGAGATTTCAGTGAACAGGCATATTTCGCGGACGGATGTCGAACAAATCGATCACACGGATGACAGCGGGTTTACGATAGAGCACGGCGTCCCGCCATCTTCAGCTATCGCGGCAGCGCTGGCCGGTGGGCTGGAGGCCAGCCGGCACAAGCACATTATCCATATAACTGCCTCGGAACGCAGCGCCGACGAGATCGTCGGGGCTTTGCGTCAGTTCCTGCCGCACGCGGAGATCATCTTGCTGCCGTCCTGGGATTGCCTGCCTTACGACAGGGTGTGGCCCACACGCGCCAATATGGGGCGGAGGCTTCGTGCGTTGTGTCACATGGCAACGAAGCCCGATCGTGCGCGCATCGCTGTAATGTCGATCGAAGCCAGTCTGCAGCGGGTGCCGCCCGCCCAGGTCATTGCTGGCGGTTTCGCAATTCTGGAGGTGGGACAAAAGTTCGACCGGGATGATTTCAGAACAAGGTCCGAAGCTTTTGGCTATGTCGTCGACGAGAGGGTCGACGAACCGGGTGAAATAGCTTTTCGGGGCGATCTCATGGACATCTTCCCCGCTGGCGCGGAGGACCCCGTTCGCGTCGTCCTTGGCCCAGACAGCTGCATTCGAGAGCTCAAAACCTACGATCCGATCAGTCAGCTCAGCGACCAGGTTCGAGACTCGATTGCTGTCGGACCGGCATCCGAGCTGATGTTTAAAGCTGGTGATCATCCTGAGCTGACAGCGATGCGCGCGACGTCGATGGAAGAGCGCCTGGTCGCATTATTTGGCGCGATGCCATCTGTCTTCGACAGTGCGTCGAGCGCCTCGATCTCCTTCCTTGAAGGGATCGACGGGCAGCCGCTCGACAAAATTCTGGACCTGATCGAGGATGCACGCCGTGCCAGGCAGGAGGCTGCCGGGCGCGAGAAACCTTTGCCGGAACAATTTTACCTGTCGCGTGAAGAGTGGGATGCTTCCATGTGCAACCGCTCCACGAGACTTGCCGTTTCTGCCGAGCGAGTTCCCAAATTCTTTCGCCAGGCCCGGCCCGGGTACGAAATCGCTGAATTCGTGACAAGGCAGACAAGCGCCGGGGCCAGGGTGGTGTTGACCGGCGATGCCTCTGAACTGCAGCGAGCAGATCGCCTGCTCAATAGAAAGCTAGGCCGGCGGGCTGAGGAAGCGGTCGACTTACCGCAAATACTTTCCGCCGCGAGAGGCTCTCTTCTCAAGGCTGGCTTCGTCCTCGATGAAGGGTTTGTCGACGCGCAATCCGGTATCGCGATGGTCGCCGCAGCCGACCTGTTTGGCCCTGCGTTGAAGGCGGATGCCGGCATGGCCGCAAGCATACTCGAACCCGAGTTGCGCATCGGCGACGTCGTCGTCCATGAAGACCATGGCCTGGGCGTGCTCGCGGCGGTCGAACAGGTCGACTTGGCTGGTCAGCACCAGGATGTTGTCAGGCTGGAATATCATGGCGGGGCTTCCTTGCTGGTTCCGGTCGACGACTTTGGGAAAATATGGCGCTACGGCTCGGAACCGGAGGCAGTGTCGCTCGATCGCCTCAACGGCGAGGGCTGGCCCAAGCGACGCGAGGCTGCGTTGCGCGAGATCGACAGGCTGGCCAAGCGCCTGGTGGGCCTTGCCGAGATGAGGTCCAGCCAGCCCGCCGAGATCATCAAGCCCTCCCGCGCGGACTTGGCCCGTTTTGCGGCGAAATTTCCCTATACCGAGACTCCTGACCAGGCCGCCGCCATCCGCGCTGTGCTCGACGACCTTTCCTCGGGGAGAACAATGAACCGGCTCGTCTGCGGTGATGTTGGCTTCGGCAAGACAGAGGTGGCTTTGCGTGCTTGCGCCGCCGCCGCCCTCTGCGGGAAACAGGTTGCGGTCATAGCGCCGACAACCGTGTTGGCACGACAGCACTATGAGACGTTCAGCCGCCGTTTCGCAGGAACGGGCCTGCAGGTCGCCCACCTGTCAAGGATGGTCGGGGCAGCAAAGGCAAAAGCGGCAAAGGAGGGCCTGCGGAGCGGCCAGGTTACGATCGTCGTGGGTACTCAGGCCTTGGCGTCCAGGAGCGTCACTTTCGCCAATCTTGGACTGCTGGTGATTGACGAGGAGCACCGGTTCGGCGTCAAGTTGAAGCTGGCCCTGCGGAACATGGCGCCCTGCCTTCACACGCTGAGCATGAGCGCCACCCCGATACCGCGGACGCTGCAATCGGCGCTGTCGGGCATCCAGGATGTCAGCGTTCTAAACTCTCCGCCCGCCAAAAGACGTCCCGTCCGCACGATCCTGGCAGCGTTCGATCCAGCATCGGTGCGCGCGGCCCTCTTGCGTGAATTTCACAGGGGTGGACAGAGTTTCTTCGTGGTTCCTCGCATCGAGGACATTGGCCCGGTCTCTGACCAGCTGAACAGGCTGGTGCCGGAACTCGGCGTCATGACGGCGCACGGTGAAATGAAAGGGAGGCAGCTGGACGAAGTCATGGTCGGATTCGCTGACGGTGATGGCGACATTTTGTTGAGCACCGACATCATCGAGAGTGGGCTCGATGTACCTCGAGCCAACACCATCATTGTCTGGCGCCCGGACCGGTTCGGTCTGGCGCAGTTGCACCAGCTACGGGGTCGGGTCGGTAGAGGAGCGATGCAAGCGGCTGCGTTTCTTCTGACGGAACCTGGCGTTGAGCTGGCCGACGGCACCAGGGCCCGGCTTTCGACAATGCTTGCGCTCGATCGGCTTGGCTCCGGCCTGGCAATCAGTCAAAGGGACCTCGACCTGCGCGGCGCCGGCGATCTCTTCGGCGAAGATCAGGCTGGGCATATGAAACTGATCGGAGTGGGCCTCTACGAGCACTTGCTGGAGCGGGCGGTCTCGGCGGCTGGAGAAGGGGCCGACCCCAACAGGCAACTTGCCAACATCAACGTGCCTGCAAAAGGGGCTTTTCCCGAAAGCTATGTAAACGAGCCTACTGTCCGTGTTGGCCTCTATGCGCGGCTCTCTCGTATTCGTTCTGACTTGGACCTTGATGCATTCAGCGAGGAGCTCGAGGACCGCTTTGGTGACATGCCTGGCGAAGTGACCGTTCTGCTGGAACTTACCAGGTTGCGGATAGCAGCGTCGGAACTGGGTGTCGGCAAAGTTGATGTTGGGCCCGAAGCCGTCGCGATCACCTTGCGCAACAAGCCTCTGGCGTCACGCTGGCGGGACAGGAAGGTGTTGGGCCTGGAGTACCGAAACGGCCGCGTGATTTTCAGGCGGATCGAGCCCCGCGTCTCAGGCATCGATGCCGTTCGCTTGGCGCTAGATGCCATACGTGCAGTTCAGCCAAAGCACGAGGTCTGACGAGCCTTTTATCTCCACCCCGGCGGTACAATGTACCAGCTTCATATCACCTCAGCCAAGACTAGCAGGGCGAGGTTTAAGGCATCGTTCCGGCTTGATGGGCCGTCATGGCGGCCATGTTCTCGTTCAGGTGGGCCATGATCCAAACCGAGCCCAGGACCACCAGCGCAACGATCAGCACGCCGAAGGCCAAGGCCAGGATGTTGTTGGTGTTGTCCGGCCCGGTGGTCAGGTGCAGAAAAAAGACTAGATGCACACCCATCTGCGCAACAGCGAGCACCACCAGGGCCGAAATCACCGCCGGCTGGTAAATCAGATCGGTTTGAGCCGCCAGGAATGACGCGATCGTGAGCAGGATGGCCAGGCCGTAGCCGATCACATAGCCCAACAGCCCTCCAGCCACTTCGTGCTCGGTTATACGTTCCTCGCCCGGTGCGGAATCGCGGCGGTCCTGCATCTCGCCGGGCCTGCTCTCGGTGTCGGTCATGGCGATGCTCCCAACAGATAGACCAGGGTGAAGATGGCGACCCAGATGATGTCGAGTGCGTGCCAGAAAAGCCCGAAGCAGTGGAGCCGCCGCAAAATATCCGACCGAAAACCCTTGACCCATAGCTGCGCCATCATTGTGCCCAGCCAGAGCAGCCCCAGCCCGACATGGGTGCCGTGGCAGCCAACGAGCGCAAAGAAGGCTGATAGAAATGCGCTGCGCGAAGGCCCCGCCTGCTCGCCGATCATCGCCGCGAATTCCTGTACCTCCAGAAACAGGAAGGCTGCCCCGAGCAATCCGGTGACGAGCAGCCAGGCCTGCGTGGCAGCCATCGATCTGCGATGGGTCGCGAGTGTCGCCAGGCCACCGGTGAAGCTCGACGTGAGCAGAAGGCCCGTCTGCACCGCAACGCGGGTGGGCTCGAACAAATCCTTGCCGGTCGGTCCGCCGGCGGTCGCCTTGGCAAGCACGGCATACGCCGCGAAGAAGGCCGAGAATATGATGATGTCGGACAGCAGAAAGATCCAGAAGCCATATGCCACGGTGACGAATTTCGAGGCCGGGCCGCCTTCACCGTGGCCGGTCGCGGAGCGCACGCCGTGTCGGCCGCCCTGACCAAGCCGATAGGGGTCTCGGGCCTGGGTGCCCGCGCTGAAGTCGCCGGGTAGCGCGTGATCGCTCATGCCGGCCGCTCCCAGCGCCGCAGCCGGGCTGACTGTGCGGCCTTGTGGTCATCGTCGATGCGCGCGACCTCTTCGGCGGGAATCTCATAATCCCCATGATCGCGCCAGGCGAAGACGACGAAGGTCGCGTAGGCGCCGATGAAGCCGACGATCGCCAGCCACCATATGTGCCAGATCAGCGCGAACCCGATCAGCGTGCTGAAGAAGGCGGTGACGAAGCCTGTCGGGCTGTTGCGCGGCATCTCGATAGGCTCGTATCCTTCCTCCGCACCGGGCCTCTTCTCCTCCCTTGCCCGTTGCTTGATGCGCCAGTAGGGCTCTTCATCCTCGACGTAAGGCAGCCGCGCGTAGTTGAAAACGGGGGGAGGGGAAGACGTCGACCATTCCAGTGAACGCCCGTCCCATGGGTCGCCTGTCTCATCGCGAAGCTTGTCGCGATGTCGGATCGAAACGGCGAGTTGCATGATCTGCAGTGCGGCGCCGGCGATCATCACCAGCACGCCGAACACGGCCACCACCAGCCATGGCGCCCAAAGATCCATGTCGATATGCTGCAGGCGCCGCGTCATGCCGAGCAGACCGACGATATAGAGCGGCACGAAGACCAGCATGTAGCCGGCCAAGGTGACCCAGAATGCGGCCTTGCCCCAGCCTTCGTGCAAGCGGAATCCGAACGCCTTGGGAAACCAGTAGGTGAAGCCGGCGAACGCGCCGAACAGCACGCCCGAAATGATGACGTTGTGGAAATGCGCGACGAGGAAAAGGGAGTTGTGCAGCACGAAGTCGGCCGGTGGAACGGCAAGCAGAACGCCGGTCATGCCGCCGACGGTGAAGGTGGTCACGAAGCCCAGCGCCCAAAGCATCGGCGTGTCGAAGCGGATGCGCCCGCCATACATGGTGAAGAGCCAGTTGTAGATCTTCACCCCGGTGCCGACGGCGATGACCGACGTGGCGATGCCGAAGGCGGCGTTGACGTCTGCTCCGGCGCCCATGGTGAAGAAATGATGCAGCCAGACCATGAACGAGACGATGCAGATGAACATCGTGGCCGCGACCATCGAACGGTATCCGAACAGCGGCTTTGACGAGAATGTCGAGAAGACCTCGGAGAAGATGCCGAAGGCGGGAAGCACCAGAATGTAGACCTCGGGATGGCCCCAGGCCCAGATCAGGTTGACGAACATCATCTGATTTCCGCCGGCTTCGTTGGTGAAGAAATGGAAGCCGAGATAGCGGTCCAGCGTCAGCATCGCCAGCGTGGCGGTGAGGATCGGGAAGGCTGCGACGATGAGCAGGTTGGACGCGAGCGAGGTCCAGCAGAACATCGGCATTCGCAGGTAGCCCATACCAGGCGCACGCATCTTTAGGATGGTCGTCACCAGGTTGACGCCGGTAAGCAGCGTGCCGACGCCGGAGATCTGGATCGACCACAGATAGTAATCGACACCGACGCCCGGCGAGTAGGTGGTCTCCGACAAGGGGGCATAGGGCAGCCAGCCGGTGCGCGCGAACTCACCGATGACAAGCGAGATGTTGACCAGCAGGGCTCCGGAAGCCGTCAGCCAGAAGCTGACGGAATTGAGTGTCGGAAAGGCTACATCGCGTATGCCAAGCTGCAGCGGTACGGCGAAATTCATCAGGCCGATCATGAAAGGCATCGCCGCGAAGAAGATCATAATCGTGCCGTGCGCGGAAAAGATCTGGTCGTAATGCTCCGGCGGCAGGTAGCCCGGCCCGTGGATCGCCAGCACCTGTTGCGTGCGCATCATGATGGCATCGATGAAGCCACGCAGAAGCATGAGCATCGCCAGCACAATGTACATCACGCCGATGCGCTTGTGGTCGACCGAGCTTATCCACTCGTTCCACAGATAGGGCCAGTAGCCCTTCACCGTTATCCATCCAAGCACGGCGACCCCTGCCAGAAAGACGCCGAGAGCCGCGACGAGCGGGATGGGTTGATCGAAGGGAATGGCCGACGAGTCGAGCTTGCCCAGCATCGTCATTCCGCCCCTTCTGCCTGTGGATGATGCCCCGTCGGCGGCGCCGCCGCGGGCAATGCCTTTGGGCTCACCTGTGGCTCGCCGCCGGCGGCACTTTCGGCCGGCCCCGGACCCGGGGGCAATATCTGCTGAGCGACGGCATCGAACAGCCCGGGCTGAACATGACCGAACGTGGACGGCGGCACGTTGGTGCTTTGCCGGGCGAGCTCGCGGTAGGCATTCGCGTTGAGCACGCCGCCCCCGCCACGCAGCGACGACGTCCAGCGGGTGAAGGCATCGGCTGAAACCGCGCTCACGCTGAAGTTCATGTCCGAGAAGCCGTCGCCGCTGAAGTGCGCCGACTGGCCGAAAAAGCTGCCCTCGCGGTCGGCCTGCAGATGCAACTCGGTCTGCATGCCGTTCATGACGTAGACCATGCTGCCAAGCTGGGGCACGAAGAACGTGTTCATCACGCTGGCCGAGGTCAGCTTGAAATGAACTGGAACGCCGGCGGGGATAACCAATTGATTGACAGCGCCCACGCCCTGCTCGGGATAGAGGAACAGCCATTTCCAGTCGAGCGCCACCACCTGGATGTCGAGCGGCGGCTGCGCGGAAGGGATCGGTTTGCGCGGATCGAGCTGGTGCGATCCGTAATAGATCAGCCCGCCCAGGAAAAGGATGGTGAGCGTGGGGATCGACCAGACGATCAACTCGATGCGCCCCGAATAGGTGAACTCCGGGTCATAGCGCGCGTCGCTGTTCGAGGCGCGGAATTTCCATGCGAAGGCCAAGAGCGCAACAAGCGTCGGAACAACGATCACCAGCATCACCGCCAGTGAGTTCAAGAGGATCGTGCGGTTGCCCGAGCCAATGGGTCCTTGCGGGTCGAGCACACCCCCCGCGCAACCGGGCAAGAATGCGATTGCCGGGATCCAGAGCAGTTGCCGCCCCGGCTTGGAGCTGGATCGCAACAACACTTGCTCGGCCACCAATCCTGGAGAGGACGCGTTCTTGGGGCACGCGCTCTTGGCACTTCTCATCTGAAGCCTTTCTCTGAACCAACTTCAAGGCGCGTGGCCGGGGTGCCGCCCTCCGCCGGACGAAGGACCTAACTGGCGCTTCCCAGGTTTGTTCCTCCTCGCTGGCTCGTGCACAAACTCCAATTCGGCGGCACGGCGATGGAGCACAGCTAAGTCGATCACCCCATCAAGCTGGTGGAGCCGGGACCGCTCCACGGTTTTGGCCCATGAGCGAATCGACGCCAGTCATGGCTCGTGACGACCGGTGGGGGCCCGAACTTCTTGCCGATCGCCGCGCCGGCGGAGAGGACACGTCCTTCGGGGTGCTCGTTTTCCATCTGACGTCTGCTCCTGACGCGGGATTTTTTCGGGGCTGGCCGCAAGTCGCCCAAGCGTGCGACGCCTAACTGGCGCCTCCCGGGATTGTTCCGCTTGTCAGTGTTTGGGCGACATGGGCGCGACCCGAGGGGGGAACTCTACCTGCTCGAGAGATGGAGTTGTCCAACGTGACCATATTCACAACGACGGCGGCTCGGTTACCTCAGCTATTTGCAGCCGTCGCTGGCTCGCGTACGAATTTTGATTTCGGCGGGACGGCGAACACCGTGAAGCGCTCAGCCAGACTGTCAAGAGCTTTACGCATGCCCACTCCAGCGGCAGCCGCACCGTGTCCAGTGATGACCATCTGAGGGTTCAGGGCAGCCAGACGCTTCACAGATCTTTCCGCCGCATCCCAGTCCGGCGTGAAGTAGCGCGGCGGACCGTGCATCTCGAGATCCTGGACGGCGACCTCATAGACGGACTCCTGACCGGTGGTGATGAAAGCGTCCCCTACGATCAGCGAGCGGTCTTCCTCGCGCCAGAGCGAAATGTGACCAGGGGCGTGCCCGGGTGTGTGCAGCCATTGCCATCCGGGCATTCCGGGGACCGATCCGTCGGCGGGCAAGAGTTCCAATCGGTTGCCAAGATCGATCGGCCCGCGCGGAAAGAGCGGCGAAAGCAGCGCCATCAGTCCGCCCCCGACCCAGGGATCCGGTGGCGGATAAGATTCAGTTCCGTCCAAATAGGGCCACTCGAGTCGATGCGCGAAGACGGGCACCTCCCACCTATTCGCGAGGTCCAGAACCGTTCCCACATGGTCAAAATGGCCGTGTGTCAGGATAACCGCGGCAGGCCGTGCGTTGGTGCCAAACCGCTTTTCCGCGACCGCAAGAATACTGCTTCTCGACGTCGGCAACCCCGTATCTATTAGCACCCAGTTCCGATCTCCGCTGCGCGGTGCGCCGAAGAACACGACATTGACGATTGCCAGCCGCAAATAACCCAGGTCCGGTGCGATGCTCCAGGCACCGTCGCCATGATCTTCGCGCCTGGCGTGGTCGATCTCGGAAAGTCGAATCTGAACGGTCATGATCCCGTGCCTCGGTTGTTGCTGCGCAGCCGCTCGAGTTCATCGGCGGCGGTGGAACATCGCCCCGAACTTGGGCACGGCCCCCTTGTTCCTTCCTTGATCCTCGTTCGCCACCCGGATCGCAGACAGTCCACCACCGGAACAAAGGCTCGGCCAATCGGTTTGACAGAAGCCGCTCACGCAAGGGCGCTGGACTGAGCAACGAAGATCGGGCGCGCCCGATCGGATGCGGTATTTCGCCAACACGGTTTCGGGTCCGAACAAGGCGGCCGAGTTCGAAGCCGACTGTCCAAAAACGGCTTCCAATGAGCGAAGTGGGACGCAAGGACCAGCAACAGATGCTTCGGTCCGGAAGCTTCGCGCTTCGTCAGCTTTTCAATGGCAGGTTTTGAGTGAGTTGTTCGCATGGTCCGGTCCCTGAAGGCACAAGGCTGCTAAGTGGGTGGCGCGTATCGCGGACTGCAATGGCTATAAATGCGCATTTTCGGACCCTCGCATGTGGGCTCCTCACCATGCCTCTGGGACTTGCATTTTGGGGATTATCCGCGAGGTTTCTTCGGCAAACGGACAGATGCAACGACGGCAATTAGCGTTGCACTTTAGCGGCGCTCATGGGCCACTTGTCGTCGCGGGCCAGCTTCCGCGCCGTCCGGTCAGCCGCGCCTGGAGCAGCACCACGACCAGCAGGAAGAGCCCCCGGATGACGGACTGCCAGTAGGCCGAGAGGGAGATCCAACCCAACCCGTTTTCAAAGTTCAGGATGTTGAAAAGGATGCCGAGCAGGAGCACACCGGCCAGCGTGGTCATGACTGAGCCCGAGCCGCCGGTAAGCAGCGTCCCGCCCACGACCACGGCAGCGATGGCAGACAACTCCCAGCCGACGCCCTCGATTGGCTGGCCTGCGCCGAACTGCGAAGCGAGAACGACGCCCGCGAGCCCGGCCAGGCAACCGCTTGCGACATAGACGAGAAATTTGATGCGGTCCGTGCGCAGCCCCATCAGCCGCGATGCATCTTCGCCGCCCCCGATGGCCAGCACCGTCCGTCCCGTGCTGGTGTAATTCAGGACGACCGATCCGACCACATACGCAACCAGGGCGATGACCGCCGGGATCGGGAAGATCCAGAAGTTTCCTTGGCCGATGGCGGTGAAACCTGAATCATAGGACACCGAAACGGACTGGTTGCCAGCCAGAAGCAACGCCGAGCCGCTTGCGGCCAGCATGGTGGCAAGCGTGGCGATGAATGGCATCAGGTTTGCGCGCGTAACCAAGAGCGCGTTGATCAGCCCGGCTGCCAAGCCGGCGCCCACGCCAGCTGCAACACCAGCTGCTATGCCGTGGGGGCTCGCCAGCGCGGAAGCGACGCTGCCCAAGGCGGCGACGGAGCCGACCGACAGGTCGATGCCCCCGGTCATGATCACGAAGCACATGCCGAGCGCGACGAGCGCGAACATCGAGTTGTAGCGCAGAACGCTCATCACATTGAAGAAGCCCAGGAAACGTTCGTAGCGCAAGAATCCGAACAGCACCAAGGCTGCAAGCGCGACAACGACACCGTAGGTGCCGACTATGCCAATCAGTCGGGCGCTGTTCATAACTACACTCTGTGTTGCTGCTGCAGCCAGACGGCGAATGCGATGATAGCGGCCTTGACCACGAGCGCAGCGGCATCGGGCACACCATTGGCGAGCAGCGTGTAACGGACCAACTGAATGGTCAGCGCGCCGAGCAGGGTGCCGATAATCGTCGCCTTGCCGCCGCTGAGCAGCGTACCGCCCACTGCGACAGCCGCGATGGCGTCCAATTCCATGCCCAGCCCGACAAGATTTGCGTCACTGGAGGAGTTGATCGCGATGACGACGAGACCGGCCAGCCCCGCGCAAAGGCCGCTGATCGCATAGACCGCGAGCTTGATCCTCGCTACGGCGATGCCAGCGAGTTCCGAGGCCTTTTCGTTGCCCCCGACGGCCAGGATGCTTCGCCCGAATACCGTGCGGTGAAGAGCCCACGCCGCCGCTGCAACCAGCACGGCCATGATGATGACCTGTGCCGGAATGCCGAGTGGGCGGGCCAGGCCGATCCATTGGAATTGCGGCACGCGGAAGGTCTGCAGATTGCCGTTGGTCATGACCTGCGCGATCCCGCGCCCCGCGATGAACAGCACAAGCGTTGCGACGATCGGCTGGATGCGGAAGCGGGAGACGAGCCACCCGTTGAACAGTCCCAACAGGCCGGCAACGAAGATCGAGACGACCATCGCCACGACGACCGCCAGGTAGGTGTTCCCGACCGGGAAGATCTTGCCCATGAAGATCATTGGCGCCAGTGCGCCGGAGATAGCCATCAGCGAACCAACCGACAGGTCGATGCCGCCGGTGGCGATCACCAGCGTCATTCCCACCGCGACGATCACAATGGTGCAGACCTGGGTCAGATTGACGTTGAGCGTCTGCAGCGTCGCAAAATTGCGAGTATAGCCGAGATTGAAGGCGATCAGCAGCATCAGCGCGATCACCGTTCCGTAGCGCGCCAGAAAGCCGAACAGATTGAAACCGCGGGCGCCGGCGTCGTTGGCAGGGGATGGTGTGGCCAGATCGCTCAAGCTGCCGCCTCCACCGGCGAACCGCCATGCGCCATCGCCGCGAGTACGTCCTCCACGTTGGCCGCCTGGCCTTCCAGTTCGGCCACGCTCACCCCTTCGCGCAGCACGAATATGCGATCCGCCCCTTCCATTACCTCCTCGATTTCCGAGGAGATCATCAGGACGCCGAGCCCATCGTCGGCAAGCTTCAGAATGAGGCGCTGGATCTCGCCTTTAGCCCCGACATCGATGCCGCGTGTCGGCTCGTCGAGGATGAGCAGCTTCGGGTTCATCGCCAGCCACCGGGCCAGCAGCACCTTTTGCTGGTTGCCGCCTGAGAGTTCGCGGACCTTCTGGTTGGGACCGGAGCATTTGATGCCGAGGTCGCGAATGAAGCGCGCGACGATCTCGCGCTGCCGGTCTTCGTTCAGGATGCCGTTGCGACTGATCTTCGGCAGCAGTGCCAGCGTTATGTTTTCCGCCACCGTCATCTCCGGCACGATGCCTTCGGCTTTGCGGTCTTCTGTGCAGAACCCCATTCCGGCGGCGATTGCGTCGGCGGCTCGCTCAGGATGGTAGGATGCCCTTTCCATCGTCATCTCGCCGGCCTTCAGGCGGTCGGCGCCGAATACAAGGCGAGCTGTTTCGGTGCGGCCGGCGCCGAGCAAGCCGGCAAAGCTGGCAATCTCCCCGCGGCGCACATCGAAGGTCACATTGCGAACCGACTGGCCGGCCGACAGCCCTTGCGCGGTAAACAGCACATCGCCTATCCTCGAACGATCGCGCGCGCCGAACGCAGTCGCGTGGCCGTCGACCACCGCGACATCGCGGCCAAGCATGGCCGCGACCAGTTCCAGTTTGCCGATGTCGCTCATCGCAGCGCTGCGCACCGTGTGGCCATCGCGCATGATCGTGACCCGGTCGCATACCTCGTAGAGCTCGTCGAGCTTGTGGCTGACGAATAGAACCGAGACGCCTTCGGCCTTGAGCTGCCGGACGACGCTGAACAAAACTGAGACTTCACGCTCGTCCAGCGAGGAGGTCGGCTCATCCATGATCACGAGGCGGGCGGAAAAGCCGATGGCGCGGGCAATCGCCACCATCTGCTGCGTGGCGGTATTGAAGTCGCCGAGCGGGCGGCGCACATCAATGCGGATCGAGAACCGGCTGAGCAGGCGCTCGGCTTCAGCATGCATCGCGCTCCAGTCGAGCAGTCCCCGACGGCGTTTCTCGCGTCCGAGGCAGATGTTCTCGGTTACAGAGCGGAGCGGGACGAGATTGATTTCCTGGTAGATGGTACTGATGCCGCTGACCTGCGCCTCATGCGGAGACCCGACCTCGAACGGCCTCTGCTCGAACAGCACCTGACCCCCATCCCGACGGTGGTAACCGGTGAGCACCTTGATAAGGGTCGACTTGCCCCCACCATTCTGGCCGATGAGTGCGTGGACCTCGCCCGGAAGGACCTGGAGTGAGGCACCGGCCAAGGCAGGGATACCGGCAAAACGCTTCTGGATGTCACGCATGTCCAGGAGCAGCGCTGCTTGATCCGGCTGAGTGATCATCGGCAAACTCCAAACCCTACCCGCCGGAGCGGGTAGGGCAGCTGGAAACAGGGTGGATATCAGAATGCAATATCGAAGTCCTTCTTCGCATTCGTCGGGTCGAAGAAGGCATCCTCGTTCTTAATAAAGGGCGGGATCTTTTTGCCGGCGGCATAATCGGCCATCGTGGCGAAGGCCTTCGGCCCGAACAGCGGGCTGCAGGCGCAGATGGCGCCGATCTTGCCGTCGATGATCGCCTGTACGCCTTCCTTCTCGCCGTCGATCGACAAGATCAGCACATCCTTGCCTGGGGTCTTGCCGGCGGCTTCCAAAGCGGCGATTGCACCCAGCGCCATCTCGTCATTGTGCGCGTAGATGATATCCGCATCGGGGTGCGCCTGAAGCAGCGTCTCGGCAACCTGCCGGCCCTTGTCGCGGGCGAAGTCGCCGGACTGAGACGCCAGGATAGTGAACTCCGAATGCTTGGCGATGAAATCGTCGAAGCCCTTCTTGCGATCGGTGGCCGCCGAGGCGCCGGTCGTGCCTTCCAGTTCGATGATCTTCGACTTGCCATTGGCGTTCTTGACCAGCCATTCGCCGATACGGGTCGCCTCCTCGATGAAATCCGACCCGATGAAGCAGACGTAATCCTCGCCCGGTTTGGCCATCGTGTGGTCAACGTCGCGGTCGACCAGGAACACCGGTATGCCGGCATCGCGCGCCGCCAGGATAACCGGCACCAGGGGCTTGTCCTCGCGCGGCGGCAGGAAGATGGCGTCGACGCCCTGCGCGATCATCGAGTTCACATCGGAAGCCTGCTTGGCCGACGATCCGGCGGCATCCGTGTAAACCAGTTGATGGCCGAGCTTGGCGGCTTCGTCCCGCATGCTCTTGGTCTCGGCAAGGCGCCACGGATTGTTGCTTTCCGTCTGGGCGAAACCGACCTTGTACTTGTCCTTCTTGGCGAGTGGCGGCAGCGCCGCAAAGGCGCGTGAGCCGAGCATCAGCGCGACCGCGCCGGCGGCGGAGCCTACCAGTAGTTTTCGACGGGTAATGATCATGCTCTTTCCTCCTTGATTGTCGCTTTCTGCGACCATGGACTTCCTCATCATTCGGCCCTGAAGGCTGCGGCGACGCCGCTGTTTGCAATTGGATGGGGCGCTATGCCGCCTCCAGGATGAAATCGGCGCATCGATCGCCCAGCATCATCGCCGGCGCGGCCGTGTTGCCGGCATTGATGTTCGGACAGGCCGACATGTCGGCAACCCGCAGATTGTCCACCCCGCGCACGCGCATCGCCGCGTCCAGCACCGCCATCCGGTCGCTGTCCGAGCCCATTCGGCACGTGCCGGCCGGATGGTAGTTGGTCTTGACGAAGCGTTTGCAATGTTTTGCCAGCGCCTCATCGCTGAGATCATCCTGACTTGGCACGGCAATGGCCTTGACCCGATCGCCGAGCGGCTTGGTCTGGAACGCCTGCAGGAAATAACGCTGACCCGAGATCATCTCCCGCATGTCGTCTGGATGCTTGAGCAGATTGGGCGAAACGACCGGCATGTCCTTCGGGTCCGCCGACCGCAGCCTCACAAAACCACGCGACTTAGGCTTCACCACAACCGTCGTGACGGTAAGCCCATAGGTGTTCTCGACGAGGGTGAGGATATCGCGATCCAGATAGACGTGCGGAACGCAGAAGGCCTGGATCGTTGGTTCACCGTGCGGATCGGCCGGGTTGACGAAGGCGCCGGCCTCGACTCCGGCCGAGAGGATCGTGCCGGTGCCGAAGAGCTTGAAATGGAGGCCATTCCTGATCATCCGCCAGCCTTGGCCTTGCCTGAAATAACCGTAAGGGCCGTTTGCCGTGGCGATGATCGGGACCTCCGGATGGTCGACCAGATTTTCGCCGACCCCTGGCAGGTCGGCGGCGCAAGCAATGCCATACCTGGCAAGCGCGTCGGCAGGGCCGATGCCCGACAGCATGAGCAGTTTCGGCGAGATGAGGGCGCCGGACGAGACAATCACGTCGGCATCCGCATAACTGGTACGCTCGGCGCCCGATGCGTCGGAGTAAACGACGCCCGTGACCCGCCCGTTTTCGATCAGCAGCCGACTGACAGTGCAATTGAGTTTCAGCGTCAGCTTAGGATCATTCGTCAGAGGCTCGATGAAAGCGTAGGCGGCGCTGCTTCGCTTTCCGCGCCGGTTCATGAACTGGTAGAAGCCGACGCCGCGCTGCGACGGGCCGTTGAAATCATGGTTGTACGGGAGTCCCAGTCCTTGGACCGCCTGGACGAACCATCGCGAAACATCATCGATGTGGCCGGGATCCGAGACCAGCAGCGGACCTTCGCTGCCATGCAGTTCGCCGCCGAGCCGATTGTTTCCCTCCATCCCGGTGAAGTGCGGCAGCACCGCCTGCCAGTTCCAGCGTACGCCGGCATTGTTGCCGCGCAGCATCTCGTCCCACTCGTCGTAATCAGCCGAGCGGCCTCTCATATAGACCTGGGCGTTGACCGAGGTGCCGCCACCCAGCACGTTGCCTTGCGAGATTTCATGGACGCGGCCGTCTAGGTGGGCTTGCGGCTCTGTGCGGTGATAGCGCATGAATTTCGAGCCGTTGATCATCTTGAAGATGCCGGGAGGCATGTCGAGCAGGGGGTGATGGTGGGAATGGCCGGCCTCCAGCAACAGGGTTCGCCTCCCTGCTTTGACCAGCCTTGCCGCCGCGACGCATCCGGCTGCCCCGCCGCCCACCACGATATGGTCAAAGGACTGCGTCATGCCTCAGGCGCCTCACGGCTTTCGAATGTACCGCGCACATACTCCCAGGCCGCCGAAAGGTGGTTGAGCAGCGCCCGCTCGGCGCCATCGGGATCGCGCTCGATGATGGCCATGCAGATTTCCCGGTGGCTGAGGAAATTCACGCGGTTCCGTTCGGGCGATCGGGGCATGCGCATCCACTGCGGCGAAAGCCACGCGGTGAATGCCTTGTGCACCACAGGCAGCACCGGGTTTCGGGCGATATCGTAAAGCGCGGCATGAAAAGCCACGTCGGTTGCGTAGAAATTCTGCGAGTCCGGAATAGCCGCCTCGTTCATGGCCAGGGCGGCCCCGAGTGCTGCGATGTCTTCCTTGCGGGCATGGATGGCCGCGTTGCGTGCCAGGGACGCCTCGAGGAAGACGCGCACGTCATAGAGGTTCTTCACGCCTGCCTGGTCGCTCAGCAGATGGCCGACAATGCCCTCAAGCGCGCCGAGCGCGGCATCCAGGCCCGGCCTGCGCGCAACTGGCCTGAAGCGTGGACGGGCTTCCACCAAGCCGCGGCTGGCCAGGCGCGCAATCGCCTCACGCACAACGCCCCGGCCCACGCCATACGCGATCATAAGTTCGCGCTCGGCCGGCAGGTAGCTGCCGTCGCCAATCCGTCCGGACGTGATGTCGGCCTCGATTCCAGCCACCATCGCGTCGGCCGCCCGGGCGGCGAGAATTGCCGCGGGCATCTCAGGACGGTCTCCCAATTCCAGCAAGCTTTCATCCTCCCAGCGGTGACCCATTAAAAAGTAAATCGGACCAAAGCACAAGCGCGTTGACTGTTTTGTCGGACCAAATCGGAGGCCATGGTCCACCAGTTCTCTGGAAAGCCGCAGCTTATGTGGATGAAATGAGCAGAGTGGTTGCCAGTTGGCAAGCTTGGTGCAATTATGGTCCGACGAAAAGCTCGATGGAAGCAGCATGAACGGCACCGAGATCAAGGAGGTCGAGACCCGGCTATTCCGGGTCCCGCTGCGTGAGGTGATGACCGATGCCAAGCACGGCGCGCACACACATTTCGAGCTGGTGACCGTCACGTTGAGGCTTGCCGATGGCAGCGAGGGCACCGGATACACCTACACCGGCGGCAAGGGCGGCTATGCTATCAAGGCAATGATCGAGCACGACCTGGCGCCCTTCCTGCGGGGACGCGACGCGACCGGGATCGAGACGCTCTATGACGGCATGCTCTGGCACATCCACTATGTCGGACGAGGTGGCGTCGCATCCTTCGCGATATCGGCGGTCGACATTGCGTTGTGGGATATCAAGGGTCGGCGCAGTGGCCTGCCGCTGTGGCAGATGGCTGGTGCGGCAGGGAAGACCGCCAAGGCCTATCGGGGCGGCATCGACCTAAACTTAACCCTCGATCAGCTCCTGGCCAGCATCGATTCTTATATAAAGGCCGGCTTCACGGCGGTGAAGATCAAAGTCGGCAAGGACGACCTTGCGGAGGATGTGGCCCGGGTGAAGGCAGTCCGCGAGCGCATTGGGCCCGATACCATCTTTATGGTTGACGCCAACTATGCGCTGACCGTCCCGCGAGCGATCGAGGCAGCGAGAGCATTCGCGCCCTACGATCTGCTGTGGTTCGAGGAGCCCATCATACCCGACGATTATGAAGGTTACGCCAGCATTGCCAAGGCAACTGGGATGCCCCTGGCCATGGGAGAAAACCTGCATGTCATCGAGGAGTTCGAGCATGCCTTTGCATGGTCGAAGCTCGGCTACATCCAACCTGACGCCTCCAACTGCGGCGGTGTCACAGGCTGGCTGCGCGTGGCAGCGCTCTCACGCAGGGCTGGCATTCCGGTCTGCAGTCACGGAATGCAGGAACTTCATGTCAGCCTCGTTGCAGGCCAGACAAATGCCGGCTGGGTAGAGGCGCATAGTTTCGATATTGACCAATACACCGCTGAGCCGCTTAGACTTCAGAATGGTTTGGCGCTTGCACCCGACGGACCTGGCGTGGGCGTTGTCTTCGATTGGCAGAAACTGGCGGCGTTCACGACTAGCGCCCCCTGAATGAGCGCCAGTTCTGAACTTGATGAACGAGATGATGGTCCTGCGGGAGTGGAATCGGAATTGCGAACGGAGCAGTGCTGGGTCTCCAGGCGGTAATCACCGACCTGTTACACCGGCGTCGCTGATGGCTGATTTCCAGCCCCTGAGCGCAGTCTGGTGAGCCCTGAATGGACTCGCTCAATCTCAGCGCGCCCGGGCAATGCCGGGGAGGGCGTCTGCGTCCGGTGGCAAGGCCTCTCTCGGGGCTGGCTGTTCTGCTGCAGGCGACGGTGGTGGACCCGGTTCGGCCCGTTCCTCGGCGATCAGCCGGGCGCCGCGTTCATAGGTGAGATAGCGCCACAGCCATTGGATCGAGACCTGGACTCGGTGTTGAAAACCGACGAGCAGGTAAACATGGATGATCGCCCAAGCGGACCAGGCGAACCAGCCTTTCAATTTCAGCCTGCCGGACTCGAACACGGCAGCATGGCGGCCGACGATCGCCGTGTTGCCTCGATTTCTGAAGACAAAAGCCGGGAGATCCTCGCCAGTATCTGTCCGGCGTGCCAGGGCCTTGCCGAGGTGCTCGCCCTGCTGCTTGGCCACCTGGGCAAGACCCGGCAGTGGCTGGCCGTTCTCGTCGAGGAACAGCGCGACATCGCCAAGCGCGAAGATGTCGGAACGGCCCATTACCTGCAGGTCGGATCCGACCTTCACCCGGCCGCCGCGGTCTAGCCCGACACCAAGCTGGGCCGCCAGCGGCGAAGCCGCCACTCCGGCGGCCCAGAGCGTCAAGGCTACCGGGATGACCTTGCCGCCGACGGTGATCTTCTGTGCTTCGATCGCCTCGACGCGACTGTCGAGCGCGACGTCGACGCCCAGGCTTTCGAGGCGCAGACGTGCATATTCGGAAAGCTCCGGAGCGAAGCCGGCGAGCAGACGGTTGCCGGCTTCGACAAGTATGATCTTTGTCTTCTCTGGCCGGATGTTGCGGAAGTCGCGTGCCAGCGTGTGCCGGCTGAGTTCTGCGATGGAGCCCGCCAGTTCCACGCCGGTCGGGCCGCCGCCGATGATGGCGATCGTCATCAGCCGTGATTGCTCGACTGGATCGGTTGTCCGTTCCGCATGCTCAAACGACAGCAGCAGCCGTGACCGTATCGTGCGGGCGTCCTCGATGCTCTTCAAGCCCGGACAAACCCGAGCCCAGCTCTCCTGGCTGAAGTAGAATGGCTGCGAGCCCGTTGCCAAGACCAGCAGGTCATAGGGAACCGTGGTCCCATCGGCCAGAACCAGTATCCTGGCCTCGGTGTCGATCTTGGCGACATTGCCGAAGAGGACCTGAACAGAGGGATAGCGGCCCAGTATCTTGCGGATTGGCTCGGCGATGTCAGGCGCCGACAAGGCGGCTGTTGCAACCTGATATAGCAGGGGCTGGAACAGGTGGTGATTGTGGCGGTCGATGATCGTGACCCCGATCTCCGCCCCGCCGAGCGCCTTGGCTACCTCCAGACCGGCAAACCCTCCGCCGACCACCACGATGCGGGGTATCATACTTCTGCTGTGGCTACCCTCGATGTTCCGTTGGATGGCGCGTTGCATGATTGCTACTCCCCAGTCCGGTTCCGCAGGTCATAAGCTTGAAGGAATGCCTCGTTGCTGGATGGGACGACTGACATCCCAGCTCGAAAGACGATGACGGAAGTGGCGGCACCGTTGAAGAGCGGGCCAGCACCCGCAGCCAGTCCTGCAAGCAGGACGATGCTGGTCAGAGCCGCCGAGGCACCTGCCGGTCCACCGCGGTTGGGCAGCACCAGCACCAACAGCAGCGGCACGATTCCGAAGATGACCAGCCACCCAATATCCCAGGCGAGCGGCATGTCGCTGTTCATCTTGATCCGATGCAGGCCGAGCAGCCAATGGAACACAATGGCGTCCACCAGATGCCAGACGCCGAACCCGATGAAGGCCAGCCGAAGGATCTCGGTCGTCGTTACGGCCCGCCTGCCTGCTGCCCTCGCCGCCACCAGCAGCACCGTGCCGGCAACGGCGAACACGTACATGAACAAGTGGAAGAGGCCGTCGGCCATGATCTGGAAGCGCAGGTCGGAACCCGCCGGGTCGGCGAGGCCCGAGAGAAGATGATGCCATTGCAGAATCTGGTGCAGGACGATGCCGTCGAAGAAAGCGCCCAGCGCGAAGCCGAGCAGAAGCCAGCCGACTCTCGTTCTCGGATCGAGTTTCGCGGTGATGGTGTCCATATCAGGACGACTCCGCCGAAACCGGAGAGCCAAGTCTGGTTAGCAGCTCCAGGTGCATCGCCCTGTCCGGCGTCGGGTCGTGGAGATCATGACGGGCCTCGATCCAGAAGGCGGTAATCAGCCCGCCGACCACTGTCGTCAGAACCAAAGTCCCAGCAATGATTGCCAGCATGGATGTCGACCCTTCAACCGCGGGCACGCCGCGCCCGACCCGAACCTTGGCTTCTGCCGTATGTTCCCTCGCGTCGGGCGTTCTGGGGAGGAACAATCAACTTACATCATGGTTCGGATGCCCTGTTGGGGGATGGCTGAAGCGGAGAACATTCATGAGTGAATATTCGGCGGCGGCTCCGAGCAGCCGCGACGACCACAAGCCGCGGGGCATCACCCGCTGGCTGTTTTCGACAACATGATCTGAGGGTTCACGTGCTGAGCTCCGGCGATGCCTTCGATCTTGCGATGCGACGTCCGGCAGGGGGTCCGGGAGCCTCGCCGCGTCAAAGCTGATGCGGTGGCGCGACGACAGCAAGGAAGACACGGCCTCCGCCGCCCCCCTCGCGAAGTCGTCGAGGTGACAGACTCGTCGCGTGGGCAAACAGCCTCGTCCCAACGGGCACCAGCGCTCGATCATGCTCGGCCAACGAAGAAAAGGGGTGCCGCTTCAAGACGCAGAATGCGCGTGTCGTTGAAATGCAATCGGAGGTGAAGAAGATCATGGGCCGCGGCTGCGACGAGCAATCGAGGATCGCTTCAGTTCGGCGGCCGGAGCTCTCTTGGGATTCATCATCGATCCTGATTGGGTCTTCCCTTAGCATTTTGACTGCCTCGTCCTTGCTGAGGCCGCAGTTGTGCGCAAAGTAGGTCGCTTCAATCGCCTTTTCACGATCCGCCGTGGATTCTGTGTGCTGTTTGGGTTTTTTGCCCATCATTCTCTACCTTGCATGCCACCGAACCGTCACAGTGCTGTGTTGTTCCCATGACATCGGTTCTGCTGACCTGCCGAGGCGCGGTTGCCTGATGTGCTCGACAAACGATATCCGCAACGCGCGAATGTCGTGACTTCAATGGTTTGACAGTAAAAGAGCCCGCGCCGTGGGAGGGGCCGGCGCGGGCGATCGGGTGACCGATCTTGCAGCGCGGGTCGACCGCTGCACGCCCCGAACTGTGCTTGCGGGAATTTGTTCCAGGTGCATTGCTCCGCGTCGGCGTCGCGGGTTTATGCAGGGGATGCGCTTGGCATTTCGCTTCGGACCCCGTCCAGACCTTGGATCTGTCTCTGCAAATGTGAGTGAACGTTCACTGTAAGTAGGTGGTCACGCGTGAGTGAATGGCGAACGCGAGCGGGTGATCTGATGCTATCGCATCGTTTCCACCTGCAGTCGTATGCAGAGCCTTAGCAGTTTTTAGCCGCATTCCTGACCTCGATGAACAGGGTCGAGAAGGTGCAGTCCATCACCGAAGATGTAGTCCGTGCAGATTCGGAATGTTCGCCGGTCACGAAGAATGATGTGATCTGCCGCTTACCCTCGCCGGTGTGCTTGGTGGAGCCGACCAGGCCGTCGATAAGGACAAACGAATGCGAGGGCCGGTCGCCTCACGGACAAGGTCATGATTGGCCTGGAATTCCTTCTCCTGGATCGGGATGCCTTTCAGGACCGCCAGATCGGTCTCCCGGAGCTCAGAGATTTTCTGCAGCTTGCGAAGACACGTATCCAGGTCTGCCCTTTTGTCCCCAACCTCACCCCCGGACTCGGGAGGGCGTCGCAACCGGAGCGTGGCAGCAAAGGAATCCGGCGGATACCTGCCTCGGAACAGATCATCGACGATCCTGTTGGGGCAGGAAACCGAAATCATTCCAAATGTGAAGGCAGGACAACAGACGAAGGGAAACCGAAGATGTCGAAGTCTTCCGACCGCACCGCACCCGGCGAAGGCAAGATCGAAACCGGCCCGAAAACATCTCCGCAACAGGATCCGGTGGAGGGATCTCGCGAGACAATCGATCGCGAACTCGAGCGGACAGATGACGAATATAGTTCCGACGAGGCGGAACGCTCGCGCCGAGACGTGCAAAAAAAGGTGGCGGAAGAGACCGAGCTGCCGGAACGCGGCTCGGCATAAGGATTGCCGGCACGTGCCAGGCAGAGACATGGAAGGTTCCATCCGAGGCCGTATCGCTGCTTTTTCGTGCTGCCTTCAACGCACCACACAAACCCGTGCGCGGTGCGCGGCGGTGATCCCAAGACGGCCAGGCTATCTTCGATGCCAAAGCTTGATTGTCGAGACCAACCACCCATGGCGTGGTCGCCTGGCGACGCGGCCTATCGCCGATCACACCTCGCCAGCGATCTCGGCAACACTGTCAGGCTGCGCCGGCCCCTAGCTGCGAGCGGGCGAAGTCGCGGGCTGCGGAAGTGCCTCTGGGAAAGCCGCTGCGATCGCCATAGTCGCGCGGCCTGTTCCCGCTGCGAGCGTGGCGCGCGGACACGCCCTTCGCACCGATGATGCCGAGCAATGTGATGCCGGCGACCATGGCACGCGCGAGGCCCACATTGTCGCTTGGGACTGTCATGCCGATAGGCTGTCAACAATGTCGCGATGTCCAGCCCTCGCCAGCGACCCGGCTCCACAGCCCGGCCTGCTTGTCCACTGAAAGTGAGAGTATGCCGCTGCTTATTTCCCGCGCCCCAAAAGCACGGAGCAGATCTTCCTTGCCGCTCATGCCGAGGCACCGGCAATCCGCTCGGCGCCGACCAGATCGACGACACCCAGCGCGATGCTGAACCAGGCTCGTCATCCGGCTGTTCATGCCACATCACCTGGGGAAGTCGCTCTTGTCGGTCTGTTGGGCGCAGGTCGGGCAGGCGTGAAAACGCCTATGGCGCAGCTTAGGTGGGCCAAGGTCAACGAGCCTCGTCATTGCCTTCTCGCGAGGGCCACCAACGGCGGTGCTCGGCGCGTCTGCGAGGGTCGCGCACCTCAACTCGACGACATTAACCCGGACGCGCATGCTGATCCGACTGGAGCAGGGCGAGGGACGTTGCGACCGCGACGCCATGCTCTCGACGCATCGTTTGGAACTGCTGCGGCTGAAATCCTGAGCCCGCCACCGGCCGACTGTAGCGCGAAACGGCTGCCAAACGAGCGATGTCCGGGCCTTCAAGGCCTCTTCTATTCCGGCCAAGCCGGCCCGGAGCCCGCATTCAGTCACATCCCTTGGACTTGGGTGCAGAGTTGCTGCATCGAGGCCATTTGAGCAGCCGAGTTTGCGCCCGAACCCGTGTTGGTGCTGGCAGTCTTATCACCAGCTGTGTCCGAGGATCCCGACGTGCCGGTGGTCGTACCCGAGCCGATACTGTTGCTAGCCGTGGTGTTGCTGCCGGTCGAACCCGAGGATCCCGACGTGCCGGTGGTTGTACCCGAACCAGTGCTGTTGCTAGCCGTGCTGTTACTGCCGGTCGAACCCGAGCTGCCTGATGTGCCGGTCGTTGTGCCAGAGCCAGTGCCGTTACTGGCCGTCATTCTCGAGCAGTCGGAGCGAACCTGTGCCTGCTGTTCAGAGCTCAGCGAAGACCAGTTCCGGCGGATCTCATCCTGCGACAGAAGTCTTCCCGAATTGGCGTCGCTGAAGAATGAGCCGGAGAGCTTGCTGTCCCAACCGCTCGGGATACCGCTTTGGCCGGAGCCGGACGTAGAACTCATACCCGAACCGGCCGATGAGCCGGACGTTCCGTTTGTGCCGCTGGATGTTCCCGACGACTGTGCGAAGGCTGCGGTGGCGAGACAGAGAGAGATTGCTGTTGCTGTCAAAATCTTACGTTTCATGTGAGTCTCCATTAGTGGGCGGCGCCCTTGTGGCGTCGCCCCCTAATCCAGAGGAAAGGCACTTGTTCCTGTATAGAGCGGAATTCAATGTCATGATCCTTGTGCACCAGTCCTGGGTCTCAAATGCGATGCCGGGGCGCTTCAACCACCAGCGAACCGCAGGCAAGGGCAAGACGCCCGCGATCGTGATCGCTGGGAATGGTATCGCTTTTGCCAAGGAGAAGAAGGTGGTGGTGAGTGACGCTGCGGACCTGTGCTCTACCAAGCACTCCGCCAAGAAGCCGGTGCCAGAGCTGGACTGCAGTTCGACTGGAACGGCCAAATTGCCGGCCGGTGCAACGCCGGAAAAACCACACCTCGGATAAACACCAATCCGTGGATGGAAAAAGACTTTCAGTGAAACGCGCGCTGGCGACGCTGCCTCTCGGGGAACATTGTCGCCTGGAAACACTTCGCACTGTCACATCAGTTCAACGTTCCCCTTTGGAACTGGCCCGCTGCCGAAAGGTGGCGGGCAGTTTAGCATCAGCTTGACGGCTTGATCGCCCACCACCTTTAGCGCCGGCCCAGCCCGGCCGGTTTTTTGTACATTAGCGGAACCTGAAAACTTGGCGGCTGGTTCTCAATCGACGTCGAGCCCCCTTCGCTTCTGGTCGAGGGCCGTAACCCTCGGCCGGGCGCGCATCGCTCCGCCAGTGGTGCGGGCCCACCTCGCTCTTCAAAGTTACAGTGGCTTTTGCGTTGGGTCGGCAGCCGTAGGCTTTGTCAACAAGGCAATTTTTCGCCGCAGCGCCGTCATATGCCTTTCGACCAGGCGCACGTGCTCGGCGTCGACGGTCACCATGGCCGGAGACTGGTGGTCGCCTTGTGGCTGAGGGTCACCTTGTCGCCGTCGATGCGCGTGATCGGGCCGATCAATTCCATATGCTGCCAATCCAGCCTTCGAAGCCGAATCGACACAACCGAATGCGGGAAGTAGTCGTAAGAGGGGATCGTCACGCTTGATGGGATCGGGCGTCACCCGGCCGCGCACAGTCGCCGTGACGGCGACCTCGTCGCCAACTTTGAAATTACCTCGAGCCATGTCCAAGAGACAGGAGCAGCCGGCGATGGGGTCAAAATGAGCGGAACCTAATATGCGCGGGCGCCTTATCTGCTCATGAGCACGCGCGGCGCAGACTTTCTGCACAAGTGGATTTCGAACATGTCCCTAACACGGTCGGGACTGATACAACCTCTGTTGCCGAGCTGACCCAAGAGCTCTTCGCCGATGCTAAAGCGCTCGGCATCAAAACCACTGAGATCGAGGAAGACGTGGGCAGCGCCTACGAAGCGATCCTAAACGCGGTGTTCCGCCGTAACGGTCATTTGGCAAACTGATCATGTCCGACCTAGGCCGGACGCCTTCGCAAGCGCAGATCGCAGTTGGCGCCACCATGGGGTGATTGCTGGGCACCACGGCAAGAAGCATTGTTGTTAGTCGCTTCCTCAAACGGCTCTACTGACATCCCAGATGTGAGGTTTGTTCCCGCTCATGTCT
Organism: Mesorhizobium ciceri biovar biserrulae WSM1271; assembly: GCF_000185905.1. Classification (GTDB taxonomy): domain Bacteria; phylum Pseudomonadota; class Alphaproteobacteria; order Rhizobiales; family Rhizobiaceae; genus Mesorhizobium; species Mesorhizobium ciceri. The sequence goes on from NC_014918.1 coordinate 279,463, forward strand.
CGGTCTTTGCAAGGGTACACGTAGGGTCGGAGAGCGAAAGCGCTCTGCGTCCTGCAACCAAGAGGTACACCGCGCTCTTTGCAGCACGTGTCGAGCGTCGTCGGCGCATATGTTCATGTGTGCTCACGGAAAGCGCGCCCAGACAGACCGACCGGGCAAGGGTGGGTGCGAGGAACGCGGAAGGGAGGCGGAGCCTTGCACTCAAGAAAGACCTGCGGCACATCTCAGCAGCCAGCGATATCAAGCTCGAGCAGCATCCAATGATTGCCAGTCGGGTGCCATTAAGTACCAAATCGCGGTCGCAGTATAGCTCCAGGCCTGTGAGCTCACCGCCGCAGCAATTGTCACCAGCAGGATTAGCACCATCGTCTCGCACGTGGTTTCGGTGGCGTCGTACATTACATTGGCGGGAGTGTGAACAGACCTCAGGAAGCTCACCCTTTCGTAACTTCGCTTGACTAGGAGGAACTGTGGAAGCGTTGTCTATCCCCACCCTAGGAATGATCCTGCTCACGGCCTCGCTGGTGGCCATGATTTCGAGGCGTCTGCGGCTGCCTTACAGTGTCGGCTTGGTTGTCGCCGGCATTGCACTGAGCTTCCTCCCGGGCGTTGCCGAGCTGCCTCTCAGCCGTGATCTGATTTTCACCGTGTTCCTGCCGCCGCTGATCTTCCAGGCTGCCCTGGAGATCGAGTGGCGTCACTTCAGAGTAGATCTGCCGGTGACAGCGCTGCTTGCCTTTCCAGGGGTCGCGATCGCAGCTGCGGCAGTGGCGGTCGGCATGCATCTGCTGCTTGGGTGGAGCTGGATTGGAGCGAGCCTGTTCGGTGTGCTGATCGCCGCCACGGACCCGGTATCAGTGCTGGCGGCCTTCAAGGAAATGAAAGTGCAAGCTCGCCTCCGTCTCCTTGTCGAATCCGAAAGCCTACTCAACGACGGTGCAGCCGCGGTGGGTTTTGCAATTCTCATCTCTGTGGCTGCTGGCGCCAGCGCAACGCCGTTAGCTATAGCGTCGTCATTTGGCTGGACAGTGACGGGTGGGGTGGCCGCAGGCGCGGCTGTGGCAGCGTTAATTCTTCTTATCGCGGGGCGGACTGAAGATTACCTGGTTGAGATCACATTGACAACGATTGCCGCCTACGGCTCTTTTCTTGCCGCTGAAAAGTTCGGCATGTCGGGTGTGCTGGCGACGCTGACTGCCGGCCTGCTGGTCGGAAATGTCGGCTGGAAGGGTGCTATCTCGGCCAATGCACGAAGCCACGTGCTCGCCTTTTGGACCTATTCGGCGTTCCTGGCCAACTCCATTGTGTTCATTCTGATTGGTGGACATGAAGCCCACCAGCCGTTGGGGATCTTTTCCGCAAGCTCCTTTATTGCTGTCGTGCTCGTGCTCCTCGGCCGCGTGCTGGCCATCTATCCACTCTGTGCCCTGCTGAGGGGGACCTCACTCCAGGTCAACGTCAAGTACCAGCACATTCTGGTCTGGGGAGGACTGCGAGGATCGCTTGCACTGGCGTTGGCCCTTGCACTGCCGCAAGGGATACCCGAAAGGGGGGAAATCATCGTCACGGCGTTTGCTGTCGTGGCGTTTTCAATTTTCGTCCAGGGCCTCACTATGCCTTGGCTTATCCGAAGGATGGGGCTGACGATTAGAGACTGAGACTTGGTCGCCCCGCTCCGCCGCCGACCTAGACGCCCGACCAGTCACCGGCTAAGCAGAAGAGGGGATCGTCATGCTGATGCGATCCGGCGTCGCACGGCCACGCACCACCGCCGTGACAGCGCGCCTTCATCGCCACTTTGAAACCCCCACCCTTCTCCAAGAGTCTGGAGCGGGTGGGTCCGCGTCAAGCAAGAGCTAGTAAACATCCCGCTTACAGGCGCTCAGAGCGTTCGTTCGGGATGGCATTGGTCGTCATGGCAAGACGATCTAAAACCTTGCGGGATCTTTCGTTGTTCGAAGCGTCGCTTCGATGGTCAAGTGGAGGTCATCCAACTGTGCATCTGCCCGTCGCTGAAATTCCCGCGCGAATTTGATCAGCGAGGCGTCTGGATGCTAAGGGCTCGGCGCGTTCATTTCCGAGCGACCCAGTTGACCAACTTGGGGTCTGGATTCTGCTTTCCGGTAAGTGTGGCGACCAACGACGCGGCGTGATACCGCCATTGGTCTTTCGGGATGTTGTCTTCGACCACCAGTCTCTTGAATGACCGATGTCCACTCAATGAACGCCACCTTCTCGCCTGTCATGGTCTCGATCGACTTCACAGGGGTTCTCAATCCACGCCCGCGCACCTGCGGCGTGCTTATCCAGGCGCATCAGGTTCGGCCTCTATCCGGGGCAGAGCAAATGGTTCGGAGCCGCCTTCAGCGACCCGGTCCACGCTCAGCAGGCTGCGCGCATACTCCTGCTGCGCACGAACAATGGCATCATTCTGCTGCGAGGGAAGAAAGACCGGCAAAGCAAGGCACACACTTTGTGTGGCCAACAGCTTATTCCAGTTCGCGACCAGCGCCTTGAAAGCCCGTCCAACCGCCCTTGGATTGCGGTCGAGGTCATAGAGGCCCAGCGGATTGACCCGTCCGTTGTTCTCCCGAAGCGCACTGTCCCAGTCCACCTGATCCGTCAGTGAGTACCAGGTGAAGCCTACGATGGGGATGCCGTCGTTGCGGATGCGCAGCACGTTGGCCCACTCTTTCCACAACCAATAGACGGCCTCGTCTCCATTAGGGCCTTCGCTGATGTTGGTCTCTGTATGCATGACAGGTAGCCGGTAGCGGTTGAAGTACTGCCGCGTGATCTCGTCGTAGCCAAACACCTCGCCGGACCCGGACGTCGTGCCGTCTTCCCAAACCCGATGTTCGTTGGTCTGGTAATAATCGGTGCCCATCACGCAATGCCGACGCAGATGGTTCTCCAGGAAGAAACTGTATTCTTCGGCCGTCATCCCGTTTTCGAGAAGGTAACGATAGGTGCGCGCGTCGACGTCGTGACCGTAGTTGAGATCAAGCGACAGGAAACGCTCTCTGTTGAACCGCTCCGCCCCTAAGATCGCCTCGGGAGAGTCGGCGTGGAAGTATTCCGAGGATTCGCTCTGAATAAAAATCGCGTCCGGTCGCACCTCGAGGATCGCCCGCATGGCAAGCACGTTTGCCTTCACGATGTGCTTGAGGGCGGTGACGAAGGCGGTGTCGCTGCTCAGTTGCTCGTTCCACCAACCCCAGCGGGCTGAAAAGGTGGCGCAGATGAACATCTCATTTATTGGCGTGAAGAGCTGGATCCACGGATAGCGGATCGCAAAATCCCGGGCATAGTGTTCGAATAGTCTCGGAAAGTCGGGGTTCTGGAAATTACCAACCCAGTCCGGCACGCCAAAATGGCAAAGGTCGACGATCGGGAGAACGTCCTTCGCCTTTAGGTCGGAGAAGGTCTCGTCGGCGAAAGCCCAGTCGTAACGTCTATCAGCTAGCCACGTTTTGTGAATGGGAGGTCCGTAGCGGAGGAAATGGAGCCCGAGGTCCTGGACGAGTTCGAAGTCGGTGCGCCATCGATGGTAGAAGCGACATTTTTCCAGTTCGTCGACCCGCTCCCGCCCTCCTCGAATAGTCGGTGTGCTGTTCTCGATGCCGGTGGCAAACATGAACGTGAACATTGATGGTCCTCAGCCAATGCAGACATGCCTGACTTGCTCAACGTTCAGTGCTCCACGCCGTTCCTGCAAGGTGGTTGAGGGTCGGTGATCCTGGCCTGGCCGAGGCGGTTGTCCACCGTAACCACCCACAGCGTCTTCGGCGAAGCCTTCGCCAAGTCGAGCCTGAAGGAGTTCAGCGACAGCCGGTCGATCGGTGCCAAGCTCGGCTTCAGTGTCAAGTGGTAGTCGGCAGGTTGCAGGCTGATAGGGGCAATGAGCTTGGCGCCGAAGCGAGCCGGGCTGATACGAATAGATCAAGATATGATCCGTAGGAACTGGGGCTGAAGCCTCCTGCTGATGCAACTGCTGCGCTCTGATGGGCTTTGCCATTTCGGTGTTTGCGCAAAAGATGATATGGGTCCCGGGCGGTGCGACGTCACTCCAGGAGAGCTACCAGGACTGGAGCCTCACATGTCATAGATCGCCTGCGCTGTCTCACAGCAACAAACGCAGCAGAACGGCCAGCGGACAAGGCTGTCGAGCTCAGGCGGATCAGCGATGGGACCTTGGCCGGCAACCTCGTGCTTCCGTGGGCTTCTGCTCGACGCCGGCGCAAGCCTGCAGATCGACGACGGCCCGTCGCTCGACGTGCTTCGCTTCTCGACCTGCGTGCCCGCCGGCTGCATCGTCCAGCTCACCCTCGATGAAGGAACAGTGGCCGCATTGCGGGGAGGAGCGGCGCTGAAGAGCGAGGTCAGGAGCACCGATCAGAAGGAGGCGCTGTGATGGCCGGGATTGCGAGATTTCTAGCGGCTATGATACTGGAACGAAGTCTGCCGCCTGGTTTCTGCGGCTCGGATCGCAATCGACGCCGTAACCGGCAGGCCGGGTATTTAGTCTTCGGACAGAGCGAGTTCGGCGCATCTCTCGATATTCCAATTGGTCTCTCAGGATGCGCCAGGACCATCCTCCCTTCCCAACCGGTGCAATCTATGATCCGCTCCCGCCACAGGAGGATCGCATGGCATTCTCTGTTATCGGGGCTGGGTTCGGCCGCACCGGCACGCACACTCTGAACTTGGCGCTTGAAATGCTCGGGTTTGGGCCGTGCCATCACATGGAGGACGTCAACTCTAACCCCGAGCACCGCGACCTGATCCGCGCGGCCGGGCGCCGCGAGCCGGCGAACTGGGACGTCGTCTATGCCGGTTACAAGTCGGCAGTCGACTGGCCGACGGCCTATTTCTGGCGCGAACTCGCCGAGTATTTCCCCGACGCCAAGCTCATCCTCACCGTTCGCAACCCCGAGGACTGGTACAGGAGCGCACGCGTCACGATCTTCAACACCATGGGCGAGACCGCCGACCCGCAAAGTTTTGGCCGGGCCGTCATAGAGACGAAAATTTTCGGCGGTCGTCTCGACGACGAAACCCATGCTATCGAAGTGCTCGAAGCCCACAACGCCGAAGTGATCTCAGCTTTCCCGCCGTCGCGCCTGCTGGTCTGTAAGGTGGCCGACGGCTGGCCGAACCTGTGCGCCTTTCTCGGCGTGCCGATCCCGGCTGAACCCTTCCCCCACAGCAACACCACTACCGAATTCCGAAACCGCTTCGCCAAATAAGCCCCACACCGAGTTCGACGCCGAAGCCAGGCCAATGCGCGTAGCAGCCTGTCCACGCCGGCTCCGTTGCGTGTAACCAACGGGGGAGCGGGTGCATCAGAAAGGGACGGTGGGCGCTGTTGGGCGCGAAGGTGCCATGCGGCTAGCCGCTCTCGGATGTCCGCTACTGGGCGGCGGCCATGATAAGTGCAATGGCCAACTTGAGGCGCAAAGTCGCCCGACTGCAACAGCGTGCGCGTGTTCGACCATGATGTCAGTGGCACCATAGCGGCGGCGCGAAGAACCTCGCCCCACGTACGGCCAGGCTGGTCGAGGGACGGCTGCAGGATTGCGAGGAGCCGGGTTGCCGATGCGTCGGCAAGCCGGTCCTCAAGGGGTCATTTTTAGGTAGGCACCGGCTTGGTCCGACCAGAATACAACGGCGGCCAAGAGTTAGGCCTGCCAAGGCCACTTCGCGCATTCGTTCCGAACCTGCGTACGACTAAGACCCAGGTCTGCAAGCTGATGGTCTTCGAGCTCGGCCAGCTGTTCACGTTGGCAGTAGAGTTGTATCCAACGCGATACTGTCACAATAGCTCCTGTCGCATTGTTGATGATGTGACGAACATGCGTCGGCAACGACGACGGAGGCCTCCGGCCTTCAGTAAGCGGGTGATTGAACATTTCTCATCCTCTCGCTGCATCCATGTTGACGTGTCGCGCTGAAATGCTCCAATCTGCCCACGGGCGCAAAGCATGGTTTCTCGTGCTTGGCCGAATTTTTCTCATGACATGGTAGAAAATTGGCTCGCCGACTGCCATCACTCAACGCCCTCAAGGCCTTCGAGGCCGCGGCTCGCCACGGGAGTTTCACCAGGGCGGCGGACGAACTATCCGTGACGCAGGGCGCGGTGAGCCATCAGGTGAAGGCGCTCGAGCTCGAATTGGGCGTCAGGCTGTTCGATCGCGAACGTCAAAAGCTGAGCATCACGCGAGCCGGCCTCTCCTATCTAGAGGTGGTACGTGATGCCTTCGACCGTATAGCTCTCGGCACGCAACGCATTCAGCATCTATCCAGGGCCGGCGCGTTGACGGTCAGCACGTCGCCCGACTTTGCCTCCAAGTGGTTGGTAAATCGCCTTGGCAGGTTTGCAGAGACGCATCCGGACATCGACCTCAGGGTTTCCGCAACCATGCATCACGTCGACTTCGCAAGAGAGGACGTCGATCTTGCCGTGCGGCATGGCGATGGCAACTGGGCTGGGCATGATGTGGTCCGCCTGTGTTCCGAGCAGCTGTTCGCGGTTTGCAGTCCCAAACTTCATCAGCGGATGCGCGAGCCGTCCGATGTGTTGAAATTTCCGCTGCTGCATCTTGATGACCGGAAGGACTGGTCGGAATGGCTCGAGGCTGCTGGCGTGCGAGATGCCAGACTCTCCCACGGACCGGTCCTGAACCGTGCCAGCATGGTCATAGACGCCGCTGTCGACGGCCAGGGCGTCGCACTCGCCCGCACCACGCTTGCGGCTTGGGATCTCATCAACGGGCGCCTCGTCAGACCGTTCGCTACGGCTCTGCGATTGTCCAAGACCTACTGGATCGTCTGCCCCCAGGCGACGTCGATGGTCCCTAAAATCGTAACATTTCGCGAATGGCTGTTGGCCGAGGCCGCTGATGACGTGTCTCGCCTGCAGACGCTCGATCCATAGTGGCACTTCCAATCGCGAACGCACGGCAGTCGCAAGCGCCCGACTGCGACGGCGAAGGTCCGATTATCGGTCTCAAGCAGTGATTCAGACGAAGGCAGATAAAGTTCGGCTGACGCGCACCCGCGGTCGCCGGAATGTCAGCGCTTCGGCATTCGCAAAGTAGAACTCTAGGACCGATTTGAGGGGCAGCGCTGACATTGATCGGGAACAGATAATCCGTAATGCCGCCCGCAGGTGCCGCCTTCGACTAGGTGCTTCCAATCCACGTGACAAGCGCACACCAGGACCACCGCCACTCTCTGAAATGAACTCTATTCCGGCTGCTTCGAACGTTGCTTTAAGCTGAACTATTGTGGACTGTTTCAACGTCTCGCCTCGTTCGAATCGCACAACGGTTTGAGTTGAGACTCCGGCCTCCTTAGCAAGCTCTAAAACCCCCCAGCCCAATGCAGCTCGTGCCCGTTTTGCCGCGGGGAGGAAATAGGACGCGCCTTTAGTGCCGCGATCATGCTGACCCCAAGGGAACTTTCGATCAGTTCGCCCCAGTTTGTCGAAGGGCGCTTAATGTGTCGCGGTCGAGATGTTTTGGTTGACGCTAAAAAAGTTGGTCGGGTCGTATTTGCTTTTCACTTCCGCAAGCCGTCTGTAGTTTTCGCCGAATGAGGCGCGGATAACTTGGTCCGCGGGCTCGCTCTGAAAGTTCAGAAGGTGCATCCCGCTCGAATGCGGCTCGAACGCATCATACATGGCGCGTACCCAGGCAATATGCCTTTCGCTTTCGGCCGGATCCACCCACTGCGCGGTCATTCCTATGTTGTATTCCGCGCCGCGCTGGGCGAAGGCGGATTCAGCGCGACTGATCCTGCCTGGCGCGCCGCCATAGAACTCTACGATGCAGGCCGAAAGAGGCGACTTCATGCGATTTCCATGCTCGACAAGCAGGTCTATGATCGTGTCGGTAAGTTGCGGAACGAAGCTCGCCTTCCAGAAATTGTGGGTGCCGTCCGGGAAAGCGCCGTCAAGCAGCTTCTGCATCGTCGGGAAGGGCATTAGCTGGATGGCATCGAGCATTGGGGGACCGAAAGCTCGCAGCGGCGCCAGCACACGTGCGCCTTCTACCACGTCACCGCACCAGCATGCGATTACGCCGATCGCCGGCATGCCGTCCGGTGTCGTCAGCATGGCCGCGTAGGCAGTCAGTTCCTCCGGTGCCGTGGCCATGAAGTCACGATAGAAGCGCAACACCTCACCGGACTTGTCGCGTGCGTGAACGATCAGGCCGCCGAGCACTGAAGATATTTGCTGCGCCCGGAAGGTGAAGCAGGTGACGATGCCGAAATTGCCGCCGCCGCCGCGCAAAGCCCAGAACAGGTCGGGGTGTTCTTCCATGCTGGCCGTCAGCAGGTTGCCCTCCGCTGTAACCAGCTCAAACGAAATCACATTGTCGCAGCTCAGTCCGTACTTGCGCACCAGCCAGCCTACGCCGCCGCCGAGCGTCAGACCGGCAACGCCGGTCTTAGAGACGACGCCGACCGGCACCGCCAACCCATGCAAATGCGTCTCTCGGTCGAGATCGCCAAGCGTCGCGCCGCCCTGAACTCGCACGGTCTGGGTCTTGGGCTCAACCATCACGCCACGCATGGCGGAGAGGTCGATCACGATGCCGTTGTCGCAGAGCGCGCGCCCGGCGACATTGTGACCGCCCCCACGCACCGCGACAAGAAGGTCGTTTTTAGAAGCGAATTTCACTGCGTGGATTACATCAGCGACACCGAGGCAGCGTGCGATCAGTCCAGGGTGTCGATCAATTGCCGCGTTCCAAATACGGCGTGCCTCGTCGTAATCGGCATCAGCGAGCCGGATAAGGCGGCCAGCCAACCCCGAAGCGAACTCATCGATGAGGTCGGCGCCAATCGGCATGCCATTGCGACTTTGAAGCTGCGTCTCTAACATATCCTCCTCCTCAAGCGCGTAAGCTCAAGCCTCGCGGTGAGAAGTAGCATAACACCAGTTGGCGGGCCTGTGACGCCGAAAACACCTTCGATCCGATAAGTGGCGCTCGGTGCGGAATGGCCGCTTTTGCCAACTGGATTCTAGGAAGCTGCCAGTCGGCTCGCGGCCCCATGACAGTCACATCAAGCAACGGAGAGGCGCACGCCACCAGCCGAGCAGCTCGCACACCACGGTATACCTCGACTAACGTAACACCGCCGCCGGTTGCGGCGTAACATCTGGGTGGATCGACTATTTGTGACAGGGTAGCGTCAGGCCTAAACCTTGAGGTGACAGGGCCGCAGAGATAGCGAGCCATCGGGCAAAAATCGAAAGGTCGGAAGGGTTGCCGTACGGGTTTACCAAGGCAACGACGCTAGGTCTGTTCGCGGACGGTGGAACAAAAACCGCGCTGTCGAGATTCGGTCGTTGCACTGTTCCCATTGGGTGCTTTCCCCATGAGAACTGCCCACTGGCCTGACGGCTGGCGGGCTTTTTTGTATCAGCGGAACCTTATTACTCATGTTCAGTTCTTGGCGGCAGCGCCCCGCACGCTGCTGGCCAAGGAAAGGCAACCCTTGGCCGGGCCCGCATCGGTCCTCACCCAAGCGGTGCGGGCCCACTGTCGATGCTGCCGAGCCCGTCTTCACACCCTTGGGCGTATCTTTCGAACAGTTCCACCTTTTCTGGATAAGGAAGGCGGTGTAAACGCTGGCAACCTTCGCACCGATAGTGGGCGGCAACGATGAACCAACGCCCTGGCTTGGTGAACTCGTTTCCACATCCGGGGCATTTGAGTGTCATCTCAACCGAAGATAGTTTCTGGGAGAGCGGCATCAGGTCGCGTAACTCAAACTGCCGACGCCAGAATCAGCGTTATCCCCACCACCGTCGACGCATAGATCGTGGCTAAAGCACGATCGGTCGAGGAATACTCGGCGGGTGTGCGAGGCCGGCGAAGTCGGGGCCTCGGAATGTTTCGGTGCCCACGGGACGTTGGCGGAAGCGTTGTCATTGCAAGCGCGCAAAGATAGACGCTGGGCTATATCGGCGGCGATCAGAGAATAGTCCGCCACCAATTTCGACCTGTCCGAGACAATGGAGATTTCACGTTGCAACATCGCGCGCCTCCCATGAGTTCTCCCAACTGACGGGTCTAAATTATGTTCCGCCAATTTTGAGAGGGGTGCTGCTGCCGATGTGCTGGCGCGGCTAATCTACCAGCAACAGGAGCGGCTTGCTTTGGCTGCTCGTGCCAAATCACCTGCCGCAAGTCGCGCATGTCGACCTGCTGTCCGCACGTCGGGCAGGTATAGAAGTTGTCGTCCTCATCGGCTGGTTCGCCGCCGTGCTCCTTGCCGGGAATGGATGGTCCACGTCGGACGGCCTCGCCATGGCTGTCAAACAGTCAATTCGTCTAAAATGTTCCGGAACCATTTTAGCGCATGCTAAATTGAAACGCAGTCTTGCGGGTCAGTTCATGCGTCTGAAGTTCATCAGGCCAATGTTTCCCAGGCTTGTCGAGGTCCCCCCGACAGGAGACAACTGGATTCACGAAATCAAGTACGATGGCTATCGGACGCAAATCATAATCGAGACGGCACGGCCCGAGCGATCACCCGGAGGGGGCCTACGACTGGTCATCGACGTACAAGACGATAGTCGAGGTGGCGGCAACCCTTTCCCCCAAGTCGGCAATCATCGACGGCGAGGCAATCGTCCTCAACGGGAAGGGCGTGTCGGATTTCCATTCGCTGCGGTCCGCGATGCGATGGGCGCCGGATCGGATTATCTTCGTCGCCTTCGATCTACTGCACCTGGACGGGGTCAACCTGCGCCCAGCACCTCTGCTGGAACGTCGGGAAAAGCTGCTCGAACTCGTCGGGCCTGCCAAAGGCGTGATCCAGTACAGTCACCATGTGCATGGCGGCGGGGCCGACTTCTACGCTGCGGTTGATCGCATGGGCCTGGAGGGCATGGTGTCGAAGCGGCCTGATAGCGTTTATCGGTCAGGCGACACCGAAGCGTGGCTGAAAACCAAATGCTACGAGGAAGTCGACTTTGAAGTGGCAGGCGTGCAGCTAAAACCGGGATCGGCACCACTCGCTTTGATGGCAACCCGCGATGCGGAACGCCGCTACGTCGGATCGGCTCACATCGCGCTGACCAAAGCCATGCGAGAACGCCTGTGGGCCAAGGTGCAGGAGGGGAAAGGCACGCCACCGAAGGGAGCCGACAAGCCAGACGCCGAATGGATCAAACCTGGCCTTGTCGGACGAGTGAAGACCCTTAAGCGCGAGGACAAGCTACGCCATGCGACTTTGCAGGCGATCCGTGAGGCGAAATCGTGATGTTACGAACGCCAATGAAGTAGGCCCGCCTGACAGCCCACGTCCTAAAACACACCACCGATGCCTATCCCCCCACTAATGTCTGGTGGGGGGGCTATGGGGCGTTGCGGGACGGCCTGCGCGCGTTTCGCCGCCTTGCGGCTGGGGCCGGTTTGCGAAGGGCCGTTGTCCGACGCGACTTTAGCCGGCTTGGCCTTGACGATGACCGGCTGCTTGCAGATTCTGCCGGAACGCAAAAAGAGATCGCCGAGCAATCCGACGGTCGGCTCGGTCGTGGGTGCGATCTGTTTGGTTTTTTTGTAGTAGTCGGTGAGGGCACGGATGGAGCCTGTGCCCCAATCGCCATCAACTTGCATCCGGTAGCACCCCAGGCGACGAAGTTCGGTCTGAATGCTGCGCGCAAGATCGCCTGCCTTGTCCTTTTCCGCTTCGCCCGCCGAGGCGCCGACAATGAGAGTTTCGAGGCCGGAGACGACGCTCTGGCGAGCGACTGCAACGCTTTCGGTTGAAGACAGATTGGCGACCCGAGTGCCGACCGGCTCCGCTGAACCGCCTGACGGTGCCGGAATCTCGACGGACCGCAGCGTCTGTCCGACGATGAGCACGGCGGTCTGCAGGTCGTTGGAGGCGAGCTCTATCTGCAGCTTCTTCTTGGCGTCTGGATCGGACAGGATGCGCGACAGGCTCGCGCTCAACTGCGCCGGATCGAGCATCTGCTGTTCGGTGAAATAGAATTGTTCACGCAGGTTCGACTGATCCCACGGCACCTGGCGGCCGACGGTGAGCGCCTCGGTCTCGTTGCGGACGCGGATCATCATGTCCGAAATGCTCAAGCCAGGAATTTCGACGTTTTTTAGAAGCGCAGTGGTGAACGGGCTGTTTTCGTCTGTCCCGTCGACGGTGACGTTCCCGGGCTGGGTGGCGAAGGCGACAAACGTGTTTTCGCCGACCTCGACCTGCGCCAGACCGTTGGAGATGTTGGCGCCGCTGCCCAGCGGATTGTTGCGGCAGGCATCAAGGAAGATGAAGGTCTGACGGCCGCGACTGGCGAATTTGGCGATCACATCATTCAGCTTGACGGCGTGCGCCGTCAGCTTGTCCAGGTTTTCCGGATCGGGCGTATCGATCGGTAGCAGGTAGTTTTCGCCCTGCACCTGCATGCCGTGGCCGGCGTAGAAGATCAGCACGGCGCTGCTTTCGGGCAGCTTCGCCTCGGCGTCATGGAAAAGCTTGACGAAGCCATCGGCGGTAAGATCGGTTCCAGTCAGAACCTCAAAGTTCAGCCGCTTCAGGCTGTCGGACAGTTTCGTCGCATCGTTGACCGCGTTGGCGAGGTGCTCGAGACGCTTGCTCTGGTAGTTCGTGTTGCCGATGACGATCGCCAGCCGGTTGCGCGGCTGTAATGAGGCGTTCTGTTCGACCGCGGCGCGAACGTCGATCGTGCTCAAAATCGCGAAAAGCATGAGCAGCGGGATGCGCAAGTATCCGTGGCGGTGGGTCATATCGGCATGCTCGTTCCAGCCTGCGTCAATCTTGATCCGGCGGCCTTCGAACGCACCAGTCGCAAACGCAATCTGCCCGAGCGTTTGGACCCCGTGCCGCCAAAGGCCCGCAAATTTTTATACCAAGTATCCTGTCAAAGATAGGAAAAAGGGATTTGTATGCAGTCACTGGACCGTGGAGGGCTCGATGCCGACCAAGATCAACCTCGCGCTGCCGGTTTACGGAGCAGCCTACAAAAGCGTATTCGTTCGCAGCCTTTTTGCGGCCCTGACTCACGAAAGCCTTTCCAGCTACGCGTTCACGCTGTCGGAAATCGAGTACACGGATATACCGTTTTCTCGGAACTATCTGCTCACGAATTTCTACTACAAGAAGCTGGACTGCAGTCACATCCTGATGATCGACAGCGACATGGGCTTTTCGCCCGATCTCATTGCCGCGATGCTGGCGCTCGACAAGCCTGTAGTCGGCACTTTGTATCCGCGGCGTCTGGTCGACCTTCGCAAACTTCACTCGCTGTCGAAACTGCCGTTCGACAAGGCCTTTGCGCAAAGCCTGGAGTTCCTCGGAACCATCATCGAACCGCGGCAGGAGATGGGCGGCTTTGTCCGGGTATCGCTATGTGGCACGGGTATCTTCTTGGTTTCGCGCGACTGCGTCGCCAGGATAATTGAGAAACTGCCCGAAACGGTGAACCGGTCGCGCTACAGAAAAAACAAATACGCCGCACAGTTCGAGAGCTTTCTGACGCCATTTTCGAAGATCGTGACGCCGGACGTGGACTTGCCTACCGATTTTTCTTTTTGTCATCGCTGGGCCCAGCAGTGCGGCGGGGAAATATGGGCAAGTTACGACCGCAAGGTTGCCCACGCGGGAAGCCTGACCGTTTCGGCAGCCTATTCTGACCTCTAGATGTTCGCGTCCTTGTACCGCGTTGTACTGCATCTGAGCGGTTCAATCTGAGTTCGATAGTGACCTTGTCGCCACACATGACCTTATAGTGGCCTGAGAGCGAACGCCTAACCATTGCCGACGAGCAGCGCGCTGCGTACACTGCCTGTCAATCAAGTCAACGAGCCCCATTGAAGGGCCGGTGATTTATTGTAATTGCCTTAACTGTGACGGTATCGATTCTCGTAAGGTGGGATCGAATGAGAGTGCCGCGCGAGGCCTATCAATTGGCGGGTGTTTCGTTGCTTGCGTTAGCGGCGGCATCCACGTTGCAGATATCTGGCGCGGAAGCGTGCTCGGCTATCGCAAGCGGTGCTGGTACAACAGTCGGCTCAGGCATCTCGGCCGAAACGACGTTCGAAACGACATCGGTCACGGTCGAGTGCAGCACAACTGGAAACGTCCAGGATGTCGGCGGCGTATTCACGACGGGGTTCGCGGGATACAAGGGGCAAGCCAACGACTCGTCAACAGTCATCGTCAACGATTATGACGGAAACGGCGATGACATTGTTAGCATCTTTGGCGGTATCCTGGACAACAGCACGCCTACCCCCGTCATAAGTGGCCTGCCGCCGGTAACGTCATCGGCAACGACATCCTTGCAGTCGGCAGAGGGGACCCTCGAACTCTTTGGCGGCAACGACCGGTTCGAGATGTCCTATGGGGATTTGTCGGGCGATCCGTTCGCCCCAAATGTCGACGCCAATCTCGACGCCGGGGCGGGCGATGACACCGTTATCATCCAGGCCGGCAGCATCCACGACATCGATCTTGGAGATGGTGTCGACAGTGTCGTGATATCCGGCAGCGGCACACAGGTCGGCAATGTGACCGGTGGCATCGGTGACGACCTGATATCGGTCGGTATCCTCGAGGTCGAGGAAGGCGTTTTTTTCAGCGAGCCAATCGTCGGTATCATCTCTGGGGGTGAGGGCGGTGATACCATTACCATAGGGGGAGGCAACGTCGAGGCCGTGGATGCCGGGGCCGGCGACGACCAGGTCAGCATCGGCGGCAATACCGCAATCGAATTGGATATCGATGGAGAGGCCGGCAGCGACACAATAACGGTCAGTGGCAACGCCACCATAGGCGGCAGCATTTTCGGCAACGATGGCGACGACACCGTCAACATCGACGGTGGAACCGTCGGCACAACCATATCGCCGGGCATCGTTGATCTTGCGGGCGGCGCCGACATTTTCAACATGACCGCGGGCCATGTGACCGGCTCGGTGTTCGGCGAAGGCGGCGGCAACACCTATACCGTCAGCGGCGGCACGGTCGACGGCTCGATCTATGCCGGCAGCCAGGACGACAGCGTATCGATCTCGGGCAACGCCAGTGTCGGCATCGACCCAGGTGAGGGTGGGGAGGGCACGGATTCTGTCGGGCTGGAGGATGGTGACGACACCTTCGACATGACCGGCGGCACTCTTGCGGGTGCGGTAAGCGGTGGTGCCGGCAATGATGTCATTACGCTGCGCGGCGGCACCATAAACAGTTTTCTGGAAGGCAACGACGGCAACGATCAGATATTGGTCTCCGGCGGCGTGCTTGCGGGAGAGGTCACCGGCGATGTCGGTGACGATCTGATTGTCATCAGCGGCGGCGCCATCGGATCCAGCGTTTCCGGCGGCGCCGGCTTCGACAATGTCTCGGTCACCGGCGGCACCATCACGGGCGGCATAGACGCCGAGCATGTCCATCTGTCGGGCGGCACGATCGGCGGTAACATTACCGGTCTTGGTCCCGACACGCTCGTGATCGACGGCATTGGTGCGGTTGACCCACTCAATTTGAGCGATGGCGTTCTGTTCAGCGGCACGGGCGCCAACGGCACCATCACCGGCACCGATCTCGCTGCCGGCGGCAAGAGCCAGAACTTTACCGGCTTCGACAATTTTTCCTCCGACAATTCCACGCTGCGCTTCAACGGCGGCATACAAGGCATCAACCACCTCAACCTGGGCAGTGGCTCGACGCTGTTCATCAACGGCAACGTCACCATGCCGGGTTCGATCATCGCGACGAATTCGCTGATCGACATGACGAACGGTGTCGCTGGCGATGTGTTGACGCTAGGCGGCCTCACCCTCAACGGTGCCAGCATCGGCCTCGACATCAACCAGCAGACATCTCAGTCGGATCAGCTCATTGCCGATGCGTTTTCGGCAACCGGCGCCAATACCATCATCGTCAACCTGCTCGGCACGCCGCAATTTGCCGAGCCGACCGACATACCGCTCATTGTTTCGACCAACGGCCCGGTCACCGGGACCTTCAGCGTCGCAGGCGTGCCCGGCACACCGGGTTCGCTTTTCACCTATGCGATCGTCACAGGCCCGAATGGCAGCGTGTTCCTGCGTGCCACGCCAGTCAATTTTGGCATTGCGGCGGCGCCGACCAGTGCCACCAACGCCGGCGCGGTCGCGGTGGCAATCGAGGCTCTCTACGGCATAAACCGCGACGCGCTCGATGCTGACCTGCATCTCTCGCCCGCATCCGGTTCTGGAATGGTGCCGGTTTCGGAAAGTTTCGGGGTCTTTGCTTCAGGCCAGTTCGCCCATACCGAGCATGACGGCTACAACATCAGCGGCGGCGGCTTGAACGGCTCCGGCCCGAGCTTCGATGCCAATGATTTTTCGGCTGCCATCAGCCTGGATTTCAATGCCGCCAAACACTTCCAGTTCGACAATGAGTACGGCCTGAACATCGGCGTTTTCGCCGGCTACGCCTCGACCGACGTCAACCTCGGCGCGTTTCGGGGATTTGATGCCATCGGCGAAGGTACCAACAAGGCCGGCCTGTTCGGCGGCTACGCGCTGTTTCGCAAGGACTACAATTACGCGCTCGTCTCGGCCTCCGGCTTCATCGGTGGAAGCGACGTGACGAACGGCGTGCTCGGCACCACCGGCAGCTATGATACCAAGGGCTATGCAGTGACGGCATCGGTCGGCCATATCTTCAAGCTGGGCGAGCGCACCCGCTTCGATCTGCGTGGCGGCCTGCTTGGCGTTTCCTTCCGTGGCGATCCCTATAAAGACAGCGGCGGCAACGAGTTCGGCAAGAGCAAGCTTTCTTTCGGCGCGATCAAGCTCGAGCCCGGCATCTATGGCGACTACACGCTAAGCAACGGAATGGTGATCAGCCCCTATGCGCGAGGCGAATTGCAGCAGCGTTTCGGCTACAAGAACACCACCGAAATCGACACCAGGGAGATCGACTTCAACGATGCCGATTTTTCCGCCGCGCTGTCGACCGGCTTCAACCTGAAGATGTCGGCCGCGACCACCGTCAACGGCGAAGTTCGCGGCAAGGTGTCATCGGACAGTTCCACCATCGGCGCCAAGCTCGGACTGAAGATCGCCTTCTAACCAAGACGATGAACCCGAGATTTGCATCGCTCGGGAGTGGTGCACCGCACCACGCGAGATGCTCGCCAAGCGACAGCAAGTGTTCTATGCTCCTCGCTGAGAAATCGTGAACTGCTCTAGGCAGGGGGTTCCATGTTCGAAGTCGTGGGAGTCTGGTGGAAAACACGGGCAAGAGGCTGGCTCGTTATAAACGCGCTTGGCTTGGTCGTTGCGTTGTTGGTGTTGATTTGGCCCGGACTGGGAACTGCGAAGGCAGAGACGAACTGGACGCTGGACTCGACCGCTTCGGTCCTGACCTACCAGTCGGTCAAGAAGAACACGATCGTCGAAACCAACAAGATCAGGAATATTTCCGGTAGCCTCACCTCGGCGGGTGATGCGAAAGTCACCTTCGACCTCAATTCGGTCGATACAGGGGTTGACCTTCGCAACGTCCGCATGCGGTTCCTTTTCTTCGAGACATTCAAGTTTCCCTCCGCCGAACTGACCGCGAAGGTAGATCCCGCCGCATTTGCCGACCTGGCGACCAAGCGACGTGTGAAGGCGGTTCTTCCGTTCCGTCTCAGCCTGCACGGGGTCGACAAGGATCTTCAAGCCAACATCGTGGTCACCATGATCAGCGACACCATGGTGTCGGTCGCTTCGGAGGCTCCTGTCGCCGTGCATGTGGAAGACTTCGGATTGCTGCCGAACGTGGATAAACTCCAGCAGGCGGCCAACGTGACCAATATTGTTCCCACGGCATCGGTTTCATTCGATTTCGTTTTCATCGCTGACGGCAGCAAGCCGGCTGTTGTCCAACCGGTTGCGGCGAGCACTGCCGATGTCGGGCCTGTCACCACCGATGCGGCGAAGACCAGCTTCAGCGACGAGGAGTGCCTCAACAGGTTCGCGGTGCTGTCGCGCACCGGAGCCATCTACTTTAGAACGGCGAGCGCGCGGCTCGATAGCCAAAGCCGGCCGCTGCTTGCTGAGGTCGTCGGCGTCGTGGGCAAGTGCCCGGGCCTGAAGGTCGAGGTTTCTGGACACACCGATTCCGACGGGTCGCCCATCGAGAACAAGCGCCTGTCGGAGCGAAGGGCCCAGGCGGTTGCCGACGCCATAGTTGCCGCTGGCATTCCGCGCACCCAGATCGCGGCGACTGGCTATGGCGAGGAGCGCCCGGTTGCCGACAACGACACGCCGAAGAACAAGGCGCTCAATCGGCGGATCGAGTTTTCCGCCACTAAGCTCGTCAACTGAGGGACGCCCTGTTGTCCCGGGTGGGTCTTGATCGTATCGGCCATTGCGGTGGACTTGTGGGCGCCATTGCGCTTGTAGCGCTGGCACTGCTTTTGACTTTGTCGGCCGCCAGTGCTGAACGCCGTGTTGCGTTGGTCCTTGGCAACTCCCAATATGAGCATGCGCCGGCGCTGACCAATCCGGTACGCGACGCCCACGCCATGGCCGAACGCCTCGAGAATCTGGACTTCGAAGTCGTTTCCGGCTTCGATCTGACCAAATTGCAGACCCAGACGACGATTGCGCAATTCGCAAAGCAGGTGCGCGGCGCCGATATCGCCCTTTTTTTCTACGCCGGCCACGGGTTGCAGGTTTCAGGCAGCAACTACCTTCTTCCGGTCGACGCAGCACTCGAGGACGAGACTTCGCTCGATTTCGAGGCGGTGCCCGTGGACTTCGTCCTGCGGCAAATGTCGCGCGAGACCAGCATAAGGCTGATTTTTCTCGACGCTTGCCGTGACAATCCGCTTGCCGAAGTGCTGGCAAAGACCGCCGGCGTGAAGGGAGCTAGAAGCGGCCTTGCCGAAATTCCCATCGAGAATGGTGGCGCCGGCACGCTTGTCGCGTTCGCCACCAGTCCCAATCAGGTCGCCTTTGACGGGTCGGGCCAACATTCGCCGTTCGCTTCGGCGCTGCTGGCGCATATGGGCGAAACAAACGTTTCCATCACCGAAGCCATGAACCGCGTTACCGCCGATGTCTTCAAGGTAACCGCCGGCAAACAGCGCCCCTGGAGCAATGTCTCGCTGACCACTGAGGTCGTCCTGCACAAGATCGACCTCAACGCACCGCTGATCGTCGGCGAGGCGACCACTCAGAAATCGGAAGCCGGTTCGGATGGGCGAAACGTTGCGGCAAACCCGTCGGGCGCCGACGACGCCCAACTTTCGCTCGATATGCTTCGTCAGAAAATCCCAAGGCTTGCCTCCGACGAGCCTATCTTTTTTGACCATCCTGTCGATTTCGGCGATCCGGAAATCGACGGCAAGAGCATTGCGGAGCTGATCAAGGGCAAGCCACGCTTCAGTCCTGTGGAGGGGCTCGACAAGTCGGTATGGGAAGGAAAGCACTGCGACGGTTGCCATGAATGGAACGAGGCCCGGCTGTGTGAACAGTCGAAAAATTTCGCCGCCAACGACGTGTCTGTCTTACGGCTTCAACATCCGCTTGGAACGCGCTTCAAGGTGGCGCTCGCAAAATGGGCGCAAGGTGGCTGTAAGTAAGCCAGGATGATGACGGCATCCATCGGTTTCTGCCGGGCGAATGCTCTAATCCGCATCCGCTGCTTGGCTCAGGGCCTCGATCTCAGCCATCTGGATGCCCATTTCGACAAATGCCGAAAGAACGGCGAACCGGTCAGCCAGTGCGACACGCGCCAGTCCGGCCAGAATCCCGGCATTGATTGCGTGGGCGGCTGGAAACGGCAGCAACGCCGGTGCCATCGTCGCGGCCCTGGCCGAACCATTGTCACGCCATCCCGCGGCCAGAGCAATCCAGCCGACCGGCGTTGTTGGCGGCGTCGCGCCGGCTGTGCTGAGCGCCGCCTGGTGGCGGAGACTGTCCGGTTCGCCCACCCAGTTGTGGACCAGCGGGAGCAACTGATGATCGGTCTCATCCAACAGGTCGGCCAGGTGGCTCAGGCATTCATGGGCCCACCAGACCGCGGCTCGCTCGGGAAGCAGGTAGGCACAAAATGTAACCGCTTCCTCGGGAACGCGCCCTGCGAGAAGGTCGCGGCAAAACTCGATCGAGCGCTGGTCGGTCGGAAGGCTCCTCATGTCCCGCGCAATAGCAGGACACGCCGCGAAAAGATCCCTTGCCGTTTTGAATCGGAGCCCATTGGCCATGACCGCCACGCTTTCATCGAGAAGCTTGGCCACTCAAGCCTTAGGCGCGGCGCGGGTCAAGTCTCAACCGGTGACGCGGCAACAACTGTCACGCCCCCGGCGATTGCAGACAGACAATTGCCTGCGAATTTGCTATGATCCCAACATCGAAAATCGGAATACTCAACCAGGAGGAGCCGCTATGCAGTGGAGCAGTTCAGCTTTTGTGTTGGCGGTCGTGCTTTTCTCGACCCACGCTTCCGCCGACCCCGTTCAGAAATCGGAAGACATCGTGAAGTTTTTTGCTGGTGCGGCCGATCTCGGCAAGTCCCGCGGGATTTGTGTTGGCTCCGCGGAGGAGTGCAAAAGCAAGTCCAATGACGCGTCGGCAGTGAAAACCGGCCTCGACATGCTGATCAATTTCGGCTTGGATTCGGCCGAACTTGACGCCACCGCGCGCGCTGAACTCGACGAGTTCGCCAAAGCCCTGAAGGACAACCGGCTGAGCACGTTCAGCTTCGTCGTCGAAGGCTATACCGATGCCACCGGCACGGTGCACCACAACGAAGGCCTGTCGCAACGACGAGCGAAATCGGTAGCCGCCTTCCTCACGGCCAGCGGCATCGAGCCTGATCGCATCAACGCGGTCGGCATGGGTGAAAAGAACCCGCGCAGTTCCAACCCATACGATCCGCTCAATCGCCGCGTGGAAATGCGGATAAAGACACAATAGCCACGCAAAGCTGCGCCGCAGCCTGGGATGGGGCGAAGATTGTTCTACCCGATGGAATTTGGACAGGGGTGAGCATCTGATAGAGCAGCGCGAGCGTGGTTCAAGGCGTATTCTGAATTGAGCTTATGACGGCGGTGACGGCCTGCTTGTATTTTTCAAACTCCGGTGACGTCTGGCGGACCTCCGTGGTCGTTGTCTGCTGGGCGGCGCCAGTGGCCATGCGGCCCAGCTTCTGGCCCATTTTCCTTTCGGCCCAGTCCACGACGTAGCTGGCGGTCTTGCCGGTGAGAAACGGGTTGGCCTGGATGACGGCCGACCCCAGCACGGCGCTCAGTTGCGCCGAACCTGTGGCCGACAGCACCTGGTGCGCGCCTTCCATTCCCAGGAAATGACAGAGATAGAGTCTGCCCGCCGTAATCTGGTGACCACGCTCCCGAAGATAGGCCTCGCCTTCGCGAGCCAGGTTGCGAACCATCTCACGCGAGATCGTGGCGTCGTAGCGCAGTGCGAGCAGGTCGGCTGTCGACAGCGTGCGCGCAAGTTCCGGGCGGTAGGTGTTCATCATCCTGATCCAGGTCTTGCTTATGAATTGCCCTGCACCGGTTGCTGAGGAATTTGGGTTCTTGGCGCGAGCGCTGCCGCCGCTTTCGACATGAACGATACGGTCGGTGAGCGTCTCGACCGCGGAATCGTCGGAAGCGACCGCGGTGACCGTGCCGAGTGGGTCGATCGCTGCGCCATTCTGGTAGAGTTCGAAATGCAGGTGGGGCCCGGTCGAAAGGCCGGTGGTGCCGATATAGCCGATCACATCGCCGGCTTTCACCCTGGTTCCGACACCGGTCCCGATTGCAAATTTCAGCATATGCGCATAGCGCGTCTCGCGCCCGTTTGGGTGCGAGATCTTCACCAGATTACCATAGCTGCCGCCATCGCCCTGGAAGGTGATCTCACCATCGAAGGCGGCTGCGATCGGCGTGCCAACGGGAGCCGCCCAGTCGACGCCCTTGTGGATGCGAACGGTGCCGAGAATTGGATGCTTGCGTGGCCCGAAGGTGGATGTCATCACCCCGTTGACGGGCGTGACCATGCCGTTGGTGACCGTCAGCGAGCGGACCTGATCGTCACCGGTAACGCACGCAAACTGGCCCTCGCTCAGCTGGAAGACGAAACAGTCGAGGCTCTTTTCGGTGCCCTGCACGCCGACATACAGCACACGCCCGTCAGTCTCGCCCTTGCCGCGCGGCGTTTGCGAGTAGATCAGCACAAGGCGCTGGTCCTCGCTGGCGAAGGCGTCCAGATCCTGCCCTCGCGATAGGTACATGATCGCTTCGCCGATCACGCCGGTTGGAACACTGTTGCGAGCCGCCGTCGAGTAGATCGCGTCGAGCAGGCGATACTGCCGCTTGTGCGTGCCTTCCCCCTGTGCGCCCGAATAGTTGAACAGATCTTCACGGACCCAGGGATCGACACCCGATACGAATGCGCCCGCCGCATTGCGTGTCAGCGTGCCGACAAAGACGTTCTTGGCGTAGATGGACACCTGCATCAGCGACATGGTCGTCGTCTCGCGCCTCGGCCTGAAACCACGCATGGCGATGACATAGCCCGGTTCCAGGCCGTCGCGGTTGAAAAGCGCCTTCAGCGCTTGCCCTGCCAGCTTGGCGTCCTCTGCGGAGAAATGCGCATCGAGCGCGACGCTGTCCAAAGAGCGGTCGTTGAGGATTTTCACGAACGTGTCTTCGGTCGCCTCGAACCGCTGATACTCATTCGAGACGGTTGCGACACTCGTGTTGTTTTCGATCTGCGTCTTCTGGAATGCGGGAAGGGCTGCATCGCCCGCATCGATGGTCTCGCCCCAGCCGGCTTCGGGATCATCGGCGTCCGCCCTTTGGTCGGGCGCTGCGGCTGGTTCCCCCTCTATCGGCGATGGCTCAAGATCATTCTGCAGATCACCGGATGGTGGGGCAGCAGTCTTTCGTTGCGCCTGGAAGAATGCAAAATCCTCTTGCGTCGACGGTATCGTTGTCATGAATTTTTCGCTCGCGCTAAGCATGACGTCAGACAGGATTTCGATCTGTGGAGAAACGCCGGCCTGGTTGAGTTCCGCCGGGCGCGGCATTGTCCGGCCTTTGGTTGCGGCGCTGGCATCGGGCGCCAGCGTGATCCACATCGGGTCCCCCGCCAGATCGATAATGGCTGGCACATACACGGATGCGTCCGCCGGCATATCGTCCGCCCCTTCGACCGCATGCAACTCCTCGTCTTCGTCTCCGAACGACCAATACTCGGCGGTGAGGTAGAAACCGGCGGCGATAGAGAGCAGCACAGCCACCGCGAGACCGGCAACAAGCCTGTGCCGAAGCGTGCGCCTGCGAAGGGCCGCGCGCGCCTGCTTTTTCTGCCTGAAGCTCGTGTCGATACCGTGCGTCACGGATTGCTTCCCGTAAGGAAGAAAGTCCACCGCGCCTGTTCGAGGGTATCGACTTCAAGAAATTGTGCCGCGATATGGCCGCGCTGCCAGCACTCGTCGATGCCGCGTATCGAAAAACGTCGCCGCTCAAGGCACATTTCGGTCGATCCTGTGAGGATCGCATGACCAAACACGTCCGTTGCGTAGATGTAGATGTAGCGGTTCGTCAGTTCCTCACGAATGACGTTTACGCATTGATTGGCGCCGATGGTCCACCAGCCATCGGTCTGGTCCGCATTGTCGACCTTCTGGCCGACGGCGAGATTGACGACATCCAGAGTCTGATTGCAGACCGTGAACTCGGCGCGCGCTTCGCTGGATGACAGCACGGCCAACAGGGCCGCCCCCCCCATGACCGCAAGCCTCATGCTGCCACGCAGGGCAGGGGCCCGAACCGGATCAAACTGCCTTATCGGCGGGTCAGAGCGGCTGAGTTGCATCGGGCGCCCATGCTATCCGCCGAGCCGGAAATACTGGGCGGTGGCCGAGAATTGAGACCCGTCGGTCTCGATTTCTTCGAGAATCTTGGGGAGCAGCACCGAGGCTGGCATGGGCGTGGAGAACGCGGCTGCCTGGATGTCCTGAGGGCCCGTGATCACCATTATGATCTGCGGCACCGCCTTTCCGGCGGCTTTGTCGGCGGCCCCGAGACCAATCGGGATGCTGAAAGTAGCCTTGCCGGGTTCTACGACGATGCGGTCGTCGAGATTGAACACCATGCCTTTATGGTCGATCAACAGCACGCTGGACCTGAGCCCGCCACGCGTCACCAGCGTTCCGCTGATCGGCGTACCGTTTGGCACCGATGTCCGATCGAGAACAAGCTGCGGCTTGTCTGATGCGGTCTGCCCGATAAAGCGCAGAAAATTGGTGACTTCGCATTGGCTTGGTTCAATGAGCCGGACGCTGATGTCCGGCTCGACATGGAATTTGGCCTGGAACTCGGCCAGCATGCCTTCGAATGGCTGGACCGATGTTCCAAAGCCTTCGATCGCGGCAGCCTTGTCGGTTGCTGAGGTCATCGTCGCATAGAAACAGTCGCCGCCGCCGAAGTCGCGAACCCATGACACCCGTTGGGCGATGTCGTCGACGGCCGGGGGAATCTCCGGTTTGGGCACGTTCAACGCGACAGCAGGTTGGTCCGGCTGGTTGCTTGTCGGCAAGGCAGGGCTCTCGGCGTTCGCGACAGCCGGCGGGGCCGCAGTGGGATTGGGCTCCCGCGTTGCGGGTGCCGCCGGCTTGCTGGCCTGCGGTTCGGACTTTTGGCTCTCGTCAACCTTGGGCTCAGCGGGCGGCAGCGTCGAGGCTTTCTCTACCGGCGGCGTCGGGGCGGTTGTCTCACTGGAAGCGGCCAACGTTTGACTGTCGCTGGTCATCGTATCCGGCTGGATTGGCGGCGATGCCTTTTCGGGTGGCGGCCTGGCGTCCGTTGCGGGTGGCTTCGCGACGACGTCGTTCTGTGAGGGGACTTCGGCGGGCTTGGTAGGCTCCGGCTTTTGAACCCCCAACGTATCTGCCGGATTTTCAGCCGCCTGTCCGCTGGAATGCACGGGCGAAACTGCCTTTGCCGGCTCAGGGGCGGCAGAGTCCGCCAGGGGCGGCTTTGACAGGCCGGGCGGGAGCTTGGACGGCTCCGGTGGCAAAAGCGATGTCTTGCCGGCAGTCGGTGTGGCAGGCGTCATGAAGCCGCCCAGGTAAAGGCCCGCGCCGGAGGCCACAGCCAGCATCGCCAAGGCAGCGATCGCCAGGGTTCGGGTCTTTGTGGACCTTCCAGGCAAACGCGCCGTGGCCTCGCGCGGCATCGGCGCCGGAGGCGGCCGTTCGAACAAATGCGCGGGCCGCACGTGCTCTACGAAGGGCTGTCCGCCTGGGCCCGCTGCGGCTGCGTCGTCGTGCCTTTCAACATTGTGTGATCGTGCCTGGGTTTTGCTGCCGGATGCAAAGGTTCGCGGCAAAGCCGACCGATCGCGGGGTGTGATGGACGCCGGCGGGGTTGTCTCCTCGTTTTCGTCACGCGTCATCCTGGCGATTTCCGCCATGCTAACCGGCCGGTCCTGCGGATCCGGTTGCAGCATGGGTTCAACGATGTCACGAAAATCATCGTCGATGTCGGTGAGATCAGGCACGGTCCGGCGCTTTTCGATGACCTCGAATTGCGATCCGCTCATATCGATTGGCTTGCCGCGCAAGGCGGCAACCAGCACCAGCCCCAGGCTGTAGATATCGGATTGCTCACTGACATCGCCGCTGTAGAGCCCGAGCTGTTCGGGTGAAACATAGTTGTATTTTCCCGCAAACTTTCCGCCGATCAGGGTCTCACCGCCGACACTCGCCGACCGGGCGATACCGAAATCTATGATCTTCGCGCGGTCGACCCGGCCTCCCGGCAAGATGATGTTATCGGGCGAGAGGTCGCGGTGTATTGCTCCCGCCTGGTGCACGGCGCTCAGGCCGGAGGCGAGGCGGTGGCAGAGCTTGCGCACATCAGCCGCCGGCATCGCGCCACGCCGCATGATGTCGAACAGCGACTCACCGTCGACGAATTCCATGGCAAGGTAGGGACGGCCGATCCCGGGATCGATCGTGAAGACGTGGTAGCGCACGACCGCGTCATGCGACAGGTGATTGAGGATCAATGCCTCCTTGCGAAACAGCGACAAGATCGTCTGGTCACGGGCGAACTCGGGCAAGACGATCTTGATCGCGACATGGTCACCGGTCTGGATATTATGACCACGGTAAACCTCGCCCATGCCACCGAATGCGATGCGTTCGTCGAGCTCGTAGATGCCGCTGAGTTGCGTGCCTACGACGGTGTTGGCCATGCCCCCCGATATGCGCGTCTTGTCGTCGGAGCCCATCAACCTCAGGCCTTCGCTCTATGCAGATATGGAGGAGGCAATTGGCCATCGCGCTCGTGTCCTATCTTTACGAGGACGATCGTGACGTTATCCGTTGCGCCGCGCGCCAGCACCATGTCGAGCAGGTTCTCGCAGGCTGCCTGAGGTGTCGCCGACACCGTCGCCGCCTCGATCTCGGCGTCGGTGACATGCGCCGTCAGACCATCCGTGCTCAACACAAAAATATCCCCCGGCATGATTTCTCCCTGCTGGAAATCGATGACAATCTCGTCGCTGACGCCGATCGCTTGCGTGATGACATTGCGGCGCGGCCACGTGCGTGCTTCGGCTGCGCTGATGATACCGCGGTCGATGAGCTCCTGAACTTCGGTGTGGTCTCTCGAGATCTGCGAGATCGAGGCGTTGCGGACAAGATAGACGCGGCTGTCACCCGCCCACAGGCAGGCAAACCGCCCGTCCATCGCCAGCAGGGCGGCAACGGTGGAACCGATGGTTATGCCGCGGGATTCAGATATGCCTCGGATCTCGGCATTGGCCCGGCCCAGCCTGTCCTCGAAGCGGGCGCGAAGATCGGGAGCTGAGCTCGCAATGCCGATTGTTGACAGATGATCGACGATACTGGCGGAAGCGACCTCTCCGGCGTCATGTCCACCCATTCCGTCGGCTACCACCCAGACGCCAGTTTGTGGCTCGACCAGATAGCTGTCTTCATTGAGCTCACGGACACAGCCTTTGTGGCTCACGCCGAAGCTCTCAACGGAAAGGGCGACAGTATTCAATTTGCCACCAAGCGCTTTTCAAGCGTCCTTCTGCGGCGCACCTTTGGACGCTCGCTGGCGCCACTTTGCCACAGGCTCGAACATTAAAGTATCGAAAACTAAGGAAAACCAGGCTTTGAACGCCGTGGTCAGCGGACCGACGCCATGTTCAGCAGATGAACCCTGTTCAAAACGCCTTGGGACAGCTGAATCCGGACAGGGCCGGGAGGAAGAAGGGGTTGGAGCCTGAGCCTGTCTGGAGAGCATAAGTAACGTCGCGTCCGCCGATCACGAAGCGCGCTTGCATGTTGCTGTCGTCGCCGGTGACGGCAGCCTTGTCCAGAAGTCGTTTCAGCGCCCAGGGCCCTTCGAACTTGATGGCGGATTCGCGGCCTGGCATCTCCGGCGTCAAGCTTAGGCTGGCGGACGCGGAAGCTGCCTCGCCCGGCCAGGTGACCGCGCTCGGCGCGTTGCCCGTCTGATTGCTCCAGACGATCTGGCCTTCGGCATCGAGTATCGCCGTATCGACATCGCCATTCAGTGAGAACGGTGTGAAAGTGATGCTGACCGAAGGCAACGAACCGCCCGATGGGAAGAAGGCGCTGCGGATTTCCGCCGCAAGCTGGAAGTCTTTCAGGGTCGATTTCGACAGGTCGCGTCCAAATCGCGCATCCTGTTTCCAAGTCCAGTCCTGGCTGGTCATGTCGATCAGCGATGCTAGATTTTGTGCGAAGAACCGGTCCAGCAAGCCGCCAGGGGCGAACAATTTGGCGAAATCTGCCATCGCAACATCCTCGGTGGCGTCGCGGGCGAAGGGATAACGGCCGCTGATTGCGGCTTCACAAGGGGCTGTGACCGTCTGGTCAAGTATCTGATTCAAGTTGGTCACCGAGGTTTCGGCAACGTTGCCTTCGAACTCATCCGCCGTCGCGTTGACCATCCGGCCGAGTTGCTTGGGCAGGCGCGAGACATTGGCGCGAAGCGTGGCTATCTGCAGCTGCAGGTTCGAATTGACGCGTTCCGTCTGCGAAGGAACTTCGGCCGCCAGTTGCAGGCTCTGATAGATATCGCTGAAGTTTTGGGTCAGAGCATCGATCGGGCGATGTCCGGCAGGGCCGTTCACCAGGGCCTGGAATGGTCTGAATTGCGCTTCGATGTTTGCTCCTGGACTGAAGTTCCGTGCGTCGGCGGCCCCGGTGCCGGCGCGGCTTTGCGATTTGCCGCTGGCGATTGTTATGCCGATGCGGGCCAGGCCCTTGGCCAGATCCGCGGGGTTGCGCGGCGGGTTCTGGGCCGTGCCTTCGATCTCGGTGCCGGGATCGGGGCCGTCACCTGAGTCCCGCGTCAGAGCTGTTTCATCGGCGATTGCCGCAAAGAGCTGATTCATCGGTGAGCTTGGGGAGGCAGCGGCCGAAAGCGCGATGTAGTGCGGCTTGTCCGTCAGCATCGCCTTGAATTTCAACTGGCCGAGAACGCCGTTCCACGCGGCCGCGAACTCCTTGCCGTAGCGATCAAGAAGTTCGGGGCCGAGCTTGAGCAATTGCTGGTTGATATCGCCTTGTTCGCCGCCGCCCCCGAGAACCCACTGCTCGTCGACAAGCATCTGCGCAATGCGCGACAGTTGCCGGAGATAGAAGGTGTTGAAGCCGGAATGAGTATAGATGCCGGGAATACGAAGCCCTGACAGATCGCCGCCATCGATGCGCTCGAACAGCAGCTGCGCTTCCGGCCCGCCTTTCTGAGACAGTGAAAAATCGTCCAGCACCGCTGCGTATATAGCCGACTTGATCAAGGCCGAAGCGCGATCGGCAAGGCTCATACGCCCGAGTGAACGTTGAGCGGCTTCGACAAGCGGCTGGTTGAGTTCGAAGACCGGATCATAGGCGTCGTCCAATGCAAGCATGGCGCGCAGGTGCTTTTGGAGCTGCTCGCGTCCTTCGCGATTGTTTTCGCCCGGATATCGGTTCTGCTCCCAGTCCCGCTTCATCCACGAAACGATCAAAGCGTCATCGACCTTCGGTGCCTTGCCGCCAAGCATCAGATAGATTTTCAACGGTTCGTAGAGGGCGACGGGATCGGCCATCTTGGCCTGGATCGTCCGCTCGGCCTGGATCAACAGGCGCGATCGGAGCAGTCGCTCCAGCGCCTGCCGATAGGCTGTTTTGGATGCCGAAAGAAGTCTCTCCCTCTGGCTGAGGCCGAACGTCTCCTCTAACGGTGTCGGCAAGTCACCGGTTTCATACCCCGCCGGCAGATCGCGCAACTGGTCAAGCGGGCCGATGACGTTTTCAAGGTCGACATCGGTGACCGTGCTGGCCTTGAGCAACGGGGCCGCCGTCTCGCGATACTGGCCCATGGCCAGCGTTGTGGAGGCGATCAGCGACCGGTTGGAAGCAAAGCTCAGGGCGAGCGTACCCAGTGCGGCGGCGGCGATCAGCGTTATGGCACCCAGGCCACCAAATCTGACGATCGCCGCACGCCTTGCAGCCGATTTGTCATACGAAACCCAGCCCGATTCGGCAAAAATGACGTCCGTCAGCAGATCATGCAAAAAGAAGCTTTTGCCGGTTCCAGAAAGGTGAGGGCGGGAATTGCCGCCGAAATTGCGGCCGATCGCGCCCAGCACCTGATCGATAGGCGTGCCCTCTTGCGTGCCGGACGAAAAATACAATCCACGCAGGCTGACATTCACCTGGCTGCGTCCGGGATCGAACAGAGCGGCGACAAAGCTGGTAACTCGGCCCTTTAGTGCGCCGAACTGTGCCGGAAAACCGAAGATGGAGATGCGCGTGACGGGATCAGCCTCTTCCTGGAGGCGGTCGGCCATCTCGTCGGCCAGTCGTTTTGCCAGCGCATCGAATTCGGCAGGGGCTCCAGCGGCCATGTTCCTGTCGCGCTCCGCGGTCTGGAATGTCGCGCCCCACACCTTGCGCCTTCGTGACTCGTCGAAACCGCCGAAGTAGTCCATGAAACCGGAGACAAGATCGGCCTTGGTGAAAATCAGATAGACTGGAAACTGAACTTTCAGCGTCTCGTGGATTTCCCTCAGCCGGTTGCGTATCTCGGCGACGTGGGTATCTAGCTGCCGGTCGTCGAAGCTCATCAGATCGGCAAGGCTGATGGCCAGGATGACGCCGTTTATCGGTTGCCGGGCGCGGTGCTTCTTGAGCAGTGACAGGAAGGAGAGCCAGCTCTTCTTGTCGCTCTCAGCATTGGAATCCTGCGTCGTGTAGCGACCTGCGGTGTCGATCAACACGGCCTGGTCGGTAAACCACCAGTCGCAGGCACGTGTTCCGCCAATGCCGGCCACCGGTTGGGCGTCTCCTGAACCGGCAAGCGGAAAATTCAGCCCCGAATTGACCAGTGCCGTTGTCTTGCCGGCACCCGGCGGGCCTATGACGACGTACCAGGGGACGTCGTAGAGGAAGTTGCGCTTGCCGCTCGACCCTTTGAGCGCCGCCAAGGCCTCATTCATGCGGGCTTCGAGCAGCCGCCCATCGTCATCATCGCGGTCATCATTGTGCGCAACGACGGTTTCGAGCGCTTTTTGCGCCTTCCTCCCCTGCCAGAAACGCAGCCCGTGAAAAAGCGCCAGCGTCGCCACGATTACACCGATGATCGTTGCACGCAGCCAGGCAGGCCCGAGCGGCCGGCTATCGGCAAAGCGGATCAAGGGGCCGGCAAACCATATGGCCGTCGCGAAGCCGATCAGCGCGGTCATGCTGAATATCCGCAGCAGCCAACGCGTCATGGATGCTTCCAGCAGGTCGTCACAATGTCTCCTCCCTGGGGATCATCACATCGACACGGCGGTTCCTGGCGCGGCCTTCCGGCGTCGCGTTTTCGGCGATCGGTTCGTCCTCGCCCTTGCCGTCCACCGTCAGTCGCGAGGGATCGCTGAATTTCGCGGCCATCAGGGCTTCGACGGCTTTGGCCCGGGCCAGCGAAAGGTCGAAGTTGGATTTGAAGGCGCTCGACCGACGCGGTTTGACATTATCCGTGTGGCCGACGATCCGGATCGGTCCAGGCTCGTGCTCAAGAGCCGCGGCGATGTCGGCGGCGATGGGCTGAAATTCCGGCTTCGTCTCGGCCCTGCCGGACTGGAACAGCAGCAGATTGTTGATTTCCACGACGATGAAGTCGCCCTTGGTGCCAATGGCCAGTCCGCCGCCTTCGACGTCCTTGGCCAGCGCCGCACGAATACGATCGATCTGAGCGTTGGCCGCCGGTGGGGCGACTTTGGCTGGCTCGACCAGCGGCGCCACGCTGGCGCGCTCGATAGCGACGGGTATTGATGGGTTGAGTGCCAGCAATTCACCTGCGGCGGCGTCGCCTTCATTGGAGATGAAGACCCGCAATGCGAAGAACGCTGCCGCCAGCAGCGCCGACGCTGACGCGGCAACCACCCAAAGCGGCAGGCGGGCCGAGGACTGCGCCATCGTCTCGGCCAAGCCCTGCCAGCGCGGCGAGATGTCTTCACCCGCACGCGTCCTGAAGTAGCGAAGCGTCTCGTAGACGTCGCGTCGAACGCGCTCGAGATTGTTGTCTTCGCGCCTCACGCCGCGATACTGGCCCTCGAACCCCAGCGACAGACAGACATGCATCAGTTCGAGCAGATCGTAATGTGTCTCGGGATGGGCCAGGATCTTGTTCAGTGCTTCGTAGAAGCCTGTGCCGGAGGACTGGGTATGAAAGAACTGCCACGACATGCTGCGTTGCGACCAGTCGTCTTTCCCAGGCCAAGGCAGGTTGCCGATAAGATCGTCGGCTGTTTCGCACAGAACATAACGCGCAATCCGCGCATCCTCTTCGGCAACGTCCGATTTCTCCACCGTCCGGTCGAATTTTTCGATGGCCTCAGCGACATGTTGCGCCAGTGGCTCCGCCTGTCTTTCGACAGGCATCAGCCTGAGTTGCCCAAACAGCATCAGCAAAGGAGCGGCCGCAGCGAGAATAGTGTTTGCCGCGCAGTATCTGACCACCTCGGCGGCGCCGAGCAGCATGCGCTGCTCGATGGGCGGCTTTGATGCGGCGGCCGAAGAGCTGGTACCTGCTGGGGCACCCAGGGCCGGGCCTTGATAGATGACGGTTCCTGATACCCAGCCCGGTGGCCGCACGACGCCAGGATCGAACACGGTTGAATCCTCGATCCTGGAGGTGTCCGCGATGGATTGCTCCGGAACCGGCGGCGGTTTTTGCGTGCGCCGTGGATTTGCGCGAATGACGGTCTTGCCCGCCGGACCGAAGGGGTCGTCCTTCGAGCTCATCGCCGATCACCCGTGCAGGCGGGATACCCGCGATTGGGCGAGACAGGCGCAAGACGGTTTCTGGTCGGGTAAAGGGACCGCAACCCCGGTCGGCCGCGGCAGTGTCCGCAGAAGGATTGGCCAGAAAATCCTGTCCCGCCGTAGCATGACATTGCCGCAGACCCCCAGGTCAATGAGTCTTACCCGCTTGGCGAACTGTCGTACGCGATTGTAATCTCAGAAATTGTTTATTGGAACCGGATGCCGGGCGTCGGAGGACTTTTCTGACTGGCCTGCCAGGCGTTTCCTGGATCGCCTATTTTTGCTTGTCGGCTTTGGCGTAGGCCTCGCTGAAATACGCCAGGTAGATGTCCAGCATGCCGTTTTCATGTGCCTCCTCCATGGTCCGCCATGTCGCGACATAGGCGTCCCAGGCCTGCCCCTTCTTCGATGTGAACGACGTAGGCGGGAGTTTCCTGCCGATCGCCTCGGGCGACAGGTCGTCAAGCAGTCGGGAGAGCGCAGCTTGCATGGCGGCATAGGTGGCGAATTCGTGCGTCTTCAGATCGCGGAATGCGTCCTCGATACTGCGCCTGGCATCAAGATAGCCGGCCCTGCGACGGGCGAACATGATTTCGAGGATGTCGTCGGTTCCTGGAACGAACTTCAGCGGATTGTTGTCGGCGGCGCTGATCATCGTTCGTTGTGTGCTCTTGGCCAGCATTTTCGCGGCCGCACGTGCTTTCAGCAGCAACGTCAGTTCCTCGACCACCACCCGCAGGACCGCGCCGATTTCGGCGGCAACTTCATGCGGGTCGCGTAATTGAAGCAATTCCGGCGAAATGCCGGCTCCGATCGCGATCTCCCGCAAGACCTCGTCTCTGGTCGAAGGCAGGGGTGGGGAGTGCGGCGGAATGCGCTGCCCGGGCCGTTGCTGCGCGGGATCGAAGAAAGGTGCATCTTTGAATTCCAGCGGTCGGCCTGTCGCGGGCGGCATGTCTCGCTGCTCGGATTTGTAGCTGGGGTAGCCCGCCGTGGCGCGCTCTTCGTCGATCGATACCAAGATGACATAACGGCCGATCAGTATCCGGTCGCCATGGCCAAGCCGGTGTGGCCCGGTCATGCGCTGGCTCGATCCGTTGATGAAAGTCCCATTGCGCGAGATGTCGTGCAGCCAGAACGCGCCCGCCTCGTAGCGAACCTCGCAGTGGCGGCCCGAGATGAACTTGTCGGGATCCGGCAAGGTCCAGTCGCAAGCATCGCGTCCGATTTCGAAGCCGCGATCACGCGCCGCGTAGCTGGTCGAGGTACCAGCGGGCAAGGCGTCGACATTGTTGATTTCCAGACTGATGTGCATCCGAGATCGCCGTCGATCGTTGATCGGTACTCCGCCATTCTAGCAGCTTGCGGGTAAAACAGGACAGAAGCGTTTCAAGCCGATGAACCGGCTGGTTAATGCATGTCGCCCAAAAGTGCCCTTCGTTTGAGAAAACGACATTGCTTGAAACAAGACCTGAAGGTGCAGCGCGTGAATCCGACCAACCGCGATACGGTTTGGGTTTCTGTCGCCCCATGTCCTCTTTGGCCAGCAGGAAAACATGTGGTAGGCTCAACATGGCCTGGCGTGGCGGATTTAAGAAGTTCCTGAACGGAATGCTGTTAATATAGCGGGAACTTCAAATCCATCACATTGGCGGCCGCGTCCAGGAGGGGGCTCGACCCATGCCCAATGAACGTGCCACCGTTGTCCGGACACCGGTTGGCTCCGAGCTGTTGACCTTCACGCATCTTGTCGGACGCGATGAGATCAGCCGTTGTTTTGCCTATACGGTCGGATTCGTGAGCACCGACTCCGATATCGATCCGTTGAAGATGCTGGGCGGGCCGCTCTCGATCGAAGCTGAATCTGATCCGAAACGCTGGTTCAGCGGCATCGTCTCCGAGTTCCGGCTCACCCGGCTGGAAGATCGGCTGGCCTACTATGAGGCGGTCATCAGGCCGTGGCTCTGGTTTCTCGGCAACACCACCGATTGCCGTATTTTCCAGAACAAGAGCGTCCTCGACATCGTCAAGGACATCTTCAAGAAATACGGTATCGCGGAATTCGATCTGCGCCTGCAAGGGTCCTATCCCCCGCGCGAATATTGCGTGCAGTACGACGAACCCGATCTGGATTTCGTGCAGCGGCTGCTGGAGCATGAAGGCATCCTGTATTTCTTCGAGCATGATGACGGCAAGCACACGCTTGTCCTGGCCGATGCGATGAGCAAGCTGAAGCCTGCGCCGGGCTACGAGAAAGTGCTCTATAACTTTGAAGGTCAGGGTTCGCGGCGCGATGTCGAATACATCACTGAATGGATACCGGGCAGTTCGGTGCGCCCAGGCGCCTATGCCCACACTGACTATGATTTCACGAAGCCGGGCGCCGATCTCATGGCCAAGTCGGCCCAGCCGTTCAGCCACAAGGAGGCAGCGGGTGAGAACTACCGCCAGCCCGGCGCGCATCTCGAAACGGGCCGGGGAGACAGCCTGGCCGCGATCCGGCGTGAGGAAATCCAGGCCGTCCACCAGCGCATCGCCGCTGTCGGCACCGTGCGCGGCCTCTATTCGGGCTGCACGTTCAAGCTGGATAGCTTTCCGCGTGAGGACCAGAACCAGGAGTATCTGGTGGTCAGCGCCGAATACAGACTGTTTGATCCAGGTTACAGAGCCCATGCTGACGTCAACAGCGAGAATTTCAAGGTGATCCTCGGCCTGGCGCCGACAGCCTTGCCCTATCGTCCGCCGCGGATCACGCCACGGCCGATCATGCGTGGCCCCCAGACGGCGACGGTGGTCGGCCCGTCCGGCGAGGAAATATTTACCGACAAATATGCGCGGGTGAAGGTGCAGTTTCATTGGGACCGTCTGGGCAAGAAGGACCAGAACAGCTCCTGTTTCGTGCGGGTGTCGCAGACCTGGGCCGGCAGCGGCTGGGGCTTCATCCAGATCCCGCGCATCGGCCAGGAGGTGATCGTCGACTTCATCGAAGGCGACCCGGACCTGCCGATCATTACCGGCAGGGTCTACAACGCCTCCCAGATGCCGCCCTACGGGCTGCCGGGCAGCGCCACGCAATCGGGCTGGAAGTCCGACTCCTCCAAAGGCGGTGGCGGCTACAACGAGCTGATGTTCGAGGACAAGGCCGGCTCCGAACTGGTCAATTTCCAGGCGCAGAAGGACCACATCCTTCTGGTCAAGCACGACCGCACCAAGCTGGTGCAGCACGACCAGTCCGACCGCATCGACCACGACGCCAAGCATTCCGTCGGCCACAACCTCGATGAGGACGTCGGTAACAACAAGACGGTCAAGATCGGCGTCGACCAGACCACCAACATCGGCTCGAACGACACCGAGACAGTGGGCGCCAACCGCTCGCTGACGGTCATGGCCAACGAGACCATCCATGTCGTGTCGAACTCGACGGAGAACATCGACGCCAATCACACGCAGACGGTGGGGATTGTGCAGACGGTGAGCGTTGGCGCTGCGCGTGTCGATACGGTCGGAGCATCGGAGACCAGAAGCGTCGGCGGGCCGCAGACCAACACGATCGGCGCGACACGGTCCGTGACGGTTGGGGCAGCGCAGGACCACAGCATAGGTGCGAGCGACAGCTGGACGATTGCTTCCGATCAGAGCGTGTCCATAGGCGGCGGCCACACCGAGAGCATCGCGAAGGATCAAGGTTCGACGGTCGGCGGAGGACGCACCGCTTCGGTAGGCAAGGACGATTCGACATCGGTGGCCGGCGCGCATTCCCTCTCGGTCGGCAAAGACAGTGCCATTTCTGTCACCGGCAATGGCACGATCAAAATCGGCAAGAAGCTGGTCATCGACGCCGGTGACGAAATTCTCATCACAACCGGCTCGGCCAAGATCATGATGAAGAAAGACGGCACGATCGCGATCGAGGGCAAGGACATTTCGGTCAAAGGGTCAGGAAAGATCAGCATCAAGGCTTCTAGCGACATCACGATGAAGGGTTCGAAAATAGGGGAGAACTAGAGCATGGAAAAGGTTCGTGATCGCGTCGATGGCGTCGTAATTGGCCAGTTTCTCGGTTTCGGCGAAGACGGTCCTCTGGTAGTATTTCCGGGCAATTCGAAAGAAACCGCACTAGCGGCGCGCAGCCTTGCCGAACTGTCATCCGATATGATCGGCCAGGAGATCGCCTTGTTGTTCGAGGACGGAGATGCGCGGCGGCCGCTCATCGTCGGGCGCATCGTGGAACTGGTGCGCAAGCATGCGGCACCTGCAGTTATTCGCGATGGAGACCGCGTGCGGATTCACGCCGAAGAACGGATCGAATTACGCTGCGGCAAGGCAACGATCCTGATGGAGAAAGACGGTCGCATCACCATCAGAGGTACTTTCGTTACCAGCCACGCCAGTGCCGCCAACCGTATTCGCGGCGGTTCGATCGACTTAAATTGATGATGGTCGCGGGGAGCTACGGCCAACAATCGGACGGTACCGTTGAACATCGCATCGTCAAGGACATTGTGCGTCAGCACGCCGAGCTGGCGGCTTTCTTGTGGGCGCAGCGCGACACGTTGGCCGCCGAGGACCCACCTGAGGGAAACGTGGTCGACGGCGTCGGCAGGCGGCTTGAGGCAAACCTTGACGGCTTGCGTATTGCCGGGGTAGCCGCATGGCCGTTCATCGAGGCTGCCTATGAGGACTTCCCCGAAAAGGGGGAGTTGTTCCTTTTCACATGGTTGGCAATTGAGCAGGGTAGCGATAACAAGATCCGACAAGCCGTTGAACTTGGCCGTGCTTCGGATGACGATGCGCGGGGCCTGGTCGGAGCACTGGCATGGCATAAGGCCGAAACGATTAGTCCCTTGGTACGGCGTTGGATCAGCGCGCAAGACGCGTTCCTACGCTATCTCGCTGTCGCGGCCTGCCGCGAACATGGGGTCGACCCAAAAGCTCTGTTGACGAATCTGATGCGCGATCCTGACGTCCGCGTGCGGGCAAACAGCCTGCATTTGGCGGGGGTACTGCAACGCCTCGATCTGGTGCACGAAGTTGCTGGCGCGCTAGATGCCGACGACGGAAGCGTGCGGCTATGGGCAGCCTGGACACTGAACGAACTTGACCGCGGGGATTTGGCGAGGGCGGAGTTGCGAAAGGTTGCGGCCACCAATGGGCCAAATGCACCGACGGCTTTGCGAGCCTTGATCAAGGCAGGGCCACAGGACGACGTCCGCGCCTTCATGGGTGGCTTGCTCAAGTCGCCCGACACGGCGTCGCTAGCCGTGCGTGGCGCCGGCATGCTGGGCGATCGTTCGATCCTGCCTTGGCTGGTGCAGCAGATGCGCATTCCAGCGCTCGCTGCGGCCGCTGGCGGCGCGCTGCTCGAGACCTTCCCGGAAGCACGCGGCATCGACGGGTTGTTTACGCTCGATCCGACCACGCTTGGGCCTGACTTTGAGGATCACTTCGGCGATTTTGCGATGAAGGTGCCTGTGGCAGAGAACGTTAGGATGTGGAGCAACAGTGTGCTCCAAAAATAATCAAGAAACGCGCCGAGACCGCGACTCGAGCCACGAGCCGATCGATCAGGATCCCCGTGGGGTATCGAGAATTTCGGCGCAGCGCACCGCGGTCATGATCGGTGCCAATGACGCGTCTGTTAGAAGCACAACCGGCGCAATCTGGGTTTCCTCCACCGGCCACCAATCGCTGATTCCGCCCCTTATGACCGCCCATGCATCGTCTGAGCGCCCGGCTTTGGCCAGCGCGGCGGCGAGGAACACCACGTTGTCGAAAATACCGGGCAGGGTGTTGTCTTTTTCAAACATCTGCACCGCACCCTCATGATACTCATAGACACGCGCCAGTCCGATCATATGATCGGCCCGTGTCTGCGGATCCGAAAACTTTTTCTTGCTGCCTTCAACCTTCGCCACCGCCTCAGCAAAGCGAACTGCGCCACCAAGCTGCACACCCTGCGGTAAGCGAAAATCCTCCGAACCGTGTGATGCGGCGAACGCAGCCAGCCTTGCGAGTATCTTCAGAAGATCGGGATCGCCCTTCTTTCCCAAACTGCGGCGGCCGATCTCCGCTGTCTTTGCGGCTCGATCCCAGCTTTCGGTTTGGCGTGCCGCTAGCGAGCAAAGCGTGATCTGATCAATCTGGACGTCGAACGTCTCGAATTGGTCTAGTGCGGCGACGGACGTCTCGACATGTCCGAGCACTTCGTGCCATTGACCGCGGTACGCCGAGATCTCCGCGAGAGCCGCTGCGGCCCGGGCCGTACCCTTCTTCACCAGGTCGGCGAACGCCTGTTCCGCTTCTTCGATGTCCCCACCCAGAGCCTTCTTTTGTGCCGCCTCAAGCTGCGTTAGTTTTGCCATTCGGGAATCTCCGGGTTAAACCTGTGAGCGATGTCGCGATGAAGTTCGTCATCGATTTCAAGAGTGTTGTCTTCGTCGACAAAAAAAGCGCCTTCAGCGTAACACGCGTCAATCGTTTTGATCATTGCCGTAAGGCTCTCATACTCCACAGGCTGCTGGGGCTCCCCATGAATGAAGCCGATTATCTCTGCGGTTTCCTTCTTCTCATGGCCGCATGAGGCGAGGTAGAAATCCCCGCCTCCGTCAGCAAACACCGGAAACCACCCTTTGCGCCACTGCGGTGCGTCCCTTCGTTCCATGAATATTTCGACAGCTTCTTCGAGCGACAGCAGGTAGAAGCCGGGGAAAAAGTAAACGGTGTCCAACTGCTCGCCTTCGTTCACCCTGGTTCCGTCGCGCCAGCGATATAGTTGCTCCAACTCCAACGGAAGCGGGAAAGGCAACCGTGCCTCCCAGGCACGGATGTCCATGGTGGACAGCCCGGGCTGGAGCAGAGTTGGCGTTACGCGTCCGAGACGCGTCAGAAATTGAACGATCCGGTCCAGTTCTTCGATCATTGCAGGAGCCTGACTCTAGATGACTTCCACCCAATATGAATCGCCGTTGCCAATATTGTTGTTCTGATAAAACGACGAAAGTTTGCCGCCTTGGGCGTTCTGCTCCGACACCGGAATCGCCGCGACGGCGGCTTTCGGCTTACCCGGAGGTTTTCCACCCTGGGTCGAAGAGGCGAAGGGAAACTCGTCGAGCGACGTCTTTTTCTTGCCCTTTTTCTCGCCTTTGAGCGCGGCTCGCCGGTTCTTGCGGATGGCGCTTCGGCTTGTCTGGCGCGTCAGCTTCTTCTTGCCGGAAGCGGGCATCCGCTTCTTCATGTTGGCTACCTTGTTAGGAAAGGTTGCCGAATCGAAAACGACCGTAGGCAGCGGGGCTGGATTTGCATTCCCCTGCAGGTCGACCGTATTTTTGTTGTTGTGATATTTCTTGTCGGTGTGGCGGCAGGCGTTCTTGCCATCCATCTTGACGTCGAACGAGTAGAGTATCCAATCTGTTGCCTGTTTGAACGTATTGGATTTGACGCCGCCAACCGTTCCGGGTTCGTCACCC
The DNA here is from genome assembly GCF_000185905.1 of Mesorhizobium ciceri biovar biserrulae WSM1271. Lineage (GTDB taxonomy): Bacteria > Pseudomonadota > Alphaproteobacteria > Rhizobiales > Rhizobiaceae > Mesorhizobium > Mesorhizobium ciceri. The sequence continues at coordinate 319,263 of NC_014918.1, forward strand.
GTACTCATCCCGTATTGCGAGCCTTTGTTAGCAATCATGGCGCCGCCCTTAGCGAAGACGGTTGTCGTGCCATTCTGCAATGTGCTGCTCATTGCGAAGTTGGGATAAGGCAAGGGAATGGGGCCGCCCGGGCTCGGAGTCTTGCAAACGTCGGGGATTGTCGCCTTGGAGAATCCGGTGGACGATTTGTGGGTTAAGCCGAGGCCATTGACGGTGATATGCGTCGGCATCAGGCAGCCTTTCGCCTGCCGCCGAGTAGTGCGGCTGCGCGAACGCCGTTCTCGGAACTGGTCCAGATCAGGGACAGGGGTCCGGTCTGATAATTGCGGGCTTCGGCTTCCGCCACAAGGCTGACAAACAAAGGTCCGCTCGCCGCACCCACATCGCCCCAGCAATCGGCAGGGGTCTCGAAATCGGCCGCATCCCTGAACCGACCGGGATTGCGGATGGTTGCGAAGCCGTACTCGTTGGCTCGATAGCGTTCGCCGTTCATGTCGCAGATTATCCGATCGACTGGATCTGTTACGGCCTTTTCGAACAAGTTACGGAACGCAGCACCAAGTCCTTCGCCAAGAACGACGGTCTCGGTTCGGATGCGTTTTTCCTCGTGCGCGCCTTCGATGCCGATCAGTTGGAGCCGTGGCGGGATAGCATATTTCCGGGCGGTTCGCAGAGTTGTCATCAGGCAAAATCCCGCCGCCTCTCCAGGGCAGAACCCATAGATGTTGCCCTCTGAATGCAGTTGTTCATTTTCGTCCAACCACACGAGTGTCTCGGTCTGCAGATAGGTATCGACGCCGCCAGCCAGGCAGAACGTTACGCTGCCCTCGCGCAGGCTTTTTGACGCTTGCAGCATGGCGATCATACCGCCGGCATGGCCTCCAGCAATGGATCCGCCGCCCTGGAACACGGCGTATTGTGACAGACCACTGCGAAGTTGAGCATGCACTTGGACTGCGAATTCGCCATCCTGGCCAGGCCTGGGTTCGCCTGTCGCCACGATTAACGACACCGGTGCGTTTCCGAGGGCGCCAAGCATCGGCCGCAATGCCTGCACGGCCGGATCGAAAGCGATTGCGACAGCGCGATCGGGACCCCGCATATGAAGGTCAATACCCATGTCGCGGGTGACCTTCATTTGCTCGCCGAAGCGGTCGACCATCGTGGGATGTTGCTGGATTGCGGAAATGCCAGCGCGAACCGCGGCCGCACTGGAAGCAGCGTCGAATCCCAACGGCGTTCGCGCGCCGATGCCGACGATGACGATGGCGTCGTCTCTAGCCATCGACGAATTCCTCCGTCCAGATACCCATGCGCGTGGCGGCCGCCGAAACAGTCTGACGACGTAGGCTTATGGTGGTGCTCTTCAGCCGCTCCTCGTCATAAGGAACATACAGCGTGGTCATCCATGTAATGGAGAACTGACGCTTGTCTGGTTTGATCCGTAGCGTATGGATCGTCGGCTCCTCATGCTGCCGGGAGGGTCGGTTGTTGAACTCCGTATGTATGTCGAAGCCGATACGAGGCAGTACGAACTGGAAAAACCCGTCGCCAGTGAAATTGCCCAGCCGCACGGTTTCATAGCCGACAAGTGGCGTCCTGGTTTGCTGATCTTCCGGCGCGCACTGGTAGTATGTTCGGCTGAAATCCAAGGGCAGCAGCGGATCACGCCTCTTTTGCCATTCATCGCCATAGGTGCCCGCATATTTGGCGCGCGGCATCCAGTGCCGCGCCACTGGACCGAAACCTGCTGGCCGGCCGCTTTGGTGATCGCGATAGGGTGCGTCAGGATACTCGAAGTTGGGGCCGGTCCTGCCGATCAAATGTCGTGCATCGACGGCGAAGCCGGTTCCTACGGGGTTTCGTCGGTCCCAATCGGGCGTGGAGGCCTGAGTGTCCGTGCCGCCAAAAGTTCTCCGCCAAGAAATCGGAATCCGAATGAAAGGCTCGGGTCGGCTCATACGCACCAGTACCGGCCCCGGCATAAAAATACGGTCGCCAATCGCACGCACGCTCTTGTCCAACACGTTGCCTATCTTGATACGCGCCATCGACTCGATATTCGGTCGCTGATCAGGCGCATATACGTGGCCTTCTACAAGGACATCGGTGTGCTTCTTTTCAATGACGAGATCGTCGTCATCAAGTAATTCCAGGGCGTCAGCGCTGTGGATAGGGGCCATATTAACAGGAACCTGATCCTTCAGAAGCTGCTGCTTACCGTCGAGGTCAAGTTCGAACGATGCTTTGATCGCGATCAGCCACCATTCGTGGCCGTGTTCGTCGCGGGTCCAAGCTTCCTGGGCCGCAAATGGCGTCTCGTTCCAGAGATTCCACATCGGTCAACAGATCTCCCCACTGACGGCAAGGAGAGATTCGAGGATTTTGGTGGGTTCCTCCGGATCGACGTCGTAAAGGTCGGAGGTTGCGGTCCACACGACCATGCCGTCGATCGCTTCCCCGCGTTCGTCGCGATCAGGGAAGGGAAAAACCAGCAGCGCCTGGTCGAGCGCGTCCGGCGTCAGCCCGGTCTCCTGGGTTTCAAAACAAAGCGCTTCCATGTCGCGGAACCAGTCGGCCCTACGCGTCATCGTCTCGTCCGCAGAGGACATCATCGCGACGATGCTAAGAGGAAAGCGCCGTCCAACCCGGTCGGCCGAGGGCAAGATTACCCCCGCCGCGTTTCCGAATGCCGCAGGCCCTGAGATGAAACGTAGTGGGATTCGTTCGTCCCAGGCTTTCGAGCCCATCAGCGGGACGAGATGCTGCGCCAGCCAGCGGTCCCAAGCGCGCACAAAGTCGCCCGGCAGCCGCCTCGTCACGAAATCGCCGGTGGCGGGCATTTTTCCGTAAAAACCGGGCACATTCATATCTGCGGCGGACATGTGAACTTCTTGAACATTTCGAGGTTGTACGGATTTTCGACGCTGGCGGCCTTGAGCTCGAAATCGGCGTACATGCCTTTCGTGCCCAGACGCAGGCTGTAGACGTCGGTCAGCGAAGTGCTGGCGAAGCGGCCACTGCGGAGCATCCTCAGCCACGCCCAGCTGCCGGTTTCGTTGAGCATTATTTCAGGCGATCCGTCGATCGGCTGGAAGGCGAGCGAGATGACGCCCGTGCCGTCCTTGCCGGGCCATGTCATGGGTTGCGGCCGCGTTGCGTTGTTGTAGTAGACGAGGCTCTGGCCATCGAGATTGAGCGTGACGCGCGTGACGTTGGGAGACAGGTCCTTCGGTTCAAGCGTGAAGCTCATCACGGGTCCGCTGCCGCCCGCAAATAGATCGTCGCGGATGTGCCTGGCCTGCTCGAACGCCGCCAAGGCCGAACCGTCAAGGCCGAAATCGGCGCGCCATTTCCATGGCTGGCTGGTCATGTCGACATAGTTGATCAGATGGTCGTTGATGAAACCGTCGATCAGCCCGGCCGGCCCAAAGAGGCGGGCGAAATCCCGTACGTTCACGTCCACCGCGCTCTCGGCGCTGAACGGATAGCGGTCGTTCAGCGCCGCCTGGCAGAAAGGCAGGATATCGGCCCGCCAGATGGCATTGAGCTCCGAAGTGACCGCCTTCTGAGTCAAATTGCTGGTGTCGCCGGCAATCCCGCCCAGCCAAATGCTGATAGGGTCGGGCAGGATCTGTGCCTGCCGGGCGACCGCTCCCGTCAGTTCGGCAAGGCCGCCCTGCTTCTTGATAGCATCCTGCGGATTGGGGTTCGCGGTGACCGTCTGCAGCACGTTGGATAGCGCGGTCAGCGCGACGACCGCGGCATCCAGTGCCGGCGGCTGGCCATCGACCTCGGCAATGGTGCTCTTGAGTGGTTTGAAATGTTCGGCCACAAGATTGCCGGTCAGGTCCACCTCGCTGGCCGAACCCGCCCGTGGCAACAGTTTTGCCCCTGTTTTCACTATCTTGCCAAGCTTGCCCAGTTTGCCGAGCAGTTTCGAGCCGCCTTTGGCTGCCGCCTTGTCATCTCCGGCGGGCGCGTCATCCGAACGGGTGAGCTCCGTCTCTTGCACCACTGCCGTCAGCAGGCGCTTCAGCGCGGAATCGGCGCTCGAAAGATCCTTGAGGTTCTCACTGGCGACGATGAGATCGGTCAATGGCGCGAGCCTCATGTCGCGCAGGAAGCTGTCCCATTGCGCGATATAGTCGTCATAGTAGAGCTTCAGAATATCCTCGGACAGCGCCGAGACCGAGGTTTCGGAGTTCTCTGAGCAGCCGCCAGCGAAAACGGCACGATCGAGCGCCGCCTGTGCGGCGACATCGTCGATGCGATCGAGAATGACGTCGTGAAAGCCGGCATAGGTGAATGCTCCGGAAATGCCGACGCGAAGCGTCTTGGCGGAACGCCGCGCGAACACCTTGCTGCCGTTGGGGCCGGCGAAATTCGCCGGGATCCACTCCTTGAGCCCGGCCACTGCCGGATCGGCCAGCAACTGTTTGTAGGCGCGCGCCGGCAACGAAATGGTACACACCGTTTTCAGCGCTTCGGCAACCAGGGCCTGGTCGGGCGCGACATAGCTCTCGTCGACCGTCATCCGGCGGATGGCGGCAAGCTGATGCTCTTCGGCATCGGCGGTCGGAAATGGTGCCGCGGCCGCGAATTCGGGCAAGCTGTTCGCCCACCAGTCTTGGGCGTAATCGGGATCCATCTGAGACAGGCCCGTCATCATGCGATAGGTTTTCAGCGCTCCGAGCATGAAATCCGGGTCGCGGATCTGCCGCCACATCGTCGCCTCGAGCAAGGCGATCATGCGTGGCTCAAGAATATTGCGCAGGGCATGATCGTACGTGTCGGTCTGCGCCCGCACCATTTCCGCGGAGGCCGATGGTCCCAGTAGATCCTGGGCGGCGCCAGGCGGTGCTGTCCGGGCGGTTGCGACCGCGTCCATCGCACCGAGCGCGCCGTCCATGGCGGGCTGCTCCACCGATGCCGGCGTTGCAGCGATGGAGGTCAGCGGCGTCTGCAGCGCTTCGAACTGGCCTGCCTGGGCCGTTATCGCGTTGCGGTTGTCAAAATAGGACCAGGTGAACAACCCGCCGGCCAACAATGCCGCCGCCGCGCAAGCGGCTGCCGCACCCCGCCAGATCCAGGCGCGGCGCCGTTGCGCCAGCGGATCGAACGTGCCGAGGCCCGCTTCCTTGAAGATGACTTCGGTCAGCAGGTTCTTCAGGAAGAAGCTGCGTTTTTCGACCCTTGGTGCGGGCAGCGCCCGTCGCGGCGGCAGGCCGAAGGACGAAGACAGCGCCGCGGTCAGCCGGTCGATGGGCGCTCCTTCCTGCGTCGCCGATGTCAGATAGAGCCCGCGCAACCACGCGACCTCTTCATACCGGCTTTCGCCGAACATTGCCTCGACCAGCACCTGTATCGGTTCGGACAGGCTTGCCAGTTGGGCGGGAAAGCGGAAAATCTCGGCACGGGCGGCGAGTTTGTCCTCATCTTCCAGCCGCGGCACCAGCCTCCGCTCAAGTTCCGTCGCCAGCGCGGAAATTTCCCGTTCAATGGTCTTCGCATCGACACGCGCTTCCAGCGCGAAGGTGGTCCCCCATACCTGCTCGCGCGAAGCCGTGGACAAGCCGCCGAAGAAAGCCTCGAAACCCTTGATCAGATCGGCCTTGTTCAGCATCAGATAGACCGGAAGGCGGATTTCGAGCCGGTCGTTGAGTTCGGCCAACCGGCGGCGGATCTTGCGGCCGTGCGCCTTGATGGCTTCATCGCCCTCCCAAAGCACGTCGATCGAAAGCGCGACGATTACGCCATTCAGCGCGCGGCGTCCGCGGTGCTTTTTCAACAGGTCGAGGAAGCCCAGCCATTCAACCGCGTCCACATCGGGCTGGCTCTCCTGCTGGACATAACGGCCGGCGGTGTCGATCAGAACCGCATGTTCGGAAAAGAACCAGTCGCAGTTGCGCGTGCCGCCGACCCCCTGCAGGTCCTCGGTGAGGTCGATCGGAAAATTCAGCCCGGACTGCCGCAAGGCCGTGGTCTTGCCGGTGGCCGGCGGCCCGACGATCACATACCATGGCATTTCGCGCAGAAACTTTCGTCCGCCCAGCTTGCGGCGCTTCAGTTCGGCCATCACCTCGGCGAACTTGGCACCGACGGCCGCGACATTCTCTTCGCCGGGTCTGAGCGGCTTTTCCACCACCGGCGCGGCAATCTCGGCGACGAACATGCGGTTGGCGCGGATCGCCCGGCGCTGGGCGACGATCAGCCAGGTCAGCCAGAAGATGACCAGCAGCGCAATGATGACGATGCGCACGTTATCAGAGGCGAACGGTTCATAGGGACCGACCCTGACGATCGGACCGAACACCCAGATGACCAGGGAAAGCAGCGTGAGGCCGATCAGCGTCCATAGCCAGCGTGATGTCAGGACAGCCCAAAGGAAGCGCAGGATGAACATCTCACAGCCTCTTTTCGACAAGCACCTCGACGCGGCGGTTCAAGGCCCGCCCCTCGCGCGTGCTGTCGGTGGCGACTGGATCGGTGGCCGCGCGGCCCTCGGAATGGACGCGATCCCGCGGCACTCCGTTCTGGACCAGCATGTCGGCAATCGTCTGGGCGCGAGCCTCCGACAGTCGCTGGTTGGTCGACAGCGGATTGGTCTTTTGCAGGGGAACGCTGTCGGTATGACCGACGACGGTGATGTTTCCGATCAGCTCCTGGTTGGCGAGGATCACCTTGGCGAGCGACCCGATCAGGGGCTCGAAGCCTTCGGTCAGTTGTGGCCGTGACGACTGGAACAGTTCGGGATTGGAGGCCTGGATCGTCAGCTTGGCCAGCGAAACGCTTTCGGTGCCGCTGAGGGCGGATCTGAGGTCGGCGGGCGCCCCGGCCTGAAATTCCGGCAACAGCGCAAAATCCACCTTCTCCGGCGGCGGGGCATCGACTTTGGGCGACGTGCGGGTGATGTCGCCGCGCGCGGGCGGCGGCAGCGCGCGAACAAGTGCGGAGAGCTCGACCGCCTGGCTGCTCAGTGCCATCGAGAGCCCGACATGGATTGTCATGGCTGCAACCGCCGCACCGAGCGCCATGACCCAGATCGGAACGATGAAGCGCTGCGGCTCGTCAGATGCGATCACGCCTTTCCAGTTTGGCGACAGTGGCGCGCCTTCGGCGTCGGCATCGCGTAGGAAGCGTGCCGCCGCCACGCGAACGGCATTGAGCGAGCGGTCGCCGGATCGGGCCGACACGCGATATTTGCCACGAAAGCCAAGCGCCATGCATTGATACTGCAGTTCCAGCAATTCGCGATCACGGTTGGGATGGCGCTCGAGTTCGTCGAGACGGGTGAAGAACTGCGTGCCGGCATCGACATCGCCGCGCAGCATGACCACAAGCGGCTGCCGCGGCCAGGCGCTGGCACCGCCCCATGGCGTGTTCAGGGCCAGATCGTCGAGCAACGCCGCCACCACCCAGGCCGCCTGGTCGGCGCGCTCCATTGAGGATCCGACCGACATAGCCGTGTCGCGTGCCCGGACCAGTTCTTCGAGCAATCGGGTACGCAATGCTTCCGGATTGTCCGGCGGCAGCGCACTTTCAAGCTCGGGACCGAATTCGAGCAAGGGCGCAAATGCGTTGACGAGTGCGTTCGGATGGGTGCGGGAGCGCTTTACCGACGCGCTCGGCAAAGGTGGCGCCATCGGCCGCGGCATCGGCGCGCCGGTCAATCGAATGCGGGTGCGTTCGCGATCCTCCGACAGTCCGAACGGATCATCGCGGCTCATGATCTCACCTGTTCACCGAATAGCAGTCCACCTGCGGCTCGCTTGGCAACACGCCCGAAACGCCGATGACGAAGCCGGGAGCGTCGAGCAGCGACGCCCAGTGCTCACTTTTCTGGTCCAGTTCCAGGCATAACCGATCGCCATCGTAAGGAATCTCGCGCGGCTGGGAATGAAGCGGTTTCAGCGGAATGCCGGGCAAGCGCGATTTCCACAGGCCCTCGAACTGGTCGGCCGAGCCGACGGTTGCCTGATTGACGAATATCTTGCGCAGCGCGTCTTCCGACAACTCCGAACCGACCCGGATGACGATCCGGCTGGCCACCAGCAGCTTCGGATTGTCGATGCGGATCTTCCAGACATTGGTCGAATGCCGCATGACAGGCAGCGCACGCGATTTGGGCTCGATGTAACGCAGGCTGAGGATGAGCGAGCGCAGCGCATCCGCCAGCGCCGAATAGGCGGGGCCAGGCGCCATGTGATCGTAGGCGGGCAACTCGCCCAGCCGCCGCGCGCTCGATCCGTAGGTCGCCATCGAACCGGCGAGACCGGCAAGTTCCAGGTAAAGCTCGGCTGGATGGAACACATCCTGAGCCAGCATGTGGGCCAGCCGCGGACGTGCCGCATTGGCGAGATTGAGCATCAGCAAATCTTCGACGCTGCGCCCAGGTCCGCCCATGACCATCTTGCCATGCGCCTCGGCGATCTGGTCGAGGCCGGTGACAACTTCCAGCAGCAATTGCCGGTACCAGGCCACGGCGCCCGTAACCAAGGTCGGTGGCAGGAAGGTCTCGTCCAGGGAGACGCCGCCATCGGCTCGAATCCCCTTGAGGTCGGCGATCGGCAAGGCCGTGTAGCCACCGACCGACTTGCCGGGTGCGAGCAGCAGCGCCTGCGGCCGGGCAATTTCGATTTCTTCAGGGTCTGAACCGCCCTGGACGGCGTCACGCACCGAAACGATCCGCCCATGATATCGCGCACCCGAGGCGGCAGCGTGTGCCGGATCGAAGCCGACACCGCCCGGAGGCTCCAGCGGCAAGGCGATCAGCACCGGTCCGGCGCCCGTGTCAGGGGTGACCGGCAGCGGTCGCGGCGCGTCCATCATGTCCGGGATGGAAAAAGGTGTCCCATCCGGAAAGATGCCCCGCGCGGACAGGATCGAGATCTGGCCGGCTTCCAGCAACGCCTGGTCCAGCGTCAGCTGTTGGAAACCGAACGTATGCAATTGCCCGGCCTGCAACGCGCCGCGCACCGTCGCCTCGAAAAAGCGATCCTGCTGCTGGAAATGCTGGGTCCGCAGGAAAAGCCCTTCGGACCATAGCACCCTGTTTGCATTGCTCATGCCGCTACTCTCTGCATCGAGCTCCCCTTGCCCTTTGCCGCTAGGCGGAAATGCCGCCGCTGCCAAGCGTGACGTTGATCGTGAATTTCGATCCCGACGACACCGACTTGGTTGTCCGCCAGTTCCGGCCGCCGGGCTCGCGGATCAGAGCAACAAAGCCCAGCGCCGTCGCGTCCGGCTCGACCGTGATGGTTTTGGATGCGGATTTTCCCGGCCCGACGGAAATCTGGTCGGATCCGATGAGATCGCCCGCCAGCGCCGTGCCGGTATCCCCCTGCAGCGCGAAATAGTCGGCGGAATTGAATTTGCCGGTGCTTTTCAGCCGCATCACCAGGATCGTTACCGGCCGGTCGCCGCCGCCTGGTCCCGGGTTCATGCCAGCACCGCCGGTTACGTTGACGGTGATCACCGATGGTTTCGGCGGACCACTCTGGCAAGCCGCAAGCAACCCTGTCGCGCCCAAGGCAACAACAAATTCACGTCGATCAATCATCTCTCACTCCTCCTCATATGCATCTCGAAAATCAGCGCCGATTTCGCCAAGGAAGCTCTTTTCAGCACTCTCGGCGATTTCACGATGGCGCTTCTGGTAAAGTTCCCACAGCTTGGCGCCCCGCCCCCCAGAGAGAAGGGTTCCGATCGCGGAATTCGATTTCAGCTCTTCCTCGATCACTACCGGGTCAAAACGGTCGATCATCCGCCGCATGGCGGTCTGTATGCCTCGCCAGGCGCGTACGTGATGTTGCGCGAGATCGCGCACCGCATCGGTGATTGCCGCTTCACCGCCGAGAAATCCTGGGCTGCGCTCAGCGATAAGCGTTATGATGGCGTCGTCGACGGTCGGCAGGAACTTGAGCGGATTGACTTCGGAGGCCCCGACCATGGTCTGCGCGACGCGCGCGTTTCCCTTTTCCTCGGCCCGCTTGCGCAGAAGCTGCATCAGGCCTTCCATCATCATCCGGTATTCGCGACCGAACTTCTCCATTTCCGCGATGCAGTCGCGTCCGGGGAAATCGGCTTCCTCGACACCCATGCCATGCAGGAATGCGGCGCGAAGCGCCATCTCCTCCGGCCGCGCCGCAGCCAGCGCCGGGGCGCCTTTGGGAGCAGCACCCACACGTGGTGATGCAGGGGTAGCTGCGGGCTGCACCGGCAAATCCCAGGGATTGGCTGATTGGGATCGCTGGGCGATGCGCTCGCGCTGTTCGATCGAACTGGCGCCGTTCGCCGAACTGAGCGTGGCGGCTGGTCCGAAAGCAAAGTCATCATGGGTTCCGGACGGCTTGTCACGGGCAGCTTGGGCTGCGCGGTCGGGGGACGGTACCGCGTCGAGGCTGAACGGGTCCGCTTGGCTCGCCGCGCCGCCCGGTTCGCGATAAGGGGCGGGATTTTTCGACACCGGCGTCGAAACCGGATCGAGGCTGAACGGGTCATCGAAAGCGGCCGAGTGGCGCTGGTCGGAGTTGGCACGTTCGAATGCACCCGCAACCGGCTGCTCGAAAGGGTTCGGCAGATCGGCCGGACGTGGCCGTCGCGGCTCTTCTTCGACCTTGGCGGAAAAGAAGTCATCGCGACCGATGCTCACCGGGGCCCGGGATGCTGGCGGCGCGCGTTCCGAAACCGGCTGGCCGGCCGCTGGTGCTTGAGTGGCTGGCGTTTGCAGGTCGACATGGACGACGTAGTCGCCCAATCTCAGCCGCATGCCACTTTGAAGGCGCGTCGACTTGCCGGCACCGAGCGGGCTGTCGGAGTCGTTTATGAACAATCCGCTGCTCGACGTGTCGGTGACGAAATATCCATCTCGCCCGCCAGAGATCTTGCAATGTGCCCTTGAAACGAACATGTCGGGATCGTTGATCTGCCAACCCGCGTCCGCGCTGCGGCCGATCACCAGCTCACCCTCGTCAAGCCGGGCCTGCCGCACCGCCTGGGTGCGTGGCCCTTGCTCCAGTGTCAGCAGCAGGCTCATGCCGCGACCCCCGTCATTTCCGGCCGCCATCCGACGATTGTCCGCAGCCGCATGTCGTCAGCATCGCCCCTTTCGATGGGTCGCGCAAGCCAGGCGGTCCGCCCGAGCCGAACCGCTCCGATTTGGGGCGGCGGTACGGCTTCACGCGCAAGCACGATGCGCAGATCGACGTCGAGCGACTCCCCGACCATGTCGCGAACGGCCTGCTTGAACAGCTTGAGCCGCTCGCCGCCAGGCAGGAACGCCTTGAACTCCTCATACCCCAGCGGGCCGACACGCAGTTCGATCCTGCTTTGGCGGCTGAAAACGCGTGGGCCGATCGTCGCGCCCTTGCCGAGCCCTGCAAAGGCCTTTGCAAGACGGGTCTGGAGACCGGTTGGTACTGTTATCCAGGCGGAGATGAACTCCTTGATCTGTACCGGCGCCTTGAACGCTTCCGCCAGGAACAGCGTCAGCCGTTCCGGGCCGTCGACCTGATTGGCCAGCGAAGCCGCCTGGCGAAGCTTCACCGTATCGAGATTGGGGTCCTGCGTGCCGGGAAGTCCGATCCCGGCCATGGCTTCAAGCATGGCGCGAACGCGCCCGCCGACCGCGCGTTCGGCCTGCACGGCCGGGTGCGCATCCGCCCAGGCCCGATAGTAGAGGGCGATCATACGGTGCTGCAGAATGTTGACGAAGTCGACGAACGTCGTGTCGCTGGTCAGTTGTGCCTCGGCGCCGGCGAACCAGCGTTGCGAGAGCCGGTCGAGCACCCAGCGCGTCAGATGCAGCGGCATTGGACCCTCGGGTCCCAGCAGACCAAAATTTGCCACCGTGACCCGGGCCGGTGCCGCATCGCGGGCTTCGCGGAACACAACCAGGTCCCGTGCGGAAAAGGCGAGGCGCACATGCTGGCCGAGCCGTGCCGGCTCACGGTCGGGACGGCCGGAATGGCCGAACAGACCGTTCCGTTGTTCGAGGCGGCGCAGCAGTTCGAAAAAGTCGAACGTCTCGGACAGACCTTCGGCCCTGTTCGGGCCGGGCTTGTCTAGATCAGGTAGCGATTGCCGGGCGTCATCGGCCATGGCACATCCTCCTGCTTCTGCAGCAGCCGCGTGCGAGTTCGCACGAAGCCGTTTATCCCGGCGTGACGAGCAAACAACCGCGCCAGCAAGGCCGAAAGCAGCAAGGTACTTTGGCCGGCCAGGACCGATTGATCAACATGCAACGTGACTTCGGTACCGCGTCCAAAGCACATCGGTCCATCGATTTGCAGACGTTCGATGACCGGCTGCGAGTCGATACGCACGATCGAATGCACATTTCGGGCAAGGCTTGGATCGCCGCGATCGGCATAAAGGTCGAGTAGCGCATGCAGGGGATCGATGCCGCGGCCTTCTTTGGCAAGACTGAGAAAGTTGAGCGCGAGCTGCGCCACCAGCCGCCAGGCGAGATCATCGGCCCGCGATTCCCCGTCGGCCCCAGCAGGCAGTGCCGCAGGAATGGCTGGCTGCGGCGCACGCAAGGCGCCAAGAAGCCTCACGGTTTCGACCGGGTCGCCGGCCTCTAACGTCAACGTCGGATTGTCATCGAGGATCGGCAGATCACGATTGGTGCAAAGCGCCATCACGTCGAGCCGCTTCAGCGGCCGGGTCGCCGGCCTTACGAGCGGCCGGGACACGGCCAGGAAAACGTCATCCCCGGTATAGGACGTTCGCGTCAGGCCTTCGCGGCGCTCCTCCTCCATCGCGCGGCGAGGGCGCCTTTCGGTCGAATAGACCCAACCACTACCGCGGTTCTGACCCAGGCTGAAGAGCTCGGGGATTTCGGCGTCGTTGCCTTCCGTGTCGGCGTCCTCGACGCGGATGACCCGGTAGATTTCGAAGTCACGCGCCCGCGTCCGGTCCGCATGCAACACCTGGCGCGTCTTGCGTTCATCGACTTCGACGACGTTGCACTCGCGTTCGAACAGATTGATGATCGGTGTCGCGAAAAGTTCGAAGTCCGCCGGCGTCAGATCGGCCAGCTCGGGAACCGTGCGTTTGAACAGGAAAATGATCTCGAGTCCGGCCGCGCATTGGCGCACGACAGGCTGCAATCCCAAAACCCGTGCATAGTGAAAACGCTCGGGCATCATGAAGTATTCGCGCAGCAACCGGTATCCTTCGAATGTCGGGCGGGTGCGCGGCATCAAGGCCTCGTCGTCGCTGATGCCGATCATCTCGGGTGCCGGCAACGGCGACAGCGGGTTGGTCTTGCCTTCCGGTCGCGCTGCTGTGGCCGCGCAGGCGCCGAAAATCGCATCGAACAGTAGCGGCGCCTTGGTGCGTCCGGCAAAATAGAGGTCAAGCCGGTCGAGAGCCAGTTCGTCGAGCTTGCCTTTTCCGGTCCTGGCCAGCGTGAGGCGGAGCGCCGACTCGCCGCTGACACCGCCGATCGGTCCTATGCCAGCCATCGCCATCGCACTGCGGTCCTGAAAAAAGCTGACCGAAGTGACCGCGATCGGCCATAGAGTCATTTCCTGGGCGGTTGAGAAAATGCAGCGCGTTGACAGGCCTGGCTGCAGGCTGGAAACCAGCCGTGTGTTGCGCTTGACGACGTGGCCGGCCAGCATGGTCTGGACCTGCTGGCCGGGTTTCAGCACCGCCATCGCCGTTGCCGGCGCCGGCGTGACCAGATCGGGATAGAGAACGTCGAGCACACTGCGGGAAAATCGCGAGCGCTCGGCATCGACCTTTAGCCGGGTGCGCGCGGCCAGGAAGGCTACGCCATCGAGCAGGCGCTCGACATATGGGTCCGGACACGGCACCGTATCGAGGGAAAGGTTGCGCGCCACCGCCGGATGCATGTCTGCGAATTCCGATGCAAGAGCGCGGATATGGCTCAGTTCCTCCTCGTAATATTCGACGAAGACCCGATCCATCTCAGGCCTCCCCAATTTCGGTCCGCGCCAAACCGTTGTCGAGATTGATCGTGGTGCGCAGGCGCATGCGTTCGGGAGTCGGGGTCATGATCAGAACGGCGTCTATCTCGATCTTCAGGCCGACGGTGTTGTCGCCAAGCGTGACCGTTACCTTTGTTGCGCTTTCCTTCAGGCGGGGCTCGAAGGTCGCGAGCACCATGCGGATCTCACGTGCCAACACCTCGCGATCGAAGTCGCGCGACGAGCGGCCCGAGAAGGAGGGCACGCCGTAATTGACCACGCTGCGGCGGACCTCCGGGAAATCGGCAAGCGAAGGGGGATTGTCCGCAACCTGTTCATTTTCCAGGTCGGAAAGAAGCGGCGTCGCCTCGAAGCGCTCTGTGTTGAAGAGCGCCTCGATGTCACGCCGTACCGCTTCCCTGAGCACGCGCGCCGATACCACCACGCCACGGCTTTCGATTTCGACGCGGTGCTGGGTCTGAACGGCCAACCGATGCAGACGGCGTTTCTGATCCGGTGTCAGTACCACATCGGCGTCGATGGCACGCGTGCTGCCGGCAACGAGTGTGTCGAGACGGTCCGCGCCAAGCTCGTCGAGCAGGACATGGCGCAGCCCGTCTATTTCCGAGGTCAGGCCCGGCAGATCATTGACGAGACGATCCCAAAGCGACGGCTGGACGGCTTCGCTTTTCGCCCGCAAGCTGCCAGTGGTCTGCTGCATGCCCGCGCCGGGTCGCCGAACCTCACTTGCCGACATAGACATCCATTTCGGCTTCATCATTGCCGTCATAGACGAATTTGATCTTCTTGTAGGCGAAGCTGACCTCTTCCTGGATCAGGTCTTCCTCATCCTCGGCCTGCGACATGTCGTATTCCATGATCGAGGCGTCGGTGAGGGTAACGACCAGGTAATCCTTGGTCTCGCCATCGATGGTCCGGCGGGCCGAGAACACCACCTCATCAAGGGCCTTGTTTTCGAACAAAGCCTTTTTCAGATAGGGCGATGATTTGTCGTAGTGCTTGGTGAATTTGATCATCCCCATGGAGACGCGGCCACGGCGTGACAGCGAATTGGGATCATAAGGTGCGACCATCTTGTAGTCGACGCCATGGATTTCAATCTCGTCATCGTGGCCGTCGCGGGTGCTGGGGCCTTTGATATCGGGAACCTTCAGGAAGCCATCAATCTTCGTAGTCGGCATTGTGTTTCTCCACCGCTTTCAAAAAACCAGGTTGTCGTTGCTGCGATCAAGTCTTAACGGACGGTAGTTCCGAGACCAGTCGGAGCGACGCATTGATGCCCTCCAGCTGGTAATGCGGGCGCAGATAGAAGCGGGCATTATAATAGCCCGGCCGCCCCTCCACGCTGTCCACCTGGACCTCGGCGGCGGCAAGCGGGCGCTTGGCGCGCGCCTTGTCGTCGGCAAAGGCCGGGTTGGCCAGCACGTATCGATTGATCCACTCGGTCAACCAGATCTGCATGTCGGCGCGCTCCTTGAACGAGCCGACCTTGTCGCGCGCGATCGCCTTGAGGTAGTGCGCAAAGCGCGAGACCGGGAACAGGTAGGGCAGGTTGGCGCTCAGCCGCTCGTTCGACTGTGCATCGGGGTCGACCAGCCGCCCCGCCCGCGTTTCGTCGTCCTGCAGCGAGTGTGCTCCGATGAAGGCCGCGAGATCGGTATTCTTCCGGTGCAGGATGGGCATCAAGCCAAGCTTGGCCAGTTCCGCCTCGCGCCGGTCGTCGATGGCGACTTCCGTGGGACATTTCATCGCGATCGAGCCATCATCGGTCGGGAAGCTATGCACCGGCAGGTTGAGCACCGTGCCACCATTCTCGACGCCGCGGATCTGCGTGCCCCAGCCGAAAAGCTTGTGACTGCGGTTGATGTTGACGCCCATCGGGAAGGCGGCGTTCATCCAGACATATTTGTTGTGATCGCCCTCCACCTCTTCCTCGAAGGTGAAACCCTTCACCGGAACGGTATCGGTGCCGTAGGGCAGCCGCGCCAGGACGCGGGGCATGGTCAGGCCGATGTAGCGAGCGTCCTCACTCTCGCGCAACGACTGCCACGAGGCATAGGCGGGGTTGGAGACGATCTGCTGCAGGTCTTGCGGGTTCGGCAGTTCCTGCCAGCTGTCCATGCGAAATAGGCGCGGCGAAGCGGCCGCGATAAACGGCGTATGCGCGGAAGCGCAGATGCCGGAGATGTTGCGCAGCAGGCCGACGTCACGTGGGTGATTGGAGAACTCGTAGGCGCCGATCACGCAGCCGATTGGTTCGCCGCCAAGCATCGAATACTCGTCTGTGTAGACTTTCTTGAAGATCGGGCTCTGGTCCCACATCTGACCTTCATAGTCTTCAAGCGTATCGGCCAGCTGCTCTTTGGAGATGTTCATCACCCGGATCTTCAGCTTCTGATCCGTCTCGGTGTTGTTGACGAGATACCACAGCCCTCGCCATGTGCCTTCCATCTCACGCACTTCCGGCGCGTGCAGGATTTCGTTGACCTGTGTCGTCAGCATCTTGTCAATGCCGGCGATCAGCGACTTGATCGATTTGATGGCATTGGAAGAGATGGTCGTGGTGTCGGAACGGGACTGCGCCGCGAGCGCGAGATTGCGCACGAGCTGTTGCAGCTTCTCGCTGTCGTCCTTCTTGACCTTGAAATCTTTTTCGAGGAGTCCGCTGAATTCATCGAGGTTTATGGCTTCGGCCTCCGCGGCGACTGAGGCGGTCTTTTGCTGTTCGGCCATGATCATTCCCCAACCTTGTCGTCGTCGGCCAGCGCCTGGCTGGCAATCTTGCCAAGAAGCGGTTCGTTGTTCAGAAGCTGCGCGATGCGCTTTTCAGCATCGACACGGCCATCCATGAAGCCGAGCAATTCCTCGAGTTGTCGACGCATCTTGAGGATCTCGGCCAGTTGCGGAACTTGCTCGGCAATCTTGTCGGGGGCGAAATCACCCATCTTGGAAAATGTAAGATCGAGCGCCAGTTCCTCGTCACGCTCCTGGCCCTCGGCCTGCGGCAGCGTGTTCTTCACCCGCGCTTTGACGCGGGGGCCGAGCGCCTCCATGAATTTTGGGAAGCGGTTCGCGTCGGTCTCGACAAAGGAGCGGTCCAGCACCGACTTTGACGCTTCCTTGGTTTGCGAAGCACCGGCAAGGTCGGCCATCACGCCCATGACAAACGGCAGTTCGATCGTCGTCGGGCTGCCGTAGGTTTCCACATCGTAGGCGATCTGCACCCGCGGCGCGCGATTTCGTTCGATGACCTTGGCTTTGCTTTCGGCTGGCATGTGTTGTTACCTTTCATCCTTCTGAGCCGTCTTCTTGGCATCGGGAACGCCGGCCAGCAGCCTGAACTCCTTCAGCCCCGAAGGGGCGAGATCTTCCATCAGTTCAACGAAATCCATGTGCACCATCCGACGGACCCGCCGAGCCAGGTGCGGAATTGGGCTCGACGGTTCGGTACGGTCATAGAAGGCGACGACCAGGTCGAGGCATTTCACCACGTCGTCGCGCGAGGAGATCCGGTCGGGGAGTCCCGTGCTCGAGTCCGCATAGCTTGCCATACTTGCCATAGCATCGGCTCCATGACCGTTTCGAGCAGGCGTTGCCAGTTCCGTCGGCACCGCCTGCGTGGCTGCGCCATTCGTCACCGCGCCGGCCGCTGAATTCCGTTCAAGTGTCGTCAGCAAACGCTGCAGGAACCGTTTTAAGTCCGGAACGGGAGTGCCGCTGCCCTCGAGACGAGCGTTGAGCGCAGTCTCGAGCGCATCCAGTGCCGTGATCGTCGCCCGGGCGTCGGCGATGAGCTGGACCATCTCCGCATTGGCCTGATCGATCTGTGCCGCACATGCGGCACGCACCCGATTCAAGAGTTGTCCGTGCGCACTGACCAGCTGCGCTTTTTCCGCCGCATTCAGCCCCGAGGCGGCTTCCTGGAGCATGACGCGATCGTCGAGCGCACCCTTCTCCAGGTCCTTGCCCTGAACCGGGCCGATTGCGCGCGGCGCGAAGAACGTCATTTGCCGCAGATTCGCCAACAACCCGTCCTGACCATTCTGCAGGTCGATCAGCGCGTTGATACGGCGCAAGGCGGCATCGCGCGGCGAAGCGTTGGGCCGCATAGCCGGATGCATGGTGTCCCAATGCTGATCGAAGGTCTGCGCGATCAGCGTCAGACCTTGCGCCAATCCGGCCAGCCCGTCTTCATTGGCCAGCGCGCGCGTGACGATGACAAGCAGGCGCAAGTCCCTGCCATGCGCGCGCAATTCCTCCGCCTTTGCGAGCACAGCGGGCCAGTCGACTGGAATCGTGCTTTGCGAGCCGGCCTTATTGTTGCCGTCGTGGACGACCTTGAGTTGGGCTTCGGTCAGGCGCTCCAACTCATGGAAAGCCGGGTCGTTGCGCAAATCTTCCCCGGACGGATTCTCACCGTCTAGCGAAGAAAGCCAGAGTGCGAGATCAATCACACCAACCCCCAGCGAAGGCCCTCAAACCTTATGTGACCTTACGTTATCACACCGGTGCACTTTACCACAATTCAACGAGTGCTCCAAAATTAACAGAAGCTGAACACCGCCATGAGTACCGAACTCCGTGGCGCAATTGTCAATCCGTATGAGAAATGCATCGCGCAGGGCGCGCAATTCCGCTGTTGTTTGCAGCCGGTGGTGCAAGACTTCCACAATACGAGGAAGCTGGCTGAACCAGGCATTGAGGCCTCGTCCACAACGCACTTTGTCAAGTGGCGGCATCTGTGGCAGTTTATCGGCTGGCAGATTGCAGGAGCACGTTCGATGGAACAGCGCCGGTCGTCGCAGAGCTTCAAGCGTAAGGAACTGGTCGGCAAGCTTGATCCTGTCGGGGTGCGCGCCTTCAAGGCCGCGGCCGATAGCGCCAAGCTGCGCGGCAATCCTTACGTCGAACTCGTTCACTTCATCGAGCAGCTGGTGCTTTCCGACCGCTCCGATGTGCAAATGATAATCGCCGATGCGGGACTGGATGCCAGCCGGCTCACGGCAGATATGACCCGTGCCGTCGACAAGTTGCCCTATGGCGCAACCTCGATCGAGGAATTCTCCGATCATATCTTCCATGCAATCCAGGAAGCCTGGAACCTCGCGACGCTGGAGTTCGGCGTCGAGGAAGTCCGCAGCGCCCATATTCTGCTTTCCTGCCTGAAAACCCCGGTTCTGGAAGGCCTGCTGTCGAAGATCAGCGGCGAGTTCGACAAGATCGACGCCGATGCGGTTGTCGCGCGGTTCGCCGATGTCGTGGAAGGTTCGCTCGAAGGCGGCGCAGCCATCGCGGTTCCCGCGGCTGAAACGCCGAAGCGGACCATGGGCGGAGATTCGGCCTTGGCGAAATTCGCCACCGATCTGACCCAACGCGCCCGCGAGGGCAAGATCGATCCGGTCGTCGGCCGCGATCCGGAGATCCGGCAGATAGTCGACATCCTGATGCGGCGTCGGCAAAACAACCCGATCCTGACCGGCGAGGCCGGGGTCGGCAAGACGGCGGTCGTTGAGGGCTTTGCCTTGCGTATCGCTCAGGGCGATGTGCCGCCCACGCTGCAAGGCGTCAGCGTGCGCATGCTCGATGTCGGATTGATGCAGGCGGGCGCCAGCGTGAAGGGCGAATTCGAAAAACGGCTGAAGGCTGTGATCGACGAGGTTCAATCGTCCGAAACGCCGGTCATCCTGTTCATCGACGAGGCCCACACCTTGATTGGCGCCGGCGGTGCTGCCGGAACCGGTGATGCCGCCAATCTCTTGAAGCCGGCGCTGGCACGGGGCGAACTTCGCACCATCGCCGCAACGACCTGGGCCGAATATAAGCAGCACATCGAGAAAGACCCGGCGCTGACCCGCCGTTTCCAGGTGGTCAAGATCGACGAGCCGTCGGAGGCGGTGGCCGTTCTGATGTTGCGCGGGGTGGCAGGGGTTCTGGAGCAACACCACAAGGTGCAGATACTCGACGAGGCGATCGAGGCAGCAGTCGGCCTGTCGCATCGCTACATCCCGGCACGGCAACTGCCTGACAAGGCGGTGAGCCTCCTCGACACCGCCTGCGCCCGTGTCGCCATATCGCAGCATGCTACGCCAGCCGAGGTCGAGGACATCATGCGCCGCCGCCAGGCTCTGGAGGTCGAGCGCGGCATCATCGGGCGCGAGGCCGCGATCGGCATCGAGGTGGCTGAACGGCAGGCGCGCGTCGACACCGGGCTTGCCGAAAGCGAGATCACCCTGGCTGCGGCGCAGCAGCGTTGGGATCGTGAAAAGGTGCTCGTCGCCGAGATACTCGAACTGCGCGCCAGGCTGCGCGGCGAGGGTGTGGCGCTCGATGCGGCCACCGTTGGGGCCGATGCCGAACCGGCAGCGGCGAACGCAGAAAAGACCAAGGTAGCGGAGTCGTCAGAGACTGAGCCGCCCAAGGCCGCCCAGACGGACGCGGAGACACAGGCCGCTGCCGATCCTGCCGCCGATCTCGCCCGATTGCGCGCACTGATGGCCGAATTGGCAGCGGCACAAGGCGAGACACCGCTGATTCTGCCCTCGGTTGACCGCAATGCAGTGGCCGCCGTGGTCCAGGACTGGACCGGGATCCCGACCGGACGGATGCTGTCCAGCCAGACCGAAAAAGCGCTCAAGCTCGCCGCCACGCTTTCGGAACGGGTTGTGGGGCAGGATCACGCCATGGAGATGATCGCCAAACGCGTGCAGACCAGCCGCGCCGGGCTTGGCGCGCCTGAAAAGCCGGTCGGGGTCTTCCTGCTTTGCGGCCCCTCGGGCGTCGGCAAGACCGAAACGGCATTGGCGCTGGCCGAAACGCTTTACGGTGGCGAGCAGAACCTGATCTCCATCAACATGTCCGAGTTCCAGGAGGCGCACACCGTCTCGACACTGAAGGGCGCACCGCCCGGCTATGTCGGCTACGGCAAGGGCGGCATCCTGACCGAAGCGGTGCGCAGAAAACCCTATTCGGTGATCCTGCTCGACGAGGTCGAGAAGGCGCATCCCGACGTCCACGAAATCTTCTTCCAGGTCTTCGACAAGGGAATGATGGACGACAGCGAGGGCCGCCGGATCGATTTCAAGAACACCCTGATCCTGCTCACCTCGAATGTCGGCTCCGAAGTTATCATGGACCGCACAAGGAATGGCACGCTGCGGACCGGGCTCGACGATCTGGATACCGCCTTGCGCAGCCCATTGCTGAAGGTCTTCCCGGCTGCCTTCCTTGGCCGGGTGGTGACCATTCCTTACTATCCGCTCTCTGATTCGATGATCGAGGCGATCACTGGCCACCAGTTCGCCAAGATCGCTCGCCGGTTGCGGGCAACCAACGATGCGGAACTGGTGATCGGCGACGGTGTCATGGATCTGGTCAAGGCCCGCTGCACCGAGATCGAATCCGGCGGGCGGATGATCGATGCCATCCTGACCAACACGCTGCTGCCGGAACTGAGCCGCGGCGTGCTTAACCGGTCGCTCGAGGGCGAAAAGATGACCAAAGTCACCGTCGGCGCCTCCAAGGAAGGTTTCACTTATTCCTTCGAGTAGGTTCTGATCGTGTAGAACCTCGTCGCCCTCGGCTGCCGGCCCGCTATTCGCGATCCCCCGTGGCGCCGCAATTCGAGAGGTGGCGGTCTTGCCCGTGCGCGAGAACGACGTGCGCAGCCGGTAGCGGATCGTCCCCGACAGCACCGGCCCGCCGGTAGCATCGCGCCTGGGCTTGAAAGAAGCTCACTGGCTTATCCGATGTCGCCCAGACGCAAATTCCGCAGGCAATCCCGAAGGAGATCAACAGGGCGGGCGAGATGGGTAAGCGGTGCAGGGATTGGCTGGGCCTCTTTGTTGCAGACCCGCCCAAAACCTCCTGCAACCGGATCGGTTCGACATAAAATATTTACCGTGTTGGCATGGTTTACGAATGGTTTCGCGGGCCATCCACCTCATGGCCGCTTTGGCTTTGGCCGGACCGGTTAAGGTTGAGCCGGATGATTTGACCGGCTGCGAAACTCCTCGCAAATTCCTCGTTGTCGAAAAGCTGTTGGGTGGTCACGCCATCCTCGATGATCTGCACCGCCCATTGGCCGTCTATGTGTTCTACCCGAACACCGTCCTTCTGATCGTCGCCCACGCCCGCACTCCCACACAACGATGTGGGAAAAAAACCATGTGATCGGCAATCCAGCAAGTCACAAAACCGTACGAATCCGGCCGCTGGTTAACTTTGTAAAAGCGTCGAAATTTTCGCAAATGCCCGCACCCGCAGGAAACCAATTTTGGAAGGCCCGTAGCTCACACGGCCGCAGCCCGATCATCATCGATCCAGAGAAGCTGTGGACGGCATGTTGCGAGTACTTCGAATGGGTCGACGCGCACCCGCTCTATGAGGCCAAGCCCTTTGCGTATCAGGGCGAGGTGAAGATAGAGAACGTGGCGAAGATGCGCGCCATGACGATTTCACCAGCCAGGTCGAGGAAATCATCCGCACCCAGAAGTTCGAATCGGAACTCACCGGCAAAGACGGCGAACCGTTGCCGCTGGTTCCCGTGGTCAATGTCACAGTCCGCAGTTCTTGACCTGGAGCTGCATCCCAAGCAGGGGATAGCATTCAACACCGAAGCGACCGAAACGCTGTATGGTGGCGCGGCCGGCGGCGGCGGCTCCTCATCATGGCGCCGATTGCTCGGTCGGCCGCGCTCCTTCGACACCAGCCCGCCGGCGCCGTCCTGGTCATAGGCTTGCAACAGCCGGTGAACCTGACTGCGGCTGAGATGAAGAAGCTCCGCCGCCTGGACGCTCAGCCGCCGGTCGCGGATCTTCTGGATGGCTTCAAGACGATGCAGCTCTTTTTTGCGACAAGGTGATCAAAGGCATGCCGGCTCCGCAATACGCCCGGTCTCACGCCAGGCAGTGTGAAGTCGTCAGCCTTCCTTTCCAGCTTCGAGTTGGCCAGAGCATGAGCTGTGAAAGTCGGGGACTGTCGCATCTCTAAATTGCTCAAGTGTCGCATCTCTATATAACTGCTACATCCAGTGTGGCGGCGATGTAGAAATGTCGCTCGCTCTGCAAAGTAGAAATGTCGCCAGGGCCTGTTCGAAGGGCAGGGCGCAGCAAGTTAGAAATGCGACAGTGAGGCGCTTCTTGGCACCGACGTGAGCGTCCGATCGGGCGTCAGCTGGCCGGGGCTGCGCAGCCCGATCGGGGGCGATCCAGCTTGGCTCTCTGACTTTAACTTTGAGAGCCCGCCTCACTCGGCAGCGGTCAAGCTTGCCAGTGCCTGTTCTCGCCGCGCGATGACTGCAGGATCGTTCATGAAGTCCGTCCTGCGGCCCGGCTTGGTTCCGCGCTTCTTGTAGGCACTCTGCTCGCTGTTGGTCTTGATCTTCGGCGGAGGCCGCGCCTCATCCTGCTGAGCCTTGATCCAAGTCAGCACTTCGCCGAGCCGCTTGTTCTCGGTGACCGCCGTGTGCGTGACGCGCTGCTCCTTGTCGAAGACGGTGTAGGGCAAGGAACACGCTCTCCATCGAACATCCAGCCGACCGTCGGCGAACTCATGGATATCGACGTATTTGCCGACCAGTCCGCACGAAAGTTCGTTCTTCTCAAGCATGATCTGCCTGCGTTCGTAGGAGAACGACAATTGCTGGCCGACATAACGCTGCTCCCGCTTGCACAGCACGTCACGCAGCCGATCTGGCGCAACATTCAATGCGCGATGCAGATTGTCCGGTCGGGCAGGGACCTTGGCGAACCTCTCGTTGAAGTCGACCATGAACGCCGGCAGGAACGCATTGGCCGCCTCGATGTCCGATATCCCGGCAAGCCGCAGTTCCTTCACAAGCCGGTCCTGCAGCGTCCGATTGACCCGTTCGACCCGGCCCTTGGCCTGGCTGGAATTGGCACAAAGGATCTCGATGTTGAACTCAGACAAGGCACGCCCGAACTGCGTCATGCCGCGGCCGGCGCGAGCCTCGGCCTTCGCCACCCGAAACACCGTGTGCTTGTCGGAATAGAATGCGACCGGACAACCGTGCGTCTTCAGATAAAGCTCCAGCGCTTCGAAGTAGCTGAACGTACTCTCCGACTTCACAAAGCGAAGTTGTTGAAGCGCGCTGGTTGCGTCGTCGATGAAGACGAGCAGGGTGCATGGGTCGCCCCGCTCCTCAAACCAACGGTGATCGCTGCCGTCGATCTGCACCAGCTCGCCATACGACTCCCGACGTAATCTGGGCTGATGGAACGTCCTGCGGTGCTTTCGGGACAGCCAGATTCCAGCTTCCGCCATCCATTTGCGCAACGTCTCTCGTGACACGACCAGGCCGTGGTTCGCCGCCAACTTCTCGGCCGCCAAGGTCGGCCCGAAGTCGAGATAGTGTTCCCGAACCAACTGAACCGCCAGTTCGCCGATGCCGGCGACATATCGATGGTTTGACGGTCGTCCTCGAGCCTTGTGCCGAAGTGCTGCGGCGCCTTCGACGCGGAACGCCTTCAGCAGACGCTGGACCTGGCGGGTCGTCATATCCAGCACATGCGCCGCCGAGACGACCGTCATGCGCTGCTCCAAAACCTTCGACAGCACCTCGATGCGTTGCAGCTCGCGCTCGCTCATTAAGATCAGTCCCAACCCGCCGTCTCCCTCGCTCATGGACGAGCAAGGCGACATTCCTACTTTGCGGAATCAAGACATTTCTATTTTGCGGCAATAATCCAGAAGTCGCATAACATACATTATGGAACATGAAATTATGATTTGAAATCAATGTGTTGGTAAAATTTATCGGCTGTTAGCCACCCGCTCCATCATGCTTTCGCCGCACAAGAAAAGCAAAATGCGTTTCATCGTTGGGCCACCGGGCCCCTTTTGTTGCGAATAGCTGCTTTGTGCCGCGAGGACCTTGGGAAGCTATTTCCTTTCGAAAAAACAGATTTTTCCTTTCGGGTAGAGGTTGGGATATGATTGCGCGACAGGAGTGCGATCTATGCAGAGTTTCACCGTCGAGCTGATACGCGACGGCAAAGCTGTGGAACGTGCCGAGGTTCAGGCCGAAAATGTTGTTGAAGCTGCGAAGACGTGGGGACCAGTAACCATCCCGTACGCCGAAGAGCCTGACATCGGCGAATGGATCAGGGTAACGCACCCTTGCGGCAGCACGACAAGTTGGTTCGAGCCGGATCGTTAAGCGCGGCCAATTTAGAGCTCACTGGCCAGGATGCGTCAGGGCTGTGGGTAAGAGCCGTGACGAACGTCACGGCGTCGGGATCATAGCAGAAGATGGACGGATGACCCGGTGCGAACCAGCGATGACAGCATGTAGTAGGCTAATCCATCTTCCTGATGTCGATCTCGCCCCTCCCCTCTCCCAGGCTGTCCGTCTCGCTTTCCCTACCCTTCTTCCGCCCGAGCAGGACGACCCTGCTGTTCGGCGCAGCAGGACTGGCCGGCACAGGCCCAACGGTACTACGCGCAGCGCCCAAGCGCAGCCTTTCGAAACTTGGTGGCACAGACCAGAAGCTTTTATGCAGATTGGAAGTCCAAATTTAAACAGTTCATCCTACGTTGGCCGATGGGCTTTTTGTCAAGGAAACGCAATTGAGCCGGTCGGGCAGAACGGATTTTGACTTTGATGGTGCAAGAAAGGCGGTTTTTTCGACCGCCAACTTGCCGGCGGCAATTGCGTTGGCCGTGCTTGTGATCTGCGCGGTCCTTGCGGACTTGCAGAACACGAAAGTGTCCGATCAACTCGCGCGCGCCGAAGTCCAGGCCAAGGTCAACATCATAAGGGCCAAGCTCGAAGGCAATGTAAACGGTAATCTCCAGCTTGTTCAGGGCCTCGTCTCGGCCATAGTTACAGAGCCGTACATGGGACAGCAGAGATTTGCGTCCCTGGCAAGCAACCTGTTCCGACAGAGATCGCAACTGCGCAACATCGCCGGTGCGCCCGATCTCGTCATCTCGCTGATGTACCCGATGGAAGGCAACCAGAAGGCGATCGGGCTCGATTACCGCAAGAGCGAGGCGCAACGGACGGCGGCGCTTCGCGCGCGAGACCTCGGCGTTCTTGTGTTGGCAGGCCCCGTCGACCTGGCCCAGGGAGGGCGGGGCTTTGTCGGGCGCATTCCCGTCTTTGTGCCGACGGCGGGCGGCGGCAGCCGATTCTGGGGCATCCTCTCCGCTGTCATCGATGTCGATCAGCTTTACGCGGCGAGCGGCTTGAATGACCCCGGGATTGATATTGATGTCGCCCTGACGGGGACCGACGCGCTTGGCGGTGGCGGCAAAAAATTCTTCGGGGGAGACAATGTCCTCGCCGGCAAGCCGGTGTCGGCCGATGTGCAACTGCCTTCGGGCTCCTGGCTGATTTCGGCTATACCGAAGGGAGGCTGGCCGGCCATTCCGAACAATGCGTGGATGTTGCGGGGGCTCATAGCCTTTGCCGGCGCGCTGGTGGTGCTGCCGATCCTGGTGGCCGGGCGACTGTTCGGCGAACGACAGAAAAACTATGCCGAGCTCAGACGTCTGTCTGGCCGCCTTGAGTTGGCCCTGGAAGCTTCTGGAATTGGCGTGTGGGAGCACGACCTGGCCACAAAAGAACTGCTATGGGACGACCGCGTCAACCAGATCTACGGCAAGCCAGCCGATGGCAAACCGCGCGGTTATGAAGACTGGGCGATGGCCATTCATCCCGAAGATTTTGACAGGGCGCGCCAGGAGTTCGACGCGGCCGCCGAGAGGGAGGGACCGTATTCTTCGCAATATCGAGTCCTGCTAGCGGACGGTACCACGCGCCACGTGCGCACGCGCGCAGCCTTCTTCCAGGACATCGGCGGCACGCCGAAGATGATCGGCGCCGAGTGGGACGTCACCAGCGACGTGCTGCTCAATGAGACGCTCATTCGAGAGCGCCAGCTGTCGGAATCGAAAAATGCCGAACTCAAGGTCGCAAAGGCGCATGTAGAGCATGTTGCGCTGCACGACCCGCTGACCGGCCTGCCCAACCGCCGCTATCTCGATGAGTTGCTTGCCGAAAAAAGCGTAACGGGGACCCGCACAGCGCTGCTGCATCTGGACCTCGACCGCTTCAAGCAGATCAACGATACACTCGGCCACGCAGCCGGTGACGCCATGCTGGTGCACGCCTCCAAGGTCATCAAGGTCAACACGGGTCCCGGTGATTTTGTTGCACGCATCGGCGGTGACGAGTTCGTCGTGGTGAGCCATGGACGTGATGACAAGCAACTTTCCGCGCTCGGCGACCGCATCATCACGCAGATGCGCCGACCGGTCGATTTTCAGGGCAACCCGTGCCGGTTCGGGGTGAGCATCGGAATTGCCGCCGGAACCGACGCCAAGCAACTGCTCGTCAACGCCGACCTCGCTCTTTACCGGGCGAAAGGAAGCGGTCGCAACCGACACGAATTCTTTGACGAAGAGCTGCAAAGCGAGATCGTGCGGACCAAGCAAATTGCCGACGAAATCCTGGGCGGGTTGGAGCGCGCCGAATTCACAACATACTATCAGCCGCAGTTCGACGCCAGGACACTTGAGATCGTCGGGGTCGAGGCGTTGTCGCGTTGGAAGCATCCCGAACGCGGCATCCTGGCCCCACAAAGCTATCTCAAAGTGGCCGAAGAACTCAACGTCGTGGCAGTCATCGATCGCGCTGTCCTGGAACAGGCGCTTGAGAATTTCGACCAATGGTCGAACAGCGGTCTCAAGATCCCGCACGTCTCGGTCAATGTCTCCGCCAAGCGGTTGGAGGACAAGGATCTGATCGATGGCTTGCGCAAGCTTGCCATCAGGAAGGGCACGGTGTCGTTTGAGCTGGTTGAGTCCATCTTCCTCGATGAGAATGACGACCTGGTCACCTGGAACCTGGAGCACATTAAGGAACTCGGCATCGACATCGAAATCGATGACTTCGGCACCGGCCATGCCTCGATCGTGTCCCTGCTCAAGCTGCAGCCGCGCCGGCTCAAGATCGACCGCCAACTGATCACGCCCGTCACCCAGTCGATCCCGCAGCGTCAGCTGGTCTCGTCGATCATTGAGATCGGCAAATCGCTCGGCATCGAAGTCATTGCCGAGGGTGTCGAGACGAATGATCACGCGCGCATCCTGAAGGAGCTTGGTTGCGATATTCTGCAGGGCTATGTTTTTGGCCGCCCAATGGACGCCAAGGCCTTCACGGCGTTTGCCCAATCGCGCAAATGGTTGGCCGTGGGGTAAGGTCATGCCTCGCGCGGTAAGGCAGGCAGGCCGAGCGGTTCAACCGGCGCCCAGTCGCGAATTGGCTCGAGCACACTGCACTTGCATCGGCAAACCCACCGCCACCCTTGTCCCCAAAGTGCCCGACCGGCTCTGCGTGCCGGTGAAGTGACCGAAAGCAAATTTCTCGTCAGGTCTCTCAGATCTCATAATCCGACGGTCCGGTGGCGCGGCATGGGCTGTTAGCTCCAGACAGCTGAAGATAGCCAAAAGCGTCCGGCGTTATGGGCGAAGGAGCGCGGCACCAAATTGCGCCCACAATCGATCGCAGTCATTTGCCCTGAGGCTTGGCGTTCCCGGTTCGCCGTAGAAGACCATCGCCGAACGGACATCGTAACCGAGCACCGAGGCATTGGCCACGAACTGAATTGCCATTCCCAAATTCATCGCGTTGATCCTTACCTCGGCTTTAGTGCTGAGATCGACCACGCCGAAAATTTCCGCACCCCCACTTCTGCCGGCCATAACCGTCGTCGAGAGCGCGTTCCCCAAAGCGAGTAGCATTCGTGTTCAGTCCCCGCAAAGGCCGCTCTCGAACGCGCGCGCGGCGAATTTGTTCCTTGGCAGTTCAACGCCGGGCTATCGAACTGGCCTTTTCAAACTTGCAGCTTGCCTGATGCCGCGCCTTTAACGGTCCAGCAGTTTTCTTAGCGTAAAGCAGCCTCATGACGCTGCTCCGGCATTTCGGCGAACCAACACGTCGCCTTTTTTTCAAGCGAACGGCTTTGCCCATCATTGTCGTGACGCTGCTTGTTGCGACCCTCACCACAGGCCTTTTGCTGTGGTCGGCGACCCAGTCCGATGGTGTTGCCGTGTCGCGGCAGAAAAGCTTGGTCGCCTTGATCATATCCAAGCTGGAGAGCGGAATAGCCCACGATCAGGAGAGCGTCACCGTCTGGGACGACGCGGTCAGCGCCCTGCGGAGCCAGGATGCCAAATGGGTCGACACCAATCTCGGCACCTGGATGCACACGTATTTCGGCCACGATGAGGTCTACATTCTCGATCCGAAGGACGCGCCAGTCTACGCATTCGCCGATGGATCGGCGGTGGATCCGGCGAGCTATCAATCCATACGCCCGACCACTGCGCCTCTCGTGGAGAACCTCAGGGCGAGGCTGAAACAGGGGGACACCGACGGCGTCACCGAGCAGGTGCTCACGATAGGTGCTTCCGACATGGTCGTCATCTCCGGCCATCCTGCCATTGTCAGCATCAAGCCAGTCGTTTCCGACAGCGGCCACATTGCACAAGTACCAGGTCAGGAATTCCTACACGTTGCCGTTCGCTATCTGGACGGCAGTCTGCTTGCCTCCTTGCGCCAAGACTATCTCCTCGACGACGCACACTTCTCCTGGTCAAACATGCTTAGCTCTGAAGAGGCGTCCTATCCCCTCGTCGGTCGCTCTGGTTCGACTGTCGGCTTCTTTGTGTGGCAGCCATATCGGCCCGGGGCGTTTGTCCTTTTTCAACTGGTGCCAACACTCGTGGCGGTGTTCGGACTGGTACTTGGCGGAATTATTGTAGCTCTGGCCGCTTTGCGCCGGCGGACTTTGAGGCTGATTGAGACCGAGAATCACATCTATCACCTGGCCCACTACGACCTGCTTACAGGGCTGCACAGTCGCGGCCATTTCAACAGTCGTTTGGCTGATGCGCTGACACTGCTGCCCGCGACGGGCGAGCAGCTCGCGATCCTCTATCTTGACCTCGACCGGTTCAAGCAGGTCAATGACAGCTTTGGCCACCCTGCCGGTGACGAGTTGCTCAGGGAGTTCGCAGACCGGCTGAGGCGGCTGACCCTGGAGGTGGACACGGTGGCGCGCCTGGGCGGTGACGAATTCATTATCATCCAGCGCGCGGTCGCAGGCGAGAATGAGGTCAAAACATTGTGCGAGCACTTGATCGAGTCCGCGCGCCGGCCGTTCGAGGTCGCCGGAGTTCAGGTTTTTGTCGGGGTGAGCGTCGGCGTAGCTCTTGCTCCCAGGGACGGGGTGGACCAGGTCGAGTTGGTGCGGAAAGCCGACCTCGCCCTGTATCACGCCAAAGCCGGCGGTCGCAGCGGCTATGCTCTGTTTGAACCCGAGATGGACCAGACGCTGGCAAAGCGTAAGGGTCTCGAACAGGACCTGCGCAAGGCGCTGCAAACGCCCGGCCACATCCGGGTGCATTATCAGCCGCTTTACACCGCCGACACCAACAGGATGACGGGCGTCGAAGCCCTCGCGCGCTGGTCGCACGCAGAGCGTGGTTGGGTCGCCCCTGACTTGTTCGTACCATTGGCAGAGGAAACGGGGCTCATTGAAGTTCTAGGCGAGCTGGTTCTGCGCCAGGCCTGCCTTGACGCGGTGCATTGGCCGATCGAGACCCTGGCAGTGAACGTATCGGGGTTGCAGCTGAACAATCCGAGCTTTGCCATGAAAGTGACGAGCATCTTGTTGGAAACGCAAATGGATCCACGGCGGCTCGAGCTGGAGGTTACGGAAAGCACGCTCTCCGAGCGCCCCACCGAATGCCAGCAGAACATGGCAGCGTTGCGCAGTGTCGGGGTGCGCTTTGCGCTTGACGATTTCGGTACGGGATTTTCCTCATTGGGCCGACTGCAGAGCCTGGAAGTGGACAGGATCAAGATCGACCGAAGCTTCGTGCAGGGCTTTGGCGGCTCGAACGGTGACGAGGCCATCGTTCAGGCGATTATCGACCTGGCTCGCGCGACTGGCCTCAGCACCACAGCGGAAGGGGTCGAGACCGAGAGCCAGTGCAATTATCTGCGCAAGCTCGGCTGCGACCAGCTACAAGGCTTTTTGCTTTCAAGACCGGTGCCAAAAGAGGACCTTCAGGAACTCCTCGACGGCGGATCAAGGCGGGCGACCGCATGAGAATGCGTCTATGTGATTCCCGACGGTCGACGATGCCGCACGCGGATGCAAGCAGCGAATCTTGGCGGCCTGGGACAAGGTGCGTCGACACTCCCCTGGCCAGTGACGCCTGACGATCTGTGTCACCCGCTTCGGGCCAGAGCGATTGATGCGGCTGCGCATGACGTTGGGCTCAACTCTCAACTTCAGCGCACATCGGGCTCTAGGTCGAAAATGGTAGGTCGAGATCAACTCGCGCGACGGCGTAAGCGTCAAGCGAGATGAATTGGTCATCCAGCGGTCTTGCGGTACTTTCCATGAAGTTGGGATCGGTTGCCGCCCGTTCGAACTGCTCGGCGCCAAGAAGAGCTATACGGGCACTGCTCGGCGCATCCGGAAGTTTCACAGATTGCGCCTTGGAGGTGAGGTTGGCGACCCACAGTGTCACGCGCCAATCTTTTTCAGCTGCGATCGTCGCAATGGCGTCAGCGCCGGAAGTTCCTACGGACAGCAGGGTGGCTCCGCCGAGCCTTGAGAGACCCGCCATGACATGGAAAGCGGGATAGACCGTTCGGCCGTCCTGCTGGTCATACCATGGCTGGACGAAATCAGCCTTCCTGTGGATATGGCCAAAGGGGCCGGTGAAGTCCCCTACCGCGACGGCCTCGACCCCTCCGCGAGCGCAGGCCGCGAAATAGCCGAGCGTCCATGCCGCATTGAACAGCCCGCGCTGCCGTGGATCGATGCGGCTCAGACATATGCGGGCGTTCGCTTTGTTCGGCGCGGTGCCCTTTCCGTAGGGGTTCTCGCGGCAGCCGAGCTGACTGGGACCTATGCGCAGCGGCACGCGGTCGCCCGTGAAAGCATGTGCCGAGCGTATCTGATGAGGGATAGCCTGAAGCGTTTCCATCACCGAAATATCATCCGCCGCGTGCACGCTTGGACAGGTGGTGAAGGTCACGTAGTCGAGCGCTTCGGCTGGCGGACGCTTGCGATTGAGTTCGGTGAAGTAAGCGGCCATGCCTCCGCCCAGCCCGATCCCCGGGAAAGCCCGGCGAGCGGCGGAGTAGCATTCGTGGAAGCTGGGCATGACCGGCCGCGGTGCTCCCGGCTGAACGGATTTCATGTCCTGCGCCGGAAAGACGGAGACAGCTTCCAGTTTGAGGCCGATTGTATGGACCGCATCAGCGACGGGCGCCAATTCGCCGAATGGGTCGAGCGTGCCCTTGGTGATGATCTCGAGGACCACGCCTGCGCCGGTCAGCCGTGCAAGCGCGGCGTAGCTTTCGAGTTCATCATGGCCGTGTCCGAATCGGAGATCGACTTGGCAGACCATCCACTGCGGAGCCATTCGTCGTAGAAGCTCGGGGGATTCAAGCGCGTGCCTTGCCTCGTCGCCAGCGACGCCGACGCCAACGCGAGGCACTTGGCCGACGGGTCTGCCGATCGTCAGGTTGATGAGTGGATTGCGGTTTTCAGACGCCCCGGCACGAAGCGTTCCTGACACGTGTAGCCGGACGACCTGGGTGAATTTCTGGCCCTTGGGCAGTCGGTAAGGCCACGGGCGACGCAGAGGGCGGACATAGGTTTTATAGGAAGCGTCAGACCAATTGCGTTGATCCTCCATCTCGAAGGCATCACCGTCCATGGTGCATGTGGCCCAGATCCCAGGCGCGATCTCATGCGACAACGCCCGGATATCGGTGAACGGACATTTAGGGTCGATGTGGTCCGGAAAGAGCGATAGCTCATCATGACCATCCTCATGCAGCACCTTTACCGGCTTGCCCGCCAAGGCTTCGATCGGATGAAGGACGATGAAGCCGGTCCGATTCGTCAAAAGGTCAGTCTCGGGCTCTGCCTCGGCCGCAAAAGCCAGCGCACCATCACTACTGCCCGAGATCCGTACCTGATAAACCAGGCGACCGGATGTTGCGGAACATGTTGCACGGTATGCGACGCTGAACACATCCAGCCTTTCATCGATGTGGAGATCATCGAGAACGGCTGTAGCGGTTCCCCAATTTTCGTCCCGCACAAGGAACGAGATTCCGCGCAGAATCTCAATTCCGTCAAGGCGGATGTAGCGTAACGCCCCATTGTCGAAGTCGACCGACAACGATCCCGCGCGAAGTGTGCGCAAGGGTGGCTCGACCTGTTCGGTTCCACACAAGCGGATGGCTCGAGATGCTGCCAAGGTCAAATTGCTTGCTCCGTCGCAGCGTCAAAAATCGACGCCCGGTTCATGTTGATGTCGATCGGCAGTCTCTCGCCGGGACGGCTGACGTCGTGCGCCTGAAGCTCCGCCACCACTGGCGCGCCGGCAAGGCGGAAGGTCGCATAGCTGCGCGAGCCAGTCGGCTGCAGCAGGTCGATGGTTGCATCATAGCGCAGCGTGCCCGGCTCGGGGGTAGCAGCGTGTGCGCGTGTCAGATGTTCCGGGCGCAGCCCGAGCAGCACCGACTGCCCATCTATAGCGCCATTTAGAGTCCGCCCGGGGGCGATCGGCAGCAGACCATCGGCCAGCCGGATGGCGGCGGCGCTCCCGTCCAAAGCCAGCGTGCCCGGCAGGAAGCTCATGCGTGGGGAACCGAGAAAGCCCGCGACGAAGATCGAGGCGGGGCGCTCGAACAGTTCGAGTGGCGCGCCCTGCTGCTCGATCAACCCGTCGCGCATCAGCACGATGCGGTCAGCCAGTGTCATCGCCTCGATCTGGTCATGGGTGACGTAGATCATCGTCGTGGCGATGTCCTGGTGAAGGCGCTTGATCTCGCCGCGCATTTCGTCGCGAAGCTGGGCATCCAGATTGGACAGCGGCTCGTCGAACAGAAAGATGCGGGGGTTGCGGACTATGGCGCGGCCGATGGCGACGCGCTGACGCTGCCCACCGGATAACTGGCGTGGAAATCGCCCGAGCAAGGGGATGATGCCGAGCATACGCGCTGCCTCGGCAACGCGCGCCTCTACCTCGGGCTTCGGCATCTTGCGCGCCTTGAGACCGAAGCCGATGTTCTTCGCCACGCTCATATGTGGATAGAGCGCATAGTCTTGAAACACCATCGCCACGTCACGATCGCGCGGCCGCAAGTCATTGACCACCTCGCCGCCAATCTCGATCGTGCCTTGCGAACTCTCCTCCAGTCCTGCAATCGTCCTCAAAAGGGTACTCTTGCCGCATCCGGAGGGGCCGACCAGAACGGTGAACTCACCGTCGCGAATGTGGAGGTCAATGCCGCGCACCGCATGGAAGGCGCCGTAGCGCTTGTGCAAGCCGGTGATCCTGACTTCAGCCATGCCTGCCTCTTTCTATCCGCGAACGGCGCCGAGCGTCAGCCCGCGCACGAGATGTCGTTGAGCAAGGACTCCCAGAGCGATGGATGGCACGAGGGAAACAATGGCCAGGGCCGCCGCTTCACCATATTGCGCGCCCTGGAAGCCGATGAAGGAGCGGAATACGGTTGGCAGCGTGAACGCAGTTCGACTGGTCAAAATGAGCGCGAAGAAGAACTCCGTCCAGCAAGCGATGAAAGCGAAGACGGCCGCCGCGACGATGCCCGGGGCGGCAAGCGGCACGGCAACACGCCAGAACGCCTCCCAACGCGTGCAGCCATCGACCAGGGCCGCCTCCTCCATCGACTTCGGCATGCCGCGGAAATACGCGAACATCATCCACACCGACACCGGCAGCGTGAAGACCGTATAGGCGATGATCAGACCAATATGGGTGTCGTACAGCCCGACGCCACGATAGATAAGGAATACCGGCAGGACGATGCCGATCGGTGGCAGGAAGCGCTGTGACAGCACCCAGAAAGACAGGTGCTGGCCGCCCGTGTTGTAGCGCGCCAGACTATAAGCCATCAGCGTGCCCAACAACGCTGAAAGCACGGTGGCCGACAGCGAAATGATCAGACTGTTGATGAGCCCGTCGAGGCCGCGATAAGCGAACAGCGCAGCTTTGTAGTGTACAAGGGTCGGCTCGGCAGGGAACCAGACGGGCGGCACGGTGAGGTAGTCGTCGCTCGGCTTGATCGAGGTGTTGAACATCCAGTAGAGGGGCCACAGCACGAACACGAGGAAGAAGCCGAGCAGCAGCATGCGACCGATCGGCACCGACCGGCGTTTCCTGCGGCGGGCGGGCGCGACGGCGGCCATCAGACCGGCTCCACCTTCAAGAGCCGCCGCACCAGCAGCGTCACTACCAGCGCGGTGAAAATCAGGAATAGCCAGCTTCCGGCCGTCGCCTGCGACAGATGAAACTGGGTGAAGCCGACCGTGTAGAGATAGTAGGAAGCCGTGTAGGTTTGCGTACCCGGGCCGCCGCCGGTCATGATAAAAATGGTATCGAACATTCGGATGGCGTCAAGCAGGCGGAAGGTCAACGCCAGCAGCATCATAGACCCGAGATGCGGCAGCGTGATCGCCCAGAAGGCCTGCCAGGCATTGACGCCGTCGAGTTCCGCCGCCTCGTAGAGGTTCGGAGGGATTGCGGTAAGCCCGGCGAGCAGGACGACAAACATGAACGGAGTCCACTGCCAGACATCAGCGATGATCAGCGAGACATAAAGCCATGGGCGCTCGGTCATCCAGCCGATCGTCACCTCCTGCCCCAACAGTTGCGTCAGGATGTAGTTGGTTGGCCCGAAAGGCCGCTGAAGCAGCAGCGTCCACGCTTGGCCGACTATCACCGGGCTGATGAAAAGCGGCACGATCAGGATCGACATGACGACACCGCGCCCCGGAAAGCTGCGCACCATGGTGAGCGCCACCAGAAGGCCCAGCACGAATTCGATGGCGACGCTGATGCTCGACAGGCAGGCCGTCAGCAAGAGCGACCACCGTGCCACGGGATCGAACACCACCCGCTCGAAGTTTTTCAAGCCGACAAAGGCGTGGCCCGGCACCTGGAAGTCGTAGTTGATGAAGGACACGACCAGTGAGAACAGCAGCGGATAGATCGACAGCGCCAGTATCAACAGCACCGCGGGCGCGACCAGAAGCCATTTGAAGTGGCGGTCCGCCCACTGTGCGAGGGTCGAAAGCCGAGGCGGGGCGCCGGTGGTCGTCATGCGACTGATCGTGGTGGTGTGCGGCATCGATTTATTCCAAAGATCGCCACGCGGTTGAGCCAGGGTGTTGCGAGCAAAGCGCCCGCAACACCGGTCTGGTGCTAGAAACCCGGCTCCCCTCCAGGCGAGTCTCAGAGGGTGACTGCCATGCCAAGCTTCTCCACTGTGTTGTCAGCGGTGGCGCCGGGCAGTTTCAGGAACTCGGTGTAGAATGCCTTTTGCGACTCCATCCCGAGCCGATCGGTCGTCTCGTTCCACTCGGCGGCCGCCGTTTCCAGCGATGCTTTCGGATCCGCACCAGCCCACACTGCGGTGCACATGCGGTCGATGCTCAAGAAATAGTCCTGCGCACCTGGCATGATCGGGTCGAGCAGGCCGACATTCGCCGAGTTGTTGAGGTTGGCCAGGTACTCCTTGGCGCTCGGGAACAGTGCTCCATAGAGCTCCGACTTGAAATGCGAAATGCGGTATGGGTCGCGCAGCGCATAGGGCAACATGCAGCGCGCCAGTGAGACGGGAGGCGAGCAGGCCCACTGCATGAACAGATACGCCGCCTCCCGATTGGGCGAATCCGCCGACAGCGCCTTGTTGTAGCCGGTGGCATGTTCCGGATTGCCCGGCACGACGGCATAGCCAACCTTGCCAGCGATCTGCGACTGGGGAATGAAGTTGATCGCCGTGGCGGATTGCGAATAGTTCGCCGCCATCCGGCCGCTTGGAGGCCAGGAATAGATCATCGCAACCTTCCCCGTCAGGAATGCCGCCCAAAGGGAGACGGCGTCGAGCTCGTTGTTACCGGGGATCGAGGCCTTGTTGGCCGCGAGCATGTTCGTCAGCGTCTTGACGCCCGCATCCGACACCAAGCCGGCCTTCATGTCGTCGCCGAACAGTTTCCCGCCGTTGGCACGGTACTGCTGCAGAAAGTCGAACTGATTGCCCGGGCTGCCCGCCTTGCGGAAGTGGCCTGCACCATAAACCTTCGGTGCCATCTGGTCGGTGATGAATTGGGCGATCTGAGCATATTCCTCCCAGGTCTTCGGTGGTCCGAGCTTCGCGTTGAACTTGGTCTGGTAGGCCTCCATCATCTTCGGATCCTCGAAGATGTCCTTGCGGTAGTAGAGAGCGAACATGTCGCCGTCGTCGAAGAAGCCCCAGATCTTTCCCTTGTAGGTCGGCAGCGCCTTGTAGAGAGGATGATAGTCCTCGAGGTCTGCAGGGTTCATATATTTGGCGATATAGTCGTCGAGAGGTGCGATGACGCCGCCATCGGCGAGCGACGGTGTCCAGGCTGGCGAGATGTCGAGCACGTCATAGGCGCCTGAGCCGGCAATGTGCTCGGCGACCGCCTTGGAGTATTGATCGGGATTCGACAGTTCGACCACATTCGACTTCATGCCCGTAAGCTGCTCCCACATCGGCCCACTGAAATTGCGTGGATCGAGCGCCTGCAGGCCTGCCTCGTAGGTCATGTTGATCGTGACGCCCGCATGCGCCTTGGCCGCCTCGACCGCGCGGAAGGCGGAGCCCTCCGCCGGTCCTTCCTTAGATGCTTTCAGCGCAGCGGCCTGCGCCTGTCCCAGCGGCGACGTGGCGTCGGCCAGTTCGAGCTTCTGCTGCGCCAGCGCCCAACCGGTCATCATACCCAAAATGGGTGCAGACGCTGCCAACATACCGGTCATCTGGCCGAAGCGGGTTATGAAATTCCGGCGGGTCGTTTCGCCACGCATGAAGGCGTCGACCTCTGCTTCGAGACCGGCCTGAAAGTCACGTTTTTCACGATCGTTCATAGTGCTTGGTCCTCCCGTTTCTCATTTGCTCACTCGTCCGCAGGCGCGGCGGTCGAGCATTCCTCCCGTAAGGCCCCCGCAATGGCCGCGGCGGCGCGCCAAATTCTCGCCACTCCTAGCTTCCGAAGCGGCCCGCGAAAACGGCCAGCCTATCCTTCCACCGCTCGCTCGAAAGCACCTCGCGATTGACCACACCGCGCGGCTCGCGACCATGTTGAACCTCGATTACCGCTTTGACGTCTGCAGCGCCGTTGCCGGCAAAGCACTGGTCGGTCCAGCACAATGCGTGCGGCGCAAGGATGACGTTGTCGAGTTTGAGGATTGCATCGTCAGCATCCGGCGGCTCCTGCTCCAGCACGTCGAGACCGGCGCCGGCGATACGACGCTCCCGCAGGGCTTGTGCCAACGCCTTCTGGTCGACGATCGGGCCGCGCGCTGTATTGATCAGGTAAGCAGTAGGCTTCATCAGGGCGAGCCGCTCGGCACTGACGAGATGACGCGTGTCAGGCGTCAGCGGACAACTTACCGACAGCACGTCGGCGCGACGAAACAGATCTTCCAGTCCGACCAGCTCCACGCCTAGTTCGGCAGCGACCTTCTTGTCTGCAAATGGGTCATGGGCGATGAACCTCATATCGAAGGGCTTTGCCAGGCGAAAAACTTCGGCGCCTATGTTGCCGATGCCGAGCGACCCCAGCGTACGCCCCACGAGCCCGACACCCATATGTTGGGAGCGCTCCTGGAAGCCATGAGGTCCCTTACGGGTGAGGGCGTCCTTCGTGAACAGCTTGCCGGTGAGTGCCAACATAAAGGTGATGACGGATACGGCGACCGGCCGTCTTACCCCATCGGGCGTGATGACCAGAGCGATGCCGGCGGCAGTGCAGGCCTCGACGTCGACAGTATCGTAGCCGACGCCGAAGCGGGCAACGACGGCCAGCCGACCGCTCTTGGGGACACTCGTGGAAACGAAGCGATGAGTGAGAAGGATCAGCGCATCGAAGTCCTCAAGCTGGTCGGCGCGAAGCGGGTTATTCGATTCCAGGAATGTCATCTCGAGGCCTGGCGCCTTGCGCAGAGGCTCCAGGTCGAAGTCGGGATAGGTCAGCGAGCCGTCCGGCATGCGGAAATCACCGGAAAGCGCCACCTTGAACTTTAGGTCGCCCATTCTCTCCTCCGTTCTTACTGGCACCCGGCCCGGATTTTGGAGACCGCGTCGGCGATCGCGTCGTGCAGTATCCAGACGTCGCCCGAATAACAAATGAAGTCGAAGCCTTGTGCGTAGAACTCGTGGCCCTGCTGGACGTTGGGCACCAGGCGCCCGAGCGACTTGTTGTGCCTTTTGGCGGCGGAAACGATTTTGGCCATCGCGGCGATGAAGGTCGGGTGCGCGAAGTCGCCGGGAATGCCGAGCGAGACCGACAGATCAAAGTGACCGACCCACAGACAATCGACGCCGTCCAATCCCGCAATGCCGTCGATGTTCTTGACGCCGTCGGCGGTCTCGATCAGGCAGATGAACACCGAGCGCTGGTTGGCCGCCTCGAACTTATCTGCAACCGAGCCCGGACGGTAACGGTCATGCGCGATCTGCAGCGCCACGCCGCGAGCGCCAGCCGGATGGTATTTCATGGAACTGATGATGTGCTGCGCCTGCTCGACGGTACTCACCATCGGCGCGATTAATCCTTCGGCCCCCATATCCATGGCGCGGGCGAGGAAATGGTAGTCCTGCGATGGCACACGCACCATAACCGGCAGGTCGGCCGCCTCGAAATAGCGGATCGCGCTCTTGACCGTTTCCAGGCTGAAGCCCGAATGCTCCATATCGAAAAAGGCGAAGTCACAGCCAGCGGACTTCAGGATGTGGCCTATCCCCGGCGTCGCGAACTCGGCGACAAGGGTCCCGAGCTTGACGCGTCTGTGAGACGCTAGCGCCTTGAGACTTGGCTCCGACATGAACTTCCCTCCCGTTCGCCCACAAAGGGCGCATTGCGCCTATGCGTTCTTCAAGACGAAGCTTCGACAACAAGGTCGCAGATCGTCACCAGCTTGGTGTCGACGAGCGGCGCGCTCTGCGAATTGAATTCCTCGAAATGGGCTGTCCGGCAGTGGAGCTTGAATGCCGCCTCGCTGTCGTAAATCTCGTAGAGCAGGACCCGGTCGGGCTCGCCGCGCGCCTGCGTCACATCAAAGCGGCGGCAGCCGGCTTCGCGGCGTACCGACGCGGTCGCGTTGGCGTCCACGAGCTCTCGGAATCTGCCCCGGGCACCCGGCTTGAGGCGGAAATCGACCCAGACCACGAAGCCGCTCATCCCTTGCCACCCGCAATTTCAAGATAGCGTCTGGAGACATATTCCAGATGCCTGCGCATAGCCGCTTCGGAGGCGTCTGGATCGCGCGCGGCGACGGCATCAAAGATTTCGCGATGAGCCTCGTAGGCCTTTCGGTCTTCACCTTTGGCCAAAGTTGTGCGCCGCTGTTCCAGCAGCCATTCGGCCAACGCCGCGTGAATGGCTGTGAAGATACGATTGCGGGTGATCACCGCCAGCACGTAGTGGAAGTCCACATCGGTGCGCTCGAAGCGCGTCAGGTCCCCGATCGACTGCCGGTTGATTTCGAGCGCCTCCTTGAGGCCCTCAATATCCTCTGACGTGGCATTGATGGCGGCGTTGCGGGCAAGCCCGACTTCGAAAAACAAACGCGCGCTCTGGAAGTCATGAACCCCGCCAGGGGCCGAAATCATGTGGCGCGCCGGCCCCGAGAGGGCGTCGATCACGAATTGGGGGGTTGGCCGAGTGACGCGGGCGCGCTCGCCGGATTTCACCTCGACAAGCCCCATCTTGCTCAGATGCAGCAGGGCCTCGCGGATTGAAGGGCGCCCGACCCCGAACTGCCGCATGAGTTCCCGCTCGGATGGGAGCCGGTCGGCTTCGGCCAGCTCTCCCCTGCGGATCATCCGCTCGAGGTGCGCTGCAACCTCCTCCGAAAGCTTCCGCGGTTTGATCAGAACGCCGATCATGTGGCATACCTGTTATACCAGTCAGATACGCTAGGCTCCCAGAGCGCCTCTGTCAACGATCACTTGGGCTGGATAGAGACCGAACAGAGATGCCCAGGCTCGCGCGGCCCGCCTCTTGGATGGCAAGGACGACGATGGGCTGCTCGTAGCAGATCAGCGGCGCAACCTTCACGCCCTCGACCTCGACCACAGGAGTGGCACAGACATGTGCCCTCGCCCCGCTGCGCTGCCCGACCCAGGCAAGCCAGGGCTGCCAAAGGGCGAGCGGATTTCCGCTCCAGCCGATCGCGCCAGCGGCCACACCGCCGGTGATGAAACCAAGCGAATGCAGCGCTTCAAGCATGAAAGTGAGCAAGGCCGAGAATGCCGTCGACCTGAACCCGTCCAGCGTGAGTCATATGAACCTGGGAATCTGGAGTGAAGGAAGCCATCGCCCGGAGGAACCACACCGCCGACAAGGCTGTGATGATCCTACCCTCGGAATAGATTGTGCGAAGTTCGGAATTCCCAAAGCGGACCGGTTCCGCGGGCGCACAGACCTCGCGGGAGATAGCCGCGCACAACCGCAAGGTCAGAGGCCTGCGACCGGGGCGGACAGATATGGCGATGTCACCGACTCTGGGCTCGTGCTGAATTGCTTCGATTCGCCGAAGGCCAAGCGGATAGCTCGGTGTCATGTTCAGCCGACACCCACTCCATGCGACGTGGTCGAACCACTGCTGCGCGGCGTGACGCAATGGGTTCCGGAACCAAAACTGCGACCCGATTGCAGGATTGCGACTCGTCGCAAAGCGCATTTGTCCGCGAAAACGTCGCCCGCTTCATCAACATGACACCGGAGACATTCTCGGGCATCTATGGGGCCGCATCCAGGGAAACGCACTGGCTGTCCTACGAGAGCTACGCCGCGCTCGTCTCGGGCAGAAGTTTGCGACCGACGAGGTTGCAGCGGGCAAAATCGACATCTTCATCAACGTCGACTCAACACACTCGAGAACCATCCGGACCTCGCCCGGGTCATCATTGGCTCACTGATGAATGCCATCTACAATCGCAATGAAGCAGGCCAGTTCGGATCTTGTCGATGAGCTGATTTCCATGAAATTCGTTCAGGAGATGAAATCCACCCAACAGCGCGTTGGCAAGCCTCCGACCCCGCTTGAAGATGGGCCCCCCTCCCCTTCCCGAGATCAGCTGTTCAACGGTGTCCGCGGCAGCCTACGGCGACAGCGACCTCAAGGGCCAAGAGTGACACCATAGAGCCGGGAATGATGGTCTTGGCATCGTTGTTCCCGAGCCGACAAATTCGGTTTCTACCTCAGGCCGGATTTCATCACCAAGCGTCTGCTATCAACGCTCGGGTGGCACCCTCGTCGGTTGCGAACGCTCCCTTGGCGAGCAGATAAAGGAAGTTTCGGGCGCTCGCCCGCACCGCTCAAAACGATGGTGCGCGAACTGCGGTCTCCAGCGATCGGCTTTCAGTCGGGTAACGGTTGACCTCCGCATGCAAACGCACCTGCAGGAGGCACGCTGACCTACCCTATGTCAGCGAATATCGTTTGAGGCCGCTAGAGACGAATTGGGGTCGGTCCGAGCTTTGGACGTTTGCGTCTCGTCATGATGGAGGAGGTCGGCCATTGCTTTTGATGCCTTCGACCAAGCCTCAGCCGGCAAAGCGAGCCCGCCTACCGCCTTGAGCGGGTGGAAGCGCCCTCCCCTCCCCTAAGCCGCTCCGCTGATGGGGCGGTTTTTACTGCCGTAAAGACTGCTCTTTGTGTCAGAAAAACCAGGCGTTTAGCCAGATGAGCGGGAGAGTTCCAGTCGAACGACAACCCGCCATTATCCG
Source organism: Mesorhizobium ciceri biovar biserrulae WSM1271 (assembly GCF_000185905.1). Taxonomy (GTDB): domain Bacteria; phylum Pseudomonadota; class Alphaproteobacteria; order Rhizobiales; family Rhizobiaceae; genus Mesorhizobium; species Mesorhizobium ciceri. The sequence goes on from NC_014918.1 coordinate 362,068, forward strand.
ACGACAGCAGGAATCGGCCGCAAGGAAGCCCGCTAGTGCTGTTCACCTTCTGTTAACCTAAAACTTCTTGCCGGGCTTTCCGAATCGGAGCTTAATGGCGCTTGTTGAATAATTTCATCGCAAAAAGCGCCAATTCAGGTTTTCGACGAGAATGAATATCGCCATGCGGCTACCGAGCTTCGAGTTCGATGAGAAAATCCTCGAGCAGGGTGCTGAGATATCACGGCGCCTTAACCAGCTTCGGATGGAGAAATTTCCCCCCGATGCGGCGAAGACGCTGCGTTCGTTTTCGATGGCAGAAGTCGCTCACTATCTTGGTGTCTCGCAGAACAATCTGAAGCGCCTTCATCTGGAGGGCAAGGGCCCCCTGCCCGAGCAGATCCCATCGGGACGCCGGTCCTACACTGCCCAGCAGATGCTTGAGCTGCGCCATTTCCTGGACCAGCATGGCAGGACCGAAGTCAAGAAGTATGTCCCGCACCGCAAGTCCGGCGACAAGCTCCAGGTCGTTGCTGTCGTCAACTTCAAGGGGGGCAGTGGCAAGACAACGACTGCCGCCCACCTCGCCCAGCATCTGGCCTTGACCGGCCACCGTGTTCTTGCAATCGATCTCGATCCTCAAGCCTCACTGTCGGCCCTGCATGGCTTCCAGCCGGAACTTGATAACAACCTCTCGCTCTATGAGGCGATTCGTTACGATGACGAACGCCGCTCGATTGCGGACGTAATCCTTCCGACGAATTTTCCAGGTCTCGATATCATCCCCGCCAATCTCGAATTGCAGGAATACGAATACGACACGCCCCTCGCCATGCAGGATAAGACGTCAAATGCCGGGCGCCAGTTCTTCACGCGCATGGCGAAGGCGTTAACGGAGGTCGACGATCGCTATGACGTTGTCGTGGTTGATTGCCCGCCCCAGCTTGGCTACCTGACGTTGACGGCCATGTCGGCGGCGACGTCGGTTCTCATTACAGTTCATCCGCAGATGCTCGACCTGATGTCTATGAGCCAGTTCCTGCTCATGCTCGGCGGCATATTGAAAACCATCAAGGCCGCCGGTGCGGCAATCGAGCTCGATTGGTTTCGATATCTGATCACACGCTACGAGCCGACGGATATCCCGCAGGCGCAGATGGTAGGCTTCATGCAGTCCATGCTTGCCGGCCAGATCCTGGAGAATCCGATGTTGAAGTCGACGGCGATTTCGGACGCGGGTCTCACCAAGCAGACGCTCTACGAGGTGGAGAAGTCGGCCTTTACCCGTTCCACCTACGACCGTGCACTGGAATCCCTCGATGCGGTCAATGCTGAAATCGCGACGCTGATCCATCGTGCGTGGGGACGGTCATGACGGCGAAGTTTACGGCAGTAAAAACTGGAAATTTTGTCTTTGAAATCAAATCGCTAACCGCGATTGGAGGCGGTTAAATGGCACGCAGGGACATTTTCGGCAGTGTGTTGGGCCCTGCGACGGCAGTGGCTGATGCGAAGGACGTATCCGGGTATGCCGTTCGCGGGGCGTCGCGCTCCATCATGCAATCCTTCGAGGAGCTCTCCAAGAGCTCGGTCGTGGATCTCGATCCGGCATTTGTCGACACCTCCTTCGTTTCGGATCGCCTGGACGAAGACGATGAGGCATATCAGGAGTTGCTTGCGGCCATTCGGGAAAGAGGCCAAGATTCTCCGATCCTGGTCAGGCCTCATCCTGAGCTCTCCGGTCGCTTTCAGACCGTCTTCGGGCATCGGCGCGTCAAGGTTGCCCGCCAGCTGGGACGGCCAGTACGCGCGGTCGTCAAGAAGATGGGCGATGAGGATCATGTTATTGCCCAGGGCCAAGAGAACGCCGCAAGGGCCAATTTGTCCTTCATCGAAAGGACCCTGTTTGCCGATCGCATTCTCAAGCGCGGCCACACGCCCGACACGGTGAAGTCGGCTTTGGCGCTCGATGACACGACCTTCTCGAAGATGCGTTCTGTTACCAGCAACATTCCAGAGCCAGTCATTGTGGCCATTGGCGCCGCCAAGACTGTTGGTCGGGACAGGTGGTGGCAGCTCGCCAAGCTCATGGAGCATCCGGATAGCGCGGGCAGGGCGGCCGACTATGTGGCAAGTCCAGAGTTCGCCACGTCAGGCAGTGACGCACGATTTGCGCGTCTGTTCGACTTCATGAGCGCGCCGGCAAAACGCGCGCCAGCAGCATCGAAGACACAGGAAAAGGCTTGGGCACCGCACGACAGATCCGTGCGAGCCAAGATCACCGACACAGGAAAAGTGTTTACGCTTGCCCTGAAGGCCAAGGAAGCCTCGCCGTTCGGAGCGTTCATAACCGATCGGCTGGACGAGCTTTTCGAGGCTTTTCGGCAATCGGAAACAGCCAAGAAAACAGGAGACTGAAACCGCAAAAGAAAAAGGCCCCCGAACGTCGCCGTCGCGGAAGCCCTTCTCGTCTGTAGCAAGCTGAGAATCGCACTTCCCCGAATCACTGTCAAGAGTCGTGGCGCCATTTCGGCGAGCAGATTTCTTTTGCCTGATTGAAAGGTGAGGGAAATGGAGAGTGGGTTTGCGACGACGCCCTTCGGGCGGCGGCCGATGACGCTTGCGTTGGTGAAAGCCAACACGGCGTCAAGGCAGATACCTCAGGGGTCTGTCGTCGAGAAATGGCAGGTTTATCGGTGGCTGTGCGAGGGCAAGTCGATTGTCGGCGTCGGCGATCGCGCCCTGGCGGTGCTCAGCGGGCTTTTGACGTTTTATCCAGACGACCAGATCAGCGAGGAAAACGGGTTGATGGTCTTTCCGTCCAACGCTCAGCTATCGCTGCGGGCGCACGGCATGGCCGATTCCACGCTGCGCAGGAACCTGGCGGAACTGGTAAGTTGCGGCCTCATCATCCGCAGGGACAGCGCCAACGGCAAAAGATTTGCCCGCAAAGGGCCGGGCGGGGCTGTGGTGGAGGCCTTCGGCTTCTCCCTGGCCCCGTTGATCACCAGGGCAGCGGAGTTTCAGCAGGCGGCCGACCAGGTTCGAGCCGACGGTCGGGCGCTCAGACTGATGCGGGAGCGCATCACGCTGCACCGCCGCGACATCCATAAGCTGATCGAGGCGGCTGTCGAGGAGGATGTGCCCGGGGACTGGGGAACGCTGTGGAAGCGGTTCCGGGCCATTGTGGACGCAATTCCACGCCGGGCAGGCCTGTCGGAGCTGGAAGGGGTCGTCGCCGAGCTGGTAGAGCTGCACGAAGCGGTCAACAAGATGCTGGAAAGCTTCACAAATGCCAAGAATCCTAGCGGCAATGAGTCCCATAATGAGCGGCAGCAATCTGATTCAAACACAGACTCCGCTTTTGTATTTGAACCGGCTTTCGAAAAAAGCAGGGCGGAGGCCGAGCCAACATCCCACCCCCCCGAGAAGCCGAAAGGCTACCCGATTGGACTGGTGCTGCGGGCCTGTCCCGATATTGCCGACTATGCCGTCAACGGGATCGGAAGCTGGCGCGACTTGATGATGACCGCCGCCCAGGTGCGAGGATACCTTGGCGTGTCGCCTTCAGCCTATGAGGAGGCTTGCCATGTGATGGGCCAGGAAGTTGCCGCGATCGTGATCGCCTGCATTCTGCAAAGAGCGCAGCATATCAACTCGGCTGGCGGTTATCTGCGCGTGCTGACCGAAAAGGCAAAAGCGGGTGAGTTTTCTGTTGGACCTATGCTCATGGCGGCGCTGAAAGCCAATGGCGCGTCAGCACGGATGACCGGATGAGCGGCAAGATATCGCGGGGCAGCGGCGTAAGGATGTGACCGGTGCTGTTGAGGTGGCCTGGCACATTCCCACCTGTCGGCGGGGTTTGCGGCGCGGCCACTGAACGGGTTCGTTCTTGAAAACAGTCTACAAGTGCCATATCTTCTGCACACGAAATATGACTCCCGATATGGTAGGATGAACACCATGGGCCAGGCACTCAAGATAGCCGAGCAGAATGGACCTCTCATCTTGTCCTACATGGACCGGAATGGGAAGATTGCGATTGGGCAGGTCGCGGACGGTTTTGGCATGTCCAAAGGCCAGTTGGCCCAGACTGCAGGTCTTGCACGCGAGACGCTTTATCGGTCAGAGCGTAGCGCCACGGTAAAGACCCAGGGGCGTCTGCGAGAAATGCTCGAGATCATCAGCCGAGTGACGGAATGGGCGGGTGGCAAGGAGCAGGCGATGGCCTGGTATCGGGCTCAGCCGCTTCCGGCATTTGGGGGACGCACCGCTGAGGCGCTGGTGAAGGACGGCAAGGCAGCAGCGGTCCGTGATTATCTCGATCACATGGCCGTTGGCGGGTTTGCGTGAGGTTCGTCGGAACCTGCTACCGCGCACATGATCCACGTTGGGCATTCAAGCCGACTTCCGGCGAAGGAGCGGCGATCCGAGGGGCTCGATTCAATCCCAAAGGCGTGCCGGCGCTCTATCTGGCGCTGACCATCATGACAGCGATCAAGGAAGCCAACCAGGGCTTCGCACAGCGGATCGATCCCTGCGTGCTTTGCTCCTATGAGATCGATTGTGACGACATCGCGGATCTGACAACGGAAGAGCGGAGAGGAGAGTTTTCTGTGACGCTCGAAGAGATGGCCTGTGCCTGGGCGACGGCTCTCAGCAACGGAGAACGTCCAGCGTCCTGGTCCATCTATGAGCGGTTGCAACCCCGAAATGTTGCCGGCATCGTGGTTCCGAGCTTCGCGCCGGGGGCCGAGATGGAGGATCGCAATCTGGTCCTTTGGAACTGGGGCCCCGATCTCCCGCACAAGGTGGCTGTATTCGACCCCAGTGGTCGGCTGCCGAGGGATCAGCTGTCTTGGCGATAGACCGATCCGCCAGGGGAGGGGGCCTACAGTCCACTGGCCCTGGTGAGATTGACGCGAAACCGGTCCCTGCGCCGCTGGTAGCGGCGGGTCATTTCGGCCGACGTATGGCCAAGCTGCTTTTGAACGTAACGCTCGTCGACCTCAGCCGATGAGGCAAGACCGGCGCGCAAGGAATGACCGGAAAATTTCTCTGCACGATCGCCTTCGGACAGGTCGCCACGAACCCCGGCTGCGAGGGCGGTGCGTTTGACCAGCCGCGCCACTTCCTGGTCGTTGAGCCGCTCGGCTGCAACTGCTTTGCCGTTTCCGGTGACGCGTCGAAACAACGGCCCATGGCCGACCCTCGCCAGTTTCAGCCAGGTTTGCACCGCCACAACCGGGCATGTGGCATCGGACGAGCCACGGCCGATCTCGACCTCGCGCCAGCCGGTCTTTCCGCGCAATGCGACGAGAACGCCTTTGTCCAAAACCTCGATCCAGCCGCGGCCGTCCTGGGTTTGGTCCCTGGCAACGTCCAGGCCAACGATTTCAGAACGCCGCAGGCCGCCGGCGAAACCCAACAGGAGCATGGCGCGGTCGCGCAGGCCGCGCAACGTTCCACGGTCAAGGGTCTCGAGCATGGCAATCAGGTCTTCAGTCAGAATGGCTTCCTTTTGCCGGGGAGGGGAGGCGTGAGTGTTGCGAATGCCGGCCAGCACAGTGGCGATATGCCGGTCCTTCCTGTCCAATGGCTGGCCACGCTGAGAAAAATTCCAGGTGATCGAGGAGAGACGTCGCTCGATGGTCGAGACGGCGTTCGGCTTCTTGTCGCCCGTCACCTTACCGGACGCGCAGGCCGTGATGTAAAGGCCAACGACCTGCGGGTCGGGCGGCAACACATCGAGATGCTGGCGGCGCGCCCAGGCGCAAAAATGCTTCCAATCGGCGGCGTAGGCGCGCCGGGTGTTCGCCGAGCTTGCTGCCTCGACGTAATCGCGCGCGCGCTCGGCGAGCCCTTCCAGGTGCGCCGGCAGGGGAGGGGCGTTTTGCGGCTCGCAGGGTGCCTGCGCCATTTCCATGACGATATCGACAATATCAGGCAAGTCGTCAGCTGGAGGCGAGGGAGGGGAGGTGCTGGCGATCGCGGTCGTGCTGTGGGACGGCGCTTTGCTCTCCTCAGGACGATTTTCGCGGCTCAGGTCGACGATAGGGGCCATTCTGCTAGCATGGCTTGTAACGAACGATAATGCAACATTATCATTCATTATATCTGCACGACAGGCTGTGCGTTTTGGGTCGAAATTGATGGCGCAAAGCGCACGGGCGCTTTACGCTCCAATCATGATTCGCCTCGATCCCGCGACCGCCAGCCTCGCCGCGCCGCCGACCGTACCGGCCTGGGCGCTCGCGTCCGGTCGTGACGCCAGCGAGATCGACGCCGCCTTCCAGGCCGGCGCCGCCCTGGGTGCCCTCGACACGCTTGCCCGCGCGCAAGCCAGTTGGGCCGGGACCTGGCGGCAGCGGCTGGCGCTTCGCTGTGCCGCCGCCAGCATGCGGTTGGCTGGGCGCGCCGAAGACGAGGCCGCCCTGCGCGACGCCTGGCACCTGCGCCCGGCCGGCGCCGATCCCGGCCCCGCCGGCGCCATCCTTGGCGCCTGGCGGCAGTTGGCCGGGCAGCCGCCCGGTGCCAGCGCCGATCGACTCGAAAACATCGTCGGCCAGCTCGGCCTCCATTGGGAAGGCGCCGCGCTTGCCGACCTGGGCACGGAGATCGAACAAGTGGTGAGGTCGCAGCGGCCGGCGCCGTTCGCCGCGGCGGCGATCGCCGCTCACGTCGTCGCCGTACGCCCCGACTGCGAGCTTTTGGCTTGGTGGCTGGCCGACCTGGTGCTGGCGCACGGCCTGCGCTGGCCGCGGCCGGTGCCGCTGCTGATGGCGCAAGCCTTTGGGCCGACTTTTCGCGGCGAGGCCGGCGGCAAGCGCATCCGACCCGCGGACAAGAATTTTGAGCGCGCGGTCTGCGTCGCGCTGGTTCACGCGGCGGCGGACGCGTGCCGGCTGGCGGCCGAGCTGTCGCGTCGCGCGGAGCGGCTCATCGCCGTCGCACCGAAGCTCAGGGCGAAGGGGGCGGGCGATGTGATCCAAAGACTGCTCGACGACGACGCCGTCTCCGGATCGCTGACGACCAAAAGCCTGTCGCGCTTTGCGGCGCGACGCCTGTTCGAGCGGCTGCAACAGCTCGATGCCGTGCGCGAGCTTTCCGGCCGCACTACTTTTCGGCTGTTTGGGCTGTAGCGATGAGCGAAGCGTCCGCCCGCCGCAAGCCGAACGAACAGCCTGTGCTGCTCGACACCGAACTCGCCCACCTGCCGCCGGAGCTGCGCTGGCGCGAATGGATGGGCCGCGTCGAAGCGGTCATTTTTGCGGCCAGCGAACCGGTGACACGCGGTGTCCTCGCGCGGGTGGTGGGAAAAAACTGCAATCTCGAGCTGATCATCGACGACATTCGCGCCGAGCTCGCCGGCCGCCCCTACGAGCTGGTCGCGGTCGCCGGCGGCTGGCAGCACCGGACCAGACAGATCTTTGGCGACGCCATCCGCGCCGCATTCGGCACGGCAGCGGGCGAGCGGGCAAAAGAACTGTCGCAGGCGGAGGCGCTGGTTTTGATGTGCATCGCCTATTTCCAGCCGATCACGCGTGGCGAGCTGTCTTCCTTCTTCGGCAAGGAGGTGTCGCGCGACCTGATCGGTGTGCTGCGGGGGCAGGATCTCATCGCCTCGGGGCCGCGCAGTCCGCAGCCGGGCGCGCCCTATACCTATGTGACGACCAAAAATTTTCTGTCGCAATTCGGGCTCGACACGCTGCGCCAGCTGCCGGATTTCGAGGCGCTCGAGGACGCCGGGCTGCTGTCGAAGGAGAAGCTGCTGGCCGGGGATATACCGACCGGTCTTGTCCGGGGGGAGGGCGACTTCGAAGAGGGCGACCCAACGACTGGCGTCGTTGAGGATGAGGCGCTCTGAACTGATCGGAAATCGGGTTGCTTACGACAGCTAGCAACTCAGGGCCATGATGACTGATCGGTCGGTAGCCGGTGATCGGGATCGTGAACCGCGACCTTATCACCGTCGACAAGATTGGCCGGAAAGATCACCAGATTGGTGCCGCCGGCGTGACGCAGCGACGGAAACAGAATACCGCGAAGCCCGGTCGTAACGACCAGGTCCGCAAGCTTCCACGATGACGGTATCTTGCTGTCGATGCGAGCGATCTGGCGCCAGGCACAATCCCATTCGTTCCAGGCACTATCCCAAACATTCGGGTCGAACCCCTGAGAAAGATCGGCGATCTCGGAAAGCGTGATCTTGTAGGCGGCAAGGGTGGCGGGCGGGGTGATGCTGGCACCCTGCTTGTATTCCTCCAACGCTGTCTGAGGCGCGCGGGACAGGTAAACGGCTTCGACGCCGGGCCGATTGAAGCGCCCGCCATCGATCGCCGCGCCCCCACCACTGGTGGGCAGGAAGGCCCATTTGGGTGTCAGATAGCGATGGAAGATCTCGTCCGGCCCGACGCGGGTGACCTTCACCCGCGCGCCCCGTTCTCGAGATCCCGGATGAAGGCCAGCACTGCTTCGACCTGGCCGCCCGCGACGAGTTCGGCCGCCGTGCGATGGCCATAGTCGGCGATCGGCTCATTGCGATACCAGTAGATCGCCTTGTCGACGTCGCCGGTGAGTTCCGTTGCGGCCGAAATCACCTTCACCATCTCGCGCATCCGACCCTGCAGTCGCTCCGACGACGGGTTACGGAGCGTGTTGCGGTGGACGCCGGTCAACTGCGCCAAGTTGGCCACCTTCACGCCCAGCGCCTGCGACAGGCGCTTCGGCGAGATATAAGGCGTGCGCGGCTCCTGCAGGCTGTCGACAAAACCTGAGACCACTTTCGATTGTGCGAGCTGTGCGTGGGTCATGACAAATCTCCGACCTCTCTCTTACGCACAATATATGCACATTCCTAGGCATAGCAAGTGAACAGAGCCCGACGCCATTTCCAGCGCACTGCTTGTGCTTCCCCATCCTCGTAGCGGATGATAGCTAGCTGTGAGCTAGCGGCAGCAATGCGCCTCATTACCGCCGTACAAGCCAACATCGATATAGACCGAAAGCGGACGTGGGAAATCAGCAGCTCTCAAGGCGCACCGGCGCGCTGCTTGATGGTCGATTCGAGCCCGGCGTCATCCTTTTGAAAGCGGCAAGGTTGGAAGCCCAAGCTCGCGCAAGAATGTGTTGTGCTTCGCTGTCGCTGCGCGAAACTGCTTCTGACCAAGTCTTCATTGGCGGCTATTAGATCGATTTCGAGCTCATCCTCAGCCGTTCTGATGTAGCGGGAAATATTGAGGTTGTGACCCTCGTCGGCGATACGATCGATGCTGACGCGCTTGGAATAGGTCCTCCTCCTTACGGAACTTGTAGGTTTCGATGATCTTGCCGATATGGTCCGTTGTCCCGTTCTTGCCATCCCCTAATTTGTTCTGACGCTTGTCCTTCAAAAAGTGCTCGGCTGCGTTGATGAAGAGAACATCGTCGGGCTTCTTACACTTCTTCAGAACAAGGATGCAGACCGGGATACCCGTCGAATAGAACAGGTTGGCGGGCAGTCCGATGACGGCGTCGATGTGACCGTCCTTCAGCAGCTTGGTTCGAATGCGCTCTTCCGCCTCACCTCTGAACAGCACCCCGTGGGGGAGGATGATGGCCATTACGCCTTCATCCTTCAGGTAGTGGAAACCGTGCAACAGGAAGGCAAAGTCCGCGGCCGACTTGGGCGCCAGCCCATAGTTCTTGAACCGCACATCGTCGCCCATCGCCTCAGTCGGATCCCAGCGCAAACTGAAGGGCGGGTTGGCCACAAATGGCATCGAAGGAAGGCTTCTTTGCAGGATTCAATTCGCGCAGGATGTCCCAGTCATTGGAAAGCGTATCGCCGTGGTAGATCTCGAATTCAGTGTCCTTCACGCCATGCAGCAGCATGTTCATGCGCGCGAGGTTGTAGGTGGTGATGTTCTTTTCCTGCCCGTAGATTCTGCCGATGCCGTGCGGCCCCATGCGCTTGCGCACGTTCAGCAGCAGCGAGCCGGAGCCGCACGCGAAGTCGAGGCGCAGATCACCCGGTCTCTCTGGAGCGAATATTCGCCAAACCGGAAGCCGCCGGCAGAGCCGGCTCGTGGCGTTGTTGAAAGGGGCGTAGGCATTGTGCGGACAGAGCTCTGACGGGTGGCGTCAGCTCTGCCTGCCACTATTTTCACCTTGGTCGATAATTAGCACAACAGAATATGTGGCCAGCCGGCAACAAGCCGGCCAGCAATCTATTGCTTACCCACAAACCGACGAACAGTCGTCATATGACGACTGTTCGGTCCACGGCCTTGGCCGCAGTCTCCGCCGCATTCGAGAATTCGACGGGAACTGAGCGTGATGGCAAGAATGATCGGGCACAGGCAGGCTGTTCTTTCGCCTTCGATTCCGGGAAAGGCTTCCACGAATTCGGCTTTGCGGTGGAAGCTGCGTTCTCAAGTGAGCCGGCTTGCACTGCGATCCGCTGTTGGCGTTGCCGCAGCTGCGGGCGCGACCCTGCTGGCACCGGGACAGGCCTGGTCGGCTTGCTTCGTTGTTGGCGCCACGATCCAATGCGACAATACCACCACCATCGACACGACGTATCCTGATAACCCGCCCAATGACCGAGCTTACTCTGGTGCCATCGCAACACCGATCATCCTCAACATCGATGCAGGAACGACGGTAAGCGGCAATGGCCTCGCAGTTTCCAACACTGGCGCCGGTGGTCTCAACGTCACCAACAATGGCACGATCAGCATTGATGCCGGCAACATGCCAACAGCTGGCGGCACCGCGGCGCTCTCGCTCTCGGCAGCCGGCGGCGTGATCACCTACACGGGTGGGAGCATCATCAACAACGGCACCGGCAATGCCTTCGATGCGGCGCAGACGGGAGGTGCCGGTTCGGTCGACATCAACATCGCCGCAAGTGTCTCTGCGGCAACAGGCGAAGGCATCACCGTCCGCGACGTAGCGACCAGCACCGGCGTTTCGGTCAAGACCAACAATGTCAGCGCGCTGGCGTTTGGCAAGGACGCGATCGATGCGCAGAGCCAGTCGCTGACCGGCAACATCGCGGTGACCGCCAATGGCGACCTTCAGGCGGGTAACGCCGGTTTGGTGGCGGTGATCGTTCCAGGTGCGGCAACCGGCAATATCGAGGTGACCACCAACGGGTCGATTGACGCCCGGTTCGGCATCGACGCCGAGAATCTCGGCACGGGCAGGACGACGGTGGTCGCAGGGGGTCCAATTGCCGCGACCACCGGCAACGGCATCTTTGCCGCATCGGTCGGCAGCCATGTAATAGTGGCAGCGCGCGATGTCACCGCCACCGGCAACACGGCGATCGTAGCCTGGCACGCCGGAGCTGGCGCGGGCGCGGTTGACATGAGCGCGAACAATGTCTCCGGCACGACGGGCATCGTGGCCACCAACAATGGCACGGGCACGGTTGGCGTCACTGCCACCGGCACGATCACCGGCACCCTCGCCGAGGGTATTGTGGCGACCGGTAACAATGCAGTGAGCGTAAGCGTCCTCGAGGCAGTGACCGGGGCGACCAACGGCCTGACCCTGATCGGCGGGACCGGCGGCGGCGGCGACATCTCGGTGACCGGCGTCGGCGGCTTCGTCGGCGGGACCGGCGACGCGGCGAACATCCTCAACAACGGCGCCGGCACCCTCACGGTCGACATTGCGGGCGCGAGCAACTCCACCGGCGGCCATGGCATCTACGTTCGCGATACAGCCCTTGGCGGCGACATTGGCGTCACCACAGGTGCCGTGAGCGCGCTGGCCGGAACCGCAATCGACGTGCAGACCCGGTCGGAGACCAGCAATCTCGACGTGACGGCCAACGGCGCAATCGATGGCCGCAGCGGGATTTCCGCCGTAAACTTGGGCGGGGGCACGCTCACGGTGACGGCGGCTGGTCCGGTCACCGCGACTGGCGGCGGCAGTGGCGGCATCTTTGCGCAGGGCAGTGGCGGCAATATCAAGGTGACTGCGGGCGACGTCACCGCCACCGGGTTTGCAGGCATCACCGCCCAAATGGTCTTCGCAGCGACTGCGGCCACGGTCGATGTGACCACAGGCAATGTCTCTGGCACGAGGGGCATCGCCGCGACCACTGGCGGCACGGGCGCGATCACCGTCACCACGGCCGGCATGATCACCGGCACCCTCTCCGAGGGCATTCTGGCGGCCGGCGGCGGCGCAGTGACAGTGAATGCCGCCAACACGGTGACCGGCGCGACCGATGGCCTGGAGCTGATCGCCGGCACCGGCGGCGCTGGCGATATCTTGGTCACCGGCGCCGGCGGTTTCGCCGGCGGCAGCGGCGATGCAGCCAACATCCTCAACAATGGTTCCGGCACGGTCAGCGTCAACATCTCAGGCGCCAGCAGCTCGATGGCAGGCAAAGGCATTGTGGTGCGCGATACCGCCGCAGGCGGCGCCATCACTGTCACCACCGGCGCGGTAACGGCGCTGGCCGGCAGCAAGGACGCCATCGATATCCAGGCGCAGTCGACGACCGGCAATGTCACGGCGCTGGCGAACGGCGACATTAAGTCGGGCAATGCCGGCATCGTCACCGCGATCTTCCCAGCTGCCGCAACTGGCAACATCAACGTGACGGCCAATGGTGCCATCGGCGCACGATTCGGCGTCGACGCGGAGAACTTAGGCTCCGGCTCGACGACGGTGAAGACGGTCGGTCCGGTAACCGCGACGTCGGGCAATGGTGTCTACGCGCGCACCACCGGCGGCAGTGTGTTGGTGAACGCCGGCGCGGTGTCCTCAACGGGCAATACGGCGATCATCGCGCGTCAGACCAACGCGGCGGGCGCCGGCACAGTTGGTGTGACGACCACCGGCGCGGTGTCGGGCCTGACCGGCATCGAAGCGACTAATAGCGGCACCGGCACGGTCACGGTGACTGCCAACAGCGCGGTCACCGGCACTGCCGCCGAAGGCATCAAGGCAACCGGCGCCGGCGTGGTGAACGTCAATGTTGCCGGCACGGCCAGCGGCGTAGCGCGCGGTGTGACGGTGACGGGTTCCAGCGGCACCATCACCAATACGTCGGTTGGTACGATCCGCAACAGCTCCGGGCTGCTGACCGACTCAGCGCTCGTGGCCACCGGCGGGCCGTTCGTCCTTGCCAACGCAGGTTTCATCACCGGTACGGTGACCTTTGGCGCTGCTGCTGACACATTCAACAACAACGGCACTTGGCGCACGGCGGGCGGCACCAGCGATTTCGGCGGCGGCGGCGGCGGCGACACGATGACCAATGGTCCCGGGAGCATCGTCGATGCTGCCGGAGTGGGCGGTATCGCGACAACCAACTTCACCAACCTGGCGATGTTCGTGAATCAAGGCCGCACGACGGTGGTCAACGGCTTCGCCGGCGATGTGCTCAACACGAGCGGCAATGCGCAGTTCGATGGAAGCTCGATCTATGCGGTCGATATCGGGGGCCTCAATCAATCGGACAAGTTTGTCTCGACTGGCACGACGACGCTGGCTGCCGGTTCCACTCTTGAAGTCCATATGGTGGGCAACCTGCAAGTCGGCGCGCAATACAAGGTGCTCACCGCCGACGGCGGCTTGACCGGCGAATTCGGTTCGGTGACCGGCGTCACCAATACCGCATTCCTGTCGGTGACCGACACCTACGACGCCAACAACGCCTATCTCGACGTGGCCAAGGTGCGTGACTTCGCCGATGCCGGGCTGACGCCGAACCAGATCGCCACGGGCGAAGGGCTGGACAGGCTGACTAGCGGGGCTGTGTTCGGCGCCGTCGCCGGGTTGGCCACCGATGCCGAGGCACGCACTGTCTTCGACCAGCTGTCTGGCGAAATCCATGCCTCGGCCAAGGGCATGCTGGTCGAGGACAGCCGCTTCGTCCGCGATGCCGCGACCAGCCGTGTCCGCGCCGCCTTCGGCGATGTTGGCACCGCAGCACTTCCCGTCATGGCCTATGGCGAGGGTGGCCCCGAGATGGTCGCCGCCGACACCGATCGCTTTGCCGTCTGGGGCCAGGCTTTCGGGTCCTGGGGCAACACCGACAGCGACGGCAACGCCGCCGCTTTCGATCGTTCGACGGGGGGCCTGCTGGCGGGCGCCGACACGCTGGTGGGCGGCTGGCGTGTCGGTCTGCTTGGCGGTTACAGCCATGCGAACTTCGATGCCGATGATCGCAGCTCCAGGGGCGACGCCGACAACTCCCATCTCGGTCTCTATGGCGGCACCAACTGGGGCGCCATCGCTTTCCGAACCGGTGCGGCCTACAGCTGGAGCAGCCTGTCGACAAAACGCTCGGTCGCCTTCAACGGATTTGCCGATCAACTTTCGGCCGACTATGACGCCGGCACCGCGCAGATCTTCGGCGAACTTGCCTACAAGGTCGGTAGCAGCGGGCCCGATGCCGAGGGCTTCAAGTTCGAGCCCTTCGTCAATCTCGCCTATGTCAGCGTGCACACCGACGGCTTTACCGAAAAGGGCGGCGCGGCAGCGTTGACCAGCGCGGGTTCCACCACCGACGCCACCTTCACCACGCTCGGCCTGCGCGGCTCGACCGGTTTTGCGCTCGGCAACATCAATGCGACAGCGCGCGGCATGCTCGGCTGGCGGCACGCTTTCGGCGATACCACGCCGCTGTCGACGGTCGCCTTTGCCGGCAGCGATGCCTTCACCATCGCCGGCGTGCCGATCGCCACGGACAGCGCCGTGATCGAGGCCGGCATCGACCTCAAAATGTCGGCCAATGCGACGCTCGCCCTGTCCTATTCGGGACAGTTCGGCGGTGGCGCTGTCGACAATGGCGCTAAGCTCGATCTCGCGGTGAAATTCTGACGGCGAGAGGTGGCGATCATCAGGAAGCGCCGTCACCTTGGTTGCAAGATTAGCCAGAGACTGATGGAGGCAGCATGGTCAAGTCGATGGGCGATTTCCACACGAAGCATGAAAGCGGCTTTACGCCAACAGAGGGGTGTAAACTGCCGTTCGACGCGGACATTCTGGAAGGTGAGGCCAAGGCGCGAAAGCAATTGCTTGGCCATCAGAACGCTTTCCTTTCCAAGCCCAAACGGTCCGCCAAAGACGTCGACGATCTGATCGAACAGATGGTCGCGTTCGACAAGATCCGGTCCGGGCACTATTGGCGAGAATATCGAACGGATCTGATCGCGCGGAACGTGCGTTCGGCGGTTGGCGAAGCAGGATCCATGCTTGATCTGGGCAAGTTGTCGCCACGACCGGCGACCAGCACAGTCATGATACCGCGCCTCAAATTGCCGGACTTCGACCCCGTTCCTTTTGGTCCGGTCGAACGGGGGGAGCGACAGATCATCGACCTGAGCTCGGTGGCTCGAGGAACCTACTTCGACAAGTGGTTCAACTACAATGGGCGCTGGACGCTCACCCAACTCTTCGATCACGCCGTGACTGATCCGGTACCCCTGTCAATGGATTTCGTCAGCGCCAACAATTTGGACCCATACGATGCGGATGGCCTGTGGGCTGCGAGCGAAACCGGCGTCTGGTTCACCTATGTGCCTGATATCGACGGCTACGTAACGCTTTTCTGGCTATCGGACCCACTTACCTATCGCCTGTTCACACAATACTCTCCGCGCGACGCGGACGGTTGGGCGAATGGTTGGCTCTCGGTGGAAGGGGTTGTCGGCATCTGGACACAAAATTCATTCGCAGGGCGCGACTATGTCGAGATAGCGAGCAGCAACGGCAATGCGCATGACACGCTGCAGGCAACCGGCGTCCTTTTCATTCACAACAGCACATACCCCGTCCAAGCCGGGAAACCGGTCAATGTGCTGATCGGAACGCGGTCGAACATATTTGGTGTCTGCGACGGAACTGGGATTAATTTCGGAGCGGGCGTTGTCGCGCGGATTGACCAGCCCATCTCCGTCTTCACACGAGCGGACCGGGAGCCATATTCGCCGTTCTATTAAACCGCGCAGGCGAGCCGATCTTCGGGGACTGGAGATCGTCGGGAGTGCGTCGCTAATCGCCGATGGCGCGAGTGCGGCCCGGTCGTCGCTTGCCGTCCTAGCAAATTGCAGTGAGCGCGACCCTGTCCAGTCCAGACACCGCTACATGTTTTAGCCCTTCAACGACCCAAGCGCGGCGAAGCCGAGCGCCACCAGGGCACCTCCCAGGACGATATCCGCATGCTTTCGGAAACGTCTGTAGAACCGCTGTGTTACAGGTTGGGAAATGCAAAGGCCAAGAAGACCAAACCAGGCGATCGCAATGGCAAACACCAATGCGACCACGGTTAGGTAAGTCGCCCCGCGGAGATTTAAGTTCAGCGTTGAAGAGGCGAAAAATATTGCAGTTGCGGGATTTGCCACCGCAGTGACAAAACCCAGCCGGAAGTGCCGAACGTTTGCGACCGGTTTCGGCTCATCCGGTCCCGTCTTGATCGACCAAGCTCGCCGCATCGAGTTCCATCCAATGAGGACCAGCAGTGCGCCGTAGAGGCTGGCGGCTATCTGATGCGCGATGCCCTCGTGCGGCAATGAACCGACCCCCGTCGCGACGACGGCCGCCAGCGAACTTGCGCCAAGGGCGATACCGGCGGCAGCGGAAAGCGCCGTAGCACGCGACGCGGTCAGCCCGGCCTGCGCAACGACGGCAAAATTGGCACCCGGCAGCATTGCCACGAGCGTATAGGAAACGGCAAACGGAAATAATCCGGCCGCGACAACGTATCCGGTTTCCATCATTGATTGGCCCCGCATCATCAACGACCTGCCCTACTTCATGGCTGGCCACTGCAAACCTAGCCAAAATCTGGCCGAAAGACGCGGCCCCGAACAATCGGCAAATGCCGACTGTTAGATTTTTTGTTCGGGAATTACCGGCCACGGCCGCTGAGCGGCTCGGTACTTTTGAGCAGCGCGACCAGTTCGCTCTGCTGCCGGGTCCGGGTCTTGGAGAAAATCCGTTCGAGATAGGTGCGGCAGGTCTTCACGGTAATGTGGGAAAGGGCCGCGGCTTCCTTTAGAGACCGCCCCGATGCCAATGCCGTTGCAAGCCTCGCTTCGGCGGGTGTCAGGTCAAACAGGCTGCGAACATGTAGCTCGAAGCCATCGGGAGTGCGCCGGGCGACCTCCGTCACCATGATCACCGCGCAGCGCTCCGACGCCAGGCCATAGGCGCGGGCATCGACGAACGGTGCGACTGACAACACCAGCCGCGTCAGATCAGATCGCTTGTGATCCGATGGCACGATCAGCGTTCCTCCGGTGCCTGGCATGGCGCCGTTCCGCAACGAGCAGGCATCGGCAACCAGCCGTTGAAGCTCCTGCGCATCTCCGGCATTGGAGGCGACTACCACACCGTGCTTCAGCGCCAGCGGACTGTCGGGCCGCGCCAGCATCGCCTCGGCGGCCTCGTTCATCTGCACGATCCGCTGATGGCCGTTGATCAGAAACACGCCGAAGGGCAGATGCGAAAAAGCCGATGCCAGCGCTGACGTATTCTCCAGCCGCCGGCCGATCTGCCCGGCGCGCAGCATGTGCGGCACGATCTTTTGCAACAGCTGGACGTCGTCGCCACCGAACGCTTCCTGCCTCAAACCGCGATGAATATCAAAAAACCAATAGGAGCCGTTGGCGGCCAGAAGATTACAGGCAAGCCCGTGATACATGTCACGCGGCCTGTACCAGTCTTGCCAGAGTTCACGGCGGCGGAAGCCGGCGCCCCCTTCCGTTACCAGCGTGCGGTCATAGACTTTGCCCACAGGCAGGGCGGCCGCGACTACGCTGATGGGATCGCGCATGTGCGCAGCGGTTACTTCGGACGAAACGAACTCGGGATCATAAACTGTTGAAACTGCGTTGCTCGTCGTTGGATCGAGCCGCACAATGCAGGAGCGCGAGCCGCCAAGGAGATCGCGCAGACCAGTCACTGCCTCGAGCCAGCGTTCCTGATCGTAGGCAGCCTCGTAGATCTGGCCGACCACGGCGGACACCGCTTCCAGGTTTGCGTCAGCCATTGGCCTCGAAATCCTTAGCACGCTCGCTGTGCATGAGCCGGCTACCCGCCGCGCCCGCTAAGCGGTTCGGTGCTCTTGAGCAGCGCAACCAGTTCGCTCTGCTGCCGGGTGCGGGTCTTGGAGAAGATACGTTCGAGATAGGTGCGGCAGGTCTTCACGGTGATGCTCGAGCTTGCCGCGGCTTCCTTCAGCGTCCGCCCGGATGCCAATGTCGCTGCGAGCCGGGCTTCGGCCGGCGTCAGGTCGAACAGGCTGCGGACATGCGTCTCGAAGCCATCGGGGATGCGCCGGGCGACCTCGGTGACCATGATCACCGCGCACCGTTCCGAGGCCAAACCGTAGGCGCGGGCGTCGACGAAGGGCGCAACCGACAGCACCAGCGGCGTCAGGTCGGAGCGCTTGTGATCCGACGGCACCATCAGCGTTCCGCCGGGTCCGGGCATGGCTCCGTCCGGCAGCGAGCAGGCATCCGCGACCAATTGTTGAAGCTCCTGCGCATCCCGGGGATTGGAGGCGACGATCGTGCCGCCATTCAGCCTCAGCGGGCTGTCAGGCCGCGCCAGCATTGCCTCGGCGGCCTCGTTCATCTGAACGATCCGCTGGTGGCCGTTGACCAGGAACACGCCGAAGGGCAGGTGGGAGAAAGCCGATGCCAACGCCGAGGTGTTCTCCAGCCGCCGGCCGATCTGCCCGGCGCGCAACATATGCGGCACGATCTTCTGCAACAGGTCGATGTCGTCGGCACCGAACGCGTCCTGCCTGGAGCCGCGGTGAATATCGAAAAACCAATAGGAGCCGTTGGATGCGAGAAGATTCGAGGCGAGCCCATGATGCATGTCGCGCGGCCTCATCCAGTCCTGCCAAAGCTCACGGCGGCGGAAGTCGGCGCCGTCTTCCGCTATCCGTGCACGGTCATAGATGTTGCCAACCGGCAGCGCAGCCACGACGGTGCTGATGGGATCCCGCATGTGTGCTGCCGCCGCCTCGGGAGTACACAGTCCCGGATCATCGACAGTCCCCACCGCGTTGAACGCCCGCTGATCAAGCCGCGCGATACAGCTTCGCGATGCCTTGAACAGGTCGCGCAGGCCGGTTACCGCACCGAGCCAGCGTTCCTGGTCGTAGGCCGCCTCATAAATCTGGCCGACCACGGCGGAGACCGCTTCGATGGTGACGTCAGCCATGGGAACTTTCCGATCCTTGGGACCATCAGGTTTCGTGAAGAAGCCTAACACACGGAAGCTCTCGCGCAAGTTGCATTGTCGCTGAAGGCGATGATGTCGCCACCGGGTTCCCCTCATCGATAATTAGCAAAAATGAATATGTGACCATGCGGCAACAACCCGACCCAACAAGGAGGTAGCGGCCTCACAAAGCGAGGAACAGTCGGCATATGACGACTGTTCGCTTCATCGCCTTGTCTGCACTCTCCCGACACATCGGCAATTTGATCGGGGGTTTTTGGGCGTGGTGGCAAGAATGATCAAGCAGGCGGGCGCGCCGCGCCAACTAGAGACAGCCGCACCGTCGGATGGGAGGCGGTTCCGTCTCGCATCGAGAGACGCGAAAGCGACTGAGCAAGACAGCTCGCGCGGCGGTCCGGTCCTCGTCACCGCTTTGGCCGGCGCGATGGTTTTGGCCATCTCGGTATTTCCAGGGCATGCGTTGGCAGGTGAGTGCGCTGGCGGCCACGACACTGGCCATTCCAACAGCCTCGCCTGCGGCAATGATACCAGTATCCCTATAGGACAGGCACAGACATCTGCTGCCTTCGCCACAGCCGTCGGTCCGCACGCGTATGTGGGAGAACTCGAAGGCTCGGCCGTGGGTTATAATGCGGAGGCAGGGGCGCAGGGCACTGCCCTGGGCGCCTATTCAAAAGCGGGACTTGATATCGGCTTTCTGAGCAGCGGTGGCACGGCCATCGGCATGGGCGCCGAGGCGGGCGTAGCGGCTGATGGGCAGAACGAAGCCACTGCATTGGGTCACAACTCAACCGCCAATGCCTTGAACGCCACCGCGCTGGGCGCTGGGGCAACCGCCAATTTCTTGGCTTCCACCGCGATCGGCCAAGGCGCATCGACAACGCGCGACAACCAGGTCGCCATCGGCACGGGCGGAAACACCTACACGCTGGCCGGCGTCAATTCGCAGGCGAGCAAGGACGCGCAAGGCGCCACGACCTATCTGATGACAACGGACGGCGACGGCAATCTGGCGGCTTCAACATTCGATGTCGCGACCCTCGAAGGCCTGCCGGCACAGGTCGCCCAGAACAGCACCGACATCACCAATCTGAGCACCACGGTAAACAGTCATACAACGCAGATCACCGCTAACACCGCCGAGCTCGTCGATCATGAGACGCGCATCACCAACAACACGACGCAGATCGCGGCCAACACCACCGAACTCGCCGATCACGAGACGCGCATCACCAGCAACACCAACACGCTCACCACGCACACCACGCAGATCGCGGATCTCGACACCAGGGTAACGACCAATGCCACCAATATTGCTGCGCTCGACGGCCGCGTTGGCGCGCTTGAATCCGGCTTCCAGGATATTGGCAAGCAGATCAGCGCAAACCGCACGGAAGCCCGTGGCGGTACGGCGCTAGCCCTGGCGACGGCGGGACTGCGTTACGATGACAGGCCTGAGAAACTGTCGATCGCTGGCGGCTTTGGTCATTTCAAGGGGCAATCGGGCCTGGCGCTGGGACTTGGCTACAACACCAGTGAGGATTTTCGCCTCAACGCCGCCGTGTCGGCGACAACCAGCCGTGGCGATGTCGGCGTCAGCGTCGGAGCCTCATGGACACTGAACTGACGCGGCCGGCATGAACGGGGTTTTGGGGCTTCAGCAGATCGTGTCTTTTCAGTGGCGGGCGCCCGGTTGGCGGACCCCGGGCGCCCGCGGTTTTTTCGCTGCGTTGGCCGTCGCGCTGATGGTCGTCTCGGTGCCTGTGCAGCCCGCGCATGCGCAAAGCAGAGACAAGCGGGTGATGCAAAAGGCAGCCCATCCCGCCAGCATCGACCGCAACGGCGTGCTGATCCTCACCAGGACAACGCTGCTGGCGCTCGACCAGGCCAACAAGACCGGCAACTACACCGTGCTGCGCGATCTCGGCTCACCGAATTTTCAAGCCAACAGTGCCGCGGGGCTCGGCGACATCTTCGCCAGTCAGCGCAAGCAGGCGCTCGATTTCAGCGCCGTCGCGGTGCTCGATCCGCAACTGACCTTGCTGCCGCAGATCGAGCCGAACGGTATGCTGCACATAGCGGGGTTTTTCCCATCGGTACCGCTGCAGGTCAATTTCGAGCTGCTGTTCGAACCGGTGAACCGGCAGTGGAAAGTCTACGGTGTGTCGGTCAACCTCACGTCCGGCGGGCCGCAGGCGCCCGACACACCCGCCGCCGAGCCGCCGAAGAGGGCCGTTACAGGCCCGCCGCCGGATGGGCCCTCGATCGCCGTGCAAGCGAAGAAGGGAACCAAAGCGGTCAAGCCGTAGGAACGTGGATGCAGGCGGAGCGCTGTTCATCAATGAAGGCGCAACCGTTACCATCAGCAATGTCGACCTTTCCGGCAACGAGGCCAAGGGCGGCGTGGCCAGCAACATCCATCTTTCGTTTGGCGGCGGGTCCGGCGGCGCAGGCAAGCTTCGGGTGGCAATGACTCGGCAAGCCAGGGCGGCATTGGCGGCTCGCCCAATGGCGGCAACGGCGGGACGATGCTCGCAACGGTCGTCATAACCAATACGGCTCGATCGGCGGTGGCTTCCGCCTTATTGTAGTGGAGGTAGGGCACACCCAGCAGATGCCTTCCCAGATTTGCCCTGCGTAAATCGTCAGTGTCGGCAAGGACTAGGGGACCACCTGCTGTAACTGCCCCGGACTGCGCGAGTTGGTGAGCTAGAAGTCCGCCGATCTTTACGCGGCCGATAAGAAGTATGGCTTTGCCACCAAAATTGCCGCGCGATCCCGTGTTTCGACTATAGATGTACCCACGGGGCAAATGTTCCCACCCCTGTGTCTCACAGGCGTGCCGATTTTCGTCAAGGGCTGGTGGGGCAGGGGACGGGTTTTGGCGAACAAGGCTGTTCACGTGAAAAGGATGGATGGCGACTGTCTGCCAAAAATTGGCGGAACGCGGACTTCACTGCCCTAACCGGACCGTCGGCTTTGCGCCTCATGTCGGCCATAGATGCAGCAGCAATCAAGGTGGCCCCACCGAGCTGCCCTGATCGCGGGGTCGACCGCACCGCCGACCGGGCTGTAGCTTCTTTAGACCTCGGATAGGTTTTGGCGCTATCTATCGGAAAAAAGGAGCCGAAGTCATGATCGAGATCTGGCAGTCACTCCTCGCCAATCTTGCACTGGTCTCCATCCTCGTGGTCGCCTGGGACCTTGTGGCGGACTTCACCGGGCGCCTTTCGAAGCGGATGCAGTCGCTGCTTCTTGGCGTGGTCATGTGCGTGGGCGCGATCATTTCGATGGCGACGGCGTTGTCCGTCTCCGGCTTCGTCGTCGATCTGCGCGCCGCCTTCATTGCTGCGGCCGCGTTCTTCGGCGGATGGCCGGCAATGCTGATCGCCACGGTCGGCTCCATTGCCTATCGCGTCCATCTCGGCGGGCAGGGCGCCAGCGCCGGGGTGATGGGTATCCTCATCACCGCAATCGTCGGTATCGCGTGGCATCACATCGTCGCGGCCCGTTCGCGCACCATGTACGACATATTCGGTCTGGGCGTAACGGTCGCTCTCGCCGGGCTGATCACGCTTCTGGTCATCCCCACGCAAGCCGTCGCCGGCCTGGTGCAGCAGAGCACGTTCCCGTCGCTCGTGTTCCGCTTCCTCAGCACAATCATCATCGGCGTCCTGCTCGATCGGCAGCAGCGCCGGCGGGAGCTCTTGATGTCCAACATGACCTACCGGGCCATGGTTCGCGAACTGCCCGATTGCCTGAACATAAAGGATGTCGACGGCCGCTTCATCGCCGCCAATCCGGCCACCGCCGAAATGGTTGGCGCCACTTCAGTCGACGATCTGATAGGCAAGACGGATTTCGATTTCTATCCGAAAGAAGTCGCGGAGCGGTTCCGGCAGGATGAGATGGGCGCGCTGGAGGCAGGGCAGACGCTGCGGATCGATCAGCCGGCGCTTTTGCCGGATGGCCGGCAAGGCTGGCTCTACACGCTCAAGGCACCGTTCCGCGACGAGTCCGGCAAGATCGTCGGTGTCATCACCTACAATCGCGACATCACCGAGCAGAAACGCACCGCCCAGCTCAAGAACGATTTCATTTCCACGGTCAGCCATGAGTTGCGCACACCGTTGACCTCTATCCGGGGTTCGCTCGGCCTGATCGCGGCCGGCGTGGCCGGCGAACTGCCGCCCAAGGCCGCCAATCTCGTCAACATCGCCCATACCAATAGCGAAAGGCTGGTTCTTCTCATCAACGACATTCTGGACATGGAGAAGATCGAATCGGGCGTGATCACCTTCAAGATCAAGCAGATGCCTGTCCGCCAGGTCCTGGAGCAGGCCATTGCCGCCAGCTCCAACTACATGGCCGACAGTCGGATCAGGATCGTTCTGGTCGACGATGCCCCGCGCGCCGAGGCCAACATCGATCCGGATCGCCTGCACCAGGTGATGGCGAACCTCCTGTCGAATGCGATCAAGTTCTCGCAAACCGATGGGACCGTCACTGTGAAATTCCAGCGTCGTGACCGCGACATGCTGCGCATTTCCGTGGTGGACCAGGGCGCCGGCATCCCGGAGGCTTTCCGCAGCCGTATATTTGGAAAGTTCGAGCAGGCGGACGCCTCCAGCACCCGTAAAATTGGCGGCACCGGCCTGGGCTTGAGCATCGTCAAGTCCATCACCGAAAAGCTCGGGGGCGCCGTTTCCTTCGAAACCGAGGAAGGCCAGGGAACCTCGTTTCACGTCGACCTTCCCGAGGCGCACAGGCAGGCCGACAAGCCGGTTTTGGTCGAGCGCCGGGCGCGCAAGCGCGATGGCCGCCTGCGTGTCCTCATCTGCGAGGACGAGCCCGACATCGCTGCGGTGATCGCGGCACTTCTTGATGCGGAAGGCTTTTCCAGCGACGTCGCGCCCGATATCGACACCGCCAAGGCGCTCCTGAGCTCCCGCGACTACGTAGCGCTGACGCTCGACATCAAGCTGGCGGGGGAATCCGGCATCAAGCTCTTTCACGACTTAAGGGCATCACCGGTGAATTCCGACATTGCGGTCATCGTCATCTCCGCCGTCGCCGACGAGGCCAGGCGCTCGCTGAACGGCAGCGCCGTCGGCATCATCGATTGGCTGGAGAAGCCGGTGGACTCGAAACGGCTTCACGCCGCTCTCGCCAAGATCGTCGGCCGCAGGGTCGAGCCGAGGCCACAGGTCCTGCATGTCGAAGACGACGAGGGCGTGCTCGCGGTGATGTCGGAGGGGCTGGGCTCGGGCGTCTCGATCACATCCGCAAAGACGCTGCAGGAAGCTCGGCAGGCGGTCGCGAAGCATCGCTTCGATCTGATCATCCTGGACATTGCACTCCCCGACGGATCTGGCCTGGATCTCCTCGTCGATCTGCCGCTGGAGACCGGCGTCATCGTGTTTTCGGCGGCGGAGCTCGACCAGAAACTCGGCGATCGCGTGCAGGCGATCATGACCAAGACCAAGGCGTCGGAGATCGATGTGGCAAAGCTGGTCAGGAGCATGTTGGTTACGTCCCGAACCCGGCTTGCCGCGAACGCCAAGGAGTGATGCTGATGCGCGCAAGGATCCTCTATGTGGATGACGAGGACGATATCCGCGAAATCGCCCAGATGTCGCTGGAGCTCGAGCCGGAATTCGAGGTGCGGTCCTGTTCTTCGGGCATGCAGGCACTGGCCGATGCCGCCGAATGGCAACCCGACCTCATTCTGCTCGACGTGATGATGCCGGACATGGATGGGCCGGAGACGCTGAGGCGTCTGGCCGAGGCTGGCGCGACGGCCTCGATACCCGTGGTGTTCATCACCGCGCGCACCCAGACGCATGAGGTCGAACGCTATCTGGCAATGGGCGCGGTAGGGGTGATCGCCAAACCGTTCGACCCGCTTGCGCTTGCCCGTGAAGTCAAAAGATTGCTTCTGTCGCGCGCCTGAGTCGACGATTGACTGGCCACCGAGCGCGTTCTGGCTGCAGACTGTGCGATGCCGTTCAGGGCTCCTATACCATGTCGCCTTATTCATCTACTGATTGTGCCGAGGGTGCAGGCGCAGCGAATCAGGTTGTCTATAATCGCGGTGGCATCGGCGGACGTCGATGAGAGAGCTGAGAAGAATATTTCTGTCTGCATGAACCGCATTGGCGGATGTCGGTTCATGGGTTGATCACTCCGGGGGGCGACGGAACCGGAGCAAGGCTGGTGAACGGATCGAAGGCAAGAGTTCTGATTTGCGACGACGATCCCTTGTTGATCGAGCTGATGGAATTCAGGCTCAGGGCAAAGGGATATGAGGTCATCAAGGCAGTAGACGGGGCGGAAGCGCTCTTGAAGGCGGAGCATGAGGCGCCGGACATCATCGTGCTCGACGCGATGATGCCCAAGGCCGACGGCCTGGAGGTGCTTGCCCGCATCAAAAACGATCCGGCTTTGTCCGAAACTCCGGTCGTCATGCTGACCGCCCGCAAGGGCGAAAGGGATATCGTCTCGGCCCTGGAGAAGGGAGCGGACGACTATCTTGTGAAACCATTCATTCCCGAGGAGCTGCTGGCCCGGCTTGCGCGTCTGCTCGCGCGAAAGAGCGGGAAGCGCTGATGCGGCGCGGCCGGCGCGCAGCCCTTGCCGCATGGCTGGTCCTGACGATCGCTGCGCCCCAGGGCGCGGCGTTGGCGCAGACGGTGGATGAACTTTACGAGTTCGGCGTCAAGGCCAGGCAAGCGCAGCGTTTCGAGGCGGCGGCGGGTCTTTTCCGGCGAGCCCTGGCGCTCAGGCCCGACAATGCCGACGCCCTGGTGCAACTCGGTTTCGCCGAGCTTGGCCGCAACAATCTGCCGGCGGCGCGCGAAGCCTTTTCCAAGGCACTGTCCCTTGCCCCAACCTATCGGGACGCCAGCTTCGGCATGGCCGAAGTCGAGTTCCGCTCGGGCAATCCGGACGCCGCCTTGCCGCTCGCCGAAGAGGTGTCGCGTGCCGAGCCCGACAATGCCGATGCAAGTACCCTTGTTGCCAACATCCGCAAAGCCCAGCGGGCCGGCAGCAGCAAGGCGAAACCTGCGACCGCGAGGAAGATACCGCGCCCGCCGCGGCCGGATCCCGTCGCCGGCCTGATGGAGGAGGGCCGACGATCGCGGGCTGCGGGACAATTGCCGGAGGCGGAGAATGCGTATCGCCGCGCCCTTCGGCTGGCGCCGAAAAACACTGATATCCTGGTCGCCATCGGTTTGGTGGCTGGCTCCCAGCAGAAATTCGACCAGGCCGGGCAGTTCTTCGACCAGGCGCTGGCCATTAGGCCCCGCCTTCTCGGTGCCCGCCTCGGCAAGGTGCGCCTGGCGATCTGGCAGGGCGACGTACCGCGCGCCCGCGCGATGATCGATGATGTGCTTGGCACCGCGCCTGACAATGTCGAGGCGATGGCTCTCGACGCGCGAATTTCCCTGCTCGAGCAGGATTACACGCGGGCCGAGCAGTCGTTTCAGCGGGTGCTGGCGGTAGATTCGCACAATGCCGAGGCGCTGGTGGGGATCGGCGACCTGCGCCGGGCGCGTGGCGACGACTTCGCCGCGCGGGAAGCCTACCGCCAAGCGCTCGCCATCGAGCCGGGCTCTGCCGATATCGTGCAAAGGCTGGCTGCGCCGCCGCCGCGCAAATGGCGACTCGATCTGGGCAGCGAAGTCAGCGATCTCACCGAGGGGCTTGGCGACTGGACCGACAGTTCGGTTGGCCTTGCCTATCAACTCACCCCGCAGACAACCATTTCAAGCCACACCCGGATGGCGACCCGCTACGGTCGCACCGATGTTCAGATCGACGGCCGCATCGACCAGGCCTTTTCGCCGACGGTTTCGGCCTATGTGCTGGCAGCGGCGACGCCGGATGCCGATTTCCTGGCCCGATATTCGATCGGCGCCGGCGCTTCGTGGCAGATCATGGCGCCCGCGAAAGCGCTCGGTCCGTTCTCGCTCAACATCGATGCTCGCTATGACAATTTCGTCACCGCCGAGGTCACCACAATCTCGCCCTGGGTGCAGGCCTATGTCCTGGACGGCCGGCTGGGGCTTTCGGCACGTTGGGTTCACGCAGCCGACGATATCGGCACACGCGCCGATGGCTATGTGCTGCGGGCCGATCTTGCAGTCACCCCGGCCGTCAACGTTTTTGGTGGTTATGCAGATGCCCCCGAGATCTCCGACGGCACGCTGGTGCCGACGCGTACCGTCTTTGGCGGCATCTCCTGGGACGTCACCGATCCGCTGACGCTGCGCGGCAGCCTCGCCCATGAGCAGCGCCCGACATTCGACCGAACCACATTCGGGCTCGGCCTAACCACGCGGTTCTGATCATGTTGTACATCTGGCACTTATCCATCCTGCTCAGTGCCCTTTCCCTGGCGATCATGCTTCTACTGATCGTGCGTCGGGTATTGCAGGAGCGCCGGGGGACGACGGGCGCCGATCAGCGGCGCCTTCTTCTGACGGCGCTGATCGCCTTCACCGAAAATCGCGATCGCGAGGCATTGAAGACGGCGCTGCTTGCGGTGCCGGCGAGGGTGGCGGTCGATGCCGGTTTCGAGTTTATTTCGCTGTTGCGCGGCGAGGAGCACGACGAGCTCCTCTCAGCCTTCAACGAATGTGGCCTGCCGGCGCTTGTCAGTACCCAACTGGAAAAAGGCAACGCCGCCGAACGCATCCACGCGACCGAGATGCTGGCGGCGCTGCGTTCGGAAAACGCAGTGGCAAGCCTGCTTTCGGCACTCGACCGCGACGGATCACGCGAGGTCAGGATCGCCGTCGCGATCGCGCTCTGCGATCTCGGCGCCTTGCCGCCGCTCGTCATAACGCTGCGCAAGATCGGCGTGGCGGGACAGCGCTCGCGACGCCTGATCGAGCTTTTCAGGCGCTTTCCGCCGAAGCGGCTCGACGAACTTGAGGATTACGCCAGACTTCAGGGCGCGGTGCCTTTCATTAGAGCGGCCGCAATCGATGCACTTGCCCGCAACGGCGGGTTCCGGTTTGGCGACTTCTTTGCCCGCGCGGCCGGCGATCCGTCATCGGAGGTTGCCGCAGCCGCATTGCGGGCACTCGGGCTGACCGGACATGCCAATGCGACGGCCATCCTGACCAAGGCGATGGAAATTGGCGGCTGGAATGTGCGTGCAGACGCTGCCAATGCGGCGGGCCGCCTCGGCCTGTCTGAACTCGCCGCGCCCCTCGCGCAGCTTATGGACGACGAGGCATGGACTGTGCGCTATGCCGCCGCCAACGCGCTCCGCTCGTTCGGCCAGAAGGGAGAGCAGGTGCTGCGCGAGATCGCCACCAGCGAGGTCTCGCGCCGCCAGCGCACCGCCTCGCTGATCCTTGCCGAGGGGCCGGCCGCCTGATGTTCGACTGGAGCCAAGAGATCGTCCTGGGTGCCTCCATCCTGTCCTGGTTCATCATTGGGGCAGGGCTGGCGCAGACGGCGGTATACCTGCTGCAGCTTATTATTGCCGCCTACGCGCTGTCCAAGCGCCCGCCAGTCGCGCGTTCGGCGCTGCTATGGCGCCGTTATGGGGACGTCGCGCCGCCAATCGCGCTCCTGGTACCCGCCTACAATGAGGAAGTGAACGTAGTCGAGAGCGTGCACTCGATGCTGGCGCTTGAATATCCGAATTTCGAGGTGATCGTCATAAACGACGGCTCGAAGGACCAGACTCTGCAGCGCCTTATCGAAGGCTTCAAGCTTGTGAAATTCCATCGGCCCTATGAGGAGGCCCTGACGCACAAGCCGATCCGCGGTCTCTATTCCTCGCCGATGACCGAACGGCTGTTTGTGGTTGATAAGGAAAATGGCGGCAAGGCCGATGCCCAGAATGCCGGCGTCAACGTCTGCCGCGCGCCGCTGTTTTGCGTGATCGACGGCGATTCCATCCTCGAGCCCGATGCGCTAATGCGTGCCGCGCAGCCCTTCATCGACGATCCAGAGCGCACCATCGCTGTGGGCGGCACGATCCGGATCGCCAACGGGTCCAGGATCGAAGGTGGCAGGGTGCGTGAGGTCCGGCTGCCGAACCGGCTGCTGCCCCTGTTTCAGGTGGTCGAATATCTGCGGGCCTTTCTCATGGCGCGGCTTGCCTGGAGCCGCATCAACACGCTGATGCTGGTGTCCGGCGCCTTCGGCATGTTCCGCCGCGCCGAAGTGGTAGCGGTTGGCGGCTTCACCGGTGGGTCGATGGGTGAGGACCTCGATCTTGTGATCAAGCTGCACCGTCACATGATGGACACCAAACGCAAATACCGCATCCAGTTCATTCCTGAGCCGGTGTGCTGGACCGAAGCGCCCGAGTCACTCCGCGTTCTTGCCAGACAACGCACGCGCTGGCAGCGCGGTGCGCTCGAATGCTTCTTCCGTTACCGCTCCATGCTCTTCAACCCCCGTTATGGGCGTGTTGGCTTCCTCGGCTTTGGTCACATACTGGTTGTTGATGTGCTGGGGCCGATTTCGGAAGTCCTGGGCTATGTGCTCATTCCGACCTTTTGGCTGCTCGGCATTCTTTCGACCGAGTATCTCTTGGCGTTCACATCGCTGGTTTTCACCTACGGCGTTTGCGTGAGCGTGTGTTCGCTGGTCCTCGAAGAAGCCGAGCTTCAGCGTTTTCCGCGCGCGCGGGACCTCGCCGTGCTCACGGCCGTGGCAGTGATCGAGAACTTCGGCTACCGCCAGCTCAACAATTTATGGCGCGTGAAGGGCTGGTGGCAGTATCTACGCGCCGACCAGAGCTGGGGCGAGATGACCAGGACCGGCCTGACTGGACCTAAGAAGTGAGCCCTTTCGGTTAAGTCACTTCAACGTATGCTCGAGTTGTTCGATAAGCCCGTCGAGTGCGGCATGCACGGCCCCGTCATCCGGCTGCTCGATCAGCAGTGTTTCCAGCGCCGATGCCTGTACGCTGATCTCCGCAAACCCGAACGTTCCCGCGGCTCCGGCGAGCGAGTGCGCGGTCGCAATCAGTGAGTCGTTGGAACCCTTGAAAAGGACTGTGTGCCGCGCCGCCTTCAACTCCGCCAGTTGAGCGGCGCACCTGGCCAGGAAACGTTGCCGTAGGGGGGCGAAGGGATCGTTCAAAGTGGGAGGCGCTCCGCGACCAGGTTTCAGAGACATTCAAGCATAAAATTCGGTGGAGTGAAACGAAGGCTCTCCCTTTGAGTCTGCCCTTGGCTGCGAAGAACTCCGCACCCTCACCAGCCTTCAGCGCGTCGTCGAACTCCTGAAGCAGCACCTCCACCGTTCTTGTCAGCTCGCGCTGCTTTGGCGGCGGGAGATGGTCTATGCTGGATTTCATAAACGAGGATCTGTCGTCCATCGGGTATGCTTAGCCGAGACTACGCCTCGAATCCACAGACTGCCTCCCCGGGCAGACGCAATTGAAGTATGTGGAGCTTGCTGGCTCATTCGTTCGCCGCTCAGCAGACCGAGGTTGCCGTCGGTTGCAGCGGTACTCAACCGCATGCTGGCGTGCGCACGCCCGGAGTCTGTCCGACATCAAGTCCGGCAGCTACAATCGGCAACTTCAAAGACCGAAATGCGTTCGATTTCATATCCGCGCACCAACGCCGCATCTATATGGCCGAGTTGGTGCGCTGCGCAGTATCGGCGGCGATATCTTTAGCAGCCGTTTACCGGAGCGCGATAGGTCCTGTGTATGCAATACTGTCGGATGACGTAAGGAACCGCCGTGCCGCACAGAGCAGCAGCCCTAGCCGGCCGTTCTACGCCCCGCCTGCATCGTTTCATGAGCGTGATGCTCGAACTGGCTCCGGGCGTTCTCGTGCCGCGTCAGGAAACGGAGTTGCTCGGACAGAGGGCGCTTGCGATTCTTGGCGATCGCGCGCCCGGCCCGATGGTGATCGACATGTGCTGCGGCTCCGGCAACCTTGCTCTGGCGATCGCCGCGGAAGTTCCGTCGGCCCGCGTCTGGGGGGTGGACGTGACTGACAGCACGGTCGCGCTCGCCCGGAGCAATGCCGAACGCTTGGCCCTTCAGGACCGGGTCACCATCCGGAAAGGGGATCTGTTCGGTGCGCTGGAGGGCGATGGGCTTATCGGCGCAGCGGACATGATTGTCTGCAATCCGCCCTATATCTCGACCGCGCGCCTCGAAGGCGAGAGCGCGCATCTGCTTGAGGGCGAGCCGCGCGAGGCCTTCGACGGGGGGCCTTACGGCATCTCGATCCAACAGCGGCTGATCCGGGACGCAACCGATTTCCTCAAGCCTGATGGCTGGCTGCTGTTCGAGTTCGGGCAGGGGCAGGACCGCCAGGTGGCTGCCCTGATAGCCAGAGCCAAGGCCTATGAACCCGTGACATTCGCCAAGGATGAGGTCGGAATGCCGCGTGTCGCACTCCTCCGCAAGCTTGGGAACGGTTCGCCCGCGATCTCATCCTCCGCGAGTTTGGCATGAGCCAGATTCGTCCCCTGCAGGCTGCGGATATTCCGGCCGTCGCCGGGCTCTTTCAAAGAACCTTCCGGGACGGTGGCAAGCCGCCGCCTCCGGCGCTCGAGACTTATCTGCGCTGGCACTATCTCGAAGGCCCGGTCTGCGATCCGGAGATCGCGTCTCTCGTCCATATTGCGAGCGAAGGCGACATTTCAGGCTTTGTCGGCGTAAATGTGCTGCCGATGAGGCATGGCCAGTGCAAGCTGCGCGCCGCCATCTGTGGTTCGCTCATGGTCGAACCGCGGGCGAACGACCCGATGGCCGGCGCAAGGCTGCTCAGGACATTCCTGGCCGGGCCGCAGGACATCTCCTTCAGCGAAACCGCAAATGCCCTCTCGACGCAGATGTGGACGAAACTGCGCGGGGTCGCCCTGCCGCAATACAGCCTGGACTGGATCCGGGTCATCCGGCCTTCGGCCTTCCTGCTCGATCTAGCCTCGCGGCGAGCCGGCGCCGTGCGCTTGCTTGACCCGCTCGCGCGCGGACTCGATCGCTATCTTCGCGGACGGATGCAGGAGAACGAGATGCGCTGGTCCGGGGTCCCGGAACTCTGGAATGGCAAGGGCGGCCTCAAGGTAGCCGAAATCGATCAAGCCGGTTTTGCGGCTCTTTTGGACCCGTTGACGCGGCAGTTCCCGCTCCGCCCCGACTGGAGCGCCGAGCAGCTTGCGCATATCCTCGCGGAGGCTTCCCAGAAGCCGGACTATGGTGATGCCGTGTTCGCGTCCGTCTCCTCCCCCAGCGGGGCGCTGGTCGGCGCCTTCCTCTATCACACCCGCCCGGGCAGGATGGCGCGCGTGCTGCAGGTTCTGGCCCTGCCGGGGCAAGCTGGTTCCGTCGTCGACTGCTTGATTGGCGATGCGGCGCGGCGCGGCGCCGCCGGCCTGCGCGGCCGGACGCAACCCGCTCTGCTCGCAGCGATGCTGGGCCGGCGGGTCGCCTTCACTCAACCGGCCTCGACCGTGGTGCATTCGCGCGACGAGGAGCTGGTGAACGCGTTTCTGAGCTCGCAAGGCTTCTTCAACGGGCTGGCCGGCGAGCGCTGGAATCGCTTGGCCGGGGAGCAGTTCGAATAGGCCGTCATTTGCCCGCGCGGCGACGTAATCCCGATGGTCGCGCCGATCTCAGCTGGCGATTTCCTCGACGGGGCGGACGAGCTGCGGGCCAAGGTGCAGATGGCGCGTCGCCCGGCGCTTGGCGGCGATATCGGCCCAGACGCGTTCGACCTCGACCGCAGTCAGCTTCGCGGCGGCGCCGACGTCCGCGGCTGAAAGGCCGTTATTCAGGCCGAAGAGGCAAATATCCATGCGGTCATAGGGCAGGGAGAAGTAGAACTCTTCCTGCGTCTGCTCGAGGGAATAGGTGTCGGTCGTCGGCGCCCTGCGGCAGATTTCCTCGGGAATGCCGAGATGGGCGGCAAGCGCATAGACTTGGCTCTTGTAGAGATGGGCGATCGGTTTGACGTCAGCCGCGCCGTCGCCATTCTTCACGAAGAAGCCTTGGTCGTATTCGAGCCGGTTCGGCGTGCCGAGCACGGCGAAATTCAGCCGGTCGGCGTGATAGTACTCGATCTGTTTGCGCGTGCGCTGCTTCATGTTGGTGGCGGCGACGATGCCGAGATAGACCGCCGCCGACATGCGCAGCTTCGTCTGCCGGCCTTCGGGGTCCTGCACCACCAGCGAGGAGATGTTGTAGCCCTCCCCGGCGAGTGAATTGGCGATGACGATCTTTGAGGCCCAGCCCGGCCCGTATTCCGGCACCAGCTCGCGGATGAAGGTATCCCGCCGCTGATAACAACCCATCGCGTGCAGCGTCGGGCCGATATCCTCCACGATCGCTTCGACGCCAAAGGTTTCGGCGGCCAGCCGGCCGAGGCGGAGGCTGTCGGGATCGGAGTCGCTTTCCGGCATGAACAGGCAGAAGACGTTCTTCGCGCCGACGGCGCGGGCGGCGAGCGCGACCGAGACGCTGGAATCGATGCCGCCAGAGAGGCCGAGCACGAGCCCGCGCTTGCGCATGCCGCGTAGCTGCTCGCGCAACCCGGCGACGATGCGATCGGTTTCCGCTGCGTTGTCGAGCGTCAGCGCGTCGGCCGAGAAGGCGGGACGGCTCGGGGCGAGGGAGAGATTCATTGTGCAGTCCCCAACGTTTCGGCCGCCAGCCTTCGGCTGACCTTTCCGGTATCGGTCTTCGGCAACTCGCGGCGGAACTCGATGAGCTTCGGCACCATGAAATCCTCGAGATGAACGGCGCAGTAGCGAATGATGTCCCGCTCGCTCAGGGTCTCGTCCGAGAGAACGACGAGAGCGGCAATGGCGTGGCCGAGCACCGGATCCGGCACGCCGGTCACCACGGCTTCCACGATGCCTGGATGGGCGTGCAGCACAGTTTCGACTTCCTTCGGGGCGACCTTTTCGCCGCGCGTCTTGATGATGTCGTCCTTGCGGCCAACGAAATAAAGGAAGCCGTCCTCGTCCGTCCGGAACAGGTCACCGGTGTGGAGCCGCTTTTCCCAGGGATGCGGCCCGGGACGCAGCATCTGCTCCGTGGCCACGTCGTTGCGCCAATAGCCCTGCATGACATGCGGGCCGCGGATGACCAACTCGCCCGCCACGCCCGGTGGCATGCGGTTGCCCTCATCGTCGACGACGATCGCTTCCGTGTTGGGAATAGCGATGCCGACGGAACCCGGCCGGCGGTCCAGCTCCTCCGGGGGCAGGTAGGTGCAGCGCTTGCATTCCGTCAGACCGTACATGGAAAAGAGCCGTACGCCGGGGAACAGCTCGCGCAGCCGGGCGATATGCACCGGCGGCAGGGCGGCGGCGGTGTTCGAGATATAGCGAAGGCTCGGCAGGAAACCCGGCGCCAAATCGCGCATCTGCAGGATCAGCGCCGCCATCGTCGGCACCAGCGGGAAACCGGTGACCTTCTCGGCGCGGATGCGCTCGAAAATGGCCTGCGGAAAGGCGAATGATTTTTCGAGGACGAGGGTCGCGCCGAGCTTCGTCGCCATCAGCAGCTGATAGAGGCCGTAGTCGAAAGCCAGGGGCAGGACATTGAGGATGATGTCGTCACGGGTGTTGCGCAGATAGGTCGTGATGGATTCGGCCGCGGCATCGATATTGCGATGCGTCATCATCACGCCCTTGGGGCGGCCGGTGGAGCCCGAGGTGTAGATCAGCATGGCGAGGTCGATATCGATCCCGCCATGGCGAATGGGCACGGGCGCGACCTTGAGACAATCCTCGAAGGAGGCAGCGCCATCCGGCGTATGGCTGGATGGCGCTTGCGTCGACGCGACGAAGAACGGCCGGTCCGACAGCGCACGCGCCTGGATCACGACAGGCATCAGCTTGGCCTGAGTCAGGATCGCCGCAGCCTCGCAATCGTCGATGACATAAGCGAGCTTGTCGGCCTTGGTGGAGGCGTTGATCGGGCTGAAGGTCGCGCCCGCCTTGAGAACCGCGAAGATCGAGACGGCGGCTTCCCAGCAATTGTCCATGAAGACGAGAACGCGGTCGCCGCGCTGCACGCCATTCTCGGCGAGAGCGGTCGCAAGCCGGTTCGACAGATCGTCGAGCTCGTCATAGCGCAACCGCTCCCGGTCGGTGACAAGCGCCGTCTTCGCGCCATGCGCGGCCGCGTTCGTGATGAGGAATTGCTCGACCCGCATGAGCTCGGGCCTTCCGCTGCCAGCCGTCACGCCGCGACGAGCGATGCGGTCTTCGCTGTGATGAAGGCCGTGATGCGCGCCAGTGAATCGAGGTTGGCCGGCACGATATCGGCGTCCGCAACTGTGATTCCGCAATGGTCCTCGATAAAGGCCACCAGTTCCAGAACGCCGGTCGAATCGATGATGCCGTTCTCGATCAGCGAGTCCGTATCGGCGAGGGCGTGGGTGGTGTCGCCGAACAGGAAGTTCTCGATGACAAAGGCCTTCACTGCGTCTTGGATCGTATCGGTCATGTCGTTCGCTTTCCTTGGTGGTGTCAGGCGGCCTTTGCGTTGCAAATGCCTGTGCCGGTGAAAGTCGTCAGCCACAGCTGCGTCGACAGGATGCCGACAAAGGCCGCGTTGTCGCGAAAGCCGGAGGCCGGCTGGCGGCTGCATTTCTCATGTAGTTTTGCCACTGCCTTCGGATTGAAGAGCCCGCCGGCGCTGACTGCGGCGTCGCCCAGGGCCGACTGGACATAGTCCCTCGTGCCCGGCCCAACGAAGGACTGGCTATCCGGTGCGCGATAGGGCTGCTTGGTCCGCCGGCCGATGGCGGCCGGCAGCAGGTCTTTGGTCGCCTCCCGCAGAATATGCTTCTCCACGAGCCCCTTCAGCTTCATCTCGGGAGGAAGGCCGGCGGCAAACTCGACCAGATGATGGTCGAGGAAGGGAAAGCGGCCCTCGATGCCGTGGGCCATCGCCATGCGGTCGCCCTGGCTGGACAGGATATAGCCAGGGAGAAGGAAGCGGGCTTCCAGATATTGCGCCTGATGCAAGGGATGCCAGCGGGCGAACGCCTCGGGCAGCCGCGCGGCGAGCTCCTCGGCGGCGTCATATCCGGACAATGTGGCACGCAGATCGCCCGAGTAGAACAGCTTCGTCGCCGCCGTGCCGTCGAACCTCGGCCGATGGGAGAACAGCGGATCGTCAAGCGTCGCGCCGCTAGCCCCGAAGAAGGAGAACAGGTACTCGGCCGATTGCTGCCTTAGGCCGGGAAGATAGGGGTAGAGCTTGCGGAACAGATGCGGCCGGATGCGGGAGCCGGGCTGTCTCCCGCAAAAGCGCCGAACCCTGGCCTCCTTGAAAATATCGTAGCCGGCAAAGACTTCGTCGGCGCCTTCGCCCGTCAGCACCACTTTCAAACCGGCCTCGCGCACGAGGCTCGAGAGCTTGTAGAGCGGGGCAGGGGCAGTGCGCAGGATCGGCCGCTCGGTGAAGCGGATAACGTCAGGGAAGACGGCGGCGATATCGCCTTCCCCGCAGGCGACGGCGCTGTGATGCGTGCCGAGCGCACGGGCCATCTCGATCTGGAAGGGGCTCTCGTCATGTTCGGCGCTATCGAATGTGACCGAGAAGGTCCTGAGGCCACCCGGCGCCATGCCCGCCGCCAGCGCCGATGTGATGGAGGAATCGAGGCCGCCAGACAGATAGGCGCCGACTGGCACATCGGCGCGCATGCGCATGCGGGTCGCCTCCGTCAGGAGGGCGCGCAGTTCCTCGGCCGCGGCACGCTCGTCCCCCTGCCGGGGCGGCGCGTCCCGGTCGGGATACTCCAGACTCCAGTAGGGCCGGGTCGAGACGCTGCCCTCTTGCACGATCATCAGGCTTGCGGGTTCGATCTCGTAGATGTTGCGGAAGGGCGTGCGCGGCGCGATCGGGGCCCAGAGCGTGAAGATCTGGTCGAGTGCGACCGGATCAATCTCGGCCGCGACGCCCGGGGCCTGGAGGAGCGCCTTGACCTCCGAGGCGAAGTAAAGCCGTTCGCCCTGCCTTGTATAGAAGAGCGGCCGGACCCCCATGCGGTCGCGGGTCAGAACCATGCGGCGGCGGCGGCCGTCCCAGAGCGCAAAGGCGAAATCGCCATTGAGCGCGGAGACGCAATCCTCCCCCATCTCGTCATAGAGATGCAGGATCACTTCGGTGTCGCTGGTTGTCCGGAAATGGCGGCCTTTCGCGCGAAGCTGCTCGCGCAATTCCACATAGTTGAAGATCTCGCCGTTGAAGGCGATCGTCAGATCGCCCGTCGCATCGGACATCGGCTGCTGGCCGTCCCCGAGACCGACGATGGACAGCCGCGCATGGCCGAGGCCGGCCGCCTTTGTGGTGAAGAACCCCTGCTCATCGGGGCCGCGATGCGCAATGGCAGCCGTCATCCTTTCAAGGAGCGCCCTCCCATCCCGGACAGTGCCGAAATAGCCGCTAAAACCGCACATGCCGAGATATTTCCAAGTCCACCAGCGCGGCCCGGACTATAGCCGCCAAGATATCGGTAGGTGTTAAATATTTGGGACTATTCATGAGAATGGTAAATTTTGAGCGGCCGCCGACGGCTGATTCCTTGCGTGAGCATTGGATCTGCCGCGAGATGAGGGCAATGAAGCTTTTGGCGTCGTGTTCGCATGATGTTCACGGGGTCTGAGGGGCAGGCCCTCATCGCCTTCTGTCGAGGGCTAGGTCTGGGACTTCTCAAGGTCTGTCGTTGTCGGGGAAAGTGGTCCGCGCGGCAGAATGAAATCTACGACGGTGCCATTGCCGGAATTGAGGCAGGCGTGGCCGCATGCCGCCTTGGCGTAACGGCAAGCGATCTGTACAAGGCAGTCCTCGATGTTCTTGACGGCCGCGGAATTTTTTGCGGCTACCCAATCCATGGCCATTCCTTCGGACTGGGCTGGGGCGGACCATGGTTAGTGCCAGATAACAGCTTCAAGGTTGGAGCCGGGATGGCCATCGCCGTCGAGTGCATGGCGGGCCGCGAAGACGTCGGCTATGTCAAGTTCGAGCACAATTGTCCATCCTGATCGCACCGAGCTCATTTCCACCTGTCCGGCGAGGCTCTGAAGACTTGCCCTCAAACGCATGCCCAAAACACAGCTGGTATTGGTAGCAATCCGAGCGGACCAGGCGAGGCTGCCTCACTGCCGGGTAGCGAGAGAACCCACTTGGTGAACTCACGCGTGCGCCTGACATTCCGGGCACCGTGGACACGCGTCAAGCCGAGAGGATACTGCGCGAGCGATATCGAGTCCATGTCAAGTACCGCAATGTAGAGAACGTCGCGACTGCGCGTTTCTTTCCAGTTTTACATGCACGAGGACGAACCAGATATTGTTGCCGAAGGTCGAAACCAGCCGTCGCTGACACTCATGGGAGTATGGCGGTCCCGAACAGGATGCCGTGACGCCCGACCGTGGTGATCGGGTCCGGCAGCTTCCACATGGCGGGTCTTTCTTCTCGATGCGAGCGACCTGGCGCCAGGCACAATCCCATTGTCCTTCCTCACCCTCGCAGCGGTTGCCGGCTGGCGGCAGCAATGCGCCTGATCTCGGAGTTCGGCAAACTTTACCTTCGCCCGAAAGCGGACGGTCTGCCAAAGGTAACATGACTGCGTTGCTGGACGACGGGCCTGATCCAGCAATGACCCCGTATGTCAGGTTCCAACAGTATGGGAGGTTGTCCTGTCGAATATCATTGCCGTCGTCCTTCTTACTGCTCACATGCACGCAACTGCGGCGATGAGTTGTCGGACCGGCTGGATCCTATAAAAAGCCGGCCTTTCTGAAGCCGGAGAGGAAGTGTTCGGAGGAAGATGGGTCTGCGAAGGGAAGGTGGGCAAGGTAGCCAAGCGAGAGGTCCGGTTGCAGCCTCAGTGTGGCTTCGACTGCGACATGCGCGTTTTCCATCTCGCCTAGATGGGCGTAGGCCGCCGCGAGAAAGGCATGGATGAAGAACTGGTCGCCGGCCTTCCGATAAGCGTCGATGGCGTCGGCATATCGGCCGAGCAGGAAGAGCGCGCTTCCCTTCACCTCCCAGAACCAGACCGGGGGCAACGGGTCGAGCAGTATGGCCCTTTCGAGGACCGCCAAGGACTGCTGAGGCTGGCCGCCGTAGTTGAGCCAGCTTGCATAGTCTCCGGCAATGTTGACGTCGTGCGGATTGAGCGTACGGGCCTGCTGGAAATGCAGTCCGGCATCCCCATGCTGGCGCATATGTACAAGCACGAGACCCATGCTCTGGTTGCAGATGCCGTCATTCCGGTCGAGCAGGAGCGCTGTGCGCGCAGACCGCAAGGCACTTTGCAGCGTACGAGGATCGCGGTCGTACCAGAATCGCGCAACCAGGCACTGCGCTAGATAGGCATGCCCTTGAGCAAAAGTCGGATCGAGTTCGGCGCTCCGGGTAAACATGGATTCGCCCTTGTCCATTTCATACTGATGGTAGTGCGCGCGACCCTGCAAGTAGTAGTCGTAGGCGGCCCAATCGGCCGGCGGCGTTCGCCGCGAGCGGCTAGTCGCATCTGCCTCGGCGGCGCCTTGGACGGTTGAAGCCACGAGGGCCGCCACCTCCTCCTGAACCGAAAAGATGTCCTCAAGCGCCCTGTCGTAGCGTTGAGCCCACAAATGGAAGCCGCTGGCGCCGTCGATCAGCTGCGCCGTGATCCGGATACGGCTCCCGAGCCGTCGCACGCTGCCCTCGACGAGGTAGCGCGCGCCGAGTTGCCGGTGGACTTCCGCGCCCTCCGGCGCTGGCCCACGAAACTGAAAAGATGAATTACGCGCGATCACCACGAGCGACCGGTAACGCGCCAGTTCAGTGATGATATCTTCGGTGATGCCGTCGCTCAGATAATGCTGGTCCTGATCGCCGCTCAAATTGGCGAAGGGCAGCACGGCAATGGTGGGTTTGCCGGACGGCGCGATTGGTCGCTGCACTGAACCTTCCACGCGCTCGACAGGCGCGGTGAAGCGGTAGCCGACGCGAGGCACGGTGGCGATCCAGTCGCCACCTTGGTCGGTGGGGCCGAGCGCCTTCCTCAGCGTCGCAATCTGGACGGTGAGATTGCTTTCCTCGACCGCCAGGCCCGGCCAGGCAGCTTCCATCAGCTCGGCCTTGGTCAGGATGTCGCCGGGCCGGGCCGCAAGCGTGGCGAGCAGCGTGATGCCGCGATGCCCGATGGAGATCGGTATTTCATGTCGCAGGAGCGTCCCCTTCTCAGGGTCGAGCACGAACGGACCAAAGGTGAGGTGAACCCG
Organism: Mesorhizobium ciceri biovar biserrulae WSM1271; assembly: GCF_000185905.1. GTDB lineage: Bacteria > Pseudomonadota > Alphaproteobacteria > Rhizobiales > Rhizobiaceae > Mesorhizobium > Mesorhizobium ciceri. The sequence goes on from NC_014918.1 coordinate 402,484, forward strand.
TTGCATCCCGCCATATTAAACGTTTCGGAATTTTTCGGAACAGTTTCGGCCGCGCTTTAGTACGCAGGTCCGCTCATCCGCCAAAGTAGCGTTATCGATTTTAGCAGCACCAAGAAAGGACGAGCCAAATGAGCACGCAGCTTTCTCTTACCTCAAGACTCTACCAGTCTCTCTGGAGCGAACAGCCGACGTGGACGACTGAACCGGTATCGGTCTGGGCGAGACTCTTCGCCCTGCGCGGCCTGGTCGCGGTCTGGCGCGAGCGCAAGTACTATCGCGAGGAACTGAAGCGACTGGCGGAAGATGGGCCTCAGCGGATCGACGACGTCGGTCTCACCCTGGCTGCCGTCGAGGCGGAACTTCAAAAGCCGTTCTGGAAGGCGTGATTTGCATCCATAGCTGTGAACGATTGTCTGCACAGGGCCAGCAAACTCCGCAAGTACTGTCTCATCGACGCCGCAAAGACACGACCGGCATGTTCTATCAGTAGCCGATCAAGGACCTGCCTGTAGGCCGGGGTAGGTGCAGCAATGCTCCGCTCATCCTGGCCTGCCGGCCGGACCTCGGCGGCCAATTCTGCCGCCAGAATTGTAATCATTCTTGGTCCGGCATTTGAGGGAAGGACCAACCTGTAACCGCGCGTCGGCACTGTCTGCACGACGGCCTGGCGACTGTCGTGAGCGCCGCACGGATCTCGTGAATGCATTGGACCAGGCTGTCATCGGTGACGGCTAGCCCGTCCAGACCGCCTTCATCAACTCGTCCTTGGTGATGACGCGATCAGCGTTCTCCAGAAGGTGGCGAAGTACCGCGAAGGTCTGGTGGCGAACTGCGATTGTCCTGTTGAATTGGTCGCGCAAGGTCTCCCTACTCACGTCGGCGGTCACGCCGTTGAGTACGAACGTTGCAGGCGGCGAGCTATTCAAGCCGGTTCCCCTCAAGCACGAAGCCGCAGTCCAATACTAGCACGGTTTCGCGCTGCGAAGACTGATCATCATCCAGCGCGTGCGGGGAGCTCGGATTTCGGCGAATGATCGTAAGCCGTTCGTGACTTGGCAAATGCCCAGGCGAGAGTCGCTACCGTACGCCGACTTGAATTGTGCGTTAGTGCATTGGCAGGATGTTCTGGTTGAGGCGGAACAGATTGTCCGGATCGTATCTGTGCTTGATCTTGGCGAGCCTCCCATAGGCTTCGGCTCCCAAGGCGTCGCGTACGAGGTCCGCTCCTTCGCCATGGCCGGGGAAGTTCAGATAGAGGCGGCCGGTCGAGTAGCGCTGCACGTCCTGCCAGAAGCTGCGAACCCAGCTGATGTTCGCGTCGTCCTCATCAGCGCCTGGCCAGATGGCGTCGAGGCTGAGCATGAAGGGCATGGACCGGTCACCGAAGGCAGTCTCATCGGCTGCAACGCGCTGGACGAAACCGCCGAACTTCCAGATCGAGGCGAAGGTCATTTCGGAGGGCCGCTTCGCCATCCGCGCGGTGATCTCCCCGATAACCTCGTCGTCGAGGCGCGAGAGGTAGGTGGATTTCCAGTAGCAACGGTCGCGGCCTTTCGGGAACAGGCCGTCATAGAGCGACTGGATGGTGCGATACGGCATGCGGCCGCTGAAATCGACAATCGGTGCTCCAAAACTGCGTAAGGGCGCCACGACCCGCTCGCCCTCGTCGGCCAGTCCGTCATAGACATGCGCAAGCGCCAGGACGCGCCGGCCCCTTGCACGCTCGGGAATCGAGGGATCGTTCGGCAGCGTGGAGAATTCCGCTAGGCCGCTCAGGCGATCGGGTGCGGTCTGCATGAAGTCGCGCCAGAGTGGAATGATCTCGTTGGCGCGCTCTTCGGGATAGGCCGGACCGCATAACATCAGCTCCGGCTCGATCGGATGCAGCTTGAACTCGAAGCTCGTCACCACGCCGAAATTGCCGCCGCCGCCGCGCAGCGCCCAGAAGAGATCCGGGTTCTGGGTCGCGTCGGCATGGATGAGGCGGCCATCGGCGGTCACCAGATCGGCCGCCAGCAGATTGTCGACGCTGAGGCCGTGGCTGCCGCGCAGCCAGCCGATGCCGCCGGAAAGAGTCAGGCCGGCAACGCCCGTCGCCGAAATCAGGCCGCCCGGCGTGGCGCGACCAAGCGGGGTGGTGGCCGCATCGACATCGGCCCAAATAGCGCCGCCCTCGACGAAGACACGATCGAGGCCGGGCGCGACCCGCACGCCATTCATCAGCGACATGTCGATCATCAGGCCGCCGTCGCAGACGGCGTAGCCTGCAACATTGTGGCCTCCGGAGCGGATCGCGATCGCCAGCCGCTCTTCGCGCGCGAAATTCACCGACGCCTCGACATCGGCAAAACTCCGGCAGCGCGCGATGAGAGCGGGACGTCGGTCGATCATGCCGTTCCAGACGATCCGCGTCGTGTCATAGGATGGGCTCGACGGCTCCAGCACCTCGCCGCGCATGATGGAACGGAAGCTTTCGATGCTCGATGCTGCAAGGGTAGCGGTGGCGGCCATGTGGCGGTCTCCTCGTTTCACACACGCTAGCGCGGCGCGGGCAGGGCCGCTAAAGTCGAAAATGCTGAAAGGCGGTCATTTCTGCCATGGTTGAACAGATCGGCCCATTGAATGTGGCGATCCTTGCCGTTCCGGAGGCTACCGCCTCCACGATCTACGGCATGTTCGACCTGTTTTCCTCGCCCGGCAGGGATTTCCTGTTCATAACCAGCGGTGCGGCGGGCACGCCGCGCATGCGGCCCTATGTGGTTGCTGGGGACGGCAGCCCGTTTCGCGCTGCAAACGGCATCTGGATGCGCCCAGATCACAGCCTTGCCGATTGCCCGCCACCCGACATCGTCTGTATTCCAGATTTCTTCGTCAATCCGGGAGAAAGCGTCGCCGGGCAGTATGACGCCGAAGCCGCATGGCTGAAGCGAGCGCATGACGACGGCGCCATGCTGGCCAGCGCTTGTTCGGGCGCGGTGCTGCTCGGCGAGGCCGGGCTACTCGACAATCGCGATGCCACCATTCACTGGGGCTATGTCGAGACGCTCACGAACAACTATCCCGGCGTTAAGGTGAAGCCGGGCCAGTCTCTCGTGCTGACCGGCGAGGCCCACCGCATCGTCATGGCCGGGGGCGGCTCGAGCTGGGAGGATCTCGCCCTCTATCTGATCGCGCGCTTCGTCAGCCTCAAGGAGGCGATGCAGGTCGCCAAGGTCTACATGCTGCAGTGGCACGACATGGGCCAACAGCCCTTCGCCGCGCTGATGCGCTTTCGCCAGACCGACGACGCGGTGATCAACCGCTGCCAGAAATGGGCCGAAGGCAACTACCGGACGCCCTCGCCCGTCGCCGCCATGACCAAGTTGTCAGGCCTGTCCGAGCGCTCCTTCGTGCGCCGCTTCGCCAAGGCCACGGAAATGAAGGCAATCGACTACATCCACGCGCTCAGGCTCGAGCAAGCCAAGCAGATGCTGGAGACCGGCGATCTCCCGGTCGAAGCGGTGGCGAGTGAAGTCGGCTATGAGGATGCGAGTTTTTTCGGGCGTCTCTTCCGCCGCAAGGTCGGGGTGACGCCGGCGCAATATCGCATTCGCTTCGGTGCTCTCCGGCGAGCATTGACCCGCGATTGAATCTCAACCATCGCGGCGCGATGCTGATATTCCGCTTTGCGCCTCAAGTCAGCCGTTGAGCTGGCCCCAGCGGAATCCCAAAAGCAGAAATTCGAGCGATCAGGCGAACCGGCACGTTCCCACCCAGAACCGGACGCCCAGCGGTCATTAACGATGGGTTCGAGCTCCAGCCGCAAAGTAAGCGAGCTGGTCGGCATAGAGCTTCTTGAAGGCCCGGGCGAGCCCAGGCGCGTTCAACGTACGCTCAGAAAGTTCCATCTTAGCCTGAGAAGTACGTTCAGCTTGTCTAGCTGCGGGACATATGAACCGCGACACGATTTCGTCCTTCCGATTTGGCACGAAATAGGGCCAAATCGGCAGCATTGACGAAATCATTTGGCGTCTCGTCCGCGGTGGGCACCGCTGTTGCAACCCCGACGCTGATGGTCACACGATCCGGGCCGTGGGGTATGTTCAACTCCCGCACGCCCTGGACGAGCCGCTCTGCGATCGCACTGGATTGTTCCAGTAAAGTGTCGACCAGCACGACCACGAACTCTTCGCCTCCGTACCGCGCAGCTAGGTCGGTGGAGCGGCCGGAACCGCTCTGGATTACGCGGGCGATTTGCTTGAGCACCTCATCGCCGGCCATATGGCCATAGGTATCGTTGTATCGTTTGAAGTTGTCGGCATCAATCATCAACAGCGACAATGGGGACTGTGCGCGAAAAGCGCGCTTCCATTCGGCCGCCAGATATTCATCAAAATAGCGCCTGTTGCCGAGGCCCGTCAGGCCATCGATCCGCGTCAGACGTTCAAGCTCGAGATTTGCACCGATCAGCTGTCGCTGGCTTTCCCTCAGCGCTCGGTATGCCGCGTCTCGCTGGACGTGATCCAGATAAGCCCGCGTGTGATATCGAATACGTGCAATCAGCTCGATACGATCCGGCAGTTTGACGAGATAGTCGTTCGCTCCCGCAGCGAAGGCTTCGCCCTTGGTGGCTGGATCTTCCTTGCTCGACAGCACAATGACTGGGACCGCGCGCGTCGACGCATGCTTCCTGTATTCTCGCACCAGATGCAGCCCATCGACGCCGGGCATGACGAGATCCTGCAGGATAACGGTTGGCTTTACCTCATCCGCGACTGTCATTGCTCTCAACGGGTCGGTGCAGAAGTGTAAGGAAATATCGGGCTCGTTGGCTAAAGCACGCCTGACCGCCTCGCAAACCATGATCTGATCATCGATGAGCAGAACCATGGATGAATAGTTATCTGCGAGTGGCGGGACCAGCTCTGGTTCTTGCGTCATCTGACGAGCCCTTTCACGTGGAGCGTTCGCAGGCTTCGATTATACGTGAGCCGATCGCACTCAAAGGAAGAATATCAACAGCCGCGCCGATGTCGGCAGCGGCCTTCGGCATGCCATAGACGGCACTCGTTGCTCTATCCTGCGCGATTGTGAGATGCCCCTTGTCGCGGAGCTGTCTTAGCCCGCGCGCACCATCTCTGCCCATGCCTGTGAGCAGGACACCAATCACCGAGCCAGGCCACCATTGCGCCGCACTTTCGAAGAACACATCCACGGACGGCCGATAAACATTGTCCTTGGGGCTGGGCGTATAGCCAAGTTGCTGAGCCGATTTGAAAACCAGATGATCCGCAGAACTGGCTACGAGAACAGTGCCCGCTTGAGGACTATCCTTTTCCCGCGCCGGACGGATCGGGAGAGGCGTATGCTGTCCCAGCCAATCAGTAAGCCCCGGCACGAACTGAGCATCGAGATGCTGGACGAGCACGATCGCGCCGTCAAAATCAACGGGAAACGCACTCAGGACTGCGGCAACGGCGGCCGGCCCGCCCGCGGAGGCGCCGATTGCAATTAAGCGTCGAGGTGTCGGCTCAGCGTCACGTGACATCCGCCTTTTTGTCTTGGCCGGCGCATCACCGATCAGCTTGCCGATCGTCGCAATCTTGTTCGTTAGAAGCCGTGCGGATTGCGAGGACGCGTTACCTTCGATGCCTACTGACGGAATATCGACCGCGTCAAGCGCGCCATGACCCATTGCTTCGTAGACACCGGCGAGGTTGGCTTCGATACTGGCGGTCACCAGCAAGATTGAGCACGGGGTTTCCGCCATGATTCTGCGCGTCGCTTCCACGCCGTCCATCTCTGGCATCGCTAGATCCATGAGTATCAGATCCGGCAGATCACGTCTGCAGACCTCGACCGCCTCACGCCCATTGGTCGCGACCCATGCGACCTGATGTTCGCCGGTCGACAAGACCAGCCGGCGCAGAAGCTCAACCGCCATCGGCATGTCGTTGACTACGCCGATTCTCATTCGTTGGCTTCCAATTTCGATCTCATTCAGTCGCCTCGCCAATCATGTCCACGACCGCATGGATCAGCGCCTCGTCCTGAAAGGTACTCTTGGTCAGATAATAGTCCGCACCGGCGTCAAGCCCGCGCGAGCGATCTTCTTCCCGATCCTTGTATGAAACGATCATTATGGGTGTGTTCTTGAGATGGGCGTCCTTTCTGATCAAGCTCACCAACTCGATGCCATCCATGCGCGGCATATCTATGTCAGTGACGACAAGATCGAAAGGACCAGACCGGACGGCATTCCATCCGTCCATACCGTCGACCGCCACTTCGACATCATAACCGTGATTGCCCAACATCTTGCGCTGGAGTTCGCGGACCGTGAGTGAATCGTCAATCACGAGCACGCGCTTGCGTCTGCTCGGTTCGGGACCGCCCGCAGCGCGCCGAACAGCCCTAAATCCGCTAGACGATGCAAGTTTTTCCACCGATCGGATCAGATCATCGACGTCGAAGATCAGAACTGGCGAACCGTCTTCCATCAGGGCCGCTGCGCTGATGTCCTTGATCTTGGCAAACCGTGGATCGAGAGGTCTGATCACCAGCTCGCGTTCCCCGAGAAAACGGTCAACGATCAGGCCGTATGCATCGCCCCGACCTGCATCCACGACGACGACCGAGAGTTCGTCCGGTTCCGATCCGGACTCTCCTCGATCCAGCACTTCGCGCGCGGTCACCAGCCCGATCTGTCGATCGTTCAAGCGAAAATGCGGTCGGCCCTGCAGCAGGTTGATCTGCATCCGCTGCAATCTCATTGTCTTGGAGATGGCGGCGAGTGGAAACGCATAGGGCTCTCCATCGACTTCGACGAGTAGTGTGCGCAGGACTGACAACGTCAGCGGCAGCTGCAGTTGAAACCGGGTTCCACGACCAAATTCCGAGGAAACGCTCGTGATTCCGCGGACCTCCTTCGTCATCGCCTGCACCGCATCGAGGCCCACACCACGGCCGGACACGTCGGTAAGGCCCGCTTTCATCGAAAAGCCTGGCAGAAACAGGAATGCGAGCAATTCGGTTTCGCTGAGTGTGTCAGCACTTTCCCTGGTCGCAAGCTGTCGGGCGATGACAGCCTCGCGCAGCTTCGAGATCTCGATCCCCCTGCCGTCGTCCACCACGGCTATCTGCAGCAGCCCGGCATTGTGCCTCGCTTCGAGCCTGATCAGCCCCTCTTCGGGTTTCCCCATCGCGAGGCGCTCCTCAGGCGGTTCAAGCCCATGGTCTACAGCGTTGCGCAAAAGATGCCCCAAAGGGGCATCGAGCTGTTCGAGGATATCGCGGTCGATGCCGGTCGAGCCGCCTACGATCTCCAGTCGCGCCCGCTTGCCAAGGGTACGGCCGAGATCGCGGACCGTTCTTGCGTAGTGTCTCACGCCGTCCTCGAAAGGCCGCATCCGGCTCGCCAACGTTTCGTCGTACAATCTGTTGGCAAGATCGGTCGCTTTGCGATCCACTGAATCCAATTCATCGAGACGCTCCGCCAGGAACGCTTGGCTCAACCGAAGCTTTCGCTGGGCTTCAGCCAGCGCCGCCACTACGGCCGCATCATTTGAACCCGGCGGCAGCACTGCGTGAAGGTTGTCGAACGCACTTGCGAGGTCCGATTGAAGTCGCTTCAGTCGCAGTAGCCCGTCAGCGAATGGCCTGAGCCGCCGAGCTTCCATCAGCGACTCGCCAGCCAACCCGAGCAATCGGTTCAGGCTGTCTGCCGTCACCCGAACCATTCTATCTGAGCCAATGCTGCCGTGGGTTTGCGGTGGCGTCCCAACGAGGAGATTCGCTGAAGAGGTCGTCGCCAGCTGATCCTGGGCATGATCAGGAGTGGCGAAATCAGCTGCAAAATTTTGGGCCCCGGGCTTCGCCTCGGGGGGCGACAATTCCTCAAACTTCGCGAGAAAGCTTTCGATTTCTGAGTTGGCGCGCTCGCTCGATGATCCCGATGCGATCAATTTCAAAAGGTCACAGCCTTGCAGGAGCGCATCTATATGCTCCCGTCCCACTCTCAGATGCCCACGTTGCGCGGCGACCAGGCAATCTTCCATCGCATTTGCAACTTTGACCGCGGGCATCAGGTCGATGATGCGGGCAGCTCCCTTCAGGGAATGTGCGGCACGCATGCATGCTTCCAGGGCATCGGCGGCGACAGGATTGCGTTCCAGTGCCAGAAGCCCAGACGTTAGTGCCTGTGACTGCGTCTCCAGTTCGGCCTGGAAGAGGCTGAGCATCGAAACCTGGCTGAAGTCCTCATCTGTCATGCCATGCTCCGATCCAGCATCGTGAGCAGTTGTTCTGGGTCGAGACAACCAACGGCCCGTCCCTGCCAGGGCAGAACGGCATTAGTAGCCGCAGACAGCGCCTTGTCGATCGTGGCTGGCACAGCGAGAGTGTCGCGCGCCCGATAGCGATGTAAGCCGTGGATCTCATCAACCGTAAAGGCAACCCGCTTGTCGCGCTCGCCCACAACAACCAGGCGGCGAAATACCTTGGTTCGCGTGCTTTGCTCCCCCTCCTTGCGCTCGTCTATCCCGAGCAATTCAGCCAGGGACAGGCAAACGAGCAATTCACCACGGACATTCGCAATACCGAGCAGTGCACGGTTTCTGCGATGTGGAAGTGAATGAACGCGGCGAGATTCAGCCACTTCATGAAAAATACCGACCGGAAGTGCCAGCCATTCTTCCCCCAAACGGAAGAGAACAGCCGTCTGCAGCGCCTCGCCGTTGGCCGGATCGATCCCCGCTCGACCAGCGTTACCAGGCCATTCGTCGCGATATACCGAGGGAGCCGCACGGTCGAGGAGGTGTCGTGCAATCTTCTTATAGGTCGGGCAATTCCGGCAGTGGAGATGCTGCTCCAGCAGCGGACATGACTTGTCACCCCGTACGCCTATTTGCCGCCAGCAGTCGTCGATTTCAATCTGCTCCAACGGCTGAGCGATCCCTGTCGAAGCCGCCATCAGCTGCCGCTCCTTTTCTGGACCCGGCCTAGCCGGCCAGCCAGGGCCTCGGCGCCGTTATGGTCGCCTTGCTTGCGAAGCAGCAAAGCCAGATGGATGAGAGCTTCTCGATGATTTGGCGCGAGATAGAGCGCCTTGCGATAGCTTTGCGCGGCTTGGGGTGCTGCGCCATCCGCATCCTGGACGAGGCCCAGCAAGTAGAAGATTTGCGCGGAAGGACCGAATTCCTTGAGATGCGCCAGGGCGACCTCCTGTGCCTCCTTTACCCGTCCTGCATTGGCGATCCGTTCAACCGCGATGAGGCTTTCCGAGGCCTGTGCAAGCGGCTTGGCCGGCGCCTGGCCACGGGCTTCATTGCCAATTGTCGGTCGGGGCCGAAGAAGAGGCTTGCTCTTGTTGACCTTCGGGGTTGGCGTCGGCACCGGGATGGCGGCCGAAACTGTCGGCGCCGTGGTCTTGACGGGCTCCGATTTCAGGAAGGCAAAGGCCAATGGCCATTCAGCGGAAATAAAGCCATGCAACCTTGGAAGAGCTGCTTCCGCCGGACCGACCAGGAGGAGTCCGTCTTTGGCCAGTAGGTCCTTCAGGCAGATCAACGCGCGATCCTGCAGCTCTCGATTGAAATAGATCAGCAGATTGCGGAAAAGCACGATGTCATAGACTTCTTGCCCGAAAGACGCGCGAGAGCCGAACAGGTTTCCTACCCTGAACCGAACCTGTTTCAGCACCGCAGCTGTAGGACGCAACCCGCTCTCGGCCGCTTCGAAATAGCGATCCTTGAATTCGAGATGGCTGCCGCGAAACGAATTGCGCCCATAGATCGCGCGTTCAGCCGTCGCGATATTGCGGCTGCTGACGTCCACACCATCGATCTTGAACTCGTGCGCCTCAAAGCTGGCATCGAACATGGCCATGGCGACCGAATAGGCCTCTTCGCCGGTTGAACATGGCAGGCTCAGGACTTTAATCGGCTGAGCACGCTTGTGCACGCGCGCATGCCGCGCCAGCATGGTGAACGCTTCTCGGTCGCGAAAGAACCAGGTCTCCGGGATCACCACCGCATTGATCAACTCCTGCAACTCCTGCGAGGAACCGGTCAAGTGTTCCTTATAGGTCTGAGGGTTGGTTATCCGGCATGCTGCCATCCGATCTCTGACCGCCTGACGGACCACTGTCGGACCAACGCTGGCACTGTCCAGTCCGATGGTTTCCGTCAGGAGCTTTTCAATTGCGCCGGTCATTGATCACCGGTCGCGGCCTGGCGGAGCAATGCGGTACGTATCTCTTCCGAAAGCAGCGATGCCACTTTGACCCACTGAATGATCTCCGAACCATCGGAAGCCACCGGCCCAAGATAGGGCGGGGTTCCTGGTTCAAGTCCGAACGGCGCGAAGTCGGCAGGGTCTCGCTCAAGCGTATCCGTCACCCGTTCCGCGATCAGTCCCAGCAGGCGCTGCTCGCCATCCTGCGCGTGATAGCGCGTCACAACGATCCGGGTGCTCAATAGGCGCTCCGACGGCCGGCCAAGCGCAAGAAGAGTAACATCGATCAGCGGGATGGGTATTCCGTTGTAGCTGACCAGACCCATCACACCGGTTGGCGCACCCGGCAGGACCTTCACATCGAGACGAGGCAGCACCTCTTCAATTTGGTGGACATCGATCAAGTAGCGATCCGGACCCATGCTGAAGGCGAGAAATAGCATTGTCACCCCCTACTGCCGGCTCGCTACGCTCTCAGCTTGAACCTCGAAATGCTACTTCGCATGCCGCCTGAGACTTGATTGAGCTCGTCGATCGCGAGCGTCGATTGCTGAAGGGATTCGACTGTTTGCTGAGCTGCCTCACTCAGCTGCGTTAGCGTGTCGCTGATCTGCCCCGCGCCGGTCGCCTGCGCTTGCATGCCTTCATTGGCGACTTCGAAACGTGGCACCAGCCCCTGAACCTGCTGAATGATCTCGAAGAGTTGCCCGCCGACCTGCTGGATTTCCTGCATACCCCGGCGGACCTGTTCGGAAAACTTGTCCATGCCCATCACCCCGGCCGCGACTGCCGACTGGATGTCCTTGACCATCTGCTCGATATCGTATGTGGAGACAGCCGTCTGGTCCGCGAGCCTTCGGATTTCCGTCGCCACCACTGCAAAGCCCCGGCCATATTGGCCGGCCTTCTCAGCCTCTATGGAAGCGTTGAGCGACAAAAGGTTCGTCTGATCGGCCACTTTGGTGATGGTCGTCACCACCTGATTGATGCTGCCGGCTTTCTCGCTCAGGATCGCGAGTTTGGAATTGATCGCGCCGGCCGCTTCCATGACCTGCTGCATGGTTTCTTCCATACGGGTTAGCCCCGCTTGCCCTCCGCCGGCGACGGCAGCAGTTTGCTCGGCAACTGTCGAGACCTCGTTCATCGTGCGGACGAGCTCGTTTGACGTGGCGGAGATCTCCTTGGCTGTCGCGCGGATTTCTGTTGTGGTCGCTGCGATTTCAGTCGCAGTTGCCTGCTGTTGCTTGGAGGTGGCGGCGATCTCAGTTATCGATGTGCCGACCTGTATGCTGGACCTTTGAACCTGACCAATGAGGGTTGTGAGATCGTCCGCCATTGCGTTGAAGCCGTCGGCAAGAACGCTGAATTCGTCTCGGCGCCTCAGATCGAGGCGTTCGCTGAAGTCGCCTTGCCGCATCAATTGAACCGCGTTGACCAAACGAGTGAGCGGACCTGTAATGGCGCGAAACAGCTGGTAACCCAAAAGAAGGGCTAGTCCGAGGGCTATCAACAAGCCAACGCTCAAACCGACTTCGGCCGTTCTAACGATCGAGCTGATCCGCTGCGTCGCGCTGTTTGCCTCGCCTCTGTGATCCTCAACCATGGCCTGCAGAGCGGACTGCAACTTTACAAAGATCGGCTCTACGGTGTTCTTGATGGCCAGGCTTTCATTGGGAGTTTCACCTTTCGACAAGGCAGCCCGGCTTGTGTCCAGCACAGCAGTTTCAGCCAGACGAAATTGGTTGGCGAGTTCTTTGACGACTGCATAATTCTGCTTGTCGATGTCGGAGACGATTGTTGCTTCATAGTCGCCCATCGACCGCTGCACTTGGTCGCGATTGGTCGTGATCGCGCTTTCAAGCGTGCTTCTATCCGATGGGTTGTCCTGAAGGGCATATTCCTGAAGCAGACTATGGGCCGTCATCTGGCCCACCATGATCGCGGTGCTGTGATAGAGGTCTGGAAGGATGCCCTTCTCGACCTCAGTCGCCTCCTGCCCCGCCTGAAGAAACCAGGCGTACGCGATGACGGCGATCACGGACATGACCACCAGAACGGCAGCGAAACTGACGAGGATGCGGTGGCGTATTGTCAGACTCTTCATGGATCCGATTCACCAATGGGGGCATCGTGGGCTGCGCGACAAGCGCTCGTTCCGACGTGTTCGAAAAAGGTGCGTCGAAAAGCGGTAGTCTGACGCTGAATGGTTTCTTTTCCGTTCCATCACTAAAGATGGCGATGCCGCTCGCCAGAAGTGACGGTCGAGGACACGTGTTCCGTCGGCGCACATCAGCCCGACATCCGCTGGGCGGCACGCCCGCGTCAAGGTGGGTGGATGACTGATTGTTACCGTCTCGTTGGACGTCGATGAGAAAGGTATTCGCTGACGATGAAGCTCTCACCTCACGTCCAAGGCCCTGTCAGCGTTGGGCCTTTGAAGCAAACAACCTGGACAGCCCATAGGCAACAAGGCCTATGAACCTTGAAGGGGCACAAATATACGCTGGCCGCTGGTCGATCCAGGAAGTCCGGTGCACCGCCATCAGACTCGCCCAGCGTCGCATAACCCCGCCTACGTCATCGCATGGTCATGCTGGAGGCGCCCATCGGTCGCCGTCCGCCTATTCTGGAAGCCCGATGAACGGATTCTGATGCCGAATGCCGAGCGGCCTGAAATCCTTCTCGTTGTCCGTGAGCACGATCAGATCGTGTTGCATGCCTGTTGCAGCAATAGCGATGTCCTCGAAACCAGGTGAGATGCCAGCGGCCCGAGCGACTGTCATGAGTTGCCCAGTTATTGTTGCCGTTTCGAGGTCAAGAGGGAGGATGCGGCTACTGTAGTAGTGACGGATTTCTCCCCACCATTCAGCGAGCGCGCCCGCCTTCTTGGTGGCACCGGTTCGCTTGGCGTTCGCGATGCCGTCCTCGATCTCGGCCAAGGTGATTACGGAGAGCCAAAGGTCGGACGATCGCTCGACTATCCAGGCCGCTAGTTTCTCATCGGAGGGCGTCCTGCGTTTTGAAGGGGCAAGCAAGCTGACGACATTCGTGTCCAAAAGGTACAATGTCAGAACGCCGGATCGCGCAGAGCCCGTGCGGGCTTTCGGCTTCGCGCTGGCAGGTCAGCTTCCTCCAGGGGCGAGTTTGTGAGCAGCCAACCCAGCGACGGCACACGGGAAAGGCGTTCGTACTCCGAATAGCTGATTACGACAGCCTCTCTTTTGCCGTGACGGGTGACGACCGTCGGTGTGCCCGCAACCGCTTCGTCGACCACATGTGAGAACGTAGCCTTGACGTCTTTGAGCTGAATCTCTTTCATCATGATTGCTCCCGTGACTAAAGTGGTCATATAAATTATGGAGCGAGTTTTGGCAAGCAGTCAGGACGGATCGGTGCGCCTACGGCGCTCGATCTGCCGCCAGTTGGCAGGCTGACATCTCACATCAGGTCTAATCCGGAAAACCGCGTCTTCCCCGTTGATCTGGAAAGTACGGCGATCGACCCCGACACAATCGCGATTAGCCAGCAACACGCAGCAGCCGACACCGCCGACGGCAGATAGAGCCTGTCAAGACTGGACTGGGCGGCAGCGAGCAGCGGCTCGACCTTCTGCCCGGCGACGCTCAATTCGATGTCGGTTAGCCGCCGGGGTGATTTCCGGCCTGCAGGAACCAGCCTGTGCAACGAGGCCGAGCGCCGCCACGAATCGACCAGCGCCGATTTTTCAGCGGCATCCGACGTGATCGATGCTTGAACACGGTCTGCACGCAATGTGGCCATGTGCCGGTCCATGCCTTCCTCCCGAAGCCTGAACGCCGATAGACTTGCCGCTGTTTCCTCAATCTTCCAGCGGCATAACAGATGTCCTCCGCGCTGCTATCTTGCTCTTGTTGCCCCGCTGTCAAATGGTCTGAAGTGCTTGTACCATCCAGGAGTCGGAGCGCAGCTCATTCGCTCATCGCATGAAGCGCATCATGCCTGATGATTTCGATGCTGCGCAGGCTGAGCAGGCGGATGACGCCCTTGTCCTTCAGCCGGGTGAAGATCCGCGATACCGTCTCGATGGTGAGGCCAAGATAATCGCCGATATCCATGCGCGACATCGGAAGTTCGACCTGCCGCAATCCGCCCTGGCGCTCCGACAGGTCGACCAGGAACGCGGCGACGCGTTCGATGGCGCTCTGGCGACCGAGGACCAGCAGGTGTTCCTGCGCTCTGGTCAACCCCTTCAGCGCCAGAGGCAGCAACTGATGGGACATATCCGCTCCAGCTGTGAGGCGGAAGACGCGGACACCGGTGGAATTGACCGCTTCAGCAAAGAAATGGTGCGTCGTGTCGGCTTCGAAGCCGAATGTCTCTCCGGCGAGATGAAAGGCACTGATCTGCCGGCGGCCGTCAGCAAGCAGGCGGTAGACGCGGACGGCGCCGAACTCCACCTGGTAGAAGCCTCCGGCCTTCTCGCCCTGGGCGTAGATTTCCGCGCCTGCGGGATAGAAGCTGAGTGGTTGCAGCAGTGCGGGCTCAAAAGCCTCCGGCAGGTTGGGCTGGGCAGACCGTGACGGCAGCGAAATTCTGGAGGAGGTGTAGGCGTGCATGGCTGTTTTCCCGGTTTATCCGTGACACAGCAATCGCGCGAATCCGCGGGTCGCGAAATTCGGTTATGTCCCTACGGGAAACTACCTAGAGCCGCTCCTCCTGAATCGGTCCAGCGCTGGTCGCCGCAGTGAAGAAAGCTATTCACTTGCTTCGCGGCCCGACACCTGCTGGATCAAGATACGGAAGAAAACGTGGGGTGCACTGTCCGACACCGCAGGCATGAGTGGCTTGAGGGCGCCGGGCTCCCACCAAGCGGCATGCTTGCTCAACATCGCCCATGCATGGTCACGCTCGAGCTTGTGGCCAATCCGGTCCGGCAGTTCCTCATAACGGCCATCGACGACGACGCTTCTCCAGCCTCGGCCCTGGCCGCGTTCACCCACCTGGACGGACACCAGGGGATTGGCACGCATCCAGTCGATCTTCTTGCCGGGCATGGAAAACGCGTAGAGATGATTGTCGGCGTGCGCATAGTGCACCGGCACCACGTAGGGCTGCCCACCCTTCGCGCATGCCAGATGACCGACACGGTTGGCGGTCAGCAATTTCGTGCATTCCAGGGCGGATAATGTGCGGATCAGCATGTGTGATCTCCTGAGTCTATTGGTCGTCCAACAGACTGTTGGCCCAGCCGCCGGAGCTGTCATTGATTGCAATCAAGGCAGCTTGCCGCTCGTCCGCAGCGGCATAGGCGGCAATTTCGTAAATGATTTAAATCAAGGCGCTGCTTGCCGCTTCCCCAGATCATGGGGAGATGTGGAAGCCGATCATGAGCGCTCCGTTTGGTCGCGAACTCGAACTCGCCGTCTTCGACGAGGAGGGCGAACATGCGCTCGTATTTCCCTGTATAAAAGGCCGGCAGGGTTGGAAGCACGCCGGGACTGGCGTGCGCGTCGATATCCGCCCGACCCATTGGCGCTACTGGCAGCCGAAGGCAATGCCGACAGACGGCGGCAAGTCTCTCGGGGACGCTTGCTAGTGTTTGGATTCCACGATCAACGCCATGCGCACGAGATGCGACAGGCTGCCCGCGGCCATCTTGCTCATCACATTGGCACGATGAATCTCGACAGTGCGCGGACTGATACCCAGATCATAGGCGATCGTCTTGTTCGGCAGACCCGACACGAGCCCGTCCAGAACCTGCCGCTCCCGCTCCGAAAGTGTGGCCAGGCGGCCGTGGATTTCGGAGGATTGCGGATGCGTTGCATTCGCCTGGTTGCGGTTGGCCAACGTGGAGCGGATCGCGTCGATCAGCATCTCGTCATCAAACGGCTTTTCAATGAAATCGGAAGCGCCTTCCTTCATTGCCTGAACGGCGAGCGCCACATCGGCATGGCCCGTCATGACAATAACTGGAATTGTATGCCCGCCGGATCTCAGTTGGCGCAGGAATTCGATGCCGTCTATGCCCGGCATGCGCACGTCGGTGACGATGCAGCCGTCGAGGTCGCCCTTTGCCGTCGAGAGAAAAGCCGTGGCCGATTCGTGCAGGCGTACTGCAAAATCTGCAGTCGCCAGAAGAAAACCGAGCGACTTGCGCACGTCCATGTCGTCGTCAACCACGTGCACCAGATCACTGCCGGCCATTTGTGACCTCTTCCTTCTCCACAATGCGCAAGGTGAATCGGAAGGCGGTCCCGCCAGTCGGCATCGCCTCGGCCCATATGTGACCACCGTGCGATTCCACGATGGTGCGGCAAATGGAGAGACCGACACCCATGCCTTGCTTCTTGGTGGTTACAAACGGCTGGAAGAGTTGAGCCGAGACTTCCGGCGCGAGACCCGGGCCAGTATCGATCACGCTTACCTCGGCCATCCCATCATCCCGGGCAATTGTTGTGACTTTCAATTCGCGGCGCGGCGAGTCCTGCATAGCCTCAACCGCATTGCGCATCAGGTTGAGCAAAACCTGCTGAATCTGGATGCGGTCGGTTAAGACCAGTTCGGCGACTGGATCAAGCTTGTAGCTGACGAGGAGATTTATCTCTCTTGCACCAACCAAGGCTAGGGAGGCGGCTTCCTCGATCAGCATTGGCAGTCGTTCGACCTGGCGCTCGCTTTCGCCCCTAGCTACAAAATCCCTCAGGTGACGGATGACGTCGCCCGCCCGCAAGGCCTGCTCAGCTGCCTTTTCCACGGCATCCCGAAGCATGGGCGCATTCTCGTCCCGGCTCTTCTCAAGCAGCCGACGACTGCCTTTGAGGTAGTTCGTGATGGCGGTGAGCGGCTGGTTGATCTCATGAGCAAGCGTTGAGGCCATCTCGCCGAGTGCGGTGAACCGCGCCATGTGCAGCAGTTCCTGCTGCTGCTCCTGGATTCTTGCTTCTGCCCGGTGGCGTTCGGTCAAGTCGCGGCAGAAGCCGGTAAAGAAACGTCCCGTCCCCGGATGCATCTCGCCAACGGAAAGCTCCATCGGGAAAGTCGTGCCATCCTTGCGTGCCCCGGTCACGGTGCGGCCGAGCCCGATGATCCGGCGCTCTCCCGTCGTCAGGTAGCGAAGCAGATAGGCGTCATGCTCGTCGCGGTAGGGCGAGGGCATCAGCATTTTCACGTTTTGACCGATGACTTCGCCTGACTGGTAGCCGAACAGCGTTTCGGCAGCGGTGCTGAAGGATTGAATCCCACCCTGCTCGTCGATGACGACCATCGCGTCCGGCACTGTTGCCAGGATCGACCGCAAATGGTCCTCACGCAGCCGAAGTGCTGCATTTGCAAAGGAGAGTTCGCTGACATCAGTACCTTCAATGAAGATCGCGGTGATCCGGCCATCGTCAGCCTTGACTGGCTGATAAACAAAATCAAGGATGCGCTCTTCGACCGGGCCGTCGGCTATGTTGCGAAGGCCGACCTTCACCCCGTGGCCAATGTAGGGCTCGCCGGTCATGTACACATGGTCCAGATGTTCGAAAAACCCATTCCCTTCGAGCTCGGGAAAGGCGTCCCGCACTGACTTTCCAATCACTTGCCTGTGGCCAGTCAATCGCTGGTAGGCGGCATTGGTCAGCTCGAAAATGTGACCTGGCTCGCGCAGCAGCGCTATAAAGCCTGGTGCCTGATCGAACATTTGAGACAACAATGATTTCAGTGTCGTCCCGCCGGGTGACAAACTGAGTGCTTCGTCTTTGATCACCTGAAGTTCCTGGGTTCGACGGTGCTACCGGGGCTAACTATCACTTCTCGCCGCACACGCAAAACGGATCGAGCCGAGGTTTTCGAACGCAGATGCAGTTGCCGGCCTTTGATGCGCATCAAGGCATTGGACGCTGTCGAATGCAATTCATCCCGCATTCCATCGTTCAGCGAAAGGCGCCCGCAATGTCTTACAAGTCGATCATCGTCAACCTCGCCATCGATGCGCCTCCCGCACCTATTGTAAAGCTGGGGATCGAGCTCGCGGAACGGTTTGGCGCCCGTCTCATCGGTCTGGCGGCTGCGGATGTTCCGCCCTTGGTCGCGACCGGCGACGGTATGGTCTACGAAGGCGAGGTCATGCAGATCCAGCACACCGAAATCGAAAAGCGGCTTGCCGAATTACGCGCCGAGTTCGAGAGGCTGCTTCCTGCATCGATCTTTAGCGAATGGGGCCAAGCTGTTTGCAGCCCAACCCGTTTCCTGAGCATTTCGGCTCGATCCGCCGATCTTATTGTCACCGGCAGCGAGAAGGGGGGAAATGTCTTCCGTGCAGTGGACGTCGGCAGTCTGGTACTTGGTATTGGGCGGCCAGTCCTGGTTGCCGCGAGCAATGTCGAGCCTGTCATGGCAAAAACCGTTCTTGTTGCCTGGAAGGACACCAGGGAAGCGCGGCGGGCGATAGCAGATGCGTTGCCCCTTCTGGCCACGGCCAACGAAGTCGTTATTGCCACAATGGATACCGACCGCGACAAGAGTATCCGCGACAGCCTTGCCGACGTCGCGGTCTTTCTCGAACATCACGGCATCATGGCAGGAACTGAGCTGATCGCCGGCGACCCAGACGGCGACAGGTTGCTGACATTTGCGCGGTCGATCCATGCGGACCTGATCGTCTCGGGTGCCTATGGGCACAGCCGTCTGCGGGAATGGGCGTTCGGCGGGATAACCCGCTCGCTGATTGAGGAAAGCGGCATCAACCGCTTCATGTCGTATTGATGGGTGGACGCCCCAGCAGCCGAGTACGCGGTGGGGTCCAGGAACTTCACTCTACCCCTTTCGCCGCCTTGGCCCGGCGACGGCTCCGTCGGTTGATCGAGATCAAGTCGTCGGCTGCCTGCATGGCTATGAGTCTCATAAGGCAGGAGTGACCAAGATGAGCTTTCTCGACTACCTGATTTCAGTCGACGCCAGGGTCGCGTTGATGGGTCGCATGATGCGCAAGCTGGGTGTCGACAGGCAGTTGAAAGTGGTGGCGGACCATGCAGCCGTCACCGATCGTGCGGTCAACCGCTGCCGATCCTGCGGCCATCAGGACGAATGCTCGACTTGGCTCGACCAAAACGAGCAAGCCGATGCTCCGCCAGACTATTGCCGCAACCGCGACCTGATCGCACGGCTACAACATGTGGCCGGACAGCGTTAGAACGTCGGGCGGCCAAGCACACATTTCGCCCCGGGAAATGGTGGTGCTAGCCCTTGGCTACGAGACCAGGATGACGGACAACGGCTCGGCGCAAAACAGATTGTCCTCAACGCCTTTAACGCCGGCTGCATTTTCGGCCGCGACGATTGCTGCCCGGCGCTCGCGCTCGTCGAAGATGGCGCCGTTCAGTTTTACGATCCCTTTGTCGACAGTGACATTGATCAGCTCATTTCGAGCCCATTTCTGCGCTGCAAGCTCCGCGACGATGCTCTGGCGTATCTGTTCGTTGTCAATGGCCATCGGGGTTGAGGCTGGCTGCATGTCAAGTAACGCACGAAGAAGATCGGAACGGGCAATCATTCCGACAACTTTATCGCCGTCGACGATCGGGACGCGTTTGATGCGGTGATGCGTCATCAACTCGACGACCTCGGCAAGCGATGCATTGGGGGATGCCGTGACGACGCTGTCGGTCATCACCTCTTCGATCCGTCGTCCGTTGGCGAGGACATATTCTTCGGCAACTCGTCCCGGGCTGACAAGAAACTCCAGCCAGCGTGGGCGCTTGCGCTGAGTGCCCAGCTCTTCACGGCGCAGGAGATCACCCTCGCTGATAATGCCCACCAGCGCGCCGTCACGGCGAATGACGGGAAGCCCGCTGATCTTGCTGGAGAGCATCAATCCGGCTGCATCGGCGATCGACGCAGACGGATCAATTGCAACGACCGGTGTGGTCATTATGGTTTTGGCTTGCATGCCAACCTCCTCAGATACTTTATCCCATTGCTTATCGAGGTCGCGCGCGCCGTGTCTTGATCTGAATCATTTTCAGATTGCGAAAGCGCAACGAGAGCGGTCCGAACGCGATTTATGAAGAGGCTTCGCAAATCGCGGAGACTTCATCGTGAAGCAACCCAGTTCGATTGACCCCGACATGGTCGTTGACGAAATCATGAGGAAATGGCCGGCAACGGTGGCTGTGGTGCTGAGATACAAGATGCTGTGCGTCGGCTGCCCGATCGGCACATTCCATACCGTGGCTGAAGCGTGCCTTGAACACCACGTCGATGAAAGCCGTTTCATCGCCGACCTGGAAGCGACTGTCCGCCGCAGAGAATGAGATCAGCGCTTGTCCCGGTTCTCGGCCCGAACTACAAGGCGGTGCGCATCCTTCACGGTGACCTTCTGGCGTCCGCTGACGATTATCCCATTGTCTTCCCACTTGCTGAGCAAGCGGCTGACGGTGTGCAGCGTCGTTCCCGTCATCTCGGCAATGTCCTGCCTGGAAATCGGGAAATCGATTTCGATGCCGCTGTCGGTCTTTCGGCCGGTCTGGTTTGCCAGTCGCAGAAGCGCATGCGCAACCCGCTGCTCCACCTGCTCGGTGGACATCTCCACGACCCGCGTCTGCGTCTCCTGCAGCCTGGTTCCAACCGTCCTGTATGTGGCCGCCCCAAACACTGGGAAGCATCCCGCCAGGTCCGGCCACAGAGCGTTTGGCCAGGCGAGCACCACGCAGTCCACCGCCGCAATTGCGCTGGCTGGGTAGGTCGTTCGGCCAAGTGCCGCGGCGACGCCAAAAATCTCGCCTTCGCTGATGTATCTGGCGATGACCTGTTGTCCGTCCGGTGTGGTGCGAACGACACGGATATGCCCGGCGATCAGCACGAAGAAGGAATGAGCCTCGGCTTCCTGCTCGAAGATCGCAGTCTCCTTGGCATAGCGAGACGACCGCGCATCCCGCAGGATCTCGCTCTGCTCGTCGGGCGTCAGACCCTGGAAGAGCGGCAGTCGCGAAATCAGCGATCGGTCCAGCGCAGCCAAGCGATTCCTCACGGCCCTACGGTTCCGCATCAGTCGTGCGGAAGACCTTTCTTATCCTGAGTTTGCGCCAGCGCAAATTGTTCCCAGCCGCGTCAGGCTAAATGGCATGGAACGGCGCAATGCCGCGAAGACGAAACAAAGGACAAATCGATGAAACTCTCCATCCTCGCCGCCGCAGTCTCTATCCTGGCGCTCGCCGGCGGCGCAAGCGCCGAAGAGCATATGGTGCAGATGCTCAACAAGGGCGAAAAGGGCGCCATGGTTTTCCAGCCGGCCTTCGTCAAGGCAGCCCCTGGCGACACCGTCAAGTTCGTGCCGACCGACAAGAGCCATGATGCCGAGTCAATCAAAGGCATGCTTCCAGACGGCGCCGAGCCCTTCAAGGGAAAGCCCAGCGAGGAAATCACCGTTACGCTGACAAAGGAGGGCGTTTACGGCGTCAAATGCGCGCCTCACTACGGCATGGGCATGGTCGCCCTGATCGTTGTCGGAAAGCCGGTCAATCTCGATGCCGCCAAGGCGGTCAAGCATCCCGGGAAGGCAAAGACGGTGTTCGCCGACCTGTTCACCCAGGTTCCGGTCAACTGATCGGCAATCGATACAGCCATGCCTGCCGCATGAGGGCAGGCGAGGGCCGGACGGACCGAGGGCGGCGGTTCATCCGGCCCTGTTCATTTGGAGACGCAAATCATGGGGATTCCACGCCTGCGGGCCTACACAGGACCCGCATTTCTTTCCTACGGATTCAGGCCCTTCTTCTTCCTCGGGTCGCTGTATGCCGCGCTCTCCATTCTGCTTTGGCTGCCGATATATGCCGGCGAAGTCGATGCCCACAGTGCGTTCGTTGCCGTCGACTGGCACATTCACGAGATGCTGTTCGGCTATCTGCCGGCGATCGTTACCGGGTTCCTGCTGACCGCCATCCCCAATTGGACTGGCCGGCTGCCCGTACAAGGCTTGCCACTGCTGGCGCTGGTCGTCCTGTGGCTTGCCGGGCGCGCCGCTGTCTACTTCTCGACCGACATCGGCTGGCAAGCAGCCGCGGTGATCGATGGCTCATTTCTGTTTGTGGTGGCTGCCGCCGCCGCCCGCGAAATCATCGCCGGACGCAACTGGCGCAACCTCAAGGTGCTGCTGCCGCTTGTCGTGATGGCGTGCGCCAACGGCATGTTCCATATCGAGGCGCACCTTCAAGGCACATCCGACATCAGCCGCAGGCTCGGTATGGCTGCGGGGATCGTACTCATCTCGCTGATCGGTGGGCGTATCATTCCGAGCTTCACACGCAACTGGCTCGCCCGGGAAAATCCTGGCAAGCTGCCTGCACCGTTCGGCCGTTTTGACATCGCATCGATAGCCATCTCAGCTATCGCGCTGGGAGCGTGGACGTTCGCCCCCCACAACCGCGTCTCAGGAATGCTTATGGCCGTCGCTGCAATCTGCCAGGTGTGGCGTCTGTCGCGCTGGGCTGGCGAACGCACATTGCGGGATCCGCTCGTGCTCATCCTCCACCTTGCATATGCTTTCGTGCCCGTCGGTTTTGCGTTGGTTTCGGCGTCGATCCTTTTGCCCGCAATCGTACCGGTCGCTGCCGGGCTGCATGCGTTCGGCGTCGGCGCCGTCGGGTCAATGACGGTCGCAGTGATGGCCCGCGCCACGCTTGGCCATACCGGCCGGCAACTACGGGCCGGACTGCAAACCATTGTTGTCTTCGCGGCGATCCTGATCGCTGCCTTGTCACGAATCCTTGCGGTTTTTCTCCCTAAGGACGCGATCGTCAATGTCGCCGGCGTTGCATGGGTTCTGGCCTTTGCTGGCTTTCTCCTAGCCTACGGCGTGGCCTTGACGACGCCGAAGGCCAAGTAG